>NZ_LIUT01000005.1 GCF_001277345.1 Paenibacillus solani
GGTAGATAGGTTGGAGGTGGAAGTGCAGCAATGCATGGAGCTGACCAATACTAATCGGTCGAGGGCTTATCCTAAATATTTCAATGTGTTGCAAATACGTTTCGTATCTAGTTTTCAGGTGATCAAGCATCTGAATCCGTTTGGTGGCGATGGCGGAAGGGTTCCACGCGTACCCATCCCGAACACGACCGTTAAGCCTTCCAGCGCCGATGGTACTTGGACCGCAGGGTCCCGGGAGAGTAGGACGTCGCCAAGCGGATACATATTCCCTGATAGCTCAGTTGGTAGAGCACTCGACTGTTAATCGAGTTGTCACAGGTTCGAGTCCTGTTCGGGGAGCCACTTGCTTCCATAGCTCAGTAGGTAGAGTGCATCCATGGTAAGGATGAGGTCACCGGTTCGATCCCGGTTGGAAGCTCCAGATTCGACTTGTTGAAATGGACATGCAGCATGACATTGTGGCCCGTTGGTCAAGGGGTTAAGACACCTCCCTTTCACGGAGGTAACAGGGGTTCGAATCCCCTACGGGTCACCATTTACTTTAAATGCTTCAAGGGATGAGAACCACCACGGTTTGTCGGAGCATCAACTTCGTAAGCTTAGACTTCGCAGTCTCGAACGAAGTGAGAGTATCCCCTACGGGTCAACACAATTACTTTAATCCGAATATGGAGGCTTAGCTCAGCTGGGAGAGCATCTGCCTTACAAGCAGAGGGTCGGGGGTTCGATCCCCTCAGCCTCCACCATATAACTTGAAATTCCAACGGGAATTAATGAGTTGCAAAGATATTTAACGATTTTGGGGATTAGCCAAGCGGTAAGGCAACGGACTTTGACTCCGTCATGCATAGGTTCGAATCCTATATCCCCAGCCACTTCATTCCCTAAAATGAAGTTAAGCTTTGAAGGTAATCCGGGTAATCACCGGAGGCTCCTGAAATGCGAGCCATTAGCTCAGTTGGTAGAGCACCTGACTTTTAATCAGGGTGTCGAAGGTTCGAGTCCTTCATGGCTCACCAGTGTTTTATCTTGTGCGCGTGTGGCGGAATTGGCAGACGCACTAGACTTAGGATCTAGCGTCTTTGACGTGGGGGTTCAAGTCCCTCCACGCGCACCATTTATTGCGGACGTGGCTCAGCGGTAGAGCATCGCCTTGCCAAGGCGAGGGTCGCGGGTTCGATTCCCGTCGTCCGCTCCATTATGCGCCCTTAGCTCAGCTGGATAGAGCGTTTGACTACGAATCAAAAGGTCGGGAGTTCGAATCTCTCAGGGCGTGCCATTCTTTACAAAAGTTTAATATCGGGATGTAGCTCAGCTTGGTAGAGCACCTGGTTTGGGACCAGGGGGTCGCATGTTCAAATCGTGTCATCCCGATTGTTACATCTGCGGGTGTAGTTCAATGGTAGAACTCCAGCCTTCCAAGCTGGTAGCGTGGGTTCGATTCCCATCACCCGCTCCATACATAAGCAGGACATCACCTTGTGTGATGTTTTTTTACATATTCATACGACTGTCCTGCGAAGAGTTAATGTGATAAAGAAACAAAGAAACTGAGTCGTATCGATCGTTTGTATTACGAGAGTCATGATGAGGTAGCTGTCATGAGCTTGAGTTTTGTCAATTTGGCTAATTTTTTCGCCTGTAAAATGCAGATTTTCATGCGCTTTTATTGTATGATATTAGGAAGGCATTAAGTCCTAGAGATAAACTGCTGAAACGGGTTGAGATGGGAGGAGTAGCATGACTGAACTTACTGTAACGGCAAAGAGCAATTCCAACAATCTGCTGCGGCGAGATGTACGGTTTCTCGGCAACATTCTCGGAGAAGTTCTTGTCCATCAAGGAGGCAATGAGCTCTTAGAAATAGTTGAGAAAATTCGCGAAACGAGTAAATCGTTGCGATCCGTATTCCTGCCGGAATTGTTTGCAGATTTCAAAAGGATCATCAGCACACTAGAACCCGACATTCGCCATCAGGTGATTCGCGCGTTTGCTATTTATTTTCAATTGGTTAATATTGCTGAGCAAAATCATCGCATACGCCGTAAACGTGATTACGAGCGTTCTGCAGGGGAGAGCGTTCAACCTGGGTCCATTGAAAGTGCGGTTCAGGATTTAAAGGAACGTAATATTCCGTTTGAAGAAGTTCAAGAGATTTTGGGAAGCCTATCCCTTGAACTGGTGATGACAGCTCATCCGACAGAGGCGATGCGTCGGGCTATTCTGGACATCCATAAACGGATTGCAGACGATGTCATGCAATTGGACAACCCGACATTGACATTCCGTGAGCGAGAGCAGCTTCGGGAGAAACTCCTGAATGAAGTGATCACCCTGTGGCAAACCGACGAGCTTCGTGACCGTAAGCCAACGGTTCTTGATGAGGTCAGAAACGGGATGTATTATTTTCACGAGACTCTGTTTCACATTCTGCCAGAAGTTTATCAAGAACTGGAGCGCTGCCTAAGCAAATATTATCCGGGTCATCATTGGCACGTTCCAACCTATTTACGTTTCGGTTCGTGGATTGGTGGCGATCGGGACGGAAATCCGTCAGTGACGGCGGACATCACATGGAAAACGCTTGAAATGCAGCGGAAACTTGCGATACGTGAATATCAGCGGATTCTACGCCAATTCATGAAATACCTCAGCTTTAGCTCCTCTATTGTGAGTGTATCGGATGAATTGCTTCAATCCATTGAAAAAGACCGCGAGCATGTGACACTGAGGAAGATGGAAATTTGGCACAATGAGAAAGAGCCTTATCGTGTAAAACTGGTATATATGTTAGCTAAAATGAATCATGTTCTGGATGAGGACATGACAGGCAGCGAGCGTTACCAGTCGCCAGAGGAATTTATCGAGGACTTGAATATCATTGATCGAAGCTTACGTTTCCATTTTGCTGACTATGTAGCAGATACCTATATTCAGAAGCTGATTCGCCAGGCCGAGCTGTTTGGATTCCATACCGCAACGCTGGATATCAGGCAGCATAGCCAAGAGCATGAGAATGCCATGACTGAAATTCTTCGTAAAATGAATGTGACGCAGGATTACCCGAAATTAAGTGAAGATGAGAAGATTGAACTACTCAATAAATTGCTTAATGATCCTCGCCCTTTAACTACCCCATATCAAGAGTACAGCGACAGTACTGAAGAATGTCTTGAAGTATTCCGAACGGTATTCCGGGCACAGCAGGAGTTTGGCGTGAAGTGCATTTCAAGTTATTTGATCAGTATGTCAGAGGGCGCTAGTGATATTCTGGAAGTGATGGTATTTGCTAAAGAGGTAGGACTCTTCCGCAAAGACAATGATGGCACTG
Source organism: Paenibacillus solani (assembly GCF_001277345.1). GTDB lineage: Bacteria > Bacillota > Bacilli > Paenibacillales > Paenibacillaceae > Paenibacillus_AQ > Paenibacillus_AQ solani. Next base: position 3,332 of record NZ_LIUT01000005.1, read on the forward strand.
TCGTGGCTACACTGCAGGCTGCCCCGTTGTTTGAAACCATAGAAGATCTTCATGCAGCTCCTGATATTATGAACAAAATCCTGAGTCTGCCGATTTATCGTGAAGCAATTACCGCGATGAACGACTTGCAGGAGATTATGCTGGGCTACTCCGATAGTAATAAGGATGGCGGAGCCATTACAGCAAACTGGGAGCTTCAAGTAGCACTTAAGAAAATTACAGACGTAGGCAATAAATACGGAATTAGAGTGAAATACTTCCACGGGAGAGGCGGATCGCTTGGTCGCGGAGGCATGCCTCTAAATCGCAGTATTTTAGCCCAGCCGGCATCTACGATTGCAGGAGGTATCAAAATCACGGAGCAGGGCGAGGTTATTTCCTCACGTTACTCTTTGAAAGGTATCGCATATCGCAGCCTGGAACAGGCAACTTCTGCGCTGATCACAGCCTCTCTTCATGCTCGCTATCCTGAAAAGGAATCGATCGAAAAAGATTGGGAAGAAATCGCAGCCAACATCTCTGCGGTATCACAGAAGAAATATCAGGATCTGATATTCCGTGATCCGGATTTCCTTAGCTTCTTCAAGGAATCCACGCCGCTTCCTGAGGTGGGAGAACTTAATATCGGCTCCCGGCCATCCAAGCGTAAGAACAGCGACCGTTTCGAGGACCTCAGAGCCATTCCTTGGGTGTTTGCTTGGACTCAGAGTCGTTACCTGCTTCCGGCATGGTATGCGGCTGGTACGGGCTTACAGAGCTTCTACCAAGGCGATGAAGAGAATCTAAAGGTGCTCCAGAAGATGTATGAGAGTTATCCGTTCTTTACGTCATTGATCAATACGCTGCAGATGGCACTTGCTAAAGCAGACCTGATCATCGCTAAGGAGTATTCCCTCATGACGAAGGATGATACCGCCCGCGAGCGAATCTTCGGAATGATTAAGAATGAATTCAATCTGACGCAGGAGCTAGTTCTCAAAATTACAGGACAACAGGATATTCTGGATAACCAGCCAGTCTTGCAGGAATCGATTCGACTCCGTAACCCTTATGTCGACCCGCTCAGCTATTTGCAGGTGCAATTGCTCAATGAGCTGCGGGAACTCAGGGAACAGGAGCAGGATGATCCAGATCTGCTGCGGGAAGTACTGTTGACCATCAACGGTATTGCAGCAGGGCTTCGTAATACCGGTTGATTCCTTACAAATGCTATGAGGTTTTGAAGGGATAGTAATTAGGCGGGGCTCCCTAATGGGGCCCCGCTTTTTTATCGATCAGGCCGCTTGTTACCTTCGAAGGATAGGGATGGGAATATCCGCTCTAGGAGATTACCCGGAAACCGGGATTCTTTTTGAATTATTGTTGATTTTTAGAAACAGTTGAATTACCATTTGAATGATGCTTATTTTTACGTTACCCATCAGACCATTCTGGGGGAATTATGGTGGACAATTTAGATGTAAGACTGGCAAAGCTGGCTCGAAAAGGGGACCAGAGAGCTTTTGCCGAAATTGTAGAGCTGTATAAAGACAAGATTTTTCATTTGGCTTACCGAATGCTGAGCAATCGGCATGAAGCTGAGGATGTTGTGCAAGAAACATTTTTACGCGTCTATAAGAATCTGGACCGATATGATGAGAATCAGAAATTCTCTACTTGGATATACCGAATCGGTACGAATCTTAGCATTGATCGGCTTCGTAAACGTAAGCCTTCTTTCTCGCTGGACGCGGACCTGAACGAAAGTGAAGGCATGGACGGCTACTCCCTCATACCGAGCGATAACCGTACACCAGAAAGCGAAATGCTGTTGTCCGAGACACAGCGCATTATTCATCAGGCGATAGACGGGCTTCCCGCCAAGTACAAGACCATTATGATTCTAAGATACATACAGGATCTATCACTGCAGGAGATCAGCGATATTATGGACTTGCCGGTAACAACGATTAAAACACGAGTACATCGTGGACGTGAATTTTTACGAAAAAAACTGGAGTTTAAATTGTGAGGGGAAAATCGCCTATCGTCGTTCTCTGAGGAAGAGAGATCGCCTTGAAGGGCGCTTTTTTCTTGCGATGATAGGGAAATTAAGTTTTCGTAACTTTTTTTGATAATTCCTCAAATAATTGAAACATCCTTGATTCCGGCGCGTATGAACAATTAAAGCAAGTCTTATGCCTCTACGGGGGGATAGACCCAGCAAAGAGATTGAACGAAAGGATTGGCTCACAAATGGATTGCAAATTTGCTATCTCTTTGATGCATGATTATCTGGATAATGACTTGTCCGACCCGCAGCAGTTGGAATTGCAGAAGCATTTGCTGGATTGTGCTGACTGTCGGAATTACTTCGAAAAGCTGGAGCATACCGATATGCTTCTTTATTCCCTAACTCATCATGCAACCAAGCCATCAGATGATTTAACAGAACGTATTATGGGCATGCTTCCAAAGCCTAAGAAACAAAAAGTCTGGGTCCAATGGGTTAAGAATCACCCGGCACTTACGGCTGCTGCTCTGTTTTTGGTCGTCATGCTCTTTAGCACCATCAGTTTTTGGAGTCAGGATAGTCAACTGGTTGTGAAGAGTGATGAGTTCGAGAAGCTGGTGATTGAAGGGGATACCGTCATTATTCCTCAAGATCAAATCATCACGGGAGATCTTACGGTTGAGAATGGAAAAGCGAAAGTCTATGGGCAGGTTAATGGCAATCTGACCGTGATTGACGGAGAACTATTTCAAGCTTCCACCGCCCATATAGCCGGTCAAGTGAAAGATATCGATAGGGCCATGGACTGGATATGGTACAAAATTTCCAATCTGTTTACAGATGCCGCTTACCGATAGGTGAAAATCGCAGCTTACTGATAAAAGCGCCTCTTTTCAGAGAAAAGATGGCGCTTCTTTTGTTGATTTTTCAGTTTTAACCCGAAAAGCGGGGCTGGTCCGCTTGCATCGGAAAGATTAACGTTATAACCTAGAGAGTGTAGAGTACATACTACATATATAGTCGCTAATACTTTATTTAAAGAGGAGCATGTTTTTGAAAAAAAGTTCCTGCATGAATCATAAGAATGGTGGAGAGAAGGTTGACGTATCGACCTTAGCGATCATCATAGAATAACCGGACTTATGTGAGTCCGCACTTAAAGGAAACGACGGGGGTTGCTGTATGGAGTATTTCACAGATATGACCTGGGGTGAAACCGTTAAAGATATCATCGATATCCTTATCGTTACTTATATTGTATACCATATGATTCTGCTCGTCCGTGGTACTCGTGCGGTCCAGTTGCTCAAAGGGATTTTCGTGCTGGTGGTCATCTGGGCGCTGAGCACGTGGTTTGATCTGTACACGCTCAAGTGGCTGATGAATCAGATTTTTACGTATGGTGTATTTGCGATCTTTATCATTTTCCAGCCGGAGCTAAGACGAGGTCTCGAGCAGCTTGGCCGAGGAAAGCTGTTTGGGCGGATGTCGGATATCGATGAGGAAACTAATAAATTAATCAGCGAAACCATTAAGTCCGTTAATTACTTGTCGCGTCGGAAAATCGGGGCTCTTATTGTATTTGAGCGGAAGACGGGACTCAATGAATATGTAGAATCAGGAATCCGAATGCAGTCCATGATCAGCTCGGAGCTGTTAATTAATATTTTTATTCCTAACACACCGCTTCATGATGGAGCGGTAATCGTTCAGAACGGACAAATCGCAGCTGCCGGATGTTATTTGCCGCTCTCGGAGAATCCTTTTATCAGTAAGGAATTGGGAACAAGGCATCGTGCCGCTATTGGAATTAGTGAAGTGGGAGATGCCATTTCGATTGTGGTGTCTGAGGAGACCGGGCAAGTGTCTTTGGCCTTGAATGGACAAGTTGTTCGGGATATTAAAGAAGAATCTCTAATTTCAAAACTGTATGAGGAGCTTCGTCCTGCCGCATCCATAAAGGAAAAACGTTCTTTTTTCTGGAAACGGAAGGGGAAAAACAGCGATGGATAAATGGATTAAGAACAATACGGCCAGTAAATTAATCGCTTTGGCAGTCAGCATTTTATTGTGGGCCATTGTCCATATGGACAGCGGCGCTCCTGCGCCACCTACGGCTTTTTATGAAACAAGAGTCATTGAAGGGGTCGAGATCCAAACCTATGGATTTGATGACAGTGAATATGCCTTGACAGGCATTGATAAGGACCGCGTGAATCTTGAGGTACGGGGAAAAAAATCCAATATTGCGCTTTTGACTGATGAATATAAAGTGAAGCTCGATTTGAGTAAGGTCAAGGAACCAGGTACGCATACGCTGCCGTTGACATATTCCATTCCGAGCGGCGTAGAAATGATATCGATGGAGCCTTCACATGTTACGGTAACAGTGGAACCAAGGGTATCGAAATCGGTTACGGTAAGTATTGGAACGAAAGGCGTGCCAGCTAAAGATTACCGGGCCGGGACTCCTGTGTTGATTGATTCCAGACAAGTCACGGTGACACTTCCTGAATCATCAATGGCTCAGCTGGGGCAAGTCAAAGGCATCGTGGATTTGGATGGCGCTAAGGAGAAGGTAACCGACAAACGCGTCAAGCTGGTTGCATACGATAAAGCAGGCGCCGAGATGAAGGATGCAGTTATAGAGCCGGGAACAGTCGCGGCTGAGGTCCCGATTGAACCCGGGTTTGTCGTCCTGCCTCTGGAACTGCAATATACCGGGCAGATGCCGGAAGGGTTGGTATTGTCCAAGGTAGATACAAAGGTAAAAGAAGTCAAGCTCTTCGGCAGCAAAGAAGCAATGGCAGGAGCAAAGACCTATATAGAAGCAACGATTGACTTGGGAAAAGTTAGAAACTCGGGAACAACAGTGCTTACGGCCGACTTGACGTCGCCCGAAGGTTTTGAGAAAATCGAGCCGAGCACTGTCAATGTGGATGTTACAGCAGTGTCATCGCATGGCGAACGGGTCATTACAGGGATTCCCATAACGCTAACAGGAGTAGCCTCGGGTTTGGACGCAGTCATAACTGAACCGAGGGTACAGACCATTTCCCTAACGCTCACCGGTGCTCCTGATTTGCTGAATAGTCTGGAGCCCGCAGATATTGGGGTCACCGCCAACGCAGCAGGTTTGAAGGCAGGCGTGCATGAAATTCCATTACAGATCACGCTGCCTCATTTTATTAATCGTGCGGATTCGGATCGTCTTGTCATCAAGGTGGAGCTGAAGGATGACTCTAAGCCGGTGACTACGAAACCGGAGCAAGGCTCTAACCATGAAGATACGGATAAGGGCAAGCCAAGTTCACCAGAAACAGGCTCAGGTAATGACCATACGGAGAATACGGAAACACCTCCAGCAAGCGAGAATCCGGACCATACAGGTACCGGAGATAACTCCGTCCATCCGCCAGAGGAAGAGACGGACGATGGGAGAACCGAAAGCGGAATCAACGAATGATGGATCATATCGAAGAGTAGATAAAGGAGTATATCAAACATGGGGAAATATTTTGGTACAGATGGAGTAAGAGGGGTTGCAAATCAGGAATTAACAGCAGAAATGGCTTACAGTATCGGTCGCTGTGGCGGCTATGTGCTTACAGGAGATAAAGAGAAGCCAACCGTCATCATCGGTATGGATACGCGTGTATCCGGGGCGATGCTCGAGTCGGCTTTGGTTGCTGGCTTGCTGTCCATCGGTGCCCATGTCATTCGCCTGGGTATCGTGAGCACACCAGCGGTGGCTTATATAACAAGACTGTTAAAAGCCGATGCCGGTGTCATGATCTCGGCTTCACACAACCCGGTACAGGATAACGGTATCAAGTTCTTTGGTGGCGACGGCTTCAAGCTGTCGGATGAGACAGAGCTGAAGATCGAAGAGTTGATGGATGCGGAAACGGATAATCTGCCGCGTCCCGTTGGAACTGAGCTAGGCGAAGTACTGATTGATAATGAAACCAAATATAAATATTTGGATTATCTAAAAACAACGGTCACGAACCGGTTCGACGGCTTGAAAATCGTCCTGGACTGTGCCAATGGGGCAGCATACGAGCTCGCTCCTAAGCTGTTCCGTGAATTAGGTGCTGATGTGGTAACGATCGGTGCCGAGCCGAATGGATTGAACATCAATGATCACTGTGGATCGACCCACCCAGAGAAGCTGGTCGAGGCTGTACTGGAGCATGGTGCTGATCTCGGGCTGGCTTTTGATGGAGATGCGGACCGCCTTATTGCGATTGACGGAAAGGGCGAGGAAGTAGACGGCGATTTCATTCTGTGTATTTGTGGTGATGCCATGAACCGCAGTGGTAAACTTAAAGAAGGCACCGTCGTTTCAACAGTAATGAGTAACATTGGTTTCTATAAAGCATGCGACAGCTTGAAGCTAAAAACGGCGAAAACCGCCGTTGGCGACCGTTATGTCATGGAAGAAATGCGCCGTGGCGGGTACAACCTGGGTGGAGAGCAATCCGGACATGTCATTTTCCTGGATCATAACACGACTGGAGATGGGATCCTGACAGGAATTCAATTGGTTGATACAGTGGTATCTTCCGGCAAATCTCTGTATGAGCTGAAGAGCAGCATGCGCAAGTACCCGCAAGTGCTGGTTAATGTTCGTGTTGGCGATAAGAGCAAATATCAAGGCAATGCGGTTATTGAGTCCGCTATTGCTGAGATTGAAGGCATCTTGGGCGATAACGGCCGTGTCCTGGTTCGTCCATCGGGAACGGAATCTCTTATCCGCGTTATGGCGGAAGGTCCGGATAAAGAGGAACTTGATCGTTACGTGACACAAATCGCTGATGTCGTGGAGCGGGAATTGGCGTAAGTCTAAGGGTGGATTTTTCAAGGAAAGCAAACTAATATCTGTCAGGCCAGTGAACTATGCCAATCGGGTTCACTGGCCTGATGCTTTTTCTAAAAGCCAGTTGAATGAAAGCGCAACACCTCCTGTCCTGTCTGAAAATGTTAGGTTTTTAACAGTGTTTAAGAAGATAGGCCATTTGGAGTCATTTATGGGGTTAACCGTACGCAGAGCTTGGGTACTGCTATGAAGCGGCCGAGTTGCCAAAGTGATAACGCATGAATATAATAAAGAATGTCATTCATATACAGAAAGCGAGGATCGTGAGGTTATTTCAAGTTTCATAAGCGCCAGAGCTTGTACCTGCGCGGGGATTGGTTATAGCCATGATAAGGATAACCAAACGGCAGAACGCAAGTTGACGAGGTAGAGGTGTTCGATTATTCGGCGGGGACCTCTCGGTCTTGCACCAACCGTAAGCGGATCACGGAAAAGGAATGGGCGACCGTTCCCACAACGTATTCGCGGGTGCTAAACATTACTCATACACAAAACATGAATATGCGATCTGGAATACGGCAGCGCGGTGGAAGAAGATTGCATTCATGTCTAATCAACTATATATCCTAATGTTTTTTTGAACGTTGATAATTGAATAGTCATTCTTCTTTCCGGATACCGCACAGGAGCTGCCGTGTTCTATTTCCGCCTAACTATTATAGGGAAATCGAACGGAGGAATTATACTATGTGTGGTATCGTCGGATATATTGGTAATCAGAAAACGCAAGCAGTGCTGATCGAGGGATTGAGAAAGCTGGAGTACCGCGGGTACGATTCAGCAGGGATTGCCGTTTTTACGAATGAGGGACTGCGTGTGGCGAAAGCGCAAGGTCGTCTTGCCAATCTGGAGGAGCAACTGGAGTCTGCACCACTTGTGGGAACTGCGGGTATCGGCCATACCCGCTGGGCAACACATGGTCGTCCATCGGACGTGAATTCGCATCCGCATACCGATGAGAGCCAGAAGTTCTCGGTGGTTCATAACGGGATCGTTGAGAACTATCTGGAGCTGAAGGAAGAGCTGATCAGCCAAGGACACCATTTTGCTTCGGAGACTGATACGGAAGTTATTTCCCATCTCATTGCCCGTGAATATGACGGAGATATCGTGAAGGCTGTGCAGAAGGCGATCTCTTACATGAGAGGTGCATTTGCGCTTGGTGTACTGACTGAGTACGAGCCAGATCGCTTGGTGGCTGTGCGTCAAGCTAGTCCACTTATTATCGGTCTTGGCGAAGGAGAGAACTTCATCGGTTCTGATATTCCGGCTATTTTGAAATATACTCGTAACGTTTATATTCTCAACGATGGAGAGATGGCACTGCTGACGGCAGATGCTGTCGAATTAATGACCATTGAGGGGAACTTTATTTCTCGGGAAATGATTCGTGTCGACTGGGATGCCGTGACAGCGGAAAAAGGCGGATTCGATCACTTCATGCTGAAGGAGATCCATGAGCAGCCTAAGGCATACCGGGACACCATGCTGGGCCGTGTGGATGAGAGCGGACGATCAGTGGTTCTGCCAGAGCTGAAGCTGACCCAGGAGCAGATCAAGAACATTCGTAATGTTCAGATCGTGGCTTGCGGCACAGCTTACCATGCCGGGCTTGTGGGACGCAGCGTGATTGAAGAGCTGGTACGTATTCCGGTTGAAAATGACGTAGCTTCCGAGTATCGTTACCGTTCGCCTATCGTGACACCGGAGACACTAGTGATCGTGGTCAGCCAATCTGGCGAGACGGCAGATACCTTGGCTGCGCTTCGTGAAGCGCAAAGCCATGGCGCCCATGTCCTTGCTATTACGAATGTGGTAGGCAGCTCGATTGCCCGTGAAGCCAACGATGTGCTTGGCACCCTGGCTGGTCCAGAGATTGCCGTAGCGTCCACGAAGGCGTACACCTCGCAGTTAATTGCGTTCTATCTGTTTGGTCTGTACTTGGCTCAAGTACGCGGTACGATGACGGAGGATGCGGTTGCTGAAGTGATTGCAGCGATGGAAGCACTGCCTGAACAGGTAGAGTTCATGCTGAATAGTGCAGAATCGATCAAGGGATATGCCGAGCAAATTGCGAAGCATGACAACCTGTTCTTCATCGGCCGTGGCCAAGACTACGCCGTAGCACAGGAAGGTTCCCTCAAGCTCAAGGAGATCTCCTACATTCATTCCGAGGCCTATGCTGCCGGCGAGTTGAAGCATGGTACGCTTGCCCTGATTGAAGAGGGAATCCCGGTGATTGCCTTGGCAACCCAGGAATCCGTACTTGAGAAAACGGTAAGCAACATCAAGGAAGTGAAGGCCCGCGGAGCCGAAGTAATGGCCATTACGTATGAAGATCATGTGGCTGGCCTGCTGAAATCCGTCGACCAAGCCTTCGCCATTCCGAAGACGCTGCCGATCTTGACGGCAGCCTTGTCTGTCGTACCTCTGCAGCTGCTTGCCTACTACGCATCGCTTGCTCGCGGCAACGACGTCGATAAGCCACGTAACCTGGCGAAGAGCGTGACGGTAGAGTGAGGTAGGGAGCGGATAGAGAAGTTAGGTGTCATGTGATAAAAAAGTGTGGAACTAACATGTAATTTAATTAATGTATCTAGAGGGTAGCCTGAGATAATAATTCGGGCTGCCCTCTTTTTAAATGTTATTCATAACTTATAATCACTTTGTGCATTTAAAAGGCAGCCTGTTTTTAGGGCAAACTTTCGTCATGGTAAATTGTTTTGCCATCAAATCTACCTCTCGCACATAATTCTAATAATGTACGGCGAAACCATAAGCTTGGATTATCAGTTTTAATTTTTCAGACATTCATTGTTTTGGTTCTTTTGGTAATACAAGATAAAGTGGCTCAGGCAGCATTGTTTTCGTATTTAAACGGGAATCTTCTATGGGAAGTGACATATAGAAATATCAACTAATCCTCTCGCGGTTAAATCTATTAGCCTTTCCGTAGATTCTTCAATTAGTTAGATACAGACATTTGGAAACTGTTCGTTATAGATTCTAAAAAGTGGAGGTAAAACATGTCCTCCTGTAATAGCTGTTGAGCCAATCTTTTTAATTTCACCTCGTAATTCCTTCCTTCCGTTCAAGGATCTCACGTCTTAGATCGTCGTATATTTCTAATGCATACTCAAATAGTCTCATGTCCCATCCATAGTATTTGGCTATTAATACAATACTCCTCCATAGCCTTTGGCTATTAATATAATAGATTATATATCTTAGTCGAATAGATGTTTATAGATTATGATGAAAATAACAATATTTCAAAATTAAGAGGTGTAGTATATGAGTTCTGTGAATGTTTGGAATGCGGATTTGTATGATAAGAAATTAAGCTTTATATCCAGTTATGGTAAAGGAGTAGTTGAGCTACTTAAACCACAAAGGGGAGAGAAAGTACTTGATTTGGGATGTGGAACGGGAGATCTTTCATACGAAATATCTAAGTCAGGTGCGATTGTGAAGGCACAAAACCGTACTGAATTATCAGGAAAGCTAACAAACGTATTAGATTCTAGATCGTTAACAAACTCTCACAAAAGGCTTGCTGAAATATTGACTGAAGGTATGACGGTTCTTGATGTTGGCTGTGGCACAGGAGCGATTACACGTGGAATAGCAGAAGCAGTAGGTCCTAAAGGTCGTGTTGTAGGAATTGATAGTAATTCAAACCTAATTAAAAAAGCCCGCCAAGCCCATGATAAAATACCAGGATTATCATTTGAAACTGGTGACATCTATAAACTTAACTATGAAGAACAATTTGACATTGTTACCTCCTCCAGGGTGTTAGTATGGCTTTCCGATCCGTTAAAAGCAATGAAAATGATGAAATCTGCGGCTAAAATTGGTGGGCGTATCTTGATTGCTGATTATAATCATGAAAAGATATCCTGGAAACCACAGCCTCCTTCCAGTATGCTTTCTTTCTATTCTGCTTATTTAAAATGGCGTTCCGATGCAGGTATGGATAATTCGATTGCAGATAACCTTCCTGAAGTGTTTCAAAAAGTTGGTATTAAAGAAATCTCTATATCCCCTCAACATGAAGTAACAAAGCGAACAGACCTTGATTTTCAAACTCGCATTGGAATATGGGCTGATACTGCATCAAGCAGAGGACCTCAAATGGAAAGAGACGGGTTTATCACTGAAAAAGAATATGTGAAAGCAGAAAAAGAATACCGGGAGTGGATGACTCAGGATGCACAATCTTTAACGATGTATATGTTAGCAGTTGAAGGTGTGAGACTCCTTTAATTCAATAAAACTCGATTTTTAAACGGCTTATTGTTACTAATTTCAAGGGAAAAATATGCTGTCCATATTCGGCAATTGGGCGCGATTGTTTTTTTATTTATCGTAAAATGCTGGCTTGTGAGGAATTTTTGATTAAACTTACTTTCAAAGTAACACAAGTCGAAGAGGTTAAGGCAAAATGTCGACAAGAATCCAGGAAGTTTCCAGTAACGAAGACGTACATCGGGGTTTCCGATTTGACGCCGTAAACGTTTGTCAATTCCCTGTCGATTCACTGACTGGAGTGCTCCGCGTCGTCTGCGACATCACGATCAAGCCGCCGGCGATGATCAAATGGGAATAATGAAAGAAACTCCGAAAACCACTACATTCAAGGGTTTTCGGAGTTCTTTTTAGGCGATGGTATATCTAGGATCGGCGAGCCGAGGTAGTAATTCGGATTTCCCTCTTTACTGAATGTAAAACTAAACCCGCTTCGACTGACTTCGGTAAGCGCTTGGAGTTAAGCCACAGGTTCGGCGGAAGCTTTGGGAGAAATAGCTTTGAGAGGAGAAACCGGTGGACTCGGCAATTTGAGAAATGGAAAGATCCGTGGTTTCAAGCAATTCCTTGCTCGCACGTAGTCGAACCTCATTTAAATAATTAATGGGTGACATCCCATAAAATCTGGCAAAGGTGTGCGACAAATAATATTTACTGATGTGCGCCTTGTCTGCCAGTGAGTCGAGCGAGATATCTTCTGCATAATTGGAGTCGATGTACCGCTTGATCCGGCTGCATACCTTATTAGCCCTTTGGGTAGCCACAACGGAGAAGGGGTGACTGGAGCTCCGCATTAAGCTTATGATGACAACCTCGAGTAAGTTTTGACAGATGGCCTCATAATTCTCTTCCTTGTTTTCTGTTTCCCGCAGCATCGCATTAAAATAGAACAATAGCTCATCTCTCTGATTCCAATAATTGATGATCTTATGATTTAGGCTGCCGCTTCGATTCCCAAAATCAAAGCTCATTCCCTCAACCCCGAGCACCACATATTCCAGAGGATCACTGCTAACGGAAACCTCGGTATGCTCCACATTCGGATTCACGATGACAAGGTCATCCTGCTTTACCGGATAAATATCGTCCTCGACAATGAAATTCCCCTGACCGCTTCGGACATAGAACAGCTCGGCAAAACTATGGGTATGACGGATACTGAACCAATCTCCTTCATAAATGGAGGAGCTGACATAGATTAGCTTTGCGGGAATCTCCCCACGTCCTTTTCCAGGAAGCCAATAGCGTACATTCCCCATATGTCCCCGTCCTTTCTAAATGATTTGCTATGAATAATTTGATCGATTTTTATTTATAAACTTATTATAATAGCAAGATATCTAAAATCAACGGCAACATGTATGTAGATGAAAAACAGCCCGATAAGATAAGTTAGAAGGGTAAGAAGAATTTTGAAAGCGATTACGTTACATCACCAAAAAAAGAAATATCGAGGGGGAATGAATGTATGAAAAAGATTCTTAGCCTTGCAATTACGGCAGCATTAACTCTTAGCCTTGCAGCATGTGGCGGTTCTACAGAAAGTGCTTCTGGTACGACTACGGATTCATCGGATACAAAAGCAAACTCCGGTGAAACGCGCACACTTAAGTTAGCTGCTTTGGAAACCGCTTACGGTGCTGATGTATGGAAAGAGATCACAGCCGCATTCGAAAAAGCCACTCCAGGTGTAAATGTTGAAACGACCATCGATAAAAATATTGAGGATGTCATTGGACCCGGTATGAAATCGGGCGATTTTCCGGATGTCATCCATTTGGCCACAGGTCAGGTCAAAGGCTTGACCGAAACCTTCGTAAAAGATAATAACTTGACCGATCTGACGGACGTGCTGTCTATGACGGTTCCAGGTGAAGAAGTTACCGTGAAAGATAAGCTAATCCCGGGCTTTACTGATACGACGATTACCAATCCTTACAATGACGGTAAAACGTATCTTATGCCGATGTTCTACAGCCCTACCGGTTTGTTCTATAACGCAGGTCTATTTGAGCAAAAGGGCTGGGAAGTTCCAACGACTTGGGATGAAATGTGGGCTTTAGGCGATAAAGTCAAAGCGGAAGGCATTTCATTGTTCGCTTATCCGATGCCAGGTTACTTTGATTCCTTCTTTTATGCTTTATTGAACGAAGTGGGCGGAGCAGATTTCTTCAATAAAGCAACGAGCTACACCGAAGGAATATGGGAAACGGCCGAAGCTCAGCAAGCATTTGATCTGATTTCTAAACTAACGACAACCTACACGGAAAAAACAGTTCCGGCAAATGCCAACAAAGACAATTTTACTAAAAACCAGCAGTTAATTTTGGATAACAAAGCGCTCTTTATGCCAAACGGTACTTGGGTCGTCGGTGAGATGAGCAAGGCTCCTCGCGCGGATGGGTTCAAATGGGGCTTCACAGCATTGCCGGCCTTGAAAGATGGCGGCGACCGTTATTCTTACACCTTCTTTGAACAAATCTGGGTTCCTGCCAAAGCAGAAAACGCGGATCTGGCAAAACAATTCATCGCTTATCTGTACTCCGAAGAAGCAGCGGCTATTTTTGCCAAAGTTGGCGCGGTTCAACCGATTAAAGGCATGTCCGACAAGTTGGACGGAGACAACAAGCTCTTCTACAGCATCTATGATAATGGCGCTAAGGCCGCTATGGGCGCATTTGCTACAACGGATCCCGTTGAAGGCGTGAACATTTCAGACACGGTATTCCGTTCCATTGATTCCTTGGTGACAGGTGCCAAGACGCAGCAAGAGTGGGTTGACGGAATCATTAAAGCTAGTGATGAACTTCGTGGTGCATTGAAATAATTAAGAGGGCGGAAGTCTTAAGAATATCTCAGAATAAATGGTGGCAGCCTGTGCTGGCCACCATTATTCTGACCGTATGAAGGAGAGAGAAACCATGGATACGAAAAAAGGAAGAGGACGTTTTATCTTCTTCTGTCTAGCACCTGCCGTTCTCCTTTTCGTTATTTTTTTAATCATTCCTACAATTGATGTTTTTCGGATGTCTTTATATAAGTGGGGCGGCTACACCGATAACAAGACCTTTATAGGCTTTCAGAATTTTAGCAAGCTGTTTCAGAGTGATAAGTTCTATCAGACCTTTCAGAACAGTGTTCTGCTCATTGTGATCGTTACGATCGTGACCTTTGCCTTCGCGCTCTTGTTTGCATCGATGCTCACTCGTGAAAAGCTAAAGGGGCAAAACTTCTTCCGCGTTGTCTTCTATATTCCTAACATTCTGTCAGTGGTCGTTATTAGTGCAATCTTCTCTGCGATTTACGACCCGAACAGCGGGCTTTTGAACGCATTCCTGAACTTGTTTCGCGGATTTCAAGGGGAGCCCATTCTATGGCTGGGAGATCACAAAATCGTTATTTTTAGTCTTGCAGGCGCTATGATTTGGCAGGCCATCGGCTATTACATGGTCATGTACATGGCAAGTATGGCCAATATCCCCGAGAGCCTATATGAATCGGCCGAGCTTGAGGGTGCAGGCCGGATGACTCAGTTCTTCGAAATTACGATCCCATTAATCTGGACGAATATCCGTACGACGCTCACCTTTTTCATCATCAGTACGATTAATATGAGCTTCCTGTTCGTCATGACGATGACGAGCGGAGGGCCCGATGGTGCAACCGAAGTATTCCTGAGCTATATGTACAAAGAAGCGTATACCAACTCCTCGTATGGCTACGGAATGGCCATCGGCGTAATTGTGTTCCTATTTTCATTTGCACTCGCCGGCATCCTGAACGCAGTTACCAGACGAGAGCATTTGGAATATTGAGGAGGGAAAACGATGAAAACAGACAACCGCTCTCTCCAAGGCGTTAGCAACAAATTATATAAAGGCTTGATTTATGTTGTGCTGATTGCTTTAGCCATCATCATCCTTATTCCTGTTCTATGGGCGTTCATGGCCTCCGTCAAACAAGACAGCGAGTTTTATGGTAACCCCTGGGCGCTCCCGGTTGGAATTCATCTTCAAAACTTTGCCGATGCCTGGCTGAAGGCCAAAATGGGTTCTTTCATGCTTAACTCTGTGTTGGTGACGGTCTTCGCACTGGCAATTCTGTTGATTGTCGCGTTACCGGCGGCGTATGTGCTGTCACGATTCAAATTCAGAGGAAACGGAATTTGGACTACGATGTTTATGGCCGGCTTGTTTATTAATGTCAACTATATCGTCGTTCCTATCTTTCTCATGCTCAACAACGGAGACAAGGCACTTCGCAGTGTTCTGGGACATCCCGTCTTGCTAAACAACCTGTTTGTTCTGGCTATTGTTTATGCTGCAATGTCACTGTCTTTCACGATCTACCTGATGTCGGGATACTTTAAATCCCTGCCTAAAGAATACGAGGAAGCCGCATCCGTGGATGGCGCTGGTTATTTCCGCACCATGGTGCAGATTATTATGCCGATGGCTAAACCCAGCATTGTAACGGTTATCCTCTTCAATTTCCTATCTTTCTGGAATGAGTACATCATCTCCATGACCCTCCTGACCAAACCGGCCCTCAAAACATTGCCAGTCGGCTTGATGAACCTGATGGCCGCACAAAAATCGGCGGTGGAATACGGTCAGATGTATGCAGGTCTTGTACTAGTCATGCTGCCAACGCTGATTATTTATATGCTGGTGCAGAAGAAGCTTACCCAGGGCATGACCATGGGCGGGCTGAAAGGATAAGGTGCTTACGATGAATGATTTCCTAAAGAATTATCTGCGTACTTTGTTGATGCTGATTGTTTTTATCGTCGGGGTCGGATTGGTTATTGTCGGGCAAAAGGACATCGGTGCTCCCGGACTAGGGCTTATGCTGCTGGGGCTTGCTATGCTGATCACGCTGCTGTGGCTATACAACCGTAAATATAAATAAAGGAGTTTTCCATCCATGAATACAAAACGAGGACGTGTGACGATACCTACTGATATTGACGTCATTCCGCAAACGCTGGAGATCATGAAACGCTGGGGAGCGGACGCTGTCCGCGACTGCGATGGCACTGAATTCCCAGCCGAACTGCAGGATGTCGATGCCAAGGTCTATTCCACTTACTATACAACCCGGAAGGATAACACATGGGCCAAAGCCAATCCAGACGAAATTCAGCAAATGTATTTGATGACACCGTTTTATACGGCAGAAGGCGGGAGCCTGTCCATTCACCTCATGAAGGGTCTTTATCCGGACATGCTCAAAGTGAACTCCCACGACGATATTCAGCGCTGGTGGGAAGTCGTCGATCGTACGACCGGAGAGGTCGTTCCGATCGAACAATGGAGCTATGACGACCAAACCGGCCATGTGACCATTTCAACTCATCCGTTCCATGATTATACCGTTAGTTTTTTGGCTTACATTATGTGGGACCCGGTTCATATGTACAATGCGGTCACCAACGATTGGAAGGACTTCGAGCGTCAAATGACCTTTGATGTTCGCCAGCCGAAAACCCGTGAATTCACGATGCAGCGGATTCGTAAATTCATTGACGATCATCCTTATGTCAACGTCATTCGATACACAACCTTCTTCCATCAATTCACACTCATATTCGATGAGCTTGCTCGGGAGAAATACGTAGATTGGTACGGTTATTCGGCGTCTGTGAGCCCCTATATCCTCGAACAGTTTGAGGAGGAGGTCGGGTATAGGTTCAGACCTGAATTTATAATCGATCAAGGCTATTACAACAACAACTATCGGATCCCCAGCAAGGAGTTCCGAGATTTCCAAGCATTCCAGCGGCGCGAAGTGGCAAAGCTGGCTAAAGAAATGGTCGATATTACCCACGAATATGGTAAGGAAGCCATGATGTTCCTGGGTGATCATTGGATCGGCACCGAGCCGTTTATGGAGGAATTTGCTTCGATCGGTCTTGATGCCGTAGTAGGCAGTGTAGGCAACGGTTCGACGCTAAGATTGATCAGTGACATTCCCGGCGTTAAATACACGGAAGGCCGTTTCTTGCCTTACTTTTTTCCCGATACCTTCCATGAAGGTGGAGATCCCGTTAAAGAAGCCAAAGTGAATTGGGTTACCGCCAGACGCGCGATCCTTCGTAAACCCATTGACCGGATCGGCTACGGCGGATATCTGAAGCTTGCCCTTGATTTTCCAGAGTTTGTTGACTATGTAGAAAGCGTTACGGATGAGTTCCGTACCCTCTATGACAACGTGCAGGGGACGACACCGTACTATGTTAAAACGGTAGCCGTGCTTAACTGTTGGGGTAAAATGCGGGCCTGGGGCAACCATATGGTCCATCACGCACTGTACTACAAGCAAAATTACAGTTATGCCGGCATTATTGAAGCACTTTCCGGGGCGCCTTTCGATGTGAGATTCATCAGCTTTGACGATATTAAAGAAGATCCTTCCGTTTTAGATGGAATTGATGTGATATTAAATGTTGGTGATGCGGATACAGCCTATACGGGCGGGGAGTGGTGGCTCGATACCGATATCGTTACCGCGGTAAAAAGCTTTGTTCATAAAGGCGGCGGATTGATTGGTGTTGGCGAGCCCACAGCGCATCAAGCCCAAGGACGCTTCTTCCAGCTGGCAAATGTTCTCGGCGTAGAAGAAGAACGCGGCTTTACCCTGGGATACGATAAGTATAACTGGGAGGAGCATGATCATTTCATTACAGCGGATTGCAAAACAAATCTGGACGGAAGCAAGGAAATCGACTTTGGCGAAGGCAAAAAGAATATTTTTGCCCTCGAAGGCACTACGATTCTCCGTCAAAAGGACAAGGAAGTTCAACTCGCAGTGAATGAATTCGGTCAGGGGCGAAGCGTATATATTAGCGGTTTGCCGTACAGCTTTGAGAACAGCCGCCTATTGTACCGTGCGATCCTTTGGAGCGCCAGCAGTGACCATGAGCTGAACCGCTGGTTCAGCGAGAACTATAATGTAGAAGTTCACGCCTATGTAAAGAACGGCAAATACTGCGTGGTGAACAATACGTATGAGCCGCAGGAAACGGTCGTTTATCGCGGTGACGGTTCCAGCTTCTCACTGAAGCTGGAAGCGAATGAGATCAAGTGGTACGAGATTTAAAATGTGGCCCATTGTAAATAGAAGAGGTTGTCCCGGCAAGAGGAACATGATCCCGGGACAACCAATGTACTGAAAATCCAGATGAAAACCCAAAAGGAGTTGGTGGTAAAAATTATTTGCAAGCGCTTACGTGTTATGTAAGGCAATTTGAAACCATAGTAGGAGGGGCTAATACGTGCGGAAAAAAAGTAATAACAAGATGCCTAGATTTCTTATCTGGATGATGGTTTTGTTAATGGCTTTCAGTCAGTTGATACTTATTCCGGGGAACTCTTCTTTTGCAGCAGAAGAAGGCGGCGGAGATTCTCCCATTGCGGCAGAAGAAAAAATAATAGTCAGTATTCCTAAAATTTCAGTTGAAACTTACGTAGGTGAGCAGCCGTTACTTCCTTCAGTAGTGCAAGCAGTGTATAGCGATACCACCACCACGGAAGTTGCAGTAACCTGGGATTCGATCGATCCTTCGGACTATGCGCAGGCGGGTACTTTTAGCGTAGAGGGAAGCGTGCAGGATACGAGCGTCAAAGCTGAAGCTGCAGTCACGGTTATGGATAAGCCTGAGGTTCCAAGTGATAAGGTAGATCTGGAGAGCTTTCTTGATGAAATAAAGAACAACGTTCCTGAAGGTCAAGAAATGGTATCTTATACGAACAATTATCAGTCTATGGAACCCGAGGCCATGACATTCGTTCATGGAAACGGATCGGCTTCTGTTAATAACGGACTGACAGTAGCGATTAGTAATTTGGGAAGTAGCGGAGCGATAGCAACATGGGATAAGGCTCCTTGGCTTTCCGCAGGCATCATTGATACAACGATGCGTTATACCAGTACAAGCCAAGGTAATATCGGTTTTGTTCTGGGATCCAACGACAGTCAAAAAGGGATGTCTATCCGTTATGACGCCGGCACTACCTGGGTCATTCAGAATCCGGACGGGACTGGCAAATGGGAAACATTTAAAGGACCGGAATTAAAAATGGATACGGATTATCACATTCAAATCGGCTTTAGCGGTACGAAGCTCTTGGTTATTGTGGACGGAGAGACGTATTACAATGAGGATACGGATTTAATGAGTCAGGTGTCCGGGTTAGGCCAGGTTGGTCTATACAAGCGCTTTGCAACAGGAGAAGTTACCATTAAGGAGCTGCGCATCGCAGGCGCAGGTACGAAGGATAAACCTTCAAACGTAATTAATTATGTTCAAGATTATGAAGATCCGAGTTATATCCCGAATTGGTCAGGGTTAAATGCCACCGTTGTGACTGATCTTACGGGGAATAGAGTACTCTCCCTTAAAAAAGGGTCAAAAGAACGTGGCGTCGATTTGGATTCCCCGCAAATTCAACAAGGCACTCTCTCCTTAGATTTCAAACTAATTAATCCGGAGAAGCTGGGGAGTGGGCAAGGGTTTGCTTTTGGATTCAGAATGAACGATGACGCGAGCATTTTTAGTGAAATCGGGGTAGATCCTAGTCAATGGATACCGGAATCCAGCAGCGGTTGGGGAAGCAAGATGAATATCCCTTACCCGCTTCAAGGACGCTGGAACAATCTCATGTTCAATTTTAACGAAAAAACAATAACGGTTTACATGAATAAAAAGCTCATAGGCGACATTACGTTTGATCAATTTACAGAAGTGGCCGGGCGCTTCGGTCTGCGCATCAGAAGCACTGTAGAGCTGCAGATTGACAATGTACAGTATACGAACCAGATCATTGAACCCAAACAAATTGTACAATACAACAATGATTTCGAAGATGGAATTAAGGGGACCTGGAATGGTGCCGATGCTACGATTCTTACGGAAGGCAGCAATAAAGTATTAAAGCTCTCCGGGATCACGCACAAAGCAATCAATATGGATGCACCATCCTTACAAAGTGCGACCTTTATGTTGGATGTAAAACCTACGTCAAATGATCTCGGATTTGTGATCGGCGATGACGCAGTTGTTAAATATGAAGGCACGAAGTGGACATTGAAAAAGGGTGCCGACAACATTGATTTTGTTGCATCCGATATTACCGATTTCAGTCCTAAACCTTATAGCTGGAATAAAATCGGTCTCCAGTATTCCAATTCAGCCGTTACCTTAAGCATTAACGGTGCTGAATTGCACGCAAGCTTATCTGGAGGACAGCAATTCGGAGAAGGACGTTTTGGGGTGAGTGCCCAGGATTCTATTTATATTGATAATATTCTCTTTACCGAAGAGTTCCCTGAGATGAATACATCTGTGGGTGCCGATAAAATGAGGTATGAAGAGTATTATGAAAGCGATTCCGTACTCAATTGGGAAGGTTTAAGCGGTACGCCGCAGATCTCGGGCGGATATCTGCACGGCACACTTGAAGCGGGATCAACTGCTGTCAATAAAGACGTATCCCCAGTGGCAAACGGGATATATCAAGTGAAAATGCAGGCGGATGGAGCTGCCGGCATCAAAGTAGGGAACATCTCGATTTATGAAGACTCTCCGGGAAGTTGGAAATACAAGCAAGACGGCAGCACTGATGCCATTGACATTGGCAGCGCTACAGCCCTTGCACCCGGCAAAGATTATACGCTGCGCGTAGAAATCATTGAGAACGAGTTAGGTCTTTATGTGAATGGAATTAAGGTTGGCAGTACGAATGTGAATGGATATGCGCAAGGCTACTTTGGCATTTATAATGCCGGCCACGAAGCGATCCAGATTCAGATTGACGCAATCACGGCTGAAGAAATTCGGGTGTACACACCGGACTATTCGGCGCAGAACTGGGGCCCGCTTGATAGTAGTAAACCGGAAGTGCTCTCTCATGGTGATGGTCAAGTTCAGTTGACCATGCCTGGAGTGACACTCGCCGTGGATAAGGACAGTCCGAAATTCATGGATCAGCAGGTGAGTTTTGATTTCAAAACGAGCGTGTCTGCAGGATCCGATGGTGGCCGGTATGGATTTGTATTAAGAGGGTCGGCTGCCGACCGGTATGTATCGGTGGTTCACGATATTAACGGGAAGTGGAAAGTCACGGCAGACGGGAATGAGGTCTCCTTCCCTGGTACTTATCAGATGAAAGCAGATACGTTCTATCACATCGAGCTTCGTTTGGTAGGAACGACGGTTAGTTTAAAAATTACCGATTCCCAGGGCGTAACTACGGATTTGGGTACGGTAACGGAAGAAAAAATGACCTTAGAGCCAGGCTGGTTTGGGCTTCGTTCCTGGTATAGCTCCAAGGATCTGACCGTCAGCCGATTGAAGATGATGGAACTGGAGTCACTGCCTAAGCTGCAGCTAAATTCGGAGACGGATACGATCGAGAAGGACGGCCTGAAGGTTACGGTATACAAGGATTTTCCGGGTATTGTAGATTATCAACTCGATAATCACTTGCTACAGGCCGATGTGGAGCAATCAAACAGCTTGAAGATTAACAACAAGGATTATGTGCCGCACACAGTATCGAAAAAAGAGAGCGACAGTAAATATCAATATACGATGACGGTTGATGAGATCGGCGTTGTGATGGAGGGACATCTCGAGGTCAAGGCGAACCATGTAGTTCGTTTTGAAATTGATAAAATTACCGAGAACTCAGACTTCTTAGTGCGTTCAATCCAATTGAACAATTCGCTGATCCACGTGAACAGCTCGATGGATCAGGCAACGTATGCGTGGAATAAATCGGATGGACAGTGGCACGGAATTACGGAAGAATTGGTAGATAACCTGTCTCTTATGAAGCAAAGCGGTACGAGCGGAGTTACGATGGCTATGGTAAGCGGAGATGGCCTCGGAGCATCGGTAGAGAACAACGTAATGAGCGGCGGTAATAAATTGATTATTGCCACCGAGAAGAAACCGCTTGTCAATAAAGTAACAGTGAAGCCGGGCAGTTGGACTTATCGTCACCTTCAAAGCAAAGAGACCGAAGCGCTGCCATGGTATGAAGTGGTTATTACCGGAGAACGGAATAACGACGGGAAAACGGATTGGCAGGATGCGGCCGTCGCTTACCGGACGGAAATTTACAGAGAGCCGTTTGGCGCACAGGACATGAAGAACAATCTGATGTACATTGCCTTCAACTTTGCAAGCCAAGCGAACGATCCGTTCTTGAACAGTTTGGATACAGGGAAAGTTCTGTACAACTATACGGATGGTTTTGGACAGATGGTCCTCCATAAGGGGTATCAGGCGGAAGGGCACGATGATGACATTCCTTCCTATTCCAATATCGGCGTAAGACAAGGCGGATTGGAAGAATTCAACTATTTGATTGACGAGGGAGATAAGTACAACCTCAGCGTCGGCGTTCACTTGAATGCGACAGAGTACCAACTGGATGCCAACGAATTGTATTACTCCAACCTTACCGGGGCCACAGCGAATGGGCCGAAAACAGATAGGCTCTCCAAAGGTTGGGATTGGATCGATACGGCCTATTATGTAGATCAAACGAAGGAAGTTTTGGGTGGGGAACTGAAATCACGGTTCACAAATCTGTATAATCTCACGAAGGACCCTAACGACCCCAATGACCCTGCGCTGGATTTCTACTATATAGACGTGTATACAGGCAATGACTACAACGCTTATAAGTTGTTGCAATACGCCAATGAACTTGGAATCAAAATCGGAACAGAATTTGCCGGTCCGATGGAGCCGGGTGCAAGCTTTGTTCACTGGGGCCCGGATTTGGGATACCCGAATAAAGGAAATAGCAGTATTCTTTCAAGAATGGTGAAGAATGACCTGGATATTTTTGTAGGTAATGCCTTGTTCAAAGGACAGAAAATTCCGGGCGTTACAACTTGGGGAGATTCCAAGCCGGATGTACAGCAAGGTGTAACGGTATTCTTCAATGAGGTACTACCGACGAAGTATATGCAACATTTCGGTGTGCTGAAATATGAGGAAGATCAAATCACTTTTGATGACGAAGTAATGTCTAAGCGGAATAAAGCCACCGGTATGATCGAGCTTACCAAGAACGGAAAGCTGATCTCTTCTTGGAAAGATACGGGGACGACTACCGACGAATCGGTTCGTCATACAGGCGAGGCCAACTCTCTGATTCCATGGGTTTGGGATATTAAGACCAATAATACCCTGGGCGTTAACGATGGTGCGAAGCTGTACCACTGGAATACAACGGGTAGATCAACCACATGGGAATTGACGGATGAATTTAAAGATGTGGGTCAGTTTAAAATGTACGAGTTGACTCAACAAGGTAAAGTTCTTGTAGAAACTCTTAATGCGCAGAATGGATCGCTTACCATCGACAAGGCAAAGAAAAACACGCCATATGTACTGTATCCGGCTTCTGCCGACGCGCTGACCTTGGTGCCTAACGCAGGTAATTGGGGAGAAGGTAGCCTGATTAAGGACTTTGCCTTCAACTCAGAGCAGTTCAATGAACCGGGGTCATGGACAGTCGATGATCCGGCTAACATTACAATCGAAACTGTTCAAGGAGATGCAGAATACGACATCACCAAAGAAATGAACAATTCGAATTGGAATAGATATGCACAGGTCGGCAGCAAAGCCGGTGTGTTATCTCAGGAAATTACCGGACTGCAACCGGGTCAGGATTACACTGTAGGGGTATGGACCCTGACGGAAAAGGGAAGAAAGTCCTCGCTTGAGGTTACGGTAAACGGTAAAGTCTATTCCAATGAAGTGACAGGGAAGGACGGCATTCATAAATCGTCTTTCAAATACGTGGATACAAAGTGGCAAAGAATGAGCGTGGAATTCAAAGTCCCTGAGGGGGTTACTACGGCAACCGTCAGGCTTGTAGCTGATGAGGGAGCGGGTACTGTACTATTTGATGATGCTCGCATTTGGAAGCATACGACGGTGGAGAAGGATCCTACGAACAAGGGCTACGTTGTCTACGAGGATTTTGAAAATGTGTATGAAGGTTGGGGGCCGTTCGAGTATGGCGGCGGAAGCAGAAAAATTCATATTGCATCTGACCGAAGCAACCCTCATGACAATAATCCAATCGTTCAAGCATCCGAGAATAAAGTCGGTCCAGTGATGACCTGGGTTCTTGACGGAGAGAATTCGTTGAAATTGAATGAAACGGATGTTGGCCAATTAATTAAAATGAATGAATCCAGTGTCAAATTGGAACCAAACACGGAATATGAATTGGGTTTTATTTACACGCTGGAAGCGTATGCCGGCTATGAAGTCTCTGTACAGTCACGCTCCACAGGAGATATAGTGCTCAAAGAAACACTTAGCACTTTAGCCAATAGCGGTAATAAAGTCGGTGAAGCCGGCGGCTATAACCGATTCCAGGAGCAGTTCTCAACGGGTGATCAAGATGATTACCAGGTCATCTTTAAAATGGTGTCCAAAGGGGCGGGCAACCCTACATCCGACTACGCCTTTATTCTGGATAACTTCTATATTAAGGAAAATGATGTGGACACTTCGAAGGAGCTTCTGCAACAAGTGATCGATGAGGCTCTTATGTTGAAGAGTTCGGATTATACTTCTGAGACATGGGCCAATGTGGCTGCAGCTCTGGATAAAGCCGAGAAGCTTATCAAGGATCCTACCGCTACGATCACATTGTTAGATGAAGCACGAGTAGAACTTGAGAACGCGATAAAAGGTTTGGTATCAGCCTTGAACATTGTTTCTATTAAAGATGTCAAGGTTGAAACGGTAGCTGGTACAGCTCCGATCCTGCCTGCACAAGTGACGGTGGTCTTGAGCAATCAGACAACACAGGAGGCTGCTGTGGCCTGGGAATCGATAGATCCTTCGAGTTATGCGCAGAAAGGTACATTCGAGGTGAAAGGTTCGGTCAATGGGACTGACATCAAAGCGATTGCGACTGTAAACGTTAAGGCAAAGGACAGCAGCAATCCAGGTACGGATCCGGGTACGAACCCAGGAACAAATCCAGGAACAAATCCGGGTACGGACCCAGGAACAAATCCAGACACTGGATCGAACCCAGGCACAGGATCAGATCCAGGTAACGGACCGAACCCAGGCACAGGTACGAAACCGGAGACTCCTTCAAATCCGGACAATGGATCTGGTAAGGATAATGAACCGGTAACGAAGCCAGATACCGATACCAATAAGCCTAAGGCATTCGTGGACACAGTCGGTCACTGGGCGAACAAGGATATTGAGGCTCTTGTGAGCCGAGGCATTATCAAGGGCATAACGGAGCAGAGCTTCGCTCCAAACCGGACCATTAACCGTTCAGAAATCGCAGCTATGTTAACCAGGGCACTTGGTCTTAAGGCGAGTGGATCCACCTCGTTTAAGGACGTATCCAATGACAAATGGTACAAAGATGATATTAGCGCTGCGACGGATGCAGGCTTGTTCAAGGGGTATGCAGGCGGTTTGTTCGAACCTGCGAAACCTTTAAGTCGTGAAGAGATGGCTGTTATTATGGTAAGAGCGCTTGAATTGAAAGGCAAACTGCCGGAAATGTCAGTTAATGCGGACAAGGTGCTGGCTAATTATAAAGATATGGATCGGGCAGGAAGCTGGTCCAAGCAGGCATTGGCCATTTGCATCGATCTGGGCCTCATTCAAGGCACACCGGATTTTAAACTCAATCCGAAAAGTGACTTGTCCCGGGCTGAGGCAGCGGTTTTGTTCAACAGATTGTTAATGTATTTGGAACAGTAATCGCAGCGATTATTTTAGTCTCTACGGAAAATGGGTCTTGGAGAAAAATCCAAGACCCATTTTTTTTTATAATCTACCGGTTGATTGCTTCCACAAGGGCTCTATCATTCCATTGTTAATCGCCTTAATACACACTATCGGAAGCAAAGTCGCTGTGAATGTACAAGAATAGGTGTTTGGAAGAAACTCATTTTATACCGAGGTCCATTTGATTTCTTACCATAATCGCTGCGCCTGTAACAACAGCTTCCTCCTTCAAGGTACCCAAAGAAAATTGAGGCCGGTATTCGGGATAACGGTAAATATTGTTCTGTGCCACCTCTACGGCAGTACGGAAGAATAATTCATGGGACTGAATTAGCGCGCCCCCCAGGATAATGGTTTCAGGATGGAACAGGTTAATCACGTTGGCAAGACCAATTCCGAAATGGAATGCGGCATCGGTGAATAGTTTCAACGCATAGGGATGATCATCCCTGAGGGCCTTTACCAATACATCGTAATTCACATTCTCTGCCGTTACTTTATAGGTGTCGAGAAATTGATCACGACTCATGCTCGCCTCAGAGCGTGCCCGCTGTTCCAAGGCCTGGAGAGAAACAAATGCCTCCAAAGCACCGGAGTTCCCCTTATTGTTTAACCGGGGGCCATCCGTTTGGATAATCATTTCACCTATTGCATCCTCCATGTCCATCGTGCCGTGAACAATCTGTCCATGCGACATCATCGCATACCGTAGACCTGCTCCTGCATGTACATACAGCATATGCTGTATGTTTGCATGACGGATAGACCACCGTTCCCCGAGCAGAGCCGTATTAGCCCCGTTGTCCAAAACGGCTTTGAACCCGAGCTGTTCCTCGACCAGTCTGCATATCGGGAAATTGTTCCATCCTGCGGCAGGGAAATGCAGGGGGGTTAGAATCAATCCCTTCTCCCGATTCAGCGGACCGACCGCTCCGATCCCCATACCGATGATCTGACTTTCTTCAAGTTGATGGTCCCTCAGAAAAGCACGGGTTTGAAGGCTGACATGCTCCAGAAATCTCTCTGGCGTGAAGGTCTGATCCATCCGCCAATGCGTAATGGATTTTGGGTTCATATGCATATCGAATAATCCAAGGGAGGAGTACACCCGGGAAATCTCTAACCCCAAGATATAACCGTAGGATGGATTAATCTGATACAAAATAGGTCTTCTGCCTCCGCTAGATTCCCCAAAACCGGATTCTATTAGCAAACCCTCGTTCGTCATTTCTTCCAATATGCGTGTCATCGTACTTTTCGTAAATGAAAATACATTTAAAAGATCGAGTTTGGATACGGTTCCTTGCTCTGCAATATAGTCATATAGTAGTTTTTTTGGCGATGGAATGGATGCCGGGCGTTTGTCCACGATATACCTCCGAGTAATCCTTAATTATTCCAATCAAGTATAACCCATATTGAAATAAATGTATTTCCACGTTCACAAAAACTTAATTCCATTTCGGAAAAAAGTGTTATAATGAAATTACGACAGATACAACATAGAGGGATGAAGTTTATGAGAACAACGATAAAAAGAGGTTTTGAAACCCATACGATAACGAGAAGTAACCTGAAGATAAGTCTTTTATTCCGATTGTTTTGGGTATTCTTACGCATTGGTCCAGTCACCTTCGGTGGTGGATATGCGATGATCCCGATGATCGAGAGGGAAGTTTCCGAGAAACGGAATTGGCTTAGCGAAGAGGAAATGGACGATATTCTTTCTTTGGCCGGGGCTGCCCCAGGAGGGGTAGGGGTCAACGCTGCGGCCTTTATCGGCTATCGGCTGGCAGGGGTTTTAGGTGCTATTGCTGCCATTGTAGGTATCACGCTCCCCACGTTTGCAATCGTTTGTTTACTTAGCACCATCTATACGCAGCTTGCCGATCAGCCGAAGGTTGCTGCTGCAATGAAAGGCATTCACGCCGCTGTCATTGCATTAATCGTGGTTGCTGCTTATCGAATGGCCAAGAGTGCCATTTTTGATAAAGCTACTGCCGCGACAGCTCTTGTTGTGTTGGTTGTTCTGCTCTTCACTGGGATCAATCCTCTATATGCTATTCTTGCAGGTCTATTTATTGGATTTATCATACTGCAAATTAAAGGATGGCTGGGGCTTGACCTAAGAATGGAGAAGGAGGGACAGAACACTTCTCCGGAAGAGTCGAACTACCCCGAATATTACATCTAGGGAGGGCATCATGTGATCTGGAATTTATTTTTTGTCTTTTTCAAGATTGGCCTGCTCTCCTTTGGAGGGGGGTACGCCATTATCCCGATGATTCAGCATGAAGCGCTCCAGGGCGGATGGTTATCGGAAACGGAATTTCAAGAGATGGTATCCATTGCTGGAATGGCTCCCGGCTCTGTAGCAACCAATAGTGCGACCTTGATTGGATATCGGGTTGCCGGTACATGGGGAGCTGTCGTATCGACCATCGGTATGATCTTGCCTTCCCTCATCATTGTGATTGTACTTTCGATTTTATTGTACCGGGCAAGGGATAATCAGTGGATAAAAAAGGTGTTTTACGGCTTGCGGCCAGTCATTACGGGCTTGATCATTTTTGCGGCGATTCGCTTCGGGTTTATGGGAAAAGAACAAGCCTTTATGAGCTGGCAGACGCTTGGCACCTTGATCATTGTCGTTTTGGGGTTATATGGCTTAATTAAGCATAAACTTCACCCGCTCAGTATTATCTTCGCTTCCGGAATTCTTGGCATTGCTTTTTTTTAGTCCCTTTTTTACATAGGCAGATTTTTCAAGTCGAGGAGGATATGAAGAATGACAACGTCAACTCATGAAAAACGCCCCAACATTTTGCTGATTACGGTCGATCAGATGCGTTATGACTGTTTAAGCCTGCTGGGCCATCCCGTTATAGAGACGCCGAATCTAGATGAACTCGCCCGAACCGGCGTCAGATTTGATCATGCTTACTCGGCAACGCCGACCTGCGTTCCCGCCCGCGCAGCCATTTTCACGGGCCAGAAACAAACCTCCCACGGAAGAGTCGGCTATCAGGACCGGGTACCTTGGAATTATGACAAGACCCTGCCCGGGGAACTGGCTAAATCGGGCTATCACACTCAATGTGTCGGCAAAATGCACGTCTATCCTGCAAGGAGTTTGCTGGGGTTCCATAATGTTATACTGCATGATGGCTATTTGCATCATAATCGGAACAAGCACAGCGTTCCGATGCAGGAGCATTTCAATGAAGTTGACGATTATTTGCCTTGGCTGCGCGCACAAGTTCCGGGTGCAGATCTTCTGGATTTGGGACTGGATTGCAATGCCTCTACCGTAGCCAGACCCTGGGCTCTGCCGGAGCACCTGCATCCCACCAACTGGACCGTAAGCCAGTCGATTGATTTCCTGCGCAGGCGCGATCCGAGCAAGCCGTTTTTCCTGTGGATGTCTTTCGTTCGACCTCATTCTCCTCTTGATCCTCCGCAGGCTTATTTCGACTTGTATAAAGATGCGGATTTCCCCGACCCGGTAATCGGAGATTGGGCGATGAAGGAAGATCCGCAAGGAAGCGGGCTCAATCCCGTGACTTCGAAGGGACTGGTTCCCAAACGGCGATTAAGAAATGCAATGGCTGCTTATTATGCCTTGATTACCCATATCGATCATCAGATAGGACGTTTCCTGCAGGTGCTGGAAGAATACGGCGAACGGAATAATACAATCATTATGTTTACCTCCGATCATGGTGAA
The DNA here is from genome assembly GCF_001277345.1 of Paenibacillus solani. GTDB lineage: Bacteria > Bacillota > Bacilli > Paenibacillales > Paenibacillaceae > Paenibacillus_AQ > Paenibacillus_AQ solani. Next base: position 33,048 of record NZ_LIUT01000005.1, read on the forward strand.
TTGATGGGTGATCATCACTTGTTCAGAAAGACGCTCCCATATGAAGGGAGCACCCATATTCCGTTTATCGTTAACGATCCGGGAGATTGCCTGGGGCTGGACAAGGGTAATGTCGTTTCCGAGATCATTGAATTGCGCGATATTATGCCTTCCTTATTGGAGGCCGCGTCGACTGAAATTCCTGACACTGTGGAAGGGAATAGCATATGGGATTTGGCCCGGACAAACGGAAAAGCGCTTGAGCGGCCTTGGCGCGAATACCTGCACGGGGAGCATGCCCAAGGGATGGATTCCACACAGTGGATCACGGACGGCTGGGAGAAATATATTTGGTATTCTCAAACCGGTGAAGAGCAATTCTTTAATTTGGCGGAAGATCCCGGCGAACTGCATAACCTGATGGACAGTCCGCAGGCTCAGGAACGGATTCATTACTGGCGCTCGGTGTTGATTCAAGAACTTGAAGGAAGGGAAGAAGGCTATGTGCAAGACGGTCGTCTCGTTGTCGGCCGTAAGCCTGTTAACATTTTAGCGCATCTTAGATCAAATGAATAAGCTGAACGAGGCAGCTTTCCGCAGGCTAACCCAAACGGAAAGCTGTTTTCTTAATACCATCATGGAGGATTGAGCTCAATGAGCGCATGTGTACAAACTTCCCCACGGCAGCCTCTTCAAGTCATGTGGAAGACGGTTTCCGAGGACTGCAATTTGGCCTGTGATTATTGTTATTACAGCGCTGCCGGAGGTGTACCTCATCATCCGGTTCGAGTGATGGAGCCGGCTCTTCTCGACCGCTTTATCTCCCAATATATGAAACGGTCCCACGGACAGGCGGCTTTCGCCTGGCAGGGAGGGGAGCCCTTGCTGGCCGGGCTTCCGTATTTTGAGCAGGTGATTTCACTGCAGGCCAAGTATGCGCCTCCCCACACATTGATCAGCAACTCGCTGCAAAGTAACGGAACGCTGATCAATGCGCGATGGGCGGCATTTTTTAAACGCTATAACTTTCTGATCGGAATCAGCCTGGATGGACCTGAGGAAATCCATAATACCCATCGCATCACAGGTGCGGGGTCAGGCAGCTTTAGACAGGTAATGCGGGGAGTCCGTCATTTGGAGCAAGCGGGCGTGGATTACAACATTTTGACGGTGATCCATGAGGATAATGTAACGAAGCCGGATGAATTGATGGCCTTTTATAAGGAACAGAAGTTTGCCTATATTCAATTCATCCCTTGCATGGATTTTGTCTCGCAAAAAAGCGGGATGCCCGGGCGCTTTCGCATCACGCCGGAGCAGTACGGGGAGTTTTTGTGCCGCACGTTTGATTTGTGGTACAACGATGGGGAGCCGGAAATTTCCGTCCGTATGTTTGAGAATATGCTGCTGACCATGCTGCATCGCCCGGCACAGCTGTGCGTTCACAGCTCATGCTGCCCAAAGATGATGGTGCTCGAAACGAACGGAGATGCCTATCCCTGCGACTTTTTTATTGACGAGGAACACAAGCTGGGAAATATCGGACAAAGTGATTTGGAAACCTTGCTGGCAAGCCCGGTTTATGATGACTTTTTGCAGATGAAGCCGAGGATGAATGAAGTTTGCAGTCATTGTGAATTCCTAAGCTTTTGTCATGGGGGATGTCCCCGCAACCGGAATTGGCTGGACGTAAACGACCGGTCCGAGGTGGATTATTTCTGCCGCAGTTACCAAATGTTTTATGCCCATGCCCTGGAACCAATGAAGGCGCTTGCCAGCAGACTGAAGGGCGAACAGATTCAGCACTACAGGCAGAGTGGCCAACCGCTTCCGGGCCGTAACGAACCTTGTCTCTGCGGAAGCGGCAAAAAGTTCAAACATTGCTGCCAGCAGCTCTAAAAGGGGGAGGAGTATATTTGTCTGCAATCGTTCAAAGCCAATTTGGCATCACGGTGCTGGATGTCATCAAGTTCCAGTACAAAACACGGCTGTTGTTCGATGATGTCCAATCCTGCTATACCGTCGCTTACATTCAGAAGGGCGAGGTGACAACGACCTCCTCCGAGAGAGAATATGTGGCAGTGGCCGGGGATGTAATGATTCACCGTCCAAACGATCCTTTCAATGTAATCTCCAGAAGAGACGGAGTCCACTATCTGTTTAACATCCAAGTCAGCAGTGGGAGAGGAAGAAGACTTCTTCAAGCTATTCCCGTTAGGTAAAGTAATTCGGATTCGGGACCGAAACGAATATGAACGGAAGTTTGACGAGATGCGAAGCCTGTGGCTGCAGGAGGAGGACAATCTTCGGAATGTTCGGATCAGTTCATTAGCCTTGTACCTTCTTTATGAAGTTGCGGAAAGCGCCACACAGGGAGGGTGCCGCTCCACGTATGATCATGCCATTACGGATCGTTTCAACGAGGCATTGCAATACAATACATGGAAAACCGGATGGAGAGGGCATCACCCGGGAGGAGCTTGCCAAGCTGTATCACATGAATCCCGTGTACTTTAGCAGGGCATTTCAGAAAATATACAAATTAACGCCGATGCAGATGGTGCGAAAGCTGCGTCTGCAGCATGCGAAAAAGATGCTGGAGAGTACGGATTATACATTGGAGCATATCGCTCAAAAATGCGGTTATTTCGACGCATCGACTCACTTGAAATCGTAATTTAATTATTAGACAGGGAGAGCCGATTGGACTCTCCCTATACTTATTTCATGAGGATGATAAAACAAACTTTAAGGTCTGTCCTATGGATAATACCCTAACTTGTCCTCTCTCAAATCTAGCCCTGATCCACCGTCTTTCCAGACAGTACATCCCATACACTCATCAGTTGAGTTATGGCAGCGTCAATTGCCTCATACGGAACATTGTCCCGGGCTTGTGTCGAAATTCCTTGAAGAAATGTTTCAAACAAGGCGACCATCGCGGTGATATCCGTAGAATCGGGCAGCTCGCCATTTGCTACGGCACGTTCTATACAGTCATTTAACCAACTGCGGACTCTTTCTCGTTCCTTGGTGAGCATCAGTCGGATGTGATTTTGCTCAGGAGAACAGGTTACAGCGGACAAAACCAATAGACAGCCTAAAGGGTGTGACTTCTCTGTCTGCATCCTTGCCGACCGTCGTAATCCCTGCTCGATGGCTTCTTTCGAGGGTATACTTGCATCTCGGAAACTTTCCGAAACTTGTCCATAAGATGAAATATATTGATCAACCACTTCGTGGAACAGCGCTTCCTTGGATTCGAATGCCGCATAAAAACTTGCCGCCGATATATTTCCCATCGCAGCGCGCAACTGAGCAAGTGAAGTGGATTCAAAGCCGTGTTCCCAGAATAGATGCATGGCGGCAGCAACCGCCTCGTCACGGTTAAATGCGCGTGGGCGTCCCGTTCGTGGCATAATATGACCTCCTTTATTAATTCTATACTAATTGATCCAGAATTCATTGACAAGCAAACTTCGTTAATTTAATATATGGAATGATTGATCCATAATTCATTTCAGCTAAAGGAGGAGACTCGATTGTCTCAATATCCATCAATTACGAGTGCGGCAGAACCGGCTAACATTCCTGCCAAGCTTCCCTGGCTTGCGCTGCTCGCGCTCGCGATGACAGGATTCATCTGTATTCTTACCGAAACCATTCCAGCCGGCTTGCTACCGTTAATCGGAGAAGGGCTTCACATAACAAAAGCGATGGCAGGGCAGCTCGTCACCCTATATGCGATAGGCTCGCTCGTGGCAGCCATTCCGTTCGCCATGTTTACCGGCGGGGTTCGGCGGCGTCCACTGCTGCTTGCCATTATTGCGGGTTTCCTGGTATTCAACACCATTACCGCTTTGTCGGCCAGCTATGCCTTGACGTTAGTTGCTCGATTTTTGGCTGGTGTGGCCGCCGGAGCGGCTTGGGGAATGATCGCTGGTTACGCGCGCCGTATGGTACCAGGTGTCTTAAAAGGACGCGCCTTGGCGGTTGCAATGGTAGGAACGCCGCTTGCTCTAACCTTCGGCGTACCAATCGGTACCTTACTCGGGGACCTGATCGGCTGGCGTGCCGTATTCGGGGTCATGTCTCTTCTTGCTCTTTTTTTAATCGGTTGGGTGCTGTGGAAAGTGCCGGATTATCCCGGGCAACCTGCCAATAAAAGAATGACCGTAGGGCAGGTGTTTGTTATGCCTGGCATGCGCCCAATTCTCATGGTTGTGCTCACTTGGATGTTGGCACACAATATTTTATATACCTATATAGCTCCGTTTCTCGAGCCTTCTGGACTCGGAGGACGAGTTGATCTAGTCTTGCTGGTATTTGGCTTAGCTGCCCTTGTTTCCATCTGGGTCGTTGGCCTGCTCATCGACCGCATGCTGCGCCTGCTGGTATTGATCAGCCTGCTCGGATTTGCACTTGCGTCCGTTGCCCTATGGATAGGCGGCGCATCCGCACCGATTGTCTATGCGGCCGTGACGTTATGGGGATTTACCTTCGGCGGCGCAGCCACGTTGCTGCAAACTGCGCAAGCTGTTGCAAGCGGTGAAGAAGGCCTAGATATCGCAATGCCCATCAATACCACAGTATGGAATTTGGCCATTGCTGGCGGAGGTATCGTAGGTGGTACTTTGCTGGAGCTCGTGGGTGTACAATCGTTTCCAGGAGTGCTATTGATTCTGCTGATTGTAGCATTGATTATCGCGTGGAGTGCGAAGAGACACGGTTTCTCCCGATAATAGAACATGATGAATTACAAGCGAAGCCTACGAATTCAGGTGAATTAAAAGTTTTGTAGATTAGGTTCAATGCTCCCGATGTTAATAAGAAAGCGTAAAACAGATCATATTATGAGGTTAACCAGCTTGATCTGGTTGACCTCATTTGTGTTACAAAAACACTAGCATTTTTTGATAAAATACGGAATATTATTATATGTGCGAATCAGACTGAGGAATTAAAAAAATTGAATTTTTATCAAATATAAAGTATTATTTTAAGAGTTATTTACTAACTTCTCAGTATCTCGAATCCGAACTTATATAACTCTTATTCCACAATTACTGCAAGCGAAATGCTAATATTTTGTGAAATTATACCTCTATAAATTGTCCCTTTGACTCAATTGAAGAGCGATAGCTTCCAAATAGTAGCAAGTAGCATCCCCCCCTTAGAATTGAAATTTTCCCATGTCACTGGATCGATTCATAAAGAGCTCCACAATACCATTTGGCATAACTCTGCATATGTCAGAATTTTGTGTTGGTGTATGAAGAAATCCTTTCGGAGTTTTAATTAAATGTGAGCGCATACATGAATTTTTAAGGATGGCGAATAAGTCCACAATGGATGAAGTTGTCATTTTTGTTCAAAGACACTCCATAATAAAACGCTGGGTCTGCGCCAGCGATAAGGAGGACAAATCTTGATGGATATAACTGTTGATTCAAATGATTATTTTAAAATGAATGGACGACCAGATGATCTATGGAGATATTTAGACTGTTATCAGCTCTCTCTTTATTTTGCGCTTAAAGATCGAATGCAGTTGGAAGCAGAACCTTATGCGATTTTTTTAGAAAATCCCTCTTTCTATGTAGATATTGATGAGAATAATCAAATGCTAAAGGACATCATAATCCGGTTTCCTTGGAACCCGAGAACCCATCATATTTTTGATGTTGAAATGTATTCAAATCTCGGGAATAAACTATTTAATAATTTCGCTTTGGAGTTAAGCAAAGGACATTTAGTACCTTTCAGTACTTTCCCAAAAAGGGTTCCATTTTATAAAAACTTTGTTTCTGTTGAAAGTGAATTTAATATTTCAGAACACTATGAAGTATTTGATCATATTTTTATGGCAATTAAAATTGAAAACAATAAATTAATTTATATAGAAAACCCTTCGCTACTCAATAAAAGCCATGTTCCTTATAACGGAAATAGAAATTTTGGAATTATTGATCTAGCTGAAGTCGAACCTGCTTTTAGCTGCTATCTTAAGTATTTCAAGATTACGATCGACACCAATAAAATTAGCCTTTTCACCGAAGTGGATTATTTACTTGATTTCTGTAAGCAAACACTCGCTTTCAGTGATTCACAGTCGCAGAGTAACGAAAATAGTATACATCATCCAAATATTAAAGGACTCAAGAAACTAATCGAACTCCTGAAAAATGAAATGATCAATTTAGAAGGTAAAGCTCATTTTTATAACTGTAATTATTGTGAATTACTCGAATGGAGACTATCCATTATACAGCAGAAATCTTATATATTTCTTCAGTATTTGAAACAAAACCAATTTGAAATACAAGGCATAAACCATTTATTGTCTTCGTTAGAACATGCAAATAAGATGTGGTTTGCTTTAATAACTATGTTGCGGTTAACGATATCTAGAGGGAATTACCAAGAAAACACGATCATTGACCATTTAAACAATGTGATTAACGCAGAAGTTACTCTGTTGGAAGATATAAGGAACTTAGTTGAAAAATACGAGACAAAGAAATAGGTGAAGTATAGTGGCTTTATAAATAAGGTATCATCATTGCTCACCAAATCTGCTGGTTCAGAGTTATAGAGAGCCGTAATTCTGTATATTTAGCTAATGGAATTTATAAAAAGGCTTCGCTCCTGATGATAGGAGCGAAGCCTTTGTCATTATTAGAACATAGAAAGAGTCTGCCTTTTACTCAATCATATACACATAAACCTGAGGAACGCGTAAAACCTGAGGAGCTCTATAGTTATTACTATTCCCGCTGTTGTCCTGCTCGTCACCCTGTGGATTGGTTTCCTCGGTAGCGGGGGAGCCGTCAAGGTCTTCTGTCTGATCGAGATCCGTTGTGTCCTCCTCTACCTGGTTGGTCTCCGGTTCCATAGGGTCTGGAGCAGCTGGAGTTTGGCTTCCTGGTATCTCTACTTCCTGGTAGTCGTTTTCGAACGTTCCGATCAGGGTCACGCTCCCCTCAGGGAAAGCCATGACTCCATTTAAGATAACATAGTGGCCGCCACGCTCCGCAAGGGCTTGGCCATAGCCGCCTTTCAGGATATTGACAGTGAACCGTACTTTCTCATTCGGGTACTGCTCGATATTGGGAATATTGATGTCAGTATAATTGAGCTTATACCCTGTGAATCCGTATTGATCGCCTTGGCGTTCGAAGATGGCCATCTCCTCTGGGCTCGCTCCTTCCAGATTGATGACCAGCAAGGATTTATCCGGCTGCACTTGATAGCCCTCGGCTGTGAACCCGAAGAGCTTTGTCAGATTAGAGTTTCGAACTTCATAGGCTGAATACAATATCAGGCCCCCAGTATCACCTTCTAACAGGATGACCGGATTGTTCTGTGTGCTTAGCGATTCTTCTATAGAAACTTTTTGGATCGAGATTTCGGATGGAAAGTCACGGTTTTGGAATACCTTTACGGTTTCGTCATCGTTCATGACTGCGAAATACAGGGTATTTGCCTCAGCGACTCCAATGGCATAAGCCAATCCTCCAAAACGGTTCCCGCCTCCGCTAACAAAACTGAAGTTTCCGTCCATACCCGCCATATGGAACAGGCGAACTGGATCGTGAATGGTCCAGGCCAGATGGGCAGCCTGCAATTTATTCGTCATATCCTCGTATCCGGACAGTACCTCATAGAGAGCTACAGCATCTTCGTAATTATCCGCTTTTAGCATTGAATCAGCGGAGGCGATCCATTGTTTAATCTGCTGCTGAATATACTTCAGTATATCGGTGTTCTCCCGCTTGCTGCGGCTCAAATAGTCTTTGTAACCTAAGGCATGGGATATAAAATCGGCCGGCCGGTCACGCTCTGCGTCCTTCTGCAGCATGATGTGTACAAGTCCATCTGTTTTGTCCTTCAACCAGGCAGCGGACAGTGAGCGGCTGGCATATTCGGAACTCATGGCATGTGACCAATTTAGCAGCTCGGTATACTGACCGCCACCTGCCAAACGAGTCATAACCGACTCATCGTATCGTTGAAACAGGCTAAGCAGCTTCTCATTCTTCTGTTCTTCGCCGCCGTAGAAGGAGTCCGGAATCTTAAGCAGATTCCATTTAAAACTGTTGTCGTCATATTGCTGTTTATCAAGATGCTCGTCGGCCTCACCCGTAAGTTGGCCGATGAATTGCAGAAATATCCGTTTCACATCATCAGGGATGCCATAATATGCAGCAATTTCATCATAGTATGAAGCGTAAGGGCCTTGATTCCCTGCCATCGTTGATTCTGTATCCAGCAGCTCGGCATATACATTCATGAAGCCGGAGAAATCGCCTGCTTCTCCCACCTCGTTCAATCGATAATCCAAAGTAGAGAGAATCTGCTTCATGGAAGTAATAGGTTCAAGTTCTTGCAGTCTTGCAGCAAGTAGATCTTCTTTATATAGGAGAGATCGGTTATTCCGCGCCTTTTGAAATGCATCTTCTGCCTGGATCAGTCTCTTCTCTGCATACCAACGTTCAGCTTGATCTATCATCTCGATTTTCTGATAGATATGAATTCCCTTATATCCGATCAGCAGCAGAAGGACTATACATATAAAAAAATACAAATTACGCAGGGTTAGCGTGTTTTTCATCGTCATATCGGTGTAGCCCCTCTAATCCCATTTTTGAAAATCAGGGTCCGAGCGGTATTGTTCATTGTAAATAGCAGATACCCGGTCCCGCAGGCCGTTCCACGATAAACCGGGATTGCGGCGAACGATTTGATACAAGCGGAGGAAGCGAGCCTTCGGTAATCCATCCGCATAGCGGCTAATAAAATCAGGAAATCTATCGATATAATTTTTCTTCCGTACCGCTGCTCCGGCGGCGTCAATCATAATCTGCGATCCTTGCTTCATATGCAAAATTTCCGCCTCATGCGTGAGCAGGTAGCTGATAGCTTTGCTATTAATCAATTCGCGCTTGAGCTTGGCAATCTCCCCGATATAGGCGGCCAAATCAGGGTTGAACTCATCCAGCAGCAGAGGTTCCAGCTCCAGCTCCATATCTTTTCGCAGACTGAAGCCTTGAAGAAGGACGATTTGTTGTAAACGGATCGAGTCATTCTTGACGAGCGAGGCAATCTCCCGGACGATTTCATAGCCTAGCTGAGCATCCTCCTGCATGGCGGCAGAGGCCGTCGATTGGTTAAGATCAAGTCCATGAACAATCTTTTCCTTGTGAGTTCGCAGCAGCTTATTGAGGGCGTGCAGAGTCTCGGAATGCAGCATTCTACGCTGGACCATCAATAAGAGAACGAGCAGAACAGCCATACATGCAAAGGAAATTACGATCTGCCAGAAAGTCTGGCCAACAAGTACGGCAGAAAGCCCTATAATATAGAAAAGAAGCCGGTCGCTCTGCATGGATCGCTTGGCCATTTTCTCTGCCTGTTCCATAACCGGAACGAGAGCATGACGTTTACAGTACGCGCAGCTATCTTCCCATAGGATCGTAAAATTGTGGCAATGTTTGCAAACTCTTAACTTTTGGTAGTTGTATCTCGTTTTATGATAGGGGCGAAGTTGTACCGGCTTTTTTTTATCCATGCTGTTCCCTCTGTGTGTTGGCTATTTCAAGTAATGTCTGATGCAGCTGCTCTGGTGTTGGAGCATTCTTCTTACGTTTGAAATAGGCCGAAATTTTGATGATGACAAAAAGAAACAAAATCCCGAGACATCCGTATGTAATCATGTATATATTCCTTTCCTATATTGTAATGTGTACAAATCAATAGACAACAGTCAGGGTGACTTTAGTCAGGGAATACGACTGCTTATGTTGAACTTTGGCAGTTATAATTATATCATATTGACATAACGCTGGGAGATTTTAGTGACGCCTATGGTATTTTTTGTGGGATTCCACCGAGGTTATGTAAGTTCTGATGATGGCTTTAAGTTCTTCTTAATATTTTCTTAAGACTTATGGCCTATAGTTAGATTATTTAAATGAGAGTAGCGGGAGAAGCGACAAACAAAATGCTGGCATCCCCTGATGCTTAACTACATAAATGAAGGAGTAATTCGATGCTACGTACAAATAAATGGCTGCTTTGTTTAATGGTGACAGCGCTATTGATCTTAACCTGGGGCGGAGGCAGCTTGCCTAAGGCAATGGCTGCCCCGCAAGGCTCCAGCATTGATGCTGTACTGGTGATGGATGCCAGTAACTCGATGAAAAATAGTGACCCGGAGAGGATTAGCGGCGAGGCGATGAAAATGTTCATCGACATGCTGGCCACGACTGGTGACAAGGTAGGCATCGTATCATATACCGATAAGATTCAGCGAGAGAAGGCACTGCTAGAAATTCAGTCAGAGGCGGACAAAACCGCATTGAAGGAGTTTATCGATCAACTGGATCGCGGCCCGTACACCGACATTTCCGTAGGTCTCGATGAAGCGGTGAAGGTGCTCCAGCAGGGAGCGGACCCGGCTCATGCACCCATGATTGTGGTGCTGGCTGACGGTAACAATGATCTGCCGAAGGCAGGGAAGTCGAGTCAAGAAGCGACAGATGATTTAAACCAGGCCGTTCAGGAGGCCAAAGGGAGCGGCATTCCGATTTATACGATTGGGCTCAATGCCGACGGGAAGTTGAACAAGGAAACATTGGCGGACTTGGCCGACCAAACGGGGGGCAAGTCTTTCATTACCAGTTCAGCCGATGATCTTCCACAAATATTAAGTGAGATTTTTGCCAGCCATCAGCAGCTGAAGATTGTACCGGTTCAATCGATTACCGGTAACGGCAGCTACCAGGAAGTCGTTATTCATGTGCCTAACGCTAATGTGCTGGAGGCGAACGTTTCGATTATGTCCTCAAGCCCCGTGGACCTTAAGCTGATGGATCCTGCCGGCGCTGAGCAGAGCATCATTCCCTCGGCCAATGTCCTGCGATCCACCTCTAATTCCTATTCGCTGCTGAAGCTGCTGAAGCCGCAGCAGGGTGACTGGAAGCTGCAGGTGAAGGGCGTATCCAAGGACAAAATCGACATTAACCTTGTGTTCAACTATGATTTGGAGCTGACGATGGATCCGCCGTCATCTTCCGTAAAGGCAGGAGATACCATCGATATTAAGGCATATCTCGTCAGCAATGGACAGAAGCTGCAGGATCAGGAATTATACGGCAATATGACCGCGAAGCTGCTGGTTAAGGATCTGGATACTGGGGATGAGTCAGAGGTCGAGCTTGAGAATAAAGGAGGCAGCTTTGAAGGAGAATTTAAGATTCCTCAGAAGCACGACTACGAGCTGAAGGTACGGGCGGAGGAGCAGAGCTTCTATCGCGAGAGTGCGCCAGTGAAAGTCAGTGCCAAGGCGGCAGCCTCAGGCTCCGGGAACGGTGGAAATGCATTGTCCCCAGGCGAGGATGCGAAACCTTTTCCATTATGGCCCGTAATCATAGGCATCGCTGCGCTGCTCATAGTTGGAGTGGCTGCTTATTTCATACTTCGTGCGATCAAGCAAGCGAATAAAGGCTTTGTCGGTCAGATTGTGATTGAGATTAGGGATGAGAATACCGGCGAGAAGACCTCTCCGCAATATAAGAAGCTGACTTCGTTCAAAGGGAAGTTCAATCTGCATCAGCTTCTGCAGCTTGCCCCGGAACTGACAGAAACGGAGAAAATTCTGTTCTTGCCGGGCAAGAATGACCGCATTATACTCAAGAACCAATCTTCTGCCATAGTAGAGAAGTCCGGACGGGCTCAGGATGCAACGAATGGGATGGAGCTGAAGAGTGGAGATCGGCTCAGAGTATCTCTTCAGCAGGCGGACAAAACGATACTGTTTGAATATTTGGTTTAATACCATGACTTATCAGGAGGGAAGCTATGAAACCGGTAGTTAGAGAACATATACAACAGCTTGACGTTTCACTCGGAGGCGGGATTGTCAGTGAGAAGATTCGAGTGGACACCATTGACAATCCGATCCTTATTATCGGACTTGGAGGTACGGGAATCGATGCGCTTCTGCGCTTGAAATATCAGATTAACCGCCGCTTCAAGCTGCCGGAAGATCCATTGTCCAAGAAAAGAATGGACAAACCGAATAACGTAGAATTTCTCGCTTTTGAGACCAATGAACAGGATAAGAACAAACGCTATAAGGGCATCGGGCTTGATCCGATCAATGAATTCGTGCTTCTATCCAATGCCGAGATCGGAGGCTTGCTTCAGAACCGCAGCATCCTGGAGCCGTACATCACGGATTGGCTGTCGCCCGAGCTGAGCATTACGGACGGTATGAACGGGGCGGCAGGCGTGCGCCAAGCAGGCCGCCTGCTTCTGTTCACGAAGATTACCCAAGTCGTTCAAGCCATGGATAAGAAGATTAAGACATTGTCGGTCGGTACGAATAAGAAGCTGATGGTTTTCCTGCTGACGGGATTATCTGGCGGAACAGGCAGCGGCTGCTTCTTGGACATTGCCTATATCGTTCGCGGTATTATTGAACGGGATCATGGCTCTGCCGGTATCGACCGCGTGAACACGCTTGGCTATCTGTTTACACCGGATATTAATTTGGCGAACAAAAGCTTGAGTGAGCATACACGAGAATACATCAAGAAGAACGGTTACGCTGCCCTTAAAGAGCTCGATTACTGGATGAACGTGGATTCCAGGGGTGAGCGGTTCAAGCAGCAATACGGCAATATATTGACCGTAAACTCACCGCTTCCTCCGTTTAATCTGTGCCATCTAATCTCGGCGACGAACACGGAAGGCAAGCTGCTGGAAAATGCTTATGATTACTGCATGAACGTTACCGCAGAGAATATCACGAACTTCATGGCCAGCGAGGAAAAGCAGTCTGGGGAAGAATTCGCGATCCATGACTATATCAGCAACATTCGGACGAATATCGCGCAGATGAATAAGGCGTATCCTGCGAACTATGACTACAACATTATCGGTGCTTCCTCGGCTGTGCTGCCGATCGAAGAGATGACAACTTATCTGGCATACCGTGTATTCGGCAAAATGCAAACCATGTTTGAGAAAGCGCCAAGCCAGGAGGATGTTGAGAAATTTGCAAGTAAGCTGGGCATTGATCTGGACTCGATGACGAAGAATTTCGAATCCCGCGTACCGGAGCCGCTGCCTGGATACCAGAACAGTGAACGACTCAGCTACGCGAACGTTGTAAAGAATCAGGTCATTAATATGGACACGGAATTGGAGCAGAACTTCCTGGCGAGGGCCCGAGAGGAATACATCAAAGCGAAGAAGCAGCTTCCCGGTGAAATCGTAGGTCAATTCAGCGAGCAAATTCGCCGGATGTTCCTGCATCCACAGCAAGGACCATTCTACGTATCTCGTCTGATTTATACGGAGAAGGGCTTCAGCCTGCTGAAGATGCTGTTGTCTTATATCGAAACGCTGCGCGAGAACCTGACTCGCATCCCTCGTGACATTGAATCGGCGAGAGAACAGGCAATCGAACGACTGGGCGATGCGAAGAGTGCTTTTGTCTCGAAAGACAAGAAGAAGAATATCTATATTGAAGCCAAAATCAATGAATATTGGTTAGAGGCGGACGTAGAACGCACAGAGCAGATGATTGAGTTCTATGAAGATCTGTACGATCTGCTGAACCAGGAGAATAACCGGATTTATAGTGTATACACAGAAATTCTGAACGCCCTGAATTCGATTTTCGCCAAGAACGGGGATATTCTCGTCAACGGTGAAGAACAGCAGGATCATAAAGGGAACAAGACGTATTACTGGAATCTGGTTAGTGTGCCTGATATATCCGATGTCATCAATAAATTGATGGATCAAAAGGATGTGGACGATCTTATCCGCGATTTCTCACAGGAGCTGCTGAACCATGCGAACCGCTGGATTCGCGAACAGGAAATTGATATCGTCAGATCCATTTCGGAGTTTCTTACCGATAAATTCGGCGATTTGATTACCCGCTCCATGGAAGATTTCCTGATCATGAAATTCGGGCAGGAGGACACCATTGAGAAATTCGTCGAACGCAACATTGCCAGCAAGCTTGATGATGAAGCTGTGCCGGTATTCCATCTGAGCAATAGCGCAGGCAATTTATATTTCCCTTCCTGGGGCTTTGTGTCCGTGCCTGTACAGGCGCCAAGCATTCTGAAGGGGATTCGCAACTATCAGAACAATTCGGTCGGGAAGTCACACTTTACCGTGAAGGAGAGCGAAGTGAAGAACCGGATCTTCTGGTTAAATACGAAGAACGGCGTGCCGTTGTTTGTCTATACACCGCTCAAGGTTTATGAGGAGAGCTATGAACGCACGATCCTGGACAAGGAGGGCGTAGGGCGTCACTTGGTGCAGACAGACCGGAATAACTGGACGTATCTGCCATCGCCGATTCCGGAGAAGTCTTGGGGAGACACCTATATCAATCCTCGGGTTCAAGATTATAACGCCCGGGTTCGCGCCGAGTTTAACCAGGCGCTTGAGATGAAAGTCATCACGGAGAAGGATGCTGACCAGAATACAAGCAGCCGCTATGCGGTCGTATTTACGAAGCCGTTTGATCTGAGCGAACTGCTCCGGGCATATGATCTGCAGCTGGACACCCCTAAGCCTAATCTTGGCGAAGTCAAGCGGGCTTGGAGCGAGCTGAAGCGACTGATGAACGAGGGCTTGGAGCCGGTCGGTTCCAAGGATATTTTCAACAGCATCAACGAAGAGATGGCCAAGGATAATTTGATCCGTTCGCCTGAAATGATCCGCAGCGTGCGGGAAGAGCTGAAGAAGTATGCTTCCATCGCTGCCAAAATCTCTGAATTCGAACTTTTGATCAGCAACAATCAGAATGAGGAGAAATGGCTCGACCAATTTATAGAAGCATTGTACACCGGAACGATTACGAAGAAGGGTGCGCTCTTCGTCTATGATCGCGATCCGGAAGAGGACTCCTGGGAGCCGTTCGCCAATCTGCTGAAGAGTGTGAATGATGTGGAATACGAAGTGTATAAGCATTTCCGTCAGCTGGATGAGAAAAGCCGCAGCACGCTCCTTCGTAAATCTTCCCGCCGTGATCAGGAGCTGACAGCTTCCGAGGATATTGCGCCGCTGCTGTCCAAGCTGGATGAATTGGCTGAACGTTTCCTGGAGGCACGCGACCGCTTGGAATATGAGAAAGTGGAGCTTGCCGATGGGGAAGAGCGTTATCAGTTCTACAGACAGATATCATCGAAACTAAATGAGATTCGAAGAAGGTTGAAATAGACAATGAGGGAAATTCTTCGCGAGTATGCTGCCGGCTATGCCAAGTCGGAGGAGCAGCTTACACGGATGGGGGATGATCAGAGCGTCATCCATTATCCAGAGGTATATTTGTTCATTGGGGATAAGACGGCGACGGCGATTGAACCAATCATGGAAATTCATGACCGTAAATGGGAGAACAGCGCAAGTGTCATCTACTTTCATGTGGGAATGGAACAGGGAGGCAGACATGCATCCGAAAGCACCCAAGCCTCTAAGGCCTCTGCTCGTCTGCACCAATACCGTTTGCCATGGCCGGAAACGGGCGGCACAGCATCCAAATCGATGCGCAAAGAGCTGCACCGGAATTTCTATCAAGATTTGCATCTTCTGTCTGAGTTGAACCAAGCAATTCGGAGGCTAAGTCATCAGATCTCGGACTATGGACGCAGCTATTCGTCGTTTGATCGAATTCATCTGTCTATCATTACACGGGTCGATGACCCGTGTAATGTGTTCATCCCGGAAATTTCGCTGTTGGCGGAGTCCATCTTTCAGCAGTCGTTCAAATCTGTACAAATGGATTTGTACGCGCTTATTAATGAAGGAGAGCAGATTGACTCCTTTGGTCATGCAAGCTCGCTGGGCGTTGCTTTCTTGCGGGAGCTGGAGCTGATGCAGAGCCGAACGTACAGTTTCTCCGCACCGCTTCAAGTAACCGAGGATGGGCTGACAATCCCGGTCGCCCACCCACCATCACCGCTCTTTGACCTCGTCTATGTACTGTCCGACAAGAATGAACGCGGCATTACCGGGTATGCCGGGATGCAGGATATCTATGATATCATCTGCCATGTGGGTTTACTTAAGAACCGGAAGCAAAAGGAAGAAACCTATGATGGTATCAGAGGGATATACAATAATACTTCGTTCAAAAGCAATATCATGACCGAGTCCGGTCGCCAAGGCTTTGTCTCCGCTGGGTTTGCCAGGGTAAAACGGCCTAACGAGCCGATTGCACTGACGGTCCTGTATCACTTGTATCGAGGACTCCTTCGGCGAATGAAGAGCGGGGCGGAATCAGGGATTCATGAATGTCTGTCGTACTTCGATCTTGATCCTGAAGCCGTAGCGGCAAGAGTGGATCGGATGCTGCCAGGCGCTGAGCATCTGGAGGGGCTGAAGGGGATGATGTCACATCCCGTCAGTTATGCCGGGCTGAAGCAGATGAATATTCGCGAGGCGGAAGCGGCGCTGTTCGGTGAGGGCTGCCGACAGTTTTTTCATAGCAATTACGAACAAGAAATCCAGAAGAGGCTGGGAGAGATGGAGGCCTCTGAAGAGCTTCATGTGGCGATTATGCGTGCTATGAACGGCCATCGGCAAATAGGCTGCTACCAAATTGTGGAGTGGACGGCCGATAATGCGGGTACAGGAATTTTGCTTGAAGCGGTTCGTTCCCGAATCCGTGATCTCCGCAGTCTTCTGAAGGCGGAGCAGGATGAACTGGACCGTTATTATGAAGAGAGTGTAGAAAGCCAGCCGTTTAAGAGACTTCTTTTTCGTGATAAGCAGAACGTACGACAATTCATTCGTTACTTTGTAGGCGTGGTCTATCAGCGCAGATATGAGCTGCTTCGGCTTCAAACGGAGCTTGCTTTGTACAGACAGTATGAGTCGGGGCTTGAGCAGATTCATAATCACTATAAGCAGCAGGTGAACAGACTGGATCAGCTAGAATTGGAGCTGCTGGAAACGGCAAAGTCCAGCATACGTACTGCGGACGATTATATCGGCCAGAATCTTATGGAGTATTATGGACTGGTCACTGAAGAGCTGATGCAAGAACTGGAGAGCAAGCGCGGTCAAGGTATTTTCTTCGAGGAGCGGTATGTCGGCAATCTTTCCATTCTTACCGATGCAGGGACGGAGCCGATCCTCGCGAATTTGATCCGGGTCTGCGAAAGAGATCTATTGACAGCAGAGCCGTTCGTGCAGACGTTTGAGGAAGAGCTGCTGCGGCGGGCGAATGTAACGATTGACTATCACAATAAACAGGTGCTGGCCAAGGAGGATCTGTTTAAGGTGCTGTACCGTATGCTTGACGAACATTCGGTTCCTTTGGTCAGGCTGCTAGACTACACACAGGAGCATCGGTACGAGGAGAAATACTTCTTTGGCGATGCCGATAGTGAATTCGTCCGCTATGCAATCAGAGCCGATGAAGCCTTGCGTGTATACAAGCTGGGTATCGTGCATGAGAAGCGCTCGAGCGGGGTCGAGAAGCTGAACCTGATGGGGGGCTTCCACCTGGAGGATCTGATGTATTACCGGAATGGCAGAACCTACTACGAGACCTATACGGCAAATGGTTATGAGTTTCATGGAATAGAACCGGCCATGCTTCCGGAGCTGCGCTAGTGTTCTTCGATTCTGATACAGAGAGTAGGGGTATATTGTGCAACGAAAAATAAACCCTCTCCTGCTGCTGTTTAGTCTAGTCGGTGGGGGAATTGGATTTGTCATTGGGGAATTTCTGCTCCGCCAGTGGGGGACAGGTCTCCCGGTCATCGTGGTAACGGGGATCTATTTCGGGGTTCTGGCTTTGTGTATTGGCCTGGCTTGTTTAGTGGCCGAGTTGATCTCTCCCCGTTTGAATGGAAACTCATGGAGACAGCGATACACAGGCACCTCATGGAAGCTGCTGATTCCATCTACATTGGTCGCCCTGTTCTTGCTTGGCATGCTGTTTGAATGGGTGTACCAATTGAATCCAGGCAGCACCAAGCCGGTGAAGGACATTGTGCTGGTCATTGATAATTCGGGGAGCATGATAGAAACGGATCCCGACCAGGACCGTTTTACAGCTGCTAAGAATCTCATCAACCGTATGGATAAGGATAACCGTGTAGCTGTGATGGTATTCGATCATGCCACCACATTGCTGCAGCCTTTTACGCCTGTTAAGGATCAGGCAGCGAAGGATGAGGTTGTCGCCAAAATCAACAGCCTGGCCACAACGGATGGCGGTACGGATATTAGTCTCGCGCTTGAAGATACCATGTCGCATATTCGTGAAAGCCATGCTGCCGACCGCAGCGCCATGGTCATTATGTTATCGGACGGTTTTAGTGAAACCGATCATGAGCGCGTGCTTGCCGACTACAAACAGCAGCAAATTGCGGTAAATACGATAGGCCTCAGCCTTGTATATACGGAAGGAGCCCAGCTGCTGCAGACCATTGCAGACGAAACGGGCGGACAATACTATGACGTACAGAATGCGACGGACCTGTCTTTTGTGTTTCAGAAGATCTATAACGATGTCGGGGACCGGACATTGCTGACGAAGCGTACGGGCGCTATGGAAGATAGCGTGTATTATCAACTTGGAAGAATCGCGGCCATGTTATTAATCGGTGTTGCCATGGGCCTCGCCCTCGGACTCATATTTGATAACCGTCATCTTGCGCTTAGCTTTAGCGTAGGCGGTGCGGTAGCCGGTTTGCTGGCAGGCGTTATTTTGGAATATGGCCTTTCCGGTGGAGAGGTAAAGGATGCGGTAGTTCGTCTGTTTGCCTGCTTCATTCTCGCGGGGGTTATAGCCTTATTCACGTTGGTAATACCTGTTAAGGAGAACAACAAGTTAACTCGAGGAGCGGAGCGTCCGGGCCGAACGGGACGAGGACAACGGTCGAATGATTCAACAAGCCGAGGATTTTAAAGCAGGGAGCGTTCAATATGCGTTTTAAAAATGCAGAGCCCGGAGAATGGGTCATTCAAGGACTTAGCTATCAATTAGACGAAGAGTACTGTACCCTCCGTTGGAACTGGCCGCCTGAGCTTCAGGCGGTGTACATTCATCGCATGCTGGATGACGGATTCCATTCACTGGCAGGCAGCCCGCACTTGGAGCCAGGCAACCTGCGTTTGTATACCCGCGATGAGTATAAGGCAAATAACGGGTATCGGGACCGGCTGGATGGAATTGGCCAAATTACGTATACGGTATATGCCTTGTCTTCGGACAGCGAAGAGATGACGTTAATTACGCAGCCTGACGCAGCTAATCGCATTCAGTTCAGCACGGGTAAAGCCCTGCTGGTGTACTCCATTCGCGAAAAAAGCCGATGGCTGCAGCCCTATAAGACGATTGAAATTCAGGTGACTGCTGAAGTGCCTGTACCAAAGGAAGTTTTATGCTACGTGAAGAAGACAGGGGCTTTCCCGCTCAATAAAGAAGACGGAATCTTATATCCGTTCGTTACCGATTTTGTGGCGGGGCGTAATGTTCTGCCTGCGATTGAAGTTGGTAAAAACGATTATATCCGTTTGTTTTTTACCGACGGGAAGAAGTACGGGCAACTGTACAAGCTGGTCTATAAATAAGAGATCATCATAGGAAGAAGCAGTAATCATGCTGAACGCACCAGAGGAGTAATTCATGGGTTCAGAGGGAGGTACAGACGATGGGTATTTTTGACATATTCAAGAAGAAACCGGAGCCGGAGCCAAGGCCGCTATTTTATGATATCGTATGCCCTTACTGTTTCAGTAAGTTTGCTCCGAAAGAGGTGGTCTTCCGGGCTGCCCACGACCGTGAGGACGACGAGGATTATGCGCTTGGGGAAGACGAAGAGCTGAATCGTTACCGTGAACGCTTCGGACTGGATTCGGTTTATGATATGGAAGCGATCCTCCGTCCAAGCGATATACCGGAGGAAAAGCATATCTATTCGGATCATGTACTGGTTGGATTGAACGACCGTTATGGTGTCGTCACGCGCAGACGGTTGTGCCCGAAGTGCCATAATGAGCTTCCGGTAACGGCCGGGAAGGTGCCGAGCAACATCATCTCGATCATCGGTGCTTCGCAGGTGGGCAAGTCGGTGTATATGACTTCGCTGATTCATACGCTGCAGCATACGACTGCGGATCATTTTGATGCGGCCTGCATGCCGCTGAATGCCGAGATCAGTCGTAAGTTCCGAACAGGTTACGAAGAGCCGTTGTTCGAGCGCGGGGATTTGCTGGCGTCTACGCAGAAAGAGAAGATGCAGGAGCCGTTCATTTTCCAATTCGTGTTCAAGGATGAGACCAAGCCGCCGTTAACGCTTGTCTTTTTTGACGTAGCAGGTGAAGGCATGGTAGACGAGGATTATTTGGGTCTCCATGGTCAGCATATCAAGAATTCCGCAGGCATTCTGTTTATGGTGGACCCGCTTCAAATCCGCTCCATCCGGGAGAAGATCCGCCTGAAATTCGGAGATCGGCCCGGGGAATGGGTATCCCAGTATGATGAGCCGCGGGATGTCGTGCTGACAATGTTCGGCGATTTCATCGCTTATGAGGATAAGGGAAAAACGGATATTCCGACGGCTGTCGTCTTAACCAAGAG
This sequence comes from Paenibacillus solani, assembly GCF_001277345.1. Lineage (GTDB taxonomy): Bacteria > Bacillota > Bacilli > Paenibacillales > Paenibacillaceae > Paenibacillus_AQ > Paenibacillus_AQ solani. Next base: position 53,656 of record NZ_LIUT01000005.1, read on the forward strand.
TGATATGCTTCACGCGCTTAAGGATGAGGACGGCGAATATGTGAAGCTGAACAGCAATATTTTTAACAATGTGGTCCACCGCAAGTATTTGAATATGACCGAATTTGAGAATATTAACGGCGAAATCAGCCGGTTTATTGAGAAGGTCGACCGACCGTTCAAAGGCACGATGGATGTGTATTTCTCGGATACTGCGTACTTTGCCGTATCGGCACTTGGCAGCAACCCGGTCGATCAGAAGCTGCAGAGCGTTGTAAGCCCGATTCGCGTGGATGAGCCGTTTATTTGGCTTCTGTATAAGCTGAAGTATATTCAGGGGAGGGAAGAATCGTGACGGATTTCCCATCCCGAACCATCCAGCAGCAGATGTACACGCGGGAGCGGCGGGGCATATTCCGCTCGGCGGAAGGCTTTGATACGGTGGCCCGTTCGTCCGGCCTGGATGCCGCCTTTATCAAAAAAGTGCTGCATCCCTTTTGCCAGTACGAAGCGCCCGCTGAGTTAACCGCACGCAGTGAGAAGGAAGCGGGAGCATATCCTCCTGCCCTGCATCTGTTCCATACGGAAACAGGGGAGACGGTGCTGGGACGAAGTGTATTTCAGCCAGCAGATTTCACCGGACTTCGAAGTGCCTTCTTTACGCATCATTATGTGATTCCGGATGGTTTCCATGATAATGAGCATTCCGCTTATCAGACCTGGCTGCAGGCTTCCTTTGCCGATCATTATGATATCGAAGAGGGCATGGATTTACCGCAGCTTCAAGCCCTTCCGGTACAAGCCGATTCACAGGCGGCGGTATCAAACCAGGCTGCGCCGGCTTTGCTGCAGGAACTGGGGATCGATGAGAAGGTATTTAAGCAGCTGGTGTATGCATGCATTTCTGCTGCGGCAGGGAAGAAAAAGGTATACATTGTGCTGGATGTCCCGGTGGAACAGTTGTCCGCGAAGGCGGAGCAACTGCTCTTTGTGTTGTTTGGCCGCTTGCCCTATGCGCTGCGCCGAGTGCTTGGTTTTGTCACTTATGCCAAGGAGCCTCAGAGCAAGAAGGGGCTGCACGTCATGTTTGTGGAGAAGGGCGGTTTACGCCTGGGCGATCGCAGCATTGAGAAGGATTACTTGTTCGAACTGGCGGCGGGTAGAGTCATCAACGTGGATCTGAAAAAGTCCGAGCAGCCGTATCTTAATTTTGCGTGGGATACTCTCCTGGACCCGGAACGCTCGGAACGCTTTTATGCCTTTGCGGAGCAGATGCTTGCGGATATGGAGCCTTCACTTAGGATCTCGCTGGATAGCTATGATGACTTATGTGTGCTGTTTGAGATCGAGGAAGGCAGAGTGGACCTATACCGTGAGCATAAGCATGCGGTGCTGCGAGCCTTGCTGCTCTATTTGAAGCCGGTAGGCGCCTTGAATGCAAAAAGAAGGCTGGATCAGTTATTCCATATCCTTTTTGCCCAGGAATTTGAGCTTGTCAAAGGCGGGCATGTACCGGATGCAGCGATTGCTGGATATGTTCGTGATTATCACGACATCAACCCCCGGGAGCATAATGACGGGATTGTGGAGTTTTTTATCCGCTCATTAAATAATGCCTTATCGAAGCAGCGTCAGGATGTGACCCAAGCGATTTATGAATTGCTGGAGGAAAGTCCGGCTCTAAGCCGAGCCTTCTATGCCAGGGTGCTGACCAGCCCAGGGCTGCCAGCTCTGCTGTTCGATCCCTATATGAAAAAGAGCATGCAGCAAACGGCAACCCCTACGGATCTGATCGATCTGATCAGCTTGTGGGTTCGGAATCATCCACTCCTGCTGGAGCAGGAGAACTATGTCCGGCTGGCGGAAGCACAGCTCGTGGATAAACTCCATCATGACTCAGAACCGGTAAGTGCGGTAAATGCCGTACTGGACCAACTGGATTCTTTGGAGCATCATCCAAAGCAGGGAATTGGTCGTTATTCGGGCGGAACTGCGTTTGCGGACCGTTTAATCTACGCGGCTAATCTCTTTCTCTTGCGCGAATTAGAACCTGAACAATTAAGCCGCAAGCAGCTGCTGGACATTGGGTTTCTGCGGATGCCGAAGGAGTTCCAGGCGTGGGTGGAGCGCTTTGATTCCCGAATTCGCTCAAAGGCTGCTGTCATGCTTGCGCTCTACCAGTGGTGCTCTCCAGGAGAGGATAGGGTGGAGGAAGTCTTGGCTGATCTCTCAGCCGAGGAGCGGGAACGAACCCAGCATATTATGCGGAAGTGGCTGCAACAGGATGTGGTGTCATCCAATTTTAAGGACATCACATTAGCCTTCTGTACCGAGATTCAGTCCGGTGCGGTAGATTATCGTGGGCTGCTCCTTTATTTGCATAAGCATGGCAAAAGCCCGGAAGTGGTATACCAATACATCGAGTGGTCTGTCAAGCAGCCGCTTTTCTCTAAAGCACGGGGGCTTGTGCCGGCCTATGCAAATGCGATTGTCCAATATTTTAAAACATATGACCGCGAGGCCTTCAAGAATAAAGAGTACGTGAAAACCTATTTCAGTTCTCCTTCACCTGCTCTTAAGCCGGTATATACGAAGGTTAGGGCTGAGTTGGCTTCGCCGTTCGTGCGTTTCATGCGGCGGAATTCCCGGCTCGTGCAAATAGTTTCGGCTTTGCTTGTGATTGTCATGGCCGGCGGCATCTATTTTATGGTCCAAGATGGGAAGACACCTGCGGATGGCGAGGCCGATCCGAATACGGATGGGACACCTCCCGTTAATTCACAACCTGCCTCACCGGTTACCGATCCTGAGCAGCCAATCCTGACTGCGAAGACAGTGAAGGGAGAAGGCGAGGAAGCTGATAAGACCGAGTTGATATTCCATTTTAAACAGCCAGCGGCTTGCCAGGAATTCAAAGTGGACAAGCTTCAGATTATAGGCAAGGATGAAAGCAATTTGTATGATTCGACGACAGGCTCAGAATTATCAAAGGAATGTGCCCAGGAAACGGCTGACGAAACAAATGCCGATCCTGCAGAGACAAACCCTGACTCTCCGGAGACAAAGCTTGACACAGAGCAACAAGCGGATAAGTCCACTGGGAACACCGAAAAAGATAGTGAGGCTGGCTCCGATGATGCTGTTGAGGGTGGGTTAAAAGCAAAAGATACTCCTTCTTCAACAGGGGCGGGCACAGGCTCTTCTGATACCACTGAGAACGAAGATGTTCTATCTTCGGGCAGCGTAGATGATGTTCAGGAAAACCAGTCTTACACAAGTCAGGTTGTCTTGAAGCTGGATAAGGTGCTCGACTTGTCATTAGTCGAAAAGGTTGTTGCAGATGGCATCACGTATACGTTGGCTGACGAAAGCTCGCTTTCAGAAGAACAAGCTCCGAAGAGCACGGCTGATGAAGGAGAATAAATATATGCACGGCAAGAGCAGACGGTAGATCCGTCTGCTCTTTTTTTGATTACCCTGCGGCATAAAGCACGTCAAGATTTACAATGTACTTGAAAATCTTAGAACAACAAGGCGTGGTGTGTGTTCTCAAAGGGTTTTATTTCAAATTTTAGTATTGATAATGATTATCATTCTATGTATAATGATAATCATTATCAATTACACACTACAAATTAATGGGAGGATTTCGTAATGCGCATAGGTTCATGGAAGTTATACATATTTATCATTAGCTTGATTTTGCTTGTAGCCTGTGGAAATACAGAACCAGCAGGAAGTGAGGCAGCTGCGACGAATCAGCAGGTGGTTTCTGGGGATGATGGGGCAGATAACACGGTGGAAGCTGGAAAAGAAACTGACAATCAGGATTCTTCGACGGACAGCACGGTTGATAACAAGGAACCGTCGGGTGAACAAGTTGCAGTTGATGAAGCAAAAGTAAGCGAATTGTTGGCGCAATTCGGTGGAAAAACCCCGGAAACGGCGGTAACACTCTCGGTGGCCATTACGGAATTGTATAACGCGCTGGGCCTTGAGCTGGCAGGCGTTCCTTCCACGCAGAGCCAGCTTCCGGCGGCATATGATGATGTTGAACGGATCGGATCTTCTCATCAGCCGGATTTGGAGAAGATTGCAGCACTGCAGCCGGACACCATTCTCTCGCCTGCATCCATCAAGGAAAGCATCGACAAAATGTTTAAGCCATCCGGACTTCCGGCAGCTTATCTGCCTGTTGACTCGCTGGATGAACTGAAGGCATCAACTGCGACGCTTGGGCGCTTGTATGGCAAAGAAGACAAGGCACAGGAAGTGCTTCAAGCCTTTGCGAAGGAAGAGGCGCAGATCCTGACCGCGGTTGAAGGTAAAACGGCCCCGAAGGTTATGTTCCTGTTCGGTTCAACGGAATATCTGATGCTCATGAATGAAAATACGTTTGCAGGCAGCTTAGCGAAGAATTTGGGTGCTTCCAATGTAGTCGCTGACACCCTGAAATCTTCTGAAACGTATGTCCCATTCAATATGGAAAGTGTAGTTGAAGCCAATCCGGATGTTATTCTGCTAGTTGCCCATGGTGACGCCGATGCGGTAGCAAAGAAGTTTGAGGAAGATGTGAAGAAGAACGGAGCATGGGAGAAACTGCAAGCCTTCAAGAATGGAAAAATGCAACCGCTCGATTATAACCTGTTCGGTGTGGCTTCATTGACCAAGGCTCCCGAGGCATACAAAGCACTGTCCTCCATTCTGTACAGTGAATAAGGAGGCGTTTCAGTTTGGTTAAAGCAAAGCAAAAAAGGAAGCTGCTGCTGGTGATCATCGCTTTTGTCCTCTTGGTCATTGCGGTCATGATGTCAATGGGCATCGGGAGCGTCCGACTAACTCCGACTCAGACCTGGCAGACGCTGATCGGGCGGGGAGATGATTATTGGAACACGATTCTGTGGGACATCCGGATTCCGCGAGTCCTGCTGGCGTTGATCATCGGTGCTAATTTGGCTGCTTCCGGTGCATTGCTTCAGGCTGTCATGCAGAATCCGCTGGCTGATCCAGGCCTTACCGGAGTCTCAAGCGGGGCAGCCGTCACGGTACTGTTTATCATGCTGGTTATGCCGCAGTTTTCCGCCTTAATTCCATTAGGAGCTATTGTTGGCGGAGCCATTGCAGCGATTATGGTCTATACCTGGGCCTGGAGCAGACAGCGGGGAATGACGCCGGTGCGGATTATTTTGTCAGGGGTAGCTGTTAATGCAGTATTTGGCGGTGTAATCGGATTATTGTCGATTCTGTACAGTGATAAATTGCCAGCGGCCCTGCAATGGATGAACGGCAGTCTTTCGGGAAAAGGCATGGGGGATGTCTATGCGATCCTGCCGTATTCCGCCGCAGGCTGGCTGATGGCTATTCTATGCATCCGTCAAGCCAACATGCTTCGCTTGGGTGAACAGGCTGCACATCATCTGGGACAAAATGTGAACCAAGTCCGGATTTTGCTGTCTTTTGTGGCAGTGTTTCTGGCTTCGGTTTCAGTATCCAAGGTCGGTCTCGTTGGTTTTGTAGGATTGATCGTCCCGCATATGTCCCGAATACTCATTGGGTCGGACTATAAATACAGCATCCCGTTCAGCCTCGTGCTGGGAGCCAGCGTATTAATAGTCGCCGATACAATCGGAAGGTCCGCATTCAGTCCGCTGGAAATTCCAGCGGGTATTATTATGGCCATGGTGGGCGGCCCGTATTTCCTGTATCTCATGCGTAAAGGGGGAGCTTGATATGCTGAAGCTTGAATCCATGAGTATCCGGTATGAGGACAAATCCGTTGTTCGTGATTTTTCATTTGAGGTGCTGCCGGGTGAGGTGGTGTCCATCATCGGTCCGAATGGTTCGGGTAAATCCACCATTTTAAAAGGAATAACAGGACTTATCCCTTGTGAGAGCGGGCAGGTGTTCATCGGTGAGGAGGAGCTGCGGAGCTTAAGCATCCGCGATGTATCCAGGCTGCTGAGCATGCTGTCCCAAGCCAATTCCAGTCCAACGGACATGACGGTTGAGGAGCTGGTGACTTTTGGCCGCATGCCGCACAAGAAGTGGTATAAGCAGCTTAATGATGAGGATTATCGGATTATGGAATGGGCACTGCAGCTGACGGGTATGGATCGTTACCGGGAGCGGCTGGTTTATTCTCTCTCGGGAGGAGAGGCTCAGAAGGCCTGGCTGGCAATGGCTCTTGCCCAATGTCCCAAAATATTACTACTGGATGAACCGACAACCTATCTGGATATTGCTCATCAGTTGGATGTGCTGGAGCTTGTTAAGACATTGAATCGTGAGCTGCAGCTCACGGTGGTTATGGTGCTCCATGATCTCAATCATGCCAGCATGTATAGTGATAAAGTATGCGTCGTTAAACAAGGGAATGTAAGAGCATACGGGTCGCCGCAGGAAGTACTCACCCGGGAATTGATCCGGGAAGTTTACGGAGTAGAAACCGATATCGAAATCAAGAATAACAGCAATCCGCGGATACATGTACTTCATAAAATATAAATTTATACCGGGAGGCGTAAAGATGAAAGTGATGGATACGGAGACGAGCAGGGAAAAATATATGGAGTTTGCAGGGGGCATGAAAACACTGGTATTGAGTACGACGGATGAGAACGGAAGGCCGTTTATATCCTATGCACCTTTTGTGAAAATGGGAGGAAAGTTCTATATTTACATAAGCCGCATTGCGAATCATTATCGCCATTTGGAAGAGCGTTCTGCAGTGGATGTGATGCTGATTGCGGATGAAGCCGAAAGCGCGAATCTATTTGCGCGGGAGCGTGCCCGTTTTACCTGTGAGGCTAGGAACATCGGGGAGGAGGGAAATGAAGAAATTTTTGATCAATTTAAGCAAGTCTTCTCTCCTCAATTGATTACTATGCTGCGGAGCTTGGATTTCTCATTATTTGAGCTGGTGCCCTCGGAGGGACGGTATGTGGTGGGATTTGGTCAGGCATATGATATTGATCTGTCAGCAGATCAGTTCCAGCATGTTGCGCGTGAGGGGCACAGTTCATCGGACACGAAGAATGAGGCCCAGTAGTAATACACTGTAATACGAGAGGAGTTTATTCAGCATGTCAACCTTTGGAACGATACTGCCGGTATGGAATGCGATCCAGCAACGATTTCATGATATGGTAAAAGGCTTGCAGGAGGATGATTTGCAGCTGCAGCTGGCAAATGATTCAGCAACTGTAGGTTATATGCTCCGCCATAATGCGGAAGTGGAATACATGTTTGCGTTCTGGTTCTTTGGACTTCCTATGCCGGAGGAGCTGAAGGTACTAACCAGTCGGGGCTCGGCTGGCAGCCCAGCTGTTTTTACTAACCTGAACGAGTTGATTCAGCTGCTAGATGCTTCGAATGCTCACCTGATCGAGGGAATGTCCGGGCTTCCGGAAGAGAAATGGCATGAAACGATGAAGTGCCCGATCGGCCCTTCAACTCCCTTGGAAGCGGTGGGCCGTTTGATGTATCATACAGGGATTCATTCTGGACAGATTTCCTTCCTACGAAAGTACGGAGTGGTTTCCCAGAAGGAATGGGTTCAATAGAAGAAGGCTGGCTGGCGGTCAATAAAAAACAAACACACCCCTAAAGTAGACATGGAATACAACCTTGTTGTAGACCGCTGATTACTGTTAGGGGTGCTTTTTTGTGTGCTGTATGTATAAAGCCATATAACGATTAATTAACAGTCCTCGTAACACCATACATTAATCTGGTTGCCATAAGGATCATAGGTATGGAACATGACCATTCTCATGTCGTTCGGCCGGGATTAGAATGCCTTTGGATTCATAGAAGCGGAGGGCACTAGGAACCATGCCTGTGCGTTCCGCAAATTGCGCGATGGTCATCATTGGTGGTCACCTACTATATTTTCATGAATAAATAGACCTCTTCTAGTATGTAATTGTTTCTGTTGTCCTATATCATAATACAATACCTGCTGTTACATGGGGCGGAAGTCATGTATATGGATATTCATAAACATTTATCATGAGTGTTGCTAGAGATAATGAGTCAAACTAATATAGTAGATATTTGTCTGTAAAAAATACGAAATTATAAGATTTTACCCCATTTTTATCAAAATTTATCCCTTCTCAATCGATAGTGTAGGTTTCATGATACAAATATATGAATATTTATTGAACATCTTCCATGTTGAATTTTGCTGAAGGGAGGCTGTAGAGGGGATTTCGGACAAGCTGCTGCATGGCAACTAATGTAAAAAGGGGGGTAAGCTGAATCATACATAACTGATCATAAAAGAAATGGTAACCGCTTTCAAGATGAGGTTGGATATCGAGCGATATGCGAAACTAGGCAAGTCATCTGAGACATGACCTGATGACACCCAGGAACAGACATTCATTATGATGCTGTATCTTTTGCAGCCGAAATTATTCGACAGAGGTGAAAACGGTGACAACATTTATGACGAAGAAACACCCGAAATGGGTATTATGGTTATTAACGCTTGCACTCATTATCACGCCACTGGTTGGCGCACCTGCTTCTTATGCAGCAGAAAGCACTCCTTCTACAGATATTTCCACAGAAATTCCTACAGAAGTCCCTACAGATATTTCTACAGTTAACCCCGATATTAAACCTCAGACGGTGACGAGTTCGACGTATAAATCCTTGACCAGTGCCCAGGATCCGCTGGCACCGCAGAATCTCCGGGTTGAAAGCGTTTCCCACAATATGGTGAAATTTATATGGGATTTCAGAGACAACCCAGATAATAATAATATACAGGTATGGAATGCAGATACAGATAAGGATTATACATGGGGAAATTATTGGACCCGAGCTGTTTCAGGATTAAAACCAGAAACAACCTACAGAATATATATTACTTGGAATGAAGATGTAAAAAAGGAGCATAAAAGCAATGTAATAGAGTTCACCACAACCAAAGACGAGTCTGAATACAAAAATGCGCCGTTAACACCTCCAAGCTTCCTAAAAATACAAGAGGTCACAGAAGATTCGGTTACGCTGAATTGGGGTTCGAGCCCTGGTGCCGAAGCTTATGATATTTATGTTAATGGAGCATGGAAAGGCGGCGTTTGGGACAGTTCTGTAACCACGACTACTTACGGACCTCTAAACGTGGGAGAGACATATACATTTAAAGTAGGTGCCCAAAGAAGCGTAGATGGAGCTTTGGAAACATCAGCTAACAGTAATGCCGTTTCCATAAAGTGGGGAGAGTTGGCTCAGCCTAAAGGACTGCAGAAAGTCACGTCTACACGGTCTACAGTTTCGCTGGGTTGGGCTCCGGTTCCGGGGGCCACAAGTTATGATATCTATCAGGATGGAGTAAAGATTGGTACCAGCAACGAGAATCGGTTTGTCGCTTCGGCACTTGAAGAAGGCAAGAGATACTCTTATACGGTGGTAGGTTACAATAGTCTATGGACTTCGCCTGAAAGTGAGTCCGTGTCGGTTGTGCCGGGCAGCAATTATAATAATGTAACTTATTATACGTCCTGGTCGGCTAGTACCACAGATCGTAATCTTCATCCTGGTGACTTGGATGTATCTCAGTTAACTCATATTAACTATGCCTTTGCCGATGTGTGTTGGAAAAAATACGGAAGCGTCTCAAGAGCCTGTGAAGATCCTAATATTCCTGCTCAAGACCGATATGTACATGATGGAGAAATCTTAGTCGGAGATCCGACATTTGATTTCCAAAATTTCAAAGCTTTTGAATCCGTCAAGGCATCTAACCCACATTTGAAACTCATGGTTTCAGTAGGCGGGTGGTCATGGTCTGGTAATTTCTCTAACATAGCCATGACGGAAGAGACACGCCGTGCTTTTGCTAACTCTGCTGTGAGTTTCCTGCGAAATTATAATTTCGACGGTCTGGACGTGGATTGGGAGTATCCTGTAGAGAATGGTAAGCCGGAAAATTCCAGATCGCCTAAGGATAAAGAAAATTTCACATTATTAATGAAAGCCGTCCGTGAGGCATTGGATGCTGCCGGGTCCGAGGATGGGAAGTATTACTTGCTGTCCATTGCTTCTTGGCAGGCAGACCAATTTACCGTGAATGCAGACATTCCGAACTCTATACAATATCTCGATTTTGTCAATATTATGACCTATGACTACAGTGGAAGCTCAGATACACTAGGTCATCATAACTCACCATTATTTTATGATAAAAACCTTACGACATCTTCTGCTCCAAGAAATCATGTGCTAGGTGGCTTGTTAGGTCATTTGAATGGTGGAGTGCCAACACATAAGTTGAACGTTGGGGTTCCTTACTATGGTAAGGGCTGGGATGATTGCTTGCCAACAGGACAATATCAAGCTTGTTCAGGTGGAACTTCATTAAAGACTTGGGAATCTGGAGTCTTCGATTTCAGCGATCTAGAGAATAACTATATCGACAAAAACGGGTATAAGAGATACTGGAATGAGGCTGCCAAGGTTCCATATCTCTACAATGATCAGAACAAAGTATTCATCACATACAATGACGCGAACACCATGAAGTACACGGCTTCCATCGTGAAGTCACTAGATATCGCTGGCGTCATGAGCTGGGATATCAGCGGTGACCGCAATCTGACCTTGACGACTCAGCTTGTTCATGATCTGCCGATCGACGGTAAAGTCAATACATCGGCACTCGGGGCTCCAGCAAATCTCTCATTAGTAAGCGTTGGCTCCAGCTCTCTCAAGGTAAAATGGGATGCTGTAGAAGGTGCAACCGATTACGAAGTGTATGTGAATAATGCACTGGCAGGTTCGCCTAAAGATAACAGTTATACTATTAATGGCCTTAATTCTTCAACTAATTACAAAATTCATGTGCTCGCTGTAGATAGAGCGGGGGATGAGATCCATCGTGTTTCCAGTGCTTCCAATGTACTGAGCGCAGCGACTTCGGGCGTAAGACCCGGTGGGACAGATGGTGAATCAGGAGGGTCTAACGGGTCAGGAGGATCCGGAGGCTCGGGAGGTTCTGGAGGGTCTGGTTCACCAACGCCTCCTGAACCACAGCCACCAAAAGCCAAAAATCAGCTGGATGTGAAAGTGGATCTTAAAGGCGATAAGGCAGTAGTTAGTGTACCTGCTACTGCAGCTGTTAATAACATTAATCAATCGGATTTTACCAACTTCCAAATCCATGCAGGCGCAAATACGAAGCAGGCAGAAGTTGAGATCCCGCAGGAAATCATAGCAGCTCTTGCGAAAAAAGATGCCGAGGCCAGTCTGTCCATTCTCGTGAATGGTACCGAATATCGGATTCCGGCTTCGCTCATCAAGGATTCCGGTAACGTAAAAGTCTCGATTGTTGCTCCAGGAGAAGCTGACGCAGCAAGTGTGACGTCCTTGTTGAAAGGGAAAGAAGCATTGACTAGTCCGTTATTGTTCAAGCTTGAACAAGTAAACGCTGATAAAACGACCACCGAACTGAAGCATTTCGGCGAGTCTTATGTTAGCGAATTCGTGACGGTTGATGCGAAGAAGATAAATACGAAACGTGCTTTCGGAGTGGTTTATATACCTGGTACGAATGATCTTCGTTCCGTCCCAACCTTGTTTAAAGTTAATGGGGATGGTACGGTAACCGTCGAAATCAAGAAAACGGGAAGCGGTATTTATGCACTTGTTCAGCAAGATATCCAGTTTAAGGATGCGATCCCGTCATGGGCAAGGGAGGATGTAGCGCAAGCTGCGGCCAAACTGCTTGTATCGGGAGATAACGCCAATATCTTCGGCGGGAATAAACATATTACCCGTGCCGAAATCATCTCCATCGTGGTTAAGGGATTGGGCATTCTTCCAGACGACAGTTACGCTAATTTCAAGGATGTAGATGCAAAATCCCAGTATGCCAGAGAGATCGCAGCTGCGAAAGCGGCGGGTCTGGTTAAGGGCAGATCAGGGGATACATTTGATCCTAACACCTTAATTACGCGTGAGGAATTGGCCACGATTCTGAGTAATGCGCTGGAATATGCAGGCAAGAAGAATGAGGCGAATCAGGGCGTGTTAAACAAATTTAAAGACAACGCCTCAGTATCGTCTTATGCGAAGTCGGCTGTAGCCTTCGTCGTGGAGCAGAAGATTTTGCAGGGCGTTTCAGCTACCAAGCTGGACCCACAATCCAATGTGACCAAGGCCCAAACGGTTGTCACTGTGATGAGATTGCTGCGGGCAGCGGGGTTATCGAACTAACAATTAATCTAGATTTATAATAAAAAGGATGTCTCACAGGCGTTTGATACTGCCTGTAGACATCCTTTTTTCATACCGTAATTCAACAGTCATGACTGAGCCTCATTATCATGTGGACACAAGCGGACTTGTCCTACAGAATAGGGGACAGCAAACGTGAAATGGACTCCTTGAATTTGATCCACCGCGAACGTTCTAAGTACTGCTTCATTGTAAGCTGACTGGATACCTTGAGGTCCTGATGGAAGATATGGGTTAACTGTTTCGCTAAACCTTCGTCGTACAGGAATGCATTCACTTCGAAATTCAGTTTGAAGCTTCGAACATCGATATTTGCCGTCCCGACTGAAGCGATCATCTCATCGATGATGATAGTTTTGGCATGAATGAAACCATTATTGTAGAGATACACGTTAGCCCCAATACTCAGCATATCTCCGATATTGGATAAGGTCGCCCAGTAGACAAAGGGATGGTCAGGTTTATCTGGTATCATCAGATGAACCTCTACGCCGGACAGCGCAGCGATACGGAGCGCATCCAGCAGGCTGGCATCCGGAATAAAGTAAGGTGTCTGAATATGGATCGACTTCTTAGCGGATGAGATCATTTTGATATAGCCATTCTTAATATGCTCATACCTGGAATCCGGACCACTGGTCACAATCTGAATGCCGACATTGCCCGGTGAATTGATCTTGGGAAACAGATTCGACTCATAAGAGATATCATTATGGTGCGAAGCCTGATTCCAGTCCAGAATGAAGCGAACCTGCATCGCATAGACCGCTTCACCCTGGATGCGCAGATGCGTGTCGCGCCAATATCCGAATTTGGAGTTGAGCCCCAGATACTCATCCCCTACGTTAAAGCCACCGACATACCCGATATCGCCATCAATGATGACAAGTTTACGGTGATTGCGGTAATTTAGACGCAGATTTATGAAACGCAGCTTGGACGGGAAGAAGGCTTCGGCCTCTCCGCCGGCTTCGCGAAATGCTTTGAAAAAACCTTTGGTCAATTGACGCGAGCCGAGCTCGTCATAGAGAAGCCGGACCTTCACGCCTTCTTTTGCTTTTTTGGTTAACAGGGATATCAGCTTCTTGCCAAGCAAATCACGTCGAATGATATAGTATTGAATATGTATGTAGACTTTGGCTTCCTCAATATCCTGAAACAATCGCTCAAATTTCTCGCGTCCATCTGTAAAGATTTCTACATGGTTGTCATCTGTGAGGATTGCCTGATTCTCATTAATATGCATATGGATCAAATCGCTGTTATCCGCTGCTGCCTGGTTGCTAAACGGGTATTCCCCGCGGTTCATCCCTTCCATTTGGGAGAGCAGCACCTTCTCAATGCCGGTCTTCTGCAGATCATCCCAGTGAAAAAGACGGATTCTTCTTAAATTCTGCGCGAACAACAGGTACAGGGCAAAGCCCAGGATCGGGATAAAAGACAGCACCAGCAGCCAGGCCCAAGTAGATCCGGCATCTCGTCGTTCTCTAAAAACCACGAACATGGAGAACACGATATTCAATACGATGATCAGACCAAGAATGATGGATGTAACATGCATGTTTATAATATCCTCCTAATGAAATCCTTGCCTTTCAATCCTTCATATTATACGTGAGGCGTTGTGAGAAGTATATATCCTCGGGATATTGAAGCCGAATGTCTTCTTTAACATCGACACCAGCTGACAAGATTGCAGGATGCTAGGACAGAAGGCTCAATTTGAATCGGAACTCGTTGTCATGATACTATGGTGAGAAAAATAGGAGAAGGGGCATGCTTTTTGTATAAAATGAATAAGTTCTTCAAATTATGTCTTGCCGTGATCCTCGTGCTGATCATCATTTATTTAGGATCATTGGTAGACTTTATATTCAGACCGGTACTATCATTCTTCTCCATCATCCTCGTCCCGTTAATGTTGTCGGGATTCTTCTACTATCTGCTAAGACCTCTGGTTGATCTTCTCGAAAAACGGAAGCTAAATCGCTCGCTGGCCATCCTGCTGATTTATGTCGTTTTTGCAGGCATCCTGACCGGATTTATTATTGGGGTGTGGCCCTCTCTCCAACATCAGATCGTTGCCCTGGTGCAGAATGCTCCCACACTGTTTGCCAAGCTTGGCGATCAGCTTCAGGAGTGGGAGAATAACGGCGTTTTCCAGGGGATATTTCCTGAGGACTCCAATCCGCTTACACAGATATCCGATTATTTAAACCAAGGCTTCACGTTCTTGACGAATTATATTAAGAATCTGTTTTCCTTTGTCTCGAACTTTGCTATTGTCTTGTTCACATTCCCAATCCTGCTGTATTACATGCTGAAGGAAGGCGGAAAATTTGGGGATATGATCGTGAGTTTTTTACCAAACCGGTTCAAGGAAGTGGGAGCCTCGGTATTGGATGAGATCAACAATGCGCTCAAAGGATTTATCGTTGGACGGGTCCTGGTTAATTTGGCTCTCGGTGTTTTGATGTATATCGGATTTTTGATTATTGGTCTGCCTTATGCATTGCTGCTGACGGTTGTGGCAGTTATTGCGAATTTCATACCATTTATCGGTGCCATTCTGTCTTCGATCCCAATTGTTATCATCGGATTTATCCAGTCCCCCGGAACGGCGATCTGGTCCCTGGTTGTCATTCTGGCAGCCCAGCAAATTCAGGATAACTTAATTGGTCCCTATATATTTGGTAAACAGCTGGCGATTCATCCCATTACGATTATCATCCTCGTGTTGGTCGGACAGGATCTCGGTGGAATTATCGGAATCCTGCTGATTGTACCTGTTTATATGATCGTTAAGATTGTGGTTACGAGAGTATATCAGCTGTTCTTTAAGGAAAAATGGCAAAAAGCATAGATGCATAAATCGACATGTGGCTGCAGCTGCATACTTATGCCGTTAAGAGCGCAAACCGTTCTTGCCGGCATTTTTATATGCCTGGAAGTAGAAAGAAGCACTTGACAATAATTTGAAGGATATATAATCTTAAATTAAAGATATTAAATTTAAAGATTGTATAGACTAATCATATTATACGAAACGGGATCATCAATGAAACATCGGTTAGGGCATAAAATGACAGGAGGCGATAACAATGGCATTACAAACGGCAGGCATTCATCATATTACCGCATATGCGCAGAACCCACAGAAGAATGTTGATTTTTATACGGGTGTGCTTGGACTCAGATTAGTGAAGAAGACGGTGAACTTCGATGCTCCTGAGGTTTATCATTTGTACTACGGGGATGAAGAGGGTGGCCCGGGGACCATTATCACCTTCTTTCCGTCTACTGCTTCACGAAGAGGAATACGTGGAGGAGGGCAGGTTGGGTATACATCCTTTGTCGTTCCTACGGGTGCTCTTTCTTATTGGGAAGAGCGTTTACGGAGTTTCGGCGTTCCTGTCATGAAAGCATTTCGATTTAACGAACATTATCTCCAGTTCTCCGATCGCGATGGACTTTCACTGGAGCTGGTTGAGAGGGAAGACGGACCGAAGAGTAGTTGGTCTGTGGACGATCTGACGCCCGAAACAGCAATTAAAGGGATCGGCGGTGCGGTCTTGTTCAGCAGCCATTGGAAGGAAACGAAGAAAGCGCTGGAGGAGGTAATGGGGTTAACCTTCATCGGAGAGGACGTTAACTATGCCCGGTTCCAGTCAATGGGACCTTTCGGCAACGTGATAGATCTGCCAATGCGGGATATCCCTAGAGGCTCGGGAGGTGCCGGCACGACCCATCATATTGCATGGCGTGCCCAACATGAAGATGAGCTTGTTACCTGGCGAGAGTGGGTGACATCCCATGGTTTTATGCCGACAGATATTAAGAACCGCAATTATTTCAGATCGTTATATTTCAGGGAACGCGGGGGCATATTGTTTGAGATTGCAACCGATCCGCCCGGATTTGCGGTGGATGAAGATCTGGACTCACTAGGGGAACAATTGAAACTTCCTGCTTGGTTTGAACCGGAGCGTACCCGAATCGAAGAAAATTTGATGCCTATACAAGTCAAGGAGAGAGGGAATCCAAAGTGATATCCATTGACCCGAATACCCAAAGTGAACGGGACATATACAAGCTGTTGATCGGGAGTGTTGTTCCGCGACCGATCGCTTTTGTAACTACATTATCAGAGGAGGGTGTGCTGAATGCGGCGCCGTTCAGTTATTTTTCCATTCTCTCCAGCAATCCGCCCTTGCTGTCCGTATCCGTTCAGCGGAAGCAGGGCACGGCCAAAGATACAGCGAGAAATGCCATGCAAAGCGGCGAGCTTGTCATCCATATTGTGGACGAAGATATTGTTCATGCTGTGAATGAAACAGCTGCAAACCTGCCTCCGCACGAAAGTGAGCTTGTCCTAACACATTTAACCCCGACTGCTAGCGAGGTAGTAAACGTACCTGGTATTCTGGAATGCAAGATTCGTATGGAATGCATGCTGGACCAAGTTGTAAGTTTGAATGGCACGGATCAGATGCCCGCAGCCGATTTGTTAATTGCCCGTGTTGTCCGGTTCCATGTTGCGGAGGAGCTATACGAACATGGGCGGATTAACGCCGCCAAGTTAAAGCCTGTGAGCCGTATGGCAGGGAATATCTATTCTTCATTGGGAGAGATGTTTACGATCGAGCGGCCTGTATAATATAACGGATAGGCTTTGGTCCATGAAACAAAGAAACAGAGTCTGGAATACTATGCCTGGAATCTGCAAACTCTACATACATGTGGAACTGATATGGTGAATTCACAATAGAGGAGTGGTTAAACAAATGAGGTTTGAATCCAAAGTTGTCATTGTGACGGGAGGCGCCAGCGGGATCGGCGAAGCAGCGGTAAGGCTTTTTGCAGAAGAGGGAGCCAAGGTTGTTATTGCCGATTATTCAGACCGTGGACAGGCCGTTTCCGATGAATTAAAGAGCGCAGGCTTTGAAACGCTGTTCGTTAAGACGGATGTCACCCAAGAGCAGGAAGTTGTGAATATGGTGAAGCAGACGGTTGAGCATTTTGGCCGCATTGATGTGTTATTCGCCAACGCAGGCATTGCACATGATGCCCCCGCCGATCAGTTGACAATGGATAACTGGCAAAGAACGATTGATATTAATCTAACAGGGGTGTTCCTGTGCGATAAATATGTAATCCAGCAAATGCTTTCCCAAGGAACTGGAGGGGCAATTGTAAACTGCGGCTCGATCCATAGCCATGTCGGAAAAGCCGGAGTTACCGCCTATGCATCCGCCAAGGGAGGCGTTAAGCTGTTAACCCAGTCGATCGGCGCAGATTATGCTTCCAAGGGGATACGGGTCAATGCGGTTTGTCCGGGATATATTGATACTCCGCTTATCCAGGGAAGAACGGAAGCAATCACAGAGCATCTGGTAGGTCTTCATCCGATGGGCCGCTTGGGTCAGCCGGAAGAAGTGGCCAAAGCCGTATTATTCCTCGCCAGTGAAGACGCATCCTTCATTACAGGTACGACCTTGCTCGTAGACGGCGGATATACAGCTGTATAAATGAAGGAAAGCCCTGATCCCAAGGATCGGGGCTTTGTTTGTTGAAGTTGGTAACGAGAGAGTGATGCCGGACCATTTTATATGAAATGGACAAGCAAATTGCTGATTATTGGAAATTTTTTTAGCCGGATACATTTAATCGGGTAGTCTGCTGCCCGGTTTCGTTTCATGGCGTGAATAATATATGGCATGAACCACTATCGGAAGCTTTGCGAAATGCCTGCTATATAGCGAAAAATGAGGATGGAAGGGCCTCTCCGAAAAGCACGGAAACATCTGATAATTAGATAACCATTTGGCTAGTAACATTCCATTCAAAAACGCCAATTTCACCACTTATTTTCCAGAAAAAGTGGGTTTAAGGGTTTGACATTTCCTGAACTTACCTTTATCATGGACACACGCTTAGTTTCCGGCATACCTTTACCGGAAAGCGGGGGAACCAGTTTTATTAGGGGCGAGTCACTTGAATCAAGAGTGTAGGGTACCATCTTAACCCGAGTCCGTCAGCTAACCTCGTCAGCAGTGGATGGGTCTTTTATACATAGTGGATGTTCATAACAAAGGCCCTTTATTCTCTATAGGGGCCTTTTCTCTATTTTTTGACCCCCTGCTGGCGGAGCTATGTCTAGATCCCCTGTTTGGTGGTCTTTTTGTATTCTGATCAGGAGGTGGGGGTATATCCTATATGTTTCACCAAACCAATTGAATCAGTCAGACGCATAGGGTTTAATACGGCGTTGGGGAATGGATACGTTATCCGTCCGATAGCTTGGCCCGTGCCATGATGTCTGATGTCTATAAATCCAAGTTAACCTATGTGTTAACGTGGATAATTTCAACATGCCATCTTTACGTATGGCACAAATTTATGATGGAGAGGTTGTGTGTTTTTTTGAAGAAAGTGGTTGTCCTGATGTTGTCCTTGATCATGGTGGTATCACTTGCGGCCTGCGGTGACAAAGAGAGTACGCTGGATCGGGCCGTTAAGCAGGGGTATATTACCGTCGGGTTTGCCAATGAGAAGCCTTATGCCTACAAAGAAGCGAATGGGGAGCTTACAGGCGAGGCGGTCGAGATTGCCCGCGTTGTTCTGGAACGTCTGGGCATCAAGGAGATGAGGGGTGAGCTGACCGAGTTCGGTTCCCTGGTTGCGGGACTGCAGGCGGATCGGTTTGATCTCATCACAGCCGGCATGTTCATCAACCCGGAACGCTGCTCCGCCGTTTTGTTTGCCGATCCGGAGTACAGCATTGGGGAAGCTATAGCGGTGAAGCAAGGGAATCCACTGGGTCTTGGAAGCTATGCGGATATTGCCGAGAACGACCAGGCCAAGATAGCCGTTATGACTGGCGCGGTTGAGATCGGCTATATGGAGAAGTCCGGCATTCCTTCGGATCAAATCATCCAGGTTCCTGACCAGGCTTCAGCTATCAGCGCCCTTCAGGCAGATCGGGTACATGCAATTACCATGACAGGGCCTTCCTTGCAGGCGATGCTGGACTCGGCCCATGATGAGAAAATTGAGCGTGTAGCTGATTTTGAACAACCTGTGATCGATGGCGAGAGTGTTCGTGGGTATGGAGCTACGGCATTCCGTAAAGCGGATGCTGAGTTCCAGGAGGCCTATAATAAAGAGCTGCAAAAATTGAAGGATTCGGGCGAGCTGCTGGAAATTCTGCAGACATTCGGATTCACCGAAGCAGAGCTTCCAGGTGATATGACGGCTGCCGCGCTTTGCGGAGAATAGCATGCCGGATTCTTGGATTGATTTTCTCCCAACGCTGCTAAAAGGAGCAGAGATCACCATTGTGGTAGCTTTCTTCTCAGCCATCCTGGCCCTTGTTGTTTCATTTGTCGCTGGACTAGGCAGGTTGTCGAAACTGTGGATCATCCGCACATTGACCGCCGTGTACGTGGAAATCTTTCGGGGAACCTCCCTGCTGGTGCAATTATTCTGGTTGTATTTTGCCCTGCCTTTTATCGGCATCGAACTGCCGAAAATGCTGGCTGCCATTCTCGCCATCGGGTTGAACTTCGGTGCTTATGGATCGGAGATTGTGCGCAGCGCAGTGCTGGCGGTGCCAAAAGGCCAGTGGGAAGCGACTGTGGCGCTTAATATGAAGCCTTGGCAGAGGTTATGGAACGTTATATTGCCTCAAGCCTCGCTGCGAATGCTGCCTCCCTTCGGGAATCAGCTTGTAGAACTCATCAAATCCACTTCCCTGGTTTATTTCATCACGATGGCGGATTTGACATACCAAGCGATGGTGCTAAGAAACAATTACATCTCCTGGACAACGGAGATTCTGGTGCTGCTGCTCCTCATGTATTTTGTCATTGCTACGCTCGTCTCGCTGGCCGTACGTCTGCTGGAGCGTAAATTGACGGCGGGGAGGCTATAGCTATGTGGGATTGGAAATATGCGTGGGATATTCTGCCGCAACTATTAAGCGCATTAAAAATGACGGTATGGGTGACGCTCTGCGCTTTTGTAGTTGCCCTGATCATCGGATTACTGCTGGCTTTTGCTGCAAGGAGCCAGTTTAAACCCTTGTCTCTCATTACCAAAGGAGTCATTGAATTTATTCGCAACACACCGCTGTTGGTCCAGGTCTTCTTCCTGTATTACAGTCTCCCGGTTCTGACGGGAATTTCCATTCCGGCCTTCTATGCCGGGGTGATCGGTCTTGGGCTGCATTACAGCACCTATTTGTCTGAGGTGTACCGTTCCGGGATCGAGGGGGTACCGAAGGGGCAGTGGGAAGCTGCCACCGCACTGAATTACACGAAAGCCCAGACCTGGCGGAGTATTATTTTGCCGCAAGCCGTGCCGCCCATCATACCGGTACTCGGAAATTATTTGATTGTCATGTTCAAGGAAACGCCGATTCTATGTGCCATTACGCTGGTGGAGATGATGTTGACGGCGAAAAATATCGTATCGCAGTCGTTTCGTGCATTTGAGCCGTATACGCTGGTCGGAATTCTATTCTTCATCATCAGCTATATTGCATCATTGCTGGTGCAGAGGCTGGAAAAACGGATGAATCTGCAGCGTGGAAAATAAAGGAGGGAGTTTTGTTGAAAGCCATTGGGATCGATGAACAGGCTGAACTGTCAAAAGTACCGGGGCAGGAAGGCAATCGCATAGACACCGGTACCAAACCGATTGTGAAGTATACGGGCGTAACGAAGTCATTTGGCGACCTGCAGGTGCTGAAGGGCATCGATTTGGAAATGCAGCCTGGAGAGAAGGTGGCTGTGATCGGTCCGAGCGGATCTGGCAAAACGACGTTGGGACGAATGCTGATGACTCTGGAGGAGCCCACTGAAGGTACCATCGAGTTGGATGGCGAGCTCCTCTGGCATACCCATGAGAAAGGCGAGCTGGTCCGGGCGGGCGAGAAGCACTTGCATCGGATGCGCAGCAATGTCGGGATGATCTTCCAGCATTTCAATCTGTTCCCGCACATGAATGTGCTTCGCAATGTGACAGAGGCCCCGCGCAAGGTACTGGGATTATCCAAGGAGGAGGCCGAGGAGCGAGCTGTTTCGATGCTGGGCAAGGTTGGTTTGGCCGACAAGCTCAAGATGTATCCGTCCAATCTGTCCGGAGGACAGAAACAGCGTGTTGCCATCGCCAGAGCTTTGGTCATGCGTCCGAAAGTGATGGTGTTTGACGAGGTCACGTCTGCTTTGGACCCGGAGCTGGTTGGCGAGGTGCTAGAGGTGATCCGAGAGATTGCGGAGGAAGGCGAGATGGCCATGATGCTGATTACGCACGAGATGGATTTTGCCAAGGAAATCGCTGATCGGGTCATATTCGGAGCTGAAGGAAGGATCGTGGAGCAGGGGACGCCAGAAGAAATATTCGATAATCCAAAGAGCGATCGGCTGCAGAGCTTTCTGCAACGATTCCGCTCGAATGGAATTTAGCTATGTAAAGAGGTGTTGGTAAGGATATGGCTGTGAATACGAAAACCCAAGTAGTCTATCGAAAGCCTGAAGCAAAAGATGGTGCCCGGGTGTGGGAGCTGATAGGCGATACGGGAACATTGGACCTGAACTCCGCGTACTGCTATATCCTCCTTGGGGATTATTTCAACGATACTTGCATGATCGCGGAGCAGGATGACAAAATTGTCGGCTTTATCTCTGCTTTCCGTTCTCCGCGTAATCCCGAGACGCTGTTCGTTTGGCAGGTGGCTGTTGCCAGCTCGCACCGCAGGCAAGGAATCGCAAAGGCCATGCTGACAGGGCTGATGAACGACAAGGCATGCCATGGCGTCCGTTTCATCGAAACGACGGTTTCGCCAAGCAATAAGGCATCCAGGCGATTGTTTCTCGGTTTTGCCGAAGAGAAATCCATACCCAGCACGGTAACTGTAGGGTATGGAGCCGAGATGTTTCCGGGTGGTACCTCTCATGAAGAGGAGCCGTTATTCGTAATTGGCCCTTTTTTCAATGACATATAAACAAATGGAGGGAACTATGAACAACCAAGTGATGGAGAAACCGACGCTTACTGTTTTCAACAACCTGGAGTCCGAGGTGAGAAGTTATTGCCGAAGCTTTCAGACGGTCTTTGAAAAGGCCCGGAATGCGAAGCTTTGGGATACGCAGGGCAATGAATATATTGATTTTTTTGCCGGAGCCGGAGCATTAAACTACGGACATAACAATGAGAAGATACGCGATAAGTTGGTTAATTACCTTATGAAGGATGGCGTTACGCATAGTCTGGATATGGCGACAGAAGCAAAGGAGACGTTCCTGACTCGTTTTCAGGAGATTATCCTGAAGCCGCGCGGCTGGGATCATAAAGTGATGTTCCCCGGACCAACGGGGACGAATGCCGTTGAAGCTGCACTGAAAATTGCCCGGAAAGTGACCGGACGCAGCACCGTCCTGTGCTTCACGAATGCTTTTCACGGGATGTCGCTGGGATCGCTTGCGGTTACGGGGAACTCCTTCAAACGGCAGGGAGCCGGCGTCGATTTGAGTAACTCGGTCTTTATGCCATATGACGGTTACTTTGGCGAGGACGTGGATACGATGGCATATATGGAGAAGCTGCTGGATGATCCGGGAAGCGGCATTCCGCTTCCGGCGGCGGTCATCGTTGAAGCAGTGCAGGGCGAAGGTGGGCTAAACTCCGCCAGCAGGCAATGGCTGCAGAGACTAGCGCGCATCTGCCAGGATAAGGGAATCCTGCTTATTCTGGATGATATCCAGATGGGCTGCGGCAGAACAGGACCGTTCTTCAGCTTTGATGATGCTGGCATCGAACCGGATATCATATGCCTCTCCAAATCGATAGGCGGCTATGGCTTACCAATGGCGATCACGCTGATCAAGCCGGAGATGGATATATGGGAGCCGGGCGAGCATAATGGCACCTTCCGAGGCAACAATCTCGGATTCGTGGCCGCAGCCGAAGCGCTGGAATATTGGAGAACGGAAGATTTCCAGCTCGATATCGGCATTCGCGAGACTCAGATTCGCCAATCATTGGAGGGGGTTGCCAAGGAATATCCTGAGATTAGCGGCACCATCCGGGGCAGAGGCATGATTCAGGGAATTGCTTTTGATAAAGCGGAGCTGGCAGGGAGACTTTCCGAGATTGCGTTTGAACAGGGACTGATACTGGAAACATCAGGCCCGCATAGTGAGGTGGCGAAGCTAATGCCGCCGCTGACCATCGAAATGAACACATTGACACAGGGATTGGGGATATTGAAGAACAGTATGAAACAACTAGAAGCAGAGGAGAGTTCATTATGATCGTTAAACATTTGGAAGACATTGTGGATACGAAGGATGATATTGATACAACCACATGGAATTCAAGAAGGCTTCTGCTTACCAAAGACGGTATGGGCTTCTCTCTCAATGACACCCTTATCAAGGCCGGAACGGAGACGCTGATTTGGTATAAAAATCATGTGGAAGCCGTGTACTGCATCGAAGGCGAGGGAGAAATCGAGGTTGTCGGTGGTGAAACCTATCCTATCTCCCCGGGCATGATGTACGCCCTGGATGGACATGAGAAGCACTATTTGAGAGCCCGTTCGCAGATGCGGATGATCTGCGTATTCAATCCGCCGCTTACCGGTGCGGAAGTTCACGACGAGGAAGGAACCTACCCGCTGCTTGCCCCAATTTCAGACTAAGGAGATGATATTCGATGAGTAATAATCATGTGTCGGCCCTTCAGGAGAAAGAGATGGACGTGTATCCTTCAAGAGTGCATGGAAAGCCTCAAATCCTACAACGGCAGGATCCGGTCGTACATTCAGAATGGACACCGGATGCTCCACTAACGCAGGAGCAGTCCGGATTCTATGAGCGCAACGGATATTTATCCTTGGAAGGCTTCTTTGATGGAGAGGAGCTGGCGAAATATCAGGCTGAAGCTCGCAGCTTGCAGGTGACGGCTAGAGCGTCGAAGCAGGATGAAGTGATCCGGGAGCCTGGCGGGGATGAAGTGCGCTCAGTGTTCGCGGTTCACGAGAGCCATGACGTGTTTAAGAAGCTATCACAGCATCCGAGACTCCTGGCGATTATGGAGTATCTTTTGGGAAGCGAGACGTACATCCATCAATCGCGGATTAATTACAAGCCGGGCTTTACTGGCAAGGAGTTCTATTGGCACTCAGACTTTGAGACATGGCATATCGAGGATGGAATGCCCCGCATGAGAGCGTTAAGCTGCTCGATTGCATTGGAGGATAACTATTCATTTAACGGGCCATTAATGGTTGTGCCTGGATCTCACAAGGAGTTCGTCGCTTGTATCGGCAAGACACCAGATAACCACTTTAAGGATTCTCTGCGCAAGCAGGAGTACGGTGTGCCGGATCATGACAACCTGACGCGCATGGTCAAAGAGAGCGGTATTGATACTCCTGTTGGCAAAGCAGGCTCGATCGTATTATTCGACTGCAACATTATGCACGGTTCAAACAGCAACATTACGCCGATGCCTCGCAGCAATATTTTTATGGTCTATAACAGCGTGGATAATAAGCTTGTGTCTCCGTATTCGGGGCAGAGGCCAAGACCACAGTATATCGCAACACGTGATTCTCGATGATTTCGCTGTCGCTTATCGGCTCGATCATCGGCATCAATGTGGTCTATGTTTCTATATTCTCGCTGCGATTAATTCTGATGATCAAAGGCAGAAGGGGGATAGCCTCCCTTCTGGCCATGCTGGAGGTATTCGTTTACTTGCTCGGTCTTAATCTCGTCCTGCAAAACCTGGACAATCCCTTTAATATGGCGGCCTACTGCCTTGGTTTTGGCCTTGGTGTGTATGCTGGCAGCCGGATAGAGGAGTATTTGGCTCTCGGCTACATTGTGGTTCAGGTTATCGTCAATTCTGTTGAGACGAATCTGGCGATGAATCTGCGGGAGAAGGGATACGGGGTTACTGCTTGGGAAGCGGATGGCAAGGATGGCAAGCGGCTCGTCCTTCAAGTTCTCGTGAAACGAAAGAATGAGCGCCGACTGATGGAGACATTGGCCAAAATGTCGCCACAGGCGTTCATCATCTCCCATGAACCTAAGAGCTTCAAAGGCGGCTTCTGGGTACGACTGACGGAAGGACGCAAATTATAAAATGATATTCATCAAGATGCCTGCCCTGGAACCTGGTTCCTGAGGCAGGCTTTTTGAAATCCGGCTATGTTCAGTCGAGGCCGGGATATTGAATTCTCTAGCCCTGACAAACTCCGCTATGCTTCAAGGATTTTGTATCCTATCATTGGGTTAATAGTTTGCAGGAAGAAGGAGGGTACAGATGAGTTGCAAAATGAAATCTCTACTAATCCTGCTGTTTGCACTAACTGTGACGGGATTGTCCGCCTGCGGCGGTACGGGCTTGCCGGAGAACGAACGGGACAGATCGCGAACCGGGTGGAGAAGCTGGAGACGGCGGAATATAAACTGCTGCATTTTCAAATGGATTATTCGGAATATTTGTCCCAGGTAACGGGATTGTCAGTGAATCGTACATGCAGGCTATGAGCGACCGGATTATTTTTGGATATAACGAGAAGGAATATCGTGCAAGCGACATGATGAAGATGTCTGCCGCAGAATATGAGAAACATAAGGAATATATGCAAGGGTGGGCCAAGTCTTTGGGCGTGGATAAAGAGAAGACAACGATTCGCATTTCGGAGCCCTATGTGAGCAAGGAAGCTGAGAAAGCATTTGTATATGCAGCGGAATCCAGGGACTTGAAGAACAAACCGTTGACCCGTGTGAACCGTAAATGTTCATTGGAGAAGACAGATGGGACATGGACCATTACCGGCGTAGAACACGATCGGCAGCGACGAGACGCAGACAGATGCTAAAGCGAAGCTGGATGCAATGAAATACCAGACACATGAGGGAGTGAAAATAAATTATCGCGATAAGGTTCTAGAGTTTAAAGGGTAGGAATTATGGGCGCGTAACAGGAGGAGTCGGATGGGGCAGATCCAATTTGGTTCCATTCCCGTCCGTTTTGCCATACAATATAAGAGATTTCTATATAGTAGAAGGAGAGTGAGCCTCATGGCCCGTACGAAAACGCAAAAGGCGCTCCGCAAAGCGGAACGTGCCGGAACATGGTCAGCCGTCTCGATGAGAAAGACCAACGAAGATTACAGTGCGCTGTCACAGCATGTGAGAGTGAAGCCGACGAAACAGGAACAATTGAATAAGATTAAGCACAGAAAGCGGATCGGAGACGATGGCGCTTTTTTTGTTGGTTTCGGAGGATGTGATATAGTACGCTAGAGAGGTTAGTTCGGAATGGAGGTTTATTATGGCGAAGCAAAAATATTATGTTGTCTGGGTAGGCAAAGTACCCGGTATTTATACAAGCTGGGGTGAATGCCAACAGCAGGTGAATCAGTTTGCGGGCGCCAAATTCAAGGCGTTCGAATCGCGGAGCGAGGCAGAGCAGGCCTATGCGGCAGGTTATAAAAATTACTGGGGGCAGCAGTCCGGAAGCAAACCCGGCAGCTCAGGCTCCAAGAGCTACAAGCGCATCAGCGCATCAGCCGCTGAAGAACCGGGCGAGATCGATTATGACAGCATCTCCGTAGATGTGGGGACGCGAGGAAACCCTGGACCTGTCGAGTATAAAGGCGTGGATACGCAGACGGGAGATATTCTGTTCTCGTGCGGACCGATTTCGAAGGGAACGAACAATCTCGGCGAGTTTCTGGCCATCGTCCACGCGCTGGCTTACCTGAAGAAAATGGGTAGCACCAAAACGGTGTACAGTGATTCCATGAATGCACTCAAATGGCTGAAGCAGAAGAAGGTGGCCACCACGCTTCCGCGCGACGCGTCAACCCAAGAGATCTGGGATCTGGTGGACCGGGCCGAGCACTGGCTTCGAACCAATACATATGAGAACAAGGTGCTGAAATGGCAAACGAAGAGCTGGGGAGAGATTAAGGCCGATTACGGGCGCAAATAAAATAGAGAACGTAAGGCCAAGGCTAGGGATTGTATACCCTGCGCCTTGGCTTTTTTAATGATATGGGATGCTATGTAGGTCTAGATGAAGCCGTTGTTATGTTCCAATGCGGGTACTCTATTGTATCTGCGGTTCTTTGTGCGCCATCAAAGCCCAGCCACTGGCTGACCAAATAGAGGGACATGTCTATACCGGCAGATACTCCGGCGGAAGTGATGATATTTCCTTCATCCACAAACCGCACATTATGTATGACTTCCACATCGGGATAGCGCTCTTCCAAATGATTGAGTGCAAAAACGTTGGTGGTGGCTTTTCGGCCTGATAATATTCCGGCTTCGGCAAGTATAAGTGCACCTGTGCAAACCGAAGCTATTTTACGACCCGCGGCTGCATGGTTTGCGATCCACTGAAGTAGTTCACGATTCTTTCTGGCCTGGCGAATGGCCTTTAACGGTCCGCCGGGTATGATTATGAGGTCAAAGAGCGGATGATCGTCCTCCAACTTTAGATGAGGCAAGATTGTTAAACCGTTATGAGCCGTAATGGCATCAAGTGTATTAGAAATCGTAGTGACCTGAAAAGGCTTCTCATGAAGAGGCAAATCTTTCATCAGCAATCGCGGGACATCCTGGGGTGCAAAAACACTTAACGAGAAAATTTCAAATGGTCCGGCGAAATCCAAGATATCCATGTGATCAAACAGAACAATACCGATTTGGACAGGTGTTCTCATAGATAACAGCTCCGTTCAAATAATTTTGGGACCGATCGGTCTTTTTTAGGGCAAAAAGAAAGACTTACTTCATGCATTTATGAATATAAGCCTTCAATTGTTCGAGATACTGTTCGGTGTATTGATGGTTTTTAGAGAGCTGCAGCATCATAATATTACCTTCAAACACGGAAGTCAGAAACACGCATACCTGTTCGATGGGCAGATCTGGACGAAATTCACCTGTGTGAATTCCCTCCGTTATAATTTGATTCAAAAAATGGAGCCATTCCTCCATCGCATCACGCGCTTTCTGCTTCAGCAGAGGATGGGTGTCATCCGAATCGACCGCTGTGTTGAGCAGCGGGCATCCTCCTTCGAGCGGTGGGGTTTGGCCCTGGCCGGCATATACAGAAAGAACAGCCAGAAGTTTGCCTTCAGCGGTTTGGGCTTGGAGTGCAGCGGCTCTGTAGGTTTGACGCAGAACATCTACTGAATAGTCGAAAGCTTCCAATGCGAGCTCATCTTTGCTCTTGAAATGACGATAAATTCCGCCTTTCTCAAGACCTGTGGATTGCATGATATCTGTCATGGAGGAGCCGTAAAACCCCTTTTTATTAAAAATTACGGCAGCTTTCTTGATAATATTGTGACGGGTTTCCACTCCCTTTGCCATAGCAACCAACAACCTTTCCCTAAAAAGAAACCAATCGGTCTCTTTATTATGTTGCAGGAAGCTAGTTAAGTCAATCAACACCTTGATATAGGTGTTAGCATATTGGAAGATGTGTAGAAAAATCCAAATTTCTATATGTGGATAATATCTTTTGTATATAGTGCTCACTCCATATCAATTGTGTATAACCTTTAAACAGAATTTCATTATACACAGAGTTATGAACATAATCCCCATCTGAACTCCCCTAAAGTGAAAATAAATCTCCGCTACGAAGGAAGTTATCCCGTGTTTGTGAACAAATGTGGAAAAGTACAAGGATAACTTCCGATTATCCAAGGTGGGACTCTGTGTTATCCTCAGTAACTTTGGCACAGATCGTCCCGTTCATTCAACATGACCAACACTGTGGGTGAATTAATGAGTTATGCAGAAGTTCGTTCTCCTGATTTGATGATCTGGGATTCGCAGCTCCGGCATATATTCTGATAGAGTCCATAATCGTTTTGGACGAGAAACTGATTTTCCATGAAGGAGGCCGCATCCATGACTACAATCCATGTAACGGTATGGAATGAATACCGGCATGAGAGACATGATGAACAGATAGCAAGCGTATACCCAGAAGGCATTCACCGTGCAATTGCCGATTTTCTCGAGCAGGACGCACGGTTTGAAGTGCGCACAGCCGTGCTGGATGAACCCGAGCACGGATTAACGGATGAAGTGCTCGCTGCAACGGATGTTCTAATCTGGTGGGGACATGTGGCTCACAGTGAAGTGCATGATGATATTGTGGACAAAGTGCGCCAGCGCGTATGGGACGGCATGGGGATTATCGTGCTTCATTCGGGCCACGCATCTAAGATTTTTCAACGTCTTCTCGGTACCAATACGGGCTTGTTGAAATGGCGCGATGATGGCGAGAAGGAACGATTATGGGTTATTGATCCCGGTCATCCTATCGTAAGCGGACTTGGAGAGTATATCGAAATTCCGCAGGAAGAAATGTATGGGGAGCGCTTTGAAATCCCGGCACCGGATGAACTGGTATTTGTCTC
The DNA here is from genome assembly GCF_001277345.1 of Paenibacillus solani. GTDB lineage: Bacteria > Bacillota > Bacilli > Paenibacillales > Paenibacillaceae > Paenibacillus_AQ > Paenibacillus_AQ solani. The sequence continues at coordinate 83,351 of NZ_LIUT01000005.1, forward strand.
CTGGTTCGAAGGCGGCGAGGTGTTCCGCAGCGGCTGCTGTTACAAGCGCGGACGAGGCAAGCTATTCTATTTCAGACCTGGCCATGAGGCGTATCCTACCTACTATCAACCTGAAATTCAGCAGGTAATTACTAATGCCGTAGCATGGGCTGCTCCAATCCAAGGCTCGAAGACTTCCTATGGCAGGGCAGCTCCCCTTCAATAGGGAGTGAGTTTAGCTAATTCATGCCCAGCCGAACTTGCCAATGAATCAGTATATGATGGTTGCCATTCGCGCGCTATCGTAATCTCTAAGGGAACGATGTATAATGTATCCAATTCAAATACGACAACAATAAAAGTGGGTTGGATCATGGATATGGATAAACAACGCCTCAGCATTGAGGCGGCAAGATTATATTATATGTCGGATTACAGCCAGCAAGATATCGCATCAAAACTCGGTGTTTCGAGGCCGACGGTCTCCAGGCTTCTTCAGCACGCCAAGGAGCAAGGGTATGTGCAGATCAGCATTGTAGATCCGCTGGAGGACCTGGACGCTTTGGGCGAAAGGGTTAAGAAGGAGTACAAGTTGGAGCAAGTGCTGGTGAACTACTCTCCTACTAATGAATATCGCGAAATTCAGAAGCATATCAGCAAAAGAGCAGCCGATTATTTACATGAAACGGTTCAGGATTCCGATATTATCGGCGTGACCTGGGGAACGACCATGCACGCGGTAGCACTTCAGCTGCAGCAAAAGTCGGTTCGGGGCGTTGAAGTTGTACAGCTTAAAGGGGGCGTCAGCCATTCGCATGTGAACACGTATGCAGCAGAGATCGTCAATCTGTTTGCGGAGGCGTACCATACGATGGCGAGATACTTGCCGCTGCCGGTTATATTTGACACGATGGTGCTGAAGGAGATGGTGGAGAGGGACAGGCATATCCAGCGGATCATCCAATTAGGGAAACAGGCGAATATTGCCATATTCACGGTGGGCACCGTTCATGAAGATGCCCTGCTGTTCCGACTCGGCTATTTGAGCAAGGATGAACAGAAGCTGCTTGCTCAGATTGGCGCAGGCGATATCTGTTCCCGTTTTTTTGATGCGGAGGGCAGAATATGCAGCGAGGAGATTAACAACCGGACCGTGGGAATTGATCTGAATGATCTGCGTCATAAGGAGAAGTCCATTCTCGTAGCAGGGGGACAGCGGAAGACGGATGCAATTCGGGCTGCGCTCATCGGTAAATATGCGAATATTCTAGTGACCGACCAGTTTACAGCACAAGCATTGCTATCATAATCAATGTCGAAACTCTATAAGTATAAATCTTAAGACTTCGTTCAGGGAGGTTGGAGGCTATGGCAGGCCTCAGACCGCCTGAATGAGGTCTTTTTGTGCATGATATTAAAGGGATGTCAATCATCCACAGGCAAACGTATCTTGTTTATGTTTATCCTCATCGGGTATAGAGCATAATAAACGGTGCGAAATGTTAGATAATTCCTGAATGTAGATTTGTCTTTTTAGTCAACAATGATAGATATATCATTGCCATAAATCGGAATGAACATATTTTCAGAATGGATTTTACATGTGTTCATTGCTGTGATATGATGATCCCGTTAACAAGGTTGAGTCACAAATGACAGCGCTTTTACAAGATCGTTTAAAACCAATAGAAGGAGTGTTTAACCAGATGAATATAGCAGGAATGATTGACCACACGCTGTTGAAGGCGGATGCAACTCAAGCGGAAATTAAGAAAATTACGGATGAGGCCAAAAAGTACGAATTTGCTTCGGTATGCGTGAACCCGACTTGGGTATCCTACTGTGCTGAGCAACTCGCAGGCACCAATGTTAAGGTTTGCACCGTGATCGGCTTTCCGCTGGGAGCTACCACGTCGGCGGTAAAAGCCTTTGAAGCGAAGGATGCCATCGCTAACGGGGCGACGGAGGTGGATATGGTCATCAACATTGGAGCTTTGAAAGATCGTAACGATGAGTTAGTGCAAAAAGATATACAGACGGTAGTGGACGCAGCCAAAGGCAAAGCCCTTGTAAAGGTTATCATAGAAACTAGCCTGCTGACGGAGGAAGAAAAGGTACGCGCATCCAAGCTGTCCGTGCAAGCCGGGGCTGATTTTGTGAAAACATCAACCGGGTTCTCTACGGGCGGAGCTACACCGGAAGACGTAGCCTTGATGCGTCAAACGGTAGGTGAGAGCGTTGGCGTGAAAGCTTCCGGCGGCGTACGCAGCAAGGAAGACATGGATCGTATGATAGAAGCTGGTGCTACGCGTATTGGGGCGAGCTCTGGTGTCAAAATTATGGAGGGCGGACAATCCAGCTCATCCTATTAATAATAAATCTGATTAACAATTTGAACATCATCGTGCACGCAAATTCGGTAGCCATGTAGCCATGGAATATCCAAAAATACACCTATGGGGGAACAACGACGATGAAATATATAATTGCCATACTAGGTTTGCTGGTCGTGTTCGGTTTGGCTTTTCTTATCAGTAATGATAAGCGCCATATTCGCTATCGTCCGCTGGCGATCATGGTTGTGCTGCAGCTGATTCTCGGATTTATCTTGCTCAACACAGGCATCGGGGAGTATCTTGTAAAAGGGATTGCGAGCACATTTGAAGCGCTGCTGGATTATGCCGGAGCCGGAATCGAGTTTGTATTTGGGGGCATTGCCAACGAAGGAGCGGGTCCGTTCTTCCTGAACGTTTTGCTGCCGATTGTGTTTATTTCCACTTTGATTGGTATACTTCAATATATTAAGGTGCTGCCGTTTATCGTAAGATATATCGGGCTCATCTTGAGCAAAATCAACGGCATGGGCAAGCTGGAGTCATACAATGCGGTGGCTTCCGCGATTCTGGGACAATCCGAGGTGTTTATCTCGGTCAAAAAGCAGATCGCTTTAATTCCAAAACACCGCATGTATACCCTATGCGCTTCCGCCATGTCCACCGTATCGATGTCGATCGTTGGCGCGTATATGAAGATGATCGAGCCGCGGTACGTGGTGACCGCACTTGTACTGAACCTGTTTGGCGGTTTTATCATTGCTTCCATCGTCAATCCTTACAAGGTAGAGAAGGATGAGGATATTCTGGATGTGCAGGAGGGGGAGAAGCAATCCTTCTTCGAAATGCTCGGCGAATACATCATGGACGGCTTTAAGGTGGCGATTACGGTTGCTGCGATGCTCCTCGGTTTCGTTGCGTTGATCGCGATGATCAACGGCCTGTTTGATATGATTTTCGGGATCACCTTCCAAGAGCTGCTGGGTTATATTTTTGCTCCGCTTGCATTTGTTATGGGGGTGCCCTGGACCGAGGCCGTGGATGCTGGCAGCATCATGGCTACGAAGCTGGTATCGAATGAGTTCGTGGCGATGCTTAGTCTGGCTGATTTCACGAATATGTCTTCGCGCACGATCGGTATCGTGTCGGTATTCCTGGTATCCTTCGCCAACTTCTCCTCCATCGGTATTATTGCCGGAGCCGTCAAAGGCTTGAACGAAAAGCAAGGAAATGTGGTTGCGCGCTTTGGTCTCAAGCTGCTCTACGGCGCAACACTGGTGAGCGTTCTGTCGGCCACGATTACCGGACTGTTCCTGTAGACTGGTCTTGGAACAATCATAGCAAGCGAAACCTTGTGCATTTTAAGAACACATCATATGAGGGGGAACTTGGATATGGAACATTTTAATCGAATTCACTTGATCGTATTGGACTCTGTAGGTATCGGCGAAGCACCGGATGCGGCTGATTTTGACGATATCGGCTCTGACACGCTGGGGCATATCGCCCGCGAATGCGGTGGGCTTAACATGCCGAATATGGCAGCGCTGGGTCTGTCGAATATTCGGGAGATCGAAGGCGTGCCTGTGGCCGATAAACCTCGGGCCTACTATACGAAGATGCAGGAAGCTTCGAACGGCAAAGACACCATGACGGGGCACTGGGAAATTATGGGATTGTATATCGATACGCCATTCCGCGTGTTCCCGGACGGGTTCCCGGACGAGCTGATCCAGCGCATTGAGGAGAAGACCGGACGCAAGGTCATCGGCAACAAGCCGGCGAGCGGAACGGAGATTATCGATGAACTTGGCGAAGAGCACGTAAAAACAGGAGCCTTGATCGTGTATACCTCGGCGGACTCCGTGCTTCAGATCGCTGCTCATGAAGATGTGGTTCCTCTCAAGGAGCTGTATGAGATCTGCGAATTCTGCCGTGAAATCACGCTGGAAGACCCTTATATGCTCGGCCGGATCATCGCGCGTCCGTTCATTGGCGAGGTGGGAAGCTTCAAGCGTACAGCGAATCGGCATGACTATGCCTTGAAGCCATTCGGACGTACCACGATGAACGAGATGAAAGATGCGGGCCTTGACGTCATTGCCCTCGGTAAAATCTCTGATATCTATGATGGCGAAGGCGTTACGAAGGCAGTCAGAACCGTCTCGAATATGGACGGCATGGATAAGATGGTGCAGACCCTGGATGAATCCTTCAAGGGATTAAGCTTCTTGAACCTCGTCGATTTCGATGCGGTATACGGACACCGACGTGATCCGAAAGGGTATGGCCAAGCACTGGAGGATTACGATCAACGTCTGCCGGAAGTGTTCGATAGAATGACAAATGATGATCTGCTGATCATCACGGCTGACCATGGGAATGATCCAACCTACAAAGGCACGGACCATACGCGTGAATACGTGCCGCTGCTTATATACTCTCCGCGTTTTGCTGAGGGCAAGGAGCTGCCGCTTCGCAAGACGTTTGCGGACATTGGCGCTACGGTTGCAGACAACTTCGGCGTGAAGATGCCGGAGCACGGAACAAGCTTTTTGAATGATTTGAAATAAATAATTCGAGAATGTGGAGGAATGGAACAATGAGCACACATATCGGAGCGAAACCCGGAGATATTGCGGAGTCGATACTGTTGCCTGGAGATCCGCTGCGGGCCAAATTTATTGCAGAGACCTATCTGGAAGACGTAACCTGCTATAACGAAGTGCGAGGAATGCTTGGCTTTACGGGAACGTATAAGGGAAAGCGCGTCTCCGTCCAAGGCTCAGGCATGGGTATACCCTCAATCGGAATCTACGTGAATGAGCTTATTTCGGATTATGGTGTTAAGAATTTGTTTCGTGTAGGAACCTGCGGAGCGATGCAGAAGGATGTCCATGTGCGTGATGTCATTCTCGCCCAGGCAGCTTGCACGGATTCCGCCATGAACCGTCATCACTTCAACGGTTATGATTTTTCACCGATTGCCAGCTTCCCCCTGCTGCTTGGCGCGTATGAGCGCGGCAAGGCAAAAGGCTTGAAGATGCACGTCGGCAACGTGTTTACGTCTGATGTGTTCTACCGTGAGGACAAATCGGTTGTGGAGAAGCTGATGCAGCATGGCGTGCTCGGAGTAGAGATGGAGTCGACAGCTCTCTATACGATTGCTGCGCGCTTCGGCGTGAATGCCCTGACCATCCTGACCGTGAGCGATCACTTGATCACTGGGGAAGAGACTTCATCTGAGGAGCGTCAAACAACGTTTAACGAGATGATGGAAGTCGCACTGGATACCGCGATATCGTTGTAAGGAAACCTCCCCAACGAAGAAGGCGGAATTGTTTTGGAGAAGCGGAGCGGTCGCCTTTGCTCACAGATTCCAACAATATTAATTATGTATAAGGAATCTGGGGGCAACAGCGATCGGAAGAACAATCCGCATTTGTATTGATGCCTGTGGAAGGAATACAATCATCGCAATCAGTGAGGAGAATATACGATGAGAATGGTTGATTTAATTGCGAAGAAACGTGACGGCAAAGAACTGACAACAGAAGAGATCAATTTCTTTATCGAAGGATATACCAAGGGAGACATTCCCGACTATCAGGTGAGCGCCATGAACATGGCGATTTACTTCCAGGACATGACCGATCGCGAACGGGCGGACTTGACGATGGCAATGGTGAATTCCGGAGAAACGATTGATCTGTCCGCAATTGAGGGGATCAAGGTTGATAAGCATTCCACAGGGGGCGTAGGTGATACCACGACGCTTGTCCTGGCTCCGCTTGTAGCGGCACTGGATATTCCTGTAGCCAAGATGTCCGGACGCGGCCTGGGTCATACCGGAGGAACGATTGACAAGCTGGAGTCCATTGCAGGATTCCATGTGGAGATCAGCAAAGACGAATTTGTGAACCTTGTAAATCAACATAAAATCGCGGTCATCGGCCAAACTGGGAACCTCACCCCGGCGGACAAGAAATTGTATGCGCTCCGGGATGTGACGGCAACTGTCAATTCCATTCCGCTGATTGCCAGCTCCATCATGAGCAAGAAGATTGCCGCAGGCTCGGATGCGATCGTGCTGGACGTCAAGACCGGAGCGGGGGCCTTCATGAAAACGGTGGAGGATGCCAAGGAATTGGCACACGCAATGGTAAGCATCGGCAACAACGTCGGCCGCAAGACGATGGCAGTCATCTCGGATATGAGCCAGCCGCTTGGGGTGGCGATCGGCAACTCGCTGGAGGTTCAGGAAGCAATCCTTGCGCTTCGTGGTGAGGGACCGAAGGACCTCGAAGAGCTGTGCCTGGCTCTCGGCAGACAGATGGTCTATCTGGCCAAGCAAGCAGACTCGCTTGAGGATGCTGAAGCGAAGCTGAGAGAGGTTATCAAGAACGGCAAGGCGCTGGAGAAATTCAAGGAATTTATCGCGAACCAGGGCGGAGATCCGTCTGTGGTGGATCATCCTGATCGGCTGCCGAAGGCGCAGTACCTTATCGAGCTTCCTGCCCAGCAGGATGGCGTTGTAGCCGAGCTGGTGGCAGACGAGATCGGGACTGCTGCGATGCTGCTAGGAGCCGGCCGCGCCACGAAGGAATCCGAGATTGATCTGGCTGTAGGCCTGATGCTGAACAAGAAGGTCGGCGATACAGTGAAGAAGGGCGATTCCCTTGTCACGATTCATGCCAATCGCGAGAATGTGGATGACGTGAAGCAGAAGCTGTATGAGAGTATTCGAATCGCCGATCATGCGGATGCGCCAGTGTTGATCTATGACATTGTGACGGAGTAGCAGAAATCGCGATCTCCAAGTGCCGTCATCAATGAAGTGTTTTAAGAGTGAGCACTCATAGCTCCCACACCGCAAGAATAGCTTAATCCTATATGAGTGCCTCATTTGTTATGCTATGCCGAACAAACTGCCTTTCGTTCTTTCTGGACGGGGGCAGTTTTTTTTGGCCGTCCTCTCATAAAACGGATGGGAGCCTCATAAGATGGAAATGGGAAACGTAAGGCAAGACAATGGGAGAGGTCGATGAGATTTCCGGGCAAGAGTGATCCTGTCTAAAGGAGGCTTTTGCCATGACCATCGATCAGTTGATTGCTTTGCTGGCACTTATCGTTATGATCATCGGGCTCGCGGTGAAGAAGGAGTCTTGATCTGTGGGTCCGGGAAAGGCTGCTGCTTTTAGTAGAAATTCTACTGATGCAGCAGTCTTTTTCTTTTGATAGGTTGATAGAGTTGGGTTTAAGTCATATACTTAGATTGCAATGTTCTCCATTATTCTTCATTCATTGGGAGGAAACCATGCTCTATTTAGCAGCGTTTGTCATATCCATGGTTCTGGTGTTGGTATTGATTCCGCCTTTTCGCAAACTTGCGGTCAAGATTGACTTTGTGGACAAGCCAAGACCGGACAGCGAACGGAAAATACACCGCGAACCGATACCGCTGACAGCGGGGGTCGCCATATTCATCGGCTTTTTCATCACTTATTTTGCGCTTACCGGCGTCATTTCCAGAGAAGCGGTAGGCATCTTTATCGGTAGTGCCCTTATCCTTGGCATTGGTCTTGTGGATGATTGGTATAAATCCCAGGGCAAGGAGCTGGCTTCACTGCCGAAGCTTATTGTACAGGTTAGCGCAGCCGTGGTTGTCTACAGCTATGGTATTGCGTTTGAAGGATTCAACAACCCGTTTACGGGTCATTATATTAATTTGCCGGAATGGCTTCAGCTCATTTTAACGATTCTGTGGATTTTCGGTGTAACGACCGTCATTAATTTCTCGGACGGTATTGATGGCTTGGCGGGAGGACTCTCCGCTATATCCGGAGGCACGTTGTTTGTCGTTGCCATTACCATGGGCAGAGGAGAATCTGCGCTGCTTGCTGTCATTCTGGTGGGTGCCGCGCTGGGATATTTAAGATATAACAAACCGCCGGCAAGGGTGTTTATGGGAGATGCCGGGGCTACCTTCCTCGGCTTCATACTCGGGATCATTGCCTTGGATGGTGCTTTCAAGGGTGCAACTCTGGCGTCCTTATTCGTTCCCATCTTTGCACTTGGCGTGCCGATCTTCGATAATATCATCGTGGTCATTCGCCGAATGCGTCAGTCCAAGCCGATCTATCAGGCGGATGCATCCCAGGCGCATTATCGTCTGCTCGCAACTGGGCTCAATCAGAAGCAGACGCTTGTATTTCTGTGTTTGCTGAATCTGTGCTTCGGACTTGCTGCGATCATCCTTGCGATGAATGGCAGCGGCGCTTAAGAGCGCTTCAACCCTGGATAGCGATTTATTCTCGCATGTTATGTAAGTCTCGTCTCCAAATCGATGTTGGTGGCGGGACTTTTTTATTCTATATTCGTATATTAGGTACTTGACGAACGGGAGGTTTTAAGTTGAGCGATATGACCGGGAAAATTGCCATTGTCACGGGTGCTAATTCTGGAATGGGGCTGGCTACAACGATTGAGCTGACCAAGATGGGCGCGCATGTGATCATGGCTTGTCGAAGTCAATCCAGAGGAGCAGCTGCACTGCGGGAAGCCCAGCAAGAGAGTAACAGTTCGAGGATCGAGCTGATGACGCTGGATTTGGGGGATTTTGATAGCATTAGAGCCTTTGCATCCGACTTTAAAGCCAGATATGACAGGCTCGATGTGCTGGTGAACAATGCAGGCGTGGTTGCCCTAAAGCGGGAATTGACAAAGGATGGATATGAAGCCATGCTCGGCGTCAATCATTTGGGACATTTTTTACTGACGAATGAACTCCTTGAACACCTTCAGCATGCCCGGCAGGGGAGAGTCGTAAATGTCTCTTCTGGAGCTCATAAGGTGGGGAAAATTCACTTTGATGATCCTAATTTCGACAAGGGATTTAATGTCGCCAAGGGGTATGCCCAGTCCAAATTAGCGAACATCTTATTTACGAAAGAGCTGGCCCGCCGACTGCAGCCGACACGGGTAACGGTCAATGCGCTCCATCCTGGGGCCGTTAGCACCAGTATTGGTGTGAATCGGGATACGGGCTTTGGTAAAGCAGTTCATAAACTCCTTCGTCCGTTCTTCTTGACCCCACTCGAAGGAGCACGGACAGCGATATACTTGGCGTCTAGTCCTGAAGTGGAGCATGTGACCGGTGAATATTACATCAAATGCAAACCGGCCAAGATCACCGAAAGAGCAAAAGATCCGAAGCTTGCGGCTCGCCTGTGGGAATGGAGTGAGCAGCAGATTGGGTCGAGTAGGTAGGCAAGCGAGTTGCAGGTTGCCAATAAATAAACGGGATATCCTCCAAAGCCAGATGTTCCTGGTCTGGGGGATATCCCGTTTTATCTTGGATCGCCGCTGTTAGCAGCGGAATCGTTCATTCATTTACCCGCATTCATATCGATCGCGCTCCGTACAAATCCGCTGGTGCCATCCAGTAGCTGACTGGCTTCAGCCGCACTGACATTTGCCAGCAGCATGACAATCGCCGTTTTCACATGGGCATCTGCTTCATGGTAAGCCTTCTCCACAGCCTCCTCCGATGCTCCCGTTGCCAGGGTTATGATACGTTTGGCACGATATACCAGCTTGTTGTTGGACGGATTGAGATCAACCATCAGGTTTTTGTATACCTTGCCGATTCGAATCATGGCGGTCGTTGTCAGCATATTGAGAATCAGCTTCTGCGAAGTGCCGGCCTTCATGCGTGTGGAGCCCATGATAACTTCAGGACCCACTACGGCTTCAATTACAAAATCGGCATGATGATGCATCGGTGAGTGGTAGTTATTGCAGAGTCCGACGACGACAGCCCCGCGTTCCTTAGCGCGTCTCATGGCTCCTAAGACATAAGGCGTGCGGCCGCTTGCAGCGATGCCCATAACGACATCGTTCTCGTTGATATCATTCTCGTTAATATCTTGCTCACCTAACTCTTCGCTGTCCTCCGCACCCTCGACGGCCTCCTTTACAGCCCTGAAGCCGCCTGCGATCAATCCTTGTACCATAGAGGGATCCGTACCGTAGGTAGGCGGACATTCGGATGCATCCAGAATACCGATTCGTCCGCTGGTTCCTGCACCTATGTAGAATAATCTGCCGCTCTTTTGAAAAGCTTCCACAACATGGTCAGCAGCTTTGGCTATGAGAGGGATTAGCTCGTGGATCACATCGGTAATTTGACTATCCTCACGATTAATGAGGTGCATAATTTGCTCTGAGTTCAACTGATCAATATTCTGGGTATGCTCGTGAGGCTGTTCGGTTGTCAATTGACTAAGAATATTCGACATGAGACAGGTCTCCTTTTTTGCCTTGGAATATGGACGGGCACTGATGATATGAAAGTTACAGGATGTCAGGGACGCCGTCTCTAAATAGCTTGCAGGCTAACAGGGCCGCACCATGGGCGGGGGTCCGCTCATAATTCCCTTCAGGGAACCGGAGCTTAGGGTAGCGGGTAAGCAGAAGATGGCTGTACGTTTCCCGAAACAAACGCGAATGTTTAAATATCGAGCCGATTCGAACGAGCTCACTCTCGGCAAATTCCGTATGCTGTCTTATAAGCGCGCGTGTTGTCTCTGCCAGCTCTTCAGCTTGCTGCTGGATAATACGGCTTGCCGCTTCATCACCGGCTTGAGCTGCTTCAATGCAGCAGCGGGCGAAGGAAGCGATATCCTGTTTGGTTATGGCAGGTTGGTAAATATAAGATTTGAGATCCGTAATATGCTCGAGAGGATAAGCTGCCATAATCAAGCTGCTCATAGCCGTAGGGGGCTCGATGCCCTCATGGGTCTTGATGACAGACTTCAGAGTTTGCAGTCCAATCTGATAGCCGCTGCCTTCATCTCCGAGAAGATGGCCCCAGCCCCCAACCCGGTAAGTATGTCCCGATTTGGTAATGCCATAGGTATTGGAACCCGTTCCTGAGATCGCGAGTATTCCATATTGTCGCTCCAGCACGGCCATTAAGGAAATTTCAGCCTCCGAACGCATATAAATCCGTATAGAGAGCTGCTGTTCCTGGAAATAAGAGCGAAGTTGAGATTGAACAAGTTGGCGTTCCTTTACAGAACTAATACCTGACATACCGAGGCATATTGATGTTAACTGAGTTGCCCTATCAGAAAGAGGCTTTAGAAGCTCATTCAACACCCTTTGGAGTTCCTCCAGCGCTTTATCCATTGTTACAATGTAAGGATTAGTAGAACCCCCAGTATAACGAGACAACATTTCTCCGCTGCTGCTGATCGCGGTTGCTTCCGTTTTTGTACCGCCACCATCCACACCGATAAAAATTTCCATATTGAACCACTTCGCTTTCTATAAACCAGTATAGGAGAAAAAAGCAGGCTTGTAAAATAAAATTTTAAAGTATGAATTAAGTATTGAAATATAATTTCACAGGATTTATAATGAACACATCCGCTGATATTGAAAGCGATACCAGTCATGCTTTCGAACATGGTGTGTGAGATAATATTACATATTTATACCTATCAGAGGATGTTTTGTAAAGGGGGCCAAGAAATGAATGGCGGATTGGTTCGATTGCGCGAGGTATATGATTCATTGAATCCGTCCGAGCGCAAGGTTGCAGCCTTCATTTTGCAGGAACCGGCAGAGATGATACAGATGTCGGTCGCGGATCTTGCTGTCCGAAGCGGTTCCAGTCAGGCTGCCATTGTGCGCCTGTGCAAAACGATGGGATTCAAAGGCTATCAGGATCTGAAGTTGAAGGTGGCCGGAGATTTGCAGGAGCCATTAGCCTCCGGATATCAGGATATCCGGCCCAATGACAGTATTTCTGCAATTATACAGAACGTCTCGAACAACAACATTCAATCGATTCGGGATACGATGAAGATTATGGAGGAAGGGAAGGTGGAAGAGGCCGTTCTGGCTCTCGATCAGTCAAAGCGCATCTTCATGTTTGGAGTAGGAGCTTCCAATCTGATCGGGATGGATGCCCAGCAGAAATTTTTGCGGATTAACAAGGTATGTATATCCTTTCCGGACCCTCATGTTCAGCTCACCTCGGCGGTGCTGTTGACTCCGGATGATGCGGCGGTATGCATTTCCTACTCCGGTGAAACGGATGAAGTGATCCGCGCTGCAGCTATCGCGAAAGAGAAGGGGTGCAAGACGATTGGCATAACGAAATACGGTGACTCTACCTTAAGCCGATCGGTGGACATTCCCTTGTACACCTCCTCGAGGGAGAATGAAATTCGCAGTGGCGCGATGTCCTCTCGTATTACGCAGCTTAATCTTATCGACATTTTATATCTTGGCGTTGCCAGCCGGAATTACGAGAATTCAGTGAAATACCTGGATGAGAGCCGGCAGGCGATCAAACGGTTGTAATTGATAGCGAAACCACAAATATATAAAAGATAAGGGGAGTAGTACATGAAGAAAAAAGGTTGGCTTACATTGTTGGCTTCTTTGATGCTCGTATTTACTGCAGCTTGCGGCGGCTCCGGCGGAACCAAGACATCGGATGGCGGGACAACGCCAGCACCTGGAGGAGGCGGCGAGGCTGCACCTAAGGAGGATAAGGTTGTGGTCTGGACTTATCCGGTTCATGGTAAATATGAAGACGAATTGAAAGAGCATGTGGCGGATTTGAAAGAGAAATATCCACACATTACAGTGGAAACCGAAGTTCTGTCCTGGGCGGAAGGTCCGAAGAAATTCGACGTGGCCTTGAATGCCGGTAACCCGCCGGATCTCTATTTCCACGCGGTGGATGGAGCTTACGTGGATACAGGGCTTGCCTTGGAACTAACCCCTTATATTACGGATGAGATTAAGAATGATTACTTGCCAGGGACGCTTGAACTGGGCCAAATCCAGGGCAAACAATATGGTCTGCCATTGTACCAATCGCTCTGGGCTTGGGGTGGCAACAAGAAAATTCTCGAAGAAGCGGGCATCGATTGGAAATCGATTCAAGAGAATGGATGGACTTGGACCGAGTTCAAGGCAGCTGCTGACAAGCTGACCACTAAACTGCCCAACGGAAAAACACGCTATGCTTTAGTAACAGACGGAACTTCCCTGGATTTTATTGAGATGCTGACACGCAGCAATGGCATGCCGGACGTTCTGAACGACAAGGGCGAATTCCAATGGAATGATGAGCGTATTCTGGATACAATGACCTTCATTTCTGATCTCATGAAAGCAGGACATATGCCTGCTGAAACAGCAGCGATTCAGCCTGCCAAACGGATGGATTGGTTCTATGCAGAGGAAGCGGCAATTGTGTCCAAAGCTATTCCTTATTATGACGTTATGCTGCAGAACCGTGCGAAGGATATTGACAGCGGTACTGTACAAGGCGAGAAAATCGACTTCGTATTGCTCCCGGTTCCGCATAATGATGGAGCTGAGCGCAAAACCTCCATGTTTGGTGAAGGCTACGTAGCTTTCAAACAGAAGAAGGATAAAGGCGAAGAGCATGCCAAGAACACATTCCTGATCATGGAAGGCCTCAGCGGTGCGAAGGCGGGGAATTCCGCGAATGAGCTGGTCCTGCCATTCGTTCGTAAATCACAGGCAGAGTATTTTGAAGGTAAAGGACTTGGAACGGAACCGACAATTAAAGCAGCTGAAATTTTTGCAAACTTCAAAGACATTCCTGTAACCTTGAGCCTCGATGCGAAGAATTCTGGCAACCAGAAGAAATTCAAGGAGCAAGTGGTGAAGCCGAACATTCAAGCGCTGTTCTCGGGTGAGAAAACACCGGAGGAGATCGCTCAAGACTTCAAAGATAAAGGCAAACAAATTTTAGGACAGTAATTGAAGTTAAAGGGGGTGTCCCGTTGTCCTTAGCAGGAACGATCGGGCCGCCCCCTTTTTTAACCATTGATCGTGGCTCCAATTAGCCTCATCAAATTACTTCACCTGTGCGCAAAGGAGGAATTCATATGCAGACCGCCCCGGCGCAAACCCGGCCTTCACGGCCACCCATGAAGGGGTACTTACGCGAATATGGTTGGGCGTATTTGTTCATTTTGGCTCCCGTATTGCTGTTCTTGATATTTACGCTGTATCCGGTCGCTTCCGCCTTTCTGATGAGCTTCCAGCAATACAGTATTATGGGCTCTGAATGGATTGGAGCGGATAATTACACACGGATGGTCCATGACGATGTGTTCTGGAAGTCCATGAGGAATACGGTCATTTTCACGTTAGGTACTGTACCGGTTAACATTGTAATAACGTATGCCCTGTCTTTTTTTATCTTCCAAATGAAAAATAAGTGGCAGACATTCTTCAAAGCAACGATGTATTTGCCAGCCGTTGCTTCCGGGGTTACGATCTCGGTCGTATGGCTTGCGATCTATGATCCAACCAATGCCGGTCTACTGAACCGCTTTATCGGGCTGTTCGGTTTGGATCCAGTCATCTGGCTTGGTAAATCGAGCACGGCTCTTTTTTCGCTTATCTTGATGAACTGGCTAGGTTCGCATGGCGCGGGTATTATTCTCTATTTGGCCGCCATGGGCGGGATTCCGAAATCGCTCTATGAAGCCGCGGATATTGACCATGCCAGCGGCTGGTCCAAATTCTGGCGTATTACTTGGCCATTGATGAAGCCAACCACTTTATATCTGCTGGTAACAGGCGTCATCACATCATTCCAGGTATTTATCTCGGTATACCTGATGACGCAGGGGGGACCGAACTTTGCAACAACGACAATTGCCTATCTGATCTACAGTACAGCGTTTAACTTCTATGAATTTGGACTGGCGGCGGCCCAGTCATTCGTGCTGGCTGCATTGATTATTGTCATTTCCATCATTCAGTTCAAATATTTCTCCTCCGATGTGGAGTACTAAAGTGAATTGAGACCGCTTACGTTTTTTGTGTTATATGCTTTTTTTGAAGCTAAAAGGGGGTGCACCTATGAAATCAAAATCAAAAGTGATCATGCTGATTGTGGCTTCGGTCATCCTGATCGTATGGAGCGTTCTGACGATCATTCCGATGTACTGGATGTTGATCGGTTCTGTGCAGGATACCAAGTCGGCAGCTTCGTTTATCCCGAAAATGATTCCGGACGTATTATCCGTCGCCCCATACGAGCGTTTTTTTGGCAAAACCAACGTCATGAGGTGGCTCTTTAACTCCTTGCTGGTCTCATCCATTCTGACGGTGACCAACGTATTTCTGGCCTCGCTCGCAGGATACGCCTTTGCGAAGCTGAAGTTCCCGGGGAACAAAGCGGTGTTTTGGATCTTGCTTAGCACGATGATGATTCCGGCGCAGGTAACGCTGATTCCGCTCTATATTTTGATGATTGACGTTTTTGATCTCGGGAATACATACACGGCAATCCTTCTTCCGGGTATCGTAAGCGTAGGCAATATATTCCTGATGAAGCAGTACATGTCGTCGCTGCCGACCTCTTTGATTCATGCGGCACGCATTGACGCTTGCGGTGAATTCGGCATTTTCTGGAAGGTTATTCTCCCAATGGCTAAACCGGGTCTCGCCGTGCTTGCGATTTTTACATTCGTTGCATCATGGAACGATTTCTTCTGGCCCTTCCTCGTGACCAACTCGACGGAGATGAGGACGATTCAGGTCGGTCTTGCTTCCTTCGTCTATGCGGACACGACCGATTTCGGCGCACTTATGGCTGGAGCAACCGTCGCGGCACTGCCGATGATGATTCTGTTCTTCTCGCTTCAGCGCTATTTCCTGCAAGGCATCACCATTGGAGCCGTTAAAGGCTAGAAGGAGGCAAAGTTATGGCACGCGTAGAATTCCGAAATATACGAAAAGAATTTGTAGACGACAATAAAGGAACGTTTACCGCTGTAGCGGGGTCGGACTTTGTGATCAATGATAAAGAGTTCGTGGTATTTGTTGGCCCATCTGGCTGTGGTAAAACCACCTCGCTGCGCATGATTGCGGGGCTTGAACGTCAAACCTCCGGCGATATTATCATTGGCGACAGGGTGGTAAACAATCTTCATCCGAAAGACCGGGATATCGCGATGGTATTCCAGGACTACGCGCTGTATCCGCATATGACAATCCGCGAGAACCTTTCCTTCGGCTTGAAGAACCTGAAGAAGCCCAAGGCTTATATAGAGCAAAAAGTATCACAAGCTGCTTCCATTCTCGGTCTGGAGTCGATGATCGACCGGAAGCCGCGTGAGCTCTCCGGCGGACAGCGCCAGCGGGTTGCGGTAGGGCGGGCCATCGTGCGTGATCCGCAAGTGTTTCTGTTCGACGAGCCGCTGTCAAATCTGGATGCGAAGCTTCGCGTGCAGATGCGGGTAGAGTTGTCCGAGCTGCATAAACGTTTGGAAGCGACTATCGTTTATGTCACGCATGATCAAGTGGAAGCGATGACGTTGGGTGAGCGGATCGTCGTAATGAACAACGGTATTATTCAACAGATTGCGTCACCAACGGAACTGTATGCGAAACCGCAGAACATGTTTGTTGCCGGCTTTATCGGTTCGCCGCCGATGAACTTTATCGATGTGCAGAAAGAAGGAAATCTTCTTCACACGGAAGGCGGAATATTTACCATTCCGGATTCAATGGCAGGCGCGCTGAGTCACTACGACAACCGGCATCTCATCCTGGGGATTCGACCGGAGCATATTACGGGTGAGGATATGCCGGCTACAACCAATCTGGATTACAAGTATGTTGCGAAGATCCAGGTTGTAGAGCATCTGGGTTCCGAGAATCTGGTGTACTTCCGTGTCGGTAATCGTACCGTAACCGCTAAAGTTCATCCGGAGACAACAGGTTACCCAGGCATGGATAAAACCTTCATATTCAATTTCGATAAAGTGCATTTCTTCGATCCTGAGACGGAGCAGCGTATCGATTGGTAAACAACGACGAAGAGGAGAGGAAAGCTATGCGCAAGCTGAATGATGTGTTGAAAAAAACAGGGATTGAGATATACCGTGAGATTACAGCGGTGGCTTTATACAGCATGATTAGCTCGCTGGTGCTTGTAGCGATTGTCATGTATGTAAAGCTGGTGGTCGCATTGGTGCTGCTGCCGGTTCTGTACATGCCGCTGTTCTATGGGGTGTGTTACGCGTACCATCGCAAGACGGAGCGGGGCAAATCCAGGCTTAAGGACGTGTTTCAAGGCGCAGTCAAAGGGCTGGGACCTGCCATTGTGATGGGCTTCTTCTTCGTAGTGATGATCCTGATTCTCTGGTCCACCTGGTGGTATTATGGGGGCAAGGAAGGCATGGGTTCACTGGCCTTTGGCGTGTTCCAAACCTATTTTGTCATCATGGCGCTGGTCTCCCAATTCTACACCTTTCAGCTTGTTATTCAGGAAGGAATGGGCATTTTCAAAGCTATGGCCCATAGCGTCAAGCTGTTTCTGAAGTTCCCGGCTTATACGCTGGGCGCATGCTTTCAAGCGTTATTCGTTGCTGTTCCTCTCCTCCTCACCGTGGTCGGCTTCGGGTTTCTGTTTAACGGCATGTGGGCGATATTCCAGCATAAAGCAACCTATAATGTGTTAAATCCCGAGGAGCCAAAGCCTGAGACCGGCAGCGTCATCTCCTCGGAAGCCGGAGGTGTCGGCATATAAAGACGGCAAAACAAGGATGCCCGAGCGGTCTATAAACCCGCCAGACATCCTTGTAGGTGAAAATTTGTTTGTCGTTTATTAATCTTATTTCGCAGGTTTGGCCCTCTTGGGTTTCCGCGCGCGGCGCAGGAAGAAGGACAATACTAAAGCGATGATGGCAATCCAGGTCGCCACGATGAACGCGTCGTTGATCCCTTCGATGGTTGCATTTTCGGTCACGATGCCAATTACGCTCTGAAGCGTCAAGGCGTATCCTGTTTCCGCAGGTACCCCGGCAGAAGCGGAGATGCTTTGGCTGGCCGCGGCAAAGTTTTCGGCCAAGAACGGATTGCTCGGTGTATATAGCTCTGCGGACTGCTCAACGTGAACCGTCGTGCGGGTGGACATAACCGTCACGAGCAGTGCCGTCCCGATCGAACCGGCCACCTGCCGCATTGTGTTGGACATGGCTGTTCCATGGGAACCCAGCCGCGGAGGCAGTTGGTTGAGCCCTTCGGTCTGCACGGACATCATGATCATCGACATGCCGAAGCTGCGCACCGTGTACAGCAGCATCAGGTGAGGGAAGGTGGTGAGCGAGGTCAATTCGCTGAATTCGAATGTGGACAGCGCCGTAATGGTGAGGCCGACGATCGCGAGCGGTCTGGCTCCGATTTTATCGAATAACGCGCCCGAAATTGGCGACATGACGCCCATCAGTAAAGCCCCCGGCAGCAGAAGCAGTCCGGATTGGAGCGGTGTAAATCCACGGATGTTTTGCAGGTAAATCGGGAGCAGAAGCATCGCGCCGAACATGGCCATATTGACCAGACCGCCGATAATCGTGGAGAGCGTGAAAATGTCGTATTTAAAGACGCGGAAATCGAGCATCGGTACGTTCATGTTCAACTCGCGCACGACAAACATAATGATAAAGATGAGCCCTATGAGCATAGAGCCAAGCACGGTGGTGCTTGTCCAACCTTTGTCGCCCGCCGAGCTGAAGCCGTAGAGCAGCAAGCCGAAACCGAGCGTGGAGAAAACAACTCCCCAAAAATCGAACTTCGGTTTGGTGAGCTTGTTGACGTTTGTGAGCCACCGATAAGCGAACAAAATGTCCAATACGGCTAGTGGAATCACCATGAAAAACAGAATGCGCCATGTGTAATGCTCAATGATCCAGCCGGAAAGCGTAGGGCCAACGGCCGGGGCAAACGTCATGGCGATGCCCATCATCCCCATCGCGGCTCCCCGTCTTTCAGGCGGAAAGACGGTCAGAAATACGTTCATGACGACGGGCATAATGATTCCTGCGCCGCTCGCCTGAACGATCCGTCCGATGAGCATGATCACGAAGGAGTCGCTGACGGCGCATATGACCGCTCCGGCGGTAAAAAGGCCCATGGCGGATATGAATAAGGCACGCGTTCCAAATGATTCGATCAGAAACGCCGTCACCGGTACCAGCACGCCGTTCACGAGCATGTACGCAGTGGAGAGCCACTGGACGGTCGTAGCCGACACATTGAATTCATTCATTAAATGGGGGATGGCCACGTTCAGAAGCGTCTGGTTCAAAATGGAGATAAAAGCTCCCAGCAGCAGGACGGTGAGCGTTCGCCCCATATGAAATTCCCTTGCGATTGCCATGGCAAGAAAGCCCCCTCGCTAAATATGGATTCGGACGGTAGCGTTCATGCCGGGAACGAGCCCGAGACCTTTATAGCCTTCGATCGTGATGATAATCGGAACGACTTGCGTCACTTTCGTATAGTTTGCATTGGAGTTGGTCGTCGGGAACATCGAGAACGTCGAAGCGGTTGCCAGGCCGATTTG
This sequence comes from Paenibacillus solani, assembly GCF_001277345.1. Lineage (GTDB taxonomy): Bacteria > Bacillota > Bacilli > Paenibacillales > Paenibacillaceae > Paenibacillus_AQ > Paenibacillus_AQ solani. The sequence continues at coordinate 103,082 of NZ_LIUT01000005.1, forward strand.
ATCGATTTTGCCCGTCAACGTCGTACCGGGGAAAGCATCGACATAGACGTCTACCGTTTGGCCTACTTTGATTTGGTCGAGCTTCGTTTCTTCGATGTTGGCGGAGATCCACAGATTGTTCAAATTAAAAGCTCTTGCCAGCGTTGTGCCGGGTGCGACGTACGTATGGGGGATAGCGCTTTGCTGTACAATCGTGGAGCTGAGCGGGAATGTAATGTTCATCTTGGTGCCTTGCGCATTGATGCTCCCTACCACTTCACCCGTCTGATAATGGTGTCCAACCTGTCCGTTCCAGTTTGTCAGTGTTCCTGCTGCCGGCGCATTGATAGAAACGGCTTGTCCGGTTACCTGCGCATTATCGGTTTTGACATAGTTCGATGTCTGATTGTAATAGTAGATCGCCCCACCGCCCAAAGCGAGCACGATGACGACGACAAGTACATTGACGAGAAGTGCTCGAGAGTTCATACGTGTATTCTCCTCCTAATCATGTTGCTAGTTGTAGCCAGATAAACAGAGCATCTCCTAAACCGGAAAGGCATATTCAAGGATTGCAATTTCTGTATCCTGCAGCACAGCTGTTGGATAAATGAAACGGTTAAGGGGATAAATAAGGAATCAACGCACATGGTTAAGGGGGATATTCCGCATGAAAATATACGTGGTTTATGACAGTGAAAATGGACATACCGAAGCGCTTGCCCGTTCAGTAGCCGAAGGGGCGCGTGAGGTCGAAGGATCTGAGACGGAGATTTCCCATGTCAGCGAGGCGGACATTTACAAGCTGGAGGGAATGGACGCCATCATTTGGGGATGTCCAGGACATTTCGGCACGATCAGCTCAGGGCTCAAAACATGGATTGACCGTTTGGGTTATTTATGGGCTCAGGGAAAGCTCGTGGGGAAAGTGGGGGCCGTATTCTGCACAACGGCTACCGTTCACGGCGGTCTGGAGTCGACGCTTATCAATCTGATCACACCGATGCTTCATAACGGTATGATTATCGTCGGGCTTCCCGGCAACATTCCGGAAAACGCGCTTTACGGCTCCTATTATGGCGTCGGCGTTACCTGTCCCGTTGAATTGTCCGATGAGGACCCCCAAAACCTGCCGAGTGAAAACGATCTGACCCTCGGGCGAGCTCTGGGCAGACGGGTAGCTGAAGTAACCAAACAACTGGTTGCATCGGCTTCAAGGTAGGGTGAACGGGATATGACCATTGCATTTGTGGTGCTCGCCATTGCTGCGCTCATTTTTCTTTTCGTATATAATTCCCGGGCCGCCAAGCGGACTGGTAAACGTCAAGAAGCAAGGGATGAGTCTGCAAAAGAAACATCAACAATTTCCGAAGCTCCGATAGCCGTATCCATTCAGGACCCTCCTCCGGCTGTCGAGCGAACGTCCGTTGTTTCGCCAGAGTCTCCAAGAGCAGCTGCACCTAAAGCCGCGAACAGGGCTGCATTGACAGAAGCCGAGTTAGAGGCACACCGCTCGGCAAGCGAAGGGGATAAGGCTTACCGCGAGGCGCTCCGTAAGTTTGCGGGTTACGCACCGGAAGAGGTTCAGCAATCGAAGGTAGAAATGAAGCCAGACCCGAGCTCTGACGATGCCTACCGGGAAGCCCTGCGGGCCATGGCCCGCAATCAGGAGAAGAAGAAGAATTGATGCCTGGGTTCGGGGTTTAAAAGCAGCAGCGGAGGTCAAACCGCGGGCTGCTTTTTTAAACCATAACCATTTATCACTTAGGGGAAGCTGCTTTAGAACTTAAAGGTACATACTCACTGGGGAGAGGTGTTAACTTATGATGAACCGAAACGTACGAAGCGGAATCGATGTGCTGGAGGGAACACGGCACGAGAAAATTACGGGTCGTCGACTTGGCGTTATTACAAATCCGACGGGGGTTACATCGGATTTTCGTTCATCTATCGAGGTGGTCGCTGGCTTGCGTGATTCAAAGCTTACCGCTTTGTTCGCTTGCGAACACGGCCTGCGCGGCCAGCTTCAGGCAGGCAAGCATGTCGATGATGAAGTGGACCCCGTATTCGGTGTGCCTGTGCACAGTCTGTACGGTTCGACGCGTAAACCGGATGCCGATATGCTGAAGAACGTGGACACGGTGATCTTCGATATTCAAGACCTTGGCGTGCGTTTTTATACGTATATGACCACACTGCTGTACGTCATGGAGGCATGCGCCGAGCATGGCAAAAGCTTGCTTGTCCTGGACCGGCCCAATCCGCTCGGCGGCGAGCGCTGTGAAGGTGGCATGCTTAAGCCGGGATATGAATCCATGGTGGGCGGATGGCAGATTCCGATTAGCACCGGGATGACGATTGGCGAGTTTGCATGTATGGCCAACCATATGCGAGGCACTGGCTGCGATTTGGATGTTATTAAGCTTGATGGCTGGTCCCGAGGGATGGACTATACCGACACGGGGCTCCCGTGGGTACTGCCTTCACCTAATATTCCCACCATGGATACGGTTCGTCTATACAGCGGAACCTGCTTCTTCGAGGGGACCAATCTTTCGGAAGGCAGGGGGACGACCAGGCCATTTGAATGGATCGGCGCTCCATGGGTCGATGGCGATGAGTTGGCTAAGCGATTCAACGCATGCGGACTGCCTGGGATCCATGCTCATTCCATGTACATGACCCCAACTTTCTCGAAACATCAAGGCGAAAGCTGCGGCGGGGTGATGCTGTTTGTAACCCGTCCGGCGGAAGTGGAATCCGTGCGCACAGGGCTGATTCTACTGCATCTGGTCAGCCGGATGTATCCGGATCAATTCCAGTGGCTAAGCCCGCCGGAAGGACGCAAACGGTATTTTATCGATTTGTTAACGGGAAGCGAGGATGTCCGCCGTCATATCCATGAAGAAGCCGGGCTTAAGCGCATTGTCTCCGAATGGAACATGGATGCAGAGCGGTGGAGAACGATGCGGGCACCTTATCTGATGTATAGGGAGGCGTAGAGCGTGATGTTTTCATCCTGGAAGGAAGGCGAGCCGGCCGTTGTGGTCGGTTTGATGTCCGGCACTTCGCTGGACGGTATTGATGCGGCTATTGTCCGCATAAACGGAAGCGGCCTGGAGGCTTCGGTTGAACTGCTGCATTACTACAGTAAGTCTTACGAACCCGAACTCCGTCAGCGGCTGCGCGATTTATGCAGTGAAGATAAATCCCATAGTGCTGCGGTTTGCAGTATGAATGCATACCTGGGGTACCAGTTCGGAGCGACAGTCCTGGAAGCGGTGACCGATGCCGGCATGCGGATCGATGAGGTGGATTTGGTAAGCTCGCATGGGCAGACCATTTGGCATCAGCCCGTACCGGAAGAAGGCGATGCTTATTCTGTCGCTTCAACTTTGCAGATTGGCGATATCTCCGTTATAGCCAAGCAAGTCGGCATCCTCACAGTAGGAGATTTTCGGCCGGCGGATATGGCAGTCGGGGGACAAGGGGCGCCATTTGCTCCTTACGGAGATTTAATCTTGTTTCGGCATTCCGAGCGGGGAAGGCTGCTGCAGAACATCGGTGGGATTGGCAATTGTACGGCGTTGCCCGCAGGAGCCGGCCCTTCGGACGTGCTGGCCTTTGATACCGGACCCGGCAATATGATCATGGACGCTCTAGTCTATATGTTGTCCGAAGGACGGCTGTCTTATGACGAGGGCGGGAAATGGGCTGCCCTTGGCAAACCGGATCAGGTCTTGTTAAGAGAGATGATGGCTCATCCTTATTTTCATGCGGAGCCGCCTAAATCAACAGGCAGGGAATTGTTTGGTCACGATTATGCTGTTTCGTTCCTCGAACAAGCAAGACTCAAGCAGATCTCGGATGAGGATACGATAGCAACGGCAACCGCGTTTACGGCCCATTCCATTGCGGATAGTTATATGAAATATGTGTTTCCCAGCCACAAGATCGACGAGGTCATCGTAACCGGCGGAGGAGCTCACAATAAAACGCTGCTCTCGATGTTGAGCGAGCTATTGCCTGAGCAGAAGGTTATGACTTCCAAAGCGCTTGGTTTTGATGATGATGCGAAGGAAGCTGTCATTTTTGCGCTGCTTGGCCATGATTTCATGCTCGGAGTCCCTAACAATTTGCCTGCAGCTACAGGCGCTCGTAGGCCGACTGTTATGGGGAAGCTGGCCCTGCCATAAGGGAGACAGTGTGTAAGCCTAGTAGTTACCTCCGGAAAGAGACACAGCAGGTATGAATGGAATATAAGAGCGCCAAAGCGCACATACGGGGCATTCCTTGGTCTGGACGATCCTTGGAGGCCCTTTTTTTATTCTGGCCAACAAGAAAGAGTTGCTTAAACACAGGGTTGCAGCCAGCTGGGCTATAGGGGAGTGAGTGCATTCATCGATCTAGCTGTAACGTGCCGTTAGATGTCTGTCTGAAGTTGAAGTTGAAGTTTGAAGTTGAACCAAAGCCCTATCAAATTGAATAATTTATGTTTAAAATGATCGTTTTTGCGCATCATAAAGTAAATTTTACCGGGAGCAGATATTCATCACGGAAAAGATTGAGGTTACCTTGGCTTAGGAGTAGAATAAGATAATGCAAGGTGCGTTTTCTATTTTGGATTCAGAAGAAAACCGCAGATACACCTTGGAATTGTGAATCAGCCTTATGGCAGGGGAATGAGGGAGAGGCAATGCCTGTCTTTATCATCGATCAGCCAGCTAAGGCTTTTTGATTTGAATAGGAGATAACAGCCACCAAAGAAGGAGTGAGCAGGATTGATCATCCTCAAAACACAAGAACAAATTGCTAAGATGAATAAGGCTGGGGACATTCTCGCTGAATGCCACCGACAGATCGCCAAAATGATTAAACCGGGTGTGACCACACTGGAGATTGATCAGTTTGTTGAGCGGTTTCTAGCCGAGCAAGGAGCAACGCCCGAACAGAAAGGGTATCATGGATTTCCCTTTGCTACCTGTGCTTCAGTAAATGACGTAATTTGTCACGGTTTTCCGAGCAATGAGCCATTGAAGGACGGGGACATCGTTACCATTGATATGGTGGTGAAGTATGATGGCTGGCTCGCTGATTCTGCCTGGTCCTATCCGGTTGGAAACGTATCGGAGGAAGCCCAGCATCTGTTGGACGTAACGAAAAAAGCTCTTTATCTAGGTATTGAGCAAGCCGTAGTCGGCAATCGAATCGGAGATATTTCCCACGCCATTCAATCCTATGCGGAATCGCAAAATTTATCGGTGGTCCGCCATTTTGTCGGGCATGCGATCGGGGAAACCATGCATGAAGAGCCGCAAGTCCCGCATTATGGCCCGCCAAACCGCGGAACACGGCTCAAAGAGGGGATGGTCATTACCATTGAACCGATGTTGAATATTGGAACATATCAAGTGAAGATCGATTCAGACGGATGGACAGCCAGAACAGCGGACGGCAAGTTGTCTGCCCAATATGAGCATACGCTCGCCATCACGAAAGATGGCCCGCTTATTCTGACGGAACAATAAGATGCACTCCACAGGAGAAATTCTCCTGTGGATTTAAGCGGATGTACAAGCTTGTTAGACTCTGTTCACTTCTAGTGATGCAGCCGCATGCGGGATCGTGACTACAAAAACACTTCAACGGAGCAGGCGGAATTGTTCTGTAGAAACGATGTGTTCGCCTGAGAGCTTTCCAGAGGAAAGGTAGCATCGGAAGCATAAGCTGCCGCCGGATTTCAACGTTAATATCGTGATTCATAAGGAAATCTGGAGGCAACAGTGATCGGAAGAACAATCCGCATGCGGAGTGATGAGGCACCTCACCGAATTCGACATCTGAATAGACGGAATTCGCCGTTTTTCTTATAATAGAGTAATCAATTTAAAAGCGAAGGGAACATGGAACATGACGATACGAAAAGCACTAACAGTAGCGGGCTCAGATACGAGCGGCGGTGCTGGCATCCAAGCTGATCTCAAGACATTCCAGGAATTTGATGTATACGGCATGACCGCATTAACGACAATCGTCTGCATGGAACCCAAGACATGGGATCATCAGGTTTTCCCGGTGGCGCTCGATATCGTAGAAGCACAGTTAAAAACGGTACTTGAGGGCATCGGTATTGACGCCATGAAGACAGGCATGCTTGGTTCCGTAGAGATCATTGAACTCGTATCCCAGTATATCGATCGCTATGATCTGAAACGGATCGTCATCGATCCGGTCATGGTCTGCAAAGGCACGGATGAAGTTCTGCAGCCGGAGAATACGGAAGCGATGCTGGAGTTTCTGCTTCCGCGTGCCGATCTGGTAACGCCGAACCTATTCGAAGCATCCCAGTTGGCCAAGTCCGGACCGATCACGACTTTGGATCAAATGCAGGAGGCGGCGGCTATTATCCATGAGCGCGGCGCGAAGAATGTATTGATTAAAGACAGAGGGAAGCTCAGTGAAGGTAAAGCAATGGATCTGCTCTATGATGGAAACAAGTTTGAATGGTTTGAGGCCGATACCGTTGTAACCAAGTATACACATGGTGCAGGTTGCACTTCATCCGCTTCCATTACTGCTAATCTGGCCAAAGGCTTGACCGTACGCGATTCGGTGCAGCAAGCTAAAGCATTCATTACCCAAGCTATTTCTAATGGCTTCCCGCTGAATGAATTTGTTGGACCAACAAGACATTCTGCACACCGCCAATCCGCTAATTCCTAGGATGCATTTTCTTGCAAACTTATTCATTTTCTTGAATCTGGTTTATAGAGTGCAGCCTCAAAAAAACCTTTCTTCCAAGAAGAAAGGTTTTTTTGTTGTTAGCTGTATTTGCTGCATATAGTGTATAGGAGCAAAGGCATGCTTTGTTCTTCGTATATTTTCCGAAAGGATAGAGCGGCTTAGGTCCTTTCCAGTATAATTATATGCTATAATTTATAAAAGAGTCAGATAGAAACAGGAAGAAAATGCTTAGGGGTTGAGATATGTTTCAGGATATTTTGGATTTTTTAATAAAATTTGGACCATGGGGTCTGTTCATTCATGCTTTTGCTGACGCCGTGATATTTCCGGTTCCCGCCTTTTTTCTGCAGGTTTCACTAAGTATTATGCATCCGCAGAATGCGCTGTGGCTTGCAACATATGGTTTTATCGGATGCTTGCTAGGAACCCCGTTTGGTTATCTCATCGGAAAGCTTCTTGGGAAGTCGGTGTTATATAAAATCCTGAAGAAAGAATGGATCGACGCCGCGACGAACATGTTTCAGAAAAATGGCGAAGCAGCCATATTGATCGGCTCCTTTACACCCGTTCCCTTTAAAGTATTTACGATTCTTTCAGGGTGCTTGAACTTTCCATTATGGAGACTGCTTGCTTATGCTGCTATTGGCAGGGCCACCAAGTTTTATGTTGTAGGCACTTTGTTTTACTTGTATGGCAACGCGGCAGAGGGCATGGTTAAAGATGTATCGCTCTATATTGCGCTTATTGCCGTTCCGCTAATCTTGGTCGGTATGTTCATTAAACGGAAGCGCAAACGGAGAAAAATGGAGCAGGAAAAGCTGGCTGAATCAAATCCCGTTCTGATGGAGGAGAAGATCCGGGAGCAGACTTCGGATCAGACGCCATCAGCCTAATGATAGCATAGCTGCCCCGAGTCACTCATCCGGGCAGGAATCAATAACAAAGCAGCCGGGCTTCTGCCCGGCTGCTTTGTTATTCCAAGATATCAGATTCACTTTATTAAATATGAATATAATAGCTCTTTACCTGCTTTGCTAACCCGTTTTCCAATTCGGAAGAACTTACCTCGGCCTTTCGTTGTCACGGGAGTAAAGGTCGGAGATGGGGAGAGCGGAGAAGTCATTTCTTGTGTAAGATAACCATGCAGAGGTCCGTGATAGATTTCATTCAGCTGCGGTGAGCGGGAGAAATCCTCTGGTGTTACAAGATGACAGGGTTTATTCACAGGCCGCAGGCCTGCTTGCTCCAGCACGGTAGCGACAAAGTGAGAGCAGAAATAAGCATCGTCGCGATCAATATGAATTCGAAACAATATACCCAGAAGCCCTAGCAGATTGTATTTATAGCGATTTTGATCACGCATCATCTCTTTGACAAGATTGTGCATGCGTTGGTAATCTTCATTACTGACGCGGAATCGGTAAATAGCGCATTCCGAAGTGTAGAAGAAAGGGTCGCGCAGATTCTCGCGAACCAACCCGCCATCAAACGGATTGTTCGCCTTCTTTCGCCCAAAGCTGTACACTTCGCGTAATTCGGAATCAAACGCGATGGATGCATGATTGAGTGGGGCCTTTGTGAAATATTGGATCATTTTGCTGAACCAGGTGCCCGTGCCTGTAAGCACAATCCAAATATCTTGTTCCGTGTACATACTCGCAAACTCCTTTGTTAACGATCCTAACAACCAGCCAATGTAAATGACTTGCTTTCTTTCACAATATACGAAAAAGCCATGGCATTCAAGTTAAAAAAAACCATTTTCTCTCAATTTCTCATAATTTAGATCTGGGAACCGAACCAGATTTTAGAAGCCTCTTAACAATATATTCGCCTCCCGTCCAGATTATCCTCTGGTGATTATATTCTTCTTCTCAAAACTTCTGGTTGAATTGTTATCTATAAACTATCTTGACCGGGCGTATGGTTCGCTCTACATTATATAAAAGATAGAGGAGAGGAGGGGTCATATGGGCAATAGTTCATTGTCATTGTTGAAAGAGCCTAAGCAGCGAAAGCTGCTGTTTAGCGCCGGCCTGAGCTGGATGTTTGATGCCATGGATGTCGGGATGATCTCGTTTGTAGTGGCGGCTTTGGCAGCTGAATGGTCGCTGAGCTCGCAGCAGGTGGGTATTCTGACGAGCACGACATCGATCGGAATGGTATTTGGTGCGGCTATGGCTGGATTTTTGGCGGATAAATATGGACGGAAAAATATTCTGCTGTGGACCCTACTTATTTTTTCGATAGCGAGCGGATTTTCCGCACTGGCCACAGGTTTTATAATGCTGTGCTTGATGCGCTTTATCGCCGGCTTCGGCTTAGGCGGTGAGCTGCCGGTTGCTTCGACGCTGGTATCGGAAAGTATGCCGGTCCAGGAGCGGGGAAGGGCCGTTGTGCTGCTCGAAAGCTTTTGGGCGGCGGGCTGGATATTGTCAGCGCTTATCGCTTACTTTGTAATTCCCCATTACGGGTGGCGGATGGCCTTTATCATCGGAGCGCTGCCGGCGTTCTATGCGCTCTATCTACGGCGTGCCATTGAGGACTCGCCAAGGTATAAGGCGAATGCGACCCGCAAGCTGACCTTTGGTGAGCGCGTGGCTTCGGTTTGGTCTTCAGAACATCGGCGTACGAGCATTATGTTATGGGTGCTGTGGTTTACGGTTGTGTTTTCATATTACGGCATGTTCTTGTGGCTTCCTACCGTCATGGTCGATAAAGGGTTCAGTTTGGTTCGGAGCTTTCAGTATGTGCTGATTATGACACTAGCCCAATTGCCGGGATATTTTACAGCGGCGTACTTTATTGAGAAGTTCGGCCGGAAATTTGTTCTGGTTACCTATTTAGTGCTTACGGCCATCAGTGCGATCTGGTTCGGTTACGCGAATACTGAGGCTTCGCTGCTTGCAGCCGGTATTTCCTTATCATTCTTCAATCTGGGTGCATGGGGAGGCTTATATGCTTACAGTCCGGAGCTTTATCCGACGAAGGTTCGTTCAACAGGGGTTGGGCTTGCCACGTCATTTGGCCGGATTGGCGGCGTTATCGCTCCGCTTCTTGTCGGTGTGCTGAAGCAAAACGGCACCAGCATCGAATACATCTTCGTGATGTTCTTTGTCACCATTCTGATCGGAGCACTGGGTGTGCTGCTGCTCGGAAAAGAAACGAAAGGACTGGAGCTGGCGGACTAAGACGTTTAAGGTCAAAGTTCCGGTGTTCTACTGCTACTGATATGCAAGCTGGCGCAAAACGCAAGAAAGGGTGGATCCAAAGGCTATATTGCCTTGGATTCACCCTTTTTTTGTAACATATTGGAAAGCTTAATCTACTTAGAAGAGAGACATTATACCTCCATAATGGAAGGCATGATATATGGGCTTCGGCCCAGCTCCCGTTTGAAATAACGATTGAGCGTGTTATTGGTCATTTGTTCCCAAGCTGCACGGTTGTATTCCCGCTGTTCTCCCGCTTTGTTCAGCTGTTTGCGCAGCATGGCTTCACCCCGGCGCAGAAGGGGCTTGGAATCCTGCATGTACACAAATCCGCGAGTGATTAGCTCGGGGCCGGAGAGGAGCTTGCCGGTCTCCCGCTGAAGGGTGATTGCGACGATGACTACACCATCGTGAGCAAGCTGTACCCGCTCCTCTAGCAGCTCCTTCTCGTGAGTACGCAGCTCTCCGTTGTTGATGTACACATCCCCGGAAGGGATGTTCCGGCCTTTTCGTGCATAGTTACGAAATAGAGACAACGTATTTCCAATGTTCATTAAGTAGATGTTGTTCTCCGGAACACCTACCTGCATTGCGAGATCCTTGTGGTTGAGCATCATTCGATATTCGCCGTGGATTGGTACGAAGTACTTGGGACGCAAACTGCTAATCATCAACTTCAGATCTTCACGGCAGCCGTGACCGGAAGTGTGAATATCAAGAATGGAGCCGTATTTAACCTCCGCGCCTGCCCGCATCAATAGATCGATGCTTCGGTTAACATTCTGGGTATTCCCCGGAATAGGGGAGGATGAGAAAATTACGGTATCCTCCGGATGTATCTGGAGCGAACGATGAGCTCCAGAAGCTATGCGTGTCAGGGCTGCATTGGGCTCTCCCTGACTGCCTGTACAAATAATCAGCACCTGATCATCACGATAGCGGTTCACGGCCTTCACATCAATGATCATACCATCTGGCACGCGAATATAGCCCAGCTCCTGGCCGATCACAAACACCTTCTCCATACTGCGGCCGACGATGGCTATTTTGCGATGGGTCCGAATGGCTGCTTCAACCACCTGTTGCAGGCGATGAACGTTGGACGCGAAGGTGGCAAACAGAATCCTCCCGGGACACTGCTGGAACAGCCGCAGAATGGATTCGCCGACGGTCCGCTCCGAAGGAGTAAACCCGTCCCGTTCGCTATTGGTACTGTCAGCCATAAGGGCCAAGACGCCCCGTCCGCCAATATGCAGAATTTTGTGCAGATCAGCAGGCTTGTCTTCCGGCGTGAAATCGAATTTAAAATCTCCGGTATGTACAATCGGTCCGTACGGGGTTTCTACCACGACGCCGAAGGCATCCGGAATGCTGTGTGTCGTGCGGAAGAAATGTACGGAAAGATGACGGAAGGAGATCGTTTCGTCTTCATGGAAGACGTGCAGATCACTTTGGTCCAGCAGTCGGTGCTCTTCCAGCTTTGCCCGGACCAGACCGATGGTCAGTGCTCCTCCATAAATTGGCATCTGAATTTGACGAAGCACATAGGGAATAGCCCCGATATGGTCCTCATGACCGTGGGTCAGGAACAGACCCTTTACTTTATGTTTGTTATCGAGCAAATAACGGATGTCCGGGATAATGTAATCAACACCGCTCATTTCGGCGTCCGGAAACTTCAGTCCGGCATCAATAAGAATAATTTCATTTTTGAACTCTACACCGTACATGTTTTTACCGATCTCGCCTAGTCCTCCAAGCGCGAAGATGCGCACAGGCGGAGCTGAAGGCCTCGGTTTTTTGGCAGGCTTGGCTGTTTGAATCTGATCTGTTAGCAGGGGTTTAGACATAATGTAAAAGAATCCTCTCTATGGTAATTAAGGCAAAGGCCTGGTCATTTAAATTTCTTCTCTACTTAAGATATCAGAAAGTTCAAGCTTTTGGGAAACGGTTTTCAAATTTCATGGCTTTTCCGTCGGGACAGTCACCTATTATCCCTCACTCCGATATGTTGTAGAAGAGGAGGTCTGGTGATGAGCCGTATAATGAAGTTGGACGATATCGAAGCTGTGCATAGCCTGCCGGAAGAGTGGCAGCGGGAAGCGATAACCAGGCTGGCTGAAAAAATGACGGACCGCTCCGCAAAATTTCCCTGTATTCCTGCAGTGCAAGGACACGCGATGAATCATTTTAGATATGGCTTTATACAAAAAGGCGAAGCACAGGAGGCTGCGGAACAATTGGCCTTGATGCTGGGCGAATTCGGATCCCGTTCCAGAGAACTTGGGGCGTATACATCTCTTGTCGTTTGGATCCTCACGGAACCGAGCAGAGAGAACCTGGAAGGCATTGAGTATTATGAACGATTATTCTGGCAGCTGTTAAGCCGAACGACCGAATATGATACGGAGCCCTGGCCTGCGGAGCTGCCCGAGGATCCGGCGGATCATCTGTGGGAGTTTTGCTATGCAGGCGAGCCTTACTTTGTATATTGCGGTACGCCGGCACATGAACTCCGTCAAAGCCGCCATAGTCCCTACATGATGCTTGCCTTCACACCCCGATGGGGATTGAAGCAATTCAATGCTCGAGTCAGGCAAGCCGAACATACGAAGGTTATGATTCGTAAGCGTCTGGCCGAATATGATCCCGTGCCTCCCCATCCTGACTTGAAGTTCTACGGGGCGAAGGATAATTATGAATGGAAGCAATATTTTTTACGGGATAATACAACGTCGTTATCGAAATGTCCGTTCGCCAGGCTGCATAAAGAGATACGATAGTCTTTTAGAAATAACGTGCTGCTATCATCATACCTTAAATCGGAGTAAGGGATAAGCAGGCTTTTCATTTCAGGCTGCCACTTTTGCGGTAATTTGCAGAGTGACGGCTTTTTTTATGTGGAACCTTGGTGTCTGGGTATAGCATTTTGTCCCTTCATAAGTAAATCTTATCCTTGTTGTACGGAAAATTACCAAGTTACACTTGAAGCACATCAATCAAATTCAACAAGTGCGTTATCCAACAAACAACGATGGGTCAGGAGGTGGACAAGGGGCTGTTCTTTCATTAATAATGAAAGCGCTTTAATGAAAAATACCAAGGAAAAAGGAGTTGTTTAATGAATGACTAATGCATCCAAAATGATGAGAGGATGGATACTCGGAATCATCGCCATGCTGGTGATAAGTGTTTTCCCTGTATACCAGGCTGAAGCCGCTGGAACATGCGCAGAGCCGGCATGGAGTAGTTCTGCTGTATATGGCGGAGGTAATATCGTGTCCCACAATGATCATGCCTGGAAAGCGAAGTGGTGGACACAGGGCGAGGTGCCAGGGGCAACGGGGCAATGGGGAGTATGGGAAGATCTTGGAGCCTGTAGTCCGGGAACGCCTCCTGTTGATCCACCAGTAGATCCCCCTGTGGACCCGCCGGTTGATCCACCAGTAGACCCACCCGTAGATCCGCCTGTGTCCGGTGACCGGATGTATGTCACATATGCAAGTTCATGGAATACGAGCATTTACGATTTGACCACCGCCAACATTCCCAATTACATTACACATGTTAATCTTTCATTCGTAAGGCCGGACACTGCGTATACCCAAGGATCATATGCGTTTGATCAAGCCGTTGCAGGATTGGAATTCGTGGAAGGAGCAACGACACCGAATGGGCAACGCAAATTTACTGCACAGCAATCCCAGGATTTGCGCAACAATATCGCATCCCTGAAAGCCCGTGGGACGAAGACATTCCTCTCAGTAGGGGGCTGGTCATACAGTCAGGGCTCCCAATGGTCTAGTTTCAATGCCAAGAACGTGGTGGATTTGGCTCTTGATCTCGGCGCAGCCGGTGTCGATATTGACTGGGAATCCAGCGGCAGCAGGTGCAATAAGGGAACAGCCGCCCAGTTCAGCTGCTCTAAGGATGGGGAAATCGCTGGTATCATAACGAGTCTTTATAATGAAATCCAGAATAGAAATGCGAATTTGCAAATATCTATCGCTGGATGGTCCACGGGCGCTTATTATGTCAAGGGGACCCCTTTTGAAGAAGGTAAAGTCCAATGGGGCTCACCTTTTGGAGGCACCATGTATCGCGTAGTTAAGGACCATGGCAGCAAGATTGATTTTATCAATTTGATGTCATACGATGGCGGCGTGTATTACGACCCGCGCGAAGGCTACGAATCCTACAAGGCGATTTACAATGGTCCTATTAATATGGGCATGCAGATTGCGCCTGAGGGCTCCGGTGGGGCCGTCCTCCAATTGAATGCGGCACCAGGCACGATCTATGATGCCGAGATGATGAACGGTCAGAATAACCTTGCAACGCAGTATTATAATGTTGAGACCATGGTGAATTACATTAAGAATAAGGGAAGAGCTAACGACGGCTTTATGTTGTGGCAGCTCTGGAAACAGCGGGTTCATTCCCCGGCACCTTCCGGAGCAGCGAATGAGAACAGTGCCGGTCAGTACGTATGCCGCAATCTGCCGCTTGCAGGAGATTGCAACAGCACCATCCCAAGCTTGCCGAAATTATAATTTCTTTCGATATTCTGAAGGCGTGCAGTTCATGATCTTGCGGAACACCCGAACAAAATAACTGATATGCCCAAATCCGACATCGAATGCGATGTCGGATATTTTTTGGTCCGGCTGACGAAGTAATTCCGCTGCCTGACGTACCCGATAGGAATTCATGTAGTCGACGGGCGTTTGGCCCGTCATGGATTTAAAGAAGCGGCAGAACTGCCCTTCGCTCATTGGAATCAAATCTGCCAGCTCACGGAGCTTGATGGGAGGGTGGTAATAGTTTTGGATATAGAGGATGACTTTTTTCAACCGTTCCGTCTTGGTCATATCAACAGCATCGGGTATTCCGTTTCGGGAGCGGTTCAAGCTTATGATTTTGCAGTAAAGGGAGATACGTTGACAGCTTATGCATCTACGGCACTGATGCCGGGCAGAGGGGCGACTATTAATGCGCAGCTGATTACCGTGCAATTCCATTCGCTGGCACCCGGCGTCATTGGCGTAAAGCTGATCCACTATGCGGGTGTAAGAGACCGGGGACCTACATTTGAATTGTACAAAAAGAATGGTGACCATACGGTCATTGAAGAGAACGATCAGGAAGCAGTTCTTCGCAGCGGCAATTTGAGCGTAGTTATCAAGAAAGGGCCGGAATGGTCGGTTCACTTCTATAGAGGAAATGAACGGATTACCGGCAGCAGGGCCAAATCCATGGCACATATCGTGGAAGATGGCGGGCAGGCCTATATGCGGGAAGAGCTGGATCTCGGCGTAGGCGAGTGGGTGTACGGTCTGGGTGAACGCTTTACTTCGTTTGTCAAAAATGGACAGGTTGTGGATGTTTGGAATCAGGATGGAGGTACGAGTTCCGAGCAGGCTTATAAAAATATCCCGTTCTATCTGACAAACAAGGGATATGGTGTGTTTGTAAACCAACCGGATCTGGTATCCTTTGAAGTGGCTTCGGAGAAAGTGAAGAAGGTGCAATTCAGTGTGCGTGGCGAGTCGCTGGAGTATTTCGTTATTGATGGGCCTGATCCGAAAGGCGTGCTCGACAAATACACGAACCTGACAGGCAAACCGGCATTACCACCGGCTTGGACTTTCGGATTGTGGCTGTCCACCTCCTTTACGACCCAATATGACGAGGCGACTGTAAATTCCTTCGTTGACGGTATGCTGGAGCGTGATATCCCGCTGGAAGTGTTCCATTTCGACTGCTTCTGGATGAAGGCTTCCAGTGGGATGAAGAGGTATTCCCAGATCCGGAAGGCATGCTGAAGCGTTTGAAAGAAAAGGGTTTGAAAATCTGCGTGTGGATCAATCCATATATCGCGCAGCGCTCGCGTCTCTTTGAGGAAGGCCGTGAGAAAGGCTATCTGGTGAAGAAAGCGAACGGAGATATATGGCAGTGGAATCTGTGGCAGCCGGGTATGGCGCTGGTGGACTTCACGAATCCGTACGCGTGTGAATGGTATGCAGGTTACTTGCTTGAGCTGGCCGATATGGGCGTTGACAGTTTCAAGACCGATTTCGGCGAACGCATTCCGATTTCCTCATATTTTGTTTGAGAGCTGTTCCGGCGGCGGCGGACGTTATGATCCGGGGATGCTGTATTACATGCCGCAGACGTGGACAAGCGATAACTCGGATGCTGTCAGCCGGTTGAAAATTCAATACGGAACGAGCCTGGTGTATCCTCCCAGCTCCATGGGTGCCCATGTATCAGCAGTTCCGAATCATCAGGTACACCGGCATACTTCACTGCGTACGAGGGGATACGCAGCGATGTCAGGCAATTTCGGATATGAGCTGGACCTGACCGCTTTTAGCGAACAGGAAAAGGATGAAGTCCGTGAGCAGGTCAAGCTGTTTAAAGAAATTCGCCATCTCGTGCAGTTTGGAGATTTGTACCGTCTTCGGAATCCGTTTGAAGGAACCGAAGCGGCCTGGACCATCGTGTCTGAGGATCGTTCGGAAGCCGTGCTGTTTTACTTCCGGATTCTAAGTGAAGCGAATGCGCCAATTGTGTGGCTGCGTACAGCGGGTCTCGATCCGGAAGAGGATTACCGATGCCTGGAAGATGGAAACATCTATGGTGGAGACCGTCTGATGAATGCCGGATTAGCTGTTCCGCCGATGCCAGGAGATTTCCAGAGCTTCATTTGGAGATTAAGACGAGTATAAAGTACCTTTATTAAGCTGGCATAATGTTTGTGCTTTGAGTGCATTATCAAGAATCCAGCTTATAGATGGGCAGCCTCACAAAGAACCGCCAGAGAGAATCATGGTCTCTGGCGGTTCTTTGGTGTTTCACAGGGACTGTTTCAGGTTGCCTTGATGAAGTATGTGCCGCGCTCCGTTGAGAGTACCACTTGCTGGTCTTGGATATCCGCACTCTTAAACCCGTCCAGCCCAATGAGGAAGGTGTTATTTGGCAGCGGAGCTTCATGGCCAGCCGTAATGACAATACCCGAACCATGGAGCATAAGAGTATCCTGGTCGCCATACCCGTCAATGGACTGCTCCTGATGCTTCTGATGCTCAATTCGTTCAAGCTGCAGTTCGATCCGGTCCAGATCTTTCTCTTCTTGCTTGGAGATGTGCAAGGTATGGTTGCTTTTCGTTTCAAGCCAATGGGTAACCTCTTTGATTGATGAATTCATAGTACACACCTTCCTTAATTATCAATGGCTTCAGATAGCTTGCCCAGGAAGACGCAGCCTTAATTCACAATGAAAAGGAAGTTTTTATTACTTAGCTCGCGGAAATTATCGTTGATGGAACTCTCTCTTTTGGTTACATGTTAATATAGTGAAAGATTACGAAACCATTGCAGCTATACAAGGAGGGACCATGAGCAAAAAATGGGTTTATATCATCGCCATCCTGCTCGTAACCTGCAGCTGGATCGGTAATGTCTGGTACTATGAAGCCAATCAACTGGGCAGAACCGCTTTCCTGGAGCACCATGTCGAAACCAGAGAAGGGGATGGCCAGGTATTCGATTTGTATTATGTAGAGGACAAGCGTGCTGCTAAAACATTGAGCTCGATTCATATCGAGGGTTATCCGAATCTGATTGTAACGTCTCACCCCCAATATGCAGAGTATCAGCGGCAATATTTAGGTAAAATGACGGTGAATTTAAACAAGCCGTCCGTACAGAAGGAAGCAATATCAGAGCCATCAGCGGAGCCAGTGCTTGTTCAAATGATTACTGCAAATTATACGGATGGAACCTCGGAGCAAGTGGATATCGGGGAAATATACATATGGCCTGCGATGTATCATGAGGGGGCTCAAGATGCCATCTCGTGGACGTCAAGTGGATCTTCTTCCGATAATACCGGCTACACCTCTGCGGTCGTGAATCGGCCAGTTGAATTGACGGCGTTCTCCTCCAAATTGATGGGTCTCGTAGAAGCAGGAGACTTGCAAATCAATGCTGACATCTCCGGGCAAGTCCCGGGAAGGAGCTATCAGACGCCGCCTTCGAAAGCCCAAATCGAGTTGAGCGGGAAACCGATCGCAGAGATATCGCTTCCATTAAAGATTAATCAAGGCGGCTCTATACGGATCAGCCATCAATTTAACATGCATGGATTGGAGAAGAGCATGGGGGTGTACCAGTTTATGCTGAGGACAACCTTCGAAGAAGATGGGCGCCATTGGTATGAGGACACGATAATACCTTACCAAGTTTGGCCGATGGAAAAGGAAATGACGGAATTTGTCCGGAAAGGCAGGAATGGATCATGAGAAGCGCTTGTTATCGCATAGTATGGGGCCTATTCCTCGTTCTTGCCGACTTGAGGGTCGAATTCGTTGATATCCTGCCGGACAGTCTTGGATATTTGCTGATTGCTTCGGGTTTATGGCAGCTGCAGAGGTTAAACGGATATTTTAAAGCAGGACATTTGTGCGCTTGGCTGTTGCTAATCTGGTCAATTCTGCAATTATTCTGGTATCCTGACGCAGAGATTGGCAGCGTGCCCATGCATTCTGTAATTGATTTGTTACCTCACTTGCTAGCCAGCGCTGTGCATATCGTATTGATTTACGGAATCTGCAGAGGAATTCAAGCCTACACTGCAGGTGTTGAATCCGGGCTTGATCAGCAAGCACGCTTCCGGCTCCACATGTTTATGACTGTACAGCTGTTGTGGCTTTTCATCCATCCGTTCCTTCTCAATCTGGATTCAAATGTTATGATTCCCGTGGTTTTTGTATGCTCGCTTCTTGTGATGATTGCCGAGATAGCGATTCTGCTTCTGGTGCGACTATTCGCGCGGCAATGGACAGAGAATATGGAATAGCCTCCTAGAAAGTTCGTTGACTTACAAAAAACGTTTGAAGCAAGCCTAATCGTCGTCTTCACTTAGGTGATAAACAATAGTAACCCCCAGCTGATTATATATTTCTTCAGTGTAGTGGTGATCGGGACAATGCTTGATCGTAGCCATGGCTTCTTGCCTGGAGACAAGCTTCTGCTCACAATCAGGGCATCGGTCCTGGAACAGAGATTTCAGTCTACTCAACATAAAACACTACACCTCCTGTATTTCCGATATAAATACTTGGGTTTATTATAAATCAACAATTTGGTACATTCAATAGCAATATGTTCACAAGCGATATTCATTCGAACGGAGAGATCAATCACCATGTTAGTACAGCTTGTAGTTATGATCTTTATTGGGATTGTCGGTTCTTTTTTCTCGGGATTGCTTGGGATTGGTGGGGCGATCATTAATTTTCCTTTGTTATTATATATCCCTCCCTGGTTCGGGCTGGAAGCCTTTAGCTCCAAGGAAGTCGCTTCCATTAGTATGCTTCAGGTATTTTTCGCATCCTTGTCAGGCATGATAACTAACCGATTGGGTTCACGCGGCGGTGAATCTTATGTTCACAAGCGCCTGGTTATCCAGATGGGGGCAAGCACGTTGGTCGGCAGTCTGATCGGGAGTCTGTCCTCCATGTTGATGACTAGCGAAACCATCAATATGATCTATGGTATTCTGGCTGTGATCGCGGTGTTATTGATGCTTGTACCGACCCGTGCCTCCAGGGAGAACCGTACGGTGAGCGAGGTGACTTACCATTCATGGATGGCTATGGGAGCGGCCTTTATTGTCGGTGGCATCGCTGGCATTGTCGGTGCTGGAGGCGCGTTTATTCTGATCCCTATCATGCTGACCATTCTTAAAATACCGACTCGGATTACCATTGCATCATCACTCGCCATCGTATTTCTGTCTGCGGTCGGGGGCGTTATCGGTAAAGTGGCCTCGGGTGATATCCCGCTCTGGCCGTCTCTGTTCGCCGTTGTCGGTAGTCTGATCGGAGCTCCCATTGGAGCGTTGATTAGCCGCAGGATGAATGTTCGCTTGCTTCGTTATGGGCTGGCAATTCTTATTGCATTTACAGCGGTCAAAATTTGGCTTGATATTTTAGGGTAAGTAAAGAAGTAGAACCTTATTCATCATCGTAAAAGAGGAGGCTTATAAATTATGAGAAAAAGCCGGCTGGGATCATCAGAGTTATACGTTAGCGAAATCGGATTGGGTTGTATGTCGCTTGGCACAGAGGAAGAACATGCTGTAAAGCTTATTCATCAAGCACTGGATGGAGGTGTGAATTTCCTGGACACGGCGGATCTGTATGATGAAGGCCGTAATGAGGAAATGGTTCGTAAAGCGGTTCAGGGCCGGCGCTCGGATGTGATTATCGCAACCAAAGTAGGTAATCGGCGTGTGCCGGGACAGGATGGCTGGGTATGGGATCCTTCCAAGGCATACATAAAATCTGCCGTTAAGGAGAGCCTTCGAAGGCTGGGAACGGATTATATCGACTTGTATCAGCTGCATGGAGGTACGTTGGAAGATTCGATAGACGAAACAATTGAGGCCTTTGAAGAATTGAAGCGGGAAGGGTGGATTCGATATTACGGTATTTCATCCATTAGACCGAACGTGATTCGTGAATATATGGAAAAATCCGATATCGTCAGCGTGATGAGCCAGTATAGCATATTGGACCGAAGACCGGAGGAGGCTGTGCTTGATCTGCTTGCAGAGAAGAACATTTCCGCGATTGCCCGTGGACCCGTTGCTCGTGGTCTATTATCGGGTAAGGGACGAACCAAAGCCGAGAAGGGTTATTTGGATTACAGCCAGGATGAGCTGCTTGACGTGCTGGGTAAGCTTGAAGAGTACGCAGCAGGTGAGGATTTGACGCATTTAGCCATTCGTTATGCTCTTGGTCATGCCGCTGTTGCCTGCACCATCCCTGGCGCAAGCTCGCTTGAACAACTGCTGCATAACCTGGCAGCTGGAAACCTTGAGCCATTATCACCACAGGATATTCAGACCATCCAGGCGATCAGCCATGCCAACCAATATGAATCTCACCGGTAAGGTGCGATCAAGTTTCTAAAGATCCATCGTGCTTATCATATGGATCATGGAATATTTATGATTTAATTTATCGATGAGTCTTCCTTCCTATGTTATCGTCTCTTATAATATTCTTGTGTCCGTGAAATAGAAGATGCCCGCAATCCGTCTGAAGGATCACGGGCATTTTATGCGTTTTATTATAAATAACCGGCCAAATTAACGTTAAGATTCGGGGATCTAAAACTTTTTGCGGCGGGGGTTCGTTCTAAGCAACGTAAACCGCGCGGCTTATGCCATATCGTAAATGGTGAAAGGATTTTGGAATGATTACCATTGAACATCTGTCAAAAACCTATCGCAAGGGCGCCTGGGCGCTCCTTGATGTTTCTCTACAATTGGATAAAGGCATGACGGGTCTACTGGGGCCTAATGGAGCTGGCAAAACCACGCTCATGCGCATTCTGGCAACCTTATTGACGCCTACCTCCGGGCAGGTGAGAGTAAACGGGATATCCCTTGGACGGCCGGAGGAAATCCGGCAGATGATCGGTTATTTACCGCAGCATTTTCACATCTATCCGCAGCTGACCGGCCGGGATTATCTGGATTATGTGGCGTCAATGAAAGGGATTTCGGACCGGAATGCCAGATTCAAGGAAATCTCCAGACTGCTTGAGATGGTGAATCTCCAGGAAAAGGCGGATAAAAAAGTGCGTACTTATTCCGGGGGAATGAAACAGCGGCTGGGTATTGCTCAGGCGTTGTTAGGCTCGCCGGATATTCTAATCGTGGACGAACCGACCTCGGGACTGGATCCCCAAGAGCGTGTCCGGTTCCGTAATGTATTGACTCGTTTCAGCATCGATCGGACAGTTCTGCTGTCCACTCATATCGTAGCTGATATTGAGAGCAACTGTCGCCATATCGCCGTAATGAATAAGGGGAGATTGGTCATGAACGGCAGCCTGGCAGAGCTGAAGGCTTGTGGAAAAGGGCAAGTATGGGAAGCGGTGATGAGCCCGGACGAATTTACTTTGATGGATCCGTTGACTGTCGTGTCCACTCGTACGGTGCCGGAAGGTGTGCTGTGCCGCTTCATCGGTCAAACCTCCCCGGCTCCTGAGGCATTCCCCGCTGATCCGACCCTTGAGGATGGATATCTGGCCTTGCTGCGGAGGGATCGCTATGCATAAATGGTGGAGACATAGTATTCTGGAGCTTCGGCTACTGTTCGGAAACCCATTGTTTGCGTCTCTTCCGGTCATCTATGCCATATTGTTTATTGTGATGATGCTGCAGGCGGCAAGCAGCAACGCGCCAAACCATAATTTATTCACCGCGGCCTATTCATTCCATATGTTGGGACATACGATGACACTTGGCCCAGCCATGTTAATCGGCATCTTGTCCATAAGGCGGGATGTGTGCCGCCGATCCTTTGAATGGAATCACAGCTTGCCTGTGTCCTTCTTCACCTTGTTGACGTCGAAATATGCAGTCAGCTTGCTGTATTTTTCTCTGTTTACGCTGTCGACATCGGTTATATTCTACATTCTGTCGGTCAGTCAGGGGATAGCTGGGTATGTTGCTATCATGCATACCATGCAATTTGCATTGCAGTATGAGGTTTCGTACATGGTGACACTGGCTCTCGCCATGCTTCTTGGGGCCAGCATTCCGAATCGAATCGTGTATTTGATCGGTTTTTGCGCGTGGATGTTTGGCACATTCTTCATGGAGATTTATATCATCAGTGAGCTAAGATGGATGCCGGCTCAAGTATTTCATCTCAATCAATTCTTCCTCCAATCCACTCGATATGAATATGAGAATTGGGGGTACGGCCTTTTTAGCAAAGATATAAATACATCACGATGGTTTGTGCTCGCTTTTACCTTCCTGCTGCTTACAGTATGCTTGTTCTTGTTAAACCGGAAACGCTCTACCATGCTGCGGAAGGCAGGCTGGTTTGCTATGCTGGGAGCGGCTGTTATTACGATAGCTGCAGCCGTGCCCTACGGCGCTTTATGGGCAGATCGATATGCTCAGATTGATGCCAGGCTTGTAGATCCATCGCTGTCTTATATCGATGATGCTGAAGATGCTTTCTTCTACCGGGTTTCTTCCTATGATATTAAGGTGAAACGGCTGCCGAATGATGAGCTTCGCATGACGGCAAAACTCACGATTCCTGCAGCCGAGATAAAGGACATGAAGCAGCTTCCATTAACACTAAACCGAATGTTTAAGCTTGAGCGTGTCCAGCTTCAAGGCATTGATGCCCGTTATAGCAGACAGGGAGACCGGATATCGGTCAGGATGGTTGGTGATGGCGGCGGAGAGGATATGCAAGCAGAGCTGGAATATAGAGGGAAAGTCATGGACTTTATGGACGGGTATTCTAATGATGAATTTGCCGCTTATAGTGTTGGACCTGAAGTCAAGCTGGAAGGACATCTTGCTTGGTATCCGCTGCCTGGATATCAAAATGTATATTTAAAGAGCAATAACGGAGATTATCCTCCTAAGCATATTTATCTGGGCTTTGATTATGGTCAGCTTCGTTACTCTACTGGAAACATAAAGCTGGAGGTTGAAGGTTACCCGGTGCCCTTGTTTACGGGTTTGAAAGAGTTGGAACGGAGACCGGGCTACCAGCGATTCGAAGATAATGGGATACAGCAGAATATTTCCCTGTATGGAGGCCGGTTCTGGAAGGAACTCCGCCAGCCTGATCTTCCGATCACCATCGTGACGACACCTTACTTGGAGAAGGCCGTCCTGCCGATCCAGCGGGAACTTAAGGTGAAGTATGATTATTTCTCAAAGTGGGCTCCTGAATTTAACAGTAACGCAGCCAAGATACTATATTTGGGTCAAGGATTTAGATATACCCGGGTAGACAATCGAGTAATACTGTCTTCGAACCAATACACATATAACTTCAAAAATCTGTCAGGCGAATGGATGAATTCGATTCTGTTCGGCAACCAGGATGGGTTTTATTATTATGATGAGCAGCCTGAGCGGGATATGCGCGGAAAGATCGCGAGCCTCTTCTGGTATGTGTATTATGTGGAAGAGAAGGGACTTAGTGATAAGCAATTGAGAGCCGCTTATGGCAATCTTCGTTCCGTACAGCAGCTTTTGTTCAAAAGTGGGAGAGGCGACGACCCTCAGAACCGAATCGGCATAAGTATGGCCAGACAGGTCAGAAAAGCACTGGAAGAGGGCAAGGGAAGTCAGGTAAAAGAGCTGTTGGTGCATTTTTACCGGCAAGGGCTGATGCTCCCGTATCCCAAACAAGATGATCCATTACATCCAGAGGAGCCGATCTCCTACAAGGAGTGGAAGCAGGCCTGGGAGTCCATCATGAACGCTGATTAATATCGGCCATCTGCCTGGATACAGTCTGTTACTACATTGGAAGAATAGAAACGATAGAACGACGTCAATGGAAAGGGGGGAGAGCATGATTTCCGATCAGCAGCTGTCCGAACGCATGGCGGCCGGTGACCAAGCAGCATTTGAAATGCTGGTGACCAGGTACCACGGACCGCTTCTCAATTATACAAACCAGAGGCTGGGGGACCGGCAAAAAGCTCAGGATATTGTCCAGGAAACCTTTATCCGGCTCATTCGGCACTTGAAGCAGCACGGGACGCTCGAGCATGTTCGTTCATGGCTTTACCGTGTAGCTCTGAATATGTGCAAGGATTACTGGAAGAGCGCTGCTTACAGATCTGAAGGACTTGCGGGCGAAGAGATGCCGGATGCGCACGACCCGGCGCCCGGTGCTGAGGAGCTGATGGAGAGGCAGGAAACCTCTCTTGAGATTGCGGCATCACTGGAGAGTTTGCCGGATATCCAACAGGAAATCGTATCACTGCGATTCTTTCATGATCTGAAGCTTCAAGAAATTGCTGATCTGGTTGGCCTCCCCTTAAGTACGGTGAAAACACATTTATATAATGCTTTGAGAAAGCTGAAGAAAACATTGGCGATGGAGCACTCTGATCTGGTTCCCGTTCAATCTTCCAGGAGGACACGGGGAAAGGCTTCTTCGGAACATGTCCAACATCGTTCCAGGGTGGAAGAGTCCGATTCACAGAACAAAGTAAAAGAAAGCGAGGTGTATCTCCATGGATCATCCATTCGATGATAACGAATTGAGAAGGCTCGAAGACGAGCTTCGCGGTCCTCTCAGACGATCTGTTCTTCCATCGCCGTCGCCGGATGAAACGGCCGCGCTTATCGCGTCCCTTCAGAGAGAGTTCGATCAGTTAAAGATTGAACCCGAGTCGCCCAAGCTGGATTTTAATCCACAGGTGGACCCGCCTTCCCTAAAGCAGATCCTTCGGAGCCAAATTCGACTGAACCAAAGATCCATTGTACTAACGGCAGGTGCGGTATTTTGTATGTTGGTTATGTTGGTGGACCCAGAATATCCACTAGATCAATTTGCCGGATTGCCTGGCGGCATCTTCCCATTGATTACTCCGTTGCTGTTAATCGTGTCGATGCTGTTCAGCAGTCGAACCTGGGATAAAGGGATGCGGGCCGTCGAAACGTTGACTCCTTACCCGCCAGCGCTTGTGCTGTATACCCGGCTGCTTCTAGTAACGGGTATCGTCATCGGAATGGCCTTGCTGAGCACCTTTGTATTAGGACTGCGATCCATCCAGGCGGAATCCTCCCACTTTTTATTCGGGCCTTTCATTCTGGAGTGGATGGGTATTCTGCTCGTTACGGGCGGAGCGGCAATGTACATGTTGTTTCGCAAAGGTATGGTCGTCTCCCTGATCTCCGCCATACTGGTCTACGGAATGTGGATCGTGATCCAAGGACAGATGATGGACCAAGGGGTCTCCATGAACGGTAAAATGCTGATCGATGTGGTCCTGCTCGTGATCGGATTGATTCTGCTCATCTCTTCCTATGGCCGCAGTTTGAAGCTGAACGGTACTTGGAGAACTGCTCATGATTAGAATGGAGGGAGTCGAGCGTCAGGCGGGCACGTATCGGCTAGAAATTGACAAAGCGGAGATACACTCCGGGCTGAATCTGATTGTTGGAGCGAACGGAGCCGGGAAAACTACCCTAATTGAACTGTTGACCACCTTGCAGTCTCCCGATTCAGGCGAGATTCTGTATAGCGGACGCAGGTCAGGAGATCATTTGCCGCTCATCCGCAGCCAGATCGGTTATGTTCCGGCAGATATCGAGTTGTATGGAGATATGAGAGTCGGCAAGCTGCTAACCTACATGGCTGAGTTAAAGGGGATCTATAACCCGGAAGCCATTGACAGATTGATGGCGGAATTTCGGTTGGAGCCGCTCCGTAAGAGTAAAATCAAAAATTTGTCGCAAGGCGTACAGCGGCGCATTGCTGTCGTTCAAGCGCTGCTCGCTTCACCGACTTTTCTGTTCCTGGATGAACCCTTAAACGGTATGGATGCCGAGGAACGCAAATTCCTCATTACCTATCTCACCCAGTATGCACGAAGACGAATGGTGATCGTGGCAGCTCATGAGCTGAACGAATGGGAAGAGGCGGCGGATACCGTGATTTGGATACATCGCGGTCGAATCCGATATATCGGTTCTCCGGCGCAATGGAAGCTGAATGTGGTTTCCAGCGTCTGGGAGGGCGAGATTGACCTGGAAGCATTCGAGCGGATTCCGCAGGAATTGTTGATTCATTTTCAAATGACAGAGCATCGCATGAGAGTAAGATTGATGGGGAAAAAGCAGCCGGGTCCAGAGTTTGTGGAAAAAGCGCCTACGCTGGAGGATGCTTTCTTCCTTCATATGAATGCATTGGCCAAGCGAGGCTGAGTATAGTCATTATGACAAAAAAACCATTGCCCCTCTATGGGGCGATGGTTTTTTTGTGCGATTTTTACTCATTTGAGCCCTACTTCTTAGTTTTGTTCCTGTGTCGCCAGTTATAGATCCACGAAGCTACCATATTGGAGGGCAAGGACCATAATTGTGCACTGTAATGGAGCTGTTCTTCCTGAAATGACATGTTCTTGTGAAACGTTTCCTGGTCGACTCCTTGTCTTCGAGGGTCCTCTCTTAATGCCGCAATGTAGCGGTACTGCACGGGGATCATGATCAGAAATATGGCAAACAGAACACCCACAATGATCCACATTACTGAACTCATAAGCG
Source organism: Paenibacillus solani (assembly GCF_001277345.1). GTDB lineage: Bacteria > Bacillota > Bacilli > Paenibacillales > Paenibacillaceae > Paenibacillus_AQ > Paenibacillus_AQ solani. The sequence goes on from NZ_LIUT01000005.1 coordinate 130,139, forward strand.
CACGCTCCTCAAGGGTTGATTTTTTATTAGAAAATATTCCCTGATAATATATAATACGTCTATAACCATATTATGGTTTCATTAATGTATATGATTGTACAGTTTCAGGCTGAATTGGATTTTTCGTTTCCGGTTTCATTCATCCAGATCGGAACAGGGTAAGGAAGGGTAGGTGCGTTTTGCGTCTTTAGTTAAAGGCATGCAATGATGCATTTACGCTGAATTACGAAGGGAGCGAGATGAATGGGAACCATAGGTAATCAAGGAAGCGAGAAAGTGGCGCTGGTAACAGGCGCGGGTGCAGGTATCGGACGGGGGATTGCCAAAGTGCTGGCTGAAAAAGGATATCGGCTGGCGTTGACCTATAAATCAAGTAGTGATGGAATATTAGATGTGGCAGAGGATATCCGTCATATTTACGGCAAGGAGCCACTTATTATACAAAGCGATTTGACCGTCCGCAGTGAAGCGGAGAATACGATTCGAAAGACCATAGAAGAATTTGGCCGGATTGATCTCTTGGTCAACAATGCAGGAATAGGCATTCATGAGGAACTGACTGAGCTTGAAGAAGATGCCCTGGATATGACCGTAAATCTCGATTTCCGGGCGCCGATGCTGCTGAGCAAATATGCCGTCAGGGAAATGATCGCTCAGAAAATTCTGGGTAATATTATATTCATCACTTCCTCCCGCGGGGAGAGAGCCTATCCAAAGGACAGTATTTATGGCGGTATGAAGGCAGCGCTTATCCGTGCCGCACAATCGCTGGCCTTGGAATGGGCGCCGCATGGCATCCGCGTGAACTGCGTGGCTCCGGGAGCGACTGTTCATAAGCTGGAGCAGTCGGCAGAGGAGGAGCCGCTGGGCAGCAAGATCCCGTTGGGCCGGTTAGGTACGCCATCGGATATCGGGGAAGCCATCGCTTGGCTAAGTTCGGACAAGGCATCCTACATTACCGGAATTAATCTTCGTGTAGACGGTGGCCTGATTCTTCCTGGCATGCCGGAAGATACGTCTCCAGAAGCCGGATATGGCTGGGGCAGAGTGTACACGGAGGACAAGAAATAAGCGGATTAGAAGCAGGGTGAAACAATAAATAATTATATTCCGATGAAATTAGTTGGTTTTAGCTCTTTTCAAACGATGGAAAGTATGAGAGAATGGGAGAAATTATGAAATGATCATACTTTCCATATGAGAGAAAAGGGAGGAAACATTCCATGTCAGAAGAACGCCAATTTTCTATTGAAACCCTAGCGGTGCACGCCGGTCAGGAGCTTGATCCTACCACCTTGTCCCGTGCTGTCCCTCTTTATCAGACGACGTCCTACGGGTTTAAAGACAGTGAGCATGCAGCGAATTTGTTTGCTCTTAAAGAGTTTGGTAACATTTACACGCGCATCATGAACCCGACCACGGACGTATTTGAGAAGCGGATAGCCGCGCTTGAAGGCGGTGCTGGTGCGCTGGCCACCTCTTCCGGGCAGGCAGCTATTACCTTCTCCATCCTGAACATTGCAGGCGCTGGTGATGAGATTGTTTCTTCCTCAAGCTTGTATGGCGGTACTTATAATTTGTTCTCCAATACGCTGGCGAAGCTGGGTATTAAAGTGCATTTTGTTGATTCCACGGACCCGGAGAATTTCCGTAAGGCGATCAATAGCAAGACGAAGGCGCTGTTTGCTGAAACGATCGGCAATCCGCAAGGAAATGTGCTGGATGTGGAAGCCATTGCTGCTGTTGCGCATGAGAATGGTATCCCTCTTATCGTTGATAATACGTTCCCAAGCCCATACTTGCTTCGTCCCATTGAACATGGCGCGGACATCGTCGTTCATTCGGCGACCAAATTCATTGGCGGCCACGGAACCTCGATTGGTGGCGTAATTGTCGACAGCGGTAAATTCGATTGGACGGCAAACGATAAATTCCCAGGATTGACCCAGCCAGATCCAAGCTATCATGGCGTTGTGTACACAGAGGCAGTGGGACCTATCGCTTATATCATCAAAGCGCGTGTGCAGCTGTTGCGGGATATCGGTGCGTCGCTGTCTCCGTTCAATTCCTGGCTGCTGCTGCAAGGACTGGAGACACTGCATCTTCGGGTTGAGCGTCATAGTGAGAATGCACTGAAAGTGGCGCAGTATCTTGAGAACCACGAAGCTGTGGAATGGGTGAGCTATGCAGGGCTGCCGAGTCACCCTTCGTATGAGCTGGCGCAGAAATATCTGCCGAAGGGCCAGGGGGCCATTCTTACGTTCGGTATTAAAGGCGGTGCAGCTGCCGGGCAGAAGGTGATCGAGAATGTGAAGCTGTTCTCCCACCTAGCCAATGTAGGGGATTCCAAGTCCCTTATCATTCATCCGGCAAGCACAACGCATCAGCAGCTGACGGAAGAAGAGCAGTTGACAGCGGGTGTTAATCCCGAGCTGCTGCGACTGTCGGTCGGAACGGAGTCCATTGATGATATCTTGTTTGATCTGGAGCAGGCGATTGCGGCCAGTCAGAAGTAAAGGCTGTTATATATAGTATTAATGACGGAGATACACAGGGCACTTTCCTTTTTGGAGGAAGGTGCCTTTTGCTGTTTTACTCTGAGTGACTTGCCAGATAGGGCTAACTCCTTACAGCTCACAATAATCTGTTTTGCCTAGAGGCGAGTCTCCTGATTCTGCTCTATTAGTTAGGGGAGGTGGGAAGAAGGGCGGATGGACTTTTTCAGGATGTTTTCATTGAGCAGGACTATTTTCATAGTTCAGAAACAGGTCGGATTTTGGAGCTAATCGACTTTTTTCGAGATGGATATCTTAGGGGATGAAAAGTATAGATGAAAATTTTCAATAGATATTGACAATAAAATACATCTATGGGAGTATAAATTACATAAAATAGTTATTATATTATTTTCAGGCAGAACAATATAATACTTCAATATTTTACAATAAATTAACAAACGAGAAAGAAGTGAGTATTGATTTGGATATCAAGGAACTGGAATTGCGTATCCCGCCTATTGTTGGATATCAGTATTTGGCATATCCCCTATGCACGGTACTCACACGCAATGAGGCGCTGCCATGGTTCTACAGCAATTTCATCCATCTCTATTGTCATCACGATCTTAGCGCAGAAGCCGCCTCACGCTCAGTGCCTATGACCTTTTACGGAGAGGATTTTATTCGCTGTCCATGGCTGATCACACAAAAGCTGGAGCGCGAATACGTGCTCGATTCACCGTCTGGAATTATCGAATTTCTGATACATAGTATCCGTTCAAATTATACAATCTCTCTTCATGTAGATGAGTTTTATATTCCTCGGAGACGAGTCTATCAACAAACTCATTATGCTCACGATATTCTGGTTTACGGTTACGATAATGCGAGAAGGAGTTTTCTTGTACTCGGCTACGATGAAGAAATGCAGTTCCAGAAGACCGTGGTGCCGTACCATGAAATGGAGCAAGGGTTCCAAAATCTCGAATGGACGGACAACTATGATGAACAAATCTACCTTTACCAGTTCAATAAATCAGGAAGCTACCGGCTAGATGCAACGTTCATCAAAGAGTCTCTGGAAGAATATATGATGGGCAGCAATATCTCCTTACGTAACCGCGGAACGGCTGATCCACTGGAGGCGGCATTTGGCATGGATGTTTATGCTGCGCTCATTCGCAATATGCCCGTGCTTGTGCGTAAGCGTGATATCCGGCCTATCCACATTCTGTGGGAACACAAGAAAATGATGGGGCTGCGGCTCCAATATCTATGTGATCAGGAACTTATTTCGCCGGATTTTGTTGAATGTTTCCGGCCAATAGAAGAGCAGGCATATGCTTTGCGTCATTTGTTGATGAAATACGCTTTAACCGGGGACGATCACCTTTTGAAACAAGGACTGGAAGAAATGACTCACATTATGGAAAGCGAAAAAAGAATACTTGAAATGGTTGTGAAAGCGCTGGAACCTCAGGTTGTTTCCTAGTATCCGTAATTAATTCCGATTGGAGGCTATTTCTATGGAGGCAGGCAAACTCTATCCGTTGACACATCCGCAAAAGCGCATTTGGTATGTAGAAAATATATATCCCGGCACGAGCATACATAACATCGGAGGACTTATCAAAATTTACGGCCCCGTGGATTTTACTTTGCTTGAGGAAGCCATTAATCAATTCATTCGGCTCAATGATGCCGTTCGCATACGGTTAGTCGAACAGGCTGGCTCGGTGCATCAGATAGTGACAGAATACCGCAGGAGAACGTTCCCGCTAATAGATTTTACGGTCTTAGAATCCGACGTGGATGCCTGGGTGAATGCCGAATTTGCCAGACCGCTCGCACTGGACGGAGAACGATTGTATGATTTTGTACTTGTTAAAGTCAGCGACACAGAAAGCGCGTATCTCACAAAATTCCACCATATTATTTCGGACGGCTGGTCCTTTCAATTGATGACAACGCACATCAATCAAATTTATACGCAATTGATGGAAGGGGAGGAAGTTCGTCAGGAACCTCGCCCTACCTACCTGGATTACATCGGACAAGAGCAAAAGTATTTGTCATCCCCTCGCTTTATGAAAAATCAAAGTTATTGGAATCAGAAATTTGATCACATCCATGACCTTGAATTGCATAATACATCAATTGGCACCGCAGGCAACCGCAAAAAATTCTTGATAAGCCGGTCAACTTCCGGCGCCATCCACGATTTTGCACAAACCCATCATATTTCGTTGAATACCTTTTTTGTAGCAACGATGCTCCTTTATCTCCACAAAGCCAATCAACAAAACAGGCTCCTGATCGGCACTCCTGTATTAAATCGTACGGGGGCCAAAGAAAAAAATACATTCGGAATGTTTACCAGCACGATGCCTTTTCTCATTGACATCGAGCACGAGATGTCCTTCTCATCATTCATACATAACGTCAACCAAGAACTCATTCAATGTTACTTCCATCAGAAATATCCATACAACCTGCTCATACAGGATCTTCAGCTTCAACAGCGGGGATTGGACCAGTTATTTCAAGTATGCGTGAACTATTACAATACAGCATTCGATCGGAGCTTCGGCCCCGGGTGGAAAATGCAGCAAATAGAAGTGAATAACGGCAATCAGCTGTATTCCTTGCAGCTAATCGTAACCGAATGGTCATCGGATAAAGAATTGGAGTTGTACTTCGATTACAAAGAAGGCGACTACACGGAGAGGCAAATTGATGAACTATATAACCGTTTTCTATTTTTAATCGATCAAGTCCTGAGCCGCCCCGATGCCGCACTTCATAATGTGGAGCTGCTTCTGCCGGATGAGCGCGCGAAGCTTTTATACACATACAACACTACGGATTGCGAATATCCCTCACATCAAACGATCTTGCAGCTGTTCGAAGAACAAGTCGAGCGAAATTCAGAGCGCATTGCCGTTTCATGCATGGGACAATCGCTTACTTACGGCGAACTGAACGAACGCTCCAATCGGCTGGCACGAACACTCCTGGAGAGAGGAATAAGCCCTCACACCCCTGTAGCCATCATGGGCCGCCACTCTCTGTCTATCGTTGTGGGAATCTGGGCCGTAATCAAGGGTGGTATGGCATATCTGCCGATCGATCCCGAATATCCCAAAGAACGGATCGAGTATATTTTGCGGGATAGTCGGGCTTCCCTATTGCTGACCCATGGCATGGAATGGGAGCAGCTTTCTTACAATGGTGAGGTTCTCGCACTTGATGATGAGCGTTTATACAACAAGGACGGGAGCAATTTGCCTGTCAAGGTTTCGCCAGACGATCTGGTCTATATCATCTACACCTCGGGATCAACAGGCAATCCCAAAGGTGCGATGATTGAGCACAGAGGACTTTTAAACTATATCTGGTGGGCCGGCAAAACGTATGTCCGTTCTCAAAACGATGTATTTGCACTGTACTCTTCCATTGCTTTTGATCTGACCGTGACCTCTATCTTTACGCCGTTAATTAGCGGCTGCCGTATCGAAATCTACGAAGATGACGGGAGCGACTTTATAGTTAAGCGTATTGTGGAAGACAACAAGGCCACCATTATCAAGTTGACGCCGGCGCATCTGGCGCTCATCAAAGACATGGATTTCAGGGAGCACACAGTTCGGACATTCATTGTGGGCGGTGAAGATTTGAAATGCTCGCTGGTTCGTGACATACATGAAAACAGCCGGGGCGGGATTGAAATCCTTAACGAGTACGGACCGACCGAAACCGTAGTCGGCTGCATGATTTACCGGTATGATCCGGCGAGCGACGAAGGGGTATCCGTTCCGATCGGACAGCCCATTGACAATATGCAGATTTATTTGCTGGATCGGCAGCTGGAGCCAGTCCCCAACGGCTCGATTGGCGAAATTTATATTTCCGGAGCCGGAGTGGCCCGGGGCTACTTGCACAGGGAGGAGCTGACTCAAGACCGGTTTTTGCCCAACCCTTTTCTTACGGGCAATAGGATGTATCGGACGGGCGACTTGGCCGTACGCCACGATAGTGGCAGCATCGTATATTTAGGCCGGATCGATCATCAGGTCAAAATTAAAGGGTACCGCATCGAATTGGGGGAAATCGAGCATCAGCTGCTTGAAATGAACGGCATTGAAGAAGTCGTGGTCATTGACCGCACTGGCGAAGACGGACAGCAACAGCTTGCCGCTTATTACGTTGCGGAAGGACATCTTACGGCTCTGGAGCTGAGGATGAAGCTGGCAGAGGTGCTGCCCTCGTACATGATACCGGCTTACTTTGTCCGTCTCGACCAACTGCCGCTTACTCCCAACGGTAAAGTGGACCGGCGTCTTCTGCCGGCTCCGGAACAGTACCAAGAAACAAGCGAGGCTGGAACGACAAGTGGAGTCGAAGCACTGTTAATGAATATATTCAAGGATGTGCTCCGCACGGATGAAATAAAGGTTCAGGATAATTTTTACCGGCTCGGCGGTGACTCCATCAAGGCAATACAAATTGTATCTAAAATTAAGGCGGCAGGTTATCAGTTAAAGGTGCAGCAAATCATGAGCTACCCCGTTATCAGAGAACTGGCCGAATTCATTGAACTAAACACCGCTGCTCCGATCGAGCAGGGGCCAAGTTGCGGGGAAGTTAAACCACTGCCGATTACATCATGGTTTTTCTCAAGACAATGGAACAATCCCCATTACTATGCTCAGTCTGTATTGCTCCGCTTAACACCGGAAATAACGAGAGATCAGCTTCAGGATGCGTTATATGCATTAATCGGCCACCATGACACTTTGAGGCTGCAAGTTGATGAAACTCCAGGCCGCCTGGTGTACAGGACCGTTGGACGCGAGGACGTGGAGCTAGCCCACTTCGATCTGACCAGCATACCGGAGGAAAAGCGGGCTGCAGTCCTGAAGAAACAAGCTGAATCTTTCAAAGCAAGTGTACGGCTTGGACAAGGCCTTCTATTCAAGGCTCTTGTATTTGATAAAGGAAATCAGGGACAACGCCTCTTGCTGACAGCGCATCATTTGATTGTAGATGGAGTATCCTGGCGAATTATGCTGGAAGACTTGGACCAGCTGCTGAAAGCAGCTTTGACCGGGTCGGTTTGGTCTCTACCGAATAAAACGGATTCTATTCAAACTTGGTCGGATGCTATAGATGCTTACGGCTGTGAGAAGGCGCTGGAACATCTCGACTACTGGCATTCGGTCTTAGAGAAAACAGAAAACAGCCTTGAAACTGATTATCCTTCGGATGACGACCGGATTGCCGTGTGCGACACGCTGGTCCAGGATCTTTCCGAGCAGGAGACGAGCAGGCTGCTAGGGGAGGCGAACACCGCATTCCGAACTCAAACGAGCGATTTGCTGATCGCATCGCTGGCTATGGCTGTGAGCGATATTACCGGTAAGAATAAATTCTCGATTGAATTGGAGGGGCATGGACGCGAAGAGTTGTTTGAGAATGTGGATGTATCCAGAACTGTCGGGTGGTTCACCTCGCTGTATCCCGTTAATTTCGAGATGACTGAAACTAGAACAGCGGAAATCATCAAGAGCATAAAAGGACGGCTTCGATCCATTCCAAACAAAGGAATCGACTATGGTATTTTGGCCTATGGTTCCGGCGACATTCCGAAGATGGGCGGCAACTTGCTCCGTTTCAACTATATGGGCGAAATCGATAATCTATTGCATAGCCCTGTGCTCGCCATTTCCGGAGACGATACCGGAAGAGAGACATGCCCAAGCAACAGGTTGTCTTGTCTGGTCAATGTGGTAGCCATGATTACGGACAAGAGGCTTCAGATCCGCATGACATACAGCACGGCTATGTTCAGTCGGGATACAATGAACGCCTTCATTCAAGTTTTTATGCAGCGGCTGGCTGAAGTCATTCAGTTGGGCTCAGACAGGGGACAGACTGATTTTACGCCCTCTGATTTTGAGACGGTCAAGCTTGCACAAGAAGAACTGGACATACTCTTCAATTAATAAAGGGGCGAACAATCGTGGTAAAGAAACTTGCTTTCTACGTACTGATGCTCCTGCTAGTCAGTTCATCAGCTGCAGCTGCCGAAGGCGGAGCCCCTTCTACGCATAGACAGCCGAACATAGATGAGGATGCCTTCGACCAGTTTGTACAGGCCCAACTGGTGAAGGCACAAAGTCCGGGAGCCGCCGTTGTGATTGTTAGCGGTGATCAGGTGGTTTATACGAAGGGATTCGGACTAGCCGATAGAGCATCGGGGATTCCGGCAACAAGTACTACATTATTTGAATTGGGATCGACTTCCAAAGCATTCACAGGTCTGGCCTTGTTAGAGCTGGAATATGAAGACAAGCTTAGCATTGACGATCCGGTCACTCGCTATATTCCGTGGCTCTCGCTAACCTACCAAGGACAGCCGGCCGAGGTGACGCTGGCCCAGCTGCTGCACCATACGAGTGGAGTGCCGTTCGCCTCGCTCGCTTCCATCCCGATCAGTTCTGAAGAGCAGGCACTGGAACAGACTGTACGGGCATTATCGGGCACGGCGCTGGATACCCCACCCGGAGATAAATATCAGTATGCGACGATTAATTATGATGTTCTGGGATTGGTCATTCAGGAAGTATCCGGTATGTCGTACGAAGCCTACATGTCGGGGTTACTGCAAAGGCTTGGCATGAACAACACGGTGCCTGCGGCACAGCTGAAGGACCCGCAGCGGCTCGCCAGGGGATATAAGGTCGGGTTCGGCTCGCCCCATGTATACGAAGCACCCGAATACAGGGGGAATACGCCCGCCGGCAACTTAGTCTCCAGTGCGGAGGATATTGGGCAGTGGCTGCTGCTTCAGCTTGGGACCAAGAGCATCTCCGAGGCGAACCGGAACATCATCGAGCGTTCCCATATGCCCGATACGAGCGTAGGGTCGGACGTCAACGGAAACTATTATGCCTCGGGGTGGTTTGTAACGACGGACGGCAAAGAGCTCTGGCACCAAGGCTCTAATCCCAATTTTTCGTCCTATTTCATCATGAGTCCGCAAGAACGGCTCGGCGTAGGAGTACTCGCCAACATCAACTCCGCCTATACGTTTCATATCGGCCAGGGCCTTATGAGCTTGCTGCAGGAGCAAGAGCCTCTGCCCGCTGAAGCGGACTTCTATCCGCAGCTTGATCGCATTGCGATGATTTCGCTTAGTGTCATCAGCGTCTTCATGATTATTCTTGCAGGTAAAGCCATCGGTATCCCCGGTCAATTACGTCGTCAGCGGCGCATTTACGTTCCGCCAAAAGGAAGAAGGCTTATCGGCCTCGGAACTGCGCTTGTGCTGACCGGAGCGTGTGTGTGGGGAATCGGCCTGCTGCTCAAGGTGGCATTTGTAGGCCTGCCGCTTGGAGTAGTAGCGGTATGGGCGCCTATGTCCATCATCTGGCTCGTCTATGCGCTCTACCTATTCGTGGGAATCGCCTTCCTGTTCTTTCTTACGGTCTGGTTGTTTCCATCAGTGAAACGCCGATCCGGACCGATTTTGCCAGCTCCTGCAGAGGAGGTGATCTAAATGAAATGCAAGCTGTTCTGCCTGCCCTACGCCGGAGGCTCCGCTACGATCTATACAAGATGGAAACGCCATCTGCACGGCCATATTGAACTGCATCCCGTTGAACTGGCCGGAAGGGGAAAAAGATTACTCGAACCCCGTTACAGCAGTATGGACGAATTGGTGGAGGATGTATACGGATACTTGGACCCTCATCTGGACGAAGCTGAATTTGCTTTCTTCGGCCACAGCATGGGAGCCCTCATCGCTTACGAGCTGGCGCATATCGTCAGGAAGAAGAGGGGGCGCAATCCTATCCATTTATTTGTATCGGGGACCTTTCCCCCTCACACCCGCAGGAATCTTACACTGCATCTTCTATCTGATGCAAGACTCCAGCAAGAAATTAAGCTGCTTGGCGGAACCGAGGACGAAGTGTTTGAGCGGGAAGAATTGCTGCGGTTGTTTTTACCAGGCTTGCGGAGAGATCTGGAGCTGGTGGAAACGCATTGCTTTAAGAGCAGAGAGGAGCTTATTCCCTGTGATATATCCGTGCTGAGCGGAAAAGAGGATAAGGCGACAGAAGGTTTCAACCTGCTGGAGTGGTCAACATATGGCAGTCGAGGCTGCCAACTTTATGAATTCGAAGGAGGACATTTCTTCATAAACGAACATACCGAGCAGGTAGTATCGCTCGTCAACGATGTGCTAAGCAGCTCTGTTGAATAAATGTCCATCAAAAAGGAGTTGTGAATTAATGATACGAACCGTCGGAGTAGTGGGTGCGGGTGTAATGGGCAGTGACGTTGCTTTGGATCTGGCTTGCTATGGATACGAAGTGGTGCTCAAAGATATTAGCGAAGATGTCTTGCATCAAGCTATGGAGAAAATCAAGACAGATTTCCGGCTGTTAAGGCTGGTCAAGCCTCAGGCGAAACAGCTTACCGTGGAGGACGTTCTGTCCCGGATTACCTTCACCACAGCTTATGATGACTTCGCACGCGTCCAGTTTGTTATTGAGAACGTGACAGAAGAATGGGAACTTAAGAAAGCGGTGTTTACGGAACTGTCCGAGGTGTGCGGCTTACAAACCACCTATGCCGTTAACACAAGCTGCATTTCCATTACGAAGGTTGGCTCGTTAATGCCAAGACCGGAGAATGTCATCGGCATGCATTTCATGAACCCCGTCCCGATGAAGGAACTGGTCGAAGTCATCCGGGGCGAGCATACATCGGACGAGACTGTTGCCTGCGGGGAAGAGTTCTTAAAATCATTCGATAAAGTCCCGGTAGTGGTTAATGATTTTCCCGGTTTCGTAACGAATCGAGTCCTCATGTTGACGATTAACGAATGCGTCTGGACCGTGCAGGATGGAGTCGCAGAACCGAAGGATGTCGATAAGATTTTCCGCTTGGGCTTCGGCCACAAAATGGGGCCGCTTGCTACATGTGATCTGATCGGCCTGGACACCATTCTCAATTCGCTGCTGGTGCTGCAGGACAGCTACAAGGATCCGAAGTTTCGGCCCTGCCCGCTGCTCGTCAAGATGGTGGATGCCGGTTACCTGGGCAAAAAATCAGGAAAAGGATTTTTCGATTACAGCAAGTAGGGAGGGATAACGATGAACAGAGCAGCGGACAAGCTAAAGGAAGTCAAATGCGTGATCTGGGATCTGGACAATACGATGTGGGACGGTATTTTGCTGGAGTCCGATGAGGTTAAGTTAAAGCCGCGCATGCGCGAGCTTCTCGCGGAACTGGATTCTCGCGGCATTCTGCAATCCATCGCAAGCCGCAATGATACGGAGCATGCGCTGGACAAGCTGAAGGAGTTCGGTATCGATACCTATTTTCTGTACCCCGAAATCAACTGGAATGCCAAATCAACGTCGATCGATAAAATACGTCTGAACTTGAACATCGGGATGGACACGATTCTGTTCATCGATGATCAGCCCTTCGAACGGGATGAGGTCCTAAGCGTCCATCCGGAGGTCGAGTGTCTGGATGTGACCCCATACGAGACACTACTCGGTCACCCGCGTCTTAATCCTCGGTTCATTACGGAAGATTCAAGACGTAGGCGCGCCATGTATCTGGAAGACATTCAGCGCAAGAAGGAGGAGGAATCGTTTGCGGGTCCCCAAGAGGCGTTTCTAAGCTCGCTCGGTATGCGCTTTGTCATAAGCGAGGCTAGAGAGGAGGACTTGAAACGGGCGGAGGAACTGACCATCCGTACGAATCAGCTGAATGCGACGGGTTATACATACAGCTATGAGGAGCTGGACAGGATCAGGCAGTCGGATAATCATATCCTGCTCGTGTGTGAATTGACGGACAAATACGGCTCTTACGGCAAGATCGGGCTCGCTCTGATCGAATTGAAGGAAAGCTGCTGGCATCTCAAAATGCTGCTTATGTCCTGCAGGGTGATGTCTCGCGGAGTTGGTACCGTTATGCTCACATACATCATGCAGCAAGCGAAGAATGAAGGGAAAGTACTTAGGGCCGACTTTAAACAGACGGACCGCAACAAGATGATGTACGTCACGTACCGTTTCGCTAATTTTACGGAAATCTCCAATGACGGAGAAGGAAACATTCTGTTTGAGAACGATTTAAAACAAATTCAGCCGTTCCCGCCTTATATTGATGTGTTGGTAACGGTGGCCGGGGGAAAGGGGTAACATAATGGAAATCAAACAAAAAATCCGCAGTTTTATTGAAAGCAATCTGGTTGTATTTGAGGACGAGGCGGTATTCACTGACGATGATCATATTTTTCAAAAGGGTTTCGTCAACTCTTTGTTCGCGATGAAACTTCTCAGCTACATCGAGCAAGAATTCGGTTTCACGGTCAGCAATGAAGATTTGGATATCGCTAATTTCAGCACGCTTAACAATATCGTAAAACTAATCGAAAAGCATAAGCAGGAGGCCTAAGCGATGATTGCACAGACATCCGCGTCTGCCGCTCAAGTCGTAGAGGAAGCTAAAATTTTTGCCGGCCGGGAAATCCGGCCGCTCGCAGGAGAGATCGATGTCACAGGGGAGCTGCCCCGCAGCTTAATTAACAAAATGGGGCAATTGGGCTATCTGTCGGCCAGCTGGCCGATGGAATACGGCGGTCTGGGGCTAGATCCAGTGGCATACGGACTGTTTACAGAGCAGATCGGCAAAGCATGCTGCAACACGAGAGCTCTGATTACTGTTCAAACCTCATTGCTCGGAGAGACGATGCTGCGTTTCGGCACAGTGGCACAGAAAAGATATTGGCTGCCGCAGATGGCGCGGGCGGAGAAGCTGGGCGCGTTCGCTTTATCAGAACCGAATGTGGGCTCGGATGCTAAAAGCGTACAGACCACCTACCGTAAAGAAGGAAGCCATTATATTCTGAATGGCAGCAAAAAGTGGATTTCATTCGCTGCAATCGCTGATTTTTTTGTCGTGATCGCAGCTGATTCAGGGGGGCAAATCACCTCATTCATCGTAGAGCGCGGACGTGAAGGAGTGCATACAATCCCTATGTCAGGCATGCTCGGCAACAGGGGGGCTCACATTGCGGAGATTCAGCTCACAGAAGTGAGAATTCCGGTGGAGAATGTGCTCGGCATCGTAGGCGGAGGTTTTACTTATATCGTATCCACCGCCCTTGATCACGGCAGATATAGCATTGCTTGGGCAGGAGCGGCAATTGCGGGCGAGGCGCTGGAAGCAATGGTGGCCTACTCGATGTCGCGGTCCCAATTCGGAGAGAAGCTGTACCAGTACCAGTTGGTCAAAGGGCTGATTGGGGACGCGGTCACCAAGGTTCATGCCGCGCGTGCGCTTTGTATCGCTGCAGGTGTAGTGCGCAAAAACGGGGCGGCGGAAGCGGTTGACGAGACGGCGATCGCCAAATATTTTACATCGAAAGTGGCTGTTGAGGTCACGAACGATACGGTGCAAATTCACGGCGGCAACGGCTGCCACAGCGGTTACCCTGCCGAACGGTTATTCCGGGAAGCCAAGGTGCTGGAAATCATTGAAGGCACTAGCCAAATTCAACAGCAGGTCATTTCTCAATACGGACTTCGCAAATATGCGGTGAAGAAGTAGGAGGAAGTTCGAATAGAAAAGGATGGGTGAGAGTGTGAAGAAACCTCAGAAGCTGGACAAAAGCAATGTTGAAGATATTTTGGCATTGTCTCCTATGCAGTCCGGGATGCTGCTTCAATACTTGAGAGATCCCGAAACTACGCAGTATGTAGAGTTGATCGCACTTGCCGTCAGCGGGGAGCTGAAGCCATCGTTGTTTGAACAGGCGTGGGCTTACGTTGTGCAGAGCAACGAGGCGCTGCGGTCTTTGTTCCGCTGGGAGGAAGTGAACCAGCCTGTTCAAATCGTGCTGCGTGAACACCGTCCCGTTATTCGTTATGAGGACTATTCTGATTATGACGAGAATGCACAGGCTGGACTGATTGCAGAGTGTATTGCCGCCGATAAAAAGGAAAAATTTAAGCTGGATCAGGTTCCCTTCCGCTTGACGCTGTGTAAGCAGACCGAGCGCAAGCACACCCTGCTAATGAGCTTTCATCATATCTTGTTTGATGGCTGGAGCACCGGAATCCTGTTGAAGGAATGGCGAAGCGCCTATCTGATGCTGGCGCAGGGGCAAAAGCCAGGACGGCAAGCTAAGCCGCATCTGAAGCAGTTTATCTCACTGCTGCAGCAGCAGGACAAGCCAACACAAGAGAACTACTGGAGCCAATACCTGCGTGACATGCAGAACCGGCCTATTCTTACAAGGAGCGCAAAAGCTTCGGCGATACCGGTTATGGCTTCATACTCGGAAAAACGGGATAGCACCTTCACTGCCGGACTTCACCAGTGGGTCCGTTCCGAGGAAGTGACGCAGGCCGCTCTATTCTATACGGCGTGGGGGATTCTGCTTCAGCACTATACGAACAGTGACGACGTATTATTCGGTACTACTGTGTCGGGACGCAATCCGACTATTCCGGTAATGGAACATATGGTTGGCTTATTCATTAATACGCTGCCGTTTCGCATGACGGTTGGTCAGGATAAATTAATCATCGAACTCCTGGCCGAGGTGAATGCATCGATTCAAGCAAGCGAAGAGCATGCGAACACTTCCTTAACAGATATTAAAACATACGGAGGGCTCCGAGCTGAAGGTAGTCCGTTCGATACCCTAGTCGTAGTGGAGAATTACCCGCTGGATGAAGTGGTTACAAGTACCGACGGACCGCTTATCATTGAACCCCATCACATTGAGGAAGAGACCGAGTTCGATTTGACACTCCGTATTACAGTGGCCGAAAAGCTGGAAATAACCTTCTCTTATAATAACCAGGCGTATCACGAGGATATGGTCAAGAGGCTTGCTCAACAATACCTCTGTATTCTTGAACAAATCACCCAAGCTCAGGTTGCCACCTACCAGGAGACAAGGCTGAAAGATATCGGGATTCTTACCCATGAAGAACGGGAGCGAATTCTGTTATTCAATCTGACGACTTCGAATTATCCCAGTGAGAAAACGGTTCATGGGCTGTTCGAGGAACACGCGCTATTGTCCCCAGAGAGTTTGGCTGTAACAGATGAGCGGAAATCCTATACCTACCGCGAATTGAATGAACAGGCTAACCGGATTGCTCGTTCGCTGCAGGCGAAAGGCATGGAAAGCGGCCAGGTTGTGGGCTTGATGGCGAACAGATCGACAGAAATGATTGCCGGAATCTTTGGCATACTCAAAGCGGGAGGGGTCTATCTGCCGCTTGATTCCGCACATCCTTCCGACAGGATCGCCTATATGCTCTCTGATGGCAATGTGGACACGGTGCTGACTTCACCGGGCTTTGAGGTTATGGTACCGGACCATGCTCAGGTGCTGAAGCTGGACGAAGATCTGCTTCATCGCGGCGAAGCATCCGAGTTGCCTCCGGCAGGCAGTCCGGAACATCCGGCCTACATCATGTACACATCGGGTTCGACCGGTAAGCCCAAAGGTGTCCTTGTCGGACACCGAGGAATCGTGAGGCTGGTTCGGAACACGAACCACGTCCAGTTTGAAGCGCATGACTGCGTCCTTCAGGCAGGAGCAATCGGCTTTGATGCTCTAACATTCGAGGTGTTCGGAGCGCTCTTGAACGGGGCTAGCCTGCATATTGCGGACAAGCATACGCTGCTTGACAATGCCAAACTGGATGCCTTTTTGCGTACGCGCGCAATATCGGGCGGACTGCTGACTCCGGCATTATTCAATCAGCTGGCCCAGCAGCGTCCGGACATGTTCGCCGCAATGCGGAACTTGGTCGTTGGCGGCGATGTACTCTCTCCGAAGCATGTTGAGGCAGTCCGGCAAGTTTGTCCTGGACTGACGATTTGGAACGCGTATGGCCCTACCGAAAACACGGTTATTTCGACCTGCTTCCGTATCGACCGTGAATTTAAAGAGCATATTCCGATCGGGCCGCCTATCAGCAACTCTACGGCTTATATTGTTGACCGCTATGATAATCTGCTGCCAATCGGCATTCCCGGCGAGCTGATCGTCGGAGGTGACGGTGTTGCGCTCGGTTACTTGAATCGGCCGGAATTGACGGCGGAGAAATTTGTACCGGATCCCTTCCGCCCTGGCGGCGTGATCTACAAGACTGGCGATATGGCGCGTTGGCTTGAAGACGGAACCATTGAATATATGGGACGAATGGATCAGCAAGTCAAAATCCGCGGCCACCGCATCGAAGTTGGTGAAATTGAGTCGATGCTGCTGCAGCACAAATCTGTGCAAGAAGCGGCGGTGACGGTGCAGCGACGGGGCGCTCAAACTGAGTTATGTGCCTACGTGGCTGCTTCCGAGACGGTGTCCGTATCTGACCTGCGGGCGTATCTTGCCGCAAAATTACCCGATTACATGATACCTTCTCACATTGTCCAGTTGGACCAGATACCATTGACACCTAACGGAAAGCTGGACCGCAAGGCACTGCCTGCGCTTGCGGAGGCTCCCCGCGAGATCCAGGAAGCGGCGATGCCGAGGACAGTGCTGGAGAATCTGATCGCAGATGCCTGGAAAGCCGTGCTAGAGCTGGAGCGCATCGGTATCCACGATAAGTATTTTGAAGTAGGCGGCAATTCGATTAATCTAATCCAACTGCAGAGCAAGCTGCAAAGACAGCTTAAGCGTGAGATTCCAATCGTCACGCTATTTCAATACCCCACCGTGCATGATCTGGCTGCGCATTTGGCAGGTGATACTGAACGATCGGCAGATCGGAAGAGCGAGAGTTCAGCAGCCAGCAGGAAGAACGAGCAGCCTTCTCTGGCACAATCGGGCCGTGCAGAGCACGGGAATCAAGGCAGCCGGGACATTGCAGTTATCGGCTTGGCCGGCAGATTCCCCGGTGCACGAACCATCGGTGAGTTTTGGAGCAATTTACAGCAGGGCAGAGAGTCGATCTCCTTTTTTTCGGATGACGAACTGGCTGAGTATGGCTTTGACCGTCAGCTTTTGAAACGGCCGGAGTTTGTCAAAGCAAAGGGCGTGCTGGATGAGATGGACCACTTCGATCCGGCCTTCTTCGGATATACACCCGATCAGGCGGCGATGATGGATCCCCAAGTTCGACTGCTGCATGAATGCGCATGGCATACTCTGGAAGATGCCGGCTGCGACCCGCAGCGACATGTTGGGTCTATCGGGCTGTTTGCCGGGGTTACGAACAATTTCCACTGGCTGTCGCAGCTGTCTGACCGCCTGCACGGGAGTTTATCGGATATGTTTGAGGTTGATTCGCTAAACGACTCATACACAGTCAGCACCCGCATATCTCACAAGCTGAATTTAAAAGGTCCTGCGATTAGTTTACAAACGGCCTGTTCTACCTCACTGGTAGCTGTACATTTGGCTTGCCAGTCTATTCTTAACGGGGACTGCGATCTGGCTCTAGCCGGAGGCGCGTCGATCGTGCTCCCTCATAAATCGGGTTATCTGTATCAGGAAGGAATGGTAAAGTCACCGGACGGTCATTGCCGCACCTTCGATGCCAAAGCAAAGGGAACGATAGGCGGAGATGGTGTCGGATTCGTGGCGCTCAAATCGCTCGAGACAGCAATCGCGGATGGTGACCGGGTTTATGCGGTAATCAAAGGCTCGGCCATCAACAATGACGGCAGCCGCAAGGTCGGTTTTACGGCGCCAAGCGTACAGGGCCAAGCGGATGTAATCGCTAGAGCTCATGAATCCGCAGGAGTTCCGGCCGAGAGTATCACCTACGTTGAGGCGCACGGATCGGGAACCACGCTTGGCGATCCGATCGAGATCGAGGCGTTGACGAAGGCATTCCGGACGGACAAGACCGGCTTCTGCCGAATAGGCTCTGTTAAAACGAATATAGGACATCTGGATGCTGCAGCAGGGGTAGCGGGATTGATCAAGACGGCGCTGGCGCTTCATTATAAACAGATTCCGCCCAGCCTGCATTATGAGACCCCGAATCCGAATATTGATTTCGCGAACAGTCCTTTCATGGTCAATACCGGCCTGACCGATTGGCACAGCGATGGTTACCCGCTGCGCGCGGGAGTCAGTTCCTTCGGGATAGGCGGAACGAATGCCCACGTCGTCATGGAAGAGGCTCCTGTTCAGGAAGACTCGGGAAAAGGCCGAGCCAATCAGGTACTGGTATGGTCTGCACAAACACCGGATGCGCTCGATTCAATGACGGCCAATCTGGGCGTCTATCTCAAGGAGCATCCCTCGGTGGATCTGGCCGACGTTGCGTATAGCTTGCAGACCGGCCGTCATTCCTTCAGATACCGACGCATGCTCTCCTGCAGCACGGTTGAGGAAGCGGCAGCGGCACTGACGCCTTCTGCCGACAGGGCAAGCTTCGATACGCGGAAAGTAATCTCCAGCACGACGAGAGAGGAACACGGTTCAATTGTGTTTATGTTCTCCGGGCAGGGATCGCAATATATCAACATGGGTAAGGGGTTGTATGAGACCGAGCCTGTGTTCCGAGAAGAGATGAACCGCTGCTTCCGTTTATATCTCGACATTACCGGCTCTGATATGCAGGCAATGCTGTACCCGGACGCGGAAGCGGAGACTGCGGCAGCGTCCCTTCAATTAAATCAGACTAAACATATTCAGCCTGCCATGCTTATGCTCGAATACTCGCTCGCGCATCTTCTCCTGTCATGGGGAGTGAAGCCGGATGCGATGATCGGCTACAGCTTCGGCGAGTATGCTGCCGCATGCCTCGCTGGCGTCATGTCGCTGGAAGAAGCAATGCGTCTCATCATACTGCGAGGAGAGCTGATGCAGCAGGTGCCGCCAGGCGGGATGCTCAGCGTGCCTCTTCCTGAGCAAGATATTAAACCCCTTCTTAGCGGCTCCTTATCACTGGCCGTTGTCAACGGGCCTTCCTGCATAGTGTCTGGACCTGAAGAAGAAATCGCTGCATTCGAACAGCAAATGAAGGCTGGCAAATACGTATGCATGAGATTGCCGGTGTCGACGGCTGCTCATTCTTCGCTGCTTCGGGAAGTGGCAGAAGCGTTCGCTGAAGCCGTCCGAATGGTCCGTTTAAATCCGCCCGAAATACCGTATGTCTCCACAACGACGGGCGATTGGATAACGGATGAAGAAGCGACAGACCCGGATTATTGGACCCGTCACATGACGGATACGGTTCGTTTTGCGGATGGTATTGATCGGCTTGTCGAGCAGCCGGGCAGACTATTCGTGGAAATCGGTCCGGGACAGGATTTAACACTCTTGGCGCGCCGCTATATCGATACAGAACGCGGACAGCAGGCGCTCAACCTTATGCCAGTTGAGCAGAACCGTGTATCGGATACTTCCCTGCTCGTTAACCGGATCGGGAGGATCTGGCTCTACGGCCAATCCGTCGATTGGAAAACATATCATGGGGAGGAACCGCGACAGCGACTCTCTCTGCCTGCATATCCGTTCGCAAGACAGCGTTATTGGATCGAGACTACTTCAGGTTCTTCACTGCCAGGGGGAGGCACTACTAGCAAGACACAGGGAGCGGGCGGGAAGGTGGCCAAGCTGCCCGACATGTCTGACTGGTTCTATGTACCGACATGGAAAAAAGAACAGCTGCTTCCTTGCTCCTCCGGCATGAACACGAACATTGCCGGAAACTGGCTTGTATTTGCCGATGAAAACGGCTTGTCCGCCGATATTATGCAGTCTATTGCCGAGTACGGAGGGCAAATTGTTGTCGTTAGAGCGGGCGAGCACTACGAACGGGCCACAGCTCATCAATATATCGTGAATCCGCAAAATGAACATCATTATATGAAGCTTTTTGCGGATCTGGAAGCCCGGGGAACCTTGCCTGATCTACTGCTTCACGCTTGGGGAATTTCCGCTCCATCCTCTTGTGACAGCGGTGCATCTTGGCTGACTGCCACACAGGAACGTGGGTACTACAGCTTGTTATACACGGGCAAGGCACTGAAAAAACAAGTTTCAGGGCATGAAATACACATGTGGGTGCTGACGGATCATATGCACGCTATTGCCGGCGAATCTGTCCTGTATCCTGAGAAAGCAACAGTACTTGGACCATGCCGGGTTATTCCGCAAGAATTACCTAACATTCATTGTCACAGTATCGATATTAACCTGCCGGAAGCGGGGAGCTGGCAGAGAGATAGGCTGATCCGCCGCCTGCTTGACGAGTTCGGCGCTGCCCGGTTTGAATTGGCGGCTGCCTATCGCGATAACGAACGATGGGTTCTCGGTTATGAACCCGTTAAAATAGCGGAACCTGAAGCGGAAGCATCGGGACTCCGTCAAGGCGGCGTTTATTTGATCACGGGCGGATTGGGATATATCGGTCAGGTCCTCGCAGGTCATTTGGCCCGAAGCGTACAGGCGAAGCTTGTCTTCACCACCCGCTCATCATTCCCGACCAATGACAAATGGGAACAGTGGCTTACCGAACACGGCCCTGAGAATACCGTTAGTGTCCAGATTGGCAAGCTAAAGCAGCTCGAATCCCAGGGAGCCGAGGTACTTGTGTTAACGGCGAACTCGTCGGACTTAGAGCAAATGAAGGAGGCTGTCCGGCAAATCGAGTCAGTGTTCGGTTCCTTAAACGGAGTTATCCATACAGCGGGTATGACTGGGGAAGCGGCATTTAGGATGCTGGAGGAGACAGACGAGGAATTAAGCGAACAGCATTTCCAAGCAAAGCTGTATGGACTCTATGTTCTGGATCGAGTGCTGGCTGACAAGGAGCTTGATTTCTGCCTGCTGGCCTCGTCGCTGTCTCCGATGCTAGGCGGATTAGGCTTTACCGCCTATTCGGCAGCGAACCATTTTATGGATGCCTATGTACACGATCGAAACCGTCGTCTGAGCACGGCCTGGACCAGTGTCAACTGGGACGGTTGGCAGCTGGAGCAAGAGCAGACGATTCATGGACAGGCGGGAACTTCAATATCCGAGCTGCTTATTGCGCCAGAGGAGGGGATCGAGCTGCTGAGGCGCGTGTTGTCGGTCCGGGAAGCAGGCCAGATCGTCCTGTCGACCGGCAGCTTGCAGGATCGGATCGACAAGTGGGTGAAACGGACGGCTCAGGAAGAGGCACCGCTCCCGAAGGGAGACGGCGGTTTCTACACCCGTCCCGCGCTGTCCGGTGAATATATCGCTCCCGTAACAGAGTCCGAACGCAGGCTCTGCGGAATGTGGGAGCAATTCTTCCGGATAGACCGGATCGGGGTGCTGGATGATTTCTTCGAATTGGGTGGAGATTCGCTCAAGGCAATTACAGTCGTAACCGGGATTCATAGGGAAATGAAGGTGGAAATCAGCTTGCCCGTCTTTTTCAATATGCCGACGATCCGGCAGCTTGCCGCCTATATCGATGAGGCGGAACAGAGTACCTACCACGATATCGAAAAGGCCTCAATCCGCGAATATTACGAGTTATCCTCTGCGCAGAAACGTCTGTATCTGATCCAGCAGATGGAGACGGGACATACGGGATATAACGAAATTGTCGCCGGCATTTTGAAAGGAAAACTGAATAAAGCTCGAATGGAAGCGGTACTCCGGCAGCTGATTGAGCGTCATGAAAGCTTGCGTACTTCGTTTGAACTGGTTAACGGCCTGCCTATGCAGAAAATCAACGAAACCGTCGAATTCGAGGTTGAATATGCAGACTTCAGCGGTGATATTGAGCCGGGGACATCGGACGCCGGACTACTTGATGAGGAAGGGGAAACTACTACGAATATCCGTGAAGCCGTGGCGCAGTTCGTGCGTCCCTTCGATTTGACCCAGGCGCCTTTGATGCGCGCTGGACTGATCAAGCTTGAGGAGGAGCGGCACGTATTGATGGTAGATCTTCATCATATCGTGTCGGACGGTTTGTCGCAGGACATCTTCGTTAACGATTTTATGGCCCTGTATGCTGGCCGTGACTTACCCGAGCTTGAGTTGCAGTATAAGGACTTTTCAGAATGGCAGAACCGGATGAAAGAAACGGAAGAGCAGCAGCGACAAGGAGCCTTTTGGCTAAATCAGCTGCAGGAAGCTCCCCGGCTAGCTCTGCGCACGGATTATCCGCGTCCGGAGGCAAGAAATTTCGCTGGCAGTCGAGTCCATTTTGATCTGAGTACGGAGCAGACCCAAGCTTTGAAGTCGCTCTGCCTGAAGGAAGATGTAACGTTGTTCATGACGCTGCTCGCCGCTTACAACCTGCTTCTCTCCAAAGTTTGTGTACAACAAGACATCATTATAGGGACCCCGATTATCGGCCGCAAACAGCAGGCTTTGCAGCTTATTATCGGCAAGTTCGTTAACATGCTTCCGCTGCGTAATCAATTGGATGAAGAAATGAGTTTCAGTGCTCTTCTCCAAACTGTGCGGGGCACAACCTTGGATGCATTTGCTAATCAGGACTACCAGTTTGAGGAAATGGTTCAGCAGTTGGGTCAGGATCGTGATTTGGCCCGTAATCCGGTATTTGATGTTGTATTTGCGCTTCAGAATATGCAGAATCCTGAGATGAGCATTCCCGGCCTGAAGATGGAGCCATTCCCGTTTGTTCACGATGCCTCTCATTTCGATTTATCTCTGATTGCGGAGGAGGACGGGGAAAGATTGTCCTTCAAGTTTGAATTCAGTACACGTTTATTCCTGAGGGATACGATTGTTCGTTATGCAGGTTATATGCAGGATATTATATCCGGTGTTCTGGCAGATCCCGACAAGAAGCTGAAGGACATTACGATTGCTCATCATTTAGCTGAGCCCGAACCTGTCTATCTTGCCGGAGCCCGGGGAGATTTCGGACTATGAGTGAAAGCCGGAGGAAGAAAGGGAGGAATAGGGATGGGGCCTGAAAATCGTTTGGACCGACTGGCAGTGGCAGCTTCTAAAAAGAGCAAGGAACGGGATTACTGGTTGTCCGCATTGTCCGGAGAATATGACAAGAGCGGGTTTCCTGGCGATTATACGCGCGGAACAGGGGTGACGGTTGAATATGCTTCGTTTTCCTTCCCGCAGGAGCTGGCGGACCGCCTGCTGCAAGTCAGCAACGGATCGGATTCAAAGCTTCATGTCGTACTATCTGCTGCACTCGCCGTTTTGCTGGCCAAAATGTCCAATCGCAGTGTCGTTACGCTAGGGACTCCGATCTATAAGCAGAAGGAAGAGGCCGAATTTATCAATTCCGTACTGCCTTTGCGGATTAAGATCGATCACTCACTCTCGTTCAGACAATGTCTTCTTCACACGCAAGATACGGTTGTGGCAGCAGTGGATCATCAGAGCTATCCGATGGAGATGGTGGCGGAACAGTTGGCGCTTCAAACGGATGATCCCATCGCACATCCGTTATTCGAGGCGGCATTGCTGCTCGACAACATTCATGAAGAGCGTTATTTCCGGAATGTGAAATGGACTACGTTGTTTACATTTCGTAGGAATCAAAATCGCATTGAAGGTACGGTTCAATATAACGCACAGCTCTACCGCAGCGACACGATAGATAAACTTGTCTCGCGTTACACACTTCTGCTGCGGGAGACGCTGGCGAATCCGGATCTTCCGCTGAACAGCATCGACATTCTGCTGCCGGGGGAGAGAGAGGATCTTCTCGGCCCTCTGGCCGGCAGTCCAGCCGAATTTCCTGAACATAAGACCGTTCAGCAATGGTTTGAAGAGCAGGCTGCACGGACCCCGCATGCGCCTGCCATCGTTAACCGAGGGCAGCACATGACGTATGGCGAGCTGAATGAGAAGGCCAACCAGCTTGCCCGGGTACTGCGGACGGAAGGAATCGGGGCGGGTGACATCGTAGGCATGCTGTTTGCACCTTCCGCTGACATGATGCTTGGTATGATGGCCGTCCTTAAAGCCGGCGGTGCTTTTCTGCCGATAGACCCGGATTATCCCGACGAGCGCATAACGTACATGCTGGAAGACAGCCGCGCACAAGTAGTCCTGACACAACAGGCTTTTATCGGTAGAATGACAGGCCGCAAGACACTGTGTTTGGATGATGAAAAGTTGTTTGCCGGCGAAGCAGATAATTTGGCATTAGAGAGCACAGCGGATGATCTGGCGTATGTGATCTATACATCCGGGTCAACTGGACGGCCAAAGGGTGTCATGATTGAGCACCGTTCGCTTGTCAATCTGGCTTTCTGGCACAATCGCACTTTTGGTATAACTCCGGTGGATCGCAGCATTAAGTATGCCGGTTTCGGATTTGACGCTTCAGTATGGGAAGTGTTCCCTTACCTGCTTGCAGGGGCATGCATTCATATCGTGCCTTCCGAGATCAGACTGGATGCAAAAAAACTGGATGATTTTTTCACTGAAAATGGCATCACCATCGCCTTCCTGCCGACCCTGATGTGCGAGCAGTTTATGGATTTGCCGGACCGGGAACCGTCCCCCCTGCGGATCTTGTTAACGGGTGGCGATCGGTTGAAGCGGTATAAGCCGGGCAGCTATAGGTTGTTCAACAATTACGGTCCCACCGAGAACACGGTCGTGACTACGTTCACCGAAATTAAGCCGGATAACGGAGGTCTTCCGATCGGGCGGCCGGTCGACAACACCAAGGTTTATATATTAGACGCTAATTTTCAGCTGCTTCCACCAGGATTGCCTGGACAAATATGCGTTGCCGGTGTAGGTCTGGCTCGTGGTTATCTCGGTCGCCCAGAGCTGACAGGGGAGAAATTCGTGCCTCATCCGTTCGCTCCCGAAGAACGCCTGTATTTGACGGGTGATCTGGGGCGCTGGCTCCAAGACGGAACGCTGGAGTACTTGGGCCGTCAGGATGACCAGGTCAAAGTACGGGGATATCGCATAGAGCCCGGTGAGATCGAAGCTCTGCTGCGGCGTCACGCAGAAATTCGCGAAGCTGTAATTCGCATCATGGAAGATGAGAGCGGACAGAACATTATATGCGCGTACTATACCGGGCCGGATGATCTCTCTGCTGCTAAGCTTCGGGAGCATCTCTCCGGGCAACTGCCCGCTTATATGATTCCGGCCTATTTTGTCCACCTTAACCAGTTTCCTGTAACGGCAAACGGCAAACTTGATATGAAAGCTTTACCCGATCCGAAAGCTCATGTTCATACCGGCAAGACATATGTGGCGCCACAGGGTGACGCCGAGAACACACTGGTCCGGATCTGGGCTGAGGTCTTGGCGGTTAGCGAAGACAAAATTGGGGTGCAGGATACATTTTTCGACCTGGGAGGCAACTCATTCCAGCTGGTCCAGGTAGTCAATATGCTGAAGGAAACCTTCGGGCATGACATTCCAGTACCTGTCATGTTTCAATACACTACCGTTTCGGCACTCGGTGGCTATTTGCAGAGGATGGACAAAGGAGAAGTTCCTATGCCCCAAGATATGGCGGACAACGAGGAGATAGATGCGGGATTCGAAACCATGGAGCAGACGATGCTGATTCTGGAGGGAGCGAACGATGACTAAAAGCAAACATACACAAACGGCCACCGGGCTGGAAATCGCTGTGATCGGTATGGCAGGCCGGTTTCCCGAAGCGCGAAATATAGAGGAATACTGGGATAATTTGAGAAACGGGAAGGAATCGATCCACTTCTTCTCCGATAGCGAACTTGAGGCTGCAGGCATTGATCCCGAATTGATTCGAAACTCCAGATATGTAAGAGCGAAAGGGCTCGTACCGGATGCGGAATGGTTTGATTCTGATTTTTTCGATTATTCCCCGCGTGAGGCTGAAGTCATTGATCCGCAGCTTCGGATCTTCCATGAGTGCGCCTATGAAGCTCTGGAGCACGCAGGCTACGACACGGAGCAGACAAGCGGCGCCATCGGTCTGTTCGCAGGGGCATCGTCGAGTATTTACTGGCAGCTAGTGGCCATGCTTTCGCGCAGTGAGAGCACAGCCGAGCAGTTCGCAGCACTGGCTTTGTCGGACAAAGATTTCCTGAGCACGCGAATTGCCCACAAGCTGAATTTAAAAGGCACGAGTGTGAACGTCGATTCTGCTTGCTCCACCTCCCTGCTGGCCATTCACCTGGCCTGCCGAGCACTGCTTACGGGCGAATGCAGGATAGCGTTAGCTGGCGGAGTTACCGTAACGGTACCCCGGACGGAAGGCTATTTATACGAGGAAGGGATGGTCAGCTCGCCGGATGGCCACTGCCGTGCTTTCGATTCAAATGCCAAGGGCACCGTCGGCGGCGAAGGGGCAGGAGTCGTTGTGTTGAAGCCGCTTAAGCAGGCATTAGCCGACGGAGACACTATTTATGCGGTTATTAAGGGCTCGGCGGCGAACAATGACGGTACGCGTAAAATGGGTTACTCCGCTCCCAGTGTAGAGGGACAGGCGGAGGTAATCCGGGCGGCGCAGCGGATGAGCCGGGTCACCCCGGAAACTATCAGTTATATCGAAGCGCACGGTACTGGTACGGCGCTTGGTGATCCGGTCGAGATCGAAGCCCTTAAGCTGGCTTTCCAGACGGACAAAAAAGGGTTCTGCCGGATTGGCTCCGTCAAGACGAACATCGGCCACTTGAATAGCGCAGCAGGAGTTGCGGCTTTCATCAAAACGGTGCTTGCGCTTATGCACAAGCAGCTTCCGCCGAGCTTACATTTCAATAAGCCTAATCCCAAAATCGATTTTGCCAGCAGTCCGTTTATCGTCAATACAGAGCTCACGAGCTGGAGAAGCGAGTTTCACCCGCTGAGAGCCGGAGTGAGCTCGTTCGGTATTGGCGGAACCAATGTGCATGTGGTGCTTGAAGAGGCACCACCCCGGGCGGAAGAAACCAAAGGGAGAGATTCGCAGCTACTCCTTTTGTCGGCAAAGACGGAATCAGGACTTGAACAAGCTACAGTTCGGTTCCGCGAATATTTACAAGCTAATCCAGGCTTATCTCTACCGGATGCGGCCTATACATTGCAAATCGGCCGCAGGGCATTCAAGCATAGACGTATGCTCGTAAGTTCTTCTGCGGAAGAAGCGGCGGAGCTGCTGGACAGCTTGCCTCCTGAACGGGTTTACAGCCGTGTTGGCGACAACGAACAGCCCAGGCTCGTATTTATGTTCCCTGGACAGGGCGCTCAGTATGTCAATATGGGGCTGGATCTGTACAACCATGAGCCGGAATTCCGCAAAGCTGCCGACCGGTGCTTTGATATTATCCGTCCATTGATGGAGGTTGATTTAAAAGATTTGCTCTATCCCGCCGACAGCGAAGCTGCCGGGGATCATAGTGATCGCTTGAAGCAGACGGACGTGACACAGCCGGTCATGTTTATATTCTCCTATGCGCTGGCAAATCTGCTGATCGGATGGGGACTGAAGCCCGCCTCCATGATCGGACACAGCGTCGGAGAATATGTGGCTGCTTGCCTTGCAGGAGTAATGACAGTAGAGGAAGCACTGGAGCTGGTTGTACTCCGGGGTAAACTTATGCACAGTCTGCCGGAGGGAGCGATGTTAAGCGTACCTTTACCTGAACAGGAACTCATACCCTTTCTGAACGAAGGCTTATCGCTTGCGGCAGTAAACGGTCCGGCGATGTGCGTCTTATCAGGATCTCTTGAAAAAATAGAGCTTTTGGAAGAAGAGCTGAATCAAAAAGGACAGGCCTGCACTAGGCTGCAAACATCACATGCCTTTCACTCCGCCATGATGGAACCGGCAATGGAGCCATTTCGCCTGAAGTTGAGTGGGATGAAGCTGCAGGCCGCCGACATACCATATATTTCAAATGTAAGCGGAGACTGGATTACAAAGGAAGAAGCAGTTGATTCCGTTTACTGGGTCCGGCATTTGCGCGGCACCGTACGTTTTGCCGACGGTCTGTGCGAGCTGCTGCATGACGAAAGGGCCGTTTTTGTGGAAGTTGGTCCCGGAACCACATTAAGTGCATTCGTGCGTCGACATCCGGACAAGAAAGAGCGGCATGCCGTCATTAATCTTATCCGTCATGTGAAGGAGCAGATGCGCGACGACTATTATTTGCAGCAGCAGGTGGGACGCCTGTGGCTGGAAGGAGCTCGGCCTGATTGGAAGGTATTCCACGCGAACGAGCAGCGTCGACGGATAGCACTACCGACGTATCCGTTTGAGCGCAAGCGTTATTGGGTTGATCCGCCGTTTGAGACGGATGTTCTAAAGCAAGGTCTTGTTCGTAAGCAATCGAAGGAAGCACGCCTCCAAAACGTTGCCGGATCGGTTAAGAAGAATGCCGTAGGGGAGTGGCTGTACACGCCAGTCTGGGAACGTTCCCTGTTGAGCGGAGAGGCGACTACAGGCATGAAAGCCAAAGCCACTTGGCTCGTTTTTGCGCCAGAGCATGGTGTTTGTTCCCGGCTGGCAGCGGGGTTACAGCAAGCCGGCCATGGCGTGGTCATTTCCGTTTATCCATCCGATTCATTTGCTAAGCTGAATGATCAAGTGTATGGGATCGATCCGAGGCAGCAAGAGCACTATACCCGGCTGCTTCAGAATTTGAAGGAGGCCGGCACCATACCAGAGCGCATTGTTCATGCCTGGTTGACGGAGGAAAGCATACATACCGAGGAATGGACCGCTTCCCGCAGCACAAGGATACTCGATAATGGTTATCTCAGCCTTATTGCACTTGCTCAGGCGATGGGGACTTGCGGTCTGCAGGATGAGCTGCAGCTTACAGTCGTAACGTCCGGTATGCAAGAGGTGACAGGAGAAGAGCGGCTGCTGCCGGAACAAGCAGCGGTGCTTGGGGCATGCCTCGTGATACCGCAGGAATATGGCAATGTGCGCTGCCGCAGCATCGATATTGCGGATTCGCTCGGGCAGAATGTTTCAGAACATCGGCCGCAAGCGCTATTGGGTCGATTACAAGCCGAAATAATCGCAATTTCTGCGGATACTTTCGTGGCTTATCGTGGTTTAAACCGCTGGGTGCAGACATACGTTCCAATTCCGGTTCCTGCCGCTTCCGAAGAGAATTCCAGCCTCAGGGAAGAAGGGGTATACCTGATAACCGGAGGCTTGGGCGGTATAGGAATGACCTTGGCGGAGCATCTGGCGAAGACCGTTAGGGCTAAACTCGTACTTGTCAGCCGATCTGGAATAGGAGATGAAGCGGACTGGCAAAACTGCATCAAACAAGAATCTGACGCAACTCTGGCAACTCAGTTAAGAATGTTCGAGGAGCTGGAGCAGTATGGGGCCGAGGTGCTGGTTTGCAAAGCGGATGTAAGCAATGAGCAGCAAATGGAGCAGGCCGTAGCCCGGGCGATCGACCGCTTCGGAACGATTCATGGCGTTATCCACGCGGCCGGTACGGCCGATGGTGCGCTTATCCAGAGGCGGACCCGGGAGATTGAAGAACGCGCATTAACAGCCAAGGTGGACGGCACGCGTGTCCTCGAACGAGTGCTGGCGGGAAGGAAGCTGGACTTTATCGTATTGTGTTCTTCTCTGACCAGTGTGCTGGGAGCCTTGGGTCAAGCAGGGTACTGTGCGGCCAACGCGTTTCTTGATGCTTATGCTTACCGTAAACGCGCACTGGACAATACTCATGTCGTTGCGATTGATTGGGACGGGTGGCAGACTGTCGGGATGGCAGCGGCGGCTGAGCAAGAAGTGGCCATCGCCGCTGCGCAAGCGGGGGTGTCTGCACAGGGTCCGGGCAAGCAGACCCGACTGCTCCCTGAGGAAGGAATCGCTGTTTTCAGGTATGCACTGGCTTGCGGTCTGCCCCAGGTAACGGTATCAACGACGGATTTGAGTCTGCGGCTGCATGCCGCCCGCACTTCATCCCTGCAATCCCTAGTGGATGGGGAAAAGGGCGGTTTATCCCGCACAACGCCACGTTCCGACGTCAGCACGCCGTTTGCATCTCCGGAGGACGAACTAGAGCAGACTTTAGCTGAGCTTTGGCGGGACTATCTGGGTATTGATCAAGTCGGCCTGCATGATAATTTCTTTGAGCTGGGAGCTACTTCGCTCGATATTATTCAAATGAATTCCAAGCTCCAACGTTCGCTTCAACAGGAAGTGTCAGTGGTTGACATGTTCAGCCATCCGACCATATATACGCTCGCCGGGTTGCTGAGAAGAGTGCAAACGGGAACCGCTCAGCAAGAAGAGACAGCGGACCGCACAGAACTGATACAGGACGGAAAGCACAGGCTGCAGAAGCGGCTGCAAAAAAGGAATAGAACGTGAAGGAGGTCGCAACATGAGTGCCGAGAACGAGAAGTACGGAGAAACCGGTTTGGAAATTGCCGTGATCGGAATGGCAGGTAGATTTCCTGGTGCGAAGAATCTCGCAGAATTTTGGGAAAACTTGCGTGCCGGCAAGGAGTCGGTCACTTTTTTTACGGATGAAGAACTGGAGAAGGCAGGAATTGCCCCTGAGATACTCAAGCATACCCAGTATGTAAAAGCAAAGTCCCAGATAGAGGACGTGGAGTCGTTCGATGCGCCGTTTTTTGAATACACACCGCGAGAGGCCGAACTCATCGATCCACAGTTTCGTTTGTTCCACGAATGCGCTTGGGAAGCGCTTGAAAATGCGGGACACCTTCCAGAAACCGAGGATCAACTAATCGGAGTGTACGCAGGGGCTTCTCCTAACACCTATTGGGTTGCAAGCCAAGTTATGAATGCGGCACATGCCAGTGATCATTTTCAAATTCTGCAATTAAATAATCCTTCGTTTACGACGCGAATTTCATACAAGCTGAATCTGAAGGGCCCAAGCGTAAGCGTGCAAACGGCTTGCTCCACCTCTCTTGTATCTATTCATCTGGCTTGTCAGGGATTGCTGGCCGGCGAATGCGATCTTGCCTTAGCAGGAGGGGTTTCGGTCAATTTGCCGCGCACAACCGGCTATCTCTACCAGGAAGGAATGATCCAATCTCCCGACGGTCACTGCCGGCCTTTTGACGAAGGCGCAAACGGAACTTTGTTTGGCGACGGAATCGGAATCGTTGTGCTCAAGCGGCTCGCAGACGCCGCCCGGGACGGCGACGTTATTCATGCGGTTATCAAAGGCTCGGCGGTTAACAATGACGGCAGCCGGAAAGTAGGGTACACGGCGCCAAGCACGAACGGCCAGGTGGAAGTTATCCGCGCAGCCCACCAGATGGCAGAAGTTGATCCGGAAAGTATCGGTTATATTGAGGCCCACGGAACAGGGACTACACTGGGGGACCCGATCGAAGTGGAAGCTCTGCAGGCTGCTTTCGCCACGGATAAAAAGGGCTTTTGCAAAATCGGTTCGCTCAAATCCAATATCGGTCATCTGGACGCTGCGGCAGGAGTCGCGGGTTTCATCAAGGCCGTATTGTCGCTTAAGCATCAGCAAATCCCGCCAAGCCTTCATTTTCACCAACCGAATCCCAAAATCGATTTTGAAAACTCTCCCTTCATAGTCAATTCGAAGCTTAGCGATTGGAGAAAAACAGAAGGACCTCTGAGAGCAGGAGTCAGCTCCTTCGGTATCGGGGGTACGAATGCCCACGTCATTCTGGAGGAGGCCCCGATTGGCGCGGCAAGTTCGGCGGGACGCGATCTGAAACTGCTCGTACTCTCTGCCCGGACGGAGGATGGGTTAGAACGGGCGACTCGCAATCTCGGCGAGTTTCTGCGGACTTGTCCTGAAACCAACTTGGCTGATGCGGCTTATACGCTGCAGACAGGCCGCAAACGGTTCCGCTACCGCCGAACACTGGTCTGCGCTGATGTCCGTGAAGCTTTGGAGCGTCTGGATGCTATCGATGAAGGCAAATTGCAAACGGGCGAGTCGGAGAGGGATCAGACCCGGGTTGTTTTCCTCTTCCCGGGGCAGGGCTCGCAGTATGTGAACATGGGAGCTGATTTATACCGCAAGGAGCCTTTGTTTCGGGCGGAAATGGACCGCTGCTGCGAGATCATTACAGCAGAAGGCGGAAGCGATCCAAGGAATGTGCTGTACGGGGCTTCGGACAGTGCGGCAGCTGCTGATAGGATCAATCAGACGGAAGTGGCGCAGCCAGCATTGTTCGCGTTCGAATATTCACTCGCCCAGCTCCTGATGTCATGGGGTGTCAAGCCGAATGCCATGATCGGACACAGTATTGGTGAGTATACAGCTGCATGCTTGTCGGGTGTTCTGTCACTTAAGGATGCACTGAAGCTCGTTACACTGCGCGGCAAGCTTATGCAGAGTCTGCCCGCAGGAGAGATGCTGAGCGTCTCCCTTGCTGAGGCGAATTTATTAGAGCTTCTTCCGGAAGAGCTGGCGCTTGCAGCCGTTAATGGACCTGAACTCTGTGTTGTTTCCGGCCCGCATGCAGCCATCGCTTCCTTTGAGTCCAAACTTACCGAGCTGCAGGTGGTTCACCGAAAGCTTCATACCTCACATGCGTTTCATTCGGCTATGATGACGCCGATACTTGAGGAGTTTGCGGACAAAGTCAAGCAGGTCGTCCTATCGGCCCCGTTGATTCCGTATGTGTCCAATGTGACGGGAACATGGATAACGCCGGAGGATGTCGCTGATCCCGCATATTGGACCAGACATTTGCGGGAAACAGTGCAGTTTGCAAGCGGGGCAGCCGAACTGCTTAAGGGGAAGCAGGCCATATTTATAGAAATCGGGCCTGGCAATGTTCTCAGCAGCTTCATCCGTAAACAACAGGGGAAGGATGCGGAGCAGAAGCATGAAGTTCTCCATCTCGTCCGTCACTCGCAAGAACAGGCCGAGGATGATGCTTTCTTACTGGAGAAAATAGGCAAACTGTGGATTGCGGGCGCGCAGATCGATTGGAAGGGATACTACGGCTCGGAACGCCGCCAGCGGGTTGCTCTGCCGACCTATCCATTCGAACGTCAGCGGTATTCCGTAGAGCGCACACAACTGTCATTGAGAGACATGCATGAGAAAACAGCTCCGCGGAGAATAGGTCCTTCGGAAACGGAGACCGGTAGCGATGCTGTTAAACCATCCCAAGCAACCGCCCGTGTGCTGTCTGCATCCTCTATTGAGCAGACGGTTGCTGACCTTGTACAGAGCCATTTCGGATTCGCTCATCTGGGGATGAATGATAACTTTTTTGAGCTCGGGGCAAGCTCGCTCGATATTTCCCAGCTGGCCGATAAGCTTGCCGAAGTGCTGGGGAGGGAAGTGCCAGTGGTTACCTTGTATTCCTACCCCTCTGTTCGCAGCCTGGCGGTATTCTTGGGTGAAAACGGGCAGGGAAGGTCAGCGTCTGCTGAGGCAGCAGCAGAAGAGGAAGCGGAGCGCCAGAATGTCATCTGCGAGGGAATGGCGCGTTCCGAACGGATGAGGGCGATATCGGTTCAAGAAAGGGATCTGCCGGGAAGACAGGGCCACACAGAACGTGAAGTCGCGGGGGAGAATGGACTTGAGATAGCGGTTATAGGAATGTCTGCCAGATTCCCAGGTGCGGACAGCATCGACCAGTTCTGGAGCAATTTGCGTGACGGCGTCGAATCGATAGCGTTCTATACGGACGAAGAGCTGGTTCAGGCAGGCGTTGACCCGCAGCTTATATCTCAACCTTCCTATGTAAAAGCCAAAGGCGCTTTGAACGGAATCGATCAGTTCGATGCTGCGTTCTTTGGTTATTCTCCGCGGGAAGCACAGCTGATGGACCCGCAGCTTAGGCTATTTCACGAGTGCGCATGGGAGGCGCTCGAAGCGGCCGCATACAATCCCGATACCTACCCGGGACTTATCGGCGTTTATGCTGGTGCGACTCCAAATCTGGAGTGGGTTTCCCGCTTTGCCGCGGCCTTGGGCGGAACGGAACGATTCAGTGCCATGCTTCTTAACGACAGGGAATTTTTCAGTACGCAGCTCTCATATAAACTCAATCTCCGGGGACCCAGCATCTCGATGCAGACCGCTTGCTCCACATCCCTGGTTAATATCGTTCTGGCTTCGCAAGGATTATTAGGAGGGGCGTGTGACATCGCATTGGCCGGTGGCTCTACAGTCAGCGTACCCGACAAATCCGGATATTTGTATGAAGATGGAATGATTCTGTCGCCCGACGGACATTGCCGTGCTTTCGACGAGCAGGCCGCAGGAACGGTGTTCGGAGATGGAGTCGGTGTCGTCGTTCTGAAACGGCTGAGTGACGCCATTGCGGATGGAGATGTTATCCACGCCGTTATCAAAGGCTTTGGCTTGAACAATGACGGCACCCGCAAGGTAGGCTTTACCGCTCCGAGCACAAAGGGACAAGCCGAGGTCATCCGTGCCGCTCATCGAATGTCGGGTGTGGACCCGGAAAGCATCACATATGTAGAGGCGCACGGAACAGGCACAAGCATGGGGGACCCGATAGAGATTGAGGCATTGAAGGAAGCCTTCGGTACTGATAAAAAAGGATTTTGCCGTATCGGTTCAGTCAAGACGAACGTCGGTCACCTCAACAGCGCAGCCGGAGCGGCCGGGTTCATCAAAACGGTACTGGCGCTCAAAGCGAAACAAATTCCGCCGAGCCTGCATTATGAACGGGGCAACCCTAATATTGATTTTGCTAACAGCCCTTTCGTCGTCAATACCGAATTGGTGCCTTGGGAAAGCAGCCAGCATCCCCTGCGTTCCGGAGTCAGCTCATTTGGCATCGGTGGCACAAATGCGCACATTATTCTGGAAGAAGCTCCCCCAAGAGAGCCATCCGACGAAGGACGTGCAGAGAAGCTGCTGCTCTTGTCGGCAAGAACGCCCACAGCATTGACGGAGGCGAAAGCACGTCTGGCCACATTTTTGACAGAACATCCGCAAGTGAATCTGGCGGATATGGCGTATACGCTGCAAGCAGGCAGAAAGGCTTTTGAATGGAGAGCCGCATTCGTGTGCAAGGATGTAGAAGAAGCGACCGCCATCTTGACATCGAACGGGTCCGATAACATTGCCGAAAGCCATACGGGGACGCAAACACGCTCTGTTGTATTCATGTTCCCAGGCCAAGGGTCGCAATACGTTGGCATGGGACGGGAGCTCTATCTCAACGAACCTGAATTCAGGAAAGAACTTGATCGCTGCTTCGAGCTCGTTCAACCGTATGTACAGGTTGATTTAAAGGCTCTCCTTTATGCCGCCGGCAAACCGGACCAAGATCTTTCCGAGAAGCTCCTGATGCGGACCGATAATGCACAGCCTGTGCTCTTTATGATCGAATATGCATTTGCCAGATTACTGATCCGCTGGGGCATCCGGCCCGAGGCGATGCTGGGTCACAGCATCGGCGAATATGTGGCAGCATGTCTGGCGGGTGTGTTTACGCTGGAAGATGCGCTGCAGCTCGTAGCGCTTCGCGGTCAGCTCATGCAGGGGCTTCCGGCAGGATCTATGCTCAGTGTGGCGATGGGAGAAGCAGAACTGCGCCCATTACTGCCTGATCATATTGCGCTCGCGGCAGTCAACAGCTCCTCCTTATGCGTCTTATCTGGCACATCAGCTGACATTGATGCATTCTCACGGCTGCTGGAAGAAAGGGGCTGTGCTTGCCGGCTTCTCCGCACATCTCATGCCTTCCATTCTCATATGATGGATCCGATACTTGCGGCATTTGCGGATAAAGTGCGCTCAATCCAGCTGCATGAGCCTGAAATGCCCTTTATTTCCAACGTGTCCGGCACTTGGATCACACCTGAAGAGGCAATGGATGCGGAGTACT
Organism: Paenibacillus solani; assembly: GCF_001277345.1. Taxonomy (GTDB): domain Bacteria; phylum Bacillota; class Bacilli; order Paenibacillales; family Paenibacillaceae; genus Paenibacillus_AQ; species Paenibacillus_AQ solani. Next base: position 166,385 of record NZ_LIUT01000005.1, read on the forward strand.
GGGTCAGGCATTTGCGCTCGACCGTGCGGTTTGCAGACGGGCTTACAGAACTCTTGAATAATCCGCGCTCTGTATTCATAGAAGCCGGTCCGGGCAATGCGCTCAGCACATTCGTGCGGAAGCATGAAGCCGGTTCGCGCGACCGGATCGTTGTCAATATGCTGAGACATCCTCAAGAAGCCGTTTCTGATACCGCGCATCTCTTGAACAAAATCGGACGCCTCTGGCTGGCGGGTATCGACATCGATTGGACGGGCTATTACGCCCATGAGCGGCGCAGACGCATCGAGCTGCCAACCTATCCGATGGAGCGCCAGCGCTATTGGCTTGATGATGAGCAGCAGCCATTAACGGGAGCGAGGTCATCCTCAGCCCCAAGAGGCGGTAAAAACTCTGACATGGCAGACTGGTTCTATTATCCTTCCTGGGAACGCGCCCTGCTGGAGGAGCAACCGGAAGAAAGTCATCAGAATGGTCATAACTGGCTTGTATTCAAGGATGATTGCGGGATCGCGGACGAATTGGCTGCAAGTATTCAGAATATGGGTGAGCGTACGGTGATGGTTAAGGCGGGTAACGCATTCTGCGCGCATGAGAATGGAACGTTCACGCTGTCCCCAAGTTCTGGGGAGCATTACGTCCGGCTGCTGGAGGAACTGCAAAAGCGAGATTTTGTTCCCGACAGGGTTGCTCATCTGTGGAATGTTTCCTCCTCTGGGGATGAAGAAGAGGAAATGGAACGCTCCAATACGGAAGCAGTTGAACGCCGCCAGCAAGAAGAAGGCTACTACAGCCTGATCTATTTGGCTCAGGCACTGCGCAAGCATAAGGAAGAGGATATCCGTATAGCGGTCGTGTCTTCAGGGATGCAGGAGGTAACCGGGTTGGAGCGGCTGTCTCCGGGTAAAATGACGCTCCTCGGCCCATGCATGGTTATTCAGCAGGAATACAGTGGAATTACCTGTGTGAGCATTGATATTGATGTACAGGAAGAGACCAAGCAAAAGCGGCGAATCGCTGACAATCTTATCGGGGAGTTATCGTCTCCGCCTTCGGATCGGCTTATCGCTTATCGGGGGAATTACCGATGGGTTCAGAATATCAAGCCGATGGGACTGCATCAGGCGGAGAAACCGGCAGCGCCATTTCGGCAGCAGGGTGTATATCTGATTACGGGAGGCCTGGGAGGAATCGGGATGCTGACGGCAGAGTTTCTGGCCCGCAATTACGGCGCACGGCTCATCCTTACCGGACGTTCAAGCTTTCCCGACAAGAAGGATTATACGCGTTGCCTGGCCGAATATGGAGAGGAGCATCCGCTTTCCCGAAAAATCAGACGTGTGCTGCAATTGGAAGAACTCGGCGCGGAGGTTACCTATATGCAGGCCGACTTGTCTAATGAAGAGCAGATGAGCCATGTCTTCAAGTTTATTGATTGTGAGTACGGCCGCCTTCATGGCGTTGTACAGGCGGCGGGACTTCCTGGCGGCGAATCTTTCCGTGCGATCGAGAATATCAGCGGAGACCAGTCCGACGAGCAATTCCGAGCCAAAGTCCAGGGTTTGCAGACGCTGGGCAGGCTAATTGCCGACAGGGAGACAGAGATATGCATCCTGTTCTCCTCCATCGCCAGCATACTCGGGGGACTTGGCTTCAGCGCTTATTCAGCTGCGAATCTGTACATGGATGCCTTTGCCCGTAAACAGAACCGGGCTGGCGGGGCGAAGTGGCTGTGCGTCAATTGGGATGCGTGGGAATTCTGGGAAGAACACCGCTCGACGATCGGAGAGTCGCTTGTCGAACTGGCGATAACGCCTGCCGAAGCACCTGATCTGTTCCGGTACGTCTACAGTCCGTGCGGCAGCAACCAAATTATTGTATCGACCGGTGATCTTCAGACGCGGATCGATCAATGGATTCGGCACGCAGGCAAGAAAGAAGACAGTCACGCGGCAGGCGGCGCCTCATTCAGCAGGCCGGATCTAACCACACCTTATGCGGCGCCCCGCAATCGGGTCGAGAAGACGATCGCCGAGGTGTGGAAACAATTTTTCCGTATTGACGAGGTAGGTATCCACGATAATTTCTTCGATCTGGGAGCCAGCTCGCTGGATATGATCCAGGTGACCGCCAAATTGAATGAAGCGTTAGACGAGAGTATCGCCGTTGTTGATATGTTCACCTATCCCAGCATTCATGCCCTGGCTCAGCGTCTTACCCACAGCGAAGAAGACGAGGCGGAAGAGGCAGAGATTGAAAATCAGATGATCGACTCCGCCGCGAAGGGAAGAAAGCGGCAGCAGCAGCAAAAAGAAAAAAGACGCAAAGGAGAGGTCTTGCTATGAGCATATCGAACGGTAGGGAGTATAACGGGTCGGAAATTGCCGTAATCGGCATGTCGGGCAGGTTTCCGGGAGCCAAAAACTTGCGGGAATATTGGAATAACCTCTGCAGCGGCAAGGAGAGTATCTCTTTTTTCAGTGATGAAGAGCTGTTGGAAGAAGGCATCGATGTGAAGACGGTGACTCACCCTAATTATGTGAAGGCCAAGGGAGTACTCGATGATCTCGAGTACTTCGATCCCGAATTCTTCGATTATACGCCTCGCGAAGCGGAGCTTATGGATCCGCAGTTCCGTCTTATGCACGAATGTTCCTGGGAAGCGCTCGAACAAGCGGGTTATGATCCCAAGACATATAGAGGCTCGATCGGGTTATATATAGGCGCGGCTTTTAATTCCAACTGGTTCATGCGCGCGTTCAAGGGGCTGGGGACAGCGGAGGAATCCGCCACCCTGGAGACGGCTATGCTGAATTTACGCGATTATATGGCCACGCTCGTTTCTTATAAGCTCAATATGAAAGGACCGAGCTTTACGGTGCAGACAGCTTGTTCGACCTCGCTTGTTGCCATTCATCTTGCTTGTCAAAGTCTGCTCAGCGGGGAGTGCAGCATAGCGCTGGCTGGCGGCGTATCGATACAACTGCCCAAGAGAGCCGGTTATTTCTATCAGGAAGGGATGATTAATTCGCCCGACGGCCACTGCCGGGCATTCGACGAGAAAGGGGCGGGCACCGTCTTTGGTGAAGGCGCCGGGATTGTCGCCTTGAAACCGCTGGAGGATGCACTTGCAGATGGCGACCATATATACGCTGTCATTAAAGGCTCGGCGATCAATAATGACGGCAGCCGAAAAGTAGGCTACACCGCTCCTAGTACATCAGGTCAGGCGTCCGTAATCCGTGCCGCCCATCATGTAGCTGAAGTGGAGCCGGAAAGCATTAGCTATATTGAAGCGCACGGTACAGGTACGACACTTGGCGATCCAATCGAAATCGAAGCGTTGAAGACCGCTTTTCAAACGGACAAGAAGAGATACTGCGGCATCGGCTCGGTGAAATCCAACATCGGGCATCTGAACAACGCCGCAGGGGTAGCCGGATTCATTAAGACCGTGCTCGCCCTGACCCATAAACAGCTGCCGCCTACACTTCACTATGAACGTCCGAATCCCAAAATCGATTTTGAGAACAGTCCGTTCTTTGTTAATGACCAGTTAAAAGACTGGACCAACGACTCCTTCCCACTTCGGGCAGGTGTCAGCTCTTTTGGCATCGGTGGCACGAACGCGCATGTTGTTCTGGAGGAAGCACCGCCGGTTACCCCGGCCTCTCAGGGCAGGTCGGCGCAGCTCATTTCGCTGTCGGCCAAGACGGAAGTTTCGCTCGACAGACTGACGGAGCGGATAGCGCAGCATTTGCAAGAGCATCCGGATGTGTGCCTAGCCGATATGGCCTATACGCTCCATGAGGGGCGGGCTGCTTTCTCGCACCGCAGAACACTGGTCTGCGGCAGCACGAAGGAAGCGGCCGTCCTGCTGGCTCAGCCGGAATCGCCTGATGTTCAGAACGGATTTGCCGCTGCCGATGAGCCGCCGGTCGTGTTCATGTTTTCCGGCCAAGGTTCGCAGTACACCGGAATGGGCAGGGAGTTGTATGAACAGGAATCAGTGTTTCGCGAGGAGGCGGACCGCTGCTTCGAGCTGATGCCGGATGAGATCCGCCATGAGGCGAAGCGGGTTCTATATCCCCCCGCCGATGAGCTGGATACGTCACTTATTAACCGCACTGACATTGCCCAGCCGGTTCTATTTACGGTTGAATATGCGCTTGCCAGACTCATGATGAACTGGGGAATACAACCGCAAGCCATGATCGGCCACAGCATCGGTGAATACGTCGCCGCATGTCTGGCAGGCGTCTTCTCGCTGGAGGATGCAGTCCGGCTCGTCACCCTTCGCGGTCAATTGATGCAGAGTCAGCCAAGCGGTGTCATGCTGAGCGTCCCGCTGACCGAACAGGAGATTCTTCCGCTGTTGTCCGGCGGCGTATCGCTGGCTGCGGTGAATGCTCCTTCCATGTGCGTTGTGTCCGGTACTTCGGGAGCGGTCGAGTCATTAGCCGGTTCCTTGGCAGAGAAAGGAGTCGAATGTCGTCGTCTCCACACGTCACACGCCTTCCATTCCGCCATGATGGAACCGATTCTGGAATCTTATGAGCGCGAGGTAGGCAAGCTTGTGTTGAAAGCACCTCAGCTGCCCTTTATATCCAATGTCACAGGGACCTGGATTCAGGATGAGCAGGCAATCAGTCCTGCTTACTGGGCAAAGCATCTGCGCGGTACAGTAAGATTCTCAGACGGGCTCCGTACCCTGATGGGTGAAATGGACGCTGTGTTTGTAGAGGTTGGCGGAGGGAATGCCTTGACCGCATTTGCGAAGAGTCATCATGAATTCTCCAAAAACTCAGCCGAGGCCCCTAAAGAGCGTGTTATGGTGAACCTCCTGCGTCACCCGAAGCAGAATACCTCTGATGTCGCTTACCTGCTTCTTCAAGTGGGGCGTCTATGGAATGCAGGGATAAAAATAAATTGGACCCGCTTCTACGGGGAAGAGAAAAGAAATCGTATTCCTCTGCCAACTTATCCGTTTGACCGTCGCCGTTTCTGGCTTGATGAGGAAGGAATCCAGATCGTCCACTCGGATTCACCGCGGGAGAGGGCAGGACAACAAGCTATTACGGAGCGGGATAACCGGATGGAAACCCAGAAAGGGTTATCGTTATCTGAACCAAGCAACCCGCTGGAAGAGACGCTGGCCGGTATATGGCGTAATCTGTTTGGCTTAGAGCGCATCGGAATTCATGAGGATTTCTTCGAAATAGGCGGTCATTCTTTGAAAGCGACCAGTCTGATTACGAAGATTCACAAGGAACTTGATGTGGAGCTGGCTCTGTCGGATATCTTCAACATGCCGACGATCAGTGCGCTTGCGCGTTACATCGGACAGAAAGCTAAAAATAAATATTTTGCTATTGAACCGGCAGAGCCCAAACCTTACTACCGCTTGTCCTCAGCACAGAAACGCACGTTCCTCATTCACCAGCAAATCGGTGCAGTAACGACTTACAACATGCCGATGGCTTTGTGGGTGCACGGAAAAGCGGAAGCGGATCAGTTTGAGCAGGCTTTCATTAAATTGATTCATCGTCATGAAAACATGCGCACCTCGTTTCATATGATAGACGGAGAACCGGTTCAGCGAATACATGAGAGTTTCACGTTTACCGTTGAACGCATGGAAGCGGACGAGGAAGATTTGAGGAAAATCATGCGGAAGTTTATCAGGCCGTTTGATCTCGGCAAAGCCCCTCTTATTCGCGCCGCATTCGTTCGAATCGAGCCGGAGAAACATGTGCTGTTTATGGATATGCATAATATTGTTTCAGACGGTGCTTCAATGAATGTGTTTATTAAGGAATTCAGCGATCTGTATGCCGGAATAGATCTCCCGCCACTTCGCATTCAGTATAAGGATTTCGCGGAATGGCAGCATCGCCTGTTGAGCGGGGATGTTATTCGGAAGCAAGAGGATTATTGGATGAACCAGTTCCGGCAGAATATCCCAGTGCTGAACATGCCGTATGACTTTGAGAGACCTGAATTTCAATCTTTTGTCGGCAGAGCGCACAAGATCAGTCTGTCCAAGGAAACCGCAGACCGGCTGAATGCTTTGGCTAAATCGCAAAATGTGACGATTAATGTGCTCTTGTTTCATTTATACACGATTGTATTGCATGAATACACCGGCCAGGATGACATTACGGTCGGCTCACTGGTGGCAGGCAGGCGGCATGCCGATGTAGAGCCTTTAATAGGCATGTTCACGAACTTCCTGCCGATTCGGGTCCGTTTCCAAGACCGGCTCAGTCTTCTCGATCAACTGCTTATTTTAAATGACACGTTGATGAACGCCTATGAGAATCAAGACTTCCCGTTCGACCGAATGGTCGAGAAGCTCTCGGCAAAATTACCGCGCGGACGCAATCCTCTTTTTGATACCATGATGATTTTTCACAATGAATTTGATGGAGACACCGTGCTTACTGCCGAAGGACTCACTTTCGAAAACTTTGAGATTACAAAAGGAATTTCCAAGCTCGATTTCAAACTCGATATCGGTTATGCGGATCATGGCGAATTACTCTGTGTCATGCAGTATAATACCGCTTTGTTCGCGGAATCTACCATGGCGGGATTCATGGGACATTTTACGGATCTGATTGAACTGGTTTTGGACAACCCGGCTATCGAATTGAGAGATGTCCAGCTGTTTACCGAAGAGCAGGAGGCCGAAGCGGCGGCAAAAAGAAGCAGCTCGATGCCAGAGCGTATCTTTAATGTAACGGCGATCTCTACCTTTACTGCGGACCCGATCCTTCCATATGTCAGATGGTGGGGAGAGCAATTCGGAACATGTGTTAACATCCGTTTTGCACCATATCAACAAGTGTTCCAAGAACTATTGAATCCGGATAGCAACTTCTCATCCGAAGAGGCTGCTGGATTGCTGCTCGTCCGCTTTGAAGATTGGTTGCGGGATGACCACTCTTCGGAAGCCCAGCAGATTAAGAAGCTCGAAGGGGCACTGGCCGATCTGCTTCAGACATTATCTGCAGGCCGGAGAACGGGCCCGTTATTCGCCGGAGTGTTTCCCGTATCCGCTACATTAGATGTTTCCCCAGTCATGGAGAGCTACCTGGAAGAGCTCGGGAATCGTTGGAAGCGCGAATTGGAACGGCTGGATTACGTTCATATTATCGATTTCAGAGAGCTTGATGCCTTGTTCGGTATTGAACACATACATGATTCCACTGCCGATCATGCAGCACATATGCCGTTCACGCCGGAATTTTATGCGGCAATCGGCACCCATACGGCACGACGGTTGCTTGCTTGGCAAGGACATCCCTTCAAAGTTATTGCGGTGGATTGCGATAACACGCTCTGGAATGGGGTGTGCGGGGAGGATGGAGCTGCAGGGGTGACGGTTTCGGCTCCTTATATGGAGTTCCAGCGGTATCTGCTTAGCAAGCAGCAAGAAGGCATGCTACTGGTGCTGGTCAGCAAGAATAATGAGGCAGATGTATGGAATGTAATGGACAATAATCCGGACATGCTGCTTAAAAAAGATCATTTTGTGGGAACACGAATCAACTGGAACTCAAAATCCGAAAACTTGCTCTCATTAGCAGAAGAACTTGGGTTAGGGCTGGACAGTTTTATCTTCATTGATGACAGTTCGCTGGAATGTTCCGAAGTTCAGTTACAGTGTCCGGAAGTCCTGACGCTGCAGCTTCCTGAAGAGCGGCTAATCCCGGCATTTCTGGAGCATATCTGGGCAGCAGACCGCCTGCGCGTCACAGAAGAGGATAGACGAAGAACCGAAATGTATGTATCAGAGAGCAAGCGCAGACACATTCGTTCTTCGGTTTCCTCTCTGCAGAATTTTCTAGACGAATTGGAGCTTAGGATGGGCATCTATGAAGCGACTGTCGAACAGCTGCCCCGCATAGCCCAGCTAACGCAGCGCACCAATCAATTCACGCTGAACGCAGATACGATGTCAGAGAGTGAACTGCTAGCCACGCGGACTAAGCCGGATACGAGATGTTGGGCGATTGAAGCCTCAGACCGATTCGGACATTATGGATTGACAGGAGCGGTGATCACGCGATGGGAGAAGGAGATTGTTCATTTGGACGTCTTCCTGCTCAGCTGCCGCATTCTCGGGAGAGGGATCGAGTCGGCCGTAATCAGTTCTTTAAAGCCTTACTGCCTTGAAATGAAGGCCGAATATATGGAGGCTGTGTGCACAATTACCGGGAAAAATGAGCCGCTGCTCGCATTTTTAAGAACGGGCCCATGGAGCATTACGGAAGAGTCCGATCGCAGTGTGCGTTTCCGGATTGCAGTAAAGGATATCCCTGATTCCATCAAGCATATCGAAGTCCTTAATGAGCGTCTGCCCGGCGCAGGACGGACTCAGTCTCAGCTTACTGGTATTGAAAACCAGGGAGAAGCGAGCATCTCCGTAGGAACAATGCGAAGTGTAGAAAGAACAGACTGGGAAGAAGTTCTCAGCGGCCGTGAAAATCAGCAGCATCGCAGTCATTTGCTTCCGCTGCAGTATTCTGATGCTTCAAGGCTGCTCCAGATCCCAGTGAAGGAGATTGAAGAGAGCACAGCCTTGAGAGCTCCGTACCGGGCTCCATCCAATCCGACAGAGGAGGCCCTAGTACAAATTTGGGAACGGGTGCTCGGGATCAGCGGCATCGGAATTGACGACGATTTTTTCCGGCTGGGCGGAACGTCCCTTCATGCTGTTCGGGTGGAGATTGAGATGGAGAAACAAGGTTTATTGGCAGAAGGACAGCAATTATTCAAATATCGGACGATTCATCAATTAAGTCCCTTCCTTCGAATCTCCGTCATGGAGTGATACGAGGTAACTTTACCAGCAAGGCATCATGTGACAAGGCTTTTGCCTGTCAACGGATGCCTTGCTTTTCTATGGTAAATATAGGATAATAATTGGACTTATTGTAAATACATTAATATACAATTGTGAATGACTCTGGATAATATAATTTTAAAAGGAGATGGTGGTAATATATGAATGAGGGATTGATAGATTATGTTTATTCTCAAGTGTCAATTAAGGAAGGAAAGAAAGTAATTGAGAATATTCTCCTGGATATTTATTTCAAACCGGGCATTTCCACCAAAGAGATGGCCAGAAAAACACTGCTGCCCCTACCGCTTGTGTCCGCAATTAAGAAAGAGCTAATCAAGGTTGGCCTCGTTGAACAAAAGCGTGGGGTGAACTGTACTGCAAGAGGCAATCGTTTTGTCGAGCAAACGATGGGGTTCGGTCATTTGGATCATGACCTGTATCAGCGTTTGAAGTACGAGCAGTGGCAGCCTGACGAGCTAAAGGACATGATGAACAAGCTGGAGAGCGTATTTGCTGGACGGCCCCAGGTCGATGTTACGATTGACCAGTCAAGCTGCACTCTGGCTACGAGCATGAACAGGGCTGTTCTGGCGCTTCGTCACGAAGCTCTAATCGGCAGGGACATCGTTTGTCTGGGGGACGATGATCTCGTCAGCGTGTCGCTGGCATTTCTGCTGAAGCAGCTTTACCATAATGATGCCACCAAGTCGAACACTCGTATTTATGTATTCGAAATTGACAAACGGATTACCAGTTATGTGAACTATTTGGCGGAAACCGAAGATTTGCCGATCGTCTGCTACGAGATGGATTTTCGTGAACAGCTTCCGCCTGAATTCCTGCACAGTTTTGATTGCGTATTTACTGATCCTCCTTATACACAGCAGGGGATGTCGCTATTCGTCTCCCGTGGAATTCAATTGCTGAAGCGGGATATAGGACTGCCGATCTTCTTGTCGTTCGCTCACAAGTCACCTGATTTTACCTTGGCGATGCAACGCGAATTTGCCAATATGGGTTTGTTAGTGACAAGTGTCTTGCCTCGCTTCAATGAATATATTGGTGCGGAAATTATTGGTAACACAAGCCAGATGATTGTGTTACAATCTACTGAAGAGACTCATGAAAGCATTGAGAGAGAGTACAGGCAAGCGCTGTATACCGGAGAAGTCAAACGTACGATTCGCTTATACGAGTGCAAACACTGTAATCGTGTGACTGAAGTAGGCTTCCAAATGCAGTGGCAAACGATCGAGCATCTGAAGAAAGAGGGCTGCCCGAACTGCCGACATGAGACTTTCGAGCTCATCCAAAAAAAGAACGCTTAAGAACGCAGATTGGAGTTACAGCAAGATGCCGATTAGAGAAATCGAGCCCCAGGATATTGCCGTTATTACAAGGTTTGAGACAGAAATCTCCATGATTTCTTTCGGAGATGAAGCGATAACCGACCCTGTATTTCATACGAAAAAGCTAGAAAAGGCTCTTCGTTATGAGAGGGAAGGAATGCTAGTTCTCGATATGGACGGGGAAGTCTCTGGCTGGATGTGGATAACCCCGCGTAAAAACTCGGTTACTAAAGAGACATATGCGAATTTCAAGAGCTTCTATATTGCTGAATCCTGTCGGGGCACCGCTTATGTCGATGAGCTCTTCGAGGCGGGAATGAACTACTGCAGAAGCGAGGAAGTTACGCAGATCGTCGGTAAAGTGCATGTGAGCAACTTGCCGATGCGGCTTCTCTATAAGAAATACGGCTTCAAGCCGACACATTTGACGATGGAGCTATCTTTTAATGGATCCGATGATTAAATGTCTGGTATGGGATTTAGACGATACGTTGTGGCAGGGGACGCTTATAGAAGACGAAGCGGGTATTAAACTGCTGCCCGGGATCATCAACGTCCTCGATATATTGGACAGGCGCGGAATTGTTCAGAGTATAGCCAGCCGCAACAACTGGGAACAGGTCAGAAGCAAGCTGGAGGAGCTGGGCGTCGGTCAATATTTCCTGTACCCACAGTGCCATTTCGATTCAAAAGTGAGTAGTATGGAACGGATAGCGAAGGAACTTAACATCGGATTGGATACGCTGGCTTTGATTGACAACGATCCGTTCGAACGGTTTGAAATAAATTATTATGTCCCTCAGATACGTACTTATGATGCTCGTCAATACCGGGATTTGCCTGAGTTTCCCGAATTTCAGGTCGATCATGTGACCGAGGAATCGGAGAATCGGCGTCAATATATGCAGGCTCGATCCAGGAGAGAAGAAGCCAGAAAAGAGCACAAGGGAAGTCGTGAGCAATTTCTAAAAGAATGCGGTATGAAGCTGCAGATCCGATTGGCGCAGGAGAGAGATTACCCTCGAATTGTTGAATTGTCCCATCGTACGAATCAGATGAACAGCTTGCTGGAGAGAATTGACATGGCGTTCGTCGATTCTTATTGTAAGCGCGGCCGCTATTTATATGTGGCCAAGCTTGAGGATCGGTTCGGCTCGCATGGACTTATCGGGACCTGTTTTGTGAATACCGACGACGGTGAGATCAATCTGGATCTTTTTTGCATCTCCTGTCGAATCGAAGGCCGTGGCATCGCTTCGGCATTTTTGTATACAGTTCTTGAACGGTTGGAACAACAGCTGCCGATGTCGGAAACTGTTCGGTGCAGGTTAGTGCGCAAACAACGAAATTTACCAGCCAGACTGTTATTGGAGATGCTGGGCTTCAAGAAATTTGCAGCGGATGATATTATTTTCACCTACATACTTCAACTGCCGCTTCCGCACAAAATATTTAATTGGCTTGAGATTGGAGATTGAACGATGAACCGTGATGAGATCGAACAAGAGATTACGGACATAATTAAGAAAATGCTTCAGTTGTCGTTTGTTGATCATGATACCGTCTTAATCGGGACGGCAGGAGTATTGGATTCTATGACGTTGATTAGACTGCTTGCGGAGTTAGAGAAGCGGTTTGACTTTACGATGGATGAGGAAGATTTGACTCTGGATTCTATAAGTAGTGTTAAGCACCTGACAGAATGGGTGATTCAGAGCAAACGGGAAAACTCCTGAATTGCAGCAGGCATCAGAAGAGGGACTCTCAAATACCATGACGAAGCGGGAATTATTCCTGTCACAGTCATGGTATTTTTTTTAATTAATAGAATAAAGAGAGGGATAATCATCAAAGGTCCAATTTATACCGCTGCTAAGATTGGTAGAATTTATTATAATCACAAACAAGTTTTACCTACTTTCCATAATATTTACATGATATAATCCTATTATATATCATACAATTTGTGGAAACTTTGGCAGACTTGTATGCGGTATACGAGGATGGAACCCAGATGTCGTTCTCATCTTATTCATGGCAGACATAACAGAACCGATTCACGTCGTACAAAGATTAACTTTGAACCACGGGAGGAATGTAAGAATGTCCAAAGAAGATGTGAAAAAGAATGTGACCGGTCAAGAGGCGCCTAATCCCGTAACTATTGTCGGGTATACGAATGAATTCAGCGTCCAGCCTGGTCAAGATCTGCACTTTATGATTGATACCGGTAGCTCGGTATATACAGCTAATGTTGTGCGATTAAGCGGAGGAATGCCTGATCCCGACAACTCGATCTTTTTGCCAACGGAACCGGTGACGGCAGATTGTGCGGGCGAATATCCTGGGCGGCGGCAGATAACGGCTCCAGGTTCCTATGCAGAGCTGCCTCTGCCGGAAAATTGGATGCAGAGCGGCGAATTTTCGGCACAGCTGTGGATTTACCCGACGGTTCCCGTCTATGACTCTATCCAGACCGTCTGGTCCGCACGCTCTGCAGATGGCATATCCGGCGCTGCCTTGGCACTGGAAACCGATGGACGTCTGGCATTATCCCTAACGGGGGGCTGCGGTCAATCCGTTATAGTGCGCACCGATAGCCCGCTTAAGGAAAATATATGGTATTCCGTTGTCCTCCAGTATGCTGCAAGCACACAGGCAGCCAAGCTTTGTGTCACCAGCCGGGATGGGTGGAAGGCGGATGACGGCTTACAAGTTCATACCGCTGCTGCAAATCTGGATTACAGTAGTGTCGCCTTAGCGCGCGTCCTGCTCGCTGCAGATTCCGACCCAGCCGCTCCGGGACGCACTATTCATCATTACAATGGTAAAATCGGCAATCCCCGATTCTGGGGAGAGCTTCTACCCGAAGAGTTGTTACCGGAAGTACTGGTTGGCACTGACGGAAATAGCATTGTTCCCCTTGCGGATTACGATTTCAGCATCGATATTGCATCAACACGTCTTGAGGACCTGTCGGCAGGTGGCTACCACGGTACCCTGCATCAGGGAGGCACAAGGGCGGTAACCAGTCACAACTGGAACGGGGAGCACCTGGACTACCGGCACGCACCTAAACAATACGCGGCTGTTCACTTTCATGATGATGATCTTGTCGATGCCGAGTGGGAGATTGATATTTCCTGGAAAATTCCGGATGATTTGCCGAGCGGAATATATGCGCTCAAACTTGAAGCTGAAGGCAGCGTGGACTTTATTCCTTTTTTTGTACGCCCTCTTCAAGGAACCGTAACTGCACCCGTTTTGTTTCTTGCGCCGACGAATACTTATCTGGCTTACGGGAATGAGCGGCTGTTTAAATTCGCCAAGGATTATCTAGGAGAGGACTACGTTCTTCCTTCTCAGGACGTTTATTTGGATGAACATCCGGAGCTTGGCAACTCCATCTACGATCTACATAACGATGGCAGCGGCGTGCAATTTTCTTCCCGTCTGCGACCGCTTCTGAATATCCGGCCTCATTACCGTAACTGGCGGGCTGTGCGCCATTTCTCCGCTGATTTGTACATTACAGGATGGCTGGAGAAACGGGGACAGAACTATGACGTTGCGACGGACGAGGATTTGCATCATGAGGGAGTTCATCTATTGAGTCCTTACAAGGTGCTGATCACCGGCAGCCATCCCGAATACTGGACGAGACCGATGATGAAGGCTCTGGAACAGTATTTAGCGAACGGCGGACGGATCATGTATTTAGGCGGGAACGGATTTTATTGGGTGACGAGTCTCGATCCGGACCGCCCGTCATTATTGGAAGTAAGGCGCGGTAACTCTGGATCACGTGCCTCGGACTCTCCTCCGGGCGAACTGTTCCATAGCACCACGGGAGAGTCCGGTGGTCTATGGCGTCATCATGGTTATGTGCCCCAGCGACTTGTCGGTGTAGGTACTAGTGCTTTAGGTGGCGGGTCTGCTACCGGCTACCAGCGGTTAGACGACAGCTTTAAACCGGAAGCAGACTTTATTTTTGACGGTATCGGCGAAAACGAGATCATTGGTGATTTCGGACATGCTGCCGGAGGAGCAGCTGGTGATGAGATCGACCGTTACGATCTGAGTTTCGGAACACCCCCGCATACGCTGCGTCTGGCGACATCGACCGGTCATGACGATAACTACCAATTCGTGCATGAAGATCAGCTTCATACTGCGCCAGGTCAGGGAGGCACTGCAAACCCGCTTGTGCGGGCGGACATGACTTATTTTGATATTCATGGCGGAGGAGCTGTGTTCTCTGTCGGTTCGGTTAACTGGGCCGGCAGCCTGGGTTGGAACAATTATAACAACAATGTAGTCCGTATCAGTGACAACGTGCTGAACAAGCTGCTGCTGTAGCAAACAGTAGATGCGTTAATCCATTAGAGAAAACAGTGTGCGAATCGGAGCTCGTATATGAGCTCCGTTCATATTTGGGTTCCAGTTTCAGAATACCCGTTAAGGAAGGTGAGGTGCTGTGAAAGTTAGGATTTCATTTATCTCCATCTCAGTTCTTGTGCTGGTATGCTCCATTTTGGGTTTCCAGACTAACCTAATTTCGGAGGCAGCCGCCTCCAATTCTCGTGCGAAAGCCAAAAACGTAATCTTTATGATTCCAGATGGATTTTCTCCTGCCTATGCAGCCAACTACCGCTTGTACAAGGGTGAGCCCTCTGTGATGGACTCCATGCTTGTAGGCATGGTAAGGACATATTCGGCTGATTCCGCGCTCACCGATTCAGCCGCTGCGGCGACTGCAATGGCCACGGGATACAAGACGAATAACGGAATGATCGGGAGGACTCCCGATGGGATTGAGCGTAAGACGATTCTTGAGGCGGCCCGCGAACAGGGCAAGGCAATCGGTCTTGTAGCCACTTCGAGTATTACCGATGCAACCCCAGCGGCGTTTTCATCGCATGTTTTCTCAAGGAAAGATGAAAGCGATATTGCGCAGCAGCAACTGCAACTTGCAGATGTTTTGCTAGGGGGAGGTAAGCTCTTCTTTCTTCCTGAGACGATGGGAGGGAAGCAGAGCAGCCGCAATCTGTTGGAAGAAGCGAAACAGAGAGGCTATCGTGTAGTTGAGAACCGCGCTCAACTGGAATCAGCAAGCGGAAATCAAGTTCTCGGTCTGTTTGCGGACGGAGACATGGCGCCTGAGCTGGACCGGGAGCATACGAACGAACCCAGTCTGAAAGAAATGACCGGAAAAGCGATCGATATTCTCCGCAGGGGCAAGGACGGTTTTTTCCTGCTGGTGGAAGGAAGCCAGATTGATTCGGCCGGTCACTACAATGATGCCGCATGGGCCATGAAAGACACGGAATCGTTCGAAGAAGCAGTGGGGCTGGCAAGAAAGTTTGCAGAAGAAGACGGGAACACGTTAGTCGTTATAGCCGGTGATCACGACACCGGAGGAATGACAGTCGGAGGATATGATCAAACGGACGCCAAACTAGAGGTGCTGCGGCAGGTACATGCATCCGGACTCTATATGACTAAAGAGCTGAAGAATGATAGAAGCAATGTCAAAGAGGTGCTCAAGGCTTATGCCGGCATCGATGTGACGACTGAGGAAGAAATCGCAATTATAAATGCCGCTGACGCTATGCAAGCTATAAATCATGTTATCAGTAAGCGTTCCCTCGTGGGATGGCATACCTATCTGCATACTGGTGTGGATGTTCCGCTGTATGCTTTTGGACCAGGATCTGAGCTGTTTCGGGGACTACACAACAATACGGACTTACCGCATTTGGTTTCTCGGGCAATGAATATCGATTTCGGTGATGAGAAGTATAAAAAGTAAAGCGAGTTTTTATTAAGTCGAGGGAGAAGCTCCCTCGGCTTTTTATGTTTTTTGCGGACAGACAGCACTTCCGCTGGATTACTGCTTTTAAATAACAGAAGGCATCGATGCTTTGTTCCGGATATTTTTCAGGAATGATATCGGGTGAACTGTATATTTCCATTTGTTTCATAATAGTCTGTAAGGAAGCGTTTTTCCAATTCAAAGGCGAAAGGGAGTAGAAGGATAACCATGACGCAAAGGCAATGGGGAGCAGGCAATGAGCGATTATATGAACATGAGGCATGGGGCGGGGCTGAAGAAGCAAACGAGATTACTACCGAGACGGACTTACTGAAGCATTTTGCCATGGCGGGAGGAGTCACCCATGAAGAGGTTCTGTTGTTACTGGCATCGCCTGATGATATTGAGGAAGCGCTCAGGGTTTCAGGAATTCGGCATAGCGGCAAGACCCAACCAGCCTTGAACCGATTGCTTCAGTGGAGTGACAAAAATCGAAGATTGAAGGTTATGAGCCAATCGGCAGATGCTGATTCCATAATTCACGATTTGAAACAAGGGGCTCAGGGAATCGGGCTGATCCGTGGTGAGGAAGCTTTGCGGCATGGTTTGCTGCAGGAGGTATACTCGGCCTGGATCCAAGCATCGGGTACAGAAAAAAGTGCCCTGTTTAGGCGCAGACTGATTACCCTCTGGAAAACTTACTGGGTGTCGGTGTTTCAAGCGGCCAAGGGAAACAAATGCGCAGTCAGCCTGCTGCATGATGAGCAGCTTATGAATGCGATGGATCTGCGTGAAGCTCAGGACGCACAGCTTGAGTCCCTGTTCCGGGCCATGGAACAATGCAGTATGGAGGGGACTGATTGCCAGTTGGAACTGCTGGCTACACGTCCGTCCGATGTGGATGAATTTATCTCCATCCATCGTTTTATTGAGGAAGTGGCGGAGCAAACGCTTATGGATCAGAAACGCTTTGTACGAATTCGTTATGGGGTACTGCTTGATAAGGGAATGAATCCTTCGGCGGCAGCCGAAATGGCGCGCCTTGCAGATGTGATCGTGCTGGACGCAGACGGGGCAAAAGACCCTGCATCATTGGAGGGGAATAGTGATAGAGTTTCGGATTTTTCCGATATTATCAGCCGAATCAGACGCATGAAGCCGCAGTTAACGCTCCGATTCAATGGAGCCGCTGCCACGGATTTACGGATGATTTACAGGCAGGGCATACACGAAGTATGCTGTCAGTCTTCAGAACTGGCAGCTATTCGTATCAGTGGCGCAAGACTGGAGATGCGACGACGATGTTCGCCGCTAGCCGATGGATAGGATGAGAGCGCTTTACATAGAGAACAGGCGCCCATCGAGAGGAGCCCTTGCGATAACTGGCAAGGGCTTTTTTTATGTGCAGAAAAGATGATTTGCATGATATAAGCGACTGCCTAAACAGGACCGTAATCCCATAATAATGTGAAAAATGTAGTTTACAAATGAGAGCAGAGTGAGTATGATACATATAAAGTTGTATTGAGGAAAATAAATTGTATAAGGTCAAAAATGATTCTCATTCTCATTTAGCATGCTGCTCCGGCGAAGCCGGGGCAGCATGTGTCATTTTCAGGGTAGTAATAATGGATCTCATTCTCATTTAGGAAGGTGATGGGTCATGGAATGGATACAAAATCAGACGACGACAGGACGCATATCAACAATAGAAAATGGAGCAGATCCACGGGAGCCGCGTCAGCCTGGGAAATGGGACTTACGCAGCTTGCTGGGCAATGCGGAGGTCGTTGCTGCGCTTGGCAGCGGCTTGTTGATGCTGGTGGCTTGGCTGACCAGCCAATGGTCAGAGCCTGTCTCCATTGTAATGTATGTGATTTCTTACGCGGTCGGTGGCTGGGTGAAGGCCAAAGAAGGAGTGGAGACCCTTCTGAAGGAACGCGATCTCGATGTAAACCTGCTGATGATTGCTGCCGCTATGGGAGCTGCATCGATCGGATATTGGAATGAAGGCGCGATGCTGATCTTCATCTTTGCCCTGAGCGGGGCGTTAGAGAGCTATACGATGGAAAGAAGCCGCAAGGATATCTCATCCCTGATGGAGCTGCAGCCTGAAACAGCCCTGCGGATCGAGAAGGGAGAGATGGTGCCGGTATCCATCAATCTACTGGAGATTGGTGATCTTATACTGGTGAAGCCGGGTGAGCTTATTCCGGCAGACGGCAAAATCTACCGCGGCAGCTCCACGGTTAACCAGGCCTCGATTACTGGGGAATCCGTGCCGGTTGATAAATCTGTAGGCGATGAAGTGTTCACGGGAACTTTGAATGGCGAAGGCGTGCTGTATATTGAGGTAACTCAGTCGGCGGAATCTACGTTATTCGCCAAAATCATCCGGTTGGTGGAAGAAGCGGAGAGCGAGGTGCCGGCATCGCAGCGTTTTATCAAGCGGTTTGAATCGATTTACGCTCGCGTCGTGGTTGTAGCGACCCTCGCGCTGATTGTTTTGGCTACTCCTGTGCTGGGATGGGATTGGGACACTACCTTCTATAAAGCGATGGTGTTTTTGGTTGTTGCCTCCCCTTGCGCGCTAGTATCATCGATCATGCCGGCGATGCTGTCGGCCATCTCCAATCGTGCCAGAAAAGGTGTATTGTTCAAAGGCGGCGCCCATATCGAAAATATGGCCCGGACGTCGGTGGTCGCTTTTGATAAGACAGGTACATTAACGCTTGGCGCTCCGGTAGTCACCGATTTTATTGCTGACGAGGGATGGGATCGGAAAGAGCTGCTGGGCATCAGTGCTTCAATTGAGAGAATGTCGAAGCACCCGCTAGCCATGGCGATTGTCGACTCGGCCCAGAAAGAGGGAGCCCTTCTGGTGCAAGCAGAGAACGGCCAGTCCATAACAGGCTGGGGCATGCAGGCAGAGATCGAAGGAATTACGTGGAAAATAGGAAAAAGTGATATTCTGGATCTTTCGGCTGGAACTCAGCCCCTGGGTAATGAGGCTCCCCCACAAGATGAGAATTTGGGTGTGATCCGAGAGAATCGCCAGTACTGGCTGTCAGTCCGGAACAAGATGGAATCCGAAGGCAAAACGGTATCCGTTATCCTGAAGGGGGACCATATCGTAGGCATGATCGCTTTGCAGGATGCAGTCCGGCCTCAGGCGGCACTGGCGGTTAGACGGCTGCAGCAGTTGGGCATCAAGGTAGCGATGCTGACGGGAGACCGCAAGGCAACGGCTGAGGTAATCGCGAAGCAAAGTGGCGTTGATATGGTGTTCTCCGACCTACTGCCCGAAGACAAAGTTTCGCATATCAAGGAGCTTCGGGCTCAATACGGCCATGTGGTTATGGTAGGAGATGGCGTGAACGATGCACCGGCGTTAGCTACAGCAACCGTTGGCATTGGCATGGGTGTGTCGGGAAGCGGCACGGCACTGGAGGTAGCGGATGCGGTGCTAATGAATGACAACATCGACGAGATCGCCGGAACAATCAAGCTGGCACGCCGTGTGCAGCGCATTGTGAAGCAAAATATGATATTTGCCATTGCGGTGATTTTGACACTGATCGCAGCTAATTTCCTACAAGGTGTTGCATTGCCGCTGGGAGTTATCGGTCACGAAGGGAGCACCATTCTGGTTATATTAAACGGACTTCGTCTGCTGCGCAGCGGCCGTTAATGGACTGAGCATTTTCTGCTATGACACCCAGCATCCCCTTCATTACCTTGCTAAGTATCCCTCTGAATTCGCATGGCGAGTACAGGGGGATTTTTGCAGGTTTCGGGCTTTCCTTTGGATTCTTTTCATCAAAGATTCATTTTCATGCCATCCATTGAACAAGGGAAGCCTTTCGGGACCATTAATTCTTCTAAAATGAATTCAGCGCACTTATTACCATCAAGTAAGCGTTCTTGAAGGAGAAAGATCGGCGGCGTTCCTTAGTGAATGAGATTTGTATTTTCCAAATGTTAAATTTTCCTCGGTTTATGAAGAATGGATTAACAATAATTTCGGTTAAGAGTGGATGTGATATATTGACATCCTGCCATAATGTAACCATAATGAATATCAAATTATAATGATTACAATTAAGATATATATAGGAGGGAACCGCTATGTACAAATCGGTCATCATAGGCACAGGTCCTGCCGGACTTACTGCTGCAATATATCTGGCTCGGGCCAATCTAAGCCCGCTTGTCATTGAAGGTCCGCAACCTGGCGGTCAGCTTACTACAACGACCGAAGTGGAGAATTTCCCGGGTTTCCCCGAAGGCATCATGGGTCCTGAATTGATGGACAATATGCGCCAGCAGGCTGAGCGATTCGGCGCGGAATTTCGTACAGGCTGGGTGAACAGCGTGGAATTCGGCGAGCGTCCATTCAAGTTGAACGTAGATGGGATGGGCGAGATTGTTGCCGAAACGTTGATCATCTCAACAGGCGCAACAGCTAAATATCTCGGTATTCCCGGAGAACAGGATAATGTGGGACGCGGCGTAAGCACTTGTGCTACATGCGATGGATTCTTTTTCCGCGGCAAAGAGATTGTCGTTGTAGGTGGTGGTGATTCCGCACTGGAAGAAGCCAATTTCCTGACCCGTTTTGCATCCAAAGTGACCGTGGTACACCGCCGCGGGGAACTTCGCGCATCCAAAATCATGCAGGACCGCGCCCGCGCTAACGAGAAAATTGAGTGGGCTCTGGACCGCACGCCACAGGAAGTTGTAGCTGACGATTCCGGCGTAAAGGGAATTAAAGTGCTGAATAATCAAACAGGTGAAGAAGAAATGATTACGGCCAGCGGTGTGTTCGTAGCGATTGGCCATCATCCGAATACCGGCTTCCTTGGCGGCAATATTACGACAGATCCGAACGGTTATATCGTAACAACACCAGGCACATCGGAGACGAATATTCAAGGCGTATTTGCTTGCGGAGATGTGCAGGATACCCGTTACAGACAAGCAATTACGGCGGCAGGAAGCGGCTGTATGGCAGCTATGGATGCCGAGAAATACATCGAGAGCCTGGAACACAACGCTGTCGTGTTGTAAACTGATAGGTAACATCTAACAGGCCTTCATCGTTTATTATTTTGAACAGAGGAGACAAAGCGACCATGGAAAATGTGATTGTATACACGTCGAACAACTGCCCACATTGTAAGCAAGTAAAAAGCTTTTTGTGCGATCAAGGCATTGAGTTTGAAGAACGCAATATTGAGAAAAATGACGAATTTGCGCAGCAGGTATGGGATATGGGCGTTCGTGCCGTACCTCTCACGATCATCGGTGAACACCGTATCCTTGGCATGAATAAGCTTCAATTTAATAAAGCGTTGAATCCGGAAGCATAAGATCCGAACCCTATGGCAAGGGGAACCGGACAGCTGCATATATGAGAAAAGAGCTCTCTCCCTGAACAGGGAAAGAGCTCTTTTTGGTTTTTTTCGAGCTGACGCTGCCATCTTTATGCAACTCGTCTTCACTTGCTGAAGAATAGACTCATGATGATCTGGAATACGACGTATGCTCCCACACCGGAGCCGAGTAGAATGAAGCCAAGCTTTTTTTTGCCTTGAAAAAAACGCATGATGGCAAGACTGAACAAAGGCGCGATAACTAGGAGAAACAGCAATACGGTCACAAACATTTGTGCCGATATATCCGCAGTGCTTACATAGGTCATTTGAGCGTTTCCTCTCCCTTTTATATAACAATCACACACATTTCTACGGAAGAAACGGTGATTTAAATGCAAGGATGACATTAATTATAACGGAAAGCTGCATTTTTTTCCTCAATATGCCGGATGTTAATTACGACAAAATATCGTCAATTTTTAATTTGTCGGCATGGACACCCGTACAGGCCCCAGAAATTGCGAGATAGCGGAGTAGGCTGCACCAATCATGGTGGAGCGGCTGCCCAGCTCCGAAAACCGGATTTCCATCAGCTCTCGGTGATATGGCAATGTTCGCTGAGCGACGACCTGCTGCAGCGTTTCCTCGATCCAGGGCCGCGCATCCGATAACGGTCCCCCAATGATCACCGATTGCGGATTGAATCCGTTAACCAGATTGGTAATCCCAACACCAAGATAGCGCCCAAGCTCCTCAAAATGACGGATGGTCTCCTGATGTCCAAGCTCCGCGTGATGAACCAGCTCGGAAGTGTTTTTGGATGGAAGAATGCCATTCTTGTTGTCATAGGACTTCTCAGAGGCATATAGCTCCCAGCACCCACGGTTCCCGCAGGTGCATTCTCTGCCATCGGCTTCGATGGACATATGGCCGCTTTCACCGGCATATCCACGGGCACCCTTGTACAGCTCGCCGTTGATAATGATGCCGGAGCCGATACCACTGCCCGCACTTATATATAGAAGATGTCGGGCATCCTGACCTGCCCCGAACCGCAGCTCGCCCTGGGCACCGGCATTCGCTTCATTGTCGATGGTGACAGGAAGCCCCAGCTCGTTCTCAAGCTGCAGCTGCAGCGGGACCATCTCCCACCCCAGGTTGGGAGCGAAGAGAACGGTGCCGTCCTCGTCTACCATCCCGGGGACGCCTATTCCGATCCCGATGATGCCGTAAGGGGAGGGAGGTGCCTGACGCATGAGACCATGAATCATGCCCACCATCAGCGAGGTTACCGTTTGCACGTCATGCTCTTCAAGAGCTGTGTCGTCTTCGGCAAGAATCCGGCCTTCAAGATCGGTGAGCACAGCGGTCATTTGCTTGACCCGCAGCTCAACACCGACAGCATAACCGGCTTGTCCGTTAAACAGCAGCAGCTGCGGCTTTCTGCCTCCGCTGGATTGCCCGGGGCCGATCTCCTGGACAAGGTGATTATTGCACAGTTCCTGTACGAGATTGGAGACGGTGGCTTTGTTAAGACCAGTCAGCTTGGATACTTTTGCTCGGGAAACAGGGGCCTGCTGACGGATCGTATCAAGGATAATCGAAGTGTTTATTCTTTTGACCAGAGCCTGGTCACCGGTAATATTCGTCATATATATTCATTCCTTTTAAGATCTTGCTTCCTACGTATATAGGTTCATCAAACTTGATAAGCTCAAGTCTAGGGGCAAAGTTCAGAAAATGCAACAACCTGTAACAAGCTCCACGGCTGCGAGAGCATTCATGAAGCAGGAGTTGAAAAAGTTGTCATTTAATAACTTAGTTTAACCAATAGACAAAGTATATAACCTGTGTTAGGATAACCCTGTAAGCGTTAACCACACCTTATCAAGGTATAGGAGGATTTATTCATGGCCTATTTTAACAACATTAACAAAGTCGAGTACGAAGGCAGCAAATCAACTAACCCTTATGCTTTTAAATTTTATAATCCGACAGAAGTTGTAGCCGGCAAAACGATGGAAGAGCATCTTCGTTTCGCCATGGCTTACTGGCATACATTAACTGCGGGCGGTTCTGATCCGTTCGGCGCTGACACTGCAGTTCGTCCTTGGGGTCACTTCTCCGGGATGGACCTTGCGAAAGCCCGCGTTGAAGCAGGTTTTGAATTCATGGAGAAACTGAACCTTCCGTATTTCTGCTTCCATGATGTAGACATTGCACCGGAAGGCAGCAGCCTGCGCGAGTTCTACAGCAACATCGATACAATTGTGGACTCGATTGAAGACCATATGAAATCCACCGGCAAAAAATTGCTCTGGAACACCGCGAACATGTTCACGAATCCACGTTTCATGCATGGTGCGGGCACTACGTGCAACGCGGATGTATACGCTCATGCGGCTGCGCAAATCAAGAAGGGCCTTGAAGTCGGCAAACGCCTCGGCGCTGAGAACTATGTGTTCTGGGGAGGCCGTGAAGGTTATGAGACCCTGCTGAACACGGATATGGGCCTTGAACTGGATAACCTGGCACGCCTGTTTCACATGGCGGTTGATTATGCCAAGGAAATCGGTTTTGACGCTCAATTCCTGATCGAGCCGAAACCGAAGGAGCCAACGAAGCACCAATATGACTTTGATGCAGCTACAACGATCGCATTCCTGCAAAAATACGGTCTCGACAAGCACTTTAAATTGAATCTCGAAGCAAACCACGCTACGCTCGCTGGTCATACATTCGAGCATGAGCTTCGCGTAGCACGCATCAACGGCATGCTCGGTTCCCTCGACGCGAACCAAGGCGATATGCTCATCGGATGGGATACGGACGAATTCCCGGTTAACATCTATGACGCTACGTTGACGCTGTACGAAGTGTTGATGAACGGCGGTCTCGGCCGCGGCGGCGTGAACTTTGATGCGAAGGTTCGCCGTCCATCCTTCGAGCCGGAAGATCTGTTCCATGCGCATATCGCTGGTATGGATACTTATGCCAAAGGCTTGAAAGTGGCTGCGAAGCTGATCGAAGACCGCGTATTCGAGGACTTCATCGCGAAGCGTTACAGCAGCTTTAATGAAGGCATCGGCGCAGACGTTGTATCCGGCAAGGCCACACTTGCTTCCCTTGCTGAATACGCACTGAACAACGAGTCTCCGCGGAAAAATGAATCCGGACGTCAGGAAATGCTAAAAGCCATTCTGAATCAGTACATTCTTGCAAACTAATTCTTATTTGGCTTGATGCTTGTTCCATGAAATCCAAATCTTCACCGGCTCCCTACTGGGAAGCCGGTGTCCTTATTTCATGATGAAACGAAGGAGGATATTGATGAGTTACGTTATCGGAGTTGATTTGGGGACCAGCGCAGTAAAGACCGTGCTGGTGAACCGCAGCGGCGCAGTTGTCGCAGAGCATTCGGAGGCATACCCGCTGAGCCAGCCACGTCCGGGTTACAGCGAGCAGCGTCCCGAGGATTGGGTAGACAAAACCGTATTGTCACTGCGTCTGTTAATGGAAGAGAGCAATATCTCTCCATCCGAAGTGGAAGGACTAAGCTTCTCTGGCCAAATGCACGGTTTAGTACTGGTAGATGGGGAAGGTGCCGTGCTGCGTCCGGCCATTCTGTGGAATGATACCCGGACAACGGCGCAATGCCGCCGTATTGAGGAGACCTTGCAGGAGAAGCTGCTCGGCATTGCACGCAATCGCGCCCTGGAAGGCTTCACCCTGCCGAAGATTCTATGGGTACAGGAGCATGAACCAGAGCTGCTCGAACAGGCTGCCTTATTCCTGCTGCCTAAGGATTACGTGCGTTTCCGCTTGACCGGACAATACGCGATGGACTACTCCGATGCAGCCGGAACGCTGCTGCTGGAAGTATCAGGAAAATCCTGGAGTAACGAAATTCTGGATGCCTTCCAGCTGCCGCATTCCTTATGCCCGCCGCTGGTCGAATCCTTCGACGCGTGCGGCACCCTGCTCCCCGAGATTGCTAAGCAAGCCGGTCTGCTGCCGGAGACGAAGGTATTTGCGGGTGGAGCGGACAATGCCTGCGGCGCCATCGGTGCGGGTATCCTCGAAGAAGGGCAGACGATGTGCAGCATTGGTACATCGGGCGTAGTGTTGTCCTACGAGGAGCGCCGCGATGTGGATTTTGAAGGGAAGGTCCATTTCTTTAACCATAGCGAGAAAGATGCTTACTATATTATGGGTGTAACCCTGGCGGCAGGTTATAGCCTGAACTGGTTCAAGGATACTTTCGCGCCGGATGTCTCCTTTGAAACGCTGTTAAGCGATATCGGGAATATCCCGGCTGGCAGCGGCGGGCTGCTGTTCACCCCCTATATTGTCGGCGAACGCACACCGCATCCGGATGCAACCATTCGCGGCAGCTTCATTGGAATGGACGCCGGGCATAAGTTGCCTCACTTTGCGCGGTCGGTTCTCGAAGGGATTACGTTCTCTCTCCGGGAATCCATTGACATCCTTCGAGCATCAGGCAAGCAAATCGACCGCGTCATTTCCATTGGAGGCGGTGCCAAGAACGAGACTTGGCTGCAAATGCAGGCTGACGTATTCAACGCCGAAATCGTGAAGCTGGAGAGCGAGCAGGGTCCAGCCATGGGGGCAGCCATGCTCGCTGCCTACGGCTGCGGCTGGTTCCCAAGCCTACAGGAATGCGCGAAAGCATTTTTGCGTCCTGCACGTTCCTATTCTCCAAATCCGCAAACGATTCAAACCTATGACAGATTGTTTGGACTCTATCAGAGCGTATACGGAGCCACGCGCGATCTCAGTGCTAAATTAGACCAATTCCGGGGACAAACTTAATATATCAACGCTATAGAGCGGGTCGGGAAGATGTTTTCCGGCCTGCTCTTTTTGCGTGGGCGCCATTTGACGAATATACTGAAGGCAGAGCTGTTTCCAGGGACTGGATGACCTGTGGCCATGATGTGAATTTTGCGGACATTATCGATTGAGGAACCTATCGCCAGTGTAAAAAAAGAATGGAGGATTTAAACATTGAAACTGACTACTGAACTGAAACGTGAGAGAATCGTTGCCATTGTGCGGGGCATTACGAGAGAGCAGGCAGATTTCGTAGGAGAAGGATTGGCCCAAGGCGGAGTCCGCTTCATGGAAGTAACCATGAATACGGATGATGCTTTACATATGATCCAGGCTTGGCGTACCCGCTATGATGAGGCGGTATATGTAGGTGCTGGAACCGTGCTTGATGTGGATATGGCGAAGGAAGCGATTGCTGCCGGTGCTCAGTTTCTGATCTCGCCGAATACGGATCTGTCTGTCATCGAATATGCTTTGGAGCAGGGAATTGATGTGTGGCCGGGGGCGATGACCCCGACCGAGATTGTGGCAGCTTACGCAGCGGGAGCAGAGATCGTGAAACTGTTTCCTACTGCCAGTCTGGGCTTGTCCTATATCAGAGAGCTTCAGGGGCCACTGAATCATATTCCACTCCTTGCAACGGGAGGGGTTACGCTGGACAATCTTCCGGATTATTTTACGGCCGGCGCGGCAGCGGTTGGTTTGGGCAGCGCACTGCTTCCAAAGGATGCACTCTTAACAGGCAACACAGATGAGATCACGCGTCGTACGGCGGCTTTTGTGGAAGCTGCGAAGCGCAGTTAACCTTGCGTTCGGAATAGACTTTTCCTATGCAAAAGAAGAGACGGAATGATTACACTATTTTCATTATTTATCATACAGGTTATGTTTAGCAGGTTAGTAACATAAGGAATATATAGACAAGTTATGGTATTATTTAGGTAGATGGTTGGTGTCATTGCTTCCGGGTCCAGACATCGGTTAAGAATATCCTCCATAGAAGATCAGATGTGATTAGGTTCAAGTGATGAAGGGAGCGACTGAATTGAATTCAACGGAGAAGAAGAAGGTAAGGGTAAAAAGGACCGTGTGTGCGGTTACAGCTACTGCAATGCTATGTTTGGCGCAGCCGGTTTGGGGGGAAGCTTCCGTCCCAGGCAGCGGAGTCACTGTATTCGAGCAGGTAGCTGCTGTCAATAGCGGTGAGAATTCGGGCGAAGTGAGTGTAACGGATAATGAAATACCGAAGGGCGCACAAATATCGTCCAAGCAGGCGGAGGAGATTGTGAAGAAGGCTATTCCAGAACCTAAGAACGTGAAAATATCGAACGTCCAGTTTTTGGAGAATGACGGTTTAAGAACTAGCGTGCTTGCCTGGGATCTGCAGATGTCGATGACCAGAGGAAACACAACTTCGGGTTTTAGTGCCCAGGTCAATGCAGTGACGGGTGAACTGATTAATATTTATCTCCCGAACCGTATGCAGAACCTCGATAGCGACAAACCCGTAGTAACCCGGGAAGCAGCCAAAGCGAAGGCGCTTCAATGGATTAGCAGTCATGTTTTGGATATGAAGGCTAGTGACTTAAAGGAGAATGAGGCATATTTAGGGATGCAGACCGCTTTGTTCAGTCCGCCCCGGTATGATTTTTATTTTCAGACTTCAGTGAATGGAATCGAGTCGGATGTGAACAGCATTTCGATGACGATTGATGGATACGGCAACATTGTAAGCTATTCCCGTAATCAGATCAGCGAGGATTTCCCTTCTTCTACACCGAAATGGGATGAGGCTGCCATTCGTAAAGTGTTTGAGGAGCAGTTTAAAGTAACGCTGGCATATGTTCCTGACAGATTATATAACAACACAAAAGGAAATTATTTCCTGGGATACATAGCTAATGAGCAATCGGGTCTTTCACTGGATGCCAACACAGGCAAATTTTTGAGCTTCTCAGGCGAGGATAGTGAAATTATCTCGGTCGAGAATGGTGCGATTCCACCATCCTTGGAGAGTTTTAAACCTAACACCAGCTCAGCTGCGAACGGTGAAGGGGCTGCCAGATTGGTGGAATCGCAGATCAAGCTTCCCGCCGGCCTGAAGACAGAGTCCAAGATGCTGGGTACAAGGTGGAATAACAGCGCGATTAAGACGTGGAACATAAGATGGGGCGAACCAAATCCTATGGGCGGAGGAGAGATGGTATCCGCTGAGGTAGATGCAAAGACCGGACAGATATACTCCTTCAATCGATATCGCTTTGATCGCAGCGTAGCAGCCGAGGTGAAGAACTCAATCTCACAGCAGGCAGCGCAAGAATTGGCCTTTGAGACGGTGTCGAGACTGGTGCCAAATGCATCGGAAGAATGGAGACTGACGTCGGTTGATAAGCTCGGCAAGAACGATCAACCTCTTCATTATCAATTCACATTCCAGCGTTATATCGGCGATATTCTCGTTATGGGTGATACATTGAGCCTTACGATGGACGGGAGTGGTCAAACCCTGAACTTTAGTGTGAACTCAGAAGCTGTCCCGTCCAAGCTGCCATCTGATGTGAAACCGGCGTTCAGCGCAGAGCAGGCGAGAAGTAAATATTTGCAAGAGATTGACTTGAAGCTGAAATACGGATACTACGGCAATTATTATGGTTCTTATTACGGTGGTTACGTATCGAGCGCAAGCGGAGATATGAAGCCTGAAATCAAATTAATTTATTATCCGACACATAAAAAAGGGGCGTTTAGCGGCATTTCTGTACCGCTTGATGCCAAAAGCGGAGTATGGCGCGACATCATACCAGAAATGAGAAATAAAGATATTCCGGCATTGACCGATACGGCAGGCCACCCGGCTGAGGCAGCCCTGAAAGATCTGGTAAAATACCAGGTGCTGATTCCTGATAAGGATGGGAAGGTATATCCAGATCGTCAAATAACCCTTGGCGAATGGTATCAGTTCGTGGCTGCTTCAGTAACCCCCTCCTATGAGCAGATATACGGGAGAACGACGATGGATCCTTATGCAGGACTGCAGCCGGATCATCCTTATTATCAAGCCGTTCAGACGCTGATTGCCCAGAACTGGATTCCGTATGATCCGGATAGCCCGTTGCAGTTGGAACGTAAGCTGACAAGGGATGAGCTGGCAAGCTCGCTGACGCGCATTCTGAATTATGAGAAGCTCTCCAAAGCCTTTATTCTTCCGACTGATGTTCAGGGAGTATCCGATGCGGAGAACATTACGAATAAAGGTGCAGCCTTGATTGCCCTCAAGCTTGGGCTTATCCCGGCAGTGGATGGCAAGTTCTTGCCAGAGCGCGAAGTAACACGTGCTGAAGCCGCAGAGGTTCTGATCCGGATGTCGAAGCTGGCGGGACGAAGCGATTCCTTCCTGTCCTCATATTTTTACTAGTCGGTTATTCGTGCCCGGTCGACAAAACTAGAACCCTAAAGCCCTAAGGTTATATGTTACAATGGTGGTGCATACGGATGAGGAAGATGAAGGGCGGGTGTACCGATGAAACGAAGCCGAGGAAAGATCATTAAATTACTGTTCATAGGGACCTTGGCGGTAACCGTTGCAGCAGTACCTGAACCGGCTAATCTCAGTGATGTCTATGCCACTTCCAACAAAGCGGTTGTGAAGTCAGTGAGTGCGATACAGCAGAAACTGCTGACAGCGATGAGCGACAGGCAATCGACGGTCCGTTTTGTTTATCAGGGCGAGACCAAGTCGCTGAAATCCCAACTGAAGGATGCGCTTGATCAGGCGATGGCCAGCGACCCTTATATTCACTACACGATCGCAAGTTATAGCTACGACTACCGTGGAACCTCCAGTTCTGCCAATGTCACGGTCCGGTTGAGTTACCGCGAGACCGCAGAACAGACCGATTATGTGAATCATCATACCGAGAGCATTCTGAAGCGAATCATCAAGCCATCTATGAACGATCATGAGAAGGTGAAGGCCATCCATGATTGGGTTGTCCGCAATCTGAAGTATGATACAACACTAACGAAATATACAGCCTACGACGGGCTTTACACCGGCAGCACGGTATGTCAGGGATATTCCCTTTTAACGTATAAGCTGCTGAAGGAAGCAGGGATCCAGAACAAAATTGTAGAGGGCACGGCATATGCCTCTGATAATCCAAAGGGTCAGCAGCATGCTTGGAATCTGGTTCTCCTGGACGGCAAGTGGTATCATATGGACACCACATGGGATGATCCAGTACCGGATCGTGATAACGAGGTATCCTATACGTATTATCTACGAACGGATGAGCAGATGGGCCGCGATCACACCTGGATAAAGTCGTATCCGAAAGCTGATACCCTGTATCGAAACACGCTGGCCAATCTGGCTGTGGAAGATCGTGCCAGAGCTGGAATTTATGAAGAGATTAAGCGAGATCTGGAGTATCAGCTGTATGACAGCCGTTCCATTGTCAGCTCCTATGGACAGCTCCAGCCGCTGGTCAAAGCAGCAAAGACGGCAGGCGATAAGAAGCTGGTGTTCAGATTTGACGGCAGTGAGAAAGAGCTCGTGAATGTGCTGCAGCAATTGCAGCTGAAGAGCAATCTGGGCTCCATTCAATACTATCACCAGGTATTTGAGAATACGGATGATCTGAGAGTGCAGATCATATGGTAAACTTTTAAACGCATACCAATAACAGCTTCCCCTGATGCCTGGGCATCCAAGGGAAGCTGTTTTATGTTTACCCGCCCAAACCACGGGTTTTATTTGGAGTTTGTACTCAAATCGCATTCGTTCAAAGGCACAATACGGCTTTTCTTGACCAACCGGTAACCAAACCAGATGGAGAGGAACAGCGGAATGCTAATATATGTGGCAATGATTGTTAACCAATCGATCTCTCCGCTAAAATTGCCTTGACCGATAATGGCCACAAGACAGAGCAGGAACGCAAAGAGGGGGCCGAAGGGGAACCAGCGCGCACGGAACGGAAGATCCTTCAGGTCTTTACCCTGGGCAACATAGGCTTTACGGAAGCGGTAGTGACTTACGGCAATTGCCAGCCAATTAATAAACCCGCACATCCCGGAGGCATTCAGGAGCCAGACATAAACCATGCCGTCCCCGAAGAAGGAGGCTAGGAAAGCCAGCATGCCTACGGCAGAGGTGACGATCAAGGCCGCAACGGGAACCCCACGGCTGTTCAGGCCGCTCAGCCATTTTGGGGCCATGCCCTGCTTTGCCATGGCATACAGCACACGAGTTGATGCATACATTCCCGAGTTGCCCGCCGATAGCACGGAGCTGAGAATGACCGCATTCATGACGGAAGCGGCAAACGCCAGCCCGGCCTTCTCAAAGACTAGTGTGAAGGGACTGACTCCGATGTTATCGACCCCGGATTGAAGCAAGCTAGGATGGGTGTATGGAATCAGCATGCCGATGACAAATATAGCAAAAATATAGAAGATCAAGATGCGCCAGAAGACCTGGCGAATGGCTTTGGGTACATGCTCTCTCGGATTCTCGCTTTCGCCTGCGGCAACCCCGATCAGCTCGGTGCCCTGGAAGGAGAAGCCTGCGGCCATAAACACGCCGACGAGTGCGAAGAATCCGCCATGCACAGGTCCATCCCCAAGGTTAAAGTTGCTGAAACCGACAGCTTCGCCGCCCAGGATGCCGAATATCATCATGACGCCGATGACGAGGAAGATGATGACCGTTGCTACTTTAATGATGGCAAACCAGTATTCGGATTCGCCGTATCCTTTGGCTGATAGAAAATTCAAACCGAACATGATCGCCAGAAACAGCAAGCTCCATAAGAAAGACGGGCTGTCCGGAAACCAGAACTTGATAATAACTGTTGCAGCCGCAAGCTCAGCGGCGATGGTAACAGCCCAGTTATACCAGAAGTTCCAGCCGACAGCAAAACCGAAGGCCGGACTGATAAACCGTGATGCATAGGTACTAAATGAACCGGAATCCGGCAGATATGTGGCAAGCTCGCCCAAACTGGTCATCAGGAAGTAAACCATGAGGCCAACGGCGGCATAGGCAATTAAGGCTCCGCCCGCACCCGCAGAGGCGATGGCGGTTCCGCTTGCCAGGAACAGACCTGTGCCGATCGACCCGCCGAGGGCGATCATCGTCATATGGCGGGCTTTGAAGCTCTGTTTCAGAGAAGCAGCTGGTGCTTTTTTGCGATTCAAGATCGAACACTCCTTCGGTTGATTAAGAAATGAAATGTGTAATGTATATCCTGCAGAAAAAAGACCGCAGGTTTTGTACCTGCGGTCTTTATCTGTTAACCGCATCATTACCCTCCATGAAGATAGCTCAACACGGGAAGCTCCCGTGACAGTTCCGTCTCTTTCGACAACGGCCCCAGCACAGGATACAAGAGTATACCCTGCACTTCGGCATTCAAGCCTTTCATTGCGCTTCATCGGCTTCTCTTTGCCTTGGCACAATTACTGATCCTGTATGCAACCTCTACCTCATCTTGGAATGATGAGGCTATCTGTATATTCAATTTAACAAGAGATTTTCCCAGTATAGAACACATGATATACCGGAAGCAATGGATAATTTTTACGGTTGCCCCATTGAAATCAGATTAAGAGTGATTTCGTTTGGCCATCTGCTGCCATACGGTCCCAGCAGCCTCTTCGCCGGATTCGATACGTTCGAGCGCCATTCGAGCTTGCAGGCTAACCTCAAATTCCGGATCATTGGACGCTTCTTCAAGTGCGGGCCGTGCTTCTTCGGTACCGACTTCGTACAGGAAGCGGGCGGCGCGCCAGCGTACAATCTTGCTGCTGTCCTTCAAAGACTCCATCATCACCGGGGTAGCGGCGGCATCGCCGATATCGGACAGCGTATCGCCCGCCGTTCGGCGAACAGCAGGTGTTTCGTCACGCATCGCTTCATATAAGAGCTCCATCGCTTCCGGGGTGCGAAGATCGCCCAGGTATACGACGACAAGCCGGCGGATCTGCATCTTGGGATCATGAAGGGCTTGGCGCAGAAGCGGAATATGTCGCTCGGTAGGCTCCAAAGCATCCAATGCGGCATAGCGGACACGCCAGTCCTCATCTTGCATCGCAGCTTCGATTTCCTCGTCGGTCAGCTTGCGGCGCTGCTCAACGAAATCCTCTTCGCTGGCACCGTGCGCTATCGCCTGGGTGACAACCTTATCGAGGCGTTCCTGCGGGAATGCCGCTTCCAGCTCTTGCTCCACATCTCGGGCAATGTTGGCTAGCTGACCATAACGGACGCCGTACTCCTTGAGCTTGCGTTCTTTGATAAGCGTCGAGGTACCCACGGCCGATATCGCTTTTGTGAAGCGTTCGGATAGGGCGATGCGCTCTTCCTGATTTCCGCTTTTAACACGAATTTGCATCGGAATATTACGGAAGTATTGTACGAATACTTGAGCCTCGCCAAACGGAAGATCGTCGCCGTTTTCTTTTAGACCTGTGGCAAGTCCTTCCTGACCGAATATTTCCTGTACCGCGCCCAGAATGGAGGGCCAGTCCGCATTCCCTTTACGGTCAAGCGCGATGAAATCAAGGGTATGAAAGACGCTTTTCACGCCTGGAATATGGAGCAGCTGCTTGATCCAGGGAGGGGCCGATCGTTCGTTATCTAACGTATATGTTCTGCGTATCCCGGACTCCAGGGTCTCGTCAAGGTGAAGCATCATGGAGTTCGGGCTCGGGGTGGGTTCAATGAATGTTATTTTCATGATATTGTCTCGCCTCCTTATCCTCTTATTGTACCTCTTTTCCCCGAAGGAACAAACATGTTGTAGTAGGATTCGCTTAAAATGACCGGATGTTGGATAAAAAGGGGATCATGTTGTAAAAACTGTTAGTGGTTGGGTGGATTCTATGATGTGAAGCACCGGATTTGAGCCAAGAACAGCTCTCAGCAGAAGAGTTGATAGACATAGGGAGGCTTTGCTATCACATGTACAGGAAGCAGGAGACAAGGCTTGCAATTCTATGCTTTATTGTTGCGCTTATTATGCTGTATGGCGCCGTAAAAGGATATTTGCGCTATGTTGAATATTTCGGATAATAAACCAAGGAGTGAACGTCATGTCTTCACTGGACCCGGTCCTCATGAGCCGGATGTTAACCGGCCTGACCCTGTTCGTACATATTGTTCTTGCAACTATTGGCGTTGGGATTCCGATTATGCTGGCTCTGGCGGAGTGGAGAGGGATCCGGACGGGGGATAACCATTATACATTGCTCGCCAGACGCTGGGCTCGAGGATTCGTGATTACGGTAGCCGTCGGTGTGGTGACAGGTACGGCCATCGGCTTGCAGCTCAGCCTGCTATGGCCCACTTTTATGCGTGTAGCCGGTAAAGCCATTGCGCTGCCGCTGTTCATGGAGACCTTTGCTTTTTTTGTAGAGGCGATCTTTCTTGGCATTTATCTATATACATGGGATCGTTTCAAGAATAAATGGACCCATTTGCTGCTGCTTATTCCCGTTGCCATCGGCTCCTCTGCCTCTGCGTTCTTTATAACGAGCATGAATGCCTTTATGAACCAGCCGCAGGGTTTTGAGCTGGTGGATGGGGTGTTTACGAATGTGAATCCATTCGTGGCCATGTTTAATCCGGCAACGCCCACCAAGGTGAGCCATGTGCTGGCATCCGCTTATACGACAAGCGCTGCGGCTTTGGCCAGCATTGCAGCGTTCAACCTGCTTCGGGGAAGAAAGCATGTTTATTTTAAGAAAGCGCTGAAGATCACTGTGGTCTCTACCTTTGTTTTTGCTGTAGCCACCGTAATGATCGGAGATTTTTCAGGCAAGTTTTTGGCCAAGTATCAGCCAGAGAAACTGGCGGCAGCGGAGTGGCATTTTGAGACGATGACTGAAGCTCCACTCATATACGGAGGCTTTCTCGATGAGAATAACAATATTAAATATGCGCTGAAAATCCCTTATGCGCTCAGCATATTGGCGGGGAATAATCCCCATCAAGAGGTCATCGGTTTGAATGAATTTCCGGAGAATGAGAGACCGCCCATGTCGGTACATTATTTTTTTGATTTAAAGGTAACCAGTGGTGCCGTGATCGTGCTGATTCCGCTGCTCTATATGTTCCGCAAGAAACTTCCTGGCAAAAAGCCCTACCCGAAATGGCTACTGATCAGTATATTGGCTTTGGGGCCTCTATCGATGTCAGCCATATGGCTGGGCTGGTTTCTTGCCGAGATTGGGAGGCAGCCGTGGATTGTGCGGGGATATATGAAAGTATCGGATGCTGCAACCACTTCAACAAGCGTCGGCTGGATGCTGGTGCTGTTTATCATCTTGTATCTGGTGCTCTCCGTGTCTGCCATCCGTGTGCTTAGCCAACTGTTCCGGAATAAGAGTGCCGAAGAGGAAATTCGGACGCTGGGACTCGACATCGAAGGAGGAGACCGCAAATGAGTTATTCCATCATGGCGATCACCGTCCTGTGGACGTTTCTGTTTGGATATTTGTTGGTGGCCTCGATCGACTTCGGTGCCGGATTTTTCAGCTTTTACAGCGTACTTACAGGACATGAGAATAAAATCCATAATATTATCCAGCGATATTTATCCCCAGTATGGGAAGTGACCAATGTATTTCTGATCTTTTTTGTGGTTGGATTAGTCGGTTTTTTTCCCGATGCGGCATTTTATTATGGCACTGCGCTTCTAGTACCCGGCAGCTTAGCTCTTGTCCTGCTGGCCATTCGTGGTGCTTATTACGCTTATCATACTTACGGCAGTCAGACCGGGAACAACAAGATTTATATGGGGCTGTATGGAGCAACGGGGCTGCTGATTCCGGCAGCTTTGTCGACCATATTGGCGATCTCGGAAGGCGGCATTATCCATATGGACAACGGAAAGGTCATGCTGCACTGGAATACCTTCTTTACCAATCCGTACACATGGTCGGTCATACTTCTGGCTCTAGTCAGCGTCCTGTACATCTCGGCCATGTTCTTATCCTATTACGCGCAGCGTGCTGGGGATGAGGTCGCCTTCGGCGTGGTTCGCGGCTATGCGCTTGGATGGAGCTTACCAACAATCCTTGCTTCACTGTTCGCTTTTTTTCAGATCAACCATCAGAATCCTGTGCATTTTGGGCAGATGCTGGATATTGCCTGGATGTTCATCGCGTCGTTTCTCTGCTTTGTGGTAGCGGTGTATCTTTTATGGAAACGTATCCGTCTCGGCATAGCCTTCATTATGGTTATGCTCCAATTTGCTTTTGCCTGGTATGGATATGGGCGCTCACATCTGCCGTATATCCTTTATGATTACATTCATATTCAGGAGAGTATTACCAATGATACGATGGCGATTGCCTTGATCACCGCCTTTATTCTGGGCTTATGCGTATTGGTTCCGTCTCTAATTCTGCTGATGCGTCTGTTTCTGTTCGATGCGAACTACATTCGTGGTAAATCCGCCAAGAAGGGGTGAGGCAAGTGGAGGACTTCGACATTTATATAGCACCACTGCTAACCGTATTGGCAGCTGTCGTCTTTATGGCGATCTACGTCGTCAAGTATAAAGATCCTTCTGATTGATTCTGTATGTTGGGGGAAAATTCCATTGTTTCGTCAGGAATCAAACGGTGTAAAAAGAACAACGAAGCAGCAAAGTTGAGCGGATAGGTCTATACAGGGTAAAATACAGGTAACGGAAGGAGGATGCTGCATGCCAAAAATTCGCTATAACAATATCGATAACGTCAGCACAGACAAAACGCTTAAACAGTTCAAGCAGTGGCGCGACGAACGTCGTCAGAAGAAGAAAGATTATTCTTACTGCATTCCGAACCTGACGCCGGATCTTCAGTATTTGCATAGCAACCGGCACGAAACCTCTGTTACCTGGATCGGGCACGCAACGTTCTTCATCCAATATGAAGGAATGAATATTGTAACCGATCCCGTATGGGCGAAGAGAATGGCTTTCAATAAGCGTCTTGGAGAACCAGGGCTTCCTATTCATGAGATTCCTCCGATTGATGTGATCTTGATTTCGCATTCCCACTATGACCATATGCATGTTTCCTCGATTCGTAAACTGTACCGTGAGGGGACGACTATCATTGTACCGGTTGGTTTGCGGCGCAAAATGATCAGTAAAGGCTTTCGCCGCGTGATTGAGCTGCAATGGTGGGAATCGGCAACGATCAAGGACGTGAAATTCTCTTTTGTGCCGACACAGCATTGGACACGGCGTACGCCGTTCGATACGAACACCTCTCATTGGGGAGGGTTTGTGATGGAGCCTGTGCTGCAGGAGGCAGCGACGGAATCAGACCCTTTGGATGATGCGAAATGCTCGATCGATGCTTCCGCAGAGGAAGGCGCCCGGTTGCTGCCACCGAATTTGTATTTTGCCGGAGACAGCGGATATTTCGAAGGCTTCAAGCTGATAGGTGAACGATTTAACATTCACCTTGCCTTGATGCCGATAGGGGCATACGAACCGGAATGGTTCATGACCTCACAGCATGTCAATCCGGAAGAGGCGCTGCAGGCGTTCTTGGATGTAAAAGCCGAGACGATGATTCCGATGCACTACGGCACGTTCAAATTGGCGGATGACACAGCTAAGGAAGCTTTGGACCGGATGGAAGCGGAACGGCAGCGGCTGGGAATCGCCAAGGAGCGAATTCTCGTATTAAAATATGGAGAAACCTTCAAAGTTCAGCCGGAGTGCCGCAGTGCTGAATCTTAGATTATACGATGAATGACATGAGCCTCCTGTGCCATCGCCATCTGAGAATTGGCGCGCGCAGGAGGTTATATTTGTTTAAAACCGTTTTATATGTGACGGAAGCTTCGATAACGGTCGTAATTATGCTATAATGTGCTGAAACACCAAAAGTGATAAAGGATGGTAATGCTTAATGATCAGTACAAGCGGCGTAACGCTCCGCTATGGCAAACGAGCACTATTTGAAGATGTCAATATAAAATTCAACCCCGGCAATTGCTATGGACTTATTGGCGCAAACGGGGCGGGCAAGTCTACATTCCTGAAGATCCTCTCCGGTGAAATAGAGCCTAACCAAGGCGAGGTTCATATGACACCGAACGAACGGATGGCGGTTCTGAAGCAGAACCATTATGAATACGACCAATATCCGGTCCTTGAGACCGTTATTATGGGTCATGGTCGTCTGTATAACATTATGAAGGAGAAGGATGCACTGTATGCTAAATCCGACTTCTCTGAAGAAGACGGCATGCGTGCGGGTGAGCTGGAAGGCGAATTCGCCGAGCTGAACGGATGGGATGCAGAGCCGGATGCGGCTGCGCTCCTGATTGGCCTTGGTATTCCACGTGAGCTGCACGACAAGAAAATGGCGGAGCTGAGCGGTAACGAGAAGGTACGCGTACTCTTGGCGCAAGCTCTGTTTGGCCGGCCGCATAACCTGCTGCTTGATGAGCCTACCAACCACTTGGACCTCGAATCGATTCAATGGCTCGAGAACTTCCTGATGGATTATGAAGGCACCGTTATCGTGGTATCCCATGACCGTCACTTCTTGAACAAGGTTTGTACCCATATTGCGGACATCGACTTTGGTAAAATCCAGCTGTATGTCGGCAACTACGATTTCTGGTACGAATCCAGTAAGCTGGCTCTTGAACTTCAACGGGATGCCAACAAGAAGAAGGAAGAGAAGATTAAGGAATTGCAGGCATTTATCCAGCGCTTCTCGGCCAATGCTTCCAAATCGAAGCAGGCGACTTCCCGTAAGAAGCAGCTCGATAAAATTACATTGGAGGATCTTCGTCCTTCGAACCGTAAATATCCGTTCCTCAACTTCAAGCCTGAACGCGAAGCCGGCAAGCAGCTGCTGACGGTTGATAGCATCACGAAGAGCGTAGAAGGTGAGAAAGTGCTGGATAACGTGAATTTTGTGGTTAATAAAGGTGACAAGATTGCATTTGTCGGACCGAACGGCTTGCCAAAAACAACCTTATTCCAGGTTATTACCGGCGAGACCGAAGCGGAAGCCGGCGAATACAGCTGGGGCGTCACCACCACCCAAGCGTATTTCCCGAAAGACAATTCGGCTTATTTTGACGGTGTTGATCTGAACCTTGTGGAGTGGCTGCGTCAATATTCCAAGGATCAGGATGAGACTTTCCTCCGCGGATTCCTTGGCCGTATGCTGTTCTCGGGTGAGGAAGCCTTGAAGAAAGCGAGCGTATTGTCCGGAGGCGAGAAGGTTCGCTGCATGCTGGCAAAAATGATGCTGAATGGCGCGAACGTGCTGATCCTCGATGAGCCGACGAACCACTTGGATCTGGAATCCATTACGGCACTCAACAACGGACTCATCGATTTTGATGGTACGATTCTGTTTACCTCCCATGACCATCAATTCATTCAAACGATTGCGAATCGGATTATCGAGATAACGCCAAGCGGTATCATCGACCGCAGCATGAGTTATGACGAGTATCTGGAGAGTGAAGAGATCAAGGGACTTCGCGAGAGCATGTACGCTGTGCAAGTTTAAGATCACCATTACAATAAAAAAATGCTGCACCTTCTTCGTAAATGGAAAGGTGCAGCATTTTTTTGCGTTTGTACGTACGGATTCTATGAACCGCCGGTACGACGACGCTGATTGTTTGGTTTTTTGTTGTTTTGACTCTTCATTTTTTGTGTTGAAGCGCCTTGGAATTGCCCCGGCTTATTTCCGGATGCATTTTGCTGCTTCTTTTGCTCCAACTTTTGCCGGATGGCATCAGCTAAATTTACTTTTCGCGTTTCATTATTCTCGGGCATAGCTTCACCCTCCTCCTCACGATATGCTTGTCCTCATTTTATTCGTTTTTAAATCGCCCGGCAAGGGTAACAATGGTTAATACCATTTTCTCCGAGTTAGGGTTCTTTGACGAAAAGCCAATTATGTTTCTCTGGACCCACACGATGGGCCTTTGCTAGGATTGGAATATGGATAATGCTGGGACTGTTTTAAAGCCGCTAGGGAGTACGCAAAGGAGAGACTTGTATCGTGAATGCCTATGATAACATCAAGCAAGGGGAACGCGGGGCATGGATCAGCATTGCAGCTTATCTCGTGTTGTCATCGTTTAAAATAAGTAGCGGATATTTCTTCGCGTCCAGTGCGCTGCTCGCTGATGGATTTAACAACCTGACGGATATCGTAGCATCGCTTGCCGTATTAATCGGTTTGCGAATTTCTCAAAAACCGCCGGATTCCGATCATGCTTACGGACATTTAAGAGCAGAAACCATTGCGGCTCTGGTGGCATCGTTTATTATGGCGGTTGTAGGTA
Source organism: Paenibacillus solani (assembly GCF_001277345.1). GTDB lineage: Bacteria > Bacillota > Bacilli > Paenibacillales > Paenibacillaceae > Paenibacillus_AQ > Paenibacillus_AQ solani. The sequence goes on from NZ_LIUT01000005.1 coordinate 206,964, forward strand.
TCCAGGTGCTGGTCGAGGCCATTCGTTCGTTTTTTGAAGGTGCTAAAGAAGTGCCGGATTTATGGTCTGCAGGCGTAGCTTCGATCTGTGCGGTTGCTATGTTGTGTGTATACCGTTACAATCGGAACCTTGCGCGGAGAATCGATAATCAGGCATTGATGGCAGCAGCCAAGGATAACTTATCGGATGCTCTCGTCAGTGTAGGAGCAGCTGTTGGTATCATCGGCGCCCAATTTGGCCTGCCTTGGCTGGATACAGCTGCAGCGGTAGCGGTAGGAGTTATCATTTGTAGAACGGCCTGGGAGATATTCAGAGATTGCACCTATAGTCTGACCGATGGATTTGATGAAGATCGTTTATCAGATTTGCGCAGTACGATCGCGCGGACGCCCGGTGTTGAGGGAATCAAGGATCTGAAGGCTAGAATCCATGGCAATCATGTGCTGGTGGATGTCGTCATCGAGGTAGATCCAAAGATCAGTGTTCTGGAGGGGCATCGAATTAGCGACCGTATCGAAGAACAGATGGCGAAGATTCACAATATAATGAGTGTACACATTCATGTGGAGCCTAAGGAGTGAATATGATCTGATCGCGAAACCGAATACGGTTATGTATAACAATGGCAGGCCAAGATTCTCTTGACCTGCCATTTAATATGCAAGGCTACGTATTGGATCATAGAATCCGGAAGCCATTTAAGATTACTCTACGTAAATCCAAGCTTTACCGAGCCATGTATAAACTTCAACCCATTCCCCGCCAAAGACGACATCATAACGAACGTCGGTTGTGTCGATTTTTTGTGGAGCCAAAGCACCCAGCTTTTCGCCGTTTGGAGCGTTATAGAAATAAGTTGTTTCGGTAAGCTCAATCATCGGGGTAGGTACCAATACCACTTCATGAGGTTTGATAACAGGCTCATCCGTCAAGATAGGCAACGCTCCGGAAGTATCAGTCACGGCTCCGGAAGTGTCGGTTACGGCTCCGTTAACGGGCTCTGCTACAGTTCCGTTAACCGGATCTGCGCTGGCAACGGCCGTCAGAGATAGTGCGAGTGCTAGGGCTGCAGTAATGCTTAATGTTTTTTTCATTGATTAATTCCTCCTTGGGACTGTAGTATGATTCGACATTATCGTAATAACCACGATTTGGATGTTATGAACCAAGAAAGCTGGATAGATTTCTCATATCGTGACAAGTTTCCCGGAATCCTATATACTTTGGAGATGGATAAACCCTTGTGGTTGCAAGGTTATCCTTGGGAGGAGGAGCTGTAGATGGTACGCCGAAAAAAAAGAATTGGACGTGTCCTGTTAGGGATCATTGTCCTTCTGCTTGTGGTGATCGGTGCGGCGCTCTGGTTTGTTTATCCTACGCAATCGCTGGACATGCGTTACCGTTCCGTTGATTTCAAGGACAAGTTAATGACGATGGTGACAAACCGGGATACCCGCATGCTGCTAAGCACGGAGGAAGTCGGAGAGCTCAGCAAGAAGAACATGGTCAAATATATGAACACCCACGACTTAGGCGTTGACATTACGGGAGCTGACTTCGTGATGAACGGGACCAGGATGACGGCTAATATGAACGGAAAATGGGGGATCGTGCCTTTTGGTGCCGTATTACGCTTTCAAATGTCAGCAGAGGGAAGCTATCTTCATTTAACTCATGAATCCACGACGATCCGCGGTGTGGATATACCCCTTCATTTGTTCCAACTTGATCCTATCCAGATATCGCTTAAAGATTATTTGCCGGACCTGGTAACCGTGAAGAATGTTAAGTTTCTATCCGATGGCCTAGAATTGAACTTTACGATGGATTGGATGTCCATCCCGTCCCTATTTAAATAAGCTACTAAATAGGCTAAAGACTCAGACAAGCACGTCTTGTCTCAGTCTTTTTTTGTTTTTATTAGTGATGTTATTGTTTTCTGAAAATAAATATGGAAAAAATACATATGTAAATATTGACACTGAAATCTTCACGCACTATAATCAATAATTGTTTAGTTTTTAATGTTTTAGCACTAAAGTATTTAAAAAAGTGGAAATTGGATCATTCTCGAGTGTGTGCTGGGCTTTAAAAGGAGTGTAATAAATACATGTCCATGCGGAGTGAAATACTAGAATTAGAGATGCTATTTAAGAAGATGGTTCGGACCGTACAGAACGAGTGGCAGAAGGAGGGGTTTCCGAAATTAGGCAGAACCGATTATACTGCCTTGGAAAAGCTCTATGAGCTTGGAGCTTTGAGGTTATCGGATTTGGCGGATGCTCTTCATGTGACTTGCGGCGCCGTGACAGGCATATCCGATAAATTGATCGAAGGCGGGTTCGCACGCCGGGTCAGGGATGAGGCAGACCGCAGGGTCGTTCATTTGGAGATTACGCCAATCGGACGTAGTTTGATTGAACAGCTTGCCAACAAACGTGCCGAGTTGAGTGATTTATTATATGGATTTCTCACAGATGAAGAGGTCAAACAGTTAAGTAGTCTGTATCGAAAAATTTTGACGAATGTTGAGCATATCCGAAATAAGAAAGAGAGTGAAAGCCGTATATGAGTACCCATTCTATTGCTCGCTCAGCCGAGCCTGTTAAGAAAGGCCCGATTATTGCTGCATTAATGATCGGGGCCTTTGTTGCTATACTTAACCAGACATTGATGAATGTCGCTCTTCCAAGCATCATGGAGAGCCTGAGTATCAAGCCGACGATAGCCCAGTGGCTGACAACCGGATTTATGCTCGTGAACGGAGTCCTGATTCCAGTTACCGCCTATCTCATCGCGCGATTCTCTACAAGACAGCTGTTCATTAGTGCGATGACATTGTTTTCAATAGGCACCCTGCTGTGTGCTATCAGCCCGAACTTTGCCTTCCTACTCACCGGACGGCTCGTCCAGGCCTCCGGTGCAGGTATCCTTATGCCGCTTATGACGGTCGTGTTCCTGAATATTTTCCCTATTGAAAATCGCGGCAAAGCGATGGGTATGATGGGGATTGCCATGATATTTGCGCCTGCCATTGGACCTACGCTTTCAGGATATATTGTGGAGCACTATGATTGGCGCGTGTTATTTTACATGATCTTACCGTTTTCCATCATTGCGACATTAATCGGAGTTTTCTTTTTGAAAAATGTGACCGAGGCCAGCAGACCCAAGCTGGATATGATTGCGGTAATACTGTCTACGCTGGGTTTTGGCGGTTTGCTGTATGGGTTCAGTGATGCGGGAAATGACGGGTGGTCAAGCAAGCAGGTTATTATATCCCTGGCCGTTGGCGTGATCGCGCTCATCCTGTTTGTATTGCGCGAAATGAAAACTGACAATCCGATGCTGGAGTTCCGAATTTTTAAATACAATATGTTCACACTAACAACGCTTATCAATGTCATCGTTACGATGGCTATGTACTCCGGTATGATCTTGCTGCCGATTTATCTTCAGCAGATTCGTGGGTTTACACCGATGGAATCCGGACTTCTTATGCTGCCTGGAGCTATTCTGATGGGAATCATGTCGCCGATTACCGGAGCAATATTCGATAAAGTTGGCGCCAGATGGCTTGCCGTTATCGGTCTAGGTATTACTGTCATCACGACTTGGGAATTCAGTAATTTGACCGAGACGGTATCTTACACTCAGATGATGGTGATCTATACGGCCCGCATGTTTGGGATGTCGATGCTTATGATGCCAATCCAGACCGCTGGATTGAATCAGCTGCCGCGGGCTATGAATGCCCATGGTACGGCTATGTCGAATACACTCCGCATGATATCGGGCTCGATCGGTACAGCCATCCTCGTTACGGTCATGTCGACCCAGGCGGAGAACAAGGGGGCAGCCTTGATGAAGTCAGGATTATTTGATCCGCAGAATCAGGCTGACATGCTAAAACTTGGTCATGAAGCGACGATATATGGTATTAATTATGCTTTTGTGATCGCTACGTGGATCAGTGTTGTTTCCTTGATCCTCGCATTCTTTATTAAGAAGACGAAACCTGCAGTAGAGCAGAAGTCTTCTTTGGATAGAAAGGCTGTGGCTAAGAACGTCTAGCCTGGTTTAGGAAATTTTGCTGGAATAGAAAAAGGGTGTCCTGTCCGCTCATGAGCAGACAGGACACCCTTTTCTTATTCTTATGTTTTATATGCGGGCTTTAGCTGCTTCACATACTTCGTCTGCGTCCGGTAAAGAGCGAGATTACAAACAGGACAACGAAGATAAAGAACAGTACCTTCGCAATGCCGGCTGCAGCCTCAACGATACCGAAGAAACCGAAGATCCCTGCAATCAGTGCAACAACTAGAAAAATTACGGACCATTTTAACATCCTATTCACCCTGCTTTCTTCTTCAATATGATTTGGATATACATGAAAGTTGCCAAAAGATCTAAGAAGTAGAATACACCCAAGCTTGAAGATGATTGGGAGCCATCGGCTGTTGTCTTTAGCGCCCTTCGTAGTGTTCTTTAACCGGGGTAGCAGGGGATGAAACAAGCTGGAAAACAGTGGTGCAGCAGCCAGGGGATCCTTTGTTTCGTGAACTGGGGGATCGGGTAACTATTGCGTAACGTAAACCAATACCACGTGAAAGTGAGGGACATGTATGCTAACACAAATCAGTGTTGCCATTATTGCTTTGGCATTTGCGGTTCTTGTTTTCTTCTTGATTAAAACATTAAAGGCCGCGACGCAATCGCTCGAGAAAGTAACTCAAACACTCCAGGAAGTTCAGAAGACGGTGGACGAATTGACCTACGAGCTGAAGCAGACCATTCGAAATACGAACGATATTACGGTGGATGTACAGCATAAGATGAAACAGATTGATCCGGTGATGGATACCGTTAAGAATCTGGGTGAAGCTTTAAGCGAAGTCACCTATGCAGTGAAACAAGTATCTTCCGGTATGGTTAGCAAGTTCAAGCAATCCCGCACCGAGCAGAAGAAAGAGCAGCATGTGCGCACTGAGGTACCTTTGACGGCTTCGGAACGCACATTCCAGTCTTATGATGCGGTATATAACCATGATGCCGAACCAGCACAGGAGAAGAGCCGCAGTCGAAACTGGTTAGGTTATGTGGATACAGCGGTTGGCCTGTGGAACAGCTTCCGCCGTCAGAAAGCCAGATAACAAAAGCCCTTGTCGTATAGCTCTGCAAGAAGATAGGAGGAAGCCGCATGTGGAATGTCACACTGTTGATGGTAGGGCTTTTGATTTTCTCCGGAGGTGGAGGTGCTGTGGAACAGGCACAGCATACTGCCGGGTTGTCGCAGCTGCCTATTATTCATACCGCTTCGGAAGTTGGACAAGCACACACTGGCGATAACTCTTTGAAGAGCTATGGGGCCTTAAACGGGATATCGCTGACTGATCACAAGCGTGAAGTGATCCGGAAGCTGGGACCACCCGAACGAATTGAACATGAGAAACTGAGTGGAATTGCCATACTTCATTACAGAGAAATGGAAGTAGGGGTTCGAAACGGGTACACGGAATATGTACATGTTGACTCTAGAGCTTCATCATTTCAATTGGAAAACCAGCGTATAAGTATGACACCTGCTCAGGTTCGGGCAACTCTGGGACAGCCATATTTTAAAGCGGAAGACGGAGATGTTTACCTTGAGGATCATAACGCGCTTAAGGTATATATCGATCCGGACTCCGGCCAGATTACAGGAATTGATTTATTTTTTGATTATAGCCAATAGAAGTTGTTTCAACTCAGACTATTCTGGTTAATAACAATTGGACTATAACCTAAATTCGAATATTTACAAGATTAGGGGAGGTTTTAAAGTGAATTTATCTAATGAGAAGTCTTATGCAAAAGTCGTTGAGAATGGTACGCAAGCCGTTCAGGAAGTAGAGAATCTTAGACAGTCCGGTTACGATCATGATCGTATTTTTGTAATAGCCCATGATTCGGATAAGACGAGCCGGATTGCAGAGGCATCTGATGCCAACAATGTGGGCATCAAGGAAGAAGGCGTATTTGACGCTATTGCGAATTTATTCCGCTCTCGTGGTGACGAGCTCCGTGCCAAAATCGAATCGCTTGGATTTACGGAAGCTGAAGCGGGGTTTTACGAGAAGCAGCTCGACCTTGGCAAAGTACTCGTTATAGCCAAGAAAGATTAATTCATCTGCCTTAAGGCTGGATTAGCAGCAGAGATTATAGACTTAGAACATAGATAAGGAATGAGACAGGTGAAGTCTCATTCCTTATCTATGTTTTAAAAAGGATGTTCCATAAACCTTATAAAAGTGGAATATTCAAGATGCAGATCCTTTTTCTATGGCACTTAACGCTACCCTTATTATAGTATAATAGTAGGAAAAGGATTTCTATCGCATAAACCGTAACGTTAAAGGAGAGGGAAATGAGAATATTAATCGTAGACGACAATCCGACTAACGTCATCATTATTCGAGAAATCTTGAAGAAAGAAAACTACCGAAACACCCTGTCTGCATCTTCAGCCCTAGAAATGCTGGAGCATCTGGGTATAGGAAATCAGAATGAGGACATGCAGCCCCGCCGAGCGGACGTTGACCTGGTTCTTCTCGATATGATGATGCCTGAGATGGATGGGATCGAAGCCTGCCGGATTGTTCAACAATATGAGCATTTGAAAGATATACCGATTATTATGGTCACCGCAGTTGGAGATTCCAAAAAGCTGGCAGAAGCTCTGGATGCGGGAGCTGTCGATTACGTGACGAAGCCGATTAACAAGGTCGAGCTGATGGCACGCATTCGACTTGCGCTCCGTTTGAAGCAGGAGAAGGATTGGCATATTGAGAGAGAACAACGGGTCCAGGCTGAGTTGAAGCTTGCGGCCATGGTACAAAGTGCAGTGCTAAGCTCACCAATTGAAGATGATCAACTGGAGATTCATGCGCTGTATCAGCCCTCGGCAGAGCTTGCCGGAGATTTGTATGCATGGTACCCGCTGGGTGAGGGCCGGTATGGTGTGATTCTGCTGGACATGATGGGACATGGGATTACTTCGTCCCTATTTTGCATGTTCATCGCTTCGGTTTTGAAAGACACGGTCACAACCTATGTCGAGCCCGAGAAGGTGGTACAGGAATTGAACCGCAGATTCAATCAGTTGAATCTGGGCGAACAGTTGATACAGTACTATTTTACAGCCATCTATCTTGTAGTAGACACCCGTCTGAAGCGAGTGGATTATGTCAATGCGGGACATCCTCCGGCTTTGTTCTTCCAAGATAGCGGAGAGATCATGACATTGGATCAGGGATGTTGTCCTGTGGGCCTATTCGACCGTATTGAAGATATGGAGCCAAGAAGTTTTCCATATGAAGGTGAAGGACATTTGGTCATGTACACGGATGGCTTGCTGGAACTGATAGAGGGTGGACATGATGAGAAGCTCAATCACCTGAAAGAGCATATGAGCGGCCATCATTACTGGAGAGAAGAAGAGATGAAAGAGCTGTATTTTGTGGATGATCCATCGCAGGAGCGTGAGGACGATAAGTGCCTGGTTTGGATATCTCTTAAAAAAGGAGAGGGAACCAATCAATGAAGCTTAGAAGCAAGTTAGTGATCGGCTTTACGACTTTACTGGCCCTCATGCTGGTTCTGACCCTCATTGGGTATGATCGAATCAGCTTCATGAACAGCCAGATGGATACCATATTCCAGGATCGCTATCAAAAAGTGCGCAACTCCAGCGGAATGCGCGGAGAAGTCAATAATATGGCACGCGAGCTTACGAATATGATTTTGAGCAACGACGAATCTACCTTCGCTGTATCGAAACAAGAAATCGAAACGATGACCAAGCAAGCGGAAGATTATTTTGCTGCGATCAAGGAGAGCATAAGTGCTGCCGAGGAGCAGCAATTGCTGGTCCGGATTGAACGTGCAGTAAACGAATATCTCATCTATCAAAACAAGACTCTAGAGCTGCTCGCTTCCAATGATAATGATGGAGCTAATTCATTGCGAAACTCGACTGGGCAAGCTGCACAGGAAGAGATGCTGACTAGCCTGAACGAGCTCAGCGGCTATCAGAATCAGAAGATAAATGATGACATAAACACGGCTAAAGCAGCCTATGATCGGTCTGTTCAGGTATTTATTTATCTGATGGCTGGCGGGTTATTAGTAGGGATGCTGGTTATCCTGTGGATTCTTCCAAGTATTTCTCGGGGCATCAGTGTGGTCTCCATGATGTTGAAGAGCTTCGGAGAAGGCAGATTGAAAGCTATTAGCCGTATTAAAGTCACGTCCAAGGATGAACTGGGCGATGTGGCCCGTGTATTCAAGAAGCTGTCCGAAGACATCATTGAGAAGCAGCGTATCGAGGAAACCTATCTTCAGGCACAGCGTGATCAGTCTTGGCTGAACTCCAATATGGCCAGAGTTACGGAACTGCTGGAAGGTATTAATTCACTTGAAGAGGTGGCACAGCGTTTCATCAGCGAATTTACCCCGGTTATGGGAGCACATTACGGAGCCTTGTATATTCGTCAAGAAGACAAGCATCCGAACAAGCTCGAGATGAAAGGTTCATATGCCCATGAGGGCGGTGAAGAGCCTAAGACGGCCTTCATGATTGGAGAAGGGCTCGTAGGCCAAGTTGCTCTGGACAAGAAGCCGATTACTTTGAAAAGCCCGCCGGAGGATTATGTGAAGATACAATCCGCGTGGGGATCTTCCAAGCCGACTACCATCATGATCTATCCGATCCTGTTTGAGAATGAAGTCCTCGGTGTTGTGGAGCTAGCCGCATTTGAGGAAACCACAACCTTAGAGGAACAGCTGTTGGCACAGCTGAGCCAATCTCTCGGCATCATTCTGAATAATATTACAGGCCGACTGCGGGTTGAGCAGCTGCTGCGCGAATCGCAGGCCATGACCGAAGAGCTGCAGGTTCAGTCGGAAGAACTGCAGACTCAGCAAGAGGAGCTTCGCCGTTCCAACGAGAATTTGGAGGAGCAGACCGATGCACTCAAACGCTCCGAGGATCTGCTTCAGCGTCAGCAGGAAGAGCTGGAGCACTACAATACCGAGCTTGTTGCCAAGACACGGGCGCTTGAGGAGCAGGTACAGGAAGTAGAAGAAAAGAACGATGAGATAGAAAAAGCGCGAGGGCAGCTTGAGCAGCAAGCCAAACAACTTTCGATTACAACGAAATACAAGTCGGAGTTTATGGCGAATATGTCCCATGAATTGCGGACCCCTCTGAACAGTCTGCTGATATTGTCGCAGTTGCTGTCTGAGAATAAGGATGGTAATCTAAGCGCCAAGCAAATTGAATATGCACAAACCATCTATATGTCCGGCGCGGACCTGCTCAAGATGATTGATGAAATTCTTGATTTGTCCAAAGTGGATGCAGGGAAAATGGATATCAATTATGAAGATGTTCAGCTGTCGGATATTGAATCCTTCGTGGAACAGAATTTTGCCGCATTGGCATCCCGCAAGGATATTGATCTTAAAGTACAAATCGCTGAGGATATTCCGCAAAGCATTGTAACGGATAGCCATCGTGTGAAGCAAATTTTGCGCAATCTGTTGTCAAATGCCTTCAAGTTTACAAATCGCGGCTCTGTCGAGCTGCATGTAGAGAAGGCAGACAAAGAACGGGTTCCGGTTTATCTAAATGATGAAGCTGACTATGTGGCATTCTCGATCAAAGATACAGGAATTGGTATTCCTGCTGATAAAACAGATCTGATCTTTGAAGCTTTCCAGCAGGTAGATGGCACAACAAGCCGCAAATACGGGGGGACCGGGCTTGGTCTGTCAATCAGCCGTGAGCTCTCTCGTTTGCTGGGCGGTGGCATTCTGGTGGAATCGGAAGAAGGCAAGGGAAGCTGCTTTACGCTTTATCTGCCTGACAGTCATCCGGCGATGGGGGAGAGCGCACAGGAAGCAGCCGCTACAGTGGAGACGCCGCCTGCGAGCCAGATGATCATTCCGAAGGCGAAGACAATCAGTAAAGAAGCGCCATCATCCGAAGTACAAGTGGAAGACGATCGGAACCAATTGGGGCCTACGGATAAAATCTTGCTTATCATTGAGGATGACGTGAAGTTTGCCAGAATCCTTCTGGATATGGCCAGAAGCCGCGGCTTCAAAGCATTAGTTGCACTTCAAGGGGATATCGGGTTGGAGATGGCAAAATCATATATACCTGATGCGATTATTCTGGATATTCAGCTACCGGTCATTGACGGCTGGTCTGTAATGGGCGAGCTGAAGAGCTCGGCGGTTACCCGTCATATTCCCGTACATGTCATCTCTGTTGTGGATGAAGTGAAGCAAGGAATGATGATGGGGGCCATTGCTTATTTGAAGAAACCTTCATCCAGAGAAGCTCTGGAGGATGCATTTACGCACATTGAGTCGTATGCAGAGAAATCGATGAAACATCTTTTGATCGTAGAAGACGATGATATTCAGCGAAATTCCATCATTGAATTGATTGGTCATGATGATGTGTCGATCACCGCTGTATCTACTGGAGCAGAAGCGCTTCGCGAGCTGCATAAACAACGATATGATTGCATGGTGCTTGACCTGATGCTGACGGACATGACAGGTTTTGAGCTGCTGGATCAGATTCGGGATGACGAGAACTTAGTAGATTTGCCTATAATTATATACACAGGTAAGGATCTGGATTCGAAGGAAGAGATGCAGCTTCGCAAATATGCCGAGTCTATCATCATAAAAGACGTCAAATCACCAGAGCGGCTCTTGGATGAAACTACGCTCTTCCTTCATCGGGTAGAAGCCGATTTGCCGGAGGATAAACGTGAAATTTTGCAAAAGCTGCATAACAAGGAAGAACTGTTTGAAGGTAAGAAGATCCTGCTTGTCGATGATGATATTCGCAATGTATTTGCCCTTTCCAGTGTGTTGGAGGGATATAATATGGAAGTTGTCTTCGCTGAGAATGGCCGGGAAGCCATAGAGCTGCTTCAGGAAAATCCGGACTTTGACCTGGTATTAATGGACATGATGATGCCGGAGATGGACGGTTACGAGGCGATGCGTCGATTGCGCGAAATGCCGGAGTTCCATAAACTTCCGATTATAGCGTTGACGGCCAAAGCGATGAAAGAGGATCGGGCGAAGTGTATAGAAGCGGGTGCTTCCGATTACATGAAAAAACCGATTCAGACGGAGCAACTTCTTTCGCTCATGAGGGTTTGGTTGTATTCGTAAGCTGCTTTTGTGGGTAAAGTACAAGTAGCAAATAACACTCGGAAAGCGGTGTAAACGTAATGCCATCTGGTGACCATACTGAAGAGCAACTGTTATTAATAGAGGATAGTGATAGTGAGCGTGAGCTGGAGCAGATAGAGATTGAGCTTCTTTTAGAAGGAATTCACCGATTCTATGGGTACGATTTTCGTAATTACGCGCTTCCTTCATTGAGACGGAGGATCTGGCACCATGTGCATGCCGAAGGCGTCTCCACGATCTCTGCCCTACAGGATAAAGTACTACACGAACGTTCTTGTTTTGAACGGCTTATATATAATCTATCGATTCCGGTCACGGAAATGTTCAGGGACCCGAATTTATTCCTGACATTCAGGAAGACGGTTGTTCCGCTGCTTCGTACGTATCCCTATATACGGATCTGGCATGCGGGATGTTCGACCGGTGAAGAAGTGTATTCCATGGCCATATTGCTTCATGAAGAAGGACTGTATGAGAAATCCCGGATATATGCGACTGACATGAATTCACGTTCTCTCCAGCAAGCCAAGGAGGGGGTATTCGACATCAAACGCATGAAGCAATACACTAAGAATTACTTGGAGGCGGGCGGGACACGCTCGTTCTCCGAATACTATACAGCGAAGTATAATTCGGTTATCTTCCAACCGTTCTTGAAGAAAAACATGATATTTGCCGAGCATAATTTGGCGACCGACCGCTCTTTTAACGAATTCAACGTGATCTTTTGCCGTAATGTCATGATTTATTTTAATGACCAGCTGCGGGACCACGTTCATGGATTATTTCACGAGAGTTTAAGCCATTTCGGTATTCTTGTTCTGGGTGCTAAAGAGTCCATACATTTTACGGAATATAGTGAAGCATACGAGACTCTGGACCGGGTTGAGAAAATATACCGGAAGATTAAATAGAAGTAATGTAGGAGGAACTTATGGGGTTTCACGAACCGATTCATATTTTATTGGTAGATGACCGCCCTGAAAACTTACTTGCACTCGAAGCTGTACTGGATAGTGAACAATACACGCTTATTAAAGCAACTTCAGGAGAAGAGGCATTGCGCTATCTTCTGAAGTATGATTTTGCCGTGATTGTTCTCGATGTACAGATGCCTGGCATGGACGGTATCGAAACAGCAAGGCTGATCAAGGCGAGAGACAAGACGAAGGATATTCCGATTATTTTCATTTCTGCGAATAGCAAGGATGCGGAGCACCTGTTCGCAGGATACTCTGCGGGAGCAATCGACTATATGGTCAAACCCTTTATTCCTCAAATTTTGAAATCCAAGATCGAGGGTTTTGTCGATATGTATCAAACCAATAACAGGCTAAAGATCCAGTCTATGCAATTGCATCAGAAGACACAGGAACTGGAAAAGACGAATCGTGAGCTTGTGCAGGCTAAAGAAGAAGCAGAGATTGCGGCTAAGGCCAAAACGGAATTTCTGGCGATGATGAGCCATGAGATCCGTACCCCGATGAATGGTGTAATCGGTATGATAGATCTATTGATGGACAGTGACCTTCAGGAAGAACAGCGTGAGTACGCAACGATTATCCGCAATAGCGCAGATGCTTTGGTTAATATCATTAATGACATCCTGGATTTCTCCAAGATGGAATCCGGCAAAATGGAGCTCGAGGAGTATCCGTTTGATCTCAAGTCATGTGTTCAGGAAGTGTTTGGCTTGTTCTCTGGGGAAGCCTCCAAGAAGAATTTGGAGCTTTCTTGTTATATTGAGGATCGAATTCCGACGATGGTGTACGGTGACATGGGACGTCTCCGGCAAGTGTTGGTGAACCTGGTTTCTAATGCTGTAAAGTTTACGAACGAGGGAGGCGTATACTTGGTCGCTTCGCTTGTCAAAGCCGAAGAAGACCGGTTAACTCTCGAATTCACAGTAAAGGATACCGGTATTGGCATCTCAGGGGAAAAATTAGATCGGTTGTTTAAGCCGTTTTCTCAACTGGATTCTTCGATGACCAGACGTTATGGAGGAACAGGGCTTGGACTTGCGATCTGTAAATCGCTCGTACAGATGATGGGCGGTGAGATCGTAGTTGAATCCAAAGAAGGTCAGGGAGCTACCTTCGTGTTCACGATCTGTGTCCACACGCATGAGCAAGGGGATTTGCGGATCCGGGAAGAGGATCATTCCGATAAATACCGGCTGCATCGAGAAAGGCAGCCGAATATCCTGATTGTGGATGATCATCCGATTAATCGAAAGCTAATGGACAGTATGCTGGAAAAGATGGGACTCAAAGCAGACTTGGCAGAAGACGGAAAACAGGCGGTCGAGATGGTTGCGGGCCCTAAAGTTTACGATATGATTTTTATGGATCTACAGATGCCCGTCATGGATGGATTAGAAGCAACCCGCCGGATCCGGGAGATGAAGCCTGAGGGGGAAGCTCCTGTATTGGTTGCTATGACAGCCAACGTGATGGATGGGATCCAAAAACGGTGTTTTGATGCAGGTATGAATGATTATATTAGCAAGCCCGTCAAAATCAGCTGCGTGAAGCGTCTGATTTCTCGTTTTTCGCCTGCAGAATCAATAGAATGGGGCGATACCCATGGTGCGGTTCGTATGATTAACGGCTAACAAGCGGGAATCTTCCAGATATTAGCGAGAGGCTGCTTCCCTCAAAGCTGTTTCAACAAGCAAGATAACGGGTTATGTAAAGAGAAAACAAATTATTGGGAGAGAGTGTCTATGAATACAAAAACGAATGATAAGTTCAATGCGAAGACTCAGTTAAACGAGGGTGTGTGCACTGTGTTTTTGAGCGGAGAACTTGATCTGTCTGTCGCTCCAGATTTTCGATTGGTGATGGAACCCCTTGTTGGCAATTCCGAAGTAGACCTGATCGTCAACATGAAAGACATGACATATATTGATAGTACGGGCATTGGTATTCTTCTGTCGATCCTGAAAGCCAGACATGGCATGGAGGCGCGCTTTGCAGTTGAGGAAGTACCGCCGCAAATTCAAAAGCTGTTTGATATGACGGGCATCGCGAAGTTTTTTCAGTCGTAAGAAGAATTCCCAATAGGAAAGGATCGAAAGAGAATGAATTCAGATGTTCAGAGAGTAACGCTTAATTTGCCTGCCAGTGCGGAATACGTAGATATCGTTAGACTGAATTTATATGGAATAGCCTCCAAGATGGGCTTCTCCTATGAAGAAATTGAAGATATGAAGGTTGCGGTATCCGAGGCCTGCAACAACTCCGTTTTGTATGCTTACAGTCAGGAAGGCGGAATGGTAGAGGTATTGTTTCAAGTGACCCCCGATTCGCTATCTATTACGGTCAGAGACGAAGGGGAGAGTTTCGACAATGTGGGTGCAGTAGGCGATCGTTCACTGCATGACAAAGATCTCAGCGAGGTCCAAATCGGAGGACTTGGCTTCTATCTGATGGAGGCGCTTATGGATGAGGTGAGCGTAACAAACCAGACCGGAAAGGGAACTGAGGTTACGCTGACGAAGCGGCTCGCAAGAAGCGAGGAGCCAGTATGAGCGATAAGGTAACCTCCCAAGAGTCAAGAGATGAAGCAGTAGAGCTAATACAACAGTATCAGGAGACCAAGGATAACGAGATCGCGACCGTGTTGATTAAGAAATACGAACCGATGGTCAAGATGGCTGCTGGCAAGATTGCGCGAAATCGACCAGATCTCTATGAAGATTTATATCAGGTCGGCCAAATGGCTTTGATCCGCCTGCTTCAGCAATATGACATCAGCCTTGGCATACCGTTCGAGCCGTATGCTATGAAGAGCATGATTGGACATATGAAGAACTTCCTTCGAGATAAATCTTGGTACATCCAAGTTCCGAGACGTATCAAGGAGAAAGGCGCTTTAGTTCAGCAGGCGATTGATGAATTAATGGTTAAGCTCGAAAGATCTCCGGATGTGAATGAAATTGCAGACTACCTGGATCTTTCTGTTGAGGAAACGGTTGAAGTATTAGCGGGACGGGAATGCTATCATTATGTATCGCTGGACTCACCGTTGTCTCAGGAAGAGACAGGGGCAACGCTTGGAGAGCTGATCAGCTCGGATGTAAATGATTTTGATTCCGTTGAGAAACGCATGGATCTTCAGCAAGCGATGAGCCAGTTGAAGGAGCAAGAACAGAAAGTGTTGTTGCTGGCATTTCAGGAGGGACAGTCTCAGAGGGCTATCGCTCAGAGGTTAGGGGTATCACAAATGAGTGTCTCGCGTATCCAAAAGCGGGCAACCGAAAAATTGAAGCAGATCATGTCCAATTCTTCTTACTGATATGGACAAGCCTCGTAGAGACAGACGTATGGACGCATAAGGCGCGCTTCCTCCATCATGGGAAAGCGTGCCTTTTTGGTACCCAATTTTATTCGGAATCTTGGAAAGGAGTTGTATCGAAATCATGACGGGGTCAAACGGGACGGAGAGTCGGAATATCCATACATTTCCGAAAGGGTGGGAGTGGTACGATGTTCAGATTGATCATTGGCAGTCCTCTAGGATTGAAGAGCTTCGGGTACAATATCCTTACACAGCCGAATGGTTTGATCTGGCACCCTCGTTAGAGGAACGTAATTATTTATCCGTCCGGTTCAGAGACGGGGTAGAAGCCGTTATGATGGGGACCATGATCTATAAAGTGATGGATGCCACCGCCGACAACTATAAGTTGGAACAATTCTATTTCTATATAGACAATAACGTGCTGATTACGATTAATTTGGATGAACATACACGCTGCGTGATGACTAATTCGGAGAGGTTCTCAATGCTTAATCAATGTCAGAGACCCATAGATGGCATGTTTGTATTAGCCCGGGCAATACTGCATTATTATCATACCGGCATGGATCAATTCGAGCATAACTTGAGGCTTGTCGAAAGTGAGATGCGTGTCCATAACCGCAAATCCTTAATGGATGATATTTTGACTGCACGATTTGAATTGTTGGATTGGAGCAATTTGTTTATTCCTTTTCAGGAACTAATCGCTGCTTCCAAGGAAGGATATCACGGGGAGCTGGATCATAGTCCTTCGTTTCAACAGCTCCAGCATCGTGTGGAACGACTGGGTAAGCTCATGCACCACTATGAACGCGAAATCGATACGCTGGTATCCATAGATGATGCCATATCGGCATTTCGTGGGAATGAAATTATGAAGACACTCACAATCTTAACGGTCATATTCACGCCGGCCACGGTCATTGGCGCGATATGGGGAATGAATTTTGAGAATTTGCCTGCTATTCGAACCTTTTGGGGATTTACGGCTATCAGCGGCTTAACGATCCTGTGGACCGGAGGTATGTACCTATGGATGCGTGCGAAGGGATGGACAGGGGATCTGCTTCGTGTGAAGGCCAAAAATAAGAACCTTTAAATATGCAAAAAACAGCTGTCAGCAGCAAATTCTAGCCCGGTAACCTGTTAAAGGAACCGGGCCTGTAATTATATGCTATCATTTTTTAGTTTGCTCTACATATCCCTGCAGATTTGAGATGAAATCGCCGATCATCGGTACATTGACGAAGAAACTGAGAATGTAACCAAGAAGAGCAAGCACCAGTGCAGTACCGACCGTTAGCCCCAAACCGCGGGCCAGTCCGGCCGAGAGGTTGGCGATGATGCGTTTCTTGGGATTCATATAATTATCGATCATGTCTTTCATTTCGGACTTTTCCAGTGTGGCAGCAATTTTATCCAGACGGGTATTCAGCTTTCTCACTTCATGCCTAAGCTCGAAGGGATGTTCCTGAACTTCCTCCGCCTCCCGAGCGTGCCTGTCCGTGTTTGAATGGTTCGAATCGACGGTTGCCCGTTGTTCCTCGGCTCGTCTGGGCAGACTCCCGCTTCGGTTTGCGAAGGTGGAGCCGCTGTTATATGGGTTGGCTTTACTCATGAGATATCCCCGCTTTCTAGGCTAATGGCCCGTTCATTTCCAGGAATTCACATCATTACTTCTCACGACCTGGCACAAAAATAGCCAGCTGTGTCAGCTGGCTATTCGTGACTTCACGAATTAAACATTCGTTGTCGATTTCATTTCGCGGCTGACATCAGAAGAGGTGTCCATTGCGTTGTCTTTTACATCCTTGGAAGCATTTGATACCTCATTCGAAACATCTGCCGATGCTTCCTTAACGCTCGACATAATGTTTTGACGGCCTTCATTTACGGTTGTCATGACATCAGAGGCTTTGCTGCCTACGGTCTTGGCGAGTTCGGAAGCCTTATCCCCAACGGTAGAAGCAACTTCCTTGGACTTTTCTGTAACCTTGTTCAGCTTTTCAGATAAATCACCACGCAATTCGTGACCTGGTTTTGGAGCGAACAACAGCGCTGCTGCTGCCCCTACCAAAGCACCGATAAAAGCACCTTTGAAGAATGTGGAACCACTTTGTACTGGATATTCTTGTTCTGCGTTATTCATAACATTCACTCCTTTAATTTAATATAAAAATGAATATAAACACGAGAATTTAGGCTGTGCGTCTAAACAACTTGGCAACAAGACCGAGCAGGAATACGAAAATGGCTGTACCTATAATAGCGGGCACAATGGCAAATTCGCCAATAACCGGGCCCCACGCTCCAAAAAGCCAAGGTCCGAGCCAAGCGCCTACGAAACCTGCGATCATGGATCCGATAATTCCACCCGGCATTTCATGACCAGCCAGCGCATCCCCGATAATCCCGATGATGATTGCCATCACGATGCTGATAATGATTCCCCACATACGATCGCCTCCTTTTCAGAGCAATGTCTTTCAAGTGGGCTTGCTTATCTCGTAATTAAACGT
Organism: Paenibacillus solani; assembly: GCF_001277345.1. Classification (GTDB taxonomy): domain Bacteria; phylum Bacillota; class Bacilli; order Paenibacillales; family Paenibacillaceae; genus Paenibacillus_AQ; species Paenibacillus_AQ solani. Next base: position 225,050 of record NZ_LIUT01000005.1, read on the forward strand.
AAGGCCACATCGTGAAACAGGAGAAGCAGGAAACAGTAAACAAAATCAAGTGTCCACCCCCTATGGAACTTGCCATGCTGTTATTCATGGATTTTTGTACTATACTGTATACAGATTCGTACTCACACAAGAATAAGGAATGATACGGATTGCCTCATAAGATAAGGATTATTCCGAGGGATTTAAAGGAATAATGCAGCATAGACGGATATAGAAGGAGTTACACAAGCATGGACAATGTACTGGTAAAGGAATATCGGGCGAACATCGTGGAGTGCGTCCATAACGGACATATATGTATTGTAGATGAACAAGGAAACGTTCAGGCATATGCGGGAGACCCGGATTATATCGTATTTACACGATCCTCCGCAAAACCGCTGCAAGCGATCCCTGCGATTCGTGGTGGGCTGGCTGATCAATACGGGCTAACGAATGAGGAGATTGCCATGATGACAGCATCGCATCGGGCAGAACCCGTTCATATCGAAACTTTGAAAGGTTTGTCCAATAAGGTGAACATCAGCGAATCTTACATGGTTTGTGCTCCCAGCTGGCCTCTTGATGAGGAAAGCAAAGAACGGCTGCTGCGGGCGGGGAAAGAGAAGAGCAAATGGTATCATAACTGCTCGGGCAAGCATTATGGTATGCTGGCTTACTCTTTGATGGCGGGATACCCGTTAATTGGGTATGACCATCCAGACCATCCTCTCCAACAGGAGATTCTTCGAACGGTAACCGATTTGGCCGGACTGGCTCCCGGTGACATTCATTTAGGAACGGACGGTTGCGGCTTGCCAGTATTTGCCCTCCCGCTTCGTGCATTAGCAACAGCCTATATGAAGCTCGCAGTTCCGGAACGGATAGAGGATAAACCGACTCGGGATGCAGTTAGCCGAATTACGGGAGCCATGAATGCCGCTCCCTATATGGTGGCTGGCAAACAGAAAGTGGATACGCTCCTGTTGGAAGACTCTAATATCGTGGCGAAGGGCGGTTTCAAAGGGGTGTATTGCTTTGGACTGAAGAAGGAGCGGCTGGGGATTTCTTTTAAGATAGCGGACGGCTCGGAAGAAGAATGGGGCTGGATTGCGGAATCCATATTAGAGCAAATCGGATATAGCAATAAAAGCACCATCGAACGTCTGAAGTCTGCTTATCCCAAGGATTTAATCAATGACGAAGGCCTTAAGGTAGGCAAAACGGAAACCGCATTTACGCTAACCCGCTTATAAGGAACGCTGATTAGAGCGTAAACCACTGGGGTATTGAATAGTAAAAACGGCGGAGGTGACCGGACATGATTAAAATCATGACGGCAGCGGAAAGACATACTACCCATGAAGACGGTATTCATAGTGAATTCAGCTTTTCTTTTGGTGATTATATAGATCCACACAATGAACATTTTGGAAGTCTACTGGCACATAATGAATATACCCTTCAACCTATGGAAGGGTTTGATCGCAGATTTCATCATGATCTGGTGATAGTACATCTTGTGCTAGAGGGCACGTTAACGTATGAGGATGATACAGGGAAACAGGCGGATTTGACACCGGGAACGATTCATGTGTTGAATACAGGCTCCGGCGTTTATCATGCGGAGCGTAATGCTTCCGCATCCGAAGCAGTGCGCTATCTTGAGATGTGGTTTTTACCTGCTGAACCGGGCTTGGAGACGAGCCACTATCAGGAGATTTATACGCAAGAGGAGCGATTAAACCGACTGCTCCCGCTCTTGGGCTCAAGCCGCGGTGAGCTGAGTTCCCCGCAGTCGCTGGATATGGTCATGTACGCTAGCGTGCTGGAGACAGGAGAAGTGCTCGAATACAGTCTGGCCGAGGACCGAAGAATGCACGTATATGTGACCAGCGGTCATATCGAAATTTCCTCGGACGACGGGGTATTTGATGTTAAGGCCGGAGATGCGGCGCGGATCCAGCGTCGCCATAATCTTACGTTTAAGGGAAACTCAAGTGAGGGAAGCTCGGAAGTCATCCTGATTGACATGCCATAGCGGATCAAAGACAGCCCCCGGAAGTTCGCAAGATATGCGAACTTCCGGGGGCTGTGCTCTTTCAGGCGAATGATAAGCAATAAGGTTAGATCTACCGATTTTAACGATTTCCGCGGAGCTGTCCGAGCTCGGACACGACAGCCTCCACTTCTGATATGCTGAGGTTTTGTTTATTCATGACCATATCATACAAATCATAAATATCATCATATTGGTTAACTGAAAAGGCAGAGGCTTGCATTGCAGCCCCGGTGGCCATCCGAAGCTTGCTCTTAATCTGCTCAATCATATACTCGACATTTTCTTGAGATTTAATGTTCAAATCCATTATTACTAACACCATCCTCTCCTAGGCGGATTACGATATTCATCCCTGTATTGTACCATGTAATTATGCGGCTCGACCAATTCTTTTGCCATTAGGGACAGGGTTAGGTTAAAATCAATGAAAACCAATTAACGTGCAGGGGATGACAGCAGCGGATGAAATGAATGAGGAGGTCCGTCATGAGCGAGCAAGTCGGTAAAACACCAAGCGTGCATGCTGCCAAAATCAAAATGTCGGGCTGCGAACTAACGGATTTTTTTCATATAATTGCCCAGCGGCATGCGCTGGACAGTATTGTGTTCTTATGTATTGGCACCGACCGATCCACTGGAGATGCACTCGGGCCGCTGACAGGAAGCAGACTTAAGGAATACGGCTTTCCCCATGTGATCGGGACTTTGCCCGAGCCATGCGATGCTTTGAACCTCGAGACGAAATTGAGCGGAATACCCGAGGATAAAATTATTATAGCCATCGATGCTTGTCTCGGGCAACCCTCATCCGTCGGCTGCTTCTTTGCAAGTGAAGGGGCGCTGACGCCTGCTCAATCCGTCGGAGGGAAGCTTCCGGCAGTGGGAGATTACAGCGTGGCAGCAGTGGTGAACGTCCATGGCCCCAAGCCTTACTGGACCCTCCAGGTGACGTCTCTTTACGAGGTGATGGGGATGGCGGAGCAATTAGCGAAGATAGCCGCTTCAGCCTTTGGCCTTAGGGCGTAGGACATGCGTTTCAGTCAGAGCAATTTTGTTTAATAATAGATCATTCTTTATAAAATAATGGGTGTACACCTTTACGTACACACCCGCTGAATAGAAAGAAGGGTATCGCGATGGAAAAAGTACAATGCAACGGCAGCACAATTTGCTATGTTGATCAGGGACAAGGCGAGCCGCTCATTCTGCTTCACGGCTTCTGCGGAAGCTCGGCCTATTGGGAGCAGCTGCTGCCATTTCTTTCAGGCTTCAGGGTTATTGTGCCGGATCTCCGGGGTCATGGGCGGTCTGACGCACCGATGGGATCTTATACTATAGAACAGATGGCAGACGATGTATTGTTATTAATGGATGAGCTTGATATTCCGAAAGCAACCATGCTCGGACATTCCCTTGGAGGATATATAATGCTCTCGTTTGTCCAGCGCTATGCTTCCCGTTTGAGCGGCTTCGGTCTTATTCATTCCACAGCGTACCCGGATTCCGAAGAAGCGAAGGAGAGACGGGTGAAGGCCGTCAGTACCATTCAAGGGGAAGGCATTACGGCTTTTGTTGATGGATTGGTGCCTGGCTTATTCGCTCCGGATACGAACCCGCAATGTATTCAGCGGGCGAAGGAGATCGGCTATTTGACACCTCCACAGGGAGCGATCGGAGCGGCGCTGGCGATGCGTGAGCGTCCGGACCGACGTGATGTTCTTTCAGCATCTGTATTGCCTATCCTGCTTGTGGCGGGAGATCAGGACGGTTTGATTCCCGCCGAGCGTACTTTTACGACAGACCATGAGAATGTAACTCGAGTCGTGATTGAGGGTGCGGGACATATGAGCATGATGGAGCAGCCAGAAAAACTTGGTGAAGTGATTACTTCTTTTATGAATCAGCTTGAGCATGAATAAAGGCAGGACCATTGTCGCATCTTGTATAATAAACGGATACCTCTCCTGAGAGAGGTATCCGTTTATTCATTTTGGGAAGTTGAATCCTGCAGCCCTGGGAAGAGAAGAATGGGTAGGACCGGAGCCCACTGGAATTCTGGTTCCGAATAGCCTACAATTTAAACGTGCCGAATCGGTTTCTTGGCCCAAAGAAGATGGGCACATCAACATCAGCATCCGCTATGGGTGCCGACTGGGGGCGAGCGAATGTTTCGCAGGGATTATCTCGTGCGGCTAATTGAGGATATGACACAGATGATTGCCAAGGTGTTTTCGCTTAAGCAGGAGCGTAAACACACGGAAGCTTTATGGGAGCTGGATGAGCTGTTCAAACGGCAGTTCCGGTTGAACTCAGAACTGCTTCGTTCCTTGTCTGCTGCTGATATTGAACAGTTATTTCGTAATCATGGTTATCTGGAAGCGGACAAGCTGCAGAGTGCTGCTAGACTGTTGGAAGAAGAAGCATCATTACTGCTTGAGCTGGAACGTGAAGAAGAAGCGATTATGCTCTATATCAAAGTATTTCAGTTATATTTGAAGTCAGCCCTGCAAGGGGCAGACATGAAGCTGATCAGGCTCGAGGAACGGATCGGCTTGGTGAAAGAGCAATTAAAGGCGTATGCTTTGCCCGAAACGGCGCAGCGGGATTACTATGCCTACGCAGAGCAGCAGGGGATGTATGCAGAAGCCGAGAATATGCTGTACCAGCTGCTGGATAACGGTTATATGGAATATGACGAGGCAATCTCTTTTTATGAAAGATTATTGCTGAAGCTGCCGGAGGATCTGGCAAGGGGCGGGCTTCCGCTGGAGGAGGTCCACGAAGGCATCGACGAGCTTAACCGCCGCTGTCTGCATCTAACGGAGGGGAATAAGTAGCTTATCCTTCGTAATCAACATATCGACTAACATAAAGAAAGTGAGATGTACCTTTTGGATGCATTAAGAAAATTGATTCACACCATCATGGAAGAAGGCACTTTAATCACGGCTACGTTAAGCCAGCTCCGCAAGCGGGAAGGCATGACGTACAGCAAGGTTACGGTCAAGCCAGTCGAGCTTAAGAATAACAAGCTGCACTATCAGTTCGCCTATTACTCCGGAACGAAAGTTACCCATCAGAATGTGCCTGCAGACGAGGCCGAGGCGGTACTTATCGACATGTTCGAGAACGTATTCCGCCAAGCCATGATGTATACACCGGAAGCGGACTATCAGGTGCTGATCTCGAAGAAATACAAGGTTTCGATTCTGACCAAATCCGCCTCCAAGCAGAAGACGGACTTGTCTCATAATCGCAAAAAAACATATATTCTGGAAGAGGGAGAGCCGGTTCCGTTTCTGGTGGAGCTCGGCATCATGAGCGAAGAGGGCAAAGTATTTGCCCGCAGATACGATAAATTCAAGCAGATCAACCGATTCCTGGAGATGGTTGAAGATGTCCTCCCTCATTTGCCGGAGGATCGGCCGCTCACGATCGTTGATTTTGGTTGTGGTAAATCGTATCTCACCTTCGCTTTGTATCACTATTTGGCGATTACTGCGCGCAGAAAGCTGAATATTGTCGGATTGGATCTCAAGGCAGATGTCATCGAACACTGCAGTATGCTGGCGAAAAAACTGAATTACACCCAATTGCGGTTTCTTGTCGGCGACATTGCAGAATATGACGAGCTGGAGCAGGTGGACATGGTAGTTACGCTCCATGCATGTGATACGGCGACAGATGCGGCACTGGAAAAAGCGGTTCGGTGGGGAGCTTCGGTTATTCTATCGGTGCCTTGCTGTCAGCATGAGCTGTTCTCCCAAGTCCAGAGTCCTGTTATGGAGCCTTTGTTATCCCATGGCATTCTGAAGGAACGCTTCTCGGCCTTGGCCACGGATGCTATTCGGGCCAAGCTCCTCGATTTGATGGGGTATAAGACGCAGCTGCTGGAGTTTATTGATATGGAGCATACACCTAAAAATATATTGATCCGGGCAGTCAGCGGTTCTGCTGGCGACCGGGATAAGCTGTGGCAGGAATATACGGCTTTCCGCGACTTTTTAAGCGCCTCGCCATATCTTGAGCGGGCATGCAAGGACTTGCTGCCGGATACGTAGATTTTCATAATACAGACTGAATTGGCGGTGAACGTGTGAATTTGACATGTTCATCGTCTTTTTTATTGCGGTATTCCAAGGTTTATTCCGGGCGATGGTTGCAAGGGAGTGCTGGAGGAGCGTTTCCAATTTTCATTTCGTTTGTCGGCGGCATGTTTAAGGGGGGAGAAGTCAGCACATATGGTCGACAGCCATCCAAGCATGCCCCGAACCATGCATCGTGCGCACAAGGAGAAGTGCGCACGATGTACATGAGTTTAGGAATAGTTGAAATTTCTAATGGTTGCCCTCGGTGACGAGCCGTCTATTGTCCATTGGTGATGTGACCGCGTATCGCTTGGAGAATAAGGGGGTAACCCCTTGACCACAATGGCTAGTAGATGGTTTTAACGACGAACGACCAGCCGTTGATGGGGAGCTTAGGGATGCGGAACTTTATTGCAACTTCTGGGGATGGGGGATTGGTTCATGGATCAGAAGATCCTGTATCGGTATGGCGGAATGATGCTGATTGCTTTGGTGCTCGTAGCAGCAATGCGAAGCGGCATGTTTTTTGCCGGGGATGTATATGGAATGGGAATGGGCTTTGGACTCCTTCTTCTGATTATGATCACAATGGAGTGGTTTCTTCATAAGCTCCAGAACCGGAAAATGCATAGCACTGCTTCGACATCATGGCCTGGTTGGATTCTACTGGATGATAAGAGACTGCGGATGCTTATAGGCTGCATCTGCGGAATGATGCTCCTGTATGGTCTCCATGGAATCGGAGAACCGCTCTCACTTGCAGGCACGATGAAAGAGATCATTCGATGGGGGAGTTACGGCTCCTTTGCGGTTATAGCTTGGCGGATATGCCGTACAGCCGAGGGCTTGCGAATGATGCAGGCGGGCTGGCATCTCATGGGCGCCGTGCTGTGCGGCAGCGCGCTGCTTGCCGTATATGGGTTGTTCGCGCTGCCGTATGGGATCTATCTTACGGCGGATGCGAATATCAGCGCAACGGGCGCGAGGCTTGGCGGCCTGCTTCAGTATCCGAACACGTTCGGGGCTGTGATGGCCGCCTTTCTGCTCGAGCGGCTGTTCGCGCTCCCGTCCGTCCTGCGGAACCGGACGGGCACGCTCCGCGCAGCGGCGGCACTGCTGCCGCTGCTGCCTTACACCGCCGCGCTGCTCCTGACGGAGTCGCGCGGCGCCTGGCTCGCGGCCGCTATTGCGTGCGCGGCCGGCTTCGCCAAGGAGCGGCATGCGATCGCGCCGCTCCTGGTGGTTGCCGCCGCGCCTGTGGCGAGCGCGGCGCTGCTGTATCGCCAGCTGGCTGAGGCCAGGCTGGCGCCAGCCCTGCTGCCCGGCCTGCTGTGGCTGGCCGGGCTTTGGGCCGGCGGCGTCCTCGCCGGCCCGCTGCTGTGCCGCTGGCGGCACAGCGGGAGCCCTGGGCGAGGCTATGCCGCGCCAGGGGCTGTGGGGGCTGCGGCGCTGCTGGCCGCCGCAGCTGGAGCCATGATCCTGCATCAGGTGCAGGATCGGGCCCTGGGCGGTGCGGCAACGCTAAGCGCGCGCCGCCTGCTATACAGCGACGCTTGGCAGCTGGCCCGGTCGTCGCTGTGGCTGGGGCGCGGCGGAGAGACATGGCGGCAATCCTATCTTGCCATTCAGTCCCAGCCTTACGTGGGTGCTGAGGTGCATAGTGGATATATGAATATTCTGCTGGATACGGGAGTCATCGGGCTGCTGCTTGTCCTTGTTCTGATCAGCATGATGATAACGAGACTCCTGGCTGTGAATTCCCCGCTCCTGCCTGCTGCCCTCGTGCTGATCGGACATGCAGCTGTAGATTTTGACTGGAGCTTTGGGCTGGTATGGCTGCTGCTGTTGTGGCTTGTCGTGCTGGGCTTGGCTTCGTCCTCCTCTGGTCGGGAGGCGCAGGCTGGACCTCATCATAGGCCGCATAAATCTAGAAGAGGTGAATGGCCTACACTGGTGAAAAGGCGACTAGCCGTTTATGCCAGGAAACGAAGAGATCGGTCATTCATGTCCTGGTTGTCGCTGAGAGGTCTAGCGCTCTTATTGCTGACAAGCTGGGTTCTGCTCGCAGCCGCACTCGCCATCAGCGAGGATGAAGCACGTCTTGCGGTCTCCCAACCAGTAGAGCGGCAGATCGCTCTCCTTCGCTCCTCACTAAAGTGGAATCCTGCGAACACCGAGGCGGCCCTGCGCTTGGCGAATTGGCTTCCCCCAAGTCAGCGAATTCCATTACTGATGAACAGCATGACGTATTCGCCTGATCACCCGGGCTTAAGCTGGAAGCTGGCTGAAGCGTATTCGCTTAGAGGTGCGCCCCAGGAAGCGGCTGCTTGGTATCAAAGAGCTATCGATCGGGATCGGTTTAATACGGTCAAGCAAACCCGAGCGGTACTGAAGCTGACTTCGCTCGCTAAATGGCACCGGACGGCAGGCGAGCTTGCCCACGCGGAAGAAGCGGCCCGGTCCGGCTTGGAACTCCTCGAGCGTTATCGTTCCCTTGCGACTTCCCTCTCTGAGACCGACCTTCATCGTAATGATCGAGGTTTTGAATTGTCATCCCTTGCTGTCCGCCAGGCTGGCCGCTTAGTAGAAATGCTGGAGGGAAGGGATGCTATCCGCCGAAGGCATCCCTGAAGGCGGAGGCTAACTGACGTTCCGGAACCTGCCATAGCTCGGCAAGCTCGCTACAGACGTCTTTTTCCCACCAGTCGCACAAAAGCTTTTTGTTACTATAATTTTCGTGAATCCAGATTAAATTGCCGATGACTTTCCGATAATACAATTCCTCACCCTGCTTCACCGTTTCGGGAGGAAGGTACAGCTTAAGGCGCTTGATCGTACGATATAATTCTTTGCTGCATGCCCGCCGGATACCACGCGGGGAGGGCGGCTTGCTGCCGGGCTGTTTGGCATGGGGAGAACGCATATGGTGGCTCACTCCTTTGTATCACCATATGTTCCGGCAGGGGCGATAGTCACCGTGCTGTTTAGAATTGGGCGCAGTAGAAGGCATGTCCCGGGCTGTGTTAGAATAGGCTAGTACAAGAAATGTACGCAGTAGGGGAAAGCGGGGGACAGGCGTGGAATTCTTATACGATGCAATAGGCCGACTGTTTGAATGGATCCAGCAGCTGGGCTATTTCGGAATTATGCTCGGCTTAATGGTTGAGGTAATCCCAAGCGAAATCGTACTTGCATATGGCGGATATCTGGTATCCTTAGGTGAGGTTAACTTTATTGGAGCCATGATCTTTGGTACTGTTGGCGGCGTGCTTGCGCAATTGTTTATTTATTGGATTGGCCGATATGGCGGCAGACCTTTCCTGGAGAAGTACGGAAAGTACATACTAATTAAGAAAAAGCATATCGATTACGCAGAGAATTGGTTCAGCAAATACGGTACTGGTGTTATATTCACAGCACGCTTCGTACCGGTAGTAAGGCATGCGATTTCCATACCGGCCGGCATATCCAAAATGCATGTGGGAAGGTTTACGCTCTTGACTACTCTTGCCGTTATTCCGTGGACCGCATTATTCCTGTACCTTGGAATGCTTCTTGGTGATCAATGGGAGCATATCGACGAGAAGGCAGGGCCTTACGTACGGGAAATTCTGCTGGGCGCGTTGGCCGTCATGATTCTTTATTTTTTGATAAAATGGATAAAATCAAAGAAGGCGAGGTCGAAATAACGAATGAGTATGAATATGGCTAATCATTTGGGCACGGGCATATCTCCGCAGCAATTCATGGACGGTATGCAGAAGAACCAGGAGACTTTTAAAGCAGGGTACGAGCAGTTTGCATGGCAGAATGAAGAGGATAAGGAGTTCTTCGAAAGCCTGAATTTCCGGGATGACCTGCGGATTCTTATTCTGGCAGCGGACTGGTGCGGCGATGTGGCGCGAAACATTCCCGTCGTATTCCGAGCGATGGAGACGGCCGGGATGGAGACGGAAGTGTTGATTATGGAAGAGAATCTGGACGTCATGGATCAGTTTCTCACAATGGGCGGCCGCTCTGTGCCTGTTGTCATCATCTCGGATACCGGCGGTCATGTGCTCGGCACATGGGGACCGCGTCCTGCTCACATTCAAAAGTTCATGGTTGAGTTCAAACAGAACAATCCGGATCGGGAAGCGCCAGACTACCAGGATAACCTGGCGGAGACACGTCAGCACATTATTCAAGCTTATGGGGAAGGGTATGAGTTTCACGCTGCCATCATTAAGGAACTGCGCGAGCTCTTCTCAGGGTTCTGATTATGACACTTCATATCGAGACATTTAATTTAGGTCCTCTTCAGACAAATGCATATTTATTGACAGGGCCTGTAGAAGGCAAGGCGGTTATTATTGATCCTGGCATGAATCCTGGGCCGCTGCTTAAGCGAATTGCCGATCTGGAGATCGAAGCTATCCTGCTGACCCATGCGCATTTCGATCATATGGGCGGCGTTGAAGAAATCCGCAAACGGAAGGGCTGTCCAGTCTATCTGCATTCTCTGGAGAGTGAATGGCTGACCAGTCCGAAGCTTAACGGTTCGCTGATGTGGCCTCAGGTCACCGAGCCATTGTCTGCTGAACCCGCAGAGTATGATTTGGCGGATGGACTTGAGCTGCAGCTGATCGGTCATACCTTCAAGGTATTCCATACTCCTGGCCATTCGCCGGGAAGCGTGAGCTTTCTGAGCGGTAATGATCTGTTCTCTGGAGACGTTCTGTTCCGTTTAGGTGTTGGACGCACGGATCTGCCGGGCGGACGTGAAGGTGATTTGATTCATTCCATTCAAAATACGCTGTACACATTTCCGGATGAGGTCGTGGTTTACCCCGGCCATGGCCCTCGTACAACGATAGGCTATGAAAAACAGCGTAATCCTTACGTCCCATCAGGCCGTTAAGATAACATCCGACATAAATCGGGAATAGGTCTGGACAAATATAGACAACATTGATACAATACGGTTAATTAAATGTTACCCATTGCGAAGCACGCAGACTGTGGAATTAATCCCGGTTTGCGTTCTTTTATTTTAGGGGACGTTTTTGGTATGGACGTGATTAGGGGGAAGGGCTAGTGAGAAAGGATCATCTATCGCTGTTAAACGGGATTGCTGCAGGAAGCGAAGAGGTGGATCGACAACCCGAGTCCAATCGGCGGATTGGAACAGATATATCTTCTGTTGTTTGGGACAGGCTGGTGAAGGAAGAAGCGATTATGCAGCAGCCATGGCACCAACGGCTGCAGTTTATCCGATTTAATCAATAGAGACTAGCGTACCGAACAATGACACCCTCAAGAAAGAGACCTTTCGTTTTATTGGAGAAAGCAGCCGCATAATTGCGGCTGCTTTTTTTGCTTTAGGCAGATTTACGATGAAATAATTCTAGCAGCATGAAGGTTCACATGGTTTCCATCCTCTGGTACAGAATAAATAATATTCTTTTTGAACGATTGGATGCCGTTATTCGTATTAGAGATGGAAGGCGAAAGAAGGTGATGGTTTCAATCATGGGCCCTGATGAAGAGGAATTGATACAACAAGCACAGCAAGGAGATGCAGCTGCCATGGCACTGCTGTTTAAGCAGCATTATTCCTTTCTTTATAAATATTTGCTGAAAGTAACGATGGATCCGATGGTTGCGGAGGATACCGCGCAGGATACGATCGTTCGATGCATGGAGAATATGAACCGATACAACGGAACTTCGTCCTTCTCCTCCTGGATGATTACGATTGCTACCCGATTGTTTATCGATAGCGCCCGGCGAAAGAAACGGGAGAAGAAGTGGCTGGAACAGGAGGCGGTTCAGTCAGCCAGGCGTATGCGCTGGCAGATGGAACGGCGGGGAGAGGACTGGACGGACATGCTGGATGGATTATCCCGCGTATCCGAGGATCATCGGATTGCCATCCTGCTGAAGCATTATTACGGCTACAGCTACGATGAAATCGGGACCATGCTTGGCATTCCCGAGGGAACGGTGAAATCACGAACGGCTTATGGCATCAAACAGTTGCGAAAGGAGATGGGTGAACATGGTCAAAAGGCCTGAACATGAGCATGAGGATGAACAATGGATAGAAGGGTTAACCCAGGAGATGAAACGTGTCGATCAATTGTTTGATGATGTGCCTTCTCCCACCTTGGAAGGATTGCACACGTTGGCCGTTCATACCTTGGAGCGAAAGCGGCGACGGATGAAATTCGAGCTGGTGCTCTTTCTTCTGATTGCACTCTTCATCGTTGGTGGCGCAATGCTCGCCGCCCTGTCCGCACCGATTATCCTTCTGTTTATCCATGTGTTTGGCATGGTTGCAGGAGGAACGATCCTTATATTTTCCAAAAGCCTGAGATCGGCCGGAAAGAAGGGGATCCGATGAATGAAGTGAACGAAACCCCGCTGGGTGTAATTATTCTTGCTTTTGTGCTTGTGCTGATCCAGGGGACATGGCTTTTCTTGGATGCAAGGAAGCGGGATCTTGGCAAGATGGCTTGGTTCTGGGGAATATGGGGCTCGACTACGATGCCGCTGCCGCTGCTTCTTTACTGGATATTTGTTATTCGTAAGGACCATCACAAATCTTGAGTTCTATTATTATAGTTTGAAACGTAGGGGGAGTTATCATGGATATCAATATCAATTGGGGATTAATCTGGCCGATCATTGCACTGCAGGCGATCCTTGCCGTAACGGGGTTTATCTCTCTGTATAAAGCAGAGCCTGCAAGCATTCGGGGATCGAAATGGATGTGGGTGTTCATTATCCTGCTGGGGAATATTCTTGGCAGCGTTGCTTATTTTGTGGCAGGGAGGCGGGAAGCTTGACAAACAAACTCCTGAGCATTCACGAATTGACCAAAAATATAGGAAGCATCACGCCGGTCAAGGGCATATCCTTTGAATTGCAGCGTGGAAGCTGTACTGCTCTGCTTGGACCGAATGGTGCTGGTAAAACGACTACACTGCGCATGCTGGCGGGATTAATACCGCAAACCCGGGGTGAGATCCGATATGGCTCCGGCAATGCGCATACAAAAGACTGGCGTAACCGGATTGGTTACTTGCCTCAGTACCCCAAGTTTTATAGCTGGATGTCAGGCATGGAATACTTGTCTTTCAGCGCCAAACTGTCAGGATTGTCGGGAAGAGAAGCTGTTAAGCGGAGCCGGGATGTCATTGAAATGGTAGGCCTGGAGCAAGCGGCTAAACGCCGAATATCCGGTTACTCCGGCGGAATGAAGCAGCGGCTTGGTATTGCTCAGGCGCTTGTGCATGAGCCGGAGCTAATCATGCTGGATGAGCCGGTATCGGCGCTTGATCCGATCGGACGCCGTGAGGTTATGGACCTGCTCTACCGCCTGCGCGGAGAAGTCACCGTGCTGTTCTCTACGCATGTGCTTCACGATGCAGAGGAGATTTGCGATGACATGGTGCTAATGGTAGACGGAGAAATTGCCGAGAAGGGCTCTCTTAGCGAACTTCGCACGAAATATCGCCAGCCGGTCCTGACCATTGAGGTAGAGCCGGGTGAGCGGGAGATTGCTTGGCTTGACAGTCTCGCGAGCCGTCCTTATGTACATGAGATCGAGCTGGGCAAACGCGGCGCCAAGCTGATGGTGACCGATATGGCGGCTGCGCGTACTGCGTTAATTAAGGAGCTTGCCGATAGCGGAATCGAATTGCTTCGTTTTGAAGCCGGTACGTCTTCGCTCGAGGATATGTTTATGAAGGTGGTGAGTTCATGAAGTCTTTCTGGATTTATTATCAAAAAGAAATGACTGAAGCAAGCCGGACTTATAAATGGATTTGGGTTCCCGCAATCTTTTTGCTGCTTGGCATCATGCAGCCGGTATCCACGTACTATTTGCCAGAGATTCTTTCCATGGCTGGGGAAGTGCCGCCGGAAGCAGCCGCATTATTCACCGTTCCATCCGCTGAGAGCGTTATGGCTTCGACCTTGGGCCAATTCAACATCATCGGCCTGCTGGTGCTTGTCCTGGCGGGAATGAACACGGTAGCAGGGGAGCGGTCCACCGGTACGGCTGAGCTTGTGCTCGCTCGCTCCGTATCCACGATTCCCATGATGACTGCCAAATGGGCCGCCATGATAACGTTGATGGTCGTTTCCTTTGCGCTTGGGCTTGGCGGCGCTGCTTATTATACGTATCAGCTCATTGGTCCATTAGATTGGGCAGCGGTTACCGGTGGCGCTGGCTTATACGCCGTATGGCTGGCCTGGATCGTAACGCTCTTATTGCCGCTGGGTGCCATCCTTCGCGGGCCCGCTGCTGCCTTCATCAGCCTGGCGGTTGCTGGGGCGCTTTCGCTCTTATCCAGTTTACTGCCCTCCCATGTTCAATGGAGCCCAGGCCGGTTAGGCGGCATGGCTGCGGAGCAAATTCTTGGCTCAGGGAGCATCTCATGGTCACCAATACTCGTTGCCATACTGATCATGGCGGTATCAATTATCGTTGCCGCCAGACTCCTCAGAAGGAGTCCTTTATCCCCGCAATCCTAGTTTCCATGGGAGTTTCAGGTTTTATCTGAATCACATGGACATCTCTATCTTTTTTTAGTAGACTATGAGAATAGAAAAACGACTATCGGCGAAGTTCTCGTCGGGTAGACCGCAATAGCGGAAGTTTTTCTTACGAGATACTTGAAAAAGGATAGACCACTCAGGAGGTAGACGATGCTGCGTTTAGGGGAAAAGATTACAATCGTTGCGGATGCCTTTGAACAGAATCTTCCAATCGGTCAATACGGTTATATCATTGCCTATGACCGCAATCCGGACAATGCGTTTGATTACGTCATTCGGATTCCCAGCCTCAACCGTAATTTTTTTGTTCCGGCAGATGATATTGAGCTGGAATCGATCGTGTTGAAACAGGAAGCCGAGCGGGTCGAACGGGAAGCGCTCATCGATTTCGCCCTGTCGACATATAATGAGAAGCTGTTTCGTCTTGTGATGAACGGCGAGTTAGAAAGTGTTGAAGAGGAAGAAGAAACAAAGGAAGCAATGTCCCAGGCGGATTTCATCAAACAAGTGAATCTTCGAGCTTGGATTTAGAAGAGTCGGCTGAGGCCGACTCTTTTTTGAAGTGGCAAGAAACGGCAGGTATGAAGCGGAAAGCTTCGTGTCGATTGGATTGAATCTTCCATGCTTCTACAATATAATGAAAAAAGTTATCGAGACAGACTTTACCCCTTTAACTGGATGGGGGCATGAAGGAGGACGTAAAGCTATGAGCATTACCGATAAGGATGTTCAGCATGTAGCGAAGCTGGCCCGTTTAAATCTGACGCCTGAAGAAGAGCAGATGTTTACAGGTCAACTGAATGCGATTTTACAATATGCCGAGAAGTTGAACGAATTGGATACTGAAGGTGTCGAGCCGACTACACACGTGCTTCACCTTAGCAATGTTATGAGAGAAGATGAAGTGCGCGCCAGCTTGCCTATTGAGAAAGTGCTGCTGAATGCACCGGACGAAGAAGATGATCAAATTAAAGTACCTGCTGTCTTGGAATAGCCTGAAGGGAGGATACACACTTGAGTCTGTTTGATTACAAGTTATCGGAGATACATAATAAGCTGCAGAATAAGGAGCTTTCCGTAACCGATTTGGTTGACCAAGCTTTTACCCGTATATCTGAACGTGAGGATCGGGTGAAGGCATTTATTACGTTGGACGAGGAAGGTGCGCGTGCATCTGCCAAGACCTTGGATGACAAGCTTGCAGCAGGAGGCACACGCGGATTGCTGTTCGGGCTTCCTGTCGGAATCAAGGATAATATCGTGACAGAAGGACTTCGCACGACATGTGCAAGTCAGTTCTTGTCCAATTTCACGCCGGTTTACGATGCGACAGTTGTCGGTAAACTGCGGGCAGCCGATACGGTGACGATCGGCAAGCTGAACATGGATGAGTTCGCTATGGGCGGCTCCAATGAGAACTCCAGCTTCTATCCTGTGCGCAACCCATGGGATTTAGACCGGGTGCCTGGTGGATCTAGCGGCGGCTCTGCCGCAGCTGTAGCTGCAGGCGAAGCTTACTTTGCGCTGGGTTCGGATACAGGCGGTTCCATCAGACAGCCAGCATCTTATTGCGGTGTTGTGGGATTGAAACCGACCTATGGCCTCGTATCCCGTTTTGGCCTTGTTGCCTTTGCATCGTCGCTGGATCAGATCGGACCTTTGACGAAAAATGTAGAGGATTCCGCGTATGTCCTGCAAGCTATTGCAGGTTATGATCCGATGGATTCGACATCCGCCAAAGTGGACGTGCCGGACTATTTGAGTGCATTATCAGGAGATGTTTCCGGTCTTCGCATTGCAGTGCCTAAGGAATACCTGGGCGAGGGCGTTGACGCCCAAGTGAAGGAAACGGTTCTGAACGCACTGAAGGTGCTCGAAGCACAGGGAGCTACCTGGGATGAAGTTTCCTTGCCGCATACCGAATATGCGGTAGCAACGTACTATTTACTTGCTTCTTCAGAGGCTTCCTCGAATCTGGCCCGTTTTGACGGTGTGCGCTATGGCGTTCGTTCCGACAATGCAGGCAGTCTGATCGACCTGTATCATGAATCCCGCAGCCAAGGCTTCGGCGATGAGGTGAAACGCCGCATCATGCTGGGGACTTATGCACTTAGCTCTGGATATTACGATGCCTATTACTTGAAGGCACAGAAAGCCCGTACGCTCATCAAGCAAGATTTCGACAAAGTATTCGAGCAATATGATGTCATCATCGGACCTACCGCTCCGACTACAGCGTTTAAGCTGGGAGCCCAGGTAGACGATCCGCTTACCATGTACTTGAATGATATCCTGACGATTCCTGTCAGCTTGGCAGGTGTGCCGGCGGTCAGTGTTCCTTGCGGATTCGCGGATGGACTGCCCGTAGGTATGCAAATTATCGGCAAAGCCTTTGATGAGTCGACCGTACTGCGCGTCGCGCATGCCTATGAGCAAAATACTGAACACCATAAACGGCGCCCTGAACTGTAAACTGGCGGCAGAGAAGGAGGGAAACAATCGATGTCTACATCCAAATATGAAACGGTTATCGGACTGGAAGTGCACGTAGAGCTGCATACCAATTCCAAAATATTTTGCGGCTGCTCCACGGCGTTTGGAGCTCCGCCGAACACGCATACATGTCCCATCTGCTTGGGTCATCCCGGCGTACTGCCTGTATTGAACCGTCAGGCGGTGGAATACGCCATGAAGGCTGCCATGGCGCTGAACTGCACCATCGGTGATGTTAGCAAATTCGACCGCAAGAACTATTTCTATCCGGATTCCCCGAAAGCATATCAGATTTCCCAATACGATCAGCCGATCGGTGAACATGGTTGGATCGATATTGAGGTGGACGGCAAGACGAAGCGAATCGGGATTACCCGTCTCCATCTGGAGGAGGATGCAGGTAAACTCACGCATGTGGATGGCGGATATGCTTCCTTGGTGGATTTTAACCGCGTAGGAACACCGCTTGTTGAGATCGTGTCCGAACCGGAGATCTCATCACCGGAGGAAGCCAAAGCTTATCTCGAGAAAATACGCGCAATTATGCAATATTGCGATGTTTCCGATGTGAAGATGGAGGAAGGTTCGCTTCGCTGCGATGCTAACATCAGCCTTCGTCCATGGGGACAGGAGGAATTCGGCACCAAGGCAGAGCTGAAGAACATGAACTCCTTCCGCGGCGTACAGCGCGGTTTGGAATATGAGCAGTTCCGGCAAGCGGAGATTCTCGACGAAGGTGGCGTGATCGTACAGGAAACCCGCCGCTGGGACGAAGCGCAGGCGAAGACCCTCTCCATGCGTGGGAAGGAGCAGGCGCACGACTATCGTTATTTCCCAGACCCGGATCTGGTATCGGTGCATATTAGCGAGGAATGGAAAGAAGCGATTCGTGTAACGATTCCCGAGCTGCCAGATGCCCGTAAGGTCCGCTATTCTTCCGAGTACGGCTTGCCGGACTATGATGCGGCGGTCATTACGTCGTCCAAGCTGCTCGCTGACTTTTTCGAGGACAGCTTGAACTATACGAAGGATGCCAAATCGGTATCCAACTGGATTATGGGTGACTTGCTGGGCTATTTGAACTCGAACAATCTGGAACTGTCTGAAGTGAAGATTACGGGTCAAGGCTTAGGTGAGATGATCGGATTGATTGAGAAGGGAACCATTAGCAGCAAAATCGCCAAAACCGTCTTCAAGGAGATGCTGGAAAGCGGCAAGCTGCCTGCACAAATCGTTGAAGAGAAAGGCCTCGTCCAAATCAGCGATGAAGGTGCGATTAAGAGCATTGTTGAACAGGTGGTTGCGAACAATCCGCAATCCGTCGAGGACTACAAGGCTGGTAAACAGAAAGCGATCGGGTTCCTTGTTGGTCAAGTCATGAAAGAGAGTAAGGGTAAAGCAAACCCGGCGCTCGCGAACAAACTGTTGGTTGAAGTGCTGAACGGTTAGACTCGAGGAGCCTGAATTATTTTGCAGTGAGAGGGAGCTTGTCCCCAACAGGGGCAAGTTCCTTTTTAAGATATCAGAAAGTATGAAATTCGGAGGACTGCGTCCTGATATCGCAAGAAACACTGCTAAACGCGGTCTGTCTTCTTTGAGAGTATGCCGATGACGTTTTTCTTACAATGACAAGGGGAAGGAGTTGAAACTGATGATCAGCAAACTATCTTTGGAGGATAGAGATACCGTCCAGCAGATATGGAGCCTGCAGCATATGGCGTACCCGCTTGAAGCGGAACGGATCGGATTCATGGAAATTCCTCCGCTTCAGGATACCTTCGATACGATCCGTTTGAGCGGTGAAACCTTTTTTGGTTATGTAAATGAAGATGGGGATATCATCGGAGCTATTGCAGTAGAGCCGGAACAGAAGCAAGTCACCATATCACGGATGATGGTTCATCCCGGTCATTTTCGCAAAGGAATCGCGGGGATCTTAATTCAACATGTCTTGGAATCTTATAGGGAGGCACCGAAATTCGTGGTCTCGACAGGTACGCTTAATACACCGGCGGTAAACTTGTATGAAAAGTTTGGATTTGTGAAGGATCATGTGTTTGAAGTGGCTCCCGGTGTAGAATTAACGGAATTCCATTTATATTTATAATGTATGTTAAATGCAGCAGGGATAAGAAGCCGACATGAGGGGAGTACCGTTTTTTGAATAATCCTTGGGTTATAGATAATGTATCTATTTTATTGAGATTGCTGCTGGCGCTGCTGCTCGGCGGCTTGATCGGCTTTGAGCGCGAACGATCCAACCATGCTGCTGGTTTGCGCACGCATATATTAGTATGCTTGGGTTCTACACTGATTATGCTATTATCGATCTACGGTTTTTCTGATTTTGTGGACGAAATTAACGTTCGAATCGATCCTGCGCGTCTGGCCACAGCCGTCATCACGGGGATTGGTTTCTTGGGAGCCGGTACCATTCTGTTCACGGGTAAATCGATTACCGGATTAACTACAGCTGCTTCCATTTGGGTCGTAGGCGCGGTGGGGCTCGCGGTCGGTGCCGGATTTTATTTTGCCTCGATCGTATCCACAGTGCTTATCCTTCTGATTCTGGTTGTCTTCAATAAGCTGGAGCAGCGATACATTCGGGGCAGCAAACTGCATTTGATCACCATCCATGCATCGAATACGCCCAATATTTTGGATGACATCTCGGCTCTGCTGGAGGAACAGGAATTTGTCATTAAGAAGATCATCGTTAACGAACGCAGCAGTGCGGCATATGGGGAGCTTCAGCCACCGATATTAGGGCTCGAAATCGCACTTCATGTATTGACCGTTCGCAAATTCGAGCCGCTCGATATCACTCGAAAATTGCGGAGAATCGGGCAAGTAACGATGGTTACGGCTGAATAAAAATATGGCATAATGAATGATCTCAAACGGCAATTGCTGATTTACTGGCTGTGCCGTTTTTTTTGTGCCATGCAAGTTTTGCGGATCACGTACCAGTTTTTTGCCAGTTACTTCGACTCCCCATTGGGGTACTATCAAAGAAAACCAACGTATACTACGCCAGTTCCTGGATGTTTCCGAAGGAGGCGAGAGCTTGTGAATCCAATACCCGAATCACAATCTACAGTAAAAAAGAAAAAAAGACATACAGTGCGGATGAAACGCCATCCTGGCCTGCAACGAAAAAAAAGAAAAATCTATGCCCTTCTACTCGCTGCCCTTATTCCAGGCATGGGTCATCTGTACCTGGGTATGTATCGTAAGGGAATTACCTTTATTATGATGTTGTTGTTGGATACATCGGCACTGTTATATTTCTCATCCATCGGAATGCAGATCAATGTACCGCTGCTCGTTGTATTGGGGCTGCTGATTCCAGTAGCTTATTTCTATAATGTGTATGATGTGCTGCAGGCTGCTGAATATATTATGTCCCGCAGAAGACGTGGCGAGGTTGTCGCTGCTGCCGGTGAGGGAAATGGGCGGAGCTACCTCTTTCGGAACGAGCGGGGGCTTACTTTTGGCTTGATGCTGGTCGTGAGCGGTACACTGCTCATTTTGTTTCACCAGAAACCTCCGTGGCTGCAGGTGTGGATTCGTGATTATGGCGCGGAAGCCTCGGCTATAGGTTTGATCGTGATCGGAATCTGGGCCGGAATTCGGGAAATTCTCAGGCATCGAAGAGGAAAGGAAAGGCCCTTATAGTGGATGTCCGCGAATAAGAGGTGAGTCGCATGAACAGGCGGGGGGAGGAGACGGATGAAATATAAAATCAGAGTCGGACGTTACACTGCTGCCTTATTGCTGATCATTACAGGTGTTCTATTGCTGCTGGACGAGTGGAGAGGCACGGATTATGTATTCATGCTGCAGAGATGGTGGCCGCTGCTGTTTATACTGCTCGGTATCGAATATCTGGCACGGTATATAGGGTCTCGCCAGTTTGGCAGACGGGGAGAGTTTAGGTTTCGCCCTGACATCAAGGGGATAATGCTCGCCGTTGCTGTCACGGCATCTGTATTTGTGATCTCTGAGCAGGAGCATTTTCTTCACCTCTGGAACCGGGTAAGTCTGAATCTGACGGCTGCGGGAGTGGATTACAGTGAAGCTGAAGGCAATCGATTTCAAAAGCCAGATCTAACGATTCCCGTCGACCTGGATACCGAACGCATCATCATTGACCAATTAAACGGGGATATCTCCATCACGCGAGAGAATGTGGACGAAATCGAGGTGCAAGCGCAGGTATGGGTTGACCGCGAACAGCCTGGTATAGCAGAAGCGATTGCCGAACAGTCGATAATTGAGATCGGTGAAGGCAAAACGATCACGATACGGTCCAAGGGAAAGGCCTATGGAGAATCGGGTAAACGACAGCCTCGTATGAATTTGAAAATCGCTGTTCCGGATGATCGCAGGTTTAACTTTGAAGTGCGAACAATGAATGGCGCCATTTCGTTGAATCGTGTTGAAGCCATTGAGAATATACTGCTGGAAAGCGGCAACGGCCCCATCACGCTGGACCGTATTTACGGTAATGTTACCGGCAAAACATTAAATGGTGAAATTACGGCAAGAGGCGTTATAGGCAATATCAAAATGTCCACGAACCGTGGGAATGTGCTGGCTGTTGACATTACGGGTGAAACGGATTTGACCACGCAAGTAGGGAATATGACGGTGAAGCGGACGACGGATAATGTCCGGGTTCAAACAAGGAATGGCAATATTCTGATTAGTGGCGCGGAGTCACAGCTAAATGCAGAATCGCTTAATGGTGCGGTGGCAGTGCGATCGTCACATATCGGAGGCGACTGGAATGTTTATAGTGCGGTTGGAGAGATGAATCTTCATATTCCGCTGGAGGGTGATTACAAGCTGGAAGGGACGATTAGCTACGGTAGAATTCTAACCACATTGCCCAATCTCCTGATCGAGCAGAAAACCATCACCGGTGAAGCCGGTACAGCTGAGCATTCCATCCATATTGAAGGGAACAGCAATCTGAATATCTATCGAAGCTATCTAGAACAGGAGGAAAGACGGAACCCTGGGGACTGGACGCCTTTGCCGGATTGACAAAAATCCAAAAGACGCCGTACAATAAAACTTAAGAGTAGTAGATATTGTATGAAAATTAGTCAAAATTGAAGGCGGTGGGCAACCATGGGAACGTCCGTACAGCATGCGCTGGAACAACTGAAAACGACCGGTGTCCGAATCACGCCGCAACGCCATGCTATTTTAACGTATCTCGTGGAATCAATGGGCCATCCGACAGCGGATGACATTTATCGGGCTCTGGAGCCTAATTTTCCTAGCATGAGCGTAGCCACAGTATATAACAACTTGAAAATGTTTATTGAATCCGGCATGGTGCGTGAATTGACTTATGGAGACAACTCGAGTCGTTTTGATGCGAATGTATCGGATCACCATCATATAATATGTCAGAGTTGCGGTAAAATTGAGGATTTCAGCTATCCTTCCCTTGAGGATGTTGGCGTACAGGCTGAGAGAAGCACCGGGTTCGAAGTGAAGGGATTAAGAATGGAGCTCTATGGGCTCTGCAAGTCTTGCCAATAGACGACACCGGTGGTTATAGATAACGTGGGGAATGACTCATTCCACACGTTTTTATTTTTAGAGGCGTCTTTTTCAAAAAAAGGGAGTTTAGCGACGGGATGAGGAAATGGGGGAGTATTTTTGGCAAGGAGAAGATATCGGCGTCAAAAGAGGCGCTCGAGGGGCGCTTATTATCTGGGAATACTGTTGTTAGCGATTGGGATTTGGTGGGTGGTCACCACAGTGCTGCGAAGCGAGAGCTATACGGTTCCGGACTGGAAAGGGCTTAACAAGCCTATATTTGTTCAAGGTGAACTGAAATCTAATCCTGCCTGGGGTGCGGGAGAAACATTGCTGCTGCCCATCACGGTAATCCAGGAGAGCGTGGATGAGAATATTCGTTATGAGCAGGAGACGGAGTCGGTTATTATAACAACTCCCGAATCAGTTTTACGTTTGAAGATGGGGAGTACGAAAGGTGAATTAAACGGCAAGGAAACCACGATACCTTATGCGCCTGAGCTTATCGACGGTATTGCCTACGTTCCGCTTAAGCCGCTCAAGCAGTTTTATGGTGTGGTTGTTCATGAGAATTCAGTTACAGGTGCCATCATTCTGATGCGTGCCGGGGATTCGATTCAGCTTGCAGAAGTTGCACCAGCCAAGCCTGAGGATACGGTAGATCTGCGTGAGAACCCGGAGAAGAAGTCATCTATTGTACTGGATATGCCTGTTGGTGAGCGACTGCGTGTGTGGCGGGAAGAAGAGGATTGGCTGTATGTTCAGGCGGATAATGGATATACGGGGTATATTCTGAAGCAGCAGGCAAAGCTTGGAGAAGTGAAGGAAATTCCTCTCCTTGCGCAGATTCCTTCACGTGCAGAATTGGAATGGAAGGACAAGTCAGTCAATCTGGTATGGGAAGCCGTATATAGCAAAAACCCGAGTACCGAAAGCATCGGCAAATTGCCTGGAGTTAACGTGGTTAGTCCAACCTGGTTCCACATTGTAGATGAAGAAGGCAATGTCGAATCTAAAGCTTCTACGCATTATGTAAGCTGGGCTCATCATCGAAATATGGAAGTTTGGGGCCTCATGGATAACAGTTTTGATCCTGAGTTGACGACGGCAGCATTGTCTACCTTTGATAGAAGATCTCACATCATTAAGCAGATGCTGGCGTACGCTAAGCAATATAAACTCGACGGCATCAATCTTGACTTTGAGAATGTTCATACCAAGGATAAGGATCATGTCGTTCAATTCGTGAGGGAGTTGAAGCCGCTGGCCAAAGCCAGGGGGCTGATTGTATCCATTGACGTGACGCCGAGATCGAACAGCGAGATGTGGTCGCTCTTTCTGGATCGGAAGAGGCTAGGGGAAACCGTCGACTATATGATGGTGATGGCCTATGACGAGCACTGGGCTTCCAGCCCAAAAGCGGGATCGGTATCTTCGCTGCCATGGGCTGAGCAATCGGTAAGACGGATACTTGAAGAGGATGCGGTACCTTCCTCCAAGCTGGTGTTGGGCATACCCTTATATACGCGGGTTTGGACGGAGACAAGCGAAGAGGGGGAGACTAAGGTATCCTCCAAAGCGATTGGGATGGAGAAGTTGCAGAATCTGCTGGAAGAACAGAAGTTGAAGGGGACGTTGGATGCCAGTACTGGACAGAACTACGTTCAATTCACAGAGGACAAGTCCGTCATAAAAATCTGGATGGAGGACGCGATCTCTCTGAAATCCCGGGTAAAGATGGCCAAAAAGCTGGAGCTTGGCGGCATTGCCTCCTGGAACCGAAGCCTGGCCATTCCGGAGACCTGGGAAGTTCTTAAGACGATACATGACTGATGAATAGCATTCGTACTTATAGCCAATCTTATTTGATAAATATGTAGGAACATACTGAACAAAAGACAAATCATTATGTTTTGAAGCAGTCATGGCGTTTCTAATAGTTCTGATTTGCTGAACTTGATGTTTGGTTGCCTGTACTCTATATAACAAGAACCCGGTTATCTTCGCGATAACCGGGTTCTTTGTACGTTTATTCATCTAGCCTAATGTGCAACCTATTACACAAGTTCTTGAAACTTATGCTTTGGTCTGCTGGGCTTCGAGTTCTTCTGCCGTGATATTAGCCTGGCTTGGATCGAGTGTCAAGATCGTATGGCAGAACATACAGCGATCAGTTTTACCCAACATTTTGGTTAATTTACTGCATTCGGGACACTGAATTTGCACAGCACTGGTGGACAGCATCCCTGCCCAAAAGTAAATGCCGAGACTTCCCATCATCATAATGAGACCAAATACCAGTCCAATTCCGGCAAATATTTTGCCAGCTTGTCCGAAGAATACGATTCCGGCTGTGCCAAGCACCATCAGTCCCATACCAAGCATCGTCAGCAGCAATCCCCAAGTACGGAAGGCGTTGATTTTTGCATTCTTAAAGATCATGGCTCACAATCCCCTGTCCATTTAAATATTCGTTTACACAGCAACGTGAAACTGACAATAAATCGATATTCAATTGTCTTCTGATGAAGATCTTATCTCCTAAAAGAAGGAACTAACAATAGATACGTAGAAATACATTATAACTGAAATGGCTGAAATTCGCCAAGGAATGTATGGAGGGAAACGTGGAATTAGCCAACTTTTCTTTTTATTATGGTAATACGGTGGATGAGCAAGCGATTGGAGCGCTAGCGTACCGGAATTCAGCGAAAACGATGCAAGGCTCACTTATTCATGATTTTGAGGTCAATATAGCTGTAGTGTACGAGGGAACACCCGATGAGCCTCTGATCCAACATTCGATTGTAAACGGGGAACGATGCCAGGTTATTAGTGTCGGGTTGGACGATTTGCATAGGGAGCTCCTGAGCGGCACGCATAAAATATTGATCAAATGCCTCCTAGAAGGAGATATCATAAAAGACAGTCAAGATCGCCTATCTAATCTGCGCCGAGACTTTTTAAGGTTTGCGGAGCCGTTCCGAGAGCAGAAACTGTTCATTGGTTTCGCTCATTTTCTGCAAAAGTATGTGGATGCCAAGACACTACTACATGATGATCGGGTACTGGATGCTTATCATACATTATTAGAAGGTCTTCATTATTGGGCAGGCCTTGAACTGATTGAACGGGGGATTCATCCAGAATCGGCCGTCTGGGAGCAAATCACAGGATTAAACACACCTGTGCGGAAATTATATGAGGAACTGACAATCAGTACGGAAACGCTTGGTCAACGAGTGGAGCTGGCTCTGCTGGCCTATGAGTTCTCTATGATATCCAAATTGGAGAGTTCCTCAGCATTACTGATTCGAGTCTTGAGAAGCCGTCGGCATCCATGGACCGTCCAAGAATTAACCCTTCACCCTGAGCTGGCACCTGTATCCCGAGAACTGCCTATCGTCATGCGAAAACTGATATATCGAGGACTCGTAAAGGAATTGCCGATGTGGAGGGATTCCCGTCCACATGGTACTGAGACGATTCGATATTGCTTGGATTTATGAAGAAGGACGGCAGTCCTTCTTTATTTGTAGGTGTTTGAAAAGGCAGCAAATTGTCTTAGCATATCTGTTATATGAAGTCTCGCATGAAGTTGATAAATAAATTGCTGAATAGTGTTGACGAGCTGTTACATTCTGTGATAAATTATAACTCGCCCCTTCGAAAGGGACTTTGTTAATTCGGTTAAGAAAATGTCGAATTAAAAAGTTTTTAAAAAAAAGTTCTTGACGAAACAATGGGCAACATGATATATTATAAAAGTCGCCGCTGAGATGCGGATGGCAAGCAAGAAACGAAGGTTGATCTTTGAAAACTGAACAACGAGTGAGTAAAACGGACCGCTTAGGCGGGACGTTGAAATAGAGAATGAACACA
>NZ_LIUT01000004.1:0-305 GCF_001277345.1 Paenibacillus solani
TCCTTGACCGCCGCCACTTCCAAATACCCCGCAAGCTCCTCTACTGTCGGGCTTGCGAACACTTCGCCCAGCGGCACGCTCGCGTCCAATTGCTTCTGGATGCGCGATACCAGCTGTGTCGCTTTGAGTGAATGGCCGCCCAGCTCAAAGAAATCATCCCGGATGCCCACTGGCTGCGAAAGGCCAAGCACGTCCTGCCAAATTGCCGCCAGCTTCGCTTCCGTCTCGCTTCGCGGCGCCACGTATTCACTTCCCGCCTGCACCAGCCCTTGCGGCTCCGGCAGCGCCTTCCGGTCCACCTTGCC
>NZ_LIUT01000004.1:361-2703 GCF_001277345.1 Paenibacillus solani
TGCGAACGCAGATCCATCAAATGCACCGCCGCTCACCACATACGCGCACAAGTAAGCTTCGTCCCGCTCGTCTTTCCGGGCGACGACCACGGCTTCCTTCACGTCCGCGCGCTGCAGCAGACGGTGTACAATTTCGCCCGTCTCGATCCGGTACCCCCGGATTTTCACCTGCTCGTCGATCCGGCCCATGTACTCCAGGTTCCCATCCGGCAGCCATCTGGCCAGGTCTCCCGTCCGGTACATCCGCTCCCCAGGTTCGAATGGATTGTCCACGAACTTCTCTGCCGTAAGCTCTGGACGGTTCATGTATCCGCGCGCCAAGCCGTCTCCCGCGATGCACAGCTCCCCCGGCACCCCGATCGGCGCTAGCTTGTTCGCTCGGTCGACAACGTATGTCCGGGTATTGGCAATCGGACGTCCAATCGGAATCGTTCCCCGGTTCACGTCCCCTTCGCCTATCGGATAGCAGCATGCGAAGGTTGTACTTTCCGTCGGGCCGTAACCGTTGATCAGCTGCAACCCTTTGATTTGCATCGCTTTGTTCGCATGTTGCGCGGAGACGACATCACCGCCTACGAGCAGCTGGCGCACTCCTTTTAGCCCATGCAGACGATGTTCCACCATGACGTTAAACAAGCCCGACGTTAACCACAGAATGGTGACGCCGTATTTTTCGATCCGTTCAGCCAGTTCTTCCAGCGTCGGAATGCGCGGCGGCATCAGTACCAACTTCGCACCGTTTAGCAAACTTCCCCAAATTTCAAATGTCGCCGCATCAAAGGAAACCGTCGATGCCTGTAAAAAGACATCTTGTTCCGTGATGCGCACATAGTCCGTTTCCTTCACCAGCCGTACAACGCCGCGTTGGACGACGGCTACGCCCTTCGGCTGTCCCGTCGATCCCGACGTGTAGATGACATACGCCAGATCATTCGGCCCGCTTGCCGCTGGCAAGTTCGCGGTGTCGCCTGCATACAGCGACGCGTCCGCCAGGTTCAGCATGGTTCCTTCGTAATCTTGCGGTACTTCCACGTCCCCGCCGTATACGAGCAGCAGCCTTGCGCCGCTGTCTTCCAGCATGTACGCGATCCGCTCTTCCGGGTACGCCGGGTCGATCGGCAGGTACGCGCCTCCGGCCTTCAAGATCGCGAGAATGCCCACGATCATCTCTACCGACCGTTCCGCCATAATCCCCACGATCCGGTCCGCTCCGACGCCACGCGCCCGCAGCTCATACGCCAACTGGTTCGCCTTCGCATTCAGTTCCCCATACGTCAACCGTTCAGACTCGAATACGACCGCCTCCGCTTCCGGCGTCCGCTCCGCCTGCTGCTCGAACAGCGCGTGAATCGTTTGGTCCTTCGGATACTCCACCTTCGTGTCGTTAAACGTTTTCAGCAACTGACGCTTCTCTTCTTCCCTGACCAGCTCGATCTCGTTCAGCTGCATGTCAGGGCGTTCTGCCACTTGCTCCACGATTGCCGCCAAATGCCTGACCATCCGCTCGACCGTTTCCTTCTTGAATAGCGCCGTGCTGTATTCCCAGTCGAAATACAGGCGCCCATCCTGCTCGACTGCAACCACCGTCAGGTCGAATTTCGTGACCTGGTATTCCTGCGGATACGGCCGAATCGTCAGCCCTTCCGCCTTCCATTCGCTCATCTGCATGTTCTGCAGCACCAGCATCGTGTCGAACAGCGGGTTGCGGCTCGTATCCCGCCGCACTGCCGCCTTCTCCACCAGTTCCTCAAACGGATAGTCCTGGTTCTCCATCGCGCCCAGCACCGCAACCTTCACTTCCGCCAAGTACGCATCGAACCGTTTGCTTCCTGCTGGGCGGCTGCGCATCGCCAGCGTGCCAACGAACATCCCGATCATCCGTTCCGCATCCGGATGCCTTCTGCCCGCCACCGGAGTACCGACGACGACATCCTCCTGCCCCGCATAGCGCGACAGCAGCACCCCGTACGCCGCCAACAGCGCCATGTACAGCGTAACTCCTTGTTTCGCGCACAGCTGCTTCAGCCGTTCTGTTTCGTGCTCGCTCCACAATTGACCCGCGTGGTCCCCTTCGAACCGGCGGACTGCCGGTCGTGCGTAATCCGTCGGCAGTTGCAGCACCGGCGCCTCTTCCCCAAACGCCTGCAGCCAGTATTGCTCCTGAGCTTGGTACGCCTCGCCCTGCATCTTCTCACGCAGCCATACCGCATAATCCTTATAGTGGACCACCAGCGGTGCCAACTGTTCACCCGCGTATAATCGCGTGAACTCGTCCACGAACACGTCCATCGATACGCCGTCCGAGACGATGTGGTGCATGTCCAGCAGCAGCACGTACCGCC
>NZ_LIUT01000009.1 GCF_001277345.1 Paenibacillus solani
CGAACATCAGCAACATCGGCAAACCGATCCCAACGTTGTCGGTTGTTATCTTGGACAAGAATGGACGCCTTGCCCCTTTGGGCGTAGCCGGGGAAATGTACGTGGCTGGAGCAGGCGTGACGCGCGGGTATTTGAACCGTCCAGAGCTGACGGCGGAGAAGTTCGTGGATAACCCATTCGAACCTGGCGAACGGATGTACCGGACGGGAGACCTGGCAAGATGGCTGCCGGACGGGAACCTGGAGTACATGGGGCGGATCGACGAGCAGGTGAAAATCCGGGGGTACCGGATCGAGACAGGCGAAATTGTATACCGTCTGCTGCAGTACGCGGACGTGAAGGAAGNCGAGCGAGACGAGGCTTACCTGTGCGCATACGTGGTGAGCGTGGGAGAATTCGACGCATCCGAATTGCGCGCGTATTTGAAGCGCAGCATGCCGGATTACATGGTGCCGTCGTATCTGGTAGAAGTGGAGCGGATTCCGCTGACAGCCAACGGCAAGGTGGACCGGAAGGCGCTGCCGGAGCCGCAAGGGCTGGTACAGGCGGGAAGCGAATACGTGACGCCGCGAAGCGAGACGGAAGCGAAGCTGGCAGAGATTTGGCAGGACGTGCTTGGCCTTTCGCAGCCGGTGGGCATCCGGGACAACTTCTTCGAGCTGGGCGGCCATTCGCTCAAAGCGACACAACTGGTGTCACGCATCCAGAAGCAATTGGACGCGAGCGTGCCGTTGGGCGAAGTGTTCGCAAGCCCGACGGTAGAGGAACTTGCGGGGTACTTGGAAGCGGCGGCGGTTAAGGAGCGCTACGAGGCGATCGGCAAGGCGGAGCCGCACGAGTGGTATCCGGCCTCGCCTGCACAGCAGCGGCTGTACGTGGTAAGTCAGCTGGATCCTGGGGGCATCGGCTACAACATGCCGCGGGCGCTGGAGATCGTAGGGGAGCTTAACGTGCAGCGTGTGCGGGAGAGCTTGAACTTGCTGGCGGAGCGTCACGAATCGTTCCGCACGTCGTTTGCGATGCAAGAAGATCAGCTGATGCAGCGCATCGCCGGGCGTGTGGAAGTGCCGGTTGAGGTGACGGACAGCACGGAGGACGAAGCAAAGACGCGGGTGAAAGCGTTCGTGCGTCCGTTCGATCTGGGCAAAGCGTCGCTCTTGCGTGCGGCACTGATCCGCCTAGAAGAGCAGCGGCACGTGCTGCTGCTGGACATGCACCACATCGTCTCGGACGGAACGTCGATGGACGTGTTCGTGGACGAGTTCACGCGATTGTACGCGGGCGAGCAGTTGGCGCCGCTTGCGATTCACTATAAGGATTATGCGGTATGGCTGCGGGAGAAGATGCAGGGCGAGGCGTACCGGGCGCAGGAGCAATACTGGCTGCAGGCGTTCGAGGAAGAGGTGCCGGTGCTGCAGCTGCCGACGGACTACGCGCGGCCGGCGGCCCGCCGGTTCGAAGGGGACCACGCCGGTCAATCGTGGAGCGAGCACGTGACGGATCGGCTGAAGCAGCTGTGCGCCAAGCAAGGGGTTACGCTGTACATGGCGCTCTTGGCGGCGTACGGGGTGCTGCTGTCGCGCTATGCGGGGCAGGAGGATGTCGTCGTCGGTTCGCCGGTGGCGGGCAGAAGGCATCCGGATGCGGAACGGATGATCGGGATGTTCGTGGGCACGCTGGCGATGCGCAGCCGCCCGGCGGGAAGTAAACGGTTCGACGCGTACTTGGCGGAAGTGAAGGCGGCGGTGCTGGGCGCGATGGAGAACCAGGATTATCCGTTTGAGGAACTGTTGGAGAAGGCGGCAGTGCGGCGGGATACGAGCCGCAACCCGCTGTTCGACACGATGCTGGTGCTGCAGAACATGCAGATGAGCGAATGGAAGCCGGAAGGGCTGACGATTCGGCCGTACCCGCAGGAATATCGGGTCGCGAAATTCGACCTGACGGTAGCTGCAGTCGAGCAGGAAGGACGGCTGTATTTCGACTGGGAGTATAGCACGGCACTGTTTAAGAAGGAAACGGTCGAGCGGATGGCCGGGCATTTGGCGGCAATCGTGGAGCAGATCGTCGAAACGCCGGACATGCGGCTAGCCGAGATCGAGCTGGTCGTAGAAGAAGAGAAGGGTCAACTGCTGGAGACGTTTAACGACACGAAGGCGGAGTATCCGAAGGACCAAACGATCCAGGCGCTGTTCGAGCAGCAGGCGGAGCGAACGCCGGAAGCGGAGGCGGTCGTATTCGAGTCTGAACGGTTGACGTACGGNTACGGGGAGTGCGAAGGCGGACCTGTTGGCGCATGAGCTGCGGTCGCGTGGCGTCGGAGCGGACCAAATCGTAGGGATCATGGCGGACCGTTCGCTCGAGATGATCGTGGGGATTCTCGCGATCCTGAAGGCTGGTGGCGCATACTTGCCGATTGACCCGGCGTACCCGGCGGAGCGGATCGCGTACATGCTGGAAGACAGCGAGGCTGAACTGCTGCTTGTATACGGGGACGCGGAAGTACCACAAGATTACGAAGGAAGCGTGCTGAATCTGGCGGATGCGTCGCTGTACGCGGGCGACACCGCGAACTTGCCAGCGGCCAGCGGGCCGAACGATTTAGCGTACAT
>NZ_LIUT01000007.1 GCF_001277345.1 Paenibacillus solani
CTGGAAGGCCACGGCCGAGAAGAAGTATTGGACGACGTGGACGTGACGAGAACGGTAGGTTGGTTTACGAGCATTTATCCCGTGGTCTTCGAATTGAAGAAGGCGGAAGGGATATCCTACTGGGTCAAATCGTTCAAGGAGAAGCTGAGACGGATTCCGAACAAAGGCGTGGGATACGGCGTGCTGAAGTATATGACGCCTGCGGANTATTGGAAGCGGAATGTTGCCGGAAATCAGCTTCAACTACTTGGGACGATGGGATCGGGAAATGAATGCGGGGGCCATGTCGATGTCGGGTCTTTCTGCGGGGGCGTCGATGAGCCCGCAATCGGAACGGGCTTATTCGTTGGACATCACAGGGAACGTAATCGACGGAAAACTGACGCTGAGTGTGATATATGACAAGCAGGAGTACCGCGAAAGCACGATGCAGGCATTGCTGGCCAACTACAAGAAGCAACTGCTTTTGATCGTCGCGCATTGCATGCAGCAAACTGAAACCGAGCTGACCCCGAGCGATCTTGGTAGCGCTAGGGTTACTTTAGAAGATCTCAACGAGCTATTCAGCAACCTATAGATTGGGGGGGAAGTAGTCGATGGTCCAAAAAGATCAAGTCGTCAAGGTTTATCCGTTATCTCCGATGCAGTCAGGGATGTTGTTTCATTCGATGTTGGAAAACCAACCAGAAGCTTATTTTGTTCAGACGAACATGTCACTTCTCGGAAGAATTGACCTGTCCATTTTGGAGAAAAGCTTGAAAGTTCTTACGGAACGGCATGAGGTTTTTCGGACTTTCTTTTCACATAAAAAATTAAGTCAACCGCTTCAAGCCGTCTTGAAAGAAAGAGCGCCGATCCTTATCTACGAGGATATTACGGAGATGCAGGAAACAAAGAAGTGCGACTACGTAGAAGCGTTCAAGAAAGCGGATAGAAAAAAAGGATTCGACTTAACGAAAGACGTGCTTTTTCGGATTGCAGTTTTGAAGACCGGCGAGGAACAGTACGAAATGATTTGGAGTATGCACCACATCGTGTTGGACGGATGGAGTTCCGGCATCCTGCGCGCCGAATTTTTCAAAATTTACGAGGAGATGCGTAACGATCGCCCTCTTCAGTTGCCTCCGGCATATCCTTATAGCGACTATATCAATTGGCTGGAAAAACAAGACAAGGAAGAAGCGTTGGAATATTGGAGCCAATACTTGGAGGACTATAGCGATCGGTCGGAAATTCCCAATGGAAATCGGATCCAAGGTGAAAAAGCGTATGAGCTTAACGAGATTACACATTTCTTCGAAGAGGCGCATACGGAACAGTTGAACATGCTTTGCAGGCGTCACAACCTAACATTAAATAGTTTGATGCAAACGGTATGGGGAGTTTTGCTCCAACAATATAACGACAACGACGATGTCGTATACGGCATGGTTGTCTCCGGGCGTCAATCCGAGGTCCTCGGCATTGAACGCATGGTGGGATTGTTCGTCAATACGATTCCAGTGCGGATTCGTCGTGCCGGGCATGACACGTTTCTCGCTTTGATGAAACAAGTGCAGGCCGATTTGTTGAAATCCGAGCGGTATGACTACGTATCCTTGGCTGACATTCAAGCGCGCAGCGCACTTAAATCGAACTTGTTTGACCATATCTGCGTATTTCAGAATTATCCGATGGATGCGCCCCCTGTTTATGACAAGCATTCAGTGGTACAGGACTTTGTTGTAACCGCTCTGACGGGGATTGAACAAACGAGTTTCGGATTAAATGTAATTATGGGTCTAAGCGGAAATCGGCTTTTCGTTAAACTTAGCTACAATGTCGAAGCCTATCAAGAAGAAAGCATGAAGCAATTAATAAGACATTTGGCGGCGATGGTGGAGCAAGTGGCGGCAAGGCCGGAGATGCGGCTGGACGAGATCGAGCTGGCCGGGGAAGAAGAGAAGCGTCAGCTGCTGACGATGTTTAACGACACGAAGGCAGACTATCCGAAGGACCAAACGATC
>NZ_LIUT01000002.1:0-67901 GCF_001277345.1 Paenibacillus solani
TCTTTGTATTGGAGTTCAAGTGGTTGTAACTCTTCGCCGTTATACAACCGTGAGAAATCTTCGATTAATAGATTGAGCGTCTGATGATCGGAAATAATATGGTGCATATCAAAGAGTAGAATATATTTGTCTCGATTTCTTTCTTTCACAACTTTAAAACGCATAAGTGGTGCTTTTCCGATGTCAAACGGGCGTACGAATTGCTCCATATCGGCTTCGCTGTAGCTGTCGGTTTCTTCATATTCCACTGGATAGAATACCTCGTCTGCGATGACTTGAAGGGTTTCTCCTTCTGTCATNTCCTTCTGTCATGACAAAACGGGTGCACAGCGACTCATGACGCTGGATCAGGCGATCTATGGCTTGTTGTATTTTTCCCAAGTCAAGATTACCCGTTACTTCTAACGCTGACGCCATGTTATATGCTGTACTACTGCCTTCCATCTGATCCAGAATAAACAATCGTTTCTGTGTAGAGGATGCTGGATAAGCTTCTCTCTGCTCTGCCTGTGGTATTGGACTATATTCGCCTTCTCCCGCAGCCTCAATCTTTCTCGCCAACATGACAGGAGTGGGTGAACTAAATATCTCTTTGACTGGCAAACGTATTCCTGTCTTCTTCTCGATGGCATTAATGGCGGCCGTCGCTTTTAACGAATGTCCACCCAATTCAAAGAAACTGTCCTCTATTCCAATTGGAGACACTCCTAGAATTTCCTCAAATACATCTACGATTGCTTGTTCTGTATTATTACTTGGCGGTACGTATTTCAAGCTTTCTAACATATCTGGCTCTGGCAACCTGGCTTTATCCAGCTTCCCATTTATGGTTAGTGGAGATTCATCAATCTGTATCATAAAGGCAGGAATCATATACTCCGTTACTTCTTCTCTTATCGCTTCTTTAATTTCGGGTATATTTAGTTCCTGACCCTTCTCGGCAACGAGATATGCACAGAGAATTTCATCGTTTCCAACTTCTTTTACAACAACGACAGCATCTGCGATTTTACTCTGTTTTCTTAATACACTTTCAATTTCACCTAACTCTATCCTGTAACCACGGACTTTCACTTGTTCATCTATTCGACCTAAATACTCTATGTTTCCATCTGGCTGCCAACGTGCTAAATCCCCTGTACGGTACAGTTTTCCCTCACCGAAGGGATTTTTAATAAACTTCTTATCTGTCAATTCTGGCTGATTCAAATAACCTCTTGCTAAACCATCTCCTGCAATACACAACTCGCCAGGTATTCCAATCCCGCATAGCTCCATTTCATTTAGAAGATATACCTTTGTGTTTGCAATCGGACGTCCAATGGTAATTGAAGTAGCGTCTGTATTCACTCTATAACTAGTTGCATTTACAGTAGACTCCGTAGGCCCATATGTGTTTAGCACTTCTACTTTTTTCGCCCATTCTTTTAAGCTGTCCAGACTACCTGCCTCTCCACCTGACTCCAGCAAACGAAGTGTCGGTAATGCATCAGCACACAACCCCTCTATTACCTTAGGTGTCAATGAAGCTGTTGTTACATTATTTCGATCTATATATTTTTGTAATTGCTCCATATCATATGTTAAATTTTGGGGCACAATACATAATGCCGCACCATTGCAAAGTGCAGGGAAGATATCACCAACCGCTTGGTCAAAAGATATATTTGCAAATTGCAGCACCGTATCCTTGTCGTTCAGTCCAAATGTTCCCTTATAGGTGACCCACATATTGACCACATTTCGATGTTCAATTAAAACTCCTTTAGGATTTCCAGTTGTACCCGAAGTGTAGATACAATACGCTAAATCATTAGGCCTGTTAACATACAGAAGATTGTCCGTTTCATTAGCATAATGATTCTCATCTTCTAAATCTAATACCGGAATCTCTACCTTCCCTGGCAGCTTATTCTTATACGTCAATACAATCTTTGGACTACTGTCCTCCAGCATATAGCCAATTCTATTATCTGGATATTCCGGATTGATGGGTACATAAGCTCCCCCTGCCTTGATGATTGCTAATATTCCTACAACCATTT
This sequence comes from Paenibacillus solani, assembly GCF_001277345.1. GTDB lineage: Bacteria > Bacillota > Bacilli > Paenibacillales > Paenibacillaceae > Paenibacillus_AQ > Paenibacillus_AQ solani. The sequence continues at coordinate 2,046 of NZ_LIUT01000002.1, forward strand.
CCATGCTGCGCTCTGTAACCAAAGCCACCAGATCGTTTGGAACCACTCCTAAATCCCGAAGAGTACGCGCCAACTGATTTGCTCTCTCATTCAGCTCGGCATAGGTCATCTTTTTATCATCAAATTTGAGCGCAATATTCTCTGCTGTTTTCTCTACCTGATTCTCAAATAAGCTGACAGCTGTTTGTTGGCGAGAGTATTCTACATTCGTTGCATTGAAATCAACCAGTATCTTCTCTTGTTCCCTGATATCAAGCATATGCAAATCTTTAAGCATTTTGTCCGGATGTGTTACTGCTTCCTCAAGCAGCGTTACATAATGCCTTGCCATATATTCAATCGTTTCTTGTTTGAATAAATCTGTGCAATACTCAAAATCAATTTCATACCCTTCTGGCATACATTCAACCAGAACGGATAAGTCAAACTTTGAGACATTTCTTTTAATGAATGCACTTTTTCCGCCCAATAGGCCTTGCACTTCCGTCGGTTTTTTCTTTTCTTTTAATCCGAACATAAAATCAAATATCGGATTTCTTGAGAGGTCTCTCTTTTTCTCTACGGCTTCAACTAAATCTTCAAACTGGTATTCTTGGTTATCATAAGCTTGCAGACACTTCTCCTTCACAGCTAATATCAAATGTTCAAAAGTATCATCAGGACAAACTTCTCCCTTTATTACCAGAGTATTGACAAACATCCCCAGCATACCTTTAGTATCTGCATGAACTCGGCCTGACACGGTTGTTCCTACAATAATATCTTTTTGGCGACTATATTTGGCTAATAATAAAATGAACACAGATAGAGTAACCATAAATTCAGTAGCACCATGCTTAAGGGCTAAATTTTTAACCCCTAAGCTTAATGGCTCTTTTACCTTTGCTACAACATTGGCTCCCCTAAAAGATTGGATTTGAGGACGGAGGAAATCCGTCTTCAAATCTACCCTGGCAATTTCACCGGCGAATTCCCTCTTCCAATATTCTTCCTGTTTGGTGATATCATAAAAATTCTGCCATACGCTGAAATCTTTATACTGGACACGGTTAGAATTTTTATTCATAAGTTCTCCTCTTATTCATGATCAGTTCCATCATTCTCATAAAATTCGTTCACTTGTTGCAGTATAACGGGCAGGCTTTCTCCATCACATATAATGTGATGAATATCAACAAATAGATAGGAGGCTGTTGCTGTCTTCATTAATTTCACACGCATCAACGGTGCTTCGGATAAAACAAACGGTTGTATAAATTTATCGTATTCTGTTTGTATATCTATTGCGTCCACTTCGCTGTAATCTAATAGAACCCTGGCGTCTGGAGAAATCGTCTGAATAGGTTCACCGTCCACAACATGGAAACTGGTTCGCAATATCTCTTCTTGCTTTAACAGCTTATCCAAGGCTTTCTGTAGTCTTTCTTTATCTAGCGGTTCTTCATAAGCATAGACATCCGATACGTTGTAGTTAATGTTAGGACCGGTCATCTCGTCCAGAAGATAGAGTCGTTTCTGAGCTGAACTTGTAGGGTAGTATTCAGCTGCTGAAGCTTGTTCTATTGCCACAAACATCTCGTTCTCGATCGACCCCATATTTTCTGCTATCTGCTCAGGCGTACCAAAAGTGAACACATCTCGAATTGACAGTCTTACTCCTATGGCTTTCTCCAATTCATTACACAAGAGCACTGCTTTCAGTGACGAACCCCCTAGATCAAAGAAACTATCGGTTACACTGATATTTTCAATATCCAGGATGTGTTCAAATGCCTGTACGATCAGAGTTTCACTTTCATTTCGTGGTGCAATATATTCCTTTGACTTATACTCCGGCTGTGGCAATGATGCTCTGTCAAGCTTACCATTACGTGTGAGTGGAATCGCATCAATTGAAATAATATGTGCAGGCACCATGTAATCTGGTAATACTTTATTTAACTTAATCTTTACGTTCTTTTCTTCTATTTCTGTCTCAGCTATTATATAAGCGCACAAGTATTTCTCTTTCTTTTTGTCTTCTCGCACGACTACTATAGCTTCACTTATACCTTCAAGCTCCAATAAACGGCTTTCCACTTCTCTTGGTTCAATACGATACCCTCTAATTTTTGCCTGGTCATCCATACGTCCAATATATTCAATGTTTCCGTTAGGTAACCAACGTGCCAAATCACCTGTCCGATACATCTTTCCGGCTCCAAATGGGTTGTGTACAAACTTCTCGTCTGTCAGGGTCTGTCGATTTAAATAGCCTTGAGATACACCTTCACCCGTTATACATAACTCACCTGGAACTCCAATCCCACAAAGTTCATTTCCATTTAACATGTAAATCTTTGATGTTGGAAGTGCCTTCCCTATGTCACTAATTCCGCTCTCGATGGCTTCAGCATCAATATCACGATAAGTAGCATATACTGTGGTTTCTGTTGGACCGTACATATTTACCAGACGACAATGCCTATTATTCTCATGCCATTTCTTCAAATGTGCTGGATAAAGCGCCTCTCCTGCAAAAATAACATATCGCAAACTATTTATTGTTTGTCCTGTCGTTGCATCGATCAACGCATAAAATGGTGAAGGTACCTGGCATAAGATGGTTACCGCTTCTTTTTGCAGCAGTGCTCCAAATGCATATCCATCTTTTACTGTATCTTCAGAAGGAATTACGAGCTTTGCTCCATTCAATAGACTTCCGAATATTTCCCAAACCGAAACATCAAAACAATAAGAATGGAATTGAACCCAAATATCATCTTCATATAAATCAAGCTTAAACTTGTCATTCTTCAGTAATCGCACTACATTTACATGCTGAACCATAACACCTTTTGGCCAGCCAGTCGTACCCGAGGTATAAATAACATACATTAAATCACTTGATTGATTTACATGGACAAGATTACTGCATTCCATTTCATAATTTGCCTCATCATGAAGATACATGATAGGAATGTCAGCTTCAGGTTCTTTTGTACCGCATAATACGACCTTTGGCTTACAGTCAGTAATGATATAATTAATTCTTTCCTCTGGATAAAATGGATCAACGGGTACGTAAGCTGCTCCAGCTTTTAAAATAGCGTATATGCCCACCACCATCTCCAAACATTTTTCTGTTGAGATAACCACAAAATCGTTTGGTTGAATGTTATAGTCCTTCCGAAGCTTTCTTGCCAGAGCATTCGCCCGTTCATTTAATTGGGCATAGGTCATCTGTTGTCCATTAAATGTGATTGCCACATTATTAGGTATTCTGGCAGCCTGCTCTTCAAGTAACTGCACAATCGTCTTATTATGAGGGTATTCTGCCTCCGTCATATTGAACTCATCCAATATTTTTGCTTCTTCGTACATATCTGTCATGGCAATATCCTGCAGCTTCTTTTCCGGAGACATCAAAACTCCATCAATTAGTGTTAAGAAGTGTTTTGCCATGTACTCGATCGTTTCTGATTTGAATAAGTCTGTAGAATATTCAAAATCGATCTTATAGCCTTCTGAATCGCTTATCATGGTTAAGGTAAGATCAAATTTAGAAATACTTCCATCAACGGATTCCCTCGTTCCAAATTGAATACTATCCGAATAACTCTCTCTCTCATCGTCCTGCAATACAAACATCACATCGAATACGGGGTTTCTTGAGAAATCTCTCTTGACTCCCACTGCTTCAACTAAATCCTCGAACTGATAATCCTTGTTATTGTATGCCTGTAAACATTTCTCTTTTGTACTTAATAATACATCCTCAAATGTATCATCAGAGCCGACATTCCCTTTGATTGCCAGCGTGTTTACAAACATACCCAACATATTTTGGGTATCCGTATGGTTTCGTCCCGATATTGGAGTTCCTACTACAATTTCTTCCTGTCGGCTGTATTTTCCTAACATGGAGAAAAAGGTGGATAACAAAACCATAAACTCAGTTGCACCATACTTCTTCGCTAACTCTTTTACTTTAATACTCGTTTTTTCTTCTACCTGTGTTCGGAAATTAGCACCTCTAAAGCTTTGTTTATGAGGGCGTGGATAATCCATGATTAAATCCAGGACTGGTATATCGCCAGAAAATTCTTTCTTCCAGTACGCTGCCTGTTCTGTTATATCTCTAGCATTTTGCCAAACACAAAAGTCTTTATACTGTACGCGTGGTGTTAATAATTCTCTTCCTTCATATAACTCTTGTATTTTGTAGAGCATAATCGGCATGCTTCCTGCATCACATAAAATATGGTGAATATCCAAAAACAAGTATGAATCATTTGGAGTATTCAGTATTTTTGCACGCATTAGTGGTGCTTTTGACAGGTCAAATGGTTGGACGAAAGTATTATATTCATCTTGGATATACTGTGAATCTGCTGTATTTACTTCACTGTGCTCCAGCACAATTCTTGCATCTGAAGAGATTTTTTGAATTGGCTCACCATTCACTATATGGAAACTTGTTCTCAAAATTTCCTCATGCTCTAATAATTGATCCAATGCTCTCTGAAGTCGCTCATTGTCTGGTTTAACTTTAAGCTTGATTACTAAAGGAATATTATAAGTTGTACCAGGGCCTGTTAGTTGGTCCAAAAGATAAAGTCTCTTTTGAGCTGAGCTTATAGAATAGCTTTCTGCTTCTACTACTTCTGGTATTTCTTCAAACGTATTTACCTTTGAGTTTTTAATGGTTTCTGCAATATTCTTTGGTGTAACTAAATCAAAAACTTCTCTAAGTGGTAACCTTACGCCTGTACTCTTCTCTAATTCATTACACAGCCGGATTACATTAAGCGAGTATCCACCCAAATCAAAGAAATTGTCGTTTACACTTACTCTTTCCATACCAAGTACATGTTCAAATGCCTCGACTACCAATTTCTCCGTCTGGGTCTGTGGTGCCTCATAATCCCTTATCATCTTACTTTCTTCCATATGCTGTTCCGGGTCCGGCAATAATTTACGATCTACTTTACCATTTGCAGAGAGTGGGATCTCATCTACCTGTATGAATTGGGCTGGGACCATATAATCAGGAAGATATTTAGCTAACTCTCTTTTGATTTCTGCCAATTCTACGGTCTCATCGGCAACAATATACCCACACAGCTGTTTCTCTCCATGTGAATCACTATAATCAGCGACGACGGACTGGTGAATATGTGGCAAATGATTGATACAATGTTCTATTTCTCCTAGCTCGACACGATGTCCACGTATCTTAACTTGACTATCTTTTCTTCCCAGGAAGTCTACATATCCTTCCGGACGCATGACACCATAATCACCTGTTTTGTACAGATACCCTAATCTATGGTTGATAAAGGCGGCCTTCGTCTTCTCTTCTTCATTGAGATAACCTACAGCGACTCCTTTTCCACCAATATGCAGTTCTCCTGGAACGCCTACCGGGCATTCTTCTCCGCCTTCATCCAGCACGTAAATTTGTTGATTTTTCAGTGGATAGCCATAAGGGATACTTTTCCACTCCGGCTTCACTTCTGTGATTGGGAAATAGATGGACCATATAGAACCTTCCGTTGCTCCACCTAACCCGATAACTTGTGCTTTTGGCATTCTGGTTTTGATCTTCTCCGGCAAACCAAGCGAAATCCAGTCTCCGCTTAGCATCACAAGACGTAAGCGCTCTGCTGCAGATCGCTGCACTGTGTCTTGTTTTGTGTTTTCCAGATACATATCCATAATTGCCGGTACCGAATTCCATATCGTGATTTCTTCTTCGATCATGATCTGATGAATGCTGGCCACATCTAAGAGATCCGGAATTAATACTAACTGGGCTCCGCTAATGAGTGCTCCAAACATATCATAGACGGATAAATCAAAGCTCATCGAGGATAGGGCAATGATTTTATCTTCGCTGCCTACTTGGAATCTCTCATTCATATCTAATAATGTATTCACGACTGCCTCATGGGTGATTACCACACCCTTAGGATGTCCCGTACTTCCTGACGTATAGATAGCATAGGCTTTGTCCTGCTGGCAGCCTTCTACCGATTCCAAGGCATCATCGTTATAGGTGGACAGGTTCTCCTTTTCATATAAATCCGGATGAATCATGAGCTTGATATCACTATGTTCCACGATATATTCGATTCTTTCCTCAGGATGTTCTGGATTAATAGGAATATAAGCATGGCCGGCTTTTAAAATAGCCACCGTATTTACAATGGTCTCGATTCGTCTTTCTGCCCAAACGCCAATATAAGAATTGTGCGTATAGTTTTGTTCTGCTAAATAGCGGGCGACCTGATTGGATTTTCTCTCCAACTCGCCATAGGTTAAGGTATCCTGTCCTAATTTGACTGCAATCGCATCGGGAGTCTTCTGGCATTGCCGGTCTATTAATCTTTGCAATAAATCCCCTTCATAATCTCCTTGTGTACGATTGTAATCAAGCAGCAGTTTAGAATGTGTCAACGGTAGCGGCATAGATGAAAGATTATGGTCTATAACTTGCTGCAATCGAAGTTGATACGTTTCAAACATGGCACGGATCATATCTTCATCAAGCAAATCCTCCACATAATCCCAAGTCATCATTAATTGTCCGTCGCTTTCCGCAACTTGGAAGTCCAAAAATACTTCAGGGGTCTGATTTATTCCATATTTCGATTCTCCCCTACTACCTATATTGGCATTGAAAGAACCCGCTTCGTCACGAAGCATGCTTGTAAATATAATTGGCATGATAGCTTGAGCTTCTTGACCACGGTTTTCAGCCAGATCACGCAGGAAATCAACCCCACTGTAAAATCTGTGGTTTAACGCTTCAAATAACCGATTCTGAATCTCGGTAGTTCTTTCCCAAAATTGTCTGTGAGATGATAAATCGATATCTAACAACAATTTTTGTACAAAATCCCCCATCAGAGACATTCCATCTTGATGAAAAGGCTGATTACTAAACAGATTTAAGCTAAGAGCCATATTGGATTGATTGCTCCATTTAAATAGAACTTCCGCATATATTGTGCACAATAACGCAGATGGTGCAATTCGGTTATCCAAAGCTTTGTTTCTCACAATCGCCCAGTCTTTTGCAGAAATTTTCGTTTCTAAACGTTTTACTGTTGCGTTGTTTACAGCATTTCCATTAGGAAGAAGCGGTAACTGTGGTGCATATGGGAAATTCTCTACTTTGCTCTTCCAATAAGCCTGATCTCTTTGATGCAATGCATGCATCAAATCTGAAACTTGCTGTGCCAAATGATTGGCAGGATTGTCAGGCTCTGCTTGGGTCGAACCTTTCTCCTCTTTCTTAACATCCTCTTTCTTAAGTAGCTTTTGCAAATGATCTTCTGGATGCTTTACAACTTCTGAAAGCAATGAAACATAATCATCCACCATTTGCTCTATCGTTTCCTGTTTAAATAAATCTGTCGAATACTCTAAATTGACCACATAACCCTCTGATGTGTGTATTACCATTAAATTCAGATCAAACTTGGCTACTTTTCCTTCCATTGGTACCCATGTTCCACTCATAATGCTCTTTGAACCAGACATAATTTCACTCTCTGGCATCATAAACATTACATCAAATAATGGATTTCTTGATAAATCTCTCTTTACATCTACTGCCTCAACCAAGTCTTCATATTGGAAGTCCTGATTATCGTACGCACGAAGACATTTTTCTTTTACTCCTAGCAGTACTTGTTCAAAACTCTCCTCTTGTTTCACATTTCCTTTGATAGCCAAGGAGTTTACAAACATCCCCAGCATTTCTTGTGTATCAACATGGGTTCTGCCTGATACAGGAGTTCCGACGACAAGTTCTTCCTGTTGACTGTATTTGCTCAATAGAAGCATAAAGGTTGATAACATAACCATGAATTCTGTAGCACCGTGCTTCTTCGCTAATTCTTTTATTTCCATAAAAACTGGTTCTTCAATCTTAGTTTTTACGTCGGCACCATTGAAGCTCTTTTTCTTAGGACGTTGGAAATCTGTATTCAAATTTAATATTGGTACTTCGCCTGAGAACTCGTTCTTCCAATATGCTGCCTGTTCCGTAATATCCTGAGTCATTTGCCAAGCAGAGAAATCTTTATAATGAACCCTCGGCATTGGTAGGGTATGTCCTTCATATAACTCACTTATCCAGTTCATCATAATAGGCAGACTTTCTCCATCAGAAACAATATGATGAATATCCAGCATCAAGTATGATGCTTGTGGCGTCTGTAATAACTTAACCCGCATCAAAGGTGCTTTCGATAAATCAAATGGGCGCACAAAGCTATCATATTCAGCTTGAATATCCAGTGTATCTGCTTCTTTGTACTCTAATACGACTCTCGCATCTGGTTGAATTACTTGAACTGGCTCTCCATTAATAAGATGGAAGCTCGTTCTCAATACTTCTTCTCTTTCTAAGAGCTTATCTAATGCTCCCTGCAGCTGCTCTTTATCCAGAGTTTTTTCATATTTTATGACATTCGAGATGTTATAGGAAATACTAGGACCTACTATCTCATTGAGAAGATAAAGGCGCTTTTGAACAGAGCTCATAGGATAGAACTCTTCTTTAGCTATTTTCGGTATTTCCGAAAAACGATCATGCTGTAAACTTCCAAGTCTTTCTGCAATACGTTTTGGTGTAGATAAAGCAAATATTTCACTAAGCTGAAGTTTTATACCGATGGTCTTTTCTAATTCATTACACAATAATGTAACTTTCAGTGAATGACCACCCAAGTCAAAAAAGCTATCATTGACACTAATTCCTGTTACGCCAAGAATTTTCTCAAATGCTTCAACTACTAACTTCTCTTCACTATTTGTTGGGGCTACATATTCCTTAACCTTGTATTCTGGTTCTGGCAGTGCTGCTTTGTTCAGCTTTCCATTATGACTTAACGGAATTTGGTCAATACGAATAATATATAAAGGAACCATATATTCTGGTAACTTCTTGCGTAACTCATTCTTGATCTTATCTTCGTCTAATTCTCCTACTTCTGTATGAGCAACTACATAAGCACACAGATATTGTTCTCCTTGCTTGTCTTGTCGTACTACAACGGCTGCTCCACTAACTCCTTCGAGTTCCATCAAAGTACTTTCAATTTCTCCTGGTTCGATTCTGGAACCTCTTATTTTAAACTGATCATCTATACGACCAAGGTACTCGATCGTGCCATCCGGCATCCACCGTGCCAAATCCCCTGTTTTATACATCATTCCTGAACCAAAAGGGTTTTTAATAAATTTCTGTGCTGTCAATTCTTCACGGTTCAAGTATCCACGCGACACACTTTCTCCTGCAATGCATAATTCCCCTGGTACGCCTATCCCAGCTATGATTTCATTAGATAATATATGAATTTGTGTATTACTAATAGGCTTACCAATCCATACCTTATCTACATTCAAGTCTGCTGGACAATGATATCCGCTAGAGTTAACTGTAGTTTCTGCTGGACCATAAAGATTCAGTAGTTCTGCGCTTACCTGTCCTTTTTCCCTTAATTGATTGTAATGTCTCACACTTTCTGCATTCAGTTTCTCACCAATATTAATGATATAACGCAGTGTATTTATTCCCTCTTTGCTCGTATCTAGTTCCTCTAAGAACATATTGAACATGGAAGGAACGAACTGGACTGCAGTTACTTTATAATCCTGAATGACCTTGATGATCTTATCACTTTGACTTTCTTCTCCTTGTTGCAAAATAACAAGTTTACCACCCTCTAACATCCACCAAAATACTTCCCAGGCAAAAACATCGAATGCACAAGTGGTCTTCATCAAAAGAGATTCACCCTCATGTAATGGATATTCTCTTTGCGTCCACATCTGCTGATTGACTATATTCTGATGCTCTACCATAACCCCTTTTGGTTTTCCTGTTGTACCCGATGTATAAACCAGGTAAATAAGATCATGAGGAGTATTCACATGTTCTGGATTCTCCGCACTTTCCTCATAATTGCTTGCACTATATAAGTCAACAACCTTTTCAGGAGCAATATTATACTGTCCACGACCAATTAAAACCGCCTTCGGCTGGCTATCTTCCAATATATACTCGATGCGTTCTTCTGGATAAAACGGGTCAATGGGTACATATGCTGCACCCGACTTCAGGATGGCATATAATCCGACCACCATCTCTAAACTTCTTTCTGCTATGATGGCAACAAAATCATCAGGCTTGACATGGTATTCCCGTCGTAACTTTAACGCAAGTTTATTCGCACGGGCATTTAGTTCAGCGTAAGTCAATTTCTCATTCCCGAATACAACGGCTGTATTATGAGGTGTTCTTGCTACTTGTTCTTCAAATAATTGGACAATGGTCTTGTCTCTTGGATAGTCACTGTCCGTTGCGTTAAACTGTACTAACTCTTTCATTTCTTCTGCTTCAGTTGTCATGCCTAATTCGTTTAATTTCATGTGTGGTGCCGCAATTGCTTGTTCCATAAGTCTTTGCAGATGGGAACCGATAATGTTTATCTCTTCCTTGTTATATAACTTTGTACTGAATAGAATTCTAAAATGGATACGATCACTCTTAAATGCTGTCATTCCCAAGTCATACCCGATTTGTTCGCGGTAATATTCAGATTCCACATTTAATTTGCCATCAATATTGATACTTGTTCCTTGATAGCCTTCAAAGAAGAATAAGGTTCCAATTAGATTCCTTCCTAATAAAGTACGATTCTGTATTTCTGCTAAAGGAAGAAAATCGTGTTCATTTGCAGCAATTGCTTGGTCCTGTAATGATTTCAACAAATCGGCAAATGTGTCTTCATTTGTTGCCGATATACGTACAGGTATTGTATTGATAAATAAACCAACGATTTCTTCAATACCTTCAATCTCTGCATTTCTGCCCGATACAACTTTTCCAAAAACGACATCATTGGTTGAGTTGTATTTTTCCAATAAAACTCCCCAACAAGCTTCTACTAGCGTGTTCAATGTGACATCATACTGGGCACATATCGCTTCTGCTTGTTCGGTTACCTCCAGGCTTAACTTAAACTCTTGGCTCTGACTCTCTTCGTCTGTTTCTTCTGGACGACCCATAGGTAGAATATCAGCCCTTGTCTCATATCCTTGAAGAAGATCTCCCCAATATTTAAGGCTCGGCTCTTTATCTTTTTCATGTATATAATCTACAAATTTTTCATAGCTGCCCATTTTATTAGAAGCAGTATTATGAGATGTTTTTAATTGTTCCTCGTCCGCTGCCATATACGCATTAAACAAATCTCTACGCAAAATAGGTAAACACCAACCATCTAGAATAATATGATGGTTCGTCATGATCAATCGATATCCACTATCGTTTATTTTTATCAGGTTCATACGAACTAATGTATCTTCTTCTAAATCAAATCCACGTTTTACATCTTGTTCCTTCAAATCAAGATAATCGGATTCATTATCTACTTCCATATAATTGAATTCCGGCGTTCTTTCTTTCAATAAAACCTGTCTTGGCACACTTACTCCCCGATAACAGATCTTCGTACGTAAAATATCATGCTGTGTTGCTAGATATTCAAAAGCTTTGTGCATCTTCTCTACATCTACTTCTGCCAATCGCAGCGTCTGCTGAACAACATACTTCGTAGAGGATTCATCCAAAAGCTTCTCATAGAGCATTCCCTCTTGCACAGGAGCCAATGGATAGATACGTTGAATTTCTTCGCCGCGAATTTTGGCAGCTTCCTGTACATAACAAAATTCGCTATCTTTCCATACGCTCTCACCAAAATCACTTGCCGTTGATTCACTCTTCTGTGCGTAGGAGCAATGTTCTGCGACTGCTATCAGTTCTTCTTCATATGCTCTTCCTATTTGCTCAATTCTCTCAGCCAAATAACGACTGCTGTTGCAGGTTACTGTCATAGATAAACTACCTTTTTGCACATGACCTATGACATTAATGGATGGTCCAAATTGATTACGAGGATTCGTATCCTGTCCATAACCTAGTTGTGAAAACTCGAAATAGGAATCGCCAGATTCTTTCTTTGTCCCTAGTTCTCCAAGATAATTAAATGATATATCTGGTGCCACTTCCACATCCATTTCTTCTGAATTCACCATGTCTGTATTCTTTATGAGGCCATATTCAATTCCATGTGCTGGCACACGTCGCAATATCTCTTTCGTATTTCGAATATCCTGAGCCATATCAGTGCCTAACTCTTCTAATACTACGGGATATATACTAGTGAACCATCCTATTGTCCTGCCTAAATCAAAAGAGCCTACTGTTTCTTCACGACCATGTCCTTCCATCTGTATAGCGAGCGTTCTCTGACCTGTTACTTTGTTTACCGCACGTCCTAGTGCTGTTACAAGCAAGTCATTAATCTCCGTATTATAGGCATGTGCACTTTCTTTTAATAACTTTTCTGTGATAGTGGTATTAAGACATGCCACGGCTGTCTTTGGTTCGAATTTATCATCAGTGTTATCTTCTTTTAACTTACCATCAACCAATTTATTTTCCATTTCTGACCAGTAAGCTACCCTTCTCTTTAACTTTTCACTCTGGCTGTAATGAGCTAATCCTTCGCTCCATACTTTAAAGGAAACGGTTTTAGCTGGGAATGTTATCTCTTTCTGATTTAAAGCTTGAGAGTAGCCCTTCTCCAAATCCTCACTTAAAATTCGCCAGGAAATCACATCCATTATCATATGATGAGCTAGCAACATCATATAATCTTGCTCCGGCGTACTAAATAAAACAGCCTGCAATAATGGGCCTTCCGCCAAATCCATCTTTACTTTCGTGGTCTTAATTTTTTCCTGAATTTCTTCAGATTCACATGCTATTTTTGTAATGCCGTACCATTTCTTATCTTCTACTTTCCCTATAATCTGTTTCTTATCTTTGTACGTAGCTCTCAACATATCATGATGCTGCACTAACGCAGATAACGCTTTTTGTAGTGCCTGGACGTCTAGTTTTTCACGAACTTTAAACACTTGGCATACATTAAAATGCTCAGGGTCCATCATATTTTGTGCGAAGAAGTAGTTTTGAATGGGTGTCAGTGAAATTTCACCACTTATTTCTCCTTGCTCCGCAGGTATAATTTCTTTTTTTGTGGATAAATTCATGGCTATCAGCTTTGGTGTTCTCTCCATCAAAAGATTCCGCATGGAGCTATCGTATCCAGCTTCTCTTATCTTGTTTAGAATATGGATAGCCTTAATGGAGTCTCCACCCAGATCAAAGAAATTGTCGTTTACACTTACTCTTTCCATACCAAGTACATATTCAAATGCCTCTACTACCAATTTCTCCGTCTGAGTCTGTGGTGCCTCATAACCCCTTATCATCTTACTTTCTTCAATATGCTGTTCCAGGTTCGGCAATAATTTACGATCTACTTTACCATTTGCAGATAGTGGGATCTCATCTACCTGTATGAATTGGGCCGGGATCATGTAATCAGGCAGATATTTGGCTAACTCTCTTTTGATTTCTGCCAATCCTACTGTCTCATCTGCAACAATATACCCACACAGCTGCTTCTCTCCATGTGAATCACTATAATCAGCGACTACGGACTGGTGAATATGTGGCAAATGATTGATACAGTGTTCTATTTCTCCTAGTTCTACACGATGTCCACGTATTTTAACTTGACTATCTTTTCTTCCCAGGAAATCTATATATCCTTCCGGACGCATGACACCATAATCACCTGTTTTGTACAGATACCCTAATCTATGGTTGATAAAGGCGGCTTTCGTCTTCTCTTCTTCATTGAGATAACCTACGGCGACCCCTTTTCCACCAATATGCAGTTCTCCTGGAACGCCTACCGGGCATTCTTCTCCACCTTCATCCAGCACATAAATTTGTTGATTTTTCAATGGATAGCCATAAGGAATGCTTTTCCACTCTGGCTTCACTTCTGTGATTGGATAATATATGGACCATATAGAGCCTTCTGTTGCTCCACCTAACCCGATGACTTGTGCTTTTGGCATTCTGGTTTTGATTTTCTCCGGCAAACCAAGAGAAATCCAGTCTCCACTTAGCATCACAAGACGTAAGCGCTCTGCTGCAGATCGCTGCACTGTATCTTGTTTTGTGCTCTCCAGATACATATCCATGATTGCCGGAACCGAATTCCATATCGTGATTTCTTCTTCGATCATAATCTGATGAATGCTGGCCACATCTAAGAGATCCGGAATTAATACTAACTGGGCTCCGCTAATAAGCGCTCCAAACATATCATAGACGGATAAATCAAAGCTCATCGAGGATAGGGCAATGATTTTATCTTCGCTGCCTACTTGGAATTTCTCATTCATATCTAATAATGTATTCACGACTGCTTCATGGGTGATCACAACACCCTTAGGATGTCCCGTACTTCCTGACGTATAGATAGCATAGGCTTTATCCTGCTGGCAGCCCTCTAACGATTCTAAGGCGCCATCATTATAGGTGGACAGGTTCTCTTTTTCATATAAATCCGGATGAATCGTGAGCTTGATATCACTATGTTCCACGATATATTCTATTCTTTCCTCAGGATGCTCCGGATTCACAGGAATATAAGCATGGCCGGCTTTTAAAATAGCCACCGTATTTACAATGGTCTCGATTCGTCTCTCTGCCCAAACGCCAATATAAGAATTGTGCGCATAGTTTTGTTCTGCTAAATAGCGAGCGACCTGATTGGATTTTCTCTCCAACTCGCCATAGGTTAAGGTATCCTCTCCTAATTTGACTGCAATCGCATCGGGAGTCTTCTGGCACTGCTGGTCTATTAATCTTTGCAGTAAATCCCCTTCATAATCTCCTTGTGTACGATTGTAATCAAGCAGTAGTTCAGACTGTGTTACAGGCAGGGGCATAGCTGAAAGATTATGGTCTATAACTTGCTGTAATCGAAGTTGATACGTTTCAAACATGGCACGGATCATATCTTCATCAAACAAATCTTTCGCATAATCCCAAGTCATCATTAATTGTCCGTCTCTTTCCGTGACTTGGAAGTCTAAAAATACTTGAGGGGTCTGGCTTATTCCGTAATTTATTTTTCCTAATTTCGGCAAAATATCTGTAAATTCCGATTTATCGAATAACATACTAGTAAATACAATTGGCATAATCGCTTTACTAGTCATTTCTCTTTTACTTGCAATATTTCGTATAACATCAACACCACTATAAAAACGATGGTCTACTGCTTCAAATAATATATCTTGAACCATAGATGCTCTCTCCCAAAAAGCACTATGGACAGACAAATCAATATCTAGCAGTAAAACTGATGTAAAATCTCCAATCAGCTTCATTACGTCTGGATGAAAGGACTGTCGATTAAATAAGGTTAAATTAAGTGCCATTCTGGATTGATTGCTCCATTTGCACAGAACTTCTGCATAAATTGTACATAAGAATACAGATGGTGTTACACCATACTGAGCTGCCAGGCCTTTCACAATATTCCATTGATCAGTTGTCAGACTCTTCTCCATTCGCTGAAATATTGGTTTCTCTATGAATTCTGGCTCACAAACTAATGGTAGCTGAGGTGCATATGGAAAATCTTCTATTTTGGCTTGCCAATAGTCTTGAGCTTTTTGATAGGCGGAAGATTCACGAAAGCTCTCCAATGCCCTTACATAATCTGAAAATTGGAATGTTAAGGGTTTAATCTCCATATTCGGTTTCTCATAATAATCCATTATCTCTTGTATTAAAATTAATAAACTGCCTCCATCAGCAATTAATAAGTCAATATCCAGGAAGAGGTAATTCTTTTTCTCACCAAGAATAAATGCAGACAACTCAAATAATGGCCAATGATCTTGTTGGAAAACAAAATGTGACCTCTGATTTCTTTTTTCCAATATACGTTTTTGTTGAGCCTCTAAAGACAAGTCTTGTAAATCTTCAATACAAATCTCATAAGAAGAAGCAGAACGTCGAACTTTTTGCATTCCTGTATCATCAAAAATAGTACGTAGCATAAGCTGACGCTCTAAAACATGATTCAATGCATCGTTTAAGCGTTTAATATCTAATTCTGTTTCAAACTCATAATAGGCATGTGTGGAGACATTACCCATTTCCATAATATTTTGTCTTCCAACTAAATAGGCTCCTTGTATTTCTGTTACCGGAAACGGCTCATACCACATATCTTTATTCCCTGTTAATTCAGATGTATTGACATCCTCTACCTGTAGTTGTTCCTCAACCATCGTAATTATTTGTTCCAGGGTAGACATTTTGAAAAGGCTTACAATGGGGATTTCGACTTGAAATTGTTGATTTATTTCATCCTGGAAACGAATCAACGTTAACGAACTAACTCCCATCCGAGAAATCGTATCGTCTACTTTCAAAGAAGGGATAGAGAATACTTCTTTTGCAATTTCAACGATTTGATTTTCAATCTCCGTTTTGTTCCATGCTGGCTTCTTTGCAGATTCCTTGATACTCTGATAAGAATATGGAGCTATTGCGATAACTTCATCAAACTCATGATTCTCAAATCGCTCTATTAAAAGAAAACGTTGCACCTTTCCACTTGTTGTTTTCGGTATCGTTTTTATTGGAATTACATAATCTGCAGCTATTCCAACCCGTTCTAATACCATATCCTGCACTTGATGGGCAAGTGGCAAAAATGCCTTGGCATCTTTTCGATTATGTACAAATACTATAATTTCATCCCTGATAGATGACGGATTGCGAACACCACACACAACGACTTGAGACAATTCTGGGATCGCCAATGTTAACATATTTTCTATATCACTAGCATAATAATTCTGACCATTTACAAACAGAATATCCTTCTTTCTGCCCATTACAATTAGTTCTCCATTGCGTAAAAACCCTAAATCTCCTGTATGGAAGAAGCCCTGCTCACTAAAAGGGGAACTATCATGATTCATATATCCCTCAAATACATTTTTCCCTTTGATCACTATATTGCCTATGTAATTTTCCCTTAAGATGTGGTCTTCATCATCTACAATCAATATTTCTAATTCATATAATGGTTCTCCTACTATGGCAAACTCTGCTGCATTTGGCTCATTCGTTTCTATATATTCCACTTCTTGACCAGTACGAGCTTTATGACGGTTAATACACACACTTCTATTATGTCCTTCTTCAGGAATAGTAACAGCCAAACTGGCTTCTGCCATACCATAGACTTGATGGATCGTATTTTCACGCAAGCCAGAAGACGAAAATTTTTCATAAAATCGTCTAATGGTATCCATTGATATTGGTTCTGCACCACACATTATATTCCGCACACTAGATAAATCAATATGTTCTAAATGTGAATCCTTTACAGTCTTCATCATCCAGTCTAATCCAAAATTTGGACTTACAAGCACCGTTGCTTTTAATTGCGCACATTTTTGAAGATATAGCCAAGATTTCTTTAAAAATGTACCGGAGTTTAGAAGGAAATGAGATATACCCGCAAATATCGGAGTTAAATGATAACCGATCAAGCCCATATCATGTGTCAATGGTAACCAACTAGCCATGAGATCATTATTGTCTAGTTTCATACGATCTACTATCTGTGCCAAATTATAAACTAGATTTTCATGTGTTAATTTTACTCCTTTGGGGTTACCCGTGCTGCCAGACGAATATTGTATATACGCTAAGTCCTGACAATCTACTGTAACGCATTGCCCCTCTTCCATATTACATGCTAAGGTTTCATACTCTAAATATTTCAAATTAATGGCTTCATAACTTTCTCTAAACGTATTTAAATTTCTTTCATCCGTAATTATCCACGCATTCGACAACTGCTCGCTTACTTTCACCAACTTTTTGAAAGCTTCAGTGTCAGGCGATGCAATTAGCGGTACAGACAGAGGGACGGGTATCATACCTCCTAAAATACAACCCCAAAACAACCTTATAAAGAATAGATTATTGTTTGTCTGAAAGATAATATAAGAGCCTTTCTGAAATCCCTGCTTTTGCAGTGCCCCTAAAATGCATTTGGCATTATAATAAAGACTTTCATAAGACTCAAACAATTCAGAGCCATCGGATTGAGTAAAGTAAACTCCCTTTGATTTCTCATTAGCATAATTTCCAAGTAATTGGCCCAGTGTTATATTAACTCCATCCTCTAATACTGATTTTGTAAAAGGTTTCATAGTGTACCTCCCAAAAAATTATGTTTTTATGCTACGATATTATCTTTATTACAATTGATGCAACGTCTTGATCTTGCCTCTTAATATTAAAATTTATGTTGAGAATTATTTATGTATATTAGCAATGGTTAATAGCAATTTTTATCCAGGTAATCCATAATGTCTTGCACCACTACCAATTCACTAATCGCTCTTTCTGAAACTTCCACATTAAACTCCTCTTCAATCCTTGAAACTAGAGAAAAAACATCTATCGAATCTACTTCCAGATCAGCTACTAATGCCGCATCCTTAGAAATTGGTTTGTTATTCTTCACATAACCCTGCAGTATTGTTGTTGATTTCTCCATCATTTTCCTCCTTTGATCATTTTGTAAAGTTTCTTATAATTTTCTTCGTTGTCGTCACTTCATGAATCCTTGTTAAGCATACATAGTATACTTGTTGTAAATGCAAAGGTATGGTGCAGTGGCAATACTAGCATCGATGATTCTGTAACCAGTAGATTTTGACAAGCTCCCGCTACATTAGATGCTAAGTTTCTGTTGCTAAGCATAACCCCCTTTGGTTTTCCCGTTGTTCCAGAAGTATAGATTATTGTACATAGCTGGTCAGGATGAATCTCATTGTATCTTTCATATTAAAATAACAGCGTATCTTTGTATTAAGCGTTTGCAGTTCCTCTGCCATATCGCAGTAATCATTCGAATATACCAATGCTTCAACGCCACTATTCTCTGTAATACTGTATATTTCTTGAATGGGCATATCTTTGTCAATTGGAACCACGACATTGCTTCCAATAACCGTTGCAAAATAGCTAACAATCCATTCATAACTATTTTCGCCAATGACGGCAATCTTGCTATTTTCAAAACATGGGTATAAAAAAAGAGCCCCAATTAATAATGTCATCTTGAAACTCTTGATAGGTCTTTGTTACATATTCTTTTTTCTGAAAAAATCTAATGCCACATGACTTGGATTATTACTCACCTGATTTCTTACTAAATCCTTTAAATCCGTGGGTATATATGGTTCATACTTCGGTTTAATATACAATTTACGACATAATTATCTTCCAACTTCTGACTAAAAAATCAAATAAATTATTTAAATTACCTTTAATATCAAAATAAAACATAATCATCTATAAATCTATTATATTCCATTTCAAGATCATATCAACAATAACCTTAAATTTTTCAATTTCTAAGGGCATGGTCTAAATCCACCGCCTTTAGCCTTCAGAAAACTGGAAACACTTTCACTAAAGAGGCGAGAGTATGGAAGAATACCAAAAAAATCCTTGCGATCTATGAGATCAAATACCATGTCATCTGGGTAACAATAAGACAAAAAAAGGATACCTGCACTCTGATCCGCGTGGAAACCCGAAATATCTAACAATCGCTCTAGCGACATCGGATTACGATAATAACTGCGGAACAATTGAAGCACTTCTTTGACCGTAAGTCCATCTGGTTTATACTAACCTCCGCTAATTTCTTCTTCGTTACTTGTTGTCCTTATTATATTGAAAAAGCGCGAGACTCAATTAATGTGGGTTGTCACAAGCCGGATATGACAAATGTCAGAAAAAAAGAAAGCAAAAAAAGAAGGACCTGTAGGCCCTTCTTTTTTGAAACTAAAAAACCGAAAGCCTTGGGAGAAATCCCTTACGCTTGCGGTTTATTTCATACTAGTGGCAACTTCAGCTATCTTAAATTGATTGTGGCCTTGTCCTTATCATCTTCAAGCTTAAGAATCAAACTATCTTCTGATGTAGCTACCGTGTCAGGTACTTCCATTACAACAAATCCGGTTTTTGAAGATAGCGGCTTAATACTCTCATTGCTAAGATCTTTATCTATCATAGTGATCGTATATTTATACTCATATTTGTCCTGGAAAACCGCCTTCATATCAACTCCGCCAATCATTGACGTAAAGTTGTCAGCTTCCGTTCCTTCATTAGTAACCGTATAATTTAAAATCAAAAACTTATTGCCCTCATCTGCACTAGAAGAAAAGTATTCATCACTGATTTTTTTATTGAATTCAAAAGAGTCCAGCACAACTTCCCAATCGCCCAATTTAAACTTGTCTCCAGTTTTGTAAGCAACTTCTTTCGGCGCTTCTGGCTCCTTAGCCGGTTCTTCTGCAACAGCTTCACCTGTTTGCTCCTTATTTGCGTTCGCCTCAGTGCCTTGATCCTTTACAGCAGCATTAGCATTCTGCGTTCCTGTTGATGTAGAGGCAGCATCTCCACATGCAGTAACCAATAATAACAATGCTACCAATAAAATTCCCAAACTAGCCTTTCTCAAAACCTCTCCCCCTTTTTCTACATATTACCACATATTACGTGTTTTTTGGTTCCTAAGTTTCATTTTATTCAATAATTTTCCTTTCTTTTGTCCTAAATTTGTGTAATACATTAACTTAATTTTTCCACACTCCCTGGTTTTATCAAAAATAAGGAATTGCTCTAATGCTATGTGGAAGAGAATATGTCACATATGGACCAAGGAACCATAGGGGTCTTTATTTATTATGTATCTATTTGATTATTCTACGCATATTTACATACATACTGTATGTATGTTATTATGGGCCCATATTAAGAATAAAGGGGATGTTTACCAATGATCACTACAAGCTTCTACCCTGTTATATTGACGGAGAAGGTTGCCTTGAGTGCAACGTTTTACACAACCTATTTTCAATTTGAAAAGGTATATGAAGCCGATTGGTACGTGAGCCTTAGATTGACTAATGGTAACTCCCCTTATGAGTTAGCTCTCTTGGATGCATCGCACCCTACCATACCCTCTGTTTACCAAAAAAGAGTCCAAGGTTTGATTCTAAATTTTGAAGTAGATGATGTGGATTCAGAGTATAAGAGACTTATTCTGGATGAGAAGCTGCCCTTGCAGCTCGATATTCGCAGCGAAGAATTTGGGCAGAGACATTTCATAACCAGCGATCCGAATGGTGTATTAATTGATATCATACAGATTATCCCTCCCTCAGAAACTGAAAGTGCTAATTATGTAGAGCAGATATGGGTGAGTAATAACAATGGTGAAATGGAATGAGTACTACGGTACAATTAAAGCATTATTTTAATGGAGAGTTAGCTGTTTGTCTTTCTAGTTTGATCAGCCCGTACTATCCTGACTTCCCTGTAGAAATATTCGTCGAATCCGTTATTAAAAGGGTAGCACCACTTGAATTAAAACAACGAGTCGCCGTAATAACCGATCAATTAAGACAAGCACTGCCCTCTGACTATTCGGCAGCCATGAATATCCTATTAAATATTCTTGGGCCGGAGAACGAAACCGAAGAGGGAATGTTCAACAATGGATACTTTCTAATGCCTGTTGCCTATTTCGTTGAAAAATATGGATTAAAGCACTTCGAGATTTCCATGCATGCTATGTATGAGATCACCAAAAGACATACATCCGAATATGCCATCCGTCCTTATCTTGAAGTTCACCTTGAAGATACTTTAGATCAGCTTAATCAATGGTCGTGTGATGCTAACCCTCATGTCCGCCGTTTAGTCAGTGAAGGAACCCGCCCACGTCTTCCCTGGGCAAAACGAATCCACGTCATCAAGGGAGACCCTGCGAATAATCTTGCCTTGCTGGAGCCCTTGTGGGATGATCCTTCCTTCTATGTAAGGAAATCTGTAGCTAACCATTTGAATGATTTAACGAAAGATTATAAGGAAGTCACACTCAACTGGCTACATCACCGATTGGAATGTGAAGGGCAGCATCGCACTTGGATGGTTCGTCATTCGCTGCGATCATTAACGAAATCAGGAGATCCAGCGGCAATGGCAATTTTGGAGAAATTTTGAAGACAGTCTGATTCATGGATAAGTAGAGATCGAGACAGGAGACAAACCGTGTATGAGAAGAAACAAAGAAGAAACGAATGAAACCATCAACCGATTGATAGAAGTTGCTAGAAGTCATTTTGCAGAACACGGGTATGCAGACTCTTCCCTGGAGGAGATTGCCAAGGAGTCCGGGTTAACGCGAGGAGCGCTCTATCATCACTTTAAGAATAAAAAAGGTCTCTTTCATGTGGTACTGGAATCGGTTCAAAAGGACGTTGCAGAACGAATTGAGATGGAAGCAGCGACAAGTGAGGATGTATGGGAACAGCTGCTTCGTGGGTGCATTGCCTTCGTAGCTGCCGCAGTTGAACCTCAGAACAAACGGATTATGCTTGTGGACGGACCCGCTGTATTGGGATGGGAGACTTGGCGGAGTATGGACGAACATAACTCCATGCGCTTACTGCAAGGGCAGCTACAAATTATGGAGGAGCAAGGTTGTCTCAAACCGGGGTCTATTGAAGCCATGACTCATTGTCTATCCGGTGCCTTGAATGAATCAGCACTCTGGATTGCACAAATGCCGGATTATGAGCAAGCATTGGCGGATACCAAGATTATCATCTACAATATGTTGAATGGTTTTAGGAGCTAAGTTGAATGATCTTTAATAGAAAGCAAAAACCCGCTCAATGAGCGGGTTTTTTATGATATGTATGGAGGCGAGGGGAGTCGCACATTAAAAGGTAAACCTGCAACTAATAATATGAATCGGTGATGATTAGCTCTATTTAGATCATTCCACCTTATACAACATTGAGCTTAACAGCTCCCTAATCCTCTGTTCTTCCCCGCTTTCGTTTGTACGGAACCTTGCTAATTCCATTCCAAATTTCTTGAAAATCTCTTCTTTTTTCTCATCTCGCTTTAGTTGTTCAGGATTGTTCTCGTGAAATTCAAATCCATCAACTTCAATTGCCAGCGCTAGCGATCTGTCCAGTTTATGATAAATCACAAAATCAACAGAAGAACGATTTCTGACGAATCTGCGCTCTTCCTCATTTAACCGTTCCAGGTCGGTAAACATATTCATTAGTAAAACCTGATTCCCTAGTTCAAAATCCTTGAACATAGGCTCCTGTAATATCTGGTCGAGCAAGGCGTGCATAATATTCTCGCTCCGATGCCTTGATTTATTAAAGAAACGTACGCGTTCTCGAAATTCCTGTAGATGATCAGAGTATTCCTTGTATAACAAGTCAAATATAGAATGGATCTCGCTCTCCACGACGTTGTTATCCAGCGTACTATATTCCATATATCCCATGAGATCTCCCACTTCATTCCCATACTTGCGAAACGCAGACTGATTGGTCACCAGAATAAACCTCTCCTGCGCGCGGGACACAGCCACGTTAATCATGCAAGGATCATTAACAAAGCTCATCCCCATGCCTCCTGCTCTCGTTCGATCGAGCACCGTAGACATGATCATGACGGACTTCTCACGTCCCTGATATTTATGGATCGTGTCACTTTCAATGTCAGCAGTGAACTGCTGAGTCGCTTTCTCTACCTGTTTACGGTAAGGCGTCACAAAGCCGATATCCTTATGACCTGCTGCCGCTTCGAGGTACCCCAACAGAATCTCCTGTTCAATAACATCAAGTTCCCTGGAATTGAACTTTCCTTTTTTTCCATGGGTCACTTCCCTCATATGATTGCCTGGTGACGTCTTATAGATCAATAAAGGAGATTCGGAAATCCCCGGATCGGTAAAAGCAATCAATTCGCCATCGTAATATTTCCTGTTGCAGAATTCAATAATTTGGGGATGGCAGCGGTAATGCTCTCGTAACATCACTTTCGGAATGGAATCCCCATATAAAGTCAACATGGACGACAATAAATTATGCTCGATATAACTGTAAGCTTCATCCATGTCAGGAGTGGCTTGACCATGAATCTTCTGTTCAATCTCATTTCCCACGATATGCGGCAGTTGCTTGGTATCGCCCACAATAATAGCCTGTTTACAACAGGACAAAGCCAGAGCCCCTGTCAGCAGATCAACCTGCGAGGATTCGTCAATAATACAATAATCAAACAAGTAATTCGCAGGAACACAATTCCGCAAAGAATGTGTTGTACTAAGCACAATCGGATAATGCTCGATAAACGTTTTAAATTTGTTGTTTTGAGTGTAGGTCTTCTCATTGCAGTCCACAGCCGTACGGTTATGGTATTTGTCATGTAATCTGTGCCGAAAAAGCGTTTCGGAGAACTGCTGGTGCTCATCCATTAAATCTTGATAGTCCTGGGACTCCAATTCTTTCTCAAGTTCCTTAATACGATCTGATAGCTCCTCGACTTTTAACTTGTAAAATTCACGCTGAACATTCAAGATGACATCCAGCCCCTGCTCCTTCAATCGTTTGAAATCCGTAAAACCATGCCTGAAGAATAACTTGAATTGGTACAGTAGCTTATATTTCCTTTTCATCTCTACCGCCAGGAAGCTGTCTTTCATAAATTCCAAAATCCGCTTTGGTGTCTGCCGGTAAAATGATAACTTCTCTATAGGCGATATATCCAGCCTAGTATAATAATGTTCAAAATGCTCCTGCTCAAGCAAATAGGCTGACAGCTTCTGCATAAGCTGTGCCTTCTCCCGATCCAGTTCCATCAAGCGTTGAATACATTGATTCAAATCTTGTAGTTTGGCGTTTAATTCGTCCTCTGGCAACTCACTTGACCATTCCGATACATCCCAATTTGGCAGATTGGCGAAAAACTTTTTCTTGTTCTCTTGGTTTCCCAAACTAGCTACAAAAAAGTGGTACCCGTACCGTTCCATCTTTTCTTGCACATTTAGAACTGCAGCGTTGTTACCGGAAACAACCGCTACCTTTTTCCCCTGCATAACCGCCAGATTTGCAAGGATGTTTAAGATCGTCTGAGTTTTACCCGTGCCCGGCGGGCCTTCTATAATACTGATGGTGCTTTTTAAAGCCTGCTCAAGCGCGGTCCTTTGACTCAAATTGTACCTAAACGGGAAGATCGGCTCGCTTGTAACCGGGATATCGCTCTTTATAGGTTTTTTCAGAAGATAATGGCTCAAGACACTATCCGGATCTGCATAATGTAGTTTTGCAAATTGCTTTGCCAAAAAAGCTTCCTTGTTCTCCTGCTCATCCTCACTTTTCGCATGTTTTGAAATCGCGCGCCAATAGTCCAGAATCTGACGCCCTTCAGCGTTTTGGGTACTACTGCTTCTAACTTGAATACGTCCACTATCGTATGTACGAATACTCCCATTTTTGAAACACACCCGAATCTTTGGACCGAAATCTAGCACCTGTTTTACATTATAAAAAGGATACTCATCGTGAAAAACAGCCATATCCTCCGTTATATCCTGAACGGTCGGCGTTAGTAACTGTATATCACTCGACTTATATGTATAAACCTCGGGATAACCTTTATATACAATCCTTACTATTGGAGGATCTTTTTCGTATGAAGATACATCCTGTGTTTTGTCATCACCTTTAACAATCATCATAAATTTCTCTTGGTCCATAGCAGCCTCTCTGTATCTGTAATCGATGTTATATACAGAGATTTCTATAAATTGGGGGAATATCCCTGCCGTGTGAAGGAATTTAGAGCGAAGATACCTTATGGGGAGCTGTATGCGTGTGAAATTTTTTTGTTATATCCGAAGGAAGGGCTGATAGTCAGTATTTTAAGGTATTAAAAAAGACACGGTTCGTGTCTTTACGGCAGTTCTATGAGTGTTCTTACTGATCACACTATTCAGAGTACACCTCAATGATCATCGTCGCTCCCAGCCTAAAACCATCAGTAAAAGAAGCCGCCATTTCCAGCCCTTGGACTTGTCGATACAAATCTAATAACTCCTCAAGCTCATGAAAATCATTATCGGAAAGCCTCTTCTTCCAGGCATCCATGGACTCGGATATTTGCCGACTCAATTGGCGATACTGTGGGTCGTTAGGAACAGCCTTCTCTACAGGATTCAACTGCCCGTAATATAGGGATTCCAGGAAGCTTGGCATGGGATTCTCCTTCCTTTGTACTTAAGACTTTTAAATGATAAAGTTAGCGTACCATAATGTTAATGCAATATGTGGTACGCTTATACGTATATGCGGTATGTCTTGCATAGGAGACTTATGTTTCAAATTCAAAGAAATTCCCATGAATATAAGCATGGATTTCAGATAACCTCCCTGAAAGATTCCCATATAATTAAAAAGAGCACCTCACTGGTGCTCTCTCACAATATGTATGGAGGCGAGGGGAGTCGAACCTCTGTCCGAAGGCAAAGCCACACAGGCTTCTACGGGTGTAGTGACAGTTTTAATGTCACCCGATCATCTGTGCCAAATAAGAACAGTCCTAGACCAAGCAGGTATTGACTCTACACAATAGATCAGCTTACCATGCATGATTTCCGCAACAATCGAAGGCTCGTATGTATTATCAATGATGATAACCTGGTCTGCGATGGCTAAAGCAGGTTTTAGATTTTGCAAAGATTGCCCGTATCGAAAGCGAATATCCTCCTCTGCGATCCAATGCCCACCCTGCTCGACACGAGAAGCTACACGGTCTATATGCATTTGGACGTCTTGGAGGCCGATGTAGTACATGACAATATCATAACCGTTTTCTTTAGCAATTTGCATATGTTTCAGAACAAATGTTCCAGATAACGTTGTTTCAATGGCAAAACGTTGGCCTCTTTTGATAAGTGAACGTATTTTTTTTACAGCTTCCCGTCCTGCTGACAGGTCGGCACCCCTCGGATCATCAGGCTTTAATTCCCGTGCAATCTGGTCTGGGTCAATCAGTTCACCTAACCATTCTCTCATTTGCAAACTGATCGTGCTTTTGCCAGCTCCATTGGTACCAGCAAAAACCGTCATGATTGGTTTGGTGTCACTCATGATATTCAAATTCCTGCCGTTTTCCGGTTGCATCAAAAACGATCTCGAACTTATTTCCTTCTGCGTCTTCACGAACACGTTTGTTATTCTTTATATAATAGATAGATGCACCTGACTCTCTGGCTTGCTTCCGTGCATGTTGATTCGCTTTTTTCAAAACTTCTTGGAGTTGTTCTCGATTTGCAAACATCCTCAATCCCCCTCCAGTTTTAAAATTATGCTTATTATATCATAAATTGAAATGCCACCAACCAGAACATTGGTTGATGGATTTAAGTACCTTAATGTAAGCGGGAGAACGAAACCTTATGCAAAGAGAGCACCACATAAGCTTTTAAGGGTTATCAAAAACAACTGCTTCTTTCGCCAAATCCAACCTAATTTAATCTCCCTTTGAAACTTCATCAAGTGAGTAGATCTTTGCATTCTCAATTTGAATAAAAACTGGTTGTAGTTCCTCATTCATTTTCCATTGTTTTATTAACCCTTTTGAGTAGTCCCAGTAACTCTTCACTTCCTCCGCTTCAAAGATTCGATTGCCATTAATCCATAATTCAGGACGCATCTCTTTATTATCGTATATATAAAGAAGTGCCTTCTTAGGTGAATAACTAAGTCGATAACTTATCGTGAACCCCCTAGACCTTTTCCTTAAATTTTCTACTTCTCTCCAAGTCTCGAAATTAAAATATGTTACATGACTTCTCTTCTCCGAATGAGTAAAACAACCACCACACCCACTACAAGTTAGCTCAATTGCATTATCTTTTTCATAACTTAGCCCAGTGCAAATCCTAAAATTATATGGTTGTTGGCATTTCATGCATGTTAAGCAATCATCAGTTACCTCTTTTAATATGCTCAAAAAGTCAACAATTCTTTTTTGTGTGAAGTCTGGTTCATCATCAGCAGTTAACTCTCGTATCATTTCAGTTTGAAATTTGAATAATGCAAATAAAGATCCCCGTTTAATTAGTTTTCTGATTAAATTTTTGTATTCTGTAATCCGAAAATGGTTTTTATTCCCAACGGCTATCAAGCTCATATATCCTCACTCCAAATCTAGTATTGTAGTAATCAGTTTCGCCAGAATAATAGATTTGTATACAAAAACACACCATGATAGTGTCTTTTTAAAGATATCTGGAGCCGAGCAGAGTCGAACCCCTACTCGAAGGCAAGGCCATATTGTCGTATTATTTGACAGTTACCAATATACGTTGCAATTCGTAGGCGTTTACATTTATGCAAGGCCAAAAGATTTGTCGTATTAGCTCATCCATTGTAATATATTGGTATGTATTAATGTACACAAACAAACGCTAGATTTATGAAAGAGGGGATTGAATAATTGAATGACATTTTGGGAGTTATAGCTATTATAGCCCTGGTTATACTGGCATCCTTTCTTATTATTGATAAATACAAACAATACAAGAAGTTAAAAAGTTACTTTAAAGAAGAGTTGCAGAAATTGGAACTTATATCTCCCGAATTATACAGACATAAAAACTCCATGATTGCAATTGATATTGAAAATACTACGATAGCTTCTATCTGCTTTAATAGGCCGACTGAATTGTATACTTTTAAAACAGATTACATTCTTCCTAGCTCGACAAACAAAGTAATTCTTGCATTTAACGAAACTGACTATGAATTCATGATAATTATCTCTCGAGAGAACGGCGGAATAGTACGAAGATATCATTTTTTAGATATCCGAGATATCGAGGTTATTGAAGAGCACGAAATAATTGAGCAAAAAGAATTTATAACACATATTTATATGAAGTTATATGTAGATGACATAGAAATCCCTTATTTCCTGATAGATTTTCTGAGATTCAGAGTTAGAGTCAACAGCAAGAATCATTTTAATATCCGTGATATAGCGGAAGAAAGTATGGAAAAAATTAAGATATTAATTTTAAGAGCATCAAAAGATAGTACAGCTAATAATAGGGAAGGTGTGGTTAAGGTGTCGAATGTTTCTTTTAACATAAGTGGCAATGTCTATGGGGCGATGATGGCAACTCAAGGAGCAGCAACAATGAATAACAACATATATATTAATGAAATAGAAAAAATGATTGAAGAGAACGGTGGTAATGATAAAGAAGAGCTTCGAATAATGGTAAATGAAATTAGAGAATTACTTGAAGACAAGGAAGAAATAAAAAAGGGAATCTTACTGAAATACTCCGACCAACTTGAAAAACATAGTTGGATAACAGGAGCTATTGCTCAGTTAACATTAGGATGGCTGATAGGAAAATAACATTGTCACGAATATATTTTTCCAATTAAGGCAGTCAGATGGTTCCTAAGCCAGTCTGATGACTGTTGTAAAATAAACTGACTGGCAACAAGCCATCGCTTGGGGAACAAAACTGCCACATGGAGTATCCCCCCGTACAGCAACCAAAATATTTCTAGAGCCAAAGCGGTTTACCCTCCTCCTTCGAGTACGAGCAAGCAAAAACGGACACCGAATGGTGTCCGTCACTGGTACTGCATATGGAGGCGAGGGGAGTCGAACCCCTGTCCGAAGATAACGACAACACAAGCTTTTACGGGTGTAGTGACAGATTTGATGTCACCCTAGAGACTCCCTGTCACCGGATTCCCTTCAGGTCAGCCTGATTGTCTTCTTCAGCTAGCCCCAGGCGGAAACTAGACAGCGTATCCCACTAAAGTTGAGCCCTCATCCCGGTACATGGGCTATTGATGACCCTACGCTACCCGCTGGCATAAAGGTAATATCTCCGCTTTCATATCTGCCTACATTAGAAAGTTTCAAGATGGATGCAAGAAATCCGAAAATTTTACAGTGGATATGGTTAACCATCAATTCGATCGTCAACAAACGGCTGCGATCATTGAAGCTCACTGCACCACGATACCCAAATCATAAATCTAAGCCTTTACTCAGGTGTCCCTTTTTTCATTTGACGATGTCTGTATTTAGCTAGAAAGATACGCCAGCAAAGCTTCATAAGATTTGGAACAGAGTGTGCGTTTTCTTTGAGATAGGACAATGCAGAACGGTTTCCTCGTTTCGTATTGCATTCGCTGCATGAAGCGATCAGGTTTTGCGGAAGATCCGAGCCGCCTTTGCTTGAGGGGATAATATGGTCCACTGTCGTGGCGTGTCGTCCGCACCACAAACAAGTGTGATGATCTCGTTTCAGTGCAGCTTTTCGATAGTCCCGAAATAAGAACGGATTATAAAGCAATTGGATCGTCTGCTCATCAATCCAGACAGCTCGCGATCGCTCAACTTCCCGCCAAGCCCGATGGGGTAAACATGGTGTTAGTTGTTGACCATCCATATTGAGTACCGTTATCAATGGTTCCTCTCCATCATGACTATGATTCATCAATTTCACTCCATCTGTACGACATATTCTAACCTATAGTATTAATATAAAACAAAAACACCATCCTCATGCGGATGGTGTTCATTATGATGGAACCGAGGGGAGTCGAACGCCTGTCCGAAGATAAGCTTCTACAGGTGTAGTCTGGGTTTTGGTGTCACCTGATTATCACCCGTTTGACAACGAATTAACCACAATGATTTATATATGGGTCCTATCTTTAAGGAGTGGATAGCATGATGTTACCCGTTCACGAACGCTTCATTAAGCAGGCAAAAAAGAAAATCAGTCGAGATAATCGACTTACGGGCCTCCTTGCAGGCGGCTCCATGATCCACGGAGCCATGGACGAGTATAGCGATCTAGATTTAGTCATCGTGTACGATAACGCGTATCGCAATGAAATTATGGAGCAACGCATTCAGCTCGCAGAAGAGCTCGAACAATTACTGTCGGCATTCACAGGTGAGCATGTCGGCGAACCACGTCTGGTTATTTGCCTATACGGCCCGCCGTTGCTTCACGTGGATCTAAAGTTCATTTCGAAACCGGAGCTTAGGATACGAACGGAGAATCCGATTGTGCTTTGGGAGAGAGACGAGGAGATCAGAACGATCCTTGCCGAGACATCCCCTGCCTATCCATCGCCCTCTATGCAATGGATGGAGGATCGGTTCTGGGTTGGGTGCATTACGGTGCGGCGAAATTAGGAAGAGGCGAGTTGTTCGAGCTCATCCAACATATTACGTTTATTCGCAATGCAGTATTAGGACCGTTGATACTCATGCGTAACGGCCATCTTCCCGCGGGAGTCCGACGGCTAGAGCAATTTGCTGAAATGGAGATGGCTGAGCTTCGGGACACGATTCCACTCCACAGCTACGAAAGTTGTTACCGTGCGTTAAAGGCCACTATCAAGCTATATCAACGTTTACGCCAGGCTTCTGATGGTTGGATACGCAAAGAAGAAGCCGAACGCAATTCAATTGCTTATCTTGAAACCGTATATTCCACTATCCATAAATAAAAACATCTACAAGACAGTGAAATTTATTATTCACACTTATCAGCTATTCTACAGCAAAAAAGCGACCGTAATCGGTCGCTTTATTAAGGTATGTATGGAGGCGAGGGGAGTCGAACCCCTGTCCGAAGATAACGACAACACAAGCTTCTACGGGTGTAGTGACAGATTTGATGTCACCCTAGAGACTCCCTGTCACCGGATTCCCTTCAGGTCAGCCTGATTATCTTCTTCAGCTAGCCCCAGGCGGAGACTAGACAGCGTATCCCACTAAAGTTGAGCCCTCATCCCGGTACATGGGCGATACAGAGCGAGAGCACGCTCACAGGTTATTAAGCTGCGAAAGCGTAGTTGTTTTGTTGTTTGCCGTTTAATTGGCTTTAGCGTTGATGAAGTGGACGCGTCCCCACTACCCGCTACTCATGCCCGAACTATCCCCGTCGAATCCAAGAACGCCCCCTTAAGTTGGAGAAATGCCGGTGCTTCGCACCTTATGCGTTCCTGCCAAAAAGGGCTATCGGATTAAATCAAAGAATGTATTCAGTCATAGCAGTCAATCTATTGCGCATTCTTTCCCTCCAAGAAAGGAATACGCAGGCTGTATGCTGATTGTCAAAGATCTTATTGATCTCTCTTACATCACTTAGTATATCACAATTTGCATCAAAATGATATATACATTGCAGGTAACACAGCTAAAAGCTGCCATCCGGCAAGTTGCTCCATTACCTTGCAATCTTCTGCTTCTCGCGCAGCGCACGCTGGATATCACGTTGTGCATCCTTCTTGGCGGCATCGGCACGCTTATCGTACTGACGCTTACCTTTACCAAGACCCAGCAGTAACTTCGCATAACCGTTACGGATATAGATCTTAAGCGGTACAATCGCATAGCCGTCCTGCTTGGACAAGCCCAGCAGCTTACGGATCTGCTCCTTGTGTAGCAGCAGCTTCCGTGTACGCGTAGGATCAGTCGGGTTATTACGGTTCCCTTGCTCGAACGGGCTGATATGCATGTTATGGATATGAATTTCGCCATTCCGGATGGTTGCGAATGCATCTCCAATATTGGCGCGGCCGTTCCGTATGGATTTGATCTCCGTTCCGGACAGGACCATCCCCGCTTCGTACGTATCCTCGATGAAATAATCATGGGAAGCTTTTTTGTTCTGGGCCAGAACCTTCCCGTCACTTTTCTTACCCATGGTCTCACCCCTTGTCATCAAACAATGATTATGGAAAAAGGACTTCCGGCAGACCGCCAAATGCAATCCTACCAGAAGTCCATTGTATCAAACGTCTGCCTCCAAAATCAAGACAGGGCAAGCATCGCCGTGTTAGATTGAGAGGAAGCTTACTTTTTCTTCTTGCGGACAAAAGCGGCTGTGCCGTTTCCGCCCTTGCTCTTGCGCTTGCGTCCACCGCCGCCAGATCCATTATCTCCGCTATTTCCGCCAGGAGTCGGACCTTCACCGATGAAAATGCCGCTGCCCGACGTCTTCTTGCGTCGGTTCTTGCCACCGGCACCGCCAGAGCTGCGTGCGTTGCGGTCGAAGCCGAGGGCGCCGCCGCCAGCGGAGCTGTATCCGCCTTTGCCAGAGCCAAAGGCAAAGTTCGACGCCTGCTGCTCGTCGGCACCAGCGCCAGCACTCGCTCCAGCTGGCGCTTCGCCGCCGCGCTTGCCGCGGCCACCCTGGCCGCCTGCGGCGGCATCCTTGCGGCGCCCGCCCGGCGCGCCGCCTTCAACCCCGCCGCGCTTACCGCCGCGGCCCTTACCCCCGCGGGCTGCGCCATCGCGGGCACCGAACCCGCGGCCGCCATTGCCGCCGCGATCGCCTTCGCCGCGCCCTTGGCGACGCGGCTTCATATCCACCATCTCAAAATCGATGGTGTGATCGTCCATGTTCACCTTCGCCACGCGAACCTTCACATCATCACCAATGCGGTATACCTTCGAGGTCCGCTCCCCGATCAGCGCCATATGGCCCTCATCGAAATGATAATAATCGTCGGTCATCGCGCTAAGACGAATCAAGCCCTCGACCGTATTCTCCAGCTCGATGAACATGCCGAAGCTGGTCACGCTGCTGATAATACCTTCGAACTCTTCGCCGACTTTATCCAGCATGAACTCAGCCTTCTTGAGCGCTTCTGTATCGCGCTCTGCATCCACGGCCACACGCTCGCGCTCCGACGATTGCTGCGCGATGTCCGCCATCCGGCTTGCCAGCTGCTCATGACGCGTCTCATTAAGCGCACCGCCGTTCTCCAGCACTTCCCGGATAACCCGATGGATGACCAGATCGGGGTAACGCCGAATCGGAGAGGTAAAGTGAGAATAATACTCAGCAGCCAGGCCGAAGTGACCTGTGCTCTCTGCATCATATTTTGCCTGTTTCATCGAACGAAGCATCATCGTGCTCAGTACGGTTTGTTCCTTCGTGCCTTGAATGGCCTCCAGCAGATTCTGCAGTGCACGCGGATGAATCGCGTTGCCCCGCCCCTTCACATGGTGTCCGAAATTCGCCGCGAACGCCATGAAGTTCTGCAGCTTCTCCTGATCCGGGTCCTCATGGATCCGGTAAATGAACGGAACCTTCATCCAGTGAAAATGCTCCGCCACGGTTTCGTTGGCCGCGAGCATGAACTCCTCAATGATCTGCTCCGCAATGGAGCGTTCTCTTTTGACGATATCCACGGCCTTGCCGTTCTCATCCACAATGACCTTGGATTCCACAAAATCAAAATCCACTGCCCCCCGCCGCATCCGGCGGCCGCGCAGCTTCAGTGCCAGCTCGCGCATCAAACGGAAATCCTCCACCAGATCGCTGTATCGCTCGATCAGCTCCGGATCCTCATCCACCAGAATTTTGCGTACATTGTTGTACGTCATCCGTTCTTTTGTGCGAATGACACTGGTGAAGATATCGTGCTTCACGACCTTCATCTGCTCGTTGAATTCAATCTCACACGACATCGTCAGGCGATCCACCTGCGGATTCAAACTACATATGCCGTTGGAGAGGCGATGCGGCAGCATCGGAATGACCCGATCCACCAAATACACACTGCAGCCACGGTTATACGCTTCCTTATCTAGCTCGGACCGATCACGGACGTAATAGCTGACGTCGGCAATATGAACGCCCAGCCGGTAGTTTCCGTTTGGCAGACGCTCCACATTCACCGCATCGTCCAGATCCTTGGCATCCTCGCCGTCAATCGTTACGATGTTCAAGCCGCGCAAATCCCTGCGCCCTTGCTGTGAAATTTCCTCTTCCGTAATCGAATCCGGGGCCGCGTCGGCCTCAGCCAGCACTTCCTCTGGAAAGCTCTCGGGTAGCTGGTGCTTCCGGATAATGGACAGAATGTCGACGCCTGGATCATCCTTGTGGCCCAGAATCTCCACCACTTCACCCTCAGCCGCCGCTCTTCCTTCCGGATAGCTCACCAGCTTCACGACGACCTTCACGCCGTCTACGGCGCCATGGATCGCATGCTTCGGAATAAAAATATCCCGGTTAATCCGTTTGTCATCCGGCAGCACGAAGCCATAGGCTTCATGGTTCTGGAATACGCCCACAACCTGAGTAACTGCGCGCGTCACAATCCGAACCACTTCGCCTTCCATTTTACCGCCGTCATTATGCTGGGAACTAATGCGGACTAACACCGTATCCCCATTCATCGCACTCTTGAGATCATTGGCATGAATGTACACATCAGGATGCTCACGGTCATCCGGAATGAGAAAAGCAAATCCCTTCGCATGAGCCTGCAAGCGTCCCCGCAGCAAAGCCATCCGTTCAGGCACGCCATAGCGCTGGGTGCTGGTCAGAATGATTTTGCCGGATTGCTCCAGCTCGTTCAACAGCTTCAAAAACTCCCGGAATTCATGAGCATCTTCAATCGCAAAATGCTGCTCCAATTCCTGGTACGTCATCGGTTTGTATGCAGTTTCCCGCATAAAGTCCAGTAAAATTTCTTCAGTTATCATGATTATCACCTCGGGGAACCTGCAAATTCATCGTTCCACTATCCATTCTTTACCTTTATATACTCATACCCTAGTATACACGAATTTAATCCTTGGTATCCTTCCCTACTCTGTTGTCCTCTATGTATGCCGAATTTCAGGCAACAAAAAACCCCCGCTCTTCCAAGACTGAAAAAGCGAGGGTATCGTTATTGTTATTTCAACATAGCAACAACGATGGCCAAAATCATAAATCCTGCTGCAAGACCAACCGTTGTGCGCTGCAGTACGAGATCCATACCGCGAGCCTTTGTTTTACCAAAAAGATGTTCCGCACCGCCGGAGATGGCACCGGCAAGACCTGCGCTTTTCCCTTTCTGGAGAAGAACGACAGTAATCAATCCGATGGAGAAAATAACAAGCAACACTTCGAAAAATACAACCATGATTTCCACCTCCTACGTATGTAAACATCTAAATTTATAATCTTAAGAGACATTCTAGATTCTACATGAAAAACAGCATTCTCATTGTACCATAGCTTTATATACTTGACAAGAAAAAATGGGAGTAAACCCAGACCAGATCTTTGAATCTTGCTTCCCTGTTCAGGTGTTATGAGCAGACACGCATAGCGAATGAAGCACCAGTCTAATACCAGCCTCACGTATGAGCAAGCCCTATATACTCTCCATAATCAAAAGCGCCGACCGCAAAAAAATGAAGAGTCTGCCCTCTAAAGAGAGCAGACGTCAGCCATGTGCTTTTACACGCGGTCACTTACAGGCCACTTACCTTAGGCACACAAAGGCCTTTAGCAAGCAAGGTCACTTACAAGTCTTGTGACTGGCGCAAGGCTACTCGCAAGGTCACGTGCCTTAGCACAAGGTCAATCACAAGATCACTTATTTTTGCCATTGACTTGATACTTCATAACAAGCTATGCCGCAGCCAAAGCAGCTCTACTTCACTCGGAACGATCCTGTGCTGATTGCGACAAGCTCGCCCTTCCCATTCGTAATCTTGCATTCCGTTGTTACCGAACGATGTGTCTGATGCACGATGCTTGCCGTTACGGTAAGCATGCCCGCCCGGGCCGGCATGAGAAAATGCACGTTCAAATTGCTCGTCACCGTGGATTCACCGGGACGCTCCAGCATGACGGCAATGCCCATGGCGTTGTCCATTAATGAGGAAAGTACGCCGCCATGTACGATTCCCATCATATTCATATGATGAGGCTGCGCATCCAGGGTGACAACAACCGCCTCCGGGCTGGCCGACGCGAGCTTGCATCCGAGATAACCCCAGAAGGTAGGCTCTGCCGCCTTGGTCATGGTCTCGACATAAGCCTCCAGGTCAAAATCCGGCTGGCCCGCCTTCGTGTCCGGATTCGTATGGGTAGGGTCCATCAGGCCGCCTCCTTTTTTCTTATGACATCGCTAGTACTGTATCCATTCCTGCATAATAACATGAGCCGAGCATTCGTGAGCTTCCCGCCCATGCATACCTCCTTACACAAATCGTATGGGTATGAGATGGCCAATCGGGACAGCGTACGGCCCAGTGCGAACCTAACACGACTGCTCCCTATTCAAATTTAAGATCCCGGCTCACCAAGCAACGTGATAACGAAGGATTTCTTTAATTACCCCAAATCAGTAGGCTGTTTAACTCTTTTAGTCTGAGCGTCGACGATGATCATCGTGTAGGCAGCCATCATTGCTTCCTCCAAGTTATATCTTAACCCGTTCTGTCCTCCTCTTCCTCCAGCAGCTTGCGGCGCAGCACCTTGCCCACCATCGTCTTCGGCAGCGAATCGCGGAACACATACTCGCGCGGCACCTTATAGGCTGCCAGTTGACTGCGGCAAAACTTCTCAAGGCCCGCAGGGTCCGGTGATGCTCCATCCTTCAACACAATATAAGCTCTCACGGTTTCACCGCGATAATCGTCCTTCGTTCCGACCACGACTGCTTCCTTAACAGACGGATGCTCATACAGCACTTCTTCAATCTCTCGAGGGTATATATTGAAGCCGCTTGCAATGATCATGTCTTTCTTGCGGTCGATAATCGTAAAATACCCCTCTTCGTCCATCGTGGCCATATCGCCCGTAAACAGCCAGCCGTTTCGCAGCGTATCAAACGTCTCGTCCGGCCGATTCCAATACCCGATCATCACTTGAGGTCCCTTCACAATCAGCTCGCCCGGTTGGCCAGGCGACATTTCTTCCCCTGTGTCGGGATCGACCACCTTGGCATCCGTATCCGGAACAGGAACGCCGATCGAGCCAATCTTCCGTTTTCCCCAGATCGGATTTACGTGGGTAACCGGTGATGCTTCGGTCAGGCCGTACCCTTCAATCAGCCGTCCCTTGGTCAGCTCCTCGAACTTATCCTGGACCTCGACCGGAAGCCCGGCGGAGCCGCTGACGCAGGCATTAATGGACGACAGATCGTATTCCTTGATCCGCGGGTGGTTGATCAGGGCGATATACATCGTCGGTGCGCCGGGGAAGAGCGTCGGCTTCTTCTTTTTGATCAGGTTCAGGATCATCGCAGCTTCAAATTTTGGTACCAATATGAGCATACCGGCACGGTAGACGGCCTGATTGAGCAGCACCGTCAATCCGAATACATGAAAGCACGGAAGCACCGCCAGATAACGCTCTTTCCCATCCTCCACCTGAAAGCACCAGTTTGCCGACTGCACGGTATTGGCAATCAGATTCATATGCGTCAGCATGACGCCTTTGGGAACGCCGGTCGTACCGCCGGTGTACTGCAGCAGGGCCAGATCCTGCTCCGCTTTCACGGGTTCGCAGATCGGATCATCCGGTGCGCTGGCGAGCAGTTTTTTGAAAGCATGGATGCGGTCACCATACGAAACGACAGGAAGCGGACCCTCCTTCTTGGCTTTGATGGGGTAGAGGAGGTTCTTCGGGAATGGCAGATAATCGGCCACGGATGTGACGATCACATGCTCCAGATCCGTCTCCTCGATGACACTCTCCACCCGAGACACGAACATATCCAGCGTAATGATGATCCGCGCCCCGGAATCCTTCATCTGATGAGCAATTTCCCGCTCCATATAGAGCGGGTTCGTCATTACAGCCACGCACCCAGCGAGCAGCACGCCATAATAAGACATAACCACCTGCGGGCAGTTGGGTAGCATAATCGCCACCCGGTCACCCTTCTTGAGACCTTTGCTGCGGAGCGCGTTCGCCATGCGGTAGGACGATGCCAGCAGACTTTTATAATTAATCGTGTTGCCCATGAAATACATGGCCGGACTTTTCGGATATTTTTGCGCCGACGTCACGAGAAATGATGCCAAATTCTGTTTCGGATAATCAAAAACGGGAGCGACTTCGGGTGGATAAAACGGCAGCCAAGGCTTTGTATCCATACAAAACCAACCCTTTCCTAAGGAATGCTCCTTCTTTCCTACTCCAAGAAAAAATCTCTCTCTATTGAGGTGAATGTGTACATCTTCTTGCGGCAGCGATTAGACTACACGGTGTACCGTTCATTCTTGACGATGCGGGCTGCAATGTTGCGCTTAAGGCCTACCGTATCGACCGGTGTGCTGCGTGTCAGCTTCTTAAGCACCGATAGCTGCATGCGCAGCATATCGCCGGTTTCCACTGAGGCCAGGGTTTCTTTGGCGAGTGCTTCGATACGTTGGAACGCCTCATAAGCAAACACCTGCGTCATCTCGATCATGCCGGATGCCCGTTCCTCGGATGTGCGATCGATCTGCTTGCGGGTACGGAGCAATACACTCTCAAGGGCATAGATATCAATCATCATATCCGCCAGATTGGACAAGGCCTCCTGCTCTTTCTCCAGCTTCGTGCCGAACTTCTGTACCGCCAGACCGCCTGCAAGGAGGAAGATTTTTTTGCTCATCTCCAGGAAATGCGTTTCCTGCTCCAGTGTACCCTCGAAGGTCTGGCCCGGTATCAGCTGGAGCAGCTCCCCTTGCAGGGATTGTGCTTTTTGCAGGAGTGCGATCTGGCCTTTCATGGCCTTCTTTACCAGCGTGCCCGGAATCAACAGCCGGTTGATCTCGTTCGTGCCTTCGAAGATGCGGTTGATGCGGGAATCGCGATAGATGCGCTCCACTTTGTACTCCTGTATATATCCATACCCGCCGTG
This sequence comes from Paenibacillus solani, assembly GCF_001277345.1. Lineage (GTDB taxonomy): Bacteria > Bacillota > Bacilli > Paenibacillales > Paenibacillaceae > Paenibacillus_AQ > Paenibacillus_AQ solani. The sequence continues at coordinate 41,610 of NZ_LIUT01000002.1, forward strand.
AATCTGCACCGCTTCGTCTGCCACGGCATCAAGTCCTTCCGAACAGTACACCTTGTTGATGGAGCATTCAATGGCATAGTCGGATATCGCCGCAGCCGCATGGGTTCCGGCATCCTCACTGTTGTAATCGATGTCCTGCATCGCTTCATCCAGCAGTCCTGCCGTACGGTACACCATGCTCTCCATCACGAAGGTCGTGATGTTCATCTCGGCCAGCTTCTTGCGCATGAGCGGAAATTGCGAGATGGGCGTATCAAACTGTTTGCGGGTGTTAGCATACTTCGCGCTCAGCTCGATGGATTCCTTCGCCGCACCAACGGTGCCAGCTGCCAGTTTATATCGCCCTATGTTCAGGATGTTAAAAGCGATCCGGTGGCCTTTGCCAATCTCGCCAAGCAAATTCTCCTTCGGTACCTTCACATCTTCAAAAAAGAGCGGGCGCGTCGACGATCCCTTGATGCCCATCTTCTTCTCTTCCGGTCCGAGCGTGAAGCCCTCCATCTCCTTCTCGACGATGAATGCGGTGAAGTGCTCCCCATCAATCTTGGCATAGACGATAAAAATATCAGCAAATCCAGCGTTCGTAATATAGAGCTTCGATCCATTCAAAATATAATACTCTCCGTCATCGGACAGACGTGCCGTTGTTTTGGCACCGAGCGCATCCGAACCGGAGGTCGGCTCGGTCAAGCAATACGCGGCGATTTTGGCGCCGGTCGACAGGTCCGGGAGATATTTCTGTTTCTGTTCGGTCGTGCCGAAGAACACGATCGGCAATGTGCCGATACCAACATGGGCCCCGAAGGAAAGCGCAAAAGACGATCCCTTCGCCAACGCTTCATTAATAATCGTTGTGCTGACTTTATCTAGTCCGATCCCACCGAACGGCTCCGGCACATCGGCCCCAAGCAGCCCCAGCTCGCCTGCTTTGCGAAGCAGGTCTACCGTCAGCTCATAATTCAGCTTCTCTAACTCCTCATCGTGCGGCACCACTTCGCCATCAATAAAGTCACGTACCGTCTCGCCGATCATGCGATGTTCTTCCGTAAAATCCTCCGGTGTTAAGATGCGCTGCACATCGGGATTGTCGATGACGAAGCTGCCGCCGATGATCTTCGGTTCTTTGGTTTGGTTATCGCTCATGATTGGGTGCTCCTTTCGGGATATGGGATAAGGGGAGTGCAAAGTGTGGCTATCTGTTGGCAAAAAGCGTATAGTGTCCGCTCCGCGTGCGGATTGTACTTCCGATCGCTGTTGATTTTGGATTTCCTTGAATGAACTTATATATAGTAGAAATCCAAACTCAAAGGCGACCACTCCGTTTCTCCAGTACAATTCCGCTCTCTCCGCTGGGTTGCGCACAGGATCATCCAAGCATATCCTTGCACTCCCCCTGTGGGGTGGAGTGAAGTTGTGCTGTGTCCGGTCCGTGTGCGGAGCGGACACAGCACTAAGACTACATTGCAATGCAAATGGGTTATGCATCATTAGAAGATCATTACTAGATATCGATCGAAATCCTCGATCTATTTTAAAAAACACATTCAGAAACATTGTTGAACTAGCCTTCCCTAGCTCATGCTTGGAGCCTCGTGGCCTTTTGGGGACTGACTATGATCTGAACTCATCCTAGCTAGCTTAGTAGCTTCAAGACTGTGATAATTTAATGGGATAATTAGAAAATATTAAGGAATCATGGATCTAAGGGACTTAGAGAATTGTCCGAGCTCACTGAGCAAACTATTTACGCCCCTGCCGCGTGCACCTCGAACACCCCCGCGGCGCCCATGCCGCCGCCGATGCACATGCTCACGACGCCGTAGCCGCCACCCCGGCGAGCGAGCTCGGAGACGAGGCTGACGGTTAGCTTGGCACCGGTACAGCCGAGCGGATGTCCGAGCGCAATGGCGCCGCCGTTGACGTTGACCTTGCTCTCGTCGATACCCAGCGCACGGATGATGTGGAGACATTGCGAAGCGAAAGCTTCGTTAATCTCGAACACATCCACTTGGTCCAGCTCGATCCCGGCCATGCGGAGCGCTTTTGGGATCGCTTCAACGGGACCGACGCCCATAATCTCCGGCTCTACGCCTGCCAGGGCGAATGATTTGAACGTAGCGAGTGGGGTAAGTCCCAGCTCATCTGCTTTCTCGCGGCTCATGACGGCTACGGCTGCCGCGCCATCACTGGTCTGCGACGCGTTGCCCGCGGTAACCGAGCCGCCAAGGGCAAAGGCTGGCTTTAGCTTCGCCAGCACTTCCGGGGTCGTGTCCGGCCGGACCCCTTCATCCGTGTCGAAGGTGAAGGTGCTGCTGCGCACCTTGCCCTGCTCGTCAGCCGCAGCCAGCGTTACGTTCACCGGTACGATCTCGTCCCGGAACTTTCCTTCCGCAATGGCGGCTGCTGCCTTGCGGTGACTGCTTGCCGCGAAGGCATCCTGGGCCTCGCGAGTGATGCCAAAGCGGCGGGCTACTTCTTCCGCCGTGTGGCCCATGCCGATGTACACCTCCGACATCTCCTCCACGATGGTAGGATGCGGTGCCGGCTTGAAACCGGTCATCGGCACATGGCTCATGCTCTCGACGCCGCCAGCGACGATCACCTCGGCATGGCCGAGCATAATGCGCTCTGCCGCAAAAGCAATCGCCTGAAGTCCCGAGGAACAGAAGCGATTGACGGTCAGCGCGGGTACCGTCACGGGATATCCCGCATACAGCGAAATAATCCGCGCGACATTCAGGCCTTGCTCGCCTTCCGGCATCGCGCAGCCGAGGATAATGTCCTCGACATCCTCTTTTTTCAGGCCCGGCGCACGCTCAATGACGGCTTCCAGTACGGCTTTGCCCAGATCCTCTGCACGCGTCTGGGCGAAGCTGCCCTTCTTCGCCTTTCCCACGGGTGTCCGGGCAAGGGATACGATAACTGCCTCTCTCATGCGTTCCACCTCTTCAACTTATAATGTTTGGATCTGTTGCTTCTATAGATGACCTGCCCTCGTCGGCCGTGAGATATGTTCGTAACGAATGGCACTAATTAAAAACTCGCCTGCTTCCAATTTCACATCATGGATAAATGCCTGCCGCGATGGCCATGCACTTTACTAATAGACACCTTCGAGAAAGTTAAGTCTCTTGACCATAGGTTTGATGAAGGTATTAGCTTGGATTCAAAGTTATTCCGATTTTGGCGAATTGCTCGTTCTCTCTAGGTTAGATTTATTTCCAAGCTATATAGCAGTTCACCCAGCCCTAATTCCGCAGCGGCTTGCCTTTTGCCAGCATATGCTGCATGCGCTGCTGGGTTTTGACTTCGCCGAGAAGGCTGAGGAACGCTTCCCGTTCCAGGTCGAGCAAGTGCTGCTCGCTGACGACCGTTCCGGCAGGGACATCGCCGCCAGCCAGGATGTTTGCCAGCTTCTTCGCGATCAGCAGATCATGATCGCTGATATAGCCGCTGCGCTTCATGTCGATGGCGCCCATCTGGAGCACCGCCCGGCCATCGCGGCCGACCACACGGGCTTTGCCCGGCTGCGGCGGCACATAGCCTGCGCGGTCCATCGCAAGTACCGCCTGCTTCGCTTCATAGATTCGATAGTCCTGGTTCATGACCACCGAATCTCCGCTGCGACCATACCCCATGCGGATCGCTTCATGTCCGCTGGTTGATGCTTTCGCCAACGCCACCATCTCAAAGATTCTGTTGATCTCCGGTTGAAGGTCACTCTCCTTGTCGGGGTAGCGGTTGCTGGTCATAAGCACCAGCTCCTTACAACCGCCGCCTGCCGGAATGAGGCCGACGCCCGTCTCCACGAGACCGAAGTAAGTCTCCGCCGAGAAGATAATCCGATCAGCCGGCAGGCATGCTTCCACCCCGCCGCCCAGCGTCATTCGGTGCGGCGCGGCCACAACCGGCTTCTCCAGCGCCTTCAGCTTCATCATGCTGCCCTGGAACAGACGGATGATGTCGTCCACCTCATCCCAGTCGCCACTCTGTGCTTCCATCAGCATGAGCATCAGGTTGGCGCCAACACAGAAGTTGCGGCCTTCGTTCGCGAGCACAAGCCCGCGGTAATTGGACCTGACCTCTTCCACGCTCTGCTGGATCATGACCAGAATATCGGCTCCGATTGCATTGTTCGGCGAAGTGAATTCAAGACACGCAACCCCATCCCCGATGTCGATCAGATTGGCCCCCGTATTCGAGCGAATGATCCGGTTTTGCGTTTTGAGCGCTTGAAGCGAGATCAGTTCAGGCTGAACCTCAACGCCCGTATACTCACCTTTGTAATAATGGAACACTTCGCCGTCCTTCTGCTGATAGAAGGAATTGTTGCCGGCGGCAATCCAATCCTTCACCCAAGCCGGGACGATCAAGCCCTCGGCTTCCATGCGCTGCACCGATTCCGGCAGTCCGATTAGATCCCAGGTCTCGAATGGACCGAACTCCCAGTTGAAGCCCCATTTCATCGCATTATCGATGTCCTGAATGGAATCGGCGATCTCTCCCAGCTTGTCGGCCGCATAAACAAGCACTTGCTTCAATACATTCCAGGCCAGTTCCGAGTAACGGTCCTGCGTACCCAGGAATGCCTTGATCTTCTGCTTGGCTCCCTTCACCGCTTTGGCGGCTTCAATGGAGGGGGAGCTTACTTTAGCACTCGGGTTGTACTCCATCGTGGACAGATTGAGCGATAAGATTTTGCTGCCTTGATCGCCTTTTACCTTTTTATAAAAGCCCTGCCCACCCTTCTCACCGATCCAGCCGCGGGTAACGAGTTCATTCATGACATCGGGAACCGTGAACACATCCTTCTCGTTCCCGTCCGATACGGAGTCGTACACATTTCTGGCAACATGGACAAACGTATCAATGCCGACCAAATCCAGCGTGCGGAAGGTGGCGCTCTTCGGACGTCCCAGCACAGGCCCCGTAGCTGCATCCACTTCTTCCACGGTGTAGCTGTTCTTCACCATTTCCTGCAGCGTGACCAACAGACCGTAGGTGCCGATCCGATTGGAGATGAAATTTGGTGTATCCTTCGCAAGCACAACCCCTTTGCCGAGGCGCTTTGTGCAGAAATCAACCATAAATCTCGTAATATCCAGGTCGGTATCGAAGCCCGGAATAATCTCCAACAGCTTCATATGACGCGGCGGATTGAAGAAATGGGTGCCCAGGAAGTGACTGCGGAATTCCTCACTGCAGTCCTCGACCATCGCATTAACGGAAATGCCGGATGTATTCGTGCTGACAATCGATCCTTCCTTACGCACGCCTTCGATCTGCTTGAAGATGCTCTTTTTGATATCCAGTCGCTCCGTGACCACCTCAATGATCCAGTCCACGTCCTTCAGCTGGCTCAGATGATCCTCGGTATTCCCCGCAGTAATACGTCCCACAAAATCAGCGCTATACAGCGGAGCCGTGCTGGATTTAGGAAGAGCGGCAATCGCCTTGGAGGCCAGCCTGCTTCGCACCTTCGGATGATCCAGCGTCAAGCCGGCCTTCTCCTCCTCGGCGGTGGAAGTGGGTACGATATCGAGCAGCAGGCAGGGAATACCTGCATTGGCGAGATGGGCAGCAATGCCCGACCCCATGACGCCTGAGCCGATCACAGCGGCTTTGGTTATATTTCGACTGGCGACACCGGAGCCGCGGACGGCTTCTTGGATAATCGTATTACTCATTGCACAACGACCTCCTGTTCATGGATTTCGGATAGTCCGAATACGGATAGCTCCAGAATTTCCGCGATATCTCGCGTTTTTACGCTTTCTTCCACTTCCATCAGCTTCGTGCCGTCCTCCAGCATCGTCAGACAGAACGGACAAGCGGAACTGATGATCGTCGGGGATACGGAGAGCGCCTGCTCGGTACGTGCCAGATTCACACGCTTGCCCGCGTCTTCCTCCATCCACATCTGCCCGCCGCCCGCTCCGCAGCACATCCCGTTCTCGCGAGTTCGCTCCATCTCCAGAAGCTCGACGCCTGGAATGGCTCGTAGCACGCTGCGCGGCTGTTCATACATGTCGTTATAGCGCCCCAGATAGCAGGAGTCATGGTAGGTGATTTTCTCCTGCACCTGATATTTAGGCTGAAGACGCCCTTCCTTCACCAGCTGATCCAGCAGCTCCGTGTGATGAATGACCTCAGCTTCAAGCCCAAACTCCGGATACTCGTTCTTCAAAATATTGAAGGTATGCGGACAAGCGGTGACGATTCGTTTCACATCGTATTTCTGGAATGTCTCGATGTTCTCCATGCACAGCTGCTGGAACAGAAATTCATTGCCCATGCGGCGCGGCGTGTCGCCCGAATTCTTCTCCTCGTTGCCGAGAATAGCGAAATTGACGCCAGCTTCATTCATAAGCCGGACGAAAGCCCGGGTAATCTTGCGGCTGCGATTGTCGTAAGAGCCCATGGAGCCGACAAAGAACAGCACATCGAAATCCGGATTCTCCTTCACGGTCGGAATCTTCAAATTGAGTGCCCCTTCTGGATCGACCTCCTTCACCCACTTGCTCCGGTCCGAACGGCTGATTCCCCAAGGATTGCCTTGTCGTTCGATGTTTTGCATCGCACGCTGGCCTTCCTGCGGCACGCTGCCCTCCATCAGAACGAGATGACGCCGAAGATCCACGATTTTGTCGACATGCTCGTTTGCAACCGGACACTGATCCTCGCAGTTGCGGCATGTGGTGCACGCCCATATCTCTTCTTCCGTCATGACGCCGCCGATCAGCTGAACGTCCTTTGGGTCCACCCCCTCGACTTGATGCCAGGAGCGCTTCTGAACGTCCATCGTCGGACCGATATCGGTGATACCCTCGCCCTTCCAGCCGACAAGCGCCAGATCCGTTGCGCCCATAGAGTGAACGCCCGGCGATCCAAACACGGATGCAGGCATCCATGCCGATTTGGAGGTGAGTGCGGCGCCTTTTTCCGTGAGATGATCCCTCAGCTTCACAATCATGTGCATTGGCGACAGCAGCTTGCCTGTATTCGAGGCCGGGCATACGTTGGTGCATCTTCCGCATTCAACGCAGGCATAGAAATCCAGCATCTGCTTCTGCGTGAAGTCCTCAATCTTGCCTACCCCGAATGCTTCTGCCTCTTCGTCCTCCAGATCCAGCTTGCTTAGCTTGCCTGGGGGATCGGTACGGCGGACCAGAATATTGATCGGAGCCGTAATGAGGTGAAAATGCTTCGATTGCGGCACATAGATGAGAAACGATAACAGAATCAACAGATGCAGCCACCAGAACACGTAGTAGCACACCGTAACTGCCACCGACGGCATCCAGGCGAACACGGTCGCGATGCTTGAGGAGATCGGCGCCATTGCTGACCACGCCAGTCCTTCCATCAGCCGTTCAAAAGCCATTGTCAGCAGAACCGAAGCCATCAGCGTAGTAATGAAGAACACAATAATGCTTGGCTTCCAGCCCCGCTTAAGCCGCTTCAGCTTCTCGCCGTAACGGCGGTAAGCCGCATAACCGATGGCGAGCAGAATCAGCGCAACCGTGATCTCCTGCATCAGGATAAAGCCGGCGTGACCTGGTATTGGCAGGCTGCGGCCTGACAAGCCCTTCCAGATGATATCCAGCGCACCGAACTGCAGAATGATAAATCCGTAAAATACGATAAAGTGCATAAGACCGCTCTTGCGGTCCTTAAACAGCTTGCTCTGCCCGAACACCTGGATGGCGAATTGGCTCAGTCGTTCCTTGAGATCCTTCTTCAGATTGGCCGGCTTGCCCAAACGGACATACAGATACCGGCGATACACCACGGTGGCGAACATATATACCGCACATCCGGTGATCAAGACAAAGAGCAGCGCATTCATTAACGATAGAACCATCCCTCTCAGCCCCTTGCGTTTATAATCCTTCGTCCACCCTTCCATTTATCTGATGCAGCGTTCAATTCTTAAGCACGGTCACTCCTTCCAGATCCGTTCGTCATTGTATTGGCAGCAGATGTAATATGAAGCGCTTTCATGACGGATGCAAAAATAGACCTCCACATCATGCTCTTCCGACTACTATAAACCGATACTTCATCGTTCCTGGCTGCATTTCGATCTGTACAACGTATAACGTAATGTACTTGCCTGCTAAGCCTTGCGATATCGTTACTTCCGGTTAAACTGCCGTCGATTGCTCTGATATGAACGTCTTATTCTGCTGCTATGGTCACGCCTGCTTCATCCATTTCACGTCGCTTAAACCTTAGCGTTGACAATGACTTGAACGTATTTTATGATGGATACATCAAAAATGAATGAGTATTCATTCATAATTTTAACTGTATTCTAACACCGGGGTGATCATATGACAAGTAAAAAAAACGATAAATACCATCTTATTCTCCAGGGCGCCCTGAAAGTATTTGCCGAGAACGGCTATCATCGGTCGCAGGTGTCCAAAATTGCCAAGGCCGCAGGCGTAGCCGATGGCACTATCTATTTGTACTTCAAGAGGAAGGAGGATATCCTGATTCGTTTGTTCCAGGAGAAGCTGGGCGAGCTCGTCGGCAAATTCCACGAAAGCGTAAAAGGCACCACGGACGCGGTGGAAGCGCTACGGACCGTGTGCAGCATCCATTTCTCAGAGCTGGAGAGCAATCCTGAGCTTGCTTATGTTACGCAGATTGAACTGCGGCAGAGCGATTTGGAGCTGCGTAAGGAAATCGGCAATGCATTGAAGCCATATATTTTGCTGATCGAGAATATTCTGGAACAGGGCATCCAGGAGCAGAAATTCCGTTCCGATCTGAACGTCAAGCTAGTGCGAAGCCTCATCTTTGGCGCTATGGACGAAGCGGTCACCTCCTGGCTTATTTCCGGACGTAAATACTCGCTGTCCGATCAGACGGACGATACGCTTAGCTTTTTCCTGAATGGTGTTTCCGGCGGAAACTAAGTTTTCGCTGATATTCATATTTGAAGGGAGCGTTTAATCGATGAAGATTGTCGTATTGCTTAAACAGACCTTTGACACTGAGGAAAAAATTACGATTGAGAATGGATCGATTGCTGAAGATGGAGTGAAATTTGTGATCAACCCTTATGACGAATATGCCGTGGAGGAAGCCGTGAAGCTTCGGGATGACCACGGCGGCAGCGTGACGCTCCTGTCGGTCGGACCGGATCGTACCGCAGAAGCCCTGCGGACTGCGCTCGCCATGGGTGCCGATGATGCCGTGCTGATCTCCGACGAGCAGATTCCTGATGATGAATTTGCGGTATCGAAGGTGCTGCATGCATATTTGTCCAAGGAAAACCCGGACTTGATCCTCGGCGGCAACTTCTCCGTGGATCGCGGTTCAGGCCAAGTAGCGATTCGCCTGGCAAGTCTTCTCGGCATTTCACATGCCGGATCCATTACCAAGCTCACGCTGAATGGGACCACGGCTGAAGTGCATCGCGATGCTGAAGGCGATCTTGAAGTACTGGAGGTTCAACTGCCAGCCATCTTCACGGCTCAGCAGGGATTGAACGACCCCCGCTATCCGTCGCTGCCAGGCATCATGAAGGCAAAGAAGAAGCCATTCCAGACCTTATCTCTGGATGATCTCGGGTTATCCGAAGCCGATATTCATCCCGCAACGAAGCAAATCGAGCTGTCCTTGCCACCGGCACGAGGTGCTGGACGTTTCCTGAAGGGCGAACCTGCAGAAGTCGCGCATGAGCTGGTCAACTTGCTGCGCACACAATCGAAAGTAATCTAATGAGTTAAACAAAGGGAACATAGCGCCTTGGCCTATTCCTTATCTATTCTGATTGTATGGTTTACAGGATGTCCGTCATGCACGCTTTTCACCAGACCGCTTAAGTAACGGGGTATCGGCGATTCGAACAGAAGTATCCCGCCTAACGCTTGAAAAGTTCGTATTGGTCAAAATCTGGTCTATATCGTCAAACTCTTTTCCCATCAAATCTCAAATGGATCTTAGGAGGTTATGATATGAGCAAAACGATCTTAGTGTATGCCGAGAACCGGGATGGAAAGCTGCGTCAGATTGCTCTCGAGACGCTCGGCGCAGCTCGTTTGATTGCAGGTGACGGCGACAGCATCCGCGTTCTGGTTGCGGGGTCGAATATTACGGAAGCTGTATCGGCTTTGAACGACTATGGAGTTGATACGATTTATACTATCGAGCATGATGATCTGGAAAGCTATAATCCTGAAGCTTATATGGCAGCCATTGGAGCCGTTATCGACCTGGCGCAGCCGGATGCCGTCCTCTTCGGGCATACGGCCATCGGCCGCGATTTAGCCCCGCTCGTAGCGGCGTCGCTGAACGCGGGACAGATTTCCGATGTGACCGCGATTGATACGGAAGGCGGAGAGGCTGTGTTCACACGTCCGCTCTATGCAGGTAAAGCTTTTGAGAAGCGCGCCTTTCAGAATGGTCCTTGGGTGTTCACTGTGCGGCCGAACAATATTCCAGCTGCAGAAGCCATTGACGGCGCAAACGCCAGCATAGAGGATATCACTTATCCGGCTCCTTCCCTCCGCTCCCTAGTAAAGGATGTCGTCCGCAAAACCACAGGAAAAATCGACCTCTCGGAAGCCAAAATCGTGATCTCCGGCGGACGCGGCGTGAAGAGCGCGGAAGGCTTCCAGCCGCTGGAGGAGCTCGCCGACCTGCTCGGCGGAGCCGTTGGTGCATCGCGCGGCGCCTGTGATGCCGGCTACTGCGATTACGCGCTCCAGATCGGACAGACCGGCAAAGTGGTCACGCCCGAGATCTATATTGCTTGCGGTATTAGCGGCGCTATCCAGCATCTGGCCGGCATGAGCCAATCCCGGGTCATTATCGCCATCAACAAGGACCCGGAAGCACCGATCTTTAAAGTCGCCGATTACGGTATCGTCGGCGATCTGTTCGACATCGTCCCACTGCTGACACAGGAATTCCGCAAGGTATTGGTTTCCTAGCACTTATTAACGATCCCACGGTAACAAACTCAGATAAAAAGGCTGCTCCAGAGGTCCGAGGAACCTGGAGCAGCCTTTTACTTCGTAAATTTTGTACCTGCATCACCACTTCGCCTATGAAGCATTTCTCTGGCCGACCAGCCATCTAAGCATGCTCCGAACCACGCGTCGTGTGCACGGGAGTACTGCGCACGATGTATGGACAGCCACAACTACTGGATGCAAAACCAGGCACTCATCTGTCGCCTTTAAGATCCAAACCGTTTCAACAGCTTCTGTTGATGGGCCGCAAAGGCTTCTTCCAGCGAGATATCGTACAGATCCGCCAGCAACGAAATATTGCCGAGCACGTCGCCGATCTCTTCCACCAGATCCTGCTTCAGCCGTTCCCTGGACTGAACCTCTTCATCAGGGCGATCCCTGCCAATCTCATAAGCTCGGACGGCCCGTGCCGTCTCCCCTGTCTCCTCCATTAAAAACCCCATTCGGATAAAGGGACCATATTCGGTCCAGCCCCTTTCACCGTAAAACTGTTTGATCCATTGCTGTGCTTCATTCATGTCCATTACCATACTACCTCCGTGATTCCTTGGTATGGGGCCAAAACCCTTTTTTTACACAATTCGAGATCAAATCCATGATAAAAAGAACATCCATGCCATAGAATAAGTAGATGCTATGAAAACGTTGGAATGAAAGATAGCCCAACGATGCCATGACATAAATCACTATATATAGTATAATTACTCTGATAAAATATCAACATCTGGTTAAGGAGTGTGTATTTTTGAAATCTATATGTGTATTTGCAGGATCGAATCTAGGCGAACATCCAGACTATAAGGCAAAGGCAGCTGAGCTTGGCAGGCATATTGCCCACAACCAATACAAGCTCGTGTACGGCGGCTCCAACATCGGATTGATGGGTGAAGTAGCGAATGCTGTCTTGCAGCATGGGGGCGAGGTTATCGGCGTGATGCCCAAAGGGCTGTTCAAAGGAGAAATCGTACATACTGAGCTGACCCAGCTCATCGAAGTAGCGGATATGCACGAACGCAAAGCCACGATGGGCAAGCTGGCCGACGGGTTTATTGCCCTGCCGGGCGGTTTTGGAACCTATGAAGAACTATTCGAAGTATTGTGCTGGTCCCAAATCGGGATTCATCAAAAGCCGATTGGGCTGCTGAGTATCCGTGATTATTATGAACCGTTTATGAAGCTGATTCAGCACAGCATTACCGAGGGCTTCTCTAACGCCTCCCATTTGAACCTGATCAACATCTCGGAGGACCCGCTCAAGCTGCTTGAGCTCATGGACAGCTACACGCCTCCGACACTGGAGCTTAAGTGGAAGGACCTGGACTAGAGAGAATCGCAGCGGTCGATAATTGCTGGCAACCGTCCAGCCGGACCAGTACCTAAACCAGTAGATTGCATCACTCCTCTGAGAAAAAGGAAGGGAGCCAGCTAAAATGCCGGCTCCCTCTATAACTTGCACGTGTTCTATATTTTGCTGATCTTCAACAGCGAATTGCCGTTCTTCATAAACTCATAAGGCACGTTGACTTCCGTCACCCGTAAGCCTTCTGCCTCCAGCTCGTGGATCAAGCGATCCAGGTGAGCATAACGGCTCCCCGTTAAATCGGTCAATGGGAATATGCGTACCTCCTCCGAGGCAACTCGCAGCAGTTCCCGAACCGTTTGAATATGAAAGTCATAATCCAAACGGTCACTATACATAAACAGAAAATGAGCCGACAATACGAGGTGAAACTGCTTATCGTCAAAAGGCAGCTCCGGGAGTACCGCAGCGACATATCGATCCGGAAATTCTCTCATATCCTGAACGCAGTCACGGAGTGCTTGCTGGCGATGCTCGCACAGTCCCGGCACATCTCCATAATAATCCCACACATAATTGCTCTTCGCCCGCTCCATCGTTTCCATCGCATGCTCGATGTCCTGTTGTCCCTTGGCCTCCAGGTCATCCAGTCTGTGATCATACGCAATATCGCTGGCCGTAACATCAAGCCCCTGCTTCCGTCCATGAGCGGTAAACGAACACGCACCGGAAGGGCAATCCAATATCCTTTTGCCGGCTAGCTCTGATAATTGCAAATCAAACATATGCGTGTATTCTTCGAACGTGCGTCCGATGAACACCACCCGATCCAATTCCTGCTTGGTCTTGCCTTGACTCTGCTCAACTCTACTCATCTCTACTCACCTCAGCTATGATTTGGTGCGGATGCGGCAGCTCCTGCACACTCCGCAAGTATATATTACCATAATATGGAGTTAGGGGAATAAGAATATTATGATTCCTGTCTGTTCTTTTTAAGAAAATTCATCTGAAATCTGGTTAGTCCTAAAGCATCGACCTGTTGCCTGCCGGTTTCTCCCTTACATTATGTAATATGGTAGCCTGTAAAGCTATAATATAGATAACTAACTTTCTTCGGAGGAGATTTTCTTATGCTGTCTTATCCTGCGGCTACGACCAGGGAAGAGAAAATGAACATCATTCATCACATCAAAGACCGGCTGCTTCAATTGCACGGTGATGACATTCTTGCCATCGGCCTGTACGGTTCGATTGCCCAAGGGATTGATGGCCCTTACTCGGATATCGAGCTTCGGGTTATAACGCAGGACGGAGTCTCCCTGCCAGGCCATGAATTCATATATCCCCCTTTCAAAATCGAGATCGGCATGAAACAAAAACGGGACATCCTCAAGGCAGCCGCGTCTGTGGATGACTCCTGGGCTATTAAAGCCGGTGCTTATGTACATCTGCAGGAAATATACGATCCGGGGAATCTGCTGGCTGAGATTCGGAAGCTGCCCCTCGAGATTTCAGATGAGGCTATTAAAGAAACGATGCGGGAGTTCATGATTTGGGAGCCCTACGAAACAATGGGCAAAATCCGAAACAACTTCCAGTCCGGGAACCAAAGCTATCTACCGCTTGGCGCCAAGGACCTGACCTGGCAAACAGCCAAGCTGATTGGACTTGCCAACCGAACCTTCTACCATACAAGAGCCCGAACGTTGGAGGAATCCCTGTCCCTCCCATCCCGGCCCTCCGGTTATGATGAGCTTGCGCAGTTGGTCATGCGCGGACAGCTTTTCGAAACCGATCATGTCTATGAGCTTTGCGAACAGCTCTGGACCGGACTAAACGCATGGTATGAACAAATGAATATTGAATATAAATTAAAAGAGCTTCCATTCTGATGGAGGCTCTTTTGTTAGGGCGGATACCCATCGATCTCAATCTTATATTGACGCATGTCATATTTTGGAACTACGCTGGTAAGGGGCTAACTATTACATACGATGAAAGATCATACCACGAGAGACCCTGAATGATCATATAAGGAAGTGAATATGTACCATGCAAATTCAACTAAGCAGACCGCCAGACCACAGACCTCCCTATTGGCTGCCGCTCACCATCATCCTCAGCGTCATCCTCTTTATATCCATCTTGCTGTGGTTCGAGAAACCGCCGCAACCCAGAGGCATCGATGCACCCGCAACTGAATTCTCGGCTGAGCGTGCGATGGCCCATGTCGAACAGATCGCACAGGAGCCCCATCCGATGGGTACGCCTGCCAATGCCGAAGTCAGGGCTTACCTGGTAGAGCAGATGGAACAACTCGGCTTGAACCCGGATGTTCAAGAGTTTAATGACCGACTGAAAACCAATTACATCGACGCCGATATCCATCTTACGAATATTTTGGGTGTCATCAAGGGAACGAAGCCAGGCAAGCCGCTCCTGCTCATGTCCCACTATGACACGGTCCCTATGGCCCCTGGAGCAAACGATGCTTCCGTAAGTGTAGCTTCACTGCTCGAGACAGCAAGAGCCATTCAAGCTGGTCCGCCGCCGCAGAATGACATCTGGTTTCTGCTCACTGACGGGGAGGAAAGAGGACTGCTGGGGGCTGAAGTGTTCTTCCGTGACCCCAAGCACCAAGACATCGGCATGATTGCGAACTTTGAAGCCCGGGGATCCAAGGGTTCGTCCTTCATGTTCCAAACCAGTGGGGGTAATGATCGAATCATCGAAGAATATGCCCGTGCCGTGCCTAACCCGGTGAGCAACTCGCTGCTGGTGGACCTCTACAAGCAGCTGCCGAATGAGACTGACTTAACGGTTGCGCTTGAGCATGGCCTCCCGGGACTGAACTTTGCCTATGGGGATGGATGGGTAGCCTATCATACGCCTATGGACAATGTGGAGAATGTCTCTTTGGAGACCATGCAGCACCAAGGCGAGAATGCGCTCGCCATAGCCAAGCATTTCGGCAATCTCGACCTGGATGACTTGTCTTCCACAAGCGACCGAATTTACTTCAATGTGTTTGGCCTGCTGGTTCATTACCCTGCCCACTGGGCCCTGCCGATTACTAGCTTGTTTGCCGTGATCTGGCTGGCGTTTGCGGTATTGTACACTCGCATCTCCAGATTTTCTCTTAAAGGAAGTCTGATTGGTGCACTGGTTCCGCTCCTGAGCGCAGTGCTCTCTACGGCAGTGAGCTATGGTTTGTGGATGCTGATTTACAAGTTATGGGCAGAAAAAATGACACAGTATTCAGGCGCAGGCGCAACTTATGACTCGTTCCTGTATAGTGTCAGCTTTATGCTTATCACACTTATCGTTCACGTAGCGTCTATCCGCTGGATTCTTCGGAAAGTCAATGAATTAGAGATGCTGCTGAGCGGGGCCTTCTTGTTCCTGTTATTGCTCATTGGCTCAACCTGGTTCCTGCCGGGCGCAAGCTATCTGTTTGCGATTCCGCTACTGGCTCATTTCATAGTTTTAACTTGGGCGATATTCACCCGGGATCCGCTGGAATCCTTAAATCATCCGGTTGTCGTGCTGGGTACAGCGCTGGTGCCTGTGCTCATGTTCGCTTCTGTCTTCCATATCTTATTTATTTTGCTGCCGCCAGGGATACATCTGTTCAGCGTCGTACTCGTCGGGCTGATCCTTGCCTTGATGTCCCCAGCTGTTCGAATACTCGCGAATTCTTGGAAATGGGTGCTTCCGGCTGCCTTCTTAGCCATCATCGTGCTGCTCGGCATCGGATGGAGTCAGGCCGAACCCGGGCCGGATCGACCGGTTTACGAGAGAAGATAGCAATCTATAAAACCGGATCGAGCGTGATCCGAAATATAGATTAATGAGGTTCCATACGATATGATAGGTGGAAGAACCGGCATCGAGTCGGCTATTCCTCCCTCATTACATTCATTTATCACGTACTGCATCAACAGGGAGGATATAGATCAACCATGAAAAGAAGGACCATAATCATGTCTGCTACAATCATCGCAGTGCTAGCTGTCATTATTGTCTCAGCCAGCTTCTACTTCTATAACGTCGCTATTGCCCGTGCCGACAAGGACTTTCTGAACGGGAACCCGGACCTCGAAGCCAATGCGAACATCGACAACTCCTTCGCGGACAGCAAGGATTGGTGGGCCAGACAGAGCTTCGAAGAATGGAGTCTGACTTCAGACGATGGTCTGAAGCTGCATGCTTACTATTTACCTGCTGAAAAGGCCACGGATAAAACGGCTATTATAGCTCATGGATACTCCGGACATTCGGAGCAGATGAGCGCTTTTGCCCAAATGTACCATGAGAACTTGGGCTACAACGTCCTTATCCCCGATGCGCGCGGTCATGGGAAGAGCGAAGGCGATTACATCGGCTTCGGCTGGCCGGAACGTAAGGATTATGTAAAATGGATCGACCGTGTCATCCAACATACGGAGAAGGAAGAAGACGCTCAAATCGTTCTTCATGGCGTGTCCATGGGTGCCGCAACCGTCATGATGACCAGTGGCGAGGCGCTTCCTACGCAGGTCAAAGCCATTATCGAGGACTGCGGGTATACCTCGGTCACGGATGAGCTGAGCTATCAGCTGAAGCGCATGTATAAGCTTCCGTCCTTCCCGCTGCTTCAATCCACAAGCCTGTTGACCAAGTTCCGCGCTGGATACTCCTTTGGCGAAGCCTCCGCGCTAGAACAGGTGAAGAAATCCAAAACACCGATACTGTTCATTCACGGAAGCGGTGACCTGTTCGTACCTGCCGAAATGGTATATGAACTGTACGAGAACGGCCCGGAGCATAAGAAGCTGTTCATCGTTCCCGGTGCAGGCCATGGCATGGCGCGCCAGTTTGATCCCGAAGGGTATGACCGCGAAGTGACGGAGTTTATCGGCACGTATGTACAGTAAGAGAAACGAAGAAAAAGAGCAGCCCATGGGGACTGCTCTTTTTTATAGATTGACACAAGCGTACCTGCTACCGCAGGATAGATATCCAACTTATGCTAATGCCCTGTGCCTCATACCTTATTTGGACTGAAGCAGCTCATTCACCATACGAATTCCCTCACCATGCTCAGGGTCCAGCTCAACCGATTTCTGATAATGCTTCAGCGCAAGCTCGTGTTGACCCGCAAGCAGGTACATTTCACCAAGACTATCATGGATGTTGGAGGATACCGGGAATATCTGTACGGACAGTTCGAGCAGCCGGATTCCCTCTTGAAGCCACCCTCCCCGCATCAGCGTATAAGCGCCTGCATTGAACTCTCCTTCAAGAACAAGGAAGCGTTCCGGACACGACTGCTGAATCTCGTTATACTCCCTAACCGCCGCATCTACCCCAGACAAAATCGTAAGCTGTGATAAGTGATGGGCAAGCGATCTACGTACATAAGGAACATCATCCCCCAACAAAACATCCAGAATCGCTGAACTGAGTATTTTGCCCCCAACATGATCGGCATTCATCATAAACAATACGCCCATTCCTTCATCCGGCAGCAGCATAAGGTTGCTGCGAAACCCGGTATCCCGCCCCATATGAGACATGACACGGCGCCCCCGGTATTGACCCATATACCACCCAAGGCCCATTTTATCGAGACCATCACCATATTCCGTAGACGCCTCTTTTTGCCACATTTCACTGTAGCTGTTCGCTTCGAGTATGGCGTTTGCCTCCCTACGCATACTGCTCCCACTTAAATGAGTTAATGCATAGTTGCACATATCAAGCGCATTGGAATAGAGGGTTGAGCTTGGCGCATGGGCACGATGATAAGGAAATATGCGGCTGACCTGAGCACCGTAACCCTCCTGAAGTCCGAGCACGTGGGGTGTTGCCAGCGTATCGATGGCAGCCTCTTCCTTCAAAAAAGTGCTGCTCTGCATGGAGGCAGGAGCAATCACCTTTTCTCTCATATATTGTTCAAACGAAAGGCCCGTGACCTTCGCTATCACGTCGCCTAATATTTCATAGCCGATGTTACTATAATCGAAAGCCTGACCTGGCTCTCTTTGCAGCTTGTAATCCTTCAAGCCCCTTACATATCGCTCCAAGCTTCCCTCATCATATTCAGGACAATCCCATGCAAAATCATCTTCATCCGGCAGTCCTGATGTATGACTTAGCAGCTGGCGTATCGTCAACTGCCGGTACCGGTCATCCGCCATTTGAAAATAAGGCAAATAATCCGACACTAAACCGTCCAGCTTGATGATTCCCTCCTCAGCAAGCTGCATGATACCAGTAGCAACAAACGTTTTCGAGACGGAGGCCATATGAAACAGGGTGCGTTCTGTAACTGCTTCTCCATTCTCTGCATCCGTGACCCCAAATCCCTTGGCATAGATCATTCGATGATTATATACCACGCCAATAGCCAAGCCCGGCAAGGGTTCATCAAGTAAAAACTGAGGCAAAATCCGATCTAAATTCTCAACAATCCGCTGTATATCGCTCATTGTATCCTCCCATGGGTATGATATGAAAAATTATCAAACAGCATGAACATGCAATACAACGCGTTATACCAACGGTTTCACGTCCCTTCAAAGTTACACTCCTAATATACAAGGATTACCAAATGGTGAGTAGGTAATGTTTAATTATAACGATTCGATCCTTCCCTCCACAAGGTGAATCAGGAGCGTTAAGTGCCACGAATAGCTTAGAAGCAGCCGCATTCTCACGCGGCTGCTTCATTAACTGCCATCTTAGCCTCGAATTCCCGGTCTTTTTCCCTGAGCCAGCATGTCGTTAATGCGCTCGATTAATTGCGACAGTTCCCGCATCGTCCGAATCGTAAAATCGGCCCCATGCCAAATGAATCTCTGTTCGACTTTTGAAATGGCGGCTTCGCGCTCCGATTCCGACATGGCTTGGAACTCATCCATGCTCAGCCCCATTTCCGAGCTGCCAATCACCACGCCAACTGACCAAACGCCCGCGTTCACGCCCTCCTTCACGTCGGAGACGGTGTCTCCCACCTTCACAACTTTCCATGAAGCGGACAATTGGAGGGCCTCCATATTCCGGTAGATCATGTAAGGATAAGGTCTTCCCTTGGAGCGGGTGTTATCCGGTGTGAAATAGATATCCGGGCTGTAACCTTTTTGCCGCGCATTCGCAGCCACAACCTCCATCATGCTGCTCGTATACCCCGTTGTGGAACCAATCTTCAGTCCCTGAGCCTTCAAGGCTGCAACTATCTCGATGACACCCGGAATCGGGTCCGTATATTCGGATAACGAAGTCATTAAGGCTGGCTCAAATTCCGCGTACAGTCGCTCTACATCCTGTTCATCAAAAGCTCTTCCATACTTCGCTTCCCATAGTGCGGACACCCTCGGCATGGACAGCATGGCACGAATATGGTCGATCTTCAGCATGCCCATCGGTGCTCTTGCTTCCTCCATCGTCACTTCAATGCCGGCGTTCTTAAAAATATCGACAAACACGTTCACAGGCGCAAAGCATCCATAATCTACAGCCGTTCCGGCCCAGTCTAATATGACGCCTTCGACTCGGTTCATTGTGCCGTCACCCCCATATATTCTTCGATGATATGACATAGCTGCTCGATGTCCTGTTCGTAAATCTCTCCAATATTCCCAATGCGGAAGGTATCCACATCGGTCAGCTTGCCCGGGTATATCACATAGCCTCTTTCTTTAATATAAGCGTAAAAGTGCTCAAAGCTAAACCCTTCACTCGGGAATAGAAACGTGGTGATGATCGGCGATTGTTTGTCATCCGTAATATAAGCCTGGATACCGATCTGTGCTAATCTCTCCCGCAGCAGGCGGTTGTTATTCTGGTATCTACTGAACCGGGCGGAAATGCCTCCTTCTTCATACAGCTCATCCAGCGCTTTAGAGAAAGCGGCCACAACATGGGTCGGCGAGGTATAACGCCATTTGCCGTCCTGGTCCATCCCCTTCCATTGATCGTACAGGTCGAGCGCCAAGCTGCGCGCAATTCCTTCGCAGGCCGCAAGCTTCTCCAGCTTGGCGATGACAAAGCCGAATCCCGGTACGCCTTGAATGCATTTATTCGCACTGCTGATCAGGTAGTCGATTCCGAGACCCTGAACATCGATTTCCATGCCGCCAAAGCTGCTCATGGCATCGATGATAAGGGTTTTTCCGTATTCTTTGGACAGACTTGAGATCAATTCCAATGGGTTCAGAATGCCGGTCGTCGTCTCGCAGTGAACCATCGCGATATGCGTAATTCGCGGGTCCTTATGGAGTCTGGCCCGCAGCTCCTCTTCGTCTGGATGCTCGTCGTAATTCAACTTGTATTCCGTATAGTTCAGTCCGATATACTCCGCCATCTTCACGATCCGCTCGCCATAAGCGCCATTCGTCACAATCAATACTTTATCGTCATCCGAAATGGCGGACGTCATGACGGCTTCGACGGCAAACGTGCCGCTTCCCTGCATCAGCACAGCCGTATATTGCGCTGGATCGGCTCCGGCCAGATTCAGGAGCTGTGATCTAATTTTTTGCGTAATGGCTTTATATTCATCATCCCAGGTGCAGCGGTCCGCGAGCATTTCCTCTTTTACTGCCCTGGTTGTCGTCAAAGGTCCCGGTGTCAAAAGCTTGTAGGTATTCATGATCGCATCACTCCTAAGATGGCTTATTGTTTGGATCCATTGAAGAATTGCTGATGCTCTTCCAGCAGCTCTACGGTCAGCGGCTTCTCAAAGGTCATCGAGTACGCAGGCTTGTTAACTTCATCGACGCTCTCTCCTTTGTACAGAGCCACCGGGTAGTTCACGATCAGGTCTTTTCTGGCATCCTTCACGATGACTTCTGCCATTTTCATGGCAACGTCTGTTGTTGCATTCTTCTTGTCCACCACCGCAACCGATTCTGTCAGCGAGAAGTTTCCTTCAATAGGATCGACATAATCAATCGGTGCACCGTCAGCTTTTGCTGCTACCGCCTGATGCCGAAGTCCGAATCCGGCCGCCACTTCACCCGCCTTCACCTTCTTGATTGGACCGGAGCCCGAGCTCTCCAGATGCGGCCCGACATTAGCAATCAGATCACGGAGCACCTGGCGTCCGGTTTCCTGGCCGAATTGACTGATGATCGCCTGAACCAACAGCCAGCCGGTGGAGGAATCCATAATATTCGGAATCGATACGAGCCCGCTGAATTCCGGTTTGGTCAGGTCCATGATGGAGGTTGGCATCGGCAATCCTTTTTCTTTCAACACTTCTGTATTCACGAAGATGGAGCCGGTATTCGCCAGAATCGGCGTGTAATATGCCGGATAGGCATCAACGGCGCCTGTATCAAAATCTAAATCTTTGAACATCGTATGCTTATTCTGCGAGCTTTCGAGAAAGTAGGAGCTCATCGTGACGAGATCGGCCTCGATTTTGTCCCCCTCTGCCATCAGCTTGCCGCCGAGCTCGGACGTGCCGAGAGACTGCACCAGGTACTTTCCTTCATATCCGGCATTTTTCAATGAGGTTTCCATGGCAGCAACAGCCTCTTCATCTCCGTTGGTGTAGATGACTACTTTCTTCGCTTCCCCCGAGCTTCCACTGCCGCAGCCCGCCAGGGCAAATACCATACTGATTGCGATTAATGACAGCAGCATTCCTTTAAGCGTCTTTCTCATGATTAACTCCACTCCTTGAATTTTTATATTTGAAAATGAGGTGAAAAGATGTGTTAGCCAACTTCTCCACTTGTCAGAATGGCAGATGATAATTCCGACACCGAGCTTCCGTTTCATCTGTGCCGATACCCAGCGGAGAGGACGGAATCGTATTAGAGAAGCGAATGCGTTCGCCTTTGTCGGCGGATTTCTACCGCTTAGTCAACTCAATCCGAGAAATCCGCAGACAACAGCGATCGGAAATACGATCGGCAACGTAGCGGACATGAATGTAATAGGGCAGCTTCACCGCTGCGCCGTTCTCCTCTGCCATGCATCGCACACCAGCTTGATGATCAGATTCGTGAAGAAGATCAGCATCGACAGCACGAAGATTTCGTTGAACTTGGCGAAATGCTGCAGCTCTTTGATTTTGCTGGCTACAAGCGACGTCTGGGCAGATACAAGAAAGATAATGCCGCTGATCGTCACCATAGCGTTGATGAAATAATAGCTGAACATCTCAATGACGGTTGAAGCCGAGTTTGGCAGAATCACCCGGTAAACGGTCTTAAACCAGCTGTCCCCGAGCAGTTCTCCCGTGGTTTCCCATGAGGGATTCATCTTGGACAGGGAGTTCTTGGCCATCAGATACGGTGTTGTAAAAAAGTGAATGATATTACACAAGACGATTATGATGAAGGTGCCCTTCAGGCTGCTTCCATTAAAGAAGAGCAGGTAGGATATCCCCAGCACCATGCCGGGCACCGTATTGGTGATCATGGATACCATGTCTACCGCAGAGCGGGCTTTTAATGACGTACGCACATTCAAGAGTGCCGATCCGTACGCCATCAAGGTACCGAACACCGCCGTCAAGAGGGCGACCCAGAGGGAGTTGCGGTATACCCCTGTCAAATCACTTGATTGGAACACGTCCCGTACATGCTTAAACGTAAAGGCCATGTCATAGGGATAACTGCTCAGCCATGGCGCAATGAACATCACAACAAAAACGGATAGCATGCCAAGCACAATGACCGATGATAGAATGCCGAAGGCGATATCCCGAACACGCTGCCGCGGCAGCTCGATATCCGACAGCTTGTCATAGTGGAAGTTCCATTTTTCCAAATAGTTCAGCAGCCAGATGCCGAACACAGCCGGGAGCAGCATGATCACCGCAATGGCAGCACCTTGGTCGAAGTCCGGAATGGAGCCCAGCATCACTTGGTAAAGCTGCGTCGCCACGACCGGATAGGTACCGCCAACCGAAGCCGGAATCCCAAAATCCGTAAAGCTCAAGATAAAGGACAGCACAAAGGCTCCGCCAAGCGCTCCCGCAAGGGGACGCATAATCGTATTCAGGAAACTTCTCATCGTTCCGTCACCCATTAACTTGGAGACGATGATGAATTTTTTATCAATATACTTGAACGCATTATGCATGAGCAGGAATACCGGTGGCAGGGTATAAATGATATAGCCTATCAGCAGACCGTTCCATCCGTAGATTTCAAACCAATTGTGCCCGACAAGCCGGGTAATCAAGCCCTGGTTACCGAACGAGTACATGATGGCAAACCCATATGTAATCGTTGGGAGCAGCATCGGGACCATGATGACGGTTCTAAGCAGGCCTTTGACGGGCCGGTATATTTTCGTGCAATGAATGGAATACGCCAGGATGAACCCCAGAACAGTTGTGATCGCTGCTGTTACTCCCGAAATCTTCACACTGTTACCGATCGCCGTCAGGAATTCCCGATTCGACCCCATAGAGACATAATGCTCAAACGTAAATCCTTGATCGGATCCAAAGGAGCGGACCAGCAATACAAGCAGCGGCAGGAACAGAAACACCGCGAACAATAACAGGATGACGGTATAGATGATCCGCATTTCCGGTTTCACGTTATGCATACTGCTCACCGAACAGGTTGTAGATGTTCTGCCTTTTGATGTGCAGCTGCTGGATAATGAACTGCTTCACAAAATCGTTGCTCGGATGATGGACAATCTCCTGGGGTGTGCCGAATTGGGCAATCTGCCCCTGATCGATAATCAGGATTTTGTCCGAGAGCGTCAGTGCCTCCTCCGGGTCATGCGTCACAATGATCGTGGTCAGCTTGAACTCCCTGGCGATCGACTGAATCCGCTGTTTGATCGATTCCTTGATCACCCCGTCCAATGCGCTGAGCGGCTCATCGAGCAGCAGAATTCTCGGTTTCGTAACCAGCGTTCTGGCCAATGCCACTCGCTGTTTCTGCCCTCCTGACAGTTCACCGATCCGCTTGTTCAAGTGCGGCTGAAGCTCCAGGAAATCAATATATTCCTGCACCTCCTGCTGACTCACGCTCCCCTTCTTGTTGCGCAGACCGTATACGATATTGTCGTAGGCATTCAGATTGGGGAATAAGGCATAATCCTGAAAAACGATATTAAATCCCCGCTTCTTCATCGGCATATTGCTCAGATCTTGACCCTGAAACATGATTCTTCCCTGATCCATCCGGGTGAGTCCCAAAATAATATTCAGTAATGTGGTCTTTCCGCTGCCGCTTGGCCCCAGCAGAGATACAATCTCGCCAGCGCCGATTTCTACATTGATGTCATCCAAAACCACTTTATCTTCGAATTGTTTGCGAATATGCTCCAACTTCAACAAACGGCTCACCTCCCTTAAACACATCCTCAGTATAGAAACCATATGTAAATAAAAATCAGGAAGACTGTAAAAGTTAAGTAAATTATGCATATATCATTCATAACTCAATACCAACTGTTGACTATGTTCATCCATACCTAATACATAACTTATGAATAACATAGGTAAAGCTATTGAAGTTGAGGGGGCGAATCGGTAAACTAGACATGAAATGCAGGCACCAACTACTACTGCGGATTGAATGGGTGAGCGAATGTTTCCACTGGAGAGGCAGAAGAAAATACTTGAGCTGTTGACGATTCGTAAAGTACTGAAGATCGCGGAACTTACAGAAGAGCTGAACATCTCGGTGGATACGCTGCGCAGGGATCTGAATACCATGACCAAGCAAGGGCGGGTCGAAAAGATCTATGGCGGCGTCAAAATTGTGGAGTCCCGATTCGGCGAATCTTCCATGGATGAACGCATGGTCAGCCAGTTGGAGTCGAAGGAGCGGATTGCCCGCAGATGCAGCGAGCTCGTCCATGACGGCGATTGCATCTATATTGACAGCGGCTCAACCACGTACCAGATCGCCAAATACGTAAAGCATAAGAAGAAACTGACGGTCGTTACGAATTCGCTGCCGGTTGCAATCGAGCTGATGGACAGCGATGTGGAACTGATCATGATCGGCGGAAAAATTCGGCGGGAGGAGCAGTCCGTCGTTGCTTATGAGTATATCTTCAACTTTCATGAGCTGAATGTGCTGAAGGCGTTTATCTGTTGCAGCGGCATCACCATCGAAAAAGGCATTTCCGACTACAACCTGGAAGAAGCCATTACGCGCAAAAAAATGATCGAGCTGTCCAAACAGGTCATCGTCATGGCGGACAGCACCAAATTTGGCAAGGACGTCACGATTTCCATCGCTCCGCTCGACAAAATTGATACCATCGTAACGGATTCGAACATCCATACAAGTTTCATACCAGCATTCAAAAAAACTAGCACAAGGCTCGTGATTGCAGATCAATAGACTATAGACTACACATAGAAAAAACGGACATCTCCTCATCATCGAATCTAGTGCGATGAGGGAATGTCCGTTTTGATTTAAAGTAAATATAATCCGAGTTATGCTAGAATGGCCAAGCCTTTGCGAATCTCTTGCACCAGTAACATTTTTTCTTCTTCAGTAATTCCATCCGCATTCAGCTTCCTGGCGGCCACAGGGAGAATCCATGGTTGAACATCTTCGTAAGTAACATCTCCATGCTGCTCATATTCATCCATAAATACTTCGATCATGTGTTCTCGCAGCCTATCGAATTGTTTACAGATGGTATCCGGTATGCCCGACGGCAAAAATCAATTATTCCTTACTATATTTGGATATCAGAATCGAAGTCAATATAATTGAAACAGTAATAGGATGTTTTCCCCAACTTTATAGACACCATGCGGGTAGTCGATTTTCGCTGCTTTTGCACCTGATCTGGCACGAGCCTCACCAAGCCGCATATATAACGATATACGTACCTTGCATATAATTCTTCTTCATCTCGTTTGCAGAAATTAACATTTTATATATAAAATAAATTTGATTACTTATTTGTTTTTTTATCAAACTTCTCCTTAGAGAGCGTAAAATATCTTGTGTAAATAGATAAATAGCAAAAAGGAAGACCTTTTCTTGTAGAATTAAGTCACCACAA
>NZ_LIUT01000002.1:68261-197755 GCF_001277345.1 Paenibacillus solani
ATGTTCTCCACCAATGACTAGCACAATCTTCTACAAGACAAGGATATTTTCATTTACACATAATTCTTGACGCTACCTCTCCTTACTTAAAGTGTTTTATATATGAAACAATATAAATAATGTAAGTAACATATAATAATAAAAGAAGGTGATTTCGTGAGAAAACGTTATATCACAACAAGTCTTGTTGTGTTAGTCATAGGTATAGGTCTTACAGTTGCCGTTATCAATGGTAATATTTTTGCTGATGATAAAAAATCTAACACTCAAAACGAGGTGTTAACGGACGCAGATTTTGAAAGGATAAAAGAAAATCTTAAAGGTCAGCCAGGAGTAGATATTAGAACAGAGTATGGGACCTTTGATTATGTTGAACATCCAAACGAATATCCTGATGAACAAATCGTTATTTTACCTGATGAGGATGATAAAGTGGGTCCTGAAACCAAACTAATTGAATTCAATGGACACTTTTACGAAAAAAAGTGAATACCTATCACAAATAAACCACGTCCTGTTGGGCGTGGTGTTTTTTTTATATATCGTGCGTACTACTCCATAATCGAAGGGTGCATGCTCCGGATGGCTATCAGCTTGCATATCTGGATAGCTACTGGCTCCCCTATCCCAGGGGCAGATAGAAACGGTATTCCTCCTGGTCTTTGGCAAAGCCAACCGACTGATAGAGTGACAACGCAGTTTCATTAGCTGCCTTTACTTGAAGTCTTACCGAAGCAGCTCCGTGATCCTGGAGATAAGACATGGCATGGTAGAGCAGATATTTTGCGATTCCCCGTTGTCTCCACGGTTCTCTCACAAACACATCTTCAATTACGCCCTTGTTCCCCTCTTCCAGCCAGGCCATGGTGCTGCCGATCACCGTATCCCCATCCAAGACATTCAACGCAATCCAGTTGGGATTCGCTTTATATTCCCGTAATCGTTCAAGACCCAGCGGCGTTTCCGGCCAGATTTCAGCCTCGAGCTTCAAATACGTTGCTTCCTCTTCCGCATGCTCCATCTTCCACAATCGATGCCGATAGCGATCTTCTAACGGGAAGTCAGGAATAGGCTCCTCAAGCGACCGTTTCATGGAATATAAATTCTCAAGAGGCCTAAATCCCGCCTTCTCTGTAAAAAAATTATTATTGCCAATCTCATGTGCATAATTGCCCACACACAAATACGTTCCATACGTCTCCGGCAAGGTCTTCATTAAGACAAACGCCCGTTCATAGAGAACCTTGTACAGTTCACCTAACAGATCATAATCTCGCTCCCGTTCCGGCAAGGCTTTGAGGTTCACGTATATATGATGCTTACAGCCAGGCTCACATCCGGACGGGACTATATTAATGATCCCTACCTGTCCTTTAGCCACCATTTTTCCGTCTTCAAATGCACAGAACACGTTATCCCAGTTCTCTTGGTCGCCTACCCACCAGAACAGCGCATGCTCAGCGGATACCGCTTGATACAGCTCCCCAAGCCAAGGCATGTCGCCCTGCTTAAAATTCCGTATGATTCTATTGCTCAATTGAATATCACCAACCTTTACGCTCATTGTAGGGCGTCCTGACATGATAAGCATAGAGTAAAAACAACTATAAACAAACTAACCGCTTTTCAAATATGAATTTCTTAAGAAAGGTATACATTTATGTTATTACGTAATATAATAATTACGTAATAACATAAATTGTGAAAAAAGTGAGGTTGATGATCCGACATGACACGTGATCTGACTCAAGAGATGGATGTCTTAAAGAATCAAATGGCAGAACTGCAGCAGCTTGTTTATCAAGCGATTATGGAACGCAAACCTGTAACCGCATCAAACCAAAACCAACAAGAAATAGCTACGGCACCCACTATAAATGAAACAACCCCAGAAGCTGCCTCCGTCTTCTATGCCGGACAAGTGAATCTGAACGGACATTGTATCCGCTGGGAGCCGCAGGAACGGCGCATGGATCAATTGTTGGACATGAACACCGAGAAGGCAGCCAAAATCCTCGCTGCACTGGGCAACAAGCAGCGCCTGGATATTCTTAAGGCCGTCATGGCAGAGCCCCTAACCGGTTCCGAACTGGTGGAACGATTGAACATGGGAACGACGGGTCAGCTGTATCATCATCTCAAGGCGCTGCTCGGCGCGGATCTACTCGTTCAGGAGCAGGGCGGTCGCTACACTCTACCTAAGCATCGGAGCCTGCCGTTCCTGCTGCTGCTGTCAGCTGCTGGTGATCTGCTCGATGCGAGCGACTATATCGAAATGTCAGAAACTCGCAGCAATGCGGGGATGTACTTCGGAACAGCGCATGGCTTCGACATTCATCAGCTGCTGTGGGCAGTGGTGGAAAACTCTATATTGGAGCATACAAACGGGTATGGCGATCAGATAGGCATATTCCTGCATGAGGATGGCAGTGTGACGGTTACTGATAACGGAAGAGGCATTCCCGTGCAGGCACTTTCGAATTCCAACATTTCAGTTGTGCAGTCGATTCTGACCGATGTTCACCGGTTGAACGCAAGCGCGAACTTTCTGGTTCCCGGCGCGGAGAAAGGGATCAGCATTGCCGTGGTAAATGCCCTCTCCAAATATCTGACCGTGGAGATTCGCCGTGACGGGAACATCTATCGGCAAGAATACCGGCATGGCATTCCGCAGACCGGACTGCAAACGGTCGGTTTGACCCAAGAGACGGGCACGAGCGTGACATTTAAGCCTGAACCGGAACTGTTCAGCTCTGCTTTTGATTTTGATCAGATTCTTGAACGCAGGGATGCAATTGCCGCGGACTATCCTGCACTTGCCCTGACAATCCGAAACTTCGCTGAAAAAGAGGCTTGAGGAGCGAGCGGGACTTGTATACTTTACTTTTTTGTAGCAGTACTTACGATCGACAGCGCACATCGTGCGCACTTCTCCTTGTGCGCACGATGCATGGTTCGGGCATGCATGGATGGCTGTCGACCATAAATGCCCGGAACCACGCGCCATTTGCACAGTAAGGCCCCTAGTGGGAAGAAGAAGATAACTTGTGTGGTGGTTACAACTATTCATTCCGATAGGCATGAAGGAAATGAGACGGAAGCTTTACGTAGGTTCCTGCTTAGTATCCAGGTACTCCGAGTGCCTGTGCTCCTGTGCTATACTGAGCTTGAACGACACAGATCGAGGTGATATAGAATGCTGGAACGTTCTATGGAGAATGTAATGGAATCGGAACAGAAAAGGGGCTGGTGCGATTAAAATATAAAACGAAACGAGGACGATACACATGAATACACAAGGTACGATAATGAGCGAAGGATTTGCGTTAAATGTTTCTATTCATGGAAACGGCAAGCCCATATTGGTGGTGGGAAGCAGCGTTTACTATCCCCGCTTGTTCTCGGAGCAGCTTTATTCGTCATTTCAATTGATTTTCCTGGACCATCGAGGTTTTGTGCAGCCTCCTCGAACACTGGAACCGGAAGACTATACGCTGGATAAGGTTCTGGATGATATCGAAAGGGCAAGGCAAGCGCTGGGACTGGAGGATTTTATCATATTGGGGCATTCGGGACACGCCTTCATGGCGCTGGAATATACCAAAAAATATCCGGAACATGTCCGGAAGGTGGTCCTGTTAAACACGGCCCCGACCAATAGCGTAGAGCGGCAGCAGCAGAGTATTGCCTTTTTCAATGAAACAGCAAGCTCTGAGCGGAAGCGGCAGTTCGAAGCGGATATCGCCCTGCTGGAGGGTGATATCCAGAGGGAGCCTGAACGACGGTTTGTACACATTTGCATCCGGATGGGAGCCCACAGCTTCTATGATTATGCCTATGATGCGGCGCCGATGTGGGAAGGAGTCTTCACCAACATGCCCGTCATGGATCATTTATGGGGGGAAGCCTTCGCACGGCTGAATCTGATCGATTCCCTGAAAGAGGTCGATATCCCCGTCTTCATTGGTCTTGGGCGTTACGACTATTTAGTCAGCCCCGTATCGCTGTGGGATGCTGTAGACGGCTCGCAAGCGAACGTGAGAAAGGTCATTTTTGAGCACAGTGGCCATAATCCGATGTTCGAAGAGCCCGAACTTTTTAACGCAGTCTTGACGGATTGGATTCATGAAACGGAGCGCTGATCCGGTAAATACGATACGCATGACGCTATACAAATAAAAAAGGAGCCCACAGCTTTCCCGCTGGGGCTCCTTTTACGTCTACTTACGTTTTAACCGGTAAACTCTCTTCATGCGGATTCAGTTTCACTGAGCTTGAGAAAACACCTGAACATCAATGGCACGCCGGCGTGTGCATTTGCCGAACAACCGGACAAAGGATCTGTTATTTGCTGATATTGAGTATAACGATTCCGTACGAGGCAACGTTACTTCCGTTGCGCATAGGCATGCAATCGCCGGCAATAACGGCTTTAGCCAAGCCGAACAGAACGGTACTGCGACGGAGAGACACCTTCCCGTTTGCGGAAAGCACGCGAAAAATTATTCTCATCAACGAATCCAACCTGCTCGACGATTTCTTTAATGGATAGCGGTGTTGTTTCAAGCAGCTGCTTTGCTTTCTCGATTCGAATTTTCGAGACATACTGCATTAAAGGCAGTCCATTCTTGTTTTTGAAGTAACGTGTTATGTAAGAAGGAGTCAATGAGAGCTCTTCGGCAATGGTCGAGAGACTAAGATTGCAGTCCATATACGATCGGGCAACGTATTCAAGCATGGACGTATACAATCGGTCATGGCTCGAATCCTCCCCTAAGCTGTCTTGAATGCTGCACGCAGCCTCAAACAAATTGCTGCAAGCCTCTTCAATCGTCTTCGACTGATATTCGGTAAGCGCATCTAGCTTGTATTTAATGGCTTCGCGATGCGATAGCGGGATATTGTTGACGAGCTGGTTCAAGGTGAAAATCATTTGCTGGTACGTCAAGCGGAAGGCGGATGCATCCTCCATAAACGTAAACCGTGCTTTAAGCTCGGTGATTTGCCGTTCCAGGTTTTCGGAGTCTTTGGAGCAGACTGCGGCATGAAGCGCATCTGCCAATAGCGAAATTTGCCGTACGTCGCTCGTACCCGCAGCTGCCTCACTCGCGATTTTTGGCGCGGCTGCCGAAGGCGTAATAATCGATTGTTTGCCGGCAAAGATCCGATATTCGGAAAGCGAAGTCGCCGAGTTGAACGATTGGTGCAGTTCATTGGTTGGCTGCGGCTCGCCGACAGCACAGGACAAGGAGAGCGCAAGATGCCTTTCCATGAATGCCAAAATCTGCTCCGCAAACG
Source organism: Paenibacillus solani (assembly GCF_001277345.1). Taxonomy (GTDB): domain Bacteria; phylum Bacillota; class Bacilli; order Paenibacillales; family Paenibacillaceae; genus Paenibacillus_AQ; species Paenibacillus_AQ solani. The sequence continues at coordinate 73,560 of NZ_LIUT01000002.1, forward strand.
CACGGCTATGCTCCTCCCAGCGACCTGCCTCTTCGGTATTCCACGAGACGATGCCGACAATGCCATTGTCGATAGCCAAATCAAGCGCATAATTGGCACCATGCTCGCCCGATAAATTCTCAAAAACGTTGCAGATGGCGTACTTCATCAACCATTGCTCGCTTAGCGGCTCTTTGCTTATTTTGGCGTTGTAGTCATCAAACATAAACACTAGCACGCTGCTCGTATTTCGTTTGCCAAGCAGCTTGTCCAATGCATTCCGATTGGTCTCGGATGTATTATCCACGTTCAACTTCCCCATCAGTACAGCTAATAATAGCTGGTTTCTCGTCAAAATCTCCTGATTATGCATCATATGGGACAAATGCAGGCTTTCATCTCTCATCTGCTCGATATATTGCGTTAACCGGGTCAGCTCATCCTGCTCCGCGCCCTCGGCTTTATCCCGTACAAATCCTGAAAAACGGTTCGATAGCTCCTGAATCGGCTGATAGCTCTTAAGAGCCGACCGGAAGCATAGTACCACGCCAAGAATAAGCGAGAACAGGAATATTCCCAGGGAAATAGTCAGGGCAACATAATACTCTTGATTGTAGGCGCTACGCCGAATCGCGTTAATGACATGGAACTGTTGTTTGTCGGACGTTTCTTGCAAGAGAAGATAGCCTGGAATGCGCATCTTGGCATCATCAACAACTAGAGCAAGCCGCCTCCAATCCAAGTCGCTATGGCCTTTCAAGTAGAAAATCGGCGTGCCACTGCGGTCAAAAGCGATCAAGCTGCGTTCGTTATCGGCTACCTGCCGGAAATTGTTCAATAGAGCGGAATAGTCCAGCTTATAGATCATAATGCCGCTGGAATATGGCGTACCGTCGAGCGGGATCAACAATAATAGAACCTGTTCCTTGCCCGGTTCTTCATTCGATTGGGTCAGCGAGGAAATAAATACAGGCTCCTTCAGTTTATCCATCACATTATGTAATTCCTCCGGCGCTATTCGGTTATGTCCGATTAAGCGAACATAGCTTTCCGGGGTATACATGCCCGTATCCGTAAAAATGGTGTTTTCCAGCGATGGATAAGAAGATTGGCGATAGTAAAGACCTATCGAATCAAGATTGGCTGAAGGCGCTTTCAAATTTACCAACTCTTTCGCAATATCATACGGATAAGCCACCTGTTCTTGCAATTGATAAGGAAGCAGCCTTGTATTTCGCGATACGGACAAGGTCAGCATCTGCAAATCGAATATTCGGGTATCGAGCAGCTCGGTCATATGCGCCATCGATTTCTGCGTGTTGTCCATAAGCCGATTGTACGTGTTCGATAAAAAAATGATATTGGTCAATAAGAACAGAAGGCCGGATACAGCTAATATGAGAAGATACCGGAACAGAAATTTACGATACAGCTTGGACTGAATCGCTTTGCGCACACTCGTCACATCCTTGATGAATTAGGTCTAAAACGTATTTCGAGTATACGAATTTGATATAAGCTTATCAATTCTTCTTTGTAAAAAAGCAAAAATTGACTGGTTGCTGAAAAATTTGCAGGGTACATATTCGGCTTGAATCGCAATTTTTGCGTGCATAAGCCGATATCCGCTTGTTGTTGCCGACCGCAGATTCACTTATCATCGAGCCATACGAAAGCGTTTCAGGCGCCGAACCGCTTTTGGCAACGAAGAAGGAGGCCCGTTAAATGGCTGCTAAAGACAAGACTGCCACCTCGCCCGGATCACGGAGAAGAAGGTTTGCGCTGCGTAAAAATTGGGACTATCTGATCTTCGTTATTCCGGTCGTCCTTTATTTTCTAATCTTTTGTTACGGCCCCATGTATGGGGTTCAGCTATCCTTTAAACGATTTAATCCGGCCATGGGGATTACAGCCAGCCCTTGGATTGGCATGGATAACTTTACGAGGCTCTTTGGTTCGTACCAGTTTTCCCGAATTCTCACGAATACGCTGGTCATTAATTTGTTTAAGACGCTGATCAGCTTTCCGATTCCCATCATCCTGGCTCTCATGTTTAACGAGATTAAGCGCGAACGCTTGAAGCGAACATTTCAGACGATCACCTATGCGCCGTATTTTATATCCACGGTTGTATTTGTCGGAATTATTAATTTATTTCTTGCCGGAGAGAACGGGTACCTCAATCATATTCTGGATATATTCGGTTTTGGTCCGATTCCGTTTCTGACCGATCCGCATTATTTCCCCGGCGTTTACATCGGCACGGACGTGTGGCGAAACGCAGGCTGGAACTCTATTATTTTCATCGCGGCATTGTCCAGTGTAGATCCGCAGCTGCATGAATCTGCGCAAATCGACGGGGCCGGCCGATGGAAGAGGATCATTCATGTGAACTTGCCATGCCTTCTGCCGACCATTGTCATTCAATTTATTTTGCAGATGGGAAAAATGATGACACTCAGCTACGAGCGCATCCTGCTGATGCAAAACAGCTTGAATATCGAATCATCCGAGGTTATCTCCACTTACGCTTACAAAATGGGTCTAATCAATATGGATTACGGATTTTCTACTGCCGTGGGGCTCTTTAACAATGTCATCAACATCATTCTGCTGCTCGCGGCCAACAAGCTCGCCAAAAAATACAGCAGCGGCAGCTTGTTCTAAAGGGAGGAATGACCATGCAGGCAGTGTCCAACAAAATTAAAGAGTCTAAAGGGGACCGTTTGTTTCTGATTGTTACATATTCATTAATCGGTATGTTGGTATTAATCATTCTTTACCCGCTTATTCATGTCGTCAGTGCCTCTTTTAGCGATCCCAAGCTGGTCGTAACCGGCAAAATCGGCCTATTTCCGAAAGGATTTAACTTGGAGGCTTACCGGCGGGTATTCATGAACGAAGAAATATGGATCGGCTATCGGAATACGATCCTGTACACGGTCATCGGAACGGTAGTCAACATTGCGCTGACGATGATGGGCGCTTACCCGTTGGCCCGCAAAAATTTCCCCTGGCGCAGAGGGTTCATGGTATTCTTCACGATCACCATGTTCTTCAGCGGCGGCATCATCCCGATGTATTTGCTCGTTAAAAATTTGGGCCTGTACAATTCGATGTGGGCGTTGATTCTGCCAACCGCCATCAACGTGTACAATATGATCGTCGCCCGGACATTTATTGAATCAACCATCGACGAGCAGATCTATGAATCGGCCTATATGGACGGCTGCAGCAATATACGGGCATTTTTCTCCATCGTGCTGCCTTTGAGCGCACCGATCATAGCTGTCCTTGTCCTGTTCTATGCCGTCTACCATTGGAACTCCTATTTCGAGGCAATGATCTACTTGAAAGATCGATCATTCTATCCCTTGCAGCTGTTCCTGCGGGAAATTCTAGTTATGAATCAGTCGGATAATGTGATGATGGATTCCATTGAGACCGATTCGAGCAAGTTTCTCGTTGCTGAAGGAGTCAAATACGCGGTTATCATCGTATCCAGCGTACCTATTTTAATGCTGTATCCGTTTCTTCAGAAATTTTTTGTTAAAGGCATGATGATTGGCGCACTTAAAGGTTGAATAATAAAGGAGATGACGACGATGAAAAAGAAGTATGTACTGCTCTTGTCTACCCTGCTGAGTGTATCGCTGCTCCTGATGAGCGCTTGCAGCAATACGGGAAATAACGCAGATCATAAGGCGCCTTTGGCGAATGAAAGCACGGATAATATTAATAAAACGGGCATGCCGATTGCCAATGAGCCCGTCCATCTGAAAGGGCTGGTCGCGAAGTACGAGCTTGTTAAGGATTGGAACGAGCATAAGGGGTTGAAGGACTACGAGGAGAAGTCCAATGTCATCATCGATTGGGATTCCGTCCCGCAAAATACCTTCGAAGAGCGAAGAAATCTGCTGTTTGCCTCCAATGACCTGCCGGATTTTGTCATGCGGGCGATGCTGTCGCCGCAATTGATCACATCTTACGCCGCTGCCGGTCAAATCATCCCGCTTGACGATTTGATCGATGCCGGCTATGCGCCGAACCTTTCTGCGCTAATGGAAGCCAATGACGGTATTCGCAAATCCATTACGTCCGCGGACGGTCATATTTACTCGCTGCCGAATATTAGCGAAGCAGACGGCCGAATTGCCTCCTCGTGGATCAATAAAGAGTGGCTGGACAAGCTGGGGCTGGAAATGCCAACAACAATGGACGATTTCTATGAAGTATTGAAAGCGTTCAAAGAGCAGGATCCGAATGGCAACGGAATAGCGGATGAACTGCCGATTTCCGGTTACAAAGAGAACAATAGCAGCGGCAATGAGTTCTTCAGATCATTCTATGGCAGCTGGGGCTTCGGTGGTAATTCCGGCATTATCGCACCTTATATGGATGTTGATGATGAGGGCAAGGTTCGTTATATCGCAACAGACGACACGTTTAAGGATATGCTGACCTTCTTCAACAAATTGTGGGCCGAAGGACTGATCGATAAAGAGATTTTCTCGCAGGATATGAACCAGGAAGTCGCTAAGATCGATGAAGAACGGGTCGGTTACGTAGCGAAAGGCAACAACAATCTATGGATGGGAGACAATCGCAGCCATTACGTGCAAAACCCTATTTTTAAAGCGATTGACGGGGATGTGTATTGGACGGGCGTCAGCCCTAAAGTTCGGGATCTCGGCTCCTTTGTCATTACGAGCAAGAATCCGAATCCTGCAGCTACACTCCGCTGGGCCGATTATTTCCTTAGCGAGGAAGGGACCGCGCTGGCTCGGCTTGGCATCCAGGACGTTACTTACACGATTGACGGTGACGGCTTTTATAAGCTGAAGGACGAATTCTCCAACAATCCTAACGGGCTTACGGTAGATGAAGCGCTCGCGGAGTACACCATTTTCCAAGGCGGCAATATTCCACAGCGCGTCACGCAAAATGTTGACCAAAGTGCGGCTGTCCTTCCCGAAATGATCGCCAACAAGGATGTCATTCGCCCATTCCTGGTACCAGACGAAAAGCTGATGATTCCGAACTTTACGGAAGAAGAAAACATTCAGTTAAGCACTTACGCGACGGATATCGAAGCATTCACGGATGAGCAAATCGTTAAATTTATTACGGGCGCAAGACCAATCGGCGAATGGGAGACATTTGTGGAGACGCTCGGTAAGATGAAGCTGGATAAATACCTTGCCATCTATCAAGCCGCTTACGACCGTTGGAATCAGCAATAATAGACGAGAATTCGAGAAAAGGGGAATACGGACATGATCTTTTATGGTACGAGCGCAGCCGAAGGAATTCCGAATCCGTTCTGTTCTTGTCCGGTTTGCGACAACGCGCGAAGCACAGGAGGGCGCGAAATTCGCCGCCGTTCCATGCTGCGGCTCGATGAACAAATCTGCATCGACCTGGGGGCGGATGCTTTTCAGGAAGCGATCGAATTCGGCGACTTTACCAAGCTGCAGCATGTGCTGGTGAGCCATACGCACGAGGACCATTTCAATTACATGATGATGAATGTAAGAAATATGTCGATCGAACGCAACGCAGAGCCTTTGCACTATTATTTTACCGATCAAGCGTATGACATCGTTGATTTCTATCGGCAGAGCCGGCCGATTATGAAAGGGATGACTTCCGACCTGGAGGCACGCGGCATTGTCGCTTTCCATAAGCTGGCGTTTAACGAGAAGGTTGTGATCTCCGGCATGGAAGTGACGCCGCTCCGCGGCAATCATTTGGGCAATATGGGTGAGAGCTGCGCCAATTATTTAATTAAACGGCCGGACGGGCAAAAAGTTTACTATGGCGTGGACACAGGCTGGTATTTGCCGGAGACTTTCAAAGCTCTGGAAAATGCGTCGCTGGACGTGCTGATAAGCGAGTGTACCTTTGGCCTCACGCCTGGGCGCGGGCTGCACCCGAATGGGCATCTGGACGCATTCAGCTGTATGGAATTGTTCCGCGTACTGCTTGACCAAGGCACGCTGCATGCCGGTTCCCGCATCTACCTGACTCATATCAACCACTTTACCTCCAACCATGCTGAGCTCGTGGACTGGATTGCATCCCAGTCGTTCCCATGTCCGATTACCGTGGCCTGGGACGGGCTAAGCATATAATAGATTGCTGAAATGGAACGTAACAACTTTTTAAAAAGGAAGAGCAACCAGATCATCGGATTGGATTCATGAAACAGATCACGAATCCTTGTAAAGATCAAATGGATGCCTACATTCTAATGAAGAGGAGCCGCAGCAATCCGCTGGGGTTCCTCTTCTTTCTGCTTGGCTTGGGCTTCAACTGGTACACTCTCTTCATGCGGCTGCACCCGTATCATCCCGGATACAAGGTACCCTGCATAAAAAATACATCGTGCCCCGTCTATTGTGCGAGTTATCGGCGTATTTGTAAGATCCTGACATGGTTAAGGCAGTGAATCTGGATTAAGATGCTCATTAACAAAAGCTCGGTAATGGAATGTCCTCCCTGCTCAGAGAGATGATTCCCCCAATCTCCGGGTCTCCTCCTCGATCCGGCTCGGATCGATCCGTTCAAATAATAGCTCCACCCCATGGAGCGGTCTGCCAGCCTGAACGTGGCACCAAGTCCACACCGGTTGCTCCAGCGAGAGAAAGCCTCTTATTTTATCGCAGGAGAACGGAATGAATGGCTGCAGCAGATTCGCCAGATTGGCTATGATCTGAACACAGGTGTAGAGTGTATTTCCGCACGCTTCACGATCCTCCTTCACCTGAATCCACGGCTTCTGTTCATCAAAGTATTTGTTTGCTAGTCGCACCACGCTGAATATCAACTCCAGCGCTTCCTTCAGTCGTCCTTCCTCGATGAGTGTGCCAGCCTGACGGTACAATACCTCTACCCGGCTCTGCCACTCTTCGGATATGCTGCCCTCGGGCACCTTCCCCTCAAACGATTTGTTCACAAACACCAAGGTACGGTTGACCAAGTTCCCGAATGCACCAAGCAGCTCCCCATTATGGCTGTGAATGAACTCCCTCCAGGAGAAATCGGCATCTCGCTTCTCAGGTCCGTTCGCGATAAGGAAATAACGAATTGAATCCGGCTCATAACGGCTTAATAAATCCGGCACCCATATGGCCCAGTTGCGACTGGTTGAGAATTTTCTTCCCTCCAGGGTCATGTACTCGCACGAAATGATCCGATCCGGTAAATGTAGGTCCCCGACCCCTTTAAGCAGCGCAGGCCAGATCAACGTATGAAACGGAATATTGTCCTTCCCGTGTACATAATAAGCCGTAACCTCGCCCTGACCCTTGCGCCAAAAGGACTCCCAGCCGCCGCCCGTTTCCGCGGCCCACTGCTTGCTGGCGGATAAGTAGCCGCTGACCGCTTCGATCCAGACATAAATTTTCTTATCCTCGAAGCCTGGAACGGGCACATCCACGCCCCAGGCCAGATCCGCGTAGCCGCCCGGTCCTGAAGCCCTTCCTCCAAGTATCGCCTGGTCATTTGCACCGCATTATCCCGCCAGCCCTGGACGCTCTCGAGTTCATTCGCCAACTCGTCCTGAAAATGCGACAGCGATACGTAAAAATGCTCGGTAGGCCGCTCCACCGGCTGGTTTCCGCAAATTTTACAGGTTCTGTTACCCAGATCAGACGGATCGAGCATTGTGGAACAAGCATCGCACTGATCTCCGCGAGCCCTGCTGCCGCATACGGGACAATCCCCTTCCACATAGCGGTCGGGGAGAAACCGCCGATCGGTTTCGCAGTAGGTCTGCAACACGGTTTTACGATACAGATGCCCATTGTCCAGCAGCTTTAGAAACAACTCCCGCACCACCTCATGATGAAACGCCTGATCAGTTCGGGTGTATAAATCGTAGGTGAAGCCCAGCTGTTCGAAACATTCCACAAACTCCCCATGATACCGGTCTGCGATATCCCCGGGAGACACTCCTTCCTGTATCGCTTGAACAGCCACCGGCGTACCGTGGCAATCACTGCCGGATACATACAGCACCTGCTCTCCCTTCGCGCGAAAATAACGTGCCAACACATCGCCGGGTAATAAGCTTGCAAGCCTCCCAAGATGCAATGACCCATTGGCATAAGGCCAAGCGCCACCGATAAAAATGTTCGTCATCTCATTCATCCTCCTTTTTGTAGACAACAAAAAAAGCCCTCATCCCAAAAGGGACGAGAGCTTGTCGCTCACGTGGTACCACCCAATTTCATTCATGCCTTGCGGCATTCACCTCTTCGGGTACGACGCGAATGAACGCGGGTATACCCTAGCACGTTAACGGGTGCGGGTTCCGGCACAGCCTACAACCCCACACGGCAGGGTTTCGGTGTACAGCTCAGAGACCATATTCCCCAGGTTCTTTCTTTACCCCTTTTCACCAGCCGGGGCTCTCTGTTCAAAGACGTCGCCAAGGTACTCTTTCTCTTCATTGCTTTTGATTAGTATTATTCAAGTTATTGGAAATCATATCCGAACACCAAGGTTGAAGTCAAGAGGATGATTTCAATGTCGCTCTGGATCTCTCGCGGCCATCCCGTATGGCCTCCAGCTTCTTACCGAGCATCATCTTCAGCTTCTTGCGGGCCCTGCTCATGCGGTTCCGTACATTTTCAGGCTCAATCTGCAGCACTTCCGCAATCTCCAGGGTGTTGAAATGCTCAAAATAGTACAAATACATCGGCTGTCTCAGGGTTTCCGGCAGTGTAAGCACAGCCGATAATAGCGTTTCGTCTTGATCCTCGCTTTTCATCACAGATTCTGGAGGAGCCTGCACAGCATCTTCGCTTACACGATCTACAGAAAGAAAGTCCATTCATTCCACTCCATTTCCTCTTAGGTTCATTGATGGTACCTGCACTTCTTAATTTGAGGTTCGGGCCCTGTTCTTGGCCGCTTGAAATCCCTGTTTCTTCCCCGGGAAGAGACGCATCCACAAGCTTACCGGATCATGCTTGAATTCGAATTTCCACGCTTCGCTGGCCTTTCGATTCAGCTCCATCTGCTGCTGTCTTATGAGATATTCGTATCAAACCAATTGCTCATCTCCAATCTCTCCTTTTGCCGCCCACTAGTTCATAAATTTTTGAACCATTTATTTAAGTTCAATTATATATGAACCAATGGAAAGTTCAATATTTATTTATCAAGTGATGTGGTATCATAAAAATGGAAAGACGAGTACTTAGAGGAGTGAACGATCATGACTCATATCAGAATTGACTATTCGCCTGTTCACGAGCTGATAACCAGCTTGTATGCGTATACAGATAATAAAAATCAAATGCATGATCTGGGAAATAAGTGGAGGAAGGAAATTGAGAAGAAGCTGCCTGCTTCTTTTACGGACAAGCTGGCAGAGGTAGACCTGTGCGAGATTATTTCTTATCTGCATCTGGTTATCTTAGACAGCCCGGAAAAAGATAACATCGAGCGTTTTCTCAGCTGGTTTGCCGATTTGGGAGAAGGTCAGCTGTATGAAATCCTGGCTCCTTATCTTGGAGACGGATTGCCGATGGGACTTAAAGCCTTTCGGGAGTTGAGCGTTGAATTTATGACGGAGTGGTACCGCGCTTATACCATCCCGCCCGAGATTCACGAGCTGCTTGGGCGTTCCGCTGCCCGGATGGAGCAGCTGAGCCGGGAGCTTCCCTATATTGATTTGATCGATGAAGCAACGAGCGGGATTGTGCTTGACTCTGAAGACGACTACCATGCCATTCTTCTCATTCCGACTTATCATATCAAGCCGTTAAACCGGATGGACTATGTGAGCAATCAACAGCTCATTATCAGTTATGCGGTAGATGATGAGCAGCTGGACGAGGATACGCCGACCAACCAGCTGCTGCGCATGACCAAAGGATTGGCTGACGAAAAGCGGCTGGTGCTGCTGCACATTCTGGCTGACGGTCCCGTCACGTTTACGGAATTACAGCAAAAGACCGGCCTGTCCAAGAGCAACCTGCACTATCACCTGTCCCTGCTCAAAACCGCGGGCCTTCTGCGCATGCATTTTAAGATGCCGAATGAACGATATAAATACAGCGCCAGACCCGAGTCCTTCAATCAGTTGAAGGCTTTCCTGGAGTCTTATGTGTTCGGTCTCAACAAGGAATCAAAGTAGCAGGAACCTGCCTAATCCTCTAGCGTTCAACCATTGCGGCCGAAAGGGCCACCCTCTATCAAACTAAGCCTCCTATAGGTATCTTGACGATAAGGAAAGAATAGGAGAGGAGGAATAAGCCTATGTTTATCATTTTTGTGTTTCTGGTCCTTGGCATCCTGCAATTATTAATGAGATGGCTTCTCTTGGATAAAGAAGACCGCAAAGCCAGGATCACAGATACAATGGGAGAATCCTATTACTATCGTGGCGGCGCGCTCTTCGTCATCGTAATTATAGGAATCGCCATTGTCAGCTTCTTTGGAATTTTTGAAAAAATCACCATTCAAGGAATGTATCTAGTCTCGCTTATTCTTGTTCTTATATTCCGCGGTTTCCTGGAATGGAAGTATCTGAGGGAAACCAAACAGCATCAAATGACGCTGATTCTGCTCGGTATTCTTATTCTCTTTTCTTTGTTTTTCTTCTCACTGAAATAATCTGCCGTATCTATGAAAAAATCGATCAGCTTATCCCCCAGAAGGCAGTCCGCGTATAGCCCCATGCTGGTTTTGCGAGATCAGGTGGATAAGGCCTCTTGAAGTTTAAATTTTCTGATATCTCTAAACGATAAAAAAGCCTGGAACAACCGTTCCAGGCTTCTTATCATTCAGCTATTTAGACTGCAATCTCCAATTAGTTGCTCTCCAGCTTGATCGTCAGCGCGCTCTTCGCCGGCATCTCTAAATGCAATGCCTCTTCCCCGTGCAGCTGGATCGCCACACTCTCCGAAGCCTCGCTGTCGTTAAACAATACGGCGGCAATGGAGCCATCCGTGTTCTTAAATGCAACGGAACGAATCCGATCATCGCTTGTAGAAGCAATACGAACCGCTTTCGGACGGATCACTTTGCTAAAATGCGCCAAGGCATAGTAATCCAGCGTATAGGTTAGTTCCTTCGTCTGTTGATTCACTGTCACAATGCCGCGGCAGGTGCTCGTTCCAAAGCCTGGCACCGTAGGGCCGTTCTTCTCATCCAGGGCCATATTCCACAGGACATAGGACTTGCTGTGATTGCGAAGTATCTCAATTCCCGTCCGCATCACATTGGAGAAGGCCTGCTCAAATGGTGGAATCCACTCCCCGCCGGATCCTTCCGTGAAATGAACCTCTTTCCCCGAGAAAGCTTCGAACACTTCCGACTGCGCCGTCGGCTTGCCGCCATACCAGTGCCAAGCGACCCCATCCACGGCGTCGCCCGCCTGCTCAAGCACCGTTAGTGGGTAGTCTGGCTTATCCCAGTTATGATCATAACAGAGGATTTTGGTATCAATGCCGTTCTTCACGAATTGCGGCTTCAGATGATTCTTGATGAAATCACTTTGCACCTCGGGCAGCATGATCATGCCGGGATAATGACCTGGCGAGTATAATGCTTCATTCTGGGGTGTGATCGCATAGATTGGCAGCCCGTTGGCTTCATAACCTTGAATATAACGCACAAAATAATTGGCATACACCGAGCAATATTCCGGCTTCAGCTCTCCGCCGATCATCGAACCGCTTGTCTTCATCCAGCCCGGCGGGCTCCACGGGGAACCCATCAGCTTCACATCCGGATTCAATTGAAGTGCTTCCTGCAGAAGCGGAATGATGTCCTCCTCGTCATGAGCAATGGAGAACCGCTCCAATTCCACATCCGTCTGGCCCTCAGGCAGGTCATTGTAACTATAGAAGTCTCGCGCATAATCGGATGCGCCCATCGGTTGGCGTAGAACGGACAATCCGATCCCTTCGTTCGCATCAAACAGCTGCGTCATGAGCTCCAAACGCTGTTCCGTGTCCAATACTTGATGGATCAGATAAGCCGCGGAATCCGTGAAGGACGCGCCGAAGCCGTCCATTTCCTGAAACGTCTGCTCCTCATCGATGACAACCGTATGCTTCTCCGCACCCATAGTTACGGGTCCCAGCTGCTCCTTGGTTTTTTTAACAAATAGTTCCTCTTCACCGTTTGACTGGTAGATAGTGATGTTCAGCATGTTGTTTCCCTCCAGGTTTCTTGTGGTCTTCCTACCCATGTCTCCAGAAAAAAGCTTGGACAGGACCTCTACTCTGTCAAGATAGGGACCCATCCCTAACGCTTCCTTATTTCAGACCCAGCTTCTCTTTATTTGCCTTCATCTTCTCATTGCGGACTTCGACGATTTTATCCCAGTTGTTATCGTCCAGAAACTTTTTGTATTCGTTCAAAAGGCTGTCGTAAGTGGCATCATCCTTGGAACGAATCATACTGATGAGCGTGGTGTTCCACTTCGTATTGATGGCTGTCAGAGAACGTGCTTCAGGCGTTCCTTGATCCGGGTTAATATTCTCGAGAATAAAATGCGGCGTCAGCTTCCCTTTGCCCCATTCCTGCATTTGCTTGATTGCATCCGGGAAAGCATCTCCGCTCAAGGCTTTGTGACGGTCATGGCCAAAGAACATGAATTCGCCCATACGGTAATCTTTTTTGAAGGTATCCGGGTTGTTCATCTGCAGATCTTTCACCTCAGGCAGGAACTCTACCGTTCCGTCTGCATTCACTTGGTAGGTCTCGCCCTCGATACCATAGTTCATCAGCATTTGCCCTTCTTCGCTCAACAGGTACGTGAACAGCTGAATGGACTTGGCAGGATCGGCATTATCTTTTGTAATAAAGCTGATCATCCAGCCAGTAATACCCGATTGGTTCAATGTCGGCGCATGTCCGACTGTGCTTTGCGGTCCGTCAATCGCGATATACTCTTTGCCTTTATTGTTGCTGTAGAAGCTCTGCAGGTTACCGCCTTGCTGCGGCGTGCCGTCCAGCATGATTGTTGCGTATTTGCCCGCTTTCACCTTCTCTTCAAAAGCCGTTCCGTCATCGGCAAAGCTGTCATCGCTGATCAATCCATCCCGGTACACAGTGTTGAACGCTTTGACCCAGGTCAGATAATCCTCATCCAGATTCCGGTTATAGAAACCGCCATTCTCATCTTCCAGCGGCACGCCGATGAAGTCCTGCAGCACATCGCCAAGCGATCCCGTACCTTCCCCGATCGAGTTGAAGCCCAGTGGAATCAGGGAAGGGAATTGCTTCTTGATATCAGCGAGAGCAGCCCGGAATTCTTCCGGCGTTCCCATAGCAGGCTTGCCTAGAGCTTCATACACATCCTTGCGGATCACAAATGCTGTCTTTGCAGGAATGTTGCCGCTGTCGTAGTCTTCCTGAGTATTGGAGTAGTTCGGATACCCGTAGGTTTTGCCGTCCTTCAATTGGAACCAATTGATCGTATCCTGAGCAGCTACTTCGTTGAAGTATGGATCATATTTCTCGGCCAGATCGTTCAGCGGCAGCGCCCAGGTGGCGGCCTTTTGCACGACTGGAGAATTGGAATCAAAAGTAGTAATCAAGTCCGGCATATTGCCGCCCGCAAAGAATGTGTTCAGCTTCGTATCATCGCCGGTAATAAATTTAATGTTGATGTTTAAATCTTCCTTGATCTTCTTGGTGACAACATCCTTGCCGAAATCCGTGTTCCACCAGTCTGCATTGACATACCATGTGAGATCGGTTGTCTCTTCTTTTTTATCCAGCTGCCAGGCCGGTGTATTCGCATCCGGTGTGTAACGATCCTCGATCGAAACCCAGTTTTCTTTCTTGGACCCAGATTTCTCGCCTGATCCGCCGCAGCCGCTCACGACCAGCACAACTGCCATGAGTGCCGTAAACAGCATAAGTCCTTTTTTGCCCATAGCTTTGTTCATCAACATCCTGTAAACCTCCCTTTTAATTAAAGCGCTTTCTTATTTGACCCTAGTCATTACAGGCTTGCTTCTGTTCCACTCCCTTAAAGAGCTGCGGACTTCGCTACTCTTTAACCGCTCCGAGCATCATGCCGGAGATAAAATATCTCTGTAATATTGGATACATCACAACAATGGGCAGCGTCGTTACGACGATTGTTGCTAGTTGGACCCCTTTGGTTGTTGTCTGAATCGCTACCGAGCCGATATTTTGCATCGATTGGGTCTGAGACTGCACAATAATCTCGTACAGCATCATCTGCAGCGGATAGAGTGACTGATCCGTGATATACAGCTTGGTGGTCATAAAGTCATTCCACTGCCCAACTCCGTTGAACAAAGCGATGGTCGCCATCGCCGGCATGGAAAGGGGAATGAAAATGCTCAGGAATATTCTCCAGTCGCCCCCGCCGTCGATCTTCGCCGACTCTTCCAGTGAATCCGGCACATTGCGGAAAAAGTTCATCAGAATAATGACATCGTAAAAGCTCAATAGAGCTGGAATAATGTACACCCAGAAGCTGTTTAGCAGCCCCAAGTCCTTGATTAACAAGTACGTCGGGATCATGCCGCCGGAGAAAAACATGGTGACAACACCCATAGCGACATAAAATTTGCGTCCGCGGACGTATTTTTTGCTCAAGCCGTACCCCACCATGGCACAGAAGAACACGTGTGTGATGACCCCGACGAGTGTTTTGGCCACCGAGATGAAGAAGGCCTGCCAGATACCTGCATCCCGGAATACGGCTTGATAGTTCTCAAGCGAAAATTCCGTAGGCCAGAAGATAAACCCGCCCTCGGCAAGCGACCTGCCCGAGCTGAAGGACGAAACGACAACGTTCCATAACGGAACGACAATAATGATCGTGAACGCAACCAGTAAGATGATGTTGATCGTATCAAAAATCCGGCTGTCGAGATCCCCTTTTGCTGCTTTCAAATTCACCGTAATACCTCCCTCTCCATGACCTACAGAACGGATTGATTATCATTCAATTTACTGGTCACCTTGTTCGCCGTTACGAGCAGAATGACAGAGATGATCGATACACCCAAACCAACGGCGGTCGCATATGAGAAATCGCCCTGCGTCATCCCCATCCGGTACACGTACGAGTTAATGACTTCCGCCTTCTCCCGGTTCTGCGAATTCATGAGCACCAAGGTCTGATCCAGATTCGAGCCCAATAAACCGCTTACAGTAAGAATCAGATTCAAGCTGATAATCATCTTCATGTTCGGGAGAGTGATGTTCCAGATTTGTCTGAGCCGACTGGCTCCATCGATTCTCGCGGCCTCATAATAGGTCGGATCGATCTTCGCCATGATAGCCAAATAAAGAATGGTTCCCCAGCCCGCCTCTTTCCAAATATCCGATAATGTCGCGATCCACCAATACTTGCTGGGATCGAGCAAAATGTTTTGCGGCTGAGAGATCAGGCCGAGACTAAGCAAAACTTCATTAAACAAGCCGGATGTCGAAAACCAGGTAATGAGCATCCCGCCAAGTACGATCCAGGACAAGAAGTGAGGCAGGTACGAAACCGTCTGCACGAACTTTTTGAACCGTCCCATTCCCACTTCGTAAATCATAATGGCCAGAATAATTGGAATCACAAAGCCGATCGCCAATTTCAAGAAACTGATGCCCAGCGTATTGACAACGGAATCCCAGAAGTATCGGTCTGACATAATAATTTTGAAATTATCCAGGCCCACCCACGGTGCAGAATCCAGCGTATCGATCACGGTGTAGTTCTTAAAGGCAATCGTCAAACCGTAAATCGGTATGTAGCAGAAAATGAACATAAAGATAATGCCCGGAAGGATCATCGATTGGAGCTCCCACTGCCGCTTGTAATCAATGAAGAATTCCTTGATTCTCTGTCCCATCGGTTTCTTGCCAGTTGGCGGTACCGTGCTGGTACCGCTTGACTGAGCCGTAGCTGCTTTGCTCACCTGCTTAGCCCCCTTCGATCATAAATTATCAATAAAAACGTTTTTATTTTTCGACGAAAAACGCGTCGTCTTTCTATATCCTTTAAAAAAACTTGACGATCCTTGCTAATTCTCGTGAATTTAAGCCCTCTCGTCTCGGTTCAGCTTAACGTGGCTGGAACCGCGAACGACCAGTTCCCCTTGCAGTTTCTGAATCTTACCCTTTTCTTTCTTTTGAATCATGCGCACCAGATGATTCACGACCAGGATTCCTTGTCTGGCAATCTGGTTACGTACGGTCGACAGGGGCGGTGTAAAATACTGCGCGATATCAATATCATCAAAACCCACCACGCTGATATCCTGCGGAACCTCGTAACCCAGCGACTTCAAGGCCTTGATACAGCCAATGGCACTCACATCATTACCAGCCAGAAAAGCATCCGGCACTTTGCCGGGATGTTGATGGAGCAGCGATTTCACAGCCGAATAGGAGCCTTCTTCTTCAAAATATCCTTGCAGGATATAGTCTCCATCAATCGGATACTGACACTCCCGCAGTGCAGCCAGATAGCCTTCCCGCCGCTGCACGCTGTCAAACATCGTATCCACGCCGGATATATAAGCGATCTTCTTGTGGCCCAGACTGATCAAGTACTTGGTTGCTTCATAACCAGCCTCATAAGAGTCGAATATAATGCTGCCCATCGTCTCTTTTTGAATCTCGCGATCCAGGAATACCGCCTTAATCTTATCCTTCTCCATGGCAGCAATATCTTTATCATCGATCTTCAGCTCTTCGAAGATGATGACACCATCCACGCGGCCGCCCATAATATTGCTCATAATGACCTGCTTATCCTTCGTAACAAACACATTCAACCCGTAACCCAGACGATCACATTCCCGTGACATCGAATCCACCAGTGTGTAGAAGTAAGGCCCTGACACGCTAGTCGTGAAAAAGCCCAACATCTTGGTCTTCCCCGACTTCAGCAGCTTTCCGTTCAGGTTCGGCACATAATTGAGCCGTTCAGCCACCTTCAGCACATGGGATTTGGTCTCCGGGTTCAATACATCTACGTCATTCAATGCATTAGAAACTGTAGAAATAGAGACTCCAGCTTCTCTTGCCACATCCTTGATCGTTACTTTACCCATATAACCATTCCAATCTTCCTTCGCAATAAAAACGTTTTTATATACATAAGTTACCATGGAAGCGAGGGGATTACAACGCTTTTTTGAAAGGGATTTCAAAATAATATGAAGAGCCCCTCTCCTTGCTAGGAAAGGGGCTGCTCCTACTAAGTTTCTTATAAGCTAATCATCTCATCTCACATCCAGCTAGGCGGCTTTCCGTGAGCGCTGGTTCCTTATGGATTAATGAGGAACTTGGGAATTAAAATCTTTCTTACTAGATTGATCTCCATGATAGAATACAACATCGCCATCCAGCAGGCTAAATCGGTTGCCATATGGATCCCGATACGCTTGATCATATCCCTCAAGCCTCCACTGATTCATCAAGGGAGCGTGAATATACTGCAAGTGCGGCCTGGCCGTGTTGCCATCGCGGATCGTCTCGATGTTGAAGTTCACGATGATATATCCTTTTTTCAGGAAAATATCAGAACGCTCATCCAATCGATTCGTACGCCCATATTCCGCGATATTCGTCCCCTTCTTCACCACATACACATCTGAGGGAATACTGTATTCGCCATACCAGCGCTGAATTGCCGCATTCGCGCGCTCCGCATCAACCGATGCTGGCAGACCTGATTTGGGTCCAATCAATGTTCGCACATCGGCCGGAAGCAGCAGCCAGTCCAATCGTCCAACCCAGGTTTTGTTTTTACTGAGCTTCTCTATATACTGCTTGGCATAGGCTGCAGCCGACATGCCCGCTGGTGCGCTACCATGATTGTACAGATACGAAGCGGCATCCTGCAGCTCCTCTTGCGGAACATTGCGCAGCCGATCATTCAGAATGACGTACCGCTTCTCCGTGTCCTGCGGGGAGCCGATGCGAATGAACTTCCGATTCCCGCTGTGGTAATACAGATCTACCGCTTGTCGGCCGGTTCCATCTTTATTAACAAAATAGAAGCTCGGCGTTATCGAAATTCCGTCCTGGGAACGAAACATATTCCCCTTTGTCTTCAGATCGAATTTGAAGTGATACCCCGTCTTGACCGCAGAATTCTTGTATCCTTGAGCCGGATGCTTGCCTGGTGCAATCGGTAAAGTGTATGGTAATACATTGCCTCGCGTTCCACCGTCAATATCACGGAGACCGATCCAATATGATGCTCCGCTTGGAGTAGCGCTACCTTTTTGCTTGCGGAAAACAGTCTCCCAGTTGTAATCAGCGATATCTGTGATATGAAAATCATACACCCGGCCTATGACCTCGACTGGCTCAATATCGGTGGCTACATGGTTCGCAAGATCAAGATTGGCACTGGGCTGTGTGGTGAAATCAGGCGGCGCGTTCTCTGCAATGGTACGGAAATAGACCTCATAATCTCCCTCATCTACCCATACCGGCAGGAAAAACTCCGTATCGAGCTGAGATGTCGGAATCGTGATCCAGGTATGCTTTGGATAAAATGTGCTCTTATCGCCACTGTACACATCGAACGGGAAATACACCTGCTTCACTCTTATATACTTTGCATAGTCCCGGTTTCCATAGCCCGGAATATTGCGATGCTGACCTGAGGTAGGTATACGGACTGTGAACGGGCGATCCAATATGAAGGCGGACCGACTCCGGTTCGGGGTCGTCTTCTGATTGTGGGCCTGATCATCCGTCACTGAGGAGTAATTGACCACTGGCGTATGGACCGTGACGGTATTGATGGGATTAATCGGGAATTCCTTATTGCTACCGCCATTAATATTTCCAGGTAACAGACCGTAGTGGATTGTCCCACTGCTCGGCGTGTTAGCTCTGTTGACCTTATCACTGCTGATCATATTGTTAGGCTTGTAAAGCACTTGGTCATTAATGCGCGTAGGAGCAGGTATGCTGCCCGGGGTCGGTCCGCTTTCCTGAACGCGGCCTGGATTCATGATCGTTGTTCCGTTAAAAACAAGAGCGTCATTGGTAACCTCCACTTTATCAACGGCGGCCTCGGCCACGCTCTGCAAATTCTCACTCGGCGGAGACGGCTTCGATTTATAGGAACTACCTCCATGAGACCCCGAAGGCGCTACGATCGGATCAGGTGGTGATGGAGGATAGAAGGCTCCAGACGCATTCGTTGAATACTGCGGCGGCTGATATCCTTGCGGCTGGATCGTAATCTGCCCGCCAGGCAGGGCGTAGTTACTAAGTGTACCCTGATCGATTTTATAGACCTCCAGATTATCAATCACCCAGTAGGAATAGGGACGCACCACGGTATATCGCTGTGTAACCGTCTCTTCCTCCGTCTGCGGATCAGGTACCGTAGTCGGTTTGCCATCCGGACCCTTAGGTCCCGGCTTACCCGGATCCCAGCTCAGTGTCCATGTCTTCTCCACGTTGACCTCAAACGTGCAGCTTCCGGTCATATTGACAAATGAATGCTGAAACAAATAATTGAGCGATAAGATATTGCCGTACAGACTTTCGGAGGTGGGTATCCCCTGCAAAACATCGAACATCTCCTGACCACGCTGATCGGCTAATATTTTGGCTGAAACCTCCGGGTCCATATACCGGCCATCCATCTTCATACCTGGAGCTGGTGGGGTACACGAGGCGGTTGGCGGGTCAGGGTCTGGCTGACCTGGTTTGTTTACTTCCTCATAATAGTAATAGACGTAGTATTTAGGAAAAGATCCGTCATAACGTAATGGAGGTGGATCTCCCTGTTCTATACTGCCTCCAGACGGTGGTCCAGACTCGCTTACTTTATAACCCTCATACACGTAATCTGCTGTGCCAGGCGTATGTGAGAACGGATGTGATTTCCCTACGGTAAGTACCTCCGTCCGATCAGTAAAGCCTGGGGTGCCGTTGAGTGGCGTTCCCGTTGTGGTATAGTGCCGAATTAAAGCCTCGCCACCTTCAGGTTCTAGCTCGATGGTGATGAGAATGGGGAAATAATATCTACGCCCTTGAACTAATCCTCCCTGGTCTTGCTTGGTAATATTCTCAAATAGAGGTGCGTCAAGAAGTCCATTGATTTTAACAATAAAATTTGCCGAATCTGTTCCTTTCCCTTGCAAATTCATTGGATTAAAAACAGTATACGTAGGAGAAACATTATTCTTCCTAGAATCCCAGGTCTCTTGTTTATATCGAGAATTATAATACAATGAAGTGCCTGCTGGATCTGTCATATTTGGATCGAATTTATTTGTCTTCACATCTTTGATTTTTCTCCCAGGAAAATCAAAACTATAAGGGAATTCGATATCTTTTAATTGTCCTGGAGCACCATCCGATGTCCAACCACCTGCAGAGTTTCGCCAAATATCATGGTAAAACAAACCGACAAACAAATGGGTATTATCCGGATCGGACGGTTTCGGAGTTGTTGGCAATACTGATGCATATGTATACTGCCAAGAAAAGAAGTTCACGACACTAGTTAAAAGTAAGGTTATGAGTATAATCTTCTTTATTAGCTTCATAAGTCACTTACCACGTTATTTAAATGGATTAACTAAAAACGCAAGATGATCAGCTATCGTATTAATATAAATATATTCGGCTTCTTTCACCTGATAATTGCGCCAATTGGGATCAAAGTCTTTATCATTTTCACTCCAACTTTGATATGTCTTTGTGAAAGTTTTATCCGAGTAGCGCTCTGGAAAAGCATTACTTCTATGTCTTGGCTCCACACCTTCCTGTAGATATGCCATTTGCCCAACTCCTTTATGGAATCTGGCTTTCAGATAAGGGTAATTGTTGGTAGTCCATTTTTCTTCCCAAACATCATAGAGGATAAAACCATCGAAACTTAAAGGCAGATCATCAATAGTGAAAACATAAATGTTTTCTTTACCCTCAGCTAGAAATTGTGCAGATCCAAATAAATGCCTAAATTTTTGTAGCGGATACTCCTTTATAGTCTTAACTGTTCTGTAATCAGGAACTTCCTTCGATCCGATCCAAACCCAATTCCCAACCTGATCCCAGTTAACCGGGACACCTAGATTCTCACTAACAAACCGCAGTGGAACATAAGTCCGACCTTTAATTGCTTTGGCTGGTGTATCCATTGCCACTGTCCTACCGTTTACCAGTGCCTGCTTGCTGCCCAGTGTCAAAACAATTTGGTTGTTGTCTTTCGTATAGCTGACCTTTTTCCCATCGAATCCAATCTTGGCTCCAAGTGCCTCCCCGATCCCGCGCAGCGGCACCTGCACTCGACCGCTTTCTTGAAACGGCTCTCCTCCTTTAAACTTCACTTTACGGGCATCTACAAGCACCTGAACTTTGCGATACTCCACTTTTGCAGCATCTGCCGTGGTTGGTCCCACAAATAACCCAAGTATCGAAGATGTGACCAAAGCGCCCATGAGTAAACTTTTTACAAGTTTCATAGAATCAACTCCCATTTCCTAATTTCCTTGAATAAGGGAAGCGGTTCCAACAATGCAACTTCAACTTCAACTTCAAATTCCATTCCCGTTCATTCTGGATTCCGCTACCGTCATTCTACATAAAACCCATTACACTACACACATATCTCTATGTACTAAGCCTCTAATCTCCTTTCTACGCCCTTGCTTAGGGACGTCAACCCGCCTCTCTCAATCTCACCGGAATTTACATTTGTACATATATTGAGAGAAATTATAGTTATTTTATCATAAAAACATATATTTTGGTATAATATGCCTATTGTTGTGATAGTCTAATAGTCTCCCTTAACTATTATTCGCCTTTTAGAACAGCGAACAACCCTGAAAGTTCATTTCAGGAGAATGGAATGAACTTTCAGGGTTCCTATATATATTTTTAAGGCTATTTTCTAAAATATTGTTGCTAAGTAAAAATAGCTATCATAACTCATATTAATAACATTCAAATATTGAGAACATATGTTCTTTACAGGTTCGATTCCTTTAAAGTATAATAATTCCAGAATCTAAATTTTAAATATGGTGGGAGAGAGTCAAATGAGCTTGAAAGCAATTATTAGTTATCAGGACACAACCAAAGAGATAGCAATGTTAAAAGAAAATGAAGAGTATAAAATGCTTGACCCTATTAAAGAAGGGAAATGGTCAATTAGGGAAATAATTGGACATCTACACTATTGGGATAAATTTATTTTAGAACAACATATCCCTTTCATGGCGCAAGGAGCAAATCTAATTGCATTCCCTGATCATGATTTCCACAATAATGAAGGAATTCAGTATATCAGTAGCTTCAAAAATGTGGTTGCTTTAATTCATGAGGTTGTATATACACGAAACCAATTATTTGAGGCTATCGATAGCATTAATAGCGATCTACAATTCACTATTGGTTCGGATGAACGACCATTTACTATTGAAAGTTACATTAGTATATTTTCAGAGCATGATATTCATCATTTAGAGCAAATCAGGAATAAACTGTCACGCTAATTGTTAGACCCTTAAATATGAACATAGACATGTCCACTGTCGAGTTTGATTGAAATTAGTTGGCTTGTTAAAAAGAGTTCACTCTTGTAAAAGAAGGCTTCTGGGAAGCAGCTAATAATATTGTGTTAGAAAGTGACTTGTCGTGTAGCCACACCATCAAAACGCCTCAACCAATATTTCAGTTCACCGTGATATCGATTAACGTGTTGAATATGATAAATCCCCTTTTTTACATATCCATCTGTTCGAACATTTATTACTTCATGATTAATGTTATTTTGCTGGGCTAATGACTTGTAATTAGTGGCAGAATCCGTACATAACACGGCTTCTTCATGAAGAAGATCCCCCATTACATCATTAATTTGAGATGCTGTAACTCGTCCATGCCCAGCAATTTGTGAAAAAATAGCACCATTACGGTCAAGAGCGACCACGATGGATACTTGTTCATCACTTATCCCACGTTTTTTAGCTTTACCGCCTCTTTTACGAGGCTTACGATGTGCAATGCCTCCTTTTTTGCCCTTTTCACTTTCCAAGACATAAGTTTCATCACTTTCAACAATGCCACATAAAGTGGCATGACCTACTGACCGCAAGGCATTGAGTATCTTGTGCCTCCAATAAAATGCAGTAGCAACGTGAATATCGAGTTCAACAGCTATTTTGGGCAGTGACTTCCCTTTGTTTTCAACCATCAGTAAAAAATATTTCATCCATTTTTCAGGACTGTGTGTGCCAGAAAGTGGCGTTCCGCTTATGTCGTTAAAACTTTTTCTACAATCCTTGCATAAGTATCGTTGACGCTCGCGATAAGTACCGTTTCTCTTCACACGAAGACTCCCACAATGAATACAAGCTAAACCATTCCGACGAACTCCATTAATAAAATTCAAAAAAAGATCGAACGGGAAATACAAAATCATTCTACCTTAGCACTAAGTAGCAACCCTTACGATTACGTGAATAACATCAAAGGAATTGAGAGCATTGTTGATTTAGGATACAGGGCATTACCTTATATTGAACAGAATATTGACGAGAGCGAGGGTAGTGGTCTTATGGATTACATTTTAGCTATTGCTGCTGAAAAAATAGCTAAAGTAGACCTCAAGAAAAACTCAAAGACATTTTGGGACACTGGTAATGCATTTTCACAGCAGTGGAAAAAACAGCTTCATCAAACTCCACAAGAAGTTAATAATATCGCAAATTCAAACCTCTCAGCTGATGAGAAAATCAAGTCATTAGAATCTCTCGGTATACCTGCAATTCCATTCATAATAGAGAGGGTTAAAGAAGGCAATAACGAGTTTTTCCCTGCAATACCACTAATTTTAGGGGAAGAAAGTACACTTCAATCATCTCAATCCGGGAATGAAGCAGCATGGATGAAGAACAACGAAACGAAATTTGAAGACTTAAAGGCATACGTTCTATCGAAATAAAACAAATTACTAAATACAGCCATGAATACTGGGGTCCCCCAATTCATGGCTGTATTTATTATAAAACAAACTCATGTCGAACCATTACGACTATCACACTAGCCTTTCAGATCATTGACTGCCCCCAGCGCTTCAGCCAATCCACCTAGGTCCAATCCGTCGGCAGCAAAAGCGGTGCGAACGAGCTTCGGTGGGACGAACTCGTCATATTTGCCGAGATACGGCGCCTCGTCCAGGTCAAGGAGGTCGCCAGCGTCCTCGCATTCGGCCAGTTCCTTTTTAATTTCCTCCATCAGCGTCTTATTATCAACCTTGCCCGCGACAACCATATAATACGGCTCCATCGGCACGATGGAGCGCAGGGCCAGTCGCTCGGACAGATTATGCTTCAGCAATCGCTCCAGGGTGCGGAACTGCTTGCTGCCCGCCCAAGGCAGGATGAACAAGGAGTCGCCGCCTGCTGGAAGAACTACCTGCTTCAGCAGTCCGCTTTCCCGAGCTAGTCGGCGGGCCCGCTCCAGGCGATTGACTGCCCCCGGCGCCAGGTACGGATAGATGGCGCTGTCGGCCAGCACCTCCCGCATCTTCTGTACCACCCGGGTATGCACATCGCCGCCTGCACCAAGCCACAACGTATCGACCTTGCCCTTGGCCGACTTCACGTACAGGGCTTTATGCTTCGTATCGACTTCCTCCACCTTCCACAACTTGCCCGCCAATGAGAAGCAGTAGCCCGGTGGCGGCACGGTCGTAATCGATCCGATTTCTTCGGAACCGTTATATACAACATGCTCTTCATCATCCTTGAACACCGCATAGAAGCGGTAGTTGTTCACGATCTTCTCCCCACCAAGCCCGATGATTAGGCTGCCTTCTTCCGTACGCTGGATATGATCAGTCTGAAGCAAATACTGCAAGAACTCCTTGTATTCCTCCGGCTCAATGCCGCGGAAAGCTGGCAGTGTCAGCACCGCTCTCGCCAAATCCGGGGGTTCTGCCTCGCCCATGCTCTTGAGCGTGCTCATCGTCTGATGATAAAGCACGCCCACAGGCTTCTTCCGCAGAGCCAGCGGCTCAACCCACTTCTCGCGAATATAAAGCTCAATGACCGCGATGGCCCGAAGCAGCATCCATGGCATGCGGGCAGGCAGCATAGCCTCCTCATCCTCGTCCTCCGGACAGAGGAACATCATCTCGGAGGCCTGATCTCCACGGCGGCCGGAGCGGCCGAGCCGCTGAACGAAGCTGGAGCAGCTGTACGGCGCGCCCAGCTGGATCACCCGCTCCAGCTCGCCGAGATCGATACCGAGCTCCAGCGTCAGGGTGGCCGCCGCAACTGCCGGCCCCGGACCTTCGCGGAGCGCGGCCTCGGCTTCCTCGCGCAGCATGGCGGAGATGCTTCCATGATGCACATGGAAGACATCCCGCTGCTCGCGCTTGGCGGCAATCCGGCGCAGCTCGAGCGTGGTCAGCTCGGCATCCGAGCGGCTGTTCGTGAAGACCAGCGCTTTTTTCAGATGCGTGTTGTCGTATACGAAGTCGTAATAGGCTTTGCGCGCAAGCTCCAGCTGCTCCGCCTGCTTCTCATCCCGCGCATCCGGGAAGGAGAAATGCTCGACCGACAGCCGCAGCTTCCGTCCTCCTTGCGGGGCGATGACTTCTACCGCGTTCTTCGTGCCCGCGCCCAGCCAGCCAGCTGCGGTCTCATAGTCGCTAAGCGTTGCCGACAACCCGATGCGGCGAGGCGAGCAGGAAGCCATCCGCTCGATCCGGGTCAGCTGGCTCAGCACCTGAATGCCGCGGTCGGCCCCCATAAAGGCATGAACCTCGTCAATGATGACATACCGCAGATCCTGAAACAGCGCCGGGATGGCGTTCGGCCGGTTCATCAGCAGCCCCTCAAGCGACTCGGGCGTAATCTGCAGCACGCCGCACGGCTTCTGCATCAGCTTGGTTTTCTCAGCCTGGGACACATCACCATGCCAATGCCATACCGGGACCCGGCCTTCCTTCAACAGATCGGTGATACGTTCAAATTGGTCGTTAATCAGCGCCTTAAGCGGCCCGATATACAGAATCCCGACTGAGCTGGAAGGCAGGTTGTACAGCTCCGTCAGCGCCGGGAAGAACGCGGCTTCGGTCTTGCCCGATGCCGTGCCCGAAGCAATCAGCAGATGATTCGGCGTATCAAACAGGACGCGGCAGGCTTCCACCTGCGCCTCGCGAAGCGTGTCCCATCTTTTTTTATAGATAAACTCCTGAATGAACGGGGCCAGTCTGGAAAAAGGATTCGCACTCATAATTCAAACTCCGCCAGCAGATCGTCCAAATCGTCCGAAGCCGTTTCGTTCGTCCCTTTGCCCTGCGGCTGTGCCGTAGCGCGTTCACCCAGCAAATCATCAAACGTGGCCTCCGGATGCTGATGCAGCGTATGCAGCAGATCCATGAAATCCCGCACCACCTCGCGGGTGGTTAGCAGCTCCTCAGCCCCCAGCCGATTCACGGCCGTCTGCATGAATGCGATGAGCTGATCATCCGTTAACTGCGCTTCATATTTGAAGTGCAGAGCGTGAATATCCCGCAGCTTTTGCAGGAGGATCAAAATCTCCTCATACGACAGCATGTCCAGCTTCAGAATGGGCGAGGTGTAGGTTTTCAGCGAACCACTGCCGTAACGCCCGTCAATCAGGCGGGAGCGCAGCGCGTCATAACTGAACAGCCCCCGGCGCTCATCCTCGACAAACTGCGGCGTTCCGCCCATATAAATGCCCAAATGCTCCGCTTTGCCCTGCATCGTGTCGTTGAACATGGTCAGCAGCTTCTCGTAGTTGCTCTGACGAGACACGCTGTTG
This sequence comes from Paenibacillus solani, assembly GCF_001277345.1. Lineage (GTDB taxonomy): Bacteria > Bacillota > Bacilli > Paenibacillales > Paenibacillaceae > Paenibacillus_AQ > Paenibacillus_AQ solani. Next base: position 100,326 of record NZ_LIUT01000002.1, read on the forward strand.
GTGATTTTGTAGAGGTTAACCCCTTCGTCTATGAACAATAGCAATCCCTTATAACCGATGGCAGCCGTGAATTCCGACCACAGCTTCATATACTCGTACCAGTTGTCATCATCGATAATGACCCCGACGCCAAGGTCCTTGCGGGCCTCCGTCTTCGTCGGGACTTCCCCGCGGAGCCAGCGCAGCGCCGCTCCCTTGCGGTCATCGTCGCCAAGCTTATAACCGTTCCAATAAGCAGCCAGCACCTTCGCAAAATCAAACCCGTGCACCAGATTTTGCATGTCGTTCGTCACCGCATAGATCTGCAGCTCCACCCGATCGTTCAGGGCAGGGTCATCCGGGCGCATGCCCGTCTCCTGCATGATGTCCTGCTGGATCGCGGCGATCCATTTCTGCAAAATGGCCTCCAGCGCGCCCCCGTCCGGACGCGTCCTTGTGGACAGATGGGTCATCAGCTCACGGTAAGTGGCAAGCCCTTGCCCTTTCGTACCTACCAGTCGCCGCTCCGGCGACAGATCCGCATCCGCCACCACGAAATCGCGGTCCATCGCGTAGTTGCGGATGATCTGCAGCAGGAAGCTTTTTCCGCTTCCGTAGCGGCCCGTAATCAGGCGGAAGGCAGCGCCGCCCTCGGCGATATTATCCATATCGCGCAGGATGGACTCCACCTCCGGCTTCCGGCCGACAGCGATGAACTCCAGCCCCACTCGCGGCACAACCCCTGCCGTTAAAGAGTTTACGAGGGCCGTTGTGAGCCGTTTCGGTATTTTTAGTTCGGTCATGATCTCACCTCTTTCAAGCATCTATCAAACGTGAATAAGTCTGGTCTATTACAATTCTTCCGCTTACACGCTCTTCAGCGTATCCAGCATCTCTATATAATCATCTGCAATAGACTCCCCATCGATCAAAAGATCACCAATAGTATCCATTGCAGCCTCATTGATCTCATCGAGCAGCAGCGCTGGCATGGAGCCGGCCCGCTCTGCAATCCGCTGCAGCTCAGAACGGTTCGCGCCCGCTTTCAGGGCGTGGAGAACTTCCAGATGGAGAGGACTGAGACGCTCTGCAAGCATCTGCCATTCTTCATCCTCTACTTCCCATTGCCATGCCTGCTCTCTCAAAATGACTTCCTCTATAGACGAGGACTTGGAAATCCCCTCGTTCAAGTCATGCGACTCTGCATCATGGGCAACAACGTGGTTAACATCGGCTTGAGCTGCAGATGCTTTCTCTTCTGGAGAGCCCGTTGATTGCACTAGGTCCACACCGCTGCCGCCTAACGCTTTCGACCTTCTCCCGCTCTCGGCCCCTGTTCCTTCCCAGTTACGGGAGTTCCCAACGGCTTCTACTCTCATATCTTCCGAGTTCCCGGAGTTGATAGGGACTTCAGCTCTCGCTCCCTCCGAGTTCCCTAAGTTCACGAAGGCTTCTTCTCCCGTTTCTTCCAAGTTATCGGAGTTCATTGTAACCTCAGCTCCGCCCCCAAGCGCCTCCGGCCCCTGCAAGGCATCAGTCTCATACGGAACCGCGTCAAAATCCATCACTGCCTGGAATACATCCGGTTTCTTCGCCGCAGACTTTCTAGATGATCGGCCCTTCTTCGTGGACCCGACCATGTTCGTGTCTGCTTCCGCATCTTCGGAGCGGCCTGAGTAAGCTTCTGCTGAAGGGGCTGGCTCCCGTTCCAGCTGGCTGCTGATCACTGCAGCCTGCTGCATGGCTTCCTCCGTAAGCAGCATGTCGCGGACCTGGTCCGACTCCTGCTGTAATCGGCGCAGCTTCCCTGTATCGATCTGAACCTCAGGTATCGCCTGTACGCGCTGGGCCTCTATCTGCTCCTGAATCTCTTTTTTCAAATAACGGGTGATAATCTCTACTATTTCGGGATCCACCACATCAGGGCCGCGCAGCCGTCCCTTAAAACCTCTCAGCTCCCGCAGCTTATTCTCGGTCAAGCGAACCAGCGCCGTTATATAGGAACGCAAAGGTGCATACTCGCTTAAGGACACCACCGTCAGCACGACGCTTCGCCCGTATAACCCATGATCGTACACCGCGCTGCGGAATAAATGCCGTTTCACCTGCCGGGGCCGGGGCTGAAAATGGTCGATGAAGCGCTGCCCCTTGATTTTGGCCCAATAGCTGTCCACGAGTGCAATGACTTTGGGGACATATTGTTCCAGATCTTTGCGGCCTTCCTCCTGATAAAAACGGCTCTTCTCCACGTCATAATCCAGCAGGTCCAGCAGCAGGTCCCATGTCAGCTCTATCGGCTGGAGGGAGAACCGACGCTTCCATTCACTCTCCTTCAGCTCACTGGATAAAACGCGCGGAAAGCGCTCGTACGTTTCCCGAATCGGCATATCCAGACTATGCACAATCATAAAATCATATAGCCACTCACGCAGGTACGTATCCAGCTTGTTATACCGCTTGCGGTAGGCCGTCCATGCCTGTTCCATCAACTCATAACCCTGCACGGGATCGCTCCAGCCAACACCATGGATCAGCTCGTAAAAATAAACAAACAAATAGGACAAGTCCGTATCCGGGTATCGTCCGGATCTTACTTCCTCACGCCAGTAAAAATACCATTTGAACTGGTCGCTGGCCATTTGGTCGTAGGTCGGCCAATAGCTTTTGAAAGGTACAAAAGGGGACTCCCCCTCCACATGCCAGGCGAGCTCCCTTGCCTTCTGCACGAATTGCTGCTCCTTGGTCACGTAGCGGAAGTCTTCATCCCAATTGATACTCAGCGGCTGCTGGGGTTCCACAATCAGGGACTTCTTCGTTGTTGCTGAAGTATCGACTTGTTCGTGCACTGGCTTCTGCAGATCCGTCCGCTTGTCCGGCAGCAGCACGTCCTGCTCATCCCCGGCCAGCTCGAATTCGGCAAAACGAATCCCTTGGTCATTCACGTGCGTAGTATGTTTTATCAAATCAATGTGATTGTCGTTGTTAGGCTTATCATTTGTCATTGAACATGAACCTCCGTCACAACTTCAATTATATCATTTAAACCTGCGGGGACTTCTTTCGTTTTCACATGTTTCCTATCTGTATTATAATGGACGGAATGATAGTGTAGCGAACGACTTTACGCTGAAAGGACCTTCGAATGAATAAATGGTTGAAAGCTTTGTTATTTCTGGTGGGTGCAGCTTTTCTGACGAGGCTGATTCCCTTCTCTTCTTGGTTCCGTATCCTGGATACGATGATCCATGAGCTGGGGCATGCCGTGATGACCCTCCTGATGTCGGGGCGGGTGCTCAGCATCGAGCTGAATCCCGATCACAGCGGCGTGACGTATTCCATGCTGGCTTCCGGCGGGTGGAGTCCGATCGTGGTCTCCCTGGCAGGTTATATGTCGGCATCGCTGTTCGCCATTCTGATGTTCTACGGCTATGCCAAGAAAAAACAGGACACTGGCCTAATCACCATTACCGTGCTTGCCCTCCTTATGATCATCTTCTTCGTTCGTGCTGGATACGGATTGTGGTGGCTTGTTATTTTTATGATCGTGAATCTAATCTTCTATTTCATTGGCGGAAAGATCCGCAATTTCTATTACCTGCTGCTCGCCTTTCTCGTACTGGAAGAGTCCGTGGTCAGTCCACTAACCCTCCTTACCATGGCGCTGACCCGTCCCAAGCAAGCAGGCGATGCCACGAATCTGGCCAACATGACCTTTCTCCCGGCCTTCGTCTGGGCGCTGCTGTTCCTGCTGTTCTCCCTGTGGTGCGCGAAGACGGCACTGCAGCTGTTCTGGAAGAAGCGGTGAATACGATGTATGTGAGACAAACAAAGAAGCCAGCGTTATCCCATGATGCGGATGATGCTGGCTTTTTTATAACGGTTCGAATCTCATAAGGAGCAATGAACATCCTAACATTAAATTAAGATATAACTATTTCGTTCTTAACACGTTTTATATAGAAGAGATGGGTACAATCTTCAGGAGGGAATAGACATGAGAAGAAAAAAACTTGTACTTTCACTGACAGTCCTATTTGTTGCTGCCTATGTTTTGTTCGGCGTATGGATTGCACATGACATAAAGGTTATTTTAGAAAAGGCCATGAGCGGAGCGACCGATCATGCGGATTATATGAACCAAATGACATATCAAAAAATCAATCCAATCGAGCGTGGAGTTAATATTGAAGAAAATTTTACGTATAACAAGAAATCACATCGCATAGGATTTGTTCTGCCGCTGCATTTCTTTTTCGTCTCGAAGGTCTTTGTAACACAACAATATGAGAATGATAGTTTCGGATTTAAGGAACCCATCAATTTAACCCTAAAACTAAAGTTTAGGGGATGGTATGCTACCCAAGCACATATCGAGCCTTAAAAAAGGTAACTCATACTTGTGCGTACTCATGCCTATTTAGAGTTTAAGGGTACTTTTGGGGGACACACTCACAGCGGTAAACCTTCCTCTAATTTGGCCAAGGCTTCATCCAGCATTTTAGCAAAATCCGCCTCAGGATTCTCTGCACAGTAAAACATCACCGAGATGTTTACCCCTACGACAGCCCCAGCAAATGTACGCACAGCTAAGTCATCAGATTTATGGCCCGTGCGTTTGGCTATCATCTCTGTGAGCAGCTGCATGGTCTGGGTCAGGTTATTCAATGTCGCTGCCCTAAGTTCAGGAACTGACATGATAAGCTGATTTCGCTCGCGCATCGTCTTTATCTCATCAGCAGACAACTCGGAGATTCCTGATAACATCGCATTTCTCACCGCCTGAAGTGTACTCAGTTCAGGAGGCTGTTTTTCAAATGAAGCGATTAGGAGAGGATCATAGTTATCTGTGATCATCACATCCTCTTTTGTCGAAAAGTACCGAAAAAAAGTGCTGGGGGAAATCTCCGCAGCCTCCGCAATCTGCTCCACAGTTGTGGCATTATATCCAATTTCGCGAAAAAGCCGCAGCGCATGCATCTGCACGTTTGCCATGGTTTTTGCCTTTTTGCGCTCACGCAATCCGCCGTTCCGTTTATTATTCGTTGACACTTTAATCTCACTCCTTAATGCTAGTTTGTTCAGACTCCATGTCTCCATCCCCCTCTTTACGCCAAGCATGAAGGTACTGAATACAACTCTAGCGCGGGAACGACCTTGAATCGGTTGAATCCGCAAAAGGTGAGGATTTTAATCGAGTCTACATATATAGTGATAGTTTGTTCCATTTAAATGTGTATGTCAAATTTTGAAAGGTGTTAAACTCCAACATCCGTAACTTCATTACGGTGTACCCTCGTCTTTACGAATTTCATCGTTATGAGAACACCGATAACTGCCACTCCCGCGCACACCCACAACGTGATTCCCATTCCATGAACAAAAGAGGACTTTACCGAATCTATCAATGTGTTCGAATGAATCTGGCGAGCCACAGCTACACCAGCCGATACGTTTCGTCGAATCGATTCCACAGCTTCCGCAGGTAACCCTTGTAAATCCAGTTTACTTCGATACCCACTGCTAAGTATGGTGCCCAAGATAGCTACCCCCATCGTTCCACCAACCTGACGTAAGGCCATAAGGAGCGCTGAACCCACACCACTTGTTTCGGCAGTAAGTGCGGACATTGCCTCATCCATGGCAGCTGGCAGTGCAAATCCAATTCCAAGCCCGACAAGGGTTACCCATATCGAGGCAAATCCATAATCACTAGTAACACCCGTATTGGCTCCAATAACCAAAGCAATTCCGAGTACTAAAAAGCCGAATGAAAGAGTGACCTTGGTACCGAAACGGGACTGGAGCAGATCGGATACTTGTGATCCAACTAAAAGCCCACCAACGAGCGGCAATAATCGTAAACCTGCACTTAATGCATCCACCCCTTCCACCGCTTGGAAGTATTGCGGCATTACAAACAACACCCCAAACATGGCAAAAGAAACAACCGTCGCTAATACAGTACCCCAGGTGAAGCTTCGCGAACGGAACAAAGCAGGGTCAATAAGCGGATGACTCGTTCGACGCTCCCATAACATAAAGACCACTAGAAGTACTAGTCCTGTGAGGATTGTAGTAATTGCTGTGATGTCCCCCCAGCCTCTTTCCCCCACTTCAATTACGCCGTAGGTTACACCGACTAGACCGACACTTGAAGTCAGTATTCCGATGAGATCCATCCTTTGATTCTGTAAACCTCGAGATTCTGGCAGAAGGAAAGAAACTGCAAACAGAGCGATAACAATGAGAGGAATATTAATCAGAAACACGGACCCCCACCAGTAATTATCGAGTAGCCACCCACCTAGAACTGGACCGAGCGGGATACCAAAAGCGTTAGCCATCATCCAAACTCCTATTGCCTTAGGCCGTTCTTTTTCAGAAAACATCACGGGTATGATGGACATAGACAAGGGTACCAACAGTGCGGCTCCAAGTCCTAGTAATGCACGCCCTGTTATGAGCTCCCATGGGGAACTAGAATACGCACACACTAACGATGCAGCTCCGAATATAATCAGCCCGATGATGAGCATCTTTTTACGCCCTAACCGATCCCCGAGCAAACCTGCCGGAAGTAGCGCTGCCGCGAATACAAGATTGTACGCATCCGCAAACCATTGAAGTTCCCCATTCGTTGCCTGCATGTCTGTAGCTAAAATAGGCAAAGCAAGGTTGAGGATCGTCATGTCCAAACCTACCGCGAGTATGCCTATGGCCAGTGCCCCCAACACCCACCATCTTCGCTTGTATTGACTGTTCATGGAAGTTACCACCTTTCGCCATTAACTTTTATTGACACTATAAATCAATTGAAAGTTTATGTCATTTGATTTAAACTGTCAATAAATTATTTGGGAAATTCATACACTTTGGCTTTGGAGACAAAATAGCGCACAAAAAAAACCATCCCTTTCGATTAATCAAAGAGATGGTTTTGTCGTGTGTGCTTCATTCATTTTTGCTTTATATCGCTTTAGCTGTGCTCTAGCCGAATAGTCTCAGAGAAACATGATTCATGAACAATCTCACACATTTGTCGGAGAGTGAAACCGCACTAGAGGTATATTCAGGAACACTTCCGTGACCTCAGAACCACATTATGTGAAGAATTCTGCCGAAAATGTAGGAGGATTGGCCTCCTCTTTGTCTAATATATGTAAGTATGGCGTTAGACGAATTCGTCTATTTGGACCTGTCTGGGAAATGGATGAATACGTGGAAAAGAGTTATAGGAAATCAGCGCAAAAATACGAAAACAAGAAGGTGCAAACTCATGACAATGGTAATTGCTCATGTATGGCAGAACAAAATCATTATTATGGCAGATAGTAGATCATCTGCTAGAGATAAAGATGGGAAAATGCTTGAATTTGATGATAAAGCCAATAAAATCATTGAGATTCAAAATAAGCTATTCATTGGTCATGCAGGTTTACGAAAAATACCAATTGGAGAACACTTTGATTTAAATGAAATAACAATGCATTTTATCAAAATGAATCAAAATAAATTGTTTGATTATTCCGGCGAGTTGATTTTCAGAGGATTAGTGGAAACATGGAACAGAACACTAAGCGAGAAGCTGGGACGTAATCCTTTTGATTTAAACAATCGCTTTTGCTTGTTGATGGGAATATTCGAAAATGATAATGGAAAATTAATACCAAAAATTCATAGTTATCAATCTCATTTTAACGAATTTCAATGGGGAGGAACTAAAGCAGTTATTGGTGATGATCCAGTTTATGAGATTATTTTGCCTTATTATGAAACTGATAATGCAGATTGGACATTTGATGAGATTATTGATTTTTATCGAAAAGGATTTTCAGAGGTAATGAATAAAGTTGAGACAGTCGGAGGACCAATTGATATCTTTGTACTTGATGAAGTACCAGAAAAATCATATTGGTTAGATCGAAAATAAATAATCAGATAATATAACGAAGTGTGAGTGATTCGAGGAAGGCGCTGACATCCTATAACACCATGTTCACGCATCGGTCCATTCGGCCCTCGGTCCGGCAGAAGGTAGAAGTGGATTCGGAGAGGGATTTCAGCAGTAGGGAAGGCATATTCAGCCGGACACATCCAACTCCCTAACCGCGTCGCGGCCGCCCCTTCGGGGCTTAAGGGAGTTGGACGTCGTGAATACAAGAACGTTACATGAAATTCATAATACGGAGGGAATGCAATTGTATAATTTCTTTGATAGTAATCTTTTTCAAACAATTATTATTTTTGTGGTTGGTTTTTTTGTGTTTTTTCTTTATAAAAATCAAAAAAAAGATGAGTTAAAAAGTGCTGCAAATATAGTTGTTTTAGAAATAAAAAGTATTGAAGAATCTCTGGATAAACTTAGAGGTTCTAATGACTACTACGAAAGTACGCCAGTAATCGAAATCAATTCATGGGACAAGTATAAGCATTTGTTTGTAAAAAAGCTGGATTTACATCACTACACAACTATTAATGATTTCTTTAACCAAGTTAGTAGAATAGAACAGGAACGAAGAATTTTGAGAAAACAAGTAGAAGTTACAATTTTTGAAAAAGCCAAGGTGCTACAAAAGCAAGTTGTGATGATTGCAAGTGAAACAATGGAAGAGGATATAAATGCTTATGAGGAGAAGATCAATAGAGTTGCTGAGAGGTTTTCTAAATCAAGAGTTGAATTTGTAGGTGCTTTTCCTGCTCGTTTAATTCAGAGACTTTTACAAGAGGTTAATACAGTTACAACTACCACGGCGTTTGACAAACTAAATAACATAGCAAATTCATAGTAGCAATAAACTTCATGTAACATAATATTCACACTTCGGAACCTAACGATTCCTCGGTCCGTCCGAGGAGATTGCAAGGGAGCGGAATCATGCAGACATATTTGCGAGGCTAACTGCGCAAGTGCAGCCGGTCCCTTTGTGACCTTAAGCCTCTCGACGTCGTGAATATCTTATAGTTTAAGAGCTAGATATGCAGATCAAGAACTCCATTTACTGAGGATTAACCGATCATTGTTAGTTAAATAATGATAAAACTACTGCAAGGGAGTTTATAAAGTGAAATGTAATAATTGTGGTTCAGTTAATGTTATTGAAGGGAAGCTTTCGACTGGACTTGATGGTGTAGTATTTACAACGATAACCTCACCTTAAGAATTATTTCGTTATACAGGCGACTGCATGTAAAGATTGTGGACATATTTTTTCCTTAAAATTAGTTACACCTGAATATGTGAACCCAAACAAATAAGTAATATAGTGAGGTCATTGTAAATATGCCAGGCACTGTTTGCTCAGAAGTTTCATACATACAGATAGAGAACTATATGTGCAAATCATTAATAACAAGATCAAAAAAACCTATATGGTAAAGATCATAGATTTTTAGTAACAATGCTTAGTCTGGTGAATCGGAGAAGTCAGTTACATCGCTTAACACCATAATCATGCGTCGAGCATTCACCCTCGGTCCCAGGAGGGATTTCAAGGAAGATGAATCAGGCGACAACTCTGCACTGACTAAGTCCGTCAGACCCGCGCTGTTGCGCTTAAGCCAGTGAAGGTTCGTGAATACAACAACGTTCTCCGAAAGAATCGAAATTTACTAACTCAGAGGTGATTATGTATGGAGTATATTAGAGATCTAATAACTTCTAAAGAGTTTGATAGAATCGCTAGGGAGTTCCCATTAGATAGCGTACTAGTCACTAATAAATTGATATTGAAAATCGATAAGCGATTTGAAAATACTACCCTAGAAGATCTAAATATGAATACTGAACAATTTACTAAATTCACAGAAATTAAGTATTGGCTTCAACTAATTGAATATGACTTAGCTTGTACGCATGGATGCTTAGTTTATTTGACTTATAAAATTGAAAAAGATTATTTCAAAAATACAACTGAAAAAATGACTGTAATGGATGTACAAGATTTCTCATTCTTTTTTGAAAGTGCATTGAGCAAACTGTTTACACTTGTAGAAAGGGTAGCGCAATTTATAAATTGTTTGTTTAGTCTAAAATTAATTGAAGATAAACTTGGTTCAAATGGAGTATCTATTAAAAATGTAATACGAAAACTACAAGAGAGAGACTTAATCGAAATTAAAGAATGTATTCAAATCATAGATAATGAATCTGAGAAGTTAAGAAAGTTAAGAAATGCAATAACTCATCATTTTCATCCATTAAATTCACCATTCTACATACATAGTAACGTTAACGGTGTGGTGAGAATTGATAGAGCCAAACTGTTTGCAAAAGACATAATCAATAAGGAATTAATCTCTTCTTTCCAGATCTCATTCGATAATATAAATGATATGATCAATATGTTGGTAGGAGTAGCTGTAGGCTACTTTAAGATTGATTGTATATTGATTAAAGATAGAACGGTTGTTGATGCAACTCACTTGAGAATAGGGTTTGAAAGTTTAATAAAAGAAGACGCTTCCTTCGGATAACATTATTTTCACGTTCGGGCCTGGCAGCCCTTGGTCCGCAAGAAAAGATTGCTAGAGTAGCAGAATCAGTGGACACATACGTACCGACTTAAGGCTGCTTGCGCAGCCTTAAGTCGGTGGGAGGTGGCGAATACGGGAACGTTAGGTGAAATCATCGAAAATGAGGTGTATAAATTGCCAGAAAATAATATTAATGATCGGATTACAGATTGGTTAAATTCTCAAGGATATCCGTTGGAGATGAGTGTAGCAGAAGTTTTACAGAAATTAAACTTTAATGTACGCCAGTCTGAATACTATATTGATGAAGAGTCAACTCAACACAGAGAAATTGATATAGTTGCAAGTCTTCAAAAAGAAATAGGAGACAAGCTTATTAGAATAAGTTTGATACTTGAGTGCAAGGTCTCGAAAGATAAACCATGGATAATATTTACCTCAAGTAATACTAGATTAGCTTCGCCTGCTAGAATTGCTCAAAGAGCAGGATCAAAGATTGGTACTATTATCTTGAGAAACTTAGCACATGAGAAAGAAATTCAAGATCTAAAACTTTTCAGTTTGCCTGAACGTCCTGGTTACGGGCTGACACAAGCTTTTACAAGTGGTAACGATGTTGCATATAACTCATGTATATCGGTCTCGAAGGCAACTAGAGCAATAGTCAAACAGGCTGATCAAATAAGGAATGATAGATATGTAAACATTAGCTTTCCGATATTAGTAATTGATGGCAGGTTGTTTGAAACCTATTTAAATGACAGTAATGAAATGAGTGTAAACGAAGTTTCTCAAGGTATTCTACTATGGCGAAATCCTATTATTGGGATGCCTCATACAGTAATAAACGTTATTACTAAAGATGCATTAGAAGATTATTTGACGAGAATTAGAATGGATATTATAAAAATTTTTGATTATATTTCAGAAAACCCATCATTAATCTCAAGAGAACCACAAGTAACTCTAAGAAATTAATCGGAGGTTTAAACATGCAAGAATATTACTCATTAAAATCAGATGAAGCAGACGGAGACCGAGATACAAAATCTATAGTGCTAGAAGAACATGCAAATGAAATAAGAGAACGCTGTTTAAAATCAAATATTGATTACGAATATACTGATGATTACGAAGTCATAGTTAAATTAAACTCCGGTCGAGAAAAATATAGTGTAATAATTGATAATTGGTTATCGGCTGTTGCGTTATTAGAAATACGGTTTGAAGAATATATAGTCATCAATAATTATTTGGCAATTTGTGATTATAAATCGGGATATATCGAAGCTATTATTGAACCGATCCATACTAGTTTAATTGTTATGTATAGAAAGTTGTTTGGTATTAATTCAGTTCGAGAGGTTACTGCAATTTCACCAATTCAACTTACGCAAGAAACAGATAGTGGAAAGATTGAAATAGAATTAGGAGCAGCCTCCCGAGAAATCGCGGTTTTATTAAATAAAAATCTAAGAAGATCAGGGAGCATTTCACTTAAAATTAAAGGATTAAATATATCGACACATGATAAGGCTTTAGAAGTATTACAGAAGGTCTCCGATTCATTATTCTTTCAAATAGATTTGAAGTTTAAATTACCAATTATTTTATCTAAACAATATAATTCAGTTTCTTTTGGGATGGTTCCGAATCAGGCGGATGTTAGCATGTTAGAATTTCCAAATATGCAATATAATATGGAATCCATCTCTCTCTACTGGTATGCAAGAAGTGCAAGACGAATGCCCTTATTACAGTATCTTGCTTACTATCAGGCGATAGAGTTTTATTATCCAATCTATAGTGATGTGAATGCGAAAAAAACATTAAAAAACATGTTAAAAGATCCAATGTTTAATGTTAATAATGATGTGAATTTAACGAAATTAATAAATTCCCTACGATTGAAGCTTGGGAAAGGTTATAGTAATGAAAAAACCCAACTAATGTCTACTTTGAATGAGTGCATTGAATTAATTGAGTTAAGAGAATTTCTTGATTCAAATACTAGAAGAGAGGAGTTCTTTTCATATAAATTGCAAGACGGTAAGAAGCCTCAAGCTAAAAGACTAACAGATATTAAATTATCCTCTTCGATGCCAGATAATGAATTAATTAATGCACTTAGAGATAGAATCTACAATATTAGGTGCAAGATAGTACACAGCAAATCTAACGAGAGCGAGGAGGATATTGAGATTATACTTCCGTTTTCAAAAGAAGCAGACTTACTTGTATATGATATAGAACTAATTAAATTTATTGCTCAAAAAGTAATTATCTCCAGTTCCAACCAGATGTTTTTGTGACTCATAGAGAAGTAACTTTACATAACAAAGTGTCTACACCATCGTCGCGGTCATCCTTTGTTCTGCCGAGGGTTTTCGAGGAAGCGTATCAGCAGATGACCCTGCACTTCCTAACCACATCGCGGCCAGTCGCTTGCTCCTTTAAGGTAGTGAGGGTTCGTAGTTACAAGAATGTTAGATGAACTCCCCCTAAAAATTTATACAGGAGAAGATATGAAAAAATATTTATTGTCTTTAGCATTGATAGCTCTACTAATCGGCTGTAGTAAACCTGAACCAGTGTATAAACCCCCAACCAATGAACAAATAACTGATTATGTATATAGCAATAATCTGGATTTAGAAGATAGCATATGGACTAATGATTCCGCAATCATTTTGCTTAATAATTCATTAATTACACTTTATGCAGACCAGCAAGGAAAGATATATGATCAAAAAATGTCATGGGGAGCAAATTCTTCAGATCCAGTGTTTGTAGGAGACGGTAGCCCTTTCATAGCCATTATCATTAATGAAAACTTGTTAAGCTCTGGTGCTGATCGTATCTTAGTTACTTATACCAATGGTAAATCCCACTCAAGAGGAATTACAGGAAAAAAGGGTTACTTGATTCCTAATACAGAAACTAGTGAAGTAGATAACATAATAATACTTGATAATGATGGTGAAGAACTTTACAGAAAGCGTGAGTAACTAATCTCCAGTACTTATTACCGCAGCCCAACTATTACAAGAAACAAGAAATTTAAAAAAGGAGAATCCGTGTATTCGGAGTCCTCCTCTACATCATCTAACATTGTTTTCACGCTATAGGGCTTACGCCCCTAGTCTTCCGATGTATAATCATGGAAGATACATGATTACTACAACAACTGGAGGACTCAATCATATGATTGAATATCTATATTCCTTAGACGGGATAAGTGAAGAGCAATTGGACTCAGGATTTTTTGATGGATGGCCGAATCCACCGTCAAGGGCGAATTTTTATAGAATACTACAGAATTCAACCTATGTTTGGCTGGCAGTTGATAAGGATAGCAACAAGGTAGTCGGATTTATTAATGCAATTTCAGATAAGGTGTTAACAGCATACATACCATTACTAGAAGTCATACCGGAGTATCAGAAACAAGGGATTGGCTCAGAATTAGTTGACAGAATGTTAGAACAGTTGAAGGATTATTATATGGTGGATTTGTTATGTGATGCGGATCTACAAGGATATTATGAGAATAGAGGAATGAGAGTAACGACTGGCATGATGAAGCGCAACTATAATCAACAATCAGGGAAGGCACTGTAGGGCAAACCTCATAATCGCGTTATTGTATTCACAAAACGACCCAGCCATAGATAGCTCTTATCATAGGCTGGGTTATTTGCTATGTGGATTTTCTCATCAGCATAGAATACGGGAGGATATTGGTGGGCTTTTGTAGAATTCTATAACGTCACCTAACAATCAATGAATTTATACCATATCTCTGTCTAGGTCCTAGCCTGCAGAGTTTTTTTCGAGGAGGCTGGATCAACAGACACCCCTGCTAGGCTAAGTCCGTTGGCCCATTCGATGACGCTCCCTTATGCCTCTTGGGTTCGTAGATACAAAAATGTTCCCCTGCAATCGGCTAATTATTTTAATTTTCTATTTGGAGGATATAATGATGACCCTGAATCATGAATTCTTATCATTTCTTGTTCAAGCTAAGAAAACAACTTATGCATCGGGAAGCGGAGCATTGATAGAACCACGTCGAATGGGCTCCAAAGATTTGCCCTACAAAGATGGCGATTATGCATATATGGACAGTTATTTTGGTGAAATTAATTTTATTGGACAAGAGATTGTTTGGCATCAAGAGAAGGCGCTATGGGGAATGAATTATTATGGCTACACTTATGATCCCATCGAGGGCTTCCCGGATTTTTTATTTGAGTGCTTGAAGCAGGTTACTGCTGAGGTCCCTTATCGTGGACCGAATCATTATAAGAATGATATTTTTGAGTACCATTGTTCTTGGACAGGCGATCTCAATAAATTTCAGGGTGAGGAGTCTATTCGATTTGATGATCGAGTGATTTTCAGTCTATTATTTCATGGGGGGAATATTCAGCATGTGTAAAGGGATGAAAGCATGAAAAAAGTAACGATTGTTAGCAGTACATTAATAGCAGTTCTGGTTATTGTTTTTTCTCTAACCTATTACAATCGTTTATCACCATCAATAACTAGCGCTGATATTCAAATTGAAGGGCGTATTACCCCATTTGATGAAAATAATGTTCTAGTAGAGCTCGATATTGTTAGATTGAAAGATGAATTAGCCAGTCATTATATATATCCGGTTGCATCTGGGTTAGGAAATATTAGTTTTGTTGAGGATCCAGGGTACTATACTCCAGGCTCCATTGGAACTTGGTATGAATCAGAGGAATTATTAAGAAGAGAAACTTCAGATAAGATCGCGATGGATCATATTGGATTTGCGATTCCTACTCAGAAGGGCAACTACAAAACGAAATTTACGATGAATAAACTGGAAAATACTAATGGACAAGCTGAGATTGAGTTGTATTATGTACATGTAGAGAAAAAGTACGGGAAGACACTAAGCTGGATTAAGAAAATCCCACTGTCATCTTAACAATTACAGACCTCTAAAGGAGCCCACGAATGAGCGTTCTTAAAAAACTCAGAAATGACTATGTCACTTGGCATGCGAACCGTATTAAGATTCCAGACTTTAAACCAAGCCAAATAGTCAGACAAAAAGCAGTCTTTGCCGGAAAGGTACAAAAGGTTGGGTTCCGCCTGGAAATATCCTGTATTGCTCAAAGAATGAAATTAACCGGCTGGGTGAGGAATTTAGAAGATGGCAGCGTGGAAGCAGAATTACAAGGGGAAGAGCTGCATATTGATTTTCTGGTCAAATGCATGCAGTCATTGAAACGTGCGAGTGTAAACCAATTGACGATAACAGATCTGCCTACGATAGAGGGTGAAGATAGCTTTACAATTGAGAAGTAACAGGACATGATACATAACTAGAAGCCAAAAGCATTCACCCGCTTTTGGCTTCATTTTATTCTTATCTGATGGAAAGCCGCGACACCCTACCCTTTGGCTCTGGCTATTTCCTCATTGACCATGTCTTCTCCCATTCGCTCTTGTGCAGCTTCATCTTCTTTAAAATTCTCCAGGAAATATTCTCTGGCTGGATGTAATGTGACCTCTTCCCCATTCGTTACGGGATATAATAGTTGATACTCCAAATCGCTGTTACCATTGTTAGTTACTTCTACTTTAAGCGGAAGGCTGAGTTGTTGTTCTTGATTGAATTCAGGCTCCTTTTCCTTAAGGTAGCCATCTATCATATCTTGAGCTATTTTTCTTTCATCATCAGGTTTAATTTTTGCTAAGGCCTCTTTCATCCCTCTAATTAGAGGACTGTCCGCAGGATCCCTTATTAAAGTCATGGTATAACTGATATTTGCATCGATGGATATTTTATCGCCTTCATCCTGTTCATTAAGAAAATGAACCGAGATATTTTCGATTCTGTAATGTTGGCGATCCCAGGTTTCTGAGAATAGCGCTTCAATGTCTTCAGTAATCGTGTTCTTATCTTTCACAGATAACTCGTTGGGTTTCTTCTCTTGATGTTGTTCAGCCTCGGGATTATCCTCTTTTACTTTGGTCGGTCCGCAACCTGTCAACAAAATGACAAGCACCATTGCAGACCATAAGAGGTATGTTTGCTTTTTCGTTTTGGGCATACCTGTAACCTCTTTCCTTTAGTGTGATTGGATGAGATCATTGGGACTATTCAGGCCTATATATAATACAACGCTAACTTTCATAAGATCGTTATGCGATTTCCACCAAGTATTTTGAATATAGACATATATAGTAAAAATTCCTCATGGGTTATAGACTGATAGAAGCGTGGATATCGATCATTTATAAACATCGTCTCTTGTACCAAAAAAAGAGGCATCCCAAAGTCGGTTAGACTTGTGAGATGCCCCTTCAATCCTGAAAACTGTGCTTCTATACGTGTTGTAAGCTTCAGGCGGTTTTCTGTGGTTTCGCAGGAGCTGTAACCGCACCGCCTGACTTGCGCTTGGATAGATCCATCTTACGCTGCAGGATGCCAAGCACGACATCCGCTACGATCGCCAGCACGGCGGCAGGAATGGCGCCTGCAAAAATTCGCAGGGAGTTATTGCTGTTCAGACCAGCATAAATCTCCCGTCCAAGTCCCCCTCCTCCTACGAGAGGAGCGATCGTCACCACGCCGATGGCAATGACGGCTGCAATGCGCAGACCTGACATAATATACGTCAGAGAAAGCGGAAATCGCACGTTAATAAGCAATTGGAAGGGGCTCATACCGATCCCCTTGCCAGACTCCAGATAGCTGGCGTCCACCTGCTGCAATCCAACATACGTATTACGAGTGATTGGATTCAGTGAATACAGGAACAGTCCAACCATGACCGTCGTCGTGCCGAGGCCCAGCCATAGCATGAGGATAACCAGCATGGCAAGGCTCGGTACGACTTGAAGAATATTGGTTATAAACAGAATGATCTTGGCCGCCCATTTGTTCTTAGAACAGAGAATGCCGAGCGGCACTCCGATAATGACGGCCAGCCCGAGACCGATTACAACCATCGTAATATGCTGGGTGAAGAACTCCCAGAGCATATCTTTATTTCGTGATATATACGACAAAAAATCTGAAAATGTTAAATGTTCACTTTCCATGCTAACCCTCCTTTAGCTTTTCAAGAGGCCCTGCTCTTTCAAGTACGCGATCGCAACCTCCCGCTCGCTTTTCTTCTCGATATCCACCTGATAATTGAGCGATATCATCGTGTCTGCATCCAGCTTACCGATGATAGGCGTTATCGCATCCTGAATTTCAGGATGCTCCTTCAAGAGGTCCGAACGCAGTACCGGACTTGCATCATAAGGAGGGAAGAATTGCTTGTCATCCTGAAGCGTCTGTAGTTCGTAGGCTTTCAGCCGGGAATCCGTTGAATAGGCCAGCACGATATCGACTTGCTCGTTGGCTACCGCGCTGTATACCAGGCTGATTTCCATAGGGAATATTTGACCGAATTTAATATCATAAGCTTTGGAAAATGCCGGATATCCATCCGTGCTTCTCTCCAGCCACGTCGTATCTACGCCAAGCTTCATATTGGCCATGTCTTTTTTGACATCGGAAATTTTGGTATATCCATTGGTTTCGGCAAGATCTTGTCTTACCGTGAACGCATAGGTGTTCTCAAAACCCAGGGGATTCATCCAGGTGAAACCGAAGTATTCCTGAAATCCTTCCTGCGCTTCCTTGAGCACCTCTGCGCGGTCTTTCGTACCGCTAATCGGAAAATGGTTGTTAAATATTTCACCCGTATAGAGTGTCGATATCTGAACGTCATTTTTCTTCATCGCATTGATGACCAATGAGCTCGATGCCAGATCCGGGATAATATCCACTTTCAGATCGGTTTGGTCTTCGATCAAAGCTTTATAAATTTCGGCAATAATCTTGGTTTCGGT
This sequence comes from Paenibacillus solani, assembly GCF_001277345.1. Lineage (GTDB taxonomy): Bacteria > Bacillota > Bacilli > Paenibacillales > Paenibacillaceae > Paenibacillus_AQ > Paenibacillus_AQ solani. Next base: position 118,668 of record NZ_LIUT01000002.1, read on the forward strand.
ATAGGTTTGGGTCCCGATCGTAATATCACTTTTGATTCCGCATGCGGAAGTGAATGCAATAATCATCATCAGGCCGACCAACGTAGTTATCCACTTGAGTTTCTTCAGTTCCATCACGCCTCCCTTGTTCCGCCGGTTCGCTGTTTTTTCGCTGATATGGCTCATATCGCAGCGTCCCGGGTCTGATTCTGATGGTAATGTTTGCTGAGCCAGCCTTCGAGAAGACCAAGCAGGCCGTCAGCCACCAGCGCCAAGAGAATCGCCCCAATACCCCCGATGAATATCATCTCAGGCTTGTTGACGCCAAGGCCCGATACAATAAGCTGACCTAAACCGCCAGCACCAATCAGGGAAGCCAGTGTGGCCCAGCTGATGATGTACACCGTCGTAATGCGGATACCGGACATGATGTAAGGAAGCGATAAGGGAAGCTGAATTCTCAAAATCGTTTGGGCAATGCTGTATCCCATCCCTCTGGCGGAATTGAGCGCGCCCTTATCCACGGAGTGAAACCCGTCATACGTGTTCCGCAGGATTGGCATCAAGGAATACAGAAACAGCGCCAATATGGCCGGCTTCATGCCGATGCCAAGCAGCGGAATAAGAATCGCCAGAAGCGCCAGGCTGGGAACCGTCTGAAACAGGTTCGCAATGAAAAAGACAATACGATTGATCCAGCCCACCCGGTTATATACAAGCAAAATGCCGATCGGTACGGCAATGATCGTTCCGAGCAGCACGGCAGAGAACGATAGGACGAGATGCTCCTGCAAAGCCTTCAGAATATCCGGATAACGATCCGTGATAAAACTCCAGAATGCATTCATATTACTCACCCTCTCCGCTTAGCTCCGGAGGAGCTATCGTTGGGTAGACTTCAGCTAGATGTTTAACGACACTACCTCTCGTAATGAGCCCGAGGAACCGATTATTGCTGTCGATGACAGGAAGATTGCTGAGCTGGTGGCTGTCCATAATCTCGATGGCCTGCGGAAGCGTACTTCCCGACGCTACGGAAAAACGGACCGGATGCATGACGTCCGCCACGGTTTTGCCTTCTTCGCCATACTGGTCCAGTACGCGGTAGATGGAGACCGCACCCTGCAGCTGCTTGTTGCGATCCACGATCAGCAGCGAATCGACCCGCTTCATTTCCATCATTTTGATGGCTTCTGCCAGTCCCCGGCTCGGGAAAGCCGTTACCGGATTCGTAATCATCACCTCATCAACAAGCGGAATTTCATAGGTGCTTTCGTTTTCGTTTTGCAGGCGCTTCGAACCGATAAAGTCACGCACAAAATCGTTGGCAGGATGCCGCAAAATGCTGTCCGGTTTACCCGTCTGAACCACTTCACCATCTTTCATCAGAACGATGGTATCGGCAATTTTAATAGCCTCATCCATATCATGCGTAACAAAGATAATCGTTTTATTGAGCTCCTGCTGAAGCCGAATCAGCTCATCCTGAAGCTGCTCACGGCTGATCGGATCCAGTGCCGAGAACGGCTCATCCATCAGGATGATGTCAGGTTCTGCGGCAAGCGCACGCACGACACCCACACGCTGCTGTTGTCCGCCACTAAGCTCGGATGGATAGCGAGTGCCATAAATGGTATGATCCAGTCCCACCATATCCAGCAGTTCATTCACTTTCTGTTCTGTTCTCTCTTTATCCCATTTCTTCAGGCGCGGAACCACAGCCGCGTTCTTGGAGATATTCATATGCGGAAATAAACCAACGCTTTGAATGACATAACCGATATTGCGCCGAAGTTCGACCGGATTCATTTTGGAAATATCCTTACCATCAATCAGCACTTTACCCGATGATGGCGTATTGAGCGCATTGATCAGCTTCATGGTTGTCGATTTGCCGCAGCCACTCGGTCCGATCAGGACGCTAATCTCCCCTTTTTTGAATTCGAGATTAATGTCTTTCAACGCGTGAAAGCCATTATCATAAACCTTGTTCACATGCTCCAGTACTATCATTCAATCGCCCCTTTGCAAGCAGTATCCATATTATGCGGAGCATTTGGCAATTCATCCATCCATGACAAAAAAACGGTTGCGGGGAACGTTAATGCCGGATTTAAGGAAGGCAGCAGCCATGTTATGTAGAAACGGAAATGAAGCTAACAAGTTAGCTTTTAAAGAAAGCAAAAATCGATAAAATTAAAGCGTATCATCTAGGGGTGGAAACAAATCATAGAGGAAACCCTGAGGTATAAACCATTTAAGTCAAAAAACTTCGTTACAACATTGACTTACTGACCAAAAACTCCACCTTATTTGCTTTTGTAGCCTGCCAAGCTCTGCAATCCCCTGTTACATCCATCCGACAAAACATTTTCAAGCCTGTGTGCCCCAGTTCGTATATGGGAATGGCTGCGTTCTCATTTCTTTAACATGAATCCCTTATATACTTATAGGCAGTCAGACAGCAATAAAATCGCGCCCCTGCTCCTCTCAGCCCAAATGGATCTATGCCAAATGCGTAAGCAGGAAACGAGTCCCTTATGAATAGGTCCGTATAACTGCAATAATATGTTTAGTACAATTACCCAATTTGCATAGAAGTGAAACATGTATTACGAACGAATTAGATATTGATGCGTCGGAACCAGAATTACCCAGTGGGCAAGCATGCTCTTTAACGATAATCCAGGGATTTATTCGGAAGAACAAAGACAGCAGATAACAATATATTGATGCATCTTGTCTACCGGCATTTACGCTCTCGGATGTATAATGGTTAAGGGGATTTGTTCCTTAATTCAACATTCGAAGTTAAGAGCATCCAAGTGCAGCAATTGATGGTGATGAGAACATATATAATGGGATTGACCACGAATTGCAGATAGCTCTGTCGCAGAAGCCTGTTGATGGAGGAGAGGGGATTAGTATGAGAATAGGTGAATTAGTTGGGGTTGGTAATACAGCTAATGTCTATCGCTGGGGAAATCATGAGGTTATCAAGGTATTCCATGATCATTTCAATTCAACGTATGAAGCACATAAGGAAGCAAAAAATGCAGAGATGATCAGCAGCTTGAATTTACGCGCTCCCCAATATTCAGGGTTATTGGAGTATGAAGGGAAGTCCTGCCTTATCTATGAACGAATTGATGGGCTGACCATGCTCTGGCAGATCGAACCCACCAAAGATAATATTTCTTATCATGCCAAGTTAATGGCACAGCTTCACGCTGAAATCCATCAGGCCAAGGTCGATATGGAGCCGAATCTCAAAACAGAGATTGGGTCATTAATCGACTCGTCAGCAGTCATCAATGAACATGAGAAACAGATGACTCAGCATATTCTTCACGTTTTGCCTGAAGGCCATGCTGTCTGCCACTATGATTTTCACCCGGATAACATCATCATGTCGCCCCAAGGCCCGATTGTGATTGACTGGCTGAATGTATGGATTGGACATCAAGCAGCTGACGTTGCCAGAACCTCTATGATGATGCAGTCTCATTCACTTCCACCGAATGCTCCACAATGGTTGATCAACAGGCCATTTCGCGAGTTATTTCATCATGAATATTTGAAAGAATACGGTCTGCTAACAGGAATGGACGAAGACATGGTCAATGAATGGATGGCCCCTACTTTAGCCGCCCGCATTGTAGAGATGAAGAATGATAGGGAAAGTGAAAATGCTAAGAAGCTCCAGATGATACTTCAGCATAGCAGTGAAGTTCGTTAATACAATTATCGGCCTTGTGGTAAGGTAAGCAAATGACCCGAAGGGGAGATAGACTTGGGAGCTTCTTAAGTGAAATAATAAATAGCGAATCATATTAAAATATTAAAAAGAGCCTGAGTTCTCCTTTAAGAGAAGAACCCGGGCTCTTTCTGTCGTGCCGTTACATCATTCTATATTGCTCATTTTACTTCACATCATCGCTGATGTTCTTGACCCACTCTTCGATTCCGTCAGCGTTTCTTTCGGATTCATGGGATATGGTCGCTTCCTGCACGTCACCAAATGCCCAATGGATCTTCGGCATATCCGGGAATTGCTGCTCCACACCTTGCAGTGGACCGCGATACAGCATCCGGTTGATCAAGGTTACGGCTTCGGACCGGATAATCTGGCTCTTCGGTTTGAAGGATCCATCCGGGTAGCCGGACAGGAACTGGTTACGATATAACCCTTCAATCGCATCGGCAGCCCAGTATCCCTCAATATCATTAAAATGCAGTTCTCCTGACTTACTGATATCAAGCTTCAGGAACCTGGTCATGACCGAAGCGAGCTCGCCCCGCGTTACCTTCGCATCCGGACGGAAGGTACCATCAGCAAAACCATTGAAATAACCATGCTTGGTTGCAATCTTGATATAATTCACAGCCCAGTAGTCCGCTGGCACATCCTTATAGCTCAGTGGAGCGGACAATTCGTTATTCTCAGTCAGACGTGCCACAATTGCTGCCAATTCGGCACGAGTCAGTGACCGATTCGGTTTGAATTCGCCATCCGGGTAACCCAAGATATACCGCTGGTGATTCAAATGTTCGAATCCAGTAGAGAATACTTTAATTTTCAACATGGATGTTGCTTGTACCTTAGTACTGGATCCCGCTGTGAAAATTCCTTTTACATCATAGATGACTTCTTTGACATCCAAGTTTGGCCACTTCAATACAATTTCATATTTTCCGAACTGTTTTCCTGTCAGACTTCCAACCGTCCAAGTAATCGTGCTGCCTTCTACCAAACCACCAGCCGCATCTATCACTTCCACTCCTTCAGGAAGTTGGATTGTGATTTTGCCACCTTCTATAGCAGTAGAAGATTCATTCTTATAATTGACTGTGATCTTGGATTGTCCGCCTTCTTGAACAAGGTTCTTATCCACGGACAGATTTAAAGATACAGCCGGTTGATCTTTAGGAGTCTCCTCCGGTTTAACTGGCGAAGCAGGTTCTCCCTGACCCTGGCCAGTTGGCCGGTGCAACTGAACATCATGCTTCACAATATCCCAATTGACTTCAAGTGTTGGGCTTGTGTAAGAAGTGTATCCATTCTTCGTTACGGACAGATAGTAATCCGTCTCAGGGTATACCATATAGGCATAAAAACCGTTCATATCACTCTTCTGACCAGGGCTTGCGTTGCCGTTAGGAGCAAAGTCCGCGATCGGCGGCAGGTACACCTTGGTATTCGGTGTGATACCGTTCGCTTTGTTTCTTGCTGTATTGGCATAGTACAATGTCACATCGGCGCCCTCAATAGCGGCTTTCGTTTTCCCATCGGTAATGGTTCCGTATGGGTCAACTAATTCCTGCACAATATTCAGCTCGCCATCCTCCGTAACCCGAACCTCTGGATAGCTGATCTTTTTCGGATCCTGCGGATCCCGTTTCCCGTTGATCAGGATTTCTTTATATGTGCCGGTAGGTCCGTTCTCGTCGTAGACTTCCATCTCGTACCAGATTTCAAGACTATACTTCTGATTAGCCACTAAGCCATCGGCGCTAAATACGCCTTCTGCCCCCAGCTCAAACGGCTTCTTCACGCCATTCCCATCTTTGATATAATTGCCGTTCTCGTCTTTCAGATAAACTTTCATATGCTCCGACATTTTGCTGCCGAGCAAACTCGACTTGCCGTCAGGATTCTTGAATAAGACGATACCTGTTACGGTTTTATCGGAATCAAATACCTCGCTGTTCCCGTTGAGCTTATCAACACGGGCTTTTTGCGTGAATGTTACTGGAGTTCTAACACCGCCGATGACAACGTCTTGCGTAAACTCAATATGATAGGTTGCATCGCCTTTTGGAACCGGAAGTGAATATGCACCGTTAGCATCCGTAGTCACGGTCTCGATGAAATCAACACCCGGTTCGATTTTGCCATCCCCATTCAGGTCCAGCGTCACCTGTATTTTGGTATTGGCTACCGGTGTACGGGACACGCCTTCTGTAATGACCCCTTGAATCGTAGCAGGCTGGAATGTGATGAGAATATGATCTTCTCCATACAAACCCTGTTCCGGTTCATCTACCGTCACGGTAACAGCGATGGATTGGTTCTCCACTCCGCTGATCTGAGGTGATTTGAATGTTACAACAGCTTTTCCGTCCTCATCCGTTACTGCGATATTCGAACCAATAAATTCGCCTTGTCCAGCCGGTGCATCGAAGACCACTTGAACGCCCTTAACTGGTTTTCCGTCTCCATCCTTCAATACGGCTGTTAACTCTGTCGTCGACTTGCCGTCTCCAGGAATAGCCGCTGGATTCGCTGTGACCGTAAGCTCCGTGCCTACAACCTTGAATTGATTGTCCTGAAGCTTCGTTTCTGGTGGCAATTCCTGTCCTGACCCGCTATATGCCTCAAAAGTTACGGTATACGTACCAGCAGCCGTGTCCATAGGCAGTACGCAATTACCCGGATTGACTCCCTTCGGCAAGGCGCAGCTGCTGTTGCTCCATGTTTTATAACCAGCGGTTTCCGCTTCTTGCGGGTTTACCTCCGTAAGTGGAACGACAACCCCGTTTACAATCGCATTCACCTGCTGAGCCTTAAGCGAGCTGACCGCAGACAGCTTCAAAGGCTTCCCGGGAATGGCTGTAACAATTTCATTGTCTCCTTGATTCTGTTCACCGACCCAGCCATCCAGCGTGCGGTTCATCTGGATCGTAACAACTGCAGGTTCACTGACCTGGCTGTACACATCATCGGTTACGGTAAATGAGAAGGTATCCTTGCCGCCGATGAAATCAGAGTTCGGAATATAGTTCCGCACATGATCGCCGGAAGATGTCGGTTCCAATAAGCCCTTGGCAGGCTGCCCTACAATGTTGTAGCCCAGAACCGAACTCTCGGCATCTTGTCCTGTTAATGTGATCGGGATTGAAGGGGTACCCTCTTCTACCTCAATCAACTGGGCATTAGCTACGGGTCTTCCATCATAGGTGATGATGATCTTGCCTGTGTTCTCCGAATTCTGCTTCCCGTCTCCTCCCTGCCATTCAATCGTAACTGGTGGAGATAGCGGCAGATCCGGTACAGGAATAAAGATTACATTGGCCAAATCTGCTACATCAATCTTGCCTGTAATATCTCTATAAGTTGTATCTGACACTGTATTATATTGAAGCTTCCCTTGACTAGCATCCACGCTTATAATCTCAATGCTCTTCAGTGCGTCGCCATCTGCATCGGTAATTTTAAAGTCGCTTGCAGGGATGGTCACGGTTTGCCCTTCAAGCCCCGGCTTTGCAAAATCTAAGGAAACAGGCGGATTATTGATTTGGATTTTCACCGTTGCTGGATCCTTTGCATACTGCACACCGTCTGAAGCATTCCATGTAAAAGATACGGTACCCGTCTGATCTTTGTCAGCTGGTATGTACACTAGTGAGCCCAAATCGGCCCAAGGGATCTCCATACCTTGTGTTACATCAACAGAACCTAGAGTTAATTTTCCCTTATCCGGTGATGGCAGCGAGAGAATGGTTATATGCTTCGGATCTGCTTGCGCGTCCCCATCCTGGATCGCTTTCTTGATCTCAGTGCCAAGAGGGATCGTATCCTCTCCCTTATTAGCCGGAATAACGACATGCTCAAGGATCGGCGCAAGATTAGGCGTGATGGTTACATCCGCATCAAACTGAGCGTATTTCTGTTTGCTCTGATCATAGCCGTTCCACTTGAAAGTAACCGGCTGCTTGAAGCTGCCGTCTTGGGCAGGGACAAACTTGAGGTTGTCCAATTCCGCAGTCGGAATCTCATCTCCCGCAGCTACATCATCATCTCCAAGCACGAGACGACCTGCTGCCGGATCTGGTAGAGACACGATCTTTACTTTTTCTAGTGTATTATCCTGCTGACCATTGATTTTGGAGAACTTCTCCTTAAAATCTTGCTGGCTAAAGTCGGTTGTTTCATATTGAGGACTATCGTTCTTCTCGATATTAGCCACCTTAGGGTCAAAGGTAGAAATAGAATAGATGTGCTGAGCTTCTTGTGGGTCCGTAGGATCTTTTTTGCCACTATTAGCCCCTGTATCCTCAAACAATATGATATTCGCAATATATTCTTTATTCGGACTATAGTTTGGAACCTTATATTTCAGTTCTGTTCCCTGTTTCTCCGTATTTGCAGTTAAACCAGCCTGGTTATAGAAATCCTTAGAGGTCGTCAGGTTACGCTCGGTACCATCGGGATCGCGTTCAACAATATTCACTTCCATAGAGAAGTTGCCCTGTTGTTTAGGCGTAAACCAGGTCTTAATCTCAGCATTTCCATTCGGATCTATCGTAAAAGAGCCGTTTGTGATTTCCCCCTTGTTACGGGAGCCTCCATCAATCACGAGCTGCGCCCAATCAATCTCAACAATCCAATTACTGACTGTGACATCATTGGCAGTCACATAATGATGAGTAGAGACGCCGACATAGTGATCGCCCGACTTAATCTTCAACAGATCTTCTATCTTCAACACGGTGGTATTCCAAGTGTCGTTTTGACCAGATAGTGCACCGATATAATTAGCTTGCTTGAACTCATCCAAATATGGATGTCCTTTAGAAGCCACCTTGTTACCAGCCCACTTCGTCTGACCAGGCTCATTCTCCCTGTTGGCTAATACGATATCCTCGGCTTTATCCGAAAAATAAACCCGATCCCATTCCCCGGTGCCAGATGGTGACTTCGCATCATATTCATCCACATCATACGCGCGGACTAATAGATAGGCGCTCTCTTGAGGTGCATGCCTTATATCTCTCATCTTGAATTCAATCGGATATAAAGCATCATTTGAAGCACCTTTATTACCAACTTTGATATTTGCCCCGAAATCATTGGCTTCATTATTTGGATTCCAATTATCCTTGTTCTCAAAATAAGTAGCCCCATTTACCGGGCCTCCCGCAGCTGCGGCGATTGCAGCCGGCGAGAACGTGCTGATCGTAATCAACAATGCCATGAATGTTGAGAACCATCGTTTACTCCATCGTAATCGTGATCTTTCTTTCAATAAAATCGACTCCCTCTGCTTCTGAATGACTTTTTTCAAAACCAAAAATATCAAATGACACTTATTACAAACAATATGTTCTTCCCTTGATTTCTAATGGGAGGAAAGTTCATGGGCAACAACCACTGTAACAGATCGATCTCTACAAAAACTCTACAAATACCGAGTCTCCTTGTCGAAACTATAGCCAACCTTCTTCTGGGCAGCCCGTAGCCTCCGTAGAGGGCTTTTTCATGAAACAGGTCTCATCATTCTACCTGCTGACATACGTAAAAAAAGGCTAATTCATGTCACCTCTTGGGTAACTATGAATCAGCCATTTCACTTCACAACCTATTTAGCAGGCAAGAGAAACCTGATATACCAAGCAACTTATGCCCTGAGGGAGCCGGATTCATTCTAGAACAATATATTATAACTGCTCGGCTTTAAAGGTGTCTCCTCCTTCGATCGTGCCGCTCTGAAATCCTTTATAGAACCAGCGCTTCCGCTGTTCGGATGTCCCGTGGGTAAAGCTCTCCGGCACGGCATACCCCTGCGCCTTCTTCTGCAGCGTATCGTCACCGACCGCCGACGCCGCAGTCAGCGCCTCTTCCAGATCTCCCTGCTCAAGAACGCCCAAGTCATCCCGGGCATGATGGGCCCACACGCCGGCAAGATAATCCGCCTGAAGCTCAAGCCGCACCGATTGAGCATTCGATCGCTGATTCCCCGCCATTTGCCGCTCCGTCGTTCCAAGCAAGGTCTGGACATGATGCCCCACCTCATGCGCAATGACATAAGCCATCGCAAAATCGCCCGGAGCCTGGAATTTCTGCCTCAGCTCGTCGTAAAAGCTCAGATCGATATAAAGCTTCTGGTCGCCCGGACAATAAAAGGGGCCCACGGATTTCCCAGCCGTCCCGCATGCCGATTGAACGCTGTTCGTATACAAGACAAGAGTGGGCTCTTCGTAAGTCAGTCCCTTTTCCTTGAACAAGGATGTCCATACCTCCTCCGTATCCGCCAATACCACGGACACGAATTGTGCCAGTTCCTTCTCTTCTTGCGTTTCCTGATAAGGCGCGCTGGATTCCGTACTCACGGACGTCAAAGAGTTCAGCAAATCCCCGGCATTCCCGCCTCCAAGCAGCGTCACTACAAGCAAAATGATAATGCCTCCGATCCCGCCGCCAATCATTGCGCCGCCTTTTCCCCGGCGATCCTCCACATTCGTGCTGCCGCGTCTTCCCTTCCATTGCATGGCGATTCCTCCTTCAACGGAAACGATTTGAGTTTATGGAATTCATTCATTGCTTTTTTCTTAAATATATACCCATAATCTCGCTTCGTCTGACAAGCCATGTTTTTCCGCCACAACTATCCAAACGCCAGCAGAGAGATTCGAAAGCTCCAGGAAAAAGCGCTCTGCGAAAAGTACGTTTCCGCAGAAGACCGCCGCGTTGGACCGGGCCCGGTTGATGGCGAAACCAATAGATGAAAGGATAGGGAGAAATATTGATAATGACGACAATCCCCAATAACAGCAAAACCGGAGTAAGCACGATCCATCTCAACAGTTTCATTCTCAGCCTCCTTGCTTGCTTAATCGTAGTGTCCATATTCTATTCTTTAAGCGAAAAGACGTCTGCTGTTTATCCGACCAAATCGTTGTCGTTTTACGACTTTATGGAAACGGCCGGCCAAAAGAAAGAGACGACCCCTTCGTTCCAGGTGAACGAAGGGATCATTTCGTATTTCATGAAATAGGCCCCTTCATTCTGTCTAATGACATACGTAAAAAGGCTAGTTCATGTCACCACTTGGGTGCCTATGAATCAGCCTTTTCACTACACATTTCTATTTTCTCTTCAGCTTATTGGTTTTTCCCATCAGATATAACAGATACGGCGCACCCAGCAGTGCTGTAACGATACCGGAAGGCAGTTCCTTCGGAATAATGACCACTCTTCCGATCCAGTCTGCTCCAGCCAGCAGTATGCCGCCGAGCAGTGCAGCGACGACCATGGATTGTCGATGGCGGGCACCGACCAGCATCCTGGCAGCATGCGGCGCCAGCAGTCCGATAAAGCCGACCGAGCCGACATTCGCCGCAGCAATGGAAGCCAGCAGCACCGCAATGATAGCCACATATACTCTTGTGTTCCGTACATGGAGTCCAAGACCCGTGGAGCTTTCCTCGCTGAAGGTCAGCAGGTCCACCTTCCGTCCGAGCCATGCGGCCAGGGGCAGCAGGATGAGAATCGCCGGAACAATGCGCTGTACCTCCGTCCAGCCCCGGTTATACGTGCTTCCCGCCATCCAGGATAAGGCGGGGGCGACGTCGACCTTCGCATGAACGATCATCAGATTGATAATAGCAGATCCCAGCGCGGCAACGGCAATACCGACCAGCGTGAGGATCGTCGGATGAAGCCCTCTCTTCCAGGAGACCGCGTACACCAGAGCAGCCGCAGCCATTCCCCCAAGCACTGCACCGACCGGTACCCAGCCCGCAGACAATGAAGGAAAGCCCACCATCAGGAGCAGCGCTCCTGCACCGGATCCGCTGGTTACCCCGATCACCTGCGGATCGCCCAGCGGATTACGGACGGCATTTTGCAGGAGGCTGCCGCTGACGGCAAGCGCCATACCGGACAGCCCAGCCGTTAGCAGCCTCGGCAGCCTGAAGTCCAGCAGGATTTGGCGATACATCGCATCACCGCCGCCTGTAAGTACAGCCCACACCTCTGCCAAGGGGATGCGCAGGGTGCCGCTCATCAGGCTGAGCACCCATACAACCACGAGCAGTACGCTCAGCAGCGCAACCAGAACCGGATACGGAATCCGGCGCAGGCTTGTGCCCGCCATCATCGATCCCCCTGAGCCGCTGCGTCCACCGATCAGCGTACGGGATACCCGCAGCGCCAGCCAGATGAGACACGGAGCCCCGATCATGGCGGTAATGGCACCGACCGGAAGCTCGCCGTATGCATTGATGAACATTCTAGCTACCGTATCAGCCCCGACCAGAAGCGCCGAACCCCATACGGCCGCCAGCGGAATTAATCCTGCATGCCGGACCACGCCCGACAAGCGCACCAGATGGGGAGCCACCAGCCCGATAAAGCCAATCGGACCCACCACGCTTACCGTCACGCAGGCTAGCACAATAGCTGCCCCCATCGCAAGCAAGCGGGTGATTCCGACTTTTTGGCCAAGCGAACGCGCCGACTCTTCATTCAGCGTGAGAATATCCCACTGGCGCACCGCCGTATACAGCACGATTAACCCGCCGATGATCCAGGGCCATGAAAAAGCTACGCCATCCCAGTCATTCTGAATCAGCGAGCCCGAGCCCCATAGAAAAATCCCCTGTGTCGTTTGCTGGTTCAACAGCAGCAGCGCACTCGTAACGGAGGAGAGAACCAAGGTTACGATCATGCCGGACAAGGCAATCCGCAGGGGCGAGCCCTGTGTCCTGCCTGCCAATGCATAGACTGCTACGGCCGCTAGTGTTCCCCCAGCAACTGCCAGTGGAAGAGCATATTGATGCAGCAGTCCCGGCCAAAAGATCATCCCGGCCACGACAGCCAAATAAGCGCCTGCATTCACACCAAGCGTTGTCTCCGACGCCAGCGGATTGCGTGTGACGGTCTGCATGAGCACACCCGATACCGCCAGGGCAGCACCCGCTAGCAGTCCCATCACCGTACGCGGAAGCCGCACGCTGCGAATAAGGTGATGATCCGCGATATCCTGTGGAGACACCAAAGCTTGCACAACCGTTTTGACCGATATATCCGCAAGGCCTTGCGTTAAACTGATGAACGTGAGGAATAGTAGTGCCGCAAGACCCGCAGCCAGCATCCATAACGGCTTCCAGCCCGCGCCTGTAGAACGGGGCAGGGCTGGATGGATGCTCATTGGCTTAGCGCCTTGAGCTAGTTTCTTGCCGGGACTCATTGTGTGAGCAGATCAGCTGTCTTCCGGGCCATTGTCTGGGCAGACAGTGGGCCGCCGTATGGCCACATGTCACCGCCAAGTGCATATACGCGGTCTTCTTTCACAAAATTCAAGCCTTTCCAAACGGGATTATCTTTCAGTTGGTTCTCAATGACGTTGTCACTGTCCTGGATAATATGCAGGAAATTCGCGTCCTGAAGGGCAGGCAGCGCCTCCACGTCAGCTGTGGTAAAACCATAGACTTCAAATTGTTTAGGCTTATAGGCGTTAGTCAGGCCGATATGCTCCAGGATTTTAACCGCCAGTGAATTGTCCGTTGAAATCCGGAACGTCACTGCATTCTGATTGCTGTAACCCATTGCGAGCACAAACGGTTTGTCTGTCATGCCAGCGGCTTCAAGCTTGGATTTGGCATCGGCATACGTTTGGTCCAAGTCGCTAAGCACTTTGGACGCTTCCTCTTTTTTGCCAAGCACGTCAGCGATCGTGTTAAACGTATTCACCATCTCTTCATATTGATCTCCTTGTCCCTCACCCGGATAAGGATCGAATACCAATGTAGGCGCGATGCTCTTAAAAGCTTCATAGTTTCCTTCAATATTTGATTTCAAACCAATGATCAGATCCGGCTTCAAGGAAGCGATCAGCTCCACATTTGGCTCTTGACGAGTACCGACGTCGGTCACGTCCGAACCGATCTCAACCGGAATGTTCACCCATTGATTCATCCCTTCAATATCCGCAATACCAACCGGTTGGATGCCAAGAGCGAGAACATCCTCTGCGTACAGCCATTCCAGTGCCACGATGCGCTTCGGAACGCCCTTAATTTCCGTCTCGCCCAGTGCATGCTTAATGGTGCGAGTCTCCGGCGCCGCCTCCGCTTTGTCTCCGCTCTGAGCGGCTCCCTGATCTGCATTCGGCGCTCCACTAGAACTGCTGCCGTCCTTGGAAGCTGTTCCAGCTCCGCAACCGGCTAAAACCAAAACAAATATCAACATGATAAACACGAAACTCTTTGTCTTCATATGACGCATGAAGTTTTCCCCCTCATCTTCTCCTATGTATTGTAGATATTTTTTATTAATAATTATTATTGAGAACAATTATCATTATCAATACACTAGACAATGATAATCATTCTCACTTGTTATGTCAATAGGTTTCTTGCTTCAACCTCTTGGCCTGCAATACCTAGCAGAAAAGCTCTCTATTTCCGCAGCATTAGTCACAAAATGAATGGAACTTATTCCAAATCTAGGTGTTCTATATAAAAAGTCCGTATTGGCGATTATATACGGCATTGTCTTTTAGTTCTAACTGATTAGCCTAAATATCCAATCCAAAACTGCCGCAAACAGGGTTGGTTGCAAAACACGTGTTACTTAAAAATTTTGGGGTTTTTAACATCCAAAAAATCTTAGAGGAGGCCATAACTATGAAAAGAAAATGGATTACCGTAGGTGCAGCCCTGTTAGTTCTAGGGGCAGTTCAAATGGCCCATGCTGCGGAAGGAATTAACTTAGTGATTCACGGTAAAACGGTAAATACAACGGAGCAAGTGAAAATAATTGAAGGAAAAATATTCGTTCCATTGAGAGTCATTGCAGAAAATTTGAATCAACAAGTAATATGGGATTCAGAAACAAAATCACTAACGATTGAAGAAAAAAAGAAAGAAAGACCTATCGAAAGAATCGTTCTTCAGCGGGGAAATGATATCTTTGTTACATCTGATCCTGATAGTATCAATGGTGAAAATGAAGCAAATCAAGCATTTTTGTTTCATTTAACCACCCTATATAATGAAGTTTATCGGGGACTGTTAAGCACAGACTTAGAAGCAGATACAACCATGAAAATGGCAGATCAAATCCCTGTTCTGAAAAATAGTGAAACGACAAAAGAGAAGTCCTCAGAAACCAGTTCCTTTTTTGTGAGGCTTGTTCAGCCTGCATATATACCACATCCTGGCGAAAATGCCCCTGCAGCCAAAGACCTTTTATTTTATATTGACGATAAGAGTCCTTCTGATCTTCAAATTGGTGTACAGAATCCGAAGGACATAAGGGAATGGAAAATATACAAAGTAAAGGGTTATGGAGATTGGTTCAAAAAGGAATGCGACATCTATCTTCGTGCTTCAAAAGGCTTATAATTTTATAATTTTTTCTATAGTCGTGTTCCTCGCCATGCATTGCACTGATAAAACAGAAACCTATAAGAGGGTCACTTTCAACAAAGTGTCCTTCATTATGGGTCACAGTTTACATTCGTGTTGAACTTTCGAATACAGGAACAATTGGTTTCTACAAGCAGCCTTTAAGCCCATACTTCCCCCCTCGACTACACCCTAGCCGACGTGTCCTGCCCTCTACCAAGCACCAGTGCCCACACCCAAAAAGCCCAGCTCATGAGACCTCACATGAGCCGGGCTTTCTTTGCACTCCCATGAGATACTCGCAAGTGGCTGCACACCTCTTCCCTGCTCAGGTGCGAATATCGGTGGAGGAGCAGCGCGTTCGCCTTTAAAAGCGGGAAGCCTCCTCAGCTTATTCCATTCCAGCTTCCCGATTTTAACAGTGACCGGAGCCGATATACGGACCGACCCACAGCCCCAAACCAAGTGTGCAGCCTCCCCCTTCCCCGCCATCCCTCATATCAATGCAAAAAAGCCCAGCTCCCCAAATCAGGAGCCGGGCTTCCATCTTATTTCATTATTTTTGCTTCAAGTTGTAGAACGACTTCAAGCCGTGGTATTGAGCAAGTTCACCCAATTCGTCTTCGATGCGAAGCAATTGGTTGTATTTCGCAACGCGGTCTGTACGGGAAGGAGCACCCGTTTTGATCTGGCCAGCGTTGGTAGCTACAGCGATATCAGCGATCGTGCTGTCTTCGGACTCACCGGAACGGTGGGAGATAACAGCAGTGTATCCTGCGCGTTTTGCCATTTCGATTGCATCGAAAGTTTCAGTCAATGTACCGATTTGGTTAACTTTGATCAAGATGGAGTTACCGATACCTTCTTTGATACCTTTTTCCAGACGCTCGGTGTTTGTAACGAACAGGTCGTCACCCACGAGTTGAATTTTGTCACCCAGTTTCTCGGTGAGCAGTTTCCAACCTTCCCAATCGTCCTCGGAGCATCCGTCTTCGATGGTTACGATTGGATATTTGTCTACCCAAGAAGCGAGCAAGTCAACGAATTCTGCTGGCGTGAAGGATTTGCCTTCGCCTTCCAGAACATATTTGCCATCTTTGAAGAATTCAGTGGAAGCTACGTCCATACCCAGCAATACATCTTCACCTGGCTTGTAGCCAGCTTTTTCGATTGCTTCGATGATGGAAGACAATGCATCTTCGTTCGATGTGAAGTTCGGAGCGAAACCACCTTCGTCGCCTACCGCGGTGTTCAGGCCTTTGCCTTTCAGAACGGACTTCAGGTTGTGGAAGATTTCCGCACCCATGCGCAGAGCTTCTTTGAAGTTAGGAGCTCCTACAGGTAATACCATGAACTCTTGCACGTCAACGTTGTTGTCCGCATGTGCGCCACCGTTAACAATGTTCATCATTGGTACTGGAAGTTGTTTAGCGTTGAATCCGCCAAGGTATGTGTACAGCGGAATAGCCAGAGCGTCAGCAGCAGCACGAGCAACAGCCATGGATACAGCCAGGATTGCGTTCGCACCCAATTTGCCTTTGTTTGGTGTTCCGTCCAAAGCGATCATCAGTTTATCGATGGCGATTTGGTCCAGAGCGTCGAGGCCGATCACTTCAGGAGCGATGATCTCATTAACGTTCTTAACAGCTTGCAGAACACCTTTGCCCAGGTAACGGGATTTGTCGTCGTCGCGAAGCTCAACTGCTTCGTGAACGCCAGTGGAAGCACCGGATGGAACGATCGCGCGACCGAGTGCACCGGATTCCAGGTATACATCAACTTCTACTGTTGGATTACCGCGGGAGTCGAGGACTTCGCGTGCATATACGTCAGAAATAATAGTCATGTGTATAGTCTCCTTTTAAACGTTGTTAGTTTATATCCATTATGAACGACTTACTTACGTGCTGCAATCATGGAAGTTCCGGTCATCTCTTCTGGCTTCGGCAGACCCATCAGATCGAGGATCGTTGGGGCGATGTCGGCCAGAATGCCGCCTTCACGCAGCGTTACATTCTCGTCCGTTACGATGAATGGCACCGGGTTCGTGGTATGAGCCGTGAATGGACGTCCATTCTCGTCAAATACCATGTCCGCATTCCCGTGGTCAGCAGTGATCAGAACAACCCCGCCTTTTGCCAAAACAGCTTCAACCACCTTGCCCACACACTCATCCGTTGTTTCCACGGCTTTGATGGTCGGCTCCAGCATGCCGGAGTGGCCTACCATGTCCGGATTGGCGAAGTTCAAGATGATCGCATCATGCTTATCTGCTTCGATTTCTCGTACGCAGGCATCCGCCACTTCATAAGCGCTCATCTCCGGCTTCAGATCGTATGTCGCTACTTTCGGCGAGTTGATCAGAACGCGTGTTTCGCCTGGAAGCTCGACATCGCGTCCGCCGCTGAAGAAGAACGTGACGTGCGGATACTTCTCGGTTTCTGCAATACGCAGCTGCTTCTTGTTGTGTTGAACAAGCACCTCGCCCAGCGTGTTGTCCAGATTCTTCGGTTTGTAGGCCACAAAGCCTTCCACCGTCTCACTGAACAGCGTCAAGCAGACAAAATGCAAGTTCTGCGGGAACTTCGGTCCGCGATCAAATCCGCGGAAATCCTGGTTGGTAAACACTTGAGACAACTGAATCGCGCGGTCAGGGCGGTAGTTCAGGAAGATAACCGAATCTCCGCTTTCCACCAGACTTACCGGCTCTCCAGCACTATTGACGATCACTGTCGGTTCTACGAACTCATCATACACAGACTTCTCGTAAGATTCCGTAATAGCCTTCAGTGGATCGGTATATTTAGGTCCTTCGCCATACACCATGGCACGATAAGCTTTCTCGACACGATCCCAACGCTTGTCGCGGTCCATCGCGTAATAGCGTCCGGACAGGGTAGCGATGTGGCCTACGCCCACTTCTTCGATCTTCGCAATCAGGTCCTTGACGAACTGCTTGCCGCTGTCCGGCGCCACATCGCGTCCATCCATGAAGCCATGAATGTAGACCTCATGGAAATCTTCCTTCTTGCAAAGATCCAGCATCGCGAACATATGCTCAATATGGCTGTGTACGCCGCCGTCGGATACCAGACCATACAGATGCAGCTTCTTGTTATTGTTCTTGGCCGCGCGTACGGCTTCCAAGAGCGTATCGTTCTCGAAGAATTCTCCTTCACGAATCGACTTCGTGATGCGGGTCAGATCCTGATAGACAATCCGGCCTGCGCCGATGTTCAAGTGACCCACTTCGGAGTTCCCCATTTGACCTTGTGGCAGGCCCACGGCTTCACCGCAAGCAGTCAACGTTGTGTTCGGATATTGCTTCAAATACCGGTCGTAATTAGGCTTGTTCGCTTGCGCGACCGCATTGCCCACCTCGGTGTTGCGAAGCCCGAAACCGTCCATGATGATCAGAGCAACGGGTTTTGGAGCCGTCATTTACTTCGCCCCCTCAACGAGCGCAATGTAAGAAGCCGGTTGTAGACTTGCACCACCAACGAGCGCGCCGTCGATGTCGCTTTGTCCCATATACTCCGTTACATTTTCAGGCTTAACGCTACCGCCGTATTGAATACGTACTTGCTCTGCAACACTCTCGCCATACAGACCTTTAACAAGCTCGCGAATATAAGCGATGACTTCATTCGCATCCTCTGCGGTAGAGGATTTGCCTGTTCCGATCGCCCAGATTGGTTCATAAGCAATAACCACATGAATCGCCTGATCTGCAGGAACACCTGCGAACGCAGCTTCCGTCTGCACTTTGCATACGTCCTTGGTTTGACCGGCTTCACGCTCTTCCAGCTTCTCTCCGACACATACGATCGGAAGAAGAGCATGACGGAATGCCGCATGTACCTTCTTATTGACGATCTCATCGGTTTCGGCAAAATACTGACGGCGCTCGGAATGTCCAATAATGACATAGTCCACGCCCAGGTCCTTCAGCATCAATCCGCTGATTTCACCAGTAAAGGCACCATTATCTTCAAAATGAAGATTTTGTGCACCGATTTTGATGTTCGTGCCCTTTGCCGCTTCAACCAATGCAGGAAGATTCGTAAATGGCGCGCAGATCACGCTCTCCACGCCTTCCACTTCCGCTTTGCCTTTCACATCTTCAATAAATGAAGTTGCTTCCGGAACAGTTTTGAACATTTTCCAGTTACCAGCTATGATAGGTGTTCTCACACGATTCACTCCTTTATTCCCCCGATGATTCCGGGTTCAAGCTTCATCCACTCGCTATCCAATGTAGTTCCTATTTCTATTTGTCGTTCAGTGCCACAACACCAGGAAGTGCTTTGCCTTCCATGAATTCAAGAGATGCGCCGCCACCTGTCGAGATGTGATCCATCTTGTCGGCCAGGCCGAATTTCTCCGCTGCTGCAGCAGAGTCGCCGCCGCCAATAATCGTGTAAGCTTCCGTATCCGCACATGCCTGTGCCACTTCACGAGTACCGTTGCTGAACGGAGCAATTTCGAATACGCCCATCGGACCGTTCCATACAACAAGTTTGGAGTTTTTGATCACTTCTGCATACTTGGCGCGAGTCTTAGGACCGATGTCAACGCCTTCCCAATCAGCGGGAATGCTGTCGATACCAACAATCTTCGTATTCGCATCAGCGCTGAACTCATCCGTAACGACGATATCTTCCGGCAGGTAGAAATTTTTGCCCAGCTCTTTAGCTTTCTCGATGAAACCGAGGGCCACATCCAGCTTCTCTTTATCAAGCAAAGATTGACCGATTTCATGGCCTTGAGCTTTGAAGAACGTGTAAGCAAGTCCACCGCCGATAATGACATTGTCAGCAAGCGTAAGCAGGTTGTCGATCACGTCGATTTTGTCTTTAACCTTCGATCCACCGATGATGGCGGTAAACGGACGATCTGGATTCGAAAGGGCCTTGCCGAGAACGGACAGCTCTTTCTCCATCAACAATCCCGATACAGCCGGAAGATGATGTGCGATGCCTTCTGTCGAAGCGTGCGCACGGTGAGCAGCACCAAATGCGTCGTTCACGAACAGATCAGCAAGCTCGGCGAACTGCTTCGCGAGTTCCGGATCATTCTTCTCTTCACCAGGGTAAAAACGAACGTTTTCAAGCACGAGCACATCGCCGTTTTGCATCTTGTCGATTTGCGCTTTAACAGCTTCGCCTACGGCTTCATCCGCTTTGGCTACCGGCTTGCCCAGCAGTTCGGACAGACGCTCGCTAGCTGGAGTCAGGCGCAAGGATTCAACGACCTCTCCTTTTGGACGACCCAGATGGCTCGCCAGAATAACCTTCGCACCCTTCTCTACCAAGTATTTAATGGTCGGTAAAGTTTCGCGAATACGAGTGTCGTCTGTAATCTTGCCATCTTCCAGCGGTACATTGAAATCGACGCGGACAAACACCCGTTTGCCGCTTACTTCCACATCACGTACACTTTTCTTGTTCATCTCCACGTTCCTCCTAAGAAAATGTTTCTCCTCGCAAGGCAGCATGCGGTTGCTCCCGTTTGTCTCTCTATCGCCTCGCCAGTGCCCGGATTTATCTATTCTTCCCAGTGCTCTGGCATGAAAATAAGGAAAAACCATGAACCGAAAGAGGAGACCCGTGAACGGAACTCCTCTTCGATTGAATGGCTAGATCAATTACAGACCTTTGCTTGCGATGTAAGCAGCAAGGTCAACGACACGGTTGGAGTAGCCCCACTCGTTGTCATACCAAGAAATAACCTTCACCATGTTGTCGCCAACAACCATTGTCGACAGGGAGTCGATTGTGGAAGAAGCAGGATCTGTATTGTAGTCGCTGGATACAAGCGGCTCTTCGGAGTAGTTCATGATACCTTTCAGAGGACCGTTAGCAGCAGCTTTCAAAGCTTCGTTTACAGCTTCTCTTGTTACTGGCTTGGAAGTTTCGATTACCAAGTCTGTTACGGAAACGTTCTTCGTAGGTACGCGCATAGCCATACCGTTCAATTTACCTTTCAACTGTGGCAGAACCAAGCTAACAGCTTTAGCTGCACCAGTTGTGGAAGGAATGATGTTCTCAGCTGCTGCACGAGCACGACGAAGGTCTTTGTGCGGCAGGTCAAGTACTTGCTGGTCATTCGTGTAAGAGTGAACCGTAGTCATCATACCTTTTTCGATTCCGAAGTTCTCGTCCAGAACCTTAGCGAATGGAGCCAAGCAGTTTGTTGTACAAGAAGCGTTGGAGATAATAGTATGGTTAGCTGGATCGTATTTGTCTTCGTTTACGCCCATAACGATGGTGATATCTTCGTCAGTAGCTGGAGCGGAAATGATAACTTTCTTAGCGCCGCCTTTCAAGTGAGCGGAAGCTTTGTCTTTCGCTGTGAAAATACCAGTGGATTCTACAACGATTTCAACGCCGTACTCAGCCCAAGGCAATGCTTCAGGGTTACGCTCAGCGAATACTTTCACTTCGCGGCCGTTTACAACCAGTGCGCCTTCTTTAGCTTCAACTGTTGCATCCAGTCTGCCGTGAGTAGTGTCATATTTCAAAAGGTGTGCCAACGTGCTCACATCCGTCAAATCGTTGATTGCTACGATTTCAACTTCGCTGTTGTTCAGCGCAGCGCGGAACACGTTACGTCCAATACGTCCAAAACCGTTAATACCTACTTTAACCATGAGTAATTCCCTCCATATTTATGAAATTTATATATTCAAGATTAGCCGTTAAGCCAATCATGACAACAATATTGAAAAACAAGCCTGATCCACGGAATTAAATATCCGCGTCAATCTCTTTCTCGATTTCCAGTGCGGCAGCTTCATCCGTCACGAGAATATTCTCATGTCCGAACCTCAGGACCGCGTGAATCGCTTTGCCCTTGCCTTGACCGCCTGCAATACCGATGATCGTCTCCGTCCGCATAATATCCTCAAGCCGTAGGCCGAGGGTAAGCATCTTGTGGACGACTTCGCCATCTTCACTGAAATAATAGCCGAAGGATTCCGCAATGGCGCCATCTGCCTGCAAGCCCTGAATAGAGCTGTCATCCAGTTTGCGTCGTCTTGCCATTTCCATTGCGTCGCCGATGCCGTGAATAATGACCCGGCACCGCCTGATCACATCCACAATCTCTTGGATATGCTGGTCCTGAACCAGGGACTGGTAGGCATCCTCGCTTAACAGATCCGGTACATGAAGCAGCCGGTATTCTGCTCCGACACGCTTAGCCATCTTGGAGGCAATGGTGTTCGCTTGAATCTCCATGCTCTCACCGAGACCACCCCGAGCTGGCACGAACCAAGTGTCTGTCAACGACTCGCCATTCGGCAAAGCAGGCATCTGTTCTGCTACTTCAGCGAGTGTGGAGCCGCCTGTAACGGCAATCGTGTCTCCATTCTCTACAAAGCTGAGAAGCGTTCTGGCTCCGGCACGCCCAAGCTCCCGCTTGACTTCCGGAGATGATTCACTGTCACCGGGAATAATGACCACTTTACGAAGCCCGTAAGCCTGACGAATCTTCTCTTCCAGTTCAACAAGTCCGAACAACTCATTCATGACCGGTTCCAAATCTTCCAGCAAGCTTATTCCTAAAGCGCTAATCCGCATGCCAAGCGTTTCAATCTCAATCAACCCTTGGGCCTTCAGCAGATCCGTCTCTGCTCTGAGCACACGCTCGGTCATTGATAATAATGAAGCCAGCGTCCTGCGACCAACCATTCCGGACAACTTAATCTGATAAAGTATGGAATATCTTCGTTTGAGAGTGTCCATCAGATCCGGCAGAAGTTGCTCTTGTATTTCTAATAGGTTACGCATGCATTTCCACTCCTGCAAACTTCGTCTTGGCTCTCCTCTACCTGGCCGTAAAATGTCCCAGTCAAACGTTTTAAGTCCCACCTATATTCTAACCAATAATCACACGGGTTGCAAGTGTCCGAAAGTATATTTCTCCGCCCCAAGCATTCTTATTCATTATGGCCAACTTTGGGCTTTCTATATAATAGGAGCAAAGTTTTGTTCGCTCTTGTAATTTGAAAATAGATGCGGTATAATCAACTTCGTTGCTAATTTTCTTTGCGCCCGTGGTCCAATGGATATGACGTAGGCCTCCGGAGCCTGAGATCGAGGTTCGATTCCTCGCGGGCGCGCCATTTTAACTTTGATTCTCTATACTGATTACCCTAAAGTGCCCATGACGGCTCTTTTTTTTATCCAATAGTTTGACTATCTTTGACTTTTTGATTTAAATTGTTTATCATATGGTTAATAAGGTAACAGTATTGATATGAGGTACTTTTAAGAGGAGGTTTTTCACGTGAGTTTTATCCCTATGGTCGTTGAACAGAGTAACCGCGGCGAGCGGGCGTACGACATTTATTCCCGATTGCTGAAAGACCGCATTATATTCCTCGGCTCCGACGTCAATGACGTGGTTGCCAACTCCATCATAGCCCAAATGCTGTTCTTGTCAGCTGAGGATCCTGAGAAGGATATTCATCTTTACATCAACAGCCCTGGCGGTTCCATTACTGCTGGTATGGCTATATTCGATACGATGCAGTTCATCAAGCCGGATGTTTCAACCATCTGTGTCGGTATGGCTGCTTCCATGGGTGCTTTCCTGCTCAACGCAGGCGCTAAGGGCAAGCGTTACGGTTTGCCAAACAGCGAGATCATGATTCACCAGCCGCTCGGCGGCGCTCAGGGCCAAGCAACGGATATCGAAATCCGTGCCCGCCGCATCCTCAAGATGCGTGACAAGCTGAACCGCATCCTCTCCGAACGTACCGGCCAACCGCTGGAGCGCATTGAGAAGGATACCGACCGCGATTACTTCATGACGGCTGAAGAAGCCAAAGAATATGGTCTGATTGATCAAGTACTTGAGAATACACCACCGCAAGGACTATAAGAATCGCAGCTAAAGGCAGTTACCGGTGTCAACCGGCAGCTGCCTTTTTCATTTTTCTTGAATATATAATTGCACATACAGAAAAACCCTTGGCCATAAGAAGCTAACAGAAGACTCTATCTCCTGCGCCTCTATGACCAAGGGTTCTCTGCAATTGGTTCCAGTACACTGTTGCTTCGGGACAGCATGTATTCATAATTTAATAACGAGTAATGAGTACGTAATGAACCTTATTCCTGACGTACGTTTATAGACAATCTATCCGCAGTATCTTATTTCCATTCCTTCAGCTTCAGCTCAAATTCCGGGAATCCATAGGCATATGCTGTGTATTCATAGAGCTGGAAGTATAACACCGCAGCATTATCCTTTACATAAAACTCTGCATCGGCAGGCACTCCCTCAAATCCACCGAGGTATCCGCCTTCCTTTTTCATCTTATTCAGCACGGTGTTGTTCAGTTTCTGCTTGTTCTTGCCTTCCATATTAATGAAATCACCCAGCTTCATTTGCTTGCCGTCCTTCAAGGAGAACGTAAAGCTTTTACGGAAAGTCATACCATGGGCACCGCCAGTATAAGAATAATCATATGTCGTAATGCTGAGAATATCGTTCTGGTTATACTGAACTATGAAATCTCCATTGAATTCATACGGATATTGGGAATCCGACGGCGAGAGGGTACCCTCGTTTTCTTCAGCACCTGTGATCACACCCGATGCATTCTCTTTCAGCACACTATTAATTTCAGCCTGTACGTCCGCATCAGCCAGGCCGCTGACAACCGGATAATGGGCAACCGCTTCTACGCCTAGAATCTTCTTCTTCAGCGTCGCTGATTTGATCGTAATGTCATTCTGCTTCTTCGGCGTCATGCTAAGTGTTTTCGAGGCAGGGTTCCATTGTCCCTGAATTCCAAGGTAGTCGCTAATATTCTTGTAAGGCAGATACAGGCGCCCATTAATAATCTGTCCGCCCGGGTCACCAGCGTAACTACCGCTCACCAAAATGCCGATTTCGTTGGAGGAGTATACGACGGCGCTTAGCTTGTTATAGCCGCCGCTGTTGCTCAGCGTATACGTACGATTTTTTGAGTCATATTTAAGAGACATTCCCAGACCATCCCGCAAAGCAGTGGCCGGCACATAGGTTACCCCATGCAGCACAATCCCTTTTTGTGGCAAGTTCTTGCCGTTCCATTTCAACTGAACTTCATTCTTAGACGATTTTTGGCTGGTGGAAACGGTTGTCTTCGGAGCGCCTGCATCGATGACCTGTCCGTTCATTCCAAGACTGCCAAGTAGGACACTAGTAGCGATTAATGATGCACATACACGAAATTTAGGATTCATATTAGAATTCCACCTTTATTAAATTAAGTTTCTCATGAGTTGTTAATATATTACCCTTAATCATTATAAGGAAAGCCTTCTATGTATTGGTAACAAAGTCAGTGACAATTTTGATTCCGGGTCTTAATGCCTAATCTTTCATAACATGCTGTTACTCTGGAAATGGAACGTAAACAAGAGCACCTCCATAAGCATCTACAAACCATAAATCGCACTGTCTTGCACAATATAAGCTGTGGCAAGAAAGCCAAGCTCGCATCCCAAGGCATATCCTCTCTTATATATAACATATAACACCACGAGCGGACTTTTAGTTGTGGTTAGATTCGTATAAATCGGACTATTTTCCCTATTCTGGGTCTAAAGGATCACTACGATATAAAAAGCGCCGTTTGATGCGATGAAAAAAAATAGCCGCCTAAAAGAGCCGCAAACACAAAAAAGCCCATCCCCACAGGGACAGGCTTCGTGTCTTTGTTACTGTAATATCTTCGATTATCGGCCGCTCTTCAGCTCGGTCCACTGACGGTCATAGATCTGGAGCGCTTCGCCGACATTATCAAGCCACTCGGTACGATGCAGCTCATCGTCCGTCAAGTTGATCATGGTGTTATTGCGATAGTCCTCACTATGGAATTCCATCGCTTTGGTGTTCGGATTGCTGTATCCGATAAATTCATAATTCTTGGCACTGACCTCAGGCTCCATCATATAGTTGATGAATTTCTCGGCCAGCTCTTTATTCTTCGCACCCTTAGGAATCGCATAGTTATCCGAGAAGATGGTCGCCCCCTCTTCAGGTACAACATATGCAACATCCGGGTTCTCGGCCGCAATGAATGCCGCATCCCCAGACCATACGGTAGCAATCCAGCCTTCTTCCTGAATCATCTTCTGCTTAATGTTGTCCGTATCAAACGCGAGCACATTCGGCAGCAGTGTCTTCAGTTCATTCGTGGCAGCAGTAATTTCGGCTTCGTCCGTAGTGCTGTTGGACTTCCCTTCCTTCTTCAGGGCCATGCCGATCATTTCACGGTTGTCATCCAAAAGCAGGACTTTTCCCTTGTATGCCGGATTCCAGAGGTCTTCCCAGCTGTTAATCTCATCTTTTACATATTTCTTGTTATATGCAATTCCCGTTACACCGGACGTGTAGACGATCGAATATTTATTGCCCGGGTCATAAGAAGGATCCTTAAACGTATCCGTAATATTGACGAAGTTCGGGATATTATTCATGTCCAGAGGCTCAAGCAGCTCCGTTTCGATCATTGTTTTCACCATATAATCGGACGGCTGAATGAGGTCATACCCACTGCCGCCAGCCTTGATCTTAGCCAGCAGGTCTTCATTGTTTGCATAATTATCGTAGGTCACCTTCACGTTGTACTTCGTTTCGAAGTCCTTCAGCACCTCGGGATCGAAATTGTCCGCCCAGCTATAAATGTGAAGAGTTTCCTTATCCGAGCCGCAAGCAGCCAGGAGTCCTACAGACAATACTGCAACCAGGCCTGCCGCGAGCAGGCGGGTCCATCTAGATTGTTTCAATTCACTATCTCCTCTCTTTCCATTTCCAAATTGTATTCGATAAAACGACTCTTGCCGCTAGATCGGTAATGTTTTGTGTTTCTTCTGCCCATTGCCGCGGTTAAGAATATATTGGGCTAACAGGATCAGCGTAATGCTTACCAAGATGAGCAGTGTACATAGCGCATTAATCTCGGGTGAAATACCGCGTTTCACCTGTGCATAGATATATATCGGAAGCGTCGTGGAACTTGGGCCGGCAACAAAGAAGCTGACCATAAAGTCATCCAGTGACAGTGTAAAAGCAATCAAAGCGCCGGATATAATACCAGGAGCAATCTGCGGCAGCGTGACGTACCGGAAGGTCTGCCACGGCGTCGCGCCCAGATCCTGCGCTGCCTCCCCGAGCTGCTTGCCCATGCCCGACAATCGGGCCGTCACAACAACGTAGACGTACGACAAGCTGAACGTAATATGGGCGATGATCACCGTTGTCTTGCCAAGCGGTATGTTCAGTTGGCTGAACAACACCAGCAGCGACAGTCCCATAATGATATCCGGAATAATGACCGGCAGGTACAGCAGACCATTCATGCCGGTGCGGCCCTTACGCCCCAAATTCCGGAGCGAGAGCGCAGCTGCCGTGCCAAGCAGGGTTGAAACGATGGTCGATATGACAGCCACCGTCAAGCTGTTCATCAGCGCTTCCATGACATGCCGGTTCTCAAATAGCGATGCATACCAATCCAGTGTGAAGCCTTCCCAGTTACCGCTCAGCCGCGTATCATTGAAGGAATAGATGATGATCATGATGATGGGTACATAGATGAAAGCCATCATAAGGAAGGAGTGAATCCCGAGCAGCGGATGATTCTTCTTCTTCACTTATCTTCCCTCCCCTACGCGTTGATGGCGGGCTTGCATCGCCCGGTTAAAGAGCAGGATCAGCACCAGAGACGTAGCAACGAAAATCACGGACAGCGCCGCTCCAAAAGGCCAGTTGCGTGCACCCAGGAACTGCTGCTGGATGATGTTACTGATCATGGAAGATTTCGCGCCACCCAGAATATCCGTGACAACAAACATTCCTGAAGTTGAGACATAGACCAGAACCGCGCCGGTCATGATGCCGGATTTGCTCTGCGGCAAGGTAATATGCCGGAACGCCTTCCATCTGGAAGCGCCCAGATCACTGGCCGCATCCAAGAGACGCTTGTCCATCTGCTCCAGGGCCACGTAAATCGGCAGCACCATGAACGGGATGAAGTTATACACCATGCCGAGCAGTACGGCACCGTACGTATAGAGCATCTGAATCGGTTCATCGATCCATCCCATCCACAGCAGCAGGCTGTTCACTACGCCTTGCGTTCGCAGCAGCAAAACCCAGGCATAAGTACGGATCAAAAAGTTAATCCAGAAAGGGACCGTAATCAGAATCAATCCCCAGGTCTGAATACGCGGGGAAGCTCCCGCTATATAGTAAGCCAGGGGATAGCTGACCAACAAGCAAATCACCGTTGTCAGCAGCGACAATACCAAGGTATCCCAATAGATGCCTAAATATAATGGATCAAAAAAGGTCTTATAACCTTCCAAGCTGAAGGAAAAAACGATATTCCCCAGCGCGTCCCGGGAGAGAAAGGAAATGCCGACCACAATCAGCATCGGAACGATCAGGAACAGGCATAGCCACAGCAGCACCGGAGTCAGCAGGAATCTTGATTTCCTCATGGTCCGATGATCACCTCATCCTTGTGGTTCCAGTCCACCCCGACCCGTTCACCAACCTCCCATGGATGGTCATCCGAAATATCCAGAGCGATCATCACCTTCATCGGTTCATTATCCAGTTGGACCAGCAGCTTGTGAACACTGCCCAGATACTGCACATCCTCAATCACGCCGCTCTTCTTGCCACCTTGTTCACGCAGCGGAATCAGCTTCTCAGGCCGTACAGCAAAGAGACCTTCAGGCGAGTTAAAGACGTTATTCTCCCCTACAAAAGTAGCGGCAAACAGCGTTTTCGGCTTCGCATAAATCTCGCGCGGCGTACCGATCTGCTCTACCCGTCCATGGTTCATAATTACGATCCGGTCGGAGAGCATCATGGCTTCCTCCTGATCGTGCGTGACATAAACAAACGTAATCCCGAGTGTCCGCTGCAAATGCTTGAGCTCGGATTGCAGATTTTTACGCAGCTGCAAATCCAGCGCACCTAGCGGTTCATCTAATAGCAGCACCTTAGGCTTATTCGCGATAGCGCGGGCAATCGCCACGCGCTGCTGCTGTCCGCCGGACAATTGGTGCGGGAAGCGATCCCGCAGGGCGGTCAGCTGCGTCATGGTTACGGCCTCGTCCACGCGCTCCTTAATGAGCTGGCGCGGCATTTTTTTCATTTTTAACCCGAAGGCAATATTGTCTTCTACGGTCATATGCGGAAACAGAGCATAGTGTTGGAATACCAGATTCAAATCCCGCTTATTCGCAGGCACTTCCGTCACATTCTGACCCGCCAACCACACCTGACCTTCGGTCGGCTGTTCGAATCCTGCTATCATGCGGAGAATGGTCGTTTTGCCGCAGCCGCTGGGCCCCAGCAATGTTAAGAATTCTCCCTCGTTTATCGATAGCGATAGCGGATGCACGACCGCTTGTCCTTGAAAATGCTTCTCGATTTGGACAAGTTCAATCACATGCATCAACCCCTTTCTCAACAAAATGCAGCTTCATTCACGCTTTATCTTCATGCTCGATAGTATGCACAAAAATGTTCTTCACTAAGAAGAAACGGTTATACCGCCTATTGTTGCATAGAAGGCAGAATCCGTTTCTTAAGAGGAAAGCATCTAATAATCTCTACTAAGAAAAAAAAGCCATATCCATGGGTATGGCTTTAATGGTCCAGAATATAAGTTCATTTTTTCGCATATTCACTATACCTCGTTTTTCCCCCATACACAACACTTTTCTATGTATTTAGACAGGGGAAGCTTCGGATATATGTCCGAATTCTGGCATTCGGATTTCCGAAGGAAAACATCAAAAAACCGTCCACCCGGCAACAACTCGGATGAACGGTTTTCTTCCACGCTAATCAAACATGTTATTACTTCAATTCATATTGTACATATAATTGTGTCGAGAGCTTGACCTCACCCGGCTTTACAGAGGTGTTGGCACTCTCGGCGTCAAAGGCTACCTCTGCTTTCGATTGCAAGCTTTCAAGCCCATAGATGTTATTTACACTAACCGAACCCTCCACAATATTCAGCACGATCCCGAGCGATCGATTAGAGGCCTTCGCCATCGCTTGTGCCTTCAGATTTGCATTCGCCATTGCTTTATCAATCACTTGTGCTTCAAATGCATCACGATTCTCAATCGAGAAACGGGCATTGCCAATGGAGTTAGCGCCGACATCGGAGGCTGCATCAAGCAGATCGCCAACCTTGCTCAGATCACGAAGAGTAACTTCCAGTGAATGATACGCAGAATAATTTTTCACTTTGCGTCCATTATCATCGGAGTACGTATAGTTCGGCTGTACATAGAACTGCTCGGTTTTAATATCCTTGTCATCGATTTTCCAAGTCTCTTTCAGCAGCTTGGTAATCTTGTCGATCTTCTGGGCATTGCTCTTCTGCGCAGATTTAGCCGTTTCTGCATATGACTCTGCTCCAATGGACAGATATACGATATCCGGCTTCACCGAAATCTCGCCTTTACCCATTACGGTAAGAAGATTCTGCTGTGCGGCCTCCGCTGCATGCACCTCGGTTGTCCCGCTCAGCCCTACCCATGTCGTACCGCCAGTTAACAGTGCACCCGCAATCATCACGGAACCTACTTGTTTGACCCATCTCTTCATCATAATCGTCCTCCTTATATTGGCATCGTTGCCATGCTTGCCTTACCCTTCTAACGTGAAGCGGTTGGTAAATGTTGCATGGTGGATAGAGCGTTTACACATTTTTCTTTAACTTTTATATCAGCCCTCATCATTGGCACTTCCAGGCATGATTCGCATTTCCACACAATAGGATAGCCCATGAAGCCCAAAACATCTGTTTAATGGGGAAGCCTTCATGGGTAACTAACTTACAACTGTGTTAAAAAGAGGAGGTCACTATGAAATCATTCCGGGTGTTATACGCATTCTTATCCCTGCTGATCCTCATCGCAGCGGGTATCCCTTATGGTACAGCAAGTGCGGCGGCAGAGCCGGCTTCCGGTAAAGTTTATCAAATCGGAACAGACGTTACGTTTGCCCCATTTGAATTCCAGGATGCCAGCGGGAATTTTGTCGGTATCGACATGGATTTGCTGGATGCGATTGCTAAGGATCAGAACTTCCAGTACGAGATCAAGCCGCTTGGATTCAATGCCGCGGTTCAGGCACTGGAGGCCCGTCAGGTAGATGGGGTCATCGCAGGTATGAGCATCACGGACGAACGCAAACAGAAATTCGACTTCTCCGATCCCTATTTCAAATCAGGTGTGGTCATGGCCATTCGTGAGGATCAGGAGTCCATTAAAGGGTATGAGGATTTAAAGGGTAAGAAGGTCGCCGTCAAAACAGGCACGGAGGGCTACAGCTTCGCGGAATCCATCTCGGCCGAACACGGATTCACCATCGTGCCTTTTGATGATTCAGCCCAGATGTATGATGATGTGAAGACAGGCAATTCTGTTGCCTGCTTTGACGACTTTCCCGTACTGGCTTATGGCGTCAAACAGAATAACGGACTGAAGATCGTGACAGATATGGAGCCCGGCGCCTCCTATGGTTTTGCCGTTAGTAAAGGGCAGAACCAGGAGCTTCTGCAGAAATTTAATGCTGGTCTGGTCAACTTGAGGGCGAGCGGGGAATTTGACCGCATCCAGGAGAAATATGTGGGCGAGAATGCCCCATCTCCGGCGAACCAAAGCCGCATGGGGCTGGTCATCGAATCACTGCCTTACCTGCTGAAGGGTCTTGGCAAAACCTTGCTGCTGACGATTGTTTCGCTGTTTTTTGCATTTTTTATAGGTTTGATATTCGGCTTTATGAAGGTCGGACGCAATAAGTGGCTTCGGGGTATCGCGACCGTATTCGTGGACATTTTCCGCGGCATCCCGCTGCTTGTGCTCGCCTTCTTCATCTATTTCGGGATTCCGCAGGCGTTCGGATTTACGATGTCGCCCTTGGTGG
Source organism: Paenibacillus solani (assembly GCF_001277345.1). GTDB lineage: Bacteria > Bacillota > Bacilli > Paenibacillales > Paenibacillaceae > Paenibacillus_AQ > Paenibacillus_AQ solani. The sequence continues at coordinate 150,744 of NZ_LIUT01000002.1, forward strand.
CAGCCGTTCTGACACTAAGCTTGAATGCCGGTGCTTATGTAACAGAGATTATCCGCGGAGGTATCCAGTCGATTGATCCCGGACAGCTGGAAGCTGCCCGTTCACTTGGCCTTCCCTACCGTAAGGCCATGATGAAGATCATTATTCCGCAGGCGATCAAAATCATGATTCCGACCTTTATTAACCAGATGGTGATCACACTCAAAGATACATCTATCCTGTCGGTCATCGGCATGGTCGAGCTGACCCAATCCGGGAAGATTATTATCGCAAGAACATTCTCATCGTTTGATATTTGGCTGACTGTGGCGATCATGTATCTGATCGTCATCACCATTCTGACCAAATTTGCAGACCGTCTGGAAAGGAAGGTGCGTCATGGCTAAAATACGCGTAGAAGGACTGAAGAAAAGCTTTGGCTCGAATCATGTGCTCAAGGGTATCGATATGCAGGTTGAGGAAGGCGAGGTTGTCTGTGTCATTGGTCCTTCGGGCTCCGGCAAGAGCACCTTCCTGCGCTGCCTGAACCGGCTGGAAGACATCACGGCAGGCAAGGTGTATGTTCATGATCAGAATATCAACGATCCCTCAATAGATATCAACAAGGCACGCGAAAATGTCGGGATGGTATTCCAGCATTTCAATCTGTTTCCCCATTTCAATGTGCTGAAGAACATTACATTTGCCCCGGTGGAGCTGGGCAAACAGAATGCATCCGAGGCCCGTGCATCGGCATTGAAACTGCTGGAGCGAGTGGATCTCTCTGACAAGGCGGAGGCTTTCCCGAGCCAGCTGTCGGGCGGTCAGAAACAGCGCGTGGCCATCGCGCGTGCGCTGGCGATGAATCCCGACATCATGCTGTTCGATGAGCCGACCTCGGCGCTGGACCCCGAGATGGTCGGCGAAGTGCTGGGCGTCATGAAGTATCTGGCCAGCGAGGGAATGACCATGATCATCGTAACGCATGAGATGGGCTTCGCCCGTGAAGTGGCCGATCGGGTGATCTTCATGGACGGCGGGTATATCGTGGAGGAGGGACCGCCGGAGAAGGTGTTCGGCAGCCCAGAGCATGAGCGGACCATCAGCTTTTTGGAGAAGGTGCTGTAACGACCCGAAGAGATCTATTAATAGCATATAAATATTCGGTAACAACTTCCATAGCAAACGGACTACGACAGACGTTATGACTCAACAAAGGAGGATATGCTCAGAAGCATATCCTCCTTTTAACGTCCCTGTAGTCCGTTATTTTGTTATACCGATTTATTTCCCTGCTTGTACTCGGGCGCCATTCTCCATGTACGCACGATGCATGATCCGAAGCATGCTTGGATGGCTGCCGACCTATTTCTTCAATTATGAGCCTTGGAATCATTCAGTCGTGCTGGTCTATTGGCCGTCTTCCCCTGATCTCCCGCATGACTTCGTTTCAAGAAGCGCTTGCAAGGTATCGTCACCGTAAACGTTGAACCCTGTCCCAGCTCTGACTGAACCGAAATTTTCCCGCGGTGAATATCCACAATCCGCTTGGCAATGGATAATCCCAGTCCACTGCCACCGTCAGCGCGATTGCGTGATTTATCCGCTTTGTAGAACCGCTCGAATACATGCAGCTGATCCGATTCTGACATCCCTACCCCTGTATCCGTTATCGTGACCTTGGCTTCTTCTTCCTCTGCCTGCAGTACGATAGAGATCACACCGTCCTCCGGTGTAAACTTGATACTGTTGTGGAGCAGATTGGTCCACACCTGGTTGAGCAGATCCTCCGTAGCCTCAATCTCTACTTCAGCGAGGTCCAGGTCTACCTGAATCCGCTTCGCCAGCCACTGCGGTTCATTCGCCAATACGGCCGCTCGCAGCTGCCCATCCAGCCGGTAACGCATCACTTCGAATACGGGCTGCTCTCCCTCCAGGGATGACAGCTTCAACAGATTATCACTCAGCTGGGACAAGCGGCGGCCCTCCCCTTCGATAATCTCCAGATAATGGGCCCTCTTCTCCTCCGTAAGGCGAGGATTGCGAAGCGCCCGGGCGAACCCCCGAATCGAGGTGAGCGGGGATTGAATTTCATGGGATACGTTGGAGATGAAATCTTGTCGCATGGTCTCCATTCGTCCCAATTCGCCGGCCATGTCGTTGATGCTGCTGGCAATCATCTTGAATTCCCCGCGCCATTCATGTTCATCCATCTTCACACTGAAGTCCCCCCTGGAGATTCGGCGCATGGCTCCCGTAATGGAATTCAGCATGGCCATTTGTCGATGCTTGAAGAACAGCCCCACGACCAGCATACATAGGAAGAAGATAATAACGCCCACAAACAGGTTGATGAGCTGAAGAACATAGTCCCACGGCGGGGTACCGGTCCAGGTATAGACGTATCGTGTTATATAAGTCCCGGCCGTCCATGACCCTGCCAAGAGTGCGAAAACGAGGATCGTCTGCAAAATTTCCCGGATAATCCTCCACAGGATTTTGAGTGTCTTCTTCATCAGCTCTCGCTTGCCTCCAGGCGGTAGCCAAGACCGCGTACCGTCCGAATACGAAACCTATATTTCTCCTCCGGAAACCGTTCCCGCAGCCGGTTCACATGGACGTCCAGCGTCCGTTCATTCCCTTCAAAGTCATAGCCCCATATTTCTTCGATCAGCCGGTCGCGTAACAACGTGCTCCCCGGATAACTGGCCAGCTTGAAGAGCAGCTCGAACTCCTTTAGTGGCAGCGTATGGACTTCCTGCCCCGTTTTGACTTCATAGGTTCTCCGGTTCATCTGCAGCTTGCCGATCGTCACGGTCTGCGAGGCGGCGACCTGATATCGTTTAAGCAGCGCTTTAACACGCACAACTAGCTCCGCTGGCTCGAAGGGCTTTACCAAATAATCATCAGTACCCAGCTCAAAGCCCTTCACGATCTGCCTCGTCTCCCCTTTAGCGGTCAGCATCAGCACCGGGATGCCGGTATTCTTCCGGATTTCCCGGCACAATTCCCATCCGTCCATATTCGGCATCATAATATCCATCACGACCAGATCAACGGAGGTCTGATCCATTACCGACAGGGCCTCGACACCGTCTGAGGCTTCAAGCACTTCCTCCATCCCCGCTTCCTCCAGGAATACCTTCACGAGTTCGCGAATGTTCGGGTCGTCGTCCACTACCAATATTTTTGCCATGACGGTCCTCCTATCTTCCAGGCTTCTTAAGGCTCTTAGGCCTCCACCCCATCATTCATCTGCAGCTGCTGCATCGCAAATTCCCGATACATCTCATGCTGCTCTACCAGTTCCTCATGCGTTCCACGCCCGGTGACCGTTCCTTTTTCAATGAAGATAATCTGATCGGCCCCTACCACCGTGGATAATCGGTGCGCAATAACCATCGTCGTCCGCCCCGCCATGAGATTCTTGAGCGCCTTCTGCACTTCAATCTCAGAACGGCTGTCCAGACTGGAAGTAGCTTCGTCCAGCATCAGGATCTTTGGATCCCGCAGCAGAGCTCTGGCAATAGCTATCCGCTGCCGCTGGCCGCCGGACAGCTTCACACCCCGTTCGCCCACATCCGTATCAAAGCCATTCGGCAGCTCATCAATGAATCCATCCGCATAAGCCATTTCAGCCGCTCTTCGGATATCCTCATCACTCACTTCCCGGTCCATCCCATAACATAAGTTGTCACGAATCGTTCCTGCGATCATGGGGCTTTCCTGAGATACATATCCAATTAATCCCCGCCAGGAACGTAAAGAGAAGGTGTCGATCAATGTATTACCCAAGCGGATCTGTCCCTTCTGCGGCAGATAGAAGCGCTCCAGCATGGAGAACAGCGTCGTTTTCCCTCCACCGCTTGGTCCAACGACCGCCGTGACCGTCCCCGGCTCCATCTGAAAGCTGATATCATGCAGCACGAGTTCATCCGGCTTGTATCCAAACGATAAATTCTCAATGGACAAGCGCTGATTGGCATTCGCCACCTCGTTACCGGCCATGATCGATTCTTCCTCAGCATCCAGTGTTTCCAATATACGCTCTGTTGCACCCTTGGCCTTCTGCAGCTGGGTGAAAAATGTCGTTAACTGTGTCATCGGCATGACAATCTGAATGAGATACAGGATAAACGCAACCAGCTCGCCGGCGGTCAGTGCTCCTGTAGAGACCTGCAGTCCACCATACCCTATCACTACCACCAGCAGCATCATCAGCACAAAAGACATCAGAGGCGCGATCCAGGCGGATACCACACCTTCCTTGATGCCGAATCTCAGCAGGTTGGTAATGCCCTTGTTCCCATTCTCATATTCTCTATTCTCCGCATTTGAAGCCTTAACCAAGCGAATCTCCGACAGCACCTGACTGATATTCGCCGTAAATGAGGCCGTCTCGTCTTGCATTCCCAACGATATTTTGTACATTTTCTTACCAAGCGGCACAAGAATCAGCGCTGCAATCGGAATGACGATAAACATCGTCAAGGTCATCTTCCAGTTTAGATACAGCAGTACGCCGACGGAACCGACTATCGAGATGATCCCGCTGAAGAATCCGGCCACATGGTCGGATATGAGACTTTTTATCACTCCTGTATCATTCGTCATCCGACTGACGGATTCCCCCGAACGATGATGATCGAAATAGCGGATCGGCAGCGCAAGCAGCTTTTTCCACAGCCGGTCTCTAAGAGCAGCTACCATCTTTTGTCCCGTATAGCTCAGCAAGAAGATCGAGATTCCTGCAGCAATCGTCTGCACCACAAATGCAATTCCGAGCCCAACGATATGGGTAGTATTCATATCCGTCAGAGAGAAGCCGTCAACCAAGCTTTTTGTAAACATCGGAATGACGAGCCCTACCAGCGTGGAGATCACATTCAGAAGGATAGCACCAATCAATAGCAGCATGGGAGGTTTGGTTTCTTTTAATAATCGGAGAAAGGCCTTGGAGCCTGCTTTCTTGTTCCCGGCCGTTTCTTCCTGAGGCATAGCCACTATAGAAGCATGGTCTGTTGTACTCATCGTTCTCTCTTCCCTTCCATCACTTTTTTATTGTATGTAAGGCAAGAATAAACCAACAAGTTAAACTGAAGTTAAACGACGGCATATCATTAGGAGAGCAACCAAAAAAGAGGCGGATTTCTCCGCCCCTCTCTATCGTCAACTATTTATGTACCATGTTTCAAGCGAAAGCCCCAAGAGGCCTTATAGTAAAAAAAGCCTTGCAATCACAAGACTTTTCTTAAAAGGCTGCCTTTATTGGTTCTCCAGTTCCTCTTTGCTTACCAGGTTTACGAGAGAAGTAACCGCTTGCTCAGCGTCAGCTCCCTCAGCACTGATGTAAACCTCCGTGCCAGAGCTAATGGCAAGACTCATGATTCCCATGATACTTTTGGCGTTTACTTTTTTATCATCTTTCTCGACAAAAATTTCAGATGAGTATTTATTCGCTTCCTGAACGAACAGCGCGGCCGGTCTAGCGTGAAGACCCGTCTTTAACCGAACGACTACCGGGTGCTTTGTCATGAAAATTACCCCCTATCTAATAAATCTGCTGCATTGAAAGCGCGATTGACATTTTATAATATTATACCATTTTATCATACAGGACACTAGAAGGAAAAAACTTAGGTATTTCGAATCTTTTCAGCCAATTCATCGATTTTACGAAGTCGGTGATTGACCCCTGATTTGCTGACGGTCCCTTTGAGCAGTTCGCCGACTTCCTTCAGGTTCATGTCCGGATGAGCCAAGCGGATCTCTGCCACTTCCCGCAGTTTATCAGGCAAATTCTCAAGGCCCATTTCCTTCTGGAGCAGCTTGATGTTCTCAATCTGACGGACGGCTGCACCGATCGTTTTGTTCAGGTTAGCGGTCTCGCAGTTCACGATCCGGTTGACCGAGTTGCGCATATCGCGCATGATCCGGACATCCTCGAACTTGAACAATGCCTGATGGGCACCGATCAGGTTAAGGAATTCGATGATCTTCTCGCCTTCCTTGATGTAGAAGATGAAACCCTTCTTCCGCTCGATGCAGCGTGCATTCAGATGAAATTCATTCGCCAGTTCCACCAGAGACTGACAATGCTCCTCATACATAGAGGCAATCTCCAAGTGGTAGGAAGAGCCCTCCGGATTGTTTACGGAACCGCCTGCCATAAAAGCGCCGCGAAGATATGCCCGTTTACAGCAGTTTTTGCGGACGATCTGTTCGTCGATGCGCGATTGAAATAAGAAACCTTCAGAAACAATGCGCAGCTCTTTAAGTATCTCCTGAACTTGAGCGGGAATACGGACGATATATACGTTATTCTTCTTCAAACGCATTTTTTTACGCACCAAAAGTTCAGTATGCGCCTGGAAATGCTTCTTAATTAAGGAATAAATACGTCTTGCAATCGCGGCATTTTCCGTCGAAATATCCAGGATTACCTTTTTGTTCGAAAGCTGAACAGAGCCGTTCATTCGAATGAGCGCGGACAGCTCAGCTTTTTCACAGCAGCTCTGGCTCTCAACCATCGTCAGTTCTTTCTTCGTCTGTGCCGCAAAGGACAAGGTACTCACCCCTTTCTGGAAATCCAATCTTGTACCAATTGAAAAATATGATTGCTCAGCTTATCGGCATCATGCCTTAAGTATGTTCTAAATAGCACAAGCTTATCGGCTATAAGTTTATACCCTCTGCTGGTGACCTCATCCCGATCCAGGAGCACAGGTTTTGCTCCCTTCTCTGCGTACTTGCTCTGAACCTGCGGCGGGATCTCTCCGTCATTCACAATAACGTAATCGAACAGATGCAGACCAATATGGTCGTAAACCGCCTGCAAATGATCGCTTACTGTATAGTTATCGGTTTCCCCGGGCTGTGTCATCACATTGCACACAAACATTTTGATCGCGTCCGAGGCTACGATGGCGTCAGCGAGCTTAGGAACCAGCAAATTAGGCAAAATACTGGTGTACAAGCTTCCAGGACCGATCAGTATGGCGTCCGCCTGCTGAATCGCCTCCAGCGCCTCCGGCAGCGGCTCGACATGCTCAGGCTCCAGGAATATACGTTTGATGCGAAGGCCGGCCTCCGGAATTTTGGATTCACCGGTCACGATCGTACCGTCTTCCATTTCCGCATGGAGGATAACCGCCTCTCCCGCTGCAGGCAGAACCTGCCCGCGCACAACAAAAACCCGGCTCATCTCCTTGACTGCCGTGACAAAATCACCGTGCAAATCCGTCATGGCAGCCAAGATCAAATTGCCGAGGCTGTGCCCGGCCAGTCCCGAGCCATTCTTAAAACGGTACTTCAATATATCAGACAACAGCGGCTCTACATCGGCCAGTGCTGTAAGTACGTTTCGGATATCGCCCGGAGGCGGCATTTGCAATTCGTTACGCAGGATGCCGGAGCTTCCCCCATCATCAGCAACGGTGACAATGGCCGTAATATCGAGTGGCTTTTCCTTGAGTCCCCGTAGTAAAACAGACAACCCGGTTCCCCCACCCATTACGACGATGCGGGGACGCTTTCTAGCTTGCACAGCCACATTTATCACTTCCTCTAATTAATGCCGATCCCGTTCAGAATCGCGGTGGCTCACCGATACGGATTCCGTTTCGCTGGCACCCAGCATTTTGCCAAGGTATTCGGCAATCGCCACAGAGCGGTGTTTCCCACCGGTACAGCCAATGCCAATAATGACCTGACTCTTGCCTTCCTTACGATATTGCGGGATCAAGAAATGCAGCATATCGAGCAGTTTGGTCAGAAAAGCCTGAGTCTCCGGCCATTTCATCACATATTCATATACATCACTGTCTTGGCCTGTATTGGGCCGCAGCTGCTCAACATAGTGCGGATTAGGCAGAAAGCGTACATCAAATACCAGATCCGCATCAATCGGGATCCCATATTTAAATCCGAAGGATGTAATATTCACCGACAGCGTACTGGTCTCCAAATGCGTGAAGCGTGAAATAATCTTCTCCTTCAAACGCACAGGCTTCATGTTGCTGGTATCGATCACCTGGGTAGCTGAATTCTTCAGCTCCTCCAGCATCTTCCGCTCCAAGCGGATTCCGTCAAGCGGCATGCCTTCCGGAGCGAGCGGATGACGGCGGCGGCTCTCCTTGTAGCGCTGTACGAGTACGGAATCCGTCGCATCCAGGAACAGAATTTCGCAATGGATCGTGAAATGATCCTTGATGTAATTCAGTGACTCGGATAACGCGGTAAAAAATTCGCGGCCACGCAGGTCGATGACCAATGCAACCTTGCCGATCTTACCCTTGGATTGATCGATCAGCTCCGCGAATTTGGGAATGAGCACCGGGGGCAGGTTATCCACGCAAAAGAATCCAAGATCCTCCAGACTTTGTACGGCCAAGGTCTTTCCTGCTCCCGACATCCCGGTAATGATGATCAGGGTGGCCATGGATGATGTGTTGCTGCCTCGATCGGCTGCTTCCAGCATCAGCTTTCCCTCCCTTTATAAGTTTAGATCAGACGAAGTAAAATCAAAGATGATTACGAACGCAAATGCAGTCCGGCTGCGCCTACGACACCGGCATCGTTGCCGAGCTCAGCTGGTACGATTCTTACGCCCCGCTGAAGCGGTTCTGGTGTCAGCTTCGCAAATACGGTGCGGATTTCGTCGAACAGAATATCGCCTGCTTTGGATACACCACCGCCAACGATAAAGGTTTCCGGATTCAATACAGCTGCAACAGCTGCCATCGATTTACCCAAATAATAAGCAGCGCGATTCACGATGCGAATGGCAACCTCATCACCGGCTTTTGCAGCATCAAATACTTCCTTCGCCGCAATGTTCTCTACATGCGCGAGGGAAGTGCGGTCACCACGCCCTACGGCATCCTTCGCCATACGGATAATGCCCGTAGCTGACGATACTGTCTCCAGGCAGCCCATTTCTCCACAGCCGCATTGAATCGCTTCCAAATCCGGCACAACCGAGATATGTCCAAGCTCGCCAGCCATGCCGCCGAAACCTTGATAAATCTTGCCGTTAATAATAATGCCGCCGCCCACGCCAGTTCCAAGCGTGTAACATACGCAATTCTCCACACCGCGGCCTGCACCACTCCAGGCTTCGCCTAGCGCAGCGACGTTGGCGTCATTGTCTATTTTGACGGGCTTGCCGAGACGCTCTTCAAGCAATGCGCGAATCGGTACATCCTTAAAGCCTACATTCGGTGCCAAAATGATGATGCCTTCACGAATATTCGTGAAACCGGCAAATCCAGCTCCCACACCCGCAAGTTGATCCCAGCTGTATGGCGATTCCTCTACAATATGACGCACATATTTCTCAATGTTGTCAATAACCGTGTCAACGCCCTTGGCAGTTTCCGTCGGCCCCTCATACTTCTGCAGAAGATGCCCTTCCTCGTTGCAAATCCCAACTTTGATTGCGGTTCCGCCTAGATCGACACCGACGTAGATGTTCTCAGACATGTTTCAAGCCACCTTTTTCCTTCTAATATTATAGATTGCTCCTACTGTACCAACTATAATTCAAGGCCTTGCTCTGGTCAAGAGAAGGGACCGGGGGACAAAAGCCTTCTCTCATCGTAGCGGATATCATTTATTCAGACAATGAAATACGATACGCTGCATCGCACATGACAAAAGTCACTTCAAATTGATGACAACCTTTACTAACGGATATTCCTTGGCTTTCGTAAGATGAAGTCAGTTCATTTTTGATTACGAAAGGTGCGATCCCATGGCAAAATCCACTCACGAGCCTGTTGCTGAGCTGCGGCAGGTAACCAAGATGTTCGGTAGCAAAAAAGCTGTAAACCAAGTGTCATTTACGATAGAAAAAGGATCCATCACAGCCATCCTCGGACCCAACGGGGCAGGCAAATCAACTGCCATCTCCATGCTGCTCGGTCTGAAGGACGTCAGCGAAGGCGAAGTCCTCCTGTTCGGCGGCAGCCCGCAGGACTTGAGGGTCCGAGAGAAGATCGGAGCGATGCTGCAGGAAGTCAGTGTTATGGACGGATTGCGGACACGTGAGATTATCAATTTCATCCGGGGCTATTATCCGAACCCGCTTTCCCTGGAGGAAATTGCTGACTTAAGCGGACTTACCACTGAAGAACTGAATAAATGGGCGGTCAAAATGTCCGGAGGCCAGAAGCGTAAGCTAAGCTTCGCGCTTGCCATTGCGGGCAATCCCGAGCTCTTGTTCTTCGATGAACCAACGGTTGGTCTGGATACGACGGCACGCAGGCAGTTCTGGAAGACCGTGCGCCAGCTTGCCGATCAGGGTAAAACCATTCTGTTCACCACGCATTATCTGCAAGAAGCCGATGATATGGCTGACCGCATTCTCCTGTTCCATCAAGGGCAGGTGACGGCAGATGGTACGCCAGAGGATATCAAGGCGAAGCTGACCCGAAGGTCGATTTCCTTTATCGTGGATGCAGACCATGAGCAGGTCAAGAAGCTTCTTCATGAAGTGCCCGGCGTAACCGATGTGTATGAGCAGGGCGGACGATTAAACGCCGTAACCGATGATACAGACACCGCGCTGGCAGCCCTGTTCCGGGCTGGGCTGGCTGTACACGACGTTCGCATTGATCAAGGAAGCCTGGACGAAGCATTTGACCAATTAACGATGGAACAAGGGGAGGCCGTCTAATCATGACAACCTGGAAACTGATTACCTTACAATGCAAAATGGAATTGCTCCGGATGGTGCGCAATCCGTATTATATTTTCTGGTCACTGGCTATGCCGATTCTATTCTATTTCATCTTTACCCGAGTTGTGAATACAGGGGCGGACGATGCCGGACAATGGCAAGCGCATTATCTCATGTCGATGGCATCCTTCAGCGTTATGGGCACGGCCATCATGTCACTCGGTATTCGCCTCGTACAGGAGCGTGTTCAGGGCTGGGCGGTATACATGCGGGTGACGCCGCTTCCGGGCAGCGTGTACTTCTTCGGCAAAATGTTTGTGCAAACGGTTATGCATCTGCTCTGTATCATCGTCATTTTCGTTGCCGGCTATCTGATTAACGGAGTCTCCCTTACTATCGGACAATGGCTGCTCAGCGGTCTGTGGATCCTGATCGCTTCCGTTCCTTTCCTTGCGATCGGTACCTTAATCGGATCGATGAAACGTGTGGATACAGCAAGCGGCGTCAGCAACGGCATCTACTTAGGGCTCGCCATTACGGGCGGGATGTGGTTCCCGATCGAAGCGATGCCTTCCATCATGCAAACCATCGGCAAATGGATGCCTTCCTACCATTTTGGCGGGGGTGCCTGGTCGATCGTGCGCGGAGAAGCGCCAGGTTTGAATAACTTCCTAGTTTTAGCGGGATATTTGGCAGTATTTATGATACTATCCACCTATATTCGGAAAAAACAACAAGCCGATTAAGGAGATAGGAAGATGGCTTCATGAAAAAATTGAAAGACGCTAAATCGACAGGGTTTGAGGTGTTCCCTACGCAATTTGGGATTTTCCCCTATTTATGGCTCATTTATTTAGCCCTTCCCATCATCAACATGCTGAGCGAGGAAGGCTTGAAGATGGGGATCGGATTTGCGTTTATTACCTTGTTTCTTGTCACGTACCGCCAGCTCTATTTCGCCGCAGGTACGAATCGTTTCTTTGTATGGCTCAGCATTCAGATGTCCATCATTTTCATTCTGAGCATGTGGTACCACCCATCCTACATATACATGGGTTTCTTTACTGCCAATTTCATCGGCTGGTATACCGACCGGCGCAAATTCACGGTATCCCTTGTATTGTTTGCCATTATAGAAGCCATTCCTTTGATCAAAAGTGCAAGCATGCTGGGATGGAGGGATCTGGCATTTATGAGTCCTTTCATTCTCATCATGCTGTTTTCACCCTTCGGCATCCGCTCACTGAACAGGCGGCAGCAGTTGGAGAAAGAGCTTGCCCAGGCTAACGAGCAAATACACAATCTGATAAAGGGTGAGGAGCGGATGCGGATCGCCAGGGATCTTCATGACACCTTGGGCCATACCCTGTCCCTCATCACGCTGAAGAGTCAGCTTGTGGAGAAGCTGGCAGCGAAGAATCCCGAGAAGGCCCAGTTGGAAGCCCGGGAGATTCAGAACACCTCCCGTGCCGCTCTGCGCCAAGTACGTGAGCTGGTATCCGATATGCGGACCGCCACCTTGCCTGAAGAATTGGTGGAAGCCCAGATCATTCTGGAGAGCGCCGATATCCAGTTTAGCTGCACCGGTAATCCGAAGCTGGAGGGCATATCGGACTTGGCCCACAATATCATAAGCCTCTGCTTGCGAGAAGCTGTAACCAATGTGGTAAAGCACAGCCAGGCAAGCCAGTGCCAGATCACCATCGAATCGCTGGAGAACGAATGGCGGTTATCCGTGGCTGACAATGGAATCGGTCTGATCTGCAAGGAAGAAGGGGGTTCACCTTCAGACAGTAACGGCCTAAAGGGGATGGCAGAACGATTATCCCTCATTGGGGGCACTGTCGAAGCCAGATCCGAGCAAGGGACCATACTCAACATTCATGTCCCGATTATCATCAAGAACCGGAAGGAGGACCCAACCCATGAGCATCAAAGTGCTGATAGCCGAGGACCAGCGCATGCTGCGCGGCGCTCTGGCTTCCTTGCTTGATTTTGAAAACGATATTGATGTGATTGGCCAAGCCGGTGATGGGGACGAAGCGCTATCCCTAATTGCGACTCATCAGCCGGACGTATGCCTGCTCGATATCGAAATGCCGGTGCGCAGCGGTCTGGAAGTAGCAGAGCAAGTGAAGTCGCTCGGCTACGCCAGCCGCATCATTATTCTCACCACGTTTGCCAGACCGGGTTATTTCGAGCGGGCGGTACAGGCGGGAGTACAGGGATATTTGCTTAAGGACGAGCCCAGTGAGAGGCTGGCGGAAGCTATCCGCCGGGTAATGGACGGACGCCGCGAAGTCTCACCTGAGCTCGTATTCGGGACTTTATCCGGGGCAGGTGCTAATCCGCTAACCGAACGTGAACGGGAGGTCCTCCGACTGGCTGCAGAAGGCTGCAGCTCCAATGATATCGCGTCGAAGCTGCATCTATCCTATGGGACTGTCCGCAACTATATGTCCGAAATTCTAAGCAAGCTGAATGCCAAGAACCGGATTGAGGCGATCTCAATGGCGGAGGAGAAGGGCTGGATTTAGGCAGGGATTCTCTCTATAATGATTCAGCTAAAGCCACGTATATGCAGCAACTTATGTGCATCCAGCTGTTTCCATCACAAACGCAAAGGCCCCGGACTTAACTTACTCGTCTGGGGCCTTTTAAAACCTTTATTTATATCATTTCAGTAGTTCTTCCTCTATCATCTGCATCATCTCAAATGCGCCGCCACTTCCATTGGAAGCCACCACCAGGATATGACCTGTAGCCGGATAATAAGCTGACCTGAAATTTACGCCCGGGTCATAACCCATGACATGGTATTTGGACACTTCCCCGTGCTTCTTGGTGATCCATACGCCAAGCCCATAATGCTGCTCACCACCCGGATCATAAGTATGCAAACCCAGCAGCTGTTCCGTCATAGCTGGACTTAGCAGCGTGTGGTTCAAGAGTGCCCTCCATAACAGAGCCATATCCGGTGCGGTCACAAATGCCCCTCCATCCGCATAGCCCTGAATCGGAATAGCGTATTGATTCGTCCTCCAACTTCCGTCTCCCTCTTCAATATATCCGTAAGCTGTATTGGACGGCAGACGGTCCAGCGGGAAGTAACCAGAGTGCTGCATGCCGCTTGGCTTGAACACAAACTGCTCAACGTAATCTCCAAACCTCATCCCGGTATGCTGTTCTACGATCAAACCAAGCAGCACATATCCTGCATTGTTATAATGAAATCGCTCGCCAGGCTGAAATTTCATGCGTTCATTCTGGAATAGGGGCAGAAAATCCTTTCCACTGCGAAGCGTGTACATCGGAAGTGTCTTCCACAGGTCCTCAAAATCATCCATCGTCTCTTCATCGAAATAATCGGGAACACCGGAGCAGTGGCTCAGCAGATGGAGAACTGTAATCTCCGGGCTAAAGTTAGGCAGTGGAACTGCCAGACACTCACTGAGCTTGCTATCCAGGGCCAGCTTTCCCTGCTCAATGAGCTGACAGACAGCGATAGCGGTGAACAGCTTGCAGCCTGAAGCAATACCGAATCTGGTGTCTGGTTGATTGGCGATGCTGTCGGCTCGATTCGAATAACCATAGGCGCTCCACACGATGTTGTTCTGTTGATCTGTTAAAAGCACTGCCCCGGAAAACTGACAGTTAGCAGCAAAATCCTCAATTTTATGTATACCCATATGATCCCCACCCTTTGTATCAATAGGCATATTTTAACATGATCAGTCCATGAGGGTCCTGGCACAGAATGATTATAATGAAACCTTTCTTATTCCCAAGATGAAGCTACGGAATCTAGAGAACATGCGGTTTTACCCTACGCTGCTCCAAATTCGTCACCGTCATGCTGAAACGTTCCGTATCGTCCGACCTGCGCCAGATACCCTGTCCCATCACAATGGTGATATAAACAACGATAAAGATCGAGAACAGATATGAAAAAACTTCCTACCGAATACTCAAGCATATGTTTCATTTCAGCTAGTCTTGTGTATTGATTCTCTGAGTGTTCACATCTTCCTTATAGCAATGACGATCAGGAAGCGTGGTAGCTTCGGATACAAAAACTGCTTTATGAAAATAGGAATTATGTCATGGTTCTCATTTACCATTGCAGAGCAAGGAACTCTAATATAAAATAAATGTTAAAGTTTTCCATAATTTAATTCATATTCTTCTGCCGCTTCCTTACTCCCACATACCACTCCAAAATACATAGCTTCCGTCGAATAGTTCACTCCAAGACGCCAGCTTTTTATAATCACCACTCTTCGATGGTCAAACCCATTTTCTCACTCCACGCAACTGTGTTTCGCGGTATACACCCGGCTGCTACACCATCCTGCATCCATGTCTATTCTCAATTGAGTAAACTCTACACTTTGTTTGATGTGCTTCTATCATTACTTAAAAAGTTAATTAAGGCAGGTATAAGCTCTTTAAGAGTTTATATAGATTTCACTGAAAGGAGGTGAGTAACGAGATATATCGCTGTTCTAGTACGGAATATGAAGCATACTTCGTACATATTTCACCCATTAAAAGGAGGAATTCTGTTAATGTCAACAACACTACGCTTATCTAATTCAGGATTACTAAGAAAGATCATGGCTGGTGGATTATTGCTGGCGCTTGCCATTATGGCGATGTTCTTATTTGAATCAAAGGCATCCGCCCATGGCTACGTGAGCAATCCATCCAGTCGTGCAGATTTATGTGCAAGAGGCATCAATACCAATTGTGGACTCATTATCTACGAACCATATAGCCTTGAAGCTCTCAAAGGATTCCCTGCAGCAGGCCCGGCTGATGGCAAAATTGCAAGCGCTAACGGCTTGTTCGCCCCGCTGGATCAGCAATCCGCAACCCGTTGGACGAAAGTAAATATTTCACCTGGTCCAACGACCTTTGATTGGAAAATAAAGGTTCCACATGCCACAGCAAGCTGGAAGTATTATATTACGAAGCAGAACTGGGATCCTAATGCACCGCTTACACGCGCTTCTTTTGATTTGACGCCTTTCTGCAGCGTGCCTTATAAAGGTACCCCGTCCAACACCTATTCCGATACTTGTAATGTGCCGAGCAGAACAGGATACCAAGTCATCCTCGCGGTATGGGAAATTTCCGATACCAATAATGCATTCTATAATGTTATTGACGTCAATTTCTCCGGAAGCGGAAATATCGATACGACCCCGCCAACTGCCCCGACAGGCGTAGCAGCTTCCAATGTAGCAATGACAAGTGCTTCGATTTCATGGAATGCAGCAACGGATAATGTTGGTGTAACCAACTATCGCATTTTTAATGGGGCTACGCAATTGGCTTCCACGACTGGACTTAATTACAATCTAACAGGCTTAACGCCGAATACCCTCTACAACATTACGATCAAAGCCGTCGATGCTGCAGGGAATTTATCCCCCGCCAGCAATGCCGCTTCATTTACGACCCTAGCTGTAACAGGTCCGGATACGCAAGCGCCGACAGCTCCTACGAGCCTTCATGTCATGGGAACAACGACCTCCACGACGGTTCCTTTGATGTGGAATGCTTCAACGGATAATGTTGGTGTGACTGGGTACCAAGTATTCCAAGGAAATAACCTAATCGCCACCGTTTCGGGCTCAACATTAGAATACCTCGCTACAGGCCTGACGCCAAACACAGCCTATTCCTTTACCGTAAAAGCTGTAGACGCCGCAGGTAATGTATCCGCAGCAAGTAACGTCGTCAATGTGACGACACCCGACGCACCGGCGACTTATCCGGCATGGAGTTCAACTGCCGTTTATGTTGGCGGCAGCAAGGTCAGCCATAACGGTGTGAACTATGAAGCGAAATGGTGGACACAAGGTGAAACTCCTGGATCTGCCGATGTATGGAAAGTAATTCCATAGAATTCTCCTTCTTACTGGGAGAGTTTAAAAAAAGATGACTTCTGAATAATTCAGAAGTCATCTTTTTGATGTATGAAATGCACATCATAGAAAAATTGGGCTTAATGCCTCTAAGCTCTGTTGGTCTCATGAGATGCTCTATCTATATACTGTGATCTCTCTGCGATGCATCGTTATTTGTCCTTGTTCTTGGCATGTAGTACCAAATTGCCGATTCCGCCAATCACAAACAGCAAGGAAACAACCCCGAACCCCCATTGCCAAGAGCTTCGGTCCGTAATGAATACGACCACCAAAAATGCGATGGCAGCCAAGAAATTAAGCAGCGCAACGATCAAAAATTCCTTTTTCTTCATGATTCATCCTCTACATTCCTACAGAATTAATAAGTCCAGTTATGGATACTTGCCGCTTTAGGTGATCATATCATATTTTTGACCAGGAAGTGATGACAGCTGCTGAACTTATGGCACAAAAGTAATCGTCTGCTGCGTCCATGGCGCAGCATGGAATGCCTTAGCCACTCCATGCTCTTCTATCTTTTCTTTTAATACATATTTCCACTTCACCGATGCCGTCCACTTCTCTTCAAATATAAATGGATGCAGTCTGATTTCTTGCTCATTCACCCAAGCTGCCATAATTCTTTCTCCGTCAATCGACATGGCAAAGCCCTCTTTAAACCAAGGGTGCTCCTGGTCCTTGGATGCGCCCGGCGCATTCATGGTCACGTAGAGCGAGATGTCATCGCATAGCTGCAGCAGTCCAAACTGGCGGCTGATGGCAGCCTCATCAGGAAATTGAAACTGAGCTCGCAATCTTGTTTGCCGATTTGTCTCTGCATGGTAGAATTCCACTAAAGGTGCATCTGTCGCATTTTTCATAAATGACGCAAAATGAAGGCTGCACAGATACCCCGCATAAGGGCTCATGTCTTCAATCTCATCAACGCCCTTGCTGTACATTAACATTTTTGGCTGAACCGGATAATCCATAAAAGTGTACGGTTGCCGGCTGCCGTCATTCCAGATCGGAGTATCATCCATCCGCAGCCAGGCGCGGTCATGCTCGGTTATAGCCAGCAGTACTTGCTCCAACACAGACGTGTCTATAAACAACTCTCTCCGAAAACCCCGCGCGATATCGCCGGAGAATCGGCCGTGGTCATCTTGAGTAGTCATAACAAAAGCATCTTCTGTCTCGCGAATGATCATTCGGGTGGTCTCCCTTCTGTTCTGTACTTATCCCAGATATGCTTTTCGCTTCATCACGGCAATGATGTCTCTGGATTGGCCTTGATGCACGCTCGTATCGAAACAAGAGATCAGTTCCCAGCCGTCTATCCCGTAGCTGTTCAACAAATCCTCGAACTCCACCTCATTAACCTTGCCCCCAAGGAATCCCCCAGTTTTATATTTCAGTGTTTTATATTCCCATTGATCCATAGTCAGCATCCTCCCATCATTCCATTCATAATGAACACAAACCTCGAGAGTGTATATCCTGCAAACAAAGTCTCAGTTCGTATCTCCAACATAGCAAACCGCAGGTAGAACTGCTTGATCCATAAGCGGCTTGGCCAACGAGTGAGGGTATAAACGAATCTGATCCAGCGCCGACAGATCAACCCATTCTACGCCCACCTGATATTCATCCGGGTTATGTCCCTGAAAGAGATCGCTCTCGCCCACCAAACGACATTCAAAATAAAACTCGACCTGATGGATGTCGGAATCCCATTCTGCGAATTCATGGTTGGCCCCTATGTATTCACGGACATGCCGTAGATCCAGAACCTCTACCTCACGTCCGATCTCCTCCTGACACTCTCTGACTAATGCCTGTACCAAGGTTTCGCCCTTCTCTTGTCCGCCTCCAGGGAATAGGTAAAAGTCCCCCAGATGGTCTACGTTCTTCGTCAGAAGAACTTGATGATCCCGCACAATAATCGCCTTGGCCGAATTCCGAATCGGTTTCATGGGAAGTCTCCTTATCGTTACGTTTTTCTTGTACTAATGCTATTGTAGCAAAAAAATGATGGCTCCGTAGGCCATACCCGCTTATGCAACAGAATCGAAACGATAACAAGCCGGTATACCATGAGCATGCTCAGAGAATACCGGCTTGTATTGTACGTGAAGCATAAACCTCGGCTTGGTTCCACTGCGCTCAAGCGGATGAATGGATAGTATCTTTTCGTAATTAGCGCCTGTATGAGCCATCCGCCCGCTTCTTGAATACTACAGCCGTCACGCACCCCACGATCAGCAGGACCAGCCCTGCGGCAATCCAGCCCAGGATCACTTGCAATGGAAAACGGGCACCTTCGTACTCTCCTTCATAACGAGCTATTACATAGCCTTCCTGCGTCTCAACCGCAATGGCCAGTTTGGAGGAAATGCCTTGGATGGCATAGTATTTCATTCCTTTCGGGTAAATATTGGAGAAGTTCCCGCTGTAAGTACCTTCCCGATCCGAATAATAGGTAACCTTACCAACCACGTCTCCAAGCTTGGATTCATCCACGTGATCTGCGGTCACGACAAAAATTTTCCCGCCATTCACAACAAACGGATAGGCCCATGAGGCAAGCGCAGCGGTCGATGAGCATATGGCTAGCAGCAGCGTGATCAGCGATACTTTCATATATCGTTTCATGCGATGAGTATTCACCAAGGTCCACCTCGGATATTGGATTCATGCATTCGTTCAGAATGTTATTTCATCTGTTTGCTCCTGCCACCCACGGTAAGCTCGATGCCCGGCTTGTTCCTTCCACCGGACATCTCATAGGAAGCGTGTGGCCGTTCCACAAACCCTTCAAAGGCTTCATCAATCTGTACCTGCCCTCGCGGCCGAACCGTAACCACCTTAGGCTCAAAATCAACCGTCTTCCCGTCAACCTCTATGCCTAGCGGGCGTAACGAAACTTGACGCTCGGTGCCATAGCTGTAAATTTGAATCTGGCAGCGTGCCAGAATAGCTTCATTTTCTGTATGATAATTGCATTTGCTGTCTTTTCTGGAGTAAGCCACGGATGTTATTCCGCTCGAATTGAAATTCACCACATACATAACGGACTCCGATACGAAAGGGAAAATAATGACCCAAGCAACACAGCCCAACAACACGCGGCTCATGATCTTCGGGTAACGAGGACGATAAATCCGTGTCACCCACAGGACGCCGGTCACCAATAAGGCAAGCCCTGCTATGGCCGGCAAGTGAAGACCATAATGGTCTTCTTTCGTCCAGGGAGAAATCCCTGCCCAGCGGAACAGATCATCTCCGAGGGAATAGCCCAGATGCTGGTAGGAAATAAACAATAAGCCCACAATAATGGTGGCAATAGAGAGGATTTTGCCCTTCAGTTGTATCTCCTCCTCAAGCAAACCCATTTTCCATATTGTAACAAATAAATACGGATTTGGTAACCCGTGTTATTCGTCCTTGTCTCGTGTCTTGTTCTCTACAATAGCCAGCCTTGTTCCACTCTTGGCTTCATGCAGCAGTTTCCGCTCCCGCTGGAGTAGACATAAGAAGACATGGATAAACACGATGCCGTCCAGAAGTAATAAACCCACAGCATACATAGCCAGAAGGACGTGAGAACCCGAAATATTAACGATCAGGAGTAAGGCATGCAGTCCGCCCCATACGACATACAGCAGACCATTGCGGATCATCAGTTCCTTTAGCTTCAGCTGTTCTCCTGCTCCACGGATCTGGACCCGGACGATCCATGCCCCCAAGGTCTGGCCCTGCTTCATATAAGGGACCACGATATAATATATGATGACAACAATAAAATAAGCGCCTTTCACGTTAAGCAAGGTCAATACGCCGATGATCGGCAGCACGACACAGACATCGATCCCGAAGGCGATCGCCCGGCGAGTGTAACTGACCCGCTTTTTAGACAAATCCACCTTCTCATCCAGACGATCCATGCGAGGCAGGTGATTCTTCATCCAATCGGCGAGCACGAATCCGATCATGCCACCAAGGGTATTCATCAGCAGATCATCAACGTCAAACAATCGGTAAGGGTAATCATAGAATCCGTAAATACCGGTCACTTGGGTGATTTCGAAGAACAACGACAATCCGAATGAAGCTGCCAGACACGTCTTCCAGGATGTCCGCACATAATAACGCAGGAACATGCCGAAGGGCACCACAAGCAGCACATTAAACACTACCTGCAAGAAGGCTCTTTCCTTCAGTAGCAGCATATATGTGGAGGGGACTTGCCATACCACCTTGGTCTCCTTCAATATGTCGTGTATAAAGTTCAGCGGCATCAACTGCATAACCGAGGCGACATCCATCGGGGTATTATGCCGCGAGGCAGGCAGAGGAAGCAGAACCAAATACACCGCATTCATCATATATAGCAGAAATAAATACAGCAGAAATCCCCGGAATTTATTAAAATAACCATACTTGCGATACTGCACGATCAGAAAAGGAACGGCGCACAGCAAAGCTGCTATGGGAAAAGTCAAAAATGCATAGGATATGGGAAACAGATAGGCCTTGAGCATGCTTTTGTTCACTTCCTCTGTGACGATCTACTCTAAATGTATAGGAACAAGTTTAAATGAAGGTCGATTCTCGTTTAAAATGGGATTAAAAAACGCATAACCGCTTCAAGACTGACATGCCTGTCAGCCTCGTGCGTCGCGAATTGAATAACCCACACCATCAGTGTGGGCAGGATCATCATATGCAAGACGCATTGGATTCCCTGTCATCTGAACGTCGTCGTTATTCCCAACTTACGAGTTCATGTGACATGAGTCGGCCCAGTCGTGTTTCCATGAAGTCCCGTCCCGTTATTCCTTCCGTTTGCGGACGGCTTTTCCAAAGCTAATCTTTCGCGGAAGTCCCAGCTGGAACTCTTCACGGTGCCCATTCCACTCTATCTTGATCGTTAGATCCTTATTCGGGTTCATCATATTAAACAGACACTCCAAGTCCAGCGCACCCTTGGTTTCCTTAATGACAGCATGGTCGATTCCCACGACGATTTCTCCATCCTGGAAGCGACCCGACATGTCCTCCAGCCGATAGTTAATCTGCCCATGTTCCAGTGGTTCCTTCCCCAAGTACTGAAGCTTCAGCTTTCCGCCAAGAGTATCCTGAAACACGGTGCACTTCGCATTGACCTTATCCTGATGGGTAACGACATAAGTCGCTTTCCACGACTCGCCCTTACCTATCAAGGTCATGGTTTTATTTCGATTCATGGACACCCCTCCTCACACGCAAAAACGACCAGTTATCTCGATTAGGCTTATATATAAGATAACGAGAATACAAAAGAAATAGTTTTTTTAATTTTCTATAAAGTCCATGATTTCGATTAGATCGCCGATCTCCCCATCCCTGGCAAAATTCCGATCATAGTAGAGATCCCGCTTCCAGATGCCCTTCATGCCGACATCCCGACTTGCCGTTATGTCGTTGACCGGATGATCTCCAACATAGATGGATTCTTCTGATTTTGACTCAAGCCGATGTAAAGTGTTGTTGAAGATTCTGGGATCAGGCTTGCGTAAACCTTCCCACTCCGAGATCACGACGATATCAAAATAATGCTCGATGCCAAGCCCTCGGATGTTGTTAAATTGAAATTCACCATAGCCATTGGAGATCAGTCCGAGCTTGAGTCCTCGGCTCTTCAAACCGCCCAATGCTTCATGCAAATTCGGAAACCCGACGCAATGATGTTGAAACCCGGATATGTAATCTGCCAGGAGTTCTTCCCAAGGCAGGGGCAGGCCAAACTCTACGACAAGCTGCTGATATACCTGGTCTTTCCATACATAACCTCTGCGATCAAGCTCAACAAACCGTTTCACATACAGCTCCTTATCTACGGCTGAGGCGTGGAATGACAAACGATCATATTGGTCCCTGACAAAACGCAGCAAGGAGGCATCACGATCAAGGAGCGTACCGTCCAGATCAAACACAATGGTGGTTATCATAATGTCTGCCCTTGCAGGGGCCGGTATTCCACAATCCAGCAGTCACGCATCTCGCCCTCATGCTGTTCATGCTTCTCCAGCAGTCTGACCTTCCGGAAGCCGCATTTCTCGTAACAAGCAATTGCCCGTTCATTCCAAGCCTGCGGGTCCATCACAATCCGATCAGCCTGTCTCTGAACCACGAGATACTCCACCATGGAAGTCATAAGCTTCGTACCGATGCCCTTATTCCAATA
This sequence comes from Paenibacillus solani, assembly GCF_001277345.1. Classification (GTDB taxonomy): domain Bacteria; phylum Bacillota; class Bacilli; order Paenibacillales; family Paenibacillaceae; genus Paenibacillus_AQ; species Paenibacillus_AQ solani. The sequence goes on from NZ_LIUT01000002.1 coordinate 173,548, forward strand.
GTCCGGCTCCCCGATGAATTGATCCGTGGCGAACGTTATGCCGTCTGCATCACTCTCGCCATACCCATACTCACCTAACATCTCTTCATCCAGAAGATAAAATTGAATATACCCGATCGGCTTCCCTTCATATTCAATGATGCAGCGAGTCTCATCATCATCCACGTAAAACTGCTCGCGCACCCGTTCTGCATCGTGAGGATTGTCCCGTCCTTCGTAATACTGCAGCACATCCGGGTTGGACAGCCAAGAAACCATAGATAATACATCTTTCTCCTCCAGCTCGCGGACCGTAATCGGCCCAGCCTCGTACACCAGCATCCTCATCCCCCCACGATCCTAATTAAATGATTCCAATTCTCAAGTTTCAGATGACATCTGCAACCATCGTAATGGAGGTCCCGCACATACCTGCCTCCAGAAATCCAAAACGCTCATATAATCGCATGGCTGGCGCATTTTCCGGAGCGACACTTAACGATACCTTCTCAATCCCCCGCTCCTTCATTCCTCTAAACAATTCCTTCATGAGTGCATTTCCAAGCCCCTGCCCACGAAATTCCGGAAGCAGTGCCATCCCCAGCTCGGGAATGTTTTCGCTGACATAACCGAAGCCTTTATTTCCTTCATCGAAATAACGGATGTGGATTGAGCCTACGGGCCTTCCTTCGGCATTCACAGCAATATAGCCTAAATCGCCGGTTCTACCCCAGTTCTCCACGTATTTTTTCATGAAAGGTTCTTCGAGTATGTCCCGGCTGAAAGGCTTCTCTCCCTCGGGCACATACAGAGACTCATACAGCATTTCCCGCAAAAAAGGCTCATCCTCCCGGCCAGCGACTCGAATATGATATGAATTCATGCATGCATCTTCCTCTCTACTGGATCATTTTCGAACAACGCCTGCCAACAGAATAAAGACGTCCCCCTCGGAACGCCTTCGGATCTATACTTATGAATTAGCGATTTGCCGCCCTAATCCTTCCTTACCAGCTGGTATTTTTTAGTTCTAACTATTTTTGCTGGCCTGTTTATTAGAACGGAACTCCTTCGATATATAACTCCTTGCTGAACGAATGTACAGCGCCTTATGCTCCCCACTTCCTTATGTATATCCTAACAAGGTACGCTATGTTAACAATCCTCATATGGATATAAAAAGTTAAAAATCACCCATATAAAAAGTTATGATTATGCCTCATACCTAACATCCATCATGAGCTCAAAGTAGAATCATCTCGTCGACTGGATTTTTGTCCTTGCCCACCCGGTCACCAGACAACTGCGAGCTTCCCTTACACTTTCTGTGCAATCAGCTTACTCATCGCATGACGGTGCGGTATACCCGACGAATTGCAATCAAATATCACCTCCGGGCTGCTGTGAATCAGCCAATCATGGTAGTGCATCATAAGCTCCCCGGACTTCCAGTCGTAAGCGTAAGGCTCATTCTCGGGAGGAGGCGCGATGAACGGCTTCTGTACGAATACATTAAGGCAATGAAGCCCCTCTGCCGCAGTAAATTGTTTATAGTTGGCAAATATCTCTTCCCGGTATTCCGGTCTGATATAATGCAGCACGCCGCTGGAATAGAGCACGTCGAACTCCGAGTCCAGACGATAATCTGATATATCCGCCTTGAATACGTTGATGTGAACCCCGATACGATCGGCCAATCTCTTCGTCTTCTCAATTCCCGCATCCGAAATGTCGAACGCCGTGACATCATAGCCATTACGGGCAAAAAAAACGGCATCTTTCCCTTCCCCGCAACCGATATCCAGTAGCTTTACTCTTCTGGTGGGAGGGATCATTTCTAGCACCTGATAACAGGCTGAGCCCGGCTCTGTGCCCCAATAGTAATCCGGTGTTTTATATTCTTCTTCATATATGCTGATCGGCTTGCCTGTTGATGAATAACCAAACAACTTATCGATACTCACATCGAGTCGCCGTGACAACTCCGGGAGCAGCGCAATATCGGGCATGGTCTGCCCCGTTTCCCATTTGGATACGGCTTGAAACGTAACGCCCAGCTGATGTGCCAAACCTTCCTGGGTAAGTCCCTGCTCTTTACGATAACGATTAATATTTTTGGCTAACAGGTTTCTCATATCGTTCACGTCCTTCCTATAACCACATTGTAGGTGCGCTGCTCAGGGCATTCAATAACCCGATTATTGAATCTCAGAACAATTCAACTCCTAGTTGAACTTCAAATCCAGTACTCCAACATATAGGCATGTTACAATAGAGCTGTTTAACATGAATATGGAACATAATAAGGGAGAAATTAACGTGAACATAAGAAAACTGCAGCCTGATGAAATCCCACCTCTGGATCTGCTCTTGCTTGCGGATCCCTCGAGGAAGCTCGTAGAGGAATATTTGAAACGCGGTCATTGTTATGTGGCTGAAGTGGACTCGCATCAAATCGGTGTTTACGTCCTGCTGCCCACCAGGCCCGATACAATCGAGCTGGTTAACATTGCTGTAAGCGAGGACTTGCACGGCCATGGATATGGCAAGAAGCTCGTGAATCATGCCATAGAACAGGCCCGGGAGCTTGGATATGCAACGATTGAGGTCGGTACGGGCAGCACGGGTGTTACACAGCTGGCACTGTATCAGAAATGCGGATTTCGAATGACAGGCATCGACCGGGACTTTTTTGTCCGTCATTATGAAGAGGAAATTTACGAGAACGGTATGCGTCTGCGCGATATGGTGCGATTGTCGCAGGATTTATAAGAAGCTGGTCTTAAGCAGATGCACTTTTCCTTCATATCTTGAATAGGCTATCGCATATTGATGATGGAGGAGAACCAATTGAGCATGAGTCAAAACCCGAAGCATCTCGCGTGGCATGAAACGATGGAAATTCATGAATTGACCGCCTTTCAGGCAAATCACCTGATTGGACTAAAAATGTCTATACAAGATATTAAAGATCCTCAGCTTCACGGACTATACACCGAGGCGATCCAAGGAGTTGAACAGAATCTGCGGGAGCTTTTACCTTATTATTCCGAAGCGCCTACGGGAACCCGCAGCCTGTCCGGTGCCGATTTAACAGCGTATTATGCAGGCCATCTGCTGAGCTTTGCCAAAACCTCTGTTCGCAGCTATGCCATTGCTATTACGGAGGCTGCAACCCCAAGTGTGAGAGACACCCTGCAGAAGCAGTTAAACAAGGCTATTGAGCTCCATGGGAAGGTCTTCTACTTCATGTACGCACGTGGCCTGTATCCGTCTTACAATTTAAAGCAGCTGCTGGAGAATGACGTGAAGAATGCCAATAAGGCTTTAAGCCTGTAACATCAGCAGAACATCCATAATTATGTATGCACAAAAAAAGCCCCTGACTAACAGCGGGAAGCTCAGAGATATTCTCTCACGTTCTTCCTTCCGCTGAATAGCACAGGGGCTCTTTCATATATTCCGTTCACTCCCAAAAGCCGTGATTACTTATCCAGTGTCTCGCTCCAGTCATGCACCATATGGCCCTCAAGATATTTCTCGCAATCCATAGCTGCCATACAGCCGGTCCCCGCAGCTGTAATCGCTTGGCGATAGCGCGTATCCTGGACATCGCCGCAAGCGAATACGCCCGGAATGTTGGTCTCCGTGGTTCCAGGCTTCACGACAATGTAGCCGGTTGGATCTGTCGTAATCTGATTACCAAGGAAGCCTGTATTCGGTGTATGGCCAATAGCCACGAACACGCCTTCCGCTTCAATCAGCTCTTCTTCACCCGTCTCGTTGTTGCGGACCTTCAATCCCTTAACACCAATATCACTGGTAACCACCTCAACTGGCGTACGGTCAAGAGCCCATTCGATCTTCTCGTTCTCTCTTGCGCGATCCTGCATAATCTTGGATGCACGCAGCTCGGTACGGCGGTTTACCACCGTTACGCTGGAAGCAAAACGCGTCAGGAAGCTGGCCTCCTCCATCGCAGAGTCGCCACCGCCGATAACGATAATTCTCTTCCCGCGGAAGAAAAACCCGTCACATGTTGCACATGTACTTACACCACGGCCCACGTTCTCCTGCTCACCTGGAATTCCGAGATATTTGGCAGAAGCGCCAGTCGAAATAATAATGGACTCCGCCAGAAGCTCGCCCATTCCCTCGACATTCACCTTAAAGGGACGCTGGGAGAAATCAACGGATTCAACCCAGGCGCTCTTGAACTCTGCACCGAAGCGCTCCGCTTGCTGACGCATATTGTCCATGAGCTCAGGACCCATGATCCCTTGCGGAAATCCTGGGAAATTCTCCACTTCAGTTGTTGTCGTTAACTGACCGCCAGGCTGCATGCCTTCGATCACGAGTGGCTTCAAATTCGCACGTGCCAAGTAGATGGCTGCCGTCAATCCGGCAGGACCTGTTCCGATTACGATTGATTTGTACATAGATACAGCCTCCTTAAGGTGATAATTTCTGCTGCATGTTGCTTTCTATTCAGAGATAAAGGAATTTTTATGTGCCAACATATTCCTATATGAAGCAGGACGTTGTTTGATTCAAGATCTTGATAAATCCGATTTACATTTTCTCAGTAAATGGTCTGAAATCATCGTCCGGTTGATCTTTCGCTGCACATACACTATCCATTTGACGTGCATAACGGCTAACCGTTGATGACGATATACCGTAGCGGCCGGCCACCTGCTCATAGGTTAAAGCGCGTCCGCGCTTCTTGGCCGTTAGATACTCCAATGCCGCCGCCCAGCCATCCACATTCCGAATTTTCGGAATATCCGGATACAGACGACTTAAGAAGTCGGACCAGAGATTCTCCAAGTCTTTTTTCCAATAGGCATCAACACGCATGTCCATCGTCTGCTCCGCTTTCTCCAGCACCGCTTTCCAGGAAGGCAGCCAATCCGGGGATACCTCAAGGCTCTTACTCGGGGACGCATCGCGATCTTCGCGCCGATCCTGCAGCCGACTGCTTGCAGCTTCCATCTGCTGAAGTACCAGACGGGCGGCATCCTTCAGCTCCGCATCCTCTCCCGGTTCCTGAAGAAATGACTGCAATGCATGCTGGACCTCTTCATCCGCTATCAATTCCAGCGTCCGGATAACCTGAAGCTTGGTCTGAGGATCGCCATGTCTAAGTGCCCAGAAGAAAGAAGAACGAATCAGTGGATTCTGCTTCGCTTCCTCGGTCAGCTTATCTCCATCATGCTCCCAACGTTTGAACTGTTCCTCGAACGGAAGATGATAGTGATAACTCACCTTCATCTGATCCGTACCTGTTTCCTTACGCTGCTGCAGCTGGGCCAGATAGAAATTAGGGATTACCGAATCGCCGTCCAGCTTCAGCGCATGCCGCCAATATTTCTCGGCTTTGTCATAATAACCGCTGTTGCACGCGGCAACCGCCGTGTAATGATACAAACTAGGGTCGCTGCTAAACTCTTCATCCTTTAAGAGGCGGCGGAAATGACTGTACGCAACTTCATGCTGCCCCAGTATTCCCATCGTTGTAGCCAGCTTAAACACATGCTCCATATGAAAAGGAACGGCCACCCTTAGCATGTCCATTAAACGGTCGCGCTGCTCATGATTACCTTCATGTTGATAGAAGATGGCCAGATTGCACAGACCGTGCAGATTGCCCGGCTCTAGATCCAACACCTCGCCAATGGTGCGTTTTGCGGTATCAAAACGACCCATGTAATAATAGGCCAGAGCCAGATTGTTGCGCGCAGCCAGAAAATCCGGGGAGTCATTAACGATCTCCTCCAGCAGCTTGACCGCCTGAGCGAATTTACCTTCTTCAAGCAGCGCCCGGGCATGCTCGTGTTCAACCACGCCTTCACGGCTCTTGATCCGATTCAGCTTGGCAGGACGATTAAGCTCATAATGAAGCAGCTCCATCATTTCCTCGGCTTCGTCCAGAAATTGTCCGCTCGGGTCTTCCTCCAGATAGGTTACTAGAGCTTCTTCCGCCTTCTCGAACTGCTCCATATTCGCGTAGTTATTCGCCATATAGAAATAACATTCGGTCATAAGCGGGTCTACCTGCTTCAGAATGTGAGATAAGACTTCGTTAGAAGCTTTATAATCACCCGTCTCTGATAATATACCCGCCACATTGCAATGATTCACCGGATTATCCGGTTCATATTCAACAGCTTTGCGAAAATACTTCAGAGCCTTGTCATATTGATAACGATCAAGCGAACGAACCGCACGATCGAAGAAGAAATTGGCATTCATTTCGATAGATATAACATTGTGGGGGTCACTGGACCCGTATGGATTACCATTCACGAAAAGCAAGGCACCTCCTTTAACTTGCTCCTCTATCCACAACAGTATAACACAAGTTTCGATGTCATTTGCAGAAAAAAGACACCAGTTTACACACCGGCGTCTTTGAATAAAGTAGCTATAGATCCACCCTCGATAATAATATGAGTGGCTTGGGCTAGCATAGGCGCAACAGACAGCACCTTCAGCCGCATCTTGCAGTGATGGTCAGGGAGCACAATGGAGTCTGTGATCACGATTTCCTCAATATGAGTATGGTCCAGACGGCTTAATGCCTCCCCGGAAAAAAGTCCATGGGTCGCACACACAATGGCATCCTTGGCTCCCCGTTCTTTAAGACTTTCTACCACTTGAACGATGGTAGTTCCCGTATCAATTAAGTCCTCAATAATAATCGGCGTGCGACCCACCACGTCTCCAATGACGTGGGTAATAACCGCCTCGTTATGCGCTGGGCGCTGCTTGACCATCATCGCAAACGGCGAGCCCAATCGACTAGCGAGCTTCTCCGCCGTCTTCGCCCGGCCGGCATCGGGAGAAACGATCACCGGATTCTCGATCTTCTTGGTCTTCAGGTACTCTGTGATCAGATCGAGCGCAGTCAGATGATCCACCGGGATATTGAAGAATCCCTGGATCGCAGGCGCATGCAGATCAATCGTAATGACGCGGTTGGCTCCTGCCGTAGTCAGCACATCGGCTACCATTTTGGCCGAAATCGGTTCACGCGGCGCTGCCTTGCGCTCCTGCCTTGCATAACCGTAATAAGGCACAATAATATTGATCGTTCTGGCTGATGCACGCTTGGCGGCATCAATCATCACCAGCAGCTCTACGAACATTTCATTGATTGGATGAGAAAAGGACTGCAGTAGAAAAACATCGCAATTACGGATACTCTCTTCAAAATGAACATAAACCTCCCCGCTCTGAAAGCGGGAAATCTTAATCTTTCCCAGTTCAACTCCCAATTGCTGGCTAATACTTGCCGCCAGCTGCGGGTTGGAAGTTCCGGCGAATAATCGTAGTGAATGATGCATGAGGACCTCCTGACGAGATTGGTTGATGATGAACATGTCGGATGATGGGATGATAATGAAGGCGTTATCGTTAAATCAGGCCGTTTCCAATCCCTTCGACTCGTGATCCGCGTCGTATGGGGAGGAAAACAGCCGTCATCATGAAATCAGTTTACAATTCGTGCTTGTCCTTATTATACATCGTTTCTTCCATATTCCAAAGCACCATCTCGCGTTTTCGGTTGCGGAAAGTCGCAAGCTCTCGTACTCCGAGCTCTGATAACAGCGCCCGTGCCTGATCCAGATGCTCCCCGAGCTTCATTGGCTGATGGGCATCCGAACCTAAAGTGAGTGGAATGCCAAGCTTTATTGCTTCCTCCAGCATGCGACGGCTCGGGAACATCTCCTCGCAAGCTTTCGATAAACCGGAGGCATTTAACTCCATGGCTACCCCGCTGCGAGCAACTGCAGCAAGCGCAGCGTTCTCCAGAGCGATCACATCGGCCGTATGCTCCGGTCCGGGTCCATAACCGAACCGTTTGATCACGTCCAGATGGCCCATGATATCATAGAAACCGGTCGCGGCCGCTTTCTGCACCGCATCATAATACTGCCTATAGACTTCAAACGGGTTCTTGCCCTCCCAGCCTTGAGTCTGGCGGTAATCTGTTATGTCCCATTCACCCAGAAAGTGAACGGAGCCGATGACGTAATCCCACGGATAGTCCTTCACGATCTGCTCAATCATTTCTTCGTATCCCTCGATATAATCGCCTTCGAGTCCGATCCGAATATCAATCTGTCCTTTATAGCGTTCCTTGAGCAGCAGACATTCTTCCACATAACGCGGCAGCTCATCCATCGGCATGGCCATCTCCGGGTAATACGTCTGCGGATTGACGTGAATCAAGGGCATATGATCCGACAATCCCAACTGATCCATCTCCAGCTCTATGGCCTGCTGGACATACTCCTCCAGCTGCCCCTCTGCATGTCCGCACCGGGCATGGTGAGTATGGTAATCAATAATCATCGTAAGCCTCCTAATCGCGACGCGGCCGTTCATGGCGGCGGCTCAGCTCATCCATGATCTCGTCGAGCGGAAGCTTCCGCTCCTGAAGAAGGACCAGCAGGTGGTAAATCAGATCGCTGATTTCCAGCTTCAGCTCAGCGTTATCTTTATTTTTGGCGGCGATGATCGTTTCTGAAGCTTCCTCGCCCACTTTCTTGAGGATCTTGTCTACACCTTTATCGAATAAATATGTCGTATAGGCTCCTTCCGGCCGCTCTACCTCGCGCTGGGCAATGACATTCTCAAGCTCAGCCAGAACATCGAAGCGTCCGCTGGCTGCTGCCGCACGTGGACTCGCAGGCTCGCTCTGCCCCTGAACGGTAATCTCATTGTAGAAACAGGTTGTTTGTCCGGTATGACAGGCCGGTCCATTCGGATTCACCTGCAGCAGGAGAGTATCTCCATCGCAATCATACGTCATGGAAACTACAGTCTGTACGTTGCCGGAAGTTGCCCCCTTATGCCACAACTCTTCGCGCGAACGGCTCCAGAACCAAGTCTCGCCGCTTTCCAGCGTCAACCGAAGAGACTCCCGATTCATATAAGCCATCATCAGCACTTGCTTGCTCTCTGCATCCTGTACAATCGCTGGCACCAAGCCCGAAACATCCCAACGGATATGCTCACTGACCTGCTCCAGAGATAAATCCTTCAACATATCTTCGCTCATCGTATATCCACTCCTTTTCCACTGAGATGCTGCTTCAGATGAGGAATTGAGATTTCTTTATAGTGAAAAATGGTTGCCGCAAGGCCTGCATCCGCCTTACCCGTGGTGAACACGTCATAGAAGTGATCCTCTTTGCCGGCGCCGCCGGAGGCGATGACAGGGATCCGCACCACCGAGGATACGGCTGATGTCAGCGCAAGATCGAAGCCATCCTTCGTTCCATCCGCATCCATACTGGTTAGCAGGATTTCCCCAGCGCCCAGGCTCTCCGCCTGCTTCACCCAATCCAGCGCCTTCATCCCGGACGGGGTCCGTCCGCCATGCGTGTACACTTCCCATTCTCCCCAAGCTTCATTGTACTTGGCGTCAACCGCCACAACGATGCATTGGGAGCCGAATTTGCGCGCCCCGTCCGAGATCAGCTCCGGCTGTCTCACCGCTGCCGTGTTGATTCCGATTTTATCCGCGCCCGCGCGCAGAATCCGCTTCATATCCTCGACAGATGAGATGCCTCCCCCAACCGTAAACGGGATGGAGATCTCTCCAGCCGTCCGGCGTACGACTTCCTCCATCGTTGCCCGGCCTTCTACCGATGCCGAGATATCCAGAAAAACAAGCTCGTCTGCGCCTTCCCGGTCGTAGAGCGCCGCCAATTCCACCGGATCACCCGCATCGCGCAGGTTTACAAAATTAACACCCTTCACCACCCGGCCATCTTTTACATCCAGGCAAGGTATAATCCGTTTTGCCAGCATCCTTTTTCCCCTCTTCCCATTGAATAAACTTAATTCTTTAGGCTTAATCGAACAGAACCAGGCCTAGGACCAATTTTATTGGATGCGTGATATGGCCTCATATAAATCAATATTTCCTGTATACAGCGCCTTGCCTACGATCGCTCCGCCTACGCCGTCACCGCTGTGTTCGCTGAGCGCCAGCAAATCGTCCAGCTTTGTAACACCGCCCGAAGCGATAACGGAACGACCGCTTGCTTTAGCGAGCGAGACAATGGCCTCTACGTTAGGCCCCTGCATCATACCGTCACGGGAAATATCCGTGAAGATGAAGGTTTCTGCGCCTTTGGCTGCTAATTCCTTAGCCAGCACCTCAGCTTGCACTTCTGACGTTTCCAGCCAGCCCCGCGTTGCAACATATCCGTTGCGCGCATCGATTCCGATGGCAACCTTGTCTCCGTACTTGCCCAGCACCTCTTCCGTAAAGACGCGATCTTCAATCGCGGCAGTGCCGATGATCAACCGGCTAACGCCGAGCGACAGCAGCCGCTCTACATCTGCCAGCGTGCGCAGGCCGCCGCCTACTTGCACCGGAACTTGAACGCTCGATGCGATCCTTCCAATGAGCTCGTCATTGACTGGATGACCTGCCTTCGCCCCGTCCAAATCCACAAGGTGAATATATTTGCCTCCCTGCTCTTCCCATGCTTTGGCCACCTCGAGCGGATTGTCATTGTATATTGTTTCTTGATTATAATCGCCTTGCACCAGCCGGACACATTTGCCACCGCGAATATCGATCGCCGGATATATGATAAAAGAGGACATCCCCAATCCCACCTTCTACTTGGTCTATTTTAGTCTCTTGCCGTTAAAGCCAAGAAATTACGCAGCAGACTCATACCGAGCTTCCCGCTCTTCTCGGGATGGAACTGCATGCCATACACAGAGCCGCGGCCCACGATAGCTGTTACTGGCTGACCGTAATCGGTGACTGCCAGCAAATCAGCCTGAACCTCAGGAAGAACATGATACGAATGGACAAAATACACATGACCTTCCTCAAGTCCCGCAAACAACGGATGCTCCCGCTTCTTGAACTGCAATGAATTCCAGCCCATATGCGGTACCTTGTAGTCACCGCCTGGGAACCGTACCACCGATCCGGGCAGAATATTCAGCCCTTCATTCTTGCCATGCTCCTCGCTTCGGCTGAACAAGAGCTGCATACCGAGGCATATCCCCAGCAGCGGCTTTCCCGACTCCGCAGCTTCCTTCATGACCGCGTCTAGCGAAGTTTCGCGCAGCTGCTCCATGGCATCGCCGAACGCGCCGACGCCGGGCAGGATGATCCCATCTGCAGCAAGTATCTCTTCCCGCTCTCCCGTGACCAGCGGCTTGTAACCAAGCCGCTCCACTGCTTTACTGACGGAATGCAGATTGCCCATCCCGTAATCTACGATTGCAATGGCCATCGATCAGAGCACTCCCTTCGTGGACGGTACGCCGGTTACCCGCGGATCCACGCTTGTCGCCTCATCCAATGCACGGCCAAGTGCCTTAAACACTGCTTCAATCATATGGTGCGTATTCTGTCCATAGTGTACAATGACATGCAGCGTAATTCGGGCTTCCAAGGCCAATTTCCACAGAAATTCTTGCACCAGCTCAGTTTGAAAAGAGCCTACCTGCTGCGAAGGATACTCAGCCCGGTATTCAAAATGCGGACGGTTGCTGATATCTACAACGACCTGCGCAAGCGCCTCATCCATCGGCACGAATACACTGGCATAGCGCTTAATGCCTTTTTTATCTCCCAGCGCTTCGCGGAAGGTCTGACCCAAGCAGATCCCGATGTCCTCCACCGTATGATGGTCATCAATCTCGATATCGCCCTTCGCTTTGACGCGAAGATCAAAGTGGCCATGCTTCGTAAACAAATCGAGCATATGATTCAGAAACGGCACATCGGTTTCCAATTCCGCAATTCCTGTTCCATCAACATTGAAATCAAGAGTAATATCAGTCTCATTTGTTTTGCGGCTTACGCCGGCTGATCTTGCTGCTGCATCCAAACTGCTCACGTTGATTGCCTCCTCTAAACAGATATCTATTATGAACGCACTGCATGTTCTACAATGGTTTCTTATCGTTCTTGATCAAGCCGAATTTGAATCGCCCTTGCGTGCCCTTCAAGGCCCTCACGCCGGGCCAGCTCCATAATCTGCTCACCGTCTCGCAGCAAGGCTTCCTTGCTGTAATAGATCAAGCTCGATTTCTTGATAAAATCGTCCAGATCCACCGGCGAAGCAAAACGTGCCGTTCCATTCGTCGGTATGATATGATTCGGACCGGCAAAATAATCTCCCACCGGCTCCGAGCTGTACGGACCCAGGAAGATGGCACCGGCATTCTCAATCCGGCCTGCAATCGCCATCGGCTCCTCTGTCATAATCTCCAAATGCTCCGGCGCCAAACGGTTAATGACTTCGATCCCTTCACTTAGGGACTCCGTTATGATTACCGCGCCGTAGCTGTCTACCGAAGCCCGTGCAATATCACGGCGCGGCAGCAGCTCAAGCTGCCGCTGCACTTCGACGGCGACGGCTTCTCCGAGCTTACGGGAAGGCGTCACCAGAATAGCGGAGGCCATCTCGTCATGCTCTGCCTGGGAGAGCAAATCAGCCGCGATATACGATGCATCGGCGCTGTCATCGGCCAGAACGGCAATTTCGCTCGGTCCGGCCAAGCTGTCGATGTTCACCGTACCGTACACTTCGCGCTTGGCCAGAGCCACGTAAATATTGCCGGGTCCGCAAATTTTATCCACGGGTGTGATCGTCTCCGTGCCGTAGGCCAATGCCGCAATCGCTTGGGCTCCTCCCACGCGGTAGATCTCCGTAACGCCCGCCTCTGCTGCAGCTACCAGGATATAAGGATTAACTCCGTCCTGCCCGCCGGTAGATGGAGGTGTCACCATAACAATCTCTGGCACGCCCGCCACTTGCGCAGGAATCACGTTCATCAGCACAGATGAAGGATAGGCTGCCTTTCCACCAGGCACATACACGCCTACGCGCTTCAACGGACGAATAATCTGTCCGAGTATGCTGCCGTCGGCTTGAAGATCCATCCAGGAGTTACGTTTCTGCTTCAGATGAAAGGCGCGAATATTATTCGCTGCGGACTGAATCGCCGTCACAAACGATGTCTCCACTTGCTCATAAGCTGCCTTGAGCTCCTCATCCGTTACACGAAGCTGATCTGCTGTCAGACGGACACGGTCCAATTGCTCGGTATGCCGCAGCAATGCAGCATCTCCTTCGGCTCGAATATCCGCTACGATCGCTTTAACGACTTCATTCTGCTCCGGCGTACCGTAATCATTTTCCCTTTTCAGTTGAAAGTCCCGAGCTGATACAACCTTCACCTTCATCTCCCCCATTCCCGCTGCTTGCATCGTATTTCTGCTCTCCTAGGCGCGTCGTGCCCTTGATACATAAACATGATCTTTGTTCTTAGCCCGTTCACTATAAGTTATGGTCGTTACAGATTTGCTCTCTCCGACAGAATGACTGCTTGCAGCCGATCGCACAGAGTCTGGATTTCGTCATTCTTCATCCGGTAGCTGACACGATTGGCAATTAAGCGGCTTGTAATTTCGAAGATGCTGTTCATCTCGACCAGTCCGTTTTCCTTCAGCGTTTGGCCGGTTTCCACCATATCCACGATCCGGTCGGCCAAGCCGATTAGAGGAGCAAGCTCAATAGAGCCGTTCAGCTTCACTACTTCTACCTGCTGGCCTTGTTCGCGAAAATACTGTGAGGCCACATTCGGATACTTCGTGGCCACCCGCTGATGAATGCCCGGCTTCCAATCCGGCAAACCGATTACGGACATTCTGCAGCGCGCAATTCCAAGATCAAGCAGTTCGTAGACGTCTTTGTTCTCCTCCATCAGCACATCCTTGCCCACAATACCGATATCGGCGACACCGTATTCCACGTAAGTCGGCACATCCACCGGCTTCGCCAGAATAAATTCCATTCCTGCTTCCGGCAAGGAAATGACCAGCTTTCGTGTCTCATCTACGTCCAGGGGAACCGGAAGTCCGGCTGAACGGAACAAAGCGGATGCCTTTTTATATATTCGTCCTTTTGGCATAGCTACTTTCAACGTTTCTGCCACTTTCATATCCTCCCTTCTTTAGCTTGTATAGATCGTAAACTTCCTATGTTATTGAAATGTAATGATATCTTGGTAACCTCGATGGAGCATGCTGCCCGATACAGCCGCTTCTTCCTTATCTTGAGCATTCGTCCCATCCGTATCGGGAATTAGCGAAGTAATAACGGTATGGCCTTCAGCTCGCAGTTCCGATGCCTTCGCTAATCCTGCTTTTCGATAAGCAGCTGTGTATCGGATCAGAACAGGCAGCTCCTCGGTGATCTCTTCTCCCTGCACCCCATCCAGGATGCGAGTGGTCTTGAGGGCGAAGCCCGTCGCCGGTATCGCACGGCCAAACTGCTGAAGCAGCTTATCATAACGTCCGCCGCTGGCTACAGGTGAACCTAATTCAGCGGCATAACCCTCAAATGTCATTCCCGTGTAATAGGAGAAGTCACCGAGCATAGTCAGATCAAATAGTACATGTTTAGCGGCATCATATGCCTCGAGCACTTCCCATACTCTGCACAGATGCTCAATCGAAGCCCTTGCCAGCTCATTACTGCTGATATCCAGCGCTTGCCCGGCAACCTCCCTGCCACCGCGCAGCTTTAATACTTCCTCCAGCCGGTTCTGCTGCTCTTCCGTAAGATTCAGACCTGCAATCGTATTCCGGTAGCCGACATAGTCGCGGTTCAGCAGATCCTGCTTCAGGCTTTCCTGATCCTCGGTCCGTTCAGGCAATACCTCCTGGAGCAGTCCATTAAGGAAACCCATATGTCCCATCGCAATTTTAAACTTCTCTACCCCAGCTGCCTTCAAGGACTCAATCGCCAAAGCGATGACTTCTGCATCAGCTTCCGGCGTATCGTCGCCTACAAGCTCTACACCGGTCTGAAAAAATTCCGCTTCCCGGCCCGCTTCTTCCTCGATAGCCCGGAACACATTTGCATGGTACGACAATCGTACCGGCAGCGGCTCATCCTTCAGCAGTGAAGACATGACCCGTGCTATAGGTGCCGTCAGATCGGACCGGAGCACCATGGTCGTTCCGTGCTTATTCAATAATTTAAACAACTTTTGGTCAGACGTGGAGCTTGCCACGCCTACCGTATCGTAATATTCCATCGTCGGTGTCATAATCTGCCGGTACCCCCAGCGGTCCATGCAAGCGAGCACTTCACGTTCAATCCGTCGCAGCTTGGTGACCGCATGAGGGAGATAATCACGCACGCCCGACGGTTTCTCAAAGCCTTTCGGTTTAGACATGACATTCCACCTCAAATTCAGAGTTTCTTTAGTATGGTAAAGTGGTACCTTGCTAATAAATTAAAGGATATTGGCTATATTACCATGAATATTGCCTGATCGTCAATGGATTGCGCAACGGTTCTCCACTGCTTATATCTTATATCTGCTATGTATCATTCTTCGCTCCTACTAGTCTTAACCAGCACAGAATCCATGGAACTTCTGGCTATCATTGTAACACATGAGCAAGCAGGATTGCCGTGCATGTCTACGTGGATAAGACGGATTTATAAAGCAAAAAACCGCCCGGCTGCCCGGACGGCTTCTATAGTTAGACATGTTCATTAGAGATCAACTGATTTCTTACTATCCCCCGTGACGATATCTTTTTTCTGTGAAGGCGTTGATGGTGCTTTAGGCTTCGGCTTCAGTGAGCGCGGAACGCTGCCAAGCAGCATCCAGGAGCCTGGAACCCACCGGAACACCAGCTGGACGACCACCGCACTGACAATCAGTGCAGTCACCATACCGCCATACACCCAGATCAGATAATCATCGGTTACCGGATTCAGCTTGAGATCATATTTTCGATACAGGAACAGCCACAAAGGATGCACCAGATAGATGGCAAAGGATACTTCACCAATTCTTGTGAGCGTCTTGACGAGGATCTTCCAACCACTGTTATACAGCCAGCTGGACAGCTGCATCAATACAAGCGCGGAGAAGACAGTATGCAGATTCCATAACAGTTCGTATAGCAGGGAATCATATTTAGCCCCGTGCAGCCGCTGATTGTACCAAATCTGTACATGAGACAATGCCATGGCAAGCCAGCCTGCCCATAACACGATAGTGCCTACTCTTTGCCGTACCGTTTGTTTACTCCAGGCGGACGTGAGCCAACCTTTAAATTTATCATAATTCATAGCCAGATAAGCACCCAGCATATAATAGGCTAGATAGGAAATAGCCAGGCTTCCTTTAAACGCATATTGCAGTTCGTATTTATTCCATATGATGAATCCCCACTGGAGCAGAAAACCAATCGGAACCGCCCATCTTACAAGAAAACGGGACGACTTGAACAGCTTGAGGAAAATCGGGAACAGGATGTAGAACTGCAAGCTGATAAACACGAAATATAAGTGCGTATAGTTCTGACCCCGAATCAATCGTTCAAAAAACAGCGGCAGATTTGCCCATAAATCAAACGAGCTATTCAGCAGCCCATTTTGGTACATCCGAACAAAGAAATAAATAATCGAGAACAACAGATACGGCAGCAAAATGTACAAGAGACGCCGTTTGTAGAAGTTTTTGATCAAATCCTTGGTCAGCGGCCGGTCCGCATAGTTATAGAACAGCACAAAGCTGCTCAAGAATATAAACGAAGGCGTGCCGTACTTAAAGAAAATATTCAAGAAATTAATAATATAATAGAATCGCGAATCAATCGCATCTACTGTTGCAAATGAAGTCGCATGAACGTGAAGCACGCCCAGGATAGCCAGTGCGCGATAAATATCGAGCTGCGGCAGCCTCTCCTTTTTATTCAGCGTAGCACTCATGTCAGGCGTCGCCTCCTTTGATTTCATATTTTCATAGAGTGAGTGGAGTTATTTAGATAGACGGGCAAAAAGTCCCGCAAGGCCATTCATACCCAGGGGACTGTTCATCGCTTCGTGTCATGTTATCCTCTACACATTCTACAATAATTTCAGCAGCTTGAGAACCTAACTTGTCACATTCCCTCAAATTGACTCGTTTTCCGTCGACGTCCTGCTCAGCTCCCGCAATGGATTTCCGCCTACGAACGTACCCGGTGCCACATCTTTATGTACAACGGAACCTGCAGCAACCACCGCTCCATCTCCGATCGTTACTCCAGGCAAAATCGTGGTATTCGCGCCGATGAGCACGTTTTCCCCGATCCGCACTTCACCCAAACGATATTCCTTGATTAAATACTCATGTGCCAGAATGGTTGTATTGTAGCCGATCACCGAATTCTCGCCGATGGTAATGTGCTCCGGAAAGAAAACATCCACCATCACCATCAAGCCAAAAGCGGTATGACGCCCGACCTTCATTCCGAGCATGTTGCGGTATATCCAATTCTTCATCGGCAGGATCGGGCAATAGCGGGCTAGCTGGATGAAGATAAAGTTCTTAACACCCTTAAACGGGCTTACAGTCCGGTAGATTTGCCATAGTGCGTTGGGCCCTTCTACGGGATAACGGGTAACCTTCCTGGCCATGCCACCAAAACTCCTATTCCTCTTGAAGTCCTATGATCCCGTACAGATCTCTCATATCCTTCAAAATAAAGTCCGGGCTGTATTCCATCAGTTTCTCTTCGCCCTTCAGAGACCAAGCAACAGCGGCAGCCTTCACGCCCGCCGCCTTCGCAGACTGAATGTCGACCGGACTGTCACCGATCATCAATGTCGTTGCCGGATTGGCGCCCAGACGCTCGACTGCAGTCAGAACAGGCTCCGGATGCGGTTTTGGATGTTCTACATCGTTTACCGTAACCACCGCCGACATGAAGCGCTCAAGATCAAACTTCTCCAAAGTCATCATCGTAGATGGACGAATCTTCGTGGTGACGATTCCGAGCGAAAGTCCATGATGATGCAGACGCTCCACGACTTCATTCACATGGGGAAATGGCTTGACCATTTCGTCATGATGAAGCGTATTGAAGGATCGGTAAGCTTTCACAAGCGAATTCACATCTTCTACGCCGCCTGAAAATGTCTGCAGCTGTTGTTCGAGCGTAGTACCCATATGCGGAATAATCTGCTCTCTTGTTAACGGCCCAGGTGCCTGGGCCTCAAAGACATGCAGAAATGAAGAAATAATTAATTCATTAGTATCAATAATAGTGCCGTCCAAATCAAACAGTACGGTTTCGATCATGCTGCAACTACTCCTTTTTGTCCTCCGTATCCGGTTTTATTACCGGAGTGTCTTCGGTCCGGTTTGATCCCGCTTCTGTATCTTGGCTCTGCATGTGCAACTTTCCGTCAGCCGGTTCGCCTGCCTTCTGAACCTGACCTGCATTCTTCTCAGAAGCTGGCACAGATGGTTTAGAAGCATGATGAGCCTGGAGATCCGCCTCCGGTGTAGGGCCTGCTCCCGTCTTGGTGTTCACGATTGGATCTGAATATCGAACTTGGGCACGGCCTGTTACACGGCGTACAATAATCAATACGATGCCGCCAATGACAATCAGAATAGACAGCAGCTGTGAGATTCGAATATTGCCATATGCCGGGTCCAGATGGCCCAGCTCAAAGCCCATCCAAGTCATAGGTGCCCATAACACGTTATTAATCAAGTCAGCAACTCCGGTAGAGCCCTGGAATGCCAAACTATCGGTACGCAGCGCTTCAATAAAGAATCGACCGATTGAGTACCAGATGAAATATCCAATGAACAGCTCACCAGCACGCAAGAATTTTTGTCTCCGGATAATCATCAAAAGAACGATCCCTAACAAATTCCAAATCGATTCATATAAAAAGGTAGGATGATGGAATACCCCTTGTACATTCATCTGATTCACAATGAAATCAGGCAGATGCAGCTCCCCTCGCAAGAAGGAGTCGCTGACAGGACCTCCGTAGGCTTCCTGATTCACAAAGTTGCCCCAGCGGCCAATCATCTGACCTACCAGCAAGGAAGGCGCACAAATATCCGCTATTCGCCAGAACGAGTAGCCTTTTTTGCGGACAAAGATCAATGCACATATAACGGCACCAATAAGGGCACCGTATATGGCAATGCCGCCATTCCATGTTTTGAATACATCCAGGAAGTTATCCTTATAGTCTTCCCATTTAAAAGCTACATAATAAATACGCGCACCTATGATAGCGGAAGGAACGCCAAACAAGACCAGATCCATTAAAAATTCCTGTGGAACACCAAAACGCTTCCCCTCGCGAATAGCCAGCAGCAGACCTGTTAAAGCACCCAGTCCCAAAATCAAGCCATACCAATGAACACGCAGTGATCCGATGGAAAAGGCCACCGGATCGAGCAGCAATGTTTGCATTACACTATCCCCCCTCGTTCTAATCCAAATCGTCCATATCTTCAGCGATCGTTGCCGTCAGCTTGTTCGTAAACTGCAGGGCAGCATTCAGACCCATTTGCTTCAATCTGTAATTCATGGCTGCCACCTCAATAATTACGGCAAGGTTACGTCCTGGACGAACCGGAATCGTGACCAGAGGGATATCTGTCTCAATGATTCGCGTAGTCTCTTCATCTAACCCCAGACGATCATATTGTTTATCCTGCTGCCAGGCTTCCAATCGAACAACAAGCGTAATCCGTTTATTATTCCGAACAGCACCTGCGCCGAATAGTGTCATTACATTAATAATGCCGACTCCCCGAATTTCCAGCAGATGGCGAATCAGCTCAGGCGCTGTTCCATGAAGTTGGAAATCGGAGGTTTGGCGAATCTCCACCGCATCATCTGCAATTAATCGATGTCCGCGTTTAACCAGCTCCAGCGCGGTCTCACTTTTCCCGATGCCGCTTGAGCCTGTGATCAGCATGCCTACGCCATATACATCACACAATACGCCGTGAATGGTTGTAGTCGGTGCTAATTTACGCTCCAAGAAACTTGTGAAACGGCTTGTCAGAATCGTTGTTGCCATGCTGCTGCGCAGGATAGGCAATCCTCGCTCATTCCCGAGCTGAACCAGCTCCTCTGGTACTTCCAGGGAACGTGTAACGACGATACAAGGCGTTTCATCTGTACATAGACTGCGCATCCGTTCTATTCGCTCTTCCGGCTTCAACATGCCGAAGAACGCCAATTCTGTACGCCCCATAAGCTGAACCCGCTCACGCGGATGGTATTCAAAATAACCGGCCATTTCCAATCCCGGGCGATTCAGATCGTCCGTTGTAATCTGACGTTTCAGTCCTTCCTCACCTGCGATGACCTCCAGCTGAAACTGCTGGACCAGCTCAGACACCTTTACTTTCTTGGCCATGGTTTACCCCTCTTCTACCATTGTATGTTGAACATCTGCAAGCGAAGCCATCAAGCGATGGCTTGTTGTGATGAACGATTTCATGGTCGATAATCTACATGTTCTTCCCTATATCTATGCCAGTGATCTAACTGCTCACCGATATGTATGAACATGCTTATGTATGCCGTGCTTTGTGCTTATCTTATCGAAAAAAGCCGTTGAATGCAATTCTCTCCGCTCTCTTTCAGAGAGATTGGATTCAGGGGCCGGTGACTTTTTGCTCCTCTTACTCGTAGCCATCTCAATATATGTAACGGTTATTGCTTCGAGAATAATTCGTCCCCTCTTCATAGAATGAAGGCTGGTAATATACTGCATCTGCTATATCGCTAAAAAAACCGCCCCCAATTAGGGGCGGTTTCCTTTAAGATATCGAGTTACTAAGATTAGTCCTCAATCAATACGTTCAGTTCGGACTCTTTATCGAAGATATGAACTTTGTTCATGTCGAGTGCCAATTTCACTTTGTCGCCTTCGCGAGTAGTCGAACGTCCGTCTACACGGCCGATAACTGTATCTGTTCCCAAGCCACTCAAGTACAAGAGCATTTCGTGACCAAGGTTCTCGGTTACGTCAACTTTAGCATTGAAGACTGTGTTCGGGGAGGCTTCCAGGAATACTGGCTCTTCATGAATATCTTCCGGACGAACACCCATAATTACTTCTTTGCCGATCAGGGATTTGTTCTTAAGCAATTGTGCTTTACCGCCTGGAACTTGAACGTTCAGGCCTTGGGAAGTGAAGAATACTCCACCGTTCTGTTCTGACAATTTACCAGTGATGAAGTTCATGGTTGGGGAACCAATGAAACCTGCAACGAACAGATTGTTCGGGTTGTTATACAATTGTTCTGGGGAATCCGCTTGTTGAATAATGCCATCCTGCATAACAACGATACGGTCACCCATCGTCATAGCTTCTGTTTGGTCATGCGTTACGTAGATACAAGTGGTTTCAAGACGCTTAACCAGCTTCGTAATTTCGGCACGCATCTGACCGCGGAGTTTCGCATCCAAGTTTGAAAGCGGCTCATCCATCAAGAAGACTTGCGGATCACGGACAATCGCACGGCCCAAGGCCACACGTTGACGCTGACCACCGGAGAGAGCCTTCGGCTTGCGCTCAAGCAGATGCTCGATATCCAGGATTTTAGCTGCGTCACGTACACGTTTATCGATTTCGTCTTTCTTCACCTTACGGAGCTTCAAACCGAATGCCATGTTTTGGTATACGTTCATATGTGGATACAAAGCGTAGGATTGGAATACCATCGCGATGTCACGATCTTTAGGTGCTACATCGTTAACAACACGGTCGCCAATGTAAAGTTTACCTTCAGAAATTTCTTCAAGACCTGCGATCATACGCAGTGTCGTAGACTTACCGCAACCGGAAGGACCTACCAATACCAAGAATTCTTTATCTTTAATATCCAGATTAACGTCAATTACAGTTGCTTTATCTGCACCTGCATACTTCTTGTAAATATGCTCTAAGCGTACACCAGCCATGTGCATTTGCCCCCTCATATGAATGTTATGAAATCGAATACAATTAATTATAGTCTTATATTACCCCATAGGCACCTGTCTTGCTATACACAATCTGCACAAAAATCCTATTTCCTTTTCGTTACTTTATACAATAAGAGGGTTATTTTCACTAATACCGCATCGCTGAAGCTCCGCACATCAAGACCGGTCTCTTGCTTGATCTTGTCCAATCGATATAACAGCGTATTACGGTGGATGTATAGATGCTTAGCTGTCTCGCTGACATTGCAGTCCAACTCAAAAAAAGATTCCAATGTCGATAAGGTCTCGCTATCCTCAAACAGTTCGGTATGCCCCGCCGCATACTCCCTCAGAAACTGATTTCGTTGGTATTCCGGAATGCTATAAACGAGACGCTCTAAATGAAGACCTGTCGACAGATGAATATGCTCCTTAACCTGAAATGTACGGCCAATTGTCATCGTTTCCCGCAATAAACTAACCGTCTGCGGCAAAGCATGCAGCGCATGTATGGAAGGTATGGCCGAAATATGGAAATCCCCCACCCATTCTGTCGAAATCAGTTCATAGAGTCCCATACAGAATAAAGACAACAAATCCTGGTCGCCATCCTGAGATGCCTCTTCCTTATCATCTGACGTGATGCCATTCAGTAATTCTTGTTTCGCTAGAATTATCCATTCTTTATCATGTAAAGGGACAAGAAGGATATCCCCGTCAAAATAACTGCGCAGCAGACGATGCAAAGCTTTATAACTTGGGCTAGATGCGTGCTCGCTCCCATTAATTAAAAGAAATGCGACCATTTCCTCTGTAATGCTTGTCCGAGCCTGTAATTCATCCGGCAATTCAGCAAGCAGCTCACCGGCATGCAGCCGCTCTTTGATCCATGCACCCAGCTGCAGAGCAAGACGTTCCTCTTCAACCTTACCGTTAGGCTTAGCCGCAGCTCCCTGCAGTGTATCTTGAAGGCTCGACAATAAAAGAGTGATAAGCCCCATCTCCGATTCCGTTAGTGCATCTCGCCGTGCTGCGATCACCCGGGCAGCTTCTTTCGAGCTCGGATTCACCGGAAACCAGACCTCATCTAGTGTCTTATGGATATAAACTCCATCCGAGATAGATATGGGAGCGGTAATGCTATCTCCACGTTTATTGGATTTTGTGGTCTCTTCCCCATTCCCCTTAATAATACGACTGGAAGCCGCTTTAGACTCAGTAAGCCAAGCCGTCTCTTGGGCATTTAGGGTTTTTAAGACGAGTGTCGTACCTAATGTCTCTTCGAGTTTCTGAACGATGTGCTCCATCTCCACCATTGATGACCCCACCACTTTATTGTTTTTTCTTATTTTAGCATATCATCTTGGACAAACCACAATTCCTTCTATAATAAGTCAATGGATTTAGAGAAAAACAAACACAAAAAGAGCCGTCAACAACGTTGACGACTCTTATGATGAGCCATGAAGGACTCGAACCTTCGACACCCTGATTAAAAGTCAGGTGCTCTACCAACTGAGCTAATGGCTCTTAGGAATGGTGGAGGCTGATGGATTCGAACCACCGAACTCGTAGAGAGCAGATTTACAGTCTGCCGTGTTTAGCCACTTCACTAAGCCTCCAGGATATAAAGGTGGCTCGGGACGGAATCGAACCGCCGACACGAGGATTTTCAGTCCTCTGCTCTACCGACTGAGCTACCGAGCCTTATGTAGTAGATACTAAAGATAAAGTGCGGAGTATGACACTTCCTACTTTATCTTGTGAAAAAACCACATTATTTATTCTCATTAAATAAGAATGGCGGAACTGACGGGATACTCTCTCTTCGTTCGAGACTGCGAAGTCTCTGCTAACGAAGCTTTGCTCCGACGAACCCATTATGGATTCTCATCCCTGAAGCTTATAAAGAATGGCGGAACTGACGGGATTCGAACCCGCGGTCTCCTGCGTGACAGGCAGGCATGTTAGGCCTCTACACCACAGTTCCGCATAGATAAAGATGGTGCCGGCGAGAGGACTTGAACCCCCAACCTACTGATTACAAGTCAGTTGCTCTACCAATTGAGCTACACCGGCAAGGTGAGATAATAAAATATACATGGTGGAGGCTGAGGGGATCGAACCCCCGACCCTCTGCTTGTAAGGCAGATGCTCTCCCAGCTGAGCTAAGCCTCCAGGTATGTATGGTAGCGGCGGAGGGGATCGAACCCCCGACCTCACGGGTNGGTATGTATGGTAGCGGCGGAGGGGATCGAACCCCCGACCTCACGGGTATGAACCGTACGCTCTAGCCAGCTGAGCTACACCGCCATATAAACCTAGGTTGCATTTCAAGTTATTCAAATGGCGGAGAGAGAGGGATTCGAACCCTCGCACCGCTTACGCAGTCTAACCCCTTAGCAGAGGGTCCCCTTATAGCCACTT
>NZ_LIUT01000006.1:0-92682 GCF_001277345.1 Paenibacillus solani
CTGGGAAGAATAGATGAACAGGTTAAAATCCGAGGATATCGGATCGAGTTGCATGAGATCGAGAGCGTTCTAAGGAATCAGCCGGGGATATCTGATGTAGCCGTTGTTGCATTGGAAGTAGGCGGTGACAAAAGTATATGTGCCTACCTGATCCCGACAAATCAAGAGCAGCNTAAACATGATTTGAGAGACAAATTGCCCGAGTATATGTTACCTAGCTTTATGATGCAGATCGATGCATTGCCACTGACTCCAAATGGGAAGCTGGATGCAAAGGCACTGCCAGAACCCCATGCACTAGCGGGACAGGAATATAGGCCACCAAGAACTACAGCAGAGAAAGTCATTACGGACGTATTTGAAGAAATCTTAGGAATATCTCCAATCGGAATAGAGGACAGTTTCTTTGAACTTGGTGGAGATTCTATTAAAGCGATTAAGGCAGTTTCGAGGTTACGGGACAAGGGCTATAAGCTTTCTTTTGCAGCATTAATGTATCAGCAGACACCAAGAAAAATTGGGGAAAATATTCAAAAAGGAGAAGTAAGTCAAGCATACGAACAGGGAGAAATCAATGGGGAAAGTCCATTAACTCCTATACAACTAGAATTTTTCAATAAGTATCACGTAGTACCCAATCATTTTAATCAGGCCTTAATGTTAAGAAGTGATGAGCCGTTTGATATACCTAGTTTAAAGACAGCAATTACTGAAATCATTAAACATCATGACGTTTTAAGAAATGTATATGATGGACAACGTCAAATCACGCTGTCTACAGAGGAAAGCAAGCTATATGATTGGTATGAAAAAGATTATACAAACGTGCAAGATGTATCGAAAGAGATAGAGTATGCCAGCGATAAATTACAGGCAAGCATAGACCTGGCCAAAGGACCTCTGGTAAAAATAGGGCTGTTCCATTCAGACAGTGGAGATCATTTACTCATTTGTGTACATCATCTGGTCATAGACGGTGTATCCTGGAGAATTCTGCTGGAGGATTTATTTAGTGGATATCGACAAATCCAAGAGACAGGTAAAATCACGCTGCCAATGAAAACGGCTTCGTACAAGGAATGGGCAGACGCTTTAACACAATATGCTAAGAGTGAGGTGCTTTCAAACGAAATAGCATACTGGAAAAATATATCAGATAAATCAAATAGTACGGAGACATTCAAGAGTACACAAACAGCAAGTGGTCAATATAAAAATAAAGTAGTGAAAGTGGACTCTGAAACGACGAAGAAGTTGTTACTTGAAGCTGGAAAGACATATAAAACAGAAATAAACGACTTGTTACTGGCATCGCTGACCCTTGCGGTAAAAGAATGGAGAAACTCTAAGTACCTAACCATAGAAATGGAGGGTCACGGTAGAGAGACAATAGATAGAGAGATTGTCATTGATCGTACAGTTGGTTGGTTTACAAGTGTATATCCTATTATTTTGGAGACAAAGGATACGGTTGAAGAAAGCATTTTGGAGACAAAACAAACATTGAGACAGGTCCCTAATCATGGAATGGGATATGGAGTTTTGAGATATCTTGGTGAGCATAGTGGACTTGAGATGAGCGCAGCAATAACATTCAATTATCTTGGAGAATTGGATAACGAGCTAGACAGAATTAAAGGAATATCCATGTCGGAAATGCCATTAGGAAGAAGTATGTCAGAAGAGAATTCATCAGGAATGGGATTGTCTCTAAATGGGGCTGTTTTAAATGGGCAACTTGAATTTGACATCATATATGATACTGGATTGTATACGGACGAAGATGCTCAAACATTGGTGTTGGCATATGACAGAGCAATTAAGGACGTTGTCGAAACGTGTTTAACCAGAAAAGGAACAGTGAAAATGCCAGTAGATATAACATTTATTGGTGATAACCGTGACGGCGATCTAAAGTGTTTGATACAAGAACAGTTGAATTATTATGGAGATAACTATATTAAAACACGTCCTACTTTAGAATGTCCTGTATTGACAGGACATGAGGATTTCTTGCGACCAGATACAGAAATTATTACTGACATCATAAGAATAGAAGGAACAGCAGAGAATGCTTCTTCGTCAGTCAGAGAAATCATTTCCAGGCATGGCGCATTAAGAACAAAATTAAATCAAAAAATGACCTGTTTAGAAGAATACGATTATTCAGATGAATGGGAAATTCCAGTAGTGAAAGGGAACTTGGCATTATCTGCAGAACAATTTAAGAAAATTGTGAATGAAATGAGTTTTCTAACTGATGATAAGCTGTTATCTAGATTTTTAATCGTAGAAATAGATGCAGATCATTGCTTAGTCCTTAGTGCAATTCATCATTTAATATGGGATGGAGTCTCACAAGATTTGTTTAAGGTTATGCTTCTTGAAACTTTGAACAACAGACTTAACACTCCCAATAACTATTCTTTCATAGAATATTGCAAAATGATTAAAATGAAAGTTGATGAACTGGAAATTTCTAATGATCAAGAGTCTAACATGGAAGAGTATATTGAAGTTGCTAAAAAAACAGCTGATTTAGTCTCTCGACGAGACACGAAGAGGTCTACAGAAATTCATGTAAAACTAAATGAGTTACAATATCAAAAATTTAGCGAACAACCCATTCATACAGCAGCAGAATTTATATCAAAGCTTATGTATAGTGACGTACCTGAAGAATTAAATAACATACCTGTTTCTGTGTTGACACATAACAGAGATGAATTTAATAAGGGAATGTTGGGGCTAACTTTAAATTTAGATTATTCAATTTATGATAGGAAAAGTAAAATGCAAACACCGCTTTTATCAGCATCAGAAAAATCGAGTATTAATCAATCTGCCATTACAGAAAAGTTGTTTCTTATCGCACAAAAGTACGGTTTTAATGAAATGTCCAATCGCATCCCAATCCTTAATTATCAGGGAGTCCTTGATAAGTTTGCAAGTAGAGATGATATATCTTCAGAGAAGATGTTTTTACAAGCACAGATTATAGAGTCTGAAGATTTTGGAGTTAGCATGCACTTCTACATTCACAATAGTACTCTAATTGCTCGCATTACAGGCATTACAATTGAAGAAGAGCTCATTCATGATGTCATGAAGAATATTTAATGTTGTATCTTACCCCTAAAACCACCTGCTATGCAGGTGGAGGGGTCATAAAAGGACACATGATCCAGCAATAAACAATTGAGTGTAAATTAGATATGCTCTAAATGAAATCAGAAACAAGAAGAGGGCTTATAGTATGAACGAAAATATTTCAAAAAGTATATACCAAAAGAATATAGGCTTACTAATTTTGTCCTGCTTACTTGGTATCTTGACCTCTATTCTGTTTATTGCACTGGCGATTATACTACAAAGATTTATTGATTATTCTATTAACAAAGATATTGACAATATCGTTAAGTTAACTACTTTTTCAGTTATTTTATTGCCTTTAGGTGCAGTGGGAATGTATGTGGGGTACGCTGTTAAAAATTTATATACAAAAAAGGCATCGTTAAACCTGAAAAATACCCTAGTTGAAAACATTTTACGGTTAGATATGAGAAGTTTCAATAAGGAGAGTAATGGAACTTACATATCACGATTGTCAAATGATATAACGATAATTCAAAACGATTATATAAAAGGAACCGTGGAAATATTTGTTCAGCTAGCTATGCTTGTAGGCGGAGTGCTTGCGATGTTTATCATTAATTCATTCCTTGCATTGAGTATATTACTCACTTGCATCATTCCACTTGCCGTTTCGAGTATATTTAATAATCGTATGCAAAAAGCACAAGGCGAAGTGGCTGAGCAAAATAAAAGTTATGTATCCTTTATTAAAGATATATTGTCTGGAAATCAGGTTGTTAAGAGCTTTAACATCGAAAAAGAGATTTTTGAAAGGGCAAAGGCTAAGGCGAACAAGCAGGAAAAAGTAAAAATGGTATACGAAAATCTGCTGTCACTCATTATGTCACTTACTGATATTTCAACATTTCTTGTTGCTGTAGTCATATTTATTGTGGGAACTCAGCAGCTCATGAAAGGACAAATTACAGTAGGGGAGATTATGGCTTTTATTCAATTGTTAAATTGCGTAACAGTTCCCATCAATAGACTCATAACTGGTTTTACTAAAAGGCAGGCCAGTCGGGCGTTATTAATGAATTTCAATAAAATAGGAGAGGCAAAAACGGATCAAACTCAAAGAGTTGATATTCCTAAATTCAGTAATAAAGTTTCTTTGGATGGGCTTTCGTTAAGCGTAGATGGGAAAAAAATTTTGGGTGATATTAATTTTGAATTTGAATATGGAAAGTCTTACGCAATTGTAGGAACAAGCGGGAGTGGAAAGACAACCTTATTAAAGATGTTGACTGGGTTTTATGATGGGTATGAAGGAAATATCAGGTATGACGGGGTTGAGCTTGAGAAAATAAGTGATCAGTCCATTTACCAAAACGTTAGTTTTATTCATCAGGACTGTTTTATCTTTGATGATACGATTGAACAAAATATTAAATTGTTTCGTGAATGTGATACAGATGAGTTTGAGCAAGTAATAAAGAAGAGTATGTTACAGAAATTGATTCATGACAGAGGCGGCTTTGATGTATTATGTGGAGAAAATGGAATCCATTTTTCAGGTGGGGAAAAACAGAGAATTTCTATAGCAAGAGCACTCCTGAGAAAATCACCTATATTACTTATGGACGAGGCGACTTCAGCGTTGGACAATCAAACAGCTAGTGACCTTGAGTGTATGTTAAGTGAAATGCAGGGCATTACGAGAATTTCCATTACACATAGGCTGGATGAATCAATTCTTAGTGAATATGATGAAATTGTCTTATTGAATAATGGAAAAATTGAAGAACACGGGACGTATCATGAATTAATGGAAGCCAGACAAAGATTTTATGCATTGAGTATGTTGAGTAGACATAATAATGATCTTTTAATAGAGGTATAACTAGTCTTGTATTTTAAATCTTGTATAAGATGAAAGGGGTGTCGTACGGATGGAGCAAATAGCAGTTGTTGGGTGTGGCGGAATGATCGGTGAAGTCATCTGTAAGAACTTATGTGAAGACTTTATAGTTAAGGGCGGACAGCGGCGCGAACCTACAGCATTATTGAGCCTTAATAATTTCAACTACCACTTTTTGGATATTTTTGACTGGGAGAACTTGATTGCTTTCTGTACTGATTGTACGGTTGTCATTAATTGTGCAGGACCTGAATTTGTAATTAAAGATAGAGTTGCTCAGGCAGCTATGAAAGTAGGAGCAAAATATGTTGATGCTTCCAATGCTTTATTATTGAATCAGGAGCAAAAGCTGGAGCTTAAAGCTAATGGTGTAAATTACATAGGAGCTGGTTTTTGTCCTGGCATTACAGGGCTGCTATTAAAACGAGTGATAAATCATTTACTAGACGAAACGAAGTATGTGAATTGTTATATTGGTGGTGCGGAACATTACACGAAAACTTCTATCTCAGATATATTAATGAGTGGGCATAGTGTAATTGGAAAAACAGACTCTTATTGGAGCGATCATTGTGTTAAAACAGAAAATATAAATATGATGCAGAAAGAATTTGTACCTGAAGTGGATGTTCCTGTCTATAAGAAACCGTATTTAAGTCAAGAGATAATTGATATTCTAGAAGTTAGTTCGGTACAAGAACTTCACTGGTACAATATAGCAGCCGATGATTATATTTTTCGTTTGGCAATGCAATTTTATCAAATGCAACTTGAGTCTTCGGTTGAAGAAGCAATGAAAAAACTAGACATTAGTTTAGAGGAGCAACCTAAAGAGGAATGGATAGCTTTAGTCATTGATGCTACAGGAGTGAAAGATGGAAAGAATGTTAGGTGCAGATTGAATTTACAAATGGAAACGAGTTCAGAGTTAACGGGTACAGTGGCTGCTGAAATCGCCCGACAAGCTGTTTCAAGTAATAGACCTAATGGTACCTACTGGGCTTATGAAGTGCTTCCTATAGATTTTATGAATCAATATGTTTTTTCTAATAAACATGATTTGTATGAAGAAAAGTATGTTGAAATAAAGAAATAATATTACTATGTTACATTCCGTACATCCTATATTTATTGGATAGGAGGAGTACATTATGAATAAGCTTTTACTTAAGAGATTACCGTTGATCTCACTTGGAGTTATAGCTTATATACTGACAAATTACGCGCAGAACCATCAGGATTGGGCGGAAAAATACAGTAGGTCTGTATATCCGTTATTGTCAAAAACAGTAGGATTTGTACCTTCTTGGGTCAAATTTTCTGTTAGTGAATGGCTCGTAGTGTTGGTTATGTTGCTTTTGCTATTTTATATCGTTTATTATGTGCGCAAGGTCATCATGAGTAAAGGTGCACGTAGGATGGTCGTTTATCGCGGCACTCTAGGAATAGCTGCGATCTGTAGCGTGATATATTTTTGTTATACTATTTTGGGTGGAATAAACTATCACAGATATTCTTTTTTGTCTCATACCGAATATAAAGAGGAGAACTACAGCAAGGAGGAACTGATCCAATTGAGTAAGTCCCTTGCCGTTGAAATGGAATTGGCAAGGGAAAAGTTAGCGGATACTGATCTTTTGGCTCATGTGCCGGATGTTTTTGATTATTATGCACAACACGCAGTGTTCTCGATGCAAATGTTATCGAAGAAATATCCTGTTTTGGAGCATTCATATTCAAGACCAAAACCAGTGGTAATGTCAAAACTAATGTCGCATGCAGGGATACATGGTATTTTTGTCCCTTTTACTTATGAATCCAATATCAATGTGAATGTGCCAGTTTTCTTGGCGCCTGCTACTATGGCGCATGAACTGGCACATCAGAGTGGTTTCATGCATGAGGATGAGGCAAATTTTATAGCTTATCTGGCATGTAAGCAGCAGGATGATCCAATGATACTTTATAGTGGTTTATTTCTGGCATTTGATTATTCTATGTCTGAGCTGAGGAAGGTTGATCCGAATAAGGCGTCTGATATAATGTCCAGCCTGTCCAAGGCGGTGCAGCATGATATAGAACGAAATGAGCAGCACCGGGATAAGTATGAGGGTGTTATTTCAAGTGTTTCAAGAAATGTAAATGACGTATATCTGAAGGCGAATAATCAGACAGACGGTTTGAATAGCTATAGTGATATGGTAAATTTATTGCTGGCAGAGCAGCGAGGGACAGAGAAGTATAATTAAATAAAGTATAGGTAGTATTAGGAGTGAGTGAAATAAATAAAATAAAAGTATTTCCTATTCCATATGCTGGAGCATCGGTAAATGTATTTTATGAATGGAAAAAACTACTGCCGGATAGATATGAATTGTTTATGAGTGAATTGGCCGGGAGAGGGACTCGATTCAGAGAGCCTTGCTACCAGTCTGTTGGTGAAGCAAGTGAAGATATCGCAAAAAGAATAAGTGAACAATTAGAATATGACGATGAATATGTTATATTTGGGCACAGTATGGGAGCCTTATTGACTTATGAGATATATTATAAACTTAAGCAAATGGGCACTAAGGAACCAAGGCATCTGTTTTTTTCTGGGCGAAATGCTCCACATGTTTTTGAAGAGAGAGAAGACATTGAAAGTATGACTAATGAAGTTTTCTTGCAAAAGGTAGAGCAATATGGGGGAATGCCAGAGGAGTTTTATATAAAAGAGATTATGGATATGTTTCTTCCGATTTTGCGAGCAGATTTTATAATTTTGGACAATTATAAGTTTCAGCCCAAAGCAGAAAAAATAAGTTGTGGAGTAAGCGTTTTTTATGCGGATAATGATTTTTCGACTCATATCAAAGAAATGCATAAATGGAGCGAAGTGGTTGAAGGGAATGTGAAATTTCATGAATTTAAAGGAGAACACTTCTTTTTGAATCAGTATCCTAATGATATTGTAAATACTATTGTTAAAGATACAGAGACTCAAAATATTTATTGTAATATGGTTGATGATATGTAAAATAGTTAGTACTGTTCTAGCTTGAACGTTCCCCTCGCCTCCATTGTTAAAACCCAGTCCCATTTTAGACCTTACTTCCCATTTGGAGGCGTATCAGCCTTTGAGTTTGTAATCATCATGATCAGGTTCAATCCTTCATCGGTATTTGCATACGTAATTTCTACTGCATCAAATTTACCATTGGTATCTAAAATCCTTACTGATTTTTGAGTAAATTGGAGAGGAACTGACGGTTGTTTGATTTCAAACGGGATCTTAGCTTCCGCCTCTTCAATTGAAATTTCAACTGGAGGATTTAGATCCGTCGCGACATATTACAATCCTAACAACAATGAGCGCAAAATTTACTGATATTGTACTTGAAACCCAAAAAAGAGGGGGGGTTCTCCTCTTTTCCAGGCGATCCACCTGGATCGCCTGAAAACGGGGGTAATCTCCCCCCTTAAATTCTATTTTTGAATTAACTCAAATGCGAGAAACCCTGTGCCTTTGAAAAAGTACAGGGTTTCTCGACAATCTGAAGCGACCAATATGGTCGCTTTTTTGCATATTATCACTTTTAGCTTCAGTCTGAACTCAACATGTTCTTCGTAAAAGGGTTTCTCTCTCATTAATTGGGTAGAGGGGCAGCCCCCCTCTACCCAATTTGTTTATTCGGATGTGTATCGCCATGGCTGAAATTAAGGCTGAACACTCCATAAAGCAGGTACATTCGCAGGTTCCCAACCAGCAAGCGATGTATGTGGTTGTATGCATTTATATACTTTTCCGTTATAGGTAACTAAATCGTCTTTGACATACGCCTTATTAGCTACCCAAGCCGCAGGTGTTGGAGTAGAGACATCCGTTGTCACGGTTAGTGCATTGCTGGCAGCCGAAACGTTGCCAGCGGCGTCTTTGGCTTTGACTGTAAAGGTATAAGCCGTGCTAGGCGTTAGGTTATTAATGACGGCAGTAAGCGTCGTGCCGTTTACGGAAGCGGCAAGTGTGGAGCCGTTATAAACATCGTAGCCTGTTACGTCAACGTTATCTGTGGAAGCTCCCCAAGCAAGTGTGACGCTCGTTTGAGTTTTTGCAGTAGAAGTTAGATTTGCAGGAGCTGTAGGAGGAACGTTATCCACTGAAGATGCTGTATCGGTCGTGACTGTCACAGCATTGCTGGCAGTTGAAACGTTGCCAGCGGCGTCTTTGGCTTTGACTGTAAAGGTATAAGCGGTGCCAGGTGTTAGGTTATTAATGACCGCAGTAAGCGTCGTGCCGTTTACGGAAGCAGCAAGCGTGGAGCCGTTATAAACATCGTAGCCTGTTACACCAATGTTATCGGTGGAAGCTCCCCAAGCAAGGGTGACGCTCGTTTGAGTTTTTGCGGTAGAAGTCAGATTTGAAGGAGCGGTAGGTGGAGTGGTATCCACTGAAGGTGCTGCATCGGTTGTGACTGTTACAGCATTACTGGCAGTCGAAACGTTGCCAGCGGCGTCTTTGGCTTTGACTGTAAAGGTATAAGCCGTGCCAGGCGTTAGGTTATTAATAACAGCAGTAAGCGTTGTGCCGTTTACAGAAGCGGCAAGCGTGGAGCCGTTATAAACATCGTAGCCTGTTACGCCAACATTATCTGTGGAAGCTCCCCAAGCAAGTGTGACGCTCGTTTGGGTTTTTGCGGTAGAAGTCAGATTTGCAGGAGCCGTAGGAGGAGTTGTATCAGGTGCTGTTGGTGTCGTAGTCACGGTGTTGCTGGCAGCTGATACATTACCGGCAGCGTCTTTGGCTTTCACATAGAAGGATACAGCACTGCCTCCTGAAAGTCCTGTTGCTGTATAAGCCGTTGTTGTGGAGCTTCCGATTAAATTCGAACCTTGATAGATATCATAACCTGTTACGCCGATGTTATCGGTAGACGCAGTCCAGGTTAAAGCTGCGGACGTTGCGGTTTGTGAAGAAATCGTGAGATTCGTAGGTGCGCTCGGTGGTTGCGTATCTGCAGGCGGGGCGGATTGAAGCTGCCATAATGTTGGAGCGGCTGAAGGCTCCCAGCCTTGGATGGAAGTGTGGGCATACGTACATTTGTAGAGGTTGCCATTGTAAGTGACATAATCTCCGATGGCATACGCTGTACTGAGCTTCCATGCAGGGAAAACAGGATCAGTAGGCGTTGTGACATAGATAGTGTTACTAGCTGCAGAAGAGTTGCCGGACAAATCTTTGGCCTTAACATAGAAGTTGTAAGTTGTTCCCGCTGAAAGTCCAGTGATAGTTTCCGTTATGTTTTCTGTCGTTTTGACAAGCGTACCATTCTGATAAATATCGTAGCCGGCGATATCGTCGTTATCGGTTGAAGCGCCCCAGCTGAGTTTTACCGTCGTTTTTGTTTTGGCTGAGGCAGCGAGATTGGTCGGCGTGGTTGGAGGTTGATTATCGATGATTGGCGGTGAAGTGGTAACAGAAAGGGCATTGCTGGCAGCAGAAGATTTGCCCGCTGCATCTCTGGCTTTCACCGTAAAGATATAGGTTGTGTTGCCTGTCAGCCCCTTGATGAGTGCGGTTGTTGTGGCTCCGTCAACAGACTGAACAAGCGTACCGTTACGATAAATATCATAAGCCATGACACCTACATTATCCGTAGAAGCACTCCAGCTTAATGTCACTTTTTTATCGCCATGACCTGTTTCGACCAAATTTGTTGGCGCTGTTGGTGCAACCGTATCGGCAGGCGGAGTGGCTTGACTCAGGTCGGCAGCAACTTTATCCAACAGCTTAGGCCCTGTACAGTTGAATTTTGGACTTGTGCGGCAATCGGAGCTGAATTCCCAGAACATGGCGCCACCGAGGTTATTGTTCTTGATGTATTCGGTTTTATAACCGATGGATTCCGTATCATCATAAGAGATAAAGATTTTTGTTGTTGGATTGTAGAGATAAGGAACTTTGGCGATGCTGTTGTAATAACGAGTATATCCGTTTTTATTGACATAGTTGGCGGCAATATCCCCGTAATCGAACACCCCGGTATTTCCGGTTTTGGAATCATCCCAAGTTCCATTTGGTGCCCATTTGAACACAGAACTGTTATCTGCTGCACATGTCTGGTATTGACCGTCGTTATTGGGTCCTGGAGGACAGTTTTTCCAACTGCGACCCATGAACTCTAAGCCGAGAACAATTTTGTTCAAAGGTACGCCAGCATTTTTATAAGCTTTGATCGCACCGTCCACGAAGAAGTTGTTGTTGTAATATGGATCGTTAGGATCGCCATAAAGACCCGTGTTATGACTAGTCGTATCTTCAAAGGAACCGCCGTGGAAGTCATAAGCCATAATATTAATCCAATCGACGATTTGAGCAATTTTATTAAGTTCTGTGTTATCGACGAATTTCTGACTGGCTCCGGAAGCGATGGTGAGGAGGTAGTGCTTGCCATCCTCTGCTCCTGCTGCATCCAACTGATTACGAGTTTCTTGAAGGAGCAAGGTGTAGTTTTGTTTGTCCTCCGGACGGTAGCTATTACCTTGGATAGCTTCGACATTCGGATATTCCCAATCGAGATCAACCCCATCAAACCCATAGGCTCGAAGTGCATCGACGGCGGACTTAGCGAAGTTTTTCCGAGTTTGGTCAGATGCCGCCGTATCAGAGAAGCGATTTGACCATGTCCAGCCTCCGACAGATAGAATGGTTTTCAAATGAGGATTTTGTGCCTGCAGATTCCGTAAGGCTCCAAAATTACCGCAAGCCGCATCGGCCCAGCAGCCGGTTGTTGGACCACCGGGTGTCGGACGCAAGGCATCGGCATCAGGATCGCCAAGTACGATACTGCCATTTGGGACATTACCGGATTGAAGTGGAATGCCTGTTGTTGTACAAGGCCAAGTTTGTTTGTTCGGGTTGTCTATCGCTGTGGAACCATTCCCGTGTTTACCCTCCCAACAAATATCCGCAAACGCATAGTTGATGTGCGTGACTTTGGAAGCGTCAATATTCGAAACGTTGTAGCTGCGTCCGTAGATTCCCCAGGAGGGGAAATACCCTACGATTTTGTACTCTCCGTTCGGATTGGCTGCGCTTACATTTTGTACACCAATGCCAGAAACGACCGGTAAGAAGATAAGTAACAAGCAGATCCAAACCAAACCGACGGTCTTCCTTAATACCTTGCCGTGAACCATAAATTCTCCTCCTTTTTTTGTGCAGCTGGTAACCATTTCTGTGCCCGTTATTTTGAATGTCGAGCAGGCACGCTTTAGATGAATGATACCGCTAATTTAAAGCCTCACCTCCTTTCAATTGGTAAGCAGTAATGTGATAGTAGGGGGATGATAGAACGGCAGTCCTGTTATCCGAATCAGCTCAATCGACGTTAAGGAAGCTGATCCAGTATGGCTAAGAGACTGAACGAGAAAACGATTAATAATCGCAAAAAGAAGCATGTGTTGGCATTAAGGTGGGACACTCGCTCGCATGAATACATACATTCTGAAACCATTTTATTGTGCATAAGAGAAGCCGCGGCGGCTGTAAGGAGTGGAAAGAGCAGGTTGAAGGTTGAATGATGCTTCTATCAAAGCTATGTAATAGCTCAAAAATAGGGGCGCACTTGGAGTAAACAAAATGAGGTAGACATAACTCTGTATAAAGGAACCTGGTCGTTTTTAAGCAGGTGCAGTGGTATGATAGGACGTATTCGTTACGTAATTGGAGTATAAGCGGATAAGGAGTAGGTTGAAGATTTGATTTAGTAAGAAGCTTTTATATGGCTCAAGGAGTAAAATAGTACGAAGAATGAATTAGATGATGATCATCGCGTTATCAATTTTTATTAAAAAGCTCTATTGGCATTTGAAAGATTTGAATAGCTATGTTTCATTCTATAAGGGAGAGGGGATTAATCGGTTGATACTTCTCTAATTTACCATTAGTTTCCTTTTATTGATATAGCAAAGAATGTCGAACTACAACGATTACACTAAAAATACATGTGAATTTTTACATATCTGTTGCTGAGACAGCGGTAAATGAGTGAAGTGAAGCCACGTTGACTACGCAGTAGTGACTAAACTGAGCTCCCAAAAATAACTTCAATATCACATGAAAGCGGGTTGTGGATGTACCAGGTCATGGCTCAATGCAAACCCGCCCATTCATTTTGCCGCAATTCCCCACATGCCGACATTTCATAATGTAAAATCTTCATATATAATTGAACTGTCTAAGTTGAACTGAAGTAATGTCATGCTGTCAACAGCGGTCGGAAGTTAAGTCCTTCGTTTGTGACTCTCCAGGCTCATCCGTAAATCTTTAGATAACTAAACTATAATTAAATGAGGGAAGCGAATGAATTTTTTGCGGGAGTTTTTTGCTAACAATATAGTAAGAAGAATTCTATTCCTCTTACTTGTCGTTTTATTGCTGTATAGCTTAAGAAACATGCTCAATTTGCTGTTATTACTGTTTCTTGTTACCTTCGTCATGGGACGCCTAGAGCAATTTATTACGAAAAAAATATCTAAGCTGTTTCCTATATCGCCTATTGTCGTTAATACGATATTGTATGCGGCTTTAATATTCGGGCTTGTATACGGAATTGTCAATTACGTTCCGAAGCTCATTAATCAAATTTCTGATTTATATTTTTCCATTATCAAATTCTTGAATACACCTCAGTCGGATGAAATTGCTGAGCTTGTCTCCTCCGCGCTTGGTAAGCTGGAATTAGAGCAGTACGGAAGCCAGGCACTAAATTATATTCTGAAGATAGGCAAATGGGCCGAGGTTATCATTTTTGTTATTGTATTGAGCTACTTCTACTTAATCCAGAAGAAAACAGTCAATGACTTTACAGAAAAGTTGAGCAAAAGCAAAATAAGCTGGGCTTACAATGAGTTTAAATATTTTGGCCAAAAATTCACCTCTTCCTTCGGTAAAGTGATCGAGGTGCAACTGATGATCGCTTTGTTGAACACGATTCTAACGACGATCGGGTTGTCGATTTTGGGCTACCCTTACTTGTTCGCTCTAACGATTATGGTATTTTTACTAAGTCTTGTGCCGGTAGTCGGTGTTGTTATTTCCTTCATTCCGATCAGTATTATCGGTTACCAAAT
This sequence comes from Paenibacillus solani, assembly GCF_001277345.1. Lineage (GTDB taxonomy): Bacteria > Bacillota > Bacilli > Paenibacillales > Paenibacillaceae > Paenibacillus_AQ > Paenibacillus_AQ solani. The sequence continues at coordinate 14,111 of NZ_LIUT01000006.1, forward strand.
TGGCGGTATCTCAACCGTCATTTGGGCGATTGTCATGATCTTGATCATCCATGCAGTGGAGACATACTTCTTAAATCCGAAGCTGTATGCTCACAAAACGAAGCTCCCGATGTTCTACACCTTTATTGTTCTTATTTTCTCCCAACACTTCATGGGGACTTGGGGGCTTATTATCGGGATTCCGATCTTTATGTTCCTGCTTGATATTTTCGAGGTCGATCAGAATAACGCGGTATCATCAACAAATGGAGCTGCACAGCTTCCAGCAGAAAGCGTAAGTCCTCGGAATAATCAACAGCCATAAAAAGAGAAGACAGGGATGATCATTCAACTTCCCTCGCCTCCATACAAAAGCAAAATCCACAACCGCCTGAGGTTGTGGATTTTGCCTTTTTACGGCACTTGCAGCTTTAAGATAAACCATGCATGTTCACAATGAACTCGGAAAGCAGTTGACGCAGACTTCTTCTGCATGAGCCACAAACGTGTTTGTTGTGGGAATGGTGATTTAAAACTATATCCTTTTATACAGATACAGAGTCCTGTCTTATTGTATGATAGTGACCCATAAAGCCTTATATATAGGCTTTTCTATAAAAAAGGAGCGGGGTTCATCATGAGGATTTCTACCTGGATTAAAGCGATGAGCGGAGTGTTTATTTTACTAATCGTTCTAAACGGAATTAGTGTCTATTCCCTTCATAAGAGCGTAGCGCAAGAACGTGAAGCAGTAAAAATGCAAGCAGAATTCAAGCAATTAGGTTTTGATTTAGCCAACTCCTCGGATTATTTGAGTGATGAAGTAAGAGCTTATGTGCAGTTCGGAGAAAAAGTCCACTATGACAACTATTGGAAGGAAGTAAACGAGACCAAAACGAGAGATCATGTAGTGAAGAGTTTAGCTGCATTGGGCGCGCCTGAAGAAGAGCTGGATCTTATAGAAGAGTCAAAACAAATTTCGGAGGCCCTTGTTGAGATAGAAAATGCGGCACTAAAAGCTGCAGAGGACAAAGACTTTACCAGAGCTCGGGAACTTATGTATGGCAGCGAATACGATACAATTAAAGAGACTATTATGGAGCCACTGCATCAGTTTCAGGATAAGATGAAGGCCAGAACGGAAAATGAAGCAAACACGGCAAAGGAAAAAGCGAGCCTGATGCTTACAGAAACGATTCTTCTGCTTGTCATTACATTCGGGGCATTACTTGTGATTTTTGCTGTTATTTTCATTAAGTTGAAGCCGCTTAAGTTAGTCAATGAAAAGATCGCCGAAATTGCACAGAGCGGGGGCGATCTTACCGGACGACTGGATTACACCGGCAAGGATGAAATAGGAGAAATCTCAAGATCTTTAAATGCCATGTTCGAGACCCTGCAATCCATTATTAAAGATGTTCGTAACGCCTCCCACATTGTATTGAACTCATCAAGTAAATTGGTTGAAAATACAAAAGAAACTGCAAGCGCGACAGAGGAAATCACGAGACAGGGGGTCAGTATTGAGCAAGGGGCAACCACCTCAGTACAGAGCACACTTGACGCTTCGGATGCAATCAATGAAATGTCTATTGGTGTTCAGCGTATCGCTGTATCTGCGGAGGAACTTGCCACGGTTGCAACCGAGACGGAGCAAGAGGCAACAAGCGGTGTGAACTTCATACAGCAAGTTAGCAAGCAGATGTCCCAAATTAGCGAATCTGTAGAGTCTACAGTAGAAATCGTATCCAATTTGCGGGAGCGCACTTCTCATATTGAGCAAGTTGTTAATGCCATTACGGAAATTTCGAATCAAACGAATCTGCTCTCGTTAAATGCATCCATTGAAGCGGCAAGAGCGGGAGAGCATGGAAGAGGATTCTCTGTAGTAGCAAGCGAAATCCGAAAATTGGCAGAGCATTCATCGGCTTCAGCAGGACGGATATTCGGATTGCTGCAAGATATTTCGAAAGACTCACAAGAAACAGAACATGCGATGCAGCAAGTGACAAGTGAGGTGTTGATGGGGCAAAAGAAGATGGCAGATGCCATTGAATCGTTTGGGAACATATTGAAATCCACTCAGAAAGTAGCCTGGAAAGTTCAGGAGGTTTCTGCTGTTAGCGAACAAATGGCGGCAGGCTCTGAAGAAATTGCAGCATCTGTTTCTGAAATGGCCACTATAGCTGAAGATTCGCTTACAGGAGTTAAAGCAGTGAACGATATGACGGCGAAGCAGAGCTCTTTAGTTCAAGAGGTTGCTTCAGTTACGGATTTGATTAGCACAAATTCTCGAAGCTTGGAAGCACTCGTTATGAAATTTAAAGTCTAAAAGGAATCGAACGTGATTCAACTGTATGTACGTTATGCTGAAGAAGGGCCTAAAGGTCCTTCTTTTTTTGCTTTCGGTCCTTTTTTCTGACATTTGTCATAACCGGCTTGTGACAACCCACACTAATTGAAGCTCGCGCTTTTTCAATATAATAAAGACATCAAGTAACGAGAGAAGAAATTAGTGGAGGTTAGTACAAAATGACAAAGGCCATTGAATGCATAAATCTAGTAAAGAAATTCGGCGATTACTGCGCCGTTGATCATATGAATCTATCATTTGAGCAAGGTCAAATAACAGCATTGCTCGGACCGAATGGGGCAGGCAAGACAACAACCATTTCCATGATCCTTGGAATGATCAAGCCAACATCAGGAGAAGTCAGGGTCTTGGGAATGCCGTCTGGAACAAAAGAATTACGGCAGCGCGTTGGAGCGCTTTTGCAGGATGTTAAAGCAGCAGATGGACTTACGGTCAAAGAAGTGCTTCAATTGTTCCGCAATTATTATCGTAATCCGATGTCGCTAGAGCGATTGTTAGATATTTCGGGTCTCCATGGGGATGTGAAGCGGCGCGCATCCACGCTGTCCGGAGGACAACGCCGCAGATTAGCTTTCGCCCAAAGCTTGGCGGGAAATCCAGAGCTTCTCCTGCTTGATGAACCAACCGTCGGAATGGATATCGAGGCTCGTGGCCGCTTCTGGGACACCATCCAAGCACTGGCAAGTGACGGACGAACGGTACTCCTAACTACACATCATTTAGAGGAAGCTGATGCTGTCGCAGATCACATCGCGGTAATCGCCCGTGGACAGGTTGTTGCGGAAGGGACTCCAGAACGTTTAAAGGCTCAAACAGCACTTAGAACCGTTTCATTTCGAGCGGCGAACGCGCCAGCTGAGCAGGAATGGCTCACATTACCTGGTGTAGAAAAGGCAGAATGCAACGGCGAGCGAATTCGTCTGTATGCTCAAGAGACCGATGTATTGTTATTTACACTGATGCAGTCTGAATGGGGAATTTCCGATATTGATATACAATCTGCCAGTTTAGAAGATACATTCCGAAGTCTTACAGGCTCAAATAAACAAGCGATTATACGATAATAAACATTTTTAGGAGGAAAATAGCCATGTTACATATGTTTGTTGCCCAGACCAAAGCAGAAAGTATACGAATTATCCGTAGTCCATTCTTCTTACTCTTCTCCATTGCGATGCCGCTTGCTTTCTACTTTTTATTTGCAAGTATGAATGGGGTAGATAAATCGATTAAATCAACAACTTGGGGTGTCTTTTCATTGATGTCGATGACTGCATTCAGTTTGATTGGTACAGCCGTATCTCAATTCGGTATCCGTCTATCGTTCGAGCATCAAGATGGGTGGGTACGCCTGTTGAAGCTAACTCCACTATCTCCTGCAGTCTGGATTGGCAGCAAAATTGTATCGCAAATGGCTGTTCACTTGATCGTCATTGTAGTTATATTTTTATCTGCTGGCCTTGTTCATGATATACAATTGACAGCCGGGCAATGGATTTTATGCGGATTATGGTTATGGATTGGGAGCATATCGTTTCTGGCGCTTGGTGCATTGTTAGGAACGCTTAAAAACGCGAATACCTCCGTTGCCATCGGAAATGTATTACAGATGGGGCTTGCAATTGTGGGGGGGCTTTGGATGCCGCTTAGTACTTTGCCAAGTTGGATGGGCTCGGTCGGGGAATGGCTTCCATCTCACCGTTACGCCAATGGGGCATGGAATATGATCGCTGGACAAAATCCAGCAAGTATTGATTTCATAATTTTGACAGGATGCGGTCTCCTCTTTATGCTACTATCAATCTATATATATAATCGACGGGATGCGGTCTAATTGAATAGAGAAAAGTGGCGTCTCTTTCCAAAATCGGAAGGAGTCGCTCCTTATATTTTGTTAACAAATTTAATGATACCCATGTACTTTTTACTCTATGAGCCATCAAGTATACAGTGGCTTGGCTTTGTTCTGTTAGGCATATTCGTTCTATCGTTTCGACAATCCTACTTTTATGCAAAGTGGGCCACACCAATATTGATCGTTCAGTTGGGTATACTTCTAATTTTAGCAGCTGTATTTCACCCTATGTATACGTTTATAGGTTTTATGATAGCTGCTCCGCTTAGTAAACAAAAGCTGCCGATATTACTCTCTATAACGATCGTTTTCACTGTAGCTATGGGATTTATCGCTGTTCCTTACTTGGAGAGGATGGGCAGCCTAGTATGGATAGGGATGGTGCCTATGTTTGGCATCTGTATTCTGCCGTATATTATTCGAACATCGACTCGATTTCAACAGAAGTCTGCGCGGCTGCGGGCAGAAACTGCTGAACGAATGGCACAGCAGGAGGAGCGCCAGCGGATCGCACGTGAATTACATGATACATTGGGGCATACGTTGTCATTAATCGCGCTAAAAGGGGAAGTCGTTGAGAAATTGGTCAATCGTCATCCCGAGAGAGCGATAGCAGAGGCTCGTGAAATACGAGAAACGGCACGCGCAGCCTTGAAACAAATGCGAGAATTGGTTACGGAGATGAAAGTTACATATCTCGCTGATGAATATAAGCATGCTGTATCGTTATGTTCAGCAGCGGGCATACCGCTTTTATTTCACTATCAATCGGTTTCAGATCCCAGACCTTCTAATGTAGGGACGGAAGACGCATTAGTGAACAATCCGCTTCCTTTAACACCCTTGCAGGAGACGATTTTGGCGATGTGTTTTCGCGAGACGATTACAAATGTGGTTCGACATAGCCGAGCAACAAGTTGCAACGTTCTTCTCGACATTCAGGAAGGGGAAGTTCGTGTATCTGTACGTGATGACGGTATTGGGGCAGATATGGATCAATTCTATACTAGCAGTAATGGCCTCGCCGGATTACGGCAACGGTTGGTTATGATCGACGGGCGTATGTCGCTGTCCTCATCCTCAGGCAAGGGGACGGAAGTCACCTTACATATACCTAGGGTAATACGAAATGAAAAGGTAGGTAGAGCTTAGATGATTCGTATTGTTTTGGCAGAAGATCAAAAGTTATTAAGGGGAGCACTGGCAACTTTACTCTCGTTAGAAGATGATATTGAAGTAGTCGGTCAAGCTGAAAATGGGGAAGAAGTGATGTCCATGATTCAGCAATATGAGCCAGATGTAGCTGTTCTGGATATTGAGATGCCACTAAAAACGGGGTTAGATATTGCGGAATTGGTTCAAAAAAATAAGTTAGCTGTTCGTGTCATCATCTTGACGACATTCGCGCGTCCTGGATATTTCCAGCGGGCTATGCAGGCAGGAGTTTATGGATATCTTCTTAAAGATACGGGCAGCGAGGAACTGGCTGATGCGATTCGTCGGGTCTATGATGGGAAACGTGTCATCAATTCAGAATTGTCGCTCGCGGTATGGGATGATCCATGTCCATTATCACCCAGGGAGCGTGAAGTCATGAAGTTGGCTGCCCAAGGCTTAGTTCTTCAAGATATTGGAGCACAGCTGTTTCTATCCTATGGAACGGTACGGAACTATATGTCAGAAGCGATTGGGAAGCTCGGGGCGAATACACGGATCGAGGCGATAGATATCGCACGTAGCAAGGGATGGTTGGATTAGAGAGAGCTCCGAGTTAATCTGTAGTGGTCAGTGAAATCTGGAATTGGCAGACCATTCCGCTGTTTCAACAGGGCAAATATTCGGATTGCTGCAAGATATAATGAAAGACTCTCAAGAAACAGAACATGCGATGTAGCAAGTGACGAGTGAGGTATTGATCTCAGCAATATGCGTCGGCGAATAGTGGATTTGCCAAGCCACGATTTACCTCCATTACATACCAAATAGCACCGATTCGGTGCTATTTTCTTCTGTATAGCCGTACTCCTTATACTCTTAAACGCCTTCCAATATTGTCTTTGAACTTTGCTCCGTTAGTCGCGCCGACATTCAGACTTCGGCCTGAGTGGAACAATTTAGTGACGCTGATGGTGCGCAATACGCCACTCGTTGAGCTGTTTTTGCACCTCAGCTTTAACCTTGTCCAGGCCCGCCTGCTTCAGTTCCTGGTTGAACTTGGGCAGTTCGGTATTGACGTCCACGCTGCCTGTCATCAAGCTAGGGTAGTATTTCTGCCATACCATGTCGATATTCTGCATCTGAACCGGCATCATGGATAAATCGGGTGTAAAGCCAAGCATGCTGGATTTAACGACTCTTGCGTTGGAAGACCGGAATTGGTCCCACTTGTTCAAAGGATCTGGAAACTCGCCGCCTATGGTTCTCAAAATGAACCAGTTACCCTGCGTGTACATTATCCCCGCATAATTTGGTGGTGCATCTGGAATTACATTACCATTTGTGTCCATTGGGGGAATCGGCACGACCTGACCCTGGCTGTCCAAGGTATAGTGGACTCCCTCGATCCCGTAATTGAACAGGTTGCGCACTTCGGGATCTGTATTCAGAAGGTTCAGAAACTTTACGCTCTCTTCGGGGTGCTTTGTACCGGAACTGACAGCCATGATGCCTCCTCGCAAACCCTCTGTCGTGACCAACTCAGGTGTAGCGGGATGCGCCACAACCTTGTAACCCCGGAACTTGCTCCAGGTATTTTCAGCGAGAGGGCCGCCCTCCGAAGCCTTCCAGAACACCTTAAAGCCTCTTTCGAGCTCCTGGTTCTCCCGCAAGGCAGCATCTTCGTTGATATATCCCGCTTTGTAGTAGTGTCGAAGCGTATCGAGCACCTGCCGGGCTTCCTTTGTTTCGAATATACTCACGACCTGAGAGTTCGGGTCCAGGGATTGCACCATCAGGGGGAGCTTCTTGTCGATAACGTATTCGTAGCCATATAAGGCGAAGAAATTCTGGGAGTCCTTGTCCAGCATCATGGGCAAGTAGTCCGGATCTTGTAATTTAATCATCTGCAGCAAAGGTTCAAGCGATTCCAACGTGTTGTATTTTGCAATATCGATATCGTATTTCTTGACCAGTTCATCTGGATACGTCCATTGTTGACGTACGGCAAGTTCCTTATTGGTGGGTATGCCATAAATGCCTCCATCATCCATACGCACCCCTTGCCAAAAAACAGGATCGATGGTATCGTACATGTCCTTGCCTACGGTGGAGAGATAGTTATCCAACCGCAGCCATGCGCCACGCTTGGCATAAGCTGTGAAGTCCGAGGCAAAAGCGACATCAAAGGGAGTACCCGCTGATATCATCGTGTTCAGTCGTTTTTCATACTCTTGCCAGCCCACCTTGACATAGGTGATGGTAACGCCGATCTTTTTGGCCAGGATTTCATTGATTTTGTCATTCACCAGCTTCAGATCCTTGTCCGGCTCGCCGAGCGTGTAGTAGATAAGATTCACCATGGCCTCGTCCGGCTGCATCTCTTTATCTTTAACAGAAGACGAGGAACAGCCTGTTCCGAGCAGCATTAACATGCCGATTATTACAATATAGAGGATACGACCCACAAAAGAGGGGTGCTGCATGCAAAGGCCTCCCTTTCTGCAACGTTTAACTTAACCCTTTTTCCTAAGCTCTGAAGGTGATTTGCCGAAGTAGCTTTGGAAATGGGTGTAGAAATAATTCATATTCTGGTACCCTACGGACAGTGCGATACTGACAATCTTATCGTTGGTCGTTAAAATGAGTTCCCGCGCGTGAAGCATTCGATAGGCCATCAAATACTCCGAGAACTTCATGTGCGCTTCCTTTAAAAACAGCTGTCCAAGGTAGGTGCTGTTCATGCGAAAACATTCCGCCACCGATTTCAGGGTGATGTTCTGGGCATATTCCGCCTTTACCATCATCAGTATACGGTTGGTCAATTTGGATAGATGATCGTATGGAATGCCGAGTATCGGATCGGTATGCAGGTCTTCACTGCTCCTGCCGTTCAAATTTCCGTGCAGATCTTCGACGATGATTTTTTCGATCACCTGTTGAAGTTTGGAACGCTCGACGGGCTTGAGCAGATAATCCTTCACACCGCAGCGGATGGCTTCCTGGGCGTATTCGAATTCGCTATAGCCGCTCATCATAATATATTTGGCAGGAATTCGTAGCTCATTTAGCTTGTTTATAATGTCGTAGCCGCGATCCGGTCCGATGCATACATCGAAGATCGCGATATCGGGCAGCAGCTCCACCGCTTTGGACACTGCGTCATCTTTGGTTTCGCTTGTTTCAACCCGGTGAAAGCCGTAGCTTGCCCAATCCAAAGTTCGTTTCATGCCCTCCAGAATCTGAGGTTCGTCATCCACGATAAGAAGTTTGTACATGCCTGTCACTCCTTTGCGATCATTACGGTAATCTTAACCCCCGCCTCTTCATTGTTCGCGATTTCCATAGAGAAGACTTCTCCATAGAAAAAATGTAGCCGGATATATACGTTATGCAGGCCAATGCTTTGTGCCGGAGCATCGTCGAGACTGGAGAGATTTTGTCTAATCTTCTCCAACCGCGTATGGGAGATCCCTTTTCCGTTGTCCACAAATTCCAGGACATAGTGCGCATCGGCTTCCCAACCATTAACGACAAGCAGATTGAATTCATTGCCCGGGTTGAAACCATGAACGAAAAAATTTTCTGCCAAAGGCTGCATCCAGAATTTGACCGTCGATAAAGATAAAAGCGTTTCGTCCACATTGAGCTGATAATAAAACCGCCTGGGGTATTTAAGCTCCATAATTTTTAAGTATTTTTGCAACAGTTCCAGCTCGCTGCCGATGGTAATAATATTTTCCTTTTTCACGATATCCCGGTATAGAGCACCCAAGGTCGCGATGGCATCAGCGGTGTCGACGTCACGGTTCACCAAAGCGGTAGAACGAATGGCCTCTAGCGTGTTGTACAGAAAGTGAGGATTGATTTGATGCTGAAGCGCCTTCATTTCTGTTTCCTGCTGTTTCAGCTTCAGCAAGTATTCTGTGCGAATATGCTTATCGAGTTGAAGAATCATATCATCCAGCTCCCGGGCAATCATGCCGTATTCATTTTGCCTGTACTTTGCAGGAAAATTCGACGTAAAGTCAGCAGTTTTCACGCGTTTGATGGAATAGATAATGCGCTGAAGGAATCGCGCATCGTCACGCAGATTGTAAACAATAATGAGCAGTACACTGATCATGGACATCAATATGATGAATAATACGACAGCAATAATGCTGGCATTTTGACGTATAAGCAAGGGTAAGTCGACGAGAACGATGAAGCTGTAATCAAACTTGGTGGAAGAAAAGGTGAAGAAATATACGTTTTTCAGTCCGCTTAACGAGAGATAGCCGCTGTTTCGTCCGTCTTCCGCCGCTTGAAGGACCAGCCCCTCGGCATAGCTGTTTCCATCGGAGATCATGTACACTTCGCCGGAAGTGCTTACGGCTGCGGCGGTGTCCAATTTGTAACTGTCTATTTTCTTGAACAGTTGCTCGCTGCTGACCAAGAAACGGAATTCCCCGATCTGACGGGATATCTGGTTTGGGTCAGATAGTTTTTTTCGGTAAACGAATCCCTTTTCGATCGTCTCGCGGAAGGCTTCATCCGTGTTCGGCAGGCGAAATGAAAAGCTGCCATTGCCGCTGCTGTCAAAGCGAATCATATTGCCCTGTGACTCGGTGTGAAGGCTAATTTGGGAAATGACTCCTTGCACTGAGCCGTACAGAAAGGCTTTTAAATCGTCGGGAAAGGAGACGAGCGGTTCGGTAAAGTGGCTATCCTGCAGCCTGCTTGTTTGATATTCCTCCGCGCTATTGCCTAAAAAGTAACGGGCATCAGTCATCAGGCGATTGTTGGAGTATATTCGCTGCATGTATGCCTCGATGCGATCCGCATCCAACTGAAGCTCATTTTCAATGCGGGCAAAGGCGCTGACAGCGTCACTTCGGACGTTTTCGATCCATTGATACAGCATTACGGCACAGGTCAGAGTGCCAAGTGCCAGACCTAAAGATACCACAAATACCGTATATGCAATGAATTTGCTGCGGTATATCTTAATCTGCAGAAACGAACCCATGCGATGCCTCCTTTGCAATAGGTTGTTAGCTATGAAGCACCGACTTCTATCTTAAAATGTGTCTGTCATATATTCAATTCAATTTGAAGTGATTTTATCGTATTTTGTTTTTCCTATCCTATATCAAGATGTTGCAAAATTCGATCCAGTCCGATTTTTGGCAAAATCCTCATACAAGAAGGCCCGAACGGGCAAGTGCCTTTTCCGTTCGGGCGTTCAAAGTTGTGCAGTTGCTTTTAGTGCGTGTTCAAAAAGTTTTTATGACTTACTTAGAGAAAGCATCAATCTGCTCTTGGGCGGCTTTCATGATGGCATCCATGCCGGCCGCTTTGAGTTCGGACACGATTTTCGGTACCATTTTCTCCGGATCAGATGCGCCTGTGAGCAATTCATAGCGGTATTTATCCCACACCGCTTTGGTGTTGGCTACTTCAGTAGAAAGATTGGTAATATCCATGGAGAAGCCGAGCAGTGAAGAAGCAAATGCTTGTTCATTGAGCTTCTTGACCTGTTCCCACTGATCTTCAGGAGCACCTTTGTTCGTGGCCATGTTGAAGAAAGTGCCCTGCGTGTAAGAAGCCAGCGGCCATGTATCGGAAATACGTTCAATGACCTTCTCGCCATCAATCTTTTGGAAGTCTACACCCTCTTCACCATAAGCAAGCATATTGCGCAGCTTCGAATCCGTATTGACCAGCTCAAGGTATTTCAAGGCCTCCTTCTTATACTTCGAGTTGGCGGAGATCGCATTTAAGGAGCCTTGAATCGTCGTCGTCGTGTAGATCGGGCCGTAGTTCTGAACGATATCGTACTTTTCAACGCCGTTGTTAATTTGCCAGCCTATTTCAGCGCCAGGGAACCCTTGAGCACTTAGAAACGGTTTGCCTTTGTCCGCTTCAGGTTTAGTTGGCGCATCCGGGTTAATAATGCCATCCTTGTACCATTGATGCAGCATCTTCAAATTGTCCATGACATCCGGCTGCTCCAGAACAGAGATAACCTTGCGAGAAGCGTCATCCGCCTTCACACCGACAGGACCAAGCCCAAGCGCCATATCGTCATACTCGTTAAAGAATCCGTTCAAGCCTTCGCTTTGCGTCATCGGCAGCGGATAGAAGCTTTTGCCTTCTCCTGCTTTCATATCATGGAAAGGTTTATCGAGGTCCTTCAGGGTCTTAATGTTGTTTACATCGATGCCGTATTTCTCCACATACGTATGATCGAATCCCCAATACTGGGTTAGAGACGAATCCTTATACGTAGGCACGGAGTAAATCTTTCCGCTGACCTTTGAGCCATCCCATACCTTCTCGGGAATAAACTTATACAGATCTGGCGTTTCGCTTTGCACGAGATCCGTAATATCGGCAAAGGAGCCCATCGCCACTTGTTGATTGTACTTGGAACCGTTCGTGAACATCATATCGAAAGCCTCGCCGGTATTTACGATCGTATTGATTTTGGTTTCCCATTCTCCCCAGCTTGCGACTTTAATATCAACCTTGACGCCGATCTTCTCAGCGGTATATTCGTTCATCGCCGCGATAGCCTTGTCAAAGTTGTTTGGAACCTGACCGCCAATCGTCCACCATACCAAAGTAGGCACATCATCGGTAGATGAGGAAGATTTGGACGAATCGGAAGCTGGTGAGTCCGACTTCGAGCCGCAGGCTGCAAGCGCTGTCATGATGAGCGTTAAAACACACATAATCGAGATGAGCTTCAAAGACCTTTTCATAGGTATTTCCCCCTTGTAAGTGTTCTTACTCCGCTTTAAAGCTTTATTTAAAAGGTTTATCCTCAAAGCGGCAAAGTTTATAAAAACCTCGATGTCGCCGGATTCTCCAAGCAGGCAGTTCGCTTTTCACGGAACGGACGCTGCCACAGCTTATCCTTTGACGGCACCGATCGTCAGACCGGAAATGAAATACCGCTGGAAGAATGGATAGGCAAAGGCCACGGGGAGCACAATGACGATGGCTACCGCCATGCGGGCGGACTCTTTCGGCATCGTTGCTACAAGCATCGCGTAGCTGACCCCCATGTTGGCGGCATTTTTGGCAAGTGCATCCACGTTACTCATCAGGTTATTTAGAAGAGCCTGCAGAGAATACAGATCCTGGTTGTTGATGTACAGCATCGACTGGAACCAGTCATTCCAATAAGCAAAGCACAGAAACAATCCGATGGTCGCAATGACCGGCAAGGAAATCGGCAATATGATCGAGAAGAAGATGCGCAGTTGGCCCGCTCCGTCCATTTCCGCGGATTCGATCAAACCATCCGGAATCGTGCTCTTGAAGAATGTTTTACAAATAATAACGTTGAACGAAGAGACCGCCAGAGGCAAAATCAACGCCCAAACCGAATCCTTAAGCCCCAGTAAATTTGCGTTGATATAGTAGCTGGAGACCAGACCTCCGTTGAAGATCATAGGAATGAATACGATCCAGGTCAGAAGACCTTTGAGTTTGTAATTCGGCCTTGAGATGACATAGCCCATCGAAGTGGTAAGCAGGATGCCAAGCACCGTACCGACAATCGTAACAAATAAGGATACACCTAGTGCACGGAGAATCATCGTCCCTTGTTGAGCGATATAACCGTAGGCTTCGCCGGAAAGTGCGGTCGGAAACATGTGATATCCCGTCTGGCGTATGGATTCTTCACTGGATAACGAAATGGACAGTACAACCAGCATCGGCACCACGCATATTAACGCAAGCAGGATAAAAATGAGATTGAAGATAACGTTGACACCTTTACCAGGGCGATTGAACTTATCTAATCCACTCTCGTATGCCGTTCTTGTTGCCATACACTCACCCTCCCTAAATCATCGCGCTGTCCGGATCTAATCTACGAACGATCCAGTTTGCCGTTAGAATCGTGATACAGCCCAGTACGGATTGCACGAATGCGGCTGCGGAAGCCATCCCCACAGTTGCCGTTTTGAGTTGCTTGTATACCAATACATCAATGGTGGTGGTTACGTTAAACAAGGAATTTGCATCCCGCGGTACCTGGAAGAACAATCCGAAATCCGTGTAGAAGATTCGACCCACGGCCAAGATAAACATCATGACGATGACCAGCTTCATCAGAGGCAGGGTAATGAACCGCGTCTGCTGCCAAATGGAGGCTCCATCAATTACGGCCGCTTCATAGTAGGTTCTATCAATGCCAGTGATCGTTGCCAAGTAAACGACCATGCCATAGCCCAATCCCTTCCATACATTCATGAAGATTAAAAAGTAGGGCCAGTATTTGGGCTCCATGTACCAATTAATAGGCTCACTTCCCATGTTAACGAGCATCTGATTGACAATACCTTTGTCAAAGCTTAAAAATGCCCAACCTACAGCCGAAACCACAACCCATGACAAAAAGTAGGGTAAGAACATCATCGTTTGATAGACTTTTCCTGCTCTGCGATTGTGCAGCATGCCGATCATTAGTGCTAAAGCAACAGGGATCACAATATGGAGGATAATAAAAATGATATTGTATCCCAGTGTGTTTCTAATAATGATCCATGCATCATTGGATTTGAATAAAAATTCAAAGTTTTTGAAGCCCGACCATGGACTGTTTACCACATTACTCAGAAACCCGCCGCTTATTTTGAAGTTCTTAAAGGCGATAATGATACCGAACATGGGTAAGAAACAGAAAAGAATGTACCATATGGTAGTCGGCAGCGCCAAAAGGGTCAGCTCGGCATCTTGCTTGCGCCATTGCGTCCGTAGGCGCCTACCTTTAGCTTTAGTGCTCATGTCTGTCACCTCTTCCGTCATCCTATAAATTCATGTTGCAAGTCAATTTTATAGGAGATAAAGCGCTTTCATCCAGATAACAAACATGATAATGTAGTCAACAAACGTTAGATTTTTGAAATAAAGCCACGTATAAAAGCATCAGCCAGTGATCTGGTTGGTGTTTTTCGGTTTATTTTTACAATGCAAATGATAAGAAGCCCAGCAGCCATAATGGCTACTGGGCTATTATTAACAATGAGGAAGCCATTTCCTCATATGAACTGCATCTTCAACAAGGTGATGCCTGGACGATGGACCAGTCGAACGTCTCAACTTTTTCAAGTGAGGGCATTCCGGCTTGAGCGCCAAATTTGGTGACAGCTAAAGCGGAAACCTTGGTGGCAAAATGAACGGCATTATCCAGGTCTTCTCCTGCGGCTAAAGCGTAAGCTAACCCGCCGTTAAAGGAATCTCCTGCGCCGGTCGTATCGATGACGGGAACCCGGTATGCCGGAACGTCCGTTATATGCATATCCGACTTCATGTATCCTGAACCTTGCGAGCCTAATGTAGTAATTACATGGCGTGGACCCATTTCCAATAAACGTTTCGCCGCTTCCTTCCATTGCTCTCCCGACGTATCCATTCCCGTAAGCAGGCTAAGCTCTGAACGATTCGGGGTAATGTAGTCCGTATGCTTTAACAGTTCTTCCGGCAAGTCCCTGGCGGGGCCGGGATTTAAAATGACCGTTCTGCCATGACGTTTGGCGACTTCTGCGGCTGCAATCACTGTCCTCAGAGGGATCTCCAATTGCAGAAGAACCACATCGGCTTGGGCAATGAGGGCTTCATGCTGGTAAACATCTTCTGGCAGACAGTGGGCGTTGGCGCCAGGAACCACCACGATTTGATTATCTCCTTGAGCCAGGAGAATAGAGGCAATCCCAGTCGGAACTCCTTCCGCTGTTTTGATCCCAAGAACGTCAACTCCGCTTTCCACTAGAGAATTCCGAAGTTCTGCTCCAAAGGCATCACTGCCGAGTGTGCCGATCATCATTGTGTGAGCGCCAAGCCTGGCAGCGGCCACGGCCTGATTGGCACCTTTGCCACCGGGAATGAAGTGGACGTCTTTGCCCATAATCGTCTCTCCCATAGAAGGAGAACGCTCTGCTTCAACCGCGATATCCATATTTAAACTTCCAATAACCACTATGTTTGGTACTCTCATGACTTCACTCCTGAAGAAAAAGTGATTTTACATGGAGCATCTCCATGTAAAATCGCCTTCTGATATCTATCTGTCTATCTTTTCGATATGAAATTCTAGTATTTTTTTAGTGCGTCAATCATTAGTTTCCAAAAACCGTCTACATCAAGCTCTAACCCAAACTTAGCATTAACTTCTCTACCCGTGACCCCGTGCAGATCAACTAAGGTTGTTCCTGCTGTATACTCTCCTTTAGTTTCCACAACAATATTGACATCTTTCATCTTAAACAATTCTGGTGCAACACAATATGCTACAGTCAATACATCGTGTACCGGTCCCCCGTCAAAATCGAACATCTCTTTATATGTCGATGCAAAAAACACTAATAATTCGCCGACTATTTTAGCAACATGATTATCGATTTTATTTACTTCTTCGATAATTTCTTGGGTCGCTAGGGCTTGATGTGTAATATCAAGTCCCATAACGACTGTGGGAATACCGCTATCAAATACTTTTTTTGCGGCTTCGGGATCAGCCCAAATATTAAATTCGGCCGTTGGCGTCCAGTTACCAAATGTTCCGCCGCCCATTAGTACAATCTCTTCTATATTGTTCTTGATTTCTGGTGCTTTTGTTAAAGCTAACGCAATATTAGTTAACGGTCCTGTCGGAAGAAGGGTAACAGGCTCTGTTGACTCTTTTACAAGTCTTATAATGGTGTCAACGCCGTGTTCCTCACTCCAGGTGCGGGAAGATTCAGGCAGCTCCGGACCATCTAAGCCTGAATCACCATGAATGCCAGGCGCAGTTTCACGTAATCGAACCATAGGCTCACTTGCACCTTTAGAAACAACAACATCATGTAAGGAGATCAAATCACAGATTTTCAATGCGTTTTGAGTCGTTTTCTCGATTTCTGCATTTCCGGAAACGGTTGTAATCCCTAATATCTCCAGTTTCGGTTGTACAGCAGCTAAAATAATCGCAATGGCGTCATCATGTCCTGGATCGCAATCCATAATAATTTTTCTTCTAGTCATTATCTTTCACCTCGGTGTCTTATTTACATAACGAGTCCTATCATGGTGCCTGAAATTACAGACGCTAATGTTGAACCTAACAACAATTTAGTAGCGAATTTCGCTACATGTTCACCTTGCTTGTCACTGATCGACTTGATGGATCCGGAAATAATACCCAGAGTTCCGAAATTTGCGAAACTAACTAAATAGACAGACACTATGGCAGTCGTTTTAGAGGAAAGTTGGTTTGTAATGTCACCAAAATGGAGCATAGCCACAAATTCATTTGTAATCAGTTTTGTAGCCATAATCCCGCCTGCTTGTACAGCTTCTGCCCATGGAACACCCATTAAGAAGGCGATTGGCGCAAAGATGTAACCAAGAATCGTATCAAACGATACTTGAAAGGCACTTTGGAAAATAACATTCACTAATTGCATGAGGGAAATGAATCCTAATAGCATGGCGGCAACAATAATGGCGATTTTAAAACCATCCATAACACTCTCTCCAACCATGCTGAAGAAAGGAACCCTTTCTTTTTCTTCAATCTCAACTAAATCCTCATTCTCATCCAAATCATAAGGATTAATAATATTGGCAACGATAAGAGCACTAAAAATATTCAATACTACAGCCGTTACAACAAACTTAGGCTCTAACATATTGGCATATGCCCCGACCATCGCCATACTTATTGCACTCATTGCTGATGTACAAATGGTGTACAGTCTTTCTTTGGACAAGAGTGGAATTTGTTTGATGATGGTTAGGAACACTTCCGGTTGTCCAAGTGCAGATGTAGATATTGCAAAATAACTTTCGAGCTTGCCCATTCCCGTAATTTTACTTAAAAATAGACCTAAATATTTGATGATGAAAGGTAGTACTTTTATATAGTTTAGTATTCCAATTAAAACGGACATGAAAACAAGAGGCATTAACACGCCAAGAAAAAATGGAGATTGGCCATCATTCGCCATACCGCCAAATACAAATTGAATTCCCGCATTAGCAATCTCCATTAACTTTTCAAATAGCAAGCCCACTTTTGTAATAACAATGATGCCTATACTCGTGTTCATCATGAAGTAAACTAATAGAATTTGTACGGCTAACATGATTAGAACACGTTTGTATTTTATTTTTTGCCTGTTGTTACTTACTAAGAAACCAATAATAAAAACAAGAAGAAGGCCAGTTATCAAGAAAATAAAATTCATGTACATTACCCCCATGTTAGCGCCTGATCTTATACCGTTTTGTCTTGTCCGTCTACGACTTGAATTGCAGCCATATTACACCCCCTGATTAACCAAACAAAAGTTTATATAAAAAACATATGTTTAGTATACGCTTCCAAGTTGATATGTCAAGATGAAAAATCGCATCCCCATTCTGGATACAATTAACAACCCCAAAAGAGGGTGTATTTTGCATGGCACAAAGGTTGGAATCATTCCGAACGTGGTTTTAGTTGTATAATAAAAGAGAGGCAAACACGGGCTTCGTGTTATGAAGAATAGAGGAAGAAATGAGGCTGCTTCATGGATAAAGAACAACAAATTTTAGAATATATAAGAATGAATCCTTTTATATCACAGCAGGAGTTATCAAGTAAGGTTGGTTTATCCCGTCCAACGGTTGCTAATTATATTGCTAGCTTGATAAGACGCGGGGAAATTAAAGGCCGGGCCTACATTCTACGGGAAGAATCTTCGATTGTTTGTATCGGAGGGGCTAACATTGACCGGATTGCGCGATCAAATCAGAAGGTGGATTTTCATTCATCCAATCCGGTGAAGATTAATGAATCCTGTGGCGGTGCAGCACGCAACGTTGCTGAGAATTTGAGTCGACTTCGCTGCAATACTGCCATTATGACTTGTGTCGGAGATGACAAAGAAGGCAACTGGATCCTGAATGAAATAAAGCGCCAGGGAGTTGATGTTAGCCAAGTTTGGGTGCTGCCGACTGAACGAACAGGGGTTTTCATCACTTTATTGGATCAAACAGGTGAGAGCGTTGTTTCTATGGATGATATGCATATATACGAAAAAATGACAACGTCCATGTTTGAGGAAAAATGGTCCTATATTGTTTCTTCGCAGGGTGTGTTTTTGGATACGAATATTCCTAAGGAATGTATAAGTTATATCATTAAACGCTGCGCCGATGAACACATTCCCTTGTATATTGACCCTACATCTGCAGCCAAGACAAGCAAACTTCCTTTCCTGCTCGACGGAGTAGAACTGCTGCTTCCCAACCGAGTAGAGGCAGAAGTCCTTACTAATATGAAGATTGACTCAATTGAGGATTGTCAGATAGCCAGTGAGAAAATTAGAGAGCGTGGCGTTAAACAAGTTATTATCACGCTTGGTGATCAAGGGGCTTATTATTCCTCCTCGGAGGAATCGGGGCATTTGCCTTCTTTTGCAACGGATATTGTGGATATCACAGGGGTTGGTGACGCGTTCTCTTCTTGCGCCATATATGGAATCATGAACAATGAATCGCTGCATAATGCGTGCCAGTGGGGACTTGCCAGTGCTGCCCTTACCCTTCAAACGGAAGAATCGATTAGCACATTGTTAAGACCTGAGAAAATTTACGAGGTCATGCAGGAGTATTCATGATAATATTCGCTTCTTCGCCACATTACATAAACTCCACAACCATTTAGGTTGTGGAGTTTGCTTTTTCGGCACTTTTAGCTTTACGATAAGCTCCGCATGTTCCTTGAACTTGAAAAGTAGTTGACGCAGACTTCTTCAACATGAGACACAAACGTGTTTATTTAGAAACGGGTATAAAGACCTATCTTGTCGTCGAATAAAGTCGACCGATAAAGTCTTAACGGGCTTTTCTATAAAAAAGGGGTGGGTCATCGTGAGGATTTCTACATGGATTAAAGCAATGAGCGGGGTGTTTATTTTACTAATCGTTCTGAACGGAATTAGTGTCTATTCCCTCCAAAAGAGCGTAGCGAATGAACGCGAAACAGTAAAAATGCAAGCAGAATTCAAGCAATTAGGTATTGATTTAGCCAGCTCCTCGAATTATTTGAGTGATGAAGTAAAAGCTTATGTGCAGTTCGGAGAAAAAGTCCACTATGACAACTACTGGAAGGAAGTAAACGAGACCAAGACGAGAGATCATGTAGTAGAGAGTTTAGCTGCATTGGGTGCGCCTAAAGAAGAGCTGGATCTTATAGAAAAGTCAAAACAAATTTCGGATACTCTTGTTGAGATAGAAAATACGGCCATAAAAGCTGCGGAGGACCAAGATTTTACCAGAGCTCGGGAGCTCATGTTTGGCAGCGAATACGATGCAATTAAAGAGACCATTATGGAGCCGCTGGAACAGTTTCAGGAAAAGATGAATACGAGGACGGAAAATGAAGCAAATGCTGCAAAGCAAAAAGCGAGCCAGATGCTCACGGTAACTATTGTTTTGCTTATTATTACATTCGGAGCATTACTTATGATTTTTGCTGTTATATTCATTAAGTTGAAGCCACTTAAGTTAGTCAATGAAAAGATCGCCGAAATTGCACAGAGCGGAGGCGATCTTACCGGGCGACTGGATTACTCCGGCAAGGATGAAATAGGAGAAATCTCAAAATCCCTAAACTCCATGTTTGAGACCCTGCAATCCATTATTAAAGATGTACGTAACGTTTCCCACGGTGTATTGAATTCGTCAAGTAAATTGGTTGATAATACGAAAGAAACTGCAAGCGCAACAGAGGAAATTACGAGACAGGGGGCCAGTATTGAGCAAGGGGCAACCACCTCAGTGCAGAGCACACTTGATGCTTCAGATGCAATTAATGAAATGTCTATAGGTGTGCAGCGTATCGCCGTATCTGCGGAGGAACTTGCTACTGTTGCAACCGAGACGGAGCAAGAGGCAGCAAGCGGTGTGAACTTCATACAGCAAGTTAACAAGCAGATGGCCCAAATTAGCGAATCTGTAGAGTCTACAGTAGAAATCGTATCCAATTTGAAAGAACGTTCATCTCATATCGAGGAAATTGTAAATGCAATTACGGAAATTGCGAATCAAACGAGTCTGCTTTCGCTAAATGCATCAATTGAAGCGGCAAGAGCGGGCGAGCATGGAAGAGGCTTTTCTGTAGTAGCAAGCGAAATCCGGAAATTAGCAGAGCATTCCTCTGCTTCAGCAGGGCAAATATTCGGAGTGCTGCAAGATATTACGAAAGACTCTCAAGAAACAGAACATGCGATGCAGCAAGTGACGAGTGAAGTATTGACGGGGCAAAAGAAGATGGAAGAAGCTATTGAATCGTTTGAGAACATATTGAAATCCGCTCAGAAAGTGGCCTGGAAAGTGCAGGAGGTTTCCGCGGTTAGCGAACAAATGGCGGCAGGCTCTGAAGAAATTGCAGCATCTGTTTCCGAAATGGCAACTATAGCTGGAGATTCGCTTGCAGGAGTTAAAGCAGTGAACGATATGACGGCAAAGCAGAGCTCTTTAGTTCAGGAGGTTGCTTCAGTTACGGACTTGATTAGCCAAAATTCTCGAAGCTTGGAAGCACTCGTTATGAAGTTTAAAGTCTAAAATGAATAGAACGTGATTCATATGGTATCAAATAGCACCGATTCGGTGCTATTTTCTTTTGTATGGCCTTACTCCCTTTACTCTTAAACATCTGCCAATTCATCCCAGCGACGTCTCTAGCTTTGCTCCGTTCTAAAAACTCATTTATAATAATAGACTAGTCAAAAGTGCGTCAGGAGGCACCAATGGATTTTATAAGAAATCAACTAGACGGATACGGCATGAGCGAACAATTGATAGGATATCTATCAAATATGATTATGATTGTGTTTATAGCCGTGGTCTCTATACTGGCCAATTTTATAACCAAAAAAATCGTGTTGAAGATCATTATTCATATTGTCAATAACAATCGATATACATGGGATAATATCATTGTCGAGAAAAAAGTGTTCCATAAGCTGTCGCATCTCGTGCCGGCGATCATCATCTATTCTTCGGCGCCAATCTTTCCACCCTATCAAGCATTGATAGAAAAAGCTGCAGGAACATACATGATCATCGTAACCATGATGGTTCTTATTGCGCTGCTCAATGCGTTTGATGCGATATATCGTTCGTTTGAGGTCTCCAAGATCAGACCGATTAGGGGATACATACAGGTGGTGAAGATCTTTCTTTACGTCATCGGCGGCATCGTGGTCGTCTCGAACCTTATCGGACAGAATCCCTTGATCATTCTCAGTGGCCTTGGAGCTTTATCGGCTGTGCTTATGCTAATCTTTAAGGACTCCATATTAGGCCTGGTGGCAGGCGTTCAATTATCGTCGAATGACATGGTGCGTGTTGGCGACTGGATTGAAATGCCGAAATATGATGCGAACGGCGATGTGATTGACATTACCTTAAACACGGTAAAGGTCAGGAATTTCGATAAGACGATCACCATGCTTCCGAGCTATGCCCTCATTTCCGACTCATTCAAGAATTGGAGGGGCATGCAAGTAGCCGGGGGCAGAAGGATTAAGCGGAGCTTCTATGTTGATACAACCAGCATAGGTTTTTGTACGGAAGAAATGATTGAGGAATTTCAAAAGATTCATTACCTTACCGATTATGTCAGGACAAAAGTAAATGAAATTAACGCGTATAACATCGAACACCAGATTAATATGGAAAGTAAAGTGAACGGCAGGCAACTGACAAATATCGGTGTATTCCGAGAATACATCCATCAGTATCTAAGGCATCATCCCAAAATTCATCAGGATATGACGCTGATTGTGAGACAGCTAGCGCCAGGAGATAATGGACTGCCAGTGGAAATCTATGCTTTCACCAATGATACCACCTGGGTGGTATATGAATCGATTCAAGCGGATATCTTTGACCATATTTTCGCTATTGCACCGACATTCGGGCTTCGTGCTTTCCAAAATCCAAGCGGCCATGATATCGTCCAACTCAAAGAAAGCCCGGAATTCTCTCGAGGATATTGAGTATGGAAATCCGCTTTGGCGATGATTCGCAGCTGAATCGATTGGAGATAGTGGCCTTGTACAGCTTAGATTAACTTCCAATAATTACTAAAAAAGCGACCGAGATCGGTCGCTTTTTTACGTATGTGTATTAAAGAAAGCTTACAAAGAAACACTTAAATTACAAGAAAATACTGAGTTGACATTAGTGTTTATGTATAATATATTTTAATTTAGTATATATGGAAAAAGCTGTATTACACCGCGGTTATCACCTTCCTCACACTCAACTCACTCTCAGCGTTCTCATCATAAATATCATCTTGTTGATTTAACTCATGGGTCTCTTTTGAAGCAGCTTCTTTGAGTTTATTTGGCTGGCACAATCAGGTTTATTCGTAGCAGATAGACAACCGTTTCTTTCTGATTATTTTTGAATGTACATAGAAGTAAAAATATAAAGGGAGGTTGCAGGTTGAAGTACTCACGTCACATAACACCGTATAATGAGTTCTGGATGAATTGTATATTGAATTCAGCTTATTCTGTTGCCACTGGCTTTGAAGACAGTTATTCCGCTGCAGCATATTTAAATAATTATTCATACACCAGCTGGGGCGCCGCCATAGATATAGAGTTTATGACTCCCACAATTGAAGTTTTAGACTATTCGGATCATTGGGAGAACTTTGTATTGAGTGCGGTGATTGAGAAAGAAACGCCGGTTTTCTTCAAAAACCCGCATGATTTTCTTCCGGATCTTCAAAAAATAATCTCAGAGGGGGAAATTGTAAAGCTTAATGTAGATTTATTTTATTGGCTGCCCAAAAACATTGCCTGGAATCGATTTCATATGAGTCATTATTCCATAATTAATGGTTTTGATGCAGAGACGAAAATGTATTCTGTTCTGGATGATGATGTTGATGGGTATGGCGTTCATACTATACCTGAAGATAGGGTAGTACAAGCTTTTATGAATTCATATGCTATGACTGAACTTGCAGGTGAAATCCCCCATGCCTATATCTATAGTATCCGTAAGGACATAGAACCTTTTAGAATGGATAAATCTGAGATTATAAAGCATGCAGATAGACTGATTGAAGAGCTGTCTGTATTTTCTTTTGATGATTTGTGGAATTTTAAGGACGAGCATAAAGATAATATGGATGAATACATAAGAATTTCTCTCATTGGAGTTAATATTATTGAAAATAGACATATCGGTAATGAGCTTTTGATAAATAAACTCGCTGATCTGAAACTAATTCAAGCAGCAACTTATGAAAGCATGAAACATTACGCAAAAAGTCTCCAGAAGGGTTGGAAATTAATTAAACAAGTATTTATTAATAATTTGGTTTCTGAAAATAAAGATATAAATGTAGATTTAATTAGGAATAAAGCTAATGAAATGTTAGACATGGAGAAAAAAATGTGGTTAACCATCGTGGAAGAAAGAGATATGAAACTAGAAAATAAAGAGTCTAAGCGAGGTGTAACATCGTGAACGAAGAATTAGTACAAAAACTCAAGGAAGTTTTCTCGAAAAATGGGGTATCTATTTCTGAGGATGACCGAGATATGTCGATTGATGATTTTTTTGGGATGGATTCGATTACATATGTTCAGATTTTAAATCAAATTGCGAGTGATTTTGGCATAAAGATTAACGATGCTGACTTGCTTTCAGGAGATTTAACCACGTTTAATAATATCCTTCAATTTATCAATCAAAAACAAATGACGAACGAAGTCCGATAAACCATATCATATTCATCTAGGGGGGCTCGAAGTGAGTAAACCTGCTATATCCGTTATTATTCCAACCTACAATCGATTGGGTGGTTTAAGGGTAACATTGGAGGCATTAGTAGAGCAGAGGCTTGATAAAAATAGTTATGAGGTTCTTGTTTGTGACGATGGTTCCAGTGAAGATACATATTCATTAGTTAAGCAATATGAAGATCGCCTGAGTATTATTTATCAATATCAAGAAGATAAGGGTTTTAGAGCAGCAGCAGCTAGAAATATGGGGATCAGAAAAGCCAGTGGTGATGTTTGTTTATTTATTGACAATGGCATCATTCTGCACAAGGATGCTTTAAGTGAACATATAAGAATTCATGGCGAGCATGATCAGCCCTGCGCTGTTGTAGGTTATGTGTATGGGTTTGATGTGTTTGAAAGTAACCAAGAAGAAATCATTCATATTGTTGAGGAAAATTCAATTGACGATGCGATTCAACTGTTAAGTCAAAAAAGAATACTAGATGTAAGAGAAAAATTTTATAAAGAATTCTCTGATGATATAGATAAGTTGCCTGCACCGTTTGTGTTGTTCTGGACATGTCATGTATCGATGAGCAGGAAATCATTAATAGATGTAGGGATGTTTGACGAAAACTTCACAACATGGGGAGGGGAAGATTCAGATATAGGGTTGGCCATGCAAAAATATGGCGCGAAATTTATATTAGCCAGAAGTGCAATGAGCATTCATTTTCCGCATAAAAAGGAATTTGATTTTGCTAATGAAACCGATGTTGCAGATCGTCATGTTGATGATAAAAAAATGTACTTATATAGGAAGTATCCAACAAGAGCTGTTTGGTTATGGAATGAAACGGACGATGATGTGGAACTCATTAAAATGTTATTAGAAGAGCAGAAAATAGGAATATAAACATGAACTGTGTAGTCCAATATAGACATTTTTGATTTCCTCGTGCCGATCGTACTTCTATTTTACACAGCGAGTCAAGAATGTCTTTTTTTATTTAAATCCATATATGTAGCAGGGAGCGGACATAATTGGAAAATGTGTTTAAGAACTCGTCCTTAAACTACCTGAATTGCAGGAAAATTCAAGTCGTTAATCATTTTTATAATCGTGATTTGCCTCTTGGTTATTATTACTATCATGCCTTAGAAAGCACGGATAAAGTCTTTGATGAAATAATAAACATGAAAAAGAGAAAGTGGTACTTCAACTCTAATATATTATCGGACTTCGCTATGAAAAAATTCGGTATTATTCCAATCTTTATACCATTCGAGCAACTTCGTGATGTCAAAGATTTAATGCATGATCTTCTACATCAAAACAAGGTTGTATTTTTATGGGTGAGAAGTTCTGAGGTATTGCATAATACAACCCTTGACCCTGAATCCATACATTCGATCATGGTAACGGACTTTCTGGATCAAGAAGAAATGTATAAGATTCAGGACATTCCTTTTTATTCTGACATCATTTATGATTTTAAAGATTTGGAGAGAATGTGTAATGATATTCCTAATCATGTAAGTAAAAATTTGGTGTATTATGATTTCCTAGAGGATAACTTGAATGTGGAATCACTAAAGAGTAAACAAATTGCTTACATTAAGTATTATGAAGATAAGTTGGAGTTTTATGATTATCTAAGTAGTCTTTTTTCACCGAGCGGCACAGTAAGCGATGAATTGTTTAAAGAGTCCTCATGGATAGATGATGCATTAAGTATTATAGCTGGATCAAGGTACTTATTTTCGAATGGATTATTGAAACTTGATTGGAATAAACTTTATTACGATTTATTTATGCTCATTTCCAAAGATGTAGAGAAGCTGAAGATCATGATGTCTATAAGCTTGGTTAGAAAGAGATACAACTGTAAGGAAATCTTAAATTTAATTGATAAAATTAAAAAGATGGAACGTGAAGCCGTGTTATTGTTGCAAAATAACTTGGACAATAACACCGAAAAGCTATCAGAAATGGTTTCGAGTATCAGGGTGGAGTGCCCTGGAAGACCTGAATTGATCAAAGCTAACAATACAAATATGAAGATAAAGTGGAATGATTCAGTTGATAATATATGGGTTACCTCCTACGGAATTTTCAAAGATGGAGAGCTAGTGGGAGAAAGTAACCAATTGCAATTTAATATAAAAGATATTTTACCGGATACATCCTATGCGATTTCAGTAAGGGCAAGAGATGCCTTTGGGAATTCAAGTGAGATGAGTGTAATCAACCATATTAAAATCGATACTTCGATTCAAAACAAAGATATAGCATTGTTTAAGCCCGTTGTTACTTCTTCAGATGAAATTAGCTTCCGTGGGGGAGATAATGTAGTCGATGGGAGACGGCACACCAGATGGGGGAGTTCGCATTCTGAGGACATTTCATGGGTTTATATTGATTTAGGTAATGAAGTGGAGTTCTCAACTATAATGATTAGTTGGGAAGAAGCTTATGCAATAAAATATAAAATCCAATGTTCAAACAATGCCAATGATTGGAACGATATCTATGTAAATCATGATGGACATGGTGGAGTAGAAAAAATTACAGACCTAAATGGCCGGGGCAGATACATTAAAATTTTATGTGAAGAAAAAGCTACAATATACGGTTACTCCATTTGGAATATATCTGTGTTCGAATAATGAAGTGAATATATTAACAAAAAGTGGGTGTATTCATGTATTCTAAAGTGTATGACTATATTGAGCTTTGTAAAGATGAACGTTTTACAGGCTTTGGTGATGGGCGAATCATCCAAGACATTGTACTTCCTGATGATGGGGAATATCATGTTTGTCTTACTTTTGACGATGGACCTAACCCGGAATATACTCCTCAGATCCTTGATTTATTAAAAGCGTATGATGCTAAAGCTACTTTTTTTATTTTCGGAAAATTTGCAGAAGTTTATCCGGAAATCGTGCGCAGAATTGTAAGTGAGCATCATGAAATAGGTAATCATACATATTCTCATCCTACCTTAACGTCTCTTGATTTATCAGAAATACAACGTGAAATATTCGAGGGTGAGAAAGCCATTCAGAGTGCTGTGGAGTATCGATGTAGTTTATTTAGACCGCCATATGGGATTTTTAGTGACGAAATCGTAGAGAAAGTAGAAGAATTGAACTATAAGTTCATGCTATGGTCAAGGGATATGCAGGTAAATGATTGGGAATTACCGGGCACAGATAAAATGGTGGATGAGATTATAAGTAATGTGAAAAATGGCTCCGTAATCTTAATGCATGATGCTGGTGGGAATCGTGATCAAACGGTGGAAACCGTTGCTAAGGTTCTCCCCATATTAAAAAGCTTAAACTATAAATTTACCACTTTGAGTGAACTGATGAACTCTAGAACTCGGGGCTAGCAGCGTACAGATTCACAGTTCGCCCCATATACCAAACCCGCTCAGTGAGCGGGTTCTTACTTTTATATTGAACAAGGTATTAAGTCTCCGAATGATTTTGCTGTATCAGCTCTTTGATCTCAAGAAATTGGGAATTCGTTATTTGTTGGGATTGTTGAAGGGCGTTCAGCTTATCTTCTATTCTTTCCATTTGAAGTTGTGTTTCTTTCTGGAGTTTCTCGGTCTCTTTTTGTGTTTTGGAGTTATCCATGATGACTAAGATGGTCAGGCCTGCACTAAAGATCGTTAAACCTCTGGCGATTTGATTTAAATCGACTGAATTCATGGCAATCAGGCAATCGGCAAAACCTGCTCCTATAAGTAGACCGCCGATGGTGACAATCCCGGTTCTTTTCCATTTCTCAGGGATGATACTTAATGGCTGCTTCATGTAGAAATCTCCTTCAGTAAGGTAGTAAACGTGAATATGATAGCTTAAATCCCTATTAAATAAAACACAAATTCTGGAATATTAAAAGGGGGATAGGGCTGATATTGTACTGAACAAAAAGGGATTATGAGCCGAACGGAGAAATTTTCTAGTAATCATTTTTTATAGATTGGCTGGTGAAACGGAATGAGTGAACAATTCTGGTTAGTGGTACAGTATCCTCTGAAAAGTGAAAAAGGCAGCCAGCGTGACCACTGGTTAAGAGAAAAAGTAATGGAATATTTAGAAATATCTCTAGCAGATGCTGATCTAGGCTATGTTGATGGATTTGATATGGGGAAATCTACTTCCGACCCAAAGAAGTATGCCCTTAATGTATTTTGTGTAGTTAAGGAAGAAGAACGGGGTATTTCTTTGGCAAAAAGAGTTTTAAGAGAGAGCCGGCTTGATCATACTCGCATAAAAATCGCTACCATGCCCTATGGAAAAGAAGAAACATATACGCTGAAATACGCATACAAGAAGGGTGTTACTGATTTTTCGCTATAGTATGAAATTGTGTTTAGTATTTGGAGGCAAGCATAAAAGTCTATGTTGTCTTTATCTTCGGACGGGTTGTCCCTCTGACTCTATACATACTATTTAAAAAGCGACCTGGATTGGTCGCTTTTTTTCGGCTCAGTCATTAAATAACTATGCAATGCATTTTAATGATTTCTGTCAAATGCTCAAATGAATATTCGTGGTTTACCATGTTTACCGTGAAGTCCTCAGCAAACTTGGTATCCATTTTAAACTGCAACCCGTTGTAACGTAAAAATATAACCAGGGCTGTAAAAGCGGTGCGTTTGTTAGCGTTATGAAAGGGATGATTTTGTCCTAATGACTCAAACAAAGCGGCTGATTTTTCATAAACGGTCAGGTAGGCATCTTCACCAAAAGCAGAAGACCTGGGGCGGTGGACTGCTGATTCCAACATCCCTGGCTCTTTGACACCAGTTTGTTCACCCGGACTATATCGTTGAATCATGGCAATGTTAATGGCTATGACTTCCTCTACGGACAAATAGCGTATTTGGTTCATCGATCTTTAAGTCCTTGCAATGTCTGGTCGTATTCATCGATTACGTTAGACAGCGTATCCATGAAGTCTTCACTTATCCCATTTGGCAATGCTACTTTGGTCGATTTTTTAATAATGATTTCACCAGTGGACTGGTTAACATCAATTAGAACGCTATCTCCCTGACTCAAGCCAATTTGCTTGAGAGCATCGGTCATGGTTATACCCAAACTGTTTCCAAACTTGGTCACTTTCCGTTCCATGTCCATCATCCTATTCATTGGGAGTCCTCCTTATCAATATATTCAACTGTTATAACAATTATACACTCTAAAGGCTTAATTTCAATTTTAAAGAACACCGCACAGTGACTAAATCTTAACTACATCTATAAAGCCAGCAGGGCCAGCCCAGCCCCTAGTCTAAAGTCTAGGTTCAGATACCCCCTAAGACGGTTATGTCAGCCGAATAAGGCGGATATAATGGATTTATAACTTTTGAGCGTGATTTATGAAGCTATAAGGGGTGTTTGAATATGAAGGCAACAGAAGCAACTGCAAAGGCGCGGACAGGCAAGGTGAATTGGGTGCTGTTTAATCCAAAAACCTATGCAACGATCCTCTACTTATTGATATCTCTCCCGTTAGGGATTATTTATTTTACAGTAGCGATAACGGGAATTACACTATCGATCGGTTTGACTCCCATATTTATCGGAATACCGCTGTTTTTTGGAGTAGCCAAGCTGTTAAATGGGATTGTGAATTTTGAGCAAAGCATGATTAGACAAATTTTAGGTTTACCTGCTCCGTCTGAATCGTATACCTACAATCAACAATCTGAAGCCGGGGAGAACTGGTTGAAGCGAATGGTGAGAGGTTTTGACGGCGGCCTATTCATTCGAAATCTGCTGCTCGTATTACAAAGATTTGTAACAGGCATTGTGTTCTTTGTTATTATGGTAACGGTGATTTCCCTAGGACTTGGATTCATTGCTCTTCCAGTCGTGCATATCATATTGATGAATGAATTGCAGCTTGATATTTTAGAGAATAGCTTGTTTAGTTATTTTCATATAGATTGGACTTATAATCAGCAATACCTGCTGTACGTAGGCGTTGGCCTTGTCCTGTTCTGGATCGCGCTGCGCGTCGTGAATGGGCTCATGCAAATTCAGCGCAGAATCATGTATGTGGATGAGCCATATCAACAGCCGTCAGATCGGCCAATGGAAGCAGAACTAGATACACCCTTTCAGTCGCAATATTATGAGTACCAAGAGGATCACCCTACTCAAGGGATGATGCAGCCAGCCCATAGAGAGCTTTAGAAGCTCTCTCCAAAGCGACCTTAACCGGTCGCTTTTTCGTTTGCGTCCGGACAAGCCTCAAATATAGCCCAATCTGCGCCTTGTATCTGCAGCTTTCAGCAGTTCACGACGATGCCGGCAAGGACGTTGTCCAAGTGTAAGTGTCATTTCCCTGACCTATAATCATTAACTCAGAATATCGCGGAATGCGCAAGTTATGAGAAAATGATTGTTTCGGAACTGTTTTCGCAGCTGATATGCTGTGGGTGGAATTCCAAATTTTGTTTATTTTAAACAAGGACATTGGTTTTGACAGACATGGTCCATAAAGCGAGGAGGCTGATAAGAAAGCTCCAATTAATTGCAAACGATTACAAAATTACAAGCGAATAAAAAAGGAGGAGATGGAATGAAGAACAGAGCAGCAAAGGTAACCGGAATGGTGTTGTTGATTTCTCTGGCACTATCTTTCATAGCGGGAGGGTGGGCGAATAAGACAACGGTCCATGCTGCCGGTCTATCGATCATCGGCGGTGGGGGCTGGAATGAAACGGCGTATATAGAATGGTCACCCGTGAGTAATGCGGAGGGATACAATGTATACGTTAAACACGCAAATGCGCCGGATTCCAGCTATCAACAAATGGATAATGAGCTGATCTGACATACCCTTCCTATTGGAGAGCGGATGCCGTTGGACTTGCTTCCGGAAATTATGTAATGAAGGTTGAAGCCAGGCTGACGGACGGTTCAACGGTAAGTGTCGTTTCGAATAACCTATCCGTAGCCCCGCATGATCGATCCGGATTTGCTTTTTCCTCAGACTCGCCATACGGGACAGGCTCGGGTGCCTACAATGATGACGGAACACTTAAGGATGGTGCACAAGTTATTTATGTGACCTCCGAGACGGCACGAACCGTGACCCTTGATGTGAAAATCAATAGCTCAGGCAGAATTCAAACGGGCGTGAGGATCGGCGAGATTTTGACGCTAAGACAAAAAGGATATGATACAACCCCTCTTGCCATTCGATTTATTGGAAAAGTTACAGATGACGACATGAGCGGACAACTGAATAGCAGCGGCTACCTTCAAGTAAAAGGCAAAAACGATTATTCGGAAATGAATATGACGATCGAAGGGATCGGAGACGACGCTTATGCTTATGGGTGGGGATTGCTCCTTAGATATGTCGGGAATGTGGAAGTGAGAAACCTGGGGCTCATGTTGTTCCCTGACGACGGGATTTCCATGGATACAGGAAACGTCAACGTGTGGGTGCATAATAACGATCTGTTTTATGGAACTGCAGGAGGAGATGCCGACCAGGCCAAGGGCGATGGTTCAACGGACCTGAAAAAAAGGATCGACCTATATTACCATCTCTTACAATCACTACTGGGATTCGGGCAAAGCGGCTTTGGTCGGTTTGAGTGAATCGGAGGAATTCTTTGTCACCTTCCACCATAACTGGTTTGATCACTCGGACTCCCGCCACCCACGAATCCGATTGGCATCGGTTCATATCTATAATAACTTCTATGACGGAGTCTCAAAATATGGGGTCGGCGTTACAACGGGAGCTTCGGCCTTTGTGGAATCCAATTACTTTAGACATGCCAAATACCCGATGTTAAGCTCCTTGCAGGGTACGGATGCTTTAGGGGAAGGGACATTTTCGGGCGAAGACGGAGGCGTGATTAAGGCCTATAACAATAGGATCGTAGATGCGGACAGTCTGATTTATGCAAATTCCAATACCGGAACAGCTCCGGCAAATGCAACCTCATTCGATGCATACTTGGCTTCGTCAAGAAATGAAACCGTACCAAGCTCATACAAAGCAATCGTGGGAGGAACGGCTTATAATAACTTCGATACAACCGTCGATACGGGAGTAAATAGCGCCGACATTGATAACGTCAGCGATGTGGAACAGATCGTTACCGCACAAGCCGGACGCCTGAATAACGGGGACTTCACCTGGGAATTCAATGATGCCGTTGACGACACATCCTATGCCCTCAATACAGCTCTTATGGCTAAAATAAGCAGCTACACCACTCAACTTGTATCCGTAGGCGGGAATTCAACCGGGGCGGAGCCGGAACCAGAACCAGAACCAGAGCCGTCCACCGGAGAACAAGTTCACAACTTTACAACGTCCGGATTGGCAAGCGATTTCTTTAATATTGTAGGGAATCTCTCCACAACCAAGGGAACTGCGGTGTATAACGGCTTAACGCTAACCCGATGTTTGAAAATCGAGAGTTCAACCCGCATTACCTTTACCTCTACGGAAACCGCTACATTAACATTAGTGTTGAATTCGGCAGACGGAACCAAGATCAAGTTTGATGGAACGAGTTATCCAATGACGAATGGTATCGTCAGTGTGTCACTTGCTCCAGGAACGCATACGATTACAAAAGAGAATACGACGAATCTCCTTTTATATGGAGTTGGAGTAGAGCAGACTTCGGTTAAAAAGTGGAGCGACCGTGATTCGGTCGCTTTTATATTTCCTCTTATAGACTTCTTAATTATAATTTCTCCTGTTTCCGGTCTAATCTCTATGCTGATTGTATTCGTATCCCATAGTCATCCCCACCATGTTCCTGTACAATGAAGTGAAAATAAACGGGACTGGCGGAAGGGGTGTGGCCAACGTGTCTTTCAGGTTTAAACCGCTTAAATCCTGGAGTCTTCGTGCTAAAATTTTGCTGATCTTCCTGCTGCTCATTTCGATTCCGCTCAGCATGCAGGGCGTGGCTACCTACGTGGATTTTTCCAACTCCGTTGAACGAAGAACCTCCGATTATACCGCTCAATTGGTGGACCAGATCAACCGGAATTTGGACAGGACCCTGATGGAGATGCAGAGATTGACGTTGATGCCTTTATACGATTCGGGGGTATTGTCCATCTTGCGTAAGTACAGGGAGGAGGACAGTCTGCATCAGCAGCCTACGGTGGAAGAACGCTCCAAAATGCAGCTTTATATCGCCAGTATGACTTTCGACAGGCCGGAAATCGACAGTATCCAGATTTTTGCTGGAAGCGGTTACACGTTCTCGAGCCTGGCTCCTAGCGCGATCGCTGCATATACGGACGTGGAGCGACAGCCCTGGTACCCTGGTGTGGTGGAAGCGAGAGGGGCTTGGGTGCTGCTTCCGCCGCATCGGCCTTCTTACTATCTGGACGGCAATCAAAGCTATTTTTCCGTAGCCCGGCTGATCCGTGAGCCCAATACCAACCGGACGCTCGGGTTAGTCAAGATCGATTTGAAGCAGACCTTGTTCAAGCAGCTTGTCGATAATGTCAGGCTGGAAGAGAACGGCGGCATCGTCGTGCAAAATAGCCGGGAAGAACTTTTCTACACGGCGACGGCAGATGGGAATACGGAGGCGTCCAAGCTTCTTCCGGACCGGATCCTCGAGCTTTCAGGGCGTTCGGAAACGGCCAGCCAGATTCTGCATATGGAGGGCAGCGAGTATTTGGTTGTCTCCAACTATTCCCGATATTCCGATATCAATATCGTCAGCTATATTCCGGTGGCGTCCCTGCTTGTGGAGACCAAGGAACTTCGCAACTTTACGCTTCTAGCCGGCCTGGTATGTCTCGTTATGGCCGGGGCCTTAGCCATCTACTTCTCTTATCGGCTGACCCAACCTCTCGGGACGCTGGTACGAAAAATGCGACTTGTGGAGCTCGGCGATTTCAAACAGAGCGTACCGGTAACTGAGGATGAAATCGGTCGGCTCGGTTCCGGCTTCAACCGGATGGTAGAGGAAATCGACCGGCTCGTCCATGAAGTATACGTGCTCGGCATGAGGGAAAGAGAGGCGGAGCTAGCCGCATTACAAAGCCAGATCCAACCCCATTTTATATATAATACACTGGAGTCGATCAGCATGCTTGCCCGGCAGCGCAATAATGAGGACGTCTCGGAAATGGCCACGGCTTTGGGACGACTGATTCGCAGCGCAGTGGAGCAGGACCGAAGCCTCATCCGGCTTGGCGAGGAGCTTGAGACGGCGGAGTCCTATATTCGCATCCAAAAAATGCGCCATGGTTCCAGGCTGCAGGCTATGTTCGATATTGAAGAAGGGTTGGAAGATTGTTTGGTCCCGAAGCTGCTGCTCCAGCCGCTCATTGAGAATGCGATCATGCACGGGATTGGAGACCGTGAGCAAGGGGGAACGGTATATGTTACTGTGGCGCGATTTGAGGATGAGGTGCTGTTGACGATTCGGGATGACGGGCGGGGTTTGTCGGAGGATGAATTGGCGGCTTTGCAAGCTTCATTGGAAGACGCCGGGGATGATGTGGCAGCAAAAACTCCGGCGATGCCATTACGCGGTCATGGAGTGGCGCTGAAAAATATTAAACAGCGGTTGTGGTTGATTTACGGCCGGGACTGCGACTTCGAAATCGATGGAAGCTTGGGACAAGGTGCGGCTTTTACCGTGACGCTGCCGTTCGCGAAACAAGAAAAGTAGGAGGTCATCCATGATCAAGCTCATGTTGGTGGAGGACGAGGACATTATCCGTAAAGGCATCCGCGATTTGATCGGCCGTGTGGCTCCTGATTTTGAGGTCGTATACGAAGCCGCTCACGGCAAGGAAGCGCTGACTTATCTGGAACGCAATGTGGTGGATGTGCTCATTACGGATATTCGAATGCGAGAGATGGACGGGCTTCGGATGGTGGAAAAGCTGCGGACCGCGGGCCATGGGATGCCGATTGTCATTATCAGCGGCTATGGAGATTTTGTATATGCTAAAAAAGCGCTGCAATTCGGGATCGCCGATTACCTGCTGAAGCCCATAGACCGTAAGGATTTTACGGTTGCTTTGGACAAGATTCGGCTGACCTTGAATTCTTCAAATCGATATGTGGGTGGGGCTGAGCCGCAAAGCGAGGCGGACGGGGAGCCGCCCTCCAGCGAGGGGCACAGGATAATCCGGAAGCTGAAGGCGTATATCGCTGAAAACCCCGACGGTGATTTGCGTCTGCAGACGTTAGCGGAGATGGTGCATTTAAATCCTTCCTATCTAAGCCAGCTCTTTAAGCAGGAAGGGGGCGGCAATTTGTCCGATTATATCGCCGAAACGCGCATCCGGCGAGCCTGCAAGCTGCTGGAGACGACGAACCTGAAGGTTTACGACATCGCCCGTTTATCAGGATATCAAAGTCCGAAGCATTTTATGCTGGTATTTAAACAGCATACCGGAATGACGCCGGGAACCTATCGGGAGCAATACAGTGTGTAATACTACATAACAAATTATGTTATGTAGTTTTTTTTATGGGCGAAAACGGAAATGTTCTAAAAAAATCGTACCTTTTCTGAACGTTTAGTGATTTTTTATATGACCACATGTAAATATAATTAACCTCATTACAACCTTAACTTGAACAATGTAGAGGGGGAAGCGGTATATGAAAAAATGGTTGACCGGTTTGTTGGCATTAACACTTGGTGTGGGGCTCATTGGCTGCGCCGGAAAAGAACAGCCGAATCATACGCCAGGCGAAGCCAGTGGCGAGAAGGTACTGCTCAAATTCGCGACATGGGGAAATCCGGCGCAGCTTGAGCTGTACAAAGGGCTAACCGACGCTTTCACGCAGGAGCATCCGAATATTGAGGTGCAAATTGACACGATCCCGTTTGCGGACTATCAGCAAAAAATGTCCGTACTGGCGGCAGGCCAGGAGCTGCCCGACATTGCCTGGGTATCCGAGCGGATGGTACCGCAATTTATGGCCAACGACATTCTGGCCGATGTCACGGATATCGTTCAGGATGACGCTTTTGACATCGCTGACATTATACCTTCGACGCTTGAACTGTTTCGCCAGGACGAAAAGCTATACGGACTGCCGTTTTCCACTCCGCCCAGCGTGGTGTTCTACAACGAAGATTTATTCAAGCAAGCGGGCTTAAGTACGCCGAACGAGCTTGCGGAAAAAGGCGAATGGACGTGGGAAACGTTCGAAGAAGCCGCAAAAACGATCAAGACGAGCGCTGCTTCATCGAACGTTTACGGGGCTAACTTTTTCCGCGACTGGAAGACATGGATTATTCTCGCTTCGTATTCTTGGTCAAACGGAAGCGGACCATTTAATCCAGAGATGACGGAATACACTTGGAATGATCAATACGGGGTTGAAACCTTGGACATGCTGAAGCGCATGATGTTTACGGAAGGCTCGCACCCGAAGGCGGGAGAGCAGGTTAATTTTGAATCCGGGCAAATCGGCATGATTTTCGACAACTATAGTTTTGTATCCAAAGCCAGGGAGATCCAAAATTTCAAATGGAGCATTGCGCCAATGCCATCGGGCTCGAAAGGCAGCGTTCCGATGATGGGTCAGGCGGGTTACGTGCTATTTAAAGAGGGAAAACATCCGGAGGAAGCCAAGGAACTGTTGAAATTCCTTGCCGGCAAAGAGGGTGTACAGAAAACTTCGGCCTTCTTTGTGCCGCCGCGCCAATCGGTGTTGAACTCGGATGAGTTCCTGAGCGTGGAGGGCAATCCGGATGCCGGGCACATCAAGCAGGCGGTCATCGACGAAATGCCTAAAGCGGTCGTGCAGCCGGGACATATCCGCTGGCAAAACATCGACACGGAGATTTTGACAGGCTTTGACGAGTTATTTGCCGGGCGGGGCGAACCGCAGCAAATTCAGGATGAGGTAAAAAGCAAGGTGGATGCTCTGCTGAGCAAATAGAGGCAGTTACGTTAGGAGGAACGGGCATGAATCGTTTGGATAAAGCATTAAACGAAGCGCCGGGGCTGCAGCTGTTCGTCAGCCTCCCGGCCAATGACATCAAGCTTGCAGAGGCAGCCTTGGCTTCGGGCGCCGACGGTTTGAAAGTCCATATTAACGTAGGGCACCGGGCCAGCGGCAATCGCTTCGGCTCGCTGGACAGCTATGCCGACATTTTCAAGGACATTCGCTCCCGCTTTAGCGGCCCCCTTGGAATTGTGCCCGGAGGTTCGGTGGAAGAGGTAAACGCGGAGGAAATAACCCGGCTCCCTGAGCTTGGCGTCGATTTCTACTCGATTTATGCCTTTCATCATCCTGCTTTTCTGCTGCAGGCCCCGGGATTGGCAAGAACGTTTGCGATCGATAGCGAGTTCGACCGGGGCGTCGTGGAAGGAGGCCGGACCTTTGGCATCAGCGCGCTTGAGGCTTCCATCGTTCCCGGCAATGAATATGGTACCAGGCTTACCCTTGCCGATCTGCTTCATTACCGCTGGCTGGCGGCACACGGCGGTTTGCCGGTCATTGTGCCAACGCAGCGTAAAATCGGCCCGGAGGATATCCCGGCCTTGGCCGATAGCGGCGTCAAGGTGCTGTTGGTCGGAGCGGTGGTCACGGGCAATGAAGCGGAAGGCATCCTCAAGGAGGTTGCCGCTTTACGGAATGCAATCGATCGTCTGTAGAGGTGCCCCACAAGGAGGAAAGCGACATGACCACACTTGAAACGATAAAATCTGAAGGGCCCGGCCGTCCATTCCGAAGGAAGGCAAGGAAGACCAGGTCTTTAAACCGCGGAGACCATTTGGCGGGTTGGCTGTTTGTGCTGCCGATGGTGCTGGGGTTTGTTCTGCTGCTGCTTGTCCCGCTCATTATGGCGCTTTATATGAGTTTTACTGATTGGCCGCTGCTGGGTGAGGCCAAGCTCATCGGATTTGAGAATTACCGCACGATTGCGGGGGACGCAGAATTTTGGAGCGTGCTGGGCAATACGCTTTATTTTGCCGTCGGACTTGTCCCGCTGAACATTATTTTGGCATTGCTGCTTGCAATCCCGTTGTCAAAAAATATTCGCGGAGCCGGCTTTTTCCGGACATTGATCTTTATCCCGGTTATGACCTCGCTGGTGGTCTGGTCGATTGTCTGGAAGTATATGTTTGCCACGGATTCCGGGTTCATTAACCAGCTGCTGCGTATGATCGGCATTACCGGACCGGCCTGGCTGTACGATACCCGGCTTGCCATGCCCGTTGTTATCGTGACCAGTCTCCTGAAAAATGTCGGTTTGAATATGGTTTTGTTCATTGCGGCGCTGCAGCAGGTTCCGGCGCAGCTCTACGAGGCGGCCAGGATCGATGGCGCAGGGAGAATGCGGATTTTTTTCCGAATTACCGTACCCATGATCACGCCGACGATTTTTTTGACCCTGATGATGACCATTATCGGTTCGCTGAAGGTGTTCGGACAAATTTACGTGATGACACAAGGGGGGCCTTCTGGAAGCACCAAGGTGCTCGTCTACAACATTTGGGAACGAGCCTTTAAGCTGTTCGAGTTCGGATATGCTTCTGCGCTGGCTTATGTGCTGTTTGTCATCACCCTGCTGCTTACGCTGGCACAATGGCAGATGAGAAAAAGGTGGGTTCTGAATGAAAGCTAGTTTATTTGCTAAAAGGGGCAACCCGGCAGGCGGGAACCTGTTCCATTATCTGCTGCTGCTTGCCGTTTCGGTGGTCATGATGACCCCGTTCGTGTGGATGGTCTCTACTTCGCTCAAACAGCCGGCTGATGTGTTTGTTTTTCCGCCGCAGCTGATTCCGTCGCCGATACGATGGGCGAATTATGCGGAAGTGCTGGAGACGATCCCGTTCCATCTATTTTATGGCAATAGCGTATATATCGCCCTTCTGGTTACTGTGGGCACTGTGCTTTTTTCCTCCATGGCGGGGTATTCTTTCGCGCGAATTCCTTTTTGGGGGAGAAGCCTGGTGTTTCTGCTGCTGCTGAGCACAATGATGATTCCGAATGAGGTCATTGCCATTCCGATGTTTCTGTTTATGCGTGAGCTAGGTTGGATCAATACGCATTTACCGCTGATTATTTTGCCTATATTCGGCGCGGGCGGTGTGTTCGGGGTGTTTGTGATGAGGCAATTTTTCCTGGGGATTCCGAAGGAGCTGGAGGAGGCAGCGATGATCGACGGCTGCTCGCGGCTGCGGATTTATTCCACAATCATGTTGCCGTTAGCAAAACCCGCGATCGCCACGCTGATCATTTTCACGTTTTTGACGAGCTGGAACGATTTTTTTGATCCGCTGATCTTTATTAATGACCGTAAGCTGATGACTTTGCCGCTGGGATTATCGCTGTTTACCGACGAGTCGGGGACATCGTGGCATCTTCTGATGAGCGCTTCGGTTATGGCGACGTTACCACTGCTCATTGTGTTTTTCTTTGTGCAGAAGCAGTTTGTCGAAGGGGTATC
Organism: Paenibacillus solani; assembly: GCF_001277345.1. Classification (GTDB taxonomy): domain Bacteria; phylum Bacillota; class Bacilli; order Paenibacillales; family Paenibacillaceae; genus Paenibacillus_AQ; species Paenibacillus_AQ solani. The sequence goes on from NZ_LIUT01000006.1 coordinate 53,719, forward strand.
CATGACGGGTCTCAAGGAATAGGGGAAATAACGCTTAAAAGGAGGAGTAAAAAGAGATGGACAGCAGGACACGGATCATGGAGGCGGACGTGGTAGTTATAGGTGCGGGGCCGGCGGGCATTGCCGCCGCCATTGCCGCCGGCAGGCAGGGGGCAAGCGTCATCTTGATTGAACGGTACGGATTTGTCGGCGGGATGTCTACGGCTGCCGGGGTTTATCCTTGGATGACGTTTCATACACAGCGAGGGGAACGGGTCATCGGTGGCATTGCACAGGAAATTGTGGAGCGCCTGATGGAGCGCGGTGGCTCGCCTGGCCATCTTCGCGATACCGTCGGTTTCGTGCATACGCTGACGCCGTACCATCCAGAGATATATAAGGTACTTGCCGTCGATATGCTGCGCGAAGCGGGGGTGAAGCTCATCTCACACAGCTTCGTTGACGAAGTCGGACGTGAAGGCGAATACATCCAGTCCGTGACCCTTACTGGAAAATCGGGGCGAATTAAGGTGGACGGGAAGATGTTCGTCGACGCGTCCGGGGATGCGGACGTCGCTTATCTGGCGGGAGCGCCGACGCTTCAGGGGCGCGAAAGCGACGGGCTGTCGCAGCCGATGACGATGAAATTCCGGATGCGGGGTGTTGACGTGGAGGCGATTCGGAAGGCGATGCTTGCTGATCCCGACAATTTTTATCACAAGACGCCGTTTGCCGAACTAGAGATGGAGCGTATTCCGCTCACGGGGGTTTCCGGCTTTTATAAGGAGTGGAAGGCTGCCGAGGTCCCGATCAACCGCGATCAGGTTCTGTTGTTTATCGGACCGGAGAAGGATGAGGTGCTTATTAACTGTACGCGGGTACAAGGCTTTAGCGCGACCGATGTCGAGGAACTCACTTTGGCGGAGGAGGAAGGGCGCAAGCAGGTGCTGATGATGGCGGAATTTTTGAAATCGAGGGTGCCCGGATTTGCCGAGGCCTCCATTTCCTCGGTTGCCCCCCAGATCGGAATTAGGGAGTCGCGCCGAATCGACGGTCTGTATCGGTTAACGATGAAGGACGTGGTGACGGGACGACATTTTGAAGACGGCATTGCGAGGAGCGGTTATCCGGTTGACTTGCATGATCCGTCAGGCAAAGGGATCCTGGAGGCTACCATCGAGAATGACGGTTCCTACAGCATTCCTTACCGCTGCCTGGTGGCCCGAGGGCCAGTAAATCTGCTCGCGGCGGGGCGCTGCATTTCCACCACGCATGAAGCACTGGCGACCAGCGCTTGACGCCAAGCTGCATGGCTACGGGAGAAGCGGCGGGCACGGCGGCGGCCCTGGCCTGCAAGGCGGGAATCACCGCGGCGGAAGTCGATGCATCGCAGCTCAGGGAGATGCTGTACGCCCAAGGGGCGATTGTGTGAAGAGACGCGGGCTAGCCGCTCCGGTATAAACCTGGGCGGCTCCGTATTTTTGTAGTGTGTTTGAGGCGGACTGCTTTTTTGCATCTCCTTAAAGCTCGTTTGTAGGTTTCCTTGTTGATTCAGACGAAGAAATTCAAAGAGTATTTGCTGATTCAGAAGTACGAATTGTCGAAAATCTATGTAATCGTCATCAGCCTGTGTTCGGGTTGGTGGAGCCTTGGTAAAAAGGTGTTACGGATTTTTCACTATAGGGGTTTGACTACCCTCCATACATTCAATAAAGAAGCGACCGTGATCGGTCGCTTTTTGTGTACCAGCCCGATGCAATTCGGAAACAAGGGTTGTTACGTATATATGGCTGAGCGGGCTTCGTTCAGTCGTGCGGCTATTTCGTCAAGCGGGCAAAGATTTTTCGAAGAAGATAGATCACCTTTCTTTGTTCAATGAATCTTCATTACCCTGTGCTTTTAATCACAATCCGTGGAGCATGAGGATGCTAGTTTAGAGATGTAAACAAGATAGAGCTTAATCTTTATATATTCAAACAAAACAGAGGTGATGAACATGAGTGAATTAATTATAACCGTGAGGAAGGAATTTCTGCTCATCGAACTGCCCGTCTACATTTGCTCAAGGAAATCATTAAAGAGCTGCACCATGGAAAAAGCGTGGTGGAAGTAAAGTCAAAATTCAACTAAGCCGTAGGCGAAATATCGGTTGATGAAATTTCGGAGCTGGAGCAAGTGCTGATGCAGGAGGAAGGAATACCGGTAACCGAAGTACAGCGACTGTGCAGCGTGCATGCTGCGGTATTCAAAGGTTCCATCCAAGACATTCACAGAGCACATAAACCTGAAGAGCAGCCTGGACATCCTCTGTTTACCTTTAAGATGGAGAACCAGGAAATCGATCGACTGGCAAACTTCAAAATCGCACTGCATCTGGATCAGTTTCTTAAGGATCAAGGAGAGGCAAATCGCCTCAAATTGCTGGAGGATTTCAGTCTCCTCTATGATGTAGATAAACACTACAGCTGGAAAGAAAATTTGCTGTTTCCTTTTCTCGAAAAATACGGAATTTTTGGACCGACCAAGGTGATGTGGGCAGTAGATGACGGTATCCGAATGGGCATAAAAGAAGTGAAATCCAAACTTACTCATTTTGAGGGCCAAGCCGAGATCGTAGTGGATCTGGCCAGACGCGTCTTAAACGAAGTTACAGAAATGATCTATAAAGAGGAACATATCTTATTACCTATGGCTCTGGAAAAGTTGACGGAGGATGAATGGCTTCAAATTGCTGCCCAAAGCGAAGAGGTCGGTTATTGCTTAATTGCGCCCGATCAACAATGGAATCCTGAAAGAGCAGCTGAGCCTGGCGCAGATCAGGGAATGGCGTCTTCTCCGCTGCAAGAGGGATATATCCGAATGAGTACAGGCATTTTATCGGTCAAACAGATGGAATCCATTTTGAATCATTTACCGGTCGACCTAACCTTTATCGATGAAAATGATATCGTTCGATATTTTTCCCAGGGAAAAGAACGAATCTTCGTTCGTACCAAAGCGGTGATCGGCCGAAGTGTTCAGAACTGCCATCCTCCGCAAAGCGTTCACGTCGTCAATCAGCTGCTTGCTGATTTCAAAGCAGGTGTCAAAGATGCAGAAGATTTCTGGATCCCGGTTAAAGATAAATTCGTCTACATTCGTTATTTTGCCGTAAGGGATGAAGAAGGGAACTATTTAGGCACGCTGGAATTCACTCAAAACATTAAGCCGATTCAGGAACTCACAGGTCAAAAATGAATACTCTCTCCGTAAGTTTATAGAAAACATCCTGACCAACGCGAACCGGCGAATTGTAGTTTCGAGCAGCCACGCTTCGCCTTCATACATACTAAAAGGGGCTGTCCCAAAAGTCATCGTAGATGACTGAGACACGGCCCCTTTTTTCATTTAGTCAAACATAAAGAAACCGCTTTTTGATAAAATGGAGGTATCACCCAATCATAAACCAAAACGAGACGGTTTCTTTGTACATTCATCGCGTCGTTGTACGGTTGGAGCCTTTATCGGTGATGGCGGAGCTAAAGTGACCAAAAAGGGAGTTCGCTGGATTAGTGAACTGTTCAAATAAACTCAGAAAGGCGCTAGATCATGAACTCGATATCTTATCGGAAATCCGTGGCATGGGGCAAAGCACTAGGCAGTTTACTGTTTGTACTGACCTGTCTATTCCTGCTGTATGCCGCTTTTTTTATGGATACTTCCTTTATTCGCAAGTTTTTTTGTATCACATCAGCCATAATAGGGATTCCGTTCTTTGGAGGATATTTTGTAGTCAGCTTGCCAAAGGCGCTTAGATCAGACACGCAGCTGCTAACATACGATCAACGTTCCGTTTCTGACAATACGCGGACTGTAGCCTGGACGGAGATTGCAGGTATCAGCTATAGCGGCCCATCCATTCGGAAGTGGCTGTTTCCGAAGTTTCCTGTGCTGATTTTTCATTTGAAAAACAGAGAGATCTGGACCGTGAACACGTATTATTTGTTGACCGATACCGAAATTCAGTCTGTCATGAAGCGCCTGCGGGGGCTGATCAGTCGTAATGGAAAGGATTATTGACAGACCTTTTACCGTGCATTACAATACAAGGCAAGTTAGATATGATATGGGGAGGAGGCAGTTAAGGGGTTATTTTATACAGCAAATTGAAAGCGTTTCCAGTTATGAAGTTGTTGCTGCTTAATGATCCTGTTTGTTGCATTTACTAATTATTAATATCAGAAGACGAATCCACTGATGCGAGGAGTGTTCATGTGAAAAGGTCTAAAATAAAAGCTTTGCTCATCCTGGGACTATGTTTTTCGATAATTTTGGGAGCGTTCCCAGTTTTGATTACTGCAGCAGATGGCGATAGTCCGCAAGCAATTCCGGTTCCTTTGGTCAACTCAAGTTTTGATATGGAGGTAACAGGCCAAATCCCGGGATGGTCTGTTGATCCTGGGACATCGGCTTTTGGCAGTGCGACTCTCAGCTCTGAATACACAAGAAGCGGAAATAGCAGTCTTCTATTCCATGATAAAACGAATGGAGCTGCACCGACGGGCCATTTTAGAGTTCTAAGTGATACGATCCCTGTCCAAACGAACGATACGGTTACGTTCTCTACTTACGTATATAAAGAATCGGCAGCGGATCAGACGGCTCAAATTCAGCCTGTTATTCACTTCTATTCTGATGACACTGAAATAACACCAAACGCATTCTCAACGAGCTATCCGAAGGACAATGTTCCTGTGGGGGCATGGACACCTATTGTGGTTGAAGCGAACATATCGGATGCCAGAATTACACATGTCAGAGTGGGATTATACTCAGGCTTTCCGAGCCTGACGAAGCTATATGTTGATGATGCGGTTGTGACTATTAACTCGAATCCCGTTCAACTTGCCAATCCGGGCTTCGAAGATCCCATGTTCAACCCTGGGATTCCAGGCTGGGCCATATCAGGGACGGGTACGGCAGAAGTGAGCACAGCACAAGCGAAAAGTGCACCGGGCAGCCTTCACATAAGTAGCAATTCAGCCGCGGATCCACTGCTCGTAGAAAGCGGTATGTTCAGTGTGAATGCCGGGGAGAAACTAAATGTCTCCTTTGAACTTCTTCCGGTCGCATTGGCTTCGGGCTTTGAACAGCAAATTTATTACTATGATGCCAATGATGCGCCAGCAGGGAATATGGAGAAGGCCAGCTACGTCATTGATCAAGATATGGCAGCGAATGAATGGAATACACTTTCGGCACCATACATAATCCCAGAAGGTGCAGTCAAAGCAAAAATTGTATTTAGTTCTGGAAATAGCAGCAATTCTGAGGTATTCATTGATGATGTTTCCATAACGAAGGAAATGATCGTTACAGAGCCGCAAGAGCCCATTGTTAGCTTATTGAAAAATCCATCTTTTGATTTGCCGTATGAAAGCAACATGGCGATACCGGGTTGGACAAAAGTTGGAAGCGGCATAGCAGAGTTAAGTCAGACGCATGCGAAAAGCACACCTAACAGCCTTTACTTTCTGGATAACTCTACTACGACATCATTACGTGTAGACAGTGATGCGTTCAATGTAACGTCAGGTGATAAGCTGTCCATAGCTTTCGAGTTGTATCCTGTGGAACTGTCTCATAGTCTTGTTCAACAGATTTATTATTATGACGAGAATGATAAGCCCGTAGGGAGCGCACAACAAACCTTCTATGTTACCAAGCCTGCAGCTGGAAGAATTACGGTTGAGGCTAATCAATGGAATTCTTTGATGGTAGAATCGCTTGTTCCGGAAGAGGCGGTAACAGCAAGAATTGCTTTTAACTCCGGAGGAGTCAGCACATCTGAAGTATATATTGACGATGTAGCCGTATCAGCCGAACAATCAGAGGGGCCTGAACAAGAAATATCGGATGATATCGTAAATCCGGGATTTGAGGAAGAACTCGTAGGCGGCGCCATTCCTGGCTGGAGTCTTGGCTTCGGAAAAGGCGAGTTTAGCATCAGCAGCGAAGTTAAGTTTAATGGAGAAAAAAGCCTCTATTTCAAAGACGCTTCGACGTCAGACGCTTTAAAGGTAATGAGCAATAAGGTAACCGCTACACCTGATCATTCCATTATTGTTTCTGCACAGGTGTATGTGCTGCAGCAGACACATAATATCGTTGCACAGGTCTACTACTATGATGAGAATGATAAGCAACTTAAGGCAGATGAAGCTCTCTTCTCAAATGTATCGCTGGGCAGTAATAGATGGTCCACGATGAGGCTGTATTCAGAAGCACCCGCTAATGCCAAATATTTAAGAATATTCCTGTACTCTGGTGAAATCAGCCTGACGGAGGCTTACTTCGATGATATATCCATTGAGAGACTGGCTCACGAGGCTCCTCTGGATCGTCAATATGAAGCGCCGCAAGTATTGGGCGATATGGTGAATGTAAATTTAGGGCAAGCAGGCGCTGTGCAAAGGAATGCGGATGGGGATAATGAAGCTTATTTTGTTACGAACGGAAAGCCGGGAAGCTTCTTTGCCGTTGACGGTGAGACCGGTGCTTTGAAGTTCCAGCAGGTCATTCCGAACACGGTTGCAACCTGGGCAATGACAATCGGTTCAGATAAGAATGTTTATTTTGCAGGTACAGAGGATGGCATTTTATACCGGTATATACCGACGGAACAAAGAATCGAGAATCTTGGCTATAATGGCCTGGACAGCTGGACATGGGATCTGGAAGCGATCGATTACATTATAGATGAAGGAAAAGATCATTCAGATCCTGAAAATATCGGCATTAAGGTATATGGCGGCACGTTCGATCAATCGGCGGGCGGCAAGGTGTACGAATATGACACGGTAACCAAGCAGTTCCGGCAATACGGTGTTGTTGACCCTGGCCAGCAATATGTGCGCGGAATTGCAGTTGACGACAAATATATTTATGCAGGACTCGGTACTACTCGCAAGTTGTTCAAAATTGATCGCATTACCGGCGAAAAAACAGAGATCCATATTCCAGGCTACTCTGGAGCAACAGAGACGATCGCTGATGTGTTTGTGCATGGCGGCAAGCTGTTTGTCTCGGTAAGTACCATTAACATGGTGGTTATGGATCTGGAAACGCTTGAAATTGAAAGCACATTCCAGTACAGCAATATGATTTCTGAGCCTTCTCCCTTCAATTCGAATTTGATTTATTACAAGTACTTAACGAAGTTCTATCAATATGATATAAGCACAAAGACATCGACAGAAATTGAACTGCCTTTCCCTCTGCCTGATACCACCCGTGTGAAGGATATGGCGTGGGTCCAATTAAAGAGCGGTGAAAAAGCGGGCAAGACCGTTTTAGCGATGATTACTCAATACGGGGAGTACGTATTAATAGATCCATCTGATAAATGGATGAAGTTTGTTGAACTTGACATTGACTCTAACCCGGTTAATATTCAATCACTTCAGACAGGCTTTGACGGCCGGCTCTATATGGGCGGTTATCAGCGTGGCATGAGCATCTATAATCCGTTTACGTCCAATATTGACGTTAGCATTTCGTCCTTCGCACAGCCAGAAGGTATCGGTTTCTTGAATGATAAGGCATATTTCGGCACTTATGTATCTGCCATTATGTACAGCTATGATCCGACCAAGGAAGTGATGTTAAACCAGAATCCTGAATTGGAGTTTGATATTGCGCATCAGGATCGTCCTTTTGCCATCACATCCGGGGACAATAAGCTGTTCGTAGGAACGGTGCCGGACTATGGATTCCTTGGCGGCGCGCTTGTTATTTATGATGAAGCAACAGATGTATGGACCCAGTATGACCACACAGAGGTTGTTAAAGATCATAGTATTATTGGGCTGGCGTATAAGGACGGCTTACTATATGGAAGCACGACTCAGTGGGGTGGCTTAGGCATTGATCCTTCTGAAGATGAGGCCAAAATATTTGTTTGGGATGTTGCCAGAGGTCAAAAGATTGATGAGTACACGTTGAATGGAATCGACATTGATGAAGCGCCGCGCATGATTGGAGGCCTGTCGTTTGGTCCCGATGGATTGCTATGGGGCGTAGTAGACGGCACGATATTTGCTCTGGATGTGGATACGAAGCAAGTTGTAAAGAGCAGGCTTATCCGTCCGAGTATGTACAACTCCAGCAAATGGATGCCATATGAGCTGCATTGGTCCCCCGAGGGACTGTTATATACAACATTGGCACGTAAAGTTGTAGCTATTGATCCGGATACACTGCAGTATAAGATGGTTGTTGATACGTTCGTCAACAGCATGACGCTGGGCATCGACGGCAGTATTTATTATGCACCGAATGCAGGTACATCTCTGTCCAGAATTGCTATTCCTCAAACTGATGCTACATTGTCATCCTTGACGATTGACGGAACAGGCATTAGCGGCTTCTCGCCGGGGATACTGAACTACAAGCAGAAGGCTTCGTCGTCTGCGGTTGTAGCTGCTGTTCCGACGCAAGCGGGCGCTGTAGTTACTATTGAAGATCAACGTCAAGCATCGGGCAAAACGATCATTCATGTCCTTGGTACAGATGGAGTGTCGAAGCTTGCTTATACGATTACCTGGGAAAATACAGATCCGGTAACACCAAATCCAACACCAGTTAATCCACCTACACCACCAGTCACGAATCCAACACCAGTTGCGCCACCAGTGCCACCAGTCACGAATCCAGCACCAGTTACACCACCGACACCTGCAGTTCGTAAAGAACAAATGGTAGTTACGGAACAGCAGTTGAAGCAAGCTGGGGGCAATGCCGTTATCCAATTTAATGACGGCGTTACGGAAGTGCTTCTTCCAATCCATTCAGCCGAACTTATGAAAAATGGTCAAATTACGCTTGTAAAAGGTGACGTTAAAGCTATTCTGACATCTGCTGCATTAGCAGAGATGGCAGGCCAGTATGGTGACACAGATACAGTTCAGATCGCTGTTCAAGTTTCCATCATGGAAGCTGCTGATAAATCAGCAGTTCATAATAAAGTGAAGCAGCATTCTGGTAATGCCGGAATGAAGCCGGCAGGCGGCTTCGTCGTACTGAATACGGCTGTTATAACGGCTGATGGTACACGTCATTCCAGCAGCAGTTCAGCAGAACCAATTAAGCTGCAATTTGTTATCGGAGCGAAACAAGACGCAGGGCTGATGGGGATTTATTCGCTCACTGATGATGGCAGAGCCGTATATATTGGAGGAACACGAAATGGTGATGTCCTTGAGGCCCGGGTTTACCCGCCCGGCACTTATGCAATGTTAAGCTATGAACACTCTTATGAAGATGTTGCTGCCGGACACTGGGCTCATGACGCAATTGCTGTTCTGTCAGCCAAGCACATCATGAAAGGTTTATCGGATACAAGCTTTGGCCCGTCGGATACATTGACGCGTGCACAGTTTATTACGATGCTAGTTCGAGCATTCGGCATTAGTGAGGGCGTTGATGAGGGCAGAAGCTTTAGCGATATAGATGCTAATGCGTGGTACTATGATGCTGTTCAAGCAGCATCCAAAGCCGGCCTGGTTGAAGGTACGGGCGGTGATCGTTTCGATCCGAATGGAGCAATTACGCGTGAGCAAATGGCTGTTATGCTTACTCGTGCATGGGAAGCGACAAATGGGGAGCTGGCAACCGGGTCGGATCTGTCGGTCTTCAAAGATCAAGGTAGCATTAGCGACTGGGCAGCTCGAGCAATGAGCATTGCAGTTGACCAGAAGTGGATGCAGGGGAAAGGCGATGGAGTTCTTGCGCCTAAGAGCCTGGCGACCCGCGCGGAGAGCGCGCAAATGCTGTTGAATCTGTTCGCTCACTTGTATAGATAAAGAGAGAAGTCCTTGTTGCCACAATAATGCGGCAACAAGGACTTTCTTTTGCTCAGCCATATATACAGTTAGAAGCAAGGTAGGCCCTAGAATAATGAAGACAAATATAATGAAGAGATATTATGGATGTGCCGCACGATTATGTATGCCATACCGATTATTGATTTCTTTCTAACCATGGTGATATAAATCTGCCGAACTTTTTTTCAACAATCTTAATGAACAATTTTTCTACAATATATTGGGTAACATTTCTCAGTATTCTCCACTCCCTCAGCGGTTTGCTGAGGGTTTTTTTGTGTTTCGATCACACGATTTCATACGCTGCTTATCGTTCAAATCGGAGCCGATGTGATGTTTCTCATATATGTGGACTCATTTATAAGAAATAATTATACTAATACAATGTGCAAAAACGAACAAGGAGGTCATACGTCATTGCTCAGTCATGCCTCTTGGTGTTACGAATGAATCGAAAAGTAGCACAATCAGTAACACGCTCCAATATGCTCTGGCATATTTGAACCTTTGATGTGGGTTGAGCTCACTTCCGTGGAAGTAGATATCAATTGATTATTTCAGATAAACGGCTCAGCAGCATCTGGTTGTAGCATCGTGTTACTTTTGAGCATGGATGTAACACGAATAAGAATACATATTTGCAATAGAAGTTGATAGGAAGGAGGAATTCCACATGAGCTTATGTTTGGAGAAGTACGTGATAAGAGAAATTGAATTAAATGAGCTGCCCGCGGCCATGAATTTCGTGATGGAGATTGTAAGAGAGGTCTTTCCTATGCTGGACCCGAATGGGCTGCCTCCCGATATGGTAGCTTTTGAAGAGATTTATTATAAATCAAATACAGCTGCCTTTCTTGCGGCATTCGACCGAGAAGGTGCCATTGCTGCTACCATAGCTTTTCTGCCTTACGATGATCGGATTCCAGACATTAAAGGCAACTACTCGATAGAGACCACGGCAGAGTTGGTCAAATGTTATGTTAAGCCGGAGCTGAGGCAGCAGGGGCTTGGAACCGAGTTGGTCAAAAGATTACTTCCGATCGCTCGCAACAAGGGATATGAAACCATGTATTTACATACACATCGATTCTTGCCAGGGGCCGTATCCTTCTGGGAGAAACAAGGGTTCGAATTCCGGCTGGAGCCGTTTGATTCTTTTGAAACCGTACACATGGACAAGAAGCTGGCTTTAGCTCAGGGAGGTTAATCCTGAGAATCATTATGAACATTACATCATTGTAGGATGAAGGTGAGGCACGATGTCCAGCATGAATCTAAAGGAAAGAATCACAGCGGATTGGAATTGGCGCTCACGTGAGTACACGGGGCGCAGCGATATGTATTTGCAAACAGAAAAGCAGCAGCGCCTATGGCAGGAAACGTTGTCTGGATTGTTAGAGTCACAGGGGCAGGGGACGCTTGATATTCTTGATGTCGGTACGGGCCCAGGTTTTCTAGCTCTGCAATTTGCTCAGATGGGGCATCAAGTCACTGGACTTGACCTATCGCCTAATATGATCGAGATCGCAACCGAGAAAGCCGCCGAGCGGCAATTGAATTGTACGTTTCTCCAAGGTGATGCCGAGGCATTGCCATTCCCGGACGCATCATTCGATGTGGTTGCCAACCGGCATTTGCTGTGGACGCTGCCGAATCCGGGAAGAGCCATCCGTGAATGGGTCCGTGTGCTTAAACCAGGCGGCAAGCTGCTGATTATGGACGGAGACTGGACGAACCGGAATTTGTCACAAAAACAGAAAATGAGAATTTTCATGGGACATACATTGACTTTTCTAACCAAAGGAACGATTCCCTGGAAGGGAAAAGGAAGAGGGTACGACGACATGTCCCACATGCTTCCTTTTAGCGGGGTAGAACCGGGAAAGGTCATTGCATTAATGGAAGCAGCAGGAATTGAGGAGCTGAAAGAATATGATGTTCAGCACTTGCTCGCTGCAGACGCCGAATCTTTTCCACTGGCTTATCGCTTAAGTTTTATTGACAGCCATCGAAGATTTATCGTTGCCGGGTACAAGCATTCCTAATAGGCACCAGCACTTGAAAGCCTGACTATATTCAAGCACGCCTTATCGTGCTACCTTTGAAACCATTCGTAACACGTTGTCTTTAGAACAACTTACAATTTATTTACAATACTAGTTAATTTACTGAGGTGACTTACATAAATGATTAATTTATCTAAACGTTATTTTAAATCTTCTTATTTGTTGACAGTTCTGCTCGTCTTTTCTCTACTCTTAACCGCATGTAATGGTTCCTCTTCAAGTTCGGCAGCAGATAATAACGCATCGTCCGAAACCGGAGTGAACACCATTAGATTCTCGTCGGCTAACGATATTGGTCCACTCAATCCCCATATGTATGCCCCGAACCAAATGTTCGCGCAGAATATGGTATATGAATCGCTTGTTAAATATGTTGACGGTAAAGTGGTTCCTCATCTGGCCGAGAAATGGGAAGTTTCAGAAGACGGCAAAGAATATACGTTCTTTCTTCGCAAGGACGTCAAGTTCTCGGACGGCTCTGCATTTAATGCGGCTAACGTAGTTAAGAACGTAGATGCGGTACTTGCTAATAGACAGCGACATAGCTGGCTGGAGCTGGTAAACCAGATCAAAGAAGCTACAAAAGTTGATGATTACACCGTAACCATCTCTTTACATAATCCCTATTATCCAATGCTGCAAGAGTTGGCCTTGATTCGCCCGCTCCGGTTCTTGGGAGAGGCTGGTTTTCCTGAAAGCGGGAATACCTCCGAAGGGATTAAAGCGCCGATCGGAACAGGTCCGTGGGTTTTGACGGATTACAAAATTAATGAATATGCCGAATTCAGTAAGAATGAAAACTACTGGGGTGAGATGCCGAAAGTCGATAAAATTCACGTCGCGGTTATTCCCGATGGCGAATCCAGAGTGCTGGCATTTGAAAATAACGAAATCGATGTGATCTACGGCGATGGCAGCATCAGCCTGGATTCATTTAAATATCTGAAGGAGACGGGCAAGTACGAAACAGCCGTTTCCGAACCGCTGTTCACCAAATCCATCGCATTGAATTCCAACAAGGGTCCTCTTCAAGATATTAATGTAAGAAAAGCTGTGGAATATGCCTTCAATAAACAATCAGTCATCGATAATGTATTCTACGGCACCGACAAGCTGGCCGATACGTTATTCCCGGCAAACTTTCCGTATTCCGATGTGAAACTGACACCATATACGTATGATGTGAGCAAAGCGGAAGCGCTGCTGAATGATGCTGGCTGGGTATTGCCCGCGAATAAAGAGTTCAGAGAAAAAGATGGAAATGTACTGGAATTGGAGCTGTGTTTTGATAGTGCCAACAATGTGCATAAAGCTATCGCTGAAGTGCTGCAGGGTGATTTGAGAAAAATCGGAGTGAGCGTAAAACTGATTGGGGAAGAAAACCAACTATTCGGACAGCGTCAAACAAACGGCGACTTTGATATGATCTTCAGCGATACGTTCGGCATACCGTATGATCCTCACGCGATGGTTTCATCCATGCGCATCCCTTCGCATGCTGATTACCAGGCACAGGTTGGACTGCCGATGAAGAAGGAGCTTGACCAGAAAATCGAGGAAGCTCTGCTCAGCACGGACGAGAAAACGCGGCAAGAGCTGTACGATTATATCCTCACGACCTTACATGAACAAGCAGTATACCTGCCGATATCTTATGGTACGAACTTGACCGTATACCATAAAAACATCAAAGGGCTCGAATTTGGACAAATGAATAGCGAGATTCCCTTCGAGAAAATAGACAAGGAATAGGAGCTAATGAGGGAATATGGCCTGGTTTATCGTAAAGCGAGTGCTAAGCATAATACCCATCATATTGGGCGTTTCAATTATTACATTCCTGATGGTTCATCTGCTTCCGGTCGATCCGGCAGAAGCGTACTTGCGTTTATCGAAAATTCCCATATCGGATGAAGCGGTGCAGCTTGTCCGAACCGAACTCGGATTAGATCAACCGTTATATACTCAATACCTCAATTGGCTAAGCGGTGCAATTCGGCTGGATTTTGGCAGCTCTTATATCACTAAGAATCCGGTGTGGGAGGAGATGATGAATTATCTCCCGGCAACCCTGGAGCTTACATTTTCATCGATTATTCTTGCTTTTCTAATCAGTCTGCCAATCGGTATATTCTCGGCACTGTATAAAGACCGACTATTTGACCACTTTAGCCGGACGCTCTCTTTTGTTGGAGCGGCAACGCCGAGTTTTTGTCTGGGGTTTCTGTTCATCTATATCTTTTCATTAAAGTTAGGCTATTTCCCTGTATCAGGGAGGGGAGGCTTAGTGCATCTCATTCTGCCTTCCCTCACCCTTGCCCTGGCATCTGTGGCCGTGTACACACGGATGCTGCGGGGCAGTACCATCGACGAATTGCATCAGCCGTATGTCCTCTATGCGAGAGCAAGAGGGATTCGAGAGAAGATCATTATCGGGAAGCATGTGCTTAAGAATGCCATTACACCTCTTATTACGACCATGGGCATGCATATCGGTCATAAACTAAGCGGGTCTATTATTGTGGAAAATGTATTTGCTTGGCCTGGCATGGGGCGCTATTTCGTCAATGCTTTGTCTGCCAGGGATTATCCGGTCATTCTATGCTATGTGGTGCTGGTTACCACGATTATTATTATATGTAATTTGTTAATCGATATTTTTCATGCGGTTATCGATCCACGGGTGCGCAAGAAGGGAGTGTACTAGCATGAACTCGGTCGTGTTGAAAAAATTGATGAACAACAAACTTACACTGATCAGCTGCATTATGCTTGTCCTCATGCTTGTTCTTGCGCTATTTGCACCATGGCTCACGCCGCATGACCCTAATTTCGTTAGTCTGGAGCATAAGCTGGAAGGACCTTCATCCACCTATCTGCTTGGCACAGATCATTTAGGGAGGGATATTTTATCGCGATTGATTTATGGGACGCAAATTTCGCTGGGTATCTCATTTATCGTTATGGTGTTGATTATTTTAATCAGTGTCGTTATTGGAACATTCTCCGGATATATCGGCGGCGTTATTGATCGTATCTTTATGCGTTTCTGTGATTTGTTGATGGCATTTCCCAGTTTAATTCTCTCTCTTGCCTTGCTAGGAATCCTTGGACCCGGCATGGTCAACGTTATTTTTGCCATGGTCATGTCCTACTGGATTTGGTATGCGCGCTGGATCCGCGGCATGGTGATTACAGCGAAGCAGCAAAATTTCATTCAAGCTGCGAGAATTGCCGGAACGCCAAGTTATAAAATTATTCTATTTCATATTATCCCTACAATACTGCCTCCTACAATTGTACTGGCCACTTTAAATTTAGGGAGCATTATTTTAAGTATTTCGGGCCTCTCCTTTCTGGGGCTGGGCATTCAGCCGCCTACACCAGAATGGGGGGCCATGTTAAATGACAGTAAGCAATTCTTGAAGAGCAATCCGATGCTGATGCTGTATCCCGGTGTTTGTATTATGTTAGTCGTCATGGCATTTAATTTTATCGGAGATGCTTTGAGGGATGCGTTAGATCCTCGTCAAGAAAGAATTGAGGTGAAGTAAATGGACAACCACACCGTGTTAAGCGTGGATCATTTGCATATTAGTGTCTCAACTCCTCAAGGCATGAAGAGGATCGTGAACGACGTTAGCTTTCAACTGAAAAAAGGAGAAGTACTAGGTCTTGTTGGAGCTAGTGGAAGCGGTAAAACGATGACCTGCCTGGCGGTAATGGGCCTGCTCCAAGAGTCGGCCATTATAGAACAAGGCACGATACATCTGGGCAGCAAGAATCTGCTGCAATTGAATGCCAACCAAATGAGAAGCATGCGAGGTAAGGATCTAGCGGTCATTATGCAAAATCCGATGAGTGCCTTTAATCCAACAATTACGATCGGCAAGCATTTTATGGAGACACTTCGAACGCATACTTCATTCTCACGCAAGGAAGCTCACGAGCTGGCAGTGACCTATCTTGCCAAAACAGGTCTTCCTCACCCTGCCAAATTGATGGATCAGTATCCGTTTCAATTGAGCGGGGGGATGCTTCAGAGAGTGATGATCGCGATTGCGATGTCGATGCAGCCAGCCGTATTGATCGCCGATGAGCCGACCACGGCCTTGGACAGCGTTCATCAGGTCCAACTGCTGGAACAGATGTATGAGTTATGCCAAGAGCAGGAAACGGCAATGCTGCTCGTTTCACATGATCTTGGTGTTATTGCTTATATGGCTGATGAGGTAATGGTCATGAACCATGGGAGTATCGTAGAAAAAGCTTCGGTTGCCAAGCTGTTTGATCAGCCAGAGCATCCGTATACGTGCATGCTGCTGCAAGCAAGACCTGGCACAAGGCTCAGCTAAAGAGGTTGTTAAGAGGGCTGTGTGGTACCTGGATATGATGAACAGTATGTTTTCTAGGGGTGGAAGTATGCTTGAATTAAGGAATGTAAATAAAAGCTTTACCGTTGGCGCACGAACCTTGTTGAACAGCAACAAATTGAAGGTCGCGGACAACATTTGTTTGACCTTGGATCAAGGCATGTGTCTAGGATTGGTCGGCGAGAGCGGCTCCGGTAAGAGTACGCTGGGAAAGATGGTCTTGGGTCTGGAAAAGCCGGATGAAGGTGAGATTTGGTTTGAGGGCAAAAACCTGGCATCCATGAGTAGAAAAGAACGCTTAGCCGTTCGCAGAAAAATTCAAACCGTATTCCAGGATTGCTATAGTTCACTCAATCCTAGATGGCCCATCTACGAATCGATCAGAGAACCTCTCAAAAATTTCGAAAAACTGAGCGCACGCGAAGAGAAGAGAACTATTCAAGAACTGCTGATATCGGTCGGATTAAGCCCGGACGATATGTCCAAATACCCTCATCAATTCAGCGGCGGCCAGCTGCAGCGAATAAGTATTGCGCGAGCCATCGCACTCAAACCGAAACTGATTGTACTGGACGAAGCCGTCAGTAGTCTTGATGTGTTAATTCAGCATCAAATTCTGAAGCTTCTGGAAGACCTGAAAGAGCAGTATCTATTATCATACCTGTTTATTTCTCATGATCTTATGGCGGTTCGCTCCATTTCGGATCAATTGGCGGTCATGTACAAAGGGCAAATTGTCGAAACCATAAGCTGCAAAAAACCACTTTCTGCGATGCAGCATCCCGTTTCTAAGCAGCTTGTGGCTTCCATTCTCCCTAGTCACCCAAGAGATCGCGGTAAGGCCAGGATTACTCCGTCTTTCGATGGAACGCAAGAACTATTATTGGCAGCAAATGCAAATTAAAAACAGTAAGGAGCGGGCAAAGATGACAGTCAATGAACAAAGTTATGAGGTATGGTGGAACAATGACGAAGGCGAATCTCTGATGGAAGAGGGACATCTGAAGGGCTGGATGCAGCTGATTTCAACGATAAAGGAAGATGATTTATCGGATTATTCTGTTCTGGACTTCGGTTGTAATCGAGGAGGCTTTCTAAGGCTTCTTCATCAATTCAAGCCGTACAAGGAAGCGATCGGTATCGATTTAGGACGGGATTCCATTGAAATAGCCAATGAAAGAAAGGGCAGCTTGCCAATCGACTATATGGTATCGGGGTCTCCGGAACAGTTCGAGGGAAAGTTCGATCTTGCTTTTTGTTTGTCCGTCATTTATTTGATCGACGATTTAAAGACGCATGCTTGGAAATTGAGCAAAGCGCTAAAGCCTGGTGGTGTCTATTATGTAACCTACACCGATTTAACGACGAACCCGAGCCAGGATTTTTTTAAAGAAGAGATTGAAAAGTACAGCCATTTGCAAGCGAATATGCATACCCTTGACGACATTGCCTCTGCCTTTAGCAATGAGGGATTTCGAGTGGAAATTAAGCGAAAAGTGCCGACCGATTTTGTGGCGGTATCTAATGAGGAGAAGTATTTCAGGAACTTGAGTGATGAATTGATGTCCATTTATGAGAATAGTTATATATTCAGATTTACGCGCTTGTAAAAGAGGCGAGATTAATAACCTATAAATTCTAATTTATGGGTAAAATTTGGGCGTTACATAAGGAGAGAGGATACAATGGAAGATTCCTCATTAAAGAGATTTGGTGTGTCCATGGAGGGCCATTTACTTCGAAAATTTGACCATTTAGTCACACAGAAAGGATATGCGAATCGATCCGAAGCCGTTCGCGACCTTGTACGGGATGCTCTTGTTCAGCAATCATGGGAACTGGAAGAGCAAATTGTAGCAGGCAGCATCCTGTTATTTTACAATCATCACCAGCGAAATCTGCTTGAAGAGCTAACAACCATTCAACATGATATGCATGATAATATTTTGGCCACCACTCATTTTCATCTGGACAAAGCCAGCTGTCTTGAACTCATCATTGTAAAGGGAAAAGCAAAAGATATCAAGCTTCTAAGCAATAAGATGACGAGTTTAAAAGGTGTCGAGTATGGAAAATTTATAGTGGCACCTGTAGAACATGTGTAATTTATTGGAATAATATAATAATTATTAGGAGGGTTCTTTTGTTGCGAAACAAGGGAGCTCTCTTTTTTTATGTAAAAAATAAAATAAATTTTATGGTTACATTTTTTTAGCTAATCACAAAAAAGCCACCCCTTTATTTTTGGAAGAAATATGAAGCGTACGTCACAAATGGTCAAATAAAGCGCGATAGTACATGATTAGACGAAGTTCACTATTCTCTAAGGCTTGCGAAGTACTCTGTTTCTTTCATGGTTTGACCGATCAGCCTTAGTTCGGGGAATGAGAGTTTTGTCACAGCATGCATAAAATTAACGATGTAGAATCTGTAACTAGAATGGTGAGGTTAACCATTCATTTTTTTTAAAACCTGCGAATGAAGCGTAAAAGAGGTGAAGACATTGCATTTGAACCCAGTAGAGAAGGAAAAGCTGCAAATCTTTTTGGCCGGTGAATTGGCTCTGAAACGTAAGGCGAGAGGTCTCAAGCTGAATTACCCGGAGGCTGTTGCGATCATTACCAGTTTTATTCTGGAAGGAGCGCGAGACGGCAAGAGCGTGGCTAAGCTGATGGAAGAAGGAAAGCACGTGTTGACAAGAGACGATGTTATGGATGGGGTTCCGGAAATGATCGCGGACATTCAGGCGGAAGCGACCTTCCCGGACGGAACAAAGCTTGTAACCGTTCACAATCCGATTTCCTAAGGAATAACAGGAATATGTAGGAGAGCAATGAAAAGGGGGATAGAACAAATGAGTAATGAAAACGCAACCAAAGAATATATCGTACCTGGTGAATACCGATTGGCGGAAGAGCCTATAGAGATTAACGCTGGTCGCATTAAAACAAAGATTCGTGTGTCTAATACCGGAGATCGTCCGATCCAGGTAGGGTCGCACATTCACTTTGTTGAAGTGAACCGGGAGCTATCATTTGACCGCGGGGAAACAATTGGCATGAGGCTGAATATTCCTGCAGGTACGGCGGTTCGATTTGAACCAGGCGAAGAAAAGGAAATTGAACTAACGGAAATCGGCGGCAATCGTCGTGTGTTCGGTGTCGCAGATTTGACCAACGGTTCCATTGACAATAAAGACGAGATTCTCAAGAGAGCACAGGCATTAGGCTATAAGGGAGTGTGATGATAGGTGAAGTACAATAGACAGCAGTATGCGGGCAACTATGGTCCAACTGTTGGGGATAAGGTGCGTCTCGCTGATTCCGATCTATGGGTGGAAGTCGAGAAGGACTACACAGTATATGGAGAAGAATCCATGTTTGGCGGCGGGAAAGTGATTCGCGAAGGTATGGGGCAAAACGGTACGAACACTCGGACTGAGAATGTCCTTGACCTTCTGATCACTAATGCGCTTATTCTTGATTACACAGGAATTTACAAAGCGGATATCGGTGTGAAAGACGGTTATATCGTCGGCATCGGTAAAGGCGGTAACCCGGACATTATGGATGGAGTTACTCCGAATATGATCGTTGGGGCGGCTACGGAAGTTATTGCTGCCGAGGGTAAAATTGTAACAGCAGGTGGTATTGATACCCACGTGCACTTTATCAATCCGGATCAGATCGACGTAGCTCTTGCTAACGGCGTAACGACTCTGTTCGGCGGCGGAACTGGACCAGCAGAAGGATCTAAAGCAACAACCGTTACTCCGGGTGCATGGAACATTGAAATGATGCTGAAAGCAGCGGAAGACTTTCCGATTAACGTTGGATTTTTAGGGAAAGGCCACGCTTCGTCTCTTGCTCCTCTTATGGAACAAATTGATGCGGGTGCGGTTGGACTGAAAATTCACGAGGACTGGGGAGCGACACCAACGTCGATTGACCGCAGCCTGACAGTAGCTGATGAAGCTGACGTGCAAGTGGCTATCCACTCTGACACATTGAATGAAGCAGGATTTCTCGAAGATACGCTCCGTGCCATTAATGGCCGCGTCATTCACTCATTCCACGTTGAAGGTGCGGGAGGCGGACACGCTCCGGATATTATGAAGATGGCTGGACAGCCGAATGTATTGCCTTCTTCCACGAATCCGACAAGACCTTTTACCGTGAATACGATTGACGAGCATCTGGATATGCTGATGGTTTGTCACCACTTGAAGCACAACATCCCAGAAGATGTAGCGTTCGCTGATTCCAGAATTCGTCCGGAAACGATTGCAGCTGAAGATATTCTGCACGATCTAGGCGTGATCAGCATCATGTCCACAGACGCTCTTGCGATGGGACGAGCTGGTGAGATGGTTCTTCGCACCTGGCAGACCGCTGACAAGATGAAAAAGCAGCGTGGCGCATTGCCTGAGGAGAAGAACGGCTCAGATAATATGCGTGCTAAACGTTACGTAGCGAAATATACGATTAACCCAGCGATTGCGCAAGGCATCTCTCATGAGATCGGTTCGATTGAAGAAGGCAAGTTTGCTGACTTGGTTCTATGGGATCCGAAGTTCTTTGCAGTAAAAGCAGACCGGGTAATCAAAGGCGGCTTTATTGTTGCTGCACAAATTGGTGATCCTGGCGCATCGATTCCGACACCACAGCCGGTGATGTTCCGTCGTATGTTTGCTGCTCATGGAAGTGCGTCTCACAGTGCAAACATTACCTTTATGTCGAAGAGATCGATTCAGCAAGGCGTGCCTGAGAAGCTCGGTCTGAAACGACGCATTGGAACGGTGAAAAATTGCCGTAACATTGGTAAGAAGGATATGAAGTGGAACGATGCGACGCCAAATATCGACATCAATCCGGAAACATACGAAGTTAAAGTAGATGGAGAACTTATCACATGTGAACCGTTTGAAAAACTCTCCATGGCTCAAAGATACTTCTTGTTCTAATAAAACAATGGGTTCATGTGCATGGTGTTGAACGATCTTTAATAAACGACATTGTACCCATATGAGGAGGATATTAGCTTGATTATTACGAAGATAGCGGGACACCTTGACAACTTTAGTTCATCCGATAAAGCAATCGACTGGCTTGAGCTCGAATGGGAAGAACTGAACAAGAGAATATTGCGTAAACAGACAGAGAACGGTAGGGATGTTTCCATATCGCTCGAAAACGGCAGCCATCTTCATTATGGGGACGTGTTGTATGAAGATGAGGATACACTGATTGCTATTAGAACAAAGCTTGAAAAGGTATATGTCATCAAACCAAAGACGATGCGGGAAATGGGGAAAGCAGCTTTTGAGATAGGCAACCGTCACACCCCATGCATCATTGAAGATGATGAGATTCTTGTCCGTTACGATCATACGCTTGAGAAATTGATGGATGAAGTGGGGGTTACCTATGAACAATCAGAGAGAAGGTTCAAAGAGCCCTTCAAATACAAGGGACATCAGCACTGATCCGTGGTTCCTGCATCTGATTCAGATCAATGATTCAGCGTTTCCAACCGGCAGCTTTGCGCATTCCTTTGGAATGGAGACATATATCCAGGATAATGTCCTCCGTAATGAAGATGATTTATGGGAATTCTGCAACATGTATATCCGTCATAATCTTGCTTCAGCGGATGCCATCATTGTTAAGGAAGCATATCATCTAGCAAAAAAACACGACACCCAGGGTCTCATCCGCCTTGAAAACATCTGTCACGGCATCAAGTTATCTCCCGAGACACGAAAAGGTAGCGCGATGATGGGGCGTCAATTTTTAAATATGGTATATCCGCTAAATGATGATGAGCTGCTTACATTTTGGTATGAAAAATTAAAAAACAAGGAAATCAAGGGTCATTATCCCGTCATATACGGCATATATACCGCAATGCTGGGTGTGGATGTGAAGATGTCGATTGATACATTTATCTATTCATCCATAACAGCACTCGTACAAAATGCTGTTCGTGCTGTTCCACTTGGTCAGCGGAGCGGGGTAAAAACGATGTTTTCCTTGTTGCCTGTCATCCAAGAAACGGCAAGTCGCGTCATGGACTTGAGCATGGATGATCTTGATAACAATTCAATCGCGCTGGAAATTGCCTCCATGAGGCACGAATTCCTTCATTCACGATTGTTTATTTCCTAGAACCTGCAGTGACATGTTAAGAAGAGAATCAATAGCTGTTTCTTCTTTAAAGTACGTGATGCTTTAGCAGGTCATTGGCTGTGGTGAAGGGATTATCCGTTAGCCCCTTCACCTTTCAACAGCACACTTGATATCGAATGGACTCAATTCTATCCAAGCTTAAGCAAATTCGGAGGGATACTACCAATATCCCTTAAGAATTTATTGGAACCTAGTGTTGGGTCACTCTATGATACCTTGGTGTGAACGCCGATCAGCACAACGTTTAAGAGTGCGGTCCCTGTTTCGAAAGCCACTCGGAACTGCACTTCCGGGTTCGAACAACAGGGTGGACAACCTGCATGCAGGAAGGTCCGCGCACATGCATGGAGGTTGTCGCTAGCATGTGTTGTACTCATAAAAACAAGGAAATTTTCCCAAAAATGTTCCTAATAATATTATACAGGAATATCTCAGAGCGTTCAAATGATTGACATATAATTCACGTGATTTTTAAGGTATAAAAAGCCGAATTAAAGAGCCTAAATCTATTAACATACGAGGAGATTGTGAAAATGAGAACAATACACCTTGGCATTGGCGGACCCGTCGGTTCCGGTAAAACAACGCTTGTCAAAATCCTTTCCGAGACATTGAAAGATCATTACAACATCGCTGTCATTACCAATGATATTTACACCAGAGAGGACGCCGATTTCTTGATCAACGAGAAGGTACTTGAACCAGAGCGTATCATCGGTGTTGAAACAGGAGGTTGTCCTCATACAGCAATTCGCGAGGATGCATCAATGAATTTCGAAGCTATCGATGAATTGAAACAGCGTTTTGAGAATCTTGATATCATCCTGCTAGAAAGCGGTGGCGACAATCTGTCAGCAACATTCAGCCCCGAGTTAGTCGATGCGTTTATCTACGTAATCGATGTTGCCGAAGGCGGCGATATTCCGAGAAAAGGTGGCCCGGGCGTTACACGTTCTGATTTTCTTATCGTAAATAAAACAGATCTTGCTCCATACGTTGGCGTAGACCTTGAAAGAATGGAAAGTGACACCAAAAAATCAAGAGGCGATAAGCCATTTGTTTTAGCAGACATTAAGACCAAAAAAGGTCTCGATAAAGTAGTTGACTGGATCAAATCTGATTTATTGCTGGAAGTGATGCCAGATGAGCCTGCAACAACTTCCAACTAAGCGACTGTATCATAATGGCTGCCTGTCCTTGAAATTTGCGAATCGCGGGAATAAGACAATTATGACGGATTGCTATCAGCTTCCGCCGCTTAGGGCGAGTCGGACATTGTATCTTAATCCGGCTAACCCGTCTGAGGCAACGGTATATATGGTGGAAACATCGGGCGGTCTCGTGGCAGGGGACGAAAATAAATTTCAAATCGATGTTCAAGATGGAGCGGATGTCTGTCTCATTCCACAATCGGCAACAAAAATCTATCCTTCATATAACGGCATGTTGAGTTCACAAAACATTGACGTATCCATTGGTTCAAAAGCCAGTCTTGCGTGGAAACCGGAAGCGGTCATTCCTTTTGAAAGTGCGAAATTCCGCGGGAAAACGATCGTTCGGATGGCGCAGGACTCCACCCTTCTGTGGGGTGAGATTCTATCCCCAGGCCGTGATAAGCGTGGGGAAAAGTTCCAATATAGTGATGTGAGAACGAACTTTCAAGTCTGGATGGAAGAGGAATGTTTGATCTATGACTCCCTCTTGTTTTCTCCGGGCCACATGAACCTTGGGCAATTAGGATTGCTCGAAGATCACTTATATGTAGGATCATTGTGGTTTTGCGCTCCTACGCTGCAGCAATTGAACATTCGGGAATTGAATGAGAGACTTCAGCGGTTCTCAGATATCAAAGTGAGTGCCGCGCTGCTTGAGGGGAAAGCAGTGAATGTCAGATGGCTTGCGTCAGACATGGTGTTGTTGAAGCAAGAAATGAACAACACATGGGATGAGTTCGCTCGCTGCATGGCATAAATCCGAATGAACATCGGATCACACAATCTATTTAAACTTGGGAGTGAAAGATTTGGGAAGTAATAGTGTTAAGAAAAGTGGAGGGTCGAATGCCCGGGCATATATAATCCTTATGATCGGTATCCTCGCCCTCGCGTTTACTGCCCCTTGGGTGAAACAATCAAACTTTGAACCAGCAACATCTGTTATTCTTCGCTGTGGAATTGGGCTCTTGGCTCTGCTCCCATTCGCCTTTAGAGAAGTGAAAAAAATCGGTGCACTCAACAAAAAGGGTGTCATTCTTTCTGTTCTCGCGGGTCTGTTCCTCGGAATTGACTTTACGGCTTGGAACTATTCCATCTACTACGTAGG
The DNA here is from genome assembly GCF_001277345.1 of Paenibacillus solani. Lineage (GTDB taxonomy): Bacteria > Bacillota > Bacilli > Paenibacillales > Paenibacillaceae > Paenibacillus_AQ > Paenibacillus_AQ solani. Next base: position 78,510 of record NZ_LIUT01000006.1, read on the forward strand.
TTCGGGTATTGCTTCGATCTTGCTGAACCTTCAGATCATTATTTTGCCTGCGCTTGCATTCCTATTCGATAGGGAGAGAGTTCCAAAAACGTACTTCATTGTTGCTCCAATCATGATACTTGGTGTTATTATGTCAGGTGGTGTCTTTGAGGGTAGTGCTGGACCGGTGGATGGACCGGCCACCGTATATGGGATGAATATCGCTATTCTTGGAACGATTTGCGGTATGATCTCAGGTGTCTGCTATGGTATCTACCTCTATACCAGCCGTAAGGCGACCAAGGTAAACATGGGACAGATCGTCCAGCCAATGGCATGGGCTACTGCTGCCCAGCTCGTGGCTCCAGCAATCTTTATGCTGTTCTTCTCTGACCGCGGGTTCGATCTGACTCACGGAGTTATGGTCAATGGTGCGCTTCCAATGAATCCGGAAACCACCCTCGGTGATCCTATTACCGGCATGAACTGGTTCTGGATGCTTGTGTTGGGTATTTTGGGACAAGCTGTGGCATGGACGTTTGTCCAGTATGGTTCCGTTCGTTTGAACTCTACCATCGTTGCAGGACTCTTGCTGCTCAGCCCTATTTCTACCGTTGCTATTATTGCTATCGTTCTTTTCGGTGAGATTCCTTCAGTTCTTCAGATCCTTGGTGTTGTAATTGTTCTTGGAGCAGTTGCCTACCAGAATAATCTGTTCGCGGGCCTCATGAAGAAAACGAAGGGCGATAAATCGTTGCCTGGATGACCTTGATTCGTTCCAGCTACATTTCAATAATGGGTTCATAGTTTTACGTTTGTGAATACATGTCTTATATATCGCCTCCATTTGGAATGACCCAGCGAAAGCTGGGTCATTCTTTGTTTTCACCTTGGAGTTTGTTCAATCAATTTCCACTTTGTTTGTGCTTTAAATCACAAGACGTGCTTCATGGGGATGTTACTTTAAAGATGTAAACAAGAGAGAATTTAATCTTTTTAATATAGAAACAAAAACCGAGGTGAAGAACATGAGTGAATTAATTAATAACCGTGAGAATGGAGTTTCTGCTCATCGAACCGTCCGTATCAATATGCTCAAGGATATCATTAAAGAGCTGCATCATGGGAAAAGTGTGGATGAGGTAAAGGCGAAATTTAACCAAGCCGTAGGCGAAATATCGGTTGATGAGATTTCGGAACTGGAGCAGGTGCTAATGCAGGAGGAGGGAATACCGGTAACCGAAGTACAGCGACTGTGCAGTGTGCATGCTGCTGTATTCAAAGGTTCCATTCAAGACATTCACAGAGCTCATCAACCGGAAGAGCAGCCTGGACATCCTGTACACACCTTTAAGATAGAGAACCGAGAAATTGATCAACTGGTAAACTTCAAAATTGCACTCCATCTGGACAAATTTCTGAAGGATCAAGGAGAGGCTAATCGCCTTAAATTACTGGAGGATTTCAGTCTCCTCTATGATGTAGACAAACACTACAGCCGCAAAGAGAATTTGCTGTTTCCATTCCTCGAGAAATACGGAATCTATGGACCGACCAAGGTGATGTGGGCCGTCGATGACGGCATCCGAATTGGAATCAAAGAAGTGAAACAGAAGCTCACTCACTTTGATGGCCATGCAGAGATCGTCGTGGAACTGGCAAAACGGGTCCTAAAAGAAGTAACAGAAATGATCTATAAAGAAGAACATATCTTATTACCGATGGCTCTGGAAAAGTTGACCGAAGATGAATGGCTGCAAATTGCTGCCCAGAGTGAAGAAGTCGGTTATTGTTTGATCGCGCCGGACCAGAAATGGATTCCTGCAAGAGCAGCTGAACCTGGCGCAGAGAAGGGATTGGAGTCTTCTCCGCTGCAAGAGGGATATATTCGAATGAGTACAGGCATATTATCGGTCAAACAGTTAGAATCCATATTAAATCACTTACCCGTCGATCTTACCTTTATCGATGAGAATGATATCGTGCGGTATTTCTCGCATGGCAAAGAAAGAATCTTCGTTCGTACCAAAGCAGTGATCGGCAGAAACGTTCAGAACTGTCACCCACCGCAAAGCGTTCATGTCGTTGACAAACTGCTTGCTGATTTCAAAGCAGGTGTCAAAGACGAGGAAGATTTCTGGATCCCGATAAAAGATAAATTTGTCTATATACGTTATTTCGCCGTAAGGGATGAGGAAGGAAAGTACCTAGGCACGCTTGAATTCACGCAGAATATTAAGCCGATTCAGGAACTGACGGGTCAAAAACGGATACTTTCGGAGTGAGGAAACTGTCTCCATAGATAAGCAAGGCCACCTAAGAGGGTGGCCTGTTTTGCGCTATATGGTCATCTCCGAATGAATAAAACGAAAACAGTTTAAGTATATTTGGTTAATGTATTGCATATATTATAAATTAACGATATTGATACTTCGTTAATCACCCTGTACAATAGGAGGTAGGAAGGAGATGAGGATTATGCCAAAAACAATTTTAGAGCAAACTGAATCAAATATTGAAATGGGATTCCAAAACAAAAATGTGTTGATTATTGAAAAAGAAACCGATTCGGTATTTAAAAATATATTCTTTTATATGTTGACCCTGTTTTCCGAAAAAATTTCTAGTATTAAAGTTGATCCCCACCCATTCTCTTTGCCGAAGGAATATTTGTTCTCGGATAAACATAAAAAAAATCTTCTTAAATGGATCAAGCGATTAGATGAAATGGATCATCCGGCCTCTGATTTAGAATTTGGGAAGATAAAAATTGATTTTGAGTACTGGTATTATCAACTGGGAGGGGAGAACATAGAATTCTCGTACCATCAAGATTATTTGCTGACACCCCAAGCAGCAGCAGACGCCCTTGGTGTCTCTAAAGTCACGCTAAGCAAGTATGTGAAACAAGGATTGGATTATATTGAGAATGGTACACACAAACGAATTCCTAAGTACACTATAGAAATTATGAAAGACCCAATTTATAGTATTCGTATGCAACAGATTGCCCAAGAGAAGAAACTACGCGAACAATCGGTAGAGGAGCGATATCACGAGATTACACAGGAGTTGGCTGATCTTAAATTAAAATATAAGAAAATGACGCTGGATGAAGCTTTTGGCGAGTATGCCGGGGACAACATGGAGGATCCCACTGATTACTACCGCTGGCGGGATCTTGAGGAAGAGATGGAGGAAATTTTCCGTTTGCGTGGTGGAAAGGAAGAAGCGTAGATGCAATTGTTGCCTGCCGATATTGACGAAATAATTGAGGATTATGGCCATTTGTTTGCTGTATATCCTAAATTAAGAGAGCGAGTCTCTATATATACCGATTTTAAGAGGACTAAGAAACGTCTTGAGATACTATTTCCACTGAAAGAGCACCCTTTTCATGGCATTACAGGTCTAAAAATATAATGATGCAGGCACAGTTGAACAATATTGTTATTCATGGAAGCGAATTATCCCTGTTCAAGGCATACAACTTAATCATATCTCTTCTTGGGGCAATGATCCTCATCCACCAGAAACTACTCCAGCAATGTTATGTGTTAGAACCGAACCCCATCATCATCATTTTGATCCCTACAATAGACGAAGACGTAAGGATAGCTACATTATGACTTTAGATCGAGTCTTCCAATACGTAGCTTACTATATTGAAACTGGAAGGATATATTATCCTGATGTTTTGACTCAAAAGACATCGGAGCAAGCTAAATTAAGGTAGGAACCTTTAGGCGACATCAAATCCCTATAGAGTCTTATATTGTCGTTATCCTCGGACAGGAGTGCGACGCCCCTTGCATTCATACATAAAATCCACAACCGAATAGGTTGTGGATTTTGCTTTTCATGATAATATTTCCTTGGCACATTAAATGGGAGCTGTCTGACGATGAAAACCCGAACGCATGAGGTCGGGTTTTCTCTATTACTTGTATTATTAATATGACTTCTAGGTACTCTTGTACTGTATATCCGATTAACGAGCACGCCGTTTGGCAGCTTAATCGATAATAACTGACTCCCAACGATAGGCCCATAGATAACCCTTGGATTCTAGCAGAAGGGCATCGGTCTTTTCCTTGGGTTCGACAACAATACGGTCATTGGTATTCATAATATAACCGTCATGTCTTCGATCGATAACGATAGGAAGACCCAGCTCCATGAACAGCTGCCGCATTCGGTAAATCGTATTATACAAATTCGAAAGCGCTCGCTTCTCCTCTACATTCGTCCAGAGATCATCGATAATTCTCCACTTGTAGCACAGCTTATTTTCTTGAAGCAGAAAATAATAGAAGAGCTCCTCGGTTATACGGGTAGGCCATTTGATTAGCTGATCTCCAACCTTAACGGATGCTTCGCCATATAGCTGCACAGAAAGCTCATTCTTAGGGGTCTGCTTCTGTTTCTGACCGTAGTACTTCTGAAGGCGTTCATCCAGCTGCTTGACCATATTTTGGTTCATTGGTTTCAGGAGATAATCCAGCGCTTGAACGCGAAAGGCTTGTACTGCATATTGCTGGTGGGCAGTGGTGAAAATGACAGGCACATCAATGCCGTTCTCTACTAAGTTTTGGGCCAGCTGCAGCCCCGTCATCCTTGGCATTTCAATATCGAGCACGAGTGCATCCACTTCCAGCTTCGGAATTTCCTCCAGCGCGTCGAACGGCGATTCGAAGCGGCCTGCAATTTGAAAGGGACCATAAGTTTCAAGCAATCTGGCATGCAAATCTAGAATCGGTCTCTCATCCTCAACGACGATGACTTTCCACATGATTTTGTCCCTCCTTTAGGGGAATCGTTATTAGTATGGTTGTTCCTTGGTTCGGTATGGAGTAAATCTTCAGGCTTCCTTGGGTAAGATCATGCACCCTTCGGCGCACATTCGTAAATCCGATACCGACATTGGAAGTAGTTCCCCCCATTAATTGAGCGTACTGCTCAGTAGACATCCCTATGCCGTCATCGGAGACTTGGATGCTCAGCAATTGCCCCTGCAAGGAAATGGTGACTTGAACATGTCCCGGACCGTCTTTGTTGAACAGGCCGTGACGAATGGCATTCTCGACTAAAGGCTGTATGAGCAAGCTCGGAATCAGCACGTTTTCTACTGCAATGGATGGGTCGATATCATAAGCAAACGTTAAACGTTCACCAAATCTAGCTTTTTCCACCTCTACATAAGCCTCGATAATTTCAAGCTCCTTCTGCAGAGAGGAGAATTGTCCATCCCGGCTCGTTTCAAATATATAACGGAGGAAGGAGCTGAGCATCGTCAGAAGATAAGCAGCACGCTCGCCATCCGTATAGCAAAAGGAAATGATGTTGCTAAGCGCATTATATAGAAAATGAGGCTTTATCTGAGTCTGCAGAAATGCCATTTCATACTCAATCGCTTTCAGCATAAATTGCTTCGTCTGATCCGTCGCATTCAAGCGGGCCATCAAGGTTTCTTTTGAAAATGGCTTCATTATATAGTCGTTAGCACCGGCCGCAAAAACCATCTCAATATATCGAGGATATTCGGAGGATATCATCATTAAGACCGGCAGCTCCATGAGTGATGCCTGGGTGCGAATCTGCTCAAGTAAATCCAGGCTATTGATGTCACCCGGAATGATATCGTCAATGATCATCATCGCGATTTCCGGATGAGCACTATAGTAATCAAGGGCCTCTTGAGCCGTATAAGCGATTCGCACCTGGTAGATGTCCCCCAGCATCCCTCTCATGATTTCCGCATGCATCACATCGTCATCAACGATTAAGAGTGTTCCCAGCTTTTGATCCTCTCTGAATACTGCCGCCTGCAGATTGTATTCATGTTCTGTTGCAGTAAGTGGCTCTTTGCATTCGCTGAAGGCCAGTCTGACCGTAAATTGAATGCCGCTCTCTAAGCGTTCATAGGTCATACTTCCGTTCATCTGTTGAATGAGCTCCTCCGTCATCATGAGTCCCGAGGAATATGGCCGATCCCCATTTGTGGTTGCTCCCTGGCGGGTCGTCGATACGCGAAGCAGGACATCCGATCCTGCCTGCATCGATTCAATGCTTAGGCTGTCATTCGCCGTATCATGTGAAATCTCGGTCATCAAACGCAGGAATACCTGCGTCAGACGCTGCTCGTCTGCCCACACGTATAGCTGCTTCGAAATCATCTCGTCGATATGAATATTCTTCTTCGTAAATGTAAGCTGCATCAATTGGATGACATGGAGCATAACCATCCGCAGATTGGTGGATTTAAGCTGAACCTTGTAATCATCAAATCGAATACGAGTAAAATCGTGCAGGTCCCTTAGTAAGTAGACCATGTTCCCCATGAGCTGCTCAGCCAAATAAATCTGCTCGCTCTGCCTTTCGTGATCCTGCTCACGGGTAATTGATTTCATTAAATGAACGGCATCATGAAGCGGTCTCTGTAAATCTTGTGTCGTGACTTTCAGGAAAGCATCCTTTGCGTCGTTAGCCTTCTGGAGCTTGGCTGTCAGCTGTTCGGATTCTTCGGTGCGGTTCATCAGACGTATGCCAAGGAAAATATTCATGGCCATCATGAACCCGACCAATCCGACTCTATTCATGTAGTTGCGGCCGGAGAAGTATAAGGTATCTGAGGAAGAACTGATCGCGAAGATGGCTAGGAACAGAAGCATCAACACAAGGACGACAGCTTCATTTTTTCGTATACTGATTCGATTTTTAACCGTCAAATAGCATAAGCGAAGAATCACGATCAGGAATAATGCGTCATTGTAGTAAAAGAACCCATACTGAACGGCCGAAATGGTTCTGGCCGGGAGAATGATATTTAAGATGACATAGGCCAAAATCGGAAGAAACAGCAGAAGCAGCGTCTTTGGTTTTATGATCGATGGGATCATTTTGACAATAAAGACAATGAGCAAGATGGAAGCCAGGAAAGTGAGCGTGTCTTGCAGGCGAAAATATAGCTCGAAGGGAAACGACGGAAATTCACGGATGAGCAGCCGTTCTCCACGTAGTGCAATAACAAGCGCCAGTATCAGGAAGTGCAGTCCACTATATAAGAAGGCGTCGTCCTTCCTGCGCAGCGAATAGATGGTTATATGGAATACGCTGAACAACAGCAAACATAGGGTTGCTGCCCATTCCAGGGAGAGGTCCCGATGCACGTCCTTCCTCATTAGCTCTGCATCCCCGATATCGATCGGCAGCACGATGCCGCCTCTTGTATTGTAGAAATTGGACGCATGTATGGTTATCAGCACCTGCCGGGTGTCCGGTGTAAAGTACGCTTCATAATAAGGATTAGCTGGAGACGTCTCTTGCTTGGTGGCTGCCACCTTACCCTTTTCCGAAAGAGGTACTCCATTGATGTAGATGGCATGCGCAGACCAAATATTTCGAACACGCAGACCGAGATCGGTCCAGTGGTTAGGCAGATATACGAGTAATTGATATGAGCCCCACTCGACATTCGATGCCCAGGGACCGGGTACCAGCAGATTTTCCGAATCTCCTATAAAATGGTTGGGCGTGACAAAAGCGTCGGGTGTGAATTTCCAGTCGCCCGCTAAGGACACAAAAGGTGAATCGTTGAGCTCCCGCAAGTCTATCACGCCGTCTACGGCTTTGATCTTGACAGAACCGGTGCCCTGGTCACTAAAAATCATATACATAATGGCGATTAGGGCGCATGCCGCACCCAGATAACCAATCAGTTTCTTCATGTTATACTCACACCCCTATGAACACTATCATATGTTAAAAATATCTAAAAAATCTACCTGTCGACTATAGTCGAATTTTGAGAGATTTTTGAGAGATGTGTCTGATATTTTAAAAATAGCAATTTTTACAATCTATTTTATTGGAGGGTTGCGTTCAGCATAGATTCTTTATATATGGGGTGTCGGACGGGTTGTTCTGATGTTGTGACTAACTAACAGGATGGGTGTTTAAATGAAAAAGAGAATAATTTCGATGGCCGTGGCATTCGTGCTCATGGTTACAAATGCCAGCATGGCATTTGCGCTATCGCCGGTAGCAGAGGTTTACTATAACGTGGGAACAAGTTCTCATGGAGATAGTGATTTTGAAAGCAAATTGAATGAGGCTATCAAAGCCAAGCTAAAAGCAGCAGGGATCAACCCTAAATATATGTCCATCATGGATGCCAGCGCGAATCCGGCAACAGTAACGGACACGAGCTATGTGCATAAAGGTCAGGACAGCTGGTATATGGGACCCATCCCGGAAGTAGAGACTGCCGATTATAATCATGTTCAAATTTCCAATAACGGCAAAGCGCTAACCTTCTACGGATATACCATGCCGGGTTACAAGGATTTCATGCTCACAGGTGGAAGCCCTGCGGGTAAGAAAATCATCACCTTTGACATGGATGAATCCAAGGTGAATTATCACAGTATGGAAGGCGGAGGCTTTCTATTTAATTCGAAGATTGATAGCGACGGGAAGTTGAGCGGTTACACTATTCTATATGTATCCAATGCTATCGAAGTTTATAAGCTTGATGGGGTAGACGCTACTGCGTTCCACAATGAAGCGGGGAGTGGACTAAGATTTATACAGGGTGTTTCCCTGGTCCAGAGCTTTTCGAAGGGGACATCTGCTCAACACAGCATTAAAATTGTAGCTACGGATACACAATTGAATATGTGGGATAACGGGGACCAAATCATTATAAACTTGGCTCTTCCTCAAGTTTATGGTGACGAATTCGGACCGATTGTCAGCCATGTAGGGCATGGTTGCGAAATCATCTCGATTTTTGCCTTTGATAATATGAAACTGTTCTCCACTTCACCTAAAGATGTGAATGTAGCGGTAAATGATATCGTCTGGGATCCGTACTCCCCTTACCGCTATGTCGTGAACTTAAACGACGACCCTCGTGTTAATTTGGATGGCGGAACGAATGAATCCGACCTGAAGGACAAACTGAATAACAACGGTGCCCAATATATTGGAGTCACTGAATCGACTTATAAGGATATTGAAGATGACTTTATCGATGGCCTCCCGCATGGCGGACTGCATCTTGATTCCGAAAAGACAACGGATGAGATCATTGAGGAAATTGCTGAGCGCGTAGCCAATGCAGTCATTGCAAAAAAAGATGCTATTGAGGCTGTTGAACAAGCAGAGGAACTCACTACCATCAGCTACGAACCTGGCGACAACAAAAACTCGGTAAAAGGTAATCTGACGCTGCTGCCAAACGATGAAGACATCGTCTGGTCTGCTGATGACCCGTCAATCATCGCACCTGATGGCACTGTGACAAGACCGGCAATTGAACAAAAGGGAACTTATGTGAACTTGACGGCCAAGATTACAAAAGGCGGGCTTACAAGTGAGAAGACATTCACCGTTTATGTACTTGCGGCAGAACCGGAATCCTTAAAAACCTTGTCGGCTGTTCCGGGCAATGGACAAGTCACATTGAAATTTCCAGCTTTAAAGGGAGCAACGAACATCGTTGTTGAGCAGTCTACGAACGGCACCGACTTTTCTCCAGTTAACCCGCTAGAGAAGCTGGATGCTACTTCAACAAGTGCAACCGTAACCGGATTAACGAATGGGCAAACCTACTATTTCCGGTTAATCGTTGAGTCCGGTCTTTATGAAGGCGTATCTGATCCAGTAGAAGTCTCGCCTTCGGAAACATTGACCACGTTATCCGCTGTTCCAGACAATGGACAAGTCACATTGAAATTCCCAGCTTTAACAGGGGCAACAAGCATCGGTGTTGAACAATCTACAGACGGCACCAATTTCACTCCGGTTAGTCCAAAGGAGACGCTTACTGCTACTTCAACAAGTGCAACTGTAACTGGTTTAACCAATGGCACTACTTACTATTTCCGATTAAATATCATATCGGGCCAATATGCAGGCTTGTCTAATGTAGTTAATGCTAAACCGAGCGCACCTTATGTGCCTGGGCCTTCAGTACCTGCACCATCAGAGCCTGCGCAGGCACCTACCCCAGCACCATCTGTGCCAGCGGTAGAACAACCTACAATGAAAGCAGAAGTTATTGTTTCCGATCAAGCGAACGGCGGCAAAGTCGTTCAGGACAAAATCACGAAGTTAGTCGGAGACAATCTCAAGGTATCAGGAAAAATTAAATCGGCAGACGGAAAAGAACTTAATCTGCCGAATCTTGTAATGAACAAGGATGGAAGCTTTACGCTTCCGAAACTTGCAGCCGGCGAATATCAATTGTCGCTGAATGTGTTCGCTCCTAACGGAGAGAAGCTGGCTGGTCCAGCTGGCAAGGTCATTGTTGATAGCAAAGGAAATGCAAAGGTATCGGTTGATTTGGTCGATCCATATGGCACGATCCTTGACAAGGTTACAGGTCAGCCCGTTGAAGGCATGAACATGCAATTATTCTGGGCGGATACGGCGCTGAATCGTTCCAAAGGAAGAGTTCCTGGAGCGCTTGTGCAATTGCCTGAGCTTCCAGAATTTTTACCGAACCAAAATCACAACCCACAATTGAGCTCAGATAAGGGTCAATATGGCTGGATGGTATATGCCGATGGAGATTACTATTTCTTGGGCGAGAAGAATGGATACGTTCTTTTCGACAGCCGTACCGATAAGCGTGAAGAACGTTTTGGAAGTAATAGTTATATCAAGGATGGCATTATCCACGTCGGTGATACGATCGTGAAATTCGATTTCTCCGCGCAGCCGAAAGTGAAAGCAGCAGGCGACCATAAAGCTTACATGGTTGGATACCCTGACGGTACGTTCCGTACAGATCGCGGAATTATCCGCGCTGAGGTTGCTGCGATCTTGTCCCGTCTGTATACATCTGCAGGTGGAACCAGCAAAGTTTCATATTCGGATGTGAGTGCAAAACATTGGGCTGGGAATGCAATCCAGACTGCAACCCGTAATAACTGGATGGTCGGTTTCAACGACCATACATTCAAGCCTAAGAAGCAGATTACTCGAGCAGAATTCATGCAGATTCTCATGAATATTAATAAATGGGATGCTGCTGAGAACAGCACCTATACCGATGTAGCGGGACACTGGGCTGAACAAGCCATTGCAGCTGCTCAGGAGCAAGGCCTGTTGTTTGATTTCACGGAGAAGAAGTTCAATCCGAATAAACCGATTACGAGAGTAGAAGTCGTACGTATGCTCAACGAGCTTCTGGATCGTAAACCGTGGGACATCATGGTTGAACCGAAATGGACGGATATTCCAGAAGACCACAAGAATTATGCTGACATTATGGAAGCTTCCATTCCGCATTCCTTCGAGCAGCTCGAAACTGGCGTTGAGAATTGGAAGTAATCGGGTTTCCTATAGTAGCAAAATTTTGATCCCAAATGATCAATAACTTAATTGAAGCAAAAATCCACAACCGACTCAGGCTGTGGATTTTTGCATTCTTGTAAACTTGATGAAGAGTAATACTTATATGTTATGGTAAAGACTTTTTAGAAAGGGGGGGGGCGCCTGGGGACCGTAAGGAGATAATCACCATTATTATGCAAAAATGCTCAGTGATAATTGTCGGTCTCGCTTTCTTTATATTTACCATCACTGTCATGCAGTGCCTGTTTTCGGCGGTCATTGCGAGCTTGTTGCTGCTGTTGGGCCTCATGGCTATTAACGGGTGTCTCATTTAGCTGCTCAACCGTGTTGATTAAATTCTTGTCGGGTTGGTTTGGACTCATTGGAAGGATCCTCCTTAGTGACTGGAATAGGTTGTGATGCCTAGTATGTGCCCGGCGTTGCAGGGATATACAAGAAGATAGGGAATGGTGTGCGCGGCTCTTTGAGGAATATGAAGACTTGATGAACAAGATTGACAATGAAAATCATTCCCATATAATAATAAGTATAAATAAGAGCTGGTAGTGTATTAAGTCATTGCGATTTACTGGTTCTAAATTCTATACTATAAAAGAAAACCAATATATCTAGGAGGTAACTAATCATGGCATTGATCGGAACAGAAGTACTACCATTCAGAGCTTCAGCATTTCATAACGGTGACTTTATCGAAGTAACCGAGGAGAACTTTAAAGGTAAATGGAGCGTAGTTTGCTTCTACCCAGCGGACTTTACCTTCGTATGCCCAACAGAGCTTGAAGATTTGCAAGATCAATATGCAACTTTGAAGGATCTTGGCGTTGAAGTGTACTCCGTTTCCACAGATTCTCACTTCGTGCACAAAGCTTGGCATGACAGCTCTGAAGCGATCGGTAAGGTAACTTACATTATGATTGGTGACCCATCCCATACGATTTCCCGTAACTTCGATGTATTGATTGAAGCAGATGGAATGGCAAACCGCGCTACTTTCATCATCGATCCGGACGGCATCATCCAAACCGTTGAAATTACAGCTGACGGTATCGGACGCGATGCAAGCACACTGATCGACAAAATCAAAGCGGCTCAATACGTTCGCAACCATCCAGGTGAAGTTTGCCCGGCTAAATGGAAAGAAGGCGCTGAAACATTGAAGCCAAGTCTTGACCTCGTAGGCAAGATCTAAGGAGAGAAGAACATGAAACTGGATGCAGACATAAAGAATCAACTAGCGCAGTATCTTGAGCTTTTGGAAGGCGATGTTCTGCTGAAAGTCAGTGCAGGTAACGACTCTGTATCCAATGACATGCTGGATTTAGTGAATGAGCTATCCAGCATGTCAAGCCGGATTACAGTAGAACAAACGCAATTATCCAGAACTCCAAGCTTTAGCGTCAATCGCGTAGGTGAAGAGACTGGCGTAACCTTTGCTGGTGTCCCATTAGGACATGAATTTACTTCATTGGTATTGGCGCTGCTTCAAGTCAGCGGCAGACCTCCAAAGGTTGAGCAAAGCGTCATTGACCGCATCAAGAAAATTAAAGGTGAATTTCACTTTGAAACATATGTCAGTCTGAGCTGCCATAACTGCCCTGATGTCGTGCAGGCACTGAACCTGATGAGTATCCTGAATCCGGGTATTACACATACCATGATTGATGGTGCGGCATTTAAGGAAGAAGTGGAAAGCAAAGAAATTATGGCCGTACCAACGGTTCACCTCAATAGTGAATTCTTCGAAAGCGGCCGTATGACAATCGACGATATTCTTGGCAAGCTGGGCACCACAGACGTATCCGAGTTCGAGAATAAAGAGCCTTACGATGTTCTGGTTGTCGGAGGCGGCCCTGCTGGTGCGAGTGCAGCGATTTATGCAGCGCGCAAAGGGATCCGTACAGGAGTTGTGGCTGAGCGTTTTGGCGGACAAGTTAATGATACCTTGGGTATTGAGAACTTCATCAGTGTAAATTACACAGAAGGCCCTAAACTCGCTGCAAGCCTCGAGGAACATGCCAAGCAATACAACATTGACATCATGAAGGCACAGCGCGTGAAGTCTCTGGAGAAAAAGGACCTCATTGAGGTTGAATTAGAAAATGGCGCTACACTGAAAAGTAAAACCGTCATTGTTTCGACTGGTGCCCGTTGGCGTAATCTGGGTGTACCGGGAGAAGCAGAATTCAAAAACAAAGGGGTAGCTTACTGCCCACACTGTGATGGTCCTTTGTTTGCCGGAAAACATGTTGCCGTCATCGGCGGAGGTAACTCCGGTGTTGAGGCTGCCATTGACCTCGCTGGTGTTGCAGCACATGTAACGGTATTCGAGTTCATGCCTGAGCTGAAGGCCGACTCTGTTCTGCAGGATCGTCTGAACAGCCTGCCAAACACGACTGTACTTAAGAACGCTCAAGTAAAAGAAATCACCGGAACGAATAAAGTGAACGGTATTTCATACATCGAGCGCGAAACCGGTACTACTCAGCATGTGGAGCTGCAAGGGGTATTCGTCCAAATCGGTCTTGTTCCTAACACAGAATGGCTTGGTGATTCCGTAGAACGTACGCGCATGGGTGAAATTGTCGTAGACAGCCATGGTGCAACAACCATACCTGGCGTATTTGCTGCAGGAGACTGCACGAACAGCGCTTATAAACAAATTATTATATCGATGGGATCGGGTGCGACAGCAGCATTGGGCGCATTTGATTATCTTATTCGAAATTAATAAATATCTTTATACCGAAAGCCCGCTCTGAAGTGCACCCCTTAGAATAGACATTGGATTAAACCCCTGGTTTATCCGATGAAATTCTAGGGGTGCATTTTT
>NZ_LIUT01000006.1:92992-130553 GCF_001277345.1 Paenibacillus solani
CTGCCTCCGGTAGAGTTCCGGAAGCAGTTTATAGCCTAGGGTCTTTTTTCAATGTCTATTAAATGGGGTCTTGACCACTCATGCAGCGGGCTTTTTATTATTCTCAATAAGGCACGCTCACTTTTTAGATCAGGATGTGATAAATGTCATCGATGAAATAATCTAAAATTTGAACAATAAGGATAATGCCATTTGCGGCTGTATTTATGAACGGAGAGGGGGAGGGACATGAGCGCAGCGATCCGGGAGTGCGTGGAACAAGATTATGTGATTGAGCATGTGAAGAAGCACTTTCCTTGCACGGTGCTTTGGTGTGAAGGGCGTGCATGCCTGGAGTATAACAGTGAGGAAGAATTAGCCCAAATATCTGAACATGTTAAAGCTAACTTTGATAAGGAGCTTCTTGACGTATTTTTCACTGCTATTGAGAGCCTTCCGCTTGACGATTAAATCGTGGTTGTATTTGAGAATTGAAAGGCTGGTCTTCGAAAAAGAGGAGGGACTTCATCATCCCTGTGTATCCCTCGCCCTTATAAATCGAAGCCCGCTCCATGAGCGGGCTTTTTGTAGTTAATAAACAAACGCTCATATAGGTTCGAGGGCATGGGTTAACGACTTATGAATGGTTTCCTTTTGCTCTATGCCAGCAATGCCGCAAGCAATATTTCCGCTAATTTTTTTGCGGAGCCCAGGTATGAATCGTGCTGAGAATATGCCCATCATTTTTAACGAGTGAATCAGTTTATTCGGTGTATAAACGACGGAAGACATAAAGTCGGATCGCGAAATAATCTCCTCATTGATCGGTTGGCGAATTTGTTCATACAGGGAGTAAGCTTTTTCTAATGAGATGGATTTGGAGAAATAACGATGCAGAAGATCACCCAGGAGATCGGCATCTTGAATAGCCATATTCATGCCTTGGCCAGAGCTTGCATGTGTGAGATGAGCAGCATCGCCAATGAGGGCTACCCCTTGTTTCACATACTGTTCCGCATGCATTCGGTACATCTTGTAGATATGTTCACCCTCACGATGTACAGGGACCTGATCTAATTCAGGGACGCGTTTTTGCAGCTGCTCAAACAACTGTTCATCTGATAATTTTCGCCATTGTGAGGCTTGTCCCGAGGGGACGACGACGGTCACGCGCATCTGCCGGTCCGGTAAAGGAATGAAGACAACCGCACCGTCACGATGAAGGTTTACGAGTGTCCTTAGCTCGTTTGAAAACCAGGCGGGCCTTGGCAAATGCAGCACAACAAGCTCATGATGATATAACGCTCGCTTTGCATCAATTTGAAGATGTTGTCGAATACCAGATAATCCGCCATCGGCGGCAATGACGATGGGAGCGGTATATTGAAAAGTCTCGTTCCTCTGCTTTACCCTTACTCCGTTCACTTGGTTTTTTTCATTCCATAACAGCTTTTCAACAATAATTCCGCGCTGAAGGTGGATCAACTCATGTTTGTCAGCATAGTCTAATAATCCTTGTTCAATATCTCGATGGGGAATGTTTAGAATGTAGTTATATTTACTTGAGGTGAGAGGTTGTAAGTCGATATTCATTAATGTCTTAAGTACAGGATGCCGAAGCTCGATGCCAGAAGATTTTACATGCGGATATTTTAATAACTCTGGGAGAGCTCCCCATTGTTCGAGTATTTCCAGTGTTCGGGGCTGCAGGCCGTCTCCGCGATTCATACTGCCAGGTTCTTTGCGTCGATCAAGCAGGAGAGTCCTTATATTGTATTTAGCCATTGCACAAGCCAGTGCTGCTCCTGCCACAGCCCCTCCAACAATAATGACGTCTGCGTCATATTTAACGGAATGATTTATAATCAACCTATGTTAACCTCCTTTTATATTAAGTTGTAATCTTATGGATAATTCGGTTAGCGATCGCAGGCATGTACTTAATCAATTGAGTCATCATATAGCTCTGGCGACCGATAACTACGTCCTTTCGGTTGGCGAGGACGGCTTTGACCATGGCCTCTGCTGCCTTGTCTAAATCCAGAGAGCCTGATTTGCCATACCAACTGGGAGTGCGGTCGCCTAGATGTGAGCTTATATTCGTGTTCATATGTCCAGGGGAGAGCAGGTTTACATGTACATTGCTATTCTTTAATTCTCGATGCAAGCCGCGTGCAAAGCAGGAGATTGCTGCTTTGGTTGCACCGTAAGGGACCATCTGTGGAAATGCAGCCTCTCCCATCATCGAGGAGAGAAATACAAGCTGTCCCTTATTTCTTCTCAGCATATGAGGAAGGATATATCTTGCACAGCGCATGATGCCAACAACATTGGTTTGAAACATCAATTCCAATTCATCGGTTCGAAGGGCATCAACCCGATCGATATATTGGACAGCGGATCCCAGAATAGCAATGTCAATCCGCTGAAATTTGTCGATGCTATCCGATATCAGTGAAGTGACGGATGCCTCTGAACAAATATCACAGGGAATCACATGGCAGCTGCCGCCGCTTTCAAGGATTTCATGCTGCAGCTCCAGAAGCGCATAAGTTGACCGGGAGGAAGCAATAACAGTGACACCGAGCGATGCGAATTTTTTGGCCAGTACTCGCCCTATTCCGCTTGAAGCTCCAACGATCAGAACAACTTTTCCATTCATGCCAAGCCTCCTATTCATTCGGTTTTTAATATGCCTTCAAAAAGAATGCTTGTAATTAAGGACAAGGATTGAGAATAAGTCAGATTATGCTCTTTCATAAACCCTTCCTTCGTAAATTCATCGATTGAATGCATTAATAGCTGAACGATTATTTTCGGGTCGATGTCCCGGATCACCCCCTTTTTCCTGGCTGCTTCAAACAACATCTCGTATCGTTCCAGCCGAATATTGCGCTCTTGAACCACATGCTCCCACAAATCCGGATAAAGCTGCTGAATTTCACCTACTTGCTGCATGGTAAAGAAACTCAGCTTTTCAGAAACCATCGTAAGCAGACGGATGATCTTATCGATAATATCCATACTCGGATCTCTTATGATCGGGGCAATCGTATCGTCGATGGATTGAAATACATGGTCAATGCAGGCCGTGATCAATGCTTCTTTATTTGTATACAGTTTGTAGATTGTTTTTTTGCTTATGCTTAATTCAGAAGCGACTTGATCCAACAGCACGCTCTTAAACCCGTCTTTCAAACCAAGCTCTAAATACTTTTCCATAATTTCTATCTTCTGCTGATGCTGTACAGTTGTCAGCTCCATACCCGATTTCCCTCCTGTGAAAAACAAGCCTATGTAAAAACAAGTCTATGGAAACTCAAATTTATTTTTGAGTTTCCTGTATGATACCAACACTCCATAAAAATGTCAATAATTCCAAATTAGATATGAGTGGCTTGAATATAATCGCGTACATACATGGACGTACAAAAACCCGCTCGTATGGAACGAGTCGGGTTAGATGTAAGATTGGACACGGCAAGCTAATAGGGTAGTCTTTACGAACCAATCATGAAGCATATCGCTTAGCTTGGGTATGGAACATCTCGGCATAGGCACCCTGGGCTGCTAGTAATGTATCATGATTTCCTTCTTCTACAATTTCGCCATTATGCAGGACAATAATTCTGTCTGCATGCTTGCAGCTGCTCAATCGATGAGAGATCATAATCGTTGTCTTACCTTCATATAGCGTAGCGAACTTATCATAGATTTCGGCTTCCGCCCTCGGATCAAGCGCAGCTGTTGGCTCATCCAGAATAACAATTTGCGTATCTCTCATGAAAGCGCGGCTTAATGCTATTTTCTGCCATTGTCCCCCGGACAGTTCGTATCCATTGTGGAACATTGCCCCGAGTTCTGTATCCAAACCGTGGGGCAGCTTCTCCATTAATCCGCTTAGGCCAGCTTTATTCACGGCGGCTTTAATGGATGCATCATCTTCTATTTTTGCGTGTCCCATGGCAATATTCTCGCGAACCGTTAATTGATAGCTCTCAAAATCTTGAAACACGGCGGAAACATTTTGACGCATACTTTTGGGCTCGATGGTGCGAATGTCTACCCCATCGAATAGAATGGTGCCTTCATCGGGCAAATACAACCCAAGCAAGCATTTAACAAGCGTACTTTTACCCGCGCCATTCTCACCTACAATGGCAATCTTTTCTCCTGGCGAAATGTTAAAGCTAATCTTTTTTAGCTGTGGAGTGCTATGCGTCGCATATGTGAAAGAGAGATTTTTGACCTCTATTTTTGTCTTTAATTTCTCAGGGAATGGATGGATTTGATTTTGAGATTCCTCAACGTCCAGATCAAGGAAGTGTAAGACTTCATTAATGAATAGACTTTCTTCGTAGACGGCGGCTATGGAGTAACCCAATCCGGTAATGATGGACTGAATTTGCTGAAGGGCTTGGGTTAACGAGACATAGTGTCCGATGGTTAGCGCGCCGCTTGCGCCAAACAGAATGAGTACAATAATGACACAGACATCCAATAAAATTTGTGAGATATTGACGAGGAGCATTCGGCTATCGGTGCGTTTGCGAAGATCATATTGTTCGTCCCCTGTTTTCCAGAAGATGCCCTTCCACTTAGCGGTTAAGTAAGGTGTATAATTATAAATTCGTGCTTCTTTGGCTGTACTTCGGCTATGTAAAATGCGGAGCAAATAATGAACCTTTCGTTGTTCCGGTGTTTGAGTCATCGCCTGATTGTATTTTTGTTTGCCAAAATGAGCATTCACTAGAATGTTAGGGATAATCATAACTAGTACAATGGCAGCCAGTACCCAATGGAACGAGAGCAGAATCGATACTAATCCGACTAACGTTATGATACTTGAACCAATCGTTAGTATGAGGTTAACCAGGTTAAAGCCCTTAACATCTACACCAAATGCAGCCCGCTCAAGTTGATCATAATAATCGGGACGGTCGAAATAACTTAAAGGCAGCTGGGAGGCTTTATTGATTAATAATTGTTCGAAATAATACTTTAGCTTTTGTTGCGCACGAAAACCGACAACAGAGTTTAAATAATTTAAGAAGCGATCAGCGATCAGAACCAGCGCTTGCAGGCCCAGAACGAAATAGACATCAGAGGCGATCGCTTGCTGTTGTGTGAATAGTAAGGTTACCAAATCAACTAATTCTTTTACAATGTAAATTTGGGCGACAGGAATTAATGCTGTCATGATTCTTAGCAAGATAAGCAGAATCGTCGCACCAGGAATGACTTTAAGCATAAGTGGCATGAATCGACTGAATACACTGAAAACAACCTTGTTTTTCTCCGAATGATTGATCTGCATCGTGACCTCACCTTTATAGGAGATTGTTATTAATAAAGAGGAGAGCACTGAACGAACGCTCTCCTCTTTTTGGTTTGTTACTATCGAATCATTCCAAGTACATTAAGAGACTAGCAGCCGCATTTGGACGTTTCCTTATACTTGCAATTTGTACCTTCGTACCAGTAGTAGATTCTTACATCATTAATATTCCCGCTACAACGTTGGGCAACGCAGTAGTCTCCTTGTGCAGGACAAGACATGGACATTACCACCTTTATTGGATATTTTAAAAAAAGCTTTAGCAGGTGCAACTAGTCACTTGGTTATACCTGCAACTTGCACCTTCGTACCAGTAAGTAACTCGTCTGTCATAAGTATTTAGACAGAGTACAGTAGTGCAGTAGTCTCCGTTTACAGGACAAGCCATGGGTCATAACCGCCTTTATTTAGATATTTGTCAATAAAGTTTTAACAGCCGCATTTGGACTCTTGGTTATACCTGCAATTTGTACCTTCGTACCAGTAATAAATTCGAACGTCATAAGTATTCGCGCTACAGCGTTGAGAAGTGCAATAGCTTCCTTGTGCAGGACAAGACATGGTCATTACCACCTTTATTGGATATTTTTTGGTGAAGTTTTAACAGCCACAAGAGGATTCTTGTCCGTATCTGCAATTTGCACCGGCATACCAGTAAGTAATTTTTACTGAATAAGTATTAAAAGAACATTGCTGAGAGATACAGTAACTACCGTTTGAAGGACAAGACATGGACATTACCACCTTTATAAGTTTTTTTAATAAACGTAATTAGCAACCACAAGAGGATGATTGCTCATATCTGCAGCTTGCACCGGAATACCAGTAAGTAATTCTTACTGAATAAGTGCTAGGACCACAACGCTCAGAGACACAGTAGCTACCGTTTGAAGGACAAGACATGGACATTACCACCTTTATAAGATTTTTAATGGAAATACTTAACAGCCGCAAATGGAGTCCTGACCATACTTACAATTTGTACCGGAGTACCAGTAATAGATCCTTACATCATTAATATTTGCGCTACAGCGCTGAGCAACACAGTAGTTACCGTTTGAAGGACACGACATTGTTTCACCCCCTTTCCAAAAATCTACATGTGACGGAAGTTGGAGTTTTAGATTTAAATCCGATCGATCATCGTAGGTTATGAGGCTTGGGAGGTGAGTGTCTGAGCAAGCAGAGCCTCAAGCTGTTCTCTGTGCTGGACGACGCTTTTCGCAATGACATCTCCTTGCGGAGTCAAATAATAGACAAAAGGAAAGATGCCGGTTTCAAAGGGTGTAGGGGAGGCAATATTTGCTACGGGTATGCTTAGTTCATATTGCTTAATGATCTCAATTATGTCCGGTTGTTGACCGATCATGAGAATGAGTGGTTGAATGTGGGGATTACGCTTGTTGAATTTTTCCAATACAGGGTAGAGTGACTTACACGAGCTGCATTTTGCATCTGTAAACGCTATCAGGAAACCGAGTTTTTGTTCTCTGAGTTGTCTTAAATCGATGGAGCCTCTGTTAACGGTTTCAAAGTGAAGTTGAGGAAATCGTAAACCGTGGGGTAGCCCGTGATCTTCCTCAATAAGACCGGGTAGTGGAGGTGCTTGTCCTTTTGAGGCTTGTATTTTTCGTCCAAGCTGAATAATGAAGTACGATTGTAGTGCAACCATAACCCATAGAAATGCATAAGATAGATTGAATAGATTCATTGAATTCAAGAGCCTCCTTCTACTAGTAGTTCTCTATTCTTCAACATGAGGTACATATTCAAAATACCAATAGTAAGTCCAACGCAGCTAATGATCTCTGTTAGATTCATAGAAGTTAGCGATTGCGAGTGATCAACCGAAACTCCGATTACTGTTAACAGGAAGAGCGGTGTAACCTTCGAAATAGTCCCCCATCCCAGTTTCTCTTCACTGGACTTACCGAAGCAATTACAACTTACGTTTAATTTTCTATAAATGGCCAAGCCGGCCACCCCGCAGAAAGTAAGAAAGAGCAGCATCACAGCAACTTGACCGATCAGGCGAGTGTAATCAACTACGAGCAGGATTGCTCCCAACCCTTCCGCTGCAATAACCAGCCAAGCGAAGAATTGGGGAAACTTCAGTTCTTGAATCGTGGCTTTAAAGTCGGAGTATGAAACGATTTTGGCTAAAAATGAATAACATAGCAGGGTAGCTAAAATAAGCGAGGCTACCAAATTAGCATCCATCCAAATCCCCCCTAAATTTTAATAGTGATATGTAGTGAATATGATATGTAAATAATTACATTTTCTAGGGTTAATCGCTATATTAATCCTTATTATAGCATAATATGGAAACAATTAAAGAGTTTTATTAATTAAAATTTAAATTTTAAAATAAATTCGAATATAAAATCGAATATGGGGTTTCAAAAATGAAATAGATAGAGTGCCAACAATGAAGAGGGCCATCACTACACTTGTAATGGTCACCTCCATATCATGCTGCTATTCTGCCAGACTGGCAGATACTATGGTGTCAGAATCGGCCCAACCCTAACAAAAACACTCGGGATCATGCGAAGAATTCACATTCTTAGATTCCTTCGAGGAAGTTGTTGTCTAGTCGTATGCCAGTAAAGCATGCGTTGCATGGCTAAGTATGGCACCTGCGCGGGTCGTCGTTGCGACGAGTACAGCTTCCAGAATTTCTTCCCGGGTTCCTCCTAGCTGCTGGAATTTCTTCACATGAACATCGATACAATAGGGGCAGCCTGTAACATGAGCTACGGCCAGGGCAATCAATTCTTTTGTCTTCAGCGGGATGTGGGTGTGAGTGTGAGTGTGATAGACCTCTTTTTCAAAAGATAGAAACGAGGCAGAGGCCTCCGGCGCAAGCTGCATAAGTTCTGGGATTTTCTTTAAATTTGAAGAATCATAGTAATGGGTCAACGCGTCACACCGCCTTTCCCATCTTTCATCGTACAGGAATTGATCCCGAGTATATGATTGATGAAGCAGATTCGAGTCAATGCATTAAACAGAAAGACAAGTCCGATCAGACCGATGTATCTCCAGTTACTATCCACATAACAAAGAATGAACAGAAGTGGGAAACTTAGAATTAAACGGAATAACCGGTCGATACCTCCGACATTTCTCATAACATACCTCCGCATCATTGGAATTATCTCCATTTTAGCGGTATCTTCAGCCCGTTTCCGTGACTAAGTCACACAAGATGCTGATGCATGATTTCTTCCAAAGCGGATCGGTTGATGATATGGATTTTTCCTCTGGTTAGCGACAAGATTCCTTTGTTTTGAAAGTCCTTCAGAACACGGCTAATGACTTCCCGGGCGGTTCCGAGTTCTACGGCTAACTGATCATGCGTCATCTTCAATGTGAGTATTTCGTCTTCCGTATTCGTATATACGAAATGGGCAAGCCGCTGGTTCACCGGTTTAAATGCAATGTCCTCAAGAAGGCTGGTGACTGCCGTTATTCTCTGAACGATTTGCTGATAGATATATTGCCTCAGAGGTTTATAACGATCCATCCAATCTTCGAATACGTTTACAGGAATAAGCAAAACTTCGCTCTCCACTTCAATTGATGCATTCGCTTCATATTCGGACTCTCCCATAATACTTGCCATCATAAGCACGCAGCTCTGTCCGCTGCGCACGCGATATAGGGTGATTTCTCTTCCTTGCTCGCTAATTTTATGAATGCGCACGCTTCCCTTAAGCATAAACATCGCGTGCTGCAGGACATGACCTTCCCGAATCGCATGTGGGGTGGAGGGACCGACCGGCATGAGCTCGGCACGCTGCCAATCTTGAGGTGAAATTATGGACAGGCAAGGAAGAATAGCGATGATTCGTTCCATATCAGAAGGATTCATAAGGGGCTCCTTTATCGATGATCAATGTCATAAACCAAGGGGGGCTATCTATTATATGTTTTACAACGATTGAAAGGTTCAGAAAATTTTAGATTTTAGCCCAGGGGTAGAGTGACATCGTCACCGCTATCAATGAAGTTTTTAGCAGGAGAAGGATCCCCGAACCTATCGATTGGGGATTCTTTATCGCGAGTGACGTAAGTAATTATAGGGATTAATTCTAAGAACGTGGAAGGAGGGGCGGTTACTTATTCCCCAATAGTATCCAAGACCAGGGCTGTCAGCTGATGTACGGTAGGCTGATTCGATGGACGCTGAAGCTGATGAATAGCAATATTGCTCGAGATTCGGGCTGTCATATCAAAATGCCATTTGGTTAATCCGCTGTCTTGCAGGAGTGATTTACGATAGGTGTGGCGATATAGAAGTGGCAGTCGTTCCAGCTTCTCAATTTCCCGTATGCTGACTTGCTCGCAGTCGGTCTTGATGAGCTCGAAGATTCCGGCGAGGGGAAGCGTGGCGGAGGCGAAGTGGGATTCCACGGGAATAGCATACTTGGTTTCGCGATCGAACAAGGGGCGGAACTGATTCGAATTCATGCCAAAGACATCTAGACTTTCCTGCCAAAGCTTCTGCTGCGGGTAAGCCGGAGTTACATAAGGCACATGTCGATCATCCAGCGTAACCGCGATAATGTCATCCGTCATAAGTGGGTACCCTTGCTGCAGGAAAGCCGAAGCGAGCGTGGATTTACCGTGACCGGAATGACCGACGAATCCATAGGCTTTGTTGTTGATAACAATGGCGCTTCCGTGTAAGGGCAGAATTTTTCGCTGCATCAAAATAACGCCCATGCATGTACCCAGCACATATAGGCGAAGTTTGTCCTCTTCAGCGTTCCCCTCTGGAGAAATGGAGATGGTGGTCCCGTTTTCCACGGCGAAAATGGCCAGATCAGGGACCCTGAACATGACCAGATCACCTGTACAGAAGAAGGATCTTGAGGGGATAGCGCATGTCGACCATTTCTCCGTTAAATTGGCATAACGAACGACAATATCGGCGGGGTGATCCTGTGATGTCATATGCTGTGCTTCAGGCAGGGGAATCTCGCTATGTATGGAATGCCCGAAGGCCGTATATAGGTTTTTGTTAAGGGTTTGAGTCACGATCCTCACTCCATTGTTTGTTATGGCGAATAAAAGTGGAAGCCCATATACCCAGCTGGGCATATGGGCTGACTTCCTAAAAGATGAATCCATATTGTTTAGCTGTAGTGAACCATCTCATCCGGATCGGGCTGAACTCCATCCGGAATTGCACTTCCGGGACCAGCCATTGTCATATTCATGTCAAGGACTTCCAGTACGGGTACGCTCCATTCCTGTTTCATTTGGATTCACCTCCTTTCAAAAGTTTGTTTGCAGAAACCGGTACAGAATGATGCTGCGCATAAGCAGCTTGATGGATGGACCGTAAGCTTGATTCGGGTCTAATCCTTGGCGTGCTTCCGTTAGAGCCTCTTGGAGAACAGGCATGTTAATGAACTGCTGCATTCTGGAATCGCGGCTCAACTGCTCCAGCTCATCGATGATTACGGGCCAGTCGCTCCGCATTCGATGGATGGAATCGGCAGCTTGGATCCCTCTCGTCCGCTGATTCAGCCGGATGGAGTCGGGGAGCCAGCCCTCGGTAGACCTCCGGATTAAGGCCCGATCCATACCGCTGTGAACGAACTGCTCCATAGGCGTTCCCAAGCAGAAACGAATGACACGCAGATCATTGGTCGGATCATGGCTCCATACGGAATAACGTAGTGATAATTTGCAGCCGCTCGCTCCGGTAGCGGTCCACATATTAACACGATTGAAATGCTGGATTCTGGCTTCCAGCGGATCAGCCGGCAGATCATCCGTTGATCCAATCCCCACGAAGGAGGGATCCTGCAATTTCTCATAAATGCCTGCTCGCTCAGCGAAACCCGAGTTGATCAGCTGCGGAAAATCAGATGATGATCCGGATACCCTGCCCTTTACTAGGGAAGGGAATGCTTTGCGATAAAGGATGGAATACAGCTGTTTACGGCCAACACCAATATTTCTGCTGTATTGTTTAACCTCACGCGAGAGCTGCAGCAAGTTGAACTTCTTCATGAGCCTCGCATAATATTCGATCGCAGGCCCCCAAGAGATACTGTAATTCCCCCGAGCTCCGTTCAAGAGAACCCCAATTCCGCGCTGCTGCGCTTGGTTGTAAATTCCTCGCAGCCAAAACGAATTATCAAAAAACTTGTATGGCGATTCCATAATGTCCAACCAGTCGTCAATTTCCGTAAAGGGACTATGTCCTTTGAAATCCAGGTAGTAGTCCTTGATGTTGCCCACAAATTGTACCGTCTGACAGATGAGAGGCCTTTCGTCCGCAAATCTGTGCTTGGGCGTCCAATCTTCGAACCCGCCTTCAGGTATGTAACTGAAGGTATGAAGGGGGCGGTTCTCCTGCCGAAGAGCTCTGGCAGCGAAGCTTGCCACAGAGCCCGAATCCAGCCCGCCGCTAAGATGAGCTCCAACATGCAGGCTCGATCGCCGAAGTCTTGAAGTTACAGCTCTGTGGAATACCTCCCGAAAGGCCTCTTCATACTCGCCCGAGGAACGGAGCTGTAACGGTTGTATATTGGCAAGGCTGTCATATCGGCTGATCCGTAACCGGTTTTGCGTAATGATGAAACTGTGGGAGGGAGGAAGCTGCTGAATATGGTTATATACAGTGGTTGAAGTATCTGGAGGTTCGAATACACCCCGGATCGCCAGAAACTCGGCTAGCCACCGCTCGTTAAGCTCCTTATGTATGTAGGGTAAAGCGAACAAGGGGGTCATCATCGTACAGAAGGAGAACCGCTGCCCATCGTGGTGATAATACAAGGTCCTAGCGCCTGAGAAATCCCTTGCCCCGAATAGAAGCTGCTTGCGCTCATCCCATATGGCAAAAGCAAAATCACCGACCAATCGCTCCGACATGCGCTCGGACCATTTCTCATAAGCCAAGAGCAGAACTTCGCTGTCCGTCATGTATGATCTTTCGGAATGCGGCACCTGGAGCTGATCCATAAGTTCGTCCCGGTTATCGATGATCGCGTCAGCAGTGATGGCAAGCCCGCGCTGTGGATCATAATAAGGCAATATTTCTAGTGCAGCCTGCTTCGTGATCCACTGAGCATGACATCCCAGCATGATGCGATCCTGCTGCCAGGCTGCGCTTTGATCGGCGGGATACTTGCTCAATGCCGACATCATAAGCTCGCTGCTGTCCGCTGGAATCGGTTCTCCTTGGATATGATAGATACCAGCAATTGCACCCATTGAATTATCCTTTCGTATTAACGCATTGCGGATACGTCATAAGCTTTGATACATTTCGTATCACCGTCATTATAATACAAGTATACGAATTGTATCAACTGCTTTTTTTATATCTTCTGATAAAAGGGTGATCAGCTTCATTTATGACTTCATACTTGGGTGTGAATTGATTCTTTTACGCAGCAGAATCAGACAGAGCAGATAAGCAAGGAGAATTCCGAGTGAATCATTGATCACATCATAGATACGCCCGCCTCGAAAGAAGAAGAGCTGGAGAATTTCAGTTAATCCTGCATAGGCGACACACAAATAATAAGCCGATTTCCTCTTGCCGAAGTTGGAAGCCAGTAGTGCAAGGACGAAAAATCCGAAGAAGTGGCCTATTTTTCGTAATCTCCAATCGCTGCTGTTCCACTGGAAGTCCTGTCGCAGCAGCTCCGACCAGTCGGGAGACGGGTTGAACTGAAACTCGACGACGTGATCACTGATTAAGTGATGAAAATTGACAGAGCAAGTGAAGATAAACAGAGCTATAGCCCATAGAAATGTAAGCATGATTCGCATGATAATAGCTCCTTTTGATAGTGATGACTTTTAATGATACAAAATGTATCCAATAGATTCTATATTATAGCACCCTTGTTCCGATTTTCAAGAATGCATTTGAAATGGGTTTCATATTTGGGCGGGACTTGCTTCACAGCTGGGCATATACATCAAGCACATTTGCATTATATTCACTACTATGTAAGCAAGGAGGAGATGACATGGCCAAGAGACAAACGAAACATATGAAGATGAATGCATGGTCATCATCCTCGGATACGATGGATCCGAAGGATGTAGGCTTTAATTTCGATCTGTTAGATGAAGAATTAATGAGCCGTGGCATAAATGTAAAGTGGTTCGGTGCAGTAGGAGATGGGCGAACAGATGATACCTTGGCTTTTCAAGCGGCGATGGCAAAGTGTGATAAGCGTTACAAATTGTTCATACCTGCCGGCGACTATCGGATCAGACAAACTATAGAGAACAATAGCCGCGGCATCTTTGGAGTAGGGCCTTATATAGATGGCGGGCAGATGGGAACGCGAATCATCTGGGATCCCATTGACACTACGACGGATTTACTCCCTTGCATAAGAATACGGAATGCTGGAATCAAAGCAGTATTTGAAGACTTCGGCGTGTATGGTGTTTCTAAATATAACTCAAGAGAACTCGGCAAGTGGATTAACAAAGGTCTATTTGAACAAAGCTTGTACAGTATGTTCGCTGTGGGTTCAGCCGCCATCGAAGTAGCAGGATCAGCGACGCCAATATTCAGGAATATTGCTACTGCCGGAGTGAAGGTGGGGCAGCTGCTTAACAGTAACAATGGACATGTATCCTCATACGAATGTTCATGGAACGGATTGATTGGCGTGTATTGCCGGATCAATACAGGGGATTATTTTTATCAAGGCGGTGGCATATCAGGCGCATTCTGCGGGGTTTTGCTGGGGACGATTTTAGCCGCAGGACATCGGGGAGGCTTTAGTGCATTTTTGCATAGAGTTCATCTTGGATTTGCACCGTATGCCATATATCAATGCATTGATAGCGGGCTTGATGACTATAATCGTTTGTCTTCCGTCGTTGGACTGAGCGGAATCTATATGAATACCATGTTCGAGCAGTGCGGAGAGGCAGCAATAAAATTACTGACGAAATCCTTGACTTCCAATCTAAGGATCTTGGGTTTCGGATTCTCATGGTCGACTATCACCTATACCGGGAACACGGCCGGTTGGGAATATTCACTGCCGGATGGCTTGAGGAACAATGTTGAGAAACAGCAATATGCCGCTTGGTTTGGAACCGTTGCCGATCCGACAGTAATTAATGATGATCTTGGAACGCTCAGGAAATCGACCGCCCAGGGGGCATTGGGGTCTGCTTATATTGATACGTTGACGGGTGACAAGGGATCTGTTCTAACCGGGCTTGGACCGTCAGAAACCGTGATTCGTAGGAAAGTAACTCCGCTGTACCGAAATGCTGATTTACAAACACGGATGCAGGAAAGGGAACATCGGACATTGATGCCAGTCTCGGCACCAAACCTGCTTAGAAATCCGGAAGTGTTATCTAATTGGATTGTATCTAACGCCTCCCTTAGTCTGGTTGCAGCCGACCAAGTGCCTGTGCCCATCACGAATGAGATGAAGCAGGTTATTGGAAGCCGGCCTGTGATCTTGAGAATAACCCCGGATGGTGTCAATTCACCGAGCATTCGAATAAAGTTTAATGCGCCAACCTTGCCGTATCGGGGAGACGCTAATCGGAACTTAGCGATGCAATATTTTATTTTAGAAACAGAACATGAGACTTCGACCACCTATAGAGCCATCGGACGCATTTCAGCTCAGAATGCAGAATATATTTTTAATGATTCATTGACCTGGAGGACGAAGGACTGGCAGCACTTGCGTGGTAGAGAATTGTCAAGCAAAACAGGCTTATTGTATGAGTTCAGTATAGGAGGCTTGCCGAAAATTGGAGAAATCTACGTTGCCGGGGTGATGGTGACATGGGATCATGTTGGTTCCTATTCTCCATATTCACACAGTTATATGACAGATTCCTTGGAAATTGGGGGTCCGGGGAATGGGATTATTTTAACCGACTCCGCTACGGGCGGAAGATACCACTTGAGTGTGATCAATGGAAGTTTACAAATAAGACCATTACCATAACATCTCAAGTTAAAAATATCAGTGATTGCCCAGAAGAATCCGTTTCGTTGATCCGTCGATCAGCTAGATGGGTTCTTTTTGTTGATTTGGATTTTCTTGCGGTGGGCCAACGATTCATGGAAATAAGATAAGCAAGCGCTATCATCCCTATTAATGATACAATTCGTTTCTAAAATGCAGTTTTTACACAATATATCCTTGACATGATACATATTGTATCGTAAATTATGGAATATAAATTATACAGATTGTATCGAAGAAGCTTTTGAAAATTGGAATAACTTTTCGTAGAAAAGTCTGAATATGCACCATTTCAGGAAATTGAGCAGGGGGGCTGCAAACGAATGGAACTCAAACAGTATTTTAGGGTGTTGCAAAAGAAATGGTGGTTGATCGCATCGATCGTAATCATCGCAATCACAGCGACAGGTGTCAAAAGCTTCTACTTTACAACTCCTGTGTATGCAGCGAATGCAAAACTGATCGTGAACCAGTCGTCAGGTGATGGAGGGGCGAGCCTCAATGCAAGCACGATCCAAACGAGTATTTTTCTTATTAATTCATACAAGGAAATTATTAAGTCATCCGCCATTATGAATAAGGTTGTCGAAGAATATCCGAATTTAGGCGAGAGTGCCTGGCAGTTATCTGCCAAAATATCGGTCACTTCGGCAAATAACTCGCAGGTGATGAACTTGATTTATCAGGATACATCCTATGCAAACGCGGCAGAAATCGTAAATGCAGTCTCCACCGTGTTCAAGGAACAGATCCCTCACATTATGAACGTGGATAATATCACGATTCTAAGTGAGGCAGATCCAGCGGCATCGCCTGCACCGATCAATTTCAACCCCATTATGAATTTGTTTATCAGCTTTGCAGTATCACTCATGCTGGCGGTCGGGCTTGTATTTTTGCTTGATTATCTGGACGATACCGTGAAATCCGAAGCTGAAATTCTCGAAACGTTAGACGATGTTTCTGTACTCGCTGTCGTAGGCATGATGAGCAAAGCAGACCTGAAGAAATCGGCCAGAATGAAAGCCATACAAAAGACAAAAGTAGGTGACAGTCCGTATGCGACGCTCAATCAGTGATAGCAGCCTAATTGTGTCCATGAATCCCAAATCACCTATATCGGAGGTATATCGCATCCTACGAACGAAGATCCATTTCTCTTCCAAAGATCAGGAATTAAAAACTCTCATGATTACATCGACTCAGACCGGAGAAGGGAAAACGACAACGATCAGCAACTTAGCGGTAACGTATGCACAGGAAGGAAAGAGGGTTCTTCTGATTGATGCGGATATGCGCAGACCCTCGCTTCATCGTGTATTCTCCGTACCTAACCACCAGGGCTTGAGCACGCTGTTGAACGGACAAACGAGTGTGCAAGATTCCGTTCAAGAAACGATTGTCAGCAACTTATCGCTCCTGCCTTCCGGACCGGTACCTGCGAATCCTGCCGAATTGATGGATTCGGTTGTAATGCGGGAGCTATTAGAACAGCTTAAACCTGAATATGATGTGATTCTTCTCGACACGCCGTCTGTACTGTCGGTATCCGATAGTGTCATTGTCAGCGCCTTGTGCGATGGCGTTGTCATGATCGTGGCTTCAGGCAAGGTAAGGAAAGACCATCTAAAAAAAGCCAAAGAGCAGCTGGACCACGTGAATGCACGAATGGTGGGCATTGTGATCAACAAGGAAGCGAGATAGCAATTGGAACGGAATATAAAGGCTTCTTCTGGCGGGAACCGCCAGAAGAAGCCAAGGTAATGTCTACTGCACCTCTTTCACTGTAGACACTCGGTCACGCTGTGGGTCTTAAGGGCCTTAGACATTATTGTCGAGGGTGTGATGTGAGGACGGGTTGAATGCCCTTGTTAGAAAAATTAGCTATGTTTTTTTCAGTTCTGACAGAAGAGCCCATAGCTAGGCTTTTCTAATATAGAGGCCATTATTAAGGCGATAGTATAAATAATATATAGAGATGGGTAGTGAAGATGATGACGAAGAAAGTAAAAAAGGCAATTATTCCCGCAGCAGGCCTGGGGACACGATTCCTGCCTGCAACGAAAGCCATGCCGAAAGAGATGCTTCCGATTGTGGATAAACCCACGATTCAATACATTGTGGAAGAAGCGGTAGCATCCGGAATTGAGGATATTATCATTGTCACCGGTAAAGGGAAACGATCAATTGAAGACCATTTTGACCATGCGTTTGAGCTGGAAAATAATCTGTTTAGCAAAGGGAAATTCGATCTTCTGGATGAAGTACGGCGCTCTTCGAACGTAGATATACACTACATCCGTCAGAAGGAAGCCAAGGGACTTGGCCATGCCGTTTGGTGTGCACGCAACTTTATCGGGGATGAGCCTTTTGCCGTACTTCTTGGAGATGATATTGTCCAATCTCGTGTGCCGTGCACCCGTCAGCTGGCGGAGCAGTTTGAGCTCTTGCAAAAGTCCGTAATTGGAGTTCAGACCGTGCCTTTGGATCAGACCCAACGTTACGGAATTGTAGCTCCTCTGGAACGAATCGACCGGTTGTATGAAGTGGATTATTTTGTAGAGAAACCCAAAACGGATCGAGCCCCATCCCGATTGGCGATTATGGGCAGATACATATTGACTCCGGACATATTTGAATTTCTTGAGCATCAAGAGGAAGGAGCAGGGGGAGAAATTCAATTGACGGATGCCATTCAAAAATTGAATGTGAGCCAAGGCGTGTATGCATACGATTTTGAGGGAACCCGTTATGATGTAGGAGAAAAGCTCGGATTTATTATGACTACACTTGATTTTGCACTTCAGAATGATGAACTTCGCAAGCCGCTGTTGCAAGGTATGGAAGCCATTCTCGAACGAGAATATCTTGGTAAAATAAATCGCTAATGAGGTGAAGGCAAGTGTCTCCCACTCCGCAACGAAATGATATCGAGGTTGTTCTTGAGGGGAACCCGGTTTATACAGATTATGTGCCGGAAACGAAAAAGGCCAAGATCATGTATCTCATGACCAAACGGGGTATGGATTTTATTCTCGCGCTTATAGGTATGGTCATATTAATTCCGTTTTTTGTGCTTATAGCTATCATCATTAAAATAGAAGACCCTAAGGGGTCTGTTTTTTTTTATCAGACAAGGATTGGTAAGCATGAACGGCCCTTTCGAATGTATAAGTTTCGGTCTATGGTCTCGAATGCGGAAGAGCTGCTGGAGGAGCTGCTGGATCAGAATGAGGTCGGCGGGGCTATGTTCAAGATGAAAGAAGATCCGCGCATTACAAAGGTCGGAAAGCTAATTCGCAAGACCAGCATTGATGAGCTGCCGCAGTTATGGAATGTGATCCGGGGAGATATGTCACTGGTTGGGCCCAGGCCGGCATTACCCAGAGAAGTGGAGCAATATACAAGCTTGGATAAGTTGAGACTAAAGGTTACTCCAGGTTGTACGGGGCTGTGGCAGGTAAGTGGACGCAATAACCTAAGCTTTCAAGAAATGCTGGCATTAGATTTGGAGTATATCGAGCGCAGAAGTCTATGGCTTGACGTTAAGCTCCTATTCAAAACGGTAAAAATTATCGTATTTCCCAATTCAGCTTATTAATCGAGCAAGGTTTATCATAGTCAATTGTAACACAATACAATCGTTCCGACGGTCATCATGAGGTTTGTTGAACGCTGTATTCAACGATGCTTATGTCAATAGGCAGATGGGGTGGTTGGATAACGTGGAGAGGCTTTTTAGAAAAGATAATGTAACGCTGTCAATTCAGGTTCTGCTGAAACTGGCGGGGATCGTTGCGCTTGGGTTAAGTGTTGGTCTGGCTGGATCTATCGATTCGCTTCATTCGAAGCTGCTGGAATTTACGCTCCTTCTTCTCAGCGTGTTAATGTCTGTGCATATCTACACATACAGGCCCAAATCATTACTGCCTTATACGCTGCTTGTATGGGTAGTAAGCCCGGAGATAAGGCGGCTCATGGATTGGCTCGTCCAGTCCTACAATGATACCTCAATCGTGTCTCTTATTCCTTATTGTGTAAGTTTGACGCTGCTTTTGCCTATCTTGAAGAATAAGAAGCAGATCGATCGCAGAGTGGGCTTAATTATGAAAATTATAGGGGCCGCCTTGTTATACGGGTTTGGTCTTGGTTTTTTAAGATATGGCTTATCGTCGGTGTACGATCTGCTGAATTATGTCGTACCGTTTCTTGTTTTCATCTATGTCAGTGTAAGTCCATTTGATAATGACACCCGGGATCGATGGTTAAGAAGCCTTTCTTATCTAGCGGTAATCGTTGCTGCGTACGGCATATATCAGTATATCGCCCTGCCTCCTTGGGACAAATTCTGGATGATGAATGCGGATATGAATTCGATTGGTCTGCCGCAGCCTCAGAATTTCCGGGTCTTTTCATTTTTGAATTCCCCAGGACCTGCAGGTGTATTTCTTGCTGTGGCACTCGCGATCATGACCGTACAGAAGAGATGGAGAGCGTTGGGAATAGTCGGGGTGATGATTGTAGCATTTGCATTGCTGCTTACCCTGGTTCGTGTCGGCTGGATTGCTTACGCAGTTATGATCATTGCTTACTTCCTCCGTTCCGCGCTAAGAAGCAAGGTCAGACTGCTTGCATTGGCCGTCATCATTATATTAGCGTACACATTCATCCTTCCAATGCTGCCGGGTGCTAATAATGTGACATCTCGTATCGAAACTTTTGGGTCCTTGGAAGAGGATCATTCCTTTAATGAAAGGCTCATATTCTCGAACGAGATTCTCTCCGGTTTATTGGCTAATCCGTTAGGGAAGGGCCTCGGCAGTTCAGGCTTGGGAGCGAAAATCACAAAAAACACCGATATGTTAGTTGCTTTTGACAATGGTTATTTAAACTTGTTCTATACGTTTGGAGTTCCTTTGGGATTGGCTGTAATTGCAATACTAGGGTATCTCTTTTTTTATACGTATAAGTCAAGCAAAGCAGAGAAGATGTATTCTCCCATCGCTTTTGCTGCTATCAGCGCTATTCTATTTCTTCTCTTTGCAAGTAATGTAATCCGCGGACTGAGCGGGTTTATCCTGTTATTTGTAGTATCCCTAGCGCTTATGCCAAATTCCTCAAAACGAGAGGAGATATAGAATGTTAATCGTTTGTCTAGGAGGCTCTATAACCGAAGGGTTAGGCGTCACCAGATCCAATACAAGTTATGCAAATCTACTTCAGGAGAAGCTGAGGCGTTCGTATTGTCCATCTGTTCAGATTATCAATTATGGGGCCAGTGCCATGCAGATTAATGAGTCGAGAAGCAAATATGAGAATACCATACTCGAATTGCAGCCGGACATTATTGTGTACGCCCATGGGAATACCGAAGCGGTCGTGAGAGAACAGAAGAAATACCTGCGATTTCTTCCGAAAAGGTGGAGAAGACCGGGATGGATGGATCCCAGGGCCTATTATTCAACACGGTTCAGGAGAAGATTGCTGGAAAAGATAGAATCAGGTCTTCGGTGGCGGGTGAAGGTATCCCTGATCAAAGTGTTTGGCGGAAAACAGTGGATGAGTTTGGAGGAGTTCAAACGGCAGACCACGGATTTTGTCCTGACCATACTGCAACACAGTCCTAAAACGAAGATCATATTTCTCACCCCCGGTGACATTGAGGAGAGATATTTCCCGGGAACTCCTGAATCGATGCGCAAATACAGGGAAGTAATGAGAGAGATCTGTGAGCAGTATAAATCCAGTGATCAAATATTTATGTGTGACTCGTCTGCCGCTTTGCATAAATGGGATGATTATTTTTATGATCGTTTCCATCCGAATGAAGTGGGCCATGACAAAATTGCCGAAACACTCTTGCAAACCATCATACAGCATTCTCTCTGGAGCAATAACAACGTGATGAAAGAGGTAAGCCAATGAATATCTGTTTTGTTACACATGCCGTAAAAAAAGGTGATGGGCAAGGAAGAGTCAATTACGAGGTTATTGTTGAAGCCCTTCATCAAGGACATGAGATTGTAATTATATCGTCAGAGCTATCAGACGAACTGCAGAATCATGAGCGGGTGGAATGGATAAGAATGAATCTCAGAACAATCCCGACCGCACTGTTACGCTACCAGCTGTTTGCATGGCTTTCCGCCTGTTGGATTTGGATGAACCAAAGGAAACTGGACCTTGTCGTCGTCAATGGTTTCATAACTTACGCGAGATCGGATATTAACTGTATTCATTTTGTTCATAGTGCCTGGGTGAAATCGAAATATCATCCTTATCATGAACAGAAAAACGCTAGAGCCATGTACCAATGGCTGTACAACAGTGTTAATGCCCTATTGGAGCGTCATGCGCTAAAACGAACGAAGCAGATCGTGGCCGTATCCGAGCAAGTCAAACAAGAACTAATACAGGATGCAAGAGTAAATCCACATAAGGTTTCAGTCATTTCGAATGGTGTCGATTTGAATGAGTTCTATCCGCGGGCGGTAAATCGTAAGGATTTTAATTTGGACGTCAATACAACCTATGCTTTGTTTGCCGGGGATTTGAAATCGTCGAGGAAGAACCTGGACACCGTACTTCAGGCTTTGAATCAGGTGGATCATATCCATCTGTTAGTGCTTGGAAATGCAGAGAAGAGCGTATATCCTCACATGGCAGAGCGTTTGGGGATTTCCCAGCGAGTTCATTTTCTGGGATACCGAAGAGATATTGCCGAGATCATGTCGCTTGCTGATATGTTCATATTCCCTTCGAGATACGAGCCATTCTCACTGGTTATATTAGAAGCCATGGCTTCGGGACTGCCTGTGATAACCAGCAGCAAATGCGGCGCCGTTGAGCTGTTATCGGATGATTCTGCGGTTGTAATGGAGGATCCCGATGATACGGAGACGTTAGTGAGTGCGCTAAGGGAGCTCCTATCTAATAAAGGAAGACTAGAAACGATGTCATTGAGAGCGAGGGAAGATGCCCGAAGGAATTCCTGGGGCAATATGTCTAATCAGTACATGAATTTAATTAACCGGACCTTAGGAATGGGATTAAATACCGGAAAAGCGAGCTTGAAGGGATAGTACTATGGCCATCGTAAACTTGATTAAACAAACCAAGCGATTCGGAAGTTTAGGGAATGTACTGCAAATATTCGCATCGAATGTGTTTATCCTCGGCTTAAATGTGTTGACGGGGATTATCATTGCAAGATTTCTTGGGCCGGAGGGACGGGGGGAGCAGGCAGCCATGATTATGTGGCCCCGATTCCTCGCATATTGCTTGACACTGGGAATCCCAGCCTCCTTGGTCTACTACATGAAGAAAAAAGATGAGGATCAAGGGTCATTATATGTAGCGTCATTGTACATGAGCCAGATTCTCGGATGCGTTGCAATTGCGATCGGCTTTATCTTTGTTCCCTTTTGGCTGGAGGGCTATTCCAGCGAGGTAATTCAGTTTGCGACTTGGGCTTTAATCATGTCGCCGATTGCCATGCTGGGGACAATTAATACTGCTGCACTGCAGGCTAGAGGAGAGTATCATCTCTTCAACTTTATGAGATACATCCCTGTATTAAGCACCTTAGTTCTACTATGTGGTCTAGTCATTGCAGGACATGTCACACCCTTTTATACCTCAGTGGCTTATCTGCTTCCGGCAATCCCCATAGCCTTATGGATGACGATTCGCTTAGTGTCCAAGTATAAAATGAAGCAGCGACGAAAAGTGGAATCCGGTAAAAAATTGCTGAGCTATGGAATTAGATCCTACGGCACAGATGTTGCCGGAACCTTCTCCGGGTATATTGACCAGATTCTAGTTGTAGGATTACTGTCTCCGAGCAGCCTGGGTCTGTATGTGGTCTCTCTGAATCTATCCAAAATGTTAAATACCATTCAAAATGCCATCACCTTGGTATTATTCCCCAAAGCTGCTGGATTAGAGCAGAGTGAAGCGCTTAAGCTGACGTTTAAAGTGTATCGCATAAGCACCATTATCACGATTATAGTAGGTGCCGGGATATTTTTAGTTGCGCCGTATCTATTAATAATTTTATATGGGAAATCATTTGTTGAGGCTATACCGGTATTTAGAATATTGATATTTCAAACAGCCGTAACCAGCATTTCATGGATTCTGTCTCAAGGCTTTATGTCGATCGGTAAACCGGGGACCGTTACGATCATGCGAGTCATGACCCTGGCATTAAATGTAATATTATTGAATATATTGATTCCGCCTCTGGGAATAGAGGGAGCTGCCATATCACTGCTTACTGCGTCCATCATGGAACTTATAGTCGTGTTTATTATTTACACAACCATGCATCGAGTCAAAATGAAAGAATGGATCGTATCGAAGAACGATGTCATATGGTTGATCCAGCGCATTCGCAATCAGTATAAGCGGAGTAATCAGCAATCTATGTAGATAAACCTGAAATTGAAATTGAAGTGACTCATATACGAGGTGATCGCATGAATATTCTTCATATCGCCAATCATGTGAAGCAGTCCGGTAACGGTATCGTCAATGTCATGGTAGACCTGGCTTGCGAACAGGCAAAAATAGGTCATCATGTGGCGGTTGCATCCGAAGGCGGCCATTACATTGATTTGCTGCAGCAGCACGGAATTCAACATTACACATTGGACCAGACCAGGAAGCCGGCACAGATGATGCAGGCTTTTTTCAATTTTCGGAAAATAGTAAAAACATTCAAGCCCGATATTATCCATGCGCATATGATGACCGGGGCCTTGTTATCTCGTATATCGAGGGGATTCCATAAATATAAGATCGTGACGCATATTCATAATGAGTTTCAAAAAAGCGCGGATGTGATGAAGGTCGGGGATTCCGTTATTGCGGTAAGCCAAGCGGTTGCTGCTTCGATGTTGAACCGGGGAGTGAAGGAATCGAAACTGCATGTGGTCAGAAACGGGACGATTGGCAGCTCACGGAGGAAGCCTGGCGAAGAAGTCACACTTAATGGCATTGCTATAGTCAGCGTGTCTGGCATGTATGAGCGCAAAGGGATCTTTGAACTGATGGAGGCATTTGAAAATGTAGCTTCCGTGTATCCTGAAGCTAATCTGTATCTGTTAGGAGAGGGGCCGGACCGGTCAAAATTCGAATGGAGGGCTAGCCAGTCTCCGTATCGTGATCGGATTCATTTCTTAGGCTACCAGCCTGATCCGCAAACCTATATGAGAGCAGCCGATGTGTTTGTCCTGGCTTCGCATAAAGAATCGTTTGGTCTGGTGCTAATCGAGGCCCGGGAGGTCGGCTGTGCCATCGTCGCCACGGATGTAGACGGAATTCCGGAAACACTTGATTTCGGTAAATCCGGCATATTGGTGCCGCCGAAAACACCGGGTAAGCTGGCAAATGCGATTCTGGCGATGCTGCAGTATCCCGATGTGAGAGAAGCGTACCGGAAAGAAGCCCAGCAGGGCCTGGAGTATTATTCCGTAGAAAGAGTCGCCAAAGATACATTGAAAATTTATGAGCAGCTGCTAATCAGTTAAATCCTAGGAGAAAAGAGAGATAATCATGAATGTGCTGTCCACTGGAATGGGCTGGATTGATATCCAGTACGGGGGGCTGAACCGCTATTTTGCCGATTACGCTAACGCCATGAAAGAACATGGACATTCTGAACTGGGCTTTATCGTAGCGCCGAAGGGCTCCCGGTTAACGACGGATCTTAACATCAGAAATGTTACACATGATCGCGAAGCCAATCATTATCTGCCTCGAATGCGTTTGGTTAAAAAGCATACACATCAGGCGGTGAAATCCTTTCAACCGGACGTGTTTAACCCGCACTTTGCGTTCTACACAACGATGATCACAAGGAGGGTAATCCCTCCTCATGTCCCGATCATCACGCATTTTCATGGTCCGTGGGCAATGGAAACAGAGGTACAGCAGACGTCAGGTGCGACAAATTCCATAAGGGAAACCAAGTTCTGGCTCAAAAAACAAGTAGAACAATTAACCTACCGCCGTTCCGATAGCTTTATCGTGCTGAGTGAGTATTTTCGAGATATATTAACGGGAACCTACGGCATTGAAGACAGCAAAATTCATATCATACCCGGCGCGGTTGATCACAATCGCTTCCGGCCTCATCCTCATCGTGAGGAATTGAGATCGCAACTGGGCCTATCTCCCGGTCAGCCCGTGCTGTTCTGCATCCGCAGACTTGTACGCCGAATGGGGATAGATCGTCTGATCCATGCCATGGCAGATGTCATCCGCATACATCCCGACGTTCAGTTATTCATCGGAGGTGATGGACCGATGAGGGCTGAGTATGAAGAGTTGATTCAGCAATTGGGTCTCTCAGCCAATGTGAAGTTACTGGGTAGAATTTCAAATGAGGAGCTCGTTCAATATTACCAGGCTGCGGATATCAGCGTCGTTCCGACATTAACGCTCGAAGGCTTTGGCTTGATCACGGTAGAGTCCCTGGCATGTGGAACGCCGGTTCTGGGAACCCCTTATGGGGGAACGAAGGAGATTTTGCGGGGCATATCGGATGATTTGATGTTTGAGGATGGCTCCTCTGAAGCGATTAGCAAGAAGATCATAGACGCTCTAAATAATGATTCCTTCCTTCCCTCC
Source organism: Paenibacillus solani (assembly GCF_001277345.1). Lineage (GTDB taxonomy): Bacteria > Bacillota > Bacilli > Paenibacillales > Paenibacillaceae > Paenibacillus_AQ > Paenibacillus_AQ solani. The sequence goes on from NZ_LIUT01000006.1 coordinate 118,943, forward strand.
CGGGAAGCGTGCAGGGAGCATGTGTTGAACCGATATACATGGAGCCGCGTGGCGGAATCCGTGACCGAGGTATTTGCAGAAGAAGTCAATAAAAGAAAGGTATTCAGAAGATGAGAATCGCTTTTTATAACCATACAAGCGCGATCAGCGGTGCGGAGATCAGCCTCATGCTGACCGCAAAGCATCTGACAAAAGCCCATCCGATTTTGTTCGCTCCCGAAGGAGAATTGCTGCAGAAGGCACGCAGCGAGGGACTTGAATGCGTTGCTCTTCCGAGCTACCGGGCGAGAATGACCAAAAATCCGTTTCTTCTGATCGTTTATGTGATGGGCATGCTGTGGGCAGGATGGAGGCTTGCACGGCTTATGAAGAAAAGCCGAGTGGATCTCATACATGCCAACTCCATAAGAGCGGGGATCATGGCCGGATTGTTCAGATGGTACCATCAGCTGCCTGTCGTGTGGCATATACGGGATATGCCTCCGCAGGGAATCATCGGGAAGCTCATCAAGAGGTTTGCCGGATATACAGCGCAGGCGCTCATCGGTATTTCTGAGTCCGTTATTGATGGTATCAAGCATCCTGCGGTTGAGGGGCGATGTTATCTTGTACACAACGGCGTGGAAATGCAGAGCTTTGACAGTGAAAACAAACAACAGATTAGAGAAAAGATTCGGCTGGAATTATCTACACCGCCGGATGCGCAAGTATTGACTATTATCGGGCAAATCGCTCCCTGGAAGAGACAAGAAGATGCAATAGAGGCAATGGCTAATCTGGTACGAGAGGAACGAAATATCGTTTTATGGATCGTCGGAGAAGCCAAGTTCAGGTTGGAGAATGAGCGTTATCTGGACAGCCTGCAGGAGAAGGTTGCATCCTTGGGGCTTGAAGATCATGTGGTATTCACGGGATACCGTGAAGATGTATTGGAGATCTGCTGTGCAGCAGATCTCCTTTTATTATGCTCCGACCAAGAACCTTTCGGGCGGGTCATTATTGAAGCCATGTCGCAAGGGACTCCTGTCGTGGGGACAAGAGGGGGCGGCGTCCCCGAGATCATTGAGCATGGGGTCAGTGGGCTTATGTATGAAATCGGAGATGCCGCCGGACTCACACAATGTATCCATCAGATTTTGTCGGATGAGACCGTAAGGTCTTCACTCAGCAGAAATGGAGAGATCAGGGCAAGGGATCAGTTCTCCATAACTCAGACAGCACGGAAGGTTGAGGACATATATCAACTGCTCCTGAAAGGAAAGGGAGCCGGGACCGGATTAATAGAGCGTCAGCAGGCAAAGGAGTTCATATAAATGCGAAACGTAAAAGTGGCCATTGTCCACGATTATCTCAATCAAATGGGCGGCGCAGAACGGGTGGTTGCCGTGTTCCGAAAAATGTTTCCCGAAGCGCCGATTTATACGACCATTGTTGACCAGGAGAAATTGCTTCCGGAATTGAAGGATGCGGTCATCCATACGACCTGGATGCAGCGGATACCGGGAATTTTGCGGAGATTTAAGCTGTTCTTCTGGCTGTATCCTTTCGCAGTATCCTCCATGAAGCTGAAAGGCTATGACCTCATCCTAAGCTCCAGCAGCGCTTATGCAAAGGGAGCACGTAAGGAAAGGGGCAGCGTGCATGTATGCTACTGCCACACCCCGATGCGATTCGCCTGGGATTTCGAAGGCTATATGGAAGGCGTTGCCGTACCAAGGAGCTTGAAGCGGATAGCGAAATGGCTGACCTACCCGCTGCAGAGATGGGATCGCAGCAATTCCGCACGGGTAGACCGCTTGATTGCCAATTCGACCATCGTTAAGGAACGCATTAGTCGCACATATGGAGTAAAGGCGCCGATTATATTTCCGCCGGTAGATATCAGCCGATTCAGTGTTAGCGAAGATGGTCCCGGAGACTATTTCCTTGTGGTCTCAAGGCTGGTGTCTTACAAACGCATGGATCTTGCCGTTCAGGCTTGCACCCGGCTGGGCCAAAAACTGCTCATTGTTGGAGACGGCACTGACCGGCAGCGGCTGGAGCAGCTGGCAGGTGATACGGTTACTTTCCTTGGCAGAAGAAGCGACGAGGAAGTCGTCCGCTATATGCAGCACTGCAAAGCACTAATCTTCCCAGGGATTGAGGACTTCGGGATCACGCCGCTGGAGGTGAACGCCTGCGGTCGGCCGATTATCGCTTATCGCGGAGGCGGGGCGCTGGACACCGTTGTTGCAGAGCAGACCGGCTTGTTCTTCGAAGAGCAGTCGGTGGAATCCTTGATGGAAGCAATCAAGCATTTTGAAACATATGACTGGGATGCGGATCGGATAAGACTGCACGCAGAGGCTTTCAGCGAGGATGTGTTCATGGAACGATTGCAATCCAGCATTGAAGGAGCGATGAACGCCAAAGAGAGAGGCGCCAAGGTTGCGCAAATGGAAGGGAGCTATTAACCATGCAGATCGTACTGTTGTCTGGGGGAAGCGGGAACCGGCTATGGCCATTATCGAATGAAACCAGATCCAAACAGTTCCTGAAAATACTAAATGATGCCACAGGTAAGCGGGAATCGATGGTACAGCGGGTATGGGGTCAGCTGGGGCTTATGAATCTCCAACAATCGGCTGTGGTGGCTACCGGCAAATCGCAGGTGGAACTGCTGCAGAATCAGCTTGGTTATGACGTGGAGATCATTGTTGAGCCTGAGCGGCGGGACACGTTCCCGGCCATCGCCTTGTCGGTGTGCTATCTGTATTCCGTAAAAAGCGCCAGCCCTCAGGATATCGCGATCGTCCTCCCGGTTGATCCGTATGTGGACGCTCACTTCTTCAGCAAAGTGCAGGAGCTTGAGGAGCTCATGCAGGAAACGGGGGCAGACGTGGGATTGATCGGCGTTTCGCCGGACCATCCATCCTCGAAGTTTGGTTATATCGTGCCTAAAGCGATAGCCAAGCTGGAGAATGGCACGGAGTACTGCGAGGTGAGCCATTTTGTTGAGAAGCCGAAAGAAGGGATTGCAAGGGGACTCATTGAGCAGTCCGCCTTATGGAATTGTGGCGTATTCGCTTTTCGCCTGGAATATATCCTCGATTACCTCTTGGAGCGATCTCTGCCGATTCAGTATGACGAACTGCTGAGGCAATACAGCCAAGTTGAGAGAACAAGCTTTGATTATGCAGTCGTCGAGCAGGCGAAGCGGATTGTTGCGCTGCCCTACCAAGGGTTATGGAAGGATCTTGGTACTTGGGATGCGTTAACCGAAGAGGTTCATACACAGCTGATTGGAAAGGGAACCTTGACGGAGGACTCTATCAACACGCACGTCATTAACGAATTGGATATCCCCATTACGGTGATTGCGGCACCCAATCTGATTGTGGCCGCAAGTCCGGACGGCATCTTGGTATCGGAGAAGAGTGCCAGCATGCGGATCAAGGAAGTGCTCCAGTTCGGTGATCAACGCCCCATGTACGAAGAGCGGCGCTGGGGGCGTTACCGCGTATTGGATTACGTTAAATATCCCAACGGCAATGAAGTATTAACGAAACGGATATGCGTGCTCCAGGGGAAGAACTTGAGCTATCAATACCATCTGCTGCGCAGCGAAGTATGGACCGTGGTTTCCGGACAAGGGGAGATGATCTTGGACGGCAGCGTTCGTATGATCGGCAAAGGCGATGTGGTCATCATATCGGCGGAAGCGAGGCACAGTCTACGGGCGATTACGGATATCGAAATCATCGAGGTCCAGACGGGCAGCGAGCTGATTGAGGATGATATCGTCCGATTGGCCATGGACTGGGAGGAAATCAAGATTAGTGTCTTGACTTAAGAATCGAAGATACCTTGGGGAACAATTAAACGGTGAGGTGTAGAGAATGAAAATAACGGTAATCGGCGCAGGTTACGTTGGATTGGTATCCGGTGTGTGCTTCTCTGAGCTTGGCCATGAGGTCATATGCGTGGATCATATCGAAGCCAAGGTGGATATGCTGAATCGCGGCGAAGTTCCGATCTATGAGCCAGGCCTGCAGGCATTAATTAAAGCGAATCGGGAAAGGGGCCGTTTGCGCTTCTCGACGGATTTAAGAGCGTCAGTTCAGCCTTCCGACATCATCATCATCGCTGTAGGAACGCCGTCGCTGCCGAGCGGGCAAGCTAACTTAAGCTTTATTGAGCAAGCGGCGCAGGAGATCGGCCAAGCGATGAACGGCTATAAAATCATTGTCACCAAGAGTACGGTGCCGGTCGGGACAAACGAGCGGATTCGGGATATCGTGGCCAAGTGCACGAACGTGCCATTCGATATCGCTTCCGTACCGGAGTTTCTGCGTGAAGGCACGGCCGTTCAAGACACCATGAACCCCGACCGAATCGTGATCGGTACTGATAGCCCGAGTGCGGGGCAGCAGCTGACAACGCTCCATCAGAGCTTGACCTCGAACATCATCGTCACGGACATTCGCAGTGCGGAGATGATTAAATATGCGTCCAATGCATTTCTTGCAACCAAAATTTCGTTTATCAACGAGATTGCGAACATCTGTGAAAAGGTAGGCGCGGATGTGACCAAGGTGGCGTACGGGATGGGATTTGATCAACGCATCGGCGCTTCATTCTTGAAAGCGGGCATTGGCTATGGCGGTTCCTGCTTCCCGAAAGATACGCAGGCGCTGATTCAAATCGCCGGACAGATGGATTATGACTTCAAGCTGTTGAAATCGGTCGTCGAGGTGAACCGGCAGCAGCGCTATAACGTCATTCGCAAGCTGGTATCCTTATTGGGCCAGCTTACCGGGAAGACGATCGGTATATGGGGACTGGCGTTTAAGCCGGAGACGGATGATGTGCGCGATTCCCCTGCCTATGAGATTATTGCCGCTTTATCGGACATGGGAGCCGTTGTGAAGGCTTACGATCCGATTGCAGCAGATAATTTCAGACATCACTGTGATGTTAGCGGGCTGATCTACTGTGAGAATGCACGTGAGGCCGCTTGGCAATCGGATGCATTATGCATCCTGACGGAATGGGAGGAATTCCGTCAGATTCCGTTATCTGATATCGAGAGCTGGCTGAAATCACCGTATTTGATCGATGGCCGCAATATTTATGAGGAAGAACAGCTAGCTGAGACACAGCTTGTATATTATTCTGTGGGCCGTCCGGGAATGAATCGGGGTGTTAAAGAAACCGCACCATTCATTATGCTATAACTATTAAATTCTGAGGTGGTTGTTGTGATGATCCTGGAGGATGCATTAGAGCTGGACTTGAGCGATATGCCGAGGGAACTGTCGTTTCTGCTATCGATTTTACGGAACCCGGACTTAGAGGAAGGAATTGCACTGCAGGAAGCATCTGAGATGGACTGGAATCTGTTCATGAAGCTTGCCTTGCATCATCGCGTATATCCGCTGGTTTACCTGGTCTTGAAAAAGAATACATCCCTTGTTCCGGTCCATGTCATGCAATCCCTTCAACGGCATTATCATGATAACACCATCAAGATGCTCCATCTCAGCAGAGAGATGAGCCGAATATGCGAAGCATTTGCCAGTAAAGGGATTCGGAATCTTTTGCTCAAGGGGCCGCTTCTGGCTCTGAACCTGTATGGAGACGTAGCGCATAGAACATCGAAAGATCTGGATATTCTCGTTGATGCCGAAGATGTGGAGAAGGCGGAGGCTATATTGTCACAGCTTGGATATGAATCTGAAGAAGAGATCATTCTGGGCAATTGGAAGAAGAAAAGCCACCATCGATCCTACGAGCATCGGGAGCATTCGGTCCAGGTTGAAATTCATTGGCGGTTAAACCCGCATTACAGCAAATCCTACTCGTTTGAATCGTTATGGCGGCGGCGGGGCGAGGCGGTGATGTCTCATCAGACCTATTTCTGTCTCGGTCATGAGGACTTGTTAAGTTACCTGACAGATCACGGAGCGAGGCATGGCTGGTTTCGGCTGCGGTGGTTAATGGATATTGCCCGTTTGCTGCCTCTACTCGACAGCAGCCGGATGAAGCAGCATTTTGCACGTAACGGAGGCGAGATGTATGCAGGGCAGGCCTTTATCCTATCGTCGCTTCTGTTGTCGGCCAAGATTCCCCATGACCTGGAAATGTCGACGATCAACGCCAGGTCGCTTCGATTGGCAGAGAAGTCCCTTTATTACATCAAAAGGATCATTCAGTTGAATCCTGTACCGGAAAAAAGCGTAGCCTGGCACTATAACCGCTATCTCTTTTCGTTAATGTCCGGCAAACAGAAAGTCCTATATATCTTCAACAAGCTGCTTCCCAGCTCACGGGATGCCCTGCAGCTGCCCTTGCCTAAACCGCTATATTTCTTATATGTACCTCTGCGGCCCTTTTTATGGTTTTGGAGGCAAATCAAGCAGCAATCCGTATAGCGATGATCATAGCCGTGAGATGCGAAGGAGGATTACCATGTCCGATAGCAACCTTTTGCCAGTCAGTCCAACGATATTAATTACAGGCGGGGCCGGATTTGTCGGGAGTAATTTCTTGCGCCTGATGCTTCACCAATATCCTTCCTATCGTTTTATCAATATGGATAAATTGACGTACTCAGGCAATATGAATAATATTGCGGATTTTATAAAGCATCCTAATTATATCTTCATTCACGGTGATATTTGTGATAGAGACCGTACGGATTCTCTTATTAGAGGCTATGAGGTTGATATCATTATTCATTTTGCTGCGGAGTCGCATGTTGATCGGAGTATTAGGGATCCTCTGGTTTTTGTAACATCGAACATTAACGGCACTCAATCTCTGCTGGATGCTGCAATCAAGAATAACATCAAGTTGTTCTTGCAAATATCCACGGATGAAGTATACGGATCACTGGGTGACACAGGCTCCTTTACGGAGAAGACCCAGATTGCTCCCGGTAACCCGTATTCCGCCAGTAAGGCAAGCGCAGATATGTTGGTTTTAGCCTACGGCAACACGTACGGCCTGCCATTTAATATCGTCCGGTTTGGGAATACTTACGGTCCCGCGCAGTATCCGGAGAAGCTCATCCCTATGGTCATCTTAAACGCGCTTCATAACCAGCGCATCCCCATACATGGTGAAGGTCATAGTATCCGCGATTGGGTCTTTGTTCGTGACAATAACACGGCAATCGATAAGGTTCTGCATCATGGCCGCCGCGGAGAGGTGTATAACATTGGCTCCAAACAAGAAAAGAGAACCATTGAGGTTGTTCATTTACTATTGGACATGTTGGATAAGCCCAAACATCTGATCGAATATGTCGAGGATCGACCCGGACAGGATTATCGGTATGCAAATCGCCCTGATAAAATCATGAATGAACTCGGTTGGAGGCCTCAATACGATTTTATGGAAGGGCTGAAGCAAACCGTTCAATGGTATACGGAGAATATGGATTGGTGGCAACCACTCCAGATGAAAACGTAGCTATGCAAAACCAATATTAAGGAGGCTTGTGCTCATGAATACGGAATGGAAGACGTCCGAAGTGATGATCATGCAGTCTGAAGGCTTTCTGGTCAGCGATATGGATGGCGAGAAAGTAATGCTCAGCATCGACAATGGAAAGTACTACAACCTGGGCCGGATCGGCGGGCGGATCTGGGAACTTGCATCGTCCCCAATCGCGATTCATCGTATGGTGGAGCAGCTGGTGGCGGAATATGATATTGAGCCTGAAGCGTGCGAACAGCAGGTGCAGCAGTTCTTGCAGCAGCTTGCCAGTGAAGGGCTTGTTCAGGTGAAGGAGGCATAATGAGCCTGTACCGGAAAGCAAGAGCTTACATGGCGTTTCCTGTGGCCATGAAGCTTATCTTCATTGAAGCCTATATTTATCTTGCGTGGGGGAGAGTGTTCAAGCTGTTCCCTTTTGCAAAAGTGGCTCCTTCTTTAGGGGAATATATGAAGGAAACTCCGCTTACCTGTTCGGAGCAGGAACTTGGGCAGCTTCGCCAAATCTCAAGGGCTGTGCATGCGATGAGTCGTGTCACATGGTGGGAAAGCCAGTGTTTGGTGAAAGCGGTAGCGGCGATGAAGATGCTGGAGCGAAGAAACATCGCATGTACCTTGTATCTGGGAAGCGGGCGGGATGATCAGGGACGAATGGCAGCACATGCCTGGCTTCGCAGCGGCCCTTATGTCATCACGGGAAGGAAAGGGCATGAGCGCTATGCGGTTGTTGGAATATTCGGCAAGGAAGGAACGCGGTCCGAAGAGCCGGACTATAAGCAGCCATTCGATAAGGAGTAATTATATTGAAGGATCTCATTTATTTTATTCGTAAAATGCACGGGATAGCCGGATTCAAGCTCTATCTGAATTTATGCATGATTCTGGTCATTAGCATTTTGGACGGTATCGGCATCTATTTAATCGTTCCTCTGCTCGGTGTGATCGGCCTCCTCCAGATGGATGTGAGCGGGGTGCCACTGGTTTCAACACTGATGAACTTTGCCGAATCCTGGTCGCTGCAGCTCAATCTGCCGATGGTGCTGGCCTTCTACATCGCCATGGTAGGCGGGCAGGCTTTCCTTCAGCGAAGTCAGAATCTGTTAAATGCCTCTATATTACAGCGATTTATTCGCAAGCTGCGGATGGAAACTTACCAGGGACTGCTGCATGCCAAATGGGAGTTTTTCCTGCGGCATCGCAAATCCGATTTCAATCATATCATGATGAATGAGGTTGGACGCGTGAATCAGGGCACCTATCTATGCCTGCAGATAATCTCGTCCTTTGTGTTTACGCTCATTCAGATTGGCCTCGCTTTGTGGCTGGCCCCGATGTTAACCCTCATCGTACTGATGAGCGGTGGTGTCATCGCCTTGTTCGGACGCCGATTTATCCGCCGATCCAAGCGGATCGGTGAGCAAACGACAGAGCTGTCGAAATATTATTTTGCAGGCATCAGTGAGCACTTCAGTGGCATCAAGGATATCAAGAGTAACCGGCTGGAGCCGTCTCATATGGGCTGGTTCGACAGGCTGACAAGAAGAATGGAACATAACTTTATCCAATTCAACAAAATCAATTCTCTGTCCCAAATGATATATCGGCTTTCATCGGTATTGCTGGTGGCTGGGTTTGTATACTTGGCGCTGGGGGTGCTGCACACACCCGCAGAACAGCTGCTTATGATCGTACTTATCTTTTCACGTTTATGGCCAAGATTTATCAGCATTCAATCAAGTACTGAACAGCTCGTGTCCAATCTCCCGGCTTTCCGGGCCATGCGCGAGCTGCAAGCGGAATATGAGGCGGACCGGGAGCTGGCCGGTTCAATTGAGATGAAGAAGGGAGAGGTGCTTCACCTGAAGCAAGGAATCACATGCAGCGATGTGAATTACAGGTATAACTCCTCTTCTCCCATCTATGCGTTGCGAGACATCAACCTGTTTATTCCGGTTAATCGGATGACTGCTATCGTCGGTAAATCGGGTGCAGGCAAGAGCACACTGATCGATCTGCTTATGGGGCTGATCCAGCCGGAGAACGGGGAGGTTCTTGTGGATGGCCTGTCCATCCAGGATGAACACCGGCTTCTGTCGCTCCGGGGAAGTATCGGATATGTGGCGCAGGATCCTTTTCTCTTCAACGAGAGTATTCGCGATAACCTGAAGCTGGCCGCTCCCGAGGCATCGGATGATGAACTGTGGGAGGCGCTGAGATTCTCCGCTTCTGATGAATTCGTTCACAGACTCCCACAAGGTCTTGATACCGTTATCGGTGACCGGGGGATTCGTCTGTCGGGGGGTGAGCGCCAGCGAATTGTGCTGGCCAGAGCCATTCTGAAGCGGCCGTCCATTCTTGTGCTGGATGAAGCCACAAGCTCGCTCGACAGCGAGAACGAACAGCGAATTCAGGAAGCATTAGAGCAGCTGAAAGGAAGCATGACCATCATCGTGATCGCCCATCGGCTGTCTACGATCCGCCATGCGGATCAGGTGATTGTGATGGACCAGGGGCGGGTTATCCAGCAAGGCGGCTATCAGCAGCTCTCTCAGGATCACAAAGGTACCTTCCGGCAGCTGCTCAGTTATCAGACGGGTACCCAGATGTAATAATTGGTACAATAGGCACGCCCTCTATGGTCTTGGGCGAAAGCAATTCCTGTAATATCTGATCAGCAAGGGCGATAGTAGATGTGGCAACTGCCAAAAGCGGCCGTTTCTCGGTAGTTTACCGGGAGACGGCCGCCTATTTTGTATAGGCCGCCAAAAGATGCCGGTAACTGGATAATAAGATATTTGCTATTTCAGATCCATTAGGGTATACTGAATATATTGAGATTCTGACCTGGATATTCACATATTGCAGAGGGTTATTATTTTGATAATGAACCTTGTGCAATATGTGAATTTTTTTATTTTTAACCAAAAATGAGAAAAATCATATAAATTTAGGAGGTGTTTCTATGCAAACAGGAACAGTTAAATGGTTTAACGCAGAAAAAGGATTTGGTTTTATCGAGGTTGAAGGTGGAGAAGACGTATTCGTACACTTCAGCGCGATCACAGGTGACGGCTTCAAGTCGCTTGATGAAGGACAACGTGTTGAATTTAACGTCGTCCAAGGTAACCGCGGACAGCAAGCCGAAAACGTTGTAAAACTGTAAACTTTGAGTAAAGATCCCCAAACCTTTCGTTTGGGGTCTTTTTTTAAAATGGGCAGAAATGCATAAGCTTTGAGTAGCTGAATAAGTTAGGAAATGGAAATGGCAAGAACAGCCTTTATACGGCGGCCTGGCATGGGAGAAATACGTCGAGGGCGTTTTCTTATATGAAGTAAACGGCTAGAAGGCGTTTAAAAATGTAGCTAAGGGGGAAATTCATTGTCTTATTCTTGGAATAAACCGCTGGAGAATCTGCCGGAAGAGATGACTGCAATTTGGTCTTGTACGAAGGAAGGGTGTAACGGTTGGATTCGAGATAACTTCTCGTTCAAGGAAGTTCCCACTTGTTCACAGTGCGCGTCGTCCATGGTCAGCAGCAATAAAGTCTTGCCGATCCTTGTTTCGTCGGATCAACAAATCAAGCTTTATCGAAAGAATCAGCGCAAGGACACCCAATCGTAGGAGACAGGTCTCACGGCTCCTTAAGTATTTTGTTTCATCCGTTGCGTACAAGAAAGGTTGAGGATTACATGCAGGTATTCGAGGATTGGAATTTAAAGGTGAAAAAAACGTTTAATGCAACAAGCAGAAAAGAGGTATTAACCGTTTCTGAGGCAGGTCATTTGTTAGGTTTATCCAAAGATCAAATGAGAACCTATGTCGATAAGAATAAGCTGACCAAAGTTCCGATCATGAGAAGCGTGCATCGATACCTTTTGTTGAAGAGTGAAATCGATCTTATTGTGAAAGAACGGTAACAACGATGGTCATTTTCGAGCCGCTTACGAAACGGTGGCTATATATAATAACCAACAGAAGGAGCGGAGTTTTAGCGCTTCTTTTTTGGCGTGGTCGCCCATCAAATGTATTCTAAAAAAACCGCCCTCCATGTGTACTGAAGTGCACCCCTTAGAATAGACATTGGATTAAACCCCTGGTTTATCCGATGAAATTCTAGGGGTGCATTTTTTT
>NZ_LIUT01000006.1:130841-144723 GCF_001277345.1 Paenibacillus solani
CTGCCTCCGGTAGAGTTCCGGAAGCAGTTTATAGCCTAGGGTCTTTTTTCAATGTCTATTAAATGGGGTCTTGACCAGTACAGAAGGCGGTTTATATGCATATTATCGTAACAATTGCAGCGGGAATTAGCGATGCTTCCAGCTTATTCTCGATTCTGATTAATGAGATCTTCGATGCGGCTGCAAGCATCTTGAGGACCCTCCATATTCATCCACATCAGCTGCATTTCATCCCGCAGCAGATTGAGCTCGCTGTCCGACAAATTCAGCTCCAGGAGCGTTTTTGCATAAGGCAAAATATCCTTGAAGATATTGTAATCCTTGGGATGGATCTGCGGGTCCAGCAAGGAATCGTCCTCCGCAATTTCCCGGCGTGCCGGAATGGTGCATCCCAGCTTTTTGAGCAGCGACTGCGCTTCTGCTCCGACCATATAATCAATGAAGCTCTGAGTCAGCTTCAGCCGCTGGCTGTTCTTGTTGATTGCCAGTCCCCCGCCAAGCAGAAGTGTTCCTTCGGATTTCTCCTTCGGAACAGGGCGGACATTCCAGCGCAGCGAGCTTCCGCGGAATTCATTCATGAAGTAGTACGTACTCAGGATCATGGCTACCCGTTCTTTTACAAATAATGATTCCGCCAAGTACTCGCTGCCATGCGAATAGATGGGGGAAACCTTTTCTTTATACATTAAGTCCAGGCAAAATTGCAAAGCCTCGATCGTGTTGGCATTGTCTAGATTGCAGGTTCGATTAGATGACGCCAAACTCCCCTCATTTTGCAGCATGAACACCGGCCAGCGATGGGGGGAGGAGGAGAAGCAAAAGCCATAGTGATCGATTCGTTCATCTTCGTCCAGATCGGCCGTGAGTTTCTTCGCGGTCTGGACCAACGCGTTCCAATTATGAATGGTGTGCTCTCTGCTGATCCCTGCTTGGTCAAACAAACTCTCGTTGTAGCATATGACGACGGGCGAGAACAGGAAAGGCGTGATGATCGATTCTCCTGCCAATTGAAATAATTCGTAAATCTTCGGGTAGCTGTCAGCTTCGGGCTGCAGCTCCGGCGAGATATACGGCTCGACTAGATGAGCCTTCTTCAGGTCCAGCAAGTGACGGAACTGACTATCAGACACCATGAACAGGTCCGGTCCCTCACCGCTCTCAATCATGTGGACGATGGTCTCCATATAGCCGGATTCCGGTATAATCGTAAGCTCAACATTGGCAAAGGGCTGCGACGCTTGATATCGATCGACAATCTCGCGTACGATATCGATTTCATATGAAGTCGAAAACCACGCAAGCTTAATCGTTTCTCTGACGGCAAGACCGTTAATCGGAGCGAGAACCCGGTTTCCTTTGCCCGATATTTTCTCTATGAGACCTTCCTCAACAAGCTCGGCAAGCACTTTACGTATGGACACGCGACTAAGCTGATATTGTTCGCTCAATGTATTCTCAGGTAGTATAAATTCATCTGGTTTAATGCTCCCGCTTAGTATTTCACCGCGGAGGTCATCTTTGAATTTTTGATACCGTTTCGTGAAATCATCTCTTCTACTTAACACAACAATCCGCTCCTATAAGGTTATATCAGCTTCTTTCTATTATATACTAGCGTATTTCTATTTTATACTAGATTCCACTTTCAACCAACGATCCAGAAACTGATAGCTTATATTGCGAATCGGATCCGGGAAGTTATGACCTTCATTACCCATTAAGGATGTATATTGCTCTTCATAGCCCAGCCATTGATACAAGCCGTAAATATCCAGGGAGGCATACGATGCAGCCTGCCAATTCGGGAAGATGGCGTCATTCTGTGCGAACCAGTTAAAGAGCGGCCTTGGTGCCATGAGAGCCATAATTTCATGGAATTCAAACGGAACAAAGCCATCGTTCAAATCATCCGTCAGCTTTGGTATATGTGAGAACCATTCCCGCTGTCCCCAGCGCTCTGGAGTAGAGTCCTGCATGAAAGGGCAGAATCCGCAGCTCGATACGACAGCTTTAATCCGGTCATCTACGGCTGCGAGGAAGTAGGCGTTATAACCGCCCAGCGAATGACCGATAGCACCGATCCGATCAGGATCTACATAGGGGAGCGATTGCAGCAGCGAGATGCCTTGTTGATGATCATGTATCATCTTGCCGACGGCAGTAGATGACGGATGAGCCGCATAGAACGGGGCAGTCTGGAAAGGCTCCGTCCCTTCATAAATACGCTCTCCGGCTGTAATCGTATCCGGAGCGAGAACGACATATCCTCTGGTGACAAGCTCCAGTGCATACCTGCGGCCTGCCCGCCCGGCACTCGTTGCAATGTCATCCTTTCCGTGCGGATCGGTTGGGTGCAGTGCCAGCATGGCGGGATAACGCTTGTTGCCATCCTCCGAGGCTGCCGGATGGCTTGGAATGAGCAAATAAGCTGTTACATGATCGCCGTAACCTGTTGCATAGGTTAGATGAATGCGAGTGTGATCTGCCTCTTGGTCTTCGGAGTGAATCTCGTATCGGCAAGGGATGGGATCAGGTATCCATCCGATATATCGCTGCCATACTGATGCGATCCGGTCCCGTTTCAACACCCAATCCTGGTGGTCTGCGACATCTTCCAGTAAACCGGGAAAGTCTGCTTCTGTTAACCGCGATAATGGATAAGCCATTCATCATTCACCTCTCTGATAAGGAATAACTCCACAGATGCGTGGAGATTGCAAAATACAACGTACGGTCCCGCTTGACAAAGCCTGAAGTAATCGGAGCTGGCGGAGTCGCTATCCGCTCAGGGATCAGGGTGTCAAGGGGGATGCGGAATACGGCTTTGCTGAGTACCCCGTAAATGCAGCCATCGGCTTCATCCAGTTCCCAGCCTTGTCGCACGATCGCCCCCCATTCCAGGAGGCTTTCCTGGTGGATAAGCGATTCGGTCTTTGGATCAAAGACGATGTATTCCGAACTGGATGTTAGCGCATGAATCCAGTCTCTGGAGTCCACAAGGAGCAAGGAATATTCGCAAATATCCGCCCGGGGCTGCCAGCTGTTCAGCAGGGTACGAGTTCGCCAGTCCAGTTTGTAGATACAGGCCGCCTTGCTTATCGGATTCGCGCCTCCTGGAGTTTCAATGCTTGTACCTCCCACCAGATGCCCATCTATCGTCTCGGCCAAGGCCATGGTGCTTTGATTTGGAATGAGTTTCGTATGGGGAATGAGCGTGTCCTCACCCGAAGGAAGATGATAGATGCATAAACCCCCGCCTACCCTTCCGTAGCCCGGAAAACCGCCGTAAGCGATATGTTCGCCTCCGCTTAGCGCGATGGCACATCGGGGCCGATGAATATCGATGGGACGTTCCGTTACGCAGATCGGGTTGCGCAGTTCTCCTGTTGATTGATCGATATGAATGGGCTTCGAAATATCGTAGAGATGAAGACCCCCACCTGGATAAGCGGCTCCGGCAATCCAATTGCCTTGGGCTGCATAAGCAGCCAGATTGCCGCCGGCGCCATTCTCGATAATATGAGGGCCCCAGTTATGTAATCTTGTTTGATCGGGTTCATATAAGTAGAAGTGCAAGGGGTGGTTTGACGTCCCGTAAATATTCCGATCCGGCCCGAGGAAGAGGGGCGAGAGCGATGCACCTTCCGAGTTATAGGATAGGGGAATCGACGTAAGCTGCCCTGTCAGACGATGCTGAAGGATCAGCACGCGTTCCGACAGGCTGTGCCGGACTACCTGCCAGTTCCCTGGGAGCTGACGATGCAATTTTCCGAAGCTCTCACCGCTATACCATGAACCGGGGGCCTGTTCCCCTGGTATATTTTCGATGATTTCTCCGCGTTCAAGGCGGACCCAATCGCTGCCGATTTGGGCGTAAGCAAGATATTCCTGTTCGCGAATATCCCGCTGATCATCGTATCCTTGTCTTACCAGGCCCACGCCGGTCGTCCGCAGATGATCCGGCAGCAGGGAGTGTTTCTCCCCACTGCTGGTATCATAGGCGATGATATTCTTTTTGGATGTTCCCGTTCCAATATAGACCCAGCCATGGCTGTCAACCGCCATATGGAAAGGATACTTCTGTTCAATATCCACAGAGCCCAAGGGGGAGATATCACGCTCGGATTTACGGTAGCAGCAGAGACGGCATTGCGGATATGAAGCCATATATATATGGCCCTGTTCATTCTCGGCATAACTGAATCCGCACAGCTCATCCTGGTCTCCGACCCGCAGGGCATCCATGAACTCAAGCCGAAACGGGTCAAACGCATAGAACATGACGCCCGCTCCCATATAGAACATGCCATCCTTGCTGCTGAACGTATCGTAGGGGTATTCGACGTCCCGATTCGGAAAATTCACTTGTCGGCAATCGCCGGTTGCTGGATCAACAACGATCAAGAAGCCTTTGGCTGCAATAACGACTCGGCTCTCTCCTGAATCGTTGGTGCAGACAGCCGCAGTTCTGGACTCAACGGCATCGACCGGTATGCCCAAATCCGAAAAACTCATCGTGGTTTCCTCCCATTTTTCATGCCATTTATTTTTGATAGTATAGAGCAACCTTGCGAATGGCCGCAACGATGTCCAGGACATCCTGATGGGTGTAGAATTCGCTCAGGGGCACTTGCACAGCCGTCTGCAGAATGGCTTCTGCATGAGGACAGTCGCCCCGCTGATAGTGTACATCAGAGAGTTCAAACGGGAATGTACTGCCGGGATAGGCATGTTTCTGCTGGAACATGGGCTGCATATAGATGACATCGGGAATATAGCCCATTCTGTTTGTGATACCTTCGGCGCTCAACGCAGCGCAGAATTCCTCCCGGCTGCACGTCAAATTGTCCAAAATGAGACGGAACATATAGAACCAATAGGTACAGGTGCTCGCTTCGGGTATTTTCATAATAGACAGGGAGGGCAGGTCTTGCAGCCCAGCGTCCAGCGTCATACCGATCCGGCTTCGTTGCTCGCATATCCACTCCAGCTTTCGCAGCTGAGCTATGCCGACAGCACCCTGGAGTTCGGTCATGCGATAGTTTGGTGCCAGACTCTCCGGCATTCGCCCCACGTCGGTCCCCATACGGCGGTAGTTCTTATCAGAGAAGGCGTGGGTACGATGGTAGTCCTCTTCCAGACCGGAATTCACGGTGACGATGCCGCCATCCCCGGTCGAGATATGCTTGAAGTCATTCGTACTGAAGCATCCGTAATCACCGATCGTGCCGACCAGTCTGCCTTTATATTTCGTCAAGTAAGCTTGGGCACAATCCTCAATAACCTTCAGCTTATGCTTTCTGGCGATCTCCATAATGGGATCCATATCGCAAGGGTTGCCTGCCAGATGAACGACCAGAATTGCTTTGGTTCTTGGCGTTAAACGTGATTCAATGGAAGCCGGATCCAGATTGTACGAATGAGGCTCCAGATCGGCGAATACAGGAATCGCATTCTGATACAGGATGCCGATGACGGTACCTTGATCCGTAATGGGACTTGTGATGACTTCGTCGCCTACTGTGATGCCCGCAGCACCGAGGGCTACATGGAGCGCGGCCGTTCCTGATGATGTGGCTACACTGTAAGGGACTTGGTACATATCATTGAAATCGGACAGAAACTTCTTTACTTTATGACCGAAGTGATAGAACAGCGTGTTTTGTTCCAGCGCCTCAAGCAATTCCTTTGCCTCTTCCAGTCCAAATCGCTTGCCTGTGCCAAAGGGCGTTTTTTTGGTTTGATCGCCGCCATGTATGGCGAGCTTATGCATCTGATTCATGGATTGATTCACCCCGCTAAAATATCATCATGCCAGTATCGTTTTTTTGCATCGAATGCCATATTGAATATGCACTTCTCCGGCCTCGCTCGATTCGTCGGATAGCAGAGGAGTCCAAACGACGGCCGCTCTGGCTTGCCCTGGATTGTTAACGACGGGTTCCCCGTAGGAATCAATACCTTCTATCCAAATTTGACGCTTCGCACGTACCCATTCATTGATCTGGCTGCCGGTCCAGAATTCAAAGCCGGCATTTCTGGCTTCTTCAATGACCGCAACAATTGCTTCCCTCACTTTAGGCTGCTGCAAAATATGTGTTTGATGGAACAGGAAATGCGCCACCCCGCCTACCTGCTGGACCCTTTCCAAAAATGGACGAATAACGCTTCGGTCCGCGAGTGCGTGATGATCCAGGTCCTGTGTCAGAAAGCCAACTTCCAGAACCGGGTACATCCGGTTTTGCTGATCGGACCATGCGATTGGGAAATAAGGGTGGCAGGTTCCGAATACAAAGCCGATATTCCCTTTTTTGCTTGGGCCCCGGGATTGGTCAGAGGCGATATCATATTTCTCGCACCAGTCGAAGAGTTCTCCCCAGCCCTCAAAGCGGGTGTAATGATTCTTATTGGAAGTGACATTGGTAGAGCCGGTAGCAGACTTGAACCAGTTCAACTGCCGTACAAACTCATCCTCCGACCAGAAGCCACCGTCCATTTCAAGTGCATTATAATGAAGTGCAAGCTCATGACCATCCGCTTTGATTTGATCGTACAGATGGGGAGAATATCCCGGCTCTATCATGCACCAGGTGCTTTGTACATTCTGCTCCCGCAGGACCTGCAGCGTAATCTCGGCTGCTTCGTCAAGGTTCAGGTCGCTGTCATGCGAGATCATGGCTACGTGCTGAACTCCGCTGGGCCAATAATCCACGAAGGGAAGCGTCAAGCCATGCCCGGCTGCAGCATGTAATAGATGCCCGGTGAGAGCCTGCCTCCAGAGATCAGCGTAAGGGTGGGCGAAGTAATCCATCCCTGTCTCTGTTTTGGTCCGGTCATATTCCCAGTCCTGCTGAATGTCATCGTCCGCTTTTAATATCCAATCATCAACTGAAGCGGTACCGTCCGGAGCGGGCAGGCCATCCGTTACGATGGGAGTTTTACCTTGCTGGAGTCTGACGATGGTAGCCGGGATATCGACCGACCAACGCTCCAGCCGGCCTTGCCCTACCTGGAAGCTGTGCAGCAGCGTGCCGCATTCCGCCCCTTCCGGGCGGTTCTGGCGGAGTGATCCGTGATGCGTGCAGTCAAAATCTGGGGCATCATCAGCCCATTCCCATGGATGAGCATCGAAGCAGCGGATAGGTACGTCGTTATACCACGCGGATTGAAGATCGGCATAGCTGACGGCTTCCTCTCTGGACGGCCGGAAGCCCAGTCTGGCAGCGAGCGGTCCCATACCGGCATAAGAGATGACAATCCCGCCTTGCATCATGAAAGACCACAGGGCTTCCATATCTTCTGAACGTTCGCTCACTACGGCTGCAATGACGATGTCGACGTTGTCCGGATGGATAAGCTCCGCCCGATCCAAACGCTGATAAGTTAATCCTGCCTGGTCCAGGATTTCATAGATATATCGCTGAAAAACGTTGACGCCATATCGGTGTCTATGATTTACGGCTTTTTGATCCAGCCATACGCCTATTCGAGCCATTGGCATCGTTGTCACAACCTTTAAATGAAGTAATGAGAAAAAAGATGTTGGGCCTTCGTGAAGCCCAACATGGTATCAATTAAACCAATAAAGTTATTTCCACAGACGCTCGGTATAGCCGCGAGCTTTAATTTCTGCGTTGTATTCCTCGATAATCTTCGCGCCTCCGCGGCTCATATATTCCTGGACCATCGCATCCCAATCGGAAACCGGACGATTGCCCGTAATCATTTTGGTCTGCTCATTCATCAGCAGCTGCGTCAATTCAGCACCGACCTCGGTCTCTTTCGCTGAGATGATGCCTACATGCGGCGGATAATAAAGCTTATACTTCTTGTTAATATCAACAAGCTGCTGTGTTGCATCGATCAGCTTCGGTTCAGAATAGGCATGAGGGTACTCCGCATCGTCTTCTGGACCAATCCAGGCTGTGCTATCAATGAAATACAGGAATGGCTCTGTGCCGCTGGCCGGATCATTAATAGGAACGCGTACATTATTCTCGTCCAGATTGTAGCCCACGCCTTCATTGCCATAGAACCAGTCGAAGTCCTTATTATCCGGAGTCACTTTCGATGCTTGATAATATTGACGCGAGAACTCATGGATCTCCAGCATTTTACGCACTTTGTCCGGCTGATTGGCCAGTTTGGCGTTAAGCGTGAGGAATCTGGAGAAACCGGCACCAGCTGTGAAGCCTTGGGAGCCATCAGGTGCAGCAAACGGCTCCAGTACAACGAATTCGGCCTTCGGATCGATGGCAAGCAGAGCTTCCATGTAATCCTGGGACATGCCGCGTGGAGCTATTAAGAATACGCCTGCTTTTCCGGAATAAAATTCGTTGTTCGTATCTGCCCAGTTCACAACGGCGAAGTCACTGGTCAACGCCTTTTCCTTGTATAAGTCATGGAAGAACGATATGAGCTCTTTTCTTCCTTCGGAGATCAGGCCTGGAATGTAATTACCTTCTGCATCCTGGTGATACCAGGTGTCATGCTGCCAGTAAGGGCCCATGGCGAAGGTCGGATTGATATCCTGGCCAATGGCAAGACCGTACGTATCTTGCTTGTTATTCTGGTCCGGATCATCCTTCGTGAACGCAATGGCGACTTTCTTCAGCTCTTCGTAACTTGTAGGTACAGGAAGACCCAAATTGTCGAGCCAATCCTTGCGTACCATGAACGATTGGGATTCGACCGGTGACCAGGTCGGAATTCCGTAGATTTTACCGTTAACGGTGAAGGGTAGCCACAGCTCATCAGGTATCGCCTTCAAATAATCAAATTCCTCGATGTAGTCGTTTAGCGGGAAGAAGGCATTTTGTTCGGCCCAGCGATTGAATAAATCCATATTGGTGGAACGGAAGCTGATTTGATCAGGCATGCTACCGCCGGCAACCATCGCTGTTATCTTCTCTACGAAGTTGTCATTTGGTATTTTTTCAGCAAAATAATCGACATTGAACTTTTCGTTCAACATTTTTTGGCCTCGCCCGTCTTTCGGAGGCGGATTGCCGAATATGTAAGTCGCCCCCGTAATTTTGTAGGTTTCTTCCGGTTTCTTTGCATCTGATGGTTGATTGGTGCCGCTGTCCACGCCTTCCTTCGGTGTGGCCGTACCATTGCTGTTTGAACAAGCTGCTGTGAACATAAGAATCAATACTACCCATAGCATCATTGATTTTCGGATATTCATTGAGCTGATCCCCTCCATTATGAGTTGCCAATCGTATAGCTGCATTCCGGAATTCCCGGCATATTACCCCTTCACAGAGCCGATCATCACCCCCTTGGCAAAATGTTTTTGCAGGAATGGATACACCAGCAGAATCGGCAACGTAGCTACAAGGATTGCTGCCATCTGAATCGTTACAGGCGGCGGCTGGTTTTCTAGCTGCGCCATAACGTCAGAGCCCAGGGTAGAGGTAGCCTCATTCATAATGACGATCTGCCTTAGAACGACCTGGATGGGCCATTTTGCCGCATCGTTGAGATAGAGGATCCCTTCAAAATATTTGTTCCAATGTCCCACAGCGTAGAATAAGCCGAATGTGGCTAATGCGGGTTTCGAGAGCGGAATGATAATCGACCAGAAAGTACGAATCTCGCTTGCCCCATCGATCAATGCGGCTTCGGACAATTCATTTGGTATGCTAAGGAAGAATTGCCGAATGACGATGAGGTTGAAGGAGCTGATGGCACTTGGAATGATTAATGCCCACAGGGTGTTCATTAGGCCGGTTTCCTTCACAACAAGATAAATCGGAATCATACCTGCGTTGAACAGGATGGTGAAGATAACCATCAGCAGAATGACACGCTGACCCAGAACTTTCCGCGTTAATCCATAAGCCATCGTGGCCGTGAGAATCAGACTTACAGCCGTTCCGACCACGGTGATATAGATGGTAACGAAGATGGAGCGAATGAAAGAATCAGAAGCAAAGATAGCTAGATAAGCATCGCTAGCCCAGTTCGTAGGCCACAGGATGAAGTCTTTCTGAAGGACATCCTGTAGCGACGAGAAAGATACCGAGAGGATGTGAATGAACGGCAGCAGCATGAGACATGCAATAATGATTAAAATGGCAATATTCAGTCCGTCTATCGCTCGTTCGCCTAGTGTACGTTTCAACATAAGTTACAATCGCCTTCTTCCTAATCAGGAGTCGTTAGAAGCATCAGTATAATCCATCTTCGCCAAACCGCTTCGCCAAACGATTGGCTGAAAGCACCAGCACAAGACCGATCACGCCTTTGAACATGCCGACAGCGGTAGCAAATCCAATATTGCCTTGCTGGATACCTTTGAAGTAGACATACGTATCAAGGACATTGCCTGAATCCATATTGAATGGGTTCAGCATCAAGAAGATTTGCTCAAAGCCAGTGTCCAGAACGCTGCCGAGCCGAAGAATGAACAGAATAATAATGACGCCGCGAATGGCCGGCAACGTGACATGCCAAAGCTGTCTCCAGCGATTAGCTCCATCAATGACAGCGGCCTCATAAAGAGAAGGGTTCACGCCTGCGAGCGCTGCCAAAAATATGATGGTGCCCCAGCCGGCTTCCTTCCAGATCACCTGGAGAATAATGATGGGCTTAAAGTAGGCCGGATCCGTAAGGAATGGAATCGCTTCCAAACCGAAGTTTGCCAAGACGGAGTTTACTAACCCTTCACCACGAAGAAATACGACGAAGATACCGACGACAACGACCCATGACAGAAAGTGGGGCAGGTAGATCAAGGATTGGATGAAACGCTTAAGCGTGGCATGGCGAAGCTCGTTCAGCATTAACGCCAATATAATAGAGACAGGGAAGGCCACGAATATCTGGAGTAGTGAAATTTGGATGGTGTTGACCAGCACCTGAATGACTTCGCTGCTCTCAAACATGCGGGTAAAATGCTTAATACCAACCCAATCGCTATTCCAAAATCCCGTGAAGGGATTAAAATCTTTAAATGCGATAACCAGTCCGGCCATTGGCACATAGCGGTATATAATGAAATACAGTACACCTGGAAGAAGCAATAAATAGATATACTTCTCACGATTCATTCTTGTTAGCAATTTTCCCACAATAGCCCCACCTCTTTATACCTGTATTTTACCTGTATATAAAATTATATTAAAAACTGAAATGTGTCAATAACTCTAACATTAATTTTTTGTGATAATCGCTTTCTAAATACATGAATGTCATGAAACATTACTTGGAGTCAATGCCATGTGGCCATATATACATGTGATATACATGTATGCCTTTAGAACGATAGTATGCTTGATTTTTGCAGTAGGTAGATGAAGTTGAAGAATTATGACTGCCTACACTTTTCTTTGATTTCTATCTTGGAAAGTAAAGCTGATGAGAATTAAGTGGGGATGGAAAGTGTCTGGGAACATGATACAAATGGAAGAAGACAAAAGCAATGATGGTAAGGCTTGAGGCCGGACATAGATCATGAGACCGATAAAGGAAGCGAAAGCATCGTCGTTTGGCATTAACTTTCGTAGAAAGACGTCATCCCTTTTCTCTTTGAAAACCTATCAGTTTATAAAAATATAAAAACATAAAATCTCCTGAAGGGAAATTTTATGTTTTTAATAGCTCGCATGTATTAGATAAGTAACTGTTGTTACGATTGGCCTCATCGCAGCATATTGTTTTTATGATTGTAGTAAGAGAACAAAGACATGCATCTGATAATGTTGTTATTGCTTTTAATTAAGATACATATTTCTAATGCTTGTAAAACATAATCAATCCCGCCATCCCGGTTGTTTCTCATATAATAGATCCCCAATTGAATAAGCAATCGTGCGTGCTGTTCCATTCGAATGGGATTATTATAGTCAATTGGTGGCCGATATGGAATATGATCTGAGAATCGATCGAGGATATGATCTATGTTGATTTCGTTATGGTTGGCTACTTGAACAATTCGGAACAAACCCGTAGGAATATCCTGCTCTCTTACAGAAATATAATCTACGTAGTCTTCGAGTACATCAATCTCTCCGGATAATAAACGGTATAGGAGCCTGTTTCCACTGCCCAATCTTTGAATTTTAGGATAATTGCTTGAGATTCATCTGTACTCACTTTAATCCAACTCGTATCTTCATAACAATCAACATAAAATAAAGCCTTATCGTATTGGGCCTGCTCTTCATATACTACTGATCTCGTTAGATAAGAGTAAAGTATATAAAAATAAGCAGGAAACTTGGAAAGTTGTTGTTCGGATCCAAGCGGATACTCCAATTGATATTGTATAGTGGCAATTCGGTGTAATTCTTGAGCGATGCTTTCAACTTCGTTCCAAAGCTCAAGTGAACCATAAACATGGGCAAGTTTATACAAGGCATCTAAACGATGTGAGATATCAAGATGATGGACATGGGATTGAAAAATGGTGGCCGCCTTTAAATTGCTGTCCAAATCATCGCTGAGTGCAATGACAAAAAGTCTATATTGGCAAAGAGCTAATCTCTCAGAATGTTGATATTTTTCACTTTCACTAACAGCCTTAAAGAGAATTCGAGCAGCTAAAAACTTGCGTTGAACGAAGAGTTCCTCGGCAACTTCAAAAAGATAAGATATATAGGAGAGGTTATCTAGCAAATGGCCTACCAAACGATCGATACAATCCAATCTATTTAACTCAGCACAAATAATTATGAACGGTCTAAGCCGCCGCCAAGTCAGGGCAGAGGAAGAAAGACATTCTTCAACGTACTGACTAAAGAAGTGATCTTCAGCTAGGTTCATGGCTGCTGTTATAAGTTTCAGCTGACGTATGGACATAGGCTTGTCATTGTGCACTATCCGGCTGAGTGAGCCGGAATTGATACCCGAAAGCTGAGCGAAGTGAGTAATAGATATATCTTTCTCACTCAGATAATTTTTAAGGGTAGTCCTAATCGTGGTAGTTAGTTCCAAGTGAAATCACCCCACAAGTAAATTTGAAATAATATTAAAATGCAATAATCAGGAATCGGAAAAATGCACTATAGAATAATTTGACAATATATACAAATAACCCTCTTTTCGCCAATCATTTATTATAAATATTCCCCCTTAATAACACAGGAAATTCACATGCCCCTAGTCATTTTTTGCCCACTAAATATCGATATCGCAGTATAAATGGAAGACAAACAGAATTAAAGTCAGAAAAGATCAAACTAAAAGATCCATCACATTTTCTTTTGAAAAACAGCGTGAAATCCGTCTTTTTTCCAGTATTTCCTTCGGAATCGCTTTTGGCATTTGCGGGTGCAAGGCATATAATAAATGCGTAAGGTCAAAAAAGGTCAAATAAGAAAGGGGAATGTATGATGTTTGAATTGATGCCATTCGGGAAGCGAAGAGAGGATGCCTTTGGACAGCTGATGAGAACCTTCCAAGATACATTTAATGAGGATCTGTTTGCGCCGTTCAAGAGCTCAATGATGTCTTTTAAGACGGATGTGAAGGAGACAGAGAGTGCATACCTCGTTGAAGCAGAGCTGCCTGGTTTTCAAAAAGACTACATCGAAATCAGCTACGAAGGCCCTTACTTAACGATCAAGGCCGTGCGTAAGGAATCGAGCAATGTGGAGGATACAGACCAGCATATCGTCCGGAAGGAACGCCATTATGGCGAGTATGTACGTAAATTTCATGTGCAGAACATAGCGGAAGACCAAATCACCGCTTCGCTGAAGGACGGGATCCTCAAGCTTGAAATCCCAAAGCAGCCTGATACCGGTAAGAAACGCATCCAAATACGGGATGATAACTAATATAAACACACCCTCCGATCTGAAGTGCACCCC
Organism: Paenibacillus solani; assembly: GCF_001277345.1. Classification (GTDB taxonomy): domain Bacteria; phylum Bacillota; class Bacilli; order Paenibacillales; family Paenibacillaceae; genus Paenibacillus_AQ; species Paenibacillus_AQ solani. The sequence goes on from NZ_LIUT01000006.1 coordinate 144,662, forward strand.
TTAGAATAGACATTGGATTAAACCCCTGGTTTATCCGATGAAATTCTAGGGGTGCATTTTTT
>NZ_LIUT01000006.1:145057-474153 GCF_001277345.1 Paenibacillus solani
CTGCCTCCGGTAGAGTTCCGGAAGCAGTTTATAGCCTAGGGTCTTTTTTCAATGTCTATTAAATGGGGTCTTGACCAATCAATCGGGGGGTTATTTTTTTGGAATCGATAGTAATTTATTTACATATATTCCATTGGATTATTGCAAATGAAACCTTTTAGCGATTTATAGGGTATTATAGGTTAAATGTAAACTTTTCGAGGGGGAACTCATGATGGGAGTCTTATCGAGGTTTAAAGATGTGATGAAGGTGAACATAAACGCATTACTGGAACGGACGGAAGATCCGGAGAAGGCCATCGACACTTATATGCGGAGCTTGAACAGCGACCTGGGTACAGTGAAGGCAGAGACAGCCTCTGTGCAAGCGGATGAACGAAGATCAAAGCGGGCGCTGGATGAGTGCCAAGCCGAGATTAAGAAACTGCAGCGATACGCCGAGAAATCGGTGGAAGCAGGAGACGAGGATGCCGCTCGGAAGTTTCTGGAGAAAAAAGCGGTGCAGGCCGAAAAGCTCACCGATCTCCAGACTGAATATGAAGCAGCTGCCGCCAACGCTGATAAGATGAAGCAAATGCAGGATAAGCTGGAGTCGGATATGAACAAGTTAGAAGCGCGATACACCGAGATTAAAGGGAAAATGGCCGCCGCCAAAACCCAGCAGGAATTAAACTCAGGCGGCTCCTCCATAAGTGGAGCCAATGCGGCTTTTAACACATTGGAGGAGAAGGCGAGCCGCGCGTTGTATGAAGCCGAGGCATTGGCTGAACTACGTGCAGGAGCGAAGGAAGACGATCTGGATGATCTGATGGCGGAGTTGGAGAAAAACATGGAGAAGAACGGAGCTGCTCAGCCCAAGGCCACCCGTGCGGAGGATGAATTAGCCGCCATAAAAGAAAAGCTGAAGCAGAAGGAGTAAATAGAGCAGTCCATTCATTGTTAGTGAGGTGATTGAATGCCGGTTATTGAATATAAATGTCCAAACTGCGGCAGCAGCATGGTTTTTGACGGGGATACAGGGAAACTGACTTGCCCAAGCTGCGGCAGAACCGATAATATCGAGGAAATTCCAGACCCGCTGAAGCAGCAGGTATTTATAGAAGACGAAGTGAAGGAGTATCATTGCACCAGCTGCGGGGCCGTTCTCGTGACTGAGCCGGAGACGAGCGCTACAACTTGCAGCTTCTGTGGATCTGCTGTTGTACTGAGCGATCGGTTAAGCGGAGAACTAGCTCCGGCGATGGTTATCCCTTTTTCGATTACGAAGGAAGAAGCCATACAGGCTTTCAAGAAATGGTGCAGAAACGGTCTTCTGACACCAAGCGACTTCATGACAGCAGACCGGATCAAGGGAATTACCGGGATGTATGTGCCCTTCTGGCTCTATGATCTACATAATCGGGTGGAGGTTCATGGTCATGGCACCAAGGTAAGTACCTATACTCGGGGCGATTATGAATATACGGAGACGCAGCACTTTGATATCTACCGCAAGATTCGTTTAAATTATGTGAAGGTACCGATCGATGCTTCGGAGAAGATGAATGACGAAGTGATGGATAAACTGGAGCCGTTCCCCTACCAGCAGCTGAAGGATTTTAAAACACCGTATCTAGCCGGTTATATTGCGGAGAAATACAGTTACAATGACGAGCAGCTATACCCACGGGCCAAGGATAAGATTCAATCTTTCATCGATTCCTATATCTCCTCGGCGGTGTCAGGGTATACGACTGTAAATTTCACGCACAAACAGATCGATACGACCTTAAAACAAGCGGATTATGTTTTGCTCCCGGTCTGGATGGTCCACTATGATTACAATAAAATGGAGCATACCTTTGCGATGAATGGTCAGACAGGGAAGGTAGTCGGCAAGCCGCCGATCAGCAAAGCGAAGGTAGCTGCATGGTTTGCAGGCATTTCGGGCGTCTCCTTGCTATCATTGAAGCTGATCTCCTGGACGATGGGGGGAGGATTCCTGTGAGAAGACGTTATGCATTATGGATGGTATTATTCTTACTAACTGTATGCTGGATGATGCCCACCGGGATCGTAAATGCTGATGGCGACAAGCAGCTGATTTTTGATGATGCCAATTTGCTCAGTTCGGAAGAACGCAATGAATTGAATGCCATGGCCAATAAGTATGGTGCCGAGCGCGAAACGGATTTTATGATCCTGACGGTTGATCGTGTCGAGAATGTCAGCGTTAAGCAGTGGACGGAAGATTTCTACGACGAGTATGCGCCCGGGTATGATAAGCCACACGGCAATACCGCTATTCTGACTATTGTAATGGACTCTAATGACGTACATTTGGAAGGTTATTATAAAGCAGAGAAGTATCTTGATCCCGGCAGACTGGATAAAATACGCAGCAAGATAACCCCAGCTTTGTCGAGAGGCGATTATAAACAGGCTTTTGAAAAATACATCAAAACCGCTCATCGCTATATGGGCTTTGAGCCGGACAGGAACCCCGATAATATTCTGTTTAATATTTGGTTTCAATTGGGAACTGCCGCAGCCATCGGTGCTGTTGCCATAGGGATTATGGCTTACCGTTCCGGCGGCCGGGTGACGGTGAATAGTCGGACCTATGCGGATGACAGCACCTCGGGAATACTGGATCAGCAGGACCGTTACATTCGCACAACGGTAACCAAGCGGAAGATTGAGCGCAATACGGGCAGCGGCTCGGGCGGCGGCAGCGGTGGCGGAGTCACTAGAGGTGGTCATTCGCACAGCAGCAGCAGCGGTAAATTCTAACTGAAAGGATGATGGAATAGATGGGATTTTTCAAGAATCAATTCTCCAATGTAGTGGAATGGGAAGAATTCAGAGATGATATGATTTTTTGGAAGTGGAGCAACCGGGAGATTAAAAAAGGCAGTAAATTAATCATCCGCTCCGGGCAAGATGCAATCTTTGTGAACAACGGCAAGATCGAAGGGATCTTTGAGAAGGAAGGAGTTTATAATATCGATTCGGATATTATTCCGTTCCTGTCTACGCTTAAGGGCTTCAAGTTCGGCTTTAACAGCGGCATGCGCGTGGAGGTTTTGTTCGTCAACACCAAGGAATTCACCGTGCGCTGGGGCACGCAGAGTCCGATTTTGATTCCAACACCGCAGCTTCCGGGTGGCATGCCGATTCGCGCCAACGGTACGTTCAATTTTAAAGTAACCGATTATATGACGCTGATTGACAAGATTGCCGGGATGAAGGAGAGCTATCTGGTTGAGGACGTGAAGATTCGGATTACTTCGGTCCTCGATCAGCTGCTCATGAAGTGGATTAGCCGCGAAGGCAAGGATATGTTCAATCTGCAGGCGAATGCCTCCGATATTGCGAAGGGTATTCAGGAAGATCTGGATATGCAGGTGATGGACAACGGGATGACGATTACCGGCTTCCAGGTCATGAGCTTTAATTACCCGCAAGAGATCCAGGACATGATCACGAAGACAGCTTCTCATGAAATGATTGGCAATCTGCAGAAGTACCAGCAGGTGAGCATGACGGACGGCATCGCTTCCGGCAAGGTGAAGGGCGGCGGAGCGGCTTCGGATATGGCCGGCATGATGATGGGAATGAACATGGCCAATGAAATGATGAAGAATATGAACCAGAACCAAGGCCAGAATCAGAACAATCAGAATCCAAACCCTAATCCAGAGGCTGGACAGCAGACTTCAACACCAGCGCCTTCATCCTCTTCCGAAGGAAGCAAGAAGCCTAATTTCTGTCCGAATTGCGGCGCGAAGAATGAAGGGGCGAACTTCTGTCCGAATTGCGGTTATAAGCTGAGCTGAGAGGCATGTACTTATAGATGTTAATCTAGCAGCAAAATATGCATGCGATCTTCTGTAATATATTGATGGCTATTTCAGATCACTGTAGATGTGAGATGAGAAAATCCTCAACAATCCAGCAACCTTTGCTTCTCAAAGTGAAGGTTGCTGTTCTTTTATAGCCAGCAGTATATCTCTTAACTGGCAGGGCAGCACACTTTAAAACCCATCTTTTTAAATTTAATCTTTTTAAACCTCATGCAATCAAAGCCTCGCATCTATTACCCACTCTCAACCATCTCATTCATCGAATTTTCCTTCAAACAAGTCTCGGTTCTAATATGCTATGATTCTAATAATCATTAATGTAAACGCATTCTTATTCATGGTATAATTCACCTGATCATTAATGATCGTATGAAACTATAATCTGGCTATTGTAAACCGGCTTGGAGGTGTTACAAGAATGAGAAGGTATAATATTTGGCGTCCGATTCTATTGGTAGCGGTGGCCCTGCTTACGAATAATTTGGTTACGACCCTGGCTACCTTGTTTGGCATGTCACCTGATGCGGCAAGCAGCTTGGGGTATATCGCGATGGTTATTGCCGCACTGATTGCGTTTAATCGCATGAGGAAACCTAACCGCAAGTGAATAATCATTCATCGTGCGGATGATAACGCATGCATAACGTGTTGCGGGGATAGTATTTTTTATGATGTGAAGAGGATACGAGGTCTTCCTGTAAGAGAGGGGTCCTGTCTTACACGGTTCACCGCGGCGAAGATGCAGTTTGACAGAATCATCCAAATTTTTGTTGAAAAGGGCCTACTTTATTAATATATTGTAGATATAGCGCGAATCTAGTATTCGGGCATATATACCTAGGAGGGTTATCCTTAATGAAAAAAGGGGTCTTATCTTTAATCAGTCTGGCATTATCTGTCACAATGCTGGCGGGCTGTGGTTCTAAACCAGCTTCAGAACCAAGTGGTGGTGCAGGCGGAGAAACACCTAAAGCGAACTTTATGGTTGGGATGGTTACAGACGCAGGCACGATCGATGACAAGTCGTTTAACCAAGGGACTTATGAAGGAATCAAAAAGGCCAATGAGGATTTCAAAATGAAATATAAATACTTGAAGCCAGCCGGTCAGACAGAGGCAGATTATTCAAAAGAAATCACAAACCTGTACGATGCCGGATACAAGTTCATCGTAACACCTGGCTTTAAGTTTGAAACAGCGGTGTTTAAGGCACAAGACAAATATACAGATGCTAAGTTCGTAATTATCGATGGAACACCTAACTCTGGCGAGCCAGATGCACCTCCGGTTGTTAAGGAGAATACGGTCTCGATTTACTTCGCTGAGCAGGAGTCCGGCTTCCTGGCAGGCGTTGCTACAGCACTTCATGTGAAGGATGGGCAAGCGGGCTTCATCGGTGGTCTGGAGATTCCTCCTGTACAGAAATTTAACTGGGGATTTCAGCAGGGCGTAGCTTATGCTAATGAAAATCTTGGCACGAAGCTGGTCATCAACAAAGAAAACGTTGTATATCAGGGATCTTTCGACGACGTTGCAGCAGGCAGCCAACTGGCAGCTCAAATGTATGACCGCGGCGTAAATGTTATTTTTGCGGCAGCAGGCGGTGTTGGCGTTGGTGCGATTAACGAAGCGAAAACTCGTGTACAGAACGGATCTGATGTATGGGTGGTCGGCGTAGACGTTGACCAATACCAGGATGGTGTTTACGAAGGCGATAAATCTGTAATTCTGACTTCGGCGGTTAAGAAAATTGACCATGCAGCTTACGATATGATCAAGGCAGAGATGGAAGGTAAATTCCCGGGCGGACAGACGCTCACGCTAGATGCGACCAACGATGGTATCGGACTTCCTGAGAACAACCCGAATCTGAGCGATGATGTTCTTAAGCAAGTGGACGAAGTGTTCAACAAGATCAAAGGCGGCGAAATTAAAGTATCAGCAGAGCAAGGCGATTTGATTAAGTAATAGCAGCTGGCGCTCGAAAGAGTGTTTGCAATAACGTGGTCATACCTGGCTTTGACAAACAGCGATACCTATAAGAAAAAGACGGATTTTCTCCGTCTTTTTTTTAAGGTGAGGATGCATTCCGCTAAAAAGCTGAAGGTACAGAACGGTATCATAGGCGCAAGCGATTGCACTTGTATTGCTTTATACGAATGAATATGGGTTTCGATTTATGTAATAAGGGTAGATATTCAACAAAAAAGAAGGAGAGGACCCTAAACCATGGACTATGTTGTCGAGATGGTGGGCATCCGCAAGGAATTTCCGGGGATTGTGGCCAATGACGATATTACGATAAGGCTGAAAAAAGGTGAGATTCACGCGCTGCTCGGCGAGAACGGGGCAGGCAAGTCCACCTTGATGAGTATCCTGTTCGGCATGTACCAGCCTGACCGTGGTGTGATCAAGGTTCACGGCAAGGAAGTACGCATCACGAATCCGAATGTAGCGAATAAGCTCGGCATCGGAATGGTACACCAGCACTTTAAATTGGTGGAACCGTTTACTGTGACCGAGAATATTATTCTCGGCAGTGAGACACGCAAATTTTACTTCGGTCTGGATGTGAAATCGGCTGCCAAGCGAGTCGAGGAGCTGTCCAAACAATACGGCCTCAATGTGGATCCCTATGCCAAAATCGAAGATATTTCGGTAGGCATGCAGCAGCGGGTAGAAATTCTCAAAATGCTGTACCGCGATGCGGAAGTGCTTATATTTGACGAGCCGACCGCCGTGCTGACGCCGCAGGAAATTGAAGATCTGCAGGGCATTATGAGGAATCTGGTTAACGAAGGCAAATCCATCATTCTGATCACCCATAAATTGAAAGAAATTAAAGCGGTTGCGAATCGCTGCACCGTAATCCGCCGCGGAAAGACGATCGGTACCGTAGAGGTAGCTGACACGAGCCGTGAGGCTATGGCCGAAATGATGGTAGGCCGGAGCGTCTCCTTTAAGGTAGACAAACAGGAGGGCCGTCCGGGTAATGCTGTGCTTGAGATCCAGTCGCTTACGGTCAAAAACAGTAAAAAAGTCGATGCGGTCAAATCGTTCAGTCTGAATCTGCATGCCGGTGAAATTGTGGGCATTGCGGGCGTGGATGGAAATGGACAGTCCGAATTAGTGGAAGCCATTACGGGTCTTCTTCCTATAGAGAGTGGAACCGTGAGCCTGAACGGCAAGGCGCTGAACGGCCTGTCTGTGCGGCAGCGGAATGAGAGCGGCATCAGTCATATTCCTGAAGATCGTCAAAAAAGAGGATTGGTTCTGGATTACACCATCGAAGAAAATTTGATTCTTGAGGTGTATAACCGCCCTCCTTACTCCAAGAATGGACTGCTGAAGCCTGAGGCGATCCGCAAGCATGCGGAGCATATCATTCAGAGCTTTGATGTACGGTCTGGAACGGGCGGCCGGTCAATCGTGCGTTCCATGTCAGGCGGAAATCAGCAGAAGGCGATTATTGGCCGCGAGGTCGAACGCGATCCGGATCTGCTTATTGCTGTCCAGCCAACCCGAGGCCTTGATGTCGGCTCGATTGAATATATTCACCGCAGACTGATTGAACAGCGCGATAAGGGAAAAGCCGTACTGCTGATTTCCCTGGAGCTTGATGAAGTACTGAACCTGTCGGACCGCATCGCCGTCATTAATAACGGTGAGCTGGTAGGAATCGTTAACACCTCCGAAACGAACGAAAGAGAACTTGGCTTGATGATGGCCGGGTATCAGAAAGAGGAGGCGCCACATGAATAACAGCGTAAAATCATTGGTTGCTGTCCTATTCGGACTTATTGCGGGGGCGCTGCTTATGGCTCTGACCGGTCATGATCCGGTAGAAGGGTATAAGTATCTCATCCAGGGCGGACTCAAGAACCCGGAGCGGATTGGAAATACGCTGGCCACGGCTACGCCGCTGATTCTTACCGGTTTGTCGGTGGCTTTTGCCTTCCGTACTGGCCTGTTTAATATCGGAGCTGCGGGTCAGATGCTGTTTGGTGGCTTTTGTGCAACAGCTGTCGGCTTGTCGCTAGAATTGCCACGCGCACTGCTTCTGTTGGTCATGGTACTGGCCGGATTTATCGGCGGCGCACTCTGGGCCGTTGTTCCAGGTTTCTTGAAAGCCAAGTACAACGTGCATGAGGTCGTGTCCACGATCATGATGAACTGGACGGCTTACTGGACTGTGTATTATGTCATACCAGCTTACTTTAAAGGGACCAGTCTGGAAACCGAGTCGCGCCAGCTGCCAGCAGATGCGATGCTGCACCAGCAATGGCTCAGCGATATGTTCCAGGGATCTTATATCAATTTTGGATTTTTTATTGCGGTCATCGCTGTTCTGGTTGTAGCGTTCCTCATTAACAAAACAACGCTCGGATACGAGCTGAAAGCGGTCGGGTTCAACCGGCATGCTTCCGAATATGCGGGCATTGCCGTCAAACGAAGCATTGTGCTGTCGATGTTCATCTCGGGTGGACTCGCAGGCCTCGCGGGAGTTGCGCAGTATGCAGGTAATGCCTCCAGCTTGCAGATCGGTGTTATGCCGAGCCAGGGCTTTGACGGAATTGCTGTTGCATTGCTTGGCATCAATGCTCCTGTCGGCGTATTCGTATCGGCCTTGTTCTTCGGGATTCTCTATTCAGGCAGAGGATTTATGAATGCCATGACGGAGATTCCGCCGGAAATTGCCGATTCGATTATCGCGATCATTATCTATTTCGCGGCAACCAGCATCTTGATTGAACGTCTCTACCACAAATTGAAGCTGCGCCGCGCGGCAAATAAAAAGCAGGGGGAGTAAGGACATATGTGGACAACGATTGAACAGATTTTTCCGTATGCCATCGCCTATACGATCCCGCTTTTGATTACCGCGTTAGGTGCGTTATTTAGTGAACGAAGCGGGGTCGTGAATATCGGCCTTGACGGCTTGATGATTGTCGGTTCTTTCATCGGGGCTTTTGTTATCTTCACGATGCGGGCGCAATATCCCGACCAATCGTGGGTATTATGGGTAGGTCTGCTGGCTGCAGCTGTGGCGAGTGCGTTATTCTCGTTACTTCATGCTTTTGCGAGCATTAACCTCAGTGCAAACCAGATTATAAGCGGTACGGCGATTAATATGATCGCAGGAGCGCTGACGATTTTCCTTGCCCGCAATATTACGGGTAGTGGCAAAATCAGCATCAACGGATTTAGACCGTTTAATATTCCGTGGCTGTCGGACATTCCGGTCATTGGGGATTTATTCTTCACCAAAACATATATCACCACATGGCTTGTATTGGTATTGCTCTTGGCTAGTGGTTTTATATTGTACCGTACTCCGTTTGGCTTGCGTCTTCGGTCCTGCGGTGAGCATCCCCATGCGGCGGAAGCAGCCGGTATCAAAGTTCAATCCATGCGGTATGTCGGCGTCATGATCTCGGGTGCTTTTTCCGGGCTTGGGGGAGCGATTATCCTGTTGACATACTCCGGAGAATTTACAGGGAATGTGGCAGGTCTTGGTTTCCTCGCGCTGGCCTCCTTGATCTTCGGGCAATGGAAGCCGCTCGGTATTCTGCTGGCTACTCTATTCTTCGGGTTTGCCACGACCGTGGCTAATGTGTCGCAGGTCATCCCATCGCTGGCGGTTATCCCGCCCGTCGTTCTAAAGATCTTCCCTTATATTGTCACGCTGATCGCACTCGTGATTTTCTCCAAATCCTCGAATGCGCCGAAAGCCGTAGGGGAGCCGTTCGATTCAGGCAAACGATAAATCGCCAATTCTTGCAGTACCCATAGAACCTCTGATATGTTTATCCAGCTTTAGGATAGGCGTATTGGAGGTTTTTTTGATTAACGTACGTTGACTTCTTCTAATGGCGGTGCTAGGGATGATCCCTAGCACCGCCATTTTTTTGCCAACCGTCTGTCTAGCGGAGAGGAGGAAACGATTCCGGGCAAGCGGCAGCGATGGGAGGAACGATTCGTATACGGAGCGTCTCCTAACAGAAAGAGGGGGTACACCAGATCTGAGAGCTTTTGGGACATCTTCTTCTGCATGTCGAAAAAAATCCGTAAACAAAATGTGACCGATCCACGTCCATAACTGTGTTAAAGGTAAAAGGAGGTCACAACCGATGCAGATCGATTCGCTCCGGCCGGGCGGAGATATTACGGAAACCTATGAATTATATGGCGATATGCTTTTTAAAATAGCGATGGTGTACCTTGGGAATAAACAGGATGTCGAAGAAGCCATTCAGGAGACGTTCATGAAGCTGATATATAAAGCGCCTGAATTCAGCGATCAGGAGCATAAGAAGGCTTGGCTTATTCGGGTGATTACGAACCACTGCAAGAACATGCAAGGGAGCCTGTGGCGCAAGCGGGTAACCAAGATGGAGCATATGAACGATTATTTTGTCGAGCCTTCTGAACAGACGCTGATGGAACACGTCATGCGTTTGCCGTTCAAGTATAAATCCGTCATCCATTTATTTTATTACGAGGATTATTCCGTTAAGGAAATCGCCGGGATTTTGCAGATTAACGAGTCTGCGGTCAAGATGCGTCTTCAGCGCGGCAGGAAGCTGCTGCGTATGGACTTGGAAGGAGAGGACGATTGATGAATCGGAAGGACTATAAATCATTGATAGATCGAATAGAACCTGACAAAGGATTGGAGGAGCGGATCATGAGAGGAATGAAACAACATCAGCGTCAGACAACGAGAAGGAATCGATGGGGGATGGTTGGCGTGAGTATGGCGGTGATGCTAGGGCTAGCCCTGGTCATTTCAATCATATTGGATCGTGAAGAGATTCCCGTTGCCACCTATAATCCGCAAATGCAAGGGATTGAGGAAAATACGCCGCCGACAGCCAAGGTCGATCATGATCCGGTAACCATTCCGAAGATCGAGCTTCCGGATGATAGCAACGTCAAAGCCGACATGATCGGGTTGGTCGTATACAAAGGCAATATCTACACCCAAACCGGTACGCAAATCACGCCGGAAACCGCCAAGCAGCTGCGGGGCGACAAGCTCGGACGGTCGAAATCGGGAATTACGGAATGGAGCTCCTCCGATGATTACACGGAGCTAGCTTCGACGATTGGCGAAATGGATATTTTCTCGGTCAAAGGGTATGATACCGATTTTAGAATCATGTCCTATATGGAACATGAGGGTGAGGTCTATGCCGAATTGTATGAGCATTTGAACGGGATTACGGTTACCAAGGGCGAGGATATCATCGGCAAGCTGAATCTGATGGGGAACATGACTTCGGTCAAATGGCAGGATTTCGACAGCTGGAATATGGGCGAGAACAAGCTGCGCGAGCTTGCTGACGATGCGGCGGTGCAATCCTTCGTTGAGGCGTTAAATGAGGCGAAGCCGGTTGCAGAGGATGTTTTGCTTGATCAAGGGATCTACGAGACCGGATCGGGCGAGCAGAAGTTTCTCTATATCCAGCTGCAGGAAGGGACGGAAGTCCAGTTAAGATTGTTTAAAGGCGGTCAATATGTGCGATATGCCAATGCACCGGTGTTCTTCCAATTGGAAGCGGACGCGTTCACCACTCTGTGGGATCTGATGGTGGAGTAGGTCGTCCTCTTTATAGCAACGAAAAAAGATAATGCAAAAAAAACAAGAGGCCATTCCTAATCGGATGGCCTCTATTATTAATGCAGGATCTGTACATCGTGCGCACTGCTCCGTGCCTACGATGCGTGGTTCGGGGCATGCTTGGATGGCTGGTCGGACAGCTCGTGGCGTTTCTTTTTACGTTTATCGTATGGCGATTCCCTGTTATTCGCTTACCATCGATGATGAGCGGTTTGCTGTCACGAATGCACTAGGCGTCATGCCGAAATACCGGGTAAAGGCGCGGGAGAATGTAAATAAATCCGAATAACCCAGGGATAAAGCAGCCTGCGTGATACTGGTCCCTTCAGTGGATAACAGGCGGGTCGCCTTCTCCATAATTAACTGCTGCATGTAGCGGGACGGAGAGATGCCATATCGGCGGGTAAACGCACGGGTGAAGTGGCTGCGATGCACGCCAGCCCAGGAAGCAAGCTCCTCCACAGACAGGTTCTCCGTGCAATGAAGCTTCATATACGCTAGGACGGATTCGAGCCAGTCGGAAGCAGACGAAACAGCGGAGAGGTGCTGGTCTCGGTTCGGATCGATGCTGTGAATCAACTGGAATCCCAGTGACATCAGCTGAAGGCTGGAGTCCAACTGTGGCTGCCGGAGCAATCTCTGAATGTCCTTAATGACAGCCAGGGTATCTTCTCCGAAGGCATGCTGCCGATAGGGAAGCTCCGGACATAAATCGACATGCTGCAATATGGAAGGCACTTGCTCCCCCATAAACGCAGTCCAGGTAATCGTGGTAGACGGCTGGTCGCCGTCCTTAACATAGGTATAGACCGAGCCGGGAAAGAGGCAGAACAGATCGCCTTCCGAGAGAGTGGTGCTGCTGCCGTCCCATCCAAATCGCACCTTGCCGCTGGCAACGAAATGTATACTATAAAATTCGACGGACCGGGGGCCTACTTTTTCGGTGAAGAAGGGGTGTATACCCGATTTGAATATCCATAATCCCAGTTGAGTTTCAAAACGAGCCGGATTGTTAAAGTACTCTTCTCTGGATGGCTTTTGATGCACTGTTATACTTCCTCCTCCCAGCTGTACCTGTCATTTTTCTTGCTATGGATACTATGCAACATATTGTTTAATAATTGCAAGAATTGAGCATTCCGTATTCGTCTGTCTAAGGGTTACGATGATGATGGAACAAGTCGAGCAGGGAGAGGTGAAAAAAGATATGAAGCAACCAAATTTTATCGTGATTTATTGTGATGACCTAGGCTATGGAGATCTTGGTTGTTACGGATCGGACACCGTGAAAACCCCGCATCTGGACGAATTGGCTGAGAAAGGTATTCGTTTTACGAATTGGTATTCCAATTCTCCGGTTTGCTCTCCTTCGCGTGCCTCATTATTAACTGGCAAGTATCCGTCCCGAGCGGGAGTCGGTGAGATTCTGGGAGCGAAACGCGGTTCGCATGGACTGCCTGCTGACGAGGTGACTTTGGCGAAGGCGCTCAAGCCTGCCGGGTACAGAACGGCATTGTATGGAAAATGGCATCTGGGCATATCTGAGGAGACCAGTCCGAATGCACACGGCTTCGACGAGTTTTTCGGGTTTAAGGCAGGCTGCGTCGATTTCTACTCGCATATTTTTTATTGGGGACAAGGTCATGGTGTCAATCCGCTGCATGATCTGTGGGAAAATGAAACGGAGGTTTGGGAGAACGGGCGGTATATGACCGAGCTGATTACGGAACGATCGGTTGATTTCATTAAACGATCCCGGGAGCAGGACGCTCCTTTCTTCTTATTTGCATCGTATAACGCGCCGCACTACCCGATGCATGCACCGAAGGAATATATGGACCGGTTTGCGCATTTGCCTTGGGATCGGCAGGTCATGGCGGCCATGATTGCGGCGGTGGATGACGGCGTCGGTGAGATCGTGAAGGCACTGAAGGATGCCGGCTGTTACGAGGATACGGTCATTTTCTTCTCCAGCGATAACGGACCATCTTCCGAGAGCCGAAACTGGCTGGACGGGACGGAGGACATTTATTACGGCGGGAGCGCGGGAATCTTCCGTGGGCATAAAGCAAGTCTGTTTGAAGGCGGAATCCGTGAACCTGCCATACTGAGCTGGCCGAACGGATTTGATGGCGGACAAGTACGCGATGAGGTAGCGGCCATGATGGACATTGTACCGACCTTTCTCGATCTGGCGGGTGTCGATCCCGTGGCGGGAGGTCCGCTTCAAGGCATAGCGATTGATGGAAGCAGCTTGAAGGAGATGCTCATAAGGGGCGAGCCGTCGCCGCATAAGCAATTGTTCTGGGAGTATCACGGCCAATTGGCTGTCCGGGAAGGAAATTGGAAGCTGGTGCTGAACGGAAAACTCGACTTTGACCGGGTAGTTCCCGATGAAGTACATCTATCCGATCTGTCGAAGGATCCGGGAGAACGAACCAACCTGGCGGAACATTACCCTGAGATCGTGGAGCGGCTTAGCCGGGGTGTGCAGGATTGGTATGAAAAAGTGCAACGTCACGGGTCCTGAGTGTGGACCAGAGCTTATTAGTTAGGCTTATTGGTCATATTAAGAAAAGCCCCGATACCGGGGCTTTTTCGTTATGATTGGTGAATGACATAAACTGAAATATGCGACTATCCTTATCCTTAAAACGGATTCAGTACATGATAGAATGCGTTAGGAGAAGCCATGCGGTAATAATGACTGCACCAGCCAACGCCTTTGTGATTGTCACGGTTTGTCGTGCTGAATACCAACCGCTCTTGCTCAAGCTCATCAATTCGGTCGATGCGTCCCTCTGTATACGCCAGGATACGGAATGAAGCGGTATCCAGGCGGGTGATGACACCGCCATAACGAATATCGATGACCTCCCAGCCGAACGGCTTGAACATGCGATGCCACTGTGTACGGTGAGCGATGCGCAGTTCCTGAACCGCTGAAGAGATCGCCGGCAATACATTTTTGGCCATCTGTTTCAGGGTATCTGTATCTTGACGGTCATAGGCTTGCTTCAGCGCAATTCCAATCTCGCTCTTCCGTTTGAGGACTGTGCACAGCTTCTCTGGCATTTCAAACAGATAATCCAGCTCCGCGCTCGAATCGCGCTTCTCACGTATGCTTTGCTCCAGCTCGGCATAGTGGTTGGAGAGGTCCAATCCTTCAATCTGCTTGTCGAACAGCCCAAGGAGTACATCCTGATAGAGCAGGAATTTTGAAGGGTTGCTCTGCTTGGCATTGTTGGGTTCTTGGCCGGGAATCTCGTCCAAATCCTTCAGCTGCAGGAATGTATCCATATCGATGCCCGTACAGAACTTCACGCGCTCCGCCAATTGAGCCTGGGAAGGCTTCTGTTCCGAGTAGGCATGCTCGGCATAGAGCTGCAGCCCAAGTAGAGCAGCGAACGGGTTCCCCTCGTTACCGTCATCACCCCACATCGTAGCATATACCTCGCGAATTCCTTCCTGCTTGCAGACTTGCAGAGCAACATCCGAAGCGTTCAGGGACAGGCCATAGTTTACTCCGAAGGTGTTGAAGATCCAGACGGCACCGGCAAACACAAGATTGCAGCCGAGCGGACGGTGATTGGAAATAAGCTTCTCATAGTCCTCGGGCTCCTGATGGCTGTAATCCCAATACACCATGTCCACGTCTTTCGGAATGCGGCGGGCCATCTCCTCTGGAATGGAAGTTTCTTTATCGTAATACGCCGCATCGCCGCCTCCGCCGGAGGCGAGCTTCAGGAACATATCGCTCCACATCATCGGCTTCAGGCCACGTTCCCGGACAACAGCCAGAACTCTGTCCAGATGGTCAATCATAATATCAAAACGGCTAACATAGCCGTTATAATCCAAATATTTACCCCGTCCAAGCTCTTCCGCCTCGTCCATTCCGATATGGATCTTGTTGCTGCGGAATGGGGCGCTTGCCGTCTCGATCATCCGTTCAATCAGAGAATCGGTCTGCTCGCTACCAACGAGAAGGGCGCCCTTCGTATCGCGGTAATGCCGGATAGGCTCCCATTTCAAGAACTCTTCTAAGTGCGCTAAGGTCTGAATGCTTGGAAAAGCCTCAATGCCGAATTGGTCGGCATAATCGTCAATTTCTTTCAGTTCTGCTTGTGTATAACGGCCCCGCATATAGCCAAAGTACGGCTCGCCTTCGATCTGATAGGTATCTTCCATATATAACATAACGCTGTTCATCCCCATCAGGGCCATCTTATTCAGCATGAGCTTGAAGCCATCCACGGTGAGTACGGCATTGCGGGACAGATCGAACATCGGTCCGATTTGGTCAAATTGCTGATTCTCTTGAAGGTGGAATGAGTCGCTCTTGCGGCTATGTTGAATAAGTAAGCCAAGTCCCCGGAAAAATTGATGCTTCCTTCCGTATCGTATATAGGCTTGAGATTGATCCCGGCCAATCTGAAGTTCGCCTTCGATCGACGATTCCACTTTAACAGGAAATCCATCTTCCCCAATTGTTACATTCAGTTCATCCAGCAGCAGTTGTATACCGGGCATTACATGTGTAACATCGCCCTCGAAACGAAGTTTCATTTAGAAGTCCCCCTGCATCCATGAATTAGAAAAACATTATATCATTATAATGTTTAATGTTAGGGTAATCGCCTGGGGAAATCAATAATAAGTTTGGATGAATCCCTCATTCGAGTTAGAAAATCTTTTTGATGAATAAGGCAAAATGTGGTTGACGACAAGATGCGGCGATACTACAATAAAAAGTGCAAACGTTTACACTGTAATCGCTTTCAAATTATCCACTCTATTTTATAATTCAAACCATTACTCTGCTATTGTCAGGTATTGTCACGAATTATCGGATGGAGACTCAATCCTATTTGTGCAAGCGTTTGCGCAAAAGGTGGTATCGAAATAGCATGAACAGCACGCAATTCAAAAACAGAAGGAGGCTATTTGTTAATGAGAATGATTGCAGCAAGCAAAAGAGCATGGTCTATCATCATGATTTTTTCTCTAGTTATGTCGATGCTCGGCATTCCGCCATCGGCGGTCCATGCCAATAGCGCGCCTAAACAGGTCACCTTGGTAGGCGACTTACAGCCTGCGCTGGGGCATAGCTTGGAGTGGGACCCGACAGCCGCTGTCACCACCATGAAAGATATGGGGAATGGTGCATACTCGCTTACGGGGCTACTACCAGCAGGAACGTATGAATACAAAATCGCCATAGATGGTGATTGGACGGAAAATTACGGATCGGCCAATTACACGAAACCTCAGGGTTCTAATCAGGGCGACAATATCGTGATTAAACTGGACCAGGATTCCGAGGTTACTTTCTATTACAACCACGGGACTCATCGAATCGCAGATTCTACATACTATACACCGCTCGCAGCGGATAAGCTTCCTAGAGTAATCGGCAGCTTTCAATCCGGTATCGGCGAAGCTGTGAACTGGTCCCCTGCGGATGCGCGGTTGATCATGCAGGATTCCGATTATGACAACATGTATACGGTCACGGCTGATGTGTATGGCGGTGATCATGAATATCAAATCGCTTTGGGGAGCGATGCGGCAAGCGAGGTATACCCGGCTAATCGGGAAGCGCTGACCTACCGCAAGACGTAAAGGTTACATTCAGCTACAATGCCGAGAATCATGGCGTAACAGCTCATTACAACGTACCAACAGATCCCGGAGCCCAAGTCCCCGCTAACCACCTGCGGGTTCACTATAACCGGACTGATGCGAATTACAGCAACATGGGGCTTTGGATCTTTGATGACGTTGCTGTTCCGTCTGCAAACTGGCCAACAGGCGCCACGCCATTTCCAAGTGGACAGCAGGACAGCTATGGCGCTTTTGTTGATATCCCGTTAAAGGATGCGGCCCAAAAAGTCGGCATTGTCGTCGTGGACCGCATTAGCGGTAACAAAGACGGCGGCGACAAGAAATTTGCACTATCTTCACCAGACATGAAGGAAGTATGGCTCAAGGAAGGGTCTGATACGGTATACAGCTTCGAGCCTGTTGACCTCCCGGCAGATACTGTGCGCATCCATTATCAGAGACAGGATCAAAATTATAATTCCTACGGCTTATGGTTATGGGGCGACGATGTCGCGGTGCCTTCGAAGAATTGGCCGTTAGACGCGACGATGTTCCCGCCAGGTCAAACTGATCGGTACGGGGCCTATGTCGATATCGCAATGAAGCCGAACGCGCAGAAGATCAACTTCCTTGTATTGGATCCGTCTAAGGGAGATGCCGGCAAAGACGGCGGTGACAAGGGCTTCACCCTGGTGGACCGATATCAGCATCTGTTTGTCAAAGAAGGAGACAATACCGTTTATACATCTCCATACGGTGAAGTATCTACGGGGTTAGTTTCGGCAGAAGTGCTGGCTCCGGGTAAAATCCAACTTGGATTTACGATGACCGATGGATTGGCAGCGGATACGCTGAAAAATGAGCTTCAGATCAAGGACAAGGCCAGTAATCCGGTAGCGATTCAAAACGTGAAGATCACCGGAAACACTACGATCGAAGTATCTGCCTCATTCCAGCTGGATCAGATTCCGCTGAGCGTAACCTACGCGGGAAAAACCGTATCGGCTTCAACTGGCTGGAGAATGTTGGATGAGATGTATGCTTACGATGGCGATGACCTTGGGGCGACATACCAAGCTGGAGGAGCGGAGCTTAAACTGTGGGCGCCGACAGCGACCGGTGTTACCGTGAACCTGTACAGCAAGGATAATGCAGAGAATTTAATCGGCAATGTCCCCCTGCAAAAAGGCGATAAAGGGGTTTGGTCGGTTCAATTGAAGCCTGGAGACCTCGGAATTCAGGACTTTAGAGGATATTTTTATCAATATGAAGTGACCAACGATGGCGTGACGAAGACTGTGCTTGATCCGTATGCCAAATCGATGGCGCAGTTCAGAGTGAACACCAAGGGTGAAGCAGGACCTGATGGTGATACCGTCGGCAAAGCAGCTATCGTTGACTTGAGTCAAACGAATCCTGCCGGCTTTGATTTTGCTAACATCCCAGGTTATGAGCAGCGGGAAGACGCTATCATCTGGGAGATTCACGTCCGAGATTTCACCTCGGATCCAACGATCGAAAGCGACCTGCATAACGCAACTTGGGGATCGTATGATGCTTTCAAAGAAAAGCTTGAATACATTAAATCCCTGGGCGTCACCCATGTCCAGCTGCTGCCTGTGATGGCTTGGTATTACGGGGACGAAGCGGCCATGAAGAATCGGGAGCTGGAATATTCGGCAAAAGATAATGAGTACAACTGGGGGTATGATCCGCACAGCTATTTCTCGCCTGACGGTGCTTACTCCGAGGATCCAACGGATCCGGAGCTTCGAATTAAAGAATTGAAGGCGATGATTGATGCCATTCATGAGGCAGGCATGGGCGTCGTTCTGGACGTGGTGTACACTCATATGGCTAAGGCAGAATTTTTGAATGATATCGTGCCTAATTATTATGCCTTCCAGGACGCCAACGGCAATTTCATCGGAGGCTTCGGCAACAATCTGGCAACCAACCACAAGATGGCCGAGAAGCTGATGGTGGATTCGGTAAAATATTGGTTCGACGAATACAAAATCGACGGCATGCGCTGGGACATGATGGGCGATGCCACGTATGAAGCCGTGCAGAACGCTTATGATGCAGCGGCGGCTATCAACCCGAAAGCCCTGTTTATCGGCGAAGGATGGGTCACATTCGGCGGCCATCTGTCAGATCCTTCTCTTGCAGGCAAGGGAGCGGACCAGAACTGGATGGATAAGACGGACGACGTCGGCGTCTTCTCGGATGAGTTCCGCAACGAGCTGAAATCCGGCTTTGGCAACGAAGGCGAGCCTCGATTCATTACGGGCGGCGCACGTGATATCCAGACGATTTTTAATAATATCAAGGCACAGCCAAGCAATACGAAGGAAGATGATCCGGGTGACATGGTTCAATACATTGAAGCCCATGACAATCTGCCGCTGTACGATATCATTGCGCAGTCCATCAAGAAGGATCCTTCGATTGCAGCGAATGACCTGGAGATTCATAAGCGCATTCGCCTGGGCAACCTGCTCACATTGACCTCGCAAGGAACCTCGTTCCTTCATGCAGGACAGGAGTACGGACGAACCAAGCAATGGCTCGGTCAAGGGGTACCTGAGCAGAAGTACCATGAGTTAGAGGATGAGAACGGACAGAGCTTCGGTTATTTCATTCATGATTCCTATGACTCTTCCGATGCCATCAACATGTTTGATTGGGAAAAGGCAACGAACGAGGTCAAGTACCCGGAGAATAACAAGACCCGGGAATATACAACCGGATTAATTGAGCTTAGAAAATCATCTGATGCTTTCCGCCTTGGCGATAAGTCCATGGTAAATTCCAACGTGACACTGCTTCAGATTCCTGAAGTGAAGTCGAAGGATCTGGTCATTGCGTTTAAAAATAAAGCTACCGATGGAACTGGCAACTATTATGTGTTCGTGAATGCGGATAGCCAGTCGAGAACGCTTACGCTTAACGAGGATCTGACTTCCGGCATAGTCTTGGTCGATAACGATGAAGCAGGCGTGGCTGGCGTTAAGACGAAGTCAGGGTTTACGTTAACGTCCGGCTCGATCACGCTGGAGCCTCTGACGGCTGTTGTCATTAAGACGGATGCTGCAGCATCTGTACTGCAAGCGATATCTGTGGATAAGGACAGCTATTCCTTACAGGCCGGTAAAACACATCAGACCACGCTGTACGCTCAATATGAAGACGGAAGCAAACGGAGCGTAACGCGGCAAGCAGCCTATACTTCCAGCAACCCGCAGGTTGCTGCAGTAACGACAGCAGGTTTGGTAAAGGGGATCTCTGAAGGAACCGCAGTCATTACTGCTTCTTATGGAGGGTACCAGAAAGAGATTATCGTCACGGTTACAGCGGACGCCGTCGACAACAAACGGTATGTGCAGATTAACTATATTCGTCGGGATCAGGATTACGAAGGCTGGAAAATGTGGGTTTGGAATACGGGGGCACAGAACGGCTGGATAAAATTTGATACGATCGAAAACGGTAAGGCTACCGCTATGATTGAAGTCTCTACGGAATCAACTGGTGTCGGTTTTGTACTTGCTAAAGGAGAGGACTGGAGCAATAACAAGCAGGATATCCCGGATGACCGCATGATTCCGCTTCAGCTTGGCGAAGCTTTCACGAAGGTCAACGTGACCAGCATGGTTCATAAGATGGACATCTTGCCGAGTATTACGGGGCCGACACTTGCGGACGGTAATATTACGTTCTTTTATCGAGACGATCAATTGTTTAGGGACGGACGGATGGATACCATCTCGGACGTGAAAGTGAAAATTAATGGGAAGCTGGAGACGATGGTTTATGTTCCTGACAAGGAATGGTTCAGTTATACGCTGAAGGGTGTTTCTCCGGGAACGTACGAATACACATTTATCGTCAATCATAACGGAACGACGAAGGAAGTCACTGATCCGAAAAATACGGTGAACGGGAAATCACAGGTGATCTATCGTGAACCAACCGTAACTGTGGAGGCGGAAGTGAATCCCGGCTCGATCTCTTACAACGAGAATGCGGTTCTGAAATTAAAGGCAGCCTCGTCAGAGCCCGTCGACTATAACGAAGCCTATATCGACCTGACAGAGCTGGGCGGTCCGGCTAAAGTGAAGGTCGATACCGAGCTGCTGGAGCAGAGCATTGCTGTTAAAGATACGGTCGCAGCGGGCAGCAAGCGTATTCCGGTTACGCTCGTCGACCAATACGGCAATAAGCATACAGGCGAAGCTGCAGTGACGGTGAAGTCAAGAACTGCAGGCGGCAAACTCGATTTCGATTGGGACGAGGCGCGCATTTATTTTGTGCTGACCGACCGTTTCATGGATGGGGATACTTCCAATAATGAGAATGTCGACAAGGATCACCCGGAAGCCTATCACGGCGGTGATTTCAGAGGGCTGATCGATAAGCTCGATTACATCGAAGATCTGGGCGTGAACACGCTGTGGATTACGCCGATTGTCGATAATATCGATTTTAATCAGGGTGCAGGATTTGGGGGCAAACAGTATGGGTACCATGGCTATTGGGCCAAAGACTTTACGAAGATTGACGAGCATTTAGGCGACTTGGACACGTTTAAAGAGCTTATCGACAAGGCCCATGACAGAGGCATCAAAATTATGGTGGACGTGGTCGTCAACCATACGGGTTATGGCCTGAAACCGGGGGACAACGCGCCTGGCATTACACAGCAGGATAAGGATCGCTTTAAAGACATGCTCCGTACGGACGACGGTCTTTCGGCAAATACGGATCCGATCAAGGGTGAGCTTGATGGCCTTCCTGATTTCATCACCGAGGATCCGGCTGTGCGCGAGCAGATCATCGATTGGCAGGCAGGCTGGCTGGAGCGAGCCAAAACCGACCGCGGAGACACGATTGACTACTTCCGGGTAGATACAGTGAAGCATGTCGATGAAACGACGTGGAAGGCGTTCAAGAATGCGCTGACCCAGCTTGACCCGAGCTTCAAGATGATCGGAGAATACTTCGGAGCTACAGTGGACAGCGATGGTGGAACGCTCCAAAGCGGACAGATGGACAGCTTGCTGGACTTTGGCTTCAAGGGAAAAGCCCAAGAGTTCGTGAACGGCAGCGTGGAATCGGTCGAGGCCTACCTGGCTGACCGTGAAGCCAAGCTGGATAACACCCGCATGATGGGACAATTCTTGAGCAGCCATGATGAGGATGGCTTCCTGTCTCACTTCGTGGACGGCGACAAGGCGAAATTGATGGCGGCTGCGGCGCTGCAGATTACATCCAAAGGCCAGCCGGTCATCTATTATGGCGAAGAACTCGGGCGCTCGGGCAAGAATGCCGGGGATATGAGCAAGGGTGAATTCAGTGAGAACCGTGGCGATATGCCATGGGATCAGATGGAAGCGGAGAAGCAGTTGCTCACGCATTACCAGAAGCTCTTGAACATTCGAGCGGCATATTCAAAAGTATATTCGAAGGGAACACGCACCTCCCTAGTGGCTTCAAATACCGATGGTTATATCGCATTTGATAAGGAGTATAAGGGAGAGCATATCGTGACCGCGATTCATGTGAAGAATGAATTGAAAGAAGTGAAATTGCCGGTGCCTTTCAAGGCGGGCAGTAAGGTGAAGGATCTTTACAGCGGCAGCATTTATAACGTAAATGCTGGTCAGACCGTAACCGTAGCCCTTCCGTCAATGTCAGATGGCGGAACCGTCATTCTGGCAGCTGTTCCAGGGAGCGGAGGGGACAACGGCACCAATCCTGATGCTGGAGGTGGTGTTGTAAACGAACCGGGTAGTGGAAACGGCAGCGGGGCAGCAGGTGGGAATTCGCCTGCCGATCCGGCAGTAAAATCGAATCCGGGTCAGCGTTTTGTCAACGAAGAGTCATTGCGCAGCGGACAAGAGAAAGTGACGATTCAGCTTGATGCTGCGGATATCGAAGTTCTCTTGCCACTGACGGCAGCGGACATCCTGGGAGCGAAGCCGCTGGAGCTGAAGCGGGATGGCATGAGCATTCAGCTTCCATCCGCACTGCTTAAAGCGCTGCGCCAGCTCGTACCGGATGATCAGGTTAAGGATGCGGTGATTTCGTTCAAACTGGAATTGGTTGCTTCGCAGACGGCTGCCTCCCTTGTAACCAAAGCAGCTGCCTTCGAGAAGGCAAAATTGAAGCAAGGCAGCAAGATGTATGATTATGACCTGTCCGTCCGGACGAAAGACGGCAAGGCATATAAGCTGGAACATTTTGCAGCACCTGTATTGCTCGGTTTTGCAGTCGATAGCAATATTAACGATAAGCTGGCCGGCATCTATTATATCTCGGATCAAGGCCAACTGAATTATGCGGGCAGCAGGTTGGTAAATGGTCTGTTGACAGCAGAAGTGAGCCATTTCAGCAAATATGCCGTGCTGGAATACGACAAATCGTTTGCCGATTTGACGGGCCATTGGGCAGAGCAGGCGGTCAAAGAGCTTGCCGCCAAACAGGTAGTGAATGGCATGAGCGATACGCTGTTCAGCCCGAGCCAGCAGCTGACACGGGCCCAGTTTGCGGCGATGCTCGTTCGGGCTCTGGGCCTTGAAGGTACGCAAGGTACGACCTTCACGGATGTGGACAGCAATGCATGGTATGCATCCGCCGTTGCGGCAGCTTATCAGCATGGACTGGTAAACGGCAGAGGAAAGGACACTTTCGCTCCGAATGCGGCAATCACCCGCGAGGAGCTGGCTGTGATGCTTTATCGTGCATACCAGAGCACGGGGGAAGCTTCTTCTTCAGCGAAGGCACCAGACCTGAAGGATCAGCAGTTAATTTCTTCATGGGCTGTCCAAGAGGTGAAGGAAGCCTTGTCCCTTGGTTTGATGAAAGGGCATGCCAATGGCAAGCTGGAGCCTCAGGGCAAGACAACTCGTGCAGAAAGCGCGCAAGCCGTGCTTAATCTGTTGGAACAGCTGCCATAAGCCAGGCCCCGTCTCAATTCGCGTATGGCAAATCCAGATATATGGTCAATGAAGTTTTCATACAAATTGGATCGTAATTTGATCATCATATTAATATGACTTCTATGTTTTTTAAGGAAAAGTGAGATTTAATCAATATGTATAAGGCAGCCGATCACAATCACCGGCTGCCTTATTGTTTTTTATTGAGTTATCGTTTTCCATTCAAGACCCACCGTCCACCTTTGCTTATCATCATCAAATAACCACTTAGCAAAATTCATAACCTACAAGTATTTCTCGGACTGAATATATTCCAACAACTCCGTAATAATGTGTGATAAAGCATCCTCTCTTGGTATACGGATCATCTTACTGATATTCTCGATATCCCCCTGGAATAACTCAATAATTCGTAGCATTGCCCCCGAGTCTTTTTGTCTAGCTGCTTGTAATAGCATCAAAAATTCGTGATCTGTGATAATTGTTGAAGCATTTTTTTCTTCCATTTATTCACCGCCTGCTGACTTATATGTAACTGTGCCGCTACCTCGGCTTCTGTTAATTCTTCGATGTAAAGTTTATAAATAATAATTCTCCCTTTTTCGGGCAGTTTTAAAAGAAGCTCCTGTACCAAAATTCGGTTGTCGATTCTACTGGGAGCATGCAGTTGTGCAGAGATATTATCGAATAATAAAAATTCATGTTGACGTATTCTTCTGTTTCGATATTGCAATCGCCATCCTATACGATAAACCTCTTTGCGATAACGCTCAATCATTAATGATTGGCTGTCCATAAATCTCCCTCCCTCTTAAGCGTCTACTATATAGGAGTTTTCAAGACATAATTCACAACCTAAACAGGAACATTTGTTCCTATTTATTTTACCATATTTAGTTGTGAAACTATAGCCGTCTCTTTCTTTTAAGGATGGAAAGTAAATAGAGTATCATTTTCTTTAGTTAAGGAAACTATAAATCCTTAGATTAGCGGAAAACACCAAAAAATCAGCTCGACTCCGTATCAATGGAGTCGAGCTGATTTTGTTTTGCTTTTTTATTGAAGAGTTACGATTGGACTTAAAGTAACTTCAAATGCACGTCCCCAAATAAAATTGGGGTTACTATATGACAATGTTGCAGCGGCATAACTTGAGAAAAACCAGCTGGAACCGCTAATTTGCCGTATATTATACGATGCTCCTGAACGATCAATCAAAAATGCATCTTTTGCTGCAAGTGTAGCTGTATGTGTTTGCATTCGATCTCGAAGTAACACGAGCATGTGTGAATAGTCAGTTGTTGTATTAAAAAGCACCATATTTTGATCAGCGATTGATGAAACGTTTGTATACATGGAATGCTCCCGAGAGTAGGTTCGAATCTCACCGATGGCGATTTTTTTATAATAGTAATCTTTCAGAAATCTTTTGAAAAGCAGTGAACCGTGTGCATTTACAGCTGCATTCAAAGCAGATGGTACGGTTTCGGTTACCAGAAATGCATATCGTGCTTGGCCCATTCCGAGAGCAATGCCAATTTTATTTCCTGGTGTGTTCCAGGCACTGTAGCCCAGAATGCTCCCAGAATGCTGACAGTCGAGAAGTGCCTCGGTAACTGTGCTGTCTGCTGGGCCCGAGCCTACAAAATCAATAACTATGGTAAGCACTCGATTTGTACTATTAGCGACAATCCTGCTAACCGCATTAGAAACTTCGCTTGCTGCCGTGATAGCTAAGATTTCTAACGTTGGAGAATCGGTTACGTTCTGACCACCAATAATATCGACGTGGCTTTGAATGTTTTGGTGTACGTTCATATATTCGTATGGACTCGTAATAGTGGAGCCATGAGGCCCATAATATTGCACAGAATAGCTTGGTTTAGCCCCACCGCGATATAGTTGATTCGCCATTCTAGCCATCAAAGAATGACCAAGTCCATCCGCATCGGGAAGAATAACGGCCCGATCAGGATTTTGACCACCACTACCACCAAGTGACTGATTAATAAAATTTTCAATGAATCGTATTTCATTAATCTGTACGCCTTGAGTATTAGCATCATCGACTCCAACAGCCAAAAAATCAATGTAACCTTGTTTCGCAAGCTGATCCAAAATATAATAATTCGATTTAAATTTGTGTTGACGAGCATTATAGTATTGATCTTTATTGAATTGATCGGTATTGCCATACTCAGACGATGTTGGTGATAAATTGTATCCTGTTAGTATGTCATTAAAATCAGTCCTTACCAATCGCGGTTGCTGCATGAAGGAGCGTGATTCGGTATACGCATCAAAAGTTAAACCTCCTGCAAATGTCGTTGTAGCCAAGCGCATGACTGTATCCATCACGAAAATGGGTTTACTCGGGTAAGACTGTTTAACTGTCCGGATAACATCAAGCAAGTTAGTAGTTACTGGATCAAAGTCTGGATAAGTTCCCCCGCCACTTGTGCGGAGTCGCCTGCTGCCGATCAAACCGCCATATGCAAGCATATCAGTCGAGATAATAAAACCATCAGCTGATGCAGCATGATTGAGGATGAATTGACGAATATTCGCGGTATTTCCGTATGACGGTGATGATGTGCCTAGCAATGTTGTGCCTGACGTACTCTTTTGCGAATCTAACCGATTTCTAATATCACTACGGGGTGGAGTAATGACATGTATTCCTGCACTTTTACCTAGCGTTATGACATCATCCAGATTTACTGGTCGATCATCAAGTGGGACATACAATACTTTTTTCATATTATAGAATCTCCCCTTTACTTTGATAGGCTAATGCCTTCACTAATAAAGGCGATTTAAGACCACAAATTACAACCAACAATGAATAAAATATTGACATCCATCTAACAATTCCAGTATTTTCCGTTTACAATCTGCTCCTATAATTACAATCAAGCAAGGTTACTATACTTTGATGGACAATCGGACGTTTGGGGGGATGAGCAAGATACGCTCTCATCAATAGAAAGAATAGTAGAGTTTTTAGCAGCAGGTGAACGCAGACGTATACCAATAGAATGATATAAAGAAGGGTGACAAGAGCCAATGTCGATGAAAAAGACGTTCGTAGTTTCCATGGTTGCCGCAGTGCTGAGTACTTCTGTCGTTAGCGCAGGATCGGCTGCGCCAGCTGTAAAGCCTGCTGCCACTGCACAGGTGCAAAACTCCACATTTACCATCAATGGCAGCACCGTTGTGATTCGTTCCCTGGTGAAACAAGGGGAGACGCTTGTATCACTCCGCGATGTGGTTAGCGCCACCGGTGCGCAAGCA
This sequence comes from Paenibacillus solani, assembly GCF_001277345.1. Classification (GTDB taxonomy): domain Bacteria; phylum Bacillota; class Bacilli; order Paenibacillales; family Paenibacillaceae; genus Paenibacillus_AQ; species Paenibacillus_AQ solani. Next base: position 172,372 of record NZ_LIUT01000006.1, read on the forward strand.
GAAGTACATAACGGTACTACAACCGTGAAGCTGAATGGACATACCCTCGTCCTGAAGTCCAATTCGAAAGAAATTACCGTGGATGGCGTGAAGTCCACGTTGAAGCAGCCCGTCACAAACGTGGTTGGCACAAGTTATATCGCCTTAAGGCCTTTGGTAACGGGGCTTGGCGGAACGCTTGCCAGCCGGGCAGGAGTTCTGGAGATCAGCACAGTACCGTTGCTGGAAGGCGCGGAGAATCCTCGTTTTGCCGGTGAAGGCAAGCTGATCCTCTCCAAGAGCGATGAGCAAGGCAGAGCGGATTATTTGGTTGATACGGCTAGCGGTAAGTTCGAGCTCCTGCTTACGACAAGCGGCGGGTCCGATCTGGTCGTATCGCCAAGCGGCGACCAAGCAGCCTATACGGACGCAGAAGGTGCAGTGTACGTACTGGACCTGAAGAACAGAGCATCCCGCCTGATTACAAGCGATGCCAGTATTAAACCGGAGCTTGTGTGGTCAGCCGACAGCAGCGCCATCTTTTTCCTGCAAGGGGATAAGGGTACGGTAATTGCCAAGCTGAGTCTTACCGACGGTTCCATCACGAAAATCGTGGAGGACAAGGTGGATTACAAGGAGAATCTGAGTGTTTCCAATGACGGGAAGAAGTTCGTTTACACCGTAACCACGCTGGGCACCGTAACCTCGGACACAACCAATATCGACGAAGACAACGTAAGCATTGATTACTCTTCCAACCAGACGCAAATCTATTCATATAACAGCGAAGAATCGAAACCTGCGGCTGTGCAGTTGACTGCATCTTCAGATGACAAAGTTTTTGTGCTCTCAAATGATGGGCAGAAGGCCTTCTATGTCAGCATTCCGTCAACAGATGATAAAGCAGTACTGCTGTCGGTGGATTCTTCCCAAAAAGCCGCCAAGGTGTTTGCCGATTACGATGTAGAGCAAGCGCTGCTATCTGGCGGGGTTCTGTATGTGCTGGCAGCTCAGGATGACAGCAGCAGTGTGATCTACTCCATTAGCACAATGACAGGCAAACAAACCAAGCTGTACACGGTACCAGCCGACGTAACTTCCATTACGGTTGCCGGTTCGCAAATCGCGATTGTGCACGATGGTGTGGTCAAAGTGAATGCAGGCGACAGCTGGAGAGCTGTTACGAAGTAATGTTTTCTCAAACGTAAACAATGATTTTCTAATAGGAGAGGGGTTTATATACGATGAAAAAATGGATGAAATCTTTGACGGCGATTATGGTGGCCGTATCCCTGGTAGGCGGCGCTTCGTCAGCTGCGGCAGCGAAGAGCAATTTGAAAGGAAATATTGTCATTAACGGTTCATCTGCACTGCTGCCGCTTACGCTGCAAGCTGCAAGTGAATTCAAGAAGGAGAATCCGAAGGTGAGAATTTCGGCTTCCGCGGCTGGCTCCATTACAGGTCCGCAGTCGGTACGCAAAGGCATTGCCGATATCGGTGCCGTGGATTGGGATGCATCCAAGGACGTGCCGGGATTCAACAAATTCGACGGTCTGGTAGCTAATCCGGTAGCGGTAACGGTATTTGCTGCTGTAGTCAATCCGAACGTGGGTGTGAACAGCTTGACGACTGAGCAGCTTCAGGATATCTTCTCCGGCAAAGTGACGAACTGGAAAGAGGTCGGCGGCTCGGATGCCAAAATCGTTGTCGTTAACCGCAAGTTCGGCTCCGGCACGCGCGTTAACTTCCAACAGAAAGCGCTGGGTGGCAAGGAGTTTATGAACAAAGGCGACAACTACAAGGAAGTCGGCTCCAGCGGCGATATGAAAACGACAATCGAAACGACGCCAAATGCAATCGGCTATATTGACCTTCCTTACGTAACCAGCAAGATGAAGGCACTGTCCATTAATGGTGTGGCACCAACTGAGAAAAACGTGTTGAACGGAAACTACAAGGTATGGGGCATCGGGTATTACATGACCAAAGGCCAACCTACCGGCGCAACCAAAGCATTCATCGAATATATCCAAAGCAGTAAATTCCAGAACGGTTCCCTGAAAAAACTGAAATTCATTCCGCTTTCCGCTGTTAAATAAACGAATTTCTATCGTATTCACATGTACTGCAATTCATAGGAAAGGGTTAGCCAGCTTCAGTGCAAGGACGCCAAGCTGGCTTCTCTATGTGAAAGGAAGAACCCTGTATGATCGATATGAACCCACCTTCAGACAGCAAGGCTCCGTCAGAATTAGGGCAAAGCTTTGCCAAGGTATCCGGTGCCAAGTTTGATCGGAAAATGCGCCTCCGCTGGTCTAATAAGCTGTTTCGTATAGTCTGCATTGGCAGCGCGCTGTTTGTTTGTCTGGTCTTGTTATGCATATTGGTCCTTATGCTCCGGACAGGTATTCTGACTTTTTCCAACGTATCGCTGGCGGAATTCTTTTTCTCTACTAATTGGGACCCGGAGAATGAGCATTATGGAGCGCTGACCTTTATTCTCGGCACGCTGGCGCTGACTAGCCTCACGATGCTGATCTCGATCCCGATCTCGGTTGTGGTGGCCGTATTCCTGGCGGAAATGACCCCGCCATGGCTGCGAAATCTGCTGCGTCCCGTGCTGGATTTGCTGGTAGGGATTCCTTCCGTAGTATACGGCTTTTTAGGATTGACCTTGCTGATCCCATGGCTTCGAACAATTAGCGGGCATGATCTGGCTGACGGCCTGCTCGCGGCATCCATCGTTCTGACGATCATGGTGCTTCCGACGATCAGCCGAATCAGCGATGATGCAATCTCAGCTGTGCCGAACAAATACCGCGATGCAGCCTATGCGCTCGGTGCGAATCGTTTCCAAACTGTAATCCGGGTCGTGCTGCCAGCGGCGAAAAACGGCATCATGTATGCCGTGATCCTGGGTATGGCACGGGCGATTGGCGAGACCATGGCCGTGGTTATGGTCATTGGCAATACGGCCCAGCTTCCGAACAGTCTGTTTACACCAACAGCGGTGCTGACCAGTAACATTGTTATGCAAATTTCGAGTGTTGAATTTGATTCCACTTGGAATTACGGCTTGTATATGATGGGCTTTATCCTGCTAGCCATCTCCTTATTGATGATTGTAGCGGTAAGGATGCTTCAGAAAAAAGGGGGACGCAATTCATGAGCATGAGCATGAAGAAGCAGGCAAACCCCGTTCCCGCATATGCATTTGGCAAACGCAGAGGGGCCTCCGTCCTTATGGATCGGCTGTTTACTGGGCTGGTATGGGGTGTAGGGATTGTTGTCATTTTATTTATTATCGGGCTTCTGTTTTTGCTTCTGGAAAAGGGGCTGCCACAGCTGAGCTGGGACTTCCTGTACGGACTGCCAAGCGAGATCGAAGAAGGGGGCGGGATCGGCCCGGCGCTGTTTAATTCGTTCTATGTGCTGTTCATTTCCCTCTTGATCTCCATTCCGATCGGACTGGCTGCGGGGATCTATTTAGCGGAATTTGCTCCAAACAACAAACTGATTGAGATCGTGCGTATTTGCGTGGAAGGATTGTCATCTGTTCCATCCATTATTTTTGGCTTGTTTGGCATTGCGCTGTTCGTGGAATTTTTTGAGATTGGTCTTACCATTCTGGGTGCGGCCGTCAGTCTTGCATTCCTGAATCTGCCCGTGCTGACAAGGGTAACGGAAGAATCAATTCGGGCGGTTCCGGTTGAACTACGAAATGCTTCATTTGCACTTGGCTCAACCCACCTGCAGACGATTCGCCGTGTACTGCTGCCGGTAGCTATGAACGGGATCATGACGGGTATCTGCCTGACAGCTGGCCGCGCATTCGGGGAGAGTGCCGTGATTATTCTGACAGCCGGAGTATCCACTTCCGGGGAGATGTGGGATTTCAATCTGTTTTCGCCGGGCGGAACGCTTGCCGTTCATTTGTGGTACGTTCAATCCGAAGCTATCGTCCCTGATGCGCAGGAAATCGCGCAGAAGACAACCGCTGTCCTGATCTTCTTTGCTCTGCTCATTAATATCGTATTCCGTGTACCGCTGTGGCTGAATACAAGGAAAAACCAGGCATGACGGTGATGAATCCAACAGATGCTTATGCAAACGGACACCATTTACAAAAACGCCGGGAGGGACTCACTTATGCAGCCTTTCATTGACATTAACAAACTGAATTTGTATTACGGCGAATACCATGCGCTAAAAGACGTATCGATCGAGATCCCGGAGCGTGCGATCACTGCTTTTATCGGCCCGTCCGGGTGTGGTAAATCGACGCTGCTGCGGACCCTAAACAGGATGAATGACCGGATACCCGGAACGCGGATCGAAGGTAAAGTGGCCATCGGCGGGACGGATATATACCATGATGAGGTTCATGTCGAATCCCTCCGCCAGAAAATCGGAATGGTATTTCAGCAGCCCAATCCCTTTCCGAAATCCATCTATGATAATGTAGCTTTTGGCCCAAAGCAGCATGGTGTTCGCGGCAAAAAGAAGCTGGATGAAATTGTTGAGCAGAGCCTTCGCTCTGCTGTACTGTGGGATGAAGTGAAGGACGATTTGAAGCGGCCAGCTCTCAGTTTGTCCGGAGGACAACAGCAGCGCCTTTGCATCGCCCGCGCGCTGGCAGTTGAGCCGGACATCCTGCTGATGGATGAGGCAACCTCGGCTCTTGATCCCATCTCTACCTTCAAGATTGAAGAATTGACCCATGAGCTCAAGAACCGATACACTATCGTCATGGTCACGCATAACATGCAGCAAGCGGCACGCGTGTCGCAGCAGACGGTGTTTTTTCTGAACGGTGAGGTTGTTGAATATGCACCTACCCAGCGGCTGTTCGCTAATCCAGCCGATTCGCGTACGCAGGATTATATCAGTGGCCGATTCGGATGATAGAGCCCCTATCAAAATATAATAGAAGTCTTTCAGCCATGTTCTGAAGGACTTTTTTTGTGCCTTTTGTCGCATAACCATTGGATTATTTATGTAATTTTGATATAGTTACCCTACCTCTATATCTTGCTTGCCTCGGCTCGGCTCCTCTGTTATTACAGCGATTCTCTGCATTCCGCCATGGTTTTTCGGAAACAAGAAATGATCATGCGCGCCTCATATTAGCCAGGTGATGACCCGAAACAGAAGAATAAAATGTTGAATCGGCAAGCTTAACACAAGAGGAAAATGCATCTAACTTCGAGATGAAACGTAGTATGTGTTATGTCCTTTGTTTTTTCTGGTATTTATGGATGATTGCCCTACCAATTGTCTAGGACGAATCCGTTTTCGCTCTTTGGGAGCAGGGGAGGTGTTAATTCTTGAATGGCTCGAAATTCGTGAAATTATTTCTGCTCATGGTGGTTATCGTGATTATGAATATCGTGCTGCTCTCGCCAGGACTGCTTGGATTTCAGATCGGCGGAGACAACGCCTTTCAGACCGCGTCGGTCATCACGGTATGGGTAATCAGCATACTAGCCCTCTTTTATGGCAGCTATATATTGTTATTCAAGTCTCCGGCTGTGAGATCGATTCAAACGATTCAGACTCGGGACGATTATATAGAAGCGCTTCATCATTACCGCAATGTGAAAGTGCTGAAGAAGGATATTGCTCTGGGACTAGATCAATTGGACCGAATTGAGATCAAGAGGGACGCACTGCTGAATGTTCTGGCCCAACGTTTCGAACAAACTGAGCTCAGTTACAAGAAATTCATAGCGGTCATCGATGAGGTTGAGAAGCTGTTCTATCTGAATATTAGAGGGATTCTGAACAAGCTTGGCGTCTTCGCCGCATCCGATTTTGCCCGTATTGCCGATCAGCCCAAGGATTCTCCTTCATCCTTAAGTAAAGTCGCACAGAAAAAGGCAGCTTTATATCAAGAGTATCTAACCTATGTGCGGGGTTATCTGGAGGCCAATGAGGAGATTATGCTCAAGCTCGATCAGCTGCTGCTGGAAATCTCGTTACTCGATAGTACCGACTACCGGGAAGTTGAGGAGATGCCCTGCATGAAGGAAATCGATAGTCTAATCAAGCAAACTAAATTATACAAGCAATAAGAGAGGGAGATGAGCATGCGAAGAAGCAAAGGTAGTGCCTTTGTTGTATTAGTGGCGATTGCAGTGGTTGTGTTTGTTCTTGTCTACGCGGGGATTACTTTGACCTCGAATCTGGGCAAAAGCCAGACCGAGGTTAATTCGGAAGATGCAGCGAAGAAATTAAACAAAATTTATAAAAATATTACGGTTACGTCGGCGGACCCCGTCAAAGGTCAAGTTGATCTGGACCCGGTTGCGGTTGCAGATTCCCTGCCGGATATATCCAAATTCCCGATCTCGGTTGAGAATACAACGGACTTATATGTTGAAATCTTCTCCTCGCCCGAGAAAGCAGGCACGGGCATTGACGGATGGCTGAACGAGGTGGCAGCTGAGTTTAATAAATCGAATCCGAGTGTGAATGGTAAACCGGTATCCGTGAAGATCCGTAATATTGCTTCCGGAACCGCAACCGATTACATAACCTCTGGAAAATATGTGCCGGATGCCTTTACGCCTTCCAACGAGCTATGGGGGGAGATGGTCAAGGTATATGGCGTCAAAGCCGAGCTTGTGTCCAAGCGTCTGACCGGAAACGTGACAGGAGTCGTAACGAAAAAGGCGAAATATGACGAACTGGTGCAGAAATATGGTTCCCTGAATGTCAAAACGCTGACGGATGCTATATCGAATAATGAGTTGGCAATGGGTTACACAGATCCTTTTGCAAGTTCGACGGGCTTGAACTTCCTGATTACGGCCCTCGAAACATTTGACAGCCATGATCTGCTTAGTGAAAAAGCGGTGCAGGGTTTTGAGAAATTCCAGGCCAATGTTCCCTTCACGGCTTCCACTACGATTCAGATGCGCGATGCGGCTAAGTCAGGCATGCTGGACGCCTTCGTTCTGGAATACCAGACTTACGTCAATGCAGCAGATATGAAGAGCGGCTACGTCTTTACGCCGTTTGGCGTAAGACATGACAGCCCGCTGTATGCGCTTGGAAAATTGCCGCAGGAGAAGCTGGACATTATCAAACAATTCGCAGCGTTTGTGGAGCAGGATAAATACCAGAAGTTAGCTGAGAAAAAAGGGTTTAACGGCCTAAATGATTATCAGTCCGAGGTTGGCATGGTGGACAGCAGTCTGCTGCCGTCCGCACAGAAGCTGTGGAAAGAGAAGAAGGACAGCAATAAGCCGGTTACAGCTGTGTTTGTAGCGGACGTGTCAGGAAGCATGGACGGTGAGCCGTTAAGCCGTCTCAAAGAATCGCTGCTGACGGGACAGAAATACTTAGGCAGGGAGAACAGCATCGGTTTTGTATCGTATTCCACGGATGTTACGATCCATCTTCCTATCGGGAAGTACGATTTGAATCAGCAGTCAATGTTTGTCGGAGCGATTAACAGTCTCAACGCCAGCGGGCATACCGCAACCTTTGACGGCATCGTGGTGGCACTGAAGATGCTTCAGGATGAGATGGATGTAAATCCGGATGTTAAGCCGCTCATATTCGTGCTGAGTGATGGTGAGACGAATGTGGGACATTCCCTTGATGAGGTCAGGGGATTGATCGAAGCCTATAAGATTCCGGTATATACCATTGGCTATAATGCCGATATCCAGGCGCTCCAAAGCATTTCCAGCATCAATGAAGCAGCCAGCATTAATGCGGATACCGATGATGTTGTCTACAAAATCGGCCAGCTGCTGAATGTGCAGATGTAGCATCATCTTGGGCATTTTTCTATATAGATACGGTTAATTTCAATAGAATCTGGTAGGAGGGGTTATATTGTCATTTACGATGGAAGTTATTAGTCCTGAAGAGATTAAGACTGCGATTGAGGAGCAGGTGAAGCCGGAGCCGGAGGAAGTCACACAGCTGAAGGAGCTGGCGGCGAACAATGTGCAGGCGATCATGGAGCTGGATATCGAATCGCTCGAGAAGCGAAGACAGGTGCTCCAATCCATTGACAATTTTGGCATTAACACGATGAGATCCTCCTCGGAGAAGAATGCGCTCCTGCAGGTGCAGGTGGGAAGATTATCAAAAACCGGAGACGAGGGCGGTCAAGTCGCCAAAGGGTTAACGGAGCTGCAGCTGCAGCTGAAGGACCTGGATCCAAGCGTTATGGATTTTGCGAAAAGTGGGCTGCTGGGCATGGTGTTTAACCCGCTGCGCCGATATTTTGCCAAGTTCCAGAAGGCGGATGCCGTCATTTCGGATATCATTGTTTCTTTGGATAAGGGAAAAACCGTATTAAGAAACGACAACACGACGCTGGAGATTGAGCAGCAAGCCCTCCGTGAGCTCACCAAAAAGTTGCAAAAAGAAATACAGCTAGGTATGCTGATGGACTCCGAAATCGAGTCCCAGGTTGAAGCCGCCAAAATCCGTCAGGAGTCGGAGGACAAAGTCCGGTTTATTACCGAAGAGGTGCTGTTTCCGCTGCGTCAGCGGGTGATGGATCTGCAGCAGATGCTGGTCGTGAACCAGCAGGGAATCATGGCGATTGAAGTGGTCATCCGGAACAACAAGGAGCTGATTCGCGGTGTGGATCGGGCGAGAAACGTAACCGTCACAGCGCTGAAAATCTCGGTTACGGTGGCCAGTGCTCTCTACAACCAGAAGATTGTCCTGAAGAAAATTGAGCTGCTGAATGAAACCACGAACAATCTGATCAGTGCTACCTCCAAAATGCTGAAGGATCAAGGAGCAGCTATTCACAAGCAGGCGCTGGAAACGAGCATTTCTGTCGACACTATGAAGCAAGCGTTCACGGATGTGCTGTCCGCTCTGGATTCCATCAGCACCTACAAGCAGGAGGCACTTCCGCGGATGCGTGAGACGATTAATCAGTTCAGTGAGCTGGCGGTAACGGGTGAGGAGCAGATTCAGCGCCTGGAGCGCGGGCAGAAGCTGGGACTGTAAGAGAAGAGATAAGAGTGTGCGGTTATCATACCGTACACTCTTTTTTATTTGGCTCAAGAATGAAAGCTTCGTTTGTAATAAGCAGTGTAGGAATGTGTCGAAAAAAATCGTTTTCTCAAACAGGAAATTAATGCTAACACGATCAAATATTGCATTGACAGCCCCAAACGAATCCATTAGTATGTTCATAACTTATTAAACCTACCAAATAACTAAGATTTTAAGAGAGTGGTCGTTTCACAGTTTGGGACAGGACATGATGTATGAAGTTCCTTATGCATTTGTCTACTACATGGGGGGATACCAATGAATGCTAGAAAGCTAGGTTTGTTCTTATCGTCGATCGTGCTAATGATGTTGATCGTGGCATGCGGCAATGACGCCGGAAAGGCGAAAGAAGGTGCAGCAGAAAATACAGGAAGTGAGAAACAGGCCGAGCAAAAGGAGTATAAAGACGAGCTGAACATTGCGCTTACGGCCCAGCCGCCTACATTGGATACCGCTTTGACGGTATCGGCCGTTGCGCTGGATACGGCAGGAAATATATTCGAGCAGTTATATACACTGAATGCAAACTATGAGCCTGTACCGGCTCTCGCTGAATCTGTAGAAATAAGCGAGGATGGTTTAACGTATACATTCAACCTTCGCCAAGGCGTGAAGTTCCATAACGGGAAAGAGATGACATCCGAGGATGTTGTAGCTTCGATGAACCGCTGGCTGGTAACTTCGTCCCGTGCGAAGGTGCTGCTGACGAATGCCAAATTCGAAGCCGTCGATCCGTATACCGTGAAGCTGACCACCGAGAAGCCGACATCGGATGTGTTGATTCTTATTGCATCACAAGCGCAGTTCGGTTCGATCATGCCTAAAGAGATTGTAGAATCTGCACCGGCTGACGGAGTCAAGGAGTACATCGGCACAGGGCCTTACAAATTCCAGGAATGGAAGCAGGATCAATACATACATTTGGTGCGAAATGACGACTATCACCAATTGATAGATACGGAGCCAAGCGGATTTGACGGGCGTAAAGAAGCTCCTGCCAAGGATCTATATTTCCATTTTGTCACGGACCATTCCACGCGTATTGCTGGCGTCAAGACCGGACAGTATGATGTCGCGGACAGCATTCCGATCGAAAGCTATGATGAGTTGGCAGCCGACAAGAACATTAATCTGCTGTCATTCCCAGGCGGCGCGCTGACGGCTTTCTTCAATACCAGCGAGGGCTTGCTGAAGGACGTGAAGATTCGCCAAGCCATTCTTGCTGCGTTTAACAATGAGGAGATTATGTTGGCCAGCTTTGCCAAACCCGAGTTATATTCTTTGGCGCCAGGTTACCTGAATACGAACCAAGTTCAATGGTCAACCGACGCCGGAGCGGAGTATTACAACCAGTCGAATCCCGAGAAGGCCAAGCAGCTCTTGCAAGAGGCTGGTTATAACGGTGAAGAAATCACGCTGCTGACAACCAAGGATTATAACGAGATGTACACCGCTACATTGGTTATTCAGGAGCAGCTTCGTCAGATCGGCATGAATGTAAAAGTGGAAAACTTCGATTTCCCAACATTCCTGGAAGCGAAGAACGACCGCTCCAAGTGGGATATCTTTGTAGCCAGCACAGGGTACCAGCTTACGCCGCCTCAGCTGCTCGCGGTAAATCCTGATTGGGCTGGACTCGATAATGAAACGGTCAAGCAAGCGCTGATCGATATTCGCGGCGCATCTACGCCGGAAGCCGCCAAGCAGGAATGGGAGAAGCTGCAGGGCTTCCTGTATGAATATGCTTCCTCCACCGTAATCGGCCATTACAATGGCGTTATTGCTACCACGAAGAAGCTCGAAGGCTTTGAGCTGTTCGAAGCGCCGGTCGTGTGGAATGCGAAAGTAGCGAAGTAAGCCTATGTGGAGGGTGTTGCAAGTTACCGATGTAACTTCGATAACACCCTCCTTTCTTGAAATTCGATTCATAGACCATGTACAAAAATGAGGGGTTTGTCGTGCTGGCTTATATTATCAAAAGAATATTGTCGCTGATTCCCGTATTGGCTGTTGTTACGATCGCTATTTTTCTGATCATCCACATAACGCCAGGGAATCCGGCGGCTGCGATACTCGGTATCGAAGCATCGCAGGAGGAAATAGAGCAGCTGAATCAGGACCTTGGCTTGGATCGACCGTTACTCGAACAATATACAAGCTGGGTAGCCCATGTATTCAAGGGGGATCTGGGAGATTCAATCTTCATGGATCAGCCGGTTAGCGAAGCCATTGCAGAGCATATCAGCCCCACGCTATCACTGGCTATTCTGGCGCAGGTGATCGCGATTATATTGGCGATTCCCTTCGGGATGATCGCAGCCTACAAGAGAGGGTCCGTGGCGGATTATTCGTTAATGGGGCTATCCTTGCTGGGCATGGCAGTGCCAAGCTTTCTGCTGGGGTTATTCCTGATGCTGTTTGTTGGCGTTAAGCTGCAGTGGCTGCCTGTGGCGGGATATGAGCCGCTAAGCAGCGGTCTCTGGGAACATATGAAGTATCTTATCCTTCCGGGCATATCGCTTGGGACGATCCAAGCGGCGCTTATCACGAGGATGACCCGTTCATCGATGCTCGAAGTACTGAATTTGAATTTTATCAAAACAGCCAGATCCAAAGGCTTGCACGAGATGAAAGTGCTGTTCAAGCATGCTTTTCGCAGCGCATTTTTGCCCATTCTGACCGTCATTGGCCAAACGTTCGGCACATTGGTGACGGGGGCGGTAGTCGTGGAGGCGATTTTCAATATTCCCGGCCTCGGTCAATTGATATTGAATTCCATCGCCAGAAGAGATTTCGCAGTGATCCAAGGGGTCGTGCTTGTCGTCACACTCATGTACGTCACCATCAACCTGGTCATTGACTTGCTATATGGTGCGGTTGATCCGCGTGTTCGTTTGGAACGCAAATAAGAAGAGGTGTAACAGGATGGCTACTGTTCAGGAAAAAGAATATGTCGCACAAATCAGCAAGAAGCTGAAAAAGGAACAGCGTGCGTTAGGCTACCGCCGCCTGAGATCCAACTATGGGCTGTTGATCGGAGCGACCATCTTTGCAATCTTAGTACTGCTGGCGCTAATCGGACCGCTTTTCACAAGCTATGGTCCGTATGACATGAAGGTGGTGGATCGGTTAACTGCGCCAGGGGCCCAGCATTGGCTGGGAACCGACGAATTTGGCCGGGATTTGTTAACCCGGCTTCTGTATGGTGCCAGGGTGTCGATCAGCGTCGGACTTGCCGTTGCCCTGCTGTCCTCAGCCTTGGGACTTATTATCGGCGTTTATGCCACATACTTCAAAACACTGGATCATATTCTCATGCGCATTTGTGACGGATTGATTGCGATTCCGGGCATCTTGCTCGCCATCGCCTTAATGGCCGCGCTCGGCGCATCCGCCCTGAACGTCATCATGGCGTTGACGATTGTATTCACGCCGAATATTGCCCGGGTTGTCCGCTCCGCGGCGCTGGTGGTGCGCGAGCAGACCTACATTGAGGCGATGCATGTGCAAGGAGCAAGCGCAACGCGCATTATATGGCAGCACATCGTGCCCAATACGCTGTCTCCTCTGTTGGTGCAGGCGACATTCGTATTTGCTGAAGCGATTATCTCAGAGGCTGCACTTAGCTTTTTGGGTGCAGGGATTCCCGCACCGGAAGCCAGCTGGGGGAATATTTTGCAAGCTAGCAAGCTTGTGATTTACAAAGCATGGTGGATGGTCGTATTCCCCGGCACTGCGCTTGTTCTGTCCGTCCTAAGCTTAAATCTGATGGGGGACGGGCTGCGCGACTTGCTGGATCCCCGCGTGAAGCATAAGTCGAGAAAGTCTTAAGAAAGGCTGGAGGGTGTTCCATGAGTAAAGAGCCTCTACTGAAAGTGAACAATCTAAAAACGCATTTTCACACCGAGCGAGGAGTAGTGACGGCCGTGAACGGCGTCAGCTTCTCCATGAACAGCGGTGATATTATCGGTATTGTCGGGGAATCGGGCAGCGGTAAGAGCGTAATGTCGCAATCCATCATGCGATTGCTGGATCATACGGATGCGGTCGAATACGAGGGCGAGGTTATTTTTGAGAAGGAGAACCTGCTCTCCCTCTCACAGTCTCGATTACGAGCGATCCGCGGAGACCAAATCTCCATGATATTTCAGGACCCGCTTACCTCCCTGAGTCCTGTATATACGATTGGAAACCAAATTGGCGAAGCCATACGGCTCCATCAGAAGAAGTCCAAGAAGGAAGCCCATCAGCAAGCTGTCGAGATTCTGCGGTTGACCGGCATTCCCTCCCCGGAAGTGAGGGTGAACGAATATCCTCATCAGCTGTCCGGAGGAATGCAGCAGCGGGCGATGATCGCCATGGCGCTTTCCTGTGAGCCGCGATTGCTGATTGCGGATGAGCCGACAACCGCGCTAGATGTTACGATTCAGGCGCAGATTTTAGAATTGATTGCTGACCTGAACCGCAAAATGGGTATGGGCGTGCTGTTTATTACGCATGACCTGGGCGTTGTCTCCGAAATCTGTACAGGCGTGAAGGTGATGTATCTGGGACAGATCGTCGAGGAGGCTCCTACGGATCAGCTGTTTCAAACGCCGCTGCATCCATACACGCAAGGGCTGATCCAATCCATCCCCAAGCTGGAAGGGGACAGGAATGAGCCGCTTCATGTCATTGAGGGAACGGTGCCGTCTCTGACGGATATTCCGCAGGGCTGCGGCTTTTCTACACGATGCCCTTATGCCGATGAGCTATGCCGTACCTCAGAGCCACCCATGCGAATAGCTACTACAGAGCATCGCGTGAAGTGCTGGCATTACGAAGCCATAAACGAGCTGGAAGGGAGGGAGACGACCGTTGGAACAAGCAAATGAGCAATCCATCTTAACAGTAAGCTCCCTTCACAAGCAGTTTCCGGTGTATGGATCATTCGGCAAGCTATGGGGTGCAAAGGCGTACGTGAACGCCGTAACGGATGTTTCGATCCAATTGTACGAAGGAGAAACCTACGGCCTGGTCGGCGAATCAGGTTCGGGCAAAAGCACGACAGGACGCGCCATCCTCGGGTTAACCCCGGCAAGCCAAGGGAACGTCTTATATCGGAATCGCGATGTGGCGGCCATGTCGAGGGAGGAGATGCGGAAATTCCGCAAGGATGTTCAGCTTGTTTTCCAAGATCCGTTCTCTTCCCTCAATCCAAGGAAAAGGATCGGCCGGATGCTGGAGGAGCCCTTGATCATTCATAAGATGGGGGACAAGGCGGAGCGTCAGGAACAAGTATTTCGTATCCTGAAGACGGTAGGATTGCAGCCGGAGCATGCTTTTCGGTTTCCCCATGAATTCTCAGGCGGTCAGCGCCAGCGGCTGGGATTGGCGCGCGCACTGATCATGAATCCAAAGATTATCGTGTGTGACGAGCCAGTCTCCGCCCTGGACGTATCCATCCAGTCGCAAATTCTGAACATGCTCAAGCGGCTCCAGCAGGAACTGAAACTAACCTTGCTGTTCATTACGCATGATATCAGCGTGGTCCGGTATATATCGGATCGGATCGGCATTATGTATCTAGGGAAAATCATGGAGGAAGCATTGACGGATGATCTATTCCATGAGCCCCTGCATCCTTATACGAAAGCACTGTTCTCGGCTGTACCTGATTTCAATCGCAGCCGATTGAAAGAACGGATTATACTGCGGGGAGAGATCCCGTCGCCGATATCGCCGCCTAGCGGCTGCGTGTTCCATACGCGCTGCCCATATGCAACGGATGTCTGCAAGACAGACATACCGGCTGTGAGGGAAGTAAGGCCGGGTCATAAAGTAGCCTGTCATCTTGTTGATTAGAGTTGCACCATCTTAAACCATAAAGGAGAGCATGACCATGACAACGTTAAAAATCGTAGCGGGCCAGGATCAAATATTCAATGAGGCTGGGTTTCAGATCGCTGGAAATCATGACCCGAATCTGGAAGGCGGCCTGTCTCCGAGAGAGCTGCTGGAAGCGTCCTTGGCGCTGTGTGTGTCCATCTCACTCCAAAAAATAATGGCGTACGACGGCGTGGATTATGATAAGTCTTCCATACATATTGAAGTGTCATCGGTAAAGGCAGAGGATAAAACGAATAAATTCTCGCATTTCAACGTGCTTGTTACACTGCCGTCATCGCTGGAGCCCGCTTACAAGGAGAAGCTGAAATCGGTTGTAGAGCGTGCATGCACTATCGGCAATACACTGAGAAACGGAGCCGTCGTTGAACTGACAGAAGCGAATGAGCCCGTTGAAAACGAATAATTAAGCGTAATAGCAGACTCAAACTTATTTGATAGTTAGTATGGTGATCCTACACGTCAATAAATGAACAACAGCCTTAGTCCCGCTTGGACCCGCGGAGCTAAGGCTGTTGTTCTTAAGAGATCATGCCGTGTATGCGGAGTACGTGCGCAGCCACATGGATTCTCTGTTAAGGGATGGTTACAATGGCTGCTGCATTTCCCGCTCAAAGGCGACAATCCAATCCCCTTGAATGGCGGCATAGCCGGTGTCTCCCTCTACCACCAGACCGTATAGATTCTTGACATCGAGGAACTCTTTTCGCTCTCCATTATCAAATTCGAGCGTAATGTAGTAATACGTGCGGGATGAATTGCTGGAATGCATCATACCATTGTTGTCGTTGTGATGATTGGTATTGTGCCGGACGTCCATGCGTTTGGAGACAACCCGGGCATACTCGGACGTGCGCGGTGATTTGGCATTCTTAACATAGCGGGCGCCATTGAAGATCAAGCCTCCAATCACAACCACGAATCCGATTCCAATTATAATGGGGACCAGCGTGAACATAAAATCAAAACCTCCGCCAAAAGACGGCCCCTGGGGCATCATGGAAGGCACTCCTCCTGTCCGTTATTCTTTTATTGCTTATATACGGCAAAGATCATCAAAATGTTTCAAATTTTGGAATATCTCTATGATTTAAGTATTATTTGTATTACAATGAATAATACTTAATACATGAACATAAAGAGAAGGATACGTATTCATAAACATTATGGGGAGAGGAGCGGATCTTACGATGATTATTTCATTGCAATTGGATAGTGATGTCTCTCTGTATGAGCAGCTTCGCAACCAGATTGTTATCGGTATTGCTACAGGTGACCTTGCACCGGAGGAAAGGCTTCCCACAGTTCGCCAGCTGGCAGATGATTTGGGAATCAATACGATGACGGTAAACAAAGCGTACTCGCTGCTTAAACAGGAGGGCTATATTGTGATTGATCGCCGTCACGGTGCTAAGGTAAGCCCGCTTCCACATCATCGTTCCGAACCTTCGCGGGAAATGATGGAAGAGCTTCAATTGATCATTGCCCAGGCATCGATTCAAGGAATCGGCCTTGCCCGTTTCCAGGAGCTGTGCTCCAGCATTTTCTCCACGATGGCTTATCCGCAGTCTGAATCATGAGAAAGAGAGGGGATTGACTTGCTAACCGTAATTCTAACCATTAACGCCATCATCTGTTACGTAGCCTTGCTTGCGACGTATAAACCGCAGGCTAAATACAAGAATGGCATGTTATTCTCGGTTACCTTGCCGGAGCATGCGATGGAGCATGAGGGGATTCGTAACATACAAACACAATTTAATAAAAGAATGAACCAGACGAGTTTAGGAGTGCTGCTCACATATATCCCATTCTTCGTTCTCCGTCCATGGTTTGCGTATCAGACGATCTATTTTTTGCTATGGCTCATGGTCTTTATGGTCATGATGGTCCTCCCGTTCCGGAAAGCATTCCGGCAGACGATGGCGTTAAAACGTGAGGAAGATTGGTTTGTCGGGTCCAAGCGGATGATTCTGGGAGACCTGCGCGTTGCGCAGATGAAGAATCAGCGCTCTGCCTCGCCATGGCTGTTTCTCATTCCTGCAGTGATGTCGATTGCGCTGATGCGTTGGGCCGTGTCCAAAGACTCCCAGCTGTGGGGCCTAGCGGTTGCCGGCATGGCGATGACGGTCCTTTTCTTCCTCATTTTACTTGCGATGCGGAGGACGAAAGCTAAAGTATACAGCATGGACAGCGAAGTCAATCTCGTATTAAATCAGGCAAAACGCCGGGCTGTCTCTTACCTATGGCTATTCATGGCTATCCTTGAGAATGTCTTTTTCCTGCTTGTGTTTCTATCCATAATGAACGAGAATCCATC
The DNA here is from genome assembly GCF_001277345.1 of Paenibacillus solani. Lineage (GTDB taxonomy): Bacteria > Bacillota > Bacilli > Paenibacillales > Paenibacillaceae > Paenibacillus_AQ > Paenibacillus_AQ solani. The sequence goes on from NZ_LIUT01000006.1 coordinate 189,593, forward strand.
CATGAATGGGGTCTGGCTTACGATCACACTCTTGTTTACAGCCATTCCGGTAGGGCTGGTGATTGCGGTCTATCACCGAATACAATCCCGGGAGCGGGAGATCCTGGAAAGTGACGGCAAAACCATTTATACGGACGAAGATGAGTATTGGGCAAGCGGTATTACCTACCATAATCCGAACGACAAGAGCATTTTGGTAACGAAGCGGGTGGGCATCGGAGAGACCATAAATACAGGAACCCTCGTTGGAAAAATAATCGCATGGGGGACAGTTGCGCTATTGGCGGCAGTCATCTTTGGGACTTCGTTCTTAATGATTCGTTCGGAGTTAACTTCGCCTGAGTTAACCGTTAATACGGACCATCAGGTTGAGATTCAATACCCGATGTATTCCTACAGCTTCGATATGGTGGACATTCGGCAGCTGTCACTCGTGGATAGCGTGCCCTCCGGCTCCAAAACCAATGGCGAGTCCACCAATAAGTACGCCCGCGGACATTTTCGTCTGAAGGATATCGGTAAATCGAGACTGTATCTGTACAAGAATAATCCTCCCTATATCCAGTTCAAGCTGGATGACGGGTATATTTTTTATAACGAAGAGGACCCTGCGAAGACCAAAGAGTTGTACGAGGAGCTGCGAGAGATGACAGGGGAGTAATTTCTTCATATAATAACCGCCTGTTCAACTTGAGAAGAGCAATTATAATGATGTATAGCTGCAGATCCTGCATTTAGGGTCGCAGCTTTTTTGTAATAACGGTAAGGACTTTTTACTGCGAGAAAGAACGGTTCAGCCGTCGATAGATTATATGGTTCTCAAGCCCTATTTCCGCTTCGTTGGCACGTCTTAAGATAAAGATTGTTGAGAAATTGACTAGTTTGCTGACGTATAATATGAAAAAACCTTCATTTTTGAACCGTTAACAGATAGAAAACGTATGAACTTAATAGGACCTAAGAATGACAGACAAAAGGGAGTGGACACAGCTCAGATGGATGGCACTTATAACTTATATATCGTTGCGCTTTCGGTCGTGATTGCAATTCTTGCATCATACTCTGCATTGAATATTACGTCTCAAATCTGGGAGGCGAACGGAAAGTCCAAGTTCTTCTGGCTGTTAGGCGGTGCCTTGGTCATGGGAAGCGGCATTTGGTCCATGCATTTTGTCGGTATGCTGGCAATGCACATGAATATGGAAGTGAAGTACGATGTTCCTCTGACCATCATATCGATGCTGGCTAGCGTTATCTCCTCCTTTATCGCATTTTATATTACGATGCCCAAGGATATTAATTGGTTCAAAATTGCTATTGGCGGGCTCGTGATGGGAAGCGGTATTGTGACCATGCATTACATAGGAATGAATGCGATGATCATGTCCGCAGACATCCGGTATGATCCCGGTCTTTGGGTGTTGTCCGCCATCATCGCCTTGGTTGCTTCCTACGCAGCATTATTATTGTTTCTGCGTTTTCGGCATCGCGGCAAGACCAGTTTTGGTAAGTGGGGATCGGCCGTCATTATGGGTTTTGCTGTCTGCGGAATGCATTATACAGGCATGAAGGCCGCGAGATTTGAATCTCATGCCGGAATGATCATGGAACAGTCACAGTCAATGGAATTCTTTCTTTTGTACAGTGTGACTGTAACGATTTTTGTTATTTTGCTGGTCTCTTGGGGGGCTATGTTCTTCGATCGGCATGTGCTGGAGAAGCTGGCCTTTCAGGATACGATTACGGGATTACCCAATAGAAATGAGATGAATCGATTCTTTGAGACCCATTCCGGAACGGAAGAGATCAGTATCTTATTCGTGGATTTGGACCAATTTAAGGCGATTAATGATACGCTGGGGCATAATGTGGGGGATTTGCTGGTCCAGGAAGTAGGTAAGCGTCTGAGCCGCTTCATTCACAACGGGCAGCAGGTCTTTCGTATTGGAGGGGATGAGTTCCTGATCATTCTCCAGCAGAGCGATCCCGTGTATGCCCAGCAAGTAGCCGAGGACGTACTCGAGAAAATAAAAAACGTATATCATATCGACGGTAACGAACTATATGTGACGGCCAGCATCGGAGTCAGCATTGGCTGCGTTCATAGTTCTGACCGTACTACCCTGCTCAAGAATGCGGATACTGCCATGTACAAAGCAAAAAGGCTTGGCAAGAACCAGCAATGCCTCTACAGCGAGGAGATGGGGATTCAAGAGGTTCGTAAGATGGAGTTGGAGAAGGATCTGCAAAGAGCGCTGGAGTTAAGGGAGTTCTTCATTGTATACCAGCCCAAATGGAATGTGCGGACGGATCGCTTGGTTGGGTTTGAGGCATTGATCCGCTGGAGGCACCCGCGATTAGGTGTGGTATCTCCGCTTGAGTTCATTCCGATTGCCGAGGAAACCGGACTCATCATCCCGATAACCCGATGGATGCTGGAGGAAGCGTGCAAACAGTCCAAAGCTTGGCAGGAGAGAGGTATCATTCAGCCGGTCTCGGTCAATTTATCGATCCGGTTATTTCAAAGCGATAATCTGATCGAGCTCGTACAGCATGTGCTGGAAATGGCGAATCTGAAGCCGCATCTGTTAGAGCTTGAGATTACAGAGTCCATGGTACTGCATGATGTGAATGAAGTCATCCGTCAGCTTGGTAGCATCCGTGCCTTGGGGGTCAAGGTTTCCATGGACGATTTTGGCACAGGCTATTCTTCGATAGGACTCCTTGATCGGATCCCGATTGATGCGTTAAAGCTGGATCGTCTGTTCACGAATGATTTGGATACACCCAGTAAGCGTGCGATCATCAACGCCATTGTGCTCATGGCAGAGAACCTGAACCTCGACGTCATTGCTGAAGGTGTGGAGAACAAGGAGCATATCGATTTTTTAACCGAACTGGGGTGCCATGTTATGCAAGGGTACTTTTATGGCAAGCCAATGGATATTCATGAGATCGATATCTGGATATACGAGCATGAACATAAGGTAGAAGAGACAGGATTCTTTGAGGACAAAAAAGTGGAAGTGACATAACGAATTTAAGCGATAGCGGGCACGTGAGGTGTCCGCTGTGCTTATGCCGACAGAAGATGATGCGTTCTGATAGGACAAAACGATGTATTCGCTGCAGCTTGTGATGAAACGGGGTAGATGATGACAAATTCTGATGTTTCCTGGGTTAAAATTACGTTTAAGATAGAAAAAGATAGGTCTCATAACATTGAACGTGAAACATAATCTTAAGAGGGTCCGTCTGAGGAAAGGATATCGGCATGAGGTGATGTATGTCTATTCGTCTGGAAATAGAAGTCGTGTGTGTTCAGCTTGGAATTGACATCAATAAATTTTTAAGGGAAGCTCCCAAAGACAAGGACAAACCCGAAAGTCCTCCCAAGTCTTCTTCGTAATTTCAGGTACCACCTCTACTGTTACTTCAAAAATATTTAGGTTCCAGGACAACATGGCTATTTGCTGAAGACTCCTCCATTCCACGAGATGTAGGATCATTTCAATAAGGATAATCATCGCTAAATAGAAGCGGAAGAGGGAAAGTGTGGCAAGGCACTCTTAGAAACTGAGCCATGCTTGCTTGTGGTGCCCTATAACAGATCTTCGCCCTGAAGGTCTGTTTTTTCCCATTTTCATTATTGATAATTTAAGCATTCTATCAATGTCCTACTTCCATTGTATACAGAGCCCCTAGCAGCTCATTGTTAGAATGAGTTTTCAGTATATAAATACTTACATATAATCATCGATTACCGTCTAAATAACGTGTCATTATTTCTCGGGAAATAGCTGATCTCAGCGAATTGTCTGAAGTATTTAGTTATTTGCGCTAAATAATTCCATTTAAATAGGGATGTTATATTAACATCCTAAGGGATATCAAACAGATGAGTACAGTAAAACTGCAAGATGGTGATGGGAATGCCGATCATGTTCGTAATTCTATCGCCTGCTTTTTTAATAGGAGCGGGCATGAGAAAAAGGCAATCCCAACCGTCTCCGTGTGACGATGGGATTGCCTTGCTCAGGTTATTCGAACTTGATTACACCTGTGGTATGGAGCAGCACCAGCACTACGAGAACTGGTGCAACATAACGGAGCATGAACAGCCAGATCCGGAACCAGCCGGCTTTCAGGCCAGCCGAGTCTGCTGCCTTTTTCCAGAAGTAGCCTGCGAAGATGGTAGTGATGAGACCACCGATCGGAAGCAGAATGTTAGATGTGATGAAATCCAGCCAATCGAAGAAGCTCTTGCCGCCGATATCCTCAAGACCAGGTACAATGCCGAAGGACAGCACGGAGGGCAGACCGACGAGTAAAGTCAGCACGCTGATGAACATCACTGATTTTGTTCGCCCCCAATGCCAGCGGTCCATAATATACGAGGTAGGGACCTCTAATATGGAGACTGCAGAAGTTAAGGCAGCGATGGCTAGCAGTACGAAGAACAAACCTCCGAACAGAGCACCCAGCGGCATGGCCGAGAAGGCAGCTGGCAGAGCTATGAAGACCAAGCTTGGACCAGCATCCGGCTGAATGCCGAAGGAAGCTGTTGTCGGGAAGATGATAAGTCCGGCAATAAATGCATAGATCAGATCACCTGCTCCAATGGCGATAGTTGCCTGACCTAGCGATTGCCGCTTATCTACATAAGCGCCGTAGGTCAATAGAATACCCATTCCCAGCGAGAGTGAGAAGAAGGCATGCCCCAGCGCTACTAACGCCGCTTCCGGACTGAGCTTGGAAAAGTCAGGATTCAAGAAGAAGGAGACGCCTTCGCCGGCTCCTGGCAAGGTTACCGCACGAATCATTAACACGATCAGCAGAACAATCAGACTCGGAATTAACACCTTGTTGAACTTCTCGATGCCTCCCGAGATGCCTTTGGCTACCACCCATCCTGTAATCGCAATCGCGACGACTTGCCATATGACAGGCATGTACCCGTCCGTAAATGTCGTGAATTGACCGTTAAAATCGGTGTTGTTGTACAGATTTCCGCTAAACGACAGGACCGCGTAATGAAGCGTCCAGCCTGCCACAATGACATAGAAAGTCAGAATGAGAAACGGTGCGATAACCTGGAGTAACCCAAGATGACCAAACACTTTGGGCCCGCCCGCTTTAACGAAGGAAGTCGCTGCGCTTCCCCGTCCAGCTCGTCCAATGGCCAGTTCTGCTAGTAGTAAGGGCAAACCGATCACAATGAGACAGATGATAAAAAGTAGAAAGAAAGCTGCTCCGCCATTTTCCCCCGTAATATAAGGGAATTTCCACATATTTCCGAGACCGACGGAGCTGCCGATCGCAGCCAGAATAAAACCGGCTGAGGAGAAACGGTCCTGTTTCCCCGGTGAAGCTGTGTTGCTGTTCTGAGACTTCATAGATGTTCCCCCAGTTGCGTTTAAAGTTAAGTTCCTATATTATATTTCAAGTTCTGTCAGAAAGGCATAAGTATTTTTTCCTAAGGGAGGAAGAACTGCATTATTATTATGCTGTAAATACAAGGTTTTCCATACTTACATTAACCAAGATTTGCAAACCAATAAACCATAAATGCTAAGTTTAAAGAAATGAAGAGACTTTAGATAGGGCAAATCTCACAAATTCATCCTGCGGGAGATGAAATTTGGCGAGTATTGACAAATATCTTAGATTGTTGTATCTTTATATTAAGATAAAATTCCACAACAGGAATAATGAAAAGAGGGATATCATGATCAACAGCTTGACCCGAATTAATGAATTGGCCCAGAAACAGCGGGATGGAGCCCTCACTGCTGCGGAAAAAGAAGAACAACAAGCGTTGCGCAAGGAATATCTCCGTGAGATTCGCGGACAGGTACTGAGCACCTTTTCCGGATTAAGCATCGTCGATCCTGACGGGAACGATGTAACACCTGAGAAACTTCGTCTTGAGCAGAAGAAGCTGAGAGAAGATGAAGCAAGGAATGCAGATATTTAGTGACGGCAGTGGATGCCTGAAGCTAAGGATAAACGCAATCATATTAGGCAGGGTATCTCACCCTAAATATAGATCCAAACAATTAACTCCCGTAAGTTCTTACGAACTTGCGGGAGTTTTTTTATATAGCCCGTTATAATACATACAGTTTGTAACCTTTTGGAAGTCATGGATATCTAATTAGTGAGATTGATTTTATAAGAAAGCGCGGCGTGAAGGGAGGTTATTCTTTGGCACCGGAGACAGAGCAAGAATTAGAGGTTAAGCTCGCCAAGAAAGGAAACCATGAAGCATTCATCAATTTGATCAGGCCATTGGAATTGCAAATGTACAACATAGCGAAGGCCATCCTAAGACATGATGAGGATTGCGCAGATGCCTTGCAGGAAGCCATATTACAAGCATATAAATCACTTCCGAGCTTAAGAGAGGCATCGTTCTTCAAAACATGGCTGTTTCGCATCCTGATTAATGAATGCAACAGGATCCTCCGCAAAAAGAGCAACGTGGTCCCGTTACATAATCAGGAGGAAGCCAGGCACGTTACACCGAGCATCGATGTCCATATCGATTTACGGGAAGCGGTGTATAGATTGGAGGAAGTGTCCCGTACCATTGTGATTTTGCATTATTTTCGAGACTTGCCATTGCGGCAGATTGCGGAAATGCTTGATTTGAACGAAGGTGCCGTAAAGACGCGTCTTCACCGGGCCAGGGTCACGCTGTCGGAATGGCTGGCCAATCACAGGGAAAGGAAGGTTAACCTATGAAACATGACCTTAATTATGAACTTGAACAGGCCAAGGACGAAGTGGAGGAAGCGAAGCAATTGCCGAATACGATTCGAACGCGATTAGATCTTACGTATGAGTTTCTGGAGAACACGCCTCCCGTTCGGAAGAAGCTGCGTTTACCTGCTGCATTGATCGCGGTCGTGGCCTCGGTCTTGCTGATTATCGGTTCAGGTTACATTTCCCCCGTCATGGCGGAGGCTTTAAAAAATATACCGTTTATAGGAAGCATCTTCTTAAATAGCGGGGATGAGGGCCTCAAAACAGCCAGCCGACAGGGTATGACCATGGACATTGATCAGAGCGTGACGCTGAATAAAACAACGCTGAGCATCTCCGAGTTAATGTATGACGGAAGCCGTTTATCCATGGTGTTGTCCCTGGAAACGAAGGATGGCAAGAGTAAAGCCTTTCGAAGCTGGTGGGACCAGATGGGCAAGAACAATGAGGTGAATACCATTCGTTTCTATGCGGACGGCGAAGAGCTGAATTTTGGTTATGGAATGTCCAGAGCCATGGGAGAAGAGAAGAATTCGGTTATCTTGACCTTCTCTCCGCAAGGCTTGCCAGATGCATTCGATTTAGGTGTTGTTGTGTGGCATATAGAGGAGCAGGAGCCGTTCACCTTCAACATTCCGGTCAAGATCAGTGCCGCAGATCGTGTGAGTTTAAAGTCTGAAGAATCTAAAATCCATGATAATATCCATATGAACATTGACAGCTTAACCATCACTCCGGCTACCATGCAAATAATCGTAAGCATCTCAGGTAAAGCAGGACAGGACCTTAAAGAGTTCGAGCAATCCGTTCCTGATAAATATAAAATAACCGGGTTTCTTAACATCGATTACGAGGTGGTGAATGAAAAAGGAGACTTGGCTCAATCACTCGGTGGAAGCGGCTACGGATCGGATGGCGTGCTTAGAAATACCTACATGTACGAACCTTTCCCAACCAAGCCGAAGTCGATTACCATTAAACCTTATGTGCAGAATTCTGGAGATAAAATGTATATACCGGAACTAGAATTCCATATAACTGTAGAAGAATAAGCAGGTCATAGGTAAATATGCATGAAAAAAAGAGCGAGTTGTGATGGTGGCCGCATGGCTGACCAATCCTGCTCGCTCTTAATCGCTATTCAATCAAAATGCACAGCTCTTCTATCCAAACCGCTCCGTCTTATACCATTTGGATTCCCTGCCTGTAATCTTGTCCATAATCATGGAGTAGAAGGCCTTAACGGATATGACAAGGAACAGCTGGGCGTAGGTGAAGTAGGATACGCAGGATAGAATAAAATTGCGGGTGTTGCTCTGGCCAATATCGGTCGCAAGCGCCAGATTAATCTGCAGCACGTAAATGTAATACATGAGTGCCCAAGCAATAATAAGATACACATACACATCGCCTTGAAATTGAAAAGGGGAGACGACTGCCGGATTAAACAGCGCGATGATTTGATATACAATATTGGCGATAAAGATAATATCTGAAATAATGATAGCAATCATGAACCAGAAATAACTGGCCGCGTAATACAGCACATGCAGCTTGATCCGCCAGCTTGAATGGTCAAACAGATGGTGAATATTATCGGTAACGACGCTGTAGTTTCCTTTGGCCCAACGCTCTCGCTGCTTCATATATACCTTCAAGTCCTCGGGCTCCTGCTGATATGCCTCGGCTTGCGGTGCCAGGGCAATAAGCTGTCCCCGCGTCAGAATTTCGAATGAAATCGCGGTATCCTCCGTGATCGCCTGCTCGTCCCAGCCTCCGATATCCCGAATGAGTGCGGTTTTCACGATGAAATTCGTGCCCGGTATGGTGCCCAGCTTAAATAGCTGCCACAAACCGGTATGGTGCACACGCTGGATGGTCACCAGCTCCAGATTGATACATTGGGAGAGGAAGTTTCGCCCACGGTTACGGGCTTTGTTGCGTCCGAAGACCGCTCCGTAGCGCTCAGGCTCCTCCATGGCTTTCTGGGTCAAAAACAGCAGTGCATTCTTCTCCGGGGCGGCATCAGCATCGTAGACACAGATCCATTCCCCCGTTGCCTGCTTGAGCGCGTCATTCAGCGCGCCCGACTTACCGCCAGTTCCCGTTCGCTCCAGAATAAGAAAATCGCGGCCCTGGTAACGTTCATTGGCTTTTAGTGCTCGCAGACGCTCGGCGGTACGATCCTTGCAATTGTCAGCGATGACAATCACCTGCATTTTGTGATGCGGGTAGTTCATCTGCAGAATGTGCTCGACCGTTGCCTGAATAACCAATTCCTCGTTATGAGCAGGAACCATGACCGTTACGGTGGGGAAATCCTCCAGATTGCTGGGATTCACCAGCTTCTGACGGTTTTGTTTATGAATGAACAGAATGGCGCCTGCCATAATAATGATCGATTCCAGGACGGCAATCCATATACTGACGATGGAGACAACCAACAGAAAGTCAGTCACTGAATCTCCCCCGATCATATTTTTGTTTGACTTTCGCACGGAAGCTTAGGGTGGAAGCCGTCAGAATAATAATAACGATGAAGAAAACGATACTAACCCCGATGCATAAAGGGATAAACCAAGTGGTGTACGACATAGGATAGCAGCCCCCTTGTGTAATCATGATGTTTCATGGGTTAAATATACTCCCCGATCAGGTCGGTTTCGGTATTCCGTTCTAATGCCGAGATAACATCATCGATATTTTCGTATCGGCTGAATTGTTCCTTTTGGAACACAAGACCGCCGGCGCGGACGACAAGCTTGAGGGACATGCCCCTTTTATCGCGGAAGGGGACATTCATCATGGCGACTTTGATGCGATCCATCAGGCTTTTGAGATATTCCGGCTTGGTGAGTGGGCATAGAATGATGAAGCGTCCTTCTCCAATAGAAAATTTATAATCTTCATAACGAATCTGCTTCTGAATCGTGTTAGACAATTCCATAATTAGCTTGGCAAAACGGTGGGAGCCGACAGATTCTCTGGTCAGTGGAAGAAAATCGAGCTTAAACATCATGATGCAGAAGCTGTACTGATCGGAATAACGATTGGCCAGATTGGCTTGTTTGGTCAGCGTATCTTCGAATGCGTCTTTGCTGCCTAGCGAGGTATCGATGTCGATATCCGGGTTGGTTTTCCTTAATTGCTCAAGACGACGAATGAATCTTCGACTTCGCACGAGTGCCAGCTTAATGAAGATGGAAACGGCGGTATTGGCGGGCAGCAGCAGAATCCAGGACAGCGTGAGCGCGTTGATCGGAGCCAGCGTGGATAACCATACGAAATAAGTGACCAGGTACACAAAAATGGCAACCGTCGAAACGCCTACCGGAAGAAAAAAGCCGATCAATAACGCGGCCAGCGTACCAACGCTGAACAACAATTCCGTGAAGCTAAAATGTTGGTTTACATAGATGTTCCAAAATATAAACAGCTGCTGGAACATGGCGAGAGCAATCAGCAGAAAATAACCGAGTTCGACGCGACGTAAAGGGGTGGGTTTTTTCATGTTTTCCCTACTTTCTAAGCTCGTAAACCTATTATGCTGTAGTGAGGACATTCCATATGTTATTTAAAAATTACCCAATTGTCGATAGATTTATCGAACGTTGTCAAATTTTGTCTAGTGAATAACAAATTTTATGTTCTTTAACCCTGGTATTTCCCTTTTAAGGGGGTTTTGGGGAACGGAGATATGGTAGATAGTAGAGATTAACAACTTTAGATGTCACAGTAGATATTGTTCGTTTGTCTTATAAGTGGCGCAGCTTTCATGCCGAAAATATACAGAGCAAGAAGGTGTATCTGATGCGATTGGATCAAATGTATAGCAAATATAAGCCGATGATGTTCGGGCTGGCCTACCGGATGCTGGGAATTGCAGCGGATGCGGAGGACATTGTGCAGGATGTATTTTCTCAATACTTGCAGAAGGATCGGGGAGAAGTTTTGAACGAGAAAGCATATTTGGTCAAAATGACAACGAACCGCTGCATCAACCTGTTGAAATCGTCCAGACGTCAGCGCGAAACATACACCGGTCCCTGGCTCCCGGAGCCATTGCCGGATGTTGAAATGTTGTCGCGGTCCGATCCTGCGGAACGCCGCGAAACGATTGGTTATGCCTATCTGGTGCTGCTTCAACGGCTAACGCCGCTGGAGCGCGCTATTTATATCGCCAAGGATACGCTTGGTCTTGAATATCAGGCCATAGCAGAGATGCTTGGTAAGACAGAGATCAGCTGCCGCAAGACTTTCAGCCGTGCTAAGCAGAAAATGGGCCATCATTCGGAGAGGCCAGTGGGGGAAGGGACCCGGACGGAACAGCAGGAACGCTTTGTTGAAGCTTTCCTGCGGGCGTCCGATATGGGTAATTTCAAGCCGCTGCTGTCTTTCTTGAAGGAAGAGGTTACGCTGCTATCGGATGGCGGCGGCAAAGTGAGAGCGGCCATCAACCCGATCCTGGGCGTAGAGCGGGTACGTGCTTTCTTTGAAGGATTGTCTGCTAAAGGCTCGTTTCGAGAAGGCTTTGAACCTGTATCCGTAAACGGAGAGCCCGGTTTATTACTGAAGCGGGACGGCAGGGTTTCGAAAGTGCTGACGGTGGAGTGGGAACCTGACTTATCCCGTATCCGACATATTTATCTTGTAGTGAATCCGGATAAATTGCAGATGTTTAATCGAAACAGCCAGGGAACATCCCTGTAGCGACGGCGATCCGGTTCCAGGCATTGATCGTCGTGATGGCCAAGATCAGATCGACGAATTGCTTCTCGTCAAAATGCTTGCGCACACGTTCGTATACCTCTGCAGGAACGCCGGCTTCGGACAACTTGGTCACATGCTCTGTCAGTTCGATAACGGCCCTTTCCTCGTCCGAATAGATCGGGACTTCCCGCCACATTGGCAGCAGGAGGAGGCGGTCCACACTCTCGCCGATGGAGAGCAAGTCCTTGGAATGCATATCTGCGCAGAAGGAGCAGCCGTTAATCTGTGATGCCCTGAGCTTAATGATCTCGTATAGCTTGTGGTCGAGTCCGCTTTTCTGGGCCGCTTGCTCTAAGGCAAGTAGCGTTTTGAAGGCATCGGGATTGGCCGACCGGTAATTCATTCGAAGTTTCATGTTCATTGCCCCTTTACGGTGAGTTTTTGAAGTTCACCCATATGACAGTCTGCCATACAGAATTGTGACATGTTTCAGAGAAAAAAAGAAAGAAACCCTTAAAAGGAGGGGGAGGAAAGGCTAAAAAAAGAAACGGCGCTTCTTGGTAGAAGCGCCGCTCCGGGTTACCGTTCATGTCCATCGTGAGGGTTTCTTTGTCGTTTATTACGCGTTATATGTTATTGTCCAGCCTTAAGCGGAACGCGCAGGATATCGTCTCGCTTATGGGTGGTATATTTCGAAATATACACCTCAAGTTCAGTCTTGTCGAAATTTTCATACACGTCCATACGTTTATTGTTGTCATCGCCAAGCATACCCATCATGGCAGGCTTCCCATAGTTACGTTCTTGATCGTTAAGATAGTAGGTTCGGTTAACCCCGCCAAATTTGTTGTCCGAGCTCGAAGATTCCACATAGAGATTGTTGTCCTTCATATAATAGGTCCATGTGATCGGATAACCCGCAATGCTGGACGTTACGCTTTGATGCTCAGCCGAAATGCCGGTTAAGCGGATCGGATTGTTGTCTCCTTCATAGTCATCAACACGATGCTTGGCGACCAGGGACACCGGCTGGTTCAACAGGGAGGCTGCATTCAGTCCGGCCACTTCAAAGCGCAGTTCCGTTTTATTGTGTTGTCCCTGAACATACCCTATATTTCCGCCCAGTAGTGTTCCACCTATATCCAGTTGGTATTCCATGTAAGGAACCTGTGTGTATTTTTCTTCATGGTTCAGGATCAGCCGGACTTGGGTTGGCGTAATGATCATTTCATGGATCTTCGTTCCACCAGGCAGCTGATCAACAGGGATATTCAGCGTTTCCTTAAACGTTCCATTGTCCATTTGTTTCTTGGACAGGGCCATATTTAAGCTCCAAGTACCCTCTGCGGTTTCAAGTGTGCGATCATAAGTAAGCTGGAAGGCAGTTCCTTTTGCAAGCAAATGGTCGGACTTGAATTTTTGCTGATTTATAAATTCTCCGGCTGCACCTGGGGCTCCATTAAAGGAAGGCTCGGTTTCCTTGATACTCTCACCCTTGTCATTGATGGCCTGTACTCGCACCCAGCCTTTACTGCTCATCTCAGGATCCGTATACGTAATGGCCGTTCGGAGCAGGACATTTCCATCGGATTGATCGAATGACTGCAGGCTCACGCTGTCAATGCCATCTTTCTGGATAGGGAATACCTGTGTATTGGAGTTACTAGGGTCGTAGTTGAGGGACTGTGTGCCATTGCCGGTAAAATGGATATTCTCCATGGCAAACTCAATATCCGCTATCTGGCCGTCAGCGACCCAATCGGTTTCAAAATACCCTTGGAACACGCCCAGTTTCTCGTTCCACTGATGGGAGTCACGGCCCTCAATGGTACGGCCATCCTTATCTTTAAGCCCAATATGATCAAAGGCGACTTGCTCACCAGCCCGTGATCCAGGATCGAGACTGTAAAGCAGGACCGTCCGGTTCTCATCGATAAACGCCGTATGGACCGTTAAGGTTATGCCATCCTTTGTCACGGTTTGCTCAATCGTCTGGCCAAGCCCCTGTTCCAATGCGGTCTGGATACCAGCTCTGTAAGTTAGAAGATTGGACCAGTCATAGTTCAGAGCTGCATAGACCGGCGTTGCCATCAAGGCGACGGATATCCCCGTGATGATCGCAATACGTTTATGTTTGCGTGGACGAAGCGGAACAGGATCACCAGCGGCGATCTTCATTTCGTTCTGCTGGATACTGCTCCACATCCGATCAAAATCTGGATATGATACGTTATTCGCCGTTTTCATCTGGTCCTTCAGATTGTTCTCAAAACGATCCATATTGGTTCTCTCCCTTCAGCCAGAAGCTGTGATTATGTTCAAGTTTCTTGCGCATGATTTTCAATGCTTTGTGGAGCCTTGATTTAACCGTCCCTACAGGGATCTTCAGTGTTTCGGCGATTTCCGCCATCGACATCTCACCGATATAGCGGAGCGTGACAACGGCCATCAGCTTATCCGGAAGCTGCCGCAGTAATTTCCCCCATTCCGCCGCCGCTGCCTTTTCCAATACGATGGTGTCTACGGATTTAACCGATGCGGTGGTCTGCTCGTGGAGCCACTCGACCTGGCTTTGCTTGTCCCGCTGGGTCTGATTCCTTCTAAGCAGGTTCAAGCAATGGTTCATTGCGATGCGCATAATCCAGGCGCGTGTATGCTCAACGTTTCTCCAATCTTGACGAAATACGGTGACAAAAACGTCGTGGCAGAGATCTTCCGCATCTTGCGCGTTCCGCAGCATGTAGTAGCAGGTGCGGTACACATCCTTGTTGTAAGCATCGAATAACTCGCGTTCCGTCAATCCAAGGCACTCCTTTCTTCTTGTTATGTCTAATAAACAAATGACCCTTGAAAAGGGTTCATCTTTTTTGCAGTTTTTACCTAAATACAGGGAAGGGCTAAAGTCCGTGTCCAATTACTGTTGATTTCATTTTAACAAAAAAGAACATCTGACCCCGCTATAAAAGAAGGGCAGATGTTCTATGAATATCTACAAAGTTTGAAGCTGCTGACAGCTCAATTGCACACGCATATTAAAAGCATGTCCATAGTGGGGTACTACCGATGGCTTAAACGATGCGGAGCCAGCTGATTTGCACTTCGCCTTTCATAATAAGGAAGACGTCGGCTCGTTCCGTTAATCCCGTCAGCTCCGCTTGGACCGTTGTCCAAGCTTGGCGTCCGCCGGTCGGCAGAATGTTGCAGCTTCCAGCTGCAGGACCATCCGGGCTGCCGGTCCTAATGACGACCTCACCGCCTTGGATATGCCCGCTTACTCTGGCTTCGAACATTCTCGAAGCATCGCCCAGATCCACGTCATGAAAAGCGATCCATCCGGAATCGCCGGTTATACGAATGCTCTCGCCGCCTTCCCGGCACTCATCCAGGAAGACATCCTGATAGTCATCATAATTCACCGCTCGGACAGGCTCATGCAGTATGCGTGGAGGGATCGTTTCACCATCGACTTGAAGGACTGCGGTTTCCTGAAGTTGGCTGGAGGACGGCCCCGCCATGAGCGTATAAGTTCCCTTTTCAACGCAATAGCGGTCCCGGGTGACATCCCAGAACGCCAGTTCCTCCGCTTTAAGCTCAAAGCTGACCGTTTCCGAAGCGCCAGGGGCCAGATGGATACGCTGGAAGCCTTTTAACGTTTTAAGAGGACGGACGACACGGGAGGAGTTGGCTTTTACGTAGAGCTGAACCACCTCATCGCCGGCCAGCGGCCCCTCATTCCTCACGTCAACAGTGACGATGACACTGCCATCAGCAGATATTTCCGGCTGACTTAGCGACAGACCGCTGTAGTGGAAGCAGGAGTAGCTGAGGCCGTGACCGAACGGATACAGCACGTCTCCGTCAAAATATTGATAGGTCCGTTTCCCTTTGATGATGTCATAATCCATGAGGTCCGGAAGCTGCTCAGTTGACTTATACCACGTCATGTTTAAACGGCCGCCCGGATTGTAATCTCCGTACAGCACATCGGCTACCGCATGGCCCAGCTCCTGCCCGGCGTGGGATGTATAGAGAATGGATGGCACGTGCTCCTGTTCCCAGTTCACGGCGAACGGATACCCGCCTACGATGACAACCACGGTATGGGGATTGGCTTCGTACACCGCCTGAATTAAGGCTTGCTGAGCAGGAGGAAGGGTAATGTCAGGACGGTCGATCGTTTCCTTGCCGTTAATGAACGGACTGTTTCCAACGAAGATTAGGACAGTTTCAGCTGATGCTGCCGCAGCGGATGCCTCATCGATGCCATTCTGAACCGTTTCAATGGTAAATGGCGTTCCTGCCTCCCCGGTACGGCCAACCACCAGTTGTCCATCCTCGTTCACTAGGATCGGCTTGCCCTCCCAGTTTGTCATGATGAAGTTTCCATCCGGCAGCGCTTCAAAGCCGAAGGCCTCCTTCACGAACCAGCCGCGAGCTTCATCGGCTGCTGCGTGTAGTCCCGTCTCCGTTTCCGTTACGAATTTGCTGTTATCGACAAGTCGAAGCGTCACTGAGCCCCAGCCCCAGTCATTTCGCTCGAACACAGTTGCTTCGGAAGCTTCTGCCGTGCTTATAAGCGGTCCGCCATTCTCAGTTGAAGATAAGGACACATACTTACCGCTAACAGCAGAACGAAGACGTATCTGATCTAATCCCGTATGAAAATGGACGCTGCGATTCTGCATTTTCTCCTGCACGCCCTGCAGCGGCGTAATCCGGTATGGAGGCGTGCCGCTGTACCAATCTGTATATGCTTCGTTAGCCAGCGGTCCGATGACGGCAACGGATTTCAGCTGATCACGCTTAAGGGGCAGCAATCCGTCGTTTTTCAGGAGTACGATCGACTCCCGGGCTGCTCGCAGAGATAATTCGGCATGCTCGGGTGCGCATAGCTTCGACTCGGGCACATGGCTGTAAGGGTTCCGCTGCTCAAGATCGAATTCCCCTAGACGGAAGCGGACGCGAAAAGTATTACGCAGGGCATGATCCAGATCCTGCTCCTCAAGTAATCCTTGCTCTAATGCGTCGCGAAGAGCACGGAAGGAGATGTCCTGATCATCGGTAATACTGTCGATACCGGCTTTGACGGAGCCGGCAACAGCCTCTGCATAAGAAGACATATACTGATGATCCATAACAGTGCCGAGCACGTCGCCCGCGTCTCCGACAACGAAGCCGTCCATGCCCCATTCCTGTTTGACGATGGTGTTCACTTCCTGGTTTAGGTTGCAGGGGATGCCATTGATGCCGTTATACGCGGTCATCATGGAACCGGCTTTGCCTACGCGGAATGGTGCTTCGAATGCCTTCAGATAATACTCGCGCTTGTTTCGCGGATCAATGCTTACCGATGCGCTGCCGCGGTCAACTTCATTATTATTGCCGTAGAAATGCTTCAGGGTGGCCACCGTTTTATAGTAGAAGGGGTGATCTCCCTGCATACCTTTCACAAGTCCGGTAGAAAGTTCTCCAGTCAGATGGGGATCCTCGCCATAGGCTTCCTCCGTAAGCCCCCAGCGAGGGTCACGCTCCATATCCACCGTGGGTGCCCAGATGGTGAGTCCATGGATGGCCCGGTCACGCTGGTAGTATACGCGGGCTTCATCCGCGATGACCGATCCGATCTTCCGCATCAGCTCAGGGTTCCAGGTACATGCAAGGCCGGTATTTTGCGGGAACACCGTCGCTTCGCCAAGCCATGCCACACCGTGTGTGCCCTCGGTGCCATGTTTATATTTGTGCACACCTAGGCGGGGGATTTCCGCCTGGTATTGGCACATTAATTCGATTTTCTCGTCCAGTGTCAAACGGGATACAAGATCGCTAACCCGCTGTTCCAGCGGGAGATCCGGATTCTGGAATGGAAAATTCATCAGCAGGACCTCTTTTCTGTGTATGATTTGGTATGGAAACGCTCTCAGATATCCGTGCAGCCAAAACATCAGTGCAGGCAGATGCTGCGGAGGACAATTCTATCATAACGTTCAAACCGGGGTCATAATACACTAGAAATTAGCGTTTTTTTCATGTGATTATTGGACGAGAGCGATAGAGTCGGTGCCTGAAATCGGTGAGCATAAACATGAGGTAGGCGCAGGAGGGGCGGGCTTGGCAGAAGATCCTGTGGCGTGAAGCTCCTATTACATTCGGCAAATTTCTTTGGGACAAGACTCACAATGGCAAATGTTGCGTAAATAGTCCGGATCATTGAGTATAATGCGTCCTCGTTCAGTTGAAATCACGCCATTATCCTTAAGCTCGTTCAATATACGATTTACGCTTTCCCGGGTAGAGCCGATCATTTCTGCCATTTCCAGATTCGTTATTCGCTTACCAATCATGGACCTTGCGTCCTTGCCTGTTCCATTTGTGCCGTACATATTGTGAAGCCGCAGCAATAGAGAGCACAGGGCACCAGATTTGCCATGCAGCAGCAGATCGCGCAATTTACTCTGTGTCGTGCGCTGCATTAGCGCCATCCAACTCATATATTCCACAGCGAAATCTCCGTTGCTGCGTATGATTGTATCCAGTTTTTCCTGGGGGATGACCCCAATCTCACTATCTTCCAAAGCTTTAGCTTCGAATTGATGGACGGCTCCTCTCAAAGAGTTGGGTTCTCCGAACAAATCGCCGGGAATGTGTAGCGAGAGGGTGGCAGACATGCCCCCCTCTAGCAGCTTGGATACTTTCAAGCTTCCCCGGTTTACCAAATACAATTGATCCGCACGATCGTTTTCCTCGTATAGATAATCACCGGTAAACAATAGAACAGGCTCGGCCATTTCCCGGATTAAGGCAAGGTTCGCCGGTGAATAGACAGAGGAAGTGGCTGCCGGATACAGCCCTCCGTTCCTTGAATTGGACCTTGTACTCCTGCTCTGTTTCATACAATCTACTCCTTTTTGTAAGTTTATTATTCCGCATGCTGATAGTCCTCATTGGTCAATTTGAACGTATCGGTCAGACCTGAGGTAAGGTAGATTTGATGGTCAGTGGTGACGAAAATAGCCTCGGCATCGCCCCGGCTTGCGATGAATCGTCGTCCTTCATCGAGCCCAAGTGAGAATACGGACGTCGACATGGCATCAGCATCCATGGATGTGTCAGTCACAATCGTGACGCTCAGCAGGTCATTATCGACCGGATACCCGCTAAAGGGGTTCAGAATATGGTGATACAATTTCCCATCTGCTTCGAAGAAACGTTCATATACGCCTGAAGTCACGATGGTCTTGTTGACGACTTTCAGTGTGCCCAGGTGCTGGCCTCGCTTTTCCCCCGGGTCTTGAATGCCGATATTCCAGGGTGAACCATCCGGTTTCGCGCCCATGGCAAGGATATTGCCTCCGAGGTCGATGATGGCTGAGTGGAAGTCCTGCTGCTGTAAGTAATCAGCGATAACATCCGCCGCATACCCTTTGGCGATGGCTCCCAGATCCAGCGACATTCCTTCTTTCTTCAACAGAATGGAATGCGTTTGCGGATTCAAGACCACATCCTTGTAGCTCATTCGCTGCATAGCGGCACTTAACTCATCCTCTGCCGGTACGGCAGGGTTCTCGCTGCCGATTCCCCAGAGGTCTACAAGCGGACCGATGGTTGGTTCGAAATGCCCGCCGGAGGCTGCAGCGTAATCAATGGCAGTCTGGATGACCTTGAATGTATCGTCAGATACGCTTTCTTCCTTTTTCCCTGCGGCTTGGTTCACTCGGTCAATCTCGCTGCCTGCCAGCTGCCGGTTCATTCGTTGATCGATCCTCTCGAGCTGTGTGCCTATTTCTTCGAAATGCTGTGAGGTCATCCGATCATCGTACACACGGACGCTTACAATGGTATCGAATATAAAATAACGTTCGGTTGCCGGTTCAATGGTGGCGGCAGTCTTCTGATCCGCTGTGGATGCACAGCCCATAGGACCAACCAGCAGCAGGGTAAGCATGGTGAATAGGCTGATGTAGGAAAGCAGCTTCCTGTGCATGACAGTGCCTCCTCTTTTTATTCCTGATACATTCTCATACGAGTTCCGATGATATCAGCGTATCAGACCAGCCCCCTTCTGAATGTGAGAAAAATCATTTCTGGCCCTTGCCGCAGCCCTGATAATGAAGATAAGCAAAGCGAACTGGAGAGATGCTGATGAAACGCGGAGATATTGGAATAGCGCTCGTACTGATCGTTGCTGTTGCCTGGTTTGGGATTTCCAAATTTGTAGGGGATGACGGAGCGGCACAGGGTACCTATGCCGTAATAGAAGTGAATGGCAAGCATTATGATACCGTGGCGCTTACGGAAGAGTCGCGAGATATAGAAATTCGGACAGAGCGGGGATATAACCTCCTGAGAGTCTCACGCGGGGGGATTGAGATGATTGAGTCTGATTGCCCCGATCAGCTCTGCGTGGGATTTGGTCACATCCATGATGTGCATGAAACCATCGTATGTTTACCCAATCGTGTGTTCGTCGAAGTGATCGGAGAACAAACCGAAGGAAGTGAGCCGGATGCCGTTGTCAACTGATCCTTATGCGCTTCGCAAGCTGGTGGTGATATCCATCTGCGCATCCTTGTCAGTAGTGCTTGGCATTGTGGAGGCCCTGATTCCGTTTGCAGTGACGATTCCCGGCGCAAAGCTGGGCCTGGGCAATATCCTGGTGCTGACCTGTCTGGTTTGTCTCGGGGGCCGAGATGCCCTGTGGCTTATTGTCTTAAAGACCTTGCTGACAGCCTTTATACTGGGAAGCTTCTCGACTTTTCTGTTCAGTATGTTTGGCGCCCTTGCCAGTTATCTGGTCATGTATGTCATGCTCAGGCTGGGAGGAACTCAATTCAGTTTAACAGGTGTTAGCATAGCAGGAGGAGTAGCACATAATGTAGGCCAATTGACGGCAGCCTCGCTGGTGCTGGGAACCACGAAGATCTATTATTATCTGCCATTCCTGCTGGGGGCGGGGATCGTGACTGGGATTTTTGTCGGATGGGCTGCTAAGCATCTGATTGAATCCTTACGGCGTATCGATCCGTTCGGCATGTTTCATACGGAAAGCTAAGGAGGCGTTAGAACATGGGCACAACCGACAAGTCAGAGCATGCCGTCCTACTCAAGCATGTTTATTACGGACAGGGCTGTACGAATGTGCTCAAGGATGTCTCCCTGGCAATTCCTCATGGTCAGTGGGTATGTATTGCAGGAAGAAACGGGGCGGGCAAGTCCACGCTGATTCGGCTTCTGAACGGACTGCTTCTGATGACCCGAGGACGCATTCTAATTGATGGAGTGGAACAAAACGGCTGCACCCTGGGTGAGATACGCCGTCATATCGGTATGGTGTTTGCCAATCCCGACGATCAGTTTGTCGGTCTGACTGTAGAGGATGACATTGCGTTTGGTTTGGAAAATCTGTGCCTGAACCGTGAGGAAATGGAGCAGCGGATTCGGTTGTATGCGGAGCGATTGGACATTGTTCATCTACGGCATCGACACCCGGCAACGCTGTCCGGAGGACAGAAGCAGCGGGCGGCGATTGCTGCCGTGCTGGCAATGGAGCCTGCCATCATCGTGCTGGATGAAGCAGCCTCCATGCTCGACGAGATGGCAAAGCGAGACCTGCTGGATCTGATGCGGGCCATGCATGACGAGGGCAGGTACACGATCATATCCGTCACCCATGACGTGGAGGAGATGGCCGAGGCTGACCGGATGATCGTGCTGGATGACGGGATGATCGCGGCGGACGGCAGTCCCGGAGAACTGCTGTTGCAGGAAGAGTTGCTCGAGCATTGCAGGCTGAAGGCTCCATTTGCCCTCCAGCTATGCCGGGAGCTGAAGGCGCGGGGGATCGATATCGGCGAGCTGGTTAGGGAGAAGGAGGTGCTGGAAGCGTTATGGGCATATCATTCGAAGAGGTATCTTACTGCTACCGGGACCGGGGGATGACCCCCATTTTGGGCCTCGATGGTTTTCATCTGAAGCTGGAAGAAGGCCGAATGATTGCCGTCCTCGGTGCGCCGGGCTCGGGCAAATCGACGTTCCTCCAGCATTTGAATGGATTAATCCGGGCGGATGAGGGTGTGATTCGCATACTGGACTATCGCCTCGATTCAGCTGAGAAGGGCAAAATTCCGGCCAGTCTGCGGCAAAGAGTCGGCCTGGTGTTTCAATATCCCGAGCTGCAGCTGTTTGAAGAGACAGTGGAGAAGGATTTATTGTTCGGGCCGCTTAATTTCGGGCGGAGCAAGGACGAGGCTGCCGAAGCGGTCCGCAGGGCGGCTTCCTTCGTCGGCTTGGATGAGGAGCTGCTAGCGCAGAGTCCCTTCAAGCTCAGCTCGGGTCAGATGCGCAAAGCGGCCGTGGCCGCGGTATTGGCGGCTGATCCCGAGATTCTCGCCTTGGATGAGCCTACGGCTTCTCTCGATCCAGCCAGTCGCGAGGATTTGATGCAGCGGCTGCACGGATTAACGAGGGGCCAAGGCAAGACCGTTCTCATCGTCACCCACCGGCTCGAGGAAGTTGCAGCCTATGCGGATGAATTCGTTGTGATCAAGGACGGCAGAGTCATATTTCATGGAACGGCTCGGGAACTGGTGCACCGTCAGGAGGTACTGGAGCATGCGGGACTGATGGCTCCATCGTCTATGCGGATGGCGGGCAAGCTGGCAGCTCAGCTTGGAGTACAGCCTGCGGAGATGCCGGCGGATGCAGCGGCGCTGGCAGATTGGTACGCAGGACAGCTTGAATTGTAGGAAGGGCAAAGCTTAAGGTGAAGGGGGAAGCGAGGATGAAGCGAAAGATCATCTTGGGCCGCTATATGGAAGGTGACTCGTGGATTCACCGTCTGGACCCGCGTGCCAAGACAGCTGCCATGCCGCTGTTTATGGTTGCCGTGTTTCTGGTAGATGGATATGCGGGGGTGCTGGCGCTGCTGCTATTCACGGCCGTGGTAATTCGGGCTACGGGTATCCCGTACCGCTATTACTTCAGAGCCATGAAGCCGCTGATGTTTCTGCTGCTGTTCATCCTGGCATTTCACATCCTGTATGATGCTGGCGGCGGGAAACTGCTGGATGTGGGCGCCTTCAAGGTGTATGCCGGCGGATTGGAAAAAGGTATCGTGTCCGCTTCACGTATGGCGCTGTTCATTATGCTGGCTGCGGTGATGACCTTCACGACCCAGCCGGAGCAGCTGGCCCAGGGACTGGGCAGCCTCCTGCGGCCGCTGACCTATATCGGCGTGCCGACTGATCGTTTGGTGCTGATGCTCGGCATTGCCCTCCGGTTCATTCCGACCATCTTCGAGGAAGCTGAGCGGCTGTGGAAGGCACAGCAGTCCAGAGGACTGGACTTGTCGTCGCAGCCGCTGAAGGAGAAGGCACGGCTGATCATCGCCCTGCTGGTGCCTGTAACGACAGGCGCGTTCCGGCGAGCTATCGGGCTTGCCGATTCCATGGAAGCCCGAGGCTTCCGGCTGGGTGCGCCGCGAAGCAGGTATCGGGTCCATGTATGGAAGCGGGCGGATACGCTGTTTATTGCGTTGTTCCTGCTGCCTGTAGCCGCAGCCGCGCTGCTGTAATTTATGGCTTGAAGGAAAGGTTATTCAGAACCAGGTGGATGAAACAGCACTAGAGCTTTCATTATTCTTACTAATTACATTACAAAAGACAGTGGAAGATACTATGCTTGGGTACAAGTTGAAAAGGTAGCAACTCTGTCTGCAAATGCTGCTTATGAACCCTTCCTGCCTCATACGATTTAGTCTCTATTGGCCAAGAGCGGCATCTGCTAATGTTACACTTTAAAATTTAAACAGAATGAATATAATAAAGTAAATGGAAATATATTTTTCCATTTACTTTATTTTTTGTAAATAAAACACCATGAATAGAGGAGGAGAACTTACCGAATTGAAAAAAAGATATTTGATTATCATAATTACCACTGTAGTTGTCGTGTTTTCAAATCTAATACAGTTCTTTGTAGCAAACCAAATCGATAGGAACAATCCCCCTGTAACTTCTCAATGGATTTATGACAATGAATATAACTATAATGTATTTACTAATTATTCTAGTCATATTCAAGGCGCCTATAGATTTTTAATGGAACTGGAAAATGATAAGTATATTAAACCAAATGAAGCATATTTATTATCACAGGGATATTTATTAGGCACCAGTAATGATAGTTACTCCAGCTTAGAAGTTCTGATTAGAAGTTTGGACAGCAATGAATATAATCATGAACTTAATAACATACTTGATACCAATGAAAATTTACAAATTATGATATATAAGTTGAATAGATATTTCTTTACTCAACGAAATAACTCAAAGCTTCCTGAAAATTGGAAGGAAATAAATGTATTACTAAGGAAAATAAATGCCCAATTAACTTCAAATTCTACTAAAGATGTAAGTTTGTATAATATTACGAGTTATCCTAAGGAGTTTGTTACGAAATCAGAATATAAGCTTACAATTTCATCTTTAAACAAAGGAATTTCCGAAGTTATAGATTTAATTGATAATTAGATATTCCAAATATAGAAATATAAAAAACTAACCCTCTGCACTTCATTCTTTCAACAATCGATATTCAGGCCTCTTTTAAAGATACCAATCCTCTAATGAAACTTGCTATCTTGAAATACTGCCCAAATGCTCTGATTTTTCAAAATACTTGTTTAGGTTAATCTCTCTTTATGTCAAACAGGGATACATCCGCGATGGATGTATCCCTGTTCATATTTAGTCTATGGATTTTGGGTTAGGGCAGAAAATATTGGAGCAAGGCCTGTAAATCTTGCTGGGCCGGGTGATCGGCGAACTCACCGATCATGAGCTGGGCTTGTTCAGCGTAAGAGCGGGCAAGCTGTTCACTCTGCTCGATTGCTGTGCTTACGGTAATATGAATGATTACATCATCCATGTCAGCCTCCGAAGAGTGGGGGCCGAGCTGCCTGATCTTCGGTGCAAGGGCAGGATCGTTCAGAGCATAGATTACGGGCAGGGTAATGTTTCCGTTTCGCAGATCAGCGCCTGCCGGCTTGCCAATCGCTTCCTTGGGCTTCGTAAAATCGAGCAGGTCATCCTGGATTTGAAACGCCATGCCGATGGCCTCTCCGATTTGGAAGAGTCGTTCAGCAATAGGGGGATCCGCATGCGCTGCTTCCGCGCCTGCTTTCAGGCAATGGGCCATCAGCAGGGCTGTTTTGCAGCGTGTCTTCTCCAAATATTGTTCCATCGTCAGATCATAGTTGAAGCGATGATGCAGCTGATCGTATTCACCCATGCAAAGCTCGGTTACCAGTGCTGCAAGCTCGGCTAACCGGTAGGCTTCTTCTTCAGAAACATCTTCGCTGCTCCCGTCCGGTTCGCCGTTTGAATGAGCGGCCCATTCAATGGCGCGGGCTATCATATAGTTGCCGATCTGAACAGCTGTCTGGATGTCAGTGGTCTCATGCAGGGTTGGCCTGCCGCGCCGCATATCGGATTGATCGATGATATCATCATGTACAAGCGAGGCCATGTGGAGATATTCAAGCAGTACGGCGGTTTTCATCACGGCCGAATCGTTGTCGTTATCTCCGAAGCGGCTGCCGATTACTACCATGAGCGGCCGCAGCCGCTTGCCGCCAGCGTTAATCAGATCCATGACGCTGCTTAGCACAACGGAAGGGGGAGTAAGGTCACGATCCGACGTGACCACCTCCTGGAGCAAGCGGTCGAAGGAAGCAAGATCCATTCCTATCCGGTTATGAATATTCATCTTTATCATCGCTCCTTTACCCTTAGGTAACTCCTTATGCGCTCCGTTGCTCGAGATAGCTGCGCACTTCGTGCTTCAGCTCCTTCAGCAGGATTTCGGGTGGTACCTTTCTCAGCAGGTTCAGCTGCATGCGCTTGTGAAAAGGGAGAAGCCGGGACAGCAGCTTCCACTCCTTCCGCTTGACGGCAATGCGGTACATCAGACCAGTCAAATAGTCGCCGTCAAGCAGCATGCGCGTCAATCTCTCGTTGTCTTGCACCTGCAGTTTACCGTGCCGATCTAATGCGGTATGAATGAGCATACAGCATGCCAGCACCGTCATTTTACGGGAATAAGCAAGTTCATAAGCATTGAGCATGTCGGCGATGTCTCTCACAGGCCGATTATCCATCTCCATCCAATCGATATCCGTTCCGGAATCGATATGCGACCGAAGCAGGTCGATCGTATCTTGTAACAGCTTCATATCCATCTTAATTGACTCCTTCCGGAAGGCTCGTGTTGATTAGAGTGTACATGCAGGCGTAAACAGCTTATACTGCGAACCGATAAGGACAAAAGGATAGGCAATACTTACATTGAATAGTGGACGTTTAGTCCGTGTATACGTACCATCGCTTGACGAGCGGTATTCGTTTCCATACCTTCTTCAACCAAGGATACACGTAATAGTCGAGCCCGAATGTGCTGCCGGATCCACCGATTAAAGCAATGCCTGCGGCCAGATACCATAGCATTTCGTTAGGCGCCATTCCCGATACCCAGACCATGGCACCCATGGCAACGCTGACTACAGCAGCAGGTGCCGTGAACAATCCGATGATGAGCAGAATGCCGACAACCAGCTCGGCCAGTACCATCGAGGTCTGAAATACGTAAGCGAGCGAAGTATAGCCGCCGTCGCCAGTGTAGAACATCAGGTTCATGGACCAATCGACGATCGATTTCATGAAATCCGGCACCGGCAGAGCAGTGACCGCTTCCTGGGTGTAAGTCGATGCAGCAGATACCACGTCAGCTGCCCCGGCACCTGCAGCATCACCGGCAGCAGAAGCTGCGCTTACGCCGTCGACGGCTTTGGCAGGAATCAGGAAGACCTTATCCGGATCGTTTATTATTTTATGAAGCTTGTCCCATCCTTGGGAGAACCACATCCATCCCGCGAAAATACGCAGCGGTACGAGCCAGAAATTCGGTGACCGTTTGGCAAGGTGTCCGCCCACGAAGCTCCGGTTGTGCCGGACGTGGAAGAACTCATGCAGCAGGTAATGGTACACTTTATTGAAGCCGCATACCTGGAACAGATAGAGCATATTGATCATATGCTTGACGAGCATGGCGGGGAAGCCGCTAAGCTTGAACATATGGTTTGGCACGCCGACGTTGGCAACCCCGTAGCGGCTGCCGATACAAACCATCGTACCGTGGAACGTCGGTTTATAGGATTTCATCGGCTTGTTAGATAGTTCAGCTACGATGTTATGCGCAATGACTGGAGCCGCAAGTTCGGCATTTTCCACCATTTGAGGAACGGGTGCAGCCGTGCCTTCAGGAATGTAGAAAATATTGTCCCCTACAACATATACGTTCGGATGAGCAGGGACTTGCAGCTTGTCGTTAGTCAGAATCCGTTTGCGTCCTTTTTGCTCGACATCCATGCTGCCTACAACGTCAGAACCTTCAACACCTGCAGTCCAGATGACAGTTCTGGATTTGATGTCGCTGCCGCCGACAGTAACGCCGTCCGGCTTCACTTCCGTAATCTTGGAGCCTGTAATGATATTGACGTTCAATTTGCGCAGCCGCTTCTCAGCTTTGCGTATTAATGGTTCAGGCAAAATCGGCAGGATCTTGTCAACCATATCGGCTACGTGAAGGGTAACTTCACTCGGATCTACATGGAACTCCTTGCATAATTGCTGAGTGAATTCTGCCAGCTCACCGATCATCTCCACACCGGTGAATCCGCCGCCGACCACGACAAAGGTCAGCATTTCCTTACGGACTTGTGGATCACGCTGAAGGACCGCTTTACGGAACATGTTTAAGGTGTGTTCCTTCAGGCGTACCGCATCTTCATAGGACCATAGAGTAAAAGCGTTTTGATCAGCGCCCGGAATACCGAAAAAGGTAGGCTTGCTGCCGGTTCCGATAACCAGATAGTCATAATGATAGGTTTGTTTATCACCGCTAAGCGTTTGACCTTCAAAGTCAATGCCGCCGATTTCATCCAGCACCACATCTACATTGCGGAACCCGGAGAACACTTTCTTCAGGTCAATTTTGATGGAATCTTCCTCGACCCGGTTAGCGGCCACTTCATGCAGTTCAGTCAGCAGGGTATGATACGGCTTGCGGTCAATGAGTGTTATCCGCAAATCCTTCTGTTTGCGCAGTCGTTTAGCCAGCTTCTTGGCGGTAAGAATACCGCCATATCCGCCGCCCAGCACGATAATCTGTTTCATGCGAATCTCCCCTCAAGGCATAGTTGTCTTATATGGATCGCTGGTGCTTATTTCGCGCCTTCAAGTGCTTTTGCTGCCAATTCTACAAATCCGCTGACATGGATGGACACACTGGAAATCGCATCGGTTTTTCCATCTTCACTTGTGACGATGGCTTGCGGATCTTGTTTTTCAATCAGATACTGCTCGGCTTGATGTGCTTGCTCATGCCATTCGGATTGAGCTCCGCCGTTCTTCATGCCGTATTCACCGGATTTGGAACGGGTAACCTTGTCGGTACCGCCGTCTTTATGAATGCCGTTCCAACTTACAGCGACGATCTTGCCGTTGATAACGGTAATGTCGACGGTTTCTTTCCAGCCCGAGTTAGCGTCGAAGTCAGCTGCTTCCGCATGATAGTTGCCATCTTTGTATGCTCCTGCCTCAACAGGACCTGCTGTCAGCGCTTTGGCTGCCAGCTCTGTAAATCCGCTGACATGGATGGATACGCCGGACACGGCATCCGTGTAGCCCTCGCCATTCACATTTAAGCCGTCAATGGATTGCTGAGCCACAAGATACTCCTCCATTTTGGCTGCCTGCTCATGCCATTCCGCTTGAGCACCGCCTTTTTCCTTCATGCCGTAAAGGCCTTTTTCGGAAGCAGTCTTTTTGTCCAGGCCGCCGTCTTTATGAAGTCCATCCCAGTTGGCACTGACGATTTTACCGCCTTCAACTTTAATGGCTACGAGTTCCTTCCAGCCGGAGTCTTCTGCATATTCGCCTTCAGCGTAGTATAATCCGTCTTGGAGATTTGCCCCTTCTTGTGCCGCATTTTCTGTGTTATCTGTGTTCTGACTCTCTGCTTGCTTATCTGTATTAACCGGTTCCTTGTCGCCGTTGCCCCCGCAACCTGCCAGCAGTACAAATATCAGCATGACGGAAAGAGATAGAGAGAGTGTCCTTTTCATTCTGTTTTTCCTCCTATTAATTTGTGAATTAGTTCACAAATATGTTCTTGAGTTCATTGTAGTCTTTAATCGTATTGTTATCGGTGAAAAAAATCACAATCGGCATCGATCCAACCAAGCTCAGGAGAGTTATGCTATTGCCTTATGAAGAGGTCATGAGGTTAGATGATGCCTCGAATGTCATCCAGGGAATGAATGCCTTCGGTTTCCATTAATTGAATCAGTTCTTCAGCAAGGGTATCACCGGCCCGCAGGTTGATAAAGTTATAGGTGCCGATCTGTACGGCTGTGGCGCCCGCCATGATGAATTCGAGGATGTCTTCAGCGCTGCTGATCCCGCCGATTCCAACGACCGGGATGGAAACAGACCTTGCTACCTGATGAACCATTCGCAGGGCGATCGGCTTGATGGCAGGTCCGGATAGTCCAGCATAGGCTCTGTCAAATACGCTTTGCCGCTTCCGGATATCAATAGCCATCGCTTGAATCGTATTGATCAGTGAGAGACCATCCGCGCCTTCGGCCTCACACATACGGGCCATTTCCTTCAAATCCTTCGCTCCGGGAGAGAGCTTGACGAGTAGAGGCAGAGACGTCGCTTTTCGGACTGCACGGACGACTTCTTGTGCCTGCTCATTCTCAATGCCGAAGGCAAGTCCGCCTTCCTTGATATTGGGACAGGAGATGTTGAGCTCAATCATGTCGACCGCTCGTTTTCCCGATGCACTTAGTGCCTGACTGGCCTCGGTAAGGAGCTCGGCTCCTTCCACGTATTCTCGTAGCGTGCCGCCGCCAAGGTTGACAATAACCGCGGTTTCGTGCGAGGTCATCTCAGGTAATTCTTGTGCCAGAAAAGCCCGAATGCCCGGATTTTCAAGACCGACGCTGTTCATGATGCCCGACGGTGTTTCGTAGAGCCGTGTGCCGATATTGCCGGGCCGGGGGCTCAAGGTTAATCCTTTGGATACAATGCCTCCGAGTTTGCGCAGCGGATACAGGTCCGCATAGGGTTTCCCGAATCCAAATGTGCCTGAAGCTGCCAGGATTGGATTCGACAACGGGACGCCTGCCAGTTCACAATCGATGGAGATCATTCCAGTTCACCTCCCTCGCCGGAAATACGGGGCCATCGGTGCATACTTTGCGGTTCGTACCTGCGGTCGTTAACGTGCAGCTGTTGCATGCTCCGATGCCGCAGCCCATTCGTTTTTCGATGGATACATAGAGCTTGGCGCTGGATCCTTCGGCTTTTTGAGCAAGGCTCTGCATCATAGCGACAGGCCCGCAAGCATATATCGTGTCATAACGGCCCGGGTCTATATCATCTACGATGGTTCCGCCGGATCTGACAGTCACATCATGGCTTGCTTCATTGAAGCCATCTACTCCGAATGGCAAGCCGGAATATCCCAGAAATACGCTGGCACTTGAGATTCCCCTGGCTGCCAGAAGCATCGGGGCTATCCCTATGCCGCCTCCCACCAGTGCAGTCCGGCCTTGAGGGTCAGGGAACGCTTGTCCGAAAGGGCCTTCCAGTTGAATCCGGTCACCTGCTTGGAGGGCCGACAACAGCCTTGTACCCGTTCCCTGTACGCGATATAAGAAGGATATGGAATCCAGAGTTAGATCATGGACGCTGATCGGCCGTGACAGCACAGGATAGGTATCCCAGCAGCGAAGCATGAAGAACTGTCCCATTCGTGCCGGATAGCTGCCCTGAACGGTAAGTCGATAAATACCGGGGGCCAGCTTAACATTGTGAATAACTAGGGCCAAATTCTTGGTCCTCCTCCCTTGGCGTACTTGTTCCGCCCGTTATGTTCCTTGCTACAGTATCACAGACGAATCATGCTACCTGTGACATTTCTCATATTCGCGAATTGGCGAGTCTTGATACCTTTTGGGTAATCATACAGGAGAAGAAAGGGTGGAGATCCTACATGAAAACGCTCGTGATCGTCGCGCATCCGGGTCTGCAAGAAGGCTCACGGATCAACCGCAAATTGACAGAGACAGTGAGGCATAGGGATGGAGTGACGGTGCATGACCTCTATCAGCAGTATCCCGATGGACAGATCGATGTGGGAGCTGAACAGCAATTGCTGCTCGAGCATGATCGCATCGTATTCCAATTCCCTTTCTGGTGGTACCGTTCGCCGCCGCTGCTCAAGCATTGGTTCGACGAAGTGCTGACCTTCGGGTGGGCATATGGCCCGGGAGGCGACAAGCTTCATGGACAAGAATGGGGCATTGCGGTTACAACAGGCGGAACGGAAGAAGCTTATGGCAGCGAAGGATACAACCGTTATTCGGTGGAAGAGCTGACACGGCCGTTTGAAGTGACAGCCAGCCTGGTGGGTGTGAAGTACCTGCCAGTATTTGCGGTTCATAATGCCATGCAGCTGACCGATGAAGAGCTGCAGCGTCATGCCGAGGATTTTGCGATCTATGCTGCTGATACAGTAGAATCGAGATAAGATTCAAAGGTAAAATTAATATAACTGATCTATGGCCTGGCGGCAGAAGCTGCCGGGCTTTTCGGCGTGCTGATTTGTTTCGGGGATGGGGGCATAAATTGCAAACGATTCGAAAAAACACTCGTTGCAATGTAGAGATGGTTATTCTATACTCATACATAGATTTACGATACATAGTATATCTAGGTATTGGAGTGATAGAGGAATGAGTATTAACAAAGAGCTGTTGAAAGGCAGCACTGTCATTTTGCTGCTTACCGTGTTGAACAAGCGAGAAATGTACGGATACGAGCTGATCAAGGAGATCGAACAAAGCTCGGATGGGGTATTCCTGATGAAGGAAGGCACGTTATATCCGATCCTACACACGCTCGAAGCGGAAGGTTGGCTGGAATCTTCCTGGAGCCAGCATGATGGACGCAAACGGAAATATTACCGGATTACCGAGCACGGCAGGGAGCAGCTCCGTGAGAAGACCAAGGAGTGGGTCAGGTTCCGTACAGCTGTGGATACCGTTATTGGGGAGGGAAGTTAGGATGCGGCCAGTTGAAGAATACAAGGTTGTTCAAGACTTTCTGAGCCTCGTGTGCAAACAGGTACGGGCCAGAGCCATGCATCCGGAGATTCGCGAAGAGCTGCTCGGCCATATTGAAGAGCGGACAGAGCTTTTAATGCTCGAAGGCAATGCCGAGGAACCAGCGGTACAGGAAGCGGTGAAACAGATGGGGGCTCCCGAGGAGATCGGGAAAAGCCTACATTTGGCCCATCGGCCTCAGTTAGATTGGAAGCTGCTCGTCTTGCTGGTCTTACTGTCGATGATTGGGCTATTCGGGGCGCTGAGTGTAGATTATGCAGGGACAGAAAGATTGTCAGGCTTATTTATAAAAAAGTTAGTTTACTTCGGTATAGGCTTGATCTTCCTCATTGGACTCTATTTCCTGGATTACAGGAAGCTCAAGAAATACTCCGGAGTTCTGTTTTTTATCACACTTTGCCTCATGGCGAGGACGGAGTTTGCTGGGACCATTACTAACGGGGCCAACCTTTATCTTGACTTCGGGCCTATTATGATTCCCATGCTGGGAACGGTTTCCGTTTTCCTTCTCCTCTTGGCTGGGGCAGGCATGAAGCCTGCAAGCCAGTGGGGGCAGTGGGAGGGCGTGCTGCAAATTCTGTATAGGGGTGTTCTGCCTGTTTTTTTGTACGGTTGGAGTGACTCCATGGTGTATTTATTCGTTTACGTGTTTGGGTTCTTGGTGCTGACCTGGACTTCGAAGAAGAATGTCAAGCAATTTGCTGCGCTGACGGTGCTTCCGTTCTTAGGATTAGCCTATATTCTATTTACAAAAAGGTTTTATCTCATGTGGAGACTGGAGGGACTCACAGACCGTGAGGGGGACGGCGGTTATTTCATGCGGGTCATTGCGGATGCCATTTCTTCTGCTGGCTGGTTCGGTCAAGGGTTTGCCGCGCCCAATCCGGGAATACCGTACGTTTACAGCGACTCCATATATCCCTATTTGATTTATTGCTTCGGCTGGTTGTTTGGCATTGCGGTCGGAATGGTCGTTCTTTTGTTCCTCGTCAGAATGTGGAACATATCCAATGTCCTTCATGATTCCTATGGAAAAAATATTGTGACCGGTGTCATCGTTGTTCTTGGGTTGCGCTTACTCCTGCCAATTCTTATGGGATTGGGAGTGGTACCCATTGTCAGTTTGGATCTTCCTTTTATTTCGTATGGCGGATTCAACCATATGATGGATTTTGCCATCGTCGGCCTGCTCCTCTCCATCTATCGACGCAAAAATATGATTCCAAGCGGTATGGGGGAAGCGGCCTCTATGAAGGAAGTGGCTTAGTGAAGTGTTATTTCGACAACCTAACTTAATATGACAGATTATCGTAACAACCTTTGCTGTTTTTAACTTACATGATGATCAGATAACTCTAGTCGAAATTTGATAGGGTTATCTTTTTTTTATCATAAGGTACGATACCTTACATTCTGGTCAAGGAGGAACCCTATGCGATCTGTGGAGGATAATATAGATGTCCGGCGATTTATGGATCTGGTATGCAAGCAAGTACGTACGAGGCAGATGCATTCCGAGATTCGTGAGGAACTGCTGGGTCATATTGAGGAACGGGCGGAAATGTTTATGCTGGAGGGGCATTCTGAAGAGTTTGCTGTAAAGGAAGCGATTAAACAAATGGGGGACCCGGGAGATATCGGTAAAAACATGCAGTTGGCTCACAGGCCCCAGATGGATTGGAAATTGCTCGTTATGCTCGCCCTGTTTTTAATCATTGGATTGGTTAGCATGTTGAGTGTTTATTACGCGGATGACAGTTATTCCGTAAACCTTATAGAGAGGAAGTTATTTTACTTCGGGATTGGGGGTTCACTCCTGATCGGTTTTTATTTTCTGAATTATCAAAAGCTTAAAAGATACTCGGCTTTTGTGTTTCTCTTCATCGTTATTCTTATGGCCGCTTCAACGGTTTACGGGCAGTTACACGATATCAGAACTACCTACATCAATATAGGCCACGTTGGAGTTAATATTATCACTTTCTCATTGATACCGCTTCTAATCGCTCTGGCAGGGATGAAACCAGCCAATCTATGGGGGCGGTTGGAGATGGTTTGGAGCGTTCTCTATCGTGGTGTTCTGCCTGTGATTCTCTATAGCATAAGCGGTTCTATTATCTATACTTACATCTACCTGATTGGATTCCTGGTCTTGACGTGGAGAACAAGGAAATCCATCAAGCAATTCGCAATGATCACCGTACTGCCTCTCGCAGGCTTAGCGACTTTTCTTATCACCCGGACGGATCATTTACTTCTGCGATGGAGAGAATTTAGAAACCCTTCAGATAGTGAGATGTGGCATATGGGGAATAACGCCGATGCCATCCAAGCTGCCGGCTGGTTCGGGCAAGGTTTTGGTAAAGTTGTACCCAGGATTCCATATGTCTTGTACGATAATGTGTTTCCATACCTCATTTATTGCTTCGGCTGGTTGTTCGGGCTGGTGGTAGGAATACTGATCCTGTTGTTTCTGGTAAGAATATGGAGTATTTCTACGATCCATAGAGATTCTTATGCGAAGCATATCGCTACATTACTCATCGTTGTGTTTGGTTTTCGGCTGTTATGGCCGCTGCTCATGGGATTAGGGATTCTTCCAACGGTTACATTGGATCCACCTTTTCTCTCTTACGGCGGAACCAATCAAATCCTGGACATGGCAGCCGTCGGCCTGCTTCTCTCCATCTACCGACGCAAAAATATGATTCCAAGCGGCATGGAGGAAGCGGCCTCGATGAAGGCAGCCTAGCGGCTGTTTATTACCGCCGCTGAGATGTTAAAGATTTTACCGCAGCCATCAAGCAGACCGTAACGTTGGTTAGGATGTCTATAAAGGAACCGTACTCTTGAAAGAGACGGTTTCTTTATTTTGTGTCCGGGTTAAATTTGATTAAGGACATTTGAGAAGGTAAGGGAAGTTCATGATTTTGGCTAATTTTCAAAGAAAATATCTCTCCACATGGAATAAGTAAATTTTATTAAAATTAAATCCATGTTATATTAAATTTACTAACGCCTGTGGAGAGGGGATAGTTTAATGAGTGGTTTGAAGGAAATTGCGAGGCTCGCGGAGGTTTCGGTGTCTACAGTGTCCAACGTGCTTAACGGACGCAAAAATGTAGGCGCGGAGACGAGGGAGCGAGTGCTGAAGTTATGCTCAGAGCACGGCTATTTCCCGCATAAGTCTTCTAAATCCGATAAAAACAATACCATTATTTTCGTCTTCAGCGACTTTGATCGCGATTATTATTTAAAAATCATCAAGGGCATCAGCCACTGTCTCACGGAGAATGGGTATGACCTCATCATCTGCACGAATAAATCGAGCACGAATTTTATGCGCAGCAAGTTTGCAAGCGGTACCATTAGTCTGGATCGGAACATGACGGACGAATATTTAATATCCGTGGCCACGCCGCAATTCCCCGTCGTTCTTATGGACCGGATTATCGATAACGAGTACGCGAACACCAAGAGTGTCATCGTGG
The DNA here is from genome assembly GCF_001277345.1 of Paenibacillus solani. GTDB lineage: Bacteria > Bacillota > Bacilli > Paenibacillales > Paenibacillaceae > Paenibacillus_AQ > Paenibacillus_AQ solani. The sequence continues at coordinate 224,813 of NZ_LIUT01000006.1, forward strand.
ACAACTATCCGGTCATGTGTGAAATGGTTCAGGCGCTCGTGGATAAACAGTTCAGAACATTTGGCTATATCGGCGGACTGGAGTTTACCCTGGATCACAAGGAACGTTTTGCCGGGTTTATGGATACGCTTTCAAAGAATGGCATCGCATTTGATCGCCGTAATTACTTCCATGGCGACTACAGTGAAGAAAGTGGATATCAGGCTGCTAAAATCCTGATTCTAAGCAATGCCCTGCCAGAAGTGCTGGTCTGCGCCAATGACAACATGGCGCTGGGTGCGATCAAGGCATTGGAAGAGAACGGGATAAAAGTACCCGAGGACATTTCCATCACTGGATTCGATAATTCGGATGCGGCCGCGATGGCTGGCCTAACAACAATTGCGATCCCTCGATACGAGAGCGGTTATCTTGCGGCGAAGGAGCTGCTTGAGATGATTAAGGGAACAACGGGCAAGGAACCCTTTAAACTGAACGCGACAATCCAGTGGCGAAAATCAGTGAGATAAATTTTATGTTTGAAACTAGTAAAATAATAAACATTTTACTAGTTTTTTTACTTAGTATTTTTATGAAAACGTGTACATTTTTTATTGACATTCTAGGTAAACGGCCCTATGATGGGTTTGTAAACGTTTTACTTTAAAGAGTCCTTAAGGGGAGGCGTGTCACTTGAAGAGAGTAAAAAAAGTACTAAGCGTGCTGACCGCAACAGCTTTGATCGCAACACTTGCAGCCTGCGGCGGTACATCTGACAAAGATTCCGGATCCGCATCTGGATCTGGAGGAGACAAATTAAAGAAAATTACACTTTTCCAATCGAAAGTCGAAATTACAGAACCTCTTGAAGCCCTGGTTAAAACTTATAAAGAAGAAACGGGCAATGAGGTCGAAGTATGGGGTGCCGCTGGCGACGCTTATCAGCAGCAGCTGGTAGCCAAGCTCGGAAGTAACCAGGGACCGACGATATTCAGCGTGGCTCCAGGCCCGGAATCCGAGAAGCTGAAATCTTATTTCTCCGATTTGAGCGGCGAAGAGTTTGTTAAGAACATTGCACCTGATATGGAATTGAAGGTTGACGATAAGACCGTCGGCATTCCATACGGTGTAGAAGGCTTCGGTCTTGTATACAACAAGGATCTGGTGGATCCGGCTAACGTAAAAGACCTGGATTCCTTCACCAAGACATTGGAGCAGCTGAAGGCTGATGGCAAGAACGGTTTGAGCTTGTCTCAGGAGGCTTACTTCCTGATCGCACATATCATCAACACGCCGTTTGCGCTTCAACCCGATCCACTCGCCTATATCGATCAGCTGAACAAGGGCGAAGTGAAGATGGCTGATACGAAGGAGTTCCAAGAGTGGGCGAAATTCATGGACGCAATCAAGGCGAACACCAAGAACCCGCTTGAAGTGAAGTATGATAGCCAGATGGGCGATTTCGCTACGGAAAAAACGGCTATGGTGCATCAGGGTAACTGGAGTTACTCCATGCTTGCAGACTTCGGTGATTTCGGCTCCAAGGTCGGCATGATGCCATTCCCGCTCGCAGGCAATGACAAAATCGCCGTCGGTGTAGCGAGCTACTGGGTCGTAAACAATCAGGCGGATGCTGACGAAGTCAAAGCCGCGAATGCTTTCCTGAACTGGCTCTTTACCAGCGACACTGGCAAGAAAGCCATCGTAGACGACTTTAAATTCATCCCGGCATTAACGAATATTGAAGCAGGGGACCTGGATCCATTGTCACAAGCGGTGCATGAAGCTACAACGAAGGGTGAGACGATCACTTGGGCGCTGAACTACTTCCCATCGGGTATCGTCACTAACGACTTGGCTCCGGCTACGCAGGAGTTCTTCATGAATCCGAGCATGACAGGCGAGCAGTTCCTGCAGAAGCTCGATGAAGTGTGGGCGAAAGCATCGAAATAATCGAGGCCAAACGGAATCATCTGATATAACAATTCCATCATATCGAAAGCCTAGCCTCAGACGTTCTGTAATGAGCGTTAGGCTTTTGTTTTTTCTAACATGAATTCAAGATTTGATGCCGCCTTGCAGGAATCAATCGGACGGAAAGAAGGTATGAATGATGAGCAACAGAAAGGATAAAGCCTGGTTTGCCCTGTTTACGGTGCCGCTTCTGTTTATTTTTACGACGGTAGTGATCATCCCGTTCATCATCGGGGTTGTGTATTCTTTCGTAAAATGGGACGGCATTCCGGCAAATCCCAAAGTATTCGTAGGATTGGATAATTACGTGCAGCTGTTCCAGGACGATCGATTCTTGTCATCGGCTTGGCATACAGTCCAATTCACGCTGCTGGCGCTGGTTTGCGTCAATGTGCTGGGACTTGCCTTTGCGCTGCTTGTGACGACAAAGCTCCGCTCGAGAAACGCGGCTCGGACTATGTTCTTTATGCCCAACCTCATCGGCGGTTTGATTCTCGGTTACATCTGGCAGTTTATTTTTACGGATGCTTTCGGCTTCCTGGGGGAGAAAACTGGATTTGGCAGCGTGTTCTTTAATTGGCTGCTGCATCCACAGTTTGCATTGTACGCGATCGTTGCGGTATTCACCTGGCAGCTGGCAGGTTACACCATGATCATCTACATCGCGGGTATCCAGGGTATTCCGGATGAACTAATGGAAGCGGCCAAGGTCGATGGTGCCAACCTGTGGCAGCGCCTGAAGGGCATCGTGTTCCCGCTGTTAATGCCTTCGTTCACGATCTGCTTGTTCCTGACACTGTCCGGGGCGTTCAAAATCTATGACGTGAACCTGTCGTTGACCAAGGGCGGTCCGAGCAATGCGACAGAGATGTTTGCCATGAATATTTTTAATGAAATTTTTGCTTACGGTAATTATGGTTTAGGTCAGGCCAAAGCGATCATCTTCTTCCTGATTGTTGCCGGACTTACGCTGACACAAGTGATCATTACGAAGAGAAAAGAGGTGCAGATGTAATGAAGAAATCAGGAAAATGGCTGCTCGATATCCTGCTGTTCCTCGCTGCACTGGTCTTCTTGTCTCCAGTCTTCATCATGCTGATTAACTCGTTTAAGACTCGTGCCGAGCTGTATGAGAATGCGCTTGCGCTTCCAACATCCTTCAGTTTTGAGTACTATAAATCGGCGATGGAGAAGATGAATTTCTTCACCGCACTGGGCAATTCGCTGTATGTCACCATCATCTCGGTGATTATCGTCATCATACTCGCCTCCATGACAGCATGGATGTTGGTACGGACGGATAATAAGCTGAGCAAGGTCATTTTCTTCACGTTTGTGGCCACCATGCTGATTCCGTTCCAGACGTTGATGATGCCGCTGATGCAGGTAATGGATTGGATACGTACCAATCTGCACATTCCGATGCTCAATACCCATGAGGGTCTGATCTATATGAACGTCGGCTTTACGTCCAGTATGGCGGTCTTCCTGTACCACGGGTTCATCAAATCGGTGCCGATCGCACTGGAAGAGGCGGCTACGCTTGACGGCTGCTCCAAGCTGGGGGTATTCTGGCGCATCGTGTTCCCGCTGCTGAAGAACATCAGTGTAACGATCGCGATCCTGAACGTCATTGCGCTGTGGAACGACTACCTGCTTCCATCGCTGACGCTGTCGGACAAAGGGCTGCGGACCATTCCGCTCTCGACCTTCTATTTCTTCGGAGAGTTCACAATTGTGTGGAACCAGGCAATGGCTGGCCTGACGCTGACCATTATTCCGGTTGTCATTTTCTATATTTTCGCGCAAAAATACATCATCAAAGGGATTGCAGCAGGTGCGGTGAAATGAAGCGGATCATTACGAGAGCAGACGATTACGCTTCCAGCCGTTCCGCCAATATTGCGATTGCCCGTACGATAGAGGCGGGATTTATCAAAAATGTGTCCATTATGACGCCCGGCCCTTATCTTGCTGAGGCCGCGCAGCTGTTGGCACATCGCAAGGATATCTGCTTCGGCTTTCATATGACGCTGAACGCCGAGTGGGATAACGTACGCTGGGGACCTGTTGCCGTGAAGGAACAGGTTCCTTCGCTTGTCGATCAGGCCGGATATTTCTATCAGCATCCGAGTCTGTTTCAACATCATCCGCCCTCCCTGGAGGAGATCCTTACAGAGTGCGACGCCCAGCTCGATAAATTAACTGCTGCAGGCTTCAACATCTCTTATGCCGATTCCCATATGCTGCCGGAGCGCTTTATTCCGGGCCTGCAACAAGAGCTGGACCGCTGGATGGAAGCGAAGGGACTGATTAACCACCGCTATTATTACAACTTTTTCCCGGGCGGTGTGCCAAGTGAAATCGAGTCGTTTGAAAGGGTACTTGGCAGCCTGTCGGATGATCAGTACTTCTTCTTGTCCCATCCGGCACTGTATTCAGAGGAAATGGTGCAGTGCGGTAATGCTGAAGTGGATGGAGAGGAGCTGGCACGGGGGCGGGATCAGGAGGCATCCTTTCTTACACGGAAGGATTTGAACGAGATAAGTGAGCGACGGGGCTTCCGTGCCGTGCGATATGATGAAGCGGTACCGATGTCTGATGTATAATGGTAGGCCTATGATGATTGATCTTATCATATAGGCGAAGCTGTCCTGCTTATTTTTTATACCCAATAACTGTACCTACCATATTCTTGTTGTGAATCGGGCCAAATGTAAAACTATCGACACTTCTCCACCAATTATCGCCTATAACAAAATAATGTTCCTGGGGAATTGCGATTTCTTTAACGTTCTGATGAAAATAATCATTAAACCGACGAGGATCTTCCCCATTCTCGTTTGCCCATATCATATATTCTTCCTCGTTCATTCCGTGATTCCTTGCGCTACCATAAAAAGCATCAAGACGTAGATCATTGATAAAAACGTGACCTTTCTTTACTTTTAACCTTTCTCCTGGCATTCCGACAATCCGTAAAATTTTAGCCTCCGGTATTTGCGGAGGTTTGCTTTTAAGTTCTTCTTTAGGTGTTTCGATGTACACCACATCGCCTCTGTTAAATTCACGTTGATTGGGATTAACAACAAATTTCCCCCATTCACCTGAATGATACTCAAATGTCCCCTGATCCATCTCATCGATTAAGTTTTCTACTAGAATGGTATCATCAGGTACATCTTTCGTTTCACTAACGTAATAAGGAGTCACTGTATCACTAATCGTTTGAGGTGTCGATTCTTGAATATGACAACCGGTTACCAAGACTGAAAGAATGACTACAAACCATACGATTCTCATCTTTCTCCTCCAAGGTATATAAATTTAAATGCGATTTGAGGTATATAAAATTTTTAACGAAGTATTAATTAGACATCATGACGATCATCTTCTTCATGGCTGCTTTACTACTACATATAACGGAAGCTATTCTTTAAGAGTTACGAAAATAATAAATTAAGGACTTCGCAAGGTTTAGCCAGTTCTATCTTCAGAAGGCAGTCTGTGAGTTTCATCCCAAGCAGCAGTACATAAAAAACCTCCCCATTTACATGGAGAGGTTTTTTGGTATGCCGTATTCAAAATCGCTCTGATACCACCTTCGCCTGTGTAAACAGCAGTAGGTAGTCGCGGCCGCCGGCCTTGGAATCCGTTCCAGACATATTGAAGCCGCCAAATGGGTGAACGCCCACCAGTGCACCGGTGCACTTCCGGTTCAAGTACAGATTGCCGACATGGAATTCCCGCCGGGCCTGCTCTAGGTGAGCGCGATTATTCGAGATGACTGCGCCCGTCAGTCCATAGTCGGTGTTGTTGGCGAATTGGATTGCTTCGGCGAAAGAGGCTGCCTTCGTGAAGGCGACCACCGGGCCGAAGATTTCTTCTTGAGAAATACGTGCAGCACTGTCCACATCAGCAAAAATTGTCGGCTGAATAAAATACCCCTCCGGGTCTCCAGGAAGGCCCCCGAGTACCAACCTTCCTTCACTTTTACCAATATCGATATATTTCAAAATTTTACGGTAGGCTGTTTCATCGATGACAGGCCCTACCTGTACCTCAGCATGAGCAGCGTTCCCGATCACCAGCTTCTTGGAGCGATCGACCACCTTCTGCAGCACGGTATCATAGACATCCTCATGCACAATGGCTCTGGAGCAGGCAGAGCACTTCTGTCCGGAGAAGCCGAAAGCAGACGCAGTGATAGCATCCGCAGCGAGATCCAGATCGGCTTCGTTGTCCACGATGATCGTATCTTTTCCGCCCATTTCGGCTATGACACGTTTGATCCATTTTTGCCCCGGCTGCGTCTTTCCCGCGCGCTCCTGAATCCGCAATCCCACGTCGCGGGAACCCGTAAAACTGATGAATCTTGTCAGCGGGTGATCCACAAGATAGTCACCTACCTCCTGACCGGGACCAGGCAGGAAGTTAACGACACCCGGTGGCAGGCTGACTTCTTCCAGAAGCTCCACGAATTTGGCAGCGATAACTGGGGTGGTGCTTGCGGGCTTCAGCACAACCGTATTGCCGGAGACGATAGCCGCCACTGTCATGCCGGCCATAATCGCGAGCGGGAAGTTCCACGGTGGAATGATGATGCCAACGCCAAGCGGGATGTAATAGAGATGATTCTCTTCCTCTTCGTGGACTGTCAGCGTCTGGGGTGCACTCAAGCGCTGCATTTCACGTGCATAAAATTCCATGAAATCGATCGCTTCGGCTGTATCCGCATCCGCTTCGGCACGCGTTTTGCCGGCTTCGAGGGTCATCAGCGCGGAGAATTCGAGCTTCCGTCGTCTCAAGATTGCTGCAGCCTTGTACAGGTATCGCGCCCGCTCATTCGGATCGATGTGCTTCCATATCTCATAGGTGCGTGCTGCTGTTTGGATGGCTTGCTCCGCAAGTGAGACATCCGCTTGAGAAACAATCCCAATGACTTGTTGTTTCCGAGATGGATTGAACGATTTAACCGTGTGCTCTGTCTGGATGCAGTTACCGCCAATAACGAGCGGATAGGTCCTGCCAAGCTCGGCTTCGACCGCCGTAAGGGCAGACTCGTATCGTTTGTTGTTCTGCTCATTTCTGAAATCCAGAAATGGTTCATTCCGAAAAGGTATGCGCATGGGGAGGCCCTCCTTCACGAGATATGTTGCACTTCATCGCTGGTCCTACTTGTTCAATGAGTTTGGATGTGAGTGAGCTCCTGGTGTAAAAACACTATGTTAGATATGTATGTGTCCCTGCATGGCGTCATGATTTTTGCATATGAGTTAAGATAGGTGCATTTTTAATAAAATTCAGAATGTCTGAAATATTCGTTTTAAGTTTTCCTTCTAAAGCATATGGAAACGAATACACTCGGGTTCGATCAGCATATTGACAAAGGATAGTCGCTTCATGCATTTTGCACATCTTACCTCTAAGGGGGGCCCTATGGACGGAAATGAGCTTTACCGCAAAGTGATCTTGACGATATCTGGTAATAAAATCGTGAAGTGGTTATCGATCAAGTATGGCCGAAAGCTGGCGGGCCGCTTTATAGCCGGAGATACGCTCGATGAAGCACTGGATGAAATTGAGAGGCTAAACGAGAAGGGAATTCTCGTCACGCTGGATCATCTGGGCGAAGGGATCCGTACGCTGGACGAAGCAGCCGGTTACCGTGAAGAATACTTAAAGCTTGTGGAGGGGATCTCGAAGCGGGGTGTAGAATCTCACATATCGCTGAAGCCAACACAAATGGGGATGGCCTTGGACCGTGAACAGGCGTATGAGAACATCAAGCAGGTGGTAAGAAGGGCGAAAGAGCATCGTAATTTCGTCCGTCTGGACATGGAGGATTCACCGTATACCCAGGCGACGATCGATATGGCGCTGCGGCTCCATAAAGAAGGGCTGACCAATGTAGGCACCGTGCTGCAGGCCTACTTGTTCCGAACGGAGGAGGACGCCAAGCATTTGATAAAAGCAGGTGTTCACCTGCGGCTCGTGAAGGGGGCGTACAAGGAGCCGGCAACCATTGCTTTTCAGCTGAAGCGGGAGGTCGTGAATAACTATAAGAAGCTGGTCAAATTACATTTCGATCAGGGAGCCTACGTCGCGATTGCCTCTCACGATGACCACATCATCGACTGGGTAAAGGTATTTGCCGAGCAGAGCCGCATAGATAAACAAGATTATGAATTTCAGATGCTGTACGGGCTGCGGATGAACGATCAGGCCGCGCTTGCGCAGGATGGCTACCGGATTCGGTGCTATATGCCATACGGAACGATGTGGTACCCGTATTTTACCCGGCGGCTGGCAGAGAAGCCTGCCAACCTGATGATGGTGCTCAAGAATATGTTCAAGTGAGATACTAACGAAAAAATGCCAAAACACCCGTCTACCTGCAATCGCAGGTAAACGGGTGTTCTTCTATGTTGCTGCCCAAATGGCCGAAAATTTTGGCTCGGCAAGGCATTAAGGTATTATTCACCTGATAAGGTGTGATCGCCGCTCAAATATTTCTCAGTCAGGATGGAGAGCAGGCGAATGCCAACTTCGTTCTCTCCGCCTTCAGGAATGATCAGGTCGGCGTATTTCTTAGACGGTTCAATGAATGCCTCATGCATCGGCTTGACGGTTGTCAAATACTGATTATGGATCGACTGAATGGTCCGGCCGCGGTCCTCAATATCACGTACGACCCGGCGGAGCAGGCGCACATCGGGATCGGTATCCACAAATACTTTAATGTGGAGCAGCTTGCGCAGATTCTCATCAGACAGCACATGCAGACCTTCAATGATGACAATCTTATTCGGCTTGAGCTCGATGGTCTGATCCGTGAAACGGGCGTGAGCAGTAAAATCATAGACCGGAGCGAAGGCGGGTTGTCCGCTTTTTAAAACACCGAGATGCTCGATGAGCAGCCCATTGTCAAAAGCGAATGGATGATCATAGTTGATCGCTTCACGTTCCGCAAAACTGAGCTCTTGATGGTCTTTATAGTAGTTATCTTGTGAAATGAATGTCACTTTATCTGAACCAAGACGGTTGATGACAGAACGGGCAACCGTCGTTTTACCTGATCCGGTGCCGCCGGCGATACCAATTATGAGCATAGCGAATCCATAACCCTCCCTAGAGTTTACAATTTTTTTATTGTAGCACAGCATGTCCTTTATTTCACTATGGGATAGAGAGCAAAATGATGGGATTTCCTGATTTTCTTTATTCTTACCACGGAATAGCAAACCGAATCTGTATGACTTATCATAGAGGATATCATGACAACAATTGAGAATGTCTCGGAGGGATCATCATGCGTTATACCGCTATTTACCAGTGCAAGCCCGCCATATATCTTCAGCAGGGAGAGAATCGGGGGAGTATCGATTGGAGCCGCTATGAAGCTGTGGCCCTGAGCGACACCGTTACGGGGCTTGCCCCAAAGGAAGCGACGGAGGTTCGTGCCTGCTGGAGCTCCGAATGCTTCTACGTGCAGTTTGTTTGCCAGGATTCCCATATCGTCTCGGAGTATCGGCATCGGGATGATCCGCTGTATGAGCAGGATGTCGTGGAGCTGTTTATAGATGAAGCAGGAGAGGGTTTGGAATATATCGAGCTTGAGGTAAGCCCGAACAATGTTATATTTGATGCGCGGATCCAAAGCGATGGGCAAAAGTCGATCACGGACAGTGATGCCCGGTGGGATCTTACCGGTCTTCTGACCATGGTAGAGAACGGTGGTAAGGGAAATCTGGTTTACGAGATTCACATTCCGGCGCAGAACTTTCAGCATCCGCCGCAGGCGGGGCAAAGCTGGAACATGAATTTTTACCGCATTGACGAGGACACCCAAGGCAACCGGGAATATCAGGCATGGAGCCCCACCGGAGAGGTCAATTACCATATACCCTCGCGGTTCGGAAAGCTGGAGTTTGTGGATGCCACATAGCATGTACGCCCGGATATTGAAGAGGTGGACTACTAAGTAACGCTGAAGCATATAAGCACTCCTAATGCCCAATAACCTTGTCCTAAAGGTAGTCCATTAGGAGTCGGATGAAGAATCAGCCAGAGGAGGTGACAGCATGAAAGGCAAACGAATTCTATGGGGCGTGACCGTACTGATTGCAGCCTCGTTGTTGATGCCGGAATACTTTATTGCGCGCACGTATGGGCTTTTCCAGAATGAGATGGTCCTAACCAAATACCAGCTGGCCGTCGATGTGGATGGTGAACAAGTGGATGCTTGGCCGCTGCTGGCCGGCTTCGCCGCCACCGATAAGCAGGGGGGAACTTCGACCGTTATACTACAGGCTGGACGGGTCCGATCTTAATATGCTGTTCCAATTGGCGTATGGGCAGTTCGAGGTAGAGGCTTCGGAGGATAATCCTTTCTTGGCAGGGAGGGTCCAGTATGAAAACCTGGAGAATGATTATATCCGAACGCAAAAGAATACCGTGAGGAATATATCTTCTATGACCATCGTAAGGAGCCTGTATTTACATATGATCCGCACGCCAAGGCGGATGGGGATATGGTGAAAGAGATTATCACCGCAGGCATGACACGCTCCAATGGACAAGGAGGATCGGGAGTCGTGGAGGACAAGTACTTAAATGTCACCCGGTTGTTTGAGGAGAAGCTGGGCATTAGCATGCGGGTTCAGGTGGATAAGGAACGCAGGCTGGCCACGATCCAGGTGGAGCAGCTTAAGTAGAATTTTGTGAAAACGAGGTGTCGTACCATGCAGCATATGAAATTGACTCAAGAGGTTGACCTTACCATCTCGCATCATCAGATTCAAGTCCGCTCGCGAGATTTTGATGAGGAGTTATGTCAGTGGGGAGAAATCAATATCAAGCAGGGGGCGGTCATCCATCCTGGTTATCTAACCTTTGATCCGATTCCTGACGATGCTTTCGGCGCTTGGGTAAAGCTAGCCTTGAAAGAGACGTTCACGGAAGATCCGAACACGGAGCGGCGGATGGTCGTACCGTTTGACGTTCTGGATCCCGGGAAGCTGGAGCTGTTGTCCGTCATGTCGAACGCCGTTATTAAGCTTCCGCTGGAAGAAGGGCGTTATGCGCTGTATTTTGAGATTTGTGAGGATGAAGAAGTATATTACCGTCTGACTTTTGTGCGTGAAGGAGAGGATGTTCGAGCCCGGTTTTTGATGGACGATGAATGGGGCGGCAGGGCTGGAGAAGCATTGGCAGAGGGATATTGTTAACAATCTTCCCTATTATTGATATAAGAAGAGGCCGTCTCCGTGTTGGAGAGGGCCTCTTTTCTTGCGTGCATGCTGCTGATCAGTTGTCCGGGCTTTGTTGCCCTGTACGTTAAGCTAAACGCTGGATTGCGTAGGAAAAGGTTATTTTGCTGCTGTCACCGTAATCTCCCCATGCTTGCCGTGCTCCGCGTTCAGGTTCAGCACATCCGTTAGGAAAGCAAGCGGAACATAGACATGGCCTTTGTTCATGACGGGAGCTGAGCCGAGCGAGTGCGGGGCCATTTTACCAAAAGCATAGGCATCCTTATTCAGTGTCACCGAACTCCAGACGGCACCCTTGGAGATTTCGGCGGTTTTGTTCTTACCGTTCCACTTCACGTCGAATTGAAGCTGGCGCAGCACATGGGCTGCCGGAATCATAATGTTGCCGTTGTTATCTTTGTAATACGCACCTGACTTCAATACAGCCGAAACAACCTTTTCTGCGGATGCTTTCCCCGGCAGTTTCACGGCAAACTCCGGCGTTCCTGTCGATCCTGGGGCGATGCTGTATTTTTGGAATACGATATAAGCTTTTCCGTCTGCTACATAGAAAGATTGTTCCGCATTGATGCCCTGGAATCCGTCTTCGTTCGCGAAGTAATTGTCCTGATCCGCGGCAATCGCGGTTTTGACCGCTGTATCGACGATCGATTGGTAATTCTTCCCGAATAGGTCCTCAAGCGTCACGAGCTGGGCTTCGGCTTCGTTTGTGAAGTTATACGTATCCACGCGGGGATCGCCATTGTTCATTCCCATGCCTTCCGTGATCACCTTGAGGGAGATCAGACTGTTGTCCGTGCCGTCCGATGTGAGCTCGTAGTTGATCGTCAGCTGATATGGACGCATGGTATAACCGTTCTTTTTCGCATTTGCTGCAGTTTCGGCCGCTTCCTTCTCCCATTTGGCAATATCTTTATTAGCATGGGATTCGATGATGTCGTTCAACTGATCTTGGTATTTGGCATCGGCTAGGCCCTGAAATACAGGAATTTGAATATCGGTTTCCAGCCATTTCTCCTTGGATTGCAATGTTTTGGACGTGACCAGTGGGAGTGCCATGGCAGGAGCCTTTACCTGTTCCGTACTCGCGGCAGTTTTGCTTTCGGCATGGACATGAGTGGATGGCAGACCCGAAGCGGATATCATCAGGACACCCGCTAATCCGGCAGCTGCTAGGGTTTTGGTCAATGGGGTTGTATGTTTCATTGTTTTCATCGTAATTACCTCCAGGCTTATGATTTGATGTCTGTATTGTTTATCTGTAATGAATAAAACTTCTAACGAGAATCTGAGGGCAGAAGGGATCAGAAGAACGATCTGCAATAGTAGTTCTGCACTGTTGAAACTATCGGATGTACTCGTTGCTGACGAGCAGATCTTGGATCACTTCCGTTGGGATCGTAAATTCCACGACGCCCATATAACCGGGAGCTACATCATATTCGTTAAAGCTGATGACCAATTTGCCGCTTGGACTAATATAGAAGTTCTGGTCCTTGTCGATCGTTTGGAATAGATCTTCCGGTATCTCTGGCTCCACTCCAGGCTGTTCAACCCAGTAGATGTTATCCGGATTATCGTGCATCTGCTGGCGCATCTGCTCCTTGATATTGTCGCTGATGACTTGGATATAGGAATCATCCTTGAACAGGCTTGGCAGTGTGATTACCAAATGGTTGATCTTGTCGATCGTATCATACTGCCTGGATTCGGCCGAGCCTCCGGCAGATTCCACCACGTAGCGTAAAAGCGTCAGCAGCTGTTCATTATCCGTGACCACTTCATAACCGCTATCGAGGCTCAGATGTCCGCCGCCTTCTTGATTGAGCTGGGCAACTTCGTCTTTGAAGTTTTCATACAATTTCTTGTTTTCTTCCAGGTATTTGTTATTCAACGTTTGCTCAAGCTCCGTATTACCCAGATTGGTTATGCCGGGCGTTTCGATATGCACTGCCGTGTTATCGTCCTGCTCGGCATATTCGCGAATGGTCATCACCTTGACGATCTCGCCCAGAACGGGCACATCGGACATGGCTTTGGCGAAGGCGGGACTCGCATTCACGCCGGCAAACAGCAATGCGCAGGCAGCGGCAACGCTGGCGATCCAGGGTAAAGCTCTATTTTTTCTTCGTCTGGTTGCTATGGTCTTGTTGACAATCGAGCTTAATTCATCGGGAATAGGAGTGCTCTCGTACTGCTCTTTCATCCTATTCAGCTTGTCATGCATTATCGTTGTGCCTCCTCTTGATCTTCCTCGCTTAGGTTCACCCGCAGTCTCTGCAGTCCTTGGTATAACCTCGTTTTTACCGTGCTGACATTCTCGTGGAGCACCTCGGCAATTTCGTCAATCTTCATATCTTCGAAGAACCGGAGAATAATGATGATCCGATATTTGTCAGGTAAATCGTCCAGGGACTGAGCCAGATCCAAATTTGGATAGTGATCATGGCTGCCGGGTAATATGAACTCCAGGTTCTCATCGTCCATGACCTGGACTTTTTTCTGTTTTCGTATGAGATCCAGGGAGGTTGTGACAATAATTCGGAAAAACCAGCTTTTTAATGAACCCGTCTGCTTTAGTTTTTCCACGGATAAAAATGCTTTGTGGATCGCGTCCTGAACGATATCGAGGGCATCCTCTTTATTTCTGACGTAGCTGTAAGCCAGCCTATAGGCGCTGTCCTGATTTTCGGTTATGCATTGGATAAGAAGCTTCTCAAGCTTCCGGCCGCCTCTCATGTAAATATGACACTCCTTTGGGCCCGCGCGGGTAACCATCAATTGCAATTGCCTTACGGAAGCAAGACGTGCGAGTCTTTCAAAAAGTTTGATTCTGCGAAAAAAAATTTAAAAAGCGTTTCTGTCTCATTATTCAGCCCATCCTTCCAGAATCGCAACAAGAAAAAGACCCCAGTTTTCACTGGAGTCCGGGACTCATGGTTACTCATGATCATATTTCTGGATAACAATCGCCGAATTATGTCCGCCGAAGCCGAAGGAATTCGACATGCCAATCCGGAGCTCGGCGTTTCTCGCCTCGTTTGGCACATAGTCCAGATCGCAGGTTGGATCGGCATGTTCAAGGTTAATCGTCGGCGGTATGATGCCTGTCTGCAAGGATTTGACGAGGGCTATGGCTTCCGCGCCGCCAGATGCGCCCAGCATATGCCCGGTCATCGACTTGTTGGCCGTTATCGGGATGCGGTACGCCTCCTCGCCGAACACCTGCTTGATAGCTGCTGTCTCTGAACGGTCACCGATGACCGTGCTTGTAGCATGGGCGCTGATGACATCCACATCGGTCGGGGAGAGCTTCGCTTCAGACAGGGCCAGCTTCATTGCCCTTGCGGCGCCGCTTCCGTCTTCCGGTGTAGCGACCATATGATAGGCATCTGAGCTGGCACCGTAACCAATGACCTCTCCCAGTATGACCGCGCCTCTGCGTAAGGCATGGGAGAGCGACTCCAGGACGAGGATGCCGGCACCTTCCGCCATGACGAATCCATCGCGGTCTGTATCGAATGGCCGGCTCGCCCGGCCAGGTTCATCGTTACGTGAGGACAGTGCAGTGGCATTCGCGAAGCTGGCCAGCGAGATATCTGTCAGCGCGGCTTCGGAGCCTCCCGCGATAATGATGTCGGAGCGGCCTGTCTGAATGTTAAAGAAAGCTTCGCCAATCGCCGTATTACCGATCGAACATGCCGTAACCGGGGCAAGCGTAGAACCCAGCGCCTTATATTTAATGCTGATGAGCGCTGCCGCCATATTGGGAATCATCATAGGTACCAGGGTTGGACTGACCCGTTCGGGACCCCGAGATGACAGTGTGCTGCTCTGATTCATCAAGGTTTGGATGCCGCCGATGCCGGAGCCTACGTAGACTCCCATATGCTCATGATCAATCTGATCAAGATCAAGGCCCGACTGGATGACAGCTTGATCCGCCGCAGCCAGTGCAAATTGGCAGAAGCGGTCCATACGCCGGGCTTCCTTCGCGCCGAACAGCGCGTTTGCGTCAAACTCCTTCACGGAGCCTGCAATTTGTACTTTCTGTCTCGATGTATCGATTGTTTCTATATGTGTAATACCGGATTTTCCCTGTACAAGCCGGGACCAGAACGTTTCCACGTCATTGCCCAGCGGCGATATGACTCCCATACCTGTAATAACGACTCTTTCCATAGATCCACAGCCTCCTTAAGACTTTATAACTTGTCAATCTTAAGGTTATAATGTCACGTGTAGTATCCTATTACAAGATACCGTTTATCCTAGTATAAATACTGCTATCCTAAATGAATGGAGATGGCTTACTAGATGAATTCCCAGGTTAGGCTTCAAGCACTGTCCGCTTTCTTAAAAGGGCAGCGTGCCAAAATCTCTCCCGAGTCCGTCGGTCTGCCGCCGGGTACTCGAAGAAGAACGCCGGGCTTGCGCAGGGAAGAGGTTGCCCAGCTGGCCGGTGTCAGCACCACCTGGTACACCTGGCTGGAGCAGGGACGCGACATCAAGGTGTCGTCGTCCGTGCTGGACTGCGTCGCAAGCGCACTGCAGCTGAACGCGGACGAGCGCAGATATCTGTACTCCCTGGCGCTAGAGAGCGGGGCAGAGCCGTACACGGTTAAACACGAAGCGGTTCAGATCAGCCCGTCTCTGCAAAAAATCATCACTGAGCTGAAATATTGTCCCGTTATGATATCAGATCGCATGTGCAACATCGTGGGGTGGAACCGAGCGGCTGCGTATGTGTTTCTTGATTTTGACCGCATCCCGCCCGAGGAGCGGAATATGATTCGGCTGCTCTTTACCCGCAGGGAATTTCAACGCTTGGCGGTGAACTGGGAGCAGTTCGCCAGCGGATTCCTGTCCATGTTCAGGTCCTACTACGGGCAGTATGTTGAGGATGAGTGGTATGATCGTTTTTTGGAGGAGATGAAGAACGGACATCCCGATTTTAACCGCATGTGGGAGCAGAGCCAGGTGAGCTATGCCCCTGAGGTGCATTTAGAGTTCCGTCACGCCAAGGCCGGCAAAATGGTGTATGAGCTCACATCGCTGAAAGTGTACGGAACGGATGATCTGCGGTGCAGCATCTATACGCCTGCTCCCGATACAACAACGGAAGCAAAGCTGCGGCAGCTGATGGAGGAGAAGTGAGCGATGGAGCGGGGACTGCCGGGGCGGATGAAACTATCCGGTGAGTCCCCAATTTGAGGCGGATTGCCCAAGTGAACGAGGCGAAAGTGCTTCACATTGACCGGATTACCCAAGTAAAAGTACTTAAACACGCTCAAACCTTAGAATTATTTTGGCCGTTCATGCTTTCATTCGTGTAATCAATTAGAATTTTACGTACCCGTCAATTTCTCCAAACGAAAAAGCCCCGTGTCCGCCACGGGGCTTTTTGCTTACGATATTGTTATAGAACGATATTTGGAAGCGGCCCAGGAATCTTCAGGCATTCCGCTTTACGACACGGAGAGCAGATGCCTGCGTTCAACGCCCCGTTTCTCCATGATATACAGATCAAGCCCAATCCCGCCGCAGCGTGAAGAGATCCTTCAGCTCATCGGTAGACAGCTCGGTAATCCAGCCTTCGCTGCTGGCGATGATCTGATCGCTCAGCTGCTGTTTGCTCTCCAGCATCTCATCGATCCGTTCTTCGAGGGTTCCCATGGAGATGAACTTGTAGACCTGGACATCCTTGGTTTGTCCCATTCGATAAGCCCGGTCAGTCGCTTGATTCTCGACTGCGGGGTTCCACCAGCGGTCGAAGTGGAATACATGATTGGCGGCGGTCAGATTCAGGCCGACGCCGCCGGCCTTGATGGAGAGGATCATGACATTCGGCTGCTCCTCGGGCGGCAGCGTGTGGGACTGGAACTGCTCGATCATGCGATCGCGCGTCCGCTTGGGCGTGCTGCCGTTTAAATATAGAACGGGCTCCCCAAGCTCTTGATGCAGCACCTGCCGCATCATTTCGCCCATACCGATATACTGGGTGAAGATCAGGCAGCGCTCGCCCTCATCCCGCAGTTCTTTCACCATGGACAGCAGCCTCTCGAGCTTGGCCGAACGGTTGATGACGGCTTCGGTGTCGAGCAAGCCACCTCCTCCCGGCAGTTCCGGGAGGGCCTCCTTCGTCAGCAGTGCTGGATGATCGCAGAGCTGCTTGAACTGCGTAAGTGCTGCCAGAATGGCACCTTTGCGTTCAATGCCCTCAAGCTTTTGCATGCGTTCCAGGAGGCTGTTCACGGTCTGATCGTACAGGGCGCCTTGCTCGGCCGTGAGATGGATATAGGTCTTCATCTCGTTCTTGTCCGGCAGGTCAAGCTGAATCGCAGGATCCTTCTTCTTGCGCCTGAGCATGAAGGGCTTGATCAGCTTCTGAAGATCGGCTGTACGTTCCTCGTTCTTGTCTTTCTCGATGGCCTGGATAAATCGGAGATTAAATGCCCGCAGGCTGCCGAGATAACCGGGGTTAATGAAGTCATAGATCGACCACAGCTCGGACAGCCGGTTCTCAATCGGTGTGCCGGTTAGCGCTATGCGGTGTCTTGCCGGGAAGCTGCGCACCGCGGCGGATTGCTTGGTATCGGCGTTCTTGATGTTCTGGGCCTCATCGATGCCAATCGCTTCCCACTTCATATCTCTTAACATCTCTTGATCGAGCGTTGCCGTCGCGTAGGATGTAAGAATAATGTCCACTTGGTAAGCCTCTTGATAGAAATCCTCGCTGCTGCTGCGCTTCCCACCGTAGTGAAGCATGACCTGGAGCGAAGGGGCAAACCGTTCCAGCTCCTTCTGCCAATTGCCAAGCACCGAGGTAGGGCAGATCAGCAGGGAAGGGAGGCGCTTTTCTTTCCGTTCCAGCGTTGTCTCCTTCACGTGCAGCAGGTAGGCGATAAACTGTACAGTTTTGCCTAGACCCATGTCATCGGCAAGGCATGCCCCAAGGCCGTATCGCCGCAGGAAGGCGAGCCAGGCAAAGCCGTCATGCTGGTATGTCCGCAGCTCGGCCTTCAGTCCGGCCGGAACAAGGGGGCTCGGCCATTCGCTTTGCCGGCTGAGCTGGCTGATAAGCTTCACGAAATGCTCGTTCAGCTCCACTTCAAGCTTGATTCGTTCCGGATCCCGCGTTTCCTCAGCATCCTGCTGGTGCTGCTCTGAATCATCATTGTTTCCGAGCAGATGAAGGTGCAGAATATCTTGAAACGATAGACCTTCCTCACGGTCTACGCCCGCCATCATCTGGCGGATCTGGGCGACCAGTGCAGGGTCCAGCGGTATCCACTGACCCCGGAATCGTACAAGCCGTTCATTTCGGGCAACAAGCTCTGCGAATTCAGTCTCGGAGAGGTTAGCTTCCCCGATCGCGATGCGCCAATCGAAATTCACCAGTGCATCCAGACCGAACAGAGAACCGCCGCTGTTACGCTCCGCGCCCTCGCCTTCACCTGAGCGTACCTTCGCTCGCAGCTTGGGCTTCTTCCTGCTGGCGGCTTCCCACCAGGCGGGCAGCAGCACCAGCCAGCCTGACTGAAGCAGCCGCTGGCTGTCGATCGTCAGAAATTGCCACGCTGCCTCGTCAGTCAGAGGGTTTCCGAGCACGTCTTCAGCCGGAGCGTGAAGCACCCGCTCTGGCAGTGCAGCCTGCAAGCCTTGCAGCCAGCCGGAAGATCGCTCCATAACATGATCCGTCCATGTCTCCGGCCATGATCCGTATGCATGCCCGGCTTCGTCCAGACGCACGGCAGCAAGCGCTGCGGCATCCAACTTGTCCTGCAGCACGAGCCGAAGACGCCATTCGGCTTCTTCTTCGTCCGGCTCAAGCAGTTGGAGCAGGGGGCGGAACGGAGCCGTGTCAGGCCGCCACCCGATGGCGATCAGCCAGGACTTGTCGTCCATGCCCTCGGCTGCGGTACGGTTCTGTGAGAAGAGCAGAGGGTACTCTCTGCGCAGGTCGGCCGCCGCTTCTTCGCTGCCGTAATACTGCTCCTGTACGGCAGCCGAGAAGGCAGCCCGTAAGCCTTCCTCCCATATCTCATCTCCGTTCAGCATGGCGAGGCGGGCTTGTTCGTCGGCCGTGAAAGTCTCGGCATCCCAGACCCATTGCAGCTTGCCTGACTTGAAGGCACTTAAGCTGGGTGCATATTGTTTATTCTGAATACAAGCTGCCAGCAAAGGAGCCATTTCTATGAAGGGAAGGCAATCCTCGTCCCATACCCATTCAATATGTTCAAGCAGCCGTCCATCCGCAAAGAACGGTATGACTTGCTCGGAAGGCAGGATGACCACTTCCATATCCTGAACGGATTGAACGGTAAGCTCGGTCCCGTAGAAGGAAGCTTCGTGCCACGCGAATAAACGGTGCTTTAGGTACTGTCCGGATACGTAACCCCGCATGACGGTAGACCCGTAAATTACGGCATCTCCATATTCGCTTAATGCGATATGGACGGTGATGGTTTCGGTATGTTTGCTCATGATATCAGCTTTCCTCTCCGAAGCTCTTCCTGGAATGCGCGAAGCCGGCTGTTGCGAACGGACAAGGAGATGATGAATACATCCCAGCGCTCCTGCTGCTTGAGCTTCTTGTATAGCTTGGCCAACCGTTTGAGCAGCTTGACGGCTGCTTTATAGCCGACCCGGTTCTTATGAAGGATGTATCGTTCGACGGCCTGATGGTAAAAAGGCAGCAGTAGCTCGGGTGCATTCTTCTCAATCGGCGCCAGCTCGCCAACTCGAAACTCCAGCGGTTCCCGGCCTGTGCTTAACTGATAGTCAATCCATTCCCGCCATCTGCCGTGTGTGATCAAGGCATTCTGGTAGATGTCCTTCGAGTAAGGAAGCATGTCGGCCAGACTGCTCCACATCCGCTCAGCCACTTCCGGCCGATGCTGAATTACGGCATCCCAGTAGAATTGATAGCTGCCCAGATGCTCGCTGCGATGACTGCCAAGGAGCGGGCCGATCTCTGGAAGCCAGCGGGCTAAGCGGTCCCATTGCTGCCCTGAATGCAGCATGCCGAAGAAGCCGAGCACGGCTGCCGGGGGGAGAATGCTGACCTTATCCGCTTCCCGGATCAGGCTCCATGCTTGTTCGTCTTGACCGAGGTAGAAGGACATTAGTCCCTGCGCCATATACCAGGAGGCACGCGAGAGGGCGCTGCCATATTCAGCTTCGGCTGCTTGCAGCTGTTCTAATTCTTCTCTGATCGTACCTTCACTTGTTTTCATAAGCGGGTAGATCCAGTATATCCAGAGCTGCATGTAGACCTGGGTGTAAAATTTACGATTCCTAGGTTCTGTCAGCATACTCTGCCGCACAAGGACATTGGTCTCTGACAGCCGCTGCCCAAAGGCTCCCTTGGGCTCGCTGCCCTCCAATCCTTCCTTGAAGATGCGTTCGATACTAGCCTGGATATGATCTGCAGCAACCTGCGTGTGATAGCCGATGTAAGAGCCGGAAGAATTCCAGGCACTGGTCGGCTGTTTGATGAGCTTCCCCAGAACGAATAAATGGGCATGAAGCTCATATAAAGAGTCCATATCCGGCGGCAGCGGTGGTCTGATGTGATGGAGGGAGGCAAGAGCATTTTTGGCGTAAAATGAATTCTGCGTATTGGTCCCCAGCGAAGCCGTGCAAACTTCAAATAACTCATGCCATGCAGAGATGGGCAGCTCAGGCAGACGGTCTGCCTTGGCTCTCCAGCCCGATGCTCCGGGAGACGGCCGTTCCTGTGTGTAACGGAGATTAGGCTCGCTTCGGTCATAGGTAGAGCTCGCGGCATACGTAGTGGAATGCGCATTAACCAGAGCATGGATGGAACGACCCTGGAGCTGGGCATAATCAAGCAGAACCGCAACCATATGCTTGCATCCCACATTAACGGGACAGCTGCATTCGCTCTCCTCCAGGGCAGCAGGGTGAAGCTGGACATGATAGGTTTCCGTTCCGTCCACAGCGGCTTCTAGGATGCCGGAAGCGTCCGAATACTCCATATCATGAACGCGGCCTTGCTTGTAATATTGAAATCCCCGCTTGATCGTCAGATCGCTGAAATAACTGGCGGTTTGCTGAATAAGCGCCTGCCATTGTATATCATCTAAAGTTAGGTTTGGATTCATTATTGGTTGTCTCCTAAGAGAAAATAATTCTGAGTATCCATTTAATCTATCACATTCCTATAGATGAAGAAACAAGCAGGAGATCTTGTGCCGGCAAGCCGGCTTTTGGATCATGTTGGATGTCCAAGTGGATCATAAGGTCAGAGGTAAAGCCGAACTTGGGGAGGAAGGGTCATGGAAACAATTGCTGCATATCACAACACGCAAAAGTCTCCCATTCCGAAGGACTGGAACAGGAGACGTCTGATTCTGTAAACTGTGAGCAATATGCCCTGTGTGTACGGTGCGTGGTTCGGTGCATACTCGGATGGCTGTTGGCCGCAAGCACCTTCTGACTTAGCCGGGGCCTTTGCTGATTGCCATTCCTTAGTGGCCCAAACTAAGTCCATCTTCATAATCGCCGATTTCTTTTCTCATCAATATAAATTTCCAGTGCAGTTATGGCTCGAATCATCAATTTGATAAGCAGATACAATGCATATAATCCAAGCAGCATGAATAGTCCATTGATGATGAAAAACAACATGGGCCATATGCTGAATATGGAACTCCCCGTGCTCATCATGTAGCTCACCTCCCTCCAAGGCTTTATTCTTACTGCAAACCGATAGCAAACATTCTTGCTGCCTCAGCTTTAAGATCAAGCGACAGCATGGTCTTATTCAGGAGCCCGGATACAGGGGCTGGCTCATCCTGATCCAGGACATATCCATAGTGTCCATCCGGGATGAACGCCAGCTTCGCTTCCATGCTGAAATTCCATAATATAACAACCTTAACATAACAAAAGAAATTATGTGATGATTTGTTATTGCAACATAAACTATTCAAACCAGGCACATGTCAGAAAAGTTACAGTTACAAGGAGATTTATTTTTTGCCCATTTCTCTGAATAATCGACAAACTTCTCCCAGTCGCGATACGTCTAAGTTATAGTTAGATATATATTTGGATCCCCAAGGAGAATCAGAGATTATGAGAACAAGGAAATGGACAAAAAAGGTCGCAAGCAGTGCTGTAGTATTCACCATGCTAATGAGTACAATGGTGCAGGCTCAGGCCAGTGCAGCGCCGAAGCAGGAAATACAACTAAATATTAATCATTGGATGGTTACGCTCGATGTCGATTACGTCATCAAGGACCAGACCACATTGGTTCCTTTGCAAGCTATGAAGTATTACCTGAAATCCATGGGGCTGCATTGGAACAACAAAACCAAGACGGTAACCATCAGCACGGGTGCCGATCAAGTCGTGTTAGAAATGGGAAGCCGGAAGGCGAAGGGAGACAGCAAGGTATATTCACTATCCACTCCCGCGTACTTGAAGGACGGGCATGTTATGGTTCCTATTCGATTTATAGCGGATTTGTATGATGCACAGGCAGGATGGGATGAGCAGGAGAGCATGGTCTACCTCTATACGCCGAAGGTCGACGTATCGACCTCGGAGGAGAATGGTTATGTGAAGCTTTACCCTTTCAAGGTCACTAAATATGGAAGATATGAAGGCATGGTGGTCGAGGTAGAAGGGAGGAAGCGGGTATTTAAAGAATGGCATGGGGGAGACGGTACACGTAAACCTATCGTTCATTACCAGGATGTTACGGGCGATGGCAAGCCGGAAGTGGTTGTGTTCTATGTAAATGGGACTGGAACGGGCCTATATCTTGGGGAAATGCACATTGTAGACGCAGAGACGCTGAAGGAAATTCCTGTTGAATCATTAGAGCAGGCCGTATCGACTTATGTGCAATCCAGCATCGAGAAGTATGCTGATCACTTCATTGTTAAGATAACGGTTGACGGGAAGGAAAGTTTCGAAAAATTTGAGGATGACTCCGAAGATAAGAGCTATATATTTGACAAGATTGGTTATGGGGCCGTGATTGATCATAGTCTAGTAAACGGGAAGCTTCAGACAAGGGCCGCGGTCAATGTAAGCATTGGCACTTTTGCAGGCGATCTTAAGATGACCTATCGGTATCAGGAGGATCTGAACCGGTTTGTGGTGGATACCATGGAATACAGTCCATTAGATGAAGGGCGATAACGGTTTATACCATGAATCATGAGAACTACACATACATGCATTTGAGTTTTTCGTCATGAATAATATTTTATAAAGTATATAAGAAGAAAACGTATTTTGGTAGAATGACATGTCTCATGAACAAAAAGGGCGCTGCAGCGCCTTTTTTTCGTTGTCCATATTTGAAAATAAACGTTATTTTCCCATTTTCTAAAGCTCGAAATTCAATAGATGACAAGCTGTGCAACCAACCTGGATTTGAACAATTTCATCCCTCTCTATAGGCCTTTATTACCATTTACTTGAGTCTAAAGATTCCTCTAAGATAGTTAATAAATCTGACACCTTTTTCACTTTGGATCAAAAAAATCAAAAAAGTAAACGCATTCAATGTTAACAAATATGACAAGCCCATACCATATGGACATTGAACGGGGGAGCGTGTATGCAACAATGGCTTGGGAAATCGCTGAAGCATAAATTATCCATATTGATTATTATTGCTACGCTGGTGCCGCTGCTGTTTCTGGGGATTTTCTCTTTTAACATAGCGAAGAGCCTAACTGAGGAAAAGGCGAAGATCACAGGGATGAACACTCTCCGTCAGCTGGAAGCTTACCTGGACACCATGGTCAAGGATGTAGAGAATATGTCGCTGTTTCTCATTGGTCATACCGGTGTGCAAGCCTATCTCAAGACGGAAGAGAGTAATTACGTCCAGCAGACGACTATTATCAATTTCCTCACGAACTTGGCTTTTTCCAAGGACTATATTGCCAACATCATTATTGAGCCGCTTGGCAGTAAAGATCATATCTCGCACAAGTCGTTAGTGCGCTCCGAATTCAGAAATATTACCGAGGAGATCCCGGATTATTATGACCAGCACCCGAAATGGTGGTCCTTCGTTCATCGGCAGTGGACCTTTGAAGGGGTAAGGAAGGTCATCACGCTGGCCAGACCGATTCGGAGCACGGATAAATACAAGCCAATCGGGAATCTGCAGATCAATCTCGATCAAGCCGTTATTGCCAATCAATTCAGGCAGGCTGTACTGGAGAAAACGGGTTTTGTCCTTCTTCTGGACGAGAACAATCGGATTATTGCAGGACCGCCCGATATGGAGACCAATATGACGCTGGCGGATTACTATCCTTCGATTCAAGAGTTTAACGGACTTAGCGGAAATATGGATTATGGCGAGGGAAGCAATAAGAAAACCATTCTATATAAGAAAATGTCCAGCGTAAACTGGAAGTTGGTCGGTATTATTCCCTCTCAGGAATATCGCTCCCAGAACCAGTATTTCATCAAATTAACTGTGGTTGCTGTAAGTGTAGCCATTCTGCTTGTCATTATTCTGGTTCTTTTCCTGATCCAGAAAATAACGAATCCTTTGTCTGTATTAACAAAGTTCCTCAAGAACGCAAGCCCGGAAGAGCCCCTGCCTGCACTGCCGGTCAAAACCATTGATGAGGTTGGTCAGCTGATCATCAGCTATAACCGGCTCAGCTCCCGGATTGTGAAGCTCACGGACGAAGTGAAATGGAACGAATCGCTGAAGAAGGAAGCGGATATGCATGCGCTGCAAGTACAGATCAATCCGCATTTTCTCTATAATACGCTCTCTTCGATCCATTGGCTGGCACTGATGAATCAGGATGTGAAGATTGCCGAGATGGTGGGATCGCTCAGCGATTTTCTGAGATTCAGCCTGAATAATGGTCAGGAATACTGCACGATTCAGCAGGAGATCATGCATGTCCGACATTATGTAAATATCCAGACCATCCGCTATCCGGATAAATTCAAGTTTGAGGTTCATGTGGAGGAGGGACTGTATCAGCACACCATGCTGAAGCTGCTGCTGCAGCCACTGGTCGAAAATTCCATGCTGCATGGCATTCTGAGCCGTGACGGAATGGGAACGATTACGATTCGCGGCCACCGCGAACAGGATGGAATCCACTTTATGGTGGAGGATGATGGCATCGGAATGTCGGCGGAGCGCCTGGATTGGCTTCAGGAGCAGTTGGTTGAAAATCCGCTCCAGTATGAGAAGGGCCAAACTAAACGCGGAAGCTATGGACTGCGTAATGTCCATAAACGGCTGCTCCTTCATTACGGCAAGGATGCGGGATTGCGTGTGGAGAGCACGGAGGATGCCGGAACGCGGGTGATGTTTACAATACCTGATTTACCTGAAATTCAACAATCGGAAATTTCCGACAAAGGGGATGGCGACATTGAAGGTACTGATCGTTGATGATGAAGTGATCATTCGGAATGGCCTGAGTACAGTGATCAATTGGGCAGATAACGGTTTTACTGTGCTGGCACCTGCGGCTTCAGCG
Source organism: Paenibacillus solani (assembly GCF_001277345.1). GTDB lineage: Bacteria > Bacillota > Bacilli > Paenibacillales > Paenibacillaceae > Paenibacillus_AQ > Paenibacillus_AQ solani. The sequence continues at coordinate 250,554 of NZ_LIUT01000006.1, forward strand.
GAGGAAGCCCTTCAGCGTATTCCGGTTGAAATGCCTGACATTATATTTACGGACATACGCATGACGGGCCTGAGCGGGCTGGATATGGCGCGTGAAGTCAAGCAGCAGTATCCCGAGATCGAGGTCATTGTCATCTCGGGATACGACGAATTTGTATATGCACAGCAGGCGATGCGGGAAGGCGTGAGCGATTATTTGCTAAAGACGAGCAGACCCGGGGAAATTATCGAGGCTGCTGTCCAAGCGAGAGAGCGGCTGCTGCTGCAAAAGCTAAACCAAGCCAAGCAAGAAGAGCAGGAGAAAGTGGTTAATCGAGGGTTTCTGAGAAGGCTGCTTGCTTCCGGAAAATCGCTGGATGACTCCGCCAGTAATGAATTGTGGGAGCGGTACCCTGAGCTGTGCCTGGAATTGATGGGCTCGGCACTTCAGATTTGGATACTGTCTGTGTATCCGTTTGAGGAGAAGGGGGAACTGACAATTGGGGAGCAGCACAGCGTACTCGGGACGGAACTGACTGAAGAAGTTGGCGGAGCATGGCTGGAGTGGCATGGCTCCCTGCTTCTATTGAGACGAACAGAACCGAACCGCGAGTGGGATCGGGTAGCTTCCGCAATACGGAATATAGAATCCAAGCAAGGTTGTCGAATAATAGCGGCTTGCGGCCGGACGGTTTCCAGTGTGCAAGAGCTGCATATTGCACTTAGTACCGCATTAGAAGCCAGCTCTTACGAGTGGCTGCTGCATTCGGATCAGATTATCCGTTATGAAGAGATCAAAGGACGCCATGGAATCCGGACAGTTTGCTCAATAGAGGAAGAAACCAAGCTATCTTCTCTCCTGCGTTCAGGACAATCTCCCGAGCTGCAGACTTGGATTGCCGACTTATTGAGACGGATCCGGAGTCAAAGCCAGGCTACGCCTGCCTCGGTTCAGTCCTACCTGCACTCTTTGATCGTTTCGGCACAGCGCTGGTTGATACGATCGGCGACATCGATCGGCTACACCAGTCCGGTTACCGTGGAAGAGACATATGATATCCGTGAGCTGACGAGGACACCGGAGAAAGTGCTGATGGAATCTCTGGGAGTGATCATGAAGCAGTACCACGATATGGTGTCAACCACGAGTCCCGTCCAGCGGGCGATATCTTTTATCCATGAACATCTCGGACAGAGCCTGTCGCTTCAACAAGTGGCTAAGCATGTTCATATGAACCCCAACTATTTTAGCGAGATGTTTAAGAAGGAAACCGGACAGAATTACATTGAGTTTGTGACGCAGGCCAAGCTGCAAAAAGCGATGAATCTGCTCAGGGAAACGCCTGCCAAGATTAGTGAAATTGCAAATGAAATCGGGTATGAGGATATTAAGTATTTTAACCGCTTGTTTAAGAAATGGACCGGGCAAACGCCGTCGGAATATCGGGCAAATCCTGAATTTTGTCCCTCTATGGACTGAAGTATATCCCCTATGTAAGCGCTATCTCCTCTTTTATACTTAGGCTAATCATCTCAATATGCTTCATTTTCGTAAATTAAAAGGGGGATTGACCATGAGATCAAAACGGAAAATAGGTCTTGTACTGCTGATGATGACACTGGTCCTCGCAGCTTGCGGAGGCGGGCAAAGCAAAGAGCAGGCAGGGGGAGGAAAAGAAGGTAGCCAGGAGAAGGTCAAGCTTACAATCTGGCATAACTTTGCCGGTGATGACCTGCGTGCGAAGTCTGTCAGAAGCTTTATCGATCAATTCGCTCAGGATCATCCGGAAGTTACGCTGGATGCGCAAGCCATTCCACCGGATGGTTACCGTCAGCGTCTGAGTACAGTAGCGGCTGCGAATGAAATGCCGGATGTATTCTTCGTGTATGCAGGAAGCCATTCCGCCGAGCTTCATCAGGCGAAGCTGCTTCAACCGATTACGGAGGTGCTCGATGCGCATTCCGATTGGAAGGATAAGTTCCTGCCAGGAGCATTTGATCCATACCAGTTCGAAGAAGGTCAGATCTACTCTGCACCAGTCGGCATGTCCGCCACTTCGATTTTGTACTACAACAAAGCGCTGTTTGACAAACATAATGTAAAAGTTCCAACGACTTGGGAAGAAATGATGACGGCGGTTAAAACGTTCAACGATAACGGCATTACGCCGATCGCCCTCGGAAACAAAGCGCCATGGGTTGCGCAGTCCACCATTATCGGATCGATTGCCGACCGCGTGACGGGCACCGAATGGTTCAAAAAAGCGGCAGCACAGGATGGCGCGAAATTCACCGATCCTGAGTTTATCGAAGCACTTGGTTATTTCAAAGAACTGGTTGACAACAAAGCCTTCCAGGAAGGCGCGAACAGCATCGACAATACGCAAGCCGAGCAGTATTTCATTCAAGGCAATGCAGCGATGATGATCAGCGGTGCCTGGACACTGACAAACCTTGCGGCTTCCTCATCGGAAGAGCAAATGAAGGATATCGAGGTAACTACATTGCCTTCAATCCCTGGAGGTAAAGGGGAAGCAGGCACCATCTCTGGTGGAGCTGGCGGCGGTCTGGCCCTTAGCAGCAGAACAGAAGGGAAAGCGAAAGAATTGGCGCTTGAACTGATTTATGCCGTGAGTGGACCGGAAGCGCAAAAGGCAATTGCTGAAAGCAACTCCATGGTTATGTACGATACCGACATTGATGAGTCTAAAGTTACGTCTCTGTACTATAAAGCTTTTAATCTGGTAAAAACCACCGGCATTACGCCGGTATACGATGCTTATCTGTCTGCAGAGGCGGCTGATGTTATCAATAACGGCCTGCAGGAGATCATGATGGGCGGTTCCATCGAAGGCGTTGCCCAGAAACTTCAGGACGCGCAAGCAAGATCCGCTACTCCATAAGAAACAGTACATCATTGCATAAGGATTAGGAGGGAGGAGGCTGCCATGCCTACAGCGGTAAGAAGCAAAGGATTTATAGCAATAGCTCTTCTTCCTGCGCTTCTGTTGTTCCTGGTGTTTGTCATTATTCCAGTATTCTGGTCCGCCTACTATGGATTTTTTAGTTGGAAGGGATTCGGAGACGCCAAGTTTATCGGATTCGATAATTATATAGAGATGTTTAAGGATCCGATATTCTGGCGGGCACTACGCAATAACTTGATTCTGGTGGGATCATCCATTATTGGTCAGATCCCCATCGCTTTAATAATTGCCATCGTATTGTTCAAGAATTCGTTCTTCTCCAGGTTCATCCGGTCTGCGGTCTTCATGCCGATGGTTCTCTCCACGGTTGTCGTCGGTCTCATCTGGGGTTATATTTACCACCCGCAGTTTGGGATTGCCAACTATGTGCTTGAGATGCTCGGTCTGGAGTCCTGGACCCGTCCCTGGCTGTCAGATCCAAAAGTAAATATGCTGGCCATCTCGATCCCGATTAACTGGGCGAACGTTGGTCCGTATCTGGTGATTTTTATTGCCGCACTGCAAAATATTTCGCCGGAGATCCACGACGCAGCCCAAATTGATGGATCCACAGGCTGGAACAAGCTGACGCAGATTACGCTGCCAATGGTCTGGAATACGGTGGTTGTGACCATTGTGCTCTGTATCTCGGGGAGCCTGAAGGCTTTTGACCATGTCATTGTCATGACAGGCGGCGGCCCGGCTCAATCGACCGAGCTGCTTGCCACTTATATGTACAACAGTACGTTCAGCGTCTACCGCTATGGTTACGGCTCTGCTGTATCCACAATGATCATGATTGTCAGCGCCATTCTTATTGCACTTAACTATTTCGCAACGCGCAGAAAGCCAAGCTAGCATGAAGGAGGGAGCGATGTGAATATACAGACGACCGAAAACGGAAGTGCTGCCGGGAGCCGTGTCATCAAGAAGGGACTGTCCGGATTCGTAAAATTGCTGCTGATTGGTTATGCGCTTCTTACGCTCTATCCCTTGTATTGGCTTTTTACAAGCGCGTTTAAGTCGAACCAAGACTTCTTTACGAATCCCTACGGCTTGCCGAAGACGTGGATGACGGAGAATTTATTCCGGGCATGGGAGCTTGGAAATATGGGAAGAGCCATGTTGAACTCAACGGTGGTGACAATAACCGCTGTTGTGCTCACCATTTTGCTCAGTGTGCTTGCGGCCTATGTGTTGTCCAGATTCGAGTTTCGGTTCAAGAAAATAGTGGTTGTGCTGTTTACGACCGGGCTGCTGATTCCGATCCACAGTACGCTGGTACCTCTGTTTATTATGATGAAGAATATCGGCTTGCTTGATACGTACGGTGCGCTCATTCTGCCCTATACGGCGTTTGAGCTTCCGATCGCGATCTTCCTGGCGATGGCCTACATGTCATCGATTCCTAGAGAGATTGAAGAGGCCGCTATGATTGATGGCAGCGGTTGGTGGGGAATCTTCGGAAGAATGATCCTTCCGCTCTGCACGCCGATCATCGCAACGATATCGATTCTGGCATTTCTTCGATTCTGGAATGACTTCTCCTTCGCCCTCGTATTTATCAATACGCAGGCTTTGAAGACGCTGCCGCTTAGTCTGTCCTTATTCTCCGACGGCTTTGGCACGGATTACAGCCTGACGATGGGTGCGATGGCAATTGCCGTCATTCCAACGATCGTGGCCTACTTGATCTTGCAGGAGCAGATTATGAAGGGCATGGTGGCAGGATCGATCAAAGGTTAAGTGAACACCCCTTCCGTTTGAATCGGAGGGGGTGTTTGTTATTTTTATATGCAGGTTCCTTCTATATTAATGTAGAAAAAAATCAGCGAGGGTCTTTCTCTCGTTCGGGCCTGGCAGGTACCGTTGCCTGTTCCCGAAATTTTACCGGAGATACGCCGTAGTTGGCCCGGAATACCCGGTGAAAATAGGAGTAGCTAGCAAAACCGCAGGTTTCCGCAATTTCCTCCAGCGTCATGGTGCTGTATTTCATCCGCTCGACGGCTGCGTTCAGCCGGATCTCCAGAGCATATTGAATCATCGTTTTTCCGTAATATTCTTTGAACAGTTTAACTGCCCGGGATAAGCTGAGACCGACATGAGAAGCAGCCTCCTCCAGCTTGAAGGTGATGGTGGCATGTTCCTCAACGAATCGCTTCAAACGTAGAGCAGTGAAAGCCAGACGATCGGTCGGCTTAATATCGGTAATGGCACGGTCCAGACACAGGCAGAGACTGCGCAGCAGATAGTCAGTCAGCTCCTCGATTTCTCCTTCAAGTCCACGCCGCTTCTCCAGCAGCATCTGTCTCCACAGACCCAGCAAATGATCGTCGAGTCCAATATGACTCACGACCGGACGGTGGGTCCGTTCCCACCAATCATCAATCCAGGAGCCGTCGCAAAAAATAAAATAATCCCCGCTGGACACGCGGCCATCCTCGCCGTCTTCCTTTATCCGCAGCTCGTATGAATCACCAGGCCTCAGCAGCAGCAGATCGCCTGCTTGCACATGATGCTCGATGCCGTTGCAGTAAATCTCACAAGAGCCTTCAGTTTGAAGACGGAACAGATATGTGGTTAAGCCGCCCCGGTGACTGTTGCTAAATTGCTGAAAGTGATAGGAATAGTCGCAGATCAGCAGCTTTGCTTCCATCATGGTAATAACCCCCAGTAAAAAAGTAAGCAGATAGTTCATGTTGCAGCCATATTGTTTATGTTCATTTTAGCCTATTCGCATGTATGATAGTAGCAGATAGAGCAATAACTCATTTTTTGAATCGAGGTGCGCTATAATGAGAAGAATGAACATTGGTTTGCAGATGTATACGTTGCGCGATGAGACGGCACAGGATTTCCGTGGCACGCTTCGCAAAGTGGCTGAACTGGGTTATGAAGGAGTCGAATTCGCAGGTTATGGAGACATTCCAGCCGAGGAAATGAAAACGCTTCTTCAAGAGCTTGGCCTGAAGGCGATTGGAAGCCACGTGGGCCTGCATCTTCTTCGTGCTGATCTGCAGAAGGAGATCGACTACCTAAAAACCATTGGCGCTAAATATATGATGTGCCCTTATGTGGCAGAAGAGGACCGTAAAGATGCGGAAGATTGGAAGAACCTCTTCTCGTTCCTGGAGGAAGTAGGAACCGAAGCTCGCAAGCAGGGATTGATTTTTGGTTACCATAATCATGCATTTGAATTCGAAGCAGATGTCGATGGTCAGTTCGTATTTGATGCGATGTATTCCGCGACAACTCCGGAAGCTGTACAAGTTGAGATGGACGTGTGCTGGGTACAATTTGCCGGACAAGATCCGCTTGCCTACATTCCGAAATACGCAGGACGACTGCCGCTGCTTCACCTGAAGGATTTCAGCAAGGATGCTGAGGGCAACATGAAGACATTGGAATTGAGCCAAGGCTCGGTTAACCTGCCGGGAGTTATTCAGGCTGCATCCGATGCAGGCACGGAATGGCTGATCGTGGAGCAGGATGTATGCCAGAATCCGCCGCTGCAAAGCGTGGAGAACAGCATGAACTGGCTGAAGCAGAATTACCTGAACCAATTCTAAAAAATTCAACACAAAAGGAGATTTTCCATGAGCAAAATTAAAGTGGCTGTATTTGGCTGCGGCGCCATCGCCCAGCGTAGACATATTCCTGAGTATGCGGACAATGCTAACGTAGAACTGGTTGCCTTTGCCGATCCGGTGAAGGAACGCGCAGAAGAGATGGCAGCCCAGTATGGCGGTAAAGCCTATGCGGATTACGAAGATTTGTTGAAGAATGAGAAACTGGACGCTGTTAGTGTGTGTACGCCGAACTATCTGCATGCTCCAATGACTATCGCGGCAGCGAATGCCGGCCTTCATGTGCTGGTTGAGAAGCCAATGGCAACAACGGCTGAAGAAGGAGAGCAAATGATCGAGGCAGCCCGCAAAAATGGCGTTTACCTGATGGTTGGACACAATCAGCGCCTGATGCCTCCGCACGTGAAAGCAAAGGAAATTCTGGATTCCGGCAAGCTTGGCAAGGTGCTTACCTTCCGTACATCTTTTGGTCATGGCGGTCCGGAGGGCTGGAGCTTGGATGGCCGGGACAGCTGGTTCTTCCGTAAAGAAGAAGCGATTATGGGTGCCATGGGAGATCTGGGCGTTCATAAATCAGACTTTATTCGTTACTTGCTGAACGATGAAATCGTAGAAGTGGCCGGTTTCATCAGCACAGTTCATAAAGAGGGAACTGACGTGGACGACAACGCAACATGCATCGTTCGCATGAAGAGCGGAGCCGTGGGCACGCTGATGGCAAGTTGGACGCATTACAGAGCAGGCGATAATGGTACGGTATTATGGTGCGAAAAAGGTGCCATGCAGATCGGTACCGTAAACGGCGACGAGGTAATCGTGGAACTGACAGATGGTACGGTAGAAACCTACAAGGTTGGTGCCATGGCTACGAATGAGAAGCAGGTTCCGAGCGGCGTCATCGACGATTTTGTCGAATCCATTCTTACAAGCACGCCACCTAGCATTTCCGGTGAGGAAGGTCTGCGCTCCTTGAATGTTATCCTGGGTGCATTCGAATCTCAAGATACAGGAAAAATCGTGAAACTGTAATAGATGAGTTTATAAAGGGAAGCCGTATACGTACGGCTTCCCTTTTTGTTGGTACGCCCAGCATGGGCGTCATCTATACGGTGAAAGTCCGGAATGGGGGCTGGCAAGCGCCTACCAAAGAGCAAGGGTGNAAGCTGGAGGCAAAAGCACGGCTTGAGGTACACGAATCCAATTTGAGGCGGTTGCGGTCGGATGAGTCACCTAAACATGACGAAATCCAAAGCTGCCAAGGGCTGCAGCCGTAAACTTGGGCAAGCGCGGGCGGAAAGATGACGTCCTTATCTGGGGAGGCCTGCGGGAGAAAAAAAACGCGAAGTCACTTCGTAACCGTAACCGAGAGGTTACGCTGAACCCGCAGGAGTCAGCAGAAGCCATAGTACGGGAGTACGGGACGCCGGAAACCGGAAGGGCTGAACCGAAAGGAGAGAGGAAACCGATGCGTTCGCATGAAGAGCAACGACAGCAGAATATCTCGGAAGAGAGCTTACGGCAAAGAGAAGCGGTGAAGCCGTCAGGGTATGCCGGAGTGCCGAGTTCTTCGTCGGCACAAGTCGCCATTTCCTCTCGCGAAGCACAGAATGACTTGTTGGAACGAATGCTCGAAGGCGGTAATCTTCGACTTGCCTACAAACGAGTGGTTCAAAACGGAGGAGCCCCCGGTGTGGACAGTGTAACAGTAGATGAGCTACAAGCTTACCTGAAAACACACTGGGGGACGGTGGAAACCGAACTTCTGACGGGAGCTTACAGACCTGCGCCAGTCAAACGGGTGGAAATCCCCAAACCCGGAGGCGGAGTGCGGCTGCTGGGAATCCCGACCGTGATGGACCGTTTTCTCCAACAAGCACTTCTGCAAGTGATGAATCCGATCTTGGATGCGACCTTTTCCTGGTACAGTTATGGTTTTAGACCGGGAAAGCGAGCGCAAGATGCGGTAAAGCAAGCTCAGCGCTATATCCAAAGCGGTTTGAGATGGGTCGTGGATATGGACTTGGAAAAGTTCTTTGACCGGGTGAACCATGACATCCTCATGGCTAGAGTGGCAAGGAAGGTAACAGATAAGCGCGTCCTGAAACTGATCCGCGCCTATTTGAACGCTGGAGTCATGGAGGGTGGAGTTTGCCAGAAGACAGAGGAAGGAACGCCGCAAGGCGGCCCGTTAAGTCCGCTTCTGGCGAACATCCTGCTGGATGATCTGGATAAAGAACTTACCCAGCGTGGACTGCGATTCGTTCGCTACGCGGACGACTGCCATATCTTTGTCGCAAGCAAGCGAGCAGGGGAACGTGTACTGAAATCGATAACTCACTTTGTAGAAGGAAAGTTGAAACTGAAAGTAAATCGGGACAAAAGCGCAGTGGATAGGCCGTGGAACCGGAGACTTCTTGGTTTTAGCTTCCTGTCGAACAGACAGGCAACGATTCGCCTGGCCCCAAAGACGATCTCCCGGTTTAAGGAGAAAGTCCGAGAACTAACGAATCGTAGTCGGTCCATATCGATGGAAGAGCGAATCTCCCGATTGAACCGATACCTGATGGGCTGGATGGGCTATTTCGGGACAGCTTCTGCCAAGAGGCACTGCGAGAGATTCGACCAGTGGATTCGCAGAAGACTTCGAATGTGCTTGTGGAAACAATGGAAACGAGTGCGGACGCGTCTGCGCGAACTACGGGCCCTTGGCGTACCGGACTGGGCAGCTTTCAAGATGGCAAATTCCCGCCGAGGTGCCTGGGAAATGTCTCGGAACACAAATAACGCCCTTCCAACTTCTTATTGGGAAGCGAAAGGGCTGAAAAGTTTACTTTCTCGTTATCTGGAGCTTTGTTAACCTTTTGGAACCGCCGTATGCGGACCCGCATGTACGGTGGTGTGTGAGGACGGGGGTTAGCCGCCCCCTCCTACTCGATTTTTGGGATAGTCTAAAACATAAGATCCGGATGCAAGCCTTGATAGTGATGGACTGCTCTGTTGTGGCCGATTCCGTTTGCGGAATTTATATGTCTGCGTTCTATAACATATAAACACGGCATTCATCGTACCAAGTACATAGTCGCCTTCACACACTGCATGTTTTTGCTATAATTTAGGAGGTGGCATCAACAAAAGTAGGGTCGTTTTGAGCGGATGACCACGATTTAAGCGAGTGTTCAGATAAGAAATATGCTCGCCGCCCTGTGTAATTTTTTTCGTTGGTGGTGAATCTCTGATCATTACGAGCATAATAAGGGAGGGGACTGATACATCATGTTTTTATCTAATGTCGTTGGTTTAGATGTGCTGATAGTTATGTTACTTTTACTAATAGTCAATTATTTAATCATTTATTTAATTGTAAGCGAAGGAATTAAAAATTCCGGTTTGAAGTCGGACATAATTACATTAAGAAATGAAGTGGAAACTTTGAAGAAATTATTAGATGAAGGTTCAAGTAAGTCACCTTAGAATATAGATGGGTAATTCAATCCTATACAAGAAGACGTTAATAGAGGCTGTTTCCCTAATAGAAGCATCACATTCAACGAGCTGGATCAGCCGGTGATTGTGGTGCTTTTTGGTGTGCATATGATATCTTTGAATTGAACGGAACGGAAAACGCCATGTTTGGTAGATTCGTTGAGAGGATCGACAGTTAAAATGAAAACAAAAATACAAGAGCTGCCGCTGTCGCCGGGCGTATATCTTATGAAAGACTCGCGGGGAACGGTCATTTATGTCGGCAAATCCAAAAGTCTTAAGAAGAGAGTGCAGTCGTATTTTTACAACAATAAATCGCACTCCCCAAAAGTGAAAAGACTGGTACAGCATGTTAAAGATCTGGAATATATCGTCACCGACACGGAGTTTGAGGCGTTCATGCTGGAATGCAGGCTCATTCAGGATATAAAGCCCATGTATAACCGTAAGATGAAAAATCCGCTAGGTTATCAATATATTGTATTACAGCAAAAGCGAGATTGGCGGTGGCTGGAAATTACAGACACACTGGATGAAGGCGCTCCCGATCGGTCTCATTTTTTCGGTCCATATACGGCCAGCAGAAGTAGTCTTGAACATGCAGTACAAAAGGTTAAGGAATGCTGTAACATTGCCTGCAATCATACACCTGCCGCTTCTACGGCAAATACACCCTGCTTGAATTATTCGATAGGCCTCTGTCTTGGCAAATGTCTTGGTGGCGACGCCGCTCGTCAATTTGATGAGGTCATGGATCGATTCATTGCGCTGCTTCAAGGGGACGACCGAAGTTTATATGATCAAATGGAGCGCAGCATGCTAGACGCCGCAGAGCGTTTCGATTTTGAACAGGCTGCTAAATACAGGGACGGCATGAATGCAGTGAACTTGCTCTTAAGTAAACGGCATGTAATCGAGTTCGCCGAAGAGAATCACAGCATCGTTGTCTACGAACATTTAAACGAAGATACCATCAAGTTATTTCTGATTAAGGGGAATGTTGTGCTGCACAGCGAGCGATGCTCTGTGGCTTCTACCGTGGACATTGATTCGCTGAGGCGGAGGGTCAAAGCCTTGATTCTTAGCTATTTCACGAGGGACATGGAATGCGATGCTGCCGAGGTTACCCGGGAAGATATCGATGCTGCGCAAATCATCTACAGCTATTTGCAGAGCAGCGCCTGCCGCTATCTTGTCATTCAGGATTCATGGACCGAAGATGACGGGGAGCCTGATATGGAGGCTGCACTGAGGGAATTTCTGAATAATGATGTGGTGTCATCTTAATTGAAGGTTCCGAAAAATAAGGTAATACCAGGTTAGATATCATCCCAAAGAGACGTTTCCGAATGATCAAGGGACGTCTCTTTTTGTGTCTTGTTTATCTACGAATTCCAGGCGGAGAAATCAGCGGTGCCTGCTGGACAGCATCATAGCAATCAGGAAACGGTCTTGTTCACCCTAAATCCCCATAAAAATCGTACCCAAAAACATGTACAGGAAAATCGAGAAGAATGCAAGCGCGTTCATGAATATCAAGGCGACATCTAACTTTGAACCGGTTTTCTTCACAGATATAACAGAAGCGATACACCCTATCGGAGGCAGTACGTATGTGGAAGCTAGACCATATCCGTCAAAGGGGGAACCGTAATGCAGAAAAAAGCCATCTATGATTACCAGTACAACAGTGATTACAAAAGCTACAAGAGCGATAGTGCGCCCAATATGGATCTTCTCCATGTTAGAACCTCCATTCACCTCGGTACCTTAACCACTATCGAAAAATCGCCCCATCGGCATATCCCTCGTAAACGTAATTCCCCAATATTTATATTTCACTTCAATCTGCCGGATCGGCGTATCGTTATATAGACGAACGCCGTAATTGAGCGGAATGCGAGCGTCCTGATCGAGCGCAGCTCTCTTCTCATCTGGCGTGAGCTCAGGCTTCAGCGGCTGCTCCCGAATATCCACGAATTCGATATTGGGATCTTCATCAAGGCCGCCACCGCCGACCAAATGCAGGGAATAACTGACGCCTAGCTCAGCTCGGGTCGGCTTCTTGCCCTCGTTCACCCGCACTTCCAGCAGTTCTACATCGGTGAAGCCTTCATTGATCGCCTCAAAGATGATGGTGTTTTCGCCCGTATAGGAAGTAAACCCACCCACCTTAATGGGAGTCGGACGAAGGAACAGCAGATATAGAATGATGGCCGAGAGCAGGATTCCCAGTCCCAAATAGCCGAATCGGTGGATATATGTAGATTTTGGTTTCATAGCAAAGTATTCTTCCTTCTTAATATTAAATAGACAGCGTTACAACGGATTTGCCTGCCTCAATATCAGCTTTCATCCCTAAGAGATAATTCCGGGTGCGCTTGTTCATCTCATCCCAATTGACGAATTTGGTGAAGTAGACAAAGGAATAAATATGGCGAAAGTCGATGAATAACGGTATCCGCTGGATCCATTCCTCGCTTAGCGTGTTCTCCTGTAGATAGCCGGATAAGAATGAATCGAAGAATCGGGCAACAAATTCAGCTTTACCGCTTTCAGGTATGGTCTGTATCGCATGATAAATGGCAATGGCAATATCGTAGGCGAACCAATGGTATGAGATATCCCCGAAATCGAAAAAGATAATCTCCCCATTATGTACATGAAAATTATTATGATGAAGATCATTGTGGACAATGCCGTAGCCTTCCTGATCTTGTGGGAGGGATTCCAATTCCTTAAGATACTGCTTCCACTGAGTATGTACCTGTTCACCAGCCGCCTCCGGGAACGCATCGGTAAACATGACATGGTCATTCCACTGAGGAAAGGCCATTCGGTGCACAAGCGAAGCAGCGTTGGAATCCTTTTTGCCGAGTTTGTGCATACGGCCCATCCCGCGTCCCCACTGTTTGATCATAGCAAAATCCGCTGCCAAATCCGTTAACGGACTGCCGGGAGCCTTTGTAAAAGCAATGACATAATATTGCTTGGAATCGTGAGTTACCTCTTCAATCAGAAGATCCTGAGCGGATCGAATCGACTCCGCCAAGTTCAGCCCCTGCTCGGTAAGATAGGCCATCCACGTTAGCTCGCGGATGATCGAGGCTTTGCGATATTTGGACGCGTCCAAGAATTTAATCACGAAGCGGTGCCCGTCTTCGCCGACGTATTCAAATACATTCTGATCGAATCCTCCGAGCAATTGCAGCGAGTACGAACCTCGGCCGAAACGTTCGGCCCCTAGATCCAAGACAGCCTGTTCCATGGAAAGTCCCCTTTACAGTATTCTCGGTATGTCCGTCTGTCCTTCACACCGGATAAGTTGTTTGTAACAATACTAACCACAGTCTACCGAAGATGGCGAACGGTTGCAAAAAAAGAGGAGGGTCAGGGACAATGCGGCTGCATCAATCCCCGATCCTCCTACCATACGAAAAAGGATGCTCCCTTAAGAGCACCCTTTTACTTCTATTTACCTTCGAACGTCTGCGCCAGCTCACGGAAATTCAGCTCAGCCGTGCTCGACAGCACGATATCCGCATGCGGGAAGTGCGCCGCATTGCCGATGGCCACGGCGAACATGCCGGCACCCTTGATGGCATCAACGCCCGATGCGGCATCTTCAACACCAATGCAGTCGGCAGGCTCTACGCCGAGCTGTGCGGCAGCAGTCAGGAAGATCTCCGGGTCGGGCTTGCTGTTCTTCAGCTTGTTTACATCGACTATCACGTCGAAATGGTCCATAACGCCAAGCCGTGTAAGCACCGCAATGGCGTTCTTGCTGGCGGACGCAATGCCGGTCTTCAGGCCGGTCGACCGGATGTCTGCCACAAATTCCGTGATCCCTGGCAGCAGGTCGGCTGGCGTAATCGTTTCGATCAGCTCGACATACAGCTTGTTTTTGCGATCAGCCAGCTGTACCAGCTCTTCATCCGAATAGTTGACGGGCTTCTCTGCTTGACTAAGCAGCAGTTTCAGAGAATCCATGCGGGATACTCCCTTGAGGTTCTCATTGAATTCACGGGTGAATGGGATGCCGAGCTCGGTTGCCGTGGCTTTCCATGCCTGATAATGATACTCCGCAGTATCCGTAATGACGCCGTCCAGGTCAAAGATAACGGCCTTCAGCTTGCGTGTTTCGTTCATGTTCTTATGGCTCCTTTTTGTGATATCAGACAGCCTAAGCCTTATTATTTGCCCTGAAGCGAATGCTTCACGGACTTCCCGGATTCAAGCATAACTACTTCGTTGTACAGCTTGATCTCGATGGAATCGCCTTCTACGATCTCCAAGGTCACGCCGTCCTTCTCGATGGATACGCCGATGAGGCGGCCGCGGAAGTTGAGGCGGAACGCATACTTCTCCCAGTCCTTCGGAATGGCAGGGGAGAGGGAGAGTCCACTTTCCTTCAGACGCATGCCGGCAAATCCGTAGACGATCGACATCCAAGTGCCGCCCATGTTGGCCATATGCAGGCCGTCCTTCGTGTTGCCATGCGTATTGTCGAGGTCGAGGCGAGCTGTCTCGATGAAATACTCATACGCTTTGTCCATATTGCCAATCTTCGAAGCCATGATGCTGAAGATGCAGGAGGACAGGGAAGAGTCATGCGTTGTAATGCCTTCATAGTAGTCATAGGAACGCTGAATCGTTTCATAGCTCTGCTCGTCTTCCAGCAGGAAGTGAGCGAGCACCGTATCCGCTTGTTTACACACCTGATAACGGTAGATGGTGAGCGGATGGTAATTCAGCAGCAGCGGGTATTTATCCTCCGGTGTGTTGTCGAAGTCCCATACCGCTTTGCGGAGGAACGTATCGTCCTGTGGGTTAATGCCAAGTGCTTTATCATACGGTAGCAGCATGGCATCCGCCGCTTTCGCCCAAGCTGAGATTTCATCCGAGGTTACGCCAAGCCGGTCACACAGGGTTTTGAAGCCTTGGGCATCGTAGGATTCCAGAATGGAACAGCTCTTGGCAGCCCACTTCAGGTTATGCTTTGCCATGACGTTCGTGTAATAGTTGTTGTTCACGCAGCAAGTATATTCATCTGGCCCCGTCACCTCATCGATATGGAAGGCGCCATTATAATAGTGGCCGATGTCGGCCCACAGGCGGGCGGTTTCGATCAACACCTCGGCACCATAGGACAAGAGGAAATCCCGATCCTGCTCAGCGAGATAATATTGAATATAGCTATAAGCGATATCGGCACTGATATGATATTGAGCCGTCCCCGACGGGAAGAAGGAGGAGCATTCCGTCCCCGAGATCGTGCGCCACGGGAACAGGGCGCCTTGGCGGTGTCCCATTTCACGTGCTCGGTCTCTCGCCTGCTCCAATGTGGAATAGCGATACAGCAGCAGCTGGCGTGCAATGTCCGGCTGTGTCATCAGAAATACAGGGAACATGTAAATCTCCGTATCCCAGAAATAATGGCCTTCATAGCCTTCACCGCTCAGTCCTTTGGCAGAAATGTTGCTGTGCTTGTCACGGCCCGCAGATTGCAGCAGCTGGAATAGATTGAAACGGATACCTTCCTGGAGCTGGTCATCGTCCTGAATTACGACATCGGCAGATTTCCAGTAGTCGTTCAGGTACTCAGCCTGCTCGGCAAGCAAATCCTCGAAAGAAAGCTCCTTCAACTCCTCTTGCAGTTGGATGCCGCGATCGATCATATTCTGACCGTGACGAAGACTGTCGGTATACAGATTGTATTTCGTAAACTCGATTGGTCCGGTCAATGGAAGAGTCGCTGTGAACGTGACTTCTCCGTTTCCGGCCTCGAGCTGAATGTCGGCATTAACATCCAAGCGGTGACGGGTTACGCAAGCCGCACACAGCTGGGAAGCCATCGTCTCGTCAACGACATAGGCATCATTGCCCTTCACGCCGGCATCGATGACGGTCATCCGTTCTGCGTGTCCTGCTCCTACCCGTGGATCATTGGCATTGGTGTAGTTCTTCACTTTGCCGTTCACGGTGGAGACGATGCGAACCTGGCCGTTGAAATTGATCGGCTCTATTCGTACATGGATGGCAAAGAGCTCCCGGCGCACGAAAGACACCAGGCGGCGGAAGGTCAGCTTGATCTCTTTGCCTTCGGGTGATTTCCACTGAACGATTCGTTCGGAATACCCTTTGTCCATATGCAATCGGCGTTTATGCGAAGTGATCGTTCCGTGATCCAAGCGGAAGGGCTTTTTCTCATCGCCTAAATAGATCAGGACCGTTTGGGCATCTATATTATTAACGAGTTTTTGCTGTGTATCGGGAAAGGCGAAGAGCTTCTCGCCGTATGGGATTTCAATGACGTCGTGGAAAGCGTTCAGGTAGGTACCGCGAATGGTGGACATGCTTTCTCCGTAACCTTCTTCGAAGTTGCCGCGCACACCCAAGTAACCGTTTCCGAGTGCAAAAATACTTTCCATATTCAACAAAGCTTGCTGCGACAAATCAGGATTTGATATCATCCAGGTCATGGTCTACACTTCCTTCCTAGCATGGTTATGCTTGAATTTTAGAACCAATCGGGGTTATGTTATACTAAAATAACAAGGTTTTTATCAATATTTTTAGGTGGTGTGTAAATAATGAAAGAGCCCATACGCTCGGGAAGCCATGGAAACCAACCGTTTTACCTGTCTTCCCGCATGCATTATTTGCGCGAGAATTTTATCCATCCCCCGTTTGACTATGAGCACGAACTGCTGGAAGCGATCCGTTTCGGCGATGAGAATAGAGCGATGGACATGCTGCGCAAGATTAACGAGCTGGAAGCGGCTGTGCTTGCGACGTATCCGCTGCGATCGAAGAAGAACGCCTTGATTGCTTCTTGCACTTTATTTACCCGGGCGATCATCAGGGGCGGCGTGGATCCGGAAATTGCCTTTCATTTAAGTGATACGCTAATTCTTGAGATTGAGAAAATGACCGATGTAGAGCGGCTGGTCCATTTTGAATATGAAATGCTGGTACAGTTTGTGTCGATGATTCGCTCCGAGAAGGAAGACGTGTCTTTCTCTCATATCGTGAATCTGGCGATCTATTACATTAGGGAGCATATTTTTGAGGAGCTGACCTTGCAGGGAGTTGCTGAATATTTGAAGGTCCACCCGAGTTATCTGTCCGATCGGTTTAAGCGGGAGACGGGTGAGGCGATAACCACTTTTATCAATCGGCGGAAAATTGAGGAATCCAAGCATTTACTGGCCAATACGAATCAATCAATATCCGAAATCGCGTTTACGTTCAAGTTCTGCAGCCAGAGTTATTATACGCAAGTATTCAAGAATTTTACGGGAATGACGCCAAGGCAATTTCGAATCAGCGGAACAGCGCGATAAAGACAAGATCACATAACGAACAACAAGAAGAGAGACGCGGCCCATGAAGAAACTAAAACAGAAGATGCTTCACTTAAGTCTGGAGAAGAAACTGATCGTGGCATTCTCCGCCTTCATCATCGTTCCCCTCCTTCTGATCGGCGGTATCGTATCCTGGGTATACGTGGAGAATAACCGGAGTACGATGATTGAAGCCGCGGTGGAGAATAACAAGCAAATTATTAAGAATATCGATACCTCCCTTCAGCCGCTTTCACGGCTGTCCATGTTCCCGATTCAGGATGCAACGGTATACCCGATCATGCGCAAGGACTACAGCAAGGTGGCCTATCCATTGCTTGAGCGGGGTCAGGATTTCGATAAAGTGAATGGCTTAATTCAGAGCGGGGTCATGCTTTATTCGGACTTGATTGACTCCGTTGTTATCTATCACGAGAACAGCCAGTCGATCATTGGCCGAAGCAACAGGGAATACATGAACTTTTTTTATTTCAAGGAGCAGTTTACCCGTGAGCCTTTCGTTCAAAAGATTAGAGAAGCTTATGGACGCCTAGTTCCTGTAGGGATTCATCAGGAGCGGCTGCTGTCAACGAAGGGCATCCCGGTCGTGTCTGTTGGAAGGGCGATTATGGATCCGTATACGAAAGAGGATCTTGGTTTCATTCTCTTTAACATTTCGGTTGATAAGCTGAAGACATTATGGAGTGACACGGCATTTTCAGAGAATACGAAATTCTATCTGATCGATGAAGCGGATCATATTGTGCACAGTGTCCATCCTGAGGAAATTGGGCGGCCGGCGTCTGAGGTATTGGGGAGTGATATTCAATATAGTGCAGACGGCCAAGTGAACACGCAGATCAATCGGGATACCTATATGATTTCATCTTCCTCTTCGATGGCGAATTGGAAGGCGGTGACGGTCATTCCCAAGAAGGATCTGTTCTCGATCGTTTACCTGATGGTGTCCATCCTGATCGGTGCATTGATTCTGCTGCTCGTGCTGTCCATCCTGATATCTGCCCGCATTGCGACTACGATCATGAAGCCGCTGTCCGTGCTGAATAGTAAAATGAAGCTTGTCTCTCAAGGTCAGCTTGACGTCAGCTTCGATACGAAGGATCAAGGCGAAATCGGCGTGATCAGCAATACGGTGGATCAGATGCTGCAAGAAATTCGTGATTTAATTGAACGTATCTATGTCGAGGAAGAGGAGAAACGAACCCTCGAGATGAATGCGCTGCAGTCGCAGATTCGTCCGCATTTTATATATAACACGCTGAATGTGATCAAATGGATGGCCAAGATTCAGGGGGCAACGGGCATTGAAGAAGCGCTGCAGGCCTTCTCTTCGGTTATCAAGTTTACGGTGAAGAAGGAAGGCGACTTCGTGACCATTGCCGAAGAAGTCGAATTCATGGAGAACTATACGAAAATTCTCGATTTCCGCTATTTTAATAAATTTGATGTCACGTACGAGATCGATCCTGCCGTAATGAATCATAGGACCCTGAAGTTTCTGCTTCAGCCCCTTGTGGAGAATGCGGTCTTCCATGGTTTTGAAGGGATCGATTACAAGGGTATCCTGGTCATATCCATTTATGAGGAGTCGGATGCGCTGATCATGAAAGTAAGCGACAACGGGCGCGGGTTTCCGGAGGGTGGACCAGCGAAGACGGAGCAGGACGGACCGCAGGATGCCTTCAATTCGATCGGATTGAACAATATACGTAACCGTATATCCCTTCATTTCGGACCGGAATACGGCTTATGGATCCAGAGGGGAGAGTTCGGCGGAACGGTGGCCTGGCTCCGGGTTCCAATCATCACAGAAGAAACAGGGTGATCAGCAAGTGCGAATACTTATAGTAGATGACGAGCCCCTTGTTCGGATCGGGATCAAATCGGCGATTGACTGGGAAGCCCAGGGCGTGGAGATTGTGGGTGAAGCGGGTGATGGGGAAGAAGCGCTGCGCATGATAGCGGAGACTTATCCGGACGTCGTGCTGCTGGATATTAAAATGCCGAAGATGGACGGGCTCGAGGTGCTCCGGACGATCAAGGACCGGCAGATTCCGGTTCAAACGGTCGTGTTAAGCAGCTTCGATGATATTGCCTACGTGAAGGAAGCGTTGAAGCTGGGTGCAGTTGATTATTTCCACAAACCTGACATGAACGAACGCGAGCTGACAGCGATGCTGAAGAGTATCCGGGAACATTTTGGAAGCCAGGGAGCTTCCGCCCGTATAGGAACTGGAACAGTCGGCAATCGGAGAGAACAGATTCTATATGATGCCCTTCACGGTCATGTCCATGACCTGTCTGAAACAAGTTTAAAGGAAGGGAATATGTATGTTTTACTTTTTAAAATCAAGAATTATCACACGGTCATCAAAAGGTATACCAAAGAAACCGAGTCGATCCTGCCGAATACGGTGCAGAATATTGTAAGCGAGATTCTTTCCACAGAGAAGGAGGCTGAATATCTTCAGCTTGACGAGCAGCTCAGTGCCGTATTTATAAGTAATAGTGAGCTGAAAAGCCTACTGGCCTCTTTGACCCGCGTGAATAAAATAGTTCAGATGATCAGTGCGGCGCTGAAGCGCTTTGTGAACATCGATATTGTCCTTGGCGTCAGTGACTGGTTTGCCGATTTTGAAGGCATTCGGGCAGGCTATGAGCAAGCGGGTAAAGCGTTATCCCATCAATTCTATCACCCGGATACATCCATATTTTATTATCAGCATCTGAAACAGAAGGGTGAGCAGGTTTATAAACAGGCGGATGCCTACTTAAGCCAGATGAAGGCGGCGCTCAGGGAAGAAGCGAATGACTTGTTCATGGAACTGCTGTCCAAGTGGGAGAAGTTTCTGGAGCAAGAAGAATGCATGGAAGAGAAGGATGTCCGCAAGGTGTATGAAGGTCTGCTGTTTATGATTGGAGAGAGCGGAGATTCACCGGGCGGGGCCGTATCCGAAAATGCAGCTGTCTTTGGGGAGATTCATGATTTTGGGCAGTTGTCAGCTATGTACCGGCTCATGTTCAAGGAACGTATTAAGACTCGCAGCCAAGTGGAGCTTAAAGGATACAGCCAGCTCACGCGCAATATTATGGAATATACGGAAGAGCACTACTCGGAGAGTCTCTCGTTGAAATTGTTCGGGGAGCTGTTTCATGTCAGTCCGAATTATGTCAGCCGGTTGTTTAAGCAAGAGGTCGGGCAAGGACTGTTTGATTATATTAATCAGCGCCGGATCGAGAAAGCGAAGGTGCTTCTCAAGGACTACCGCCACAAAATTTATGACGTTGCCGAGATGGTGGGGTTCAATAATCAGGCCCATTTTGCGATTGTATTTCAGAAGTACACGGGCTTTACTCCTAAACAGTATAGGAAAGAAGAAGTGTGATTTTAGATAAAAAAGTGTGATATTTCATAAAAATAATCTTGCAGTGCAAGATATGGATAAAAAAATAGTCAATTTTAAAAAATTAATCATCATTTGATTAATTTTTTTTGTTGTCTCGGCTCTTTATCATAAAGATGTAAGGTAAAACGACAAGAAACGTGGGGGGTAGCATCATGGGTAAGATGAACAAGAAGTTTTCAGCCATGCTGGTGTTGTGCTTGGCGCTTGTTGTAAGTTTATCCGCTTGCGGCGGCAGTAAAAGCGCTGACAATACAGATAAAGCTTCTGGAGACAAAGCGGAAAAAGTTACGGTGAATTTCGGATTCTGGGGCACGGCGCAGGATTTGGAGATTTATCAGAAAGCAGCGGACACCATTTCCGAGCAGTATCCGGAGATTGAACTGAAAATCAAACAATATCCAAGCAGTGAGCAGTTCTGGAACACGCTTCCAGGTGAAATCGCCGCTGGCGTTGCACCTGATTTCATTAAGATGTCCAATGAAGGTGCTTACGAGTACATCAACAAGGGACTGTTCTCTCCGATCGATGACCTGGTTCAAACGACAGGTGTAGATATGAACCGATTCCCGGATACATCGAAGAAAATCTGGAACGTGGACGGCAAGCAATATGGCGTACCAAACAGCGACATGCCGGCGATGTTCTTTATCAATGAGCAAATGTGGAAAGATGCTGGTCTTGGCGAATACCCAACTACTTGGGATGAAGTCATTGAAGCAGCAAAAGTGCTGAACAAAGGCGATGTGAAGGGCATTATCGTGAACCTGGATGCCTTCCATATCACGAACTACGTGAAGAGCTTCGGCGGCGGCTGGGGTAACGGTGAGACCATCAACTCGCCAGAGAACGTGAAAGCACTGGAAATGATCATCGACATGTATGACCAAGGACTGGCTGTCACGCCGAAATCGCTCGGCTTCGGCTGGGACGGCGAGGTATTCAGTAATGAGCAAGGCGCTATGAGTACAGGTGGTTACTGGTACAAAGGGTACCTGAAGGATGCGAATCCAGATCTGAAAATGGTCGCTATTCCGGTTCCAAAAGGTACAACGAACGGAAGCACCATGAGCTCTGATGCTTACATGGTACTGAAAGACGGGAAGAACAAGGAAGCTGCGCTGAAGGCTGCTTATTACATGACCAATGACGATACACAAACCGCATTTATGGAGCTTGGCTTCAATCCGGCCGTATCCTCGTTGTCTGAGCAGTATTTCGAGAAGAACCCTGAATTCAAGGCGCTGCAGCCTGCGCTGGAATACAGCACAGACTACGGTTATCCAACGGATACCAAGCGCTTTACGGATGAGCTCGTAAAAGAATTGGAAGGCCTGATTCTTGGCGGCTCCGGTAAAACGGCGCAACAAATTCTCGATGATATTCAGGCCCAGTTCAAATAAGAAAGAGGTTACACCCGCTCCCGCTCCTTGTTCTCAGGGAGCGGGAGCCTTTTTTCACATAGTAGAATTTATAAGTTTTTTGGGGTCCCCGCAAAGTATTTGGAATAAGCATCGTCGCATAGGTTCCACTTTGTGGGGGGATTTTCATGATCGATCTATTTTAAGTATGGGAGTGGGGGGATAATTCATGTCCGATTACAGCAGCAAGCACGCTGATTTGAAGGGAAACAAGATCAGGCAATCCTGGTTCCGTTCCTTGGCAGACTCCGACAAGACGCTGGGCTGGTTGTTTACGCTGCCTTTTTTGATTTTATGGGCGTGGTGGTTTTTATATCCATTCATCCAATCTTTCGTAAGAAGTTTTCAGGATGCGAATTTCGCTGCCTTGGATCAGGCGAAATTTATCGGCCTCGAAAACTATGTCACCATTCTCCAAGATAAAGAATTCTTCCAGGCGCTGCTTCATTCCCTGGAAATTGTGGTGATCTCGATTCCGATACAGACGGTGCTCGGTCTGCTGTTGGCGATCCTGGTCAATCAGAAGCTGAAGGGCAAGGGGATATTCCGGACGGTATTCTTCATTCCGTATATCACCTCGCAAATCGCGATCACGACGGTGTTCATGATGCTCTTCAAGCAGGGCACCTTCTTGACGAAATTTTTCGGAGCTTTGGGCTTCGGAAATGTGACATGGTTTGCGGATACCAATTATGCGCTCTTATTCGTATGTATTCTGTTTATCTTCCAGCAAGCCGGCTTCACCATGATTGTGTATTTGTCGGGCCTTCAGGAGATTCCGAAGGATCTGTATGAAGCGGGCGAAATCGATGGAGCGTCCAAATGGAACAAATTCCGCTACATTACCGTACCGTTCCTCAAACCGATTACCTTCTTTATCGTGTCGGTATCGACGATTGCCGGGTTCCAGATTTATGACCAGATTGCGGCGATATCCCGCTATGGCGCACTCGGTTCACCGGCTGGTGCTACCAGCACAGTGGTTACGTATTTCTATCAGCACGGTATTCGTTACATGAACATTGGTTACGGAAGCGCGGCGGTGGTGCTGTTCTTCATAATCATCATGCTGATTACGTACCTGCAAAAAAAATTCTTGGATGAAAAGGAGTGAGAGTAATGTTGACCCGTAAGAATAATCGTCGGCTGTTGTTGTACATCGGCACGATCATCCTGGGGCTCTTATTCGCCCTTCCTTTTCTCTATACCATCTATACGTCCGTCATCCCGATGCGCCACGTTAACACCCTGACGTCGCCGGCCAATTGGACGTTTGAGAACTTCAAGATCTTCTTTACGAACGATGCGTACAACGTACCGAGATGGTTTCTGAATACGGTGATCATGACTGGTGCTGTTGTCATCGGGAACCTGATCATTAATCCGATGGCCGGATTTGCCCTGGCCAAGCTGAATTTTAAGGGAAAAGGACTGATTTACTGGATCGTTGTGGCCACCATGATGGTGCCGTACCATATGATCCTGATCCCGGTTTACGTGAATGTAGCACAGCTAGGATGGCTGAACACGTTCTGGGGATTAACGGTGCCGTTTCTGTATCAAGGCTTGTACATCTTCATGCTTCGCCAGTTCTTTATCTCGGTTCCGAATGAGTTCCTGGAGGCTGCGCGGATGGATGGCCTGACGAAGATGGGCGCTTTCTGGCGGATCGTATATCCGCTGGCCCGTTCATCGCTGATTACGATGTCCATTCTTGCTTTTGCCGGAACATGGAACAGTTATCTCGTTCCGAGCACGCTGGCGAATACGCCGGAAATGTATGTGCTGGTGGTTGGTCTGAACAGCGTAAAGGATATGTTCTTTGAGAATACGCCGATGATCATGGCCGGGGTCGTGCTGTCCACGCTGCCGATCATCCTGTTCTTCTTCCTGTTCCAGCGCCAATATATCGAAGGAATATCGAACGCAGGCGTCAAAGGTTGATATAGAAGCATCGGAGGGATTAGGCATGGATAAAGTGGAACAGCGTGCGAAGGACCTTCTCGCGAAGATGACGTTGGCCGAGAAAATCGGCCAGACGGTGCAGTACGGCCGGTGTGAGGAGCGGGAACATAAGCTGGTTGCTGAAGGCAAGATCGGATCATTGCTGAATGTTCATGGTCCAAAAAAGATTAATGAGCTCCAGCGGCTGGCTGTGGAGGAGACCCGGCTCGGGATCCCCCTTCTGATCGGGGATGACGTCATCCACGGTTTCCGCACCATCTTCCCGATCCCGCTGGGCGAAGCCGCCAGCTGGGATCTCGAGGGGATGGAGAAGAATGCCCGCATTGCGGCAGAAGAGGCGGCAGCGGAAGGTATCCGCTGGACCTTTGCCCCCATGGTGGACATTACGCGCGATCCCCGGTGGGGCCGCATCGCGGAGAGCACAGGGGAGGATGTCTATCTGTCTTCCTTGGCCGCTGCCGCGAAGGTCAGAGGGTTTCAAAGTCCGAACGAGGACGGTTATCCGACGGTGGCGGCATGTGTGAAGCATTTTGCCGGCTACGGCTGGATTGAAGGCGGCCGGGATTATGATACGACAGACATGTCGGAGCGGACCTTGCGGGAAACCGTGCTGCCGCCGTTTGAGCATGGGATTCGGGCAGGTGCTTTGTCTGTGATGAGTGCTTTCAGCGAACTTAACGGGGTTCCTGCTTCCGGAAGTCGCTATCTGCTGCGGGATATATTGAAGCGTGAGTGGGGCTTTGATGGCATGGTGGTCAGTGATTGGGAATCGATCGAAGAGCTGATCTACCATGGCTATGCTGAAGACCGGAAGGATTCCGCGCTGAAGGGGCTGAATGCCGGCGTTGATATGGACATGCAGTCCGGTGTCTATCTCGATCATCTGGAGGCGCTGATCCAGGATAACCCCGAGCTGCTTGAGCTGTTGGATGATGCGGTGCTTCGCATATTGCAGGTGAAAATCCGGCTTGGATTGTTCGAAAACCCGTATGTAAGCGAAGAAGCCGAAGATTCGCTGAAAGGGCAAGCCATTCCAGCTTCGCATCTGGCTCAGGCAAGAGACAGTGCCCGGAAATCGATCGTGCTTCTGCAGAACAACAGCGGAATTTTGCCGCTGGATACCGGCAAGCACCAGAAGCTGGCCTTGATCGGGCCGCTGGCCGATGATCGTCATAATTCAATGGGCTGCTGGGCTTGGAAAGGTCGCGATGAGGACGTCGTTACGGTATGGGATGCTTTCCAATCGGAAATCGCACCGAAGGCGGAGGTGTTCTTCGAGCCGGGCAGCGGCATTCTGGAGGAGCTGGATGACGGTGTGGAACGGGCCGTGAAGCTAGCCGGGCAATGCGATGTCGCCGTGGTCGTTGTAGGCGAATCCGAAGCGATGACCGGTGAGCATTACAACGTGACCTCCATTACGCTTCCACCCTGTCAGGAGCGCTTGATTCAGGAGCTGAAGCGTCAGACTGACACGCCGATTGTCGTCGTGCTGATGAATGGACGGCCGCTTGCCACACCATGGCTGCATGAACATGCCGATGCCGTGGTAGAAGCGTGGCATTTGGGGACCGCCACAGGCCTTGCGCTTGTGGACGTACTGACGGGCGCGTACAATCCGAGCGGTCGCCTACCGATTACCATTCCGCGCGCGACGGGCCAAATTCCGATGTATTATAACCGGAAGAATACCGGGCGTCCTCATCTGTATGAAGATTATATCGATTGCGACGACGATCCGCTGTATCCGTTCGGGTACGGCCTCAGTTATACAACGTTTGAATATACGGACTTGCAGCTGGAACGGCATCAGATCGGCCGGGACGAATCCGCGCAGGTATCCGTGAGTATCACGAATACCGGGTCCAGAGTTGGCGAGGAAACTGCTCAGCTCTATATCCGCGATTTGGTGGCGAGCTCAACTCGGCCCGTCAAAGAATTGAAGGGTTTCCGCAAGGTATGGCTGCTGCCTGGTGAAAGCTGTACCGTTCATTTTACGCTGGGACGTGAAGAGTTGGGGCTCTTGGATGAGAGACTTGAATTTACGGTTGAACCCGGGAAGTTCCATGTCTGGGTCGGACCGCATTCGGAAGAAGGACTGCAGGCTGAGCTTGCGGTTGTTTGAATAAACCGAAATCGAAGGGAGATTTATGCATGGACTACCGCGTAATTAAAGAAGGAGACGTATTCTTCTTGACCGGACTTAATGGAGATATCGTCCTAGGGGATGATCAAGGCCATGGTTTGTACACAAAGGATACGCGTTTCCTGAGCCGCATGGAGCTGTTCATCGACGGTGAGAAGCCCTCGCTCCTGACCTCGGCGGGGGACAAGAGTTATGTAGCATCTTTCCGCCTTATGAAGGAGTCCAAGGACGAAGGGGCAATTGAAGTGCTTCGGGAACGTTTCATCTACGATGGCGTCCTGTATGAGCGCTGCACCTTGACCAATTATTTTGTGACGGATTCGAATATTGAGTTTACGATGACCTTTGATGCCGATTTTCAGGATATGTTTCTGGTGCGGAAATATCGTACTGGGGAGGTCGGCAAGATGGAGGGCGTTCAGACAGGGGATCAGGATATGACGCTGGCCTATGTCGGCGCTGACAACCTGAGAAGGCTGACACGTATTGCTTGGGATGCGGATGGCGGCCAAGCGGATGAAACCGGAACCGTCTCGTTCCCATTGTCCCTGAAAGCCAAAGAGCAGAAGGTCATTACGTTCTTTATCTCGCCGCTAACCGAGCAACAACCCGCAGCGGAGCCGCTGACCTACGAAGAGGGACTGAAGAAACTCGAAGCCTCCTATGAGGCTTGGTACGGGAACAGCTCGCGGGTAGAAGCGGATTCCGTGCTGTTCAGCGGCTTGTACCAGAGAGGATTGCAGGATCTGCGGATGCTGACGACCGATGTAGGCTTTGGTGATACAACCGTAGCGGGGCTGCCGTGGTTCGCAGTACCGTTCGGCAGAGACAGCCTGATCACGGCTCTGTTCATGCTTCCGATGAATCCGCAGCTTGCCGTAGGAACCTTGAGAACGCTGGCGGCTTATCAAGGCGAGAAGACGGACCCTTGGCGGGACGAGCAGCCGGGTAAAATCATGCACGAGATTCGCTATGGAGAGCTGGTCACGACGAATCAGTCCCCGTTCTCGCCGTACTACGGCACCATTGATTCCACGCCGCTGTTCCTGGCGCTGATCGGTGAGTACTACCGCTGGACGGGCGACCTCTCTCTGGCGAAGGAGCTCAAGCCGAACATGCTGCGTGCATTGGATTATATTGATGCTGCGCTCGAAGCGGGCTCCGGTTTCATGGCCTATAAGCAGGAAGCCGAGAAGGGCTTCCCGAATCAGGGCTGGAAGGATTCCGCCAACTCGATCATTCATGAGAACGGGGAGTACGCGGAATCCCCGATCGCGCTCTCGGAGGTTCAGGGCTACGTGTATCAAGCGAAGAAATCGCTGGTGCCCGTCTTCGCGGAACTTGGCGAGCCGGAGCTGGCCCGCAAGCTGGAGACGGAAGCTGAGGAGCTTCGCGTACGCTTTGAAGCGGCCTTCTGGCTGGAGGATGAGCAGTGTTATGCGATCGCGCTGGACAAGAACCTGCGCCAGGTACGCAGCGTAACCTCAAATCCCGGACATTTGCTCATGAGCGGACTGCCGGAAGCGAGCCGAGCGAAGGCGCAAGCGGAGCGGATGCTTAGAACCGACATGTTTAACGGGTATGGTATCCGTACGATGAGCACGAACTCCACCGGATATTACCCGATCAGTTACCACAATGGCAGCGTATGGCCACATGACAATGCGATGATCCTGCTGGGACTTGGCAAACAAGGATTCAAGGAAGAGGCAGGCAAGGTCATATCCGGTCTGCTGCAGGCATCGGCTCATTTTGAGTACCAGCGTCTACCGGAGCTGTTCTGTGGGCATGATGCAGGGCTGGGCCATCCCGTTCCGTACCCGACAACCTGTTCGCCGCAGGCTTGGGCGGCAGGAACCTCGATTGTCTTCCTGCAGGCAATACTTGGATTGTATCCGAATGCGGCGAAGAAGGAAATCGCGTTGTCCCCGTTCCTTCCGGAAGGGATGGATGAACTGAAAGCGGAACGGATTGCGATCGGAAGCGGCTATCTGTCCGTAAGCGTCGTACGAGAAGCGAATGGCAGCACGTTCAAGGTGGAAGTGCTTGAGAATACAACGGGATTTGCTCTGGTTGGCTGACTATTCATAATATGTAATTTGGAACAACCTGACTCTTAGCTCATAAGGGTCAGGTTGTTTTTTTGTTGAATTATTAGGAACATATGTTCTATAATAATAAGGTGATTTGAACATATTATTGTATACATACCGGATTGGAGAGAACCTATGAATTCTTATTGTACATATGCATTGCATCAAATCGAGGTGGCTGTCATCTCGATTGTTGCTATTATCGACAGGCTTGATGAAGCAGATTTACTCGTCAAGCCGACAGAAGGCAAACATTCGGTCGGTGATCTGCTCAAGCATATTGCCGTCATCTGCCGGGCCGATTTTCACATATCCGGAGAAGCCACGCAAGAGGAGATGAGCGCGTACTACGCAGGCGTATCGTTAAACAACCTGAAGGACATACAGGCCGAGATACTGAGCAATTACTCGTATTTGGAGCGAGCATTCCGGGAGATGACGGAAGAGGAGCTTCATCAGAAGATGACGTCCTATTGGGGCGTTGCCTATTCG
The DNA here is from genome assembly GCF_001277345.1 of Paenibacillus solani. Classification (GTDB taxonomy): domain Bacteria; phylum Bacillota; class Bacilli; order Paenibacillales; family Paenibacillaceae; genus Paenibacillus_AQ; species Paenibacillus_AQ solani. The sequence goes on from NZ_LIUT01000006.1 coordinate 279,453, forward strand.
AGATACGAATGGCTGCTTGAAATCGTGGCGCATATGTATCACCATCGGGGACAGCTGCATGCGATGCTGGTTCACTGTAATGGGAAAGACCCGGGGGTACCGTTATTTGAATAGTTATGGCGGGAACGGTCTGACATTCATGCCTCACCATCCTCATGGAAATGTCAGAGTGCGAGGCAGCATTCCTTCATTCCGAATAATTTGGGATGGAGGCACGCCTTTGGAACAGGTTGACTATCATATCAGCACCGTTCGCGCTATGATTTTTGTTACTTCAGACTGAGATTCTTTCTAATTCGACAAAATAATACAAATTTCGCTATAGACTCAAGCGGATTGGTTCCTCTATGATAGATATTAAACAGCTGGCCAAGCTGTTATGAAAGCGCTATCTAATAAACGCTGTAATGAAATGATCCTATGTCTTGGAGAGAATCCACCACACCAGGCATCTCGTAGAGTCTTTTATTAGCGGTTTGGAAAGCGCATTCATGACGATGGGAGCCATGGCAGAGGTCAGTTAACACAGATTTTACATATCGTTAATACTCTGATGATTTACACGTCCTATGATAAGAGTGTTCAGTAAATGGACATGCACTTGAAATAGTTCGTTTCAGAGGATATGTAGTGGAAATGTAAGCGGCCATGATCCGCTAAATAGTAGGAGGTTTTTCGAAGAGAAGATATTATGAATGAAGCGCTGGCGAACGTGCCGCTCTCGCATTGACAGGAGATGCATTTTTGGACATATGAATGAAATAGATCCTGTCTGATTGGTGAACAACGATAATTACATATTTGCTAGGGGTGGAGACGATGAGATAACCCATGTAGCAGCTACTTTAGCTTTTTTAGGAGGTGGTGGCTCTTAGGTTGTGCTCTTTTTGATGTCTCTATTTTTGTGCGCTTTTTAAGGGATAGAAGAGTTGTTTTACACGATGAATGGATTAATGGATTCGAAAGGGGACAATAGATTACCAATGAAAAAGAAATCATGGTTGCTCATGTTACTCACCATATTCATGGTTATTACGACAGCTTGCGGAGGCGGCGGTGGAAGTAAAACTGCCGAAGGAGAGGTTTCACTGGATGACGTGGAAGCTGCTTCCATGGATATGAAGAATGATACAACGCCTATCAAAATCCAGTACTGGCACGCTCATGCGGATGCCCAGCTGGAAGGTTTGAACTATATGATTTCCGAGTTCCAGAAGAAGTATCCTCATATCACGGTTGAGCCGGTATTCCAAGGCGGCTATCCGGACCTTCACAAGAAATTGTCGGCTGCCGTAGCGGCGAATGATGTTCCGGCAGTTACGAACGTTGAGGTATCTTCCCTCGCTAACTTTGCAGACAGCGGCGTATTTGCCGATCTGGGTCCGTGGATTAAGCGTGATGAAGTGAAGATGGACGATTTCGCAAAAGGCATGCTGAAGGCTTATGCGTACAACGGCAAACAATACGGATTCCCTCTCATCGTCAGCACCAGCGTGTTCGTATATAACAAAACAATGCTGGACGAGCTGGGTGTAGAGCCACCTGCGAAATGGGATGAAATTGATGATTTTAACGCAAAGGTAACGAAGAAAGAAGGCGACAAAACAACGCGTTACGCGTTCTCTATTCCAGGTTGGGACACATGGTACTATGACCCGTGGAACATTAACGGTGGTGGACAGATTCTAACGGATGACATGAGTGCTTCGGCGGTAGAGAATGAGGACTCCCTCCGTTATATCCAGAATTTCTACAAATGGCAAAATGAAGGCAACATGCATATGGGCTTTGGTAAAGGGGCCTCCGATAATATGCGTCAAATGTTCCTGAACGGCGAAATCGCCATGGTCCAGCATACTTCGGCGATGCTGAAAATGTACCGTGAGAATGCAGACTTTGAAGTTGGCGTATCCTTTATTCCTGGCGACAAGGTCCGTACCTCCAACATTGGCGGAGCGGGGATTGTAATGATGGAAGGTGCCAAGGATTTGGAAAAAGAAGCGGCTTGGAAATTCATCGAGTTCATGACTTCGGCAGAGCAGAATATTAAATGGGCGGAATCTGTTGGATACCTGCCAACAAGAAAGTCCGCCATTGAGTCCGAGGAAGGCGATCAATATTTTGAGAGATGGCCGCAATACAGAGCGGTGTATGAGCACTTTGATGAAGTGACACCGCGTCTGCAGCACCCGGCTTACCCAGAATTCAGCGAAGTTTACAAAGAAGTTGTAGGTGAAATGGTATTGAACAAAAAAGATCCGACACCACTTATGCAGGAAGCAGCCAAGAAGATTAACGATATTCTGGCTGACTATGAGTGATGCCTATGGAGACCAGTAAACAAATGACAAAGGCGGCGTCCAAACGGGCGACCGCTTCGGTCTCTAAACGGATGTCCCATACGGTGATCGAGAAGTGGAAGGACTTTTCGTTCGCGGTCCCAGCTTTGTTGTTCATGGGTGTGTTTTTGTACTATCCGCTGGGCTACTCTATTTATCTCAGCTTCACGAATTGGAATATGACGCGGCCCGTGAAGAAGTTCGTGGGTGCTGATAACTATACGCGCCTGTTGTCGAGTCCGGATTTCTATCATTCTCTAAAAGTCACATTCCTCTATACGTTTATGGACGTGGTGCTTACGCTGGCGATCGGTTTGCTGTTCGCCCTGCTGCTCAACGTATCATCGTCCCGGTTGTTCGGTTTCATGCGCGGCGTGATATTCATGCCGTACTACGTCTCTATGGTTGTTGCAGCCATGGTATTTACTTGGATTTATAACGGGCAATATGGACTTTTAAATAACGTAGTCTCCTGGTTTGGCATGGATCCGGTTGAATGGCTGAATAATCCGTCCACGGCACTGCCGGCACTGGTTGCCGTCTCGGTTTGGAAGGGCGTCGGCTTCGCGATGATTCTCTTTATTGCTGGCATGCGGGGAATCCCGGCTGAATACTATGAAGCAGCTTCGATTGATGGAGCCAGCAAGTTCCGTCAGTTCCGTAATATTACGCTGCCGCTCTTGTCGCCAATGACCTTGTTCCTTGTCATCACGAGCTTTATCTCTTCCATGCAAGTGTTCCAGTCGATCGACGTCATGACGGCTGGCGGACCGCTGAAGGCAACGAACGCGATCGTTTACTGGATTTATACGATGGCATTCAGCGAATTCAAGACAGGCAGAGCCTCGGCGCTTGTCATGATTCTGTTCGTCATTATATTGCTGTTAACATTAGTACAATTTTTGGTCAGCAGGAAGAAGGTGCACTATGAAGGATAATTATATGGCCGGATCCGCCAAGAACCGAAAAGCCATGATGACGCTTCGTATTATCGGGGCTGTAATCGTGACCCTCGTCATGTTCTTTCCGGTGTATTGGCTGCTGATCAGCGCGTTCAAGACGCAGTCTGAGATGCGGATGGCTGTTCCAACGTTCTGGCCGGAAACCTTTGCCTGGCAGAACTTTGCCGAAGCCTTCAGAGTTATCCCTTATGCGCGTTACTTCGGTAATACGCTGCTCATGGCAGTGGGAACGATCGTCCTTCAGCTCAACGTAGCACTCATGGCTGCTTATGCGTTTGCCAAGGGGCAGTTCAAAGGACGGGATACCCTGTTCTTACTGGTTCTGGCTGCATTGATTGTGCCTGAGCAGGTCATTTTTGTTCCGGTGTATGTCATGATGTCCAAGCTGGATTGGCTGAATACCTTCTGGGCGCTCATCGTGCCGCACGGGGCTTCCGCCTATGCCATATTCCTGCTTAGGCAGGCATTCAAATCGATTAATAACGACGTGCTGGAAGCAGCGCGGGTGGACGGAGCAGGACGTTTTTCCATCCTGTACAAGCTGTTGTTCCCGATGGCGATGCCAACAATCGTTACCATGGGCGTATTGATCTTCATCTCGTCCTGGAACTCGTATTTCTGGCCGCTGATCATGACCAACAACAATGACATGCGCGTGCTTACGGTAGGTATTGCCATGCTGCGAGATTCCATTGCCGGGAACGAAGCCATGTTCTTTAATGTCATTATGGCTTCCAGCGTGATGGCGATTATCCCGATCGTTGTGGTATTCACGGTCATGCAGAAACATATCGTTGCCGCAATGGCAAATTCGACGTTTAAATAATTTTGTACCAGGGAATCCATGATATGACATCAAGATGGAGGGATCGATATGGAAATACGGGGATTGGCCCATAGGGGATATCCGCTAAAGTACCCCGAGAATACGATGCTGGGCTTTCGTAAAGCGTTGGAGCTGGGCTTCTCGCATCTGGAGCTGGATGTCCAGCTGACGAAGGACGGGGTGCCTGTTGTGATCCATGATGCCACGGTAGACCGGACAACCAATGGATCAGGAGCTATTAATTCCTTCACGTTAGAAGAAATACGCAAGCTGGATGCAGGCCAGGGAGAGGTCATTCCTACACTTGAGGAAGCACTGCGTTTTGCCAAGGACCGGATGATCGTTGATATTGAACTGAAACAGATGGGAGATACCTACCCTGGTCTGGAGCAGAAGGTCATTGACCTGATTAAGGAAACAGGAATGGAGAAGCAAGTATTCCTGACCTCTTTCGATCATTATTCTATCGAACGAGCCCGGTCCATCGATCCTGACATCGAGCTGGGCTTGGTGATCTATGGGGCCACGCCGTCGGTTTTTCCTTACTTGGATGAAATCGGAGCACGTTATGTGTCTGTGAAATATGTGTACGTGACTCCTGCCTTTATGGAGGAAGCACACAAGCGAGGTATTCAATTGATTGTCTGGACGCCGGATGATGAAGCTGAGCTGGCATCTCTAGCCCAGTATCCTGAGCTTCTCATCGTAACGAACAATCTGGAAGGCTGGGCTAAAGTATACAAGGAGAAGATTGCTATGGTCTAGAGCTAGTCTGTTGTTAAGGATCTGCCCCGGTACGTATTAAAGGGGCAGATCCTTTTTTATGGAAGGCTTGTATTTATGAAAATACAGTGAAAATTTTCAGTTGACCTGCGGACAATTGTCCGTTACAATAAAAAACGCACTACCGGACAATTGTCCGTGCACATGGAATTAAGGGAGGATAAGGTCTTGGATATGGGAGTGGGGCCGGGTTCGGCCAAGATTGATTTAAGTAAAATAAAGAGAGGGCCGATTGTTGCCGCCTTGATTATTGGTGCGTTCGTTTCCATCTTGAATGAGACGCTGCTGAATATTGCTTTTCCAAGCTTGATGGAGCAGTTTGGCATTGGAGAATCGACCGTGCAGTGGCTGTCCACAGCATACATGCTGGTGGTGGGCATATTGGTGCCGATCACGGCACTGCTGCAGCTGTGGTTTACAACAAGACAGATGTTTATAGGCGCGATGACGCTGTTTCTTGTAGGTACGATTATTTGTGGTTTTTCACCGGTATTCGGTGTGCTGCTGGTAGGTCGTATTCTGCAAGCTGTCGGAACGGGGCTTATGCTTCCAGTTCTGATGAACACGATCCTTAGCATTTATCCGCCTCAGAATCGCGGAGCCGCGATGGGCATGATCGGTCTCGTTATTATGACCGCACCGGCGATTGGTCCAACGCTTTCCGGTTTGATCGTGGACTCGCTCAGTTGGCGCTGGTTGTTCTATCTGGTGATTCCGCTCGCAGCTTTTTCTATCGTGTTTGCTGCAGTGTTCTTGAAGAATGTATCGATACTTACCAAGCCGAAGGTCGATTATATTTCGATTCTTCTGTCTACGATCGGTTTTGGGGGAATTGTATATGGATTCAGCAGTGCCGGGGAGGGCACTTGGTCTGATCCGAAAGTAGTATGGTGCATTACGGCAGGCGCCATCAGCTTGCTGCTCTTCGTATGGCGCCAACTGAAGATGGAAGAACCGATGCTGGATCTGCGCACCTTCAAATTTCCGATGTTTTCACTCGTAACGGTGCTGATGCTGGTCCTGATGATGAGCATGTTCTCCACCATGATTATGCTGCCATTGTTCCTGCAGAATGCACTGGGCCTAACAGCGCTTGCCGCAGGTCTTGTTATGATGCCGGGCGGTATCATCAACGGTCTGATGGCGCCGATTACAGGGAAGCTGTTTGATAAATTCGGACCGAGAGTTCTGATTATCCCGGGTCTTGCTCTCTTGATTGTGGCCATCTTCCTGTTCTCGCGCATTGATGCTTCATGGACCGGTGGTTATGTCATCTTCCTTCATGTTATGATGATGATAGGGATTTCAATGGTCATGATGCCTGCTCAGACAACTGCCTTGAATCAACTGCCGCCTCTTCTGTACCCGCATGGTACAGCGATCATGAACACGCTTCAGCAAGTAGCCGGGGCAGTAGGTATGGCACTCTTTATCAGCATCATGACAGCAGGCGCCAAAAACTACGTGACAACAACCGGGGATCTCAATCCGGTACAGAGCATGGTTGCAGGTCTTCACAATGCATTCGTCATCGGACTCGTTCTGGCAATCGTAGCCTTTGTGCTGGGCTTATTCGTGAAACGTACAACTTCACCTGTTGAAGAAGAACAGTCTGCTGCATAGGGTTCCTGTGTTTAATTAGAAAGGGATGCGTGCATGTCTAAAGAGAATGATGAGTTGGGTCAGAAGATACTGGACACGGCCCAGGCCTTATTTGATAAATATGGAGTCGAGGACGTATCCATGCATCAGGTAGCGAAAACGGCGGGAATCGGGCAAGGCACCTTGTACCGCCGCTACCCCAGCAAGAGCAAGATTTGCTTTACGCTAATGGAAGCGAAGATCGATCGTTTTATAGAAGGGCTGGACGTATATCTGCGTGAGAGCGAAGAAGATTTGGTTGCCCACAGGCTGCGGACAGTCATGACGAAGGTCATTCTCCATTTCAATGAAGATTTGGAGTGGCTGAGAGTAATGCTGACCTCTGACCGATTGGAAGATACCAAGAACATCTTGTGTGAGAATCCGCCCTTCACGTACTTGCGATTACAGATTCAGCGTCTGTTGGAACTTGCGGCGGAGCGTGAAGAATTGATGCCGCTTGATCCGCAGTTCACCTCTGTGATGCTGGCATCTCTGCCGCGTGCGGATATTATTCTATATATGCGCGATATGGGATACAGCGCGGAGCAAATTGCGGAGGAGTACTGCCGAAGCTTTGTCGACCCGTTGTTTATTCAGCGTTAATCGCATAGCCGTTAGTCAAGGGACCGTTTTGAATAGACTGAAGAGTCTGCTTGAAACGGTCTTTTTGTGTATGGCCTGCACAATCAGTAACGGTTTCATTGCAACATTTAACCATATGGACCGTCAGTATAAGAGTACATGATAATTTAAGACACCCCAGAAAGGACGATGAGCATGAACAAACAATGGAAGAAGCAAGCAGCAACTCTGATGGTGGCAGCCTTGGCTGTATCCGGCAGTGCAGCGGCATATGCGGCACCTCAAGCAGCAAGCAATCAGGAGCAGAAACCGGTCGTCATATCGGCTGCAGTTGATTATGGAATTTCAGTTAATGGTCAGGACGCGGCCGGCGCTGGATTTATGAATACCGACGCGAAGCTGGTCATGATCCCGCTGCGAAGCGTATCTGAGGCGCTCGGATTTGATCTCAAGTGGAATCAGGAGAATCGTTCTGTCGAGTTGACAAAAGAGGGATCGCCGATTTGGACCCAGGTGCAAACGGGCAAAGACCAGTATACTGTGAACAAAATGTACAAGTCCCTTGGCGCTGCGCCGGTGAATGTGAAGGGAACGCTCTATGTCCCGGCCATCTTCTTCAGCGACGTGCTCCAGGCTAACGTAACGGTCGATGGCATGAAAGTCAGCATCACTTCTGAGGATGAGGTGAAGAAGGAAACCATAAGCGGAACAATTACAGAAATCATCAACACTGAACATCGTACAGCCGTTCACATTAATGGCACTGAAACGGAAGGCACCATTTTGAATGTCGATGAGAACACGATCCTGCGCGATGCAGAAGGCAAGAAGATCGAGCTGAAGGATCTTGAGAAAGGGATGGAGATTAAAGCCGTTCACAGCTTGGCGATGACCATGAGCTTGCCGCCACAGACGTATGCGTATGAGATTCAGGTTAAATCGGACAAGAAGGAGACAGATATGCTTGCCACAGCCGGTGCGATTGCAGATATTCAGGGTGATGGCGACAGCCTGCGTGTAACGATCAAGGGCAAAGGATTAACCGCACAGTCTCCGGATGTAGTGATTCTGAATTTGACGCCTGAGACGGTGATCGCGCATAAAGACGGCAGAGCCGTGAAGTCAAGTGAGCTCAGCAGCGATGACGAGATCATTGGCTATTATAGCCCGATGCTCACCAGAAGTCTGCCGCCAATCGGCACAGCTGCCAAAATCGTTCTTCAATAAGGAAAAATGGAAGGAGTCTGACGTTAAACGCCAGGCTTCTTTTTTGCTCGTTAAAGGTACAACGAAGAAAGCGCCCTTATCCTTATAACAGTCCATTTAGACACGGTTAATGAGATTCCGGCTGGTCTCGTTAGGAACAGGAATATTCAAGCTGCATGCCGAATACTGTACAACAAAATCTTCCAAAAGAGTTGGAGGGAAGCAGATGAAGCGCAGCTGGGTGAATTCGCCTTATTCTTTTTCTCTGGGCATGTTTGCCATGATGGTTCCAAGTCAAGCATTCAGCTCATTCTACATCTTTTTCTACGTGGATACATTGGGTCTCGGCATAGGGTTGGCATCCTTGGCACGAACGGTATTTCTGATCTGGGATGCGGTGAACAATCCGCTGATGGGGTATTGGTCTGATCGTACGAAGACGAGGCTGGGACGGCGCAGGCCATGGGTATTCGGTGCTATTCCTTTGTTCATGCTGACCTTTGTACTCGTATTCTCGCCACCGGAAGGATTAACACAAAACGGGCTGTTTATGTGGTTTTTGGTTGCTCTTATTCTATATGAAGCTGTAGCTACCGTCCTATGGGTCAATTACGGCGCTCTCTTTCCCGAGTTGTTCCGTGGTGACCGAATCCGGGCAAAGGCATCGGCGATCCAGCAGGGTTATCAGGTGGTAGCCTTGTTGATCGGTACCGCGCTTACACCGATTATTTACGACGCCATGGGATTTTCGAATATGTCGATCCTGTATGCACTGCTGTTTGGTGTGTTCATGTTCCTGTGCATGATGAGTGTCCAAGAACAAGAGGTGTATAGTACGAGCGAGCCGCTGAGGCTCGTCCAGGCATTCCGGGAAACGCTGCGCAATAAGAAATTCTGGGTGTTTAATATCTCCAATTCATTTGCCCAGACGGTAAACGGGCTCATCAGCTCAACGATCCCCTTTTACGCGAAATACGTACTCCATATCCCTGACAATCAAGTATCGATCCTGCTGGCAGCCGTGTTTGTATCGGTCATTCCGCTGGTATTCGTATGGTACTGGATCATCCGCAGGATGGACGGTGTGAAGGCGTGGCGTTTGTCGCTCGCAGTGTATGGCCTCTCTGTCATCCCCCTCTGGTTTGGCTATGATTTGATCAGTGGAATTCTGGCAGGCATCGGCGTTGGGTTCGGTCTGGCGGGATTTCTTGTAACGCCGGCCATGGTCAGCGGCAATATCATTGACGAGGATGCAGAGCGGACGGGTCTGCGCAGGGAAGGCATCTATACAGCCGTCAGCGGCTTTATTACACGTTCCAGCGGATTGATATCCGCCCTGGCTTTTTTTGCAGTAGGTATCATCTTTGGATATGAAAGCGGTGACAATCCTGGTCGTGATCCTGAATCGACTTTCAGATATTTGATCAGTGTCGTTCCTTTATGTCTGCTGGCTATTTCCTTCCTGTTATCGTATGCAACCAAAATCGAATTCTCAAAAACCATAGGAGGCGGGCATGACCATGGAACGAAGATTGATCATCAATTGTGACGATTTTGGGCAAAGCAAGGCCATGAACGAGGCGATCCGGCATTTGCTGGAGGAGAATAAAGTCTCCTCGGCAACCATCATGACCGTGGCTCCCGGCTTTGAAGAAGCTGCCTCATGGGCCGCGCGCCGGCGCCAACCGAATATAGGATTGCATTTGACCATGACCAGTGAATTTGAGGCCCTCCGATGGAGCAGCTTAACCGGATACTCTTCCCTGCATGACGCAAATGGTTATCAATACCGGACAGTGGCGGAATTCGAACGGGGAGCAGAAACAGGTGCTGTGCTTAAAGAGATGGAAGCGCAGTATCGACTGGCATGCAAGGCGGGCATTCGCGTCAGCCATATCGATAATCATATGGGCAGTCTGTACGGGATGGAAACAGGGCGGAGCTTCATTCCGCAGATGCTGTGGAAGTGTTCACGGTGGCGTCTTCCGTCACGGCTATTCCGCTGCATCCATCCGGAAGACCCGCTGCTGAGCTCGCTGTCCAATATCGAGCGCCCGGTTGCGCTTGCCTCGGGACTCGCCGATACGTTCGGCGTGCCGATTCCTGACTATTTGCTCTCGCATCCGTTTCCGATTGTCGAGGGGGAGACCTACGAGACTTTCAAGCTATCGCTGATTGATAAGCTGTATAGACTCCCTGAAGGGGTCAGTGAAACCTATGTCCATCCCGGAGCCGAGGATGAGTGGATGCTGGCAAATATCCCGAATTGGGAGAAACGGGTGTGGGAGTACCGGCTGCTGTTTGATGATGACTTTGCTTATGGACTACAGGATGCCAAGGTGATGCTGACGGATTACCGTTATGTGGAGGAACACTTGAAGCGTCCCCGCGTGCGCTCTGCCGTGAAACTTATGAAGGTCTTGACGAAAAAATCGTGATATAGGCCTATACAGAAGAACAACCCCTGCCGCGCGCGGCAGGGGTTGTTTGTGCTTTAAGTAGGATCGGCTTGCGCCGACATATGCTGCTCCGTATAACCTTACTTCGCTTCAGCTTCCAGCTTGGCGATCTGTTCCTTGTATTGGTCCAGCAATTTCGTCAGCGCCATTTTGATAGAGTCGGAGTCCTTGGAATCCACCGCTTTGAAGAGGTCAATTCTGGCATGGATGAACGCCAGATCCTCATCGTTGATCTTCACTTCCAAACTTGCTGCATCACTGATCTTCACTGCCGTGAAACTTGCTGCCTCGTCTTGGATCACGTCGTATTTCACTTCACCGGACTCTGCATTTACTATTTCGGCCCTTCCCAGCGTTATGCCTTCAAGCGGCGTGATAACGTCCTTAATCTGGGTTGCTTTGAATTCCTTGATGTCCCCGCTGTCTATTAATTCCTGGATATCTTTTGCCGGAGAAGTCTTCAGAGCAACGGAAACCTCGAACTCGCCTTCAGCCACAACCGGCTTCATCTCTCCGGCAATGACAGTTGTAGCCTCGGAGAAAAAGAATGCTCCCTCAGCTCCGGCAAGCTTGCCGTACTTCTCAAGCGTCTCCTTCCAATCCTGTACCGTTTCCGGTGTGTATTTCTCAGCCAATTCCAGCGGATTCGGCAGAATGGAAATGGTTGCAGTAGTTTTAAGAGGCGCGCTTTTGCCTGTTTGATTCGGTACGTCACTTGGGGTATCAGCACCAGAGGCATGTACGGGCAGGGCGGCTGACCCCAGCAGGACAGCGGATAGGGCAAGTTTACCAAACAGTTTGTGTTTCATCGTATAACACTCCTTATCGGGTTGGTTGTCTTACAGTACCCAGTGTACGAGTCAGCATTGGCAGAACATTGGTATATTTGTGGAAAAATAATGGCATTCCCCTTCATCATCCCGGAGCTTGGTATACTGGGAGGAGACGAAGCTCGGAGGTACATGGAGATGAACCAAAATTATCTCATCGCCGTTATTGACGATGATCAGCATATACGAAATTTGGTGGAAGCTTATTTGCGTAAGGAAGGTTATCGAACCGTGGGCCTTGGCACGGCTGAGGAAGGGTGGGAGATGTGGAGAACGAACCCGCCGGATATGTGGGTGCTGGATATTATGCTGCCCGGCATGGACGGTTTCGAATTGTGCCGGCGGATCCGTGCGGAAGCCGAGGTCCCGATCATCATGATCTCTGCCAAGGATAGCGAAGTGGATAAAATACTGGGGCTTGATCTGGGAAGCGACGACTACATGGTCAAGCCTTTCAGTCCCCGCGAGCTGGTTGCCCGAATCAAACGGCAGCTCAACCGATGGTACAAATTCAATCAGGCGGAGAGCATTCCGCGGCTCGCGGCCGCTTCCCCGGAGCTTAGCAATGGACGGCTTCAGTTAATGCTGGAGGAGCGGCGCGTGTTCTGGAACGGGGAAGAAGTGGATATGACGAACAAGGAATTCGAGATGCTAAAAGTGTTTGCCGAGCATCCGAACCGTGCGTTTACCAGAGACGAACTGCTGACCTCCGTATGGGGGGACGACTATTTTGGAAGCGACCGGGCGGTCGACCATCTCATCAAACGGCTGCGCAAGAAAGTGGAGCAGCTGCCGATCGAGGCCATATGGGGACATGGATACCGAATGAGAACGGATGGGGAGGAAACGTTGATATGAAGCTGGTGCATCAGATCAATCTTGCTTTTGCTTTATCGCTTATACTCGTGTTGTCCGTGACGGCCGTCGTTATTCATTATGTGCTGCTGGATCACTTTATAGGTACGCAAAGAAAGGACATGCAGTCCATTGGTGCGGAACTTTCGGCAAAGCTCGAGACGGCTGCTGCTGAGAGCATTCCGATCGATAGCACGCCGATCGCTGTCAGCGGCTATGCTGCTTCCCGGATTGCGGATGTGGAAGTCATTATTCAGGATGCTCAGGGAAATGTGGTGGCTCCAATGGCCGTTGTTCCTTCTTATCCGTATACGGAGATAGCTCGCTTCACGCAGGATGTCCCGACCTCCTTCCAATCCACCATCAAGAACGATACGTATCTCACAGAGGTCACGGCAGTTCCCCAAGGAACGGTAACACTGATTACGCCAGTCAGCAAAATCAAGGCCATTGAGCAGGCGCTGCTGGGGCGCTTGATGCTCGTATTTGGCGTAGGGGCCATGATCATGGTGATCTTAAGCTTGTTCATCACCAAGAGATTGATTAAGCCGCTCATGCATCTGCGCGAAGAATTGAAGAAGGTGAAGGAGCGCCAGTTCTCCGAAGTCCGGCGTGTGTCCGCAAGCGGGGAGATCGGCGCAGTTGCAGAGTCCGTCTACGATATGGCGGGTGAGCTGGAGCGGTACAACCATGTGCAGAAGCAATTTTTCCAGAATGCCTCCCACGAGCTAAAGTCGCCGCTTATGTCCATATCCGGCTATGCGGAGGGAATTCGGGACGGCGTATTCGAAGGGGAGGATATCCGCAGAGGGCTGGATATCATTATGAGTGAGAGCAGCCGGATGAGAAATATCGTGACCGAGATGACGCTGCTTGCTAAACTGGATAGTGAAGATGATATATTTAAGGCGACAGAAGTGAATTTGAGGGAGCTCGTGGAAGAGACGATCGAAAGAGTCAATCCTCTCCTGGTGAAAAAAGGACTGTTCGTGCATCCTTCCTATGGAGATGATGAATCGTTAACGGTGTATGCCGACCGGGATAAGCTGCTGCAAGCACTGCTGAACATCGTTTCGAATGGAGCAAGGCACGCGAGCAGGTACATCTACATTCAAGCGGACATCCAGAAAGACCAAGTGGTGCTCACCGTCTCTGATGATGGCGAAGGCATATCAGAGGAGCTGCTTCCGTATTTGTTCCACCGTTTTGTGAAGGGCAAGAACGGGGACTCGGGTCTGGGCCTGGCGATTGCCCGCGCCATCGTGGAACGCTGTGGAGGGTTGATCACGGCGGGGAATCGGAAAGAGGGGGGCGCCGTCATCTCGCTGGGCTTTCCCCACTATCGAGAGGCTTCCATTGCTTGATTAAGGTTGCTGAGTCGGGTGTCCACGAACGGGACTGCCATCCAAATTGGGTAAGAGGGGGCTTTTTTGGGTACATCTCTACTTAGAGCATATACTCGGGAAGTGCCCTTTTTTCTATGATGATTCAATAGGTTCCAACAAAACGAGTAAGATATAGAGGAATTCCAGCCGAAAAGCAGAATTCTCTATATATCCGGGCAAGCTGGATGATACCAGAGGATAAGCATGATACAAAATAATCAAAAGGCGATGGTGATGTTGTCCATGGATACGCAGTTTCGAATTGAAAAGGATTTTCTAGGGGAAAAGCAATTACCTGCGGAGGCCTACTACGGCATTAATACCGTCAGGGCGGTAGAGAACTTTCCGATCAGCGGGGTGCCAATCCATGCGGAGCTTATCTCTGCGCTCGGCGAAGTGAAGAAAGCCGCGGCCCTGGCGAACATGGAGCTTGGCCTGTTGCCCAAAAAAATAGGCAGTGCCATTATAGAGGCAGCAGAAGAGATCGTTTCAGGCAATCTCCGTTCCGAATTCATTGTCGATTCCATTCAAGGCGGAGCCGGCACTTCAATCAATATGAATATGAATGAGGTATTGGCGAATCGCGCACTGGAGATTATGGGGAAACAGAAGGCGGAGTACTTCTATTGTAACCCTAATAATCATGTCAATATGTCGCAATCCACCAACGATGCGATTCCGACGGCAATCCGTATTGCAGCTTACCGTCTGACACAGGATCTGCTTGCGGTGTTCCGGACCCTCGTTACAGGTATACAGAACAAGGCCAAGGAATTCGATGACGTGATCAAAATGGGACGCACACATCTGCAGGATGCAGTTCCGATCCGGCTTGGCCAGGAGTTTGGGGCCTATGCCAATGTTCTCACACGTGACATCCACCGCATCGAGCGGGCAGCGCAAGGCCTGTTAGTCGTCAATATGGGCGCAACGGCAGTGGGTACGGGGCTTAATGCACCGCCAGCCTATATGCATAGCGTCGTTCAGCATTTGGTTAAGCAGACAGGCTATCCGTTGAAGCAGGCAGAGGATTTGGTTGATGCCACTCAAAATACGGACGCGTACATGGAATTGTCCGCTGCGCTTAAGGTATGTGCCGTGAACTTCTCAAAGATATGCAATGATATCCGGCTCATGGCTTCCGGTCCGCGAGCGGGCTTGAATGAGTTGAATTTGCCTGCGAGACAGCCGGGCTCGTCAATTATGCCGGGCAAGGTCAATCCGGTTATGGCTGAAGTTATGAACCAGGTGTCCTTCCAGGTAATCGGCAATGATCATACGATCAGCTTGGCGTGCGAAGCCGGACAATTCGAACTTAATGTCATGGTTCCGGTTGCTGCCAACAATTTAATGCATTCCCTCAAAATTCTGAGGAATGGCATGGATGTATTCTATAAGAATCTGATGGTCGATCTTCAGGCGAACAAGGAACGCTGTAAGCATTTCGTGGATACCAGCTACGGCATCATTACAGCACTGAACCCGCATCTGGGTTATGATGTGGCCTCCAGGCTGGTCAAGGAGGCGCAGAGGACAGGTCTTGGGATCAAGGAGATCATTCTGGAGCAGGGACTTCTGACAGCAGAACAGATAAAGGTTATCCTCGATCCGTATCACATGACCTCCCCGGGTATCGCGGGAGAAGAGTTTTTATTAAATCAATAGCCTACGAATAGCTGTGAGGGTGAACTTAATACCCCTAATAAGAGTCGACCAAGATGAAATTCTTGGATCGGCTCTTTTTTTGTCAATAGGTCCCGAATCGTTTCCGATAGTTGCAGGCTCCATTTTCCGATAAAAGTGTTAGAATGAACAAGGCGGTATATAAGAGATATGGCAGTATGATAAAAAGGGGCATGTGATTTTGGACAATCGATTTGGTGCAATAACCGATCAGGAGATCATTCGGCAGGCGAAGCAGCATTGTATAGACAAGGGGATGAACCCGGAGCTTATTCCAACACATACTCACCAATTGGATCATGAAGTATTGGCCGCAAGGCGTGAAAAATATAAAGAATACATCGAAGTCATACAAGTATTCGTGAATAAGTTCCTAACCTCCGGTTCGGGAAATCCGGTTGTGATTACGATTACGGATCATGAAGGATACATTCTGGATCAAGCCGGAGACTCAACCATTATAGAAACAGCAAGGTTTTTGGGCATCATCGATGGGATGGGCTACTCGCAGGAGGACGGTCCCAGCTCGATCCATTTATGCCTCCAGTACAAGCGGCCTTTTACGTTAATAGGGGAAGACCATTTCCACCAGATTCTTCACCGCATGGCGTGTTACTCGGCACCCTTTCACAATGAGAACGGGACGAAGATTATCGGCACGATTTCTTTAATGACTCATAAGGAGTATGCTCACCCTCATCTGCATGCTTTACTCTGCACAATGGCCGATTCCCTGGAGCGGGAAATGGTGACTCGCAAACAGAACACACAGCTACAAACATTGAATCAGGTGCTGCTCAGAACCAATCATTACGGCGTTATTATTACGGATGCAAAGGGCCGAATTCTGGAGATGAACCAACACAGCCTGAGACTGTTGTACCCGGAAGGCAGCGACAAGGACCGGGATAAGTACGTAAACCGATCTGTATTCAATTTGAAGCCGATTGGCGAATACTATGAACGTGTGATATATCAGCAGGAGATTTGCATCGGTAAGGAGCTTTCGTTTGAGATATCGGGAAGTGTGAACCATTATATCCTCGATGTTCAGCCCGCCTATGACCGGGAGGGGGGACTGATGCGTGTCGTAGGTTCTCTTCGCGATATTACGGAGATGAAGCGAACAGAGGAAGTGCTTAGGAATACGGAGAAACTGGTATTTGCCGGACAAGTCGCTGTAAGCATCGCCCATGAAGTGCGAAATCCGTTGACAACGGTAAAGGGGATGCTGCAACTAGCCAATAAGGAGGTCCGCCTTCGGCATTATGATTTGATCATGTCAGAGCTGGAGCGGGCAAATCTGATGGTCGGGGAATTTATGATATTGGGTAAACCCCAGGCCGCCATTTTTAAGCTAGAGGATTGCGGTGAAATATTGCAAGAGGCACTTCACTTGTTTACGATTCAGGCGAAGCTCAGCGAAATCGAAATCACGCAACACTTAGCAGAGTCTGCCACCATCTTGTGTGACCGGAATCAAATCAAGCAAGTGTTCCTCAATATTTTGAAAAATGCGATGGAAGCTCTCCTTCAAGGCGGAAATATCCATGTTCTTCTGGATGTGCACGAAGGGTATCAATGCGTGACCTTCACCGATAACGGCTCTGGCATGACGGAGGAAGTTCTCCGGCGGATCGGGGAGCCTTTTCATACGACCAAGCCGGACGGCAATGGTCTGGGCATCATGATTGTTCAGCGGATCATGGAGAGTCATCAGGGTAAAATGAACATCCGCAGCGAAATAGGGTGCGGAACCTCTGTTGAAATCATGCTGCCCATAAATCGAAACGGCTGAACTCTATTTAATAAAAACAGCGCTGAGCATGTCAGCGCTGTTTTTTGTCATGTTAGCAAAACTACAATACGCCGCCAGTCTTATAACCGCTTCCAAGCAGTTCATTGACATTGTGCGTGGTCACATAGGCATGTTCATCTATCTCACAAATTAGTTGTCAGAACCGTCAGTCCCCGCGACATCGCCGTTGTAACGTTCTGCAATGCTCAATGTTCGACATGATAGTCAACGTACGGGGGATTCTCTTGCCAAATTTCCTATAGCAGGTATGATTTAGGTATCCGTGCCGGCTGCCATTCAGGGCTTCACGGAAAATGGAAATGATAGGAGTGAGGGAATCATGGCAGAACAGCGCCGGCCCCTTGTCCAGCAAATACGTATCGGGATTATCGGAACCAAGGCGATCGTTGATAAGATCATGAAGGTGATTGAAGCTTTTCCTTCCTTCGATGCGCTGCCGTTGGTTTATCAGGATGATGAGGAAGCACCCGCCTTAGCTGAGCAGATCGGAAGTGAAGTTGAAGTATTATTCCTCTCGGATCCATTGTCACAGCGCAAAGTGAAGGAGTTTGGCAAGGTTGCAATCCCAGTTCATCATGTACCTGTAACGGACGCGGGTTTATATAAAGCACTATTTCATGCGGGACTGCAGGGAAGGCTGGATGGAGGCATATCGGTGGATACCTTGACGGAGACGATGGTAGTCCGAACTCTGAAGGATTTAGACATCCCTGGAATGCAGGCTGCCGTTTATGATGGACCTGCCTATGCTCCTAAAGAAAGCCTGATTGCTTTTCATCGGCAACAGTATGAATCCGGGGCAAGCTCTGTTGCATTTACGGGTGTGGAATCTGTGTCCCAAGAGCTGACACGGCTGGGGATTCCTAACGAATGGCTGCTGCCATCGGACCAGGATATCGTAGTATCACTGGAGCGGGCGCTGTTGTCTACAGCCTCCCGCAGAAGCAGGGAAGCCCAAATTGTGGTTGGGATGATGAATATCGATGATTTTGGTACCCAGGCGCTCAGACGAAACAGTGAGCATGAGGTACAGAAGCTGAAGCTGGATATTCACCGGATGGTGCTGGATTATGTGGAATCGCTGGATGGCTTCCTGACCCATCTGGGAGGCGATGAATATCTGTTCTTCACGACCAGGGGGATCTTCGAGCGGGAAACTGGCGGATATAAAACGATACCACTCGCCAAGGATTTGAACAAAACCCACGGGATATCGCTGAGTATCGGCATGGGGTTTGGCCAGTCGGCCAGTATGGCGGGAACCAATGCCCGTATTGCAATGCGTAAAGCCAAGGAGGTTGGCGGAAATGCCTGTTTTATCGTGCGGGAAGACGGCACGTTGATCGGACCGCTGGAAATGGCTGATCCTGTGCAGGAGGTCCTTTCCTTTACGGATGCGGAGCTGATCAAGCGGGCTGAGGATGCGGGAATGACCAGTGCCTACTTAAGCAAGTTGTTGAATCAGCGTGCCCGTTCCGGCAAATATGAGTACAAGGTTCATGAGCTCGCTCACCTGCTGGATATTACCGTCCGCAGCGCGCATCGGCTGCTCCAGCTGTGGACCGACAATGGTCTGGTCGAGATTTCGGGAATCGAGAAGGTGCCGCGGGGCAGACCAAGGCAGATCTTTAGATTCGTCTTTCTGGAATAGGCATGGGACAACTTTTATAAATGGAAGGTGAGGTGATAGGGAATGAATAGAGCCAGGTCCAAGCTTTCCCGTATTGAGAAAATCGTCATCGGCACGCTGCTCGGACTATCAGCATCTTTTATCATCGCTTTCTTCGTGCTTCGGTATATCGTGCTGAACATTTCGTTTGCTCCCTGAGATCAGGGGGCTTTTTTTAATGCTGTCTTAGCCTGGCAGGATTCATGTTCATGAGATAGTCTCGAAGTGGATGCAGCACCGTACCTTTAAAGACTATTTAAAGATTTGTCTTAATATTAAAACCGACCGTATGATGAAGAGGAATCATCAATCCGAGGAGGTAGCTTATGAATCAGAAGATCCTTCATATCACAAAGAAACCGCCGGTTATTTGCCATGATCCGCATCCTCATTCTGTCATTCCGATCCATGAAGATTATATGAACTGGATATATGAGAACTATATTCAGCTCAGTTCCTTCAAGAATATTACCGATAGAGTGAATTTGACATGGATTGAATACATATTCCTAAATGATTATTACCATAATAATCCGTTTGTTGAAGTCGAGATTTTATCTGAAGGAATTGTAACGGAATCCATCGTGGAATGGATCATTGACCATATTAATCAGCATCAATATATCGGTATTTGTGTAGATCGTTTCTATATTCATGAACATGTGAATTACAAGCTTGATCATCTCCCGCACGGTTTGTTGATATATGGTTATGATTTAGATCGACAAGTGTTCTATGCGGCAGATTTTTTTAAAAGGATTTATTCATGTAAAGAAATACCTATAAATCAACTCGTAGAAGGGTATACTGCCGCTACGAATGAACCGAAGGTCATGATGTTTAGTTACAAGGACAACATCAAATATGGACTGAACGTTCAGCGCGTTTTTCAAGCGTTGGAAGATTATTATACGTCGAATGATCATCATATGAAGGTGGAATATTCATTGCAGCAAAGTATTCCTAAAACATTCGGTTTAGACACCTATAGGGTGTTGAAGCAGCTCTATGAGGTGACGGCCATTGAGATGATACGATTGGATATCCGCCCTCTTCATACACTTTATGAGCATAAGAAAAGGATGACCAGCTTATTAGAACATCTGTCCAGATCCGGAATGGTAGAGATCGATCCTAACTGGATCCAAGGCTATAAGGAGCTGTTGAGAACATCCGAAAGCATTAGAAACTTATTTATAAAATGTGAACTAACGAGGGACCAGCAGTATTTAGCCAGAATTATTCAATGGCTTGAATGGATTTCAGAACGGGAAAGAGGTATTTTGGATCCGATGCTTAACCGATATACGAGCATTTCCTAGGCTGAAAGGAAAGACTTCATACATCAGGGACAGGGACTCTTTGTGAGTGCCAGATGTCCCTTTTTTTCGTCCATGTCTCTTACTATATAGAGCATTCATTAGAGTCCGATGCTAATTTGCAACTGTAATTAAATGGAATAAAGTCCTCAGCTCTTTGTTTATGAAATTCCTCTAAGTTTTTATGAATTTCTATCAGTTTAGCATTTTCTACAGGCCATGAACCCTTGATACAAAAGGGTTTTTCCTGCTTCCATATGATTTCATTCAAAAATGAACAGATTGTTGAAAACGCTTTATTTACAGCGCCTAAAGCCGTACTTATACTTTGGGGAAATCAAGATCAGTCACAAGAAAAGGAATGATAATGGGAGGCATACAAGGGGATGATCGTGGATTAGATTAGAGGTCAAAGGGGAATTTTTGCGGGGAAAGAAAGTGCCTTTGTTTACGAAAAGAGACTACTTTGCAACTAATGGATTTGATCATGATTGGATGGAATGTTCGTACTACTAACTTTCAGAATTAGAGGGAGGAATAGAAATGTCGAAGAAACTCTTGAGCTTGGTCGTTATATTCACGATGGTCTTCTCTGTACTTGCTGCATGCGGAGGGGGCGGTAAAAATAATGGAGCCTCGAATGGCGGCACTAATGATGGTGACACCAACACGGGCGGAAACAATGGCACATCTACCGAAGTGGCATCGGCTGATTATGGCGATACAGGCGGTCTGAAGCTTCCGATCGTTGATGAGCCGGTTACATTAACCTGGATGCATTCCGGGAACGCGACAATTACAGATGAAATGCTGGTTGTGAAGGAAATTGAAAAGCGTACAGGAATTAAAGTGAAATTTCAGACCTACTCTCCTCAAACTTATGAAGATAAGCTGAGAGCGACGGTCGCTTCGGGCAAGCTCCCGGATATCTTTAACGGATTGAAGTCTGCCGAGTTGAAAGATATCGGCAAGCAGAAAGGGGTCGTAGCTATTACTGATTATGCGGATATGCTGCCGAACTTCTCCAAGCTTTATTTGGAAGAGAACCCTTGGGTGCTTAAGTCCTATGGGGATCAGGAAGGCAATCTGTACACATGGCCGATCTACCAGTTGAATCGCGACGTTAATCATGGATTTATGTATCGTAAAGATATCTTCGATAAGCATGGCATTAAACCTTGGACGAATACGGAAGAATTCTATGAAGCATTGAAAAAGCTAAAAGAACTCTATCCAGACAGCTATCCATACGCTTCCAAAAACACGGAGTATATTTTCAGAGACTGGGCATACGGATGGGGAATTAGCGGGGATAGCTATCCGACTTACTATGATGAAAACGATGGAACCTGGAAATTTGCCGCTGTACAGGATGCGCATAAAGAGATGCTTGATTTCATGAAGAAGCTTTATACGGAAAAACTGCTTGATCCTGAATTCTTGACAGATACACAGGAGTCTTGGACAACGAAGATGACAACGGATAAAGCGTTCGTTACATGGGATTGGATCGGCAGACTGGAATTGTTCCCGAATCAAGTGAAGGAAACGATGCCGGAGTATGATTTAAGATATGCGCTTCCGATCGGTCCTACAGGGAACGCAAAATCTTTGCCGGAAGTCAGTGACTTCAGCCTTGCTGTTGCGAACAATAAGAACAAAGAAGTGGCCCTGAAACTGCTCGATTACTTGACGAGTCCATCCGGAGCAGATTTGATGACACTCGGCGTAGAAGGCGTAAACTTCGAATGGGGTGAAGACGGATATCCGGTATATCCTGAATTGAAGGATCTGCCGATCGTAGACATCAGCATTCTGGAAGATCGTTACGGAATGTGGCAGGAAGGCGCTTATTTGAGACCGAACCGCAAGAGCGTTTATTTCAAATATTCCGAAAGAGAGCAAGAAGCTCAGGACATGATCATGAGCGAGGACCGCAGGGAAGCGCGGGATCCAATTCTGAACTTTACGGATGAAGAGATTAAGGCTTTGTCTGAACTGCAAACCTCTCTGCAAAAAGCGGCAGAAGAGTTCAACTCCAAATATGTATTAGATAAGAGTTATGGCGACAAGCAGTGGGAAGATTGGAAGGCCCAGGCTGCCAAAGCGGGCGTTGATAAAATGCTTGAAATCTTCAACGCAGCGCAACAAAGATATGACGCTGAATAATTAGAAACAAATTGTAACGGTGCTAGGCGCCCAGAGATTTACTTTCTGGGTGCCTATCATTAAATAGGAGGGAAAGAACGTGCAACAACCAAGTGTCGAGACTGGCAAACTACGCACAAAGAAACCGCTCGATTCCCGTTTCGCCGCTACGCTTAAGCACATCCGGCGGGATCGACAGCTGCTCTTACTCTTTATTCCATGTGTTTTGTTCTATGTTATATTCCGTTACGGACCTCTATATGGACTGGTAATTGCCTTCAAGGACTATAGTGTGTTTCAGGGGGTAATGGGGAGTGAATGGGTAGGACTGGAACATTTTCAGAAGTTTTTTAGCAATCAAGACTTTTGGATGCTGTTCAGAAATACGTTCCTGCTCGGTTTTTTTACACTGATATTCGGCTTTCCATTTCCGATTATTCTGGCGGTACTGCTTAATGAAGTCCGGGTGAAATGGTTTAAAAAATCAATACAGACCTTTAGTTATTTACCTGCATTTTTATCAGTCGTAATCATCTCTAGTATGATCATTGACTTTTTGTCCCCTACCAATGGACTGATCAATCAATTTATTTCCTTTTTAGGCTTTGAGAAAAAGTACTTCCTCGTAGATCCGAACTGGTTCAGGCCAATTTATGTCATTTCTGAAATATGGGCGACAATGGGGTATCAGGCCATTATTTATTTGGCAGCTATTGCCGGTATTAATCCGACCCTGTATGAAGCGGCCAAAGTGGATGGCGCGAACCGATGGCATATGATGAGAAACATTACCGTTCCAGGACTGATGCCTACAGTGATTGTCATGTTTATTTTGAACACAGGCAACATGTTCCGTATCGGCTATGAGAAGGTATTGCTGCTCTATAATCCATTGACCTACGATGTGGCGGATGTATTCTCCACCTATGTTTATCGGAAAGGGTTGCTGGAATCAAGTTACAGCTATGCTGCGGCCGTAGGAATGTTTGAATCTGTAGTGGCACTGGTCATGCTTCTGGGAGCGAATCAGTTAAGTAAGAGGATGGGAGGCAGCGGTTTATGGTAGGACAACGCAAACTATCGATATTTAGCATACTGAATACCATCATTTTGATCGGGGTTGCCATTGCCACGCTATATCCGGTTTGGTATATCACCGTGATTTCATTCAGCGATACCGTTTCCGTACTGCAGGGGAAAGTGTTTTTGTGGCCCAAGGGCTTCAATTTCGATGCCTATGTACAAGTGCTGAAGGACAGTAAAATTCCCAGGGCTTATTTAAACACGATTTATTATACCGCTTTGGGAACCTTTATCAATTTGCTGTTTACAGCGGTTGCAGCTTATCCTCTCGCACAAAGGGATTTTTTCGGGCGTAAATTTTGGATGCTTGGAATCATACTGACGATGTTCCTGAATGCAGGAATTATCCCGACTTACATGATTGTACAGAAATTGGGATTGATCGATACGGTATGGGCATTAGTTCTGCCGAACGCAATATGGACTTTTGAATTAATAATTCTGAAGAGTTTCTATGAGAATATGTCTTCTCAGATCAGAGAGGCGGCGAAGATCGACGGTGCTTCGGAATACCGTATTTTGTTCAGTATCGTTATTCCGCTTTCCAAGCCTGCACTGGCATCCATCGGATTATTTTATTTTATGGGACACTGGAACAGCTTCTTTCTGCCGCTCATCTATCTGAATGACAAAGATATGTTTCCTTTGCAGATCATCCTGCGAGATATGCTGATCTTTAACTCGGAGTCCGATTCAGCTTTGGTGGATAGAGCCGCGCTGGCGCCTCAGGCCATGAAAAATGCCACGATTGTATTATCGATGATTCCTGTACTGCTCATCTATCCGTTCGCTCAGAAATATTTTGCCCAGGGCGTTATGTTAGGTTCTGAGAAAGGGTAATGTCGCGCGCGCAAATTTAGTATAAAAACGCCTCCCATGGTTCAATGACGATAACGGGGGAAGAAATTTGATGAACTCCCTGCTCTATAACAATGCCATTGCATACAGTTTACGGGAATAATTGACAAAAAATATAAGATGTTTTACGATATGCTGAGGCATACGGGTAACGGCTCGGCAGAAAGCAAATCTTAGTATCAACTAGAGATAGACTTTCTGCTTCATGGGCTGCCCATCATAGCGATTCCCCTACCTCTGC
Source organism: Paenibacillus solani (assembly GCF_001277345.1). GTDB lineage: Bacteria > Bacillota > Bacilli > Paenibacillales > Paenibacillaceae > Paenibacillus_AQ > Paenibacillus_AQ solani. The sequence goes on from NZ_LIUT01000006.1 coordinate 304,144, forward strand.
ATGAAAAAGCTCAGCTTTTTCAACAACTCCACATCGTTCACACCGAATGTTTTCCAGGGAATCAGGATTCCTCTGCATTCACGACAACCTTTGAGAAATTACTTTAATGTATCTCCAAACGATTATAGAAAAACAGTCCATAAACTATTTGGAGTGTGATGTCATGGAGAAAGCACTTCCTGTTACTTACCCCTTAATTGATGCGTACAACAACACGGCTAATGTGCTTTCTATTATTCAGGGAGACGACCGGGTCACAGAATGGCTCCACAGTCATTTTATTCAGTTGTACCATGATAAGTCTTTAAAGGACGGCTTCACATTAAGCTTCTACGCCCCTTATTTGATCAAAACATGTCCATGGCTGGATACTCAAATCATTCATAAAAGAATCATGGAAAAGGGTTGGAGCGACATCACTTCCTTTTTAATCGATTGCATCGATTCGGGCTGTTATGTGATTTTGCTTGTAGACCAGTTTTATATCCCGAATTCCGTCTATTATCAGAAATCACACCGTCCTCATGAATTGTTTGTATATGGCTATCATTTGGAGAATAAGGAGTTTTATATCTCTGATAATTTCGCAAGTGGAAAATATAAAAGACTTGCATGCTCGTTTGAGGACATGCAAACAGCCTATACTAACCTTTCAGCTGAATTAGAATTAAATTACAACAATTATGACGGAATGATGTTGGTTCTGTCGAAAAAAGAGTTGGCAGAGCCAATTCCTTTTCACCCGCAGCTGGTAGTTTCTCAATTGGAAGATTACTTGCATGCTAAAGACTCCTCCGATGCCGATCAGACGCTGTATGCTCACAACAAACCGGATTGGAATTACGGACTGCAGTGCTACAGTAATCTGATCAGGTACGTGGGGCATGTATGTGATGGTCAAGAATACTTGGATATACGTCCATTTCACGTCATTTATCTTCATAAAAAGCAGATGTGTTCCAGAATACAATTTATGCAAACGAAAGTTGATTTACTGAGTGGCGAAGACTTAAAATCTCGTTTTTCTGAACTGGAGAGAACGAGCTTAATTAATAGAAATTTGGCGATGAAATATAACTTCTCGAAGAATCCCGATCTAAAAAAGGGGATGGTTGACCAATTGGAAGCGATGGTGAGTATGGAGAAGTTGATCATTCCCCAGCTTATCGAACAAATCAAGCTCGGTTTTAAATTGAAAGAGGGAGGGGAAGGTTATGCTGTTCGTTAATAAAGCCTTTTTCACTTCAGGAGATGTGGAACAGGTCCAGCGCCACATTTCCCAGATGCTCTCCAGCAGCCAAATCACAGGGCATATCATCGCAGCAGCATTAAGAGATCCGATCGAAATCATCGCTTTGGTGAAGGTGGTCATTCATGCTGGCGGCTCTATTTTGCTCATGAATGGGGACACACCGAGGGGACAAGCAGCACAATCAGCGCAAGAAGCTGGCTGCCAAGCTTTATTTCACGGGTCTCTTCAAGAGGGGCCATATATGTTGAATGGCAGAGCTCAAATGGATATTCCTTCTCTCTTGCAATTTAGTTCTGGCACGACAGGGAAGCCCAAGATGATCAGAAGAGCTTGGAGCCATGTGGAGAGGGAGATCGCGAATTATAATGAGGCTTTACAATCCGATTCAGCGGAACAGCCAATCGTACTCGTTCCGGTATCTCATTCCTTCGGGTTAATTACAGGCGTTCTTTCGGCCCTCGAGCGAGGAGCGGTTCCGATAGTGGTAACGGATAAGAATCCAAAGTTCGCGGCTCATCTGATTCAGACCACACCGACTTCGATTGTATATGCGGTTCCGTACTTATTCCACATTCTGCAATCCATCACGAAAAACAGCATTTCATTCCACAAGGTAGTAAGCTCAGGGGCACCGTTAACAGGGGCTCTTTTTGAAAAAATGAAAAGCTGCACGCAGCATGTTTATCAGCAGTACGGTTGCTCGGAGCTAGGATGCATTGCGATCGGTTCAGATCCCTCATCGCATGCGGATGTGGGAACACCGCTGAGGCATCTTAAGGTGGAGGCGGAAGGCAGCGAGAAGGAGCCGGGGGAAATTGTCGTTACGATGGACGAGTATACCGTGCATACCCACGATGCGGGCTGGAAGAATGCCGAGGGAAGATTGCATTTGGCAGGACGAATGGATGATCTGATTAATGTCACAGGCTTGAAAGTCATACCGTACGAGGTAGAACAGGTTCTGTTCAGCGTAGATGGGGTGGAGGAAGCCGTGGTGTATAAGACGCGCCATAAGGTTTGGGGTGAAGCGGTGAAAGCGATGGTCACAGCATCGTCTAGTCTTTCCCCGGAAATGTTGAAGCAGCGGTGTATGGAGCGACTGCCAAGCCACAAAGTTCCAAGCACAATAGTTGTGGTAAATGAAATACCTAAAACCGCTGCCGGAAAAGTTAGCAGAAAGCTGTTGTCCGAAAACTATTAATGATAGGAGAGGATCATAATGAACAGAATGGAAGTTTTGGAAACGTTGAAAACGATGATCGTGGAAAATTTGGAGCATACGTTACCGGATGAGATACATGAATCGGATCGAATCTATGAGGATTTGGGGATTGATTCCATCATGGTCCTCCAGTTAGTGGTCTATATGGAAGAGGAATTTCATGTTGAGGTCCCCGAGGAAGATGTGGATCCAGCCGTATTCGGGACGCTCGGATCACTGATTACGTTTATTGAACAACTGCAAGCTGCGCAAACCGCATAGGAGGCCGGCGATGAACATTAAGCTTGGAATTGCGGGCTTTGGGAGAATTGTTGAACTGGTTCATTTGCCGCTGATCAAGCAAATCCCGGAAATTGAAGTGTCTGTCGTGTATGACATTACGGAACAGAGACGGGATTTGGCTGCAAAACGAGGGTTTCGTACGACGGACAAGCTTGAGACCTTGCTCGAAACGGACGTGGATGTCGTTCTTGTCTCCACCCCGCCGAATTCTCATTATGAGATCGCAAATCAAGCGCTCCTGTTCGGCAAACACGTCATTATCGAGAAGCCGGTAACTGTTGAGTATAGTGACGCGGTAGCTCTTAAGTTGACCTCGGAGCGTGTTGGAAAGTCTGTAACCGTGTTTCACAATCGAAGATTTGACCCTGATTTTAAGCTGGTTCGCCAGCTTATCGAAGATGGATCGTTAGGCAATCTGTTATTTGTAGAGCGGCGGTATCACATGTTTGGATCAGGTGGCAGCTTCGGAGTGAAATCATTTCATCCAGGCTGGCGCAATACGAAGCAGTACGGTGGCGGGGCTCTATATGATTGGGGTATTCATCTGATTGATCAGCTGCTTCAGCTAAAAGCGGGAGCGGTCAAAGAAATTCACTCTTTCATGCATTGCTTTGATTGGACTCAAAATCAAGTCGATGACTATGTTAGAGCCAATATGGTGCTGGATAACAGTGTCGTTCTCAGCATGGAGGTAAACTTCGCTTCCCATAGCGCCGCCCCAATGTGGGTTGTGGGTGGCGATGAACGGACGGCCGTCGTGGTCTCGCCGCAGGAAGCGATCCTCCTTGAGAAAGGGAAACCGGATCAAAAGCTTCACCTTGAACCTGCTTCAAGGACATCAGCTTTGGCGATCTATCACTCGCTCGCAGAGCATATAATTCACGGCAGTCCCCTGGCCGTAACCTTAGGGGAAGCTGTTGAAAGCATGCGCGTGGTCGATGAGATCATGATGAGCAGGAAGTGGACTGTTCAAAAATAGGAGGGTATCTCAATGGGTGTTTTATTCTCTAGTCCTCAGGTCGAATTTGAAATAATAAGGGATAAATGGTTGGAGGGAGTTGCGGAATTAGGGCGGAAGGGTGTTTTTGTCGGAGGAACTTCTGTGACGTCCTTTGAATCCAAATTTGCGCAGTATATCGGAACCGGCCAAGCCATTGGCGTAGGCAACGGAACAGATGCCTTATATTTAACCTTGAAGGGGCTTGGGATCGGCCCGGGGGACGAGGTAATTACAGCAGCCAATACGTTTATCGCTACCGTAGAAGCCATTCACCATACAGGTGCTATGCCGGTGCTTGTCGATTGCGAGCCCGATACTTATCTATTGAATGTAGAGCAGGCAAAAGCGGCGGTTACGACACGGACGAAAGCGATCATTCCCGTACATCTATACGGTCAAATGGTGGACTTGTCCGAATTGACCGTATGGGCTGAGAAGCGGAATATCGCCATCGTTGAGGACAGTGCACAAGCGGCGGGCGCCAGGATGAACGGTCAAATGGCCGGAAGTATCGGTACAGCTGGTTGCTTTAGCTACTACCCAGACAAAAATCTGGGAGCTCTGGGTGACGGTGGTGGGATTACAACCTCGTCCAATTCCCTTGCTTCGGTGATCAAAAAGCTTCGTAATCACGGTGGCGAGGTCAGGTATCAGCATGAGATTCCCGGGTTCAACAGCCGCTTGGATCCGATGCAGGCCATCGCTCTCGAATTAAAGCTTGCCTATTTGGACAGTTGGTCTGCGAAAAGACGAGAGGCTGCTTCGATGTATGAGCACCATCTGCACGGTATAGGGGGCATTGTTCTGCCCAAGCACAGAAACGATGAAAGTCATGTGTTCCATCTGTATATTGTCAGAGTAGAAAGCGAAGTAAGGGACAAGCTTCGAAAACAGCTGCAAAAGAAAGGGATTTTAACAGCCGTTCATTATCCGAAGCCGGTTCACAGAACAGCAGCTTTTTCATATTTGCCATATGATGAGGGGACTTTCCAGAACGCGGAGAAGTACGCGGAAGAAATCATCTCCTTGCCAATGAATATATCGGTAACCGAAGAGCAGATTGGACAGATCGCACAAGAAATCCAAGCTGTATTGGGCAAAGTACAAGTTTGATCGAGGAGGATCATAACGATGGAGACGATACAAACCGAGCAACAAATCCAGAGTTTTTTGAAGGATCGTATTTGCGAGCTTTTAGAGCGTCCGGGTTTATCAGAGGAATTGACGATCGACACTCAGCTGTCGGAGGTTGGTATGGACTCCGTCATGCTTGTCAATTTGATGGTGCATATTGAACAGCATTATCAAATTTTTTATGAGGATGACGAATTGCTGGCGGAGAACTTTGCTACGATTCAGATCATAACTGATAAGATCCAAGAAAAACTAGGCTTGGGAGATTAATCGTCGTGCAGCAGATTCATTGCCTGCTGAATTCCTTAGCGCATTGTATTTCTCCAAAGGCAGATGCCCGGCCCCTCTTTTTTGGCGCATGGGACACTCCTTTTGCCGTAGAAGAGGACCGCTTAACGTATTTCTCTACTCAGATCACGAACGAAACCTATGTTTCAATGTTTGAATTGCTCTATGAAAAGAAACTAGAAACATGGTATGACTATCAATTAAGTAAGGAAGCCAATTACGAGCGGCTGCGAAATCTGGCGGAATCGGTTACACCCGGAAAGCATCTGCTTGTTCAACTGGACTTATATTATTTGCGGTATGAAACACGGAGCTTCAGAAATATTCATCAGCCGCATTTTGTGATTATTCTTCAACAACAGGACGGAAAGTGGTTTCTTCTTGATCCATACTTTGCTTGGGAAGGCATCCTGACAGAAGAAGAGATGTACTGCGCATTTTTTAATAATGCTTTGGGTGGAGGTTTTTTTCTGGATACAGAGAATCTTCTTTCGCCTTTGAAGAATGCGGTTTGTGCGCAATTTGAACAAGAGTTCGCTTTAGAACGCAATCAGCTGGCTCATGAAACCAAGAAACTGGTTCGGCGGTTCATGGATGAGCCCTATGAGGATAGCAAAGCAGTTATTACCAAAGCCTTCTCACAAGTAGGGATTATTTCCAAGCGGAAGTGGTGCTACGTGCTGGCATTTGATTATTTTAGCGAATCCGAGGCGATTCATAGTGATCGGCAGGGCTTTGATGAAGTGGAGAAGCTGGTGAAGGGTTGGAATGCATTCGGATACTTAGCGATCCGGGCATCGATGGGTGTGACATCTTTGGATAAACTGCTTGAGAAGGCGGAACAGCTGGAAATTCAGGAGCGTCAGCTCAAAGAAAAGCTATGGCACTTATACCAGGGATGGAGGAGGGCGCAGTCGACTTGAAGAAGATGCGGATTGGATATATCGGCGGTCATTCGCCAAAGGTGAATGAGCGGGCAATCGATGACCAGTGGACTCGTTATCTTGGGGAATATGCGGAATTGGTGAAGATCCCTCCTTTATCCTTTATGAAATTGTTTGGTGGTTCGATCGATGGGTGGAAGAGGCGCTTCCCTGATAATGTAATGGAGCTCGGGGAAGGGCTGCAGTCCTTATGCTTTAAATATGAGATTCAGACATTCTATCTGAATCTTCCCTTCGTCATACCCTATGTGATGATGGCAAGAAACGCCAAGGGCATTGATCTCTCCATGCTGTTTATCGCCCATTCGGTGGCTACGCCGTTTTGGCTGAAGCAATGGCTTGCGCTGGCTCCGTTTATAACGGAAAAGGATGTAGTGCTGCATAGTACGGCTTCCTGTAAAGAAGCGTTGATGAGAATATCACCGCGATTTGAACTTTCCGTGCACGCGCCGCTATGTATTGACTTAAGGGACGCAATCCCGAATACAGGGGGCAAGGACCGGATCATGCTGGCCATCGGCCGAATCGAAGACGTGAAGAATGTTGATTTCCTGCTGAACTGCTTCTCAAGAATTCGCGGACAGGTTCCGGACGCGAGACTGGTCATTGCAGGGGAATATACCGGAACAAAGCAGCAGATTGAGAAGTACAGAGGCTGTATAGAGGAATACATGAATCGTTACGGTCTGCACGATGCTGTGGAGTTTACCGGAGCTGTTCTGGGAGAAGAGAAGCAAAAATTGTTTGCTGAGTCGAGATTGCTGGTCAATTTATCAACCGATCCAGGGGAAACGTTCGGGTTTAATTTGCTGGAGGCAAAAGCTTCTGGTCTGCCTGTAGTGTGCACACGCTGGAATGGATTTCAGGAGCTGGTCGCTGAAGGAGAGGACGGCCTGTTTGTCGATTGCAGCTGGACATCTCATATGCCCGTTATCGATGAAGAACATGCTATCGAGCAGTGTGTGGGGGTTTTGACGGACAACGATTTACATCGCAGGCTTTCTCAAGGCGCTCTGTCAAGGGTAAAGGCATACGATTATCAATTGATTATGCCCCGAATTGTTGATTTTGCGATTCAGGCAAAAGGCCACTCTTTCAGTGGAATAGAACAAAAACACGTCGTCCGTATTGCAAATACTGCAATAGAAGAGATGCAAGACATATACTTGCTGGAACATCTACAAAGGTTCGGATGGCTGAACGAAACGCCGTACACTGTATTATCCGTCCCACAGGATGAGCCGTTATCCGGATGGATGAATAAAGTAAAGCCGATTATTGGCCATTTTGCAGGGGAGGCTCCGATTTATGCACAGTATTAAATTGTTTTTGCGATTAGTGCCACATGTAAATATTCGCTGGAAACTGACCCTGCTAGCGTATCTCTCTACTTTTATACAGCTTGCCGCAATGATGTGTCAGCCTCTCATTTTTGCTTATTTAATTGATCATGTGTTAATCGAAAAAAAGACGGAAATGATTACGGTGCTTCTCTCCCTCTCCGGAGGATTGGCGCTCATCGCCGTAATCTTTTCATTGATTCGTTCTGGGATTTTCAGGTATCTCGGAATCATGCACACCTTGGATATTCGGGATGTGCTGCTTCGGCATATTCGCAAAATCCCGATTCCCGAAATCGAAAAGAGCGGTGCCGGTAAATTCATGGCACTGCTCGGATATGATACGGGGACGATGGGCAATTATCTCAACCACGTTATCGTCGAGCTTATTTCCCAGTTGTTTATGATGCTGCTGGCCTTCGGGGTGTTGTTTACGATGGACTGGAAGCTAGGCTTGCTTGCAGCAGCCGGCCTGCCGATATTGTTTTGGCTGCCGCGCCTCGTAAAAAAACCGCTGGCTCACCATATCAGCCATGTGCGTACTCACAATGAAGAGATTGGGACAAATTTGCTGGAATGCATTGACGGTTCACGAGAGATTCGTGTGTACGGACTGGAAGGTTGGGAACACGAACGTAATCAAAAAATGTATAAAGGGCTTGTGAGCTCAAGCACAAAAGAAACCTTGTTTCGAGTACTGTCCTTTCAGTCCAGCAGCCTTTTCATCAGCTTGGTCATCGTAGTTGTCTACGGGGTAGGAAGCCATCAAGTCCTTGGGGAAGCGCTGACGATCGGTATGTTGGTTGCATCCGTCACCTATTTGCAAAATGCCCTCAATCCGGTGCAAGCCATTAATAATTTTTACGCTGAGCTTCAAGGGTCGGAGGTTGCCCTGCAAAGAATTGAATCCTTTCTGCAGACGCCGCCTGAAGAATTGGCTGCCCGTAATGGGGAAGCCCTTAGCGAAGACGAAGACAACCAAATTCATGTTCAGGAGTTTGATTCTGCTGCGTCTGTGAACGAAGAACCACAGGTTGCCGTAGATGTCGAATGTTTGCAGGTTTCATACGATGGTGTCCACATTTTGAAGGACGTGGACTTGACTGTGGAACGAAATCAAACGGCTGCCTTTGTCGGGCGGAGCGGTTCAGGTAAAACGACTTTGTTCAGAACCCTTGCCGGCTTTATGGGGACCACTTCCGGGGATGTGAAGATTGACGCCCGCTCGCTGCACGAAATGAACAGGCATGAGCTGAATGCCAAAATAGGCATTGTTTTTCAAGAGTCTTATATTTTTAAGGGAACCATTGCCGACAATATTAGACTGGGCAATTTGCAGGCATCCGATGAGGAAATTGTTGAGGCGGCCTATAAGGCGAATTTACAAGAGCTGCTGGAGCAGCTTCCGGATGGAATTCATACGGTCATTGATAATAAAGGTTTTCAACTGTCAGGAGGACAGCGCCAGCGGGTTGCGATTGCCAGAGCATTTTTGAAGAAACCGGATATTCTCATATTGGATGAGCCAACATCTGCATTAGATCGGTTGACAGAGAATGAAGTCATGACGGCACTGAAGGAGCTCATGCGAAACAAGACGACGCTGATCTCGACGCATCGTCTGAATACGATTATGCATGCCGACACCATTTTTGTGATGGAACAGGGCAAGATTGTAGATCAAGGCACACATACGGAACTGCTTGGGCGAAGTAAGCTGTATAAAGCATTGATTGCGGATATGGATAAACAGGAGAATACAGATGAACAGCTTGAGGCCGTTCCGGTTGCAGCAGGTGCAGAGCATGAATGAGCTGAGTTACTTTTTTCGTCAATATCCTCGTACTGATCGCGGTGTATTTGAGACGAGGCGGGGAAACACCCGCTACGTTTCTTATGCAGAGCTCATCGAATCTGCGAAGGAATTATCCGCTTTGTGGGACAAGTTGAAGTTAAGGGATCGATTTATCGCTGTACTATGGATGGAGCAATCGATTGAGTGCATGCGAACGATGATGGCGGTAGTGCTGGCTGGCGGAATTCCAGTACCAATGCATCCTTTTTCATCATTTACGGATATTGTGCGTATTGCAAAGGAAACAGAGGCCGAGATGGTCATTCTGCCGAAGGACAAGTATCTTCCAGTCAGTCAGTCTGCAATCCAGATCGATATAGACCATGCGTATGTCATCGCGTGTGAGAGCGGTAAGCTGCTGAGAACTCCGCTAAGCGATGTCATATCTTTCGGATTAAAGAGAACGTATACACCGCCGCAAGAAACGGCCGTCATCTTTATGTCTTCCGGATCAACCGGCACTCCGAAAGGGATCATGTTAAGTGATCGGAATATACTGTCCAACGTAGCATCCATCCAGAGCTATGTTGACCTGCAGAACGATGACCGGGTGCTGCTGTTCAAGTCGCTTGGTTATTGTTCTTCCATTACCGGAGAGTGGCTTAGTGCACTGTTTGCCGGATGCAATCTTCAGTTAACGGAATCATTCATGCATCCTTTCGAGATGATTCGATTTATCAAGGAACACGAAACGACCTTTATGTGTACCGTTCCTTCTGTCCTGATGCCTTTGGTCAAATCGGATAAATGGGATCAGGAAGATGTTGCCTCTCTTCGAAAGATGACCATAGTGGGAGGGCCTATGCCGAGTGAAGGGCTGCTTCAATTAAGTGATAGAATGCCATCCGTGGAGCTTATGCCTTCGTACGGACTGACGGAAGCTTCGCCCAGAGTCTCTTATTTGCCTGGATCAGAGCTGAGACATCGGCCGGATTCCGTTGGAATACCGGTGAAGGATGTGGACATTTGTATCGTCCAAGGGGGACGAGAGGTTCTGGCCGGAGAATCAGGGGAGATCGTCGTTCGGGGCCCCAACGTGATGCTTGGCTACTACAATAAACCGGAAAGCACCGCCGAGAAACTGAATGAACTGGGCCTGCATACGTCTGATATTGGTTATCTCGACGGGGATGGTTATCTGTATGTCACAGGCCGGAAAGACAACGCGATCAATATCGGGGGACATACCATCTATCCGGAAACGACAGAGCGGATTTTGCAGGATTTTGCCGGAGTACATGAGGCTGCGGTGACGGGAGTTCCAGATGATGTATGGGGAGAGAAGATGGTTGCATTTATTGCTTTTCAGGACCCGTCTTCATCTTTAGATGAGTTGATCCGCTATATCAAGCAGCATTTGCAGCCTCTTTTTAGACCGAGAGCCTATTTCCTCGTAGAAAGGGACGGGCTACCCAAAACGGCGGTAGGCAAATTAAACAGGGCCGCGCTAAGAAGCATGGCAAAGGAGTGGGGAAATGCAAAGTAATAGTCATGGGCACGTTGATGAAGCTGTTATCAGTACCATTGCACAATGCTGTAACAAGGACGTTTCTGAGATTCGACTTGATCATTCCTTGGCGAACGATCTTGACGTCGACTCGATTCTATTCCTCGAACTTCTTTTCGCCTTGGAGGAACGGTTCGGCTTCCAGATGGACGTAGATGATTTGCACCCCGAGAAATTCAGGTCCGTTCAATCCGTTATACGCTTCGTAGCAGGGAAGATTGCAGCATGAAACCGCCCGTCGATATGGAACGCAGGCTTCACCAGTTTATGGAGTCGTTAACTGAATATCCATACTACCGGGCACTCCAAGATGTTCGGCAATGGTCCGACCTGCCCGTGACGGATAAGGCATTAATCAATGAAAAGAGAGAGCTGTTCGAGCTCTCCCATCAGGGGAAAGTCTATGAATCTTTCACTTCAGGGACGACAGGGATTCCTTTTCGATGTGTAAAAACGGCAGAGGAACGATGGCGCTTGGCAATGGCACTATACCGTCATCGGAAAAAATGGGGGCTGCCTCCAAAGCATCATATGTTATTGCTTAGCAATCGCAGTCTGTCTGAAACGCATCATTTGGACTACTACGCGAACCAGATTCAGCGACAGGACTATCATATGATCCAAGGCAGGGCGTCGGCGCTGGTATCGTTAGCCCAGCATATCTCTCATAAAAATATGGCACTCCCGAGTTCATTGTTATTTGTTCAAAACTGGGGGGAGCCTGTGCATGCTTCTCAAAAGCATGCAATCGAGCAGGTTTTCCGTGTACCGCTGGTCGATTATTACGGCTTGGAGGAAATATGGTGCATCGCATTCTCCAATCAGCTGGGACAGCTGGAGATCGATGAAGATTCCGTCTATGTGGAAGTGCTGGAGCCGGGAACGAACCTGTCTGTACAGGATGGAACTTACGGGGAAGTTGTCGTTACTTCATTTCTCATGAGAAGCATCCCTTACGTGAGATACCGGACGGGAGATATTGGACGCATTAGGCGAAATGAACACGGTGCACGAATTATTGAGCTTTTTCCAATAAGGAATGCACAGATTAAGCTGCCAGGACGCGAAATCCATTCTTCTATTTTTCGATATTTGGACAAGTTCTTTTATGAGCTGGCGCAAAATGAGCAAATCAAGCAATTTCAAGTCGTTCAAGAATCGTATACCGAGTTTCGGCTGCTCATTGCAGGGAGTCTATCCGAAGAACAGCACTTGAGAACAAGGCTGGAGAAGTTCCTGCAGCAAAGCTTAAAGACAGAAGTAAGCCTGACCATTGAAAGAAAGGAACAGATTCCGCTTACGGCAAGCGGGAAGCTGCAATCCTTTATCAGTCTCGTGAATGATAACTCCAAGGGATGAGGTGGCTAGATGGAACAGTCGAGTCAAACCGTGGTTAAGCTGGCGGCTATGGAGTGTGCGGCCTCATGTTTATTGACGCTGCTACAGATGAAGCAAGTCAGATCTCAGTATTTTTTAATGAATTATTGGAGTTTGAACTACAGTTCCGGCCTCTTAATGTCAGGAAAGAACATCAGACTGTACAAACTCGACTATCTCTACGGTATCCAATCTGACTTTATGAAGGGGACAGAGGAAGATCTCGTTCAGCTCATCCGTGAAGGAGGAGCGGTGCTGCTGATGTGCCGTGCCGCAGATATGGATTATTTCCCGAGAGAGCTTCTGACACATGAGGAAAATGGTATTCAGCATTTTGCGTTGATTTATGGATGTGATGCTTCCGGGAGTCAGTTTCAGGTGGCAGATCCTACCGCAGATTATATAGGTACTTTGACAAGGGAACAGTTAGGCCGTGCGCGAGTGAAGGGGAAAGACAATTCATTATATTACTATACACTCGTCCCTCCGAAGCAGTTTGCACTGCCTGATCCGAAGGAAGCCTTTCGATTTACCTCGAAGCAAAATCTGCAGCTCTACAGAAAAGGGGATCTTAATTTCGGATACCGGGCAGTTGAGCTGTTTATAGCGGATTTGATGCAATCCATTCATTGGGATAAAGAACGAAGGAATTCATGGATTTATCAAAATAATATCACTATATCCTCGATCGTAAAAACAAGGAGTGCGGTTTGGAACAGTATTTGCGAGCTGCAGCTGCTCAGCCCTTCACAATTGGAGGAAGGGAATTTAGCGATCGATCGATTACTAAAGCTGTGGACAACAGTAAACTTCCTCTTGATTAAATACAAGAAAAACTACACTGACATGGCGCTGCTCAGTCAATTGAAGAATAAGCTCATGGAAGTCGGGGGCCATGAAACGCAGTTTTTGCTGCAGATGGAACGGATGGGGAGTGAACTGTTATGAAATATAGTTTATGTACCATTTCTTTTCGACATGAATTAGTCTCCTTCGAACATCTGATTGATTATGCACATCGGACGGGTTTTGCCGGGATCGAGCTATGGGGAGTTCATGCTAGAGCCTTGGCCCATACGTTCCAGTCTCAGATCGAACCATGGATGGGCAAGCTTAAGTCTTATGGTCTGAAAATCCCCATGATCAGTGATTACGTCGGGCTTATGGACAACCAGTCGCCGCCGTCAGCCATGAACGTGAAGCTTCAGGAATGGATTGATCTGGCTTACCGATTTGAGACAAGACAAATCCGCATCTTTGCAGGGCATTTGGGGAGCTCGCAAGCGGACGATGAACAGTGGAAATTGTGCATGGACAGGCTGAGGAAGCTTACGGAGAAGCTTGCGGAGAACGGTTTGACCCTCGTGCTGGAAACACACCCTAACACTCTCGCTGATACGCTGGATTCGACGCTGCGGATTTTGAAAGAAGTCGATCATTCTTCTTTAAGGATTAATCTTGATTTTCTGCATATTTGGGAGGGGGGCTCGGACCCGATAGAAGCCTACCAAGCATTAAAACCATGGATTTCTCATTTCCATATGAAGAATGTTACGGAGCCTGAGCAATTGGCAATTTTTCAACCCCAAAACGTGTATTCTCCCAGCGGATTAAGGGAGGGGATGGTCTCTCTTAGGGAAGGGATCGTTGACTTCGAACGAATCGTCACATGTTTAACAGACGACGATGTGGATTGCTGTGCTTCATTAGAATGGTTTGGCAAGGAGCCGTTTCAATACTTAAGCGGTGAGATGGAATGGCTCCGCCATGTATCCACTCCATCAATTCCATATGAGGTGAGGAGATGAAGGCGGAACGTTTTATTAGCAGCTTGCTTGACATTCAAAGTCCGAAGCTATGGTATTCCAACATCAATTGGGAGCAGAAAAGCAAAATCGGCGTACGCCTTCCTCAAATCCAAAATGCGACGACGGATTCTTTGATGAATCAGATGCACATTCATCAAATCTACTTGGCGGATCCGGAGGATGAGGTGATCGTTCAGGAAAGACCGGACTCCGAGTTTCTGAGTTATTTGGAAGAGCAGGGAATCCGTATCCCCAAAATGCTTGTAGGTCATCCGGAGGAGTTTGCTGGCAAACTGAAGGGTACATATACGATACCTTATCTGATGGATGTACAGCAGGCTGGATTTATAAGTTCGAACGGTGGTATCGGGATTGGTCCGCCGCCGGAGCTGGCTTTAAAACTGAACAATAAAGTGTATACCCGGTTATTTTGCGAACAGCATTCGATTCCCGTGAGCGACGGCATTGTTTGCACCAGCTTTGATCAGCTGGAGGGAGCCTTCCATCAGCTGCAGCAAGAAACGAATGCAGATCGTTATGTATTGAAAACGGCCTACGGCTCCTCGGGTAAAAATTTGTTCCATATTCGAAGCCGGAAGGAATTTGATTTTATCTGCACGTATTTATCCAGACAGCGCCATGTGGAGGATTTCATGGTGTCGATCGAACGCTGGCATGATGTGGAGTATAACTTGAATGCGCAGCTGCTGCTGTGGAATGGGGAATGCCGTGTGCTGGCCGTTACGGGGCAGGACAATAATGATGTCGGTGTATACAAAGGGAGTGATTTGCACCCTCTGATTCCCGAGCATGTGATGAGGCACTATTTGCAAGAGCTGGAGTCACTGGGGCAGCTTCTGTCAGAGGAAGGCTACCAGGGTTTTATGGGAGTCGATTCGGTGATGGATAGGCAAGGAAGATTGATTCCCGTCATCGAAATCAACGCGAGACTCACGATGGTCACCTACACGCTGTCTATCAGAGAACGATTGCTTGCGGATGGCTTTCCTCATATTTGCGTTCAGTTCTTTGATGTGAAAATACCGCGGCGGATGGAATTTTCGGTATTCAGAAGGCAGGTTGATGAGATTGCGGCCACCTATTCAGGAGGAACTCTCATTTACGGTTTTCATGAGGTGTTTGACCCGAAGCAGCAAGTGTATGTATACCGGATCTTTATGATGTTCTGGGAAAAAGACAGGCATCGGCTTGCTACGATGGTCCAGCGCATCGAGCAATTCATGAGTGCTACGAAATTGACGGAGATGAGGTGACTTCCTTGGAAACGATCATGCGAGAGGCGGATACAGTTTCCGAAGCATTGAAGCGTTTCGGTTCCCCTTTGTTTCTGTACAGCGAAAGGCAATTGGAAGATGATTATGCCAGAATCCGCAGCGCCTTACCGGAACAAGTCGGGCTGTATTATTCAATGAAAGCGAATCCAAATCCTTCTATTTGCAAAATGATCCACCAGTATGGGTCCCCGATCGAGGTGGCTTCGATTGGAGAGTACCATCGAGCTGTTTCCATCGGGGTGCCGGCCGAACAGATTGTGTTTACCGGACCGGGGAAAAGCAGGGAAGAAATTCATGCCTGTATAGAAGGTGGTATTTTTTGTATCAATGCTGAATCCCTCCAGGAGCTCCGGGTGATTCAAGAAGAGGCTGCTCGCTTGGGAAAAAAGGTGCCGGTCACGCTCCGAATCAACCTAATGACGACACGGCAAGGATCACGAATGGCGTCGGTCGGCATCCCTACGCAATTCGGCATTGACGAGGAACAGCTTGATGATGCTGTGGAATATGTGATCGGTCAATCCGAGCTCAAATTAATCGGACTTCATACGTATCAGGGGACACAAAATTTTCATTTGGATTATTACAGGGAAAGCATTCCGAGAATGTTTGCGTGGATTCGAAGACTAAAGGAAGTGCATGCTCTCCCTTTAACCACAGTAGGCCTTGGCGGAGGCTTCGGAGTGCCTTATTTCAGGGGAGATGATCCGTTCCCGATCGATGATTTTGGACAGCTTCTGTCTGAAGAAATATCGAAGAATGAGGATTTATGCTTACCGCATATTTTCGTAGAGTCGGGCCGATATATCACCTCGCGTATGGGCAATTATGTAACTCGGGTGCTGTACACCAAGCAGTCGCATGGAAAGAAATTTGTAATTGTCGACGGGGGGACCCATCATCGTGCATTTAGCTCCGTGATGGGCAGAAGCTTTAAGACGCCCCTGCCTAACCGCTATATGCTGCATGACAGTGAACATGAAATCATGGAAGAGCCTGCAGAGTCCACGAATGGATTTGTTCCAGCTCAAATCGTTGGCAAGCTCTGCACACCTACGGATGTAATCCAGAGCTCCGTTCTGCTGCCGGAGAATATAACGATGGGGGATGCGATCCTGTTTCCCAATTCAGGAGCTTACGGCTTAAGCTGTGGGAATATGCATTTTTTATCCCATACGCTGCCTAAAGAAATATGGGTTGCAAAAAACGGTGCACTGCATGATATTAGCTGGCTATAAATGGTGTGCTGATCAATAGTGGCATCATTATACGGAGGGGATTCGATGAATATATTGGCACTTGGTGGATCGAGTCATGATTTTTCCGCTTGCCTCATGTTGGATGGAAAGATAGCTGTCGCAATTGAAGAGGAGCGTATTACCAGAATCAAGCATTCCCTGGATCTGGATGTCAAATCGTCTGGAAATCAAGCGGCTCTTTATTGTCTGGAAAGCCAAGGTCTAACGCTATCAGAGATCGATCTCATCATAGGCAATGATATTATAGACCGCAATTATTACAAGCCGTACCGGGACCGGATGGTCCTGATGAACCATCATCTTGCCCATGCTTCCAGCGCCTTTTATCCATCGCCGTTCGAAGAAGCAGCCATTCTCGTCGTTGACGGGGCAGGCAGTGAGATAGGTGGACTCAATGAGACCACAACCTATTACTATGGGAAGGGCACGGAAATTCAAGAGCTCTTGAAAATTACAGGGAAAATGGAATGGAACCAGGTGCTTTCGCCTGTGGAAAATTCAATGGGTTATTTTTATGATGTGTTAAGCAATGGCATCGGTTTTCACAAGCTGACGAACGGAAAGACCATGGGATTGGCACCTTATGGTTCAACGGCGTACGTCAAAGAATTCGAACGCTTCTACACGATGGATGACGAAGGACGGTTTATCCAAAGCAAAGAGCATATTCAGGAAATGAAAAAATTTATTCGCCACACCGTCGGGGTCATTCGAGATGAGGAGCAACGTTTTCAGGCCAAGGCGGATATCGCATATGCCGGACAATATCATTTGGAAAGAGCGATGATCAAAGCCTGCCGGTATTTACATGCGAGGACGGGATCCCGTCACTTATGTCTTGCAGGTGGTGTGGCGCTGAACAGCGTTGCCAACTATAAAATTTTGGAGGAAACTCCATTCGAGCATATTTTCGTGCAGCCGGCAGCTGGGGATGCTGGAACGGCGATCGGAAGCGCCTATTACGGGCACCACGTCAAGATGAATCAGCCGAGAGGCGATGCATCCATCCTATTTTCTCCATACTTGGGCAGAGGATATGGTGCAGAAGATTACGAGAGTGCACTGAAGCAGTATGCTGAACATATTACTGTGGAATCGCCGGACGATCTGTACGGCTCCGTGGCCAGTATTTTAGATCAAGGCGAGATTATCGGGTGGTTCCAAGACCGTTCTGAAATCGGTCCGCGTGCGCTCGGAAACCGAAGCATTTTGGCTGATGCTCGAAGGAATGATATGAAGGATTTAATTAACTCCCGGATCAAACATAGGGAAGCATTTCGTCCGTTCGCACCGATCGTATTGGAAGAGGAGCAGCCGACATATTTTTCGATGGAGCACCCATCCTATTATATGCTGTTGGTTCCATATATTTTGGAAGAGAAGCGGAGTGAGGTTCCTTCGATTACACATGAGGACGGTACGGGGAGGGTTCAAACGGTATCGAGAGCGATTAATCCGAAACTGCACCAGCTGTTGTCTTCTTTTCAGCGTTTGACGGGGACGCCGATTCTATTGAATACCTCGTATAACGACAATGGGGAACCGATTGTTGAAACGCCAGCAGATGCTATACGCTGTTTTCTTAATATTGACCTTGATGCTCTCGTATTGGACAAGTGGTTGATCCGCAAAAAGAACCGACAATAGTGTTGAAAAGCTAGAGTTGTTATGAAAAGAAGTACTTTGGTAGAAGTTCTCATAATAAGATATAAAAAAACGCATAATGATGTGCTGGGGGTAAACCAAATGAAGGCAGTAGCAGCTAGAGATGGAAAAGCAGCCGTAATTGAAGTCGATGCACCGGAACTAAAGGAAGGGCATGTTCTCATACGAACGGAGTTTTCAGGAATTAGTCCAGGAACGGAAATGGGCATCATTAAAAATTCTGCTGGAAAGAGCGTCATGATTGGATATAGCGCGGTTGGCCGAATCGAACAGTTGGGGGAAGGGGTAACCGAATATGAGATTGGCGAACGTGTCGCATGTTACGGCTCCCCTTTCGTACAGCATGCAGAGATATTGGCCGTTCCAACGAATCTGATCGCCTCTGTATCCGAGCATGTATCTCCACAAGAAGCCGCATTTACCGGTTTGGGTGCCATTGCGATTCACGCTTTACGCATCGCGGATTTGCGATTTGGAGAATCGGTACTTGTCGTGGGTCTGGGGATATTAGGGAATTTAGTGGCACAAATTGCTTCGGCTGCCGCCTACAGAACGGTAGGTCTGGATCTAAGCAGTGAGCGTGTGGAATTACTCAAGCAGCAAGGATTGTCACAGGTTTTTGAGCGTACCGAGGATTTAGAAGAACAGCTTGATGTTTTAACGGATGGTCATGGCTTCGATTCCATCATTCTATGCGCAGGCGGCTCAGGAGAAGAATTGATCAACAGCTCGTTCGAATGGCTGCGGGACCGGGGGAGTGTAGTCATCGTTGGCAATTTAACGATGGAGTTTTCCCGGGCGGCAATGTTCAAGAAGGAAGCGCGCGTATTGATCTCCAGGGCAGGCGGGGCAGGACGGTATGATAATCAGTACGAAAGAGAAAATCGGGATTATCCGGTCGGTTATGTGCGTTGGACGGAAGGAAGAAATGTTGGGGAGTATGTTCGGTTGTTATCTGAGAAAAGGATTTCAGTCCAGCCATTAATTACGGATCAGTTCGAGCTGGACCAAGCGCATCATGCCTATGAGAAATACGAATCGGACAGCAAAATACTGGCTTCATTAATAAAGTACTAAAATTAATTTTGTAGAACTATTTGCATTGGTTATTTCGCTTGCTGATCATTGCTAGTTGTAGACCGACCATGGACGGGGCGGAATCTCAGGGATCGAGCAGGTGCCCTAGGGGCAGGCCAAGGCAGATTTTCAGATTTACGTTTTTGGAGTAGAGCATGAAATTGCTTGAGAATGTGCGCCTCTTCCGTTATGAGACGGAGGAGGCGTTTTTTGCGTTGAACCAGCCCTGTTTGGATAATTTATTATCTTGCCTGCAACCTTCCATATGCTGGAACCGTTAGTAGATAAAATGGAAATATCCATCTACAGGGGGGAGAAAGTATGAGAAGGCGGGGTTTATGGATTGCTGCGTTGATACTTATCGTATTGCTGTTTAGCAGCTGCTCTTCAGGTTCTCAAAGCAAAAATGCCGGAGCTGCTGCGGAAACCCATACGCAAGCATCTATGGCGGATCAAGCCTCAAACACAGAGGGAGGTGCGGCGGCCAAAAATGTAACCGAGGCGGAGAGCGATGGCAGCTCCGAGGTGCCGGCATCGCCCGATGCCAAGGCTTCGAATATGCCATCGACTGCTCAGACTTCCGGCGCAGGCTTTAATTCGCAGGATTTGTCGAGCGGGCTCAACAAAAAGCTGATGTACAAAGCAAATATTGTGATGGAGATTCAGGATTATGGAAAGGCACAGACAGAAGTCCGGAACTCAGTGACGCTTTCCGGCGGCTATATCGTTAATTTCAGCGAAACTCAATCCAGCAGCGAAACAGGCGGAACGTTTATTGTGAAAGTTCCTGCGAACGGGTTCTCCTCCTTTTTAAACCATTTGGAGAACATTGCGCATGAAAATTTGCAGCGAAGCATCGAAGGGCAGGACGCGACCGAGGAATACGTCGATTTGGAATCCAGGCTCAAGGCCAAGCAAATCATGGAGGAGCAGTACATAGCCTTCATGAAACAGGCGACCAAAACAACCGACCTTGTTGCTTTTGCCAATGAGCTGGAGCGCATTCAATCGGAAATCGAGCAGATGAAAGGCCGGATGCGTTACATTGACCAGAACGTGTCCTATTCCACAGTAGAAATCAGGCTTTACCAGACACCGCAGAAAAAGGATGATCCCAAAGGGTCCGCCATTCAGGCGCCGCTCGGGCAGCGGGTTTCCGAAGCTTTTCAGGGCAGTATCGACGTGATCACCATCATCGTCCAATGGATGATCGTTATCCTTTCCGGATCGCTTCCCATATTGGTCATCGCGGGCTTCGTTCTGCTCATCCTATGGCTGGCCCGGAAATCGGGACGGCAGAAACGGGAAGATGCAGCCCGAAAGCGAAAGCTGCTCAATAACGGGCCGACATCTGAGGAAGGTCAGCCGGACGGCCAAAGGGACGAGGAAAAATGAATGAATCTTGAATTCAGCCAGGCCTAAGCAGATGCTTCCGAAGCATGTTTCCTAGGGAAACTTGTCAGGTGCTCATGTACCTAAAACAGCTGATGCTTTCGAAGGCGTTTTCTGCGAAAACGTGTAGCTCCGCTCCTGACGTCCCTAGCTTCATCTAACCTAAAGTGTTTTAAAAAACGTACTTCGGAAGCATAAGCTGCGGTGCTGAAAAACCGACTTTTTGAACTCGCACTAAATAGGTTCTATAAAATCAAGAAATCTGAAAACAACAGTGATTGTAGGAACATTTTACGTACTTGTCCTAACCTGCATCTATTTAAAGACGATTTAAAGATTTGTCTTTATATCGTGTCCCCTCGTATGATAAAAGGGAATCAATACGAGGAGGAGATGGAATGATGTTAACCGTTGCAGAACTGGAGCGTAAGCTTGCCGAGCCTTCGGAACAGCTGGTCGCTGACCTAGCGTCATTGGATGGCGATATTGTAGTATTGGGCGTTGGGGGGAAAATGGGTCCGAGCCTTGCGAGACTGGCGGCGAACGCTGTTCGTGAAGGGGGCGGGGGCAAGCGGATTATCGGAGTGTCCCGATTCTCGAACCAGGAGGCGAGACGCGAGCTGGAGGAAGCGGGTGTCCACACGATCTCGTGCGACCTGTTAAACGATCAGGAACTCCAGATGCTGCCGGAGTCTCCAAATGTCATCTATATGGCTGGGAATAAATTCGGAACGGCGGGCCGCGAGTATTTCACCTGGGCGATGAATTCATATTTGCCGGGACGGGTCTCTGAAAAGTTTAAGCAATCCAAAATCGTTGTGTTCTCGTCGGGTAATGTATATCCCTTTTCCCCAGTAGGGAGCGGTGGTGTGAACGAATCAGTTGCGCCGGAACCGATCGGCGAATATGCGCAGTCCTGCCTGGGCCGGGAACGTATCTTTGAATATTTCTCTCATCAGAATGGAACGCCGATGGCTATTTATCGTCTCAATTACGCCATCGATATGCGGTACGGCGTGCTGCATGAGCTGGCCAAGTCTATCCACGAGGACCGCCCGATAGACCTGACAATGGGACACGCGAATATCATATGGCAGGGGGATGCCAACGAGATGGCGCTGCGCTCTCTCTTGCACTGCAATACCCCGCCGGAGATCATCAATATTACTGGACCGGAGACGATGTCGATCCGCTGGGCGGCACAGGAATTGGCCAAACGGATGGGGAAAGAGGCACAGTTTAATGGCACGGAATCCGAGACAGCACTGCTGAATAATGCGTCGAAGTCGCATCAGCTGTTCGGCTATCCGAAGGTATCCCTGCTGCAAATGATCGACTGGACCGCAGCGTGGGTACAGGCTGGAGGCGAAAGCTGGAATAAGCCGACACACTTCCAAGAGCGAAAGGGGAAATTCTAAATGAGCGGACAGACCTGGGCAACCGTGCAATTGGCACCTGAAAAACTGGAAGCGCTTCATCAAGGGCTTGTTATTCCGGCTCACCCTCTCGCCTTGGACGAGAACCGGAAGCTGGATGAACGCCGTCAGAGGGCACTGTCCCGTTATTATGCGGCATCTGGCGCCGGCGGTATCGCAGTAGGCGTGCATTCGACCCAGTTCGAGATACGCGAGCCCGGTATTGATCTGTACGAACCGGTGCTGCGTCTGGCGGCTGAAGAGATCAGCAAGGCAAAGCTTGAGCGCCCGTTCATCATGGTCGCTGGCGTCTGCGGCCCGACTCCCCAAGCGCTTGAGGAGACAGAGATAGCGCGGAAGCTCGGTTATGACGCAGTGCTCCTCAGCATGGGAGGCCTTGACAGCTGGAGCGAGGAAGACATTCTGAAGCGGACCGAGTCGATCGCTGCTATAATGCCGGTCATCGGCTTCTATCTGCAGCCGTCAGTTGGCGGAAAGATCTTCTCCTTTAATTTCTGGCGGGCCTTTGCCGAGATACCAAACGTTGTTGCGATTAAGATGGCGCCTTTCAATCGATATCAGACGATTGATGTCGTCCGTGCCGTCTGCTATTCGAATCGCCGAGAAGAGATTGCGCTGTATACTGGCAATGATGATAATATCGTGAACGATTTGCTGACCACGTACCGCTTCCAGGTCGACGGGGTGCCTGTAGAGAAGAAGATCGTCGGCGGACTGCTCGGCCACTGGGCTGTATGGACCCAAAAAGCGGTCGAGCTGCTGGAGGAAATCAAAGAGGCGAGAAAGGCTGGAAGCGTCTCCAAGGAATGGCTAACGCGCAATGTGGAGATCACAGATTGCAATGCGGCCTTCTTTGACCCGGCGCATGAGTTTGCCGGATGTATTCCGGGGATACACGAAGTGCTCCGTCGCCAAGGATTGCTGAGGGGCACTTGGTGCTTGAATCCGCATGAGACGCTATCGCCGGGGCAGGCTGAAGAAATTGACCGGGTTTACCGCGAATATCCGCATCTGAATGACGACGACTTTATTCGTGAACAGTTGGAAGAATGGCTTTTAGACTGATAGAATGAAGGCAGAATAGTCGAAAGTGGGGAATCGCGCATGCGGTTTAAAGATGTGTTTTCAATTATAGGGCCGAGTATGGTAGGGCCATCGAGCTCCCATACCGCGGGGGCCGTCCGAATCGGAAGGGCAGCGCGGCGCATATTCGGCGCGTTCCCCGACCAGGCGGAAATCGTATTTTACGGCTCCTTTGCCGATACTTACCGCGGTCACGGTACGGACTTGGCTGTCGTCGGCGGGCTGCTGGATTTTGCCACAGATGATATGCGCATCCGCAATTCTGTTGAACTCGCCGAGGCGGCGGGTATGCGGCTGACCTTCAAGACAGCGCAGAATGTCGCTTTCCATCCGAATACGGTGGAGCTTAGATTAGCCAGTAGAGGACGTGAAGATCGTATTGTAGGCGCCTCCATTGGTGGAGGCAGCGTCGAGATGCTGCAGGTGAACGGCTTTGATGTCAAATTCACGACGAACTACCCCGTGCTGCTGGTCTTCCATGACGATACGCCAGGTATGGTAGCGCATATCACTCGACTGCTTGAGGGCGGAGGCGTCAATATTGCCTATATGGACGTGGATCGTAAGGGACGAGGCGGCGATGCCATCACTGTCGTCGAATCGGACGAGGCCGTTCCACTGGAGCTGATAAAGCATATTGAGAGCTTGCCGAGTGTACATCGCGTCGTATTTGCGGATCTGACGACAGAGGAGGAGGCAGCCTCATGAAGTTTTCCACATTGAAAGACATCATCGCCTGGTGCGAGAAGGATCAGGTAACGATCGGGCAGCTGATGCTGCAGGAGCAGATCAAGGAAACCGGCAAAAGCCGGGAGGAGACATTTAAGCAAATGGCCGATTATTACGGCATTATGAAGGAGGCCGTTCACCGGGGCATCCATGAACCGGTTCCGTCGAAGAGTGGTCTGACCGGAGGAGATGCCGTCCGCGTCCACGAATACATGTCGACGGGCGTGCCTGCGCTGGGCACCGATGCTTGCACAGCGCTCGCCTATGCTCTGTCCGTATCGGAAGTGAATGCGTCCATGGGACGGATCGTCGCCACACCAACCGCTGGCTCATGTGGCATCATTCCAGGCGTGTTCGTCAGCGTGCAGCAGCGATTTGGATGGGATGACGATTACCTGGTCATGGGGCTGTTCAGTGCAGGTGCCATCGGGTATGTTATTGCAAATAATTCATTCATATCGGGGGCAGAGGGTGGCTGTCAGGCCGAGGTTGGATCCGCAATCGGTATGGCGGCCGGTGCATTGACGGAGCTTCGCGGTGGCACTCCGGAGCAGGCAGTTCATGCGGTAGGGCTTGCACTGAAAAACTCGCTGGGTCTCATCTGCGATCCCGTCGGAGGACTGGTAGAAATCCCATGCATCGTACGCAACGGCTTCGGTGCAGTTACCGCACTGGCGGCTTCGGATATGGCGCTGGCCGGCGTTCGAAGCGTTATTCCATCGGATGAAGTGATCGATGTCATGCTGGAGGTTGGCACGGCCATGCCGGCCAAGCATCGGGAGACCGCGAAGGGCGGGCTTGCGCAGACGCCGACCGGCAAGAAAATTTTAAAGGATCTCTACGGTAAGGAAGGCAAGAAGCTGCGCGAAAAGGGAGCAAAGGGTAAGGGAGAATAGCGAAACTGGGGCTGATCTGGACATTATCGTGGAGTCACTAAGGTGGCTCCTTCTTTTAATTTGGCAGGTCAAGGTTGCGAATACGAAATTCCTTAAAATAAGCCTGGCATATTGGGCCGGAACGGTGAAGAACCCTCTGGTCTGTCGAAGAAGTGAGTGCTAGTATGAGTACAAAAGAGACGTCTGTCTGGTTGTATTGTAGGAACGTGTGAGAAATTGTGAGCAAACTTTACACGAAAGTAGGGGGACGCCTGTATGAGAAGACCAAAATCATGGTTTCTGTTTCGTATGGCACTTGTATTAACCATGATCGCGTCGATGCTTGCTGCTTGCAGCGGCGGAGGCGAGGGGACGGAACCTGAGATGGGAGACGGTCAGGAAGCAGCACCTGCTGTGGTTGGTCTGGACCCATACGGAGATACAGGTGGGCTTACGCTGCCGCTGGTGCATAAGCCGACCACGATTACATGGATGGTGGTAAGTGAGAAGACAAACCTTAATGATTCACTGCTTGCCAAAGAAATCGAAAAGCGCACAGGTATTAAAATCAACTTCCAGGCGTACTCACCGTCCACGTACAACGACAAGCTGAAGGTGACGGTCGCCTCCGGCAAGCTGCCGGATATTTTCCATGGCCTGACGCCATCGGAGCTGAAGAAGATCGGCAAGCAGAAGGCGGTTGTTGCGATCAACGATCATCTCGACATGCTGCCGAATTTCAAACGTTTGTATGTTGACGAGAATCCTTTGGTCATTCCTTCTTATGCGGATGAAGCCGGGAACATTTATACCTGGCCGGTGGCGAATATCAACCGTGACGTGAACCATGGCTTCCTGTACCGTAAAGACATTTTCGACGGACAAGGCATTAAGGAGTGGACGAACACCGAGGAATTCTATCAAGCACTCAAAAAACTGAAGGAGGCTTATCCGGATTCATATCCGTACGCTTCCAAGACGAAAGAGAATATTTTTCGCGACTGGGCATACGGATGGGGCATTGGCGGCGCCAACTATCCGGTATATTACGACGAGGCGGCTAAGATCTGGAAATATGCAACCGTACAACCGGAGCATAAAGACATGCTCGATTTCATGAAGAAGCTGTACAAGGAAGAGCTCCTCGATCCGGAATTCATGACGGATACCGACGATTCCTGGACGGCGAAGATGACGAGCGGTAATAAATCCTTTGTTACCTATGACTGGATCGGCCGTCTGGACCTGTTCTACAACCAAGTAAAAGACCAGAACCCTGATTATGACCTCCGCTACGGCAATCCTATCGGTCCAACGGGCAATGGCAAGACGCTCGAAAGCATTACGAATGGCTTCAGTATCGCCGTAGCGAACAATGATAACAAAGAGGCGGCTCTGAAGCTGCTGGATTATTTGACTAGCCCATCTGGTGCGACCCTGGTGACAATGGGTGTAGAAGGCGAGACGTTTAGGATTGAAGGTGATAAAGCTATTTATCCGGAGCTGGCGGACGTTCCACTGGTGGATATCAGCGTGCTGGAGGACCGCTATGGCCTATGGCTGCAGGGCTTATATATCAATGCCGACAAGCGCAGCGTGTACTTCAACTATACGGAGAAGGAACAGGAAGCTCAGGATAAGCTGCTGGATGGCAACAAATTTGAACCGCTCGATCCGGTTCTGAATTTCACGGACGACGAAACGTACGCCATCGCTGAAATTCAAACATCACTGAAAAAAATGGCGGATGAATTCAATGCGAAATACATTCTGAATAAAGACTATGGCGACATGCAGTGGCAGCAGTGGCAGGTACAAGCCGAAAAGCAGGGCGCGAAGCAGATCGTCGACATTTTCAACGCTGCCCAGAAGAGATTGGATAAAGCTGCGAACTAAGCAGGGAAGGGACCGTAGCCATGCATGTTGAATATGAAGGGATGACTTCAAGAAAGGTGAATCCATAATGAATCGATTGATCGCCAAGAGAGGATTGCTTCAGATTTTCTTCGCTCTGCAACTGGTCATCGGCATCATGTTCATATTCAATTACATTGTGTACAAAAATTCCATCAGCGGGATATATGAAAAGGTGAGCGACAACAACCGAATGGTGATCAAAAATGTCATTCAATCGTTTGATACCAGTTTCTCCTCCGTCAACAATCTTATTTTCAACATTCATGCGCTTCCTTCGGACCGGATTCTGACGGACGCGGGTGGGCTTGACATGGAAAAGGTCATATCCCTGCAGGACAGCTTAACAAGCATTGTGTCCAATTTGGATATTGTGGAGGACGTGATCATCTCATTCAATGATCGTGATCTTGCCATTACGACCCGGGGAACGAGCAGCCTGGACACTCTCTTTGACAGACGTTACATATCACAGCGCTACAACTCTATGTTCTGGAGAAATTTTATGCGTTCCGAGCATGGATTTACCGTATTTCCAGCCGAGGATTATGCGGATCTTAACAGTGGCTATGGACGCAATTTGATGGTTGCGGTGGATGGGAACAAGGTCCGGATGTCAAACAAGAACCTCATGATTTTTATCGATGTAAGCAAGCTGTTGAAAGGAATCGACCTGAATTCAATGATTCCCGGCGCTTCGCTGATCGTCCTGGACTCCAATCGTAACGTAATCCTCAGCACGGAGAAGGACCTGGACTTGGTCGACATTTTGAACGACGTGTACTTTAATCCTTCTCAGGAAGCTTCCCTGACGAATGGCAATTACGAATACAACTTTTATAAGTCCGACTATAACGGGTTCATCTATATCAATAAGCTGCCTTACAAATTTCAAAATATCGACTCCGTGACCAATGCCAACCAGTGGATTATGTACGGAGCGATTGTACTGGCCGTGCTGTTGTCGCTTCTGTTAAGCGTCTACCTGTATCGACCTGTCAAAAATATCGTCAAGCTGCTTGGAGGCAACACGCTGAAGGGGAATGATTTCGTAAAAATTCAGAGCGGGATCATCAAAGTGCAGCGGGAGAACGAATCGCTCAAGAAGCAAATGGAACTTGTTGAGGAAGAAATTCGGAGAGGCGTGTTCCTGCAGACCCTGGACGGACAGAATCATTCGCGTGAACAGGAAATTCAAATGCAGAAGCAGTACACGTATCTTTTCCAGAGCAGGCATTTCGTTATGGCAGCCATCTACTTAAAGCCGGACACTGAAAGCGAGTTCGTGCTGGAGGAATTAACGGCAACAATCCGGAAGGATCTGGCTGAGCGTTATGAGCATGCGATCGTTTATCATACTGAGCATTTAAAGTTTCTGGCGCTGATCGGCTTTGACCAGCCATCGGAGCGCATTAAGTTAGTGCAGAGGTTTGAGCAATTTCTTGAGGCCGCCAAGAAGGACTATTTGCAGTCATTCGATGTATGGGGATGCGTCAGTCGCTCTTACGAATCTAAGATCAGCAACTGCCGCGCTGCCTCTGAGGATATTAAGGACGGGCTGCTGTACAGGCATGTAAACGAGGATAACTGTGTCGTCGACACAGAACGAATCCGGTATGTCCCAGAGCTGTACTTCCCAATCCAGGAGATTGAAAAGCTGAGCAATTGCATGCTGAGCGGTAAAGTGGAGGAAGGGCTGCGGATCGTCAATGAAATCATTCAGGAAAATGTCTCTGTGCAGATTCATCATCATCAGATGATCCATATTGCCAAGAGCATGTTTTTTATCGTCCTACAGCAGGCGGAGTCCTCTACGGTAGACCGTAGCGAATTGTTTCGTTTGGAAAGCGCTTTTATCGACAAGGTCGATCAGGCATTTACTTATAAGGAGATTCTGGATGCGCTTGTTGAGGTGATCCCGGTAGTTGCGAACATGCGTAACCACGATCCGCGCAGCAAGCTGAATCCGGCGTTTATTACCCAATATATCGAGCTTCATTATATGGAGAATCTGTACCTGGACCATATGGCTGAAGTGCTGGATACAAGCTCGAAATATTTCTCGAATTATTTCAAGAAGACATTCGGCGTGAATTATGTGGAGTATTTGAACAGAGTTAGATTATCGCATGCCCGTGAATATCTTCGGAATACGGACCTGAGTATTGCTGAAATCGGTGAGAAGACGGGATATTCGAACTCTTCCACATTTACGACAACCTTTAAGAAGTACTGCGGTGTCTCGCCGAGCGAATATCGGAAAACATCAGGAAAATAAAGCGGAGCAGGATGGTTCAATATGAAGGTGGCATCCACGATTCAACGAAACAGTTGCTCCCTAAAACCGACTGACTATAATGCTATCGAGATGCAGTCTGTTCATCAGAGTATCCGTCATTGACGGATACTCTTTTTTACTCCGGCAGGCCTTTTAAGAGTATCAGGTGGATAAACAAGCCATTTAGAAAGCCTTTACAAAACCACGGTGCGGGTCCTAGACTTAAGGGATAGAAGCATGCATGTCAGCAGGGGGGGATGACCTTATGATGGAGCGTATCAAGCAATGGGCCAGCGGGTTGAACTCGATCCGCAACCGTATTTTTTTCTCCATCCTGCTGTTTTTGGTTATTCCATTTCTGCTTTCCAATCAGTATTTGGATAAGCCTATGGAGAGAGCGATCGAACAGAAGATCGCAAAGTCTTCGCAGGATGCACTGGTTCTGATGACCTTTAACGTTCAATTGTTTCTGGAGGATATGCTGAACTCGGCAGTCGATATCACCACCAATGATGACACTAAGAAAATGCTTAAGGATCCGGATGCCTTCACCCATTGGCAGAAGCTCAGACTGAATGATGTGACGCTTAACCGTTCGTTCAGCTCGTATTTCTCGAACACTTACGTCACTCTTTTCGACCGTCACGGGAATTGGTACAGCACCCGCTATCTGGAGGAGAGCCGTTATCAGGAGTACATTCATTCCGACTGGTATGAGAAGATGATAAGCCACCCTTATCAAATCCGCTGGATGTTTAATAACCAACAGTTTCTATACATTGACCGTGAGCCGATCATATCCCTTGTGAAGAGTATCACAGAGCTTCAGAGCAATCAGAATATCGGCATGATCGTATTTAGCGTCACCGAGAAAGATATTCGCAAATATTTGACCGGACTTGAGGGCGATGTGTATCTTGTGGATAAAGAGGGAAATATCGTCTCCAGCCCGAACAGGGAGATGATTGGCAAGAATGTCTCCGAAGAGTCCTATATGTCCGGCTTGTGGACAAAACGCAGAGGGCAGGCCATGGTGGAGAAAGCGGACCAGAAATACATCGTGAATTTTGATACGGTGGATTTGAACGGATAGAAAATCGTACAGAAGGTTCCCTACGATGCTGTCTTCAAGGAGATATACGACCTGCGCAAAACCAAATCACTCATTGTGCTGCTGATCTTTGGTATCTTTGCAGTGATTACGCTGTCTATTTCATACGGAATGTCTCGTCCCCTCAAACTGTTGAAGAAACGGATGCAGGTGTTAGGAGAAAGATTTCCATTCCGTATTGTCAGTGGCAGGTCCAAAGGAAATTTCATCTCTTATCGAAACTTACAATAAAATGGTTACCGAAATTCGTCAGCTGCTGAACCGGGTGAAAGACGAGTATCAGCAGAAGGAGGATATGCGGTTTCGTGCGCTCCAGGCGCAGATCAACCCGCATTTCGTGCTGAATACGCTGAACAATATTAAGTGGATGGCTTATATACGCAATGATAAAGAAGTCGGCGATATGCTTTCCAGCCTGGGCGCCGTTCTCGAGCAGAGCATCGGGCGTGGTGGAACGCTGATTCCGCTGCGGCAGGAAATTCAGTATATCGAGAATTATATTGAGCTGATGAAAATGAAGTTTAATGACAAGCTGTCGATGGAATATGACATTGAAGATGAGCTTATGGATCAGGAAGTCATCAAAATCATGCTGCAGCCTGTGATCGAGAACAGCCTGATTCATGGCATTGAGCCGATGAACGGAGCAGGCAGAATCATTGTCCGAGCCAGATTGGAGGATGACCATTTCCTATTAACGGCCGAAGATAACGGTGTCGTCATTTCTCCCGAGAAGCTGCAGGAACTGGAAGCGAGGCTGGCGGCTGGATCGGAAGAGCTGCCTGAGCGCATCGGCATCAAGAATGTGCATGATCGCATTCGACTTCAGTATGGAGAGCCTTACGGCATCCAAATTCACAGCAAAGTTCATGAAGGGACAACGGTGGCATTTTTGCTTCCGTTCAAAAAAGTGCAGGAAGGGGATCACGATGACCTTATAAGTGATGCTGGCTGATGACGAACTACTTGTTCGCTTGGGGATTAAATCGTTGATCGAATGGGAAAAGCACGGCTTTTCCTTTATTGGTGATGCCCCGGACGGCGTAAAAGCGCTTGAGCTGATGGAGAAGGAAGTGCCGGATATCCTGCTTACCGATATTATCATGCCCCGGTCCGGACCTTCCTCCAGATCCTGCTTCCAATCGTGAAGCCGGGTATCGGCGCCTTGTTCATTTTGAACTTCGTGCAGGTATGGAACGACTATCTCTGGCAGCTTGTCATCGGCCAGGATAAACAGATGAAGACGCTGATGGTCGGTGTTGCAACACTGATGCAGGACCTCAATCCGAATTTTGCCTACAAAATGACAGGGGCTACGGTGGCCGCGATACCGATGCTCATTATCTTCATCATGTTCCAGAAATACTTCACAAGCGGTATCTCGATCGGTGCAGTTAAGGAATAATGACAAGCTCCGCGTATGTGGAGATCAATAGCATTAAGAAGCATCCTCGCCGGGAATTTGGCGGGGATGCTTTTTTGCTGTACATTCTTTTTTCAAAATAGCGGTTGACAGTCGAAAGAAAATCATATATCTTGATATTAAGGTAAATAACTATATAAAAGTAAGTAGATAGAAAGGGGTAAGTTTGAAGGTGTTTAAACGTTAGCTAAGTGAATAAGTGAAGCATGTTAATCATTCTACAGGTTTATATCTTAATATTAAGATATGAGTGAGCTCGTGTTGTTGAAGGATTTCTATAGATTACAAAAATGAAAATGGAGGCGTACAAGATGGCTATAGATCTTGGATTGTTGATACTTCGTTTGGTGGTTGGGTTGTCGTTCATGGCGCATGGCGCGCAGAAGCTGTTTGGATGGTTTGGCGGTTACGGGCCGAAAGGGACGGGCGGCTGGATGGAATCGATTGGCATTAAGCCTGGAGTGGCAGTCGCGGTGCTGTCAGGTTTGATGGAACTGGTTGGCGGGCTGCTGTTTGCAGCCGGTTTCCTCACAGTGCTTGGCGCTGCGCTGATTACGCTGACAATGCTGGGTGCGATTGTGAAGGTGCATGGCCAAAATGGATATTGGGCCACAGCCAATGGTTATGAGTATAATCTGCTGTTGATCGCCGTATCGGTAGCAGTAGCACTGACGGGTGCAGGCGCATACTCGCTGGATGCGGTCATATTTAACTAATAGATGAGGAGCGTGCAGGATATGAGTGATCTAACTACATTAATCAAGAGCCGAAGATCGGCTAATCTGTTTATGGAAGGCATCGAAATTCCCGATCAAGATTTGAATGAACTATTTAATGAAGTTAAATATGCTCCTTCGGCTTTTAATTTGCAGCATGCACACTATGTTGTGGTTAAGGACCCCGATATCAAGCACAAAGTGTACGAAGCCGCCCAGAAGCAGTATAAGATACTCACCGCATCGGCCGTTCTCGTTGTCCTGGGGAATCAGCTGGCGTACAAGGATATCGGAAGAATGAATGAAGGCTTCCTGAATTTAGGCGTGATTGATAAGCTGGAATATGACATGACGGTGGAATCAGTGACAAGCTTTTATGAAAATGGGGGACCATCCTTCATGAGAGAAGAAGCCATACGTAACGCCAGTTTATCCGCGATGTTATTGATGATGGCAGCCAAAGATAAAGGCTGGGATACTTGTCCGATGATCGGATTTGATCCCGAGGCGCTGCTGAAGGAATTAAACATTCCGGATGCTTATGTGCCCGTCATGCTGATTGCTATCGGCAAGGAGGATACAAGGAAGCCGCGTCCGCGCGGTTATCGCAAACCGGTACTGGAATTTGTAAGCTATAATCAATTTTGATGGGCATGAATATGAGGAAGAAGCTCTCGCTGGAGGTTTAAAGATCCGGCGGGAGCTTTTTTTCGTACCAGCAATAAACATTCTTCTCCGTAATGACGATGATGAATATAAAGAGATCGGTGCAGTTTCTCGTTCCAGTGGTGTTCGATACTTTATGTAAGGGAGGTGAATGAAATGAAGATCGGGAAGCGGCTATATCAGCGATATGGACCAACCGTGGTTTTGGTCGCTCTGGCATTTCTGATGGCAGCATGTACGAACGATATGCCGCCGTCAGAGATTCATCCTGCTTCGACAGCTGCCGCTCAGAGTGAAGAGGGGACGGCAAATGACAAGGAATGGTTGCCGGTCGCCAAGGAGAGCGTACAGATGGTATTTCTGCATGGAGATCAGGATGATGTTCAAGCCACACAAGAAACGGAGCTGCCTGAGGAGGAACCTAAGCGGGATCCGGTGGAAGCAGTTCTGGGTATGTATGAAGCACTTCAGGCGAACGATTCTAAAGCGTATTTCCGTCTAGCTGACATACCGAGCATCCGTATTTCCCCCGCCAAGCTGAAATTAACATTTGAAGAGGCTGGGAAGCGGGAAGTAAAACCGGAACGATTCAAGCTATTTGATAAAGCGGTGCTTGATTCGGAAAGCAGCCGGTTGTTGTCTCTTACATACGGCAGTCAGGCCGAGATCGTGCTGGAGGAGCTTAGCCAGGGCGATTTTCATATATGGTTTGTGACGGCGTTTACGGATGGACTTAAGGTAGTGGAGCAGTCCACGGTCTATCCCGGAGCTTACGAGCTGGGAAGAGAGGCAGAGTTAGAGGAGCTTGTTGCTGAGGAAATCCGCCGTACCGCAGAGGACAGAGGATTACTGGCAGCAAGAGCGAAGGAGCCCCTATGGAACCCGGTGCAGAGCGTTTCCTTGCTCTATCAGGCAGCCCAGGCAGAGGATGAGGAAACTTTCTTCGCGATGTCGGGTGGAGACGAAGGGTATTTCGCAGGTCAGCATACATGGGATATGTCGGAATTTTCCGAAACGATGAAATCGGTTGAGAGCGTGCAGCAGATGCTGATCAAATCAGTATCACGCGGAAACATCGCTGAAACCTACATAGCAGAATATGATAAACGTTTCGGCTCTGACTGGCAGTTCATTGTGGCTTGGAATCCGGAGGATGGGGAAGAAAGTAAAGGCACATCCTGGATTATGGCTCCAAGCGGGGACGGGACGAGGTATGTTGTAAAACAGACACTGACTGGCAATTTAGACCCTTTCTTAAAATGAGGAATGGAATACATACAAATAACAGCCCTGCTCATGAAGAGCAGGGCTGTTATGCTAAGGTCAAAGGGCTGGCCTGTCTACGGCTGCAAATTCTGGAGCATGTCCATCGTCTCTGTAATCTTATTGATGGTTTGTGCCATGCCTGAATTCTGGAAGTCGGTGACTCCATTCTGGATTTGGTCCATGTAGCCGTTGATGTCGGTCAGAAGTGTATCGTTTAATGCTACCAGCTGTTCATGGACGTTACTTGCAAAGGCAGGGGCCTCTATGCCGTTAAACTCCGAGATTTGGGCTTTCATGGCATCAAGCTCCTTGGTCAGCGTTTCTTTAGCGTCTGTTTGGGTGGCTGCCTGCTGAGCAAGCTCCGAAATAGACTCGGCAAATTGGGAAACCTCATTGATGAAGGTGGTTGCTTCTTTCGTGTAATCCAAGGAGTTGTTTACATCATCCACCAAGGAACAGCCAGAGAGAATTCCCAGAACAAGTGAAATCAACAATAATCGTTTGATCATTTCTCATCCTCCTGTCATATCGCTATTGCTCTTTTACGTTGTTTTACGTATGACATGGAGAATGGTTGTATTTATTTCTTGAGGCTGAGCAGATTGTTGCAGGTAATGTGAACGGCTCTTTTTCTACGAAAGGGAGTTAATGCTTGTTCTGCAGAATACGGATAAGTTCAATCAAGCCGTCAAGGATGTTGAAGGTCGTTGGTCTTTTGGCTGGCTGAGCGGGCTTCTCAGGCTGGGTTCCTTCACCCAAAGGAGCGGTGTCTACCCTTGAGGAGAGGCCGGTATTTCCGCATAGACGTGGCTTGAATTTCTCTTTGCCTTTATTTGCGAAGACTACATATTCTTTGCCCTCTTCGAAAGACTCCCAGCCGTTGGTATACAGGGTGATCGTGGAAGATTTCATATCTCCTTTCCACCACTCGGCAACCTGAAATACGTAGTTGGTTTGGGATACGTCGGATGCAGGATTGTGCGAGATGAGGGTGCCCCGGAATACTGCGGCTGACACTTTTAATTCCTCGGTTACTGGTCGAGGTCCCGCACAAGATAGTGCGGATGCTCTAGATTGATCGGTGCCAAGCCATATTCCGAGTGAAAGGGAGAGGATGATCATGACGAGCAGTCCTTTTTTCATATGGAAAACTCCTTTATCGAGATTGGATATGTATTTAGACGAGTATAATTTAGTCAATGTTGCAGTTTCTGGAAAATGGTTGATGTGCGAACATGGATAAAATCAAGATTTGCGACAAGATTGGCAGCCGCAAGATAAGGTAACTTGTTCTCTTGCTGTCCGTTTTTCGCGGAAGCGGCAAACACCCCGCAAGCCGTAACGGCTGCGGGGCAGGATAGGATGCAAGTATGTGTTCCAAACGAATGTAGTCTTCACACTAGATGGCTGGTATTCAATGAAGCTAGCAAGAATTGTTCATCGCATTAAATACTAAATTTGCCTTGCTTCCAGACGTTTGGCGATTATCGACAGGACGTAGTTCAGCGTAAAGTATAACAAGGATGCAAACACAAGGGCTGGAATTACATAGGAATAGCTGGAACCGCTAAGAATTTGCACATTACGCATTAGCTCAGGCAGTGAGATGATCACAGCGAGCGAAGTGTCCTTGATGAGGGAGATAAACTGGCTCACCATAGGCGGGGACATCCGGCGCAAAGCCAGTGGGAGTATCACATGGCGCAGCGTCTGCATATAAGAAAGGCCCGAAGCCCGGGCCGCTTCGATCTGGCCCTTATCTACCGATACAAGACCGCTGCGTACAATCTCGGCAATCATAGCCCCTTCAAAAATGCTTAAGCCTACGACAGCCGCCCAGAAGGTGGGAATGCGCAGTCCGGTCTGCGGCAGAACCATGCCGATAAAGAAAATAATCAGCAGCAGCGGCAGATTGCGGATCGTATCTACAAATATAGCCGTCGTTCTGGACAGGAAAGGGGTTTTCGTATATCTCACGGTTCCGAGAACGGTTCCAATGATGAAGCTGAATATAATGGATAAGCCGGCAACCTGCACCGTGATCCAAAAGCCTTGAAGGAGATATCGCAGATTCGGCCAGGAGTATGCACCGATAAAATCCATCTCATGCCACCTCCTGTTTTAGTAGGGCGAGCTTCGTGTTAACATCAATTGCTTCTCGCAAAGCGGCGCTCCATATAATGGACGGCCAAGCTGAGCGGCACGGTCAGGAGCAAATAGAACAGAGCAACAAACGTATAGACAGGGATGCCTTTGAAGGTGCTCAGATTGATGAGATCGGCATAATACATCAGGTCGAGCCCGGCGATAACGCCCAGAACCGAAGAATTCTTGACCAAATTGATCAATTGGTTGCCGATGGCTGGCAGTACGATTTTGATGGCCTGCGGCATAATGATGTAGCGCATAGTCTGAATATAACTGAGGCCCGAAGAACGCGCTGCTTCCGACTGACCCGAAGGAACCGCCTGAATCCCCGCCCGAATGGCTTCGGCGATGAAGGAAGCGGTGTATACCATCAGTCCGAGCGTGCCTGAAGTGAACGGGTCAACTGGTATACCGAGAGTAGGCAGGCCGAGGAAAAAGAAAAACACAACTACAAGCAGCGGAATGTTGCGGATAAACTCGACATAGATGGTGCCGATGGCTTTCAATATGCGAAAAGGGGCAATTCGCAGGATGGCGATGAATGTCCCCAGCACCAAGCTGCCGATTAGCCCAAGCAGGCTGGCAAGAATAGTCTGGCGCAGGCCAGCCATGAATTGGTCCCAGTGCTCAACTAGAATGTTAAAATCCCACAAGGACAATACGCATCACCTCCAATTGGGGATTATGAGCGATTAGCTAGTCGACCGTAGCCAGACGTGTTCCTCCCAGTAAATGAGAGAAACCCGATTGGAGCCGCGACGGTTAGAACGGCCAAGCCAAGCCATACTTCGGTTATTCCGGCTTCACGCCCATCCACTGCTCATACAGCTTGTTGTATTCGCCGCTGTCCTTCAGCTCTTTCAACAGTTCGTTGACGGTTTTGACAAACTCCGGATTTCCTTTTTTGATAGCCATTCCGTATGGTTCATCCGTAAAATTGCCGCCCACCAGCTCAAAGCTCGGGTCCTGCTGCTGCATACCGAGGAGGATGGAGTTATCGGTGGTCAGAGCATCCCCCTGTCCCGCCTTGAGTGCGGTGAATGCGTCCTGATAATTCTCGAATTCGAGAATGACGGCGTCAGGAGCTTTCTCACGAATATTTTGTGCGGAGGTAGAGCCTTTTACGGTCAGCACCTTCGTATCTTTGTTCAGGCTTTCCAGACCCGTGATCGGGCTTCCTTTCTTCACCAGCAGCGATTGCCCGGCTTCAAAATAGACATCGCTGAAATCCACCTGCTGCTTGCGCTCTTCCGTGATTGTCATCGTCGCAATAATGATATCGATGTCCCCGTTCTTCAGCATGTCGATTCGAGTCTTGGAGGTAACCTCCTTCAGCTCAACCTTGGTTTCGTCACCGAGAATCTTTTTGGCCAATGCCTTGGCGATATCGATATCGAAGCCCTCTACATTGCCAGTGGCAGGATCCTGCAGTCCAAACAGCTTGGTATCATACTTCACACCGGCTACCAGCTTGCCCCGTTTCTTGATCGCCTCAAGCGTATCCGTATTGCCGGAGCCGCCGCATCCCGAAGCGACCAGCAGGACGATAAGCGCCAGAAAGGCTGCACTCCATCGAAATGACTTCATTAACTTCTTTTTCATAATCCCGTCCCCCTAAAATATCTAATTTTTTTCTCCCTGTTAGTGATGCAGCAGGCGGCTTAAGAATGCCCGTGCTCGTTCTTCCCGCGGCTGCTGGAAGAAGTCGGAGGCAGGCGCATCCTCGATAATCCGGCCTTCGTCCATAAATACGATCCGGTCTGCGGCTTCACGGGCGAAGCCCATCTCATGCGTAACGACGGCCATGGTCATACCTTGATGGGCGAGTGAGCGCATGACATCCAGCACTTCGCCGATCATCTCGGGATCCAGCGCGGATGTGGGTTCATCAAACAGCATAATTTTCGGATTCATGGTCAATCCGCGGGCAATCGCCACCCGCTGCTGCTGACCGCCGGAGAGCTGGGAAGGGTAGCTGTCTGCTTTATCGGCAATCCCGACCCGCTGCAGGTAGGTCATCGCTTTCTCCGTCGCTTCCGCTTTGGTCATGCCCAGCACCTTCATCGGAGCAAGGATAATGTTATCGATCACTTTCTTGTGCGGATACAGGTTGAAATGCTGGAAGACCATTCCGATATTCCTCCGAAATGCATTGATGTCGATCTTTCGGTTATGAAGCTGGACTCCGTTAACGACAAGCTCTCCATCTGTTATGCCTTCAAGCCGGTTGATGCACCGCAGCAGTGTGCTTTTCCCTGAGCCGGAAGGTCCAACAATGACGACGACTTCCCCTTGGGTAATGGTCAGGTTGATTTCTTTCAGAACATGGAAGGTTCCGAAAAATTTGTTGACGCAGCTGAATTCAATCAGTAGAAATCCCCTCCTATTCACTTTGGATCATCGCTCTATGACTGCAAGCTTGTGTCCTGTCTGGGTGCCAGGCCCTTTTTACACTGGTATGGCAAAGGGAGCTTGTTCCATGCCACTTTCAGGAAAATTTAGTATCCAAGCAGGAGGGAGTGAGATATAATAGGGGCGTAATCAGACGAAGGAGGCAACATGAAAGAGAAACGTGCAAAAATAACCGAAATCGACCTGGTTCGGGGCTTTGCGATGATGGGTGTGCTGATGGTGCATGCGACATCATTCGCCACAGTTCAGATGCGCGGGGACGATTTTTTTGGCTTGTATAATTTCTTGAACATATTCTCGAAAGTCGGGACGACGACGTTCATATTTCTGAGCAGCTTTGTGTTGTTCTACAACTATTACCATCGCCCGTTTCGGGGTCGTGACCTGGTCCGATTCTTCAAGAACCGACTCATGTATATCCTGGTGCCGTATGTGCTGTTCTCTGTACTGTTCTTTACGGTGGCTTGGTATCATCGCGGGGGTGAATCCGATCTGGCAGCGATGCTGGAGAGCTTCTGGCCCAAGCTGGCGACGGGAAAATCCTACACGCACTTATATTTCATCTTCATTAACATCCAGTTCTATGTGCTGTTCCCGCTCGTGCTGATGCTGCTGAAGCGATTCCGTGGTTTCGCATCGGTCTGCGTCCTGGTCGGCATTGTGCTGCAGTGGCTGTTCTATATTGGCAATGACGCTTGGTGGGACGTAACGAATCGAAACAGCTGGTCGCTGTCGTTTCTGTCATATTATTTTCTCGGGGCATGGTTCGGTATCTATTATGAGCGGGTAAAGGCCTGGTTGACTTCAGCGAAAGAGGCAGCAAGACCAGCTCGGCGCAGGCTGGGCTGGATCACACTCTGGGCAGTATGGCTGGGCGCAGCGCTGATCCATATTGGTCTTCGATACAATCAGCGCCTGCTGGGAATGGAATATCACCCACTGTTATACGATGCCTTTTGGAATGTGCATACATTAACCACCGCAGTGGTCATGCTCCAGGTTGCCCTGCTTCTTGGGAATAAGAGAGCTTGGTGGCTGAAAGGATTTAGGCAGCTCGGGGTGTATTCCTTTGGTGTGTATCTGGTGCATCCGCTGGTGCTCCTTGTTTACCGGGATTATCCCCCGCAAACAGAGAACTCTTGGCTGCTCTTGGCATGGTATGCCGGCGGTTTTGTCAGCGCACTCGCGGTCTCGTATATCGTAGTGTACAGCATAAGTCGTCTCGGGAGTTGGACCTGGATCTTCTTCGGCAAATTACCCGGAAATCTGCGTACGGGAAGAACGCCAAGTCCTCCTGTGCCTGGTCCTGGCCAACCTGTTACGAAGGTTTCATCGTAAGCTCTATATGAGAAAAGCGCTCTCCTCCTTTGAGGAGAGCCTTTTCTTTTCCAGAGGTAGCGATATTTCAGGAGGTTTCCCTGATTTTCGGAATTCCAATTTTCGCCCCGGAGCTCATGATATATTTTGTGTGATGTTTTGGCCTGTATAGCCGATGAAGAACATTTCAATACTTACAGGTCAATCACATTCGTTACAGACATGAGAGCGAGGGGATGCCAATATGGACGTTAGCGGAAATCCTTTGGTAAGCGGTTTTGTTAAGACGGATGGCAAACGTGTGGTGAATGGGGACGGGCAGGAAATACTGCTGCAGGGAGTCGGGCTTGGCAGCTGGCTTCTGCCGGAGGGATATATGTGGAAACTGCCGGAGCAGGGGGACCGCCCGCGGCGCATCGAGTGCATAATTCGGGATCTGATAGGGGAGGAGAAGGCAGCCGCATTCTGGGAGACCTATTACGAGCGGTATATCACTGAGGCCGATATCCGGCAGATCGCCGCGGAAGGCTTCAATTCCATCCGGGTGCCGATCAATGCCAGGTTGATCATGGAGGAAGGGCAACAGCCGCCATTTGTTTATCATGAAGATCATTTGAAGCTGATCGACCGTGTGATCGATTGGTGCAGGACGCACTCGCTGTATGTTATTCTGGATTTACATGGCGCGCCAGGCGGACAGACTGGCGCCAATATTGACGACTCCGAGCGTGATTTGCCAGAGCTGTTTACGGATCGGCTGAACGCAGAGCGGATCGTGGCGCTGTGGCGGATGCTGGCGGAGCGTTATAAAGACGAGTGGATTGTTGCTGGATATGACCTCCTTAATGAGCCGCTGCCAGATTGGTTCAGTGAATACTATGATCGGGTGATGCCGCTTTATAAGGAAATTACGGCAGCGATACGCGAAGTGGACAAACGCCATATGATCATTTTGGAAGGTGTGCATTGGTCTACGGATTGGAGCATTTTTAACGAAAAATTTGATGATAATCTGATGCTGCAATTCCACAAGTATTGGAATAATCCTGACACGGAGAGCATTCAGAAGTATCTCGATATGCGTGATGAATGGAATGTGCCTATCTTCATGGGGGAAGGCGGCGAGAATAATCCGCAGTGGTATACAGGAGCATTTCGGCTGTTTGAGGACCACAACATATCCTGGAACTTCTGGACCTGGAAGAAGATGAGCACCACGAACTCGCCATTCTCGATTCGTATGCCGGAAGGCTGGTATAAGCTTGCGGCTTACCTGGAAGGTGGAGAGAAGCCTTCTCCAGCCGAAGCGGAGTCCATTCTGGAAGAATACCTGGATTGCCTTCCACTGGAAGCCTGCGATGCTTATCCGAACATATCCCGTTCATTGTTTCGACGGCTGCCCGTTCAAATTCCTGCAGAGTTTTACGGGTATCGGGGGGAAGGCGTTTCCTATCATGTGGAGGAGAAAGCCAGCCAGGATATCGGCTTCCGAATTTCGGACGGCGTTCCGATGCGCATGATCACAGGCAAGACGGAGAAACCAAGCTACGCTCCGGAAGGCGGCAAGCCATGGATAGAGGACAACCTGGTATGTGTGTAGCTCCGGGAAGGAGATTGGCTTGTTTATAATGCGCATTGCGCATCTGCGGACGTCTTTCATCTGGATATGCGGGGGCGAATTCCTGAGAATACAGTAGATATTATGGTTCAGATCGGTGATCGGGAGCCCGAAGCACTTACTCTGTCAGACCCCGGCGAAGGGCAATGGCATGTTCATGAGTTGGGCGGGGGAATGCTGATTGAGGAAGGCCCCGTCGATGTGGTAATCATGGTGAACCAGGGCCGAATCGAGCTGGATTGGCTGGAATTTACCAAAAACACGTTAAATGGAGATAAGTTAAAGGGGAGATAGTGCTGTGACGGAACAGGCTGCAATATCAGAAGGTTTGAGCCAATGGCTGGATGGCTTTAATTTGGAGTTAAAACAAAATGATGCGATGCTGCTATTGAGCGTAACGGAGGATGGATGGCCGAGTACGGCTATGCTCAGCGTAGGGGAAGTCCTGGCTTTAGACCGGAACAGGCTGCGAATCGCACTATGGCAGGGAACGGGCACGACGAGCAATCTCCTTCGGACCGGACAGGCAACCTTGGTGGCGATTCATGAGGAGGCGGCACACTATGTCCGCTTGCGTGTTCAGCCGCTTCCAGACCTGCCGGATGCTGAACATCCGCGGCAGCGTTTTGAGGCTGAAGTAGTGTCCGTGCGTGAAGATACCGCTAAGTATGCTGATATTCTATCGGCCGTGAGATTCCAGCTGCACAAACCGGATCAAGTATTGGAGCGATGGAAGGAAACGCTCGGTGAATTGCGGAAATAACATTCATGTGTAAAATCCTGCATCAGATATGGCCCCCGGAATATACCGGGGGCTACGCTTGCCTTTTGCTTGTGCTCTCGACGGAATAATGCCAAAGAAAACAACTTTACTTTTTCCGCAGAATTTTTTGTTTTGGTATTTGCTATCGGCCAATATTTGTGTTAAGATATGAATATCGAAATCGACCTGAATTCACATATTGTAGAGGGTTGTCATTTCTGGTAACCTTGTGCAATATGTGAATTTTTTTTATTCCGTCTGCGAAGAAAAAAGGTCATGTAAATATATATCAAGGAGGATTTTCCCATGCAAACAGGAACTGTTAAATGGTTTAATGCTGAGAAGGGCTTTGGTTTCATCGAAGTTGAAGGCGGAAACGATGTATTCGTTCACTTCAGCGCGATCCAAGGCGACGGCTTCAAAACGCTTGACGAAGGCCAACGCGTTGAGTTCAACATTGTTGAAGGCAACCGTGGACCACAAGCTGAGAACGTTGTTAAATTGTAATTACAATAGAAGACTGCCCTTAATGTGAGACATTAAGGGCAGTTTTCTATTATACGGCGTTTCTATTTTCTACGACGAGAATAAGGAGGAGCGTTCATGTATTCGCGTAAAAACTCGATGGAGAGTATTCCTGAAGAAATGACGGATGTTTGGGCATGCACGAAGGAAGACTGCAAAGGTTGGATGCGGGACGATTTTGCGTTCGACACGGAGCCGGTATGTCATTTGTGTCAATCCCCTATGGTCAAGGAAACCAGAAGTCTGCCGCAGCTTGTTAATACCAACAAACAACAGAAATCCCTGGCTAAAGGGATCCAAATTGAACGCAAATAGCAGCTAATACCTAGAGAAAGCGCTGGGCAAACATGAAATTCTTCTTGAAGCTACCTTCGGATTTTATGGCAAATCCGTCTATTTTTGTTTCATTATGACGAGATTGGTTAGGTAATACATGTACCCTTACATTTCTGGGTCAGAATGGTTTCGCAACCTAAGGGACGCATAATTCAAAGGAGTGAAATGTATTGAACACGCAAACCGAGGTACTGAAGCGCAACATTGATAACATGATTATTCAGGAGAACCAAGGCGGCTTGAACGATCAGGAGAAGTTCATCATGCAGAAGCTGATGCGTGAGAAATACCAACAGGAACACGAGAGCAGAATGGAACATCATGATGAGGACAAAAAGGAATAACCGGTAAAATCCTTGATATACGCTCGATCAAGTGATGATCGTCAGCATAACGATTGAAGAGATCATATGCAGGCATGAAGTCACTGGCGAGGTAAGAAGCGTAGAGGACAGCTGTTAAGGCTGCCCTCTACGCTTTTTTTGTGCCTTTTTTTAGTCAGAAACAACCGTTCGTTGACCCGAAAAATGAGACCCTCGAAACGAAATCTGAAACCTTACTTGCAGAGAAAGACCGATCTACAATAGATACATAAGGAATGTAAGGGTTTCTTCGATCATAGTTAGGATCAACTTGGAGGTCATAATCATGCCAAATCAACTTCATCCCGATTCCGATACCGGTGTCGGTTCCCCGATGGAGCCTTCTGTAAGGAACGAAAAGAAACTAGACAGACAAAGATGGTTTAGAAAGCTCTATGGTCAACGACATCTTCAGATTATGGCACTGCTAGGTATTGCATGGATGATTGTATTTAACTACA
Source organism: Paenibacillus solani (assembly GCF_001277345.1). Taxonomy (GTDB): domain Bacteria; phylum Bacillota; class Bacilli; order Paenibacillales; family Paenibacillaceae; genus Paenibacillus_AQ; species Paenibacillus_AQ solani. Next base: position 348,280 of record NZ_LIUT01000006.1, read on the forward strand.
TTCCCATGTACGGGATCATCATTGCATTCAAAGAATTTAATATCGTGAAATCCATAGGCGAAGCGCCATGGGTTGGATTAGAGCATTTTAAGGAATTTTTCTCGGATGATGACTTTACGACCGTCATGCGGAACACACTCGGGATTAGCTTACTAAAGCTGTTTATCGGATTTCCGCTCCCGATCATTTTTGCACTCTTTCTGAATGAGATCCGGTCCGTTCGGTACAAGCGAACGATTCAGACAATTTCCTATCTGCCTCACTTCTTGTCATGGGTCATTCTGGGCGGCATACTGATGACCTGGCTTGCAGATATCGGAATTATCAACAATATTCTGCTGGCTCTGCACGTGATTGATGAGCCAATCACCTATCTGGCGGAACCGAAATACTTCTGGGGAATTATTATCACTTCGGATATATGGAAGGAGCTAGGCTGGTCTGCAATTATTTATCTGGCGGCTATTTCCAGTATTTCACCTGAGATGTACGAGGCGTCGACGATTGATGGTGCCGGTCGGTTCCAGAAGATGTGGTATATCACCCTTCCCAGTATCAAATCGACCATATCGATCCTCTTCATTCTTGCGGTTAGTGGTGTGCTGAACTCCAACTTCGATCAGATTCTGGTGCTCCGAAACACGCTGAACGAAAGCGCGAGCAATGTCATCGATATTTTCGTATACCATACCGGTATTCAAAACGGGCGTTATTCCTACGCACAGGCGGTCTCATTGTTTAAGTCCGTGATTGCAATCATCCTGCTGCTGATCGCAAACAAGGTGACCAAAAAGCTGAATGATACATCACTATTCTAGCGAGACCAGCCAGAAGGGAGAAGAACAATCATGTTTAAACGAAGAACCAGAGGCGAAGCCTTGTTTGATATATTCAATAATTTCGGCATGCTGATCGTATGCTTCCTGACGATCTACCCGATCTGGTACGTGCTGGTGAATGCCTTTAATGACGGGCAGGACGCCATGCGCGGAGGGATCTACTGGTGGCCGCGAATGTTCAGCTTCGAGAACTTCAGCGCGGTGTTCCAGAGCTCCGGCATCATGACGGCGATGGGCATTACCGTGGCCAAAACCGTGGTCGGCGTATTTATACACGTCTTGTTCACTGCGATGGTGGCTTATGCCTTTTCCCGAAAGGGCCTGATCGGCGGGAAATTCTATATTTTGCTGGGCACGATAACGATGTTTTTTGGCGGCGGAATTATTCCTTTTTATTTGCTAATCAAGGACTTGAATATGCTTGATAGCTTCCTGGTGTACATAATTCCGTTCATGTTCAGTTTCTTTGACCTGATTATCTTCATGACATTTTTCCGCGAGATTCCCGACGGTCTGGAGGAAGCGGCGAAGATTGACGGGGCAAATGACTGGTCGATTTTCTTAAGAGTTGTGCTCCCGGTGTCTATGCCGGTTATCGCAACGATCGCGCTATTTCATGGGGTGTTCCAGTGGAATGACTATTTCACAGGTGTCCTCTACATTAATAACGCGGATTTGCAGCCGATTCAGACGTATCTGTATAAGGTCGTTGCCCAGTCCAGCTCGAACCAGATGATGGCCCAGGTTCCGGGCGGGGTTTCCAAGACGGTTACCTCTCAGTCGATCAAGATGGCGACCATGGTTGTGACAACGGCACCTATCGTATTCGTCTATCCGTTCCTGCAGCGATATTTCGTAAAAGGGATGATGATTGGTTCTATTAAGGGTTAAGACTCAAAGCTGAATATCCGGATAATATGCCTCATTCCTAGGGAAACCAGAGGCAATCGTATGGTAGCTTCTCTTGCTGCATCTGGCAGGAGTTCTATATATCATCTATTTTTAAATAAGAAGAGGGGTAAACACATGAGCAAGATGCTTAAGCCAAAGAGCTTTCTGTTGTTGATGTTTGCACTGGTCATGGCCTTTACAACAGCGTGCTCGTCCGGAAGTGGAAGTGATAAAGGCGCGTCAGAAAAAGAGGATCAAAAACCGGCAGAAGAAGAAGTGAAATTGACTCAGGACCAGCCCGGATGGGAGATTGACACCTCCCCGATTACGTTTGACTGGTATATCAACTTTGCCTGGTTCCCGAACAAATGGGGCGAGGACATTACCTCCCAATACGTAACGAAGAAAACAGGAGTTAACATTAACTTCATCGTACCGGCAGGGAATGAAGCCGAGAAGATGAATACGATGATCGCTTCCGGTACGCTGCCTGATTTTATTACGCTGGGCTGGTATGAAGACGCTGTCAAAAAAATGATCGAGGGCGATCTGGTACTGCCGCTGAACGAATTGGCAGATCAATATGATCCATATTTCTATAAAGTAACCGACCCTGCGAAGGTGTCATGGTATACGAAGGATGACGGCAACATCTACGGTTATCCGAATGCTTCGTCTTCACCCAAGGACTATGAGAAGTTTGGCGATGAACTGACTTCCAACCAAACCTTCCTCGTGCGCAAAGATATGTATGAGGCGCTGGGAAGCCCGGACATGCGCACACCGGAAGGGTTCCTGAAGGCGCTTGAGGATGCCAAGAAAATGTTCCCGGATGTAAACGGTCAGCCGCTTATTCCGTTTGGACTGCATGATTTCCATGAGAAGGGCAACAGCTCTCTCGAAGGTTATCTGCAGAACTTCCTGGCTATTCCGCAGGATAAAGACGGGAAGTTGTACGACCGCGGCACGGATCCGGAATATGTGAGATGGCTGAAGACACTGCGCATGGCGAATGAAAAGGGCTTGATGTCCAAGGATGTTTTTGTGGATAAACGTCCGCAGATGGAAGAGAAAATTGCCCAGGGCCGTTATTTCGCGATGCTGTATCAACGCAGCGATATGGCTAATCAGCAGAACGCACTATATGCAAACGATCCAAACTCCGTTTATATCGCGGTGGATGGAATGGCTAACTCCAAGCTGGATCAGCCGACACTGTCGGGTCCATCCATCTCCGGCTGGACAGTTACACTCATATCGAAGAACGTGAAAGACAAAGCACGCGCGATCCGTTTCCTGGATTATCTCATCTCTGAAGAAGGGCAGCGGGATACCTTCTTGGGAGAGAAGGGCGTAACTTGGGATACGATCGATGGCAAGGACCAGTTCCTGCCAGAAGTTGCGGAGCTGCTGAATAGTGACCGCGGGGCATTCGATAAGAAGTATGGTGCCTCCCATACCTTCTGGATGATGATGGATGAGAACGTAACCCAGGCTTGGAAGCCTGCAGCCGTTGAGCCGTTCAAGCAATTGGAAGATTGGACGCGCGGTAAGGCCGCAAGCTTCTCGCAATTTGACCAATTGGATCCGGATGCAAACTCCGAAGAAGGCATCATTAATGAAAAGGTTATGAACGAGTGGGGAAAAATCCTGCCGAAGCTGATCTTTGCCAAGTCGGATGCCGAGTTTGATCAAATCTGGAATGATTACCAAGCAAAGCGTGAATCGCTCGGATTCGCGAAAGTTCAAGAATACAGACAGAAAGAATACGAGGAGAATGTGAAGAAGCTTGAGGAATTTTTGAAGTAAATAAGCAAGGAAACAAGCAAGCCTACGTAGATCAGGCGGATGCACAACTAAATGAAGACGAAGGTACCCTAGATTCGATTTTGTCGAAATAGGGTGCCTTTTGTCGCATCACGAGCTACTATAGGATGGTATCCGATCTGCTGCTGCATGTCTTCCAATATTTCCATATGTTGCAACATGCTCAGGACCGGCTACGACTCATTTTATAGAACACGGGATGTGACGGACAGGATGAAACGAATGGCAGCACTTATTCAATCGTTTACCTATTGGTTTGGCCGCAGATCGATGCAGAGCCGTTTGGTAGCGGCTTATATCTTGATTTTGCTCATACCGAGCATCATCGTGTCGAATTACTTTTTTAAACAGATCCGGGATACCTACATCAGCGATGCTCTGAATCAGAATTCGTTCCTGCTAGAAATTGAGAGAATGAACATGCTGAATCAGATCGAAGCGATTGAAATGGCTGCACAGCTGGCGATCTCGGATGAGGAGATTAAGGATTATTTGCGGGTCCATGAGGAGCCTGACTCTGCCTGGCTATACAATCTGGTGTGGGGTCCGATTAAGGACTTACAGCGTATTCAGATTAACAACCCCAATATTACACATCTTCGTATCTTTACAAACAATCCGAACATTTTAGAGATGTGGCCCATCATTTTTCAGGAAAAACGGGTTGTGAACGAGCCATGGTATCCGAAGACGAAGAAGCTAAACGGCGGGGAACTGTGGGTATTTCATCATCGTGATCCGGACATATTGCAGCGCTACGCGGCAGATGCATCCGAGGAACTGCCCAAAGTATCACTCATCCGACAAGTTCCTGAAGGAAGCTATACAGCCCTGGTCCAGGTCGATATGCTGCTGAAGTATTTTGCGCCGAAGACCTTTGCCGGTATTCTGGATGATAGCTCGCAGATGGTTATTGCCGATGGGGAAGGGCAGCTGTTTATGGACAAGAACCAGTTGTTCATGAGCAGTCAAGAAGGGCTGCCTGATGAGGTCAAGGCTCAATTCGCGAAACTGAAGCAGCGTACCGCCGATAGCGAAGACACGGTTCATGCCCAGTTTAGTTATAACGATTCATCGTATTTGCTGATTGCGACGCCCATGAAACGGCTGGATGCCCATTTGCTCAATATCGTTTCTCTGGAAGGAGCATTAAATAACGTGTCCAAGGCCCAGGGACAGATTATAGCAGTGAACATCGGACTGATTATTTTGTTATCGATCATTACCTACTATATGAATTCCATAATCCTGAAGAGTCTTCGCCGATTGACCGAGGCTATGAAAAGAGTTCGCAAGGGAGAGGTGACTGCGGGCATTGCCATTCAGGGTGGCGGTGAGGTTGGAGAATTAGCACATCATTTTAATAAATTGCTTCGTACCATAAATGAACTGATAGCTCAAGGAGTACGAAAGCAGGCGGTAACGAAGGAAGCAGAGCTGCGTACCCTGCATAATCAGATCGACTCTCATTTTCTCTACAATACGCTTGAAAATATTAAGATGCTCGCCGAAATCGAGGGACAGCGAACGATCTCGGATGCCTTAACCTCATTAGGCGGAATGATGCGCTACAATTTCAAATGGTCGGGTGAATACGTCAAGTTAAGGGATGAGGTTCGTCATATCCAGAACTATATCGATGTTATGAATATCCGTTTTGATGAACCGATCCAGCTGAGACTTAATATTCCGTCAGAATTCATGGAGCTTGAGCTATTAAAGATGTCGCTCCAGCCGATCGTGGAGAATGCCGTCAAGCACGCCTGGCCTGAAGCACAGGATCAAGAGAAGCAGATCAAGATCGATGTCATCGCTTGGGAGAAGGATCAGATCACGATTCACATCACAGACAATGGTATCGGCATTGAGCCCTATCGGCTTGGCAGACTGACCGAGATTTTGCGGACGACAGATCATGAAGAGCTCCCTTCGGGAGACTACGGACGCGGTGGAGTACAGGCAGGAGGCATCGGGCTGCGGAATGTGCATCAGCGAATCCGGTTGTTCTATGGGAATGATTACGGAATCGAAGTGAAGAGCGAACAAGGGAAATACACGCAGGTGACCATGACATTCCCTAAGGTTCTGTTAACAGGAGGAGGCAGCGGACATGAGAAATCTGATAATCGTGGATGATGAGAAGAATATTCGGACCGGGCTGAAAGCGATGATTGAGCGGGAGTTCCCCCATCAATACGAAATCCGCCTGGCTGCCCAGGGTCAGGAAGCGCTGGATTATCTTCATCAGCAACCGGCGGATATTATCATTACTGATATCCGAATGCCGGTGATGGATGGTATCCAGCTGATTGGGGCAATAGCTGATTGGGAAGAACCAGTGCAGGTAAAGCCTGTCATTCTGATTCTAAGCGGATATGATGATTTCGAATACGCAAAGGCTGCGATCCGCTACCAGGTGAAGGAGTACCTCCTTAAACCGATCCGCCGCGAAGAGCTGTTCGCTGCACTCCGAAAAACAGAAGAAACGTTGAACTGGCAAGCTGATCTGCATAACCGGATTAAAGCCAGTGAGCTGCATCTCCAGCAGCTGCAGACCCATCGATTGAGAGAGCTGCTGGAACAGCCGCCAGCACGAAGCGAAGACATGGATACCCTTGCGAAGGAGATTGGATTTGATTCGTTTGTGAAGCCGTTCAAGGTGGCGGTGATGAGATACAAGTATGAGAACGGCAATGCCATGAATAAAGATGAGCTCAAGCAATTGACCGAGAAAATAGTCATGTCCATGGAAGGGCGAATCCATGCTTGCTTCCCGGACAGTGCAGGAAAGCTGGTGCTCATCGGCAGTCCGGACGGACAGTTCGAGGAGCTTGCGCAGCAGTTTACCGAGCGGGAGATGGATGGGCTGTTTATGGGGATTAGCCGCGAGGGATTCACGGTTGAAGATATTAGGCCCTGCTATAATCAGGCGCTGAGCGCATTAAACTATACGTTTATACATCCGAACGTCAAGCTAATGAGTCATGGTGATATCCAAGGGAAATTGCATACATATCCGATGCCGGATGAAGCTATCCGTAAACTCGGCAATATGCTTGGTACGGAACGGGAACGGGAGATCAAGGAGCTCCTTCTTGATATTTTTCATATCGAGGATATGCCGGATGTGGCCTTGGATTATTTGGAGCATGTCAGCAAGCAGATCAATGAGCGGGTGCTGGATGAAGTGTTCCGCGTTTACGGGGAGTCCATGGTAGAGGTGCTGAAGCTGTACCGGAAGGTAGGGACGATGGACAATTATCGGCATTTCCACTCGTATTTCAGAAATCTGGAGCATCTGCTGCTGCATGTAAATGAATATATCAAAGGCATCCGTTCAGCCCACAGCGAGCATTCTGAAATGAAAGCAGCGTTGATGTATATGGAGGAGAATTACCACCGGCCGCTTAATATGGCGATGGTCAGCAATCATGTGTCTTTGAACTACTCATATTTCAGTGAAGCGTTTAAGGTGCATACAGGTGAAAACTTTGTGGTATATCTTAAGAAACTGCGGATTTCAAAAGCCAAGGAGCTGCTGCGGGATGACACGATGAAACTGGCCGACATTGGCAATGCCGTCGGGTTCGAGAACACCAAGCAATTCTCACGTGTATTTAAAGAGCTGGAAGGGGTTTCGCCTCATGAATACCGGATCAAGGTGCAAACCGATGCGGGACTAAGGCAAGAATAGGCTCAATTGATGCTTACCCATCATCTCGCCGCATCTCTTGATTGATGCGGCGGGATTGCAAATGATGAGAAGTCGCGGTGGTGGTCGCTTTGGATATAAAAGAAGTAGCGAAAGACTAAGGACGCCTGTATGCCATACATTACCCGAGCGGGTGACAGTGTGGCACGGCGTCCTTTCTATTGGAGGATTATGCAATCCTTGTATATAAGATTATTGAGTGGCTGCTTCCAGGGTGGATAGGGCCATTTCCATTTTGCGGGTGATTTCTTTCTGCCATTTCATATCTCCAAGCTGGATCGCAAGATTCAGCATATCCAGATAATCGTCTATTTGCAGAGAACAGCGGCGGGAAGTCGTCTTCATAAGTCAATCGGCTCTCCTTTATATATAAACTCTCCAAGCAGAGCAAGTGTGAACATCGGGAGTTTATATTCTCAATGGATTCTCACTTGTCCGGTAATGATAATCATTATCATGTAGCTGATTCTTATTATAAAGAGTTCCCGCTCAGGTTGCAAGCCACTTTCTCAGATTTTTTTACATATTCAAGAATTAATTCATGAAGAACCGCTGTCTGTATTTACGAGGCGATATGCCTTCCTGTTTCGTGAAACAAGAAGTGAAGTAGGCCGCATGGTTAAAACCGACTTCTTCGGCAATCCGGCTGATATTGAAGTCTGTTTGCATCAGAAGCATTTTAGCTTGTTCAATCCGGTAGTGCTGCAGATATTCAACGGGTGAACATCCGAATTCCTTCTGCATGCAGCGTGCGATATAGACAGGATGAAAGTTAATGCGGTCGCCCAGTTCCTGTACCTTGAACTCCTCTTGGTAGTGCTTGCGTAAGTAAGCGGCAGCCCGCTCGGCGCAGGCAGAAGAGGGGGAAGACACTGGTACATTCAGTGCGGCTGCCAGCTGCTCGATAAGCTCTTGAAACACCACCTGCTGGCGCCATAGAAATTTGGCCTGATGACCGTATTGAACCAGTGATGACAAGGTTGCCAGAAATTCCATAGTCTTCTCGGGCTGAGGAAGGGTGCCGAACTGAGGAATGTTTACGGAAAAATAATTCGGCGTCATCGCCTTCAATTCGGTAACCTCGTCTCTTCTCGGCGCGTGAACAGCTTCATCCGCATGCCAAGCACCGGACGTCTGAAAATGAAGCCAGTAATAATCGGTTTCTTCGGTGCAACCTGTTGTGCCGAAATGATGTGTATCGGGACGCAGGATCAGGAACATGCCAGGCTTGATCTCGTAAGGATTGCCATTCTCCGTGACATTGAGCTGCCCTTTGATGACAACGAGCAGGTCGAAGATGCCGATGTTTTTACGGTTGGGATGACGCCCATTCACCGGGGCGCGGGTTAGACCGCTGTTGATGTACTCCGGCAGCGGCGGTACGGTAAAATTCAAGATCGTCATAAGAAAGCCCTTTCGTGATGTTTGAGGTTGGAAATTTGATAGTTTTCGTTCGGATAATGATATTATACCTCCAGTATACCATCTATAATTTGAGAAGGTTAAACACCATTTTTTATAGGAATTGGGTTTAATCCTTACATCATGGGCGGAGGTTGGAATGTTGGATAAGAGTGTGAATAAGTTTACACTATGGGTCCTTGCATGGCCTATATTTATTGAGCTGTTCCTGCAGTTTTTATTGGGAGCGGTGGATACATTGATGGTGAGCAGGATATCGGATGACGCCGTTGCGGTGGTAGGCTTCTCGAATCAGTTGTTTCAAGCCATGACCACATTGTTTATGACGGTTGCGAGTGGTGCTGGTATTCTCATTGCCCAGAAAATTGGCTCGCATAAAAGAGGAGAGGCTCGAACGATCGGCATCATGGCACTGAGCGTCACGACGATCATCGGTTTGGTGTGCAGTGTGATATTGTTTGCGATGCCGGAAGCCATCGCTTCGATACTGCAGCTGCCGGACCGTCTGCTGCCGCTCGCCGGGACATACATTTCCATCGTGGGTGGGGGAATGGTGCTGATTGCCATGATGGCAACGATGAGTACCGTTATCCGTAATACGGGGAACACACGGGCTCCGATGTATGTGGCCATTGGCATGAATATCATCCATGTGATTATGAACTACGGGTTTATATTCGGCGCTTTTGGCTTTCCGCAGTGGGGACTTACCGGTGTCGCAATCTCGACGGTCGTCAGCAGATTGCTTGCCGTATTCTTGCTGTTGTATATATTCCTTCGTTCATTCGAATATCGGATCAAGTGGAAGGAATTCCGTGTGTTTAACCGTCCGCTGTTCGGTGAAATTCTAAAAATCGGATGGCCGCTCGGCATCAATATGTCTTGCTGGGTCTTTACGCAGCTGATTATATATTCTTTTATTGCAACGCTTGGGGCTGCGGAACTGGCCGCCCGGACGTATATGAATACACTGGAATCGTTCTGTTTTCTGTTGGGCTCGTCGATTGCGATGGCTGCCCAGATCCAGATCGCGCATCTGTTTGGCGCCGGAAAGATCAAGGATGCTTATCGGAGCGCCTATCGCGCGCTCGGGATCGGAGCCATTTACGTTATCGTCAATGCCTTCCTTCTGTTTGTCTTTGGCAAACAGCTGCTGGGGCTGTTCACGGAGGATAAGACGATCATTGCGATCGGTGCATCGCTGCTGGGCATGAATTTGATTCTCCAGCCTGGCAAAATGCTGAATATGGCACTCGGCAACTCGCTCAATGCCATTGGAGATACAAGATTCACGATGTATATTTCACTCGGCTCGATGTGGCTTGTCGCTACGGTGCTTTCTTACGTGCTCGGCGTCCACATGGGATGGGGACTCATCGGAATCTATTCCTGCATGATTGCAGACGAATATTTGCGGGGTGTGCTGTCTTTCTTCCGCTGGCGCGGGCAGAAGTATTTGCGAAAAGCGGAACAACACGAGCCTTCGGTGAGTCATCAAATCACACCGATGGAAGTAATGCCAACGCAAGCGTAATTGCGGTTATAGTAAGGGAAAATGCAGGAGCAAGCAGGAGTTCATCTTATCCGGAATGAACCATGCTTTTGAATATCAAACAGTTGAACAAAAAAACAACCATCCCGTCGTGTGTTTGTCTCATAGGGGATGGTTATTTGTGTTTGGTTTATCTATCGATATGTTCTACGAACCAGCGGACAATATGACTCAAACGCTTCACTCGCAGATGCGGATGGCCGCTTCGGGATAAGTTGTGATCCGCACCAGGGAAACGGATGAACTCGGTTGTCCGTCCCAGCCGCTTCAATGCGATAAACAGCTGTTCTCCCTGCTCGATTGGGCAGCGGAGGTCCTGCTCGCCGTGAAGGATGAGCAGCGGCGTGTTGATGTCCTTCACGTAAGCGAGTGGGGAATGCTTCCACAGCTTCTCGAGATCGTCCCAAGGATTGCCCCAGATTTGATCCTGTGTAAAGGAATAGCCGATATCGCTGACACCGTAAAAGGAGATCCAGTTACATATCGAGCGCTGGGTGACCGCAGCCTGGAACCGGTCGGTATGACCGACGATCCAGTTGGTCATGAAGCCGCCGTAACTGCCGCCGGTAACGCCAAGACGAGAGGCATCGATATATGTGTAGGTGTTCAAAACATAATCTACGGCTTCCATCAGATCCTGGTAATCCCGCCCGCCGTAATCACCTCTCACGGTGTTGACGTGAACTTGCCCATACCCGTGGCCGCCCCGAGGATTGGTGTAGAAGACGGCATAGCCGGCTGCTGCCAGCAGTTGAAACTCGTGCATGAATGTGTGTCCGTACATGGCTTGCGGACCACCGTGAATTTCAAGCACAGCCGGGACTTTGGCACCTTCCATAAAGCCGGCAGGCTTCATGATCCAGCCTTGGATCGGCCAGCCGTCCGACGTACGGAACGTAAAGGTTTCCGGCGTGCTAAGCGTGAGCTCGTTCCATAGCTCCTCATTACAGTTCGTCAGGCGGCGTTCCTCGAGGCTGATTGCAGTGAAGCTGAACAGATCACCGGGCTGCAGCGGGTCGGCAGCGGCAAATACCACATTCTCCTCCGGCGTCAGTGCAAATTGGTACACTTCGCGTTCACCTGAGACCACCAGCTCGAAGGATGAACCGTCCAAGGCGAACCGCCCAATATGGACGCCGCCATCCTGGCTAAGCTGCAGGTATACCGATTGGCCGTCCTTGCTGAACAGGGGTGGTGTTCCTGCCCCGGAACGCATATCGCTGACCGCAGTATGCCCCAGCTGTACATCCATATCCTTATACAGAACCTGCGATTCTCCGCCAGTGAGCGGGACCAGATGGATCTTGGTCAGTGTAGCGAAGCCGCAGCTGAGGTCGCTGGCAAGCATCAGCACATACTGTCCATCCGGAGTGAAAGCAATGGAGCCAATCGACAATGTTCCGTCCGTAATTTCTGTTACAGATTCGGTAGAAAGGTTCATCACGGATACATCGTTGGTCAAACGAAGATCCGGATCTGGAAATTGCTCAGTGGCAAGACTGCAGCTGTACGCGATGTGGCTGCCATCCGGTGACCAGGCAAAGGAGTATACGTCATAATCTCCCTCAGTCAGTTGTTTGGATTCCGTAGCAGACGGATCTATGAGATATAGATGATGTCGACGTTCATTCCACAATCCCGCGCCATCGGCTTTATATTTAATGCGCTTAATGATCATTTCTTCAGGCAGTTTATCTTTACTGTCTTTGTCTTGTTCTTCGTTTTCCGCAGACTCTGTCCCCATTGCTTCGCTTCTAACCAACAGTCGGGCGCTATCCGGTGACCATTTAAAGGCGCTGACCCCATATTTCAAGTCAGTAACCGAATGGGCTTCTCCACCTGTGGCAGGCATGATCCATACCTGCGGCTTATCGTCCTTTTTACGCAGGAAGGCAAGCTTTGACCCATCAGGGGACCAGGCTGGCGCGGTGTCCGCTTCACCTGAAGTGAAGGATAGATCCGGGCCCCCATCCGAAGGAAGCAGGCGAATGTGAGAGCGGTAACCATCTTTTTTCTCACTCACGGACTTATGTACATACGCGATCGCTCCGCTGGCTGGAGATACGACAGGGTCATTCACCCAGTGCATCCGGTATAAATCTTCGGGGGTTATAAGTCGTTTGTCGGTCATGTATCTTCCTCCTAATCTTCTGTGTGAGTTAAATCTCATTATCCCAGGTAATGGAATAGAAATCTATATGAAAGTAGGAGTAGGAAGACAGCGACTCGGTTCAAATCTTAGTGAAATAGAGAGTGGATTGCATATTTCTACTAAACTATATTTATGAAAATCGCAGATTAATCTTCATATGGTCAATTTAGGAGCTATACGACACGCTATTTGCTATAATTGAGACAGGCTCTCATTTAGAGGAATGTACTGTAAGGCCAATAATATAAATCTCGGGAGGAATTTAGTTATGAACGTAAGTGAAGCGATCCGCACGCGCCGCAGCTTTGGCAAGGTCAAGCCTGATGCTGTACCGCAGGAGTGGATTGAGCAAATCGTAGAAGCAGGGACATGGGCGCCGAACCACAAGCTTACGGAGCCGTGGAAATTTTTTGTCATGCAAGGGGAAGGTCGGAACGTCCTTGGTAATGCCCTCGGCGATATTCAAGCTGCCGGCAATGAGGATAAGAGCGAAGAAGCCATAAACGCTGCACGTGAATCGGGACGTACGAAAGCCTATCGTGCACCGCTTGTCATCGGAGTAGCCGTTGAGCCGTCTACAGATCCGAAGGTGATTGAGCTTGAAGAATACGGGGCGGTATTTGCCGCCATTCAGAATATGCTCCTGCAGATTCATGAGCTTGGACTTGGTGCTGTGTGGAGAACGGGCGAGCCGTGCTTCCATGAGCTAATGAATCAAGCATTCGGATTGAAGGCTCAAGATAAAATGCTTGGTTTCCTCTATATCGGATATCCGGATATGGAGCCGAAGCAGGGTAAACGCCAACCGGCAGCGAGCAAGACCGTATGGCTTAACAGTCCTTCTGACCTATAATCGCTCTACCCTCAACCGCAAAAATCCGGTATAATGACCCTAAGTTTGTCGAGGGTGACATAGCATCCGGGCGATTGACGCAAGGGGAGTGTAAGTGGATGAAATTTCGTTTCATGCAGTGGGATCTGGGGAGCAAGCTGATTTTTATAGCAACCTGTTTAGCGATTGCCTCTTTCTTTTTCAAATGGTTGGATATCGGTGTTGCCGCAGAGAATGGATTTTTGCAGGGCGGCGTGTTCTTCATCGTTTGTTTCATCTACCCATTTATTAAAGTGGTCCGCGAGAAGAAGATGAGCAAGCTCATTGCCTATGTTTTTGCATTGGTGGCTATCATATTAACGATGATGTACGTATCATCCAAAACGGTTGATTTCTTTGGACAGACGATAAGAGGTGCCGCTGCGGGACCTTATCTGTTCCTGGCAGCATGCGGTTTGCTGAGCTTTGGTATTTTTAGACGCAAGAATTAGTGAACGCAGCACATCCGTGCCATATAAAATCATAGGGAATAGGCTGTACCTGGAGGCGGCATGCTGCCAAGAGGTGCGGCCTATTTGGCTTTAGGGGCAACGTTGAGCGGGGTACCGGAATTTTGATATACTGAAGAAAGCGGCTTTATAACCGCTCCATTATTACATAAACAGGAGGGAATTCAGAATGGCCAATCACATTTTTACCGATGGACCTACTTTGAACAATGGCGTAACGATGCCGTGGCTGGGCCTTGGCGTATGGAAGACCAAAGAAGGCGAAGAGGTTATTCAATCCGTAAAATCAGCCATCGCTGCAGGATACCGCAGCATTGATACAGCAGCCATCTACGGCAATGAAGAGGGTGTAGGGCAAGCCATTCGCGAATCCGGCGTGTCGCGTGACGAGCTGTTCATCACAACTAAGGTATGGAACGATGATCAGGGTTATGAGCAAACGCTGCAAGCTTTTGAGACAAGCCGCAAGAAATTGGGGTTGGATTTCCTTGATTTATATCTCGTGCACTGGCCGGGAAAAGATAAATACCTGGACACCTGGAAAGCATTGATCCATCTGCAAAAGGAAGGTCTTGTCCGGTCCATCGGTGTCAGCAATTTTCAAATTCGCCATCTGCAGCATATCATTGAGGATACCGGCGTAGTTCCGGTTGTCAACCAGGTGGAGCTGCACCCGCTTCTTTCCCAGAAGGAGCTGTTAAGCTACGCACGCGAGAACGGTATCGTTCTGGAAGCATGGAGCCCATTGATGCAGGGTAACCTTGATCAACCGACGCTGGTTGAGATTGCAGAGAAATACGGAAAAACGGTGGCGCAAGTGATTCTGCGCTGGGATATTCAGAATGGCGTTATCGTCATACCGAAATCCGTTAAAGAACATCGTATCCGTGAAAATGCTGGCATCTTTGATTTCGAGCTTTCGGCAGAAGATATTGCGGTCATTGACGGCTTGAACCAAAACAAACGTTTTGGATCGAATCCGGATGAGGTTCTGTTCTAATTTACGCCATATATAAAGAGCGAGCACGCCCTATACTTGAGGGTGTGCTCGCTCTCTTTTTTGTTATGTTTATTCGCTTGCAGTCCGGATGTCGTCCGGAGGAAGGTTTCCTTCCAGCAGGACCCCGAGGAAGACTCGAGCTCCTTCACAACTCACTAGCTAGGCTCTTCCTTGGCTTTTAGAGGGAAGAGTGATCCGTTCGTTACCCATCAAGAACACGAACACCAGTGCAAGGACGGCTGGTACAAGCGCCCACATAAACGTCCCAGCGATGGAGTCCGCCAAAGAGTTCGTGATCTGTTCACGTACTTCCGGCGGGAGCTGTCCCATCACTTCAGGTGAAAGGGCGGCATCTGCACTTAGCTGGGTACCGGCAGGGGCGCTGTCACCTGCTTCCGCAAGTCGACTGTTCAGGCCGTTTCGCTGAATAATACCGAAGATTGTAATTCCGACCGTCATGCCGAATGAGCGGAGGAAAGAATTCGTTGATGTGGCCGCACCGCGCTGTCTCGCATCAAAATTATGGATGGAGGCCATGCTGAGTGTGGAGAACGAGAATCCGACGCCAAAGCCGGTCAGAACCATGAACAACGTCAACAGGTAGCGCGGCGTATCCGGACTTATCGTACTCAGGCAGAATATGCCTGCGATGAAACAAATGACGGACAGAATCATAATGTTTTTGAACGAGGTCCGGGTTGTCAGCATCCCGCCGCTTTGACTGCCGGCTACGCTGCCGAGCATCATCGGCATCAGAATGAGGCCCGAATTGGTCGCGCTGCCACCATACACACCGCTGACGAAGATCGGAATGTAGATGGTAGCCACAATAAAGGTGGCGCCATAGAACAGGGCTACGATATTACTCGAAGCAAACAGCCGCTTGCGGAACATTTGAAATGAAATGATCGGCTCGTCAGCCCGGGTCTCTGCAAAGAGAAACACGATAAACAACGCTAGGAATCCAGCAAACAGACCTAAAATTTGCGGTGAATCCCACGGATAGGTTTGACCACCAAGCTCCAGCCCGAACATCAGGCAGATGATCGCGCCTACGAGGGTGGCAGCTCCGGTCCAGTCAATCTTCTGTTTGACATGGGAGCGGGACTCCTTGTAAGACGTCATGATGAGGATGAAGGACACGATTCCGATCGGAACATTGACATAGAATATCCATTCCCATCCGATGCTGTCGGTAATAAAGGCGCCAAGCAGCGGTCCCATGATGCTGGATGTGCCGAAGACAGCGCCGAGTAGTCCTGTCATCTTACCACGCTTCTCCGGCGGGAACAGGTCGAATACGATCGTAAATGCAATCGGCATTAGAGCACCGCCGCCGATTCCCTGAATCGCGCGGAAAATAATGAGCTGTGTCATGCTTCCCGCCATTCCGCACAAGGCAGACCCGACCAGGAAGACGACGAGCCCGAAGATAAAGAACCGTTTTCGTCCATACATATCAGACAATTTGCCGAATATCGGCGTGCCCGCCATAACGGCAACCATATAGATGGAGGTTACCCAGACGACCTGGTCAAAGCCCTGAAGATCGCGGATAATCGTCGATAATGCAGTCGCTACGATGGTATTATCGATCGCGGACATGAAAATACCGAGCAGCAACCCAGTCACGACTAATTTGATATTGCTTTGTTGTGCATTCATGTGAAGATGCTCCTTTTTCATATTCAACTATGTACATACTATTTAAATTTGAACCATAGAGTGGTTATATTGTAGCTGGATTAACAGAGGTTAGCAAGAAGTTTCATGCAGCCGCCTGTTTCTATAGTCTGCATAAGAAAACAAGGCCAACCCTGTATGCTGCGAAAAGGGCCTTGTCATTCGCAGGATAACCGCCTGCAAAGATGCCTGTGCCTGTAAATCCATCATGTATGATTTGATTTCTCCACAATAACACGGCCGGGATGAGGTTGCATACGTGAAGCTTAGCAGTTCATCTGCGGCGATTTTGGATCCAGCTGCATAAATTCGATCCGGTTGCCGTCCGGGTCCCTTGCCCAGCACTGCCAATTGAAGTCCTTTCCCTGGACCGGCTCGACGTCCAGCTTCACGCCTTGATTGCGAAGATGCTCCGCCATTCGCTCAATATCTTCGACTTCCAGACAGAGATGGGAGAACCCTACGGGCTTGGCTATCTGCTCCGGCTTATTTTGCCCTCCGTAAAACAGCTCGATAAACTGACCCTCTGTCACCTTAATGTACTCAATCCAAGGCTCACCCTGATCATTCGGAATATCAAAGGCACGGGTAAAAGGGAGATCTCGTCTTGGAACAAACATGAATGGCCTACATGCATTTATTGATTATTTAGTTATGCCATCAATTACGAGCCTTTAGCGTCTATGCGGCACCGGTACTTCCTTTTTTCCTTGGGTCATGGGCGATTGGCATAGAGGGCAGAGCTTGTTCTCCCGGTTCCCTTTGCCCGCAGCAGCCGGGATTCTTGCAGTGACCCGCTGCCAGCCCTTGCAATGAGCCCCCGTGCACAGCCACACATCGACGATCTCCATGGCAGTGGGTGCAGCCATGTCCCGAGAGTTCTGTACGGGGTGTACACCTGAACCGCTGAGCCGACTTACGGGAGTTGCTGCAACCGTGGATCTTTGGCCAGCAGAAGAGGACGTGGACGAATGCTTGGCAGATGTCTCTATGCGAACCGTACGCTTTGCAGTAAAGGATCGGTGTGTCGATGACTTCGCGTCCTTGCCCGGGATGCTATTACCTTGCTTACTCTGTTCATCCGTGACGAATACATCCCGGAAGAAGCGGGAAACCTCCGCTTTTCGTCCCCGATAAAAGCCTGGTGAGCTGATAATGAGTTCGTCTCGTGCTCTCGTGATGGCGACATAAGCCAATCTGCGTTCCTCTTCGAGCGCATCCAGTGCTTTAACCTCTCTGTCCGACAACGGACGCTGATCATCCCGGCGCTCTGCGTCCAATGCGGATGTATGCGGAAGAATGCCCTCGCTTGCCCCGATCAGCGATACAGAGGGGAACTCCAGCCCTTTGGATTTATGGATGGTCATTAAGCGGACGGCATCGGCATGTTCGTCCCGTTTCATGGCCGCCATTTCCTTATGGATGGCGATTAACCGATCGACAAATTCGACGAATTCGGCGATATGGTCAAAGCGCTTGGCGGAAGCCTCCAATTCATCCAGCGCCTCCTGTATGAATTCCTTATGCAGCGTAATCTCCTGCCGTTCGTCCGCCTCCAGAAATTTATCGTAGAATTGGCGCCTCATTTCCTGAACAGCTTGCAGCGGCTCCATCGCTTTTAATCCCTTGATGAGCTTGGAACGGCCTCTGATATTCTCAATCTGAAAATCCTTCAGGCCGGGTAAGGACAGAAGGTGAGACAGCGGGCCTTTCTTGGGCCTCGGTGCGTCCTGCTGCCGGATGAAAGCCATGCCCTTATCCCGATTGATGTAAAGCGTATGAAGCATGCCTTCCATCGCCGTGAAATTGCGCCGGTCCAGCGACAGCCGCAGATGATCCAGAAGCGGTTTGACGATCCACTGCTCATAGAACAGATCGCCGTTCTCGTAATGAATAAACGGAATTTCCCGCATGACGAGCTGTTCAAAGATAGCTCGGCTGTTGTTTGCGGTTCGGTACAGAATTGCATGATCGCGGTATTGCTTTTCGTGCTCCCGGACCTGCTCGGTAATATAGGTCAGCAGCAGCTCGGCTTCTTGGTCGGGATCGCCGGGACGAAGATACAGCGGCACACCACTGCTCTTGCGGGTAGATCGCAGCTGCTTGGAACGGCGGCGCTCATTGACGCGGATCACTTCATTTCCCAGCCCGACGATCGAAGAGAGGGAACGGTAATTGATATCCAGTGTCACCACCTTGGCGCCGGGAAAGGTCTGGTCGAATTCCAGAATGAATTCGTTGCGTGCACCGTTGAAGCCGTATATGGTTTGGTCATCGTCACCGACAACCATCAGATTGCGATGCGGAGCGACGATTTTCTTCAGCAGCTCATAAGGGAGCAATCCCGTATCCTGGAACTCGTCGACCATAACATATCGGTATCGCCTCTGAAGGGAGGCAAGCAAACCAGGATCATGAGACAGCAGATGGTAGGACATGACCAGAATATCATCGAAATCCATCTGGCCATGATCTTCCTTCCAAGCTTCATAACGGGCGAATATTTGCTTTTGCTCCACATCGGCAGGTGTTTTGGCAGGCAGCTCTTCAAGCCTGGTCATGTTCATTCGATGGGCAGACCACAGCGATAGCAGCGTTTCGGCTTCGTAGCTGTCCTGCAAGCCCATTTCCCGCAGGATGCGCTTCATGATAAATTGCTGATGCCTGGCATTGCTCAGAATCTCCTGCTTGTAGCCGCGGGTTCGCAGCAAGTACAGGAAGAAGGAATGGAAGGTTCTTGCCGTTACCTTGGCGGTCTCGTTTGTTCGCAAACCGGGAAGTGCCATAATGCGTTCCTTCATTTCTGCTGCCGCCTTGGAAGAGAAGGTAACGAGCAGGATCGAAGCAGGATCAACCCTTTTGGCAGCTATGAGATAGCCTGTCCGGCTGACCAGTACGGAGGTTTTGCCGGAGCCTGCTCCAGCGAGCGTAAGCAGCGGTCCTTGTGTATGTCGTACGGCCTGGATTTGGGCGCGGTTCAACAGCAGCCCCTGGGATTCCAAGCCGCGAAAAAAAGCCGCATCCGGCACATCATCGGAAATCAGGTCCCGGCTGTTCTCGAAGGAAGCCAGCTTCGCAAACGGAATATCCTGACGCTCACCGCCGTACGGGCGTTTATAGAAGGGTATGGATGTCATGTAATTCACCAATCATTTCGTATTTCGATTATCGTCTTACCAGTTTAACGGATTCGTGGAAGTCTGGCAAAGCACAGGAGACAAACGATCGAAACATAGGCCCTTCATGACCTATCATTGATATGGAATAACAAAAATCCCGGGCCTTTCGCGTGAAGCGAACACCGGGATTTCTTATCATTCCGTGTCATTTGAATTTCATCTTAACCAGCAAGCGATGCTGCGCTTGTTAGCCACAGGCTTCCCTTATTCGCTCCAATTCCACAGGCGCACTTCTCCGACCCGCAAATCTTGCACCCAGGAAACCTCGCGCAGGGTCAACAGCTCCTTGACAGGACCGGTTACAACAGCCCCATAGAGCTGGACGCCATGCTGTTCTACGTAAGCCAACGAAGCATCTATATCGATGAACGGAGCCACTCGGTCAGCAATCAGTTCATACTCCTGCAGCAGCCGCAGCGATTTTATGAAATGTTCATTTCGCAGCTCTCCATCCCCATACGTTTCCAAAGAGGGGTAATGTCCGCCGCTGAACGATACTTTGCCGAACCAGCCACTTTTTTCTTCCCCGTATGAGGTTACCGTCAGATCATCATTATGCCAGACGGGCATAGCCGGAAAGCCGACGGGATCGGAGATGATTCCATCATGGCCCCCAAACCGGTCATCCGGTCCGGTATCGACGGCAAACCAGATCGCTTCCATATCCAGATTCTCAAATTCCTTGAGCAGTTCATCGGTCGAGAAGAAGCGGTTAAATGATACATAAGCTTCGGCTACCGTACCCTCGGGGAGCTTCTTTAGCCTGGACCAATCGCCGCTTTTGGCAGAAGACGCATCCTTCTTTTGTTCTTTTGCCGACTGTTGACCGCTGCCATTCTCCGCATCAGCTAGGGCAGAAGCTTCAGATTTGCCATCCGGCCGTTGGAAAACTTGAGAGGTACCTGTGCTGAGTCCGTTCCAATCCTCCTTGACCGATGGCAGCCCGAACAGGAAGTTGACGGAGTATTCACCGACCGTCACGCGATCATCGCCTACGCGCTTTTTCATATCCCCGTATACTTCCTGCATGAAGAAGACTTTGCCCTGACTGTTCAGCGAGACATCAATATTAGGATGGGAAATCGAGATAGCGGAAGCAATGGCATCCCGGTATTTATCGTTTCGGCTTGGATCACCCATCCCGTAGAATAGTGCCGTTAAGATCGAGCTAATGATGGATATAGCCAGGAATGCAGACAGGACAGTCAGCGTATTAGAGATGCGAGCCTTCCATTTTCCCCTGCGCACGATCCGCTTTTCTTTTTTGGGAGAGAGACCTGATGGTTTGCCCTTAGCATGCGCACGCTTATTGTTATCTGCCTCCGCTTGGTCCATCAACTCGTTTACGTAAGCCTGGTATTCCTCCAGTTTCTCGATTTCGCGTTCGACTTCCATTTTTTCTTCGTCACTTAACTTCCCGTCTTCGTAATCTTTTAGTCGCTGCTTGAAATCTTCGCTCATCCTAACTCCTCCTTTCGTTTCATGTCCCGCAGCCGCTGCCTGGCCCGAAACAGTGTAATCTTGATATGCGATAAGGTAATGCCCATGATGTCCGCGGCCTCCTGATACGTGAATTGGTGAAAATCGACCAGGAGGACGGCCTGTCGCTGCTTGTCGGGAATCTGGGAGAGCATCTGTCCGATTTCCCGGTGAATCTCTTGCTGGAGCAGCGTACTCTCGGGTGTATTCTGATCAACCATCTGTTCGAAAAAGGCAGCATCTTTGACGAGACTGCGGCTTGCTTTACGCTGATAATCAACATAAGCGTTGTGGGCCACCCGGAATAACCATGGCTTTATTCGTTCTTCCTTCCAATCCTCAAGATACAGATAAGCCCGGTAAAAGGTCTCTTGCACCAGATCTTCCGCCGTATGGTGATCATAAGAGAGGGAGTAAAGATAACGGTAAACGTCCTTCACATAATATTGATAAATTGATTCCAGACTGTTCAGTTTCATGGCCTCCCCTCTAGGTAATACACGTATAACCCAAGCATAAAGTTACAGTTTCGGCTGAACTAAATGATATAGGGACTATAGGATTTGCAGAGATAAGATAGGCGCAGCTATTGGTGGACAAGTTTAAACATATATAAAAAAGCGCCCGAAAAGAGTGCTTTCAGGCGCGGCCGGGATTATGAGCGAAGATTTAGCCAGGCATTACGGTTTCATCCTATTTACGCAGCAAGCGTGTCTTATGGGCGTAGAGGATCGCTTTGTCAGCCAAGAATGCGGCATAGAGGAGCAGGAAGACCGAGTAGGGGAATCCGGTTCCATCCAGACTGGGAACAAACCATTCGGCAGCAATAAAATACAGCAATGTCAGCAGGACGGGAAGCTGCCGCTTCAGGCGGTATTTCCACACGGACCAGATGACGCCGGCAACCCCGGCGAACAGCATCACAAGACGGACGGCATCCAACGCGGATTGCACGATTTTTCTTGCATCCTCATTTCCGATCGCAGCTGCATATTTGGAGGTCCGGCCGGCAAAGATGCTGCGGAACAGATGAACGATGGGATTGCCTTCAATATATCTGGATTCCAGCCACAGCGAGGCTAAATTCCATGGCCCGGACATATACATCAAGCGGTTGAAAAGAGGGATGTTCAACCACCATGGCGACAGGATAAGCAAATAACCCATGCCAATGAGGAGGATTCCGCCGATTACGATTTTGATGGGGCTGCGATACTTGATCCAAAAGGCAATGAATAGCACCGGATACAGCAGCGCCTGCAGATTGTAGCAAGCCATCAGCGCTGTTAGTGCCCCGGCCGCAGCATACCAGCCAGCCTGTTTCAATTCCAATGCCCCGATGACTGCACAGACGAGGAGAAGCATCAAGGTTTGCATGGCAATATCGGGCAAGATCAGACGGACTGCGCCGTATGCCGGCCAGAACAGCGCATAGATCGAGCACGAGAGAAAAGCAATTCGCGTATTAAACATATAGCGGGAGAGCACAAACACCAGGTAGACAGAAAAGGCATGAAAGACGCATTGAAGCAGCTGATAGGCTACCAGGGCAGCGTCAATGCTTCCGAACAAGGCGGCAAGTCCGGCAATCATAAGCGGCACACCGGGCATGACACGAGAAGCGTGGTATTCCAGCTCTTCGCCGGGGTGGCTGATCATGGCCGCACTTTGGATATATCGTTCTTCGATGACGCTGCTTATGCTCGGGGTACGTTCATGAAGGCCGGTCAGCACCAGCAAACATGACATAACCAGAACCACAGCGATCAGGATCAGAAGCATTCTTCGCTGCATGCGGGTTAATGTCCATATCGAAAACAAAGGGTCCACTCCACTCTATATAATCTAACTAAAAAGGCTCCGCCATAACGGAGCCCTACGGTCAAGTTGCACTGCAGCCATTAGACCATCTCATGCTAGAAGCCGCTGTGATACTTGTCATCACTGGATGAACGCTGTTTTGATGTGCCGTCTCGCTGTTTTTCTTCCTCGCGTTCCAGCCTGGCATCTTCCATGGGAATGGGGTCCACATGCTGTTCGCTCTCAAACTTGTCGAACAGGCTTTCATTTTCCGTCGGATATTGTTCAGGGTGATCCATGTTACCGGGACCATTTTGAAGCGGAAGATTCTTTTTCTTATCAGCCACCGATTCTCACCTCATTATCATTAGGATACTACCTTTATACCTTTTTTGAGAGAGTATCAAACATTAAGATGGGACGGGGCGGGAGAATCATTCTGCAGCCGATTACTCATCAGGATGTCTCCAAGCTGGCGGCAGGCTGCTGCTGGGCTTCGGCTTTAAGCCGTAAATAACGAATGAACAGCTCGACAAGCTCCGGATCAAATTGCGTGCCCGAGCAGTGGAGCAATTCTTCAATTCCTTCCTCAAAGGTTTTGGTTTGCTGGTATGGCCGTTCCGTGGTCATTGCGTCAAATGAATCGATAATGGTCAGCATGCGGCACAGCTTGGGGATTTGACTGCCTTTGAAGCCGTGCGGGTAACCGCCGCCATCAAACCGTTCGTGGTGCAATTCAATATAAGGAACCAGTTCCTTGAACTTTTCGTTCGTTTCGGCAATGCGTTTGCCCCAGCTGACATGCCGTTTGACGGTTTCCCATTCGCTTGCTGTAAGCTTGTCCTTTTTATTAAGAATGGCCCATGGGATCTCCAGCTTGCCAATATCATGGATAAGTGCGCCGAGTACGAAATTGCGCTGCTCCGCACTATCAAGTCCGAGCACTTCGCTCATGTCCATCGCGTAGCGGAAGACACGCTTGGAATGTTTGAACGTATCCACATCTTTATACAAGAACAGCTTCAACTGCTGCTCGATATCGCGGACATCTTCCGCAAAGTCGATCTCGGATTCTTTTTCCGCACCGCTCCCGTATACATGCACATTGTTCTTTCCCTGTTTCTTGGCATAGTACAGAGCTTGATCGGCAAGCTCGACGAGCTGTGACTTGTCATGGATGTCAATTCGATACGCGGCCACGCCAGCCGAGAAGGAGAGACACCCGGAAGGGAAAATCTCGACGCCCTCAAAGTACGTGTCATTCAGCTTTTTGCGGAGCCTGTTCATAAAGGAGCGCGCTTGGTTGTCATCATAACCCGGCATAAGAATCGTGAATTCTTCGCCACCGAAACGAGAGGCTATCACCCCGGCTGCTTCGGCTTCAACTTTCAAATATTGGCCGAGGAACCCCAGAAGCATATCGCCTTTCAGATGTCCGAACTGATCGTTATATTTTTTGAAGTCATCGATATCAATCATGGCCAGGGATAATGGTGATTCCGTTGTCTTGGCTTTCTTGATTTCGTTGTCGAGCAGGTTTTCAAAATAACTATGATTATACAAGCCGGTCCGTTGATCTTTGATCGCCTTCTCCTGTAACTGCGTATACATGGTGAAGAGCTGCTTGAAAGAATA
The DNA here is from genome assembly GCF_001277345.1 of Paenibacillus solani. Classification (GTDB taxonomy): domain Bacteria; phylum Bacillota; class Bacilli; order Paenibacillales; family Paenibacillaceae; genus Paenibacillus_AQ; species Paenibacillus_AQ solani. The sequence continues at coordinate 372,792 of NZ_LIUT01000006.1, forward strand.
GGACAGCATGATGCTAAGACCTATAAATAAGGTAAGTCCGAACACGGCGTTATGTACGATGAGCACAGAGAGGACCAGAGACATTATGAGCGTACTCAAATAAACGAGCAGGGTATCTTTAATGAAGGACTTCAGGACGTCATATAAAGATCCGCGATATAATAAGTAATAATAGAATCCAATTAGAAACACATTGATAATAAAATACACAAGCAATGCGGCAAGATAGGCCCCAAATTGATTGTTGAGGATAGGTCCTGTCTGTCCTCCTGCTATCTTAAAAATAAGTGAGGATCCTACGATCATGAGTGTATATATGGAGAAATTAACGAAATGCTTCCAAAAGGGGACCTTTCTGTCATAGAGTGCGATCGCTAGAGTGTTGAATAGGATGACGGAAAGAGCGAAAGGAGCGCCATATATGAATATGCAAGCTAAGTAAACGGAAGAATCCATAGATTGCAAATTACCTTCGGGCGGAAGCTGGAAGGTAAAATAATTTAATATGAGGGCAGCACCTAACATCGCATAAACCCATACCCACTGTGAAGGGGAATAATGTATAAATTCTCCTTTATGCACTAGTAGAAAGGTTAAACAGCCCATAAGCGATATGAGTACAAAATACAGCTGTATCGGAAGCTTTTCCCGAGAAATCTTAGGACGCTTGAATATGGACATAACGGTTCTCCTCATAAAAACATGGTGTATTCTCCAATTTTAAGATATAACGGGGGGCAAAACAACGTAAAAGATGTAAAAAAACAGGCTGGAGTTCTCAGCCTGTTTTTTTTGTGTAAGGTAAGGAATTAGCCCAGTCTGTAACCGGAAGTCAAAGCAACAACTACGGAAGCAACGATGATTGCATTCAATACGATGCGGGAATACTTGATTTTATCAGTCTTTTTCACAGATCTCCCTCCTTTCCAGGTGGTATGATGTATGATTAATTTTGTGGTTCAACTTGCTCAGTCGTATCGGATGGTCGAGTAGGATTATGAGCGGTGGTATTCTTTCCTGAAGTCATGAGATGCATGATATAGAGGAAAATACCGATATTCATAATAATATCGCCGATACTGATGACCTGCGTTCTTGGATAAGGCGGGGATAGTGGAATGATGTCACCAAGAAGAGACAGGCGGGTCGTAGCATCCATTAAATAATGTTTGGTCGTAGCTGCCCCATCCATGAGCATGTCCACGTAGATGGGATCAAGAACAGAAGCTGCACTCATGGATACCGGCATTCTTCCGCCATTAGCAGCCATGACCAGGAAGTTGAGGAAGACCCCGGCTAATATGCTCCCAAACCCCTTCTGATCCCGGTTCATCCAGAGGAAGACCATGCCAGCAACATAGATGAACATAAATATATATCCGCTTGCGGAGGACAACCAGTCAGAATTTACTTGAAAACGGAATATAAGCAGCTGAACGATCAGGAGGATGGGGAAAATGATGCCGCCCCGTAGGCGAATCCTGCTGAATTGCTGCAGGCCATGACGGAATCCGCCTCGTATCAGTCCGACAAATAATCCCAGTATAATGCCGTCAAATACCATAATAAAGTTCCTACTTTCATAGTTCAATGTTCCCTATTCATAAAGATAGTTCGACAATGAATTGGTAATTCCTGCAACAAACAATCAAATTTTATTTAAAAAGGAATATTTTCATAAAAATTGCCCAGATATGCATGAATCAAACGATTTATGTACATTATAACAGACGGAAACAAGAAATATCTTCCTAATATTTCATATTATCCGTAGAAGAATTGAACCCTCAACGAACTTTACATACCTACGGGGGGTATAGTAAGGTTAGATTGTACAACATTATTGGATAGGAGGGCGACAGCATGAAACAAGTGACATTAACAGTGGAAGGCATGTCCTGTAACCACTGCGTGAACTCGGTTGAAGGCGCGCTAAAGAATGCAGGAGCTTCAGGGAAAGTCGATTTGGCATCGAGCACTGTAGCTGTTGAGTATGATGAAACCAAGGTTAGCCTTGAAGCATTGAAAGAGGCGATTGAAGAGCAGGGCTACGATATTGTGTCCTAATAGAAGCCCCGGTATATTAGGAAGCTTGAGGGCAAGAGCTGAGTTTGAGCCGGTTGCTAGTTATAGCATGCCGGCTTTTTGCATTGTTTCATAAGCTCTCTCAGGAGCTTGAAATATAGATTATAGGAGATCATTTTGCAGGAATCCTATTAAACCTTTTTATCTAAATCGAAGGAGTGATAATATCCGATGAATGATACAATTTCACTGCTAATGAACCATCGGTCGATTCGTAAATATTCGAATCAGCCCGTATCAGAGGAGCAGCTTAGAGCAGTCGTGGCTGCAGGCCAGATGGCATCTACCTCCAGCAATGTCCAGGCGTACAGCATCATTGCCGTCACCTCTCAAGAGAAGAAGCAGCGCTTGGCTGAATTAGCGGGAAACCAGGCGTATATCGTGGAATGTCCGGTATTTCTCGTATGGTGCGCAGATCTGTTCCGCTTGAAAAAGAGTACAGATGCGCTTTCGGCTGATCAAGAGACGTACGAAGATTCGACCGAGAACTTCATCGTGGCTACGGTGGATGCCGCTTTGGCTGCGCAGAATGCCGCGATTGCCGCAGAATCGCTGGGCCTTGGCATTGTATATATCGGCGGGGTTCGCAATGCCATTGCCGAGTTCTCCGAAGTTCTGGAGCTGCCGGAGCTGGTCTATCCCGTGTTTGGAATGTGCCTCGGCTATCCCGATCAGAAACCCGGACTGCGCCCCCGGCTTCCGATGGAAGCCGTTCTGCATCGGGACCGTTACGAGCGGGAGGCTGTAGAGGAAGTGAAGAATTATGACCGCATCTCTTCCGAATATTTATCCAAGCGTACCCAGGGCAAGAATAATACGCCATGGTCAGAGCTTATGGCCAAGCGTTTGGCGGAGCCGGTAAGACTGCATATGAAGGATTTCCTGGAAGGGAAAGGCTTCATGAGACGCTAGCAATGAGCATTGCGAATCCTACTGCGCCGTACAGGGGTTAAGGGCTTAATATCTCCCGGAAGTCTGTAAGAAGACTTAAGCGTTTCTATCATACACAGCAAAAGGCAGCAGAATAAGTAGAAAACTCCAACCCGCAGAATCATGAAATTTCATGATTCTGCGGGTTTTTTATGAAGGCTTGCGTTTAGTGGATTGGTGTATGAATAAGGAGGGGGGTGGGGAATATCTCCATATAATATCTCTTAATGTCTAATAACAAACATCCTAGAATTTTACATTAAAGTGTAAAATATTCCTGAGGAGGGGGTATTAAATCATGGAGACCAAGGAAGGTATAAAGTTTAATATCGAGCGAGAGCGCCATAAGCTTCATATCATGAAGCAGCGATATCGTGAATTTAATCATCCCAAAGTTCTCGGACAATCGCTTGTGCTCGATGAATTGATTAATAAGTATAACCGGTTCCTTAAAGAAAACAAGCCGATTGCTTAAGCATTCGACCTGTGAATTTTAAGGTATCTGTAATCTATAAATCATACAGCCGCATGGCATTCTCGTAGAGCTGCTTGCGGCCCTCCGGCAAGGATAATCCACGAAGCTCAGCCCAGGCAGCAGCGACTGCGGAGGTCATCCGTGGATGGGTCATCTGTCCGGTGAACTGGCCTTCGAACGGCCAAGGACCGTCGGTTTCGGTCATGACGAGATGCTCTGGATATCTGCTAGCGATATCACGAATCTCGTCATCATAAAGAATATCAGGGGTAAAAGAGATATAGTATCCCCTATCTGCCATCCGCTGCAGCGTATTACGGGAGCCTTTGAACCAATGGAAATGAGCACGAGTAAGCTTATGCTTTTCAAGTAAATCACATGCAATATCCGCATCTTCATACACAGCGTGCAGAATAACTGGCTTGTGATGCTCTTTTGCGAATGCAATGAATTGATCCAGCAGCTGCTCGTATGGGCGGTTATCCCACGAACGGCCCTTTGATTGGGCCTCCAGCCTGGCGTAATAGGGGAGGCCCACTTCTCCGACAGCAAGCATCTCATCGCTATGTTCAGCCATCCATTCCAGCAGCTCGTTCATTTCTGCGGAGGAAGGAAGAGCTTGTTCGGGGTGATAACCAAAGGCTGGCCGCACCATTGGCGCGTTTTGCCGGGCCAGCTCCAGGTTTCGCTTGCAGGATGCCAGGTGCATGGAGACAGAGATGACGGACTGGACCTCGCTATGCTGCATATCTGCGAGAATCTTTTGTTGATCGGATGCCTCATAAAGATCCAGGTGAATATGGGTGTCCATCAGAGGGAAGTCTGCTTCAGTTTGTCTTAATGATGTCTTCATTACATAACCTCACTTATAAGCTTCTGTGGAGCTTTTTATATATTATCCGTTCTTCGCAAGCATACAGCGCGGTACCTAACGTAACATGTTATCGCGGGAGACCGGGTGAAAAAGTCACTGCCAGCCGCTATGATTGCCTATTGCGTTACTCTAGATAAGATCCGCGTTTATGTTGTTCTTCCCGCATGATGGCGGAGATTTCGGTCCTTAATGCGATGAAGGACGGGTCTGTCAGCATGTCATCCCTGCGCGGACGGGGAAAGGGAACCTCTACCCGTTTCAAGATGGTGCCCGGGCGTGCTGATAGAATGTAGATGCTGTCCGATAGCAGCAGCGCCTCCTCGATATGATGGGTAATCATCAGCACCGAACGGCGCGTATCTTCCCAGATATCGAGCAGCCAGCGCTGCATATCGCTGCGTGTCAGCGCGTCGAGTGCGCTGAATGGTTCGTCCAGGCACATGACTTCCTGCGGGCTCATCAAGGCCCTTAGAAAAGCAGCCCGCTGTTGCATACCTCCTGAGAGTGTATGCGGGTATGCCTTCTCGAAGCCGGCCAGCCCCGCACGTTTCATCCAGTCGCGGGCACTTGCCCTGGCAGCAGCTTTCGATGTTCCTCTCAGTTCCTCGGGAAGGAGCACATTATCTTCTACCGTACGCCAAGGAAACAAGGCAGGCTGTTGAGGCATATAGGCGATACGTCCTTGAGCCCCGGTTACGTCCTGACCGTCCATGAAGATGGAGCCTGCATCCGGAGCCATTAAGCCGCCGATGATATGAAAAAGCGTGCTCTTCCCACTGCCGGAAGGGCCGATCATGGACACGAATTCACCGGGCCGCACTTGGAGCGAGAGGTTATTTAAGACATGTATCTCACTGCGCCGATCACGAAATGTTTTCTGCATGCCTCGAACCTCCAGGGCAGGGGCACATGAGGTTAAGGTTTGAGATTGGCCATGCCCGCCTTGGAGAGGCTGAGATCCTTGATGTGTCATACCGTGAACAGTCTCCTTTCCTATATAAATTGGATGTGAAAACTCCATTTATTATAGCTTCATTTTTTTCGATTCCAGCGGATAAGCCGCTTCTCCAGCAGCGTAATAAGCAGCACCATCATCAAGCTCAGCAGGACGATGATCAGAATGGCCACGAACACCCGGTCCGTACGGTAGCCGGATTTTTGCAGCATCATATAATAGCCGATGCCTCGGTCCGAACCGATCCATTCGCCAATAACCGCTCCCATGACCGAATAAGTGGCTGCGATTCGAATTCCCGAGAAGATCGAAGGGAGCGCATGCGGCAGTTCCAGCTTCGTGAAAATTTGCCACGAGGTGGCCCCTGACATCAACATATAATTCATCATGGTGCGGTCGGTACGTGCAAGCCCGTCCAGGGCCGCAACAGCAACAGGAAAGAAGCAGACCAGTGTAATGACGATAACCTTGGGCAGCATGCCGAAGCCGAACCAGATCATGAGCAGGGGAGCCAGAGCGATCGTCGGCACATTCTGACTAAGAATAAGAAGCGGATATAGGGCTGTTTTGAGAAAAGGCACCATATGGAGGGCCAATGAGATGACAAGGCCGATCGTTGCACCAATGATAAATCCGATCAAGGTTAATTTCAGGGTGGCTAATGCATGCGGGAGGAGATCGGAAGCTCCAGAAACGGCTTCATGCCCGATGGCCGTCGGTGCTGGCAGAATGTATTTTTCAATATCCCATAGGGATACCGCGGCCTGCCACACCGCCAAAAAGAAGAGGACCGCCACAACGGGCGGCCAGACGGAACTCCACCAGCTTTTCATGGGCGGTATTTCTCGGTCAGCTTATCCATGCTGATCCCGCTGGGATGATGTGCGATTTTGACTTGGGATATGATGCTCGGGCTTCCCGCTTTCACCAGGGCTTCATGCATGCGCTCAACAATTTTGAGCAGCTCGGAAAGCTCTCCTTCCAGGGTCGTTTCAAGTGCGTGAACCTCATATTTTACGCCTGATTCCTGAATAACCTTGATCGCTTCATCCACATAAGGGATGCTGTCCCCTCCATCGGGCGTTCTTGGTATCACTTGTATGCTCAGCAGGGTATTCGCCATACAAACTCATCCTTTCGTACAGTTGGTATTAATGAATGGAAGAGAGGCCGTGTTGCTGCAAAGGCCGTCTCTCTTATTGAATAGAAATAACCTTATGGCTGCTCAGGTAAAAATTCATTGGTAAAGGCGCGGTCAGCATCCAGCTCCTTCTCCAGCAGCTTGCGCTCAAACATCCAATCGGCATATCCCGACCATACTTCGGCCTTCTGTTCGCCCCAGCGGGAGGCATCGTCCTTATAACGGGGGCTCAGCCATTTCTGACTGGCAAGCACAAGTTCGCCATCCAGCTCAGGAACGGCCTTCGTAAGCAGGCTGGCTGCATCCTCGGGATGTTGAATGGCATAGTCATAACCTTTGGAGGTTGCCCGCATAAACGCTTTGATGAGCTCAGGGTCATCCTGAATCAGCTTCTCGTTCGTAACAATAACCGGTGTGTAATAGTCAAGCTGCTCCGAGTAATCCTTAACATAAATCATATCAAGCGGCTCATTGCGAAGCTCGGCTTCGATGCCCGTCCAGGCATAGAAGATCCAGGCAAAATCAATGTCACGTTTGACGGCCGTGAAATAGTCGGCATCTCCCATATTAACCAAATTGACCTTGCTGACGTCGGCCCCATCCATTTCCATGATGGATTTCATAACGGCTTCCTCCACAGGCGATCCCCAACCCCCATAGGATTTTCCTTCAAAATCGCCTGCTTTCAGAATTCCTTTATCCTTGGGAGCCGCAAAGCCGGATGTATTATGCTGAATGATGGCGGCGATCGAGACAAGCGGCAGCCCTTGGGTTCTGGCAAGCGTGACGCCTTCCTGGTAGCTGATGCCAAACGGCACCTTTCCAGTGGCGACCAGCGTATCGGTTCCACCTGCTCCCGGCTGGACGATCTGGACATTAAGTCCTTCTTCCTCATAATACCCAAGCTCCTTCGCTGCATACAGGCCGGTGTGATTCGTATTGGCAGACCAATCAAGCATCAGTTGTACGTCGCGAAGCTTCCCGGGAGTCTGGGCGGTTTCACCTTCATTCGTGGTGTCCTTGTTCGTTCCACTTGAGCCGCAACCCGATGCAACGATCAGCAGGACGCAAGCAAGCAGCAGCGGAATCCATTTTACTTTCTTCATCGTGTGTCTCTCCTTTGAAATATTCTATGTATTTTGTTTCAACTTCATAAAAAAAGCGCCCTGATTTTAGCATCAGGACGCATGACGGCGTAAGTGTATACCACGGCAAATAATATGCCGCATATATGGGCTTCCTACGCTGGCATTACCCAGATCAGGTTTAAGGGTCAGTATCTTGGGATACACTCTCAGCCAGCCAATGTCCAGCTCCCCTGGTATTTATGAAGTTATCGGGCTTACATCCGCTATTATAGTCCTAACCCTAATTCCTGTCTAGTTCGGAACAGCCATGTACAGAATTCAGCAGATGAATAAAATGGAATGTCGATATGATATTAATGGTTGATCCTATTAATATTTCATGCTTTGAATTTATTCTGGCCTCATCATATCCGCCCGATTCGAGCATAAATAGGCCAAATTGGCTGGATAAATACCGGGTTTAGTGCCCTGTTCGCTTCACAGCTATTGGGATAAAATGGTTCTGTAATATTCCTTTAAAATAAGGACTTATTTTCAAGAGCAAATCTGCGATAAGTTACCGTTCTAGCAGGCGAAGAGATGATTTTCTTCAATTTCCTGATCTTTACTTTTGGATGGGCGAAAAGTATCATTGTAATAGGTATATTCATACAAAAGACCTATTACCGAGAGCGAACAAGTTTACCTTTGGCCGAGGAGGAATGCTTATGAGTCTAACTCCAAGAGACCATCTGTGGATTCGACTCACCATAATATATGCATTCATTCAAATGTTGATAGCTTTGTGGATGCCTGAGGTCGCTTCACTGCAGCATATTCTAGTTATTATTGCTCCCGCCGCCGCTTCCTTGTATTTATTTCGAGTATGCCAGCGATACGAGACGTATTTGCGCAATTTCTGGCTCATGGTGAGTATCGGATTGATGGGGGATGCCGCCGCCCGGCTAATCCAGGCCTGCTATTTCTGGTTTGGGAGAAAAAGCGGATCTCTCCAATGGTTATCTCATATATTCTGGCTGCTTGAAGTGCTTCTGTTCGCTGGTTCGCTCATTTATTTATTCCGTCACCTTCAAGGTTCATTCCGGGGGCTGCGGTTTATGCTGGATATCGTCATCGTGGGAATTACGGGGATGACGGTGGGGTGGGAGTATCTCATCAAGCCTGAGCTTGAGGGATGGGCCGTTGAAGCGGTGTGGGGAAGTCTATGGGTGGACATGTTGTATCCGCTATGCGCAATCATACTTCTTTTTTTTATGTTGGTGCTATATTTTAATACAAGGCAATTGGGGAAGCGGGCAACGATTTATTTATGCTTGGGCGGCAGTATTTATATTATCGCTGATGCTCTACATATCTATCTCACCGATTTTAAGAAAATCGAGGTCCGTTCTTTCTTGGATTGGCTATATACGTTATCTGTATTTTTCATTGGGTTTGCCGGGAGGAAATCCGCTTCCCGCATTCGATATCAGCGTGGCATCGAGAGGGAGCAGCGATCGGTCGGAAACCTGATTGTAAGATATTTGCTTCCATATAGTGTGCTGGGCGGCATGTTTGCCCTCATGGCTGAGCGGTATGGGGGTTGGAATGGACTCTTTACGGGGCTTGCCCTGTGCGTGGTCCTGATCCTGCTTCGGCAGGTTCTGATCCAGTTCGAGAATGACCGTTTGTTTGACCGATTGCATGAAAGTCTGAAGCAGAGCGAGTCCTTAGCGCATCGCGATGATCTTACGGGGCTGTATAACCGCCGCTACTTTAACGCGAGACTGTCGAGCTCCCTGCAGGAGGCTGCCCGTACAGGCTCCCGAGTAGGATTGCTGTATATGGATATGAACCGGTTCAAACGAGTCAATGACCAGTACGGTCACCGTGCCGGTGATATCCTGATCCGCAAGGTCGCCCAAAGGCTGCAAACATTGGAATCGAAGGGGATTCTCGTTTCCCGTTTAGGCGGGGATGAGTTCACTGTCATGATCAATTCGGCCGGCGAGGATCAAGAGTTGATCTGGATGGCAGAAGAGATCTGGACGATGCTTAGCGAGCCATACGAGCTGGAAGGTCATGAGGTGATAACCACACCGAGTATCGGGATTGCGGTATATCCAGATCATGCCGCAAATGACCAGGAGCTGATCGGCCGTGCCGATGCAGCGATGTATGCGGCTAAGGAGAGACATGCCCGCTGGCATTTTGATGTAGAGCGGACAATGCTGCTAAAGTTTCTTGATCAAATTATGAAATAGAGGAACAAGATGAGTTTCGATCCTGCGTTGTTAGCAGCTTTTTGAGTCGAATTTTGTAGAATGCAGACTGCGGAATTGCGCGAATATTGCGCTTTTTTTATAAAACAGGTTATAACTTCGATAGAAAATCCATAAAATGCAAAGAAATCATATTCAAAATGCCGATAAGAAGCATAGTGAGAGCCAGCTTGCCAAGGAGGACGAACATGATTTGCGACAATTGCAGCACCTTTGAACCGATTGAGGACCAGGGGATCGTTCATATGAAGCCTGCTAGTGGTGAGCTTATTCAATTGCTGGAAGTGAATGGCTACGCGATCCAAGAGAACAATGAAGGTTGTGCTGTGAAGTACAGGGTACGGGCAGAACTTAAATCCATGATTAAGTGTCTGAAACCCCTTCCACTGAAGATTCGTCAGGAGCTCTTCTTCTGTGTTACTGGTGGAGAACCTCCTCACGAACGGCTTACGTGGACGCCGATGCGCAGGTTCGAACTGCAAATGGAGCATGACGATATGGTAAGTGTCATCCTGCACAAGCAGTTTACGAGTTACATGCAGCCCATCGTAGATCCATCCGAGCGGATTGTGGCCTATGAATTTCTGCTTCGCCCGGTAGATTGGGGCATTGCGTTTCAGCCGTATGAGCTGTTTGAGACGGCACGCAAAACCGGACTGCATTCATTCCTGGACCGGTCAGCACGCATCAGTGCTATTGAGACGAGTGCTGAGTGGCTTCCTATGGGCATGAAGCGTTTCGTCAATTTTCTGCCATCTTCGATATATGATGCGGAAATGTGTCTAAGTCATACCTTTAATACCATCGACAAGCTCCAGCTGGATCCAAAGGATTTCGTATTTGAGGTTGTGGAGACGGAGAAGATTGAGGATATCAAACATTTGCAATCCATTTTTGAGGTATATCGCAGCCACGGAATATCCGTTGCCATGGACGACGTGGGAGCAGGCTATTCCACATTGGAGCAGATGGTGAGGCTTAAGCCGGATTATGTAAAGATTGACCGAAGCCTTATCGATCATTGTGATCGGAGTCACGCCCAGCAGAAACAGCTTGAGATCATCACGAATATGGCTCATGATTTTGGAGCCATGGTATTAGCTGAAGGCATTGAGCGACGAGAGGAGTTTCATTTTTGCCGAGATATTGGAATTGAGCTCTCACAAGGGTATTTATTCGGAAAGCCAGCTGAAAGACCTCCGCTTGAACCGCACTCTCGAATAACCTATTCATAGCATACATAATCGAATCCCTGAGAGTGTGAGGAGCGGCAGAGAAATTCCGTACGTCCGGCTAAAGTCCGACGTTGCAGATGCCTGGTACGAAAAATGAAAACGGACCCGCCAAGGATTTAAGAATGCTTCTTGGGTGGGTCCGTTTTTCCTATAGAGCAAGGGCCGCTGGAATTCTCAATCGGGCTCTTGTTTTTTTATGGAATTCTCTGATATAAAGCCATGCTTTTCTTATTTTGCAGCTGCCGTTATTTCCCCAAATCCGTCGATACTGAATTCCTTCCCGCTTACATTCAGGAGGGCAGGTGTCTCTGTTTCATTCACGATGATGGTTTCATTCCCTTTGACGCTTACCTTCAGGCGAGACCCGCGGAACATCACTTTGAAGGAGAAGGAAGACCAATGACCCGGAATGAACGGGTTCAGATGCAATACGCCGTCCTTCACGCGCAAACCGCCGAAGCCATGCACAACGGACATCCAGGTACCTGCCATACTGGTAGTGTGGCAGCCGTCCTCGGTATCATTGTTGTAGTTGTCCAGGTCCAGGCGAGCGGTACGGAGGTACATCTCGTATGCCTTCTCCTGATAGCCAAGCTCACATGCGAGAATAGAGTGCACGCATGGTGAGAGGGAGGACTCGTGTACCGTGAACGGTTCATAGAAGTCGAAGTTGCGTTTCTTCGTAGCCAGATCGTATTGGTCGCCCAGGAAGAACAAGCCTTGCAGCACATCTGCCTGCTTGATGTACACCGAACGCAGAATGCGGTCCCAAGACCAGTTCTGGTTCAGCGGCAGGTGGACAGGGTCCAATTCCCTCACCGGAACAAGCTCCTTGTCAAGGAAGCCGTCCTGCTGCAGGAATACGCCAAGCTCCTCATCTAGCGGATAGTACATTTTTCCGATGATATCCTGCCATTTGGTTGTTTCGGCTTCCTGCAGGGCAAGCTTCGCTGTAAGCTCCTCATAGCGGGCATTCTCATTCTCTTTCAAATATTCAAGCACGTCGAGCGTGTATTCCATCGTCCAGCTGGCAATGCGGTTGGTGTACCAGTTGTTGTTCACGTTGTTCTCGTACTCGTTCGGACCGGTAACGCCCAGCATCATATACTGATCCTTCGCTGCTACGTAATTCACACGCTCTTCCCAGAAGCGGGAGATTTCCACGAGCACTTCCAGACCGTATTGACCGAGATAAGAGAAGTCGCCGGTATAATTTACATAGTTATAAATAGCGTAGGCAATCGCGCCGTTACGGTGAATTTCTTCAAACGTAATCTCCCACTCGTTATGGCATTCCTCGCCGTTCATCGTCACCATAGGATAGAGGGCCCCTTTGGTGAATCCGAGCTTTCTGGCGTTTTCCTTCGCTTTTTCCAAATGCTTATAACGATAAATCAGCAGGTTGCGCGAAATGCTGGCATCCGCCGTGCTCAGGTAGAACGGAAGGCAGTAAGCCTCGGTATCCCAGTAGGTGCTGCCGCCGTATTTCTCCCCGGTGAAGCCCTTCGGTCCAATGTTTAGACGGTCGTCTTCGCCGCTATAGGTTTGGTTCAGCTGGAAGATGTTAAAGCGGATCGCTTGCTGGGCTGCTACATCGCCTTCAATGACAATATCGCTTTCCTTCCATTTATCGCCCCATGCATCGGCTTGTTCTTTCAACAGCTGCTCAAAACTGGCTTCAGCCGCGGGTTCCAGCACAGCGCGTGCAGCTTCCACCAGCTCGCCGAGTCCATGATTGCGGGAAGTAACATTAGCCACATATTTGTACGTGGTGACGGTTTCTCCCTCAGATACCGGCACACTTACGCGGTTCCCCGCATATTTCTCTTTCTCCACCAGTTCAGCTTGGAGCTCCAGCTTCTCTCCGTTCTTTAAGATGGTGTAAGACATGACGGAGGTTACATGGAAATCGAGCTTCTTGGTTTTCACCGTTACTGCCGCCGAGCCATGTGCCGCTTCTTTAAATACCTCAAGCCAGAATTTCTCGTCATAGTTCGAATCTTTATTCTTTACATCGCCGTCAAGATAAGGAGTAATGGTAATCTCACTGTTGAAATTAAGCGGAGTTACGGCATAGCGAATGGCGCCGATCTCGTGGCGTACAATGCTGACAAAACGGATGGCTTCGACTTTGAGTTCCTTGCCGTCCTCCATAACGGCGGTAAAACGGCGGGAGAGGAAGCCTTCCTTCATATTCAGCTCACGTACAAAATCCTTCACCGTACATTTGGCGAGATCCAGCGGCGTGCCGTCGAATTCAATGTCAATGCCAATCCAGTTGGTGCTGTTCAGCAATTTGGCGAAATATTCAGGATAACCGTTTTTCCACCAGCCAACACGGGTTTTATCCGGATAATACACGCCAGCCATATAACTGCCTTGCAGAGAAGAGCCGCTGTAGGCTTCCTCGAAGTTGGCACGCTGGCCCATAAACCCGTTCCCGATACTGAAAACACTCTCCGAGATTTCATGGGTGTGAGGATCAAATCCCTCTTCAATAATTGACCATTCATCAAGCTTTAAATATTGTTTCACAATCATCGGCTCCTTTGTTTTTAGGAAAAATGGTTGCAGATCTATATAGGATGAAACTGCTGGATGCTGTAAGCATATGTGTGTATTCGCCTACAATTCCAGCAGACGGTCCACCGTGAATCCTTCCAGGGAGGGAAGAACGAGGTTGGCCTGACCCAAGGTTTCAGACGAACCGATGCCGACGCTGCGCATCCCCGCCCGCGTAGCAGCTTCGATTCCGGCTTCGGCATCTTCGAATACGACGCAGGCTTCCGGCTCGGTTCCAAGCTCACGAGCTCCCAGCGTGAATACCTCGGGGTCCGGCTTCGCCTGGCTGGTCTTCGTTCCATCGATGATAGCGTCGAAGTATGGCGTGAGGCCAGTGTTGTTCAGGATCAGCATCGCGTTCTTGCTGGCAGAGCCCAGCGCAACCTTGATGCCGCGCTCCTTTAAGGCTTGGATAAACTCGAGGGCACCAGGTAAAATCTCGGATTTATCCATATTGGAAATATATTCGACGTACCAGGCATTCTTCTTCTCGGCCAGTGCCATCTTCGTAATCTCATCCAGCGTTACGCCCCCAATCTCAAGCAGAATATTGAGCGAAGCCATACGGCTTACTCCTTTAAGGCGTTCATTATCCTGCTCCGTAAAATCGAAGCCAAGTTCATTGGCAAGACGCTTCCAGGCAATGTAGTGATACTTGGCGGTATCCACCAAAACACCGTCAAGATCGAATAAACAAGCGGTTATGGATGACATGTAAATCCTCCTTAGTCAATTAGTGCAAACGTTTGAACCAAGCTGTAAAAATAAAGGAAGCACCTCAATGCTTCTTTATTTAGTAAAACTTCATCGTGGTTTCCTCGGCCTGTTAACGAAAATCCTAAGATTTTGGCAGTGAAAACATGGAGGATTCGCGGATCATAAGCCGATGCGGAATAATGTAACGATGCGGCAGTATCGTGTTATCATCGTTGCGGATGGTCTGAATCAGCGCTTGGGAAGCGGTATAACCCAGATTATAGATACCGATGTCTACGCTGCTGAGCGGCGGTGTCGACAGTTCGGTCAATGAAATGTTGTTGAAGCTGATAATAGAAACATCTTCAGGCACCTTATATCCCAGCTCATGAAGTCCCCGCAGTACCCCGAAAGATACGATATCGTCAACAATGACAAGCGCCGTTGGCCGCTCAGGCAGATTCATGAAAAAGGACATCGCCCGATAGCCGCTCTCCTGGAGGAACTCGCCTTCGACAATCCATTCCTTTCTCATCTCGAGACCTGCATCGGCAAGTGCTTTGCCATAACCTTTGATCCGGTCCTGAGATACGATCAGATTAGGCGGACCGCTGACAAAGCCAATCCGCTTATGTCCCAGCGAGATCAGATGCTTGGTTGCATCATAGGCAGCCTGAACATTGTCGGTATCGACGGATAATAGATCAGGGTATTTCTCACTCCTGCCGACAAGCACGAACGGGTAATTGTTCGACTTGAGAAACTCAACCACCTGATCGTCCTGTCTCGAATAGAGCAGGATAGCGCCATCGACGCGGCGGCCGTTAAGAAGACGGGATACTGCTTCGACCTCTTCCTTCTCGTTGCCTCCTGAACTGAGTACTACATCGTATCCCGAACGGTTCGCCTGTGTGACAATGCCCCGGATTAGCTCCATGAAGAATAAGTTAAGGAATAATTCTTCCGCAGGCTTTGGCAGAATGACGCATATGCTCTCGGTCGTTTTGGAAACGAGGCTCTTTGCCATGATATTGGGGTGATAGCCCATCTCTTCCATAATCTCTTTTACCTTGCGGGAGGTCTCGCGGCTGATTCTAGGATGATTGGATAGCACCCGGGAGACGGTGGAAGGGGATACACCAGCTCGTTTTGCAACATCTTTTATCGTTACAGACATAATAGGACCTCCAGTGGAACCGTTTGCGTTTTTTTGAAAATAAGAAAGCGACAGCGTGTGTGCTCCTTATTTCACAAGAATAATTTCCGCTAGTCGCGGTCCGTTCTTCTTTATTCAATTGTGGGTTCGTAAGACCCTGATTATACGCGAAACATCTTGATTTAAAGCGATATGTCACCGATATTTTAAACGGTTTCACAATGCTATATTAACGTTAAACGACAGGCTTGTAAATACGTATCCAAGTCAGTCAGGATATTTCATTCACAATTGCATAAAAAACAAAGAAAGAGAAAGAAAATGAGAGGAAAGATGGCGTTAGGTCGATAAATATCAGGAAAATGACATGAAACGGCATTGTGCAAACGATTTAACAAATTGAATAAGTCAGTTATGATATATAAAAGAACAGCCAGGTTGAAAGGAATACAACACATACGGACATAGATAGACCACAAATTGTAACCGGTTTATTGGAATATAATAGAAGGCTATAATTCAAACGTTTGCGCTAATTATGAATTGCTGGAAAACATAGGTGTTTGCGCTTGAATATCAGCTGCATCGAACAGGAGGCCATTACTATGGTATATCATAATAAGCGAAGAAAAATCAGGACTCTGTCTATTTGTTTTGCCGCCATTGCTCTCACGGGAAGCCTGCTTGCAGGCTGCAGCGGCACGGCTTCTCCTTCTCAAGGAATCAAGCCGACAGCGGCACCGGAAACAAAGCACCCGGAACCCAAAACGCCGGCAACCATGGAAACAACGGAAGTGGATGAGCAGCCATCCGATGTCTATTATGAAATTTTCGTACGCTCATTCTATGATTCCGATGGGGATGGGATCGGTGATTTACAAGGTGTCATCGAGAAGCTGGATTATTTGAATGATGGAGATCCCAACACGACCGATGATCTTGGCGTGACGGGGATTTGGCTGATGCCCATCAATCCTTCGCCAAGCTATCACGGTTACGATGTGACTGACTATCGTTCAATTCACCCTGATTACGGGACGCTTGATGACTTTAAGAGGCTGCTTGCCGAAGCGGATAAGCGCGGGATCAAGATTATTATGGATCTGGTGGTCAATCACACGAGCACGGAGCATGACTGGTTTAAGCAGGCTGCGAGTGACAAAGCTTCAGCTACCCGCGACTGGTACATCTGGGCCGAGGATCAAGGAAAGACCCCTTCGGGGGTGAGCGCGGCAGGCAGCGGCTCGCCTTGGCATGAGCTGAACGGGGCCCATTATATGGGCACGTTCTGGGGGGGAATGCCCGATCTAAACTTTGATAATCCCAAGGTCCGCGAGGAAATGAAAGATATCGGGAAGTTTTGGCTGGAGCTCGGTGTCGATGGATTTCGTATCGATGCAGCCAAACATATTTATGAGGATCTGATGTCCGATAAGGGTGAGGAGACAACGGCTAAGAATACAGCATGGTGGCAGGAATTCCGCGCCAGCATGAATGAGGTGAACCCGGACGCTTATATCGTCGGAGAGATTTGGGATAACTCCGCTGCGGTCATCGCGCCATATTTGAATAACGCATTTGATTCGGGCTTCAACTTCAGCCTGGGCGAGAGCATCATTGGCGCTGCGATGAACGAGAAGGATAACAACCTGGCGTTTACCCTGGAACGGACGTATGGTTTGTACAGCCAGGTATCAGGTGGCAAGTTTACGGATGCTGCATTCTTGACGAATCATGATATGAACCGTGTCATGTCGCAGTTAAAGGATGATGGGAATCACGCCAAGATGGCCGCAGGCATCCTGCTGACCATGCCGGGCAATCCGTTTATCTATTACGGTGAAGAGATCGGGATGAAGGGAGCAAAGCCGGACGAACAAATCCGTGAGCCAATGATCTGGTCCAATACCGGCAATGAAAAGGGACAGACGACCTGGGAGCCGCTAAAGCATAATCGGGGCGATCAGGTGCTGGGCGTAGAGCAGCAGACGGATGATGAGGATTCTCTGCTGTCCCGCTATCGCACGCTTATCCGCTGGCGGAATGAGATGCCTGCCCTGAACCGCGGCACGATTAAATCCTACTCATCCGGCAACCAGCAAGTGATGGCTTATATTCGCCACACAAATGATAGCAGTACCCTGGTGGTACATAATCTGTCAGGCACAGAGCAGACGGTGGACCTAGCAGCGAAGAATGGATCTGCAGAATTCCATACTTTGTCCAAAACAACTGACAATCACGCGGCATTGAACGGCAGCAGCTTAAAGCTTCCTCCTTATACCACCGTTATTTTGGAATAGGCTGCGGCCTGATCACTAGAGCCAAACACAGCAAGACCCCGAGCCCCTGGAAGGAGGTGTGCTCAGGGTCTTTTTTAGACGATCAGAATCCATTTCTCGGAAGTCTTAACCTTTTGCTATCTCATGATACAATGACAAAAGATGGTTCGCGATTCGAACATTTGTTATGAAGGGAAGAAAAATGATGAGTGCAAGCATTCTATATATCGAGGACGACCGGGAGATTGGCGGCTGGGTCTCCGAATTTCTCAGGGACAAGGGGTACGAGGTGCGGTGGCTGCTCAGCGGTGAGAAGGCCATCGAAGAAGCAGCTTCGTGTGCAGTCGCTGTTCTGGACGTCATGCTCCCGGGGCTTGATGGCTTTACGGTCGGGCAGCGCCTCAAGAAGGCGTATCCCGGATTGCCTATCCTGATGCTGTCGGCCCGAACTTCCATTGACGATAAACTTCAGGGGCTCGAGTTCGCCGATGATTACTTGACAAAGCCTTTCCACCCGGACGAGCTGGCTGCCCGTCTGGAGGTGCTTTTACGCCGATCCGTGGTGAAATCTGCGGAGCCTATCAGAGTGAAGCACTTATCTGTATATGAAAACGAGAACCGGATCGTGAACGAAGATACCGGCGAGGAAATGCTGCTGACCGGCAAGCAGCATCAAATCTTTATGTATTTGCTCCAGCACGTGGGGCGTGTGATGACGAAGGAACAAATCTATGAATCGGTCTGGGGGGAGTCTTATATCGAGGGAGACAAAACGCTCATGGTTCACATCCGGTATCTGCGCGAGAAGCTGGAGCGGGATCCCGCCAACCCGGAAATTATTGAGACGGTTCGCGGACTTGGTTATCGGGTGAGAGCATGAGATGGGGAAGGAAGCAGGGAAGGTTCCGCAATTCGCTGACCAACCGGTATTTGCTGTTCATCTCGATGGCGATGATATTTATGCCGATCATGTTTCCGTTAGCGTCTATTTTTTACTGGTTCGTGAATGATACGTTCTCTGAGCGGCCACCGGCTCCTCCCGGGAAGTATACCAGTGGTGCGGTGCTAGAGAAAATGTGGCACGAGGAAGCAGCCGGATTAAGCGGAGCTTCGCCGAAGGCTATTGACCAGAAGCTCAATTCGATTCGGCAGGAATATCCGGAAATCTCTATGTTCTGGGTGGATGGCGACAATACGACCAGACTTCAGCTCCCAGTGCAGCCAAACGTTCCCGAGGTATGGAGCGCCCTCTACACCGTACAGTTTATGAAAAACTCCCTGGATAGCGACCCTTTCACCTCCGTGGCCTATATTGGGGGAGAGGGGTCGGGAGAAGGATTTATGGTCATGCAGCTGCCGAGAAAATATCTCAACGTCCAGCAGCCGATTGCCAGCGAGCCGGCGCTCTACGGCCTGTTCATGGCCTTGATGTCCGGCCTGTTCATTCTGGTCTCCTGGCTGTTCTTCGTGCGGATCCGCAAGCGGCTGCTAAGGCTTCGCTCTGCCATGACATCGCCTCATACGGTGACAGGTTTACCGCAGCCTGTTACTTTAACCAAGCATGATGAGATTGGACAGCTGGAAGAGGGATACAACGATATGGTCATCCAGCTAGAGGAGGGTCAGCGCCGCCAGCAAGAGGAGGAAGAGCTGCGTAAGTCGTTGATCGCCAGTCTGTCCCACGATCTGAGAACCCCGCTGACCGTGATTCGCAGCCATATTTTTTCCATGGAGCGGGAGCCGCTCAGCGCGAAAGGGAAAGAATCGCTGTCACTCATCGAATCAAAAATCGAGGATTTAGGGGGCCTGATCGACAATCTGTTGTCCTACAACCTGCTTACCAGCGGCAAAGTGCAGCTGAGCATGGAACCTACCGACGTTCTGCGCATCGTCAAAGAAAGCGCCGCAGCCTGGTATCCTGTATGGGAGAAGGCTGGGATCGAGCCCGACATCCAGGTGCGCGATGAGCCGCTCAGATGGAACGTAGACGTGCTGTGGTTCCGGCGGCTTCTTGATAATCTGTTCCAAAATGTCGTCCGCCACGCCCAATCCGGGCAGTATATCGGCATTCATACGGAGGAGAGAGAGGGGCTTGAGGGCGTGCTTGTCATTTCCGATCATGGACCGGGAATCAAAAGCCGTTCCAGCAATAAAGGCACAGGCATCGGCCTGGCGATCGTGGATCATCTGACAAGAGAAATGGGACTTGGATGCCATGTGGACAGCTCGGATGAGGGAACGAGGATCAGTATCTGGAAGCGGTAAGTATTCAAGGAGTGCAGATGCGAACGAAGAGCGAGGCAGTTCAAGCTGGAGTCATACGCAATTCAGGCAACCTAACTCATGATGAGCATTAGGACGATATGTGAAGGATTCAAACCGCCCGAGGATGCTAGGTTAAAAGTCTGTTTGGTACTATTGAGTATACGAGAAGGAACCGGAGTTGGCCGGTTCCTTTTTTGTTTGCGGAACATACACAAGCATGTGTATTCCGGGGCACGTATGGCATGGCGGTAGACCCTATGTGATCTGAAGGGGAAGGGCATTTATGATCCAGTGTACGTCCGATTTTACTATCTAAGTTCAAGGCGGTTTGCACTCTCAAGTTCGGCGATTGTACTCTCAAGTTTAAATCATGAACTTCCACGTATACACCAGCGGAGGGGGCGGAATCGTTGCTGGAGAAGCGAAGCGGTCGCCTTTAAAACCGGGAAACACCCACTTAGACAAAATTCCAGTTTCCCGGTTTTAACAGCGATCGGAAGAACGATCCGACCACGGAGCGGCCTCAGCTGCACGAAGTCACTCTTAGTCCTCTTCACGGTCATTTCTAGCTGCACGAAGTCACTCTTTGCCTTCTTTCACGTTCATTCCTAACTGCATGAAGCATTCTCGGCAGCATGCAGGGGCTGTTAGTGCCCCAGATATCCAGAACTCCCCCATAATGCAGTCGTTTTACAGCCACTCTATGAGCCTGCCAACTTTTTTAAAGAAAATTTAAACTTGGGACCGACCGGCATTTAACCTTGGGCAGGTAGGATATAACCTGAGGTGATGAACGTGACGGAACTCGTCATTCAAACGAAAGGCTTATATAAAACGTACAAGAAACGCGCAGCGGTCCAGGATCTGAACCTGGAGATTGCCCGCGGCGATATTTATGGCTTCCTGGGACCAAACGGTGCCGGGAAAACAACGACCATTCGCATGCTGCTTGGACTGATTCAGCCGACCCGCGGGGCGATACATCTGTTCGGCAAGGATTTGAAGAGCGAAAAAATGAACATTTTGCGCCGGACCGGATCGCTTGTGGAATACCCATCCTATTACGGCCATCTGACGGCGGTGGAAAATCTTGAAGCGATCCGTCGGATTACCGGCGGGCCGAAGTCCCGCATCGCGGAAGTGCTGGAGATCGTCTCCTTGACCAAGGAAGCCAAGCGCCCCGTCAAGGGATACTCGCTTGGGATGAAACAGCGGCTTGGCATCGCGGCTGCCCTATTGAACAATCCAGAGCTGCTCATTCTCGATGAGCCCACCAACGGCCTGGATCCCTCCGGCATTCATGAAATTCGGGAGCTGATCAAAAATATGCCGCGCCAATACGGCATAACCGTCCTGGTATCGAGTCACCTGCTGGGCGAGGTGGAGCAGATGGCGGATAAAGTCGGCATTATCCGCGAGGGACGGATGGTGTTCCAGGATACCATCGACAATCTGGTATCCACTGCGTCCAGCGGCTTCCGCCTATCGGTATCCGAGCCGGAGGCAGCTCTCGGATTGGCACTGGATCTCGGCTGCGCAGGCGTTCTGCGCGATCATATGCTGGAGCTGGAGAGTATGCAGGATGCCAAGATCGCTCTTCTCGTGAAGCGGCTCGTGGAGAACCAGCATGCGGTATACCGGGTAGAAGAGCAGCGGAGATCGCTTGAGGATATCTTCATGCAGATCGTAGGGGAGGGGAGCCGGGTATGATGTTCCGTGCGCTTTCCGCCGATTGGCTGAAGATCCGGGGCAAAGGCATCTGGTTTCTCGCTGCGCTTGGTCCCATCGGGCTGGCTGGGATGCAGGGCCTGAACTTCGGACTTCGCTATGACTACCTGATGAAATCTTACGCGGCCGATCCCTGGGGAGGGCTGCTGGAGAACGTGCTGTTTTTCGTACCGATTGCTCTCTTTTTAGGAACTACGCTGGTCTGCTCACTGATGGCTAACGTTGAGCATCAGCTGAGCTCGTGGAAACAGCTGCTGGCATTGCCTATTTCCAGAACGGCGGTATTCAGTGCTAAGTTCGTACAGGCCTTCCTGATTCTCTGCGTCTCCTGTCTCCTTCTGTCGGTCAGTACAGCTGTCCTCGGCATCATGCTGGGGATGGGGG
Source organism: Paenibacillus solani (assembly GCF_001277345.1). Lineage (GTDB taxonomy): Bacteria > Bacillota > Bacilli > Paenibacillales > Paenibacillaceae > Paenibacillus_AQ > Paenibacillus_AQ solani. The sequence continues at coordinate 394,909 of NZ_LIUT01000006.1, forward strand.
TAGAGCAAATGCCGTATATGGACCTGCTGCGCATTGGCTTTGTGCAGCTCTTTGCGGCGCTGCCTATGCTGGCCTTTCAACTATGGCTCTCCTTGACGCTCAAGAATCAGGGGATCGCCGTCGGGATTGGAGTTACCGCTTCGGTTGTCTCGATGTTTGCCCTGCAATTCCCGGATTGGATGCCGCTCAAGTGGCCGCTGATGGCTTACATGGGACCGGATCAAGCCAAAGTCATCGGGGCGGGTCTGCTTCTTGGCGCGCTTATAATTTGCGCGGGCATGATTCATTTTAACCGAAAGGATGTGGACTAGGATGGCTTCTTATTTCAGAGCGGTGTCCGCGGAGTGGCTTAAGCTGTCCAAATCAAAGCTGTGGCCGCAAATCTTTCTGTGTGCGATCCTGGTCATGCTGCTGGGCATATTGAATGGAGAACCTGACGAGCTTGCGCCTTGGGAGTATTTAATCAGCATCATGATCATTCTGCATGCGATGCTGCTGCTTCCAATTATGACGGGTATTTTCAGTGCGATGGTGTGCCGGTATGAACACTCCGGGGGCGGGTGGAAGCAGCTGCTCGTTCTGCCCGTTTCACGCGGCGCCGTCTATTTTGCGAAATTTTCAGTGGTTGCCATGCTCCTTGCCGTAGTCCAGTTGCTGTTCATGGGCGCTGTCCTGGGAGCAGGTTTAATCCACAAAGTGGATGCGCCGATTCCGTGGGAAATGATGCTGCGTAGTGTGCTTGGCGGCTGGGTTGCCTGTTTGCCGCTGGCCGCGCTGCAGCTTGGCGTCTCCACGGCATGGAGCAGCTTTGCGGCTCCACTTGCCTTGAATGTTGTCTTTACGATACCGAACATCCTGGTGGCCAACTCTCAGACGTATGCCCCATATTATCCATGGACACAGCCTTTTCTCGCGATGATGCCAGCAGGCCAAGCCGATTTCGGGGCATTTAACCTGCCATTCGAGAGCATCATGATGGTGATAGTTGGCGGGTTTCTGCTCTTCTTTCTCGGGGGATTTATCTATTTTCAGCGCAAAGAAGTGTAATCGAAACCGGCAATTTCAATAAACTACTCATGAATTGATCTGTTCCAAACCATGCAAAAGAGCTGCTCCGAGGTCCTTACGGCCTGGAGAGCAGCTCTTTCATTGTATTTGTATAATATACGGAATCCTTAGGCTATACCGGCAATTCCACCCACACATACGGGGTGTCTGCCGCTTTTAGTCCATACTCGATAATCGTCATGACGGCGATCGTTTCCGCGGGATCGACAGCAGGTTTGCCCGTTTCAAAGAAATTTACCAGGTTCTCGATGAACAGGGTAAAGAAATTCGACTGCGCAGTAACCTGTTTGAAGCTGTCATCGTCATGCTTGATACCCAGGGTAAAAGGGCAATTTTCTCCCATATGATTCACGGCAGCTTGACGCCCATCACCGAAATCGATCAGCAGTGCAGGAGAATCAGGTGTCCCGATATACATCACCCTTTTGGGGTTAGGTCCCATCAGGCTGACGATCGGCTCGATCTGATGAATCGAGTAATTGGCGAATGCACCGGGACCCCAGCTGTTGATGGTCTGGATGCCATTCCTGTCCAGCTCAGCATACTCGCTGGCAAACCGAAGAGCAGATGTGGAATACATCGGCGTATTGTGCTTCGCTGCCAGATCGAACAGGCGAATGGCCGCACTGCGGTCAGGTGCGAATGTTTTATCAATATAGGTCGGCTTGCCGGATTGTAGCGGGAGCAGGGACAGCTCTTCGTGGAATTCCGGGTTATCCGGGGACAGCACGATCAGGTAATCGCTGCGCTCCACCACATCCTCGATCGAGGACAGCAGCTCAATTTCATATTCCTTGCTCCAGGCTTCGTTCGTGAGCCCGTTCTCTTTATCTCTCTTGCCGTAAGCGTACATGACCTTCATGGTATTCCCTGCAGCCTGCTCAATCCACCCCGGATATTTATTTGCATGGAACTGGTCCAGATGCAGGTCGATGAATCCGATTTTTTTCATGATATAAAATTCTCCTCCCTGGCGTCGAACCTCAGGTTATTGGCTATACTTGGGCAGCGGCTTGCAGAGAAACTTCTGCGCCTTGGTCGGACGAGTCGTAAATTGCCTGGATGATCTGGGAGGAGAGGATGACAGTGTCGATGTGCGAAGCTTGCTTCTCTCCGGTTTGAATGCAGCGGATGAAACCGTCGATTTCATTCTGGAACATGCTGCCCAGATTGAATTTTGGCGTGGTTTCGATCAAAGCGCCGTCTTCTGTGGTATAGAAGGTGAAATCCGCGCCGTACTTCAACCGGATACCGCCTTTGTCACCAAGGAAGTCAATGAACATCTCTTCAGCCCCAATATTCTGCGCCCAAGCACCGTTCAGGGAAATGGTCGGGCCTTCGGTGCGGACGAGAGCCGTGACAAAATCATCAACGTCATACGTGCCGTCATATTTCGGCGGACCTGCCCACATGTTGAGGTAAGTATAGTTCTCCATATCTTTGCCCAGCTTGCAGTAGGCCTGACCGGAAACAGTCTTTGGCTTCGGATCACCCGTACAGTACATCACGACATCGAGGAAGTGAACACCCCAGTCGATCAGCGCGCCGCCGCCGGCGATCGCCTTGGTCGTGAAGGCACCGCCAAGACCCGGAATCGAGCGGTGGGAGCGGAAGCTGGCATACACATGATACAGCTCACCCAGATCGCCTTTTTGGATCATTTTTCTAATTCTGTTTACGCTTTCATTGTATCGGTTCACAACCCCGATATTGAGTGTTTTGCCTGTCTCGTGCTGAACCTTTTGCATTTCCAGCGCTTCGGCATAGGTCCGGGCTGCCGGTTTTTCGCATAATACATGCTTCCCAGCTCGCAAGCAATCGATGGCGATGGAGGCATGGACGTCATTTGGCGTACAGATCGATACGGCATCCACCTCGGGATCGTTCAGGATCTGGTTGTAATCCTCAATGGCTTGACCGCATTCATATTTGGTGACAGCGGCTTCGGCGCGGTCCTTCTGGATATCGCAAAAATATTTGATTTCGGCTTCCTTGTTGGCCATGTAGGCAGGAATATGGGCACTGTTCGCAATCGTGCCGCACCCAATTACGGCGATTGTAATTTTGTTCATCGGTTCTCCTCCAAGATCGTGGATTGATAATGCAAAGACGACAACAGCCTGTCACTTGGTCTTTCGTTATGACTTGCCCCGAGTATAGCATGTGAACGCTTTCTTCGATTTCACTATCGTGCGGATTTATTGGATTATCGTACAGGGGTGTTATTAGTCTATGGTCTTAAAGGCATTCTTTTTATAATAGGCGGGCGTTGTACCCGTATATTTCTTAAAACATCGGCAGAAGTAGGGAAGCTCGTTGAATCCCACCTTGAAGCACACGTCAGTTACTGACAATTCAGGCTCTGTGAGCAGCCGCATAGCCATCCGTATCCGGTAATTGGCCAAGTAATGGCTGAAGGTCCGGCCGGTAACTTCCTTGAATCTGCGGCAGAAGTTTGTCCGGGACATCATAGTTCGGGCGCATAGATCCTCCAGCCATAGAGGCTGGTCATAATGATCATGAATGTACTGGACCGATTCCAGGATGGGTTCGCGGTATTGGTTGCTGTCTCCCCTTGTTGTTGAATGCTTGCTTTGGTCGGCATGCTCACGGGTCAGGATGGCCAGCAGCTTCAGCAGATTGGCCTTCAGCAACATATCGAAGTAAGGCCCCCGGCCTTCGTATTCGGAGAGCATTTCGGTCAGCAGCTCCTTCACCGCCAGGTCGCTTTTGCCAGTCAAGGTGATTTTCAGCGGGACGCTGTCTTCAGTCGTAACAAACGTCTTGATAAAGGAGAGGTCGAACGTATGCGGCTCGGCGGGTCTCCCATCCAGCTGTTCATTAATGAACGCCGGCATGAATTCGCAGCCCAGCACCTCCAGCTCCTTACCTGGCGTCATCTCCACCCGATGAATGCTGTAAGGCGGAAGCACGAAGATGTTTCCCTGGACCATCCGGTATTTTTGACCATGGAAGGTATGGGTGAATTCGCCTTTGCTGACATACCAGATTTGCAGGTAATCGTGCATGTGATCGGACAAGCTCCCGAACTTCTCGGTAATCCGGTACATTTTGCAGGGCAGGCCATTCGCCATTTCCAGCTCTGATGTAAAGTAGGCAATGCCTCTCCGGGTACACTCATCGATATCTGGACTCAACCAGTGAATAGCCATCATTCAATCCCTCCTGAAGTACGTGTCGATCCTGATATTCATAGCATAACTGATTAAGGGCATGAAGGAAGGGGAAAGTGCGAAAAAAATTAATCGAGTGCCTAGAAGGCACTCTTTTTCTTGAGGGGAACATTGCCATCCGGAGATTTAATTTGGAGAGGGACAGTTCACGGCTTATCAGATTGATTATCAGCTGCTTGTCGTCCACAGTGAAACAAGATTGAAGAATTGACGAGACCTCGTAACAAACGGACATTGTCAAACGTCTATAAGTTAGAGGTGATAATCTGATGGAAACCTTGAGGACATTCAAACTGACAAAAAGAAAACTCGTTTCACTTGGGCTGCTGATGATGGCGCTCCTGCTGGCAAGCTGCGGCTCGGACAAGGCTGGTGGCGCAAAGGAGTCTTCCAAGACAGAAGGAGGAGAAAACACTTCCGTTATGGTGGGGGATAGCCGATCCCGAGATTATGTGACGATCCACCGTGGTCAAAACTTCGGCAAAGTCAGCTCCGGTATTTATGGAATGCTGGATAGCGTGGAGGAAGCAGAGGCATGGGATCAGACCATTCGCGAAGCGATCAAGATGCCAGGCATCATGGATGTAAGGGAGCCCGATTATGATGCGGTGATCCATTTTAACGGAAAAAGTACGTCGATTCATTTATGGCTAGACCCTGACAGTAAACGTGGAATGTTTACCTATATAACGGATACCGGGACAGGATATAGACTGACCGAAAAGTCTACAGCCCAGATCAAAGAAAGGATCGGTCAATTGCGATACACATTTGAGCAGGCTGTGGACAATGGGGATGTTGTGTTTGGATTGGGCGAGATCGCCAATCGGGAAATATGGGATGAATTCGTGATGGAGGTTAAGAAGAAGAATTCCGCCTCTGTACAGCTGACGAGCTATACGAAAGAGGGAGATCCCATTTTTAATGATTTGGAGTATGATCATCAGGGCAAGGTCTTTAAGCATCGATTGGATACGACTCATGATACGATGGGCATGCCTACAAAATCCGTGGAATTCTGCAAGGAATTGGTAGCGGAGGAGACGGAGCAGGGGATCGAATATCGTCTGAACGGTTGCGGTGAAGGATATGCTCAAGAGAGTGAGACTTTTCATGTGATGTTTCCCTTTAATAAAACGATACAAAATAACTAAAGATCAAATCCCTATCTGTGAGTGAAAATAAATTTCGTGCAGCGAAGAGCCGAGGAGTCCTACAAACCTGGACATAACCTCGGCTCTTATTCGTTATGGGCAAAATTCCTTCAGCATCTGCTCCTTCACTTCATCAATGGGGAAGTGCTGGGGATAAGTGGAGATCATCAGCATGATTCCCTGTAGAGTAGAAGAGAAATATAAGGAGCGCTTGCGCGGCTCGGGAACTCCGATGCTTTCGAATATGCTGCATTGAATCTCAAACTGCCGAGCAGCTTCTTCCACGAGACGCTTGCTGTAAGGAAACAGCTCTTGATCTGCTTCTGGCTGGGTTTGAAGATGCAAGTAAAACCGGAATACTTCCGGCTGCTGATAGACATTGTCGATGGCTTGCTCTACGATGAATTTCAGCTGCTCTGCAGGTGCTTGGAGTGAAGCAGCTTTTTCGATAACTTCGGCAACACCTGCGATTCGCTCCTCAACCATAGCGGCCAAGAGTCCTTCCTTGCCTGAAAAATAGTTATAGAGCAGCCCTTTGGAGATTTCAGCTTGCTTGGCTACATCGTTAATGGAAGTGGCATGGTAGCCTTGCTGGATAAACAAATCCATGGCGGCTTCTAAAATTTTGTCCTTCGCCAACTGGCGTATGCGTTCGTTTTCGCTGGGTGAGCGTGGCATGACATTTTCATTCCTTCACAAATGAGATGATATGGCTGGATAACTCTTCCGGATGCGTTAAGGTGACCATATGGTCCGCTCCTGCGATGGTGGCAAAGCGAATGCTCGGAACCCTCCGAAATTGTTCTCCTACCTGCTGGTTATCGGGCAGCTCATGATCTCCTATAATAAACAGCGTTTTGGCCTTGATATCCTCTAATCGCTCCATCGCCGGCGGCTCCGGCCACACCGAGTCATAGGTAGACCAGGTAAACATACGTTCAAAATGGTGGCGAAGCATGCGGATCATAAGCTCCCGCTCGGCACGGTTTCTAGTAATTTCATAAGAAGGCGGCGCTATGCACAGCTCGATCATTTTCTCGATATCAGGGGCAGCAGCACTTACGCTGAGCATGTAAGCTTGCATCTCCTCAGAATAAGGAAAACCGGACAGTGCTGGTGCAATGACAATCAATTCCGATACTCTTTCAGGATAATGGATCGCGAACTCGGTGGCAATCCGGCCGCCCATAGAGTGGCCGACAATCGCAGCTTGCGAAATATCCAGATGATCCAGTAGAGATAACAGATCTTCAACATAGCTTGGCGGCTGGACGGGTGATGGAGAGTGGCCGGCTCCGCGACCGTCAAAGGCAATGACGTGAAAGTTTGCGGATAGGTGAGGGATAAGATAGCTCCAATCCCGCATATCCGCTCCACCGCTGTGAACAAGGACGATCGGTTTACCGCTGCCATGAACTTGGTAGTGTAGATCCAATAGAATAACCTCCAATCGATTTACAATCATGAGGGCTTGATGAGATTATTTTATTATTGATTGAACGGTCGGTCAATATAAAAATAATTCGAATTTTAAAATTCTTTGCGAAGTCGGATCGCACGGCACTGTAAATATTACTGAGAAAAAACTCCCTTCGACTGCCGGCGGGTCATTTCGGCCCGTATGGCATTCAAAGGGAGTTTCATGTATTTATTGTTCTGCTCTCAAGATGGCAAAGCCGTATGCCGGCAGCTTCACGCTAAGCTGACCTTGCTTCGCGCGGTAGTTCTCGCCATTCCACAGTTCCTTCCACTGAGTGTCCAGCACTGGGACCGTGATGGTATTGCCCGCTTTATCGTTGTTGACGGCAATAAGAATGGTCTCGTTGTCATCCTCGCGAAGGTAAGCGATTTTGCCGCCGTTCTTCTCGGCCTTCAAAAATTTGAAGCTTCCCGTGCGCAGGGCGGAATGCTCTTTGCGCAGTTTAATCAGCGTTTGATAGAAATTGAACAGGTCCTTGTCATGCTTGGACTCATCCCATTCCATACATTTGCGGCAGCCCGGATCATGCCCGCCGTCCATGCCGATTTCGTCGCCGTAATAGATGCAAGGCGTGCCGAAATATGTGAACTGGAACATCGCGGCGAGCTTCATCAGACGCTTGTCACCGTTTGCCTGCGTTAACAGTCTTGCAGTGTCATGGCTGTCCAGCAGGTTGAACATCACTTCGCTGGCCTGTCTCGGATAACCGGCAAGCTGCTTGCCGAGCATGAAGGAGAATTTCTCAGCATCGGCAGTGCGGTCAATGAAGAAATCCAGCACGGCGTTGGTGAACGGGTAGTTCATGACAGCGTCAAACTGATCGCCTTCGAGCCAGATGGAGGATTCATGCCATACCTCGCCAAGAATATACGCGTCGGGATTGGCTTTTTTTACGACTTGGCGGAATTCACGCCAGAAGCTGTGGCCTACCTCGTTGGCTACATCGAGGCGCCAGCCATCGATGCCCGTTTCCTTGATCCAGTACTCGGCAGCCTTGAGCAGATAAGCCCGGACTTCCGGATTCTCCGTGTTCAGCTTCGGCATCAGCGGCTCGAATGCAAACGTATCGTAAGTCGGAATGCCGTCCACCACTTCCAGCGGCAGGGAGCGCACGTAGAACCAGTCCTTATATTTGGAGTTCATGCCGTTCTTCTGCACGTCAACGAATGGTGCGAATGTTCTGCCGGAGTGATTGAAGACCGCGTCCAGCAGCACGCGGATGCCGCGTGCATGGCACAGATCGACCAGTTTCTTCAGGGTCTCCTTGTCGCCAAACTGTGGATCGATTTCCATATAATCTTCAGTATCGTATTTATGGTTCGTCGTTGCCGTGAACAGCGGCGTGAAATAAATCGCGTTGACCCCAAGCTCGCTTAAATGGTCGAGATGGTCGATAACCCCTTGGAGGTCACCGCCAAAAAAGTTCTTCGGCGTCGGTTCGGCACTGCCCCAAGGCAAGGCGCCCTCAGGATCATTGCTTGTATCGCCATTAGCGAAGCGTTCCGGGAAGATTTGATAGAAAATGGCGTCCTTGACCCATGCCGGCGGATGAAAGACATCATCGGGATTAATGAATGGGTACTCGAACAGACGGTCCGGGTTAGCCGGCGGTTCCGTCAGGAAATCGTATTCGGTCATCCAGCGTTTCTCTTCTCCTTGCTGGAGCAGGAAGCCGTATTTCAAACGGCGATAAGGAGGAGTTGCCTCGCACTCCCAATAATCAAACATTTCATCTGAGGACAGCTTGGTCATCGGAATGTATTCCATCGTTTGATCCCACAGATACTTGTCGCCTGCGAGGGCGTACACTTCGGTAAGATCATCTTTTTTGGTGCGGATTCTGAGATGGATGGTTGTGCCGTTATAAGCGTAAGACCAGTTTTTGCGGGGACGGTGATAGATCGCTTCCAAGAACATCGATAATTCCTCCTTAAATAGTAAAATAAAAAAGGCACAACCAGGACTATGAATAGCCGAGGTTGTACCTTTGTAAGATAACATTGCCTTTAAGTTAGGATGTTGTAAATCAGGGCGAGCCTATGAATGCTCTCGCTAATTAGAAATATACCACGGCCTCTTGGCGTATACAAGTCCCGATAAAAGTGCATTTTCGCTTCCCGACGTAATTGGGTTGTTCATGAAGGATATACTGAATCTGGTGATGGCAAGGCAAGCGGGAGGATTGGGCAGAGGTTTGATGTATAATATAGAAACAAGGCCAAGCCTGACATGTATACGTATTTAGGAGGTCATCATATGCAATACGACGATCAGATGAAGAACCGGGTCAAACGAATTGAAGGGCAGCTTCGCGGCATATTGAAGATGATGGAAGAGAACAAGGACTGCAGGGAAGTTATTACGCAATTGTCGGCTGCACGTACGGCGATTGACCGGACCATCGGGGTTGTTGTCAGTTCGAATCTGGTGGATTGTGTACGCCAGGCGGAAGTGAACGGTGAAGATACGGAGAAGCTGGTGCTGGATGCCGTTAATCTGCTCGTTAAGAGCCGGTGATTGAAGTCTAGGAAATTGGCAGACGGATAAAATGGGTAAAGGATAGGATGACGGTTTTTTAAAAGGAGGCTACCCATTTGTCTGTGAATGAACATATTATATTGGCCAAGCGGCCGCAAGGAATGCCTGACGAGTCTGATTTTACGTTGGAAGAAATCCCTTTGCCCGTCCCGCAAGCGGGAGAAGCTTTGGTTCGGACCGTGTATTTATCGGTGGATCCGTATATGCGGGGAAGGATGAGTGATGCCAAGAGTTATGCGAAGCCTTATGAGGTAGGGCAGGTTATAGCAGGAGGCGCCATAGGACAAGTCATGGAATCGGCAGATCCGACCTTACGCGAAGGGGACTTCGTAGTGGGTACATGGGGCTGGCAGCGCTATGCCGCCGTTCAAACGGGGTCGCTTCGCAAGGTCAACCCTGATCTGGCACCGATCTCAACGGCCCTTGGTGTGCTAGGGATGACCGGCTTGACCGCGTATTTCGGACTGCTGGATATCGGTCAGCCGCAGGCAGGAGAGACTGTAGTGGTATCAGGCGGTGCAGGCGCAGTGGGCATGATTGTCGGACAGATTGCGAAGATCAAAGGGGCGCGGGTGGTCGGCATTGCCGGTTCTGACGAGAAGAACAGGTATCTGACCGAGAAGCTGGGGTTTAGTGCGGCGATCAATTATCGTAGCGATGATCTGGCATCAGCATTAGCCGAAGCTTGCCCTGATGGAGTTGACGTCTATTTCGACAATGTAGGCGGTGAGGTTTCCGATGCGGTTCTGCGTCTCATTAACCGAAATGCACGGATTCCGATTTGTGGACAGATCGCCCTTTATAATCTGGAGAAGCCGGATACAGGACCGAGAATTCAGAGCCTGCTGCTCACCAATACGGCATTGATGAAGGGTTTCCTGGTCGGAGATTATGCCAGTCGTTATCCTGAGGCATTGCAGGAGCTGGCCGTATGGCTGAGAGATGGGAAAATTCAATATGCCGAGAATATCGTGCACGGTTTCGAGAAGACCATAGAGGCGTTTCTGGGACTGTTTTCCGGAGAGAATCTGGGGAAACAGCTGGTGAAGGTAAGCGAAGAACAGCGTTAGTTTTATATGCCATCCAAAATAATAAAGAGTGCCGGGTTCACGCATCTTCGCGAGGCTCCCTTTCGGAAGCTTCACGTCCGGGTAGGGCTTCGCCTACCGGTTTGCGTGAGCGTCGGCACTCTTTTTTTGTGAGTGATTGAAAGCTGATATGTGGGTTGATAGGAAGACCAAGGGAATATAGCCTGCTTGTTACTACATTGCCGCTTCCGGAGCGGTAAACTGCTGATATTGGCGATACATCGAGATGCGCCAGTGGACGATCATGCCGTAAGCCAACATGAAGAACAAGGCTGCGGTCTGTGGAAGGGAAATATGCTGCTCAATATACCCGTGCAGCAAGAGCCGGACAGCGAGCAGGCCCAGCAGGATAAAGATAAAGCTTTTCGATTTCTGCATATAAATCTGCCCATCGACTTTTTCGAATTTAGTGCTTCGGATCAAGGGATAGGAGAAGATGAACCAGCCGATCAGAAAGGCAATCCCCGCCCACCATATCGGGATTCGAACCTGCGGCTCAACAAACATCAGGAATCCGCTGCTCATGGCGATTGGCGGGATGATAATCTTCTTGATGGTTACGGGGCGGTGACTTGCCTTCATGCGAATGAAGATAACGGTCAGTGCCATAACCAGCATAACGATTGTTGAGCCTATTTGAAGAATTGGGGAATCGAAATTAACCACAATTCAGAACCTCTTTCCATAAGTAAGATGTACATGCTATTGTGCGTACTGCCTATTGATTATAGCATATTCTTATGCCAGGCAAAATCAGGCCGGCAAGGAGGTTCTGGCTGGCATATCTATTGCCGAGTTTTATGAAGAGTTAGCCCATCAATGAAGATTTGAATCATGAATTCCAAGCTGTCGTCCAAACTCAGATCAAGCGCGAATTGACCCGCACGGTCGAGGGAAGAAAACCCATGGCACAAGCTGCGAAGAGTCCGCACCGTATGCAAGGCCTCTGACTGGCTGAGTTGGTAAGGGACTAGTATCTGGAGTAGAAGCTCCACAATTTGATCTCCTACTTGCTGTATTTCTTGCTGATCTGGACGGATAGGCTGCAGTGCAGCTTCGTATAATCCAGGATGAGAGCGGGCAAAGTCGACATAGGAGAGGCATGCATGACGCAAAGCATCTTCCCCCGAACGACCGGCAACAGATTTAAGCATCCGATCATGAAGGGTTTGTAGGCCATACAGCGTCAGGGCAGCATGCAGTCCGGTTAGTCCGTCTACGTGGTTATACAGAGAAGGAGAGCGAACACCCAGCTTGCCCGCAAGCGCGGCTAAGGTCAGTGCGTGCAGCCCATCCCGATCTGCTAGTTCGGCAGCGGTTTGAAGCAGTTGAAGCCGATCGATACCGGGTCTTGGACTCACTGTGCATTCCTCCTCATCATGGACTCAGCGTGCGTGATGGCTTCTTTCATGGCATCTGTAGGATTTCTCAACATACGGCCATGGCCGACAGCCAAAACGGTGGGGTGGAGTGCGGTTACTGCTGCTGCGCTTTCCAAGGCGAACTTCTTGCTCCAGGTAGCCATAGCAGGGAATGGAAACCAGGGTTTGATTACTCCGGATACGGCTAACCCGCCCCGGGTCTGCCAGGAGTCGCCGGCAATCAGAATCCCGCTGCGTTCGTCGAGAAATGCCATATGTCCCGGTGTATGACCGGGCGTGGCGATGGCTCTGAGTGAACCCACTCGATCCCCGTCATGCAGAAGCATATCCGGTACGGTGGTTATGCTCTTCGGAATGTCTCCACGAATGGGAGTATTCTCTTCTCCGGGCAGCAGCTCGGTATTACCTTTAAGCAGCTGTGCATCGCGCTGCGAGATGCAGACCGTGGCATTTGGCAGCTCTTTTTTTAACCCGTCGAGTGCCCCGACGTGGTCGCCATGGGCATGGGTCAAGACGATGCGGGTAATAGGTTTGCCGACTGCTTCTGCCGCTTGCAGAATTCCATTTTGTGTAAATGACATGCCGGCATCTATAAGCGTCAATCCATCGTGTTCCTCTACAAGATACACGTTTATGGGGAATAGACGTGGGAGAAAAGAAAGTTGGGTTACCTGTTCCATCGTTGTTTTTAACATTAACGATATCCCTCCTCTTCAATTTTTAAAACTAATGGTATTAGTATATTAACTAATATAGTTAGTTTATGCAAGTGTGAATTTTAACATTTTCATGTATACGACGCTTTATCCCCTAATTTTTTAATATATTTACCAAATTTTGAGTGCAATTTTCATCATTTTACGTTACCATAATGATAGATATACGGAAAAAATTGTAGGTTGAAGGGTGAGGGCAGTCGACATGGATATTTTTAAACGCATCGTTATTGTGGTTGTGATGTATGCCTTCTCCGCGTTACTGTTATATGTCGCCAGTCGGCATACACCATATCTGCTTCCCATCATCTGGATCTCTGCGTTTATGCTGCTGTTATGCGGCATTGGTTATTTGTGGCACTACTACTTCTTTAAAAGACGCAAAAGAAGAGGTTAAAAGATGCTATCGTTAGTCTGCCTTTACCTGGGCGGGCTTTTTTTGTGCGGAAAAATAAAAAACCGTTTGAGCGTTATCGCAGTCTTATATAGAGTGATGTTGATAGTTGAGGCAGGATGAATGAGGGGGAAGGAATCGCATGATGGATCATAATGAGCTTGCGGTCGCAGCATGCAGAGGGGACGAGAAGGCGTTCTATACACTTGTCACAGAGCACCGAAGGCGCCTGTACGGGATCGCCTACAGCTATTTGCATAACGAGAGCGACGCGCTGGAAGTACTGCAGGAGACGGTATGCCGGGCGTGGATGAAATGCAAGAAGCTAAAAGATCCGGAGGCGTTTGTTCCCTGGATCACCCGGATTCTGATCCATTGCTGTGTAGATGAACAGAAACGAAAGAAGCGAATGGTTCCCGTAGAGGAAGTGCGCATGCAAGAGACGGCCGCAGAGATGGTCAGCGACAGCAAGCTGGATCTGGAGCGTGCGCTGGGCCGAATCAAGCCCAAATACCGTCATGTGCTTATCCTGAAATATTACCAGGATATGACGATCCGTGATATTGCAAGCATTCTTGATGTGCCAGAGGGAACGGTAAAGACCCGCCTGCATCAAGGATTGAAGCTGCTTCGGCACAAAATCGAGCCAGGAGGTGCCTTATTCCATGTTTGAGAAGGAAGAGCGAATGCTGAATGAGATGCAGAAGGATACGGAAGTCAGCACAGCGGTTGTATCCGACGAAGCATTGGATGCGGCCGTGCAAAGCGGGATGCAAAGAGGACGGCACAGGCAGCGGAGCCGGGCACGAGTAACGGTTTTGTCCGGGGTGGTGGCGACCATAGCGGCTGCGCTTCTGTTCGTGGTATGGAGCGGGAGCGAAGGCTTGGTGAAACCCAATGAGCAAGTGGCGGCTCAGGGACCGTACCCTGAGCTGACAGGGTTTGATTTTGGAGAGGATATTACGCTGAATACAGCTAATAAATACGGTTTGATCCAGCCGGTGAACCAATCAGTGACCGAGGGTGATTACACGGTAACCGTAAACGGAATTCTTACTGGTTCTCAGCAGATGGAGATATTCTACACGATCGAGAATCATGCGGAGGAACCCGCAGATTTAAAACGGATCGAGGTGAAGCGTAAAGGTTCAAGCGAATTGCTGCCTTACAGTATCGGGTCGTCAGGTAAGGCGATTAAGCCTGGGGAAACGATCCATTCCCGCTGGAATGTTCAAGTAAGCGACAATCAACCGATACCAGAGGAGTTGACGTTATCTTTTAGCATCACGCCCTATTCTACAAATACGGCTTATCAATCCCGGGCGGAGAACGAGCAGGTTCTGGATGTTGGCCTATCCGTGGATATGGAAACAGTCCGGAAGTATACAACAACGGTTTCGATTAATAAAATGCTGCAAATTGAGAAGCAGAGGTTCTATTTGAAAGAAGCGGTAATGTCTCCGGCCGGGATCGTCTTGAAAGCCAATATCCCTTCCAGTAACACGATGAAGGTATCCGGTTTATGGGACGTATATTTGGAATCCGTAGTAAGTGGCGAGCGGATCCGATTGAACAGCGATTCCGCATTTTTGCCGGGTGCCGGGGGAGGCGATATGACATACTTCTTCGACAGCAATATATTGGAGAATCCGGAATCGATCACGCTGAAAGCGAGCGGATTCCAAGCGGTGGACCCCTCAGATATGAAACTCGTGGTCGATACGGATAAGAAGGAGGTCCTCCGTTCTCCGGACGGCGACATTCGGTTCGGAGCGTACACGGGGCATACGCTGACATTGGAATACGAGGAGCAGGCTGATCGGCATATGGGCAGCGTATCCATTGAGCCGGAATTCGTAGACGGGGAAGGGAAGAAGCATACGATCAACGAGGACGCAGGGGGACTCAGTTCCTCGTCCCGATCTTCTTCGGATACTGAGGTAGGCCTTATTACGCAGTATATCCACCTTAAACCAGAGGATTATCCGCAGCCGCTTACATTTACGCTAAGCAGTTACCCTGGCGTTATGGAGCAGGCATTCGAGGTGCCGATTCAGTGAGCTTATAGATGCTGGAAGCTCAGCAAAATCACCACGAAGCCGAAAGTTATAATTACTTTGCCGATAAATTTTATGTACCATATTCTCACATCGCTAGGTTCAGTGTCATCACTCATTCTTCTGAACCACCAGGAGTAAGGATTGCGGTGGGCATATAGACCAATCACAATGAGCATGATGCCTACGAACACTGTAGATATGAAATTGTACATGGGTGAATCAGCTCCTTTCTTTAGAAAATTAATACGTCTGATGAATGAACAAAGTTCCGATATATGTAAATCGTGGAGTATCCTCATTTATGGTTATCTCTAGAATGAAGGACGCGAAAAAGGAACCGCCCCATGCCATGAAGGCCTAAGGGTTGGTTCCTTTTTCATTTATCTTCAATCCTGAATTATGGCTTGATTACGCTATTCATTATGCTTTGGAGGGGAGCTTTCTGCAGACCCTTTGGCATCCAGCAGCTCAATAAGAGCTTTGGGTACCCCGTTGAGCAGCAGCCATTGGCGAAGCGTTTCGATGGCACGAATATGACCATTTCCTTCATCCCGCCAGGTCAGCAGCTCGACGACCTTAATGACGAGGAGCATCAGCTCCATTTTGTCATGCTCGGTTTGGTCTGCACGGACTTTTTGGAATACGGCCTCTTTCTCCCAATCAAGCAATATTTCTTCACCAATAGTAGGTTTCATGAGTGAATAGCTGTAATCACACTGCGGGCAGCGAACCGTAGCGAACGGATTTGAACGAAACATCACGCGGATCTCCGCTTGACACTGATGGCAGTGAAATTGAACTTGAATGGTTGTGTTTGTCTCCATATTGATGTTGCCTCCTAATAAGAGAAAGGTATCTACTTATACCCAATACTCGGTAACTGTGACCCATATTGGATGAAAGAGGCGCATCGCAGGATGACAAGAACTACCTCGTTAAAGAGAAAATATAGCGATTAGAGCTTGATACTCCTATGCGTAGCGAGGTTTTCTATCTCCTTCTCCTCACACTCTTCACACTTTTGACATGCGTCAGTACGTTATAGAGGAAAGCGAGGATGCCAAGCGTGACCAGCACGCCGCCAGCGGCGATGACGGGCTCTACCGATTCTACTCCGCTTACGAGCAGTGTCAGACCGATCATCATGATAGGCAGGCCGATGTTGTGGAGCCAGAAATGCACTTTGCCGACGGTAGACTCCCCGGCTGCGGGGAACAGATAATAGATAATACCCGCCAGAGCCAGGGAAGCCCAACCCAAGAGATTAACATGTGTATGAACAGAAGCGTAATCATAGCTGTGAGATATTGACATATACATGCCAAGCAATATACCCAAAACGAAATAAATAACGGCGATCTTAATTAATTTGACACCCATAGAACCCCTCCTTTATGGATTATTATTATGATATATGTCGCTTGGGGGGAAGTAGACCATGAGGGAGGGATTTTTGGTAAAGGTCTAAGTTGCGATGTGTGGAAGAAGGATAATCTTGGCACCTTGCCGAAAACAAATTACAAAATGGCTAGGTGGGGGAATGGTAATGAAGGAACATAAGTTCTTTGTACAATTTCGTGAACTGCGCAGACAGACGTTAGCAATGGCAGACTCTATTCCAGTACATATGTTGGATGTGGTGCCGCCAGGCTTTAATAACAGCATCAGGTGGAACCTGGGGCATATTCTTGTTGCTTGGGACTACGGAATTTTTCCAAAGGTAAATGAGAACCCGCGGATGCCAGCGTTATATTATCGTCTGTTTTCTAAAGGGACCAGACCTGATGCCTGGACAGAAGAGCCCCCGGCATACGATGAGATTATCGGTTTCTTGTCTTCTCAGGTAGACGAAATCTTGGCAGTCTCGAATGGAAGAATGGATGATCTAATCGCACAGCCATTCTTGAGAGTGAAGTATCTGAGAGGTATGTTCAGCTTTCATATCAGGGAGGAGCAGCATCACCTGGATTGTATACAACGAATTAAGGCTGCTATCGAAACCTCCTCTGTCGTCAATTGATGTTCCAAATAAAAGAAACCGTGAACTCCTTAGAAGGAATTCACGGTTATGCATAATGGTTATTTGAATAATCTATTCAACTTCCAGCACATCATAGATCAGCCATTTGCCCTCATGCTTCTTGAGCCAGTAGAGGGAAGTCGATTGGATCGTCTCACCGTCCGCATTATCGCTCTCTTCAATGTAGATAACGGCGTCGTCTCCTTGGAAGAATACCGTCTGTACGGTCTCTGCCTTGAGCATGAAATTTACTTCATCGAAGATACCTTCTGCAATGCTCTCCTGGAACATCCCGTAAAAGACTGAATCCGGATGAATGACGGACATCAGGAGCGGACCATTCTCCTCATTGAAGCCTTTATACTGGGTATCAATGGACTCTTGCAGAGCCTTCTGCTCAGCAATCGGCACTACCGGTCTGGCCTCAAGCAGCTTATCCCCCACGAAGTATTCGGTCTCGTATTGATTCTGATCATATATTTTCCATGCACCTGATGCATCCTTCTTCACTAGTATCTCGTAATGGAGCGTAACATCCCATGTGAAAGGCCCGCTCTTGCGATCGAGTGTAACGTTGGTGAACGCATGGATGGATGATCCAGCCACCGTCACGTCCCATACATCAGCGGATACACTCAGATCGTATTTGAATTGATCCCGGTACTCTTCTTGGATCTCTTTATAAGATGGCGACTTGGGATGATAAGCGGTCATGACGGCATTCAGATCCTTGGCATTGCCTGCCTTTTCAATGATGTTGTAAAGACTCTCCACCTTAGCGCTGGCATCAACGATCGCACTCTCGCGATCAATCTTGATGGTACGTGCCTTGGAATCCCAAGTCACGGGAAGTCCGGTAGCTTCAGCTACGAAGCGCAGAGGAACAAGCGTGTTGCCGGCATCGGTGAACGGAGCCACCTGAAGCTTGGTTTTCACCCCGTTGACGTAGGCGGTATTCTGGCCGATGGTCATCTGCAGCTTCTGATCGAGAAATGTACCGGTCACCTGCTGCTTCGCACGGTTCCAATCCACTTTGTAATCCAAGGCCTGGAACAAAGGACGGAACTGAACGAAGGTAACTCCGTTTTTCATAATGGGCGCTGCCTGAAACTGGATTTCCTGGTTATCGAGGTAGACTCGGATGCTGTCCTGCTTCTTGGCGGGTGCTGCTTGCGCTGCACTAGCAAACAGAAACAGCAAGGCGATAGCCAGGAGGCCGATTTTTTTGTTCAATGTGCTGTCATCTCCTTCAACGAATGATAGAATAGGGGAGGTAATTGTGGTAATCGTACATGATATGACCATCCGTAGCAATATATTTCTGCATAAGAAAGTAATGACACCAACAACAGCATGGCTGATTACCGTGGCTGCTTGAAGAAGCGGTAAGCACGTCGTTTTGTTGGGTAATACATAATAGGCATCAAACCGGGTCACCGGATCAAATCATTCATATAAAGGAGTGGAACACATGACAGCAGGACAGGAACTGGTATTTTACATAGGAACCTATGGTTCAGAGGACGAGAATCGCATACATTGGGGGGCGATGGATCGGGCAACGGGTGAGCTTCGTTTATTGGGAGGCACTGCAGGGATAGAAAATCCCACGTATCTGGACTTTGATGATTCCGTCTCTATCTTGTATGCGGTGAGCGAGAAGGGCGAAAGCGATGTATCGGCTTATTCGGCCAACCTGGTAACAGGGGAATTGACGCTGCTGAATGCTCAGTCAACCGGCTCATCCGGAGCATGCCATGTATCCCGCACATCCGATGGAAAGTTTATCATGACAACAGGCTACAGCGATGGGCAGATTTCGGTTTTGGCATTAAAAGACGACGGGCAGATCGGAGAGCTGGTCTCGAAGATCAAGCACAGCGGGCGCGGACTTCGCGATGACCGTCAATCGGAGGCCCACCCGCATTCGATATTGGAAGACCCGGTAAGCCGCTTCATTATTGTCAGTGACTTGGGTATGGATGAGGTGAATATGTACCGACTGGAAGAGGGCAAACTGGTAACCCAGCGTGAGATTAGTCTGCCGCCAGGCTCGGGCCCGCGTCTTGTCGCTTTCCATCCATCAGGCAAGTGGGTGTATGGCGCGAATGAGCTGAACAGCACCGTAACCGCTTATGCGAACGATGGAACCTTTGGGGATTTGAAAATATTGCAGCATATCTCGACGCTGCCTGAAGACGTGGTCATGGACAACAATACATCGGCCCATCTGCTCGTATCACCTTGCGGTCGTTATCTGTATGCGTCCAATCGGGGACATGACAGCATCGTTCAGTATGTAATCGATCAGGAGGACGGAACGCTGCGTGCGGTCAACTGGGTGTCTTCCGGCGGTAAAACGCCGCGTCATTTCAATATCCTGCCGGGTGGCTTCCTGCTTACGGCGAATCAGGACAATGGCTTGATCGCAAGTTACCGGATAGACCCCGATACGGGCAATCTGGTCTCAACGGGTTATAGCCTGGAAGTCACGCGTCCGGTATGCATCTGTCCTGTGGAAAAAGCAAAAAAAGCATAATACATTTTCGTTATATAAAAATGGAGAAAGAGCAGCTTGGGACCCAATCATGGGGCTCAGGCTGCTCTTTTTTTGTACCCTGCCTTCTGCTGGAAGGGCTTGCGGCCATGTGGCTGCTTAAACTTTCAACTTCAGGTCCTAGACATGAATTCATCTGTTATATGTTTCAGTGGATGAATGATTAATGAGCAAAAATATGTTGGCCGATCTGCACGGTTTGCGGCCTGCTCCAGATCCACTTACTCGTTGCTGTTTTCGGATTAAAATAATACAGGGACTCATAAGTGGGATCCCAGCCGCGAACGGCGTCTCTTGCCGCATGATAGGCGGTTCGGTTCGGACTCAGCCAGTACTGTCCGTCATCGACGGCTGTAAAAGCTCCTTTTTGGAACACAACGCCCCGAATATCATTCGGGAATTCGCTGGATTGTATGCGGTTCATGACAACGGCTCCTACAGCCACTTGTCCTTTATAAGGCTCACCGCGTGCTTCGCTATATATGATCTTGGCCATGATGTTCATTTCGGATTGGTTTAAGGTATATTTCTTCAGCTGTCTCCACGTTTGCGCACCGGTTATTCCATCGGCTGGCATACCGTATTCCTTCTGGAAACGCGTAACGGCTGATTTCGTGTGGGCACCATATTTGCCATCCATCGGCTGGGTGTAGAAGTCCAGCGTTTTCAAGCGATATTGAAGGTCCCAGACATCCCCGTTTTCACTGCCTGGCTTTAACAGCGGAGCTGCCTCGGTCGTTTGGACGAACAGGGGCAGGAGCAGAAGGGTGCTCAAAAATAGGGAGGGGATTATTTTCCATGTTAGCTTGCGTATGGTGATCATCTCCTTTGGAGTTGAATTATAAGGACGGAAACGGCTTCCTACAACCAACAGTAAATGGAAAACCGCGTCGTGACTGCGTTTATAGCTATAAAAATGGTTCTATGGACGGAGTCGTCCTGAACTTGAATTTTTTTGAAAAAAAGGTTTGACATCGGTGATTGGACTGATTACAATGGCTACATAACACACTAAACAGGTAGGAATTATTATATATTGTTCTCACCGTATCGACGGAGGAACGCTCGAAGACTAAGAAGCAGGCCCGGTAGTAAACCAACTGGCTTGATTCTATTCTGACGAGCCTTCCTCCGTCTTTTTTTTAAAGAGATAAGACAATATCACCTGAGAGGTACCTGTTTAGCAAAGAATAAAAGGGGAGTGATCCATATGAAAAAGGTGTTCAAGCAAGGGGTTCTCATCGGATTAACCATGATGTTGACGGCGGCGCTTGCGGCTTGCGGCGGAGAGAAAGCAGACACGGTCGCAACCGCTAAGGGAGAAGCGCCTGCTGCCGGTTCAGGCAAGCCAAGCCTGGAATTGCTCAATGTTTCTTACGATCCAACCCGGGAGTTATATGACCAATACAACAAAGCTTTTGCAGCACATTGGGAGAAGGAACAGGGACAGAAGATTACGTTTAAGCAATCGCATGGGGGCTCGGGCAAACAGAGCCGTTCGGTGATTGATGGTTTGGAAGCGGATGTGGTGACACTGGCCCTCGGGTACGACATTGATGCCATCCGTCAGGCGGGATTGATCCAGGAAGGCTGGGAGAGCAAGTTTGAGCATAACAGCGCGCCTTATACTTCGACGATCGTGTTCCTAGTACGCAAAGGTAACCCGAAAGGAATCCAGGATTGGCCGGACTTGATCAAGGATGGGGTAGAGGTGATCACACCGAATCCGCAGACTTCCGGTGGAGCTCGGTGGAACTACTTGGCGGCTTGGGGCTACGCTCTGAAAGCCAATAACAACGACGAAGCGAAAGCGCAGGAGTTTGTGAAAGAGCTGTTTACTCATGTGCCGGTCCTGGACAGTGGGGCCCGAGGCGCTACAACGACATTTGTCGAGCGTGGAATTGGTGATGTACTGCTCGCTTGGGAGAATGAAGCTTATCTCTCAATTAATGAACTGGGGCCTGACAAATTCGAAATCGTGAACCCGTCCATCAGCATTCTGGCAGAACCTCCGGTTGCTGTCGTGGATAAGAACGTTGACAAACGTGGCACTCGGGAAGTGGCAGAAGCCTATCTGAAATATCTGTACAGTGAAGAGGGGCAGACGATTGCGGCTGAGAACTACTACCGTCCAACGCTTGGAAGTGTAGCCGATAAGTATAAGGATAAATTCCCGGCCATCGAATTGTTTACAATCAAGGATGTATTCGGCACATGGGAAGAGACGCAAACCAAGCATTTTAACGATGGCGGTATCTTTAATCAGATTTACGTGCCAGGCAGCTGATCGGCGTAACCGCCGAAGGCAGGAAAGGATGAGAGGATATGACTGTAGTCTCCGTACGGAAACAAGGCAGAAATCAGCGCAGAGTACTCCCGGGTTTTGGAATCGGTATGGGGCTGACCGTGCTTTATATGAGTTTGATTGTGCTTGTGCCGCTATCGGCGCTTCTTCTCAATCAAACCGGGTTGACCTGGGAGAAATTCTGGTCGGTTGCAACTGACCCAAGGGTGCTGGCCTCCTACCGGGTCAGCTTGACGACAGCGTCGCTGGCCGCGTTGGCGGATACGATCCTGGGGCTGCTGCTGGCTTGGGTGCTGGTACGGTATGATTTTCCCGGCAAAAAAATATGGGATGCGCTGATCGACCTGCCCTTCGCGCTGCCGACGGCGGTGGCGGGGGTCGCGTTAACTGCGATCTACTCATATAATGGCTGGATCGGTTCGCTGCTGGAACCGCTGGGAATCAAGGCAGCATTCTCACCACTGGGCATCACGCTGGCTCTTATGTTCATTGGCATCCCCTTCGTGGTGCGGACGGTCCAGCCAGTGCTGGAGGACGCGGAGCGGGATACGGAGGAGGCGGCTGCTACGCTCGGGGCTGGCCGATGGCGGACTTTTTGCACGATTATCCTGCCGGGTCTCTTGCCACCGCTCTTAACCGGATTCGCGCTCGCTTTTGCCCGGGGGATCGGGGAATACGGCTCGGTAGTCTTTATATCGGGGAATATGCCGATGAAGACCGAGATCGCGCCGCTGCTTATCATGACGAAGCTGGAGCAGTTTGATTATGCCGGGGCCACAGCCGTTGCCTTGATCCTGCTGCTGATCTCGTTCGCGCTGCTGCTCGGCATTAATCTGCTACAGCATTGGTCGCGGAAGACCGCGCGTTAAGGAGGGGGAATTTACGATGGCTGAAATTATATCCGATGCCGTCCCGGCGGTAAAACGATATGGGCCCTCCTCTTCAGCAGCGGCGGAGAAGCCGTGGGTGAAATGGACATTCATTAGCTTGGCTGGGCTTGTGCTGCTGTGGCTTATTGTACTGCCTCTGATTACCGTCATGTCTGAAGCGCTTAAGAAAGGCTGGGACGTCTATCTTGCTGCCTTATCCGATCCCGATGCGCTATCTGCGCTTAGGCTGACCCTGCTGGTCGCAGCTATTGCCGTGCCGCTCAATTCCATATTCGGCGTCATCGCGGCATGGACCCTGACGAAGTTCCGTTTCAGAGGGAAGAACCTGCTCATTACGCTGCTGGATTTACCGTTCGCGGTATCGCCAGTCATCGGCGGTCTCATCTTCGTACTTATTTTTGGCCGCCAGGGATGGTTAGGACCTTGGCTCGAAAGTCATGATATCAAGATCATATTTGCCGTGCCCGGCATTGTATTGGCTACGTTATTCGTAACGTTTCCCTTTGTGGCTAAAGAGCTGATTCCGTTGATGGAAGAGCAAGGGACCAAGGAAGAGGAAGCTGCCGTAACACTGGGAGCCAGAGGCTGGCAAATATTCTGGCGGGTAACCCTGCCCAATATCAAGTGGGGACTGCTGTACGGCATCATCCTATGTAATGCCAGGGCCATGGGGGAATTTGGGGCAGTGTCTGTTGTATCCGGACATATACGCGGAGAGACCAATACGCTGCCGCTTCATGTCGAGATTTTGTACAATGAGTATCAGTTTTCGGCATCATTCGCGGTGGCTTCCTTATTGCTGTTGTTAGCCGTGATAACACTGCTGCTTAAACATTGGTTTACACGAAAAAATGCCCATTGACAGTCCTTTCCAACCCATGCTAATGTTAATTCATACTATATTGGTTGGAAAAGAATGAATAACGAATTCATCATGTAGAGTATTAAGTTGACTTGTACTGATATGTAAATAAATTTGGGCATTGCCCGGTGAGGAGGCGTATCCATGGCTAAACCTTTAAAGGTGGATGAAATGTGGCTCGAACGCATAGCTAGCCTGCTGAACGATATGGAATTCGGTTCGCTGCAAATTGTAGTGCATGAGGGGCAAATCGTTCAGATGGAACGAACGGAGCGCAAGCGTTTCGAGAATACGACCTCTGGAGCGGTTAAGACACCGGGAGCGTCCCGGGCATCCGGCCAACAACGAAGAACAAGCTCGAGATAGAACAGGCTCGTCATGAGGTTCAATCCGTCAAACCAATTGCTTTGTAAAGAAACAGCCCTGCCATAATAACGGCAGGGCTGTTTCTGTGTATCATGTGAGAGTCGATGCTATCTCGTTCTCAGAGGGCTATTGATCTCTTTTGGCTCGCTTGGAGTCGCAATCTCTTGGTGGGAATCAGGTTCTGCACCTGGATGAAGGAATTGTTCCATGACCTCCGGATGACCGGCATAGGGCCGCTCACGCCGCTTGCGGGTAGCTGTAACCCGGAAGCCCGCCATATATAGCAAGCACTGAGTAACGAGAACGTAAGGCGAGGAGGCGTCCCCCGTCAGATTAAACAGGGCGGAAGCCACGATCAACAGATGCAGCAACGTATAAATGACGCCATGTGTTCTTCTTCTGGAATCCATTAACAGACGGTAGAAGGATATCGTAGCAATGATATTGGAGAGCCATAAGCACCACACCTGGGGGCTTGTCCAGGCAGAAGGCTGCCCGAGTGCCTCAACGAGAATCATAGACCACAGAATAACGGCTCCGAGTGCGAGGGCAGGTACAGCAGGTTTTAAGAGCAGCCACAATCCCATTCCCCAGCCGGGTTTCTCAAGGCGACCTACCAGCTCATCGCGTTCCTTCATAAGTCTGATCATTTCGCGGTTTAGCAGCTTGTGAATCGTCATCAATCTGGATTCGTCTTGGTCGCTGAGGAAGGTATCCAGCTGTTCATGGAGCTCACGAGTCAGCAGGTCAGCGGACTTACACTCTTGCAAAAGTTGGATGAGCAGGTCCTGAGGAACAGCCGTCCGGGTAGGGCGATTGATTAATATACCCAGAGGACCTGCCAGTCTGCTATAGATGGTCAAGGACTGACGAATACGAGCGAGTGAATCTTTGCGTGCACCCAATAAGCGGGATGCAGTGTATATGTACAGCCCTGAGAATATCGCTACGGCAAGAAGCACAGCCACCAGCGTATTCATAGAGCCAAAAATATTCGCGATCCATTCCGAAAGGGACAAGCTGATCCCTCCTTCAATTTTCTACTTTTCACTATTGCACATCGAACGAGGGATTTCAAGGGAATGAATGCGTCAAGCGAAACTTCGTGAAGCTTGTTTCGGAATGTTTCCTGAAGGAAATTCTTTTGTGTGAAGTTAACATATGGAATGAAAGTACATATAATGCAATAACAAGAGAGGGTGTTCAAAACAGGCGAAGGGGGAGAAGCCTTATGACGAAAGCACAAATAAGCAGAGCGCCTTTCCGGCGGGCAAAAATCACGATCGGTTATGTATTGCTCCTCGTCCTGACAGCATAATCATCTTTTAAGAGATGACGAATATAAAAAACAACAACGACTATTTAGGATCGTTGTTGTTTTTTTATTATCTATCGTGTTAGGCGAGAACTAATGAAATGGCGTGTATATCCTGTTATGAGGACTCACGGCTAGAATTTATCGTCTAGCTTCGTGTAGTTCCTTCCAGTACCTGTAATCATGAATGGCGATGCCGGAGAAGGAAGAGTGCTTCTGCGCTTTGGTGTTTACCTTGGACAACTGCTCTTCCATATAAGCCGTGCCTTCTTCAAAGAAGGTAATGTAGTTCCCCTCATTGCTGGATTTCGTCTCAACCGCGATCAAGGCTTCTTTGCCAAGTTCATCGGCTTCCGTCAGTTCGGCAGCGGCCAGATTATAAATATTGTCTGCCTGATCACGGTAGGCCATAATCGCGATTTGGTCGAACTGCTGGATCATCCATCGGCTGACGGACATGGATTGATCAGGCAGCTGATAGGTATGCAGCCAAAAAGTCATATCCGACCCGATGGGCAGGTTTAGGGAGTGAGCTTCTCCGACCAGATAACGAACATTCTCTTGCCATTGCGGAATGACCGAGGCAGGATTAGCTCTCCATTCAGGCAGCACATGCGGCTCGATATCTACGTGAATACCGGTAAATCGCTCATTCGGTGCTGCAGCCGCCTGATATTCAGCGATCCACTGCATAAAGGACGCTAATCGATGCTGCTCTGATTCCAGCGCCCAGTTAGGTGCGCCGCCAAGGGCATGAACCTCAATCCCTTTTTCCCCAGCCTGACTGATAAAATGGCGGTAGTATTCGGGGCGAACGTCGCGGTTCATCTGAAGATACAGGACATTGACTCCTTGGCTTGAGGCAAAGCTAATAATATCCTCGGTTGAATTTTTAATCTGTTGGGTATCCCAAAACCAGGTTGCCCTCTGGTTAGCTTTGGCTGTAGCAGTATCAGGATGGAGGGACAAGCTGCCAAGCAATAACAGGCTGGTTGCAAGACAGGCGGCCAGCAAGCGGAACCCTTTTTTAAACATAATGAATTATCCCCTTTGGTGTACGATATAATCATTGACAAACGACAAATTACGACAAAAATACTGGATGAACACGACATTCGAAGCTGATATGCATCCTAGGAAATTTCGCGAATATGTATTTAATTATTGTATCGGTGAAATATTTAATTGGATACATAGGTCTAAAGTATTGTTGTTTCGCAGGAGAATAAACAGAAGGAGTTTGAACAGGCGTGTAAGGGGATAAGTAAAGTAGGAGGTGTGTTAGGTATTCGGGGCGTGTTTATATTCCAGGTTTCTGTATTTGTGAAGCCATTCATCACGGCAGGTGATATAGTATAATTTCTAGACAAAAAGGAGCGATGAAGTATGAAGGTAGCAATCATTGGTGCAAGCGGTACGATAGGCAAACGAATTACAGAGGAAGCTCTGCGTCGAGGGCATGATGTAACGGCGATTCTACGCAATCCCGAGCGCTTGGAGCAGGAGCATGAGCGTTTGAACAAGGTCAAGGCGGATGTGATGGATCCTTCCTCGCTGGAGGAGGCCATTCAGGGACATGACGCTGTGATCAGTGCGTTTGGTCCGAAGTTTGGCCAGGAGGAGGAATTGCTGGCTGCCGCACGGACGATCGTTGAGGGCACCAAACGCGGCGGCGTATCTCGCCTGCTGATTGTTGGCGGGGCTGGAAGCCTGATCAGCGATACTGGTGTACCGCTTATGGATACTCCGGAATTTCCTGGGGAAATTAGGCCGCTTGCCCGTGCGCATGCAGATGCTTACGATATTTATAAGGAAAGCGATCTGGAATGGACGTATGTGAGCCCAGCGGCTGTGATTGAGCCGGGGAAACGTACCGGACAGTTCCGGATTGGCATGGACCGTCTGGTGACCGACGAGAGCGGGAGCAGCCGGATCTCCGTAGAGGATTTCGCCGTGGCTATGATCGACGAGCTGGATGATCCGCAGTTTATCAAATCCCGTTTTACCGTTGCATATTAAGAAATAAATAGGCATCCTGATGCCCGACATGAAGGTTATGATATATCGAAGCAAAGGGGAGAGCTTGGATGTATGTAGTAACGTCTGAACAGATGAGGGCACTCGACAACCATACGATTCATCGAATCGGCATTCCGGCGATTGCGCTGATGGAGAACGCGGGGAAAGCGATCGCCGAGGAAGTGCTGAAGCTGTGCCTAGAGCGTGAACGAATGGGTCATGCAGACTCCCGCTCCCCAGCAGCCGTTCGCTCAGCTGGATGGCCGACAGCCATCCAAGCATGTCCCGAACTACGCATCGTGC
The DNA here is from genome assembly GCF_001277345.1 of Paenibacillus solani. Classification (GTDB taxonomy): domain Bacteria; phylum Bacillota; class Bacilli; order Paenibacillales; family Paenibacillaceae; genus Paenibacillus_AQ; species Paenibacillus_AQ solani. The sequence goes on from NZ_LIUT01000006.1 coordinate 422,620, forward strand.
GCACAGGGAGCAGTACAGGTGACCATAAGGCATTTATGCTGGAGAATGGACAGCATGGAGAGCAGAGATCCTTCCGGGATCATTCGGCTGCCAAGAAGAGCCTTTTGGCTCCGGATGATCTGGCTTTGGAGATGAGCTGTCCATCGCCTGTTATCGACGGGGATGCGGCTGTATTGCCCACCGCGCTTGCAGCGCAGGAGCACTGGCTCATTCTGGTGGGCAAGGGCAATAACGGCGGCGACGGTGTGGTCGCCGCCCGGCATTTGCGTGACGCGGGTGTCCGGGTCACGCTGCTCTACGCCGCCGAGCCGTCCGCGCTTGCCGGCGAGGCGGCTGTGCAGCGGGATGCCGCGGCAGCGCTCGGCATCCCGGCACTGGTCCACGGCAGCTGTGCCGTGGACTTTGGCGCGTTCACCGGCATCGTGGACGCGCTGCTTGGCACGGGCGCGACGGGCGCGCCCCGCGGCGCTTACGCCGCGCTGATCCAGGCCGCCAATGACAGCGGCCTGCCGATCGTGTCCGCGGATATTCCAAGCGGACTGGACGCCGATACCGGCGCGCGGCATGAGCCGTGCATTTTGGCCGCGGTGACGGTAAGCCTCGCCTTCCTGAAGCGAGGCTTGGTGCAGTCCCCCGGCGCCGAGGCGGCCGGCCGGGTGGTAGTCCGCTCCATCGGCATCCCCGCATCATTGTGCCGTGAGCAGGGCATCGGCACCTACCTGCTCACCCCGGATGTCCTTCGGACCGAGCTGGGTGCCGACGTGACACGTCTTCGTGCGCCGGACGGGCATAAGGGCACCTACGGTCATGTGCTGACCGTAGGAGGCAGCCGCACGATGAGTGGCGCAGGCTTGCTTGCTTCCCGGGCAGCACTTCGTGCGGGCTGCGGCCTGGTCACCTGGGCGCTCCCTGCGAGCCTGGTACTGCCGCTCAGCGGAGCCGTGCCCGAGGTGATGCTCGCCCCAGCGACAGGCGAGGAGAGCGACGGCTACTGGAACGAGCCATCGGCTGAGCGGGTCCTTGAACTGGCGAAGACCCGCGATGTCTTGGCGGTAGGTCCGGGGCTTGGTCGTTTTGAAGGAGATGGCAGGTGGCTCCGCCGGTTGTGGGAAGAATGGGACGGGCCGCTCGTGGTGGATGCTGATGCGCTGAATATGCTGTCTGCTTCCGGAGACTTCGAGAGCTGGAAGCCGCGTGCCGCAGCAACAGTGCTGACCCCGCATCCCGGGGAGATGTCTCGGCTGCTGGGGATCCCGACGGCCGAGCTGCAGCGGGACCGGATCAGTGCGGCTACCAAGTTCGCGAGGGAGCACGGGGTGACCCTCGTGCTCAAGGGGGCGCATACCGTCGTGGCTGCGCCAGACGGACAGGCCTACATTAACACAACCGGTACCTCCGGCATGGCGACCGGAGGTACCGGGGATGTGCTGACCGGCATCATTGCCAGCCTGCTGGCGCAGGGATATGCCGGTCCTGCTGCAGCCGCGCTTGGCGTGTGGCTGCACGGCTGCGCTGGCGAGAAGGCCGCGCGGCGCCGGGGTCATCCCGCCTCGGTCATCGCCGGCGATGTGATCGAAGCACTGTGAAGCGAAGATGAAGGGCCCTCCGAGAAGGGCCCTTTTTATATGGGGAGGAAGCTTTAAGTTAAGTGCGAATCAGAAATTAGATCAACCAGCAGAGCAGGGGAACGGCCAAGGCGAAGAACGGGGTGGCTAGAGAATAGCTGGAGAAATTGTGCTTTCCCCATAGGAACAGCAGCAGTGTCAGCAATCCGGCAGCAGCACGTAACCAGATCTGATCAGGATTGCCTCCCGTAAACAGTGCAAAGAACAGAAAACCGACTGCCCCATACACCGCAGCTTGTTTGCCCTTCTGAAGCGAGGGCAGAAATGAGAGAATGGCGTCTGCTGCCAGTGATGCCGTCAGCGCATAGCCGTATATCCAGTGCTCTTGCGGCAAATAAAGTCCCAACCACTCCGAAGCCCGGTCAGCGCTGGAAGGCCATATCCAACCGAGCAGGCTTAGCAGCAATACGACGATGCCCGCGCTCGCCAGCTTGTTTAATGCATAAAACCCCATATCCATCCGCCCGGACCTTCTGGGAATTTCGCTGTTCATTGCACACATCCTCTGCATGTTTATTCGTCGAATTCTCGAACATTTTCAGCACACATGCTAACTGGTCACCATTTGCCCGCCATTGACGTGAATGGCCTGACCCGTAACATATGAAGAATCAATAGATGAGGCCAGATACACATAAGCGGGTGCCAGCTCATAGGGCTGTGCGGCCCGTTTCATCGGTGAATCAGTCCCGAATACAGCGACCTCTTCCGCAGAAAAGCTGGATGGGATGAGCGGTGTCCAGACCGGGCCGGGAGCGACGGAGTTTACGCGGATGCCTTGTTCGACCAGCGAGAGAGCCAAGGACCTTGTAAGCGAAACAATAGCCCCTTTGGTGGAGGAGTAATCGATGAGCTCCTTGGAGCCCTCATAGGCGGTAATGGATGCCGTATTGATGATCGAGGCTCCGGATTTCAGGTGGGGGAGCGCCGCCTGGATCATGAAGAAGAAGGAAAAGAGATTCGTCTTGTAGGTGTGGTGCAGCTGTTCCTCCGTCATGTTCAAGATGCTGCGCTGTACGTATTGGACGGCATGATTGTTCACCAGAACATCCAGCTTTCCGAAGCAGGCAATCGTCTCGTTCACAACGGCTTCACAGTTTTTCTTGTGCCGCAGGTCGGTCTTTATCAAAAGACAGCGCCTTCCAAACGACTCGATCCGCTGCTTGGTGACTTCGGCATCTGAAGTCTCATATAAGTATGGGATGACCAGATCGGCACCTTCCTTGGCAAAAGCAATGGCCGCCGCTTTGCCGATACCGCTGTCTCCTCCAGTCACAATGGCGATTTTGCCCTCCAGTTTACTGCTGCCCGTGTAAGCGGGATCTTCGCTGATCGGACGTGGTGACATCAGGCTCTCAAGGCCCGGCTGGCAGCTTTGATGCTGGGGAGGAAAAGCGATGGGCTGTTCCTTGCATTCGGTTTTGGAGCCTATATATGGAACGGGCTGCTGTGGATTCATTTCATTCCTCCTTTGGCATATGGATGCTTTCGTGATGTCGATGCTTTATCTCTATGCATGCGCCCACTCCAAGGTGCCGTTTAGGAGCAGAATGGGAGAAAGGTCGTGCGCAAACGCGAGGTTTACGGAATTAATTGCGATGTCTTTCGGGCTACTGTGGTAAAATATTTCCAATCTATCATAATGGCCAAGGAGGATGATCACCTGATGAAACCGATACAACGTTCAAAGCTTCGCCTGTGGGCAGGCAGGCACTATTTTACATGCCGGCGTTATTGGGAATGGATGAAGAAGAGCAGCGTTGCCATCGCGCGTACACAAAGTGCTGAGCTGCTGCCATTTTCAGTTTTCGGACACCAAACTCCGCTGATGCGCCAATTAAAAGACGTCGATATGTGGGTTCAGCATAATAAGGTGATCAACCTGCGTCTGGCTGTCCGCCATTTAGACGGACTTCTGATTCGCCCCGGAGAGACATTGTCCTATTGGAGAGCCATTGGCCGTCCGACCCGGAGGAAAGGATACGTAGACGGCATGGTTTTATTCTATGGAGGCTTTAAGACCGGCGTGGGCGGAGGCTTGTGTCAGCTGTCTAACCTTATCTACTGGATGACGCTGCATAGCCCGCTTGAAGTGAAGGAGCGGCATCGGCACAGTTATGACGTATTCCCGGATTCGAACCGGACCCAGCCATTCGGCAGCGGCGCTACATGTGCCTATAATTACTTGGACCTTCAGATTCATAATCCAACGAATGACACATATCAGCTCTCGATATACGTAGGGGAAGAGGACTTAATCGGGGAATGGCGTTCCAGCGCCGCTCCGCTCTATCATTATGAAGTATATGAACGGGAACATCGCATAACCCAGGAAGCATGGGGAGGATATGCGAGGCATAATGTCATCGGCCGGAAAGTATTCAGCAGGGAAGGCGATTTGCTGCACGATGAATGGATTACCGAGAATCATGCGCTTATGATGTACTCGCCGCTGCTTCCTGAGAATGGTAGCGTTACATCTTGATGATTTTTTTGCCGTTCTGATCGTGACTTGGATTATAAAAATGAGGGCATGTTTCGTGAACGCCATAGGCTGAGTTGGCAGTCTCGCTGCATTGACAAAAGCGCGGACACATTGATACGATGATAATAATCCTGACAAGTTTGCTCTGATTTATGCTGAGCTGAAGTCGGATTGTAGAGTGACTCTTACGGAAGACTTCGCTGTCCTTATAGTCGTCTTTTTTCTCTAAAGATGAGGCTATGGCCTTCTGGTTCTAAGTCGGGAGGACCTTACATAGCGATTGATGAATGATGAGATGACATACTATTAGATACCCGAGGTGAATGAATATGGCGAAAGCTGTTATTATTAACGGGAGTCCGACAGCCGGATCCCGATTGAATGCGGTAATGGATTATGCCGAGCAGGCACTCACTGCTGCCAATTTCGAGGTGAGCCGGATTGACGTTGCCGGGCTGCCGCCGGAGGATTTGATTCATACCAAGTTTGAGAGTGAGCATATTGTCAAAGCGAATGGGCTTGTGGCCGAGGCCGATGCTGTCATAGTGGCAAGTCCGGTTTATAAAGCGTCGTTTACCGGCGTTCTCAAAACATTCTTGGACCTGATTCCGCAAAAAGGTTTGGCTGGCAAAATCGTGCTTCCGATGTTCATCGGCGGCAGTCTGGCGCATCTGCTGGCGATTGATTATTCGCTCAAGCCGGTGCTATCTTCGATTGGAGCACGGCATATTCTGGGCGGCGTGTACGCGGTGGATGCCCAAGTGGCACGTACCGAGGATGGCGGATTTGATGTAGCGGAAGTGCTTCAGGAACGCTTGGCCTCCGCGATGGAGGAACTCATTGAGGAAACCCGTTACCGGATAGAACGTGCGTAATAACTGCTAAGTATAACAGCAGGAATTAGAGTGATAGAGAGCATATGGGGGGATACATTTTGCAAAAGCTAGTGTTTTTCGTCGGCGTAGCGGGTACAGGTAAGACAACCGTAGCCAAAAAGCTTGCAGTCCGTATACCGGCTGCATTTCTCGACCGTGACACGGTAGGGGGACGCTTCGTTGAGAAGTTCCTGGAGAGCAACGGACTGGATTCGAATGACCGCGACTCTTCCTTCTATAAAGAGAATCTGCGTGATTTAGAATATGATACGACCAAGGATATTTGCATTGAGAACTTGGGGGCCGGGCAGAATGTATTTATGATTTCTCCATTTACTGCCGAGCTCAAGAATCGCGAATGGATTGAAGAAGTCATCACATCCGCAGGATTAACGAAAAACGATGTAGACGTAAAGGTCATTGTGGTCGCGCTCAGCGATATGGACTTGCAGAAGGAGCGGATCATTGACAGACAGACCGAGCGGGATCAATGGAAGCTGGATCATTGGGACGACTTCAAGAAGCGTGTGGACTTCGTACCGGAAGTGAACTGGGATATTCCGAAAGAATCCGTTAAAGTGTTTGATAACAGCGGCGATCTGACCGATGCAAAGGTCGAGGAGCTTTATCAATTTATCGTAAGCGAATAGTGTCGGTAGAATAGCTTTATTAACATGAAAAAATGCGTCATTCCAGGTGCCGATGAGCCCTGAGTTGGCGCTTTTTTGGTTATTTAACTAAAATGATGGCCTTTATTTATTCCCCTGGCTTCGGCAACGTCCTCCATGGCCTCCCCAACGCCTCGCACTGCAAAGTCTGCACCCCAACGCTTCGTACCTAATGTCCCACATGCCTCTCCCAAGGCTGCACCGCTAGGTCCCGCATTGCAACGTACCGCATTATCCCATCCCAAGAGCAGCAGGACGCCCCCCATTCAGTCTTGGATATACTATTCTACGGCAGCCGCATGGATCGCGAGTACTCTTTTCTGGTTGGTGCCATACTGAGACAATGGTATATAGTAGGAGATAATAAAAAAAGCTATCAGTAGATCAAGGAGGGGAGCGCTTGGATAACGCAGCTATGCTTGCCTATCTGCGAAGCGTTGTTTTAATGAGGGAGCGTATTCCGTCATTTCATGAATATCCTTTCAATTTGCCAGCCGTTGCTGCTTTGGATGGGCTCCAGTTCCACCCCAAGGTTACGTATATCATAGGCGAGAATGGTATGGGCAAATCCACGCTGCTGGAGGCCATTGCTACGGCGCTCGGGTTTAACCCGGAGGGAGGAACGATGAACTTCTCGTTCTCGACAGAGGAGACGCACTCCAAGCTCCATGCCTATATTCGAACTGTCCGGGGTGTACGCAAACCGCGGGATGGATTTTTCTTTCGGGCGGAGAGTTACTATAATGTCGCGACGAATATTGACCGATTGGATGCCGAGGATAGCTTCGGCCCACCTATCAGAAACTCATATGGCGGCAAATCGCTCCACCAGCAGTCACACGGTGAGTCGTTTTTTGCCACCTTTTTGCATCGCTTCTGGGGGAATGGGTTATATATTATGGACGAGCCGGAAGCGGCTTTATCTCCTCTGCGCCAGATGGCGCTGCTCAGGCGGATTCATGACCTGGTCCGCGATGACTCGCAGTTTATTATTGCAACGCATTCACCCATTGTTATGGCCTATCCGGATTCCATTATCTATAAGCTGACATCCGAAGGACTGGAAGAGTCCAGCCTTGAGGAAACCGATCATTATATGATTACAAAGGAATTTGTTAATCATCGGGAAGCCATGCTGCAGGAACTGTTTGAAGACGATGAGGAATAACCGCAACCTTATAAATAACTTTAAATGTTCTAAGTAATTCAATGTCGAATCATGAAAAAACATAGGTAAATGGAATGAAAATTATGAAAATGGTGTTTACAACTTAGAATGATTGAACTAAAATAAATACTTGAGGTGAAATACTCTGGAGTACGGAAGAGAAGCAAGCGTGGATAGACTCATGGATATGTATCGTGAGTTATCGGACAAAATGACGAGACATCGTGTCGTGTCTTTCCTGAATCATCTAAGAAAGAACGATTTGACGATGAATCAGTATAAGATCCTGAGTTTGATCGAGCAGCAGGGACCTTGGCTCCCCAACCAGTTGGCAGAGCATATGGAGCTTAAAGCTGCCACGATTACGTATTTGGTGGATGCATTGGTACAGCGGGGATTGGTGGTCCGAACGCCGAATCCGACCGATGGACGCAGCCACTATGTCAACTTTACAGCAGAAGGCCGACAGCTTGTGCTTGATGCGCGCAGCGAGGGGGATTATCCCATCATGGAATCCTTTAAACAGATGGATCAGGATGAGGCGGATAATCTGTATATTCTGCTGCGATTGCTGGGCCGCAAATTATTTCCGACAGAGTAATGTATCGAGTTATGTATATTATGCTTAAGTAATCCTGCCTCCAGTTCTGTACATCAGATCCGGGCGGGATTACTTTGTTTAGGAGGCTTCTTAGTGAATACTGACGATAAATCTTCATCATTTTGGCTTATTATGAGCGCCGTGTTTTTTGGGAATTTTCTGGCGGTGCTCAGCATCACTACCATCAATGTGGCCTTTCCGGTTGTGATGGAGCAGTTCCATACCACCCTGAGCACCACCCAATGGCTGATGGCCGGATATCTGTTGGCGACGGGCATTATCGCTCCGATTGTGGGCTACATGGGGGACCAGCTTAGCTACAAAAGGCTGTTCGTTCTCGCCTTGACGGGTTTTACACTTTCGTCGCTGTTATGCATCGTCGCCTGGAACATCGAGTCGTTGATTGCGTTCCGGATTACGCAGGGCGTATTCGGCGGGATGATCATCCCAATTACGATGACCATCATTTACCAGGTGTTTCCGCGCGAGCGACAAGCCTATGCGATGGGTCTATGGAGCTTGGCTTCCATGCTGGCGCCGGTGATCGGGCCGACCTTAGGCGGATGGCTGGTGCAATACTTTGGATGGAAATCGATTTTCATTCTCAATGTTCCGATCGGCCTGATCTCGATCGTCATCGTCAGCAAATTTATTCCTTATTACCGGTTGACCGCCAAGAAGACATTCGATTTCCTCGGCTTCTTGACGGTGGTGGCGGGCAGCTCCTTTTTACTGCTCTCCTTCAGTAACGGCAACAATTGGGGCTGGGGGTCCTGGAAGACGCTCTCCTTGCTACTCTCCGGCATTTTGCTTCTCCTGCTCTTTATCAAGCGGGAGCTGCGCATCCCATCTCCGTTATTGCAGCTGAAGGTATTCAAGTTCCGTCGATTCCGGTACAGCTTGATCTTGAATTGTATCGTGACGATCTCCTTGTATACAGGCACCCTACTCGTGCCACTCTATTTGCAGACCGTGCTCAAGCTATCCCCGATGGATACGGGGCTGATCATGCTGCCGGGCGCGATCGTCATGGCGGCAGCATCGCCGATTGTCGGCAAATTTTATGATCGGATCGGTCCATTCCGCCTGGTAATAACGGGAGTCATCATCATTGTTGCAGCTACATTGGCGTTCAGCGGAATCGGCACTCAAACGTCGGTGATGTATATTGCATTGCTGCAGCTGATTCGCTGCCTGGGCATTGCCCTGTGCAATATGCCGTTAACGAACGCTGCGATGAGCGCGGTGTCCAGCGAGTATTCAGGTCATGCATCGTCGATTACGAACTGGGCCCGCCAAGGGCTGGCCTCGTTATCGATCGGTATTTTCAGCGCCCTGGTTGTATCCAGAACGTCCCATTACATGGACGCAGGCGCAGCTGCCACCCAGCGTGCCGCGACGACCATGGGCATCGATGATGTATTCATGATCGGCACGATGGTGGCGGTCGTGGCCATACCTCTTACATTTTTGTTACGGGTCAAAAAGAAAAAATCAACGGGTCATGTCGCGCTTTAACGCGATATTTGCCAGCCATAGGATGAAAATGACCCTTCGGCTGCGGAGACATGACGTAGAATGCTTCAACATGAATCAGATCAAGTGATTGATCGAGGTTGGTAGAAATTTTGGTTGGCGTTAGATACTATCTAAAGAGTAATCAGATAAGATGTTAACCGATGAGAGGGCAGCTAAAGGAGCTGCCTTCTCATTTTGCTTTATACCCTAATGGCAGGGATCAATTATGACAATGCTGTTCTTTTATTCGATTCGAGCTCTGTGGTAGGGTAAAGTATACGAATGCAAGCGGTAGGAGGAACTTATGGAATTCATACGGAAGCTGTGGTTTTTCGGTTATCAGCAGGCCTTGTCCTGCATCTTTCCGGTGATCATCTTTGGAACGCTGGCGCTGACGAAGGTCATAGAAATCCCTGGTTTGCCGCGGTATGATCTAATCCTTATCATATGTATATTGGCGCAAATCGGGATGCTCACGAGCAAGCTGGAGACATGGGATGAGCTGAAGGTCATCTGTGTCTTTCACATTATCGGCTTGATGCTGGAGCTGTATAAAGTCCATATGGGTTCTTGGTCTTACCCGGAGGCAGGCTATAGCAAAATCGGCGGCGTTCCGCTGTACAGCGGCTTTATGTATGCGAGCGTAGCCAGTTATATATGTCAGGCATGGCGCCGAATGAATCTGCGCATCACTGGCTGGCCGCTGCCAGTGCTGACCGTGCTGATTAGCGCAGCGATTTATGCCAACTTCTTTACCCATCACTATGTTTGGGATGCGCGCTGGCTTCTCACGGCATTGTTATTCGTGGTCTTTGGCAGAACCATGGTCTATTTTGACGTGGACGGAAAAACCCTGCGCATGCCTTTGGTGCTGGCGTTTCTACTGATTGGCTTTTTTATCTGGATTGCTGAGAATATCTCCACGTTTCTCGGGGCCTGGACTTACCCGGATCAGGAGCGGACATGGAGTTTGGTGCATATCGGCAAAATCAGCTCGTGGTTCCTGCTGGTGGTTATCAGCGTCATCATTGTGGCTCAACTGAAGCATCTGAAGCAGGGCAGAGGACCAACCACTGACAGTCCGAAGGGAACGGTCATGTAAGTGAAGTAGGGCATTTGATCCTCCATGCAGAATCATGTATTCTATGGTTTAATGGAAACGATGGAATGAGCGAGTAATATAGTAAGGTATTTGTTATGAACATAGATGAGTGAAATGGTGAAACTGCACGAGGCAGAAGGGAGGGGGATCCCATGAAAAAAAGATCGTTATTGTCGTTGTCCAAAGGTGTGGGATTCTCCACCGCTGTTTTCTTTGATCGGTCCGATGACGGGAGAAGTCTGTCCAAAATCGGATATTCAGCGATCAAAGGTCCTTTATTTCGTTGACTGAAATGAGGGAGCAGTGGAATTGAACACCACAGGTCGCTTGCTTGTGGTTGCATAGATCGGCATGTACACCACAGGTGCGCTGTGGTGTTTTTTTGTGTTTCTAATGCTTCAAACAAAGGAGAGGATACCATGTTTATGCAAGGGAAACAGATTTATGTCAAGTCGGTAGAGGAATCGGATGTAGAGGCACTGCTGAAGCTCGAGAAGGATAACCGGGACTTTTTTCAGCGGTTCACGGGCTTAAGGGAAGAGAGCTTCTACACCCATCAGGGTCAGCTTGAGCGGATCCGAAAGGCCATAGAAGCCAGTAAGGCAGATCAAGGGTATGTTTATGTGATTGGACTGCAGGACACCGGAGCGACTATCGGCGAGATTATGCTGACCGAAGTGGTGCGGGGGAATTTGCAGAGCTGCTGGATCGGTTACTTTCTGGACCAAGACCACAACGGAAAGGGCTATATGACCGAAGCGGTTCAATTGATTGTGAAGTTTGCCTTTCAGGAATTGAAGTTTCACCGAATTGAGGCGGGTGTGATGCCGCACAACCTGGGCTCGATCCAAGTGCTTTTGAAGGCCGGATTCCATAAAGAAGGCATTGCCCGGAAAAACGTGAAAATCAACGGGACATGGGAAGACCATCAAACACTGGCTATTTTGAATGAAGCCGATGAGGAGGCATCATCCCTGATTCAGCGATACAATCCGTCCGTCATCGCCCCGCCGATCGGGCCGTATACCCATGTCACCAAGGTTGCAAGAGGTGCTGAGCTGTTGGTATTCTCCGGCCAGGTGGGGACCGACAGGGAGGGGAATCTGCCGGCCGATATGGAAGAGCAAGTAGAGAACACCTTGGCGAATATTCAGCGGGTATTGGCTGCGGAAGCCATGTCGGCAGATCATATCGTCAAAATCAACATTTGGGCGGTCCAGGAGATCGACTGGGATCATTTCGATCGGGTATGGGAGAAATTCCACCAGGGAAAGGCGCCGTCCATGACGATGGCCTACGTGCCGGCACTGGCAATACCGTCCCTCCAGGTAGAGATCGAGGTATGGGCTGCGAAGGGATAGTAATTATTATCCATAAATTAGAGATCATGTGAAGTAATAAAAAACCTCCGAGATCCCTGGTAAGGGAATCCCGGAGGTTTGTGTATTGGAGAGGTTCTTATAGATCGTCAAAACCGTTGTCGTCGCCAACTTTGCCGTAGTTACGGGATTTAGCTTCGAAGAAATCGGTTTTCGTCGCGTTGAGAGCTTCATCCGAGAAAGGCTTGATCCATGGCATGCAGTTAACGTCCACGCCTTCATAAGCTTTTTCCAGACCCATCATAGTGATGCGACGGTTCGCGATATACTTGATATAATCGCCCAATTCGTTCAGATCGATGCCGCGCACATTGCTGAGCGTGTAGTGGGCCCAGTTGGTTTCAAGCTCGACAGCGCGGTCGATGGTGCGGTACAGGTAGTCGATGTTCTCTTTGGAGTTCAGCTCAGGGAAATCCTTGAGCAGCTGCTTGAACACTTCGGCGAAGAAGTAGCAGTGCTGGTTCTCGTCACGCTGAATATAGGAGATCATCTGGCTGGTTGCCATCATCTTCTGATCACGAGCCAAGTTGTAGAAGAAAGCAAACGTACTGTAGAAGAAGATTCCTTCCAGAATCAGATCCGCGACCATCGCTTCAAAGAAGGTTTGCGGCGACGGATTGTTACGGAAGTTCTGGTAAATGTTCGAGATGAACTGGTTGCGTTCCAGCAGAACCGGATCATGCTTCCAGTATTCGAAGATTTCCTTCTGCTCTTGCTCCGACACGATGGAAGAAAGCACGTAGGAGTAGGATTGGTTGTGAACCACCTCTTGCTGACCGATGATGGCCGAGATGGCTTCAAGCGACGAATCGGTGAAGTAACGCTTCACGTCGCTCACAAACATCGTCTGCATGGAATCCAATACTGCCAGCAGGGAGATGTTGATCTTGAAGGTGCGCTGCTCTTCAGGGTCCAAGCGCGGGAACTGCTGCGCATCCTTGGACATCGGGATTTCGTCCGCGATCCAGTGGTTCAGCAGCAGAACCTTATATAATTTATACATATGAGGCATCCGAATGTCGTTCCAGTTCAAGATCCCGGAGCATTCACCTTCAATAACACGAGTGGAGCGGTTGGGTGCTTCGGTGTTAAAAATCTTTTGCATTTGCATGCCAAATCTCTCTCCTTGTATATCATAATAGGGCGGCCATAGGCGAAGCTGAAAGGACAACTCCCAGCATATTCACGGGACGGGTATCCACTTCCAGCCGCTGTTGTCCGTCCTTTGCTTGAATGGAATGTATTAGATGGTATCAAAGGGCTCCCAAAGGCGGACGTAAACTCTTCCGATTGGATACCCTTACCCTTGTAGTCTTTTATTTTAGAAAGCATATGCAATCGAGCTTCCAGCCGTTCCATGCTTGTAGTGCCACATGAGAAGCGATTCCCAAGGGGAGAGCGGTCTCAGCAGGCAGCAGGGGTCAACAAACGCACGAAGTAACTCAATGGTCCCTGCACCGCATGAGAAGCGATTCCCAAGGGGAGAGCGGTCTCAGCAGGCAGGAGCTCAACAAACCGCACGAAGTAACTCAATGGTCCCTGCACCGCATGAGAAGCGTTTCCCGGAGGGACAGCGCTCCCCGCAGGTAGTAACTCAACAAACACACGAAGTAACTCATTAGTCCTTGCACTACATTCCAGCGTACCCGAAGGGTGAAAGCGCTCCTTGCCACTAAAGTAACTTAGAAGCGCCTCGTTCACACCATACACACCTTGCGGGTGTCCAGAGGGCAGCGCCCTTGGGGCCCTCCCTTGGAAGGGAGGGTTTGGGTGGGTTCGAAAAAGGTTAGCTTGCGCACGACTCGCACTCTTCAATCGTCAGCGCACGGCTGCGTACATAATACGTGGACTTGATGCCGGCTTTCCAGGCATGCAGATGCAGCTCCAGGAATTCCGAAGCCCGGATATCAGGGCGGACGTACAGGTTGAAGCTTTGCGCCTGGTCAACGTGACGCTGACGGGCGGCTGCCATTTTGATGGACCAATGCTGATCGAGCAAGAATGCTGTTTTATAGTACCAGATCGTTTTTTCGGACAGATCCGGAGCCGGGTTAGCCACTTTGTAGGTGGTTTTTTCTTCGTAAGACAGCAGTTCGTACAATGGATCAATGCTCGCCGTGGAACCCGCGATGATCGAAGTGGAGCCGTTCGGAGCGATGGCAAACAGCCATGCGTTGCGGACGCCATTCGATTGTACTTCTTGCTGCAGTTCACGCCATTGTTCGGTAGTTACGAACTTGCCTTTATGCTCGCCGTCGGTATAACCGCGGAACGTGAAGTACTCGCCGCTCTCCCAGTCGGAGCCTTTGAATTTCGGATAGTGGCCTTTTTCCTTGGCCAGCTCCATGCTGGATTTGACGAGCAGGTAGTTGATGTGTTCGTACAGATTGTCATTATAAGCAACGGCTTCGTCGGATTCCCAGCGGATGCCCTCGAGTGCTAGCAAGTGATGCAGTCCGAAGGTGCCAAGACCAACCGCGCGATATTGACTGTTGGTATATTGAGCTTGCAGCACTTCAATATTGTTAATGTCGATAACGTTATCCAGCATGCGAACCTGGATCGGAACTAGACGCTCCAGAACACCGGCAGGTACGGCACGAGCCAAGTGGATAGAGTTCAGGTTGCAGACAACGAAATCGCCAGGGATTTTGGAAATTACGATCCGGGTTTGGCCATCCTTCGTAACCAGTTCCTCTTGCTCAACGACCGTCGGAGACTGGTTCTGCATAATCTCGGTGCACAGGTTGGAAGAATAGATCATCCCATGTGCCGAGTTTGGATTCGCACGGTTTACCGTGTCGCGGTAGAACATGTAAGGTGTTCCCGTTTCAAGCTGGGACTTCATGATACGCTTCATAATATCGATGGCTTGCACCGTAATACGCGGCAGCAGTGGGTTTGCTACGGCTTCAGCATATTTCTGACGGAATTCGCCTTCGCCTTGGCCTTGATCGTAGAAGTCTTCCAGGCCAAGAGGACGACCGTTCTCGTCTTTCCAGCCCATAATTTTCTTCACTTCATGCGGACAGAACAGGCTCCACTCTTCACGAGCTTCAACTGCTTCCATGTACAGGTCAGGCAGACATACGCCGTGGAACACGTCATGAGCTCTCATGCGCTCGTCACCGTTGTTCAGCTTCAGATCCAGGAAGGAGAGAATGTCTTTATGGAATACATCCAGATAAACGGCGACGGCTCCTTTGCGAGTTCCCAATTGGTCTACGCTAACAGCAGTGTTGTTCAATTGGCGAATCCAAGGGATAACACCGGAGCTGGTATTCTTGTGACCGCGGATGTCTGAACCACGTGCACGAACTTTGCCCAGATACACTCCGATGCCCCCGCCCATTTTACTGAGACGGGCAATATCCGTGTTGGAATCGAAGATTCCTTCCAGGGAGTCGTCCACGGTATCAATGAAACAGCTGGAGAGCTGGCCGGCTACTTTTTTTCCTGCGTTGGACATGGTCGGCGTAGCTGCTGTCATGTAGAGGTTGCTCATTGCCCAGTAGGCTTCTTTCACAAGGTCCAGACGTTTGTCGGCCGGCTCTTTGTGCATCAGGAACATCGCAATCACCATGTAGCGCTCCTGCGGCAGTTCCATGACGCGACCATCGAAATCGGTGGCCAGATAACGCTCAGCCAGCGTCAACAGACCGATGTAATCAAACAGCAGATCGCGGCTTGGATCGATGCATTCGCCGAGTTCTTCGATTTGCTCCTTGGAGTAGCTGTCTAGAAGATCTTCGCGATAGATGCCCTTCTGAACGAGCTCAGTGATGAGCGGGTAGAAGGCGCCGTAAGGCTCTTCCGGGTAGGCTTTGTATCGGCGGTTGGTTGCCGCTTTTTTATATAAAGAGGTCAAAAACGAACGCGCAGCTGCAAATTTCCAATTCGGCTCTTCCTTGGATACAAGCTCCAGAGCGGACATCGTGAAGGCATTGCTAATTTCTTCCCCGGTGACTTGCTCACCGCGCAATTTAGCATGGACGCCGCGAAGCAGACGTTCCTTATCAAGCATGTCCAAACCTTTCAGGTTCCGGTCGGCATAGACGGAGAGGCGAATTTCATCAAAGGCGAGCTGACGGTTGTTCGGTTTAACTACGAGCTGGGGCATTAATAATTCCTCGCTTTCTTCGGGGGAAATATGAAAAAGGGCATCAAAAAAACATTTTCTAAAACCCGCGGGCAGGCTTGAAAATGTCCGTGCGCTGTGAATCAAATTGACGTTTGACATAAGCCCATGAACGGGCAGGATGTTATGTACAGACGCAAGTTTAACGAACACTTACCTAAAGCCCGTAGGTCGTGTTTTCTGCGTATAGGCAGGTCTCCTGACTTGGGCTCTCCCGATCGGCAATTTCTCAAGGACCTTCATTCGGTTCTTCAGAGGCATTTTGTCGAAATGGAGGCGGCTTGATCAAAATCAGCCATAAAGCCGTTACAGTGGCGGGACCGTGATGGATTTACACCATGCTTCCCTATTAAGCCGGACTGCCTTATAGGTTGTCTTGGCACCTATACACACTATATTTGGTTACTGTCAATCTAATTTAACCCAATATATTGTGTTTGTAAACCATATTCTTAAAAAAGAATGCAACATGAATTATAGCAAACGAGCGGTTAATGTGCTAGTTAAGAAACTGTCAAAAGACCATAACATTTCCTGGATTGTGACCAAATACGTCATTTTCTTCACGGATACCGCCTTATTATCGTTTTGACAAAACAGGATATATCCTGTGCGTAATCTGTGCGAGGCATACCATATCTTGTGACACAAAAAGAGGAGAGTGAATTTTGAAATGAGGGGTTACAATTGATATGATAATGTGTAGCTGAGGTTTGTATTTTTTATTAGAAAAAGCGCCAAAGGAGGATTTGCTAAATGGCTATAGCAGAGGTAACAGTAATTCCGATTGGAACCGCAACAACGAGTCTGAGCTCTTATGTTGCCGAGATGCAGCGTGTTCTAAAACAACAAGAGGGGATTAGCTATGAGCTGACTTCGATGAGCACCATTATTGAGGGAGAGCTGGGCATGATCTGGCGGGCGATTGAGGCATTGCATGAAGCTCCTTTTCTATCTGGGGCGCAGCGCGTATCAACCTCGGTAAAGATTGACGACCGCAGGGATCAAATTTCTTCAAGCAAACAGAAGATCCAGTCCGTCCAGGAGAAATTAGGCGGATAATGCTGCCAGGGCGGAGAATATTTCCGCATGATTATGACTTGCATTTTGTAGCTGACGTATTATAATAATTTTTGTTGTTTCGGTGGTGCATATCATCGAATCATATTAGCTGGTGTAGCTCAGGGGTAGAGCAACGCACTCGTAATGCGTAGGTCGGGGGTTCAATTCCCTTCACCAGCATCTTTAGAAAGTCAATAACGGCGCGGTTTTTCGAGTTTTCGGAATCGCGCCATTTTTCGTTAATAACTACACTTCTAACATTCTTGAACCTCTAGAATTCAACAAGATTATTAGACGGATTCATGTGGATTACTATGAGAAGGGGTAAGAATCTTACTATTGGCGAATAGATCCTCATGACACAGGTGACATCAACCAGTCAGTCTGACCTGATTAGGCTCATAAGAGATTATGGCAAGGGACATTAAGCACCTTCGGGTGTTTTTTTTTGCTGTTAAAAGACTGTTTTTAGGCATGAACAATTGACTGTGGGCGAATAGAGGAACAGGTCAGGAAAACAGCAGTGAAGGGGCATAGCGTTGGCGTATGCTCCTATTTGTCGTGCATCTATATGTATAAACCAACTCAAATAGGAGGGAAGCATTAGCGGTATAAGATCATGGTTCATGAGCAAGAGGTGTCAGTTGTTGACCTGGACGACCGACAAGAACTCTAGGTAGCTGGTTTGATTGATTCTATGGTCACCAATCAAAATGTGAGAGATATCCGTTTTTACGGAGGGATTCATTTGAGGAAAATGAGCGATTTGACTAAACATTTGTCCATAGCCATTAAATTCATGGACTCATATATATGTTAAGGATTCGTTGATAAAAAAGGAGGAGGCATGAAATGAGCAAAAGAACAGGACTAGGAAAGGCAAATAATACGGTCAAACAACTACAAGCACCTAGAAGACAGAATGGAATCCGGGCGAGTAGCGTTGCAAAGGCACTGAGAATGATGATTACCGCACAAAGATCATTAAATACACAAAATCCGGTTGTTATTAGTCAAAGAACTAGGAGAATAAGTACGAATCGTAATTGGGTAAACGCACTTGAGATCGAGCGAAATCCGGCATGGGTAGCGCCACAAGCTGGTGAGTCGTACGTTTGGGGAAGAAATGACCCTACCGGTCCTGCTGCTGTGGTCGCCAGAAGATTTACGATCAGAGACGATATTGAGAGAGCTAGCTTATTCCTGGCCGTTGATAACTTTGCCATCGTATTAATAAATGGACGATCGGTTGTAATCGACAATCCGCAGGGCAATGTTTCATTCTTTAATCCGGGAAGAACGTTTAATATTAGACGTTTCCTTCGGAGAGGTACAAATGACATTGTGATCGCCGCTTTTAACTTCCCGTCAAATGCAAACAGAAGCGTAGATAATCCAGCTGGTGTCCTTGCACGTATCGAAATTGAACTAGGAGATTAATCCCATTCCATGATATCGGAAAGGGAGTGGCCCCGCCCTGTCATTACCTTTAGTGTGTCTAACCTTTGCCTCACGTGCCAGGGCACTTTTCGTAATCTCTCTGCTTCTGATAGTACGGTTTCTAATTTTATCACTATTCCTATTTATCCTCGCGCAAGTTTTAGGCATTTTTGGCCGTGCTTGCGACAAGCGTGTTTGCGGCGTCCGGTGCTGGCGAAAGTGTAACGTTGCAGGTGACGGGCGTGATCGGAGCTGTCGGCGCGTGCGTTGCGTATATGCTGGCGGAAGGTTTTACGGACGTTAATGAAGATACGGAGGAATAAAAATAGCGCTCACTTGCGGCATTGTATCCGTGGGTGGGCGCATTTTTTTCGTTTAATATACTCCGGAAAAATGAAAGTGAGTTATGTAATTTTCTATCTTCCGCAGGTTAACATTTTCACTGGAAAATAAATTGAATATGTAGCAATTCTCTACGATTTTCATGACCGTAAATTATTCGATCTTCAAGGACTGCTTCTGGGATCGGAATTGTACAAAATCGTCTTTGCGGTCTCTTTCCCCTATGCTTTCGTCAACTTTTTCAAGGTTGAAGCCTTTAGCTATTTTTTCTTTAAAAGAATTCAGTTTTTGAGAATCTTCAATTCTAAAGCAAATTCTTGTTCGGTCAAGTGCACCGACCGTGCTTTTGCGAGTATTAATACGATATCATTACGAGATCGTCCCATTCCTGGGCGGCTTTTTTTATAATCCCATATAGCGTGTTAAGTTGCAAAAGGTGTATATGGGATAAATAGACCGGTATGAAGCAGTTCTGCAGTAGGCGACATTTTGTGAAAAAAACCTCTTAATCCTATCCGTGGTACATTCTGATCATTATTGCCGAAAAGTCCAGTCTAAGGCCGACTAACTACATAAACTGTACTATTCCATAATGCAAGGGAGGCTAATCAATGAGTGGAGTTTGTAACTATTCATCGCCTGTAGGTACCGTCCTCGTTTTATTTATTCTCTTGGTTATTATCTTGGGAACTTTTTGGATTTAGGTACACAGTGACTACCAGAGCGCACTCACTATATTTAAACATGAATTAACTCACCTATTGTTTATGCCAGACTCATGTATCATTCCCCTTCGATTGGGGGCGGTGAATTACCGTCCCCATGTACAACTTCCAAGTGGTGGATAGCTCATTCTGAATTTTCCTATACATAAGGAATAGAGTTGAGGAGGGAATAGAATAGTAGAGAGAAGGGGCATAGCATTAGTGTATGCTCCTATTTATCTGCATCTACATAGAAACTAACTTAAATAATCTTCCTAATACTAAGGTCACTTACTATTAATTTGGAGTGTGGCACGTTCGGAGTCGAGATTTCACAAAATCATAATCAGAAGCCCTGATACAAACAGGATCAATCCTAGTACGATAAAGGGACACCCACTGGATTTTATATATTTAATGTAGTCTTGGCTCGGCTCCGTTTCGTATTTTACTGTCCAGATTCTATATAAGGATCCCCATGTGGGCTTCCATATTCTCAACAAGCCGCGTATAAAAAAGGACACAGCGAACACAATCAGTATTAAGCCGGACAACCTCCCACCGCCTCTTTTATTCTCACTCCTATATATTAATAACATCCAAAGTATGTGAAGAGTTCGGTATTTTATAGAATCAAATAAAGAGTGTTGCATATGAGAGATGGGCTACAGCAAACACCGAATGTACCAGACTGGAGTATTCTGTATATTATACTCGTCCTTGCAGCAGGACTTGCAATAGGCTGGATTGGAATAGCCGTCGAAGCGTTCGTACAGGAAGCTCTTGTAGCTGCATGGACTGTAATTAGTGATCAGGTTGTTCCATAAACCTACAAAGGCGGTGAATGATATGAAGAAGGTCTGGATCGATGCGGGTCATGGGGGGAAGGATTCAGGAGGAATCGGAAACGGATTGCAGGAGAAGGATATTGTGTTAAAGTTGTCCCTTGCCGTGAAAAAATATTTGGAAGCCCAGTATGAAGGCGTTCAAGCATTGCTCACCCGATCTTCCGATGTGTTCCTTGAATTGGCGGACCGAACCCGGAAGGCAAATGCTGCCGGCGTTGATATCCTTGTAAGCATCCACTGTAACGCGGGCGGGGGTACAGGAGGCTTTGAGTCCTATCGGTACACCACAGCTACCCCCGGTTCTATACAATTGCATGAAGCGATTCATACGGGAATTATGCGTGAAATAGGAGAGTATGGTGTGTCGGATCGAGGGCAGAAATCGGCTAACTATCATATGGTACGTGAATCTAAAATGCCTGCTGTGCTAACCGAGAACCTGTTTGTTGACGTGGCAACGGATGCAGCCAAGCTTAAGCGGCAGGAGGTTATCGACTCACTTGCCATTGGCCATGTTCATGGCATTGCTAAATTTCTGGGACTGCAGAAGAAGAAGGAGGAATCTCCGGTGAGTGATAAAGTTAACGTCATCGTAAACGGAAAGGAAATCCTTGGTGGCAAGCTGGAGAATGGCGTGACTTATGTGCCGCTTCGAGCGATTAGCGAAGCGCTTGATGCTAAAGTGACTTGGGATAACAAGACAAGGACGGTTACAGTTACGTCTAAATGAAGACGGGTGTACGTATAACCACATCCGAACTATTTATGTTCTCTTAAGCCTAATTTAATGTTTTATTAAGTTGAAGGGAATAGAATAAACAGTACCCCTTAAATAATAGATCAGAAGCCCCTCTAACTGCGGTAGAGGGGCTTCTTTTGTGTATATAAGCGGATGATTCCTATGTGAAATGATTGATTTAGAATCCAATCCATTTTGTAATATAAGCGGACACCGCTAACTCTTGGAAATCCTGCCAGCTGCGAAATGGGGTATGTTCAACGATGAAAGGGTTGATCGTATTTCCTTGTATAAACTCATCGAATTCTTCATCTGTGCTTCCCTCGTAACCGGCTGCCAGCAGCAAGTGGTTGATTGAGGAAAACCGGGTATGCTTCTGAATAAAAGATTCCGGGAATAATTCATCCACGGGAACCTCTTGCTTCATGTCTGAGAGCTTTGAGGCATTGTCTCGAATGTCTGATAGTCTCTTTTCATCCAGTCCGTCTAATCCACTGATCCCAGTATTCATTATTGCCCACCTCCAAAAAGTTGCATATCACTCTACTATATACATATACGAGAATGCGGAATTAATGGATACATTTATTTTGGAAGCGGATCATTCCCCCATCCATTATAATTATTCTTTACCTAGGCATGCCCCCGGCTTTCATGTAGACTGGTAATGATTTACTGCCGATATACCTTGAGTTATGGGGTTATAGGCAGTGCATATATACTTGCTTGCATATGGGGGTGGGCACAGTGCCCAAAAAAGAGAAAATTTCAATGACTTGGCTTCTGCGATATTTAAAACCGGTTAAAGGACGCCTCATCCTTCTTCTCGCCATGTTGTTAATATCAACAGGATTGCAGCTTCTGAACCCGCAGATTGTTAAACAGTTTATCGATACGGCAGCTGGCGGTGGTACCTTAGCAGCGCTGATCCAACTTGCAGGGATATTCCTGATCGTGGCGGTCTTCAACCAGCTGATTACCGTGGCTGTGAGCTATCTGGGCAACGATATTTCATGGCGTGCGACGAACCGTCTTCGCGGCGATCTACTGAAGCATTGCCTGCGGCTGGATATGAGATTTCATAATGTCAAAACGCCTGGCGAGATGATTGAGCGTGTAGACGGCGACGTGACAAATATATCGAATTTCTTCGCCATGTTCATCGTCCAGGTAATCGGCAGTTTCGTGTTGCTTGCCGGCATATTGGGATTTATGTTCACGGTGAATCTGCCTATCGCGATCGTCATGACGGTGTTTACGCTTCTGTCCATTCTGTTCATGGTGTTCATCCGGAATATGGGGGTGAACTCCTCCAAGAGTGAGCGGGAGGCCAGCGCCTCGCTGTTCGGATTGATTGAAGAACGCATCGCGGGCATTGAGGATGTGCAGGCGAACGGCAATGTGCCGTACGTGATGAACAGGTTTCACCGTTTGATGCGCAGCGTGTTTCTGAAAGGAAGAAAAGCCTGGATGCTCCGCGTGGTTCCCTGGAACACAACGGTGATTCTATTCGCTCTGGCGGTTACTGCCGTTCTGTTATTAGGGGTGCGTTATTATTTGATCAATGAAATCACATTAGGTACCTTATTCCTGATCTATCAATATACGCAGATGCTAAATGATCCGATTGAGATGCTGGGCGATCAGGTGCAGGAGTTTCAAAAAGCGAAATCTGGCATGCTGCGCTCAAGAGAGCTGTTGTCCAACAAGAGCGAGATCGTGGACGGAGAACAGGAAGTGCTGCCCTCGGGTGCGCTTGGTTTGGAGTTTGAGGGTGTTAACTTCAGTTATAACGAAGATAAACCAGTCTTAAAGGACATTAACTTCGAAGTGAATCCGGGAGAATGCCTTGGCATTATCGGACGTACAGGCAGCGGGAAATCAAGCCTCAGCCGTATTCTGCTTCGGCTGTATAACGTCGACAGCGGGGTTATTCGGGTCGGAGGAACGGATATTACGAAGCTGAAGCTGCCTGCGCTTTACCGCCGGGTGGCGATGGTAACACAGGATGTGCAGCTGTTTGATGGCTCGCTGCGTGATAATCTGACGCTGTTCGATGGCAGTGTACCGGATGAATTTATTCTGGAAACGACAGAGCGTCTCGGGCTTCGTCAATGGATCGATGCGCAGCCGGAAGGTCTCGATACGCATCTAGCGACAGGCGGAGCTTCGCTGTCGGCAGGGGAAGCGCAATTGTTTGCGTTAACCCGGGTATTTTTGACACAGCCTAGCCTCGTAATCCTGGATGAACCTTCGTCCCGTTTGGACGCCGCTACAGAAGCGATGCTGCAGGCAGCCGTGGATCAGCTGCTGAGCAGCTGTACGGGCATCATCATCGCGCATCGTCTGGCCACGCTTGAGCAGGTGGATAAGATTATGGTGCTGGGTGACGGGCGTATTCTGGAATTTGGCGCACGGGAAGCACTTGCGCAGGATCCAACATCACATTATGCCAGACTGCTGAGCACAGGCAGAGAGGAGGAGCTGGCATGACCATTACGAGTTTTATAGGGCGTCTGTTTCGATACAGGCCCTCCTTATTTTTGATCAACGGTTTGTTGTGGTGCATATTTCATTCCTTGCCGTTATTGATCGGACTTGGAATGCAGTGGTTTTTTGACCGGGCCACCGCCAATACTGCGGATTATGTATGGCTGGCGGTTCCTTTGATTTTTATTGCCGCTGTTAGGGTTGTCCGAGTAGGAACATTCTTTGCGGCCTTTTACCAATGGGTAACGTACATTTATCATATTGAGGCCATACTTCGCACGAATATGCTGGCGGGAATTATGCGCTGGCCAGGCCGGAATCTGCCAGCTTCTCCAGGGGAGGCGATGAGCCGCTTCCGCGATGACGTGAATGAAGTCGTAGAATACGTGGAATCCTGGGTGGATTTCTGGGGGCGCCTTGTTTTTGCGCTTGTATCTGTTGTCATCATGGCAAGCATTAACTGGAAAATCATGCTGGTAGCTGTGCTGCCACTCGTGGTGGTCACGTTCCTGAACAATCTGTCCGGCGACCGCGCGCGTCGTTACGGGCTGAAGAACCGTGAAGCCACAGGCCGCATTACCAGCTTTATCGCCGAAACGTTCGGTGCTGTTCAAGCCCTGAAGCTCGGGCAGGCGGAGGAGAATGTGTCGGCGCGTTTTACGAAGCTGAACGAAGACCGCCGTCAGGCAGCTCTGAAGGATAATCTGTTTAAACAATGGATGCGATCCTTGAACCAGCATGTATTGAGCATTTGTACGGGGCTGATTCTGTTGATGTGTGCAGCTGAAATGCAGGCAGGACATTTTACCGTCGGAGACTTTGCCTTGTTTACCACTTACCTGGCGAATATCGGTTTCAGCATTTCCCTGTTCGGCTACATGGTGTTCCAGCATAAGCGGCTGAAGGTTTCTTTTGACCGGATGCGTACTCTGTTCCGCCCAGGTGAAGAAGACCGGATTATCGAGACGCGAGAAACATACCTGAACGAAGAGCCGCCGGAATTGCCCATTATTCGCAGAGAACCGGGGGAGAAGCTCAGTGAGCTGGAAGTTAGAAATTTATCATATCAGTATCCGAATTCGGAGAATGGGATATCGGATATCAATCTCCGCCTGGAGCGCGGCCAGTTTCTTGTGGTGACCGGACGAATCGGGGCTGGAAAATCGACGCTCGTGCGATCCTTGCTGGGACTGCTGCCCAAACAGGAGGGTACGATCCGCTGGAACGGGGAAGAGGTTGATCCGGCTACCTTCCTGATGCCACCTCGTGCGGCTTATACCCCGCAGGTTCCAAGGCTGTTCAGCGATCCGTTAAGAGAGAATATCGTGCAAGGGAAGAAAGATCGTGCCGAGGAAGCACTGGAGCGGGCTGTTCGTCTGGCGGTTATGGAAAAGGACATTGAGAATCTTGACCAGGGGCTGGATACACTTGTCGGTCCAAGAGGCGTCATGCTGTCCGGTGGACAGATCCAGCGTGCAGCTACGGCGCGTATGCTGATGACCGGCGCGGATCTGTACATCTTCGATGATCTGTCCAGCGCACTGGACGTGGAGACGGAGCAGCTGGTATGGGAGGGGCTGTCCAAAGAACGTGACGTTACCTGCATTGCCGTATCGCATCGCAGGGCGGCCCTATCGAGAGCCGATCATATCATCGTTATGAAGGATGGCCGGATCGAAGCGGAGGGAAGCCTGTCTGAGCTTCTCGCCACAAGCCTAGAAATGCAACTGCTGTGGCAGGGCGAGCAGTCCGCTGTTGAAACTGAGGCACTAGAAGAAGCTGAGGTTAGCAAGGTATAAGCATCAAGTGTTATTTTGGAATTGGGGATGTTAGAACAGGATCTTTGAACAGGGCAGCTTCCACTCATGAGGAGGCTGCCCTGTTTTGTATAATGGAATTGAAATGTTTGGTCTTGTATCTGTTATATAAGGAGAGTTCTGATGAAAAATCGCAAGTTCTTGGTAACCTTCGGTCATAACTTGGACCATAGCAATTTGGATTATCTGGTGTCAGATCGACTGTCCCGGTATAAGGGTTGGATCCAGAAGGATTATTTCGATCCGGTACTGCACAAAGGCGCTGCTTTTATTCTAAACTATCAGATTATCGATACGAATGTTGCTAGAGTCTCGCAACGGTACTACTTGGACGACTACCACATAACGGAAGCCCAACTGCAAGGCTTCTTGTACTCATTGAACAAGCTGAAGGGTACGCACGTGTTGTGCAACCCAAGGAAGCAGGGACATCACTGGACCATCATCAACGAAATCGAGTACAGCTGTTATGCCTATCAGACATTGGATGGAAGGGATCTCCGTTTCTTAGAATACAATAATGACACCAGGGCGGATGCCGATATGAAGAAGGGGATACCTCGGGTATCCGAGCATCGGCACTACCTAACCATCCCATCGGACTGTGATCAGGAAGAGAAGGACCGGCGGTTGACTGATTGGATCACCGAAATCATTGAAGCGGGCAGGCAGCAGAACTAATCGCCAATGCCTTACTTGCGAAACCCAACGCGGATCCTCCCTAGGTACCCGCGATATCTGCTATTTCTGCTTATTGCCAAATCTTTCGTGAATGCCCATCTTTTCAGATTCTATCACCTCACTTGCAGTGAACAGGATATATGTACAAGCCGATTGATAGGATCAAAGAATAAAATGTAGAAGATGGTTGGAAAAGAGGGGAGCGCCATGGAATGGAATGTGATCTTTCAGTTGATCGAGCCGCAGCTGTTCATGGTCGTTGCTGCCTGCTGGGTGATCGGATACGTGTTGAAGCAAACGCCTAGGGTCCCGAATTGGAGCATTGTATACGTGGTGATGGTGATATCGATTTTGTTTACTACGGGCCTGACCCATTGGAGCGCAGAAACGATTATTCAAGGCATCCTCGCGGGCGCTTTTGCGGTGTTCGGGCATCAGGCCGTTAAACAAGCGGCAGAAGCAATTGCCGGCAGGAGAAATAAAGATGATGAATAAACCCAGATCAATTAGCTTCTAACCCGGAGTGTGAGTATAAAAGCTGGAGCGAGCAAGAAATAACGCAGAAAACGAGCTCTGAGTTTGGGACCTATAAAGGCAGAATCTGCAACGAACCATCAATTTGAAGCGTATTAAGCAATAACGAGCACGGTTTTAGGAGGGGAAAACGATGAATGAGTTTTACGTGGGATGGGGAACGCTCGCATTAATTAATGCAGGGCTGGCCCAAGGAAAAAATAGAACAGGCCTAAACTGGTTTCTGCTTTCATTGTTGTTAGGACCCATTGCAACATTGCTGCTTGTCCTGTCAGCCAAAAGGTAAACAAAATCATACAGGCCGCCTCCCTGCAAAGGAAGCGGCCTGATACATCTTACATACGCTGGAACATCGCGGTGTCACGGCTGTAATGGGTTAGATATCCTGTTTCTTTGTTACGGATGCGGACGACTTCCGGTGTGTAGCATTCAATGTAACCTCGCTCAATCTCCACATATACACTGGCAGGGTCCTCCTCCCATACGGAAACCAGCGTTTCCGATAAGGCTGCAGCGAAAAAGTGAACATCTTGCGATAGGTACCGGCTATTGCGGTCTATATTCATTTTATTTCCCCTTGATGATTAGAATCGGATAAGATGCGGTTAACTAAGTTGTTCATTCCTTCCCAGGAATCCTTCAAAATAAATTCATGTTGAATATGAGCGTTCCACGGACGCGGAATCAGAATGGTTTGTTTTCCCGCTTTTCTGGCGGCAATCGCATTATGGGGACCGTCGTCAATAAGAAGATCAAACTCTACTAAGTCCTTGCGTTTGGCCACAAAAAAATTCTCGAAAGGAATAAACGGCATATGCTTCTGCAGCCATCTCCATTTCTCAGGCACTGAGGAAGGACGAGCCGCAGTCACAACAATGACGTCATAATCATGCGTCATTCTATGAATTTCGTCAATCGTATATTCATCAAATAGTTCGAGTTCTTCATATAAACCCGGCTTTCCAAAGAAAAACTCCTCCGAGCATTCGGGGTGCCAAATTTGATGTAAGTTGTAGTCGGTAATCTGATCCAAGGTAAGCTGAGGATTTTTGAACTGTAAATTATGATAGTGAATGGCCTTGGGAATGAGATGGCAGATTGTATCATCCATATCAATGGCGACTATTTTTTTGCTCATATCGTTATTACTCTCCTGTTATCATGAAATCTGAAATCCATGTTTCCGTAATTGAGTAGTGGACAGGATGCTTATGGACTAACTGAACTTCGAAGAGGGTGAATGATATTCACTCCCCGCACATCATTAACTTAGTATAGCATTAATATGGACAACAACGACCCTTATATTTCCCTGTCTCAGGAATGTTGAATTATAGCTTCACGCACCATAGGGGTGCTTTTTTCATGAAATCAAGGACACTGGATGTGAAAATGGATAAATAAGCTTATAGAGACGCTTCAAGGGCAATACTGTATGTTGCAACCTGAAGCAATTATAGATAAACGGGGTGGTAGGACGATGCAGAGAAAATGGTGGAAAGAAGCTGTCGCGTATGAGATTTATCCGCGTAGTTTCATGGATTCGAACGGAGATGGGATTGGAGATCTGCCAGGGATCATTTCCCGTCTAGATTATTTAAAGGATCTCGGAGTAGACATCATATGGGTATGCCCTATCTATAGATCATCCAATAGCGATAATGGTTACGACATCAGCGACTACCAGGACATTATGACGGAATTCGGTTCAATGGCTGATTTCGATCAGCTGCTCGCTGAAATCCATAAGCGCGGCATGCGGCTAATTATGGATCTGGTCCTCAATCACACTTCGGACGAGCATCCGTGGTTTATTGAGTCCCGATCCTCTCGTAACGATCCGAAGCGGGATTATTACATCTGGCGGGATGCAAAGGACGGGGCAGAGCCGAACAATTGGGAATCGGTGTTTACGGGCTCCGCTTGGGAATATGATGAGCACACGGATCAGTACTATCTCCACTTGTATTCCAAGAAGCAGCCTGATTTAAATATGGAGAATCCGGCCGTTAGGGAAGATCTGGTCAGGATGATACGTTGGTGGCTGGATAAAGGAATCGACGGTTTTCGGGTAGACGCCATCACTCATATTAAGAAGTTACCAGGTTTGCCGGATATGCCGAATCCCAATCATCTCCGCTATGTCGACTCTAATCCGGGTCATCGAAATATTGAGGGGATTCACGAATTTCTTCAACAGTTTAAACGGGAAGCGTTCGCGGATTATGACATCGTGACAGTTGGGGAAGCGAGCGGCATTCCGATAAGTGAAGCGGACCGCTGGATCGGGGAAGAAAACGGGTCCCTTAATATGATTTTTCAATTTGAGCATGTCAATCTCGATTTCGGCCTTGAAGGGCGCTGGGATTACGCTGCCTGGGACTTGGCCGAGCTGAAGCGAATTATGGATAAGTGGCAGAGCGGCCTGGAAGGCGTGGGCTGGAATGCTCTTTATATGGAGAATCACGATCAACCGCGCTCTGTGTCTCGTTTTGGTGATCCGGTTCGCTACCATAAGGAATCGTCCAAGATGCTGGCAACTTTTTTTATGCTGATGCAGGGAACGCCGTTTATATATCAGGGACAGGAAATCGGGATGACGAATGTCGAGTTTGCAGAGCTGAGCGACTATAAGGATGTGGAAATCTACAATTATTACCGGGAACGACTGTTGGACGGGAAGGACGTATCTGAGACGATGCGCAGAATTGCTTACCGGGCAAGGGATAACGCCAGAACGCCGATGCAGTGGGATGATACGCTCTATGGAGGCTTCTCAACCGTTGTGCCGTGGATCCGCTGCAATCTGAATTATCAAGAGATTAACGTGGCTCAGCAATTAGACGACCCCAATTCCATTCTGAATTACTATAAAGCGTTGATTCGTCTGCGAAAATCCAGTGAGGTGCTGGTCTATGGTAAATACGAGGCGGTGCTTCTGGAGCACCCGGAAATTTTCGCTTATTCCAGGTCATTGGGGGACGAGGTGTATCTGATCGTGTTGAATTTTTACTGCAAGACGCCTGAATTTCAATTTCCGGCAGAATGGAGAGACCGCCATCCGGAAGTGGTGCTCTCCAATTACGAGCGTTCGGACCGGGGTTTCGATCAGTTTGCTTTACAGCCGTATGAAGCGATCGTTTATCGTATAATGTGATGGACGCATCCGCTATTTACGTGTAATTCATTTCATAAAAAGGCATAACTCCAACACTAGTCGGAGTTATGCCTTTTGTCGTAATCCAGTTTAATCTGGGCGTTCATTGCTCATCCAGCTATCGATGCGCAGATCATTCCCGTAGCTCTCGCGAGCCGAAATTTCGCCAAGCTTCTGCTCGGCTTCCTCGCGGGCATCGAACCCGCCGATGACTGCAATAAAATTGCCACTGGCCGTTTTAATGAAAGTCACGTCATCTTCCATATAAATCTCCTCAAGAATAGCAAGGGATTCTCCTTGCGGCATGGCTTCACTGCGGATATAAAAGACCTCGTGCGGGGTTACTTGCTCGCCGCTCGAAGTGAGCTTCAGCTCAATATAGCCAGGGTCTTTATATTCAGATACCGTATGCTTTACGCCATCCTTCAGTTCAACGACAAAGCGCATGGCTGAGTCGTCCAGAATCACATTTTCATAGACATCCTTCACCAGTGGAAGTGCAAGCATGTCTTTCTTGATGGTTTCATAATCGAAGTTTCGGACCCCGTTAAATGTGAATATCAGGCGGTTTGGAGCATCGCGATGATCTACGGTATAGGCCGGGACACTGGAAACGGATTCGCCTTGCTGGTCAAAATGAATTTTAAGCACATCTTCTGAAGCCTCAGTGCCTACTGTAACGCCATCGGTCCGCTCGCCTCCACTTCCGAACTGTAGTACCTGAACAATGCTGCCCACCACGGGGACTTTGGCTAAGGCGTTTGCCACCGTTGGGATATTAACCACGAGTAGCAGGGCAATGGCAGCTGCAACAACGGAAGAATATCTCGTAAAGCGCATGGATCGTTTGCGGGCGGCCGCCTTTTTCTGCGCAGCATCTATAACACCGGTTAACTGGGCGGGGATTTCAATGTGTTCGTAGCGTTCTTTTCCTGTCATAGGCTATCGACCTCTCCCTCGATTAAATAAGATTTCAATTTTCCGATAATGCGATAATACTTGGTCTTGACGGTGTTCTCGGACAATGACAGCATATTCGCCATTTCCCGGAAGCGCAGGTCCTCAAAAAACTTCAAAATGATGTAGGTTTTCTCCTCCGGCGGCAGTCTGTCCAGCGCATCGTACAGATCCATTTTCTCCTCCAGCGGGACCGCATGCTCTGCAGCCGCGTAGTCCTGGGTCTGGTCTTCCATATAGGTAAACCGTTTCTTGCGACCGAGATGGTCGATAGCAGCGTTAATGACGATGCGGGTCATCCAGGAATCAAAATACTGCGGCGCGTTCATCCGCTCATAAGCGAGGTATCCCTTATAGGTCGCTTCAGAGACGATGTCCAGTGCCTCCTGCTCGTTTTTGACATAGCAATAGGCTACTCGGTATAGCTTGTTTTTGCATTTCTCTATATTTTCGCTGAACTGTTGTTGCTTCGATTCTTTCGCTCTCAGTTCACTCACTCCTAACTACTAGCGCTAGTATTTTTATATCATGGCACGAATTCGTTTTGATCTATTCCTTGTTTGGTTGGATCATGCTCAAGTACTTGAGTGCGCTTGACTGATCATTAGACCGTGGAGCGGGCCAAATAGTTTTAGCCTGGGATAAAAAATGGGCGAATGGGGAGATTTATCATTATAATGCGTGGAAAAATATACCGATATTAACAGAAGTCTTTAAAAGTGTTACTGGCCACGTATATCATTGCAGCTGCGGTGTTGTTCATCTCGGGCTGTTACGCTGCAATCATACGAACGAGATGGCCGGAGGCAGGAGAGAGCGAAACACTGGGGGAGGGACGGGCGGTTTAATTGGGCATATATGAAGTCTGCCCGATGGTAATGACGTCATCGAGACCCGGGGAATTCCAAGGCATATAGGCAGGGCGGCATTTTTTATAAAAAGACGAGCTTAACGCTCGACTTTTCTAAAGTGACTAGGTATGAAAAATGGGGGGCTACCCCCGTTTTTCTAGGCGATCCAGGTGGATCGCTATCTTCTTCATGTTCTGCACGGCTGCTGTCATCAAAGCTTGCTCCCTGACGTTTTGCAGTCCGCGCAAACGGCAATAGCGAAACCCATGGAGCTCTTTGGCATCCGCGAAGCTTCGCTCAATCGTTTCTTTTCGTTTTCGGTAGAGATATTTCCCGGATCGACTCAACCGGTTGCCTCGCACCCATTCTTTGCTGTCCTCCCAGACGTGACGGGTTACCACCTTTCGGTGGTTGCGAGACCGCGTACATTCGTTTAATAACGCGCAGTTCTTGCAGTGCTGCGGATCCGAAGCATACTGCCGGTATCCCTCTCGGTTGGTCGTCTTGTATGGTAATTCGTGCTTTGCCGGACAGACATAAAGATTGCGCTCTGCATCATACGTGAACTTCCATTTTGGGAATAAACCTTGGGTCGGATGGAATCTTCGGTGAGCAATAACAGCAAAAATGNTGTGCATTCCGGTCGGCCTCGACGGCGGTATTAAGTTCACTCACATAATCACGGGTGTTTTGTAAAACCTGTTCCTTAGTGTACTTATGCTTATTCGCATTCGCTTTGACGTGGGTGGAATCGGTAACTAAAACACGTCCGCCTACCATACGGTGCTGAATAGCTTGAAGCACAATCTCATCGAAAATCTCCTGGAGAATCTCTGTGTCTTTAAAGCGAGTCCGACGATTCCAACTAATCGTTGAATGGTCAGGCACTTTGTCGGTTAGCCCTAACCCCAAAAACCAGCGGTAGGCAAGATTGGTCTGAATTTCACGTTCGAGTTGACGTTCGGAACGGATGCCGTAAAAATAACCGAGGAATATCATCTTAAATAACACGACAGGGTCAATCGCAGGCCGCCCATTATCAGCACAGTAAAGTGGACGAACCTTTTCGTCGATGAAAGAGAAATCGATATACTTGTCCACTTTACGGAGAAGATGATCTTGAGGAACCAATTCTTCAATCGAAACAAACTCATAAGCCTGCTGTTTTTCCCGGTTAGAACGCAGCATAGTTAACACCCTTCCGAACGGTTTATTTACTTATATTATACAACATTAACGCGGTGCCGTGTTGAATTAAATGCACAAAAAATAGCTGCCGAGACTTTCTCGACAGCCTGAGACGAGCTTAACGCTCGTCTTTTTTGCATACTGCAAGACTCCAGTTATGAACAGGGTTTCTCCGCATCTTGATGCAAGGCTTCATCTCTGAGCCGCGTCGTTCTCAATCAACGCCCCTTTTCCTGTGGAAACAGAGGCTGGCTGAGCATAAGAATCATTATAATGACGATGGACGAATCACGTGAAGCGGCTCTCTCCTTATCACGATGGGAGAGAGCCGCTTTGGATTAATATTTTGGTTACAGTGAAGGGCCCAGGGCAATCCAGGACATGAATCCGTAAGAAAGGTTGCAATTAGGCTGGCGGAACACTTCCAGAACTGCTGCATCCTCACGCTGGGATTTCAGAGAAATCTGGAAGCCAGGGTTGTTGCTCATCCCTACGATAACATAGTTAATACCGGCAAAAGGTTCATCGAATAGGACGGTCACCTCAGTTTGCGTGTCGGCCCCTGTCAATATAAATGGGGTCATTCCGAATTGCTGAAGTTTCGGCTTGCCATTTGAGCTGCGCACCGGCGTGAAGGCCAGATGTTGTGCAGTGACTGCTCCTTCAGCCAATTGCTGGCCGGTAACAGCACCGTCGGAAATATGAACGCTAGTGACAGCCGAGTTGCCTAATTTAATGCCGTCAATGCTGCCGTCAGCGAGTGTAAAGGTATCAAAATCGTCCGGTCTGAGATGCCTTCTCTCGATGGTTCCCTCGGCGATTTGGCTTCCTGTTACTGAACCATCGGCCAGGGTAAAGTTGTCAAAGGCGTCCGGACCGAGGTGCTGACTCTCAATGGAGCACTCGGCAATCTGGG
Organism: Paenibacillus solani; assembly: GCF_001277345.1. Taxonomy (GTDB): domain Bacteria; phylum Bacillota; class Bacilli; order Paenibacillales; family Paenibacillaceae; genus Paenibacillus_AQ; species Paenibacillus_AQ solani. The sequence goes on from NZ_LIUT01000006.1 coordinate 455,905, forward strand.
AGCCGTTCAACGAGCCATCGGCAATGTTCGCGCCGGTGATTGTACCGTCAGCGATTTGGCTTCCTGTAACAGAACCCTCGGCCAAGGTGAAATTATCAAAAGCGTCCGGTGCGAGATGCTTGCTCTCAATGGAGCCTTCAGCAATCTGCGAACCGTTCAACGATCCCTCGGCCACGTTCGAGCCAGTGATAGTTCCGTCAGCGATTTGGCTTCCAGTTACTGATCCATCGGCGAGAGTGAAGTTATTGAAGGCGTCGGGTCCGAGGTGCCGGCTTTCAATGGAGCCCTCGGCTAAAGTGAAGTTATCAAAAGCGTCCGGTGCGAGATGCTTGCTCTCGATGGAACCCTCAGCAATCTGCACTCCGTTCAATGACCCATCGACCACGTTCGCTCCAGTGATGGTGCCCTCAGCGATTTGGCTTCCCGTTACTGATCCCTCGGCCAGAGTGAAGTTATTGAAGGCGTCGGGTCCGAGGTGCCGGCTCTCGATAGAGCCCTCGGCTAAAGTGAAGTTATCAAAAGCGTCCGATGCGAGATGCTTGCTCTCGATGGAACCCTCAGCAATCTGCACTCCGTTCAATGACCCATCGGCCACGTTCGCGCCGGTGATAGTGCCTTCAGCGATTTGGCTTCCAGTTACTGATCCCTCGGCCAGAGTGAAGTTATTGAAGACGTCCGGTCCAAGATGCCGGCTTTCAATGGAGCCCTCGGCAATCTGAGAGCCGTTTAACGAACTGTCGGCCACGTTCGCGCCGGTGATGGTACCTTGGGCGATCTGGCTTCCCGTTACTGATCCCTCGGTGAGAGTGAAGTTATTGAAGGCATCCGGTCCAAGATGCCGGCTCTCAATGGAGCCCTCGGCAATCTGCGAACCGTTCAATGACCCGTCGGCCACGTTCGTTCCAGTGATAGTGCCTTCAGCGATTTGGCTTCCAGTTACTGATCCCTCGGCCAGAGTGAAGTTATTGAAGACGTCCGGTCCAAGATGCCGGCTTTCAATGGAGCCCTCGGCAATCTGAGAGCCGTTTAACGAACTGTCGGCCACGTTCGCGCCGGTGATGGTACCTTGGGCGATCTGGCTTCCCGTTACTGATCCCTCGGTGAGAGTGAAGTTATTGAAGGCATCCGGTCCAAGATGCCAGCTCTCAATGGAGCCCTCGGCAATCTGCGAACCGTTCAATGACCCGTCGGCCACGTTCGTTCCAGTGATAGTGCCTTCAGCAATTTGGCTTCCCGTAACAGAGCCCTCAGCGAGTGTGAAGTTATTGAAAGCGTCGGGTCCGAGGTGCCGGCTCTCGATAGATCCTTCGGCCACGTTCGCGCCAGTGATGGTGCCTTCAGCGATTTGGCTACCCGTTACAGAGCCCTCAGCCAGAGTGAAGTTATTGAAGGCATCGGGTCCGAGGTGCTTGCTCTCAATGGAGCCCTCGGCAATCTGCGCCCCGTTCAACGATCCCTCGGCCACGTTCGCTCCAGTGATGGTGCCCTCAGCGATTTGGCTTCCCGTAACAGAGCCCTCTTCTAAGGTGAAGTTGTCAAAAGCATTCGGTGCAAGGTGCTTGCTCTCAATGGAGCCCTCCGCAATCTGTTCCCCGTTCAGGGAGCCGTCGGCCACGTTCACGCCAGTGATGGTGTCCTCAGCGATCTGGCTTCCGGTAACAGAACCCTCGGTCAAGGTGAAGTTATCCAAGGCATCTGGTCCAAGGTGTTTACTCTCGATGGAGCCTTCAGCAATTTTCGCCCCGTTCAGTGAGCCGTCAGCCACGTTCGTACCGGTGATAGTACCTTCAGCGATTTGGCTTCCGGTAACAGAACCCTCGTCTAAGGTAAAGTTATCAAAAGCGTTGGGTCCGAGGTGCTTGCTCTCAATGGAGCTCTCGGCAATCTTCGCTCCGTTCAGTGAGCCGTCAGCCACGTTCGCACCGGTGATCGTGCCCTCAGCGATTTGGCCCCCGGTAACAGAACCCTCAGCGAGAGTGAAGTTGTCAAAAGCGTCCGGCCCAAGGTGTTTGCTCTCAATAGAGCCCTCCGCAATCTGCGCTCCGTTCAACGATCCCTCGGCCACGTTCGCTCCAGTGATGGTGCCCTCAGCGATTTGGCTTCCCGTTACTGATCCCTCGGCGAGAGTGAAGTTATTAAAAGCGTCAGATGCGAGATGCCGGCTCTCGATGGAGCCTTCGGCAATCTGCTCTCCGTTCAAGGAGCTGTCGGCTACATTTGCGCCGGTGATGGTTCCCTTAGCGATTTGTCTTCCGGATACAGATCCGCCGGCCAGAGTAAAGTTATCGAAAGCATCAGGTGCAAGATGCTTGCTTTCAATGGAGCCCTCGGCAATCTGCGTCCCGTTCAAGGAGCCGTCGGCTACGTTTGCGCCTGTGATGGTGCCTTCAGCGATTTGACTTCCCGTAACAGAACCCTCGTCTAAGGTGAAGTTATCAAAAGCATCCGGTGCAAGGTGCTTGCTTTCAATGGAGCCTTCGGCAATCTGGGCACCGTTTAGGGAGCCATCGGCTACGTTCGCGCCGGTGATGGTTCCCTTGGCGATTTGTCTTCCGGATACTGATCCGGCGGCCAGGATGAAGTTTTCAAAAGCGTCGGGTCCGAGGTGGCAGCTTCCGATGGAGCCCTCTGCAATATGGGAACCATTCAAAGACCCGTCGGCCACGTTCGCGCCGGTGATAGCACCCTTGGCGATTTGACTTCCGTTTACAGAGTCCTCAGCGAGAGTAAAGTTATCAAAAGCGCCCGGTGCGAGATGTTTGCTCTCGATGGAGCCTTCGGCAATCTGCGCCCCGTTTAGGGACCCATCAGCCACGTTCGCGCTGGTGATAGTACCTTCAGCGATCTGGCTTCCACTTACAGAGCCCTCAGTGAGAGTAAAGTTATCAAAAGCGTCGGGTCCGAGGTGGCGGCTTTCAATGGAGCCCTCGGCAATCTGCGAACCATTCAAAGAACCTGCCGCAATGTTCGCTCCCGTGATGGTTTCCTTGGCGATTTGGCTTCCCGTAACAGAACCATTAGCCAGGTTGAAGTTATCAAAGGCGTCGGGTCCTAGATGCTTACTCTCGATAGAGCTCTCGGCAATCTTGGAGCCGTTCAAAGAACCCGCCGCAATGTTCGAACCGGTGATCGTTCCATAGGCAATTTTAGCTCCCGTAACCCCATTATCCTGAATAAGCTCCGTTGTAATCGCGCCAGCTTCAATATGCTTCGTGCTGATGCTGTGCGTCTGCAAGTGATGGGGGAGAACGGCGCCCTCTGCCAGTTGCCTTGATTTCACAGACCCGGGTTGCAATTGATCACCCCCGACACTATCCGGCTGCAAGTGGACATGGCCGACAGACTGATCCGCCAGATGGGCCATGTTGACGGAGTAAGGTGCGAGATGGTGACTCTGAATAGAGAATAACTCTATATGCTTGGATGCCACAGCCCCTTCGCTGAGATGGTCACCATGGATCGATTCTCCGGCAATATGCTGGGAGAGAACGATACCGTCTACAAGGTGTGATGATTCAATGCTTTCGTTCTGGATATGCTGTGCGCTGACCGAGCCTGGCGCTATATGCCGATCGGTTACGGCAACATTCTCAATATGCCGGGATTGGACCGCCTCATCGCCAAGATTTTCCGATAGGACGCTCGCTTCTTGGAGATGCACTGCCGAGATGGAGAGCGGTTTGATTTTTTCTCCGCTAACGGCGTTTGTTTTCAATGCCGTCCCCGATACGGATGAAGGCGTGAGGTGATCTTCCGTAATCGATTGCGATTCAAGCTTCGCTCCTGGAATGCTCCCGTCGGCAAACAGCATGTCGGCTGAACGGCTTTCGTCAGCCAGATGGTTAAGCGTAATCGATTTCTTTTTCAAATGATAGCCGTGGATCGCTTCCTGTGTGATATGTTTGCCCAAGATGGACTCCAATCCGAGATGTACTCCCTCCACCGCCTGCTGGGCAATTTTGTCTGAGGTGACGGCTCCATTCTGAAGGGCTTCCTTGGCCACGGAATGGGCTGACAGGTGGGAGGAACGGATGGATTGGGATGCTATTTTGTCACCAGTAATGCTGCCCTCGGCAAGTTTGGACGACGTAACGGAAAGATCCACCAGCTTGTCGGTCGACACGCTTTCCGGTGACAGTTTCAGGGACGTTACAGCATGGTCTGCCAGATGCCGAGGTGCAATGACCCCTTCGCCGATAGACGATTCGATAATGCTGCCTTCGGCAATTTTGTCGCTCGTTACTGCTCCGCGTCCGAGCGCTTCTGTCCCTACGCTCTCGGTCTGCAAATGGCAGCTGGCAACCGAGCCGTTGGTTAAATGCGATGATTGGATCGCTCCATCTTGTAAGGCATGTGCTCCGACGCTGTCCGCGGCCAGATGCTGCTGCAGAATCGATTGGCTCGCGATATTGCTGGATGTTACGCCACTCTGCCTAATGATGCTGCCGCCAACCGAGCCCAACGCCAGCTTGCTGCTCGTTACACTTTCGGGTGCGAGCTGTTCTTCTCCGACCGACTCTCGTTGGAGATGCTGTCTCGCGATGGAACGGTCGGCCATGTGCTGCTCTCCAATCGCTCTGGAATGGATTGCCGCCCCGAGTACGCTTTCCGGAGCAAAGTGCTGCGGCAGAATGCTGCCAATTGCGATATGTTTTGCTTTCACTGCATCTTGAGAGAGATGCCGGGCTTGAACAGCCTCCGAAGCGATTTGGGATGATTCTACGGACCCTTTAGCCAGATGACGCGTTTGTACGGCTTCATTGGCAATCTTACTCGGGAGAACACTCTGATCTGCGATTTTTGATGCAGTAACAGCCTGCTCGACCAGCTTTGCCGTATGGACCGATTGATCGGCAAGTTTAGAGCTCGTTATACTGGAATCGCTTAAGTGACGGGTGGACACGGCACTGACGTCAATCTGATCGGGACCGATAGAACCAGGCTGTATCTGATCAGGCCCTATTGCACCGTCTTCCAAATGACGGGCTCCCAGCGATCCATTTTGAATATGGTCGGCTCCAATGCCTCTAACAGCAACTTGGTCGGGGCCGATGCTTCCCTTGGCAATATGCTCCGATGTCACCGCCATGCTGACGAGATGGTCGCTGTTAATGGATTTTTGCTGTATATGGGAGCCATCTACGGCGCTATCCGCAATTTTGTTTCCGGTGATAGCGCCATCGCGAATTTTTGATGACGTGACGGCATTGTCGGCAAGCTTGGAAGTGTGAATCGCCTCATTGGAAATATGCCGGGTTTCTACGGCGCTTGATGCAATTTTTTCTCCAATGACAGATTGGTCGTCCAGCAGCTCCGTCGATACGAGCAGCTGCTCGAGATGCCGTGCTGTAATAGCTCCGTCGGCAATTTTCTTCCCTTCAACGGCATGGTCCGCCAGCTTTTGGGTGGTTATGCTGCCATCCTTGATTTTGCTTGCGTTGACCGAGCCGTCCCTGAATTTGCGCGTCGATAAGATTCCATCCATGAGATGCTCGCCCGTGACTGACAATGGAGCAATTTTACTTGAGGTCACTGCTTCGTCTGCAAGATGAAGGCTGGAAACGCTATAGTCTTGCAGTGCTTCGGGACCGACCGCTCCACGAGCAAGCTTGGAAGTCGTAACCGACTTGGAGGCGATCCGGTTCTCGGTTATGGCATATTCACCTATGTCCTCTGTAAATATAAATGCTCCCTTAATTTCGGGCATTTCCTTTTCAAGAATCAACTGCTCCGGCTCGATTTCCGTGTTCGGCAGGGAAGGAGGATCGGAAGATAGCGTCAAATGGTCAGAAGACAATGGAGGGGAGTCAGAAGCGGCGATGAGAGAGTCAGGAACTGCTGGAGTGGAGTCGGAAGTTTCTGTGAAGGTGTCAGATACTGCAGCATCCTCTGTTTGTATAGCAAAAGTTTCGCCATATATTATAGGATCGGTGACTTCTTCGGTTTTTTTCTGCCTTAATTCAATAATGCCAATGAGATCCTCTTCCGGATCAGCAAGAGGTAATGTTGAAAGAATATGGGCTTCTTTTTCTGTTTCTGTTGATTTTTCTATTTCGGTACTGCGTCCTTTACCACGCATCAAAATATCGAGTTCTCTGGTACTGGGGTCGACCCTGAATGGGGAGTTAGAAGAGGCTGAAGTGGATGAGTTCTTTTTCTTTTTTTTCAAGACTGCACGCTCCTTCCGAATACTGATCGTCTCCGGTATCATATGCAGGTCGTTAGGCGACCGTCACTGGTCTTTTGTTATTGAGAGCCAGAACAGGAGCTTAATATATGGAAAAAGGACCTGGCACTGGCCAAGTCCTTCATAGAGCGCGAAAAGCGCATATAAAATTTAACCCCTGACAGCCCATGAGGCTACAGTTGGTTCCAATTTGAAGTTTCTTTTAAGAATCTTTGCTTCCAAAACGACAAAAGCCCTGCCTCTCTTCCGTCCTTGCGGCTCCGATGACCGCTCCAGTGTGAATCAGAAAACCATTCCATAAAACTCTTACTCTAGGGTCATAAAATAGGAATTTGCACTTCAACAGAGATGTTAATAGCTATGTTTCGAGGAACTAACGGGGTTAAACTTCATGTAACAATAAAATATTATATCATAAAAATCTTATATTAGCAAAGGCATTCAAATGAATACTGAAATGTTGCCTAAAAGAGCTTGATTTTTTTTGGAAATCCAACGATATTCATATTAACAGTTTTTTCTTGAATAGGGTGTTGATCAACTCTTAAATCTGTTACATCATGTCGAATACGTATGGAATCACACAGGTTTTGCGGGTGTTTATTATCTGTAAATGAAAGTAGGCGTTCCATGCAACTGTATAAGTCATTTCTTAAACAGCTGATCCGGAACTACATGATCGGGTCCATGGCAGCTGTGCTTGTTGTGGGTGGCGTATTGATGGTGACGACCCTGGATATTTCTTTTGAGGAAGGCGTACGTCTTATGGTCATATTGGCCATATCGTTCATGGTAATGATTGCCTCGGAGCTGATCGTCTTTCTGCGGCATCTACGACCGATTCATGCAGGCTTCGACGAAACCAATATTAGTTTGGATACACTTGAAAAAGCCTATTTGAGTATACATCGTATGCCGCGTCTGGCGGTATATCGTATATTCGGACCCCATTTATTAGGCTTGTCTATTCCAGCCATTCTACTCACCATTTGGATGATGGAGCAGGGGAAATTAAGTTTTCCGCCATTTTATATTTGGCTGGCTTCGCTTGGGGCGGTTTTGCTTGCCAGCTGTCATGCCATGATTGAATTTTTTCTGACTATAGCAGCAGTACGTCCGCTGATCAAGGAGATTCGGCGGCAGGCGTTGTCGCGATATGGTGTGGATTTTTCCCTTGAGGGTCACGTGTTTATGGCCATTCGAACGAAGTTTCTGCTGAGTACGATGCTGATCGGCACCTTCCCGTTGTTCTTGTTCAGTTTGGCTGTCCAGATCCGATTAGAGGGTCTAAGTCAGATCGTAGCTCAGCAGTACTGGGGCTGGGCCGGGTTTATATTGCTGCTTGGTGTCGGATTTGCTTATGTTGGCGCCTTGCTCTTAACGCAGGATCTCCAGCGGCCGATCCGGCAGCTGTACCGGGCGATGAATGAGATTAAGGAAGGACGTTTGATTCAGACATCCAATCTGTATTCCGACGAATTCTCCACATTGATCGCAGGCTTTAATATGATGGTGCGCGGATTGCAAATGCGGGAAGAGCGGAATCGCAAGCTGCTCGACAGTTATTTTGCTGCCTTGGCAGCGGCACTGGATGCGAGGGACCCCTACACGGCAGGACATTCACTTCGAGTGGCGGAATATGCCGTTTTAATCGGCCGACTGGCAGGACTAAATGAAGAGCAAGTCGATCTATTGCACAAGACGGCATTGCTGCATGATATCGGCAAGATTGGAGTTCGGGATAATATTCTGTTGAAGGAAGGGAAACTCACGGCAGAGGAATTCGATCTGGTGAAAGCCCATCCGGCGCAAGGAGAGAACATCCTGCTTCAGATCGAGCCTGCTGATGCTATGGCCCCTTATTTGGAGGGAGTACGCTCACATCATGAGCGTTATGACGGTGGAGGATATCCTGACGGCTTGAAAGGGAAGGAAATTCCTTTGTTCGGTCGTATTATTGCTGTGGCTGATGCTTATGATGCCATGACGTCAGACCGGCCTTACCGCAGTGGAATGAAATCCGTGGATGCATTGAATATACTTGAGGCCGGCAGGGGAACCCAGTGGGACCCCGATTATGCGGGGATGTTCGTCAATTATATGAAAAGGGACAAGAAGGCCCTTTCGATCCGCTAGTACAGACTTGGCTGGTCATGATTGCTACATAGCTCGAAGTGTTTTGTGGATAAAGTTAGAGAGGCTGCCTACCTTTGATGGTAGACGGCCTCTTTTTTGGTATAGGGAAGGATACTTGATTTTAGCCGTCCCTTTCTATGAAACATGTCAACTGGCCGTGCTCAAGATAGAAAACATCAAGGTTGGCAGGGATTGTCAGGATTCAGGGAAACGCCCGAGGGGTAAACACAAGTACAGGCATTTAACAATTCATCATTTCATTTTACTATGAGGAGCTGATATTTATGGATAGCAACGTATTTAAAGGTAAATGGGAGCAGATGAAGGGCGAAGCGAAGAAGCAATGGGGTAAGCTGACAGATGATGACCTCGATGTTATTTCCGGAGAAAAGGATAAATTGGTAGGAAAGCTGCAGGAGCGCTATGGACATACAAAAGATGACGCAGAGCGCGAATATACGAATTGGAGTTCAAGATTTCGTGACTAATCTATAAGGACAATGAGGGAGGCAGAACGAATCATGTTGGAATCCCGGGTTGTGACCGGTAAAGTATTCGATATTCGTGACGGCAAGGTGTTTACCTTACACGGAGATATGGTCAGCACCTATCATTTGGGATACTATGAGTTGACCCATGAGGAAGTTCTCCCAATCACCGATAGTCAGCGGGTGACAGCATCCTCTGAGGGTCTTATGGCGGGGGACACTGGCAAATCCTCCGGCTGGCTCCGCAGGGAATGGAAACCGTTGATAAACCTTATATTTTCATGGAAAAAGAGTGCAAATCGAGCCTGATTTGCACTCTTTTTTTTGGCTTTGAAACCCCTGGAAAGCTGCTGCGAATCAGCACAAGAATATCTTTTCAAACGTGATATTGACTTGAGTCCCATGGGGTGTAGAATGAGTTCAAAAGGAAAATTTTGATTGATTGAACAGGAGGGGATGTGGTGGGAATGGTTGCACTCGTAGTCGGGGCTACGGGGCTTGTAGGGCGTTTAGTGACCGCTGAGCTTCTGGATCGTGATGAGATAGAAGAGGTTCGTGTTCTTGTGCGAAGACTACCGGATGTCACACATCCTAAACTGAAGCCCATCCTCGTGAATTGGGAAGAGCTCGACCAATACAGCGACGCTTTTGCCAGAGTACACAGTGTGTATTGCTGTTTGGGAACAACGATAAAGAAGGCTGGTTCTCAGCAGCAGTTCCGTAAAGTTGACGTAGATTATGTAATGAAGACAGCGGAACTGGCGAAGCAGCATGGAGTAAGACAATTTCTGTCGGTAAGCTCTGTAGGTGCTAACTCAAAGGTGCGTAATTTCTATCTTCGAACCAAGGGAGAGGTTGAAGAAAGATTGGCCGGAAGCGGGTTTTGGGGGCTGCATGTATTCAGGCCGTCATTACTGCTGGGAGAGAGACCCGAGCAGCGGTTTGGAGAGCGGGCTGCGTCCATTTTGATGACCTCGTTAGACTTTGCTTTCAAGGGAGTAAAGCTGGCTCCGTATCGGGCTGTTCCTGCCCTAAAGGTGGCCAAGTCCATGGTGAATATCGGGCTGGCTGATATGAAGGGCTATCATGTTTACACGAACGAAGTTATTCATGTGCTAGGTGATGCAGCAGATTGAATTTGCCAGAGTCCCCCACGGCAGATTACAATGTACACATATAGGAATACATAGAAAGGGTGACTCATGATGAGTAAAAATATCATATCAACAAAGAAAGCCCCAGGAGCTATTGGACCCTACAGCCAGGCTGTAGAAATTAATGGGTTTGTATATACTTCAGGCCAGCTGGGACTCAATCCGGAAACAGGACAATTCGGCGAGGGTGTTCAAGAGCAAGCAAAGCTTTCGCTCAGCAACGTGAAAGCGATCCTGGAAGCGGCTGGCACAAGCCTGGATCAAGTGGTGAAAACCACGGTATTCCTGAAGGATATGAATGATTTCGTCGCAGTAAACGAAATTTACGGCGATTTTTTCTCTGAGCCTTATCCTGCAAGAAGTGCCGTTGAGGTTGCCCGTTTACCAAAGGACGGTTTGGTTGAAATTGAGGTCATCGCTGTTAAGAACTAAACGAGAAGCCAGCTTTATAGCAAGAGCTTTGCCGATATCGGCAAAGCTCTTGTTTGTTTCGGGGAAGTAAAAGCGATACTCGACTTATAAGTAGGGGGAGAGAATCCTCAATAGGTCTAATATCTGGAGCTTCTCCGATTGCGTGTGAAGAAGAGCCATATAGCATATACCAGCAGGATGATCGAGATCACAAAGGCAGGCATTAAAATACTGTCAGTCTCCCGATGCTCGGCCGCAATAGCCACATAGGCCCAAGTGAAGACCAGGGGGACGATGCTGTCACGGTACCGCAGACTGATAAGCAAGGCAAGCAAGGCACCGATGCAGAGCAGCACGACCCCTATTGTGGTTTCGTCCATCCCAAAGGGATTCCAGCCATTCTTTTGAAGCACGATTGCGACATTGACGATAAAGGCAGGACTCACCCAGCCAATATAGAGGCTGAATGGAAGCTTCAGCAGCCATTTTTCACCTGTCGTCGGGTAGCTTATCGCTTGTGTGCGCGCGTGTGAAATCCAAAGCGTTACCAGCAGTAACAACATGGCAATGACGGACCATTCAATATACAAATAGTGCCATAACACAAGCCAGGTCATGTTAAATATGCAGCTCAGTATAAACCATGGTCCGATGGCTCGAACGGAATCCTGGCTGCCGGTATCACGTCGCAGCTGGTAGATAACGAATAGAAGCAGCATTACATAGATAAGCGACCATATGGAAAAGGCATAGCCTGCTGGGGTGATCGGCGTATAATACATATCGGATATTTCCCCGGTCGTTCTACCTCCAAGCGGTAGAGCCATCGATAATACATTCACGGTAATTACGCCGGCGAAGAACAAAAGATTCCACCAGCGATACGTGTTGGTACGATACATACAATCTCCTCCTGATAACAGTCTGGGAATATATAGAATATACCCAAAGAATTAAATATCAAGCCAGCACTATGGTGTAAACGCTGATTCTTTTTCTTTATTTATATGATCCTTTACCTAATGTATATGAGTCTTTCGGTACTCGTTCGGAGTGATCCCCTCGAGCTTCTTGAACACTTTGCTGAAATATTTCTCGTCCTGGTAACCGATCATCTCGGCGATTTGCACGATACGGATCTGGGGATTGAGCAGCAGCGCCTTGGCTTTATTGATGCGAATTCGCCCGAGAAAATCAGATAGCGTGACGCCGAATTCCTGTTTGAATTTACGAGAAATATATTCTCTGCTAAGAAAAAATCTGCCGGCAATTTGCTGAAGCGAGATTTCTTCATGATAATGCTGCTCCAGGTACTGGGCAATGTCATGAATAATATGATTGTCCTTGGAATGGAGCTGGGTTAGAACCCGGGATGCAGCATAGAGCCTTCCGCTAATCTGTTCGCGCCAGCGATCCCAGCAGATCATGCCTTCCTCGCTGTATGGGAGCGCGTACGGAAGGTCCTGCGAAATTTCTGTGTCCTCCACGGGTTCCTGGGTGCTTTTCACTTCATTTTCGGTCCAATGATATTGAATCCAGTCCCATTCCGAGTTCCATCTCACCAGATGCTCAGGCGATACGAGATCTCTTTCTTTCACATCCCGCAACCACTCATCGGTGGCTGCTTCGATCCGTTCCTTGTTCCCGCTAAGTGCTGCGAGCTTGAATTGTTCTTCATAGGAGGAGAGCCGCAGACTGCGCGAGTTCTCGCTCTCGATGGCCCGCTCACGGTGGATCCAGCTTTTGCCGGTCAAAAGATTGCGGCTGCATAAAGCTTGGATGGCAGCTGAATAAGCCTTCGGCAGATCATCAGGGAAGGAGTTCATTTTGGCGGCGCCGAAATGGCTCTTCCTGCGAAGGATGGAGTAGAACCCGTCATTGATTCTCTCCAGAATGTCGTTAAAGGGGAGTCGCGAATTCCAGCAGAGCAGGATGACTTCCCCCGGCTTATCAATGTGTCGAAAGGTAATTCCCTGATCCTTCAACAGCTCATTGCAAATATTAACGAGGGCGAAGGAGAGCAGCTGCCGTTTGTTGCGGAACTTGGACAGCAAGCCTTCATCAAATTGATCATCGCAAAGAACGGCTACGTTGCATTCCATCCCGTCTGCAGGCAAGGGGACCCGGCTTCGCAATTGAGAGACGATGTTATCCTTGTTGCCATAACCGTTGATAAGATCCGAGAACAGGCGATCCATATAGAAGGGGGCCATCTGATTCATTTCAATATTCTGCTTGGTAACCCGTTGTCGTTTCTCCTCTTCAAGCTGCCAGGCTTGAACGGCTTTACTTAGCGCCTCGTTCAAGCTGTCCGGGTCAACAGGTTTAAGGATATAATCGATGCCGCCGGAACGGATCGTATGCCGTACATATTCAAAGTCATCATATCCGCTGATGACAAGTACTTTAATATCCGGCTTCGTTGTATGGAGCCAGGTCAGCAGCTCAATACCATTGATGCGGGGCATGCGCATGTCGGTCATCACAATTTGCGGCTTGCGCTCCTCGATCAAACGCACGGCTTCCTCTCCGTCCGCTGCCTGGTCTATTTCCGTAATACCATGCCGCTCCCAATCTGCCAGAAGCTCAATAGCTTCGCGAACATGCTGTTCATCGTCAACGATCAATACTCTCATCTCTTATGTTCACTCTCCCATGTGTTGATATTGAGTGTGACTATGACGCCGTGTGGTTCTGCATTCTCAATCGTTAGTTCGGCCTTATCGTTAAAGTATAGATTAAGACGCATCCATACGTTCAAGAGCCCAATGGAATCATCGTCCTCATCACTTCGGTGATTATAGGCAGCTTCAAGCTTGCTGCGTACAGAGGCAAGCTCTGCCTCTTCCATGGATGCCCCATTATTCTCCACCACGATAATCAAGCGCCGATCATCCGAGATACGGGTTGTTATGGATATATGGCCAGTGCCTGTATGTGTATTCATACCATGCTTGAAATAATTTTCAACAACCGGCTGCAAAATCATTTTTGGCACTGGAGCTGTAAGGCTTTCCGGCTCCAAATCCCAGGTGATCTCCAGCTGGTCCCGAAACCGCTGTTTCTGCAGCTCAAGGTACTGGCGCACATGGTTAATCTCATCCTGCAAGGTCACGCTTCCTTCGCTTTGACGCATATTGTAGCGCATCATATTGGCCAGCGAAGAGAGCAGGGAATAGATCCGCGGCACATTATGCTGCAGCGCCAGCGTACCGATCGACTGAAGCGTATTGTATAGAAAATGCGGATCGATCTGCGCCTGCAGCGCTTTCAACTGGTTGGTCTTATTGGCAATTTCCAGACGATACTCCCGCAGGATCAGATTGTTGATGGTGTCCATCATATTTCGGAAGCGCCGTGAGAGGATCCCGATCTCGTCCGGGCTTGTAACGTCGATATCCACATCCAATCTTCCCGTTTTCACCTGATTCATATAGCTTGTGAGTTGTTTAATGGGTTTTGTAATCCGAATGGAAATCCATAGCGTGCCGAATATGACAACGAATAGGGCCAAAATCGCGATAATCGCGTTAATGCTCGTTAATTCTGTTGAATTTTTGTAAAGCGTCTGGTGCGGGATCATTTTCACGAGCGTCCAGGGAGCATAAGGCAAATCAAGCTTTTCGTAAACGATCATAGCATCTTTCCCGTCATAGTATCCGTTATCCTTTTGGGCGATTTTCTCCATAAGCACAGGGTCGTCCAAAACATGTCCTCTTTGCTCCGCATCCGGTCCGTATATGATGCTGCCGCTGTCATCAATCAAGTATAGCTGTTCTTCCCCTTTAGCATACAGTTGATCGCAAATGGCCAAAATACTGTCTAGTTTTACATCAATGGCCATAAGGGCATATTGTTCGGGAGACGGTACGTTGGTAATGGATCGATAGAAGGTGATGACTTCGAAATCCAGTATATCCGCGGGCCGCGGAGGAAAACCGTAATTATGCACCTGATGCACAGGCTCAATGGCCGTATTGCCTTGGCCGAACTCTTCTATTCTTCGGTAAGGCTCCTGCCGGAATTCCCTGCGAGGCAGATTGCTGGATACCTGGGTAGACTGTCCCGTCAAAGTGTTGTGCAGATAAATCTGGTGAATGTCCGGAGTGCCTGTCACGATGGTCTGCAATGTAGCATACAGCTCGGCAACAACCCGGTGGTTATCAGGATCCAGGGCAAGATTGCTCAGAAAATGGGGATCGGAATATACGGACAAGGAAGCGCGGTCAATGCCGTGCAGATAGTTCATCAAATTGGTCGCCCCTTGGTAAATCAAGCGTATATTCTCATTCACCGTCTGTTCCTTCACAGACTCTCGCGTATGCGTAAATGTAATGATAAGCGAGAGCAGCAGGGGAATCGTTGTGACAGCGAGCATAAACGTGATCAGCCGGGACTGGATGCTGCGATACTTCATGAGGATCATCTCCTGGATTATCAAAATAGCATAAACGCGTATGGTCAATATTTTACACCTAATGGTTCATGATTCTCCGTGTTTATTGTTTACAGGTTACAGCATAATTGGCTATACATCATATAACTACTTAACGAAAAGGGGAGATCAAGGGATGAATCGACGAAAAAAATCCTCGGCTCTGCTGCAGCAGATTCTATTTGTGGGACCCTCCACTATTTTTTTCATCCTGATCATGATCATTCCATTCTTTCTGGGGCTTTATTATTCCTTTACGAACTGGAATGGTGTGTCTAGCAAAATCGACTTTGTCGGGTTTCATAATTTCATTACTATCTTTACCAATGATGATAAATTCCGGGATGCTTTCTCATTCACGGCCCGCTTCACGATCCTCGGTGTCATCCTTACGAATCTGCTAGGATTTTTATTAGCCTACTTCCTCACTAAGCCGTTGAAGACACGGAACGTGCTGCGGACAATTTTCTTCATGCCAAACGTTATCGGCGGTTTGCTGCTCGGTTTCATCTGGCAATTTATTTTTGTCAAAGGATTTGCCGCGATCGGCACTGCTACGAATCTGGGATTCTTTAATCTGCCGTGGCTTGGAACAAAAGGGACTGCCTTTTGGGCGATTGTAATCGTTTTCGTATGGCAGACGGCCGGGTACCTGATGGTCATCTACATCTCCTCGCTCAACAATGTGCCGAAGGATATTCTTGAGGCTGCCGAGATAGACGGCGCGAGCAGAGGGCAGGTATTGCGCTCCATTATTATTCCACTGGTCATGCCAGCCGTTACGGTGTGTTTGTTCCTCGCGATCTCCTGGTCATTCAAAATGTTCGACCTGAACCTTTCCTTGACCAAGGGCGGACCATTCGGTTCGACGGAGTCGGTAGCGATGAATATTTACAACGAGGCTTATACGAATAACCGTCTCGGACTCGGAACGGCGAAGGCAGTCATCTTCTTCATTGTGGTTGCCATCATAACCAGTCTGCAGGTTCGATTTACGAAGAGCAAGGAGGTTGAAGCGTAAATGGAGTCTATGAAAAAATACCGGCTGAACACCATGGCCACCGAACTCATCATGGTGATCATAGCATTGCTCTTCCTAGTTCCGTTCTACTTCCTGTTCGTGAACTCCGTCAAAACCTTCGGCGAACTGTTAACGGACTCGGCCGGCCTTCCGACCACATTCGAATGGAGCAACTATTCACGGGCGTGGGATATAACGAACTTTCCTAAGGCTTTCTGGAACTCGCTGGTCGTGACAGTTGTCAGCAACCTGCTCCTGGCCATGTTGAGTGCGATGACCGCCTATCAGATGGTGCGGCGCAATACGCGTTTTAACCGGATTATGTTCGCGCTGTTCGTGGCAGCGATGGTCATTCCGTTTCAGTCCATCATGATTCCGCTTGTAAAGGTGACTTCATCCCTGGGCATTAACAATAGCTTGTATGGACTCATTATCTGTTACCTGGGCTTTGGAGTTCCGCTGAGCGTGTTTCTTTTCCACGGCTTCGCGAAATCGATTCCCATGGAGATCGAAGAAGCGGCAACCGTAGATGGATCGAGCGGATACGGCGTATTCTTCCGGGTGGTATTCCCGCTGATGAAGCCGATGTTCGTTACGGTCATTATCTTGAACACCTTGTGGATCTGGAATGACTATCTGCTTCCATCCCTGATCTTGCAGTCCGCAGAGCTGCGAACGATTCCGATTGCAACCTTCGCTTTTTTCGGACAATATACTAAGCAGTGGGATTTGGCACTTCCGGCGCTGGTGTTAGGAATTATGCCCGTGATTATTTTCTTCCTCTTCATGCAGAAATATATCATTGAGGGCATTACACAGGGGGCTGTGAAAGGGTAGACAACAATCGGTCAATTCTTTACCCCAGAACGATCAATATATTACCTGATCTAACGAAAAAAGGTTATTTATACTGAAAACGCTAACAGAAAAATGCAGAACAAAGGGTTAAAGAAAAAAAGGGAGGTTTCATCATGAAAAGATACGGTAAGCTGTTCCTGGTTATGGTATTGGCTTTCTCCACACTGCTTGCAGCCTGCGGCGGCAAGAATGAGAATGAAGGCGCTGAGGGCGGTGCCGAAGGCGGCACGAAAACGATCAAGATTTTTCAATTTAAAGTTGAGATCGCTGAAGCTCTGAATAAGATGAAAGCAGAGTATGAAAAAGAACATCCAGGCATCAAGCTGGACATTCAGACTGTAGGCGGTGGCTCCGATTATGGTGCGGCACTGAAAGCGAAGTTCGCTTCCGGTGATGAGCCAGACATTTTCAACATCGGCGGATATCGCGACCTGGAAACTTGGTTCGAGAATGTCGAGGATCTTTCGGATCAGCCATGGGTGAAGGACGTTGTTGACGTTGCTAAAGAACCTATGACGAAAGACGGCAAGCTGTATGGACAACCGATGACCATTGAAGGTTATGGCTTCATTTATAACAAAGACTTGTTTGAAAAGGCGGGAATCACAGAGCTTCCGAAGACAATCTCGGAGCTTGAGGATGCAGCCAAAAAACTGCAAGATGCAGGCATTACGCCATTCGTGAACGGATACCAGGAAACCTGGATTTTGGCTAACCACTTGCTGAATATTCCATTTGCCCATCAAGAAGATCCTGATGGATTCGTCAAAGGATTGAATGAGGGCACGGAAAACTTGGTAGGCAACGCGAAATTCGACGAATGGATGCGTCTGTTCGACCTGACCGTTCAATACGGACAGAAGAACCCGCTGACAACGGATTACAATACGGAAATCACGACCTTTGCCAGCGGTGAAGCGGCTATGACCCAGAACGGGAACTGGACGCAAGTACAAATTGACGGCATTAACCCGGATCTGAACATTGGTCTTCTGCCAATGCCGATCAATGACAATCCGGAAGAGAACGACAAGCTTCCGATTGGCGTTCCGAACAACTGGGTCGTGAACAACAAATCCAAAATGAAAGATGAAGCCAAAGAATTCTTGAACTGGCTCGTAACCTCGGAAACCGGTAAACGCTACATTACGGAAGAGTTCAAATTCATCCCAGCGCTGACGAGCATCGAAGCGAACAGTGAGACGCTTGGCGACCTGGGGAATGATGTTGTGAAATACAGTAAGGAGAACAAAGCGCTTAGCTGGGAGTTCAATAAATTCCCTGACGGCGGCATGAACGAATTCGGCAGCCAGATGCAAGGTTATGTGGCTGGCAATGTGGATAAGAACCAATTGTTTGAAGGCATTCAGAAGTCATGGCAAAGCCTGAAAGCGAAGTAATGATGTAAAGGGAATGGCGCCTCTGAAATGAGCCATGGACGATAAAAAGACGGTGCAGAATAAATCTGCGCCGTCTTTTTTATAGGTGCGCCCGGCATGGGCGATAACTTGGCGGTGAAAGTCCGCTACAGGCTTGGCAGTAGGAACTGTTAGCCAAAG
>NZ_LIUT01000006.1:475133-567440 GCF_001277345.1 Paenibacillus solani
CCGCCGTATACCGAACGGTACGTACGGTGGTGTGAGAGGTCGGCTACTCAATTAATGAGCAGCCTCCTACTCGATTTATCACTAATCGTAATTTCGAACCAGCAGATAAACAATCAACCCTACGACAGGGAAGAACAACAGACCCAAAACAACCAGAATTGAAAATTCGGGACTCCGCCCTTTTCGCCGGGCATCATTGAATCCCCATACGCAGACAGCAATGTGAAGGAAAAAGAAGAACAAGCCCAGCAATAAACCAATGATTCCGAACAAACCAAAACCCACAACGCTCATATCAATAAAACCTCCCGAAGCAATAATTGTATATCCTCTACATACGGGGGATCGCGGAAAGGGTCGCATAAAATTGCCTGTATATTCCTCTTTTTAACAAGGGGAGTGACAGAATTTTGCATAAGATTAAGGGGTTATTACTAACCTATGGATATAGAAAAGTCTTGGAATACATAGATCACATCACTACCGTAAATACATGGTATGATAGAGAGTGACGTTATTTTTGGTATGGAGTGAGAAAACTCCTGGTGTGGTTTTGAAATTATGAAGTGATCGTATAAGATAATAATATTATCTATAAAGCAGTAAAAGACGGGAGACAACGATGAATCAACCGCTCTATGGTGTATGGTTAGGAGACGTATTCTTTTGTTTTTCCGGTGAAGTTTCAGAGCCCAAAGTGGACGCATGGAGCCGCGTAGTCCGTACCTTTCGTATGCCGGATGGAACCCGTCCCTTCACGAATGCTTCCCTCCGGCTAGCTGAACTCAGATATCCGGCCAAAACTCTAGGTTCCACGAGCAAACGACGGCCGGAACGGAAGACGCTCGGCGGCCGGACGATGGAAGGGCTTGCGCTTGCACCGGGGGATGCGTTTCAATGGCTGATTTCAATGGATGCCGAGTATTACCGGTCACAAGGACTGGCAGTCGGTGAAGAAATAGAATATTGGGTACAAGCGAGCAGATTTGCCTTGGAGCTGCTCTTGCAAGGAAAGTTTGCGCCGGGGACGGCGGAGGTGCCCTCCGTCGGAAGGCGCCGGACTACGATGCAGACCATAAAGGCGGTATGGAAACCGCAGCTGTCTGCCGAGGATACAGCTCGTTTCTTGCAGCTTGCAGCGAACATTCCACCGATCGCGATTGGAACGCCGGCAGCTCTGGCTGGAAGTGATCCTGCTACCCGTGAAGAAGCCGGGGCTATTGTGCTGTATTCCTTCTTGTGCGCGGTCATCGACAGCCAGGCCCGGGAGGTTGTCAGGGAATCGGAGAATAAACTGCAGGCGTACTTGGCGAATTACCGACGAGGACAATCCCCATTGGCCGAGCTGTGGTGGAATAGTTTACTGACGGCCAGTCGGGATATCCCTGTGCAAGGGACGACAGAGGAAGTCGGCGAACTGGAGGAAGCAGTGGAACGAGTCGGCGGGACTGAGTTTCCTTATATCAGCATGGAGGACCATCCCCCGGGCGAAGGAACGCTTGGTCTTGGTCTACGGCTGGAACCGCCGCTGGAAGACAACCGGACAGACTGGAAGGTGTCTTTCTGGGTGAGAAGCCAGGAGGATGAAGGGTTATTGATGTCCGCGCGGAGCATATGGGGTAATCCCGTTTCTGATCAGATGATCCGCGGAAGGATGTATTCTGGGGTCCAGCTGCAGCTGTTAATGAATCTGGGAGAAGCGGCGGCGTTGGCGCCAGAGCTGGCTGAAGGATTGCACGGACCCGCTCCCGAGGGCGTAACCCTCACGCTTGAGCGCTTATCAACATTTATGAAGGAATCGGTACCGAAATTAACGGCAAACGGTATTGCGGTTCAAATGCCGTCCCGCTGGAGCAAGGAAGGGCGTCGCCGTGTCGGCTTATCTCTCAAAATGATGCAGGATGCAAGATCGCCTGGTGAATCACATCCTTTACCTGTGCTAGGAATGGAGCATCTGGTCAATTTTCAAATATCCGCTGCGATGGGCGGTCAAACTTTGTCGCGTGAAGAGCTGAAGTATTTGGCTGAGCAGAATCTGCCTTACGTCCAGTTCCGGGGAGAATGGGTGGAGGTGGATCTCAAAGAGATCAACCAGGTGCTGCGCTTTATGAAGCGCCATGAGAAGGGCGAAATGGAGCTTGCCGAGTGGATGCATCTTAGCGCCGAAATGGACGGGGAACGGATGTGGAAGGGCCTCTTCATCGAAGAAGTGGAGACAACCGGACTATTGTCTTCCTTACTTGAGGGTGAGAAGGAGCGCAAGCTGCCGTCCCGTCCGATTCCTTCCACGCTGCATGGAGAGCTGCGTCCGTATCAGGAGCGGGGTTATCAGTGGCTTAGCATGATGCGTGAGCTGGGATTTGGCGTATGCCTGGCCGATGATATGGGGCTTGGAAAAACGGTACAGGTCATCACCACTCTGCTCGAGCGACAGCGCCATGGCTCTGAAGGCAGTCCGGTGCTAATTATTTGTCCGACATCCCTGCTGGGCAACTGGCAGCGTGAACTTCAGCGATTCGCTCCTGATCTCACGCTGCACGTGCATCACGGTGTTCGCCGCCTGCGCGGAGAAGATTTCCTGCATGAGGCATCCGAACATGATATCGTGCTGACTACGTATCATCTGGCGGGAAGAGATGGCGGCGATCTATCTGCCATCCACTGGTCGAGCGTGGTGCTTGATGAAGCACAGTATATTAAGAATTATCGGACCAAGCAGGCACAGAGCGTCATGAAATTGTCCGCGCCTCACCGGATTGCCATGACCGGAACGCCGGTGGAAAACCGTCTGGCAGAGCTATGGTCGATATTCCATTTTCTCAATCCGGGATATCTCGGATCCTTTCATTCCTTCCGTCAGCGCTATGCGCCGGGAGAGGGGCAGCAGGAGCGACTCCGGGAGCTTCATAAACTGGTATCCCCATTCATGCTGCGCAGGCTGAAGAGTGATCCGGATATTCGCAAGGATTTGCCTGAGAAGCTGGAATTGAAATCATATTGTCCACTGTCCGAGGTTCAGGGTGCGATGTATCAAGCGGTTGTTGACGAAATGATGGGACAGATCGAGAGCCAGACAGGCATGGCCCGTAAAGGTCTTGTGCTGTCCTCCCTCACCAAGCTGAAGCAGATCTGCGATCATCCGCAGCTGCTCAGGCGTGATGAAGGACGCCCATTACGTCCGGATTCTTCAGGTAAGATGGAGCGCATGCTTGAAATTCTCGACAGCATTGCTGATGTCGAAGAATCCGCCCTCATCTTTACACAGTATGTAGGGATGGGAGAGCTGTTGGTAAGCATGCTTGAACGGAAATACGGGAAGCAGCCGTATTTTCTTCATGGCGGAGTGCCAAAGCGCGAGCGGGATGAAATGGTACGGAATTTTCAGTCTGGCGAAGGTACGGAGTTCTTTGTCTTGTCGTTGAAGGCTGGAGGCGTGGGGCTGAATTTGACTCGCGCGAATCATGTGCTCCACTATGATCGCTGGTGGAATCCGGCAGTCGAGAATCAGGCGACGGATCGTGTATTCCGCATTGGACAGCACCGCAATGTTCAGGTTCACAAGCTGATCTCACAAGGTACGCTGGAGGAACGCATCGATGAACTGATTGAACAGAAGAAGGCCTTATCCGAGCAGGTCGTGGGTGCGGGTGAAACCTGGCTGACGGAAATGTCAGACGGTGAGCTGCGCCAGCTGATTGAGCTGCAGGAACAAGATTGGATGTAACCACGGCGATTATATAGAGGATAGTGGATAGAGGATTCCGAAGGAATCTCTTGGAATATGGAATGCGATTGGAATTGGATTGTAAGGAGGGATGGGCCATGGAATCTGCGGGATGGGCAGAAGGGATCGGACTTGCGATAATACCTGGGCAGTTAAAGGTTAAAGTGGATGGAGGCAAGGAATCATCTGAGCCTCATGAAGTTAGCGTTCAGGTGAAGATGCTGAACCCTGCAGACCGCGAGAAGGTGCTGGCTTATCTTGAGGAAGATCCGCTGGCGTTATATCGACTGCTTGCAGGTCAAGATGCCGCCTGGCTGGATGAACTGGCGCCATTGTCCCTGGAGGGCGAGACCGCCGAAGCCTCTTGCTCCTGCGGTCAAGCGGCCTGCGGGCATGCTGCAGCCTTGCTGGCTGCGGCAGCCCGGCAGCTTGCGGCAGAGCCGCTCCAGCGGCTGACGCTGCTAGGGCTGCCGCGGGAAGCGCTGCTGGCCAGCGTCTTCGACGCCTGGGCCAAAGCAGCTCCTCCGGCAGCAGGCGGCGCTGCCGCAGAGTCGGCCACCCGCGCGAAGGAGAAGGGGCCATCCGGCCCTTCTCCAGGCGAATGGGTGGCCGAAGCGGCCGCTGAGGGCCGGCTGCACCGGCCCGGCCCTCAGCTTGGCGAGCTGGCGGTGCAGCTGTCACCGCCGCCTCCGGCAGATCAGCTTGGACCAGCCGGTGACTGGACAAGCTTGCTGCCTGGGGTGCGCGGCGTTTCGAAAGCGCTCGGTTTGGTTGCCCGCGGCGCGACCAAGCAAGCCGAGCAGAAACGCCGCAGCCTGAAGCTCTAGCTAGCCTGCGACATAGCATTGTAATTGATTCGCTAAAGATCTATCTCGTATCATGGAGTATGCTGTCGTATGTCTGACCTTAACAAAGAATATTCGTCATGAGTCGCCAGACCCCGGTTTGTCCTGTCGTTTGCGAATAAGGTACAATGGAAACAGGACAAACCGTGGGAAAGGAAGAAGCGAAAGATGAATGCATTTTCGAGAAGAGGAGCACGATTTACAAGTGCAATGCTGTCGTCACTGCTGTTAACAGGGCTTATTCTGGCAGGTTGCCAGTCGAATGATACCGGATCCGGCAAGGCAGAGGGGCAGCAATTGCAGTCCCCGGCCGAAGGTCAGGAAGGAAACACACTGCCTGAAGGCAGCCCGGAGGATCCGCAGGCAGACCCGGTTATGGCGAAGCGCAGCGAGAGCGCACTTCAGGCCACCATCCAGGAGAGCAGCGGTAAGCAGGTCGTAACCAATGCAGAGGCCATGACGGTCATTGTGAATAAGCAGCGGAGCCTGCCGGATGGTTATGAGCCGAAGGATCTGGTAGAACCGAATGTTCCATTTTCTTTTGATGAGCCGCATGAAAAACGACATTTGCGAAAAGAAGCGGCAGATGCGCTCGAGGAATTGTTTGACGCAGCCAAAGCGGAGGGCATAGAGCTTCGCGCTGTGTCGGGATATCGTTCATATGCCCGTCAAAAGTCGATATATGAGAATAATGTTCGCACTAAAGGGGAAGCCGAGGCAAACCGTGTAAGTGCTGTACCGGGGACAAGCGAGCATCAGACAGGCTTGACGATTGACGTCTCCAGCCCAAGCGCTGGCAATGCGCTGGAGCAGACGTTCGGGCAGACGGAGGAAGGTCAGTGGCTGGCTCGCCGTGCACCGGATTTTGGTTTTGTCATTCGTTATCCTGAAGGAGCCGAGAATATTACCGGTTATATCTACGAACCGTGGCATATCCGGTATGTAGGCAAGGATCTGGCCCCAGACATTGCCGACAGCGGGTTAACGCTGGAGGAGTATTTTGATGAGGCTAATATTAAGTTGTAGGCTGTGCAAATAGTCGTAGGATAAACGGGACTTTTTATCCTTGCAGCCCGGCTTTTGAATCTATACAGTAGAACAGGACCTGTACAAGACTAGGCCGGGTAATGTTCTTGTTATACGAATGAATCCCGGAGCAGGCGCTCCGGGATTCATTCGTATTGGATGGACAGACTTTTCGCGTTATTTGTTCAGAGGCGAGTCTTCGTAACCCGGATCGTCGTAGCCGGTATCTTTTAACTTGTTGATAATGTTCATATCCTCTATGGTTTTGCGGGTGCGCTCATCCCCATGGTCATGAAGAAAGCGGTAGAGGTTAATGGTGCGCTCATCGTACTCTTCAGCGGCATCATCATGGTCCGCTGATTTATAAGGAACGAAGGTGCGTTTAAACGCATACCGATCACTGCTGCTAACCTCATACAGCAGCCCTCTCAGCTTTGAGACCTCTTCATCATCCATATATACGACATATTCATTCGTATCATTGGGTACGTCTTGGATCAGGTTGTGGTTGACTGAAACATAATATGTCTTTTTATGGTTGGTCATCGTAAAATTCCCTCCAGACTTCGGCAACGGCAAGCTGCACTTAAATAGGACGCGGCTTGCAGGGCCGGCATGATCCGACATGGTATTGTACATTTTTCTAATCATATACACGTTCGGGAGCCAGATGAATCAGGGAGTGTAATTGGAAGGGGTTCCCTTTTTCCCATGGGATAAGGAATTTGGTATGATAGAATCACCATGGCGACAGTATACTGATTAGAGGCTCATGCCACCGGCCCATGAATTTGCCCTGAATGGCTAAAGAAACAGGTATAGTCGGTTTATGGCTTACTACAAATCGTTTATAACTTAATGAGAGATATAACTAGCTGCCGGCAGCGCCCGGTGAATCGGATATGAGAAAGAGGAGGATTCCTGTATGAATATTTTACAAAAACTTAAAGATGGAGCTAACCGTGCAACAGAAAAAGCTCAGCACGTGGTGGAAGTGAATAAACTTAATAGTCAGATTGCCGAAATAGAACAGCAGAAGAACTCTTATTACCTGCAGATGGGTAAAGCGTTCTACGAAGGTTATCGTCAGCAGGACATGAGAGATGCGGAAAAAGAAATGGTCGAGCTCGCCCAAACCTGTGACGGATTGCAGGATCAAATTGAGTCCATTCGAAATCGTATTGCTGTGCTCAAGAATGAGCGTATCTGCGAATGCGGACGGGTCGTTGCACTGGATGCGAATTTCTGTCCTTATTGCGGGAACAAGCTTTCTAATCTGATTGATCCGGAAGAAACAACCTCAGAAGAGCCAAAAGTGCAGGAGCGCAGGGGGATATTCGATCAACATGAATATGCAGCGGCCGAAGAAGAACTGCCAGAACAGGATGAGCGGGTGAGCTATGATTATCGTTCAAATCCGGATTCGTATGAACCCGATTCATTTGAATCGGATCCATATGAGCCGGAGCCGGAACGACAGCACGAGGAGGATGATCTGTCTGAGCCCATCGTTGATGCTGAACAGCTGCGGATGGAGAAGGAAGAGCAGGAGAGAGAACTTCGTCGTTGGGAAGAGCTCGAGCGAGAGCGGGAGAGACAATTGGAGCTGGATCGCCGCATTCGTTTTTGGCAGGAAAATAACCAAAGTCAGGATTATGTCGGCGATGATGAAGTAACCCGTGATACGGTAAAGTGCCAAATTTGCAGTGTCGATTTGCCAAAAGGCTCGAAATGGTGTCCGCGCTGCGGAGCGGAACAGATTTAAGTTATAGAAATTCGGACGAACATGCCTTTGTGCACTGATTAAGAGACAGTATGAATGAGAGAGCAAGCGTTCGAGCATCTGTGGGGGGACTATTATTATGGAACAATTGCTGCATCATTTACGCAATTTGGGATTTACGGAGATCGAGTCGAAGATTATGGTGGACTTAGCTGAGTATGGACCGGCGGGTGGATACGAGGTGGCTAAACGTTTGGGTGCTTCACGCTCCAATGTTTATGCAGCCATGCAGCGTTTGGAGCGGCAGGGGGCACTTGAACGAATGGAAGGAGAGCCTGTCCGCTATCGTTCATTGAAACCCGAGGAACTGACGCGGATGATATCCGGACGCGTGGAGGCGTCTCTCGCTTTTGTGGAGAAGAGCCTGCCGCGGGGCAGCGGTACGTCAGCTGCTTTTCTTAGCATGGAGGGAGATCAGGCGGTGCTTGATGTACTCGTCCGGGAATTGAAGCGAGCAGAGCAGGAGATCGTGGTTGATGTCTGGCGTGAAGAGGCGACACTTCTGCGCGAGCCGCTGGCTGAAGCAGAGGCTAGAGGAGTGAAAGTGCTGTGGGCATGTGATGGTCCGGAGCAGGGACTTTCGAGAACGCTGGCATGGTCAGGCTGGAACGGCCTTGCGGAGCGTAGGGGAGGCGGCCGAAAGTTCTCCTTCGTAGTCGATCGGCAATGGTGCATACTTGGGATGCGCGGCGGGGAATATGATACAGGAGCGGTCATTACAGAGCATCCGGTATTGGCAGAACTGCTGCTGCACCATTTTACCCAAGAGATGGTATTGTTCCAGCTTGAACAGGATATGGGGGACCAGCTGGAGGAACGTTATGGAGAGCACTTCGGCTTGATTCAGAGCCAGTATCTTAATGCAGAAGCGGACACTGAGGATCAAGATGAGTTTCAGGCGGAAGCGGATTCTCCTTCACAAAATGCAGACAATGTTGAAGCAGACGGAGAAGACGACCGGGATACGGCTTAGGACTGGTTTTATGTATGAAAGACGCCCATAGAAGTGAGTTTTGTCACAGCCAGGCATTATATTCACCTATATAATGATATAATATGGAAACGCCGGGATATATCTTGGCGTTTATTTGCCTAAGGATCGGCTTCAAGTCGGTACGAAGGGTTAAGACGGCAGATGTCCATGAATGCGGCGGTCTTAATGACAACGAAGAGAAGGAGATGAGTGAGCATGGAATGCATCGTTCATTTTACGGTCGGTCATAAGGAAGGTCCTAAGAAGCTTCGGGGATTGATTTTTGTTGACAAGGGGAAGAGTCCCACAGGCCAGCAGCTGCTTGATATGTTTCATGATATGGAATACAAGATTATTCCTGACCCGAATGATGAGCTGCTCTTTAAACCAAAGAATCCGGGAGAAAGCTATACTTATATACGCGTGAATGAATTGGATATGGGGCAGGAGCGTTATACGGAGGACCGTAATCTTAAATCGCTGCTGAATGAGCTGCTGCCTAAACAGCGCACGGGTCTGTAACAGCTCGACAAGATCGCCAAAGATCCCAAACAAGGATGATTTAAGAGCGCCCCCTTCCGATAATTGCTGGGATTTGCAAAATCCGCTTGCTATAATGGATCAACGGAAGGGGATGGCGATGTTTATTATTGCAGGAATCGTGGCACTTTTGATTTATGGTTTGCTTGTTTATTATATTGGCCGAAGTGTATGGAGCTGGTGGGGACCGGGGCCGTCCACAGCC
Source organism: Paenibacillus solani (assembly GCF_001277345.1). Lineage (GTDB taxonomy): Bacteria > Bacillota > Bacilli > Paenibacillales > Paenibacillaceae > Paenibacillus_AQ > Paenibacillus_AQ solani. The sequence goes on from NZ_LIUT01000006.1 coordinate 484,230, forward strand.
CTTAAATGGGTATACATAGTCGTATTGGCCGTGGTATCGACATCGTTCATATCAGGACGGTTTTTCGGTAATCTGACCGTGCTGCATATCATAGGCTCGTATTGGATGGCAATTTTCTATGTGCTGATCATTCTACTCCCATTGATGCATATCGTGTTATGGCTGCTGAGCATGACGGCATTGCGAAGTGATGGGCTGAAGAAGACGGCGGTATCTGTTGTACTGGTGCTGATGGTGCTTGTGATCGGGTTTGGCACTTATAACGCTTATAGTCCAAACGTTCGGGCTTACGATATTCAGGTAGACAAGGATGCCGGTAATATGGAGAAGCTCAATATCGTCATGGCGTCTGATATGCATTTCGGCGTCCTGTCAGGCAAGGCGCATGCTAAGCGTATGGTGAAGGAGATCAACAGGTTGAACCCTGATCTGGTGCTGTTTCCAGGCGATATTATTGATGATGATCTGGATGCTTATTTAAGACAGGGGATTGATCGGATTTTGACCGATATTCAGGCACCCTATGGCGTATATGCTTCACTTGGCAATCATGACCGATTCAAAGGCGAGATCACTGAACTGATCGCGGCTCTTGAGGACAGCGGCATGACCGTGCTGTATGATGAGAAAACGACGGTAGAGGGATTGACGCTTGTTGGAAGACGGGATAAACAAGATCGGAACCGGGCCGATCTGTCCACGATCATGGAGGGCACTGATTTTTCCAAGCCGGTCTTTCTGCTCGATCATCAGCCGAATGCACTGGACGAAGCGCAGCAGCAGGGCGTTGATCTGATCGTTTCGGGACATACGCACCGCGGGCAGATATTTCCGGCGCACTTGATTACGAAGGCCATATTCGAGAATGATTGGGGTTACTTGCAGAAAGGCCGGATGCACTCTATTGTGTCCTCGGGCTACGGATTCTGGGGACCGCCGATTCGGCTGGGCTCCCGCTCCGAGATCGTGCAGATACAGGTTACATTTCAATAGATGAAAATGTTGGATGAGGCCACCCATGAGGTGGCTTTTTTTCTGGGTTGACCGCTAGGATATATATTATTGGAATAAAATGGGCATCATGACCTGATTCGGTAGTAGCAAGCTCAAGCTAGAGTTTATAGAGTTCCGTATTCAGCTCGTTAACGTGAGTTCCAATCCAACTGTATCTATCGGTGATCCCCTGGAATGGATAATTGGATTGTACCTACCATCCTGCCCCATTGTGACATTTGGAACAATTTTATAATAAATTGACCACTGGTTTGTTATTTCCGTAAATTTTCACTTTATTTTTTCATAGAGAATGTGTATACTTCATTCATTCGGATATTATTGAGTATTCTAAAATCTTGGTTACTAGACATCTTCTCGTATAGGTGCAGGAATGGGCTTGCATGTTTCTACCCGATCACCGGAAATGATTGGACTACGGGTTATAGCAGCAGCGGACAAGCCTGGTCGTATGACTGAAGGTTGTCGGCGCTTTTGTTGCTTATGCCCACTTGATCCTTTCCCGGCGATTTACGAGGAAGGAGAAAGTGGGCTTTTTGCCTTGCAACAAGGACATAAAACTTAAGGGGGAGCATCATGCAATTACTGCAGAACAAAGTGAAAGAGGAAGGTATTGTATTAAGCGGACAGGTACTGAAAGTGGATTCGTTTCTGAACCACCAGATGGATCCAGTATTGATGAAAGAGGTAGGAAAGGAATTTACACGGTTGTTCAAGGAATCGAACGTGACTCGTGTATTGACTATTGAATCCTCCGGCATCGCGCCTGGTATTATGACTGCGCTTGAGATGGAAGTGCCTCTGATCTTTGCACGGAAGCAGAAATCGCTGACACTCCGTGAGGATATATTCGTGGAGAAGGTATACTCCTTCACGAAGCAGGAAACGAACGAAATTACGGTAGCGAAGAAGTTTATCAAGCCGGGCGATAAAGTGCTGATCGTAGATGATTTCCTTGCTAACGGTGAAGCGGCATTCGGTCTTGCCCGAATTGTAGAGCAGGCGGGGGCCGAAGTAGTGGGCATCGGTATCGTCATCGAAAAAGCGTTCCAGCCAGGAGGACGGCTCCTGGCCGAAGCGGGCTATCGCGTGGAATCACTCGTTCGCATTGCATCACTTGATGACGGCGTAGTGACATTCGCTTAGGAGAGGAATACAACAATACTCGGGAGGAATCAAGAAGCCATGGACGAACAGAAACAGGCGGTGCAAGAACCGATTTTTGATAAAAGTCGGAGCGCAGGTAAAACCTTTTCACTTGGTTTACAGCATGTATTGGCCATGTATGCAGGGGCCATCATCGTACCGCTTATCGTTGGCGGACAACTCGGCCTGACTACGGAACAGCTGACTTATCTCATTGCCATCGACCTGCTTGCTTGCGGGGTCGCTACCTTGCTGCAGGTATTTGGCAACAAGTACTTCGGTATCGGTCTTCCTGTCATGCTTGGATGTGCGTTCCAGGCCGTAGGCCCGATGATTATTATTGGACAGCAGCACGGAATGTCAGCCATTTATGGAGCGATTATCGCCTCCGGTTTATTTGTTGTTCTGTTCTCGGGTCTATTCGGTAAGCTGATTAAAGTATTCCCGCCGGTTGTTACCGGCTCTGTCGTTACGATTATCGGATTGACACTGATACCCGTAGCATTGACCGATCTCGGGGGCGGGGCAGGTGCAGGAGAAGAGTTCGGCAGTGCACTCAACCTGAGTCTGGGTTTTGGTGTTCTGGTTTTCATTATTATTATGAATCGTTTCGCAAAAGGCTTCTGGCGCTCCATATCCGTTCTACTCGGTCTGATCATTGGTACGGTCGCAGCAGCATTCTTCGGCGGTCTGGATTTGACGCCGCTGCGCGAGGCTGGATGGTTCCGTGCTCCCCAGCCATTCTACTTCGGGACGCCGGAGTTCAAGATCATGCCAATCGTGACGATGATACTGGTGGCGATCGTCAGCGTTGCGGAATCGACGGGCGTATTTATGGCACTTGGCAAAATCGTGGATCGTGACATTACTTCCAAGGATCTGTCCCGAGGTTACCGTGCCGAAGGTATTGCTATTGTTGTTGGAGGGATTTTCAACTCATTCCCTTATACTACGTACTCACAGAATGTAGGATTGATTCAGATGAGCCGCGTGAAGACACGGGATGTTATCGTTGTAGCAGGCAGCTTGTTAATCCTGATCGGGTTTGTTCCGAAGATCGCGGCCTTAACTCAGCTTGTACCACCCTCTGTTCTTGGCGGAGCCATGGTTGCTCTGTTCGGGATGGTTGTATCATCGGGTATTCGGATGTTAGGGGATCAAGTGGACTTGAATCGCCATGAGAATCTGTTCATCATCGCTTGTTCTGTCGGTATGGGTCTCGGTGTAACGACGGTGCCCAATCTCTTCGCCAATTTGCCGGACAGCATCCGCATTCTTGCCGATAATGGCATAGTGGCGGGCAGCTTGACAGCCATTGTACTGAACTTGATCTTTAACGGTTTGAGATATACGCGCCCGACACATACCGAGCATGGAGAGACGGCAGAGGGGCATGCAGCATAATAAAAGCATCAAAAAGCAGCTGGATGATTTCAGCTGCTTTTTGATGGAAAGCTAGGTTTGTTTAAAAATGGCTTCCTCCATTGGATTTTGGAGGAAGCCATTTTACAATATGCCGCAGCTTTAGATTCGCTGCATTTGTTTCTCCGCGACATTGCCGATCCAGGGGAGCTTAAACCATTTACCCTGAATGGCATTGGCCATCAGCACCAGCCACATTAACACGCCGACCAGTGCTAGCAGGGCTGAGGCCAGAAGGCCGATAATGGGCACAGCGCTCGACAGCAGATGGGCAACCGCAAGAATGCCGAAGGCCAGCAAAGATTGAAGAGCATGGAATATGACGTAACGGCTTCTCTTTTCTAATGAAAGAAACAGAATCCCTCCGACCATGGGAAACAGATAGCACAGCGTTGCGGCCAGATTCTCGGGAAGTCCTGTGGACGATTTGAAAGGGGACATTTCATCAACTCCTTGTCTTAGGACCATTCTGGATAGGGCAAGCTCTTATACCTTACCTTATGATCCGGCTGGACAAAGTATGATGAAGTCCGAAAACTTATTTCATGTTCAATTGGAGCAAGTACTTCACGAGAGCATCCTGCTGCTCTTGCGTAAAGCCGCTGCCCTCGTCCACCCAATGTGCATGTCCCTGACCCGTCACATGTGTGTCTCGAAGCCGGGCATCCTTGCGGTTCGCCTCGATAACTTGTGATCTAAGCTTACGGTCGATCATAGCTTTGAGACTGTTGTAGGGATCTGGCTGTATTCCTTTCATCAGCGTTTCGGTTACACCGATCTGGGAGAGCTTTGGTCCAACAGCGACCCCGCCGTCGTGCAAATAGGGCGCAGACCAGCGAAGACCAGTCAGCCCTTTGACTTTATAACCGCCCCCTGATTGTTTATGACCGAAGCCTAGCGTGATCTGATCCGGATCGATATCATCCAACGGGACTTCGACCGCCTTCGCATCTGGCGGCAGGGGGACGGGGGTATCAGGCGGGTAGAATTCAGTTTTGCCAAAAGCGTTCTCCGTCCTGCTGAAGGCTGCAGCTCTTGCCGGTTCGGTGCCAATTTCCGCAACCCGCATAATGCGATTGTTTGTAAAGAAATCACCTGCATGACATGTAATACACTGGGCTTTTTTGAACACGGCTGCTCCGAGTTTAATGGTCTTCGGATCGGAGGTTTCCGCAGCATCGGTTTCAGGCGGACGCACGGTATTCTGATAGGCCGACATCGCGTTCACTTGTTCGCCAGCTTTAAATCCAGGCGAGCTGATGTACAGTCCATTCGGTGCAATGGCCGAAACCTTCGGATAATTCGGGATTTTAATAACCTCGTTAACGCCGGGAGTACCGGGATTCGGGTCCAGCTGGTTGAAGAAATCCGTTGGTTTAAGTCCACTGCTCGGATTGTAGCGAAACTTATGGCTGGCAGCATTTTGCAGAATCGTTCCCACGTAGATTTCTTTGTCTATTCCCCATAAACGATCACTAACCTCAGTTTGGCTCAGTGTATCCGTGTTCTGAGCGTGCACGTTGTTGCTAAACGTGCTGAGGCCCTTGAAGGGGCCTGCGAGGGCGAAGCCGCTCCAGCTGTAAGGGTGACCGCCTTTCGTAAACATATCGGGGATTTGGGATACATCGCTGACAAGGTCAACGGTAGTATCAAAATTACCCGGCGCCCATTTGACCAGATTGTCGTCAACGGCCTTCTCCAGCAGCGCGGGATCAGGAAGCGCCTCGGCCTCGCCCTTGGAATTCATCACGGTACGTTTCTCGTTCTTGATATAATCGACCAGGCTCGTAACGTCTGTATGTGTGAAATATGCTGCGCTGTTCGGCGCCAGTGCCAGCATTAAACCCATGTTCAGATCGGAATTGGGCGCGCCTTCCACGACCTTTCCCGTCTCACGGTTCACGGTGGCATGACAGGCCATGCAGCTGATGCCGATACGCGTTTTGCCTTGAGCATACTTAACCGTCAGGCCAATGGGGACATAGGCTCCTTTTGCAACATCAAAGCCGGTATCGATTTTATCCCCCTTGCGGAAGGATAGGCCGCCGACCGTCACATCTTGGTCAAGCTCTACACGCAGATTGGTCGTTGCTTCTCCCTTTAACTCAGCAATTGCCTTTACTACATTTTTCAGCTTCATCGGCCCGTCGACAATTCCCAAAATATCGGTAAGGAATACCTCGTTGCCAAAGCTCTCCTCATAGAGTGTGCGTCGTCCTAGGGCAAGCAGCTCTTTAGTCACTTCAACTGCGCCATTAGCAGCAGCTAATTTCGGATGTTGATCCTGAAGCGCGGCTCCGGGAACCGTAAGGGTCTTGCCCCAGACATCATATTTTCGGATGAAAGGCGCTTCTCGGACTTTCGTATGCTTCGTATTCTCCAGTTTATGTTCGGGCGGTATATAGGCGTACTCCGGCTCCACAATATAAGCTGCCACCCAGATGATGACTCCGATAGATATGAGGATCAGCAGCGGTAGAAGTCGCTTCAGTTTTGGCATATTATTTCACCCTTTATATAAGCAGGACTATTGAATCATCTCTTCACTGCCCATAAACGGGGGGCCTAATCTACATGCACGTCATGACGAAGCGGAGATTCGGCATTTACTTGTTTATCAGGGCCTTTCTCCTTCGGTACCAGACGTTCGTCTGTTCTGCCTGAATGATGGTTCTCAAAATCATACTCAGCCAGCCGCCACTCGGTTGAGCCCTTTTGCGGGTCAAACGGGAAATCCTCGCCCCGCTTCAAATATTCTTCACGACCCCATTCATTCGTATAGGTTCCATCAACTTCAACCACTTCTCTGGAAATGGGATGAAGATCTTTATCTTTTCCGGCCATGCTCGCATGCTCCTCTCAAATTGGTTTTAGAAAATGATTCATATCGCATAAAGTAACCAGAAAGAGGAGGTACTATCCAACTGAAATTTACATGGTATCCAGATGGATAAGCTTTACCCGAAATCCGGAATTATCGGATACCGAAGGCAAGTCCAAGGCCTGTCAGTCTTGTATTGGTGAAGCTGCTGCTGATTTGGATGATTGGGGTGGATCATTGAGAATATAGCGCTCCAGCAGAATCCTCGGGTTCTTCCAACGGCTTACCTTGCTGTCCGCCGTAAATACGGCGACCATATCCAACTCGGGGAAAAGGTAGATCTGCTGTCCACCATGACCGTGAGCGAGCGCATAAGGAGTGCCGCTGTGAATGCCGGTCCACCACTGGAATCCATAATCGCCAAAGGCGGGATATCCTTGGACTTGCGGCGTCAGCGATTGTTTAAGCCAAGCTTCCGGAATAAGCGATGTCCCTTGCCACACGCCTCCATTCAGACAGCATAGACCAAATTTGGCCATATCCCGGGAGGTGAGGTGAAGACCAATATGCCCCATGCTGTGCCCTTCCGGACTCGGTGTCCAGGCAGCATGATGGATACCGAGCGGCTCGAACAAATGCTTCCTGGCATAAGCATAGGCGTCCAAGCCAGTGGACTCGCTAAGTGCCACGGATAGCAGATGAGAATCAATGCTGCGATATTGAAAATTCCCCATATCCTGTTCGATGACGGGGAGAGAGAGTGCGAAGCGCGTCCATTTTTGGTTGCGATGAAAGCGGTGAATCAGTGGTTCCCCAAGCTTCTTACCAGTTTGCCAAGCGAATCCGGAAGTCATGGTCAACAGATGGTACAAGGTAACCTTGCTTAATAGGGGATGAGCGCTCAGGGGAATATATCCCTTGAGAATATCCGTCACAGAGGAATTCAGCTCAGGCAGTTCACCGCGTGAGTGGGCAATACCGCATAGTACGGATGTAAAGCTCTTGGTCGCCGATCTTAGATCATGAAGTGAAGAGACGCTGTAACCTCCGTAATAACGTTCATATATTAGTTTACCGGCGTGAAGTAGAAGAAAACTGCGCATTTTCGGATATCGCTTCTGGATAATCAAGTCGATCTGATCCAGAGCTTCACGCCGTAGTCCTGTATCCTCAGGGCTTGCCAGCGGTATGGGGGAATTTAATGTGACAGGGGAATGCAGGATAGACTGTGAATTCACCATGATATAAAGCCTCCTTGGATCTCATACTCTTGGAGCATTATTCATTGGCTGACCCAGTTGTTTCAGCCTCAGGTATAGCCGTTTAACAGTATCTTAACCAATATTAGAGTTCGCAGATAAAGTAAACCTAAGCAGGGTATTAAAACAATTTTTGGGAAAGATGAAACAAATAGATCAATATGATATAATATAATAATGATTCAGTTGCATGCTGTTAGGGTATGTATAGTGTCAGGTGCATTGGTAAGTTGCTGAATATCAACCTAATCATCACCAATAGAACTGCAATATGGCTTCAACTTAATAAGGTAGATCTTTTCGGCATTCTCTTTAAACGGAGTATTATATTCCATACGTTTTAGGAGGGATCCATCATGGCAACGAAAGGTCACAATGAGGTTAAGGAAAGTCTGCGGGAAATGACACGAATTTTCCGGCCTAAAGATCCGAAAAAATTTGTAAAGGAGTATGTCCGGAAGTATCATATTATGGGAGGCTATGAAGAAGAGCTTACTCTTGTTGTTGAGCATGAACTTGGCAAGCTGAATTCCTCCGTTTCGTAACCTGTAACAGCACCTGATCCATAGAAATATCTTAAGCACGCATGTTCACCTTGTTAATAACCAATGATGTGAATCATACAGCGTTTATGGATAAACCGCTTTTGGGACAAAGTTCCCAAAGGCGGTTTTTTTGCGTGTCTGGAAGTCCAGTTCTACAACAAGCTTCTTGCCTTGCTATAAAAGTCGGTTCTGCGAAGGTGATTTTGTCTCCCTCCCAACATATATTGTAGCAATCGATCCGTTAAGGATATAAGGGAGTGGGCAGATGTGAGGACACCGCTTAGAAGCAAGGAGGATATCAAGCGTATCCGTGAGTCGGGACGTATCTTGGCTGCGTGTCACCGCGAGATTGCAAAGGTGATGAAACCGGGAATTACAACATATGAGATTGATGCCTTAGTCGAGAGGTTCCTGGAGAAGAACGGGGCCTACCCGGAGCAAAAGGGCTACAAAGGGTTCCCGTATGCGACTTGCGCATCGGTAAATGAGGTAGTATGCCATGGATTTCCTAATCAGCGTCCGCTTGAAGCTGGGGATGTGGTCACCATCGATATGGTGGTTAACAAGGATGGCTGGCTCGCTGACTCTGGCTGGACATATGCGATAGATCAGGTGTCCGCAGATGTGAGGAACCTGATGGAACATACGCACGAGGCGTTATTCAAAGGGATTGAGGCCGCTCAGCTAGGCGCAACTCTGGGTGATGTAGGTTATGCAATAGAGCAGGTTGCGAAGAGAGAAGGTTATGGAATTGTAAAGCCGCTTGTCGGCCATGGTATTGGTCGTGCCTTGCATGAGCCGCCTGATGTCCCGAACTATGGGGTTCCCGGGCGAGGGCTTAAGTTAAAGGAAGGAATGGTCATCACCATTGAACCAGTGTTTACTTTAGGCCGTTCAGGTGCCGTGTTCTGGGAGGATGACGGCTGGACCATTTCCAGTGCGGATGGATCAGTTGGCGTGCAATATGAGCATACTATTGCTATTACATGGGAAGGCCCTGTGATATTGACGGAATAAATTCTTTCCATTGAAAAGGGGGAGGCATTCTATGCAGGGCTGGAGTAAGGCTTGTCCGGGAGGCCTCCGATTTTTAACATATATTTACCAGCGAGTGGAGAAATGGCGGTATATAGATTCAAAAAGGCGGAAATGACTGTATATATAGGCTATGGGACTGTGGTTTCAGGGTTACATGGAATGTCGAATGATAGGTTGCAGAATGAAAGAAAAGCTTTGAAAGCGATTGCAAAATCAGTAATAGCGCGACTTTGACGACTTTTCGAACAATTTGTGAACTCCCTGTGAATGATTGACAAAAGTTACCCATGAACTTATATTTAATAAGTGATTGCTTTAATTGACAGGATTACTTCATCCGTGATTGTGCAGGTAGATTACCGCTGTTTGCGCCGGATGGTAGTCTACGAAAATCGGAAAAGTGGGGTAGATCAATGATGAAACGGTGGCAGGCTGTAAAGCGTCTTCTTCCTTTGATGGCCATGTTTGCTTTGGTGTTATCCGGCTGCGGCCGAGAGGATTTGTCGGTCTTAAGACCACAAGGTCCGGTAGCACAAGGTCAACTGGATTTAATTAAGCTCTCCATTTCGGTCATGCTTGTCGTAATGGTAGTGGTTTTTGGGATTGCCACGTACGTGCTTATTAAATTCCGTCGAAAAAAGGGACAAGACGAAATTCCTGAGCAAGTAGAAGGTAACCATAAGCTTGAGATTATCTGGACAGCGATTCCGTTGCTCTTGGTACTCGTGCTTGCAATTCCAACGATTCAGAAGGTATTTGCGTACGGTGAGAACGACTGGAACAACCCGGAGGCTGTTAAGGTAGAGGTTACGTCTCACCAGTTCTGGTGGGAATTCAATTATCCGGACTACGGTGTAAGAACCGCCCAAGAGTTGGTAGTTCCTGTAGGTAAGAAAATTGCGTTCCAATTGAAAACGAATGATGTGCTTCACTCTTTCTGGGTACCATCGCTCGGAGGCAAGATGGATACAAACACAGAAGGTAGCGTCAACTACATGACACTGGTTGCTGACAAAGCGGATACATACATTGGTAAATGCGCAGAGTTGTGCGGTCCTTCCCACGGTTTCATGGAATTCCGGGTGAAAGCGGTTGACGATGCGGCATTTGATAAGTGGGTTGCAGCGTTTAGTGAACCTGCTGTGCTTCCTGCGGATACAGCACTTGCTGAGAAATTCAAGACCAACTGTCTTTCTTGCCATGCTGTAGGCGATCAAGGCGGGGCAATGGGTCCTAACCTTACAGGCATTGGATCGCGTGAGACTATTGCGAGTATCTTGCTGAACGACATAAGCGGCAAACCAGGCACGAAGCCAACGAAAGATAACCTGGTGGAATGGTTGATGGAGCCACAGGCCGTAAAACCTGGTAACACGATGCCTAATCCTAAGGATCTCGGCTTCAGTGACGAAGAAATCGAGCAAATTGCCGATTACTTGGCCAATTATAAGTTGGATTATTAATACAGCAAGAACTTTAAAAGGGGGTACAAACCTTGGCTCACGCTCATGCACACAGCCATAGCGCCAAACGCTACACGGGTATAATGGATTGGCTGACAACCGTTGACCACAAGAAAATCGGTATATTATACCTGATAGCTGGCGGCTTGTTTTTCGGGATTGGCGGAATTGAAGCGATTCTGATTCGCTTGCAGCTGATTAAACCGATGAACGATTTGGTATCGGCTCAGGTATTTAATGAATTGATTACGATGCACGGAACGACGATGATCTTTCTGGGTGTTATGCCCGTTATCTTCGCTATCATGAATGCGGTTATCCCGCTTCAGATCGGTGCGCGGGACGTCGCGTTTCCATTTTTGAACTCGCTCGGATTTTGGACGTTTTTGTTCGGTGGACTTTTGCTTAACCTTAGCTGGATTATGGGCGGCGCGCCTGACGCGGGCTGGACATCCTATACGCCGCTATCTACCAATGATTACTCGTCCACGCACGGTGTAGACTTCTATACCATAGGACTTCAGATTGCCGGTCTCGGTACGTTGATCGGTGGTATTAACTTCCTGGCGACCATCATTACGATGCGTGCACCTGGAATGTCCTTTATGAGAATGCCGATGTTTACATGGACGGCGTTCATTACATCGGCCATGATTCTGTTTGCTTTCCCTGCAGTTACGGTAGGTCTTGTATTGCTTAGCTTTGACCGTTTGCTCGGAGCCAACTTCTTCGATGTTGCGGCGGGCGGCAGCCCTGTATTGTGGCAGCATATTTTCTGGATCTTCGGTCACCCTGAAGTATACATTCTGATCTTGCCGGCGTTCGGTATTATTTCAGAAGTCGTTCCGACCTTCTCACGTAAGCGGTTGTTCGGATACAGCTCCATGGTATTTGCTACGATCCTGATTGCCTTCCTGGGCTTCATGGTATGGGCTCACCATATGTTCACAACAGGTCTGGGACCCGTGGCGAACGCGCTCTTTGCTATCGCAACGATGTTGATCGCGGTACCTACAGGTATCAAAATCTTTAACTGGCTCTTTACGATGTGGGGTGGACAAATTCGCTTTACAAGTGCGAATCTGTTTGCGATCGGTTTCGTACCTACATTCGTAATGGGTGGCGTAACAGGGGTTATGCTGGGAGCTGCTCCGGCAGACTATCAGTTCCATGATACGTACTTTGTTGTAGCTCACTTCCACTATGTTATCGTCGGTGGTCTTGTATTCGGTCTGTTTGCAGGTCTGCATTACTGGTGGCCAAAAATGTTCGGCCGGATGCTTAATGAAACACTTGGTAAATGGACGTTCTGGTTGTTCGCAATCGGCTTCCATATGACATTCTTTGTACAGCATTTCCTTGGACTGCTTGGTATGCAACGGCGGATTGTTTCATACTTGCCGCACCAAAACTTTGATGAACTTAACTTCATCAGTACGATCGGTTCAATCTTGATGGGAATTGGGGTACTGGCGTTCCTGGTTAACGTCGTTATTACGGCAAGAAAACCGGTTGGTGCTCCAGATGATCCGTGGGAAGATGGCCGTACGCTCGAGTGGAGTATTCCTTCTCCACCGCCAGAGTATAACTTTAAGCAAATCCCGCTCGTTCGCGGTCTTGATGCTTTCTGGAAAGAGAAAATGGCAGGCAATAAAGAGATGACTCCAGCCGAACCGCTGGGTCCAATCCATATGCCTTCGCCAAGCATCCTTCCATTTGTTATGTCACTGGGTCTGTTTATTGGTGGACTTGGTTTCATGTTTAGCACGGAGGATTTCTCGAATTCGTTCATGAGCTTAATCTTCAATAAATATATTGTTCTGATTGTTGGTCTTCTGATTACGTTCGGTGCAATGATTGCACGTTCCGTGCATGATGATCCTGGTTATCACATCGAAGTCGAAGAACTTGAAGGGGAGGGGAAAGCATGAGTCACGCTGAACATGTAAACGGCGAACTTCCTCACGAGCCGGAGAAGGCAACTCTCGAAGGCCGTAATAAGATTCTTGGCTTCTGGCTCTTCCTTGGTGGAGAAGCCGTACTCTTCGGTACGTTATTTGCAACATTCCTGGCCCTTCGTGGTCAGAATAACGAAGGACCTACTGCATCGGAATTGTTCTCACTACCGATTACTGCAGCGGCAACGCTGATTTTGCTTGTGAGTTCTTTGACGAGTGTGTTCGCCATTCAGGCGCTCCACCGTCACAATATTGAGAAGCTGAAGTTGTGGCTGATCGTTACCGTTGTTTTGGGTCTTTGCTTCCTAGGCCTAGAGATTTATGAATTCTATGAATATGTTGCGCATGAATCGTTTAACATGAAGACGAGTGCTTTCTCGTCAGCATTCTATACGCTGGTTGGTTTCCACGGAGCTCACGTAGCATTCGGTGTCGTATGGATCAGCCTGTTGATTGCTCAGCTGTTCAGAAAAGGGTTAACCGTAGTTACAGCACCAAAGGTATATGTTTCTGCCATGTACTGGCACTTTATCGACGTTGTATGGGTGTTCATCTTCTCGGTCGTATACCTTCTTGGAAAGGTGGGCTAAGGAATGACTGCGAATCAACAATCGAATGAGGGACCTACAGTTAAACACCGCCATCGTGTGGAAGGTCCTGAGAAACACATTATTGTATTTATTTTCTCCATTGTGCTGACTGCGATTGCTTTTGCAGCCGTAGCAGCCGGAGGAATCAACACGGCATTTACGATCATTATTTTGCTCGTTATGGCTGTGTTGCAGGTGTTCGTGCAAATGGGTTACTGGATGCACTTGAAAGATAAAGGGCATCTGATGCCAATCCTATTCATGATTGGTGGCTTCTTCGTAGCAAGTACCTGTATTGTCATGGCGCTGTTTTGGGTTTGGTGGTAAAATGAAAAAGAGGTGGGCTACTTCAGCCCCCTCTTTTTTTAAATCGTAGGCTGGTGTCACAATTTCGTCAGAATTTAACCCGTTAAGGGGAGGTTTTTGCATGCTGGGCTTAGAATATTTTAGTTTTGCAGCTAAATGGACTCCTTTGTTTATGGCCTTTATGCTGCTTGTAACGGCAGGCTACTTCCTGGTGATTGGACCACTTAGCAGCCGTTTCGAAGGGAGTGCACCAGTGTCCTTCGGACGGAAGACGCTGTTTGTGAGTGGCATGTTTATGTTCTATCTTGCACAGGGCGGTCCCATTAATCTGTTAGGGCATACCATGTTTTCTTTTCATATGGTTAGTATGGCCCTGTCATATTTAGTGGCTGTACCACTTCTGATATTGGGAATCCCTGTTTGGCTCTGGCGCGCCATTGATAAGGCGAACCCTTTTAAAAGACTCGCATTTCTGGCACGTCCAATTGTAGCTGCGGTTGTGTTTAACGGTTTGTTTTCTTTTTACCACTTTCCCGCTATTCATGATTTCGTTATGTTGAATTTCTGGGTGCATCGACTATATTTTCTGATTCTGTTTATTGCTTCACTGCTGATGTGGTGGGCCATTATTCAGCCAATACCGGAGAAAGACAAGACTACGGGGCTGATCAAAATGGCATATATTTTTCTCAATATGGTACTGCTCACACCGGCTTGTGCGCTCATAATTTTCTCCAGTGAGCCGATGTACGCTACCTATAGTGATCCCGCGATATGGGCCAAGGCGATGGGATATTGTGTACCGGGCGATACTTCCTTTTTGCTTACCCAGTTTGGTGGTCCTGAGTTTTTTGGTTACCTGGATCCTGTAATCGATCAGCGGGTAGGCGGGATCATCATGAAGTTTTTCCAAGAGATTATTTTTGCCTCGATGCTCGCTTATGTGTTCTTTCATTGGTACAAACGAGAAAATCAGGAAGACGATCCTTTGCCAAGCGAGATTCCTCCAGGCAATCTCAATCAGGCGTAACAGGATTATTGAAGGGGGATCCATATGGATTGGTTTTTTATATTTCCTACGGTCAGTACAACGTTTATCGTGATCAGCGCCGTGCTGGTAGCGATTGGCTGGGGACTTATTGTTAAGGGGAAGCGCGAGGCTCATAAGAAAGTTATGATCTGGGCGGCCGTCGCCGCTGTCATCTTCTTTGTCATCTATTCCTCGCGCACCGTATTCATTGGCAACACGTCATGGGGTGGTCCTGATAATCTGCAGCCGTATTATCAGGTGTTCCTGATCTTTCACATTGTGCTGGCTACGGTAGCAGCGGTTTTTGGGATCACGACACTGACCCTAGGTTTCAAGGAGAAGTATTCCAAGCACCGTAAGTGGGGCAGAGTTACGTCGATTATCTGGTTCTTTACGGCCATTACCGGCGTAGCCGTGTATACCTTGCTGTACCTGTTATATCCGGGCGGGCATACACAGCCTGTATGGAAAGTAATATTTGGTATGTAATTGTGCGTGGGAGAACACCCGTCAGAGAGATCTGGCGGGTGTTTTTTATTTTTGAGGGCGGCTTATTCAATATTGTGGGAGATGTGGGGGGGAGTGTAACCGTTCCGGTCGCTGTTGAAACCAGGAAACTGGGATGAGATGAGTATGATGTTTCCCGGTTTCAAAGGCGAACGCCAGGTCTCCTCCACGGCTACACTCCCCTGGTGCAGGGAAGTCTNCTCCACGGCTCCCCTGGTGCAGGGAAGTCTTGAATGAGCTTCTACATGGTGTGACACCCGCCAGGAAACCTCTGAAGAGTGTTTAGGGTGTGAGGGAAGTGGTGGGGGAGTGTAACCGTTCCGGTCGCTGTTGAAACCAGGAAACTGGGATGAGATGAGTATGATGTTTCCCGGTTTCAAAGGCGAACGCCAGGTCTCCTCCACGGCTACACTCCCCTGGTGCAGGGAAGTCTTGAATGAGCTTCTACATGGTGTGACACCCGCCAGGAAACCTCTGAAGAGTGTTTAGGGTGTGAGGGAAGTGGCGGAGAGTTTGGCCGTACCGGTCGCTGTTGAAACCCAGGAAAATTTTTCACAATTCATATTGACACTGTTTATTTACACACTATATACTGTGTATAAAGACATACACAGTGAGCACAGTGAATACACACGTAGCAGAGTACATTCTAAATCTGTAATTTTACTAATAGCATAAGCTCAGAGTATGAAAGGGTGAGAAGCGTTGCAACAAGTTCTCCATAATGCGATGAAGATCGTGAAGAAAGACTTCGCAAGCGACAAGTTCCAAATGATATGGACAGTACTGTTCATGCTTTATATGGGTTTTGCTGCGGGTGTTGCTATCAATGAACAATTCGATCATTCGCAGGGATTCACGAGCCTCTTTGTCGATTTTATTATGGTGCTTTTCGCTCCTTTTCTGGGGTTTCTATTTACCAGGAGGTCATTCAAATATTTGAGCGAAGATTCCTATACGCGAATGTTGTACTTTTATCGGAGTATTCCCGTTCCTGCTTCAGCTATTTTTGTGGCCCGGGTCGTTAACTCGCTGATCGCATTCGGAATCAATAGCCTCGTGTATTATGGATTCATCTACGCACTGGGGAATCACCTGAGAGATGCGATGACTATTCCTGAATATATTGCTTTTGCGTTGACTTGGGTCGGAATCGGACTTTTATTGACAGGTCCAAATATTTATTGGGAGCACATGTGCCGAGGTAAGATTTATCTAAGAAACAACCTTTTTATGACTGCGGTAACGGTCGGACCCATTATTATATTGAACCTGCTAGGCTTCAGCATATTCCGTTTTGCTGCGAATGCTTCCATGAGATGGGGCCTGCTGTCTCCGGTGATGTGGGGATCGCTAATCGTTGGACTGGGGACTTTGGTGCTCATGAGTAGATTAACTTACCTTCGGCAGCAGACGAGGGATCTGTCATGATGGATATGAATAGAAATTTGTACTCTATGGTGGTATCCCGAGTCTATCAGCAAGGGAAAAGTGAGGTGGTATAAGGGTGCGAATTCCGATTCAGATCAATGAAAATAGTGCAGAGCCTTTGTATCACCAGATTGAAACACAGCTGCGCTCGCTCATTATTAGCGGTCAGATAGAGGAGGGAACCTTGTTGCCATCAATTAGGGAGTTTGCAGGGAATCTGAATTGTAGTGTCATTACGGTACGCAGAGTGTATAGCGACCTTGAGAATGAAGGATTACTGCGAACAAGGCAAGGAACAGGTACCTTTGTAGCAGGGGTTGGAGACCAGGCTCGGGAGCATTATAAGCGCGATGCGGTTATTGAGGCGCTAAGGATTGCCGTCGATAAAGGGATTGCGGTTCAGTTTAGTGAAGATGAATTAAGAGAATTGTTTATGGAAGTCGTCCGGGAAAAATATGAAACAAAAGGAGGCCGCTAACATTCCATGGAACCGAGTGTCATTGAATTTCGTAATGTCATGAAACGCCGGAGAACGAAAACCATTGGCCCCATACAATTATCGATACCGCAAGGATATATCGTTGCTCTGGTGGGACCGAACGGCTCAGGAAAAAGCACGGTGTTGAACATGATGATGCAGACGGTGTTTCCGGACGAGGGGGAGATTACCTGGTTCGGTGAATCTTATCCCAGGGAGCTTCCGATCTCCATTCGCAAAGATATGGGATTCGTACCTGAACAGCTAAGCGCAGAGGAACAACATATGACGGTGGATGAAGCGGCCAACTTTCGTGCTTCCTGGTATGACAATTGGGACGGATATTTTTTTGATGAGCTACTATCCCGGTTTGATGTTCCCCGAGGCGTAAAGCTCCGCAAGATGTCCAAAGGAGAACGCCGGAAGTTCGAGATTGCAGCGGCCCTTGCACCAAGACCTAAGCTGCTGTTGCTTGATGAGCCCTCATCCGGGCTTGATCCGTTCGCCTGGAAGCTAATGATTGATCAGCTGCACAAAGTGATGAAGTCCATGGACACAACCATCGTGCTCTCAACCCATATCGTAGATGAAATTCGGCGACTAGCCGATTATGTCATCCTTATGCATCATGGCAAGCTGATGGGTATGGTAGAGAAGGATTCACTACTGGACAATTGGAAGGAGTGCTGGATTCAAGGCGATGCCTCGATCGTGGAGGAGCTGCCGGGCATACTGAGCAGCAGGCAAGAATCAACGAATACGATATCTTTTATTACCACGGAATGCTTGGAAGTAGAGAAGATCTTGCAGTCAGCGGGCATACCGTTTATTCAGACCCGTTCACTCGAGCTGGATGAAGTACTCCGAATATGGATTGATGGAAATATTCCTGCCAACGTGCAGAAATAGGATAGAGAGGGGTTTCACAATATGCAACGATTGGAATTAGACAATGTAGTAAAGATTTATGCAGACAAAACGGCTGTAAACCGGATTTCACTTCAGGTTGAGGAGGGGGAAATCTATGGGCTACTGGGTGCCAATGGTGCAGGTAAAACAACTACCATGCGGATGGTGCTCGGGCTGATCTATCCTGACGAAGGAACGATTCTATACAACGGAAAGCCCTATAACAAGGAACTGCGCCGCATCATGGGATACCTGCCGGAAGAACGCGGGTTATACCCGAAGGTGAAAGTCAGTGAGCAGATTTCGTACTTGGCACAGCTCCGGGGCATGTCGGTGAAAGATGCAGATAAGAGTTTGAAATACTGGTTGGAGCGGTTTGAAGTACCCGATTATTACGATAAAAAGATCGAGGAACTATCCAAGGGAAATCAGCAAAAAATGGGCTTTATTGCAGCTGTTGTTCATGATCCGCAGATACTAATCCTGGATGAGGCCTTCAGCGGCTTGGACCCGGTTAACGTGGAACTTCTCAAATCAACCGTAAAAGAGCTTCGCGATAAGGGAACGAGCATCCTGTTCTCCACTCACCGAATGGAGCATGTTGAAGAATTATGTAAGAACATTACGATCTTGCACAGTTCCAATACCGTAGTGAAGGGGAATTTGAAAGAAATTAAATCCAAGTATCCACGTGAAGAAGTCGTGCTGGGCACGTCGGGCGACGTACAGGGTCTTGAAGCCATCCCTGGCGTAACGGAGGTAAAGCGGACAGAGGATGGCTATTCCATCCGGATCAGCCAAGTGGATGCAGCACAGAGCATTTTGAATACAGCGATGTCCCAAAGCACCATCCATCGGTTTGAGATAAAGGAGCCGACACTCAACCAAATCTTCATAAAGGCGGTAGGTGAATCCAATGAATAATATGTGGACCGTAATCCGATTTACATTCATGAATAAAGTAAGAACCAAGTCATTTGTTGTTTCAACTTTGATTTTTGCACTCATTATTTCCATAGGAATTAATCTTCCTTATCTGATCCAATTATTCACTGGAGACAAGGCAGGAGCCGAGGATATCACTCGTATCGGCCTGGTTTATGGACAGGAGCAGTTGCTTGCCGAACAACTGGAGACCACCTGGAGCAGCCTGCCAGCCACGTCTTATGAATTCGTAAAATACGAAACGGCAGATGAGGCAGCCCTGAACAAAGACATAGAAAACGGAAATATCGAGGGTTATTTAAAATTTGAAAAGCAAGAAGGCAATACGTTTCCGACCGTAGTTTACAGCTCTGAAGACGAGGCCATGAGTCCAGAGCTGCAATCCAATCTGCAAGCCGCCCTTCAAATAGCGAAGACTCGCAGCATTGTAGATGGTCTTAATCTGTCGGAATCGCAGATCCAGGAATTGAATCAGCCGGTTCGCATTGACGCTCGGAGCATTGAGGGAGCAAGTAAATCAGGCGGAGCTTCCGATGAGAAGGAAGGGTCCTCCGAGATCATCAACTATATTGTCGTGTACGCACTGATTATTCTTTTTTTCTTCACCTTGATGGGTACAGGGAATATGATCGCATCGGAAGTAACCACAGAGAAAAGCTCCCGTATTATGGAGATTTTGATCACCAGCGTATCTCCACTGAGTCAAATGTTTGGTAAGGTTATCGGTATGTTCCTGCTGGGACTGTCACAAATCGCAGCCTTCGGCGTTGTTGCCGTCATTAACTTGATGCTGCCGCATAACATAGATACCTTAAAAGAAATGAATTTGGATCTAAGCGCGATTGATCCGATGCTGCTGGTATTTGGCTTAATCTTCTACATCCTTGGCTATTTCTTGTATGCCATGTTGTATGCGGCGATTGGCTCGATTGTCAGCCGTACAGAGGATTTGGGGCAAGCCATTATGCCAATTACGATGCTGTCGCTAGTTGCATTCTATATTGCGATCTTTAGCTTAAGCGCTCCAAACTCGATGCTGATGAAGGTGTCCGGCTACATTCCGTTCATCTCGCCGACGACCATTCTGGTGCGTATTGGGCTTGGCGATATAGCAGTTTGGGAGATTCTTCTCTCGCTCGGAATTCTGGTTGTAGCGATTTTGATATTCGGATGGTTGGCTGCAAAAATCTATCGCACGGGTGTCCTGATGTACGGTAAACGTCCTACGCTTAAAGAATTAGGTAAAGCCATGAAGGCTTACAAGATGTAATGTAGAGTATTAGCAGTATTACAAGTGGATATGTCAGGCGAGGTTAGTAACCCATTATAAACCGAGGTGGTGGAATGAAAATGACAAGGAATAAAAATCAAAGCATGCTGCTGTTGCTGATTTCAGCTGTTCTGTCAATCCTACTTGCAGTGACCATGGATACATCAGGATCTGTGGTGAAAGAATTCGCCAAAGGAATTTTGATGGGTTTAGGGGCCGTATCATGTATCGTCGGACTATGGTTTTATGGCAAGCAGAAGAAATAGCGACTGAAACAGTAGGCTTCACGGAGAATCAAGAGACAAGTGTTATCAGTATTCTGATGACGCTTGTCTTTTTCATTTATTCAAAGGGTCGATCGTTGCCCATACGTGAAGAAAGTTGAAGCTTTCTTATGATATGATGCGGATTTATATCTCGATTCATCGTTTAACTTATTTATGGGAAGTGTAATTAGAGACTAAATACTTAGGATGGGGTGATAGAAATGGCAAATGGAACAGTAGTCAATCATGAAGCGGTTGAGACCGTGAAAGATATTATCAAGGATATCGAAACAGCAATGTTCGCCACGATATCGGAAGGCGGAATCAATTCCAGACCCATGCAAACACAGCATATCGAATTCGATGGCGATCTGTGGTTCCTAACGATGAGGGACACCAGCAAATACACGGAAATTATGGATAATCCCAACGTGAATATTGCTTATGTTGGCAAATCCTACGTTTCGATCCGCGGAAAGGCTGAAGTCGTAGATGATGTGGAGCGGAAAAAGGAGCTTTGGAATGCGGCATATGAGAAGTTTCTGAAAACCTCATACGACGATCCGAATGTGATTCTGATCAAGGTGGATACAGACACCGCGGAATATTGGGAGACGGGTGACAAGACGAAGACGGTAAAAGCCTTCTTCAAAAAGTTGGTGGGACAAAAGCCGGAAGGTGACTCTGACATTAATAAAACCGTTGACCTGAATTCTTGATTGCCAGCGTTCATGCAGCTAAGAAGCGTTGTTGACATCTAACGAGGCATCAGACATAGCAAAGAGCAGCTTCATTGATGAAGCTGCTCTTTTTTGCGTAGGTTTTTCTGATATATAGTGTCCATCTCTTGTCGTAAAGCCGAAGCTGTGGAGCTCTCCTTCCGAACAAGGGACGGTGAGAATCGCTAATTTCCATCATCCTCCACAAGGGAATACGGAATCAGAATTTCAGTGTCTTCACCAGGCTGAAGAGAGAAAGTTGAAGCGTGCTTGTCTGCTTACTTCTCCATTAAGCTGAATGACCCTGGCTTCAATAGTATGAAGAGTTGCGGTTTACATTAAAAAGGATTTATGAAACAATAGTTAGTAAATGGATATTCACTAATGATGGAGAGGAGAATAGACATGGTAAGACCTCGCGAATTTCAAGATGAAGCGATCTTCTACGGTGTCTATCGGGCGCTGTGCAAAAAAGGATACGGCCAAGCAACGTTAACCGACATTACGCATGAAGTGGATATTTCGCCGGCAGCTTTAATGAAACGATTTGGTTCGAAGAGGAATCTGTTCTTGGCTTACAGCGATTATGTTATAGAATTAACCCGTCATGCTTTCCAGGAGGCCAGTGTATCCGATTGTTCCAGGATCGATGCGTTAAAGACCGTTTTTAAGCATGGAGTTTTACATATGAAGGATCCTGTTGAACTGGCTAACCATACTTCCTTCTATCTGGAAGGGACGAGTGACCCTGATTTGTTAGAGAAGACCCGGTCCCGACTGCTGCTGATTGATGAGTTTATCCGGCAGATGCTGAATCACGCGATTGCAAACAAAGAAATTGCTGAATGCGACGTGCCCATGGTAAGCAGGGTGCTGCAAGCTGCCATCAGCGGAGCTATGATGATCTGGATTAAAGAGCCAAGCCGAACTTTGGATGTACTGTTTGATGAATGTTTTCAGGTGGTATTTGCACCGTTATGGAACGTGACTACACAATAAATCCGAATATAGCGAGGAGGATGGTTCTTGCCGATTTTCAAAGGAAGGAATGTCGATTTGTACTATGAAGTCAAGGGGGAAGGAAAGCCGCTGGTGTTTACTCATGGGGCCTCATGGGATCATGAACAATGGCAGCACCAGGTCGATTTTTTCTCTCGTCGGTATCAAACCGTGGTGTGGGATGTTCGAGGCCATGGTTTATCCTCCCTGCCGGACGGTAAGGTGGATTCGGAGGATTTCAGCAGGGATTTAGCGGATTTGCTCAATAATCTGGACATCGAGAAAGCGATCCTTTGCGGATTATCCCTGGGCGGGCATATTTCGCTGCAGACAGCGGTTCGCTATCCTGACAAGGTCGCAGCTCTGGTGCTGATCGGCACTCCATTCACGAATGCGTTCAATTGGTATGAGCGAATGTTCGTCCCGCTGAATCGCTGGTCTAGTTATTTGATGCCGATGTCCTTATCGGGAAAAATACAGGGAAAGATGCTTTCCAAGTACAATAAGAGCAATCAAGCTTATATAGAAAAAGCATTTCGTTCCATCCCGCATTCCAACTGGGTGCGGATATGGGATGCGGTGACGCGAATGGACAGCACGAAGGATTTGGATAAAATCCATTGTCCAACCATGCTTCTTCAGGGAGAGAGCGACACGATGATCCGAAGGCAGCAAGAGTATATGCAGGAGAGAATTGCAAATTCAAGTTTAAGAATTATTCGGAACGCTCATCATGCAACCAATATGGATAACCCGGATGAAGTCAATGAAGCCATCGCTTCATTTCTGACGGAGAACGAAATATAAGCTGGGAGACTTCAGTGGTTGTCGTCATTAGTATGAGCCTGGCGGTGGTAATCCCCCTCATTGACACTCCAAAATAGGGTTGCTACAATTTTAGATAAATATCCATCGGAATACAAGGATTAGGAGGGAGGGGACGAACTTGAATCGATCCGGTTCCACAGATCCATTCATACGTAATAAACGCGAAGCTATAATTGCAGCTCGTTCCGATAAGCTTGGGGCGAAATTCGCGGAAAGAGCTCCGCGACATGATCTCGAGGGATCGTTTCCCTTCGAGAATTTTGATGACTTGAGGGAATCGGGTTATCTGAAGCTAACCGTACCGGTCTCCTACGGTGGAGAAGGAGCATCCGTATATGAAATGGTGCTTGCTCAGGAAAGACTTGCCAGGGGTGACGGCTCGACGGCGCTGGCCGTCGGTTGGCATATCGGGCAAATTCTTCAGCTCCGTCTCTCGGGAGCTTGGCCGAAGCCGTTATTTGAAAGACTGTGCAAGGATGTTGTCACCGAAGGTGTGGTCATTAATGAATTGGCCAGTGAACCTGCGACAGGAAGTCCCAGCCGGGGTGGAAGGCCGGAGACCACTGCACGTTCAGTGCCGGGCGGATGGCGGATTAGCGGGCACAAAACGTTCAGCACGTTAAGTCCCATCTTAAAACAGTTTGTGGTTACAGCTGGTATTGAGCATAGTGAGAAGGTCGGTGCATTTCTTGTCCGCAGCGGGCCCGGAGTCAAGGTGGAGGAAACCTGGAATACGATGGGTATGCGGGCAACGGGAAGTCATGACGTGCTTCTGGAGGATGTCTTCGTGCCCGAGGCGGAAGTGATTCGGGGCATCGATTATGAGAAGCCGACGAATCCCGTGCCGACGGAGGGGATTTTGCTTCACATCCCTGCATGTTATATGGGAATCGCTTATGCCGCGCGTAAGTTCGCCATTGATTTTGCCCTACATCATCAACCGAATTCATTGACGGTTCCGATCGCCGAATTGCCGAATATCCAAAGACACATCGCACAGATTGAGGTAGACTATCTTACAGCCCGCAGCTATTTGTATCAAACCGCCGACCGTTGGGACAATGAAGTGGAGAACCGCGCTGCGCTTAAGACCGAGCTTGGCCTCGCCAAATATGTTGTAACCAATGCAGCACTCCGCATAGTTGATCGCGCCATGCGGATCGTTGGAGGATTGAGTCTCTCCCGCACGCTCCCCTTGGAACGGATGTACAGAGATGTCCGGGCCGGTCTCCATAACCCGCCTATGGACGATATCGTGCTGACGAATCTGGCCCATAGAGCTATCTCGGAAGCGGAAGAGAACAGGGACTAGAGCGGGCCGAAAGGATTGGAAGGTTATAGTGAGAAACCGCTGGAGAGGCTGAACTCGGCGGTTTTTTTGCATGTTTATTTAATGCCATCGTTTGCGATTCAGCTTAAAGCTTAATATGTACCTGCGCTTGGACATTCAGCAAACCTTCAGCTTAGCCTAAGCCTGGCATAATATTCCCCTAAGTTTACTTTCAGATTCCCTCTCTATACTTCAAATTGTAAGACAAACCAAACCCTTAAAGGAGAGATACGATGAATCCGATAAGTAAAAAAGTACTGGCAAGCAGTATGGCTGCAGCGATTATGCTGGGGGGAGCCGGATATATTCATAATCAGGTGTTTGCGGCAGCAAGCACGGATGCTGCTTCTTCGGCAGCACAGGATGGCCAAGCCGGGACAAACCCATCGACCGGGACTTACGTGAAGAACATGGACGGAAAACGGATGGATCATAAGGCTGGCGGACCTCGCGGCAGCAGCATCATCCAAGAGACCGCCGAGGTCCTTGGAATGACAGAGTCCGAAATTAGGTCTGCGCTTGAAGCAGGCAGCACATTTGCGGAAATTGCGGAAGGTAAAGGAATGACTCAATCCGTATTCGTGCAGAAGCTGACGGCTCTAGAAACAGCCAAAATCGATGAGCGCCTGAGTGAAGGCAGTATCACAGAAACGGAAGCAGCCGCATGGAAAGAGGCCCTGGGTGAGCGCCTAACGCAAATCGTGAAGAGCAGTGAAGCCGATTTTGGAAGAGGACATGGCAAAGGCGGCCGAGGCCTTGGCAAATTCGGTAATTCGGAGGAAATCGCAGCCATGCTCGGAATATCGGAGGATGATCTGAAGGCGAAAATGACAGAAGGTCAGTCGTTAGCCGAGATCGCGGCTGCTAAGGGGATTACGGAGAATCAGTTGATTCAGAAGCTGAAGGATCAAATGACCGAGCCTTTGAAACAGTGGGTAAACGAGAAGCATACGAAGGCGGATAAATCGGCTGCTGCAGATACGAAAGGGGAAGCGAACTAACATACGAGAAATGATCACAAGGAGGCTGGGTGATATTCTGTGAAGAATACACTCCGTCTCCTTTTTTTGCTGTTATGTTGGATACTGAGGAGGCTATAATTTTTTTGGTGCAAAGTGTTGACCCTAACGTTACGTAAAGGTGTACAGTAAAGTTGTCAGGAGGTGAAACCATGGAATACACGGTGCAGAAGCTTGGAAAGTTGGCGGGAATTAGCACACGAACACTCCGTTATTACGATGAGATTGGCATTTTGAAGCCGGCCAGAATCAACTCGTCGGGATATCGGATCTATGGGCAGGAAGAGGTCGATCAATTGCAGCAGATCTTGTTTTACCGGGAGCTTGGACTCCAACTGGACGGGATCAAAGAGATTATGACCTCGCCATCCTTCAACCGGACCAAGGCGCTTCAGGAACACCATGCGTTGCTCCTAGACAAAAGAAGGCAACTGGATTTGCTGATTACCAATGTGGAGAACACGATTGCCTCCGCCGAAGGGAGAAAGACCATGAGTGACCAAGAGAAATTTGAAGGATTCAAGCAGAAGCTGATTGATGATAATGAGAAGAAATATGGCAAGGAAATTCGCGAAAAGTATGGCCAAGAGACTGTACAACAATCCAATGCCAGGCTGAAAAATATGACGCAAGCGCAGCATGATGAAGTAACGCACCTGGCGGATGAGCTGTACGAAACGCTGGCCGAAGCGTTTAAGCAAGGCGATCCTGCCAGCGATCTGGCCCAGAAGGCCGCCGAACTTCACAAGCGCTGGCTCACCTATTATTGGAACGATTACAGCAAAGAGGCCCATGCTGGCCTTGCTCAAATGTATGTCGACGATGAGCGGTTTACTGCCCATTACGATGAGAAGCAGCCTGGGACGGCAGCATTCCTTCGCGATGCGATTCTGATCTATACGGGGATGAATCCTTCATCATAACAGGGGGGATAGAGGTTTATTATATTTTTTTAGTAAAGGCTCTTCCACTGCGGTTAATCCGCCTCGGAAGGGCTTTTTCATTTGGAACTTCTTGAGCATTTCATGCCAAGTTGACTTTAGAGCAGAGGACACTGATGACGGACTACGACCTCGTATTTAAGATAGATAGATTTCATTGCGTATTTCATAGAAACTTATTATTTCTCAAGGTTGAGAGAGATAATAAGCATATTCCAATGGTCTACTATAAATTTTGCGTTTAATACTTTTAAGGTCTTTGTATATATTTTTTTGGGGTTTTCCGTTAAGTTCAATAATCCATAACTCTCTTTGCTCGTCTAACACAAAATCGACACTCAATTCTCCCAATGAACCCATATGAATTTCTGCTTCATGTGCGGCCGTTACACTTACCTCATACAGAGATCGGAGGATTTTATTCATTTTCTCCGGCGAAAATAATCGCGGAAGAATTTCTGAAACTTCATAAATGCTTTCACACATACTCGTGTTAAAGTAATGTTCATAAGCCACTCTACATGTAATGATGGAAACCGTCCATTCTCCAAGAATATCTTTTTGAACAAGGACCCGGATATCAAAATACTGATGATCAAATTGACTCATATGAATCCCTTGCTGAACCATGTATTTCGTTAGTCCGAGAAGTTCATCCAATTTTTCCTGAATGCTTTCGTTTTTTCTGCAGATATATCTTGGAGCCAAGCTGTGCAAAGAGATGTGAATATCTCCATTATCCGTTAGTTCAATCCGATACACAGACTTCCCCTTAGATCCGTATAAAGGCTTAATGTATACTAGTTTATATTTCTCTAATAGTTCTGATACATTCACTTCATTATATAAAAATGTGTCTGGCACATAAGCTTTAAGATCTGACTGTTGTAATAGGTTATAGAGATCCCATTTATTAAAAAAATTGATATTGTTGAAACATTTGTTTCTACCAATCGCCTTCTCTAGTCGTTGAATGGTTATTAATTTTTTGTTAAAACACCGGTTATAGACAACATGAGGAAATGGGAACGAACTTTGTTTCCATATGCCCTTTTTCAGGCTAAGTCCAATAATACGTTGTTCATCCCAAAGAATATCTGCCGGTGTAAAGGCGTAAAGTTTCAGGTTTAGATTGTGATAACGTTCATAAAGCTCCAAAATTCTTTTTCTGCTGTTCCTTTTAGTTACCAGAATACCTATTAAAGGGCCATTCTCCAATCTCATCACTCCCATGACTTCGATATCTCGTATTATCTAATGCCAGCAGAGACATAATGCTATGGGACAAGAGCTTAGATGAACAGAAAATCAGCGATTGCAGTGCTCTTATTGCCTATTTTTTAGTTGATAGGTATTTGCTGTGTTTACCTTGTTAAGCTTTTAATATGATAAATTACTTTTGATAACAGGGAGATGAGACTATGGGAAGGTGTAATTGTCCACCAGGACCTCCAGGACCACCAGGACCTCCGGGACCTCCAGGACCCCAAGGACCGCAATTGCTTCAAGAACTTGGAGGAGCAATTGCAGCAGCTGGACCCGCAGGACTTGCAGGAGCACTTGGACCAGCTGGATTAGAAGGACTTGTAGGAGCAATTGGCGAAGCTGGACCTGAGGGACTTGCAGGGGCACTTGGACCCGCAGGACTTGCAGGAATCGCAGGAGCACTTGGACCCGCAGGACTTGCAGGGATTGCAGGAGCAATTGGACCCGCAGGACTTGCCCGAAGGACTTGCAGGGATTGCAGGAGCAATTGGACCCGCAGGACTTGAAGGAATTGCAGGGGCAATTGGACCCGCAGGACTTGCAGGAATTGCAGGAGCAATTGGACCCGAAGGACTTGCAGGGCCAGCAGGACCAGCAGGACCAGCAGGGCCAGCGGGGCCTGCAGGGGCAACGGGTGCAGCAGGGCCAGCAGGACCTGCGGGGGCAACGGGTGCAGCAGGACCAGCAGGACCTGCGGGGGCAACGGGTGCAACAGGTGCAGCAGGACCTGCGGGGGCAACGGGTGCAGCAGGAGGTGGAGGATTAATTCCATTTTCAACGGGTATCATCCTCGTTGGAGCTGAAGTAGTATCGGCTGCTCCAATTTTAATGGGTTTTGGTAGTAGCACGGTTGAAGTTATTAACGCTTCTGGAGAATCAACTATGCCACCCGAAGCAGGTGGTTTTGCTTTCCCAATTCCCTTTGCGGGTACCGTTCAAGATTTACAAATAAGTGTAGATTTATTGGTTGCTTCTGAGGTTTCTATAAATACTCTCGGTCTTCAATATGATTTTACAGTATTCCGCGCACCGTCAGTTCCTAATAATGGGATTGATCATAGTTCTTCACCTTACGTGACAACTTCGCTGACTAGTTCAGTTAGATTCGGAGCTCCGAATACGGTCATTACACCTGGTAACCCAACCGGTTTCCGTACCGCAACGAATAGAAATGTTGGGGGATCATTGGTGGTCGCTGAGGGTGATCGTATTGGTATTCGTGTAAGGACGCTTGCTGAGACTGATCCCTCGGCAGCTGATATTACCCAACTCTCATTCAGCGCCAGTCTATCTTATACTCCTTTTTAATAAGAGCCTCCTGTATTGTACTCCTCTATTTGTTACAGGGGAGGTAAATGATTCAGGAAGTGAACCGCCACTGCCTTTGTATAATATTTACATCATACAAAGGCAGTAGTCCCCTATGTTAGTTACACAATCCATCCTCTGATGCGCATGATATATAATGAATGTGGAATCGTTACGGTTGCAACGTGTTGCAGCTGCTGTAACGATTTTTTTGATTTTATCGTAACATTTGCGGGATCGAACCGTTGTCTAAGTGAGAAGGGGGAGAGGAGATGGATGCAGAGTGATGAATAGGATGATCTGGCGGACGCGGGTGAGGCTGATTGTGAATGCTTTGTCGGCTGTGTTGATGGTTCTGTTTATTTATGCCGTGTATTACTCGGCCGTCCAGATTTACTATGATAAATCCGGCCAGAACAATAAATTTATACGGTCCGTCATGACGACTTTGAATTGCACGAGAGTGGACTTATGGTAGATAAACACGACTCATCTTTAGTTGAAGTGACGCCATTCCTTACCCAGAAAAAAACGCTGAAAGTGTATAAGGATGTGGGGGAATGGCAGGTTGATTGTTGGAGAGCTCCACGCGAAAAAGGGATTATGGGGAGTAATGAGCTACTCCATTGATGAAGTGGCGCTTTATCTGAACCGAGATGAAAAAAACCTTTTTACCTGCACTCTGCTATGCTGGAGGGTGTTGACCTTAACGTTACGTAAAGGTGTACATATCAAAGCGATTATGACCTCACCATCCTTCAACCGGACCAAGGCGCTCCAGGAACACCATGCGTTGCTCCTAGACAAAAGAAGGTAATTGGATTTGCTGATTACCAATGTGGAGAACACGATTGCCTCCGCCGAAGGGAGAAAGACCATGAGTGACCAAGAGAAATTTGAGGGATTCAAGCAGAAGCTGATTGATGATAATGAGAAGAAATATGGCAAGGAAATTCGTGAGAAGTATGGTGAAGAGACTGTACAACAATCCAATGCCAAGCTGAAAAATATGACGCAAGCGCAGCATGATGAAGTAACGCACCTGGCGGATGAGCTGTACGAAACGCTGGCCGAAGCGTTTAAGCAAGGCGATCCTGCCAGCGATCTGGCCCAGAAGGCCGCCGAACTTCACAAGCGCTGGCTCACCTATTATTGGAACGATTACAGCAAAGAGGCCCATGCTGGCCTTGCTCAAATGTATGNCGATGAGAAGTGGGACAGCAGTATTTCTACGCGATGCGATTCTGATCTATACGGGCATGGAACCTACATCCGAATAATGCCGCTAGCAGGCAGACAGCCTGATCCTGATGACCGGACCCTTTCCTCATGCTTAACGCGCAGAGGTGAGGGTCCTTTTTTCTTTCTAAATATCTAGATTCACCGTCCAAGTTAAGGAGAGGCAGCTTCCACAATTAACCGCTTGCCCGATCAGGCGAAGTAATGGTTAGATGAACCGTGGACAATTTTACGTAAAACTTACACCATGGGTGTGACTTTATTATAGAGAGGGTAGAATATGGATCAATTTGTACAGCATGCAGTTACTATCTTTAATGATTTTCTATGGTCTAAGCTGCTCATCGTATTGCTGATTGCCGTCGGCCTGTATTTTACGGTCGGGACCAGATTCCTGCAGTTTCGCCTGATCGGGGAGATGTTCCGGGTCATCCGCGAGCCCAAGAGTAAAGCGAAGGACAGCATTTCCCCTTTTCAGGCATTTGCCATCAGTATGGCTGCCCGCGTTGGGACCGGGAATATAACCGGGGTGGCTTTGGCTATCTCGCTTGGTGGGCCTGGAGCTGTATTTTGGATGTGGATCATTGCGCTAATCGGTTCGGCATCCAGCTTTATCGAGAGTACGCTTGCCCAGATCTATAAAGTGAAGGATGGAGCTGGCGGTTATCGCGGCGGTCCAGCCTATTACATGCAGCAAGGGTTAAAGAAACGGTGGATGGGCGTGCTGTTCGCGATTCTGATCACCTTGTCCTTTGGGCTTGTTTTTAATGCAGTTCAGTCCAATACGATTACGATTGCTTTCGAGAATTCGTTCGGCACTGATCGTTTAACCATCGGGGTTATTATGGCGGTGATTTTCGCGGTTATCATCTTCGGCGGTGTGAAGCGGATTGCCAAAATGTCGGAGCTGATCGTCGTAGTATTGGCTGTGGTGTATGTCGGCGCCGCGCTGTTTATCGTATTGGCGAACATCGCCAAGCTGCCGGAGGTTTTTGCTTTAATTATCAAAAGCGCATTTGGATATGAGCAGGTGGTTGGCGGGTCGATCGGGGCGGCTCTTATGAATGGAATCAAGAGAGGGCTGTTCTCCAATGAAGCTGGCATGGGAAGCGCCCCTAATGCGGCAGCTACGGCAACGACAAGCCATCCGGCCAAGCAAGGGCTGGTTCAAGCGCTGGGCGTGCTTATCGATACGTTAGTCATATGTACAAGCACGGCCTTCATTATTCTTTTTACCGGTGCTTATCAGCAGACCGGACTTGATGGAATCGCACTGACACAGGCGGCGCTGGGCATGGAGATGGGGGCATGGGCGTCCGACTTTCTGGCGATCATGGTATTCCTGTTTGCTTTCAGTACGCTGATCGGCAATTATTATTATGGGGAAACCAATATTGAATTTTTGAAGTCGAATCGCGTTTGGATATGGGTGTATCGAATTGCAGTACTGGCCATGGTTCTCTTCGGTTCTGTTACCAGTGTGAAGCTGGTGTGGGATCTGGCGGATCTGTTTATGGGGCTGATGGTCATTGTGAATCTCGTGGCCATTACACTGCTTTCCCGGAAAGCTTTCGCCGCGCTTCAGGATTATTTGCAGCAGAAGCGGTCCGGATTGAACCCTGTCTTCACCAAGGACAGCATTAAAGGGCTAGATGATATAGAGTGCTGGGACGAACCTAACAACCCTGCCTCAGAGACGTAAGCCTATAGAATCTCGTAAATTAAAATCGTTACGGCAGCTTTGAATGTAGCTGTTTGTAACGATTTTTCATATTTACCGTAACATTTATGTGCTCAAACCGTTAGTCTACATGAGAAGGTAGAGAGGAGATGAATACGGATTGATTAATCGGGTGACCTGGCGGACAAGGGTGAAGGAGCTTATATATGCTTTGTTAGCTGTATTAATATTGTTTTTTATTTATGCTGTGTATTGCTCAGCTATTCAAATCTACTATTATAATACCGACCTAAATGATAAATTTCTAAGGACCGTCATAACAACGGTTGAATTGCATGAAAGTGGACTTATGGTAGATAAACGAAGCTCGCCTTTGGGTGAAGTGACGCCCTTCCTCACTCAGAAGACAAAGCTGAAAGTGTATAAGGACGTGGGAAATTGGCAGGTAATTGTCGGAGAGCTTCACGCGAAGAAGCGATTAGGGGGAGAACTGAGGTATTCGATTGAGGAACTGAATCCTTATTTGAACCGAGAGGAAAGAAATCCTTATATCCTGAACACTGCGCTGCTGGAGGGTAGGGAGATTAAAGACGATCCTCACCCTACTGGTGCAATGAACCAGTTAGGGAAACTTGAAGACGGTAACGTAGCGGAATTATTCTTCTCGATTCGAACGCTGAGGTCACCGGAGGAGGTCTTGAAGCTCTTGTCGAACTATGATGTTAAAGCAACCAGTATGGCTGTTTTTGCAGGCGAACTGAAGGATTTCAAGCTGGGGACTTATAGCTCTAGCGGCGCAGATTACATGATTCCTCATCTAACGTTAAGACCAAAGGTCCAGTTTGGAGATAATCATTCCCTTTCTCTCTGGCACACTTTCTTCTCAGAGGATACCGAGATAACGGATCACGTGAAGCAACTGATCGCAGACGTTGAATGGATGACTGACAACATCAAATATAACGGTGTGGATGAAGACATAAAGCGTCTGGCGTATTTGAGAAAAAATGGGGTTCAAGTATACGGAGCAACCGTTACGGGGCCTGTGCGGGAGCTCGAGAAGCTGAAGGAGGAGCAGGAATTTTGGGAATTCCGTTTGGGCCGCATTGAGGTATGGAATTGGGATTAAAATGAATTGCGTCCCATCGCTGCCTATTAAACTAGAAAAGGCCTCTACAGAGGCCTTTTAAATTTGGAATAAGGGATGATTGCATCTTGCTAAGCAAACTTCGTGAATTACGTTAAATATTTCTCCCGCAAAATACTCATATGATGAAGCTCATGTCCGGCAATCACATAGGCAGCTGCACGTGCTGAGAGAGGGTAATTGTTGAACGTCCCCAGACGCTTTAGGGCCTCCTCCGTCAAGCTTCCAACCAGCGTAATGGTAGATTGTCTGACGGCAGCATAATCCTTAAGCGCTTCCTGTAACGGAAGATGGCTAAAGGGAGAATTCTGAACAAAAATCTCCCGATCATACCCCGAAAATTCACGGGCATCTCCACGTGCAATGTAGAGAATGCGGTAGTTCCATAAGCGCTCTACATCGGCGATGTGTCCGACTACTTGTTTTAGGCTCCATTTTCCTTCGGCATAGCGAACATTCGCCTGTTCTTCAGACAGGTCGCTGAGCGATCTTAATGTTTCATCATGCTGCCGCCCTAACACCTCGGCAATATGGCCTTCGGGAACAAGCGAGACGTATTTTTCGGCGAGAGGCAGATATTCATTAAAAGCGGGCCTTGTACTCATAACAAAGTTCCTCCACATCTATTAATAAGAGATTATATAACTTTATGCAGTCAGACCCAATGATAATACAACAGGTTAGG
Organism: Paenibacillus solani; assembly: GCF_001277345.1. Lineage (GTDB taxonomy): Bacteria > Bacillota > Bacilli > Paenibacillales > Paenibacillaceae > Paenibacillus_AQ > Paenibacillus_AQ solani. The sequence continues at coordinate 517,790 of NZ_LIUT01000006.1, forward strand.
TTGCTTGTGCCCAGATCAGGTGGACGATGCCGTTCCAATAACGCTTGGTTTTGATAATATCCAGATCAGAGGCATTTACGATATGGATCATATCCCTATTATAATGACAGCCGGATATCCTCCGTGCCACCGGGTTAACGACATGCTGCGCTGCACCAAGGAGCCGGTTAGTGCTCATGCCATGCTCTAGTAAATAAATGCGACCGCCGGGTTTAGCCCATCGGTTCATTTTATTCAAAGCTTGAACCGGATCTTCATAGCCGCACAGCGAAAGGGTAGATACGATGCAGTCATAGGAACGTTCGGGAAGCTCGAGAGTTTCGATATCCCGTTCCAGAAAAGTGGCATGAATGCCAAGCTCGGATGCCATCTGCCGTGCATGTCTCAGCATCTCGGGACTGAAATCAACCGCTGTTACGTTTACCTTGTCGCGATCATAAAAGGGGAAGTTGGCGCCAGCGCCGACAGCTACCTCAAGCACATCACCCTCTATATCCTGAAGCAGCTGTTGTCGCCATTCACCCAGTTTACGCTGCCTTGTATTTCTTTCATATATGACTGCCTGTTTGTTGAACTTCCGAATCAGGGAATTCTTATTCACGCGGGTTTCTCCGGGCAACGCCAGTTTTGACAGCAGCTTTAACAACACGCTCTCTAATGGCCTTCACGACGTTCTGATTGAACACGCTTGGAATGATGTACGACGGGTTGCGCTCTTCATCTGATACGGCCGATGCTATGGCTTCGGCTGCAGCGAGCTTCATTTCCTCATTAATGGTGGTTGCTCTGCAGTCCAGGGCTGCACGGAAAATCCCCGGGAAACAGAGGACATTATTAATCTGGTTCGGGTAGTCCGAACGTCCGGTTGCGATAACACCCACAATATCTTCCACTTCCTCGGGCTTAATCTCCGGAGTAGGATTCGCCATAGCGAATACGATCGGATTCTCAGCCATGGCCTGTACGTCTTCACGCCGGAGCAGACCGCCTGCGGACAGACCGATAAATACATCGGCACCTTGAATGACTTCTTGCAATGAGCCCTGAATTTTATTCGGGTTCGTATGCTCGGCATACCATTGCCACATACTATTACTGTAAGTTTTCCCGGCAACCAGCGCACCTTCACGATCTACGCCGATAATGTCCTTAACGCCTGCCGACAAGAGGATTTTGCTGCACGCAACACCTGCTGCGCCGATTCCACACACGACAACTCTAACGTTATCAATGGATTTACCAACAATTTTCAGCGCATTGATTAGCGCAGCATACAGAACGACTGCCGTGCCGTGCTGGTCATCGTGGAATACGGGAATATCCAGCTCGTCGCGCAGTCTTTGTTCGATCTCAAAACAGCGGGGAGAAGAGATATCCTCAAGGTTAATCCCGCCAAAAGCCGGGGCCAGAGCCTTGATGGAACGAATGATCTCTTCCGTATCCTGGGTATCCAGACAGATCGGGAAGGAGTCTACACCTGCGAGCTGTTTGAACAGCATCGCTTTCCCTTCCATAACCGGCATGGCGGCGTAGGGGCCAATATTACCCAGACCGAGCACGGCACTTCCATCCGAGATGACAGCGACCGTATTTCTCTTGATAGTCAGCGTATAGGCTTTTCTCGGATCTTCATGGATGGCCGAACATACTCGGGCAACATCCGGCGTATATACGCGCGACAGGTCATCGCGGTTTTGAATGGGTCGTTTGGGTTGAGTTTCGATCTTGCCGCCGAGATGCAGCAGGAAAGTTCGGTCGGATACGTTGACGAGCCGGACACCTTTTAGGTGTTTTACTGTATTTGTAATTCTTTCGATATCGACGCTGTCTGTTACCGTAATGGTAATGTCCCGTACCGTGATGTGGCCGCTTGCCTGAATGACATCAATTGCGACCATGTCACCCCCAGCTTCAAAAATAGCGGATGCAACTTGACCAAACTTAATCTCTTGCGTATTCATTTCGATTCTGAGAATAATGCTTTTTCCACCGAGCCCGTTGTTTTCCATAGATACCTCCAATAATAGTCTGTCATTCTAAGTATGTGTAACTATGTTGGATGTTAACGTTATCATAGTTCGCTGAGCAAGGGTCCATTTCCTGTTTCACTACAAAGAAACCGTGATATAATAGTTAGAAGAAATTACTGGGAGACTATAATCGGATATGTGCGTAAAATATATGACTGTGAAGGAGGGGGAAGTAATGATGGACACAAACGCCCGAATGGAGGAGCTTGAGAAGCGATTGACCACCCAGCATCATCGGGACCTGTTTCTTCAGATGAAACATACACTGAAAGCTGTTGATGATTTGGCCGAACAGCACCGGGTCTACCAGGCCGTTCAGGCGCTTAGTGGCACACGAATTGTAGGAGCGGAAGAAAGCGTCTATTTTGACACATTGAATCAGGTTAAGGAACAAATTATTCATACACTGGAGCTCACCATTGAGGATTTGGAACATAAGGGAGATAAGAATTACACGAAACATTTCAAAGACGGAGTGGAATAAAAGCCAAACCCTATGCCGCAAATAAGGTATGAATATATGAAAGAGAGCAAGAATCCTCTGGGATTTTTGCTCTCTTTTTTTGAGTATTTTCAGCAAATGCCATGATATTTATCACAATTATCGATACAGATTTATCCAATTTCGTTGAAATGTGTAACAAATCGTTGATAATTAATATGGGATCTAAGTTCCAAATGTTTTAAAATAATGATAGTGCTGGTAGGCTTGGACGATGTAACCTAGAGACTCTTCCAAGTTAGTCAAGCCACAGAGGGACAAGCGTCTATAAACAAAGGGAGGTGTATTATACAACAGATTTTAATGTAAACGCTTTATATGTAAATACCCAAATCAAAGGAGGAATAATTGTATGACTTTAAGTTTGCCGAACAGAGCTTGGCTCAAGAATCTGATTATTGCGGGTTCTGCGATGTTATTGATGACCTTATTGATGGTTATATTCGCAGATAAAGCATCTGCTCACGGGTATATTGAATCCCCAGCCAGCCGTGCCTATCTGTGTAAACTGGGGCAGAACACCGATTGCGGTGCGATTGTGTATGAGCCTCAAAGCTTGGAAGCTCCTAAGGGCTGGCCGAATGCAGGTCCTGCCGATGGCAAAATTGCCAGTGCAGGCGGCGCATTCCCTAAACTTGACGAGCAATCTGCAACTCGCTGGAGCAAAGTGAACATTTCCCCAGGAACTACAACGTTCCAATGGAAATTAACAGCCAACCATGCGACGGCAAGCTGGAAATACTACATTACAAAAGACGGCTGGGATCAAAATGCTCCACTGGCCAAATCTGCTTTTGATCTGACGCCTTTCTGCTCCATTAGCTATGGTGGTGCAAAGCCTCCAGTTGACTACGCTTCGACTTGTAACGTTCCGGCTAAATCCGGTTACCATATCATTCTGGCTGTATGGGAAGTGGCTGACACACCAAATGCTTTCTATAACGTGCTTGACGTCAATTTCACCGGAAGCGGAAATACCGATACGACCCCGCCAACTGCACCGACAGGCGTAGTGGCTTCCAATGTAGCAACGACAAGCGCTGCGCTTACATGGAATGCAGCAACGGATAATGTTGGTGTAACGAGCTATCGTATTTTTAACGGGGCCACTCAATTGGCTTCCACGACTGGACTTAATTACAATCTGATCGGCTTAACGCCGAATACCCTCTACAATATTACGGTCAAAGCCGTCGATGCTGCAGGTAATGTATCCCCTGCCAGCAACGCCGCTTCATTTACGACCCTAGCTGTAACAGGCCCAGATACTGAAGCGCCTACAGCACCTACGAGCCTTCATGTTATGGGAACAGCGACTTCCACGACAGTTCCTTTGATGTGGAATGCTTCAACGGATAATGTAGGCGTAACAGGTTACCAGGTATTCCAAGGAAGCACCTTAGTCGCTACCGTTTCGGGCTCCACATTGGAATACCTCGTTACAGGCCTGACACCTAACACAGCCTATTCCTTTACCGTAAAAGCTGTAGATGCTGCAGGTAATGTATCCGCAGCAAGTAATGTCGTCAATGTTACGACACCTGACGCACCGGCAACTTATCCGGCATGGAGCTCAACTACCGTTTATGTTGGCGGCAGCAAAGTCAGCCATAACGGTGTGAACTATGAAGCAAAATGGTGGACACAAGGTGAAACTCCTGGATCTGCCGATGTATGGAAAGCCATCCCTTAAATCATAGTAATGAAAGGATCCGGCGTCATTTGACTGCCGGGTCTTTTTTTATTTAAGCAGGACATGCGTTAGATGAGGGACCGAAGCCCTGAACAATGGTTAATCTTTACTTCCTATATGAGAATGCTATGATTAGGAAGGAAATAAGGTGGTATTTGCTAGAAGGAGAGGGGGAGAAACATGTTAAAAACAGATTATGTAGATGTATTGACTGTGATCTCCAATCGCTTATATGAATCTGCGGCAAGAGTTATCCAGACTTCCAGCAGGCTCATGCAGGCAAACACCTTCTGTATTGCATTGAATGATCGGCATACTACAACCGTTCTGAAATCGTTCAATCGGGAAGCGGTATAATTACTACCAGTATTGCGAGGAAGATATTGATTTACTATTATCCCTCTCGGCTTTTTTTGCGGATATGCTTGAACTGGAATCTACGATTGGGAATCTAAAACAGGCTGAAGAAGAGAATCAGCGGATCATGCAAGAGAAATCGGAGCTTCTCGCTGTGATGAGCCATGAGATACGGACTCCAATGAACGGAATCATGGGGATGTCGGCATTACTTCAGGCCACCGCTCTGGATGATGAGCAGAGGGAGTATGTGGAGCTTATTGAACAGAGCGGCGAATCTCTGTTAACTATGATTGAACATGTGTTGGAGTATTCCAAAGTAGAGAGTAAGAAGTTGGAACTGGTAATGGGGCCTTTATATATTCGTCCATTGATTAAGCAGGTATCCAGCCTGATTAGAAATGACGTACAGCGTAAAGGAATCGAGCTCCAAATCGACATAGCGGAGCATGTACCTGAAAGAATAACATCAGACGCTGATAAAATAAGGCAGATTCTCATAAATCTAATCTCGAACGCGATCAAGTTCACGAGCGAGGGGAAGGTAAGTGTCGAGGTTGGTGTATCGGATGACCGGGAATCTTCGGACATCAAAGAAATTATGGTTTCCGTCCGGGATACGGGAATCGGTATCCCGGCAGACCGGATGCATCGTTTGTTCCAGTCTTTTTCCCAAGTCCATCATCAGGAAGTAACTCGTGAATATACGGGAACGGGGCTTGGACTTTCCATCTGTAAACAGCTGACCGAATTGATCAATGGCCGCATCTGGCTTGAAGATACTTCAGGACAGGGAGCGTGTTTCACGTTTACGATCCCTCTAATCGGTGTACAGGAAACGATACTTACATGAAGGTAAGACGTGAATATAAACTAGAGGTCGTCAGGCCGAGCAAAAGGTACCCTATGGGGTGCTTTTTTTGTTGAACCGGTCAATTTCCTCGTTACAAACCATACATATTCAAGAATAGTTTAGCATCTATATCAGTTCCTGAGCTGCAGTTGCATACACCTATTTTTTAAGTCTGAAGAACTAATATAATACGTACTCATACATCAAAGTAAAATGTTGTAAAAAGTCCCTGTCAACCTCTCAATTAATACCCAAGCCTTACCGATAACTAATAAATCAGAGTCTTTTCCCCTTGTTATCTGCCAAATTCTTTCGACATAATCTGTTCATTTTGTATGTTTAAAGACAATGTCCGTACAGAAAAAAGAGCAATCGCTAAAAATTTTGGACATAAGATTGGTTAGGGCTCAGGGACTATTTTCGGGAGGGTTTACAGCATGTATAAGAGTCTTAAGCAAAAAATGATTACCATGATATGTTTGCTCTTGCTAGTCAGTCTTGGTTCCGTCAACGCCATTACTTACGTCAGGTCCTCTGACATACTGCAGCAGAGTCTGGACAAAGAAGCACAGCTTAACGCCGAGAAGCTAGCCCTTCAGATCGACCAATTTCTCGATGTAGAGATTGCTAAGGTTGAGAGTGTAGGAAAATTCATTCAGGGGAACAAAGCTGAAGACTTGAAATTGATTCAAGCTGCGCAGGAGCGCAATCCCGAATTTGAAACTTTTTTCTTCTCCTATGATTTGACAGGAAAGAACGTCATTAACTTTCTGGGTGAAGTGACCGACGTATCGGACCGCGTCCATTATCAAGAAGCCGGGAAGGGCGAAGGCAAGCTGGTCGTGTCTGAACCGATCCTATCCAAGAGAACGGGAAACAGCATCGTGACCATGATTATCCCGTTGATGAAAGATGGTAAGCAGTACGGTTATATGGGCTCTACCCTTCCAATCAACGAGATTCAAAAAAAAGTGTCCAACCAAACATTCGGAACTACCGGCTATGCTTTTCTGTTAAGTAAAGCAGGAACGTTCATGTGGTCTCCGGAAGAGGAGCTTGTTCTTAATAAAGGCATTAAAGATATTGATAATCCCGGATTAAATAAAGCCTATGAGGAAGTCATTCAGGGCAAATCGGGCACTTTTAACTATGAAGTAGAAGGAGCCGATTACTCAGGAGCCTATGCACCATCCTACTTTAATTGGGGCATTTTTGTGGCTGCACCGACCAAAGAGCTGAATGCTCCGATCACGGAGATGTCGATTACCATGATCATCATATCGGTAGGGGCTTTGATCTTATCCGCCTTTTCTGTGATATATGTTACGGAGCAAATTGTTAGGCCGATTCGCAAGCTTAACACAGCTGTCAAAGAAGTTGCAGCTGGTGACTTGACTAAGACCATCCAAGTGGAAGGGAAGGATGAGATTGCGGTCCTCTCCAACGACTTTAACCAGACAGTATCCCATCTGAAGCATCTGGTCGTCGGAGTGAGCGATTCATCCCGCCAAGTCCTGTCGGTCACGGAGACCGTATCGAGTGGAGTAGATACAGCCATGGTCAGTGTTGATCGGATCGGCTCTTCCATTCGCCAAATTGCAAATGGAGCGAATACTCATGCTTCAAGCTCTAACGAAATCGCAATGTCCATGAATGATATGGCAAGCGGGATTGTCAAAATTGCCGAAACATCTTCCATGGTGTCTGAAGCCGCACAGGAAGCTGCTAATCAGGCTGAGACCGGATCGGTTGTCGTTGAACAAGCGGTGAAGCAAATCGGAAACATCGGAGAGGGAACGTCTAAAGTTGGTACGGCCATTGGGCGTTTGAATGAACGTTCTTCTGAAATCGAGCAGATTTTGAGCTTCATCACGGAAGTAACTTCCCGTATTCGACTGCTATCCCTGAATGCTTCCATCGAAGCAGCCAGAGCAGGTGAGCATGGCCGCGGCTTTGCCGTTGTGGCAGAAGAAGTCAAGAAGCTGGCTGGGCAGTCCGAGGATTCAACAGACCAGATTGCGAAGCTGATTACGGAAATTCGCGAAGACACCATTAATGCCGTGGAGGTCATGGACGTCAGTCGGAAGGATGTAGAAGACGGAATTACGCTGATCCAAGAGGTTCGTGCCAAATTCGATAATATTTTGACTGCTACGCGAAATGTTGCCGATCACATTTTGGAAGTATCTGCAGCTTCCGAAGAAATGTCCGCCGGCTCTGAACAGGTGAGTGCTTCGGTTGAAGAGCTTAAATCCATTGCGGATCTGACCTCGACGGATGCACAACAAGTGACAGCCGCGGTCGAGAATCAAATCTCAACAATCAAGGAAATTTCAGACTCTGTGAAACAGCTCGAAATGGTTGCTCAAGAACTTAACAAAGAGCTTGCCAAATTCAGTCTCTAGCAATCCTTCCTATGGTGACCGCACGTAGGGTACTTGAAAGGGGGGATGTCTGTAAGAAATGAAGAAGCTGCCTTAACAGAAGGCCAGCAGCAAGAAATTCTCAAATGTTTCAGGCAGATGATGCCGCTGCCAAATCAAGAGCATTCGATGAAAAACAACAAGAAGACAAACAGGAGGAAACTTAAAAAATGGCTAAGAATTGGAAAAAGGTATTAATTGCAGGGATAGTCAGCTTATCATTGGTAGCAACAGGCTTTGCAGCAAACGAGGTTCTCACTTCACCGGAGGTGTCCGCTAAGTCGGCTTCGTCCACTGCACCTGGGCAACTGAAGAAACAAGCAGCTTCCCAACTTGATGAGATTATCGAGAGAGGCTACATACGGGTTGGTATGACAGGGGATTACAAACCGTTCACATATTTGAATCCTGCTACAAAGCAATATGAAGGTTATGACGTTGATGCTATGGAAGAACTCGGTAAAGATCTTGGCGTAGAAGTGCGCTATGTAAACACGACTTGGCCTGACATGATGAAGGATTTGCAAGCTGACAAGTTCGACATCGCTGTAGGCGGCGTAACCCGTAACACAGCAAGACAAAAAACAGCTTACGTATCCCAAGGCTACATTTCATTCGGTAAGGCACCTTTGATCCGTGCGGAAGACAAGGACAAATACTTGACCGTTGAAGATATCAACAAGCCGTCGGTACGCATAGGTGTGAATCCGGGCGGAACGAACGATGTATTCGTGCGTCAGCATCTGACAAAAGCCAACGTAACGGTGGTTCCAAACAACTTGGATATCCCGCATTTGGTTGCTGACGGTACGTATGATGTGATGATCACGGATACAATTGAAGCGATCACGTATGCTAAAGCAGATTCCAGACTGTATGCTGCATTAACGGACAAGCCGTTCACGAACAGTGAAAAAGGCTACATGATTCCTCGTGGCGACTTTGAATATGCGAGCTATTTGGAAATGTGGATCGACGAAATGAAGCTCCAAGGCAAGTTTGCGGACATCCATAAAAAATGGTTGGAATAGCATATCCCCGGCTGCATAGTAACAGCCAATCTCTGCCAGCAGATCAGGACAAAAACCCTGATCTGCTGGTTTTTTTTGTTTCGAGAGAAAAGTCCGCAGGCGCTGGTCTTAAGGTATGGTCGTTTACCAACCAAGCAGTATGGGTAGTTAATAGACATGGCATTGGCCTTAATTACTTCAGAATAATGAAATGGGGGGCAGACCATGAAGCTTGGTAAATGGATCGCGGTGTGTTTGTCGACCGTATTAATGCTAACCGCTTGCGGTGCTAAAGAGGAATCGGGACGGGTACAGATAGAGTTTTTTCAGAATAAGCCCGAAGCAAAGGGATCCTTCGACGCACTCATCGAGAAGTTTAATGAATCCCAATCCAGGATCAAGGTGATTCAGGTGAATCCGCCGGATGCGGAGACAGTCCTCAAGACAAGAGTCGTCAAGAACGACATTCCTGATATTATCGGCATGGGCGCAACCGATACCTATTCATTGCTGGCGCAAAGTGGCATTTTCATGGATTTGACGAATAACTCGCTGCTGAGCCAGGTTGATGAGACCTACGTTGAGATGCTGAAGGACGTGGCAGGGATGGAGGAGGTTACAGGCATACCCTACTCCACTAACGCTAACGGTGTAATGTACAACAAAGAAATTTTCAAAGAAATGGGACTCCGTGTTCCCCGGACTTGGGACGAGCTGTTAGCTACGGCGCAGAAGGTCAAGGAAGCGGGAAAGATTCCGTTTTACTTCACATATAAAGACGATTGGCAGACGGTGCTGCCGTTTAATGCTTTGGCCTCTAATCTGGAAGGGGTTGAATTTTACATGGATCGGCGAGAAGGCAAGATAACCTTCGCTGAGAAATATCGTGAAATTGCAGAGAAGCAGCTTGCATTGATGGATTATGGCCATGGGGACAATTTTGGCAAGAACTATGCAGACGGCAACAGGGGGTTTGCGAGAGGCGAATCGGCCATGTATATCCAGGGAACCTGGGCGATTCCGGAAATTCGCAAAGCCAATCCAGACGTACCGATCGGCTTCTTTCCGCTGCCAACCGGCAATAATCCGGAAGAGAACAAACTCATTTCGGGTGTGGATACGCTGCTGGCCATATCCGATCGTTCGAAACATAAAGAGGAAGCACAGCAATTTATTCAATTTCTGCTCAAACCAGAGAACAGCAAGCAATATATAACCGAGCAAACGCTGTTCTCAACCGTTGATGGGGTGAAGCAGGATGATCCTGCCGTTGCGGAGCTGCTGCCTTATCTGGAGCAGGACCAGGTTCTCGATTTTGCTGACCACTATATTCCGGCGGCTGTGCAGTTAAACTCGGTGATTCAGTCCTTCCTGCAGAACCGGGATATCGATGGGTACTTGAAGAAGCTGGACACCGAATGGGACAAGGTAGCTGACAGGCGCTAACGGTGTGATATTTACTTTTCCACGATACCTACAATATCCAGTCATATCTCACAATACCCACGAAGGATGGAGGAGGACCGGACATGAACAAGCGGCTTACGCCTTATTATTTGATGACCATACCCGCAGTGGTGTTGTTCTTCGTATTTCTGACGCTGCCAGCTTTGCAGGGGGTGTACTACTCCTTCACGAACTGGAACGGATTCGGTGATAACTTCGACTTCATCGGATTTAAGAATTACGTCAATCTGTTCAAGGATGGGAACGTGGGCCACGCGTACTGGTTCACATTCAAATTCGCTGTGGTGGTTACCATCCTCATCAACATTTTCAGTCTGCTGATTGCTATGGGATTGAACGCTAAGATCAAAGCGAGGAATTTCTTCAGAGGCATTTACTTTCTGCCGAATATTCTGAGCGTGCTGATTGTAGGTTACATATTCAATTATATGTTCTCGAATGTGTTTACTATATGGGGAAAAAACCTGGGAATCGATTGGCTGTCTACCAATATTCTGGGCAGTGAACAGCATGCCTGGATCGGAGTCGTGATCGTAGCGGTATGGCAGGGCATTGCCTATAACACGATCCTCTATCTCGCAGGGCTTCAGACCATTTCCCGCACGCTGTACGAGGCTTCCAGCCTCGATGGAGCTAACCGCTGGCAGGAGTTCTGGAAAATCACCTTTCCGCTAATTGCACCATTTTTTACAATCAATATGGTGCTGGCAATGAAGAACTCCTTAATGGTCTTTGATCAGATCATAGCCCTCACCAACGGTGGGCCAGGAAGGGCGACACAGTCGATCTCCCACCTGATCTACACCGGCGGCTTTGAGGGAGGAGAATTTGCCTATCAATCCGCAAACTCCGTGATCTACTTCATCTTAATTGCCACCATATCGGTCGTGCAGATTCGGTTCCTGCAGAGAAGAGAGGGGGATGTGTAATGCGGACGAAAACGAACTGGGTGGTTATGCTTCTCATTACGCTGGGTACGATCCTGATTCTGTTCCCGCTGTATATGACGATTACGATTGCGCTCAAAACGCCGGAGGATATGTTGTCATCTGTGTTCGGCTTACCAAGGGAGCTTCATTTCGAAAACTTTACGAACGCGATCCAAATGACCAACTTCTTCAATGCGCTGGGCAATAGTGCGATGGTAACGACGGCAACGGTTGTGTTGACCCTGCTGACCAATTCGCTTGTTGCTTATGCCATTGCCCGCAATATGAACCGAAAGTTCTTCAAGGGTTTATATTTTTATTTTATCAGCGCCATGTTCATTCCTTTTCCGATCATTATGCTGCCGCTAGTCAAATTGACGGCTGGCCTTCATATGACGAATCTGGTCGGGCTTACGATTTTGCATACCGTTTATGCATTGGCATTTAACGTTTTTGTGTATGTCGGTTACATTAAATCGATTCCGGTTGCGCTGGAGGAGGCAGCCCGTGTGGATGGCACATCAACTTGGGGAACATTCTGGAGAATCATATTCCCGATGATGGCGCCCATGAACGCGACGGTTGGCATTCTGATCTGCCTCTCCACGTACAATGACTTCCTGTTGCCGCTTATCATCATCAGCGACACAAGCTCTTATACGCTGCCGCTGGTGCAATATATATTCCAAGGGCAGTTCAACACAGACTTCAATTTGGCTTTTGCTTCGTACCTGATGGCGATGCTGCCGATGATCATCATCTATTTGTTTGCACAGAAGTGGATCATTAACGGCATCACGCAAGGGGCAGTGAAATAAGGCGCTGACTGCGTTTCCCCCTGGTTTCTCTGGAAGCAGCCTTCGTCACCTTTGAGAGCATAGAGCATAACCGCCGGCCGGGGGCACCATAGCGGAGATCAGATGCAGACGGACCCTGACTTAACAAAAAGCTGTATTCCAGATCATGTTCATCATGATGGGAATACAGCTTTTTTGCTGCCGCAAGGATACCGTCAGCAAGGAAGCGGTGCCTCGTGGGATGGCTTGTTTGCCGATCTATTTTTATAATTGCAGCATTTCCCGCTTCATGGCATCCGGGTCCAGGGCAATTCCGATGTCGTAATTGAATATCATCGTTGCCCGTGTTGCTTGATCATAAGCAGGCCAAGGCAGCAATTCCGTATCCGGTGAGCCATGGCGGGCAAATGAAATCCAGGCATCCTGCATCCGGTCAGACAAGGCTTGTGTGGCATCATCGACGTGAACACCAATGTTCTGAAACAGTGCAAGTGTGTTAAATACAAACGGGATTTCCAGGGCATGCATCGCTTTGCCCAGCACCGGATGGCCAGGTAGCGTCCAATCGAATCGGTACATCCATACCGGCGCATGCTTGCTTTGAGCGGAAGCGAACTGCAGAGCTGAGCGCCAGAAATACAGATCCGTCATAATCTGGGCGTGTCCATCTATGTTGTACGGATAGGTCTTGAATATAGGGGCAGCATCCTCGATGCCGGTCATCAGCTCAACTGTACGGACAAGATCATCCTCTTTAACCAGTGGCATGTCCGGGCGGAAGAATAAGGCGCCTTCTTCCAGGTTCGTCCCGATGAGGATTGGCACGTCTTTGGCCCAGCCCGTTTGAATAGCCTGCAGCGGATCATGAGGCAGAGTATTCGGCTCAACTACCGGTTGAAAAATCATGTTTATACCCGGTCCGATCCGCTTCTTCAGCCGTTCGCCGGCCTCGAATATCTGCTCACCGGACAGCGCTTCAAGTTGCTGGATTTGATCTGGTGTCAGGTCCAGTTCCTTTAATAAACCAGCTGTTATCAGCTGTGCCTGTTCGGGAGTCATGATCTGGGAAGCGCCACTTTCCATAATGGCCTGCTTGAACAGCTCCTTGGCCGCAGGCATGGCCAGCAATGCAGCAATACTCATGCTACCTGCCGACTCGCCGAATACGGTGACCTGGTCCGGATCGCCTCCGAAGGCGCGGATATTGTCACGTACCCACTGCAGAGCAGCGATCTGGTCCAATAAGCCGGCATTGGAGGATAAGCCCTCTCCAAGTGGAGCCAGATGAAGAAAGCCAAGCGGGCCCAGTCGATAATTGAACGTCACGACAATCACGTTGCCTCGGAGAACGAAGGAAGTCCCATTATAGCTCGGCAAGCTGCCGGAGCCTGTGACGAAAGCTCCCCCGTGAATCCATACCATGACGGGCAGCAGCTCTACTGGCGGGTCCTGAGGAGCCCACACATTGAGATAGAGGGAATCCTCTGATACCGTCTTGGTCACACCTCCACCTAACATGCTGGACGTGGACTCGAGCGGCTGAAGGCACATCGGACTGAAGTCGGTGGTTTCTTTGATTCCGTCCCAGGAATCAGGCGGCACAGGGGCACGGAACCGCAGCGGGCCAACCGGGGGTTTTGCATAAGGAATGCCTTTCCATACACGGACGTCGTTCTCCAGACTGCCTTGGATACGCCCGTTATTCGTTTGCACAACAAGCTCTGACATGTTCTCTCTACACCCTTTCTCTTGATCACTCTGATAGAAATGCCTGAAAGCTTTGCCCTTTCTTGGAACGTTGAATCCATTCCTAAATGGCTCTGTTCATATATAAAAAATGATATACTTAACCATACAATATACACTTTACCAAGTTAGCCGCATAAGTTCAAAAAGTACCGACCACGAAACCTGGGCAGGAATGTCATGTCCCATGAAGAAGTTAACAGGGTGGGGTATTCGCAAACAGTGGGTACAGCAGTATCTTTTGGTCCACGTCATACTTGGTATACTGGAGGGATAAGCATGAACATAGCGATTTTGGGCTGTGGAACAATGGGAATGATTTATGCGCATAATTTGGCCAAAATGCCGGGAGTCACGGTGACAGGCGTGGTGGATATTAACGCAAGGCGGGCTGAGCGGGCCGCAGCCTTGACCGGGGCGAAGGCATACACGGATGTAGCATCATTGTTTGAGCAAAAAGATTTGGAAACGGTTGCGGTGTGTCTGCCCACCTATCTACATAAACCGTATGTACTGCAAATAGCTGAAAAAGGACTGCACGTCATCTGCGAGAAGCCGGCAGCTTTAACCCTGGAGGATGCACAGGAGATGAGAGCGGCCTGTGAGCAGCACGGAGCTCGGTTGTTTATCGGACATGTTGTCCGGTTCTTTCCGAACTATCATGATGCATATCAGCAGGCTCACTCCGGAAAGATTGGAGCACCGAAGATGGCTCACTTTAAGCGGTATGGGGCATATCCGCAAGGGATGGAGGGATGGTATACAGACCCTGGCAAGAGCGGAGGGGTCATCATGGATCTAATGATTCATGACATCGATTACGCATGCTGGCTGTTTGGGGAAGTTGAGTCGGTATATGCTTCGGTTGTTAAGCGGGATGAGCCGAAGATGGATTATGCTCAGCTTACACTTCATTTTAAGAATAAAGCTATCGCGAGTTTAACCGGCTATTGGGGATATCCCGGCCCGTTTACGACGCAATTCGAAGTTTCGGGAGATCAAGGTATTATAAGATTTGATAGTAACCAGGTACAGCCTCTTGATATTCAAACGATGGGCCTGTTGAGAGGAGAAGGGCCAGCTGTTCAAATTCCTTCCGGCAGTAGCCTTCATGACCCGTACTACAAAGAATTGCAGCATTTTATCGAGTGTATCCGTAACGGCAGTGACCCGCTTGTTAGCATCGAAGATGCTTGCTATGCCGTTGCAATCGCTCAGGCTGCTGGGCAATCGGCTCAGACCGGGCAGCCTGTCATGATTGGAGGGAACGTTTCATGAATAAAATCAAGGTCGGTTTTATCAGTTTTGCCCATATGCATGCAGCAACTTATCTCTTCAGCATGCTAAAGCGTGATGATGTTGAGGTGGTTGGGATCGCTGATGAAGATGCGGAACGGGTACGTCCCTACTCCGTAGAGCGAGGAATCCCTTATTATGCGGATTATAACGAGTTGCTGTCACAGGAAATAGATGCTGTTGTCATTTGTTCGGAGAATGCACGCCATGCAGAGATCACCAAGCGTGCCGCGGAGGCAGGGAAGCATGTGCTGTGCGAGAAACCTTTAGGTTTATCCGAAGCTGAGATGCTGGAAATGATCCGGGTGTGCAAGGAGCATGATGTTCAGCTCATGACTGCCTTTCCTTGCCGGTATCTTACATCTGTACGACAGGCGAAGGAAGCGGTGGACGCCGGACAGATTGGCGATATCCTCGCCATGAAGGGAACCAACCGGGGAACGATGCCTGGCGGCTGGTTTATCGAACGGGAGAAATCGGGCGGAGGAGCCGTTTTTGATCATACCGTCCATGTGATGGATCTTATGCACTGGTTTACCGGCAGCAAGGTGGAAGAAGTATACGCTCATGCGGAAACGCTGTTCCATGACACCGACATTGATGACGCCGGCATGGTCCATGTCAAATTCGCCAATGGCGTTGTTGC
This sequence comes from Paenibacillus solani, assembly GCF_001277345.1. Lineage (GTDB taxonomy): Bacteria > Bacillota > Bacilli > Paenibacillales > Paenibacillaceae > Paenibacillus_AQ > Paenibacillus_AQ solani. The sequence continues at coordinate 533,539 of NZ_LIUT01000006.1, forward strand.
CGTACTCGATCCAAGCTGGTCCCGTAATCGTACCTTCCCGACCTGGGGGGATGTTACACTCGAGATTATCGGTACGAAGGGTGTGCTGAATATCGATGCTTTCGCCCAGAAGAACGAGGTGTACAGTGATGTGACCGGTAAAGCAGCAGCGTGGAGCTTCTGGGGAGATGATATGGACGAAGGTCTTATCAACAGCTTCGTTGAGAGCATCCGCAATGGCAAACCGGTTGAGGTAACAGGCGAGGACGGGTACTATTCAGCCCGTGTTGCCTTAGCAGCATACGAGTCCGCAAGCACCAAGCGTACTGTTCAGCTGAAGTCGCAGGCTTAAGACATATATTTGAGGGCTGCTGTCCGCCATAGGAATTGAGAATAGCATTACTTCACAAGCCTCTTTCGGCTTCGTAGTCGAAGAGGCTACTTGAGTAACTTGCCTTATTTTATTATTTAAAAAGAGCAGAGCGTGTTGAAAGCTAAAGTTGGCAGAAGCAGCAGAACAGCTTATTGAAGGAGATATACATTATGGCGGTTATTACATTGTGCGGCTCAACCAAATTTAAACCTCAATTTCGTGAAGCCGAGGCAGTATTGACGTTGCAAGGACATATCGTACTCAGTGTTGGTTTCTTTGAGCAGAGCGACGGGATCGAGATAACAGAGGCACAGGAACGCATGCTAAAAGAACTGCATTTTCACAAAATCAATATGTCAGAGGAGATCTTTGTAATCGATGTGAATGGATATATTGGAGAGAGCACCCGGGCCGAGATCGATTACGCCAACAGACATGGTAAACAGGTGCGTTATTACTCGAAGGATCGGCTGGAGTATGCGGCTCTCTAATCGTGCAGGCCATGGGGTCACAGCTAACAAGTGCATAGCATCGTCCATAACAAAAGGCAGGTCAAGAATGAATCTTGACCTGCCTTTTAATCTCTCAACATCTAACTTTTATAGATAAAGCACCAACGCAATCACTGCAGCGAGCACAATCCGGTAGATCGCGAATGGCACCAGCTTGACCCGGTTGATCAGCTTCAGGAAGAAGCGGATGGAGATCAAGGCGAAGACGAAGGCCGCCACGAATCCGGCGATGAAGAACGGAAGGGCGTCCAGCGTAAAGTACTCCCAGTTCTTCAGCAACGACAGGAAGCTGGCGCCGAACATGATCGGTACAGCCATGATGAACGTAAAGTCCGCCGCCGCGCGGTGGCTCATACCCAGCATGACGCCTCCCGAGATGGTGGAGCCGGAACGGGAGAAGCCCGGCCAGAGCGACAGACACTGAATCAGTCCAACGCTGAATGCTTGCCGGTACGTAATTTGATCGACAGTGACCACTTTCGGCTCTTTTTTCGAGCTGACTTTATCGGCAACGATCATGAAGACGGCTCCAATTACAAGACCGATCAGCACGGTAGCGGTAGAGAATAAATGATCATCAATAAAATCTTCGAACAGAAGACCCAGCACGCCTGCCGGAATCAGGCCAACAATAACCTGGCTGAGCTTCAGTCTGCCCGTACCTGCCGGTGCACCGGCTTCCGGCTTTTTGCGTTTAAGCCATAAGAGATCCAGGAAGCGATCCTTGAATACTACGATGACGGCAAGAATGGAACCGAGCTGAATCACGACTTTAAATGTGTTGGCTACATACTTGGTTAGAAATTCCTCAGATCTCAGCCACATATCATCTACAATGATCATATGGCCGGTGGATGATACAGGAGCGAACTCGGTCAGCCCCTCGACGATTCCTAGAATAATTGCTTTAATGATGGTTAAAAAATCCATACGGTCTCTCCCTTACTTGAAAATATAAAATGCAATGATATTCATAATGAATGGCATAAAGAGCAGGCTTCAGTTTAAGCCGACTTTCTTCGCTTGCGGAAGAAGATGAACAAGAATGCGATCACGGCCACAGCTATTACAGCATAAGCGATATTGGAATAGACGTCCATGAAGGCCACGATATTTTCCCATGAATCGCCGACGGCGGCCCCGACAGCTACCAGAATGATATTCCAGATCAAAGTACCGATGGTCGTGAAGAGCAGGAACATGCCAAACTTCATGTTCGACATCCCCGCCGGGATGGAGATCAGACTCCGGATTAATGGAATCATGCGGCAGAACAGAACCGTCCAGTAACCGTATTTATCGAACCAGGCATCGGCCTTGCGGATGTCTTCTTTTTTGACGCGGAGAATATGACCCCAGCGATCCACGATCTTCTCAAGCCGCTCGACATCAAGCAGACGTCCGATTCCGTACAGAATGACGGCACCGACCACAGATCCTATGGTAGCTGCGATAATGACACCCGGTACCGTCAGTTTCGAGTAGGTTGTCATGAAGCCGCCGAAGGTCAGAATGACCTCAGAGGGGATTGGTGGAAACACGTTCTCCACGGCGATCATCAGCATGATGCCGACGTAGCCGAACTTTTCCATAATGTCCGTAATCCAGTTTTCCAAAAGTTACACCTCTTTCAAGTGATAAGGAGGCCGTTGCCATCCTTTAGAACTGCTTGTCGGTTACGATTTCAAACAAGTTGCTTGTAACGAGGGCAATTTTATGCCGATGATTTCCGGAAAAAGGCTTGGTTATTGCTAGCTTAATATATTTCATTATATAGTTGTCCTGCCATAATGAACAAGGCGCGGTCACCGCAGCTGGCTGCTGCCGCTTAATAGATGCTGAGAGCTTCTGCCTCACTTTTCATGAATCTATCAAGATAGAATCCTTTCATTTGATGTTCTACTACCGATAGTATTGTACCAAAAAAACGGGATACCTAAAATAATTGGCACTAGAAGTTCATGCCTTGTCTGCCATAGATATCAATTTTTTAAAAAAGTGTTGACGCTGATATTACAAGCTGGTAACATACTTGATAATTCCAATCGAATAAATAAGATATATTAATCGACCAGCCCACTGGAGATCATGGATTTACTCATGATCTCCTTTTTGCCGTTTTGGACTGATAGGGCTAGCAATCAAGGGGGATCAACGAATGCATGCAAATGATGAACTCAAACTGACGGCGGATGTCCTTGTCATTGGCGGAGGCCCCGCCGGGGCTTGGGCCGCGTGGAGCGCAGCCTCCCAAGGTGCCAAAGTCATATTGGTCGACAAAGGGTTTCTCGGTTCCAGCGGGGCAACAGCACCGGGCGGAACGAATCTTTTATACTTGCCACCGGATGAGAAACTGCGTAATGAGGCTGTGTCCCAGCGGATGAAGGAAGGCGGCTATTTATCCGAACCGGACTGGATCCATCGTGTGCTGGATCAAGTATATATCAACCTGGAGCGCGTGGAGACATGGGGATATCCCTTCCGCAGGGATGAGAACGGGGTTCCCATGCGAGACCATCTGCAGGGACCCGAATATATGAAGCTGATGCGAAGTGCAGTCAGCCGGGCAGGCGTACGAATAATGGATCAATCTCCGGCGCTCGAGCTGCTTACGGATGAGCACGGAGTTGGAGGTGCGCGGGGCATATCCAGGCAGAAGAACAGGGATTGGGAAGTCAGGGCGCAATCGGTTGTTATAGCTACCGGCGGCTGTGCCTTCCTAAGCAAGGGCCTTGGCTGCAATGTGCTCACAGGGGAAGGATTGCTCATGGCTGCAGAGCTGGGCGCCGAGCTGTCCGGCATGGAGTTCAGCCGTCAATATGCGCCGAGTGCGGCTTTCGGTACCGTAACCCGCGGCCGGCTTCTCAATTGGGCGACTTACTATGACGAAGACGGAAATACGCTTTACAGCCCCGGCGGGCCGAGACCTCATGATTTCTTGCCGACGATGCTTCGCAAAGGCCCGGTTTATGCCACGCTGAATCATGCGGATACGGAAGAGAAACAGCGCATATTAAGGCAATCGCATGCTATCTTCTTTGTGCCGTATGATCGGGCCGGGATTGACCCGTTTAAGGAGCGTTTTCCATTAACCCTCCGCTATGAGGGAACTGTTCGGGGAACCGGGGGGATCCGTATCACCGGAGAGGACTGCGCGACAACGGTTCCAGGATTATACGCTGCGGGAGATGCGGCGACTCGGGAACGGGTGACGGGAGCCAAATCGGGTGGAGGTGCTTTTAATGCATCTTGGGCAATCTGCTCGGGAACATGGGCAGGCGAAGGGGCGGCGAAGCATGCACTGAGTACACGCTCTTCCGCGAATGGCCGCCGTCTGCAAGCTGCAGGGCGGGGCGGCATGAGCCGTGAATCCGCAGGACCTGGGCAGAGCTTGGATACAGCCAGCCTGATTCAATCCGTACAGCGAGAGGTGTTCCCGCTCGACATCAATTATTTTCGCAGTGAGCCTGTTATTCAGAAGTCACTCGAACGGCTGAACGCTCTATGGCCGGAGGTGTATGCCGAGGTATCCGGGGATTCGCGTGAGCGAATAAAGGCAAGGGAGGCGGCGGCCATGGCAGCCACCGCAAGGTGGATGTATACGGCTGTACTGGCCCGGCGTGAAACCAGAGGCATGCATACACTTCTGGAATATCCGAACCTTAATTCGAGTTTGCAGCATCGCCTGACCGTGAGCGGGATCGACCGGATCCAGGTGTATCCGGAGGGAAAGCCGCACGCACAGGTGAATCACGAACTCCTAGAAGCCGCTCAATATCATGTTCACACAGCAAGCAGGGAAAATGAATCCAGAGAGCCAGACCGCTGGATGGCCGCAGCAGCCGGAGAGGGGGAGGGGGCATGATCGAGATCGTCAGTCAGGATCGCTGCATCGAATGTGGCTGTGCATCAAGGTATGTCCGACCAATGTATTCGATCGTACGGAGACAGGACTTCCGCTCATTGCCCGTCAGGAGGATTGCCAGACCTGTTTTATATGCGAAGTTTATTGCCCCGTTGACGCCCTATACGTGTCACCCTATGCAGATATAAAACAGCAGGTGACGGAACAGGAGCTGGTCTCTGTTGGAATCATCGGAAGCTGGAGGGAGATCATCGGCTGGGGACGGGGAAGAACCCGGCTGGCTGAGATCGATGAAACTCCATTCATCGACCGGATACTTCCCCCCCAAGGGACAATTTCAAGTTAATAATGCGTGTTTAATGTCAACCATTCATATGGAGACATTCCTTCGTTTTCACGGGAATGTCTCTTTTTAGTAGAAGGAGAGGTGCTTTTCATGAAACGGACCGGGGTAAATTCCGCCTTTGTATATGCAAGAGCCGCGTTCTCCATGCTGGGTCGTGATCAGGATGAGTGATCATACGAGATTGTATCGGCAGAAGCCTCAAGCTTCGTTTCTCGGCAGTGAGACGGCAGTGCCGCCTAATGCGACCGCTGCTCCGAAGCCGGCTGATCTCTCCGAAGAACGAGGGAATGCAGATTGGAAAAGGTCGCTGGGCATCTTCGCTGCCGGTTCGATTCTTCCTGTATCACTGCTGATGGTATGGCAGGTGCTTGGCGACCTGGGGTATATTTCAGAGCTGTTGTTCCCGACACCGCTTCGCATTGTAGAAGCTTTTGCACGATTGGCGGGCTCGGATGAGCTCGGCGGCCATGTGCAGATCAGTTTGATCCGGGCCGCGGCGGGCTTTGCTCTAGGTGGTGCGCTCGGCCTCGCCTTCGGTATTCTGGTCGGGCTGTTCCGCATATCCGAACGCATACTCGACCCTTCCATTCAAATGATCCGTATGGTTCCGCATTTAGCGGTTGCGCCGCTGTTCGTGCTCTGGTTCGGAATCGGAGAGTCATCCAAAATATTGCTGATTGCCAAAGGTGCCTTTTTTCCGCTCTATATCCAAACCTACTTCGGGATCCGCGGAGTGGATAACAAGTGGTTTGAAGTTGCAAGAGTTCTTGGTTTCAGTCGTATCCAGCAAATCTTCAAGCTGGTCATCCCGGCATCGCTGCCGCATATCTTCCTTGGGATTCGGCTATCTTTGGGGCTGGCTTGGCTGGGGCTCGTCGTTGCCGAAATAATGGGTTCCACGTCAGGCATTGGCTACTTGATGACGGATGCCAGACAGTTCAGCAAAACGGCCACCGTCTTCGTGTGCATCATTCTTTTTGCCGTCATCGGCAAAGCCGCCGACGCATCGGTCCGATGGTTGGAGCGCAGGCTTTTGAAATGGAGTGACAGCTATGGGGGCTAAAGCGACCGCTGTATCCAAGAGAGAGGAGGTGACTTGATGAGTCATACGAGTGAATTGGTGCTGCCGGCTGCGGGACAGCCGCCCGCGGAGCAGTCGCCGCATACGATAGCTTCACTGCGTTCCAAGCGCCGGAGAACGTCCATACGGATCATCGCGCTTGGCTCGGCCTTTCCAGTTTTGGTCCTTGCCATATGGCAGCTGGCGGGTTATCTCGGCTGGATTGATACGCTCTTTCTGCCCACGCCTACGGCAATCCTCGAGTCCCTCTGGGGACTGATAGCCTCAGGCGATATGACGACCCATCTTGGCATAAGTTTGGGACGCGCTGCGGCAGGATTTGCCCTGGGCGGCAGTTTGGGCTTGGTATTTGGCATATTAACGGGCTTCTCGCGCAAGTCAGAAATATTCCTTGATCCAACAGTACAAATCCTGAGGATGATTCCTCATCTGGCGATTGCTCCGCTCATTATCCTATGGTTCGGGTTCGGAGAAACATCGAAAGTGCTGATCATTGCAAAGGGAGCCTTCTTCCCACTGTATATTAATACGTTCCTCGGTATCCGCAGAGTAGACAATAAGCTGGTTGAAGTATCCGGGGTGCTCCAGTACAGCCGTTTTCAGCAGATCACCAAACTTATCATTCCCTCGGCGCTTCCTGGCATATTAATGGGACTTCGCTTATCGCTAGCAGTATCCTGGCTCGGACTCGTCGTTGCAGAGCTGATTGGCTCTCAGTCGGGAGTAGGGTTTCTCATTAATCTTGCCAAGCAATCGTCATTAACGGAGCAAATCTTTGTGGGTGTATTGGTGTTTGCTGTTGTCGGCATGCTCGTCGATCTGTTCGTCCGCACCCTGGAACGCCGTTTATTGAAGTGGCGGGATACTTATAAAGGATGATGTTGTTCAAGGAATAGAGAAAGCGCGAGTTCTATGACATAGAGGGGGGAAAATATATGAATTTGCACAAACAGGACAGCACGCTTCAGTTGGAGACGGATGTGCTGGTCATTGGTGGTGGTCCTGCCGGTACCTGGGCCGCTTTAACGGCTGCCGCCAAAGGCAGTAAAGTCGTGCTGGCAGATAAAGGCTACTGCGGATCTAGCGGGGCGACTGCACCCTCGGGTACAGGCGTATGGTATGTAGAGCCTGAAGTAAAGCAGCGCCAGGAAGCGAAGCTGAGCCGTTACTTTATGGGCGGACGCCTGGCTGAGAATGATTGGATGGACCGGGTGCTGGACCAGACTTACGAGAATATGAACCGTCTTGCCGGATGGGGGTATTCGTTTCCAATTGATCCTGAGGGCAACGTGTTTCGGCAGGGATTGCAGGGACCGGAATATATGCGTCTTATGCGCAAGCTGGTGAAAAGAGCCGGTGTCAAAATTCTAGATCACAGCCCTGCGCTGGAGCTTCTAGCGGATGAACATGGGGTGGGGGGTGCCGCCGGCGTAAGCACGCAGGGAGGCGATCCTTGGCGAGTCACCGCGGGAGCCGTTGTTATCGCCACCGGCGGCTGCGCCTTCCTAAGCAAAGCGCTAGGATGCAACGTCCTGACTGGTGATGGTTATCTGATGGCGGCTGAGGCTGGGGCCGAGATGTCAGGAATGGAGTTCTCCAATGCCTACGCCATATCACCGACGTTCTCCTCGGTTACCAAAACAGCATACTACCGTTATGCAAGCTTTTACTATGAGGATGGCTCGGTGGTAGAGGGAGCGGGCTCGACCAAGGGACGTTCTGTCATTGCCAAAAAACTGCTGGAGAACCGTCAGGTGTATGCCCGACTAGACCAGGCACCCGCTGATCTGCAGCCGCTGCTTCGGGTAGGACAGACGAATTTCTTCCTGCCGTTTGACCGCATGGGTATCAATCCATTCACGGATATGTTCCCGGTTACCCTCAGGCTTGAGGGAACGGTCCGCGGCACCGGGGGAATCCATATCGTGGACGATACTTGTGCTACGAAGGTTCCCGGCTTGTATGCCGCGGGAGACGCCGCAACGAGGGAATTGATCTGCGGCGGATTCACCGGAGGCGGCAGCCACAATGCTGCCTGGGCGATGTCGTCCGGCAGCTTTGCAGGTGAAGGAGCGGCAGCTTACGCTAAATCGCTGGGACAGCATGCCGCAAGACGGGAGGTGCACGGGTTATCTTCGGCTCCGATTGTGTCGTCTCGCACCTATGGTTCTACGCTGCAGAAGCCACCAATTGCTGCCGAGGAATATATTCGGGCGGTGCAGGAAGAGGTTATGCCATATGACCGAAATCTGTTTCGTTCGGATGAAGGACTCCGGGATTCGCTTTATCGGCTTGATCGGGTATGGAAGTCAATCCGGCATGAACCGATCCATCTGGATTATCAGGCGGTGAAGAGACGGGAGGCAGCCGCCATGACGGTAACGGCCCGTTGGATGTACCGCTCGGCGCAGGCCAGAACAGAAACGCGGGGCATGCATAAACGGATCGATTATCCGGATGTCGACGAAACGCAGCGCTACCGCCTGATTACATCCGGGCTGGATGATATCAGTGTACGGGCACAGAGGGTGAGCGAGGAGGCGGTTTCTCTTTGATTGAACTCATCAGCGATGCCAGATGTGTGGCATGTAATCTGTGTGTTTCCGTATGTCCGACAAATGTATTTGATAAAGTCGTTGACGATGTGCCTGTCATTGCCAGACAGAATGATTGCCAAACATGTTTTATGTGCGAGCTCTATTGTCCGGCGGATGCAATGTACGTCGCGCCCCATCCCGACCGGCTCAGCAATCGCAGTGAAGCAGAACTGGAGCAGGCTGAGCTGCTGGGCGGCTACCGCGAGCAGGTGGGGTGGGGACCCGGGAGAACACCGATATCAAGTCATGAGTTTATGGCTCAGCTCGCTAGGCGTTTCGTTCCATGAATGACAGGGCCATTGGTCAACAGCTTCCCAGCGGTGGTGGCGGCATCCAGGTCATGATTAGGACTATTATAGAAGGATTTAGAGAGTGCCATGGAAGAGAGAATGCTGTGCCCAGAGAAAGGCGAGGAGCCTGACATAAAGCAACAATGTAATAGATGAGGGGAGAAGAAGCCGTATGGAGAATCGAAAGGTAAGGAAACACAAACGCAAGCGATACGCGATTCTATTGACTTTGGTAGCAGCAGCGCTTGCTTTTTCGCAGGGCTGCGGCTCCAGGGAACAAACAACGGAGGCATCGGGCACCGGTGTACCGAAGGTGCTTAACTATGGTTACATTGGAACCAGCACATTAAATGTACCGGCCGGTGCTGAGGGCTGGGGATTCCATAAGGGCATCATACAGGAAGAACTGAAGAAACACGGTATTGACACAATTAATCTCACAGCCTTCCCGAATGGCCCCGATTTGAGCGAATCATTGATCAGCGGTCGTCTGGATTTTGGCAGCTTTGGCGATACGCCGGCCATATTGTCGCGCTCTACCGGAGCGAAGACCAAAGTGATTACCCAAGGTTCAACCGATAGCATCGGATACCTCGTCGCCAGGAAAGGCGGGCCAGCCTCACTGGATGAGTTAAAAGGGGTAACGGTGGCAACTCAAAAAGGCTCCTTCCACCATCGGTATTTGATCGGTCTTCTGAAGAAGAAGGGTCTGACGGAAGATGTGAAGGTCATTCATCTGCTTCGCGTGGACGCGGAAGCTGCTCTGGCTCGCGGCGAAATTGATGCGATGACTAATACTGGAGTGTTTACACTCAAACAGATCGATGAAGGATATACGCTTTTGGATGATGCAACCAAGCATCCCGAGCTGTATGGAACGGGCTTGACGGTCGTCTCCGAAGCCTATTTGGCGAAATACCCCGATTTCCCCAAAGCCTGGAATGCAGCTCGCTCCAAGGCGTTGGAAGACTTGAAGCAGCATCCCGAAGAATATTATAAGTTTCTGGCTGAGGTGCAGAACACAAAAATTGAATATGTGAAGAAAGTCAGTCCTATCGAGCTGATCAAGGAGGTTCCTTTTACCGAGGAAGGATTGCAGCTTCTCGAAGGAACGAAGGCCTTTCTGGTCGAGGAGAAGCTGGCCGAAACCGATTTTCCATTGGAAGATTGGCTCATAAAGCCATAGATACAACCGCTTTGGACTTATCACCCGCAAGGGAAAAGGAGAGAATATAAATGAGTAAATCAGAATCATCCGTTAATGTGTCAGAGCCGTCTCCAATTGTAGTGGAACAAGCGCGCCAGCCGGATTACCCGGTGCACGCGCATTTTGTGAACAGGTGGTCGTCAAGAGCCTTTGATCGGCGCATCGTAGAAGATGAAGAACTGTATACCGTGCTGGAGGCAGCGCGGTGGGCACCTTCCTCAAGCAACGGGCAGCCGTGGCGATTCATCGTTGCCCGGACAGAGGAGGAGAGGGCCAGGTTCGCGACCTTTATCCGTCCCGGGAACCGCGTATGGAGCGATCATGCGCCGGTGCTGGTCCTGCTCATATCCTATACATTAAATGCACATGGAGAACCCAGTGGAAGCCATGCGTTTGATGCGGGAACGGCTTGGGGCACGATCGCTTCGCAAGCTGCTCTGCTCGGGCTAAACACTCGCGCAATCGGCGGTTTTGACCATGATCTGGCCCGCGAGACATTGCAGATTCCGGAAGAATATGTTCTGCATGCCGTCATTGCGCTTGGTTATCGAGGCAATATATCCTTGCTGCCGGAGTCGCTGAAAGAACGAGAAGTGCCCACAGGCCGGCGTTCCTTGAATGAACTGGTATATGAAGGGGTATTCCGGATTAAGGAATAATGCCTGGCCATTCCGCACGGAAAACCGTCCCTTGGTTGACCGTGCTGTCTACGCTCATATGACCGCCATGCGCATCTATAATGGATTGGGTAATGGATAGTCCAAGGCCCGCACCGCCGTGCTGTCTGGTCCGGGATTCGTCGATGCGGTAGAACCGCTCGAACAGATGGGGCAGATGTTCCTTCGGAATTCCGGAGCCATTGTCGCCAACCTGCAGTACGGCAAGGTCCTTGGTTTTATCAACAGTAATGGTGATCTGCCCTGTGACAGAATCGGTATGTTGTACCGCATTATGGAACAGATTGTAAATAACCTGCTTAATCTTGTCGGAGTCGCACCGGCATAACACGGGTAACGCTTGAATTGTTATATTCCTGCCTTGGGCAAGCATTCTTAGATGAGGCTCCATTTCCAGCAGCAGCTGGTTCAGCCGAATGTCCTGCAGATGCAGCTCCGGCTTGCGGTCCAGCTTGGCCAACAACAGCAAATCCTCGACCAATTTCTTCATGCGCTTGGATTCGCCGTGCATGCTGGGTAGCGCCGTCCGAAGCTGCTCGGGGTTGTCGGCAGCACCGCGACCCAGCACCTCCAGAAAGCCGTGAATCGAAGTGAGCGGCGTTCGCAGCTCATGGGAAGCATCGGCAATAAATCTTCGCATTTGCTCTTTAGCTTCACGCTCCGCATCGAACGCATCTTCCAGCCTCTCCAGCATGCCGTTAAACGACTCAGCCAAGCGATCAATTTCCTGCTGACCCTGCAGGAGGGGGAGACGCTCAGCCAGGTTCCCGGCATCCGTGCGTTCCACCGTTTCAACCATTCGGTTCAGAGGGGAGAGCGTCCGGCGCAGCAAAGGGAGATACAATGCGATCCCGCCAGCCATGGCAAATATAGCCAGCACTCCAAAAATCAGCAGCTGCCGCAGCAAAACGGCATGCAGCGGCTGCGTGTCCATTCCAAGCTGCAGCATCCCGGAAGGGCTGTCCGGCTTACCGTAAGGGCGAAAGACCACAATCTGCTCATCACCTTGGGCATTCTCGGTCACTTCATACGGGATGGGCTGACGCTCCTTGAATCTCTCCATGATCGATGCATAAGCCTCAGCTGTCAGTTTGGGCGCGGCCAGACCATTGTCAACGGCAAGATCGGCGTAATGTCCCCCGGCTTCGATCATGGCAAGCGACATGTTCGGCAGAAACAGCAGTGGGCGATCCTCTTGACCCGAATGGTCCGAACGGGTCTCGTTATTTGGTACAGCGGGGCAACTGCGCGGCTCCCGGTCAGGCTGCCATAGCTCCGCGGGAATGGAGCGAACCTGAAGTGCAAGCGAGTCAGCCTGATTGCGGAATAGGGCATCTTTCATCAATATATATTGCAGCGCGCCGATCAACATGAGCAGAAGCCCCAAGACGATGAGAGAACGCGACAGGAGCTGTGTGCGTAGAGAAGTTGGACCAGCCCGGCGCGCGCGCATCCGTAAGTTCATGGCAGGTCCACCCGGTAACCGGCTCCGCGAAGAGTACGAATGACCCGATGCTCCTTGTCCCCAAGCTTCTCGCGCAGGGATCGGATATAGACCTCCACGATATTATCCTCTCCGCCAAAGTCATAATCCCACACAATATTCAAAATATTCGATTTACTCATAACACTGCCGTGTTTAGTCACAAGCAGCTTGAGCAGCTTATATTCCGTTGGCGATAGTTCAAGGGCCTCACCATGGTATACGATTTCTGTCTTGCGGTCATCAATGGTGAACGGACCGAGCCGAATTTCACCGAGCAGGCTTGGAAACTGATTGCGCAGCCGGGCTTGAATCCGGGCAAGCAGCTCCTCGAAGCTGAAAGGCTTGACCATGTAATCGTCTGCTCCAATCATAAGCCCCTTAACACGGTCTTCAATCTCATCCTTAGCGGTGAGCATAATGATTGCAACATCTCTGTTTTCTTCCTTCAACTGTTTGCAAACCGCGAGTCCGTCCATTCCCGGCATCATTACGTCAAGAACAATGACGTGTGGCTCGAAGCTGATTGCTTCCACTATTGCAGAAGCTCCATTGGAAGCCGTATGAACTTCAAAGCCTTCATTTTGAAGACCAAGCTCCAGAAACTGCAGTATATGCGGCTCGTCATCTACGAGTAAAACACGAATACGATGCATAGGTTCCATTACGCAAAACTCCTCTTATGTCATTCTTTCAACTTTATCATACGTGCTCTAGCTGAATGAAGTCTGAACGTAAACTGAAAGTAATCTGAAAAAGATTCGCAAATATGAATTCCAAATAAGGGAGTTTCAGGATGTTGATATATAGGCCATGATCGTCAATACTATCTTCAAACCGAGATATAAATGACATTCCAATCTAAGTACACCTGTTCAAGATGACTTTGGATAGATGGGAGGAGGACCGGACGTGATAGGAAATGTATACCCGCCCGAGAAACAGAGCACAGGTTCATACGACGGCGGGAGGATAACAGAGCAAAAGCCGATCGGTTTATCTGGAGAAGGATCGGCTGTTACCAGAATAGGACCACTTTTCTATTGGTCTTGGTTCCGCTCACCCATCGAAGGTTATGTCGCGTCTCATCCTCACCAGGGATTTGAAATCGTGACCTATATGATTCAAGGAAAGGGTGTTCATAAGGATTCGCAGGGCACGAACAGCGAGCTGGGGCCTGGAGGGGTATTATTGATGCGGGCTGGGTCGGGACTTACGCATGAAGAACGTCTCACAGGGCCGGGTGCAGAAGGGGTTCAAATATGGTTTGAGCCCTATCTTCGTGATTCATTGAAACAGAATCCTGCATGTCGTCAGTATCGGCCTGATTCATTTCCGGTAACCCGAATTCAAGGTGGACTGATCAAAACGATAATTGGCGGCTTCGCACCGACGGATTTATCAATAGATGTGAGAATGTTGGATATACAGTTGCTGGCCGGGAACGAAGCCCACTATGAATTGAAATCCGGCAGGCGTGTCGCAGCACTGGCTGTGAGGGGGGAAGGCAGCTTTATAGCTGACGGGACCAGTCTTTCTTTTCTTCACCGGGACTTTATGGTAATGGATACGAAGCAGGATGAAAGGATTAGCCTTAAGGCGCAAGCCAATGTCAGGATCATCCTGATTGACGTACCGGAAAACCCTGGATATCCGCTCTATTCCAAGAGGCCATGAGATCAATTGATTACAATATTGTAGTGGAATGAAATCTAAAATGTACGATAGACTGAAGTCTGTCAGAAGAACACTAAGCAGAAAGACCCAACAAAGAAATCCGGACTTCATTGCACCGGACTGGTTGGGTTATTTTGGTATGTTTTTTTGTTATAATAAACTATATTTACTATATTTATGTACAATAAGAGACTAAAGTCCCCCTACTTGGCAATAGTTGGCATGCGCATTTGTGAGGATGGTAGCATGCGTCCCAAGAAGTAGCCTGTCTATAATGATTGCGGGATCACGAAAATGACAATTTCGTCATTCCACAAACTAACGACATGGGGGAGATTCTTATTTTCTCGAAAAAACGCATTAAACAATTGATGGCCGGAGCGCTTCTATCAGCAGCTGTTCTTGGTTCTTATGGATATGGGTCTGTAAATGAAGTGGCTGCCGCCAGTGTGCAGTCCGTCACAAAAGGTGTAGCGAGCGCAAATGTGTACATGCGCAGTCAGCCATCGACTTCAGGTAAAGTCGTTAACCGCGTGCATAAGGGCGACCGCGTTCAAATTCTGGGCAGCAGCTCAGGCTGGTATAAGATCAAAACTTCAAATGGAAAGCAAGGATTTGCTTCGTCTAAATATATTAACCATAGTAATAGCTCTTCAAACAATTCCGGCAGTCATTCCGGAAATGCGGGAAGCACAGCGCCTTCTGCGAGCGCTAGTGTTGAGAAAGTAATCAGTGCAGGTATGAAATATTTGGGAACGCCGTACGAATTCGGCTCTAACCGCAATTCAACGAAAACTTTTGATTGTTCCGCATTTATCCGCCGTGCATTCATGGACGGCGCTAACATTACACTCCCAAGCGATTCGCGCAAGCAGGGGCAGTACGTCAAAGATAAAGGAACTGCAGTTTATAACGTCAATCAATTAAAACGCGGGGATCAGGTATTCTTCATGAGTTATAGAGGCTCATCGGCATCTGCTTATGCCGGATTGGACAAGTCCAAACAGCGGATTACCCATGTGGCTATATACTTGGGTGACAACAAGCTGCTGCATACCTATTCGAAGCAATCCGGCGGAGTCCTTGTAAGTACATTCAGCGATTCCTGGAAACATCGCTTCGTGCATGGCGGAAGCGTGTTGTAATCTATCATCATGTTTTCATAGTGTAAGTATCCGTACTTAACAGATAATAGAAGGACTGTCTGATTAGGAGATCTGCATGATCTCTAACAGGCAGTCCTTTGTCGTTTGGAGTTTGCTTTTCACCTTTGATTTCAGTAAGGTGGACAATAGAGAACGGACAACATCAAGAAATGGACAGGAGAGAAAATGATGAATGGTGGACAGCGTTCGAATATAAAGCCAGGCCTTGAGGTTGATATCGTATTGAAACAGGATCAACGAACGGGCAAACTAACCCGGGGCGTCGTCAAGGATATTTTGACTAATTCCCAAAACCATCCGCATGGCATTAAAGTACGCCTTCAAGATGGACAGGTGGGACGGGTAAAGAACATTTACGAGTCCTAGACTTTTGCTGCATCCATGCCTGAAATCCCCGTGACTACGACTGCATGACAGAGTCGCAACAGCCGTGCCAAAACTTCGCGATATCAGCGCGGTTTCGGTTATGGCTATTTTGCATTCTTGTGCAACATTACGCTCATATCATCCGTTTGAAGGTTGAGGTGAGAATGAAAGATGAGAAGATACCTTTATATGGGATTTATCTTGATGTTGATGGTGACAGGCTGCGCACAGCAGGGGTCTAAGGGAGCAGATTTGACTGATCCGCCATTAAATAAAACTGCAAGGGGAAGTCATGCTGAGGTTACCGATGGGGACTTCGTGTATCGTCTTGTCAGCGAGAAAGAGCAATACGATTATGGGGACCAAGTGAAGGTATATGGTGAGCTGGAGTATATCGGTGAACAAGATGAAATTACGATTGGTCATGCGGCTTCTCCCTTTTATTTTCCGATGAAAGAGCTCACAAGGGATTACGATATCGGTTATGCCATGAATGAGCCTTATTTTACAACTACGCTGAAAAAAGGTGAGCCTCTCCGTGAATATTACAGTGGGGGCGGCGGATACAGCAGCCAAGACAAAAAGGAATACAAAGACTTCATTCACTCCCTCCAGGATGGTTATCCGGACGGGCACTACGTGGTATACGGATCGGCGGATTTCATGATTGATTCGCAGTCGAAGGGCGCAAATCAGGCAGAGCCAGAGAACTATAAGATCCAGGCCGAGATCGAATTCAGCGTAAGTGATGAGGATAAGTAATTAAGCTCAAGCATAAAAGTGGGGATCGCGCAGACTGCGTGATCCCCTTCTTTTTATTGGAAGCCTTGACCTTGATGCGTGTTAGGGCTATTTGCAAAACCATGCTGGCCAAATGAAGGCTGAATATGCTGCGTTTGGTTGTGGATCTGTACGGAATTTTCTACTTGTCTAACGATTTGGGAAATCTGTTGATATTGCTGAATAGCTTGCTGATGGCCTTGAAGGGCGGATTGGATCATTTGTGCAGCTTGACGCTCACGCTGAGAAAGTTCCTCCAGCCGTGCTGCATTTTGCTGCTCTTGCTGCATGAGCTGCTGATACATACTAGAGGCTTGTTGGGTTTGCTGGGTCAACTGTTGAAGAATTTGCTCACACTGGCGAATTTGCTGGGAAACTTGTGAGTAATTGTTGTTATTAGATTGATACATGGATCGTATTCCTCCTAAGAATGTTTGGTTGGAACTCGAGGTTAGTGTACGGAAGAATACGTAAAAACATCCTGCTTATAACGCGAGTTGGCCTTCCAATATGTGGACGAACGCTTCTAAGAATTGCTGATCCTCTTGGTCAAAACGGTTCTTTAGCGGACTATCGATATCCAATACGCCATACAATGCGCCATCTACGATGATCGGTACGACAATTTCGCTGTTCGAGGCTGCATCGCAGGCAATATGTCCCGGAAATTCATGGACATCAGCTACAAGCAGGGTCGTCCGTTTGGCGGCAGCCGTACCGCAGACCCCGCGGTTCATCGGAATCCGAATGCAAGCGGGCAGCCCTTGAAATGGGCCGAGCACCAGCTCGTTGCCATCGTATAGATAGAAGCCGACCCAATTAATATCGGATAGAAAATGCCTGAGTAGTGCGGATGCATTGGATAAATTGGCAATCGCACTAGGTTCATCGTGAATAAGAGACTTTAACTGTCTTAGGACCTGGTTATACTGCTCGTTCTGGGTTCCTTCGTAGGGCATATTTTGAAACATGTAGGAATCTGTCCTTTCTGCATTCATTACTTCTGATTTCACCACCTTAGTCCAAAAATATGATTTTCGTCAAGAGACAACTGAAGGAAACCGGGACATCCGAGAGGTGTGCTACAGGCTGATTCCCTGCTAAGGTGCAAGGGTAATGTATGACATGACTCAGTATCAATATACCAGATGGAGGGAGAGGGAATGAATGCGGGCAGATGTACAGAATTTGTTTATCGGTATCCATATGCTCTATCTTGCCCATGAGCGCGATCTTACGATTAGCGAGATGCAGCCAGAGCTGGAGCGTCAGGGATATAAGGTTGGCGACCGGGAAGTAAAGTATGAACTTGAACGTTTGACAGAGGAGAATTTCCTGACTGCTCACGGCGATGCCTATAGTCTGACGGGTGCCGGGATAGAGGAATTCAAGGAAATTCAGAACAAGCTGAAGGACCTCTGTGAGGAGGTATTGAAGCCGGTAAATCAGAAGAAGGAAGACACGATGGCGTAGGAAGTACCTCAATATATAGAAAATCCCCCGTATGACGCATGCTAAGTGCGAAATCGGGGGATTTTTTGCATGCGAATTTATCAGGTAAGTTGTGACCCATTCAGTTCCAGCTGAAATGCAGGAGGGGGTGGAGCGACCTTCGGCTGCAGTACGCTCATAGGTTGACCTATATGTTCACGAAGAAACGAATGCACACCTTCCCGATATTGCTCAGGATCAACATGATAAGCGTTCGCATGGACGGCACCTTCGATCAGCAGTAGTTTCTTTGGTTCCGCTTTAGCTTCAAACATCTCGACACTCATCCGGGTAGGGACGTAATTGTCCTTAGTGCCATGAATGAACATGACAGGAAGAGAGCTGTTTCGGACAGCCCGGATCGGGCTAACCTGATCAAGACTAAACCCAGCTTTACTGCGAATTCGGGCATTCACCCAAGACAGAAACGGTACCGATGGGATTTTGTTGACACGCGTAAGCTGATGCCGCATGAGATCGGTTAAATCGGAGTACGGACAATCGGCAATGACCAGTTTAACCTGCGGATCAGCAATGGACAGATATTCAAGCACCGTTCCGCCGCCGAGCGATTGGCCATGAAGACCGATAACCACGTCTTCTCCATACTGCTCCGTTAACCAACGCACCCAAGCCTGCACATCGTGTTTCTCATAATAACCATAAGTAGTAAAGCGTCCTTCACTTCGTCCATGCCGACGTTGATCGATAAGGAGTACGTTGTAGCCTTCTTCTGTAAACAAGTCAATGAATTGGGTAGATACTGCCCGGGAACCCGTATAGCCATGGACAAGAAGAACCCAATGCTTCGACCCTGGATTACTCTCAATGGCCGCGCCACACAGCTTCAAACCATCAAAGCTCATAATAACGACTTCGTTTTTTCGAAGTGATTCGTATTGTTCCCTACTATACAAACCGGCTGTTTCCAGCACCTTAAACAGCTTGAGATCATTCTTTACTCGCATTCGTGTAATCTGCAGATACCCGATTTGCGTAATGGCAGCGGCTAAGACAATAATGGTTAACATCAAGACAATCACGATATACATATTCAGATCGTTTCCTCCTCCTTCCGTTATACAAAGGGGCTTATGAAGGTAACATCTATTGACGGAAACTGCCCGAATCCATCAATATATTAACATTACAGCTCCTACACTGAACTGTTGATGGATGACCAATCAAGGATTTGGGATTTGTTATAACCTTTATATACACGCACATAGTATCACCGGAAACATGGGATATAAGTCGGATTTTTTGTGAGGAGGGGAGAACAAAGATGTATGTCTGCGAAGGAATCATACCCGAGTTAACGGGACAACGGATCCGTCTGCGCAGGATAAAGGAGGAGGATGCCGAAGCGATGCTGTGCTGCTGGTCCGATCCTGATACGGCGGCTTTTCTGGATTTGCCTCCATTACACTCAGCCGAAGACGCCAAATCATTAATAATCTGGTTGCAGCATCTTGCCCAGCAGGATGAGACCATTCGCTGGGGAATTGAAATGGTGGATACGGGAAAATTAATCGGCAGCTGCGGGTTTAATTTCTGGCAGCTTACGGGAGCGTTCAGAGGTGAATTTGGCTGTGAACTGAGAAGTGCATATTGGGGGCAGGGTTATATGTCGGAGGCGGCCGAATTAGCTATGACTTTCGGGTATTCCATCATGGGACTTAACCGGATTGAAGCTTTCGTAGACCCAAGAAACGAGCGGGCATGCCGGTGGTTTGCGAGAAACGGTTATTTGCGTGAAGGCATGCTGCGGGATTATCGCCATACGTCCGGGGGATATGTTGATGCTGTCGTTTTTTCGCGGCTAAGAAGAGAGGAGACAGGAGGCACTAAGACCACTGCAAACGAGTAACAGGAAATTGGGATTGTGCATGCTTTACAGTAACCTTTATAATAGTAATATTGCATGATGGAAAGCGCTTCTGGATCAGGAGGCGCTTTTTATGCCGTTGGCCCCGGTTGTATGCTGAATATGCATGCCGGGGCTCTCTAGAGTAAAGGGGACGAAGGAATTGGGTGTATTAAAACAAGACAAACGCAGTTACATCTTGGTAGGGATTCTGTTATCCACCTTTATGGCTGCGATTGAAGGAACGGTGGTCGGTCCGGCAGGTCCGGCAATAATCAGCAGCTTTGGCAGCGTGAGCCTGATGAGCTGGATTTTTACGGCCTATCTGCTGACGATGGCTGTAACGACGCCGATCTTTGGTAAGATTAGCGATTTATACGGACGTAAGCCGGTTTTCTTATACGGCTCGCTCATCTTTCTCGTAGGCTCATTGTTGTGCGGCCTGTCGCAGAACATGACGCAGTTGATCATATTCAGGGCAATCCAGGGGATAGGTGCAGGCGCCGTCATTCCGGTTACCTTCACGATTGTCGGCGACATTTACAATCTGGAGGAACGGGGTAAGATTCAGGGCATGATCAGTTCCGTATGGGGGATATCTTCTCTAATCGGACCGCTGCTCGGTGGGTATTTTGTAGACTATCTGTCCTGGCACTGGATTTTTGTGTTTAATGTGCCGTTTGCACTGTTATCCATATGGCTCATTTTCCGTTATTTTAAAGAGGAACGCACCACGCGAGAAGTTTCGATCGACTACGGAGGAGCGGCTCTGTTTACCGTGGGGATGACGGCGCTGCTGTTTGCACTCGCAGTAGGCGGTGGAGAGAACTACTCCTGGACATCTCCCATCATTCTCAGTCTCATCATCGGTTCTGTGGTACTGCTCGCTGCGTTTCTGGTGGTGGAGAGCAAGGTCAAGGAGCCGATGCTGCCGCTTCATCTGTTCAAGATCAGGGATATAACAGTATCAACGGTGGCCAATATTCTGGTGAGTGCGCTTATTATCGGGTTGACCACATATTTGCCGCTTTGGATTCAAGGCGTACGGGGCGGCAATGCCACCTTGTCAGGCTTAACGCTGGCTCCCATGTCGATTGGATGGCTGATCGGCTCTATCATCAGCGGCCGTCTGATCATAAAGAACGGATCGCGCAAAACGGCGATCATCGGAGTCATCTGCCTCATCATAGGTGCTGTAGGACTGGCGTTCATGCATAAGGATACGGCGCTGGGTGTGCTGCTGGTCTTTACTTTTATTTATGGCATCGGATTCGGGTATATCTCAACTTTGTTTCAGATTATCGCGCAATCCTCGGTTGGTTACCAGGTTCGCGGAGCTTCCACGGCACTGAACTCCTTCATCCGGACATTCGGACAGACCGTGGGTGTAGCGGTATTCGGCTTATGGGTCAATGCCGGAATTGCGGGCAGGCTTGCCGCTGAACCGGATTCGGCTGGCATCACCAGCGATGATATTAACAAATTGCTCTCTCCGCATGGCATGGCTGAGCTGCCCGAAGGCTCAGGCAGCCTGCTGAGCGGAATACTGGAAGGAAGCCTGAATTCTCTGTTTGTGGTGATGGCCGTTATGGCTGTGATCTGTATGCTGATCGTGGCCGCCTTCCGTAATGCGCCCCCTGAGCCAGAAGCGGGAGTGGAAGAACTGTCGTCTTCCGCGAAATAATACATGAACTCATGAAGGACTATTTTATATATAAAATATAACAGAACCCCTGTCTCTTTCAGACAGGGGTTCTGCATTATAAGCCTCGGAGCTGTGTATGATGTTTAAAAAACTCTTGGTGAACTTGGGTTTTGCACTTATTTGATTCTCCCAAATTTAACGGCGCGTGATCTGCACCTGCTCCGCATGTTTATTCATCTTGCCAAGAAGACTGATCAGCTGCTGCTTTTCTTCCTCGTTCAATCCTCCCAAGGCATGCTGAATATGACGTTCATGCAGGGGATATAGCTTCTGCATCAATTGTTCCCCGGGCAGTGTTAGTTCGGCATAAATCACTCTTCTGTCCTCCGGGCAAGGTCTGCGGCGCACATATCCTCTTTCGACAAGCTTGTCTACCACGTAGGTAACATTACCGCTCTGCAGTAGCAGCTGTGCCCCAATCTGCTGGATGGGCTGACGCCCTTTATAGAACAGGACTTCCATGACGGCAAATGAAGTTGGGTTAAAACCCTCGATTTTACTGCCGTTCACGACATGCTCATTGACGCTCTTGAATGACTTGGCAAACACCCGATACAGGTGCATAGCAAGCTGTGTATCGTGTTCATGTGATACCTTCATACATTCTCCCGCCTTTAAAATGGACTCATTATGCCCTGAATTACTTCAAATCTAAGATTACGCTGAATTGAACAATTGCAACATATAATATGTCACAATGCGTGAAACAATTTCATTCTTTGGCTCGGGTATGAACTACTTCTTCAGGCTGATCTCAGGTCCGGGTGCTGATTCTATAATGGGGTTATGCAAAAAGCGAAGAAGAGGGTGGAAGGAATGAATCAAGCACAAACCGTTGAATCCGAGGGATTTAAACCACTGCTCCGCAACCGGAACTATATGCTGCTGATGGGTTCGCAGCTGGTGTCCAACATGGGAGAATGGCTCTATATTATAGCACTCTTGACACTTGTCGGATTGAAGTGGCAGGCCCAGCCTTGGGAAATTGCTGCAATGACGCTATGTATGGCCCTCCCCGTCTTAATAGGTGGCCCTGTAGCAGGATGGATCGGTGACCGGTATGATCGCAAGAAGATCATGGTAATCTCGGATATCGTCAGGGCTTTTCTCTTGATTGGGATTTTGTTTGCAGGCAATTTGACACAGATTTATATATTGCTGATCGTAAAAGGTCTGATGGATGTGCTGTTCTCCCCGGCCAAGAGCGGCAAGATCAAAGAGATCGTAAGTCCGCAGCACATCGATCAGGCGGTTACGATCAGTTCATCGATTGAGCAGTTATCCAAGATTATGGGTCCGTCCTTGGGCGGACTGTTGATGGCCTTGTTCGGTATTCAGTTATGCTTCCTCATCGATGCTGGTGCTTTTGTCGTATCGGCTTTATTTCTGCTCGGTGTTCCGGGCCGAAAGCTTCTTCAACAAGCAGATCTAAACGATGAATCTCACACTGAAATGCGGAATGGTCAACAGGTGCAGAAGAAAAGCTTTTTTAAAGAGATTGGAGAAGGGCTTCAGCTGATCTATGGCATGCCGCTGCTGCTTGGAGGCGTCATTACGATCTGTGCAGTAGTACTGGTGCTGCAGATGGCCGATTCCCAGATTGTAACCCTGTTTCGGTTAATACCCGATATATCGGAGGACCTGCTCGGCTATTGTATTTCGGCCAGCGGATTAGGGACGTTAATCGCAGCCATGTCTGTCCGCAAGCTAAGCTGGAGTACGCTTGCCAAGATGGGGTCAGGCGCTGCCGCGGCGGGGCTGGTCTTCGCCATATGTGCCGTAGTTGTCATGACTCCTATGCCGCATCTGCTGCAGAGCGTGGTACTGTTCGGCTCCTTCTTTCTGGCGGGTGTAGGTGGAGGATTCGTACTGGTTCCGTTTCAAATGCTGCTCATGAAAAGAACGCCAGAGCATATGACGAGCCGTGTATTCGGCACAGTTAACAGCCTTACCAGCGGCGCTGCGATCATAGGACCAACCCTTGGCGGCGTGCTTGTAACTGGCATAGGGCCTGTGCCAACATATATCGTTGCCGGGCTGGGAACAGCAGCGGTCGGTGCTGTACTGCTCGCATTTAAAGGCAGAATCGAACGCAAGGACAGAGCTTCTGCCGCAGGGGAAGCGATTCATTTGGTACCTGAAACTACTACGGTTTAATTCAGCAATCTATCGTTAAATGCAACGAATCTCCATTTTGCCCCGTAATACTTTAGGAATAGGTTTAGTAGATGGGGTGTTAGATATGGATAGGACGCAAGAGAATGGATGGGGGCCCGAGCCGGTGCTGAGGGCCGAAATTCAGGAGGCGGGATACGAACCAGGCCGCCCGCGCATACGGGAGATTTCGTTTCAAGTGGTGCCAGGTGAACTTCTAGGTTTGATCGGACCAAATGGAGCGGGAAAGAGTACGACGATTAAGACCGTGCTGGGGCTGCTGAAAGACAGTAAAGCTGAGGTCTTTATTGCAGGTACCCCTCCCAGGTATGCTTACGTTCCGGAGCATCCGGTGTTTTATGATGATTTGACGCTCTGGGAGCATATGGATTTGGCAGCAGCAGCGTTTGGAATGGAGGATGAGCAGTTCGAGAAGCAGGCTGCCCAGCTTCTAAGGCAGTTTGGGATGGAAGCAGTGCGGAATGAACTGCCGGGAGGCTTCTCCAAAGGGATGAAACAGAAGATGATGCTGATGATTGGCTTTCTATCCAAGCCTGACGTGTATATTGTAGATGAACCGTTTATCGGTTTAGATCCCCGGGCTACGCGGGATTTCCTGAATCTGCTTCTTGAGGAGAGACGCCGCGGAGCCGGAGTACTAATGTCTACTCATGTGCTGGATACCGCCGAGAGAATTTGCGACCGATTCTTGCTCATATCCGCAGGAAGGATTGCCGCAGAGGGAACGCTGGATCAAATACGGCAGTCTGCTGGACTTCCTGATGCATCGCTATTTGATTGCTTCGATGTGCTGACATGAGGAAGGGGAAGGACATGGAGCATGCTAATCGATTGCGTAGTTCAAATGCCCTTTTTTGGAGAAGATTGACCGCACATTGGAGATATCAATGCGACATTTTGGGAACCGTGTTTGATTGGATTGTGAGTCTCTACATTTTTGTACCGGGCCTGCTTCTAGGCGGTGGGTTATACCGCGAGTTGTGGAATAGCCCGCTTCCAGGATGGACACAGTTACTGCCACTGCAAGCGGTGGTGGGCATTCTGCTCTTTGTGTTCTCAGGCAGAGTACTGCTCTTTCAGGAAGAGGCTGACGTGTTGTTTCTTCGAAGGCAGGGGGAGTGGGTGAAGGGGTTAATGATCAGAGGCATGGTCTATAGCCATTCCGTTTCAGCAATCAAGGGACTGCTCGCAACTTTCCTCGCTCTGCCGATTCTAGTCAGGCAGTATGATATAACTGGAATAGCCTTAGCGGCTTTGCTGGTGACTACCGCTTTATGTGCCTGGTGCGCGAATCTAATGACGGCGATGATTCGCTCAAGCGATAAAGGCTGGCGTAAACATGTGAAAACATACACCGTGCGCTGGATTTCCTTCGGACTGCTGACGCTGCTGGTGACCTATGGTATTCACATCCATGCTGCTTTATGGGCTGCTGCCTTGATTCTGATTATCGTGTTGTTTCTTCTTACCCGCAAGCGTCTTGCAATGCAGGGGACCTTCATCGCAGATGTCCGTGAGGATGCCAAAACAAGGATTCAATTGACGGAGAAGCTGCTGGTTCAGGCTGTCGGGAAACCGCCCAGCGTACGCAGCAAAACCTGGTTCATGCGAAAATCCGGCCGATTGTTCAAAGGGACAGCAGAAAAAAGACTTGCGGATGCAGGCCTTAAAGCGATTCTTCGCCATCCCGAGAATTTGGCATTATATATACAGATTACACTGGTTGGCATCCCAGCCGTTTGGCTGCCGCCGCTGATTATCAAACTGATCGTATATATTGCGCTTGTGTTTATGTTTTCGTACTGGCTGAGTACAAGGTGGACGTTGTTCGCCAAAGCCGAGTTTATGCATGTTCTTCCGTTTACGAATCAGCAGTACCATGCTGCTGGCATTCTCGCGATACGAGTTTTGCTTATCCTACCAGTGTTTCTTTATTCGCTCGTGGCTGGCTTGACCCTGTTACAAGGAGGAATGGGATGGCTCGGGGCACTTGTTTTTACCGCCCTGGCTGTTATGGTCGTGCCACCGATCATGTCATGGTCAGTCTATAAAGAGGAGAGAGATTCAGAAGAAGACTAGAAAGCGCGCTGGTATGCCCCTATGAGCAGGGGTAACAGCGCGCTTTTGATATATTCTGGCGTTTAAGATTCCGATACAGCTTCGGCCGCATGTTTGCCTGCCGTATATCCGGTTGCGAAGGCGGCAGTGATATTATAGCCGCCGGTGTAGCCGTGGATGTCCAGGATTTCACCGCAAAAGAAGAGGCCCGGCGTTAGCTTGGACTCCATGCTTTTGGGCTGGATTTCCTTGAGACTGACGCCGCCTCCGGTCACGAAGGCTTCCTTCAAGGACCGGGTACCTGAAGCACGGAACATGAACTTTTTAAGAATAGAGGCCAAGTTGGTTTGAGCTGTTTTGGATACGCCGCTACAGACCGTGTCACTATCGATTGATGATCTGGTTAGAAGCAAGGGAATCATGCGTTCCGGCAGCATGCCTTTCAATATGTTTTTGATACTTTTCCTCGGCTCAGCCTCCAATCGCTCTCTGAGTTCCGCTTCCAATTCGGCTTGTGTACGATCGGGAAACATATCAACGGCCATATCCACATTCACAGTTTCGAACTTCCGCTGGACTTGGCGGATAAATTGGCTGCAGCGCAGCGCGATCGGTCCGGAGATTCCAAAATGGGTGAACAGCATGTCTCCCCGATGAGCGATTACTTTTTTACCTTTCGGATTCCAGACGGAGAGCTCAACATCACGCAGTGATAAGCCCTGCAGCTCTTTAGAAGCAATAAAAGGCTCGGTAGAAACGATAGGCACCTCAGTTGGATAAAGCTCCGTGATGGTATGGCCTGCGTCCTCAGCCCATGGGTAGCCGTCGCCTGTTGAACCCGTTTGCGGGACGGACTGCCCACCGGTAGCAATGATTACGCAGGAAGACCTGATCACTTCCCCGGATTTCAACTCAACCCCCGCCGTCCTGCCGCCCTCATAGAGAACGCGCTTCACCGGGCTGTTCGTCCGGATATCAGTACCGAGTTCCTTCACTTTGCCAATCAAGGCATTCACTACACTTGAGGCTTTATCCGTCACAGGGAACATGCGCCCGTTGTCCTCTTCCTTGAGCCGGATGCCGAGTCCTTCGAAGAAGGACATAATATCCCTGTTATTAAAATGCTGAAAAGCACTGTATAAAAAGCGGCCATTTCCCGGAATGTTGGCAATCAATTCATCCTGTTCTTTGGCATTCGTAACGTTGCATCTGCCACCGCCCGAGATGCCCAGTTTACGGCCAAGCTTGTCTCCTTTGTCAATCAGCAGAACAGAAACTCCTCTTTCCGCTGCAGCTACACAGGACATCAATCCAGAGGGTCCGCCGCCGATGACAATAATATCATAATCAAGCATGTTTGCTCATAGCTCCTTTAGGGGTATATCAATTTATATATAAATCTTATTATATAGGAAGTTCACGAATTATCCCAAACCTCATGAGCAGCCCACAAAACGCATTTTTCTGTTGCTTCATCAGAAATTTACAAGATATTGTAATATGATGTCGCCTGTGCTTTAATCAGAAATATTAGACGCGTTGACCAATTGAGGTGATGGATCACTGTGCTGAGCCTATGGAAAGATATATTGCTGCAAGTTTTGCTGTCTGGTACACTCATCTTTCAATTTCCGCTTCTCCTCGACCGACTTCTAAAGTTTCTGGGCAAGAAGAATCCGGATGATCTGCTTCAATTTCACAAACATATAGTCATTACAAGCGGAATCAGCGTCTTATTGTGTGTCTTGATCTCGGCAATGAACCATTATTATGTTCCGCTCAATCTTGGTGTAATTCCTTTGTTTCTAGGCATATTGTATGGAAATCTGGGTTCAGGCCTATGTCTTGCGGTTTTGTTCCTCATTAGCCATGGGCTCATTAACGGCTTCTCAGCGGTCGGTTTTGTTCTAATTGCGCTGGTTCTTGTGTACTCACTGTTACCGCGAATCTCCTCCAATTTCAAGAACGGCTCTATAACGGAAAAAATTTGCTGGCTGTGGAGTGCGCTCATTCCGGCTATGCTCATTATTGTAGCTTCGCACGCGATTGATGGAAAGGTGAACAATAATGATTTGAATCCGGATACGATTCTGGTGACCATTCTGTATATGTTGATTGGCATTGTTTATTCGGGCTTCATTGTATATTGGATTGAATTAACTAGTGAGCGTCTGGTGGAAGGTCAATATGAGGTGAAGAAGAGGGAACAGACATTCCTGACAGACGTAATGGAAATGATGCCTTTAGGAATGGTGGCGCTAGATCGAAGCGGCAATATCATAGCTTACAATCAACCCCTCATTCGCAACTTCAAGAATGTATTTCCTAACTTGGCTGCCAAGGATATCGTGGGCAGGCCGTTGTTTGATTTGCTCGAAGACATGATTCAAAAGGAGCATTTGCGTAACCGATTTCAACAGGCGATCGACGGCATCGAGAGCACGGGGGAGATTATGCGAAGTGCTACTCGCGTTTATTCCACCGGTATTTATCCGCTTATACATAATGGAGACGGCGATATTTGGGGCGCGGTAGGTATCATGGAAGACATTACAGAGCTTGATAAACTGCGTAATGAATTTATTAATGTAGAAAGATTAAGCCTGGTTGGACAGATGGCAGCCAGTATTACCCATGAGATTCGGAATCCGATGGCTGTTGTACGCGGATTCTTGCAGCTTATGAAGGAGAAAAGCCCGGATACGTTAAACCATTATTACCGGATCGTAATGGAGGAGCTTGATCGGGCCAACAGCATTATCAACGACTTTTTATCTCTTGCCCAGAATCGGGTCGCTGAGAAAGAAGAATGCCATCTGCATGACATTATCCATGAACTGAGTCCGCTCCTGTGGGCCGACGCGAATTTGCGTGGACAGAGCATTGAGCTGAAACTGGGAAACCACATTCCAAGGCTGCATCTGAACATTAAGGAAATGAAGCAGCTGATCCTGAATATGTGCCGAAATGGAATGGAAGCCATGGATGATAAGGGGACGTTGACTATTGAAACCCGGGTCGAAGGAAAGCAGATCCGGCTCTATATAGCAGATACAGGTATCGGAATACCAGAGAATGAACTCGAGCGTTTGTTTGAACCATTCTTTACGACCAAGACGAAGGGAACAGGCCTTGGACTCGCGCTGTGTATGAGCATCGTTCAGCGCCATCATGGCACGATTGATGTGAAATCACGGCAAGGCGAAGGTACCGTTTTCATTATTTCTTTTCCACTGGATCCGTATGTACATGGATTACCGGAATCCCAGAGTGCTGCCGCGTCCGAATAATCAAGCGTTTAATTAGGCATCATAAGGCAGAGCCCATGGCAAAGGAGGGATTCGGATGAGTAAAAATGATTCGAAGCAGCAGGAGCAGCAGCAGCGAGAGAACAAAGATCGTCGAGGCGAACCCATCGTGGATAAGAAGAAGGATGGGGTAAATTATCCGGCTACTTAGTAACCATAACAACAAGCGTAAGACGGGCGGTATCCCGCATAAGGGGGATGCTGCTCGTTTTGTATTTCTTGCTTTCACTCTTTTGGGTTGTATAATATAGATATCGAGTCGCTGTTATAATTCGAACAATCTTGTTTATATAAGGAGTGAAGCAGTTTATGGGTATGTCTTTTGACCGATATATGCGCGATATGGTTCAACCGATGCGGGATGAACTGACCAGCTTGGGAATTAAGGAGCTGACAACACCTGAAGAGGTGGAAGGAGTTCTGGAGAATGCATCAGGCACAACGCTGGTCGTTGTGAATTCTGTTTGTGGATGTGCAGCAGGCCAAGCTCGTCCTGGAGTAGCGGTTGCCCTTGAGAATCAGGTGAAGCCTGATCATTTATATACCGTGTTCGCTGGACAGGATAAGGAAGCAACGGCGAAAGCACGTGAATATTTTGCACCTTACCCGCCTTCATCACCATCGATTGCTCTGTTGAAAGACGGAGAATTGGTGCATTTTATTGAACGTCATCAGGTAGAGAACCGTTCTGCTGAAGAAATTGCTGCAGATCTAACCGATGCCTTCAACCGTTATTGCCAGTAATCTGGCGCGGTTACATAGCCCCGAGCATTCGGCATATTCCGAAGCCGCGGGGCTTTTGTTGTAGGATTGAATACCTCAAGATAGAGAGAACATACTGAAAGGAGTCATAATATCATGAGCCTACAAGAACAAATCATTGCTGAACTTGGTGTCAAGCCTGTCATTAACGTGGAAGAAGAGGTTCGTAAGCGCGTTGATTTTCTGAAAACATATGTGAAGAATTCGGGTACAAACGGACTGTTGATCGCCATTAGCGGCGGCATTGATTCTGCAGTGGTTGCTGGGCTGTGTAAGAAGGCTACAGATGAGCTTACTGAGGAGTCAGGTAAAGAATACAAGACGCTGGGTGTGTTCCAACCCTATGGAGAGCAGGTGGATATTGCTGACAGCTATGCAACAGCCGAAGCCTTTGATTTGAAATATACGGTGGAGACCAATATTGAGGAATCTGTGGACGAGATTGCCCTGGAAGTAGAACATGGGTTGAAAAATATCGGCGTCCATAAGCATATAAGCATCCCGGGTAAAGGCAATGTGAAGGCCAGAGTGAGAATGGTAGTCCAATATGCCTTGGCCTTTGAACAAAACCTGCTTGTGGCGGGAACCGATCATGCTTCCGAGGCAATCACCGGCTTTTATACCAAGTGGGGCGATGGAGCTGTGGATATTACCCCCCTGAGCTCCTTGAACAAGCGTCAGGTTCGTATGCTCGCTTCCTATTTGGGAGTGCCGCAATCGATACTGGATAAAGTGCCTACTGCCGGATTATGGGAAGGGCAGACGGATGAGAAGGAGCTGGGGGTCAGCTATGAGGATAACAGTGATTACCTGGAAGGCAAGACCATTTCGCCTGAGGCTCAGCAGAAGCTTGAGAGCCATTATGTTAGATCGGCACATAAACGAAATACAATTCCGGGCATTTAAAAAATTTCCTAAACAGTCGAAGCCTTCTGGAAGTCTCATCTTCCGGAAGGCTTTTTGATTTGAGGGCATATGAGAATTGAGGGGGAGTATCAGATTATTAAAATTTGGAATATCGCAAATTCATTTATTTCATCTGGCTGTAACAACGTGTCTCGCATTGAAGTATGCCGGCTGATACAATAAAGATGGAGTATACTGCATTTAAGATAGACAGACAGGAACCTGAAGGAGAGCGGACGTTTGTGATTTACGGAATCGGACATGATGTGCTCGACATGAAACGAATGGACAAGTTGATGACAGGACGGCATGCAGAAAGATTCATGGAGCGCCTGTTAACGCAGGAGGAACAGATTCTTGCTGCGAGCAGAGGCGGGAAGCAAACGGAGTTTGTTGCCGGACGTTTTGCTGCCAAGGAGGCAATATCCAAGGCTTTTGGATCAGGTATTGGCCGACTGATCGGGTTCCGGGACATGGAAGTGCTGCCGGATGCTCTTGGCAGGCCCGTGGCTACTCTATCCAAGGATGCATGGGAGCGTCTGGGAATGGAAGGGCCGGATCATTATACGATTCATTTAACGATTTCCCATCAGACCACGCTGGCCTCCGCCTTTGCCGTGGTTGAGAAGATAAAGTAAGGAGATTATTCATAAATGCCTACGGAACACAAGCAATACTTCAGTCACGAACTGCTGGATTGGTATGAAATTAACAAAAGGGATCTGCCTTGGCGCAGACATCGCGATCCCTATTATATATGGGTCTCTGAGATCATGCTGCAGCAAACCAGGGTAGATACGGTCATTCCGTACTTCCACCGGTTTATTGAGCGTTTTCCTACGATCCAGTCACTTGCGGATGCGCCGGAGGACGATGTGTTGAAATGCTGGGAGGGCCTAGGCTACTATTCCCGCGCACGCAACCTTCAGGCAGCTGCAAGGCAGGTGACAGAGCAGTACGGAGGCGTTATGCCGAGCGGTAAAGATGAAGTATCTGGATTAAAAGGCATCGGACCCTATACTTCGGGGGCTATTCGCAGCATCGCCTTCAACATTCCGGCCGCGGCCGTGGACGGAAATGTGATGCGCGTGCTGTCCCGTTACTTCTTGATTGAGGAAGATATAATGAAAGTGAAAACGCGGACCAAGATGGAGGATCTGGTGCTGACACTGGTGCCGGATGGCCGGGCTTCGGATTTCACCCAGGCTTTGATGGAACTTGGGGCATTGATCTGTACGCCGAAATCACCCAAATGTCTGGTATGTCCGGTGATGGAGCATTGCTCTGCAAGGCTTGAGGGCAAAGAGGAGTCCCTGCCCATTAAGACAAAGGCGAAGCCTCCGCGTCCCGAATACCGTCTTACAGCGATTGTCGAAGGCACCGGTGTACACGAAGGGAAGATTCTGATCCGCAAGCGCCCATCCACCGGTTTATTGGCCGGGATGTGGGAGCTGCCGCATGTTATCGTATCGACCGAGGGGAGCGCTGTACCGACTGCGATGTCTGAGGAGACGGCGATGGCCCGTCTTCGTGCTGCCTTGCTTACGGAAGCAATTCCGGTCCTGCCGATCGGCCATGTGATGCACGCAGAGCATACCTTCAGTCATATTCAGTGGAATATGGGCGTATACCGCTGCAAATGGCAGGATGTGCCGCCGGCGGCCTTAGTTGCAGCTGAGAGTGCAGCGGCATATGAGACAGGGGAAGAGAATTTCCGCTGGATTGATGTCCATGATATGGAGCGTTACGCATTTCCGAATGTATTTATTCGGATTCTGAATGCATATTTTTCATCTTGAAGCCGCTTTTGTTTATCATCAGTACGACTGTAAGAGAGGCTTGTAGGGAGTTGTGAAACTAGTGCATAGTGGGAAGAATGCTATATTGTATATCTTTGGAATCGGGGTCTCCAATCTGGGGAACTGGATCTACCTGGTTGCGATTAATTTGCTTGTGCTGCATATGACGGGATCTCCGGCCGCAGTGGCTGGACTGTTTATCATCAGGCCGCTTGCTACACTGCTTACGAATTCCTGGGCTGGCAGTATCATTGACAGGGCGAATAAGCGCAGGCTCATGATGATCACTGATGTGATCCGGGGAATTTTGATAGCCTTTATTCCCTTCATGTCATCAGTCTGGGGCATCTATGTCATCATGTTTATGATTAATGTGGCGGGCTCTTTCTTCGGACCTACGTCCATGACATACGTAACAAAGCTGATTCCCCCAGAGGAACGAAAACGATTTAATGCATGGTCAAGTTTCACAACATCGGGTGCGGTGCTGCTCGGACCGGCCCTCTCCGGGCTGTTGATCGCTTACACGGATATTCGAGTTAGCATCATCATCAATGCCGTATCCTTCTTCGTCTGTGCGTTTGTTATTTACTTTCTGCCGGATGTGGATGAAGGGGAGAGAACGGGCGGGCGGAATATCATCACGATAAAAACACTGCTGCAGGACTGGGCATCAGTGATTGATTTCGGGAGAGCGGCGAAATATTTTATGCTCGTATACGTGTTGTTTCAATCGGCCACACTGCTTGGCTTCGCGCTTGATTCCCAGGAGGCTACGTTCATTAAGCAGGTGCTTCTTCTTGGCGATGAGGATTATGGATTGTTGGTCAGCGTAGCTGGAGCAGGGTATTTGGCAGGCTCAATGGCTGCGTCGCTATCGGTGAAACGGCTGTCACTTCGCATGTTTATTGGGGCGGGCATGCTTCTGTCGAGTGTCGGTTACATGATCTTCTACGCGTCATCGGGTCTTATGGCTGCCGTTATCGGATTTATCATTTTTGGTTTTTTCTCTTCATATGCCAATGCGGGGTATACCACTTTTTTTCAAAATCAGGTGCCTATTGATCTTATGGGGCGCTTTACAAGCGTTACCCGACTGCTTGAAGGAATCCTCCAAATTCTGCTTACACTTCTACTGGGCTTTGCTGC
Source organism: Paenibacillus solani (assembly GCF_001277345.1). GTDB lineage: Bacteria > Bacillota > Bacilli > Paenibacillales > Paenibacillaceae > Paenibacillus_AQ > Paenibacillus_AQ solani. The sequence goes on from NZ_LIUT01000006.1 coordinate 567,158, forward strand.
CGATGTGTGGTCGCTGCAGATGGTTTGCCTGATCGGTGCAGGCATAGCTGTTCTGGTCTCGGTCATATTGCTGGTGGTGATCTACATGCCATCGAAATTACATTATTATGAGTCTAGTTCAGCCACACCCGTGACGAGTAGCACTTAGGAAAGCTAGCTTGATACTGAATATAAAAAAGGCTGCTTCGCGTAGACAAAGTCTACAGTGATATGCTCCCCATACGGTAGACAGGTGAAATAATAAAACCTGTTACTGTAGGGGGGCTTTTTTAATGGTTAAAAC
>NZ_LIUT01000006.1:568163-621889 GCF_001277345.1 Paenibacillus solani
GTCCAATGAAATTCAGGACAAAGGCCGCTTCGTAGCTTTTAATATTTGTGCTGTCTACTTGACGGGGTGCAGTTCACAGCGGAAGCAGCCTTTTTGATTATGATATCGGTTCTGGTGCGGCGATATTACTTAGCGTTTTCGTAACGCTTGCCGACTTCGTCCCAGTTTACTACATTCCAGAATGCGGAGATGTAGTCAGGACGTTTGTTTTGATATTTCAGGTAGTAAGCATGCTCCCAAACATCCAAGCCGAGAAGAGGAGTTTGACCTTCCATGATCGGGTTGTCTTGGTTAGGCGTGCTGGTTACTGCCAGTTTGCCGTCTTTCACAACGAGCCAAGCCCAGCCGCTGCCGAAGCGAGTGGTAGCCGCTTTAGTGAAATCTTCTTTGAATTTATCGAAGCCGCCGAGCTCATTGTTGATGGCATCAGCCAATGCGCCAGTCGGTTGTCCGCCGCCGTTTGGTCCGATAACTTCCCAGAACAGGGAGTGGTTGGCATGGCCGCCGCCGTTGTTACGAACTGCTGTACGGATGCTTTCTGGAACAGCGTCAAGATTAGCGATCAGATCCTCAAGGGACTTGCCTTGAAGCTCAGGAGCGCTCTCCAGAGCAGCGTTCAAGTTTGTTACGTAGGTATTATGGTGGCGATCATGGTGGATCTCCATCGTTTGTGCGTCGATATGAGGCTCGAGCGCGTCGTTTGCGTAAGGAAGTGCTGGTAATTGAAATGCCATTGTGAAAAACCTCCCGTAAATTTAGTTTTGGTTATGATGAAGGCTCTTCCCTGATAGGAGAGTCTTTATCATCCCGGAGAAATGTCATATGTAATCCGGCTACACTACCTATATTAAACCGTTTGGGGGGATTAAATCAACTTTTATGTTTGAAAAGTCCGCGGAGGTTGATTTCTTGTGCGGTGAACAGCATTTTTTTGCCTGAATAAATTTGAAAACTTTTTGGCAGAAGTTGTCGTTATATATATAACCTCGAACAAATCTGCCTATCGATGAAAATGACAAGAGATATGTCGAGGTGGAAAGGAGTCGTTCTATACATGAAAAGTACAAAGTTCAGAGTGACTGCCATTTTATTGGCTGCCATTCTGGCTGCCGCTCCGCAAGTGCATGCTGCTCCCTCTAATACGGGTAAATCGACAACTGCGAAGTCGACGGCGTCGAAAGATTCAGCTCCTGTCTGGAGTGTAAATCTTGGCAGCAACGTCACAGCAACGCTTGAGCATGCGGATGTTTGGCAGCAAGACGGCACACATGCGGCCGTATTTACCCTGAATTATAAAAACGGGGGCAGGAGCCCGGCGCGGCTGGTTTCTTTTTTTCCCAAACTGATGTCTGGTGGTTCTGTAAATGCGGCTAATCCCATCACCAAGGATCTCGCCAAGAAGAGGATAGAGCCTGGCCAAAGCCTCAGGGTAACTTACTATGCCAAGGTGGACAGCGGTTCAATGGCTGGTATGAAGCTGGTCATGGATGTATGGAATCCGCAAGTCAAAGGTTACCTGGAGCGGGTCGGTTCCTACAGATTACCAGCCAATTATTCAGCTGCCGTTGCACCTGGTATAAGCACGAAGCTCAATTTGGGCAGCACACCGGTTACAGTACAGACTGAATCGCTTGAGATCATCAAGTATGACGGCAAAGTGATGGCTAAAGTCGGAATGTATATGACGAATCACGGCGGAAAAGCATGGAATGATCGGGGATTGGAACCGTATCTCGTGACAGCTAGCGGAAGCACATTCCTTCTGCAACGCGAAGCCGAGACGGAGGGCGTGCTTATTCAGCCGAAAGAGAAGAAACTGGTTTATTACATAACGGAAGTACCGTCCTACCTTAAAACGGCTGGTTTGCGTTTCTCATGGACGGAACATGATGAAACCTTAAAGCTGTCGCTACCTGTCGCATCATTCAAGCTGCCTGCTGCAACGGCACCACAGTGGGATGTGGCTGCAGGTGCAATCAAGAAGCTGACCATTCAAGGGGTACCGGTTAATGCCCAAATCCGTCAGTCCTCACTGCGGGCTTCCGGGGATCAGGGAATTTGGACAATCGAGATGGCTTTTAAGAATCAAGGTAAAAAATCGGTGGCAATTCCGGCTTACGAGTTCGCCCTTAAGGCGTCAGAGGGCTCCCTCCACCCTTATACTTCGGATAACAAGGCAGGGCTATCGCTGCGTGCCGGAGAAGAGAAAACAATGTTGATGGAGATATCGCTGCCGCTTGAACTCAAACAGGACAAGCTGAAACTGCAAATGATCGGAACAGCCGGGGCAGCCGGATTATCTAAGCAACCGTCAAATTCCACTGAAACGGGCAATGAGTCTGCTTCCGGCAGCCAGGAGTCATGGGCCTTGCCGATTGCCTACTTTGAAATCCCGTATCAAACGGAGCGCAAAGCCTCTATCGGCGTGGAATACGGCGCGCAGTCGGCTAAAGGGTTTGCATATACGCTGGAATCCATGCAGCGTCTGCCCTGGCAGGATCAGGATCTGATCCTTGCGAAGCTGCGTCTGCGAAATACACAGGAATCAAAGTCATTGCCACTGCCTGAGCTTCAAGTGAACGTTTTGGCAGATGAAAGAACGGGTTTGTCCGGATCAGAGATTATCGCTGAGGAGCAGGGTTCCTTGATTGGGCCGGGATCGTCAACCGAGGTATATGTGATGGCTCGCATCCCTTATACGAAGGATATCCGTTCGCTCCGCTTCGAGCTGTTTACACAGCAGGACACGGCCAAAACGCCGTTTCTGACTATGACCACCTCAGGTATGACGCAGTCTATTGGCACTCTGGAAAAAGGGAAGCCGTATACGATTACCAAGATCGGTAAACGGGCAGAGGCGCAGGAACGGCGGACGATCATCTATGAAGGAGTGGACTCCGATATTGTCTACTCCGATTTCATCTTGACCAGTAATGAGCAGCGCCGCGTTCAAGCAGCGGTGCTGAAGGGCTATTTTCAAAGTACGGATGGAAAGATCTATGAAGCAGAGACAATTCAGCCGGAAGCCTCGCTTCAGCCGGGCTCCAAGCAGTCGGTCGTCTTCTGGGCCAGAGTGCCAAAGGGAGCTGCGAGCGAATTGGGGCTGGCTCTTGGTACGGCTATGAACGGAAGCAAGCTTGCGGAGACGGATAAAGACGCAACAGGAGTCATGGACGTGAAAAAAATGATGCTGAACCCGATCAGACCTGCAGTAATCTCTGGGTTAACGCAGCTGGACTGGTATCCTTATAACGTTTCGGTGACCAAAGCAGTAGGGCATTTACAGGAAGGAAGCTCGTCCATTCCGCTGAATATTACGATTGATGTGAAACGCAGCGACAGCATCACGGCGGCAGACGCCGGACATAAGCTGATTCTCATCATCAAAGATACTCTGGGGCAGACGCAGGAACGAACGCTTACGCCAGGAACCGATATCCAGGTCCCGGGCACTCGGTCCATGTCGATAGAGCTAAATGATGAGGAGTATAAAAAACTCCAGGGCGGTTGGTTCCAATTAACATTGGTGGATGAATTTCAGAATGAACGGATCACATTGGGGAGTCAGACTTATAATTTAACGTTTCAGCAAGCTGTGAATCCATTTGAGGAGAGATAAATTTAGGGTCGGAAAGGAATAGCGAACATGTTGCGTTTGGAGAATGTATCGCACAGCTTTAAGAACGGTAACGAAGTATTAAAAGTGCTCCATAATATCCAGTTCGAAGTCCAGAAGGGAGAGATGATTGCCCTGCTTGGCAGCTCCGGGTCGGGCAAGTCCACGCTGCTCAACTTGATGGCAGGACTGATGAAGCCGACGGAAGGCCATATTTATATTGCCGATCAGGATATTGTCAAGTACGGGGAAAACAAGCTTGCTGTCTTCCGGCGCAAGCATATCGGATTTATTTTTCAGGCCTATGAACTGATCCCGACGCTCACGATTCGTGAAAACGTGGAGCTTCCCCTGGTCTTTCAATCCGTTTCTCCGTCCAAGCGCCGGAAGAAAGCGATGGAGCTTCTGGAGATGACGGGGATCGGCGATAAGGCTTCACTATACCCGTCCCAACTGTCAGGCGGACAGCAGCAGCGCGTTAGTATTGCGCGCTCGTTGATTACCGAGCCTTCCGTCATTTTTGCGGACGAGCCGACGGGTAACCTGGACACCAAAACGGAAGAGGAAATTATCCGAATCATGATGGCGCTGAACGAGTCCATGAAAACGACATTTGTCATCGTTACTCACGAGATGGAAGTTGCCGCCCAAATGAAAAAAACGATTATGCTCCGTGACGGTTATCTGGTTCAGCCGGAGGACTATATAACGCCAGCAGCAGGTCAACGGGGGCCAAACGGCCCCTCGTCCCTGCCTGGGGTCCCGGTTCATACGGAGGAGGCAGGTGAGGTCAGCTGATAATTTTAGACAGCATACGGCTGGCATGGGGACAGATTAAACGTCGTAAAGTGGTGACAGCCCTGTGCATGACTGGTATTTCGATTGGATGCGCGGCTATTATCGTAGCGATCAGCATTGGGAACGGCGCCCAGAATTATTTGGAGACGGAAATTATAGGCGGCATGAAGCTTGACGAGATTACGGTGACTCCACAGGGCTCAAGCGGGCAAGGAGAAGTCAGCGGCCCCGCGCCCGGAGCTGACCGGGGATTGCTAACGGATGATAAAGTTCAGGTGATTCAGGGCTTTGATCATGTCAAATCCGTTATAGCCACCAAGCAGCTCGGGTATTTTAGAGCCATTTCGTCCGACAACCTGATCAACGACGGCTTCAACGTCGTGGCCGTGGACCTGTCAAAGCTCAAAGAGCAGGGTAACAGGTTCAAGGAAGGTGGCGCGCTTGAACAGATCGGTGCCATGGTGCTCAATTACGGAGCAACAACCGGATGGAAGGATGCAGAGACGAGCGAAAGATTGATGAATATGATAAATACCGATCCCAATAACCCGAAGCTATGGGAAGAATATCAGATGTATGAGAGCACCGTTTCGGAAATGCACGGCAAAAATATACAGCTGGAGTCGATGGACGCAGACAAGAAACAGCTTAGCCCACAGCTTTATGTTGGAGGCGTGCTGGACGTACCTACGGGGAGAGATGCCCAGTTTGCGTTCTACGATCGTAAGGCCTATATTTCCTTTGATACGGCGGAATGGCTAACAAATAGTTTGAACCTGCAAAATAGGACAACTTCGAAACAGCGGGTATACGATAGTCTAACCATCAAAGTCGATGATCTGCAGAGTATTAAACCGCTTGAGGATTTGATCTCAAAACTTGCGCTAAATGCGAGCGACAATCTGGCCATGCGCGATCAGGTCGCTTCCCAATTGGATACATTCAAAGCGATCGCTCTCGGCATAGGCGTATTTATCCTGTTATTGGCCTCGATATCAATCATCGTAGCCATGACGATGTCTACGCATCAGCGCCGTAGGCAAATCGGCATCATGAAGGTCCTTGGGGCGAATATGCCGCAAATCCGCAACATGTTCATCGTAGAAGCCAGCCTGCTCGGTTTGCTTGGCGGATTGCTTGGCATCGTGTTCGCATTTTTGATCATCAAGGGACTGAATTCATTCATTATGGCTTCGGCGGGCATGTCAGGGCTGCAAATTGCGGTTACGCTGGAGACGCTGCCCATCGGCATTGCATTCGCTGTGATGACCGGAATCTTCTCGGGGATCTATCCGGCGATCAGCGCAGCAAGAACGAATGCACTTCTGGCCATCAAGCGGGATTAGGATAATGAGTTTCGGAAAGGAAGCTAAATCGGTATGATAAAAAAAATCATAAAATGGACGGTTATCGTCGCCGTGCTGGGCTTGGTAGGATATTGGGGATACGGACAGGTGAAACCGAAAGAACCCGAGATTCCCATGATGGAAGAGCCGCAGGTCATCACATTTCCCGTAACCGAGGAAACCATCGTCTCGACCGTGCAGGTCAAGGGAACGTCAGAATACGGACGGGAGACCAATGTTTACGCACCTTTTGAAGCGAAAGTGGAGTCCTGGAACGTCGAGAACGGCCAGCAGATTAAGAAAGGCGATGCGCTTTTTAAATTGGAGCAAACGGCAATTCGCCAGCAGCTTCAGCAGAAGGAAGCCGAGCTGCAGAAGCGGAAGCTGGAGAAGGAGCTGAAGGAGTTCACGTTAAATCAGGACCTCGATAGCGCCCCGGCCTTAGCAACGGAAGCCGAGCGCCTTAAAATGCTGGCAGATCAGGAAAATGCTCGGCTGAGCAGTCAACTGGACGAGGTTACTAACGATATTGAGCGCCAGACGATGGCCGACTTGAATGACAGGCTGAAGAAAGCTACATACTTATCACCAGCAGCAGGCCTGTTTCTGTTCGACCCGACACAGCAGGTGCCGCAATCGGTGACGGCGAACCAGTATATCGGCAAAATCGTCGACCTGGATTCTCTTCGATTAGTGGCATTTGTCGGGGAAAACGATATATTCAGCATTAAGCCGGACATGGCGGTTGAGGTTAAGATGCCATCCATCAAGGATCTAAAGCTGAAGGGAAAGGTGCTGGAAGTTGCTAAGTTCGCCGAGACGACGGCCCAGGAGAAGCAAACTTCCCAGACACCACAGTTTAAGGTGATCATTTCACTGCCGAAAGAAGATCGGTTGATCGGCGGGCTGACGCTTAACGGAGACATTGTAACCAAGCGAAAGGATAAGGCCGTTGTCGTTCCCAAACTTGCCGTGATGACAGACGGAGGCAACTCCTATGTCATGGTGGACAAGGGAGGCGGCCAGATAGAACGGCAGGATATCGAGACCGGCATGCAAACGCTGGATAAAATTGAGGTTCTATCAGGGCTGAAGGCGGGGGATACCGTCGTTCTTCAGTAAATAATGGTAAATATTTCGCAGCGTCCCCAGGAGTAGTAGTCTGGAGGACGCTGCGTTTTTATGGGAATGTATGGCTCACTTTTTACATCAGGATAATGATTTTAGCATCAAGAAATAGACCTATAATTGATAAAAATATGGAACTTTATCCAATGAAAATAATGTAAACGCTTACTATAAAGCGCTTTCAGAAGAAAACTCGTGAATTTACGAGAAATATGTGGTTTAATGGACAAGGAAACAGGATTTTCGGGTTTTTTGTAGTAAAACAATAATGTCAGGTTTGCGTAAACGGAATACTATATTTTTGTAAAGTAAACCGGGTAAACCGCATCATGCTAACGAAAAGGGAGATTTTGAGATGCATGTTCGTTCCTTTCAGTTGAGTGACTGTAACCCCGTAACTGAGCTATTACAGATTGCTTTATCGGAAGACTGCTACGAAAACACGATTGAGCCCTTCTCCAGGCAGCTCGCTTGGGACTCCGACCTGATTATGGTCGCTGAAGAAAATGGTGAAATCGTTGGTGCCTTAATCGGTACGATTGAACGCAATCATGGTTGTTATTACCGTCTTGCCATTCATCCTGATTATCGCAGAAAAGGAATTGGAAAGTCTTTGATATCAGCGATGGAACAGCGTTTTCAATCACGGAAAGTCAGTCGGATTATGGTAGCAGGTGATGAACACAATACTGCAGCCATGCCATTTTATGAAGCCATGGGGTATGGTGCGAGCCAAATCCTGAAGTCGTTCCAGAAGCTTAGTATCCTAGGTCAGTAGTTGCACGACTCAGTGTACATAGAGCCACGCAAACGGCAGCCGTAAGCTTCAAACAGAGATAAGAATTGACATTTTTTCTATATGAAGCATATCTTTCAGCCGTTGCAAATGGGTGGGAGATATGCTTTTCTATTAATGTACCTTTATTTTGTAAGGTGCCGCCATCGGATCTCGAAGGTGAAATCGAAGTAAAGTAGGTGTAGCATGGCACAAGTGATTCCTCAAGATTCAAATGAACATAGCCAGGATAATGGGCCTCAGAAACAACCTGATAAGAAGAACGGTTGGGCTGCCGAGCTGTGGGATTGGGTGAAGACGATTGCGATTGCATTTGTTATTATGGTGCTCTTAAATATGTTTGTGTTCAACTTGTCCATGGTTAAAGGTGAATCTATGCAACCGACACTGGTAGCATCGGAGCGGCTGTTTATTAATAAAATCGTATATCGGTTTGCTGAACCGAGTCATGGCGATGTTATTGTGCTCAAGGACCCAAGCGATGGTCCTGACAAGAAGGAGTTTCTTGTAAAGCGAGTCGTTGGAGTACCTGGAGATATCATCGAAGTAAAGAACCAGAAGCTGTACGTAAACGGCGTTGTCCAACAGGAGCAATATACCGATGTTCCGATTGAGGATCCGGGCTTTGACCCTATAACGCTGGAAGAGGGCCGATATTTCGTGATGGGAGATAATCGCCACCTTGGGAAGAGCAAGGACAGCCGTATGTTCGGGAGCGTGAAGGAAAGCGACATTGTGGGCAGAGCCGAATTTATTTTCTGGCCTTTATCCGAGATCAAAAAGCTGTAGCTGCCGGATCGAACGACACCCCAAAAAAGGAGGCGCAGGAGAATGACCTACACACTCGGCTCGTATGCTCCTCCGCCTTCGGTATGGGAGGAACTCAAACAGGAACTAAAAGTCGTGGCGCCGGAGCTCGGTATTGACGATATCGGCTTTGCTTCCGCCGAGCCGTTCCAGTCACTGAAAGGAATTTTGCAGAATCATCGCAAACTGGGTTATGAATCGGGATTTGAAGAGCAGGACCTGGATAAGCGGGTTACTCCCGCTCTTCCCGGCACCGAGCCGAAGTCCCTGATCGCCATAGCGATAACGTACCACTCCAAGATGAACAACCCGCCAAAATCCGAGCCTGGGAAATACAGGGGGATTATGGCGCGCTCTGCTTGGGGAAGAGATTATCACCATGTTCTTCGGGAGGCCATGGACCGCCTGGAGAATTACATCAAAGAGCGTGTGCCGGATGCGAAGCTGGAGAGCATGGTTGATACGGGGGCGCTTGTAGATCGCGCTGTTTCCGAGCGAGCTGGCATTGGCTTTAGCGCCAAGAACTGCGCCATTATCTCTCCCAAGTTCGGCTCCTGGATCTTCCTTGGCGAAATGGTAACCAATATTCCGTTTCCTCCGGACACACCGGTTACGGAAGACTGTGGGGAATGCACGAAATGTATTGATGCATGCCCAACCGGCGCCCTTGTCGGTCCCGGACAGCTGAACGCCCAGCGTTGTGTTTCTTTTCTGACCCAGACCAAAGGATTTCTGGACGAAGAAGCCATGCGCAAGATTGGCAACCGGCTGTACGGCTGTGACACCTGTCAGATTGTATGCCCTAAGAATCGGGGCAAGAACTGGACTCATCAGGAGGATTTCAAGCCTGATCCCGAAAAAGCCAAGCCGCTGCTCCTGCCGATTCTGGATATGAGCAACCGTGAATTTAAGGAAGCGTTTGGAGATACATCGGCTGCTTGGCGCGGCCGAAAGCCGATTCAGCGCAACGCTGTAATCGCTCTTGGCAACTTTAAAGATATTTCAGCCGTACCGAAGCTGAGCGAGGTATTGCTGAAAGACCCGCGCCCGGAGCTGCGGGGAACCGCTGCATGGGCTCTGGGCCGTATTGGAGGCGAAGAAGCAATGAACAACTTAGAGAAAAGCATGAAATCGGAAGGGGACTCCCGAGTACGAGATATGCTGCAGCAAGCCTTGAATAAATTGAAACCCGAAACCAAGGGGAATGAAGCCGGTGTGGAAGAGGATAATGCTGCCGGCACATCCCCAGCTATTGATCATTCGGGCTCCGCTAACGGAAATCAACCCGAGCAACAAAGTCCCGTCATTCATGGAGTCGAGCCCATGGCCGTCCCTGAGGGCGGGCCTGAAATGTTATATTATGATGAACTTCTAACTCCCATTGGATCGCTGACGGTCTGCGCAACCGAGAAGGGGTTATGTCTTATTGAGTTTGGCAGCTTCTATGTTAAAGAGGCGGTCATCCAGCAATGGTCACGGACTTGGGCCGGTAACGGCGGTTACACACGGGATGAGGAAAGATTAGCCCCTGTGGTAACGCAGCTGAAACAGTACTTTTCTGGGGAGCTGGAGGAGTTTGACTTACCGCTGGATCTGCGCGGAACTTCGTTCCAATTGCAGGTATGGGAAGCGCTGAAATCGATCTCTTACGGAACGATGTGTTCTTATAAAGACGTGGCGGAATCCATCGGGCGCCCTAAAGCGGTACGTGCTGTAGGCGGTGCGAACAACAAGAATCCTGTTCCGGTCGTAGTACCTTGCCACCGTGTAATCGGTGCGGATGGAGCTTTGATTGGATATGGCGGCGGCCCAGAGATTAAACGTGCGTTGTTAACACTGGAAGGGGCCATGAACGACCGAAAAGGATCGTGAGCCATCGAGGTATAATGATCTTAGCCTAAGCCTGCTATGTCCGTCGTTATTTTCATTTGCTGTGTTGAAAAGGACATGCTATGATAGGTTCGTATATGCGCCATTAATTGGTAGATATTAGTAGAGGGTGGTCAAGTGATGGACATAGTCATTCCGATTATTACATTGATCGTGGGTCTGGTTGGCGGATTCTTCATCGGCGTATTCTATCTCCGCAAGCAGTTGGAGAAGATGCAGAATGATCCGCAAATGCTGCAAAAGATGGCAAAGCAAATGGGCTATAACATGAATGGCAAGCAGATGCAGCGCGCACAGCAAATGATGAAAAATCAGCCAATGCCGGGTAAAGGGCAAGGACGCAAACGTAAATCATAATGCAAGAAGGCCCACTCTCGTCCAACTTGAATGGCGGAGGGGCATTTCTATTTAAAAGACCGCTAACAGCGGCTATAAGTGCTGGTTATTGGGATTAAAAGGGGGATGTATGATGTCAGGCGTTAAAGATTATGTGAATCTTCTAGTAGGCGAGAACCGGGAACAGATCGAATACCATGTAGAGCAAATTTTGAAGTTGATCGGTGAAGATCCCGATCGGGAGGGTCTAATTGAGACACCGGCTCGCGTAACCCGCATGTATGAGGAGATTTTTGCAGGATATGCGGTCGATCCCAAGGATGTTCTTGGGGTAACCTTTGACGAGAATCACGAGGAACTGGTTATCGTGAAGGATATCGTGTACTACAGCTTGTGTGAGCATCATATGGCTCCGTTCTTTGGCAAGGTCCATATCGGTTATGTCCCAAGCGGTAAAATCGCAGGACTCAGCAAGTTGGCGCGTCTCGTAGAGGCAGTTAGCCGCCGTCTTCAGGTGCAGGAGCGTATCACCTCGCAAATTGCTAATATTATTGTGGATGCGCTGGAGCCAAACGGCGTGATGGTTGTTGTGGAGGGCGAGCATCTGTGCATGTGTTCCCGCGGTGTCAAAAAACCGGGCAGCAAGACGGTGACATCTGCTGTACGCGGCTCTTTCCAGACCGATTCTGCGCAGCGTGCCGAGTTTTTATCCTTGATTAAAGACTAAGATTATTATGAAAAGGCTTCGCCTCTTTGCAGGCGAAGCCTTTTTTGTGTTCCCCCATGAATAGGACATTATAGGAGGTTGAACTTTGGAGCCATGATCTTCAAGAAGCGCCATCTACCTGTTTCATGTAGTGAACATACTGAATAAGAGCATTTTTTTGTTCTTCAATCTCACGGATACGACGAGCCGTCTCCATGAAGAAGGCTTCAACCTGCTCCCGCAATACATTGGCGGATTGTCCCTTCCAGTCTTGCAGACAAGCGTACAGGACCCTGGCCTCCCGTTCATCGGCTTGAATGGCTGCAAGCAGACCTGACAGCTCACGTTCTGCTTGAAGCAAATCATCGAGCTCCAGCAGTATCTCTTGACTCATCTCTTTCCCTCCCGGTGGTTGATCACAGTTGGTTACCCGCTTTGATCTGTTCGTTCGAACAGATCAGCCTTGGATTGAATGTACTGAACGATGCCCGTCGTGTGCTCCAGATGCCATTGACTCATGGACATGATAGAGGTATCCAGCTGCTGGACTAGCGGCTGCAGACGTCTGCTATGGCTGGAGTACATATACTTGGAGAGTCGCTGCCGAATTCCTTGTATTTCAGCAGCGTTGCGGTGGGCATTCGCCCTCCATCTCTCAGCCACGCTGCGCAGCTCGGCCGGGGTCACCTGAATGGTTCCTGAAGGGCCCCCTGAGAGACTGATTGCGGCCCCAAGCGAGGCGCCTAAAGCTAAGCCCATCTGGCTCAAAGCCCCACCAAGGCCAAATAAGAGATCGCCGTGGGCAGGGATTCTGGGAGAATCCACGGCTTTGTCCGAGGCACCGTCATATAGTGGATTGGAAATGTAACCATCCTCAAATTTATAACGGTCAAGCTGATGATAATTGGGCCCGCCCAGTGTATTATCGATTTTTTCTTTTAAACTAAGCCCGTCGTTGGCATCTTTATAATTGGAGTCTATGTAATAAGTAGAGCCGACGTGACCGTTGTAACCACCGAATGTGCCACTGGCAATAATATCACCTGGGTGAGCAAAGTTAATGATCTGGGAGTCAAACTCTCCATTCTCGGCTTTTCGTCTAACCTCTGGTGATAGGCTTCCGATCACGGAAGGAGCGCTGAAAGTAACGGCTGTCATACCTGTATAAGCAGCAGCATACTGTGCATTGGCTCCACCTAGTGAGTGACCGGTAAGTGAAAAATTTAAATCTTTATATTTTTCCTGCATTTCTTTGGCGTAGTCTTCAGCTTGGTACATTTGATTTGTCCCTACAAAATCCAAGTTTTTATCAAGCTTTCTCGAAGTTTCACCGAGCCAATCATTGACTGTTGTAATTCCAACGGCATCTTCAAATTTGGTGAGATGTTCATCAAAAGGTCGTTTAATCTCTGTTTTCCTTTTGAGTTCCTCAATACCAATTCCAACATCACTTACATAATCAGGCAGGGATGCTGATAATTCTGCATCTCCCTCTGTCCCTCTGTATGCAATAACGGCTTCCCCTGTATCCCGATTGACAAAGGTGACAGCATCAAATCCGGACACTTTATAGCTTCTGGTATCTTCTAGAACCTCCCACTGTGGAAGATCCTCAATCTGTGTATCTGCTTTCAAATCTTTGTAGGCTAATCTGGATAAAGTGTTATATGTTTCATCATCAACCATGATGGGACCTCCATAAAGAATAATTAATTAGTTCTGCTCCTTGGCTTGAATGACTTCCTTCAATTCCGGGCTCATGACAAAGTTCTTGGTTTGAAGGGTTTTATAGTTTACTGAAATATTAAAGGTTTGATCTTTATGCCCGATGACGTATCCTTCAACATCAATCTCGTCTGCGACATAGGTTGGCAATTTCTTTTGGTTGGTTACCTCGACATCAAGATCATACTTTTCCTTGAAGAACTGAATGGCAGTCTCTTTGGCTTGGCTCATTAGTTTATCGTCATTATTTGTTATATCTTCCGTGATGTCTGAGTTATTAGTTTTATTTGAATTCATGTTTTGACATCCTCCTAGGATAAATGGGATTAACAAGAAGCATATGAACAGTTTTTTCCATCCTAAACGATTACCCATAACAATTTCAGTCCCCTCGTGCATCTCATTTATTCATTAATTAAGTCTTTAAACTTCATATGTACCGTCACATCATAATCCAGTATATGGGTTGATTCAACCGGATAAATAACCATATATCTGGTAAAAAAGACCTAATGATTAGATGGGACTGCTCTTGGTTTAACTCCCTGGAGATGATGATGAGCCCTCCCTAAACTTCATAAATGAAGAAAGGAGGGCTCAAGGTTGTGTACCCAGTATTAACCAGTTTGAAGCAGTCTGGCCGAAAACTTTAAGCCTTAAAAAGGTTTCCATTTCAGTTTGCTGGCATGTTTGAAGCGTTCAGTGACCTCCGGCCAGTAAACTACCTTCCACCAATCATTGATGTAGTCCTTGCGTTTATTCTGATGTTTGAGGTAGTAGGCATGCTCCCACACATCTAAAGCAAGCAGAGGGACGACATCCCATTGTGAGAGGTCCTGATGTTTCTCAGCCTGCAAAATTTCAAGACGATGGCTGCGCGGACTCCAGACGAGGATTGCCCAGCCGCCGCCTTCTACTTTGTCTGCTGCTTCGGTAAAATGCTTCTTGAATCGGTCAAAGCCACCGAAGTCCTGTTTGATCTGCTGGGCAAGCTCCCCTCCGGGTTGACCGCCGCCCTGCGGGTTCATAATGAACCAGAAGATTGTATGCAGATAATGACCGGCACCGTGAAAAGCCAGCTCCCGTTCCCAATGTTTGACCAGCTCGAAATCACCACTTTTTCTGGCCTCATCCAGTTTCTTTTCCGCCTTGTTCAAACCGTCAACGTAGCTTTGGTGGTGGATGTCATGGTGAATTCGCATCGTCTTCTCATCAATATGCGGCTCCAGCGCGTTATAAGCGTAAGGCAGTGGAGGGAGGCGGTGTCCACCAATCGGAACGGTTGCTGTACCTGAGTCAGCCATATCTTGAATGGACCGTTCAGGATTAGGAGCAGGGGGAAGTAGGGAAGAAGCCTCCTGAAATGTCATGGGCTGTACTTGTGCCGGCATATCCAGATCCATGAATCTTTCTAGCGCTCCGGTGGCATTGAGAGTCTCCAGCGCGTTCAGAAAATACTCTGATTCCCGGATCACATGAAGTAGGATCGTACTAGCAAGAGGTGCTTTTTGAACAGATTCACTGTGTTCCTTCATTCCGTGCAGTTGGCGGATAAACTCTCTGGATTGTTCACAGGCAGCGCGCAACACCTGCTCGATCTGGGCAAGCATCTGAGGTGAAGGAGGGGCCGTTTGGCCGAGGATATACCGCAGAAGTTCGTCTGCTGCTTGTTCCGTGTCAGAGAATACCGCCGCCCATTGATCCAGCATCTTAACATAGACTGGCTCCAGGTCAGGCACTATTGCCTTGATGAGTACCGTGTGCTTCCTTTCCTGATGCTTCCAATAGCGGATTTCCTCCAATAATCGTACGGGGAGCTTCGCTCCATAAATAAATAACATGTCCGTTCCCTCCAGTATCAGGTTCGCTAAACCCACTATATTCATTTTGTGGCCTGTATTATGAAGCATAAGCATAAAAACGAAAAATCCCCTCTGCACGAGGCAGTAGGGGAGATCAAGATATAGATGTATACAGAGAGAGGCGTTCTTGTAACTTATCATTCAATAATGTCAGGACTTAAGGATTCAATCAGGCGTCTCAAGCTTGTCAAGAAAGGCGGAGACTCTGCGTAAATATTCTCTTGGATGTTCACGGAAGATAAGCTCGTGGTGCGCATTCTCCACAATCCAGGAATCCGAATCAGGATGTGTCTGGTTAGAAGCGATCCTTTCAGCAATTGGGTAAGGAGCTTTATCATCTTTCGTTCCGTGAATGAACAAGGTCGGGAAAGGATAGTCCTCGCTCTTCACCTCATTATAAGGGATCTGATCCAGGCTGGTACCATTCAGTACCGGGAAGAGCAGCTCCAGAATTTCTAGAGACGGATGACGCGGCAAATCAATCTGGTTGTGAATATTGTGGTAAAGTGTGTCAGGCTCCAGCAAAAATGCACTATCCAGGATCATCGCATCCACATCCTTCGTTTCAAGACCAGCCTGCAGTGCCGTACCGGCTCCCATGGAGAAGCCCCATACGACGATTTGCTTGGCACCACGCTGCTTTACATGTTGAATGGCTCCGAGAAGCTGGCGCTTCTCTTCCTTGCCTCCAGTGGCCACTTCCTTGCTCGTCTGGGAAGCAAAGCCATAATCAAACATCAGTACATTAAAATTCATATTGTGCGCGTAATGGGCGATATCGTACATCGGAATCCAGGTTTCTTCCCGATTCGCACCGTAACCATGGCTAAGCACGATCGTTTTGGAAGAGTTCTCGGCTGGTATATACCAACCATTGATATTTCGTTTCCCATCAATTGAGTGGAAGGTGACGGACTCGTAATCCATATCCTTCGCAAGCTTGGGATTGGAATAGAGGGGAGCGACCGTCGGATTTGACAATACCCATGCAATATAGGCATGAAGCGCGATAAAACAAAAGATGAGGAAAAAAACGACGGATAATAATAAGGCTAATATTATATGTTTAAAACGAACCAAGCGGGTCGACAGCTCAGCGGGCGCATCATTCGATGGGGAGAGTGGGGCATTACTACCAGTTGCTGTGCTCATAAGTGGCCCCTCCTTACCATAGAGTTTGGATATTTTTCGTCAAAACGAAAATCTGAAATTATAATCATCGTATGCCCGGATTCCTGTAAAGTCAATGCAAATCCATAGATTGTAAGACAACTGTAAAGTAGCTATCCGAGTGGTTTACATTTGATCAAAATTTTCATATAATTTTTATAACCAAGTTTCATAGAATGAAACGCGAGAGGGGCAGGAAGAGGATGGAAGAGCGCAAATTAACCGTGCGTGCCGTCGAGCGGGCACTTGATATATTGATGTGTTTTACGAAGGATAGTGAGCTTGCTCTGACCGAGATTTCCTCTTATATCGGATTACATAAAAGCACCGTTCACCGGCTGCTATCGACATTGGAAGAGAAAGGGTTCGTCGTGCGGAACAAGGAAACCGAGAAATATCGGCTCGGCATGAAAATATGGGAACTATCGATGCATCTGTCACAAAGCGACGACCCTGCCACCCGGCTCCTTCCGGCCATGGAGGCGTTGCGTGATCAACTAGGGGAAACGGTAAGTTTGTATCTAAGAGATGGTGCTGACCGTCTTCGCATTCAGGCTGTGCAGAGCAACCAGGGTATCCGGCGGGTTGCACAGGTGGGGGTAAGGCTACCGCTGTCTGTGGGCGCGTCTAGCAAAGTGCTGGTGGCCTACGCACCTCCTGCAGATCAGGAGGAGCTGCTCAGCGCACCGGATTGGCCGGAGACCGTGGACCGCAGCATGTACCGGCAGCAGTTGGTGGAAATTCTCGAGAAGGGGTACGCGATCAGCATCGAAGAACGCGAACCTGGCGCAGCAGCGGTCTCGGTACCAATCTTTGACCGTAACGGCCAAGTAGCGGCGGCATTATCGATGTCGGGCCCCGTAACCCGCCTGTCGGCCGATATACTTCGCGATCATGCACCAATTCTGATGGAAGCTGCACGGGAAATGGGAATGATGATCTGATTTAAGCAGGGTATTCGGCAGCATGCAGTATAATGGTTTTTCTATACAGAGAAGGCCGTGCCTCCAATTCAGGTGATTGGGGGGCACGGCCTATTTGTCGTGTAAGGTTGTCATCATGGTTTTATCATTACCAGGCTGCTATGTATTGTAATTCTTCAACGACAAGCTTAGGCTCATCTCAACTTCAAAGTTTTTTCCTTGATCTTCTGGTTGAGAATTTCCTGAAAAGTGACGGGTTTGTCAGCCGGCTCCTCTTTCTTGGGAGCGGCTACCGGCTGCGGCCGTTGATATTGGTAATGGAACGAAGCCATCGTATGTATTTTGATCATAAGGTACCATCCTCCTGATTATGAATTCCGGTTGTTTTTTTACCCATTAACCTCAAGAAGTGTAATCGAAACGGAATGCTCAATATTCAGGAAAGAAGTACCGCAGAATAAGAAATCCCCATCATCCGCTAATGGATGATGGGGATTTGTTCCTAAGGCTTAAGCGCCTGGAAGGTGATAATTTATTGGTTCGATGCGATCATTTGACGCAGTACCGTTTGTAGGATACCGCCATTATAGTAGTAGTCCACATCTACCATGCTGTCAAGACGAGCGATCGCCGGGAATTCAAATTTGGTTCCATCTTCGCGTGTAACGACAACCGTCAATTCTTGTCCCGGCTTCACATCATTGCTAAGACCGAGAATATCGAACGTCTCGCGGCCGTTCAAACCGAGGCTCTTCCAGCCATGGCCTTCTTGGAACTGGAGCGGAAGTACGCCCATGCCCACAAGGTTGGAGCGGTGGATACGCTCGAAGCTCTCGGCCAATACCGCTTTGACGCCGAGGAGATACGTACCTTTTGCCGCCCAGTCACGGGAGCTTCCAGTACCATACTCTTTACCGGCGATAACGATCAGGTTCTGTCCGCCTGCCTGATAATTCATGGAAGCATCATAGATGGACATTACTTCTTCTGTCGGAAGGTAAGTGGTTACGCCGCCTTCCGTACCTGGAGCCACCTGGTTACGAATCCGGATGTTAGCGAAGGTACCACGCATCATAACTTCGTGGTTACCACGGCGGGAGCCATAGGAGTTGAAGTCCTTGCGCTCTACGTTACGCTCGCTCAGATATTTGCCTGCAGGACTGTTCACTGCTATGTTGCCCGCTGGGGAGATATGGTCCGTTGTAACGGAGTCGCCCAAGAGAGCAAGCACGCGCGCTTCCTTGATGTCCTGGATATCGTTAAGGCCATCGCCCAAGTTCTCGAAGAATGGCGGATTCTGAATGTAAGTGGATTTGTCATCCCACTCATACAGCTCGCCTTCCGGAACCGGAATCTTGTTCCAACGCTCGTTGGCGGTAAATACATTCTCGTATTTCTCACGGAATGCATCCGGGCTGACAGCTAGACCGATCGCTTCGCGGATTTCCGCGCTGGATGGCCATATGTCCTTCAGATACACAGGCTCGTTGTTTGGATCGTAGCCAATCGGGTCGTTCTGAAGGTCGATGTTCATGGTTCCTGCCAGAGCGTAAGCGACAACCAGCGGCGGCGAAGCCAGGTAGTTGGCTTTGACCTGAGCGTGTACGCGGCCTTCAAAGTTACGGTTACCGGACAATACGGCAGCTACCGTCATGTCGTTGTCGGTAATCGCTTCGCTCACTTCATCTGGCAACGGACCGGAGTTACCGATACAAGTTGCACAGCCATAACCTGCTACATAGAAGCCAAGAGCCTCCAGATACTGCAATAGGCCGGATTTCTCAAGGTAGTCGGTTACAACGAGGGAACCCGGAGTCAAGCTGCTCTTCACGTAACCAGGTTTGGTCAGGCCGCGTTCAACAGCTTTTTTGGCCAGGAGACCTGCGCCGAGCATAACGCTTGGGTTCGACGTATTCGTACAGCTCGTAATGGCCGCGATGACTACCGCGCCTGTCCCCATTTCGCTGGTAGAGCCGTCTTTATGATGAACTTTAACAGTTTCGGCGATTTTCTCATCGCTTAGGCCGTATCCGCCTTTATCGATCGGCGTACGGATGATGTCGTTAAAGTTATCTTTCATATTGGTAAGTTCGATACGGTCTTGCGGACGTTTCGGACCAGCCAAGCTCGGTACAACCGAAGCAAGGTCGAGTTCAATTACATCGGAGAACTCAGGTTCAGGAGTTTCCGCCGTACGGAACATATTTTGTGCTTTATAGTAGCTCTCCACGAGTGCAACCTGCTCATCGGAGCGGCCTGTGTTGCGGAGATAAGCTAGTGTTTCATCATCAACCGGGAAGAAGCCGATGGTAGCACCATATTCCGGAGCCATGTTAGCAACCGTTGCGCGGTCAGCCAGGCTGATGTTGGCAAGGCCAGGACCGTAGAATTCTACGAATTTACCTACAACGCCTTTCTTGCGAAGAAGCTCGGTTACTGTGAGGGCAAGGTCAGTTGCAGTAGCACCTTCTGCCAGGCTGCCCGTCAGCTTGAAGCCGATAACTTCAGGTGTTACAAAATACAGTGGTTGTCCGAGCATTCCGGCTTCTGCCTCGATACCGCCAACACCCCAGCCCACAACGCCAAGACCGTTGATCATGGTGGTATGGGAGTCAGTACCTACGAGAGAATCAGGGAAGACCAGCGTCTCGCCGTCAACCGTCTTCGTAGCTGCTACGGAAGCCAGATACTCCAGGTTCACCTGGTGAACAATACCCGTTCCAGGAGGAACTGCACGGAAGTTGTTGAATGCCGTTTGAGCCCAGCGGAGGAAGCGGTAACGCTCTTCGTTACGCTCAAATTCAACCTTCATATTATATTCAAGAGCTTGGTCGGTACCGAAAGCGTCAACCATGACGGAGTGGTCGATTACGAGATCGACAGGCACAAGCGGGTTGATCTGTTTCGGGTCGCCGCCGGATTTTTTGACAGTGTCACGCATGGCTGCAAGGTCTACGACAACCGGAACGCCGGTGAAATCCTGCAATACGATACGGGCAGGGATGAACGGAATTTCCTTGTTGTCGTCGCGTCCTTCATTCCACTTGGACAAGAGTTTGACGTGATCCTCGGTAATTGCGCGTCCGTCGAACTGACGTACGGCAGCTTCAAGCAGTACCCGAATGGAGAATGGTAGCTTGGATACGCTGCCATAACCTTGCTCTTCGAGCGCCTGCAGGCTGAAATAACGGTAATTCTTACCGCCCACCTCTAGGTTGCGAGAGATGGAGAATTGATCCTTTGCTGGCATAGATGAACCTCCTTGAGTCATTTCATAAATCTAATAAAGAAAATCAGGGCAAAACCCTTGCCTAGGGTTTCACTAGATGAAACCTAATTTCATAAATGCTACTTTAAGTATACCGTTTTCAGCCTGCTACGTAAAGCATTTTTTATAGAAGAAAAGGATTTCAAATCGGTGAAAATAAACCCCGATTCAACCTGAATTCAGCCGCTAATGGCCTATATTTCTGTATTCTCTTTACGGAAGTTCATAGCCTGATGAATTTCTTCATATAGATGTGATAGGAAATAGCGTGAGAGGTAAGGTTAGAGGAGGAGAGATAATGAACAGTCTGAAGCAAACGGAGAAGCCTTGGAAACAAGCTCTGTCTATTTACGTCAATCAATATAACCAAAATCGCGTAGACTATTCTTCAGGCCTGAAAGAGCAAATCGTAGCGGATTTGAATTTTCTGATAGAGAGGGGCGAGCGGCAATTCCGGCTGCAATCGTGGTACGCGAAGCGGGAGGCAACGCCGCTTAAGAGCGAGACTCGTGCAAGGCTCCAGCGTGTACTCAGGGAAACCGAAGAGGACGTTGTCGCCGATGTTCGGCTTCATAGTGTGTTTTATTACGAAAAGAGAGGGATGACGCACAGAGAAGACACGATCACAACGGAGCGGCTGACCCTGATCCGTGATGGTGAGGCCTGGCTGATCGTCGGTATTGAACGTCTGCAGGATGAACGCCATCCACTGCAGAGAACTGATATTTCGTCAGCAGGCGGATATATGGATGGCAGAGAGCCGTCTACCCCTTTTATGAACGGGCGTGTATACTCTGCCGGCAGCAATCCCAGATCTGCTCGTTATGATCGTGAAGCCGCAGCTGCTTACGCTGAACGCTGGTGGGATTCGGGGAACCCGGAATTTGAAGAATTTGAGGTGGATTGCACGAACTATATCTCTCAATGCCTCTTTGCAGGCAAAGCCCCAATCCACTATACTGGTAAAAGAGAATCGGGATGGTGGTACAAGGGCTACATAAACAAGCGGGAATGGTGGAGCTATAGCTGGGCCGTATCAAACAGCTTTGCACTGTATTTGAACAACAGCACTTCTGGGCTGCGGGCTGAGCGGGTGCAGCGGCCTGAGCAGCTGATGCTGGGAGATGTCATCGTGTATGATTGGGACGGTGATGGCGCATTTCAACACAGCACCATCGTGACGGCGTTTGACGCGGGCGGGATGCCGCTGGTCAATGCGCATACGGTATCAAGTCGCCGTCGCTACTGGGATTACCAGGACTCTTACGCATGGAATGATAACACCGAATACCGGTTTTACCATATACCTGATTATTTTTAAGATGACAGCATGTCATGCTGCAATACGGATAAGAGAGAGGTTAACATGGGACAGAATAAATTAACGGTTGGTTTAGTATACGGGGGCAAATCCGGTGAGCATGAGGTGTCGCTTTCCACGGCATTCGCAGTCATGAACGCTTTCGATTATGATAAATACGAATTGGTTCCCTTTTATATAACAAAACAGGGGCAATGGAGAATCGGCGGCCAGCTTTCGGCTCCTTTTGCCCAGCTGGAGGATTTGAAGCTGGCTGAAGGGGAAGGAACCCAGTCGGCGCTGAATGCCGTATTCAGCAGGCTGTATGGCCAAGAGAACCAGGCAGTGGATATCATGTTCCCGCTTCTGCACGGAACGTTCGGCGAGGACGGCACGATTCAGGGACTGTTCGAAATGGCGGACATTCCATATGTGGGCACTGGTGTGCTGGCTTCTGCCGCCGGGATGGATAAAGTAGTCATGAAGAAACTTTTTGCCCAAGCTGGATTGCCGCAATGCGAGTATTGTTATTTCAACCGTATCCAGTGGGAGCGAAGCCAGCATGAGGTGCTGCAGGACATCGAGGATAAACTCGGTTTCCCAAGCTTCGTCAAGCCGGCTAACCTCGGATCAAGCGTGGGAATATCCAAGGCCAAGAACCGGGAGCAGCTTAAGGCCGCCATTGAATCTGCGCTGCGCTTCGATGACAAGATCATCGTGGAAGAGTTTGTAGATGCCCGGGAAGTAGAGGTCAGCGTCCTTGGAAACGATGAGCCGATGGCATCCGTCCCGGGTGAAATTGTGTCTTCCAGTGAATACTATGACTATGCAGCTAAATATACGGATGGACAATCGCAGATGCAGATTCCGGCCGAGATCGATCCGGAAATGGCTGATCGTCTTCGGGATCTCGCCATTACCGCGTTCAAGGCGATTGAAGGCGGCGGCATCACCCGTGCCGACTTCTTCGTCCGCCGTTCGGACGGCGCGATTCTGATCAATGAAGTGAATACGATGCCGGGCTTTACCCCGTTCAGTATGTATCCGCTCTTGTGGAGAGAGACAGGTGTATCTTACCGCGAGCTGCTGGATCGAATGATTGAACTGGGTCTGGAGCGTTATAATCGCAAACAATCCCTGGTGTATGAGAATCAGGCATAAAGCAACAAATAGAATACCAAGCACAAAGGGGAGTCCGCGCAATTCGAAACGGCTCCCCTTGAGTCTAATATTATCGATGAAAGGAAGTTACGTGATATGGGATTTCAAACCGAGTTCAATTCCGTCTGCAAGTTTAAGAGTGAGCAGGAGCTATATGAGCTGCTGGAGTACGGCCGCGGCAAAATGCTCAAGGACGGCCTGCGCGTATTTCCGACAGGTCAGAAGGTTATTGCTTATACACCCGATAATCAGGCGGTAGCCATCGTTCTAATCACCGCATGCGTATCGGAGATCAACTTCCAGGGACGCGAGGTCACATCTGTCGAGCTGCAGCTGATCCGAAAATTGACGGATGAGGAAGCCAGAGTACAGACCGCACTTGCTCATGAAATGTTCTTCGGAGAGCATGCATGATTGTCCGTTTCGGTTATGTGGCCATGTCCACGGTTGTGCAGAATGCTTCTCCCTCCAAGACGATGACCATGAAGAGCTTTTTGAAGCTGAACGACCGCGAAGCCGGCATACACAAACTGGAGCGGATCGCGAATGAGAACCTACATAATACCCTTCGACTCTTGAGACATAATCTGGCTCATGATATCAAGGTGTATCGCTTCTCTTCCAAGCTGATCCCTTTGGCCACACATCAGGATTTGCAGGATTGGGATCCGTTCCCGGCCCTGCGTGAAGGCTTTCAGGCCATTGGGGAATTTGTGAAAAAGCATGGGATGCGGGTGTCTTTTCATCCGGATCATTTTACGGTGCTGAGCACACCGCGTCCTGAAGTGCTGGTCAATTCCATCCGTGACCTGGAGTCACACGTCCATATGCTGCAGGCGATGGAACTGCCTGCTTCCATGAAGAATAACATTCATATCGGTGGGGCTTATGGGGACAAGCCATCGGCTGCGGCTAGGTTCGTCCAGCACTTTCATAAGCTTGACCCTTATATTAAGGA
This sequence comes from Paenibacillus solani, assembly GCF_001277345.1. Lineage (GTDB taxonomy): Bacteria > Bacillota > Bacilli > Paenibacillales > Paenibacillaceae > Paenibacillus_AQ > Paenibacillus_AQ solani. The sequence continues at coordinate 591,954 of NZ_LIUT01000006.1, forward strand.
ACGGCTCACCCTTGAAAATGACGATAAAACCTTTTCTGCACAGGAAACGCTGGCAGTCTGTCAACAAACAGGGCTGCCGATGGTGCTGGATATTCATCATCAGTGGGTAAATAATGACGGAGAGGCCCCTTGGGAGCTGTGGCCGGATATCCTTCGTACCTGGGAGACCCCGCTTGCCCAGGCAGGCTCTGAACCGTTACAGCCACTGCCGCCTAAGATTCATGTATCCAGTCCGAAGAGCCCCACGGATATTCGGAGCCATGCTGATGGGGTAGACGTCGTGCCATTGCTCGCGTTCTTACGAAATATTGCGGGCTCAACGCAGAAGGTGGATGTTATGATCGAGGCCAAGATGAAGGATGGAGCTTTGTTTGATCTGATGAAGGATTTGGGTGATTACGAGAAGGAAGGCGTAACAGTACTTGACGGTGCCTCAATCGAAGTGAAGCCCTGACGATAAACAAGCCTGTTATCACTTGCAAGTTGGAGAAATTTGGGTTACGTTGGAAGTATCCAAACAGAGATTCCCCTTAAGCAAGATGTTTGGGGTAAAAAAGTTCGTTCTCGCCACGCATTCAGGTGCACAGCATAGGACGGACTTTTATTGAAATAAGGCGAATTCTTGGACCCCCTGCCCTATCGGTCTCCATGAGGGTTGAATAGGATGTAGGGATGCAAAATCACTAGATTGGTATAGAAAGTAGAGTGAATGCTTTGAATGAGAACGAAAAGATTCCATATGTAGTTAGCAGCAAAAGCTACACTGCGGTTGCAATTAACTGTGCGGCTAAAGCGGGAGAATGGATTAAGAGCAAGCTTGGGACCGTCAAGCAGCTCAGCACCAAGACTTCGGCACAGGATATCGTAACAGAGGTGGATAAAGGCGCGGAGCAGATGATCCGCAAGCTGATTTTGACCCACTTCCCGGATCATGCCATTCTCGGTGAAGAAGGGGTAGCCCCAGGGACAGAAGCATACGCGAAAGCGCTTGAGGAGGCCAAGGAAGAGGAGTATTTATGGATTATTGACCCGGTGGATGGAACAACGAATTATGTTCACGGGTTTCCTTTTTATTCTGTGTCCATTGCGCTCGCTCACCATGGAGAAGTTATTATCGGTGTTATATATGACCCTTCCCGGGATGAATTGTTTGTAGCGGAAAAAGGGAAAGGTGCCTATGTTCACGGCAATCCTACTCTAGTTTCCAAAGAGGAGCACTTGTCGGAAAGTCTGCTTGCGACAGGCTTCCCGCTGGATAGCAAGGTTAACCTTCCGCGCAATATGGCCGAGCTCCAGACGCTGCTGCCCAAGGTTCGTAACGTGAGAGCCGGCGGTTCGGCTGCGCTTCATCTAGCTTATGTGGCTGCTGGTCGGATCAGTGGATACTGGGAGCATGGTTTGAGTGTATGGGACGTTGCCGCAGGTGCGCTTTTGGTTCAGGAATCGGGTGGTAAGGTAACCGACATCGATGGGCAGCCTTATGACTTGTCCGTACGCCATATCGCAGCAACCAATGGGCTGATCCATCAGCCTTTATTGGATACACTAAAAGATGCGGGCAGTGAAACGAACGGCTGACTGCAGGAGTTAAAGAGAAATGAAGTCACCAACACAAACATTTGATAAAAAGGAGTGTGCGTACGATGAATGAGAAGTCCGATCAGGATTTGGAGCGCCAGCTCAGCGAGATGTTAACAGATGGTGATATGGAGGAAAAAGACCGGGAGAAGGAGGAGCGGAGGCTTCTCACTCCCAAATATGAGATCCGGATCCAGACACAGCATGATCCCATCGTGGAGGAGACTCGGAAATACCGCAGCATGGCCAAGGAAGTAGATGACCGTTATGACAAGTACATGGATAAGGCGGTTAAGAAGGATCAGTCTAAGGATTCAGAGGGAGAAGCATGACAGCTCTTCATTTGTGAATCAGGCAGGCTTTATAGGTTGAAATATGGAATGGACAGCATGAGGACAGCTGTCCATTTTTTTGTGTGACAAGTAATCAAGATAGCCATGCCAGCGAATTGCTGGAGTCCTTAGCATAATACTCGTTCAAGGAGGGAGAGCGGATGCGGGCACGGGTACGGATGCATCATATTCTGGGAGGGGCTTCAGGGGCCGCTTCCATGCTGCTCTGGTGCATCCTTAACTTCTTCAATCCATATAACGATGAGATCAACGTGAGCGCGGCCCTTAATACGTTTATTATGCTATTTCTGCCGGGCTGCTTTGCGTTGATCGCGATTATATTTTCATACAGAGTACTGCTGTTGATAGCTTTTGTGTGGTCGGTACTACCAAGCCTGTATTTGGCAGGCACACCAGGAATCTTTGCATGGTTTGGGGTGACGAGTCTGGGGTATTTATTCGCTTATCTTCTTGCGAAGACGCATCGCACAGATTGATTTTTTTACCATTCACAGGTGGGTAATGATAAAATAAGTAGAATTGAGGTATTGATATTAGGGGAGTGAGAGCATGTTTAAACAATGGAAGAAGCGGCTGGCGGCAATGACCGGTACACTGACACTCACGGCAGTACTGATTGGGCCGGGCGTTGCACCAGCTTATGCCGATGAGGTGACAGACCAGAATACTTATCGAATTGTTACATTGGGGGATTCGCTGACCGTCGGGTATGAGCCGGGTATGGATATGAACAGCAAACCCTACGGTTTTGTTGATCGGCTGTATGAGCAAGGTTTGTTTCATGGACGGACGGAAGTAACAAATCTGGGGATTGGCGGTCTGAAGACCGACGGGCTTAAACATTATATCCAGGCCGTCGTGGATGAACGGGCGATCACAGCAGAGGAAATGCAGCCGGGACTCAGTGGGATCGATCCACGCACCAAACAGATTGGCGCTGAGGCAGCGAAAGCGAAGAACGTTATTGCTGCTGCTGATTTGATAACCATTACCATCGGTGGTAATGACATGATGAGTCTGGTCAGCACAGTGAACACATTAAGCGACGAGCAGTTGAAAGCGAAGATGGAGGAATTGTTCAAGAGCTACACGGACAATGTTTCTTCCGTCATAACCAATCTGCACAGTATGAACCCCGAGGCAGCGATTGTGGTGGCGGACCAGTATAACCCCGTGCCCAAAATCGCTAGCGAAGCCTCATACCCTAAATTGTTAGACGCAGCTGGGGAATTCACCAAATTGGTGGATAGCATGGCGGATAGCTTTTCAAGTCAGGGCGTGGACATCAAGGTAGCCCATGTTGCAAAGAAGTTCGTGGGTTCAGAGCTGACGATGACTCACATCCTAAAAGAGGATATTCATCCGAATCAATATGGATATGAAACGATAGCCAGCGTGTTTGCAGAGACCATCTGGGGCAGCTACAAGAATCCTCCCGCGCAAGAGCAGGCACAGATGCGTATCATGGTGAAGGGGCAAGAGCTGAACACTCCTTATAAGCCGATTCTACGCGATAACCTGAACTACGTAGCGATACAGGATATCGTGAATGCGGTTGGAGCGACCACCAAATGGGATAATAAAACATCCAGCGCGACCATTACATACGGAGATCGGACGGTCGTTGTGACGATCGGTGCGAAAACCGTACTAGTAGACGGTACTGCTGTGCCGATTGATACACCGGCATTCCTGCACAAAGTAGGAAAAGAAGATAAAGCCTATGTTCCGCTCGCAGTGATTGTATCGGGTCTCGGCTTTGATGTTCAATACAGTGCCAAATTACGTACAGCATTTATTAATTTGTAATTCTTACCCAATATAAACTGCAACGGATGCGTGAAGGCCGTTGCAGTTTCTTCTTTTGCGGACGCCTACGATTGAATAAACGCAGGATGGGCAGGAGAAGGCAGCCTGTATGTCGAATCTTGGAGAAACATAGATATGGCATTATAGGGGGAACAAAGCAATGAATACACCGATGATCGTGACGTTATCTGTGTTAGCAGTGGCATCCGTATTGTTCATGTCGGGAAAAGTGCGGTCGGATTTGGTCGCAATTGGCGTATTGATGGTACTTATGCTAACGGATATTCTGAGCCCAGCGGAAGCATTGTCGGGCTTTTCCAATTCGGTTGTCATTATGATGATCGGCTTGTTTGTCGTGGGCGGAGGGATCTTTCAGACAGGGCTCGCGAAGATGGCAAGCGGCAAGCTGCTTAAACTAGGTGGTGGGAGCGAGACAAAGCTGTTGATTATGGTCATGCTGGTGACGTCGCTTATTGGCGGATTCGTCAGCAATACCGGCACCGTGGCTGTGATGCTTCCCATCGTTGTCAGCCTGGCATACAGCGCCGAGATTAATCCGGGGCGGCTGCTGATGCCTCTAGCTTTTGCGAGCAGTCTTGGGGGTATGTTGACGCTGATCGGAACACCGCCCAACCTGGTTATTCAGGAGGCGCTTATTAATGGAGGATATGAAAGATTATCATTCTTCACTTTTCTGCCGATTGGTCTGGTCTGTCTGGTAACGGGGATTCTAGCGATATTGTTCCTGCGCCGTTTTCTTCCCAGCAATGAAGAAGGTGGAAATGCCAACAAGCATGGACGGTCACTTCGAGAGCTCGCCAAGCAGTATCAGCTGACCCAGAACCTGTACCGGATACAGGCTCTCGCAGACTCCTCCATACGGTCCAAGACCCTGAGGGAGCTGGATATTCCAGCGAAATTCGAAATAAATGTTATTGAGATCCGCCGCAAAATGTCGGCCAAGAATCAATTCTTCAAGACGATCAATCAGGAAATCGCGGGTCCTGAGACGGTGATTGAAGAAGACGACATTCTCTATGTGAACGGCCCGTTCGAGAAGGCGGCCGAATTTGCGGAGACATATGGGCTTGTTATGCTGGACCAGGGCGTGCCTGAGCATCGAAAGCATGCGGTAGAATCGCAATATGCCACGAGCGATGTCGGCATTGCCGAAGTGATGCTGACCCCCTCATCGCGTCTGATTGGCCGGCTTGTTAAGCATTCGGGCTTCCGGGAGAAGTATCGGGTCAACATCCTGGGCATTCAGCGAAAAGAACAGTACTTGCTGAACCATCTCAAGGAGGAGAAAATGCGCCTTGGCGATGCGCTCCTCGTTCAGGGCACCTGGAAGGACATAGCGCTGCTGGCTGCCGAGCAAACGGATGTAGTTGTGGTTGGACAGCCAGCAGAGGAATCGCGCAAAGTGACAATGGATCATAAAGCGCCGATTGCAGCAGGGATTATGCTGCTAATGGTGATTCTGCTCGTGACCGAATGGATTCCTGCTGTAGCTTCCGTTATGATTGCGGCCGTATTGATGGTTGTGTTTGGCTGTGTACGTAACATGGAGGAAGCTTACAAGACGGTCAACTGGGAAAGTATCGTGCTGATTGGCGGCATGATTCCGATGTCTATTGCGATCGAGAAGACAGGGGCCGCCACGATGATTTCGGATATGCTGGTTAACTCACTGGGCAGTTACGGGCCGCTTGCGCTGCTGGCTGGCGTCTATTTTACGACTTCAATATTGACGATGTTTATCAGTAACACAGCCTGCGCCGTATTGTTTGCCCCGATTGCCTTAACGGCTGCAATTCAGATGGGGGCGAGTCCATATCCATTCCTGTTCGCGGTTTCTATCGGAGCAAGCATGTGTTTTGCTTCGCCGTTCTCTACACCGCCGAACGCACTTGTCATGTCGGCAGGGCGGTATAAATTCAGTCACTATGTTAAGGTCGGGCTACCGCTCCAGTTGGTGATCGGGCTTGTAATGATGGCTGCGCTGCCGCTGTTCTTTCCGTTTTAAAAGAGAAATTATGATTTCGTAGATATCCACGCCCCCATGTTGGGTCCAATACAAAGGACCTGCATGGGGGCTTTTTATATGGTTGATGCTTAGCCGCCCCAAAAATGCCAAACAAGACAATTCCACACTGCCCGCCAATTTAGCAGGAAATCACCAGTCCCAAGGCTAATAACTCAACTTGTAACTTCCTGCTCCATCGTAAATATGGGCATCATTTCCGTAGAAATGCATACGCTGGTGCCGCTGGATTGTTGCTATGCTTGAGAAAGCCGGAGGTGCTAGGACCGATGAGAAATCGTTTCAAAAATCCGCTTCGCCGCATGAATATCAAACAGCAGATGATCCTGCTGTTCCTGGTGCTGGTCATCCCGTTATTTGCGCTGAACGCTTACGGGAATTCCATGGCGGGTCAAATCCTAAAGAGTCATGTGACTAATGCCTATATCGAACTGAACAAGCAAAATTTTAAGCTGATAAACCGGGACATAGAAACCGTTAACAAGGTGACATCGACCGTCATCCAAAACTCGCAGATCCAGCAGCTCGACACCTTTGCCGAGAGCACCGTACTGGAGCGCGTCAAAAATTATGAGCGGCTCGAAAAGATGCTGCTGTCCTTCTCCCAAGAGACCGATGAGCGTGAACCAGTTTATTACTCGCTCTATGTATATGACCCGGATAACAACTATTTTTTTGCTCCGTACTACCCTGACCGCAGAAAGGCAGGTGTGTATTTTTTCTCCGACGAGCAGGAAAAGCCCGCCTGGTTCGATGAAGCCGTGGCGATGAAAGGGAACGGGTATCTTAAGCGCATGGCGAATTTGTCGCCGCCGGTGCAAGGGCGACAGGATGAAGAGACCTTAAGCTATGTGCGGGCCGTGAACAACATTTATAAGGGAGGGACCATCGGCGTTCTGGTGGTCACGAATTTGGATGCGCGGATTGGCGAGTCATTATCGACGGTGTCAATACCGGATGGAGAACTGTATTTTACGGACTGGAACGACAATATTCTAACTTCCTCGGTAAAAGACAAGGCGGGCAAGTTGGAATTGCCGCCTGAAGCGAATCCGGGTCATTCCACAATTGGCGTCATGGATGTGATCACGTCGGATTTCATCTATGTCATCGATTATAACTATGTGATCCAGCAGAAGCTGGTTTACAAGGTACCCGTCAAAACGCTGCTCGCCCAGCAAAGCGAAATGAAGCGTGTTATTCAGGTTATTTCCATCGCTTATTTTGCCGTCGGCCTCATTATCATTTTCTACTTCTGGCAGTCGCTGATGACGCCTCTTCAGAAGCTGGCACATTTCGTGCGAAGGTACGAACCGGGCAATGTCGTGCCGGAAACCCCGTATCGACGCAGAAAAGATGAAGTGAGCGTGCTCATCTCCACGATCTATGATATGGCCCGCCGTTTGAATGATCTGATCCATTACAAATATGATATGGATTTGAAGCAGAAGGAAGCGCAGCTCCAGCTGCTCTATCAGCAGATCAACCCCCATTTGCTGTACAACACCTTGGAGAGCATTTACTGGAAGAGCACGATGGAAGGGAACACCGAGTCAGCAGAGATGATTAAGGATTTATCCAAATTGATGAAGATCAGTCTTAGCCGGGGCCGTGACCTTATTACGCTTGGCGAAGAGCTTGAGCATGCGGGAGCTTATATGAATCTCCAGCTGAACCGTTATGATTACCAGTTCACTATCAAGTGGGACGTTCCCGAGTCATTGCTGACGAATCACGTGCCGAAAATTATGCTGCAGCCGCTTCTGGAGAACGCGATTATTCATGGCATTAAAAATATGGGCGAGGACGGGACCATCCAGATTTCAGGCCATCAGGAGCATGATTGCTGTCGGATCGTCATTGAGGACAACGGCTTTCGCCCCGTAAACTACGAATCTATCCGCAGGCTGCTTCATGATGAAGCGCCAGATCCTTCGCTGGGCTATGGCATCCGCAATATTCAGGAACGGATCCGGCTGCACTTTGGCAGCCGCTACGGGCTTCAATATGAACCAAGGGAAGAAGGGGGAACCCGTGTGACGATTACAATTCCCCGAACAGAGCCAACAACCATTACCACAATCGGACAGGAGGTTTCCTGATGTATAACATTTTAGTGGTAGATGACGAACCTTTGATCTGTAAGGGCTTGGCCGGACTGTTAACGTCCTCTGGGCTTGCGATTGAGGGGATTGCAACGGCCTACAGCGGGCAGGAAGCGTTGGACTACATACGAATGGGGGATATCGATCTGCTGGTCACCGATATCCAGATGGGCGAGATGAACGGCATTGAGCTGATGCAGCAGGCGAAGATCATAAAGCCATGGGTTCAGACGATCATCATTTCAGCCCACGAAACATTTCAATATGCGCAGCGGGCGCTTCAGCTTGGAGCTAAGGATTATTTGATCAAGCCGCTGGATAGCGAGCAGTTTCTGGATTCAGTCCGCAGCGTGCTGCTCAAGATGGATCGCTCAGCACCTCAGGTTGAGCAGTTTCTCATGGCCGATAACGAGCATTTTCGGATGGAGGAGCCTCCATCCGAACGAATAGAGCAGCTGAATCAGAGGCTCTCGATGGAGTCAAATCAGCCCGATCAAGCTGAATCTGACGAGTCGGAGCTCGGCATAATTGGCCCATATTTTGCCGTCATTAAGATGAAGCTGGACCTGATGGGAGAGAGAAGCAGCATTCCTTTTTCAAAGCAGGATATAAGCCTGATCCAATATGCAGCGCTGAATATCGCCAAGGAGCTTCTGGAGCAGGAGGCGCAGACCTTGGTGTTCTATTCGCCGAAGCGGGACATCAACATCATCCTTCAATGGAGCGAGCAGGAAATGGAAGAGAACGCAAGCGGGAAAATCCATCATTTGGAGATGATCGGCCGGAGCCTGCACCATCATGTGGAGCTGCATCTGAAACAGAGCTGTACCGTGGGCATCAGCCAGATATTGAGGGGGCCGGAATTCCTGAGTGTGCTCAGCCGCCAGGCGGATAAGGCGATGCTGTGGAGTGAGCAGCTGCACGATTTTCATGTGTTTTATTACGGGGATTTTAATTGGCATAACTATGCCCAGGAGACATCGCAGGAGGTGCTCTCGAGCCAGAGCAACCGGATCGTGGAGAATACGAGGCAATATATCGAGGATCATTACCGCCAGAAGGGATTGACGATTCACGAGGTAGCCAAGAACAATCATGTGAGCCCGAACTATTTGAGTTATCTGTTCAAAAAATATACCGGCAGCAGCCTGTGGGAATATGTGGTGACGCTGCGGATGGAGGAGAGCAGGTCCCTGATCCTGAGCACGGATCTCCGCCGGTACGAGATTGCCGAACGGGTTGGCTATGAATCCCCTGAACATTTTAGCAAAATCTTTAAAAAGTACTACGGCGTCAGCCCGAGCGAGCTAAAGAAGTAAGAACGGTTATACTTCACATAGTTTTAGACATGTTCGAAGACTCCCCTGCTTTTTTACAATAATAGCTAGACATTGAATAAAAGGAATGAGGGAGTCAGATGGGAGAAACGGCCATGCCACACGGCCAGGCTCGGACAGAGCCCGGTCATCACACCCAAATGGAGCACAAGCGCAAGCCGCTGTGGAAGAAGTATTTATGGGGATATTTATTCCTCGTACCAGCGATTGCGATCTTTGTTGTCTTTTTATGGGTGCCGATCTTCAAAGGGATTTTTTACAGCTTTTTTCATATCGATTTTGTCAAAGGAAACATCTTTGTCGGGTTCGATAATTATGCCAAGGTTCTGGGCAATCCTGACTTGCTGTTGTCGGTAAGAAATACATTGTATTTCATGCTGTTAACGCTTGTGATCGGCTTCTGGGTGCCCATTGCGGCCTCTATTGCCATCTCGGAGCTGAAGCTGTTCCAGGGCTTCGCACGGATTGCGGCGTACCTTCCGTTTGTTGTTCCCGGCGTCGTTCTCTACGGCATGTGGAGATGGATGTATGATCCGGTTGGTCCGATCAACGCTCTGTTCGGCTTCTTCGGGGCAGAACCGGTGTCGTTCATATCGGATAGCCGCTTCTCCATGGTTTCACTTGTCGTGATGGAGACATGGCAGCAATTCGGCTCGGCGATGCTGATTTATCTGGCCGGCGTGCTCAGCATCCCGAAAGATTGGTATGAGGCGGCCGAAATCGATGGTGCGGACGTATGGGCACGGATCAAATACATTACGCTCCCATCGATGCGCAATCTGATTATACTCATGCTGATTCTGCAGCTGATTGGTACCTCGCAGGCCTATCAATCACAGCTGGCCATGCTGGATGGCGGACCGAACAAGGCCACGCTCACCTATGCGCTGCTTACCGTTAAGTATGCGTTTAACCAGCTGGATTACGGAGCGGGAACCGCGATGGGCATCTTAATGTTCCTTGTGCTGAGTTTGCTGGGCATCCTGCAATTCAAGATGAACAGGGAGGAGTACTAGGATGAAAGAGAGAGGCATACTGTCCGCTTCGGATTTGAGAAAACCGTGGAATAAGGCAGTTTACGGGTTTATGGTGCTGTGCATTGCCATAATGACCTTCACGATGCTGTACCCGATTGGCATGACAATGTTCAACGGATTGAAGAGTAATCAGGAGATCAATACGTTTCCGCCGCGCTTTTTCCCATCGGAATGGCACTGGGGTAACTTCCCGAAGGGGTGGGCATACATCGATTTGCCGATGTTTCTGAAGAATACGCTGCTTATTTTCGGCGGCAATCTGCTGGTCACGATTTTGGTGTTAGGCATGGCAGCATTCAGCATTTCCCGCATCCGGGTCCCCTATCACCGGGCCATCTATTTCTTCATTCTTATGACCTTGTTTATCCCGGCGTCGAGTTACATGATTCCGAATTTCGTCAACCTGAAGGAGCTCGGTCTGCTGAATTCCTACTGGGCCTTCTGGCTGCCGGCTGGGGCGAATGCGTATTTCTTCCTGCTGATCAAAAACTTCTTCGACGGCATTCATCCGGAGATATTCGAGGCAGCGCGCATCGACGGCGCTTCGGAGATAAGCAGTTTCCTGCGGATCGCCATTCCGCTGTCCGTTCCGATCTTCGCAACGCTCGCGATCTTTACTTTCTCCACGGCATGGAATGACTGGTTCTGGCCGTCGCTCGTCATGCAGACACAAGATAAATACACGCTGGCTACGGCGATCTACAAATATGTCATCAATGCCAGGAGCTTGGACAGCAGTATCAAATTCTCAATCCTGTTCATGGTGATGGTGCCGCCGATCTTCGTATTTCTGGTATTCCAGAAATTTATTATGCGCAGCGTCAGTCTCTCAGCCGTCAAAGGATAGGGTAGCACATACACGATCGTAGCCATGCACATGATCGTCATATGAATGCACATCGTCCTTTCGAGGTTTCGATTTTATGATGGAGATAGGAAACATTATCAACTCAATAAGGAAAAGGGGAGTATCCATGCGCAAGTTCTCAGCACTACTGATCTGCCTTTTGCTGTTCAGCTCCTTGCTCGCCGCGTGCGGCGGCGGCAAAGCGGCGCCGGAGGTCACGAATAAAGAGGGAGGGACCACGAACTCGGGGGAAACAACCACGACACAGACGGAGGAACCGAAGGAGGACATCGCGGACCAAAAGATCACGATCAAGGTTCATTATCCGCTGCCGGATGACACGACGCTGCGACAGCAGGAGGATGATAAAATTGCCCGTTTCCAGGCGAAATATCCAAATGTGACCATCGTAAAGGACGATTGGCAGTACAGCGTTAACGAAATTGGAGTGAAGATGGCTTCGAACGAAGCACCGACATTTTATAACACGTGGGCTACGGAAGCACAGCTGCTTGTGGAGCGGGGCTGGGTGGCTGACATCACGGAGTTCTGGAACGACTGGGAGTACAAGGATGATATGAATCCCGTGCTGCAGAATCAATTCATCGTGGACGGCAAGGTATACGGTGTAACGCAGAATGGTTATATTACGTCTACGGTCGTGAACAAGAAGCTGCTGGATGCGAAGGGCGTGCCTGTTCCGCCAATGGATTGGACATGGGACGATATGTACAACACAGCGAAAGGCGCTGCGGACCCGAAGGCCGGCATATCCGGAATCGCACCGATGGGCAAGGGGAATGAAGCTGGCTGGAACTGGACTAACTTCTTGTTTGAAGCTGGCGGGGACATTGAAGTGAACGAAGACGGCAAAGTGAAAGCGGTGTTTAACTCGGAAGCCGGTGTGAAGGCATTGGATTTCTACAAGAAGCTAAGATGGGAAGCAAATGCCATTCCGCAGGACTGGGCCCTCGGTTGGGGCGATGCGATCAGCTCGTTCCAGCAAGGACGCACAGCCATGGTCATCGCAGGCGCATTTGACGTGATTCAGCCAGCACTGAATGAAGGTGGTATGAAGCCGGAAGATGTGATTGCATATCCGATGCCTGCAATGGAGAAGGGCGGAGCGCACCACGGCATTTTGGGCGGCAATTACCTGGTCATTAATCCAAATGCCACGAAGGAAGAGCAGGAAATGGCATTCCGCTATATCACGTTTGATTATTTTACAGACGATGCGCTGAAATCAGTGGAAGACACGATTAATGCCCGTAAAGCCGAAGGCAAATACTTTGTACCGACGCCGCTAGAATATTTTAGCGATGATTCCGAGTATGCTGCAAAGGTCAAAGCTATCTACGATAAGTACGACAACGTCTACAAATATGATCCGCAGCTCTTCAGTCTGTTAGAAGGCAAAACGGAAGCACAATTCGGCACGCAGGATTATTATGCGGCGATGTCCAACGTCGTGCAGGAATCGTTCTCCAAGGAAGGTACGGATTCCAAGAAACAGCTGGACGATACGGCCAAGTTGGTTCAGGAGAACTTCTTCGATAAAATCGAACAGAAATAAGGGGTGGCAACCCCGGATAGGATGATAGAGAGTTCTGTAGCATAAAAAGAGAGACGCCGCTCCGGCGTCTCTCTTTGCTGATTCATATTGGTATCAGGAACTTGAATCGGAACTATCATCAGTTCTCTACGGGCGCGGCTACCAAATTCGACTTTGGGATCAAGGGAGCCGCAATTGCCGCAAAATCAATAGATTTCCTGGGCATCTGCTGGCAGCTGCCCGACATGCTGTAGGAAGCCCGTTACGCGCTGGTCCTGCCCGTTATCATACTTAAAGCCAAGCTGCTCAGCAACTTCAAGCGCAGTTCCCCGGAACAGTCTAGCCATCGCAAACAGCGCATCCCACACCTCTTCGTAAGTTCCGCGAGGATAGGTAGACATCAGCTCGTTCCAGCTGCCCGGGGACAGGTAGTTTTTCAGGTACTTGCCGTTTTTGCCAACACTGAGCGAGAAGTCGGTCTGGATACCTACCTGCCACTCCAGCATCTTCATCAGCATCGGTCGCATGATGTTGTGAAGATGGTCTTGGGCATACAGTATTTCTTTCCGCCATAAGCCTTTTGCCACATACGTAGAAACCCACCAGAACTCGTTGCAGCAATCAGCGAAGAATGCCGCAGACGGGCGCTGTACCCAAAAATCCTCATCTGACGGAGGAGCAACCTTAGGGAAGGACTGATCTTTATCCAGTAAAATCTGGATCAGTTTGTCTTCCTTACAGTATTTCTCCTTGTCCTCAATAGGAATTAGAGTCATGTCGATCCGGTTGCCGTCGGTAAACAACATCAAGTACGAGAACCAGGCCCCAAGATCCGGGGGAAACAAGGCCATATCTTCCGGTGTCTGCAGAATCAACCGTTCTCCGAAAACGTCAATCCAGCTCGGATCCTGAATGAAGCTCTCCATGTCCGTCACATGAAAGCTGATATCGTAATCTTGAAAAATATCCTTAGGCACGTTGGGATTCGTTCTGGAGCCTTCCAGGGTCACGGCCCGAACCCGTTCGTCGCGGGCTGCGTAGCCCAATACCAAATCTATCATTTCTTGTTCGCTTCTCATACTTTCCAGCCTCCTTATTCCTATTTGGATTAAGCATGAATCAAATCGGACAGGTCAGGAGGTCCACGAATCCGGACCGTAGAAGCATGGCATGGATATGGAGCATGTTATAACTTGTTCAAGCGTTTTTTCATAAGGAAATCTCCTTTACGCATTTGAATTTAGTTAAGTTATTTCTTCATAGCCTTGAAGGATTCTTCCGCTGCCTCTAGCGTATCTTCAATATCGGCATCCGTATGAGCCGTGGTCATAAACCAGGCTTCGTATTTGGAAGGGGCCAGGTTCACGCCGCGGTCCAGCATGTGGCGGAAGAACGCCGCAAAGGCTTCACCGTCGGTATCCTGCGCTTCGTCATAGTTCGTTACCGGATGATCGCAGAAGTGAGTGGAGAAGGAGCCGCGGATGCGATTAATCGTAAGCGGGACACCGTGGCGGTCTGCGGATGCCTGTAGGCCTTCTGTCAGCTTGATCGTCAAGCGCTCCATTTCTTCATATACACCTTCACCCTGCAGCACCTCCAAGCAGGCGATTCCGGCTGTGATGGAAGCAGGATTGCCGGCCATGGTTCCTGCCTGATAAGCTGGGCCAAGCGGTGCAACCTGTTCCATCACGTGTTTGCGGCCGCCATAAGCACCGATTGGAAGCCCGCCGCCGATGATTTTGCCAAGAGCCGTAAGATCCGGCTGAATTGCTTCATGATTGGTTAAGCCTGCATAGGTTTGGGCCGAACCGTAATGGAAACGGAAAGCACTGATGACCTCGTCATAAATGACAAGCGAGCCGTTGTCGTGCGCCATCTTGCATAAGCCTTCCAGGAATCCCTCTTTCGGCATCACCATCCCGAAGTTGCCGACGATCGGCTCCACCATTACGGCAGCGACATCATCACCCCATCGGTCAAGGGCAGCTTGCAGGCCTTCCAAATCGTTGAACGGAACGGTAATAACTTCGGTTGCGATGCTTGTAGGGATTCCTGCACTGTCCGGAATGCCAAGTGTGGAAGGGCCGGAGCCGGCAGCCACAAGGACGAGATCGGAATGGCCGTGGTAACAGCCGGCAAATTTAATAATTTTGTTGCGTTTGGTGTACGCGCGGGCGACTCGGATGGTCGTCATAACAGCCTCGGTGCCGGAATTGACGAAACGCACCTTATCCATGGACGGGATGGCTGCCTTCAGCATTTTGGCCAGGGTGATCTCAAGCTCTGTCGGCGTCCCGTACAGGGTGCCGTTTTGAGCTGCCGCCGTGATCGCCGCTGTAATATGCGGATGGGCATGTCCGGTTATGATCGGACCATACGCTGCTAAATAATCGATGTAGCGGTTGCCATCCTCGTCCCAGAAGTGGGCGCCACTTGCACGCTTCATAAAGACAGGTGCACCGCCCCCAACGGCTTTAAATGAACGGGAAGGGCTATTTACGCCTCCCACGATATGCTGTAGCGCTTCTTGATACAGTGATTCTGAACGGTTTCTGGATGTTGACATATGAATTGAACTCCCTTTCTTCATGAAGCAGGACAGGAAGCTAAAATGACATAGCGCCCTGTCCTGACCCAATAGTGTATTAGTTGCGGTCCGTCACTGATGACGGAGTTGTTGAACTTTCGGAAGGATTGCTCTTGGAATTACCTTCTGTGTCCTGACTGTCTTCACTTACAGGATCAGGTGTTGGCGGGTTTACGATATCCTGGATATACTCTTTCAGCCTATCCGAATTGCCGACAGTTAAGACAGCAGCCCCACCGATATGTTCTTCCTTCAGCAGCTTCATAGGAGGCACCTGCTCACTGCCGCTCATGCTGCTCTTGTAAGCGACATTAGCGAGTTTCCACATATCTTCGACCTCAAGATTGGTATCAATATACGGACTGACGGATTTCAGGATGTCAGGCAGCTTCATAATCGAAGTGGTGGTCTGCATTTTCTTGGCTACTGCTTTTATCAGCTCGCGTTGACGTTCTGTGCGGGTAAAATCGCCCATCGCATCATAGCGGAACCGGACATACTGAAGCGCTGAATTACCGTCGAGATGCTGCATGCCCTGCTTCAGATCAATGTCATATTCATTCTTGTCTGCCTTACTGGAATAGCTCATGTCCTTCTCAACATAGAAATCAACCCCGCCGACTGAATCGACCAACTTCATGAATCCTTGGAAATCAGTGTAGACGTAGTATTGAATCGGCATGCCGAGCAGATCTCCAACCGCCTTCATGGCCGTATTCGGACCGTGAGTAATGGCTGTATTGATTCGGTTTCGGTCATGCCCGGGTATGTCTACATAGGTATCGCGCAAAATAGAGAATAAGTACATTTTCTTCTTTACCGGATCAATGGAGGCTACAAGCATGCTATCGGAACGGGGAATCTCGCCTTCTTCGAACCCGCGTGCATCCACGCCCATGACGAGAATGTTAACCATCTCGGTTCCTTCCCACTCCGGTGGCGCAGGGACTTTGGCATCGACCTGTTCAATTTCCTTAAAAGGGGAGGCTTCTCCCGATTTCTGAAGACCTTGCAAGCTGTCGTAAAAAGATACTCCATAATAAATTCCGTAGCCAATGATGGCGGCCAGTATGATACTAACAATCCATATAATCGTTTTCTTTGTTTTTTTGGTCATTAAGTTCTTCCTTTCGGATACGCTGATGATACATTCGATAGAACATTTGAACATTCGACATACATTCTATTATAATTTTTTTAGAAAAGACAATCAATTTTGCGGATTTAAGTCCCATACAACAGGAGGCGAACCAATATCGCAGATCAAGTAGAGTGGACCATCGGAAGCCAGGTACCAGATTTTTCACTCCCGGCTTCGAATGGGGAAGAGATAGCATTAAGTGATTTTCGCGGTCGCAAGGTCGTGCTTTTTTTCTACCCGAAGAATATGACTCCAACCTGTACCGAAGAAGCCTGCAGCTTCAGGGATAATTATAGTGCTTTGGAGCAAGCTGACGCAGTTGTCATCGGGATTAGCCCGGATCCGCCGAAATCCCACACCAGATTCATTGATAAACATAGTCTGCCCTACTTGCTCTTGTCTGATGAGGAGCATAAGGTCAGCGATATGTTTGGTGTGTGGCAGATGAAGAAAATGTTCGGCCGTGAGTATATGGGCATTGTTCGCTCGACCTTTTTGATTGACGAGAACGGAAAGCTGGCAGCAGAATGGCGGAAGGTGAAAGTGAAGGGCCATGTTGAGGCCGTGCTCGCAGCCGTGCTGTCATAGCTATATGAAGAACGGTCCCTATGCATGCCTGGACAGGCATCATAAGGGACCGTTTTTTTTGCTGAATAATGAGGTTCCAGCTATTTCAAACGAGTTATCAAAATCTAGTCTTTTTTTATAACACCCTCCATATAATCTATCAGGAAGCCGAACTCATAGAAACGATGGAGGTAGAGTTGATAATGAAAAGTATGGTGCGGGTAACAGCGATTGCGGTATTCTTCGGCATTTTGGCAGTGTTGATCACGATGGGTACGGGACTTTCAATCGAGCAACCGGTGGATATGTATGTGGAACAACCTTCTATGGCTTCGGCACCCGCGGCAGTATCTCAGCAGAATATACAAGTGAAGGCGTATGAAGCAAACAAGCCGAAAATCATCCCTGCAAGCAAGAGCGCATCGGCTGTGAACGCCGCACCTGTTTCATATAAGAAACAAACGGAGAAGACGGTGTATCTGACATTTGATGACGGACCATCCGATTTAACGCTTGACGTGTTGGATATTTTAAAGCGGGAAGGTATTAAGGGCACGTTTTTTGTAGTGGGAAAAGAAGCGGAGACCCGCCCCGAGATTATTAATCGGATCTATGAGGAAGGGCATGCGATTGGCAATCATTCCTATGATCACCGCTATGATAAGCTTTATGGGCATTTTCAGGATTTTTGGGTACAGATTAAGAAGACGGAGGAGATCATCCGCTTGATCACGGGTGAAAGACCCCAGCTGGTGAGGGCTCCTGGGGGAACGGCCGGACATTTTGATGAAGCCTATTTTCAATATATGAAGCAGGGGGGATATCGTGTATTCGATTGGAACGTTGACAGCGGCGATTCCAAATATAGGGGCGTTCCAGCCAAGGATATTTTAAAAGGGGCAACCACGAAGGTGAATGGCAATGAGGCAATTGTGCTTCTTCATGATGGCAAAGGGCATGCCGAAAGCATAAAAGCTCTGCCTGACATCATCTCGCACTATAAAAAGCAAGGCTATACCTTCGAGGTTCTTACTCCGGAAACCCAGCCCGTTCAATTTCGTCCTAAACCGTCTGCCCAAAAGGCTTCGCAGCCATCTAAGCAGTGGATAAATGAGCATGTTGCAGTCAATGCCGCATTATTTGAGAGTGGACGTATGCTTGCCGTGGAGTTCGGAGGTATGGAAACGGCGTTCGCGGCAGGTGAATATAGAATGGTTGACGGCCGATTGATGGTTCCGCTGCGCTCTTTGGTGGAACGGCTCGGCGGGAGTGTGTCCTGGAAATCTCATACCAAGACCGTGCAGGTGACCCTGGCAGGGAAACGCTGGGAAGCAGACCCGGTGGGCGGCTTGCTGTACCCCATGCAAACAGGGGAGAGACCGGTGTCTTCGGAGATTCACTTAATCGGTGGAACCGCTTGGATTCCGCTGCGGGAGGCGCTTGACTTTTCCGGAAAAACTGTTACAAAAGTGACATATCAAGAAAGCGAGTATCGCGTTCTTGCGTTGTAATCTGAATTTGCAATTTCTATTTGTAATTATGCTGCACAAGTTATAGACTAGTACTTGAGATATTTATCACAATCCCAACGATTGTTTCAGATTAGAGGAGGGGGATGTCATCCCCCTGCTTTATTTTGGCGATAATGGGTCACCCATAAGTTCGACTTTTGTAAGTGATGCATAATAGAAACCGGGTATCTCCAAATTAAAGGGTAGCCGGTTCGATCGTCGCCAAGTTCATCTTGGGAATTCACTTAAAGAAAAGGAGGCAATACTTTATGACAGAAACATCATCTCCACAGCCGTCCGAAAATTCGGAAAACGTTGTAGGAAATCAAGAAGCTGCGGCGTCCAGCCGTCCTGATGTGCTGCTCGAACAACTGCTCAAGCCCGAGGTTCAGGAATCTCTCACAACTCTCGTGGACAATCTTCCAAAACTTACGGAAATGCTAGCAGTTATGACAAAAGCTTATGACTTCGGTAAATCCGTAGCTACGGACCCCGTTCTTGCGGAAGACACCATGGCTTCCCTTAGCGGATTCGCGAAGCCGATCACGACAACAGCAAAAAGCGTTGCATCTGCAGCCATTGAAGCCGGAGACCGTGTACATGCTCAAGGCGACCAAGCTCAGATTGGCGTGTTTGGTCTGATGAAAATGCTGAAAGATCCTCAAGTGCAAAAGGGTCTTCGCTATGCTCAGGCTTTTTTGGACGTTCTTAACGAACGCGACCAACAAAACAAGCGTTAATCCATAAATCATACGAAGAACGGAGGATGGTCATGTCTAAACATATTTTAATTTTGGGCGGAGGCTATGGCGGCTTGTTGAGCGCTCTTTCTGCACGCGAGCATTTTGGTGCGGCTGCAAAAATCACGCTGATCAACCGTTTCCCAACCCATCAGATCATTACGGAATTGCACCGTCTGGCAGCAGGCAACATTGCAGAGAAAGCAGTAGCTTTGCCACTCGATAAGCTTCTTCGCGGCGCGAACGTGGACCTGCGCATCGGAAACGTGAAGGAAATCAAGCCAGATGAGCGTTCGGTTTCCCTCGATGACGGCGGAAACTTCACTTATGATGCCTTGGTTATCGCACTGGGCAGTGAAACAGCATTCTTCGGCATTCCGGGACTGCAAGAGAACAGCTTCATTCTGAAGTCCGTGAACGACGCTAACCGTCTGCGTGCTCATGTGGAGTCCCGCATTGCGGAATACAGCAAAACCAAGAACAAAGCGGACGCTACCATCGTGGTTGGCGGCGGCGGTTTGACAGGTGTTGAGCTGGTTGGTGAATATGCCGATATGAGAAGCGAGCTTGCACGCAAATACGGTATCGATCCAGAAGAAATCACGCTCTACTGTGTTGAAGCAGCTCCTTCCATTCTGCCGGGCTTCCCTGCTGAATTGGTTGACCGTGCGACAACAAGCCTGCAAAAACGCGGCGTTAACTTCCTGACAGGTCTGCCGATTACCAAAATGGACGGTACAACCGTTGAGCTGAAGGATGGCAGCACGTTCGAAACCAGCACCTTGGTATGGACTGGCGGCGTACAGGGCAACTCCGTTGTGGCTAACTGCGGCATCGAAGTCAATCGTGGACGTGCAGTGGTTAACGAATTCCTGCAATCTGCTTCCCACCCTGATGTATACGTTGCTGGCGACAGCGCTGTGGTTATGGGGCCTGAAGGTCGTCCATATCCTCCAACAGCACAGCTGGCATGGCAGATGGGCGAGCTGATCGGCTACAATATCTTTGCTCAATTGAATGGCGGCGCACCAGCTTCGTTCACGCCGGTATTCTCCGGTACGCTTGGCAGCTTGGGACGTAAAGATGCCATCGGAACCATTGGCGCTAACAAGACTCAATTGAAAGGTCTGCCTGCAACCTTGATGAAAGAGGCAAGTAACATGCGTTACCTGTCCCACATCAATGGTTTGTTCACATTGGCTTACTAAGCCAAAGGCGGCATCATACAGATAATGGGAGATGGAACCTCGTTTGTTGGGGTCCATCTCTTTTTTGATTACCCTCAATTTTCTAGCAGTAGACGTCTATCTTCGAGCCTTCTTGGCAAACCTATTCATAGATTCAAAGATTCCTATGTTACCCAGATCTAATAATCTATGAATATAGGCTGGAGGTTGATGTTCTTGTATCATTCATCGATTCATGCTGAAGAGCCGGTTCACCCGGAGTGGGCTCCTGATCTTCTTGAAAGAGTCACCAAGCGAATCGGCAGTGTCATTGTAGGACACGAGGAGCAAATCTCGTTAACGATGATTGCATTGCTGGCTGGTGGACATGTACTGCTGGAGGACATACCCGGGGTTGGGAAGACGATGCTGGTGAAGTCGGTGGCCGCATTGATTGGCTGTGATTTTAGCCGCATTCAATTTACTTACGATTTAATGCCAGGAGATATTACGGGCGCATCAGTCTATTATCCGCACACAGGTGAATTTGTATTTAGGCCGGGTCCCGTGATGTCTAACATTGTCTTGGCTGATGAGATTAACCGGGCATCACCCAGGGCACAGTCTGCTCTGCTGGAAGCCATGGAAGAGGGACGTGTAACTGTGGATGGCTGTACATACCCGCTGCCGGCCCCGTTCTTTCTGCTGGCAACACAAAACCCTTATGAATACGAGGGAACAAGCCGCTTGCCGGAAGCGCAGCTGGATCGCTTTTTGATGAGGCTATCACTTGGATATCCTAATATCGAAGGGGAGATGGAGCTGCTGGAACGGGGGATGGGCAGTTCCAGATTGGAAGAACTGAAGCCGCTCATGATGGGGTCCGAGCTCAGCAGGATGCAGCAGATGGTTTCCCGTGTATTTGTGGATGAAACGATCAAAAGATATATGGTGAGTGTGGCTGATGCTTCCCGCAGACAACAAGGCGTTGCTCTTGGGATCAGCCCGAGAGGAACATTGGCATGGCTGCGTGCTTCACAGGCTGCTGCGTTCTTGGCAGGTCGAATGTATGTCATCCCTGATGATTGTCTCCGCGTTGCCGTACCCGTATTAACCCACCGCATTCATCTCGGTCATGAGGCCCGCGCTGCGGGTGTGACCCCATATGAGATGGTAGAGTCCATAATTACAAGGTTCGAGCTTCCGAGGCAGCACAGCCGGAAGGGAAGTCTGTCATGAAAAGCCATCTCCTTGAATGGGCGAGAGGAGTAGTTATCTGGTCGGCATCGCTCGGCCTGTATCTCTGGTTCGGCGGAGAATCACTGCGACTTGTATGGTGGGTATCAACGATTCTATTGGTTGGCGGGGTTTTGACAAGCTTGTCCGGGCCAACGAAGATAACGATTTCACACACAGGTAGCCCTTCATGCATCCGGGAGGGAGATCCTGTGGAAATGACAGTACGGGTAACGTATCGTTCCATCCTGCCACTGCCTTGGCTAGTCATCACGGACCAGTTTGGCGGCAGAGAGTATAGAAAGCTGTTATTTCCCGGCACGCGACGAAGACTTGAGTATACCTACAGATTGAACCACGTTCCCCGGGGGATATGGTCTCCGATCTGCAGCAAGGTGGAGTGGGGCGATCTGTTCGGATGGTTCAGGAGGAGCAGGGGGCTACGAGGCGCTGGGAGTGGTCTGATCGTGCTGCCAAGGCCGCTGGAGTGGCCGGAGGCTATGATGCCGGCCCATGGAAGCGAGCTGGACATGGAGGCAGAACGTTCAGACAGGAATGTATGGAATGAAATGAGAGGATCAACGGTACGCGACTATATCCCCGGTGATCCGATGAATCGGATTCATTGGAAAAATTCCGCAAAGGTTGGACGCTTGCAGTCCTTTATGCCCCATGAGAGCTCCGGGGCAAGGCAAGGGATTGTACTGGATACCTCGTTTGATGCGTATGAGGGCTTTGACGTGATAACGCCTGAGAAAGCATTTGAAGATACGGTATCGGCTGCGGCGGGCCTCGTATCCCGGCTCATCCGTTCCAGAATCCCCTACCAGCTGTGGATGAATGGGGAGGCTATGCAAGAACAGGCCGAGTCCAAAGCCAATTTGAAGGAGATAGAGGATACTTGGCTACCGCTGGCTTCCGTTCAGCTTACTGAAGATGATTTAAAGCTGTGGAACCAGCCAGGATTCAAGGAATCTCTTAGAGCATCGCATAAAAATACGGATTGGGCGATCATCACAGGCGGTTTCCATCAGGGAGCGGCCAATATAGGCATTCAATTGTTGAATGCAGGAAGCCGTAAAGTCACTATTTTTTGTACCGAGAATATAAACTGGTCGAAAGCTTCGGGCCAGCTATCGACCATTTCATCGGAGAAGCTGGTACTGCCCAATTGGGCTCAGGAGTTTTTCGGTAAAGGCGGTAAGCTGGTATATCTGTATGAAGGACCGGCTGGTAAGAAGCCGATGAGGAACGGGGGTGCTGGCCATGACAGGGTTCAGCGGCTCGCCCGTTAATCCATCAGTGGATCGAAGCATGGCAAGATCCCGAACTTGGAGTCTACCATCTATGCTCTTCTCATCCTTGCCCTACGGTACGCTTCTTCATCGCATCCTTATCACATTGCCGATGGCTGGGCTGCTGTTTGAATGGCTCCTGCCGCTTTACGCGGCAGATGGGGCAAACAGCCGGAATGTGCTGCAAGCTTTGTCCACCTTCGCTGTTTTCCTGCTGCTGCAGGGATTGTTTACACTGCGGGGCTGGGTGTGGCTTCCCCTCAATGCCATTCTTGTTGTCTGGCTGTGTTCGCAAATGTTTGAGTATAGCAATCCATATACGTGGTTTGTTCATTTCGTGACGGAAATACTCCCTGAAGACGCTTCTGAATTCGGAAGTGCCTGGGAATTTATGGCCCTGAGTCAGGAAACGAGAACGATGATCCTGCTCACAGGTTGGGGCATCTTGGTATCGGCCATTCACATGCTTGCTCTGTATCGCCGAACGGTATGGTTGTTCGGCGGTGCGACGCTGGTTTATTTGGCGGTCCTAGAATCCGTCATGGAGAATAGTATATATATGGATATGATGCGGACCGTTTTATATATTTTGCTGGCTCAAGGCATAATGCTGATCCTGAGACTCAAGCAGGAAATCGTCGAGAGTAACGGTAAGGGAATGGAAGGTCCGGAAACTGTGCAATCTCGCCGCTTGTCGGGATTGCCTCTGCTACGCTGGAGTCTGGTCGTTCTGCTCGCCTCCCTCATGGTAGCCGGGGTCACCCGGTTGGGGGGCTACTTCAGCGAACCTTCATCTGGGATGGGATTAACGGTTGCTGAAATGGCGGAACGTGTGTCTGGGTGGGGCGATCGGTTCCATAGAAACACCGAGCCATCGGTGCCAGCCTCCAAAGCGGTTGGGTATGTGTCTCAGGGGGAGGATATGGGAGCACCGCTGAAGCTTAGCGATGCCTTGTTTTTTACGGCCCAGTCGCCTAAGCCTGTATATTGGCGAGGAGAGACCTACGAGCGGTATGATGGCCGGAAATGGGGCAGGGAATCTTCCACTTCCATGCCGGCCCGGCT
The DNA here is from genome assembly GCF_001277345.1 of Paenibacillus solani. Lineage (GTDB taxonomy): Bacteria > Bacillota > Bacilli > Paenibacillales > Paenibacillaceae > Paenibacillus_AQ > Paenibacillus_AQ solani. Next base: position 615,927 of record NZ_LIUT01000006.1, read on the forward strand.
ATTGGAAGATTTGAGTGGTATACTGCCTTACTGGACGCGCCCAGCTGGTGACAAGCTCGTCCAGTCGCTTATTTTTGAACAGCCAACTCCCGTCCGTTTGCTCCTGTCAGGAGGCGTCATTACTCAAGTGAAGGAGATTCGATCCCACAAGGATAGCGGCGTACCACAGATAACCGTTGATCGGCTCTCCGAAACGGTATCCTTGGAAGGGGACACTGTCATATCCGGTTATACCATTGAGACGCTTTATGACCAGCCGGAGCCGCAATCACTACGGAATATTACAGGCCAGGACCCGAAATATATCAAAGACATGTATTTACAGCTTCCTGAACAATTGCCCGGTCGAGTGCGTAATTTAGCGAGTGAGATTACGTCAGGGAACACGGACAGGTATGAAATGGCGAGAGCGATCGAATCCTATCTGGAGCAGAACTATACCTATTCACTGCATACAGCCGTTCCACCGAAGCGCAGAGAATTCACAGACCATTTTTTGTTTGATGCAAAAAAAGGGTACTGTGTTCATTTTGCCACCGCAATGGTTGTGCTGCTTCGTTCCGAGGGCATACCCGCACGCTATGTGACCGGATTTGCACCAGGCGAGCTGGTGGCAGGTACGGTTGATCGATATGAGGTAGCGGAAAAAAATGCACATGCCTGGGTCGAAGTTTTCTTTCCAGGAAGGGGCTGGGTGATGTTTGACCCTACCCCAGGTTTTGGTTTTGGGGCTATGTCTTCGCCGCCAGCTACCGAAGGTTCCGATTCTGGGTGGCGTACTAGCTGGCAGAACGTAAGGGATTCCATAATCTACACGGTCGTTAAAATGATGATCCTGCTATCCACCATCGGTCCTGTTATGTTAGGGAGCTTTATTCTGCTCGTTCTCCCTGTTATTGTGGCCGTGATTTATCGAATACCGAATCTGCTCGAAGGTATAATCTATCTAAGAATGAGCAGGACGATAGCGGTAAGCAGAAGAGAAGGACTAATCTCGGCTTCGGCAGGGGTATGGGACAAGCTGCAGCGAAAGTTTGGGGCTATGGAAAAAGGGCAAACCATGCGGCAATATGTCAGTTCCTTGTCTATTGATAATGCCGAATTCAAGGCAGATGTAGAGCAGTTCGCGCAGCGCTGGGAGCGGGCGGCTTACGATGATCAAACGTGGTCTCGAACCGAAAAAGTACACTTTTTACGCCAATGTATTCGAATTGTCAAAAAAATGGCATGAAAACAAGAGCCCCTCTTTCTTGACGTTATGAATTAGGGTTGCGTATAATTAATTTCATTAATCAAGGGAGGCCCGGTAATGAACAAGCCTAATGAAATCATCGTTGTAATGGACTTCGGTGGACAGTATAACCAACTTATAGCACGACGCATTCGCGATCTCGGCGTTTATAGTGAGCTTCTGCCATACAATACGCCTGTTGAGAAGATTAAAGAGCTTTCTCCGCGCGGCATTGTTTTCTCAGGAGGCCCTTCGAGCGTGTATTCTGAAAATGCACCCCATGTAGATCCTGCTATTTATGATCTGGGACTGCCTATCTTTGGTATTTGCTACGGCATGCAGCTAATGGCTCAGCAGCTGGATGGTAAAGTAGAACGCGCTTTGAAGCGCGAGTACGGTAAAGCGGAGCTGGAGTTTGCTCCGAGCTCGATGCTTGTAAAAGGGATTGAGCATAAACAAACGGTATGGATGAGTCATGGCGATCACGTGGTATCCCTGCCTTCCGGCTTCAAGCTGGACGCTGGAACGGAATCTGCCCCGATCGCTGCGATGAGCAACGAGGAGAAGAAGCTGTACGCAGTACAATTCCATCCGGAGGTTCGTCACTCTGTCCATGGTAACGAAATGATCAAGAATTTCTTGTATGAAGTGTGTGGTTGCGAAGGCAACTGGAGCATGGAAACCTTCATTGAGGACCAGATTCGCGAAATCCGTGAAGTGGTAGGCGAGCAAAAGGTGCTGTGCGCGCTGAGCGGCGGCGTTGATTCCTCTGTTGTAGCCATGCTGATCCATGAAGCAATCGGCGACCAGCTGACTTGTATGTTCATCGATCATGGACTGCTGCGCAAAGGCGAAGCTGAGAGCGTAATGGATACCTTCGTTGGCAAGTTTGATATGAAGGTTGTGAAGATCGATGCTCAGGAACGTTTCTTGTCCAAGCTGAAAGGCGTAGACGATCCAGAGAAAAAACGTAAAATCATCGGTAACGAGTTCATCTACGTATTTGATGAAGAGTCCAGCAAGTTTGATGACTTTGCATTCCTGGCTCAAGGTACGCTGTATACCGACATCGTGGAAAGCGGTACGGAAACGGCACATACGATCAAATCCCACCACAATGTCGGCGGGCTGCCTGAAGACATGAAATTCACATTGATCGAACCATTGAAAGCTCTCTTTAAGGATGAGGTTCGTAAAGTTGGTGAAGAGCTTGGTTTGCCGGATGAGATTGTACACCGTCAACCTTTCCCTGGCCCGGGTCTTGCGATCCGCGTATTGGGTGAAGTTACGGAGGACAAGCTGACAATCGTTCGTGATTCCGACTACATCCTGCGCGAAGAAATTGCGAAGGCTGGCCTTGATCGCGAGATCTGGCAGTATTTCACGGCCCTTCCAAACATGAAGAGTGTTGGCGTCATGGGTGATGCACGTACGTATTCCTACACCGTAGGTATCCGTGCCGTAACCTCCATCGACGGCATGACCGCGGACTGGGCACGCATTCCATGGGACATTCTTGAGAAGATATCTGTTCGTATCGTGAACGAAGTCGAGAACGTCAACCGTATCGTGTATGACGTAACTTCCAAGCCACCAGCAACGATCGAGTGGGAATAGTAAGGTAAAGTACAACATTATATGTTAAATAGGACTCTCTTTTATCTGCGTAATTAGCCAGATGGAAGAGAGTTTTTTTATCATGATAATTCTCAATCAATAACATTGTAATTAAGTGCTGTCTTTTCAATACTTGTATGGAGGTTATTGATATGTTGATGTTGTTAAAAAAGAGAAGTACAATCATTTCTCTTATTTTAGCTGTTATTTTTGCAGCATCTTCTTACTATTATTTTGCCATTTATAATTCTGTTCGTGATTTATATGTATCTTCGGATTATATTGGATATCCCACAGGTAAAGCGTTATTCTCAAATGCCGAGTTAGTTGTCGTTGGAAGTCCGCTTAAAGACTTTGAGGATCGAGAGCTGCATTTGTCAAGGTTTTCGAATGGTGCTTTAGAGGATATTGCCACGTTCACAGAAATTGATGTAGAGAAGGTCATTAAGGGACCGGAAGAGGATACCACAAATCTTAAAGTTTACGAGCCTATTGGCGTATATCAAACATTTAAAGGTAAAGAAAGAATTGCGTTTGAGGGTTATACCGCAATGAAAAAGGGGAGTAAATATTTAATATTTCTGTCCAAAAATACGTATGGGCAATATAGTGTTATTAATATGCAGTCCGGCAAATTCAATATGGATGGGACGGATCATGAGGATATGGGGGAAGACAGCCACAACAAGCAACGGATTTTTGCTGAACTAAAATCATCAGAGTACTTGCAATAATACTAAGCAACTGGGTATCCTGCTTCAGCCTCTATGTTCTTAACTAACTGCAGAAGTGATCACCACGATAAGAGAGATCAGCTAGACCAGTTACGCTAGACACGAGCGTCATGATGAAAGGTGTAAAACCCCTGTATGGACTTTATCTTAGACTATAATGGATATTAATAGAAACACCTTCTGAGTGGATGATAGTGATAATGTGCGCATTATCCCATGCTCAGGCGGTGTTTTTTTGTCATATATAGTTCAGAAATCCTAGAGTGATTGGGTAGTGAAGGGTTAATTCCGAACATTAAATTAAATCGACAAGTACAATATTCGTTTTTGTTGTTGACAAGATTGGGCTTCTCGTCCTAAAATATGTGTAGAAACTGACATGACAACAACATATAACGAGCTTTTTCGTATAATCCCGGGAATGGGCCCGGGAGTCTCTACAGGTCACCGTAATGATCTCGCTACGAAAAGAAGAGCGGCAATATAATGATGCGGACTCATCCAGCATTCGGGAACTGCCTGTAGATCGGAGTATCTCCGTACAGCAGCAGGTTATCCGATAAGGGTGCTGCCCGGCAGCATCTGAATGATTGTTTTGCGGCTCTTTTTTCAAGCGACGGCCCTGGGGATTTATCCTTAGGGTCTATTTGTATGTTGTTCAGTCATTAAATTTAAGGGGGATTTCTCTACAATGGAGCGTTTCTTTAAACTAAAGGAACACGGAACGAATGTAAAAACCGAGATTATTGCAGGCTTTACGACATTTGTGACAATGGCCTACATCTTGTTTGTCAATAATCTGTTTCTGGGTCCGGGCGGCGCAGGTATTCCGCAGGAAGGCGTATTCTTCGCGACTGCAGTAGGTGCGGGTCTCGTTACGATGGCTATGGGCTTCTTCGTTAACATTCCGGTTGCGCTGGCACCAGGTATGGGTTTGAACGCGTATTTCATGACAGTCGTATTAAGCTCGAACGGAGCGATTACTTGGCAGGCCGCACTCGGTGCCGTATTTATCTCAGGTATTGTCTTCATTATTCTTACGGTAACCAAAGTCCGGCAGATGCTATTGACCGCAGTTCCGAACAACTTAAAGATCGCTATTACAGTCGGTATCGGTTTGTTCATTACCATTGTCGGTCTTAAGCTGGGCAACATCGTGATGGTTTCCGTAAACCCGGGAACGGATATTTCTCAGCCGGTACCAGGCGGTGGCTTCAATCTGGCTCTTGGAAATTTCATTCATAATAAAGATACGCTACTTGCGATCATCGGGCTGTTCTTGATCGCAATCCTGATGGTTCTTAGATTGAAAGGTGCTCTGCTTATCGGTATCGTGCTGACGACGCTGATTGGTATTCCAATGGGAGTTACGGACCTTTCGGGTCTAAGCAACGCAAACTGGATTCCTTCATTTGATAATCTGGCAGTTGGAAAAATGGACCTGAAGGGTGCGCTCGGCATCGGTCTTGTAGAAGTAATCTTTATTTTCACATTCGTTGAACTCTTTGATACGTTCGGTACACTAGTTGGTACAGCTGGTCGTGCGGGACTTCTGAAGAACAAAGAGGAAGGCGAGAAGAAGCTTGGTAAAGCAATGCTAGTGGATGCTGGCGGCGTAAGCGCAGGCGCATTCCTTGGAACAAGTACAATCACAGCATTTGTTGAGAGTACTTCCGGTGTTGCAGAGGGTGGACGTACAGGCTTGACTGCAGTTACTACTGGCGTACTCTTCATTCTGGCTTTGTTCCTGGCTCCTCTTGCTCTGGTTGTTCCTTCGGCTGCTACAGCTCCGGCGCTTGTCATTGTCGGTGTACTGATGATGAGCCAAGTGCGTGATATCGATTGGGATGATTTCATGCAGGCATTCCCGGCATTCTTGACGATCATCCTGATGCCTTTCACTGGCGGTATCGCTAACGGTATCTCCGCGGGTATCATCGCTTATGTAGTTCTTGCAGTATTCGGTAAACTGACTGGGCGCACGGATACAAAAATACATTGGTTGATGTGGATCCTGTTTGTGATCATTTTGATCCGATATGCTTTCCTGGGTGCTGAATAACAAACGAACAAGGCTGTATATAATAGAACCGTCTCGATTTTTGAGACGGTTTTATATTTTTTTATAAAAAGTGCTTGCATAATAACTGAGTTCTATGGTATATTCTAATTCCGGCCGAGAAATACGGTTGGCACACAGTTCGAAATCAGACAAGCTAAACGGATTTGAAAAATAAATTCAAAAAAAGGCTTGCGATGATCGAGCGGATGTGATAAGATATAAGAGTTGCTAACGAGATAAATTGTTGGCGACAAACGAAGAAGTTGATCTTTGAAAACTGAACAACGAGTGAGTAAAACGGACCGCTTAGGCGGGACGT
>NZ_LIUT01000008.1:0-31030 GCF_001277345.1 Paenibacillus solani
CGTCTTTCATTATTTCGCCATGCAGCAAAATAAATTATCCGGTATTAGCTACCGTTTCCGGTAGTTATCCCAGTCTTGAGGGCAGGTTACCTACGTGTTACTCACCCGTCCGCCGCTAACTCTCAGGAAAGCAAGCTCTCCATCAAGTCCGCTCGACTTGCATGTATTAGGCACGCCGCCAGCGTTCGTCCTGAGCCAGGATCAAACTCTCCAATAAAGTGTTTGACTTGCTCATTTTGAANTTATGTTCCATCACCCAACAAGCAAATGCTTGTACAAGATGATTTCACAAGGGATTTCATTAATGAAATCCTTACTCACTCGTTGTTCAGTTTTCAAAGATCAATCGTTATTTTGTTTGTCATCCGCATCTCAGCGGCGACTTTTATAATATATCATACTAGCTTGCTGTTGGTCAAGAAGTTTTTTTGATATTTTTTTTATCAATTTTCTGTCTGACCGGTGAATCTCTTTCACCCAATAATCAAATGGGCGAACATTAATGTATCATAGATTATCACTCTACGTCAACCACCTAATATAATTATTTTTAAACCAACAAGAAGAGCGACTCCTGGCAAGCCCAAGGTCATCACGATTCCTATGGTCATTGGATTTAGCGGAATATACGTCTGGGCCGCTAAACCCGTGAAATTTACGATATAGATCGCCACAGCGGAAAGAGCAAGATGAGCTCCGAATATAGTCAACCATCCTAATCCGAGTTTCTTTCTAAATACAATATAAATGAGCAGCAAGAGCGATATACACAAGACACCTAGCACAATTAATTTCATAGATACCTTTCCTTCCATATTTACTTAGGTTCCTCTCTATAGCTTTTATCCATTTTCTCTTTTTTGCTCGATGTATTGCATTCTAGCTCCATCCAGATTTAACTGCTTGGCCTGTTTAAGATTCATCTGATACTTGCGTTCTGCTGCCTCGAGTATGTAGATCGCATAATCGATCTGGTCCTGTCCTGTAGCCTCTTGAAACAATAATTGAGCCCGCTCCCACTCCATTTGGGATTTACGAACGTCGAGGAATACATGCCACATCCGCTCCTGCTCCTCTTCTGTAATATATACTTCCTCTTTCTGCCGCTTCGACTGTTTCCACCATATTTTCATTTGCTCACACCCCTATGGATATAATGTTAGAGACTTCTATAATCAGACCCGTCTTTTAACATTCATATCGAGAGAAGGACAAACTTAGAACCAAAAGAATTCTTCTATTCTCTACTTTTGACTCCTAGTAAGCGAGCATAGAAAAACGAGCCGTCAGAATTACTTCCGAGGCTCGTTCCTATTTTTTATAATTCCTTAGATGCCATAACACACCCAAAATATCAGTTCAGTTCACGTCGACCTTCAAGCGCCTTGGATAAAGTGACTTCGTCTGCGTATTCCAAATCACCGCCAACTGGCAGTCCATGGGCAATTCTGGTCACCTTGATATCAAAAGGACGAACCAGACGCGATATATACATCGCCGTTGCTTCCCCTTCAATATTCGCATTCGTTGCCAAAATCAGCTCTTTCACTCTCTCATCACTCAGACGCGTGAGCAGCTCCTTCAGACGGATTTCATCTGGTCCGATACCCTCCATAGGGGAGATCGCTCCATGAAGTACATGATAATAGCCATCGAACTCCTTCGTACGCTCCATAGCGACCAGATCTTTCGCATCCTGTACAACGCAAATAACCGAGGCATCCCGAGTCTTATCTTGGCATATCCGGCATGGATCGGTATCTGTGATATTGCAGCAAATGGAGCAGTAGTGCAGATTTCTTTTGACACTTACTAGCGCCTTGGCAAAATCAATTACATCATCTTCCTTCATGTTCAGAACATGAAAAGCCAGGCGGGCGGCCGTTTTCGGCCCCACACCCGGCAGTCGCGTAAAGGCGTCAATGAGCTTCGCGATCGGTTCAGGATAGTACAAATGTAACTACTCCTTCTAGGTTAGATTAGAATAAGCCCGGGATTTTCATGCCGCCTGTAAATTTGCCCATATCTGAATTTGCAATTTCTTCAGCTTTGGCAAGTGCATCGTTAACCGCCGTCAGTACCAAGTCTTGCAGCATTTCCACATCATCCGGGTCAACCGCCTCAGGCTTAATGTTGATGGACAAAATCTGTTTGTGGCCACTCGCTTCGACGGTAACCACGCCACCGCCAGATGTTCCCTCAACCGTTTTGGTGGCAAGTTCCTCCTGAGCCTTCAGCATTTGTTCCTGCATTTTCTTCACTTGCTTCATCATTTGGTTCATATTATTCATGATTCATCTCTCCTTATAATAGGGTGCACGTTAGGACGTGCTAGTCTTTTATGACAACGAGGTCTTCTCCAAATAATTGGATTGCCTCATCAATCCATGGTTTTTCTCCACCGTCATCCGCTTCCTCATGCTCAAGCTTCAGCTCTTCTGCTTGAGGTTTACCTGCTCCTTCTACCGCCTCACTCCAGTCGCGAAGCATCATGGTGACCAGATGGTGAGGCTTGCCAAGCATGGATTCCAAAACCCCTTCTATCACCTGCTTATTAGCAGGCTTCTCGGTAGTTTCGCGGTGGATATTATTTTTGAAAGCGACAAGAACCTTGTCTTCCCATACAGATACCGGCTCTCCGTCCATCAGCCATGCGTGAACGGTCACCTTCTCTTCTTTTACATTCTGCAGAATCTGCGGCCACTGCCGCTGAACCAAAGTATAGTCCTCTCCCGTTCGGCCAGATACATATTGATCGATATGCTGGGGAATCTTTGCCGAGGAAGCTGCTTTGGGTGCAGGTGTACGGGTAGACTTCGCTGGTTCCCGCTGGTTCGAAGCAGGGACACCATTCTGTATCAGGCGCTCCAGCTTCTTCTCAAGTGCAGCTACATGCTGCTTTAACTGGGCAAGCTCTCCCGCATCAGCGGATTGACGAGATGCTGCTGACCCGTCGGCCGATTGAGTAATACCGGAAAGCTTAAGCAGGGCCACCTCAAACAGAGTCTGCGGCTGCGAAGCGTATTTCATCTCACTCTGGTACCGATTGAGCGTATCAATCATTTGAAATAATTCATCCCGGCTGAAAGCATCGGCCATTTCTTGAAAATCTGCCGGATTCAGTACCCGATCGGTCAGCTTGTCGGCATTGGGGACCATCTTAATCATAAGCAAATCGCGGAAATAATACAGCAGATTCTCCATGCACTTATCGGCACTTTTACCCTCCTGCATAAACTGCTCTACGATCTGCAGTACGAGTCCGGCATCCCCTTGCTTCACAGCGCTGGCCAGGCGACCAAACTGCTCTGAGGCAATTCCTCCGGTCATGTCCATGACCTGACGGTAAGATACCGTTCCGCCTGTGAATGAAGCAATCTGATCCAAAATGCTCAGCGCATCGCGCATTCCACCATCGGACAGACGTGCAATATACTCCAGCGCTTCCTTATCTGCCGTTATCCCTTCTTCCCCGCAGATCTGCGCCAAACGCCCGGTTTGTTCCTCCAGAGAAACTCTGCGGAAGTCAAACCGCTGACAGCGCGAGATGATCGTTGCAGGAAGCTTGTGCGGCTCTGTTGTCGCTAGTATAAACATCACATGCGCCGGCGGTTCCTCCAGCGTTTTCAGCAAAGCGTTAAACGCTTCCGTCGTCAGCATGTGTACTTCATCAATAATATAAACCTTGCGCCGGACCTCGGTCGGTGCATATTTGACTTTCTCCCGCAAATCACGAATTTCCTCGACACCGCGGTTGGATGCAGCATCGATCTCTTGAACATCCATAACGGCTCCTGACGTTATACGACGGCAAGCCTCGCATTCATTGCAGGGCTCCTCAGCCGGACCACGCTCGCAGTTCACGGCTTTGGCCAAAATTTTAGCGGCACTGGTCTTGCCCGTACCCCGTGGACCGCTGAACAGGTAGGCATGGGAAACCCGCTGCTCGCGTATGGCGTTCTGCAGGGTCTGGATAATATGCTGCTGGCCCACCATGTCGCCAAACGACTGTGGCCGCCAAGCTCGATATAACGCAATATGTTCCACTATGCTATACCCTCTTTCAACTTCCACCTCACGATGAATGGAAAGCCTCAACCTTCAAGGGTTAAGAACCCCTTCCTCGTGTGCTTTACTATTATGTTTATAGTCCTTCTCAATCTTAAAGAGTTGAGTTAACGGTTATATTATACTACATTCTATACTACTTTCCCCAGCCTTAGCAAAACGTTTACTTGGAAATCTTTATCCAATCCATATATAAAGGGATTCGCGAGGAAGGGCTTAAAATCCTGGCAGTTTAAGACAAAAACACCCTTGCCAATGGCAAGGGTGTAACGTGCAGATATGTATACCGTGCACCTGTTATTGATGATTGCGATCCGAGCGGCAATCCTGAGCAACAGCTCGGGCTAGGCACCCCTCCGGCACAAAAGCGGTCTTGCTTATGGCTGCTTCCTTCCGGACCTGACCAGGTTCACAAGTGCTCATTGCGGAGGACCCAACCGTCAACGCTGAGCGCAGGGACCAGCCTCACATCGACAATACCTCTAACAGGAATTCAACCTCGCTACAGCGGATTGCGAGTTACAGGGCACCGCTACCTCCCCGTCTAGCACGGCGAACTTTAGTATATCGCATGGCTATCAAAAAAGCAACCGACGGAAAAAGTTGCTTAGTCACATTGTTCCATATACAGACAAAAACCCTTCGTCCATAGAGACGAAGGGTCCGTTTATTAGATACCGTATTTCTTCTTGAATCGATCGACACGACCACCTGCATCCAAAAACTTCTGTTTACCAGTGAAGAATGGATGACAGTTCGAGCAAATCTCTACACGAAGATCTGGCTTTACAGAACCTGTTTCAAACGTATTACCGCAAGCACAAGTAACTGTAGTAACGTGATATTTCGGTTGAATATCCTGTTTCATTGTAGCTTTCACCTCTTTCCGCCCTGAGCCTCAAGCGGACCCAGAGTTATATGGACACATAAAATCAGTATATCACGAGCATATTAATTGCGCAATAGCCTATACTTAATTGATCAAACAAGCCCATAATTGGGCCCACGACCTATTTATGGAATACTCATCAGCCGAATAATATTCGGTTAAATAATCAACGGTTTCTTCTTCGGTCTAGCTTGTCCTGCAGGCGGAACATGCGTATAGGAGCCAATTACCACATCCGGCAGCTCTTCCTGCATAATCTCGATCGCCTGCTTCATGCCTAGAATATCGCCTTGTGCAGGCGGGATAAGCTCAAGATAGCTCTCAGGATCAATATTGAGATTGCGCAATTGAATTAATTTGAGACCTGTTCGGCGGGCAAACTCTATCATGGCTTCTAGCTCTTCCTCACGATCGGTCACGCCCGGGAAAATCAGATAGTTTATGGAAGTATAGACACCTTGATCCGTAGCGTAGCGGAGAGACTTCTCCACATTAGCCAGCGTATAGCCTCTCGGCTTATAGTATGCGTTATAATGGGCATCCAATGCACTGATCGTGCTGACCCTCATCAGATCAAGACCAGCATCCACAATACCGCGGATAAAATCGGTCAGACCCGCATTGGTATTGATATTAATATATCCCATATCGGTTCGTGCCCGTACTTCCCGCATCGCTTCTATAATGATCTTAGCCTGTGTAGATGGCTCGCCCTCACACCCTTGTCCAAAGCTAATGATCGATTCCGGTGTTTTCAGATGCTCCAGCATGACCTGTACCAGCTCATCCACTCTTGGACGGAAGTTCATTCGTGTCTGAGGCGAGACAAAGCCGCTGTCATCCGGTTGTTCTGAAATACAGCCGAAGCAGCCTGCATTACAAGAATAGGACACGGGAACAGCGCCTTCCCAACGATTCAAAAAGGTATTGGATGCCGTGAGGCATTCATACCCTAATGCACAGTTAGACAGATGCTCATAGAGCCGATTCTCTGGATATTTCTCCTTCAATGTCTTAACCCCGAGCTCCAGGTCACCCAGATCGCAATTCACAGGATTCCATTTCTCCGGATCATCGGACATACGAGCCGTTGTATAAAACCCGCCATCCTTCCATACAACCGCCGAATACCCAAACAGCGGCAGCTTGTATTCCTTGTCTGATTTCACGTAACCCGGCAAGCACAAACGGGTGTAGCCCTGTGGTAAAAGGGCTCCCACGGCGGTATACCCTTTTTCAAGCGGCATCATTTCACCCGTCTCGGGATCCATTCCAATCGCCCGGGTGCTTGGCAGCCCAACAAGCGTAGCTCCTTCGGGCAAAGGTATCAATTCATCATCCAATATCTCCACGATCATATCTCCGCTGCGGGCAAGCCCAAACAGCTCGGAATGATCATATACATTCCCTTGTTCATCTGCATAAACCAAATACATGTTGATCTCCTCTATTCTCCGGTCGTTTCAGTGCTTTAGCTCTGAGGAGCCGTCGCGGCAGATGCTCGCGATGGGCGTCTGGCTGTATGGCTCGGAGTCCCGGTTCCACTGCTGTTATTGGCGTTAACATCAAAAGTTGCCAAGAATTCGGCGTTAGTCTTCGTGTCCCGCATTTTTTTGAGGAAGCCTTCCACAAAGTCTGCAGAATCATTCATATTTTTACGGATCGCCCAAATCGTATCGAGCTCATCCTTGTTCAACAGCACCTCTTCACGACGGGTACCCGAACGGCGAATGTCGATCGCCGGGAATATACGGCGTTCAGCAAAGCGACGATCCAAGTGAAGCTCCATATTACCTGTGCCTTTAAATTCCTCATATATAATATCATCCATCCGTGACCCGGTATCTACCAAGGCTGTGGCCAGAATCGTCAGACTTCCACCTTCCTCCACATTACGCGCCGAACCAAAGAACCGCTTCGGACGGTGGAATGCCGCCGGATCGATACCTCCGCTCAATGTTCTGCCAGAGGGAGGAATAACCAAGTTATACGCCCTCGCAAGACGGGTGATGCTGTCCAGCAGTATAACAACGTCCTTCTTATGCTCCACTAGCCGCAGTGCACGAGACAGTACCAGCTCCGCTACCTTAATATGATTCTCCGGAAGCTCATCGAAAGTAGAAGCGACCACTTCACCTTTGACGGACCGCTGCATATCAGTCACTTCTTCAGGCCGTTCATCAATAAGTAGAACAAACAGTTCAATCTCTGGATTATTGGTTGAAATACTGTTGGCTATTTCTTTTAAGAGGAGCGTTTTTCCTGCTTTTGGCGGTGCTACGATCAAACCGCGTTGTCCTAAACCAACAGGTGCTAGCAGATCCATAATTCGGGTTGACAACTGATTAGGGGATGTTTCAAGAACAAGCTTTTCTTGCGGATATAGAGGAGTCAAGGCTGGGAAGTGTAATCGTTCTGCAGCAACCGTGGGGTTCTCACCGTTCACGGCATTGACCTGCAGAAGTCCGAAGTAACGTTCGTTCTCTTTGGGCGTCCGACATTTGCCCGAAACTAAATCTCCGGTACGCAAATCGAATTTGCGAATCTGAGAGGCTGAAATATAAATGTCCTCCGTGCTTGGCAGATAGTTGATTGGTCTAAGAAAACCGTATCCCTCGGGTAAAATCTCGAGTACACCTTCCATGAACATCAAACCGCTCTGTTCGGCCTGAGCCCGTAGAATAGCAAATATCAATTCTTTCTTCTTCAACTGGCCGTAATAAGGAATCTGATATTTTTTGGCCAGCTTATACAGATCCGTCAGCTTCATGCCTTCCAAATCGGCTATTTGTAAATCCATTCAATAACCACCTATTCAATTATTTGTTTCTGACACAGCAAAAAACTGCTGTCATATAGTCTATTATTCTATGAAAGCTATATTAGGAGCATTACCCAAATCAGAGGGAGATATGCAGTCATCACTGCATATTTCCCTTGGGCATGTTAAAAAATTACTCTTCATCCGTCTCCCGCCATACGTCCGCACCCAGCATACGCAGATTGGATACCAGATGGTCATAGCCACGGTCAATGTACTCTACGCCGCTAACTTCTGTGATCCCTTCTGGCACGGTTAAGCCCGCAATGACAAGAGCTGCGCCTGCACGCAGGTCGGTCGCTTTGACTTTAGCTGCATTCAGCGGACCGCCTTCAATGATGGCAGAGCGTCCCTCCACCCGGATTTTGGCTCCCATACGAACTAACTCTGGAACATGTTTAAACCGGTTGCTGTATACAAAATCACTAAGGACACTGACGCCTTCAGCTTGCGTAAGCAAGCTGGTCATCGGCGATTGCAGATCCGTAGCAAATCCAGGATAGATCAGCGCCTTCACGTCCACATGCTGATAGCGGTCCTTACCAATGACACGAATGCTTTCATCCATCTCTTCGATCCCAATGCCCATTTCAATTAACTTAGCAGTAAGAGCTTCGAGGTGCTTTGGAATGACGTTGTCAATCAAAACATCGCCGCGTGTAGCCGCAGCAGCAATCATATATGTACCGGCTTGAATCCGGTCTGGAATAATGGAATGACGGCAGCCATGCATCTCGGTTACGCCTTCAATCCGGATCGTCTCCGTACCGGCTCCCTTAATGACAGCTCCCATGGAATTTAAAAGTGTTGCAACATCTATTATTTCAGGCTCTTTCGCCGCATTTTCGATAATTGTAGAGCCTTTGGCCTTCGCAGCCGCCAGCATAATATTAATCGTCGCACCGACACTACTCACATCCAAGTAGATCTTCGCGCCCCGCAGCTCTTTGGCATGCAGATGAATCGAACCGTGTTCATTCGTTACGGTTGCGCCAAGCGCTTCAAAGCCCTTGATGTGCTGGTCGATGGGACGAGGTTCAAAATTACAGCCGCCCGGCAAACCGATTACGGCTTCTTTGAATCTCCCAAGCATAGCGCCCATCATGTAATAGGACGCACGCAGTTTCTTGACGGGTCCGTTAGGCATCGGAATGGATTTGATATCAGAAGGATCAATTCTCATCTGATTACCTTCCCATGAAACTTGGCCGCCTAATTCCTCAAGAATCTCAGCATAAACAGCCACGTCACTAAGAAGCGGCAAATTATCAAGCACGACTTCTGATTCCGCCAGAATTGCGGCAGGAATTAACGCAATTGCACTGTTCTTGGCACCACTGATCGTTACGGTACCACGCAGTGGGCGTCCACCGCTGATCATCAATTTCTCCATATGCTTTCGGGTCCCCCTACATCACTTCGCTGCCGGAAATGGTTCTGATGTTGTGAAAGTCACAACCATGCTGTACTGATTCCATATCTTAATAAATGAAATGGAAAAACACCGGCTAGGCGGTGTACTTTCCATTTCACAGTATGCAACATAAAACGTTCTAAATATCTTTAGTCCATATCCATATCGTATTGCATCGCAGCTGCGAATGCAAACCATAAGCCTAGCGGAAATTAAGCTTGATTGTTGGAACCAAACTCACGGATCTTACCAACAACTGTTTCCTTAATTGCCTCACGGCCTGGTTTCAAGAATGTGCGCGGATCATATGCTTCTGGTTTTGCAGCAAGCACTTCACGAACAACTTTAGAGAAGGAAATTTGGTTCTCAGTGTTCACATTGATTTTGGATGTGCCCAGCGAGATTGCTTTCTTGATGTCATGAGTAGGAATGCCTGTACCGCCGTGAAGCACCAGTGGAAGGCTGACTGCATTGCAGATCTCTTCCATCTCTTTGAAACCAAGGTTTGGTTCGCCTTTGTAAGGACCATGAACAGAACCAAGTGCCGGTGCCAATGTGTCGATGCCTGTTTCGTTCACGATGCGTACGCAGTCGTCAAGCTTCGCATACATAACGTCACCGATAACATCATCCTCTTGTCCACCAACCATGCCGACTTCTGCTTCAACGGATACGCCTTTGGCATGAGCATACTCAACCACTTGTTTTGTTGTTGCAATATTCGTTTCAATCGGGCTGTGGGAATCATCGATCATAACCGAAGTGAATCCAGCATCGATAGCTTCTTTACATTTCTCAACACTTGAACCGTGGTCAAGGTGAATGGCAACAGGAACTGTAACTTTCAGATCCTCCATCAAACCTTTTACCATGTGAACAACGGTGCTGAATCCACCCATATAACGAGCTGCGCCTTCGGAAACACCCAGAATTACCGGTGATTTTTCTTGTTGAGCCGCTTCAAGAATGGCATAAGTCCATTCCAGGTTGTTGATGTTGTATTGACCAACAGCATATTTACCTTCAAGGGCTTTGTTCAGCATGTCTGTCATTGATACTAATGGCATGGTTTCATCCTCCTATAGATGCTTAGTTTGTCTATGGTTTTTAGCCGATATAACATACGGACTTATTATACCACATCGCGTCATAAATACTAAACAAGCATTTCCTAAAAGGATGCGAATGACCTCACTTTCTGGAAAAAAAAGAATTCCGCCCCGTGAGCAGAATCCATTATTTAACCGATGTTATTCGTGATCCCTTTCAACTGCATATTGACCGCTTGACGCATCTCATCAATATCGAACGGTTTGGTAAAATGCATCAATGCACCAAGATCCGTTGCTTCCTTGATCATATCCAGCTCTCCATAGGCTGTCATCATGATCACCTTAATGTCCGGATTCATCTGTTTTATATGCTTCAAGATTTCAAGCCCGTCCATTCCAGGAATTTTCATATCCAGGAGCACCAGATCCGGTACATGCAGCTTCACAATTTCCAGCGCAGCCTTGCCGTTAGCCGCTTGAAACGTCTCATATCCTTCACTGCTGAACACTTCCACAAGCAGGATGCGGATACCATTCTGGTCATCCACAATCAGCACTTTGTGTTTGCCTTGTTTGCTCATCCCTTCCAACCTCCCGATACTTCAATCGCACAATGAGTATGAATGCAAACTTAAAAGTTCCTAACTTTCCCAAATAAACCGGCCATTACTTGTATTCGCTTGTAGTGTTCAAAAATCCTTCCCATCCTAAAAAAAGTAAAGAAAAAAAGATCATGGAATGGGTTCGTGCAGCCTTATTCATGAATTGTGGAAATCCTCCATACATAAGAAAATATTGATCACAAAAAAAGAGCCTCTTCAAAAGAGGCTCCTTCCATTATGCCTGATGTTCGATCGAGGCTTTAACAAACTCACGGAAGAGCGGCTGTGGACGATTCGGACGGGACGTGAATTCCGGATGGAATTGCACGGCAAGGAACCATGGATGCCCTGGCAGCTCTACGATTTCGACGAGACGTCCATCCGGAGAAGTACCGGAGATACGCAGACCCGCTTTTTCAATATCTTCGCGGTATTGGTTGTTGAACTCATACCGGTGACGATGTCTTTCATAAACCAGCTCATCCTGATAGCAGGACTCTGCAAGTGAACCGGAAGCCAGCTTACATGGATACAGGCCAAGGCGCATCGTTCCGCCCAGATCCTCGATATCCTTCTGCTCCGGAAGCAGATCGATAACCGGGTATTCGGTAGCCGGATCAATCTCCGAGCTGTTCGCACCTTGCAGACCCAGAATTGAGCGGGCATATTCGATAACGGACACTTGCATACCCAGACAAATGCCGAAGAACGGAATATTCTGCTCGCGAGCATAGCGAATCGCACTGATCTTGCCCTCGATACCCCGGTCTCCGAAACCGCCAGGCACCAGAATACCACCTATTCCATTCAGCATTTCTCCCACATTATCCGCCGTAAGCTCTTCAGCGTTCACCCAGCGGATCTTCACATCGGCATTAGCATCAAAGCCTGCATGCGACAAGGATTCAACCACACTGAGATATGCGTCATGAAGTGCAACATACTTACCAACAATCGCAATTTCAACCGTCTTCTCCAGCTTAGATACACGCTCCACCAGAGCTTCCCATTCGCTCATATCCGGCGCAGGGGTAGTCAACTTCAGATGATTGACCACAATTTCGTCAAGGCCTTCGTCACGCAAGTTCAGCGGCACCTCATACAGCGAGGATGCATCGCGGCATTCTACAACTGCATTAGGATCGATATCGCAGAAGAGGGCGATTTTTGCTTTCATCTCGGTTGAAAGCTCATATTCCGTACGGCACACAATGACATTCGGCTGAATGCCAATGCTGCGAAGTTCTTTTACACTATGCTGGGTCGGCTTTGTTTTCACTTCGCCAGCTGCCTTAATATATGGAATGAGGGTTACATGAATATACATCACGTTCTCGCGACCAACATCGCTCTTGATCTGGCGGATCGCTTCAAGGAAAGGAAGACTCTCGATATCGCCAACCGTACCGCCGATTTCAGTAATAACGACATCTGATCCCGCTTCACGGCCTGCACGGAATACGCGCTCCTTGATTTCGTTTGTAATATGAGGGATAACCTGCACGGTGCCGCCCAAATATTCGCCCCGGCGCTCCTTGCTGATAACAGAGGAGTATACTTTCCCTGTTGTCACATTGCTGTTCTTCGATAAATTGATATCGATGAAGCGCTCGTAGTGTCCTAGGTCCAGGTCCGTCTCCGCACCATCATCGGTAACGAACACTTCGCCATGCTGATATGGACTCATTGTGCCCGGGTCTATATTAATGTACGGATCGAATTTTTGAATCGTTACTTTGAGTCCTCTGTTCTTCAACAATCTGCCGAGCGAAGCGGCGGTAATCCCCTTACCAAGTGATGACACGACCCCGCCTGTTACAAAAATATACTTTGTCACTGTTAAAAACCCTCCTATATAATCTCCATAACTTCAGGCGACATATGATGTATATCCTAACCCGTTTTTCCCCGATTCATCAAAGGGATCAACAAAAAAAGCATCGCTCGCTTCCACATATGGTGAGCGAGCTAACCTCCGACCTATTACAAACCGCATACATGAATGCCCAGAACCATCGTACCAAGTGCTTCTCCGATACGAATGAGATATCATGATCAGCAGCCTAATGCCTCTATAACCATCGCAAACCTAAAAACGTATGCAGAAGATTTCCGCCATCCATTATCGCCTTCACTGACGATTGACAGCAGATTATTTCACTGCAAGAGACCAGGAAAGTCCAGTCCCTAAAGAAGGGATACTCTCCCAGCTCAAAATAAAAAACGACCATCGACGTACATTCAAGAAGACAGACCGCTTTTTATTAAATAGCTTCTCTTGCGATATGAGGTCCAGAAGCTAGCTTTGTTTTCACAATCTGCTCCCTAAAAACAAAAAAAGTGACCCCGAATAAAAACGGGGCACTTTTATATTAAACATATTTAATCCACAATCATAAGCCCAAGCAATAGTTTACTCTGTGCCTTGTCTGCTTGTCAAGAGAAGAACCAACCACAAAATCACCCAACAGGCAAAGAAGGTATAACACAATCATAAACAACGCAAATAGGCTGCAAAATCCCTGCTTCAAGACTAATTAGTCCTTATCGTCTTCCTCTTCCAGATCATCTTCATCCTCGGAATCCGAATCCTCTTCATCCAATTCGTCGTCATCCAGAACAACTTCTTCTTCATCATCGGCATCATCATCATCCGAGAAGAGATCATCGTCATCTTCCTCATTGATGCTGTCGAAATCCTCCTCGGCATCGTCACCAGCATAAGTTTCCTCTTCATCCGTGAAGTCATCATCGTCATCGTCTTCATCATTGATGATCCGCGGACGCTTGGCATTCGCAATCGGATCTTCGGACTTCTCCAGTGGATACCAGCGCTTCAGTCCCCACAAGTTCGTTCCTACACAAGCGAAACGTCCGTCTATATTGATCTCGGTATATAACTGGGCAATCGTTTCGTTAATTTCCTGTTCCGTAAAGCCGCGAATCTTGGCCACCTCATTCATAAGGTCACGGTAATAATACGGCGTATTCGCCGCTTTCAGAACCATAAAAGCCAGGTCAACCATTGGGATTTCCTGAATCTTCTCCGGATCGATCTTTAAATTGAGCGGATTACTCACTAACGCACACTTCCTCTCACACAATCTTCACGTTATACCCTCAACATATCCATTATCAAAACTAAGTAAAACCTATTTGGAAATAAAAATCAAGTTTTAATGTGCGCCATTTGCTTACAGGCTCAAATGGAAAAAGACGGAGATACTTTCTCTCCGCCTCCTGACTGTACCCGCCCCAAGGATCGACTCCTTACGGGATAGATAAGAGAACCTTGATATTCTCTCCATGTATCTTATGTTCGCCCTGCTGCTTTGACACGGTAAACAAGGCCTATTTCCCGGAAAAAGGGCTCCCTCCCATTCGGGCTCTCTCCCTAGCTCATACAATACTGAAGCAACGGTTCTTCGAGAAGGGAGATTGCCACGCATGGATTACACCCGGATCATGCAATCACTACTTGCACAGACGAACCCTCTGCGGAACGTCCGGGATAAGAACCGGCGGCTCCTCACGTTTTATGACCCTCAGCTATATCGGCGTTGTATCGATGAATGGAACCGACTTGCTGCGAAAGGGCGTTTCCCAAGCTCGGTCAGCTATTCACCGCTTACCCGCACCATCATCGCTCCTGCTCCCCAAACTGCGAAATTTGAGGCCGAGTTTCGAAATGAGCTGATGATTGAAGACGATGATCAAGTTCATATCCATGCGATACATGGAACTATCGGATCGGTAACCGGAATCCCCTGGGGCATCAAGCAAATTAAGGCGCCTCAAGCCTGGTCCACCTCGACAGGATACCGTATAAAAATTGCTGTTATCGACACGGGTGTAGATTTCTCTCATCCCGATCTAAAGTATTCGCTGACCCGCGGAATTAACCTGGTACATCGAAACATACTGCCTTATGATGACAATGGACATGGAACACATATCTCAGGAACCATCGCTGCAGCGAACAGCCAGCAAGGTATGATTGGGGTCGCTCCAAGGTCTGTCGTGTATCCAGTTAAAGCTTTTGATCATAACGGATCCGCCTTTGTATCGGACATCATTCTAGCTATCGATTGGTGCGTGCGCGCTGAGATCGATATCATTAATATGAGTTTTGGTATGCAAACCCGTAACCGCACACTGCTTGATATTGTAAGCAAGGCGAACCAAGCAGGCGTCATTATTGTAGCCTCGTCTGGAAATGACGGCAGACGCCGTACAGTAGACTACCCTGCTCGCTATCACCAGACCATATCTGTAGGGGCTACCGACCGCAACCGAAGAGTGCCTGCCTTCAGCAATCGCGGGCAATTCGTTGATATCTATGCACCTGGCGACAAAATTGTGTCAGCCTGGCTGCAAGGAAAATATCATGAAATGAGCGGCACCTCCATGGCCACTTCACACATCAGTGGGACAATCGCCCTGCTACTAGCGCAAAAGCCCGGCCTGAGTACAGCTACGGTGAAGGCCCTTCTCCGTCGGACTTCCTCTCCCCTTAAGCTTAAAAAAGGCACCAGCTCAACTGACGGAGAGGTCAATGCCATGAAGTTTTTGCGCGAGGGCATGAAATTATAAGCTTGCTTCTGACAACCCATGCGGGAAACCCCCATACGAAACAGAAGCCGCCTTCCCTGAGGGAAGACGGCTGTTCTCACATATTAAGGTTAAGACTCTTACATCCGCTCCGGTGCCGAAACGCCCATCAGACGAAGCACGTTAGCGATAACCGTACGAACGGCTCCAAGCAATGCCAAGCGGGCCTGCGTCTGGTCCGCATCTTCCGTAATAACACGCTCGGCTCTATAGTAGCTGTGGAACAAAGATGCCAGCTCATAGACATACCGGATGAGTCGATGTGGTGCATAGTTCTCCGCAGCAAGCGACACCTCTTGCGGCAGCTCTCCCATTTTGCGTAAAATGTCGTATTCATGCTCGGTCGTAAGAACACTCAGGTTCACGTCGGCAAGTGGCAGCACGCTGACACCTTGCTCCTCCGCTTGGCGGAATACGCTGCAAATACGAGCATGAGCATACTGTACGTAGAAGACCGGATTCTCATTGGACGTAGACACCGCCAGGTCCATATCGAAATCCAGATGCGAGTCCATGCTGCGCATGGTGAAGAAATAGCGAATAGCGTCTACGCCGACTTCATCCATCAGATCTTCCATCGTGACCGCTTTACCGGTACGCTTGGACATCTTCACTTTCTCGCCATCCTGGAATAGGCTGACCATCTGAGCGATCAATACAATCAGTTTGTCCGGGTCATTGCCGAGGGCCTCCATCGCAGCTTTCATGCGTGGAACATAACCGTGGTGGTCAGCTCCCCAGATATTGAGGATCTTGTCGTAGCCGCGCTCATATTTATTGCGATGGTATGCAATATCCGGTGTCAGGTAAGTATAGGTCCCATCATTCTTAACGAGAACTCGATCCTTGTCGTCGCCATAGTCGGTTGTACGAAGCCAAGTCGCCCCATCCTTCTCATAAGCTTCGCCCTTGGCTTTCAGTTCTTCCAAGGACTTCTCTACAAGGCCATTGTCATACAATGACGTTTCGCTGAACCATTCGTCAAAATGTACACGGAATCGATTCAAGTCGCGCTTGATTTTGCCCAGTTCTTTCTCCAGACCAAACTGGCGAAGGAATGCCGCTCTCTCGCCTGGTTCCATGGACAGCAAAGAATCGCCCTTCTCGGCTACCAGCTCTTTGGCGAATCCTTTAATATCTTCGCCGTGGTATCCGTCTTCCGGCATCTCGGCATTCTGTCCCAGTTCCTGCAAATAACGGGCTTCCAGCGATTTAATCAGGTTTACAACCTGGTTGCCTGCATCATTGATATAGTATTCCCGTGTTACCTCATATCCTGCATAATCGAGTACATTGCATAGCGCATCGCCTACGGCTGCTCCACGGGCATGACCCAGGTGCAGGCTTCCGGTCGGGTTGGCACTGACAAACTCCATCTGTACCTTTTGCCCTTTGCCTGTGCTAATCCGCCCGTAGTTGTCGCCCTGCTCTTGTACCAAGGCAACGATCGGATAGAGATATCCCTTGTCCAAGGTGAAGTTAATGAACCCTGGTCCGGCAATTTCAGCTTTTTCAATGGAAGCCTTAGCTGTATCCAGATGCTCCAGAATAGCTTCCGCAATAAGGCGCGGGTTCTTCTTGGCAATTCGCGTCAGCTGCATTGCTACGTTTGTAGCCAAATCGCCATGCGACTTATCCTTCGGAACTTCCAGCGTAATGCCCGGCAGCTCCTCACGGGAAACCAATCCTGCAGCAACGGCAGCATCTGCCACCGCTTCTGCAACCAGCCCGTTAATGTGATCTAATGGATTCATTGTCATTATTCATGTGCCTCCCGAATAGTCAAACTAATAGAAAAGTGTCCCGATAACTCGCCGAACACATATAAATCATACGCCCAGGCCACTCGGCCGGATAAGCCATCAAGCGCCAGTTCCAAATGCCGGGTGTGCGTAGACAATTGAAATGAAGTGAATGGGGATCGGTAATATCCCGGCAATTGCTGCCCAAGACGAAACGACTGTTCGGACTCCACCTGGCCGTGACGGATCAACTTCAACTCACCCTCTGACAGCTTAAGCATCGCCCGGGTTTCCCCTTGATGCGGGCCATCAGCTGGTTCGATATAACGAACATACAGCACGTTTCCCTTGATAAACGCTTCTCCTGGAAGCTCCTGCACCGTGTTCTCTCCTTCATGAAGACTCTGAAGACGGATGCTTACTCGATGTCGGTCGTTCATATACGTTCCTCTTTTCCTTACCTATTGTATTACTATATCCAGTATAGCCATGCAATTCAAATGAGGATTTTAGCAAAATAAGAAGAAAAAACACCGAACAACGCATACTCACTAAGACAAACCGTTGTGCAAAGGGTCTCTTCCTACGTTTATCAAATGGTTCAGCCTGGCCCCGCCTAGCTAATCTACTATATAGAATACCAAAACATTACACACTATGTGCATAAGAACAATGGAATAGCCTGATTCTGAAACGAATCAGGCATTCACGTAACTACTTAGGTTACAACGGCAGCAAGGATACCGTCTTCCGTGCCTCCAGCTGGGTCACCATATCGACCCAGGCTTGTGGTTTCTCCGGCAGCACCGAATAGTAGCGTTTCAGGAAGTTCACGATCAACTCGGCTGGAAGTTCAGCAGCAGCATCGTCCCCCGGCATGAAGCAGAGATCCAGGCCGCTTACCGCTTCACCATCCTGGCTCCACGAAGGATGAACATAATCAATATCCGTGCGTTTGTAGCCAAGATGCGACAATACCTCGCGACGGACGAAAGGGTCCATCGGCTTTACCCCGCCAAATTCATAATCCTGCACCCGGTACGGATCGTAAATCTCAGCAAACATGCCTAGCAGCTCTTTGCCGTTTGCTGCCGCCAATTGATTTAGATCCTTCAAGCGATGCTGTGCCAGGAATCGTCCGATCCCGAGCCCTTCACGCCCGATAATGGTAAAATCGGTCATCGCTACATTCCAATCCTCGTAATAGCGGTATTCCGTCGTACCGACCACCTCGCCCTCATGCAAGGCAACAAACACCCGAATGCCCGGATCCTCCAGCGGCTCCTTCCATAAACTGAACTCCAGCACCTCTTCCGGAGGGAACACTTCCTTCATTAGATTGTGCATGCTGCGGAACAAAGAATCATCAATGCTCGTTATGCGAATATATTCCATTAAATGAGACCTCCTCATTAGTATAGTAATTTAATCTGTATATTTGGCGAGATAAATTCAATCAACATAAAACTTGGATTATGATATCTCAATGTCCTACTTTATGAGATTGAACATCCATAATCTGCAAAGTACCAAACACGAGAAAAAATATAGTCATGATAATAAGCGAGATGCCGATCCACCTAAACAATCTCTTGTTCTTATTATCTTTCTTTGATTTAACAATAAAAAGGATTCCTGCTATTAGAAATAATAACGCAATGATAATTACCAATGAAACTACCTCCTCTTTGTTGAAGCCGTGTTCAAATATCCGGTGCAAAATGAAACGATTATCTTCTAAATGGATTCTTCCATTCCATCAAAGCTCCATAATTGCGGGATTCCTCATCCTCCAAATACTCTGCCGCTACCCCGACGGGCGTGCGGCCGCACCGCAGCAGAAAGGTAATCACCGGATCTTTGAGATCACCGCGGACAACAGTATCCAGGTAATCTGCAGCCGACATCTCATGGGCATGCCGATGATAGCCTGGCATCCGTCCGCCGCCAAGCAGCCGGTCCAGCCCTTTCTCCACGGTTACATGATACAGCGACTGAATGAGCCATTTACCCAGTCCAAGCTTTCGAAAGCGCGGTCTGACGCAAATGTCGGCGATGTACAACGTATTCCCGTCCGGATTATGCGTGCGGATGTACCCGTTATCCGTAGCGTCCGCCCAGGAATGAGCAGGCTCCATCGGATCATAATCTACGATGAGCGAAGTGATCGACCCGGCGAGCATGCCATCCACTTGGGCGCATAGGGCGCCCTCCGGAAACAAGGTGACATGCTGCATCAGCTGTTCCTTGTTCCACCACTGCTCCGGTGGATATGGAGGCGGGAAGGTCTCGGATTGAATGACGATCAGCTCATCAAAATCCTCCTGTGTGTAGCTTCGAATGACAACCGGCACCGGCCGGGTGTCGTCAAATACATAGAATTGTTGATAAAACCGGGCCATTTCCTCTACACCGCCTTTGTCCTATTTTCCTCAAGGAAGATAAACGTGCTTACTCCCAATCGGGATACAAATCCGTGCGGCGGTCGCGCCATGTCGTGACGGATCCTTTCTCGCGCACTTGATACAATAAATCCAGATCGAGATCAGCTGTAATGATCATGTCATTGTTCAACTCTCCCTCGGCCAGCAAACCCTGTGGAGGGAAAGGAATATCGTTCGGAGTAATGATGGCCGCCTGTCCGAAGTTAGCACGCATCAGATCCACCGTAGGCAGTGAGCCTACGGTACCGGTCAGCACCACGTACACTTGATTCTCAATCGCGCGGGCATGACTGGTGTAGCGCACGCGGTGGAATCCATGACGGTCATCCGTACAAGATGGACAGAAAATAACGTCGGCCCCTTTGGCCTTCGCCATGCGCACGATCTCAGGGAATTCGATGTCATAACAGGTCAGCATCGCAATGGTGCCTTTTTCCGTTTCGAACACTTGGAGCCCCTCACCCGCTCCCATATTCCAACCCGTAATTTCTGAAGGTGTAATATGAATTTTGGCTTGCTCCGCAATGCGGCCGTCCGGATAGAACAGATGCGCCACATTGTACAGCTTCTCTTCCCGGCGAATGACATGGGTCCCGCCAATAATATGCATGTTATATTGCTTCGCAAAGCCTTGGAACAGCTCGCGGTAACGGTCTGTAAAATCCGGAAGATCATTGATCGTTAACGCCTTACCCTGATCGTCCCCGATGGACATCAGCTGCGTCGTGAAGAATTCCGGAAACAGCACAAAATCCGCTTCAAATTCCTCAGCCGTCCGGATATAATGCTCCGACTGACGGGCGAAATCGTCAAAGGATTGAATGGTGTGCAGATGATATTGCACGGCAGAAACGCGAAATTTCATGCTAGTCCTCCTTATGCTTGGCTTGATGCTCTCATTATATCGGATTTCCGCCTCATCGAACATGGGGAACATCAAGTCCACCTTCCTGGGGAACCCTAATTATGGTGGCATGGTTCGTACGCTAGAACGTCAATCATCCCGGATAAAACAGAAACTAAAAAACTTATTTTATGAAAAATTACATATCAATCATACCCGCGCTTAACAATTCTCCTGTATACTGTCGTATGTAGGCTCTTGTCTACCTTATGATTCTGTCCCTTACAAGCATACACGCTAGCTCGGCTTTAACGTCAGGCTGAAAGCTTACCAAAATACAATGTGAGGTGTTCTGTTCACAATGATTACTCGTTCAGTGGAGTGGCTGCAGCAACATGACCACCTTATCTTCCGCTGGTTAAACCGCAAGATCCGCAACAAAACGGTGGATTCGATGCTCTCGCTGGTCACCCATATGGGGGGTGCTCTCTTTACCATTGTGCTGACACTTTCGATCGCGTTTTTTGCACCGGAGCCGTGGAATACGATGGGGTGGCAAAGCTTCATTGCCCTCTCCCTCAGCTTTCTGGTTACGGCGCTCATCAAAAAGAAAATGCGGCGCATCAGACCTTACCTGGCGCTCGAAAAAGTCCGGTTTGAGAAAAAACCGATGAAGGACCATTCCTTTCCATCCGGACACTCAACGGCCATATTTTCTATCGTGACCCCGTTTCTGTTTATAACGCCTTGGCTGTCACTGCTCTTGATCCTGCTGGCGCTTACGGTCAGTCTGTCACGCATATATCTCGGCTTTCACTATCCTTCGGATTGTTTGGCCGGTTGTTTTGTCGGAACCACGTCGGCCCTTCTGATTGTACTTAGTTAACAAACCCAGGTATTTCCTGTAGCCTTGACGGCTATGAGGGAATACCTTTTTTTTGAGTTATTTTTCTGCGGCCCACATCCTCCCTAACCCGCTCCGCTAAAGGAAATTATCGTTCCTTCCCCTTTCGCTGTTCTAACAAATTTACAGAAGATTTAAGAAAGGTTGAACCATATCGGTTGGTAAAACGTACTAACTATTACATTCACCTTAAGGAGGTAATGATTCATTGAAGAAAAGACGATCAAGATTTCTCACCGCCCTGCTGGCCGTCACACTGGTTCTTCCATCCAGCGTCATGGCAGCAGATAACAGCCAGGTTGCCGCTGCAAACCAGGATCTGCAGAAAACCGCCGCAGAAAAAGCGAAGCTGCTCACCGAGACGTATGGGACAACTAGCGTGCAATATGCCCTCATCGATCACGGCGAAATTACCGTATCTGGGCAAGCAGGCGTCAATGATATCGAAGGAAAAATCCCGCTGACCAAAGATACGATGTACGGCATCGGCTCCACAAGTAAAGTATTCACCGCCGCTGCGGTCATGAAATTAGTAGACGAAGGAAAAATCAACCTGGATACTCCTCTGGTTCAGTACATACCGGAATTCAAGATGAAAGACGAGCGATACACCAAAATCACACCGCGCATGCTGCTCAACCACTCCTCCGGACTTCAAGGCTCAAGCTTGAATAATGCTTTTCTGTTCGAAGATAATGATTCTCATGCACATGACACGCTGCTGAAGCAGCTGTCCACCCAGAACCTGAAAGCAGAACCGGGTGCATTCTCGGTGTACTGTAACGATGGATTCACACTTGCAGAGATACTGGTAGAGAAAGTAAGTGGCAAGGATTTTACCGCATTCATTCATCAAAATTTTACCGAGCCGCTTGATATGGATCACACCAAGACATCCCAGGACACTTTAAAATCAAGCCAAATGGCGGGCCTGTACTTCCCTACGAATCAAGGACAACTGCCTAACGAAACCGTCAATGTGATCGGAACCGGTGGCATCTATTCTACGGCGGAAGACCTGGTGCAATTCGCGCAGATCTTTACCGGAGATGCTAAAGACATCCTATCCGATAAATCTGTTAAAGCCATGGAGCAAGAGGAATATAAAAAGGGACTGTGGCCTGAAGATGCCGATAACTCATTCGATTACGGCCTTGGCTGGGACAGCGTAAGACTGTACCCTTTTAATCAATATGATATGAAAGCTGTAACCAAAGGCGGCGATACTATTCTGTATCACGCTTCACTCGTTGTTCTGCCTGAGCAAAACATGGCCGCTGCTGTGTTGTCTTCCGGCGGTTCCAGTTCAACCAACCAATTGCTCGCCAACGATATTCTGCTAAATGCACTCAAGGAAAAAGGCGAGATCAAGGAAATTAAGCCAGACAAATCATTCGGCAAACCGGTTAAGGCCGATATGCCAAACGATATCGCACAATTTGCCGGTTACTATGTGGCGACGGGTCAGCAGATGAAAGTCGACATCAAGGACGGCGATCTGTCCATTACCGTACCGATGATGCCAGAGTACCCTGCTGAGAAATATGTATACACCGCTGATGGAACGTTTGTCAGTCCGGATGGCAGCGTCAAGGTCAGCTTCGTCAAAGAAAGTAATGACCGCATCTATGTATGGGTAAGACAATATGTCTCCATTCCTGGATTGGGACAGATGGCGTTATCCCATTATACTGCCGAGAAATTGGAAGCAAACCCCTTGTCCAATGACATCACCGCTGCTTGGAACAAGCGTGAAGGTGAAACGTTCTATCCGTTAAACGAAAAATTCACATCGCTCATGTACCTTATCACGAAACCGACAGTCGTGATCAGCAGTAAAAACGGTCAGGAAGGCTATATGATCGACAAGAAGATCATCGATGCGGATACCGCAGTGAGTCAACATCAGATACCAGCTATGGCCGGCCGCGATACGTCCGAATTCCACTTCTATAAGGAAAAAGGCGTAGAATATCTCGAAGCTGCAGGTTCCCTGTTTGTAAGCGGCAAGAATGTAAAGCCGCTGTATAAAGGAAAAAAATCTACCGTCACTCTGCAATCTGACGGTTATGCAAAATGGTTTACCATTCCGAAGCAATCTGCAGACAAGACGATGACCGTAACTCTGCCGGCCCAAGGCGCATTCGTCGTATATGACGAGGCAGGCACGGTAGTTAACTACAGCTTGATCAGCGGCTCTAACGAGGTAAAACTCCCAGCTAATGGAACCGTAGTATTTGCCGGCGCCCCTGGCTCCGCATTCAATATCACCCTGAAATAAAAAAAGGAAGCATCCCCCGATAGCCGTTAGGCTTAGACAAGGGATGCTTCCTTTTTTCTTCACAGCCGAGGAGCGAAGCCTCGGCTGCATGCCCCTAAGGCGGGCCCGCGAGCGAACCGCCAGGGAGCACCGGCGGGCCGTGCCCACGCGAAAAAGCAAGCCGTCCCCGATAGCCGCTAGGCTTAGATAGGGAGGGCTTGCTTTTTCAAAAACAGGCGCGAGGTGAAGCCGCGACTGCATGACCGCACGCGAAAGAGCAGCCGTCCCCGATAGCCGTTAGGCTTAGGTAGGGAGGGCTTGCTTTTTCAGTAACAGCCGCGAGGTTGAAACCGCGGCTGCATGACCGCACGCGAAAAAGCAAGCCTTCCCCGATAGCCGCGAGGCTTAGGTAGGGAGGGCTTGCTTTTTCAAAAACAGCCGCGAGGTGAAACCGCGGCTGCACACGAGTCGCACCCAAGGCCACGAGGACGCCCCCGCAGGGGAGGACGAGCGTGGCCGGGCACAAGCACCAGCCCCGCTCCCATCCTCACTCCAACACCGGCACCAACATTCCGGGTGTCCAGAGGGCAGCGCCCTTGGGGCCCTCCCTGGCAGGGAGGGTTTGGGTGGGTGGACTACTTAACGAATCCCAACAACATCTCACGAATCAGCTTCGCAGCTACAATCTGGGTCTGCTCCGTCGGATCATAGATCGGCGCCACTTCCACGAGATCGCAACCTACAACATTCACATCGGAGTTTGCAATCAGATGCACGGCTTCCAGCAGCTCTTTCGATGTGATGCCGCCGGCTTCAGCCGTACCGGTACCCGGTGCTGCCGAAGGATCAAGCACATCGATGTCGATGGTCACATAGACCGGACGATTACCCATGGAAGGCAGAGCTTCCTTAAGAGGTGCCGCCACTTCGAACGGATAGAAATTGATGTTCTCGCGTCCATACTGGAACTCCTCACGGGAGCCCGAACGGATGCCAAACTGATAAATATTCTTGCCGCCCATAATGCCCGCCGCTTTGCGGACCGGCGTGGAGTGGGACAACGGCTCTCCCTCATAATGCTCGCGCAGGTCAGCATGGGCATCAATATGGATCAGAATGAGATCAGGGTACTTCTCATACACCTTCTGAATGATCGGCCAGGATACGAGGTGCTCGCCGCCAAGCCCGATCGGAAATTTCCCGTCATCCAGCAGCTTACCAACATAATCGCCAATCACATCAAGACTGCGGCCGGCATTGCCGAAAGGCAGCATCAGGTCGCCTGCATCGAAATACGTCATGTCTTCAATGCTTTTATCCAAGTAAGGGCTGTATTCTTCCAAGCCTACGGACGCCTGGCGAATACGTGCCGGGCCGAAGCGGGAGCCGGGACGGAAGCTAACCGTGAAATCCATCGGCATACCGTAAATGACCGCCTTGGACCCTTCATAATCCTCGGAGCTCAAAATAAACACGTTGCCGGAATAACCTTGATCCAGTTTCATCAGTTTATACGCTCCTCCTTATTTCACCAGGTCTTCAACAAATTTAGGCAGCACGAATGCAGCTTTGTGCAGGCGAGGCGAATAGTATTTGGTATCCATCTCATCAATCTTGGACTCATCCACTTCAAGCGGATCATACGTTTTACTGCCCATTGTAAAAGTCCACAGACCGCTAGGGTAAGTTGGAATGTTGGCTCCGTATACGCGTACGATCGGGAAGATTTCCTTCACGTCTTTATTAACCTGCTGAATCAGATCTGCCTTAAACCAAGGGTTATCTGTTTGCGCTACAAAAATACCGTCTTCCTTCAGCGCCTCATAGATGCCTTGGTAAAATCCGCGCTCAAACAATGGAGCAGCCGGGCCCACAGGCTCGGTGGAGTCCACCATAATCACGTCGTATTCGTTCTTATGCTCGATAATATGCATATATCCGTCATTAACCAGCACTTCAACCTTCGGATCGTCCAGCTTGCCTGCGATCTCAGGGAGATACTGTTTTGAATATTCAATTACTTTTCCGTCAATCTCAACAAGCACAGCCTTCTCTACGCCCGAGTGCTTGATCACTTCGCGAATGACACCGCCGTCACCGCCGCCGACAACAAGAACCTTCTTCGGATTTGGATGCGTGTTTAGCGCTGGGTGAGCGACCATCTCATGATAGACGAATTCATCCTTAATTGTAGTCATAACCATCCCGTCCAGAACGAGCATGCGCCCGAATTCCTCGGTATCGATCATATCCAGTTGTTGAAACTCCGTCTTCTCATGTACAAATGTTTCCCGGATCTTAGCCGTGATGCCAAAAGTCGGGGTCTGCTTCTCTGTGTACCATAATTCCATCGTCTCTACCTTCTTTCCGCTAGAATAATGTTCAGCCGTCCAGATCCAAGCCGTAAAACTTTATTCGGGGCAGGTGCCTTTAGCTTACAGTTTCACACTTTTTCTATTGTACCAAACAAATTGTATTATATTAGATCAAGCCCAAATTGCAACCAAAAGTTCCCGCCCAGACGAACGATCTCCAAAACATCCCCCATTCGATGAATATCCTACTCTCTGAAATCCCATACTATATAGAAAAGAAAGGAAAATAAGGGCAGCAGGTTCGCCTCCGTGCCTGGATGCATAAAGCCCTGCTTTTTACAAAAAAGGACTGGAAGGAGAACCTAGATGCCGGGACACAAAAAATCACCCAAGCGCAAACGTCGTTTCGTCCGGCTCACTGCATTTCTGTTCGCACTCCTATGTGTTTCCATCATCGCTGGCGGCATTCTGCTCGCCTATCTATTTATTACACCGCTGCCTGTCGCGGAAACATCCCGCTACTCCCGTCTGCTTGATAGCCGAGGTGACCTTATCGCTACCTTCTCTGCCACAGGACACACCTCTGAACAAGTAAGCTTGGCCGATATATCGCCTTCCCTGATTCAGGCCACCCTGGCGGTGGAGGATCGGAAATTTTATGATCATCCGGGTTTTGATATAAAAGGCATGGCGAGAGCCCTCCTGGTCAATCTGCAGCATATGGACCGCAAGCAGGGAGCAAGCACATTAACCCAGCAGCTCGCGCGAAACCTATACCTGTCTCATGAGAAAACATGGACTCGCAAACTCAAGGAGGCCAAATTCACCGCCCAGCTTGAGATGAAATATACGAAAGACCAAATTCTTGAAATGTATCTGAACGAAATCTATTACGGCCACGGGGCTTATGGTATTGAATCGGCGTCCCTGCTTTACTTCGGCAAGTCGGCGAAGAATCTGACCCTAGCCGAAAGTGCAATGCTGGCAGGCATTCCGAAAGGGCCTACCTATTACTCGCCTTACAATCATATGGACAACGCCATCAAAAGACAGCATATTGTCCTGAATGCCATGGCAGAGACCGGATTCATCACGGAGGCCGAGGCGAATAAAGCCACATCGACCAAGCTCGCTCTGCTCCCACAGGACAGGCAGGAAAACAAGGTGATTGCTTCCTATTTCCGGGACTATGTCCGAGGTCTTGTCACCAAACAGCTGAACATAACGGAGCAGCAGCTGGAACAAGGCGGACTTAACATCTATACGACGCTGGACCCGCAGGCTCAGAAGGCAGCCGAAGAAGCGGTAGCCGGGGGCATGGACAGCAAAAGCGAGCTGGAGACGGCTCTCGTATCCATCGATCCCCGAAACGGCCACATCAAAGCCATGGTTGGCGGAAAGAATTATCGGGAGAGTCAATACAATCATGCTTTAGCTAGAACGAGACAGCCTGGCTCATCGTTTAAACCTATTATGTACTTGACGGCTATTGCATCCAAAGATATGACGAGCACCAGCGTATTTAACAGCCAGCCTACACTCTTTCATTACGATAACAACCGTAAGACCTATCAGCCCAGCAACTTCGGCGATAAATATTTAGGGGAAATCCCCATGCGTGAGGCCATTGCTGCCTCGGATAATATATATGCCGTGAATACGATTATGAAGATCGGTCCCGAAAAGGTTGCCGATATGGCGAGAAAGATGGGCATTACCAGTCCACTGGAGCCCGTCCCTTCCCTAGCCTTAGGGACCTCTCCAATCAGCCCACTGGAAATGGCCTCTGCTTATGCCGTGATGGCCAACAACGGGAAGCGGTTTCCCCCTGTTGCCGTGCTGAGCATTACAGATGCTGCCGGCCGCATATTGTATACGGCTCCCGATGATACAGGAGAACAAGTGGTGGAGCCTGCAGCAGCTTACGTGATGACACGCATGATGGAGGGAGTATTCGAGACAGGTGGCACAGGCAACCGCGTGTCTTCTCTGATGAAACGTCCGGTTGCCGGAAAGACAGGGACGACCGACACGGATGCCTGGCTCGTGGGTTATACTCCCGAGCTGTCGACAGCCGTATGGGTTGGATATGACAAGGGACGAGAAATCAACAAAATCGATGGACGTCGGGCAGCACCGATCTTCGCACAGTATACGGAGAAAGCTTTAGAGAACGTACCACCCAAAATTTTTCCGATTCCGAATCAGGTCATCAGTACTTATGTTGATCCGAAGACCGGCAAGCTTGCAGGTGCAGACTGTCCGGATAAGATACTGGAGGTCTTCATAAAGGGCACGGAGCCTACCGAGTATTGTGATGAACATGGAAATGGCGAACCTGCGAAGAAGGAAGACCCTGCAGAATCCACCAAGAAACAGGAAGAACGCTCCTGGTGGAAGGATTTCAAACGGTGGTGGGTCGAGTAAATCCGGAGGATCCCGCCATGGTCACCCCTAAAAACAGCAAGCTCCTATTTCGGGTCTTACCCGCAGGAGCCTGCTGTTTTTTTTCATTATAAATATTAAATTCCTTATAGAGGAGCAATTATAGATTCAATCACGGAACTGCCCATAAGCGAAAGTACTAGCATCGATGCGGCATATACCAGCAGGATTGCATACAGGGGGTCCAGGCCGCTAGTCACTCTTCTCTTATAGCTTGTCATAACGAATAACGGCACGGTCATGACCGTGCATAGGAACGTTAGAAGGATAATCATCTTCGAGATATCACCATTCATAACCAAGCATAAGAAACTGACCATATACAGGACAATGAATATGGACAACATCGAGCCAAACCGCGTCATGACTTCTTTCAGCTTCACAGCCGGGTTAAACGACAGCTTGATTGCAGTGAAGATAAAGAGATTCAGCAAGATGAAAAATATCGAAATCGACATGACGGGCTTCAGGAAGTGATCCGCAAATGTGCCTTGAGAAACTCCTCCCCATTCATGCTGAGTTGCAGCGTACATCGCGAGCGGTAAGAGCAAGACGTAAAGCATCATGGATACGATCGCATATAGAAACTGGCTCTTTTCGATTGCGGAAGCTGCACGGAAAGGATGCCTTAACCCTTTGAGAAAATAATCTCCGTAAAGCTGTCCGTATAATTTTAAGCTGGTCCAATAAGGGTTCGCTTTAACTGACTCTTCTGAATACTGCCGACTTGCCGTAAGGACCGGGATGTCCGGCGGCGTGTACATCGGAAGAGCAGATTCGTCCCTGATTACCCGGGGCTTCTCGACTTTGCTGCTGACATTTTGCCTGACACGATGGATTTGAGGCGTTGCTCCTTGCTCTGGCAGGTCGGCTATTACAGAAGTGTCCTGTGTAATTAGTCTTGCCCCGCACTTTTTGCAATACTTTCCGTCTTCGGTTTCATATCGGCATATTGGACAAGTCATACTCCGGCCTCCCTTAGTTATATACATCTGCAAATTGAAGGATAGGTATTAGAACATGTTCACATTCGATGCGAAACGCTTGGCCCATAACAAGATGCCTGGAGCTGCTGGAAGGGCTGAGCCGAAGGTATCCTTCATAAGCGAATTTACATCTTTTTGCTAATAGTATAAGTTGGCCTGTTATGAAATGGAAGGAATTTCTGAGGCTGACCAGCATCCGACCATGGCTCAAGTCTCTTGAAACCTGATTTACTGCAATCATTTTTTTACCTGATATCGTGTTTTGATGAAACATTTCCCATTTTATAGTCGTTTATATAGACGAGACTGAAAACCAGAAGGAGGAAATAACATGAAATCCAGGCAATTCATCAAAATAGCGGGTACCGCTTCCTTAGCCATGACATTAATGCTCACAACTTCATCTTTTAGTACAATCCCTGCTCACGCAGCAGCCTCCTCCGCGTCACAGAGCAAGACGACATGGAGTGTGCTGGATGTAAAGCATAAACCTTATACGAATAAAGGCGTCGTATTCATTCCGCTGAAGGAAGTTTCAGAGCAGCTCCAGCTGCAGCTGACGGTTTCGGGTAAACATGATCTGTACATTAACAGTCCTACGCAATCTGTCCGCATCATCATTGGACAATCGCGGGCTGTCCCTGCCAAGGGAACTGCTCTAAAGCTCGAGGCACCTCCGGTGGTGAAGAAAGGTGTGACTTACGTTCCGGCCAGTCTGATTACAAAGGCCTTCGGCATACCACTGAAGTATGACAGTAAATCCGGTCTTCGAACGACCTTTAATTCTTGGTCTAGCTATGCCGTCACCTCCCAAGCCAACATGCTGTTCTGGCTGAATAAAGAGAACGGGATGTTATCCATGGGTAAAGCCGGGACAACACCTGTTCAAGTAGGCAAAGTGCCGGTTGAGAATATGGATATCGTCAGCTTAAACGCACATCGGGTCAATCCCAGCACCTATGTTCTTAACTTGTCCAATTACTACGGCGAGCCTCATATTCACGAAGGAAGATACCGGCTGCTCATTCAAGACAACAAAATCTTGAAACAAACGAAAACCACTCACTCCAATTTTGCCGGAATTAACTACAAAAAGGATCAGCTCGGCTATAAAGGTCTTATTGCCATGATGAACGGCAGCACGCTTGAGCTGGTTAACCCGAACGGTAAAACCAACAAAACTTATGATTTGGCTGCGCTCACAGGCGTGGATGACCATTTTGTTGTAGAAGCCATTGAAGCGGACTTCCTGCTCGTCCGCTCGTATAAACAAGCCGTGCTGTACGCTGTGCATCCGACGGCAAATAAGGCCGAGTTGATCTATCCTGAAATTGTGGATGAAGAAAGCCAAAAGATGATTGAAGAGTATCCATCGAATGAGGTCGGCTATTTCGGCGACGGATTGACCTATACAGGGTACACCGGCGGTAAGCTCCATTTTGACTTCAAGAATCCGGTTTTAGGAAAAAGCAAAAAATACACCTATACCCTTCCTTTCTAAAAGAAGATCGTCATGGCGGGCTGCAATTGGAGAGGCAATTTCGCAGGCCGCTCGAAACAATCGAGTAGGAGGCTGCTCATTAATTGAGTAGCCGACCTCTCACACCACCGTACGTACCGTTCGGTATACGGC
>NZ_LIUT01000008.1:31974-53593 GCF_001277345.1 Paenibacillus solani
GCTAACAGTTCCTACTGCCAAGCCTGTAGCGGACTTTCACCGCCAAGTTATCGCCCATGCCGGGCGCACCCAAAAAAACAGGCAGGATTCGATATGCGAATCCTGCCTGTTTTATATTCGGTTTATGATCTGCCTAAGATTATTCCGCTGTCTGAAGGGCTTGCTTGAACTCTTCAGGCGAAGCATTCCACCATTCCTCGTTGCGTGAGATCAACAGCTCACGCAGAGCTTTCTTCTCAACGTCGCCTAGACCGTCCAGAATGATCTTACGTTTCATCGCGGCATCCATTTTATTCACATGATCGGCGAGAATCTTCCATCCGCGGCGGGCCTCCTGGTCGATCCACATTTCGCATGCGGTCATACCTGCATAATGCTGCCCTTCCGCGGTACGATCTACAGCTACCCATACGATCCACACTTGGCGTCCGTTAGGAACTTCATCCCGGTCCATGCCGAACCGAATTCCCTTCTCTACCTTGCTCTTCGCATGCATGGCTCCGATATCAACTCTTGCCTCGCCTTGATCAATAATGACTGGCGACAAACTGTTCAGATCGATGGAGCCTGAGCCAAATCCTTTATGCTTACTTTTACTATTAATAATATTCAAAGCAATTGGCTTTTTGGCACCTTGCTTCTGTTCTTCGTTCTCCACTGCTGCCGACCTCCTATATAAGAGCCGACTCGAATTTATCGGCTGCTGAATTGTTAACCTTTGTCCCATTAATTTTATTTTAACTAATAATCCTCCAAAAGCAAACATATACATGCACTAGATGCTTGTCAACGGGAGGTTGTTCGATTATGGTCCCACCACGTGCCAAAGTCTTTCTATCATCCTTGCTAGCCATAGGCTTGCTTGCAGGATCGATGCCGATATTTCTAAATCCGGGGTCCTCAGCTTCTGTGCTTGCTCCAAATGTAGTCAAGCCCCCTGTCTCTGCTGTCGAGAAGGCTCCGCTCTCACCGCCTAAAGCACAGCCTGATCATCCCGCTCCGGCCTTAAGCGACCGGCAGGTAGAATATCATATGGATGTTCGGTACGAGCCCGAGGAGAACAAACTGAAGGGCAAACAGACACTCACTTGGACTCACCCAGGCAAAAAAAGTGTAAACGAGCTGTACTTTCACCTGTATCCCAATGCTTTTGCTTCGAATGAAACGACCTTTATGAAAGAGTCTGGCGGAAGACTTCGTTCGGACCCCATGCCAGCGGATGGATACGGATCTATGACCATTACCAGCGTGAAAACAACCGAAGGTATGGTCCTGACCCATCGTCTTCAATTCGTTCAGCCCGATGACGGCAACATCAAGGACCGCAGCCTCGCCAAGCTCCGATTACCCAAGCCTATCAAAGGCGGAGAGAGTATTACCATTCACACAGAGTTCGAAGTGGAGCTCCCCAAAATCTTCGCACGCATGGGGTCAACTGATAATTTTATTATGGCAGGCCAATGGTTTCCTAAAATTTCAGTCTATGAACCGGTTGGTCTACGCGGAAGAGCGGAGGAAGGGTGGAATCTCCACCAATACCATGGCAACTCCGAGTTTTATTCCAACTTCGGCATTTACAGTGTCCGCATTCGGGTGCCCGACAACTATATCGTGGCCGCCACCGGTTTCCCGACTAAACCCATCCAGAAGTCCGGCGGGGAACATATTTATCATTTCTATGCTGATGATGTGCATGATTTTGCCTGGTCAGCCTCGCCTAACTTTATCACGGCAGAAGAAGCATTCTCTGCACCAGGCGTCCCGGGCGTCCGCATCAAGCTGTATCTGGACCCTTTGCACAAAGATTTAAAGGACCGATACTTTGATGCTGCCCAGTCGGCACTCGCTTCGTTTGGAAAATGGTACGGGACCTATCCTTACTCCAC
This sequence comes from Paenibacillus solani, assembly GCF_001277345.1. Taxonomy (GTDB): domain Bacteria; phylum Bacillota; class Bacilli; order Paenibacillales; family Paenibacillaceae; genus Paenibacillus_AQ; species Paenibacillus_AQ solani. Next base: position 33,861 of record NZ_LIUT01000008.1, read on the forward strand.
GTTATCGATCGTCGTTCCGCCAGCGTCGGGCAACGGCGCGGGCGGTATGGAGTACCCTACATTGATCACGGCCTTCGGTGCCAAGAATGATTCCCCGGGATATGAGCTGGAACGGACGGTTATCCATGAGATCGCCCACCAGTATTTTTACGGCATGGTTGCAAGTAATGAATTTGAAGAAGCTTGGCTGGACGAGGCCTTTGCCACCTATGCAGAAGAGAGAGTGATGGAGAAGGAATACGGCATTACCTCGAACACCGCTGCTCAAGGAGCATCCATTACCTCCCCTGCGCCGCTGAAACTGGAATCCTGGAAATACAATTCGCATGAACATTACGCGCTGAATGTTTACACACGGGGGAAACTGGTGCTTCAAGGCATCGAACGGCTGGTCGGACCTCAGAAGATGGAGAAGATTCTATACACCTATGCCCAGAAATACCGCTTTAAGCATCCAACCACATCCGACTTCCAAAAAGTCGTGGAGCAAGTGAGTAAAACCTCCTGGCAATCGTATTTTGACCAATATGTATATGGAAGCCAAATGGCCGATATCGCCATTGATGTGATCAAAACCAAAAGCACAGGCTCAGCGGAACACCCCCGTTATAAATCGACGGTCAGAATTACGAGTAAGGATGGAGATATCACCAATGTACCTATCGTGTTCGCTTTTGAGGATGGCAAAACCGTGGAGCGTACCTGGAACGGCAAGGACGGTAAAGTAACCTACACCTTGGAGTACAGCACTCCGCTTGCCTGGGCTATGGTTGATCCGAAATATTCCATCGTCCTGGAGAACAAGCATATCAATAACTTTATGAAGGCAGAAATGGATCCAAAGGTGGTTACACGCTGGAATCTCAGCATTGCCAAACTTGTGGAAACGCTGTTTAGCAGCCTGTCATGGTGAGGGGGGAGCGTATGAAAAGTTATGCAAGCCAGGGGTGGATCAGTGTTAAAGATCAGTTATACGTCTCCATTCTGCTGTTCTTATACCGGTTGCTGTGGGGATACTGCTTATATCGACTTGTGAAATCGGCGGTGGTGCCCCTGTTAATGCGGTATCCAGATTCTGCCCCTAATGAGCTGAGCCGCCTATTATTCTTCTATGAAGGGGAAATGAGTTTATCCCTAAGCAACACGGTCCATACCTATGGATGGCTGCTAGCCGGGCTGCTTCTAATTCGGATGGTCCTTACGCCACTTATTCGGGCGGGTATTTTCTATAATCTTCACCAGGAGGCCAAGGGCGAACGCGGATTGTTCTTTTTCATCGGCATGCGGAAACTATGGAAACCAGTGGCTCTCTTCTATCTTGTCGAGCTCATTCTCACCTTCGTACCTGGTTACTGGATACTTCCCAAAGTTCTTCCTATATTACTGAGCGGTGTCCGGGAGCCCATTCTGCTGCTTCATGCTCTGCCCTATGCGGCAGGCTGGTTCCTGTTTGCCTATTTGGTTCGCCTGCTCTTGCTTTATATACAATTTGGTCTTACGAGTGAGTCAGGCATGGTTAGCTCTATGCTCGCCCTCGTCCGCCGGTTGGGAACGGCGGTATTGTTATCCATCTCCATTGGCGGATCGGCCTTTGTCATCCTCCTGCTCCTAAGCTCGGCCTCTATTTTCTGGGCAGGTCTGATCGGCTTAATCATTCAGCAGGCCTCATATTTCCTGAATGGATTATTCCAAATTTGGGTAATTTCCGCTCAGTATCATGTATGGAAAGATGCACCTTTAGACTCTCCCTAAATTATTCCAAGTCAGTCCCTGACATGTCGATTATATGTTGTCATCTGAAACTTATATCTTCTTCATCATTATGAATTTACAAATTTTAAGAGGTAGTTTTTCCTCTATATAACAATTTATAAGAGTCAAATCACAAAAAAACCTGTTTCCGGACGTCCGGGACAGGTTTTTTGTTTGAAAATAGACACTTCCTCGTTTGCCAAATTGTTAATACTCTGCTAAAATAACGAATATGTTAGTAACAACTTTGTCATCTTTACTGTAACCTTTTGTTGTAACTATGTAATTTTGTTAACGATGTTGGAACGTCAAACGTCAATGAATGGGTTCATCAACATTTTAAGGAGCCGAATTCCCATATGAATTGGGAAGCGGGGGATCCGTTTTGGGTGAATTGATCTCGCAAGAGAGGGATCATAGGGGACCTTCAACCGAACCCTTAAGCTAACCTCGCAGGCAATGGAAGGAGCACTTTGTTTTGAAAAAGAAGCTAGCGGCCGTATCTTTAGGCCTGGCACTCGCACTCACATTAGGGACCGGAAGCGCTTTCGCCGATTCCAAATTAAATACTGCAATCAAACCAGCCATTGGTGTCTCTTATAAAACAGGTGGAACTACAACAAGTGGTTTCGACTGCTCCGGTTTCACCAGCTATGTCTACAAGAAACTTGGTCTGAGCTTGCCGCGTACGTCTACTGCTCAATACAAAGTAGGTACCGCCGTAGCCAAGAGCAATCTGAAAGCTGGCGATCTGGTATTCTTCAATACGTCCGGAAGAGGGATATCCCATGTAGGTATTTATGTTGGAGATGGCAAGTTCGCTCATTCCTCAACTTCGCGCGGTGTAATGATTAGTCCGTTAAGTCAGAGCTACTATGCCAAGCGTTACGTAGGTGCCAAAAGAGTCATGAGTCAAAGTACGTACAAATCTGTAGCTGCGAACTACAATTAAATTTTATGAACTTGATCTTAAGTTCTTACATGAAGCCCTGGTCCATGAGATTGTGCCGATCTCATCCAGCGGCTTTTTCTTTTGTCTTCTTGCTGTCTATACCTTTATAACGTTTGAAATCGCAAAAAAGTTTCCACTTCCCACAAAAAAATATGCATTCTTTTTTAAGATCTTGAAATTACTATGGGATAAACCTCTTATTCTTTATTTACCCTCCCCTTCCGTCATCAAACACCCCAATGGAAAAAAATTGATAACCCCAAATACCGCCTTAGCAAATGCCCTTGATTGTAGACACCACTTATTGTCTGATACACTGCTCTTATATAAAAAATGACTGCAGGTTATAACTTCCATAGATCAGTAAGGAGGATCACGGATATGGACGTAACGCCAACTTCTTTTCAGACCGTTATCATGTCTGAAGAACATGCAAAGATGATATGCTCGTGGGTTTATCCCCCTCCATACAATATCTACGGCTTTCTTCCCTGGGAGCAAATGAAGGGATTGGAAATAGAGTTTGGAGATGCAATGATTCGCCGGGAGCAGTACATATCCGTACTTGATGACAAGGAATCTCTCTGGGGGTTCGCCCAGCTGTTTCCCATGCATGAAGTTACACGAATCGGACTTGGCATGCGGCCTGATTGGTGTGGTCATGGAATGGGTAAACGGTTCATGGAGGCTATCGTAGCGGAAGCGGTACGCCGACATCCAACTGATGAAATCGATCTGGAAGTGATGACCTGGAATGTGCGAGCGATTCGCGCTTACGAGCAGGCGGGCTTCTCCATCACTGACACATACGAGCGTGCTACCCCGACGGGGAAGGCTCTTTTTCACTGTATGGTGTATGAGGCAGGACTTAATGAGGAATAGTATTTTTGTCTATAGAAAAAAGCACAATTTTGTGTACTTTTTATGAAGCAGTAGTGGATCGTTGCTTTTTTTGTCACAACTGGCTATGATGTCTATCGATGTTGGTTTATAATGGAGACAAATGCAAAAGTGCAGTATACATAGAAAGGGACGATATGACGATGCAAAAATGGATCATGGGCGGATTGTTCTTCGTCGCATGTACGTTGGCTATTGCGCTGATGTTTACGCTCCCAGGCAAGGAGCAGGTAGCTCTGGACGAGAAGCCGACCATGCCGGAAGTGACTTTGGATGCGGGCGCAGCAGAGGCTACAGTGAAGGCGAGCTGCATTAGCTGTCACGGCGACCAGCTTCAAGGCGGCGCTGGGCCGGCTTTGAATCAAGTAGGCGGACACATGGATGCGGAAGCGATCTTCAACGTGGTGACCAAAGGTCGTAAGGGAATGCCTTCCTTTAAAGGCCAACTGGAGCCTGAAGAAATCGCAAACATCGCGCTTTACCTTGCGGAGAAAAAATAAATCAGCTTATAACGCAAAAAACACGCTTGAACCTGGTCTTCCGGGCACAAGCGTGTTTTTCATATTTTTAGAATCTTAGGCCACAGGATCGCTTCTCGTCTATAGCGTCGATGGGCCGTCATTGGAACGGCTTTTCTCATATACTTCATTAAACTGCTGCGCTTCCTTGATATCCACGGCCGTAATTCCTCCGTCGTCCCATGAGGTAAGACGCAGTGTAACGACTTTATAATCTATTGTGATGTAGGGGTGATGTCCGAAAGCTTCCGAAATAGCTGCCACTTCATCAACAAAAGCGATTCCCTTCATGAAGGAGGAAAAGGTATACTTTCGTATAATCCATCTTCCTTGTTCAAATTCCCAACCCTCAAGCTTTTCCAGATGAGCCTCTACTTCCTGCTGCGTATAAAGCATCTTTTATCTTCCTCCCCGAAAAAAAACCTATCATTTAGCCGACATATAGATACGGGCCTCTGTCATCTCGTTTAATCTGCCCGGTTTCTGTTCATGACTGGAGCGGTTTACACCAAGGCCACAAAGGCCAGCTCTTCTTCACCAATCAAAATATGTATTCGATGGTTACTCTGATCATGCATGACCACGCCGCTGCCGACCTGAATCACAGGTTCTGTGCCCAAGGCATAGAACAAATCCTCTGCCAGTGCTTCATGAACCTCGTTTCGTTCGGCCTCGCCTAAATTGCCCCAATCCTCTACTTCCATCTCAAAAAAGACATAACTGTCGGAAATCCGCCCGACCGCTTCGGTCAATTCTGTCAAAATCTCACCGTAATCTCTTCCATGCTTTACACCCATTTCGATCACTCCTTCCCTTGCCGTGCTAAGCTTCATTCCCCATACTTCCATTATACCGGAAATTACAACTAAAAAAAAAAGCCCGATCTGACGATAAATAGGATAACGCCCTGTAAAAGGCCCCGGTTCTCTACGAGAGCCGCTTCTACGAATGGATTCGTTATTTTATTTCTCATGGATGAGGTGTGGTATGGAAATTTCAACAATTATAGGCTTAATTCTCGGTATCCTTGCGGTACTGGTGGGCATGATTCTGAAAGGCGCCTCCCTTCTCGCTTTGTATAATCCGGCAGCCTACGTCATCATTTTTGCCGGTACGGCAGCAACCTTATTCATCGGGTTCCCGCTTGCCGAGTTAAAAAAGATTCCCAAGCTGGTCAAAATGACGTTTGTCAAACAGAATCTGATGGACAAAGCGGACATGATCAAGCTGTTTATGGAATGGGCTTCGATTACACGCCGCGAAGGACTCCTGGCTCTGGAAACGAAAGTCGATGAAATCGATGACAGCTTCCTTCGTAACGGGATGCGCATGATCATTGATGGCAACGATCAGGAATTCGTGCGCGACGTATTAATGGAAGATATTAATGCCACGGAAGAACGCCATCGTTCTGGCGCACTGATCTTCTCGCAAGCCGGTATGTACGCACCTTCCATGGGGGTACTCGGTGCCGTTATCGGTTTGATCGCCGCGCTCTCCCACATGGAAGATATGGGCGAACTGGCCTTGGCCATCGGGGCTGCGTTCATCGCTACCTTGCTCGGTATTTTCACAGGATATGTCATTTGTCACCCTATCGCGAACAAACTCAAGCGTCTATCCAAGCGCGAAGTTGAAATCCGTTTAATGATGGTTGAAGGCCTGCTGTCCATTCAGTCGGGTGTATCCACCATTGCGATCAATCAGAAGCTCTCCGTGTTCCTGACACCATCCGAACGTGCAGAGCTCAGTGAGAGGGAGGCTGGTGCTAGTGAGCAAGAAGACTAGACACGAGCCGCATGAGGAACATGCCGACGAGTCTTGGCTGCTTCCCTATGCCGACCTGCTGACACTGCTTCTGGCCCTGTTCCTCGTGCTGTATGCCATGAGCGCAACGGATGCACGCAAGTTCGAGGAAATGAGCGAAGCATTCAGCATTGCTCTTACTAGTGGAACCGGCATACTCGATTACAACAAAACTGAATCCAGCAGTAGCCCGCCTGATACTAAAGATTATAAATCAACGTCACCAGCCATTCCAAAATCATCACCTGATCAACGACGGGCAGAGCTCATGCGTCAGGAGCAAGAGGATCTGGAGCGGCTAAAGAAACAGCTTGATAATTATATTAAGAACAGCGGTTTAACCTCGGAGCTCAGCACCCAGTTAAACCATTCTCAGCTCGTGATTACGATACGGGATAATGCCTTGTTCCCTTCGGGCGAAGCTGTGGTAAAACCGGAAGCCCGTAAACTGGCAAAGGCCATATCGCAAATGCTGCACAAATTCCCGGACTATGAAATCATTGTATCAGGCCATACGGACGATGTTCCTATCTCCAACAGCCGATATCCGTCAAACTGGGATTTGAGCTCGGACCGAGCCTTGCAGTTCATGAAAATTTTGCTCCTGAACTCGGAACTTGACCCTAAACGGTTCATGCCGATCGGCTATGGAGAGTACCATCCGATTGCCGATAATAAAACTCCCGCTGGAAGAGCAAAGAACCGCAGGGTAGAGGTATCCATCATACGTAAATACCAGGATAGTGCTACTTTCACCAGCGTTAATGAATAAACGTATATAACTCCTTCAGACTATAACACACAATAAACAACCGATGCATCTGGCTCATACAGATGACATCGGTTGTTTATTATGTGCATATGTTTGCTATTTCGAGTCTGGTTATTCCTATTCCAGCTTATAGTTCAACAGTTGACCAAGCTCTTCCTTCTCTTTGTCGCTTAGATCGCGCCAAGAGCCGATTCGTTGATTGCCAAGCCGGATATTCATGATCCGGATTCGCTGCAGCTTACGAACCTCATAACCAAAGGCGCTGCACATTCTGCGGATTTGCCGATTTTTCCCCTCCGTCAGGATGATTCGAAATACGCGCTCGGACATACGTGTAATTTTGCACGGAAGCGTCATCTCTCCCAAGATTCTTACACCGCTCGCCATGCCGTTAAGAAAGGACTCCGTTACGGGGCGGTCCACCGTCACGATATATTCCTTCTCATGCTTTCCTTCAGATCGGAGGATCTTATTCACGATGTCTCCATCATTCGTTAACAAGATCAACCCTTCCGAGTCCTTGTCCAAACGCCCTATGGGGAAAATACGCTCTTTATGCCCAACAAAGTCAACTATATTTCCCTTAATATGCGACTCGGTAGTGCTCGTGATGCCTACCGGCTTATTGAGAGCAATATACACATGCTTCTTCTTATCCTGAAGCGGCTTTCCATCAATACGGACATCGTCGCCTTCCTCTGCCTGGCTACCCAGGACAGCTACCACGCCATTAATGGTCACCTTCCCGCTCTCTACCAGTTTATCTGCCTCTCTGCGCGAGCAGTATCCGGTTTCACTGATAAATTTATTGATTCTCAAGATGCCCATCCCCTTATCTATAATTACTTCTCGCTAGTGTCAGATGTATTCTTCTGTACCACGGGCAGGACGATACTCACCTTCGTGCCTATTCCCTCTTCGCTTTCGATTTCCATCGTGCCCCGATGTCCCTGAATAATGCGCTGGCTAACCATGAGGCCGAGTCCCGTGCCCGTCTCCTTACTTGTGATAAATGGCTCGCCAAGATGCGGCATCAGATCTTTTGGAATGCCTTCACCCTCATCGCGAATATCGATTCGCACCACATCACCCGTAGGACGTGTAAGCTCAATCCATACATTCCCGCCTTCCGGCATCGCTTCGATGGCATTCTTAAGCAGATTGATGAACACTTGTTTAAGTTGATTCTCCTCACAGTGTACATAGGTCGACTCCAACGCAAAATTCAATTGAAACTCAATGCCATGCAGATGCGCCTGACTATCGAGGAATGAGATCACATCACCCATAATGATCCGCACATCCCTCTCCTGAAAATGAATGGCCTGCGGTTTAGCCAATATTAAAAATTCACTGACGATGAGATTAATTCGATCCAGCTCTGACAGCATCAGATCAAGATGGTCTGGCTTCACTTGGCGGGTCTGCTGCTGAAGCTGTAGAAATCCTCGAAGCGTTGTAAGTGGATTCCGTATTTCATGAGCAACTCCCGCTGCCAATTGGCCAACCGTATTCAGCTTCTCCGACCGTCGCAGAAGCTCCTCGATCCGATTACGTTCCGTCACATCGCGGGATACACTAATCATCGAAGTAACCTTTCCGTCTTCATCTCGTACGAGTGAAGTCGTGATGCTGACTTCGATCCTGCTACCGTCCTTCCGGAAACGATCCGTCTCGACCGGAGAGAGCCGTTCTCCCGCCAGCAGGCTTCGAATACGCTCCTTCTCGAGCTCTTCTTTTTCCGGCGGCACAAACGCAAGTTTCTGTCCTATGACCTCATGCGCCTTCCATCCATATAATTGTTCAAATGCTTTATTCACACTGATTACCCGCTGATGGGTATCCGTTGTGTGAATCGCATCCGCCGTCTGATTAATGACCGACTCCAAATATTCCTTAACGGATTGGTTCTCCTCGACCATTTGCTTCAACTGGCTTGTATAATTGCCTAGATTACGGGTCATCGCATTAATGCGTCCTGCAAGCTGACCCAGCTCATCCCGGCTGCTGACCTCCAGTCTGCGGTCAAAATGTCCGTCCGATACATCATTTACAGTCCCCAGGATAGCCTGAATCGGCCTCGTAAAGTAACCCGCTACAATATAACTGCCAAAAATGACAATTTCCAATAAAACCAATGAGATCGCTACAAGACTGATCATTTGCTCTCTCATCACGGAGGAGATCGCTTCATAATCCATGACAACACTAATCACACTGGTTGGTTTACCTTCAGATAGGATGGGGATGAAACTCTTCAGTACCTTTTTATTATGGATGTTGCTTACGAACACGACATTATCCAGAGTGGAAACCGCTCTCTTCACAGCTGCCGCGTCTTGATCCAGGATTCCATAGTCGTAAGTACCAAAGGTAATCGGCCGATTGCGGAGCTTATGATGAACGACATCCGTTCCATCTTCACCCATATATTCATTGCCAAACGTTTCCGGGTTGATTCCCGTTACTTCCAATATCCGCGGATTCGATCGGAGCGTCTCCTCCACAACCGTGTCCGGGCTAATGATCTTCACAAAGTCTTTAATATTCGAATTCCGAATAAAGGGATCAATAATATAATTGCGGTTGCCATCATAATAATATCCCCATTTATCAATGAATTCGGGACTAGAGGTGGAGAACTCAAACGGTCCTGACCAAAAATGGTCCCCACGCTGGCCTTCCGTAACGGAAACAACTTTACCATATTGGAACAATTCGAGAAAAGCCGTATGCCAGTAGCCCCAATTCTTTGTCGGAAGACCGATTTCTTCCGAAGCGGAGGAACGGGCGACAACAATATCATCGTCCCTTCGGACAAGCAATGAAATATGATTAACACCAATTTCCTTACTCAATTCCTCCAATTGCTGATTGGTTATATTATTAATATCCGGGTCCAAAGATTTCGCCGCACTGATTGCGGCCACCTTCAGCATATCACCGAATATATCATCCACATATCCAGAACTGAATCGGGTTTGCTGGACTGTAATGGCAATCTGTTTAGCTGCCATCACCATTTTGGTTTCACTGTCCTGCTGCAAATTTTCCTGGGTTGTGTAATAGTTCAGCGCGATGTTGAGCAGCAGAATAAATAGTACCGATATAGATAGAACCATCGATAATTTCGTCTTAATCGACAAGTGGCATCTTCACCTTTCTGCTGTCACATAGACGACTTGCGAATCTAATATCCTCATGATACCTTGATCACGAACGTTTGAAAAGACAAGTCACCGCCCCGCGATAAGCTTTTTCCCACCTTTCATTGCTAATGAAATCAGGAATCCATTACAATTAAGAGGTCAGCATCCGTTATAAAAATGACGTATCCACATTTTGCGCACAAATACACAACTTATCTGGGGATAATGTGTATAACTTTGTGCATAACTATTTATTTATCCACAATTCTGTCCACATCATGTTAACAAACGAATAAATGTTCGTTGAACATTGGGTATAAATACAGGGTTTTGAGTGGTTATGAAAGGAGACTTTAGTTTGATATCAAATTCAATAGACCTAAATACTGTGGATAACCACAATCATGAATACTGGATGAGAGAGGCCATCGCCGAGGCGCGAAAGGCTGAAGCCCTGGGCGAAGTCCCCATTGGTGCCGTCATCGTGCGCGATGATGAAATTATTGGACGCGGATTTAACCTCAGAGAAACCACATATGATGGGACAGCCCATGCCGAGATGGTCGCCATACGCAGTGCAAGCAAACATCTGGGTGCCTGGCGGCTGCTCGACTGCCGTCTATATGTGACGCTGGAACCATGCCCCATGTGTGCCGGTGCGATCGTCCAGTCCCGAGTTCCACAGCTCATCTATGGAACGAGCGATCCCAAGGCTGGATGTGCGGGCACCCTGATGAATTTACTGCAAGAACCCCGTTTTAATCACAGGACGATCGTGGTGGATGGTGTGCTGCAGGAAGAATGCGCCGCCTTGTTGACTTCGTTCTTCCGACGCTTGCGAGGTAAATGAACCGTGTATGATTCGTATGTATTGAAACAGCAGAACCCGGCCATATGGCCGGGTTCTGTTATCTGCTATGAGTAATGATTAATAACTGCCCATCGATTCCTCAAATTGCTCCATCGTGATGACATCAGCATCTTTTGGAATACCGATTTTGAATTCAGCTTTCTCGTTGATGTTGGTGTATTGCGTGCTGCCCTTCACAGCCAACTTCACATTCTCGTTCGTCTCTGGATCATTGAAATCTACATTCATTACGACATCCTGATAAGCAGGGAAATCCTTCTTATCGATTGCCGTATTGATATTGAATGTATTGATCTTCATATATTTCTGCATTTCTTCCATATCCGCCTTGAATTCATCTTCATTCACGGAAGATACTTCAGCTTTAGCCGTATCGATATCTTCTTGGGTCAGACCCAGGAATTCGCGGTATTCTTCTTTAGCTGCAATATCAACAACTTTAGGAGCTACCTTGTTTACCAAAATTTCCATTGCTTCTTTCAGCGTATCATTGGTTATAAAGAATTGAACGACTTGTTTAGCATCTACGCCTTCTGGAAGATTTGCATCTTTCACATTGATCTCTTTGAAGTACTTCGCTTGATCATATTCGGTCAGCACAGCTTCAAGGATTTCATTGGCGAACTTTTGGGATTTCTCTGTATCCAGAGTTTCCGGGCTGAATGTCTCACCGGACTGCTCAGCAAGCTCTTTCAAGTCCATAACGAGGAACTTGCCTACAACATCCTCAGGGAATGGCAGCATCGGAATGCTTGGGATCTTGATGTAAATTTTCTCTTGGGTCATCACCATATCAACATTGAAGGACATTGCCATATCACCCTTCAAATTGATGCCCAATTTCATTTCGGTTTGCATAGGATCCGCTTGATAGATACCATCGAGCGTGAGCTCTGCATTTTTCAACATCGTCATCGCTTGTGTTACATCGGAGTCGCCTTCAACTGCAGGTATGTTAACTTGAAGGTCTTCAATGACAAATTTACTCTTCATACCATAAGATGTCATCTTCATGGCGTTCATCGCAGCATTGGTCATTGCTGTCTTAGGCTCTTCCTTCTTGGCGCAGCCCGAAAGTACAACTGTCACTGTGAGCAGCAGTGTCAGTACGATAGCTGCAAACTTCTTGTTCATTAAAAAAACTCTCCCCTCTTAACATCAAAAAAATAACAGACCTTCTAATCATAAACCATTTCCCCAAAATGAGAAACACTTTCTGGAAGATTTACTGAAAAGTTTTTTCCTTTCAATTTCCAACCATCTTAATATGAAACTTCTTAAGATGTGAATAAACTGGGGCCCCAAAATATTACACTTACACACTAATACGGAAGTTCCGCAAAAAGGTTTCATATCAAAAAAAAGAACTTGCTGTCGAATGACAGAAAGTTCCCTCGAATTGTTGCTCTCTAAATGCGCTTGTATTGCCCCTACAGGTTTCTAGCCCTCCGGATTGAAATGTCCATCCTGTTTGCGGATCTTCGCTCTGTGCGAGCCTGAGAGCGGCTCCTGACCACCGCGGTCACGGTCCTTACGCTGTCTTGGCTGCTCCTGCGCTTCTGGCACGGGAATCGACTTTGGCTTACTCATCTAATAGCCCTCCATTTCATGAACCTGTACCTACCGATGATGTATTACGCAATTCTGCCCTAATGCCCATCCCTAACGGGACAGGTCAAGAGAACTTAGACATTCAATTCATGAAAATTAGTGATGGGTGATTTGCTGCAGCGTCTGGGCACATTCATGAATATGGCGGGTATAATCGCCTACCATACCCTGGACGTTCTCATTGCGTTCATCTGTCGTTGCACCGTCTCGTTCTACATCGATGAGATCGACCTTCACTTCCCGTGAATCCACATACGTACATTGAAAATCAAACGAATATTCCTGTCGCCCTGCTGCACCGATATGAATGCGGATCGCGTTCGGATTTCCTTCGTCTGCAGCCACTTCTGCGACATCACCTGGCTTTAAGATGTTCGACAGGTTTTCCTGCCAAGCGTTCACCAAGGTTGTCTGGTCTACATTCAATTCTGAGTTCATCTTCACACCTCCCCTTCTCTATAAATTGCGATAACCGACGAGGTTTTATACAGCATACTTTCCAACGTAAAAAAGCTGCTACAGAGCTATAACCTCCATGCAGTTCTCAGGCTAACCAGGAATAAAGTCCACAAAAAAACCGTTCCCCTAAGGAAACGGTTTGTCTTTAGTTATGTATGGCGGAGAGGATGGGATTCGAACCCATGTGGAGTTGCCCCCTAACGGTTTTCAAGACCGCCCCGTTATGACCGCTTCGGTACCTCTCCAGGTGATAATGATCCAACCATATGAATCACGTGCAAGAATCATTATACCACATATCAAATTATTTAATCAACTTATTTCTTCTGCTCGATGATGCTAACATTCCCCATATACGGACGAAGGACTTCCGGAATGACCACGGAGCCGTCTGCCTGTTGATAGTTCTCCAGGATAGCAGCTACCGTACGGCCCACCGCAAGGCCTGAACCATTCAATGTGTGAACAAATTCCGGCTTGCTCTTCGGTTCCGGACGGAAGCGAATGTTGGCACGGCGAGCCTGAAAGTCGCCGATATTCGAGCATGAGGAGATTTCACGATATACGCCGCTCTCCGGAAGCCATACTTCCAGATCATAAGTCTTCATGGATCCAAAGCCCATATCTCCTGTACAGAGAGTCATGATGCGATAAGGCAGATTCAACAGCTGGAGCACTCGCTCCGCATCCGCCGTCATTTTCTCAAGCTCATCAAAAGACGTTTCCGGGTGGACAATCTTCACCATTTCAACTTTGTTAAACTGATGCTGACGAATAAGGCCGCGTGTATCGCGCCCTGCCGCGCCGGCTTCCGAACGGAAACAGGAGCTGTAGGCGACGTAATGTTTAGGCAGATCCTCGCTATTTAGGATTTCCTCACGATGGTAGTTCGTTACAGGAACTTCAGCGGTTGGGATCAAGTAATAGTCGGTATCGCTAATCTTAAATAAATCTTCTTCGAACTTAGGCAGCTGTCCTGTTCCGTACAGGCTGTCCCGGTTGACGATATAAGGTGGCAGCATTTCCTCGTAGCCGTGTTTGTCGCTGTGCAGATCCATCATGAAGTTGATTAAGGCGCGTTCAAGCCGTGCACCCAAACCTTTGTAGAATGTAAAGCGAGACCCCGTAACCTTGGCGCCTGCCTCAAAATCCAAAATATCCAAGTTCTGAGCAAGCTCCCAATGAGCCTTAGGCTCAAAATCGAAAGCTCTCGGCTCTGCCCAGCGGCGGAGTTCCACGTTATCCTCTTCGGAGGCGCCGACCGGCACACTCTCATGCGGGATATTCGGAATCGCCAAAGTAAGCTCGGAAATGCTGGCCTCCAGTTCACGAACTTCTTCATCCATGGCTTTGATTTGATCTGAAACCTGTCTCATCTCCAGGATCAACTCATCCGCATTCTCGCGATTCTTTTTCAGCTTGGCTACTTCAGCCGATACGGTGTTGCGGCGATTCTTCAAACTTTCGCTTTCCTGCAGCAACTCCCGGCGCCGGGCGTCAAGCTTGGGAAAATCCGCGATCAGATCGAGCGACTTGCCTCGATTCTTCAGCGCTTCTTCTACACGACTGTACTCGCTGCGCAATATTTTTACGTCTAACACGGGAAACCCTCCTAAAGTAAAACATCCATCAAGTATATCGAAGCAGCTGCCCTCCACCTATTGACAAGCCTTGGACAAGGCTGCATTTTCCATTATTACATACGATACATCTTATTGTATTTCAGCGAAAAAGACAACTTGACCCTATGTACCGCCAAAGAGTCAAGATGTCTTCTCTTGTAACTATAACTGCTGTGGGGCCATGGAACGGGATCGAACCATCTCCACAAAATACTGGTGAAGCCTGTAATCATCGGTCAGCTCCGGATGGTACGATGCAGCCAGCAGATGCCCCTGTCTCGCCGTTACAATCTCATCCTTATACGTGGACAGGACCTCTACGCCTGCACCTACCTCCAGAATGAGCGGGGCACGGATAAAGACAGCTCTTACTGGTTCCTCGATTCCCTTCACAGGCAGATCAGTCTCAAAGCTCTCACGCTGCCGTCCGAATGCATTTCGCGCCACCGTGATGTCCATTAGCTTCAGGTGGGCCTCTTCGTCGCCTTGAATCCGCTCAGCGAGCACAATCAGCCCGGCACAGGTTCCGAATATCGGTTTGCCCTCTGCAGAGAACTGACGAATGGCATCCATAAACTCATACTTACGCATTAACTTGCCGATGGTCGTGCTCTCTCCGCCAGGGATAATCAGGCCATCCATGTCGTCCAATTGCTCAACCTTCTTGATCGGTACTCCTTCGGCGCCAGCAAGATTAATGCTTCTAATATGCTCTGCCACGGCTCCTTGAAGTGCCAGTACACCGATCTTCATGTTACCCCTTCTCTCTTACCAGCCGCGGTCCTGCATACGCTCAGACGGACTAAGCTTGGATATCTCGATACCCTTCATCGGAGCACCCAGATTCTTGGAAACTTCAGCAATCAATTTATAATCATCATAGTGCGTTGTCGCTTCAACGATCGCACGTGCAAATTTCTCAGGGTTGTCCGATTTAAAAATACCGGATCCTACAAAGACGCCGTCTGCGCCCAAATGCATCATGAGTGCAGCATCAGCAGGTGTTGCCACGCCGCCAGCAGCAAAATTCACGACAGGCAGTTTGCCAGTCTCATGAACATCCTTCAGGAGATCATAGGAGACACCAAGGTTCTTCGCCTCCGCGTACAGCTCGTCCTTCGACATGTTGCGTACTTTACGGATCTGGCTGTTGATCAAACGCATATGGCGTACAGCTTCTACGATATTGCCCGTTCCTGGCTCGCCTTTCGTGCGGATCATGGATGCACCCTCACCGATCCGGCGCAGTGCCTCTCCAATATCCTTCGCGCCGCATACGAACGGCACGGTGAAATCCCACTTGTCGATATGGAACACTTCATCGGCCGGTGTCAGCACTTCACTCTCATCCAGGTAATCAACACCGAGCGATTCCAGCACTTTAGCTTCAACGTAATGCCCGATGCGAGCTTTGGCCATAACTGGAATGGATACAACCTTCATGACTTCCTCAACGATGGTTGGGTCAGCCATCCGTGCAACTCCCCCGGCCGCACGAATATCGGAAGGAACTCGCTCAAGCGCCATTACAGCCGTTGCTCCAGCTGCTTCAGCGATCTTCGCTTGTTCCGCATTCATGACGTCCATAATGACGCCGCCTTTTTGCATTTCCGCCATACCTCTTTTTACAGTTGATGTTCCAGTTTCCATGTCTCCTAGCCTCCCGATTATATGTTGTATCTCATCGCCACCACAGCTTCCCCTGGCGATATGGTCTGAACCCTGTAGATGCATACATGTAATGAATCTAACTTGATATTTTACCGCATTAAAATCAAATATACAACCCATTTACTCGGAATTTAAAGGGGCTTAGAAAAGATTTTTAATGGAATCGAATAAATCTGCAAAAAAGTCCCCGATCGCCCTCAGGAAGAGGCTGAACCAGCCCGCCTTCTCTACTTCTTCGGCTGTAATAAGATTTACCGTTTCCGTCTGAGCATCCTTCATTCCTTCTATTTTATATGTGTAGGTCACCGCGCCTACCTTTGTCCCCTTAGCAACCGGGCCCGTGATGTTGGCAGAGTCCAGCTTGGCTTCAAAGGTGATATTCTTGCCAATTGAACCTTTCGGAACTACAAAAGTGATAGCTTTATCAGTCACCAACGAAACTTCCTTAGCTTTACCTTTTTTCACTTCAATCTTGTCGAAGCCTTCAACGGTTGCTCCTGCTGCTTGTACTTCTTTTACTTCAAAATTGTCAAAGCCATAATCCAATACTTTCCTGGTCTCTTTAAAACGAGCTCCCTCGGATTTCGTTCCCATAACCACGCTAATCAAACGCATGCCATCACGTTCAGCAGTACCAGCAAAGCAATAACCCGCCGCCTTGGTATGACCGGTTTTTAAACCGTCCAAACCTTCGTAAGCATAAGCCTTGAAGTTCGTAATGTCTTTGTTCGCCTCTAGCATCCAGTTGTAGTTGATGATCGGATTCGTATCGCGCGGCCGGAATTTATGCGATTGAATGGCCGTAAATCTCGAAAAGTCAGGATGATCCTCGACGATATACTTGGCGAGCAAAGCGGTATCCATTGCCGACATTACCGTTTCCTTGTCATCTGTGGGGCGGAATTTCTCCGGCATATCCGCACGGCTAAGACCTGTAGAATTAATGAAGTGCGCCGTCTTCAGCCCCATTCTTTTCGCGGTATCGTTCATCATGGTAACAAACTCCGCTTCGGAACCGGCTACACGCTCAGCCAATGCCACTGTAGCATCGTTGGCTGAACCGACAGCCATAGCTATGTAGAGCTCTTCTACTGTATGTTGATCGCCTTCCGCCAGAAATATCCGCGATCCCACCGTTTTGGCTGCGTTCTCTCCTACCGTGACCTTATCGTCCCAAGACAATTCTCCTTGCTTAACCTTCTCTGCCACGATGTACTCCGTCATCATCTTCGTCATACTCGCCGGTGGCAATGCTTGATCCGCATTTATGGATAACAGGATCTCTCCTGTAGATGGCTCAATCAGAACTGCCGAGCTTACCTCGAGTCCAAGTTGATCCACAGATGGCACTTTGTCCGGTTTTGTTTTACCGGTGGTTGCCTTCTCGGTTGTCGCTTTGTCCTCCCCAGCTTTCGTTGTATCCGCTGTAGCCAGCTCATTTGGAGCTGCCAATGAAACCGCAGGTGCAACAGAGAAACATAGTATATTAAACAGCATCAAGGATGCCAGCGTTCTTTGAATTCGTTGGCGCTTGTTCTTCTTCACAGACTTGTCTACCAATGGAATTACTCCCCTCTACTTCTCAATAAGTCATTAACTCGTTCTATTCTACCATAGGGAGACTATCAAAAAAAGACAAGCTAGATGAATTCCATCCAGCTTGTCCAGGGAATAAATTACATATTCGTCATATTTGTGAAGTGTATTGCTTCTATTGAATTACAATGAATAGTTTGGAGCTTCCTTCGTGATTTGAATATCATGCGGGTGGCTTTCACGCAGTCCGGCACCAGAAATACGAATGAATTGGGTATCATTCCGCAGCTCCTCCAGGTTCCCCGTACCGCAATAGCCCATACCGGAACGCAATCCACCGATCAACTGATGGATGGTATCCGCCAATGGTCCTTTATAAGCAACGCGTCCTTCGATCCCTTCCGGCACGAGTTTCTTGTCATCATCTTGGAAATAACGGTCTTTACTGCCTTGCTTCATTGCAGCGAGGGAACCCATGCCACGGTAAGCCTTGAAGCGGCGTCCTTGATAGATCTCAGCTTCGCCTGGGCTTTCTTCCGTACCCGCAAACATGCTGCCCAGCATAACGGCACTTGCGCCAGCTGCAATGGCTTTGGTGATTTCTCCGGAGTATTTAATACCGCCATCTGCAATAATCGGTACTCCATACTCTTTAGCCACCGTTGCACAGTCATAAATTGCTGTGATTTGCGGAACGCCAATCCCTGCAATGACGCGGGTGGTACAGATCGATCCTGGTCCAATCCCGACTTTAACAACGGATGCTCCGGCTTCAATAAGATCTCTTGTAGCTTCACCTGTAGCTACATTACCTGCAATGATCGTAAGATCCGGATAAATTTCGCGCAGCTTGCGAACGGAATCAATGATATTGATATGATGTCCATGAGCAGAGTCAACGGTAATGACGTCTACACCTGCTTTTACAAGCGCTTCAGCTCTTTCGAATGTATCTTTAGAGATACCGATTGCTGCTCCTACAAGCAAACGACCTTGTGCGTCCTTCGCTGCTTTCGGGAACTGAATAGCTTTCTCAATATCTTTAATAGTAATAAGTCCTTTAAGCGTGTTGTTCTCATCTACCAGAGGCAGCTTCTCAATCTTATGCTTCTGCAGAATCATTTCAGCATCTTGAAGCGTTGTGCCTACAGGCGCAGTAACGAGATTCTCGCTGGTCATCACATCGCTGATTACCGTATTGTAATCGTGCACGAAGCGAAGGTCACGATTCGTCAAAATCCCGGTCAGCTTATTGTTCTCATCCACAATCGGCACCCCGGAGATCCGGAATTTGCCCATGAGCTTCTCAGCATCGGAAACCAGATGATGCGCATGCAGCGAGAACGGATTCGTAATAACGCCACTCTCGGAGCGTTTTACACGATCTACTTCCTCAGCCTGTTGTTCAACCGTCATATTTTTATGAATAATGCCGATTCCGCCCTCTCTGGCAATGGCAATTGCCAAGGGAGCCTCCGTTACGGTGTCCATTCCTGCACTGATAAGCGGGATGTTCAATTTTACATGCTCACTTAATTTAGTGCTAACATCCACTTCTTTTGGAAGTACCTCGGATTTTCTAGGAACCAACAATACATCGTCAAAAGTGAAGCCTTCCTTGCTAAACTTATCTTCCCACACCTGGGTTATTCCTCCTTTTTGTCGTCTTCCTGCGGACTTTAATTACTGTCAGAGCTGGACGGGACGGCATTTTCAAGTATTTTCAGAAATATATTATTGCCATCTTAGCAAAGGGCCCATAGGCTGTCAAGGATTGAATATGCCCCTTTTTTACGGCCATCCAAGTATCCGCCCTGTGTGTTGTGTTGTCTTCGCAGAGTGGACAAATGTACGTAGTTTCCTATAATAAGTGGGCCACCTTCCACCTTTGATATCTTTTCACCATTAAACTCCATCTGGATAAAATCATTTCAGCAGCATGAACACCTGTCGGTTAGTATCACCCAAGCCAACAAGGGATAGTCTACAATTCGTAAATGTTCGATTGAAAATTAGGAAAAGACCGTTATCGAGTAATCGATAACGGTCTTTATGGTTGTTCGCTTGGCGACGTCCTACTCTCCCGGGACCCTGCGGTCCAAGTACCATCGGCG
>NZ_LIUT01000008.1:57713-120306 GCF_001277345.1 Paenibacillus solani
ACGTCCCGCCTAAGCGGTCCGTTTTACTCACTCGTTGTTCAGTTTTCAAAGATCAACTTCTTCGTTTGTCGCCAACAGTTTATCTCGTTAGCAACTCTTATATCTTATCACATCCGCTCGATCATTGCAAGCTTTTTTTGAATTTATTTTTCAAATTCATTTCGGCTTGTAGTTTCAAGCGTTTGTTTCGACCGCATTTCTTGGCCGGAAATATAATATACCATGGCATTTGATATTATGCAACCCATTTTTGAAAATTAATTAGTTAGCAAAATAATACAGTTATTGAGTCGTTTTAGAATACCTAATATCCCTGTGTTTCGTCTGTCTTGTAGTAAGGCTTCCATACAAGTCTACTACAAGAATCCAAGTCTAACAAAGAAACAAAAAAGGCAGCCTTCTATAGAAATCTATATCCGGCTGCCTCTCCAACAATTTAAAGCTTAAGCATATTCTATTCCTTATTCCGCATATGAGGGAACAGTAGAACGTCGCGGATCGACGGAGCGTTGGTAAGCAGCATGATCAAACGATCAATACCGATTCCGAGTCCACCTGTTGGCGGCATACCATATTCAAGCGCACGCAGGAAATCCTCATCCATTTCATGTGCTTCGTCATTACCTTGCTCTTTCTCCTTCATCTGTGCTTCAAAGCGCTGGCGCTGATCGATCGGATCATTAAGCTCCGAGAATGCGTTCGCATGCTCACGCGCTACAATGAACAGCTCGAAACGATCCGTAAACCGCGGATCCATATCGTTCTTCTTAGCAAGTGGAGAAATCTCCACCGGATGACCCGTTACGAAGGTAGGCTGGATCAGTGTCTCTTCAACAAATTGCTCGAAGAACGCGTTGAGGATGTGGCCGAAAGTCATGTGCGGCTCCACCGGAACTTTGTGTTCTTTTGCAAGGCGATGCGCTTCTTCGTTGGACATTTCTACACCAAAGTCAACACCAACCACTTCTTTTACAGCATCAACCATGGATACACGGCGCCATTGCGGCGTCAGATCCACTTCATGTCCTTGATAGGAAATCACTTGCGTTCCCAGCACCTCTTGGGCAATATGAGAAATCATATTTTCCGTCAGTGCCATAATATCTTTATAGTCAGCATAGGCTTCATATAACTCAATCATCGTAAACTCCGGATTATGACGGGTCGAGATCCCTTCATTCCGGTATACGCGGCCAATCTCATACACCTTCTCCAAACCGCCTACGATCAGGCGCTTCAGATGAAGCTCAATTGCGATCCGCATGTACAGCTCCATATCAAGCGCATTATGATGCGTAATGAACGGACGGGCTGCTGCACCTCCTGCAATCGAATGCAAGGTCGGCGTCTCTACTTCAAGGTAGCCATGGGAATCCAAGTAACGGCGCATGGACTGGATAATACGCGAACGGGTGATGAAAGTCTTCTGAACATCGGGATTGATAATCAGATCGACATAACGCTGACGATAACGGAGTTCCACATCCTTCAACCCATGGAATTTCTCAGGGAGCGGATACAGCGACTTCGAAAGAACTTCCAGCTCCTTCACTTTTACGGTTGTTTCACCGGTTTTGGTCTTGAATAAGACCCCTTTAATCCCGATGATATCCCCCAGATCGAGAATGCTGAATGCTTCATACTGCGCTTCTGCAATAGAATCCTGACGAACATAAATCTGGATTCGGCCGCTAAGATCCTGAATATGAGCAAAAGAAGCCTTACCCATGCCACGTTTAGCCATGATTCGGCCAGCCAGGTTAACTTCCACCTGTTTCTCTTCGAGCTCTTCCTTGGACAGCCCATCATATTGCTCCAGAATTTTACCTGCATGGTCTTCTCTTTCATATTTTCCGCCAAACGGATCGATACCCAGCTTGCGAAGCTCGTCCAGTTTATTGCGGCGGATTTGCAAAAGCTCACTTAACTCCTGTTCTTGTTCCTGATTGTTCATTTCTTCCGTCATCGTCAATCATCTCCTTCATTTCGCTTCCATCCTCATCCCCATGAACAGCGCCGAAGCCATCACCAGCTACATAGGTCGACTCTAGGATCACTTGTACACAGGCGGCTAGGACTTAACAGCAGGACAGCCATCACATCTGACATATCCTAACCCATTAAGCCCTAACCCTGCCTTGCCTATTTAAAAAAGCCCCCCGAAGGAAGCTTTTTGTACCACATTCCGACTTACTTCTTAATATCTACAATTTTATATTGAATAACGCCCGCAGGAACGTTAACATCTACAACCGATCCTTTTTGCTTGCCAATGATCGCTTTACCAACAGGGCTCTCGTTCGAGATTTTGTTGTTGAGCGGATCCGATTCAGCTGTACCTACAATAGTATATTCCATCGTGTCGCCGAATTCCAAATCCTCTACGATCACCGTGTTGCCGACACCGACCACATCAGTATTGATATCATCGTTATTGATAATACGCGCATTGCGGAGCATTTTCTCCAGCGTAATAATCCGGCCTTCGATAAAGGCTTGCTCGTTCTTGGCGTCTTCATATTCGGAGTTCTCGCTAATATCACCATAACCAATGGCAACTTTAATCCGCTCCGCCACTTCACGGCGTTTCACAGACTTCAGGTTCTCAAGTTCGTCCTCCAGTTTCTTCAGACCGTCCTGTGTAAGAATGACCTCTTTATCGCTCATTAACCGATTCTCCTGTCATGTAAATAATTTAATCCATGGTATCAACATACTATATGCAAATTCTTAGGGATCAGAACTCCCTCTGATGCCTGCTTCATTTCTTGAATTTATACTGAAAGATTATATGGGAACCATTTCAAAAAGTCAATGCGCGTAAAGGCTGTAACGGATGTCGCATACACGCACCCATTAACAGCCTGCGCCCGGTGTTATCCTATTGCTGCAGCGGTTTGAGGATATACACTATTAGCCGATTCTTCTGGGGTTTCCAGATTGTTAACGAAGTTATTCAGAAGGCTCACCAATTCATCGCGTTTTGTTTCTTCCATAATGATATCCTTGATGCGGGCAGAGCCTTTCAGTCCTTTCAAATACCAGGCTAAATGCTTTCGCATTTCCCGTACGGCTACAGCTTCGCCGCGCAATGCAATCAAGCGGTCCATATGCAGGATGGCAATTCGGATTTTCTCCTGGGGAGCCGGATCTGACAGCAGCTGACCCGTCTTAAGATATTCCACGGTACGATACAGCATCCAAGGATTCCCCAAGGCCCCGCGGCCGATCATAACTCCATCACACCCTGTTGTATCGAGCATCCTGCGCGCATCCTCAGGCGTCACCACGTCCCCGTTTCCGATAACCGGAATCGAGACCGCTTCCTTCACTTGGCGAATGATGTCCCAATCCGCGTATCCGGTATACAGCTGCTCGCGTGTGCGTCCGTGAACACTGACGGCCTGGCCGCCTGCGCGTTCGACAGCCATCGCATTTTCGACAGCATAAATGTGATCACTATCCCAGCCTGTACGCATCTTGACTGTTACCGGCTTGTCTACGGCATCCACAACCGCTGCAACCATTTCATAGATTTTATTCGAATCCAGAAGCCAGCGGGCACCGGCATCCATCTTTGTCACCTTAGGTGCAGGGCAGCCCATGTTAATGTCGATAATATCGGCATTGGTCTGCTGATCGACGACTTTGGCCGCTTCCACCAGGGATGCACGATCGCCGCCAAAAATTTGCAGGCTTAGCGGCTTCTCCCGCTCGTCGACAAACAGCATCTCCTGCGTGCGCTTGTTCCCGTGAACAATCGCCTTGCCGCTGACCATTTCAGCGCAGACCAATCCGGTACCGAACTCCTTCGCGATCAATCGGAACGCCGGGTTGCATACACCAGCCATAGGCGCCAGAACCACCTGGTTCTTCATCTCAATGTTGCCGATTTTCAATATATCCACTTCATGTATCACTCCCTTATAATGAAATATTTATAGTCGAAAGATCCCGTATATCGTGCAAGGATCCCTAAATTTCAAACTAAACCACTTACCCATCCATTGAATAGACGTTCAGTTCGCCCATATTACATACTTCTTGAAGGTCGTATCCTGAAGCATCTTCCCTAAGTTAATGGCAGAATTTAATACGGATAAAAATATTGGCTGCACTAGTCTCCCTAGGCAGAAGATCTAGCTCCGATCCTTAAGCTCCTGCAATGCAATGCCCAGCACGTCTGCGATCCGGATCAATACCTGCTCCTCAGGACGCCGATTTCCGCGTTCAACGGCACCTAGCACGGCCAATGAAATGCCCGTGCGTTCAGCCAGCTCTTGTTGGGTCAATCCTTTTAACTTTCGGAAAGCGCGGATACGCTGCGCCAGTTGCTTGTTTTCCAAAGCTGTATTCCTTCCTTTCCTTCCAGGTTCTCAAGTGCTGTCTTCACCACATGGTATAGACCCGAAGGCTCAGACTCAAATACGATATCGGCAAGCGGTCTGAGAACAAAAGCCCGCTCCTGCATGCGGGGATGAGGAAGAATGAGATCCGGCGTATCCAAACGACGTCCTTCCATCCATAGCAGATCGAGGTCCACGGTTCTTGGTCCCCAATGAATATGACGGACCCGTCCAAGCTCCTTCTCAATGCGCTGCATTTCAGCAAGCAGCTCATGAGGACTTAGCGAAGTCGATAAGGCTGCGGCCATATTAAGAAACATCGGTTGATCAACATAACCGACAGGATCCGTCTCATACAAGTTGGATACGCGCTCTACCCTAATGCCGGGCACTTCATCCAACCGTTCCAGAGCCTCCATCAGGTTAACCTCCCGGTCTCCCAAATTAGCCCCTAAAGCAATATAAGCCTCTGAGCACTCAGAGGTAGCATGTGAATTCATGTTCGTCTCACTTCCTGGTCCGGTGCAGCTCGATGGTTACACCTTCAAAATGAATGTCAAAAGGCGGGTGCGGCTTCGTTAATCGGACCGTTAAAGCATCGATAATAGTATAAGTGTCCAATACCTTGGATGCAATATGTTCCGCTAACGCTTCAATCAGGCGAAACGACTCTGTTCGCATAATATCCAGCAATAGCTCGTGAATTTCGGCATAATTTACCGTTAATGTCAGGTCGTCTGTCTTCGCGGCTTTGCTCAAATCCATCTCCAGTTCGAGATCCACATAGAATCGTTGACCCAGCTTACGCTCTTCTTCAAAGACGCCATGATAGCCGTAATATTCCATGCGGCTCAGTATCATTTTATCCATTACGTTTCTCCGCCCTTCTATCCCTTATTTACGAAAAATAGATACCCGCTCAAGCTCTGTTGAAGCGTAAGTCATCGCATCGCACATCTGTGCAGTCCGTTTCATATGCTTTACGTCATGGACACGAACGATCTGGCAGCCTTGGGCAATACCGTAAGCCACCGTGGCCGCTGTTCCTTCCAGCACATCTTGGGCGGGAGCGCCAAGCGCGGTCTGGATGAACCTTTTGCGGGAAGTAGCCAGCAGTACCGGGAATCCAAGCCCTACAAGCTGATCGAGGGAGGCCATCACTTTCATATTCTCGTCATAATCCTTGGCAAACCCGATACCCGGATCAAGCCAAATATGGTGATTCTGAACGCCTGCAGTCCGCGCAATCTCTACGCTCTCCATCAAGTCGCGCTTTATATCCTCCATGAGATTGGTATAGTTCCGATCATGGCGATTGTGCATCAAAATAACGGGACACCCCAGCTCCGCAGCTGTCTTAGGCATATCCGGATCACCCGTTAACCTCCAGATATCATTAATGATATGGGCCCCTGCTCCAATTGCTTGACGCGCTACTTCCGCTTTATACGTGTCAATGGACAGCGGAATATGAGGCGCACGCTGGTGAATCGCTTCAATCACCGGAATGACCCGGGCAAGTTCCTCTTGAGCCCCAACCGGTTCATGCCCTGGCCGCGTGGATTCCCCACCGATATCGATGATATCAGCACCCTCTTCGATGAGATGAAGCGCATGCTCCACAGCGCGTTCGATATCGTTATAACGGCCTCCATCGGAAAAAGAGTCCGGTGTCACATTCAATATGCCCATGATAAGCGTAGATTGGCCCAGCTTCAGCTCTGCATCCTTGCTCAAACGATATTCACCTTCATAAATCGTTGTTTTCATGACCTAACCCTGCTTTCCTTCTATACGCACTCAGCAATAACCGCGTTAAGGGACCAGCGATCCCTTGTCCAATTCTTAACGTCTGACCTTCTGTTCCAATCAACGTCGTAATCGGAACAATTTCTTGCACCGAGCCCGTTGTGAATATTTCATCCGCTTCGGTTAATACATCCCAGCTATAACGACCTTCCTCGGCTTCTATACCAAGATCCATAGCTAATTCCAGCACCACCGACCGGGTAATGCCCGGCAAAATACCGATGCCTAATTCTGGTGTAAATAAGCGGCCCGCTTTGACAAAAAAGACATTGCTTACGATGCCCTCAGCCACTTCCCCAGCAGCCGTTAGCATCAGCCCCTCTTCCGGCTCGTCCGATCGGCTGGCATACCCGGACAATTCACGCTTTGCTAATATATTGTTCATATAATGCAGAGATTTCATACGGACCGGCGATTCCGGCGTGTTCCTCGGAAGGGACAGCCGCCGCAGGGCCCTGCCATTCCCGTAAAGCGCTGGATTTGCAGCGGGCAGCTCTTTCGCAAATAGAATTTCCGAAGGCTTAGCATAATCACCTGCTGGCAAGCCGAGGATCCCTTCTCCAGCCGTGACGGTATATCTGATATAGGCATCCTGGAGGCCATTGGCCTCCATTAGCTCCGATATCCAGCGGGATATCCTTAAGGGATCAGCATGGTAGGGAATTCCGAGTATCCCGCAGTTATCCATCAGGCGATGTAAATGTCGTTCTATTAAATACGGTTTCCCCTGATACGTCCGGAAAGTTTCGAATAATCCCATGCCGTACAGAAGACCGTGATCCATAACAGGTATGAAGGCGTCGGCAGCTTCAACAATGCTGCCGTTCATGCCAATATATCTCATGCCTTGGCGCCAGCCGTGCGCTTCAGGAAGTTGCGCAGCATCTGATGGCCATGGTCTGTAATGATGGATTCGGGGTGGAACTGTACTCCTTCTACGGCATACTCTTTGTGCCGCAGACCCATGATTTCTCCCTCAGCTGTCCAAGCTGTGATCTCCAGCTCGTCCGGCAGGGTTTCCTTCTCCACGATCAGCGAGTGATAGCGCGTTGCAGTGAACGGATTCGGCAGGTCTTCAAACACCGAGCTGCCCATATGCTGGATGGCCGATGTTTTCCCGTGCATAAGACGCTCTGCACGAACCACTTGGCCGCCAAAAGCTTGCCCGATGGCCTGATGGCCAAGACAGACACCGAAGATGGGAATGATACCTTTGAAATGCGAAATGACATCCAGCGTGATGCCTGCATCATCCGGCGTGCATGGACCCGGCGATATCAGGATATGGTCCGGGGCCAGCGCCTCGATACCAGCGATATCAATTTCATCGTTGCGGTACACCTTGACTTCCTCGCCGAGCTCTCCCAAATATTGAACCAGGTTATACGTAAACGAATCATAATTATCGATAACAAGTATCATGTTATTTCCCCCCTATATTAGCAGCCACCGCTGCTTCCTCTTCACTGCACATAAGTGCTGCGATTAAAGCCTTAGCCTTGTTATGGCACTCCCTATATTCCCGATACGGATCGGAATCAATGACAATCCCCGCACCTGACTGGATATAGCCAATACCGTCCTTCACTGCCAGGGTACGAATAATGATATTAAGCTCCATATCACCATTATAACCGATCCAGCCCATGGATCCCGTGTAAGGTCCCCGCGTTACAGGTTCCAGTTCCTCGATGATTTCCATGGTCCGGATTTTGGGTGCGCCCGTAATGGTGCCGCCAGGGAAGGCTGCTGCAATAACGTCATATGCATTATTGCCTTCTGCAATCCGCCCTTCCACTTGGGACACCAGATGCATCACGTGAGAGTATCTCTCGACGGTCATCAGTTCGGGAACATGCACGGTTCCGTATGCGGCAATGCGGCCAATGTCATTACGCTCCAGATCAACCAGCATAATATGCTCGGCCCGCTCTTTCTCACTGCCTAGCAGTTCTGCTTCCATCGCCTCATCCTCTATCGTATTGCTACCCCGGCGCCGGGTTCCGGCAATCGGCCGGGCAGACACGACATCGCCATCCAGCTTGACCAAGAGCTCCGGCGATCCGCTGGCTAAGCTGAAGCCTGGTGAGGACAAATATCCCATATACGGGGACGGATTCAGAATACGCATCCACTCATATATATCGGCTGGGTCCGCATGCAGCCGCAGATGCCGTCTTAACGACAGATTGACCTGAAATACGTCGCCTTGCCGAATATATTCTTGAATCGACAGCACCGCCTGCTCGAACGCTTCCTGTGAAAAATCAGCTTTGAGGCGGTCCCATCCTTCTACATTAGGACCTGACAGCTCCTGCGCCTTCTTCCAGCGTTCCTGCCATACACGCTCTTCTCTGGCTGCCGAGTCTTGCACGCCGGGTGTTCCGAACAGGTGGTTCCACTGGGTCATCATCGATTCAGCTCTCTTACAGGCGTCCTCATATAAACGAGTTAACAACCTCTCTTGGTCTTCTGTAAGCACCGACGTGTTCGAAGTCTCCGCTGAAGTATCGGTCGCCTTATCTCCCCCCGAACCAAATACCGATGCCCAAGGTAGAGGGACATGAACCGAGCAGTATACACTATCATCCGTATGATCATAAATCCAAATCTCTTCCATACGCATCCACAGATAATCTAGAAATCCCGGGTCATCCTTAGCTATAACGGGGAGCCGTTCAATCGAGCGGATCACGTCATAACTCAGGAAACCGGCGCATCCCCCGCGAAAGTCCGGCCAGCCCGGTACACGAGGAGCCTTCCAGTGCTTCATCCATTGCTCTAATAGATGCAGCGGCTCTCCCGTGACCTCCGTTCGCAGTCCGCCAGACACCTCGATAACCTCGCCATGTTCTCCCTTTCCCTGCAATATGGACACAGGTTGTAATCCCAGATACGTATAGCGTCCGCCTTTGCCGCTCTCCAGCACAAAGGCATAAGGCGATGCCGCTTTCCATGCACGCCTCCATGACAGGGGTAATCCTCGTGTTGCTCCTTTATATTGAACTAGATAGGGAACGACGGACCAGCCCTCCTTAGCCCAAGCCTGCCACTGGGCCAGCTCCACTCTTCTCTCCATGCCGTTCCTCCTCTTAGTCTTCAAAAGCCTTACTGTTGCCTGTCAGTATACTGTAATCCGTCTCTCTTGAAAACCCTAAATAGAAGCTCGTTCAACAATAATTTTCAGCATCTGACCTGGGACTACTATTTAAGCGTTTTCTTCAGAAAATATACGCAAAAAGCCCTCAATGCGATAACAACACATTGAGGGCATCTTCCTTGAGGCTTAGTTACTCATCCAATGGAAGAAAAACACGCACAGCATATGACCGAAATAACTTATTCGAAGTTATAGAGCGGAGTACTGAGGTAACGTTCCCCGTTACTTGGAATTATAGCTACTACACGCTTGCCTTTGCCCAGCTCTTTGGCAACCTTCAATGCAGCATATACAGCCGCACCAGAGGAGATGCCGCCAAGAACGCCTTCTTCCTTCGCTACGCGGCGGGATGTTTCAAAGGCATCATCATTCTCTACATGAACGATTTCATTATAAACTTCTTGGTTCAAAATTTCGGGAATAAAGTTGGCACCAATACCCTGAAT
The DNA here is from genome assembly GCF_001277345.1 of Paenibacillus solani. Taxonomy (GTDB): domain Bacteria; phylum Bacillota; class Bacilli; order Paenibacillales; family Paenibacillaceae; genus Paenibacillus_AQ; species Paenibacillus_AQ solani. The sequence goes on from NZ_LIUT01000008.1 coordinate 67,475, forward strand.
TTTGTGTGGACCCGGTTTGCCACCGGCCAGAATTGGTGATGCAGCAGGCTCAACTGCGATAATCTTAATGTCCGGGTATTGCTCTTTCAACACTTCTCCGGCACCTGTAATCGTACCGCCCGTTCCGATCCCGGCCACGAACGCATCCAGGGAACCGCCAATCGATTCGATAGCTTCAACAATTTCCGGACCTGTCGTTTCGCGGTGAATCTTCACGTTGGCCTGGTTCTTGAACTGCTCGGCCATGAAGAATCCGGAGTTTTCATTAACAATCTCTTCTGCCTTCTTAACCGCACCATTCATTCCTTCCGATCCTGGTGTCAGCACAAGTTCAGCGCCGTAAGCCCGCAGCAGGTTGCGCCGCTCCAAGCTCATCGTTTCAGGCATAACGATAACCGCTTTATAGCCTTTGGCAGCTGCGACCATAGCCAGTCCAATACCCGTATTTCCACTTGTTGCTTCAACGATGGTGCCGCCGGGCTTCAAACGTCCATCCTTCTCTGCTTCTTCCACAATGCTGATCGCGATCCGATCTTTAACGCTTGCACCCGGGTTCTGATATTCCAATTTCAGATAGATCTCTGCGCTATCCTCAGGAACGATCCGGTTCAAGCGGACGAGTGGAGTACCACCTATAAGTTCTGTCACATTATTTACGACCTTTGCCATAAAGAAGCCCTCCTCATAAATATAAAAGTTAGATATGTTAGCTCATACACATGTTGTTATTCATTCTGTTATCGATTGATCGAATGTTCGTATATCTGGATGATTGATAATATAAAGCCAGATTCAGTCTAAACACTTGATGAACTTGGCTTCCTTAATATCCGAGTAAATAGGTAGGTTTTTGTAACTTCATCTTAACAAACGTTCTGGACCATTGTCAATATCCCATAACTCGAAAATCTACATTTCTAGTTGAATTTTCCTGTGACTTTGGTACCGGAATACGCAAGATACCCTTCCAACAAAAAAGGCTCCTGCAGCGAGATGTTACTCTGCCGCAGTAAGCCTTCCTTATGGTCTATTATGCGTGCCGCGTATTTTTCACGGAGCTGGCGCTCCAGCTCCGACAAGGACACGGACTGCTCTAAAGCCAATTGCCTGCGAACCCCTTCACGGATGCCTTCCTCACTAAGAGCTTGGGGCTCGATAATATCCTGCACATAGACAATGGCATAGGCGTCTGTGAGCGAAATAGGCCCTGCTATATCTCCCGGTTCAAGCGTTAAGGCTGCATCAAGCACCGCGGGCGGCACAAATGGGTCATCCTCTTCTATTAGGCCGATCTTCCCGCCATCTTCACGAGTATATTCATCTATGGATACTTCGGTCGCGAGATCGGCGAAATTCTCCCCATTCTCCAGCCGATCCATGACTTGATTCGCCTCGGATTCAGATGCAACCTCAATCATGGACAGATTCAGCTGTCTTTTGGGGCGGAATTGATCAGGGTATTGTTCTAGATAAGCATCAATCTGTTGTTCTTCAATGTGTACGTCGGAGGTTGCAATCTTCTCCAGCAACAGCCGATATATCGTCTCTGTCTTGAGTTCACTCTCCGTAATGCCAAGCTGGTCTTCCATCTCTGATAAGAAGCGTTCCTTGGAACCATAGCTGCGGCTCATGACTTCGAGCTCCTCATCGACTTCACTCATCGTAATATCGATATCCTTCGCTCTGGCCTCGAGCGCCACTGCCTGCCGATTCAACATCGTCATCAGCATTTCGTTGCCATAGCGCTTCTTAAGCTCATCAACCCACTCATCTTCGGTGATCGCCCTGTCCTGGATGGATGCGACTGTCTGGGTGCCATCTTGCAAGGGAGGGGAAGGCTCTTGAAGTCCCCCTTCAGAAAATATAATCCAGCCGCCCATACATAATACGCATGCTGCCAAGACAATGACGGTCGCCCGCAATCCCTTCTCTTGTCTCGTCATCACGGTCGCTCATCCCAACGTTAAGATTTGGCGCGCTCTAGCACGGATTTTAGCTGTTCTTCATCGAAAAGATACCTCTCATTGCAAAAATGGCATGAAACCTCTGCCTGTCCATCCTCTTCAATCATCTGCTGAAGCTCATCCTGTCCCAAGCTGATCAAGGCACGTTCCACTCGCTCATGGGAGCAGTCACAGCTGAAATACACTTCCGATTCTTCCATGATCGTCACATCCGGAAGCACCCGCTTCAGAATGTCTTCAAGCTCCAATCCTTCTTCCAGCATCTCTGTAATCGGGGGGATTTTGCTAAGCGCGAGCTCAATATCCGTAATTTCCTCGTCCGTAACACCAGGCAGCAGCTGAATAATAAAGCCGCCGGCATTCGCTACCGAATAGTCGGGCGATACGAGCACTCCCAGGCTTACTGCTGAGTTTGTCTGTTCGGAGACAGCAAAATAATACGTGAAATCCTCGGCCAGCTCACCCGAAATGATCGGTACACTGCCACGGTAAGGCTCTTTCAGCCCAAGATCCTTGATGACATCAATCTGGCCGGTAGTTCCTACAGCCGCAGCCACATCCATTTTACCTGGGCGAATGTTCGTCATTTCCACATGCGGATTTTTGACATAACCCCGAACCTCGCCCTTGGCATTGCTCTCGGCTGCAATCAGACCGATCGGTCCATCGCCGCGCACCTGGATGCTAAGACGCTCGTCTCCCTTCAGCATGGCTCCCATCATCGCTGCGGCAGACACGGTTCGCCCTAGAGCCGCTGTGACTACAGGGAACGTATCATGTCTTTGGCGAAGCTCTTCGACCAGAGCGGTTGTCCGAACGGCAAATGCCCGCACCTTTCCGTTTAACGCGGTTCCCCGCAGCATACGGTCTTTTTGATTACCCATCTAAAGGCCTCCTTGTCTTTCTAGTTGTAATATTTATAACGGTTTGTTATCGGTTTTAGTTACGCTCATAAATTATACGCAAGCCTTCCAATGTCAGAAGGGGAGAAATCTCCTCAATGGACTCGGTTTCGCTGGCAATCAGCTCAGCCATTCCTCCCGTTGCGATAACCTTAACATTGTCCGTTCCCATCTCGGCTTTTATACGCTTGACTAAGCCATCGACCTGTCCCGCATACCCGAACACGATCCCAGCCTGCATGGCATGAACAGTATTGCGTCCAATCACTTTCTTCGGCTTTTCGAGCTCTACCCGAGGAAGCTTGGAAGCCCGCTGTACAAGGGCCTCTGTAGCAATGCCAATGCCCGGCACAATCACGCCGCCTAAGTAGTTGCCTGCTGCATCAATGCAATCAAACGTCGTCGCCGTACCGAAATCCACCACAATCAGCGGCCCCCCGTACTGCTCGACGGCTGCTACTGCATTCACAATCCGGTCAGCCCCCACCTCGCGCGGATTCTCATACCGCAAATTCAGACCAGTTTTGATCCCAGGTCCCACAATCAGAGGCGCCTTACCTATATATTTATTGCACATTTCCTCTATCACTCGTACAAGCGGAGGAACTACAGAAGAGACTATGACTCCTTCTATTTGGCTTACCAATATATTGGACATCTGAAACAAATTGTGAATCAACACACCGTATTCGTCTACGGTAGACTGACGTGAAGTACTGATCCGAAAATCATGCAGCAGCTTCTTGCCCTGATACACGCCCAGCACAATATTGGTATTCCCTACATCCACTACGAGAATCAATTCTCTGCCCCTCCTTTCCTCGCATTCAGATCCAAACTGATATCAAGACTATGAAATGAATAAGTCAGACGTCCAACCGATATGACATCCACTCCGGTCTCGGCTATTCCGCGCACGGTTTCCAATGTCACATTCCCCGAAGCTTCGACTCGAACATGAGGAGCCTTCGCCTTGATTCTTCGAACAGACTCCGCCATCAGGTCATGACTCATATTATCCAGCATAATGATATCGGCGCCTGCAGCCAAAGCCTCCTCCACCTGATCCAAGCTCTCCGTTTCAACTTCGATCGTCATGGTATGCGGAATCTGGGCTCTTGCACTGCTAACCGCTTGCATGATGCCCCCTGCACCTTTAATGTGATTATCCTTGATCATGACGGCATCATACAGACCGAAGCGGTGATTCGCACCGCCGCCAACCCGAACGGCATATTTCTCAAGCATCCGGTGTCCCGGTGTCGTCTTGCGGGTATCTACCAGCCTCGTCGGCAATCCCTCCAGCATATTTACAAAAGAGCGCGTTCTCGTCGCGATGCCTGACAGGCGCTGAAGCAGATTCAGAGCGAGCCGCTCACCCGTTAAAATATGGTGGGTGCTTCCCTCAACCTCAGCCAGAATCGTTCCCTTCTTCACGGCTTCCCCATCCTGAACGAAGGCCGTAAATATCAGCGATGGATCCACTGTTTGGAATACCAGCTCTGCCACCGGCATACCCGCAATGATCCCTTCCTCCTTGGCATGGATGATCGCCTTGGATTCATGGCCCGGCTTAATGGTGGTTAGCGTTGTCACATCGCCGGATCCAACATCCTCTTGAAGCCAGGCGCGTATGCTTTGAAGAAGGCCGTCATTGTATCCATTAAACATCATCGCATCTTTCCTCCATCATTCTTTGATCCCGAGTATGTACAATATGCTTCTGCCATATACGATCATCTCGTTCCGAAAAATCCTCACGATAGTGGGCTCCCCTGCTTTCTTCACGGCTCAGTGCTCCCTGAACCACGAGCAGGGAAGCAGTAAGCATGTTGGCAAACTCGTATTCCTCACGCTTGGTGAGTACCGTTTGGAATAAAGGCAGCTGACGCGCAAGCTCTTCTTCTGCTCTTAATAGGGTGTCCCGATTTCGCCTTAGGCCTGCATACCGTACCATTACTTTTTGTAGCTTTAAACGTTTCTCCACCATCGCTTGCGATGGAGTTTCTCTTCGCCCAGCATCGAATGACACTTGAATAGAGTTCTCGGATAGCTTCGGCAGTTTATTAATCCGATCGACAATACGGCTGCCGTAAACGATCGCTTCTGACAACGAATTGCTTGCCAACCGGTTGGCCCCGTGCACACCCGTGGACGAAACCTCTCCACAAGCAAATAATCGCTTTACGCTGCTTTCACCGTAAAGATTGGTTTTAATGCCGCCCATCATATAATGTGCAGCGGGAGATACGGGAATCCAATCTGAAGTCAAATCAAGTCCATACTGCATGCATGTTTCATAAATCGTTGGGAAACGATGCTTGACCAGCTCCGGCGGCTCATGGGTGACATCGAGATAAACAAAGGTTGATCCCGTTACTTCCATCTCACTGACAATGGCCCGGGCTACGATATCACGCGGTGCTAATTCCAGCAGTTCATGATATTTTGGCATAAACCGTTCTCCCTTAATATTGCGGAGAACAGCGCCTTCACCGCGAACAGCCTCTGATATCAGGAAACGGGGCGCGCCGGGATAACTCAGCGCCGTCGGATGAAATTGAATAAATTCCATGTCTCGAATTTCTGCGCCTGCCCGATAAGCCATCGCGACGCCGTCCGCAGTCGCAACCTCCGGATTCGTCGTATACCGGTACAATTGTCCTGCTCCGCCAGCACACATGACCGTCGCCAGGCCGCGTGCAAACACCCGCTGACCATCCGGCATTTGGACAATGGCCCCATGGCATTCTCCTTGCTCGGTAATCAAATCAATAACAAAATGATCATCCCATACCTCTATATTGTGAAGCATTTCAACTTGATTGGAAAGGGCGCGCACAATTTCATACCCGGTCGCATCTCCGTTGGCATGGAGAATGCGCCGGTGGCTGTGCGCGCCTTCTTTAGTCAACGCGAGCTCGCCATTCTCCACATCGAACATCGTTCCTAAACGTATCAGCTCCTGTACCCCGAGCGGACCCTCGTTAACAAGCACATCGACCGCAGCGGATGAGCATAGGCCCGCCCCCGCCAGCAGGGTATCCTGGCGGTGGTAAGCCGGGGAGTCATCCTCAGCTGTGACAGCTGCAATCCCGCCTTGAGCATAACGCGTATTGCTGTCAAGGAGCGATTTCTTCGTAATCAGCAGCACATTCTGAGTCGCACTTGCCATGATTGCCGTATACAAACCTGCTATGCCCGAACCGATCACGATGACATCAGTCTGGACAACCGGCAGATCGTTTAAATCGAAATCAATGAGATACTGCGGTATCACGATGCCTCACCTGTCTTTTCACGAAAGAGTAGCGCATGCTACTTAACCTGTAACATGCGCTCTAATGAAATTCTGGCCTTCTCTGCAACGACAGGCGGCACATAAATTTGCGGCTTCATCGTTTCCAGCGCCTTCACCAGCTTTTTGAGATTATTTACTTTCATATTCGGACATACCAGGAATTTAGTAGCGAAATGGAACGATTTATCCGGACTGTCCAAGCGAAGCTGATAGCCGGTGCCGTCCTCCGTGCCTACGATAAATTCCTTAGTCGTTGAATTTTTGCAATATTCCAGAATAGCGGTTGTGCTGCCTACGAAATCACCCATCTCGACGACTTCCGGTCGACATTCGGGATGCACTACAAATTCTGCGTGCGGATATTTGGCCTTCATCTCCACAACATCCTTAACCGTCAGCATATCATGCGTATTGCAGTACCCTTCCCAGATAATCAGCTTCTTGTCAGTATGCTGCTGAACATAATGACCAAGGTTTTTGTCGGGAACCCATATAATTTCGTCCGAATCCACAGATTGAATCACTTTCACCGCATTGGAAGAAGTACAGCAGATATCTGTTTCGGCTTTGATCTCAGCGGATGAATTGATATACGTGACCACTTTCGCATTTGGATGCTTCGCTTTCAACTTCCGCAGTCCGTCGACGTTCACCATATCGGCCATAGGGCAGCCAGCCCGCTCATCCGGAATCAGAACCGTCTTGTTCGGTGCCAGGATTTTCGCGCTCTCTCCCATGAAATGAACGCCGCAAAATACGATGACCTCAGCGTCGGTTTGTGCTGCCTTCTGTGCGAGCAAGAAGGAATCACCCCGAAAATCCGCGACCTCCTGTATTTCATCTCGTTGATAATAATGAGCCAAAATGATAGCATTACGTTCCTTCTTCAATTCCATTAACCGCTCTCGCAGTTCGCGGTTCTGCTCTGCCTTACGCTCCAGTGCCAAAGCTTCCATGACAGACCCTCTCCCTTTATGTAGTCCGGCTAGCCAATAAAATGACATGACCATATGATGATATAGCCCGGCTGTAGGCCAATGGATGTTTATACGATGATGCAGCCTGCCTATATGCCAATAGATGACCATATGATGTTGTAATCTGGCAGTTAGCCGCTTGAAGATGATATGACTTTTAGAACGGCTTCCATCTTTGTGAAAGGAAGCGCATCCTTATTTAACAACTAATGTACACGTTCATTCTGCCCCCTGTCAATGTGACGGAAAGCACAAAAAGAACCGGAAAACGAATTATCGTTCTCCGGTTCTTTGATTTCATTCGGTATTCGATGTTTTATCGGCGATTATCAGGTTAAGCTACTGTTACCGCCGTCTGATCCGCCTGGAGGATCCTTGCGTTCGGAATCCTTGCTCTCTGGCTCGGGATCATTCGGACCCATCGGGTTGTTCGGAATTTCATCCGTCGGAGCCGGCTGTCTGCCGTCTTCTTTCCCTTGGATACGAACTTTTACATCACCAATGTTGTCGATGATTGGCTCACCATTCTCGGAAGAACCTTCGCCTTCACCTTCACCACTGCTGCCGTTGCCTTCTGCTGATCCAGTCTCAATGAGATTCTTGATTTGCTCAAGCTCCAGTGTTTCCATCTCGAGAAGCGTATTGGCAATCAGATGAACCTCTTTGGAATGCTTGGTCAGGATGTCTTTACATTTCTCATAGCAAGCATTAATGAAACGCTGCATTTCCTGATCGATCTCATAAGCGATTTGATCACTGTAGTTCTGCTCATGTCCAATATCGCGTCCCAGGAACACTTGTCCTTGGGATGTACCAAACTGCATCGGTCCAAGCTTCTCACTCATACCGTATTCCACAACCATGCTGCGGATAATGCCTGTTGCTTGCTGGAAGTCACTGTAAGCTCCGGTTCCGATTTCACCAATGAACAGCTCTTCAGCAACACGCCCGCCAAGCAAACCGGTTACGCGATCGAGCAGTTCCTGCTTCGTCACGAGCATCCGATCTTCCTTCGGCATCATAATGACATATCCACCGGCACGGCCACGAGGAATAATCGTTACCTTATGCACCGTATCCGCATGCTCAAGGAAGTAACCTACAATGGTGTGTCCTGCTTCATGATAAGCGACGATCCGTTTCTCGCGGTCACTGATTACGCGGCTGCGCTTCTCTGTACCGACGATAACGCGGTCGATCGCCTCATCCACTTCTTTCATGGAAATATCTTTACGGTTACGACGGGCCGCCAGCAAAGCTGCCTCGTTCAAGAGGTTCTCCAAATCGGCACCCGTAAAACCGGTTGTACGCTTGGCGATGATGTCGAGTTTAACATCCTTCGTCAATGGTTTGTTGCGCGCATGAACCTTCAGTACAGCTTCACGTCCCTTCACATCTGGGCGATCCACGGTAATCTGACGGTCAAAACGTCCCGGACGAAGAAGCGCCGGATCCAAAATATCAGGTCGGTTCGTGGCGGCAACGATGATAATACCTTCGTTCGCTCCGAAACCGTCCATCTCAACCAGCAATTGGTTAAGTGTTTGCTCACGCTCGTCATGTCCGCCCCCGAGACCGGCGCCACGCTGACGACCGACAGCATCAATCTCATCAATAAAGATAATACATGGAGCGTTCTTCTTCGCGTTCTCGAACAAATCACGTACGCGAGAAGCACCGACACCGACAAACATCTCAACGAAGTCGGAACCGGAAATACTGAAGAACGGAACTCCCGCTTCGCCTGCAACAGCACGTGCCAGGAGCGTTTTACCGGTTCCCGGAGGACCGACTAGCAATACGCCCTTCGGAATACGCGCGCCTACCGTATTGAACTTGCGCGGATCTTTCAAGAAGTCAACAACCTCAATAAGCTCCTGCTTCTCTTCGTCTGCTCCGGCTACGTCCTCGAATGTAATCCGCTTCTTCTCTTCATTATATAAGCGGGCTTTGCTCTTGCCAAAGTTCATCACTTTGCCGCCGCCGCCCTGAGCCTGATTGAACAGGAAGAAGAACAGAACAAACATAATGATGAGCGGAATGAAGGATGAAAGCAAGGTCAGCCATATGCTTTGGCCTTCCATAGGCTTTATGTTCAGCTTGACTTCATTGCTTTCACTGGCAGCCGTCAGCTCTTGCATGGCTGCATCAGTAGCAGGAATATAGGTCGAGAAATTCTCCGATTTCTTCTCTGCGGGAATCTCCCTATACTTACCGGTCACCAAATAAGCGTAACCGTCAAATTGTACCGTCATTTCCTCTATGTTGTTAACTTTGACTTCCTGCCGCAGTTCATTATAACTAGGGGCTTCGGCTTGCTCACCACCATTGGTGACGAATTGGACTATACCCACCACGACTAAAAATAGAATCAAATAAAAACCAGAATTCCGGATGAACCGACTCATCCCCTACCTCCTCTCAAGACACATAAGATATTTTACCACAGCCTGTCTGGCCATCTCAACAAAGGGCCCCCAAGCTGCGGCAGCAGCCCGCTTTAGCGTTTAACTGCTGTAGATTTCCGGCTTCAAAATCCCGATGTAAGGGAGGTTCCGGTAATGCTCGGCATAATCAAGTCCGTATCCGACAACAAAAGCGTCAGGAAGTACGAATCCGGTATAATCAGCCTGCAAATCCACCGTGCGGCGTGCCGGTTTGTCAAACAGGGTAACAACGCACACCGATTTTGCCTTGCGGCTCTTCAGAAGCTCGATCAAATGGCTCAGCGTAAGACCGCTGTCGATAATATCCTCTACGATGAGAACATCCCTGCCCTCAACGGAGGCGTCCAGATCCTTAATGATCTTGACTACGCCGGAGGATTTGGTGGACGCTCCATAGCTGGATACTGCCATAAAATCCAACTCAAGAGGTACTGTTATGGATTTAACCAAGTCGGCCATAAAAATAAACGCACCTTTAAGAACGCAAATTACGAGGGGATTGCGTCCCACATATTCGGCGCTGAGTTTGGAACCGAGTTCCTTAATTTTTGCGTGAATCTCTTCTTCACTGATGAGTATTTCCTGAATGTCATTCTGCAACTTAAGTGGACCTCCTACGTTTATACTATGAAAGCGTGAAACGGGCCATTCTTCGTTTTACACTTGCCTTAAGCATCCGATAACTCCATTCGGAGAATTCGCGATGTGTGCCGCCCGCAAGCGGCATGAACGGAACGTCGTACACCTGGAATCCACACAATGATGCCGGAACCATCACAAAGAATAGGAATCCGGGCACGGACAGACGGCGGGATTTTCTCATCAATGAGAATATCTTTCACCTTTTTGCTTCCGTTTAATCCCATGATCTTCATCTTGTCTCCCGGCTGTCTGTTACGCACAGTTAAAGGAAACCGCAGCTCATCTGCATCAAATTCCGCTGCAAAGGCTGATGGTCCGGAACCGCCCCGGCTTTGGCTGCCTGCCCTTAACGACAGTTTCAGCATTTTTCCGATTTCCTTAATATACTGCTCCGAAACATCAGGAGAGTCAAGCGTGTATATGTACTGTCCCTGTTCTTCTGGAGGCTTAGGCCAAAACTGGATCACTCCATACTCGCGAACACAGGTAATGCCGTCACCCAGATCCCGCCGCCAGTTGCTACGCTGGTCGCTAAGAATGCCTTGGCGCACCGATTCAATCTTGACAAAATCGGCATTTTCCTGATCTGAGGGCAGGTAATTTAATATTAGTTTAATCAAACGCCGTTGTAAAGCGACATGTAAGCTCAAAAAGGAAGGCGCGTCAAAAGCGAGCCTCCCATCGTTCTCCTGCACCATACTCCGAAATTGCTTCGCAGCTTCAAGCTCCACAAAATCATCCTCCTGCTGGACGATTTCGGCCAGGTGATTGAGGGAGGAGGAGAACTGCCCATTGTACCGCTCGAGAAACGGCAATACTTCAAGGCGAATCGCATTACGGCGATACTTCGTCTGCAGATTGCTGTTATCCACGACATACGGGAATTCGCATACGCGGCACAGTTCCACGATATCCGCTTTGTACATACGAAGGAACGGGCGGATAAGTTCCACATTTTTTTCTGAGCGCTTCATCTTCATGCCGGAGAGTCCTGACAAACCGCTTCCGCGCAGCAAACGCATCAAAACGGTCTCTGCTTGATCATCCGCATGATGGGCTAGAGCCACGGAGCGAGCCCCGTATTTCTGCGCGGTCTGCAGCAAAAATTCATACCGCTTCTCCCTTGCAGCCTCCTGGCCCCCTTTTCCGCTTTCCTCCATATAGGCAGGAATATCGATGAACGCTGTTTCGATCGGAAGCGAAAGCTGCTCGGCAAGCTCCCGCACCATCACTGCTTCTTCATCCGATTCGGACCGAAAACCATGATGCACATGGGCACAGATTAATCGGAGCGGCGTACGGTGCAGAGATATTTCATGCAGCACATGCAGAAGCGCGACGGAATCTGGCCCGCCCGAAACGGCAACCACGATGCCATCGCCCTCTGACCACAGCTCGAACTCTGCAGCGGTATGTTCCACCTGATTAACGAATGTCCGTAAATAATTCTGTTTCACTTCCAGGTCCCCTTTATGAACTCCCCAAGACAAGGTAACAATATCATGAGCGGAAGAAGAAATAAATGGCACAAGCCATAATGACTAATGACAAAGCAAATGCGTTTTTGAGCCAACGCGGTGTATGCCCAGGCATACGGTGCAAGCTCCGGCTTGAACCCTCATATATTCGCCTTCTCCACTCGTTCAACGCTTCCCGTGAATCCGCGAACTCCCCTGATAATGCTGTGTTTAACCATATCGCGTAAGGTTTAAACACGGGGTTTCTTCGCAGTATCAGCTGCAGATCTGCAACACTGCGGGTCTGTGGTAGTTGACTTGATGCCTCCCTTAGCGATTTCTCATCCAGCAGGCCGATACACATCACGGCAAACGAGAACAAATCATAGGATGCATCACCGGTTCGGCTTCCGGCATTCCAGTATCCCCGATCATACCACTCCGTAAACTGCTTCACGCTGCGACCGAAGGCGCTGACCCCTCCGTAATCGATTAGTTCGACTCTTCCATAGGCTGAAACCATCACGTTATCCGGCTTCAGGTCTCCGAATGCATAACCGGAAGCATGCAGCACCGACAGCTTTTCCAGCAGCTTCAGACCTACCAGCCCGATCCATTCGATGCCGCGCTTTCGAATAAAGCGATGCATCGGACTTCCCTCAATGTAACGCATAACATAGAAGGAAACCTCGCCGCTGCCATCATGATGATCGTCCGCCTCCACAAGATAAGGATCAGGCATCTGTTCCTTCAACGCGTTCAGCACATTAATTTCGGATTGAAGATCCAGAGCGTCATGTCCTACCTTTAAAGCATAACGCTCACGCACTCCTGCCCGGTGGACCAGATACACCTTGCCGTTAGCTCCCTTACCGAGCATGCGTTCCACGATGTACCGGCTGTTCCGCCATTTGCCCGTAATTACGGTTCCTGGCGGATAACCCGGGTTAGACAACGTAGTCACCGAGCATCCCTTCCTCTGGGCCGGAATGATCCCGCCATGATTGATTACCCTCTAGTGTACCATATCGGTAAAATTCAATCACCTTTAACAAAGCAGGCCCCGTCGGTGTTGCCCCCTTCATCTGCAATCGGCTGAACATGCTCCGGACTCCGTCAAGATCAGAGGTCCAGTTCACATCATTTACTACAGCCTCACCGCTATGTTTCCCAGGAAAATGGAAAACAGACAGTTGGCTTGAGCCTACGCGCGCTTTCAAACTCAGCATCAGGTCGCGAATCGCTTCCTCAACGGCAGCCAGCTTGGGCTTCATGCTTGCACTTGCATCAATAAGCAGGGCAACTTGAAGCGCCGACGTTTCAGCCAGCTCATCTACCACTTCAACCACTTGCGAACGCTTGTCCGGCGGAAGCTCCTTCAGCGACCCTCCCCCTAAAATCTGATGTATCTCTTTATTTACCGCTTGCTGGATCGTCTGAACCACCGTTTTTCGAGTCATCATCTGTATCGTCTGCGCCAGCTGCGGTGTGCCTACGATCCGGTGGATGCCTCCTCCCGCTTTAGCTATTTCTTTAATCTCCAGTCCCCCAAGCTCACCGATCGTCCCATAATCAAGAACCCCTACCACGTTAACTACAATGCCTTCCTGGAGTGCGTGCGCAGCAGCCAGCACCGGGCTTGTCCCAACATTTGAACATCCATCCGTAATGAGCAAAATCTGCTTCATCCTACTCATGCCTCCCGTCTCATCTATCCTATCGATTTGACTTCTATCTCTATCATTTCCACCTTCAAGAGAGTTCAAACGATAAATAGGAAGAATGCACGGAAAAGATTTATGAACACCGGGTTCCTCCATTTCCCGGGCAATCGCTTATAATCATCGTCAGGATCAGCTAACCGTCCGCGGCCGCTCCATACGGGCAAAGCCAGGAACATGGACATTGGACCACTGCGGATGGAAATGATCGACTCGACCTACCACCACCGTCATATCATCATGGATTTGATTCTGTTGATAACGAATAACCTTCTCTAGCAAACAATCGGCAATTTCCTGCGGGTCCTCACTGTTCACTTCCTGAATCATTCTCTTCATCCACAGCTCCTTGTTCACTGCATATCCAGGTGCATCATAAATGCCATCTGTTATCATAATGAGAACGTCGCCGGCTTGCAGCTGTATAGACACCAGATCCACTTCAATATCCTGAATGATGCCAATCGGCAGATTGCTGGCTGATACCGGAATCACCTCTTGCCCCCGCTTAATAAAGCTCGGTGTCGAGCCAATCTTCATAAAGGTTGTCTGAGCCGTATATTGATCAATCAATGCCATGTCGACGGTAGCATAAACTTCATCTGGTGAACGCAGCATCAGAATCGAGTTAACCGATTTAATGGCCAGCTTCTCATCCATGCCCGATTGAAGCAGCTGCTCTAATATATTCAAAGCTGAGCTGCTCTCAAGCCTTGCCCTTTCTCCATTCCCCATGCCATCACTAAGCGCTACCGCGAATGTCCCGTTACCCAATTCGACCGTACTAAAACTGTCCCCTGACAGGATATCTCCGCCTTTAGCCGCGGCAGCGACCCCCGTCATAACTTCGAATGTTTTGGCTGAACCGAAGCGCACGGTGGCCAGTCCGTCCCTTGGGTGGGTGATGGTCTCTTCCATTACAGCAATATGCTCTCCGAGAATGTCAGATAGAAGTGGACCGATAATCTTTCTGCATTCGTCATAGCCTCTTGTGTAGGCATGAACAATCTCAATCTCGACCTGTCCGGAATCCAAACTGATGATATCGATGCCTTGGATCGATAATCCCAGCTGCTCCAGCGCCTCCCGGATCTGTTCCTCCTGTATATGCATCGTCTGGCTTTCCCGCTTAATTTCCCGGGCCAAGTCTTCCATAACCTGCGAGACTCCTGACAATTGTTCCGCCACCAGATGGCGACTATCGTATATTTGCCGTTTCCACTGCATATCATGTTGGTAGAGATGATACTGCTGCTTCAAAATGCCAAGCACCTCTTCCTTCTTGACGCAAATCCGGCTCCATTCCGGCGGCAGCTCCTCCGTATCCATCTCGGGATTCTCTTCGATTGAGGTCATCATGTCGGTCATATATTTATAAGTCTGGTAGAACTTCATATCCCAGCACTGATTGCGTTTATAACATGCAGCACAGCTTCCTTCCGCCACGGCATTCATAAAATGATTCATCTCTTCTGTCTGTTTGCCTGGAGGTTGCATGACCCCTGACGTTTGTCCGAAGCTTTGGGAGAGCTGACGGAAGACTCGTGAGAACTGAGTCACTCGATCTGCTGTAAGATCCCGCACCCGCTTCGCATATTCATGCTGTGAACGGGTATGATCCTGCGTGCCCGGCACATATTTACCTACTGCCTGCATCACATGTTTCGGTGTGATGAGGAACAGCACGATAGCGGCGCAAGTTTCCCATGTGGAGATCATCACTTGACCGGGATTACTGAAATAGATAGAGAGGATCGTGGCACCCAGCAGCATTCCCAGCGAAACACCGCCTTTCTTCCCTTCCTTCAGCATACCGGCGAGCATCCCTGAAAACGCGAGCAGACTCATCTGGGAGAAAGCCGAAATATTAGCCAGACTGAGAATCAGTCCTGTCACTACGCCAACCGAGGCCCCCAGCGGAGCTCCCCCGACTAAGGCAAACACCAGAATTAGATACCGGGATAAAATATGCTCGATCGACAGGGATTGGACGGTCCAGCCTACCGCGCCTGTCATCACGGATGCCAGCAGGATGATAATACATAGAATCTCTTCATTACGGAGCGTATACTTCTTTTTGCGGAGTGTCAGCACGGGAATGGCCTGGATAAAGACCAGCGTCAGGACAAAACTTAGCACGGCGTTCAAGGTAAGCATCATCATGGAATACCAGGTGATACTCGGTCCGATGAGGACGCTGAACAAATTCACAAAGAAGCTGGAGACAAACACCATCAGGGGCGCATAAGACAATTCTGCGCGGTCATAAGTCTCTAATCCCCGCAGCATAAAATAAAAGATGAGAATCTCGCATGGCACCATCCATGCAACTGGTGAAGATGCAAATAAACTTCCTGCCATGATCGCGATACCTACCGGCAGCAGAACATCGCGGCGCATAAAGGCAATGACTCCGAAATAAGCTACTGCAAATGGAGAGAGCTCTCCCAGAATCATAGCTCGTCCCAGCAGAAACCCCATAAAGGTCAGTAAGATCATCCACTTCTTAGCCGCCAGAAAGTCAATGGGACGCTGGAGGAATGACAGCCTGCCTAAACGTTCTGTTACCCGGGCACGTATCGAGCCCGCTCCTCCTTTAACTGCCTCAGTACCCGGAAACATCACCAAATTTCTTTTATTCATTGCGCTGGCACCCCACTCTTCACGAATTTGTTGGTCCCATTATAAAACCCCCATTCAGGAAAGTTTGTCAGAACACCGGACAAGCCCTAAAGAAATTTCCGACAAAATCAACGTGCCTTGCGAACGTTCGGGAAAAGAACGCTCACTCCCCGCGCCCAGCGGTGTTTACATCCATCAAGCTTCAGAGTTTCCGGCATGTCATTTCCCGAATTGAGGCGGACACCCCGCATCCATTCCACGTGAGCGGGCCGTAAATTGCGTAGGAACCTGTCGGACCCTTGGATGCAACGACAAAAAAACCGCAGAAGGCAATTTCCCTCTGCGGTCAGTTTATATTTTATCGAATTACATACGTTTGGCTCCGCGTCCACCGCGTTTACCTTCCGTATTCTTCTTAAGCGAAGAAATTCGTTCTTCACTATCTTTCAGGAAGCGTGACACTTTATCCTCAAATGAAGGCTTGTTGGCCGCAGGTTTAAACGGGCGTCCACCGCGTTCACGGTTGAATCCTCCTCCACCGCCACCTCCGAATCGTTCTCCGCCGCCTCCACTGCGTTCCGGTCTCGGTGCGCGGGGTGGACGACTTTCAGAAGCCGGCTTGTCAACAGCCTGCTTAATCGATAAACCGATCTTGCCATCCTTATCGACATTAATGACCTTCACGGTAACGACATCGTTGATCTTCAAATGATCATTGACATCCTTAACGTAGTTGTCGGCGATTTCCGAGATGTGAACGAGACCCGTGACACCTCCTGACAGATCCACAAATGCTCCAAAATGCGTTATGCCTGTCACCTTGCCCTCTAACTTGGTGCCCACTTCAATTGCCATAGAATAAAATGATCCTCCCTTAAAAATATACAGTCCGATTTATAAATCGCGCTGCGGTGATTTGATTATACGATAATGACCTGAACAAGGTCAACAGACGTCTATCATGCTCGATTAGGGCGTTTCGCCCGAATTCTGAGGCTGAATGATCGGCGTCTCGTTTGGCAGATACAGTCCAAACTTCTTGCGGGCAATCTGCCCAATATATTCAGGGTCCTTCAATCGCTCCACTTCATGAGTAATCTGCGTCAGCGATTGTTCAACGGACTTATAATCCTCTTGCTTCTGAGTCAGCGCTTCATTCTGATTACGGATGCGGTCATTCTGGGACCAGAGCGTCGAACCTGCCCAGATCAAAAACAGCGCCATCATCGCCACAAACATTCTTTTACGCCGGCGGGCGCCTTTGTTCTTTGTCTTGGTTTGTTGGGGAGCCTGCTTCGACGGATCAGCAAATCTTCCCATGACCATACCTCCTAAAACCAGCGCTTCCACGCCTTAATAACCTTGTCCGCAAATTGCTTGTACCATGCAGGCAGTCTGAGCCTGGATGTGATGGGTCTGACCATCCACTTCAATAGCCGCCAAAAAGGCATGAGGCATTTAAGTATTAAACGCAACAGCGACAGGAGAAACTTCCATAGAAACCTTAGCAATCCTAAGCACAGCATCAGGATTCCTATAATCGGATTCCACAGCAACATACGGAATAGCTTGTACAAAAAGGACAGCAAGCCTTTTGTCACCTGAATTAACATTACCACAAAACGCTGGGTTATGACACTCCATAATAAAAAATAGATCCAAACCCCTATAATTAGCCCAACAAACACATAAAAGCGTAGCTGTCCGTTGTTGGTCACATACAGCATGCGAAAAATGAAGAAGGCTGCCGCAATCCAATAAAAGAAATCAAGGGCATGCTTAGACCATGACGGGAATCGGAGCTGCCCTGCCAGCACCCGGTAGCTGTCAAAGGCGACGCCCATCGCCGCTCCGGAGAAGAGCATCCAGAGCAGCGTGATCCACTGTACGCTGGGATTCATTTAAACAGCTTGCCCAGCAGACTCTTGTTCTTGGCCTGCGATCCGGGGTTCAGATATATCAGCGAATGCACCTGACCTTCAATCGATAAAAGCCCCTCTTCCAGGCTGAGATTCTTAATATGTAAATTCTGGCCTCGAATTGTGAGATGACCCAGTTCGGTTTGAAGCAGAAACTCCTCACTGTCAAAGCTCTCTACATTCTGGACGCCCGTAATGTCCAGCAGCTTTCGGTTCTGCATCCTCAGGTCATGAAACTTGCCCTTCCCTTGGTCGATCATGGCATGTACCCCTCCTTTTAACAATAGCTTATGGGGAGGTACCTGTCTTTAGAACCGGAACAAGCGTACACACTTCGTGAAAGATCAATGCGCTGCCAGAAAGGACTTACCGAAAGGAACGGGCTTGAAACACCCTATTCTATATACACATCTTAAGGAAAATAGAAACGCCCCCCGCACCATATGGTGAGAGGGACGTTTCATGGAACGGATTAGGCTGCTACCAGTCCAATCCGCGATCCTTTACGATCGGTTCTTCCTTGACCAAGGTATAGAGGCTGGTTGCCTCCTCTTTACGGGTTGTCTCGGTAAGACGCTCGACCCGGACGGTCACCAGCTTCTGGCCAAATTGAACGGTGATCTCATCGCCCAATTTAACCGTGCTGCTCGGTTTCGCCTCACGGCCATTGATCAATACCCGGCCTTGATCCGATACATCTTTCGCTACGGTGCGCCGCTTGATTAACCTCGATACTTTCAGGAATTTATCGACACGCATTATTTTACAGCTTCTTTAAGTTTGTTCCCTGCTTTGAATGCAGGTACGTTGGATTCTGGAATTTCGATTGTGTTGCCTGTTTGCGGGTTGCGGCCTGTGCGTCCAGCGCGCTTGCGAGTTTCAAATGTACCGAAACCGATCAATTGCACTTTATCGCCATTAGCCAACGCGTCGGTGATTTCACCAAGGAAGCCGTTCAATACGTTCTCTACATCTTTTTTTGTCAATCCGCTTTTACTGGAAATGTTGTTGATCAGATCTGTTTTGTTCATGAATTAAATCCTCCCAATTATCAGAAAAATATTAAATTTCGGTTATTCGGTTATACCGCCTTGCTTCTGGCAAGGTTTCACCATACATGATTATTCTGGATGCCTTGCAGAATTCCTGCCGTGATTCGCTATTTTTTTTAATTTTCACGCGTTTCTGTCTTAGCCGCCTGCCAAAGAGCTTCCATTTCGTCCAGCGTGCTCTCTTGCAGAGTTTTGCCCTGAGCAGCAAGCTGCTGCTCTATGTAGCTGAAGCGAGCAACAAACTTCCGATTGGTTCTCGAAAGTGCTTCTTCCGGGTCTGCTCCGATAAATCTTGCCGCATTCGAGACGGCGAACAACAAATCTCCTAGCTCCAATGCCGTATCCCGCTCCGACTGCCCCTCCGCTACTGCCTGCCGCAGTTCGCCGAGTTCTTCTTCAATCTTCTGAAATACGCCCTCGATATGATCCCAATCGAAGCCAACCTTGGATGCTTTCTTCTGGAGTTTGTACGCCTTCATCAATGCGGGAAGATCCCGCGGTATGCCGTCCAGTGCCGAAGCTTTCTCCGGGGAGAGCCCCTTGCGGCGTTTCTCCTCAGCCTTCATCTGTTCCCAATTCTGCAGGGCAGACTCTGCATCCTCGGCATGGCTCTCGCCGAACACATGCGGGTGGCGGTAGATCAGCTTGTCATTCAGAGCCTGAATCACATCATACACCGTAAATGTGCCGAGCTCCTCTTCCATCTGGGAATGAAGCATGATCTGCAGCAGCAGATCGCCGAGTTCTTCCTGCATATGCTCTGGGTCATCCTCATCAATCGTCTCAAGCACCTCATAGGTTTCTTCGATCAGATTTTTGCGGATGGACTCATGGGTCTGCTCACGATCCCATGGGCATCCCTCAGGACTGCGAAGAATGCCGACAATTTCATGCAGCCTGGCAAATGTTCGCTGCCGAAGCTTGCTGTCATCACTCCGGGGCACGTAGACAAGGGATAGGTTTCCATATCCTTCGATACGATCCAGCTCATACAATGGCACGCGCTCGATGACTTCCTCACCTTCAACGCCCAGAGCATGGCCGACAATGACCGGATAATCATCCGGATACAGCTCCATCAGCGCCAGCTTCACTTCAGAAGCGGTAAACATATCATACACCTGGCCAATCAGGGTATGCAGCTGCGGCTGAACAAGACTTGCGCTGAGCTCTGCGGCATCAAGAAGCTGAAAGCCCTCAATGGGATCGAAACCAAGACGGACGAATGCCTCGTCCAAAAAGCTCTCGCCGCCGAGCACCGTAAGCGTCACATTCTGCGCAGGGCAGCGTTCCCGCAACAAACGGACTGTGGCTTCTGCTACCATCGGATGTCCCGGTACCGCGTAGACCAGCTCTTGACCTTCATCACCGGCTTTGGCCAGATTGATTAGTGCGGAAGCAATGGATTCGTACACCTCAGGAAAGGTGTCATGCGCTTCATACAAATGGTCAAACGAGTCCGGATGTACCTCAAGTTCGTTGAGCGCAGCGATAACCGGATGGGATAATGTGCGGACATATACCTTCGATGCGCGCTGCATGGTTTTTAGGATACCTATCGTTAATCGATCCGGATTGCCCGAACCCAGGCCGACCACCGTAATGGATGCACTCATAACACTACTTCCTTTCGCTCTTCATCCGCCTTGTCGACGTCATTATCGTACACTACTATATCACAGAAGATCAAACATCACACGTCTGCCCTGCCTAGCGCAGCACACGCATAAACCGCAAGAAGGCGGACAGCGGTCTGCCCAGCTTTGGCAGCTGCGCAAGCTCCTCTGCCGTGAGGAGCCTCGTGAGCGCTGCGCCGATGAGAAAGGCCAGTCCACCGGCCGCAACGCCGCCGAGACTCATGGCGGTGTAGGCAAGGCGCTCGGGGGCGAAGCCAAAGACCGCTAGCAGGCCGCTGAGTGCCTTACTGGTACCCCAGGCCGTAAGCCCCACCGCGGCTAGAACCAGCAGCGTCCTTGCGAGCATAGCACCTCCATCAAGCCTTGCTCCCGCACGGCGCGAGAGCAGCGAGAGGTTGAGCGCTGCGGCTGCCAAATGGGCAGCCACGCCAGCGATCGCGGCCCCGGTAATGCCAAGCAGTGGCACCATCAGCAGATTGAGCAGCAGCTTCAGTCCCGCGGCAGCGAGCAGATGAAATGCTGGGGCTCTTACGATGCCCATGCCTTGAAGCAGCGCAGCCGTAATCGTACTCAATGTGCCCCCGGCAGCCGTGAATGCGATCACTCGCATCGTCACCGTGCCTGCCGGATCCTCATACAACATAATATTGATCGGCTCGGCCAGCACGGCCAAGCCGACAGATGCTGTCATCCCGATCAGCCAGAACCAGCGAAGCGCCATCCTGGTCTGGCCTGCGACCCGGTTTAACTCTCCCCGGAACTTGGCTTCCGCCAATGCCGGGATGAACAGAACCGACAAGGAGGCCGCCAGCATAGTAACCAACTGGACCAGCGGCAGACCGCGGTTATAGATTCCAAACTGAGCCATTGCCAAGTCTTCCCCAAATCCGCTGGAGGCCAGCAGACGGGGCACAGTGAAGGTGTCCACCAGCCCGATAAGTGGAACGGCGAGCAAACTAAGGCAGACCGGGATGCCATAGGCAAACAGACGACGGATGAGAACACCCGCCCTCTCCTTGTCCACACCTGCCTGCATTCCCGAACCCTGTATTACGGACGACGTTCTTCCTTTCTGTGTCTCTCTCCCTGCTCTTCCCCGATATGAGCGGATATGAGCACGCCAATACAGCATCATCACCATCAGCCCGGCTGCACCGCCGGCGGCAGATCCGAACAAAGCCCCCGCTGCAATCATATCGGCATCCGCACCGGAGCGAACCATGTAGAGCAGCAGGGCAATCATGACCCCGACACGAACGGTCTGTTCGGTAACCTGGGACATGGCAGTCGGCATCATCTCATGCAACCCCTGAAAATAACCACGCAGCACGGACATCCAAGGAACGAACGCTAGTGCCAGCGCACCTGCACGGAGAGCGGGAACAACCTGGCTGCTTCCGATCCACTGCCCTATCCATGGAGCACAAGCGTACATTAGTATACCGAGAATCGCCCCGAACAACGCCAACACGGCAGAAGATAAACGCAGCAGCCGATGAGCATCCTCGGTACGCCCTTCCGTCTCATACTCGGCAACATATTTGGAGACGGCTGCCGGGAAGCCAATCGCCGCAACCGTAATGATCATCATGTAAAACGGATAAACCGTGTTATAAATGCCGAATACTGCATCCCCGCCCATATTTTGCAGCGGTATCTTTTGCAATGTGCCAATCAGCTTGGACAGCACCGCAGCCGCACCGAGAATAAAAGCTCCCTGCAGCATTCTTGCTCCTGTTTGATCTGGTTTCATTTCGCTTCCTGTCCCCTAGTCTTACTACCGGATTACAGACCAGCATTCTTCTGCAATGCTGTCATGTGTACCTCCATTATAACCAAGGGTGGAAGCGCGGCACAAAAAGGCCGGACAATAAAAACTCCCAGCTGCCGATTGACCCTTGGGATCAACGTTCAGCGGGAGTCTTTCATCCAAGGAGCGGTATCCTCGTCTTACTGTTCCATTTGTTTGCCGAGGAAGCCTGCGGCGGTTTCAGACATTTTCACTTCCATCTCACCCATGTTTACGGATTCGTCCTTGTTCAGCAGCACGACACTGCCGATCGGGTCTCCTCCTGCAATGATAGGTGCAGCAACGAAAGCAGACATGGCTTCCGGATTGTCTTTGCTGATCTCATAAGTGCCGCTGTTGCTCTCGAGCACCGTCTTACGATTCTCCATACAGTTCTCCAAAAGATTGCCGATGGGCTTGTCCAAATACTCCTTCTTGGAGCCGCCTGCTACGGCGATAAATGTATCACGGTCCGATATAAGCGTAATGTGACCTGTGCTCTCATAAAGGGATTCTGCATATTCCTTCGCAAAATCACCCAATTCACCAATTGGTGAATATTTCTTCAGAATGACTTCTCCATCCCGGTCAACGAAAATTTCGAGCGGGTCACCTTCGCGAATCCGCAATGTGCGTCTAATTTCCTTTGGAATGACCACGCGCCCGAGGTCATCAATACGGCGGACGATACCAGTAGCTTTCATGTCACTTGTTGCCCCACTTTCATAAGAAGATTTTTCAACTACTGTTCCATTCGAGAAGAGGATGTCCCCAGGTATTTAAGAGTTAATGTCTGACCATAGTATTCATCCATTCCCAATTCCTTATACATCATCTACCCTTGGTTGGTTGCGAAATCCAAAAATAAATATCGTCTCAGGTAAGGCTTAATGAGCCTTCCAAGCCCACTTTCGGGGAGAAAAAATCCATAACGCGCTCATTCACACGTTATGGATTCTATAAAATCCCACATTTAACCTTAAAACCTATTTACCTGTATCTTCCTTGCCAGCATCCGGTGTCTTTTCACCTTCTGCCGGTTTATCGGTAGCTCCGTCTTTCTTGTCGGTGCCTGCATCTTCAGCAGGCTTGTCCGTCTTCTCACTCTTCGGCAGGTTCATGCTCTCAATCAGGCCATTGAGCTCATTCTGCATAAAGTTATCGATCTTCGCCGAAGCCAGCTCGTTCCGAATGCCATCTTTCTGATCTGCCGGAAGTTTGTCGTATGTCACTTCCTCACGCTTCTCGACCTTCATCACATGGTAACCGTAATCAGTCTCAACCGGATCACTGATTTTATTCAGCTCCAGGGTCAGCGCTTTTTCCTTGAATTGTGGCACCCAGGTTCCAGCTGGCTTGTTCTCAATCAAGCCGCCCTTGTCCTTGGAGCCAGGATCCTCGGAATATTCCTTCGCTACCTTGGCGAAGTCCTCCCCTTGATTGAGCTTGGCTTCAACTTCCTTGGCAATTTTAAGTGCCTCGCCTTCTGCTCTTTCCTTACCTTCCGGATCTTTGAAGCCAATCAGGACATGACGAACACTAATATTGGTGTAATCCTTCTTGTTCGCTTCAAACTCCTTCTTGATATCCTCTTCAGAGACCTGGCTCTTCTCTTGCTCCATAACGGTAAATACGCGCAGCATATAGTTCCTCAAATCCTGCTCTTCTAATTTCTGTGATGCAAGCACGGACTTGAACTGCTCTTCGCCCATTCCGTTTTTATATTGCTTCAACAGATCATCGGCTTGCTTCTCGGCAGCTTGCTTGGATTTGTCATCCGCTTTGCCGTAGAGGTATTCATAGGCTACCCCTTGCTTCGCCAAATACTCCTTAAACTCATCCATTTCCAAAAATTGGGCATATTCCGGGGACATGACCTTGACCACACGCTGCTCCAGGTCAAATTCCTTCTCGGTCATTTCGCCACCCTTATATTTGACAATGACTTTACTGTTATCTTCTACTTTTTCCTTAGCCTTGTCGTTTCCGCACGCAGCGATCATCGACATGGATAGTACCGCTGTAATCGATACAATAAATGTCTTCCATGCCTTGTTATTTCTTGACGGCATTTTGTAGTTCTCCCTTCAGGTTGAATGGCTCTCGTGCAGCCTCCAGGAATTGCTCCAACAATTCTAATAATTGTTGATCGCTGAGCCCTTTACCCTTGATCCGTATGACTATGGCGGGCCCTTGTTCAAATTGTACACGTCTTTCAAAGAGATTTCCAATTTGCGCAAGTCCTGCCGTGTTAACCGCCTTATCCTGCCCTTCATAGAACTGCAGCAGGACGTCATCCCCTCGCTGGGTGATCGAATCGATCCCATACATACGGCCGTAAACCTTCAGGCGGGATACCGCGAGCAAGTTACTTACCGCAAGCGGCAGCTCACCAAAGCGGTCAAGCAGCTCGTCTTCAAGCTCAGCCGATTCATCAATCGACGAAACGACAGCCACTTTTTTATAAATTTCGATTTTTTGAATGCTGTCATAGATATAATCCGATGGCAAATAGGCATCGATGCCAAGGTCAATGGATGTGTTCCAATCCTTCGAAGGCAAGGACGGCTCTCCCAGCATGCTGACTTTGCGTTTCTGGATTTCCTCTGCCAGCATCTGCGAATACAGGTCGAAACCGACGGAAGCAATAAAGCCATGCTGCTCGGCTCCAAGCAAGTTACCTGCTCCGCGAATCGACAGGTCCCGCATCGCAATCTTGAAACCGGAGCCAAGCTCCGTGAATTCTTTAATAGACTGCAGCCGCTTCTCGGCCACTTCAGTCAGTACCTTATCACGCTGGTAGGTGAAGTAAGCATAAGCGATCCGGTTGGAACGACCCACGCGTCCGCGCAGCTGGTATAGCTGGGAGAGACCCATTTTGTCAGCGTCATGCACGATCAGCGTGTTTACGTTCGGGATATCGACACCTGTTTCAATAATGCTCGTACTTACCAATACGTCGTACTCGCCGTCCAGGAAGTCGAGAATGGTCTTCTCAAGCTCGGTCTCGGACATTTGGCCGTGGCCAACACCCACCCGGGCATCCGGCACCAGCATGGAGATTTGGGCTGCCATTTCCTGTATACCCTGGACCCGGTTGTAGAGATAGTACACCTGTCCGCCCCTGGCCAGTTCCCGCTCGATAGCTTCCCGCACCAAAGTCTGGCTGTGCTCTACGACATATGTCTGCACCGGAAAACGGTTCTCCGGCGGCGTCTCGATGACGGACAAGTCCCGGACACCAAGCATCGACATATGCAGGGTACGCGGAATCGGGGTTGCCGTCAGCGTAAGTACATCCACATTGGTTTTCAGCTTCTTCAGTTTCTCCTTATGCGTAACGCCGAACCGCTGCTCTTCATCCACGATCAGGAGTCCCAGATCTTTGAATACAATATCCTGGGACAGCAGGCGATGGGTTCCGATCAATATATCGACCGTGCCCTGTTTAACCTTCTTGATCGTCTCATTCTGCTCCTTACGACCGCGAAAACGGCTCAGCACCTGAATATTAATCGGGTAATTGGCGAAACGCTCACGGAATGTTTCATAGTGCTGCTGGGCCAGAATCGTAGTCGGCACCAAGACTGCAACCTGTTTACCTTCAATCGCGGCCTTGAATGCTGCACGAACTGCCACTTCCGTTTTGCCGTACCCCACATCACCGCACAACAACCGGTCCATCGGCCGGTTCTGTTCCATGTCTTTCTTGATTTCGGTAATGGCACGAAGCTGATCGGGTGTCTCGTCATAAGGGAATATGTCCTCAAATTCCTGCTGCTCCGACGTATCCTTCTCAAATCCGTACCCGGGCGCTGATTGACGCTCTGCATACAATTTAATCAGATCGTCAGCGATATCCTGAACGGAAGAACGAACCTTGTTCTTAACCCGGGTCCATTCGTTCCCGCCCAGCTTATAAACCTTGGGCTCCTTGTCTTCAGAACCGACATATTTCTGGATCAGATCGATCTGCTCAATCGGAACGGACAGCTTATCACTGCCAGCGTACAAAATATGCATGTAATCCTTATGGATTCCATTGATTTCAAGTGTTCCGATGCCCATATATTTCCCGATTCCGTGGTTTTGATGCACCACATAATCGCCCACTTTGAGCTCGGTGTAGCTCTTTATGCGCTCGGCATTATCTATATTCCGGGTCGTTTTTCGCGTTTTGCGCTGCTTCGAGGAGAACATCTCGTTCTCGGTGATAATGACTGTGTGGACCGAAGGCATCTCAAAGCCATTCTGAAGATGTCCCTCATACATAAGCGGTTCTTCGATTCCATAATCCAGCAACACCCGCCGCATACGTTCCATCCGCTCGGCGTCACCCGCCAGCATCATGACCTGAACGCCCGATTTCTTCCATCGCTCCATCTCTGCCTTGAGCACATTCATCTGGCCATGGAAATCCTGCATGCCACGTGTAACCAGGTTGACGATATTCTGCGGCTGCATTCTCGGCACCTGGCGCAAGAAAATAGAAATCAAGAGGCTCTGATAAGGATGCTGATAGATCAGTTCCTCGGTTTCCAGCGATAATGGAAGATCCGGCAGCGACTTGCCATTCTGCATAAGATGCAAATTCCACTCGGCTTCATCGCGTTCCAGCTGCTTGGCTGTTTCCAGCAGACGGGCAGGCTCATCCATAATAAGGATGGTATCCTTCGGCATGTAATCATACAGACATGTCTTCTCCGGATACAGCAGAGAAATATATTTATAGATCTCAGGGAAATAGATCCGCTCACGCAGCATTTCCACTTCCCGGTGTAGTTCTTCCCGGAGGCGAAGCTTGGCTTGGCGGTCGCTCATGCGCTCGAGTTGCGTTTCCAGCTTCCTGGCGACTGTATCTGCCGTACGGTTAAGCCGCTCCGAGTCTGCAATGATTTCCTTGCAAGGTGTAATCGTAACTTCCCGCACCTTATCAACGGAACGCTGATCCGCCGGGTCGAAGGTACGGATCGAGTCAATATCTTCATCAAACAGCTCGACGCGGTACGCCATGGCCGTTGTCATGGGATAAAAATCAATGATGCCGCCGCGGACACTCATCTCCCCGCGGCTCTCCACGCGCTCCACCCGTTCATAACCCATCCCGATCATTTGGTTCAAGAATGAATCAAGCTGGAGCGTTCCGCCGTCATGGAGCACTATACGGGCATCAGCCATCACTTCTGGAGCAGGAAGAAGACGACGCACTCCCGAAAAAGGCGCAACAACAACACCCCGAAAGCCTCTTGCACATTGGACGAGTACATCTATCCGCTGCGCGAGCGTCTCGGGGCTTGAAACTGCGGACTCGGCCGCCACTAGTTCGTTCGCCGGGTATAATAACACCTGTTCGGGTGAGAGCGCTTCCTGCAAATCATCCGCAATCTTCTGGGCTGAGAACATATTATGTGTGACTACAAGCAGCGGGCGCTGCTGGTCTTGGTGGAGTGCAGCCATTAAGATTTGTCTGGACGATCCGGAAAGACCGGAGATCAATTGCTCTCTCATGCCGGCATGAACGCCAGCCGTTATGGAGTTGAAATCCGAGTCTTTCGAAAATACATCAATAAGTGCTTGTAACAAAAGGGGGCACCTCTCTTATGCAAAAGAAATGAATTTCTTAAACTCTATTTCTCATGGGATTTTGGACGATTGCCAAAAAATCATAATCGAAAAGAAGCCTTGAGCAAAACTGCCAAGGCTAGAGCAGCGACAGGCACTGCCGCTGTATGTCTTCTACCAAAAAACGTTCTTGTATTCCATTATACGCTTATTGTAAGGGATTTACCAAAAGGCTGAGTTCCGGATGAGCTTCCAGGGCTTCTCGGCAATGGTCGCAGGTTACTCGGACCATGACCTCTCCGTTAAAATCATACGCTATTATATCCCTGCGTTCCTCAGCGGTCAAGGAATCGAAACCGAGACGAGCATCGGATATGTCATGGGAATCAATGCGGCCCTGAAACGCTCGACAGTGTCTGCAAACATAAGTTATCGCCATCATATGCCTCCTGAAGGTCGTATATACCTTCAGTATGCCCGAATTTCCCTTGTTTAAGACGTTGGTTTCCTTGGTAACGGAGGGCTCTGGTCATCTTCGAATCCCTTGAATCCGATTACCCTACTCTACTTGTTAAACTTGGCCATCGTCTGTTCAAAGGTATGATCCAGACTGAATTCCAAAGCATCACAAGTTTCTTCCACCATATTCTGCAGAAGTTCCCGCTCTTTCTTCGGGAAGGTTCCCAGCACGTAGTCAACAATGGCATAACCCGGCTCGGGCCTCGAGATGCCCATACGGACACGGTTAAAGCTCTGCGTGCCTGTATGCTGAATGATCGATTTGATACCATTGTGCCCTCCGGCGCTGCCCTGATACCGCAGACGAATCTTGCCAACGGCGGTGTCCAAATCATCATAGACCACAATCATATCTTCCAAACTCACTTTGTAATAATCCATATAGGCGCGAACAGCCTCGCCTGATAGATTCATATACGTCATCGGTTTAATCAGAACCGTTTTATGACCTGCGATCATGCCCTCGGCGATGACCGATTTGCATTTATTCTGATTAAACTTCATGCCGTGGCGTTCTGCCAAAGCATCCAGCGCCATGAACCCGACATTGTGCCTAGTCTTCTCATAATTTGGTCCGGGGTTGCCCAGTCCGACGATCCATTTCATCACAGGTTGATTCCTTTCACGATTTATACTTTCTTCTTTGTCCATTTCTGAGTACAATATGAACAAAACCCATTGGCGTATGCCCTCTTAAGAAGGTGAAATCGGCATTGAATACGAATGAACGAAAGTTAACGCATCACAGCCATTTTCAATATCACATGAAACATGGCATCCCGGTTCAAGTCTATGAACTCGGCTGTCATATAGACATTGGACTTATTACAGCAGTTGATGCCTATTTTGTCGAGCTTGAGGGTACGCTTTACAACCGGGGCACATTTACTTTCATATCGAGACCCGGGTACTGACAGGATAGGCCGATTCCAAGCAGGCCCTAATAATGAAAACGTTTTCTTTCCGGCTGTGCTACACAGCTGGATGGATGACCTGCATCCTCTCCATAGCCGACAAGGGTTACATCTCTTATGAAGGAGATGTAACCCTGCCTTTACACGGTTTATTATTCTATCTCAAACAGCTTGCTGATCGACAATTCCTCGTGAACCCGGATAATGGCTTCGCCCATTAACGGAGCAACCGACAGCACGGTCAGCTTGCTGCTTGGGTTCGGATGGGTAATCGGAATGGTGTCTGTTACCACAACTTCCTTGAGCGGAGAGTTCTCCAGGCGTTCATGTGCCGGACCGGATAGAACCGGGTGGGTACAGCATGCATAGACCTCCTTGACCCCGCCTTCCATCAATGCGTTGGCACCCAGCACAATCGTGCCTGCCGTATCAATGATGTCATCAATTAGAATAGCCGTCTTGCCTTCGATATTCCCGATAATGTTCATAACTTCGCTGACATTCGGCTCAGGGCGGCGCTTATCAATAATGGCAAGCGGCGCATTCAGGAAATCAGCAAGCTTTCTGGCACGTACCACCCCGCCGTGATCCGGAGAAACAACGACAGGATTCTCGATCTGCTTCGAACGGAAATACTGGGCAAGGATCGGCACGCCGAGCAGATGATCCACCGGAATGTCGAAGAAGCCCTGAATCTGCATCGCATGCAGGTCCATCGTAATGACACGATGGGCGCCTGCCTTTTCGATCAGGTTTGCAACCAGTTTAGCGGTGATCGGATCCCGCGAACGCGCTTTGCGATCTTGACGGGCATATCCGTAGTACGGAATGACCACGTTGATGCTCTTCGCCGATGCCCGCTTAAGCGCATCCACCATAACCAGCAGCTCCATGAGATTATCATTTACCGGCAAACAAGTAGACTGCACAATATAAACATGACAGCCCCGTACGCTCTCGGAGAGCTTTACTTGAATCTCGCCGTCGCTAAAGCTGGTTGTATGTGATTCCCCCATCGGAATACCGATATAATCAGCAATTTGATGGGCAAGTTTAGGATTGGAATTACACGTGAATATTTTTAATTTCGAATCAAGATAAGTCATAGAATAAAAACCCTCCGTGCTGGTTCGTTGAATTAGGCTATCCGATCACCACTTCGATCTTAAACAGAAGCAGGAATGATTACGATTTATTGTTCTTCTTGGCAATAGCGCGTGCTCGCATCTTTTCTGCGTACCCTGGCTTGTTCTCTTGACGCTGTCTGGCAATGGCCAGATCATTATCCGAAACCGAATGCGTTATGGTAGAGCCTGCAACAACGAATGCGCCCTTGCCTACCTTCACCGGTGCAATCAAATTCACATTACTGCCGATAAAGGCATCATCTTCAATTTCGGTAACGGACTTATTATATCCATCATAGTTGACTGTTATCGCACCACAGCCGATATTAACGTTTTTGCCGACCTTGGCATCCCCCACATAGCTGAGATGAGATACCTTGGATCCATTATCAATGGTGGCATTCTTGACTTCGACGAAATCGCCTACCTTCACGTCCTCACCCAGCTTGGCGCCTGGACGAAGATAAGCATAAGGCCCTACGGTGGTACGAGAACCGACTTCAGCGCTGCATAGCACCGAATGTTTGACGCTAGCACCATCCGCGATAACGGAATCTTCGATATCGGAGCCCGGTCCGATCACGCAATCTTCACCGATCACCGTATTACCTTTCAAAACAGTCCCCGGATACAGTACGGTATCTGAGCCAATGGTAACATCAGCACCGATGTACGTTGAAGCCGGATCGATGATGGTAACACCGTTCAACATGTGCAAGCGATTGATGCGATCTCTCATGAAGCCTTCAGCTTCCGATAGGGCAAGACGATCATTCACGCCAATCGATTCCGCATAGTCATCTGTCTGATAAGCAAGCACGGTCTCGCCGGCTTGTTTCAGAATTCCGATACAATCGGTCAGATAATATTCCTGCTGCGCATTCTGATTGGTCACGCTGTCTAATGCCGCAAATAGCTTTTTATTGTCAAAACAATAGGTACCGGTATTAATTTCAGTGACTGCGTCCTCTTCTGGACTGCAATCTTTCTGTTCAACAATCCGCAACACGCTTCCATCTTCGCCGCGGATGACCCGGCCGTAACCCTTCGGGTTATCCATATGCGCAGTCAGTACGGTAGCGGCCGCATGGCTGCTTTCATGAAGTTTCAGAAGATTCTCCAGTGTTTCGGACGTCACGAGCGGAGTATCGCCGCAGATGACAATCGTGGATCCTTCCTCGGCACCCAGAAGTTCCTTGGCCTGCTTTACAGCATGACCTGTTCCGAGCTGCTGCTCTTGCAGAACATATTCAGCTGCGTCTTGCAGATAGGCACGGACCTTTTCTGCTCCGTGTCCTACGACCACAACGCTGCGTTCACAGTTTACCTGCTGCACCGTTTGCAGTACGTGTCCAACCATCGGCTTGCCACAAACAGGATGCAGCACTTTATAAAGTTTGGATTTCATACGTTTGCCCTGCCCAGCGGCGAGCACAATAGCATATCTTTTCAAGGGCCATGCCTCCTCCTCTTGAACTCACTACTGAATATATATCATTCTACAAAAAAAGAAAAGAGAGCCATAGATATGGCTCTCTTTTCCTTGAACCCCAATTGTAAAACTTAAGCGCCTTCTTCAATCACTTCTTCTTCTGTAGCCGCTCGCTCATACTCAGCCAATACAGCCGATTGAATCTTCTCGCGGGTACCGGAAGAAATGGGATGGGCAATGTCGCGGAATTCTCCATCCGGAGTGCGTTTGCTCGGCATTGCAACAAACATTCCATTGTTACCGTCGATGACGCGAATGTCGTGAACGACAAACTCATTATCGATGGTAATGGATGCGATTGCCTTCATTCTCCCCTCAGAGTTAACACGGCGGAGTCTGACATCCGTAATTTGCATATGTGTTCACCACCTTTTTCCATCAGAGACTTGGTGTATAATTCCACATAGCAAACCTAAAATCCTTCTTTTTATACTATAAAATATCCTAAAATCAGGAATTTTTTTTAGAATGTGATATTTTCGACAGACTTCGGGCTAATTCGAAGGAAACCGCTACAATATCGACAAATATCGCAATCTTATTTTTCGAAGTAGTTTCCGGGATTTACCGTTATGCTCTTCGTTTTGGAGTCTACGTCACTTAAGATCGCAATTGAAATATAGTCCTCTAGAAGTCTTTCCTCTGTTTCCACTGCTCCTGATTCCACCAGTACACCCACACCTGCGACTTCGGCATTAAATTCACCCAGCAAATCGACCATTCCCTGGATGGTTCCTCCTGCCTTCATGAAATCATCCACGATTAGCACACGGGAGCGTTCCTTCAGTGCTCTGCGGGATAAAGACATGGTATGAATGCTCTTATGCGAGCCTGAGACATAATTGATGCTTACGGCCGATCCTTCCGTCACTTGATGGTCCCGACGAACTAATACGACAGGCAGGTTCAATTGGGCTGCCGTGGCGTAGGCTAACGGAATTCCCTTCGTTTCCACGGTCATCACCACATCGATCTCACGGTCGGAGAATGCCGTTGCAATAATCTTTCCGGCTTCATTCATCAGCGACGGCTGCCCGAGCAGGTCAGATATGTACAGATAGCCACCTGGCAGAATCCGGTCTGATTGCTGTAATTGCTCACACAGCTCCTCTGCAAAACGCAGAGCATGGTCTGTGCGCAGTTTAGGGATGTATCTGACTCCACCCGCGGCGCCAGCCAGCGTCTGAAGCTCTCCGAGCCCCTCGCTCTCGAACACGTCCTTGATAATGGCCAAATCCTCACTGATGGATGACTTGGCTGCTCCATATCGGTCAGCAAACGTCGTCAGAGGTATCAGCGTATGCGGTTTGGATAATAAGTATTGGGTCATATCGACCAATCGTTCGCTTCGTTTTAATTTTTTCACTAGGGTTCCTCGCTAAATCCGAATATTATACATCAAATATAACATCTTTGTACGTATTTATACAAACATTATTGAGATTTATTCTCCACGTAATTCTAGGTTAACAGGCGAACAGCATACACTTCCTTGCAAAATCCCCGCAGGCCATTGTATATCCGGGCCACTTTGGATTCCTTGGAAACTAGGCCAAAGACCGTAGGACCACTGCCCGACATAAGGGCGCCGTCAGCCCCTAACTTCAGCATGCCGTCTTTCAGCTGCTGAACTTCCGGGTGCAGCTTCAGGGTTACTTCCTCCAGCACATTGCCAAGCGATTGGCACATCTGCTGAAAGCTCCCCTGCTGAAGCGCCTCCACCATGCGCTCAGCTGATGGATGGTGCTGAATCTGTTCACTCCGCAAGCGGCCGTATACTTCCGCGGTTGACACATTGATGGGCGGCTTCGCTACAATCACCCAGCATTGCGGAGGGTTCGGGATGGGCGTGAGCACTTCGCCGCGTCCTGTAGCCAGCGCCGTGCCGCCGCTAACGCAGAAGGGCACATCCGAGCCGAGCTCTGCGCCTAGTGCAAGTAGCTCCTCCTGAGGGATGTCCAGGCCCCAAAGACGATTCAAGCCTCGTAGCGTGGCTGCAGCGTCACTGCTTCCTCCTGCCAGTCCAGCGGCAACGGGAATCTTTTTGTCCAGGTGAATATGTACCCCATTCTTCACATCGTAGCGCTCTTTTATTAATTTTGCGGCTTGAAAGGCTAGATTCTTCTCGTCAAGCGGTATGTATCCTGCCTGTGAGGTAATGATGATGGTGTCCCGCTTCTGTTCTGACATTTCGAGCCGATCAGCAAGATCGATCATCGTCATGACCATTTCTACCTCATGGAAGCCATCAGGACGTTTATGGAGCACATCCAGCATCAAATTGATCTTGGCCGGTGCTTTTTCGTATATTTTCAAGATCGTTCACCTATCCTTAGCTTTTCCCATATGCTTGAACTTAACATATTCGAGAAAAAACATCTAATGCCTTTATATTAACAAAATCAAGCTTTGAAGTCATGAGACTGTTTGAGGAGAGAACTCCTTGATTGCCAGCTATATAAACAGGGCCTCCCGTGTACCGGAAGACCCTGCTTTTCCATCATGCGACTCTTACAGATCGGATTTGCGGGCTGCCCGCTCGGCGAGCTCGATTGCCCGTTTTACCATGTTGCCTGCATCCTTGGCTTTAATGCCTCCCCAGCCTTCCTTCTCCACGGTGTCATAGAAGCCCAATTCCTTAGCAAGCTCGGTCTTCAATTGATCAGACATAATGCTTCGTCTTCTCCTGCTCATTCATTCCGCCTCCTTGAAAAATGTATTGAGTATGGCAATGAACAGCACCCAGCGTCGTAAAGAGCTTAAAACATCCCCACCTGCTCTTTAACCCCTCACCCGGAAGGCGGGTGCAGCCTTAGTATGCATCCGACCCTTCCTTGTCATCCCCACGAAAGGATGGCAACAAAAAACAGCCTCCTCTGTAAGTGGAGACTGCTCTCTCATGACGTTATGACTTGATATAGGTGATACGCATCTCATTGTCGTCACCGGTGACCATAATTTCCACTGTTTCGGTCAAAATATCGGCATAACTGTAAGACACACGTTTAAACGTTTGTTGGTCCTGATCCAACTTCACAATGAAAACAGAAGGGTACGTTTCTTCCAAAACACCAGTACGCTCGACGGTCTTCCGGCGGCCACCGTTAGCCCGAAGCGTAATTTTTTGCCCTAAATGGGCATCGAGACTGCGTTTGATTTCCAACAGCGCGTTTTTAGCCATTGTCGACGACCACCTCTTTCCTTGTCCATTATATCGTAGATTCAGTACGTTGTCAATTCAAAAACATTAATTATATCAGCAACAAAAATATGTTGTCAACGTTTTTTTTTGACCCGGTAATTCTCGCGTTCATTTGCTTTAATATGCGCTAAATTGACACATTTTATGTATATTTTTTTGACAACTTTTTTACAAAATCAATGAGCACAACAAAAAACCCCAGCCTGTGGGGTTTTCCTGTTGTTATATTCTCCTTTAATAGCTATCAGCGCTGACAGCGGGCCTTGGAATATCCTTGCAGAAGATTTAACTGACTGAAGGTGTTACCTTTAAGGTAGACAGATCCTGCAGCTTCGGCAGGCCAATGCGATAGCTGCCTCTCGTCTCGATCCCTCCTACGCCTTGGCTTCCGCTAATCGTATGATGTACGACGTCGTGCATGTTCACCGTATCGCGAACTGACGTATAGGCCGCCTTCGCAGCCACATACACGGGGTCCAGCGCATGAATCAGAATTCGCCCTGGCGAGCTGGCAAAATTAGCCCCTGCCTGCAGCAGCGCTTCAAAATGCGATTGGCATGCGCCTGCCACAATCACGAGGGAGTCCAGATTACGCTCATACTGGCGTGCTACCTGAATCGCTGTCACGAAGTTATGCGAATTCTTATAGCTGTCCAGGCTTAATAAATCGTATGGCTGCCGTCTCTTGAGTACGCCATCATGGCCTGTAATCACTACGATATCAGGTCTTACCCGCGGAAGAAGACGATATAACGAATCGGCCATCGCCGATTCAGTGATATAATGACCTTCCGCGGGGACCCGAAGCTGGCTGTATAAGGCCAAACTCTTCTTGAGATATTGGGGATCCCCATCCAAATGCAGCACCTTGCCCGGCACATCAAAATATCCTTTATCCGCATGCTGACCGCCGTCAATCCCTCTAAGATTAGCCCATTGGCGTTCGCTCTGCTCCTGTCTATGCTTTTGCAGGCGGTCCAGCGACTCATTGGCTTTGATCTGCGCCTGCTTTGTTCGTTCGCTTAAGGTGGGATGCGGAACCGTCACCAGATCATTAACGGGAGCGTCGGCCAGCAACCGGAATTCCGTCCCTTTGATGACGATATTATTATTTTGCCGCATGCCTTCCACCCGGAACGTTACATCGCCGCCGTATGATTTACGGACGACCAAGTCTCCCAAGTTCATCACAATATCACCCCTACCCTATGGTATGGGCTACTGTGAATATTGGTTCTTGCGAAATAACGATTTATAAGTGTTAAAGCCCTTCACTGCCGGAAGCGTCGCTCTAACAGCCGGATTCAAGCCGGATCAGCGAATATTTGCGTGGTACAGCACATTGCTGAGCCTGGCGTACTCTTCAATACTAAGCGTCTCTCCGCGCCGTGAGGGCTCAATGCCCGCTTCTTGCAGCAGCTGCTCGAGCCGCTCCCGGCCTTCCCCTGAAAAGAAGCGGCTCTTCAAATTGTTAGCAATCGTCTTCCGCCGCTGTGCAAAAGAAGCTTGTACCACCTCAAAGAAGAATCCCTCGTCTTCCACGCGAACAGGCGGCTCTTCTCGAACAGCGAGACGTATAACGGCCGATGCGACATTCGGCTGTGGAATAAACACCGTATGCGGCACGATACAGACCAACTTGGGCTCACTGTAATATTGAACGGCAATGCTAAGACTTCCATAATCCTTGCTCCCAGGTGCCGCCGCCATCCGTTCCGCTACTTCCTTCTGGATCATCACCACGATATTCTCCAGGGGCAGCTTCTCCTCCAGCAATTTCATGAGAATCGGTGTTGTCACGTAGTACGGCAAATTAGCCACAACGCTTACCTTCGATACGCCCGCAAACTCCTGGCGGAATAATTCATGAAGATCTACCTTGAGAACATCCCCGTGATGGACCTTCACATTCTCATAAGGTTCCAGCACTTCCTTCAGAATCGGAATCAGACGCTGATCAATTTCGACCGCTGTGACGACTCCTGCTGTCTGTGCCAGCTTCTCTGTCAACGCACCGATGCCAGGCCCGATTTCAAGCGCTCCCTTATCTTTATCCAAGCCTGCCGCTTCCACGATCTTGGACAGAATGTTCTGATCGATCAGAAAGTTCTGACCGAGACTCTTCTTGAAGGAGAATCCATGTCGTGCAATGATCTCCTTCGTTCTTCTCGGTGTTGAAATATCTTCAGTCCGGCTCATTGGCCTGTGCCCCCTTCTTCCAGCTGCGTCAGCGCGGCCAGAAATTCTTCTCGCGATATTTGAAACATGGCCAGTCGTTTATGAAATTGCTTGCTGTTGCAGTAGCCGATGCCCAGTATATTCCCCATCGTCATACGTCTTGCAGCTGCATCCGGATGGGCCGATAGGCCAGCCTCCAGCAAGTCATCCAGGCTAATCAGGCTCTCTCTTCCCTCAAAAGAGGTATGTACCCGCTCCAATGCACGCCGTATCGCTTCCGGAGAGGCATTCTCCACTCCGATATCGCCTTTACGGGTAGCATCCTCCTCTGGAATGAAGGCGTGCTTACAGCCGGGCACACGCTGTTCCACAATTTTGCGGATCCGCTCTCCTGCATGATCCGGATCGGTCAATATGATAACGCCTCTGCGTTCCTGTGCGAGCGCGATACGTTTAAGAATAGACTTGTTGATCGCAGAGCCGCCGGTTTCGATCGTATCCGCGTCAACCGCCCGTTTAATGGCCACTGTGTCGTCTCTGCCTTCCACAACGATTACTTCTTTAATCATCCGTATTCTCTTCCTTCTCAAGGATCCAGGCTTGTAAGCCAATTAACGGCTCTGCCTCGCCTGATATGCTTCGTTCTTTACAAAACAAAAGAAGAGGAAATATTCCCTCTTCTTCATCATCATATATTATAAGCTAAATAGTATAGCATTAGAATGGCATTGTAAATTGGTTTTCATGCGATTAATTTAATTCAGGTTTAACCGGACCGATCACGTATACGGTGCGGCCGCTCTTCCGGCCGAAATTCATGGCCGATTTCAATGAATCATAATAAACATCGATTTTATGTCCTTTGATAGCACCGCCTGTATCTTCAGCACGACGGAAGCCAATGCCTTCGATATATACCCACCATCCGATCGGGATGATGTTCGGGTCTACGGCGATCGTACGCCCTTCCGTTACTCGCGTGCCGGATGCGGTGCGTGTGCCGATACCTTTTTGTTCAGCAGAGTATGCCGTCATCGACACGTTATTCAGCACCTTGGTGTATTTAAAATCTACGCCTGCGCGGGAAACCACGTTGTTCTGCACAGCCTTGGCTGCCGTTACCTTTTTCGTACCAGACAGCTTAGCTGGTGTAGCTTTCACTTGAGTAGCTGCTGCCTGCACAACTACAGGCTTCTCCACTTTTTTCGTGCCTACAGCAATGATCTTATCCTTCGTTCTGCGCTCGACCTGTTGAGAGACCTTCGTCTTGGAAACCAGCTTGCCGTTGTGGTAGACCTTCTCATAATGGTTCACCATCAGACCAGGCTCGCCCCGCTGAATGACGCGGTTATCCCCTCTTTCAAGCGAAGGATCGGCAGTCTTGATCACACGGAATTCCCGGTTCTCTGTCTCCTTAACGTTTTGTTTCGTGACGCGAACGACATGGATATTCATATTGCTGGTCAGCTCCGTGCTCTGCGACGGTTGTACTATATCTTCACCCTGGACCGCAATACCAGCCTCTTTCAGTACGTGATCCACTGTTTCCTGGGATGTAAATATGGTTTGGGTTGTGCTGCCTACTGTAACGTTGATTGGAACTGCCCGTTTTATGATGATTCGGTCTCCGTCCTGGATCGCGCCGTTTAAAGGCATCGAAATCTGATCCTGAGGACTCAGCGTGATCGCTTGTTCATCCAGCAACTCCTGCAACAAGGATCCGCGTGTTTCTACCGTGGTGACACGACCATCTACAACAAGCTGAACTTCCTTGCCTGACTGATCATGGACAACCAGCGATATGAGAAGTGATACCGTAATGGCTCCCATAGCCCCGAGCAACATCAATTGACGCAAATTGTCATGCTTCCATCTCAATGCGTAAGACATGCTGGATGATTGCGATTCATGGGTTTCTTCAGGTTGAAAAATGCCCACTATTCCATCCTCCTTCATAGTCCCGCCGCCTTCAGTAACGCATGAATGCATTTGACGTGACTATAGCAATTGTTCTCACAAGGCGCCCTGCTATCTATCTAACGCCCTGCGTCAGTCCCCATCTTCCCGTCCATCGATCACCACCCTTGTTTACCAAGCGTATGATGATTCCCTCGCCATTATTCAAAATAAAAGAAAGCCATTGAAAGAGTACTAGAGGCTCTGACGTGGCTTCCTGATGATTAGAATCATGGAAATGGTATGCACGAGATTTCCCCTCTTATTTCGCTTACGGAGTTAGCTGTCGGGTTCGGACGTAAGAGAGACGCCCTAGCTCCGGATACCGCTCATGGCGAGATCCTTCACATTCACCCCAAAGACCCGAAAAAGAATCAAATACAGCTCCGTGCATCAAAAACAGCATACACAGCAGTATCGGTTCCCCCGTTCTCCACAAATTCGGAGATTAAGCGAGATGGTTCATGAAATAATCGGCTGTGATCTGCACATCGCAGCTTCTTATCACTGAAAAGATGATATCCTGTTTACATGCAGGTTGTAAAGCAACAATCAACCACATTTTCTCATGTAAATGGTTAAAATATTGTAATATCGGCGCCTTTTCTGATTAAAAAACTTTAATTAGTCGCGAAAGCTCCTCTTTTCATCGCTTTTGCTCCCTTTTTCGTTAAATGCCAAATCGTTCCAGTGCATTTTGGGTAGTAATCCGGGCCAATTCCTCAAAGGACAAGCCTTTTATTTCGGCTGCCATCTCCGCCACCAATTTGACATAAGCGGTCTCATTTCGCTTCCCGCGGAATGGGTGAGGTGTTAAATAAGGCGAGTCCGTTTCGATCAATAACCGATCCAATGGAACCTTCGCCAAGACTTCTTTAGGCTGCTTCGCATTTTTGAAGGTAATCGGCCCGCCAAACGAAATATGAAATCCCATATCGAGACACATCTTGGCCGTTTCCCAGCTGCCGGAGAAGGAATGCATGACACCTCCGACGTCAGATGCCTTTTCCTCCCGCAAAATCTTAACGATATCTTCATGCGCATCCCGGTTATGAATGACGATCGGCATGTTCAGCTCCCGGGCAAGTTCGATTTGACGCCGAAAAACAAGGTGTTGGACATCCTTCGGAGATGTATCCCAATGATAGTCCAGACCAATCTCCCCGATTGCCACCACTTTCTCATGGCTGCATAAGGATGCGATCCAGTCCAGATCCTCATCCTGCATGGTGATTGCATCAACAGGATGCCAGCCCACAGCTGCATAAATAAAATCATAAGTCTCTGCCAGCTTCATCGTGCTCGGAATCGTTTCCCGGTTAAATCCGATATTGATCATCCGGGTCACGCCGGCTTCAAGCGCCCGCTTGATCGCCATTTCCCGGTCTTCGTCGAATTGGGGAGCATCCATATGAGTGTGTGTGTCGAACAGCATAATGTTTCACACTCTCCTTTCCTGTCGTTTCCTGTGAATTCGGTTTTTCCGCACTTGCTTGTATTATACGTATACGAGACTTTCTAACGATTTCGTTTTTTCAGTTGTGCTGCGAAAAGAGGCTTGCTATATTTTTCGGCATAACACCCAGTACGCGGGTTATTTTTTCTTCCGGATAATACAGATGATATCTTCCTTTATGGATACCGCTGATCGAGCGTACAATCTCGGATACTTCCGAGATTTCTCTAAGGGTATCATGCCTGTCCAGGAGCAGAATCTGCTGCTCGTAAAGCGGCAGATCAGAATGAACTTTATCATAAGGAAGATCGGTTGGAAAATCAATCTCCAGATCATATTCCGGATGCAGTCCCGCCTCACGGAACGCTTGGCGTATTCCGTCGATGGTATCCAAATCCATATTGTCGATTTCTACATATTTGTAGAGTCTCCGATGCATGAAACGGCCGCATAGTTCGCTGAGAAGCTTGTCTTCTTCCTCCGTCCATTGCAGAAATGCCGTTTGGATCAGGGCTTCATCCAGCCGCAGATATTGTTGCACGCTGAGGCAATTGGCAAACAAAGCCGAAAGAGGCTCCACCATAAACTGAAAAGCATACCCTTGGTCATGCAATTCCTTCGCACGGCGAAAGATTTGACGCAGGATGATCTCGGAGCTACGGGTGACAGGGTGAAAATATACCTGCCAGTACATCTGATATCGTGACATCAGATAATCCTCTACGGCGTGCATGCCGGATTCCTTCACGACGATCCGATCCCGGTGCGGCCGCAGCATCCGCAAAATCCGGTCAATATCTATGGTTCCGTAATTGACTCCCGTATAATACGCGTCCCTTAACAAATAATCCATCCGATCGGCATCGAGTGGACTCGTGACCAGGTTCATGACAATCGGTTTATCGTAGGTTTTGTTGATCACGGAGGCTACTTTCTCAGGAAAGTCGGCTCCGAGTTCTTGCAGCACCTTATTGACGCAAGTATCACCAAGCAGGATCCGGCATGTCCAATCCTCGTGATGCATATGGAATGCTTCCTCTATAGAGTGGGAAAAGGGTCCATGACCCAAGTCATGAAGCAGGGCTGCACAGAGTGCCACTTGTCTTTCTTCGGCGGGCCAATCCGAGTATCCCTTCCGTTCGAATTGAGAGATGATTCTTCTCGTAATTTCATAGACTCCTAAAGAATGAGAGAATCGGCTATGTTCAGCACCATGAAAAGTCAGAAAGGAGGTCCCAAGCTGCCTAACCCGGCGAAGACGTTGAAATTCGGGCGTATTGATTAACCGCCATATCACATCGTCTTGGACATGAATGTAATTATGAATAGGATCCTTGAACACTTTTTCTTCTGTTATGGGTGAATACATTGATCTCATCTCCTTATCATGAATTGCGGATACAACGGATAAACACTACTTTTGACGCATAATGTCGAACACTGTCGAATAAGGTAAAATTGCGCTTTCCAAATCGACAATTAGAAAAATGCAGCAATTTTTGGGTCAATTATGGCAGTTTCGTTGCTATACAAGGGTTTTGTTCACTATACTTTCGTAAATAGGTTCCGATTTTTCAAAAAAATAGGTTGACTGTTTTGGGAATCGTTGGTACTATAAGTAACATAAAAACTAGAACTATGTCGAATTATGACTTTTTTAAATTATGGCGAGAGGGGCATTTATAAGTTATGATGAAATCAACAGGAATTGTAAGGAAAGTCGATGAGCTTGGACGGGTCGTCATTCCGATCGAATTGCGCCGTACACTGGGTATTGGTGAGAAAGATGCATTGGAGATTTATGTAGACGGCGAACGCATCATGCTTAAGAAATATGAGCCTGCCTGCATCTTCTGTGGTAACGCTGAGAACGTCACTTACTTCAAAGGCAAAATTGTTTGCCACGAATGTATCTCGGAAATCCCAACACCTGTGACAAATTAAGATTTTTAGTATATAATAGCATTATTACATTTTGTTAATTCTAACCTTTTTCATATCTCCTTGATGCCTTCCTCGGCTATGAACCCGGCCGCAGGAAGGTCTTTTTTTGTTCTTCTCCCTGCGGCTGGCTGGATTATGAGTCTGCCAAGAGGGCGTTGTATATATCCCGCTTCGACACCCCGCGATCGCCTGCTGTTTTTTTCATGGCATCTTTACGGTTTAGCCCTTCCTGCTCATAATGCTCAACATGGGCTTCGAGCGAAAGCTCCTGCCACCAGGCATTTCTCTCTTTGAGCTCCTCTTCTACACTTCCGGGTTCAACGACGATACAGTATTCTCCCTGTGGCGCATGCTCCGCAAGCCAATCCAAGCATTCCGATATGCTTCCACGCAGAAATTCTTCAAAGCGCTTCGTTAGCTCCCGTGCCAAGGTTGCCTTCCGATTTCCAAGAACCTCTAGCATAATCTCCAGTGTCTTCTTCACCCGATGCGGCGACTCATACAATAATAATGTTCCCTGCGCGGATTGCAGCGCCTGCAGCTGTTCCACCATCTCCTTACGTTCCCGCGGCAAAAAACCGATAAACGTAAAACGTTCGGTCGGCAGACCCGAAACGATTAAGGCTGAAAGCGCAGCATTCGCTCCGGGGATCGGAATCACGGATATACCTGCTTCAATCGCCAGGGAAACAAGATCACTGCCAGGGTCCGAAATCGCCGGCAAACCGGCATCACTGACGAGTGCCACATTTTTTCCTTCTATTATATAACGTATGATCTCAGGACCGCTCGCT
The DNA here is from genome assembly GCF_001277345.1 of Paenibacillus solani. Lineage (GTDB taxonomy): Bacteria > Bacillota > Bacilli > Paenibacillales > Paenibacillaceae > Paenibacillus_AQ > Paenibacillus_AQ solani. Next base: position 111,049 of record NZ_LIUT01000008.1, read on the forward strand.
GCCTTATTATGCTCATGGTAACTAAACAACGGCTTGGCCGGAATCTCAAAATGGGTCAGCAGCTTGCGAGTCTGTCTCGTATCCTCTGCCGCGATAATATCGCATTCCTGAAGGATGCGGACGGCGCGGTACGTCATATCCTCTAAATTACCGATCGGCGTCCCGACTAGATACAGGGAACCCGGATGTCCTTCTCCTCGCTCGGCATAGCTCTGTTGCACAAGATTCTTCATTCTTTCGTCTCATCCTCATGTGTTCCGTAGTAGATTTCCATAAAATCCGGTCCGTAATTCCCTTGCTCATCATACACAATCAGCGGTGGTTTCAGCCTCACTTCAGGCTTTCCATCCCGTATGCCTTCAATCAGCACCATATTGGCTTCCAAATTTACGCGCGGATGGACAAATCGAATGACCTTCGGCTCAATCCGGTATTTGCTCATCAGGGTGATGATTTCCGCCAGACGCAGCGGCTTGTGAACCATGCTCATCTTGCCGCCTTGACGAAGCAGTCTTGCACAGGATTCGATCACTTCCTCAAGCGTACAGTGGATTTCATGTCTAGCTATCGCTTGATGTTCATTCAGCTTCAAGTCACTGCCATTCATCGGCATATAAGGAGGATTAACCGTTATCAGGTCATATGCCCCATGTCCCTTTTCCTTATATAACTCCCGCAGATCGCCTTCATGGATCGTAATCTGCTCCTGAAGATCATTCATCGCTACGCTCCGCCTGGCCATATCCGCAAGTCTCGGCTGAATCTCAATGCCTTCAATGGGAGCGTTTGTTCGTGTCGATAACAGGATGGGCACCACCCCGTTGCCTGTGCACATATCCAAAATGCGGCCCCTGCGCGGTATACTCGCAAATCTCGCAAGCAGGACGGCGTCCATGGAAAAGCTAAATACTTCCTCGCTCTGGATAATCCCAAGCTCATGGGTGAGCAGATCATCAATCCGCTCCGATGGCTGCAATAACACGTCTTTCCCTTTCATCGTTTCAATCCTTCACCTCTATAATTTCAAATCTGTTCTCTATGTTCTAAATACATAGAAGGCTGCTCTTCATATTACATGACAAGCAGCCGGATGGATTGGCATATTTCTGATTCTTACAGTATGACCTTTCCATTCTAGAAAAAAACCGTAGGCAGTTTCTCCTACGGCTTCTTATTTATTCAAAAAAGATAAACAGAACAGGCAATCCCCTTCCGTTCTCAAATGTCCGTAATAGACATTGCAAATATGGAAGCCTTCATGATACAGCCGAGCCAGGTTATCATAACCCTCGCCGACCACATCCTCATGTTCCTCATCCTTCACATGAAGCTGAGGTTGTAAAGCCACTGGGTTTTCCACGTCTGCCGGATGGACTTCCTTCTTTAATATTTTCCGGAGCTGTTCATTTTCAAGACTGAGGTGATGGTTCTCTTCCAGCAGTTCCTTGATGACCAGCTTGAGTCCACCCAGTTCACTGTGTATATGTCCCATCTGTGTTTCCAACTCTTGAATGAGCACAAAAATGTTTTTCTTCTCCAAGTCTACACCCCGAAAATAAACATTCTATTGGACTATTTAATGACAACGTCGTCCATTGGAAGTTCCTTAACCTTACCAATTTCGAACAGCTGAACATGAACTGTCCGCTTATCCGCATTCAGTCCGACAACTTTGCCTTCTCCCAGCGAAGTGACGACCATTTTTCCAGCGGATGGAAGCTCTTCTTTTACGCTTTCATAATTATCATGCTCAAACTTCAGGCAGCACATCAATCTTCCGCATAGTCCGGAAATTTTGGTCGGATTGAGCGATAGGCTTTGATCCTTTGCCATCTTGATCGATACCGGCTCAAAATCACCAAGCCATGAGGAGCAGCACAGTACGCGTCCACAGGGTCCAAGACCGCCGAGCATTTTGGCTTCATCACGAACTCCAATCTGACGAAGTTCGATTCTTGTACGGAATATACTGGCCAGATCCTTGACCAGTTCACGGAAATCGACACGGCCTTCCGCCGTGAAGTAGAAAATGATCTTATTGCGGTCAAACGTAAATTCCACGTCAACCAGCTTCATTTTCAATTCGTGATCCCGAATTTTATTTAAACAGGTAGTGAATGCTTCCCTAGCCGCTTGCTTGTTCTCTTCCACCACACGGGCGTCTGATTCACCAGCAATACGGATGACCTTCTTGAGTGGAAGAACAACGTCGGATTCACCTACCTCCTTCTTTCCTATCACAACTTGACCATACTCGATGCCTCTCGCGGTTTCCACGATGACGGATTGTTCCTTCTCCACGGGGAGATCGAGCGGATCAAAGTAATATATTTTGCCCGCTTTCTTAAAACGGACACCTACTACACTGTACAAAAATAAACCCCCTTGTGCCTGTACATAATGGCCATTCTAAGGGCCTGGGGGTGTGCTCACGCCGGAGTGTTACCGCCCAAACCCATCAATAACTGCTCTAAACTGAGCTGTCCATTGACATTATAGCGTAACTTCTTCTGACACTCTGCGGCCAAATCCATGTATGCCACCCACTGTGCTGTGCTGCGGGCTGATGCATGGCCAGAGATATACTCTGCCTGATCTATGAAAACGAGAGACTCTTTCCTTCCATACTGGACATGGATCATGTCCTTAAACCATAAATGAAACATACTGAACAGGATGTCCAGATGCTCAGAGAGTTCAGTTTTGAACACCTTTTGACTGGCGGTGATGATTGCCGAGCCGCTGCGGTTCAAAGACTCCTTCCCTAATTGTAACACTACGTTTCTAATTTCTGCAAACCAATTCTCATTCAATATTTTCCTACACTCATCAAGTCCGGATGCCAGATGAACCGCACAGCGTACAAGAGCCGCAGCATAACCCTCATCGATCAGAACCTTCTCCATCATCTGGGGATTCAACGCCCTGAACGGGACTTGTTGGGATCTGGACAAAATGGTCGGCAGAAGGGCCTGTCCATTCTCGGCAATCAAGATAGCAACAGCCGGTGCCTGGGGCTCTTCTAGAAACTTTAACAAGCTGTTGGCTGCCTGTGTGGTCATCTTCTCCGCCTGGTCCATAATGTAGACTTTAGGGTTCCGGTTCTCCGAACGATAGGAGAATACACGCTGAAGATCCCGAATCTGATCAATCTTAATGCTGGCTCCATCCGGCTCGATCAGGGTTAGATCGGGATGATTGCCGTGATCTACCTTGCGACATTCCAAACATTGTCCACAAGCATCATCTTCAAGCTCGGTACAAAACAATGCCTTGGCAAACGTAAGCGCCGTCTGCATCTGTCCGGCACCATGGGGGCCGCTGAACAAATAGGCATGACTGACCGCATTACGACGCAAGGCATTTTGCAGCAGTTGCTTCGCAGTCTCTTGACCTACGATATCATTAAAAGACATAAGTCCTCACTTTCTACCCATCCTTCATTCGCCCCTATTAGAAGAATTCGAAGAATCGAATTAGAATACAAGATTGATCAGCATGCCTCGAATTTCCCCAACCTTGTTCAGCAGGTCAATTCTTCCCTGCTCCGTATCCAAGAGATCATCGGCCATCGCCAGCAGCGCAGAATCAACCTCATCTATGACGTTAAATCGCTTGCCGCGTCCCCGACGGTCCCAACCGCGCGTTTCTTTCATCTTCACGCCACGGCGAACGGTTTCCTCCAAAAAACGGCGAACCATCAATTTATACGCTTTGAGCTCCCGAATGGTCATCGCTTTGGCCAAGCGATCCCCTTGCATCGCAATTTCACGCATTTGACGACTCAGCTCCTCATGAGTCGCACGTTCCCCTTGCTGCTGCATCATATCGGAGAATGAGCGCTGCTGAATCGGTCTGGCGCCGCTTTCCGACACCGTAAGCTCACTTTTTACGGGTCGAAAGCCCGGATTAATCTTCACCTAAATCCCCCGCCTCTTGCGTTATTCTTTCGCATCTAATAAAACGGAGGCACCCGGGTACGTTCATATTGAACAAACCTGTGCCTCACGTGAACGTACCCTGAAATTGTTTTCTTGTCAAGCAATTCACTGACAAATCAACGAACAATTCTACAGTTATTTAGTTCCATCTACTTCATGCGTCTATTCAAGTCCATCTACCGAGTGCTACGGTCTACGGTAAACTATTTTTATTATGATACAGTATGGGTTCGGAAGACTTGGAATGGAAGGAGAGCACAGCCGTCACATATCCCAATAAAAACATCCGTTACATATCTGTCGCAGATCTCGAATATGGACTTAGAAATGCTCAAATCGCTCTACTGGGAGCACAAATACCGTAGCGCCGCCGACCTGTACTTCAACAGGAAGAGGCAGGTATGAATCCGTCGTACCGCTCATCGGGGTTACCGGAGTGACCAGCTGCTCACGTACCTTACAGCTTGTGCGAATGACACTAAGTACACTTTCAACCTGTGAATCGTCTACCCCAATCATAAAGGTGGTATTCCCCGCCTTCAGAAATCCGCCAGTACTTGCAAGTTTTGTTGCCCGGAAGTTCGCTTTGACCAATGCGGCGGAGAGACGGTTGCTATCTTTATCCTGTACAATCGCAACAATCAGTTTCATGGTAAACCCTCCTTGTTTTTTTGGGGCATCGTCTGCCCTTAACTCTACATATTTGACAAACATCATCAAAAATCCTTCAAAATCGCCTCTTCCAAGTAGCGAATCATTTCTCTTTCCACTTGTGCCGGTGTTTTGGAAGCATCCAGCTTGCGGATACGGCCCGGGTTACGCTCCGCTACCAATAGATATCCTTCCCTTACCTTTTCGTGAAAAGCCAAAGCCTCCATATCCAGCCGATTCAGCTCCCGCTCTGCATTCGCCGCGATCCGGGACAAGCCGATCTCAGGCTCGATATCAAACAATAGTGTTAAATCTGGCATCCGTGTATCGATCGCGAACTGATTGATGCTCCATACCTCTTCCATGCCCAGTCCACGTGCATACCCCTGGTAAACCAGGCTGCTATCCACAAAACGGTCGCATAGTACGGTTAAACCCTGCTTCAAGGCCGGCTCCACCTTCTCTGCAAGATGCTGACGACGAGCAGCTGCATATAATAGTGCTTCTGTCCGGGGATCCATTGCAGTATGCGCCGGATCAAGAATGATGGAACGGATCTTCTCAGCGATCTCGATTCCGCCTGGCTCACGGGTGATGAGGTACGGGATCGAATGATTCTGCATAAAGGCAGCGACTCTGCCCATCATCGTTGTTTTGCCGGATCCGTCCCCTCCTTCAAGAGTAATGAATAGTGGTCTGCGATTCGTCATAGTATATCCTGCTTTCTATCTTCATTCATTGATCGATCATGAGTTCGAAGTTCTCCATCCCCTAAACGTCCCATGTATGGCGATATTCTCATCTCTTACGTTTCCTTGTAAACGACAATGGTTTGCAGCTTGGGGTCGGTGATGCCCTGGCATTTAGCCCCTTCGTCTCGTAGAGTCAGCAGCCTCTGTTCCATAACCTTGGTTATGGCTTCACCGGGATATAAAATTGGAATGCCTGGCGGATACGGGATAACCGTCTCGGCTGCCTTGCGCCCGGCACTGCTCTCTAACGGAATCGACTCGATCATCTCTCTGCCTATCGGCTTCAAGGTAAACGGAATAGGCGCGGAGTATGGAGCCTCCTCGGTTAAATTGTTCCACGTGGAAACATTCAAACTCAAGTTAGATTCCGCTAACAAGGTATGTTGGCTACTATCAGAAGCAGAGTTGTCATTCGCTTGGATAAACGGCGGCTCATAGCGCATGAAATCGCCCTGATCACGTAGTTCCCGAATCCGTAATTTCACTCGCTCCGATGAAAGGCCCGAGTCGGTCTCCGGCTCATGTGTTTCCTCCTCCTGCTCTACAATATGCAAAAGAGCCCATAGGAGGTGATTCGCATCTGCCTGCGTCGATCCCAGCGAAAATAATAAGACGACGCGCTGCTCGTCGCTCATCTCCGGCACACAGCCGCACGCCTCTAGTGCGCGCTGGAGTGCATACCCGCTCAGGGACCCGGTGCGGTCATATATGACCGCCTTGAACGGGTCCTGGCGGGTATACGCCGCGGCGGCTGTGTCCGCGGCGTGGCCCCTGGGCTGCGGCGGCTGCAGCAGCCCGAAGCGCGGCAGCTTCGCGAGGCCGCGCCGGAAGGTCTCCACGGCGGCCAGGCCAGCCGTGAAGGCGCCCGCGCCTTGCGTGTGCAGCAGGCGCCGCGCCAGATCCAGCGAAGCCATGAGCGGGTACGAGGGGCTGGAGCTCTGCACCATCGCCAGCCGCTGACGCAGCAGGCTGCGGTCGAGCAGCCTGCCCTGTACGTGCAGCATGGCTCCCATCGTCATAGCGGCTAACATTTTATGTGTGGATTGAACCACACCATCGGCACCGCATGACAAAGCGTTCTCGGGCAGCTCAAGATGCTGTCCATAATGGGCTCCATGAGCTTCATCGACAAGAAGCGGAACTCCGCGTTCATGGCAAGCTTCCGCCAGCGGCCTCAAGTCGCTCCCCATTCCGTAATAGTTCGGCATCGTAATTAGAACGCCCTTGGCTTTAGGGTAAGCCTCCAAGGCAGCTGCCACTGTAGCTGCGGAAGGAGCAATGGCAAGACCGCTAGGCTTGTCCAGCTCAGGCTGAAGAAATACTGCTCTTGCGCCTGCCAGCATCAATCCGTTCAATACAGACTTATGTACATTCCGCTGCACCAGTATAAAGTCGCCGGGTTCACGGCATACCGTTAGAATCAGAGCCAGATTGCCAGCGGTGCTCCCCCCTACCAGAAAGAAGCTTTCTTCGGCGCCAAAACATTCTGCAGCGAGCTCCTGTGCTTCCTGGATAACGTCTTCAGGATGAAATAAATCATCCGTTCCGGTTATTTCCGTCACATCTATATGCATGGCCTCTCGCAGCATACCAGCCAAGTAATGGTCGGGCTCATATGCTCTGCCATTCTTATGTCCAGGTACGTGAAACGATGAAGCTCCGCGTTCCCGATATAATGCCATGGCTTCCGCTAGCGGGGCACGCTCTCTATGTGTAGTCATCAACATATCCCTTCGGATTACATTCTCTAACCTATTTTAACGCAATTTGAAACGTACGCCTATGCCCTGATTCCACTAAAACCCCTGCCCAAACAAAAAAGGCCTTCGATCAGGCCCATTACACGGGTATCACATCTATGCATTTTTCGGCATCGCAATTTGTTTTAATTGATGGATAAAAAAATGATATTTGGCATCCTCTGCATTGGTATGAACGATTTCCGATTCACAATCCTCGCATACGAATTGCGATACAATGAGAATACCCTCGGTTTTCGACTGATCGCATATGATACACACGTGTTCGGTCAACTCTTCCATAACCATCCCACCTTGGTCCTTTTACTATTAGTATGACACAGTTTCTATTATTTTAAACCTTTTCATAGGATATGTCTTTCTACGCCTATTTATATGCCCCCCTTGGAGGCCTTGTGTCTGTACCTATTTTTTAACTTAATAAAAATATGATTTTGACCGATAAAATACATAAAAGACTTCATCTTCTTGTCTATCGAATATCATCATCTTCTTAAAGGGGGACGGCATAGCCCAATGGCAGATCCAAACGGTCAAGCCACCTTTTATCATTATCGACTCATTAAAAAAATCCAGATTCCTAAAAGCTTGTTGCTCCTCTACTTAAGTCTGCCTTGGCTGGCTGGCGCTGCAGGAGCATTCTGGGTATCACCGTATATCCTGCTGGATATGCTGATTGCCTTCCCGATTGTGTTGTGGATCCAATATGTCGTAGGACATACCGTGCTCCTCTTGCAGGGACCAAGCTATCGGAAACGTTGGCGTTTCCGTCTCAAGCCACCCTGGCTTGGCTATAACCCGGAACAACATGTCAGTCGGCGTGTGTTCATACTAGTACAGTTCTATACCTGCTGGATCGGGATTGTCCTATGCGTGATCATGGCATTCTGGTCTCCGCTCTCTTTTACGATTGGTCTTCTTATCTGGCATCTGTGGCTTCTGCTCCCTCGGGGCTACGCCTTGCTACGTTTGAGCGGACAGCGTAAAGATGGAATGTTGAAAATGAATGAACAAGACATCTCCTACTACAAGCAATAGCGTCCCAGGAGAGGTCTTGCACAACTCATTACATAATTTTGATTTACCCTTTTATATGAAATAAAGACCTCCATCCGAAGCCGGGAAGAGGTCTTTATTTATTCGTTTTATTGCTTTCCAATCCTTGAATGACTTGCTTTCGAAGCTGCGAGGGAACCGTGATTATAAGAAAATCGTCATGCACCGTGAGGTGGACGATGCTTTTACCTTTTTCAAATACTAACGATGAACTATCGTCATCTGTTTCCTTCTGCTCCCATCCCCAGGACTCGATCTCCTCCAGATAAGCCTCTGGAATGCTGTCCCCTTCCTTCAAGCCTGGAAGCGCGTAGCGTACATAGTCCAATTCACTATTGCCTGTGGTCTGCTCCGTTTTGTTCGCTTCCTTCGGAACAGGAAATGACTTCACATTCGCTGCACCGTCAAAGGATTTCCAGGTGGGTTCTGTGGATGCTCCACATCCGGTTCCGACCAACAGTATCGTACCCGCACATATTAATCCTGCCACTTGCAGTCCACGTTTACGCAACATATTATTGTCCTCCTTCCCCCACAATAACCGGTCTCCAGATGAGTATTCATAGTTGATTGGTTAATGGAGAACCTTCCAATCAGGCCTTCATTCCTATAGCCTGCGTAAATCGGTAATCACTTACCCAATAATGCCTAATTGTATTATACTGATTTTAGATGCGGTATCGGTAACAAAATCTTCATCTGTTTACGTCATTTTATTGAATATGTTATATAACAGCAAGCAACTAATTCCTTGCCTGCGAGCTTGTTTCTTGAATAAATAAAGCCAAATCGATCATCCATTTTGGATTTATAAAAAAATAAAAACCACCATCGATTACATCGACAGTGGTTTNGGACCCTGCGGTCCAAGTACCATCGGCGCTGGAAGGCTTAACGGTCGTGTTCGGGATGGGTACGCGTGGAACCCTTCCGCCATCGCCACCAAACATGCATTTGTGTAACAAATGCTACCGCGAGATATTCGGTACAACGCTTATGCGTGTATGAATATTGCAGCGTCTCAGATGTTTGATCACCTGAAAACTAGATACGAAACGTAATTTGCAGCATGTTGAAATAATTTAGGATAAGCCCTCG
>NZ_LIUT01000008.1:124154-242105 GCF_001277345.1 Paenibacillus solani
CTCTATTTCAACGTCCCGCCTAAGCGGTCCGTTTTACTCACTCGTTGTTCAGTTTTCAAAGATCAACTTCTTCGTTGTCGGCGAATCTCGTTCGCATCAGCAACTCTTATAATATAACACACTATCAATTACTTAGCAAGCTTTTTTTCAAAAACTATTTTTTAATTGAAAGCTGTGATATATTCGCCTCCAAGAAGCGACAAGAAATAATATATCACAGCTATCTAACTTAAGTCAATCCTTTTTTTGAATTAAGAAATGACTTCTTCTATATATAGTTGTCGTTGCTGCATTAAATTGATGATCTCACCTTGTACAGACACCATCGGCCTGGTTGGATGCTGGCTGTCGGTAAATATAATCTCCCCTGAAGTGCCGTTATTTAATCGCACCTGTGTACCTGAGTGCAGGGCCGTCACTTTCTGGATGAAAGTCTGAACAATCTTGGGGTCCAGTTTGCCAAAAGCCTCTAACTGAATCTGTTCCAATACCACATAAGGGGACTGGGCACTGCGATAGAACTTGTCCAGTGTCATGGCATGAAATATATCCGTAATGGCGACGATCTTGGCGTAAATGTGGATTTTGTTCCCTTCCAGTCGCAACGGATACCCTGAACCGTCTACCTTCTCATGATGCTGCAGAGCCGCAAGACGAACGCCTTCATTGACTGCCGCCACATTCTTAAGTATCTGGTAACCATAGGTCGTATGCTGACGTACCTCTTCATTCTCTTCTTCTGTCAGTTTGGAAGGTTTGTTTAGCAGAATCGGATCGATCTTGGCATTACCGATATCATGAAGCAGTCCGGCAAAAGCCACCTGCATCCAATCCTTCTGCGGAAGTCCCACCCACTGCGCCAGCTTATAAGAAGACAGAGCACACAGCACTGCATTATGGTAACGATAATCGTGGCGATTCGTCATACGGGGATTAAATTTAAGAACATGATACTCTTGTTGGTGCTCTAACAATCTATTCAGTTGATTGCGAACCTCATACATTCGAAGCTCGCCTGTTATGGCAGATTGATAACAGTTCTTAATCAAGATCATAGTTTTATCGTATTCTTCGTGCAGGGCTAAGTCTTTTCGGGCAGGGACCTCTTCGCTCCCACTTCCTTGTTGACTCCCCGCAAAAATAAGCGATGGCTTCTCGCCGGCAGATTTTATAGTCGGTATTCTCGTACTGTCTGCTTCAACGACTTCTATTGCAACATGTTCGACCATGAACGCTTTCAGCACTTCCAGATCGCGCGGAAGTAAGACCTTCCCTTTTTGGAACAAAAGGCCTCCAAGAGACGTTCGCACATCTTTGGCCAACCTCACACCGGCCTCCATTTCATTCACGGCTTTGATCGTCATGATCAACCCTCTCCATCTATAGGCTGTACTAAGACAGCAAGCTCTCTTGTAATATACATATTATAGTTCGACTTTGTCAGCCTGTACAATACCATTTCCCTGAATTTGTAATCTGAGATCTGAGTGAAACAAAAATAGGGCATGGATGAAAATCATCATCCATGCCCTTCTTTAACTTCCCTATTCTTCCGTTGGCTCGATTGGCTCTGTCGACTCTATCGAGTCTACGCCCTCCTGGCCTTCTTCCTCTTCATCCGCTTCCGGCTCATCACTCTTATCCGCCCGGCACACAGTACCTACGGAATCATCCTCACGGATGTTGATCAGCTTGACGCCTTGAGCATAGCGGCCCATGGTAGAAATACCTTCCATGCTCGTACGGATGATCGTGCCGCTAGCCGTAATGATCATCAGATCCTCTTCCGACTTCACGACCTTCAGCGCCACGACAGGCCCGTTCTTCTCGGTGATATTAATGGTCTTAATCCCTTTACCGCCGCGGGTCTGGCTCCGGTAGTCGCTAGCAGGCGTCCGCTTGCCATAGCCTTTGGTGGTTACAATCAGGATATCGAGTTCTTGATCGACCACATCCATCCCGATCACTTCATCATTATCATCCAGCGTAATCCCTTTTACTCCTGTCGCGCTTCTACCCATGGAGCGGACATCGCTCTCCTTGAAGCGGATAGACATGCCTTGGGCCGTTCCCACAATGATCTCTTGCTGACCGTCTGTCAGCTTCACTTCGATCAGGGAATCGTCCTCGCGCAGATTAATCGCAATCAGACCACCCTTGCGGATATTTACATAATCCTCAAGCGGAGTCTTCTTCACGACACCCTGGCGTGTGGCAAAGAACAGGAAATTATCGCTGTCAAAATTCTCTACCGGAATCACGGCGTTGATCGATTCACCCTGTTCAATCTGAATCAGGTTGATAATCGGCGTGCCGCGGGCCGTACGACTGAGCTCTGGAATCTCATAGGCTTTCAACCGGTACGCTTTCCCTTTGTCCGTAAAGAACATGAGATAATGGTGTGAGTTCGTGACGAAGAGATGCTCGACAAAGTCCTCGCTCTTCGTATCCATCCCCACCACGCCGCGTCCACCACGCTTCTGGCTGCGATAGGTGTTCGCAGGCAGACGCTTGATGTAACCCGTATGCGAAATGGTGATAATCACTTCCTCGCGCGGAATCAGATCCTCATCGAGGATGCTGTCTTCCCCGACCGTAATTTCAGTGCGGCGCTCATCCGCGAAGCGCTCCTTGATCTCTTGAAGCTCATCATTGATGATCTGCAGCACAAGATGCTCATTAGCCAAGATCTCACGAAGTTCCGCGATTCTGGCAAGCAATTCCTGGTATTCGTTCTCGATCTTCTCTCGTTCGAGTCCGGTCAGGCGCTGCAGGCGCATATCCAGAATGGCCTGTGCCTGCTCATGACTGAGACCGAAACGCTCCATCAAGCCTTCGCGAGCAGCCTCTGTGGTCTGTGACGCGCGAATGAGGGCAATAACCTCATCGAGATGATCCAGCGCAATCCGCAAACCTTCGAGAATATGAGCCCGAGCTTCCGCCTTCTTCAGTTCAAATTCGGTCCGGCGACGGATAACGACGACCTGATGCTCCAAATAGTGGAACAGCACGTCACGCAGGTTCAAAATTTTCGGCTCATTGTTTACGATGGCCAGCATGTTAATACCGAAATTAGACTGCATGGCCGTATGTTTGTACAGGTTATTCAGAACGACATTCGGATTGACGTCCCGGCGCAGCTCAATAACAATCCGCATACCGTTACGGTCCGACTCGTCGCGGAGATCCGTAATGCCATCAATCCGCTTATCGCGAACCAGTTCTGCGATCTTCTCAACCAAACGAGCCTTGTTCACCTGATACGGAATCTCGTGAACGACGATGCGCGCTTTGTTGTTGTTCTCTTCAATCGTTGCCTTCGCCCGCATCGTGACAGATCCACGGCCTGTACGATAAGCCTGGCGAATCCCTTCACGTCCCAGAATATATCCCGCTGTCGGGAAATCCGGGCCTTGAATATATTCCATCAGCTCCATCGGTGTGATGTCGGGATTGCGGATCATTGCCTGAACTCCATCAATGACCTCACCCAGATTGTGTGGCGGAATATTGGTCGCCATCCCTACCGCGATCCCGGAAACGCCGTTAACCAGCAAGTTAGGATAACGCGCAGGAAGAACGACCGGTTCCTGTTCCTCACCGTCATAGTTAGGAGCAAAGTCTACAGTCTCTTTATTAATATCACGCAGCATTTCCATAGCAATCTTAGATAAACGAGCCTCGGTATAACGCATAGCCGCTGCCATATCACCGTCAATGGAACCGAAGTTTCCGTGTCCATCAACAAGCATATAACGCATGGAGAAGTCCTGCGCCATCCGAACCATAGATTCATAAACTGCGGAATCACCATGAGGATGGTACTTACCGATAACCTCGCCAACAATTCTTGCCGATTTCTTATGCGGTTTATCCGGGGCCATTCCAAGTTCAGACATCGCATATAAAATACGACGGTGTACTGGCTTCATTCCGTCCCGTACATCCGGCAAAGCCCGGCTGACAATGATGCTCATCGCGTAGTCCATAAAGGACTCGCGCATCTCGGTACCAATGTCACGATCTTTGATTTGGGAGAAATTTTCTTCCGCCATGCTGGACCTCCTTCATTTTCCTATCAACCATGCCTTGATCTATGTGAAAAAAGCAGAATAGTGATCAGAAACCTAAAAACGCACTAACCTTTATTATATTACTTTCACAAACCGCGCACAATTAAACACGGCAAGTATGAGTGAAAGCATGATTTTTGCCCGGAAACCGGGACATACGCCCTGTCCTCCGTGCCCCTTTTCACATACAATGCATTGCAAGAGTTTTTCGAATCATCACATCTTTATATTATACCACTGTTTGTCATACTTGTCCTATGTTTTCGGGGCACAGCCTCTCATGTCAGAGTGTACCCGAATCTTTCGAATCCACCGGAACCACATGGATTGGTGCTACGAGACAGGGATCTCCCTGTCATTCACATCATACCGCTGGAAAGGATGAAAATGGTTGACTATTCAACGCGTTGCAAGCAAATGGGCGAAAACAAAAATTCTACTGAAAAATAAAGGCCTCGCCTCTTATGTTCCTCCAACTCGCGAGTATACGTTTGAAGCGCTGCAAGACATGCTTAGCACCTATACGCTTGTGTATATTAAGCCTGATCGAGGGACCTACGGCATCGGCGTTATGTCGGTCGAGCAGTTCCATCCTCCAACTACCGATCCTACAGAAACCCCTGCTGCTTCCTACAAACTCCGTTATGAGCAAGAAACCCGAGTGTTTACCTCACTCGAGAGCCTCCATAAAACACTGAGCGCTTTATTCCATGATCAGCAATTTCTGATCCAGCAAGGTATTCATTTGCTGCATTATATGGGTCGTCCCTTTGATCTTCGGGTATTAACTCAGAAAAGCCCCTCCGGTCAGTGGGTGAGCACCGGGATTATCGGCCGGGTGGCAGCCAAAGATAAAATTATTACGAATCACCACAGCGGTGGCACAGTTAAACACTATAAACCACTCATGCTGGAGCATATGACGGCACAGGAAGCCGAAGACATTCGTAAAGAATTAAATACGCTGGGAGTACATGTTGCAGCCCAGCTGCAAAAGTCGTACCCCAATCTGAAGGAAATTGGCCTGGATGTAGCGATTGACGAACGCTGGAGCATCTGGATCCTGGAGGTAAATACCAAACCTGCCCTGTTCCCATTCAAGAAATTCTTCAAAGATCCGAACATCTATAAACAGGTAAAAAAATATGCCTCCGCTTATGGACGCAATCTGTCCAGCAAGAAAAAGGCCAAAAAAACAGGTTAGCCCGACCCGGGCCACATTCCTTTCAGACGATGAGAGCTCATATCTACAGCATTTGCCGCAAAAAAATAAAGGGGCATCCCTGAGGCCTTCTCAGGCCTAGGAATGCTCCCTGCTTGGCTTTACTCTAATTCATTACACATCTAGATTGCGGACCGACTTCGCATGCTCCTGGATAAAGTCACGTCTTGGCTCTACATTGTCACCCATAAGGGTATCAAACAACGTATCAGCCAGGATGGCGTCTTCAATGGTCACTTGAAGCATCGTCCGGCTCTCCGGATCCATGGTTGTCTCCCACAACTGCCCGGCATTCATCTCGCCGAGACCTTTGTAGCGCTGCACATTGATTTTGACATTCTCGCCGAATTCCTTGATGATCTCGTCGCGCTCTCTCTCACTGCCAGCATAACGGACCACTTTATTGCGCTCGACCTTAAAGAGCGGCGGCTGAGCAATATAGATATATCCCGCTTCTACCAGCTTGCGCATGTAACGATAGAAGAACGTCAGCAGCAAGGTCCGAATATGCGCGCCGTCCACATCGGCATCGGTCATGATAATAATTTTGTGATAACGTGCCTTGGACAAGTCGAAATCTTCAGCAATTCCCGTGCCCAGAGCCGTGATGATCGCCCGGATCTCCGCGTTGGAGAGAATACGGTCAAGCCGTGCCTTCTCCACGTTAAGGATCTTACCTCTAAGCGGCAAAATAGCCTGGAAATGCCGGTCGCGTCCCTGCTTGGCAGAACCGCCGGCAGAGTCACCTTCGACGATGTACAATTCACTGATGGAGGCATCCTTGGAGGAGCAATCCGCCAGTTTACCTGGCAGAGCGCTGACCTCAAGTGCACTCTTCCGGCGCGTCATCTCGCGGGCTTTACGCGCAGCTTCACGAGCACGCGATGCCTGGAGTGCTTTTTCCAGAATGCGGCGAGAAACCGACGGATTCTCCTGCAGGAATTCCTGCAGCTTCTCAGCGAACAGGGATTCCACAATACCGCGGACTTCACTGTTGCCGAGCTTGGTTTTGGTCTGGCCTTCGAACTGCGGCTCCGGTACCTTAACGGAGATAATGGCCGTCAAGCCTTCACGCACATCGTCACCCGACAGATTGTTGCTATTATCTTTGATCATTCCCGTTTTGCGGGCATAGTCGTTAATAATCCGAGTGAGCGCACTCTTAAAGCCGGATTCATGCGTTCCACCTTCATGTGTGTTGATGTTGTTGGCAAAGGAATAGATATTCTCGGTATAGCTATCGTTATACTGAAGCGATACTTCAACCTGAATATTATCGCGGGAACCCTCGACATAGATCGGGTCTTCATGCAATGCTTCCTTCTTCTCATTCAGGAACTTAACGTATTCGATGATGCCGCCCTCGTATTTAAAATAGTCGGAGGCCCCTGTACGTTCATCCGTCAATGTAAGGGCTATGCCCTTGTTCAGAAACGCCAGCTCACGAATCCGCGTGAGCAGCGTGGTGTAATCATACTCCGTCGTTTCCGTAAAGATTTCCGGATCTGGCAGGAAGGTTACCGTTGTGCCGTGATCGTCGGAATCGCCAATGATTTTGATGTCATACTGGGGAACTCCACGGTGATATTCCTGCTGATAAATATGTCCGTCACGACGGACTTCAACTACAACTTTGGCAGACAGCGCATTAACAACCGAAACACCGACGCCATGCAGACCACCGGATACTTTATAACCGCCGCCGCCGAATTTACCGCCGGCATGCAGAACGGTCATAACCACTTCCAGTGTTGATTTCTTAAGCTTGGTGTTCTCGCCTACTGGTATTCCGCGGCCGTTATCGACAACGGTTATACTGTTATCCTGATGGACAATGATCTCAATATGGTCGCATATTCCCGCCATCGCTTCGTCAATACTATTGTCCACAACTTCCCATACCAAATGATGCAAACCCTTGGTACTGGTAGAACCGATATACATCCCCGGACGCTTACGAACGGCTTCCAATCCTTCCAGTACCTGAATCTGATTCTCATCATATGTCGGTTGATTCATAGACATGCGTTCACCTACTTCTACAGATTCTGTTTATGCCTGAGCTACAAAATGATTTGCTCGCTTCTTAAGCGTTGCAGAGGAGATTGGAGAATAATACACGATGGATTTCGTCACCACGATCGATTTGGGATCCTCTTCCCCTATCAACTCCACGACTTTATGCTGCTGGGCATGCGTGACGAACTGTTTGGAGATTTTTGAAGACTTCTCAATCGAAATATCGAAAATCCCCACCAGCTCTGAGGAACGGATGATCTTTTCTCCGCCCAAGTGTATATACATTATGGATTCACTCCTTAAGAGCCCACCTGTCCGTCATGGACATGAAAAATGCTGGCACCCTTCAATTTGTCGGTATTCAAACTCTCAATGCCCGTCGCCGTGATGAATGTCTGCACTTTGCTCTGGAATGTTTCGATCAACTGTGTCTGTCGGTACGGATCTAATTCAGAGAGCACATCATCCAGAAGCAGCACCGGATATTCACCGATCTCTTCCTGTATCAGCTCGATTTCAGCCAGTTTCAAAGATAGCGCCGTTGTCCGCTGCTGACCTTGGGACCCATACGTTTGAACTTCTTTGCCATTAATATAAAAAGCCAGATCATCTCGATGAGGACCTGCCAATGTCATACCACGCCGTATTTCTTGCTCTTTCATTTGTGATAATTTTATCATAAATGTCTCAAATAAGACAGCTTCATCTTCTTCCTCCGCTTCCGCAAAGGACGGAAGGTAGTGTAAAGAGAGCTGTTCCAGGCCGTTGGTGATCCCCTGATGGATGCCTTCGGCCCATTTTTGCAGTTTTTTTATAAATTGTTTCCTCTTCTTGACGATTTTAACACCATGCTCTACCAATTGGCTGTTCCATATGTCCAGCATCGCTAATTCGGTGCTGCCTTTCCCCCATAGCTGCTTCAGCAGATTGTTGCGCTGCACAAGCACCTTTTGGTATTGCTGCAGGTGAAACAGATAGCTTGGCGCTACCTGCCCGATCTCCATGTCAAGAAACCGGCGGCGAACCCCCGGCGTCCCTTTGACAATCTCCAGATCCTCTGGCGCAAACATCACGACATTGAGCGAACCGATAAAATCGCTAAGTTTACGCTGCTCAAGTCCATTGATTTTAGCCTTCTTCCCCTGTTGAGACAAGCTTAGCTCCAGTTTTAGTGCGCCATACTTGCGGTCGATCTCAGCTGATATATAGGCACTGGTTCGATCGAAGCCAATCAATTCGCGATCCTTGGAGGTCCGGTGGCTCTTCGTTAAAGCGAGCACGAAGAGCGCCTCCATCAGATTCGTCTTGCCCTGGGCATTGCGGCCAATAATCAAATTGACATCGCCAAACGACTCAAGCTGCAGATTCTCATAGTTTCGATAATGCTGCAGACTGACATTTTTGACAAACAAGCTTATCCTCTCCCTCGTCTTCCGCGCTTAGCGCCAAAGCGGCTGCGGGAGGCTGTCTATTGGGCTGCTACCTGAAACGTCCCGCAGTCCTCCACCTTCACGATATCGCCAGGAACCAGCTTGCGTCCCCGACGCTCTTCCCTCTCGTCATTGACCAGAACCGCTCCTTCTTGCAGCAGTGCCTTCGCCATTCCACCTGTGGATACGCAATCTGAAAGCTTCAAGAACTGATCTAGCTTGATATATTCACTGTGGATAAATATTTGTTTCATGACTTCATCCTTTCATCCCTATCAACATGGGGATAACTTTAATTGGCCGTACGGTACGGCAGAATAATATATTGGCTCTTGCTGTCATCGAGCGGTTTCAGGATGATCGGGCTCATAACGCCCATGAATGCAATCATCAGCTGTTCGCTTTCAACCACCTTCAGCACATCCAGCATATATTTTGAGTTAAACGAGATACGCAGCGATTCCCCTTTGAAATCGATCAGATCCAATTCTTCACGCACTTTACCTAGCTCGGAGGAGCTGGAAGAAATCTCAATGCCGCCATGCTCCATCGTTTGCAGGAGAACAATATTCGTTTTCTCCTCTTTGGAGAGCAGGTAGGCGCGGTCGATCGACTCGCTTAGTTTTTTTGTGTCCAAAACGAGTTCTGTTTTATGCGTTGTTGGAATAATTCTAGAAGTATCGGGATAAATGCCGTCCAATATACGGGAATAGAACAGAACACGATCGATTTTAAATAATACCTGATTATCCGCGACAACGATATCAACCAGCGTATTTTGGTCCGGAATGATTTTGCTCAGCTCATTCAGCGTTTTACCGGCAATGACCACATTGTTGAACGAGACATCCTGCGTATTGTCAAGCTGCGCAGAGCGGGTAGCCAGACGATGGCGGTCCGTAGCGGTAAATTTCAGTTCATTGTCGTTTAGACTCCACAAAACCCCTGTCAGTATAGGTGTTGTTTCATGGGTGGAGATGGAGAACACGGTTTGCTTGATCATGTTTTTCAGCAGATCTCCTGGCAATGAAACGGTTTGGCTGTCTTCGATATTCGGCAATACCGGAAATTCTTCGGGATCCAAGCCGACCATTTGGATTTCTGTAGCTCCTGAAGAAATAAAGGTCTGGAAGTTCTCTTTAACCTCCATCTGAATTTCTTGGGAAGGAAGCTTCTTGATGATTTCAACGAAGAACTTTGCCGGAAGGACAACACTGCCGGGCTGTTCTACCTGAACAATGGTATGCTTCTCATCTTCCGCAGGAATAAACGATTGAATGGAAATATCAGTATCGCTTGCTGTCAATGTGACACCCGAATACGTGACATCCAGTTTAATGCCGCTGAGGATCGGAATGGTGGTTCGACTGGAGATCGCCTTCGATACGTGTTGGATGGATTCGTTCAATACATTTTTTAATATGCTGATTTTCATCAATTTCACTCCTTACGGAAAAATGAGAGGGGGTTTGTTCACTTGGCGAATGCCAAGAGGATGCCCCTCTTTATGGTTAAATTATTTATTAATTATTTATAGTAATAGTAATAGGGGCACTGAATATGTGGATAAGCCCCTGAAAAGGCATAAAATTAAGCCTATCCACATGTGTATAGATTGTGCATAGGCTTTGAACTTGTTCAGGTTGGATTTTTGATTTTTTCTGTAAGATTATTGACCACTTTGAAAAGCTCTTGGTCATTTTTCAATGATTGGGTGATCTTCTCATGAGCATGAATGACCGTAGTATGATCCCGGCCTCCGAATGCCTCTCCGATCTTGGGCAGGGAGTAATCGGTTAATTCGCGGGATAAATACATGGCAATTTGCCGCGGAAACGCGACGGCCTTGGTCCGTTTGCGGGCTTTGAAGTCTTCCAATCTCAGATTGTAATACTCGCCGACTTTCTGCTGGATATCCTGAATCGTAATGATTCTCGGCCGGCTGGACGGGATGATATCCTTCAGGGCTTCGGCTGCCAAATGTGTTGTAACGTCCTGATTGGTCAGGGAGGAATAAGCGACGACACGGATAAGGGCACCTTCGAGCTCACGAATATTCGTATCGATCTGATTGGCGATATACATCATGGCTTCGTTCGGGATGTCGAGATTCTCGGCCTTGGCCTTCTTGCGAAGGATGGCGATCCTTGTCTCCAGATCCGGCGGTTGAATATCGGTGATCAAACCCCATTCGAACCGGGAACGCAGCCGTTCCTCCAGCGTTGGTATCTCCTTGGGAGGACGGTCACTGGAAATAATAATCTGCTTTCGTTCTTCGTGCAGGGCATTAAACGTATGGAAGAACTCTTCCTGCGTTGACTCCTTGCCTGCCAAGAACTGAATATCGTCAATCAGCAGAATATCGACGCTGCGGTACTTGTTGCGGAAGCTTTCCGCGCGGTTGTCCCGGATGGAATTGATGAACTCGTTGGTGAATTTCTCGGAGGAAATGTACACGACTTTGCTGCTGGGATTGTGTTCCAAAATGTAGTGACCGATGGCATGCATCAAGTGCGTTTTTCCAAGCCCTACTCCACCATATAAGAATAATGGGTTATACGCTTTAGCCGGTGCTTCGGCGACAGCGAGTGAGGCGGCATGGGCAAAACGGTTGCCTGAACCAATGACAAACGTGTCGAATGTGTACTTGGGATTCAGCATATGGGATTGAATTTCTTCCCCGGATATTTCAAGCGGCGGCGATGGCTGCTGCGGAGCAGGTTCTTGTCCTTTCGCCTCCTCAATCACGAAGCGCACATCAACCTGCTTGCCCACCACTTCCAATACCGTTGCGCTAACCAGCTTGGTGTATCGGCTCTCCAGCCATTCCACAGCAAACGTGGTCGGTGCGGAAATGACGACGGAGTGATCGTTGATGGTCAATGCCTTGGTAGCTTTGAACCAAGTGTCAAAACTCGGTTTACTCAGCTTGGTTTGTATGATCGATAAAATTTCTTGCCATAATTCGGAAGTATGGCTTTCCAAAACTGTCACTCCTTTAAATCTTCCAAATGTGGCTAGAGCCATGTGTGGAATGTCGAAAAAAAATGAATGGTGTCTAAATTATCCCCAGAACTCACGCCTGTGGAAACAAAAAAATATGGATAAATTGAAATTGTTCACAACTTTATCCACAGCCTGTTGATAATTTTATAACATCATTCACATATTCACAACCAAAAGTAATATCATCATAGCAAAAGAAGGCCTTATTTTCAATGTATGTCGCTAATTTATCCACAAATTCAATACGTTGTGCATAATTATTATTCACACCACTATATATTGTTTATAATTTGTTCGACATTCGACATCGTTGGTCTTATTACGAGAAAAACTATTCACAGGTTGTCCGATTCGCCAGCAGATTTTTCTTCCCTCACCAGCTGTTCATAACTTTTGGTTGAATGTTCTAGCAGCCGATTCATCGGCTGAAGCTAAATATGAGCTGTGGATAGTTCTCCTTTGGAGCCGGTCGGCTTCCAAATGGAGGACTTTTTTGGATGCAATGTTACCGGCCGAATCTTATACAATTTTCCTAGCAATCCCATACGGGCCACCAGCCATCCAAGTATGCTGAACCACACATGGTGGAGCAGGGCGTACGATGAAGAAGATGTTAATAAGAGGCCAATATTTAGATATCAGTACGATCAGGAAAACGATCGTCAGCAGGGTCCAGATCGTTAAAGTCGTATTAGGACTGAGACCGAATAATGAATTCACAGCACAACCGATATGTTATGCTGCAACCTTCCTAGAACGGGTCCGTATTATAAGAAAACTCGAAACGGGGGAATGGTGGATGCGGACAGAAGGGAAGGCCTTGTCATGGAGAACCATAGGGTTGCTGTTCGCTCTGATTGCCGTACTCGTTCTGGTCACCGTTTGGGCGCAAGCCTATTATTCGAAGAAAGTGTTCTATGTGGAGGGCATCAAATACACCCAATATGCCGATTTGGGACAGGGAAGGCTCGAATACAGAGCTTTTCTTAACCGCGGAGAGCCCATTTATGTTCAGACTGGGGAAGATGTTAAGCGCGTTGTGATTTCTGGTGAAGTGTTTGACATTCGGCCACGTGGAGTCGATTCAGGGCAGCGGGCTTCATATGAAGTCATTTTTCCTGAAGGCAAAACCTACCTTGTAAAGCCGTTTGGGGACAAGGGATTTCTCACCTATGATGAAAAGGGGGAGAGGGTGCTGCCCGGCTTCAGAATCATTAGCGGGGGGATAGGACAAGATGATGTCTCAGATCCTGCGCAACCTCGTTATGATCCCTCAGAGCTTGTTGTGGCAGCCGATGCGTGGTTTCATGTTCAAAACGGCAGTATCGGATTTTTCCTATTGGCGCTTGGAATGCTGATTTACGCCTGGTGCGGATTTCGTTATGAAGCCTTTCAACGCTTTTTGTTTCATATTTCGTCTTCAAATTGGATGATCGTTAATCCGGAGCCTAGCGATTTCTATTTCTTTATGTGCAAAGTAGGGGGGATATTCGGTATGGGGTTCTCGTTGTGGATATTTTTCGCGCATGCACTATAACAATAAAAGCCCGTTTCGTCATGGATCGGATCCAGCGAAAACGGGCTTTTCTCTACTTTACTCTACTTTTTTCTACTATAGTAATCTTACGATTGCTCAAAACGCTGCTGGAAGGTGGTTATAGCTTCATAATCCTCTTCCAGCTTTCTTGAAATGCGGATGAAAATGGGGAGCAGTGCCTTGTATATATCCGCGCTTTCCTCCACCGGATGATGTTCAAAGGTTCCGCCAACCATCGTTTCGACAATGTCGAGCGATTCCGCTCTGCCAGTGGCATACAGCCCTAGTACAACAGCGCCTAGGCAAGAGCTCTCATAGCTCTCCGGAACGATGACCTGCTGATCAAAAATATCTGCCATCATCTGCCGCCAAATCGGAGAACGGGCGAAGCCGCCAGTGGCGTGTATTTTGGCCGGTCGGCCGATCTGTTCCTCCATCGCCAGCAATACGGTGTACATATTAAAGATTACGCCCTCTAATACCGAGCGGATCATATGCTCTTTTTTATGATTAAGGGTCAACCCAAAGAACGATCCGCGGGCATTCGGATCCCATAGCGGCGCGCGTTCTCCGGTCAGATACGGATGGAATAGAAGGCCGTTCGATCCTGGCGGAATACGGTCCGCGATTTTGGTCAGTACATCATAAGGATTGATTCCAAGCCGCTTGGCCGTTTCAATCTCGGAAGCCGCAAATTCATCGCGAACCCAGCGGAAAATCATACCGCCGTTGTTGACAGCCCCGCCGATGACCCAATGTTTTTCGGTTAACGCGTAGCAGAAAATCCGGCCTTTCGGATCGGTCATCGGCTTGTCGACGACCGTACGGATCGCTCCGCTCGTACCGATCGTAGCGGCAACGACGCCCGGCTTTATAGCATTCACACCCAGGTTAGAGAGAACGCCGTCGGCAGCTCCAAGCACGAACGGCGTCGAGGCGGAGAGTCCCATGGCCGCGGCATATTCGCTGTTTAAGCCTTCCATGATATGTGTAGTCGGCACAATGGTCGACAGATGGTCCTCGCTGATGCCGGCAAGCTCCAGCGCCTGTGGATCCCATGTCAGTGTGTTCAGGTTCATCATTCCGGTGCTGGAGGCAATGGAATGGTCTACAACATAGGTGCCGAACAGCTTGAAATAGACGTATTCTTTGATGGAAATGAACTTGGTTGTTTGTTGAAATACAGACGGCAGCTCATGATGCATCCACATCAGCTTGGTAACAGGCGACATCGGATGAATCGGGGTTCCGGTTCGGAGATATAATTCCATGCCGCCGAGTTCTTTTTTGAGCTTGGCAGACCAGGCTGCGCTGCGGTTGTCCGCCCAGGTAATACAGCGAGTCAGGGGGATACCGCTGCTGTCTACGGCAATGACGCTGTGCATGGCCGCGCTGAATGAAACGAACAGTACTCGAGCTGGATCAATCCCACTCTCCATCATGACTCCTTGGACCGAGGCAATGACGGTCTGAAAGATCTGCTCGGGATCTTGCTCAGCCGTAGAGGGAGTAGGGGTAAGCAGCGGGTATTCCCCTCCCGCTTTGGCTACAACCTCGCCATTTTCTTTAAACAGCACCGCCTTGGTGCTTGTGGTTCCGATATCTACACCGATCATATAATTTTGTGTACTCAAGAGACATACCTTCTTTCTACGTAAAGGCACCTGGCTGCTGAGGAGGTCAGCTTAACGGGAGCCTTCATGTGTCCTATGGCTATATTATACAATTACGTTCAGAACAAGAGCCAACACCAGTCCGGTTACGGATAGGAGCGTCTCCAGCACAGTCCATGATTTCAGCGTTTGAGCTACGGTCATATTAAAAAATTCCTTTACCATCCAAAAGCCGGCATCGTTGACATGAGACAAGACGATGGATCCTGCTCCCGTAGCGAGTACAACCAGCTCTACATTAGCGCCTGGCGTCATGGCCAGCACAGGAGCGACAATGCCTGCCGCGGTTGTCATTGCTACGGTTGCAGAACCGGTTGCGACCCGGATCAGCGCAGCGACAAGCCATGCAAACAGGATCACGTTAATATGGGCACCGGTGGCGATTTCGGCAATAGCATTCCCTACACCGCTGTTGATGAGAACCTGCTTGAATGCGCCGCCTGCCCCAATGATCAGGACGATTGTTGCAATCGGTGCCAGACATTCACTGGTGAAACGAGAGATATCATGTTTATTGAAACCGCGGGCAAATCCCAGCGAGAAGAAGGAGAAGACCGCAGCAATGAGCAGAGCAATAATTTCATGGCCGATAAATTTGCAGAACACCGACAACGGGCTGGTGGATTCGGGATCGATGATATCGGCTGCAGATCCAATGAGCATCAGGATGACGGGCAGCAAGATCGTAAACAGTGTGATGCCGAAGCCGGGCAGCTTCCGCTCAGCTTTGATGGAGAACTGTTCGGCTAGCTCTTCCGGTGGGTCTGTTTTGATACGTTTACCAATGAATTTACCGAATACGGGTCCCGCAATAATGGCTGCGGGGATTCCGACCAGGAATGAGTATAGAATGGTCATGCCCAGGTTTGCATCATACGCTTTAATCGCTATCATCGGAGCTGGATGCGGAGGCACCAAACCATGAACAGTGGACAATCCGGCCAGAATCGGAATGCCGATATGGAGCAGGGACATTTTGGTTTTACGCGCGACGGTATACACGATGGGAATCAACAGAATGATGCCAACCTCGAAAAATACGGGAATGCCGACAATAAAGCCGACAATCATCATCGCCCAGTGGACGCGCTTCTCACCGAAGCGATCGACAAGAGTCGTGGCAATCTGCTCAGCTCCGCCGGATTCGGCCATCATTTTTCCGAGCATGGTTCCCAGAGCAATAACGATGGCTATCGTTCCAAGTGTTCCGCCTAAGCCGCTTGTAATGGAAGTGATGACATCTGCGGGCTGCATGCCTGTCAACAGACCAAGGATCAGCGCAGAGATCAAGAGCGTTACGAAAGGATTCCATTTATATTTAGATATCAGTACGATCAGGAAAACAATCGTCAGCAGGGTCCAGATCATTAAAGTCGCATTAGGACTGAGACCGAATAATGAATTCATATGTGTAGCTTCCTCCTATACTTGTACCCGTTTTTGTGTGGGGAGAATGGTAAATATCTGCTGTTCTGCGGTAGTATGCCCAAAACAAAAGCGAATTTCATAGTATACTTGTCGACAACTTAGAGCGTGCATAGGCCGCTTAGAAGACAGAGGAAGGGAGGATTGCACTAACCCTCCGGAAAACTAAGATGCAGCGTCTGACGGGAATCATCGAAATAACGCTGTACAGCCGTTTGAATCCTTGCCTCATCCAGAGATTCCATCTCCCCAATGAGCTGCAGATGTTTGTCCATCACATGGCGGACTCTGGTGCCTCCGCCACTGAACACCTGCTTTGTTGTAATGAACATAACCGTAATAACAATCGGACGAATGCTCTTCCATAAATGAAGAATTCGTTTATGATTCGCTTCCGTTATGATTCGTTCATGAAACGTTAAATCTTGATAAGAAAATTCAATCGGATCCCCATGCTTGGCGGCAAGCTCCATCCGATCGACAATTTGTCTCAAATGCTGGATGAGTTCCGGCTGCGGATTCATAAATACATGTCCCTGAACAAAGCTCTCAATCAGATAACGTACATCGTATAATTCCTCAACATCTTTGAGCGACAAGCCCATGACAACAGCTCCCATGCGCTCCAATTGAATCAATCCTTCACCGGACAGCGTTTTCATCGCTTCGCGCACAGGGGATCGGCTGGTGCCGAATTCGCCTGCGATCCGATTCTCGGAGAGGATTTCTCCACGTTTTATGGTGCCGCTAATAATCTGCAATCTTAATTCACTGGCGATGGCTTCTCCGAGAGAAGCCCCCTGAAGCCAGATTGATGGAAATTTCATAGCCTTAATTCTCCCATCCGGTACGGATTCCCCGATTCGTTATGCTTATTCCGATTTATTCACTGCGTGGCCGCCGAATTCATTACGAAGCGCCGCCACGACTTTACCATGGAACGTATCCTGGTCAAGCGAGCGATATCGCATGAATAGCGACATGGCGATGACGGGTGCGCTGGCTTGAACCTCTAGTGCCGTTTCAACGGTCCATTTTCCCTCGCCGGAGGAATTCATCACGCCTTTGATGCCTTCGAGCTTCGGATCTTTGGAAAAAGCATTCTGCGTCAGTTCCATGAGCCAGCTGCGAATGACTGAACCGTTGGACCATACTCTTGCAACGTCCTCATAGCTAAAATCAAATGCGCTTTTCTCCAATACTTCAAAGCCTTCCGCAATGGATTGCATCATGCCGTACTCGATTCCGTTATGAACCATCTTCAGAAAATGACCGCTGCCGTTTGCGCCGGCGTATAAATAACCGTTCTCGACCGCCATATCTTTAAACAGAGGTTCGATGCTGTTAAAGACGTCGCGGTTGCCACCGATCATAAAGCAGCCTCCGCTCTGCGCGCCTTCCATGCCGCCGGAAGTACCGGCATCGAAATAATGAATGCCTTGCTCTGTCAGGCGTGCTGCACGGGCGATAGAATCTTTATAATGTGAATTGCCACCGTCGATCAATATATCACCCGGCTCAAGCAGGGGGGTAAGCGAATCAATGACAGAATCCACGATCTTGCCGGCAGGCACCATCATCCATACGATGCGGGGTTTAGTCAGTTTGGCAACGAGCTCTTCCGTTGTAGATGCTGCTTCGGCGCCGGTTGCGGCAGCCTGAGTGACCAATTCCGAATTTAAATCGTAAGCTACGACCTGATGTTCATGATGAATCAAATTCTGTACGAGATTAAGACCCATCTTCCCTAGTCCGATCATGCCTATTTTCATAATCTAATGCAGCTCCTTCATAGATGTATACTTGTATACAAGTTAAAATTCAATTTTTATACTACTCCTTTATAAGGCTGGTGTAAATACAGGGGCCTCTCATGTACTGGATGTTCTGAAGGGGCTAGAATACAGTGAAAAAAGACATCCACAGGCTGTATCAATAGGTTATCCCCATGTGGATAATTCAAAACTTGCAATAATGACTACTTGTGGAAAACTTATGAGGCGAGGAGAGTGAAGTTTGGATTGACTTTTGGGCTCGAACGTGATTAAATGTATAAAGGCATTTTCTGTGAAGATGAGAACATTATCCGCTGGACATTAGCGGTCTGTTTACAAGAGATACGTCCGTAGACGTCGGTTCATCAAATCGCGGTCTATTCTTCCGTGAAAGTGCGTCGATTGACGTTTCGTCTTAAAATACGAGCAAGTGAGATTCCTGTAAGGGGGTGCATTAATTCATGAGACCGACTTTCAAACCGAATGTGAGCAAACGCAAAAAGGTACATGGCTTCCGTAAAAGAATGAGCACGAAGAACGGACGCAAAGTATTGGCTAACCGCCGTCAAAAAGGCAGAAAAGTACTGAGCGCTTAATATTGTGCCACGAAGACCACCGAGGTGGTCTTTTTTTCGTAATATCTCCTGGGACTGTGAGGAGTTTCCTATAAAATGGCGGTTTAAGCGTGCATGATGATCTTATAAAATCATCCCCAATTGAGGTGTTTATCGCAGTTTCGGCATGACTATACTATTATAATGGAAGAGATGCCGGGGCATGAGTAGAAGTATTGAACTTGATTAACGGCAGGGCGGGAGAAACTTGTGCATAGAAAACTTCGTTTACGGAATCGTGCTGACTTCAGCCGAGTATATCGACACGGCAAATCCTTCGCCAATCATCAGTTTGTTGTCTATTGGTCACGCAAAAAAGAGGTAGAGCAGTTTCGCGTTGGCGTTTCATGCAGCAAAAAGATCGGCAATGCGGTGGTCCGCAACCGAATGAGAAGGCTGGTTAAGGAGATTGTCAGGCATCACCAGCATCAAATTATCGAGCATATCGATCTGATCTTCATCGTCAGAAAAGGAGCGCTCGATAAGTCCTATCAGGAGCTGGAGAAAAGCGTACTGCATGTATTAAGAAAATCGTCTCTTTTGAAAGCGAAGAGGGGCTGAACCATGTGTTTATTTGTCCATATAAATATGTTATGATTTACCGTGGAATGGAATGGCGAAGAGAGGGGTTTTGAAGTGTCGTTCATGAAGACAAGACGAGGAAAATGGTTCCTCCTCGCCGCTGTAATTCTTGCAGTGGCCGTTATATCAGGTTGTGCGCCTGGAGCCGACCAAACGCGCACCATTGAAGATTTGAAAAATGGGGGCTTTTGGCAGAGCAACGTTGTTTATTATTTTACTTTGGCACTTGATACCTTTGCTACATGGTTCAACGGGGAATACGGGTTGTCCGTACTCGTCATGGTGCTTATCGTTCGTACCTTAATTTTACCGCTGACTCTGAAACAGGTCAGAAGTTCGAAGGCAATGCAGGCCATTCAGCCTGAAATTCAGAAAATCCGCGAGAAATATAAAGACCAACCTGAGAAAGTTCAAATGGAGACGATGAAGCTCTTCCAGGAGAACAAGGTTAATCCGATGGCGGGATGTTTGCCGCTGATCGTACAAATGCCAATATTTATCGCACTCTATCATTCGATTTACTACAACGGACTCCTTCGTGAGCATGAGTTCTTGTGGCTGCAACTAGGCTCACCGGACAAGCTGTTTATTTTGCCGGTACTCGCTGCTGCAACCACTTTCCTGCAAACGAAAATGATGATGAAGATGAATCCATCTCCACAAATGGGGATGATGCAATTCATGATGTTCGTTTACCCGATTTTGATCTTTGTAATGGCCTTCCAATTCCCTTCCGCACTTCCGTTGTACTGGTTCTACAGTAACCTCTACACGATTGTGCAGAACTACTTCTTGTACCGCAACAATGACAAGACTGCTGTCGTAGCGAACGTAGCAAGTGCAACCGATAGTCAGAAGGGGAATAAAAGCGGTAATAAGAGCGGGAAGAAGAGCAAAGGCGGGAAAAAAGGTTCGAAGGGAGCCAAAAAATCGAGATGAGTAAAATCGTCGCAACAGGAAAAACCATTGAAGATGCTGTCGCACAAGGGCTGGCCCGATGGGGTGTAAGTCAAGACCGTGTATCGGTTCAAGTATTGAGTCAGCCATCAAGAGGATTCCTGGGCCTGTTCGGGGTCAAGGAAGCGAAAGTTGAACTAACGCTCCTGCCTGACGGTGCTGGCGGCGAACTATCTGGCAAGGAAGTCCCACCTGCAGGCATGCATGGTGTCCCCGCTAAAGAGGTTCAGATCGCTCATGCTCCTATAATGACACAGGAGCCTGCAGCTACGAGCATGGAAGCGGTGGACGCTGAAGTAGATGCCTTGGAAGGCAAGGACCCTTACCAGGAAGCCATCGCCTTTCTCATCGAAACCGGACAAGCCATGGGGCTTGATATCTCCGTGGAGATTGAGAAGGGAAAAGATTATACGACGCTTCAAATATCCGGTGCTGGACTTGGCCTGATGATTGGCCGCAGAGGTCAGACATTGGATGCATTACAGTATTTAACGAATATCGTAGCGAATCGGTATTCTAACAGCTATCTTCGTATCATCCTTGATGCTGAGAACTTCCGTGACCGCCGCAGGAAGACGCTGGAGGATTTGGCGGACCGCTTGGCGGGACGGGTGCAGAAGACCCGGAAAGAGATTGTGCTGGAGCCTATGCCTGCTGCTGAACGGAAGGTGATTCACGCCAAACTCCAATCCCATGGAGTCGTGAAGACATACAGCAAGGGCGAAGAGCCGAATCGCCGGGTTGTCATTACGCCAAGCCGCGCTAAATGAGTTGAAGAGTATATACAAACAATGACTCCTTATGTTTCAAGAGGGAGTCATTGTTTTTTACAAAGACCTATAGATCTATCCGATATAATGCTGGATGAAGTGTCTCTGAACATAGTGCATGAGCGCTTTATTTTATGAGCGATTATATATCCACGGTGGTTTTTAATGAAAGAGGTGAATGAATCCATGTTTAGTGATACGATTGCTGCCATTTCAACAGCTGTCGGTGAAGGCGGAATAGCGATCATTCGCGTGAGTGGTCCCGATGCTGTTCAGGAAGTGGAGCGTATATTCAATAGCAAAAACAAATTAACGCAAGTGGCTTCGCATACCGTTCATTATGGACATATTGTTGATCCGGAAACTAGAGAGAATCTGGAGGAAGTACTGGTCACCGTAATGCGTGCCCCGCGTTCCTTTACGACGGAGGATGTGGTCGAGATTAGTGCCCATGGCGGTGTTATTTCTGTGAAGCGGGTCATGGATCTGCTGCTTCAACTGAACATTCGCCTCGCGGAGCCGGGAGAATTTACGAAGCGCGCCTTCTTGAATGGCCGGATCGATCTGTCACAGGCCGAAGGCGTTATAGACCTGATCCGCTCGAAATCCGATCGGGCCTTCTCCGTTGCCCTCAAGCAAGTGGAAGGATCGTTATCCCGTAAGATCAATGAGCTCCGTCATATTTTGGTGGAAACCCTGGCTCATATCGAAGTCAATATTGATTATCCGGAACATGATGTGGAATCATTGACCTCAGCCTTTATTCGAGAGAAAAGCAAGCTTGTGATGGATGAGATCGATAAGCTGTTAAAGACGGCCCAAGAAGGAAAAATTCTTCGCGAAGGGATTACAACCGCCATTGTCGGTCGGCCTAATGTGGGTAAATCTTCGCTGCTTAATACGCTTGCTCAGGATAACCGGGCCATTGTTACGGATATTCCAGGGACGACTCGCGATGTGATTGAGGAATTTGTCACCATTAATAATATTCCATTGAAGCTGCTGGATACGGCCGGCATCCGGGAGACGATGGATGTGGTCGAACAGATTGGTGTTGAGCGATCGAAGCATGCCGTAAGCGAGGCAGATCTGATTCTCCTGGTGCTCAATGCCAGCGAGCCGCTGCATCAGGACGAATTGGAATTGATGGAACAAATACGCGGTAGACAATGCATCGTCATAATGAATAAAATGGACTTACCGTCCCAGCTTGATCTGGATATTCTGCATCGGTATTACCCCGATGAATTGATCGTTCCGATGTCGGTGAAAGCCGAGGAAGGGATTGACCGGCTGGAAGAGGCCATATCGAACTTGTTCTTCAGCGGCCAGATTGAAGGCGGGGATTTAACCTATGTGAGCAATGTGCGGCATATCGCCTTGCTGAAGAAATCCAAGCAGTCGCTCCAAGATGCTTACGATGCTGCTGAGCAGTTCATTCCGATCGATATGATCCAAATCGATGTGAGATTGGCATGGGAACAGTTAAGCGAGATTTTGGGTGAAGCGGTTGGTGATTCGCTGATTGATCAGATTTTTTCGCAATTTTGCTTGGGTAAATAAGCTCAAGGGATTACTATATATAGTAGGAACCACTTTGCAATGACAAGGTTATCCCTGAGAGGGATGCCTTATGGTGACATATAGAACATAATAATAGAACAGGATGGTGAGCTATGAGTTATATGGGTGGCACTTATGACGTCATTGTCGTCGGTGCAGGTCATGCCGGCTGTGAAGCGGCGCTTGCATCAGCACGTATGGGTGCCGAGACGTTAATGGTAACAATTAATCTGGATATGGTCGCTTTTATGCCATGTAATCCGTCAATTGGAGGCCCGGCAAAAGGGCATGTCGTCCGGGAAATTGATGCATTAGGCGGAGAAATGGGACGCAATATCGATAAAACCTTTATCCAGATGCGAATGTTGAATACGGGTAAAGGGCCAGCTGTTCATGCGCTTCGCGCTCAAGCCGATAAATTCTTGTACCAACATACGATGAAAGAAATGCTGGAGAAGGAAGATAAACTGACGCTGCGCCAAGGAATGGTTGATGAGATTATCGTTGAGGATGGCGTATGCGTAGGGATTGTCACACAGACAGGCGCAGAATACCGTGCCAAAGCGGTTGTGCTGACGACAGGTACGTATTTGCGCGGCAAGATTATTATGGGTGAACTTACCTATGAGAGCGGTCCGAACAATCAACAGCCATCAGTCAAACTGGCACAAAATCTGCGTGAGCTTGGTTTTGATCTGGTTCGCTTCAAGACAGGCACGCCGCCGCGTGTGCATAAGGATACGATTGATTTCTCCAAAACGGAGATTCAGCCTGGGGATGAACATCCTAAGTTTTTCTCTTATGAAACCAAATCATCAGATAATGAGCAGCTTCCGTGCTGGCTGACTTATACATCGATCGATACACATCAGATTATTAATGATAATCTTCATCGTGCACCGATGTTCTCCGGTATTATTGAAGGTACAGGGCCGCGCTACTGCCCGTCCATTGAGGATAAAATCGTTCGATTTGCCGACAAGCCGAAACATCAGATTTTCCTTGAACCGGAAGGTAAAGATACGAAAGAGTATTATGTACAAGGGCTGTCTACCAGCATGCCTGAGGACGTTCAGATCAAGATGCTTCGCTCCATTCCAGGATTGGAGAAGGTTGAAATGATGCGTAACGGCTATGCGATCGAGTACGATGCGATGGTGCCAACCCAGTTGTGGCCTTCTCTGGAAACAAAGAAACTGCCGGGACTATTCACAGCTGGTCAGATTAATGGTACCTCGGGTTACGAAGAAGCAGCGGCTCAAGGGATTATGGCAGGAATTAATGCAGCGCGTAAAGTGCAGAACAAAGAGATGGTGGTCCTCGATCGTTCCCAAGGTTATATTGGAGTATTAATTGATGATCTGGTAACGAAGGGAACGAATGAGCCTTACCGACTGCTTACATCCCGTGCAGAATACCGTCTGCTCCTTCGCCATGACAATGCTGATCTGCGTCTTACGGAAATTGGCCATGACATTGGACTGATCTCGGAAGAACGCTATGCCAAATTCGTTTTGAAAAAGCAGCTCGTCGAGCAGGAGATCGAACGTCTTCGTCAAGCGAAGGTGAAACCGGTTGAGATCAACCCTATGCTTGAAGCAGCCGGTTCTGCACCGATCGTGGATGGAAGTAATCTGCTGACGATTCTGCGTCGTCCGGAAGTTACGTTTGCAATGGTTGATGCATTCTCGCCATCCCCTTATGATCTGGATGAGGATATGAGAGAACAGGTCGAAATTCAAATCAAATATGCGGGTTATATCGAGAAACAGCTGGGGCATGTAGAGAAGCTACAGAAGATGGAGAAGAAGCGGATTCCGGAAGATATCGTGTATGACGGGATCAACGGGCTGGCCATGGAAGCGCGGCAGAAGCTGAATAAAATCCGTCCCATCTCGATCGGTCAAGCATCGCGTATCGCTGGCGTAACCCCAGCCGATATTTCGATACTTCTCGTTTACTTGGAACACTATAACCGGGTGACCGCAGCGAAAGGATAAGGAATGGACAACATTCAGAAGGCTTTTGTAGACAGGCTTCAAGAACATGGGATAACCATGACAGAGGAACAGCTCCAACAATTTGAGTCGTATTATGAAATCCTGGTGGAGTGGAATGAGAAAATGAATTTAACCGGTATTACCGAGCGTGAACAGGTGTATACGAAGCATTTTTACGACTCGATCACACTTGCCTTTTACGTTGATATGACCAAAGTCGGCACGATGGCCGATATTGGTTCCGGCGCTGGATTTCCAGGAATTCCGCTAAAAATATGTTTTCCTCACTTGAAATTATCGATTGTCGATTCACTCAATAAGCGGATTAACTTCTTAAAGCATGTCGTTGATTCTCTCGGGCTTTCAGGGGTTGAGCTGATTCATGGACGTGCAGAAGAGGTAGCTCGCAAACAGGGTTACCGTGACGGCTTCGATTTGGTCACCGCAAGGGCCGTTGCGAGGATGGCAGTGCTGAACGAGTTCTGCCTGCCTTTTACCAAGGTAGGAGGACGATTCGCTGCTATGAAAGGCAGTGATCCTGCCCCAGAGGTGAAGGAGGCGGGGCGCAGCTTGAAAGAGCTGCGCGGAGAATTGGATACCATTCATTCCTTCTCTTTGCCTATCGAGGAATCGGACCGACATATTGTGATTATTGGCAAAAAGGGAGCTACGCCTTCCAAGTATCCTCGCAAGGCTGGGACAGCGACTAAAACTCCAATTGTATAAATGTTTGGAAAGGACTCTACGGAGTCCTTTTTTTATTGACTTAGAAAAATCAGTATCAGTGATAAAACAGTTAATAGGTTGAACCCTATGCATTATCAGTTCGTCATTTATGTGTTTGCGTTTGACATATTATATAACCATTTATGTGTTCGTTCATAGCACTTTTATGATCTAGTTATTTTATAACTGAATCATTTCCTGTCTTTTGCCTTGCAAATAGAGCTGGCTTTATAGGTTAAAACTGATCTGTTTAGTCCAAATGTTTCACGTGAAACATTTGATAGCAGTTAGATATAAAATAATCATAAGGAGAGAGACTGCCGATGTTCGAGTGTCCTTCTGTACGATCATCCCTAATATGTGATTAATTAAAGCCGTTCATAACCATAGAGGAGTATAGGGGTCATGCTACACGAATGAGATATATTACAAGGTTTCATTGCTGTTTCTGCACATTCGCATGAATAATCAATGAATTAGCATTTCCCACAATGAATAGGTATGCTCGTCTCATTTGAAAGAGAAAACTGTGAAAAACCATGCTTCTTCCCGATATTTAAGGGAGTAACTTTGGAGCTGTGCACAAATCAGGCATAAATCAAGCGAGAAATGCAGGAAAAAAGGTGATATTGGAGAATAGAGTTATAGGACAAAAAGTGGTAGAATAGAATCGTAGTATCCACTCGAATCTATCGGGTATTACACCCGAATCTTTCAGGGAATTAAAGAGAGGATACTTCCTGGCAAGGCGACCTGTTCACCCTTGCTTCATGACAGTGAACCACTAGATTTATAGGGGTGCTGTTGGTGGAGGATGCCATGCTTATACAGAGGTTGTGGCTCTTGCAAGAAATTGCAAACATATATACCACTTGTGAGATATCGATGTTTCTTAAGCATCATGATAGGATCTCTAGTTATATCTCTCAAGAAGCAACCGCTTCATGCAGCGGTTTATAAAATTAGAGAAGATACGATGATCATCAACGGGTGATGTTCTCTAACTGCATGAATATGTTTTTGCAGGGAAATGCCTGGCCCCACAGAGGATTTCAGCAGGAATGTCGCTTGAATTATTTGGATTTTATTGGATGCTAGTATATCCATAAAATATTCCTCTTGTGGTCAGCCAATCGCTGACATCGATTCCGGACATTCCGGAGGCTTATCCGTGCTATCATGAAATTAGGTGGTAATATACGGAATGAAAGAACAATTTTCGAGATTGTTTGGCTTAGCTGCAGAGCGTAACCAAGGGGATGAAGTGAAACAGATCCCGGTAGACGAGGTTGTCAGCAGCCCATACCAGCCACGAACGATATTTGATGATGAGAAGATTGATGAACTGCTCCAGACGATTAAAACACATGGAGTCATTCAACCGATCGTCGTTCGTGTCCGCAATGGCGTATATGAGATCATTGCAGGGGAGCGTCGCTGGCGTGCGGTTAAGAAGCTGGGTCTGGACACGATTCCGGCCATTGTTCGGGAATTCAATGATTCACAGGCAGCTTCGATTGCATTGATCGAGAATTTGCAGCGTGAAGGTCTTACTTCGATTGAAGAGGCGGTAGCTTATCAGAAGCTGATCGATCTTCATCAGTTAACACAGGAAAGTTTGGCACAGAGACTAGGCAAAAGCCAGTCAACAATTGCTAATAAAATCCGTCTGCTGCAGCTGCCTGAAGTTGCCAAAGTTGCATTGATGGAACGCAAAGTGACAGAACGTCATGCTCGTGCACTGCTTTCATTGGATAATGAGGAAACTCAGCTCAAGGTGCTGGATGAAATCATCACCAAGGAATTGAACGTGAAACAGACGGAAGCACGTATTGCCTTCTATAAAGAAGTAACAACCATGAAGAAGTCTAAGCGAATCTCTTACAGCAAGGATGTTCGATTGGCTCTGAATACGATTCGTCAATCAATTGATATGGTATCCGGTTCGGGAATGGCTATCAAAACCACGGAAAATGATCATGAGGATCATTATGAAATCGTTATTAAAATACCTAAACGTTAACACATGGTGTAAAGCGGTATACATCGTACCGCTTTTTCTGATGAGTATGAGATGAGAATGCATGTATTCTATAGTCTTGATTCTTAAGCAGGAGGAATCTCTTAGATGGAATCATGTTATAGAGAGAACACGTAATTGTAAGATTACTCATTTTCATCGGCGATAATCCTGGTCATCCCGTTCAAATTCCAGGAATCGTACTTAAATTCATACACAGATCATCGCTGTATGTCATCTATTGCGACTACTTAGAAGAGTCTTCCTACATTGAGGTGAAATGAGTGTCAAAGATAATTGCCATAGCTAATCAAAAGGGCGGTGTCGGGAAAACAACGACATCCGTCAATCTGGGAGCAGGATTGGCTTCGCTAGGCAAACGGGTGCTTTTGGTGGATATAGACCCCCAAGGAAACACGACGAGCGGGGTAGGCATTAACAAAGCAGATGTTGCAAATTGCATTTATGATATTATCATCAACGAGGTGCACCCGAAAGACGCCATTTGCGGGACAAAAGTGGACGGACTGGATATCATTCCGGCAACTATTCAATTAGCGGGAGCTGAGATTGAATTGGTTCCTACGATTTCCCGTGAGGTGCGATTGAAAAAATCACTCCAATTAATCAAACCCCAGTATGATTATATTTTGATTGATTGTCCTCCATCGCTTGGTATTTTAACCATCAACTCATTGACTGCCGCCGATTCCGTTATCATTCCAATTCAATGCGAATATTACGCTCTCGAAGGTTTGAGTCAGCTGTTGAATACGGTTCGACTCGTTCAGAAACATCTGAACACATCTCTCAAAATTGAGGGTGTGCTGCTGACGATGCTGGATGCGCGTACCAATCTTGGCATACAGGTGATTGAGGAAGTGAAAAAGTATTTTCAGGAAAAGGTATACCGAACGATTATCCCAAGAAATATTCGATTAAGTGAAGCACCATCCCATGGGCAGTCGATTATTACATATGATCCTCGTTCCAAGGGAGCGGAAGTATACTTGGAGTTGGCAAAGGAAGTGATCTCTTATGAGTAAACGTTTGGGAAAAGGGCTGGATGCGCTTATTCCTTCTTTGTCTATTCATGATGATGACAAGGTAGTGGAAATTCCGCTCAGCCAATTACGAGCGAATCCGTATCAGCCACGCAAGACTTTCAATGATGAAGCAATTCAAGAGTTGGCCGAATCGATCCGCCAGCATGGAGTTATTCAGCCGATCATCGTTCGCAGTGTTCTGAAAGGCTATGAAATCATTGCGGGAGAGCGTCGGTTCCGAGCATCTCAATATTGTGGTAAAGCGACAGTTCCAGCGGTGGTTCGCTCATTTAGCGATCAACAAGTGATGGAAATCGCCCTTATTGAGAACCTTCAGCGTGAAAATCTAAATGCTATGGAAATCGCTGTAGCCTATCAAGGGTTGATGGAACAATTTTCCTTGACTCAGGAAGAATTATCCCTAAAGGTAGGCAAGTCTCGATCCCATATCGCTAATTTTCTGCGGCTCTTGGCTCTGCCGGAAGAAGTGAAGGAAAATGTTTCACGTGGAACATTGTCTATGGGACATGCCCGTGCGATTGTAGGGATTAAAGATCCGATCCTTGTAAAACAACTGGCTAAGCAATGTGTGGAACAAGAGTGGAGTGTGCGCGAGTTGGAGGAAGCGGTCAAGAATCTTGATCGCAAGCCGGCCGATAAAGCCAAGGTGAAGGTTAAGAAAAGAGACCCTTATATAGATCATCTGGAAGAAGACCTGAGGGAACGCTTTAAAACGACCGTGAAGATTAAGCACAATAAGGACAAAGGAAAGATTGAGCTTAACTACTATAGTAAACAGGACTTGGAACGGTTGTTGGAACTTCTTCAATAAGGCTTTTGGAAAGTTAATGGATCATAGAAGAGCTAATTGGAATGAAGGGCTGCATAGAGAGTTTCAGTAATTAAAAACAAAAGACATGTCGACGTCCTTGTAAGAGGAATAAGATATGTCTTTATTTAACTGGATAGGCTTGGCTCCAGGAATAGGAATGGCAAAAGGTGTTATTCACTTGGAATTCATTAGGCCATATTCATTACGAAGAAGATGAAGGGGAAACAACATGGAACCGATCATTTATCTGGACCACGCAGCTACATCATGGCCAAAGCCGCCCAAGGTATTGGAGGCAATGAGGAAAGCGATGGATGAGGCGGGGGCGAACCCTGGCCGTGGGAGTCATCGAATGGCTGTGGAAGCATCACGTGTGCTCTATGGCACTCGAAAGATGCTAGCGGATTTGTTCGGAGTGAATAATCCTAATGATATCGCACTGACATCGAATACAACCGAAGCGCTCAATTTAGCGATCAAAGGGTATCTGCGTGAGGGAGATCATGTGATAGCCACCATGATTGAACACAATTCAGTGCGTAGACCTTTGGAATACTTGAAACGCACACGAGGAATTCAGGTGGAGTATGTGGCAGTGGATGAAGTGGGACAGCTTGATTTGCAACTCATTGAGCGTGCTTTTCGTTCTAACACCAGGTTGGTTGTATGTAGTCATAGTTCCAATCTGCTAGGCTCGATTATCCCGCTTATGGAATTGGGGAGAATCGTCAAGGAGAAGGGGGCTGTGCTGCTCGTAGATGCCGCTCAGAGTGCTGGTATGCTGGATATTCACGTAGAAGATATGCATGTGGGTATGCTGGCTTTCCCGGGGCATAAAGGTCTCTTGGGGCCTCAGGGAACAGGCGGGTTGTATATCTCACCCTATATAGAACTGGAACCTCTCATGCATGGAGGCACAGGAAGTCAATCAGAGGCGATTGAACAGCCTACAGTTCGTCCTGATCGATATGAGGCAGGAACGCCGAATACGATTGGGTTTGCGGGGCTGCGGGCAGGAGTTGAGCAGGTGCTTGAATGGACACCGCAGCAAATCTACCAGCATGAATGGGAGCTGACGCAATATTTGATGGAGGGTCTGCAACAGATAAACGACCTTCGGTTGCTTGGACCGGGACTTGGAATAGCTCGGACGGGTATCGTGGCTTTTGTGTCAGAGAGATACAGCTCATCAGAACTGGCTTTCCGATTAGATCGTGAATATGGGATTGCCGTAAGAGCAGGATTTCATTGTACGCCGCTTGCGCATATGGCTTCAGGAACCGCGCAGACAGGTGCAGTGAGAGCAAGCGTAGGAATGTCTACTCGCCGTGATGAAGTTGAACGGATGATAGAGGCAATGGTAGAAATTCATAGTTAAACAAACTGATCAAGATGGAGAAGAGAAAGGAAGAAAGCATGTCTGAATTAAATGAATTGATCATGGAACAGCTTCATTGGTTTGTCGTCGGAATGGTCATCATCATCTTGATCTTATGGTTAACATTGATAGTTCAAGGGGCTAAACTTCGTAAAATGAGACGTCGCTACGATGCGATGATGGCAGGCAGCGGGGTAGAGGATATCGAATCGCTGTTGGTTCAGCTAAAGCTTCAAATGGATGAGATTGAAGAAGGACATGCCAGTCATCAACAAATGCTGGATACCATCAGTGGCCGTTTAAAAGGAATGAAATCAAAGGTTGGTATTGTCCGTTATAATGCGTTTGGTGAACGGGGAAATGAAATGAGCTTCTCCCTGGCTATTCTCAGTGAACAAGAGGAAGGGGTCATTCTAACCGGCCTTCATAACCGGGAGAGCTCCTATGTGTATGCGAAACCGCTGAAGGATGGTCAATCGAAATATCCGTTGTCTCCAGAAGAAAAAGAAGCTGTTACTCTTGCGCTGCAAGAAGGGTAGAACGATTCCATTCTTTTATGCCCGCAAAGAGACAGGTTGCAATAATATCAGATAACCGCATGACCAAGCTCAAGCGAGTGTTCTGCAATACGAAGTATTCCATAAAGCCGCCGACATTGACGATACCTGTTACATGGATATCGCCGACCGGCGGTAATTCTTT
Source organism: Paenibacillus solani (assembly GCF_001277345.1). GTDB lineage: Bacteria > Bacillota > Bacilli > Paenibacillales > Paenibacillaceae > Paenibacillus_AQ > Paenibacillus_AQ solani. The sequence continues at coordinate 155,505 of NZ_LIUT01000008.1, forward strand.
ATGTACACCAGCTCCAGGCTTTAAAGGTCCATCAGAAACTTGAATAGAACCTACGCTTGAAGATTGGCCCAGACAAGCATCAATCCCGATGACAAAAGGATTATCGAACGTTTCATTTATGGTAGTTAACGTATCTTTAAGATTCATGGCGTGGACAGGCTCGTCCAGTGTGCCATAGAGATGAAACAGGGGACTGTTATAACGGGCAAGTGAGGTGCCAACCAGCGGCCCCAGACAGTCGCCCGTAGAACGGTCGGTACCGATGCAGACAATGACAAGCGGCCGATGCTGAATACGAGCTTCAGAGAGATGGAAGAGCAAACGGTGTATAATAGCAGAATGGATATTCGGATCGGTGTGTGGTAATTTTAAGCTTGAGGCTTCAGGACGCGACGTGATTTTAGTTAGACGGTTCATAGAATCTTCCTTTCGTCTGCATTTGGTAGTATCAGTATATGGATGAAAGACTGTTTTTATACTCGGGGATTTGCCTAAATAGCGATGAAACATTTATTACAAAGGGATATATGATATAAAACTCTGAGTTGATAGTTAGGAAATGAATAGAGATAGATATAAAAAGATGATAGGCATGTTAGAGGAGGATGGGGCAGTGGAGGGAGCGATGCTGATCGCATTTGATTCAACCCAACAGGCACTTCGTGCAGAGATGCTGCTGGAGTACGCGGATATCGAAATTGATCTTTTTCCCACACCGAAAGAGATCACCGCAGGCTGTGCATTATCGATTCAATTCCCACCCGATGCGTTAAAAGATGTTCAAGGGATCATCCGGCAGGAACATGTGGAGATCCGCGGCATCTTTGCGTTAGACCACAACAAGAGATATATCAGCATCAACGAAGAGTAGGGAGGCATCGGAATTGATGGGTTTTGGTTACTTATCCGGGGAGACGGACCCGAATGATCTGAGTAATTTGACCGAGGGGGCAAAAGAGGTGAAGGACAAGTTCTGGGGCTGGTTAACGAATGAAGATATGTGGATGAATATCCTGTCCTCCGGCATTCGGGTTATCATTATTTTTATCCTGACACGGATCGTTATACGAGTTGTGTATAAAATGATTGATCAGTTTCTGGGTCGGGAGGAGAAGAGCCGAGTTCAAGTTAATGTGCGACGGGCTGCTACCTTAGGTGGATTGTTAAAAAATGTAACATCTGTCACATGTAACTTTGTCATGCTCTTGATCATTCTGTCGGAGCTCGACTTTGACCTGGGCCCCTTGTTGGCCAGTGCGGGAGTCCTTGGGCTGGCGATTGGTTTTGGGGCACAGAGCTTGGTGAAGGATGTGATTACTGGTTTCTTCATTATATTTGAAGATCAGTTTGCCGTAGGGGACGTCATCAAGAGTGGCGATTACCGGGGGACAGTAGAGATGATCGGGATTCGCACATCGCGCATCAGAGGATTGAATGGGGAAGTTTACATTGTTCCTAACGGAATGATTACTAGTGTCACCAACTATTCTCTTTCAAATTCCATAGCCATCGTGGATCTGCCCGTAAAAAATGATCAGCAGGTGAAGGACACGGTAGCGCTGATTCAATCGGCCCTTAGTGATATACAAGAACGCCGACCGGAAGTAAACCGGGCACCTGATGTGCTGGGAGTTCAAACGCTGAATACATCGGAGTATACGGTACGCATTGTGGCTGAATGCAATCCAAATGCAAGGGAAGATGTGGAGCGCCAAATTTTTACCGATATCAAACAAGCCATAGAAGCACAGCAAACGTTCAAAGAGCAAGCTGAGGGTTGATCTTACCTTAGACGCAATGATATATAATAGGTAATAGGAAGCGATTAGGAAAAGGGAGCGGTCACATGGAACGCAAGGTATTTCAGTTAGGGGATATCGTGCAGATGAAGAAACCCCATCCTTGTGGGAATAATGAGATGGAAATTATCCGCATGGGGATGGATATTCGGATTAAGTGCACCAAATGCCAGCACAGCGTGTTGATTCCAAGGTTGAAATTTGAGAAAAATATGAAAAAGGTGCTGCGATCGGCTCAGGAATCGGAAGGAGCAGGAGATGAACAATAATATCTCCTCTCCGGAAGGTTAGAGAAGGTGGCAGGCATAAGACGAGTGGAGCAAGCTATTGACTAAATAGCGTATTCGTGCTATAATCAATTCTGCTGTGGAAAGGTACCCAAGAGGTCCAAGGGGGCTGACTCGAAATCAGTTAGGCGTCGCAAGGCGTGCGTGGGTTCGAATCCCACCCTTTCCGCCACCAATCGTTTAAAGTTCCGCTGTTATGGATATAGACGATATCGTTACATAGCATAAGCTAAGGCACTCCATTTCCAGAGTGTTCAGAAATAAACACCCTCATGGCAGACAACCTCTGTGGGGGTGTTTTTGTTTTTTGTAGAGATTGTAATGGATCACTATCAAATATGTATCCACTAGCTGCATATATAAAAAAGAAGGACCCAATCGGGTCCTTCCTTCTGGTTAGGCGGTGCTTGTGAATTGGAATCATTTTATCAACACTTCTGCGAACCTTGTCAATAGCTTCACTTGTCCTAGAGGTCAAGCATTCGGCTCATTTCCTCAGCTTGCAATTCGTGTGATGATCTGAAACCTCATGCGTCGTTCAATTATAACGTTCAACGGAACCACACCTCTCTCATGCACCGCCTAATTATAATGTGCGCATTAACGTCTGTTTGTATACATGCTAATTTTAATGGATGACGTGTTCAAGATTAAAGTGAAGCAATCATTCATTGGACGGCAACCAGCTTAGTCATACTTGACCTACGCACAGTGTCCGGCAGATACACAGAACTCTGAATAATCTATAGAGCTTAGATTACTTTAAACCTTTATTTAGGCTGCACCCGGCGCTTATTCAGCCATACCCGGTCATCATTCTGAGTTTCGGGAAATGTGTCGCCCTTGCTCATCTTGATTTGCTGGGGGTTCTCGATACCCATGATATGGTCTCTGACGCCCACTTCCATATAAATGCCGTTGTTGGGCGCTTTGTCTCCGCCACGAAATTCGGTCTGTTCTCCCATTGTTGAATGCCTCCTCAGGATGATGGATGGATTGCATGTATTATCGTACCCCATGGGTCTTGAAATCATCGCAGGAAATGTGAGAAAGACGCGGGAATAAAGGGAAGAGGCCACTATGATCAATGGAAAAGAAACTTGCATCCGATCATCCGTTCTGATATAGTATTATGGTGCGAGTTAGACTCGCTCCTTGCTCTCAACTGAGATTGAGGGCCGAAGTCCATAAGGAGGTGAAACATATGCGCAAATATGAAGTGATGTACATTATTCGTCCTGATATTGAACAAGAAGCTGTTCAAGCTGCAGTCGATAAATTCCAAGGCATCATCTCCAACGGCGGAGAAATTACAAAGCATGACGTAATGGGTAAACGCCGTCTTGCGTATGAGATCAAGAAATTCCGTGATGGCGTATTCGTTCTGGTAAACTTCAACGCAACACCTGAAGTTGTAGCTGAACTTGAGCGTCTCATGAAGATTTCTGACGAAGTTATTCGTTATCTCATCACGAACGACGTTGCTTAATACGTGAAAAAAACTTTGTAATTGATTTCGTTCTAAGGAGGGGATTGGATTGTTGAACCGTGTCATTTTGATTGGCCGACTGACTAAGGATCCCGAGCTGCGTTATACTCCTTCAGGTGTTGCTGTAACGCAATTTACACTTGCTGTCGATCGTCCGTTTACTGGACAAGGCGGGGAGCGCGAAGCGGATTTCATTCCGGTCGTGACCTGGAGACAGCTTGCGGAGACTTGTGCAAACTATCTGCGTAAAGGCCGTCTGACGGCTGTAGAAGGGCGCATTCAAGTGCGGAATTACGAGAATAACGAAGGTAAGCGTGTATACGTCACCGAAGTCATTGCCGATAATGTTCGCTTCTTGGAGTCAAACCGTGAAACAAGCGGTGGCGGAGGAAATCGTGAGGAATCATCGCTTAGCGGAGGAAGCAATAGCAGTGGCGGAAACCGTGGGAACAATAACAACTCGCGAAACAACAATCAGGATCCTTTTTCCGATGAAGGAAAACCGATCGATATTTCGGATGATGATTTGCCATTTTAATACGGAAAGGACTGACAACACATGGCTTTTAAACAAAGAGAAGGCGGAGACAACGACAAAAGACCGGCACGCCGTGGCGGCCGCAACAAGCGTCGTAAAGTATGTTTCTTCACTGTGAACAAAATTACTCACATTGACTATAAAGATACAGACCTGCTCAAGAAATTCATCAGCGAGCGCGGAAAAATCTTGCCTCGTCGTGTAACAGGTACTAGCGCTAAATATCAGCGTGCCCTGACGATTGCGATCAAACGCTCCCGTCAAATCGCATTGCTTCCATACACAACGGAGTAATCCTTGTGTGCAAGCAGCCCAGCCATAAAAGGCTGGGCTGTTTTTTTGTTTCAATCCAAAGCTGAATCGGAGTGTCTCTACAGAAGAATCATGTCTCCTCATAGTGGACAAATACAGAACTTATAAATCATACATAATACGATAATAGAGTAAAGCTTTCCAGTTTTAAAGTCATGAATTCTTGTCTGTAATAAGTGGACATTGTCTATTGTAAGCAATACATGAGTGAATATCATGTAGGGCATTTATGAGTTAAAAATAATGCCGGATCGACCTTAAAACGAGGTGGACGAAAAAAGTTTCTTCTATTATATATAGGTACTTATTAGAGATGCCTTGAAAAGAAGGAAGGCCTGTTCCTTCTTTAATCAATATAGATGAAGCAATAATTCAATAATAAGATGGTTTGCAGAGCTTAAACGATCCTTTCCTTAAGAAAAACGATGTCTATCTGATACATACATAATGAACGCGCGCGATGACGCCGGGGGCACCACAGAGAACAAGCAAATAATAAAAAAGGATAAAACCCTAAAGCGTAGTGGTGTCCACCACTGACATACACTTATTAATCTAATCTCATTCTGAAATTTGGACTTCATATTATGCATATTCCTCCTCCATTATCCAAACGATAAGGGAAAAAGGAGGACGTTTGTATGTGCAGAAGATTCTCGCTGTCCGCAGCACTCGAGGAAGTAAATGAGCGTTTTCAAATCAACCGGGTGATGTATTACTATAAGAGCCGATACAACATCAGTCCGACTCAAACCATGCCTGTTATCATTCAGCAACAGGGAGAGCGAGTACTCGATGAATATCGTTGGGGGCTTGTTCCCTATTGGGGGAAGAATTCGGTTAATGCGGATATTACAACAGTTGATCAGAATCCTACCTACCGAAAAGCGATTGACAGAAGACGCTGTGTAATTCCTTGCAACGGTCTCTACTACTGGAGAACGGTTGGTAAACGAAGTTATGCGGTAAGGACCATGATTGGAGATAATGAAATATTCGGTATGGCGGGATTGTACGAGACTTGGCGGGATGCCAGAGGAAACGAGATGAGAACCTGTACTGTGCTGATGACGGAAGCCAATGAAGCGATTCGGGAATTTGAAACAAGGATGCCGGCCATTCTGTCCGAAGACCAGGTGAATAAATGGCTCGACCCTGAGCTTCAGGGCATACAATCGCTTTATTCACTGCTTAACCCTTACCGGGGACAGATGCGGATCTATCCAGTGACTCCGCTAGTGGCAGATGACTCTCATGATCATCAGCAGTGCATTGAAGAAATGGATTTAAAACTTGCTTGGGTCAAGAGTCTGTAGCCCGCCACAGCCAAGGGAACCCGATTGATCGGTCAGAGATAAAATTGAACATGAAAGCAATCCGGAATGGAAGTTCGGGTTGCTTTTTTTGTTGCAATGAGAAGGGAGGATAAATGCTGGGACCTCTATCTCTTCCAGGAGAAACATCAAAATGAGGAAATCGTCTTAGTTGAAAAATGCAGCAGTGAGGAATTGATTATTCGCTATAGGACGGTAGATGGAGCGTAGGGGAAAATAGCCAGCATGGAAAATCCGTCATTTATACACTATAGCAGGCATATGGTTAAGATAATATATTACATTAATAAAACGATCCGGCCTCTATTTAAGGAAACAGGTAGCATCCGTGTTATATTTTATTACATATATACAGCATTTCAAGCCGTTTCGAAAGGGAATTCAAAGTAAATGCGTAAATAATGTGATTGATCATTACATAATTGTGGCAAAGGATTGAGCGTTTATGGAAATAAATTGTTAATATTTATGAATATTACATACATTTTCAGTAAACAGAGGATATCCCACGGAAAGAAACTAAATAATTAACCACGAAAACGACATTAAAAACAAGATTTTTGAGAAAAACGAAAAAAAGTAATTGACGTTACCTAAATTTACACGTATCATAACATTAATTTTATAGGCAAGTAGATAATGCTAGAGACTTTGGCACTAATTGACCAATGGTATATTTTCTGTAAAACTTTCAAGTTCTTTCATCATGCGATGACACCCGAGAAGTTTTAGAGCAAATACCGAAATTATTTAAGGATGATTTCAATATTCGTCCTGATAATTTATATGCAACAACACTTTTTAAGAGGAGGATTCGCATGAAGAAAAGAATGTCACTCCTGCTGGCTCTCATGCTTCTGACCATCACGGTTCTAGCAGCATGCGGCGGCGGGAAAACAGCAGAACAGCCACCAAGTCAAGGGGAGCAGCAAGAAACACCACCAGCTGAAGGCAATGGCGAAGAGACTAAAGAACCGCCAGCTGAAGGCGAAGACGCAGGCCAAGGTTATTTCAAAGCAGAAGATCCATCTGCTAACCCAAAAGCAGCATTAAATCGTAAAGATACGCTTGTAGTTGGTATGACAGCACCCAAAGGGGTATTTAATCCATTCTACATGCAAACAGCCTACGACCGTTATGTTGTAGACGCTATCTTTGATCAATTCTTCGCTCTGAACGGGGATGGAACTTATAGTAATCGCCTAGCTGAGAGTGTTGAAGTATCCGAAGACAAATTGAAATACACGTTCAAACTGAAGCCAGGTGTGACTTACTCTAATGGCGACCCAGTTACTGTAAAAGACTATGCTTTCGCTATGAAAGTTTATCATGACAAGAGCTACGACGGTCAATCTGACCTACTGTCCGTTCACATTAAAGGCGGAAAAGAGTATAACGAAGGCAAAGCGGACGATATCTCCGGTATTAAAGTCATCGATGACAATACCATTGAAATCGAAGTTACAGAAGCGAATGCAATGACCAAGGATAATCTGGGTACTGTGTATTTTGCTCCAGAATCCGTTTATGGCAAAGGTTACAAGCAAGGCAACCTGGAGTACATGAAAGACCTGCATGCCAAGCCAGTCGGCAGTGGTCAATATGTACTGAAGAACTTCTCTCCTGGACAAGAGGTAGTATTGGAAGCTAATCCTAACTATTTCTTGGGTGTACCAAAAATTAAGAACGTCATCTACAAGACTACAACCGATGAAACCAAATTGGCTATGTTCCAATCCGGTGAAATCGATATGGATATGGTTACTGTTAACGAAGATAATGTAGAAGCTTTGAAAGAGATGGGCTTCTTGGATATTAATATTTTCCCAACGAATGGCTACGGCTATGTTGCACTGAACCATAAAGATCCTAAATTCCAAGATGTTAAAGTTCGTCAGGCTCTGCTCTACGGTTTGAACCGTGCTGAAATTGTTGAAATCATTTATGGCCCATATGCGAACGTAATCAATGTTCCACAATCCAGTGAATCATGGGCTTACACAAATGAAGGTATTGAACCGTATGAATTTGATATCGAGAAAGCGAAGCAGCTTCTTGATGAAGCAGGCTGGGTACCAGGTGCGGATGGCATTCGCGAAAAAGACGGCAAGAAACTCGATATTCACTTCTCTGCAACGGCTGACAACCCGGTAATAGATGCACTGATTCCGATCATGACACAGAACTACCAAGAACTCGGTATCAAATTGACAACAGAGACTCTGGACTTTAATGCGATCATGGATAAAAAGGATAAAGGCGAGTTCGAAATGTTCTTTGCTGCATGGGGCTTGACTCCAGATCCAGACTCCACCGTATATATTACGGACGGACAGCAAAATGACATTGGATTCTCCAGCCCTGAATATGATGCTGCTATGAAGAAAGGTCTGAACGCCTTTGACCTGGAAGAGCGTAAAGCGGCTTATGCAGAAGCATATCAAGCGCTGAACAAGAACGTTCCGGATCTTCCGATCTATCAAAGACGTGACGCATGGACCATCAACTCCAGATTGAGCGGCGTTGATATCACACCTTACAAAAACTTTGCAGTTGATCTGTACAAAGCAGAAATTCAACAATAGCATCAGGAACCATATGCTCAGCTCGCAAGAGCTGGGCATATGCACTTATAAGCCGGGAGGAATATTATGAAGCAGTACATTATCCGGAGGCTGCTGCAGATCATCCCGACCTTGATCGGGATTTCGATTATCATATTTGCCATATCATCTTTAGTGCCAGGTGATTATATCACTGCAGTGGATAACCCGACGATGACTGCTGAAAAAGCAGCTCAGCTTCGGGAAATTTATGGTTTAGATAAGCCCCCTGTAGAACGTTATTTTACATGGGTTGGCAATATGTTAAAGGGTAATCTCGGAGATTCCCTTGTGCACAAACAACCGGTTACAACCGTAATGAATAATTACGTATGGAATTCATTTTTTATTGCGATTTTCGCTTTAATTTTCAGTTGGATTATAGCTACATTTGCTGGGGTCTTCTCGGCGAAGTTTCAGTACTCATTATTCGATAAGATCGTAACTCTGGTAATCTTCTTGTGTATGTCACTGCCTTCTTTCTTTATCGGACTCCTCTTCATCAAGTTTTTTGCCTTGGATTTAGGATGGTTCCCTGTTGGCAGCATGAAGACTTCAGGATTGAATGGAAGCACATGGGATCAACTGGTCGATATTGCATGGCATATGGTCATGCCAGTTACTGTGCTTACGATGCTGAGCACAGGCGGTTTGACGCGATATTTCCGTACAAGCATGCTGGAGGTTATCCGTCAGGATTACATCCGAACAGCCCGTGCAAAGGGATTGAAGGAACGTACGGTAATATTCAAGCATGCGCTTCGCAATGCGATGCTGCCTGCAATAACTCTCATGGGCTTTGAACTCCCGTCCTTGTTTGGCGGAGCTATCATCATGGAGAAGATTTTCATCTGGCCTGGGGTCGGTCAAGTTTATCTGGAATCGATCAATATGCGGGACTATCCGTTCATGCTTGGTTTCACAGTATTCATATCCGTACTGACACTTCTGGGCAACCTGTTGTCTGACGTTCTGTATGGAGCTGCTGATCCAAGAATTCGCTTAAAGTAGGAGGAGATTCAATTGTCCGCAGAGACTGCACCATTAAAAACGAATCTACCAGTTCCGAAGAAGCGGCCGGATTCCCCGTGGCGAATTGCGATTCGCCGTTTTGCCAGAAACCGTCTTGCTGTTATCGGACTTTTTATCGTTGTATTTATGTTTTTACTCTGTTTTATTGGCCCACATTTTTCACCTTATGATCTGTACGATTACAATAAGCTCGATAAGAACTTGCCTCCTAGCTCGAAATATTGGCTGGGCACCGATAAGCTGGGGCGCGACATCCTGCTGCGCATGATGCTTGCAGGCCAGATATCTCTTTTGGTGGGGCTTGTTGCGACAAGCATTTCGGTCATCATCGGAGCAACCATGGGAGCTTTAGCGGGTTTTTATCGTAAATGGGTGGACACGCTGATTATGCGTATTGCTGATATTTTTATGGCACTGCCTACACTGCCGATCCTGATTATCCTAGGTGCGATCTTGTCGGACCTGAAGGTGGAGCCATCGGATCGTATCTATTACTTGATGCTGATTATCGGGGTGCTCGGCTGGAGTAGTATATCCCGTCTCGTTCGCGGTCAAATCTTAGGACTCCGCGAGCAGGAGTTTATGCAAGCGACCGAAGCTTTAGGGCTCAAAGATCGCCGGAAAATCTTCCGTCATCTGCTTCCTAACACGATTCCGATCATTATCGTATCGGCAACCTTAGGGGTAGCAGGGGCGATTATTTTTGAATCTTCACTAAGCTTTCTTGGAATCGGTGTTGTTCCACCTACACCGTCATGGGGAAATATGATCTCTTCCGCCAACAATCTCATTGACTTCCGCAAACGGCCATGGCTATGGATTCCACCAGGGATGTGTATTCTTGTTACCGTGGTTGCGATTAACTTGATCGGTGACGGGCTTCGCGACGCGCTTGACCCGAAAATGAAGAAGTAGGAGATGCGAATATGGCAAAAGATTTAGTAGAATTTCGTAATTTAAAAACGCATTTTCAAACCTCCGCAGGTACCGTGAAAGCCGTCGACGATGTAAGCTTTACCATCCGTGAAGGTGAAACACTGTGCGTGGTAGGCGAGTCAGGCTGTGGTAAGAGTGTGACAGCCATGTCTCTTATGCGTTTAATTGATACGCCTCCGGTAGGCGGAGAAATACTGTACGAAGGCAAAGACCTGCTCAAGATGAGCAAGCGCGAGATGAGTTTTATACGCGGTAATGATATCGCTATGATATTCCAGGAGCCGATGACCTCGCTCAACCCGGTATTAACGATCGGGGAGCAGATTGTTGAGCCTATTCTGCTGCATCAGCTTGTTGATCGGAAAGAGGCCAAAAAACGCGCCATCGATCTGATCAATCTGGTCGGCATTCCGCGTGCGGAGAAGATTTTCGATTCTTATCCGCATGAGCTCAGCGGCGGTATGCGCCAAAGGATCATGATCGCTATTGCGCTCAGCTGTAATCCGAAGCTGCTGATCGCAGATGAGCCGACAACCGCGCTGGACGTTACGATTCAGGCACAGATCCTAGATCTGATGCGGGATATCAAAGAAAAGCTGAATACGTCCATTATGCTGATTACGCATGATCTTGGTGTTGTAGCCGAGATGGCGGATTATGTTGTTGTTATGTATGCTGGGAAGGTTATTGAAGAAGCACCTGTTATTGAGCTCTTCAAGGAGCCGAAGCATCCATACACGAAGGGACTTTTGAAAGCGAAGCCGGTCATTAATCAGACACAGGAACGACTGTATTCCATTCCGGGACAGGTACCAAACCCGGTGGATCTTGGAGACAACTGTCATTTCCATGATCGCTGCGAGTTCTGTATGCAGATCTGTAAAGAGAAAACGCCTCCGCTCGGTACCGATCCTAACGGCCACAAGGTCGCTTGCTGGTTGTATGAAGAGGAGGGGAAAGCATAATGAGTCAGGCATTAATTGAAGTTGACGGTTTGAAAAAATACTTTCCCATCACCGGCGGCGTCTTCCAACGGACGGTCGGAAATGTCAGAGCCGTTGATGGGGTCAGCTTTTCCATCAACAAGGGAGAATCCTTCGGGCTTGTAGGTGAATCCGGCTGTGGCAAGAGCACCATTGGACGGACGATCCTTCGCTTGCTGGAGAAGACGGAAGGTAAAGTGATCTTTAACGGTCAGGATATCCATTCATTATCCAAGACCAAAATGCGCGAAATGCGTCCCAAGATGCAGATCGTGTTCCAGGATCCATTCAGTTCCCTGAACCCGAGAATTAAGGTAGGCGAGGCTATCGGTGAAGCATTAATCGACCATGGCTTGGTTAACCGCCGGGAACTTAAAGACCGTGTTATCGAAACACTTGAGATTTGCGGTCTTGCCGCTTATCACTATGATCGTTATCCGCATGAGTTCTCTGGTGGACAGCGCCAACGGATCGGGATTGCCCGTGCGTTGATTCTGAACCCTGAATTTATTGTAGCGGATGAGCCAGTATCTGCATTGGATGTTTCGATCCAAGCGCAGATCATCAACTTGCTCAGTGATTTGCAGCGTGAGAAGCAGCTGACCTACTTGTTCATTTCTCATGACCTCAGCGTGGTTGAGCATTTGTGCAACCGAATTGGGGTTATGTATCTGGGCTCGATGGTAGAAATGGCTAGCAAGGAAGAATTGTTCCGCAATCCGCTGCATCCATATACCAAAGCACTGCTGTCAGCGGTGCCGGTACCGGATCCAACTTTGAAGCGCGATCGGATCGTACTCAAGGGCGACATTCCTAGCCCGGCGAATCCGCCATCTGGCTGCAAGTTCCATACTCGCTGTCCGCTGGCTTCAGACCTGTGTAAACAGCAAGTGCCGGAATACCGCGATGTAGGCAATGACCACTTTGTTGCTTGTCACTACGCGTAATAGGATTCTTCTGACCCAGGTTGTAAATGGGATAATAGAGTACTAGAGTTATCATATTCATAAGAGGACTTCCTCCGTCTGCGGACGGGCGGGGTCCTTTTCGTTATTTTGATGTGCTGTAATTGAGCTTACAGAAATTTCTAGATAAATATTTTCAAAAAAAAGCAGACCAAAAGCCCTTTTCATCCGTCTATTATTATGGAGGGCTAAATTCTATGCGAAAACGGTGGCTTTGGTTAATCATGTTGTTGCTAATTACCGTACCCGTAGGGTCGGTTATCATAGGAAATGTTGAACGAGCGGGGTTTAAGCCCAGGGTGGACGCGCGAGCGGTTGTCTTGATGGACTTAAACACCGGGCGTATTTTGCTCAGCGAGAATGGGGATGTGCCTTTGCCGCCTGCAAGCATGTCCAAGCTGATGACCGAACTGGTGATATTGGACGATATTAAGACCGGAAAGAGATCCTGGGACGACGAAGTAAAAATAAGCGATCATGCTACGAATGTAAGTGGGGTGAGGATCGCTCTGAAATCCGGTGATACGCTGACCGTTCGTGAATTGTTTCAGAGCATAACGGTCTATTCAGCCAATGATGCAGCTGTTGCCCTCGCTGAGCATTTTGCTGGCTCGGAAGAGGCCTTCGTCCGGAAGATGAATGCCAAGGCACAAGAGATTGGCCTAACCCAGGGGACTCACTTTGTGAACGCTTCGGGTGTAGAGAGGCGAACGTCCAACAATGAAGCTTGGTCATCCGATGGAGAAACCGTAATGACTGCCTCAGATACGGCTAAGCTGGCAGCGCATCTGATCAAGAGCCACCCGGATATTCTGAATACCTCGAGCAAGACACAGACGAAAATCAATGGACGAAATTTATATTTAAGCAATACGAATTGGATGCTCCCCTCGCTGGGAGGCCCCTATTCCTACGAAGGAACCGATGGATTAAAGACAGGGTATACGGCAAGCGCAGGATACTGCTTCACGGGAACAGCGGAGAAGCAAGGCAGCAGGCTTATTGCTGTCGTCATGGGGACGGAGTCCAGAGAAGCAAGATTTGAAGAGACGCGAAAGCTGTTTGACTACGGATTCGCCAAAACCTTAACATGGAAAGAGCGGCTGGATGACTGGTTTCAATTCTCGGAAACCGCAGCTGCTCTTTTGTATAATTAGCGGGCATAATCGTTAGTGTGAAATATGGTAGTTTTATAGAACTGTACGTGAAGGGTTCACATTTGGCAATCATCTGGTTTACAATAGATCATGGGTTAAACTGGCCTTCGAGGCGGAAGTGAGTCAACAGGGCGGCTTCCCGTTTAATAAGGAAAGGAGGGTGAGCCAAGTAGCTTCAGGTACATGCAGGTACTTTTGACGATCTGACTTATCCCAACATTAATTAAATTTTATAATAAAGAAGGAATTGAACTCATGAAGAGGAAATCAATATATATTACTCTTGCCGTTGTCATATTGCTGGGTTCATGCGCATTCTTGTTTAGAACGCAGCTTGCGGTCGTGGCTTTTGACCTGTTTATGGCAAAGGATGTAGAGGAATCATTACAAAAATCATATAAGCCGCTTCAGGGAGACAAGGCGCCTGAACCGGTCGTACTTCAAAGCAAGCCGTTCTCGGTTATGCTGCTTGGGAGCGACCAGCGGAAGGATGAACCAGCGCGTTCGGACACGTTGATCTATGCGGTTGTACGTCCCATGGAATCCAAAGTGCTCTTGGTTTCGGTTCCAAGGGATACGTATGTCGACATTGTCGGCAAGGACCGTAAAGACAAGATTAACCACGCGTATGCATTTGGCGGCCACCAAATGGCCAAAGATACGATGGAGGCTTTTTTCGATGAAGAAATTGATTATTATGCTTCCATTAACTTTCAGGGACTGAAGGATGTTGTTGACGCTATTGGCGGGGTAGAGCTTCCGATCGGCAAGGATATCGTCAATAAAGGCAAAGACCATGAGAAGTTTACGATTAAGGCGAACAAGCCAATATACAATGGGGAAGAAGCCTTGAATTATGTTCGTTATCGGGAAGATAGCGACTTTAATCGAGCGAAGAGACAACAGGTGTTCCTGGATGTAGCGGCCAAACGGGTGATGAAGCTGGATCAGATCGGCAAGGTGCCGGAACTGATTGAGATCATGGGGGATAATTTCCAGACGGATATGCCGCCCAAGTTCATCATTGATTTGGCGAAACAGATGCTGACTGGCGGCAAGGTGGATATGACCAGCTACACGATTATGGGAAAAGATATGAAGATTCGAGGCGTTTATTATAGTGATCCTGACATGGAAGATGTGCAGGAAGCCCGTGATCTTATTGACAACTGGATGAACCCGGATACGCCGGCAGACCAGCTGCTGCAGCCTCAAGATGCAGAGAAGCAGAAGTTGAAATAAGTAAACCCGGCACAGCCCGGATGTTGTCATAGTACGTTGCTTCATCTCAATCAGCAGTCCGGATTGCCAGGCTGCTGATTTTGTGCCCTATACAAGGGAATCAGAATGACGATGTCAACGTATGTATGAGTATGGATAGGGGAAGGAGTAACCTGTACACTTAAGGACTAATATCAGAGGGTTACTTAACATGACTGCATAACGATGGAGTCATAAGGAGGATAATGCATTATGAATATCGCTTTTTTTCTATTGCCCAAACAGGAAGTGATCTGTTTAACGCTGGACTCGACGCTAAGGCAGACGCTGGAACGGATGGAATTTCACCGGTATACGGCTGTGCCAGTACTCGACAAGAACGGTCAGTATGCAGGGACAGTGACCGAGGGTGATCTGTTGTGGCATATGAAGAATTCCGAAGGCAAAATCACTTTTGAGAACGCTTCTAAATTTTTGTTAAAGGATGTCCCATTCCGTATGGATATCAAGCCGGTGTCGATTGATGCCCGGATGGAGGATCTCATTAATCTGGCTAAGGTGCAAAACTTTGTCCCTGTCGTAGACGACATGAACCGCTTCATCGGGATTGTACGCAGAAGCCTGATTATTGAGTATTGTGAACGGTTTGTCTCCAAGGAGACAATGGAGTCGCACGGGGCATCATAATCTATAGTGAGATGTAAAAATTCAGGGCATGGGACCACGAGAACTGCGGGGTAACATGCCCTGTTCTTAACATCATAGGATGTAGAAGGTTTTAGCAAAGCTCGACTCTTGCTCCACTGGGTCTTAAGGGGGAGACGGGGTCCCCCCGGCCTTTGTGTGAGCGGCTTTTTTTTATGCTATAATGGAGAATAAAGCTGTTTTCAGGGAGAGATGGGAATGCCAAATATGCCGAAGGACTTGGACGTAGCTAAACGCGCCAAAGTAATTGAATGGCTCAAAACCGAAGTAATTGACAATGTATCCCGGTTATTCAAAGCTCTATGGGAAGGCAGCACTACAAAGGTTGGAGACAGTTTGGTAAGCCTGATGATGAGCTCGTACATACTGGGCCGAAGGCTCGGCTTGACCTATCGGGATTTGGATGATCTCTTGTTAGAGAAATTGAAGAAGCATAAGCAGGAAGGACATCAACTGGAAGATTGGTACCAGGATATTTCCGCGCTCGAAGAACATTTGCGTAAGAGGTGAACCTATTGAAATTGCGCTGGACTACAGCGGCATGGAGCGTTATATATTTGCTTCTGCTGCTATCACTGCTCACACCCTTTTCGATCGTAACGGCATTCTTGTTGGTTGTACCCGTTGCGGTTCTATTTACGGCTTTGAATACAAAGTCTTTTATCATTCATATTGTGCCAGTATGGCTGATCGCTCTTCTGATTCATCCCATTTATTTGCTGCTCGCAATCTATTTTGCGATTCCGGGGATCGTTATGGGGTATTTATATCGAAAGCGGAAAGCTGCCATGCAAGTGTTGAAGTATGGAATGGCTGTTATGCTGGTTGAAATGCTCGTTCTGCTGATGGTCAGCACAGCTTTCTTCCAAATGAACCTGTCGGAATATGTGGATGAAATTGTGCAGATGACGACAGCACCGCTTAGCGGCATGGGCGTTGAAGGAGGCATTGGCGGTCAGTTTCTTGGCGGCGAGCTCGATACACAGCTAATCAAAGACCAGACGATGCGCTTGGTTCCATTTGCGATGATCATCAGTTCATTCCTCATGACTGTGGTGACCCATGCTATAGCACGGCCCACACTCAATAGCATGGGGTTGTCTGTACCACGGTTGAAGCCTGCCAGAGAATGGATGCTGCCGCGCTCCCTGTTCTGGTACTATCTGCTGATATTCTTCATCAATATAGCTACCTACAAATCGGACAATGCTTTCATGAAGACAATCGTCGCTAATGCCACACCTTTGCTTCAGATTTGTTTTATGATCCAAGCGCTGGGATTCTTCTACTATCTCGCTCATGAGCGGAAATGGAATCCCATTGTACCTCTATTGACAGCCATACCGATTGTTTTGTTTCCGCCGGCTATGATTATCGGAATCCTGGATCTGGCGTTTCCACTTCGCCAGGCATTTAGTAAAAACAAAAGATAGGGTGAGGAGTCATGCCTAAATTCCTGCAGAAACGCTGGCACGGCTATCATACCGTCTGGGCGTTTGCGCTGGTGCTTCTGCTAGTTATTTTCCTGTCGTATTACAATACGATTCTCGGACTGGTCGGACTGCTGCTTGCGGTGGTAGGCGGCTATGCCATGCTGAGGGCAGAGATGAAATTCCGCCGCGATCTGGTGGATTATATCGGGGATTTGTCGTTTCGAATTCAGCGGGTTGAAGGTGAAGCGGTCAGCGTGCTTCCATTCGGAATTGTGCTGTACAGCGAAGACAAGACGGTCGAATGGCATAACCGCTTCGTGGTCAACATGTTTCCGCATCAGTCGCTGGTAGGCATGTCCTTACAGGAACTATTCCCTCAATTGGTGGCAGCGATGAAGGAAGGCCAGGAGAAGAAGGACCCCAAGGATAAGCTGCCGAAGGAGATTCGACTTGAAATTTCCCATGAGGATAAGTTTTATGGAGCTACGGTCATCCCGGATGAGCGGCTGATCTATCTGGATGAAATTACCGAGCTGGTGGTGCTGAGACAGCGGTATGAAGATGAGCGGTTGGCTCTGGGCATTATCATGATGGATAACATCGATGAAGCCTCACAGGGTATGGATGATCAGCAGCGGACGGCATTGATTGCAAAAGTGACCAGTGAAATCACCAATTGGGCTCGTGAATTCAATGTCTATTTAAAGAGGCTTTCTTCCGATCGCTATTTAATGATGTTGAATCACAGGTCGCTCGAAGCGCTGGAGAACAGCCGCTTTCTTATCTTGGATGAAGTTCGGGAAATGACCGCGGATCTGAAGGTGCCGCTAACGCTCAGCGTAGGGCTCGCCTTCGGTTCAGACGACATTAACGAGCTTGGCCAGCTGGCACAATCCAGCCTCGATATGGCCCTGGGCCGTGGCGGCGATCAGGCAGCTGTGAAGGCAGGTCAGAGGCTCTCCTTCTATGGCGGTAAATCCAATGCAGTCGAGAAAAGAACGCGCGTAAGAGCACGCGTCATCTCTCATGCGCTGCGTGATCTGATGCAGGAGAGCGACAATGTGATTATTATGGGTCACAAACTGCCGGATATGGATGTCGTCGGCGCAGCAATCGGCATATTGAAAGCTGCTCGTATGTTTAAGGTGGAAGCTTATATCGTGATGGAGGGAATGAATCCGTCCATTTCAAGAATCATGGAAGAGGTCCGTAAGGACGAGGCCTTGATTAGCCGATTCATCTCGACAGAGCAAGCGATGCAGATGATGACAGAGCATACGCTGCTCGTGGTCGTGGATACGCATAAAGCTTCCATGACGATGGAGCCCAGGCTGGTGCAGCGTGCAAGCCGGGTCGTTGTCATGGATCATCACCGGCGCGGCGAAGAGTTTATCAATGACGCGGTGCTGATCTATCTTGAACCGTATGCTTCCTCCACCTGCGAGCTGGTGACCGAGGTGCTGCAATATATTCACGAGCGGGTATCTCTTACCCCGGTGGAGGCCACGGCATTATTGGCTGGTATTACGGTGGACACCAAGCATTTTGCCCTTCATACAGGATCAAGAACGTTTGAAGCGGCCGGATTCCTGCGGCGTCACGGAGCCGATACGATGATGATTCAGCGGGTGCTGAAGGAAGATCTGACAGAATTTATAGCCAAGGCAGAAATCGTGAAACATGCTAAAATGGTATATGGCCATATCGCTATTGCGGTATCGAAGAGCGGGGAGCCTATGCCGCAGCTGCTCATCGCTCAAGTAGCGGATATGCTGCTGAATATGACGGATGTGCAGGCATCATTTGTTATTGGTCAGCGCACGGACGGCAAGATTGGCATTAGCGCCCGTTCCATGGGCAAGATGAATGTTCAGATGATTATGGAACGTCTCGGGGGAGGCGGACATTTGACGAATGCCGCAGTACAACTCGACACAACGCCTGAGAAGGCGGAAGAGATGTTGATGGAGGTACTGAAGGACATTGAAGCGAAAGAGGGGTTATTCGAATGAAGGTTATTTTCATTAAAGATATGAAGGGTCAAGGCAAGAAAGGTGAAGTGAAGGAAGTATCGGAAGGGTATGCAACGAACTTTCTGTTTCCGCGAGGCGTTGCCCGCCCGGCAACGGACGGCAACATGAAGACGCTCGAACAGCAGCAGGCTTCAGAGGATAAGCGCAAAGCGCAAGAGAAGGAAGATGCACAGGCGTTAGGTAAAAAGCTGGAAGAGATGACGGTAGTCCTCAAAGCCAAAGCCGGAGAGGGCGGCCGCTTGTTTGGCGCGATCACCAGCAAACAAATTGCTGAAGCATTGGCCGCACAGAAAATCAAAATCGACAAACGCAAAATTGAACTTAGCGATCCGATCCGCAGCCTGGGCGTGACCCAGATTCCGGTGAAGCTCCACCCTGACGTCAAGGCGACGCTCAAGGTTCAAATTACGGAGGAGTAATATGGGAGGAGAACTCTATTTCGATCGGGTCCCTCCACAGAACCTTGAAGCAGAACAGGCGGTGCTGGGTGCCATTCTGCTGCAAAGTGAAGCGCTGATCACAGCGATGGAGCGGGTACAATCCGAGGACTTCTACGACAAGTCGCATCAGATGATTTATGAAGTCATGGTGCAGCTCGGGGAAGGCAGTCAGCCGATCGATCTGGTGACCCTTACATCTCTTCTGCAAGATAAAGGGCAGCTGGAAGAGATCGGTGGAGTCAGCTATTTAGCGAAGCTGGCCCATGCCGTTCCGACGGCTGCGAACGTGGATTATTACGCCCAAATCATCGAAGAGAAGTCGATGCTGCGGCGTTTGATCCGAACGGCAACGCAGATTGTCAGTGAAGGTTATACCGGAGGAGAAGATGTATCCGGTATGCTCAGCGAGGCGGAGCGCCGCATTCTGGAGATCTCCAATCGACGCACAGGCAGTGGATTTATTGCGATCCGCGATGTGCTGATGGAAGTATTCGAGAAGGTGGAGGTTCTGCATCAGAACCGGGGGAATACAACGGGTATTCCTTCCGGATTTGTGGATCTAGATAAAATGACAAGTGGATTCCAGCGCAATGACTTGATCATCGTGGCTGCCCGTCCTTCCGTAGGTAAAACAGCCTTCGCGTTGAATATTGCCCAGAATGTGGCCATACGCGCCAAAGAAACGGTAGCCATCTTTAGTCTGGAGATGTCCGCACCGCAGCTCGTTCAGCGTATGATCTGTGCGGAGGCTAACCTGGATGCAGGCGTAATGCGGAATGGTGACTTTAAAGGCGATGAGGATTGGTCCAAGCTTACGATGGGCATCGCCGCTCTATCCGAAGCGGAGATTTATATTGATGATACACCGGGTGTAACGGTAGCCGATATTCGTGCGAAGTGCCGCCGTCTGAAGAAAGAGAAGGGGCTTGGCATGATTCTGATCGATTACCTCCAGCTCATTCATGGGCGCGGCAAGCCTGGGGAGAACCGGCAGCAGGAGGTATCCGAGATCTCGCGTACACTGAAGCAGATTGCACGTGAGCTCGAAGTGCCGGTTATTGCACTGTCACAGCTTAGCCGGGGCGTGGAGCAGCGTCAGGACAAGCGTCCGATGATGAGTGACCTGCGGGAATCCGGTTCGATCGAGCAGGATGCCGATATTGTTGCGTTCCTCTACCGGGATGATTATTACAATCAGGAAACCGAAAAGAAGAATATCATCGAGATTATCATTGCCAAACAGCGTAATGGTCCTGTAGGTACGGTAGAATTGGTCTTCCTGAAGAACTTCAATAAATTCGTCAATTATGAGCGAACGCATGCCGATGCCTTTGCTGCTGGATAGCAACGGTAGTCGCCCTTGGCCGGGCTTTCGTAGTTACTTAACGAAACAGGAAGCTCCTAAAGTAACGTTCGGAGATTATGCCAACACTTGCCGCTCGCTGTAAATATAGGGCATTTCATATGGCAAGTCCCCGAAAACTACGGTTATCATTCCATAATCTCGTCCTATTCCCGAACAATCGCACACAGTGGTGTGCGATTGTTCGTTTTTGTGTTTGACTTTAAAAAAAGGGACTGTTACACTTTAATTGCTGCCTTATGCGGCGGATATTGGTTAATCAATATGTACAGACTTATCTAAAAGATTGTTTGATGAAATCTAAAGGGTGTAACAAGCCCGGGCGGAGGAATGAATATGTCAACGGTAGTCGTTGTGGGAACACAATGGGGAGATGAAGGGAAAGGGAAAATCACGGATTATTTGGCGGAAAGCGCTGACGTGGTAGCCCGTTACCAAGGCGGCAACAATGCCGGCCACACCATTCTGATTGACGGTAAAAAATTCAAGCTTAGTTTGATTCCATCCGGAGTATTCTATAAAGATAAAACTTGTGTAATCGGAAACGGTATGGTCGTTAATCCGGCTGCACTTATTGAAGAGATTAATTATATTCATGACAACGGGTTTAGCACAGATAATCTGGTGATCAGCGACCGTGCTCATGTTATCATGCCTTATCATATGGTATTGGACGCTCTTGAAGAGGACCGCAAGGGTCCGAACAAAATCGGTACAACGCGCAAGGGGATTGGCCCTTGCTACATGGATAAAGCAGCACGTAACGGCATCCGGATCGCAGATCTGATGGATGCAGAAGAGTTCGAGCTTAAACTTCGCCATCTGGTGAAGGAGAAGAACCAGGTGATTACTCAGGTGTACGGGGGAGAAGCACTTGATGTTGAAGAAATCCTGAAGCAATACCTGGAGCACGCTGAAGTTATTCGTAAATATGTGCGTGATACTTCCGTTGTCTTGAATGATGCGATTGATGAGAATCAAAAAGTTCTATTCGAAGGCGCGCAGGGCGTTATGCTGGATATCGACCAAGGTACGTATCCATTCGTAACCTCTTCGAATCCTTCGGCTGGTGGCGTATGTATCGGCTCCGGGGTGGGACCTTCGAAGATTCAGCAGGTCATCGGTGTGGCTAAATCCTATACAACGCGTGTAGGAGACGGACCTTTCCCGACAGAGCTGGATAATGAAATCGGCGAATATATCCGTGAAAAAGGACATGAATATGGTACGGTAACAGGGCGTGCCCGCCGCGTTGGCTGGTTCGATAGCGTCGTTGTTCGCCATGCCCGCCGCGTAAGCGGAATTACCGGCTTGTCCCTGAATTCGTTGGATGTGCTCAGCGGACTGGAGACGGTTAAGATCTGTACTGCGTATAAATTCCGCGGTGAGGAAATTACGCATTACCCAGCAAGCTTGAAAATGCTTGCCGAGTGCGAAGCCATCTATGAAGAGCTGCCAGGCTGGAGTGAAGATATTACGAGAGCGAAGATACTGGAGGACCTGCCAGAGAACACGCGTCGTTATGTAGAACGTGTATCCGAACTGACCGGCATTCCAATTGCCATCTTCTCCGTCGGCCGCAACCGGGAGCAGACCAATCAGGTGCTTCCGATCTATGAGAAATAAATCAATTTAAGATATAAGGATAAGAAGGGTTCGCCCCCTAACCTATACCCTAAGTTTTGCGCTCAACCTGCTGACCATGGAGTCGGCGGGTTTTCTTTTTTGGACGAATTTGTCCCCGCTCCTCACAATATTATCCCTAAGTAAACCGTCCATGAACCCTATAATGGAAAGAGACATAGAGGACAGCACGCTGAACATTTGGAATTGGGGCTAAAGACAGCGTATGATGCAGTCAGATTCACTTAGGAGGGACAGAAGCCATACCGTTTAATATGGTAGCTTCACTTGCGATTATCGAATGAGCTTCAGCTATACTGGAAAGGTATAAATTCTATAATCATGAATAAAGACCGGATTCATCCGTTTAGGTACTCAGGTACCCGGGATAAATCCGGTCTTTTTGTTGTTATAGCTGAATCGGCCGCGGCTGCTCGGAGAGCTTGCCGTCTTCGATATAGACGATCCGGTCGCACAGATCAAGCATACGCTGGTCATGCGTAACCATGACGGCAGCTTTCTGGCGCAGCTTTACCTCATCGGCGAGCATTTGGACAACGGTTCGACCCCGTTCGGAATCCAGACTTGCTGTAGGCTCATCTGCCAGTATAAGCTCTGGATCACTCATCCATGCCCGAGCAATGGCAACGCGTTGACGCTCGCCGCCGGACAGGCTCTCAGGGTAATGAGACTTGCGGTGGGATAAACCCAGCCGGTGGAGCAGATCATCTGCCCGCTGCTTCGGCTCCTGACCATGCTGGCCTGCAAGCTTGGCCATCAAGAGCAGCTGATCGCGAACGGTTAAATACGGGATGAGGTTGGAAGATTGGAAGATAAAGCCGATATGGCTCAGCCGCAGCTGATTCATTTTTTTAGCGGATAACTTGGTGATCTCCTGATCATACATCCATATACGCCCCTTCGAAGGGGATAACAGCGCGCCTGCGATGGAGAGAAAGGTACTCTTGCCCGAGCCTGAAGGTCCAACGACCGCGACAAACTCCCCACTTTTGATATCCAGCGATATATGATCCAGCACTTTCACGGATGTATCGCCATCACCGAATTCTTTACTTACCTGATCAAGCAACAGTTTGGATTGTGTCATTATGCAGCCCTCCCGATAGCTTCAATTGCATCAATCTTGATGACCCGATAGAGCGACAATAGCGACCCCAAGAGGGATACCGCCAGGAACAGTAAAGAACAGAGCAGAACAACAGACGGGGTTAGCGAAAACGGTACAACGCCGGCTAACAGGTAGGAAACCCCATACGTCAGCCCGATGCTAATCGCAAGACTAACCAGAGTGAGGGACAGGACTTGAAGTATTAAATTCCTCGCCAGGTATCCGGTTCCAGCTCCAATCGCCTTCAGGACGCCGAACTGGTTCATTTTTTGAATCGTAATGACGTAGAAGAACACAGCGAGCACAAAAGCTGCGATGACAAATAAGAAAACAATCATCATAATGAGCGAGCCCTGTTCTTCTTGGAAACCGGGGATGCCCTGCAGTGCTTCCTTCTTAGTTATGAGCTCGATGCCGGGTATGTCCGAAACGAGGGCTTCCATCTGCTCCGTGCTGCCATTCAAAGCAATCGCATTATAGATGGCGCCGTGCTTCGAGCTGCCGGGCTGAAGGGATTTCCAGCCCTCGAAATTCATGTGGATGACCGGTGCATGACTGAAGGATTGTCCTTCCGTAAATGCCGCGATCTCAAAGGATGTGCCAGAAGCCTGATCGACAATCCGATCGCCCAGACGGTAGCCATCATCCTTCAAAGAACTGTCGGCCATGACAACACCTGCATCTGTATTGCTAATCCGGGAGCCTTCCACAACCTTGGGAGCCAGGAAGCTCTCCATATCGATAGCAAAAAAGGCCGCATCGAATTTGGTGGAGGAGCCTTCCTGAGTCAAGGTGCTCATATGCACGCCCAGCTGAGCAGCATCGCTTCCACCGGGGTGACTACGGACTTCGTTCCAGAGCTCGTCTGTAAGCACCGATCGGTTGATCCGATGGTCGGACTCTTCCTGAAGCACGAGGTAATCGGCCTTCATATTTTGGATGGAAGAGGCGTTATCAGAGGATAGTCCCTGAGCCAGTCCCGTCACGAACAGGACGAGCCAGGCGATCAGTACCATAATAAAACCGATCAACAGATAGCGCAGCTTCGCATGTCGAAATTCACGCAATGCAAGAAACATGGGTCTCATCTCCATTCCTGTAATGGTTGCAAATTATCCCTTGGTTTTATATCTAGCGGGACATGCCTCAAGTATAGGAATGGAATATGAACAGAGCATGAACTGAAGCAGTGGGGCATTAAATGATCGGGAGGGTCACCGTGAAGGTGGTGCCCATGCCCGGCTCACTTGTCACTTCGATGTGTCCGCCATGCAGCTCTACAATCTTCAATGTGATGGATAAGCCCAGTCCGCTGCTGCCCTCGGAGCGGTCCCTAGCTTCATCCACACGATAGAAGCGATTGAAGATATGGGGCAGATGTTCTTGCGGAATCCCGATACCGGTATCGGAAACTTCAATGCGGCAATGTTTGTTCTGCTCGGAAATACGTAGTGAGATGACGCCTTCCGCAGGCGTAAATTTAATGCTGTTGGTGATGAGGTTCGTCCATACTTGATGCAGCATCTGCTGATCACCATAGATATAGGTGGAGGGCAGCGACATATCGATGGTGAGATCCTTGCTGCGCCAGCTCCATTCGGTATGGAACAATACCTGCTTGATTTGCTCGGCAACGTCGAAGGTGGTCCTCTCCAAAATGTTCTCTTCCTTATCCAGGGATGCCAGCATAAGCAATTGTTTGCTGAGCTGGGACATCCTGCGGCTTTCCGCTTCGATGATGGATAAGTAATGCTGCTGCTGTTCCTCAGACAAGCGCTTGGTTTGCAGGGTCTGCGAA
Source organism: Paenibacillus solani (assembly GCF_001277345.1). Taxonomy (GTDB): domain Bacteria; phylum Bacillota; class Bacilli; order Paenibacillales; family Paenibacillaceae; genus Paenibacillus_AQ; species Paenibacillus_AQ solani. The sequence goes on from NZ_LIUT01000008.1 coordinate 180,685, forward strand.
AAGCCCTGAATCGAGGCAAGCGGCGATTGGATCTCATGCGATACATTAGACACAAACTCCTGGCGCATCTGCTCCAGCTGTGCCAGGCTTTTGGCCATTTGAGAGAAACGATCCGCGAGCTGCCCCAGCTCATCCCGCCGCGTGACATTCAGCTCGATGTTGTATTGACCCTGTGCAACGCTCTGGGTCGCCTCGGTTAACTTCACGATCGGTTTCACGATAAAGCGCGTAATGATACCGACTAGCAGAATGCTCAGCAGGATAGCAATCACCATGATAATGGAGAAGAAGATGCGCATCTCCCCGAACTGAACCGTGATATCGGGCCTGATGAAAAGCGCCTGCGGTGTGCCGTCTACCTGCAATGGAATGCCGATGGAGTTGCTTAGCACATTGTCAAAAAACCCGGTAATGAAAAGCCCCGACGGGAACTCAGCGATACCATGGTAGACGGTGCCGCCGAGAACCTGTTGGACTGTCTCACGAGGGAGGTCCTGCTTACGGAAAATGCCTCCATAAAGCCATTCTTTCCCTTGGTCGTTCACCAGATAGAATTGATAGCCGAGCTGCCCGAGATGATGGAGATATTCATGAATATCGATCTCAGGGTGGCTGTCATAGAAATGTCCGATATCCTTGGCCATCGCGGTTACTTTTTGATCATTGAAAGGTTTGAGATTGTATTGATAGTAGAGATTTGACAGCACAAAAGCAATAAAGCTGCTAACCACCATGATGGCAATGGTTGTAAGGACGATGCGTGAATAGAGAGTTTTCACTGCGGCCCCGCCTCCAGTTTATACCCCACCCCACGGACGGTTCGGATGTGGAAATCCCCGGTGCGGTCAGCGAAGCGTTCCCGCAGCCGTTTGATATGAACATCTACGGTCCGATCATCTCCGTCAAAGTCGGAACCCCAGATGAGCTCAATCAATTCTTCCCGTGAGAATGTTCGATCAGGATAGCTTGCAAGCTGCGAGAGCAGCTCAAATTCCTTCATCGGCAGCATCAGCACTTTCCCGTGTCCCTGGATTTCATAGCTTTTGCGGTCGATGATGGTTTCGTTCAGATGGATCTTATCGGCGCTGACCATCTGATATCGGCGCAGCAGCGCCTTGATCCGAAACAGCAGCTCCCTCGGTTCAAAAGGTTTGGTCAAGTAGTCATCGGTGCCTACCGCAAAGCCCCGCTCCTTATCCACAAGCTGATCCTTGGCCGTTAGCAGGATGACGGGGAAATCATAATAACGGCGAATTTCTTCGCAAAGCTGATACCCGTCCTTGTTCGGCATCATCACATCCACGACAGCGAGGTGAATCTGTTCTTCCGCTAAGCGGGCAGAAGCTTCCTCTCCGTCGGCAGCTGTGTACACTGTGTAACCTTCAGATTGAAGATGGTATTGCAGCAATTCCCGAATATGCGGATCATCATCGGCGATTAATATATGAATCATGAGTGGAATGAACCTCCTTCATAAGCAGTTCCAATGACTATATATGTATCATATATCTCCCTCTCTGGTCGATTGCGGACTCCATAGCCTGGAAGTATTGTGGCCTAAAACCGGACGAATCATGAACTATATCAATTCAACAGTGAAAAAATATAGAATCGGCGGTTGAAGTGATAGAGTGCGGTCAATACTGGAAGAAGGAAGCAATTATGATCATGGTATATGAGATATGGATATGTGATAGGAGGAGTTGGAAGTGAATTGGATGAAATGGCTGCTGAAAGTCAGCCTGACCACGCTCCTGGTGAGCACGCTTACGATAGTGACGACAGGCTTCGTAGTGAACGCTTATATTCAATCGGTGCTGTCCAGTTTTAATATTCAGCTGGAGACGGAGTCGATGGGTGTGGGCGGCATGATGAAGGCGATGCTGGGGATCGGCTCCGGTACAAAGCCGGATAGTGTAAATTCCGTCAAGGAAAGCGGTCAGACAGAAAATAAGGGGTCTACTGCCGAGAATTCGATATCGGGCGCAGGGAAGGACGCTAATACTGGCAAAGCCGAGAATGATGAGACGAGTACGAAGGAATCGGAAACGACGATTGAGCCGTCAGAGAACGAGGCACCGGATAATTCCTTGCCCGTGATGGGCAGGAATACGTCAGAGGCTGGCGATCCCTCCCTGGAAGACCAGCAGATTGTAATGACTCCCGGGGATATCGTGGATCGAAAAGGCAGTTTGTCGACAGAGGACAAGGAAGAGATTTTTACGATATTGATGAATAAGCTGCCCCAATCTGAAATGCAGAAAATATCCGAAGCCATGGAAGATGGGCTAACGGCGGCGGAGCTTGAAGAGATCGAGCAAGGCATATCCAAATATTTGAATCCCGAAGAATTCGATAAACTGATCTCCATGCTCAAAGAATAAAGCTATATGGGGCGAAGAGCCGTTCTGTCACGATATTATCAATGGTTTGTTAGAATTATACATTGGAAAAAACAGGGAAACCCGCGTCCGGCGCGGGTTTTTGGTCGTTTTCGCAAACTTGAAATGATTGTAATGGCTATGTTAAAGTATACAAAGATCGAAAAGGTTAAAATTTTGAAACCTTTTGACGAATGCTGTCGCAAGGGAAAACCAGTTAGCTTGACTATATAAATTTTTACATAGGATAAGGCTTTAAAGGAGAGGGACATGAAAGGTTTTAACGGAAAACGGTGGATAGACCGTCTGAAAAGCAAGCCAGCAGTCAAGCACTCCGCCTCGGATAACAACACCAATCGCGAATCCTCTGAGCCAATGCATCCAGAACAATCGAGATGGGTATCACCCCGCCGGTGGATTTGGTTGTCGGCCGGAGCGATTCTCATTGCAGGATCGATCTATACAGGCAGTAAAGCTTATGTGAATGCGAATACGATTCCATTCTATCAAGTATATGTAGATGGGAAAGCGATCGGCGCCATCCAGGATGATGCCCAGCTTGACCAGCTTCTCACAGCGAAACAGAAGGAATATCAGAAGAAATATCCGGATGTGCTCATGGTGCTTCAAACGGAAGGGATTACAACCAAGGCTGACCGCTCTTTTAAGCCGGAAGTGAACAGCGAAGAGACGCTAGATAAACTGGACGGCATGCTGAAGGCTTATGCCCGCGGCGTGGAGCTGAAGGTGAACGGCGAGACGGTGGCGATCATGAAGGATCAACAGTCAGCCAAGGCTGCCGTAGAAGCAGCAAAATTAAAATTTGCTCCCGCTGCTGCCCAGAAGGATAAGACGCAAAAGGCGGCGCTGACGAGGACATCCGCATCGGCATCTAAGAAGAAGGGTGAAAACGAAAGCGGGCTTCAATCCGTAGCTATCAAAGAGGACATCTCACTGGCCAACACCAAGGCGGACCCTAACAAGGTGCTGAATGTGGATGAAGCAGTCAAGGCGCTGACGGGTACGAAAGAGAAGCCGGTCGTGTACACAGTGAAAGAGGGAGACACGATCTCCTCGATCGCACAGCATTTTGGTATGAAGTCTGCTGATGTCATGGCGCTCAATCCCGAGCTGAAGGAGAAATACGTTCAAATCGGGGCCGAGCTGCAGGTGACGAAGCCGGAAGCACCGCTGACGGTAAGAACGGTAGAGACGGTATCGGAGAAGCAGCCGAGCAAACCGGAGACGATCGTCCGCAAGAGCAGCGAGCTTCCGCTCGGCAAGCGAAAGGTTGTACGTCCCGGACGGGATGGCGTCAAAACGGTGGATTATATTGTAACGAAGGAAAATGGAAAGGTTGTTTCCAAGCAATGGACAGGTCAGCAGGTGGTTCAGGAAGCCCTGCCAGAGGTTGTATACAAAGGCACCAAGGTAGCGCCTAAGAAAAAGGCTGTTGCCAAAGTGACGTCCAAGAAGTCCGACGGCCGCATGTTCGCATGGCCAGTCAGCAGCCCGCGCATTACAAGCCCATACGGTCATCGCTGGGGAAGAACCCATGAGGGAATCGATATGGTTGGCGGAAGCTCCATTAAGGCAGCTGCCTCCGGAAGAGTTGTCTTTGCAGGCCGGCAGAACGGTTACGGCAACGTCGTGATTGTCGATCATGGCAATGGCTACCGTACCTTGTATGGACATATGAGCAAGATTTCCGTTCGTAACGGACAGTCGGTTGGACAAGGCTCCCAGCTGGGTGTCATGGGTAGTACGGGCCGTTCCACCGGAAAGCATCTGCATTTTGAAGTGCAAAAAAATGGAGTTGCCAGAAATCCGATGAAATATCTGTAGTTCTGTGTTATACTAGGAAAACCAATGCGACATAAGCCATTATTGGTTCATATATCATAATCATGAAGATGGCCGCTCCTTAAAGGGGCGGCCATCTTTGCGTTTTGGCAAACGGACTTTGGTGAGACTCGCTCTCATCCCCTTGGAGGAGATAAGCTCCATGAAGTGAGTACAATCTTCTGAGCTTTTGAGGATGAGCACGGTTACTTTTTGAACAGATAGACTAGAAGATTCACCAGCGACAGCATCACGATTGCTATGAACATGTAAAAGGAAACGGCATCGCCGCCGATCCCCAATTCATCGGAAAGTATGCCTATTTGATAGGCCAGATAAGCGGATACGGCTACGCTGCTAAGTGTGATGACTGCTACGGTAAACTCATTAATCAAGAACCTACGATTCTTTCCGATTGTTTGAATAAGCAACGAGATGATCAGAATCATAATGAACAGAATATAGATCGGCCTGAAGTTAAGGAAGACATCTGTGCTTTCCATCCCAATATAACCTCCTTGATATGACTAGAATGTGCTCCCATCCCAGCTGTATGGAAATCGACAGATTATGCTAATGAACAACGGAATTGAACAAACCCCATATAAAGTAAATAATTGCCATAAACGAGCACAGTACTAACCATACCATGCTCCTATGCTTCCATCAATTCCAATACAGAATATCCTTAGAGGGAAGTCTCCGTCCCCCCTCTAATATCTTATTCAATCTAACTGGATGACAGAATAACGCTTAGGATTGGAACTCCACGCACGCTTTGCGGCGCCTAAATGGATCATAAATAGGGGATACGAAATAGAGGGCGGCAGTTCAGGAACGGTTGGTGTGTAGTGACGGCAGGTGTGGTAAAATGAAGGGAAGACCGTTTAAGTGTGAGTTCAAAAAGGGACTTTTTGAACATCCTCTTTAAGTGAAGGTATGAGGTGAACAGGAAGATGCAGGGGACCATTCTGGTGGTGGATGATGAACAGCCCATCGCCGATATTTTAAAGTTTAACTTGGAAAAAGAGGGCTATGATGTCATCTGTGCTTTTGACGGCATCAGCGCCGTGGATATTGCGCTCACGCAGCGGCCGGATTTAATGCTGCTTGATTTGATGCTGCCCGGCAAAGACGGAATGGACGTGTGCCGCGAGGTGCGAGCAGCTAACCTGCAGATCCCGATCATCATGCTGACGGCAAAGGACGGGGAGATTGACAAGGTGCTCGGGCTTGAGCTTGGTGCGGATGATTACGTGACAAAGCCGTTCAGCACAAGAGAAATATTGGCTCGTGTGAAGGCGCATCTGCGACGTCAGCAAAAGCCGGATAGCCCGGCAGATAACATAGGCGACTCAAGTGCAGGCGGACAAGGCCTGCGGCTGTTTGAGCTGTTTATCGATACGGATATGTACATGGTGTACAAGAGCGGGGAAGCGCTGGATCTTACGCACCGCGAATATGAATTGGTCTATTATTTGGCCCGCAATGCTGGCAAAGTGATGACGCGTGAGCATCTGCTGCAGGCCGTATGGGGCTTTGAATATTTTGGCGATGTGCGGACCGTGGATGTTACCATCCGCCGCCTTCGCGAGAAGATTGAAGAGAATCCGAGCAAGCCGGAATATATCCTGACTCGGCGCGGCCTAGGCTACCTAATGCGCAGCGCTAAAAACGGAGGCCTGTAATGAAGTGGCTGTCCTTCTTCCGCACGATCCAGGCGAAGGTCATCATTATTTATGTCCTTCTCATTCTGATCGCGATGCAGCTGATCGGAGTGTATTTTGTGAGTGCGATGAAGAACTCGCTGACCAGCAACTTCACGAAGGACTTGCAGGAGCGCGCCGAGCTGATGTCGGTGCTGGCGGCCAAGACTCTTGGTGGAGAGAATGATTCGGAAGACGATTCGAACGACAGCCTGCGTATTATGGTGAACAATCTGTTCAATCTGAACGGAGCCGAGGTTCAGGTGCTGGATTCCACGGGGCGGGTTCTGACGACTTCGTTGCCCTCCCATGCGGACTACGTGAACACCAAGAATACACAGACGGTTGTCAGCCGGGCCTTGCAGGGAATACAGGATAATGAAGAATACATTATTGATGATGATAATATCCGCAAAAAAGTGGTGGCAAAGCCCGTCATGTATAACGAGAAAATCGTTGGTGCCATCTACATTGTGGCCAGCATGAGCGAGCTGTACAGCACGATGCAGCGGATCAACAATATTTTTATATCGGGCATTCTGCTCGCACTCGGCTTGACTGCGGTGCTCGGCGTCATTCTGTCGCATACGATTACCCATCCGATCAAGGAGCTGACGAAGCATGCCCGGGCTGTCGCGGACGGCAAGTTCACCGAAACAACACCAGTCTTCGGCAGTGATGAGATCGGCCAGCTCAGCCAGGCGTTCAATTATATGACCAGCCGTCTGCGCGAAGCCCTCTCCCAGAACGAAGAAGAGAAGGAGAAACTCGCGTCGATTCTGACCAATATGAGTGACGGGGTCATTGCAACTGATGAAGCGGACAGAGTCATCCTGATGAACCGACGCGCCAGTGAGATGCTAGGCGTAGAGGGTGAAGAGCTGGCGGGGTATGGCATTGGCTCTTTGCTGGGGCTCGAGGAGTCTGAGCTGGAAGCTCTGGCTCGCGGTGAGGGCCATGACTCCAAGCTGCTGGAAATTATCCCACGGGAGGACGGCGACCCCTTCATGATGCGCGTGACGTTTACTCCGATACATCGGCGCGAGATCGGCATCACTGGAACGATTGCCGTACTGCAGGATGTTACCGAGCAGGAGAAGCTGGAAGCCTCCCGGCGGGAATTCGTAGCGAATGTATCGCATGAGCTGCGTACACCGCTGACAACAATCAAGAGTTACACGGAAGCGCTGGAAGACGGGGCTCTGGAAGACAAACAGATGGGGCCGCGGTTTGTCGGTGTCATACAGAACGAGACGGGCCGGATGATCCGTCTTGTTACAGATCTGCTCCATCTATCACGTCTCGACTCCAAGGAGGCAGCACTCCATAAGGAACGGACGGATATTGTGGAGATGCTGGAAGATGTAGAGGACCGTTTCTCTTTCCAAATGAAGCAGAAGCATATTCGTACGATTATTGAGGTAAGACCGGGCGTTTCTACGGCTATGCTGGACCGGGACGGAATCGATCAGGTACTGGATAACTTGATATCCAATGCCTTGAAATATACGCCGGACGGGGGCACCATCACCTTGGATGCAAGCATTACAGAGGATGGCATGCTGTCCTTATCGGTGAAGGATACCGGGATTGGTATACCGAAGAAGGACCTGGATCGAATCTTTGAGCGCTTCTACCGGGTTGATAAGGCAAGGACTCGCAATTTAGGTGGGACCGGTCTCGGTCTGTCCATTGCCCGGGAAATTGTCAGGGCACACGGAGGGTTTATAACGCTGCAATCGGAGCTGGAGAAAGGGACCACCGTAGCCTTTACGATACCCCTGAATGATGAGGGGAGGGCTTTGACGTGAAGGAACGCATGAAAACGGTACTTCTGGTCGTGCTAGTGGTTGGCAGTTTGCTGCAGAGTTATGTATTGATCTTCCGCTTTCCGGGCAGTGATTCGGTTGTCCAATCGAAGAACGCTTATATTCGAACTGAAGAGATGGGGCCGGAGGAGAAACCTGAGAATTTGCTCTTCCCCGATAAGATGATCATTCATCTGGGCGAAGACCAGCATACGGTGTTCTATCCCAATGACACTTTCTACAATCTCGTATTTAACCGGCTTAAAGGCCGGACATTTGATCATTTTCAGCGGCGGATGGTCAGCAATATCGATTGGCCCAAGGTTCGGTCGGAAAATCGGGGGATTGAACTGAGCTTTGATTCAGGAATTCCGGTTACCTTGCTGCAAAAGATCATGCAGATCGTGCCGGATCCCCTGTTTGAAGGGGAAAGCATCAACAAGATGTGGCTGTACAGCGTCGAGGGCGAGGGTAAGATCCATGTCATGTTCTTCAGTACGGAGGGTGATGTCGTTTATGAAGCGGCACAGGCCGATTTGACCGTGCAGGACGTAGACCAGTTGGTGGATTTCGGGTTAAACTGGACGCCGTATAAGATGGTGGATGGCCGCTATTATATTCCGGTGAAGGAACTGAGCCTGCTCAGTGTTGAGCTGCCGATTGGCGAGTATACGGTGGAGCAAATGCAGCGGAGCCTGTTTTTTGACCCTAGCATCACCCGTAATATCCGGGAAAAAGACGGATCCGAAATTTATACGGACAGCAAGCGGAGTCTGCAGGTGGATCAAGGGCAGAAATGGATCAGCTATACCGATCCGGCTGCACCGCCATCGGGCGAAAACAGCCCCGGCAAGGATGTGCTGGCCGCTATCGATTTTGTGAACCAGCATGGAGGCTGGAACGGTATGTATAGGCTGTGGAAGGCCGGCAAATCCGAGGATCGGACCCTGGTCAAATTCCAGCAGTACTATGGCGGGTTCCCTATTCTTAATACACCAGGCTTCCATTATGGCATGATGGAATTGGACCTGCAGCAAGGAACGGTAACGTCCTATGAGCGCTCATTGTTCTACCTGGAATCAGGGACCATCCAAAAACGGATGGCAAAGCTGTCAGGAGGCGAGACTTTGGAGACGAAGCTGATGCCATATATTAAGAATAATTCAGTTGCTGACCTGAATCCGGCGTATTTGCCAGTGCAGACGGAGGGTCGCTTAAGGCTGAAGCCTGTGTGGGCCATTGAACTTCGGAACGGAACCGTCATAACCATCGAATAAAAAACGGACCACCGTTCACTAAAATCGTCGTAAAGGAGGAAGAATCGTGGATTGGGGCCGTGCCAAAAATGTACTGATATACGCGTTTTTGCTGCTGAATCTGGTGCTGGGATATCAGCTGTGGATGGATTACCGGGAGCAGGTCGGCTCCAATCTCGATGTTACCTCGCTTTCCGAGAGTACGCAGCAGTTGATGGAGGAGAATGGGATACAAGTGTTAAGTCCCATTCCCACGGATACGCCGCAGCTGCCCAAAATCAATTATATTTACAGCGCCGAGGCTCAGGGAGAGCCGGTTAGTTTAGAGCAGCCTGTTGACACGAAACTCGTCTATTCGGACGAGAAAGAATTCAGGACTGCGCTGGAGGGCAAGATCGCTGACATGGGGAACTATCGCCATGATGAGCCATCGGACAAGGAGAATATCTTCATTTTCCGTCCGCTGGTGCAGAAAGAGTGGCCAATGTTTAATGTACAGTTGGAGTTTATTCATGAATCTCAGAAAATTCATGCATTTCGCGCCCCTGTGTTTGAGATTCTGCAGAGCAGCGATATGGAGGAACAGAAGGTTCTGCCCGCATCGAAGGCATTGGAAACACTTATTGAACGTAACTTTATTCCGCCGGATTCGGCGGTACGCGATATTCAGCTTGGCTACTATGGGCAATTGTTTAATACGGAGGATCAGTTGGCAGCACCAACCTGGCGGTTTACACTAGATCATGGCGAGATGATCTATGTGCAGGGCATCAGCGGGGATGTGCTTACGCCAAAAAGCGATACAACAAAGGAGTAACAAGACTATGGGGATATCATTTTCCGTGCTGTCGAGCGGCTCAACGGGCAATGCAACCATTGTCCGCAATGAGGATACGACACTGCTGATTGATGCGGGACTGAGTGCGCGTCGCATTGATGAACTGCTGAAAGAACGCGAAATGATGGGGGAAGAGATCGACGGTATTCTGGTCACGCATGAGCATTCTGACCATATTCGGGGACTTGGCGCCGTGGCGCGCAAATACAATCTGCCGATATATGCGAATGAGAAGACATGGGAAGCGATGAGTAAGTCGCTGGGAAAGATCGCAGAGGAGAACCAGATTGTGCTGGAGAGTCATGAAGTCAAGGATTTTGGCACGCTGCGGGTGGAGCCGTTTGAAATCTCTCACGATGCAGCAGCACCAATGGGTTATTGTTTCTATGATGGCGACGAGAAACTGGGTGTAGCTACAGACCTGGGCTATGTCAGCGATAAAGTGAAGAAAGCGCTAGAAGGGTCCGATGTGCTGGTGCTCGAAGCCAATCATGATATCGAGATGCTCCGAATGGGGCGGTATCCTTGGAATACCAAACGCCGGATTCTCGGCGACATGGGGCATTTGTCCAATAACTCGGCAGGCGATGCGTTAAGCGAGCTGCTGACAGGGGATACCAAGCGGACTTATCTTGCTCATCTCAGCCTCGATCACAATATGATGGATTTGGCGAAAATGACTGTCCGCGATACGATGGAGGACCGCGGCTGCTTCTTCAAGGATAGTGAGTTCAAATTATGCGATACGTATTATAACCGCCCGACGCCTTGGGATAAGGTGGGGGAATAATAGTTCAGCCATCATATATCAAAACTATCTTAATAGAACAGCCCCGTAATCATGGATCTATGATTATGGGGCTGTTATTCCGTCTTTGTGCAATGCCGTGGAGCTGTGGGAGCTTGGGTTGTTTTAAGGCTTAACGCTTGCTGAGACTCTCTTGCGCCATACGCACCATCTCCCGGACCATGGAACCGCCAATCGCGCCGCCGACTTTACCAGCCTGTCCGGTAGTGAGGTCGCTGTTGTCGCCCGGCTTCAATGGAACACCGAGAGTTCGGGCAACCTCGTATTTGAGGTCCTGTTGTCTCTGCGGGTCCACTTGATAGCCTTCGTTACGCATCACATTCGTCATAAATTGCTGCATCTCGGGACTGCGGTGCCGCCTTGATCTTCTTGCCATATCGATCACCCTCCTTGCAGTTTGGTTTCCCCTACATAACATTCCCTGCGGGTAAACCGCAAATGTATGGATAACCTGACCAACTAAACAATACCAGGAGAAGATGAGTAGGAGTGATCAGCGTTCGCGCTTCATGTACTGATAGGATGATAGGCGTGCGCACTGCTTCCTGTGAGTAAGATGCGCGGTTCGGCACGCTTGGATGGCTGTCGGCCATAGTAGTAGAATGTTGGACAGCGCTTGAATCTCGAACTGACGATAGATCCTTTGAACCTCAATTGTATTCAGAGGCTGGGTTGTTTGCGGAAGGTCATTGGAGTAACCCCGGTTTCCCGCTTGAATACAGCGCAGAATTGGGAGTCCTTGGCGAATCCTGATTCACTAGCCACTTGTGAGATGGTCATTTCGGTATGCAGCAGCAGGGACTTGGCATGATTCAGCCGTTTGCGCAGCAAATAATGCTGGGGAGAGACGCCGGTTGTTTCCTTAAACAAATGGCGGAAGCGCTCATAACTGTATCCGGACATGCTGGCCAACGTTTCGCCGGCTATTTTTTGCTGAAAATGCTCGTCCATATAATTGATGGCGTATTTCAGCCGTCCTTCATCAGGCTGGAGATGCTTGTTCAGTCCAACGAGGCGCTGGATTTGCGTGGTCAATTCGCTTACGAGCAGATTGAGCATTTCGTAATATCCCTCCTGCTGGGAGGTAAACTCATATTCCATGCGAAGAATCAGCTGCTGAATTGTATGTTTATCGTCATCCTCAATGACTTTGTTTATGTTGCGGATGGCCTCTTCCTGTTCGCAGAGAAAGCCGATGAAGAGCAGCTCCGAATCGGAGGTATGCTTCTCATCGTGCAGAGTATGCGGAGAAATAAGGGCAAACGTATGCGGTTTGAAGGTGAAATTAGTTGTCCCGATCCGCGTATTTCCGCTTCCGCCGAAATAGTAAACAAGTTCATAGCATTTATGCTGATGAAGGTGAATGTAGGTGTCTTTTGGATGGTGAGTATGAAAAAGAAACAGCAATCGGTCCATTGTTCCCCTCCTTGTGGCTAACATTAGCCGATTATTGTAAAAAGACGACCGAAAACGGGTAATATCCCGTCCGTATTATTGGTATTATCCTATCAGTTAGTTCCTATTATGACAATTCACAAGGCGTGTCAGCTTAAGCATGAGGATACGTCTCTATATGTATTGTCGGTATTTTTTGTGATTTTCGTTACTTGCTTCAGCTTAGGGACCAACCACAAAAGAGAAAAACGGGGGATCAGCTTATCATGGTATTTTCTAAAAAGAGAAGCTTTACAATGTTAGCGGCCTTACTCATGGTTTCACTATTGCTCTCCGCATGTTCCGGGTCTAAAACGGACAGCAGCACAGCGGCTGAAACGGATAAGGCTTCAGATTCGAAGACTTTGACAATTATGGCGGAAACCAGTTCGCATGCCGATGCATTCAAGAGCATCATTCCTGACTTCGAGGAAAAGTACGGCGTGAAAGTGAATGTCGTGGAAATGCCTTACGACCAGTATCAACAACATCTTAAATTAAAATTTATCTCGGATCAGGCCGAGTTCGATTTGGCTTATGTACCGATCGGCTGGGTACCTGAATTTCAGCTTGCTGACTATATCACTCCGATTGCCACAGAGCAGGCCAAGCTGGATGAGCTCGAGCTGGATGACTTTCCAGGGATCGACAATGCCTACTTTGGAGCGGACAAGCAGCTCTATTTCCTTCCTTATATGAATGAAACGCACGGCATTCTGTATCGGACCGATCTGTTTGAGGATGCGGCTGAGAAGAAAGCGTTCCAGGACAAATATGGTTATGAACTGCAGCCGCCACAAACGATGCAGCAGTATAAGGACATCGCAGAGTTCTTTACCCGTCCGGATGAGAATCTGTATGGCGTGACCCTGATGGGCGAGAACAGCATCCTGTCCGGATTTGGATTCTATAACCGTCTGTTTAACTATGGCGGAGACTTATATGATAGCAATTATAAGCAGCAATTCAATAATGAAGCAGGTCTGAATGCGCTGAATGACTTCAAGGAGTTGTTCCAGTATGCGTCTCCTGCTGCTAAACAATACGGTTGGTCGGATGCTTCCTCCGAGTTCCTGCAAGGGCGCAGCGCGATGGCAGAAATGGCTACCACGGTTGCTCAAATGGCACAGGATCCGAATCAGTCCACCATTGTTGGTAAAGTCGGATTTACGGCTATTCCGGCAAATGACGCCAATACGAGCGACATTAAACGTTTCTATCTGCCATACGGCTTTGTCATGACGAAGAATTCCGACAATCAGGAAGCTGCGTTCCAATGGCTGGAGTTTGCAACGAGCCAGGAAATGATGGAGAAGGCAGCGCCAGTAGGAAACATTCCTGCCCGTACTTCGGCACTGACTGGAAAACTGGCTTCGGAATACAGCTTCTATAAGCCGCATGCGGACATCATGAATTCTTTCCGTCTGGAGACGCTGCCGCTGATTCCGGAAGGATCGACAATTACAGGCGAAATTCTGCCGAATGCCGTCGTGAAATATATGTTCGGCGAGCGTTCCGCTGAGGATGCGCTGAAAGAAGCGGCAACCGAATTTGATGAATTGATGAAATCGCGAGGATACTAAGGATCTTACATGTATGACAGCAGCTTGCTGCTATGAGAAAAGGAAGGGGCACCCTTCCTTTTCTCTATATTCTCTAACGTAAGGGCGGTTAATGAACAATGCCATCTCAACCACGTGAAAGACTATGGTTCGTTTTGCCGGGCGTTCTGATCATCGTTCTGGTTCTGCTGATTCCAATATTGGCAGCACTGGGACTCAGTTTCTTCTCCTACCCGCTGCAGCGACCGGATCTGGGCATCCATTTCATTGGACTCGATAATTTCAAAAGACTTTTGGCAGACACCACCTTCATGAATTCGCTATGGAGAAGCGTTCAGTTTACGGTGGGCGCTGTTGCTTCCGAAATGATCGTGGGTACCATACTTGCCCTGTTGCTGAAGAGTCATGTGTGGGGGAAGTCATTTTTCAAAGTTGCTTTTATGGTTCCGATGATGATGGTTCCCGTTGTCGTCGGGGTAGCATGGAGATTGTTCCTGCTGCCGGATTTTACGCCGCTAGGTCCGATATTTCAATTTTTACACATTCCGTTTGATACATCAAAGCTGTTGACCGATCCGGGCTGGGCGATGTTCTCGGTCATTCTGGCGGATGTGTGGCAGTGGAGTCCGTTTGTCATGATTATGATGCTCGCGAACCTGCAAGGGATTCCGGACGATGTGTATGAGGCTGCTCAGATGGACGGGGCTTCCAGATGGAAGACCTTCTGGACGATGACCTTGCCTTTGGTTGCTCCAGCCCTGCTGTCTGTAGCGGTACTGCGGGCAATGGATGCTGTACGGACCTTCGATTTGGTCTACATTTTGACCAGCGGTGGACCGGGTACGGCAACCGAGATGGTATCCGTATATAATTACAAAATTGCGTTTAGCCGTTATGACATGGGCTATGCATCGGCAGTCTCCACCGCGGTGATGATCGTGCTGGCTGTGGTTATATTCGGTGCGCTCTATATGCTTAGCCGGGGAGGGAAGAAGCGATGAACAGCCGAAAACTGAAGATTCATCTGTTTACGGGATTTAAAACAGGGATACTTCTTCTGTTTTTCATCTTCTTCATGCTGCCGATCGTATGGGTGGCACTGACATCGATTAAACGCCCGGTTGAGCAAATGGCCATTCCGCCGATCTGGTTCCCGGAGCAGCCGGTCTTTGACAGTTATCTGACGTTGTTTCAGAACCCGGATTTCGCGACAAGCTTGGTAAACAGCCTGCTGATATCGGGCGTGGCCACGCTAATCACCATCGTCATCGGGGCCATTGCAGCCTATTCAATTGAACGCTTCCGTACCGGAGGCCGGATGCTGCCAAATCTGCTCTTGATGACGCGGATGATTCCGCCCGTGGTCGTGATTGTGCCGATCTTCCTGCTGGCTTACCGCGTAAATCTGCTGGATACGTATGTTCTGCTTATCATTACCTATTCTGCGCTAAATATGGCGCTAATTATATGGCTGCTCCGTTCCTTCTTCGCCCAGCTTCCTGTGGAGATGGAGGAAGCGGCGATGATAGACGGCTGTTCCCGCATCGGGTTATTCTTCCGCATCGTGCTGCCGGTGGTCATGCCGGGCATTGCGGCAGCAGGCCTGATCTGCTTCATCTTCTGCTGGAATGAGTTCCTGTTTGCAGTGACGCTGACAGGCTCCCATACGAAGACGATGCCGGTACTGACCAGCACTTTCGTGAGCGAGCGCGGCCTGGACCGGGGGTTAATGTCGGCCAGCGGTTTGGTATCCAGCTTGCCGGTGATTGTTTTGACGATTGTGTTCCAGCGCTATCTGGTGAGCGGACTCACCCAGGGAAGCGTGAAGTAATATTTTGTCGTATGAAGAGAGGGAGAATTTTATATGAAAAAAGTAATTATTGACTGCGATCCGGGGATGGACGATTCCCTGGCCCTCATATTGGCGATCAAGTCGCCTGCATTAAAGGTGGAGGCTATTACGACGGTAGCCGGTAACTATCCGATCGATGTGACCAGCATGAATGCGCTGAAGGTGCTGGAGCTGCTTGGGGAAAGCGACATCCCTGTGTCCAAGGGCATGGGGAAGCCGCTGGTGCGGGCACTGGCGCCTGATCCGTTCAGCCACGGGTCTGACGGACAGGCGGAATACCATCTGCCGGCGCCAAAGCTGGAACTGTCGAGCATACATGGCGCTGACATGATCATCGAGACGGTCAAGAAGAACGCGGGAGATATTCATATCTTGGCGCTCGGGCCGCTGACCAATGTGGCACTGGCCCTGATGATTGCGCCTGAAATCAAGCCGATGATCAGCTCGATCACCGCTATTGCCGGCTCCTATGGTCTCAATAAATATGCAACAGCCAACGCTACCGGTGATAATCCGCAGAGCGAGTGGAACGTGTACGTGGACCCTGAAGCAGCAGAGATTGTATTCAACTCAGGCGTGCCTCTGCATGCCATTGGACTGGATGTGGCAACCCATTTTGACGTGAACTTTACGGAGTCGGAGCTGAACGAGCTGAAGCAGTCGCCAAACCGTGAAGCCGACTTTCTGCACAACATGATTCAATTCGTACTGGGACGCGGCTTTGAATCCTATTGCGTGCTCATCGATTCGATGGCTGTCGCAGCTGTGATTGATCCTTCATTGATTCAATACCTTACAGGCAAGGTCGGAATCGAGACGAAGGGGAAATTGACTCTGGGCATGACGATTCTGGATACGCGGCATCATCATACTTGGGACCATTTACCCGAGGTTAATATCGCCTATGAAGCGGACTATCGCCGTTTCCTGCGCCTCGTAATGGATACCGTGCTCGCTTAATTTACAGAAAAGCCTATTACCATAAGCCGATATCATTCTAATAGCTTCATCTCAGTCAGCCAGACCCCCTATCACAAGTGTTGGGGGGTCTGGCTTTTTAATAGGGAACTGAAAGTATTTATACCAAGGCCGCTTAAAGAAGAATAAGCTGTTGAGAAATCAAATAGGATATGGAGAATGCCCGAGGTGCTGGGGCTGTTTGGATTTGCTTTTATGCCGGAATGGTCAGGGACAGGAGACGTACTCCCCGCAAATATGGAACCATTTGGCTTCTGTCACGTATATAACATTAACGTGTTTACCCGGGCTTGAAAATCGAGTTGAAAATCCATCAATTTGGCATTTATTTTTAACAAAGATGGCTCACGTGAACCTCTGTTCGTGTGGTACAATAGGAGCACTGATAATTCCGAATGCTTGTTCTGAGCGAAAGCTTTCAGCTTGCGGCCAAGAGATTTCATGCTGAGGATGAAACGCGACCATTTATTTCCTTATTCTTTTAGATAAATCGGATATCTCGCGCTTAAAATGCCCTGTTTGTGGTAATAGAAGGATACAGGGTTTTTTTTGAATGGACCAGTACCAATCTCTGCACGATATGGGTTTTAATTTCAAAATATAAGGAGTGATACGCCCTCTATTGGGTGATAGAGGTTCTTATAGCAAAGAGAATGCTCAAGGATGCAACTTTTTGGGCTTCAAAAGAGTTATTACATAGAGAGATTAATTTAACAGGTGGCACGCTGCCGATTCATAGAGACAGATATAGCGCTGCAAGAGCGGGTTGTTATGACGACAAGATGTAATGGATTAGTCGGTAATGACGGAAGGTCTGAAGCTGGTAAGTGTCTTGACGCGTAGCAACCAAGGGGAGAGAGGGATCGCAATGGGATTGTTTGACGATGATTTCTATTCAACTAAAATTTCCAGGCAGAGCAAAAATACCAGCGAGGACCGATCTGAGCGAACGAAGTGGCGTACGACCCGCCGCAAGAGAGGATTATCCACATTCCAAATCTCCGCAATTAGTTCGTTATGCAGTGCCCTGATTGCGGTCATGTTGTTTAGTCTCATTACAGGGCATCCTTCAACATCGTCGCGGGTGACTTTAATCAATGGCAGTCACCAGCTGTCCACGTCCGATGGTGACCCTTATGAACGCATTATTAGCGCTGCCCAGAAGGTGCGTCCTGCTGTGGTCAGCGTGCTGACACATAAAGAGGCGGCGCAGCCTGATGCAGAAAGCTCTGACGGCGAGGGAATGGATGAGGGACCGGGTATTGAGCCGGGAGAGGAAGATTTCGAACTTCCGGAAGGTTTCGATTTTGGCGAGGACTTTGATTTCGGCAACGATTTCGGCAGCTCGCAGGAGGATGCACTAGGCTCCGGTGTAATCTTCAAGAAGCTCGAAGGCAAAGCCTATGTTATTACCAATAATCATGTGGTGGAAGGCGCCGATTCCCTGGAGGTTGTGCTGGTCGGGGGAGAGAAGAAGAAAGCGACCCTCGTCGGAACGGATAATGTCAGCGATATCGCAGTCTTGTCTATCGACAGCAAAGGGATTGGCGAGGTTGCGGAATTCGGTGATTCCTCCAAGCTCCGCCTCGGAGAAACCGTGATTGCTATAGGCAATCCGCTGGGACTGGGCGATACGCTCACCTCCGGCATTGTCAGCTATACCAATCGGAACATTCCGGTGTCGCTCAATCAGGATGGCATCTATGATTGGGAGCAGGAAGTGATTCAGACCGATGCTGCCATTAACGAAGGCAACAGCGGCGGTGCCCTGGTTGACCTGAACGGCAGAGTCATCGGCATTAACACGATGAAGATCGCGGATACGGGTGTAGAAGGACTTGGATTTGCCATTCCTGTCAATGAGATTACGGAGGTTGTGACCGAGCTGATGCTGAAAGGTCATATTGCCCGTCCATATCTTGGCGTATATACCGTCGATTTGAGTAATCCGTATGCGCCGCTGAGCAAGAAGGAGAAGGAGGATCTCAAGCTGCCGAAGTCGATCACCGAAGGCGTGGTTGTGCTCGATGCGCTGGGCCCTGCACTGGATGCCGGGCTGAAGCTGAACGACGTGATCGTCAAGCTGGATGGCAAACCCATCAACACAACGCTGGAGCTGCGCAAGCATCTCTATCGTAATACGAAGGTGGGCAATGACCTGAATGTAACCTTCTATCGCGGGGGCAAGCTGCAATCGCTGAAGGTTAAGCTGGAAGAGAAGCCTGAAGAATAATCGAGGGCTGACCCGTTTAAACTCGGGTCTTGTCTTTTTCATTTAACGCGGCATCCCAGACCAACAGAAGGATGCTGCCTGTCCACTGTTTTGCTGTTCATGCAGCGGGTATATATTATCGTTCAAGTTGAATAGGATACATTATAGAGAGATTTGAAAAAGGTTAGATACGAGCCGTGAAACGGCCGCAAAAGAGAGCGTGCATATCCGCGCTCTTTTTTGTTTGGCTTCTGTTTGATACAAAAGTGGCCTTTTGAAATCGACAAAGGATTGATAGTGAAAATCATGGAAAGGCAGGAAGCCTATTAGGGATGAGTTAACCGTGGAATCGGGCAAATGGCCTAAAAACATTTCTTTTTCGCTTAGAGTGTGGTAGAACAGAAGAGTGGCTATACTTGTTTGAAGAGATGAAGATCAACACAACATGAGGCGAAAGATAGAAAGGATGCTTAGAATGTACGTCGTATGCAAGGAACATGTGGAACTAGCGATCGAAAATTTCGTGGATGAATATGAGGATGCCCCGGATATTGTTGATCTGAAGGAGACCGAGTTTTCGGACTGGGATCCACCGGTGAAGTGCGCGGAGTGCGAGAAGCATGCTGAGTTTTTAATTGTGTAATATGGACTTTTTGATGAAATAGATAATTGCCAATGGAAAGCGTGATGAATTCACGCTTTTTTTGTTTATAAAGAACATGAGAGGATGAGGAAGCAACAGCTTCGATAGACAATCCTGAATCGTGTATGATGAGTGTATAAAGGATATCAAAGCGCGGGTAACCTATCGTGATTGGAGACGATACGAATGGATGATTACGGAAGAGCATGGGAAGAGGAGATCAAGCGGGCAGCCGATGAGGCTTATGAGCAGGAAATGGATGAAATTAACCGTCAGCTGAAGCAAGAGATTCTCATTGCTCTGATTGGTGACGTAAATACAGGCAAGTCCTCTACGATGAACCAGATCGTGGGTGAAGAGGTTGCCGGAGTCGGAGCCGAACCTGGAGAAACGACGGAGATCCGGCCGCACAAGTACAAGGAGCATATTTACTTCATGGATACACCTGGGCTCAATGATGTGAACACAGCCAACTCGGAAGTGACCATGAATTACTATAAGCAAGCGGACATCGTGCTGTTCTTCTTGAATGCTGCCGGTACCGTGTTCTCTGAGGCTGAGAAGAAGTCGCTTGAGAAGATTGAAAGTGTGAATCATAATCTTCTGATCGTACTGAATAAAATCGACGCCGCAGACGAAATTGACCGCCTGGTGGCACGCATCAAGAAGGAGACTGGTGGACGCTACGAGGTAGTGCCGGTATCTTCACGTACCGGTGAGAACATCGACCGGCTGCGGAGCAGCATTCTGGAGATGCTTAAAAAAAAGTCTAAAGACATTCTCTTTGCCAAAAGCATTAAGGCCAAGTCAGCGACGGCGAACGGATGGATTATCGGGGCCTCCATCTCCGCTGGAGCCGTAGGCGCGTCACCCATCCCGGGTTCGGATATCATTCCGATAACCGGCATTCAGGTGAGTCTGTTGACCCGGCTTGCCGTGTTGTACAATAAGCCGATCAGTAAGGAGACGGCCAAGGAGCTCGTCATTGCCACGATATTTGGGAATATCGGCAAGAATATTTTTCGGCAGATTGTGAAGGCGTTCCCTGGAGCGGGATCAGTAGCCGGAGCGACTGTAGCCGGGGCCACGACACTGGCGCTGGGATACGCGATGAAATATGCCTATGAGCATAACATCGAGATCAATGCGGCGAATATCACGAAGCTCTACAAGAAGTTCAGGGATAAAGGGGAGAGTGAATCGGACTCCAAGTCGGAACTGAAGTAGGGGTATGGTGACGCTAGCGGATGATAAGGGGATAGAAAAAGGGGCCGCTGGCCCCTGATCATAGCTGCGTTATTGGCAGCGAAATATATCCTCAATTACTTCGTGGCCGCAGCGTGATCAGCTTTGGCTTGCTCCAGCATCGATTTCCAATCTGGAAAATCAGTTTCTCTGGATACATGACGATCGAACAGTTCATCGGGAATGTTGTTGATATCCTCATGCGTCTCAACCTGGAAGTTCCCTTTGGTTACAAAATCTCCAAAGCTGTGATGAGATGAATGTTTACGCATAAACGACTCATTAAACAGCTTCTCCAGGGAGACGTTGTCCGGATCCTCCTGGACCGATTTTTGGCCTTGTAATTCTTTCAACAGATCGTCAAATGACATAGGTTTTTGCTTTCTCAGAGTACCACTCCTATAACTAAGATTTGTTTTCAGTATAACATAACCCGTTTTCTCATATGCATAACAGCATCCAAGAAGGGGCATGGGACTATCTTATCTTTTGGATAAGGAAGCCCACTTTTGCTCCAGCCATTGATCAAATTCTTCGCCTTTGTCACCTTCGTACGTGTCATAGATATCGATTCTCATCTTTTTCAATTTCTCTTTGAAGTCTTCGAACGTATGATCACGGGGAAGGCTTTTTTTGATGCGCACCATGACCTTGGTAACATCCTTCATCAGCTCGCCCTTGTGTCTTTCGGGCATTTGTACATCTTCGCCTAAAGCCAGGAGGCTGCGATAAGCGGCTTCCCGCACTTGATGAACCGCATCCGTATTCAGTCTATGCTTCAAAATATCAATGGATTTCTCATTTTTCCATTTTCCCAATTCTTCTACGGCGCTTAAGCGTTCTCTCCAGTTGGCGTTCCGGTTAGCGGAGCTTCTGAGTTCCTCATAATTAGACGGCATATCCGCCAAAACCTCTTGATTGTCCATTCTGTTCATCTCCTCTATAGGTTGTGCTAGGTCCTGCTTGTACCCTATGTTCATTCGGGGGTGTTTTTATGACTGCTGGCGTTCTTTGTGCTATCCGCCTGCTTAGTTCCTTTGCTGGTATAAGGCTTGGGTTTACTCTTGGCTCTTCTCGCGCTTGCATCCCAGCGGCTCCAGCCCTTCTTGCCTGTGCCTCTGCCTGTCCCGCCTTTTTTGGATTTACTCAAGCCTATCACTCCGTTACGCTAAATTGTTATCTCTATATGCTGATTCTTTACCAGCACTGTTGAAATATACACTGTATTTGTCCATATGTATAGGATACTACGGAAATTAACATAAAATCGATATGGTTAAGGCCGATTTCGGCTTAATGGAGAGATATTTATGGATAATGAGGTACACGACGTGTCCACAGTTGATTTAACTGTTCCCGGCATGGTATGTTATTTTTGTGCTGACCAGTCAGAACAAGAATGGTGAATTGAAAATATATTGATGAAAGGGGCTGATTATCGGATGGTGAGTAAAGATAAAATTCTCCAGGCAGCCATTGAAGTATTCTCCGAGAATGGGTATCACCGTGCAAGCATGGATGAGATTGCCGCGCGGGCGCAGGTTGCCAAGGGGACTCTCTATTACAACTTTCCGGGCAAATCCCAGCTCTTCAAGACGGTTGTGAAGCAAGGGATCGAGGAAATCATGCAGCGGACGGAGGTGGAGCTGAATTCCTCCCTGCCGATGAAGGAGAAGATGGAGCGGGTCATTGGCCATCATCTGAATTTATTCCTCGAATCGCGCCACTTCTCGCATATCGTATTTAATGAGATTTCGAATGGGATCGAGCAGGATGTTCTGGATGAGTTAAAGGAATTGAAACGGACGTATATCAGCTTTTTGGCAAGGATGATTGAGGAAGGGCAATGCGAGGAGAATCTTTGTCGTGACGTTGATCCTAATCTGGCTGCGGCCAGTATCGTCGGTACGCTGGAGAGCACCTGCAATTATTATCTGAGCCACCACGATATGTATTCACGCGAGGATCTGGAGCGGTTTGCATTCACGATGATTACCCAAGGCCTGTTTATATCGCTGGATTAGATAAGGCCTTCTTTTCTATATGTGTAGTACTGACCAGTCAGTTTCAAATTACGATGGAAAGGGAAGGTGTTAAGCATGGAGTGGAATACAAACGGATTACTCCCGCTGGAATGGTTTCGCAAGATGCGGACGGAATCGCCGGTGGTTGCTACGGAAGGCAATGAGGCATGGCATGTTTTTAAATACGAGGATGTCAAAGCCGTCTTTACGAATTATGAGGTATTCTCTTCCCAGGGCTCTTCATCTAGTGAGGAACCGATTGAATCCAGCATTCTGCGGCAGGATCCGCCGAAGCACCGCCAGCTGCGGAAGCTGGTATCCCATGCTTTTACACCCCGTATGATCGAGTCGCTTGCCCCGAAGATTCAGGAGATCACGTCATCGCTGCTGGATGAGGCTGAGAAGAAGGGAAGAATAGATATCGTAGCTGATCTCGCAAGTCCGCTTCCGATCACAGTCATTGCGGAGATGCTGGGCGTATCGATGGAGGATCGGGAACGCTTCAAGGCGTGGTCGGACGCACTGGTCGGTGACGATGGAGATGCTTATTATCAGTGTCAGCGGGAGATGAGCGAATACTTCGCCGAGATCGCGGAAGACCGCCGTCAACATCCGCAGGATGATCTGATTACGAAGCTGGTGGAAGCGCGCATCGACAATGAGCACCTGACTGACATAGAGATTATCGGGTTCTGCATTCTGCTTCTCGTCGCCGGCAATGAAACGACAACGAATCTGATCTCATCGGCCGTATTGGCTATCGACAGCCTGTCGGAGGTGCGTTCTGAGCTTCTCGCAGACCGGTCGCTCATACCAGGCGCACTCGAGGAGGTATTCCGCTACTTCTCGCCCGTGCAGACGATGTTCCGCCGTGTGAAGGAAGACACCGTGCTGCGAGGGCAGGAACTGAAGCAGGGACAGATCGTCAATATCTGGATGGTTTCGGCCAATCATGACGAGGACATATTCGAGCAGCCGGATGTCTTCAACATCCATCGGAATCCGAATCCCCACTTGGGGCTGGGAAGCGGAATTCACTATTGTTTGGGATCTCAGCTGGCACGGATGGAGTCCCGAATCGCAATCGAGACGCTGCTGGATCGCTTCCCTGAGTACCGGCGCGACCGTTCCGTAGAACTGGAGCGGATGGATAGCAGGATGATGTTCGCGCTGAAGGAGCTGCCGATCATTCTGCGATGAGGTAACAGGAATAAAATTCAGTTAGCTTGGTAGCATAGATGAATGGGAGCCGTGGTATACGGTTCCTTTTTTCATGCATGGAGGACGATGGAGACGAATCGGAAAGGACCTGTGCAGATATGCTTCGCCTAGGGGTTTGCCTTTCCGTGCGGGGGTTACCATGATAGAATGGACGGCAGAATAGCAACAGATAAGGAGCGAATCATCGCTATGAATATACAGATCGTATGCGTAGGAAAGTTGAAGGAGAAATATCTGGTACAGGGCATAGCGGAGTACAGCAAGCGTCTTGCGCCGTATGTGCGCTTGTCCGTGCACGAGGTGCCGGACGAGAAGGCACCCGAGAACATGAGCGAGGCGGAGATGCGTCAGGTGCAGGAGAAGGAGGGGGCGGGCATTCTCGGCCACATCAAGCAGGACGCCCAGGTCATCGCCCTCGCGATCGGCGGCCAGCTATGGTCCAGCGAGGACCTGGCGGCCCATATCGACAAGCTGGGCACCTACGGGACCAGCACCGTCGCCTTTGTCATCGGCGGCTCGAACGGCCTCTCCGAGGACGTGCTGAAGCGCGCCCAGACGAAGCTGAGCTTCGGGCGCATGACCCTGCCGCACCAGCTGATGCGGCTGGTGCTGGTGGAGCAAGTGTACCGGGCGGTGAAGATTAATCGGGGGGAACCGTATCATAAGTAGGGCGAAGTTCAGGTGCATTTTGAGATCGGAGCAGAACATAAGGCTAGAGTCGATGTTATTCGTACTCTTGTATAACCGGTCTGCCTGGTTGCGGTTATAAGTGACATTCGGCTCTCAATTCAATACGCTCAAGCTAACCGCTATAAAGCTATGCAATTTGGTTTTCGCAACAGACGGGAAGTCGTTTGCTCTACAAAGCGTCCATTGGATGGAGGAAGTGGAAATGGAAATAGAAAACAAGAACAAGCAGCGACATACCGCGACTTGTTCTTGTAATTTTACGCATGGTTTCATTCTTTGCTTGTGACGGATTGTATGCCATTCGCAGACTGACTTCGCATCGAGAACGATAATATAGCCGGAAGGAGTGCGATTGCAACACCAATTGCGCCAGCCACGCCGATTGACTGTAAGGAGAAGCTTTCCACCACAATACCGCCAATGGCAGCTCCGACAGCAATTCCCAACTGGATGAAGGATGTATTCAAGCTCAGAAGGATTCCCGCTGCGTTTGGTGCCAAGCTAATCATATATACTTGTTGAATGGGACCCGTAGACCAAGCAAAAAACGACCATAACAGCAGCAACGGAAAGACAGCTATAGATGTATGGGCAAAGAGGGACATAAGGATCAAAATAGCAGCGTGGATCATTAAGCTTCCATTCAGCGTACGCGGAATACCTAATTTATCTGCACCATAACCTCCAGCCTGGGCGCCCAACAAACTTGCTATACCGAATGAAAATAGCGCGATGCTCACCACCCCATTGCTCATACCCGTAATGTTCATCAGAAATGGTGTAATAAACGTGTAAATGATCGTATAACCGACCATCCAAAAGAAGCTAATCGACAAGGTTAATAATAGCTGCGGTCTTTTCAACAGGGCAAGTTGTTCTTTAAGAGGCACATTTGCCTCTCCCTGCGACTTTGGCAACGCCATTAAAATGACCAGCATCGCGATAAAACTAAGAAGGCCGATTCCATAAAAAATCATTTTCCAGTCGTAGGTGCTGGCAATGACTCTTCCCACAGGAACACCTAAAATAAGCGATAGATTAAATCCCATCATGATAGTTGCTATGGCGGTGCCTTGTTTTCCAGGTCCGGCAATTTGAGCAGAAACAGTTAAGGCAACCACGGTAAAGACACCTGTACTAAGAGCTAAGATCACTCTCGCACCAACAAGCATTGGATAGCCCGTCGAGACCACCGTAATTAAATTCCCTATAAAAAAGAGCGCCAAAGCAGCCAGCATAAGTGTTCTCCGGCTTAGTTTAGAGGTAGCCGCAATGAGAATTGGAGTACCCACCGCGTAAGATATGGAATAAACCGAAATGAGTTGGCCAGCAGCAGCAATGGTTACGCCTACATCTTTGGAAACTAGATCCAGTATCCCGGCAATTACAAATTCCGAAGTTCCCACTAAAAAACTTATAATCGCTAAAATATAAACTTTCCACGATTTAATCATTTGATTATTCTCCTTTATAATTCTATATATCTAAAAATACAGAAATGATAACAATGAAGGATTGCAATTTCTTAGCATCTTACTTTCTTTAATGCCTAGCTAGCTCCTTGCGGACAAGGGGGGCGACATCCGTTCCAAATCGTTCGATCGTTCTTAACAAATCACGATGCGGAAGCGTACTAAAGTCAACGTACAAAAGAAAACGAGTCAAGCCCAGTTGTTTGGTTACACGCACGATCTTTTCTGCTACATATTCTGAATCTCCAACATAAAGAGCGCCGCGAGGGCTCAGTGCTTCTTCATATACACTTCGTGTATAAGTCGCCCAACCGCGTTCCCTTCCAATTTGATTCATTTGTTCGGCCATAATGGGATAATACTTTTCTTTGGCTGCTTCAAACGAGTTGGCAATAAAACCATGCGAATGACAGGCGATTTGCAATTGATTAGGATCGTGCCCTGCTTGTTGGGCTGCTTTAAGATATAACTGCACTAAGGGAGCGAAACGCTCCGGCATGCCGCCTATAATGGAGAAAATGACAGGAAGACCAAGCTGACCGGCACGAATGGCCGACCCCGGACTGCCGCCAGTAGCAATCCATACAGGAAGCGGGATTTGTTGCGCTCGCGGGTATACGCCCATATTGTGCAGCGGTGCACGGTGCTTGCCATTCCATGTTACGTTCTCTGAAGATCGTATTTTGAGTAAAAGCTCCAATTTCTCATCGAATAATTCCTCATAATTTTGCAGGTTATATCCGAAGAGCGGAAAAGATTCGACAAAAGAACCGCGTCCGGCCATGATCTCGGCCCGCCCATTTGTTAAGTTATCCAGAGTGGCGAAATCCTGATAAACACGGACTGGATCCGACGAAGACAATACCGTAACGGCACTGGATAACCGAATATGGTTTGTAGTAGCTGCAGCCGAAGCCAAAATAATTGCCGGCGATGAGCTTGTGTAGTCCATGCGATGATGTTCACCGATCGCATAGACATCAAGACCGGCCTGATCAGCCAGCTGAATTTCTTCCATCGCTTGTCGCAGTCGTTCGCCTGGCAGAACGCCCCCTCCTTTGGGGTTCGTGTGAAGAAATGTAGAGATTCCAAGTTCCAATGGCACGCGATTTTCCAAAATGGTTTCCCTCCTTATCTTTTCTACAATTCTAAAGATATAGAAATGATGCTTAAAAAATTTACGCCAGTAAATATGGCGCAAACTTCATTGCCACTTCTTGATCAACACTGTAGTGAATAAACGAACCGTTCTTTTGCGACTGGATTAAACCCGATTCCGTCAGCTGCTTGAGATGATGGGATAACGTTGAACCGGCTACGTGTCCAAGCTGTTCACTGATCGCGGTAACGCATTGATTCTTTTGCTTTATTAGCATTAAGGCAATTTTTAGTCGTGTAGGCTCACCTAGAGCCTTGTATACTTTGACAGCTTGCACTAGATCGTGATCGACATCAGCCATTAAATTCTCCTTTCCGCCATCATTTCTATATTTAAGGAATTATAGAAATGATATTACCACCTAATGACTGCGGTGTAAAGTAAAAAATTTGGCTGTTTGTCAATCGTCTGTGAAACCTTAACTCGTCCGAGAAAATGCCACTTTCAAGTTTGGCCGAAGCGCTCACCAAAGCGCTTCGGCATAGCTATACGATTGCCGAAGCGACGAGGTCAGAGGGATTTTACAGCTAAATATGGACCTGACCGTGGCCAACCAGATTATGGCTTAACCATCAAGCAATAAGCTTAAGAAGACTTAAAGTACACTTTAAGGCAAGCGTAATTTTAATACAATCGCTTGTTGCGTAACGTCGACACATTGCTGGCCAAGCACCGGTATTAATTGAATGAGTCTGCCAAAGTGAGCAGGCATAGCGAAGTCTGGCTTCCACAGGGCCGCCATTGTTTTCGCCGATAGACCCGTTAAGGTGAACCGTATCACAAGTAGGGCGAAATTTAGGGTATCGTGAAGGGGGCGTATAGGTTCGTTAATAAGTAGGGATGCTCAAGAAATAGGTTATCCCCCTACGACCTAGGGACGAACAGGATTACGGTCTGCTGAATTCAATTCTCATCCCACATCTGACTTAGAATCAATTAATGGATGTATCTCTTGTTCTGGACAAAGGACAAGAGCTACATCCATATCGATTAGAGACAAGGTAATTCCCATTATTGCAAAGGGATGTAATTGTAAAGCTTATCCCAATTTGGTGTGGCTATGTTCGCTCTTTTCTTTAAGTCAGAAAAAGCTTGGTACAACGAAGTCATTTCGTTGGCAGATACCGCCTTATCGCTTAGCGTGGTTCTGCCGATTGGGGTTGCTAATAAAATTTTCAGCACGGTAAAAACCACCTTGCGATATTTTCGGACTAACTGTTGTTGATTCGCAGGCGTAATTGAGTAACCATTTTTTATCAACACTTGATGGCCTTCATCTATTGCGTCAATGACGTAGTTAAGCAGGATTTTGTCCCTGGCCGCTTTGCGCAGATTCCCATTATATGAAACGGCAATGCGATTCAAAGGCAAGATCATAACGAAGTGGCTTTTCAGCCATTCATCCATATTTGTAAAGGTGATCGTATTATACCTTGTGTTCTTTAAAGCTTGGTCAATGACCGATCGCCAATTTAGTTGCTCTCCCAAGCCGCCGAAAACCAAGGTCACCTTTGGACCGCGCAAGCAATTTACCCGACCGTTCTCTCTCCATCCGGCAAACGACTGAAAAGCAAAGGCAACCTTTTTCTCTACGGGGCTATTGGATTGCAAATAATGCCGCATTTCAATGGGACTTGCATTATTGCCCATAATAACAATATGTTTGCTTTGATTCGCTGCAAGGGCAGGAAGGACTGCCTCGAAATCCGGATATTTCATCACTACGAAGATAAGATCATAAACATCCTCCGGCTGTAACTCACGAATCACGTTTACTTTATCGACCGTTGTTCGGAGCTGTAAGTAATGGCGGATCACATTACCGTTCTGCTGTAACTCATCCGCCCGCCGCCCTCTGGCTAACATTGTGACTTCGTTGCTCCCGCGCACTAACTCGTGAGCTAAATAACTTCCCAATACCCCTGCTCCGTAGACCAGTATTCTCATATTATTCCTCCATTTTGGTTGTTTCGCAAAAAAAAGTTTTTAAATACAAAGGTGTTATATTTAAAAATATTCTATTTGATTTTATCCCCGATCAAATTGTTTCGTCAATATTTTTTTAATTTATGACCATTAAATTTAAAAACCTTTCGAATTGTGCTACATTGATTTTAATTTGGGATGCGGGATGGAGGAATGTGTAATGAATAAATTCGAAATAAGGACTCAGAAAAAGAAGAAGGCAGTTGTTAATGCGGCATTAAAGCTCTTTAAAGAAAAAGGTTTCGTTCATGTCAGCATAAAGGATATTGCCGCTGAGTCCGGCGTATCATCTGTATCGCTATATAACTATTTCGAAAACAAAGAAGGGATTGTCAAGGAATGCGCGAACGTTTTGATGCAAAATACCCTTCATATGGCTCAAGAGATCATGAACCAAGACATCGATTTCAAGGATAAAATCATTCAAATAATGGATATTTGCGCCGATCAGGACTATCAATTGATTGGTTCGCCTGGTGCCGTAAAGGATCATGTGTTATCAAGTCTTTATAGTGAAAATACGAATGAAATTAGAATTCAAATGCTTCAGGAGCTTATTGAACTTGCGAAAAAGGAAGGAGCTATTCACTCTTCAGTTTCTCTGGAAACTGTTCTTGAATTGTTAAACGCGATTGGAACCATTCAATTATCTTGGGCAAAATCAGGAAACTATAAAGAAAAGATGGCTGAGATGAACCGTCTGTTGTTATTCGGGTTGATTGGCAATGGTTAATGACTGGCCGATTGCGTTAAGTGGGTATGTATTGGATGTGTGGGAGTGGGATGAGGTTATTTATGGATCTCTAGAGATTTCGACACTTCTCGCTTGGCGGAATCGCTGGGTAACTTCACGGAAAAGACGGAGTGCTTTTCGATTTCGCTCTATAGATGATACGGTGAACCCTACCATAAGTGATCGGCGAAATTACACTAAAAGTGCTTACTAGTCTCAGTAAGTTGCTATTCAATTTTTTGGGGGGAACTTATATTCGTGAGGATAGAAGGTGATTCCGATGGCGAAATGGGATAACTTGCTGGCATCCGCAATCGATGTCAGAAAGAAGAATTCAAGCGATTTTGTGCCTATTCGTTACAGCCAAATTTATCTTTTGGTGGGGAGAGGCATGTTTCCAGGAATCGGCGTGTTTTTGCCGGTGGATGAGGCGGCACGAAGCGTATTTGCCTCGTTTGAAAGTACTGTTGACTACGGCAGTATTGTAAGAGGTATGGTTTGATTCAATTATGAGCAATGGGATTTAGGTTATATTTATTCCGAAATTAGAAAATACTTTTTCTCATTGTAGGGTTAAACAGCGGACAAGCGAAATGTCGGTAAGCCAGAACCACCAACACCTTCTCTAGTTGTTGGCAGTTCTGGCTTTTCTGGATTCATCAATGATTAAGGTCTTCACAACCTCGCGTTATGTTTGGAGATTATCTCCAAAATGTAATCTTGTCCGAGCTTAATCGAACGGATTCATACCCGTCTTCCTTGGCTTTTCCTATAGAGATCATCATTACCGGAGCATAGCGTTCTTCATCCAAATCAAACGCTTTGGCTACCTGATCGACTTCAAAGCCTGCCATTGGGTTCGTATCATACCCATGCGCACGAGCTACCAGCATGAACTGCATGGCAAACAGGCTGCTATCGATTTTTGCAACTTCAACTTTTATTTCTTGAGGGAGAGTCGGGTACATCGATAGGATGGTTTTAAGTTGGCTGTCTCGCACTTCAGCCGGCATTTTCCCTTGTTCCACTGCTGTATTATAGATTTCTTCAACATTTAAGTAGCTTTGGGTATCCCCGAAAATTAACAACATGGCAGATGAAGTGTCGTTTTGTAACGTATTGAACCGCACAAGTGGCCTTAGCTTTTCTTTTCCTTCCGGAGTGTCGACCACGACTACGCGCCAAGGCTGCAGATTGGCTGAGGACGGAGCCAAGCTGGCTTCCGAGATCATCTCGTGAATCTCTTCTTTCGATATTTTAAAGTTCTCATCATAATGACGAACGGAACGTCGTCCCTTGACGATATGGGTGAAATCGTTATTTTGGATAGAGTTGAACATAGAATCTCTCCTTTAGATAACCTTAATATTTTTGACATGGCTTATGTCATTCGTTATCTTATTTTTATTATGAACTATGAACTTAGGTTTATAGCAACAAATAAAAAGAGGTCTCATAATGAAAATAAATGACGTTTCAAAATTAACGGGTTTGCCAATATCCACCTTGAGATTCTATGAACGCAAAAACCTCATTCCAGACATATTTGTTCAAAGAGATGCGAATAATTATCGGATTTACTCTGAAGAAGTTGTTGAATATCTAAATGATGTGAAGGCACTTTTGTTCGTAGAATTCTCTATTGAAGAGCTAAGTTTGCTGGTCAATCAACAACTTCATTTAACCTATGAGGAAAAAAAGAAGATAGTGGAGCAGAAAATTAAAGAAATTGAAGATATTCAGAAGCAGTTGAGAAAGTCGAAAAAATTCCTGAAGGCCATCTTGGAAGGAAAAGTGAATTTCCAAACCAAGTGTTAAGCTAAGTTTGCTGGCTAAATTAGAAAGACGAGGTGTAAGATTATGAATGCGTTAGAACACTTACCAGAACCGGAAAGCTTAAAAAAGCTAATGATCGTTCAAGCAGCTCTGAATGCGATTCTTTGTGAGACGGAATGGCTTCGTTATCATAGCTTTGTTCAAGAATGGGATGAAGGAGTTTGTATGGCAAAAATAGATAATGGGGCAGGGGATCATCTTATCATGTTGTTTTCCGTTGAAGGCTCCATCATCAAGGGTTTTGATCATGAATCCCAATTAAGCCCGTATGCACAAGACGAACATAGAGTATGGCCAGGCATCTATGATAACGTTCCAAGCGAATTATTATCTCCTCTGGAGCATGAAGGAATTGAAAAAGAAGATGTGACTTTTTGTATATGGCGTAAAAATAGTGATTCGAGCTGGCAGAAGGGAAAGGTTAAAATGCCAAAAGGAGCAGACGATGGGTCTGCTTTTTTAATAGGTGCGATTTACCGGACACCCGAAGAGTTCGTGCAATTTGCGAAAGATTATTATGAATTGGCCATGCCAGTAGAAGTTGTTGAAAAAGTTTACGAAGGTGTCCCTATTACTATAGAGATGATTCAAATGCTAAACCCCGACTGTGCTGTAGAGGAAGTTTATCGGGAGTTGGAGTCAATGAGATTAATTAAATGAAGGGCTGGTTGTGCCAGCCGTATATGCTAGTTCATACCGCTAACGGGAGTGATAGTTTAACTTACCTACTTCCAAGCCGCCGAGTATATGCATCTTATGTAAGTTTGAATCATAGTCGTTGGATCGGGTAAGAGATTGGAAATCATGCGCCGCAGCAGCTCCTTTCGTATTTTTCGCCGATAGGCCCGTTACGATGAACCGTATCATAAGTAGGGGCGAAATTTAAAAAGGCTATAGCCAGCACTAATTAGCTGATCTTAGAGTCGGTCAAAGTGTAGAATACTATCAACAAAAGCTCCAAACCCATTCCAATCATTTGGTGGATTTGGAGCTTTTCTATCTAGTCTGAGCCAACTTAGTGTTGTTAAATATAGCGAAATGACTTTTTTATTTTTTTACGTTATTGTATAGAGGACATAATTACAGTAGATTGGATTGAATCACATGCAAGCATCAGAACAATGGTCATCGAAGATTGGTTTTATTTTATCTGCAGCAGGATCAGCGATAGGAATAGGTGCAATATGGAAGCTCCCTTATGTCACCGGTATCAGTGGGGGAGGAGCCTTTTTTCTTCTGTTTATTTTATTTTCTTTGTTTATGGGTCTCCCATTGTTATTAGCGGAGTTTGTTATTGGCAGAAGCACGCAAAAGGAAGCCATTAGCGCTTATCGTAGTTTAGCTCCTAATAGCAGTTGGCATTGGATTGGGAGGATAGGGGTATTTACCTGCTTTCTCTTGTTATCTTTTTATAGTGTAATTGGTGGTTGGATTGTTATTTATTTTGCAAAAGGTTTATTTGGTGGAATCATTAGTGAGGGTGCAGATTATAGTTCCGTCTTTAACGCGACGATTGAAAATCCAGTATTGGTTGTTGCAGCACAGTTTGTATTTTTGGCCATTACCGTTGCCGTTGTTGCAAAAGGGGTTCAAAATGGAATTGAAAGAGCAAGTAAAATTTTGATGCCCGCTTTATTTATACTATTTATTCTTCTCATCATTCGTTCACTTACACTGGATAACGCCATGGAAGGGGTAAAATTTTTTCTAGCACCCGATTTCTCGAATATTACTCCTCAAAGTATTTTGTTTGCGATGGGCCAAGCTTTTTTCTCCTTAAGTGTCGGAGTATCCGTAATGGTGACGTATAGTTCCTATCTTTCAAAAAAGGAAAGCTTAATTCAACCAGCCATCTCCATCGTCTCAATGAATTTATTGATTGCTCTATTAGCAGGATTAGCAATCTTTCCAGCTGTATTCTCATTGGGATTAGAACCAACGGAAGGACCTGGTTTGCTGTTTGTAGTATTGCCGGCTGTGTTTGATCAAATTATTTTTGGAGAAGCGTTCTTACTAGCCTTTTTAGCATTATTTTTATTTGCTACATTAACCTCGGCCTTCTCCATGTTAGAAATTATTGTAGCATCTGTACTTAAAGGCAAGGCGGAGAAGAGAATCAAATATGCATGTATTGTTGGTGTTCTAATTTTTGTAGTAGGAGTTCCCTCTGCCTTATCTTATAGTGTCTTTGCTGATATTTTAATTTTCTCCAAAAACTTATTTGATTCCGCCGATTATTTAGTGAGTAATATTTTAATGCCGCTTGGAGTATTTTTAATCTCTATTTTCGTAACGAATAAGATTAAGAAAAGCACTTTGCGAGAGGAATTATTAAAGCATTCTCGGTTAGGGGCCTCTGTGTTTGAAATATGGTTTTTTATAATGAGGTTCATTATCCCTTTAGTCATTATCATCGTATTTCTTAATATGACGGGAATACTTGATAAGATAGCGAATGCTTTCTAAAATAGAATACCAAGGCACCCGCTCGGGTGCCTTTTTCTAGTCGGTAACTGAGGGTAGAAGAAGGCTTTGCTTGACGAGAGGAAGAATTTTATGCAACGTTACTAATGTCGAAAAGATAATAAAGTAAGAAGCGAGAGAGAGTGTGAGACACCATGAAAGCGAATCGGATGGAGGCATTCAGCGATGGCGTACTGGCGATTATCATTACAATCATGGTACTGGAATTTAAAGTGCCGGCAGGCCATGACTGGCATGCGCTGATCGAGCTCGGCCCCAAGATTCTTAGCTACATTTTTAGTTTCGTATATGTTGGCATCTACTGGAACAATCATCATCATCTGCTGCAC
This sequence comes from Paenibacillus solani, assembly GCF_001277345.1. GTDB lineage: Bacteria > Bacillota > Bacilli > Paenibacillales > Paenibacillaceae > Paenibacillus_AQ > Paenibacillus_AQ solani. The sequence continues at coordinate 215,184 of NZ_LIUT01000008.1, forward strand.
ATGGTTCGAACGATGAACGGACCGTTAATGTGGCTCAATTTGCTGCTTCTTTTCTGGTTATCCCTGATCCCGTTTACGACAGCTTGGATGGGAGAAAGCCATTTTGCAGCCACACCTACTGCGCTGTATGGTTTTATACTATTACTGGCAGCATTGTCGTACTGGTTGCTTCAGCGGGTGATTGTTAAGCAGCATTCTAGCGATTCCTCTTTCTTTTTGGCGATGGGTAAAGACTGGAAGGGGAAAGTATCCCCCATACTCTACTTAGCTGCAGCCTTGACCGCATATGTGAGTCCTTGGATTGCAGGCTTCTTCTTTGTACTCGTTGCCGTAATCTGGTTCATGCCTGATAAACGAATCGAGCATGCTTTGAAAGGCCGCTAAAAGATGTGCAATATGAAAATACATTGATCAGAATATCTACGTAGGATTCGAAATTTGCCTTAAACGACTACCGTTCAGCTTCGGCTGGGCGGTTATTTTTTGGGCAACTGCCCAAGCACCCTCTCCGCGAATGCATATGATGATTCTACCTATTCATTGAAAGGAGCGATCACATATGGGATTTTTTCCAGTGCCGGGAACCGGCGGAGGATTTCCGGGGTTTCCGGGGGGGCCTAGCGTGCCGGGCGGACCTGGCGTACCAGGAGGACCGGGTTTTCCGGGTGGAGGTCCCGGAGGTTTTCCGGGAGCTCCGGGAAGTCCGGGGGGTGCACCGGGAGGCGTTCAAGCGCCGACGGCCCCTCCACCGCAATTCATACCACAAATGCAGGCTACCACATTTGCCATTGATCCCGGCGGGATCAGACGCTGCATGTTTCGCAACACATATATTTGGCTCAACAATGGCGAGCAATTCTGGTTCTTCCCGGTATTTGTCGGGCGTAATTCTGTTGCAGGGTTCAGATGGTTCGGTTTCTTCTGGGGGTACTTTGGCATCGATTTGAACCGGATTAGCTCGTTCGCGTGTTTTTAAGGCAGACAGCGAAAGAGAACAGCCTACAGGCTGTTCTCTCTTTGTTTATGGGCTTTAGCCGGTGGTGGGTGAAAGGCACGAAACAAAAAACTACCAGATGGGCTTATTCCGCGAATTTCCACTCCGAAAAGAATTCATCCTCTATTCGGCTAAAAGAATGGAAAACAACTTCTTATGTTAGGAACGATGCGATCGATGCCGTGTTTGATCCGATGGATGTTCAGCACCCGGCTAATGGCTTGAAAGTGTTGAACCAATTCCTTCAAATGCGTTTCTAACTAAATTCTCCACATAGAGGTCGTCCAAGATTTCGCCTGTCACAAGCAAACGATAGAATATCGGCCCGTAAATGAGATCAATGCATATGCCAATGTCGAGATTGTTTTTCAATTCCCCGCGTTGAATCCCTTTTTCCAATAGACCTCTGGCCTCAAGTCGGCGGGGACGGAAAAACCGAGCACGGTAGGCCTCCGCCAATCCTGAATCAAACTGTCCTTCACCTAATAACTCCTTAATGATGGTCCCCTCCCGGCTTGTCAAAAACCCGGTTAAATTTGTGGCGTGAATTAAAATATCATTAAATGTTGTACCTGTATCAGGCACGGGTAATCTGTCTGTGGCGGCATGCAAGAAACCATCCATGACCACGGAAGCCTTGTTAGGCCACCATTTATATATTGTGGCTTTACTAACTTGGGCACGATCGGCGATTTTATCCACTGTGACGGCTTGAAAGCCATTTTCCAGTAATAACTCGTAAGATGCGGAAAGAATAGACTTTTGAGCTTCTATATTACGCGGCCTGCCTCTTTTTCCATTCATCGTCATCATCCTCTTTCGTTTTACCTATCTGATCAATAAAAAACAAACTATACGTTCAGTATATCAATCATACATAAAAAAATAAATTGCGTCTGCCTATTTACAAAACTACACGTTCAGTATATTATTCTATCATGTAATTACTAAACTGTACGTACAGTATTTATAAGAAAGAAGGAGCTGCTTAAAATGACTACTTTAAAAAAGCAAACGACCGAGACAAATATTTCGAAATGGTTAACTCTGCTTCTGGCTGCCGCATGCGGCATCATTGTAGCAAATCTTTACTATGCGCAGCCCTTGGTTGGAGTCATCAGCTCTTCCATTGGGCTATCCGCAAACAGTTCCGGTTTGATCGTGACCTTAACACAGATCGGTTATGTAGTCGGCTTGTTATTTATAGTACCCCTGGGAGATATCGTTGATAATCGGAGGTTGGTTGTCGCATCTTTACTTCTCACAGGTGTTGCTCTTGCAATCACGTCAGTGTCGAAACAGGCAGCGCCATTCTTGGCGGCTTCGTTTGTTATCGGCATAGGGTCGGTCGCCGCGCAGGTACTTGTGCCTTTTGCGTCATACCTTGCATCTGATTCTTCACGCGGTCGCGTTGTCGGCAATGTCATGAGTGGTCTGTTGCTTGGCATCATGCTCTCGCGTCCGTTGTCGAGCCTGGTGGCCGACTTCCTGGGCTGGCATACCGTATTCGCCTTGTCTGCCGTAGCGGTAATTATTTTGGCAATTGTACTGTCAAAGGTGTTGCCTGCAAGAAAGCCTATGACGGACACGCGTTATACCGCTCTGCTTGGTTCGATGTGGCACTTGCTGCGCACAACCCCAATCTTACGCCGCCGGGCTGCTTATCATGCATTTGTGTTTGCAACGTTCAGTTTATTTTGGACAACAGTCCCGTTACTGTTATCCGGCCCGGTCTTTCACTTTTCTCAGATAGACATCGCGTTGTTCGCGCTTGTTGGAGTCGCAGGTGCAATAGCGGCACCTTTGGCTGGACGGCTGGCCGACCGCGGCTGGACTAAACCAGCAACGTGGATTGCACTCGCCACTGTCGTCAGTTCGATGTTGCTGCCGCTTATGATCCGTACGGGTTCAATTACCGGCATAGTTATTCTCGTCGTTTCAGCTATTTTATTGGACGCTGGCGTATCCGCAAATCTTGTGCTTGGACAACGTGCGCTCTTCTCGCTGAGTCCGGAAATTCGTAGTCGGTTGAATGGCCTTTTTATGGCTATCTTCTTTTTTGGCGGTGCCATCGGATCCGCAATTGGGGGATGGACGTATGCTACAGGAGGATGGAGTGCCGTGTTATGGGTTGGAATGGCTTTCCCGATCGCAGCCCTCCTTTATTTTGCGACAGAGAAGAAGTAATTTTAAAAAGTACAGGATTCCCTTACAAACTAACCGAAACATGAAGAGTAGGGATTTCGCTCTATAGATGTTATGGTGAACCGTATCAAAAGTAAGGCGAAAAGAAAATCTCCGCTAATTGAAACGTCAAAGAACCATTCAATGTCCTTGACGCTGCATTCATGTTATTGAACACAACGAATTGTTGGTTATCACTGAATCGGGGATTGTACACGAGAAAGATAAGATGATGGACATTGATGATATTGAAATTTCCTGTTTAATAGGCGGGGCAGCCACCTTACAAGAAGAAGAGAAAAAGTAATCTAGGACCTACTGAGGTAGTCGCTGAAGAATCCGAATCAATAGATTTTTTAATTTGGATAGTAGTGGCTTAATATGATGTGAAAACGTGGAAGAGTTCCTTGCGCGGCCTGAGAGGTACCTCATTAAGTTTCTTGGAGGAGAGTTGTAGAATGCCTTTGGACAATGAAACAAAAGTTTTAGTTGAGTTGGACAGACAGTATACTTTATTATGCCGAATCTGACCTATCGAAAGATCAGGGGGCAGGCTGGATCGGTGGAAATGCACCCGACTTTTTTGATGATCAAGATGACCTCATCCATGAAGGTGACCAGAAATATGTTTTTTACTTGACCCTCGTCCATCCCTTTAAACTGGAGAGCATGATTTCGATCTTCATCCCTGAGGACTATGAGGAGTATTTGGAAAACAATATCTATCCTAATTGCTCTATCAAGGTGATTGAGCATCCCATTTCAACTGAAAGCACCAAAGAGATGTTTACTAACCCAGGCCTTATAAAACACACTATTTCAGATGGGACACTAAGCGATGACGAGAAATCGATGGATCAGTCTTTTTTGATCAAAGTAGGGGGAAACCCGAGACTTATTCAACATGAAGACTATTATTTCACGAAGCTGAGGGAGGAGTCATTTTCCTTTTTATTTCAAGTAGATGAAGATGGTTACCCTGAAACGTTGGTTCAACACGATTACGATTATCCTTTTGGTTTTGGATCACTCTATATTTTCGCTATAATAGGGGCGACCGAGATACAACACCCTGTAGCAGGTTTTTGGCAATTCTCTTGATTTTGCTCAATAGATGTTACGATGAGCCGTATCACAAATAAGACGAGCCGCGCGAGGACGGAAAAGGGGTTCTGTTACGCAGACGGGCGACCTAGTTAAAACAGTTTGCCGATGGGAACGATGACCCTCGGAGACAAGAGTTTTCCGATGAATAGGATTACTAAACTATCCAAATATGGATGAAATTATGGTGAAACTCATTTGAATCGTATCAATTGCAACTGTATCTTCAGTGATTTAATAGAGTGGATCTTTTAAAAGGGAATAAAAAATAATCTGTTGAATAAGTTAGTATTAATTTTATATCCGGGTATAACAGACAACTACGCTATTAGAGTACTAGAATCTTTTTGAACAAATTAAAATAAAGGGGGGATATAATATCATAAATGCTCCACAGTAAATCTGATTGCAGCAATAAAGATATCACGGCAAGACCCTGTTCAAGCTTCACTTTAAGTATGGCTCGTCTCAGGATAAACCGCAGATAAATAAAATATATGGAGGTTTTAAGATGACTAATAAAAAGTTTTCTTTTAAAGCCCTATCACTTATGATGGTTTTTGCATTTATTATATCCACATTTTACGCGGTCTTGCCGGCAAGTGCAGCTGCTAGAGGGGCATGGACTCCTAATACTGCATATGCAATAAATGATACGGTAACGTATAGCGGAAGCACTTATACCTGTCTTCAGGCACATACTTCCCTTGTAGGTTGGGAACCGTCCAATGTTCCTGCTTTATGGCAGAAAGGCGGTGGCGGTGGAACTACACCTCCTCCAACTACGCCACCGGCAACAAACGGAGCGATATTCTATGCAGATATAAACTATGGTGGAAAAGCAGTAACACTCGGAGTAGGTAATTATACATTGAATCAGTTGAACGCAAATGGAATTCCGAATGACTGGATGTCCTCTCTTAAGGTTCCTAGCGGTTGGACGGTTGAAGTATATGAGAATGATAATTTTGGAGGGACAAAGTGGACCTATACCTCGGATTCCTCCTGGGTCGGCAATACGGTCAATGATAAAATGTCATCGGTTAAGATTTATACGGGCTCACCATCACCAGGAGTAACAAAGCCTGCCGAGGTGCCGAGTCATATATGGACCTATGTCATGAATGCGGACAATGCCTACGGTAAAGGCGGGGATTTTGCTTTATTGCTCAGTGCGGTTATCAAAAAGGAAAGCAGTTTTGGAGCAGGTTTACCAGGTAGTCCATCGGCCGGCGACGGATTGATGCAGGTAGAACCAAACACACGTAGTGCTTATTTATCTCAATTCAACTCAAAATTTGGCCGTACCTATAATCACAGCAGTGAACAAGATCAGGTATACTTGGGCGCATTGATTCTAAATGAAAAGATTGTTAAATTCGGCAACATATATAACGGCTTACTACACTATAACGGAGGAGATAACTGGTATCCGGGCGCAACTGATTCTTATGGCCGTCCTATTTTGGCAAATCAATATGCAGATGCAGTTTACGCAACATATAAGGGCTATGGAGGTAAGAATTAAGTCGAATAGGGAAATGCCCTGGGAAGACGCTGAGCGGATCAGCGTCCTTTTTATTTCAAGTAGATGAAGATGGTTACCCTGAAACGTTGGTTTAACACGATTACGATTATCCTTTTGGTTTTGGATCACTATATATCTTCGCCATAATAGGGGCGACCGAGATACAAAACCCTGTAGCAGGTTTTTGGCAATTCTCTTGATTTCGCTTTATAATGTTACGATGAGCCTTATCACAAGTAAATGGAAAAAAAGGATGTCTCGATTAAGAGACATCCTGTTTGTACTGATCTTATTTTGTATAGTTATCAAAGTAACCTTGGATGTAGACCATTGGTGTTCCCTTGTCCCCGCTACCAGAAGTCAAATCAGATAATGATCCAATGAGATCCGTTAATCTACGAGGTGTAGTACCTTGTGCTTCCATCGCACCAACGAGGTCATCGTTCTTATTCTGGATGTATTCAGAAATAGCTTGTTTTAACTCTTCCCCGCGAAGATGAGAAAAGTTGTTATCTGCCAAGTATTTTAATTTCACTTCGTTTGGCGTGCCATTAAGTCCTTGGGTGTAAGCAGGTGATACTACTGGGTCCGCAAGCTCCCAAATTTTCCCGACTGGATCTTTGAATGCCCCATCGCCATAAACCATGACTTCAACGGTCTTACCTGTTACTTCTTTGATTTTTGCTTGAATCCCATCAACGATAGGTTGACAGTTGTTTGGAAATAACTTCACACTGTCTTCAGTTGCTTTATTTGATCCAAGTAGACCATAAGCTTCATTAAAGCCGCTGCCATTGATTGATTCTGAAAGAATATCATCAAGTCCATATACTTTTTCAGCACCGCTATTTGTTAAAATGCGTTTGGTTCTGAAACGTGAGTGAATATCACAAGTTAATACAGACTTTGTATAGTCTAAAATAGTTTTTGGATTGTTTGAGAAAATAACATCGCAAGTTACACCCTCAGCCTCAATCAGAGATTTATAGTATTCGATGTAATCAACACCTGTAAATGGATGCTCGATATAACCGAAATGTTCACGGAACTGAGCTTCTGTTAATACATCCGTCCATGGATTTATGCCTTTAACATCTAGTTCGTCGATGTCTACAAGGTGGTTCCCCACTTCATCAGATGGATAGCTCAACATTAAGACGATATGCTTTGCCCCTTTGGCAATTCCTCGTAGGCAGTTTGCAAAACGATTACGGCTAAGAATTGGGAAAATGACACCAACTGTTTCATCACCGAATTTTGCTTGTATATCTGTTGCTATATCGTCAATGGACGCATAGTTTCCTTGTGCACGAGCGACAATGGATTCCGTTATGGTTACAATGTCACGATCCTCAATCGAAAATCCTTCACTTTTTGCTGCATTTAATACCGTATCAACTACAATTTGTTCGATATGATCTCCTTGGTTGATAATTGGACCGCGAAGCCCACGTACTACTGTACCAACTGCTCTTGTCAATATAATCGCTCCTCTTATCGAGTACATTTATATAGAATTAAGTACTAATGTTCAAACACTATAAGTTTACTATACCTTCTTAAAGTGATATAAGTGAAATTAATATTTATTATATCTGATATTAGGAGAGCTTATATGATAGGAAATTTGGACTTATACCGTATATTTAACATTGTTAGCCAGAATAAAAGTTTTTCGAAAGCAGCCCAGGAATTATATATGACACAATCTGCTGTTAGTCAAGCCATTTCAAAGTTGGAGAAAGAATTAGAAATACTGCTCTTCTATCGAACATCAAGGGGAGTAGTATTGACCAATGAAGGAAAACTATTAAATGAGCATATTAACTCAGCTTTAGGAATAATTAACGTCGCAGAAGATAAAATATTAGAATTTAAAACATTAAAAACTGGAGAACTACGTATCGGGGTTGGAGATACCATCTCTCGTTATTTTTTATTACCTTATTTGGAGAAATTCCATAAAAGATACCCTGAAATCAAATTAAATATATTAAATGGAACCACAACAGAAATATGTGATTTTATTAAATCGGGAAAGGCAGATATGGGGATATGTAATTTACCAGTCCATGACGAACATCTTCAAGTCATCCCCTGTAAGGAGATTCAAGATGTTTTTGTGTGCGGAGAACAATATAAAAAGATAACGGAAAAACCGATTCGTTTAGAGTATTTAATGGAAATGCCATTAATTTTTTTAGAAAAAAAATCGAATTCACGAATGTTTGTGGAAAATTTCTTTACAAAGAGGGGCTTTCATATTTCACCTGTGTTCGAACTTGGGTCATATGATTTAGTTTTAGAATTCGCCAAAATAAACTTAGGTATTTCGTGTGTCATAAAAGAGTTTTCAAGGCATTATTTAGAACGAGGAGATGTATACGAGATAAAGCTTGAAGAGGAAATTCCAAAGAGGAGTATTGGCATATGCTATTTAAAGAATATTCCGTTATCACGTGCTGCGAAGAAGTTTGTGGAACGTATAAATAATGTCTGAATAGGCCCATTCCTAGTCGGCATATTCCAGATTGTTTTGTGTGATACTAACCGAAACATGAAGGATAGAGGTCGATGAAGTGATGAACGAATATCAACCGGGACAGATTGTGTATGTAATCATTCGTAACCCGCATGTTCAGGGAGTCGCGAATGTTCAGGAAGCTGCAGTAGTGAATGATCCTAATTCGCCGGGAAAAGTTGCGCTCTTTATATATGAGACGTATTATCCATTGAACGATGAGGTCGCGGTGTACCCGACAGCAAGTGAAGCTGAACACGCCTATAGTGAGGCATTCGGTTTATCCGACATGGGGACGTATTATGGTTAAGCCATTTGTACCTCAACTCGTCTATGTAGAGCCAAGAGCATTAGATTATCCGTTGGGACAAGAATTAGTATCCAAGTTTGAGAAAATGGGCATAGAAATTCGCGAGACAACCTCACATAACCAAATCCGAAACCTGCCTGGAGACAACGACTTTCAAAAATACAGAATAGCCAAGTCCACTTTAGTCGTCGGGGTTAGGAAAACCCTAAAGTTCGATACCTCAAAGCCTTCGGCAGAGTTTGCGATTCCGTTTGCCACAGGATGCATGGGCCATTGTCATTATTGTTATTTACAAACGACGATGGGAAGTAAGCCGTACATTCGGACTTATGTCAATATTGACGATATCTTTGAAGCTGCGGACCAATACATGAAAGAAAGAGCTCCTGAGATTACAAGGTTTGAAGCATCATGTACATCGGATATAGCCGGTATTGATCACTTAACCCATACGCTCAAGAAGGCTATTGAATATTTTGGTGAGTCTGAGCTGGGGAAATTACGCTTCGTAACGAAGTTTGCTCATATTGATCATTTACTTGATGCCAAGCATAATGGGCGGACTCGTTTTCGATTTAGTATGAATGACGATTATATTATTAAAAATTTTGAACCGGGTACATCCAGGCAGGCAGAGAGGATCGAAGCCGCCAGGAAAGTCGGGGAGGCCGGATATCCATTAGGTTTCATTATTGCCCCTATCTATTTGCATGACGGATGGAAAGAGGGCTACAAAGATATGTTCGAGAAATTAGAATCTGCACTTCCCCCTTCTGCCACTAAAGATTTGACCTTCGAGCTCATCCAGCATCGCTTTACTAAACCAGCGAAGAATGTCATTGAGAAGAACTATCCGATGACGAAGCTGGAGCTTGATGAAACCAAGAGGAAATGGAAGTGGGGGCGTTATGGGATTGGAAAATACGTGTACACAGATCAAGAGCAGGAGGATATTAAAGATACGCTAGGCAGGTATATCCATACTTATTTCCCTAATGCAAAAATTGAATATTTCACGTAATCATTGAGGTTGGAGTAAGAGGAATGAGTATAGACGTACTAAAGAAGAAGGGCACCCGACGGAGTGCCTTTTGATTTTCTATCGATGTTACAGTGAACCGTATCATCGATAGTGGTAAAGCAGAGGATTGAGTTGAAGGTGGATGCGGCGATGCTAAATGCCCAAAGAAGGGCTTAAGCATGCGGCACATGTGAATCAGTCATATTGATGGAATGGGGGAGCGTGCCTAAATAGGCTGCGCTCCTTGTTATATGAAATGTATAATGGACTTAATATAAGACATGTTAAAATAACAGCTGAGAAAGGATGGAGCAAACTTAGAGGAAAAAGCACCATGTCCTTGACTCCGGTAACACTAACGGACTTGATTACTAATAACAAGGAATTCAGGAGTGTATCAACACTACTAGGATCAGAATAAAGGAATACAGTGGATTAGCAGACAAATCACTTAAAGTGCTTGTTAAAAAAGTTAAGTATAGTGGTAATCAAAGGTGAGGGTTATGTTATGCCAAAAAATGATAATATGTTAACAATTCTATGGATGTTGAATTCGGGAGAGAAATTGACTGCAAAGCAAATATCTGAAAAGTTAGAGATAAATATAAGAACAGTTTATCGGTATATTGATGCACTATGTGCCAGTGGCGTCCCTATCATATCTGACACAGGGCACAATGGCGGGTATAGCTTGCTGCACAATTTTATCAAATCTCCTCTGCTATTTAGTATTGATGAAAAAAAGACACTGCTTCATGCTGCCCTATTTGCAAAAGAAGCCGGATATCCTTTGAGTGAGGCATTAGAGAATGCAACATCCAAGTTGAAAATGTATTCGAATCAGGAGCAGGAAAGTTTACTAAGCCATCATTTAGCCGGATTTGAAGTAATAAACCGCAGGGGATACCCCGCTGTTCAGCCGGTATTGCAGGAATTGGAGCACGCTGTAGCAAATGAATGGTCTGTAGAAATTTCTTATCGTAACAGTCATGAAGAGCAGTCGCCAAATAGGCTAATAGACCCCTATGGCGTGGTTAATTGGAACAATAAGTGGTACACAATTGCATTTTGCCACCTGCGGAATGAGATCCGCAGCTTTCGGGTAGAACGAATTCTGAACATCACACGCACGCCATTCTCATTTAGTCGTCCCAATGATTTTTCAGCGCGTACTTTTTTTATGAAAAATCTGTTACCAGATGTAGTAGGTAAATCCGGATTAATTTCTTTAATTATAGGTGGCAGGGCAGAGGCGTTGGATGATTTATGCATACATTGGTTTTTGGAGCATCATTTGCAGCAGCGGACATCAACGCAAGTAATTTTTTTACTTGAGGAAGAATCACTGTATACACATGTTCCGTATATAATTCTTCCCTATGGGAAATCCATTCAAGTTATAGAGCCACAGAATCTAAAGAATAAACTTGTGGCGGTTGCTTCAGAGTTAATGGAATATTATCAAGTTTAACAACTTCACTGACAGCAGTTGTCAGTGAAGTTGTTTTATTATAATGATAACCACTCGTTAAAGATGAATGGTTGCTGTTACCTAATAAACTTTATGAGGAGCACTTAGAAATGAATAATACAGTATATCTTTATGTGTTTGATACCATGTCCGATTGGGAAATAGGTTATTTAGCCGCCGAACTGAACTCTGGAAGATACTTCAGACAGGGGCTGGCTCCAGCAAAAATAGTCACCGTTGGGATAGAAAAGACTCCAGTAACTACAATGGGCGGATTGAAAATAATGCCTGACATTAAAGTGGATGAGTGCAGCATTAAAAGCGTAGATGCACTGATTTTACCTGGTGGAAATACATGGACAGAAGCTATTCACATGCCCATATTAAAAATTGCCGAGATGTGTTTAAAGGAAGGGATAGTAGTTGGAGCAATTTGCGGTGCTACCTTAGGACTTGCTCAAGCAGGATTGTTAGATTCACGTTGGCACACAAGCAATGATTTGGCCTACCTTAAAATGGTTTGCCACTCTTACACGGGCGAAGAATATTACAAAGTGGAATCTGCTGTCACCGATGGGAAATTGATCACCGCATCCGGAGTAGCTCCATTAGAATTTTCTGTTCATGTTTTAAAAGCGCTAGATGTATTTTCTCCAAAAACTTTAGACGCTTGGTATCGTCTTAATAAAACTCATGAACCTAAATATTTCTACGAGTTAATGAATTCAATCCAATGACAGTATAGGAATACAAGGCATGTTTAATGCTGTGTGTCGCTTATCAGGAAATAGTTTATTGGAACCACATTTACCTATAAGACGAAGCTTAGGTGCTAATCGCTTCAACGAGTTAGCGCAGATTGGAAGTAAACTAGATGAAGTTGCAGTACTGTACGATAGATAAGCAGATCGCAATCGAGCAGCAGATAAAGCAAGAGCTAGCGCCGAGACATTTCCAACTTGTTCTTGAATGGGAGGAAATTATGAACTATCGGCGGACGCTGATCTTGGAGTGGCTATACAATGCTTGACTTCGGGACGGCATGCAAATGACGCGAATCTTTTATCGGGATTAATGTCCAAAATAGGAGCGGTACGCAGGCTAATCGAGCCGTGCATCCCGCTCTTTTGTTTGTCGGGTTGAAGTGCTGTAAAGTCAATAAAGTGTAAAATAATTACAGTTAATATGCATTGATCGGATAATATCATAAAACGGTGAGTTAGATTGTGCCGGGGTTATATTTTCATGGTGTCGAACAGTTAGCTATGGGAAAAGGCAGTCAATTTATGCAAAAGCGCTAACTTTCATGCAGTTTGCTTGTAAGAAAAACGTTAGAGGCTTTGAAGAACTTCGATGTCCTGTTTGCTGAAGCATCTAACGATGGAAAGCGGACACTGCTACGGGCGCTGATTAACGAGATCCATATGGAAGCGGATCGCAAGAGCATTAAAAATATCGTCTTCTGGTTCACAGAAGGCGATTCCCTTAGCCATTTTGCTGTACCAGTGAGTGACGTGCAGAGAGTCGCATCATAAGTAACGGCCTACCTTTATTTTTGAAGCTGAATGGAGCTGATCAGTTCATTCAATTCAGACTGTAATTGCAGATGGAGTTTCTCTGCGATCGAAAAATCTGTGGCTGCAACATAGTAGGCCTTAATTTGAGAATCGATGGCTTCGGCTTCGACTAGATAAGAGGTGGCCTCTTTCATTTTTGCTGAATAGCGTGCTTTAATACCGGCTATTTCGGCCGCATGGGCTTCATCTGTTCCAGGAGCTATAGTCCGTGTATACATATCTAGAATCTCATCCTCGTCCCGATCGGGAAAGTATTCATGCGGAGCGGTACTGTCGAAAATAGCTGTTTGAATCTCCGGGAATATCAACATATCCAAACTGTTCGGATCAAAGCCGCAATGAAACACTTGAACTTCGATTCCTTTCTCTTCGGCAGCCGAGGCAAGCTTCTTCAACAGAGTCGATTTGCCAGATCCTGCCCTTCCTTTGATGAAAATCCGTCTTTCCAGCTGAGCGGTCAAACTTTGAATAAAATCGAATGCCCCCTTCGGAGTCGCAGCACCGAAAAATAAGTGACGCGCAGTAGTTGGCGTATCGCTTTCATGACCAGCGTATAATTCTTGAATCAAATCCTCCGCAATCTGGTTAGCCTTCGAGAAATCCATATTTTCGATATAATATTTCTCCCACTCGTCATGAATCCGCAATGCAGACGCGAACGTTTCATACGCATTTGAATAGGCTCTCTCAAGCTCGCCTCTAAGAGCTTCTATCGTTATGAAGTGTTCCGGTAAAATAAGGCTGTTATCAAACGCTTCCCCGAAATCGATAAAGACGATCTCCCCAGCCCCGCTATCCGAAATCCCCTTACAGACTCGCCCGTCGACAATACCAACCTTCAATTCCGTTAAAATGATACCATCCAGCTCGTCGGGACGGAGAGGGGAGTGGAAGGACTGCACGTGCAAGCCTTGATCCAGCAGGCTATCCGCCAAGCTTTGAATGACTGTCGATTTTCCCGTACCTTGGGGCCCCGTAAGGACAAATATCTTGTTCAGCCCATCAAAAGCGGATGTATATAAGAAATGAGCTCCGTGCGCCGTGTTGCCGTGGGCAAAATAATGAGATGATTTTACTACCAACCTGAAACACTCCTTTGTGCCTATTCCGATTCGCAAACTACACAGAATAAGCATGATTGGGATAAGTGCCTATTTATTTGTATATTCCGCATTGTGAAAAATGTTCCAGTAAATAGGGCGAAAATACCGAAGTAACGATTATCTAAAAATATCGCTCCTCCCTACAGGAAAATACTATAACGCGCCCCAATTATTCACTATAATAGAGTAAACTAAGTCAAGTTCAGTTCATGACATTGAACGTTATCTTTTTATTTGTACCTCCTCGTTTCTCCAAGTGAGTAAAGCTGCTTAATAAGAATACAATTGAGAGAATAGGTGATAGTGAAATGTGGCTGGAGGAGTTAAACGAAGAATTGGACAAGTTGAGATACGATGAAAATTACATCATCAAAATTTGTGAAAAAATACGGGGAACTGAGTCTAGGATTGCAATAGAGTCCTATGAGGTAGCTACTAAATTTGTAATCGAACATAATATGTTAACCTGTGCTTACCCATGGATTCTTTATAATAAAGGCTGGGCATACTTTGATGCTACAGATTTTGAAGCTGCTACCACTCTTTATGAAGACGCTTACCAAATTTTTAAAGAAAATAACAATATAGATGGCCAATTGGCCACTAGCGCTGCTCTTGTAAGTGGTTATTCGGTACAACAGAAACTGTCCAAAGCCATTGAGCATGGTATGGAGGGTATAGAGCTAGCAGAACAGGTGGGCAACTATGAGCGACTAACTCAAATCAAAGGGAACCTCGCGGCGCTGTATATGGAGATCGATGAGTATAAAAAGGCTAAAGAGCTGTTAGATCAGATCGAAAACACACCTCGTGTTTATACTAATGCTTTTAAAGTGGTTTGTTACACGAATCAAGCGGAGTGCTGCAACCATTTGGGAAATCCAGATCAGGCGATTGTGTATATAACGAAGGCTCTTGAGTTAGCAGAAGAATACATACCCAAAATGGTGCCCAATGTGTTAAAAGAAATGGCTCATATTTACGCGACTAGAGGGTGCTACCATAAAGCAGAAGAATACTTCATCAAGAGCGTAGAATTGGCGAAAGCAGTAGGCGCGCAGCTGTATCTCCAAGATGCACTATTGTACTGGACTGAGCTGGATTTGAAACAAGGTCGATATAAGGAGACTGTCGATAAGCTACAGCAAGTAGAAGAAGGGATAGAAAAGGCCAAATCGATAAGGAATTTAAATAAAGTGTATTTGAATATGAGCAAAGGTTATAAAGGACTTGGTGATTATGAACAAGCCTATGCATATTTAGAAAAACATATGGAATTAGAAAAGCAAATGCAGGCGATTCGCAGTGCTGAGAGCATGGAATTGCTGAATCGAAAAAGAGAAGAGGAAGAGGGGAAAATCTACAAGTTTCTCTACAAACAAACTGAAGCATTGAATGGCGTGGGTCACACGATCCTGTCTAACTTGGACAAGGAAGGTATCTTTAATATTGTTGCCAAAGAAATACAAGGTTTGATCCAAGCGGATATTATTCAAATTGGCATCTATAACGAAGAGGAAGGGATCCTCTATAATGAGCTGTCCATCGAAAAGGGACAACGTTTGGTCATAGGACCTAGATCTATATTTGAAGATAGCTTTTGGGCATATAGTGTTAAGCACAAGCAGGATATCCTTGTTATGGACATCGAAAAGGAATATAGCCGTTATTTTGAAAATTTTAAGGAATACCTAGAGAAGATAAGGGAGAAAAAGGAGTATGTAGTAGAGACAATACCTTATTCTCTTATATTTGTACCTATTATTTTGAAAGATAAGGTAATAGGAGTGATAAGTACCCAGGCTTATAAGAAAGATTCGTTTAACTTAAAAGATTTGAGTACATTAAAGACGCTATCTAATTTTCTAGGGATTGGGTTAGAGAATGCCAGACTGTATATGGAAGTTGAATATGCATCCAAGTATGATGTGTTAACCAAAGTCTTTAATCGAAAAGAGTTATTTAAACAAACAACTCACATGTACGAGCAACTTAGAGAAAGCAAGAACGCCAATAGGGCACTATGTATTCTGATGATTGATGTGGATGATTTTAAGAGAATAAATGACGTCTACGGTCATCAGGAAGGAGATAAGGTGCTAGAGCGTGTGGCAGATCTGATTCAAGCTAGTATAGGAGAAGAGGACAGGGTGGGCAGATATGGCGGGGAAGAGTTCATGGTGGCAATTCCCGATGGAACCTTGGAGCAATGTGTTCAAAAAGCAGAGCTTATCCGAAAAAATGTTGAGAAGGCAGTTATAACGTCAGCTCTAGGGATACCCATTCCTATTACCGTGAGTATAGGGGGAGCCACCCTAAATACAAGGGAATATGCCTTAGAGCAAATGATTAATTGTGCTGATAAAGAATTATTCATAGCTAAAAACTCAGGAAAGAATAAAGTAAGTATATATCATCATAAAGAAAGTTTGGGCGTTTAGATCGGGCACTCTAATTAGAGTGCCTTTTGCAATAATGCTTGGAGTATTCGTTGACTAGGTTGAGCTGAGCGTTAATATTTCGTCAACTGAATTTCCATCCACTTTTTCCACTCGACACCATCTTCCGCAAGTTCCCAAACGCCCGTCAATGTCCGCCCGTCTTCCCCAAGACTACCCTGAAACCGTTCGGTCGATCCAATTATGGTCCATTCGAGTTTATGAAGCTGTGCCTTATAATTTGTAACGATCCCCTGATTGTCGTAGGATGTCGTCACATACATGCCATCTTTTTCGTCAAATCCGATAATCTCGATAGCCTTCACTTCGTCTTCTCCCATGCGGCCATCCACATGGTGGATGAGGAAGAACCCTCCCGGAAGCCACTCGTAAGTATCTATAGCATCCAACCTCATGCCCATTCCATTCGGCGCTTGGATCGTACCTTCCGTTTTCCACTTACCAACGAACGGCTGCAGACGTTCCATCGCTGACAGGGCAGTCAACGGTTTATCCTTCATATGCCCCTCCCCCTTCTCATCAGAATAATCCCAGCATAACATACTTCTGGATATTTATGGTTTTGTGTTTCGTCAAATGCGGCCCCTGTCATTATATGAGCCTCTCTACTGTTACTAATTGGGTCTCCCTAGTCATTCAGGGTTTTCCATTTTCATAGTATGATTAGGTTGAGAAAAGATGGAACACGTGAAAGGTGAGAGACAATGAACGAGTTGCAGAATGAAGCGTTGGAAGAGATGAGAACCGCCATTCATAAATGGTTTGACGAACAGGAGAATCGAACGAACTTAGAGGAAGTGGTCCTACGTACCACGCTGCAAGTAGGCATCTTTGACTTTGTCATGCTGGATTATCGGCCGGGCAGGACTAGCGTTGACAGTTCGAAATCTATGGGGAGTACATCAGGCAAAAAGTCCATGAAAGTCTCACCATTTACCCGGGAGCAGATATTGCATGAGGTTCAGCCACTGCTGGTAGAGATCGTAAGGGAGAGGCTGGACAAGGTGGAAACAACGCCGTTGATCAACTACCGTTTTACCTTCCAGGGAAGCCTCGCTACGACAGACGGGCTTGTGGAATTAACGGTACTGGATACTGTATATGAAGAGAAAAGACGGCAGCTTCTGGAGCGAATTGAGTCCTATATCGAGAAAAAATTGGAGAAGGGCACTTATCCAACAAAGCCACTGGAAACCTTCTTTTTGGCGCGTCATCTGCTGGATCCGTATTTGTTTCCTGAACCGGAAGCCGCTAAGACGATCGCTTTATTTGACCGAATTCAGGAGTTGAATAAAGAACGGGTCGAGGCTCTTGCAGAACATCGAAGAGATATCATAAGGGCTTTAACCGGTTGGGCCGAGGTTGTATTCTTGCCACGTTACTTTGACGTCACCCGTTCCGAATATCAGACCAATGAGTATGTGCTCAAGCCGGATGCAGTTCTTGAGAATAAGGATGAGCCGAATCAGCCGATTGACCTTCTGTTGTACGGCGCGGTAATGATTATCCGTTATGAGCCGAACTACAGCAAATCTAGGGGGCAGACTTTTCTGGCGCTGGCGGAGCAGCTTGGCAGCGGTAAAGCCGCACGTATGCTGAAGGAGGGCAGCGACAGCTTCTCGACTGACGAAGTCCATATGCGCAATGAGTTGGTTGAATGCAAGGCTAATGATGTTTTTTCTCTCTTCACCATCGTGATTCGCAAGGAGGAAGCCGGAGCGTATGAAGGGGCGATTTCGTTTATTCTCTCTCTGCTCCGAAAGGGCTTCCCGAAAAGCTATAAAATCAAGTTAAAATCCAAAGTAAGAGAGTATTTGCCTATCAAGGGGCTTGCTAAATCGGACACGCACCGTTTGTTTGCGAATGCTCTGGCTTATTCCGAGCTGCATCCGTTATTGGAGGAATATGCTCGTGAGGCGATGGTAGAGTTTGAATGGTATGAAGATACAGAGGATGAAAAAAGCGTCATGCCGGGCAGTTATGCTGTGTTCGGGCTGGGACTTTCATCCGAGCGGTATTTTCCGCTTGTTGAAGCTTACATGGACCTTGTGGATGATGAGCATCAGCTGATGCACGACAAGTTCACAGCCGTTTTTGCCGAAACCTATGGCATAACGGAACGCTCGACGCCCACTTTGATCGCTTGTCTACTGCGCTCCCACGATTCGCTAAAGCTGAAGATTCAGCCGGAGCTGGAAAGCGGAGACAAGCTGTCGATATTCGTCCAGCAAATAGAGACTTTATCGGATGACGAAGCCGAGCGAGTACTGTACCCGATTTGGGGGAAATTGGAGAAGCTGGCTGCATTGGCTCGCAAGGCACAGGAATCGCGCAAGGAGCTGCTGCTTCGTCTGCTAAAGGCAGCGGGTATAGGCTGACGGTGGCTCGTGAAAACGGCATTGATAAGTATATAAGTATGCTTTTGAGGGATTAAGCGTAGTTAAAGCCTAAACCCTTTATATAAGGAAACTATCTTATTTTGATAATTACAATGCTTAAAGAAAGCGGGAGAAGAAGATGTACATAAGCAAATGGTGGGGAGAATTAATTGGCGGTTCCGATGATTCGCTGGCATTAATAGACTATTTGGAACAATTGGACTCAACGAATGTGACGCTCAATCAGATTTTAGAAAATTTAGGCTTCGATGTCCTGCTTTCTGAGGGGGATCTGGAAAAAGGAGGAAGTATTGGGTTTGATATAAAAAATGCTAACGGCACGTTTCGAGCAGAAATTGATATTGCCTGTTCAGCTCTAATTGATCTTTCGGCCATTGTGTTGGAGTCTTATAAATCAGGCTATGTTGATTTACATGATTTAGATGAGGCTAGGCAGCCGTGTAAGTTTTATATAGACTCATCCCAAGAAAAAAGGAACTTGCTTCGGGATGAATTGTACAAGTTTTCCCGTAATCCGCTAGCTTACGAATTAGCCGAGCTTGTTCCGGCTGATGATATGAGAGACCTTGCGGAAAAGGCAAAAATGATCGCAGATGAGCTGGTATAAAATACTGTGGTTCATCTATTATTGCAATGGTAACAGAGCGTCCCTGATGATTAAACATGGAGAAAGATCTAGCGATTTCTGCACAGAGCTATACCAAGACTTGCTTTATAAGGAAGCCCTTAAGAGAGCAACACGCAGTGGCAGTCACTCGTGTTGCTCTCTTTTCTAAGCACCAGACTTCTTAACGACGGGAATCCAAATTTTATACATGCAGTTGCCGCAATTATTCAGACCAGAGACGCTATACTATCTACGCTCAGCAACTAGCTGACTCTTAAATTTATCAGCTGCTATTTCAAATTTCCATGGCCCCTTCATATCAATCATCGGCTTGGATACTTTAACATCCAGTCTCGTCGAGTTAGGATCATATTTAACCTCGAAAAATTTCATCACGCCAGTTGTTGAATCATATGCACCACCATTTTCAATTGAGGTATCTGTGGAAACATAGAAATACTTTAAAGAACGACTTAGCTGAAGAGGATTTGGCATCTCTACATAGATAGCTATGTAGTCTTCGTTAAACCTCGATTTGAGCTTCTTAAATTTAGTCAGTTCTACTGGGTAACCAGCTATGTCAAAAGATTGGTTTAATAGACCTTCTTCCCCATCCGGAATGTTGATCGATAACTTCACTTCCTCTCGCCCGACACTAATCAATTGTGGGATCAATAACGTGTAATTCTTAACATCTGAGCTTCCCAAGTTGAAATAAATGTCCTTAAAAGGCATCCGCATACCCTTGTTATCAATGGGATAGTCGTTACCCAATTCATCTGTAACGCTGATGTTTTCATTCAGTATAATGAGATCTCCTTTCTCTGGAAAACTATCATAATACCTGAATGGATGCGAGTTTTCCGTACTTAAAAATATTCTGCCTTTATGACCTGCAGGTGTTGGAATAGCAGTAATCTCTAGATCATGGTTTTCCGAGGATTGTCCAATTGCGTTTAAAGTGTCAATGCTATCCACCTTGCTGAGCGGAATCGTAAAGACTTCATTGGGACTATCTAAAAAAAACAACTGTACATGATCTTTAACATCAACCTGACCAGCGAACTTCAATATGACATGTGAAAAATCATCACCACCGTAAGTGTGAGAAGATGAGGCTTTGTGGACCTTACCAGATTCGTCCTTGATTTGAATACCATAATTGTTCGAATAATCGTTTATTTCAATCATAGTCAAATCCTTTTGAACCAACACAGCAGTTACGGTAGCGGCGCTCTGATTGCTATTTTTAATATCAATGGGTTCTGTTAGCATATAAGAATCTGTGCTATTATCTGCCTTCTGAACAACACCGATTCCTGGAATGAACTGTAGTGCCCTTTGAATGGCTGCTGAAAGATGCGGATTGAATGTAGCTGCTGCACCAATGGAGAGTACACCGATCAAAGAAGCTGCAACCACTCGATTCATCATCCGCTTCCTTCGCTTCGGGGCAGCTAATGCCGCATCCCATTCTTCTTTCGCTTGGTGAATGCCCATTAAACTTCGTTCATGAAGCATTGCAGGTATAGGAATATCCTCAATGGCTTGTTTTATTTTATTGTTCATACACAGACTCCTCCTTAACAACTTTCCTGAGCTTATGCAAGGCTCGGTATAGTATCGTTTTGCCGGTACCGAGAGGGATTTGCAGAACTTCGGTAATCTCCTTGATCGTGAAGTCATGATAAAACCTCAGTAGGATTACGCTTCGTTCATCCTCATCTAATTGTTCAATTAATTGTTTCAGTGAAATCGAAAGCGGCACATCATAATCCTCATTACTGACAGCGAACTCCAAGTGTTCGGGCTTTAGATGAACGACTCTTTTCCGCTTACGAAGCAGATCGATTGCACAAGTTATACAAATTCCGATTAACCACGTTTTAAAATATTTGGGTTCCCTCAGGGTCGCAATTAGCTTGAATGAACGATAGGCCGTTTCCTGGATGACATCCAAAGCGTCCTGTTGATTGTTCACGTACACGTAGGCTGTTCGGTATAATTGCTGCTCATATTCCTGAAAAAGCGTGATGTACGCATGGTGATCACCTGATCGTGCTTTATGTACGAGATCTTCGATTCTCCTCACCCACTTTTTAGTTCATATATCTAATTAGACGTATCACACTAGGGATTGGCTTTATTATCCAAAAATAATTCAGGGAAATGGTTTAGAGGTATGGTGGTGAAGGCACTACTATCTGCCCGGAACCCTACGACTCTGAGCCGATGCTCAAAAGCAAATCGAATGTATATATAGTATACTAACTATTGGTATCCTTATTTTTACTTTCATTACATATTATAAGGGGGAGGTTGACATGAAACATTGGAGGAAGTCGCTCTTATCGCTTATTCTCTCGGTAAGTATGCTCGGATTAGGGGCCTGTACTATGGATGCTCCACAGAAATCGATATCGAAGACAAATAATCAAGAAATCGAATATGCATCAAACAAGCCTATGATCACCCAAGAAGGTGCTCGTGGCTTCATGTGGGAAGTGAGCCATAACGGGACCAGGGTATATCTCGTAGGATCGGTACATGTTACGGATGGCAACTTCTACCCACTGCATTCGAAATATGAAAAAGCCTTTGCAGAAGCAGATTATTTGGGTGTTGAAGTCGATGTTACCAAAGCGCCTGATAAAGAGCAGCAGAAGATAATGAAGGATATGATGAAATATAAGGACGGCACTACATTAAAGGAACATGTATCCAAAGAAACGTACGCGAAAGTAGAAGACTTTTTGATAAAGAACGGTCTGAAGTCTAACGCATATGATACGCTTAAGCCTTGGTGGGTGGATGGAGATATTTCTAGAATGGCATTAGAGGCTGGCGACAACACCGAAAAAGGAGTTGATCTGTACTTTCTTCAGAAAGCCCATGAACGCAAGGTTTCAGTAATAGAACTTGAAACGCATGCATCCCAAATGGGAGTGCTTGCTAGCCTTTCTAAGGAACTTCAGGAGAAGAGTCTCACTGCTACACTAGACAAATATAATTCTGGCTTCATCAATGATGAAGTGGACGAGCTGTTGGATACGTGGAAGAAAGGCGATGACCAAGCGTTGCTCAAAATGCATGATATAGTAACCGATTCAGAGTTCCACAAGGCCATGCATACTGATCGTAATATCGCAATGGTTGATAAGATTGAAGGTTACCTGAACAGCAATAAGGAAGAAGTGTATTTCATCGTGGTTGGTGCTTTACACTATCCGGGTGAGCATGGGATCGTTAAATTGCTTCAAGATAAAGGTTATACCGTCGTTCGTAAATAAATTGATAGCAGTAAGATATCATAAAGTTAATAGGATCAACAACTCTTAGATATCAAACATGATTTGATTTCGGGAAGATACCCACCGATGAAATCAACAATTCGTTTATGAAGCTACAAGATCATAATGAAGTAACATGCTAAAACTAAAAGAAGCCACCCCATTATTTGGAGTGGTTTTGTCTTATATAATGATGTATACCTTGTGGTCATATTTTACTCTGTGCTTAGATACATTATGTTTAACCGTATCATAAGTAAGGCAAGTTTTTCATATTGGGAGGTGTCTTGTGAGATCTATCTTTAAGAGCAGAGCAGCCGAAGAAGAATATTATCTTTGCTATGAAAATAGTTTAAAAGAATTTGAATTGGAAGGGACGTCATGTTATATCTCGACAACGTTCGGAGATACTCATGTATTAAGCTTCGGTGATCCGAGTAAGGAAGCATTAATTCTCCTCCATGGAATGACAATGAGCAGTACGATGTGGTTTCCCAATATGAAACAGCTGATTAAAGAGCGTTGTGTTTATGCGGTTGATGTTATAGGGGATTTCGGTAAAAGTAAACCTAACGTTGCCATAAAAAATCGGCAGGCCGCTAGCCAATGGATTCTTGAAGTTTTGGACGCAATGCAGCTCAAGAGGATAGATTTGGCAGGCCATTCGATGGGCGGTTTTTTATCTTTAAATTTCGCTCTTGATTGCCCGGATCGCGTGTCAAAGCTGTTGCTTTATGCACCTGCTGGAACTTTCCATAGGATAAGTTTTAAATTCTTTTTAAAGATATACCCTGCATTATTGTTTCATACAGAGAAGTGGATCGACAATGCTTTTTTATGGTTCTCAGGCAAAGGTGAGACATTACACCCTGTATTTCGCTCTCAAGTCATCACGGGTTACCGCCATGCGAAACCACTTTTGCAGGTGATGCCCTCTGTATTTGATGAAGGTGAATTCCAAAGTTTCAATATTCCTACTCTGCTCCTTATAGGAGATAAAGAAGTAATATACCCGGCGGAGAAGGCAATAGCAAATGCTAAACGATTAATTCCTAATCTTAAGACCCATTTAATTGCTGGAGCAAGTCATTCCCTGACTATGGAGCATGCGGATGTTGTGAATGAACTAACACTTCTCTTCTTACAAAAGGAGAATGACATTACAATGGGCTAAAACTTGCCGTTACCGACAGCGCGGAGAGCCGTACCACAAATAGAGCGAAAATAAATAAAACTGTTATACGGAACAAGCAAATCCGACATGTAATAAGTTCTCTCAGGGAGCTCATCACATGCCGGATTTGATATTAATCGGACTTCTTCTTTGGTTTTGGTTCATCATGGATGACGGAGTATTCTACGATATTCCCTTAATGATCTGCTTCGATAGCGCAGCAGCTTGTCATCATCTCTTTTACCAGCTCGCGGCCTCGCTCCACTCTGGATTTCGCTCCCGAATAGGAGATATTCAGATGTTCGCTTAACTGCTTCTGCGACATGCCCTGCAGCTCAGAAAGTTCAAGCGCCTCCCGATATTTATCAGGCATTCGAGTCAGGATGCTCATCATCCCTTCAGCGGCCTCCTAATTACAATCTGCGACTGGTTCTTCCCGGGCTATGTTCACGTTATCCGGGAGTATCTCCGTCTTTTTTTCCTTTCGAAAATGATCAATAATGCTATTTCTTGCGATTTGAAAAATCCATGCGCGTCTCTTTTCCTCATCCTGCAGACGGGCCATCCCTTCATAAGCTTTCATAAAGGTCATCTGCACAATGTCTTCGGTATCCGTGTGATGATTTGTTTTATGCAAAACGAAATACCGGACGTGCTCATGGTATTCATCCCATAATTGCTCTAAATTCATCGGCGCGGTCCCCCACTCCTAGAAATTTATTTAAAAAATGTTTCTTTTGTTTTGCGTCCATTCCGATTTGACTTCGTCTCCATTAATATAATCCAAAAAATGGAGGGAGTAAAGACGATGAAATACAACTTGCTTGGCAATACGGGAGTGCTGGTATCGGAGATAGGATTGGGAACAATGACTTTCGGTGGCGGCGAAAAATGGGGTGTTTTCGGCGGTCTGGGAGAAAAGGAAGCGGGCATTCTGGTCGATCAAGCGATGGATGCCGGCGTGAATTTTTTCGATACGGCCAACGTATACTCGGACGGACAATCGGAAGAAATTCTCGGCAAGGCCCTGAAGAGCAAAAGGCATCAAGCTCTGATCGCGACGAAGGTCAGAGGACGCACAGGATCTGGTCCGAACGAGCTCGGGTTATCTCGATTGCATATCACCCAGCAAGTCGAAGCAAGCTTGAAGAGGCTCGGAACGGATTATATCGATCTGTATCAAGTTCATAACCCCGATCAATTAACGGACTGGGAAGAAACGCTTCGGGCTCTCGACGATCTGGTTCGGAGCGGGAAAGTTCGTTACATCGGCAATTCTAATATGACCGGGTGGAACATAATGAAAACTCGGGGTCTCTCGCAGCTTCACGGACTTCACGCTTTCAAGAGCAGTCAATCTTACTACTCTCTCGCCGCGCGCGAGATCGAACGGGAAATCATTCCAGTGCTTCAGGATCAAAATATGGGCTTAATCGTCTGGAGTCCGCTTTCCGGGGGCTTCCTGTCTGGCAAATACACGCGGGATAATCCGGGCAATGACAATGACCGGCATGCGAACGTACCGTTCCCTCCGGTCGACAAGGATAAAGTATTTCCGATTATCGACACGCTTCAGGATATTGCGGCAGCACGCAAGACGACGGTGGCCAGAATCGCTCTTGCTTGGGTGCTGAATCAGAAAGCCGTAACGAGTGTCGTTATTGGTGCAAAACGACCCGATCAATTACAGGATAACCTTGCGGCAAGCGGAATTATTCTAACAAGCGATGAATTGTCCAGACTGGATGAGGTCAGCCGCATACCGATCGAGTACCCGGCGTGGCCATTCTTGGAGGGAGATGATTCTATTGTGAGAAAGCATGCGAAATACTATACGAGAGGCAATAACAAATAAAGTGTGACGCTAGAGTTCGCCGAGTGGATTTATCATGCGCCGTCCAGCAACAGTGTTTTTCGAGGGATCGATATTGCTTCGTAAACAGGAACAGGGGATTTCGACTCCGCTCCAGACGGTAATCGACGGAGATGATGGAATGGTTCGTATCCTGAACCAGCTTCT
This sequence comes from Paenibacillus solani, assembly GCF_001277345.1. GTDB lineage: Bacteria > Bacillota > Bacilli > Paenibacillales > Paenibacillaceae > Paenibacillus_AQ > Paenibacillus_AQ solani. The sequence goes on from NZ_LIUT01000008.1 coordinate 240,946, forward strand.
GCACATCAGTTCGCAATGCTCCATTCGGTTGATAACGAATTCGCCGCCGTGGAAGAATACGATGACAGCAGCGCTGCGAACTGCCGCTTCGGTCGATAGATGCGGACGGAGATGATACGGTGAACCGTATCATAAATAACGGCAAGTTTTTTTAAGGAATTCCTTGTGGGGCATCAATGGGTCGTCTTGGGTATGTCTCAGAGATAATAATCAGTTGATTGTTCAGGCTAGATGATGGCATACTTATTATTACAGAATAATTTCTTGAGGGATTGTGATAAGGATATGGTTAAATCAGTCGAGCAGACCTCCTAAAATGATAAATATAATAATTTTAGGAGGTCATAACAAGTGATTTTCAATCCAATTGACATTGATAACTGGAGCAGAAAGCCCTATTTCGATCATTATTTAAACAATGTCAGATGTACCTATAGTATGACGGTAAATATTGATATTACCTGTCTGCTGTCAGTACTTAAGAATAAGGGGATTAAGCTGTATCCCACACTAATCCACATGATAACTACAGTGGTAAACCACCACATTGAATTTCGCACATGTTTTGATTCTGAAGGTAGATTAGGTTATTGGGATAGCTTGTCTCCTAGCTTTACAGTTTTCCATGATGATGATAAGACTTTTTCAAGCATCTGGACTTTGTACGCTAAAGAGTTTAATGATTTCTACAGCCGTTATCTTGATGATATGAAAATGTACGGAAGTGTTAATCAATTTGCCGCTAAAGCAAATGAACCACCAAATTGTTTCCCCATCTCTAGCATTCCGTGGGTTAGCTTCACGGGCTTTAACCTGAATGTTTATAACGAAGGAACGTATTTACTACCTATCTTTACAATGGGTAAATATTTTGAGCAAAACGGAAAAATACTGTTACCATTGTCGGGACAATTCCATCATGCCGTTTGCGACGGCTACCACGTTGGCGTGCTGTTTAATGAACTGCAATTACGTGCAGTTACCTGCAAGGAATGGTGCAAATAATTAGTTAGATGCACGTGTGGTTGAAAATGAATAGGATAGATCTTCACAGAAAAAGACAAAAATCAGGCCGCTCACGGTTTGAAGTGCCCCCTGTCAAGTAGACAGACTTAAAAACAAAATCATCAGTATTCCATATCCCCTCGGGTTATCAAGAC
>NZ_LIUT01000008.1:242873-367322 GCF_001277345.1 Paenibacillus solani
GACATTACAAAAACTCCCATCATGGTAGAAGTAGAGTTTTGTTTTTTCTACTGTCTACTATGATGGGAGCATATCAGTTTTCTTGAGCGGCCTGATCCTTCATTACTATAGAAATACACCCCCTAGAATTCATCGGAATAACCAGGGGGTTTTCCAATGTCTATTTTAAGGGGTACACTTCATAATCTGAGGGCGTTTTGTATGAGGTTTCTTTTCATTATCAAGAAAAAGCCATATCTGCAACGGAGTTGTGTAAAGTCCATCCAATAAGAAATAAGATGGGCAGTATCGTCAGCCTGAACGAAAGTTTCTTGGCATGATAGATAATGATGAACTATATCGCAAGTGACAATAAGTGTGCTTAGATGAATACTTGTACAATTTATCAGCAGGGTTGATGTATTTTATTGGAAATACTAATGACCAATCTTCCCGTATATATGGTATCCTCTTGTTATTCCGAGTCTTTATACCTGAATAATATAAATTTAAGAATTGGGGGGATTACATGCTTTTGTCTGAACGATTACCATTGGCAGCAAGACTGTACCCTGAGGCACCAGCGCTTATGCGTCATGGTCAAATACTAACTTATGGGGAACTTTATCGCCTAGCTAAACAGCTCAGCTACGCTCTATATTCCGAGGGTCTCAGACCTGGTGATCGACTTGCCCTCCTCGGAGATCCTGATCCCCAACTTGTGGTCGTGCTCTATGCTGCGGTTGAAATCGGTGTAATCCCGCTTGTTCCATCCCCTTTACTAACAGCAATTGAGATTGCGGCCATTCTTGAAGACGCGGAACCGAAGTTCTTGATCCATGACAATCGTTATGCAGATACGGCTAACTCTACGGTACAAATTCTCTCTAATCCACCAAAACTGTATACAACTGAAGAAAATTGTGCGATTTCTATATCGCTGAGTTTTATTTTGCGGAAGGATCTTACATCACCTCCTGTTGGTGCTTACAAACGAAGTGCTGATGACACAGCCGTTCTGATCTATACAGGCGGAACAACAGGTAGGCCAAAGGGAGTTATGCATTCCCATCGTGGCATGACAGCCTGGAATCAACTTACTCCCTCGGTTGGGTTCGGTTACGATATGGGACGCCGTGTGTTGCTCCTCAATATATCGCATCTTGTTGGGCAATTTCAGTTGTGGGCAACCATGGCTTCCGGAGGTTGTCTAGTGTTTCTGGATGAGTATCCGGCCAACGTGCACCGCATACTTGCGGCAGTAGAACGGGACCGGATTACGCACCTCAGCACGGTTGGCAAACTGCTTCGTGATCTTACACAACAGGCGTCTGCAACTGGCTTAGATATGACAAGCCTGAAAGTGATCGGTTGCGGAGGATCCATCATTGCGGAGGAAATTCTGCGGGAATCGATTGTTCAATTTCCAGGAGCGTCGATTGTCAACAACTATTCGCAAGCGGAATGCGGGATGTCTATCAGCCGATTATTTCCCATCCATCATCTGAACGATCCGATGCGTCTTCGATCCGTAGGTCGTCCAGCTGATCTAGCCGCCCAGGGAGAACAAGCCTTTCAAGTTCGGATTATCAATGAGGAAGGACGGGATGCCGAAATAAACGAGCCTGGAGAAATCGTTGTTCGTGGAGCGCAGATGATGACTGGGTATTGGCGCCAACCAGTGGCATCTAGTGAAGCCATGCAGGGCAGCTGGCTCCGTACCGGAGACGTTGGCTGTTTTGATGGCGATGGCTATCTGTACGTTTTGGATCGACTGAAAGACATGGTTATCGTAGGTGGGTCTAACGTGTACTGCGCCGAAGTAGAGCAGGCGATCTCAACGCATGAGACGGTTAGTGACTGTGCGGTGATCGGACTTCCACTTCCCTGCGAAGGTGAGGAACTCGTCGCTTGTGTAGTGCTGCGGAATGGAGGCAGCTTGAATTTGGAACAACTGCAGGTATACTGCGAACCCATTCTCGCAAAGCACAAATGGCCAACTCAGCTGTTCATCCTGAATTCTTTACCCCGAACAGTCGTGGATAAGGTGGATAAAAAGCAGCTGCGCAAGCAAGTATCTAATCTGATCTTTAAGGGCTAAACTGAAGATAAAGTTAGTTAAGTAAACGGGTCTATGAGAAAGGGTCATCCGCGAAGGATGGCTCTAATACTAGTCGCCTAACTCCCCCTAATAACTGCCGCCTACCTAAGTGGTCGCCTTGGACTTGTTCCAACATCGTGTTATTCTCTAAGAAATGGTAAACGGAACTGATGTCTATTTTATGGAACAAGGAGGAGTTTCATGGAGTTTGGATTTCTATTGCGCGTTGTGTTGGCCGGTGTTTGTGGGATGTGTATCGGATACGAGCGAAAGAGCAGGATGAAAGAGGCAGGGATTAGAACTCACTTTGTCGTTGCTGTAGGAGCGGCTCTAATGGTGATCATATCCAAATACGGTTTTGAAGACATCATCGGCAAGAACGGCGTGGGACTGGATCCGTCACGGATTGCGGCTCAAGTGGTTAGCGGAGTCGGATTTCTCGGGGCAGGCATGATATTCATGCAGCGGCAGATGGTGAAGGGCTTGACGACAGCTGCCGGGATATGGTCGACTGCGGGGATAGGTATGGCCATTGGCGCGGATCTCTATATCGTAGGGATAGGCACGACAATTCTCATATTGGTCGCTCAGAAGCTGCTGCATAGCAGAATCAACTGGTTGGAGGGCCCCAAGACAGAACAGTTATCCATACGGTTGACGGATGAGCCGGGGGCGATTGACTATATTATGAGTTTCCTCAAGGAAAGAGATATAACGGTTCTGCAATTTCATACGGAGAAGCTGAAGGAGTCTTCCGAACTCGCGCTGGACATTTCCATTAAGCTGCCTGGGGACTACAAAATAGAGAACATCATACCTCTCATACAGCTGTCACCATTGGTTACCGTTGTGGAGGTTCAATAGATGAATAAGCAGGCCACCGATTACGTCGGTGGCCTGCTGTGTTTGTTGTGTATGCTGCTGTTGATCATAGCCCCTAAGCTCCTGAATCGGGTATGAAAAGGTTGCAGGCTATGAGCCGCTCCATGCACCTTTCCACACTCAGGCTTTCCATTGCAACGAAAATGAGAAACATACGGAGGGCAAGCTTTTGGCGGTACTTGGTCGCCTATTTACCTTACCCTTTCCAGGCCAGTCCAACTTACTTCTCTGGAACGAAGGTAATGCTCCACCAAGCTCGGATTGAAGTATTCCAGCAGTTCCATACCGGAATCTTCACAACCGGAGAACTGAACCGAGTAGGTCTTGTAAGGGATCATGGCGTTTGGGCTAAAAAATATGGTTTCGGCAGGCTCTCCCTCCAGGTTGGTGATTTGGTCTGCCGGCCGCCAGCCCGCAGCTTTAACCGTCCTGCGGCTAAACACGTTCAGTCTTTTCATAATCTTCCCGATAGGTTCCTTATCTAACAGCAGCTCATCCAGCAAGTCTGCAGGCATGGACTCGGGCTTTAGAAATACGAAGTTATGTGAGATAGCATTCCCTAATGAATCAAGAAGGACCGACTCTCTGTATATCATTTCGCCAGCTGCCATACTCGGATGGATTACTTCCTGCCGGATGACCTTTGGAGTCAAGGAGCCGTTGACTATGGTTTCCAACAGATCGGTCGTTCGGCCATCGGTTGCCATAATAAGCTCGTAGACCAAGGCGTATGCAGAGTCGCACGGCGTGTGATCGAAATCTCCCATTACGTCATACCTCCTTGTAAACAATCCATCAGTCTGTTTCTCCGAATGTCATTCTACCTGTGAGAGCAGCCAATGGAATGATCATGGCGGGACGCTCCGGCAAACACCACAAACTAAAACATAAACATAACTGTATTAAGAAACCAATGATATGGATCTGAAATAGAAACTATTTAGATAATATAGACAGGCTTGCGGCTGGCCTCTTGCTGCGTCAGCTGTGCAGGGTCTAACAGCATGCCTGATTGGTCAACGACATTGACTGCTAACTGCAAAGAAGATGCCAGGCGTTCTTCCGTCTCTCTTATGTTCAAAGAGCCATCCGATACGTCCAACCGAATCTCCAGCCCGTCCGCAGTTTGCAGGCAGTTCCATGCAGCCGGGACATTCGGCAGGGAATATATACTCTCGTGAATATCCTTGGCGGTCAGATATACGCCATTCCTATAGAACAGATCGCTGATACGCCCATAGTGAGTCAGAATTCGGCCGGTATGTCCGCACGAGCAAGCTTCAGTACGAATGTTAACCAGATCTTCGTTCACATAACGCAGCAGCGGGGAGCCCTCGTGGGATAATGTCGTAACCACCAGCCGGCCGAGATCGGCATACTCAACCGGAGTGGGCGAATCCAGCTCCAACATTTCAAGATGGAAATCTTTCTCGGAAATATGCAAACTGCCCTGGGAACACATCGTCGCAATGTTTCCCGTTTCCGTGGACCCAAAAAAGTTATAGACGGGCACTCCCCACAAGTTCTCAATATGCCGCTTGCGGGCATCAGCGAAGAGCTCTCCGGCAACCCAGATTGCACGCAGATGGGGAAAGGACGATTTGCAATCGATTCCCAGCAGTCTTGCAGTCTCTGCAAGAAGCTCCATTTCACGCGGAAGCCCGGCAATAACAGTGCACTCCAGCTGGCTGATCAGTTCCAGCACCTTAGGATAATGGGTGATGGTGTTCCGGCTGCTAGACGGGACGATACCTGCGCCAGCCTGCCAGGCAGCTTCCTGAATGTAGAAAGCCGGCAGAGACAGCGCATAGGGAAAGCGATTCAGTACCAAATCATTAGAAGTCAGACCGTTGCCCGTGCGACGAAGCTGAGTTCCGCCGCGGATCAGGTCATTTCGGGTAAACCACGCAATGCTCGGAATGCCTGAGGAACCCGATGATTCATGATATTGAGCGATATCCTTCTTACTTACAGCCAATATCCCCCACTGCCCAGCCTCGCGCAGTTCTTTCTTCGTCGTGAACGGAAGACGGTGGATGTCCTCGAGGGTCACCCCGCTCAGCTCCATGCCGTCCAGTTTGCTCCGATAGAGGGGGGAATTCTTAATTCTCTTCATTAAATATCCGAAACGGGCTCTATGAATTTCGCTGTATTCCTTTGTTATCATTCAAGGTCCTCCTTGCTAAGAGCCGATAGGGTTTCCGCTTAACATTCGGTGATGGTTTCCGTAATTTTTACGCCGACATGTCTGCCGGGTTCACAGACATAAGCGAGAATAGAATCGCCCTCCTGGAAGGTTGTAGCACTTTTAGGCTGCCGGTCTCCATCGAATATTCGGATATGCCAGTCGTCCTGCACGATGGTGTTGATTGTTTGTCCTTCATACTCCGCTTCAATTAACAATAAGGGCCTGACTTCGATTTTCATTCGTCCAACGTTGACCGTACGAGCGTTTCCGTCATAGTCAACGGCCAGCACTTGGGTACCGACCCTCATGTCCGTAATATATTCCGTCATTCCGCCAGGGCACCAGACATAGGAGTGCACGGCTCCGGCATTAACCCGAAATGGACGGGTGTTCATATAAGGCAAGTAGTGGGTTTCACTGCATACCAGCAGTCCTCCGGAAGAAGTCGATCCTATGATCATACTTTCTTTTTCAGTCAGCAGGCTGGTCGTATCAATGCAGGCTCTCTCACCTGCTCCGATATGTACGACTTTTGTGACGGTTGCCTTTACGATTTCCAGCTTCTCCATACGACTCTTCGACACGATCTCATTCATAGACATAATTTCTCCTATCGATTCACTTGCAAGTAATACACCATCGGATCCGCTTTCCATAACATCGGAAGAAATACGGCCGCTTTCTGCACTGGATACCTGCTTGAGTATTTCAACATCTTCCGGCTGCAATTTGGCTAACACCAGCTCGAGCGGGATATTGGTATCATCCTTGAACTCCAGAATGAGGTGAGGGTTGTCCTTGCCCAAATCGCAAGCCTTATTCATTGTATCTTGATCGTAGATTTTCACGTACCAACCGGTCTTTAAACCCATCTTCTTAAGGGCATCAAGAACGGAGAGATTCTCGGAAATCCAAATATATGTATCCTTCGCTTGTTCATCGACCTGCTTCGCTTCTTCAATGTCTTCAATCATGACGGCCGTTGTAAGTCGATCGGAAATCGGATATTTCTCCACCTGATGAGGATAGAGCAGAACTGCGTGAAAGCAGCTTTGCTGATTCACCAGCGCGATAAAGTCTCCGTAATGGTCGCCCGCGACCGTTCTCGCATCAAACCAAACCTTTTTATTATTCATGGTCTCTGTACCTCTTCGTTTAAATTTTGTGTTCAGTTTCTTGCCCTACCCGTAATTCGAGCCTCTCGTCGCATGTTATAGTCCCAGCAAGCTGGACAATGTGCCGGAAAAGATTTTTTCTTTATCCGATGAGGAAATAGGGAGCCGTTCGATTTTCACTTTCTCCGTGTACGGATCGGACAGCGGGAATTCTGAGCCATAAAACATTTTGTTAGGACCCGCTTGTGCTGCAGCGATTTTTATAGCTAATGAGTTAGCTGTGGACGTTTCCAGAAACAAGTTGTCGGTCGTAGCTGACAATTCAATCGCTTCGTTGTCCAAGGGGCCGAAACCCATATGGCCGAATACGAAATTTGTTTTTGGAAATTCTTTGGCGAGCTTGCCCAAAGCCGGCGTACTGACATCGGGGGAGACGATAACATGCGTGTAAAAACACATATTCAACTCTCCACATAGCGCGGCCAGTTCCTTGGTGACCTGGTCGTAGAATGAGAACTGATGCACCAGCGGGGAGAGTTTTAAACCCTTGAAGCCATCATGGCTTGCTTTTTGCAGCTCTTCGAGGGCATCGTTGACCGGTTGATTCGGATTCATACAGCAAAAGCCGTAGAATACGTCCGGATATTTACGAATGGTCTCCAGTACAAAATCATTGCGAGGTTCCAGGCTCTCTGGTTTGCTCTTGCCGGTAATGTAGCTGCTCATTTTTCTCACATCAAGCATTCCACCAGGGACGATTAGCGCTTTGTCCACCTGGGCGGCTTTCAATTCCTCCAGTAATGTCTCAGGGCTGGAAAAGCTGGACGGGGAGACATGGGCATGTCCATCAATAATCATGTTCAAAACTCCTTATTTAATAGAGTCATTAATTTGGCTTCCTAATGATACGATTTACTTTGCTGTATGTACGCGGCAGTTGGCTTGTGACCTTCACGCGAAAATCAAGACCGATCTTCTGTTTCATATGACGCTGCACTTTCTCTGCGATCTCCTCTTCTGTCAGATCTGTTTTGAAGGGCTCTACCTCAATCGTAAAACCTTCCTCATCCAGGATGAAGTGATACCACATCGATATATCCGGAACTTCCATTAAGAAATGCTCAAGCATCATTGGTGATACCGGTTTGCCGTCAATCTCCAGCTGCCCTGCCATTCTTCCTCTGAGGTGGAGGGTATCCAGCTGAATGCCAAGCGAGCAATTAGACTTTTCCAAATATCCGATGTCGCCGGTGCGGTAACGGATGAAAGGCATCGCTTCCTTAAGGAGCGAGGTCATTACGATTTCGCCGACTTCCCCGTATGCAAGCGGTTCTCCAGATTGAATATCGACCACCTCGACTTTGACATGCCCTTCCGCAAGGTGATATCCGTGATGTTCGGAACACTCTACGCCGATCACACCGATCTCCGTAGAGCCGTACAAGAAGTGTACGGGGCATTTCCACCAGTCCTCCAGCCGGTTACGGAATTGGGGAGAACAACCCTCACCAGTGATCCATATTTTCTTCAAGCGGATATCTTCGCCAAGCACAATGCCTAGCTTCTCGCATTCCTCTGCCAAAATAGAAGCGTAGGATGGGGTGGTGATCAGAATCGTTGCGTTGTATACCTTTAGGATGTCGAGGGTCTTATCTATTGTTGAGAGATAGCCACCCTTTCCCAAAGAGAGAACGGTAGCCCCGTATATGAATTGATATAATCGCTGAAAGCCTAGGGCTGCTTGAGAAAATTCATAAGGCAGGGCAATGCCGACAACATCATTTTCATGGTCGTCAAACAAAGTGGTGTACTTGGGAATGAATTCATGGATAAATTGATCTGCCAAGGAATATGAAAGATATAGTGGCTGTCCCGTGGTGCCGGAAGTTGTATGGACCTGTCCGATTTTCCTGCTGTCACAGCAGAGCAGCTTGTCCTTGTCACCCTGAAGGGTGTCTTTGATTAAGAAGGGAACCCGGCTCAAATCCTGTAGGGAATCCAGCTGAGGACTATCAAACCCAGCTTGGATTAGCTGGTCTCTGTAATAAGCGTTGTTATCCCACACATACTGCAGAGTCAAATTCAGAGCATGCAAGTGATATTCTTGAACTTCTTCTGGGGATACGTATTCGATCGTAGTGCCACGGTCATGCCAATTATCAAAAAATGTAGACAAGGATTGGATATGAGTCTTCTCTCCATGTAGAACTGCGCCCATTACTTGAGTCTGTGGTGGATTTGCCCTCGCAATAGAATTCATGGCTTCCTCCTTATATCGTTAAAATACAGTCAAACCGCTGCTTGCTTCGTACATCTCGAACACATCGGCAGGTTTTTTTCGTTCATGAATGAGCAGGTTTATAGCCTGAAGCATTCTTGACGGATCCTTATCTCCAAACACATTTCTTCCTGGACAGATCCCTTTGGCTCCAGCTAACATGGCAGCATGGATCTCCTCAAACCATTGCAGCTTGTCTGCGGCTTGGGTGCCACCTGCGATGAGAACAGGAATAGGGAAGGAACCCATGACATCAAGCAGAGAGCTTTGATCGCCAGGATACTCAACTTTGACCAAATCTCCCCCTAATTCACCTACCACCCTTACGGCATGGGCAATATGTTCTGCACGGCGCTGCTCTTGATGTACATTCACCATTGCAAGCAGCGGCATTCCCCATTTGTAAGCCTGATCGGAGAGCTGACCGAACTCTCTCAGCATGACAGCTTCCTCAGGAACCCCGAAGTTGAGGTGAACGGATACGGCGGTGACTCCAAGCGAAAGGGCATGCTCCAGGCTCGTGATGATTTGCTTGAAGGTAGGGTCCTTGCTCATGGAGGTGGATGCCGACATGTGAAGAATAAACTCGGTGGGTGGGGCTGATAAGCCTGATCGCAATGCCCAGTACAAGGAGCCTTTGTGGCCGATAATTGCCTGTACTTGATTCTCACAAGCTTGTTCGACGAGATCAGGAATGTTTCGCAGTCCCTGGATAGGACCAAACGTTGTTCCGTGATCAATTGGAAGCATGATCGCTTTCCCTGTTTTGGGATGAAGAAGTTTGGACATTCGAATGATCTTATTCATGGTTCGCCCCCTTCAGGAGAGAAAAATATGGATACAACCCCATTTGATTACAGAAAATGGTACAGTATTTTTAAATTGATAGGAAGAGGGTTAATTTGTAAAAAAATGAAATGATATATCGAAATAACAAGAAATTAAGTAAAAATTGGATATTTATTGTATTTTTAATAAAATCGTCACAAAATTAATGCTTTAAATTGTAAATATATGTAATATAAGAAGAGGCGTAGGATTTTTCTCTCTCCATAGATTCATGGAGCTGTTACATAAGTGAGTAAGGTGCTAGCGTAAAATGCCCAATTATGAGTTAGAACGTAGAGGAATAATCCCAGGAATTGGGGCACTTGGGTCTACTATTCTATTAGGATTGGAGAAATTAAACATATTTAGAGGGAAAATCCGTTCTGATATGGAATGTTGTTTACAATAATAAACTTATTTTAGCCGAACGAGGTGTCGATCTATGAAATTGCCGAAGGTTTGGACAAAGCGCCTTATGCATCTCACGCCAAATATCGTTATCATGTTCTCAACAATCACTCTTTCCATGAATTTGATTAAAGATGTTAACAGTTCGCTTGGCCTGGCCTACGCCCTCATCTTCGTTGGTTTTATCTTTACATCGATTCTTGTCAGACCGATATCGCTCAAATATGTGCTGGCCGGTGTCGCTTTTTTTGCATTCTTTAACGCACTCCCGGAATTATCTTTTGATAGGCTGATCGGGGTTATGAACCTATCGCTGATTCTGCTCGCATTCCTCCTGCCATCACCTCTACCGTTATACCTAGTCGCAGGATATTTAATTTATTTCACACTATCTTATTCTCTCAAAGAGTCGATGGAGATGATTCGTCCGATTGTAATCGGTATCATTGTGAATTCGGTCCTTTATTCTTTACTGGCATTTTACTTCCGGAACCTGGAGAAAGAGAACGAGGTTAATGTAGAGTTGAATACAAAACTTAACCAAGCTTTCGGCAAGCTGGAGCATATTGCTTACTATGATACGCTCACCAGATTACCAAATCGCGAATTGCTCAAGCAGCGGATGATAGAGGAGATGTCCGGCGAAGCGCAGATGGCTGTTCTGTTTCTTGATCTTGACCATTTTAAGAACGTTAACGATATGATGGGCCATAATGCAGGGGATCAGATGCTGCGGGACGTTGCCAGTCTTCTGCGCGAAACGGTTGGCCATGTCTGCTTCATTTCCCGTTATGCGGGTGACGAGTTCGTACTGATCATGCGCTTCCAGCAGGAGGAAGAGATTGAAGAGCTGGCGGGAAGGCTGCTGCATGCGTTTCGGACCCCATTTCAGATTGACCAGAAACAGATTTATTCGACGCTGAGTATCGGGATCAGTCTGCATCCGAAGGATGCAAGTGATGCCGAAACGCTGATTCAGTACGCTGACAAAGCGATGTACAGTGTTAAGAGCGGAGAAAAGAACGGATTTCGATTTTTCTCGGCCATCCGGAGCGAGGAGCTTCTGCGTCAAGTCAAGTTGGAAAACGATCTGCGGAGCGCATTGACCAAGAAGGAGTTTAGCGTTCATTATCAGCCATTGGTGGAAATGAACACGAGGAGAATCCGGGGAGTGGAAGCACTGCTGCGTTGGACACATCCGGAGCTTGGGCAGATTTCGCCATCCGTATTCATTCCACTGGCTGAGCATACCGGAGCCATCGTTGAGCTGGGTGAATGGGTTCTTAGCGAGGCATGCAGGCAGGTGAAGAGCTGGCAGAGAGCTGGAAACCCCGACCTTACATTAGCTGTCAATATCTCGATCCGTCAGTTTAAGTCGCCTAAATTTGCTTCAAGAGTGTTACGTATCTTAGAAGAGACAGACTTTGAGCCCGCTCTTCTGGAGCTGGAGGTTACGGAAAGTATGGTGCAGAATCTGAATGAATCGATTACGATTCTCGGAGAACTCAAGCGTCAAGGTGTGAAAATATCAATCGACGATTTTGGAACGGGGTACTCCTCCCTGAGCGTCTTGCGGCATATGCCTGTAGACTTTCTTAAGATCGACCGTTCGTTTACACGGGAATTGACGACGGCTGTTCCTGCTGCTTCGATCGTCAAGCTTATCATTGATATTGGACATAGCATGAATCTGCAGGTCATCTGCGAAGGCATCGAAATTCAAGAGGAGTTCGATATGCTACGGCAATATGGCTGCCAGATCGGACAAGGCTATTACTTTTACCGGCCCTCCTCTCCAGAGGAGATAGAGCTTCTGCTTAGTCGCAGAACCTCTGCATGACTAGGAAATTGGCCATACCCATATGTGGGTGCTGCGAGACGGTATACCCTCCTCTATAGGCAAGGCACAAAGTGGCTGTTATATAGAAGCGTCAAGAACAGTTCCATGTTTTTGACGCTTTTTGCTTTGGATTATCATCTTGGAAGGGACATTAGCGGCATCTGTTTTGAATAAAAAACTAACACTAAGGAGTGTTGACCTTTGATCACTATATTTGAGGAACAGCGTAAAGGAGCTATTGCGCACACAATCGAGCATGCTCAGGCATCGCTTGGGAAGTGTCTGGAAGTCATCGAACGAACGGATGGTCTTACAAGCAGTCAGTTACGATTCAGTACAAAGATAATCTAATCATGATTGGGGCGGCAGCTGCGAGTTTATCGTTACGGTTGGCCCGCAGGAGGAAGAGGATGAATTTGTTGAGCTCACTGTAGGTGGCCAAGCTTGTGAATTTCCCCAGATGTATGTTGTAAACCTTGAGCTTGTTAAATACGAAATTTTCCAATTAATAGAAGATTCGCCCTCCGAACTAGATTGGGAAATCATTCATAAATAATAGATGAAATATAAGTCCCGCCATTCCTCATTTATGTAGTCCCATTCTACTATTATTTGCTAATGTTTCTCGTTTACTATCTATTAATTCGGTGTTATACTCACAATATTCCAGGGGAATTTTAGCGAAAATATAAAGAATTGGGGCTTATTAGGATGATTATGGGGAAACAAAGCGAAACCATTATCCTTATTCCATCGCTTGAGCCAGATGAAAGACTATTGACCTATGTGCAGCAATTGCAAGAATACGGTCTAATGGATATCGTCATCGTAGACGACGGCTCTGGGGAGAAGTACCAGCCAATTTTTGAGGAGCTCCAAGAGAATGGTTGTGTTCTGCTGCGTCATACGGAAAACAGGGGAAAAGGCGAGGCGCTCAAGACCGGTTTTCAGTATATCGAACAGCACTATCCGGAGGTCTCCTCCGTGGTGACTGCAGATTCGGACGGGCAGCACGCAGCAGAGGATGTATACCGGCTTGCCGAAGAAGCCAGGCTCCATCCTGATGCACTCGTTCTCGGGGTAAGGAACTTCAGCGAGGGAGGAATACCGCCCAAGTCTTTGCTGGGCAATCGGATTACCTCCATTTTTTTTGCCATGCTGTACGGCAAGCGGTTATCGGATACCCAGACAGGGCTTCGAGCCTTCGGTTCCCGGCTGCTTGGATTTATGCAAGGTGTTCGCGGCTCCCGGTTTGAGTACGAGCTGCAGATGCTCATCTCCTGTATTCAGTCCAGCATACCCATTCATACGCTGCCGATTCAAGTGATATATGAGAATGGAAATGCGGGGACCCATTTTAAAGCGATCCGGGACAGTGCCCGCGTGATGAATGTCCTATTCTCCAACTTTCTACGGTTTATATCCTCTTCGGTTGCCAGTGCGGTCGTCGATTTAGGCATCGCATGGTTTTTGATCGATTTCTTGCGGCCATTCTTGGGCCAACAGGATTATCTCAGAATTCTGCTAGCAACGGTGATTGCAAGGATCGTATCCATCATGGTCAACTATTTGCTGAATAAGAACTTTGTCTTCAAGAAAGAAAATAGCCCGGGAACGCTTTGGCGCTATTTGGCGCTGTGCGCGCTCGTGATCCTGTTATCCAGCACCGGGGTATACTTGATTCATACATATCTATTCTTAGATGAGAAGATAGCGAAATTCGTCTGTGATGCCTTGCTGTTTCTGCTCAGTTTCCAGATGCAGCGGCGGTGGGTCTTTGCAGCAAGGAGGCAGAGGTAATAGTGCAAAACGAAAAGCGGCAAAATGTTCTGTTTGTCGTCACGATGATCCTCATGTCGATCTATTTGTTATGGCGCATGATTTTTACGCTGCCATGGGATCAAGGTTTTCTGAATATCCTGTTTGGTATCCTGCTGGTCGTGGCCGAAACGGTAACGGTGCTGACTACCTTTGAATTATTTCTCCAGAAGATGCAGAAGGAGCGCACCCAGCTCCCCTTTCCCACCATTCCTCCGGAGCATTATCCGGATGTGGATGTGTTCATTGCCACGCACAATGAGCCGGTTGATCTGCTGTACAAAACCGTAAATGCCTGTACGTTCATGGATTATCCAGACAAGCAGAAGGTTCATATCTATCTGTGTGACGATGGCGGACGGCCCGAGGTTGAAGAGCTTGCCAGACAGTTCGGTGTCGGATATTTGGGCTTCCCCGGAAATAAGGAGGCCAAGTCCGGCAATCTGAATAACGCACTGAGCAAAACTTCTTCTCCACTCATCGCGACATTTGATGCGGACATGATTCCGCAGCACACCTTTCTGATGAAGACCGTGCCGTATTTTCTGCTCTCTGAATTTATAGAGGAGAACGGGAGGTGGCGGCCCCGCCAAGAAGATGAATTGGACGACAAGCTCAAGCTGGGCCTAGTTCAGACACCCCAAAGCTTCTACAATCCGGATTTATTTCAATTCAACCTGTATGCAGAGCAGGAAATACCGAACGAGCAGGATTTTTTCTCAAGAGAGGTTAATATTCTGCGCAATGCCTCCAATGCCGTAGCTTACACGGGTAGCAACACGGTCATTTCACGGAAAGCGATGGAGGAGATCGAAGGTTTTCCGCTGAAAACGATCACCGAGGATTTTGAGACGAGCATCCGCTTGCAGCAAGCGGGCTATATTACTTATGCCACCCAGGAGGTTCAAGCCGCCGGGCTGACCACGACCACCATCAAGAGCATGATTAAGCAGCGTACCCGCTGGGCAAGGGGCATTATTCAAAGCTTGCAGAATACCCGTGCTATCTTCTCCAAGAAGCTTCCCGTCTGGACGAGAATTACTTACTTAAGCAGCTTCTTGTATTGGTGGTCTTTTTTTAATCGCTTAATATTCATTCTAGCTCCTATTCTATTTGCACTATTTGACTTTCAAATTGTTAATACGAGCTTTTGGGAGATTTTAATTTTCTGGCTTCCGTCCTATTTCTGCTACAGTATGTCGATGCGTTATCTGTCCAGCAATATTCGTAATCAGCGCTGGAGTCAAGTCATCGATACGATCTTTATGCCGTATTTGATTATGCCCGTCCTTCTTGAAACGCTCGGCATCCATGAAAGGAAATTCAAGGTTACCAATAAGAACAAGGGCACCGGCCGTCAGTGGATGTCCTCCTTGCTGTATGCAGTTCCGCATATTTTCCTGCTGGTGCTATCAGTTGCGGCAATTATCCGCTTTGTGGACGGCAAGTACGGCTTGGCATTGTTCTACAGCAGCATCATCATTTTCTGGCTGACCTATAACATGGTTGCATTATTCTACGCTTTATTCTTCATGGTCGGCCGCCGCGCATATCGTGAAACCGAGCGGATTCGGGCGCAGGAGGATGTAACCATCCACCACAAAGCCGGCAACATGCGCTACCAGGCCAAGACGGTTGATGTATCCGAGCAAGGCATTGCTCTGTATGTGTCATCTCCCATTTACCTGCCGCAGCAGACGACGGTTTCTTTGGTCGTGAAAACTGACCGCTACGAGGCGAATCTCGATGCAGTTATCGTCTATGTGAAAAAGGACGGAAAGGGCTGGCGCTATTCTGCGAAGGTTCAGCCGGTAACGGAAACGGATAAACGCCAATACATGCAGATCATTTATGATCGCAAACACTCTTTGCCAGAGCAGATGAATCTATGGGATACCGCCTATGACGATATGCTTCGCAATGTGAAGAAGCGTATCGTTCAGCCTAGATCGGATCAGCGCACAATGCCGCGTATTCCGCTCCAGCTTCCGGTTGTTTTCACAAACGGGGCCAGCTGTACGCTGTGCAGCTTTAATTACCGCTTCTTTTCCGTTACCGGCCTGCAAGGTGATATTTCAGCAGGAGCTGTGGTTACTTTTTATACAAAAAGTCAGATTGAAGTAGTATTGCAGCATACAGGAAAAACAGCGGCCGGTCGGGGCGAGGTGCTTCTCTCGGTTAAGAATATCGACGATATTGCGGAGCGGGGCCTGATCGATCAATTGTTGGATGATCTAAGCTATCCGCATTCTGAGAGTATCACTAGAGAGGGTTAGGAGAGATCAAGATGCTGATTATGCTTCAACTTGTGATGGGAATCTTATTGGTATTCTCCTTTCTGGGTTACTTGCTGCTTGTTCGGAAGGTACTCTCACTACCGTGGGAGTTTACGCCTGTATTCGTGTTCTCATCGATTGCTTGTATCGTTTTCTTTAGCGGTTTGGCAGGACAGCTCTATATAGGCAGCATGGTTGTCATGATTCTGGGCTTGCTTGCGTTTGCTGCGATGGTGTTTCTCTGGCTGCGCAAGGGAGCAGCCTTTCGTATTTCCTTTTCCCTATCTCAACTTTGTTTTCTGGCAGGAAGCATCATTTTTCTGCTGGTGCTGTTCCAGAACAAATTGACGCACTACGATAATTTTTCACACTGGGCGATCGTCTTGAAGCAGATGTTAAGCACGGATGCCTTTCCGACGCCGGATTCGAATCTGATTGATTTCAAGAATTATCCGCTGGGGATCTCGTCTTTTCTCTATTACGTCTGCCGATTTGCAGGGCATTCTCAGTCCATGATGCTATTGGCGCAAGGGCTGCTGATCTTCTCCTGTTTCTATGCCATGTTTGGTGTCGTAACCGAAAAAAGGCGCTTTCTTCTGTTTGCTTTTCTCGGATTAGGCCTTTCTACGCTTTCATTTTTCAATATTACGATCCGCATCAACAATCTGTTGGTGGACTTCTTGCTCCCAATTTATGCGCTGGCAATCATTGCAATCGTCCATCGGTATCGAGATGATATGAAGCGGGCATGTATCGTGGTTCTCCCACTAGCCGGGCTGCTGACAATCATTAAGAGCACCGGTATTATTTTTGCGGCAATCGGCCTGATCTTCCTGGTGTATACCTGGTTGACCCATTGGAAGAAGCCCGGCTGGAAAGGTGCACTCGCTGTTGTCTTGACGCTTGGTGGCGCATTGCTTCCATACTTCGGCTGGAGCTGGCGGATGAAGACGGTATTTCAGGGGATCGAGAACAAATTCGATGTTTCAACCTCGGGTCTTCAGTTGGAAAAAACTCCTGAGCAAATGCGTGAAATTATATCACTGTTTCTAAAGTCCAGTATTGACCTTACAACACGGCCGGCGCTCGGGATTGTCATCTTCCAGGTCGTAGCGATTGCGGCTTCTGTATTTGTGGCCGTTGTGCTGAAGAAGAAATGGAATTTGTGGAAAGCGCTGATCGCCCTGGATGTCGTACTGGTGTTGTACTATACAGGGATACTGGGGCTATATCTCTACTCCATGCCGCTGGATGAGGCGATTTGGCTGGCAGGGTTCGAGCGGTATGCATCGAGTATTGTGGTGCTTTTTGCCGGCGGGCTGGTGCTTTGCGCTGCTGTAGATTTGGAGCGTTCCTTCTATTACAGGATCGGTGAAGTGCCCGACTATCGCGCATTTAAGAGTGTCCAAACGAAAGGTTACTATCAAAAAGGAATTATAGCCTGCACCGCTATTGCCATCACCTTGCTGTTGTCGGAATACAACGGCATTGTCTCTATTGCAAAAAGCTACAATACGACGCTACCGTATAAGATTCAGGCGGTTACCGGAGATCGGTGGTACAAAGGCGGCGAGGAGGATAACAGCAGGTATTTGTTCTACGCCTCGGACGCAGATATGCAGGTAACGAATTATTACATGCAGTATGTCGGGAAATATTTCTTGTATGCACCGCAGGTGGACGGGATCGTTTTGTTCTATGAGGATAATATGGACAACCTCTTGAGCAGCTACGATTATCTGGTTGTCGTGGAGACCGATTCGGACGCGAAGCGCTTGTTGAAAAAGCATTATAACGTTGACATGCAGGAGGGTATCTACAAAATTACCCGTTTGGGGGATCAGATCAGTCTTGCGCTGCAATAACGCTATGCTCCTAATAGAAGCCTGCCCCATCAGGGGATTGTCCCGAGAATAAAGAGGAGGCGGGTAGGCTGTGATTAGCTTGCATCTGCCGCTGAATATAAGTAACGACAAACAACCTCTCTGTAAGCATACAGAGGGGTTGTTTGTTATGGGCAGATCAGCGTGCATAACGCTATGCGGTGAGGTCCAGGTATTGTTGGCGAGATATTAAGGAAATTCTCTGAATGAGCGTTCGTTTTTTACCAAAATAAGATATAAAAGTATGTCATAGGAATAAAGTGTCATTTATTTACCATTCGTTCCATACTTATGGTGATGAGAAGGGGGGAATCAAGGAAATAAGGGAAACGCACTGAAAAGGGGCGTGAATCATTTGGTTTTTTTGTATTGCTGTATGTGCTTTCTTGGCATCATGGCGAACTCCACTTCATCATGCAGTAAGCAAGAGACCAGAGGACTGGCTCATATTTATGCATGGAGGGGATTTTAATGATGAGGAAGTTAGCAAGTTCTTTGTTGGCCGCTATTTTGTTAATGGCAAGTCTCTTTACAGGGGTATCATTTGGCAGCTCAACTCAAAGCTCCTCGACGGATTATATGGAAGGTCAACTCGTTTTGTCGATTGCGGAATCACTGGATGCCAATTCACTTCAAAACGCTGATCATACCTTGATGAAATCAGCCCCCCTTACGAAGAACGGATTTGCGATTGCCGATTCACTTTTCGGACAAGATGTTGGTACTTTCTCTGTACAGCAGCTAGATTATGACGTCAGGGCTGCAGCGATAGAGAATATGGGATGGGTTTACTTGATCGAGTACTCTGTAGATGAGTACGAGTCAATTGATTCCGCTAAAAAAGCATTGAAGGCAACCTTGGATAATCTCGGTGTCGAAGTTCGGTATATCTCTGAAAATCGCAAAATCTACGCGTTGGAAACTCCCGTCATGGATGATATATCAATCCAAGCTATTCACAATAATCAACGTTGGCATTATGACATGATAAAGGTACAGCAAGCCTGGGGAATCACGACCGGATCAAGCTCTGTTCGAGTGGGCGTGCTGGACACGGGAATTGACAGCAATCATACGAGCTTGAGAAATCTGGTGAACACAAGTTTGGGGCGGAGCTTTGTTGACAATACCACCATAGATCGTCATGGGCACGGCACACATGTAGCGGGTACAATTGCCAGCTATGGATCCGTGTCAGGTGTCATGCAGAACGCGACCTTGGTTCCGATTAAAGTGCTTGGCGACAGCGGTACAGGCTCGATGTACAGCATTCAACAAGGGATCCTTCACGCCGCTAATATAAGAGCCGATGTGATCAACATGTCGCTGGGTGGCGGAGGATATGACCGTGGAATGGAGGAGGCAATTCAAACAGCGGTTGGCCTTGGCACAATCGTAGTGGCGGCCACCGGTAACGAAGGGCGCTCAAGCATCTCTTATCCGGCAGCTTACAGCGGCTCGATTGCAGTGGGTTCTGTTACATCAAGCAGAACGCGTTCGAGCTTCTCCAATTATGGCCCAGGTCTGGAGGTCATGGCTCCGGGATCGAACATATACAGCACGGCTCCTAACGGTCAATACGCAACGATGTCAGGCACCTCGATGGCGACTCCTCATGTGGCAGGTGTAGTAGGACTCATGAAATCGGTCAATCCGAGTCTTACTCCTGCTGCGGCAAGAGATATTCTCAGAAATACGGCGCAGCCTGCAGGCAACGCTAATCAGTATGGTTATGGCATTGTTGATGCGCATGCGGCTGTGCTGGCAGCAGGAGGCGGTGGAGGTACGCCTCAGCCGGGTCGAGAAACCAGAACAACGGTTCAAACGGATAAAACCGTGTACCAGCGTGGGGACAATATCAATATCACGACAAGAGTTACGGACCAACAAGGCAATGTGCTGCAAGGGGCTTCCGTAAACTTCACCTTGACCCGTCCAAACGGTACAGTTGTCACCAATACGGCTTCAACGAACAGTTTGGGAATAGCGACCTGGTCGGTAACCTCCAATGCGCAAACCGCACTTGGCAGTTATCAAATTGCAGCCCAGACCACACTGTCTGGTTATCAGCCGAGTTCAGCCAATGCATCGATTCTGTTCAGCGATGGTGGCGGTGGAGGCGATACGCAAGCCCCGAGCACACCTGGCAATTTAACGACTACAGGTAAAACTGCCACCAGCGTATCGCTTAGCTGGAGCGCTTCGACTGACAATGTGGGCGTAACAGCCTATGAAGTATACCAAGGAAGCACATTAGCTGCGACCGTCACGAATACCTCAGCAACGATCACCGGTTTGACGCCTAATACCACCTATACATTTACAGTTAAGGCGAGCGATGCTGCAGGCAATCGGTCTGGAGCAAGCAATGCCGTGACGGTTACGACCGATACAAATTCATCACAACCGTCTCCGGCGCCTTGGGCCCAGGGAGTATCCTATAAGATTGGAGATGAAGTAACGTACGGCGGATCAACGTATCGGTGCATTCAAGCACATACTTCAATGGTAGGCTGGGAACCACCTGTTGTACCGGCATTATGGTCAAAGAAATAAGATGGATCAATTGAAGTTGACGGCTCATATTTGAGTTCGGTTCATAGGGAGATGGATGTTAAGCATAAACCAGCTATCCTGCTGGGCTGCATCCATGCTCCCATTTCTCTTTTTAAGGAATAATGGGATGGCAGGGTGGCTCCAACAACAATACGGCTGCTGGATATAAGTGAGGGTAAGTTTTTACCTAAGGCATGGATAGGAATAATGAAACCATTACTTGCGACGGAAAGGAAAGAATGGGCGGAGGGGGCAGCGAGGGAATTCTAAATGAACTCATCCACTGAATAGGAAGTAGCTTCGTGAACGATAAAATATTGATCATGCTTGAGATATCACTTTGGGCTGTGAGAAGGAAGGAGAGGCAATCATTCGCTGGGCTTACGGCGTAAGGCCGATGTTAACCTTTGTTAATAAGAGTATGATTGGTTTTAGAAAAACTGCTCTTATACGGGGGTGAGACTATCAAAAAGATAAGAAAGATTTTGCTATACTCGGGAGCAGTTATTAT
This sequence comes from Paenibacillus solani, assembly GCF_001277345.1. Lineage (GTDB taxonomy): Bacteria > Bacillota > Bacilli > Paenibacillales > Paenibacillaceae > Paenibacillus_AQ > Paenibacillus_AQ solani. Next base: position 263,537 of record NZ_LIUT01000008.1, read on the forward strand.
ATTGCTTGTTGGGTTAGCAATCATTTTTCCCACTTGGACGCCCAAAATAGAGGGCCCAAACAGCATAAGCGTACTTGAGCAAGTCGAAATTAATGGCACGGGTCACGAACTGATGGTACGAGGCCAGGATAAAAGTAATCCGATTGTTATTTTTGTACACGGAGGTCCTGGCGTTCCAGAAATCCCTTATGCCACCAAGTACCAAGACCTGTTAGAGAAGGACTTTACGGTTGTCCGTTATGACCAGCGAGCTAGCGGGAAATCTTATCACTTTGGAGAGGATTATTCCAATCTTTCGACAGATCTATTAGTGGAGGATTTATTGGCATTAACGGATTACATATCGGCTCGTTTCGAGCAACAGAAGGTCATACTCATCGGCCATTCGTTCGGAACGTATATTGGCATACAGGCGGCACAGCAAGCTCCTGACAAATACGAAGCCTATATTGGCATCGGGCAGATGTCTAATGTTCTTGACAGCGAATGGGATGGTTTGAATTATGTGATCGAACAAGCAAAACAGAGTGGTAATACGACCGACCTCCAATATTTGCAAGGTTTAACCGAAAAAGTCCGAAACGGCGATATGTTAATGCCTCGCCATTATGTCCGGAAATATGGCGGTGCAGCAAGACTGATCGATCCTAACGCGGATATGGAAAAAGGTTTATGGTTTGGACCTGAGTATAACTTATTAGATCGTATCCGTTATAACCGTGGCGCAGCTTATTCACAAGACATTTTAATTCAGCAAGCCATTGCCGAGCCTCTGCCTGCAATCGTCACTAAACTAGATTTACCGGTGTATTTTATTATGGGACAGTACGATTACATGACCTCTGCGAAATCGGCCAAAGCATACTTAGATCAAATTGATGCACGTTCAAAGGAATTCATAACATACGACCAATCCGCTCATTATCCGCAATTTGAAGAGAAGGAGACATTCTCCAATTGGATGGTGGATTCATTTGCTAAAATCCATTAACCTACATAAAATCAGGGCCCTCTTAGGAACGAGAGGGCCCTGATTTATTATTAGATATGATATATCATCCGTTCCTGCAATCGGGTGCTGGCACCTGATATGTCTATCCAAGCTTACTCGGTTTATTCCGGTGTTCCTTGTGTCACCCCATGAACATAGGTCTGCCAAGGAGTATCCAGCGCTCCTTGGCCCGGATTATAGGTGAAGAAGTATTCGACCGTATCCCCATGCTTTACATTATTGACAGGGTAAGTATAGTTGCCGTTCCCAATCGGGTTCATGGCAACGTTCAGCTGCCCGCCGTTGTTAATCTTATAGTGCAAATCGGCAAAGGTTGCGCCATTGACATAGAACTGCAAGTTATCGCCAAGCTTCCTTAGCCCCTTCACTTCATCGCCGATGACGATTACGGTGGATGGTGCCGGCACCACGGTGATGGTGGTGCTGGCGGTTTTATTGCCGTCGGCGGTCTTTGCCGTGACAGTAGTCGTACCTGGAGCGATTCCAGTTACAACACCGTTCGGACTCACGGATGCAATGCTGCTGTTTGCAGCCGACCAGGTGACCTGCTTGTTCGTAGCATTGGACGGTGCCACGCTGGCATTGACTTGCACATTCTGTCCGACTTCCACCTGAGCTGTGGATGGATTCACTGCTACGCCGGTAACAGGTACGTTTCCTGGGTTCTGGCCGCCGCCATTCCCTTCTTTATACACACGTACATAGTCCACCTGCATCGTTGCAGGGATATCAGACGGATCCGGCGTCCGGCCGCCGTCAAAGGTGCCGCCGAGCGCCAGGTTCATGATGAGGTAGAACGGCTGATCGAACGGAGCATTCGGATTGTTTGGTGCTGCTGCCGAATACCATTGATCCCGCGTTACCTTAAAGAAGAACTTGCCGTCGACATACCATTTAATGTTGTCCTCTTCCCAGACGACCGAATAGACATGATAGTCACTGGCAAAGGTCTGCCCTGACGGGAAGTGATATTCACCGGAAAGATACTGGTTCGCTGGCCATTGTCCGCCAAAATGCAGGGCGCCGCTCGTTGTGCCAGGCAAGCGTCCTCTTGCTTCCATCACGTCGATCTCACCGGTGGATGCCCATACGCCATATCTATTATCTTTCGGAAGCATCCAGAGGGCAGGCCAGATGCCGTTGCCTGTTGGCAGCTTGGCACGGAAGTCCACTCTGCCGTACGTGAGGGAAAAATGATTCTTGGTTGTTATCTTCCCGGAGGAGTATGGCGCATACCGATTCGGATCCTGCGGGAACGATTTTGGCTCGTTCAAAGCTCGGATATTTAACTTTCCATCCTGTACAAAAACATTTTGTGAACTAGAGGTATAGTGCTGCAGCTCCGAATTGCCCCAGCCCCAAGTGTTGGGATCATCATTGAGGTAGTAGCCAAGATCATAATCCCATTTGCTTCGATCAAGCGAGGTTCCGTTAAATTCATCCTGCCAGATGAGATTCATGCCCTCAATGGCCGGATTGCTTGGCGTTCCAATCGGAATATCCTCCTGATCGGTGACATCTGGACGAGGAGCGTTCGGGTTGCCAATGAAGGTATAGTTCACGAAATTACTGCCCACATTTCCACCTGCCTGACCGTTTAATGGATAGCCGATACGGATCTGCATATCCTCTTGGATCGGTTGGAACCACAGGCCATAGATATGGTCTGCCCAATATCCCCACTGATTGGCCGCCGACATATTATTGTAGCCGCTTGCCGAATATACAAATCCGCTCTGACTGGAATTGTCCAAGTTTATCCACTGCCCGTTGATGTTAATCTGGTATACGAAGTTGCCAAGCTCGGTGCTGATTGGCGCACTTCCATCAATCTTGGGTAGCGGAATACCAATAGCGCCGCTCGGGTCGGCCGTAAAGGTCGTTCCTTCATATGGCGTAAGAACATAGGAATTTCTTACAGGCTCATTAAAGGTAATGGTATACACAATGTTAGCTGAAGAGGTCTTGGATTCCAATTTAACGTTGATCGACTCCGTGACGTTAAACCAATAGCCGCCGCCTCCATCAGTGAATTGACCGAAGTTCTGATCATATATCCAGCCGCTGGCTGCATTATTGTCGATATTGATCCACTGATTGCTGTTTACAGGCTTCACATATAGCTTTAAATCATCGGCTACAGCAGCATAGGTAATGGCTGGATCATGATTGAATATCGGGTAGGTAAACCCGGCACCGCCTGTGAAGCCTGCCGTGATTTGTGGGCCTTGCGTAGGGGTCATCGCGGTGATGGTCGTTTTGTTGATGTTTTGAAACACAAGGGTATAATCTAACGTCACCCCGTTTGCTTTGGAGAATAGCTGAATTTCAGTCGTTTTGGAGAGGGTGAACCAATAGCCATTAAAGCCGCCATCATTCCAGTGCCCCCAGTTCTGGTTATAGACAAAGCTGCTGACACTGTCGATATCGATCCAACTGCCGCTTACTTTCACCTTTACACCCAAGTCCTGAACAACATCATTCCAGGTGGCAGAGCCTCCGTTAAAGATCGGCATGACAAAACCATAGCTGGCCTGGCCAACCCCGGACTGGGTGATGACAGGTCCATCCGCGGCCGAAAAGTAAGACATCGAAGTTATGGTGTCTCGTGCCGCAGCAGCCTGGACCGTTGGCGTTGGCAATAGGCTGATACTAGCCAGCATGACGATCGCCAAGTACAAGCTTATTACTTTTTGGCCATATCTCCTTTTTGAAATTTGCAATTGTTTCATAAATACCCTCCCTTTATTGATGGATTCTCCCGGGTTATGCGCAGTCTGGGAAGCGCTTACAGATGTGAACATCTTCATTCTATAGAATCTCATCATCGGAAGGATAGGCTTCATTTTTTTGGTTATGGCCCAATATTTCGGGTTACCTTACAAAGCCTTTTTTGATAAATCAGGTGAAAAGTAGGAAGACCCATCTCAAATGTTCACTATAATGGAGATAAGTGGATTTAGTTTCTCATGAGCAATTCATCCTTAGTAGGGAATTTGAGGAGGTCAACCTGTGGGCAGAAGTTTCGCGAATTTGCATATCAAGTCTAGCAATCTTGAGAAGACGGTTGAAGCTTTAAGAGCGCTTAGCGAGGGTGTCCCTGAAGTATTAGGGAAGTCTTCCAAACAAGAGTCAGAGGACACGAAATCGATAGATTCCCCAAATAACTCTCAAGAGAACAACAAGGCCATGTACATAAGCAGAAGCAATGAACACTGGATCAGCGTGCTTCACGATTATTTTGTGTGGGGATCGGTGAAAAAGGTCGGCAAAGTGTTATCCACACTTATCGAAGAGCCTGTGATGACGGCCGGATTTATCAATGAAGAAATTTTCGAGTTGACCATTTTCGAGGGGGGAGATCTCCTAGCTGAAAGAATCTTCTGTCATCCGCTAACGAGAGACGAATACGGACTCCAAGAAGCGCGTCTTCAGGATGATTACCTGCAAGAGACGTTAAATATTCGGAATGAAGATTTTGAGGGTCTCCTTAGGACAACGTATTCGGCGGAAGCTGTTGATCAGCTGTCGGAACTTACCAACTTGCCTATATGGAGCGATTGGGAGTGGGTACCCTACGAAGAGGATCTTAGAGAACGGTTCAGTAAGTATGAATTTTAGTCGCACGCTTAAGCGGCGATATGTAATTAGGTATGTTGAATGATTGATTATTGAAGGACTATCTCCTCCCATAGACTGGGGCAGAGATGGTTCTTTTTTCTTTAATCAGCCAATATGGATAACTTCGAGCAAGAGGATATAATAACAGAAGGCTTGTAGTAACAAGGATTTTAAAATTAACTAAAGAGAAGGTAACATACATGCTGAAGAAACTTTCGAATCGAGTATACTATATGCCGCATGTTTCCGAGACGGATCGCCCCGCACTCGGATTAATATGTGGAGACAATATGAGCGTGATCGTGGATTCAGGCAATTCACCTGCTCATGCCAAGGACTTTCTCCACCTCGTGGGACAAATGGATATCGCGTCCGTGAAGTTTGTTGTTATTACACATTGGCATTGGGATCATATTTTTGGGATGCAGACGATGGACTTATTATCGATTAGCCATGACCAAACCAAAGAAAAGATCGAGTATCTGAAAACTCTAAATTGGGATGATGCCTCACTGGATTCGCGGGTAGCAACGGGCGAGGAGATCGAATTTTGTAGTGAGATGATCAAGCGCGAAATGCCCGTACGGGATCATCTGGTGCTCAAGGCGCCGGACATCACGTTTAATGATAAGATTGAGCTGGATTTGGGCGGCGTGACCTGTATCGTTGAGCATGTTGGGGGAGTTCACGCACCTGATTCGTCCATTGTTTATGTCCCTGAAGACAAGATCATGTTTCTGGGTGATTGTATATATCAGGACTTCTATAGCGGGGAATGGAGTTATCATCTGGACGAGCTCACCATATTGCTAGCCAAAATTAAAAAGTATGATGCAGATTACTATGTGACAGGGCATCAGAATCCAAAAACGCGTGCAGAAATGTGGGTCTTCCTGGATGAACTCACGCATATCGGTGAAATCGTGGATCAAGAGGTTTCTCTGGATCAGGCTGTTGCCCGATTTCATGAGGTACAGAAGATCATGCCGAATGAAGAGCAGCTGGAGTATATTCAGAATTTCGTAGCCGGGAACCAGAAGCGAAGCGGAGGAAGCTGATCGGCCAAACGTAAGACAAACAGAGAACAAACTGGACCTGCTTCACTTCTTTAATAGGAGTCCCTGTGAGCATCGTCGTTCTGGCCGGAGGGGTGCGCTCTAAATGTCGTTTGTCCAGAGTATGAACAGTGACCCGTAAGTTGGACCTTTTAGCAAGGGTTCCTTCTCCCGGGTCTCTTCCTGTTAACCAAAATGTATTCAGATCCTTGAAGTAAGAGGTCTTATATCAAGCGAATCAATATGGTTAATTTGGGTAATCTATTCTTAATGTCTACCTCTAGTCATTTATTCACCGAAATAAAGATGGATGATAGGTGGAGGAAACTTAAACAATAGGGATGATTATATTGAAGGATCGTACGCAAACGAAGAGCCCACAAGTAAATAAAACGTCCCATAAGGCGCAAGCAGCGTTAGAAGGAGAAGTGTCGGGGGTAAAAAGGTTCCTGCCGTTCTTAGGTCCGGCATTCATTGCGGCCGTTGCTTATATTGATCCTGGTAACTTTGCTACGAATATCACTGCTGGCTCGAAATATGGATATCTCTTGTTATGGGTCATATTTGCCTCTAATTTAATGGCAGTGCTTATTCAATCCTTGTCAGCAAAACTTGGTATTGCGACAAGAAAGAATTTGCCTGAGATAGCTAGAGAAAGGGTTCCTAAAGGGGTATCTATTTTTTTATGGATTCAAAGCGAACTCGTCATTATTGCAACCGATTTGGCGGAGTTTATAGGTGCGGCGTTAGGGCTTTATTTGATATTTGGCATTCCCATGGTTGAAGCTGCTGTGATTACGGCGGTCGCTTCATTTGCCTTATTGGAGTTTCAGCGACGAGGATACCGCTCATTTGAGGCAGTTATTGGAGTAATGGTTCTTGCAGTGGTCATGGCGTTTGCGGTTCAAATCTTCTTGGTCAAGCCTGATCTGGCTGCGATTAGCAGGAGTACGTTTATTCCGAGGTTTCAAGGTACAGATAGTATCCTGCTTGCAGCGGGTATATTGGGAGCAACCGTTATGCCGCATGTTATCTATTTGCATTCTTCGCTTACACAGAATCGCGTCATAGGAAAGAATGATAAAGAAAAGAGGCAAATCTTTAAGTTTGAATTTATCGACATACTCATTGCCATGATTATTGCAGGGGCTATTAACATGAGTATGCTGGTGGTGTCAGCGGCACTGTTTCATAAACACGGTTTATTCATAGAAGATCTGGATATCGCATTCAATAAGTTGAATGAATATATTGGTCCAGTTGCGTCCATTTCATTTGGACTTGGCCTGCTGATTGCTGGATTATCAAGCGCCTCAGTTGGTACATTATCAGGCGATATTGTCATGCAAGGATTTATTAAAAAAAGGATCAATTTATATGTTCGAAGAGCCATTACGATGATCCCGCCGCTGCTTATCATCATTTTAGGGGTAAATCCAACGAATGCATTAGTGATGAGCCAGATCATTCTCTCATTCGGGATTGTATTTGCACTTGTACCGCTCATTATGTTCACAAGTAATAAAAAAATAATGGGTGTATTGGTGAACCATCGGGTGACGACTATTTTAGCTTGGATCGTTGCTTTTTTAGTCATCATTTTAAATATATTTCTTCTATGGGAGTCACTCTTTTAATCATTCTCAATGATGAAGTCTGGATATACGCATGTAATAAAATAGGTATTCAAAAGAAACCAAGGAGCTAAGCGAGTATCGATCGCTTAGCTCCTTGGTTTTTGGCGAGATGAAGAAAAAATCCTAGGGTGATTTTGTTAATTCACATCTTGACGAAGTTGGGGTTAGTTATAATATACTACTCATGAGTAACATAAGGTGATAGAAGGAGATCGATAGATACAGGGCAGATAGGAATAAAGGAGTATATACGCACAAGTCGGGGGCCCACAGAAATATGTCTTGGGAGGGGAAAACAATTCGTAAACAGGTAAAAAGGTTATTAGCTAGTATGCTTGCTTTTCTATTGATTACATCACTGCTGCCAGAATGGCTTGGAGGAAAAGCCTACGCTGCAAGCAGCTTCATCATCAGCACGGTAGCGGGTACGGGTACAGACGGCTATTCGGGGGACGGAGGAGCAGCGACGTCTGCCCAATTAAATTACTCGTCTGGAGTGGCGGTAGACAGCATCGGAAATCTGTATATCGCGGATACTGCCAACCACCGGGTCCGAAAAGTCGATGCGTCTGGAAAGATTAGCACGATAGCGGGTACAGGTACTGACGGCTATTCAGGGGATGGGGGACTGGCGACATCGGCCTCTTTGAATAAACCAAGTGGAGTAGCGATAGACAGCATCGGAAATCTGTATATCGCGGATAGCTATAACCACCGTATACGGAAAATTGATGTATCAGGGGAAATCAGCACGGTAGCGGGTACGGGTACAGAAGGCTATTCGGGGGACGGAGGAGCGGCGACGTCTGCCCAATTAAATTACTCGTCTGGAGTGGCGGTAGACAGCATCGGAAATCTGTACATCGCAGATACAGTCAACCACCGGATTCGGAAAGTCGACACGTCGGGAATAATAAGCACGGTAGCGGGTACGGGAGTTCTCGGCTCTTCAGGAGACGGAGGAAATGCCACATCGGCCAAATTAGTCTTCCCGATTGGAGTAGCAGTAGACGGCATCGGAAATCTGTATATCACATCCGATTTTAGAATACGGAAAGTCGATGTATCGGGGAAGATCAGCACGGTAGCGGGTGTGGGTATACCGGGTTTTTCGGGAGACGGCGGACCGGCAGCATCGGCATTATTTAACGAACCTACTGGAATAGTTGTGGACAGTAGCGGAAATCTGTATATATCGGATATGTACAACTTCCGAGTCCGGAAAGTCGATACATCCGGGAATATTAGCACGGTAGCGGGTACGGGGCGACAAGACTATTTGGGAGACGGTGGACCGGCAACAGCGGCAGATCTGAATAGTCCCAATGGATTAGCGATAGATAACAGTGGAAACCTGTACATAGCGGAAGCTTTTAATAGTCGTATTCGAAAATTAAGCTTGACCGCACAAACCGTCAGCGCATTCGCCTCCTCCTCCATTCCCGGAGTCGGCACGGATGATACCATCACGATGACCGTGAAAAATGCGCAAGGGAATACGGATACATCGTTTAATGGTGTGCATGAAGTAACGGTATCGGGGTATTTGCAAGCACCCGACGGCTCCTATGGCAGTCTGAACGGGACGCCCTTAAGCGCCTCGTCGGGCACGGTCAGTGTCACATTCACTAGAGGGATAGCCACAGTAAATGTGACACTGAACAAAGCGGGGACGCATAAGATCCATATACGAGTAGCGGACGTTGCATCACCAGCGGCCAATGAGTTGATCCTCATGCCAGTATCAGGAAGCGCGACCTCAATGGTGCTGACTACGGACATTAAGGCTCCGGCAAGCAGCGGAGGTGTGTTCGCCCAGCAACCGGTCATTACGCTTCTGGATGCTTACGGCAATCGGAGTGTGGAAGACAATAGCACTGCTGTGATCGCATCTAAGAAGGATACAGGGTTGTGGACCCTTACGGGAATAGCGACGGCGACGGCCCGTGGAGGTATTGTCACCTTTAGCGGCCTTGGCGCAGCCAATACAGCCCAAGTGACAGGAGCTAAGCTTTCGTTCGAAGCAGCGGGTTTGACGCCGATTGAGAGTACAGCCGTATCGCTTCCTTGGACTGCACCTGAAGTGAAGGCCCATCGCATGGGGGATATGCCAATCGGAACGAATGTCCGTGATAGCGTGGACTGGAATTACTTTACGGGTCAGAGTCCTGGATGGAATCCTTCAAACAAAGAAGTGTACAAGACAGCTCCGATCTCCTGGGTTCTGGTGGATAAAGATAAACACGCGGCGAATACAAGCCTGTTCGTCTCAAAGGGTATTGTGGCTGAATTTGATGTGGAGCATGAATTTCCGCATCTGCAGGTATGGGATGGATCAGAGCTTCAAGCTTGGTTGCGAAATACATTTTATCCGGAAGCTTCACCTTTGTTCCGAAGCGCAATTGCAGTTACCGCGAATACAGGGACTTTTACGGACTATTTGGATAACGATACCTTCTTTGTCCCATCTGCGCCAGAATTAGTACCCATTAATGATCCGCTCATTACGATGGGGCAGACTGTCATTCCTTACTTCAATAATGCGGATAACAGGAAGGCTAACGGCAACAAGTCGGAATATTACTGGACACGAACCAATGCCTATAATCCATCTATCTTTTATCTGGTGAAAAACGCTACAGGCGAAGTCAGCCCTTTTTACACGGATCGCCCTCTTGGTGTGAGACCCGCTGTCAATCTGAGTTCGGATACGATCGTGAAGGGACCCTATGTAGATTCAAGTGACGGCAGTTATTACTACAGACTCTCGAATGAGAAAAACCGGGGAACGGCTGAGATCGAACCGTCTGACATCAGCGCGGGAGAGGCAGCAAATGTGCGTTTCCAGGTGCGGAATGCGGATGACAGTATCGATACTAACTTTAACGAGCTGGCGGAAATAACGATCAGCGGCTATGTTTCCGCGCCGAATGGAACAGCAGGATCGTTTGCCGGGCAGGAGCTGACCCGAACGCAGACCATGATCCGGGTGCCGTTTACTAACGGTGTCGCAACCGTACCTCTCGTTCTGAATGCAGCATCGCGGCAGACTCTGCGGTTTCATATTAAGGGACTGGTGGAACCAAACATAGCGGCCATTGAGGTGCAGCCTACACCACATGTCGATCGGTCGGTGAAGATAGGTCGGCAACCCGCAGGACCAACAGGGAACGGGGGAGGGCTGCTTCAAGTTCAGCCTGTTCTGAAGGTTACAGACAAATTCGGCAATCCCATTTCTGGAATAACGGTTCGTGCAGTGAAAAAAGACAGCTCCGGCGATTGGACTTTAATTGGAAATACATCAGTCGTAACCGATGCATCAGGAATCGCTTCATTTACCGGTCTTGGCGCCCTCAATGCTAGTACCAACCAGGATATCCAAGCAGCGGTTATCCAATTTGCAATCGAGGGCCAAACCTTAGTTGAAAGCGGGCCATTCCAAATCACAAGAGATTCCGGCAAAATGATCACAAGGCTGTGGCCGGTTCCACATGACCTCGATTATCCAAATGTCGATGACAATGGAAAATTTAAACGAATGGATGCGTCTGCCTATATTACAAATGAACCTCTCGCAGATGTATTGTTCTCAACAAAAGGAGCTCATCAGGTTGAGGTATCCATCGATGGAAATGTAATTGCGCGTGCGCAGAAGGGGCCATCCGGTTTTTTAGAAGTTATTCAAAATTCCGGAGCGCTGTCGATTGACTCGGCAGATCCTTTTATGGATACCTATATGATCCGCTTAACGTCACAATCGGTTCCCATGGAAGGCAAACGGATCGAAATCTCAGCAACGTCGAGCACTGGCAGCGATTCAGAAACCATCCTATTACTGCAAGCGCCAACCGTGATCACATTAAATGCCCCTGACAAATTGGAAGCAGGTAAAACGATAACAATTGGCGGAAGCATCGATACTAAGGCTAATTTAGAGATCATGTTCACCACTAGTGATGGAACGGCCATTGTTCACACAAATAGCCAGGGACAATTCTCTGTCCCATTCACTGCGCCTGCTTCTGCTGGGAACATAACCATAACAGTTGAAGCACCAGGGGTCGAGCAGCCGCTTATCAAGAGCTGGGACATCATGATCGAGGATACGCCAGCACCACCGAAAAACAGCATAATCGATCCCTTCCCGGGAAGCTTCGATAAGAACCCGGCTAATCAGGTCGATGTGACAACAACGGTAACGCTGAACGGCAATTCGCTGGTTAGCATTAAGAACGGTATGGAGGAATTAACGGCGGACAAGGATTATACATTTGCCGGTGATATGGTGACGATCAAGAAGGAATACTTGGTGTCGGAGGCAGTCGGTACGCTCGCATTAACATTCACATTCAGCGCGGGTGCTGAGCAGACGCTGTTCATTCCAATCGTAGATACCACCTCCTGGCCACCTGAGGCCCCTGTACTGGAACCTCCAATCGCTGGAGATGGGCAAGTCGCACTTTCCTGGAACTCCGTCAGTGGTGCGGAGGGCTATAAAATATTCGCAAGCGAAACATCCGGCCAGTACGGGACGGAAGTCGCTACGGTAGGTAACTCTATCTACGATTACGAAGTCACGGGACTTACTAATGGGGTTACGTATTACTTTGTCGTCAAGGCGGCTAGCCAGAGCGGAGATAGCGAAGCATCCAATGAAGTGAGTGCAGCACCACAAGAGCCAGCGGCTGAAGCCCCGGTATGGCCGGAAGGCAGCAGATTGACGATCTCGGATATCACAGAGTCGAGCTTGAAGTTAATCTGGCCTGCTGCACAGGACGATGTGGCTGTAATGGGATATCGTCTCTACGTAAATGGTGAGATGAAAGTGGACCAAGCTAGCAGTAAGTATGAATACTCGGTTACCGACGACGTCTATTCGTATACAATAGCGGGTCTTGCTCCAGGGATGAGCTATCCAATTACCGTTAAAGCCTATGATGCGGCGAATAATGAAAGTAACCCTGGATTAAGCAAGACGGCCAGGACGCTTCCGCCTTCGCCTCCGCCTATATCCTCCGGCAGCAGCAATTCAGGAGGAGAATCGTCAGGCGGCAGCCAGTATGTATCCAGCAGCAACGCCAATCTGAAATCGCTGGAAATCTGGCTGGATGGCAAACGTATTTCCCTTACACCGTCATTTAGGGAAGATATGTTTTCTTATAAAATCCAAACGGAATCGAAGCAATTAGAGATAAAGGCAGCTGCAGCGCATGCGGCGGCCAACGTGACATGGCAGGGCAAAGCGGTCAGCAGCGGCATTGTAATCGAATTGGCGGAGGGAGAGAATGTGATTCCACTGATCGTTACGGCCGAAGACGGCACCCGGCTTACGTACACGATCACGATTGTAAGAACCACACCGGAGCAGGAGAAGCCTGAGCCGCCCGTCACGGTGTTTACCGACATAACGGGACATTGGGCAGAGGACTACATCAACCGTGCCGCGGCTGAAGGATTCATCAGCGGCTACCCGGACGGGACGTTGAAGCCCAACCATCCGGTTACACGTGCCGAGTTTACGGTGATGTTAGCGGGTGCGCTGGACCTGAAAGGGAAAGACGCAACCATAGCATTCACCGACAAGGATCAAATCGGCACATGGGCGAAGGGGGCTATCGTCCAAGCGGTACAGGCTGGGATTGTCGGCGGGTATGAGGATGGCAGCTTCCGTCCGAATGCGCAGATTACCCGTGTGGAAATGGCGGTCATGATCGCCCGGGCGCTCAAACTGTCATCCGAGACCGATACGCTGACTGGTTTTGCCGATGATAAAGCAATTCCTCAGTGGGCAAAAGGCTCTGTAGAAGCAATGCGAAATCTTGGCTTTATAGAGGGCCGTGGCGGAAATCGTTTCGTGCCGAATGACCGCACAACAAGGGCAGAAGCGATGGTTGTGCTGCTAAAAGTGCTTGAACCTAAAGAAGAGGCGGACACAAGAGGAGATTTACTCTAATCATAACTGCCACGAAATAATAGAGGAGCCAGGGACGTACGTAACGAGTCCTGACTTCTCAACTCTCTGAAGCCATCCTGTACAGGATGGCTTCTTCTCTTTAGCAACCAGTAAGCTGGGAAGAATGAAACCGTTCCCAGAAAGGGTTGCATATACGACGAATAGAACGAATTGATTCTTATCTGCCCACCTATCATCTCCTAGAACTGGGAACGGTCTCATATTTCAGGAGGGGGCTTTTTTCATTTCATTCGGATATAACTCATTAAGAACTCATTCATCGTTTGAGGAGGCAAATCATAGTCATTCTCGTCCCATTGCATAAGGATGCCAATAATAGCGTTTGTCTGATAGCTCAAGAGGTAGTCCAGCTGCAGATCGGTGAGGTTGAGGGAGTGCCCCTGTACAAATTCCTTCATAATGGAGCGGAGCGTATGAAACAGCTGCTTGTAATAGATAAGCGGTACTTTCTCGTCAAACACGATGCGATAAAAGGAGTTGTACTTTTGTACATGATCGAATATCTGAATCATCTCGGGCTGCAGCTGCTCAATATTATGATTCGTAAGATCATAAGGGAGTTCAAACGAACGCTTTAGATCCTCCACGATTTCGGAGAAATAACGTTCGAACACGCCATGTACATTTTTGTAATGTAAATAGAAGGTCCCTCGATTGATTTTGGCCAGCCGGGACAGCTCAGCAATCGAAATCTCATTTAGCGATTTCTCTTTTAAGAGAATGAGCAAAGCTTGCTGCAAACGCTCATGTGTTTTGATAATTCGTAGATCCATCAGAAATTTTCCTTCCCTTATTAAACATAAATTTCGGAATGTGTTTAATAATCAACGTTTTATGATGTTTCTGTTGTTTGTACTGTGATTTTCATTCTACTATAATTTTATTGAACATATGTACAATAAAATTGAACATTGAGGAGACACGGCTATGAAATTAGAAAACAAAGTAGCGATTGTTACAGGTGCCGCATCAGGTATGGGTAAAGCTATTGCCGAAGGCTATGCAGCTGAAGGAGCAAAGGTCGTCGTATCCGACTTGAACTTGGAAGGTGCGAAGCAAGTCGTAGAAGGTATTGTTTCTAATGGTGGTACAGCGTTTGCCATCGAGACGAATGTGACCAATGATGAGGATTTGCAGCGTCTATTCGATGAAACGATTGCGCAATACGGCAAGCTGGATATTTTGGTCAACAATGCGGGAATCATGGATGGCATGGAGCCTATTAATGAAATCGAAGACGCGCGTTGGGACAAGATTTTTGCTGTGAATACAACCTCGGTGATGAAATCGATGCGCCTGGCTAGCAACCTGTTCCTCGAACAGGGCCATGGCGTCATCGTAAATAATATCTCGGCAGGCGGATTATACGGTGGACGTGCGGGAGGAGCCTATACAGCTTCCAAACATGCCGTTGTTGGCTTGACGAAGAATACAGCGTTTATGTATGCGGATAAGGGCATCCGCTGCAACGGTATTGCTCCGGGAGCCGTCATGACGAATATTCAATCTTCCATGACGAGCGTCAGCCAGTATGGCATTGGCAGACAGCAATTAGGCATGGCATTGAATCCGCGTATCGGTCAACCCGAGGAAATCGCCAAGCTGGCCATCTTCCTGGGCTCCGATGATGCGAGCTTCGTGAACGGACAAATCGTAACAGCTGATGGAGGCTGGACTACGTACTAAGCTGCAAAGTGCGATTTATTAGTATATATAATGCAAAGAGAAGGGCACCCGGATGGGTGCCCTTATTGTTTATCTTTACCTATAGGTGGTAGGATGAGAGGAACAAAATTAATCGTGGTATAATACCTTTGTTATACTTCTGTGGCATAGTAGAGAATAAACAAGCGCAACGACATATAAATACCCAAAGGGAACAATTAGGTGTGTGAGAAGATGGAGATAAGGTTTGATGGTCTGCAACGTGGTAAAAAACCTCTGTATATTGATGTATACGATAAACTTTATGTGCTCATCCAGGACGGCACGTTTCCAAAAGGGAGTAAATTGCCTACAGAAACGGAACTGGCCAAAATGTTTGGCGTCAGCCGAATGACGCTTAGGCAGGCCCTGGCCCTGCTGCAGGATGATGGATTAGTTAAGAGTATTCATGGAAAAGGGAATTTCATCACAACGGCCCAAGGCAATCGCGAAACGACCGTTGGTTTAGAGAAGATGGGACATCCGTTATATAAATGCCATACCGAAACCATAGATGAGGTAGAAATGTCTTTTCGCTTGGATTTGGAAAGCGACTATACACAGCAAGTGTTGGGGAGAAAAGCGGCCGCAGTTGTTGCATTTGAACGTTGGTATAAGAGTGAAGGCAGCATCGTAGCCTTTGCCTTCACGTTTATGGCTATCGAAACCGTGTCGGAGCTGAATGTTGATTTGCAGGATAAGAAGCAAGTATTGGACATGCTTGAAGAGAAAGTCTATGAGCTTGCCAATACAGCAACGATTGAAATCAAGCATTCGACAGTAGCTAATCCGTTGTCTCAGAATCATAAGTTGTCCGGTGGTCCGGAATGTGATCTGATACTGGAAAGTGTATTTCTCAATAATAAATATCCGCTGATTTATAACAAATTCTATATCCCGAAGGAATTTAGCCAGATCCGAATTAATGCCGCTAAGTAGGGAAAACTAAGAGATAACGGTAAAAATAAGTAGAGCAATGTAACAGCAATGCATCCGGATGATGTATTGCTTTTTTTGTGCCTCCAATTTGGTGTAATTATCCAGTTGATCAAGACGAATAATTATAGTATGTTTTTCATGTACTAATTAGACAACTGATTAGACCACTATACAATACTTGTTGGGGACTCCTTCGCCGTTATTTTTTTTCACCATTAAGAAAGCGGTAACAACCAACAGCAATATAACAAAGGGGAGAACGAATATGCATAAGGAAACACCACACATTAAACCTAACGGAGCCGAAATCGCGGAGACGATCCTGCTGCCTGGAGATCCACTGCGTGCCAAGTTTATTGCGGAAACGTATTTGGAGGATGTCGTCCAGTTCAATGAGGTTCGCGGCATGCTGGGGTATACGGGCACATTCAAGGGAAGACGAATTTCTGTTATGGGAACCGGAATGGGGACTCCTAGCATGAGCCTGTACTCATGGGAGCTGATCAATATCTTTGGCGTAAAAAACCTGATTCGCATCGGTTCTGCGGGAGCGATACAGGATCATCTGAACTTGTACGATATTGTCTTCGCCATGGGTTCTTCAACCGACTCTAATTATGGATCTCAATACAATCTTCCGGGGCAGTACTCGATCACGGCATCGTTTGAATTGTTGGAGAAAGCCAAGAAGATAGCGGATGAGAAGGGACAGCGCGTTCATGTTGGTAATGTCCTTTCCAGTGATATTTTCTATCATGCAGATCCAACGGCGCTGCAAAGATGGAGTGAAATGGGCATATTATGTGCTGAAATGGAATCGGCTGGCCTGTATATGAATGCAGCACGCGCAGGTGTGAATGCACTTTGTATCTTAACCATTAGTGACCATATCTTTAGACATGAGCAAACGACGCAAGAGGAAAGACAAACAGCCTTTACGAACATGATGGAAATCGCATTGGAACTTGCTTAATCAATAAATTTGAACCACGAAAGGAAAATAACAAGTGGCGACCATTACATCAGAAATGCAGCAGAATAATGCGAAGAAAGCCATACCGGTCATTTTATTCTTTTTTGTATTTGCTTTAATTGTTGATAACTCGTTTAAACTCATTTCTGTTGCCATTGCAGACGATCTTGGTGTTTCAGCAGCGACGGTAAGCTGGCTGGCGACATTGGCCGGCCTGATCATCGGTATTGGGGCTGTTGTGTATGCTTCGCTGGCAGACTCGATCAGCATTAGAACGCTGTTGAGCGTTGGTATTATTTTAATATGCATAGGCTCCGTCATTGGCTATGTATTTCAGGACTCGTTCCAACTCATATTAGTATCAAGAATTATACAAACGGCCGGGCTGGCCTCGGCGGAAACCTTGTATGTCATCTATGTCACGAAGCATCTGCCGAAAAGCGAGCATAAAAAGTTCTTAGGCTTGAGTACAAGCAGCTACTCTTTATCGCTGGTCATTGGCTCCATAACGGGCGGGTATATCTCCACCTATTTGCACTGGACCACATTGTTTCTGGTTCCGTTGATTACCCTGTTCATTCTTCCTTTTATCTTAAAGTATCTTCCGAAGGAAAAATCGAAGAAAAGCCATGTCGATATCATAGGCTTAGTACTGATTGCTGCCATCGCTACCTCGGTCATGCTGTTCATCAGTAATTTCAATTGGCTGTATATCGTGATCGTTGCGGTAGCCTTAGCTGCCTTTATTGCCTATATCAGTAAGAGCACCAAGTCTCTTATCAGTATTTCCTTTTTCAAAAACAAGCGTTTCGTGTCCCTGATTACCGTTGCATTTGTCATTTATACGGTACAGTTAGGATATATTTTCATATTCCCGTTCATGCTTGAAAGGATTTATGGTTTGAAATTGGATACCATCTCCCTCTTGTTAATCCCGGGTTATGTTACTGCGGTGTTGGTAGGCGCCTTGTCAGGGAAAATAGCCAAGGCTTTAAGCAATAAGCAGACGATTTCGTTAGCCATGCTCCTGATTGCGTTAAGTGTATTGATTCCGGGAATGTTTGTAGAAAGCTCGTATATCCTGTTTGTGATCTCCATGATCCTGTTCTCCGGTTCATTCGCGTTGATGTATGCTCCGATGCTTGATGCATGCATCAGCACCATTCCGAAGGAAAAAGTAGGAACAGCGATCGGGTTCTACAATCTGGTCTTAAATGTAGCCGCATCGATCGGGATTGCCTATACCGCAGCCATGATTGATACCTTCTCGTTCAGCGTTGTATTGATAGTACTGGCGATTGTTGCAGCCGTTTCGTTATTGTTGTTCTGGCTGCTGGTAGGCCGTGAGAAAATCAACGAATAGGCTTAGAAAGCCGCGTAAAGTCGGGGGGATTTACCCTACAAAAACTTAACCAAGCCGTCCATTCATGGACGGCTTTTCGCTGTTGCTCAAAGAGTCCTCCCTATGCGGAAGTGGAAGGCTCAACGCCGCCAGCGCGTTCGATCTAAGCGAACGAAGGTTACTCCTCCTAATTGTGTACCACCTGTAAACAGGGCAAATTTCATTTGCCGGGTTTAGGGAAAGGGTGTACACTGAGTGCCGAAGTGACCTTTATAGAACAGGGTGTGTTGCATATTTTCAGACTGCGCCAATTCTATTTAAACCATCTAAAGCGAAAAATGTTCAACAAAATCGTCGTACTTTATTCAGCTGTCATGATCGTGCTGTTCGCGATTGCCGCGACTCTGGTGTATCAATATCAGACGCAGCGCATACTCCGTGAGCAGACGGACGCGAATCTCAAATCCGCGCATGTCCTGAATATATACCTAAGTCTGCAGTACGAGGGCATACAAAATATATTTCAGCAGATTTACGGAGATGCCTCGCTGAGCGATGATCTGATCTATTTTTTGAATCACGAATATGAGAGTTACCTGAAGTACCGTCTCGATTTGTACGCCAAGACGGGGGAGCAGCGCTTACGCTCCTTCAACCCTCTGCTGAAAAATTATCTGGAGCAGGAGTCAAGCGCCAAAAGCGTGTCCATCTACAGCTATCCTAACAATTTTTACATGCATATCAGCCGGACCAATCAGCAGCTCAATAATGACTCCGGCTCCAAGAACAAGTGGGAGACCTGGTTCGCCCGCAGGGAGCAGGACAGCTGGGATACCATGCCTCAGAACGAGGCTTCACCCTCATCTGATGGCTCCAGCCCTAGATCGTATTCCTATTCGAGAGAGATTAAGGACCCGTGGACCCTGGAGAGGGTAGGCATGATGAATGTGGAGTTTGATGCCCGGCAAATTTCATCCTGGCTGGAGAGCCGTGCTTCGGTTAAGGGCCGAATTCTCGTATTGAACGCACAGCAAACCGTTATTTATGATTCGGAGGATGTGCTGTACGGGCAGACCTATCCCTATCAGTTAGAGCATGAGAAAGCCGGGGATTGGGTACAGTTGGATGAACCCTCCAAAGTGAATATATTGAACGTCGGCAACGCAGGCTTGTCCGTTGTAGGGATTGTCTCCCAATCCATGATCAAAGAGAGCACGAAGAGTTTGCGGACCGGCATGATCCTGGTGACGCTGGTGTTTATGGTGACCAGCTTTGCGATTACGTTTACGATCGTGCGCAAGTTCTCCAAGAAAGTACAGCGGATCATCCGCTCAATGAACCGCATCGGCGAAGGTGATCTGTCGACGCGTATCCAGATGTCCGGGGAAGACGAGCTCCAGCAGATTTCCCGCCGTTTCAATGATATGGGCGACCGTTTGGAGCAGTATATCGATAAAATGTACACCTCGGAAATCAAGCAGAAGAATGCGGAGCTCGTTGCACTGCAATCGCAGATTAATCCTCATTTTCTATACAATACGCTGGAATCCATTCGCATGAAGGCCTATTTTGTCGGGGCGAAGGAAGTGGGGCAGATGATATACAGCTTGTCGGTGATGTTCAAGAGCATGGTCAAGAAAAGCACGATCGTGACCATCGAAGAGGAGATCGACATGTGCTCCGTTTATCTCGATTTGTTCCGCATCCGCTATGAGGGCCGGCTGGAGACGGAGATTGAGATGGATCCCGAAATCCAGAACTACAGCATTATCAAGCTGCTGATCCAGCCGATCGTAGAAAACTATATCGTTCACGGATTCCGTCCGCTGGAGGACAATAATAAAATTTCAGTGCGAGCGCTAGGGGCCGGGGACCGAATCGTGATCATCGTCTCGGACAATGGAACGGGCATACCGGAGGAGAAGCTAACTCAAATCCGGCAGACGCTGGACAAGATTCTTCAGCCTCCTGATAAGGGTTATCGTTCCATCGGGCTGATAAATGTGCATGAACGGATCGTGATGAATTACGGAAATGATTATGGCGTATCCATAAACAGCACAGAGGGAGCGGGGACCGAGGTCCGCATGGAAATACCGATGCTTCGCAAGGGGGAGACGACATGAGAAAGGTGTTTTTTGTTGATGATGAGCCTTTGATCGCCCAAGGCCTGGCCAACATCGTGGAGTGGCAGGATTACGATCTGCATATATCAGGCTCGGCCAACGACGGATTGCAGGCGCTGGAGAGATTGCGGGAGGAGCCCGTGGATCTGCTGATCACGGATATTATGATGCCCAGAATGAACGGGCTCGAGCTGATCAAGAAGGTGAAGGAAATACACCCGAACACCAAATTCATCGTGCTGAGCGGGTATGAGGAATTCGAATATGTGAAGGTAGGCATCACGCTTGGGATTCAGAATTACATACTGAAGCCGATCAATATCGAAGAGCTGGAAGCGACCATCAAGCATATCAAGGGCGATTGGGAGCGCGAAGAATTAAGGCGGTATCGCTCTGAGGAGGATTGGAAGATTCTCCGCAGCAATATATTACAGCGATGGGTAAGCGGCGACATCAGAAGCTCGGAATTGAAGCAACGGGCTGAGCTTCTCGGAATCCCGCTGAACTATGCGTCGTATCAGGTGTATGTCATGCGGATCATCTCCGATGAATGCGCAATATCCCAGCTCTACCGCTTGACCAGTCTGGCCGATGAATTGTGCAGGGTGTTCTCGGAAGAGCTGGGGGAAGCCCAGGAGGTGATCTGCTTTCCCGATGCGGATGATGACATCGTGGTCATGTCGGTCTCCATGGATGATCAGAAGGATGCTGCGCGGGAGGCGATGCAGCGTTCCATGACTAAGCTGCGGCAGTTGACCGGTCTTCGGATGTGGTGCTCTGAGGGAGAAGCTGAAGGCTATGAATTCAAAGATATTCAGGAGAACTACAGGAAGGCCAAGAGCCATTTCCATGCCTCCCTGATTGCCGGGGATGACATGACCCTGTACAGCCGGCCGGGGGAAGTGGAGCCGGTTCAGGCTTCTTCGCCGTTCTTCCGTCCGGATACCTTCGCTAAGCTGCTAATCGAGGGAGACGAATCCGCTTTGCAGGCTTTTATAGCATCTGCTCTTGGCTGCGGCGGCGAGGTATCAACCGTTCCCCGGGGAGCCTGCATGAATGCGGCCGTCCAGCTGATGATCGCTGCCAAGGATATGGAGAAGGCCCCTGATTACAGCGAGGTATTTACGCCCATGCACCGGATCAATACCCTCCAAGGACTCCGGAATCATGTCTGGTACATCGTGGAGCGCAGCCTCCAGCGCCTCCAAGAAGCGGAGCAGGGATACAGCATGCATGTCTCGTTTCTTGTGGACCAGGTGCGGCACCATTATCCGGAAGAGCTATCGCTGAAGACGCTGAGCCAGCGCCTGCAGATGCATCCGAATTATTTGGGACAGCTCTTTCAGCAGGAGGTGGGGGCAAGCTTCTCGGACTATTTGAACCAGTACCGCATCGAGAAAGCGACACAGCTCCTGCTGCATACGGATCAGAAGACGGCGGATATTGCTTTTAATGTAGGCTATACGGACAGTTCGTATTTCTACAGGCAGTTCAAGAAATATACAAGTGTATCTCCGACCGAAATGAGGTCCATGTATCGGATCTAAATCAATGCTAAATCAAAGGGAACAGGCTCTGACGTTATATGTCATGGCCTGTTTTTTGCTGTGTGCACACGATCTTTAATTTTTCCATCCCATTCTAGTATTTTTCAACTTGAGGGTGACAGCGCTTTCTAGGCACAATAAAGGTAGGTTAAAGATGAGTGAGAGAACGATCCCATGGACGCATCGCTCGGATTTAACAGGAAAGAGGAGGAATGTTCATGTCGGGGTTCATCAAAAAGGTGATACGCAACAGGTTTATGCTGCTGATGATACTGCCGGGAACCATTTGGTTTCTTATTTTTGCTTACTTGCCCATGTTCGGTACCGTTCTCGCTTTTAAGGATTTTCGCATCAGCCCGGACGGATTTTTTGCCAGCGTGTTCAATAGCGAATGGGTAGGATTTAAAAACTTCGAGTATCTGTTTACGACCAATGATGCTTATATCATTACGAGAAATACAATCCTATACAACCTGGCCTTTATTATTCTGGGCCTAGTCATTGCGGTCGGCTTTGCGATTATGCTCAGCGAGCTAGTCAATAAGCGGACGGCCAAAGTATATCAGACCGGCATGTTTTTGCCGCATTTTTTGTCGTGGGTTATTATCAGTTATTTTGCGTTCACCTTCCTCAGTGTGGACAAAGGGACGCTGAATCAGATCATTACCTATTTCGGAGGAGATCCGATCAGCTGGTAT
Organism: Paenibacillus solani; assembly: GCF_001277345.1. GTDB lineage: Bacteria > Bacillota > Bacilli > Paenibacillales > Paenibacillaceae > Paenibacillus_AQ > Paenibacillus_AQ solani. The sequence goes on from NZ_LIUT01000008.1 coordinate 286,165, forward strand.
TCCGAAGCGAAGTATTGGCCCTTCATTCTCGTGTTTGTCGGCATCTGGAAAGGCGTGGGCTACAACAGCGTTATTTACCTGGCCGCGATTACCGGGATCGACAAGTCTTATTATGAAGCAGCTGTTATTGACGGAGCCAGCAAGTGGAAGCAGGTGCGGTACATTACGATTCCGCTCTTGAAGCCGCTTATGATCATCTTGACCATCCTGGCCATCGGGGGCATCTTCCGCTCCGACTTTGGATTGTTCTATCAGCTTCCGAAGGATTCCGGCGCCTTGTATCCGGTCACGAATGTTATCGATACCTTTGTTTATCGTGGACTTATCAATATGGGAGATATCGGAATGAGTACGGCGGCGGGCTTGTACCAATCGCTTGTAGGCTTAATTCTGATTCTGGTTGCCAACTATATCGTTCGTAAAATTGAAAAAGATCATGCGATCTTCTAATCCGAGGGAGGTGCACCATCATGTCGCAGCTATCAACGCAGCCTGCCGGTCAGCCGGCAAAGCGTTCAAGAAAGAGAGACTATAACGCCATCTCCCCTGTGTGGAATACGATTTTTAATATCGTGATCGGCCTCTTCTCGTTCTCTTGTATTTTTCCGTTCTTATTTGTTATTATTATTTCCCTGACCGACGAGCAGACACTGGTCTTGGAGGGCTTCAGACTGCTGCCGAGTCAGTTCAGCACACAGGCCTATGAATATATATTCGAAACTGGAAGCAGATTGTTCTCCTCATTCGGTTTAACACTCCTGGTTACGGTGCTGGGAACGCTGGTGAGTCTGGCGCTGGTTACGACCTATGCCTATGCATTGTCTCGCCGAAATTTCGAATTTAGAGGGTTCTTCAGCTTTCTGGCCTTCTTCACCATGCTGTTCTCGGGCGGTATGGTACCGGGGTATATCGTGATGACCCAGTTCCTGCATCTGCAGAACACGATCTGGTCGCTCATCTTCCCGTTATCCCTGAGTGCGTTCTCCATCATCGTTATGAGGACTTTTTTCCAAACGACGATTCCGGACGAAATTATCGAGTCTGCGAAAATGGATGGAGCCGGCGAATTCCTGACCTTTGCTCGCATCGTGCTGCCGGTCTCGCTGCCGGGGATTGCCACCATCGGCTTGTTCAGCTCTTTGGGTTACTGGAATGACTGGTTCAACGCCTTGCTGTATTATAACAATCCGCAGTCGACGCCTCCGCTGCAGTACATGCTGATGCAGATCGAGAAGAATATGGACTTCCTGACGCAGAATGCGCAGAATATCGGTTCATTCGATGCAGCAGCCGGTCTGCCGACAGAGACGGTAAGAATGGCAATGGTCGTACTCGCTACGCTGCCGATCGTCATGGCATATCCGTTTTTCCAGCGGTATTTCGTTCAGGGTCTAACTGTAGGCTCGGTCAAAGGATAATTTCATATGGTTGAACCCGCATTAACACACGGCCGGAGAAATCCGGCTTTCATACACCAAGTGTGTAAGCGGTGTCAATATAGCATTAACCATTAAGTGACACAGGGGGAAAAAACACATGTTTAAGAAAAAGGTCTCTATACTGTCCCTTGCTCTCGTGCTTCTGCTGACGGTCGTATTGTCGGCTTGCGGCAGTAAGGAAGGCGCTAAGTCTGGCGAACCTTCGAAAGAAGGGGCAGCCATTCAAAGCGACGGTACGGTCGATGTATCCAAGCTGGATCCGGTCAAACTAAAAATGTACATGATCGGGCCTAACCAGAAGGATCTTCCCGTGGTTCAAGAGGAAATCAATAAATATTTGACGGAAAAAATCAATGCAACGATCGAGATCAGTATGATCGACTGGGGCGATTACAGCCAGCGGATGCAGGTTATTACAAGCTCCGGTGAGAATTACGACATCGCCTTCACTAGCTCATGGGCGTTCGATTATCTCCCAAATGCAGCCAAGGGCGCGTTTAAGCCGCTGAATGACCTGCTTGATCAATATGGAAAAGGCATTAAGGAAACGCTGGATCCTCGTTTCTTGGAAGGAACGAAGGTCAACGGCGTGAACTATGGCATCCCGGCCAACAAGGAATTGGCACAACAGTTTGTATGGCGCTTCAATAAGAAGTATCTGGATAAGTACAACCTGGACATTTCCAATGTAACGACGCTTGAGGATCTCGAGCCGCTTCTGAAAACGATTAAAGAGAGCGAGCCTGCAGATATTACACCGCTTGCTGTACCGAAAGGCTTTAAGCCGTACTTGCCGGTTGATTTCCCGCTTGGTGATGAAATTCCGATCGGTATGTACCTTGACACCAAAGACTTTAAATTTGTGAACCTGTTGGATTCACCTGAACTGAAATCGGCTCTGACCACGATGCGCAAATACTATAAAGCGGGTTATGTGCGCGAGGACGTAGCGACACTGGATGGCATTGATAACATCAAAACCGGCAAATGGCTCGTGGACCGCGAGATTACCCAGCCATACGCAGAGCTCGGCTGGTCCAGAAACGCGAAATATGACATTGTGACGAGACCGATGCATGATCCTGTCATTTACACCAGCTCCGCAGCAGGCTCAATGATGGCGATTTCTTCTTACTCCAAAAATCCGGAGCGGGCGATGATGTTCTTGAACCTGCTTAACACAGATGTGAAACTCCGGAATATGATTCAATACGGTTTGGAAGGAACGCACTACAAGAAGCTTGAAGAGCCGTACATCGAGGATATGCCTGCTATGCAAGAGAGCTATGCTATGCCTGGATTTGCGCTCGGCAATATGTTCCTGACGTACCTTCATGAAGGTGAGCCTAAGGACAAGTGGGAAGCATTCGAGAAATTTAACAGCTCCGCTGTAGTAGCTCCTACGTTCGGCTTTAACTTTGATACGGCTCCTGTAAAAACGGAAGTTGCGGCTATCACGAACGTAGCGAAGGAATTTATTCCTGCACTGTATACCGGCTCCATCGATCCTGAAGAATACTTGCCAAAAGCAAAACAAAAGTTCCAGGATGCCGGAATTGACAAAGTTATCGCTGAAGCTCAAAAGCAGTTTGATGAGTGGAAAGCTCAAAACAAGTAAGGCATAAGAAGTGGTTGAAAGAGAAGAAACGGCTGATGTATGCGGCCGTTTCTCTCTATTTAATATTGCTCTTTCTGGAAAAGATTAGTACGACACTACGAATTCATCATCTTAGGAGGTTTTTTCAGAGTGAAAAGAATCAAACCGGATTATGTCATGAAAGCCAAGTGGAGACGCAGAATGACGGTATGGATGAGCACGGCGCTGCTGGCTGCATCCCTGACGGGTCTTGCGGGCGAAGCCGAAGCAGCCCCGCCTCACTCGTCCTATTGGTACCCGAACAACTTGCTGGAATGGTCGCCGTCCAAGGATCAGGATGCACGCTTTAATCAGGGAACCGTGAAGCTGGAATCCAAGCGGGTCCAGGGCAGCAAGGTCAACAGCCATGCCAAGGAGGAAGTAAAGGTTCTATCGATTGCTTCCATGTATCCAAGCACCAGCGGAGCTCCTTCCCAAGGCTCTGAGAAGTTCCATACGTATACCTTCAGTAACTGGCAGTATATCGACAAGCTGGTGATGTGGGGCGGCTCGGCAGGCGAAGGATTGATTGTTCCGCCAAGCGCCGATGTGATCGATGCGGCACACAAGAATGGCGTTCCTGTTTTTGGAACCGTTTTCTTGCCGCAAACGGAGCATGGTGGCAAGATTGAGTGGCTGCATGATCTGCTGCAGCAGCGGGAGGATGGTTCCTTCCCGGTTGCCGACAAGTTGATTGAGGTTGCTACATACTACGGATTTGATGGCTGGTTCATCAATCAGGAGACCCAGGGCGGTACTCCCGAGGATGCCGCTAAGATGGCTGAATTCTTAACTTATCTCCAGCAGAAGAAAGCACCAGGCATGGAGATGATCTGGTACGATTCCATGATCAAGGAAGGACCTGTGAAATGGCAGGGGGCTTTGACGGATAAGAACGAGATGTTCTTCCAGCAGGGAACTCAGCGGGTGTCCGACAATATGTTTATCGATTTTCGCTGGCAGTTCAAGGACGAGAAGAAAGGCAAATACGATTACATCACCCCATTCCTGAACTCTCCGGCGAAGGCAGCAGAGCTTGGCCGCAGCCCGTATGATCTGTATGCCGGGATTGATGTGGAGGCAAACGACTACAACAGTAAGTTCAATTGGCCGGTCGTGTTCCCGGAAGGCAAGAAAGCGACCACTTCCCTCGGCATTTACCGTCCGGACTGGGCCTTCAACAGCTCTGAGACGCATGAGGAATACATGAAGAAGGAGCAGATCTTCTGGGCGGGACCCGGCATGAACCCGGCGAATACTACCCAGCCTGAAGGAGCCGACCCGCTCGCCTGGAGAGGGATTGCTCATGATGTCGTTGCCAAAACGGTGCTGACTGGTTCCGAGTTTGTCACTCACTTCAATACCGGGAACGGCCATATGTTTGCAGTAGACGGCAAAGAGATGCGAAGCCAAGACTGGAGCAACCGGAGTCTGCAGGATATTTTGCCGACCTGGCGCTGGATCACGGAAACCGACGGCAAGGGGGAGGCCCTCAAGCCTGGCTTCGATTTCAGCAAATCGTATTACGGGGGCAGCTCACTTCAGGTAGCAGGTCCTGTTAGCAAAGGCTCTTCTACTCATGTGAAGCTGTATAAGGCGAGTATTCCGGTAGAAGCAACGACAGAAGTATCGCTTGTTTATACGGACAATGCGAAGGATGCCAAGGTGAAGATCGGTTTAGCCTTCTCTGATGCGCCGGATGAATATGTGTTGTTCGAGCCGTCCGAGTGGACTCAGGCAGGCACGAACCAGGATTGGAAGCAGGGCAGCTTCAGACTGAACAAGTTCAAAGGCCGTACGATTACGGGAATTTCACTTCAGTTCGAATCCGCGGTGGATATGGCGAATTATCAAGCTAACATCGGCAAGCTGGCCGTTACGCAGGTGAATGATAAGGCGAAGAAGCCGCACCAGGTGAGCGATCTGCAGGTGATCGACAACGACTTCCGCGATGGAATCTATGGTGATGCACGTTTGTCATGGAAGGCACCGAAACAGGCTGAGGACGTGATGTATTACCAGGTGTACCGGGTTCATCCGGACGGCAAATATGAGTTGATGGGCATGACGGGAAACACCGTTTATTATGTGCCTGAAATGAAACGACTGCAAAAAGAGCAGTCCACTAAAATGGTCGTGATTCCGGTGAACCGCCATTACGAACAAGGCAAGGCGTCGTCGGTCCGCTTTGACTGGCCGGAATATCCAAAACCTACTGCAGCCTTCCAGGCGGACAAAACCTTGATCGCGCCAGGGGAAACGGTTCAATTTACCGATCTTTCTTCGGAAGTGACGGAGTCCTGGAACTGGAGCTTCCCGGGAGGACAGCCTGCGTCCAGCACGGAGCAGCATCCAAAAGTGACGTATGCGGAGGAAGGAACGTACGAGGTGACGCTTACCGCCAAGAATAGCGTAGGCGAGGACAAGGTACAGAAGAAACTCATCACGGTTACACGGGAAGCGGAGAATGGCGTCGGTAATCTTGCCCTTGGCAAGGAGGCATCGGCATCCAGCTTCGTGAACGAGAAGGAATCCCCTCCATTTGCGGTAGACGGTAATGTCGCTACCAAATGGTGTGCGGTCGGAGACGGGCCTCACTCGCTCACAGTAGACCTCGGAGCCGAGCATAAGATCAGCGAATTCGTGATCAAGCATGCAGAAGCGGGTGGCGAGCCGGCCGCATTCAATACGCGGGCATTCACCATTCAGGTTAGTCAGGACGGCAAGGAATGGAAGGATGCCGTATCGGTCAAAGACAATACGAAAGGTGTCAGCAGCCATGCCATTGAGCTTACCTCTGCACGATATGTGCGTCTGCAAGTAGAGAAGGCGACACAAGGCGGCGATACGGCTGCCCGGATTTATGATTTTGAAGTGCTGGGCTTGAAGTAATATGAGTTAACACTAGAGCGTTTCCCTTAAAGGGAACGCTCTTTTTAGGCTGCCTGCCAAGCTGAATTAATACCCTATTGAATGATCTGTCAGCCATGCTTATGATGAAATTGTGAACCATGGGGATTAGTGAAACCTGTATCCAAGGGGGAGGAATAGCCATAATGCTGTACGATCTACGAGGGGAAGCGAACATGTCGCCGATTGTAGGGATGCTATATTCGGCTGCAGTCCATCACGACGGGCATGTCGCAGGCAGAAGTGGACTACAAGGGCCCTGATAACGATTCTAACAGCACTGCTCAATTAATCAGACATATTATGTATGTGGACCTAAACTGGGTGTACAGAATCAAGGGAGAGCCTCTGCCGCGTTCGTTCATAGAGCAATATGGACCCATGATTGATGAACATAACAGGCTGCCAATGGTTGAGGGAGTATCACCGGGCACGCTGACGTCTAACTATGAAGATGTGATGAACATGCTGAGGGATGTTTGCTGCCAATTAACAGATACCGGATTGGATCAAGTGGTTACGTTTGGTCATCAGAACGAGAAACAAGCCAGCATACGCTGGGGATTATGGCATATGGCTGATCACAGCCGCTACCATCAGGCTCATATCAACTTGTTAAGAAAATGGTATGGTGAAAGCTCCCGCACTCTTTAGGAGAGGCAACAATTATCCTTATCGACTTCATGAACACATATGAAGAAGGTTCCCACTGAGGATAGTGGGAACCTTTTTGTATCTTTTTGGAAGATGAACATGGACTTAGGTGGTCCCCTTGGCCCCCGTTAACACCAATTACAGGAAGTATTTACGGAAGAAAATGGGTATATCGGAGACTTGCAAATCCATTTTGCCTAAAAAGTTAGTGAAATTTAGCACATGTCATACTAGTTGTCAAGCAACTATCGCAATATTTTCGTTGCAATTGTGTCTATTTCTTGATAATATTTAGAACTGTAATATTTAGAAGTCTAAATATTAAGTATATTACTCATCATAGATGTGTAGGCAGAAAGGAGCCTGAAAAATGGCAAGAATGAATAATAAGGTAGCGCTGATCACGGGAGGCGCTTCTGGTATAGGCTTATCCTCAGCCCAATTAATGGCTAAAGAAGGAGCTAAAGTGGTTATCGCTGACTTCAATGTCGAAGGGGCAAAGGAAGCGGCAGAGAATATTAAAGCCCAAGGCGGCGAGGCAGCAGTCGTATTTGTGGATGCCGGAAACGGAGATTCTATCAAGGAAGCCGTTGAATTCACCGTTAAGAAGTATGGCAAAATCACGACACTGTTTAACAATGTCGGCTTGACCAATCTCAAGAAGGACCTCGACGTAGTCAACATGGACCTCGATGAGTGGGATCGTCTCATGAATATCAACCTGAAGAGCGTATTGCTCGGCACGCGGTATGCCGTTCCTCACATGATTGAAGCAGGTGGCGGCTCTATTATTAACACGGCTTCTATGGCTGGCTTCGCTTCCGATGCCATCCGGGCAGCGTATGGGGCTTCTAAAGCCGGCGTGGTAAATCTTACAAGATATATCGCAACCCAGTATGGAAAATATAATATTCGTTCTAACACAGTCGCTCCGGGATTGATCCTGACACCAGCAGCTAAGAATAACATGCCCGCTGAGGTGCTGGACTTATTCGCGAAATACAATGCACTGCCATACCATGGTGAACCGGAAGATATCGGTTATACGGTTCTGTTCCTGGCCTCCGATGAATCCCGGTTTATTACTGGACAGACGATCCAGGTTGAGGGTGGTCACTATATCGCTAACCCGACCGTTCCTGACTTTGAGCAATTTTCAAAGATGGCGCAAGGAAAATAACTTCTAACGATTCAAACATATATTACTAGAATGGGAAGTGAAGTAAGCATGGGCCACAAAAAAGGGGGAATCCACTACGCTTGGTGGATTTTGCTGGGGCTTTGTATCATGGTTGGGTTAGGTAAGGCGGGTCTGAATAACTCGGTAGGTCTTTTCTTGAAACCTGTTTCCACTGACCTCGGAGTAGGACTTGGCAGCCTTTCTCTTTATGTTAGTATTTCCGCTATCATTACGATGTTCTTCCTGCCAATTGGCGGTAAATTAATGGCGAAATATGATACGCGTATGGTATTGGTTACTGCCATTGTTCTGCAGGCCGGTGCTTTTGCCTTGTTCGGCTTGATGAGTTCGGTATGGGGCTGGTATATCCTGGCTGTTCCGCTTGCTGTGGGCGGTGTCTTCATTACCGTGCTTGCAGGTCCTGTACTCATCAATCAGTGGTTTAAGAAAAGCAAAGGTTTGGCGCTTGGCATCATGGGAGCTGCCGGGGGTGCGCTGGGCGTTGTTGTGCAGCCGGCTGTAGGTAACCTGATCGCTAATTCCGGCTGGAGAAATGCCTATATTATTGTCGGTATCACAGTCCTCGTGATTGTTGTGCCAATCGTGCTTCTCCTGATCAGAAAGTCTCCTGCAGAGAAGCAAACGCTTCCTTACGGAGCAGAGGATACTAGTGAGGCGGCGATGGCTGCCGCTGCGGCGGATAATAAAGGAGTTACTTTATCAGCTGCGAAGAAATCATCTTCTTTCTATTTATTGATTACATTCTTCTTCATGATCACTTCCATCGCCAGCTTTGCCATGCACATTCCGACTTATCTGATGGACAAGGGGTTCGATGTGACCTTTGCAGGTAATGTAATGGCTACGAATATGGTCGGTGTACTGATCGGCTCTTTGGTTATTGGATATGCGAGCGATAAAATCGGCAGCAAAAATACAGCGCTAATTGTTATGGTTTTGGGTATCGTATCTATCGCTATGATGCTGTTCTCAGGATCAAGCACGCTCATCATTTCAATCGCTGTCGGACTATTCGGTTTTGTTACTTCCGCTATCGGAACCTTGGGACCTGCTCTTACTTCGAGTTTGTTCGGCAATAAGGAATACAGCCAAATCTATTCCGTAGCTTCGCTTGGCTTGGCGATTTCATCCATCGTTGCCATCCCGGCTTACGGATATGTATTCGACCTCACAGGAAGCTACACGACTGCTTTGTATGCGATCATTATTATGCTCATCATTAATATCATCTGTATTGGCTATGCTTTCATCGGGAAGAAGAAGATGGAGCAAGCAGGTCTGTGGAATTAAGAGAGCATCATGCATTCGTAATATGTTTTAGGCACTAACCAATAACTAGATATCAACTGCAGCCGCGGCAGCGGATGATGAATGTACCCGCTTACCGTTTTGGTGATGGCAGTTGAAATATATAACACGTCAGGAGCATGTGACATGGGAAAATTAGATAATAAAGTAGCGATTATTACAGGCGGAGCCTCAGGCATCGGCGAAGGAATGGTTGATCTGTTTGCCAAGGAAGGCGCCATCGTTATTGCTGCGGACATCAATGAGGCAGCACTCGAGAAAGCGAGCCAGAAGGAAAATGTCTACGGCATGAAATTGAATGTAGCTTCCGATGAGGACTGGCAGGCACTGGCCAAAGAAGTGAACGAGCGTTTTGGCAAGATCGATATCTTGGTTAACAACGCAGGCATCTCTTCAGAGAAGCCATACGCAGAAATCAATGCTGAGGATTGGCAGAAAATGCTCGCTATCAACGGTTTTGGTCCTTTTGCCGGCGTGAAGCATATCGCTCCTTACATGGCTGCTCAAAAGAAAGGCTCGATCGTTAATATTTCTTCCTACACAGCTATGATCGGACAAGGCTTCAACCATTACTCTGCATCCAAGGGTGCGGTAAGAGCAATGTCTAAAGCGGCAGCTACGACCTTTGGCCGTCAAGGCGTTCGGGTAAATGCCCTGTTCCCGGGGATCATTGAAACTCCGATGACTCAAGCACTTAGCAGCTCGAAGGAACTGCTGGGTCAATTGATTCAGGCAACGCCTCTGCAGCGTTTGGGTAAACCGGAAGATATCGCTCAAGCGGCATTGTTCTTGGCTTCGGATGACTCTTCATATATTACAGGCGCAGAATTGGTTATCGATGGTGGATTCTCAGCTCAATAGGGTGTAGAATGACGACAGCTCTTATTTTTATTAGGGCTGTCGTTTATTATACCAAGGAGGTACAGGTATTATGGAGGAACAGACGATATTCGAGCTCATACATGATATGGATCAATTCACGAACCAGTTGATTATACAGTGGAATAAAACGTTTAACGAAGATCTTGGTGTGTCCCATGTCCTGGTATTAGGTCATCTGAGTGTTAATGGAAAGAGCCGGCCATCGGATATTGCAAGAAGATTGGGGCTGTCCCCCCCAACGCTCAGTTACTTATCGGAGAAGCTGGTAAAGCGGAAGCTGGCTGTAAGATTGTTCGATGAGTCGGATCGGCGGATTGTGTATTTGGATATTACTAGTAATGGACTTGCCATTCTGAAGAGAGCCATGGAGGAAGGGGTTAGGCTCCGCCGAGAATTGCTCGGGACATTAACAGAGGAAGACCGGGCGCAATTAGCCAAAATATATCGGAAGCTGAATACTGAAAATTTGACGCTCAGCTCCGGCTTAAGGCAAACGGAATAACGGCTTTCCTGTCGGAAGCCGTTATTATACATTTTATTTTATTGGCAGTGGCAGAAACGATTTTACAGCCAGCCAAAACTGCAGATAATGCGGTGTATTCGCTAGTTAAGCAAGGCTTTACATAAAGAAGATGACCTCTAATTGTCATTAGAGATCATCTTTTTTTTCGTAAGGCAGATTGAGCAAAGGCACATCCAGAAAGTGAGTGATGGCTAGAGCACAGGCTCCGAGCACGCATGACTTTTTCCCAATCGTTGATAAGGTTAGCTGGCGATAATGGCTGATCTGGGAATGAAGGTTCTGATGAATCTTCTGTAAGGCATCCGGGTACATACGCAGCAGTTCACTGTCGACGACCACAACGTCAGGGTTATTGATATTGATCAAGTTATTCAACCCGATCGACAGATAGTAGATGAACTGTTCCATCACTTCATGCACATCGGCATCATTCTCGCTTAGCCATTGGCGGACCTGTTCATAGGAAATATTACGGATGTTCTTTCTTTCGGACAAGCTTTCGAACACGCTGGTTTCAGAAGCGTATCTCTCCCAGCAGCCCTTATTGCCACAGTTGCAGGGCTTGCCGCCGGGGACTATGATCATATGACCAATTTCTCCTGCGAACCCATCATGACCGCGGAAAAACTTGTTGTTCATGATCATCCCGAGGCCAATACCGGAGTAGAGGGTAGCGCAGAGCAGATTATCCGTCTCGTGGTGAATAAATACCCTTTCTGCGAAGGCGCTGAGATTGGCATTATTCTCAAGTTGAACTTCGGTTCCAAGAGCCTCTTCCAGATCGGATTTCAAATTCGTGTTTACCCACTGAAAGCGGGGGACGAATTGAATGGTTTGCTCATTGGACACCAGACCGTGGATGGCGATTACAATGCCAACAATGCCATATCGACTGTTCGAGAATTCCTCTTGGTATCTCGTAATATATTGAATGAGTTGCTTCAAAATGTCTGCATAGTCATGGGTATGTAACTCGATCGTTTCCGAGGATATCGGCTGGCCTAGCAAATTGGAGAGCGTGAAAGTAATTTGTGAGAAATCAAGATCTATACCAAGAGCGTATCCGGCCTGACCGTTCAGGGAGAGCATGATCGGCTTTCGGCCGACGGAATTATGCTCGAGCTGGGTTTCGATGACGAGCTCTTCTTCCAGCAGATCAGCGACCTGAGAGGAAATCGTCGCTCTGGTTAAGGCCGTAATTTTTGATAGATCGGCTCTGGATATCAATCCCTCTTTGAGAATCTCTCTAATGATTAAAGAGCGATTGATTTTTTTGATATATGAGGCGTCACCGGTTATCATCAATACCCTCCAAAGTAGCAAATATAGTAACATGTTTCATTATATCATTATCTCTTCATAAAGACGTGTTATACGGGTAGAAACTCGTGAATTGACAAAACGAAATGAAATTGATAAGTTACATATATAATTAATTTGTTCAATAAACAAATTAAAAGTGTAAAGGCTTACATTTGAAGTAAACTTATTATGCGAAAGGAGCGTGTGGAATGAAAAAATTTATGGATCACGACTTCCTGTTGAGTACCGATACGGCCGTCCGTTTGTATGAGAATGCGGCGGAGAAGCTGCCGATCTTTGATTTTCATTGTCATCTCGATCCAAAGGAAGTATGGGAAAACAAGCCGTACCGGAATATTACGGAGCTATGGCTAGGCGGCGATCATTATAAATGGCGCGCCATGCGGATGCACGGTATAGGCGAGGAATATATTACGGGCGATTCGGATGATTGGGATAAATTCAGAGCCTGGGCTGACACGGTGCAGCATCTGATCGGCAATCCTTTATATCACTGGACGCATCTGGAATTAAAGAATGTATTCGGTATCGAAAAAATACTCGGTCCGGATACCGCGCGTGAAATATGGGACGAATGCAATGAGAAGCTTAAGGACCCTGACTGCCTGCCCCGGTCGTTGATTGAAAGAGCACGTGTCCAATTCATCGGCACGACTGATGATCCCTTGTCTTCGCTGGAATATCATAAACTTTTGAGCAGCGACGATTCCTTCTCTACGATCATAGCACCGACATTCCGGCCCGATGGAGCTCTTTTCATTGAACGGCCTGCGTATGTAAGCTGGATCGAAAAGCTCGGTGACGTATCCGGACAGCCGGTGGATTCGCTTGATACTTTTCTGCTGGCTTTGAGAAGCAGAGTGGATTATTTCCATGAGAACGGCGGCCGTGCTTCCGACCATGACATCCAAAGCATGGAGTATATCCAATCGTCCCGGTCCGAGATCATGGCTATTTTCAATAAGAGGATACAGGGTGAGGAATTAAGCCATAGAGAAATCGCGGCGTACCGCTCGTTCATGCTCAAGGAGCTAGGCAAAATGTATGCCGACAAGCAGTGGGTCATGCAGCTGCATATGGGTGCACTCCGCAACAATAACACGAACATGAAGAATCGGATCGGTACGGATACCGGATTTGATTCCGTTGGCGAGACGAATCTGGCCGAAGGCTTGTCCCGTTTTCTTGATGATCTGGATCAGGAGAATGCGCTGCCGAGAACCGTTTTGTTTAACCTAAATCCGAAAGATAATGCAGTTCTCGCGGGCATGATGGGGAATTTCTACGAGGAAGGCATCCCGGGTAAGATTCAGTTTGGCTCAGGCTGGTGGTTTAATGACCATATCGATGGTATGGAGAAGCAGATGCGGGATTTGGCGAACGTAGGTTTACTCAGCCACTTCATCGGTATGCTCACCGATTCGCGGAGCTTCCTGTCTTATGCACGCCATGAATATTTCCGGCGGATTCTATGCAATATACTGGGCGATTGGGCAGAGAATGGCCTTGTTCCTCGCGATATGAAGCTTCTGGAGCAGATGGTCCGGAATATCGGATACGACAATGCCCGGGAATATTTTTTAAGCCGGCCTTGAGTAAAAAGGTTGATTTCAAATCACATCCTGCTGCAAGCACAGCGTGATTACTTTGGTGCGCATACGTACGAGCGCGTGGACAAAGAGGGCATCTTCCACACGCAATGGATGAAGTAATATTGTCATTCCTAATGTAAAAAAGGGCCGGACATCATCGTAATTAATCATGATGCTCGGCCTTTGGCTGTTGATGATGGCAATATGCTGCGTTTTATGATGCTTATGCCCTAACAGCCGTGAAATCGAGACGGGGAGTGCCCCAAAATTGCTGAATAACGTAAGCGCAAGCGCCCATGACGCATGCCTGGTTCCCAAGCTCTGATATCAGCAGCACATGCGGATTACTTATAGTAGAGCGAAGTCGGGTTCTTAAATCCTGGGCTGCATTGGAATGCAGCTGCAGCAGCTCGCTGTTGAGGATCGTGATCTCAGGGTTGCACAGATTAATGACGTTGTTGAGGCCGATTGCAATATCATCGTAATAATGGTCCATCAGGCGGCAAGTAACGGGATCTGATTCCTGTTTCCATCGTTTGATGTCTTCATAGCTGATATCGGATTTATGCTTGGCAGTGGATAACTGCTCTATGAAGCTGCGCTCGGAGGCATACTGCTCCCAGCAGCCCATATTGCCGCAGCTGCACGGTCTTCCTTCAGGTTGTATAATCATATGCCCGATTTCCCCGGCGAAACCATGATATCCGGTGAGGGTTTCGGTATTTACACGAAGGCCAAGGCCGATGCCCGAGCCTAAATGGATCGATAGCAAATGGTTGCTGCGGGGATGGCCGTAGACCGATTCGGCAAATGCGCACAAATTGGCGTTATTCTTGAGATGAATACGAAGGCTGGTCTGACTCTGCAAATCTTGCTGCAGATGACGGCCCTGATCGATCGGAGGCTGTGCGAACGTGACTTGATCCTGATGATCGACCAAACCATGGATGCCTATGGTGACACCGATTAATCCATGCGAAGCTTGATCATATTCCCCTTGATAATGGCGTATATATTGAGTCAGCAGCCGCACAATGTCGTGATAGTCCATTGCCGCAAGAGCCACCTTCTCTGTTTGGAGTGGTTTTCCCAATAAATCCGTAATCATGAACACAGCGTAATTCCGATCCAAATCAATGCCTAAAGCATAACCCGCTTCGGGATTGATCGATAGGGATATAGGTCTTCTGCCCAGCAGATAATGCTCCTGGGTTTCCTCAAGGAGGAGCGTTTGCTCCAGCAGCTGTCCTGTTTGAACGGTTATGGTCGATTTGTTGAGACCCGTCACTTTTGCCAAGTCGGCTCTGGATATTTCACCATGCTTCATGATGCTGCTGATAATGAGCGCCTGGTTCATTTTTTTGATATGAGCATTGTCTTTGGCCATGCCTATTCTCCTTCTTCTACATGTCGTCCATTTCCATTAATGAGGCAGGATTGCGTGCCTGGAAATCTTGACGAGTGCCTTATGGAATGATATTATACACATAATTAGTTTGTTTGGTAAACAAATTAAAGCAAGTGAAGGAAACAAACTCATGTATTCAATAGACCATAAACCTATAAACATAACTTGAGAGTATTGAGAAACCCGTAATCTAACCTATAAGGAGCGAATCAAGTATGGGAATTTTGCAGGAGCTGCTAAAGGATATTCCAATTCCGAAGATGGCCAAGGTGAAAGTGCATTTTGACAATCATCACATCGAAGACCTTGGAAGCGAGCTGTGGGTCAAGCTGCAGCAGGAGCATATCCGGCAAAAGGTGAAGCCTGGCATGCAGATCGCGGTTGCGGTTGGCAGCAGAGGGCTTGATCGTATCGTCGAATTGACAGCTGTCACGGTCAAAGCCTTGAAGGAAGCCGGAGCAGAGCCGTTCATTGTCCCGAGCATGGGAAGCCATGGGGGTGCTACTGCGGAAGGGCAGCGTGAGGTGCTGGCGCATCTTGGCGTGACGGAAGAGAGCGTCGGCTGTGAAATCCGATCCTCGATGGAAGTGGTTCAACTTGGCGAATTACCTAATGGTCTCCCCGTTTACCTGGACCGGTACGCGGCAGCGGCTGACGGCATTGTCGTTATCAATCGGGTGAAACCGCATACGGCTTTTAGAGGGCCGGTTGAAAGCGGCATCATGAAGATGATCAGCATCGGGCTTGGCAAGCAAAAAGGGGCGGAAGCCTGCCACCAGCTCGGTTTTAAATATATGGCGGAGAATGTTCCGGCTATGGCCAAATTGATCATGCAGCAGAAGCCTGTGCTCTTCGGTGTCGCCACCGTCGAGAATGCGTTTGACAAAGTCGCTGTTGTTGAGGTGCTCACGCCTGAGGAGATTATCGCTAAAGAGGAGAATCTGCAGAAGAAAGCCAAAGAGCTGCTGCCCAAGCTGTTTTTTGACCAGTTAGAGGTTCTCGTTATTGATCAGATCGGCAAAAATATAAGCGGCGACGGCATGGACCCGAATATAACGGGCCGCTACCCAACGCCTTACGCCCACGGCGGACCGGACGTAAACAAAATCGTCGTTCTGGATTTGACGCCTCAAACCGAGGGCAATGCCAACGGCGTGGGAACGGCGGACTTTACCACACAGCGTCTGGTGGATAAGACGGATCTGGAAGTCACTTATGCCAACGGGCTGACATCGACCGTCGTGGCACCGACCAAAATTGCCACCACGCTGCCAAACGACCGCGAAGCCATTCAAGCGGCGATCAAGACATGCAATGTTTTGGATTTTAACCAGGCCAAACTGGTCCGGATCAAAAATACACTTGTACTTGGGGAAATTGAAGTTTCAGAGGCATTATTCGACTACGTGAGGGAGCATCCTTCTATGGAATTATGTTCGGAGCCTTATGATTTTTCTTTTGACGAGCACGGCAATCTAATCTGATATCTGACAAGGGAGAGTAAAGAGATGACAAACTTATTCGATTTAACAGGAAAAACAGCGGTTGCTATCGGAGGAAACAGCGTGCTGGGCTCAGCCATCGCTTCAGGATTTGCTGAGCATGGAGCCAAAGTGGCGATTGTGGGGCGTAATCTGACCAAGGCGCAGGAGGTTGTTGACAGCATTCAGAGCAGTGGCGGGGAGGCGAAGGCTTTTCAGGCGGACGTAAGCTCCCGGGATTCACTGCTGCAAGTTGCAGCTGAAATCGAGGCATGGTCTGGCGGCTGGGACATTGTTCTTAACGCGCCTGGCAAGAATAGCTCCACTCCGTTCTTCGAGTTGGGGATGGATGAGTGGGACGATATTATGGACGTCAATTTAAAGGGTATCGTTGTTACATGTCAAATATTTGCTAAGAGGATGATTGAGCAGAAGCGTAAAGGAAGCATCATTAATATATCTTCCGTTTCTTCTACCACGCCATTGTCCCGAGTGTTTACATATTCCGTCTCCAAGGCTGGTCTGAACAGTGTTACTCAGTTCTTGGCCCGCGAGTTTGCTCCTGAGGGCATTCGGGTTAACGCCATCATACCGGGTTTCTTCCCGGCGGAACAAAACCAGAAGATTCTAAGCCCGGATCGGATCGAGTCCATTATGAAGCATACTCCGATGAACCGTTTTGGTACGCCGGAGGAACTCAAAGGTGCGGCTGTATTACTGGCTTCGGACCAAGCCTCCAGCTTTATTACCGGCTCGCTTTTGCGCGTGGACGGCGGCTTTGGAAGCATGACGATATAAGGATCCTAAATTGAAGGGGGAACAGACCTTGTTAAGCCAAAAATATGAACAATTACAGTCCATCCTTCGAGAAATGAAGTCCGTTGTTGTTGCATTCTCGGGAGGTGTCGATAGCACATTTTTGTTAAAAGTAGCTGTCGATACGCTGGGTCCCGAGCATGTGCTTGCCGTTACGGCGGATTCCGAAACCTATCCCTCCACGGAGCTGGAAGAGGCCAAAAGTCTGGCTGAGCTGATCGGTGCAAGGCATCAGGTGATCGAAACGTCCGAGCTGGCCATTCCAGGGTATGCGGAAAATACACAAAACCGCTGTTATTTTTGCAAAAGCAGCTTGTTTGACCATTTAGTGCCCGTACTGCAGGAGCGATCCTTCAAAAATATTGTATACGGTGTCATCGCCGATGATATGAATGAGTTCCGTCCTGGCATGCAGGCGGCCAAAGAGCGGGGAATCCGCGGTCCGCTGTTGGAGGCGGAACTGTATAAAGAGGAAATTCGGGAGCTGTCCAAAGGCTTGGGGCTGCCTACCTGGAATAAGCCGTCCTTTGCCTGCCTGTCTTCACGAATCGCTTATGGAGAACGGATCACGAAGGAGAAGCTGACCAAGGTTGAACAGGCAGAGGCTTATTTGAAGTCCCTCCACATCCGTCAGGTACGCGTGCGCACGCATCAGGAAACGGCAAGAATTGAAGTGGAGCCGGGTGACATGCAGACCGTCCTGACACATCACGATAAGATTGCAAGCAAGCTGCAGGAATATGGATACAAGTACGTAACGCTGGATCTTACCGGCTATCAGAGCGGCAGCATGAACAAGGTACTCTCGATATAAATTTGCGTTAAAGATCTGTTAACGAAGCAATGGTAGTTTACATGAAATGCAAAGCAGAAGAGGAAGATGAACATGTTAAGAGAGCTGGTCATTGGACTGGATATCGGAACGCGATGATTGCCGATGAGACGGGTTTACCTGACAGCATGCCGTTCGTGATTGGTGCGGCAGACGGCCAGCTGTCGAACTTGGGCATTGGTGCGATCTTGCCGGGAGAAGTGGCCGTATCGGTAGGAACGAGCGGAGCCATCAGACAATTTACGAGACATATCAAGGCGAGCGAGAATGAGGAAACCTTCTGTTATTCCTTTACGGAGGACACGGCCATTATCGGCGGACCCACGAATAACGGCGGGATTGTAGATTTGCTCGGCGATGATGGAGACTTTGGCGAATTTTTAAGCGCGGCAGATAGGGTGGAGCCAGGGGCAGAAGGCCTGCTGTTCCTTCCTTACGTGAACGGTGAACGGGCGCCGCTGTGGAATCCAAGGGCCAGAGGGAACTTTTTTGGCATCAGCATAACCCATACCAAGGCGCACTTTATTCGAGCGGTCCTGGAGGGCATTACCTTCAACCTGTATCAAATAGGCAAGGCTCTGGAAGCCATAGCCGGTGAGCCGAAGAAAATCTATGTCAATGGCGGTCTGTCCCGGTCAACTTGCTGGCTGCAGATGATGGCGGATGTGTTCGGGGCGGAAGTCTGCGTGTCCGAGAATCATCATAGCGCTGCCTGGGGAGCGGCATGGACAGCATTGGTGGCTACTGGAAAAGCGGCCTCCTTCGAAGACATTAAACAGAACATCCCTTGGGGAGATACGATCGTTCCGAATCCGGAGAACAGAAAGCGTTATCAGGAAATCTACAGTAAATATGAAGGCGTCGCCAAAACGATTGCAGGACTATTTTAATTTCATTTTCAATACCAGACTGATTTTTAGGGGATGAGAAAAGTGCTTGATAACATATTGGAGCAGGTTCGAACAGGCGCTTTGAGCGTCGCAGAAGCGAAAGAAAGATTGGCCACATATGAAGACCTCGGCTTCGCGAAGGTGGACTATCACCGCAAAAAACGCCAAGGCTTTCCCGAGATCGTGTACGGGGAAGGCAAAACGGCTGCACATATCCTATCGATTGCACAATCATTGCAAGCCCGAAATCAGAGTGTTCTGGTCACGAGAATATCCAAAGAAAAGGCCGGGATCGTTCAAGAGACATGCCCAGAGTATCAATATGATGAGACGGCTCAGTTATTATTTTGGAAAAAAGAAGACGGCGGAGAGGAAGCATTGCCCGGTTATATAGCTGTCATTGCAGCAGGCACCTCTGACCTGAGAGTTGCAGAGGAAGCGGCGGTTACGGCCGAAGTGCTGGGCAGCCAGGTGCGCCGTATTTATGATGTGGGGGTCGCGGGCATTCATCGTCTCCTGAGTCATGCGGAGGAAATTCAGCAAGCGACCGTGTCCGTTGTTGTGGCCGGTATGGAAGGGGCGCTCCCCAGCGTTGTTGGCGGACTGGTCTCCCATCCCGTGATTGCCGTTCCGACGAGTATTGGATATGGAGCGAGCTTCAACGGTCTCTCGGCCCTGCTTACGATGCTGAATTCCTGTGCTTCTGGAATTAGTGTAGTGAATATCGATAATGGATTCGGCGGCGGGTATAACGCAGCACTCATTCATCAGCTTGCACATAAAGGGGGAAACCGGATTGAAAATACTTTATCTTGATTGTTTCTCCGGCATTAGCGGAGATATGTTCATCGGTGCACTGATCGATGCGGGTGCCGATCCATTCCGGCTGCAGGAAGAGCTGAAGAAGCTGCGAATTGAAGAAGAGTATGAGCTGACATGGAACAAGGTTGTGAAAAATGGGATCACATCGACCAAATTCGATGTACTGCTGACAGGTGATGCGAGCCAGCATGACCATGCTCACCAGCACGATCACAGCCATGACCATGCGGAGCATGTGCATGTACACGATCACAGCCATAGCCGCGATCATAGTCACCATCACGATCATAGTGGCAGCCATGATCATGCTGAGCATGTACACGTACATGGACACGGAGATGATCAGAGCCACAGCCACGAACATAGCCATAACCATGAACATAGCCACCAGCACGATCACAGTGGCAGTCATAGCCATGCTAAGCATGAGCACGTGCACGAACACGGAGATGCTCATAGCCACAGCCACGAGCATGCCGATCATTTGCACATACATGCTGATGGCCACGACCACAGTCACAGCCATGACAATGCGGATCATGTGCACCCTCATGAACACGTTCATGATCACAGCCATGACCACCATCATGGGCATCACCATCATGATCACCGATCCTACAAGGACATTGTGAGGATGATCGAACACGCCGGGTTTGAACAGCCCATACAAGATATCGCGCTCCGGATATTTAAGAAAATCGGGGAAGCGGAAGGGCAGATTCATGGCGTCCCTTTGGAGAAGGTGCATTTTCATGAGGTAGGGGCCGTGGACTCCATTATCGATATTGTGGGTGCGGCGATTTTGATTCATCAGTTGGAAATCGACATGATCCAATCCTCGCCTGTACCGGTTGGTAAAGGGAAAATACGCATTGATCACGGCATATATCCTGTACCTGCGCCAGCCACACTTGAGATTCTAAGAGGAGCGCCCTTGGAGCAATCGGATATTCGTGGCGAGCTTACCACGCCTACGGGTGCAGCGATCGTCTCCGTGCTGGCTGAAGCATATGGCCCGATCCCTTCCATGCGGGTCCGTTCCATCGGCTACGGCGCAGGCACCAAGACCTTTGCCGAGCATCCAAATGTGCTGCGGGTTATCATCGGAGACTAACCCGCGAAATTAGCACCAGAAGATCGGAAGGAGCATATGAAGCAGAACTTCCAAAGGAGAGATGCGCATGAGTGCGAATAAGCCCCCGAATCATGAACATATCGACCATGACATGGTCAAAATGGAAGTGAACTTCGATGACATTCCCGGCGAATGGCTCGGATACGTCATGGACCTGCTGTTTGAAAGCGGAGCGAATGATGTATACTACACACCGATTTACATGAAGAAGAACAGACCGGGAACACTGCTTCAGCTGCTCTGCTCCAAGGATCGTGTGGATAAGATGAAGGATATCCTCTTCCGCGAGACCACGACGCTGGGCGTGCGGTATTACCCTTTGACCGTGCACCGTTTGGAAAGAACGTTTGAGAAGGTGTCAACCGAATGGGGAGAAGTCACGGTTAAAAGAGGAACGCATGATGGGCAGAACGTACAGTGGGCACCGGAGTTTGAAGAGTGCCGGCAGATCGCCGAGAAGCATGGCATTCCCTTGAAGAGGGTATACGAGCAGGTATGGGCGGCTCTTGGAAGGTAATCGTGGAATCATATTACTCATGAATTTGTTTCGCAATATCCATTAATTGATCAAGTGTGGCTGTTGAGGAAGCTACAGTGAAGAGATGATCGTTGGAAATGAGATGTACCACTTTTCTAAATTCGCCATCTACGTATAGAGTCGTGAAACCATTAATTTCTGTAAGTTCAACAGTCTCAAGATAGCTATTCTTTAAACTCTCAATAACTGCCGAAATATCCTTTCTCGTATCAGTTTGACTTACACGAATTTGATCTCCGTCTGCAGTCGTAAATAAGGATCTAAGATGAAGTCCATACTCTCTCTGTATTGCTTGAAAATTGTTCAGAGTTAATTCAGAGGATTGAAGTGATAACTTGTCTTCTGGAAGCGGGATATGTATATCCGCTGCCGGAATATCAATAATATCAACCAACCCTTCAGGCGGCACCCCAGGGCCAACTGTTGTTTCCTGTTTAATTTCAATCGTTTGCTCTGTGGTTTGAAACATTTCAACAGTAGAATTTTGTACTTCTTGTTCTACTTCAGCAGCATATGAATAATATGCAAAACCACCGCCGCCAAGGATAAGCAAACTAGATAAGGCTACAATAGCCACTTGTTTCTTCATAGTTAATCCTCCTTTAATAGACTCTTCCAGTTTCTCATAAGATATAAACACCAAAAAAACTAAAAAGTTGGTAATTATTCGGGGTTTTTATGAATTTATCCAATCTACATAAAGTATCGTTAGGATATACTCTGTTTCCTTCTATTTTCTGGTAACAGTATATGACAAATACGCGAAGAAACCCTGATCCTTTTGAAAAGGACAGGGTTTCTCGACAATCTGAGACCCTTCGCAGAAGGGTCTTTTGCTGTAGGAGTTTCCGAGGTGGCGCATGGTTAATGAAACGGACGGTCTTGGTTTGGCTTCGTTTGGTTAACTTCTTTTTTTCTAAAGCTATATGCAGTATAGCAAGAGCAAAGGGCTATAAAATGAATAGCTTATAACTTGAGTTACTCTATGTATCTTAGATCAGATCACACTTACAATACCCCGTTCATTCCACCAAATATCCGGCCGAGAACATTAAAGTACACCATGATTATAGACAGGATAATAGCCATCGGTACAATACTGAGAAGTCTCCTCCGCTTGTTCGGAAGAAGTATCAGCAAGACAACGATCATAAGCAGATATATTCCCATAAGCCATGGTATTAGTAATGATGGTGAACAGGCAAGTAAGCGTTACGCAGTCCAAATCCTTCTACCATCAATACGGTGACGGGAAGAGCAGAAATGATATTAGCCAACCATCCATTCCCACACGCATACCACATGATATAAGCACAAACAGGAGATACAACCGCCAATATACCCCAGAATAAAATGGCCTTTCCCGGAAAAAAATGCAGCACAAACGTGGTGTAAACATAATAAACGGTAAGCATCGACCCAAAAAAAGCAAAGATTCTGATAGCCGCTAATTGAGGCGAATAGCTGTAAACGGATAGAAGTGTGGCCACAAATATCCATATACCCAGACGATCGCCGACATCCGTAAAGATAGGGTTCACAGCTGGAGTATCCACAAGCTTTGCTGCTATACCTAAAATTATTCCGATAGTTATTGCAGTCACTATGGACAAGATTTTTTGTTTAATGGTGGCTTCGCTCGGAACTCTGACTTGAATCAACTTATTAGATATTTCCATAATATCCTCCCGTTTTAGGTTTTGGAATGCAGGAAGCGGGGGGCCAGTATCTTCCCTGGAAAACCAAAAGCCCCTACCGCCAATCTCGCGGGAGGGGGACCCATAGGCGATTCAGTTAGAGCTCTGAGTCTTCCTCTAGTGGAGGGTTCTAGTTTTCTCTCGTCCATTCCGTAGCACCAAAGGCTTCTTTGGAACCGGGAATCTGAAGGGTATTCTCATCAATGACAATCTCGAATACATAGCTCTCGTCACTTGGACGGGTATTTTTATAGCCTGAATCGAGTTTAATAGTCCATTTCTCGTATTGTACTTTCAACCGTGTGCTGCTGCTAAACGAATACGTTCCCGCAAATTCATTGTAATCGTTCGGAGCATGATAATTTCCTCTTGTAAATGTGCCATCACGAAAAAATTCGAAGCGCAGATTCGGATTATTCACAGCTACCCATCTGCCCATGAGGAGTGTGCTCGGGTCCTGGACTGCATTTGTAGCAGGCGTAGGCTCTACCGAAGCCGACTCAGAAGGTGGTGTACTCACTTCTATAGTTGCACTTGGAACCGACGGTGGCTCTACCTCTTCAGCTTCTTCAGATTTTGTGCTCGATGGGATTTTTGCTGGCTTCGTAGGCTTGGAGTTGACAGGCTCAGGAGCTGTCACCGGCTTTGAAGGCGTTTCCGATTCATCTTGTTGATCAGCGGAATTGTCTTTGTTAGGCGTTTCGGTTGAAGATGTCGCTGCAAGCGGCTTGTCATTCGTCTTTAGCAGATCCGGCTCAGCCAGTAG
The DNA here is from genome assembly GCF_001277345.1 of Paenibacillus solani. Classification (GTDB taxonomy): domain Bacteria; phylum Bacillota; class Bacilli; order Paenibacillales; family Paenibacillaceae; genus Paenibacillus_AQ; species Paenibacillus_AQ solani. The sequence continues at coordinate 310,018 of NZ_LIUT01000008.1, forward strand.
TATGTATACGACAACCCCCGTAAATAATACAGCGAATATGGATATGGTGATGGCAAAAACCTTTAATACTCTCATCCGACACCTCTACTTGATGTAATTATTACCAATCTGAATGCCACAATAAATATTATCACTAGAGAGTCGGATCTTCAATGCTAACTGACTTTAAGACTGAAGCCATTCCAGAAACTCAAGCCGATTTCCAAAGGGGTCGTTTATATAGAAACGACGAACTCCTTCATCCGCTCTTGCTTCGTCATCGGTAACTTGAATATCCTGTTGTTGTAGGTAATCACGAAGCTCATCCAAGTTCTGTACGTGGAATGCCGGGTGGGCTTTGGTAGCAGGAACGAAATCGGGCTGGACTCCAATATGTACCTGATGCGTCCCGCATAGGAACCATACGCCACCGCGTTTCTTGAGAATCTCAGGCTTCGGAATCTCCGTCCAACCCAATAGATGATGGTAAAAATGTCGTGCTTCTGTTTCACAGCCCTCCGGAGCTGCCAGTTGAACATGATCCAGACCATAGAAATGAAAAGCCATTGGTTCTTCTCCTCCTTGGCGGTTTCAACTAGTGAAACTACGTTTCGCTACATGATCCCATTTTATAGGAGGTTTCCCTGAAAGTCTAGCGTTATATATTCGCCAACCTGCCGCAACACCATGAGGGAAGAGGGTGAATAGAATGTCTGCCTTGCGAATGGCGCCGCCAATTGATCGATATTTGCAGTCAACACAAAAAGGAGTGAACGCTTCCTGCGTTCACTCCTTATGCTGTCGCTTATATCATCAGCGTTTGCATAAAATGCTCCTCGAACCGCTTCGCATCGACACCAATGCACACATTGACATTCGGCTGATTGGTACAACGCGGCCGCAGATCAGCGATGGTTCTGCCATACGAATGGATGCCTTCCAGATCGACCTGGAGCACCATCGGCTGAACCTTGACCAGGCTGGGATCAATCGCTACCGCTACTGCCAAAGGATCATGCAGGGCACAGCTTGCAGGGTCGCGATAGGCTTGCCGGTAGCCTTCGATATAATAAGAGGTCATATCGGCCAAAAAGCGGGTGAAATCCGTATCCAGCTCTCTCCAGCGCTGAATATCCTCCAGCCTGAGCTTGGTCTGCAAGGTTACATCCAGTCCAACCAGCGTGATTGGAGCACCGGATTGGAAGACAAGCTGAGCCGCTTCCGGGTCGGAATAGATATTCGCTTCCGCATGCATCCGGCGGTTGCCCGCCACGCCCACAGCTCCGCCCATCACGATGACTTGCCGCACGAGTGACACAATCTCCGGCGCTTGCAGTATGGCAGCGGCCAGATTGGTTAAGGGACCAACGCAGATCAGCGTAACCTGCTTCGGATATCGTCTGATCTGATCCACCATAAAGGCCGCCGCTCGTGTGGATACAGGCTTGCCTGCGGGATCGGGGAAAGTCAGGTTGCCGAGACCATTCTCGCCATGAAACTGGGTAGGGTAAGTCTTCATGGAAGGATGGAATAACGGGGCGGCTTCCCCCATGGCAACCGGAACCCCGGTTGCTCCTAGCTGCTGCAGGACATGGAGTGTATTGCGCGTCGCATGATCTACCGATACGTTTCCGAAGCAGGTCGTAATCCCGATAACATCCAGCTCCGGGGACCGAACTGCATAGGCAATCGCCAGCGCATCGTCAATTCCTGTATCCACATCCAATAATATGGGGTTCATTAATGATGCTCCTCCTTCTCTGACGGGTTATGATAACACCCTACGAATATAATGCTGAAGGAATGCCTCTTCGCGGACATGCATGCAGACGGAAGCATTGGTCCGTGATTGCGGCCGTCTGAAGTCAACCAGCGTTGCGCCGGAGGATAGTTGTCCTTTCGTTTCTATATAGACGTAATAATCCTCCATCTCCACCAGGGAAGGATCCTCTACAACAGCCAATGCCAGCGGATCATGCATCAGCCGATACTTACCTTCGTTCAAACGTTCGCTGGCCTCAAAGCTGAAGGTGAATATATGATGCATGAATGATTTCAATGCTGCCTGTTGATCCGAAAAACCATTCATGAGTGTATGATAATGAGCCTCGCTGAATTTAGCTTTTTCGGTCACATTGAGGCCAACCATCGTTATGGGAATACCGGACTCGAACACCCGGTGTGCTGCTTCAGGATCACCATGGATGTTGGCTTCGGACACGGGCGTGACATTGCCCGGCACCTTGATGGCGCCGCCCATTAACACCAGCTTTGCCTTCTGGGCAATCGAAGGGTCCTTGGCGAGTGCCACCGCCAAATTGGTCAGTCTGCCGGTGCATACCAGCGTAATATCATGCGCCTGTTCCCGTACCTTCCTAACGATGAAATCGGACGCTCTCTCGTCCACCGGCAAGCGGCCGGACGCTGGCAGTTCATATCCAGCCAGCCCATTAGCTCCATGAATGGCGGTTACGTTCTCGCGGCGCGGGCGAAACAAGGGGGCATCCGCCCCCATGGCAACCGGAATCTCGTAACCGGGCTGTGCCAATTCCAGTACCCGGAGCGTATTATCTGTCGCCTGCTTCACACCGACATTGCCAAATACGGTTGTAATACCTTCTATATGCAGCTTACTGGATTTAACAGCGTAGATGATCGCCAGAGCATCATCCACGCCTGTATCCACGTCCAACAGGATATGCTTTACCTGCTCCTGCTCCATAGGATCACTCCTTTATAACCTCACTTGTGCTTGGCCAGCTCGTCCGCAAGCTCTGGAATCGCCAGGATATTGTGGCCGATCCCTAGCGAGTATCCGAGCCGGCTGATATGCGGCTGCTTCAGCATCGCCCGCTCCAGTACATCCAGATTCCAGAAGATGGCCCGCTTGTCATCATCCGCAATGACCTGACGGTTCGCCATGACGATAACCCGGTGGAAGTTGTTCACGACAAATTCCATGTCATGCGTAATCGTAATGATGGTTTTGCCTTCCTGGTTTAATGTCTCGATTAGATTGGCAAGCCGCTCCATGGCAGGAAGGTCTTGGCCCGCTGTCGGCTCATCCAGAATGATGACGCTGGAATCCATCGCGATCACGGAAGCAATCGTTACGAATTTACGCATGGAGTAGGGTAAATTGTAAGGATTGTCTTTCAGAAAGGGGACGACGCCTGCAAGCTCTGCCGCTTTCATGACATTCGCTTTCACCTGTTCCTCTGGGAGACCCAGCTTGCGGGGTCCGAATTCAATCTCGCTGTACACATCGTTATGAAAGATCTGGTCATCGGGGTTCTGGAACACATAGCCGACTTTTCTCGATATTTGCGCGGTGGTATAATCCCGGGTGTTCCATCCATCGATAACGACATCTCCCTCGGAAGGCTTGAGCAGCCCGTTCATCATCTTGACGGTCGTCGTTTTACCTGCCCCGTTCTGGCCGACAATGGCAACGGATTCGCCTTTATTAAAGGACATATTCACTCGATCCACTGCTTTGTAGCCGTTCGGATAAGCAAAGGAAGCATTCGTCAATGTCAGAAAGCTCATGCGTTAACCCCCTTCTTCATCCATGTCTTCACAGCTTCGATAGCTTCTTTTTCCGTTAGCGGGATACTGCCAAGATCCATTCCCCGTCTGCGCATCTCCATGCCGAACAGTGAGTACTGAGGAAGGGCAGCCCCGAATGTAAGAGCACGCTCGTCGGTCAGAATCTCCCTTGTGCTTCCTTGCATGGCCACTTCTCCCTCGTTCAGCAGGATAATGTAGTCGGCATATTCGGCAATCAGCTCAATTTTATGCTCGACGAGAATGATCGTTTTCCCTTTATTCTTCATCAGCTCAATAATCTTGAATACTTCTTCCGTTCCCTTCGGGTCAAGCTGGGAGGTCGGTTCGTCAATCACCAGCACATCCGGCTCCATGACGATGATGGAAGCGAGTGCTACCCGCTGCTTCTGGCCGCCGGAGAGCTCAAACGGGTTCTTATCCCGCAAATAATCGATCTCCAGCATGCGGATCACCTGATCCACCTTCTCCCGGATTAGTCCAGGCTCCATGCCCAGATTTTCAAGGCCGAAGGCAATCTCTTCGAATACATTATCCTTTACGCCGCTAATTTGGGTAAAAGGATTCTGGAAGACATATCCGACTTTTTGGGAGAGCTCACCCATTCCCCATTCCCGGATATCCTTGCCTTCAATCAGCACCTCGCCGCGCAGGTCTCCCTTATAGAAGTGGGGGATAAACCCGCGGATGACATTGCACAGGGTCGTTTTTCCGCCACCGTTGGCACCAACCAGTGCATACAGCTTGCCTCTTTCAATCGTTACACTCACGTCCTTGAGTGCATCGGACTCGCTGATCGGATATTGGTATGATAAATTCTTGATCGTAATGATACTCATAGCGCAACTCTCCAGACGATTAAGATAGCCAGCAGTACAATCAGCAGGATCTGCACCAGCCGGTCGTACTTGGTCTTCTCCAGTGTGTAGATGCTGCTTTTTTTGACATTGGCCGAGAAGGCTCTCGATTCCAGCGTCAGTACCCGTTCTTCGGTGCTTGCCACGGATCCGAGAATTAGCGGGCTGAGCGTTGGCAGGAAGGCTTTCATACGGACAAGCAGTTTGCCTTCGGTTTCGACGCCTCTCGTTTTTTGGGCATCCATGATGACAAGGGTCAGCTTCTTCATCTCGGGGATGAGCTGCAGTGTGGACAGGATGACATAGGTTACTTTGGACGGCAAACCGATCTGCTCCAGGGAATGAACCAAATCCTTAACCTTGGTAATACGGAAGAACAGAATGAATGCCGAGGCAACCGCGACGATCTTCGATGTCAGAAACAGGGCGAACTCCACACCTTCCCGTTTGATAGAGAAGATGCCCCAGCTCCACAGAATGTCATGGCCGGGATAGAAGAAGCTCTGAAGAATAAAGATGAATACAACAATCATCAGCAGTGCTTTAATTGCCAGATTGGAAAATTCCTTGAAGCTGCCGGCAAAGTAAGCCAGCACCATGCAAATCGGCAGAACAGCGTAGCTAAACCCGTAGCCGGGCACGATAAATGCGGCCAAACATAAAGCGATCGTAATCATAAACTTGGTTGTTGGATAAAGACGGCTCAACATGGACCGTTCGTTATTCACAAGAACCCCTCCTTCTGAAAGCGTAACCATTGCTGATTAAAAATCATTTCTTTTTGATGAAGATCGCTCCATAGTTCAGTTTGGACAAGTATCTCGGGGACATCTTCATCACGATGACAAAGGCGATGACGTTACTGATGATTTTATCGACGCTTTCCACCAGAATTTTGGTTGAGAATACCGCTGTCCAGATCTGTTGACCGGAGGCCAGGAAGGTAGCAACCACGGCATCCGAGGAATTGCCCGTTGCTCCGCCGAACATCAGCACTTGAATCGGCGATGCAACGATCAGCACGGTCAGTACGACGGCCATAGAAGCCAAGATCACTTTCCACAGCTTCGTATACATGCCTTTCATGGCCAGCAAGCCGACTACCAGGCCGACAGCCATTTGAACAGGCGTAAAAGCGAACGAGACGGGGTTGGTGATACCGACAACGAGGTTAGTGCTGGCTCCTGTGACCATACCGACCCAAGGACCACCGATCATGGCTGTCAGAATCGTCCCGATGGTGTTCAGATAGATGGGCAGCTTGAGCAGCAGTATAATTTGCGCACCGACAAAGTTGATCGCGATTCCGATCGGAATCAATAAAATGGCCAACAACGAAAAGTCATATTTAAGTCCGCGTTTGATTCCCATTGCTTATTCCTCCTAAAATTATCGTTTATCTTAAAAAAACATCCTGCTCAAGGCTATTACTCAGCCAGGATCGTGTGAAGCGCGATCTCCACCATGTCATGGAAAGATTTCTCGCTGTCTTGATGCGACGAGCGTTCATTGGTCAGCAGATGGCTGCCTACTGTCAATATGGACAGGGCTTTAACGCCATATTTGGCAGCCAGCGTATACAAGGCAGCGCTTTCCATTTCGACCGCAAGTACCCCGAAATCCATAAACTTGTGAAGCCGGTCCAATGTTTCCCGATAGAACTCGTCCGAGTTGTAAATGTTGCCGACAAAAACATTGACTTGTTTCTGCTGGGCCAGTTGATGGGCTTTGCTTAACATGCCAAAATCCGCTGTGGGTGCATAATTGCAGCCGTAGAATATTTTTTCCATCAGATTGCTATCCGATGATACGGCCTGAGCCAGTACGATATCGCGGACCTGAAGCTCTTTTTGCATAGCGCCGCAGGTACCGATGCGGATCAGCTTCTTGACCCCGTAATCCTGAATTAGCTCCGTTGCATAAATGCTCATGGTCGGGTTGCCCATCCCTGTACCCTGAACAGAAACCGGAACCCCCTTATAACGACCGGTGTACCCATACATGCCTCTCACTTCGTTATAACAATGGACGTCCTCTAAGAAGTGTTCTGCTACAAATTTGGCCCGCAAAGGATCTCCTGGCAGCAATACGCGTTCTGCGATATCTCCTTGCTGAGCTCCCAAATGTATACTCATCCTGTTCCTCCTGCTTTATGGCCCCCTATGAAGAAAGCGCTTAATTGTTTATCTGCCTTCATCATAGTAAGAATCGGGGAGAGAACCAAGACCAGAAAATTACGGAGCTAAACGAAAAAATGCAACCATGAGTCCTCATGGTTGCATTAATTCCTTGCGGATATTTTCCAAATCACGTTTGGTTGGTATCGTTGAAATGATAACTACGGGTACCGTATTCAGCTCAACGGGAAATGTACTGATCACAAAGTCGATGTTATGCTTCTGAATGATTTCATCGGTAAGGCCCTCCATAATGGAGGTGTTGATGATCAGCTCGTCACCGATTTCATTCTTGATCAGCTTGGCGACATAATGGCGGATGGAGAATTCCCCGCCGATCAGCAGGAAGGCCTTCTTGCTGTTATAGCGCAGACTGGAGCCGATCAGCAGCGTCAGCTTCGTCAGATGATAGTCATTGTACAGAATGCCGGGGTAGCGCTTTCCCCATTCCTGCATACAGCTCATGACGCTCTGATACATGGGACGGCATTCTCTCTGAACATATTCGGTCAGACTGCTTGTTGAGATGGCGATCATGTCGGGAAGTGAATTTTCCAGCCGCAGCTTTTCGAAGAACTCCCCGATTTCCCAGATGAAGCGATCATTCATATCAATGGCAGGGAAAGCAGCAAGCGCCAGCATGAGAAAATGATTGACGATCTGATCCTCTTCCTCCTGAATCTGCATGAGCTTTGATTTCTTCATCGCGATCATCGTGCTGATTTTTGCTTCATCATAATAGTTGTATTGGCCCAAGCTGAGCATCGCCTGGAGGAACCGGGTTTCGTCCAGCGGCAAATGAATGGAATAACGCTGCTCAAGTGTCCTTACCCATGATGTAATGGATGAATGGAGCAAGCTGCTCTCCCAGTGATATTGGCCTCGGGGAATGTCGGCATATTTGCCCTGCAGTACCCTCGTCATCATGATGGCTGCCAGGAAGGACAAGCTCCGCTTGGCATTGAGAAAATAGACAATGTCATTCTCCGATTCAACAGTCGTGATATATTCGAGCATCTGAGCCTGGTCCATGCCAGGAAAAGGCCAGCCGGAGAACTCATAGGCATCATAATACAATTTCCAGTAAAAATAACGGATATTGATCTCACTGCCTTTTACCTCGGGCATGGAATACGTGATGCGTAAATGATATTGCTTCAGTTCATGGCTGTTCAGCCGGATGATCAGCTTTTTTAGCGAGGAAGAACTCATATACAGTTTGTCGGCTAGCTCCTCCAGTCCATAGCGCCCACCCTCCAAGAATAGCAAATCAAGCAGTTGATAGAAGGTTCTCTGCCTGTACATTGAGGAAATGACTTCACCAAACGCCACATTCCGTTTCTCATAATGGAGAATGACGCCTTTTCCGCGGGAAATCTCAATCGTAATCGAAGGGGGAAGCTCCTGCTGCGTTTCGTCAATAATTTTGCGGATCGTTTTATCTGAGACGCTGAGCTGCTCTTCTATTTCGGCCAAGGTAAACCACCGATATTCGGAATCGAGCAGGGTCAGCAGCTTTTGTGTCAAAGCGAATTCCTTTTCCATGCATCTTTCTCTCCCTTCCTGAAAGAGCGGTTAGATGTCAGCACTACATATTCCTATAACTAATCGTAAGGGGCTTTGGATGATTAATCAATTGCCATCTGTGCGAAAAAAGCCCTTAGCTAGCTGCCTCATGAAACTAGGCGGATTCCCCTATTCCGCATATTACCCGAATAGGCTAAACTATATGTGGACTAACAACGAATTAGCGCATGTGTAAACTTGTGGACCCAAATTATTCAGATTGTTGGTGAAAACTATGGATAGAATAAAAAACAGTGGATTCTATAAGCTGCGATTCTTCATAACACCAGAAGAGTTCCGAAGCGTACTGGAGCTTTTTGAACATAAGGATACACAATTCCGCCTGACGAATGGCGACCGGACAAGGCATGATATGAGTCAAGTGATTGAGGCTTATCAGGCTTATTATCGATATTTTACGACAGGGGAAAAGAGGGAGGGGGTTCGCCCTTTCTTTGTCTATTCCATTCCGGTTACGTTACAGCAGGAAGACTCGGGATTTTTCGCGAGAAATGAAGGTGTTCAGTTCCCCTATTACGGACAATGGGCCGAGGATGAGCTGCCGTGCATCCTGCTTTCTTTTCCTAAAGGCTTGCAAATCGAGATGGAGGATGAACAGGGGAAGTACTACGTGTACGAGGATATCCGGGATCATCGGCCATTAACGTATAAGTTGTTCGAGGACATCACGGGATACATTAAGAAAAGAACAAAGCCGCTTCGTTTCTCCGCGCTGGATCCGGAGGCAATGAACGAGCAGAAGCCATCGGTTCGTATAAGCCGCGATGCGAAACAAGACATGAGTGAATCATGGATATTCGCTAAATACGGGCTTCAGATTCGTATCTGATGGCTACTAGGCATATGGTTCTCCCATAGAAAGAAGAGAAGCCACTCCATGAATCATGGGGTGGCTTGCCATCGTTATCTGAATTTTTTAACCGTATTGAGAAAGGGAATTACCTTCGATTCAAATACGTCCAGCCGCAGCATATTACTGTGATCATAGATATCGTAGGATTCCTGTATTAATCGTTTGTTTGTTTGTGTAAATCCTAAATTGCTTGCCTGTCCAAATAGTTTGTCTTTCGTTAAAATTTTTGCTCCTTCGATTTTTGGCACCCATGGATCACGAGGAGAAATGATGTTGTACACCGTGTTTACACATCCTCGGTCTATGCATTTGTTCCAGTCATAATCGGGAGTTAGGATCGACCCTGCTAATACGATATTATCGAATTTAACAGGTGGATTATGATTGAAGCCAACAAGATATGCGCCGATTATGTATGTGCCGAAACTATGGGCAAATATGGATATTTCACATTGATACTTGTCCTTAATCATAAAGATCCATTCTCTAAAATACCCCAGAATGTCTGCCTTTAATTTCTGACTAAGAAGAGGTAGCTTAACATTGCCATAATAAAAAGGAGCGAATATCCAATTGCTGGAGCTTGCGATCGGAGAAAGGTCGAAATTCCACTCACTGTTGGTATTGAGTCCGTGAATCGTTACCAGAACTCCGTTCTTCTGGCTTCCCGTGACGAAATGTCTGAAAATATATGCTTCTCTTTCCAGCAGTAACTCTGCAAAATCGTATTGCCCATAGAAATCATCCCAGCTATTCCGAAATTCACTTGTTAAGCTGACTTGGACCAAGCCCACGTTTAAGTCATACTTGTCAAACGAAAACATGTTCATTAGCTTATAGATCATGTCTGTATTCTCTTCCGTTACATAGACAATATCCAAGGTACAGCCGGACATAGTCAGAATCTCGTTTTTATGAGGTATGCAGTTTGAATTGGGAACAATCACGATGCAGTCAATATCATTCGGTGTCTCGTCATTTGTTATGAATGAACCGCCAAAAATAATGCTGTCTGCGCCTCTTTCAATGGAATGCCCGAACAGATGCTCAATGACGGGTTTATAGTAGGATCTAACAGAGAGGTCATGATCATTATGAAAAGTAGGAAAAAAGTCCGTTTTTTCGTTATCGACGGGGCAAAACCTATTGATAAATTCCTCCATCGTGCATTTGTGGAGTCCTTCAGGCAGTGCTCCTCTTTTGGTGAAAGGTGGTAACAAAACAACACATCCCTTATCCTTAATGACAATATTCATGTGCAACACGTTTAATCTTTCATCAAAAGATCGTACCACGGATTAGGGAATTCTGGAAGATTTGAGTAGCTTCGTCCGATATAGAAGATAGGGTGTGTAGAATGGATTAGGAGAGAGGAGTACATCTTGGCAAAGAACTTATCAGGTTATCAAATGAAAAAAAGCCATCTTATATTATTCATAGGGTTATTATTAATCGTCCTGTCCGGTCTGCGCATGCTGTGGATGGAGTTGTTCCCTGATCAACAGCAGGTATCCATTACGAATGGTCATCTCGACTTGCGGGATTGGAATGCTGAAGACGGCGGCATCCTCCTGCTTGATGGGCAGTGGGAATTCTATCCCTCACAATGGCTGCTGGACGGCAGCGGGCACCATGCAGAAAGTGATCTGGAACCGAGGATAATTTCAGTTCCGGGGAAATGGAATGAGGCCTTACATGCTGAAGAGTCTACGCCATATGGATTCGGGTCTTATCGCCTGCGTATTTTTGTCGATCCGGAAAAAGGCTCTAATTATAGCATCCGCATACCCAGCGTGCGTACCGCATCCGAATTGTATGTCAATGGACGATTGCTCGCTAAATCCGGTCGGGTGGGAGAAGCGCAGGAAGAATATACAGCAAAGAACCTGCCCTATTCTACGAGCTTTACAGCAGACGACAATGGTCTCATCGAATTGGTGATTCAGGCGGCCAATTATGAGGATAGTCGGGGCGGCGGCATTGTTCGGTCGATTAAATTCGGATCAGAAGAAGTGATAGCGAAGGAAACGACACTTTCCGTTTCGTTGCAGACGCTGGGGGCTATTCTATTTCTTATGCATTCCGTGTATGCACTTATTTTATTCTTACTGGGAAATAGGGATAAGAGACTGCTGTACTTCTCTCTGCTGACACTGTGTGTAACCCTATCAAGTATATTGAGTACGGATGAGAAGCTGTTTCATCAATTCATATACATAAACAGTGACTGGGATTTTCGGCTGTCCAATGCCTCGTTGATGATCGGGTGCTATGCGCTGCTGGAATGTACCATTCATCGGGAACTCCCTTATTGGAGAAGGGTTTATCCTGTTTATAAATTCATGATTATAGGAACTGCCGGTTTGACCCTGTTCTTGGCCCCGCCGCAGGTGATTATGCTGTTCCCGATTTACTTTCTGCTGGGCTTCACCACGGCGATCATCACGATTATTGCTATCGTTAAAAAAATAATCAAAGGTATCCAGGACCATCTGTTCCTGCTAATTTCCATGCTCGCATTGGTCCATCATTTTCTGTGGGCGCTAATTTCGAGGGGAAGTGCGCTGAGCGTAGCCCACTATCCGTTTGATCTGATTCTTTCGATGGGATGCTTGGCTGCCGTATGGTTTAAGGGGTATTTCAAAATGCATGCGAACACGAAAGAGATTGCTGCCACCTTGCAAAGAGTCAATGACCATAAGGATCAATTCCTGGCGAACACTTCCCATGAATTCAAAAATCCGCTCCATAGCATGCTTAACATGTCACAATCGGTGTTGAACCGGGAACGACATATGCTTCAGGACAGGAGTGTGAAGGAGCTTGAAACGATTCTGTCCGTAGGACGTCGCCTAACACTAATATTAAACGATCTGATTGATGTGATGAGTTTGCGGGAAGGCAATCCGCGCCTGCAGAAAAAGTCCATATCGATTCAGCCAATCGTCACGGGTGTCATGGATATGCTTCAATTTAACGCAGAAGTGAAGTCCGTCCAAATCGTAAATCAGATTCCTGAGGATTTTCCGCCGGTCATTGCCGATGAGAATCGGGTTATACAAATTGTGTTCAATCTGCTGCATAATGCCGTGAAATATACGAATGAAGGGGTCATATCGATTCAAGCTTTTACAGAGAACGGTAGCGCTTATATCGTCATTGCCGACACGGGAATCGGGATGGACGAAGATATGCAAAAACGTCTGTTTCATCCCTATGAGCAAGCGAGCGCCAGCGAGACCATGATCGAAGGCGGCTTCGGGTTAGGTTTAAGCATAAGCAAGCAGCTCATTGAGCTTCATCAGGGTACGTTAGAGGTGTCCTCCATTCCAGGAGAAGGCTCCAAGTTTACGTTTTCGTTAAAGCTGGCAGAGGCGGAAACAGAGGAAGAGCAGAATAATTCCAGTTCATTGGAATCGTTAGACTTACCATCTGCGCTGCCTGAGGAAACGGTAGGGGCTGGTTTGGAAAATGAGGGAGTTTTGTCACCAGCTGCAAAACAAGAGCTTTTACCTGAAACAACTCGTAACCGTCCACTTTTATTAGTTGTTGATGACGATCCGGTTAATCTTCAAGTACTTGAAGCGATCCTGCCTCCGGACGAATATGATCTAACGATGGTCACGAGCGGCAAAGAAGCATTAGCTATGCTCGATACCAAGGCCTGGGATCTTGTCATCTCCGATATTATGATGCCGCAGATGTCGGGTTATGAGCTGACACGGAGGATCCGCGAGCGGTTTACGCTCACAGAGCTCCCTGTGCTGCTTCTTACTGCCCGAAGCCAACCGAAGGATATCCAGAGCGGGTTTTTGGCGGGAGCAAACGATTATGTGACCAAACCGGTGGAGGCGTTAGAAATCAGATCGCGGATTGAGGCGCTAACTACGATCAAGCAAACGGTTCGGGAGCAATTGCGATTGGAAGCGGCATGGCTGCAAGCACAGATCCAGCCTCATTTCTTATTCAATGCCTTAAGTGCTGTAGCGGCTTTAAGCGACATTAATTTGGACAAGATGCGTAATTTGCTTGATGAGTTCAGTAACTTTTTGCGATATAAATTCAGATTCCATGATACGGACGGACTTGTACCGATCGAAGAGGAGCTAAGTCTGGTGCGCTCGTATATCTATATTGAACAAATTCGCTTTGAAGAGCGGCTGCAGGTTGTATGGGAAGTAGACGACTACGAGGAATTGAAAATTCCGTTTCTTTCGATCCAGCCTTTAGTTGAGAACGCGATAAGACATGGCGTCATGAAGCGCTCCCGCGGGGGGAATATACATATTCGGATTTCCGTCCATAACAGCCATGCCGAGATAACCGTCCAAGACGATGGAATCGGTATGGATGAAGCTCAATTGCAGCGGATACTAGAAAGAAAGACAGATCACAGTTCAGGAGTGGGGCTGATCAATACGGACCAGCGGTTAAAGCGGCATTTCGGCACAGGTCTTCAAATTAAAAGCACGTTAGGCCAAGGGACCGTGGTTACATTCTATGTACGCTTCGCTAAATGAATGATAGAGTGGGCTGTATAGTAAGAGCAAGTTTAATATAAAGGCCCGGGAGGGGAAAAACATGCACACAACTGGGAGTTTAATGAAACAATTGGAGCAGCTTGGCATCGACCACAATGGAACGTTATTGGTTCATTCATCGATGAAAAGCATGGGGGCTGTCGAGGGCGGTGCGGAGGCCGTCTTGGATGCATTTACAGCGTATATGAAGGATGGGCTGCTGGTGCTGCCCACCCACACATGGTCCTATATCAATGCGGATAATCCCCGATTCTATGTGGATCAGTCACCTTCCTGCGTTGGTATTTTGCCTGAGCTTTTTCGCAAAAGACCCGGCGTGATTCGCTCGCTGCATCCCACGCATTCGGTGGCTGCTTTAGGCGAAGATGCTGCAGCGTTTACCGATGACGATCATCACTTTGATACGCCATGTGCCAGAGGCTCCGCGTGGGAGAAGCTGCTTGATCGAAAGGCGACCATATTGCTAGTAGGTGTTGATCTAAGGCGCAACACGTTTATACATGGAGTCGAAGAATGGGTGGACATATCGGGCAGACTAACGGATGATCATCAGATGCTCTACACTGTTTTACCTGACGGGACGGAGATTTCGGTACCTTCCCGCAGACATTGCGGGTTGTCATGGTCGGAGCATTTTTGGAAAGTCGATGAGGTCTTGGAAAGCCGTGGTGCCATGCGTAAGGGGATGCTTGGCGATGCCGAAGTAAGGGTTTGTGATGCGGCCAAGGTGGCGGAAGTCATAACAGACATGCTCCAGGATAATCCGGATTTGTTTTCAGATAATAATCCTTTGGATCACTAATATGAATATAGATAAGGCCATCCGGTACCGGATGGCCTTAATGCTTGCCGTTTTAGATAAAGTTGTGAACCATACCACAAGTAGTGGTAAAACGGAAAGTAGGGTAGTCATAAGCAAGGGAAGTTGGCATCGAAGTAAGTGTAAAGTATAAACAGTCCTAGGGATTCTCTGAAGGTTGGTCTATGAGATAGATTCAGCATCTGGACCAGACATCGAATTAATATCATTAGAGATTCGGCTGACTTTTTGAGCCTTTATCACCTTGAAAGGCGATTTTCCTTTGATGAATTTGGTGCCATCGCTAGTTTCGTTAATTCGCTCAATTAAATAGGTTTTTGGGAAAAACCTATTGGAGTCATCATCTTCATCAATTCCTAAGTGTACATAGGCTTCTTCCGTTGTCATATAGGCTAATAATTTTGCCTCAATTAATGACTTTCCATTGCTTGTAACGAAATCCAATAATATTTCGGGAGAGTCAACAATAAAAGGGAGAAGATAGAAGAAGATGAGCTTATCTTTAATAAAATTAAATCGCCCTTTATTAAGGGCTTTTAAATGTTGTATTGTTATTGTGCCATTTTGAATATTATTGTATCCCGCAAGTCCAGAATATTTATAAAGCTCTTTATACCTAACAGTTCCCTTTGCCATTTTTTCAATTCCGAGTAAGTGGCAAAGATGCTCTTTATTAAAGTCCAAGTTAACGACGATACCATTGTCTAACTCAAAAATAAAAATGTATGGTTCTAAGTCCCGTTCATAATATTGTCGAAGCAATTCAATTGATATTTCATCAATCTTCGGTTTTGTCGATAAATTGGAAAGTGCTGTGACGTCAAGCCTCTGGTTTATCTCCTTAACAAATAAAAAACCCTGATGTATCCACATCAGAGCATAGTAGGTGTTGATAAGACGACAAAGGTTTCCGTGTCTTATTTAAAGTCCCCACGGCGTGGAATCGAGGGTCGCCTCCCCGATGACCAAAAGGTCCTTTTATTTCTATTCCCATTATACTCCTAATTATTCATTGTGGCAACAGTATGTGACTTAGAGTTATGTGGTTAAGAAACACTTTCATCACTTAACTACGCATATGAGGTCATCTTCCAGATAGTCGTCTTATTTACTCTATTCTATTGTTGCAAGGAGAATTTATTTCGTCTATGTAGCTATCCCATACGTAATAAGCATTTGCCAGAGATTTTTGTCCATCTTATTGCGGTCACCAATTGCCATTCACCTTTGCCCAGCAACTAGACGAGCAGGAGTGAAACATTGCTTGTGAATATCTAGCTACACAATGAAAACAAATGAAAGAGCTGCAACAGCAGCCCTTTTGTATTTTTTGCCCGTATATCAACAATGCGAATTGATTTAAAAAATCGTTGGCACCATACCCCCATCCATCCGGATGGGAGAACCTTTAAATGCGGAAGCATAAGGGCTGCATACAAATGCAGCGAGTCTGCCAATCTCCATAGGCCTGATAAAGCGTTGTATTTCAGATTGAGGCAGGTTTGTTGTCATAAATGTTTTCTCTTTTTCTGAAAAAGTCATATCTTCATTAGGATAGATCCCCTCAATGATTTGCTGTACATTCTCAGAGAGTGTGGGTCCTGGCAGGATTGTATTGACTGTAACTTCAGTACCGATGGTTAGTTTTGATAAACTTTTTGACAATGATAACAGCATTGATTTGGTCATCGCGTACTGAGGCATTTGTCCTGAAGGCATCATGGCTTCTTCACTCGCAATGAAAATAATGCGGCCATAATCCTTCTTCAGCATGGCAGGCAAATAAAATTTTGATAATCCATTGGCTGTAAGAACATTCGTCCGGAAGTATTTTTCCCATACTTCATCGTGGGCGTCCTCATATTGCATAATTTCATATATCCCCATATTGTTAACCAAAATATCCACATCAGGAAATTTCTTAAGCAAAGCTTCTCTTTGCTTGATATCCACAATATCCGCCGCGGCATTTTGAGGAGAGGTAGCGGGAAATTTCTCTTTGATTTCATACACCGTTCTTTCTACCTCTTCATGATTTCGTCCATTAATGAGTACATGAACACCTTCCTTGGCAAGTTCAATGGCAATGGCTTTACCTATACCTTTTGTTGAGCCTGTAACTAGAGCTGTTTTATTGTGTAGTCCCATATCCATGATGCATTTCTCCTTAAACAGTGTGTTGATAGGCGGTCATTCTCAAAAATAGTTCAGCGGTTCTTCTATATCGAGCTTATTTCTGAATGCTCAGTACGCCAGTGGGTGGGTGTATCACCTTCCCATTGACGGAAGGCACGGTAGAATGAGTTCTGATCTTCATATCCAATTAAGAAAGCCACTTCCTTAATATCGAGTGACGGGTCTGCAAGGTACTCTCGGGCCTGCTCATGTCTGGCTTCTATCAAAAGATGATTGAAGCTCGTGTTTTCATCAGAAAGACGGCGCTGTAAGGTTCGATTGCTCATACTAAGCTCCTTGGCGATCGTCTGAATGTCAGGGCGCCCTCCGGTAAGGCTGCGCTTCATAATCCATTTGACCGTTTCCGTAATGGAGCGGCTTCGCTTCTGTTCATAAAGCGATCGGTCCAAAGCGGGAGTCAGGATCTCTAACAGTTCTTCGTTGTATGAGAGAAAAGGGCGGTCCAAATCTTTTCGATGCAGTATTAACCGGTTCCGGCCTGCACCCATCTGGATAGGACAGCCGAAGTAATCTTCAAGGGCATGTACATCACCCTCGGTGTGTGAAAATTCGACGAGCTGCCCTGTCAAAGGCTGGCCAGTGCCCCGGCGCCCAAGCTCCAGAAGACATGCCAGCGTGATGCCCGCCAGCACCGGTGGACCGGGCTGCTCGGCATGCAGCCATTCAAGTTCGATGGTACAGTGCTCACCTTCTTCAGAGATTCGTAAGCTCTCGGGCGGACACAATTGTTTGTACCTAGCCATTCGATTTAGAGCGTCGCGGTAATCACGAGCGTGGTAAGTAGCCAACATGGTAGGAGGATACTTCGCTGTTTCGTAGACGGTTGCAAGCTTGATAATCCCTTGAGCTGTATCGCCTATGAGTTCCGAATAAGCTTCCCAAATCGCAAAATATTGGGTATCGGTAACGGTGGGTTCCGTTACGATGGTGAGCGGCATTTGTGCTTTACGAGCTACCTCATGGGAGGCAATTCCTAATTCACTTAAACCTGCCCAGAATCCTGGCGGGATCTTAATACGGTTAGAGGCTGGAGAGGTATGAGCATTCATGGTATAGCCTCCTTTATCTGCTTAACTTTATCTTCTGTCCAGGTGTTGATGATTGTCCTGCCTTGTGACAGGGACAGCTATTATAATACCTCTATAGTTTTGCTATGTAACTAGTAGAAAGTGACATCTCACTTGCCAGTTACGCCAATTACAAGATGCAGGTATAACATAACCAGATATGAACATTTGCATCGAATAATAGGTTCTGCTATTATTTCAAATTGTAATAGTTAGATATCTAAATAATTAAAAAAAAAGACTAACTTGATCCTTCAACGGGTACCCTCAATACAGTACTGTATCTTGATGCGCTTCAAGAGAATACCAGGAACAAAGCGGTGAATGTCTCTTAAGAGAAAGGGGTTATGAACGATGGGAAGAGTGGAAGATAAGGTAGCGTTAATAACGGGGGGAGCCTCTGGCATAGGTCTATCCGCTGCAACTTTAATGGCAAAAGAAGGGGCCAAAGTCGTTATTGCGGACTTTAATGTGGAGGGTGCCAAAGCGGCGGCCGAGAACATAAAAACAGCGGGCGGAGAAGCGACCGGCATTTTCCTTGATGCAGGGGACGGAAAGTCCATTGAGGAAGCGGTTGAATCGACGGTAAGTCATTATGGTAAGATCAATATTCTATTTAACAATGTAGGATTGACCAATCTGAAGAAGGATTTGGATGTTGTTAATATGGACCTTGATGAATGGGATCGACTGATGAATGTCAATCTGAAGAGTGTGCTATTGGGAAGCCGATTTGCCATTCCTCATATGATTAAAGCAGGCGGTGGTTCTATCATTAATACGGCATCCATGGCGGGCTTTGCAAGTGACTCCATCCGGACTGCTTACGGTACTTCGAAAGCGGGTGTCGTGCATCTGACGAAGTATATTGCCACTCAATACGGCAAACACAGCATCCGCTGCAACGCGGTAGCGCCTGGTTTGATTTTAACTCCGGCTGCCAAGAACAATATGGTACCTGAAGTACTGGATATATTCGCAAAATATAATGCATTGTCGTACCACGGTGAGCCGGAAGATCTTGGCTACACGGTTCTCTTCCTGGCTTCGGATGAATCCAAGTTTATAACAGGGCAAACGATCGAGGTAGAAGGTGGGCACTATATCGCCAACCCAAGCATTGCTGATATCGAGGCGTTTGCTAAAAAGGCACAGGGCTAATCTCCGCTCTAAGCTTTCTTTGCGAGTGGATGTATCCTTAACTAGATAGCTGTAAACGAATAAGAGCCTATTTATTTCAATTAGGCTCTTATTTTTTATAGATAAGGAGGTTTGTATGAACGAAGAGCAGACGATATTCCAAACCATACATAATATGGACAAGGTTACGAACCATTTGATTATTCAGTGGAGCAAAATGTTTAATGGTGACCTTAATATTTCCCATATTCTCGTGCTCAGCCATTTAAAGGCAAGTGGAAAAAGCCGCCCGTCCGACATCGCGCTGAATTTAGGATTAACCCCGTCTACGCTGACCCATTTATCCGAGAAGCTGGTGAAGAAGAAGCTGGCCGTCAGAATAACGGATGAGTATGACAGGCGAATTAGTTATCTGAGTATTACGGATAAAGGGATAGATATGATTCATAAAGCGTATGAGTGCGGGCACGCTTTACGAAGAAATTTATATGAAAGATTAGCAGTGGAAGAGAGGGCGCAGCTGCTGCAGATTTTTGAAAAATTAAATGCGACCCTATAAAGAAGTGAGCACCCCGCATTGTAACCCGCTATTCCGGTGCCCGCTACAGCCAGCCTTTTTCCTCCGCGATAGTAACGGCTCGCTGCCGGGATTCGGCCCCCAGCTTTTGAATGGCAGAGGACAGATAGTTGCGCACGGTTCCTCTCGTCAGAAACAGGGCTTTGCTGATATCGCCGGTGGTCATGCCTTCCCTGGTCAGTCGAAGCATCTCGGTCTCCCGTTCACTAAGCGGGTTCTCTTCCTTCATGAAGAGGGCTGCGGCCAAGTCGGTGCTGACTACCCGTTCACCCTTCATAACCCGCCGTATGGCCCCGATCAGGCAATCGATCGGTTCATCCTTTAACAGATAGCCCTCCACCTGGGCATCCATCGCCTTTTGCAAATAGCCGGGACGCGCAAAGGTCGTAACCATCATAATCTTGCAGGGCAAACCGGCACGACGAATGTTCTCAGCTAATTCAAGGCCGTTAATATGCGGCATCTCGATATCGAGCAGGCACACATCCGGCTTATGCTCCAGTATCGCCTCCCAGGCTTGCTGACCGTCGGGAACCTCGGCCACTACCTCAAAATCGTCTTCGAATTTGAGCAATGAGGCAAAAGCGCCGCGAAGCATTTTTTGATCTTCTGCAATTATGATTCGAATCATATAGCGTCCTCCTTGTCTTGCGGGCGAAGCGGGAGCTCCAGCGTCAACGAAGTGCCTGCTTCTTGCTGGGGAGAGATCACGAAGGAGCCGCCCAGCGCCTTCATCCGTTCCGTGATCGATGGAATGCCGTTTCCACCGCTATGTCCCCTGATCCCCACTCCGTCATCGGCAATATGAATCTGATAGGCCTGCTCATTGAATTCCAGTGTGATGGTACACTGCTTGGCTTGGCTATGCTTGATGATATTGGTCATGGCTTCTCGAACGCAGAGTGCGAGCATCGTTTCCTCTACACTGGATAACAGCGGCGGATTCTCTGGAGCTTCGATATGCAGCTCAATGCCTGCCGTATGGAGCAGCTTGGCTGCATGCTCAAGTTCATCACTCAAGGATATGAATTTCATCTCCGATACCAGCTCTCTCACTTGTTTCAAGGCGGTTCGGGACGTATCCCGAATCTCGCTTAATTCCCGCTTGGCCTGTTCCGGGTCTTTATCAACCCATTTCGTTGCCAGCTCACTTTTCATTTTGATCATCATGAGGGTCTGTCCCAAGGTATCGTGAAGATCCCTTGCGATGCGCTGCCGCTCCTCCTGCTGGATGTATTGGGCGATTTGCTCGTTGGCGGCATCTAGCTTTCCTTGCAAGCTTTTGGCTTTCTCCTTGATATAGATGACGGTTGGGTACAGCATCTGGACAATCATGACCGGCAGGTAGATGGTATTGGGATTCTCAAGCAGCGGCTCCCGCCGGATGAGAAACACGAGCAGATATGATATAGCAATGGCTATACTGCCGATAGCAATATGTATCTTGGATTTGGCTCTCCCCAGCAAATCGGCCTGAATGATCGAGAATACGAGTATGCCCGGGCCGCTGTATATTCCAAGCACGGCAAGCGAGAGCAGTCCGGAGAGCACGGCAACCAGCAGCCAGCCGCCCCGCTGCCACAGTCCAACGTAGAACGAAACGAGGAATAACAGGAGCAGCCCGAAGCTGCCCCACCATCCCAGCGCCGAATCGATATAGAAGATCCGGTAGATTAGAAATACGGTTAATATGATATCGATAAGCAGATAACTTTTGATCTGCTCTCTCGGGTATAACTTGTAGAATCTGCCCATGCAAAGCCCCCAATTTGGCTATCTTGATTCGAAGTAACCTACCGCCCGCTTGCGGACAGTCTCCATGGGACCCAGCTTGAATCCGCGCAGCCACATTGATGCCAAGATTAGCTGAAATACACAAATCAGCAGCCAGATGCCGATGATGGCCGCAGAATTCAGCTTGCCGGCAAGGCCGAGTCCCCAGCCGTAGAAAATGACCGATGCCAGGATATTTTGAAATACGTAGCAGCTCAAAGACATTTTCCCCGCATTTTCCAGCAGTCGCCACAGCCATTCCCATTTCGTATATTGTATCATGCTAGCAATGATAGCTATATACCCTACGGACATAAGCGGTGCGAATAGATAGCGCACGGGTAGATCAAAGGCTCCGCCGGGGATAAAAATGAACAAATTGAGCGGCACACCGACATACATTCCAAGCTTGAATAGCGTTCCCCGCAGTTTTTTGCCGTTCTCATCCGGGGAGAATACCCCTGTCCGCATGAAGCGAACCCCCAGCAGAAACAGGAACACGTTGGTCGGTATCACGAAGATGGCTTCCATTCGCAGTGGAAGGAAGTTCGTCAGGCGATATTGGACTTGCTCCATCCAAGTGCCTTCCTGATAAAGAGCAGCAACATCGCCAAAACCGCCCAGCGATACGCTTGCACCGCTCGCCAGCATCAGTCCGGCAAGGGCCAGAATCGCAATGGCGAAAATGCTGCCAATTACGTTCATCGTACGGGCGATGAGCCGATCGCCCCCCTTTAAGATGAAGGCTGCAATGATGGCGGTAACTCCATAGCTCATTAAGATGTCATATTCCATGACCAATATAAAGTGCAGCAGGCCTTCGAGGATCAGAAACAGGACGACCCACAAATAAACGCCGGGCCACGGCTTCCCTCTTCGCTTCGCCTGTTGATACTTCATCTCCATACCGACGCCGAACATAATCGTTAATAGACCGAGCAGCTTTCCGTTGACCAGGAACAAAATGATCATGCGAAGAAGATCATTCAAGCCCCACCACCCGGACTGATTAAAGGTGGTAATATAATTGACGTCTCCGGCATGCGCGAATATCCAAATATTCGTCCCGAGCGTTCCCAGTATGGCAAAGCCCCGCAAAATATCCAGCAACCGTATTCTGTCTTTCCGTTGTTCCATCTCCCGTCTCCTTCTTTCCTTATGGCTTCTCTTTTATATTCATTGTAGATGTACGCTCCCTTGGCACGATATTCACACCTGTAAAAGGAATCGTATGACACCTGTCATAAATGTAAGAAAGGTATCAAAAGCAAGAAAAGTAAGGAAAGGATCTGGAAGGAAACGTTCCACAGTTTGTGGAAGAATAGTATAAACATATTTCAGGGAGAAAAGGGGATTGGCTCGAGAACGGAAGAGAATCGGCCAGCATACAGGAGGAATGATCGTGTACGTTGTATCTAAACCGAAGCCGCTGCCTTATGACCGATGCCGGGAGTTTGCAAGCGAGACGGCAGCTATATATCCACCGGGTTATCTCCGGTTTTTGCAGCAATTTGGTGAAGGCACCTACAGAGGGTGGATGAATATCCAGCAGCCCGATCCAGAGGTGCTTCAGCCTTTTGCCGAGTACGGCTTGTGGGAACATGATGAAAACAGCCCGATTACCGAGCAGCAGATCGCAGAATGCATCGCAATCGGCACAACGGTGGATGGTGATTTTCTGGCGGTGCATCCCAAAATATCCGGGCTGCTGTGGCTGCCTCGTCATTCAGAGCATATCCAGGCCTTGCCGCTGCAAGCATGGGAGCAGGAAGACGACGGTGTTTACGCGCTTGTGCTGGATGAAATCTATCGGCATGTGTATGGAAGCAGTCAAGAGGGGGCCGTTTATTATGAACCATGGACAGGTACGCGGAGCCATCTGTTTTTGCGGCTGCCGCCGGGGCCGGATTCACCTTCGCTGCCAGAACTAGCCAGGATGTGTCAGACGGATGCTCCTCCTGATTTAATCATTGAGACCCCGTATGCCTGCCATTTGTTCTATCAGCATCTGGGCGGTTATATCCGGTTTAATTACGCTTATGGGCAAGAGGTGGCTATCTTCTATGAAGAGGATGCACAGCAGGCCTTCGCCGTTATGGAGCAGTGGCTTTTGTCGAAGGGGTGCCTCAAGATTTCGTAACTTTGTAGATGGCAGAAGGTTCTCCTCAAGGTTACGATCACTATAATTGAAGGCAGGCCATCTTTTTATGAGGTTTGTGAGAGGAGGCATGTTAATGAAGCTGGGCTTTACTTTGGATACCCATGGAACATGTGTAGGTCAATTAAAGGATGAACTGCAGCCTTTAGAGGAAGCGGCAGCAACTTGGCTGTTTCCTTATGATATTTTCGTTATATTCCGTGTTCTGCCTGATCATTATGCTCGCCAAACATTCAGACGGTTTGACAGCAAGGATCACACGCTCTACTTGGATATCAGCATAAGTTATGAGCAGTATCTGCGGATGTCCAAGCATGAGCAGCGTGAGGCATTGGGGATCTATCTCTATGACTATCTGTCGGAGTCTGTTGCTAAATATAAAAAGCATGCTGATTCAGAAACCCAAAGCCATTGGCTGGGCCAGGTGAAACAATGGATGCTTGAGAACAACTGGCTGAATGGGAAAATTCATCAAGCGCGCGAGCTGCTGTCACAGGATGTGGACCTGTATGAAGTCAGTCGATCAACTCAAATGTCACTTGAAGAAGTAGAGTATATCTATCTTCGCATGTTTGGCCATGAGCAGGCTGATATTCATCCCGATAACATCACAGCAGCCAAAGCCCCGCCATATCCTCTGTAGGCTCTCCTACAAGATGAGAATAAGAAATATGAGCTGAAAAAGTATAAATTGCCCGAGGAACTGGTCAAATTTCTAACCGGAGACCAGCTGCATGTGGAGCTTGCCCCAAATGAATACGAAATCGAATACATCGATTTCTTCCCTTTGATCGACACGATCGAAATGAAGATCGGCCGGCAAAAGCTGCTGCGCCTGTCAGCGGCTATTGACAATTACTCTCACCTGTATCTCGTGTGGAACCCGAAGAAAAAGGGCCAGATCGGTTGTTATGACTTGGAGCATCAGGCGTATGCTCATTTATGCAGCTATACCGAGTTCATGGCGCAGCCGGACGTATACCTTATCCGGTTTCTTGAGGGAGAGTTGTAACCGGGAATTCATTCTCAAGGTATATAAGCACCTACGACCTCGAATTTCAACTCATTGTCTATCGTCATATGCTTTACTTCGATGATGTTGCCTTTTTGAAACGTGGGGATACTTATGATCGGGATGACGGTTCTCACGACGGTGTGGATCGTCCCGCCCTCGGGTTTCGAGACGCTTAAGTCCAACAATACTTCCGGTTGATCGTCAACCTGCGCGTTTGTTTGCTGGATCGAGTTGATCAGCGCCTGAGCAGGCGTACCGCTTGAGAGAATCATCTTGCGCTGTACGTTTCGTTCGTTATGCGCCCGAGCTCCCTTGGCAAATTTGATGAGAAAGATGGATGGCGTGATCAGTGAGATGAGGACGATGATCACGATAAGGGTCGTCAATGGCTGCACCTCGCTTTCAAATCTTAATTGTAATTAGCTATAAGTATGAATTCCATTTTAAGTTTATTTTAGCAAAAAAGATAAGTCCAGGAATTTATGATTTTTGTATTAAGACGTATTGCTGGGGACTTTCGGGATGGCTGACGTTATCCTTTTGGCTTCAGAGCTCTACATGTCTTCGCTATATTCACGGCGGAGGAAAGTAGGGAGCCGATCGCGTGGCTGCCAATTGATATGTATAAATAAGAACGGGACGGCTGCAGCCGTCCCGTTCTATTATGATGTGAAGTTTGAGGCATGGGCCCTGTTAATCCAGATTCTTATCTCCCTTAATCGTAGGGTTTCCTGACTGGTCCAGATGGGCTACTTCTTTTTTCAGTGTATCACGGACCTGCTCGGTATCCTCCACTTTCCGTTTGTGGACTTCTACTTCACCAGTGACGACCGGACGTTTATTTACCTCAACGCGTTCTTCCGTAACCGGAATGCGGATGGTTTCATCACGGCCGATCGGTTCACCGGAAACATCATCATTCACCGATTTTTTCTCAATTACGATTTCCTCACGGGATACTGGGACATTAATCGTCTGCTCGTTCTCGACGACTTCCTTGCGAAGATTAACCTCGCCAGTGGTTTGCGGCTTCTTCGAGATATCCAGCTGTTCCTCACGAAGACGCATGGTGCGCTCTTGGTCCGTATTAAGGGCGCGCTGATTCTGCTGGTCCAGCCGTTCTGGGCGGTCCAGTGTAGCCATCTCCTGATAGAAGACAGGCTCTCTCTTTTCGCGTGTAGGAACATCCACGGCATCCGAATTTGAATTCGTTACGCCTTTGTGATTCTTGTAATCGGAAGCATTTAAGGAATGGTGATTACGTAAAATCGTATACACCTGATCGTCCCTAGTATTGTCCGCGTCCACCATCACCAGAATACGTCCGCTATTAACATGCGTATTGTACTCCTCGGCCTCATCTTCCGGAATACCCAGACCAACCAGTCCTCCGACCAGTCCGCCTGTACCTGCACCGACCGCAGCTCCGGTTAGCGTTGCTGCAATAGGCCCTGCTGCCAAGATCGGCCCGATG
Organism: Paenibacillus solani; assembly: GCF_001277345.1. Taxonomy (GTDB): domain Bacteria; phylum Bacillota; class Bacilli; order Paenibacillales; family Paenibacillaceae; genus Paenibacillus_AQ; species Paenibacillus_AQ solani. The sequence goes on from NZ_LIUT01000008.1 coordinate 335,799, forward strand.
CCTGGAATCGCCAGCGCTCCCAGACCAGCCAGCAATCCGGCTACGCCGCCTAGCACACCACCAGTTGCCGCGCCGGTAGCAATGCCTTCCGGAGCCTTGGTTCCTGTCTCGTCATGAATCGTATCTATATCTGCTTTGTTTTTTCCTACTACTGAAATATCATCCGCACGGTAACCGAGGTCTTTTAAATCTTGGATTGCATTCGACGCGTCATGTTCCGAAGCAAATACACCAACTATTTTTTCTGTCATGTTGATTACCTCCTGCTGTGTGGTATTGGATTCAAAAAATACTTAACCACTCCATTAGAGTTCAAACTTGGGGATAACTGGTATTTATCGCAGCCGTGCAAAGATTTAAACTCCATAGGAGACAGCACGTTTAAGAGCTTCTGCTACAGGCGCGTAGAAAATTCTCGCCCGAAGTGTCTGGATTGCCTAACAATCTCCTGTGGGGGATATTCGGCACTTTTTCCTGAAAGACACGGGGGAAATCTCTTCTTGGCGGCATGTTCTGGAAAGAAGAAAATGGTATACTTTCATCAAGTGATTTGATTGGGAGGCGACAGATGATGAGTGAAGAGCTACTGGAGCAGCTGGAAGAGTGGCATGAAGAGGACGAGTTTGAGGAAATCGTAGATGCGATCATGGAAATTCCGGAGGAAGAACGGGATTATGTCCTGATCAGCCATTTGGGCCGAGCAATGAATAATTTGGAACGCTATGATGAGGCAGTCGAGCTATTTCTGTCTATTCAGGATGAGGGCAAGGATGATCCGCTGTGGCATTATCGCATTGGACTTGCTTATTACTACCTGGACCGGTATGAGGATGCGCGAAGAGCGTTTGAAGTGGCGGATCACTTGGAGCCGGGCGATGAGGATACACTCGAGTTCTTGGAATGGATTCGCAGTAAAACCGCTCCGAAACCTGCAGAGCAACCGATTGTGATGTCCCATGCCGATCCGGATGTACTGAATTTCTGGGATGATCGCGCGCTTGCGGCTGATCAATACACCTCAGCTCCACCTTCAGATGATCTGATTGAATCGGTGGAAGAAGCATTGGTCTTCAAGCTGCCTGCATCCTATATCCAAGCGATGAAATTACATAACGGCGGGATTCCCCGGAACCGGAAGTTTCCTATAGGGGATGGAGCGCAGGAATATATTGAAATCTCAGGCATTCTAGGAATTGGACGAGACAAGAAAAAATCCTTGTGCGGAAGCCTGGGCAGCCGCTATATGATCGAAAGCGGCGGGTATCCTGAGATTGGCGTGGTAATTTGCGATTGTCCTTCCGCATCCGAGGTCGTGATGCTGGATTATCGCTCGTCTGGGAACGATGGAGAACCTGAGGTCGTCCATGTCGACAAGGCCAACGATTATAAGATTACGCGTCTTGCCACGAATTTCGATGCCTTCCTCGGCGGGCTTTCCTGATAGCCCTGTGAAGGGTAATTGTGAATTGATGTGTAATGCTTAATTTTGTGTATCCTAAAATATTCCAACCTATGTTAAAATGAATAAAAAAGTTAGATAGGGAGGATATTCATTTGATAGGGCGCAGTGGGAATCCCACGCTCAACGAAGAAAGGTTTGAGCGCGAAGGATATTATTACAACGATCAAGAAACGATGACAATTGGCGGCACGGTGAACAAATCGTTCATGCTGCTTGCGCTGCTGATCGGGGCAGCCGTTATTTCATGGGTTATGTTCTACAACGGGTATGAGGTATTCCCGTACATGATCGGCGGAGCGATCGGTGGCTTTGTGCTGGCGCTGATCATCAGCTTTGTGCCGAAGGCAGCACCGTTTCTAGCTCCGGTTTATGCAATCCTGGAAGGCTTCTTCCTAGGAGCTTTATCGGCTCATTACGAATTTTTGTATTATGGAATCACGATGCAAGCGGCTTTACTGACGATGTGTATATTCCTGGGCATGCTGCTTGCTTATAAGACCGGCCTCCTTAAGGCCACTGCAGGCTTCAAGCGGGGGGTCATTACCGCTACGATCGGTGTTGCGCTTGTATATCTGTTAAGTTTCGTACTGCGGATGTTCGGCGTGGCCGTGCCTTTCCTGCATGACAGCACCCTGATTGGCATCGGAATTTCCGTAGTGATCATCATTATTGCGGCATTGAATTTTATACTCGATTTTAACTTTATCGAAGAGGGAGCCGAGAACGGTTCACCTAAATACATGGAGTGGTACGCCTCCTTCGGTTTGTTGGTTACACTCGTATGGTTGTATATCGAAATCATCCGTCTGCTGTCAAAGCTGGCAAATCGGGACTAACGTTTCACTCACTTCATCATCGTCATCGGGAATTCCCGATGGCGATTTTTCTTTGATGGGCGTGTGTTTTTTATCCAGCGGAATAATTAATTTCCTATAGTAAACCCTAGCAAGAGTAACTTGTGTTTAAATAATACGTAGAACCTAATTAATCAAATTTGCTTTGGAGAAGGAGATCCCATGACGAATAACAATGCTGTGACCGAGATTGGATGGAATTTTGACAACAGCTATGCGAAGCTGCCGGATTCCTTTTATACCTTACAAGATCCCACACCCGTACGCTCGCCGGAGCTGGTTATTCTAAATGAGTCATTGGCGCAGTCCCTGGGTTTAAACGCAGAGGCGCTGCGGAGTGCAGAGGGTGCAGCCATGCTGGCAGGCAACAAAATACCGGAAGGAGCTTTACCACTTGCACAAGCGTATGCGGGCCACCAGTTTGGTTATTTTACGATGCTCGGGGACGGACGGGCCATTCTTCTCGGAGAACAACTTACTCCGGAGGGGAAGCGCCTGGATATTCAGCTCAAGGGCTCAGGGCGAACGCCGTATTCCCGTGGAGGCGATGGCCGGGCAGCTCTGGGTCCGATGCTGCGTGAATATATTATCAGCGAGGCGATGTTTGCCTTGGGGATTCCGACCACCCGAAGCCTGGCGGTCGTATCCACCGGACAGCCTGTCACCCGGGAGAGAGAGCTGCCTGGTGCGATTCTGACCCGCATTGCTTCAAGTCATATCAGAGTAGGGACATTTCAATATGTACGGGGAGCGGGTACAACCGAGGATCTGCAGATCCTGGCAGATTACACCTTAAAGCGGCATTACCCGGATGCTGATCTTGCTGACGGTGCCAACCGCTATCTGGTTTTGCTTCAAGAGGTCATCAAGCGGCAGGCTGCCCTAATCGCCAAATGGCAGCTGGTTGGATTTATCCATGGGGTGATGAATACCGATAATATGACGCTCAGCGGCGAAACGATTGATTATGGGCCGTGTGCTTTCATGGATACCTTTGACCCTAATACGGTATTCAGCTCCATCGATGCCCAAGGCCGCTATGCCTATGTGAATCAGCCTCATATGGCTGCCTGGAATCTCGCCAGATTGGCTGAAGCCCTGCTGCCGCTGCTGCATGAAGAAGAGGAGCAGGCCATCAAGCTCGCTGAGGAGGCGATCGGATCATTCGCCGATCTGTATCACGGACATTGGCTTGCAGGCATGAGAGCCAAGCTGGGGATCTTCCATGAGGAGGAAGAAGATGAATCTCTGATCGAGAACCTCCTCCAGATGATGAAAAACCACCAGGCAGACTATACGAATACCTTCCGTGCGTTGACGTTGGATCAGCTGGAGTGTACGCCTCTGACTGGCACGCCTGAATGGGCTTCCTGGTATGAGCGCTGGCAGGCGAGACTTGGCCGTCAGCAGGAATCCAAGGATCAATCCTTGAAACTTATGCGCAGCAGCAATCCTGCGATCATTCCGCGCAACCATCGCGTGGAGGAAGCACTGGAAGCGGCAGAGCAGGAGGGTGACTACAGCGTCATGGAGGAACTGCTGCACGCGCTGTCCCATCCCTATGCGCATTCCCCGGAGCAGGCCGAGTATGCCGTAGTGCCTGAGCGATCGCGTCCATACCGGACCTTTTGCGGGACGTAAGGATGAAGGAATTTCCAATAGTAAAAAAGATTAGATGATATAAGTGTAAGTTTTCTGAACGCCAAGGACCTCAAAAAGCCAAGCAAGATTAACTTTGCTTGGCTTTTTTTATATATGGGGGGGAGCTGTCTACCTAATCCTTCGAAGCAGGATCACAACTGGAACGGCCGTAAACCCATCACTGACTCTGCTGTATGGGTTTAAGATATGGCTGCAAACTCCTGCTTATAGATCCGCTCAATCGTGTTAAGCACCTCCGTACTTTGGCTCGAGAATTTCAAAGGCGTTACTTTACCCTTGTTGAGAAAGACCCCCGTAGATTGTGGGGAACTGCCTAGAGCTGCTTCACACAGGCGTGAAGCTCCTTCACTGGGATGGGAGAAGAACAGGTTACGGATCGGAATCATAAATCTTGGCATCCCGGCGTTGTTGGTAATGGTTGTTTTATTTGCTCCCGGACAGACACTCCGGATCATAATGCCCTCCTTCTGTATGGCAGTGGCGATCTCCTGAGTCCACAACGATAGGGCTAATTTACTCGCCGCGTAAGGTCCAACCAGCTTCCTAAACACGGTAGGGGAAGCCAATGCATTGTAATCGAACTGTTTGAGATACAGCAACGCATTGGAGGATGTATTGATTACCGTCTTGAGGCTGCCGTTCGCTAGAAGCTCTTTCATTTCCATAAAGATGATATAAGGCACCACGGAGTTTACTTCAAAATGCATCTCGCGCCCTTGTTTGGAGTAGGATAATTCACCAAAGGAGACACCTGCGTTATTAAACAGCACATCGATATGTTTCTCGTATTTCTTGATCCGGTTCAGCGAGGCTTGGAGATCCGTGAAATCCGACAAGTCAGCCGTGTATATTCTAAGCTGCTGTGATCTAAGGCAGTCTTGTACAAGGGGATCATTGGATGGAAAGGCAGAACGGATCAAAGCGAGGATGTCCCAACCTTCGGATAACAATCGCTTGGTTAGCTCCAAGCCAATGCCGGAGCTTGCGCCCGTGATCAAGGCGACTCGATTATTTCTTTTATATGTCATGTGTAATTCTCCTATACTTAAGATTCTTCGTTGGTCGCCCTATCGGGATTAAGCAGGGACTGATCATGGTTCAACTTGTCATCGATGAACCGCAGAATGCGCTGCAGATCCGAAATCTGATCGGTAATTTTCTGACGGTAATTCTGGAGCATGGCTTTCAGTTCCGGAACGGATTGAATATTTTCCTTAAAGGGAAAATGTACGTATGCTTTCATATCCTCCAGCGACATTCCTGTCTTCTTCAGGCATATGATCAATTCCATAATCTCGGCATCCTCTATGTGATAGACACGATGGCCGTTATCTTTCCTTTGGGGAGGAGGAAGGAGACCGATTTTTTCGTAATAGCGAATGGCATCCTCAGTCAATCCGGTTCGTTTAGATACTTGTTTGATGGAGAATGTGTCTCCCATGTTGGCACCTCTTTCCGCAGCAGTGCTTGGTTTGCCATATTATCGTACAACTTGGTGTTAACACCAAGTCAATATCGATTTTTATTCATAGATCATTTACGCTCTGTGTGTCCTTTGGTGAAATAGATCATAAGGTATGGCCAGCTCAATCTTTTGGAAATACTTAAAAGATTGAGGATATTCGTTTTCTCATGGCTATTTCTCTAGTTGATCTTAGAAAGGGAGAATGAAATGCAAGCCTATGTATTGCCTATTTTCATTGCGCTCTCCATATGTTTTGTATTAGCGTTCATTCTAACGCTGCCGTGGGCCGTTTATCAGTATCGTAAACATGGGTATTTTAGCTTTTGGAGAACACTACTTATCTTAAGCTTTATTTTTTATGGATTAAGTGCATTCTTCTTAGTGATTTTTCCATTACCCAGTGCTCGGAGTAATTGTGCCTCGATTGACCCTGGCGCGATTTTTATTCAAAATCGTCCTTTTCAATTTATACGGGATATCCAGCGTGAAAGCGGTTTTCATTGGGCGGTGCCTTCAAGTTATATCGACTTGTTGACAACGCGGGCCTTTTATCAAATGTTTTTTAATGTTTTGCTTTTGTTTCCTTTAGGTGTCTTTCTAAGATACTTTTTTAAGGGGAAAGCTAAATGGTTTCATGCTGCTCTTATTGGGTTTGGTGTTTCGTTTTTCTTTGAAATAACCCAACGAACCGCTTTGTTTGGCTTTTTTGAATGCCCCTATCGTATATTTGATGTAGATGACTTGATGACAAATACGGTGGGGACTGTACTAGGCTTTATACTCGCTCCCATGTTTTTGGTGTTAATTCCATCGAGGAAAACCCTTAGTGAGCAAAGCCACTTCTTTAACAATCAGAGAAAGGCAACGTTCGGTGCCCAACTCATGGAGGTTCTTCTAAATATAATCATTGCCAGAATTATAACCAACTTTATATTCGGGTTGCTGAAGAGACCAGGAGTACTTGTTGACGAGATCATTTTTGCCATTGTTTTCTTTGTGGTTATGGTAGTGATCCCTGTAATTTGGAAAGGAAATACGGTGGGCTCCAAGATCGTTCGCATGAGATTGCTTCCGGAAAAGGGGAATGGGTTAGGAAGCTTTAGCCGACGTTACTTCATTGTTTATATGCCTTTATTGCTCTCCGCATTATCGAAGATATTTTCTAATCAAATGGGTGAGGATCTTCTAGCTAACCTATTTGTAATTGGAGTGGTGTTTCTTACAAGTCTGTTATGGTTCTTTCTTTTCTGTCATATCATGGTCAGATGGATTAAAAAGGACAAAACCCTTTATTTTAATCGATACAGTAACATAGAGGCTGTAAGAGTCACTGGTGAAATGTGATAAAACGAAAATATAGGATACTGGTGAATTAAAATGGAGACGATTCGGTTTCCATGGACCTGACAAAATAGATAGAGCCGATGATCCGCACTCGACTGCGATGATCATCGGCTTTTTCGGGTAAAGCAGTAGTGACGTCAAGTGTGTGCCCTCTTATAGAGGCTGTAAAGCATGGACTGAGATTAGGTACCACCGCTATATGTTACCGCTTGGTCGCTTGCTGCCTCTCATTCAAATGCTCCGTCAAAAACTTCACGATGCCGTCCTCCGCGTCCTGGGCATACTGCCAGACCATCGCGCCTCCAAGATTCTTGCTCTGGATGTAGGCCACCTTCTCTTTCAGGGCTTCCTTATCCTCGTAACTGATGAAGGTCTTGCCGTCATACAGGTAGGCGGCTTTGGCTTGGTCGTCGTAATAACGCTTGAAGCCATTTTTGTTCAGGTAAGCTTTCTCGATCTGCTTGTAATGGAGATTCACCTTATCGATATCGATCGGCGTTCCGGGAGCGAACAGACCGTTCTTGGACCCTTTGCTATCCTTCACGTTCTTCCAACCATATGAGTAAGCAGGTACGCCGAGCAGGAGCTTCTTGCTGTCGATGTCATGGTCCAGGTACATCGAGATGATGCTATCAATGGAATGCTTGGATTTACCCTGGCTGTCCACGTACAGATTGGAGTTAAAGCCTGTGGTGTCGGACCACTTGCCAGTCAGGTCGTAGGTCATGACGTTGATGTAATCCACATACTTCTCCACTTTCTTGACTTCGACATTCTGAAAATACCAGTCCTGGGTTCCGGAAGCGAAGGTCAGCAGATAGTTCTTGTTCTTGTGGGGCAGCCTGTACAGCTTCTCCCGCAGCTCCTTCATCAGGCTGGTAAAATTCTTCGTATCCTCCGGGCGCGCTTTCTGTGTGTTCCAGGCATGGAACGCCGGATACTCCCAGTCGATGTCGACTCCGTCAAGGTCCAGCTCTTTGACCAGATTGATGATGCTTTCCGTGAAGAGATACCGGTTCCCATCGAGCGCTGCATCGGAGAATCCGTCCGCACCGTAACCGCCAACGGCCAGCACCATGCGCGTGTTCGGATTTGCCGCTTTCAGCTGTTTAATATTCTCTTTGATCTGGTCATTAGTTGTGCTGTCTTCATGAAAGTAAAGATTCGTTCCTGCGATCTTGGCAAAAGCGATAAACGCGATATCCACGCCTTTTTCCGACAGCTGCATGTCCCGGTAATCCTGCCAGGCCTCCACATAGACCGCCGTTATTTTCCGGTCTTCCGCTGCGGAAATTTGATAGAAATAGAGTCCCATGCCCACGAGCAGCAGCACAATGAAACATTTCGTATAGATCGTTATCTTCATATGTTTAACCCCGCCCGCCGAATAAAATGTAGGTTGCCGCTTTGCTTAGGTTCAGCACTTTGACGGTAATATAGCTGATGCCGAAGATGATGGAGATATTCACGATCAGGCTGAGGGAGGCTTCCAGAAACGTCGCATCGACTCCCGTTCGCCCGGATAACATCATCTCGACCAGCAGGTGGATCAGATAGATGCTGAAGCTGGCCCGGGAAACCGAACTAATCAATTTCTGGACTTTATGGTTCACTTGTTGGCTGATCGCCGATTCCTTCTCCTTAAAGAAGATGAATAAACCGACCGACATGAAGAAGGTGGTGATGGAATAATTCCCATAGAACATTTCATCCAGGACACCACTGCGCAGCGAGACAAAATAGGTAGCCACCGGCGTAATGAAAAACGATATAATGCCCAGATTGTACAGATAGTTCTTGGCTTTGAGGGGCAGCTCAAAATGGAAGAGATAATACCCTAATATAAAATAGCCCAAATACCCCATGAAGAACGGGATGTTCATGATGGGAATGTTGATGTATTGATCGGTGGCCCGGAAGATAGCATCCGAGAGGAAACGGTAGGCGATGCTGACGATAAACCAGAGAAGCAGATAATACCGGAGGTCCTTCTCGGAGCAGGCTTTGATGAATTTGCTGATAAGCGGCACCGTCATATAGATGGCAATAATGGCATACAGGAACCAGAGATGTACATAATTCCGGTCAGTAAGCAGCCGATACCCGAAGTCAACAACGAATGCATAGGCACTCAGCTTGCTTTTCATCACATAATATTGATTGTACAGACCATAGATGAGCGACCAGGTCAGAAGGGGAATGAGCAGCGGCATAACGCGCTTCCTATAAAATTCCCGGTATGACGTAATGTTCGTTCTCAGAATCATCGCGCCACTGATCATGAAGAACACGGGCACGGCGAAGCGGGAAATGGAGTTGAACCCGTTGCTAATCCACCAGGAGGAGGAATTGAAGTTATTTGAATTGGTTAGTACCTCCGCTGTATAGTGCAGAATAATGACAGCGACAATGGATAGGATTCTTAGGATATCGACGTAGACAATTCTCTTATTGGGAACCATGTGGTTTCAAACAGCCTCCTTCTCCATAACTTAATTCGATCCTGCAGCCATGTTCTGGCTGATAGCGGCTACGCCTTTGCGTTCCACGAAGCCCCAGCCCTCATCATTGTCAAAATATTTAAAGGTCCCTGCAATGTTGATATAGAGCAGTAGGTTCCGGTAAGTCAGCAGCTCTGCCTGACTGAACAGGAACATCTTGATATAATCCCTAAACGTATACGTACTGCCGTATTTACGGCATAAGTAGAAGGACATGAGAATCTGGGCTGCATTCAGCAGCACGCTCACCAGCAGAAAAATGACGGCATGCAGGATGTTTCCGCCCACGATCAGCGTCTGTCCCAGATAGAAAACCGTGGTGAACGCCGACAGCGTTCCCAGCATGAATCCGTCAATGGCAAAGAACAGGCTGACTTTGACGCTGAACCTCTTGGACAGTCTGGACCAATAGATGAGGATACAATCAATGAACGCCTTCTGCCAGCGAATGCGCTGCTTATAGAAGTTGGGGAGATTCTCGGGGCATTCGGTATAGCACACCGCTTCGGGGGCATAGACGAGCTTTTTCTTCAATCCATTGGCCTTGATATACTCATGAATCTTCAGCGTAATGTCGATATCCTCCCCCACCGTGCTGCGGAATCCGTTAACATGAACGAGAACGTCTTTATAGAAGGCACCAAAAGCGCCTGAAATCACTACGATCGAATTAAAATATGACTGCGTAAGCTTGCGGACATAGAAGCCATGCGTATAATTGATGATCTGGCTTTTGATGAGCCCTCTGCCGCGAAACTTCTCGAGGATGACACCGTTCTTGTCCCGCATGGCGCCCTGTACAATCTTCACAGTTCCGCCCAGCGCGATGATATCGTCATCATGGAAATATTGATTTACATAACGGAGCGAGTCAGCCTCCAGCATGCTGTCTGCATCGAGGGTAATGACGATGTCAGAAAGGGCATAATCAATGCCCGCATTCAACGAATCCGCTTTTCCGCCATTTACCTTGTTGATAACATAAATATGGCGATAGCGCTCCGAACGATAGAATCCTTTTATTGGTTTGTAGGACAGTTTGCCATCTGCCAATCTGGCATCCGGTCTTAAATCCAGGAGCTCGTTAAGCGCAGACAGCGTTCCGTCCTTCGAGCCGTCGTTAATAATCAAGATTTCATAGTTGCTGTAACGCAGTGCGGCCATGGCATCAATGCAATTCCCGATCGTCAGCTCTTCGTTATAAGCGGGAACGAGTACGGAAATCGATTTTTCGGCAAGATCTGGGTTGAGCTTCTTCACCTTGCTGCATAGCAGCGGGATGAACGTATACAAGATTTGAAATACGAGAAACATGCCGGCCAAACCATAAAAGAAATACTGCAAATGCCTCACTCCTCTCTCTTCTCATTTTCTCTGTCTCTTTATTCTCTCTTAGCAATGATGAACAGTATGGCGCGTTTTGCTCTTGCTCTACTGTTATAGATGCAGGCAAACGCTCTTTCTATCGCATTCGATGTCAAGGGAGAATATTATGGTATAGAGGGAGAAAATCAAACATTTAAAACCTTAAATACCATATAAACCCATATAACATCTTATGTAATAAACTATCTTATTTCACTTGCAAAAGTAAAACCCTACCAGCGATCAAGAAAACGAATACATGGTAGCTTTTCGTGAACAGTCTCGGTTATGGTTCATCTTTCGATCTGTTAGGCAACTAAAGCAATTTAAATAGACTGGTTACATGGATTTTGGAAGATTTCGTGTAACTTCGATTCTACTTGTCTTAAATCGACAAACATTCCGCAGGAATGACTTGATATTTACAAAAGGTCCCTTAGAATGGAGAGAAAGAATGAAGATGATAGAGGAGTTTATATGAATGAATGAGGTTCAGATTATTGCACGAAATAACGTGAAGGTGTTGGGGACAGGAGAGCGCACGCTTATGCTGGCGCATGGGTTTGGATGTGACCAGAGCATGTGGAAATATATCTTGCCTGCTTTTGAACCGCATTATCGAATTGTGTTGTTTGATTATGTGGGCTCAGGCCATTCCGACTTGTCCGCGTATACTTCGGAGAGATACGGCAGCCTTCGCGGTTATGTGCAGGATGTGCTGGACATTATGGAGGCGCTAGAACTGCAGGACGTGACTTTTATTGGCCACTCCGTCAGTTCCATGATTGGAATGCTGGCATCCATTGAGCGTCCCGAGTATTTTGCTGAGTTAATCATGATCGGACCGTCCGCCCGTTATTTGAACGATGAAGGTTACGTCGGAGGCTTTGAAAAAAGCGATGTGACAGAACTGCTGGATATGATGGAGCTGAATTTCGCGGGATGGGCCGGCTTCCTTGCACCGATTGCCATGAAGAATCCGGAGATGCCAAGTCTGAGTCAAGCGCTGGAGCGAAGCTTTATTTCGACCGATCCTGTTATAACAAGAGAGTTCGCTGAGGTGACTTTTTTCTCGGACTGCCGGGAGGAGCTGCCTAAAGCTAAGGTTCCCATACTCATTATGCAGTGCTCGGATGATAGCATCGTACCTATTTCGGCAGGCGAATACTTACACGCCCATCTAAGGGACAGTTCCTTCCGCTTAATGGAGGCCAAGGGACATTATCCGCATATCAGCCATCCGGAAGAAACGATTTCATTAATACAATCCTATTTGAATACATGAACATGAATGATTTGGCGGTAAGTTTCAGTACAAGCTAAGCGACCTGTGCGGAAAGGATCGATCAATAAGCAATGGATGTGCGTTTGAACTATGCCCCATGCGGCTATGTTTCTATTACCCATGAGGGCATTGTGGCGGATGTGAATCAGACTTTTCTTGATATGATGGGGTATCGACAGGAAGACGTGGTGCAAAAGCATTTTGAGACGTTGATGTCGACGGCGAACAAGCTGATGTTCCACTCTTATTTTTACCCGTATATCAATCTTGACGGGCATGTGGAAGAACTGTTGATCCGGTTGAAGAACAGCCGGGGAGAGTCGGTTCCCTTTATTTTGAATGGACGAAAGTCCGAGCGGGAAGGCCGAGAATGGCTGGATTGCGTATTGGTGCAGGTGGGTAAGCGTATTGATTATGAGATGGAGCTTCGACTGGCGAATAAGCAGATTGAGAAGGCCTATTGGGAAAAGGATCAAGCCCTAGCGGAGCTGCAGCATATCTATGCAGAGATTGAACGAAAGCAAACAGAACTGATGGAGATTAACACGGTCCTGTTGGAGCTGTCGAATACCGACAAGCTTACCGGACTGAAGAACCGCAGGTTCTTTCAGGAGAAACTGGAAGAGGAGCTTAAGCTGTACAGCCAAACCGGGATCCCGTTCTCGCTGTTCATGCTGGACATCGATCACTTCAAACGCGTCAACGACACTTGGGGACATGCGTATGGAGATGAGGTTCTGTTTGATGTGGCGAGTGTCCTGCAGACGCACGCCCGCGAAGGGGATATCGTGGCCCGGTATGGAGGAGAAGAGTTTGTCATGCTTCTGTCGCGAACGAAGGCCAGTGAGGCCAAGGTCTGTGCAGATCGTATCCGGCGGGCAGTCAGTGATTTCAGCTGGAAAGAGGACGGCGTGACCATCAGCATCGGGATCATGACGGCAACGGATGCTTTAGAGGATAACGAAGCGACACTCTTGGAACAGGCAGACCAGGCACTCTATGCTTCCAAGGAAAATGGACGTAACAGGGTTACCCACTATGAAGATTTGAAGCTTCAAGGTTCTCCGCACTCCTAAAAATAATACAGACCAAAACAGCCATAATCCGAATGGGCACAAGCTCACTTGGGTTATGGCTGTATGAGGTTCTATGGGGGCCGGGACCTGCCTTACATAAAGTCATAGAAATAACGGATGAAATGAAAAAAGATCGGCGAGGTATACGTCAGACTGTCCACCCGGCTCAGATAGCTTTTCTTCAAGGCATCGAATCGTCCATCATCCCCGATTAACAGGTCGCGCTTCAGCACGGAAACCGTCAAGCTGCCGAAGAAGCCGCTGAGGCTGATCAGCATGCCGGACAGGATCCCAAACGTCGGGCTTAAAGGCGTCAGGTAGGGATAGATGAGATAGGAACAGCCAGTCGTGACGAGAAAAGCGCATGCAAAGCCTTCCCAGGTCAGATTCGGGTTGGATGTAGGCACAATCCTCCTTTTGCCAAAATAAAGGGATGCGACCGTATGCACGACATCGTTTAGCTGTGTCAGAACCACGAGAAACAGCACAAGTCCAGCTCCATACTGGGGCGTGGCAAATTGGAAGTAAGCCAGGTGGCTGAGACCGAATACCATAAGCATCAGACCCCACTGCGTAGAGCTGACACTCCGCATGAAACCGACAGTGCCCTTGTTGATCAGCCGCGGAAGCGGGAGCACCAGGAACACATAAATGGGGATGAACACAATAAACATCCCGTACCATTCAATATAGATCCAATAGAATTGGACCGGTATGGTTAAATATGCCCACAGAAATAAACGACGATCGGCTTTCCTCGTTTTGATCATCGAGAAATACTCTTTAAGCGTAAAGAAAGTAAGCACCATCAGGGATAACAGAGAAACGACGGGATTTAGTAGTGTTGCCATGCAGAATATGATCAGCATGCCCCACCAGGTTTTGATGCGCATCCCTACATCGGTGTAATCGATATTCGGTTGCGTCTTGCTCACCACATAATAGAGGAGCTGGATGACCGATAAAACAAAAAAGATCAGAATCAAGGTTATAAGCGAGCTGTCCATATGCTTTCATCACCAACTTGTTACTTCTCCTATGCAAGGGCATTAAATATGAGTACTTACATTAATCCACAAAATCAGTTTTTAGTTCAAGAAGCTAAAAGAACATTCTACTCAAACTGCAACCCGGAAACCCTTTCGATTAAGGATCTCATGTTTCTTATATTGGGTTCTATAATCCCTGATCGCTCTATTTTTGAAATTGCGGAATTGGTTATTAGCTAAGGACTCAATAAAGTTTCCGGAATGTCTGAGTATGAACTGTCCTTTATGTTTGGGTTAAACGAAAGTCAAAGCTTTCATCTAATGGTTGTATTTGAATTAGCTAAACGCTTAAAATATATTCAAAATTCCAAGGATGAAGTAATTATACGAAGCCCTAGTGATACAGCAAGTTTGCTTATGGACATGCAGCATTTAGAAAAGGAGCATTTTGTTGCCCTATATCTGGATACCAAATCCAAAGTCATTGGAAGAGAAACTATTGCTATTGGAAGCTTAACTGAAGCGATTGTGCATCCACGTGAAGTATATCGTCAGGCAATTCGCCGAGGAGCCTATTCTATTATAGGCGCACATAATCATCCATCTGGAGATCCAGGTCCCTCACATGAAGATGTAAAGATTATACAACGTCTTGTAGAGGTAGGTAAACTCGTGGGTATTAAATTTCACGATCATATCATCATTGGTAGAGAGTCATATCGTAGCTTATGTGAAGATGGTTGCATATCTCTGTCATGAGTTATACCTAAACAGAGTAGAAATAGAAATGAAGTATATCTTTATTTCATTTCTTGATGAACAAATAAAAAAATTGTGTTCAAGGCAGTCATGGGTCCAGGAGATACAGCTGAACCAGTAATTACAATTTTTGCTGCCGGAAGAGGATTAATGAAGATGACATCACTAATTCCATTGGTTCTTCCCTATATAAACGTCTATGTTGTGACACGATGCTATGGTGGTTCAGATCATGGTGGGTGGTATTACCGGAAATATGCTTGTGTGAAGTCACGGAGAGAATTTTTATGGGATGCAGAATGGCGGAAACAGATCTTCTTGAAACAGTTCAGTGGTTTAATTTGGGGTTCTATATCCGCTGAATCTGATGGACAAGAAGTGATTGTCAGAATTGAGTCTAGAAAGGCCGCTTCTGATCGTATCATTGAGCCATTATAAATCTCAAAACTGTTATATCGTTCACACTTGGAGATGGATATACCGCTATCATGGAGCATTACTGAGGAAATGTTAAGCATGCAATGTGATTGCTCCCTATGATGTATACAGTGAACGGGAATAAGTTCCCGATATGAATAAATTAATGAGGGCTTCACTGTTTAACGGTGAAGTCCTTTCTCATTAAGGAGAGTTGCATATGACTCAATTTGATGTAAAGGCGATCAAGAAAGAGCGGGATTTTATTCGTACAATCGGGAAGACCGGATTATAATTCAGCACGGTTAAAGCTAAGCGTCCGCTCACGATAGAAAAGATAACGAAAGATTATATTTATGTTCGCTCTCAAGATGGAATGAAGCCACAGCGTATACCACGCTCACGCCTCCGCAAAGCCCTTTCTATGCTTTATTATCGTCGGGTGACTACATTAAGACAGTTGCTAAGAATAAACTGCTATTCAAGCTCTATAGCCGGTTTAATTAGGGCAATGATGTCCGATATTTGCAAATTAGTTACTATGAAGAACGGGGCTGTTCGACTGACTCTTAAAGGAATAAGATACTTTTTCAGTGGAGTCTCAAAAGGAAAGCGGGATGTACAGATTGTGAAAGAAAGTGGTGGCACATTTGTGCTACTAAATTATTACACAATCCGAAATGATATCACAGAGAGCTGGAAAGAAAATTTAATAAACCTTGGATTTGACTACAAATGTGTCATTCTTGACCCAGGAGAAAAAACGCTTCATGAATCCATACTTAAGGGCAGGCAGGTTGCTGGGAGGTTTATATTTATGAAGAAATTACTTGGTAGAAAGAAAAAAATCGTCATTACTAGAATTCCATTAGATGAGAGAGTCGGCCCATCTAAAGAACTTCAAGTCATTATGAAGAAAGCTGAAAAGATTTTGGGTAAGAAGCTCGATCAGAAGAAATGACTGAACATATCAAGGAGTTAACATTTGTGATTTGCAATTTTTCCCGTTAAGTGTAACTTCAATAGTGATTCCTACGTCATTATTTATAAGAATCTAAAATCGAGGTTTGTAATGAAAAAAATTAGCAAGGCAATTATTATAATGATCCTGTTAGGTATCCCTCTTCTAATAGTCTCTTGTACTAATTCGTCAGAGAAAAAGCCTAATGTGGTTGAGAAGCCTCAAGAGAATAATAAACCAACTTTCAAACTTAAACCTGAAGATATTTCAAATATTATTGTTTATGACCATAAACCAGAAAGGCATAAATCCGCAGAAGTAAATAAAAGAGAGGAAATTGTTAAGATAGCAACAATTCTAAATTCATATACAAATTATGCCGAGCCACACACATTAAAAAATTATCGAGATATAGAAATTCATATGAAGAATGGCTCAGTATTAACATTTATGCTCCTTAATGGATCAGTAGCTTATGTAGAGAATTTCGGCAGTATCACGTTTAACCCACCAGAAAATTATGAGAAATTAAAACAGCTGATTGAACAAATAGAAAACGAATAATTATTCAAATAAAAGCAGCTTCAGATTTCCCGAAGCTGCTTTTATTGTTAGTTATTTTGATCAACTGGCTTAACAGTATCACTTGTATATATCTTCTGACAACTCTTGTTTGGGATTACATGGAGCAATCTGATTATTCCTATCATGGAGTAATACGAAGCTGGAGTGAATTACGAGATAGTTTCACTACAGGAATCATATGTTATGATGAAGGAACAATTCAATAGGGATAAGGGGAATTTTCGTAAATGGTAGACGATCAATCGGTCTTTATATTGCTTACCAATACCGGTACGCTCTTTACGAAAGTCATTCAGGGTTACACAAGAGCACCTTATAACCATGCATCGATATCCTTTAATCGCGAGCTGTCGGAGTTATACAGTTTCGGGAGAAAGAATCCGAATAACCCTTTGAATGGCGGGTTTGTGAAGGAGGATCTGCAGACGGGCACATTCAGTAAATATCCAAACACGACATGCGTCATCTATGAGCTGCGGGTAACAGAACGCGATGTTGCGAAAATGAAGCGGGTGCTGCAGGCATTTATCCGAAAAAACCATAAGTACTTTTATAATATACTGGGTGTCCTGGGCATCGCGCTGAAGGAACCGATCGAATTCAGCAATTCCTATTTCTGTTCGCAATTCGTGGCCGAGATTCTGCAGCGGTCCGGAGTCAGGCTCTGGGATAAGCTGCCCGCTTTGGTAACACCGGATGATTTTCGTCAATGCGAGCGGCTGCAGCTAATTTATGAAGGAAAGCTGAATGAGTATGAGCCATAGGCGGCATTCGACGTACTGCTATACTGGCAGGCGGTTGTGTAGCTGATCTGCGGATGTTGTTATCGATACTAAACTCTGCATGATGCTCTTTTTATGCTCGGCATGAGTGGTTCTATATCCAAATAGAAGTCACAGAAACCCCCGGTTTGTCTGTTCAGGCGAATTGGGGGTTTCCTGCTGCCTGGGAGAGAGAAGATCCATGGTCACTATGGTAACGTTAGGCTGGATAACAGGGGAGAATTGCTATAAAATAGAATTATCATCAAAAATGAAATCAGGTTTCATCTAGTGAAACATACGGGATCATGAACTGGAATTCAACTTGGATTTGGGAGAGGAGCGTGGTTTAGGATGGACAGCAAGGAACGGTTTTCGAATCGGGTGGATTCGTATACGAAGTATCGCCCGAGTTATCCGCAAGTGGCTCTGGATTATCTGTACGATACGGTAGGATTGGACGGTGAGATTGCCGATATCGGCGCAGGGACGGGGATATTCACGAAGTTGCTGCTGGAGCGGGGAAGTCGCGTGACCGCGGTGGAACCCAATCAGGCCATGCGGGAAGCCGCCGAGTCGGAACTTGAAGGCAATCCCCGCTTTCGAATGGTCTCGGGTTCGGCCGAGGTGACAGGGCTACCCGATCAATCGGTCGATCATATCGTGAGTGCCCAGGCCTTTCACTGGTTTGATCGGGATGCAGCACAAGCCGAGTTTCGGCGGATTTTAAAGCCGGGTGGCAAGGTAGTCTTGATCTGGAATTCCAGGCTTACGCAGGGAACGCCCTTCCTCGAAGCGTATGAACAGCTGCTCCTTACCTATGCCACCGATTATCAGGAAGTGGATCAGAAGAACATTTCGCATGAAACACTGGCTGCCTTTTTCCGGTCAGGGGATATGAAGGAAGCGAAGTTCTTCAATCGGCAGATGTTTGATTACGAGGGCTTGTACGGCCGCTTGCAATCATCTTCTTATGCGCCGCTCCCCGGGCATCCGAATTACGAACCGATGATGAAAGAGCTGCGCAACCTGTTCGAACAGAATAAGCAGGATGGCAGCGTGTTTTTTGATTATGAGACGAAAGTGTATTGGGGAGAGGTTTGAGGGGGATTGGAGGTACAGCTGCATGAACAAGACTGATCGAATGCTGGCAATCCTGCTTGAGCTGCAGCAGCGAAAGATTGTGCGGGCCGAAGATTTGGCATCCATATTTGAGACGAGCGTCCGGACGATCTACCGGGATATTCAAGCCCTTAGCGAAGCGGGTGTACCCGTGATGGGAGCCCCCGGGCAAGGATACTCGTTAATGGCGGGATATTTTCTGCCGCCAGTCATGTTTACGACGGAGGAAGCCGTGGCACTGCTCATTGGAGCGGATTTTGTCGAACGTTTTGACGTTGGATATGGTTTAAAGGCTCAGGCTTCCCGTAAAAAGATAGAGTTTATTCTTCCGGAGGCTGTCCGCGCAGACGCTTCGCGGGTTCGGAAGACCATGCGACTGCTTACTCCCGTTAACAAGGCAACTTCAGAAGAGGAGAAGGATTATGTTGAAATGGTTCGCCGAGCCATACTGGAAAAGCGTAAGATCGAATTCCATTATGTGAAGAAGATGTCCGATTCCACAGGTGATCGAAAGAGCTTTCGCTCGGCAGCCCCTTATGGGCTGGCATTTCTTCAAGGTTCATGGACCTTAGTCGCCTGGTGTGACCTCCGGCAAGACATTCGCCATTTTCGGTTGTCCCGCATGAAGGATCTGACGGTTCTTGAAGAGCGTTTTGAGATGCCACCGGATTTTAGCTTGGAGGCCTACCGGCCTCCGGATGATCGTAACCTGCAGGTTCGGATTCTGGCAAATCCCGATATTGCGGATCGAGTCAAGGAATCAGGCAATTATTACATGGAGACATTCGAAGAATGCGAGGATGGGCTGCTAGTGAGCTTTCGCGTTCGCCGGCCGGAAGAGATTTTACAATGGGTGCTTGGCTGGGGATCGGATGTCGTTGTCCTTGAGCCGGAATCCTTCCGTGACCGGATCCGTGACGAAGCGGAAAAGATATTTAAACGCTACTGACATGACGTTGTCAGTAGCGTTTTTGTATATTCGGTGCAAAGACGATTTAGGGAGTGGTTGATATGAATACAACAGAAGCATTGAAGCGGTTTGAAGAGACGGTGCAGGTCTATCTGCAGGAAATGTATGGCTTTAGTATGGAAGAGCTGGAATACAGACAGGCAGAGGACGAGTGGTCGATCGGGCAAATGTATCAGCACTTGATTCAATCCGCGCTGGTTATGCATCTTCGGAATATTGAGCAATGCTTGAACCCGAATGGAGAGGCGGGAGCCTCCACGGCCGGAAAAACCAAAGAGGGAACAGCGATATTCGAACAGGGCAGCTTTCCTCCTATCCGTATCCAAATTCCGCCATCTCCCCAATATACACCTGAGCAGCCTGCAACCAAAGAGCAGTTGATCCAAGGGTTGGATACCGTGATCCAACGAATGAGACAAATCGAGCCGATGCTTGGTGAGGCATCTCCGATACATACAGTCTCCCATCCGAGTTTCGGTGGATTGAATGCGGAGGAGTGGTTTTTGCTTATTGAAATGCACTATCGGCATCACCTTCGGCAGCTGCACCGTTTGAAGCAGTCTCAGGAACAGCAGCGAGCATAATAGGGTTCGCATATAAGGAGTGGTTTCTTCCATCAACGCAGGGACTGTTTGAGGCCCGGATGCTTGGGGTACTGGTACTACGAGTGGATCCAAGCATTGAAAGGAGCAAATGATCATGAATGTACATGTTCGATCATTCTTCGTAAAGGATGATGGCGAGGTTCCCAATAATCCGGAACTGCCTGTCATTGTGTACAATGGGGTATTCGCGGATGATCCTAACGGTTTAGAGACAACCTTCAACCGCCATCAGTGGACCGGCAGCTGGGAGGGTGGTGTATTTGATTATCACCATTATCACAGCAATACTCATGAAGTTCTGGGCGTGCGTTCCGGTAGTGCGACCGTCCTAGTAGGCGGTGATGCGGGAGAGCGGCTGGAGATAACCACGGGCGATGTGCTCGTCCTGCCAGCTGGCACTGCCCATAAGAAGCTCACCAGCAGTCCTGATTTTGAAGTCATTGGTGCTTATCCGGAAGGGGTTACGCCGAATATTAGGGAGCGGAACCCGACGGACCGGGCGCAGGCAATGAATGAAATTCGCAGCGTGCCTGTTCCACAGACGGATCCTGTGTTTGGAGAGGAAGGGCCTCTTCTGGATAAATGGGTGAAATGAGGTTTAGTACAATAAAGAATAATAGCAGGATAGCAAAAAGCAAGATAGCCAAAAGGCTCCTCGTCCATGACATTGGATGGGAGTCTCTTCTCGTGTATTCGTATTGCAGGAAGTGTAGTATTCGGAGTACCTGCATTATTTTTGAATATAGGCTATAGTAGTATAAAACGAATGGAGAATTCAACCATGTCTACTTTGCCGAATTGCCCTAAATGTAGTTCACAATATACATACGAGGACCGAAATCTTTTGGTTTGCCCGGAATGTGCTCATGAATGGCCTGCGGGGTCGGAAGCGGAACATAACGAGGATGCCAGAATCATCAAAGACGCCAATGGAAATGTGCTGGCTGATGGAGACGCCGTTACGGTGATCAAGGATCTTAAAGTAAAAGGCAGCTCGACTGTCTTAAAAATAGGCACGAAGGTGAAAAGTATACGTTTAGTGGATGGAGATCATGACATCGACTGCAAAATTGACGGATTCGGCGCGATGAAATTAAAGTCGGAGTTTGTGAAGAAAATATAAGGCAGCACTTACTAATTACATACCATACAAACGCAGCATGACAGTCTTCTGCTAAGGTTCAGGACTGACTGCATCATGTGAGATAAATGAAAACACCCTCAAGAGATTGAATGCGCCAGGTTGTAAGACATGGAGCTAGTCTTGAAGGTGTTTTTAGTATGCACAAATAAGATGAGCAACCCTGCTGATTTTCGAAATTCTGAGATCCTGTTTCGGTTCTGCCTATCTTCTGGCTTGTTTGAACAGCGTTTCGGCCAGCAAGGGAAACAGATTGTCAAAAGCATGCGTATTTCCATCAAACACATATCCTCCCGGATATACGCGCTCCTGGCCCCGGAATCGGATCATTCGATCATATAATTGCTCGGCCCAAGGGAGATCATTTGTCTTTATGGCCAGGATGATGGCCAAGCCGTAGACGGCAGGCGATTCATAATCAGCGCCGGGCTTGCGGGTCTCCCGGTCATAGCGTCCGAAGAGCCGCTGGTTCTGCTGGAATTCCTCCTTCAGAAATAGCATGAGCTCCTTTGGCGGATGCCCCATTTCAGCGATATGAATGCCTATGATCAATTGGTCGATCAGATTGACCGATGCGTCGTATTCATAGTGACTGGAGGCAATGCGGAATGTTTTGGGGGAAAATATACCGTCACTGGGCATGCGAAGGAGCAGGTCCTCGTAACGTTTATAATCGGTAGCGGTCAAAATTCCGTTATTCCGCATTTCCCGCAATGCCGAGATATCCACATAAACCAGACTCAAGACGGCCGCTGATTCATCACGCTCAAAATCATGGTAATCGACGAAATATCCATCGGTTTGAGAAGTGGCTTTAAGGGTTGCGCCAATGTCCTTCGCTAATTGAAGGTACTCTTCCTGGCCCCAGAGCTTGTATGCTTTCAGCAAAGCATCTACAATTCGAAGATCGTCTCCAAGCGCATTGGTTGTGACCTCGGATTGGCCATCGGGCTGGAGCTTCCAGCGGATATAGGGTTCGGGATTCTGATAGAGGAAATAAGTCGTCAGAAGCCTAACGTTATCATCGAAGCGGATCTGATCCTGGGAAAGGACGGCGTATTGCATCCATAACCCGAGCGATTCAGACAGCGCTTCTCTCCCAGCAACGATGTCCGGTTGCTCGGAAGGGGCCGGCTTGAGATAGGTAGCCATGGTGCCGTTATCGTTTGTCATATATTCATCCATGAAGGCAGCTGTCATATCAGGGTTCTCCTTACGATCCATGATGATGTGCGAGATGAAGATGGTACCTGCAATCGCAGCGGCGATGCAGAAAGCTAGCAGGATTATCTTGCTGGTGGATAACCGGTTTGTCATAGACTCACCTCGAACATAAAAGATTCTGTGTTGACGTTCCCGATGCCTTTTAGGCAAAGCTTTAAGATGAGATGAGCACAGGCTTTCAGGGTCGGAACATGGTTCGATATATTTATAAAGGCTGTACCCTGATGTTGGAGGTTCCTAAACATCGAGGTACAGCCTTTTCATTAATCTATCGATTATTTCAAACTGACGATTTGGAGCCCCTGATTCTGCGGCTCGTAAGGATTGAGGTAATGAACGGTTAGGCAAAAATCACAATGGCTATTCGAGCTTCTTGATTGTGAATTCCGGGGCGATCACATCGATTCGATTCGTCCATATGCCGCCACTGTAATCGTCAGGCAGCCTCTGCAGGTCCGAGACGGAGTCAAAGCCCTCCGACCAGTCGCCATCCCCGGCGACGAGAATGACCCGCGTATTAATGCTGTCCATCCGGTTCAGAAATTTATCCGGCCATCCCCATAAGTAACGGGCATATTTCTCCGGTATATGCAGCTCTGTATTGCGGCATACGGACGGGAGATATCCGCTCCATCCGGCCCCGGCATAGGATACAAGACAGCTCTTCAGCGTATCCTTCGACATGACGCGCAGGGCTGGAAGCTGCGATTTTAATGTGCGGATGGGGCCATCATCTCCGTATACGGTCAACTGGGTAAGACGATTCACCGGAAGTCCGGATAGATAGTCTGCCAGCAGCTTTCCTTCATCGGGATCCGTGCTTTTGATATGGATCAGAAACGCACCGTCAGGGAATGCCGCTAACACCTCGTCTAGTGATGGAATCAGCCCAACGCCCTTTCCCCGAAAAGGATAAGTCGCTCCCTGATCGGCGGTGTAGCCATAGCCGATGTCTATGTTTTTCAGCTGGTCCATGGTATAATCCTTGACCGAGCCCTCCATATTGGTGCGGCAATCGAGTGTCCAGTCATGGAATACGGCGAACTGGCCGTCTTTGGTCGGCTTGATATCCAGTTCCACAATATCGGCCCCGGCTTCGAATGCTGCTTTCATGGATGGTATGGTGTTCTCCAGGTAAGCATGCTCCGGCACATAGATACGGGAGGCGGTGCAGGTGTCGGCTTCAATGCCTTCCATCGAGAAGGTTTGGCCGAGCCCGCGATGCGCCAGCAGCAGCGGCTTTGCGTCACGCTCTTTGGTGAACAGCGATGTATTGTTAACAAACAGAAATACTACCAAAACGAGAAAAAATAGTATGGTTTTGTTCCATCTTTTTAGTTTTCGCATGATCCAATCCCCCAAAATCGTATACAATATGCAGTAGTTGATTAATATTTTTCTCTATTCTCTATCTAAGACTTTAATCGGTCCATTCTATACTTAAATTTTAGTGATTTCTGGCACATACTCAATGGCTGGTCCATAACAATTGCATAATAGCGAGCTAATAAATTTAAATAAGTAATATAGAAATGGGAGGGAGTTTGATGGATAAGTCCTCCTTTTTGATGGTGGAGCGGGGAAATCCCTATGAACGCGGAGATGTGATACCTTTAACCAAGCCCATAACGGTGCTTGGTCGCAAGGGGCAGAACTTTGCCCCCGATATCTCGTTTGATAATATATTTGTGTCACGCAGGCATGCAGCGCTGCTATATAGAAACGGCCAATTCTTCATTAAGGATCTGAACAGCAAGCACGGGACCTTCGTCAATCTACAGAGGTTGGCTCCCCATGATGAAATTCCCCTTCAGCATGGAGATACCATTGTGCTCGCTGGCGACCTGATCGTGTTATCCTTCTCGATCCTCAGCATGGATGAGACGATGGACATGACTCCCCTCATCAAGCAGCTGGCGGCGATTGAGGCCGCGGGCGGTTTAAGGCTGAATCCTTTCAAGCAGGAGCTTTCCTATGGAGGGAAGGTGTACGCTTTTTCGGACAAAGAGTACAAATGCCTGGAGGTCTTGGTTAATCACCAGGGACAATTCGTACCCAAGGAGGAGCTCAAGATATACGTATGGCCCGAGCGGTGCTATGAGACGGATACGGTGCCCGATGTGAGCTCGGAGGAGCTGAACGCCTTGATCTACCGGGTGCGCAAGAAAACAAGAGACTTACTGAACATTGAGAGTATTCGGGGCAAAGGATATATCTTGCAGAAGCATGCGGACGGGGCGAGCATGATACAGAAAACATGAGATATGATGAAGTTCAAAGACAAGCTCTTCCTTATTACAGGAAAGGCTTGTCTTTTATTTACATGGAAAAGCAAAAATACAAGAAACGCCGAGAACTGCTCGGCGTTTTTTTGTCATGGTTGAACCATACTAGTTTTGCACTAGCCCAACTCATAGATTCGTTACGACAGGAGGAAATAAAGACAAGCAGTCGGTCCACGGTTTATCTGTTATAAGTTCAGTTGCTGGAAGAATGTTTTGGATGCAAGACGGGATGCATTTGGTCTGAAATCTCATCATATCAAAATTAATATTTTGGAATTTAGAGGATCAGGACAAGGCTTGCTCTACGAAAGAAACCGCAGTGGCTCAGGATTTTCAAAAAGCTGACATGATCCATTTAAAAGTTGTCAACAATATTCTTGACGAAACCGGCTTTTCCTTTCGTTGAGCCTTCTGGTGGGCTGACTTAACATAAAGATGTCAGATGAAAGCGACACAACAACAGTGCGATTTATTTATAAATTAGGAGGTCCATACGATGTCCAATGAGACAAATCCAAATGCTTCTAAAGGCATTCGCGTAAGGGTCCAGCAGCTTGGCCGTCTCCTTAGCGGTATGGTGATGCCGAATATCGGTGCGTTTATTGCGTGGGGTCTGATTACGGCTCTGTTCATCCCGACCGGCTGGTTCCCAAACGAGCATCTGGGAGCGCTGGTAGACCCGATGATCAAGTACCTGCTCCCGCTCTTGATCGGTTATACGGGCGGTCAGATGATCCACGGCAAACGCGGTGCCGTTATCGGTGCAGTTGCTACGGTCGGTGTGATCGTCGGTGCAGAAATTCCAATGTTCCTTGGCGCCATGATTGTGGGCCCTCTGGCCGCATGGGTATTAAAGCAGTTCGATAAGCTGATTGACGGCAAAATCAAATCCGGCTTTGAGATGCTAGTGAACAACTTCTCGCTCGGCATCATCGGCGGTGTGCTGACTTTGGCGGCATATACCGGAATCGGGCCGTTTGTACAGGGTATTACAAGGGCGCTGTCTGCTGGTGTTGACGTACTGGTCAATGCCAATCTGTTGCCACTGGTCAACATTATCATTGAGCCGGCGAAGGTGCTGTTCCTCAACAATGCGATTAATCATGGGATATTCAGTCCGATCGCCACAGAGGAATCGGCACGGCTTGGTCAATCTGTCCTGTATATGCTGGAATCGAATCCAGGTCCAGGTCTTGGAATTCTTCTCGCCTATTGGTTCTTTGGACGCGGCTCTGCCAAATCCTCTGCACCAGGTGCGGTAGTGATTCATTTCCTGGGCGGCATTCATGAGATCTATTTCCCATATATTTTGATGAAACCGGTTTTGATTTTGGCTGCCATCGCGGGTGGTGTTGCGGGAACGTTCACCTTCCAGATTTTTGGGGCAGGTTTGGTAGGCCCTGCGTCACCAGGCAGTATCGTCGCATTTATCGCCATGGCGCCTAAGGGTGGCCTGATTCCAGTCTTGGCAGGCGTCCTTGTTGGCACCGTTGTATCCTTTGTCGTGGCGGCATTGCTGCTGAAAACGGGCAAACAGACCGAAGAAGAGCCGAATCTTGAAGAAGCATCCGCCAAAATGAAGGAGATGAAGACTGGCGGCATGAATGATCAAGTCGCTCCTGCTTCTGCGGCTGTAGCCAATCTGGCTAAAGAGAATGTTCATAAAATAGTGTTCGCTTGCGATGCCGGTATGGGCTCCAGCGCGATGGGCGCTTCGGTATTAAGAAAGAAACTGCAGCAAGCGGGTGTCAACATTACCGTTGTGAACTCAGCAGTAAGTGAATTACCGGATGATGCGGATATCGTCATTACCCAGAAGACACTCACCGAACGGGCCATCGCGAAGAATCCGAACGCCGAGCATATCTCTATCGATAACTTCTTGAAGAGTCCGAAATATGACGAATTGGTGGAACGACTCAAAGATTAACATAGACCCATATGACACGCTGGCGTGATGACGCCGGCGTTGTCTTTCATTCCATGAAGAAGGGAGCCTACGCGTCTGAAACACATCACTGCCCGCCAGCGACAAATCCTTCTGTTCCTAATGAGCAGGACCGAGGGCATGACAGCTGCAGAAATAGCCGCTGAGGTCGGAGTCAGCGTCAGAACGGTTCACCGGGAAATGGAGGAGATTGAGAAGGACCTGCGAGGTACGGGGGTTATACTTCATAAAAAGTCGGGGACGGGCATCCGGCTGGAAGGGAAGACGCCTGAAGACATGGTTCAACTGCGGAGTCGCCTGCTTGCAGGTAAGCCGGCCGATTACTCTGTGGAAGAGCGCAAAATTCTTATGCTGTGTGATCTGCTTGAGGCTGATGAACCCATCAAACTATTTGCTTTGGCCCATAGTCTAAAGGTAACTGTGCCGACCATCAGCAATGATCTGGATGAGCTGGAGCCATCGGTGAAGCGGTTTAACCTTAACTTAATACGCCGTAGAGGCTATGGGATCGAGATAGAAGGTTCGGAAGACATAAGACGAAGGGCGATTAGCAGGCTTGCAGAGGAGCATCTGGATTATTCCGATCTTGTCGGCGATACATCTAGCGATCGAAGCGGCCCAGTGACAGCACGGCTGCTCTCCATGATGAATAAACCGGCTCTGCTGGATGTTGAGAAGAGTTTGTGGGATATGAACTGGGATTGGACAGAGGGGCTCAGCGAGAGTGCATATACCTCGATGCTTATCGCATTATCGGTTTCTGTAAATCGGATCAAGCAGGGGCGGAGCATGGAGGTTGGAGATATAACGGGATATGATCCTTCCTCCGCCTCGGTGGAGGAGGCAAGAGATTTTACTAGTCGCCTTAGCGAGACACTGGGGATGGATGTTCACGAACCAGAAATGAAATATATAGCCCGTTTGTTCGAGGAGGCCAAAGAGATGTCTGAGGTCAGTGAACTGGCTCATGCGGATGTTGAATTGGTTGAGATTGCCCATCGCCTTATCGAACGGGTTCAGAAGCGCACGGGTATTCCGTTCCAGGATGACCGCACATTGCGGGCAGGCTTGGTGGAGCATCTCGGTGCAGCTATGAAGCGAATTCGGGAAGGGATCCGGATCCGAAATCCCCTGCTTAATCCGATTCGGAAGGACTATGAGAAGCTGTTCGGAATTGTCCGTCATGCAGTTGACGAGTTGAAGCTGGATTTAACCGTTCCGGATGAGGAAATTGGGTTTCTGGTTATGCATTTTGGTGCATCGAGCGAACGGCTGAACCAGCTGGAACACCATCTGAAGGCTATTCTGGTATGCTCCAGCGGACTCAGTTCTTCCAGGCTTCTTGGTACCCGGCTGAATAAGGAAATGCCTCAGATTGAGGTGCTGGGAAATGTATCGTGGTATGAAGCGTCGCGCATTCCGAAGGAGCAATATGATCTTATGATATCGACCATTGATCTTCCATTGCCAAAGGAACGGTATGTGAGACTAAGCCCGCTGCTGACAGCGGATGATAAGGAGGCGCTGCTTCAATTCATCCAAGACACGTCTCGGCTGCCGGGCAAAGATGCCGCCGTTAACCGAGTGGATGACGAGCGTAAAGCCGCATCATTCGAGCGGCTTCGCATGCAGGCGGCCCTCATGAACGAAATGGTATCGCTCTTGGACGGCTTCCATGTGTATCACTTGAATAACGGGCAGGATGATTTGGAGGGTACATTAGACACAATCTTGGCCACGGTGTTTAAGCTCGCTGCTATCCGTGATGCGGAGAAGGTGAAGGAGCGATTGTTGAAGCGCGAACGGATGGGTACTCAGCTCATTCCTGACACAACGCTGGCCTTATTCCATACACGCAGCAGCTATATAACCAAGCCATTTCTATCCCTGTTCCGGTTAAAGCATGCAGCGCCTTTAGCAGATGAGACAGAGGCTGGCGTCATTCTGCTGATGCTGGCACCCAAACAACTCTCGAAGGAGAGTCTTGAAGTGCTCAGCGAAATCAGTGCGATGCTGCTTCACTCCGAGCTGATGGAGTTGATGGAACGGGGCAGTGAGGAAGAAATCCGATCTTACTTGGCGCAAGAACTGCATCATTTTTTTCAATCACAGACTATAGAAAGAGGGATAACAACATGAATAACATACTGTCTAAAGATAAAGTAGTTCTGAACGCGAAGGCTGATAACAAGAGTGAAGCCATCCGCATGGCGGGAAGCCTGCTTGTGAAAGCCGGCCATGTCTCGGAGGATTATGTGGATAAAATGCTGGAGCGTGAAGAGATTGCATCCACTTATATGGGCGGAGGACTCGCGATTCCCCATGGCACCAAAGAGGCTAAAGGTATGGTTATCTCCACGGGATTGTCCATCGTTCGCTTCCCGGAAGGGGTCGATTTCGGAGGAGATGAGCCGGCGTTTATTGTCATTGGCATCGCAGCTGCCGGTGGCGATCATATGGAGATCCTGACGAATGTAGCGATGATCTTCACGGATGACGAGAGCATCGAGAATGTCATGAACGCTTCGAGCGAAGAGGAGATTCTGGCCATCTTCGAAGGGGGAATGGGAGCATGAAGGCTGTCCATTTCGGAGCAGGCAACATCGGGCGAGGCTTTATAGGGCTCTTGTTGTCACAGGCCGGCTATGAGGTGTGTTTTATTGATGTGAATGAAGAGCTGGTCTCGGAGTTGAAAGCGCGAGGGGAGTATCCTGTAACCTTGGCCAGTGAAGGACGGGAGACCACGGTTGTTAAAGGCATCACGGCTCTCAATAGTGCTACGGAACCGGAAGCTGCCGCACGTGCAGTAGCGGAAGCGGATCTCGTAACGACTGCGGTGGGCGTGAATATTCTGAAGTTTATCGCTGGCACCATTGCCGAAGGGTTAAAGCTCCGCCTGCAAGCAGATTCTGCACCACTTCATATTATTGCCTGCGAGAATGCCATAGGCGGCAGCACGCAGCTGAAAGAACACGTCTATGGGAAGCTGAATGATGAGACGAAGCAGAAGGCTGATCAGTGGGTGGCTTTCCCTGACGCAGCCGTTGACCGGATTGTGCCGCTGCAGCAGCATGAGGATCGGCTGAAGGTTGTGGTGGAGCCATTCTATGAATGGGCAGTAGACCGTTCACAGATGTTTGAAAATTATACGCCAGTGGAAGGCATTCACTATGTGGATCGCCTGGAGCCGTACATTGAACGCAAGCTGTTTACAGTAAATACCGGACACTGCTCGGCAGCCTATGTA
Source organism: Paenibacillus solani (assembly GCF_001277345.1). Taxonomy (GTDB): domain Bacteria; phylum Bacillota; class Bacilli; order Paenibacillales; family Paenibacillaceae; genus Paenibacillus_AQ; species Paenibacillus_AQ solani. The sequence continues at coordinate 365,827 of NZ_LIUT01000008.1, forward strand.
GGTTTTCTGCAAGGATATGAGACGATCCAGGACGCCATGAAAGAGGAGACCGTCGCAGGTCACGTACGCGCGGTACTCGCCGAAACGGGAGCTGCTCTTATACACAAGCATGGCTTCGATCCTTCGGAGCACCAAGCCTACATTGACACCATTCTGGAACGGTTCCGCAACCCGGCCCTGACCGATGAGGTGTCACGCGTAGGCCGCTCTCCGATCCGTAAGCTGTCTCCTGGCGACCGCTTGGTATCACCGGCAATGCTGGCGTTCGAAAGCGGGCTTCCCTATAAGAGCTTGTCGAAAACCATGGCAGCGGCCCTGCTGTTCGATGTCCCGGAAGATCCGGAAAGCGTCGAGCTGCAAGCATCTGTGCGGAATATCGGTGCCAGCGATACAGCTTCCCAATATACCGGCATTGCGGGCGAGCATCCGATCATGGGTGAGCTGATGGAGCAGTACGAAGCCTTGAAGGCTGATATCGACTCCCGTTAGTAACATTGCTTTGTTACCGCCAGTGAAGCCATAATTATGTCGTCGTTGCAATTGACGATAGGATATGGCGTGCTCCTCTACCTAAAAAGCCCCTGGTTCTCTTTGCAGAGAAGTCAGGGGCTTTTGCTAAATGGTCTATTTACTCCGCAGACTCTGCATATTTCAGGATGTTATTCGCTTCCTCAAGGCTCGTTGCAGGAGCTGCGATATAGAGCTTCCTCTCGGCGTCTTCTGGCTTGGGATACCAAGATTCTAATTTGTTCGAAAAAGAGATCTAAGAAAAAAATACCATCACTTCCATCCATCGATTTTCAGAAAGTTTTCGCTAATTTTTTAATTTAGGAGTACACTAGAAGTAAGAAACTAAAAAAGTGGATGTGATGAGCATGGCAGAAGAAGTGATCTTGACTCAGGAGGGCTATGATAAGCTCCAGGAAGAACTGGATGATCTCAAGTACGTTAAACGCAAAGAGCTGGCAGAGCGGATCAAGCTCGCGATCAGCTATGGCGACCTGAAGGAGAACAGCGAATATCACTCGGCCAAGAATGACCAGGCGTTTATGGAAACGCGCATCATCATCCTGGAAAAAACACTCAACAGCGCTCGCATTGTCGATGCCGCGCATGTGAGCTCCACCACGGTGCATGTTGGTTCGAATGTCGTTCTGAACGACATCGAATTTGCGGAGAAGCTGGAATATCAAGTGGTCGGCCCGGCAGAAGCGGATGTGTTGAACAACAAAGTATCCTATGAAAGCCCGCTTGGCAAAGCGCTAATGGGCAAATCGGCTGGCGATAAAGTCAACGTGGAAGCACCTATGGGCATCATTAAGTATGAGCTGCTGGAGATTAAAGGATTATAGCTGCAGACGATCTAACTTTAGGCATAACAATGAGGCGTAACCGGAAGCAAGATGTCCGGTTACGCCTTTTTAGGTGCGCCCGGCATGGGCGATAACTTGGCGGTGAAAGTCCGCTACAGGCTTGGCAGTAGGAACTGTTAGCCA
>NZ_LIUT01000008.1:368335-572012 GCF_001277345.1 Paenibacillus solani
CCGCCGTATACCGAACGGTACGTACGGTGGTGTGAGAGGTCGGCTACTCAATTAATGAGCAGCCTCCTACTCGATTGAATCGCTACCATATGGCAATGTGTATTCCAGTGATTTTAATTGAAGTGAGAGTGGTTGAAGCAGATTAGGCAGAAGCCGATGCCGTCTTACGTTCATATAGATAGCAGGCGACGCCCAGTAAGAAGGCGAGTCCAACCAATCCAGCTCCTACCCAAGGCAAAGCCGTTAAGCTCAGATGCGTGATCACCAAGCCTCCGATGAAAGCACCCGCTGCATTGCCAAGATTGCCGGCGGAGTGGCTCGCTGTGGAGGCCAGGGCTGGCGCTGATTGGGCCAAGTTCATTACACGGATCTGCATACCGGGAAAGACAGCGAAGGAAGCAACTCCCCATAACACGATCGTCAGCACAGCCGTTACCGGATTGTGGATCGTTATCGTGAAAATGGTAAGAATAACAACCGTGGAGAAGTAAATGCCCAGGATAGAAGGCAGCAGCTTCCAGTCGGCCAGCCTGCCCCCTACGATATTACCAGCGGTTACGCCAATACCAAACAGAACCAGAATCCAGGTCACGCTTGGCTCTGCAAATCCGGTGATCTCGATCAGCAGCGGAGCAATATAAGTGAAGACGGCGAACAAGCCGGCATTGCCAAGCGCCCCGATCAGCAGGAAGAGAAGAAGTCTTGGTCTAATGAGTGCTGTAATCTGCTGACCGATGCTTGAGGCTTCTGCTTGCCGTATCTTCGGAATGAAGACAAGAATACCGAGCAGGGCCACGACCCCCATGATGGCAATAGCGGCAAAAGAGGCGCGCCAGCCCATCGTTTGACCGATGAAGGTACCGATCGGAACCCCGATAATATTGGCTATCGTTAACCCAGCCATCATGATCGAGACGGCTCCCGCACGTTTATCCGGCCGCACCAGATTTGAGGCGATGACGGCTCCCACACCAAAGAATGTGCCGTGTGTCAGTGCAGTCAGCATCCGGGCGCCCATCAGGACCGCATAATTGGGAGCGAAGACGGAAATGCCGTTGCCCAGAATAAACAGGCCCATGAGGAACAAGAGCAGCTTTTTCTGCGGGATTTGGTGCGTAAGGATGGTAAGAATAGGTGCTCCTACGGCTACCCCCAGGGCATACATCGTAATCAGCTGTCCAGCCGATGCAATGCTGACATTCAGGTCATTTGCAACGTTGGGGAGGATTCCCATGATGACGAACTCCGTCATGCCAATCGCAAAAGCACCGACGGTGAGAGACAGTATGGAGATGGGAAAAGGCTCTTTGGCTGCTTTTTTCCCAGCGGTATGCTGTAATGAATCCATCTTGTTTAAGTCAACCTTTCTGTTGTGTAAACTAAAATATGTATTATCCCAATCTACATTATAGGTTTTGTAAAAGGGACACTGTATCCTATTATTTAATGTTCTTTAATGATAATCAAGTGAATTATTTCTTGGGGAGAACAGGGACTGGCAGAGATCTTGGGCAAGATAACAGGAGAAGCTTGTCCATGACGCAAGAATTTGAGAGCGCCGCAAAGGGCGCCCTCGGATGGGTATGACGTAGCTGTCTATCAAGCCCGCCAATCCAATTGGCTGGATATACGGGTTTTAGAAGCAGGTGAACGACTCGATCCTTCTTAAATCGAACCCCGAATAGACCCATCTGCTACCCGTCCACCGAAAGCCGGCAACCGAGGTACGTCCGACAAATGTCGGGAAAAACCAGAAACCAGGTCCAAATGTTGGCCAAATATAGGTGTTTCTGAACAAGCAGCCTCTGATTGCTCCCGGATCAACTGCGAAGGTGCTGGCCAAAGGCTGTGGTGGTATCGAGGCTGGAGGCGGGGATGTGGGCGCTTGCTGCGGCCCCTGAGGTCCTTGCGGCGGCATAAATGCCATAATGGGTTCACTCCTTAAACGGATTATATCGTTGGTAATGGCTTGTGAGTCTACAATCCAAAGAATTCACGTTGACCTGGGGTCCTAGACGTAGAGGAGGGTGATGACAAGCAGTTCGAAGAGGACAAGTGGCAGGATGACATTGTTATAGTAACTGGGACCAAAGCCGCGCTGGTTTCCGTATCCGGGCAGGCTCAAGTACAGAATCCCTTTCTCACAGTGCATGATGGTTCCTTCAAAAACATCGCCGTCTAGCGTTTCCACGCGAACCAGCTGATTCGCATGCTGCTTGCATAGTTTGTGAATATGATCGCGGACCGATTTGACGTTGTGCATCATGTTGGGTTCGGCTTGATATAAGGTTTGTTCCTGATGTGCGGAATGTTGGATGCTCATATGAAATTGACCTCCATCGTTATTAGTCATACCTGGTTTCCATTCTATGCAGATGCCTAAAGCGGGGTGCGTTTAGAATTTTCCGCATGGGCAAACTAGCAAATTAGTGTTACGATTTAGACAATCTATGAGTTAAGGAAGTGAAGATTTAGTCGTGATCAATATAACCATCCCTCAGCCGGACGTTACCATTACCAAGCAGGAAGCTCCGGAACTGAGTCATATTTATGGATTTACAGATTTTCACCTGATTCCGAGAGATCGGGGCGGAATTTTTATGTTCTACAACAGCAAGGGAGAGCTCCTGTTTGTAGGGAAGGCAAGAAAGATTAGACCGCGAATCAAGAAGCATTTTGAAGATAGCGTCTCCCCGGTCAAGGAGCACCGGGAGGAAGTTGCGAGAATCGAGGTCTGTATCGTTGATGATGCCGTACATAGAGAGATCTATGAAACCTATATCATTAATGAATTGAAGGCCAAATACAATGTAGACAAGGTATTTTTTAAGTAAGGAACACGAAGAAAACAAGCAGCGATAGACGTGGTCTGACCACGACATCATGAACGGCTGGAACCCCATGGGTTCTGGCCATTTTTGATTTCCTTATGTTCATCGAACCGCTTGGTCACGATCCTCAGTTAATACGTAACTTGAAAAATCCGAGTCAAAAGTTCAATATAAAGATAATTGAATGTTAGATAACGATGTTAACTGCGCTAAAGCATGAAGCAACAATAACTTTTGCCTGCGGTTCTGCCTTGCGGGCAAAGCATAATAGGAGGAATTCATCATGGAGATTGGGGTTAGCTCGTTCGTAGAGACTTGGCCGGATGTGAAGACTGGCGAAGTGATGAGCCATGCGCAGCGGCTGCGTGAGGTGGTTGAGGAAATCGTCCTGGCTGATCAGGTCGGATTGGATGTATATGGGGTAGGTGAGCATCACCGTAAGGATTATGCGGCATCTTCGCCGGCCGTTGTGCTTGCTGCAGCTGCGTCACAGACGAAGTGGATTCGGCTTACGAGTGCGGTTACGGTATTGTCCTCCGCTGATCCGGTGCGGGTGTTTCAGGATTTTGCCACATTGGATGCCATCTCGAACGGACGCGCCGAGATTATGGCAGGCCGGGGCTCCTTCATCGAATCGTTCCCGCTGTTCGGCTATGATCTGAACCATTATGATGAGTTGTTCGAGGAGAAGCTGGAGCTGCTGCTCAAAATCCGAGAGTCGGAAAAAGTAACTTGGCAGGGTAAGCATCGTCCGGCGATCCATAACCTTGGCGTTTATCCACGCCCGGTTCAGAATCCGCTGCCGGTGTGGATTGGCAGCGGCGGCAATTCGGAATCGGTCGTGCGTGCCGGTCTCCTCGGTCTGCCGCTGGTTCTCGCGATTATTGGAGGAAGTCCTCGCCAGTTTGCACCTTTGGTTAAGCTGTATAAAGAAGCAGCTGCGCATGCGGGACATGATGTATCGAAGCTGCCGATCGGCTCGCACTCCCACGGATTTATTGCGGAAGATACGGGGATCGCAGCGGACAAGTTCTTCCCATCGACGCAGGCAAGCATGAATGTGCTGGGACGCGAACGGGGCTGGGGGTACTATGACCGATCCACCTTTGATGCGGCTCGAAGCTTCGAGGGTGCGCTCTATGTTGGCGATCCGGAGACGGTTGCCCAGAAAATCATTCATCTGCGCAAACATGTAGGTATTACCCGCTTCATGCTCCACGTGCCAGTGGGAACGATGCCTCATGATGAAGTCATGCGGGCGATCGAGCTGCTCGGCACCGAGGTCGCGCCCCGTGTTCGCTCCGAGATTGACCGGTGGGAAGCGGCTGGAGAGCCTATAGAGTAGGCTGATGCCTAAAGCCCATGATTGGTAACGAGATCAGCGAGCAGCAATACGAGGAGCGCTTGGCATCTTAGCATGCCTGAGGTGAGAGCAGTCTGATCGTACGCAGGTAAGTATGTAAGCATTAAAGCATTCTCCACTTTGTGCTGTATGTGCTGGGACGTATTTATTGATGTGCCTATTAGAGCCAACCTATCCTTTTTTCATATCTAAAGGTTTAGTCGATTTATGTCGATATAAGTAGAAGCCTGTAACAGACATGAGAAAAAAAGACATAAATAAAGACTATAAGGAAGGCGCTGATCCACATGCAAAAGAATAACAAGCAGACAAAGAGCAACAAAACAGCTCGATGGAAACGGATGAACCTCACCGGTTTGACTGCTAGAATCATGCTGATTTCGATCGCCTGTATGGTCATCCCAATGCTTTTGACATTGTGGTATGCCATCAGCCAATCTACCACCTCCATGGAGGAGGATGCCGAGATGTCGATGAAGAACATCGTGTCGGAAAAGATCAATCAGATGGAGCTGGCTTTTGCGGATTTGGCACGTGCTTCGTCCACGATCGCGAACAATCCATTTATGGTTCATACATTCCAAAACCTTCAGACAACAGGGGATACGGGAACGGATGGAACGAAGGAATCAACCGAGTATCTCACTAAACTTGTTACAGATGCTGGGGGACTTTATGAAAATATATACGCAGCCTTTGATGGCGTTATTGTAGCAGATGGAATTGGCGGACAATCAACCGGAATCGATATCGGATTGGCCGATCTGGACCCCGCGCTTCTGGAAGGGATCAAGAAGGGACCTGTCCTCTATGGTCCATCACAATCCCCTGTAACCAGCGGTCCCATCATGGCACTGCTTGCCCGCATTCCGGACGGCAGTTCGGATACCAAGCCTTCCATTGTCGGAACGGCGGTAGATTTGACGAAGTTGTCGTCCGAGATCGTTAAAACGACGGAGCAAGACAAGGTTAAGACCTTTATGCTCAATACGGCCGGGGTGGTCATCGCCTCGGAAGATAGCGAGAGTGTGCTGAATTTCGATATGACCCAGGCCGAAGGAGACATTCCTGCCTTTTTTGAAGAGGTAACCAAAAATAGGCGGGGCATTGGCCATTTTACCTTTAACGGTCAGAAGCTGGTCGCAGCTTATGCCAAATCGGATACCCAAGATATCTATGTGGTTTCCTACAAACCAATTAACGAGTATATGAAGGATGTAAACAAGCTGAGACAAGGTCTTGTGTTTGTCATTATTGGGAGTATTCTGGTGTTTGCTATTATTTTGGTCCTATTGTCCTTCCAGATTACAACACCGATCAAAATTGCTTCTGAGCGCTTGGAGGTCATGGCAAGCGGCAACTTCTCCCACCCGATTCCTGAAAAGTACATGAGAAGCAAGGATGAGACGGGAGTTCTGCTGCGATCCATGCATACCATGCAAGAATCGATCAGCAGTATGGTTCTCACCATCAAGAACGAGTCCGACAAGCTTGACGAATCCGTTAACGTGGTTAACAGCCATTTGGATGAGCTCAACCATCAGATTCAAGAGGTAACGGGGACAACGGAACAGATGGCGGCAGCTATGGAACAAACCGCAGCATCTACATTTGAAGTAAATCAGGCGTCTATCAATTTTCGAGAATCCATAGATAATATATCCAGAAAGGCGCATGAAGGAGAAGAGACATCAAGGGAAGTCAGTAAGCGGGCCGTCAATATTCACGAATCGGCAGTTCAATCCTCTCAGCGGGCAGTGCAGATGAGCGAGCAGATGCAGGCTGATTTGACCCAGGCGATTGCACAGACGCAAGCGGTCGAACAAATCCAGATGCTGGCTAGCACCATTTTAGAAATTACGACGCAGACGAACCTGCTTGCACTGAATGCCAATATCGAAGCGGCCAGAGCTGGCGAGGCGGGGAGAGGTTTTGCAGTGGTTGCCGGCGAGATCCGCAAACTGGCTGAAGTGTCTGGTAAATCCGCCAATCAGATTCAGGATGTCGTTTCCGTTGTGACTTCTTCGGTCAACAACTTAAAGGAAAACTCCGAAGCTATGCTTGATTTTATTAACACGACAGTGACCCAGGATTATAGCGCTATGATGGAAATTGGACGGCAATATGATCAAGATGCGGTGTCCTATGAGAAGCTTCTCGGAGAGTTTAGCAGCACGGCTGCTGAGCTGAGTCATTCGATTCAAGGTGTATCTCAGACGATTCATGAAATCTCGATTGCCAACAATGAGTCTGCAGAAGGGACTGGCAGAATCTCGGAGAAGGCAGGCGTGGTTCTTGGAAAATCTGGTCAGGTGCTCCAGGCTGTAAGCAGTACAAAAACGAGTGCAGAGCAATTGAAAGAAGTTATTTCAAAAATAAAGGTTTAACTTAGATATAACCCCGGCTGTCATTTTCGATAGCTGGGGTTATTTTTTGCTCATTTAGTTTAGCCATCCTATTGCTAACCGCGTTAGTCCGCAATCAAGGCGGGAGGCGAATAGACCGCATCATAAACAGGGAGAATAAGCGTCATCATGCTAACCGAAATAAGCGGCTAACACTAGATTGGAAATCAATTGGGTTGGACAATCCCAAAGATATTATTTATAATTAATAAATAGTTACCCAAGGTAACCATTTTGGACGGAGGTATCAAATGGACGCCCATAGACATTTTTTTCATAAATACTTTACGCTTTACCGCCCTTTCGTCAATGAGTTAAACCGCATGCTTGAAGACTATAACCTGTACTATGCCCAGTGGTCCATTATGTATTATCTGGATGTTTATCAGTCCATGACCTTGGTGGAGCTGTCCAAAATGCTGTATGTAGAGAAGCCCACGGTTACGAGAACCGTGAACGCGCTGATCAAGCTGGACTATGTCGAGCAAATACCCGTGCGTGATAAGCGAGAGAAGAGAATTCAGCTATCCAAGACGGGAGTTCACGTCGTTCAGGAAGTTCGCAAGGTGTTTGACCAGTACGAGCAAGAGATTATGACAGGCATTTCTAATGAGGATCAGGCAACGGTTATCCGCGTGATGGAGACGGTGAGGGACAACATTATTAGAAAAGGTGATTAACTTGGAGCAAGCAGATTCGCGAGATCGATTATGGAGCAAGGATTTTCTGATTGTGTTTGGCGTCAATTTCCTGCTCTTTTTATGTTTTTATCTATTAGTGGTGATTATGTCGTCGTATGCGAAGGATCAGTTTCACGCTTCAACGGGGATGGCTGGTCTTGCTTCCAGCATTTTTGTCGTAGGTGCATTGATTGGACGGTTGATCGGGGGCAGCATCATCGAGAGAGTCGGACGCAAAAAGCTGCTCTTTACTGGTCTGATTGCCTTCAGCATTCTTATCGGGTTATACTTCATCGTTAACAGCTTGATGGTGCTGCTTATCGTCCGATTCTTTCACGGCATGGCCTTCGCGCTTGCTTCAACAGCGACAGGAACGATTGCCGCCAGCCTGATTCCCGATTCCAGAAGGGGTGAAGGCACGGGCTACTATGGTGTTAGTATCATTATCGCTTCAGCGATTGGCCCTTTCATCGGCCTGATGATTAATGAGCATATTTCGATGATGGCTAACTTCACACTATGCGCGGTACTGGGTGTTCTCTCTTTGGTGTCGGCATTCTTTATGAACATACCGAAGCTTACGCTGACTGCCGAGCAGGAGAAGGATCTGCAAGGTTTCAAGCTATCCAACTTTATTGAACCGAAGGCACTGCCGATTTCACTGGTCAGCTTCGTCATGGGCTTTGGATATTCCAGCATTTTGACGTACCTCATGATCTTTGCCGGACAGATTAGTTTGGCCCAAGTCGCCAGTTATTTCTTTATCGTCTACGCCATTGTTGTCATTCTGTCGAGACCATTTACGGGCCGCTGGTTTGACCAGAGAGGGGCCAATGTGGTGATGTACCCGGCAATTCTCTCGTTTGCGATTGGCATGGTGCTGCTCTGTCAAGCCCATCATGGGCTGACCTTGTTGCTCTCCGCCGTATTCGTCGGTCTGGGCTATGGCACGACACAGTCCAGCGCTCAGGCGCTTGCTATCAAGCGTTCGCCAGCTCATCGGGTTGGACTTGCAACGTCGACTTTCTATATATTCGTGGATATGGGCATCGGTGTCGGCCCCGTTATTCTCGGCCTCCTAACCCCTCTCGTCGGTTTCCGGGGTATGTATATCGCAATGGCAGTTCTGCTTGCTGCGGGTATCGTGCTCTACCATGTGTTGGTGGGGAAAAAGGAACGTGACGGGAACGACAGACATGCTGTTATGCATTCATCAACCATTTAAACGGAGGAAAGACTGCCTGTGGGTGGTCTTTTTTTGTGTGTTCTGGATGCGAGGGTGTTTGCAGGGAAATGTAGGGGAGGTTATACAAGCATTCAAGAGGAAACCCTAAGCATCAAAAACGAGAAAGGTGAATTGATGTGAAGCCACGATTAAACCTCGTTCTGATGCTGATATGTAGTCTTATTATATTCGGTCAGGCAGAAAGCACATCGTACGCACAGCCACAAGACAAGACTAGAGAACAGCAGCTTGAGAGGGCTATGCTGCAGCAGCTATACCCGGTTATCCGGTCGTCTCTTCAGGAAATATATCATGAGACATATCCTTCTTATGCCTGTGAACGGATTTTATCGATTAACAAGCTAACGACGACAACGGAGGAGGAGCATCAAGCAAGCCCGGTTGATGCGATGCACGGGGGAAGATATTTTGAGATAACGGTGGGTTTGTGTAAGGGAAGCGGGGAGCAGATCGAGCTGCGGTTCAAGAACGATACGCCAACGGCGGAGTATGTTTTGGACATGTTCCATGTTAGGTAGCATGATACCAACGCGGGCAGTTCGAGAAAGAATCATTTTAACCATTTTCTACAAATCATGGGGCTCATCCTATAGTAAAATTAATGGTGATTTGTGATGCTGCTTATTATCCGCCCGCATGAAGGAGTGATTGACCCATGGCGCATGCAAATGATGTTCTGATGAACCAACTGTTAGCGAACGCGAGCGATCCTAGTTGGCATATCCCGTTCCAGCAATCCGTGGAAGATCTGAACGAGGATGAAGCGTTCTGGACGCCCGCTGATAATAGCCATAGCATCGCCGAGATCGTACAGCATCTGCTCTATTGGAACGAAACATGGCTGACTCGGTACCGCGAATCGCGGGTAGATGCTGTCCCGTCTTCTCCAGACAATCTTGAAACCTTCCATATACAGGATCAAGCTACCTTTGCTGAATTGAGAGACCGATTGATAACAGCCTTATTGCAGTGGCAGGAGCTGCTGTCAGAGAGCAAGCTGGAGCAGGAAGTGAACGGATTTCTGGAGCCGGCCAGGTGGTGGGAGATTGTGAGCAATGCCACCATACATAATGCCTATCATATCGGCCAGATAGTCTATATCCGCAAGCTGCAGAAAAGCTGTAAGTTGCTGGAATGGTAGTCCAGGCTAGAGGATGGCAAGATCTGCCGATATGTTTGGCATACACATGGCGAAGGGGCAACCAGGGTGGAAAACCTTAGGGGGCTCCTTTTTTAGGTGCAAGCTTTCCGCGGGCCTGTTCAGCACTGCACATGTGGATTGAACTTCAGATGTGGATTTTTTCTGTAACTAATCACCTGTTTAAGTTGTTTAATATATTGAACTAATATTTTTACATCAATTCAAAAAAATTCAAATTAAAAAGAAAACGTCGTATCGCCAATTTGATTTTAACTTTTTCGCATGTTTGCATACTTGCTGGAAGGGATTAATGGGCTTGTACAGGCAGCTAAACGCCGGGCAAGAGGCTACCGGAATGTGGAAAACCTGATTGCGATGATCTACATGATCGTCAATAAGCTCCGTCTTCCGACGCTCGGGGCACATCGAGCATAAAACCCCTTACCGCCTTCTTACCTAACTTCAGATGTTGGAATAGCGGTCAAGCGATTTCCTTGAGGCTGTTCCAACATCTGAAAGTCTCTTAATGGCGGAGGGGTTACGAATCTATCGCTCAGCATGTTACCCACCCAGTAGAGCGAAGAGCCTAATAATGTCTATTCTATCATAAAATGAAAATATTATATTTTTAGTTGAAATATGTAATCAATTGTAATATAGTGGAATTACTGGGGTTATATCCAAATTAATAGTTCTGGCCGGACTAAAATTACCCCAAGTAGAATAAAAAAACTAATAATTGGAGGGATAAAAGTGAATTTTAAAAAAATTAAAAAGCTAACAGTTTTATCTTCTGTATTACTCGGAACGTTGGTTCTTTCTGGAAGCGCTTTAGCAGCTTCTTCCGTATCAGGTTCCTTGGATCAATATACACCTACAAGTGGTAGCGTGAGTCTTGGTGTTGATAGTGCTACCGCCACAACTACATGTCAAGCATCAAATTGTTCTGTAACTGCTAAAGCTACTTACTATTACTACTTTGGATCTATAGGTTCCCCATCAGATGCGACTTCAACGAATTCTGGGCATGTTGGTGTAACTGCAAAAGCTTCTTCGGGGGTAGCTCCTACACGAGCAATCAGGGGAGAGGGAACGCATAAAGCAAGTAATGGAGTTAACTCTTGGGGGTATCAGCAGGAAGTAAAAACAGTCGTTTATCCGTAAAATTTTATAGTAGAAGAACCAATCTTCAGTGCCTTGGTAAATGGATTAATTAAGATCCTTTTCCAAGGCACATACTCTTACATTAGATGGATTTAGAAAGGGAAAAAATGAAAAATCATTTTATAACTTGGTTAACTTTACTCTTTTTAATCGCTGCTACTGGCTGCACAGGTTCCGAATACCCAAAGGACGATAACTTTCAAGAAAGATGGGACTACCCGCTGAATTTTCGAATACAAGGACATGGACTTTTGATGACAGATTCAGAAAAAGGTTATTATTTCGTGGATAAAAATTTAATTTATTATATGGATAAAGACAGTAAAAATCCTGTTTTACTTGATAATCGTCCCGATCACCGCTGTATGAATAAGCCAGATAGTTCGAACTGTTATGCGTATATTCAATCAGGGGGTGGGTCTTATCCAACTTTTATACAGTATTATGATTCTAAACTGTACGTGTTAGAAAGCTATTGGGATATAAAAAGCAAACGATCTATGTTTGATGATGTATGGAAGATATCTAGAATGGACCCGGATGGAAAAAATCGTAAAGAATTTAAGCGATTTGATAGCAAGCCCAATTTCGTAGCGATACATCGCGGGTATTTATATTTTAGTCTAACGAGCGCTGACAAAGATAATGTGCAAACAACAAAAGTGATGAGAATGCAAATGGAAGGAAAACATAAGGAGGAGGTTATTTATGAAGATACAGGTCCAGGTGCTAACATCACGGATATAGTCCCGTATGGTCAACAGTTATATATTATTTCATGGAGTGATAAGGGATATGAAATTCTAAGATATGATCTGGAGACAAAAGAAGTGACTGCGATAGCAGACCGTAAAGATGTGGGTGGGTCCACTGCCCTTCAAGACATTAATGGACAAAATTTATATCTTTCATACTTTTACGGAATTGAGGATGATGAAAGAAGTCGTGTGGTTTATAGCACTAATTTAAGAGGTGAGCAAATACATCAGCTAAAACTTAATGACCCGCTTACTTTACCTCTATTTTTCAAAGATAACTTATATTCTTATTTTCTTCCCTTGTTTGCATATGCTAAGGATTTGCCGGAAGGGGCTCCTTATGAAATGGCAATTTATAAAGATAATAAAGTCATTCATCGTGTTAACTTAATGGATCTGCCGAACATGCTTCTTCCTATACCCGGAGATGAAAAATATATGTTTCTTCGATATGAAAATCCCAATACAGGTTTTATGATTTTGGATAAAAGCCTGATTGAATCGGGAAAAGCCAAGTTTGAACCGCTGCTCGAAGGTGAAGAACCGGAATTGGATTCAACAAAATCGATTAAATAAAAACAAAGCGATCTATGAATGAATTCATTTGGAGAGATATTCATGAAATTAATGGGGTATGAACTACTCAAGGTATGGAAAAAACGAATATTTACGATTTTAACCATCCTCTTATTATTCATCAATGGATTTTTTTATTATAATACACAGCGGAAAGAACAGGATTTATTAATTGAATATCGGGATGACTACATAAAGTTGGAGAACGAATACAACGCCTTACCGCCAGAAGAGGGTAAGGCGTTAGCTGTTAAACAGGAAGAATTATTAACTCTATACTACCGGTTTGCGCAAGAGAACAGCGATTTGCAAGACAACTTCTGGAAGCAGTTAATCGAGGATACCAAGAATGATCATCCAGAGGCTTATAAGAAGTACAAGGAAAGTCCCTATGTAAATGAGGAAGAGCTTCTTAGACGAGACATGTACATAATCAAGTTGATAAGAGATCAGTATGAAAGTCATGATCAGTTTGAAAAAGATATGGACGATATGAAACAGCGTGCAGATGAGATGTTGTCGGTTTCCATTTTTCACAATAAAGAATCTTTCTCCTATCGTAACATTCTGAAAACGGTTGAGGATTTCAGACCCCTTCAGAGCTTGCCGTGGAAGCTTGGGCTTGAAGAAGGCTTAACAACGGGAACGAGATCGGGATCAACGGATTTATTTATGGTGCTGCTGATATTTTTACTTTGTTCGATTATGTTTCTACTGGAACGGGAAGAAGGTTTAACTCCGCTTATCCGGAGTACACGTAACGGGAAATTACGAACCATTAGCGCTAAGCTGACCGTTCTTGGCATGTTGACTGTACTGCTGTCCATCATGTTCTATGGTTCAATCTTATTGATCAGTGAACGGTTATATGGGTTTGGTGATCCAGGCAGGTATATTCAATCCATGGATTCTTTTGGGAGAACGATTCATCCCATGACTGCAGGTCAATACATCATGGCCTATTTGCTCTTAAAAATAACAGCTAATCTGCTTATGGCTTGGCTTCTAGCGGCTATATTTCTATTTCTTCGTCAAACTTCACGGATATTCATCGTTTTGGCGGCACTCTTGGGCTTTAGCTTCATTTGTTATTCGCTCATTCATCCGAATTCTTACATTAATGTGTTGAAGTACATGAATGTGGTCGCCTTCTATGATACATTTAATCTTTTTGCGGATTACCGCAATATAAATGTGCTAGGTTATCCGATCAGTAAAGATACACTGACCTTTTATGTTGGCGGCGCTCTCCTGCTTATACTGCCTGCCCTAAGTATGTGGTTGTTTGTATCTCATATGAATAACACAACTCGAAAGCTGGGAATGCAGTGGTATATGAAATTAAGAGCCTATTTGTTTAGGCTCAGACGAAGCAATTCACTTTTCCAGCATGAGCTCTATAAGTTTTTAATTACGGGTAAGTCGCTGTTCATATTAATATTGGTGTGTATCATTTCCTATCAAAACATTGAAACGAAAGAACGTCAGTTTGATATGGATGCATCGGTGTATAATCTCTATTTATCACAGTTAAACGGAAAAATGACGGAAGACAAGCTTGACTTCTTACGTGAAGAGAGGGAGAAGTTTACTACGCTGCCGGACCAATTAGCTTATTGGAAAGAACGATACAAATCTAGGGAAATTGATCTACCTGCTTTTAATCAAGAACAGAATAAACTTGAGACATTTGCGAAACAAGAAAAATCATTTCTTTACGTTGAAGAGCAAAGGGATTATTTGCTCCGATTAAGCGAGGAACAGGGGATCACGGGTAGTTTCGTTAATGTCATATCCAGTGATGCATTATTTAATCGTCAGCAGGATAATCTGCTGGATGGTTTAACGTATGCGCTCTTGTTAATTGCAGGACTAGGTCCTTTATTCTCCATTGATTATAAGAATGATATGGTGAGGGTGTTAAGAAGTACTTCTAAAGGCAGATGGAGTTTGTTTGCTTCAAAGTATTCGATTGCCTGTATCTATGCAGTCCTGACTTTTTCCATTCTTCAGATCCCCAAATTCTATAATGTTCTGGTTCAATATCCGGCATTCGATTGGTCTTCAGCTGTGCAAAGTATCGAAATTCTGGAACATGTGGAGTGGCCAATCAGTATTCTTGGTTATGTCATTGTGACAGGTCTGCTGCAAATTTCAGGTGTTATTCTCATGGTACATGTTATTCTGTTCCTCGCTGTATTGGTTCAAAAGCAAGCATTTATGCTGTTGACTTCGACCGCTGTTATTGTTCTGCCATTAAGTCTCCAGTATATAGGGTTTACGACAATTGAGAATTATTCATTTAATCGATTATTCCTACTTGACCAACCATTTGAGTCGTTCTCTTATACCGTGGGAGTGAGTATTTATTTCGGGGCACTGCTTGTTATAGGTGCTGCAGCTGGATGGGGAGCATGGCATTTCAGTAACAGCTTCTCTAAAAGGGGAGGATAAGTATGGAGCTGTCTATTAACAACGTAACAAAGCGCTACAATAAAGGCAAGACAACCGCTCTTTCTAACTATAATGCTGAATTGACGTCTGGTATTTATGGAATACTTGGCCCGAATGGAGCGGGAAAGTCAACGCTTATGAATCTGATTACGGATCAGTTAAAACCGGATGAGGGAGAAATTCTATATCAGGGACAGAATATTTCACGTATGGGTAAGTCGTACAGAGAAAGATTAGGTTACATGCCCCAGCAGCAAGGTATCTATCAAGACTTCACAGGGAGGCGTTTTCTCTGGTATATGGCTGCACTGAAAGGGCTGCCTACGGCTAAAGCGAGGGAAAAAATAGATGAGCTTCTATCAATCGTAAACTTGTCAAAGGATGCTGATCGGAAGTTAGGTACTTATTCAGGAGGAATGAAGCAGCGTATCCTGATTGCACAGGCGCTGCTGAACGACCCTGAACTGCTTATATTGGATGAGCCTACAGCAGGACTTGATCCGAAAGAGCGAATTCGTATCCGCAATTTCATATCCACTATTGCAATGAATAAGATCGTTATCATTGCCACACATGTGGTCTCAGATATTGAGTATATCTCCAAGGAAGTACTGCTTATGAAGGATGGGTGTCTCATTGTAAAGGACAAGCCAGCGAACATCCTTGCAAAGATGGAGGGGAATGTTCGTGAGGTTTTAATCTCTGAATCCGAACTTCCCGAAATACAGTCACGTTATAAAGTAAGCAACATCACAAGTGATGCGGATGGTATATGGGTAAGAATTGTTGATGATAAACCACAAAATAAAATGAACTTTAGAACCGTGAAGCCCAACTTAGAAGATGTGTATCTTAGTTATTTTCAGTAGGGTTGTTTCTAAAAACACATAAAATAATATGAATTGATGTATGGAAAAAAAACAGTTTCGGGCTAAACCGAAACTGTTTTAATATTGCTTATTTAGATAAACTGTCTTCACTATGTTTGGCATACACATGACGAAGGGGCAACCAGGGTGGAATCACCTTAGGGGCTCCTTTTTTAGATGCAAGCGTTCCGTGGACCTGTTCAGCACTGCGCATGCGGAAAGAACTTCCGATGTGTTCTTTTATGTAACTAATTACCTGTTGAAGTTGTTTAATATATTGAATCGATATTTTTACATCAATTCAAAAAAAATCTAAAGAAACATCAATACAATTACGATGAGAGGTGTATGTCCATGAGTAAAAAATGTGGTCCATTGCCTTCGTTATTGTTCTTTTGTTCTCATTCACATGAACCGGTAAATATAGACGACCTATTTGAACAAAAGGTTAAGGAAGTCTTTAAAGAGGCCCTTGTCTACAAAAAATATCATGATGAACTGATCTGCACCAGACAGCACAAGTAGAGGCACTCCGTTACGGAACTACCTCTACGGGAACAGGATGTACAGACATTTAAAAAAGTAACTATCTATAGGCGGAATAGTTACAAATAAATTTAATAAGGAGTGCTTGATCGTGAATCTTAAGTCCATGCTCAAAGGAGTGTTATCATTTGTTCTGGTGGTTGGTCTAATTGCTGGAACTAGTATGCTACCGGCTTTTGCGAAGTCGACTGAAAGTTCGTCGAAAGATTATGCAGATAAAGGCAGTCATACAGGAACTCAATTTCAGGCCACATACCCATTAAAAAAGAGTAATGGAGCAAAAGTAAACTTCTGGATTAAAAATACCGGGGATGTAAGTGTAAAAATCACAATTAATGGAAAACAGAAAACAACTCTTGCACCAGGCAAGAGTGGCCACATTAGTGCTCCAGTTGGCTTCTTAAGTAGTAATTATAAATTTAAAGCTGTACCAACGCCTAATGGTGGCAAGATTAGTATAAACTTTCGTATTGCTCAAAGAGATTAAGTTTTCTCTAATCACCAACGAATCAAGTCAAAATTAAAGGGCATGAGGCCGGTACAATACCGAGCTCATGCCCAACAGGTGCTTGAAAAATAAGAGTCTAACTTTAAGAGGTCACTTCATTAACTGAAACCGCCTCTTATTCACTAGTTATAAGTATTAACGTTTGGCCGGTACAATACTTGTTGACGGTGTCTTTTCTTTAAAGCGACTCTTTAATTACCCGTTTATAGAACATCACCGATAACAATCCGAAGATGGAATACAGTGCCGTATACAGCAGCATAACCATAACCATGGGCAGCCACAGCTCGGTTCCGAAGAAGAACCAGCCGGATTTAACGGCAAAGTAACTATGGGACAAACCGACAACCAGCGGAATGCCGAAGTTGAACAGCTGCTTGATCTGAATCCCTCTTAGCAGGTTTCCTTGAGTGAAGCCCAGTTTTCTAAGAATGGTATAGTTCGGCTTCTCCTCTTCCCCTTCATCCATCTGCTTAAAGTACAGGATACATCCTGAAGTAATCAGGAAGGTAAGCCCCAGGAATCCCACGATGAACATCATCAAACCCATATTGCTCTTCTGGTTGAAAGCCATTTCCGTCTGAGAGAGGTTCCCGATTTTCTCACTAATGCCGAGGCTCTTAAAGATCTGATTGGCTTGATTAATGGCGGTTGGATCCACAATATCGATACCGTGATACACATTGGTTTTCTTCTGGATCTTCGGATCCAAGTCCGAAGCCAGCTTATCGAATACGGTCTGGTCCACAATCGCCATTGGCAGTCCACCGCTTTCAAAATAATAGGATACGTAGGATTCTTTGTCCAAGCCGATCAGTTTCTGCTTAAAGCTTTGATTCGGGCTTATGAGTTCAATTTCCCCTGTGCTTTGAATTGCCATAAATTCCTGGATTGCGTCACTGAATCCCGTTAACAGCATCTCTCCGGGGGAAACATCCTTGTCCTTCACGCTGCCATCACTGATTACCGGGATGGCTGTGGGTCCCATTTGTCCAGATGTATCCAGACTGGTCCCGATAACGTCGGATAGGTCTGCAGTCACCTGAATGACATCACGGTTGATCTGCTTAAATTCGATATCTTCATCAGTAAGTGCCTGAATAAATGTCGTGAGATCCTTCTCATCCGCCACCGCAAAATGGTTAGGAACGCTCTGCTCGGCCGACTTCTCCGCTGAATAATATGAGATATAACTGAGTGACAATAGCCCGATCGCAAGTGCGGATACGGTTGTAATGATGGTCAGCAGCAGTGCATTTGATTTCATGCGGAACATGATGGAAGAGAGAGACAGCACCTCGTTCAGGGACAGGTAACCGCCCTTGCTCTTGCGGATGACATTGAACAGGAAACTGACCGACCCTTTATAGAACAGATAGGTCCCGATGATAACCGATCCAAGGATCAGGATCATGGCCATGAACAGCTCGTTCATGGAGGTGAAGGCCCCGCCGAACAGCTTGGTAGATACATAATAACCGAGAACGATGAGCCCGATTCCAAACAGACCGAGCAGCATTTCCAAGAAGGACATTTTCTTCACCCGGTTCTCGGTGGTTGATACCGCGTGGAAGAGGGACAGAATGCTCTGTCTTTTGATAAATGTATAATTCATGATCATGATCAGCACGTAGATGACGGCAAACACAATCACAGTCTGAATCATCGCTTCGGTGGAGAAGGTTAGAGCTGCCTTGGTATCAACGCCGGTGATCTTGAACAGAATCATTAAGATCAAGCGTGAACCCGCAAATCCTGCAAAAATGCCGATGACCATCGAACCGAAATACAGAATCAGATTCTCGGCACTGAGGATCCGGAATATCTTGCCCTTGGTCAGTCCGATGAGCTGAAACAGTCCGATCTCTTTGCTGCGCCGTTTAATGAAAATCGTATTGGCATACAGCAGAAATATGGCCACGATGGCTACTAACAGCACGGAAGCCGCGCCAAGCGCAGCCGCCCCTTTAATGGAACCTTTCGCTTCATCCATCGCCGGGTCATATTGCAGCGTAACAAACGCAAAGTACAGGCCCACGCTGAAGATTAGCGCAAATACATACAGATAATAATTCTTGATATTTTTCTTCAAATTGCGGTAGATCAGATAATTAATGTTCATTCTGGACACCGCCTAGCACGCCCTGGGTTTTGATGATGTCATTGAAGAAGGCTTGCCGCGATTGCTCACCCTTGTTCAGCTGGGAATAGATCTGTCCATCCTTAATGAAGACAACCCGGGTGCAATAGCTGGCGGCCACGGGATCGTGGGTTACCATGATGATCGTGGAGTCAATCTTCTGATTTAATTCACTCAGCTTGTTCAGCAGATCGGAAGCGGACTTCGAGTCCAGCGCTCCTGTCGGCTCATCGGCAAAAATAATGCTTGGATCGTGGATGAACGCGCGGGCCGCGGAGGTTCGCTGCTTCTGTCCCCCGGAGATTTGGTTCGGATATTTATCCTTGAGTTCGTAGATGCCCAGCTCACTCGCAATGGTTTGGAATTTCTGATCGGCTTCTTTTTTGGATACCTTCTTTATAGAGAGGGGCAGCAGTACGTTTTCTTTGACGGTTAATGTATCGAGCAGGTTATACTCCTGAAAAATAAATCCGAGATGGTGCTTCCGGAACTCAGCCAGCTCCTTCTCCTTGAGGCCCGTAAACTCCTTACCCTCAATCTTGATGCTGCCAAGGCTCACTTTATCGATCGAGGAGAGCACATTCAGCAGTGTGGTTTTCCCTGAGCCTGATGCGCCCATGATGCTGACGAACTCGCCTTTGTCCACGCGGATGTCGATGCCCTTGAGCACTTCCTGTTTATTGAATTTATTGCCGTAGCTTTTATGAATTTGGTTTGCTTCAAGAATTGCCAATTTCAATCACTCCTTCGTTATCTGTCCTTATCATAAAGGAGTCATAGCCTCTTTTCCTTCGATTCACCGAACAAAGTGCAAAAGCATGTGACATTGTTGTCACATGCCGGTTATACTCACGAAATCATTCTGTCTCGGAAAGATTAAAGTGAAGGTGGTGCCGATACTGAGCTTTGATTCCACCTGAATGCGGATCAATAGGGCATCGGCTACCTTTTGCGTCAAATACAGTCCCATGCCGGTTGCGGCACTATCCTGATGCGAGGTGGTCGATGTGAAGCCTTTGTCAAAAATTCGGGACATGTCCTTTGGGTCTATGCCGCGTCCGGAGTCCTGGATGGTAAGCCTGACATGATCATCCACGAGCTCGCTCTCGATGATGATGTCCGAAACATTGCTGTATTTGACCGCATTGGTCAACAGCTGACGGATGACAAAGCCCAGCCATTTTGCATCGCTGAGCACTTCAGCTACCTCGAGCGTAACATCAAATCCGATGCCCTTTTGCATACACCATGACTTAAGCGCACGTATCTCCTGGAAGATGATCGGCTCAAGCGCGGACACCTCGATCAGCAGATCATTTCGAATAAAAGGGATGCGCTTCTGGTGCAGCTGCTGATCGAGCAGCAGGTGGATGCGGAGCCATTCATATTGGAGCTGTGCTTTTAACGTCTCATCTTCTACGCGTTCAATCATCAGCTGCATGGTGGTGAGCGGCGTTTTTACTTCATGAATCCAGGATAGCAGATCATCCTTCTCGCCTTCGATCTCCATTAGGCGGGTGGACGATTCCTTCTTGAAGCGCTCGGTCTGCAGGGTGAGGATATCCATGGATATAGTTTCAAATGGGTGTTCCGGCTCGCAGATGGCGGATAAGTCGTAGGTGTCGTCCCATGCCTGGAGGCTTCTGTAAAATTTCGTTTCCCGATTGTATCTCAAGACCAGAAATACGAAAAAGAACATGGTCGATAAAAATACGATATAGAGGATGGGCAGGAACGGAATCTGGGAATCCACGGCGGCGATAAACAGAAACAGCAGCTGCAGAAACAGGAAGAACAGAATCCAGCTCAGCCGTTCCCGAAGATAGGCCAGAATCATGTATGAGCCTCTTCCGTGGCGATATATCCCTGTCCCACTTTGGTTTCGATGTAAGGATCAAGACCTAGGGGCTCCAGCTTCTTGCGCAGTCGATTGACGTTGACCGTGAGGGTATTATCGCTGACAAAATGCTCGTTGTCCCATAAATTCTTGATCAGCTCCTCCCGGCTGACGATTTGATTCTTCCGTTCCATGAGAATTTTCAGAATGAACATCTCATTCTTGGTCAGTTCGGCGGTGCCCTTAGAGCTGCTAATGGTATTTTTGCCAAATTCGACGGTGGCTCCGCGCCACGTTCGCAGTTCGGTCCGTTCGGTGTTGTAGTTGTATACCCGGCGCAGGGTAGCCTGGATTTTGGCAATTAGCACATCGAAGTGAAACGGCTTTTGAATGAAATCGTCGGCTCCCAGCTGCATGGACATCACCATATCAGTGGGATGATCCCGGGAAGACAGGAATATAATCGGCACATTCGAGTGTGAACGAATCATTCGGCACCAATGGAAGCCGTCAAACTTCGGCAGCTGGATGTCGATAATGACCAGGTCGGGCTGAATCGCCGTGAATTCCTGGAGTACAGCGCTGAAATCCCGGACGCCGTAAACGTCATACGACCATTGCAAGAGGCGTTCCTGCACTTCATGGAAGAGGGTTGCGTCGTCTTCGATTAACATAATTTTAAACAAGGGAGATTCACCACACTTTATAAGGTTGTACATCATTAGCGATATGATCAAGCATCGTTGTTTCCTTCCCAGTGTATAGCAAAATGCCAGTCTGTGCTATCCATGGACAGCCTTCGACAAGTGCGTATATGCCTGAGGCTAAATTACCTATTTACAATCATTTCCTCTCTGCCGATAATAGAGAATAAGCCTATGACCTGGGAGGGGACTTAATTCATTATGATGAAGAAATTTAAATGGTTAACTGTACTTATCGCGGCTGTAATGGTCATTATGACAGGTTGTCAATCTGTCGGGGGATTGGATATCAACAAGGCGCTGGTGACCAGTCTTGACGTGAAATCCAGTGAATCTCGATCCAATCTTCGGATTGAGTTAGTAGCTGCGGATAAGACTTTAACGCCTGAAGATAAAGAAGCCATCGATCTTATTAATTCAATATCTTTGAATATCGATCACGCTATCGTTCAGGATAGCAAAACGTTGTCCATTCAAGGCAGCATCCAATATTTAGACAAGAAGCTGCCGATGCATGTCTTCATGGATTCCAAAGGAATGACCATCCAACTGGATGGCGCGAAGCAGCCGATCTATCTGGCGATGGATACTACGGTTCCGGGACTGCCCGATACCAGCCAGTATGAGCAGGCGGTTCAAGATGTGGTGAAGAAGGCAGCAGGGCTTCTGTTGAAGCATTTCCCGAATCCATCAAAGATCGCGGTGAAGCCAGTCCAGGAGAAGGTGAACGGGGAAAGCTTGAATCTGACACATCTTCAGATGGAGCTGGCGGGTGATGAAATTTTGAATATGATCAAGCCTTTTGCCGAGAGTTTATTAAAAGACGAGGCCGGTATAAAGCAGCTGATCGGCGATTTCTATGACGCCATGGCACCGATGATTGCCAGCATAAGCGAGGCTTATGGTGAAGAGGCGGTACTTCTGCCGCAGGAGACGAAGGAAGAGGTCATCGCTTCGGTATACGAGCCTATCATTTTGAGTCTGACCGAACTGGTGGAGGATTTTGAGGGTAAGAAGCAGGAGTTGAAAGAAGAGCTGCCTGAAATAGACACGGTTTTGGGTAAGGGAACAGTCCTCAAGCTGGATTATTACTTTGATGGGCAGCTGAATACACGCAAGAATGCGCTGGAGCTGACTGTTGCGCTTCCGGCTTCCGAGGACCTGCCAGTGAAGGCAATCAAGGTGCATTCCGAAGGTGAAGCCTGGAATTTCGGCGGCGCAGTGAAAGCTAATAAGGTGGACACTTCTCAGGGAGTGCTCGACGTTTTAAGCGATTCGGTAACGCCGGGCCAGGTGCTGCGCAGCTTTGAGAAGGATTCTCTCGTTTACAACTTGCTGAAGGATGATCTGGGAATTAGCCATAAATATTTTCAATTCAATGTCTCGTATGTGGATCTTGGAGACAGTGCAATCAGTACCATCAAGAAGAATAATCAGTCCTTTGTTCAACTTCGTTACCTGGCAGATCAGCTGGATGCCGAAGTGAAGCTGACCAAAGGCTCGAAGAGAATTACCATCATCAATGATCTGACAGGGGAAAAAATCGTACTGACGCCAGGCTCCAAAAAGGCCAGCGTAGGGGGTAAAAGTGTAACATTGTCAGAAGCTCCGTTCGTCCATACCAATGGATCTACCTATGTTCCGCTGCGGTTTGTGGCTGAAGCGCTTGGTGCAACACTTCAACTGGAGGACGATGGATGGATCTCCGTTGAACGTAAGTAACATCATGCTTAAGGTAGACGGCAAACGTGCCGGGTGCCGCCTGAATAAGCTGGATATGATTTTGTAATTGAACAGGGCTGTTTCCTGTCATCTTGGGATGATAGGGAGCAGCCCCTTTTTACTATGGAGGAGCAGCTGCTTTATCCTGTAGTTGAAGGCCAAACTGGGGTATTGGAACGCATAAATAAGTTGTTTGTAGAACTTTTGTAGAGAAATTGTCGAGTTCTTCCTGGTATGATTACAAGCTGTACCATCTGTTTTGTACCTGCAATGCGACCTACATACTATCTCATAGAAAAACAGATGAAAAACATACTAGGAGATGGAGTGAACTCATGAAGAAGAAAGGAAGCATGCTCGTTCTGATCATCCTGCTGCTTGTTCAGGGGATGTTTGGGACAGGGGTTCATGCATTATCATTCGATGGGAATGCTCATGCGGCTGAAGTCTCGGGTCTTGCTGCAGACCAGGGAGCCGACAGCGGATTATCGGTTACGGATGCAGTCTATCGTTATCGTGCAAGTACGGGAGATAGCATTCTGACCAAGATCAGAGTCGAGGATTCGAGTGGGACTGTAATTGACTCGGTCTACAATCCGGACGTTGGCCGGGTAGAGCTTGGCTCGGATGCCATCCTGTTCTATGAATGGGAACTGAAGGATGGCCACGGTTATGTTGATGGGATGACGTTTGAGTTT
Source organism: Paenibacillus solani (assembly GCF_001277345.1). GTDB lineage: Bacteria > Bacillota > Bacilli > Paenibacillales > Paenibacillaceae > Paenibacillus_AQ > Paenibacillus_AQ solani. The sequence goes on from NZ_LIUT01000008.1 coordinate 391,978, forward strand.
GACCTGCCTAAGGAATTCAAACTATATAACAGCATTAACGGATTTCTGGAGACGGACAACGGAAACGTCGGTACATTCTCCGTAACACAAGGCGGCCATGCAGTAATCACATTCAACTCCAATGTGGATAATTCTCAGGTTCGAGGGACATTAAGATTTCAAACCGAGATTAGCCGGCAGGAGATCATAGGAAGCGCGGATGTTGAGATTCCAATTATGCTGCGCGATGGTATCCAGCGAGTCGTCATTCCGGTGAAACCGGCAAAAGGTGAGCTTCTTGGTAAAAGTGGAGAGGTTGTCAAGGACTCTAAAGGCAAGCCTTCTACGATCGACTGGCGGCTTCAAGTGAATACGCAATTATCCAGACTGGATCAGACTGTTATTGAGGATTTGATCCCTTCGGGTCTAACTCTGGTACCAGGCTCTACTCAAATAAACCGTCTGACTGTCAATGTAGATGGCAGTACCCTATTAGGGGCTGACGCTGCTGGCGAGTTTGATATCGATGAGTCAGATGCCTCCAGGCTGCTAATCACGAAGAAAGCGCCAATGGACGCAGCCTACCAGATTGTATATTCTACGAAGATCGATTCTGATAATAAGACGGAGTTCCTCAATAAAGCGATACTGTTCGAGAACGGACAGCAGAAGGCTTACGCGGAGAATAAGCAGACAGTTGATTGGGGAGAATTGCTGGCGAAAAGCGTGTCATCCTACGATCAGGACACGCGAATTATCAACTGGTCCATTCTGTACAATTCCCGTCAAACCGTCATACCGGTAAAGGAAGCACTGCTTGAGGACCGTTTCAACACCACTCAGGAGCTTGTGAAGGATTCACTGACCGTCACCGACACACAGACAGGAGCTATTCTGAAGGAAGGTACGGATTATCATCTTTCCCCTGTGAACAGCGGCGGTGAATATGGATTTAATCTGGTATTTAATCAAGAAGTTAGCTCTGAATATAAGATTGATTACCAGACAACGGCAAGCGAGCGTGTAATCGAGGATGAAACCGTCACAAACAGCGTGTATGCGAACGGTGTGACGAGAGAAGCGAAGCAGTGGATGCAAAGCTTGGCACTTATAAAGAGCAATACCGGGATTAACTACTTCAACAAAACGACGACTTGGGAAATTAAGATTAATCAGGACGCTTACCAAATGGACAACGTCATATTAACGGATACGTTCTCCAATGGCGGGCTGGTTCTTGATGGCGGGATTCAGATCTCGGCAGATGGTAAAGCATTGGTCGAGAATACAGATTATACAGTGGATACCGCTAATCCTGAAAAAGGATTTACCGTAGAGTTTCTGAAGCCGGTTGATGGAGCTATCATCATCAAATACACAACCAAGTTCGATTATGATCTTCGAATCAATCAGAATGATCGGAGCTTCCGGAATAAGGCTGTTCTTACCTGGGAAGCTGGCGGCAAATCGTTCAGATCTATTAGAGAAGCAAGCAAGGAGCCTAATGCACTGACGATACAAAACGGGGATAAGTCAGGAAAATATGACGCTATCAAGAAGGAAATTACCTGGACTATTCGCGGAAATTACAATTACAAGAACTTGGGGACAGCTGTTGTTAAGGATAAATTGAATCTTCCGCAGGAATTTATACCGGATTCTCTTAATGTATATAAACTGAAAGTGGACAAGGATGGAAAGATCGAAACCGATGGATTAATACCTCCCACGGAATACAGCGTGACAGCACCGTCTGAATCGAATGACTTTGAGCTTCAGGTGGCTTTTGCAAACACGTTGACAGAACCTTTCCAGATTACGTTCAAGACTGCGCTTGACAATCGGATCATTGAGCAGGGACAGATCAACAACCAAGCGATTCTCACGGATGCAGCTGCGAGAGTATCTAAGTGGGATGGCAATGTGAAGATTCCGCAGGGCGGAGTATATGTCGATAAGAAAGGTACACAGAAGAGCGAGCGAATCGAGTGGACTTTGGATATAAACTTCGGGCAATCACAGGTGCAAGAGGCTGTCATTACGGACGAGCCGTCAAGCAACTTGATTTTGGATGAGGGTTCCTTCCGGCTGTATGAGACAGAGGTTACGGCCGATGGCAAAGTCAAGAAGTCTGAGCTTGTAGATGCCTCGAAATACAAACTTGAATTTGTGTATGGTGATACCGAGAAGTTCATATTGAAATTCTTAGAGACGATTGATCGTCCTTACATCCTGGAATATGAAACATTGATTGATGCAGCCGACCGGGAGCTCGTTAGCAATTCAGTTGCCTTTGAAGGCGTGGGTATTACAAAGGGTAAAACGGAGAGCAAACAGCAGTTTGAAGTGCGCATGTCCTCCGGCTCCGGTACAGGCTCCGGCGTTCGCGGAAGCTTGGAAGTCTTGAAGGTGGACAAAGAGGATGCCTCGCTTATACTGGAGGGAGCAACCTTTGTTCTGCAAGACAAAGAAGGGAAGCGCCCTGCAGTAACGCTCACCACGGATGACAAAGGGAAGGCATTGTTCACCAAGCTGCTGTACGGTAATTATATATTGGAGGAGATTTCAGCTCCTGAAGGATATGTAATCGATCAAGCAATAACAGAGATTACTATTGATTCAAGCATTAAACAAACGGGCGATGTGAAGAGTATTAAAATAACAAACAGTAAAAAGACTACTCCGCCTGATCCAGGCACTCCGGGCCCTGACCCAGGCAACCCTGGCCCAGATCCAGGCAACCCTGGCCCAGATCCGGGTAACCCAGGTCCTGACCCAGGCAATCCGGGCCCAGATCCAGGCACCCCAGGTCCAGACCCAAGTAACCCGGGTCCAGATCCAGGTAACCCAGGTCCAGATCCAGGCACCCCTGGACCGAGCCCAGGGCCATCAGGGCCGAATCCAGAACCAACGGAACCTAATCCAAGTACCCCAGGTCCATCGCAGGGCGGGACAGATCCGTCACCAGGCGGTCATGTCGATGAGGTAAAGCCAACTGTTCCTGAGGTTATCATTGAGCCGGACACAACGAATCCAGCTGTACCGGGTGAAAGTGATCCAGGACCTACCCCAGAAGAGATATCGGAAGAGGATGGCTCTCTGGTCGGAAATGAGACGGTGAAGCCGGACGAAACTGCTCCATCGGCTGAGGACAATGCGAATAGCGAACATGCCCAAGCAAACAAGCCGGAAAGCCCGATTGCTGTACTCCCTAAAACAGGGGAGAGCAATCCGCTTCCACTTCAGCTTGGCGGATTGGTACTGATGCTCGCAGGCTTCTATTTAAATCGTCTGCGTAGTAGACGTCAATAAATGATGACCCCCCTTCTTCTGCTTCATAGCGGGAGAGGGGGATTTTGAAATTTGGCTAATCTATAAGAAGGAGGGCTACAATGAGGAAACTATCGATCGTCTTGATCCTTGTTGGCTTCTTCATATTCTTGTATCCGCTGCTTCGCGACTGGAATGGGGACCGCCAGCAGAAAGAGCTGCTGGAGGAAGCCGCACGGATCGAGGCTGAGGCACAGCTCCGTGCTGCAGAGCAGCTTAATGCAGCCGAACATTTCAAGGAAATGTCCCGTATTCTGGACGAGGGAGAAGCGGCTGCCTCAGCCTACGTAGAGCCCGCCGACTATAAAGAGGGGGAGACGGTCGGCATAATCAGCATTGCCAAGCTAGATATGGAACTTCCCATTCTGGAGGGAGCTACCCAGTCTAATATGAAAAATGCAGCGGCTCACCTGACGGGTACAGCGAAGCTCGGACAAGCCGGAAATGCCGCCATTGCAGCCCATCGGGCTCATAAAACCGGGCGTCTATTCAATCGATTGAATGAGCTTACATACGGGGATGAAGTGATCATTAAAGCGAACGGGCGGGATATGGTTTACCAAGTGGATCAGGTATCAGTTGTGGAACCAACTGACATATCCGTACTGGAGGGAGATCTGGATAAGCAGAGAATTACTCTGATCACCTGCGATCCTCTCTATGAAGCTACCCATCGATTAATTGTCCGAGCCGAGCTGGTGTCCGGGTAAAGACTAGAGATCCGCAATCAACTCCCTTGCCGGGCATCTGTTTAACTTTAGGAACTGATCGGAAGTTGAACTCTAATTATGTCGAAAAAGTTGCTTGTCATTGGGTGCATTCAATTTAGATCTAGATCATCTTGCAAATACCAAAAGGGTCACAACAAGAATAACGGCCGGACATGATGTCCGGCCGTTTTCTTTATGCCACTCGCAGGTTAAACCATCGTTTTCTTGATATTATCTGCGCTAGCAGCAGTCTCTAGGATATAACTGGCGATCTGCTGATTGTCTTCCGTCATGGTTTCTATGGAAGCACTCACCTGCTGCAGACTTGCTGATGCTTGCTCAATGATGGCCGCAAATTCATTGGTGGAGAACTCGACATGCTTGCTGTTCTCACCAACCTCACCCGACAGCCCTTCAAATTCCTTGAACTGCTTGCTTAACCTTTTGAGAATTTCATCCAGCTGAATAAATGTGCTGTTAACTTCATGGGTGGAATCCACGCTCTGTTGTAGACTAAGGCTGCTAGACTGCATGTTATTTTGAGCCTCTGCATTGTACATATTAACCTCATTCAGATTATCCGTGATTTTCACAGTCGCTTTATTCGTCTGATCCGCCAGTTTGCGAATCTCTCCGGCAACCACCGAGAATCCTCGCCCTGCTTCCCCGGCACGCGCTGCTTCGATAGAAGCATTCAGAGCCAACAGATTGGTTTGCTCCGTAATATCTTTGATATCATGAGCAAATTGATTCGTTTCTTCAATTTTGGCCGATAACGTCGTGAAATTTTCCTGGAGCGTAGCAATGATGCTGTGCAGATGATCCATTTGATGGGCCAAATCCCGTGCTTTGTTCTGACCCTCTTCTGCCAGATTGCTGGAAGTGACGGAATCATGGATAAGCTCTTGCGAGATGCTGGTCATGGCATGGATGGCATTCAGGTTATCATGGGCTTTCTCGGCAATGGAAGTGATTTGACTGCTCTGAGCCTGGCTGCCTGAGGACAGCTCCACGATTGCGGTTTTCATTTCGGTTTGCGAGTTTAGATTGCTCTGTGATCTTTCGTTAATCTTGGAGATATTATCTGCAAGCGTCAGCAATTCGCTCTCCAGCAGGGCTTTCTGTTCTTGCTTGGCACGCGCGTCTGCTTCCGAACGATCTGCATAGTCCTGCAAGTTTTTGAATTGCTTCTGATTAAGGTGAATCAGCAGGGCTAGCAGCAGGCCGAAGAAGGCATACATCATGATGAGAAGGCCTAGTTCATCTTTAACATAAGCATATGTATCGGTAGCGAACTGGCTATTTAGAATGATACTGATGAAACCCAGCCCGTAGCCGATCCAGAAGAGAACCCGCTTGAACTGCGCTGCCGCAAAAACGGCAAAAAACATAGCAAATACGATCATGGATAGACTTCCACCTACGACGCCGACGGTAGCAAAGTTATAGAGATGGACGCCAATAACGAGGATATAAGCAAACCACTGTTCTTTATGAACACTTTTTAATATGAAGTACACCACGGGATATAAGATGATCTGCGCAAGTGATCCGTAGAACATGAACCCCGTATGACTCACTAAAAGGATGCTGACCAATCCCAATAACGTGAAGCTGGTATACATGATCAGCATGAGTTTGTTCTTACTCTGCATATCTTTGTGCTTTAATTGTTCAATAGCATTCATAAAATTCCCCCATCGTTGACGTATAAATTAAATATCGACAATTGTTTAAATTTGTTGAATATTGACGTTAAAATATTTTCGTGATATAATTATCTTAAATTAAAGATTAATTAAATCGAAATAATATACTGCGAAAAGTTGCGAACACTTCTTAAATATAAGAGACGGAGGAATTTGATTATGAATGGATTAAAAGGTATTCACCACGTGACAGCCATTACCAGCAGCGCAGAGAAGAATTACGAGTTTTTCACCTATGTACTGGGCATGAGACTTGTAAAGAAGACGGTTAATCAGGACGATATTCAGACATACCATCTTTTCTTTGCTGACGATAAGGGCAGCGCGGGAACTGATATGACGTTCTTCGATTTCCCAGGTATTCCGAAGGGCAGACACGGTACCGACGAGATTTACAAAACTTCGTTCCGCGTCCCTAATGATGCCGCACTAGAGTATTGGGTCAACCGATTTGATCGGATGGATGTGAAGCACCAGGGGATTCAAGAGCTGTTTGGCAAAAAAGTGCTCGCCTTCGTCGATTTCGACGACCAACAGTATCAGCTTATCTCCGATGAGAAGAACGAGGGTGTGGCTTCAGGTACCCCTTGGCAGAAGGGTCCCATTCCACTGGAACATGCGATTACAGGACTCGGCCCGATATTCGTACGAGTATCCAACATCGATTACTTCAAAGAAATGATGGAGAAGGTACTGCAGTTTACGGAGATCGGTCAAGAAGGTTCGATGCATCTGTTTGAAGTAGGCGAGGGCGGCAATGGCGCCCAAGTCGTTGTGGAGTATAATGCCGTGCTCCCGCGGGCCCAGCAGGGGTTTGGTACCGTTCACCACGCAGCCTTCCGGGTTGAAGATCGTTCAGTGCTGGACCATTGGATCGAGCGTCTGGATAGCTTCCAGTTCCATACCTCGGGCTTCGTAGACCGCTACTTCTTCCAGTCCTTGTATGCGCGCGTTGCGCCGCAAATCTTGTTTGAATTCGCAACGGATGGCCCAGGCTTTATGGGAGATGAGCCATATGAAACGCTGGGTGAGAAGCTGTCTCTGCCTCCATTCTTGGAGCCGAAGCGTGAGCAGATCGAGTCTATGGTCCGTCCGATTGATACCGTACGCAGCACGAAAGAGTTCGTGAAGGAATAAGTTAGTTTAAAAGCAATCCGGCTTGTTTACCACAAGCGTCGGATTGCTTTTTTGTATTGCCTACATAACGTATACGCCCATTTCCTGTCCATTTACCCCTCCCATACTGCGCATATTTAACGATTAGGCACATCATTTCCGGTTTAAATACAGATACTGTATAGGAAATAATGTCTAAATAGTTGAGGTGGAGCAATTGAAAGGGAAATTTTTCAAAAATGTAGTTTTTACGGTTTCGGCTATTATCATTGCCATCCTTGCTGTACTTGGTGCTGTGAGGCCTGGAGCTTTCGGTGAGGTGTCAGGATATTTATACAGGTTCACCACGAATTCCTTCGGCTGGTTCTATTTGCTCTCTATCTTTACGATCATCATATTTTTGATCTGGGTGGCTGCAAGTAAATACGGTACCATCCGCCTTGGAGGAGATAAAGAGAAGCCGGAATACCCATTCTTTACCTGGATCGGGATGCTGTTCTCGGCAGGTTTTGGTGTGGGTCTTGTGTTCTGGGGCGTTGCGGAACCAATGAGCCACTTTTTCACAACGCCGTTCGCAGGCCTGGAAGCACAGAGCGCAGAGGCGGCACGTGTGGCGATGGGCTATGCCTTTTTTCATTGGGGCATTAGTCAGTGGTCCGTATTTGCCCTTGTCGGTCTTGTCATTGCATTTCTTCAATTTCGGAAGAAGAAGGATGGGCTAGTGTCCACGGCTCTTGAGCCTGTCACCGGTTCGAAGCCCGGGGTGAAGAATACGATCGATATCCTGGCAGTGATTGCAACCGTTATGGGGATCGCTACCTCAATCGGACTTGGTGTTCTGCAGATGAGTGGTGGTTTGAATTCGATAGCCGGATTTAATAATGGGGTCGGTTTGCAGCTCGTGATGCTGGTGATCATCTATGTAGCATATATGATTTCGTCGACTACAGGGCTCGATAAAGGGATCAAGTATTTAAGCAACCTTAACCTGGCTATGGCGCTGGTCTTCCTGTTGTTCGTATTTGTTAGTGGCCCGACTGTGTTCATCCTGGAGACGTTCACCTTGGCACTGGGCGATTATATTTCGAATTTTGTATCGTATAGTCTCCGGCTTCAACCCTATGCGGAAGGCACATGGGTACGGGAATGGACGATTTTCTACTGGGCCTGGGCCATCGCTTGGTCACCTTATGTAGGAGCCTTTGTGGCGAGGGTATCGAAGGGAAGAACCATTCGTGAATTCATCGTGGGTGTCATGGTTGTTCCGCCGGTCATTGCCTGTCTCTGGATCGCAGTCTTTGGCGGGACAGCGATCTGGTTTGATCTGCACGAGAATACCGGAATTGCGGCGGCGGTTAATGCGGATGTGACATCGGCATTGTTCCAGTTGTTCAACCAATTACCGTTCTCTTCAGTCATGAACGTGCTCGCGATTGTATTGATTCTGACGTTCCTGGTAACATCAGCCGACTCCGCGACCTATATCTTATCCAGCATGACCACTTATGGCAGCCTGAACCCTCCTCAATTTTCCAAAATTGTGTGGGGTACGCTCATGGCGGCTATCGCTGGTGTGCTGCTGTATGCAGGTGGGCTGGAAGCTTTGCAGACCGCTTCGCTTATCGCGGCCTTGCCGTTCACGGTGCTGCTGCTCCTGTTAATCATGGCGGTGGTGAAGCTGCTGCGACGTGAGCCGCTGCCGATTCGGAAGGCTGATTTGAAACGTTTCCGTCATTTGGAGGAAGCAGCCAATCGGAGTAAGAAGTGAAGCCGAGCGCAAAGTAAGATTAAGGGGGAGCAGCACCTCATGCTCTCTCTTGTTTTTGCTGGAGATAGGCCCGTAGATGACTGCAGCCATAGCCGAACCAATACAAGCACAACAGGGACAGATGCAGATAGTAAGCATACCAGGAAGACAGTCCGTAAGATCTGAACAATCCGTGCACCCCATAGAAACATAGGATGTTCAGGACCACAAAGAGAAACAGGGGGAATTGGAGGAGGATTCGTTTCTTTAACGGGCCGGAATGGAGGTTGTCACCCTCGGTGTTGGAACGCTCCGTATCTACATACCAACGATCAAAATAAACATACAGCACGCCAGCAAGGTAACCGATAAGGTACGTTCCTGTGATCGCCATATTGATCCAGACCGCATCCTGTGAAGGCAGGCCAAGGTCGATCCATAGATCGTGTAACCAAAATATACTTAGCGAACTGATGATCAAGAAGAACCCTATAGGAAACGATAAACTCCATCGTAGTTCAGATGAACGGCTCATAATTCTTAATTTCGCCATCTCCCCCGCTCCTTCCCAAGAAACAATTTATCCTTATTTTACCTGATTTACATTATGAATGTATATTAATAAGTTCATGCCAAAAAGCCCCCTTACACCCGAAAAGAGTGCAAGAGGGCTTTGAGCGATTAAGGTAAATCGCCTGTCTTCTGATTATCGCATTATGAATGAACAGCAGCACGATATACGGGCAGAGTCGTTTCTTCATCAGGGTGGAGCTGTTCAGCTAGAGGCCGTTCTTCTTGTTCTCCTCTTAATAGATTGTACGTAATGCAGATCGGTTTGGCTGTACGAGGATCGCGGCCAATCTCGGCATCAATATGGAACACTTTTTTAAGAACCTCATGAGAAATGACGCTTTCCGGATCGCCAGCCTGAACGACATTGCCGTCTTTCATAGCAATAATATAATCAGCGAACCTGGCAGCCTGGTTTAAATCATGCAGTACCATGACAATGGTTCGCTCCTGCTCGATATTGAGACGTTCCAGCAGTTCCAGAATTTCAAGCTGATGCGCCATATCCAGATAGGTGGTTGGTTCATCGAGGAAGATCATTTCAGTCTCTTGAGCGAGTGACATCGCGATCCATACCCGTTGGCGTTGTCCGCCGGACAGCGCATCAACCGGGCGGTATTTATAATCCTGGGTTCCTGTAACTTCAAGCGCCCAGTCGATGACATCCATATCTTGCTTGGTCAAGCGCCCAAAACCCCGCTGATGAGGATAGCGTCCATAGGATACAAGCTCGCCAACCGTTAACCCGCCCGGTCCTTCCGGAGTCTGCGGCAGTATGGCCAATTTTTTCGCGAGCAGCTTGGTATTCATCTTGGCGATTTCTTCCCCATCAAGGATGGCTGCACCGGACTGGTAGGGAATAATACGCGTAACAGCTTTCAAAAGCGTGGATTTGCCGCAGCCGTTAGGCCCGATAATCGTTGTGATTCTTTTATCCGGAATATCTACATTAAGACGATTCAATATCAGATTCTCGCCGTAACCGACGCTTATTTGATCTGTACTTAGGCGAATCATCATTTCACCTCCAGGTATTTAGCTGCCGAACGATAATGATTCTCAATTGCAATTATATACTGGGTAGGGGTGTTATTGTCAATAAATATCTTAATGCAAATTTTATAAGATATTCATGTTCTACAATGAGTAATCCTATATGTAGATCATGTATTTAACTCTAGTCTACATATAGACGTAAGATGGTTGAAATAGATTTTTAACAAAGGATGGATTGTAAAATAGATAAAGGCAACGTATACTAATTGATAATGATAATCATTTACGATAGGGTTGTTCCATAAACAGCCTATTAATCTATAGACCGGGAGTGAGATACATGAAGGGGAACGAGATCTGGGATGTAACGATTATTGGCGGAGGGCCTGCGGGGTTGTATTCAGCCTTTTACAGCGGGCTGCGCGGCATGAAGACCAAGATTATCGAATATCAGCCCAAGCTTGGAGGAAAGGTTCATGTCTATCCGGAGAAAATGATATGGGATGTTGGCGGGTTGACCCCAACTCCCGGCGCGAAGCTGATTGAACAGATGGTTCAGCAGGGCTTGACGTTTAATCCCGATGTGCTGCTAAGCGAGAAGGTTGAGTCGATTGCCCGTAATGAAGAAGGGCTATTCGAATTACATACCGCGAATTCCGGCGTGCATTTGTCCAAAACGGTTATCGTGGCGGTCGGAGGAGGAATCCTGAATCCGCAGAAGCTGGAGATTGAAGGAGCAGAGCGGTTTGAGGTGTCGAACCTGAATTATACGGTGAAGTCCCTGCAGCATTTCAAGGGCAAAACGGTGATCGTCTCCGGTGGTGGAAACTCGGCCGTCGATTGGGCGAATGAGCTGGAGCCTGTAGCGAAGAAGGTATTCCTGGCTTACCGCAAGGAAGAATTGTCAGGCCATGAAGCCCAAGTTGAGCAGCTGATGAACAGCTCGGCCACCTGTTATCTCCATACGTCGATCACAAAACTCATCGCTTCAGATAATCATGAAGTGATTGAACGGGTAGAATTGACGAATAGCGCAACGGGAGAAGTGTCGTATCTGGCTGTTGACGAGGTGATTATTAATCACGGTTATGAACGGGATATGTCGCTGCTGGAGAACAGCAAGCTCGATATTCATCGGGTCAATGATTACTATGTCGCAGGCAGTGCAAATTGCTGTTCTTCGGTTCGAGGACTATATGCGGCAGGCGATATCCTGCATTTTGACGGAAAGCTGCATCTCATTGCAGGCGCCTTCCAGGATGCCGCGAACGCGGTGAACAGTGCAAAGCAGTTCATTGAGCCGGACGCGGGAAAATCCGCGATGGTCTCCTCCCATAACGAGGTGTTCAAAGAGCGCAACCGCGAGCTTGTGAAGCAGTTGATCGATTGATCATAGGGCTCCATATCACATGACTTCCCCAGGAATCGCTGGCGAGGAATTTTGACTTAATCCATAAATGAAGTAGTAGATAACCCCCAGTTTGTGGGGGTTATTTCTTGTTTGAAGCCGTTTATTTGGTTAACCGAAACGAATCTTTAATACCTTCAACATCCTTGAACATTTTAGAATATCCCTCTTTCAGCTGTTCGTCCCCGCTATTGAACTGAACATCGGTTGGTGTACTGAATGTATATACTTTATCATCAGATTTACCAACTTCAGTAATATGAATGGTATTAAGCAACTCTTCACTCTCTTCTTGCCACTGCTGTTCTGAGAATACTCTAATGGTAAATAAAGCCCCGCCTGCTCCGGCCTCATTGTTGGCCTTATCCAGAAATTCAATGGTCTCATCTTTCTCAGAAATGATGTAAGTTTCCTTCCAGTCTCCTGGCAGATCCAGTCTGAAATGATAGTTCTGATTCTCATAAACAATTGGAGTTTGATCAATAGGATTTTTCTTGATTTCCCTCGCCTTCTCACTGCCACAAGCTGTTGTGAAAAGAATTATAGTGCAGAGAAGATAATAAATGATCTTTCCCTTCTTGAACATGGTTTCATCAGCTCCTTTTATCATTAAACGAGTAAAACAAGCTGCAAGTTACCATAAAAGGGCACTTAGATATGAATGGATCTCATAAATATAAATAAATAATTTTTGGGAAATATGGTTCGTGTATTTATGTTATGTTTAGTAGGTTAAAGGTTGTCTTTTACATATTTTTCACATGGACTGGAGGGCATAAGATTTGGAAAACCGGGATTATCAACGTCTTGTGGTGATAGGTAACGGGATGGCAGGAATCAACACCGTGGAGCAGCTCCTAAAACTTTCTCCTAACACTTATAAGATCACCGTATTCGGTAAAGAGCCTTATCCGAATTATAATCGTATTCAATTGTCATACGTTCTGGAGAAGAGTAAAGCGGTTGAAGATATTATTTTGAATGATTGGGATTGGTATACAGATAATGGAATTGAGCTTCATACTGGAACGTCGGTTACCCATATTGATACAGAGAAGAAAATAGTCACAGCGGATAATGGTATGCAGGTGTCTTACGATAAGCTGATCATTGCAACCGGTTCCAAGCCGCTGATGCTGCCGGTGCCTGGTGCAGACAAACAAGGAATTATCGGGTTCCGGGACATCGCGGATTGTGAGCATATGCTGCATGCAGCAGATCTATACAAGAAGGCTGCTGTCATTGGTGGTGGGTTACTAGGATTGGAAGCCGCTAAAGGACTGCTTAAGCTGGGTATGGATGTAACGGTAGTTCATTTATTCAAAGACATCATGGAACGTCAGCTGGATCATACGGCATCTCTTATGCTGCAGGCTGAGCTGGAGAGTCAGGGGTTGAAATTTGCTACAGGCAAGCAGACTGAGGAATTTTTAGGAGAAGAACGGGTCAGTGGTATCCGGTTTACGGATGGAACTACACTTGATACCGAATTCGTTGTGATGTCAGCAGGGATCAGGCCGAATGTTGAGGTGGCAAAAGCAAGCGGCTTGGATGTGAACAGAGGCATTCTCGTAGATGACTATATGCGCACCTCGGCGCCAGATGTATATGCCGTAGGGGAGTGTAATGAGCACCGCGGTATTTGCTATGGGCTTGTAGCACCGCTCTTTGAGCAGGGCGTCGTGCTCGCCAAGCATTTATGCGGAGTAGAGACGAAGCCGTACGAAGGCTCTGTTGTATCGACTCAGCTCAAGATATCGGGCGTAGATGTCTTCTCGGCAGGAGAATTTATGGATGCGGATGACCTGGCGATCGTGCGTATGCATGATGATTGGCGCCGTGTTTATAAAAAAGTACTGCTGCGTGGTGGGCGAATTGTTGGCGGCGTTCTGGTCGGGGATGGTAAAGAAGCGTCAAGACTACAGCAATGGATCCGAACAGGCACGGTTATGACTGAGGTTATACATGATGCCATCGTCGGACAGTCATCGATCGACACAGGCAATACAGCAGCCGAATTGGCCGATGAGGAGATTGTATGCGGCTGTAATGGTGTGACGAAGAAGCATATTGTTGATGCCATAGAGCAAAAGGGATTGACGACTGTCGAGGAGATTAAGGGTGCTACGGGAGCCTCTCGTTCTTGCGGAGGGTGTCGCCCTGTCGTAGAGCAGATTCTTCAGTTCGTTCTTGGAGAAAAGTATGATTCTGCTGCTGCCAAGCAAGAAGCGATGTGTACTTGTACCACATTGAGCAGAGATGAAGTCGTTACGGCAATCAAAGAGAAAGGACTTATTACCTCTAAAGAAGTCAGATATGCTCTGGATTGGAATAACACAGAAGGCTGCTCGAAGTGCCGTCCAGCGTTGAATTATTACTTAGGAATGATCTGGCCGACAGAGCATGTGGATGAGAGAGACTCTCGTTTCGTAAATGAACGGATGCATGCCAATATCCAGAAGGATGGCACCTTTGGAGTTGTGCCGCGGATGTACGGTGGAGTGACTACACCGGAGGATCTTAGACTTATCGCAGATATTGCGGTTAAATATAACGTTAAATTAGTAAAGGTAACAGGTGGGCAGCGGCTTGACTTACTGGGGGTCCGCAAGGAAGATTTGCCTAAGATCTGGAAGGACTTAGGTATGCCTTCAGGCTATGCCTACGCCAAGGCACTGCGTACCGTCAAGACCTGTGTAGGTAATCAATTCTGCCGTTTCGGTACGAAAGATTCGATGGGCATGGGCATCTTGCTTGAGAAGAAGTTTGAGAGATTGGATATGCCAGCGAAATTCAAGTTAGCGGTCAATGGTTGTCCACGTAACTGTGCGGAATCCTCGACGAAGGATATTGGAATCGTTGGGAATGAAGGGGCATGGGAAATTTATGTAGGTGGTAACGGCGGTATAAAGGCTCGCCTGGCTGAACTGTTATGTAAGGTTCGTACAGATGAAGAGCTGCTTGATATTGTATCAGCGTTTATGCAGCATTATCGTGAGACGGGTAGATATTTAGAGCGGACTTCAGATTGGATCGAACGAGTAGGCCTTGCTTCTGTAATGGAAGTAGTCGTAACCGACCTTGATAATCGCCGGGCACTGGTTGAACGGATGGAAATCGCATTAAGCCAGGTGAAAGAGCCTTGGAGTGAAATTCTAAACAACTCGAACTTACGTGAGCGGATGTTTGAAGATATCAAAGTTACGACAGATCAGAACTAAGGAGAGGGGGATCATAGGATGCCAATGAGTAATCCGAACGCGGAAGAGTATACATTTTATCTGGTGGGTAAGCCGGAAGACTTCTCGGAAAGACTTGGTCGTGTTGTTCGTTTGGGTGAGGTAGAGCTCGCCGTGTTCAAAACAACGGATGGGAAAATTTATGCCTTGGAGAACCAAAGTCCTGGCCCTCGGGGTGGAACGATTGCAGAGGGGATCATCTCGGGAGATGTTTTGTTTGATCCCATTTGCGATTGGAAAATAGGGCTGGCAGATGGTCTAGTACATGCACCCGATACAGGCCAAGTTCGTGTGTACCCGGTACAAGTCCTCGAGGATGAGGTGCGTATTGGTCTTCCCAAGAGAGAAGGAGGGACTCTTCATGACTGAACAATTATTGAATAAGAAGATTGTCATTGCCGGATCGCAAAAAACTGAAGAGATGGCCGAGATTATTAAACGAAGAGGCGGCGTTCCAGTCGTTCGTTCGCTTCAAGGATTGACCGATTCGAATCCTGAAGAGGTAGAGGCTGATGTCTCCCGCTTTATAGAAGAAGGAGCGGATTGGTTCATATTTACCACAGGTATAGGGTTTAACGCCATGTATCAAGCGGCAGAACGAATGAATGTCCTGCAAGCTTTTGAAGAGAAGCTTAGAGAGGCTAAGATTGCCTGCCGCGGTTATAAAACCAATGCTTTCTTGAAGAAGTCCGGCGTTCACCCTGTGGTTTGTGATGATGACGGAACCATCGCCAGCATGATTGATAAACTTCAGGTGTTTGATATGAAAGATCAGCGTGTGTGGATTCAGCTCCACGGTGAATTATCCAATCAACTTTTTCAATTTATTAAGACTAAAGGCGGGCTGGACGTACAAACGGTGCTTCCTTATCGTTATCATGCACCAGAAAGAGAGACACTTGTTCAAATCACCGAGGAATTGATCGCAGGACAAGTAGACGCAGTCTGCTTTACGACAAGAGTTCAGGTGAACTATTTGTTTGAATATGCAAGACAAGCGGGACAAGAAGAGAAGGTAAAGGCCGCTTTTGAACAGAAAGTGCTTGCCGCTGCAGTGGGAAAAGTAACGTTTGAAGCATTGCGTGCTGAGGGGATTCATAGAATCATCGTCCCGGAGAAGGAACGTATGGGCTCCATGATTGTTGAACTGGCTCAATATTTCGAGCGCATAGAAGAGAACGAATGAGTTAGATAGAAGAAAGTGAAGCAAAAGCTGTTCCCATTGTCTACAGTTGATGATGGGGGCAGCTTTTTTATGGGATAATTATGCTTACAGACAAGCTGTAGCCTGAATTCATAATGATGACCCATCGATACATAAGGTTTTTCGTTCATAAAGTGCTAAAAATAGTGTAGTGTGAGGTAACCTTTTTTATATGAATCGGCACTTAGAGATAGAGACATCGAGAAGGGAGGTTAATGAACGTGTTCCAATGGATTGAAGAAGCAAAGCGGGGCAGTGCGGAGGCTCAGGAAAGCTTGGTCCGGCATTTTACCGGCATGGCGCTGGCCGTGGCCTACGATAAATTACAGGACCCCTATTTAGCGGAGGATGCCGTGCAGGAGGCATTTACGGAGGCCTTTGCAAATCTGCATAAGCTGCAGGATCCCCGGCGTTTTCCCGGATGGTTCAAAGTGATTGTGGAGCGGCAGTGTTACAGGGACTTGCGCCGCAAGCACTTTCAAATGGTACCCATTCATGAGGTTGAATTGCTATCGGAAGAACAGCGGAGCCTGGAGTCGGTCGTGGAAAAAAGAGAAATGATTAGTCAGCTTCATGCTACGATTGCGGATTTGCCGTCCAGCATGCGGATTGCAGTCCAGCTTTATTATTTTCAAGGCTACAGCCTGCGGGAGATTTCGCAGTATATGGACATTTCCTTGCCGGCTTTGAAGAAGCGGCTCTTTGATGCCCGGCGGAAGCTGAAGAACACGCTTCATGTAGCCGACTTTGTATCGGTGTTCACCGATCTATATGAGGGAGGCAGACGTATGCTGCATATCGTTAACGGAGATTCAGTGGGGGATAAGTTGAAGCAAGGGAATATTCAAGGGGATATCCTGGTTTGGAGAGAGCTTTATTCATTCGGTCCTGTCTTTAAGCGCATGGACCAGCCAGGTAACCGAAAGGCAAGAGCTCAGTATCTGGAGCACACGCTCGGAATACCGGAGAAGGAATACATCGAGACCTGTGAGACACAGGAGAGGAAGCTCCAGGATTTTCGCAAATATGATGAAATCGTGCTCTGGTTTGAGCATGATCTGTTTGACCAGACGATGCTGGCTTATTTGTTGCATTGGTTCAAGAAACAGGCACTGGGGAATACGAAGCTAAGTCTGCTGTGCATTGGCGCATACCCGGGCATCGAGCTGTTCCGCGGGCTGGGGCAGCTTAGCACGGAACAGCTCGAGACTTTATCGGGTACATGGCATGCGATTGGAAAAGAAGAGCTCATGCTGGGCAGCAAGCTGTGGGAAGCCTATACCTCGGATCAACCGGAGAAGCATCAGCATATGCTGGAGGTGGACTCCTCGGCGTTGCCTTTTGCGAGGGATGCGTTCGAGGCTCATCTGGCACGGCTGCCCTCTGTAAACAATGGGCTCGGGATCATCGAGCAGACCACGTTGGAGGCCGTAGCGGGCGGAACCGATAAACCTTATGAATTATTCCGAAAGGTAGGGGACCAGCTCCATGTACTTGGAATGGGAGACCTCGAGTTCTGGTATTACCTGGCGAAGATGACGGAGGGGCCGGATCCCTTGCTCTTGATCGATGGAACGGAGCCTTTTCCTGATTTCAAGCTTTCCGTTCCCCAATTCCAGGATCGAGTGCTGCAAGTAACGAATCGGGGACGGGACATATTAGACGGAAAGGCCGAATATGCCTGCACCGGAATGATCGATAAATGGGTAGGGGGTCTGCATGTGCAGGGAGAGACTCCGTCATGGCGCTGGAACCCGGAACGGAAATTCGTTGAGCGTACGGATAACCGGACCGACTGCAGATAAGCTAATAAAGGGAAAGGGACGATCCAGCTTGGCGTTGATGCCCATGCACGGATTGTCCCTTTCTACTGTATCGGATACGACTCGATTCCAAATCCGAGTTGGTTTACAGGTTGGAGGGGCTTGGCTTAACCTAAACGAGGCCTCCCCGTTCCAACATCCAGATTTAGATGCCCGTCTTGGCATAATAGACCGAGGATGAGGTTCCCGTCTGGTAATACGGGTAACTCATCGCCGACTTTACTTGTTCGACGGTGGCTGCATCGGTTAATCTCTCTAATACGTAAAGACCGAGATCAATGGATGAAGATACCCCGCTGCCCGTAATGATACGGCCATCCTGGACAATACGTGCTTGAACGACCTCCTTGCAGTAGGGGGCCAAAAGCTCGTAAGCTGATGCATTGGAGGTAGCCCGCTTGCCCTCCAGCAGACCGGCTGCGCCCAGCAGCAGCGATCCGGTACAGACGGATATGATATACCTGGCTTCCCGGGCTGTCCGCAACCACGTCAACATATCGGGATCGAATCTTAGCTCCCTTGTGGAAAAGCCGCCGGGAACGAAGACCAGATCATATTCCGATAGATCCGGCTTTACCCGCGATATGGCAAATGCGAGCCCGCGGTCATCCGTAATTTGCGCGCTCATCGCACAATAATCCCAGGAAATCTCAGCTTCTGGCTGGATGTGGGAAAGCCTCGTTATCCCATCGGTGAAGCCGATAAGGTCCAGGGACGTCATCCCATGGAACAGAATAAATGCCATCTTCATGATAAACACCTGCCTATAGAAATTTTTATTAAGCCTCGGCCGCCGACTGGTCGGGGACGGAACGTCTGCGATTGGATGCTCGATGAATTTGGTAGTAGCCCATCGCGGACAGCGCGCTGAACAACAGGTTGAGGCCGATCAACCATTGGTAGCTATTCGTTAGGTCGAACAGAAATCCGCCTGCGAAGGAACCGAGAACAGCTCCCGCCTGATGACAAACAAGCAGCATCCCTGTCTGCAATCCAACGGAGCGATGACCCATGGCTTCGCCAGCCACCAGCATGCCGCCGGGAATCGCCCCTAAATAGCTGGCTCCGAAGATAACCGAGAAGACGATCGGAGAGATACTGAAATGCAGAAACAGCATCGTAAAGGCCACAATTCGGAACAGATACAGGAAGGATAAGGCCAGACTTCTCGACATCCGGTCCAAGAGAAAGGCGAATAGCAGCCCGCCAGCGAGTTCAAGCAGGCCGAGAATGCTCAGTGAGGATGTAAACATTGCCGAGCCGACCTGATCATGCCGATGAATGGCCATCAGATGCATCTCAACCGTGCCCATGCTGAAGCCGCAAGTAAATAAGGCGAAGATTACCAGAAGCACCGTACGGTTCGTTGCCATCTCTCTGACGATTGAGAGAAGCTGCAGCCGTGCAGGCGAAGGAGGAGGCGAGTCGGAGTCAAGAGGCTTCGGTGCAGGCTGGCCCGGTTGGCGTTCTTTCAGAATAAGCAGGATCAGCGGTATGGATAGAAGTGTAACCCATAAGGTAATCGTGAATGCCGTTGTCCAGTCCAGCCAATCCCGGTTGCTGACAAAAAGAGGTGTCAGGATGGCTAGTCCAAGGGAGCTTGCACTGGTCATGATCATGAGCGCCTTCGCTTTATGCCGGCTGAACCAGCCTGCAACCAGGACATATCCCGTACTTGCGGCCATGCCGGACAGACCGGAGAGCAGTCCGAGCCCCAGGAAGAACCCCGCCGGATGATGAAGCTTGAGCACGGTCAGCATGGACAGCACCCCAAAGAGTGCGTTCAGAAGCATTACTTTTTTAGGACCATAGCGGTCGGTTAACCATCCGCCGAGTGGAGAACAGATGGCGGCTACGGCGATATTGAAGGACCATGTGAAGCTGATAAAGGTCAGGTCCGCGCCCAGATCCGAAGCCATCTCGTGCTGGTAATAAGACATGACGAATCGGCTGATAGCCGCAGCAAAACCAAGTGTCCATAGAAATCCTAGAATGACCCATGCATACCCCCGGTCTGTTTTCATTGCTCTTCCCTCCAGCTCTCTCATCTATCTTTACTTCCGCTAACTCATGGAATAAGCTAATTCTAATCATAGGATAGGAAAATGCCAGGACAATTTTGATCAACTGTATCAATACAGGGGAGTGAGTATTATGAGCGGAATGGAGACGAAACACGAACAGATTGTTGCGTTTATGATCCGGGAGATGGAAGGGGGTCATATTCGGCCAGGTCATAAGCTGCCGTCGGTCCGGACCGTGGCCAAAATGTTCTCCTGCAGTCCCAATACGGTCGTCCGGGCGTATCAGAGCTTGGAGCGGGAGGATGTCATATATCCTGTGCCCAAGAGCGGATACTACCTTGTAGAAGGGAAGAGCATTGCGCCTGTGCGAACGGAAAGCATGACGCTAGATTTCGCCTCAACGACACCTAGGGGCGATTTTTTGCCATTCCGGGAGATGGAGCATTGCCTGCGTAAGGCGATCTCCCTGTATAAGGAGGAGCTGTTCGGCTACACCGATCCGCAGGGGATATTCTCACTAAGAAACGAGCTGTGTAAGTACTTCCATGAGCAGCAGATTTTTTCCAAGCCGGATCGCATCGCTGTCGTTACCGGGGCACAGCAGGCTTTCTCGATCTTGACGCGTCTGTCATTTCCGGGACGAGGGCAGGCCGTGCTGGTGGAGCAGCCGACGTATTTCGGTTTCTTGGCGGCAGCCCGTGCTGCAGGCTGTCCCATTATTGGAATTGAACGGGATGAACAGGGCATCGATCTGGAGGTGCTGGAGGCTCATTTTCGCAGCGGATGCATCAAATTCTTCTATACGATACCGAGATTTCTCAATCCGCTCGGCACCACCTATACGCTGGAGCAGAAGCAGCGGATCGCCGAGCTTGCCAGGCAGTATGACGTCTATATTGTCGAAGACGATTATCTGGTGGATCTGGAGGACGATACGAAGGCGGACCCCTTGTATGCACTGGATTCATCCAACCATGTCATTTATGTCAAAAGCTTCTCCAAGACGATTCTGCCGGGCTTGCGGATGGGTGCTGTTATTCTGCCTGAACCCTTGCTGGACTTGTTCCTTGCCCAAAAGCATGCTGCGGATGTTTCATCGCCAATCCTTTCCCAAGGAGCGCTTGAGATTTATATGAAAAGTGGTTTGTACAGACGACATACAGCCAGGATTCGGGCCCATTATCGCGAGAAGATGCGCTATGCCATCGAGGTGTGCGCCGATGTATTTGGCAGCGGTATCCCTTATACTTGCCCCTCCTCCGGCGTGTTCATCACCCTCTGGCTGCCAAAGTATGTGAAGGCCTCTGCGATACAGGAACGTTTGAAGCAGAGAGGAATTTTGGTGACAAATGTGGATTTGCATCTGCTGCCGGAGAATCAGCATAATGACCGAATTCGATTATGTATCATCGGGGTAGAGAACTCTCAGATTGAGGGCGGATTTACTGTAATCGCAGAGGAAATTCGGTCCATGGAGCGGAGAATGAGATAACAGGTATGGTTAGTCAAGGGAGGGGTGCCAATGTGGCTTTTTGTTTTTGTGTTTTTTATCGTTGGATTAATTTCTGTCATCAGTCCCACAACATCTTGGCTATTATCTAATTGGTGGCGGTTTAAGGGCGATGTAGATCCAAGTGAACTGTCCTTGGTTATCTATCGCATTGGAGGAGTGATCATGATCATGGTTGCAGTCTTCCTGGTTACGCGGCTGCTATAGATTTTTGGAATTTATATGACCATTGGGCGAAAATAACAAAACAAACAGGAGACCTATTGTCGGTCTCCTGTTTGTTTGCGAATCGGCACGATGGTCCAGTAGGTACCGCATCTCCACAACCATTCGAGCGGTCCATATTGGAACCAGCGCATCCACAGATTACTGGCTATGATCTGAAAGACCACAATTCCCAGAGAAACGAGCGTAGAGACGACATATGTGGTCGGCGATACGTTAAATACCATGCGCTGAATACCTACCAGAAAGACAGTTTGTCCAATATAGTTGGTAAGCGCCATCCGGCCGTATGCCTGTAACGGATGCAATATCTTGGTACCTAGGCGAGTGCGTCCAATCATTAAAAGCGAGCTTAAATAAAATACAGAGACGAGAGGACCAGTCGCAATTCCGATGTGTGCCAGAGTGAAGGCTGCCTGCATGGTTGGTGATGGTGATTCGCCTTCTACCTCGAATAGAAACGGGGACATCGGCTCGGGAGGTGCTGCCCACCACATGGCGCAGATCGCCATGACGGTTCCGAGCAATGACAGCAGCCAAACCATGCGCAGCTTGCTTAACCGTAATTTCTTGTGAATCGCATCATGTAATCGATATTGTCCTGCGGTTAGTCCTAACAGGATCAGAAACGGGATGGTCAGCAGTTTGACTCCCATGAGAGCCGCAACTGTAAACCCGACCACTCCAATGACAAGATTAACCCTCCGCGGAGCCCAATAGAGAGGGATCGCAAGCAGGCCAATAACCGCATAATGGAATAATGCCTCACCCGATTGATACTGTTGATGGAGGAAGCCGATCAGGACCAAGATTACTAACCGACGGATATACAGCCGAAGTCTTGGCTTTCCTCCCGCTCCAGCACTTCGGGACAGAAACATATAGAACCCCAGTCCGAACAGGAATGTGAAGATGGTGTAGAATCGGGCCTCCACGAAAAAGTAAAGTCCTCGCTGCAGCCAAAAATCCGCTGTGGTTTCCGGTGTATTGATAAGCCAGAGCGCCAATACATTAACAAATGGCAGACCAAGCAGCGCAAAGCCCCTGAACTGATCTAAAAAGTGCAACCGCCCCTTTTCAGTGGCAGGCTGGCGTTGCATCACTGTCTCATTTTTTACTGTGGCCATTTATTACACCATCATCCTATTCACGGACTTGATATAGCGGGCTCTGGCGATCAGGAAATAGATCATTTGGGCAGCCAGGAATGCCGATGAAGCCGCCAATACAGGACCACTTACATAAGGAGAATCCAGGTATGCAAGAACCGGACCGAGCACGACCAAGGATTGCAGCGCCGCAACCAGGATGGGAATAAAGAACAGCACAGCAATTTGTATGCTTGCGGATATGTTCATCTCCCGGGTGCTGAGTCCGATTTTGGACAGGGATCGATACATCGTTTGGTCCGCTGCAAGCTCTGTATGCAGTTTGAAATACAGGAAGCTGGCGGATGAGATGGAGAAAATCAAGGCGACAAATACCCCGATGAAGCTGAATAACGAGATTCCCTGTTTGAAGCTGTAATAGCTCTCCGCCCTGGATTGAATAAACCCCTCACTAATAACATTCCGATTCCAATCCGCCAGCTCAATGCCGAGCTTGGTTTCGGGGTCATCTTTCTGAGGAAGTCCTTGGGAATTTGGAAGCATGAATAGATAATGATGATCCACGCCGAGTCCGTCGGTTATTTGTTGTTTTTTAAGCTTCTCGAATAAGCTGTCATGGATCACCAGCAATTTTCCGCTGAATGCAACGGCCGCAAGCCGATCGGTTCGGTTCTCCAAACTTACAGAATGCCGCTGCCCTGATAACTCAATATCCATTGCCGTCTGCGTCCCTGCATTTCTCTTGGCTGCACTCGGGGTTTCCACCAATACAGCGTCCTTCTCGCCAAATGCTGTAACCGGCGCAGCATTCATCTTGGAAGCTATGCTGTTGTAACTGGATTGGGGCACGATGTAAAGAGGATCCTTCCCATGGCCTGACAGGCCATAGTAAATCGTCTCCACATCCGCTTGTTTGTACGTCAACCCTTCAGACTGCAGCCGATGCTCGATTTGAGCTAATTCTTTCTGTGCCTTATTCTTGTTAGTGTTACTGTAGGAGGTGTAGCTTAGTGCATACGGATTATCCAAATAAACGGCCTTGGTCGATTGCTGCATCGCCAGCACGAAACCGGTGCTCATGGAAGCCAGGGCCACCACAACCGTGACTAGAAACAGCATGCGGGCATTGTCCTTGATTTTGTAACTCATTTCGGAAATCCAAAGCAGATTCGTCCCTTTCCATGTGGTTGTACGATTTCGCTGCAGCATACGGACGACCCACACGGATAGCTGGGAGTAGAAGAAATACGTGCCTATAATCCCGGTTACCGCGGCGACCAGTAGTCCCGTAGGGTCTAACTCTTTGACACGAAGAGCGGCATAGCCGATGGCAAGCAGCGCCACGCCCAAGAGGGCCAGGAATAGATTTGCTTTCGGTTCGGTTTTCGGTTTGCTCGTGCCCTTGAGAAGCTCCAATACTTGATTCTTTCGAATAAACAACAAGGTGAACAGTGAAATGACGAGAAACAGCGCTGCGAATGCACCGGCGGTCAGCAGCATCGCTTTGAACGGCCAATAGAACGGCAGCTCGTCCATATCAATGATTTTGGTGCTGATGAGCAGGAATACCTTGGATAACAGCATTCCGCTAGCGATGCCTGTTACGATCGCAACGGCACCGATCAGAATATTCTCCAGAAAGATCAGCCAATTGATCTGCTTGGCTTCGGCTCCAAGGATGGTAAGAATGCCGAACTCCCGGTTCCGTGACTTTAGGAAGACGCTGATTGAATACAGCACAAACAAGAAGGCAAATACATAAACAATTACGGTGGCAATCGTCATTCCCGTGCGCGTCATCGTGCCCATAGGCGAATTCTCGATAGCCGGATGGTAGATGAATACCGCATACGTAAAGAAGATCATCACCATAAATGAGCTGCTGAGGAGGTAAGCGAAATATTGACGCGCGTTACGCCGGATGTTATTAAACGCGAATTGAGGAAAGCTCACTAGTATTCCCTCCCCAGAACGATAGCGTATCGATGATTTTTTGGAAAAAAGTCTGCCGGTTCTCACCGCGATGAATTTCAGCGGCAAGCTTGCCGTCTTTTATAAAGACGATACGGTTGCAGTAGCTTGCGGCCAAAGGATCATGCGTAACCAGCATCAATGTGGTGCGATCCCGCTCATTGATCTCGGCAAGCGACTCCATCACAATCCGCGAGGAGTTCGAGTCGAGCGCTCCCGTAGGCTCATCCGCAAGCAGCAGCAGAGGCGCGCCGATGATCGCTCTGGCAATCGCAGTACGCTGACGTTGTCCCCCTGAAATCTCGTATACACGTTTATTGAGAATATCGCGAATACCAAGCCGAGTAGCGGCTTGCTCCAGCAGTGATTCCATGTCCTTGAGCGGACGGCGGTCCAGCGTCAGCGGAAGCACGATGTTCTCGGCAACCGTTAACGTATCGAGCAGATTGAAATCCTGGAACACAAAGCCAAGCTGTCTCCGTCGAAAGTGGGCCAGCTCGCTTTTTTTCATAGTGTAAGGATTTCTGCCCCCGATCTTGACCTCGCCCGAGCTGGGACGATCGATCGTGGAGACCATGTTCAGCAGGGTGGTTTTACCGCTGCCTGAAGGGCCCATAATCCCGACGAATTCTCCTTCTTTGATGGTGAGATGAATATCGGTAAGAGCTTGTGTTGCCACTTTGCCCGCATATACTTTGTTTAATGCTTTTACTTCAAGAATATCCATAAATCTGTAAGCTCCTTTCTGTATATCTGATTCGTGTCACCTGACTCGTGTAACCTAACTCTAGCGTATCCTGCCTTGAACCTGCCATGGATTTAGGTGAAACGGAGCTTACATCTGCCATAAGGTTATGTTCGCATCAGTTGTTCGTATTTCTGTGAAAGAATGGAGCCTCAGTAAATGCAAAGAAGACACACCTAGGGCCCAGATGTGTCTTGGTTTTCGGCTCTGCGCAGCGTCAAGGTAACGGTGGTTCCTTCGCCGAGCGTGGATTCCAGCTTTACGGAATGATCCAGCTTATGGGCGATTTCACGGACAAGATACAGACCCATGCCGGTGGATTCGTGGTATTGGCGGCCGCGCTCTCCGGTGAAGTAGGGGTGGAACACCCGGTTGATGTCCTCCGGTGCAATGCCAATCCCCTCATCGCGGATGTGAAGCTCCACATATTCTCCTGACACCTCCGTGGTTAAATAAATCTTCTTGCTGGGGCTACCCGAGTAGTTCACGGCATTGGTCAGAATCTGACCCAGCATGAATCGAAACCATTTGGCATCCGTATAAACGCAGATATATTCATCGATGTGGAACACCGGTGTTATGCCTTTACGAATGAACAGCATACGGTTCTCGACAACCGACTCGCTAACCGCGGCCCGGAGCCGGGTGGCTTCGACCGCGAAATCCTGCTCGAACCGGTCCAGGCGGGCGGTGTACAGCACCATCTCAAGACCTTTTCGTAATCGCTCGAGCTCTTCCCGAATATGTTCGGCGGGGGCCTCTCCGACTTCGTCAAGTGTTAGCTGTATCACGGAGAGCGGGGTCTTCATCTGATGAACCCAGCGGTTCATGAAGGCCAGATGCTGGTCGGTTTGATTTTGATGCCGATGCAGCTGCTCGCGATACAAACGTTCATAATGGCTGATACGCTCATGCAGCGCGTACGGCAGGGGCGCTTCGCCCAAGGGAGGGTTGGAGAACTCTTCTGACAGCTCCTCGGAAGAAAGCTCTTGATACATCGTGCGATGGGATAGGTAGCGGTACACAAGATAGGCGAGCAGCACGGTGCTGCTCAACAGGATCCCGTACAGCACGATAGCAAAGGGCCTGCCTTCGCCAGTGAGCCAGTACAGGAGGGGGACAAGCAGCATTTGCAAGGTGAAAAACAGGATGAGCGGGAGATGCTCCCGCAGGAACAGCCTCATAAAGACTCCCTGCCCGTCATAAACCGGTAGCCCGCTCCCCGAACGGTCTCGATGAGGTCTCCGGCTCCCAGCTCGCGAAGCTTGCGGCGAACTCTTGTAATATATACATTCAGTGTATTATCGTCGATGAAATGCTGATCTTCCCACATGAGGTCCAGCAGTCTTTCCCGGCTGACCACACGGCCGTCCTTTTCCATCAGCATCGTTAGCAGGGCTGCTTCCTTCTGTGTAAGCTCGGTGGATTGATCTTTATAGGCTATGATGAATCGCTCGGGATACAGGATAAGACCGGCGCCTTCAATCCGATGCTCCTCCTCCTGGCCGGAGGCGTAAGCCCCCACCGCACGGCGCAAGTGGCTGCGGATTTTGGCTAGAACAAGCTCCATGTCAAACGGTTTCGTAATATAATCATCCGCCCCGTTTTCCAGCGCCATGATTTGATCCATGCCGCTATCCCGCGCGGAGATGAAGATGATTGGGCAGTGGGACTGGGTGCGGATTTGGCGGCACCAATAAAACCCGTCGTATTTCGGCAGATTGACATCCAGCAGAACCAGATCCGGTTTCGTATCCGTAAAAATGTCCATAACCCGGCTAAAATCATCAATGATCCTTACGGTATAATCGTATTTAGCGATAGCGCTGCTTAATTTATTGGCAATTCGTTCATCGTCTTCAACGATCAGGATGGTATACACGTTTTCCAGCTCCTTTTGTGTCAAACACAAAACTATGTACTTACTATACCGAATTTATGAGAACGTTGGAAATCATCTTGGATACCACTACAACATAAAAGGGACATCCCCACCTAGTTCACTAGATGAGGATGTCCCTTATATTATAAATCTGGCTTGTTACTTCTTTTTCGATATGGAGAACGGCAGTTCTTCATCGCTGTAATGACGGTAGCTTGGAGCCAGTCCCAGACGGAAGTCGAGGGACTTGCCTGCCAAGATATCTTCATGCGTAATGTACAGCTTGGTGTAATCTTCTCCCTCTAACTGGACGTTCGATACGAAATTGGATTGTGGATTATTGTTGTCTGTATGAATTTGCATCTGCTTGCCGCTTGGCAGCTCAATCGTAACGCTGTCGAATAACGGAATGCCGAGGACATATTCATTACTGCCCGGACATACCGGATAGAAGCCCATGGAGCTAAACACATACCACCCGGACATGCTGCCGTTATCCTCATCGCCCGGGAAGCCATCGAAGCCGCTGTTGAATAAGTTCGACATGATCTGCTTAATGACAACCTGGGAAGAAGCTGGCTGCCCTACATAGTTGAACAGATAAGGAATGTGGAAGCTAGGCTGGTTGGAAATCGCCAGCTGGCCATAATCGACGGCAGCCATCTCGCTCATCTCATGAATTTCAAAACCATATCCCCGCACGTCAAAATCCGGTGCTTTGTTGCACAATTCAGTGATTTTATTGAAAAAGCGTTCTTTCGACCCGTAAGCCTCGATCAAGCCCTGGAAATCCTGGAATACGGCAAAGCTGGTCTGCCAGGCGCTTCCCTCGGCATAATCAAGACCCCAGCTCGTATCATTGAATCCTGGACGGAACTGGCCATTTTGATCCTTGGCCCGCATAAAGCCGGTCTCCGGATCGAAAATATGGTTATAGTTGAGCGCGCTTTGTCTGTACTGCTCGGCCACATCCGACTTGCCCAGAACCTCGGCCACACGGCTGATGCAGAAGTCGCTGTACGCATAATCCAGCGTGTGATTCACGCTCTCATGATAGCTGCTCGGAACATAACCATACTTGATGTAGTCCAGCGTTCCTTGACGTCCATAGCAATTCTGTCCGCTCTGCGTGGTGGCTGCGGTCAGCATAGCTTCCAGCAGTTCCGGCAGCAGATGCTGCGCCAATCCCTTAGCTGCCGCATCGGCAATGACGGCGTCAATAAGCGTGCCCGGCATCAATCCGCGCTCATCCGGAGATAACCATTTTGGCAAGAAGCCGGTCTCGCGATAGGAATTCAGGAAACCTTCCAGCATTTCCTCATATTCCTTCGGTGCGATGATGGAGTAGAGCGGATATACCGTTTTATAAGTATCCCAGAAGCCGTTATTGGTATATAGGACGCCCTTCTTGACAGAGCGGGCTGTTGTATCGTAGTGAATCGGCTCCATATTGGCATCAAGCTCATAGAACTTCTGCGGGAACAGGAACATGCGGTAAAGACAAGTGTAGAAAGTACGCAAATACTCCTCGTTCGAGTGAGTAACCTGAATTTTATTCAGATAATGATTCCAGGCCTGTGCTGCTGATTCTTTCTGCTCCTCCAGGGTTGAGCCCAGTTCACGTGCAAGATTGAGCTCTGCTTGCTCCAGACTGATAAAAGAGGTCGCCAGCTTAACATCCAACGTGTCCTTTTCACAGTCTTTGAAGCGAATGACGACATGCTGGTCCACATTGTCAAAAGCAACCTCAGGGAAGAACTGGCCTTCGGCGTCGTAGTAACCCGTCGTAGAGAGATCAATCTCCTTGCTGAAGCTCATGGCCACGTACATACGGAATTCTTTATCGTGGCAATCTGCGAAGTTGCTGACATAACCTGTTATTCTGCGCTGGGCTGCATCCAAGTGAAACTCGCTTTTGTTATGAACGTTGAGCACGAGGCCAGCCTGGTGTCCGGAATTGTATTTCATGCGCATAGACGCGCCATAGCAGCTGGGAATCAGCTCCGTTGTGATGTTGTAGCGCAGCTGCCTTACTTTGAGATAATGAGGCTTGAATATCGCTTCTTCCGGACGGTAGGAGCTTTGACAGGTGAAGACAGAGCCCCTGATTTTGTCGTCTGCGATCGGCGTCATCAGGAAGTGGGCGAAGTCGCCCATCCACGGACTCGGCTGATGTGTGAGACGAAAACCTTGGAAGACGCGGTCATTCGGATTGAAGAACCAGCTTCCTTCATTCTTGGTCTGCACGACATAGTGATTCATACCGAAAGGTACACCTGTATAAGGAAGTGCGTTCCCGTTGGAAAAGGTATATTGATTGTTGGTGCCTTGTCTTGTGTCGACATAGTTCAGCATGTAAGAGTTCTCCTTCGGTGTGTAGATATAGGCGTGTTATAGCTTCTTCACGGTCTGGCGTTCAATGAGCTGAACGGGGACCACGGCATCCTCACGCGGATATTTGTGAGGGTTCTCAATAAGGGCGATCAGGTTTCTTGCAGCCTCATACCCCATCTGTTCGAAGTTCTGGGATATGGTCGTCAGCTTGGGCTCAACGAAGTTGGCCAAATCAATATTGTCAAAGCCGACTACAGAGAAATCATCCGGGACGGACAACCCTAGCTCTTTGGCGACTTGAATGATTTCGATGGCGATCAGGTCATTCTCGGCGACAATCCCGGTGATCCCTTGTGTCATGACAGACTGAACAAACTGGATGTAATATTCCCTGTCGTTATTATGCGTTAAGTAACGATCGGTCAAGTCGCTGACGCTGTAATCGATCAGATTATAATCATACAGTGCTTTCAAATAACCAAAGTATCGCTCCCGAATCGATGAGGAGTTCTCTACTTTCAAGGAGGAGATGAAGGCAATTTTCTTATGATTATTCTCGATTAAATGCTGGCAGGCTTGATATCCACCGCCAAAGTTGTCAGAGACAACCGACAGGAACGGAATCCCTTCAATGGATTTATCCATCGTAACAAGCGGGTATTTCGCCAGGTGATACTGATACAGGATGCCAAGATCCGAAATGCTGCTAACCGGATAGAAGATTAATCCTGAATTTGCACTCTGAAGTGCGGATTCCAGCAGCTTTCGCTGACCGACAATCGTATTGGACTGAATATTCAGCGTATAGTCAGTCGTTGCGAGATATTCATTGATGCCTTTCTCGTAATCACCCAGGCCCGGATTATGGGCAAAGGGGAGAATCAGCAGGATCTCTTTGCTCGCTTTATTTACGGAAGGCTGAGGAGTCGTATCGGCACTCACGAAGCTTCCCTTGCCTTGGATCCGGTAGATCAGCTTGGCGTTTTCCAGCTCTGTCAGTGCTCGTTTGGACGTGATGCGGCTAACGTTATATTCCTTTGAAATCTCAGCCTCGGTCGGAAGCTGATCCCCGGCCTGAAGCTCCCCTGATTCGATCTTGGCTGTTAGGGCATTCACGATATGTTGGTATAATGGAATTTGTTCCATATCGATCTCCTCGCTAAATTTGATATATCATTTATTGTTGTTTATGTCAAAGACTTATGACATTTTTGAAGATTATAGAATTTGTCCGTTTTCAACGAAGCCGGCAAATTCGGTGCTCGCAAGAATAACATCCATAAGGCTGCAGTTGTTCTGTTTGAATATACGAAATAAATGAAATGGGAGCAACCATATTCTTGATGATTACAAGCGCATTTCTTAACTGCTAATGCGGAAAGGACATGTAAAGGATCACTGCCGATATCTCCCTTAGCGCTTCTTGTCGGGATATCATCCTCCACCTCTATCCCCATAGTATAGTCCCCCTCAACTATATTTCAAGATGGAACGCTTTCTGAACCAATAAATAGAAATGTAAGCGCTAGACAAAATATTTGATATATCATATAATCAACAATATCGCTTAATATGATATATCAAATACGGGGGTTGATGAAGTGTTCCAAGCTAAAAAAGGGAAAGTTGTCATGTCGATGTTGCTGGCTTCGGCTCTGCTTGTTACTGCTTGCGGTGGTAAATCCGGAGAAGCACAGAACCCGAAAGGGAACGAAACTGCCGATACGAACGAAATTTCACTCTTGCGTCCAAGCTGGAATAATCTGCGGCCTGCATCCAGTGATCTGTGGATGTGGCAAGAATATGAGAAAATGTCCGGAATTAAGGTGAACTGGGAAGAGCTCACCGATATCGGTGAGAAGAAGAACGTCATTTTGACGAGAGGCAATCTGCCGGATGCGTTCTATCAAGTCGATTGGAGCAATGGTGAGCTGCTCAAGTATGGTCAACAAGGACTGTTCTTGCCGCTGGAAGATCTGATCAAAGAGCATGCGCCGAATCTGCAAAAATATCTTGAAGAGAACGAGGATGTAAGAAAGGGTTTGACCAGCGCAGACGGTCACATATATGCAACTCCTTACCTTGACCCTTATCCGGAAGGGAACCGGACGATCCGCCTGTGGATCAACAAAAAATGGCTCGATAACCTCGGCATGGAGGTTCCTAAAACAACGGCCGAGCTGGAAGAAGCTTTGAATGCTTTTGTAACCAAGGATCCGAATGGCAATGGCGTGAATGACGAGCAGGGCTGGTATATGCCAAGCGGCTCGCTTGGCTGGACGTTTGAGCAGATGATGATGGGTTCCTTCGGAATCGGCAATGGTGGACGCAAGGCGCTCGGAAACTTCATTTACGTAGATGATAATGATGAAATTCAGCTGACGATTACAGCCGATGAGTACAAGGAGCTCTTGAAGTATGAGAACCGGATGTACAAGAGCGGTGCCATCAACAAGCAGGCTTTCAGCGGCGTGGACTATGATAAATGGACGGCCGATGCAGCCAAGGATACCGTCGGTGCCTGGAACTGGGCGGCCATCGATTACATCGGCGAGAGCGTAAAGAATGACTTCGTAGCCATTAACGTGCTGGCAGGCCCGAACGGAGATACCGCGTCGCTTACGGATTCCCAAGTTGCGGGCGCTTCCAGTCTGGTCGTTACGAAGGACGCAAAAGATCCTGGAGCGATCCTGAAATGGGTGGACTACTTCTACAGCGAAGAAGGCAGTGTGTTCGGTTATCTTGGTAAAGAAGGCGTAACTTACAATGTGGAAGACGGCAAAAAAGTCTATATCGATGAAATCTTGAACTATAAAGATGGCATCGGTCTGGGTGCATTCCAATACGTTGATAACGTGTATGGCGGTTACTTCCCGTATATCGAGCTCTCACCGGAGGTTCGAGCTGCAGCAGGCCGCAAAGAGGCGCCGGTATACACGGATTTGACGGAAGAGACCTTGCCAAGCGTCATGCTGCCGGATCTGCCAGCTACGATCCAGGAAGCGAATGAATCTTCTTCGATTATTGCTGACGTAGGTAACTATGTTGGTCAGATGCGTGTGGAATTTGTGACAGGCACCAAGGATATCGATAAAGAATGGGATAACTACATTGCCCAATTGAAGAAGATGGGTTCGGATAAATACCTCGAAATAAAGCAAGCGCAGTACAAACGTTACAAAGATAGCTAAACCGTTAGGTTGGGGAGATTCTTCGCGAATCTCCCCACATTTTAAATTTTAAGGAGAGGGGAAAACCATGGAATCTTCACTTCACAAGAAGCAGCATCTCAAGCCGAAACGCAAATCCATTATGAAGCAAAAATGGCTGTACTTCATGATGCTGCTGCCGCTAACCTCCTTGATTATATGGAATTACATCCCCATGTACGGGATTATCATATCTTTTAAAGACTACTCTCCCGCATTTGGCATTATGGACAGCCCCTGGGTGGGATTTGCCCATTTTGAGCGTTTCTTCAACGCCTTTTATTTCTGGGATGTGATTATTAACACGCTGAGAATCAGCTTGTACAGCCTCCTTGTCGGAATTCCGCTTCCGATTATATTGGCGCTTATGTTCAACGAGCTGCGCAGTAAGAAATACAAGTCGCTAACCCAGACAATCTCCTACATTCCGAATTTTATTTCGATTGTTATCGTGGTCGGCATGGTGACGTTCTTCACCTCTCCTGTCGACGGCGTGATCAATACGGTGATTGAATATTTCGGCGGTACGCCGATTGATTTTATCGGCAGCGCCAAGCTGTTCCCGCATGTGTTCGTCTGGTCGGGCATTTGGCAGACTGTGGGCTGGGGAACGCTGATTTACACCGCTGCGATGTCCGGCATTCCGCAGGATCAATACGAAGCGGCTTATCTGGAAGGCGCCACCCGCATGCAATGTATTCGGCACATTACCATTCCGGCGATCATGCCGACCATTGTTATTTGCGCCATTTTGGCTACCGGGTCCGTTATGTCTGTCGGGTTTGAGAAGGTTCTCCTCATGCAGAATGATGCGAACCTGGCTACGTCCGAGGTTTTATCAACCTATATGTACAAATCGGGTATTTTGAACGCGGAGTACAGCTTCTCGGCTGCTGTTGGTCTGTTTAACAACCTGATTAACTTTATCGTGCTCTATCTGGTGAATAAATTCGCGCAGAAATTCAGTGAGACCAGCCTGTGGTAAGGAGGGGCAACCATGCAGTTTCATCTATCTAGAGAAGACAAAATTTTTAATTGGATCAACATTGTTGTCGTTGGTATCATTACACTGCTGATTCTGTATCCATTATTATTCGTTGTATTTGCTTCACTGAGCGATCCGCGCCAGATCTTCGACAACGCTTTACTGCTGTGGCCCCGGGGGTTCACGCTGGAAGGATACAAGCGGGTGTTCGATAATCCTGATATATGGATGGGTTTTAAAAATGCGGTCATTTACACCGTGCTTGGAACGGCGGTGAACGTGATCATGACCACGCTGGCGGCATATCCGTTATCCCGGAGAGATTTCCGGGGTCGAAACGTCATTACGATCCTGTTCACATTCACGATGTTCTTCTCGGGTGGTTTGATTCCAACTTATCTGGTGAACCAGCACTTGGGAATCATCAATACGATGTGGGTCATGATCCTGCCGGGAGCGGTTAGCGTATACAATATGATCATTATGCGTACGTACTTCCAGCAGAACATTCCGCTTGAACTGGAAGAAAGTGCGTTTATTGACGGAGCCACTGACATGCAGCTGCTCCTGAAGGTGGTTCTTCCGCTCTCAACGCCAATTATTGCCGTGATGATGATGTTCTACGGTGTAGGCCGATGGAATGGCTATTTCGATGCGATGATTTACTTGTCTGACCGTGAATTGTTTCCGCTGCAGCTGATTCTGAGAGAAATCCTTGTACAGAACCAGATGGGAGACGCGGCCAATCAAGCGATGATGAACAGCAACCAAAGTGAAGTTAACATGATCAAGCAATCCATAAAATATGCGGTGGTTGTCGTTTCAAGTATCCCGGTGTTGATCTTCTATCCGATTGTGTCCAAGTATTTTGAAAAAGGCATCATGATTGGTGCGATTAAAGGCTAAGTTCCATTGCCTGTTACAGAGGCTGGTGCTAATTTCATCAATTATATAAGAATCTTCTAAGAAATCTCTCGTTGAGGAGATTTCTTTTTTTATATCTTGAGATCTGTGCTCTTTATTCAGCTTTGTGGCTGAGGATGGTTAAGGCATTCTGCAAATGGACTATTTCTTTATGGATTTGGGGGAACCCGTCAAGTCTTGGGATGGGTTTCTTGGTAAACGGACGTTCATGCTCGATAGCTGAAGCCATCGTCTCGAAAGCAAGCAGCAGTTCGGATAGAGCGGCGTCCGTAAGAAGTGGTTGATTCACCGGTCTTGCTGCGGCAGCTTCCAGTAAATAACCCAATTGTTCAATGGAAAACATCGCCGGCCAGAGCTTTTCTAATGACACCTTGCTGCTGGGGACTTCTCCGATAGCCGTTGTGTAGACCAGGTTTAAATTGACCAGATTTGTCTTCATTTTGCGCCGTTCGATGTCATGGGCCGAACCCGAGGTTTGCTGCGGTTGGGAAAACAGGTTGAACAGGAACTGCTGTTGGCTGCGGAGTGTCTTGGAGATGAAGTGGGGAAGCAGGGCGGAGGCATGGCTTCTTCCGATGAACAGAACGCCGATCAGCCCGATAGAGCAGCCTATAACAACATCGATCACCCTGGCAGTTGCAAAATATCCCACAGCGTGAATCTGGGATGAGCTTTCGGCAATTAACAGTGCATTGGGTGTAATGAATAAAGCGGCCAAGCCGTAATTCAGCACGATGGCCAGCTCTGTAAATGCCGTTAACATGGCAATCAAGAGCACGATGACGTAACCTTCCGGATTTGCAGACAGTATCAAGGCAGCACCAAGCACACCTAGGATCGTGCCGATTGTACGTTGAATCGCACGGTGGAAGGTGGCGATAATGGTCGAGCCTGACAGCACAGCCGCGCATGACAGCGTAATCCAATAGGAACGGTTAAAGTCGAGGGAGTATGCGACGAATGCAGCTGCCGATAGAACGATTCCGTAGCGGACCGCGGTAAGAAAGACGATGGAATTTTTATCAAAGGCACCTCCGAGGATGGTACGTAGCGATGGTCTGTTAAGTATAGCAGGCTGAGGTTTCAGTGCTGAATCGCTCATGATATGGCTGATTTCCACTAGCAAGGATTGCAGACCCGCTGAGAATGCGTCTTCATGATCGTAGGACAAGTTGAGGGTGGTGCAAGAAGAATCCATGGCGCTTGATATAAAGGATGCGATGCGTTGACATGCCTCGCCAAACTGCGGCGGAAGCTGATTCTCCTTGCGTTCCTCCATATGCTCCAAAATATATAGAAAGATAGTGTTGGCACGTTCATTCAGGATCAGCAGTTGTTCATAGTGACCCGAAATCTTCCATGGCGTTCGCCCTGCTGCTAAGGTGTTCCCGGCAGCATTCAGCGCCTGGACTAGACGCTGCCTTCTATCATGTGATTCATCGGTACCCAGCGTATCCATGAATCGGCCCAGCTCTTGATACACCTTCTGCACAGCTTGTGCCTCTGGACCGTGGGGTTTAGTGATCCAGCCGATCATGCCGACGAGCCAGGCGAATGAACCTCCTAGACCGACGATCCCTGCCCGCAGAGGGGCCAGAGATGGATCAATGGGCATGCCGGTTGAGAGCGCAAACACCATGACGAAGAAGATCGCCGCTGGACCTGTAATCCGTAATGCGCCGAAGAGGAACGTTGCCACAGCCCCAATCAAGCCAACAACCATCACAGAGGTTATCGGTGAAGGGGCAAGGAGCGTACCGAGCGCTGCGGATAGAACGATCCCGAGCAGGACGAAGCCGATTTTCTTTGCTCTCTGGGCATAAGGAATATTGAACACGTATAAGTACGTGAAGCTGCCAAGGCTGGCAAGCAATCCATATTGGAGGTTCTCCGCGAGTATGCCGATGAGCACAGGAAATCCCGCGCAGAGACCTGAGTATAGCGCCCTTTTCCATGGGAGTGGACGCTTGTTCAGTGCAAAAGCCTGTTTTATCGTTGAGACCCATGCTGAACGGGTGGATTTCGAATGATCTAGGTTCTGGCTGTCCATGTTTGAGGTTCCCTTCAAAAGTGAATGATAAGGTAAAAAATTCAAGTTTATCATTTCCTACTTCGAGGGTCCCTATACTTGATTTGAAATTCATTTGATTCTTTTACTACAGGAACATAAGTTCTATAATGAGAAGGGAATGATTCTGTTTTTTATGGGAGGATGATTGTGATGGGAAAAAGTGCTTTATTGGTCATTGATGTGCAGAACGATATGTTTGATGAAGAGAACCCGGTCTATGAGGGTGAACGATTGCTCTACAATCTCAAGCAACTGATCGCAAAAGCCAGAAACGGTCGAATTCCTGTTTTTTACATACAGCATAATGACGAGGGCTTGAAGGAGGGGACAGAAGGGTGGAAGATTAACTCTGAGATCGCCCCTGCGATGTCGGATACCATCATTCAGAAGACCAGACCCGATTCCTTCTATAACACTACGCTTGCAGAGGAATTGAAGCGGCAAGACATCGAACATGTGATTCTGGCAGGTATACAGAGCGAGATATGCGTAGATACCACATGCAGGAGAGCATCCAGTCTTGGTTATGACATCACGCTGGTATCGGATGCCCACAGCACTTGGAGCAATTCGGTGTTAACGGCGCAGCAGATCATAGATCACGTGAATGCAACACTAAGATGGTTTGCGGCCATCAAGACAACAGAAGAAGTCCTCTTTACGGAAGAAGCCGGTGTTTAACGTGATCATATCCCTGTCAAGTAGACAAATGAAAAAAAGCTTGGCAACCAGCGCGTGCCGATATTCAATCGACACGCGCTGATTTAAGTACTCTTTATATACGATTTAACGGCCATTTCCATAAATTCTTCCGTATATTGTTGGATTGTTTGTCCCTCATTGAAGGGATAATTCCAACTTCGGCCCTTCCAATCGGATATGAACAAGAGGCGATGCTTACTTAAGGGGTGATCTGAATCACGGTTTCTGATCCCAGAGATTAGAATATCCCTTCAGGCACTTTTCCTTCCCAGCAAGCTGGTGCAGGCAGTCCGAGCACATGACCGATGACGGCAGCCGTATCCATGATGCTGATTGGTAAATCGAGAAGTCCTGGCTGTACGCCCGGGCCCGTAATTCCCCAGGTGATGGTCATATCCATCGGGTGATCACTGCCATGATCGTTAGGATGAGCACCTCCGCCGCCATGATCGGTGACCGTGATGATCCAGGTGTCTTCCAGCAGCTGCTGATCCTCCAATGCTTTGACAATCTTGCCTACGTATTGATCTGTAACAGCAATCTGTTCCAGCTGCTTATCCGTATCAAAACCATACTGGTGGCCCGCTGCGTCGGGATGATCCAGCTGGATGAACATTAGCTTAAAATCTGGCTGTTTATAAATATATTCGACGATGGTCTCAGCCAGCTCGGGGTCGGGTTTGGATTCCATGTGAACATGGATGGAATTCTCAATGATTCCTGTGTTGATTGGTTCCCAGCAGCTGAACGCGGACAGGGGGGCATCCGGCCATTGCCGGCGTGCCAGCTTGAATAACGACGCATAGGGAAAGTCCTCCGGAATCTGCTGGTGAATCGCCCGGTCATTATCAAGACCGTGTTGGTCCGGGGCAACACCATATAACAGCGAGCCCCAGCATTCCGCACTGATGCTGGGATATACGGTTTGAGCGTCGTAGGAATACGCTCCTGCTTGCAGTAGGGCGTGAATATTCGGGGCATCCGCTTTCTGAATGAACCCGCCTGCTCCATCAATTCCAAGAATAACGACACGGTTAGCCATTGATAGTTCCTCCTCGGTATGAACATGTTGATCTGTAAGTTTCAAAAGCTTGATAGGACGGTTTACGCAACAATAGGCAGTGCACTGATTTATACATGATGCTTTCGAATGCTAACCCCATAGGGCAATCGTGATGATTCCGCAGGTGATGAGCAAGGACATAGCAATCCGTCGCCAGCCTTGCTGCTCCCGCAGCACGATAATGCCAAGCACGGTGCCGAATACCGTACTGATTTCACGGATCGGCGCAATTTGTGCAAGCGGTGTGAGCCGCATGGCGAACAGGAATAATAAATAGGATCCGGGTGCCAGGATTGAGCCGAGCAGAATCGTGCGCCAGTTCACCGACCATTCCTGTTTCAGCTGTCTGGACAGCATTACGGGAATGATCAGG
Organism: Paenibacillus solani; assembly: GCF_001277345.1. Taxonomy (GTDB): domain Bacteria; phylum Bacillota; class Bacilli; order Paenibacillales; family Paenibacillaceae; genus Paenibacillus_AQ; species Paenibacillus_AQ solani. The sequence continues at coordinate 430,936 of NZ_LIUT01000008.1, forward strand.
GCAACAAAGTAACTGATATTGGAAAGCTGAATCAGTGCAATGGGGGAGACACCCGCATCCAGAACGGCCTTGTCGGTGAGGGTATACCCGGAAATGCACAGCCCGACCAGGCAGGCGTAGGTTAAAGCCTTGCGATTCAAACTGGAGGGACCTTTGAACTTTATGCCTGATAGAGCAAATAACGAAAAAATAATGATGCTAAGCCCCATGTATCCTGCTGCGCTTAACTGCTCATGAAATAACACTAGGCTGCACAGCGAAGTCAGCATGGCGCCAAGCCCCCGCATGAACGGGTATACCTGGGACATATCGCCGTGGGTGTAGGCTTTTGATAACAGGGTGATATAGCAGCCTTGGATGGTCATGGATAGAAGCATGAGTCCATACACGTTCAGGCTGAGCGTAAGCTTAGACATCTCCATGAGAAAAGAGGGCATCAGGAATATGAGAGTGACTGAATGGATGCACCACAGAAACACGGACTTCTGAATGCTTCGCTTCGTAAACAGATTCCATAGGGCATGGGTCAGCCCGGATGACAGCACCAGCAGAAGTGAGAGCAGCTCCATCAGCGATATCCGATAAGCACTTCAATGCCGCGAGCTGACAAATTATCCACCCATTCCTGCGAGCAGGCCTCATCCGTGATGACCATGGAGATATCCTCCAGTTTGGCGAGCTTCGAGAAGGTCGTGACGCCCAGCTTGGAATGATCAGCGAGAACGATGCCTTCCTCCGCACGCTCCAGCATTTTTCGCGATATGTAGGCTTCATCCAGATCATAATCGGTAATCCCATCCGTTAAGGAGATACCGCCGACTGAGATAAATGCTTTATTCACTTTGAATTGTTCCAGCAGCATTTCAGTGAGCGGGCCTGTGGCCGCTTGTTTGGTCCGGTCCATATTTCCGCCGATAAAAATAATTTTCCCCTGAAACCCCTCCATCGCCAGATTCAATACGGGCAGTGAATGGGTGATAACCGTTACATGCGGTCGATCCTGAAGATAACGCATGACTTCAATCGTGGTTGTTCCGTTATCAAGCAGTATGGTTTCTCCATCCTTAACAAGGGAGGCGGCAAGTTTGCCAATTGCGGATTTCTCTGCCGCGCAAGTCTCCGAGCGGCTTGTAAAGGAAGGCTCAATATGCCCGGAACGGGATTTGACAGCACCGCCGTAAACCTTGCGCAGCATGCCTTCCTTCTCTAACCGGTCCAAATCGCGCCGGATCGTTTCCGCAGATACCTCCAGCTGCTCCGCGAGGACATGGACTTTGACCTTGCCTTCCAGTTCCAATTGATTGAGGATCTTTCCCCTGCGATCTTCGTAGGTTAAGGACATAACATATTCACCTCTAACTATATGTGACTGATGTTGACTAAATATGTGGATTTGAACCTATATTAGGACTGAATATCCATGATGTCAACAAAAATTATTGACTTTGGCTTATGATTTCTTCTAATATACACATAAAACCACAACAATCAACACGAAAACCGTGTTCCCAAGTAAAAGGAGGCATATACGATGAAGCCGATTCTACGATTCAGAGACGATCACAATTTCACTATCGTGCAGTTCACCGATATCCATTGGAAAAATGGAGAGCCGGAGGATCTGTTAAGCCGGCAATGCATGGAAACCGTGCTCGATCTGGAGCAGCCCGATTTGGTTGTATTTACCGGGGATCTCATATACTCCGGAGAAGCCGATACTGGCTTCAAGAAATGTCAGGACCCTGTGCAGGCTTTCAAGGATGTAGTTTCCGTGGCAGAGTCCCGCGGCATTCGCTGGGCTTTCGTATTCGGAAATCATGATACGGAAGGGGATATCACACGTGAAGAGCTGATGGATGTTGCCATGCAGCATACCTACAACTGTGCGGAACATGGGCCGTCTGATATACATGGCGTTGGAAATTATACGATCCCTTTATTCAGCCATAATGGAGATGAGACAGTCGCCGTGTTGTACTTCTTCGATTCAGGGAGGGAGTCCGAGCATCCTGCTGTTCCGGGCTACGATTGGATTCGGCGCGATCAGATCCGTTGGTACGAGATGGCGTCTATGGCTTACAGTGTCAAGCATCAGGGAAGCCCGCTGCCGTCGCTTGCCTTTTTCCATATTCCGTTGCCCGAATATAATGAGGTTTGGGAGCGCAAGACGTGTTATGGCAGCAAGCATGAGAGAGTCTGCTGTGCGGAAGTGAATACGGGCCTGTTCGCTGCGATGCTGGAGCGGGGCGATGTGATGGGGACATTCGCCGGACACGATCATATCAATGATTACCGGGGAGAATTGCACGGCATCCAGCTCTGTTATGGCCGAGCTACCGGCTATGGTACATACGGGCGCGAGGGCATGCTTCGGGGCGCAAGGGTCATCCGCTTGTCGGAAGGACAGCGGCAGTTCGACACCTGGCTGAGGCTGAGCGACGGTTCGCAGATCCGGGAGCAGGAGAAGCATGAGCCGCAGATGCGTGCTTGATCCTTCATAGCAATATACAGTAGAGATACACCTCTTCAGAGATGGCCGGGAATGAATCCAGGCGATTTCATGGGAGGTGTATTTTATAGGATATGTCCTGTTGAGGCCGAATTCGAAAAACGCTGATCGTCAAAAGCGTGAATTGCCTATAACTCCCCTTGTGTTCGCTGCGGAATTTTGGGACAATAAAGAGCGGACTATGAATAGAAAGAGGACCTATCTATGAACAAACCATCCATTTATGGATTAACTTTAGATCAGTTGACAGCTTGGCTTGGCGAGCGTGGACATAAGAAGTTTCGGGCAACACAAGTGTGGGAATGGCTTTACCGGAAGCGGGTCACGGCTTTTTCCGATATGACGGATGTGAATCCGGAATGCTTGCAGCTGCTCTCGGATCATTATACGATTCTGACCTTGGCAGAGCATACCAAGCAGGAATCGCAGGACGGGACTGTGAAGTTCCTGTTTAGGCTGGTAGACGGAAACCTGATCGAGACAGTATTAATGCGGCATAAATTCGGCTTGTCGGTCTGCGTGACGACCCAGGTGGGCTGTAATATCGGCTGCAGCTTCTGTGCGAGCGGCCTCTTGAAGAAGAGCAGAGATCTGACCGCAGCGGAGATTGTGGAGCAGGTCATGCAGGTTCAGCTTCACTTGGATCAGAGAGGCAAAGACGAGCGGGTCAGCCATCTTGTGGTGATGGGAATCGGAGAGCCGTTCGATAATTATGAGAACATGTCCAATTTCATCCGCGTGATCAAGGATCACAAGGGCCTCGCGATCGGTCCGCGTCATATTACGGTATCGACCAGCGGACTGGCTAACAAAATCGTCGAGTTTGCAGACAGCGATCTGGGAGTAAACCTTGCCATCTCCCTGCATGCGCCGAATGACGAGATTCGGACCCGCATCATGAAGATCAACAAAGCGATCCCGATCGAGAAGCTGATGGTAGCGATTGATTATTATCTGGAGAAAACGAATCGCCGGATCACGCTGGAGTACATCCTGCTGAAGGATGTGAACGATCAGCGGGAACACGCGCTTGAACTGGCAGAGCTTGTAGGCGAGCGCCGTAATCTGGCTAATGTAAACCTCATTCCATACAACCCGGTCGATGAGCACAGCCAGTACCAACGTAGCACCAAGGAATCGATAACTGCCTTTTACGATACGTTGAAGAAACAGGGCATCAGCTGCAGTGTCCGGCTTGAGCATGGCACCGATATCGACGCGGCCTGCGGACAGCTGCGCAGCAAGCAGATTAAGAAAGCCCAGTAAGATCTGCATAAACTACAATTCTTGGAGAGTGTATACGCTCCGTGGATTATAAAGATGAAAGAGCGTATCCATCCCTTGGGTAGGCTCTTTCTGATTAGAAGCACCTGATGGCTATAAAATATCAATGGAGAGGACGAATCTTAACATGCCGGAGATCCATCCCATCGTCAAAAAACTGCAATTCAAAGACCTCGGCCAGCCGGTTCTGATGCTAAACGCACCGCAGGCCTATCAAGAGGTCATTGATTCCCTGCAGGGAGAGGTTCATACAGAGCCTGAGCAGGCACCTTATGATTTCGTACAAGTTTTCGGGACAAGCAATGAAGAGTTACGGGAGCTGGCCAAAGGAGCTGCCGGAAGTGTGGCTGACGACGGCCTGCTCTGGTTGTGCTACCCCAAGAAGTCGTCCAAAACCTACAAGAATTCCGACTGCAGCCGGGAGAGCATAGCGGGCATTCTTGCTGATCAGGGCTATGAGCCTGTCCGCCAAATTGCCATAGATGAGGATTGGTCCGCCCTGCGATTCCGCAAGGTGGAGTTGATTAAGAAGATGTCCCGATCGTTTGCCGTTACCGTAGAGGGGAAGGAACGGACTGGACTGGAAAATGATAAATGATGTTAAGCATCCACAGGCTTACGTCAGACCGATACTTGAGTGAAGTGACAGTCAAAATATAAAAAAATGACCCTCGAGGGTCATTTTGTCTTATTAATATGTTCTTCTCTTCTTGCGATGGTCATGCCTGAATTTCCACTCGTGGCCCTTAAACTTGCGGCTGCGATGCTTTATGTCTGTGTTGATCGCCTTGCTGCCGCTGCCTCCGCCGACGGCGTGCTGTTGTCTGGTGCTGCGGCTTTCAATCGCGGAATTGGTGCCGCCTGTGCTGGATTTGCCGGCGCCACTGGCGATTTGTGTGGCCGAGGCATTTTTGCTTCCTTTCGGAAGCTTTACAACTTGCTTGTTAATGACGAGTACCACTTCTTTTTGGTGTTTTATATGCTTGCCGGCGTGCTTTGAATGATGCTTCACTGAGCGATCCTTAGAGAAGTGGCCCTTGCCATCCTTCAGCCCCAAATTTTTGGCGATTCCACCAGCACCGACGCTTTGCTGCTGGTATGTGTTGGGGGAGTGGATTGCTGCGTTGTTTCCGGCTGCACTGTTTTTGCCGGCCCCACTGGCAATTTGAGTGGTATTGGGCGCATTGGTGAATTGATCATTTACGACAATAACGAACCTTCCTATCCCGCCAAGGGGCGATTTTACGGTGAATCGTTGTTTGCCCTTCTCTACCGTGATGGTCAGATGTTTCTGCTTCGACACGCGATTCATCTCCTTCTTCTCAGGTGGCATCTTCATCATCGTAATTGATTTGCCTGCAGTTTATAAGAGGTATACGCTGATCGGGAAGAAGATGGGGAAAGAGCCTGGGTTATTTCTAGCAGCAGAAGCAGTGATAGAAGAGTGTAAGAAAGGTTGTTCTATTGTGTATAATAGGTAGAGTTATAGAAAGGATGGGAATATGTTAACAATTCAGGAATATAGCGTAGAATTGGTGAAGGATCCCTTTGGCATCTTGGCGGGCAAACGCTTTGAGTTTGTATGTGATTTGGACGTTCCGGAAGATGATGAGCTTTACTCGGAGCATGGCGTTTATTTGCGGGTGATCTATCTGGATGATGAAGAGCGTTCGCGAATTGTGAAATACGACTTCTATGAGCGGACAACGGATCAGTATCTGGATTTCGATATGGAGCCCGAGGAAGAGGAAGAGCTGCTGACTTTTTGCAGAGAGCATGCTCAGGAAGAGGCTTAAGCTTTTAGGCAAGACGATGCGGTAAAATAGGCCAATGCGGGCTTCATGATGTTCTTGTCGGATCTGGCGTGTTATGTGTCACAAAGAAAAGCGTCAAATTGCTCAGAAGGTCTTGCGAAGATTTCATGGTTTTGGTAAAGTTATACACAACTTATGATGAACGGAGGGTTACGTATGTTGGATTATTCCCGATTGAGATCTTTTCGCGGCTAATGAAATAGCGCTAAAGAGACCTGCACAGCTGCAGGGTAATCGGGATGGGTCCGTCTTTTTTACGTAGCCCATTTTTATGGTATGTCTATAGCAATGCATGTTTTGTCATATGCGGGATAGAGGTGTCTTCACCATCCCTGTATTTGAACATGTATTCGATGTAGGCATTTCCGGGAACGGCGGACAGTAAAGATCCGTTCCGGTTACCCAGCACAGGCAGCTCGATGTCTGTGCTTTTTTTGTTGTTATAACTGCCTATTACGATTCGATGAAATATGAAAGGGATGGATTCCTTATGACAATAGCAAAGCCCAATGACGATTATACGCAAGTGATTCAAGAGATGCTGGAGATAGCCGGGGAGCACGGGGTGAATTTGAATCCCATAGGGATTGAGATGAATGAATCCGGGATGGACTTTCTTGTTGGATTTGCGGAGGAGGCCAAGACCGGGGCCAGGTGGATTCTGCGTAAGCCGAGAAGAATGGATGTGCTGGAAAGGGCGGATAATGAGGCGCGGGTGCTGAAGCTGATCAAGCCTCATCTGCCGGTCGACGTGCCGGATTGGCGCATATATACGCCGGAACTCATCGCCTACCCGCTGCTTGACGGGCAGCCTGCCGCTTCTGTCAGCATGGAAGGGTATGCATGGAATATGGATTCCGAGAATCCGGGTGAGCCATTCGTTCACTCCTTGGCTGAGGCGCTGGTCGCCCTGCATGGAATCGACCACGAAGCAGCCCGAGCTGCAGGCCTGCGGGTAAAGACTCCCCGAGAGGTTCGCGAGGAAACAGCCCGAAACATGGAGGACATCAAAAGCCGCTTGGGCGTCTCCGATGCGTTATGGGAGAGGTGGCAGAAGTGGCTGGGAGAAGACTCCTACTGGCCAACGCATTCCGCACTGATCCATGGGGATCTTCATCCACCGCATATCCTTCTTGATGAGCGCGTGCAGGTTACGGGACTTCTGGATTGGACAGAGTCGGAAGTAGCCAGTTCCGCCAAAGATTTCGTGCTGTACTACGCCATATACGGTGAGCATAATCTCCGTGCCCTATTGGAACGGTATGAACAAGCGGGAGGAAAGGTATGGCCGCGCATGTTCGACCATATCGTCGAACAGCATGCCGCGTATCCCGTGCTGATCGCCCAGTTCGCACTTCTCACGGGCCAGGAAGAATATATGGCGATGGCGCGGAATGCGCTGGGCTTGAATGAGCAAGCTTCTTCGAATTAAAAGGACTGTTATAGACGAGATACCCGATACAGCTTGATTCCGCAAAATTGAAAAGGGCCGACCGATGCAAACATTCGGTTGGCTCTTTCATGATATAAATGAACAGAATTCAACATAATTTTGGATGAGCCGTAGGACATATAATAAAATCATGATGAGATTTACATACCTGTAAACCTCTTGGAAGAATAATTATGTTATCCTAGACATACTAACGGTACAAACATCATTCATTAGGGAGGGATTGACCGTGAATATTGAGGTACGTTTATGCCCGAAGGAACAGTCTTATATTCTGCATAACATCTATCCACTGTACTTGCATGACATTGCTGAGATATGGGGGATCCGCCCTAACCGGTTCGGTATATTCGAAAAAGAGGATATACCGACTCTGACCGAACAGAGCAAACAGCTCGATGTTTGGTGGGAACAGCCGTCCGTTCTTTTTCCTTATTTGATTACCGTGGATAACATTGCAGCCGGATTAGCTCTGGTGTCGACCGGGCCGCAGGTTCCATCACGGAATATCCAGTATTACTTAAGCGACTTTTTTGTGCTTCGGACTTTTCGAAGACAGGGTGTAGCCCAACGAGCGGCTGAACTTGTGTTCGATCAGTTCCAAGGTACATGGGAGCTGCAGACCAATCCAACTGAGCGCAATATGAGCACCCAAATCTTTTGGCGCAAAACCTTGAATACATATACGGGTGGGAGGTATACAGAGCATGATGGCGTTCACCCGGAAAAAGGGGATGTGCTGGTCCTTCGCTTTAACAACAAATAAGAATGGAATTTTGGAGCAAACCATCCCTAGAAAGAACAGGGCTTGACAGCTCGGGGATACCGGGATTACACTGAATTAAATTTTTCAAAATGCTAGGATGAGGAAGCCGAAATTCGCAACCTCAGCTGGATCAGAGAACTGCTGGGTGGTGAGAAGCAGTCAGCAAGCGATACATGGCCATCACCTCGGAGCAGATCGGCCGATCGTTTATGTCTTGAGGCGTATTCGGGTTACCCTGCCGTTATCATGGGGCATCATTGATGGATGATGACTAGAGTGCGTGCCGGATTGTTCCGGGGCGAATCAGGGTGGTAACGCGGAAGACAAGGTCTCCGTCCCTACAAGGGGCGGGGCTTTTTTGTATTCTCTGTGGTCAGGACAAGACGCCCGGATGATGGATTGCAGGCGGCATGGGTCTGAACTAGGAAAAGAGAGGGAGTGCGAATATGCTGGAGCGATTGCTGCCACAGGATGAGGCGCTTTGCCGAGAAGAGTTTATTCAGAATGAAGTGCCGTACAATCTGATTCATCTCATAACTGGATTACCGGAAAGTGTATGCCTCAAATCGATCGACGGACGCATGATTTATGCCGGATCTCCCCGTGCAAATGCCTGGTTATGGATATCCCCAGGAGTTTCCGGCGATATGCGCCAGCATTTACTTCAAGAACTGCTGAGCGAGCTGGGGGAGATGATTCTGCCAGGAGTAACCGGGGAACTGGTGGTAGCGGAACAGTTTGCAAGCTGTTATGCAGAATATCATCGCGGAGCTTATCGCCGTCATATGACAATGGAGTCATACCATGCTCCTAACGTAAGGCGTCCACCTTTTGTCGAGGGGATGATCCGGCGGGCCGGCGTGGAGGATACCCAGCAAGTGGCGAAGTTTCTGGTGGGATTCTCGGAGGATGCTTACGGCGTCCGTGTTAGTGCAGCTACTCAGCTTGAAACCGCCGGACGACTCATCCGGGAAGGCGGATTGTATTTATGGATGGTCGGCGGCAAAGTCGTATCCATGGCCAATATCGCCCACCGGTCGCCAAGGCATGGTCGCATAAACGCAGTGTATACGCCGAGGGGTGAACGAAAAAAGGGATATGCCAGTGCATTGGTTGCGGAACTTGGTCTATCCCTGCTGCAGGAGGGATTAGTGCCGATGCTGTATGCTGATCAGGCCAATCCGCATTCCAATCGATTGTATCAAAATATAGGCTTTAGCAGGTGCGGGGAGATCGCAGACTTTAAATTCGCTTCCAGGGAAACATAATTGCAGCAAGCCCCAAAGCTTGGCAAAAAGCCGGGGAAGACGAAGGCATCAACAAATGTTATTCTATAAAGGTAGCTATAAAATGCCGGGCGCGATTGGATAGGACATGATCTCTGAGCCAGACAATGCCTACATCGGATTGGAAATCCGCGCTCGTGATCGGCAGAGTCCGAATGTTGGGGATCGAGAAGGAAGACATGACCGATTCGGGCAGAATCGTGGCACCAATGCCTTCTGCTACCAGCGCAACGATGATGGCGACGCTGGAACATTCACATAGGACGCGTGGCTCAAGCTCGCTGCGCTTGAACTCTTGAATGACCCGCTCATGCATGCCGATCGTCTGATCGGTTTTTAAGGACAAGAAGGGGTAATCCGCCAGCTCGCGCATCGAGATTTCGCACTGGGAGGACGCGCTTTCCCAGCTGCTTGGAATAACCGCGACGAATGGGTCGGAGGGCAGAGGCTGAACGGCATAACGTTCTGGTCCGAAGCTGGATTCGAAGGGAAGCCTGGTCACCGCGAGCTCGATATTGCGTTTGTCGAGTTGATCGGCCAGCAGGGAATGATCGCCTTCCCGGATTTTGAAGGTGACCTCGGGATATTGCTGCCGAAAGATATGGATGCGCTGGGGCAGGAGCGAAATACAGGAGACCACCGCGCCGATGGAGAGCATACCGCGAATTCCAGCATGAATTTCTTTCACCTCGGTGAGTGTTTCATTGAATTGGTTTAGCAGGGACGCAGCTCTATTTTGCAGCAGCTCGCCTGCATGGGTAAGCTGAAGCTGCTTGCCACTGCGCTCAAACAGCAGCACGCCAAGCTCTTCCTCCATCTGTTTCAGCTGGCGGCTTAATGGAGGCTGCTCCATATTGAGCTGTTTCGCTGCACGTGTGATCTGCCCTTCCTGCGCTATGGTTAGGAAATATCGCAGCTGCCGGATATCCATGGATATTTACCCCCTATTTCCATACCTTAAAGGTATGGTATACCTATAAATCAGATATTTTTAATATAGAGTATCGATTGATATGATTCAACTAATAACGTTTGCGAAAATAAGGAGATGTGTGCACATGACTTACCCGATATCCGTGGAATTAACGACCAACCCGAAGGAGAAGCCAAGCCATCATAAACAGGCTTTTGGCACGGTATTTACGGACCATATGTTTATGCTCGACTATGACGCCGGTCAAGGCTGGCATGATCCACGCATCGTTCCATATCAGCCGATCGAGCTGGACCCTGCTGCCAAGGTATTTCACTACGGGCAGACTGTATTTGAGGGCTTGAAAGCGTACCTGACGGAAGATCAGCGAATTCTTATGTTCCGTCCGAACAAGAATATTCAGCGGCTGAACCTGTCCAACCAACGCCTGAGCATTCCAACGTTGGATGAGGAGCTTGTTATGGAAGCACTTAAGCAGCTCGTACTCGTAGACCGCGAATGGATTCCTTCCGAGCCGGGCACGTCACTCTATATTCGTCCATTTGTCATCGCAACCGAGCCGGTGCTGGGCGTAGCCCCATCCCTGCAATACAAATTCATGATTATCCTGTCGGTGGTCGGTTCATATTATGCGGAAGGCATTAACCCGGTCAGCATATACGTCGAGCCGAAATATGTGCGCGCCGTAGCCGGGGGTGTGGGCAATGCCAAGACAGCCGGCAACTATGCAGCAGGATTGAAGGCGCAGGATGAAGCCACCCTGAAGGGATATTCCCAGGTGCTGTGGCTCGATGGTGTACATCGCAAGTATATTGAGGAAGTTGGAAGCATGAACGTGTTCTTCAAGCTTGGCGATAAGGTAGTAACTCCGGCATTAAACGGAAGCATCCTGGACGGGGTTACCCGAAATTCAGTCATCCAGCTGCTTCAGCATTGGAACATCCCCGTAGAAGAACGGGCCTTGTCCATCGATGAAATCGTGGAGGCTCACCGCAGTGGCTTATTGACCGAGGCTTTCGGTACTGGTACGGCAGCAGTCATTTCACCGATCGGTTCACTGGAGTGGCAGGATGAGCAATTGGTGATTGGCGAAGGAACGACCGGGGAGCTGTCCAAACGCGTTTATGATGCCATCACAGGCATCCAGCTCGGAACGGTAGAAGATCCATTCGGTTGGGCCGTGGAGCTACCCTTATCTTAAATAACTTATAGGACTCGCCCCTGCATGGATGGGGCGGGTCCTTTTTTTCTTCATGCAGGCCATGTTACGATGTGGGTAAAATCTTGACACGATGATGTATGAAGGCATGGAGGTGCTTTTTTAATGGATCGTCCGCAGAGCGTCGTTCCTGACGCGATCGATTTTTTGAATGCTGCATTTCCTTTTACCGCGTCGACCACGCGCGGCATATTTGCCGGGGCCCAGCGCCTGCATTGGCATCATGCGCTGGAGCTGAATTATATACAGAGCGGCACCGGATTTATTCTGATAAACGGAGTGAAGCTGCCTTTTCAGCAGGGAGATATTATTTTTATCAACAGTAATGATCTGCACCGGGCGTATGAGACGGAGAATCTGGTGATGGGTGTAATTATGTTCGAGCCATCCCTGCTGTCCATTGATCTCAAGTTTGATCCGGATCTGATGACTCCCTTTCGTTCGCTCGGGAGCGTAGACAGGCACTCTCCGGTACATGGTGAATTGGCCCGGCTGCTTCAGCGTATGATGGAGGAAAATGAAGCGCGGGGTACCGCCTACAGGAGTCTCATCCGTTCGGATCTTATCCGCTTCTTAAGTCTGGCAAACCGCCATCTGTCGCCTCCGATTCAGGAGGACAGGCCGATCAAGGGGAGAGGGATGCATGTGCTAAAAGAGGTTCTCCGCACGATGGAGCTTCATCTGGACTACAGCTGGACGCTGCAGGAGCTGTCGGATCTAACGCATCTGAGTCCTTCCCGATTCAGCGCCCTGTTCCAGCAGGCGGTCGGGACCTCACCGCATTATTATCTGATTCAGCTGCGCTTAACGCATGCTGTGCACCTGCTCGAGACGACGGATCAGAAGATTATCGAGATTGCGGAAACGTGTGGATTTCGGAATCTGTCCAATTTTAATCGCCTGTTCAAGCAGCATGTTGGCGCGTCGCCAAGTGAGATTCGGGAGCGTGCGTTTGCGGGCAATCCCGTGCTCCCTTTCCCAGCGAATCTAAGGAAACAGTAAGATAGTATCACTCCTTAATGCTATACCAGTAGATGGCTCATCATGGAAACGGTATCTTGAATATATACCACCACATGATGCGCTGTAAGGCGGGTAGGAGTGAAAATCCATGAGTTTATATCTGGGTGTAGATGCCGGCGGCAGCAAGACACACGCTGTAATCTGTGATAAACAAGGGAATATTCTCGGCAAGGGTGAATCCGGTAACGGAAACCACCAGATTGACCGTGAACATGCAGCCCGTAACATTGAGGAAGCCTGTAAAACGGCTCTCCAAGAGGCTGGAACTGCTAAGGAAGATATCAATTTTGCCTATTTTGGCTTGGCTGGAGCGGATCGGGAAGCTGATTATGAGATCCTGAGGCCGATGATCGCGGCTCTCGGTTTTCCTAAACATGCTATCGCCTGCGATACCATTATAGGGATGAGAGCTGGCACAAGCCGACCGTATGGCGCTGCGTTGATCTGCGGTACGGGCTTTAACAGCGCGGCCCGCAACCGTAGGGGGGAGGAGCTGCAATATGGCGGCTTCGGTTTCATGTATGGTGATGGACACGCGGGGGGATCCGGGTTTGCAAAGCTGGCTTTTCGAGCGGTCATCCGGGAGTGGGATGAACGGGGACCAGCAACCTTATTAACACCTCTTGTCCTGGAACAGATGGGATATACGTCCGTTGAACCCATGTATGAGGATGTCCTTTACGGTAATACGAAGGTTCCGCCAAGTCTGGTGAAGACGTTGTTTCAGGCAGCCGAAGCGGGCGACGGGGTAGCGATCCGAATTCTTGAGACTGAAGGTGAAGAGCTGGCCAATGCAGTATGTACGCTGATTCGGAGGTTGGACATGAAAGATGACGCCTTCGACATTGTCTATATCGGCAGCGTGCTGAACAGGCCGAACAGCTCGATCCTGACGGATGCGATCGAACGGATCGTAGCGATCCGGGCACCTCATGCATCTTGCGTAAGGCTTACATCCGATCCGGTTTCCGGCGCGCTTCTGTGCGCAATGGATGCAGACGGTCATATCATAGATGCGGCGACGGAGGCCAAACTGAAGGCATTTACGTTTGAGCAGGTAACGACAGCCTGATCAGCATAGCGTTGTAATAGAGCGTGATACATCTTGATAGTAATTAATTGATATCATACCTTGGAGGCGATTAACATGGCAGCAGGATTGAAGATAGCGGTCATTGGGGGAGGATCCTCCTATACCCCGGAAATTGTTGAGGGTTTCATTCGCAATTATGAGCAGATGCCGATTCGCGAACTATGGTTCGTTGATATTGAAGAGGGCAAGCATAAGCTGGAGATTGTGGGCAATCTGGCCAAACGTATGGTTAAGGAGTCGGGTCTGCCGATTGATGTTCACCTGACGCTGGATCGCAGAGAGGCGATTGCGGGTGCTGATTTTGTGACGACCCAGATGCGTGTTGGTTTGCTGGCAGCACGGAAGCAGGATGAGCATATTCCGATCATGCACGGTGTTATTGGCCAAGAAACGACAGGTCCCGGCGGTATGCTAAAAGCGCTGCGCACGGTTCCGGTCATCCTGGACATTTGCCGGGATATCGAGGAGCTGGCCCCAAATGCGTGGATGCTGAACTTCACAAATCCGGCAGGCATTGTTACCGAGGCGGTTGCGAAGCACAGTAAGGTAAAATCCGTCGGTCTGTGCAACTCGCCGATTAACTTCCAGAAATTCCTGGCAGCCGAGTATGGCGTGTCGGAGAAGGATGTTCTGGCTGAGTTTGTCGGGATCAACCATCTTCACTGGGTAACATCGGCAATTGTTAACGGGGAAGAGAAGATGCCGGAACTGCTGGACGGCGGCAAGTCGTATACGGCGAAGAACGTGCCAACCTTCGGTTGGGATGCAGACTTTATCCGTTCACTTGGAGCTATTCCGACGTATTATCTTAAATATTTCTATATGACGGATACGATGTTCGAGGATATGAAGGCATCGCTGGAGAAGGACGGAACCAGAGCGGACGTGGTGAGCCGGGTTGAGGAGGAGCTGTTTGAGCTCTACAAGGATGAGAATTTAGCTGTAAAGCCGAAGCAGCTGGAGCAGCGAGGCGGCGCCTATTATTCGGAAGCGGCTGTTAATCTGATGACGTCGATCTACAATGACCGCCATGACATCCAGACGCTGAATGTTTCCAATGGCACGATCTATGACTTCTTGCCTGCGGATGCCAGCATTGAGATCAATTGTGTCGTAACAGGCCAGGGTCCAATCCCGCTTGCGCCACAGCATGTGCCTTCGCATGTGAAAGGCCTGATGCACGCGGTGAAAGTGTATGAACAATTGACGATTGAAGCGGCCCTAACCGGTGATCGCGGAATTGCACTGCAAGCGTTGGTGCATCATCCGCTGGTGCCGTCCGTAAGTGTGGCCAAAGAGCTACTCGACGAAATGTTAGAGGCGAATAAAAAATATTTGCCGGCTTTCTTTAAGCCGGAGGCCGTTCTGTAGAATGTTTTATGCAAGGAATCGGGAACTGAGCGTTATAGAACTAACGGGTGCGTTCTGTGGGCGATCCTTTCTAGATCCGGCCATTTTTCATTATAAATCTTTCCTACTCTAAATTGTGTAAGTGCATCAATTTGCATATCCAAGTTTTGTTCCTCCGTACTAACGAGTGCTTGAGAAGTTTGAAATCTTGAAAAATGGATTGTTTTAACACTAAAAGCCGCCCATAGAAGGGCGGCTTTCCATATAATCTAAAAAAATTCACTTTTTTAATGAGTTCATGATTAAACCAAAATTTTCTTCGAAATTTTTGTACGGATTCACATTTTTATGACCATAAACCTTCGTAGCATAGCTCGCAAAGTTCAGACCGGCACCATAAATTTGTAATGCTCCATTTGCTAGATCACCTTTTTGAATAAGTTCAATTCCGTCTTTTAAGAAGTTTTCACTTTCTTCAAGGTGACAATCCGTAATATATTTATCTCCACTGTGATATAACTTTAAATTCCCGATGATTTTATTTGCTGTTTCTTCACTAATTGAGGCGTCTACATTAATTAATAATTGGTTAATTGGCTTTACAAGTTTAGCATATTGACTATCATATTTTTCACAAGTATCAGCAATTACATTTCTTAATTCTTTTGAATTCATATTAATCTTCTCCTTGCTATTTATATTTATTAAATAGAACTAACTTCCAATAGTATTCTTCCTCTAGCATGTCCTGTTTCACTTTTTTCATGTGCATCTTTCACTTCACATAATGGATAAACTTTTTCAATTTCCGATGAAATTTTACCGTCAGCAAGTAATTGAGCAATGGTTTTTAAATCGTCCGTTGTTGCTTGGCCTGTATTAAAGTGTACTTCAATGCCCATTTCTTCTGCTTTTTCTGAGGAAAGAGGTTGTGTAAGGCTAACTAATGTTCCACCTATTTTCACGACCTCCCAAGATTGCGCCAACGTTTTTCCACCAACAGCGTCAATAACTAAGTCGAATTCTTCAACAACATCTTCAAATGCTGTCTTAGTATAATCAATCACTTCATCTGCACCTAAAGATTTTACAAATTCAATGTTATTGGTTGAAGTTGTGCCAACAACCTTCGCTCCGTGCAATTTAGCGAGTTGCACAGCAAATTGTCCTACCCCTCCAGCAGCAGCGTGAATCAAAACTTTTTGATTAGGTTGTAATTTTCCTTCACTAAATAATGCTTTCCATGCAGGAGCAGCACCTGCAGCAATAGTAGCAGCACTTTCAAAAGTTAATCCGTTAGGCATAGGTATTATATTTTTCTCAGTGGAAAGCGTATATTCAGTGTAACCACCATTCGAAGTAGTACCGAATACAGCTTGACCTACTTTAAATTTTTTTACGCCGCCTCCAACTTTTTCAACTACACCTGAAATTGAACCTCCAGGGATATAAGGGAAAGTTTTAGGAAACACACTATGCAATAACCCTTTACGCATTTTCCAATCAAACGGAGTTACAGTTGCATATCGGACGTTTATTAGAACCTCATTGTCTTTTGGTTCTGGACGCTCGATACTTTCGCGTTTCAGAACATCAGTGTTTCCATAATGATGTACTCTAATAGCACTCATTACTGATGAAGACATACAGTTCAACTCCTATTTCATTTTACCAGCTGGTTTTTTAAGGCCTAATCAAATATTATATTAGTGGGACCATTTATAAAAGTAGTATTATTTTTATGACATAGTCACAAAAAAAGAACTATTGTGTAATGGAGGTGCTTCTCATGAGTTTAAATAAAAAGACAACGCCAAACTTACCTGAAAATAATTGCTCTGTCTCGTATACACAGCGATTAATTGCAGGAAGATGGAAATTAGTTATTATGTGGCATTTAAGCAAAGAAACCAGACGTTTCAACCAACTCCAAAAGCTTTTACCTGGTGTTTCAAAAGGGATCCTAACTAGACAACTAAGGGAAATGGAGGAAGATGGATTAGTTCATAGAGAAGTCTATAAAGAAGTCCCACCGAAAGTTGAATACTCTTTAACAAAAGAAGGACAAGATTTCCTCCCAATACTCACAAGTATGGGGAATTGGGGAGCAAAGCATAGAGAAAAACAAGAAAAACAATAAATAAGATTCATTAATGAAAACCAAAGAACACGTTCTCAGTTCTACAAAGATATTCAGGACTTGCCTGTCAAAATGCAGCAAGATACATATGTTGAATTTGATACAGGTGCTTTTTTCCTGAACTAACGTAAGGAAATACGAATTTGTTATGATTTTAAAGTATAACACCGGATTCGTAACTGATCAGAGCTCCTCGAGGTCCATACACTTGAACGTCTATGAATGGACCTTTATTTCCATTACGGACCGGATGGTTGAGGAATTCTTGAAGACACTGCCAGTAGATCTTCATCGCCACAAACTATCAAATATAAGATAAGCGAGGCTGTAGACCTGATTCGGGCATGGATACTTTATAGGGAGGGGGGCTATATGTTATAATAAGAATAGGGTTAGAATAAGAGGGAGTACCGTGATCAAGGGGGGAATGGGTGTGACAACTGAAAATCATCAACATGATGCATGTGCAGTGACGGGTGAGCGGAAGAGCCATCATTCAGACAAAACGAAAAGCAATCTGGTTAGCCGGTTAAACCGGATCGAAGGCCAGATTCGCGGCGTCAAAGGCTTAATTGAGAAGGATACGTACTGTGACGATGTATTAAACCAGATCTCCTCGATCCAGTCGGCACTGAACGGCGTCAGCAGATTGCTGCTTGAGCATCATATGAAGAGCTGTGTGGTTGAGCGCCTGCAGGAAGGTGACGATGATGTCATTACCGAGCTGTTAACCACGATGAACAAGTTAATGAAGTAACCGAATTGCATCTCTATGCGATCGATCTTCCGGTTAGGAATAGAATCCATGAAACTGCCACCTGCTTGAAGGTGGCAGTTTGTGTTTATTAAGGGGATAAATATCAGGCAGGATGCGCTTTACATCATCGCAGGAGTTCTTTTTTCAGAAAAATGGAGAAAACCCATTGACTAATTATAGGGTAGGGGGGTATACTAACATCAAGCAAAGCAAACAACAGCTTCATTCAATATCAAATTCCCTAAAGGAGAGATTTTATATGGAACAGGTAACAATAAAAGTAGAAGGCATATCCTGCATGCATTGCGTAAATTCAATAGAAGGAGCACTGAAGGAGCAGAACATCGAGGGACGTGTAGATCTGAAAGCAGGCACCGTTTCTGTAAATTATGATGCAAGCAAATTCAACTTGGACCAAATCAAAGAAATCATCGAAGAACAAGGATATCACGTAATTTAACCAAACAGCACGAGGATGAAGAGGGGTGAGGAGAAGATGGAAGCAGGAGCAACAGCAGAGCAGAAGAAAGCGTCGCTGCAGTTAACGGGGATGACATGTGCCGCCTGTGCGAATCGAATTGAGAAGGGCCTTAGCAAGATGGAGGGCGTGCAGGAGGCGAACGTGAACTTTGCGTTGGAGAAAGCAGCGGTTACGTTTGACCCGAGTGTGGTCACGGTCCAGCAGATGGAAGAGAAAATCGAAAAGCTGGGCTACGGAACAGCGAAGGAAACGGTAGACCTGCAGTTGATTGGCATGTACTGTGCTGCCTGTGCTACGAAAATCGAGAAGGTAGTTAGCAAGATGCCGGGCGTAAGCCAGGCCAATGTCAACTTTGCGCTGGAGACGGCTCGAGTAGAGTTCAATCCCGCTGAGGTCAGCCTTGGCGATATTCAGCAGCGTGTTGAGAAGCTCGGGTATCAGGCCGTTCCCAAACAGGAGACGCTCGACCAGGAAGGACATCGTAAAGAGGCGATCACGAAGCAAAAGCGCAAGCTACTTATATCGGCCATTCTGTCGCTGCCGCTGCTCTGGGCCATGGTGAGCCATTTCTCCTTCACTTCGTGGATCTGGATGCCGGATCTGTTCATGAACCCTTGGTTCCAGCTGATCTTGGCAACGCCTGTGCAGTTTTTTATCGGGAAACAGTTCTATGTAGGGGCCTATAAAGCGCTCCGCAACAAAAGTGCCAATATGGACGTACTTGTCTCACTTGGCACCTCGGCGGCATACTTCTACAGTCTATATCTAACGATTGATTGGGCTGTGGCTGGAGCCAACCTGCATCATGGACCCGAAATGTATTACGAAACAAGCGCGGTTCTGATTACGCTGGTTATTATGGGTAAACTGTTCGAATCTTTGGCCAAAGGCCGCACCTCGGAAGCGATCAAAACGCTGATGGGCCTTCAAGCCAAAACGGCGCTCGTCATTCGGGACGGTCAGGAGATGACCATTCCGGTTGAGCAGGTCATGGTGGGCGATCACGTATTAGTGAAGCCGGGTGAGAAAATTCCGGTGGATGGTAAAGTGGTGGAGGGCACATCCGCGGTGGATGAGTCGATGCTGACGGGTGAAAGCATTCCGGTAGAGAAAAAAGCAGGCGATGCGGTTATTGGCGCAACGATTAACAAGAACGGACGCCTGATGCTTGAGGCAACGAAGGTGGGCAAGGAGACAGCCTTGGCCCAAATCATCAAGGTAGTCGAGGAAGCACAGGGCTCCAAGGCTCCCATTCAGCGGGTGGCGGATGTCATTTCAGGCATCTTTGTTCCGATCGTGGTCGGCATTGCCATTGTTGCCTTCCTTGTATGGTATTTCTGGGTAACTCCGGGCAACTTTGCCCATTCATTAGAGATCGCCATTGCGATATTGGTTATCGCTTGTCCATGTGCACTGGGTCTGGCTACACCAACCTCCATTATGGCTGGTTCAGGCCGCGCTGCAGAGCTGGGCGTTTTGTTCAAGGGCGGAGAGCATCTGGAGTCGACCCACAAAATCGATACCATTATTCTGGATAAAACCGGAACAGTTACGAAGGGTAAACCTGAACTAACTGATGTGGAAGTAAATCAATTGGATGAAGAACTATTCTTGCAGCTGGTCGGATCAGCGGAGAAGAGCTCCGAGCATCCGCTTGCCGAAGCCATCGTTACCGGAATTGAAGCAAGAGGAATACGGCTTCCGGCTACCGAGCATTTTGAAGCCATTCCGGGCTACGGCATCCGTGCCCATGTTGAGGGACGGGAAGTGCTGGTCGGTACACGCAAGCTGATGGCGCAGCATCATGTGCCGGTAGATTCGGTCCTTGCCAGAATGTCGGAGCTGGAGACCGAAGGCAAGACAGCGATGCTTGCGGCGGTGGATGGCCAATATGCAGGCCTCGTGGCCGTAGCGGATACAATTAAAGAGACTTCCCGGTCTGCCGTAGCCAGACTGAAGGAAATGGGTATAGATGTCATCATGATTACCGGGGATAATGAACGCACGGCCCAGGCTATCGCGAAGCAGGTCGGTATTGACCATGTCCGTGCAGAGGTACTGCCGGAAGGCAAAGCGGATGAAGTGAAGAAGCTCCAGCAGCAGGGCAAGAAGGTCGCAATGGTCGGCGACGGCATCAACGATGCACCGGCTCTTGCGATGGCTGATATCGGCATGGCCATTGGCACAGGTACCGATGTTGCGATGGAAGCTGCAGATGTTACCTTGATGAAGGGTGATCTGAACAGCATTCCGGATGCGATCTATATGAGCCGCAAAACGATGAGCAATATTCGTCAGAATCTGTTCTGGGCACTTGGCTATAACTCGCTCGGTATTCCGATCGCTGCGATCGGGCTTCTGGCACCTTGGGTGGCAGGGGCTGCCATGGCACTTAGCTCCGTGTCAGTCGTGTTGAATGCTCTTCGTCTGCAGCGAATGAAAGTATAAAGCGATCGGATGGGAGTGTATAGATCATGGCAAGACAGAAATTTGCGGTGACACCCGGTTTTGAGGTGGGCGGGACGCTGTTTCGTCCCGAGCAGCTGGCCATGCTGGGTACGATCATTGGAGAGGATGCCCGCGTGGAGATGACCACCTTCAAGCAGCTATATGTGGAGATGGATGAAGACCGGGTGGAGGAAGCCAAGGTCAAGCTGGAAACGGTAGGGCTTCAAGTTCACCCCTCGGGATTTGTTTCCAAGAGCCTGATTACCTGTAATTTTTGCCGCGGGGCAGAGGATTCGGGCTTGGATGTTGCAGCGATGCTGGATGAAGTCATCGCTGATCATCCTGTACCTAATCCGCTCAAGATCGGGTATGCTGGCTGCGCGCTCGGTACGAGTGAACCGCTGCTTAAAGATATTGCGGTGATTAAGATGAAGGACTTCTATGATATCTATGTGGGCGGAGAGCCAAGAGGGTTAAAGGCAGCGCTGGCAAAGCCGCTGCACACGGGGTTGTCGCCAGAAATGCTAGCCCCGACAATTCTGAAGCTGATCACCATATATCAGGAGACGGGTAAGAAAAAAGAAAAGTTCTCGCGATTCGTAGATCGCATAACACTTGAGAAACTGCGGGAGTTAACGCGATACGAGCAGTCGGCTCATACCGGGTAACCGGGACATAAGGCATCACCTGCGGGTGGTGTCTTTTTTCGTAGGAACAGACCAGCTGGAACTTCAAGGTAGAAGGCGAATGGCAAAGGAAACCCGATACGGCATTTTCTTGGAGTTGACGAGCGTATGAGAGAAGGTATACAATCTAATCGTTAAAAGCTTTTAACTATTTAATATCATGATATATTGGATGATGGACTTCATACATCGAGGTGATGAGCACTGGATAAAAGAGAACAATTATCTCATATGGCGGCACGTCAGATGATGACACTCGTGGCGAACTACGCCAAGATCCTGGACAGCGATCTGTCAGGTCCTCAGTACGTTGTGCTTCATACCTTGGCCTATGAGGGACAGCAGACCAGTTCGTATTTTTCCAACATCTTGAATGTTACGCTCTCTGCCGTGACTAACCTCAGTAACAAGCTGGTCAAAAAGGGTTATATTGAACGCATTACGTCAAGTGAGGATCGGCGTCAGGTTTATCTTAGAATTACAGAGCTGGGACGTGATGTGGAAGCTCGAATGATCGCGAAATATCGTGAATTGAATGAAGGTTTATGGTCGGATTTCTCGGATCAGGAGATGGATGTGTTAATCGCTTCCTATGAGAAGATGATTGAGCATTTGCAGCTCAGGAACAGGCAATCCAAGAATGAGGGCACAACCAATGACGAACAATGACTAACATTTCAGGAGGTATTCCCATGGGGAGATTAGCTAATAAGGTAGCGGTGATTACGGGTGCAGCAGGCGGTATGGGTAAAGCTGACGCTCTTTTGTTTGTGAAAGAAGGGGCTAAGGTTGCGATTACGGACCTTCAGGAAGATAAACTGAAAGACGTCGTAGCTGAGATTGAAGCGCTGGGCGGCGAAGCCATCGGAATCAAGCATAACGTTGCTTCTGAAGAAGACTGGGTTCGTGTCGTAGACGAAACCGTCAAGAAATTCGGTAAGATTGATATTCTGGTGAACAATGCCGGTATCTCCAACGCTACGCCATTCATGGATATGACGGTAGAAGGCTGGGAGAAGACGATGACGATTAACGTTACGAGCATTTTCCTTGGTCAAAAATATGTCATTCCGCATATGATCGAAGCGGGAGGCGGCTCCATTATCAACATCTCGTCCATCGCTGGCCTGACAGGCGGCAGCGGCGCAGGTCCTTACACGGCAAGTAAAGGTGCTGTGCGCATGCTCACCAAAGCAACAGCCGTTGACTTTGCGAAACACAATATTCGTTGCAACTCCGTTCACCCGGGCTTTATTGAAACGCCAATGACCGTCGATATGTTTAAGGATGAAAAAATGGCGCAGTGGTTCCAATCCATGACTCCACTTCCACGCCTGGGTAAAGCCGAAGATATCGCCAATGGGGTCCTCTTCCTGGCTTCTGACGAATCCTCATACATTACCGGTGTGGAGCTTCCGATTGATGGCGGCTATTACGCGAAATAAGGATTGATATTACCTGCAAGCGATAGGCCGATGTCTATCTATAGTCCATGGACAGCCTGAAGATTATAGCGGTACAAGTTTCGTCAGACCTGCATTATATTTCATCAAGGGAGTGTAACTAAAAGACCAGTCCAGCACGGAATTCCGCGCTTGACTGGTCTTTTCTGTTGGGGATGGAAGCGGCATTCTGCCATCTAATCGCTTACTAGATGGCACCTTCCGAATGCAAGATCCCCGCAATATGTTGCCCGACATGAGTCACGTCCTGCAATATATTGCTGAGCACGATGACGGTAGCCTTGGTTTCCGGGAACCTCATCAAAATGGAAGTGAATCCGGGAATGCCGCCGGTATGGCCCGTCATCTTGCCATATGGCGTATCCTGAATGATCCAGCCGCAGCCATATGAACTACCTTCATCGCCTTTATGAGGTGTCATCATATCGTCCAAGAGAGGCTGAGGGAGCAGCTTGTCCGTATACAAGGCTTGGTCCCACAAATATATATCCTCGGCGGTGGAAATGAGCCCTCCGGCCGCATAGGCATTGGAAGGGTGAAGGTTATAGCTATTTATTAATAATCCACTAGAATCCATCTCGTAGCCGGATGCTCGCAGCGGGATAATTGGCTTGGGATCATCCAGCCTGGTATTCACCATGCCCAGAGGGTTAAATATATGATCCGCGATGTAATCGCCATAACTTTGGTTTGACACTTGTTCAATCAAAGCTCCGAGAAGAACGTATCCGGAATTGGAATATTGATAATTTTCGCCGGGTTCGTATTCTAGATCCATGTTGGAGAAACGATTCAATAATTCCTCGGTAGTTGATGGCAATGAGGCCCAATCCAGTAAATTCTCATCATCCGTATAGTTGGCAATTCCGGATGTATGCGTCAGCAGATGATGGACTGTAATACGGTCTCCGTCTTTTTGATGGGGAAAATAAGGGCCTATTGTATCATTAAAAGCCAGCTTCCCCTCCGCAATAAGCTGTATTACACCTACTGCAGTTATGGTCTTGGTCACAGATCCGATACGAAAGGCGGTATCCGATGTATTATCAACATGAAGCTCTATATTAGCTTTGCCGTAGCCGCCTTTGAATAATAAAGAGCCTTGTCTTGCAGCCAAGACAGAACCGCTGAATTTATGGTCCTGGGCAAGCGAACTCAGATAGGCATCTATCTGTTCCTGTACGTTCGTCAAATCCTCATCCCCCCGCATAATTAATAGTATAGCCTCATCATAAGGATAATTTTGGAATAGGGCAATTGTAGATATGAAAAAGACCTATCCGCTCATCACATGGACGGATAGGTCTTAGTTTTACCAAATGAGGAGCTTCTCTTACTGGATGCCGACGGCATCCGCCAGCAGCTCATAAGAGCGCAGGCGCGCCTGATGATCATAGATCGCGGCGGCGACAATGATCTCGTCGGCGTCCGTGGATTGCTGGAATTGTTCCAGCTGCGCCCGGACTGTAGCCGGACTGCCGATCGCGGAGAAACTGAGCTGGCGCTTCACGATTGCCTGTTCTTGCAGGTTCCACAGCTCATCCATGCTGTCCACCGGCGGGCTGAGCTGGCCGGTGCGTCCCCGGATGATATTCAGGAATTGCTGATACGCCGAGGTGGCAAGCCGCTGGGCTTCTTCATCCGTATCGGCACAGATAACGTTCACGCCGATCATGGCATAAGGCTTGCTTAGCTCGGCAGAAGGGTGGAAGCTGGTGCGATACAGATCAAGCGCAGGCATCAGGTAATCGGGAGCAAAGTGGCTTGCAAAAGAGAATGGAAGCCCCAGCTGTCCTGCCAGCTGTGCGCTGAAGCCGCTGGAGCCGAGCAGCCAAATCGGAATATGCAGGCCTTCACCAGGAATCGCCCGGATGCGCATGGACGAGCCGGAGGTAGGCTGAAAGTAATTTCGCAGCTCGCCGAGACGATCCGGGAAATCCTGGCCGTCACTGCCGGGACCCCGGCGAAGCGCCCGGGATGTGAGCTGATCCGATCCAGGCGCACGTCCAAGACCCAGGTCGATTCGACCCGGATACAACGATTCGAGCGTGCCGAACTGCTCGGCGATGACAAGCGGAGCATGGTTTGGCAGCATAATTCCGCCAGAGCCAACACGGATCTTGCTCGTGCCTCCGGCCACATGGCCAATAACGACCGACGTAGCGGAGCTGGCAATCCCCGGCATATTGTGATGCTCGGCAAGCCAGTAACGGTTATAGCCCCACTTCTCGGCATGCTGAGCCAGATCGAGCGTATTCTTCAGGGACTGCGCAGCAGTGCTGCCTGCGGTAATCGGCGCTAGATCCAGGATGGAAATCGGGATATCTTGAAGCGTTTTGGGCGCTGTATGATGAAGATTGGATTCTGTCATAGAGAATGACCTCCTTATTCTTGTGCAGTACGGCAGCAGTATTTATATAGGAGAAGCCATCCAGCTGAGTGGATGCCAACTATGAATATCCGTTTATTATAGATATCCTATATAACCATTATTATATACCTACTTAATCTATAAGAAAAATACACATCATTAATGGGATTTAAAGAGAAGCCTGGCTGTCTATAATATATGCTTTTCCTGCATGTCCCAGAAAAAAAGATTGCCATTGCCACGTGGATATTCATATAATAGCAATTAATCAATTTATTTGATTATCATATTGGATACCATTAGAAGGTACTCTCAAACCATAAAGGGGCGAAGTGAAGAATGTTAAAACAGCAGCCGTTAATCATCGCTCATCGGGGTGCAAAAGGAGAAGCGCCAGAGAATACGCTGGCAGCATTTAAGCTGGGGATGGACCAGGGGTGCGATGCCATTGAGCTGGACATCCATCTGACCTCGGACCGCCATATCGTTGTCATCCATGATGCAACCGTAGATCGAACCTCGACAGGGAGCGGTGAAGTGCAAGCGATGACGCTGGCTGAATTGAAAAAGCTGGATACAGGGATCTGGTTTTCGGAAGCGTTTGCAGGTGAGGAAATCCCTACGCTCGCGGAGGTATTGGAACTTGTGCCGCCCAAGATCATGATTAATATCGAGATGAAGGGAACTCCCGGGGAAACCGGATTAGTTCAAGTATTAGTGGACCTTCTTCGGGAGAAGCAGCGAATAGACAGCGTGGTGGTCTCATCCTTTGATCATGCTGCCCTGTATAAATTGAAGGAGCTGGAGCCAAGTTTGCGTATTGGATTGCTGTACATGAAGGAACGGTTGTCTCCAGCAGATGTGAAGCGTGAAGCACTTGCTGAGATCTTTTCCCTGCATCCTCATCGTGAATGGATAACGCCTGAATATGTGGCTGAAGCACTGGAGCAGGGATGGATTCTGTACCCTTGGACAGTGAACGAAGAGGACCAGCTCCGTGAGATGCTGTCTGCCGGCGTAGCCGGCATGATCACCGATTATCCTGGACGACTTCGCCGCATGCTGGACCATGCTGAATCCACTCTATAACCACAAGGGGAGCAGCAGCCAGCAAGCAGCTTATAATGAGCCGGGAATGGAAGGCGCAGCGAAAACATGCCTGAGCACCAGCGAAGCGGCGAGCTCGGTTTCCTCCGGCATCTCACGTTGATGGATGATGTTCACTTTACGGCAGGTTTCCGGAATCATGCCGGGTATGCTGGATTGCAGCTCCGGAACGAGGGTATCCGCAAAGGCTTCCATCACTTTGCCAGTCAGCATGACATGGTCAGGATTGAGGAACGTGATGACATTGCCAATGGCCATTTTGAGTGCCTCTGCGATTTTGCTATACAGCTCAAGGCTCGCAGGCTCCTGATTACGCACCTTGGCTTCGAATAGGTCTAGCCCTATTCCGAAGTTTCGCATGAGTCCACTTTCTGATGCTATGGTGGTTAGACATCCCATGGAGCCGCAGTGGCAGAGTAGGGCGTCCTCGCCGCTAAAGGACTTGTAGTGCCCGAACTCACCGGCTACAAAGTTAGTTCCCGTAACAAGCTGCTTGTCCACCATGATGGCACCGCCAATGCCCCAATCGATCATCAGCGTGATGTTATGATCAGAATTGGCTAAGCAGCCATTCATGCTCTCATTAAGAGCAAGCAGATTCACATCATTTTCTACATAGACGGGAAAACCGTATTTGCTTTCAAGAGGTTCACGGATGGTAAGAGGCGTCCAGCCTAGACCGGGTGGGCGCAGGATGACGCCGTGATGGGAATCCACCAGGCCGTGTACGCAGATGCCAATCCCTTTCAGCCGGCTAGTGTCAGGGGTCTGTCCGATAATTTCGTCAATTATGGAGCAGACGGTTTCTAGCACATGCTCTCTGTGCTCGAATTTATTAACACGACGTTCTAGGCGAACAAGACGGTGGTATTGGAAATTGTACAGAGCCCCGCGAATGAGCTTGCCGCTGATCTCAATCCCGATAGTATACATCTCGGCACTGTTTACCATTAATGGAACGCGTTTTCGTCCCACCAAGCTTTCTACAGGCTCTCCCTGCTTCACGATATCCTCCTGAAGGAGCCGGTTTACGATATTGGTGACGGTCTGCTGGGTTAATCCGGATTTTTGGGCAAGCTCAACACGGGAGATGGGCCCTTCCGTATAAATAAGATGAAGCACTTTTTGTTGGTTTTGTGATTTCATGATTGCATGACTTGCCGTTTTTCCTGGCGACATCGGACCATCAACCTCGTTTTAATATAGACTAGGGCAGGGGGATCTAAGACAGCCGCTGCTCCACGATACGCATAGTGTATCATTGGCCCTTAAGATTTGAATAGAGGGACATACAATTAATCCAATTATTTGAGAAAATAGAACTTTATATATTGTTGATATTGATCCCTGCTTGTTTGCACTAGGGAGCAATCTGATCACCTTAACCTTATCGTACGTCTTATTGACATGCGATACCTTCATTACATTGTAACCAAAGGAGAACAGACATATGGGAAACTACAAAATGCTTGCGCTGGATCTGGATGGCACTACCCTGAATGAGGAGGGCATCGTTACGGATACGACCCGATATTGGATCCGTAAAGCCGTCGATTCGGGTGTCACGGTCATTTTCTCGACGGGGCGCGGGATGCAGACAGTGTCTGATTTATGGAGCGGTCTTGAAATGACCGGACCGATGGTGCTTCTTAACGGGGCCGAGCTGTGGACTGGAAGGGAGCAGCTGTGCGAGCGGCATTTCCTGAAGGAAGAGGAGATACGAAAGCTGCACAAGCTCGCTCAAGAGGCGGACGCCCATTTTTGGGGATACAGCGTGGAGAGCTTGACTAGCCGCAAAAGCTGGACGGACGAGATGTTTGCCCGGAAATGGATGAAGTTTGGCATGCGTCATGCGGATCCTTCGGTTATAGCCGAGCTGCGACAGCTGGCGGCACAGCTGGATACGATTGAGATTTCCCGTTCGGCGGCCCTTAATATGGAGATTTCTCCACTCGGGATATCCAAGGAATCGGGTGTCCGCAAAATATGCAGCCTGCTCGGCTATGACATGAGCGAGGTGATGGCCATCGGGGACAATATGAACGATTACCGTCTCCTGCGGGCCGCCAGGCTTGGGGTAGCTATGGGAAATGCGGATGAAGAGCTGAAGACAGTCGCCGATGTGCAGACGGACACAAATACGAAGGATGGCGTGGCCAAGGCGATACAGCGTTATATTTTCGAGATCGCTTAGGGTAGTGATACGAATAAGCGGTGCAGCTTCAATCTCCATCGGCTCTATGAACTGGACGAGAGAATGGAACTATTGGAGCTTACAGATGCAACAGGACAACCCTGGGCGGCGCAGCGGAATAGAATATAACAAGCGTAAAGGCAGCCGCTAATAACGGCTGCCTTTATGCTGTGCTGTGACTATGAATAAACTTGGATCAGAAGGCCAATTACGCCCCCTATTCGTGCGGCTGCTTTCCTTACTTCGTATCTAAATCGACAGGCAGCTCGATCCGTTCCATACCGTTCATGTACGGTCTGAGCGCCTTCGGAATGAGGATCGAACCGTCGGCTTGCTGGTGGTTCTCTAGCAGCGGGATAAGAATCCGCGGCGAAGCGACAGCCGTATTGTTCAGCGTGTGGCAGTAGCGCAGCTTGCCTTCCGCATCAAGGTAGCGGATGTTCGAGCGGCGCGCCTGAAAGTCGAGCAGATTCGACGACGAATGAGTTTCCCCGTAAGCTCCGCGGCTGGGCATCCATGTCTCGATATCGTACTGCTTGTATGTCTTCTGCGACATATCTCCTGTGCAGACAGCAACGACCCGGTAAGGCAACTCGAGCTGCTGAAGCAGCTCCTCGGCATTGGCTGTGATCTCTTGCAGAAGCCGCTCCGATACCTCCGCGTCGGCTTCACAGAGAACGACCTGCTCCACCTTCGCGAACTGGTGCACCCGGTACAGGCCGTGGACGTCCCGGCCGCCCGAGCCGACCTCGCTGCGGAAGCATAGCGAAGCAGCAGCCAAGCGAATCGGCTGTGTCACATCGACGGTCTCACCGCTGTAGAACGAGACAAGTGGCACTTCCGATGTGCCAACGAGCCACTTATCCTGCTCCGTAATCTGAAAAGCCTGATCCTGACCCAGCGGGAAGAAGGCTGTATTCTGCATGGCTTCTGTCCGTACGGTCAGCGGTACATCCATGAGGGTGAATCCTTTGGCAACCAGCATATCCACCGCTAGCTGCTGAACAGCCCGGTGCAGTATCGCTCCGATGCCGGTCAGGTAATAGCTGCGAGTGCCGGCAGTTTTAACCCCGCGGGGGATGTCCAGCATCCGGTGTTGCTCGCCAAGTGTGACATGGTCCCTGAATTCATAATCAAAGACAGGAAGCTCGCCGACCCTTCTGATTTCTATATTATCTTCATCCGAGGCACCGATTGGAGTGTCGGGCGAAACGATATTTGGTACCAGGATGAGGAGCTGGCTGCGAGCTTCATCTACTTTTCGGTACAGCGCTTCCCGCTCATCCAGTTCCTTATTGATGGTTTTGACCTGCTGTTTATGCAGCTCGGCTTCTTCCTGTTTGCCCTGTCTTATGAGGACGCTGATCTCTTGCGAGAGAGTATTTCGCTGCTGTCGCAATTCCTCCACAGCCAGCAGCAATGTCCTCCGCTGTTCATCCAGCTGGACAAGCTCCGCAACCGATAAGGTGATGCCTTTCTGGTCTGCTACCCGCTGCAGCTCCTCTTGATGACTTGTACTTTCTCGAATCCATTTCATATCTAGCATGATCACCGCGCTCCTTTGTCTGAAAAAAATAAAAAAGCGTCCTAGTCCATATGGGACGAGGGACGCTTATGCGCTCGCGGTGCCACCCAAATTGATTGAACCAGAGCCCCACTAACGAAGCAAGTCGGTCTGCATTCAATCCACTTTGATTCCGCGATAACGGACGGATCCGGTTAACTTAGGGAGATTATAGATCCGGGTATCGGATCATATCCCCTTGACGAGAACGCCTCGGAGTTGGAAGCTCTTCATCGGCCTGATGTTGATATTGTTGGTTCAGTATACCGCAGGGGATGTCTTTTATACAAGAGGGCAATGGTATTTTATTTGCCGTTACATCGTAGCGGCTTTCCTTGCGGCTCCTTGTTTCCATCTGACAGGCTGCTCGGCATCCCAGCGGAAGGTCCATGCAGCAGCACCGAGGATCAGGATTGTAAAGCCCGCAAGGATGAGCAGCGGCATCCAGATGCTGGAGACATTACTTTGCGGATGCATGGCAATCGCCATGGCATCGACCAGATAATGAAACGGCTGCAGATGTCCCAGGGTGACGATCCAGTTTGGTGCATGTTCCAAGGAATAGAAAGCTTCACTGGTCAGCAGCAAGGGAAAACTCATCAGGTTTGAAATCATATTGACGTTGTTCTCATCCCTTGACAGATTAGCTGCCAGGAAACCGAGTGCTGTGAAACAAACGGTGCCGATCAGCAGCACCAGCATCATTAGCCCCAGTCCCGTTAGGCTCAGCTTCACTCCAAGCAAAAACAGACTCATCAGAATCACGCAAGCACTAACGAGCAGGGCCAGCACGGTTCGGGCTCCCGTCATCGCGGCAATGAAGGAGACCGTTCGAAAAGGGGTTGCACGCAGCAGCTTATAGATGCCCCGGTTTCGATGGGCCATAACGTTGAATGCAGTGACCATGGTGGCTCCAAACAGAATATTCGTGGTCAGCACACCACCGAGGAGCCGGTAAGAATAAGCTGCATCGTTGAAGTACAGCCCCAAACCGATCAACATGGCCATAGGAAACAGGATGTTCCAGACGAGCGTATGGATATCGCGAAGCATACTCCGAAGCATCGTGGTCATAACAATCCACATGAAAATTCCTCCCCAGAATCTTTTTGAATAATAAACTTTTGTGCAAAACACCTTCTATGCAGGCTCATCCGTCAATTGGATATACAGCTGTTCGAGACTGGCGGTTCCATATTGGCTGAGCAGCTCCTCCGGTGAGCCGGAGGCTATGATTCGCCCATCACGGATGAGAACCAGCCTGGAAGCAAGTTTATGCACTTCCTCCATATCGTGTGAGGTGAATACGATCGAGGTGCCCTTGTCTGCCAGAGAGCGGATCAGCTCTCGAATATCCCGGCGGGCTCGTGGATCCAGCGCTGCGGTAGGCTCATCAAGGAACAGCAGCTTGGGACTGTGGACCAGCGTCATCGCAATAGCGAGGCGTTTTTGTTGACCTCCCGATAGGCGGAGCGCATCCGTCTTGGCGAATTCTTCAAGCCCGCACCTGTGAAGATGTTCCATCAGCTGGGCGTCCTTGAGCCGCTTGCCATAGAAGGCAGCGAACATGCGCAGATTCTCGATAGCGGTGAATCCCGCGAAGAAGGGCGTAGACTGCAGCTGAAGCCCCACATGCGGTGAAGGATCGGTTGTCCAGTAGGTGATCGTGCCAGCATCGGGCCGACGCAGGCCCAGAAGTAAATCCAGTGTCGTCGATTTACCGGCGCCGTTCGGTCCGATGATCGCAAGCACCTCGCCTTCCCGTATGTCCAGATTCAGCCCATCTACCACGGTCCGCTGACCATAGCCCTTGCGCAATCCTTTTGCTTGAATGAGAGTAGGTGAAATCATCCTTAATGCACGCTCCTTATTAACCAATATTATATATCCAATGTTGGATATATGCCGGAAATGAAAGCCGCAGTGGGTACTGTGGCTTATTCTTGTACGAGTGCTATGATTTTATTGAGAAAGATGATGTCCTGTTCCAGAATCGAAATCGCATTGTCAAAGGTAGCCATGGCTATTTTCGATAAGCCGTACTGCCCCTTGATTTCCTTGCCAGCATGCCACTGGGCCAAAGACTCCTCCACTTGCTTAAGGTTTTGCTGCAGCAATTCCACCGCTTCCTGCTTCGGGATGCTCTCGATCCAGACTAAACCGAGGGAAAAGTCGGACTTAACGGTATGGGGAGGAAGCGTTAATGTATCACGGATCATTTTCTGGAATAATTGCTCGCCTGCGTCGGTAATACTGTAGATTTTACGAAGCCTCGCACCGGTACGCTCTTCGGCGGCCGCGGCAATCAGACCATCATGCTCCATTTTGTTAAGTGCATAATAGATGGAACCGGACAGAACATTCGTCCATAAGTCCATTCGGCTTGCTTGAATGAGCTGTTGAATTTCATACCCATGCATGGGACGTTCACGCAGGAATGAGAGCAGGATGAGATTGGTCATGGAGAGTCACTTCCTTAGGATGGGTGTAGAGATGAAGATACTTCAGTATGAATATCCAATGTTGGATATGTAGTTTTTTTCATTATATGGGGGATGGAATGAATTGTCAATGAGCTGCAGAAAAAATACGCGCACGATCATTTTGGCCCAGGAGGATGCTGCATCATTGATTAGAGATAGAGTGAGAAATGTCTTTCGATAAAGCTTTTGAAGTCGAACAAGTATCATCGAGGCATTGAATGAAAACGGTTTAACGTATAGTCTAGTAATGGATAGAACTAGTATGGCAGATGGAAGAGGAGGCAGAATTGCAATGAATTACAGGCCATTGGGAAATACGGAACTTCATATTAGCGAGGTCAGTTTTGGTACATGGGCGATTGGAGGTTCGTGGGGTGAGACCCATGATGAGGAAGCCCTCAAAGGACTGGATCGTGCCATCGGCGAAGGTGTGAACTTTTTTGATACAGCAGACGTTTATGGCGATGGACATGCAGAGGATCTGCTTGCCCGGGCCACCAAAGGCAAGGAGGACACGGTACATATTGCCACCAAGTTTTGCCGTGCCGGAGATATTCACGATCTTAACACTTATTCGGAGCAATCGATCCGCCAATACTGCGAGAACAGCCTGAAGCGATTACAGCGAGAGCGGATTGATCTCTATCAAGTGCACTGTCCTCCCTTCGAGGTGTTGAAGGATGGGCGGGTGTTTGAAGTGCTGGACAAGCTGCAGGCCGAAGGCAAGATTCGGCATTACGGTGTTAGCGTGGAAACGGTAGAAGAGGGGATGTTCTGCCTTGGGGTACCAGGGGTGAAGTCGCTGCAGGTTATTTTTAATCTGTTCCGCCAAAAGCCTCTGGCTCAGCTGCTTCCCGAGGCTAAAGCGTCGGGTGTAGGCATCTTGGTACGTCTGCCGCTTGCGAGCGGCCTGCTAACTGGGAAGTTCTCGGAGACCACTACATTCAGCGAAAACGATCATCGTAATTTCAACGCCAACGGAGAGCAGTTTAACGTGGGCGAAACTTTTGCCGGTCTGCAGTTCGAAAAAGGAGTTGAGCTCGCCAGAAAGCTCGCTTGGATTGCCGAGGGCAGAGAAGACATGGCTCGCGCTTCCATGCGCTGGATTCTGGACTGCGCTGAAGTGAGCGCTGTCATTCCCGGCTTCCGCAATATCCGCCAAGTCGAAGACAATCTGGGAACGCTGGAAGTCCCTTCGTTTACACCGGAGGAGAAGGAGCGTCTGTCCCAATTCTATCAGGAGCAGGTTGCCATGCATATCCGCGGTGCCTATTAGGGCAACCTCAGTATAGATAAATAATAGAGCAGCCCCTCGGGTATCCGAGGGGCTGCTTGTATCGGGTGAATCATGCTGGAATAGACGAAACAACTACTGCTACGGCGCTGCTTTAAAGCGCATCCTAGGCATTTTCAACCTAATAATACTATAATATAGGCGAAGATTCTGAATCGGAAAGTGTTCCAGCAGGAGGATAGTGGAGTTGAATGACTTGTTGAAACGGGAACATGACATCATCAAGGTCTGCTTGCTAGCAGGGAAAATCATGCTGCAGAGCGGCGCGGAGACCTATCGGGTCGAGGATACGATGATGAGGATTGCTGCAGCTTATGGCGTCGAGAATAGTCAGAGCTATATGACGCCGACGGGGATTATCTTCTCGGTAGAGGAGCCTCAGCACATCACGCGGCTCATTCGTATTTCGGATCGAACAACCAATCTGGGTAAGATCGATCAGGTCAACAGTGTTTCGCGGAGGGCGTGTCTCGGCGAGCTGACGATTGAAGAGGCCCGCCGAGCGCTGGAGAATATCGAACAACAACAGGCGACCTATCCGATATGGCTGTCGATCCTCCTGGCAGCGATCTCCAGCGGCTGCTTTCTTATTATGTTTCGCGGCATCTGGCCCGATTTTGTGCCAGCAGTTATTGCGGGGGGCCTCGGATTCTCCTGCTCCGTGTTCATGCATCGGGTTATTCCGGTCAAGTTCTTCGCTGAATTCTCGGGCGCGCTGGTGATTGGCATAACCTCTGTGTGGATGGTCAGGCTTGGATGGGGCCAGCAACTGGACACCATTATCATCAGCTCCGTGATGCCGCTCGTACCAGGCCTTTTGATCACGAATGCCATCCGTGACCTCATGGCGGGACATTTGATATCCGGCTTGTCCAAAGGGGCGGAGGCCTTTGTAACGTCCTTCGCTATCGGCGCGGGCATCGCGTTTGTTTTGTCATTCTAGGAAGTGGAGTTGAGGGTGGAGCTCATGGCAATCTTTTATATACAGCAGCTCATGACAAGCTTTATTGCTTCGGTGGCCTTCGGCGTCATATTTAATGCACCTAGAAAAGCACTGCCGCAGTGCGGATTTGCCGGCATGGTAGGATGGCTGCTCTATATCCTGCTGCAGGATATGAGTGTGCAGCCGGTGACGGCCATTGTGGTGGCAGCCTTTTGCGTGACGATGATCAGCCACTTTTTCGCGAAAAAATACAAGACGCCCATTATCGTGTTCAGCGTATCGGGGATCATTCCGCTGGTGCCGGGCGGTGTTGCCTATAATGCTCTGCGTCATGTGGTGGAGAATCAATTCGATCAGGCAGTTCAGCTGGGGGCGCGGGCGTTCGTGTTCTCAGGTGCTATTGCGCTGGGATTACTGCTGGCCGAGGTGACTAATCAGGTGATTCGGAAATGGTCGATCATTCGCAGATAGGGGACATAGGGACACGCCGTCTTGGTTAGAACGGCAAACCCTTTGCGATCAAGGGGCAGTCCCCCACAGCAGGATACAAAAATATAACGGTTAAACGGCCGTATCGGACGCGTCATAAGCGGGGATACGGTTTTTTTAGAATGATTCGATAGAGCAGGAGTGAGTTGGAATGGCGTAACGCCATATATAAAGACAGGTAGGTGTTGATATGAAGAAGCTCGGTTATGTCATTGTGCTTGCGCCCGATTCATTCAAAGAGAGTATGACCGCCAAAGAAGTCTGCGCTGCAATGGAGCGAGGAATTCAGAAAGGAAATCCCAACGTGACCTGTATTCACGTACCTATGGCAGACGGCGGCGAAGGCACGATGCAGTCCCTTGTTGACGCTACAGGTGGTACGGTGCATACCGTCATGGTAACGGGTCCATTGGGCGATGAGGTGGAGGCATCCTACGGCATTTCGGGTGATGGCTGTACCGGGGTGCTGGAAATGGCCAGCGCCAGTGGGATTCACTTGGTGCCGCCAGCCCAGCGGAATCCGCTGACGGCTACCACCTATGGGACAGGTGAGTTGATTAAGGCATGTCTGGATCATGGCATAAACCAGCTGCTGATTGGCATAGGCGGAAGCGCGACGAATGACGGCGGAGCCGGGGTGGTTCAGGCACTTGGCGGCAAGCTGTTGGATGCGGAAGGGAAGGAGCTGGCTTTTGGCGGCGGGGAGCTGGGTCGTCTTGCAAGCGTAGACTTAGGCGGATTTGACCCGCGATTGCAGCATGTTAAGGTCGAGGTGGCCTGCGATGTAAATAACCCGCTCTGCGGTGAAACGGGAGCCTCGCAAGTATTTGGACCGCAGAAGGGTGCTACTCCAGCTATCATTGAGCAGCTGGACAGCAATCTCCGTCATTATGCCGAGATTATCAAGCAGCAGCTGGGCAAAGATATCGCCCTTTATCCAGGTGCTGGCGCTGCAGGCGGACTAGGTGGAGGACTCCTGGTGTTCCTGAACGGTACGCTGAAGAAAGGGATCGAAATGGTCATTGATTATACCGGGCTCGAAGAGAAAGTGCGCCAGGCGGATATGGTGTGGACCGGTGAAGGCGGGATGGACTTTCAGACGCAGTACGGCAAGACCCCGCTGGGTGTCGCTATGGTGGCGAAGAAGCATGGCAAGCCTGTCGTTGCCTTGGCCGGACGGATCGGTGATAGAATCGAGGTGCTGTATGACCAAGGAATTGATGCTGTTTTCGGGATTATGCCAGGCGCTGTCTCCCTAACGGAAGCGCTGGCGAACGGGCAGCAGAACATAGAGAGAACATCGGAGAATATCGTCCGTCTCATGACTTCCTTGAATAAGTAGTCATGCACCCCTGTGCCAAAAACTTAAACAACCTTAGTCCGATTGAGTACCAGACTAAGGTTGCACAAGAGTAATCTTTTTAAGGCCGTCTACAGACAAGGTAAGTTCAATAAGGTGGCCTGTTCACAGAAAGTCTTGGACTTTATCTCAAGAATCCTGGAATTTCACCCCTAGAATGGACCAAGCCACGCACCATGGACGCTGATTCTGCTTATCCTTCGGAATCCAAAAGCAGGCATCGATCTGATCCGGATCCGGCACAAGCATCAACATACGAAGAATCAATTTTCGAATATCCTCGGGGTGGCCTGCACGAGGATAAGGGTAATCCAGCTTCACTCCAATTTTCTCTGCTACTTCAGAGCTATGGGATAACTCGTACTCAAAGCTGGTGTTTCCCCCCATATTGAATATGCCTGAATATCCGGCTGTAATTTCTCCGGACACCGTACTGCTTGTTATGTTTACTGTTGATGTTTTCTTCTCGAAGAATGCAGATGTTTCGCCGGGTACCCAGCTGACATCCAAAACAAGACTCCGCTCATAATCCGCATAATGAGGTATAGCCGGGAAGCGATGTTCGAATGTTGTGTAGTCATGCGTATTCGGGTGGTTTGTGTAGGTGTGGAGTATTGGAAGCACATCAAAATCGATATCCGCTTTGGATGTATGAAAAACATAGCTTCGAATGCCGAATGGCTTTTGCATCTTCCAATCAAACAACTCGTAAGTCGTGCACACAACATGCGGCGTTAGGTACACGTAGGTGACCGAATTCTCTCCCGGGATGGGAACAATGGTCTTGTCAATGTGCCGCGTGATTTCAGAAATCTCGGAGCTGTGGTCAGCGTGCTGGGCAGAAAACTTCACGGAGACCTCCGCACCGATGGGGAGACTGGCTCCTGCTTGCATATACGAGCCCATTTGAAAGCGGGTGGAGATGGTTATTTGCTGTGTTGATGAGCGGCCGTAATAGAAGGTAGAACCGTATTCACTCCTTGTGCTTCCGTTCGTAACGTATGGAGGTGCCCCTTCAATAACTCCGATGAGTGCACGGAACTCATCCTTTACCTTCTCTTCCTCTTTCTTCACTAATTTCATGACATCAGACTTATATCGGCACAGAACAAGATTGCTGCCTCCGCGCTTCACAACGTTTTCGTCATTATAATTCATGTAGAGCCAGATCTCTTGCCGCATTTCCCCGTTCGTTCCGATGGGAACAAAATACTGAAATGCCCCCATATATACCCATGTGGGATATTTAGTGTGTCCATGCGTTCGGGTAAAGGCTTTGCTCCATTCGCCTGTGAGGATATTATACGTTTTCATCTGGTTATTTTTGTACCCGCTCCAGCTGTGCGGACGATGCCAACCATTGATGAATAGCTGCACGGAAGGGTCCTGTAATCCACCCTCTATCGTTCCCGCCTCTATACCGAGAAAGTCAACACGTCCGTCATACTCTTCATGATGTTTGCTCGCGATTTGCCTTAATCCGCAGCTTGTACCATGATCCACACCGATGTCGGATCGAAAAATGGCTGTCCAGAGATTCGAATGAGTCGTGACCACGCCAACCATGATATCAAAGTAACCGTTGGGATGTGCGTATGCGCATGCACATACCTCTTTCACATTCTTCCAATTGGTGTTTGCGTCGATCCGCCACACTCCATTACTGTCCTGATAAACGATACCGATACGATTCTGCGAGTCGGCTTGGTGGGCGCCGAGTAGAACCAATCGGCCCTGAACAGAAAGAGCTGCGAACTGGGTGCGCCGGATAAAGGAATAAGGAAGCTGGATCGATCCCGACCAAGTCTTGCCGTCTGTTGTCGTAACGTAATGAATACGTCCGTCCTCTGTCCAAAAAACATACAAGATGCCCTGATGCACGACACTCGCAAGATTCGAAATCTCATGGTGTCCGTTGACGTTATAGCCTATCTTGTTATAAGCTATCCCATTTGAATTCAGACATTCCAGCACTTCCTTATCGTTCTGATGCTTCAGCCGAACTCGGGTATAGAGGATTTGATCATGGTTATTGCTCGTGGAACGTTTGTGGTAAAAAAAGAATGCACTCTCGTTAAAATAGGTACCGTTAACGCCTGTGAATTGTAAACTCGCCTCAGGGATTCGGTGGTTGGTATATGTATTGGACATCATTTCACCTTTCTT
This sequence comes from Paenibacillus solani, assembly GCF_001277345.1. Lineage (GTDB taxonomy): Bacteria > Bacillota > Bacilli > Paenibacillales > Paenibacillaceae > Paenibacillus_AQ > Paenibacillus_AQ solani. The sequence continues at coordinate 469,613 of NZ_LIUT01000008.1, forward strand.
TAACCATTCGTTATACTGCCCCTTCCATTTTAATAAAATCTATTTTCGCGCGAATCTATCTTTAGTTAACATTCGCGCGTTCTTTTCATAATAAAAATCAGCAGGCATTCATGCCTGCTGATTTGAACAAGTAATCATACACTCCTGTAATAATGAGCTGCTTCTCACCTCGAATAATGGTGGTCTCCTGCCGGGTTCGCTGCGCTCTATTTAATGCCAAGCCGCATGCGATAACTGAGCATCAAGGGGAGTGTCCGCCCCTGGAATTGTTCCTCGACCAGCGCATGGAAATGCGCGATTCTGTCATCCAATTCGGATGAGCCCAGCTTGAATACAGTTTGGATGCCGCCTTGGCTAACGGCAAGTCCGGTATATCGTTCTGCGGTGAATGGCTCTATATGATGGAATACGATCTCTTTGGAGAACCGGAACAATCCACTATCGCGGATATGCTTCAGATGTTCGTTCTTGTTTCCTTTATAGGCTTGTTCTTGAGCCGCTACATTTTGGCTAATAGTGGCTTCGGTCTGTTCAATCAGCTCATGGTAGGCCTGCTCTACCTTCCAGGTTAGGCTCGGGGGCCAATCGCAGTCATATGCAGCAAAAATGCCTTCATCACGCAGAACACGTGCAGCCTCTTTGAGTGTACTGGACGGGTCCATCCAATGGAAGGATTGGGAACAGGTAATGATGTCTGCTGATCCATCGGGAAGCGCCAACTGGTTGGAATAACCGGAGACGAACTGAATGTCGGCAGAATGTACGTCGTTACCGTTGCCTGCTGCTGTCTGCAGCGATGCCAACTTGGCGATGGCCTTGCCCCGCATATCATCATTCGGTTCAATCCCGATGACTTGGTCGGCTGCGTCTTTCCATGCATATGTGGACAATCCCGTACCACAGCCCAAGTCGACAACGAGCGAAGGTCTGCGCATCAAATATTCTGTCAGCAGGGTGATAACCTCCTGCGGCGCTTCCGGACGATGCTGGTCGTAAGTATCCTCAAAGCCGGTGAAACGGTTTACGTTGCTGGCAAGATTCCCTTCGGGAATGAAGTCCTTACTCCACTCTCCAGTCGTATTGTTGGTCATGCATACTCATCTCCTTTTTCCGGGATATATTCAAGCTTGTACTTTGTGATGCAGGTGCTCCTTTAGCTGCTAATTGTGCGCGTGAAGGCTTCAATTCCTCTGCTAAATGCCATCATATCATAGAAAAGGAAGGAACTTGCTTCCTAGACGGGCTTGACCGGGATGGTGCGGATACGCATACAATAGAGAGATAGCATGGGGGAGAGGGATGAACATGATGAGACCAACGCCACCGAAGGGGATCTTCTTCGATGTGGATGATACATTATATGACCATTTGGCGCCTTTTCGTGATGCCGTACAGGAGATGGCCGAACCGGGCGAGACTTTTCCTTATGAAGCCGCCTATCATCGAATGCGGTATTACAGTGACAAGCTGTCCGTAGATCTCGGGGGAGCCGGGACGGTTGCTTATGAAGAGGCAGTTGGAGATATGCGAAGGCGTCGTTTCCAGTTGGCGTTAGCCGAATTTGGCATACAGCTGACACCCAAGGAGGCCGAAGCTGTACAGCAGACTTACCTCGATAAACAATATAACATCACGATGTTTGATGGTGCTCGGGAGCTGCTTAGGAAATTGGCCGATGCCGGACATGTCGTAGGCCTGATTACCAACGGACCTGCGGAACACCAGATGAACAAAATCTCGGCTATGCAGCTAGGCGGAGTGATTCCGGCGGAGCACCTGTTTGTTTCCGGCGCCGTGGGCTGGGATAAGCCCGATCCGCAGATATTCCATCATGTGAATCAGTTGACCGGAACGGTGCCGGAAAGCTCCTATTATATTGGGGATTCCTGGCGTAATGATGTGGTCGGCGCCCTGGCCGCGGACTGGCAGATGATCTGGTTCAATCACAGGAGCGTCACGCCGGAATCGGAGCATCAACCACAGTATACTGTCACGAGTTATGATGAGCTGGAGCGACTGCTTGATAAGATTATCGGATAACAGGTTTGGTGATGAAAGGAGAGGTATTTCGATTATGAAGAAGGTAAGCCCATTTCTTATGTTTCAGGGCAATGCAGAAGAGGCTATGAACTATTACGTTTCGGTCATCGAGGATTCTGAAATCACGAGTATTACACGTTATGGCCCCAACCAGCCGGGAACTGAGGGGAGCGTCATGCATGCCACATTTTCTTTAAAGGGACAGACGTTTATGTGCATTGACAGTAATGTGAAGCATGATTTCAACTTTACGCCTTCGTTTTCCATCTATCTGACCTGCGAATCGGAAGGGGAGATCGAGAAGCTATATGCGGCGCTGGTTGAGGGAGGGGGCGCTATGATGCCGTTGGGTAACTACGGCTTCAGCCGAAAATTCGGATGGATCGCGGACAAGTTCGGCGTGTCATGGCAGCTTGATCTGCCAAACGAAGCGTAACGTTAATAACCAATGAATATAGAGACAAGCCTACAGAGGGCCTGTCTCTTTTTTAACTCATATTGCATTTTATAACAGCTTTTTGATATCCTCTTCGATCTTCTCCGGGGTATCGGTCGGCGCAAAGCGCTTGACCACCTTACCGCTACGGTCCACCAGGAATTTGGTGAAGTTCCATTTGATCGCTTTGATGCCAAGAGCACCGGGTGCTTCGCTCGTAAGATATTTGTAGAGCGGATGAGCATGTGTGCCGTTCACATCGATCTTGGAGAACAACGGGAAGGTGACACCATGATTCAGCTTGCAAGCCTCCTCAATCGCGGAATCTTCCTCCAGCTCCTGATTCATGAATTGACTGCTGGGGAACCCGAGAACGGCCAATCCTTGATCATGATAGGTCTGATGCAGCTTCTCCAGACCGTCAAATTGAGGCGCAAAGCCGCATTTGGTCGCTGTATTGACGATAAGCATCACCTCACCCTTATAGGGTTCGAGCGTTTGAGATTCGCCGCGTATCGTTTTCACTTCATATTCATATATGGACATTGCCGTAGAACCTCCTCCCAAGGAATATATATAAAACCAGAGTATATCCTTTCTACAAGGATTGCAATTTTGATGCAGCGGTAGGGCAGGTTGTTACCTGCCGTGTACATGATATGGCCGTGTGCAAGACTGGGGCCTGAGATAAAGCAATAGTAAAATTTTGTATTTCGATCTGGACGTATTTGGACGGATATGATAGTAGTAGAATAAGCGATTAAGCAGATGGCACCATGGGGTGCTGCTGAAACAATGTGTAGGAGGCCTATATGAGATTACAATCGCAAATGCTCAAAACGACGGTAACCAGCCTGCTGGCCTTTATCTTTATCGTCCTTATTGTCCTGGTTCCAAGGGATTTGGATCTGTCGCTGGACGGCAATTTGTGGGTGACGAATTATTCCTTTGATCTGGGTGAGTATGTTAATCGTATTTATGATTATTTTGCCCAAGCGATTCAGAACGGGACGCTCGGAGAATCACGGTATGAAGGCCAGTCTTCGGAAGCAGCGGCTTTCGGGGCTGTAGGTAAAAGCTTACTCGTTATTGTATCCGCTTTAATCATTGGATTCGTATTCGGCATTCTAAAGGGAATCCTGGACTACAAGTTGTCCAAGACCAAATGGAACGTGCTGGGACACTGGACCACATGGCTGTTCCAATCCATCCCCGACTTTTTCCTGATGCTGATTGCCCAGTGGCTGCTCATTAAGCATGTCCCGGCTATTCGTTATTTTGCGGTTGAAGGCTGGGAAGCCTTTGTGCTGCCTTCGCTGCTGGTATCGATCTACCCGGTATTCTTCATTGCCCGTATCACTTCAGCATCTCTGCTTGCACAAGAAGGAAAATTATACATACTGCTGGCTAAAGCCAAAGGGCTGAGTGACCGAAAGGTCGTCTACAAACATATGCTGCGTAACGGAATTGCCACCATTTTGACCCATCTCCCGGGTCTGTTGGTTTTCATCTTGTCCAACCTGCTTGTTGTCGAATATTACCGTAATTATCCGGGAGCGGCTTGGAGGCTGTTTCAGGCACTCGATTTCAATACGTTTAGCGGCACTGGCGGCTATTATGAACCGGGAGTCATTATATACATCGCATTTTCTTTCATGGTGCTGTTCATGATTGTCCAATGGATTAGTCATGCGGCCCGCAAGTATTTTGATCCGCGATAAGGATGGAGGTGAATCAACTTGAAGAATTTTCCCTTATGGATTGGTGGAGCGCTGCTTGCATTCTTTGTGTTTGTTATGCTGGCAGGCCCCTATATGCCCTTTATTGATAAAGATTTGAATAAGGAACCTTCCAGGTGGGTGATGAAAGACGGGAAGGAGAAGCTGACCCTGCCGCCTTATAAGCCTTCTGCGCAGAACTGGCTGGGAACCGATAAGAAGGGAGTTGATAACCTGAGTAAGCTGGTCGTAACCGCCAAGGATACGATACTGCTTGTACTCGGAATTACAGCGGTTCGGTATGCGATTGGCATTCCGCTTGGACTGCTGGCCCGCAAGAAAAAAGGGTTTATCCATCAACTCATCACCTTCTGGAACCAGATGTGTTCTTACTTGCCGCCGGTCTTCGCATCGGCGCTGCTGCTGGCCCTTCCGTTCTTCTTATTCTCCCAGCAGCGAATGGGCTGGGCGATCCTGATTCTGGCCAGCGTGGAAGCAGGACGGGTCGCCATTACCATTCAGCAGCAGACCTACAAGATGGCGAGTGAGCCTTATATGGAGGCTGGAACTGCGTTAGGACTGCGAACCCGAACACTGACGAAAAATTATTATATCCCGATTTTGTTCCCGGAGGTCATCGTTAACTTCTGTTTGGATATGGGCAAGGTCATGCTCCTGCTCGGACAGCTTGCGATTGTAAATATCTTTCTCGGGCATGAGTGGAAGGAAGTTAACTACTATGTGATGGAATTCGTGGAGAAGGGTTATAATTGGGCGACAATATTGTCCAAGCATCGGTCAGACATATGGTTAGGAAAGTTCCAGTTCGTAATCTATCCGGCCTTTGCCATGATGCTGCTGATTATCACCTTCAATCTGTTGGGTGAAGGCTTGCGCCGTCGTTTCCAGGTCAAAGGCTGATCTTTGGACTCACTAGTAAACGCGAATAACCGGAAGAATGAGGTTTGACAGTGCTTCCCCTGCCGGGAACGCCTGCGCAAACCGATTCTTCCGGTTTTTTTATTTCCAGATGTCTGGTTGGTGCTTATGCCTCTGCGGAAATATCGGGGTGAGCCCAAACGGATACGCTGCCGCCGTTCACGGGGAATAGCGCGAAACCGTCTTGGCCGATCGTAATGCGCTCTTCGCGAGTGCCGGTTAGATCCACCCAGACTTCTCCGGCGCGATGCTCGCCGACAAACATCCGCTTATCTCCGGCTTCACCGTTGGCGATGACCACCGCACATCCTGAAAGCTCAATTTCCGGGATTCCATGGCGGACCCAGCCGATCGTATTCGGATGATCAAAATAATCATCCTGCTTCCCATACGCCCGATTTACTCTGGCATACAGCAAGGGATCAATCGCTTCCCTTTTGCCGGGGATTGGATTCTCGCCGCCGATCCCGTAATAATCACCATAGAAGACCGAAGGATAACCATCCTTGCGCAGCAGTATCAAGGCATATGCACTCTGCTTGAACCAATCCTCCACCCACGATTCCAATGATTCCTGCGGCTGAGAATCGTGATTATCGACAAAGGTGACCGCATTCATCGGATGCGACTGCACGAGCGTGTCGTCAAAAATCGTCCGCAAATCGAAGGAACGGCCGGCTTTTGATGCTGCTTGGAGCTTATAGTGAAGAGAGACGTCAAACAGGTCGATTTTATAATCCACCGTGTCGAGGAAATTCCGGCATTCCTGAAGATCGGGATTCCAGAACTCACCCACGATGTAAAAATCATCGCCGCGCTTTTTCTTCATCGCCGCGGCAAATTCCTTGATGAAATCATGATTGATATGCTTGATCGCATCGAGCCGGTATCCGCTGCACTGCAGCGTATCTACCAGCCATTTGCCCCAATTAATCATTTCCTTACGCACATCTGGATGACTGTAGTCGATGTTGGCAAACATCAGGTAATCGTAATTCCCGAACTCATTGTCTACCTTATCACTCCACGATTTGTTCTCGCCGACAATCCGGAATATGCCGGATTGTTCGCTTTTATTATCATAATCGGTTCCGTTGAAATGATTGAAATTCCAATGGAAAGGGGAGTATTGATCCCCTCGGCCGGGGAAGGTGAACTTGGTCCAGCCCTCAATCTCGAATGGCTTGGATATGTCCTTCGTCCGATCCATCTCATCGACCTGTACGACTTGGAAACGCTCGGTTTCATCAGCGCCGGCCTTATGGTTCATTACCAGATCCACATAGACGGCAACCCCATGCTTATGGCAGGCAGCAATGGCATCGATCAATTCCTTTTTGGTTCCGTACTTGGTACGCACCGTGCCCTTCTGCTCAAATTCCCCCAAGTCATACAGGTCGTATACGCCATATCCATTATCCTCAGCAGATAAGGCTTTTGTCACCGGAGGAATCCATACCGCATCGATTCCTGCCTGGCTCAGCTCGGGTGCTGCATGCTTGAGTCGGTTCCAGTGCGAGCCATCGGCTGCAACATGCCATTCGAAGAATTGCATAATCGTATGATTTCGTTGCATATTTCCATCTCCTCATATAATGATAGCTCTGCATCATGCTGCATACTAAGCTCAAATACCCAAGAATGCAGGGGCGCTAAACCTTCAATATGGAATGTGCGGATCCAATACATTAGTTTTACCCTGAATTGGAAGGAAAAAGACAGGGAAGGGGCTGTGTGTTTGTTTATGGTAACTAACGGAATGTGGGATAAGTTGAAACATGGCTAATAAAGCTAATAACCCCATCGCCTTGGAGCGATGGGGTTATTAATCGGGAAGAAATATTCTTGCTATATACAGGGCCACAAGAGTGGTTACCCTGCATTTCCTGCCTGCTTATGCCATGACATAGGTAAGCAGGATCAACAGCACGGTCGTGATGGACATGGCCAGCAGCGGCCGCCAGGCACGGCGAATATCCTTCAGGTGAACATTCAGGCCCAGTCCCACCATTGCCATGGCAAGAATGAAGGAGGCAGCCTGGGAAATCATATCCTTGATCGGCAGGGGAATGATCGGTTGTCCGGTAAATTCCCAGCTTCCCAGTATACTGGTTGCAATAAACCCGAGCAGAAACCAGGGAAACTCCATTTTGGTTTGTGCCTGCATGCGTCCTGAACGCTTCATCCAGAACATGAGTATGATACTGAGCGGTACAAGCAGAAATACACGTCCGAGCTTGGCAAGCAGGCTGATCGCCAGTGCATCCTCTCCTGCTGGAGCGGCTGCGAGCGCAACATGGGCGATTTCATGAAGACTTACACCCGCCCAAGCGCCGTACTGCGTGTCTGTTAAGGGAAGCAGCGGCTGCACTAGGGTATAGCCGATAGCAACGACTGTACCAAGAAAGGCAATAAGCCCTGCACCAAGTGCCGTGTCCTTCTCCTTCGCCTTAAGTATTGGAGATACGGCGGCAATAGCTGCCGCTCCGCATACACCTGTCCCAATACCCAGCAGGAGGGAGAGGGACATGTCGGCCTTCAGCCATTTGGCAATCAGAAGGGTCAGCCCGATGGCAACCACGACGCTGATGACATCCTTCATCATTAAACCCAAGCCTTGCTGGAACACGATGCCGATATTCAGCTTCAGCCCATATAGAATGATAGCTAGACGCAGCAGCTTCTTGGCTGTGAATTGGATGCCGACTCGCAGTTTCTCCGGGTATCCGAACAGCTGCCGGTATAATGCGGCGATGAGAATCGCCCAGGCAAGCTGGCCAAGGTAATTCAGGCCCGGTACACTAGCTAATCCATAGCCCATAAGGGCAATGATAAAGGTAAAGATAATGCCACCGGCGGCGCCGGGCAGCGTATGCTGTGTCCATTGAACCAGACGATTGGTATGTGTATGTGCTTTTGAGTAAGCTGGCTCTGTCATAGATGTTACCTCCGATTGTTCGGTTGGTGTGAACCTATCGTAGCTCATTCTATGGAATAAGGAAAATAAATCATTATGATCATCATCATAAGTATTTAGTTATGATACTATGATTTCATATAAGGATTGTTGGAAGTTTCAGATGAAGAGGAGGGTGAAGAATGGATCAAACTCTGGAGGTTTTTGTAACCGTGGTGGAGAAAGGCAATTTCACCCGTGCGGCCGAGGAATTGTTAATGACGCAGCCGGCTGTAAGCCAGTATATTCAGGCACTGGAGAGGTCTGTCGGCACCAGGCTGCTGGAGAGAACCAATAAATATGTCCGGCTGAATAAAGCTGGAGAGATCGTATATCATCATGCGAAGGATATTTTGGGATTGTATACGCGCATGAACACGCTGGTGGATGATTTGATGCACCGGGCAGGCGGCCATTTATCGATTGGCTCCAGCTATACGTTTGGCGAGTATATGCTGCCGCATGTGATTGCTTATATGAGGGAGCATTATCCGCTGATCCGCCCATCAATCACGATCGGGAATACGACGGAGGTAGGGGAGATGATCTTGCGCCATGAAGCAGATGTTGGCATCGTGGAGGGAGACTATCAGCATGAAATGCTGCATATCGAGGCCTTTGCGGAGGATGAAATGGTAGTCATGGTTCCCCGCAACGGGCGATATGACCATCTGCAGGAGATATCCGTCCAAGAACTTGCGAATGAAACCTGGATTGTCAGGGAAGCTGGATCTGGTACTCGCGCCGCGACGGAGCGGTTGTTTTCGCAATATCAGGTGCATCCTGCACATCTCGTCGAGTTCGGGAGCACCCAGCTGATCAAGGAATCCGTGGAAGCCGGACTTGGTGTAACGCTGTTGTCGCGATGGGCGGTGCGTAAGGAGATGCAGTTGGGGACCCTTCACATGCTAGTGCCGAACGGTAAGCCGGTGGCCCGACAGTTCTCATGGATAACCCAGAAGACGCCCTACCATACCAAGGTCGTTGAGGTATTCCTGGAGCTTTTGCATCAACAACGCGGATTTCCCACATATGTCTAAGGAAGGAATATGATGAATAAGCATAAGCGAGGACATCCCCCGGGGATGTTTTTTGTTTGGACATGAATACGAAGACAAGTAATGGTTAAAATAGATACTAAAATTCCCAAATGAACCTCAAGCGATATAACGAACGCTATGAAAATCGGACGTAAGGAGGGTTAAACGATGAGAACATTTAATACCATTGCATTGCTGTTATTGATTATTGGAGGCATTAACTGGCTGCTTGTAGGCTTGTTTCAATATGATTTGGTGGCTGCGCTGTTTGGTGGACAGAGCTCCGCAGGCTCCCGCATTATCTATACGATCGTCGGTCTGTGTGCACTGTACTCGATCCGCTTCTTCGGTGATGTTACGAATGATGACCGGAGTACAGCGAAGTAGGTTGCAAGATACTGTGTAATAGGACATAACTACCGCGGGATATCCACATTCAATAACCTAGGCCAAAAAAGCCGCTCCGTGTTAAGGGGGGCTTTTTTTCTGTTTGCATGCGCAAATGTAGGAGGCTGCCTTCTGGCAGTTGATAGCTTGTCTATAGCCAGCAAGCGCAATAGATTCGTTGCGACAGAGGGCTGCACCAGCTTTTCGTTCAAGAGTGAAATGCTTGAAACATGGCATCCAGCAGGCTGTGCGTGGCATCGCAGCTGTATTCCCAGAACATAATTCCGGCCAGCCCCTGCTCCTGTATGTATTTACACTTATGAGTAAGCGATTCGGGATCATCGTACGTGATGAAGTTGCTGCCGTCGAATAAATAAGGCGCTTTGGCTTCATCATCCCAATACCGCTTATATGACGGGTTGTTGAAATATTCGGCTGCAAGCTGCGTGTAAGTCGGACCATAGCCGCCCGAAGAAGGGGCAATCTGGAGATAGCCGTTATTGACATCGGGTACGTCTTTCCACCTTCTGGAGTAGAAAGCTGCACCGATTACGATTTTCTCGCGCGGCACGCCGGCAAGGGTGAACATGCGGACGGAAGCATCCACACTGATCCGGAACAGATCGCCCGAGGAGGTGTACAGATTGGTGTGATGGCCCGTGAGGGTCTGAAAATTGCCGCGCATATCGTATGTCATTAGCTGAATGAAGTCGAGATAGGGATGGATTTCTCCAATTTCGGCACCCTCGATATAATACTGATCGGCTCCGGCGGCAATGGTAAGCATGTAGTGTTTCTTACCTTGTCCATATTGATCCAGCGCTTCCCGCATCTCCTTCAGGAGCAGTGTGAAATTCGCCTTGTCATTGGGCGATGCAGCAGTTCCAGCAATTAAATAGCAGGGGTACTCCCAATCCAGATCAATCCCGTCGAAAGGGAACTCTTCGAGCAGCCTGGTTGCCGATTCGCACACGCTTGATCTTCCTTCCGGTGTTGCTGCCGCCTTCGAGAACCCGTCTGAACCCCAGCCGCCTACCGACAACAGAACGAGTAAATTGGGATTGATGGATTTCAGGCGTTTTATCCCATGAATGGTATCCCTGTCAGAGTACGTAATCTTGTCTTCCTGGATATGAGCGAAAGCAACGTTCAAATGAGTCAGTCGAGCGGCATCCTCGGCTCTGATGCCCGATAGAACTTTACGCCCCGCATAACCGGCTAGAATCCATGATGATGTCTGCATAAGTGAATACCTCTTTTCATTTTGGAATATGTCAGATTTGTCGTGACGGTTTATTTTTCCAACTTAAGATCATAACTGACATCTGTCAAGGAACTACCCTGAGGTTTGGGACGATCTTCGGTTGGATAGCGGGGGTCAAAATTGACATGTTTTCCTGTTTGGAAATGACAATGGCAAGCAGGGCGATGTCCTAAAAAGCCCCTTATATCAAGGGTTTTCACCTTTTGCATAGTCCATTGAAAATGACATATTTACGAATGTGGCAGCTATCCATACACTTGGGATGTAAGCGTTAACATTTCTGAGGCGGCAATTTAGGCGCCGAAGATATGTGGCCAGGAAGGCTCTTTCTTTTATATAAAGCAGGGGTGCTTAACCTAACAAAATGGCCGGATTTTCAATAGAGAAGGAGGGAGAAAGCGATGCAGCAAAATGCTGAGTCCGCCCTATCGCCAGACGTATCGGCAAACACGATCTTGAAAAGCAGAAAGAATACATTATGGAGGAGGATGGTACGAAACTGGGAATTGTATCTGTTTATCGCGCCTGCATTTCTGTATTTTCTCATTTTCCATTATGGGCCGATGTACGGCATACAAATCGCCTTTAAGAACTTTATCCCGACGCTCGGGATTACGGGAAGCCCATGGGTCGGATTTGACCATTTCGTTCGCTTCTTCAACTCATATTATTTCTGGGATTTGCTCTGGAACACCCTCAGCATTAGCTTGTATGAGCTGGCCATCGGGTTTCCGCTGCCGATCATTCTGGCATTAGCCTTCAATGAAGTGAAGGACTCGTTCTTTAAGCGTACCGTGCAAACCGTTACCTATGCGCCGCATTTTATTTCTGTCGTTGTTATGTCCGGTATGATTATCACCTTCTTATCGCCATCGTCGGGCATGATCGTGAATTTTGTGGAGATGCTTGGGTTCCAAGCACCGCAATTTCTGACGGACCCCGCGTGGTTTAAGACCGTGTACGTACTCTCTGGCGTGTGGCAAAGCGCAGGCTGGGGCACTATTATCTACCTGGCGGCCTTGTCGGGCGTCGATCCGCAGCTGCATGAAGCAGCCGTCGTGGACGGTGCGAGCCGGTTCAAGCGTATTCTGCATATCAACATTCCGGCGATCGTTCCTACGATCACGATTCTGTTGATACTCAATATGGGCAGTATTTTGGGAGTTGGATTTGAAAAAATCCTGCTGCTGCAGAACCCGCTGAACATGAGCTCTTCCGATGTTATCTCGACCTTCGTCTACAGATCTGGTCTGGTTGATGCGCAGTACAGCTTCTCCACGGCCGTCGGGTTGTTCAACTCAGTCATTAATGCGATTCTGCTGATCGCTGTCAACCAAATTGCACGCCGCACCAGTGAAAACAGTCTGTGGTAGAAGAAGGAGGGAATAACATATGTCAACCGCAGTGAAGGAAAGCAAAGGGGATAAGTTTTTCTTACTATGCAACTATATCTATTTGACGATTGCGCTGATCATCGTGCTGTACCCGCTGCTGTATATTGTCAGCGCTTCCATCAGCGACCCGAAGTTTGTAAGCTCAGGCGAAATGTGGCTGTTCCCGAAAGGGATCACTTTTGACGGGTATGCCCGGGTGTTTGAGAATGCCAATATTTGGATTGGCTACAGAAACACCATCATATATACCGTGATCGGTACGATCGTGAACCTGATTGTCACGCTGCCCGCAGCGTACGCGCTCAGCCGCTCAGATTTTGTGGGCCGTGGATTTTTCATGGCGATGTTCATCGTGACCATGTTCTTTGGCGGCGGACTCGTACCGAGCTACCTGCTGGTGAAGGAACTCGGCATGGTTAACAGCATGTGGGCGTTGATTCTTCCCGGCGCTGCATCCATCTGGAATATCATCGTATCCCGTACGTTCTTTCAATCCACCATGCCGAAGGAGCTGCAGGAAGCGGCCCATATCGACGGATGTACCAACTTTCGCTTATTCATTAAAATTGTGCTGCCGCTTTCGATGCCGATTATTGCCGTCATGGCGCTCTTCTACGGTGTCGGCCACTGGAACAGCTATTTCGGTGCCATGATTTATTTGAATGATGCCTCGAAATACCCGCTGCAGCTCTTCCTTCGTCAAATCCTGGTTCTTCAGGAGATGGCAGCACAGGGCGGCGGAGCGATTGATGCCTCTTCAGCGGCGGCGATGAATTCCAAGGCGGAGATTGCTGCACTGGTCAAATATTCCGTCATTATCGTTGCTACGCTTCCAGTTATTGCTGTATATCCATTTCTTCAGCGTTACTTTGTTCAGGGTGTTATGATTGGTTCTGTTAAGGGCTGATCTTAGACCATAAATTCAAACACCAGAAAAGGGGAGTTGTTATCATGAAAAAGCTTCGCAAGGCTTCATCGATTTTACTCTGCCTCACCTTAGCAGCAACCATGCTTGCAGCTTGTGGTTCATCCAAAGAGAATGCGGGAGCCTCGGGTACCGGGACGGCCAGCACCGAGGGAGTCAAAAAGGAAGGCTTCCCGATTGTAGACAAACCGCTAACGTTAAAAGTGATGTCGCAGGATGCGGGCGTAGCAGACTGGAGCACGATGCCGGTCATGCAGGAAATGGAGAAACTGTCGGGCATCAAGCTGGAATACCAGCTGTCCCCGATCGACAGCTTTGAAACGAAGAAGAATCTGGTGTTCGCAAGCGGCGATTTGCCGGATATGTTCTACGCAGCTGATTTGAAGTCGGCTGAGCAGGTGACTTATGGCAGTCAAGGGATCCTCATTCCACTAGAGAAGTACATTGACGAAGGCTACGCTCCAAACATCAAGAAATTATTCGATGAGAATCCGGATATCCGTAAATCCTTTACGACCCCGGACGGACATATCTATGCTCTTCCTTTCGTCGACAAGGCTGCCGTATGGTATAGAGGCCCAATGTGGTACAACGGCAAATTCTTGAAAGCGCTCAACGTAACCGAACCTAAAACGACTGAGGAACTATATACATTCTTGAAACGTGTCAAGGAAGAAGATCCGAACGGAAACGGCAAACAAGACGAGATTCCATTGACTTCGGTCAAGCTGGATGACCTGCGTATGTACTTCTTCGGCTTCTGGGGCATGTACAACGAGGGCATTTACTCCGACAAGGAAGGAAAAGTGCATTATCCTTACCAGGAAGAAGGCTACAAGGGATATCTGACATTCATGAATCGTTTGTGGAAGGAAGAATTGCTGGATCATGATACCTTCTCTCAAACACCTGACCAGAAAAAGGCTAAGGGAGAAAACAATCAGCTGGCCTTGTTTAACGACTACCATTCGTACTTTACCCTTGGAGGCGAGCCTAGCAGCGAGAATCCACTTATGACGCCAGTGAAGAGCGAAATTGAAGGCTCACCTGTATACGGTATGCATCCTGGTATTTCTGCAAGAGGTACATTCGCCATTTCCAGCAGCAACCCTTCGCCCGAAGCTTCCATGCGCTGGATTGACTACCTGTACAGCTACGATGGTGCAACGCTGTTTAACCAAGGACCTGAAGGCACGCTGTGGAAATTCAAGGACAAAGAGAACCGTGTGAAAGAGTGGCTGCCTGTTCCAGGTGGTGGAGATCGTGAGGAGTATCGCGGCAAAATCACGCCAAACTACGGTATTTTGACGCCTGGCATCAACGAACCGGATGTTGCGAAAGGTCTTCGTACCGAATTCGATGAGTGGATTGAGCAGCAGAACCAAGAGAAGCTGGTACCGATCGGAAAAGCACCTTTCCCTAACGTCTATTTGACAAATGAAGAGCAGAGCGAGGCAACGGCTCTAGCGTCTGACCTGGATACGTACGTGAAGCAGATGGAAGCCAAATTCGTAACAGGCCAGGAGCCGCTTGAGAATTGGGATAAATACGTCGCTCAAGTGAAGAAAATGGGCAGCGACCGTCTCGTCGAGCTTTATCAAGGCGCATATGATCGCTGGAATACTGGGCAATAATCAGATGCATAGATAACAAACAAAGAGCCAACGTATCCCGGTCGATTCATGACCGGGGGTTGGCTATTGTTTTTAAAGCGCAGGCCAAGATTCTCACACGGCTCTTATAAGAACCGTTATTATAAGCGAATTATGGGAGGTACACGATGTCGGAGAACAAGCTGGTAGAGGAAGAGCAAGCGGTTGTGGAACAGGGTGTGCACAATTTCAGCAGCGAGGACAAGTGGGTAAAGCCGGAGGATCCGCTCCTTCTGGAACGTCTGGAGTGGTTCAAGGATCAGAAGCTGGGCCTGATGATGCACTGGGGACCGTATTCTCAGCTGGGCCTTGTTGAATCATGGGCGCTGAGCGATAAGGATGCAGACTGGTCACGTGACGGCATTGACTGGGATATCGATGCAGAGGAGCTGAAGCGGCAGTATTTTGATCTGAACAAGACGTTCAATCCCCTTCGCTTTCAGCCTGATCTGTGGGCTGACCTGGCAGCCGATAACGGCTTTAAGTATTTGAACTTTACCACCAAGCATCATGATGGGTTCTGCATGTGGGATACGCATACGACCGACTATCGTGTCACAGGTCCGGACTGTCCGTTCCATGCACATAAATACGCCGATATTACGAAGGAGCTGTTCGATGCCTTCCGTGCTAAGGGGCTCGGCATCTCCGCCTATTTCTCCAAGGCCGACTGGCATACGCCGTACTACTGGGCGCCGGGAATGGAGGCCGGAAGCTTTACATCACGCGGCCCGAGCTACGACCCGAAGAAATATCCGTGGCTGTGGGAACAATTTGTCCAGTTTACCCATGAGCAGATCATGGAACTGATGACCCGTTACGGCCGCATTGATGTACTGTGGCTGGATGCGGGCTGGGTGAACGATTACCGGGACCAGAATATCCGCCTGGGTGAAGTGGTTGAGAAGGCGCGCCAGATCCAACCTTGGCTCCTTTCGGCGGACCGCACGGTTGGCGGACCTTACGAGAATCTGATTACGCCGGAGCAGACCCTTCCTGAGCGTGCCCTTCATGTTCCTTGGGAGAGCTGTATTACGATGGGAACCTCCTTCTCTTTCCGTTATGAGGATCGTTATAAAACGGTTCGTCAACTCATTCATCTGCTGGTCGAGATCGTGGCCAAAGGGGGTAATCTGGCGCTTAATGTGGGACCACAGCCGGATGGTAGACTGCCCGAGACGGCGATTTCACGAATGAAGGGCATGGGGGCTTGGCTGAAAGTCTATGGAGAAGCGATCTATGGCACTCGTGTCTGCGAACCGTATTCCTCAGGCGCGGTTCAGTTTACCCAAAAAGACGATACGACCTATGCGATCTATCTGTATCGAAATGAGCAAGAAGTCGTCCCTGAAGAGCTGTTTATTCCGATTCAGACTGCGTTCAGTCGCATTGATCTGGTCGGGGGTCAGGAGGGGCTGGAATATCGCCGTACGGACGAAGGCGTCGTAGTTCGTCTTCCGGATCAGGAACGTCAGGAAGCAGCCCCGATTGCACATGTACTGCGGTTCCGTTAAGAGGTTAAGAGGCGGGTAGTAAAAACCTATTATTCACTTGCATACTTAAGGACTTTAAGAAGAGGTGTGGATCGATATGCAGAAATGGTTCGAGGAAGCCAAGCTTGGCATCTTCATTCACTATGGCATTTATGCCGTGGACGGAGTCGCGGAGTCCTGGTCCTTCTATAATGGGAGGATTACGTACGAAGAGTATATGAATCAGCTGGACGGCTTTACGGCATCGAAATTCAATGCGGAGAAATGGGCGGATTTGATCGAGAAATCCGGCGCTCGATATGCCGTGCTGACAACAAAGCACCATGATGGTGTTGCACTGTGGGATACGCAGTACAGCGATCTTAACGTGGTCAAGCGAACTCCGGCCAATCGGGACATCGTGCGGGAATATGCCGAAGCGATCAGGGAGAAGGGGATTCACCTCGGCATGTACTTCTCTCTAATTGATTGGTCGCATCCCGATTATCCGAGCGTGTTCGAAGGAGGCCGGGTACCGGAGGATCTCAGCAGCGTCAACCCGCACTCAAGCCCTGTGGACGGTGTTCAGGATCAGGAGAAGTGGCAGAAGTTCCTGGAGTTTAATAACAACCAGCTGCGGGAGATCTTGACGAATTACGGGAAGGTCGATCTGCTGTGGTTCGACGGTGACTGGGAGCGCAGCGCCGAGCAGTGGAATCTGCCGGAGTTCAAGCATTACCTGCAATCCTTCAATCCGGATATCATCATTAATTCGCGGCTGCAGGGCCATGGCGACTATAAAACGCCGGAGCAGGGCATTCCGATTACGAGACCGGAGGGACCGTGGGAGTTCTGCACCACGATTAACACCTCGTGGGGCTACGTTCCGACAGACCATAAATACAAATCATTAAACCAGATCATTCGAATGTTCTGCGACTGCATCTCGATGGGCGGCAATATGCTGCTGGATATCGGCCCAAGAGAAGACGGCACCATTGATCCAAGGCAGGAGGACATTCTGCTTGGTCTGGGAGCATGGATTCGGACCCATGAAGAAGCGGTATTTGGAACGGGCGAAGGCATTATGACCCGCTATTATCTGGGAGGAAGCACGATTTCCAAGGATAGAAAGACCTTGTACCTGTTTGTATATGATGATCCGAAAGAGAATGTGTGCATCAAGGGGCTGTGCAACCCAATCAAGAAGATTACGGTGCTGCATTCGGGCAAGGAGCTTCATCATGAAATCCATGGAGGCGTGCCTTGGTTCAATATCCCGGGGACGACATGGATTAAGATGACGCCGGAGGTTACGCATGAGCAGGTGACGGTCCTTAAGCTGGAGTTTGACGAAGAACTGGAGATGTACGGCGGATCAGGAGCCGTTGTCACGCATAACTAACCATCACGGGGAGGGGAAGCGCTTGATAGGCGCTTAGCTTCCCTCATGAAGCGGAGAGAATGACATATGTTCAGAACTGGAGTGCCGGAGCCGAAGATTGAATATGCTCCCAAGCATTATATTTGCAAGCGAGCGGGGCAGCCGCTTGTACTGGATGGCCGCGTAGACAAGGCGTTCTGGGATGCGGCGGAATGGACCGATGATTTCGTTGATATCGAAGGGGATCTCCGTCCGAAGCCGGGGAAACAGACCCGGGTTAAAATGCTCTGGGATGACGAGTATTTTTATTTTGCCGCCGAGCTGATTGAGGATCAAATCTGGGCGACGTTGACAGAACGTGATTCGGTTATTTTCTATGATAATGACTTTGAAATATTCATTGATCCGGATGGAGACACCCATCAATACTATGAATTTGAGATTAATGCCTTGAACACGATATGGGATCTGCTGCTTGTGAAGCCTTATCGCGATGGCGGGCCGCCGGTCAATGGTTGGGATATCAATGGACTCAAAACGGCTGTATATATTGACGGAGAATTGAACCGTCCGGACGCTGATAACCGGAAATGGAGCCTTGAGGTGGCGATTCCCTGGACCAGCCTCAAGGAATGTGCTGAAGAGGGCCGCCGTCCTGCACCGGGTGAGTTCTGGCGCGTCAACTTCTCGCGCGTGGAATGGCAGACCGAGGTACAAGACGGCGAGTACCGCAAGGTACTGAATCCGGAAACGGGCAAGCCTTATCCGGAGGACAACTGGGTATGGTCGCCCATGGGCATCATCAATATGCATTATCCAGAGCTGTGGGGTTATGTTGTATTCGCCGATAACGAGGGGCATCAGTCATTCACGCTACCGGAAGATGAACGGATCAAGTGGGAGCTGCGCAGGCTCTATTACCGGCAGCGTAATTACTATGAAGCCCATGGTGAATTCATACAGGATGCGAACCAGCTCATGGGCGAGGACACATGGAGCATCCAGCCTGTGATTGAAACGACTCGCAGTTTGTTCCAGATTAGCGCCCCTTCATCGGACGGAACGGCTCTAATCTGCATTCGGGAAGACGGAAAGTTATGGAAGGAGTGAACGCTGGGATGACCAGTCAAACGGGGGTGTTCTCGCTTGATTCGCAAGAAAGGGAGCAGATCGAGCAGAAGTTTCAGAAGAAGGTCATCTTTGCGGAGGCACGTAAAGATGAACTGTTTCATATTTTTGACCAGGAGCTGACGGAAGAAGAGACTTGGGCTCTGAAATATATGTTTGCCTACATGCCAGTGAACGATTTGGCTGATTATGATGGAGAACTGTTCTTGAACCATGTGCGTCAAGCCCTGGACATTCGTAAGCGTGTGCCTTGGGGCGAGCGTGTGCCAGATCATCTGTTCCTGCACTTCGTGCTTCCTTATCGGGTTAATACGGAGAATATCGAGGATTACCTCGATATCCTTTATAACGAACTGGCTGAAAGGACGGCGCAGTTATCGATGGCGGATGCCATTCTGGAGACCAATTATTGGTGTCATGAGAAGGCAACCTACATCGGCAGCGATCTGCGGACCATTTCGCCGCTGACCATGATTCGCAACGCACGCGGACGCTGCGGCGAGGAGTCGACCCTGGCGGTGGCTGCTCTTCGAAGCATCGGCATCCCTGCGCGTCAAGTCTATACGCCGCGCTGGGCCCACTCAGACAGCAACCATGCCTGGGTGGAAGCATGGGCAGACGGCGAGTGGTATTACATCGGGGCATGCGAACCGGAAGCCCGCCTGAATCAAGGCTGGTTCAGTCCGCCTGCACGCAGGGCGATGCTGATCAATACGCGGATTTTTGCCGATTATCCCGGACCGGAGGATATCACTCTCAAGGAGAAGGGATTTACAGAGATTAATCTGCTGGGGAACTATGCACCGGCTCGCACCCTGTACTTGAGTGTGAAGGATGATAAGGGAGAGCCAGCTTCTGGCGCAAGCGTTCGATTTGAGCTGTTTAATATGGCTGAGTTTTATCCGATTGCCGAAATCAAGACGGATGGGCAAGGGAAGGCTTCTTTCAAGACGGGTTATGGAGACCTCTTGATCCGAGTGGTCTACGATGGGATGTGGAGTGAACTTCATTATAAAGCCCAGGATGGCGAGCATATCGAATTTGTGCTTGATTCAACCGAACAGCCGTCAGGGATCGTGGATTTTGATATGGTTCCTCCTCCGGAAGGAGAAGGGGATACTGTACCGGCGCTATCCGAAGAGAAGAACCGGGTTCATAACCGCCGTCTGGAGGAAGGGACGAAGATTCGGACCAAATACGAGGAAACATTCCTCGGCGAAGAAGAAGCATTCACACTGGCCAAGAAGTTAGGGCTGCCTCCTGAGCGGGTATGGGACGTCCTGCAAAAGGCCAGAGGCAATAGCCAGGAAATCGCCGCGTTCCTGGAGGAGCGTTCCGGTGAGTACGGCGAGTGGCCGCTGCAGCTGCTGGAGTCGCTGAATGAAAAGGACTTGATCGATACCTTCAGTGTGGCGTTGGACGATCATCTGATCGGTGCGCTCTCCCAGCGTGGAGAGTGGGATGAGGATACCTTCGTTAAATATATTCTATGCCCCCGGGCTTCTTTTGAAATGCTGGTTCCGTATCGACGTGTATTCGCTGATGCTTTTACGGCTGCGGAGGCAGCGGCATTCAAGCAGGAACCATCTGCGCTTGCCGGGCATTTGGAGAAAGGCTATACGTATGCTGAGGATCTTCCCAACCTGAAGGGTAAGGGAAATCCGGTTGGCACATACAGCCTCATGAAGGGAGACGAGCAGTCGCTGGACATTCTGTTTGTAGCGATTTGCCGAAGTCTCGGGATTCCGGCCCGTCTGCATCCGAGCGAGCAGAAGCCCCAGTACTTCCGTAATGGAGGCTGGGAAGATGCCATCTTCCGTCTGGATTCGCAGCAGAATCAGGAGAGCTTAAGCTGGGGGATGCTGCAGCTCCTCAGGGATCCGAACGCCTCTCAAGATACACCGGCTGCAACCTACGCCGAGAACTTTACCTTCGCCCGTCTGGAAGACGGCGTGTACAAAACCCTGGTGTATCCATATGGCAGCACCGATGTTTACGACGAGCCGTATGAGGTTGAACCGGGTTCGTATCGTCTAACGTCAGGTATCCGCTTGAAGGATGGAACGGTAAGAGTGCGCTTCACGTACTTTACTGTCCGTGCTGGAGAAACCACGCGCGTAGCGCTGACCTATCGTGAAACGACGGTCGACATTCCGGTGCTGGGCACACTGTCTCCGGGCAGTGAACTTACCCGATTAGACGGAAGCGGAGCCGATCTGAAGGCCCTTCTGGGATCCGAGGGCGCTATCGCTGCCTGGATCGAACCCGAGCGGGAGCCGACCAAGCATTTGCTTCGCGAACTGGGTGAGCTGGCTGAGCCGCTGGATAAGCTGGGGCTGCCAATTGTGCTGATGATCGGAGATGCAGAATGGACGGCCTCCTTTGATTCGGCTAGCTATCCGAAGCTGCCGGCCCGCACTATTTTTGTACGGGATTCCAGTTATGCTTCCTTGTCGGCTATTATCTCGAATCCAGCGGCCCATGAAGCGGGCTATCCTCATCTGTTCGTGGTGGACAGTCAGGATCAAATCCGTTATGCGGCTTCCGGATACAAGCTCGGGACCGGGAAGGAAGCCTTGCAGATTGCGACCGCGATATTACAACCCTAGAAGGGATCGGAGTGAAGAGTAATGACCAAGTATATTGTGGCGGGTTACGCCGTTGATTCGGTTCTTCCCGACATGACGCGGGAGGATCTGCAGAAGTTAACACATCTGAACGTAGCTTTCGGCCATGTCAAGAATGATGAAATTACCACTGAACATTTGAAGAATGGCGAGGTTGTCCGGGAAATCAAGCGGGATCATCCCAATCTTACGGTGTTGCTGTCTATTGGCGGCTGGAGCGCCGGTGGTTTTTCTGAGGCCGCCTCAACCGAGAGCGGAAGGGCTAGTATGGCTGCATCCGCCGTAAGAGTGCTGGAGGAATATCCTTTTGACGGGATTGATCTGGACTGGGAGTATCCTTGTTACGGTGAGGCCGGTATTGGATCGAGTCCGGATGATAAACAGAATTTTACCCTGCTGTTGAAGACGATCCGTGAAGCCCTGGATGCCAAGGGCAGCCGGGATGGGCGGCATTATCTGCTTACGATTGCCGCAGGAGCTGACCAGTACTATGTGGATGGTACGGAGATGGCTGAGGTGCAGCAGTATCTAGATTTTGTCCAGCTGATGACCTATGATATGCGCGGCGGGTTTCAGATTCTGACCGGACATCACACGAATCTGTACACACCGACCGGTGACCTCTTCCGAATCAGCACGGATGCTTCCGTGAACTTGTTCGTTCGCGCTGGCGTTCCCAAGGAGAAGATTGTCATCGGTGCCGCCTTCTACTCGCGGGTATGGAACGAGGTGCCCGACCGTAACCACGGCCTTCACCAAATGGCGGGCAGCACGGGTGGCTATGGACCAGCCTTTGCCGAGCTGGCCGCAGAATATATCAACAAGAACGGCTACATTCGTTACTGGGATAAGGAAGCCTGTGCGCCGTATCTCTTTAACGGCTCCAGCCTGATTTCTTATGATGATGAGGAATCGATTCAGTGCAAATGCGATTATGTGAAGGAACAGGGCTTGGCCGGAATCATGTTCTGGGAATACGGATGCGACCCGACCCATCGCCTGCTGGACGTTATGCATCAAGGACTCCGTGGCACCCCGGTTCAGAAATAGCAAAAGCTGGCGGCGCATAATTGACAGACCGCTTGATCGCGGCTTATAACATACAAAAAAACCTCACCGGAACCTTAAGGGCCCGGTGAGGTTTTCATTTATTCGGCGTAACCGTTCTGACGCACTTCTTGATGCATCGTCAGAAGCAGTCCTCGCGCCATTGTCTGCAACCATTCCGTGCACTGCGTGTAGCTAGCGTCCATTACCATGATCTGTCGTCTTACTCGACGCTATCATTCAACTTCGTTATCACATGCATTCCTCATCATCGTCATCCACGGAATCGCCTGCATTGGGGCTGTTCATTTTGCGGTATTGTCCAGGTGTATACCCCGTCTCTTTTTTGAATTTGCGGATGAAGCTCGGTGTATCCAGGTATCCGACCCGAGTGATAATATCCTTTAACGGGTCTGTTGTGTTCAGCAGCAGCCGGATCACTTCATCCATCCGTTTCTGCCAGATATACTGGGTAAAGTTCATGCCGACCTTTTCTTTGAAGGAGCGGCTGAAATACGATGATGAGATGGAGAATTTAGATGAAATCATGCCGAGACTCAGGTCATAATCCGCGAAATTGGCGTCGATATAAGCGACGATTTCATCCATTAGCGAGCTCTCTTCCGTCTCACTCTTCGCCTCGACATGGGCGCAGATTTCTGCGGCAAGGCCTGCCAGCTTCTTCTCCAAATCTTCCAGTGAGTCATAGGAAGTGACCCGGGGAAGCTGATTGACGACATGATGGATGCCGAGCTCCGATGCGGTCTTCAGCATCGTATTTAGAATATCGAAGCAGATGCAGCGCAAGAGCGGTACGGATGGCATTTCCGTCTTCAAGTTATTCAATGCGGTGGATACCATCTGAACCGCCACATCGTAGCTGCCCTGTTTCAAGCTCTGAACCAGCTTCAGCAGCACATCCTTGGGTACCCAGAAGGAGGAGTCCTCTTCCCCTGTACCCGAGAGAGTGTGGAAGAAGGTGATGCTGCCTTGACCATGAAGAATGGATGTTTCCAAAGCGGTCGATGCCTCAATAAAGGATTGATTCAGCTGCTCCGGATAGCTGTAGCGGTTGCCTGCCCCGATCGCGGGAGAGATGCCCGTATGTTCTTCTGCCATCGATTGCAGTGCCTGGGTAATCGGCTCCATACGGGCGTTCAGGCTTGCCTCATGACCGGTTTCGGCATCAAATCCGACAATGAATGCCAGCTGATCGGGCTGCGGCAGCTCTACTCCATAGGCATAAGCGGAGAGAGATGGCAGATCTACTTCGTTCATCAGCTGCATGACAGGCCGCTTCTCCAGATTGTCGCCGATGGGAAGGGTTTTCGATTCCCAGCCCATCGTCACAACAAAATAATGGGAGCGATTGAAGCGGATGCCCAGCTTCTCTGTGAACTCCGCAGGGAATTCTCCGGTATGTCCATGCTTTAGCAGCATGAGCAGAATATGATTGCGCGCATAGGGCTCTTGAAGATCGACGCGCTGGCTGTAATCATGCAGCGTCTTCTTGATCCATTCCAGCTCGTTGCTGGTCGTGGATGGTACAGGATGGTCCTTCATCCGTATGAACTCCATCAAGTCCGAAATCGGATGATATTGTCTTCGGGCCAGCATAATCGCAAGCACGGTACCCATCATCACGACGAAGGAGAACACCAGAATTACAAAAGTGCGAATATGAACGATTCGGCTGAAAAACTGGTTGCTTGGCATTGCGGTGACATAGGTCCAGCCTGAATCAGATTTGACGGAAACAACCGAATGCGGCTCTTGATTTAAGGTAAGACTGTGCGTTCCGGGCTTAAGTTCGAAGAGATCATGAACTTCCTGCTCGGTGATCGTTTCGCCTTGGTAATTGGCGGCCAAAACCTGCCCATTATTATCGAAAATATAAGTCATTCCATGGTAGTCGCTGAGGATGGAGTCAATCAATCCGGTCAGATTGGACTCATGAATTAAGTACATCACGGTGCCATGGGCAGGCGTATTGTTAGGTGCGATCGGCACAAGATATGCCAGCATGGAATTTTGAATTTTGGTCCCCTGTACTACTTGCTCTGCAGGGCGCATGGTCGGGATCTGAACGTTGTTCAAATCGTGTACGATCTCGGATTTGTTCCAGCTGTTGAATTTGTAGTTTTTGGTGAAGACGTTCAGGTCCTCAAAGCCCTGTGATGAATAAATACTGT
This sequence comes from Paenibacillus solani, assembly GCF_001277345.1. Lineage (GTDB taxonomy): Bacteria > Bacillota > Bacilli > Paenibacillales > Paenibacillaceae > Paenibacillus_AQ > Paenibacillus_AQ solani. The sequence goes on from NZ_LIUT01000008.1 coordinate 494,214, forward strand.
TATCTCCACGGAAGAACAGGAATAGCTCATCAATGATGGAACTGGTGGCTTTATATTTGACCAAAGCCCCGATGGATTCCCGGCTGTAGTAGGGATGATGCGTCCAATAATGCGTCAGCTGTTCATCATAAGCGATACGAAACGCAATGTCCTGCAGCTCCTTCATGCGCTCATCGATGACGGTTTTTGCCTGGTTCAATTGATTGACGTTGGTCTGCTCGATCTCGGAACGGAGCGTATCCACGGCGTTGTGGTAAATAATGATGGTTAATATAACAAGAGGTATCAGAAAAATGGAAATGTAAGACAGTGTGTATTTAAGCAGAAGCTTGGACTTGAAGTGATTCCATTTCATATCTGCAACCTCCCGGTTTTGATAATGGATTAAACATTCGCTAATGAGCAGAGCGGACGGCTGGGATTCCTGCAAAAAGGCTTCTTCTACAGGTCGACCGGCCCTGGAAAAGCTCGTTGACCGTTTTAATATTGGTAGCGCTATCATAAGCAGTGGCAAAACAATGGCTTTAAACGATAAGCGATAACTATCCTATTGAAAATAGTAGGAGAAAATGACTGATAAATCAATGGATCATTTCTAATAAATCGCGTAACCATGCCGAAAGTCTCAGATGAGGGAGGGGGTAACGAGGACCCGGGTGCATATAACAAAGAGGATATGTCGTGAAGTCGAATCGGTATAAGTGAGATTACAAAAGAGAACCCGTGGGCAGGCAACCTGTTTGATTAGGCTGCCTAGTTCACGGGTTCTATAAGTTCCGTTCTGCTTCGGGGGAAACGAAAGGTGTATCAGGCTGCGCTGCTCTCTGCTTGAGAGGGCTGCAGCTGCTTGCGATAGATGAATCTGGAGATTGAAACGCTGATTTCGTACAGCAGGAACAGCGGGACGATCACGATCAGATCGGACATGATATCCGGCGGTGTAATGGTGACGGCTACGATGCAAAGCAGGAAGTAGGCTGTTTTGCGCATCTTGGCCAGCCGGTGCGGATTCACGATGCCGAGCTTCGTCAGAAAAACGACGATAGCGGGCATCTCGAACAGGAATCCAAATGGTACGGTCATATGAATCATGAAGGTAAAGTATTTTTGCGCGGTATACAACGTTTGGAAGGTCCCTTCGGCCATACGCTGCATGAACTGCAGCACCATCGGAAACAGCACGAAGTATCCGAAGCAGATGCCGGCGATGAATAACATACTAATCACGGGAATGAGCAGCACAGCCGAGCGGTGGGTTCCTTCCGGCAGCGCCGGCTGCACGAACCGCCATATCTGGTAAGCGGCAATGGGAAGCGTTACGGTAACGGCTACCACGCCTGCAATGATCATATACACCCACATCACTTCGGAGGGACCGAGCAGAACGAGCTGCTTATCCATCCCGCGTACCAGCCAGTGATAAATCTTCTCGACGTAGATGAAGGCAGCAACCATCGCGACCAGAAACGCAATCAGCGTGCGGATCAGGCGCTTCCGCATTTCTTCCAGATGCTCGATCGCGCTTTGGTCGTTCGGATTAGCCTTGCTGCTTAGTGGCCGCTGCAGCAGTCTGAGGAGCATCTTCTTTTTTTCCATTCTCGTCGTCTCCGTTCATCAAGCCTTGGGTTGCGCCCTTAAATTCACTTAAGGTCCGTCCGAAGGCGCGACCGAGCTCGGGAAGCTTGGAAGGACCGAATATGATGAGTGCGATAATCAAAATTAGAATTAAACCACCGATTCCGATGTTGCCAAACGGCATGATCCTCGCTCCTTTCGATTGGTATTACTCCAGTTTGAAGCCGCTAATCGCTACGACAGCGCAGCGTGCCATCTTTTCGCCGGAGCGGTGAGGCCATGTACTGGTTGGTTTGCTGAGGTCCTCTGTATTCTCGCCCGGGTGTTGAACGGACAGGAACAGCGTCTGCTCGTCGGGGGTGAAGAAGGGACCCGTAAGCTCGGATTCCACTGGACCAGAGGCGAATTGCAGCGCGACTCCTTGTTCCGGCCCGCTTGTTGGAATCACGAACAGTCCATTGTTCATAAAGGATTTGTGAACACCTTTGTTCTGGCTGCTGCTGGAGATGTCCGTCACGACCCACAGATCGCCGTTTGAGTCGAAAGCCAGGTTGTCCGGCGAGCTGAATCCGGATTGGCGTCCGCCCGCAGCAAAGATTTCAAAGTCGAACTCCATGGCGGCCAGATCGTTGCCTGCTTCAAAGATCCGTGTAATATGGCCGTGGATGTTGCCGTGATTGTCATTGTTCGTATGGCAGATAAACACAGTGTTATCGAACGGCGAGATTTCGATATCTTCCGGACGGTCGGTCGGTGTTCCGCCGACAAGACGGGCAGCTTCCTGGCAGTAAGTGACAACATCACCTTGGGATTTGAATTTTGCCCCTGCCTCTTGGTTCTCTGCGGTAGCCTTGGTTACGGCTTCCAGGGTAACCGGCTGCCATTTGCCAGACTTGAGGTTCGCAACGTACAAGGTTCCATCTTCCAGAAGCGCGGAGTTGGCGCGGCCTTTGCTCTTGTCATATTTGTTCTTGCTGATGAATTTATAGACGCAGGCATCTTTCTTGTCGTCGCCCATATAGACAACAATCCGCCCGTCTGAGGCAAGGCCCATCGCGGTATTCTCATGATTGAATCGGCCGAGCGCGGTGTGCTTTTTCAGGAAGGATTTATCGAATGGATCGACCTCTACGACCCAGCCGTAATGCGTATCCGGCAGGTTCGAGACGGCCGCGGTGTCTTCGAAGTTCTCCTCGCAGGACAGGACCGTGTTCCACAGTGTTACGCCGCCGGAGCAGTTGGCAAACGTGCCGGTAGCCGTCGTGGCACCTTTCAGGGCAGGGATGCCTTTGGCCGGACCAGTGATATCGAATTTACTGAAGCCGTTGATGCGGCGGGCATGAGTGGAGGTGGTGTCCATTTTCCAGACGCCGTTCTCGTCACGGTATATTTCAATGACCGACATGCCTTGGTAATACAGGTTTTTATGGATTTGATCTGCTGTCATTTTCCCATCCTTTACAGGTCCGATGGAGAAAATGGTGGAGTATTCATGGTTGTTGACGAGGAGGCCGCGGAGATTGGAGCCCTTGATCGGGAAAAATGCGTTGTAATCGCAGCCGGATCCGAATTTCTCGCCAGCCGGATTGATCACGTCATCGAAAGCGGTAATGACATCATATTTGAAATTTCGAGGCAGCACGAGCTGGTCTGCTTTGGTTGGTTCGATTGGTTCAAAATAGCCGCTGACGCGATTCGTTTTGAATCCGAACAGGTGATCTGCGGTTCCGGACATGGCTGAAGCTTTGCCTTCCAATACACCAAAACCTGCGGATGCGGCTGCCAAGGCAGTTGCGCCCGTACCCAGGTAAGACAGAAACGTTTTGCGATCCATCGTTTTACTCAAGCTTATCCACCCCTAATGAATTATTGCCATCAGGACAAGTTTATAGGGGAAGTGTTAAGGCAATATCAGAGGAGAATGGCAGAATTGTAAAAATAAACTAATGGTGAAGGGGCTACCGGCGTCCCCGAACATTTTTGGATTTGCGGGATTTGGGTATGGTACCGGGGGGAGTTTTGCGGATCCAGCGGATGAAGGACTGCATGGCCGGATCCTGCTGCAGCGCAGACAGGGTCGTTAAACCCTGATCGACGAGCTGTTTATTGGTATAGAGTTGATGAATTTGCTTGTGGCACGGAATACATAACAGAGCTGTGGGAAGGTGAGTGCCGCCATACTCCCGTGGGGTCAGATGGTGAACTGTCGTTTCCACCCCGGTTCTGCCGCAGCATTCGCACCGATTCTCTGTATCGTCCATACCGAGCACCTCTTTCATAGTTGGGGATCGAAGCCCATTTTATTATTTGGGTTGCCCAAGATGGGGGTGTGAATATACCTTAGCGGCGTAACTGACCCTGAAAAAGATTTATTCCTCGACTTTATACCGCTGACGCATCTGTTCAGCCATGGCAAGGATTTCTTCTGAGCTCGGCATAACCAATCTGGAAGCGGCCCCGGTTAGCTCCCTACCTGCTTGCCATGCGCGTATGACCTCTTTGACGGCTGCTGTGAATTGATGCACCGCTTCGGCGCCGCTGCCAAGAATCGTCAGTTCCTGAAGGCTCGCCGTGCTGCCGGTTTCTACAAGAGGGTACTGCGTGGGATCAGCGCCCGTGGCGGCAATATCATAGAAGGAACGAACCAGCCGGGCACGCTCGCTGCCCGAACCTTCGGCAATGATAAAAGCCTGAATAATGAAGGCCTTCCGCTGCCGCCGCTGGGCAATGCCGCAAAATTTGAGGCCGCCTATGCTTAGATCAAACGTTCCAGGGCAGAAGGCACCGGCAATCTCGCCGGTATCTATGGTTTGGCCCGTGCTGTGGAGGGCTTCCCGGATCAGCTCTACCATGATTTCAAAGTCCTGATGGAAGTCAGGCGCAGGTCCCGTAGAGGAGAACGGGAGGACGAGGGACAGGTTCACCACGCCGGCGTCCAAGGGGACTGCGGCACCGCCTGAATGGCGAACGGCAGTGTCATAGCCGAGAGAGCGAAGTTTAGCTTCCCCTTGGGGTGCCTGGGGAAGGCGGCTGTCCCGCACGCCCATAACAAAAGCACGCGGATGCCGCCACAGATGGCAGATGGCCGGTCCGCCTTCTCCAGTCTGCCTGCATAGCAGCTCGTCCAGTGCAAAATGGTAGAGCACGTCCTGGTGCGATAAATCATCAGTCCGGTCGAGCAGCAGGATGGGTTGATCTTCAGGTAGTGACAGCGGATTATTCACGCTTGTTGCGCCTCCTCTAATATGTAAATGTGAAAAAGACTATGAAAAAATCATATCTTCCGAGGGAAGTGTGATCGTTATTTGCTGTGAACAGCATACCATATAACCATGCGGAAGCGGCGAGCCTCGCCCTGTCCATGTCGGGGTCTTTCGCTGTCTGAGCAAGCTCCAATCAATGGGCAATCTTCAGTCGATCTATCATTAAGTGAAAGCATCAGCATTCTTTCAAGGCCTGTCAGAAAATTATCAGCTCCATGCGTCTGTTTTCCGGGAATGTACGTTGATCGATGATTTTGTTATAATCCGAGTAAGCTTATTGTCTTTGTGAGTGATATGGTTTAGCGGAAAGCGACTTCACTTCATATATAAAAGGAGAATATCCACATCATGGAGATTTATAACAGTGTAGTTGATATGATCGGCCAGACGCCAATGGTAAAACTTCAGCGGTTAGTTCAGGAAGGGTCCGCAGATGTTTACGTCAAGCTTGAGAGATTCAATCCTTCCGGCAGCGTGAAGGACCGCGCGGCTTACAATCTGATTCATACCGCGGAGGAGCAGGGCCTGCTCCAGCCAGGGGGCACCATAATCGAGCCGACGAGCGGGAACACGGGCATTGGCCTGGCGATGATTGCAGCTGCCAAGGGTTATCGGGCCATCCTGATTATGCCGGATAACATGTCCAAGGAGCGGATAAATATATTGAAGGCGTATGGAGCGGAGGTCGTGCTATCACCGAGCAGTAAGCGCATGCCGGGCTCGATTGCCAAGGCGCTTGAGCTTAGGGAGCAGATTCCAGGCAGCTTCATTCCGCAGCAGTTTGAGAATGCGGCTAACCCGGACATTCACCGAGTGACCACAGCGCCGGAAATATTGGAGCAGATGGAGGGGCGGCTGGATGCCTTTGTAGCAACGGCAGGAACGGGCGGTACCGTAACCGGAACCGGAGAAGAGCTGAGGAAGTCTCTGCCGAATCTGTTTATCGCGGTAGTCGAGCCGAAGGGCTCCCCCGTGCTCTCCGGCGGACAGCCGGGACCGCATAAGCTGGTGGGCACAAGCCCAGGCTTTGTACCGGAGATCCTAAATACAGACATATATGATGAGATCATCCAAATCGCCGACGAGGATGCACTGCAAACCACCCGGAGTTTAGCTCGCAAGGAAGGGATACTGGTAGGCCCGTCCTCCGGCGCATCGGTATTCGCGGCTCTTCAAGTAGCGAAGCGGCTGGGGGAAGGCAAGCGGGTTGTCTGCATTGCCCCGGATACAGGAGAGCGGTATTTGAGCATGAATATTTTCTAAGTGAGAAGGACCTCCGGTTAACCACCGAGGGTCCTTTCTTGCTGTTCCATGGAGGGCTTCCGCTGTTTAAGCTGCTGCATGAGTTGTCCATGACTCTTCACGACGATTACTTTGCCAGGATAACCCGCGAGCGTGTTCTGAATCTGGTATCGGCCTTTCCGCTGATAGGCGGCGCTCCATTCGAACATTTTTTTGAACATATTCCAGGTAGGGGTGTAGTGTGCCTGTTCAAGTCTCAGCCGCTGTTTGATGAACCTTGTGATGATCCGGCAGGTTATGGTGGAATAAGACGGGTTCAGGAAAACGATAAGGTCCGCACGGTGGAAGCTGGGGCCGACCCAATTCAGATGGGCGCCTTCGATAATCCAGCATTTGTTGTTGACGATGTTTAGCAATAGTGCATCCCGGTCCGCTTCAGTCCTACGAATATCATCCGGCTCGGCTCGTTCCCATACAACATTATCGAGCTCGTAATAAGGAAGGTTAAACTGGGCGGCCAGCACTCTGGCGAGCGTCGTTTTACCGCTGCCGACGGAGCCGATAATATGGATCCGGTTCGGGATCATAACGTCCATAAGAGATCACCGCATTCATGAGAAATGGTAGCTAATTAATTTCGGTATGGGACCGGTGAATTCCTTTGACCACTCAGGGGTTCATCTTAGTCCTGGTTGATTTTTTTATGGGCGTGGTTTTTTCCAACAGGAATACAGGGTCCGATCACGAAATAATGGTAACCTATTTTTTTATGAAAATTTGATGTGTTTGTCGATCAGGAGATGTTCTATTCGTTGATGAAGCATAGAACGGAAATTCAGAGTATACGCAGAGATAACCAGGGAGGTATAAAGTGATGAGATTCATGATGATTGTGAAAGCAACCGAGGATTCTGAGGCGGGTGTGCTGCCTAGTGCAGAACAATTGGATGCCATGATGAGGTACAACATGGAGCTGGCCAGGGCGGGGGTTCTGCTTGCAGCAGATGGGCTGCATCCAAGCGCAGGCGCCATCCGGATTTCTTATCCGGAGCCTGGAGGCAAGCCGAAAATCACCGACGGTCCCTTTACGGAAGCGAAGGAGCTGATCGCGGGGTATACCTTGATTGAGGTAAAGTCGAGGGAAGAGGCAATCGAATGGGCCAAACGCATGCCCGATCCGCATGGCTTCGGCGCGGGGCAGATTGAGCTCCGTCAGGTGTTTGAACCGACCGAGCTGACGCAGGACCCGGATGCACAGGCGAAGCAATATGAAATGCGTGAGCACATCCAGAGGCAGAATTCCTAATGTCGGCGGCCGATACCCATGCTGCAATTGATGCCATCTGGAGAATCGAATCTTCCAAAATCATTGCCTACCTGACCCGAATGGTCCGTGATATCGGCCTTGCCGAGGATCTGGCTCAGGATGCGCTGATCGCTGCACTGGAACGCTGGCCTCAAGACGGTATACCGGATATTCCCGGCGGATGGCTTATGACTGCAGCGAAGCGCAAAGCGCTGGACCTGCTGCGCCGGAATAAAGTACGCGATCGGAAGTATGAGCAGTTGGGACGCGACATGGATTCCCGGATGGATTCGGAATTTGAAGTGCCGGAGGAGGGCGAAGTAAGCGATGATATTCTGCGGCTGATCTTCATGACCTGCCACCCGGTTCTCTCCCCTGAAGCGCGTGTAGCCCTGACGCTGCGTTTGCTCGGCGGATTAACGACAGCGGAGATCGCCCACGCCTATCTTGTGCCTGAACCTACGATCGCGCAGCGAATCGTTCGTGCCAAACGGACGCTGTCGGCGACCCGGGTGGCATTCGAGATTCCTCAGGGAGCCGAGCTCAAACCTCGATTGTCATCGGTCCTTGAGGTCATCTACCTCATGTTTAATGAGGGATATGCCGCGTCATCGGGCAGCCAGTGGATTCGCCCGCTGCTCTGTCAGGAAGCGCTCCGGATCGGGCGGGTGCTGGCGGAGATCGTGCCGGCGGAGGCCGAGGTGCATGGATTGGTTGCGTTAATGGAATTTCAGTCCTCCCGATTCAAGTCTCGGGTCAATTCGGAGGGGGAACCTGTCCTGCTTATGGATCAGAACCGGGCCCTGTGGGATTATATATTGATTCGGCGCGGTTTTGCCGCTCTGGATCGGATCGAGCGGTTGGGCGGAATGACGGGACCTTACGCCATACAGGCTGCCATTTCCGCGTGTCATGCCGGGGCACCGAGTGCAGCAGAGACGGATTGGATTCGAATCTCCGCGCTCTATGAGGCATTGGATCAGGTTTCTCCTTCGCCGATCGTGGAATTGAATCGGGCCGTTGCTCTTTCCATGGCTTTCGGTCCGGAGATCGGGCTTGAGATCGTGGACGTTCTGCAAAGCGAGCCTGCTTTGAAGGGGTATCATCTTCTCCCAAGTGTAAGGGGTGACATGCTCTTTAAGCTGGGACGTATGGATGAAGCTTGCGCGGAATTCAAGCTGGCCGCATCGCTGACGGATAACCTGAAGGAACATGTCCTGCTGCTAAACCGTGCGGCGGAATGCCTGTCAGCGGAGTCCTAAGACATGCTGAAGAAAAAAACTAAATTTTTTTTAAAAAAATATGAAAGTCGTGTCGATTATGCCAAATCTCATTCGTCATTTAGGTATAAAACAAAAAAACGAATCGAGAGGAAGATGATCATGCAAGCACAAATGGTACCTTTTATTATTTCGGAGGATGCAAGAGGACAGGCGGATTTTTACATGCAAGCGCTGGGTGGAGAGATTGATGTATTGACCACATTCAAAGACATGCCGGGGATACCCGAAGCTCACCAAGATAAGGTTATGCATATGTCGTTAACGCTGGCTGGCGGTAATAAGCTTATCCTCACCGATGCTTTTCAGGAAACCGCCAAGAGCTCAAGCATGGGTCTGGCCATCACGTTCACTCACGAAGAAAACGCCCGTGCTGCTTATCGCCATCTAAGCGATGGGGGCACCGAGAAATATCCATTCGCCCTTCAGCCTTGGGGAGCCTACTACGGAGAAGTGGTAGACCGGTATGGCATGACCTGGCAGATGGTTCATCAGGGCTGAGCTGAGAAATACTATACTACGATACAGAGGGAGCAGATAAAATGAATCAAGAAGTAACAGATTACATTGCAGCCATTAGTGATGCCTGGAAGGTGGAGGTCAGCGAGCGACTTCGCGAGCTGGTGCACGAGACGATCCCTGAGGTTTCAGAACGGCTACAATAAAAAAAGCCCCACTTTTTGAAAAACGGAAAATATGCAGCCGTAATCAGCGTCGCAAAGAGCGCCGTCAGCTTTACGATATTTCATGCGGATGGCCTGGATTTTCCTGAAGGGTTGTTCGAAGGGCCGCCCGAACGAAAGACTATCAAAATCTCATCCGGGCAGCAGGTTGATTATAATATGCTCGGCTCCCTGCTAAAGCAGGCATCCGAGGGATTGTAAGACATATGTAATAGAGAGCGTTGATAATTGGTGTTTCATGCTCCCTGATATCATAGCCGCGATCCTGCCAGGATCGCGGTATATCTTGTATGTTATTTCTTGGTGCCGTGCTGTTTGGTCGGCAGTTTGTCGCTGGGTGTGCCTTTGCCGTTATTTTTGTTGCGGCGGGCTTTCTCCGCATTCTCATTCATTTTTTCCACAAAATCGTGTGTGCTTTCCATAAAACGCAAGCTCCTTTCGCGCAGGGGATGGGTTTTCTTGATCATGCTTAATATAACCATTTCGTCCGTATAGTATTTTGATCACTTCGGCACAAAAGGGAATGGCGGACACTTAATTAGGGGTGATCGGATGTCCAAAAGGTTCTTATATATCATGCTGGTGGGCATGATGGCGGTGCTTGGAATGGGTGGATGCAGCGAAACGAACGAGGATGCCACGTCTTTGGATCAAAGTCTGTATTCCGTTAAGGAACTGCTGCAGCTGGACGCAGCGAAGGTGAAGTCCATTCAAGTGGTTTATGGGGACGGCACACGAATGGTATTGGACAGCAAGCAGGATATTGAACCCATTATAAAGAGGGTGGAGCCCGTCCAAGCTAAGCGGATGACAGGTAACGAAGAACCGGGTCAACCGGGATTTTTATTCTATATGGATGTCATGCAAGGTGAGCAGGAGATTCGCGTGGCAAGCGAGTTTGAGGTGAATAGACAGTCATATACAATGGAGGGTCCTGAGCTTAACGAACTGAACAGATATATGGTTGAGCTGGGGCGATCCCACAACCCCGAATTGCTGCCGGGATATACGATAAGCGAATAGATCAGCCTTGAAGTATGCTATCTATCATCCAAGACGAATCGTGGAAACCGGAACGTGGCAGGAATGACCCATCACCAAAAAATACCCAGCCAGCAGGCAGATGCCCGAGGCGGGGTATTTGTAATGGCAGCGTCCTGCATGCACTTCCTGCAGTCCGATAGGGGCTGTGCAGGATAAAGCTTATGCCGGTTTACTTTGTATGACTGACCAGGAGTTCATATTTGTTCAGGGAAGCACCCAATATATTCTCATTGCGCCCCTGACCGTGGGATTGGCGGAATGAATCGCTGGAAGTCCAGCGTTTGAACCCTTCTTCATTTTCCCATACCGTGGAAATCTTCAGCTCCTCAGCTTCTGCGCCTTCTTTGGCTTCATGCCATACTTCCATTCGCACGAATCCTTCAATTTCCTGTACGCCTTTTGCTTCAGCGAATCGTTGGGCAATTTCTTTACCAAAGCCCGGTTTAACCTTAATTGAGTTCGTAACTACTAGCATGCTTGATTCCTCCTTCGGTATTGACCGGAAAAGTCCGAGAAACATCCAGCCTATTGTCGTATGTCCATTATACATGAACGGCAGGCCTGATTTCATCTTGGTAGTCTTGAGGAAGCAAACACTGAGCCGCTACTGTGAAACGATTAGGATGCGGGAGGTCCTTCAGTCTGAAGTTCTGCCGCAGGATCTGCGGTCACCGGAGCCAGTGGTTTAGGTTTGGCTCTTCCACTCCAGGACCAGTAGGTGCCTATACGCAGCAGCCGTTCGACCGGGCCGCTGCGGAACCTTTTCAGCCAGATCAGGCTGATGGCTGCCAGTACGGCATAGATAAGGATCGCCAGCAGCGTTCCTTGCAGCACGCCAAGCTTGCCGAAGAGACCCAGCCCAAATCCATAGAATATCGATACGCATATGACGCTTTGTGTCAGATAGTTCGTTAGTGACATCCGTCCAACAGCTTCAAAAGCCCGGATCAAGAGCGATTGTCTGGACGAGAAGGCGTAGATGGAAGCGAATAGATGGAGATACCCAAGCGCTAACAACGGGCCGCCTAGCATCATCAGGATACCGCTCCAGCTGTTGGAGTTACCCAACATGACGCCTGCCGTCTTCAAACCCAGACCAACCGGAATAAGGAGTGACCATCTCAAGTACAATTTGATTTCCATGGAAGGATGGAGGAAGCGGCCGCGCTTTGCCGCCGCCATGCCAAACAGAAACATCGGTGCGTTCATCAGCGGGAGAATGATGACAACCAGCAGTAACAGCCAATCTGGCAGATCGTAAGGTAGTTCCCCGTTTAAACGGAACTGAAAGATCTCACTGTAAGAGCCGCTGCTGTATACTTCGATGGATTGCTTTACGAATGTCTCCATTTTCTCTCCTTCTGCAGCCGAAGGCTCCAGCATGCCGTATCCGAAAGCTGAAACCAGCGCGAGCAGAAGGGTCCCCCAGATGATGAGCGTTTTGGGCTTCCGCTTTACAAACAGCAGCAGGAAGAACCCGACGGCTCCGTAGAACAGCAGAATATCGCCTTCCCATATGAATGTCGAATGCAGAAAACCAAGAAGGATCAGCAGAATGGACCTGCGGGTAAAGCTGCGTCCATATTTGAGTCCTTTGGTGGTCAAGCTTTCCCTCATTTTGACCATGCTGTAGCCGAACAGGAATGTAAAAATCGGCATGAAGCTGGCCTCTACGAAAACTCTCAGCATATCATGGCTAACCCGGTCCAGGATGGATGGCTGAAAGTAGTGCAGTTCATCCTTACCAAACATGCCGTATTGAAAAATCAGCATGTTGGCCATTAGGATGCCAAGCAAGCTTAAGCCGCGAATGGCATCAACCGCTGTCGAGCGTTTATATGAATTCATATCGATCACCTCTGAAACCAAGTATAAAGTTCGAAATGAAATTACTCGGAAACGGCAACCTAACTTTTTCTTAACAGTTTCTCCATTTGTTTAACTCCTGTTAAGGTTGCTGTGCTAGCATAAGTATGGGTGAGGATAAATATGGAGCTTACACGAATTTTAATTGTAGATGATGAACCTTCCATTGTGAAAATGCTGCAGATGGTGCTGCGCAAGGAAGGCTTTAACCGTATATATACGGCTTCCAGTTGTCAGGAAGCGCTTAGCGAAATCGCTGCCCACGGAGCGGATTTTGTGCTGTTGGATGTCATGCTTCCGGATGGCACGGGATTTGATCTCTGTCCGCAGATCCGTTCTTATGGCAGCCCGCACATTCTGTTTCTGACGGCGAAGGCATCGGACCTGGATGTGCTGACCGGATTTGCGATGGGCGGGGACGATTATGTGACCAAGCCGTTTAACCCGCTGGAGATTGCCGCTAGAATCAAAGCGCGTCTACGTCGAGGCGGCTTGGGCAGGACTGTGGCGGCTGAGCATCGGCCAATCCAGCGTGCATGGGATTTCGGCCGGTTTAAGGTGGATGAAACGGCCGGTGAGCTTACTGTGCTGGGCGAGCCTGTGCCTTGTCCGGCGCAGGTGTTTCAGCTTTTGTTATATTTTTGCAAGCATCCAGGAGTTGTATTCTCTAAGTCGCAGCTGTACGAGGCCGTGTGGGGCATTGATGGGATGGGCGAGGATAATACCGTGATGGTGCATATCCGCCGTATCCGCGAGCGTATTGAGGAAGATCCGAGCAACCCGCAGTATTTGCTGACGGTTCGGGGGCTTGGTTACAAGCTGATGAAGGAGAAAGGGCGATGAGGCTGCGCAGAAGATTGGCCTTTCATTTTACGTATCAACTGATTGCATTCTCGGCGTTTATGTTTTGCTTTCTCATTGTGCTCTTATTCTTCTTGATCAGGCATATAAACAATGATGAACTTCAGCGCAATTTTCCGACAGGTGTTCTGGACGGGATCGTGATGGAGACCGTGACGGAGAATGGCAAGGTGCTGCTGGGGGAGCATTGGAAGCATCTGCTGCGGGAGAAGAATATGTGGCTCCAGGTGGTGAATATGGAGGGGAAAGTCATTCACGCCACTAACACATCATCAAATGTCCCTTCCGAGTATTCGGTGAACACTTTGCTTGAGATAAAGGAGAACCGCCGTCTCGACAAGTACACGGTGGATTGGCAAATGGAGCTGTTTTATGAAGAGCCGCTGCTGTACCTGATGGGTCGCATTAATGAAAGCTCGGATCATCTTCGGGAGTGGTATGCTCAATTTCAAGAAAACGGCAGAGTAAGGCAGGGGGATGAAGAGTCACTTCGTAATGAGTTAGCGAGGCTTGGCGGCTACTTGCATGTTATTGACCGGGAGGGCCGTGTGGTCCAAACGGTGGGATCAGGGGCAGAGACGAAGGCAAGCTATCATCCGCTGGAGATTATGGCCATGCAGGAGCAGCCCGGCACATATGCAACGCATATCGCGGTTTACCGGGATGCGGCCAGCGGCAGCACCTGGGTCTACCATACGCCCCAAGACGGTGCTCTGGGGAAGAGACCGATGATGAATGATCTGATCCGCGTGGCGCTATGGACGATGATCTGTGTGCTGCTGCTGTCGCTCGGAGTCGCCATATGGCATGGATACCGGTATAGCCGGCCCTTGCTGCTGTTTACTGGATGGTTTGAGCGAATGGGCAGAGGAGCTTATGAGGAAGTCCTTACCCCCAAAGACCGGAAGCGGGTGTTCCGCAGGAACGGAAAGCTGCGTATGCGCTTTAAGCTGTACAAGGAAGTCATCCATTCATTTTACAAAATGGCGGAGCAGCTTGCCGAAACCGAACGGGAGCGAGAGCGGCTCGACCGTAATCGGGAGGAATGGATGTCGGGAATATCGCATGATTTGCGTACCCCATTATCTTCCATCCAGGGTTACGGGTATATGCTCGAAAGCGCGCCGCAGGATTGGAGTCAGGAAGAGCTGCGAGAGATGGGAACCGTGATCCGGGAAAAGGGCGATTACATGCTGGAGCTGATCAACGACTTCTCGCTCGTGTTTCAGCTCAAGAATGAAATTCGGCCGCAGGAGCTGGCCCGGCTGGATTTGAATGAGCTCGTTCGTCGCTGCGTATTGAAATACGTTAACGATGCCACGGTAGATGCGAATTTCGTTTATGTTGGCAGCGGAGCAGCGCTTATGGTAGACGGGAACGCCAAATGGCTTCAGCGGCTGATGGATAATCTTCTTACGAATGCCGTGAAGCATAATCAGCAGGGTGTTCACATTGAAATACGGGTGGAGAGACGTTCCGTAGGGGCAGCGATTACGGTTGCTGATCAGGGCGTGGGTATGGACGAGGAGACACGCGGCAATCTGTTTGAACGTTATTACCGGGGGACGAATACCGAAGAGAGTATGGATGGCTCAGGGCTTGGGATGAGCATTGCCAAGGCGATTGTTGAAGCCCATGGCGGCCGGGTAAGTGTATGGTCCGAAGTGGGCAGAGGAACCACCATCACCATTTTGCTGCCGGAGGCGATAAGGGATGCTAATCAATAGCTGACCGTCCTGTATACAGATAGGGAGAACTGAATAACAGTGAGAAATAGAGGCGCCTTTCGTTGTGGAGGAGCCTCTTTGCAAATGAATAATTGCTATTTGGTTAGCGTTCACTTATGATATGGATATGAAAAAGAAACCGCATGTTGATAGCAAGAAGAAAGATATTTTACAGGCTGCCATGAAGCTCTTCGCCGAGAAGGGTGTGGATGGGGTATCCGTCAAAGAAATCGGTGCAGAAGCAGGTGTAACGGATGCGGCAATCTATAAGCATTTTACGAACAAGGATGCGGTGGCTGCGGAAGCGTTTGAGGAGTACTGCGGCCGTTATACGCGTCTGGTGGATGATTATGCCGCCCGGCCAGGAGCGTTTGGGGAGAGGCTGTCTTCTCTCGTAACCCGGGTATTGGTCTCTTATGACGAGGATAAATACGGCTTGCTGCTGTTGTCCCAGCATCACGAGCTGTTTACGGAGGTGCTCTTGAGCAGGGGACGCCAACCGCTGGATGCTTTGCAGGATTTGCTTGAGCAGGCGGTGAATAAGGGGGATATCCCGCCGCAGAACACGCGGTTAACCGCCGTATTGATCATTGGCGCGTTCACTCAGCTTGCGGTTTCAACGATGCAAGGGGAGTTGGAAGAACCGTTGTCGCTGCTGGCAAATGAAGTGACGGCGCATCTATTGGCATTAATAGGCTTGGGAAAAGGTCCGGGGTGATCTTTTCTTTTTGTCATTAGGTTAGTGTTCGCTAACTAAAAAATGAGGGGAAGATGCAGATGAAAAAGGTTTTAATTATACAAGGAAATCCCATCGAGGACAGCTATGGCAGTAAGCTGGCAGAAGTTTATGCGAAGGGGGCGGCTGAATCCGGGGCAGAGGTGCGAGAGCTGGTGCTTGCCAGGATGGATTTTGATCCCAATCTCTCCGGCGGTTACAAGGGGAAACAACCGCTGGAGCCGGATTTGCAAGAAGCGCAGGAACTGATCTCTTGGGCGGATCACATGGTGTTTGTGTATCCGAATTGGTGGGGCGGCATGCCGGCACTGC
Organism: Paenibacillus solani; assembly: GCF_001277345.1. Taxonomy (GTDB): domain Bacteria; phylum Bacillota; class Bacilli; order Paenibacillales; family Paenibacillaceae; genus Paenibacillus_AQ; species Paenibacillus_AQ solani. The sequence goes on from NZ_LIUT01000008.1 coordinate 510,109, forward strand.
TCAAAGGGTTCATCGACCGGGTTTTTCTACCGGGCTTTGCGTTTAAGTACCGCCGAAATTCGCCTTTGCCAGAGCAGCTGCTCAAGGGGAAGACGGCACGCTTGATCGTCACGATGGATTCGCCGAACGTCTATTACCGTTTCTACCTCGGACAGCCGGGGCATCAAATGATGAAGCATTCCATACTAAAGTTCTGCGGTGTGGGTAAGGTACATGCCACGAACATTACGCAGCTTCGCAAAATGCCTGAAGCCTCAAGAAAGCAATGGCTTGAGCGCGTACATAGATTGGGGCGGAAACTGGCTTGATTTGACATGCCTGTAGATGAAAGATTGCTCCCGGTCACTTGACTTCTCAGTCAGGAGGATTATAATTCATACAACAAATGAAACGGAATGAATGAAAAAATTAATAGGTTCACAAAATCAAATCTTGATGTATATGCCGGGGGATAAGGCCCGGGCGTTTCTACCAGGTTACCGTAAATGACTTGACTACATGAAGGTTGAGAATCCCGCCGCCACCCAGCCCAGCTTCGTACCTAGAAGCCGGGCTTGAGGATCATCTTGATTGGAAATTTCGCAGGTTTTAACCATTGAGGTGATGTGCAGACTAGGTAGCATAGATTGCTGCTGCACGGGGCATCTCTTCCTTTATGGATATAAGTACTGGCAACCCGGGCAGATTCGCTGTCCGGGTTGTTTGGCGTGTTATCAAGCAATCGATTGTGTATTTACCGTTCATTACAAAAAACTAGGGGAGCGTGCAATCATCATGAGTTCAATCCAAAGACAGAAACGATACGAGGTCAGCCGGCAGCTGGGGAAGGTTGCGTTAGGACAAGAGCCTGCCGATCTGGTCATTAAGGATGGCACGCTGGTGAACGTGTTTACGGGCGAGCTTCAGGAGCATATGGATGTGGCGATGGCGCAGGGGCGCATCGCGTATATCGGCAATGCAGATCATACGATCGGGGAGGCGACACGGGTCATTGAAGCGAATGGCCGTTATATTACACCGGGTCTGCTGGACGGCCATATGCATGTGGAGAGCACGATGCTGACCGTGACCGAGTTTGCCAAAGCGGCCATCGTGAGCGGAACGACCGGGATCTACATGGATCCTCATGAGATTGCGAACGTATTCGGCATGGAGGGTGTGCGCTGGATGCACGAGGAAGGGCAGCAGCTGCCGATGAAGGTGTTCACCACCATCCCTTCGTGTGTGCCGTCGACGTTTGATCTGGAGGATGCCGGAGCGCAGCTGGGCGTAGCCGACATAGAGGAAGGGCTGACTTGGGAAGGCGTTGCAGGGCTTGGCGAAGTGATGAACTTCCCGGGCGTTGTATACGGTGACAAGACCATGAGCGGAGAGATCGAGGCCACGCTGCGCTCAGGCAAGGCGGTGACAGGGCATTTTCCAGCTGAGGATGACCGGATGCTTCAGGCCTATATGGCAACTGGCGTAAGCTCCGATCATGAAACGGTAACCAGAGAGCAGGCTTTGGAGAAGGTTCGCCTTGGCATGCACCTGATGATCCGCGAGGGCTCGGCTTGGCAGGATGTGAAGGAAGTTGTTAAGGTCATAACGGAAGATAAGGTGCGGACAGACAATATGTCTCTGGTTACGGATGATGTGTACCCACAGACGCTGCTGAGACTCGGTCACATGAACCATGTAGTTCGCCGTGCAATGGAGGAGGGCGTAGACCCGGTTACGGCAATTCAGCTGGGAACGATCAATGTGGCTCGTTATTTCGGGATGGACATGGAGGTTGGCAGCATTTCACCAGGTAAGACAGCTGATATATTGCTGATTGATGAGCTGAAGAGCATGGTACCTTCCGTTGTCATCACGGATGGCGAAGTGGTAGCGGAGAACGGCAAGCTAGTGAAGGAATTTCCGGTTTATCAGTACCCTGAGCAAGCTTTTAACTCGGTCCGGCTGCAGCGTCCACTTACTGCGGATGATTTCCTGCTGCGCAGCAAATTCGATGCGACTCGCACGGAAGTGAACGTGGTGCGTGTCATCGAGAACAGCGCCCGTACTGCTAAAATGACGGCGGTGCTCTCTGTGCAGCAAGGAGTGATCCAGCCAGACCTCGGTCAGGACGTGGTTCAACTGGCATGTATTGAGCGTCACGGCATCTCAGGACAAATCTCGCTCGGCTTTGCGAGCGGCTTCGGACTGAAATCCGGCGCGGTGGCGTCCACCGTAGCGCATGACAGTCACAATCTGCTTGTGATGGGTACGAATGCCGAGGATATGGCCCTGGCGGCGAATGAGCTGGCAGCATGCGGAGGCGGCATGATCGTGGTTCGTGACGGCAAGGTGCTGGCGAAGGTGGCAATGCCGATTGCAGGTTTGCTGGCAGACCGCCCGGTTGAGACCGTGGCGGAGGAAGTCGCTGCCCTGGAGGAAGCATGGAAGGAGCTTGGATGCTACATCCATGCGCCGTTCATGACCTTCTCCCTCATCGCGCTGCCGGTGATCCCGGAGATCCGCATTACCAATCGCGGCATCGCGGATGTGACGGAATTCAAGCTCATCGAGACGGAGATTGGTGCAGATCAGTAATTTACGGAATAAATGATGAGATATAACGAAGCAGGCTGCCTTCATGGCAACCTGCTTTTTGCGTTAGACAGAACCTGCCGCGACCTATAACAGGGGGCTTGTGAACGCCTGTTTACTCGTTAAAATGCCCCTTAACATAGCTTTAAATTTAACTTAGTGATTTTCGTCACAAATTTATACCTTTTAAACCGATTTCATTCATCATAATGTGATCTTTATCACAATGCTTTGCACTGCGGTTTGCGACAATACAAAAAGAATAAAATTTGAAGTGATTATGTGAGCTAAGGGAAGGGGTATCTGTTATGGATCCGGTTATGCTGGCGCGAATTCAATTCGCATCGACAACCATTTTTCACTTTATTTTCGTACCTTTGTCCATCGGATTGGCGTTTCTGATTGCCATCATGGAGACAATGTATGTTGTCAAAGGCCAGGAAGTCTATAAGAAAATGGCCAAGTTCTGGGGAAAGCTGTTCCTGATTAACTTTGCAGTAGGGGTTGTGACAGGCATTCTGCAAGAATTCCAGTTCGGCATGAACTGGTCGGATTACTCACGCTTTGTCGGGGACGTGTTTGGCGCACCGCTTGCCATCGAAGCCCTGCTGGCATTTTTCCTCGAGTCGACGTTCATCGGGCTGTGGATATTCGGTTGGGACCGGTTATCGAAGAAGGTCCATCTGCTCAGCATTTGGCTGGTATCCTTCGGAACCCTGATGTCCGCCTTCTGGATTCTGGCAGCGAACTCGTTCATGCAGCGTCCCGTCGGATTTGAAATGAACAATGGGCGGGCCGAAATGAATGATTTCTTCGCATTGATCACGAACGGTCAGCTGCTGGTAGAGTTCCCGCATACGATCTTTGGTGCATTGGCTACGGGTGCCTTCGTTGTTGCAGGGATTAGTGCTTACAAGCTGATGAAGAAGCAAGACCTCGATTTCTTTAAAAGATCATTCCATATCGCCATCGTAATTGGCCTTATTACCTCTATTCTGGTTGCTGTATTCGGTCACCAACAGGCACAGTATCTGGTCGATACGCAGCCGATGAAGATGGCCGCTGCGGAAAGCCTGTGGGAAACCAGTGACGATCCTGCACCTTGGACGGTCTTTGCGTCCATTGACCCGGATAAGCAGGAGAACAAGATGGAGCTTAAAATTCCGTATTTGCTCAGCTTCTTGTCCTACAGCAAATTCTCCGGCGAAGTTATCGGGATGAAAGAGCTGCAAGCGCAGTATGAACAGCAATATGGACCTGGGGATTATATTCCTCCCGTACGCACTACATTCTGGAGCTTCCGGATTATGGTGGCCGCCGGCAGCATGATGATTCTGCTGGGGTTGTACGGAGCGTGGCTGATGCTGCGCAAGAAGGTCGAGCAGGCTGGTAAATGGTTCTTTAAACTGCTGCTCTTTGGCATTTCGCTTCCCTTCATTGCGAACACGTCAGGATGGATCATGACAGAGATTGGGCGGCAGCCATGGACGGTCTTCGGGCTGATCACCACGGAGAACAGTATTTCACCAAACGTAAGCGCAGGCTCGATCCTGTTCTCGCTCATCATGTTCACCGCTATTTATGCGGCGCTGGCTGCCGTCATGGCATATCTGTTCATCAAGGTTATTAAGAAAGGACCGTATGCGGCGGAGGAAGATGATCACCACGCAAACGATCCGTTTAATAAGGAGGGCTACAATGCTGTCTCTTAACGAACTGTGGTTTGTGCTCGTTGCCGTATTGTTTATCGGATTCTTTTTCCTGGAGGGCTTTGATTTTGGAGTCGGGATGTCCACGCAGCTGTTGGCCAAAAGTGATACCCAGCGCCGGGTGCTGATCAATTCGATCGGTCCGTTCTGGGATGCGAACGAGGTCTGGCTGTTGACGGCGGGCGGCGCGATGTTCGCAGCCTTCCCGAACTGGTATGCTACCCTGTTCAGCGGATTCTATATCCCGCTCGTCTTTCTACTCCTGGCCTTGATTGGACGCGGGGTAGCCTTTGAATTCCGCGGCAAGGTGAACGATGTCCGCTGGAGACGGGTGTGGGACGGCGCGATCTTCTTCGGCAGCGTGCTTCCGCCCTTTCTGCTCGGCGTTGTCTTCGCCTGCCTGATTCAGGGGCTTCCTATCAACGAAGAGATGCAGATGCATGCTGGTTTCTTTGATGTTGTGAATGGCTATACTGTGGTTGGCGGCCTCACGATGGTTATGCTCTGTCTGCTGCATGGCTTAATGTTCACAACACTGCGCACGGTAGGTGATCTTCAGGAGCGAGCTCGCCTTATGGCCCGGAAGTTATTGCTTCCGGTTGCGGCTCTGTTCGTAGTATTCGGTGCTATGACGTATTTCATGACCGATATCTTCGAGAAGCGGGGCGTGGTGTTAACCGTGCTGCTGGTGCTGGCTCTGCTTGCATTCCTGCTGGGCGGATATTTCATGAACATCAAGCGGGACGGCTGGGCTTTTGGAATGACTGGTGCTGTCATCGGTCTTTTGGTAACATCGGTATTTGTAGGGTTGTTCCCGCGCGTAATGGTCAGCTCTATTAATTCGGCATTTGACCTGACGATTTATAATGCGGCCTCTGGACCGTATTCTCTCAAAATTATGACGATTGTGGCGGTAACGCTGCTGCCATTTGTACTGGGTTATCAAATTTGGAGCTACTTCGTTTTCCATAAACGGGTACATGAGAAGGAGCATCTGGAATACTAATGGGAAAAGATCTGCTGGGATACAAAGGCGCCAAGACGGTATTTCTCCTTGTCGCCGTATGTACCCTGGCACAGAGCATGGCCATCCTCCTGCAAGCCAAATGGCTGGCGGAAGCCATATCGGCCCTGTTTGCGGGATCAACGCTGCAGGAGCAGGGGGACACCATTGCCTTGTTCCTGCTTGCGTTTCTGGCACGCCACGGCATTTCAGTGGTGCAGCAAGGAATCGCGCAGCGCTTTGCCGAGGAGACGGGCGCAAGCCTGAGAAAGCAGCTGCTGGATGAGCTGTTTCAAAACGGGCCTGCCTTCGTTCGGACAGAAGGAACAGGTAATGTGGTTACGCTTGTGCTGGAGGGCATCGGCAAATTTCGCAAATATGCGGAGCTTACGATACCACGCATGATGGGAGCAAGCATTACCCCTGCGCTGGTATGGCTGTATGTGTTCATGACAGACCGGATTTCGGGTATCATCCTGCTGGTGACCATGCCGATCTTAATCGTATTTCTTATTCTGGTCGGGCTTGCTGCAAGAAAACAGACCGAGTGGCAGCTCGATTCCTATCGGATGCTGTCCAATCATTTTGTGGATTCGCTGAGAGGCCTGACCACGCTGAAGTTTCTTGGGCAGAGCCGCCAGCACAGCAGAAGTATACAGCAAGTCAGTGAGGGGTACCGCGCAGCCACCATGCGGACGCTGCGCGTAGCCTTTCTATCGTCCTTCGCGCTGGATTTCTTCACGATGCTGTCCGTAGCATCCGTTGCTGTAAATTTGGGCTTGCGCCTCATTAACGGCAGCTTGGAGCTGCTGCCTGCACTGCTCATCCTGATTCTGGCCCCGGAGTATTTTCTGCCAGTGCGGATGGTCGGAGCGGACTTTCATGCTACGCTGGACGGCAAGCAGGCAGGGGAAGCGATGCAATCCATGATTCGGGAAGCCTCGAAGTCCCCAACAGACCTAACATTTAAAATTGAAGATAATTTATTGGCTTCCCCTCAAACGAAGCCTCATTTCCAATGGGATAACGAAAGCGTGCTGGAGCTGTCCGGGATCGGCCTCAGACACGAAGCGCAGGGGCCGGCCTCTTTGGAAGATGTCAGCTTCCGGATACCGGGCCGGGGCAAGATTGGCATCGTAGGGGAGAGCGGAGCAGGCAAAACTACGCTGATCGAGCTGCTAGGCGGATTTATGGCGCCTACATCCGGTGTGATGGAGCTAGGCAGTATGAAGCTTGATGAATCAAACCGGCGGGAGTGGAGGACGCAGGTTACCTATATGCCGCAGCAGCCTTATTTGTTCGGGGCCTCACTGGAGGACAATGTGCGCTTTTATGCACCTGAGGCATCAAGGAAGCAAGTGGAAGCAGCAGTAAAGGCAGCGGGTCTGTCGGATCTGGTAGATCGCTTGCCGGGCGGACTTGCTGAGATGATTGGCGGCGGCGGCCGCACATTAAGCGGCGGCCAGGCGCAGCGTGTAGCCTTGGCGAGAGCGCTGCTCGGCGGCCGTAAGGTACTGCTGCTGGATGAGCCGACGGCGCATCTGGATATTGAGACAGAGTATGAGCTGAAAGAGACGATGCTGTCTCTTTTTCAGGACAAATGGGTATTCCTGGCGACACACAGGCTTCACTGGATGCAGAATATGGATTATATCCTCGTTCTTGATCAGGGGCGGGTCGCGGAGACGGGAACCCATGAGGAGCTTATGGCTCGGCAGGGTGTTTATTACGGATTGATCACATCGCAAATGGAGGGAGTACAATGAAGCAGGAATCGTGGTTTCGGCCTTACGTAACGGCAAACTTCTGGCGTTTTCTGCTCATTGTCATACTGGGCGTGCTCACCATCCTGTTTGCCGGGATGCTGATGTTCACCTCCGGGTATTTGATCTCCAAATCTGCCCTGCGCCCAGAAAATATTCTGATGGTGTACGTGCCGACCGTTGGGGTCCGTACCTTTGGCATTGGACGTGCGGTAATCCATTACATCGAGCGTTTGGTGGGACATGATACGATTCTGCGCATCTTGTCCCATATGCGTCTGCGGCTGTACCGTATCCTGGAACCGCAGGCTCTCCGTTTATCCTCCCGCTATCGCACCGGGGATCTGCTCGGCGTGCTCTCCGATGATATCGAGTATTTGCAGGACGTATATATTCGGACGGTCTTTCCATCCATAGTAGCGCTTGTATTATACGCCGGAGTTATTCTGGCCGTCGGCCTCTTTGATCCGGCATTTGCTCTTCTGCTCGCGCTGTATGTAGCGGTGCTGATTCTGGTGCTGCCGCTGATTTCCTTGCTGCTCACCAAACGGAAGAATCGGGAGATGAAGCAGGCCCGCAGCAATCTGTACCAAAAGCTGACCGATGCGGTGCTGGGCATTCATGAATGGTATGTCAGCGGTCGGCAGACGGAATTTCTGACCGGTTATGAGGCGGATGAAGCCGAGGTGGATCGGACGGACCGCTCTCTCAAACGCTGGTCACGTCTTCGCTTCTTTATCGCTCAGTGCGTCGTTGCCGTGACGGTGGTATCTATGGTGTATTGGTCAGGACGGCAGTATGCGGACGGCTCAATCGATGTTACGCTGATTGCAGCCTTTGTACTGGTGGTCTTTCCATTAATGGACGCATTCCTGCCCGTATCCGAAGCTGTAGAGCGGATTTCGCAGTACGGTCAATCGGTCGCGAGGCTTCAGGCCATAGAAGGCGCCGATGCTTCTGACACGAAGCCTAATCAAGGACAACTGTTGAGCAAGGCAGAGATCGAATCGGTAAAGAGCACCGGTATTCATATGAAGGCGGACAGCGTCAGCTTCCGATATGACCAGGCAGCGAGCGGCGTATCCGCACGTGTAGCATCCGACGACAATAGGGAAGGGTCTGTATTAACCGATGTTTCGCTCAACATTCCGCCTGGAGCCAAGGTAGCCATCATAGGGCGCTCGGGTGCCGGTAAATCGACCCTGCTGCAGTTGATTCAAGGGGTGCTCGCACCTTCAGAAGGAAGTCTCACCCTGGGCGGTGTGGAGTCTACAAGGTTTGGAGATGGAATCTCCTCCGCAATTTCGGTATTGAATCAAAGCCCGCATATGTTTGACACAACACTTGAGAATAATATCCGGCTTGGATCCCCGAACGCCACGGAGGCAGAGATACGGGATGCCGTTGCCATGGCGCGACTTGAACCATTGGTGGCTTCCCTCCCGGAAGGTCTCCGCACCCGCATGCAGGAAGCCGGACAGCGTTTCTCCGGGGGAGAGCGTCAGCGTGTAGCTCTAGCCCGAATCCTGCTGCAGAAGACGCCAGTCGTCATTCTGGATGAGCCCACGGTCGGGCTGGATCCCAAAACCGAACGGGAGCTGCTCTCCACCATGTTCGCCAGTCTGCAGGACCGGACTCTAATCTGGGTGACGCATCACCTGGTCGGCGTAGAGAATATGGATGAGATCATCTTTATGGAACACGGTCAAATCGTCATGCGAGGAACGCATACTGAGCTGATGGAACGTTATCCGCGGTATCGGAACTTGTACCGTTTGGATCGCCCGGCGATATAGACTGTCCTTAGCAATGGATACTAAGAGAACTGACCCTTTAGGGGCGGTTCTTTTTTTGTTTCCTCGTATCCTGAAAAGTTCCTCCAGTACAGGATTGGATGACACCAATCCTCTCAATGGAGATAACTTTAGTCTTAAGCTGGGTAAAGGGTTAATACAACCTAAGGGCGGAGGTTAAGCCGTGCGTATGATTTGACACCTATGCGAGTGCGTTATAAAGATGCAGGAGTACGGGATATCCAAAAAAAGGAGCAGCTCCTGCTCTTCGCCCTTATGGTTTTTTTCTTGGGTAAGTATGTGTCATAATAGGGGAGATGAAAAAATTAAAGCGTTTTAGCTCTGCACATTGAACGAATGATCGAGTGGCTTCGCTGACAGAAGAACTCTCGTTTAATGTATAGCCACATTCAAGGAAGTCAAAGGAGGAAGTTGGGATGGATTATCGTATTGAGAAGGATACCCTGGGTGAAATCAAAGTGCCTGCAGATAAGCTTTGGGCAGCGCAAACACAGCGCAGCTCCGAGAATTTTCGGATTGGTACCGAGACAATGCCGAAGGAAATCATCCGGGCATTTGCGATTTTGAAGAAGAGTGCGGCTATTGTTAATAACAAGCTCGGTAAACTGGATGCAGACAAGGCAGATGCGATTACGACCGCTGCCGACGAGATTGTGGCCGGCAAGTGGGATGATCACTTTCCGCTCGTGGTTTGGCAGACCGGCAGCGGTACGCAGTCCAATATGAACGTTAACGAAGTCATTGCAAACCGGGCGAATCAGCTGCTCGAGCAGAAGGACATCGCCCTGCGCGTTCATCCCAACGATGACGTAAATAAATCCCAAAGCTCTAACGATACATTTCCGACAGCGATGCATATGGCTGCGGTCGTGGCCGTGGAAGACCATGTGCTGCCCGCCCTGCGCCGTTTGAAGAAAACACTGGAGAAGAAAAGCGATGAATACAAGGACCTGATCAAAATTGGCCGTACGCATCTTCAGGATGCTACACCGCTGACACTGGGACAGGAAATTAGCGGCTGGCACCGGATGCTCGAGAAGTGTGAACTCATGCTGGCTTCTGCCGTGGAACCGCTGCGCGAGCTGGCGATCGGCGGTACCGCTGTGGGAACGGGGATAAACGCACATCCGAAGTTCGGAGAGATGGCGGCAGCGGAAATTAGCATGCAGATGGGAAAAAGCTACACATCCGCGAGCAACAAATTCCATTCGCTGACCAGCCATGATGAGATCGTATTTGCGCATGGCGCGCTGAAGGCACTGGCTGCCGACCTGATGAAGATCGCCAATGACGTTCGCTGGCTCGCTAGCGGCCCGCGTTCAGGCATAGGCGAGCTCACGATCCCTGCCAATGAACCGGGCAGCTCCATCATGCCGGGAAAAGTAAATCCAACCCAGAGCGAGGCGCTCACGATGGTGGTCTGCCAAGTGATGGGCAACGATGCTACGATCGGTTTTGCGGCAAGTCAGGGCAATTTTGAACTGAATGTCTTCAAGCCGGTCATCATCTATAACTTCTTGCAGTCGGTACGCCTGTTGTCGGATGCTATGGATTCCTTCGATCAGCATTGTGCTGTCGGCATTGAGGCCAACCTGGAGGTCATTCGGGCGAACATGGAGCGTTCACTGATGCTGGTGACGGCCCTGAATCCGCATATCGGTTATGAGAATGCCGCGGCGATCGCGAAGAAGGCGCATCAGGAAGGGACAACGCTTCGCGAAGCGGCTTTGGCAAGTGGTCTGCTGAGCGGAGAGGATTTTGACCGGATCGTTCGTCCAGAAGACATGATTCATCCGAAGGAGTAGCATAGATATTTGGAGCTTGGATAACGTAACGGGTCTTTTGTTAAACCCAAGGAGCCCATTTCACTATGGTGAAGTGGGCTTTGGTTTGGGACTATCGAATAACGAGGAAGGATGATAACTTGAGAAAGCATCAATGGCTGGCCACGCTGCTCTCACTGATCTGCACGGGGCTCGGGATGTTTTATATCGGAACACCTGGCATGCTGATAGGCGGCACGCTGCTTATGGCGCTCCAGGGAGCGGCATTGTTTGTTTTTTTCATGACATTGGGATATTTGGGCGTCATTATCGGGCCGCTCGTAATTGGAATTCATCTGATCGGGCTGATTATACCGGTTATTTACTTGAGTTACAGATCACCCAGGAAACCGAGGTTTGACGAGAAACGGCGGCGCCAACTTTCCTCCCCCTGGAAGATTGCCCTGCGGACGATTATCGGAGTCGCCCTGTTCGCTGGCTCCATTTATGCGGGGTACACTTATGGCTCGGCCCCGTTCATGAAGACGGCTGCGGAGAAACAGGTGGTGCAGACGGCAGCCGAGTCTTATCTAGAGCAAAAGTACAATGAGCCCTTTAAGGTGACGGATGTAGACTATACATGGGCCATCGGTTCATACCAACTGAAAGCCCATCCGGAACAGACGCCTGAGCTGGAGTTTACGCTTAAGAGCAATGATGCCAGCCCTCCCGTCATATCAAATGATACGTATCTGAGTCTGCTCTGGGGACAGCAGCTGAAGGAGCGATTAAAACCTCTGCTGAATGAGCTTTATCCGGATCAGGCGTTTGGACGCGCTTATGTTTATACCAACAGCGACACGGTTGTGCGTGATTATAGCCAGCTTGCCAGCGACAGCGGAGATGTCAGCCAAAATATAAGTTTAATCGTATTCGCCGATCTGACGGCCGATAATATGACCCAGGAGAAGGAACGCGTACTGGAGCTAATCCAGCGCTTGCCTTCGCTCACGGTACCGGGGGAGACGGATCTTACGATTGATTATTATGCTGCAGACCTGAAGACGCCGGGTAACGTAAAGAAGGCCCGGCAGGATATTGATGTCATGAAGGAGAAGAGCAGCATCGCTACCTTCAGAGCATTTGATATATCGAAAATTACGTCCGTAGCTGATATCGAGATGAGAGGGCTGGAATGAACAGGCTGGTGGATACGCTTGATTCAAATGGAAGCCAGGCTGAGTCTATGACTCAGCCTGGTTTAGTTTAATTATGTTAGGAACCCAAGCTATAGGTGAGAAGCTTTGTCAGCGCGGAGACAGCTGAAGGAGGCGTCCTTCCTGTGTCAATGTGATGGTCAGCTTCAAATTAAAGGCTTTGGCCATATCCCGCACAGGCACGTAGAGGGTGTTTTTGAAGAGGAAGGGCCCTTCATATTTGCTCTCATCGAGGCTGCAATTGTCCGATTCAGGCGGACACAGCCTGGACGGTGTGTAAATATTAACGTCATTCACGCTCATCTCCTGCGCCGCCCGCCGAACAATCGTGTATCCCCAATTGGCATTGCCCCATATCGATACCAGGGGACTGCTTGCGGAATTCAGGTCATAGTGATGAAAGTTGTCGAACTCCTCCTGCAGGGAATAGGAGACCTCATAACCCAACGCCAAGGCTAAAGACTTAAGTGGAACGTAAGTCTTACCTTCGTGAATATAGACGTCCGTCAGGTGAGAGCCGTTTGCTTCTACGGTATATCCCCCGGCAGTTTTGGCAGCAGCTTGTTCGCCATTCCATATGAACGATGCGGCTACCAAGACACTCATGAGCACAAATAGCGATATCCTTCTTATTCTGATGATTATGATAACCTCCTTGTCTACCGATACTTTGGCAGAGATATCCAGTTTATAGGAGACTGCCTATTATTATATAGACTCATAATGAGGTCCATTGGTTTGCCATTGAAAACAGAATTTAAATATATACTTATCTTTGTTCATCATAACCGGATAACTCTTCTACGAAAAAAAACCGCCCTGCATTCCCGATAAGGAGTGCAGGGCGGTTTATTGTATCTACTCGTTATTCTCGGCAGCTGCTGTCAGGGCAGCGGCCTCTTCGGCTGCGCTTTCCTTCGTTTCTTTAACGATTTGCAGCTTCGTATAACGGTGAGTCTTCTTCTCAATAACGGTAAACGTCAGGTCCTGATAGGTATACGTGTCGCCTTTGGAGAGCTCCGAGTTGTTTCCGTACAGCCAGCCTCCAATTGTATCCAGATCATCTGTGCTGAGATCGGTATGAAGGAGATCATTGATTCGATTAATCGGAACCTTACCGTCAGCAATGATGCGGTTTGGCTCAGGCTGGGTCAGCTCGCGCTCTTCATCCTCGTCGAATTCGTCGCGAATTTCGCCGACAATCTCCTCCAGAATATCCTCAATCGTAATCATGCCGGAGGTACCGCCATATTCGTCGATGAGGATAGCCATATGCGTTCCTTCCTGCTGCATTTTGCGCAGCAACTTTTTAATCGGAATCGCTTCGGATACCGTCACGGCCGGATGAATCAGCTTGGACAAGTCGATATGGGAATTGTCATCGAACTCCAAGAAGAACTGTTTGGTATTCACCATGCCGACGATCTGGTCCTTATCCCCGCGTACAACCGGAAAACGGGTATACTGCTCACGCTTGATAATCTGCAGGTTCACTGCCAGCGGCTTGTCAATATACAGACAGATCATATCGGTACGCGGGACCATAATTTCTTTGGCAAGCATATCATCAAAAGCAAAAATTCGGCTTACATAACCGTATTCAGCCTGATTAATTTTCCCGCTCTCGTAACTGTCACTCAGAATCATGCGAAGTTCTTCCTCAGAGTGAGCCTCATCATGTTCGCTGGCAGGGTGCATGCCGAATAGACGAACGATTTTGTTGGCCGAGCCGTTCAACAGCCAGATGAACGGGTACATGATCCGGTTGAACCAGATAATGGGCGTCGCGCAGAAGAACGAGACAGCTTCGGCTTTATTAATAGCAATCGTCTTCGGAGCAAGTTCTCCGATAACGACATGAATATAAGTCATGATGATAAAGGCAAGCAAGAATGAGATTAGTGAAGCTATCGCTGCAGGTATGGCCAGGCTATCAAACACCGGGTGAAAAATTTTCTCAATGGTAGGTTCCCCGAGCCAGCCAAGTCCCAGCGCTGTAATGGTAATACCCAGCTGACACGCCGACAAGTAGCCATCGAGATTGGTAGTTACCTTTTTTACGGCAAGGGCGCCTTTGCGTCCTTCCATTACTAATTGGTCTACTCGGCTGGGACGAAGTCTTATGATAGCAAATTCGGTCATAACGAAAAAAGCGGTTGCTGCGATAAGTACTGCGACTAAGAACAAATTCAAGCCTATACTGTCGTCCAAACAAAACACATCCTTTTTTTATCTGATCTGAATTAGTCTTTAAATAACCAACGCTTACTATGCATGGTGATCAACATAATTCGACCGGAACTTCAAAGGTTCTAGCTTCATGTGCTTGAGGAGAAGAAACATATCGGTATCCGTGCAGCTTGTAACGTTTTGCGAGGACAGCAGAGACACATTGTGCTTCGCTTCCAGCATTAAGCGTACGGGTTCCGGGCTTTTGGGAACCGGCGATGACGCAGGAAGAATGCCTTCAGATGCTTCCAATCCCGAGGCCGCAGCGGAATCGCTGAGATCAGTCATGGGGATCTGCGAAACGGAAGCAATCAGCAGAAAGCCTAGTGCCAAACATATAATTCTGTTTATCCTTCGTGTGGGGTCCAAGGTTGGATCGTCACTCCTACATTCGTAATCGATTTGCTCTAGAATATATATGGCTTAATGTTCAGTGTATGAATATGAGAGTAGTTGTACGTAATTTCACCACGAACGCGGTGTTCAAAACAAGGTATATTGTACTTAATCATAAGAAAAAGTAAGCCACTATGTCAAATGGCAGCCAGATTTATCGATAGGAAGCCTTGTATATCAAGGGATTGTTGGCGGTTTATAAAAATATAAAAACAAGGCAGCTCCCCTCAGATTAAGGAGAGCTGCCTTGTTAACAAGCAGATTATTTATGGAAAGGCTGCTGCCTAATATAACTGTCGGACAGATGGAGCAGCTGCAGCGCGCGTTCGAATTCATCCTTGGAAGCCTGAGTCTTCTTCTCGTCTGAGTTCGGAAGCGGATGCTTGGTTCCATCCTCATAGCCAATCCCCGGAATATACAGGGTTGTATCGTTGATGAACGTGCCTGAAGGAAGATAATATCGTTCCGGCAGCAAACTATTGTTGGTATGGTTCAACAGATCCTGCCCGAAATGGAGTTGCTTATCCATCGACACACCAAGCAGATTGCCTACGGTTGGCAAGAGGTCGACCTGCCCGCCGACTTGTTCATTTACTTCCGGCTGAACGCCTTCACCGTGGATTATCAGCGGGATATTGATCATATCCGCAGAAGTATAATCACGTCCATAGATTTCGTGCATCAGCTCTTTATCCTTGCTGTCCAAGGAATAAATCGGAAGTCCGAGGTGATCGCCGTAGAGAACTACCAGGCTGTTATCCCATACGCCGTCTTGCTTCAACTGCTCAATGAATTTACCAAGCGCATCATCGGCATAATTCTGCGAGCGGATGTAGTCGCCAACAAAGGTCCCCTCATATCGATCAGGCAGCGTCATCCGATACTTTTCCTGAGGAATCGTAAACGGATGGTGAGCCGACATGGATATGACCTGGGTGTAGAATGGTTTACCGGCATCGTTCATTTTCTTCAGCTCGGCGGCTGTTTTGGAATAAAGCGTATCATCCGAAGCGCCGAAGAACAGCCTATCATCCTCACCGAAGAATGCTTTGTCATAATACCGGTTGAAACCGAGCGCTTTGTACAGCTCCCCGCGATTCCAAAACTCCACGACATTAGTATGGAAGGTGGCCGTATCATAGCCTGCTCCCTGCAGCAATCTTGGAAGGCTTGGCAGAACCCGGTCTGCATAATGCTGAGTTGCCGCCCCGCGTGGTGGAATGTAGAAGGAAGTATTCACAACAAACTCCGCATCCGATGTATTGCCCTGGCCCACATTCTGGTAGAAGTTCGGGAAGTACATGCTCTCCTTGGCCAGTTTATTCAGGTTCGGTGTGATTTCTGTACCGTCAATGTTCAGACCGAGTAAGAAATTCTGGAACGATTCCATCTGGATAATGATAAGGTTCTTCCCTTGCGCTACACCCGAGAGGAGGGGTTCCGTATCAGAAGCCTTCAAGCCTTTCAACTCGTTCACTTTATCCTGGGTGATGGTTTTTGCATCCACCAGTTGTGTATTTTCCTGCTGGAAAATCGTATAAGCCTCGTAGTTAAGTATCCCCATTTCCTGCGCCTTCACAATCTCGTTCATGCTGGCGCGGTTTGGCATGATCTGAAACAGACACAGCATTAAGGAAACGACAAACACGATAGGAATGATCTTGCGCTTTTCCTTTTTGGTGTGATGAATCTTCCATTTTTTTACGCGATCACTGCGCCACAGCAAGACAAACAACATGATGATATCCGTGAAGATGAGCAGATAGTACGGATCCATCAAGGAGAAGACACTGTTGCTTACCGCGGTTACCTGGTTGACCTGCTCTAACGCATGATACGTAACAATGACGCCGTAATACTTATAATACATAATAGCTGCAAAGAATATGGCGGTCAGCAATAAATTAACAATCATATAAACCGTGAGCTTTCGCTTGGAAGCGAACCACTCAATTAAGCTGAACACAAGCCAAATGAAAGGAATTTCTGTGATAAGCGGTTTCCAAGGCATGACATCATCAAAGATGACACTCCAGGCCAAGTAACTTTTAAGCAGCATAATGACAGAGAAAAATATGAATGGCTTCGTGATCGTTAACCGAAACCGAGAGGTGGAGAACACCGGTATCGCCTTCCTTTCCATGCCGCATATTCCTGGCTTCAGGGCTTAGCGGCTATTCGGTTTTTTGAGAATCGATAGCGTTATACGCTGCTGCTGCTGATTTACTTTCTCTATACCCTATTTTTACACAATCAATGAACAGAATTTATTATGACCTCTTCGGAGAAGGTTGTCAAAGAGTTAAAGTAAGTTGGAAAGATTCATCTAACAACGGGGATGAGACAGCGAAAAAACCGGCTGCGGCCGGTTTTGATAACATCGGGAAAATATTAGTAAAAAAGAGCCATGATGAGCGGTGCGGTTCCGAGGGTGAATAGAGCTGCCACGATCATCGAAATGCTGGAGATGGTACCGGATAGAGAGCTAAATTCAAATGCTTTTGAAGTGCCCGTTCCGTGAGCGCTGGTTCCAAACAGGACGCCTCTTGCGATATCGCCTCGTATCCGGAAAATACGCATGACAGCAGGTCCAATCATGGAGCCCAGAATGCCGGTCATAATGACAAAGACAGCAGTCATATTCGGCACGCCTCCAATCACTTCGGAGACATTCATGGCGATGGGTGTTGTAATGGAGCGCGGTACAAGACTGGTAGCCAGGGAGCTGTTCAGATGCATCCATTTTGCAAGATAAGCAGAGGATAACATGGCCAGCACCGACCCGGTCAGCACGCTGAGCATAATTTCGGCCGCATGCTTCTTAAGGGTCCGAAAGTTCTTGTACAACGGTACGGCAAAGGCAATCGTAGCAGGCCCAAGCAGCTTGCTGATCCACTGTGCGCCTCCGTTGTATGTTTCATAAGATACCCCTGTTTGTGTCAGTATAATCACAATGAGAACGGGAGTGATGAGAAGCGGCGATAAATAGACTTTCGGGAGACGGCGGTACAGCCGTTTGGCTCCCGCGTATATCCCGATGGTCAGCATCAGGCCGAGAATCACATTCAGCAGAATATTCATGGTGTTTTACGCTCCTTTCTGGAAGAAATGAAGCCGGCAGTTAGCCCGGAACTCACCATCACAATAATTGTACTAAACACAACGACGAAGAGAATCTGGAGCCCGTCCGCCTCTAGCATCGGGAAATATTTCATGATTCCTACCGCAGCAGGTATGAAGAATAATAGCAATTCGGCGAGCAGCCAGTTGGCGCCCAGCTCAATCCATTCCAGTCGAAGGATTTTCGTTTCGAGAAGTATAAATACAACGACAATGCCAAGTATGCTGCCGGGAATCCCCCAATCCAGCCATTTCGCCATTCTGTCCATCCCTAGAGATAGCAGCATGAAACCGGCCACTTGGAGCGTTCCTTTTATCATGTTGATCATGACCGGCCTCCTTCGTTTTTCATTCTTATGAAATTTTACAACGATTATTTTCATAGGTAAAATGCATATATCGAATAACATGCATTCCATTTGTCTATGGATGGCGAAGAACGGAGGATATCGGATGGATATACGGCATTTGGAGTATTTTCTGGAGGTAGCGAGGAACCAGAGTTTTACCAAAGCAGCCGAGAGATTGTATATTACACAGCCAACGATCAGCAAAACGATCCGCAATATGGAAGAGGAGTGGGGCGTTACCTTGTTCCACAGGCAGGGCAAGCGGATCGAGCTGACCGATGCAGGCAAGATTATGTATCAACAGGCTCAGCAGATGGTAGATTCCTTTCAGCGGGTGTCCGCAGAACTGGAAGATTTGATGAATCTGAAGCGGGGTCATCTTCGCATTGGGCTTCCCCCGATGGTAGGCTCCAGCTTTTTCCCGGAAGTGATCGGGCAGTTTCACCGGGATTATCCGAAGATTACCATTCAACTGTTTGAGGATGGTGCCAAGAAAGTGGAGGCAGATGTGGAAAGCGGGAAGACCGACATCGGGGTGGCTGTGCTGCCGGTCAACGAAGACGTATTCCATTACTATTCCTTCCTGAAAGAGAAGCTGAACCTGCTTGTGCATCCGTCCCACCGATTGGCTGATCGAGAGCATGTGCACCTGAATGAGCTTGCCGATGAAGCGTTTGTGCTGTTTCGGGAGGATTTTACGCTGCATGACCGAATCATCCGCGAGTGCATCAGTGCAGGCTTCGAGCCGAGGGTGGTCTATGAAAGCTCGCAGTGGGATCTCATTAGCGGCATGGTGGCTGCCAATCTGGGTATTGCATTGCTCCCGGAGACGATTTGCAAGGAAATCGATTCATCACGCGTGACGATACTGCCGCTGGATAATCCCGCGATCCCCTGGCAGCTCGGGATGATCTGGAGGAAGGACCGCTATTTGTCCTTTGCCGTTAGAGAATGGATCAGCTTCACGCGTTCGCTGCTTGGCGAAGATGAATAGGTTTGTTTCATAATAATGGGCATTTCATACATTTTCATTCCTTGGACATAATATCCATAGTAAGAGGATCGATTATAAGCCAATATCCAAGGAGGAATGACAATCGTGAGTGGCCAAGAACATGAGGGAAATAACGGAGTAAACCAAGAGCGGGAAGGCTATGCTCAGAACCGGGGCGAGAGCGAACGGGAGGATACGCTGACCAACCGTCAAGGGCATCCGATATCGGATAATCAGAATGTGAGAACGGTAGGCAGCCGGGGGCCAATGACCCTGGAGAACTATCATTATCTTGAGAAGATTACGCATTTTGACCGGGAACGCATCCCGGAGCGTGTGGTGCATGCACGGGGAGCGGGAGCGCACGGTTATTTCGAGACATACGGAAAAGTAGGAGATGAGCCTGTAGCGAAGTATACCCGGGCCAAGTTGTTTCAGGTTGAAGGAAAGCGCACTCCCGTGTTTGTAAGGTTCTCCACTGTCATCCATGGCTCCGGCTCGCCTGAAACGCTGCGGGACCCGCGCGGATTTGCCGTTAAGTTCTACACGGAGGAAGGGAACTGGGATCTGGTCGGAAATAATCTGAAAATATTCTTTATCCGCGATCCGCTTAAATTTCCGGATATGGTTCATGCGTTCAAGCCTGATCCGGTATCGAACGTTCCGGGTCCTGTCGGCATGTTCGACTTCGTCTCCCGTTCTCCGGAAGCGACGCATATGATCACGTTTGTTTTCTCCCCTTGGGGAATTCCGGCTAACTACCGCCAAATGCAGGGCTCCGGTGTCAATACATACAAATGGGTGAATGCAGAAGGCAACAGCGTGCTGATCAAATATCATTGGGAGCCGATTAAGCAAGGCATCAAGAACCTCACACAGGAAGAAGCAAGCAAGATCCAGGCCACAAATGACAGCCATGCAACACAGGATCTATATGAGGCCATCGAGCGGGGGGATTATCCGGAATGGGAGCTATGCGTTCAGATTATGAGCGATGAAGAGCATCCGGAGCTGGAATTCGATCCGCTGGATGCAACCAAGCTGTGGCCGACAGATCAATTCCCTTTCCTGAAGGTGGGCAAAATGGTGCTGAACCGTAACCCGGAGAACTACTATAACGAAGTGGAGCAAGCGGCCTTCGGTACGGGGGTACTGGTGGACGGACTCGATTTCTCGGATGACAAAATGCTCCAGGGCCGTACGTTCTCTTACTCGGATACCCAGCGGCATCGGGTAGGCACTAATTATCTGCAGCTGCCAATCAATGCGCCAAAGAAGCGCGTTGCTACAAACCAGCGCGGCGGCCAAATGTCTTACTACGTAGATAAGGCGCCAGGGCAAAGCCCGCATGTGGATTATGAGCCTTCCATGACAGACGGTCTAGTGGAAGCCTCGCAGACTGCGAAGCCGCATCAGCCCCATTATGATGCCAATCTTGTCCGGCAGAAGCTGGAGCGTACGCTGGATTTCAAGCAAGCAGGAGATACGTACCGGGCTTTTGAAGATTGGGAGCGTAATGACTTGATTAACAATCTGGTGGGTGCGCTGATTCAATGCGACATTCGCATTCAGGACAAAATGGTGGAGTACTTTACCAATGCGGACGAAGATTATGGACGCCGGGTAAGGGAAGGGTTGGAGCAAGCGAAGCGGAATTCGGATGCGACCGCCCGTGAACGAGCTGTCGCGGACGCTGAGCAGATGGGTCATGAGGCGGATCCATATTAAATCAGCCCACTAAAGAGTTCGCCATCTGCCGAGCAAGAATGATACGAAGCCGTCTGCACACCGGTATGTGCAGGCGGCTTCGCCTGTTTCTGTTGTAAAATATTTGCGGAATGTTAAGATGTTGCAAGGAATGCAAGGAATCCAAGCTATGCGTATAGAATCAAGCAGAAGAATGATGGGAGGAGGCTTATATTATGGCAATACAAGCGGGGATTATCGGCTACGGGCTGTCCGGGTCCGTATTCCATGCGCCGATTCTGAGGAGTGTGCCGGATTACAATGTGCACACGGTTGTTTCATCAGATCCTGATAAAGTTCGCAAGGATTTGCCAGATGTAGCGGTTGCAGGCAGCGTGGAAGAACTCCTGTCAGCGGAGATTGATGTAGTCATCATTACGAGCCCGAACGAAACGCATTATGAGTATACCCGGTTGGGGATTGAAGCAGGAAAGCATGTGGTCGTCGAGAAGCCGTTTGCGGTGACGTCTGCTGAGGCCGATCAGCTCATTGATCTGGCCAGGCAGAAGGGAGTCTTGCTCACGGTGTACCATAACCGCCGCTGGGACAATGACTTTCTAACCGTCCGCAATTTGCTGGAGACGGGCGCTCTCGGCAAGCTATCTATTTATCAGTCGCAGCTCAGCCGTTATTGTCCCGAGGTGAAATCTAAGGATTGGAGGGAGCAGGAGGTCCCCGGTTCGGGAATTCTATATGATCTGGGTTCTCATTTAATTGATCAGGCCTTGTTCCTGTTCGGTCTACCGAACACGCTATGGGCGGATTTGAACGTAGAACGCCAAGGGGCCAAGACTTATGATTATTTTCACCTGGTCCTCGGATACACAACGTTCCGCGTTATTCTGCATTCCGGATCGCTGGTAAGACAAGCCGGACCAAGATTCGAGCTTCACGGAGATAAGGGAAGCTTCTTGAAATACGGAACGGATCCCCAGGAAGGCCAGCTCAAGCAGGGTATGTATCCAGGAGATGCGGGCTGGGGTGAAGATCAGCCGGATCTGTATGGGGAGCTTGCTACCGAGCTGAGCGGACTGGCGGTCCAAGGTGAGATTGAGACGCTCCCGGGACGTTATCAGGCTTTCTATCAAAGACTGGCCGAATCGATACTTAAGGGCGGATCTTTGCCTGTCCAGCCGGAAGAAGCCCGCGACGTCATTCGTATGATCGAATATGCAGTGCAAAGTCATGAGGAAGGCCGAACCATCAAAATCACCTGATGAGGGAAGGCTTAAAACTCTTTTTGCAAATGGACAAGCACATAGTTTGATCCGATTGGTGGGATATTAGATGAATGCAACCCTTGGTGGAATTTTCATAAGGGGTGTTCAATCGATATTACATCTAAGAAGGAGAGAACGGCTATGAAGAAACGCCATATCTTTCGGCCAGCTGCTGCACTTCTGGTGAGCCTGTCGGTGATGCTGGCCTTCTCCGGAGCAGTATTGGCTGCTGGAAGTGGCCCGTTTCACTTTGGGTTTAAGAAAAGTGTCAATGGCCAGCTGCCCTCGATCAATGAAGAAGGCTTCAAGGAGCTTTTGCAAAAATACGGCGCCATCTTTATGGGCGATCCTGAACAGAAGGAATTGTACCTGACGTTCGATAATGGATATGAAAACGGGTTTACCGCCAATATCCTGGATACGCTCAAAGAGAAGAAGGTGCCAGCCACCTTTTTCGTGACCGGACATTACGTGAAGACGCAGGAAGAACTGCTCAAGCGGATGACGGCAGAAGGCCATATTATCGGCAACCACTCCTGGAATCATCCAGATGTGACCACCATCTCGTCAGAAAAGCTGACCGAGGAACTGGAACGGGTGAAGAAGGAGGTTATGCAGATAACCGGCCAGCCGGATATGAAATACTTGCGTACTCCGCGCGGCATATTCGATGAGCGGTCCTTAGCAACCAGCAAGCAGCTGGGCTATACGAATGTTTTCTGGTCTCTCGCCTACATGGACTGGGATGTGAAGTCCCAGCGCGGTGCGCAGTATGCGTATGACAAAGTAACTGCACAGCTTCATCCGGGGGCTGTTATCCTGCTGCATTCGATCTCCAAGGATAACACGGAGGCCTTGGGGCGGATCATCGACGAAGCCAGGAACCGGGGATATGAATTCAAAAGTCTGGATCAAATGCAGAAAAGAGTACCGTAAGTCATTGTCGTTAACCAGCGTGCAGACATCCATCCTGATCAGGAGGGGGCTGCATGCTTTTTTGTGATGGAATCATCAATTACGCTTCGCTTTCAGGAACGAATGTTTGGTATAATACCCTTCATAGAATATGAACGAAGGAGACCATCATGCCTCATACCATTCAAATATCTGTCAGGCCGCTGGTGGAATATGTCTTTCGCAGCGGCAGCATTACCTCGGGTTTTCGCACGGCGACATCCCTCACCGAGGGAACCCGGGCGCATCAACAAGTACAGCGCGACTATGGTGAGAACGATCAAAAAGAAGTTCAGCTTGAAGCACAGATCCCTTACGAGGATCTTCTGTTTGTGGTGGAAGGTCGCTGCGACGGCCTGATTCAAGAGGAAGGGCGTATGCTCATAGACGAGATCAAGTCGACCTCCGGCGATTTGGGTGAAATTACGGAGCACACCTACCCGGTTCATTGGGCGCAGGCCAAAATGTATGCCTATATGTACGCGAAGCAGCATGAGATTCCGAAGATGGGTGTGAGATTAACCTACTTCAAAGTCCCAAGCGGAGAGCGGAAGCAGTTCGTTGAGGAATGGAGCTTGGCTCAGTTGGAATCCTTCGTATTGGAGGTTCTGGCGGCATATGCGCCGTATGCCAACCTGCTGCGGGAGCATGGCGAGCGGAGGGATCAGAGCATCCGCGATCTGAAGTTTCCGTTTCCTGCCTACCGTGAGGGACAGCGAAAGCTGGCCGGAGCTGTATATAAAAGCATCGGGGAAGGACGAAAATTGTTTGCCAAAGCGCCGACGGGCATAGGGAAAACCATATCCACGATGTTTCCTTCAGTCAAGGCGATTGGAGAAGGTTTGCTGTCGCGGATTTTTTATCTGACGGCCAAGACCATCACCCGAACGACCGCGGAGGAAGCCCTGGCGCTTATGGAGCGTCAAGGACTCTGCATGCATGCGGTCACGCTGACGGCGAAGGACAAGATTTGTTTTAGTGAAGCCGAAGGCTGCGGACAGATGGGCTGTGTGTTCTCAGAGGGATACTATGACCGGATTAATGGCGCGATACTGGATCTGCTCTCGAATGAAACGCTGATCACGAGACCTGTTATTGAAGAGTACGCCCGGAAACACACGGTGTGTCCGTTTGAGTTCTCGCTGGATGCTGCGTACGCTGCCGATGCCGTTATATGCGATTACAACTATGTGTTTGACCCGCGTGTGTCCTTTAAGCGGATGCCGGAGGATGTGAAGAAACGCAGCGTACTGCTCGTCGACGAAGCACATAATCTGGTAGACCGGGCGCGTGGAATGTTCTCAGCCGAGCTGAATAAATCTGCATTCTTGGATTTGCAAAGGGCATACAAAGAGAGCAATCCGGGTCTATACAATACGGCGAAGCGGGTAAACAACCGCTTTAAGATACTGCGCAAGGCCAGTGAGGGAGAAGAACGGATTGTCGGCTCTCAGCAGCCGGAGATGATGGTGGAGCTGCTGGAGGACTTTTCGCTCCAGGCGGAGGCCGAACTGATGACAGGGAAAACCGGAGAAGAGGCTGATGCGCTCCTCGAGTGTTATTTTGCTGTTCAGGGTTATTTGCGCATTTCCAAGCTGTATGACGACCGCTTTGTCACGTATGCGGAGATGAGCGGGAGCGAGGTGTTTCTCAAGCTGTTTTGTCTGGACCCTTCATACTTGCTTCAGCAAGCCGGGAAAAACTATCGTTCCAGCGTGTTCTTCTCAGCTACGCTCATGCCGCTCGGATATTACCGCGACATGCTTGGAGCCGAGGAAGAGGACTACAGCCTCTCGATTCCTACGCCCTTCTCTTCCGAGCAATTGGATGTTCGAATTTTGCCGTTATCAACGCGCTTCAAGGATCGGGAGCGCAATAGCGAGGCCATCGTCCGGATGCTGAGTGCATTGATTCAGGAACAACCGGTGAATACCCTGATTTTCCTGCCGTCCTACCCTTACATGCAGGACATTCATGAGGCCTTCGCCCGAATGAACCCGGGAGCGCGCACCCTGCTCCAAGGGCATGGAATGAGCGAGGAGGAGCGAGAAGCATTCCTGAACGCGTTCCAGGCGGATGCGGCTGACCCGCTGATCGGCTTTGCTGTCATGGGTGGGATATTCTCCGAAGGCATCGATTTGAAGGGAGAGCGGCTTTCCAGCGTCGTAGTCATCGGCGTAGGGTTGCCGCAGCTGTCCTTTGAGAATGATATCATCAAGGATTATTTTGATCGTACCGGAAAGAGAGGTTACGATTATGCCTATGTCTACCCGGGCATGAACAAAGTACTGCAGGCCGGAGGGCGCCTGATCCGGTCAGAGCAGGACAGCGGAACGCTGACGCTCGTGGATGACCGCTTTCTGAATCGCCAGTATGGTATGCTGCTGCCGGAGGAGTGGAGGCACTACAGGCGTATCTAATTTTTTGTATAGATTCTGATTAGCCGCGGATATTAATCTGCGGTTTTTTTTGTGTTTGAACAATGATTAACAACTAATACAACAATGATAAGGGGATTAAACGATTTTGACCAAACCAAATAGGACGATTCTGCAAGCTTATGGATGGAATGCAGTTACCCGCCGTCAGAACAAAAACTCGGGCAATCTGCCTCGGAAGAACGACCGAGGCCGGAAAGGGGCATATCGGCAGCTGATGTACGATGAATAATGGATGTTAAAGGATGGCCGGAGTTGATTTGACGTCGGTCATCTTTCGGGTATATAGTTAGGGAACCAAATAAATAGGCAGACTATCTATTAATTCGAGCTGCTGCCGAAAAGAGGTGGACCATGGCAGAAGATCAGCATCCAGATTTACATAAAGAAATGAACGGGACCAAGGACAGACATTCGCGGGAAGGACCATGCATGAAGGGTGGCGGCCGGGAAGACAGCGTTGCCGGGAGGCTTTTGTACAGCATTCGCATGTTCCACAAGCAGGAGTGGGATCAGCACATGATTTCCGGTCATACACCCGGTGAGATTCGTGTGCTGATAGGTCTCAAACATCATATCGAGCCCGATGGTCCCGGCATGAAAGTATCCGAAATCAGCAGCATGATGAATGTTACATCGCCGACGATCACTCAATTCATTAATGCCCTGGAGAGTAAGGGATTGGTGGAGCGGGTAATGGATACGCAGGACCGCCGGGCTGTTCGGGTGCGGCTGACGGAGGAAGGAAACCACGTTGTCCAGCAAACCTATTTAAACGTCAAGAACCGCTTTAACGAGCTGGTGGATTTCCTTGGGGAAGAGGACAGCGTGAAACTGACAGAGCTGCTGACGAAGGTGTATCATTTTCACGAGCAAAAACGTAGTTAGAACAAAACAATTTCAGACAACGAGTAGGGGTGGAGGCTTTGCTAAAACTGTTTCACTATATGAAACCGTACCGGACAGCAGTCATATTTGTTCTGTTGTTTACATTTTTCCAGTGTCTGTCTGATCTTTACTTGCCGACCTTGATGGCGGACATCGTCGATTTAGGCATTGTCAAAGGAGATGTGCCTTACATATGGAAAGTTGGGGGGGTTATGCTCCTCGTTGCCATAGGAGGCATGGTCTGTTCCATTGCCGCAAGTTATCTGGCTTCCAAATCGGCTACCGGATTCGGAAAGATTCTCCGTGGACGCGTGTTTTCCCATGTCGAGAATTTCACGCTTCAGGAATTTGACAAGATCGGGACAGCATCGCTGATTACCCGTACGACAAACGATATCACGCAGGTGCAGCAGGTTACGATTATGATTCTTCGCATGATGGCGATTGCGCCGATGATGTGTATCGGAGGCATCGTGATGGCCATATCGAGGGATCCGGGGCTGACGACGGTACTGCTGGTTGTCCTGCCGGTGCTGGCACTAGCGATTTTCCTCATCGCGAAGAAAGGGATACCCCTCTTTAAGGCCATTCAGGTCAAAATCGATACGCTCAGCCGTGTGCTGCGGGAGAATCTGACGGGAATCCGGGTGATTCGCTCATTTAATCGGATGAATCATGAAACGGTTCGCTTTAATGATGCGAACGAGGATTTGACGGCCACCGCGATCAAAGTAAACAAGATCATGGGTGCGATGATGCCTGTCATGATGCTGGTTATGAACTTTGCCACGCTGGCGATCGTATGGTTTGGGGCTCATCGCATTGACTCGGAGCATATGAAGGTCGGTGACCTCATGGCCTTTCTCCAATACGCGATGATGATTATGTTCTCGCTGATCATGCTATCAGTCATGTTTGTTATGATTCCGCGTGCACAGGCATCAGCGGTCCGGATCAATGAGGTATTGGACATGATACCTGAGATCCACGATCCTAAACAACCGCATGATACCAGCCTCAAGAAGGGCTCGATCGAGTTTCAGGACGTCTCCTTCTATTATCCGGGTGCGGAGGAACCGGCGATATCCAATATTTCCTTCCAGGCCGGACCCGGTGAGACTACTGCAATTATTGGCGGAACCGGTTCAGGAAAATCTACGCTGATCAGCTTGATTCCTCGTTTCTATGACGTGACTTCGGGACAGATTCTTGTCAATGGGACCGACATCCGGAACATGACGCAGGAGCAGCTGCGGAGCCGTATCGGATTTGTGCCGCAGAAGGCGCTGCTCTTTACCGGAACGATCGCGGAGAATATCCGCTACGGTAAAGAGGATGCGACCGACGAGGAGATCGAGCATGCAGCGCAGGTTGCGCAGGCTGCCGATTTCATCTCCTCCATGGAAGGCGGGTACGACGCCGAGATTTCCCAAGGCGGCAGCAATGTATCCGGAGGACAGAAGCAGCGGCTTTCGATCGCAAGGGCGCTTGTGCGTAGACCTGAGATTTATGTGTTTGACGACAGCTTCTCGGCACTGGACTTCAAGACGGACGCCAAGCTGCGTGAAGCCCTCCGGGAGGAAACCACCGAATCTACGGTACTGATCGTAGCGCAGCGCGTCAGCACCGTTATGGATGCTGACCGAATTATCGTGCTGGATGAGGGGCGTATTGCCGGAATGGGTACACATGAGGAATTAATGGCTTCCAGTGATGTGTACCGCGAAATCGTTACCTCGCAGCTGTCAGAGGAGGAGATCGCATGAGTGAGAAGAAACGGGGAGGACACCCCGGCGGCAAGGGCGGTCCCTTTGGCGGCGGCCCGCATGGACCAGGGATGGCAGGGGAGAAGGCGAAAGATTTTAAAGGAACCTTCCGCCGATTAACACGCTATCTTAAGCCGCACACAGGCAAGCTGCTGATCGTTCTGGCTGCGGCCATACTCAGTACGATCTTCAGTATCGTAAGTCCGAAGATATTAGGCGAGGCAACGACAATTCTCTTCAAAGGCTTTATAGCCAAGATGCAGGGCGTACCGGGTGCCGGGATCGATTTTCAGGCTATACAGACCATCATGCTGTGGCTTGCAGGCTTATATCTACTCAGCTCGCTGTTTGCCTACATCCAGCAGTATGTCATGGCTGGAGTAGCCCAACGCACCGTGTATGATCTTCGCAAAGAGGTGTATAACAAGCTTGGCCGCCTGCCGCTTAAATATTTTGATGCCCGTACACATGGTGAAACGCTGAGCCGGGTAACCAATGATATGGACAATATAAGCAGCACGCTTCAACAAAGCTTGGCGCAGATGATCACTTCCTTGGTCACGCTGGTTGGGGTCATTATTATGATGCTCACGATCAGCCCGCTACTGACACTGGTGGTTATTCTGACTCTGCCGCTCAGTGTGGTGGTTACTGTTATGGTCGCCAAGCGATCGCAGAAGCATTTTGTGGCTCAGCAGAAGCATTTGGGCGAGCTGAACGGTCATGTTGAAGAAATGTACACAGGACATAAAGTGGTGAAGGCTTTTGGCCGGGAACGCCAGTCCATGGAGCAATTCGATGAGGTTAATGACAAGCTCTACGATGCCGGATGGAGAGCCCAGTTTATATCGGGTACGATAATGCCGCTTATGAGCTTCGTCGGGAATATCGGGTATGTAATCGTCAGTGTTGTCGGAGGTGTATTGGTTACCCGCAGAGCGATTGAGATCGGGGATATCCAAGCATTCATCCAATATTCACGCCAATTTACACAGCCGATTACCCAGCTGGCGAATATCGCCAATGTCATTCAATCTACAGTTGCATCGGCCGAGCGCGTATTTGAAGTGCTGGACGAGGAAGAGGAAGTGCCAGAACCTCAAGCACCTGTTGCATTTAAAAAGCCGGGCGGCGATGTGTCTTTCGAGCATGTGAGTTTCGGCTACAAGGCGAATCAGCTTCTCATTGAGGACATGAACGTCGACGTGAAACAAGGGCAGACGGTGGCAATCGTTGGTCCGACCGGTGCAGGGAAGACCACGCTTATTAATCTGCTGATGCGGTTCTATGAGCTGAATGAGGGCAAGATTACGATAGACGGTACGGATATTACGGCTCTTCGTCGAGGTGATCTTCGCAGCCTGTTCGGGATGGTGCTGCAGGATACATGGCTCTTTAACGGGACGATCCGCGACAATATCGGTTACGGACGCGAAGGTGCTACTGAGGAAGAGATCATCCGAGCGGCAGAAGCGGCTCATGCGGATCACTTCATCCGGACACTGCCGGACGGCTATGATACCGTGTTGAATGAGGAAGCCTCCAATATATCGCAAGGGCAGAAGCAGCTTCTTACGATAGCGCGCGCCATTCTGGCCGACCCGTCGATTCTGATTCTCGATGAAGCTACGAGCAGCGTGGATACACGGACGGAGCTTTACATCCAGAAGGCGATGAATGAGCTGATGAAGGACCGGACCAGCTTTGTCATTGCGCATCGGCTGTCGACGATTCGGGATGCGGACCTTATCCTGGTCATGAATAAGGGCAGTATTATTGAGCAGGGCACACACCAAGAGCTGCTGGCCGAAGGCGGCTTCTATGCAGACCTGTACAACAGTCAATTCAGCGACCAGCATGAAGCGGGATAATGAGGCAAGCTCTCGCTTGTGAAGAAGACCTATTCGCTTGCAGAATAGGTCTTCTTTTTATGGGCAAAATCGATATGAAGCAGGGCGATTTAAGTTCCGTGAGACCGCATGGCGTATAGGTTTATGTAGAAACGAAGTAAGCGGACAAGCATATTTTTTGTTGCTTTTTCATATGGTTCTTTTATAATAATAATGTTTATTTCTTTCAAAGGGAGCCATGATCATTATTGAATAAGTCCGAACTGAACCGAATTATGCAAGAGCTTCTACGTCGGTCGGGCAGCAGTGTCACCGTGGAGACGGAGGCATATTTTCCGGGGGGCCGGTTAATCGGCGGGAAATATGTGATGGATTCGCATAGTGTGACGATGTATACCGAAGTCATACGCCAGCAGTGTATGCAGCTGTTTGGTACACTTGAGCCGTTTCATGCTTATTTTGCGGTGGTATTTGCACATGAGCTGGGCCATTCGATGGACCTGATGCTCTCATCATTGTGTGATCGGATGAATAATGCGCTAGATGAATGGGAGCAGAATCGAATTGCGCTCCAAATTGAAGAGAATGCTTGGAATAACGCTCTGCCATGGCTCCAGGATATCGATCCGGAGTTCGTACGGACCATCATGGATTGTTCGCTGGAAGCGTACCACGAAGTGCTTACGCCAGAAATTGCATAAGCAGCTTGATTCCAGGGCTGGAATTGGCCATAACATGACACAGGCACCCCTCGGGGTGCCTTTTTTTGAATGGTTAAGCATATACTTTTTCCTTAATAACGGATGTTATATAGAATCAAACCAAAGATAGCAGCCACCACAATAAACGCGCCTGCAGCGGCCAAAGTCATTAACCAATCACTAAGCAAGCTTTGCCGCTGGATGCCTTGCAGCTTCTCCTTTGCTTTTTTCTCCGAGACGTCTTCTTTAATTCGATCCAAATACTCAGGGCCTAGTACCATGGTTGTCCCTCCTGCAAACGTGATAAGTTCATTATACTGGAAAATAAATATAAAAAAGTGAAGCTCGCCTGGAGCTTCACTTTTTTGGGTTGGGCGCTCGTGAAGAAGCGCAATGTCTGATCAGCTCTCCGGATCCAGCTGCTTCAATGGTTCAATGGCCGGTCCTTCTATCACCTCGCCAGTGTAGCGATAGCGTGATCCGTGGCAAGGGCAGTCCCATGAGCGTTCACCTTCATTCCATTCAACCTCACAGCCGAGATGAGTACAGGTCGTATCCACGAGATGGAGATTTCCTTTATCATCCTTGTAAGCCCCGGCACGCTGGCCGTTATGCCGAACGACGGCTCCCTCCCCAGCCTTCAGTTCCGATATATCGGCGTGGGACATTTCCACCTTGCCAGCAACGAAGTCCTTGGCAACCATGGCGTTTTGTACGATAAATGTTTTGACGCTTGGGTCCGCCTTGAAGCGGGACGGGCTAAAGACGTCGGCATACCGATTATCCTTCTCCAAAATTTGATCACAGATGATGTTCGCTGCCAATGTCCCTGTGGTCATGCCCCATTTCCGGAAGCCTGTCGCCACGAAGATTCGATCTTGATGCGATGTGATAGGGCCGATATAAGGCACTTTATCCAGTGTGATCAGGTCCTGTGTGGACCAGCGAAAAGGAATCGCGGAGGCGCCCAGCAGATTTCCTGCGAATACCTCCAGATTCTCGTAATGCTGATGGGTACAGATGCTGCGGCCCGTCGGATGATTCTCTCCACCGACGATAACCAGCTCCTCTCCGTTATACGAGGCGGAGCGGAGGGAGCGGGATGGCTCGTCCACGCTTAAGAACATTCCGCCGGGATAGGCGGTCTCGGGTTTGACGGCTATGGCATAGGAGCGTTCCACATGCAGCCGCGTAAAGAATAATCCCTTCCCGTCAATAAACGGGAAATGAGATGCGGAAACCGCATGGTTACAAGTAACCCGGTGTCCGCCGCGTTTTGTCAGCAGCGTGATCGGTCCATCGGTTTCGGCTTTTTCATCCATGGTCGTGCTCTCATAGATCCGGCCTCCGAGCTTCTGAAATTGTTCAAGCAAATGTTTAAGATACTGTATCGGATGGAACTGATATTGCCCCGGCATCTTAATAGCTCCCAGGGTCGGTATCGGGAGCGGAAGGCTATCCAGCCATTCCCCGGGAATGCCCAGCTTCTCATAAGCTTTGATCTCGTCTTCCAGCTTGGAGAGATACTTATTATCCTGTTGGGCGTAAATATGGGCATCCTCCAGCTTTAGCCCGAACTTATCCTCTTCTCCGCCGATAATATCGCGGATGAATTCAATGGCTTCCCGATTTGCTTCGTAATATAGTCTTGCTTTCTCCTCTCCGAAATGACTCATCAGTTCATGGTAGATCAGCCCGTGTTGTGCTGTTACCTTGGCTGTCGTATGACCTGTGGTTCCATTCAGGATTTGTCCGGCCTCAATCAGCACGACGTCCTTGCCTGCCTTGGCAAGCAGATAAGCAGTCGTTATTCCGGTTATGCCGGCTCCGACTATGGCCACATCCGTCTCGATATCCTCAGCCAGACGAGGAAAAGAGGGAAGGTTGGTAGTCGAGAGCCACAGAGATTCCGGATATTGCGGCAGCTCTTGATGCGATGAATTGGATGGGTTCATTCACAATTCCTCCTCAGATTCTATGGATATTGCCATGAAATGCAGACTCTGTTCTCCATTATTACCACATGGTAATGATTAGAAACGAGGTTGCTCTTGTTTCCTTCTCCTTCTTTAGCTTCTGGATGATTGTAAATAATTTGGGACATTTATGAAGAAGCTAGAGAAACAGTGAGTCGGAATGAAAGAAGGGGAGGGAATAATCATGACTAGGAGCCAGCATTTGGATGCGGACCGGGCCAAGAAGTATCTGCAGGAGCATTTTAAGAATGCCGGAGACATCGAGCAACGCGAGATGAGGAATGAGGATGAATATGTATTACTGATCTATCTTAAAAGTATCTGCGATCCTGTCGTGGTGAATGAAAACCTGGTGGATCGTTTTTACGAACTCAAGTCTTTGGATTTATACGAACAATTCATTCACTCTTTTCCTTCGAGCCTGGTGCCCCAGGATGAAGAGGAACTGCTCCGTAATATGCTCAAGGGCTGTGTAGCCATATTCATCAGAAATCATGTGCTGTTATTTGACGCCTTGTTGGTTAACGCAGGTGGCATACAGCCTCCAAGTACAGAGAATGTCATTCAAGGTCCGGACGATTCTTTTACTGAAAATATCGAAGTGAATCTGAACCTGATTCGTCATCGGTACCAAACAGCCAACTTGAAGGCCGAATTCATGACTGTTGGCAAGCTGTCACAGACCCGAGTCATCATTATGTATGATGCCAGCAAGGTTGAAGAAGCGGTATTAAAGGAGCTCCGAAAGCGATTGTCCGAGATTAAACAAGATATTGTGCAGTCGGCGTCTGAAATCGAGAAGCACACGATGCATCCCCGATTGCGTCTATACCCTACCTTGATGCTGACCGAGCGCCCTGACCGGACTGTCTTGAATATATCCCAAGGCAAGGTCGCAGTGTTGGTGGATTCCACAGGATATGCCATTTTATTGCCGGCCATATTCAATGATTTCTTCACATCGATGGATGACAAAATACAGCTTCCCCCGGTTGGCTGGTTTCTGAAGGCAATTCGGTATATCGCATTGTTTATTACCGTGCTGATGCCAAGTCTTTATGTGGCTTTTACGTCCTATAATCCGGAAATATTGAAAATGCAGGTAACGCTGCTTATTGCGGGAAGTCGGGCAACAGTACCATACCCGTCCTTCTTCGAAGTGCTCTTTATGCTGCTTGCGATGGAATTTCTGACAGAAGCGAGTGTCCGGCTGCCGAAAGCGATAGGTCAGACGGCAACCACCGTAGGGGGGCTTATTCTGGGAACGGCTGCTACGGAAGCGGGGCTTGTAAGCAACATCATGATCATCCTCGTGTCCGCCGTAGCTATTACGAATTTTGTGATCCCGTTTAATATGATGAGCTCCGGCATCCGGGTCTCGAAATATGTCTTCATTGGACTGGCCACCTTCTTCGGCTTGGTTGGCATCGTTCTGGGAATGGTGGCGATGATTATGTATCTCACGAGCCTCCGTTCGTTCGGCAAACCATATTTAAAAATGTTTGCTGTGGATTGGAGAAAGAAAGGAGATCACCGGAGTGGTTAGAAACAAATACTTTTACTATCTCTTTCTGCTCAACGCAACCATCAACCTGATCAATTATGTCCCTCGCATTTTGATAACGGATCGTTTCGACGGAGCCTTGATGTCGATTGCCGTGTCTATTCCGATTGGTACGCTGCTTATGTTTACCTTTGTGAAGCTTATTCAAAAGTTTCCCGGGCAAGGACTGCCGGAGATTTTCCGTTCCGTCATGCCCAAGTGGATATCCGGTGTCCTCCTGGTGTTATATGGATTTGCATGGTATTTCTCCAGTGTTATTACTTTGATCAGTTTCGTCGATATTACGTCCCGGTATATCAGTCCGGATGTATCTCCATTTATCGTCCTGTCCGGGTTTCTAATCGTTGTGGCACTCAGCGCCAGACTGGATTCCGAGTCGATTCTATACGGACTGGAAATGATCCTTTATATGACGGTACCCATTATCGCTTACATGTGTTGGCGTGTCTTCAGCAGCCCGTATTTCAGCTGGGATGCGGTGAGGCAAGTCATTACTCATGCTTGGAATATGCCAAACTATAAGTCGATTGCCGCTGCAACCTATGTCTATACGGGATACATCAACATGGTGGTATTCAACCGAATCTTTCACAAATTTAAATTCCGGCATGTTTGGGTAATTGTTGTGGTTAGCATGCTTACCCTTCTGATTTCAGTCTTCGCCCCGATTGGCATATTGGGAGCTGCAGGCGCAGGAGCTCATGTGTACCCTGCCTTCTCGGCGATAGATTCCCTTCGAATTCGCTATTTCATCATTGAACGGATGATTTATATCTTTTATGTAGTGTATATGTCTCTCTCCCTCGTAAATTCCATCATTCATTGGCATGTGGGCAAGGAATTGATACTGGGAGGATTCGGATTCAAGTCAGACCAAACAGAATCGGTTGACAAAAAACGAAAAGTAGAATGGTGGGTGCTGATCCTATTCTCCCTGGTTGTTTTTGTATTATCGCTGTTCATTAACCAGTACATATTGAACGATATGGCAATCGTATTTCTGGATATCCGGTTTGCTGGCGAACTCCTGCTTATTGCCCTGTTGTTCTTTGCCGTATGGAAGATAAGGAGGAAGAAGGCATGAAGGTCCTGAGGCAAGGGCTGATTTATGTCATGTGCTGCTCTCTTTTGTTTCTGCCAGGATGCGATTTTCGGGATATCGATCTAAGACTGTTTGTGCTGGTCATAGGGGTGGATAAATCGGAGAACAATCCGGATATGCACCGATTCAGCTTCAAAATCGCGGTCCCCTCGGGCGACCCAAAGTCCGGTGAAGAAAACTCTTTACTGATAACGCAGGAATCGGCAAGCGTTGCGGAAGCCATCAGGGAGGTGAAATCGAAGGTGGATAAGGAGCTTGATTTCGGGCACTGCAAGGGCATCATGTATGGCGAGGCCTTCGCCCGGGACAATATCAGCAAAATTCAAGACTGGACCGTTCGCAGGCGGGATATGCAGCTGCTGATGTATCCAGCGGTTGCTGTTCCAACGGCAGAAGCCGTGTTAAAAGTTCAGCCTTCCACGGAGCGGATTGCCGGAAATTCAATTTTTCTGGCCCTGAGTGAAGATGGGACGGAGTCTCCCTTTATTATCCGGACGTATTCTTTCGATTTAGCCCGCCGTATGACAGAGGTGGGGGAGGATCCGATCATGCCTGTTGTGGAGGCGAGCGCCGAGCAGATCTTAACGATCAACAAGGTCGCTTTGTTGGATAAAAAAAGAGTGAAGGTCATTATGTCACCCGATGAAACCAGGCTGTATAATCTGTTGTATTCGCGGAATTTAAGCACGAATTTCGGGACGAAGATCGATGGCCAGTTGTATGAAGTGAACACAGACAGAACCCGGGCAAGATACAACATCGTGACGGATAAGCCAGGGGAGGAAGCGATTAATTACAAAATTCGGATTACAGCGACATTGGAAGAGAAGGAAGATCCCAGGCAGCTGGAACCGCGCGATCTCGATGCGATCGAAGCCCAGCTCAGCAAGGAGATAGGCCAAACAGTGAAAAAAATGCTGGAGAAAATTCAAAAAACAGGGCTCGACCCCCTGGGCTTTGGTCTGCGGTACGGGGGTACGCACTGGAATAATCAGACGGAAATGCAGGATTGGCAAGCTATCTATGCCCGGGCAAAGTTCAACGTATCCGTCAAGGTAAAAATAAAGTCCACGGGCTTTAAACGTTAACAGGGTAAATCTGTCTATTGAACAGGAAGATGTTACAATGAAGGTAAGCATCTACTTGAAGGAGGTTTCACATATGGATTTTAGGAGATTGGGCGGAAGCGGACTGAAGGTTAGTGATATCAGTCTGGGGAGCTGGCTGACGTATGGAGGATATGTGGAACGGGAGAATGCGGTCAAATCGATTCAGACTGCATATGGACTCGGAGTTAATTTTTTTGATACGGCGAACGTCTACGCCCAGGGAGCGGCCGAAGTGGTTGTAGGTGAAACGCTACGGGCATTCCCGAGGGAATCCTATGTGCTGGCCACGAAGGTATTCGGTAAGATGGGAGATGGACCCAATGACCAGGGACTGTCCCGCAAACATATTAAAGAGCAATGCGAAGCGAGTTTAAAGCGGCTGGGTACCGATTACGTCGACATTTATTATTGTCACCGCTACCATGAAGAAACACCACTTGAGGAAACGCTGCGCGCACTGGATGATCTGGTTCGCCAAGGTAAGGTACTCTATGTAGGGGTTAGTATGTGGACCGCGGCCCAGATGGAAGCGGCATTGGCTGTGGCAGACCGGTATTTGTTGGATCGCATTGTGGTGAATCAGCCGCTGTACAACATGTTCGAGCGCGACATCGAGAAGGAAATCATACCACTTGGTGAGAAGAAGGGAATTGGACAGGTGGTGTATTCCCCTCTAGCCCAGGGACTTCTGACGGGTAAATATGCCTCCAAGGAATCGGTGCCCGAGAACAGCCGTGCTTCCAAGCTTGGCCTTGATCGGCTCAAAATCAGCGAAGACCGCATCCGGAAGGTCCAAGAGTTGGGACGCATAGCGAGTGAGCTTAATCTTACCATCGGACAATTGGCTTTGGCCTGGATTCTGCGGCAGGATAACGTAGCCAGTGCGCTCGTAGGCGCCAGTCGTCCGGAGCAGGTAGAAGAAAACGTACAAGCCTCCGGGATTAAGCTGTCAGAAGACACACTGGCGGCCATTGAAGATATTTTGAAGTCAGAATAAGGCTAAGACAGCATCAAGTCATTGATTTCGCTGGCATAGCAGACGCGATTACGACCGTTGCCTTTTGCCCGGTACAACTCTCGGTCTGCCTGCTCGAGCAGCTCCTTGGCGTTCTTCGAGCGGATCGTATCGGGATGGACGGCTGCACCGATCGAAATGGTAATCCGCAGCGTGGTTCCATCATCCAGGATGAAGGCATGGTTCTCTACGGCAGCGCGGATCCGTTCCGCAATCGCGGCCGTCTCATGAATCGTCGCTTCCGGGACCAGCACGGAGAACTCTTCCCCGCCGTTGCGGGATACTTCATCAAAAGAACGCGAATGATCCTTCAGCACCTTGCTGAGCTGTTGCAAAACGACATCTCCGGCCGCATGGCCGTAGGTGTCGTTTATGTGTTTAAAATTATCAATGTCGACGACGAGGACACCCAGCCGTTCGCTGAAATGCTGGGCTTCAAGAAAGCGCTCAGATAACAGCTGCTCGAACTGGCGCAGATTGTGCAAACTGGTCAGGTAATCTGTTTCCGCATTCTTTTTCATTTGCAGAAATAGTTTATTGGAAGTGTTGATATATTCGGTAAGCATGTAGATGACCACTGTAGCGAGCACCGAGATGATAACGTGCTGTGTGAATACGGTGAACACCTTCTGGTGGTCAGGAATATTCATCAACATGATACATAGAAGCACCAGCATGCTGGATATGTTCATAAGCATCATGATACTTAAACGATCCCAATTAATGCGGGAGAGTAGCCCGCAGACGATGCCGATCAGCAGCATGCCGGCCCCTGCAATGGCAGCGGAGCTGGACACGCCGAAGAGGATCAGCCGTCCAAGTGCAATCAGAATCCCTGCAATCAGGGACGGAAGCCAGCCCAGATAGCTGGCGATGACGACGATGGCCAGATGCCGCAAGTCGACAAAGAATTGGGGATCAATCGGGAAGGAATAGTACATTAAGATGATCCCGTATAGGCCAAAGAGCATTCCGGCATTAATCTTGATGGTGATCGATGGGGTGACAACACCTGCAACATATTTTTTGGACAGCAGTCCGGATATATACAAGAAAGTAACAAATATACAGAAGTTAGTGAACAGTATATTAATCATGGGGATCCTTCCTTTCTCACGTAACCTGCCACAAGGACGGCAGGGCGATGAGGACATTCACCCCTATATTATCGGAAAATGGAATTGTATGTCGAATACTAAACGTTTTTTTGTTAATTTTCGGGTGGTTGTAATGGCAGACAAACTTCGAACATCGTTCGCTCCGTTGTACTGAACACCTGAATCGTGCCATGATGGGCATCCACGATAGCTTTGACAATCGCCAGGCCAAGTCCCGAGCCGCCGGTCTGATCCGTACGCGATTCATCCGCCCGGTAAAACCGCTCGAACAGATGAGGGATTGCCTGCTGAGGGATGGGAGGACCGTAATTGATCACTTGTACTTTGGCTTGCTTCGCATCTCGGGATACGTTAAGATCCACCCGTCCGGCTTCCCGCCCGTGACGCAGCGCATTGGATAGCAAATTCTCAAAGGTGCGCATCAGCTTATCTCCGTCTGAAGAGATCATGATCTTCTCTGTGGCAGGTGTGAAGACGACCTCAATACCTTCATGCTGACCAGTTAAGGAAAAGTCGACGGCCAATTGTGCGAGCAGTTCTACCAGATTAATTTCAACCCGGTTAATCGGAGAGTAACCCAGCCGGGTGAATTCGAACAAATCATTAACGAGACCTCCGAGGCGCAGCGACTTATCGTACGCGATGTCGGTATAATAACGGAGCTCGACTTCATCCTTGTACTGGTCTTCATGGACGAGCCGCAAATACCCGATGATGGACGTGAGTGGGGTGCGCAGATCATGCGAAACATTGCTGATAAGTTCGTTCTTGGATTGGACAGCCATGCGTTCCTCCGCGAGTGACAGCTTAAGCTGCTTGG
Source organism: Paenibacillus solani (assembly GCF_001277345.1). Lineage (GTDB taxonomy): Bacteria > Bacillota > Bacilli > Paenibacillales > Paenibacillaceae > Paenibacillus_AQ > Paenibacillus_AQ solani. Next base: position 549,308 of record NZ_LIUT01000008.1, read on the forward strand.
CCATTTGGTTAATCTGTACAGCCATCTGGCCAAGTTCATCATTGGTCTTTACCAGGATTTCTTGATCCAGCTCACCTTTGGCGAGCCGTCTCGTTCCTTCCATTAACAGATTGATTTGACGAATGGAACCTTGACTTAAAAGCAGCACGATGCAGATAAATAGTACAATCCCGACGATGGTCGGGATAATGGGAAAACCGAAGAAGCTGACAAGGAGTCGTTCCGCCCGGAAGAGGGAATCTACCCAAGGCTCCTTCCAGTATTCCCGCCCGATCAAACGCATGATCTGCTGTGCAATAAACAGGATGAATAAGGTCAAGGCACCGCTGACAAAGAACAGCATGACGATCTTCCATTGCAATTTACGCATGGATTTTGTACCCGACGCCCCATACGGTTTGAATCAGCTTATACCCAAGCTCCTTCTCGAGCTTGTCCCGCAGATTGCTGATATGAACCATAACCGTATTGTTGGACACATAATATTTTTCCTTCCAGACTTGTTGAAATATATCCTCGGCGCTGAAGATTCTGCCTGGCTGACGGGCAAGCAAATACAGAATTTCAAATTCTCTGGCCGTCAGGGAAATCGCTTTGCCGTTCGCCGTCACATCATGCGTTGTGCGGTTAATATCGAGTCCATCAATCTGGATCCGGTCGCTCTCTCCTTGATGCAGATCGGCATTGTATTGGGTGGAACGCCGCAGCAGCGTTTTGACGCGTGTGGTCAGTTCCAGCGGGTTGAAGGGTTTGATCATGTAATCATCCGCGCCGGTCATCAGTCCCAGGATTTTGTCCATATCCTCACTTTTGGCGCTCAGCATCAGGATGGGAATTGAAGAGGTTTCCCGAATTTTGCGACAGGTTTCAATCCCGTTCAGCTTGGGCATCATGACATCCAGAATAACCAGATCGATCGTTCCGGAATTTCTGGACATGGCCAGTAGTGCTTCCTCCCCGTCATGAGCCTGAAGAACACGGTATCCCTCATTCTCCAGATAGATGGAGATCAGCCCGGATATTTCTTTATCGTCATCTACAATTAATACGCTTCTCATTAAGACATCCTCCAGTACATGACCCATTGAAATCGATGTTTCCTTACGAACAGTGTAACCCAAAATAATCGTATAAGTGATGCTTTACCACAGAAACTGCAATTTCTTGGGCGAAGGATTAAGGACGGATATTGAAACACGCCCTAAAAAAGATGGGACAGGAAATACGGCAGGATGTTTTGCCGTTCGAAACCGTAATCCATCAGCTTCCGGGTTTCCGTAAATCGTTGATCGGCATTCCCTGTTCCCATGACAACGGTAATCAGGCGGTTTCCACTGCGTGATGCTGTTCCGGTGAAACAATAACCTGCTGAACTTGTATAACCGGTCTTGAAGCCGTCGTTGCCTTCATATGCATAGGGTTCGCCGGGCAGCATGAGGTTGGTGGTATGAAGGGAGAGTTTCTTCTGTGGTACCACCACATCACGCTGGCTGGTGATCTCAAGCAGATCCGGGTGTTGATTCAGCAGCCATCTGGCCAGCATGGCCGCATCCCTGGCCGTCATCATGGTATCCCCGTTAGAAGCCGCTTCTGCAAATGAAAGCAGATCGGCGGCAGGCAAGCCCGATGCATTGGCGAATACGGTACGCTCCGATAAACCGATTTCCTTGGCGCGGTCGTTCATGGCATCGACGAATGCTGGCTCCGAGCCGCTGAGATGCTCAGCAATAGCCACAGCCGCATCATTGGCAGAATGAATGATGAGCGCCTCGAACAATTGTTTCAGGGTGTACACCTCACCTTCATGCATCCCGATACCTGAGCCAGGAACCTCTGCAGCATATCGGCTGATTGATATCTTTTCGTCCCAGGTATGCTGCCCGGAGCGGACAGCATCCAGCGCTAACAGCTCTGTCATCATCTTGGACATGCTTGCAGGAGGAAGGGCAAGGTCGGCATGCATCGCATAGAGGACCCTTCCCGTATCCGCGTGAATCAGGATGGCGGAGCTGGCTTTAATGGGAGGGGGGATAAATACCTTAATAATGAACACGGCTACCAAAATAACGCTAAGCAGGAGGCACAGCAGATGTAAGCGTGCATACCCTTTTTTCTGCCGCTTTGGTCGTGCATTCCGCGTGCTCATCGTTTCCATAGCAGTGTGGGAGCTGTCAGTCGTTGCGAGAGGTTTTCGGGGATGTTTCGCTAATGATTCCATGGCGCTTAATCAACTCCTATGACTCTATATCGCTTTTTTATAGTTGGTTCTCTAAGTCTAGCTTGGCAAGCTAAAGGAATTTTTAACGGAACCTAAAGAAATCTTAAAGATTTCCAGGGTCTGGAATGCTGGGAATAGTTGACCTCAAGATGAATAGGATTTATACTTGATCTAAAAATAAATTAAAAGGGTGAATACCTTGAAATCCTTAAATTTAACGACACAGCGTCAAGCGGTATATGATGTCCTGCGGGAATCGCATGATCACCCAACGGCTGCGGATATAATGAACCGGCTAGTGGAGAAAGGATATAATCTTGCGTACGGGACGGTCTATAACTCTCTGCGTTATTTAGCGGATAAGCAGCTGATCCGGGAGCTGAAGCTGGGTGAAAGTGCAAGTCGATACGATGCCCGCACAGACGATCACCAACATATTATTTGTGAAGTATGCGGTAAAGTGGACGAGGTCATGACGGAAGTGCCGGAAGAATGGGCAGCAACGGTAGCCGATGAAACCAGTTATGTTATCCATCATGCACATGTCGTATTCGGAGGAGTGTGTCCTGAATGTCAAATCAAACGGAAGAAATGACGGAATTAGGAATGGTTTATTCGTTCCCGGAATGGAATTCCGGCAATTCGTATATGCGTCCGACATATCCCATGGCGATTGGTGATGCTTGTCCCACCACCTTGCGGGCTGCCTTATTAAGCCGTTCCCCGGGCCGCGTGAACGAAATGTTCATCACCCTGACCGAGAATTGCTTCGAGGTCATGATGTTTCGCAAATGGGATCCCCGCCTCCAATCGGCCCTGAATACAGGTCTGCTCATTGCGGATATGACTGGCTGCCGGAATATGGCCGCGTTCAGCAAGGAGAAGGAGCTATTGCTTCCGGAACATACGACGATTCCGATCCTGTATCTCGTACGCGAAGAGCTTATGAGCAGTGCAAGCTCAGGCTTGCTTGATGAAGAGCTTATGGTATGGCCTGCCCGCTCCAAGAATACGGTAATGTATCAGGTACAGCGAACAATTCGCTTGTTCTCCCCGGCTGCGACTTTGTCAGGTGAAGGTGAGGTTGTACGAGGCTTGATGTATAAAGACTTGTCGATTGACCGGGACAAAATGACGGTTCATCGGGGCAGCACCCCCATTCATTTGACCAAGACGGAGTATCATCTGCTCATGCTGCTGCTGGACAGCGAGGGAGCCGTATGCACGCGAGAGGATCTGATGTGCAAAATATGGGATACGGACTTTATGGGCGGCAGCAACGTCGTTGATGTCCATGTCAAAAGCTTGCGTAAAAAGCTGGGCGATAAAGCAGGAGCACCTCGCTATATTGCAACAGTCAGAGGAGTGGGATACCGCCTGGCGGATTAATCCCCTCCCTTTTTTTGTTTATTTTCATATTCACAGTTGATTCATCTGACCTTCATACAAGGATCATGGAACACTCACGGGACACTCATGACCCGCCGGATACTCCAATGCTACAATCATTTCATGAAATTAGATTCAGTCTAAATCCAATTACAGAAATGATGGAGGGTTCATATATGGATAAATTAACAACCAATCAGGGAGCTCCGGTAGGAAGCAACCAACATTCTAAAACGGCTGGCCGCCGCGGACCGACTTTGCTTGAGGATTATCATCTGATCGAGAAAATCGCCCATTTCGACCGCGAACGGATTCCCGAACGGGTCGTTCATGCCCGCGGTGCGGGCGCACATGGTGTCTTTGTTGTCGAGAATGACATGAAGCCTTTTACAAAAGCCGCTTTCTTGCAGGAGATTGGTCAAGAGACGCCAGTCCTCGTCCGGTTCTCCACGGTTATTCATGGAACAGGTTCGCCCGAAACAGCGCGCGATCCACGCGGGTTTGCCGTGAAGTTCTATACGGAGGAAGGAAACTATGATATCGTGGGCAATCATCTTCCGGTCTTCTTCATTCGGGATGCGATCAAGTTTCCAGATATGGTCCACTCCCTGAAACCTTCACCGGACAGCAATATCCAGGAGCCCGGCCGGTATTGGGATTTCATGACCCTGTCACCGGAATCCACCCATATGATGACTTGGTTGTTCTCGGATCTTGGAACCCCGGCAAACTATCGCGAATTGGATGGATTCAGCGTTCATGCTTTTAAGTGGGTGAACAGCGAAGGCAAAGTGACCTACATTAAATATAAATGGGAGTCCGTTCAAGGCGTGAACACGCTGACGGCCGACGAAGTGAGAGCAGTGCAGGGCAAGGATTTCAATCATGCTACCCGTGATCTTCGCGAACACATAGAGAATGGGGATTTTCCGAAATGGCGTCTGCAGGTACAGCTGATGTCTCCCGAGGAGATGGACGAACTGCCATTTGATCCATTGGATCCAACCAAGACTTGGCCGGAAGATCGCTTTCCGCTTCTAACGGTTGGTACCATGACCTTGAATCGCAACCCGCAAAACTATTTTGCCGAGGTGGAGCAGGCGGCTTTCTCTCCAAGCGCTCTGGTGCCTGGCATTGAGCCTTCCGAAGATAAATTGCTGCAAGGCCGGTTATTCTCTTATCCGGATACACAGCGTCATCGTCTTGGCCCGAACTATTTACAGATTCCGGTTAACTGCCCGTATGCACCTGTCCGTAATCATCAGCGTGACGGCTTGATGAACGTGAATCAGGATCCGTCCCCGGTAAATTATGAGCCTAACAGCTATACAACAGGGCCTGTTGAAGATCCGTCAGGTCAGGAGAGTGAAACTCCGCTAACAGGGCATGTCGTGCGCCAGCGCATTGAGAAAACGGATGATTTCACCCAAGCCGGCGAACTGTATCGTTCATTTACACAGGTGCAGAAGGATCATCTGCTTCGCAATTTGATTGACGATTTAAGTCAGGTCAAGTCCGATATTCAGCTGCGGGCGGTGTGTAATTTTTATCGTGCCGATGTGGAATTTGGCGCAAGACTCGCTGCTGGTCTTGGTGTAGACCTGAGCGGATTCATCCCGGCTAGTCAGTCTAATCCAAGCCAGGTTAACCTGTAAGAGCTATTCCATCCGGTTTCTGGCTGTGCCGGGTGTGGAACGAAGGCTTTGGTATCAATAATTCAGGAATTACCGCCTAAGAGGGGGACCCCATATGCAGGGTCTCCCTCTTTTTTAGGTTGGAAGGTATCATCTTCAAGGGTGCATTATCTTGCTCCCGAACGGGGAGGTTTCTTTTGAACGTGACGTATCTTCTGTGAAATAGTGTATATCAACATTTTTCCCGCTTGGATATAATTACCTATCCCTACCGCATAATGTATGGCCCAAGGCTTGCCGATAAGTTAAAGGGAGTATTTTTTATAGAGACGGGTGAGATTCACTTCAGCTGGAAAGGAACGAAGATGAATGAAGAAGAATAAAGCAAATCGTATTAGAAGAAACCTGATCCTTACGTTTCTCCTCGTGCTTCTTGTGCCAAGCTTCACGATCGGGTTTGTCACGTACCGGGACGCCAAAGGCACCATTGAGGATGAAATTCTGCGCAGTGCATCGCTAAGCGTCGATACAGCCAATGAGTTCATTAATGACACGCTTCAATCCAAGCTTTATGATTTGGACTATTTCAGCGGGAAGCTGAAGTCCGTGGGAATTGATACAGAGCTTGCCGCTCAAGGTACCACGACGGTTCAATCACTGAAGGAGTACCTGCAGCTTCATCCTGAAACAGTGGAGGTATTCGTCGCCACAGAAGAGGGCGGATTCATCAAAGCGTCCGAGGGGAAGCTGGCCCAGGGTTATGACCATAAACAAAGCGGATGGTATCAACAGGCCATGAATGCAGCGGGCAAACCGATTATTACGGCACCCTATACTTCGAAAGCTGGTTCGCTGATTGTTATAACGATGGCCAAGATGCTGCCGGACGGCAGAGGCGTTGTAGGCGTTGATCTGAATCTTCACAGCATTAGGGATTTGGTCCAAGTCAAGGTTGGCAAGGAAGGTTATACGTTTGTGCTGGATCAGGATGGCAAGTATCTGTTTCATCCCGATTACGAGGCAGGAGCCGATGCGTTGGCTGAAGGCGATTGGGTATCCAAGCTGTATGAGAAGCCAGCGGGGGAGATTTCCTACCAGCATGATGGTATGGATAAACGATTGAGCTATATTACGAATGAGCAAACCGGCTGGGTCATTGCAGGAACCATGCTTGTGAAGGAGGTCGAAGACTCCGTTTACGGCATCCGTAATACTATGATACTGGTTCTGCTCGTTTCCCTCTTGGCCGCCTCGGTGCTGATCACTTGGAATGTGCGGTCGATCATCAAACCTATTCGCCAATTGCGTGAAGCGACTGAAGTTATTAGCGAGGGAGACTTGACGTATCACTTGAAGGATTTTAAACGCGATGAGGTAGGAGAATTGGCTGGTCACTTTCAGCAGATGGTGGACAGCCTGCGAGAGATGGTGCATGGAGTTAAGTCGATGACGGAGAATGTTTCTGCATCTTCGGAGCAATTGTCCGCAAGCGCCCTGCAGAATACGAGTGCTGTAGAGCATGTGACGTCTTCAATTCAGGAAGTTGCTGCTGGCAGCGAAAGCCAGCTGCTTGCCGCAGAGGAGATTCTGAAGCGCATCCACCAGGTATCCCGGCATGCTGATGATATTGCGGGTGTTTTGGTGAAGGTTGCAGGCGCCATGGATCAGACGGAGCAATTGGCACTGAACGGAAACAAGACCGTCATTACGGCAGCAGCGACCATGCAGGATATGGATATGGCGATGAATGACTTGAATGGTGTTATCCAGCAGCTGTCTGAGCGTACGGAGGAAATCGGCGGTATTGCCGCAGCCATCACCGATATTGCCAAGCAGACAAGCCTGCTGTCGCTGAATGCCTCTATCGAGGCTGCGAGGGCCGGAGAACAAGGCAAGGGCTTCGCGGTGGTAGCCGCTGAGATCCGCAAGCTTGCCCAAAGGTCGGAGACTTCGGCTGCGTATATTACAGGGCTGATTACGAATGTCCTGGATAACGTTGGACAGACCATCCAGGTGATGGAATCCGCCAAGGAGAAGGTATCGGATGGTGTAGATTCAGCTGATCTTACAGGGCGTTCCTTTTCTCGCATCATGAAGGCCATCCACTCGGTGTCGGGGCAGGTCAAAACGACGTCTGATCAGGCCAAGGAACTGGCCGAAGGTACAACCGCTGCAAGAATCGCCGTTGAAGAAATCCGCGAGATTTCAGAGCAGACGTCGAGTCAGACGCAGACGATCTCGGCTGCCTCGGAGGAACAGCTTGCTTCCATGGAAGAGGTAACCGCTTCTGCCGCAGATCTGAGCCAGCTTGCCGAGGAATTGCAGGAGATGGTAAAGCGTTTCAAGATTTAAGAGTTAAGACTGATATAAGGATTGCTGTGATTTTTCTATATTCGAATATCCATGTTAAGCAGTGAAAGGAATGTGTATTCTCCTTTCGCTGTTTTTTAATAAGGGGTCTTGGAAGAATAAGACTTAAGTGGCTTTATCTATAGAGGCAGGCCCTTTATACTTGAATCATCTCCTAGAAGCTGTTCTTACTTGGATACATAGTTATAGAAATGAAGAGAGTGAGGCATCTAACATGGCACAGCATATGAAAGATCGGATTATAGCTTTGGCCGGCCCGCGCAAGGCGGCAGACATGGCCAAGCTGGTGGAGAAAATGGGCGGCACCGCCGTGCTGCGGCCTGCGCAGGGAACCGTGTTTTTGGATGATGAAGTACTTCACAGCTCAATTGAGGCGTGGCTTGAAGCTCCTGCTCCATGGGCCATATTTACGACGGGAATCGGGCTTGAGGCTATCTATGAAAAGGCTGAACAGATGGGTCTGTCGAATACATTAAATGAAACACTACTGAACACCTTGATTGCAGCAAGAGGGTACAAGACGGCGAACGCGCTGAAAAAACGCGGGCTGGCACCTGTGGCAAGAGATGATGACGGCAGTACGTCCGGGCTTTTGCGGTCGCTTGCGCCGCATGACTTGTCGGGAAAACGTATCATATTGCAGCTGCATGGCGAATCGGCACCGAAACTGGTAGAGGAGCTGGAGAATCGCGGGGCAACCGTGCAGCCGATTCTGCCATATAAACATATTCCGCCGCTGGAGGAGGATGTCTCTCTGCTCGTTGACGAAATCATTGGCAGTAAGGTGCATGCGGTTGCTTTTACAAGCGCGCCACAGTTTCGCTTCCTGGCCGATTATGCCCGCGCACACGGCAAGCTGGAGGATGTGCTGAAGGCATTTCAAGGGCCTGTGATAGCAGCAGCCGTCGGCAAGGTTACGGCTCAGGGACTCCGGGAGGAAGGCATTGAACGTATGGTGGTTCCGGAGGAAGAGCGAATGGGCAGCATGATGGTCACGCTTGGCCGCTACTTTGCTCAAAACCAAGAATAATGTCATGATATAACATAAAGAAGCTGAATCGATCTCATTTCAGCTTTGGATGCATGTTCCCATAGAACATGTGAAATATTGATTAGTAATAGGAGGATGACTGATGGATAAGAGAAAAGCATTGCTGCTTGGCAGCTACACCCACCCGAAGTTTCATCCGCTGCAAGGCATTGATAAACAGATAACGCATTTGCTGAATGATATGTTCACTGTGCAGTGCACGGAGAATCACAAAATGCTTCATGAAAGCAATCTATATCCTTACGAGCTGTGCATCGCATACAGCGATCTGTGGGATGAGCGCGTCTCGCCCCGTCAGACCGCAGGCTTGTTGTCCTACGTAAGCGGCGGGGGCGGCTTGCTTGTCATCCATAACGGTGTGACGCTGGCCAACCGATATGAGCTGGCACAGCTGATCGGTGCCCGTTTTGACGGACACCCGCCGATGGAAAAGCTGTATTTTGTACCGGGAGAGACCGATCATGATATAACGGAAGACGTGGAGCCTTTTGTGCTGGATGAGGAGCCTTACCGCTTCGTATTTAGTCCATTCACCGAAAAAACGGTGCTGCTGCATTACGAATACGAAGGTCAGCAGTGGCCTGCGGCCTGGTGCCATACATATGGCATCGGACGCGTCGTCTTCTTGATGCCGGGCCACCATGAGCCGTCCTTTCTCCAGCCTCAGCTGCGTCTCATGATTACGCAAGCGGCTAAATGGGCTGCACGCGTTCCGGGTTAAGAAGCCATATTGTTGGATTGGTAGGAGGGACATGCTTGAACGGGAAAATACTAATAGTTGAAGATGAAGCGAAAATATCCCGTCTGCTGGAAATTGAGCTGGAAAGCGAAGGCTATGAGGTTGCCAAAGCAGATAACGGACTGGATGCGCTGGAGGTTTACCGCAGTCAGGAAGTGGATTTAATTCTGCTGGATGTCATGCTCCCCGGCATGAGCGGGATTGAGCTGCTGCGGCGGATTCGTGCCCATGATTCCGATACGGCCGTGCTGCTGCTGACCGCCAAGAGCTCCGTTGAGGATAAGGTGTCGGGGCTTGATCTTGGAGCCAATGATTATATCACGAAGCCTTTTCAGATCGAGGAACTGCTGGCGCGGATTCGTGCCGCACTGCGGCTCCAAGGAAAGCAGCATTCCGAAGAGCAGACAGCGGGAGAGTGGCTTACGGCTGCAGATTTGAAATTGAACGAAGGAACGCGGGAAGTGATTCGCGATGGCAGAAGGATCGAGCTGACGCCGCGCGAATTCGACCTGCTCGTCTACTTGCTGAAGAATAAGCGGCAGGTGCTAAACCGCGAGCAGATTCTCGCTGCTGTATGGGGATACGATTATTACGGCGATACCAACGTCGTGGATGTATATATACGCTATGTTCGCAAGAAAATCGATCATGGCAGCAAGCCGGAGCTCATTCATACCGTCCGTGGCGTCGGATATGTGCTAAAAGAGGCTCCATGAAGCTGAGCAGTAAAATCCATCTCTATTCGTCGGTGCTGATGGCGGCCATTCTGATCATCATGAATTTATCTGTTTATTATGTGTTTAGCAAAATGACGGTAGACAGTCAGCTGAAGCAAGCGGAAGCCGAGGACTCCAGAATTTCGCGGGAAATGGTCAAAGCTGCGGATACGATCCCGGTGGGCGACTTGCTTCGAAGCTATGTCCCGCTGGATGGAAAGATCCAATTGCTCGGACCGAATGAACGGTATCCATCCACTTCGGTGACATCCTCCGGGGAGGATATGGACGAACTCAAGCTGGCTTACGATACGAAGAAGCAGGTGAAGATCGTTGAGTATGACAACACCCGGTACACGATGGTTTCCCTGCCTCTTATCTGGAGGGATGGGGTTGTGGTCAACATCCAGGTCGCCCGCAGTATCGCTGCTACGATGGAGACGCTCCAAGTGCTGCGAATCGTGCTCGTCGCCGTAACCGCTATTGCGCTGGTTCCGGTCATTCTATCGACTCGGATATTGGGTCGTTTGATCGTGCAGCCGATTACGGCTTTGATCCAGACGATGCGGGAGATACGGAAAAGCGGGAGGTTCCGGCGAATCGAGCTGAAGGATAGGTCGAAGGATGAATTGATGGAGATGGGAGCTGCGTTCAACGACATGATTACGCTGCTGGAGAGCAATCATGCGAAGCAGGAGCAATTCGTGTCCAACGCTTCCCATGAGTTAAAGACACCGCTTACCATCATTGAGAGCTACGCAAGTCTGCTAAAGCGGCGAGGTCTGGATCGTCCAGAGCTGTTTATGGAGTCCGTGGAAGCGATCCATTCAGAAGCAATTCGGATGAAGGAAATGACGGAACAGCTGCTGCTGCTTGCTCGCAATCAGGATCAATGGCAGGTCGAAATGGAGCAGGTGGATCTCGTGGCATTATCGGAGTCTTCCGCTCGTGCGTTTCGGGATGCTTATAACCGTCCGGTGGAAGTGGAAGCCGATGGCGAGGTGTTGGGCTGGACAGACAGCCGCAGGCTAAAGCAGCTGTTGTTTATTCTGCTCGACAATGCACGGAAATACAGTGATGAACATATCGTCATTCAGGTGGGCAGAAAGCCATCGGAGGTCTACATCCGGGTCATTGACCGCGGGATTGGGATTGCCAAAGAGGAGTTGGAGCATATCTTTGACCGATTCTATCGGGTAGATGAGGCTCGAACCCGCCGGGGTGGAGGCGTGGGCCTTGGTTTATCCTTGGCCAAGGATATTGCAGAGGCCATCTCAGCATCGGTAGAGCTGGATAGCCTACCAAACGTGGGTACTACCGCTACGGTTCGGCTCCAAGCATCACAATAAAAGGCAGCCCATCCCCCTGTTTCTCATCGTATTCTAACCTTGCTGCGCTATACTGGCGGTAAAGACAGATTGTATCCGAGGTGATTCGATGCGTAAAAAAGTCAGTCTGCTGCTTGGTGTCGTGATGCTGGTAGCCGTTATGATTATTGTAAATGCGGTATGGAGTCCTTTCAGCAGTTCAACTTCCGCCATGTCAACTGATGAAGTGGTGGAGGAGGTGCTTTCCCAGTATCCTGGAGGGGAAATCACGAAGACCTCGCTGGATGGCGAGGTATATCGATTGGAGCTTCAGTCGGCTAACGGAACATATGAGATGACGGTAGATGCCCGTCAAGGCGATATCGTGTCGATCCAGCAGCTGGATGAGAGGACTTCACAGCCGCCAACAGAGCCAGTTGAACCAACGGAGCCGAATCTGGACATCCCCCCTTCCGAGCCGGCGGATAATGGCGGAAAGGAAACAGCAGGAGGAACAACAGGCGGGGAAATTGGAAACGGAAGCGACGCATCGGAACCGCCTGCAACAATGATTACCAAAGAGTATGCGATCAAGCTTTCTTTAGAGAAAGTACCGGGCAAGGTGGAAGACGTGGAGTATCGCGAGAGCAAGAGCAGCCGTTACTACCTGGTGGAAATTGAGCGGGAAGACGGCCGTGAAGCGACCATTCAGGTTCATGCGATTACCGGTAAGATCATGACGGTGACTTGGGATGATGAGGACGACGATGAATAGATGAGAGGCCTTGCTCGGGTTTTCTCATCGTTTTCTAATCTTTCTCTCCGAAAGCTCTCATGTTGAGAGGGTATATTGGGTTTGTAGCGATAAACAACAAACAACAAGAGGCCATGAGGAGGCGTAAGATGATGAAGAAAAAAACATTATGGGCAGGCGCATTGTCCGTAGCCATCGCGGCAAGTGGAGTTTACGGCTATAACGCCGTGCAGGCAGCAGGATCAGGACATACACCGGCAGCGGGAACTCAGGCAGCAGCGACGAAACAACAGCAATTGATCGGAATGGAAAAGGCAGAACAATTGGCACTGGCAGCGGCCAGTGGTAGCGGTATAGTGGAAAGCATCGATATCGACCGCAAAAAAGGAAAAATGGTTTACGATGTTGAGATCCAGCAGAATAATCGGGAGGTAGATGTGTGGATCGATGCCTATACCGGGAAGTCTCTGGGTGTCAGAGTAGATCAGGATGACGACGATGATCATGGCAATATTCCAAGCAATCTGATTGGTGCCGGCAAGGCATCCGCTATCGCCGTGAAACACGTAAAGGGCGGGACTGCTGTTGATGTGGATTTGGATCATGATGACGGCAGATGGGTGTATGAAGTTGAAGTGAAAACTACCCAAGGATCATCTGAAGTTGAGGTTCATGCGACCAGCGGCAAAGTGATCAAGGCAGAGTATGAGAAATACGATGATCACGACGATGACGATCATGATCACGATTGGGATCATGACGACCACGACCATGATGATCGAAATGACGACTAAGAGTTGTTGATCCGCTTGTGATCGATAGTTTTAGCGAACGGACGGGATTGTATCTTCCCGTCTGTTCGCTTTTTTTTTGCATCCTCCATGTCTGAGTTTCATGTCGTCGCTTGAATATCGATTGTCCTCATATTTAAAGGGGGCATTGATAGAGTGCTTCTTTGGTACTTATAAAAGCTAACCCAGGGGTAGATGTTTTTTACCAGCGTTAAAGGTTATAATAGAAACAGACAACGACCGGGAGGGATGTACTGTGAGTGATCTTTTTAAGAAAGCAATCTCGCTAGGCTTGGGCCTTACCGTGGTCAGCAAGGAAAAAGTTGAAAAAATCGTGGATGATCTGGTCAAACGAGGGGAACTTGCCCCCGCGGAGTCCAAAGCGCTAGTGAATCGTCTCGTTGAACGTGGCGAAGAGGAGCAGTCGCAGATCAAGAAATATATTTATGAACAGGTACAGCGTGTATTGTCCGAACTGGACGTTCCCAAAGAGAGCGATGTCGTTAGCCTGGAACAGCGCATTGCCGTTTTGGAGAAAAAGGTACTAGAACTGGAAGGATCGAAGCAGGAATAGATGGCGCTTCGAATCCGACATGCCGGCCGTTACCGGGAAATCGCCATGGCGCTCATGCGTCATGGCTTTGGCTATATGGTGGAGGAGATGGGACTGTTCCATGTACTGTCGCTGCCAGCCCGCTGGAGTTCGCGGGAACAGCCAGAGACGATGACGCTCGGAGAGCGTATTCGGCGAGTGCTCGAGGATCTGGGCCCTGCCTTCGTGAAGCTCGGGCAGCTGGCGAGTACAAGATCGGACCTGCTGCCGGACCCGATTATCCAGGAATTGGTGAAGCTGCAGGAGCGTGTGCCTCCTTTTTCTTCCGCCAGTGCGCGGGAGCTGATTGAGCAAGAATGGGGTATGCGAATCGAAGAAGTGTTAAGTGAGTTTCAAGATAAACCGCTGGCTGCTGCCTCGATTGGGCAAGTCCACGCCGGCAGGCTGAAAACCGGAGAACATGTTGCAATCAAAGTACAGCGTCCGGGCGTAGCACGGATGATCGGTCGCGACTTGGAGATACTGCGGGATTTGGTTTCGATTGCCGAGCGCCATTGGGAATGGGTGAAGCAATACCGAGTCGATCGGATCGTTGATGAATTCGCCAGAGCCATGATGGCTGAGCTCGATTACAGCCATGAAGCTCGAAATTCAGAGAAGATTGCATCTCGCATGACCGAGCAGGAGAACATTCACATTCCGCAGGTTTATTGGGAGTACACGACCTCGATGGTGCTGATGATGGAGTATGCTGACGGCCTTACGTTAAGCCGGCGGCAGGAAATAGTGGATAAGGGACATGATCTGAAAGCGATCGCTGAACATTTGATCGATGGCATGCTGCATCAAATTTTTATAGATGGTTTCTTTCATGCTGATCCTCATCCAGGCAATCTGCTGGTTCGCGAGGATGGAAAGCTGGTCTTTCTGGATTTTGGACTGGTAGGTCAACTCAGCGAGGATATGAGGGATCATCTGTCCGGGCTTATCATTGCTCTGATGCGGAGAAATTCGGAAGGGATGATTCGGGCCATATCCCGCATGGGAGTCATTCCGGATGATTGCGATATGGACTTGCTGCGGTCCGATATGGATCGGCTGCGCGAAGAATATTATGATGTACCTTTCGCGCAAGTACGGATCGGCAAGGCGCTGACGGATTTGTTTGCCGTTGCCCAGCGGCATAGCATTATGCTGCCGCCGGATCTGACGCTGCTTGGCAAGTCCTTGTTGACCCTGGAAGGGGTCATCGAAATGCTCGATCCGAGTTTGAGCATTATCGATATGGCGGAGCCTTTTGGCCGTAAGCTGCTGAAGAAACGCTATAATACCAGCCGGATCAGCAGGAAGGTGCTCGATGGTGTAACGGGAATCGCCGAGAGTCTGCTTGATCTGCCCGGACAGGCCAGGCAGTTGTCGGCACTGATCAGTAAAGGCAAATTGCGGGTCGAAATCAGCGTGCCCGAGCTAAAAGCGTTGATGCGCAAAATGGACCAGATCAGCAACCGCCTGTCCTTCAGTATCGTACTTCTTGCCTTCAGCATCATCATGGTGGGACTGATTATCGGCTCTTCGCTCAGCCGGGAACCGATGATGCTATGGAGATTTCCGGTGATTGAAGTGGGCTTCATTGTTGCTCTCCTTATGGTTGCATGGCTGCTGTACGCGATTTTTAAGTCCGGCAGGTTCTAGCTGATGGTTTCTCGCATTGGCCCGCTTGCGCCGGTGAATCCAGGCTTGGACGCCAATCAAGATCCATTCTGTAAGATGGAAGAAGAAGACGATGAGCAGGGATTGCAGCCAGCCACTGATGGGAATACGAGTCAGGAACAGCGACATTGAGTATATCAGGACTGTGTCGGTCAGGACCGTAACCGTCTGTTTGATATACAGGGAAGCATCCTTGCGAAGCAGCAGCCGCAGCAGCGCAATGACCAGCGGATGAATGAAGCTCTCGAAGATCAAGAATCCGATCAGCAGTAGAAGCGATAAGCTGAAGACAGCGTTTTGATTGTCATTAGCAGCGGGTTCGCCTGATCCTGAAACAGGATGCGCGGGAAACCAATGGGCAGACAGCATAGCAAATAATACGAGTGGTATCATAATAAAGGCCGACAACAGCGGGATGAGCCATAGCTTCTTCCGGAAAGCCACCCTTGGCTCACCGTCGCGTCTTGAAATATAATTCATCATCAGATTAATGAGGACGAACAGAATCATCAGGGTAAGTACAAATACAACGCTCTGAATGAGCTGCATATCCATCAACACCTCCTTGAGGGTGTAAGATTGTACATGATATTATTCAAAGTTTAGGGTCATTTGTCAGTCGCAAAGATGCCATGGAAGCCCCCGCTTCTTCTTGAAACGATTTCGATCGGCATTTTGTCGGGATTTATCTATGTTTTATGTTATTCCAGCCGATAGACGAAACCTATGCTAAATAAATTAAATGAGGTGGAACGTTTGCCGAACTTTCAACAACTGGGCATTGACGATCAAAGAGTACGGAAACTGAAGGAACAGGGGATTACGGAGCCGACTCCAGTTCAGCAAGAGAGCATCCCGCTGCTGCTGCAAGGAAAGGACGTCATCGCCCGCGCTAAAACCGGTACAGGCAAAACATTGGCTTTCATGCTGCCGATTCTGCAGGCTATCGATCCCAAGCGTGCGTATCCGCAGGCACTTATCGTAGCGCCGACGCGTGAGCTTGCACTGCAGATTACGGAAGAAGCCAAGAAGCTGACAGCCGGTGAGCCGGATGGCATTAAAATCTTGGCGGTCTATGGCGGTCAAGATGTGGAGAAGCAGCTGCGCAAGCTCGAAGGCGGGCGCCATTTGATCATCGGTACGCCGGGACGGCTTCTGGATCACTTACGCCGCGGTACGCTGGAGCTGGGCGGTGTGAAGCAGCTGGTACTGGATGAGGCCGACCAGATGCTGCACATGGGCTTCCTTGATGAAGTGGAGGCGCTGATCCATGCACTGCCGTACCGGCGGCAGACAATGCTTTTCTCGGCTACGATGCCTGCCGGCGTTAAACAGCTTGCCGGCAATTATATGAATCAACCGGTTGATATCGTCATTAAGGGGGCCTCTCCGATTCCGCTGGAGCAAATCCAGCAGGTTGTGGTGGAATGCACGGATCGTTCCAAGCAGGATGCCCTGCGTGCGATGATTGAACAGTACAATCCTTTTCTCGCCATCATCTTCTGCCGGACGAAGCGCCGGGCCACGACGCTGAACGAGGCACTGCTGGCTCATGGCTATCAATCGGACGAGCTGCATGGGGATTTGTCCCAGGCAAAGCGGGAAGCGGTGATGAAGCGGTTCCGGGATGCCAAGCTCCAGCTGCTGGTGGCCACGGATGTAGCGGCCAGAGGGCTTGACGTCGAGGGTGTTACTCATGTCTTCAACTACGATATGCCTCATGATGTCGAAAGTTACATTCACCGTATTGGACGAACAGGACGTGCCGGAGGCAACGGAATGGCTGTTACTTTCGCAGCCGGTAAGGATCTTAACGATTTGCAGCGCATTGAGGAAGGGATTTCTCAGCGCTTGAAGCGTGTGCGCTATGATTCAGGTGCCGGAAGCCTTCGTGAAGGCTCAAACGATTACGGTAGGGAGACAGGAAGATCGGGAAGAACAAGAAGTGCTTCCTCCTTTGCATCACATGATGAGCGTGGACAAGGTAGAGGCCGTTCCAGTCGCTCTGCGAGTTCCGGGCAAAGCCGCAGCAACCAGGCAGGCAGTACACGTGGTGAGCAGGGCAGGGGACGTGCTGAATCATCACGCAGGGAAGAACGGGGATTCGGACGTGCAGGCAGCCGTGATGGCCGTAATGCCGAAGGACGCGGATCATTGGCGGCCGGAGGTCGTGGCGGCAGCAATGGCCGGACCAGTGGACGTGCAGGTGAAGGCCGGGGACACTCACAGGCCGGGACCCGCGGCAACAGCAGCAGCCGTGGAAATCACGGTGCCCGCGGTGCGAAAGGCCAGAGCGGCGGACGGCGCGGCGGCCGCAGCCGGTAAAAGAGATGAGCTGTTTCAATCCGCACGATCATGTTTATATAGAAAGCGTTACCTAGTCAACAACAAGGAGGCGTTACCATGTCTGAACATAATCATGTTGTAAATAAGAATGGTGAGCTTAATGTGGGCAAGGTCCATGATGCTATGGAGCGGATTGACGACAAGGAGAAGGAACGGATCCTGGCAGATTTTGATTCTTTTCAGGGTTATTTGCACAAACGAATTCAGCTTGCTGAGAGCATCGGTTTGAATGAGGAGCAGTTGGCACAGGCAGCGGAGAAGGTGGCCGGCTATCTGGCCGCGAATGAGGAGCCCCGTAATTCCGAAGAGGAACTTCTTCAGGAGCTTTGGAAAGTGGGAACTCAAGAGGAGCAGCATAAGCTGGCTCATATGCTTGTAAAGCTGGCTCAGAACCGTAAGGCTCAATAAAATATTTCGATAGGATTCCTCCCCGGCTTGTGCCGGGGGAGGAATTTTTGGTTCCTGCCTATTTTGTTCATACGCATAAAGCAGGAATTGTAGAAACAACATACATATTTGAACCGCAAATGTCTCTTCTAATATACGTACTGGGTAACAACATAAGTAGATGGGAGGGAGTTGTCTGAATGTCTCTGGTGCTTCATGAGCAGAGAAAGCCCAGAATGCAGCCTTTTTATTGGGTGCTGACGTTTGAAATGCATGTACTGGGAATGCTCTTGGGTTTGGCCATGACGGTTGGACCCTTGATTTTGTTGTATTATTGGACCAATGTCTGGACCTGGATTAGTCTGATTGCTATACCTGTAGGCATCTACATGGGGATAAAGATATGGAACAGCCTCAAAGGGCATATTTGGTTTAATACGCATCTGGATGAATATTTGTTATACGATGATCATGTGGAGTATACGCGGTGGGACCCGGAAACGAGAGAAGCCTCCAAGGGGAGCTTCTGGATTAGCGACTTGAAGGAAATATATTACGGCCGTTATGTTATGCAATATAGCTATGCTTATCAGAAAAGCAAAATGAGAGAATCCCTGCCTATGGTTGAGCTCATGCCAATGTTATATCTCGTTGCAACAGAAGGAATGAAGGATCGGGTGGTTGCCATTCCGTTCATCGATGCGATGGAGGCAAACCGCTGGTTGGAGGTCATTGGAAAAAAAGATATCCCTTTGTACCTGACATCGATCCTTATTCCGGACATTGAGGATGAATCGGCACTGGATTTGCTGCGCGAAGATGAGGATCTGGAGCGTACCGAATTCGATGGCAATATTGAGCGTCAATTCCGTCCTTATATGGAGCAATTGATCCAGCGAAGCGAGGAAGCGGAAGACCGGGAGCTGACAGAGGAAGAGCTGAATCAGGTCGAATACGATATGCAGATGCTTGAATATGAAGAGGCATTGCAGAAGCGCAGATCAGCCTTCCGTGGTATCGGGTGGCTTGCTTGGCTGGTATTTCCCGTCCAGTTTGCAATCGGCTATTGGTTAACTCGTCAGGCAGAGCAGGGTAATCTGGACCCGGATCAATCCGTGTACCCGATCCTTCTTGTCGGATTCTCTGCTATTCTGTTCCTTTTCCTGGTGAAATGGATGCGCTGGCCACAGATCATCATTTTCTCGGTGGTCACCTTTATTTCGTTCATCTTTGTGGATTTCTCTGAAATTGAGACTGATCCATCCTATGAAATGTCGAGCGTGCTGCTGGGTGTAGCGATGTTGTCACTCCCTGTTGTGGGTTTGTTGTACATGGGGGTTCGGTATATGCGTAGGCGCAGGGATGCCAGCAAACTTCCGCCTAAGCCAAAGCCAAGGCGGTATCAGACTCAGCATGAAACTGATTTATCAGGCCAATCTCCCGGCGAGCAATACTGGACGTGACTTATAACCAAATATAAAAACGCACCCTTACATCTGAGGGTGCGTTTTGTATCGGTATCTGTAGGTTTCCATCGGCTGGCTGGTAAAGGTGCTGTCCAGCTTTTTCTTCTCTCCGGGAGCGAGTGTGATGTTCTCGTACATTTCCGTGAACACCTCGTCATCGTTTTTATCATAGAGGAATAGGGTAATGTTGCCCTGGAATGTTTGACTTTCATGATAGTTACCCGCATAAACTTCAATGTCGGCTTTGTCTTTCCTGCGATACGCTCCGGCATGAACGGTAATGTAGTCGCCTATACTCCGAAGCTCGCCGTCGGCTTTCTTTTCCTCATAATTTTGGTCCAGATGAGTTAGCATCGTCTCTTCTTTATAAAGCGAGTCCTGGGTGATGAGCCCGATGGGAATAGTCAAGAAAAAGTAAAAGGCCAAGGTGGACAGTCCGGTGCTTCGAAGCACAGTCTTGCGGTCATAACCGCCTATGCGTAAGCCGATAAAGGCAATCAGCGCTAAGACGATGACGATTAGATGCCATGGGGAAATAAACATTTGGGGATATAATTTCATTTCATTTCCTCGCTAAGTTAATAATTATGTACCATCGTAAGTTTTGCCAAACTCCAAACTATACATCATTTACCCTGCTATATAGCTGGTTAAACACATTCCAGGCAGATTTTAACTTAAAGACAGGGTGGATGTTTATATCATAGGTTATTTTTACAGATGAGGATAGTGCCTGCTGAAGTGGAAAATTGGTTTTGAGGGCCTGAATTCGGTATGATGTAGAAATAGGTATCCATGTGGCGGAGGCTTTCAAAGCCTGCTGTCCAATAAACGAAGCCAGGAGGAGAATCAAAATGTCCGTTTACGAATATAAAGCTGTGAACCCAAGAGGGCAGGAAGTTTCGTTAAACCAGTATGCAGGCAAAGTTCTGATTATTGCCAATACCGCAAGCCAATGTGGTCTTACGCCGCAATATGGTGAGCTTCAGCAGCTACATGACCAGTACAGTCAGCAGGGACTGGAGATTCTGGGCTTCCCCTGCAATCAGTTTGGCGGGCAAGAGCCGGGCACAAGCGAAGAGGCCGAATCCTTCTGTCAATTGAATTATGGCGTCAGCTTTCCTATTTTTGGGAAAGTGGATGTGAATGGAGAGGGAACGCATCCGTTATTTCAATATTTAAAGGCGGAGCAGCCGGGTCCGAATGAAGACGGTGATATCGCTTGGAATTTCACGAAATTCCTGGTGGACCGCGAGGGTAAGGTCATTCACCGATTCGAGCCGCGCGAGACGCCGGAATCGATGAAGGAGGCCATTGAATCCTTGCTGGATTAAGGCTTAATGCGATGTACGAACAGGGATGTTATCTTCAGGATTATGGTCTGAAGGAGCAGCCCTGTTTTTATTATATCTGTTGTTAACTGCGGAAGAATCATAAGGGGATGCCTGTCCTGCGGCTGGATTGTTATAGCTTACCCAAGTCCAAGATGCTGTATCCTTGGTGGTGAGTTTAATTCGATCGAAAATATTGCTTTCATTCTCCTCATCTCGAGTCATTGAGGCTTATTACGTATGAACTATTTTAGAGTCAATAGCATGCATCATTCATGCTATGTGAAATTATGAACAATGTGTGAATAACCTGTTTGCCTATTGAAATGTGAAATAAATCACATTATAATAAGCTTATGAAGTGAAATAATTCACATTTGGTTATTCCCATTCATCACCTTCATGCGACACATGTGCTGCCAGCATGAATCCAGGGAAAAGTGTTCATCTTAAATAAATATGAAGTTTCCACAATTGGAGGAGGAAAAACCATGAAAGTTGCAGTTATCGGTTGTACCCATGCAGGAACGTCCGCCATCGTAAATACCGCCAAGTTATACCCGGATGCACAGATTACCGTTTATGAACGCAATGACAACATCTCTTTTCTGTCCTGTGGTATTGCGCTTTATGTTGGAGGGGTTGTGAAGGACCCTGACGGATTGTTCTATTCTTCGCCTCAGAAACTCGATGAGCTGGGTGTTGATACCAGAATGAAGCATGAGATCATCTCCGTGGATACAGACCGGAAAACGTTGAAAGTGCGGAACCTGGTCACTTCGGAGACCTTTGATGATACCTATGACAAATTGATTGTTACCACGGGTTCGTGGCCGATCGTGCCGAAGCTTGAGGGAATCGACCTGGGCAATATTCAGCTCTGCAAAAACTACAGTCATTCCAACACGATCATTGAAAAAGCAAAAGAAGCCAAACACATTACGGTTGTGGGTGCCGGTTATATCGGAGTTGAACTGGTAGAGGCCTTCCAGCAAAACGGCAAACAGGTTACCCTGATCGACAGTGCTGATCGTATTCTGAACAAATATCTGGATCCGGAATTCAGCGGCAAGATCGAGCAATCCTTCCGCGAAAGAGGGATTGAGATGGCTCTGGGACAGACCGTCACTTCCTTCCGGGGAGAGGATGGCAAAGTCAATAAAGTTATTACGGACAAAAGCGAGATCGATACCGATATGGTCATCCTTTGTATCGGCTTCCGTCCAAACACGGAGCTGCTGAAGGGGCAAGTGGATATGTTACAAAATGGCGCCATTGTCGTAGATAACTACATGCAAACCAGCAAGCAGGATGTGTTTGCTGCAGGCGACTGCTGCTCCGTACACTATAATCCGACGGGTAAAATGATGTATATACCGCTCGCCACCAACGCTGTCCGCATGGGCACACTCGTTGCACGCAATCTGGTACAGCCGACCACCCCTTATATGGGAACACAAGGTACGTCGGGTTTGAAAATATATGAACACAATATCGCTTCCACCGGACTAACTGAAGGATCTGCCAAGGATGAAAGGCTGGATGTTGAGACCGTAAGCATCACGGATCATTACCGCCCAGAATTCATGCCTACCTTTGAAGAGGTGACCCTGAAGGTGGTATATGAACGCGACAGCCGCCGTATGCTTGGTGCACAAGTCATATCGCGAGTGGACGTAACCCAGTCCATTAACACGCTGTCGGTATGCATACAGAATCGCATGACGATCGATCAACTGGCGTTCATTGATTTCTTCTTCCAGCCGCATTACAATAAACCTTGGAATTTCCTGAACACCGCCGGACTGCATGCATTGCCTGAGATCGAGACGAAGACACCCGTGCATGCCTAATAGACGTCACTTGAAGGGGCTGTCCCAAAAGATCTTAGATCTTGCGGTAGGCCCCCTTCTTGCTGTTAGAAGACGCTCCATGTACGAATC
>NZ_LIUT01000008.1:573034-783919 GCF_001277345.1 Paenibacillus solani
TTTCTTCATTTGACGCATTTTTTTATCTGACGAACTGTCCGTCAAGTGAGCAAACCTACTTATGGGACAGCCCCTTTATGCATGCAAGGATCATGAAACATCCTTTACATGAGGTAATGCTTACCATATAATTAAACCGTACAGTCGGTTTTTTGTTACGCTATGACAGAAACGACAACAACATAAACGGAAATTGGTCACAACGGTTTCCCGGTAAGGAGTGCTTACAAGGATGTCGACAGAAAAAGCCCAGCGAAAGCGGGACTTGATTCTGGATAAGGCGAAGGAGCTGTTCATTCAGCGGGGGTATGCCGCAACATCGATGGATGAACTGGTTAAGTATACAGGTGCCAGCAAGGGCAGCATCTATTATCACTTTGAGAGCAAGGAAGATTTGTTCGTCAAGCTGCTGGCGAAGCAGAATCAGGATTGGATGGAGTCCTGGGATGAAAAGAAAGCCCGCTTCGTAAGCTTTGAGGAGAAGCTGTACGGAATTGCTGAGCATATGGTCGATGACTTCCAGAATCCGCTCACCAAGATTGCGGAAGAGTTCTATATTAATCAGCCTGAGAATAAGTCGCTTTTAAATGAAATGCTGGCGATTGTGCAAGGCCCCCGCAGGCTTTACCGCGAAATTTTAACCGAGGGTGCGCAAGAAGGACGGATACCCGCAGAGGAAGTGGAGGAAATATCCATCGTTTTTGGATCGCTCCTTGATGGGATGTCGGTGTCGTACTTCGAACGATCCCAGGAGGAATTGAGGGAGTTATACTACAGGGGTGTGACGTATTTTTTACACGGGGTATTAACCCGTGCAAACAAGTAGCAGCAGAAAAACCATGGATCCACCAGAGCGTTCCTAGTTCCAGGCAACGAGGAGCGTCTCTGTGCATATAATTAAACCGAACAGTCGGTATATTGGAGGATGGGGAATGAAACATTTGTTTGGGAATCGTGCGTTTGTACTGCTTATGGTTTCGGATTTCATGCAAAATATCGGAATCTGGATCCGCAACATGGCGCTGTTGTTCTTCATTATGGAGAAGAGCAACCATGACCCGGTAGCCGTATCGCTGCTAACGGTGATTGAATACGCGCCGATCTTTGTAATTTCCATGATTGGCGGTGTGCTGGCTGACCGCTGGCGTCCCAAGCGAACGATGATTTGGGGAGATATCTTAAGCTTTCTATCGATACTGCTTATTTTGTTCGTGGTATATGCGGGTTATTGGCAGGCTGTGTTTGCCGTGACGTTGGTATCGGCCGTTGTATCCCAATTCTCGCAGCCTTCATCCATGAAGATCATCAAGCGCTGCTTGCCAGATGAACATGTGCCTGCAGCGACCGCATTATCCCAGACTTCGATGTCACTGTTCATCATATTGGGACCTATGATTGGTACGGCGATCTATCAAGCTTTTGGACTTCAAGCCTCGTTAATCAGCTTGTTGGCCATATTCGCTGCATCAGCGATCGTGCTCTCCTTTCTTCCTTCCAGCGTGGATGAATCGCCCAAGGGATCGGAATCCACGGGTTCTTTTGTGCAGGACATGAAGGCAGGCTTCGCTTACATCGGTTCAAGTCGACTGCTGAAGGTGCTGCTGGTGATCTACGTATTGCTGGCACTGGGCAGCGGATTCGTGCAGCCGCTCGATATTTTTGTCATCACGGAGCGGCTTGGGCTCGAGATGTCCAGCGTGCAGTGGTTCACTGCACTTGAGGGTCTAGGCATGTTAATCGGCGGTGTCATTGCTGCCGTGATTGCCGGTAAAATAAAAGGCTCCTACCTGCTGTTCGCCGGGCTTGCCTTCCTCGGCATCTCCACCTTTGTGGAGGTGTTGTCCGAGTGGCCGATCCTGACCGGCACGATGCGTTTCATCACCGGCGTGCTCCTGGCGATGGCGCAAACGGTATTGATGGCAGTCATGATGCAGCAGGTGGATGAGAAATTCATCGGTCGGCTGAATGGCGTGATGATGCCGATATTCACGGGTATGCTGCTCATTGGCTCGGGAGTCACGGGATGGTATATGTCGGTAACCTCCATCGTTGTTGTGTACTTCACCGCAGGAGCACTCTTCCTGGTGTCGTCCTTTATCAGCATGAGGCTGCCCATCTCGAATGTTTCGATTCAGGCAGCGGAAGTGGCGGATAGCGTGGAAGCCCCAGCAAAGGCATAATTCTCCGAAAACACGGATACCGGACAGCAAAAAAAGCAGTGCAGGATAATCCCTGCACTACTTTTTCATGTTGTTGCTCCAGCTCAGCATTTGAGCGATGGCATGGAGTCATGTCAGGCCGCTAGGGGCGATCCGAAGACTCATCCTTCGCCAAGGCGCTGTGCCTGTATCCGTAGATAGCGTAAATGATGATGCCGATTCCGATCCATATGATGAATCCGATCCAGGTAATCCGCTGCAGCGTGGTTAACAGATATACGCAGCTGAGCACGGCAATCAAGGGCAGCCAAGGAACAAACGGTACTCGGAAGCTGCGCTTCAAATCCGGATGTGTTTTGCGCAGCACGATGATGCCAAGCGAGACGGTAATGAAGGCAAATAGCGTACCGATGCTGGCCAAATCCGCCAAATTGCCAAGCGGCACAAAACCGGACAGCACAGCGATACAGATACCGGATACCCAGGTGCTGAATTCCGGAGACTTCGTCTTCGGGTTCACCGAGCTCATTTTTTTAGGGAGCAGCCCGTCCCGGCCAAGTGCATACAGCAAACGGGATTGTCCGAACATGACGCCCATTAGGACGGTAGTCAGTCCTGCGATGGCCCCCAGCGAAATGAAGTAAGACATCCAGTCCTGCTGGATATAGAGCAGGGCAAAAGCTACAGGGTCCTTCACATTAAGCAGGTTGTATGGCACAAGGCCTGTCAGCACCGCAGTAACTGCAATGTATAATACCGAGACAATCAAGAGTGAGCCCAGAATACCGATCGGGAGGCTTTTCTGCGGCTGTTTGACCTCCTCGGCTGCTGTCGCTATGACATCAAATCCGATATAAGCGAGAAAGGCAATGGCAGCTCCTGTCATCACTCCTTCCATGCCGAATGGGAGAAACGGTGTCCAGTTCTCGGGTTTTACATAGAAAATTCCCACGCCGATGAACAGCAGAATGACCGCGACTTTCAAATAGACCATAAAGGTATTAAGCCTTGTCGATTCCTTCGCCCCGCGAGATACGATCCACGTAATCAGCAGGGCGATGAATATGGCAGGTATATCCACGTAGGTGCCTTTGCCCGGATTGAAGGCGCTGGTAATCGCGGTAGGAAGATGAATTCCGAATCCTCCCAGAATGCTCTGAACATAGCCTGACCAGCTGCTGGATACAAGTGCACTGGCGAAGCCGTATTCGAGCAGAAGGTCCCAGCCCATCAGCCATGCAAAGCCTTCGCCAAAGGTTGAATAGCTGTACGTATAGGCACTGCCGGTCACCGGCACGGAGGACGCGAATTCAGCGTAGCAGAGTGCACAGAAGGCGCACACCAGACCCGCCAGCAGAAATGAAACGATCAGTCCTGGACCGGCATGGGTGGCGGCTGTGACGCCAGTTAATACAAAAATCCCTGTGCCTACGATCGACCCAACGCCAAGAACGATGAGATCCATGACGCCAAGCTGTTTTTTTAAAGCGGTACGTACTTCCCCGTCTTGTATAATCGGGATCGGCTTCTTTCGAAGCAGATTGTGTTTCAAGCTCATAAATGGAGTCTCCTAGATGTTTATTTAGATAGATTTCCCCGATGTGACCCATCCATTCCGACATTATAAAGAAAAAAGAATTTGTTTGGAAGTCCAATTGTCTCATCTGCCAGATGTCCACCCTCAATGGACACAATAAGTGATATATTTCACGTAATAGATGGTGAAGATGCGGTACAATACAGGTAACTTCAATACAGGTAACGATAACAGGGAACGATCATAAGCTGCGTGGATGCCACAGACTTGAAGGGCAGGTAGCAGTAGAAATGAGGGAGTGGCTATGGCCTTCTACAAACCTGAGCGAATTGCCGAAATAACGATGGAGACCGGGGTCAAAAAAGCACATAATTCCACGATGAATGTCATCATATTAGGATTCCTGGCGGGAGCTTTTATTGCGCTGGGCTTTTTGCTGGATATTCGCGTAATTGCAGGAGTTTCGTCAGATTGGGGAGGTATTGCCGGTTTGATAGGTGCAGCCGTATTCCCAATCGGATTGATTCTTGTGCTGCTGGCAGGGGGAGAACTGCTGACAGGTAACATGATGGCCGTATCATTGGCTAGATTCAAACAGCGGATATCCACGATAGAGATGGTTCGAAATCTGGCGCTCGTTACGATAAGCAACCTGGTGGGTGCATTGTTCGTGGCTTACTTTTTTGGCCATGTAACCGGACTGACAGCCAGCGGCATTTATCTGGAGAAGCTTGTGGCCATGGCGGGACATAAGCTGGACGACAGCTTCCTGCAGGCGTTCTTATCGGGCATCGGCTGCAACTGGCTTGTTGCTCTCGCCGTGTGGCTCTCCTACGGGTCAGATCAGATGAGCGGCAAAATTATGGGCATTTGGTTTCCAACGATGGCTTTTGTCGCGATTGGTTTTCAGCACGTAGTAGCGAACATGTTCCTCATTCCGGCGGCTATTTTTGAGGGATATTTCAGCTGGGGTGATTATCTGATGAATTTCATCCCGGTATGGCTTGGTAACTTTGTTGGGGGCGCCTTGTTTGTAGGAATGGCCTATGGATCCGTATATTTAAAAAATAGCAGCAGTGATCAGGCCGTTCCCCGTGGCGAACGTGACGCAGCTTTGCCGCCGTCTGCACCCAGCACGGGTAATGCGCAGCAGGTACATTCCACACCGAAGGTTTCTTAGGATGCTGGGCTTCTTACTTTATCATTTAACTCGCGGTATACAAAAACAAATTCGCCATGTCGGTCTCGGGGGAGGAGACACTGACATGGCGAATTTTTTTGGGAGTGGTCCATGATTTGGCAAGGAAGAGAAAGGGTCTGGGTTCCTCTTCTATGCTCTTGATAGGAATATACCCGGCTGGAAGAATTGTGAATCACCTTCATATAAAAAATGTTCGGCTTTACTGGAACCCTGATATTCTTTTAAGATAGGGAGATATGATGCAGCCGTGCAGAAGGGGGAATGGGAAATGACACAAGATATGATTCATCAGGAAAACGGCGTGTTTCCGGCGGTATGTCCACTGGATTGTCCGGATACTTGCGGCCTGCTGCTGCATAAGGAAAACGGTAGAATCGTTAAGGTTACCGGTAATCCGGACCATCCTGTTACACAGGGCGCGATATGTAATAAGGTGCGAAATATGGCAGAGAGGGTCTATCATCCGGAACGCTTAATGTATCCGCTGCGCCGGGTCGGAGCCAAGGGAGAAGGCGCTTTTGAGCAGATTAGCTGGGATGAAGCTATATTCGAAATAACAGAACGGTTTAAGGCAATGACGGAGGAATACGGGGCGGAGAGCATACTGCCGTATAGCTTTTATGGCAATATGGGCATCCTTGGCGTCGACGGGATGGATCGCCGTTTCTTCAACGCACTCGGATCGAGTAAATTGAAACAGAGCATATGCAATTCTGCTGGTAATGAAGGCTGGAAATCAGTCATGGGTTTTAATGCTGGAACTCTGCCCGAGGAGACGATTCAATCCGATTTGATCATCGTTTGGGGCGGCAACATCGTCAGTACGAATATGCACCAGGTCGTGTTGGCAGAGAAAGCCCGGAAGAACGGGGCCAAGGTGATTGTCATTGATGTACACAAAAACCAGACGGGCCAGTGGGCCGATTGGTTTATTCCGCTTCACCCAGGTACAGACACGGCTCTTGCCATTGGTATAATGCATATTTTATTCCGTGATGGACTAGTGAATGAAACATTTATGGAGCAATATACGCTTGGCCACGCGGAACTTAGAGAGCACGTAACCGAATATACGCCTGATTATGTATCGTCCATTACTGGGATACCGGCTGAACATATAGAGGAATTGGCTGCGATGTACGGCCGTGCCGAAGCCGCATATATACATATCGGCAATGGGCTTCAGCATCATGACAACGGTGGAATGGCCGTTCGCAGCATCGCTTGTTTGCCTGGACTAACCGGCCATTGGTTGAAGCCAGGCGGAGGCGCGGCTAAATCTAATGGCGGATACAGCTCAATGAACGGCGATGCGCTCGAGCGGCCCGATCTAAGGCCGAATCCTGAGGCGCGTTCGATTAATATGAACCGGATCGGTGAGGCACTGGCGATGACAGACAAGCCGATTAAGGGAATGTTTGTCTACTGCAGCAATCCGCTGGTCGTGGCACCGGATACCGAGCGGGTGCGCACCGGATTTGCGCGTGAGGATCTGTTTACTGTGGTTCATGATTTGTTTATGACAGATACGGCAAAATACGCAGATATCGTGCTTCCGGCGACCTCTTCGTTTGAAAATACCGATGTGTTCGCTTCCTATTGGCATCCGTATATTCAATTGCAAGAGCCGGTCATTCCTGCACAGGGTGAGAGCAAGGGGAATGTGGAGTTATTCTCTCTATTGGGCAGGGCGATGGGATTCCCTGAGGCTGCCTTCTCCGAAACGGAGGAAGAGATGATTTCAAGGGCACTTGATTATCCTGATAATCCGTACCTGGACGGGGTCACATTAAGCGCCTTGAAGGAGCATCGCCATGTGAAGCTGAATCTCACTCCATATGCTTCGTACTTGGATCATTTGCCAACGCCATCGGGGCGCATCGAACTGTATTCCGAGGCACTTGCGGCAGCAGGACTGCCGCCGCTGCCCACCTATGTGCCGCTAAAGGAAGGCTATGACGGCATCCGGCGGGGACGGGGCCATCAATATCCACTCATGTTTATCTCGCCGCCGACGCATAACTTTTTGAATTCTACCTTCGCCAACGTTCCCAAGCACCAGAAGCTGGAGAAGGAGCCTTTTCTGCAAATTCACCCGGAGGATGCGGCCGAGCGCAGCATCGAAGATGGAATGTGGGTAAGCGTTTATAATGATCGGGGAACATTCGAAGTGCGGGCCAAGATTGTGGAAAAAATGCTGCCCGGTACTGTGGTGAGTCAAGGTTTGTGGTGGGATGCAGATGGACGGAAGCAGCGGGCCAACGCCTTAACGTCCGACCGGTTGGCCGATCTCGGTGAGGGGGCAACCTTCTTCTCAACGGTGGTAGAGGTCAGGCCTAACTGACCGCTGCCTAAAGATGCATAGAGAGACTGTCTTATAGGTCTATATGACCTGAAGGCAGTCTCTTTTTTGATAGAAATTATCGAACTTTCCGGTAGAAGTATAAAAAATCGGGCTTTTATTATATAGCTTCAATATATTTCCATGGGTAGAATGGTACTAGGTCAATTGCAAGCGGTTTCGAAGTCTAAGATTTCAGAGAACCGGCATGTATTTACATCAATTTGTAACGGGAGGATAAATATGCCGCAAGCTACTACAGAACAGCAACCATCACCCATTTCCCGGCAGCCAAAGGTACATAATAAAAGCTTATTTAGGCGCTTATTGAAGCAATGGGATGTTCAGCTGATGGTATTACCAGGAGTTATTCTGGTTTTCATTTTTGCCTATCTGCCGATGTACGGTGTAATTACCGGATTTATGGATTACAGCATTTTTACAGGGTCAAATATCTTTGACAATCCCTGGGTTGGTTTCAAGCACTTTGAAGCTTTTTTTAATGCCCCAGAGTTTGAGAGGATTATTCGGAATACGATTGTAATCAGTTTACTTAAATTCTTTATTGGTTTTCCGGCACCGATTATTCTTGCACTGATGTTGAATGAAGTTCGACATATGTTCTTCAAGAGAGTGATCCAGACGATTACCTACATGCCTCACTTCTTGTCCTGGGTTATTGTCGCGGGATTTGTAATTGCAATGCTTTCCACAGAGAACGGTAGTGTGAATATGCTGCTGCAGAGTGTGGGGGCCATTGATGAACCGATCAACTTCCTTTCTCTAAAACAATATTTCTGGACAATTCTGATTTCGGCTAACGTATGGAAAGAGATTGGGTTTAACTCGATTGTATATCTCGCCGCCATAGCCAGTATTGATCCGGCTCTGTATGAAGCTGCAGACATCGATGGGGCTAGCAAGACAAAGCAGATCTATCTCATTACGGTTCCTTCGATTATGCCAGTCGTTATCATCTTTATGATACTTGCAATCGGTAGACTGCTCGATGCAGGATTCGAGGATATCTTGCTGTTGGCCTCTAACCCTGTACTAAGGCCGGTAGCCGACGTTGTAGATACATATGTTTATCGAGTCGGTCTAGGTGCGAATCGATATTCTTACGGGATTGCCATCGGACTCTTCAAATCGGTCATCGCTGTCTTCCTGCTTACGATCGCTAACTATGCGGCCCGAAGATCCGGTAACAGTCTATGGTAATAATCAGTAGCAATCAGGAGGTACAGCATGCTAAAAAGAATTAGCACTGGTGACAAGATCGTGCTTGTCTTGATCTATACATTTCTTACTTTATTGGCCTTTTCAGCACTTTATCCATTCTGGAATGCTGTGGCCGTATCCTTTAACCAGGGTGTAGACACCGCTAAAGGCGGAATTACCTTCTGGCCTCGGGAATTCACACTGGAGAATTACAAAATTATATTGGATGACGACCGATTGGCTAATGGATTCTTTATATCCATTAGCCGGACCATAGTCGGAACCATAACATCAATATTTATGACCGCCCTTTTGGCATTCGGAATGACTCGTAACTATTTGATCGGTCGGAACTTTTACATGGTGTTCTTTGTCTTCACAATGTACTTTGCTGGGGGATTAATTCCGTCATATCTCCTGATCCGTTCGCTTGGTTTGATGAACTCTTTCTGGGTATTTATCATTCCATCCTTAATTAGCGTATGGAACATGATTATATTCCGAACCTTCTTTAAAGGTCTCCCTGTTGGATTGGAAGAGTCAGCTAGTATTGATGGCTGCAGCAACTGGGGAATGTTCTTCCGGATTATACTTCCGCTGTCCGGTCCGGTAATTGCAACCCTGGCATTGTTCACAGCCGTAGGTCACTGGAATGACTGGTTTTTGCCTAGTATTTACATTACTACTGATAATTTGCTTCCAATACAGACGATATTAAGACAGACGTTGAATGCCAATATTGTTACGAATTCAAACTCAGTACTTGATAGCGCTTCTGCTATGTTAATGGAACGATCCAAACAGATTACTTCCAAATCACTCACAATGGCGATGATGATTGTAGTGACAGTGCCAATCATTCTTGTATACCCTTTTGTACAAAAGTACTTTGTTAAAGGTGTACTTGTAGGCTCACTGAAAGAGTAGTTTTAAGAACGGTTTAAGGCGAACAGCTTTGAACATATATATTTTTAGAATGAGAGGGGTTTAGTACATGAGAAAGACAAGAAAGTCTTGGCTGTTGATGGTATCGTTGATTTTCGTACTGGCCACAGCTCTGGCAGGATGCGGCGGCGGCAAAACAGCTGATCCGGCTCCGGCAACACCGCCTGCAGCAAACGGCGATAGCGGCGAGAAAAAGGACCCGCCAGCAGAGGGCAGTGATGAAGGCAAGTGGGTACTTGGTGAGAAGCCGCTTCAGTTTACAGCTTATGCTCACTATGAAGGAACAGACTTCCCTAAGTGGGAAAGCGTTCCGCTTGGTAAGTATTTAAGTGAAGAGAAGCAAGTGAAAATCGATGTAATCGCAGCTAATGGAGCACATAAGCAAAAGCTGAGTGCAATGATTGCATCTGATGATCTGCCTGATATGATCTGGACAGACCGTGACGATCCAATGATTTTAAGCCTTCAAAAAGAAGGTAAGCTGGTTGCATTCGATCCTTGGTTAGATAAATATCCTAACTTGAAAACATGGATGGGCGATCTGGATCTGCTTCGTCATGAAGACGGAAAGATTTACAGATTCCCTAACTGGTACTCATCCAATCCTTATGGTACTGCAGGTTATGTTGTTAACAAGAAAATTTATGATGAGTTAGGTCAGCCACCACTTGAAACAACTGACGATTTGTATAACTACTTGAAGATGGTTAAAGACAAGTATGGTGATTCCATTGTTCCATTCGAACCGCACCGTGCGCAGGATAGACAAGGACTTGGGGTATTGTATACGGCATTTGGAGAGCAATTAAGCTATTCGAACTTAAAAGCAAACTTGCTTGCTGTTCCAAAGGATGGAAAACTGACTCCGTTACTTACAGATCCAACATTCCGTGAAGCTCAGAAATATATCGCTAAGCTCTACAGAGAGAAACTTATTTCTCAAGATGCATTTAGCCAAACCGAGGATATGGTTAAAGAGAAAGTAATGACTGGTCGAGTGGCTGTATTTGCAGGTTCAAGCCCGACAGATATCGCATCAAAAGCACAGATTGAATTAACGAAGGACGATCCAAATGGCGGTTATTTCATGATTTGGCCTATTCATAAGCCAGGACTGGATAAGAACAAGATGACTGCCGGTACTTACACGAGCTTTGGATGGAACGCTGCACATATCACTACAGCAGCCGAAGATCCAGAGGCAATCTTCGCATTCCTTGACTGGATGACAGGTCCAGAAGGTATGAACGTTCAATTCTTCGGTCCAGAAGGTAAGAACTGGAATGGATTCGATGAGAATGGTCAACCAAACTTCACAGAAAATTATGATAGAGAAGAAGTAACAAAAATTTCATCTGAGAATAGCCCGTGGCAGCTCGTAGGTAATACGAGTTACATTGACCCTGCTAAGTGGAAGTATATGTCCACCCTTCCTCCAGAAGAACAGCAGTGGGAAGTGCGTTACCAACAAACGGTTACTTGGCCGACACAATTAAACGTTACTGAATTTGTTGGTCTTGATGCTCCTCCAAACTCAGATGAAGATATTATCGCTAAATCTGTGGATGAATTGTTCCTCGAAATTTATGCTAACTCCGTTATGGCTAAGAGTGATGAAGAAGTAGATCAAATTCTTGACCAAGGAAATCAGAGTTTGATGGATCTGGGTTACCAGCAGCTTCTTGATTTCCGTGAAGCTAAGTGGCATGCAAATCTTGAGAAACAGAAAAAATAATCTTTAATCGAACCATTGTAATGAATCATCCCAATGAGTCCCTCGGGCTCTTTGGGATGATTCTGTTTTAGTATCTATTACCCTTATTTTTGTATCCATTAGCTCATTATGTATAGTATGATATCAGTATGAAAATAAGGGCAATTTTTACAAATGGCTAGGGGGATTACCATGTACAAGGTGCTGCTCGTAGATGATGAGGAACTAGATTTGGAAGGTATGAAGAGGTTCATTCCTTGGGTTGATCTGGGCATGGAAGTAGTAGATGGTATTAATAATGCATTATCTGCATGTGAGATCATTAAGAATAAGGACATTGATATTCTAGTCAGCGACGTTAACATGCCCTATATGTCCGGTCTTGAGCTTGCACGTATTGCATTAGAACATAAACCGAATATACGAATTATATTTGTCAGTGGATATCAGGAATTTAGTTATGTTCAGGAAGCATTGTCTCTAAAAGCTTATAGTTATGTGCTGAAGCCAATGAACGATAAAGAACTGATCTCGTCATTGCTCAAGGTGAAACGGGATCTTGATAATGAGTTGAAGCATCGCGAAGTGGAGATGGCATACCAAGAGATGATTCCAATCGTCAAAAGCGATTTTCTCATACGACTTCTTGAACGTGAGGAGTCGGAGGAATCGTTGGCAAAGATGAGTATTTCATATGAATTTGATCAATTGAATTGGCCGATTCGCGTGGCTGTTATGGAGCTTGATAATCTATCATGGCGTCAAGCAGGCAGTCTAACTACTCAGAAGGAATTGGCGAGAACCTTCATGCAGCATATTCAACAGGCGATTGCCAAGATGGGCATGATTCCTTATTGCAAGCTATCATCGCAGCGAGTGGCGATTCTGCTGGAAGACAGTAATTTCAATGCAGTGATAGATGCATTAATGGATAGCGTTCAGCAGCAGTTAACAACGTCTATGACAACAGGTATTGGTGAGCCCGTATACACGCTGGATCAGCTTCAATTGTCTTATAGACAAGCTGTGGAGGCTGTGGAAGGCAAGATGTTTTTGGGCAAGGGAAACGTGATCAAGTACGAAGACGTTAGTACGGAGCCTGGCATGCTTGATGCCAAGATGCTGGATGAACGTATGAACACCTTATTAAAGGCCATGGAGGAATACGAACTAGTCCAAATCTGTGATGAGCTGGAGAAATTATTCGGTTCCATACGGAATCTGCGCTCCCGATTTACTGTGCATAATATGTCGAATTATATTATATGGAAGCTCGAACAATATTTAAGCAGCCGAAATGAAGATCTGTTCGAACTGTTAGGCATGGAAATCCATCATTTAGATATATTGATGCAATTCGAAACCGTTAGTGATATTCGTTCTTGGTTCATTCAGCGTATATTCGAAATTTCCGAAAGATTATATGAGAAATCCAATTCCCGGGACGGTAAATTTATTCGTAGTGTGATCGAAACGATGAAGGAACGTATGAGTGAGAATATAACGATAAAGGATATTGCACAGCATTTTTCTTTTTCGCCGAGTCATATAGGATTTTTAATCAAAGAGAGGTCCGGAAGCACATTTAATGAATTGCTTGTCCAGCTGCGTATGGAAAAAGCATGTGAATTGTTGAAACAGCCTGGTCTCAAAATCTATGAAGTCGCTGATCAGGTTGGCTATCGCTACCTCCCGTATTTCAGTAGGCAGTTTAAAGAGAAGTTTGCCATGACACCTATGGAATACCGAAAGAGAGAACTAGGATGAATAAGCGCTGGATCCCATCATCCAGAAGCAATCGGAAGAAGCTGGGGTATATTCCTATTGGCTACAAGCTAATGTTAACGTTTACAGTATTTATACTGATATTGGTATTCGTAAACTTCTATATTTCTCAGTCTATTTATGATGAAATGATGCGCAAACAGACGCGGGTCAACATCCAGGGAACACTTAAGCAGATCCGGGATAATGTAGCTTATAAAGTAGATGATATCGTTCAGACTTCGGCAACACTGTATGACGATACTACGTTAATACAAAGTGTGCGCAGGGAATTAACGGGGACGGATAATTATAACCGTATGAAAAAAGTAATACTCCCGAAGCTGGAGAGTGCTTCGAAGGCAGTTGGCCTTAATTTGCGGTTATCTGTTTATTTTCATAATCCAACGATATATCCGAAGTATGTAGATTGGGATAGCGAAAATAAAGAAGATTTCAATGTGCAAACCTATGATATATACCATATATCTCGGATATCAGCTAAGTTTTGGTATTTCACCATGCCAGTAGAACGATATAATACAACGATGCTGTGGAGACAGGTAGAAGAGGACGAGCGGGATGGGCGGATTTCGATGATACGACGCATCGTGGATATGCAGAATCCACTCGAAATCAAAGAAGTGGGAATCATGCGCTTCAGTGTCCGCTTGTCTCAGCTGTTCGATAGCGTGGATTACACAAGGCTTGGAGATGGCAGCCGGTTATCCGTGCTGGACCCTTATGGAAATGTAGTGTTTACGTCAAGCGATTCTTTTGTCGAAGACAAAGACAGTATGGGATCTAGCGACCAGAAGGGCAAGAATGCTCCTGTGGCCACATATGATAAGCGGAATTACTTGACCATCGAGGAAGATTTGCCACAGAAGAACTGGAAGATCGTAGCCCAAGTACCGCTTACCATTATCGAACAGGAAGCGAAGAGGGTACAAACCGTATTTATTATCATCTGTTTTATCTGTGTGGTCATTTTTACGTATGCGGGATATAAGATTTCCCGATCTTTCTCCAAGCGGATTATGAAAATCGTCGGCGTACTCAATGCCTTTCGGGAGGGGGATCTGCATAAACGGATCACCTATCGGGGAAAAGGCGAATTCCCTCAAATTGCGGATGCTTTGAATGCGATGGGAGAGGATATCGAAGCATTAATCAAAAAGGTATATTTGACTCAGCTCGAAAAGAAGGAAGCAGAGCTGGAGATGCTGCAAACGCAGATTAATCCTCATTTCTTATACAATACATTATCCTCCATTAACCAGCTTGCTAAGTTTGGAGAGACGGAGAAACTTCAGGATATGGTTGTGCAATTGGCGCAATTTTATCGGCTCACCTTAAATTCAGGAAGGATTTTGATTCCGATCGCATCGGAGATTGAGCAGGCCAGCGCCTATCTGGATATCCAGAAGGTGAAGTACGGTCAGCGTATGGAAGTCACGTTTGATATCGATCCGGATATATGGCCATATGAAACCCTTAAGCTGATTTTGCAGCCATTTATTGAGAATGTGCTGAAGCATGCTTGGAGCGGAGATCGCATTCATATCAGGGTTTCGGTGAATAAAGAAGGTGATGATATTCTGTATCGCATCATCGATGATGGCCTGGGTATGAAGCAGGAGCGAATTGATGAGATATTCGATCCTAAGGATCGCAGTCATATGGGCTGTGGCAT
Organism: Paenibacillus solani; assembly: GCF_001277345.1. Lineage (GTDB taxonomy): Bacteria > Bacillota > Bacilli > Paenibacillales > Paenibacillaceae > Paenibacillus_AQ > Paenibacillus_AQ solani. The sequence goes on from NZ_LIUT01000008.1 coordinate 587,613, forward strand.
TCGCAATATTGACCAGCGGGTAAAGCTTCATTATGGAGATGTCTACGGCGTCTCAATCTACAGCCGAATAGGGATAGGTACCACCGTGCAAATTCGCATTCCAGCAAGAAGAAGAAAGATATCCGGGTGATATAGGGCTGCAGGGAATGATATGGAATGGCCTGGGACTACCCATCATCGGTAAGGTGAAGCGTCACTGAAAGTGCTTGCTTCGAGAAGGCCAATTGAGCGATACTATAAGTAGAGATCCTGACTGCATTTTTCAAGTGCGAACAAGTAGAAACGCTTTTTCGTCAAGTAAAGTGGCGAGAAAGTCGTTTCTATTTTCTTTGTCATGCCTATTGATTGATGCCCAATATAAGGTTCTTTCGCAGAAACGGATGCCGTTCCAGTCGGTACGATTCACCGTTTCTTCTTCATTCTGACGAGATACGGGAGAGACAGATGAAATTTTTACAACAGTATCCTAAGGAAGTAAGGGCTTTTCTCATTGCGAGCCTTGTAAACTCCGCCGGTGGTTCCCTGATGTGGCCGCTGACAACGATGTATGTATTTGATGAACTTGGTCGAAGTATGCAGGATGCAGGGCTTGTGATCTTGCTGCAATCCATGGGAGGCATTGCAGGTCAACTGCTAGGCGGTGCAATGTATCACCGCATCGGTGTCAAAAGATTAATCGTAGGCTCGCTAGTGCTGAATGCAGTCGGGCTGTTTTCGCTGCCGTTTATCCATGGCTTCTGGCCGCTTCTCCTCCCGATGATGTTATTTATCGGGTTCTGTAATGCGATATCCTTGCCGGCAATCCAGGCATTTATTGGCTTTCGCTTTGCTGACCGTCGCGGAGAGCTCTTCAATGTCATATATGTGGCCAATAACATCGGAATTGCGCTCGGAACCGCAATGAGCGGATTTCTGGCCGAAATCTCCTATCATCTAAGCTTCGTGGCTAACGGAATAACATCGCTTGGGTTTGCCGTGTTTTTCTGGATTTACTTAATGCGCCTCGATGGAGCAGAGGGAGAACTGACAAGTCAACATCCAAAGGTAAAGAATCCATTGCCAGCCGGGCCAGGTGCATGGGCTCTCTTGGCTAATATTCGGATCTATCTATTCATGGGCCTGGGATCTCTGTTTATGTGGTTTGGTGTTTCGGTATGGAATACCGGAGTATCGCCGCATATCATTTCCGAAGGCATGTCCAAGGCCGCCTTTAGTTATTTATGGACACTCAATGGAATTTTGATCTTTGTTGCTCAGCCGCTGACGACGTTAATCAAACGATGGTTCGCTCGTACGGAGACAGCTCAGATGACGTTCAGTGCGCTATTTTATACAGGAGCCTACATGATCATTGTTGTGATGAATAATTATCCTGGCTTTATGCTCGGGATGGTGCTGGCGACGCTTGGAGAAATGCTGGTCTCACCGGCCATTCCGGCGTTTATCGCAGACCGTACAGGCAATAATGCGCCGTTCTATATTGGCGTGGCAGGAGGAATGGGGGCCGCCGGAAGGGTAATTGGACCCTATGCTATGGGAACGCTATACGATGGCGGGGGGTTGACGCCCGTCGCTTGGCTCGCTGTAGGTATAGCGGTCATGTCCTTCTTCTCATTTATGGTACATGCCAGACTGAATAAGAATTTCCCGGATGTATTAAAAAAATCGCAGCGAGAATGAAGTATCACGTTTAACGGATAGATTGTGTTGGTGAGTAAGGGAATATGACGATAGGACTAAGCAGCAGGCATGTTTCGTGCCTGCTGCTTGTTTATCGTGTGTCCAGATAAAACCGCAGTATTTCCCAATTAAATATCGAATAAAAAAATTAAAAAAGAATATTGAAATCGCTCTCAGAGGAAGCTATAATAAACGTGTCGAAACGTTTCAAATAAAAGTGGGATTTTCTAAGATATCAAGCAAGAAATCTTCATATTAGCGGTTTGAAGCAGAGAATTCACACGTAGATATAACATGTGAATTTGCGTAATAGGGGGAATGATGAAGAAAAAGGATGTTAGAGGGAGTATTTATCCGACGTCTTTATTTTTTCGAACAAAATCGAAACGTTTCGAAGTAAGTGCTTTCAATTTGGGTGTCGCATTACGTTTTACATGAGGTAAATATTGAGAACGGGGTGATTGTAGGATGAGAAGGAAAACATGGTTAGGGATGTTGGCTGCACTAATGGTGTTCTCGGCCGTATTAGCTGGCTGCTCGGGTGGGTCTGAGAAAGCAGATGAAGGCAGTAAGGGTAAGCAGGAATTGAAAGTATGGTTGATGGGTGACGAAACGGACGAAACACTTATTAAGCAATATGAAGAGAAAAATCCCGGCGTGAAAGTAAACGTTCAATCGATTCCTTGGGGAAGTGCTCATGACAAGCTGCTGACAGCGGTTGCTTCGAAGAGCGGTCCGGACGTCGTGCAGATGGGCACCACCTGGATTCCCGAATTCGCGCAAGCCGGCGCTTTGCTTGACCTGACGCCGTATCTTGACCAATATCCGAATTTGAAGCCGGAGAATTACTTTGACGGTGCTGTTCAAACCATGAGCTACGACGACAAGATTGTCGGCATTCCATGGTACGTGGAAACTCGCGTCTTGTTCTATCGCACCGATATTCTGGCTGAAGTAGGCTATCCGGAAGGTCCTAAGACTTGGGATGATATGAAGGATGCCGGCCAGAAGTTGGCTGCCAGAGGAAACGGCAATTATGCGATTACCATCGATGCTAAGGATATGAACTACTTGTCCATGTTTGCTTGGCAGAATGGAAGCGCTATGATCGACGAGAATCGGAAGCCTCATTTTAACGAGCCGGAATACATGGGAGCCATGGAGTATCTGAAGAGCTTCTACGATACAGGCATGACGCCGCTCGCGAGTGATCTGGATCTGTTTGCCGCATTTAAGGACGGACAATTCCCGATGTTTATCAGCGGTCCTTGGATGATCCAAGGTGTGAAAGATAAAGCGCCTGAAATTGAGGGTAAATGGGCAACTACAACCCTCCCTGCAAAAGAAACGAATACTTCTTTCCTTGGCGGTGCTAACATGTCCGTATTTAGCAGCACCAAGAACGCAGATGAAGCCGTTAAATTCATTTCTTTCATGAGCGAACAAGACTCACAATTGACTAACTACGATGTGTCCAAAAACCTGCCTGCTATTAAGAGTGCATGGGAAGACAAACGCTTTGAAGATCCGATCTTCGCTACGTTTGGAAAGCAACTGGAGCATGCTCAGCCTGTTCCATTCATCAAAGAATGGGATGCTATCTCGCAAGAAGCGATTGGTGCATTTGAGAGAATTGCGGTCGGAGGTGCTGACATCAAGACTGAGATGGACCAACTGAATGCGAAAGCGACAGAGATACTATCCAAATAATATAAGATTGTAACCCAGCCCGGCTTGTTTCTTCAGATGATGATGAAACAAGCCTGACTGCTTCCAATGCCTACCCATTTTTGCAGGAGGTGAATGACTTTGCAGAACTTTACCAAGCGTTTTAACCGCTATAAGTATCCTTATATGTTTATTGCGCCTGCCCTGTTGCTGCTTCTGACATTCTCTATCATTCCGATCATCATTGCGCTTGTCATCAGCTTCACGAATATCGACCTGGCGGGTCTCGCCAATTATTCCAATATTGAAGCCGTCGGCTTTGATAACTTCATGAATGTATTCAAGGATCCGGTTTTCCTGAAATCCCTGTATAATACGATGTTCTATGTTATTATCGGAGTTCCGCTTGTCGTGATGCTTGCCATGGGCGCTGCATTGCTGCTTAACTATGGCACGGGATGGCTGTTCAAGACGTTCCGCGTTGTATATTATATGCCTTCCATTACGAATATTGTGGCGGTCGCAGTTGTGTGGGGTTACCTGTATAACAGCCATTACGGCCTCTTTAACCATATGCTATCCTGGTTTGGCATTCCCGCACAGCAGTGGCTGAATGATCCTACCTTAGCCAAGTTATCTCTGATCCTTCTGGCTGTATGGAAATCAATCGGTCTGAATATGATTATTTTTCTTGCGGCGCTGCAGGGTATTCCGCGTTCTTATTATGAAGCGGCTGAAATCGATGGTGCGAGCAAGTGGAAAAAGCTTATATACATCACTGTTCCGCTGCTTAGCTTTGCGACCTTCTTTGTCACCATCACAACGCTGATCGGCTGGATTCAATTCTTCGAAGAGCCGCTGGTTATGACAAAGGGCGGACCGCTGAATTCCACCATGTCGATGGCCCTCTTCATTTATAATAATGGCTTCCAGCTCAGTAATTTCGGTTATGCCGCTGCAGGATCGTTTGTACTCTTCTTCATTATTATCGTGGTAACGATCTTACAATTCGCAGTCAAGAGAAAAGATGTTGAGTATTAAGACTTAGGCGATATTCCGTATCATAGCTGAAGGAGGCTTTAGAGTATGGCAGCTAAAAGAATCGAGAAAACATTCATGACGGTGCTGCTCATTGCAGGGGGACTGCTGATGATGATTCCATTTATCTGGATGATCACGTCCTCATTCAAGCCGGAAAATGAATTTACGGCGGTTCCGCCGACGTTATTACCGAAAGAATTTACCCTCAAAAATTATGTGGATCTATTTACGAAGCTGGACTTTATCGTATACCTCAAAAATACGCTCATTATTGTGTTCTGGTCGTTCATTGGTCTGTTCCTCAATGCCCTTGCAGGGTATGCATTCGCCAAGTTCGAGTTTCCAGGCAGCAAAAAACTGTTCTACCTCGTGCTAGCGACAATGATGATCCCGGGACAGGTGACCATGATTCCGGTTTATCTGCTGATTAATGCCATGGGTTTAACCAATACAATGGCAGGGATCGTGCTGCCGGGATTGGTCGGTGCATTCGGTATTTTTCTGTTCCGTCAGTTCATGTCCACGATTCCAACAGATTTAATGGAGGCATCAAGGCTGGATGGAGCGGGAGAGCTCAGAATTTTCTTCCGTTTGATCGTTCCGATCACAAAGCCGGTATTTGCGGTTCAAGGGATTTTGGCTTTCATCGGCGCCTGGAACAGCTTCCTGTGGCCGCTTATTATGGCGAATGACCAAAAGCTGTATACACTCTCGGTAGGTCTGCAGCTATTGAAGGGACAGCATGGATCCGATTTCGGCTTGCAGATGGCAGGCGCGGCATTTATGGTAGTTCCGATTATTATCGTATTTTCTTTCTTCCAAAAACATATTATTGAAGGATATACGATCTCTGGCATGAAATAAGATAGATAGAGTTTTATAGTAGTAGAAGGAGCGAAAGAGAAATGGCAACGATAAAGGATGTGGCAAAGCTCGCTGGTGTCGCCTTATCAACGGCTTCATATGCGTTAAGTGGCGACAGCAGAGTGAGTTCGAAGACAAGATCAAAGGTGCTCGAGGCAGCAAGGCAGTTGAATTATCGTAAGAACGGATTTGCCATGGATTTGAAGCGGAGCCGCACCAACACAATCGCTCTTATTCTGACGGATCTATCCGGTCCTTATTATTCCGAACTGATTCGAAGCGTACAGGAAGTGGCTTTAACCAATGGGTATGATCTGATCGCCTGCAGCTCGATGGGCGGTAGAGATTCAACTGCGGTCAAATTTCTGCGGGAAAAAAGAGCCGACGGTGCGATCATTCTCGCGCCGAATATCCGCGATGAAGTTCTGATCGAGACTTCCGGTCCCCAGTTTCCGATTGTGATCATGGATCGGCCTTTGTGCAGCGAATATTTGGTCAATGTGCTGGTCGATGGTGAACAAGGAGGCTACACGGCTACCCGATATCTGATTGAGAATGGTCATCGGCAAGTGGCCTACATTAGCGGTTCCGCGGATTCTTACGATAACCATTTGCGTTATCAGGGGTATCTACGGGCGCTCGCGGAAGCCGGGCTGGAAGAACAGTCGAAATGGCGTCTAAGCGGCAACTTTGTGCGCGAGGGCGGCTACAATGCTACCAAGATGATGATTATGCAGGGGACGCTCCCATCGGCGGTGTTTTACGGTAACGATGAGATGGCTATCGGTGGATTGAAGGCGTTCGAGGAAAGCGGGATATCAGTGCCGAATGATGTATCGGTCATCGGATATGATGATATACAACTAGCCGAATATGTGAATCCGCCGCTGACGACCATCAGGCAGCCGAAGAGTGAAGCGGGATCGCTCGCAGCGCATTTGCTGTTTCAGATCCTGAGTGGCGAGTCTGTAAAGCAGTCTTACATGCTGACGACGGAAATGATGGAACGTGCTTCCGCGGGAAAGAGCAAAGTAGAGAATTAAAGAACCGGATCGGAGATGAGGAGCTTGGCATGGATCACATGTGATTTTTATTCCGAAACGCTGGAACTGTCTACTGGCATTGAGGTTTTTTTACCACAAGCCAAGTTGATGACATCAGGCTCTTCTTCGAGACTGCCGGTGCTTTATTTGCTTCACGGCCGAGGTGCCGATCAGACCGAATGGATGCGCAGGTCATCCATAGAGCGGTACGCCGAGAATAAAGGCATTGCTCTGGTGATGCCGGGAGTGGGCCGAAGCTATTATATGGACATGGCTAACGGTCCATCTTACTTTACCTTCCTTAGTGAAGAGCTTCCGCAGCTGGTTCAATCGTTCTTCCCGGTATCAAGACGCAGGGAAGATACCTTTGTCGCCGGAATATCGATGGGCGGGTATGGTGCGTTTAAGCTGGTCCTGACTTATCCGGAGCGTTATGCGGCGGGAGCAAGCCTGTCGGGAGGGCTGGATCTTGCCAGCCGTGCTGCAGGCCGGGGATTTCAGGAGGCCGAAATCCGCACTCTATTTGGAAGCGTCGACCGCTTGGAGGGAAGCCGGGACGATTTGCTGTACTTAGCTTCGGAATTTGCTGCATATCAGGGCGAGAAACCGATGCTGTATCAGTGCTGCGGGACAGAAGATTTTCTGTATAAAGATAATCAGACCTTTAGACAGTGTGCGGACAGCTTGGGGATTCACATTACCTACGAGGAAGAACCAGGTGGTCATGAATGGGGATATTGGGACCGTAAAATTCAGCGTGTGCTGGATTGGCTGCCCTTACCCTAATTTGCTGTCCCTTTATATTGAAACGTTTCGAATTATAGCTGCCAACAAGCACTTTTTTTCTCTGGTTTGGATTGCTGTATTTTTAGTGAAAAGGCCTATAAATTATATGTTTTACAGGAAGTTATTAGTCATTTTCAGAAACATCAAAACGTTTCGAGTTAATCAGAAAATGGGCCTTTTCGCTTCGAACATAACACGACTCACATCATATATGCAGAATAGGAAGTGAAATTTGTGACAGCCAATCATGTAACGAACGATGGAAAAGTTGTACTTCAGACGGGAGAATTGACGTTTTCCTTTTTGCCTAGTGGTGATCTTTATCAAGCCACTTATGGCACAACGATGATTAATCAGCTCCTCTCCAATCCGATTGACGGGGCGCTGAGCAACTTATTTCTGAGAATCCATACGGGTAGCGGCATCGAGGCCGTTCCTATGCTCGGAGTAAATTCCAACAGTGTGGTTACTTATGCGGATAACCGGATGCTGTGGGAAGGTAGTTTCAAGGGAGTGGATTATAAAGTACGGTTTACCCCAACGGATGCGGGGGCGTGGTTCTGGGACGTCGAGCTCCAGGGAAAGGGAATCGAAGCTGACGTTGTGTACGGTCAGGATATCGGAATTGCTCATCCTGGTGCCGTTCGAAGCAATGAAGCGTATCTGTCCCAATATATCGACCATGCCGTGTTCCAGCAGGAAGATCGAGATTATGTGGTGTGCTCCCGCCAAAATCAGCCGCAAGGAGGCGCATTCCCCTACCTTCAACAAGGAGCGCTAACTTCTGCGGCCGGGTATGCAACGGACGGGTTTCAGTTCTTTGGCCTTTCCTATAAGGAGACGAACCAGGTGGAAGCTTTGTTCAAGGAGAGCTTGCCGAATGAGGTCTATCAATACGAGTTTGCCTATACTGCTCTGCAGTCCCCTCGCGTAACGTTAAACAGCTCGGCCCGGTTCGTATTTTACGGCTTGTTTAAGGAGGATCATCCGGAAGCGGTCACGTCGCTGGAATTCCAGGATGAACTTCAGGCCGCATGGCAGCAGGTGGAAGCTCGCCGCTTGAAGGACTCAGGCCATTCGCTGCCCCGGATCGAGCGATGCGAGCGTTTCGGGGAGGCTTTGCGGACATTGCCGCTGACGGAAGACGAGCTGAACGCTTTGTTCCCTGTACGCCGCCAAGAGGAGCGTGACGGAGAAGAGCTGCTTTCGTTCTTCACGGATACTTATGAGCATATCGTCATGAAGGAGAAGGAGCTTCGCGTAGAGCGTCCGCATGGCCATATCTTGATGAGCGGCAACAATGTGAAGCTGGGGAGTCCTGTTATCACGACAACCTCCTACATGTATGGCGTGTTTAATTCCCAGCTAGTGACAGGGAACACGAACTTCAACAAAATGATGAGTCATGCACGGAATGCATTAAATGTACCGAAGACATCCGGACAGCGTATTTATGTGGAGATGGACGGAGTGTATCGTCTCTTGACGATGCCGTCTGTGTTTGAGATCGGCTTTAACTATGTGCGGTGGTACTACAAAACCGAAAGCGATATGTTGATCATCACTAACTTTACGTCAGCAACAGCGCCGGAGGTTACGCTTCAAGTCCGATCTGAGAGTGGAAGGTCTTATCGTTATCTGACCACCATGCAGATCACGATGGATGTCAATGAATATGAAGTACCTTATCATATGGTTCAGGAAGACGATATCCTTACGTTCCGTGCTGATTCGGCATCGCTCAGTTCTTCGGTGTACAAGGAACTGCATTATCGCCTTGGCGTAAAAGGAGCCGATATGCGGGTTATGGACGAAACTTGCCTGGCAAGCAACACTGTACCTGGCAGTGCCTCCTTAACCGTACTTGAGCTTGGCGAAAGTGCGGAATGGACGATGACGGTAGAAGGCTGTCTTGATGCAGTGGACGCCCCACTTGCGGCACGAGTGGCCGATGAGGAGATTGCAAGTTATCGCTCGTTCTACACATCCGTTATGAACGGCTTCCATTTGAGCCTGAAGAACGGACAGGACGACGGCTTGTTCAAGGTGAATGCGCTGGCCTGGTGGTATACGCACAATATGCTCGTACATTATTCAGTACCGCACGGTCTGGAACAGTACGGCGGTGCCGCTTGGGGAACGCGTGATGTATGCCAGGGACCTGCTGAATATTTCATGGCTACGCATAAATACGAGCAGGTTCGCGATATCCTGCTTGAGGTATATTCACATCAATATGAGGATGACGGAAACTGGCCGCAGTGGTTCATGTTTGATAAGTACGCCCACATCCAGCAGGAAGAGAGTCACGGTGACATTATCGTATGGCCGCTTAAAGTGCTGGGCGATTATCTGGCCGTTACACAGGACTACAGCATTCTGGAGTCGGCTGTACCTTACACGAGAAAACACAGCTTCGATTTTACCGAGCAGACGTACACGGTGCTTGAGCATGTGAAGAAGCAAATCGCCTATATTCAGGATCATTTCCTCCACGGGACTCATTTATCTTCTTATGGAGACGGGGATTGGGATGATACGCTGCAGCCGGCGAACGCACAGCTCAAGCAGTTCATGGTCAGCAGCTGGACGGTAGCATTGACCTATCAAACCTTGAACCAATTCGCTCGTGTCATGGAGCGTGTGGATCCATCGATGTCCCATGCGATGGGAGACCTCGCGGCAGGAATCCATCAGGATTTCAATACGTATATCCTGAACTCCGAAGTCATACCTGGCTTTGTCTATATGGAGAGCAAAGAGCAAAGTAGATTCCTGCTTCATCCGTCCGATCAGGAAACGGGAATTCAGTACCGGCTGCTTCCGATGACGCGCAGCATGATCAGCGAGCTGCTGACCCCGGAGCAGGCGGCAAGCCATTACGAGATTATCCGGGAGCAGCTGTTCTGTCCAGACGGCGTGAGATTGATGAACCGTCCAGCCGTATATGCCGGCGGTGTGAGCACGCACTTTAAGCGGGCCGAGCAGGCGGCGAATTTCGGCCGGGAGATTGGACTTCAGTACGTTCACGCGCATATCCGTTATGTAGAGGCGATGGCCAAGCTCGGCAAGAGCAGCGAGGTTTGGAGCGGGCTTGAGCGTATCAATCCGATTGGCATCACCGAAATCGTGCCGAATGCGGAGCTGCGCCAGAGCAATGCCTATTTCAGCAGTTCGGACGGGAAGTTTAATACCCGCTATGAAGCACAGGAGTCTTTTGATGCGCTGCGCGGCGGCCGAGTGCCTGTCAAAGGGGGATGGCGGATATATTCCAGCGGGCCGGGGATTTACATGAACCAGTTGATTTCCAATGCCCTTGGTATTCGTGAAGCGGAAGGAGACCTGGTTATTGACCCGGTTCTGCCGAAGGCATTGGATGGCCTGGAGTTTAAATTCAACTATGCAGGAGTGCCAGTGACATTCATATATCATATGGATCACGCCGAGCAGACCCGTATCACGATTAACGGTCAGGATGTGCCAGGGGATACCTTCCGGAACCGCTACCGTACAGGCGGCGTTCGTATTGCCAAGGCAGATTTTCAGCGATTAGCTGCAGAAGGCGGAACCGATTGTGTCGTGGATATTTACTCCTTCATTCATGAACAATAAATTTTGACCCTTAGGCTTGTCTGCAAGAAGCAAACCTCTCTGATATAATAGAGGGAACGCTGATCAAAGCGAGGGATGGCGATGAAGACACGACAAGAGACATTGACCATTCGATTCTCCGAGATGAAGGATGCTGCAGCACTCATGGCACTTGATGAACTGGTCTGGGATCGTAATACGGCCCCGGCCCCACTGGAGTGGACTTCAAGAGATCATTACCTTCTGCATTGTCCGCCGGGCACGCAGCTCGTGGCGCTGCATGAAGGAGAGTTGTGCGGTTATGTTGGATTCCGGAACCCTACAAGCCTTCACAGTAATCGTCATGTGCTGGAGCTGAATATCGCGGTTCACCCTGACTATCAACGGCAGGGCATCGGTTTGCGGCTGATGGCGGCCGCTAAGGATACCGCGCGCAGCAAAGGCATTTCGAAGCTGAGGCTGCGGGTGCTGTCCAGCAATCCGGGTGCTCTATCTTTTTACAGGTACTGCGGGTTTACGGAAGAGGGCAGACTGATTCAGGAGTTTTATGTGGATGGACGTTATGTTGATGATATCTTAATGTGCTGCTTCTTATCATAATCATGGTTGTAATGCCGTGATTGGGCCGGTTCGCATTTTGCAAAAGAGCTGGAGTTATAGGGTCGAACAGTCCGGCAGCGTGCCGGGCTGTTTTTATTTAAGAAAAAACCAGCCCATTTGGCTCCTGGACAAGGATATACCCGATTGCATATAGTAAGTGAAGTGAATATAGGGCGGAGGTTTTGTTCATGACGATGAGAATCGTATCACTGAATGTAGGAAAGCCGGTAACGGTAGATTACCAAGGAAAGGACCTGTCTACGGGGATTTATAAGCAGCCTGTGAAGGGACCTCTGTTTCTGAGCTCGGTAAATTTTGAGGGGGATGGTCAGGCCGATCTCGTTCATCATGGTGGTGTGGACAAGGCAGTGTGCGCCTATCCCGCCGAACATTACCGCTACTGGGAAAGATCCTTGGACAAGCAGATGGAATATGCCGCATTTGGCGAAAATCTGACATTGCAAGGACTGCTGGAAGATCAGGTTTGCATCGGAGACGTGTACCGGATAGGGGATGCGGTTGTACAGATCAGCCAGCCCCGGTATCCATGCTTTAAGCTGTCACAAAAGCACGGAGTTAAGGATATGCCAGCAAGGGTGCTGAACACGGGCTATAGCGGTTTTTATTTCCGTGTGCTTGAAGAAGGGGAGGTTAGTGCGGATTCTCCAGTGACTCAGCTTGAAACCCATGCTGCTGGCATTACGGTTCTGGAAGTGCTTCGCATGATGAAGGACGGACGGAAGGATGAACAGGGACTGGTTCGCATGCTGGAGATCGACGTGCTGGCCTTGAGCGTGAAGTCGCAATTCAGTAAATGGCTGGAAGCCCTCCGGAACTAACAGGAGTGAAATGACGGCTTTTAACAGGCTCTAAGCAAAGATTAGGCTATGCTCCAGACTACATATAGACCATAAAAACCGGCTTGCGTCCTCTTAATTGCAGGATACAAGCCGGTTTCTGTTGTGATTATAGGAATAATGCCATGTGTTACCTCATCCGCTTCCATTCGCTTTGAATCATACCGTAGACTGCATGGTTGACATAGCCCTGGGGCAGTTTTTCAGCTTCCCTTATGACTCCCTCGAGGACAAAGCCTAGACGCTCGGGAATTGCCCGGCTGCGATGGTTGGCCGTTGCACAGCGAATCTCGACCCGGTTCAGGCCCATGCGCATAAGCGCATGATCCGTAAACGCGCGGCACGCGCTTGTCATCAGCCCTTGCCCGGTGAAATTCTGATCCAGCCAGTATCCGATACTGACCGAGCGGTTGTTCCAATCGATTTCATGAAAAGAGATCGTACCTGCCAGCTCTTCGCGCACCCAGATGCCTGCCGAGAAGCCGCCGTTATCGGCCGCTTGCTTCATGGCTCCTTTGATATAATTCATCGTATCGTTGACCTCGGTGACGCCGTCCACCCACGGAAGCCATTTGCGGAGACGGTCACGCGACCGGTCGGTAATCTCGAACATTGCCCGTGCATGTTCTATTGCAAGCGGGCGCAGTTCTACATGGTCGTCTAATGTGTATCCAAACATAATGGTTTCTCCTTTATTCTCTAATGCGAAGTATATGTACTTTTACCGGGTTCGCTTCACTTTTTTCTCTAATGCGTAAATGTCTTCTTCCAGGGAAATCATTCGCTGATTGACAACGGTCCTGCAGTCACTGAGCGCCTGATTGTATAGATGAGGCCCCAGGGTCTCCACGAAAAAATCAAGAACGCCCTCTGCGGCCAGATGTCCAAGGGTTTCGCCGCGCTCGGTTTCAAAGTAATCCTGAATCAATTCAATTAGCTGATCACGCTGTTCCTTGGGGAATTTACTAGGTTTCATAAGATGCTTGCAGGCCTCCATCCATCACTGTTTTTCTTTTCATGCTACCCTATTAAAAAGCCCCCGTCAAAATGATTTTAATCTGCATATCGAGCCTCCCGGGACGAGCGTCTGCAGGCAGGTTGAAGGCCGCGAGCTTATTTGCCGGCGCATCCTCTTTGAAAGCTGGCAGCTTGCCCACGGCAGTACCGAATTTCTTGAACAATCGCGGCATTACAGGTATATTTAAGGGAAACACGTTTATACAGGAGATAGACAGAAATTACAGGACGAAAGGTTGATCAACGTGGAGAACCATCGGGGCACCCCCTCCAATTTTATAAAAAATGTTATTACCGAAGACCTGAAGTCCGGTAAAGTGAAGGAAATCGTTACCCGCTTTCCGCCGGAACCGAACGGTTACTTGCATATCGGGCACGCTAAGGCCATATGGATCAATTTCACGCTGGCCGATGAATTCGGCGGACGGACACACTTGCGGTTCGATGATACGAACCCGGTGAAGGAAGACTTAGAGTATGTTAACTCGATCAAGGAGGACGTGCAGTGGCTCGGTTTTGATTGGGAAGAGCTGCGGTATGCGTCCGATTATTTTGAAGAAATGTACAACCGTGCGGTGCTGCTGATTAAGAAAGGGAAGGCTTACGTGGATGACCAATCCGCAGACCAAATCCGCGAAACTCGCGGAACCCTGACCGAGCCTGGGCAGAACAGTCCATATCGGGATCGCAGTGTGGAAGAGAATCTGGATCTGTTTGAGCGGATGCGCAAGGGAGAATTCGCTAACGGCGAACGCGTGCTGCGCGCCAAGATCGATATGAGCTCGCCGAATATCAATCTGCGGGACCCGGTGATCTACCGAATCTCCCATGCGCATCATCATAATACAGGTGACAAGTGGTGCATTTATCCGATGTACGCTTTTGCCCATCCGCTGGAGGACGCCATTGAAGGCATTACGCATTCTCTGTGCTCCCTCGAGTTCGAAGACCAGCGCCCATTCTATGATTGGGTCGTGGCGGAATGCGAGATGGACAGCACACCGCATCAGTACGAATTCGGTCGTCTGAACGTAGCGCAGACGGTAACCAGCAAACGCAAACTGAAACAGCTCGTGGACGAGAACGTGGTGGACGGCTGGGACGATCCACGGATGCCGACAATCTCCGGACTTCGCCGTCTGGGATATACGCCGGAAGCGATCCGCAACTTCGTATTTGAGACGGGGATTTCGAAAGCGTATGGTACGGTGGACCGGCAGGTGATGGAGCACTTTATTCGCGAGGATCTGAAGTTAAAGGCACCGCGCACGATGGCTGTGCTGGACCCGCTGAAGGTGGTCATTACGAACTACCCTGAAGGACAGATCGAATGGCTGGATGCCGAGAATAATACGGAGAATCCGGAGATGGGGATCCGCCAGATTCCGTTTTCGCGTGAAATTTACATTGAGCAAGAGGATTTCATGGAAGATCCTCCGAGCAAATACTTCCGTTTGTTCCCTGGTAATGAGGTGCGTTTGAAGCATGCGTATTTCATCAAGTGCAACGAAGTAATCAAAGACGAGAACGGCAAGGTCATTGAAATCCACTGCACTTATGATCCGGAGACAAAGAGCGGCAGCGGCTTTACCGGACGTAAGGTGAAAGGGACGATCCACTGGGTGGAAGCCACACAGGCCGTACCTGCTGAATTCCGCCTCTTCGAACCGCTGTTTAAGGACGAGGAGGAAGAAGCTGAGCTGGTGCCGGAGGTTGCTGGCGAAACAGAAGAAGCAGTAGCCGAGAAGACCTTCTTGGACGACATCAATCCTAACTCATTGCAAATTGTGCACGGCTTCGTCGAGCCCAATATGAAGGATGCTGCTCCGCAGGACAAGTTCCAGTTCTTCCGTCACGGATATTTCAACGTGGACTCGAAGTATTCACAGCCGGGACGTCCGGTATTTAACCGCGTGGTCTCCCTGAAGAGCTCGTTCCAGCTTCCGAAGAACTAATAGCACATTGTGAATTGGCGTTGTGAATAAAAGAAGGCGTGGATCGACGTCATAGATGAAGTCTTCCACTCCAAAATAAACAAGACTCGAAGATTCCGTGTGTACGGTGTCGTTCGAGTCTTGTTTGATTTTCGGTGCTGTTAGAGGACAACGTGAAGCACTTGCCAGACTGATATTCTAACCTGCAGCGTATTCCTCTTCCTCATCTTCAGCCGGGTCGTCCGGTTGCAGCGGTTGATATCCATGCTTGCGGAGATTGTACCACATCCAGCCAAAGCCGATGGCGCCAACAATTGCGAGCATTGCACCGGTCTGGTACATACTTTGAGCTCCAAAAGTTTGGAACATCCAGCCGCCAGCGAGTCCGCCGATAACGCCGGAAATGCCGCTCCAGCTCAAGGTATAGATCGCTTGTCCGGAAGCGCGGTACGGGGTCGGCACAAACAGCATGGTCAGCTGAACGCCGACATAGAAGTAACCGCCGAAGGTTACACAGTGCAGCAGCTGAATGAGAGCGACCTCGAGCGGGGTGTTGGCCTCAGCCATGAGCAGCCAGCGGAGAGCGAAAAGCAGGCTGACAATCGTCAGGCAGCCGACAAGCACATTGATTTTCCGCTTTAGAAAGCGGTCAAACAGAATAAAGATCACTACTTCAAATATAGATGAGAAGAAGATCGCGAGCCCGACCATCTGTTTGGTACCGCCAAGCTCCAGAATGTATAGGGACATAAAGGTGTTATTGGCAGTGTTCGGAATGGATACCATGATACCCAGCAGGATGAACCAGACAAAATAGGTGTTCAAAAACAGTCGGCTGAGTCCTTTAAGACTTACTGATGCCGATGCCGTCGTTTTCTGAATGGAAGGCAGTGTAAACATGAACAGAGCGGCTACCAGAAGCATGACCGAGAAAACGATGGAGATGCGTCCCGATCCCAGCCGGTCAATGACAGGCCCTGCAGCAATAGCGGTGAGCGCCCATCCGAGTGAGCCCCACAGCCGGAACGAACCGAATTTATGCTGTGTTCCCTCGATGTAGGTCAGAATCAGCGAATTCGTCTGAGAGAACATGGGAGTTTGGAAAAAATAAAATAAGATCATGGTCATGTATATCATTGCATAGGTATTTGCCTGAAATACGATCTGAACAAACAGCATCGTACCGATCATCATGATCAGCAGCACGCGCTTGATGTTGGCCGTCCGGTCACCCCAGAATCCCCAGAACGGATTGGCAAAAATGGACACGAACGGCGCGATTGCCATCAGGCTGCCGATTTCGATTTTGCTCATGCCGATGTCTTGCAAATACAACTGGAAGAAACCGGTGAAGATGACCATGGTTCCATATATGAAGAAGTTGAACAGCTTGAGCGATGTCAGCGAAGGTTGAGCATTGTCCATATTCTGCAATTAGGTCATTCCTTTCAAACCGAATACAATCCAAAATCACGGCACAGAAAAAGCCGCTTTCTTATCAATGTATCACGCATTGAAAAGGGATACAAACCATCTTTTTAATGATTTTCCATTATCCTGCTCAATAACCCGGCAAACTGGAAGGAGTTCTAGTTCAACTCTTCATAGCTCATCATCTGATCGCGGGTTGGAATTCCATCTCTTTTCCCGGCATACAATTAAGAAGAAAAGCATCGAGCGTTTACCGAGATACGAAATAATTATAGTTTCCACCATAAGAATCTTGGAGTGGTTCGATCATGAAAATAATGGAAACTCCCTTTTTTGCAGCATGGTCACATTGTAGCCATACCCCACAGGAGAGTCCAAGTATTGTAAAGGCATATATGTTCGGACAAGCGGTGTTAGCAGCCCTTATATTTGTGAGAAGAGTCACAGTAACCGCTTTCGAAAACAGGTATATTGAAGCTGTAAACAAAAACTTTCTCCCCTTGAAAGTGAGTAGTGACATTCTGGGTTTCCGGAAGTTTCCTTTATTTTCCGAAATTTTCGGAAATCATTTCAAACTGCTTTCATTAGGCGATCAACTAAGATATACTGTCAAGGATATTGCATCCAACAAGAAGGTTACCAAGTAGGAGGTTCGATATGACGATATCAACTGTTCAAACTTTGGAGGTGCCTGACGTCTGTCACAGGTGGCTTGAGAACCGGGGGACGGTTTACGAGCTGTTGATTGATTTTTTGGGTAATTGGCCCAGTTTGTCTATGATTGCGGAATGGAGCCGGGGAAGCGGAATAAGCAAGACGGCGGAATGTTCGAAGGCAGGGAAAGACCTGATGAAATATTTATGCGGGCGCTCCCCTGGGGAATTGGTTCGAATTTGCGAATATGAAGGGCCAGAGTACCGCCGACTGCTTCAGCAGTCCAGGGAACGTCAGGCGGTTCAGTCTCATTACAAGAAGGATAGATGCGCACAAGATGTGACGGATTGTTATGCATCTGCGGGTGTGGCTTTTAATAAATTGAATGGCGAAGCGGACGATCATATCGCAATTCAATTGGAGTTTATGACGCTGCTTCATGATCGAATGTTGAACAATATGTATGATGAATACAGCATGCTGCAATTAATAGAGACGCAAGCGAATTTTCTGGAGGAACATCTGTTGCCTTGGGTGCCGTCCCTCTGCAAGGATTTGAAAAGCTCCACAGAAAGCCCACTCTATCAGGCGTTATTCAGCCTGCTGGAAGAGTTCCTGGCTCAGGATCTTCGGATGCTGAAGACATGGCAGCATTCCAGGGAAACGGTGCTGGTATAGGTATATCGATACAAGATCAGAAACGCGATAACAAATAAGAAGCCCCGGCCCTCCTGTTAAAGGAGGCCGGGGCTTTTCGTGTTCGAATTAATCTTCGATTTCCTTCTTGCTGAACTTCATCAGGAATTCATACACGATAGGTACAACCACAAGCGTGAGCAGCGTCGAACTGATCAGACCGCCCATGACTGTGATGCCCAGGCCGCGCGAGATAATGCCCGCGCTGTTCTCCCAGCCAAATACGAGAGGCAGGAGGGCGCCAATGGTTGCCAGCGCCGTCATCAGAATAGGGCGCAAGCGGGTGGCTCCGGCTTCAAGCAGCGCTTCGCGAGTACTCATTCCAGCACGCTCCATGTGGATCACGCGGTCGATCAACACGATCGCATTGGTAACGACGATCCCAATGAGCATGAGAACACCCATCAGTGCGGACACGTTCAATGTCTCGCCAGTCACAAGCAAGCCGATAATGGCGCCAATGACGATGAATGGGAGTGAGAACAAGATAGCGAATGGCGCGAGGCCGCCGCCGAACGTTACCACGAGAACGAAGTAGACGATGGCAATGGCTGCAAGCATGGCCAATCCAAGCTGTCCGAAAGTTTCATTGATTTGTTCGGTGACGCCACCGAATTTGACAGAGATGCCCTCCGGCAGGTCAAGCTTGTTTACTTCAGTTTCGAGGCTGGTCGAGGCAGAGCCTACATCGCTCGACAGGATGTCTGCTGTAACACTTACCACCATTTTACCGTCAATACGTGTAATGGAATCAGGTGTCGTTCCTTTTTCCACTTTGGCTACATCCTTGATCGGTACTTCGATGCCGAGTGGAGAAGTTACAGTTTCATTTTCGATTTCCTTGATGCTCTTATAAGTTTTACTGTCGGCTTCAATGTAAACATTGTAGGTTTTGTTTTCAATTTCTACTTCGGTCAATACCGGACGTTCCCTTACAGGGCTCAGCTTCATCGCCAATTGTCCGGCTGTCAGACCCAGCGAGCTCAGTTTTTCTTGATCGGCTACGAGTGTATACTGCTCAAACGCTTCGGATAAGCTGGTTTCCGCATTGGCGAAGGTAGCCGTATCTTTATTTGCAAGTTCCGCAATTTGATCAGCCACCGGCTTGATCTGCTCGAGAGAGTCACCAAATACGTTTACCGTCAACTGGCTGCCCCCAAAGCCGCCAGCCGCCATGTCCATATTGGACCATGTGCCATCCGGTACTTCCTTGGTAAGATTCTCGACAAGTGCCGTCTTGACATCCTCGAAGTTTTTCGTGTCCGGATCATACATGATATAGAACAATCCTGAGTTGGCTGATCCCATACCAAGCGGATTGCTGCCACCGATGGAATATTGCATGGATGTTACGCCTGGTTGATCCAGGATCAATTTCTCAGCTTTGAGTGCGCGTTCCTCTACATCCTCGAGGATGACGCCAGGTTCAGGAGAATAGGTGACCATAGCATATTTGTCTTCTTGTTCAGGAATAAAGCTGACCCCAAGGTATTTCGTCAGGAACAAGCTTCCTGCCAATAGCAAGATGGCTGCCATGAAGGTGATAGCTTTGTGGTTTAGCGTCCATCTTAGAATAGAACGATACCCACGGGCCATTGCACCAGGTTTCTCGGCATGATCCTGCTTATTCTTCAAGCCCTTGCGGAACAGGCTGTGTGCCATAGCGGGTACAATCGTGATCGCGACGACCAGGGACGCAAGCAGCGCGAAGACCATGGTCAAGGCAAATGGCATGAACAGTTCTCCAACCATACCGCTGACCAGGGTTAGCGGCAGGAATACCGCGATGGTTACGATGGTGGAAGATGCAATCGGTACAAACATCTCACGTGTAGCGGCACTAATGAGCTCTCTGCCGGTTAATTTCTCAGTCGAGAGGGATAAGCGCCGGTAAATATTCTCGATAACAACGATCGAGTCATCGACCACCCGGCCGATGGCAACGGTCATGGCACCGAGCGACATCATATTAAGGGTGATGTCCATTTGTCTCAAACATAGAACTGCGATCAACAAGGACAACGGAATCGATATGATCGATATAATCGTCGAACGGATGTTGCGCAGGAAGATCATAATGATAAGAACGGCGAACAATGCGCCGAATAATGCCTTGGAGAGCATCGTATGAACTGAATCCTCAATCGGCTTGCCTTGGTCCAGCATGATCGTCAGATCCATGCCAGGATACAGGCCTCTCAATTCCTCAGCCTTGTCTTTTACCTGATTCACAACATCAACCGTATTAGCATCGTTCGCTTTTACGATTTGGATACCGATGGATTCCTTCCCGTTGGTCCGGGAGATGGATTCTGAGGTTCCGATGACTTCAATCTTGGCAATCTCACTGAGTTTGATGGTTGGAATACCTGTTGGAACGACAGGAGCGCCGCTTGCTCCGGCTGCACCGGCTTCGGCCTCCGCAGCACCTTGTTGACTTGCTCCGGCTGCGTCACCTGGAGACAGCTGTTGCTGTTGGCCTGCGCCGGCATTTGGAGCGCTCGCTCCGGCAGAAGCTCCGCCGCCCGGTATAACCGGAATCGCGATGTTCTTCAAATCCTCGATGCCGATGATGCCGCCATCAATGGCAACGGCTTTTTGGGATTTCTCCATTTCAAACATGCCAAGTGGAACGTACAGCGCGGAGCCCTGCACGATTCCCTTGACGGTATCCTCCGTCAGGCCAAGCTCGCTCATTTTGTCATGATTGAACTTCAACTGCACTTCGTTTACGAATTGTCCTGCTACCTGGACAGATGCAACCCCATCCAAATCCTCCAGCTCAGGGACAATGTCATTCTCGGTGATGCGCGTCAATTCATCCAATGCCATTTTGTCTTTATTCGCAATACTTAAGGAGACAACGGGCATGGAGCTCAAGCTGAATTTGGATATGGTAGGCTTCTGCGCATCATCAGGCAGCTTGACCTCGTTAAGTGCTTCACGAACAGCAGCCGTAGCATTGTCCAGATTACTACCATAATCAAATTCAACCATCACATTGGCTGCATTCTCCATGGAAGTAGAGGTTATGGTTTTGACACCGTCAATATTGCGCAATCTCGTTTCAAGCGGTTTCGTAATATCCTCCACAACGCCTTCAGGAGCTGCACCCGGATAGATTGCGGTAATGCTTAAGAATGGAACATTAATATCCGGAATGGTTTCTTGCTTCATCGTCAATCCGCTGTACAATCCGCCAAAGCTGACGATGATCGTCAACAGCCAGATGGCGAACTTGTTACGCAGCGAAAAATTGATAATTCCCTTCATTAGACGATTCTCTCTCCTCTCGAAAAACTCTATGTCTCTGACTTGGATACACTTTCTTGCTTCATGCCGACAGGGGTAAGATAGCTTTCAAGAATAGTAAGTATCGTGCCTTTGAGCTCGGTAAATAATGACTCAAGGTTTTCGATTCCCTCCAGGTTAGCAAGCATTCCCTTTAGAACGGCCCGGCTGGGTTGGAGGGCAAGCAGCTCTTTTTCCATAAGACGGAGCGATTCCATAGCATCTTCCCGGGCATCCGGCTCTAGCTGAATATGCTTGAGCTCGTTCTTCATCGCCTTTATGACGATGAGTGGATGACGCGTCACACGAACGTCAGTCTGGCATGATTGGCTCAATTGCCCGATTGCCTCCATCGGAATTAGCGGCTCAGGACGTCTGTGCAGAATGCTCGCAACGATGTCGTCAAGCAGCTGGACCTGGTGGTCTGCGGTAATACCGACATTCAAATGGAACCCCGGCATAAACAGGAAATGGATATACGAACTCAGCATACTGGCCATAAACATGCCGATTTCCAACGTATACGGCTCTACGTCCGGTCCATAAATGGTTTTAAGCTTATGGTTAAACCACTGCAATGCAGCAAGCATTTCCTGCCGCATATTTTCCTTGTCGAAAGGCGGTTTGCCTGGTGGCATCTGATCGTGGAATTGCTTCAGGAGAAACTCCCGGATCTCCAGAAAATGAACAAGAAGCACTTCCGTCTGCTTGCGAAGCTGCTCCTTCGGGGCAAGCAGCGGATCTTGGTCGACCCGGAGGATTTCATCTTTGATGCGGTTTGCAATATGTTCGTAAATGCTCTTCTCCAGTTCCTCTTTCGACTTGAAATGAAGATAGAGGCTGCCTTTCGACATCCCGCATACTTCGGCGATTTCCTGCATGGAGGTAACCGAAGAGCCTTTCGCGGAAAACAGCTGCATCGCAGTGATGAGAATTTGCTGTCGTTTTTCTGCCGTTTTATCAGCCAAATCAAAATTCACCTCGCTTGAGAACTTTCCAGTTCTAAGATTGACCGATTGGTCGAAGATAATTATATATGAAAAAGAACGACCGTTTCAACTTTACTACGGTCGTCCCTTAATATAGGTTCTGTAAACTTGAGAAAACTTCACAGATTCATTTTTAACTGATTAACTTCAGGCCGACTGCCGAACACAGAATCATAGCGATAAACAGCACTCTGCGCCACTCTTTGGGCTCCCCGAACAGAAACATCCCGGTGAACGCACCGCCCGCTGTCCCAATCCCTGTCCATATGGCGTAAGCGGTCCCCATAGGCAGTATGGTCATGGCGTAGGAGAGGAGAGAGAAGCTGGCGCCAAAAGATAAGGCCAAAATCAGTACATAACGCCATCCCTTGTGCTCTGACACCCCTTTGATGCCGATGACGCCGCCAATTTCGAATAATCCGGCTAATACAAGAGCAACCCATGCCATTACTTGCTCACCTCCGTTTTCACCTGATCGCCGGTAACCAGCTTCAGACCGATCACGCCGGCGAGCAGCACGCAGATCAGAAGCACCTTGACCAGTTTGAACGGTTCTCCGAAGAACAGCATTTCGGATGCCACGGTTCCGGCGGTGCCGATTCCCGTAAAGACGGCATATACCGTTCCGACCGGCAGCCGCTTGGCTGCTTCGATAATAAGATAGAAGCTGACCGCGATGGCGGCCACGGTTCCAATCCATTCCCACACATTAGAGGAATGCTTCAGACCCATCACCCATATGATCTCGACTAATCCGGCAAGCAGTACAAAAACCCAGTTGCGATTCATTATGATTGTCACTCCTTTTATGAAAAGAACAGTAACCTCAGTTAGAGACTCTTACTCTTATTCTTCTTGAACTTCCTAATTATCATGCGTAATTCCACTGGGATTTAACTTTTGTGGTTATATTTTTGCTTCGTTACCCCTAACCAATACACAGGCCAAGCGGCCGCGAGACGTCTCAAAGCCCGTTCTTCCCCGCCGAATACGGTTTCCAGATGAATCCCATCCACCAAGGTCATAAAGGCAATCGCTGCGTCTCGCGGATGACGGATGATACGTCCATGCTCCGGACAGCCTGATGCAAGCAGCCTCGACAAGTTCTGCTCCTGCTGATCCAGCAGCGGATACACCATCGCCATCACTTCGTCATACAGCGTGCTTGGCGGGAAAAAGGCCATTCGCATGAAGAACTGGACTTCATCGTCCAATTGATAAGCTTGGAGACGGTTTTCAAGAAATCCGTGCAGCTGCTGCTCCAGCGGCCAATCGGTATGGTTAAGAAAATAGGCTACCATCAATTCCTCTTGACGCTGGAATACATCCTGAAGCACCTGCAGAAACAAATCCTGTTTACTTGAAAAATGAGCATAAATCGAAGGCTTCTTAATCCCGCAATCATCAGCGATATGTTTCAACGATGCTCCTTCGTAACCGTTCTTGGCGAAGTGGGCAAGGGCGGATTGCTTAATGTTGGCTGCACTCATAACAACTCTCCTAACTAACGATCGTTAGTTAAATTTTTAACAAATATCGTTCGCGTTGTCAATATCTTTTTTCTGGGGAAAGCGACTTGGTCTGCCCGGGAAGTCTGGCCAGGGAGAACAGTCTTTAGTTCCCGAAGGAGATCATGTAGAATATGGAGTGACCGGCATCGTACATACATAGAGAAAGAAACGATGAAGAACAAGGGGAAATTGAAATGAGGAAAGGAATACAGGCTGTACTGATCACTGCGCTGTTATTCGCGTTTTATTATTTTGGCATGGATTATTTCGGAAAGACGACGGGGACGATCATCGGGATCTTCTCCACGCTGACTGTGGTATCCATCGGATTCATGATATTTATGGAGAACCGCCATCCCACAAGCACGATGGCCTGGATTCTCCTCTTGGCGCTGGTCCCGATTGCGGGACTCGTATTTTATTTTTTGTTTGGGCAGAACTATTTCAAAAGGCGGAAATATGACAAAAAAGCACGCAAAGACGTCCTGGTCTATACTAGCGAGGTGCTTCGGAAGAGCACTCCTGACGTATCCTGCTTCAAACCGGCTGTACAACAGCTCCTTCAGCTGTCGACCCGTCTGGCACGCACACCGATCTCATTCTCGAGCGATACTAGGGTTCTGACAGATGGGGAAGAGACGTTTGAAGCCTTGATTGCAGAGCTGGAGCAAGCAGAGCATCATATTCACATGGAATATTACATATACCGCCCGGATGCAATCGGAACGCAGATCCAAGACATTTTGATAAGAAAGGCAAGAGAGGGAGTGGCTGTGCGGTTTATGGTTGACGCTGTCGGCAGCCTGCAGCTGCCGCCTTCCTTCCTGCAGGAGATGCGGGAGGCGGGCGTACAGGTCGCCGTATTCGGCAGTCCCAAGACGATATTCTTCACGAGCCGTGTGAACTACCGCAATCATCGGAAAATCGTCGTTATTGACGGCAGTGTTGGATTCGTTGGCGGATTGAATGTAGGGGATGAATATTTAAGCCGCAGCAAGGCATTCGGTTTCTGGCGCGACACCCATTTGCTCATCCGCGGAGAGGCCGTCCGGACACTCCAGGTGGTATTTCTGCAGGATTGGCAGTACATGACGGGAGAGCAGCCAAGTGAACCGATTTATTATTCCCCTGATTTGCTGGAGAACCGTTCGGGAGCCGTTCAGATTATTGCAAGCGGACCGGACAATGAGCGCAGAGCCCTCAAAAATATTTTCTTCTCCATGATCGTGTCAGCGCGCAAGTCTGTATGGCTGGCAACTCCATACTTTATACCGGATGAGGATATTCTCACAGCGCTTCGGGTTGCGGCCCTCTCAGGACTTGATGTGCGAATTCTTTTTCCTTCAAAACCGGACAAGTGGCTTCCATTCCTGGCCTCTCACTCCTATTTTCCGGCTCTGCTGGATGTTGGAGTTCGGGTTTATGAATATGAAAAAGGCTTCATGCACTCCAAGCTGCTGATCGTCGACGGCGAAGTTGCGACGATCGGCACGGCCAATATGGATATGCGAAGCTTTCACCTGAATTTTGAAGTTAACGCACTGCTAGTGCAAACCGAAAGCGTAAGAAAGCTGGTAGCCGATTTCGAGCACGACATAGAATCTGCACTACTGTACGATCGCAATCACACCCGCAAAAAAAGAATCATGACCCGGCTGCTGGAATCCGCAGCCCGCCTGATGTCGCCGCTGCTGTAAATATAATGGGACAGCAATTCGGGAATCATTCTATTCCCTGCCCGTCCTTTTTCACAAGGGATGCTTTTAGAACGTAGTGAACCCGAGCCATTTTTGCAGCTTAAACACGATTTCCTTGAGCCATGTGGTTTCTTCCTGGTAAGCATCGGTGTCGAGGCTGTAGACGGCTCCTTCGTTATACCATATGCGATTGAAATAACGGTCCATATCCTGGATCAGCGGGTGATCTTTCGGAGCGGCTGCCCATATATTATTCTCCAGATTCATATCGTCCAAATTACGCTGCGTGAAATTGGTGGAGCCGCCGATAATCACCGACTTGCCCGTGGGCTTGGCAATGTACATGAGCTTGGTATGATACTGCTCTTTGCCGGTGTTGTACCAGCGAATGGAGATTTTGCCTTTGGATTTCTTGATGAGCTCGGCAGCCGCCGGGCGATTGGGGATGCCGATCTTGTCCCGGCCAAAAGCGTTTTGGTTCGGATCCAGGATGAGGCGTATCTCGACTCCCCGCTCCGAGGCTTTCAGAAGCTCATCCATGACCTTACTATCGGCTAAATAGAACATTCCCATCCAGAGCGTGTCCCCGGACTGAGCCTGCTCTATAGCCTCCAGAACATATTTATAGACTTTTCCTTCAGTCAAATAACGAACATCGACGTCGTTAGCCTTGCCAAAAGGTTGTTCCGACGGCATGGACGCCGGTTCGTATTGCGGCAGTTTGATCGAACTTGTGAGATGAACGGCGGCTTGCTCGGCGGCAAGCATATCCCCGATAATCTCTCCGCTTGTTTCGAAGGCAATGTTTGAATGGTATGCACTGGCATCATGGACGTTGGCTGAGGCAACAAGTGCTGTCTTTTCGCTGATGACGACCTTACGGTGATTGGCCTTTACATTGAGCAGCTTCAGATAAGAGCGGACGGTAATATCGGGTGCTTCGCTTGCCATCAGATTCGGAAGTGTTCCGGTGCCCGACTGGCCGAACCACTGAAAAAAAGTACGCCATACCGCGGAATAAGCCGGCGTAGAGTCGCGCAGGCGGTTGACATCGGTGATGACTACATGAATGTCGGCGGCTTTCATGGCCTCGAACTCCGGAACCGGGTAGGACCCATACCCGGTATTGACCTCATCCGTAATAAAGAAGATGTCCATATCGGGGTATTTCTTCTTATGGGCCACAAGACGCTGAGTTAGCTCTTCGCTGATTTTAGGGAAGCTTTGGCCTTTATGGGTGTACCCATTGAACAGAAACATATCAATAACGAGGAACTTCCGGGATTCATCGACAATCTGGCCGATACGCTGACCAATTTCTTGATCGTGTACCGGCTGGCCGTCCGGTCCGGGGTAGGTCAGGTCGACCCACATCTTAACGTCGCTTTGGTAGAGGGGGCTTTCATAGGAGATGCCCTTGGGAAGCGGCTTATGGGTGTGATAGATCATCACGCTGATCAGCCATAGTATAAGTAGAATCATGCAGACGAACACTATTTTTCTTATGCGAGAACCTTTGGAATGCGTTTTTAATTTCCCTGGCAGGAGTGATGTGTCTCCCTCTTGCGTATGTAGATTCTCTGTATGGCGCTTATGAAATAAAGGGGGGAAACCCACGATCGTCCATCCTCCTGTCGCTTCAGTCATATAACGTTATTTAACATAATTGACTTGTCCTGACGCACCCCAGTTTCTGCTATTCGGCAAGTATAGGAGATCGGGTGGATCGTATGCTCCCGGGGAAGAATGAGAAACAAGCGGTTTGTCCAATCAGATTACATGGCCAGACTGATAGTCACGATCTGTTTATAGAGGATGTTGAAATAGAGAAGGAGGACGTAGGAAATGAATTCGGAACCTAGAGAGAACGCAGAATCAAGCAGTGGGTCGGACAAGCACGGGGACAGATTGCTGCCGGAGGTGCCTACAGGCGAGCGGAAAATAGAGCATGTGCGTTTATGTCTGAACGAGGAAGTAGGCTCGGTAGGGATAACCGCCGGCTTTGAGCATTATCGTTTTCGCCACGCTGCCCTGCCTGAAATTGATTTTGATGATATTGCACTGGACACCACTTTTCTTGGTATCAACGTGCGAACGCCGTTGTTGATCAGTTCCATGACAGGCGGCAGCAAGACGACCGGGGAGATCAATATGCGTCTGGCTGAAGCAGCGGAACGCCGCGGCTGGGCGTTTGGAGTTGGCTCGGTCCGGGCTGCGGTCGAGAAGGAAGAGCTTGCCTCCACGTTCCGTGTTCGTGAGCGTGCACCCAGCATTCCGGTTATTGCTAATCTGGGAGCTGTGCAGTTGAATTATGGCTTTGGCCTTGAGGATTGCCTACGTGCTGTCGATATTGCCGGGGCGGACATGCTGGTGCTTCATCTGAACGGACTTCAAGAAGTGTTTCAGCCGGAAGGGAATACCCGCTTTGGTCATTTGCTCGGTAGAATCGAGGATTTGTGCCGAACGCTGGATATACCGGTTGGCATTAAAGAAGTTGGCTGGGGAATCGATGGCGAGACAGCGCAGACTCTCTTAGGAGTTGGCGTGTCGTTCATCGATGTGGCGGGTGCAGGCGGCACATCGTGGAGCCAGGTTGAGAAATTCCGCAATCCTGATCCGGTTCGCCGCGCTGCGGCCGAAGCCTTCGCTGATTGGGGCAACTCGACCGCGCAATGTATCGTGGAAGTACGGGGAGCAGCGCCGACTTGCGCACTTATCGGCAGCGGGGGACTGCAGAGCGGGGTTGATGCGGCGAAGGCGATTGCGCTTGGGGCCGACATGGCCGGTTTCGGTCGCGGGCTTCTGGGGTCAGCCGTCGATTCTGTAGAAGCGCTTGACCGGCGTCTGGCCCAGGTGGAGTTGGAACTGCGCACGTCGATGTTCGGAATCGGAGCCCGGGACATCGATGCCCTGAAATCAACCAAGCGCTTGATCCGGGTGTAAATGGCAGCAAGCGGCACCCAGGATCAGGATGGTGTGTTGACCGTATATTCGTATTGAAGTCTATGAGGTATCTGCTATAATTAATAAGATTGTTTAGCTGAAGATGAATGGCTTGGGTGATAGGCTCCAAGCTTTGTATACTTACAGATAAAGAGTAACCTAAATAAGGAGTTGTCACATAAATGGCTTTAAAAGCAGGAATCGTCGGTTTGCCTAACGTCGGCAAATCTACATTATTTAATGCGATCACACAGGCAGGCGCGGAATCGGCGAACTACCCGTTCTGCACGATCGATCCTAACGTCGGTGTCGTAGAGGTGCCGGATGAGCGCCTCGATAAGCTGACCGAACTGGTTCAGCCGAACAAGACAGTACCGACCGCTTTTGAATTTGTAGACATTGCGGGCTTGGTTCGTGGTGCCAGCAAAGGGGAAGGACTTGGAAACAAATTCCTTGCCCATATCCGTGAAGTGGATGCTATCGTTCACGTCGTTCGTTGTTTTGAAGACGAGAATATTACGCATGTTGACGGCAAAGTGAATCCGGTCAGCGATATTCAGACGATTAATCTCGAGCTGATTCTGGCGGATCTCGACAGCGTGGAGAAGCGGATTGATCGCGCGAAGAAGAACATGAAGGGCGGCAACAAGCAGTACGCGCAGGAAGTTGAACTGCTGGAGCGGCTGAAGGAAGCCTTATACAACGATCAGCCTGCACGCAGCGTGGAGCTGAACGATGATGAGAAGCTGATCGTCCGGGATCTGCACCTGCTGACATTAAAGCCTGTGCTCTACGCTGCTAACCTGAGCGAGGACGGCGTTTCGGAAGCAGACAGCAATCCTTATGTGCAGCAGGTCCGTGATTTCGCGGCAGCGGAGAATGCACTCGTGGTTCCGATCAGCGCGAAGGTGGAAGCCGAGATCGCCGAGCTTGAGGGCGAGGATAAAGCCATGTTCCTCGAGGAGCTTGGATTGGAAGAGTCCGGGCTGAACCGATTGATTAAAGCAGCTTACAGCTTGCTGGGATTGTATACGTACTTTACAGCTGGCGTACAGGAAGTGCGTGCCTGGACGATCCGCAAAGGAACGAAAGCGCCGCAAGCAGCAGGCGTCATCCATACCGACTTTGAACGCGGCTTTATCCGTGCGGAAGTCGTGGCATACGATGATCTGGTTGCGGCCGGATCGATGAACGGTGCGAAGGAACGCGGACAGCTGCGTTTGGAAGGCAAAGAGTACGTTGTCAAAGACGGCGATGTCATGCATTTCCGTTTCAACGTATAAGAACAGAAGGATTCAAAAACCATGGCCTCATGTCACTTTGTGCGTGGGACCGTGGTTTTTTTAAAAAGAGAGGATTCATCTGGAGTAATGCTGTACCGCACCATCCGCCCGGGGCCGACAGTCCATTCTTGTTTGCCCTTGAACCACATATTGGGCGGACGATGTACAGGGTGGATGTAGGCAGATAAAAGAGAAAGGCTAAGAGGAAGAAATTCCTCAGCCCCATCAACTGCCTGCTAGTCAAACGTGTTGATTCATGGTAAAATAAAATGTCGTTTGCATGCGGTTATTGGAATAGTCCAATCCCATGCAAAGAAGACATATTCTCAGGAATATATCTTAGAGAGGTGAATTCCTATGTTGGACCGATTACAATCCCTAGCAGACCGTTACGACAAGTTAAGTGAGTTGTTGTGTGATCCTGATGTCGCTAATGACTCCAAGAAGCTGCGGGATTACTCCAAAGAACAATCTGATTTGCAGCCTGCTTATGAGGCTTATGTTGAATATAAAAATGTAATTGAAGAGCTCGAAGCTGCCAAGACCATGCAGGGCGAGAAGATGGATGACGAAATGCGCGAAATGGTGAAAATGGAGATCGAGGAGCTCACCCAGCGTGAGCAAGAGCTGGCAGAGAAGATCCGCATCTTGCTGCTGCCGAAGGACCCGAACGATGACAAGAACGTGATCATCGAAATTCGCGGTGCAGCTGGCGGAGACGAAGCGGCGCTGTTTGCTTCCGATCTGTACCGGATGTATACCCGTTATGCGGATACCCAGGGCTGGAAGGTCGAGCTGATGGATGCCAACACCAACGATCTGGGCGGCTTCAAGGAAGTCATCTTCATGATTAATGGCCGTGGCGCTTACAGCAAAATGAAGTTCGAGAGCGGCGCACACCGTGTGCAGCGGATTCCTACAACGGAATCCGGGGGCCGTATCCATACATCAACCTCGACTGTGGCGGTTATGCCAGAGGCGGAAGAAGTGGATATCGAAATCCATGATAAGGATATTCGCGTCGATACCTTCTGTTCCAGCGGTGCAGGCGGTCAGTCCGTTAACACCACCAAATCGGCGGTACGCGTAACGCATGTCCCGACAGGGATCGTGGCAACATGCCAAGACGGCAAATCGCAGAACTCCAACAAGGATAAGGCGCTGCAAGTGCTGCGAGCTCGGATCTTTGATATGATGCGTCAAGAGGAAGAAGCGAAATATGCCGGAGAACGGAAGAGCAAAGTGGGTACGGGCGACCGCAGTGAGCGGATTCGCACATACAACTTCCCGCAAAGCCGTGTAACCGATCACCGGATTGGACTGACCGTTCACAAGCTTGATCAGGTGATGAACGGAGAGATTGAAGAGATCGTTTCGGCGCTGACCCTTGCGGAGCAGGCTGAAATGATGGAAAAAGGAGTATAACGCTTTGAAGCGGACGACATTTGAATTGACGCCGCAGCGCAGCATAAGGGAAGCCTTCGTAGAGGCTTCTTCTTTTTTAGACGGCATGCGGGTGATGGAGCCGCAGCGCAATGCCCAGCTGCTGCTGGAGCATGTGCTGGGACTGTCGGGAACCTCCTACTATATGGCGCTGACGGAGCCGTTTCCACCAGGCCGCCGTCACGCACTGGAAGACGCAATCAATCAAAAAGCGCAAGGTATTCCTGCCCAGTATATTATCGGTGAACAGGAATTCTACGGCCGGCCGTTTGAAGTTACGCCAGCGGTTCTCATTCCGCGTCCGGAAACGGAGCTGCTTGTGGAAGCGGTGCTGAAGCATGGGCAGGAGCTCATCCTGCAACCGGATGTAAGGCTGAAGGCCATCGACATCGGTACCGGCAGCGGGGCCATTGCCATCACGCTGGCACTGAAGGCAGTGGCTTGGGACATGTATGCAAGTGATATTTCACCGGCAGCGCTGGATGTTGCGGCGCGTAATGCGAAGCAGCTGCAGGCAACTGTCGAGTTTCGGCTAGGCAATTTACTCGAGCCGTTTGCCGGTATGGCGCCGGATATCCTGGTATCCAATCCGCCGTACATCCCGGCGCAGGATATCGAGGGTCTGCAGCCGGAAGTCCGCGACTACGAGCCGCGGACAGCGCTCGATGGCGGATCGGACGGTTTGGACCCATACCGGATCATGATGGCGCAGCTGCCTTTGCTCTCCGCACCTCCGCGTCTGATCGCATTCGAGCTGGGCATGGGCCAGGCCGGGGATGTAGCGCAATTGCTGCGCCAGGCAGGGCACTGGAATGACATTATCACCGTGCCGGATTTGGCCGGAATTGACCGGCATGTGCTGGGAATAGCGCGGTGATTTTATTTTTGCAATCGATACACTCTCTGATGCTGGCATAATAGCCAAGCGCACATGCTTTTCGCGCAGCCACATGGTGCCTCGCTCCATGTCAACGGGAGTTAGCCACATCATTGTGCTGGCGTTGGATTTCTTTTAGAATAGAGTTGGCTGCCTAGTGTGTTTGTTTAGGAATGCACCATGGGTGCTGGTAGTCGTGTTATTTCACTCTGGAACTGTTCGTCTTATACTTCTGAGTTAGGCAGAAGCGAGAAGCCAATCGTTTGTTTCAAGTGTGTGTGTTCGCAGCTTGTCATGCAAGCGAGGGTTAATCACTCCGGCGCAGGGGGAGTAAAGACATGCTTCAGAAACTGAAGAAAATGGACATAGTTATCGTTGTGGTTCTATTGCTGCTAATGATCATTAGCATCGTTTCGATCTACAGCTCAACAGTGAATACGGAACTGGAAGGTTACCATCGGAAGATGCTTCTCTTTTATATCGTGGGTTTCATAGCCTTTTTCGGCATCTCGCTGCTGGATTACAGGCTGTTCATTAAATATGCATGGTATATCTATGGGGGTGGAATCGCCCTCTTGGTGCTTGTCATATTTATCGGTGCGGATCTTAACGGCGCGCAAGGATGGATCAAGCTCGGACAAAACTTAAGCATACAACCTGCGGAATTGTTCAAACTTGTTCTGGTCATTATTGTGTCGTTTGTGCTGTTCCGTAAACATAAGCCGGTGCTTTCCTTCTGGCGCGATGTCATTCCCATTGGGCTGTTGACATTGGTACCGTTCGCATTAGTGATGGTACAAAATGACCTCGGTAATGCACTAAGTTATATCGTTATTCTAGTGGGTTTACTCTGGATAGGGAATGTGAGGCTTCTGCATGCACTGATCGGACTGGTTCTTGCAGCAGGCGCTGCATTTGGTGGAATTCAGGCCTATATCCACTATCATGACGAGTTGTTGGAAGCCAAAATATTAAAGCCGCACTGGGTTGGACGGATTGATCCATGGCTGTTTCCTGAGAAGGCGACCCGGGATGCTATCCACCATACGAAGAATGCCAAACTGGCTATCGCCTCCGGCGGAATGAGCGGCGAGGGCTTTATGCAGGGATCAACGGTTCAATCAGGAAGAGTGCCGTATACGTATTCCGATTCCATCTTCGCCCTGATCGCTGAGGAATTTGGATTTATCGGCTCATCTGTTCTGCTGCTTGCCTATTTTATTTTGATCCACCGCATGATTCTCATTGCGCTGGAGTGCCGGGACCGTGCCGGGCCTTTTCTAATTGTTGGCATTGTGGCTATGTTCATGTATCAAATCTTCGAGAATATCGGCATGTTTATTGGCTTGATGCCGCTGACAGGCATTACGCTTCCTTTCATTAGTTATGGGGGAACCTCGCTTGTGATCAGCATGGCGAGTCTGGGCGTTGCAATGAGTGTGAAACTGCACGGACAGGAGATCGAAGAAGATATGCCTCGTCCACATACGTATCGTCCTGTTTCTTCTCAACAGCTGAATTAACACGGGTTTAACAACTCTGCGCATACTTCTGAATGATGATAGATGGGAAATCAGAGAGATGCTATCTCAATTACAGCATCTCTTTTATTTTTGGGTTAAATATCCATATGATGCCCGTAAATTGTATTAGAGGACAAAATCTTTTAAAATACAACATTAGAGACTTACGCGGCATGAATGCGCACAGCTACAATGATCTGCTTTTAATCGTAATTGCGCGGATATAATCGGTGTCTAGCCATGACCATCGGGATAAACTTTCTATTTGAACAATTTGTTATATGCCTGTATCAGGCAAACCGGGAGTTAACTGCTCTTGGCACAGGGGGATCAAAAGCATGCTTCAGAAATTCAAGAAGATGGATTACGTTATCGTTTTCGTACTGGTTTTAATGATGGGTATCAGCATTACGTCGATATACAGCACGACCGTTGATACCAAGTTTGAAGGCTCTCATACCCGTATGATTATTTTTTATCTGGTTGGTTTTATTGCTTTTTTCGGAATAAGCCTGCTGGATTACCGGCTGTTAATTAAATATGCCAAGTACATTTACTTGGGTGGATTAGCCGTCTTGGTCCTTGTCATATTTATCGGTGAGGATATCAATGGAGCCCAAGGTTGGATATATATTGGAAGTCTAAGTATTCAGCCTGCTGAATTGTTTAAGCTAATTCTAATTATTTTCTTGTCTTATGTATTGGTGCGTAAGAATAAACCGCTCCTCTCTTTCTGGAGGGACGTGGTTCCAATCGGACTCCTGGCATTTGTTCCTTTCGCGCTCGTTATGATCCAGAACGACTTGGGGAATGCCTTGAGTTATGTGGTCATCTTGCTTGGGCTACTCTGGATTGGAAATGTGAAGTTCTCCCATGCTTTGATTGGACTTACTCTTGTGGTAGGATTGGCTTTCGGAGGGGCACAAGCGTATATTCATTATCATGATGAGCTGCTGGAATCGAAAATTTTAAAGCCTCACTGGGTGGAACGGCTTGATCCATGGCTGTATCCGGAAAAGGCAACAGCTAAAGCAAGCTATCATACCACGAATGCAAAGCTTGCCATCGCCTCTGGCGGCATGAGCGGTGAGGGATATATGCAAGGATCGTCGATCCAATCAGGCAGAGTGCCTTACGCGTATTCTGATTCCATATTCGTGCAGATCGCTGAGGAGTTCGGTTTTATAGGCTCTTCAATCCTGCTCCTATTGTATTTCATTCTGATCCACCGGTTGATTCTGATTTCTCTGGAGTCCCGGGAGCGTGCTGGACCGTTCCTCATCGTAGGGGTCGTGGCTATGTTCTTGTATCAGATCTTCGAGAATATCGGCATGTTTATCGGCTTGATGCCGCTGACCGGGATCACGCTCCCCTTCATCAGTTACGGGGGGACTTCTCTTGTGATCAGTATGGCGAGTCTGGGAGTAGCCATGAGTGTGAAACTGCATGGGCAGGAAGTGGAAGAAGATATGCCGGATCCTCGTGCATACCGTCCTGCAGCGACCAAAGAGGCATAGATTATTTTGTGGCACCTGGTTTTAGTTTTATATGATGGAAGCAAATATGAACTGAACAGATTAATCACTTGAACTTATAAAGATGCTGTCCTATGAGACGGCATCTTTTTTTATAGAGAGATTTCAAGCCTTGGTACTGAGTGAGTCAGCCTAATGTGTCTTGGATGTGAAACGATTGGTGAGACGGCTTCCTAAAAGAGCGTCGCAAGTGGTTTCAGTTGGGCGCGAATTCAGATCAGAAAGCCACGTAGGGGGAATTGAGCTGCACAAATCTATTGTTTTTTATCCAATTGCTAGATTCCACGTTTATATCTTTTACGAAGGGACATACTGATAGCATCATAGAGTTTCTTTCATAGAGAGGCGGTTGTCCGAGATGACTAATTATAGTGAAACCCTCCGTATTATTGTGAAGAAAATGGTAGTGCTCTTATCCTGTATGTTTATGGTGATTATGGCTTGGGAAGGGCAGCAGATCGACGCATCGGTTGTAGGCGGTCCGATCCCTCAAGAATCCATACGTCTTCGAATTCTGGCAAATTCCGATAGCCCGTCCGATCAGCTCGTCAAACGTGAGATTCGTGATGCAATCGTTGAACAAATGGAGCTCTGGGTCCTGCAGCTGGACAATCCGCAAAGTCTGGAAGAGGCCAAGGCGTTAACCAGGCAGCATCTGCCGGAAATTCGCCAATTAGTGGGGGAAGAGTTGAGTAGAAGAGGGATTACATACTCTTATAATGTAGAGCTTGATGTTGTACCTTTTCCGACCAAACTGTATGGAGGCACGGTATATCCTGCCGGTGATTATGATGCGCTGCGGATTACCTTAGGGGAAGGTCAAGGACAAAACTGGTGGTGCGTCCTGTTCCCGCCACTTTGCTTCATCGATGGCGGCAGCGGAGATGCCGCGGCTCAGCCTGTTGACACGGGAGTCCAAAACGTTTCTGCCCAGGGTGGCACTGCAGGAAATGAGATGCCGAAGAATGCAGGGGATGGTGAACCTCAGGTTCGTTTCTTCTTGTGGGATATGCTTTTAAAGATCTGGGATTGGGTAACGAGCTTGTTCTAAATGGGTTGCGTACGGATTCTCCGAACACATTAGTGAATAGGGCTTGACCAAGTCCCCGCTTGCGAAGTGTGGCGGAGGCTCGGCTGCTTCCATGCAAGGTTAAGTGGAGTCGCATTTTCAATCGTAGAACAGTGTGATACACTTTCATGTAGAAGAGTGCTTTCTCTTTGGCGCGACCGGTCCTCCTAAAGGAACTGGCACGGGACTGAAGAATCAAAGCGCTTTTTATTTTGGAGCAAGGACAGGGAAAAACGGATTGCTGCGTTTATATACTTTATATACAGAAAGCTTGGGATGATTATGAAACAGAACGGAAACGGAATCGAGGGCAACGATAAGGAGCAGCGGTATGACAGTGCCCATCATCGGACAGAGTCTTTATCGACCCGTGTGTGGCATATACCGACCTCGTTTTCTCTGAAGGATTTGACGATTGGGGAAGAAGCTGCTTCGGACCAGAAGGCGGCAGGACAAGCGCTGCGGGAAGCAGGGCAGGTGCTTGCACAAGGCGGCACGGTAGCCTTTCCGACAGAAACGGTATATGGGCTCGGTGCAGATGCTGGCAATACCGAGGCGGTGGAGCGGGTCTTTGCCGCCAAGGGCCGACCGTCGGATAATCCGTTGATCGTGCACATATCGGAGGTCTCGCAGCTGGAGGGTTTGGTGGAACATGTAAATGAGACGGAACGGGCGCTGATGGCATCATTCTGGCCAGGACCGTTGTCACTGGTACTGCCGGTTAAACCAGACGCTGTGTCACCTCGCGTGACGGCGGGACTGGATACCGTTGCTGTACGGATGCCGGATCACCAAGTAGCATTGGCCTTGATCAGCGCTGCGGGGTGCCCGCTGGCTGCACCGAGCGCGAACCGCTCCGGTCGGCCAAGTCCTACGCTGGCCAGCCATGTCCTGGAGGATCTGGCCGGGGCGATCGACGGCGTGCTCGACGGCGGCCCTGCCGGGGTGGGCGTCGAGTCGACGGTGGTGCAAGTCGGCGAAGACGGCGCCGTCACGGTGCTCCGCCCAGGCGGCGTTACGGCCGAGCAGCTTGCCGCCGTTGCGGCAAGCGTGCGACTCGACCCGGCGCTGCTTCGCGCCGCCGGGGAGGCGGAGAGCCCGGCGCCGCGCTCGCCGGGCATGAAGTACACGCACTACGCACCAAAGGGTGCGATGTGCGTGGTGCAGGGCCCGCGTGCCGACGCGGTGTCGGCACGCATCGCGGCCGAGCTTGAGGCAGCCGCCCGGCGCGGGGAGGTGACCGGTGTGCTGTCGTTCGACGAGCACATCGGTCACTATCGCGCGGACGTTGCCGTCTCGCTCGGCAGCCTGGCCGCGCCGGAGGAAGCGGCCCGCCGGCTGTACGCCGGTCTGCGCCGGTTCGATGAGGAGGGCGCGACCTTCATCCTGGCAGAGGCCTGCCCCGAGCAAGGGCTTGGCGCAGCCGTGATGAACCGGCTGCTGAAAGCGGCAGGGCATCATCAGATTTATGTAAGTGGAAGTGAAAATGATTAACCCGACTGACCGGCGATAAAGTAAAGTTTTGCATCATTTATCCCTTGTCCGCATATGGTGTACAAGACCATGGGACTTGGGGGAATGGGCATGTTAGAGGCGTCTTTCCAATCCGGACAGCTTGCGGCGATTCTGCTGATGGCAGTTGCTCTCGGGCTAGACGCATTTTCGCTTGGTATTGGAGTCGGCATGAGAAGCGGCATGCGCTTGGCTCATATGGCGGGCATCAGCTTCATGATCGCGTTGTTTCATATGTTGATGCCGCTGCTCGGCTTATTCGCCGGGCGCTATGTAGGTATGCTGCTTGGTCATGTTACGGGATTTGCAGCAGGTGGACTGCTGCTTCTGCTCGGCGGGCATATGATGTATAACGCCTGGAAAGGCGGAGAAGGTCTGCCAATCCATCCTACCGCTTTCTGGGGTATGCTATTATTCTCGCTTAGTGTCAGCATAGACTCTTTCTCGGTAGGCCTATCGCTCGGGATGTTTGTGAATGATGTGCTGCTTATCGTGATTTCCTTCGGTGTGGTGGGCGGTTTGCTGGCCATACTTGGTTTGCTGCTTGGCAGGCAAGTGAGCAATAAGCTGGGGGAATACGGTGAAATGCTGGGCGGACTGATTTTGGTTGTATTTGGGATCATGTTTATCTTTTAACACTATATTTGTTACAATAACTCCAAGAATCTACTAACGGGAGGTACGGGCCTGTGAAAAAAATACTGTTCGTCTGCACGGGGAATACCTGCCGCAGTCCAATGGCTGAAGGCATGCTGCGGAAGCTGGCCAAACAACGGGGCATCCCGCTGGAGGCTCAATCTGCCGGGGTTTCGGCCGTGGACGGAATGCCGGTCTCTCACCATGCACAGGGAATCCTGCAGGATCAGGATATTCAAGAGCGCTTGGTATCCAAGGCTTTGACAGCGAATCTGGTGGAATGGGCAGATTTGATTCTGACATTAACCCAGTCGCATAAGCACTACGCCATCCGGCAGTTCCCGCACGCCGCAGACAAGATGCATACGCTGAAAGAGTTTGTTGAGGATGATCGCAGAGTGCTGGAAGACTTACGGGAGCTGGATAGCTTATACGCTTCGCTTGAGTTGGCCAGATCGCTGGGTCGGAAAGTCAGTGACAGCGAGCGCGAGCGTCTGATCGAGCTGAGCCAGCGCATGCCAAGTTTCGATATCTCTGATCCTTTCGGTGGTTCGCGGGAGGATTATGAAGCGACGGCAGCAGAGATTCGGACGGCGCTGTTCCGTCTGCTGGACAAGCTGGAAGGTGACCTGCCCGAGTAGGATTAATCGCTACGCGAAACAGAAACATTTATGGGGATAAAAAGCCACTTGCCTTTCACTCCATATTGATTTAAGATGAAGTTGAAAAACTATGGAATCCGATGTAACTGGCGACGAAGTGGATGAAACCACGGTGGAGCATCGGACGATACGGCCGGTCGCCTGGGCAAAGAGCAATTGGAGCACAACACGTGCGCCGACTGCTCTTTTTTCGTCTTTTGCGTCTCATTTGGGTTATAATGAAACAAGCTAAAACGCAAAAGCGAACATACAAGGGGGTTTTTCATAGATGAAGATTGCATTGGGTACAGATCATGCCGGCATTCGTCTGAAAGAGGAAATTGTTGAGGTCATTCGGGGTCTTGGACACGAGGTGGAGGATCTTGGCTGCGGCTGTTCCGATTCCGTGGATTATCCCGATTATGCACTGCCGGTATGCGAGAAGGTAGTCTCCGGTGAAGCTGATCGCGGAATTCTGATCTGCGGCACAGGAATCGGCATGAGCATCGCTGCCAACAAGGTACCGGGAATCCGGTGTGCGCTGACGCATGATGTGTTCTCGGCCAAAGCGACACGCGAGCATAATGACAGCAATGTGATTGCACTGGGCGAACGTGTGGTCGGTCCCGGACTGGCTGCGGAAATCGTCAGCGCATGGCTGACAACCGATTTCAGTCATGGCGAGCGTCATGTCGGCCGTGTGAACAAGATCAAGGCCATCGAGGAACGATATCTGAAGAATTAGTCTATAGCCATTACCGCTGAGGTCGCTAAGCGACTGGCAGGGTCCATGGTGCAGAAGGGAAGAAGCTTCTTCAGTGATAAAACATCGGGAGGACTATGACATGACCGATATCTCCAAGATTTCCTTGTCTGAACAGACAGCGAGCATTGTCCGTGAACTGGCCGAAGCGGCCGTCTTAGGCCCGGGCAAAGTGCTGGTCATCGGAGCCAGCACCAGCGAAG
The DNA here is from genome assembly GCF_001277345.1 of Paenibacillus solani. Lineage (GTDB taxonomy): Bacteria > Bacillota > Bacilli > Paenibacillales > Paenibacillaceae > Paenibacillus_AQ > Paenibacillus_AQ solani. The sequence continues at coordinate 627,391 of NZ_LIUT01000008.1, forward strand.
TAGCCGGACGCCGGATCGGAACGGGAGGCGCACTTGAAACAGCGCAGCAGCTCCTTCAGGGCATTGCCGAGGTTCAAGCTGAATTCGGGTTCGCTGTCGTATATCAATGCTGTGAGCATTTGAACCGTGCGCTTGTTATGGAGCGTGAACTGCTCGAGCGTCTTCGCTTGACGGAGGTGGCAGCTGTGCCTATTCCGGGAGCAGGCGGCTCCATGGCCTCGGCAGCTTACCGCAGTATGACCGATCCTTGCCTTGCAGAATCCATCGAGGCCCATGCGGGAGTCGACATCGGTGAGACGCTGATCGGCATGCATTTGCGGAGAGTGGCGGTTCCGTTCAGGCCAAGCGGGCGTTACATCGGTGAGGCTCGCGTGACTGCTGCCTATACCCGGCCGAAGCTGATTGGCGGAGAGCGGGCGGTATACCAGCTTGAGCAGAAGGATGATTCCGCGCTGTGCGATTGATTCGTATGAAAGCTCATTTTTGCAAGTCGTAAACCTGAAGTCTTGATGGTGAAACAAAAAACGATCGATTATGGGAGGATAAAAACATGATGGAACATTTGCGGAAGAATGACCCGGCTGTATTGGAAGCTATGGATTTGGAATTGAAGCGTCAGCGCAGCAACATCGAGCTGATTGCATCCGAGAACATTGTCAGCGAAGCGGTTATAGAAGCCATGGGGAGCGTACTGACGAATAAATATGCGGAAGGCTATCCTGGCAAACGCTACTACGGTGGCTGTGAGCGCGTGGACATCGTGGAAGATATCGCCCGTGACCGTGCCAAAGAATTGTTCGGAGCCGAGCATGTCAACGTTCAGCCGCACTCCGGTGCCCAAGCGAACATGGCTGTCTATTTGGCAGCGCTCAAGCCTGGCGATACCGTGCTCGGCATGAACTTGGCTCATGGCGGACACTTGACGCACGGAAGTCCGGTTAATGCTTCGGGCCTGCTGTACAACTTTGTTGCCTACGGCGTGCAGGAAGACACATTCCTGATCGATTACGATGAAGTCCGTAAAGCGGCATTCAAGCATCGCCCTCGCATGATTGTGGCGGGCGCAAGCGCTTATCCTCGTGTCATCGATTTCGAGAAGCTGGCTGCCATTGCGAACGATGTTGGCGCATTGTTCATGGTCGATATGGCTCATATCGCGGGTCTCGTAGCAGCTGGAGTTCATCCGAGCCCGGTTCCGCATGCCCACTTTGTAACCACTACAACGCACAAGACCCTCCGCGGACCGCGCGGCGGCATGATTCTGTGCAAACAAGCTTGGGCACAAGCGATCGACAAAGCTGTATTCCCGGGTTCCCAGGGCGGACCGCTTATGCATGTCATTGCTTCCAAGGCTGTAGCGCTTGGCGAAGCATTGGATCCGTCTTTCAAGACTTATGCAGAGAACGTTGTGAAGAATGCAAAAGTGCTGGCTGATACGCTGATCGAGGAAGGATTGAATATCGTTTCCGGCGGAACGGATAATCATTTGATGCTGGTCGATACACGCAATCTGGACATCACCGGTAAAGATGCGGAAAAAGTTCTGGATTCTATCGGAATTACCGTGAATAAGAATGCTATCCCGTTTGATCCGACCAGTCCGTTCGTCACGAGCGGTATCCGCATCGGTACGCCTGCGATTACTTCCCGCGGCATGGATGAGCAAGCGATGGTAACAATCGCGAAAATCATTGCGATGACCTTGAAGCAGCCTAAAGACGAGGCGACGCTTGCAGAAGCAAGCCGTTTGGTGGCTGAGCTTACAGACCAATACCCTCTTTATACTGAAATGAAATATTAATCACAGCTTCGCAAGCAATTACAGGTTATGATGAAGGGACCCCCTGAAGCAGGTGGGTTCCTTTTTTTATTGGACCCATCATTTTTTGCTGGATGCGGCTTCTCATCTCCCGGTCAGGTTGGTTTTTAGGAAGCATCAATATAGGCAGAAATGGAAAACCTAGGTTGAAGGAGATGGCGATCCAGTTACAGGGTCAAAACTCCGGGAAATAAACATGACTACGGCAGGTGTCAATTGACGAAAGGGAATGATATAATAGACAAGATTTATGGAGCTCACAAATATAAACGCCCATATTGATATCACATTTGTACTCAAAACCGGAGGGACCTGACATGGGAAAATTGGTGATTTGTGATCACCCGTTGATTCAACACAAACTTACATTTATTCGCGATATGCGGACTAACACAAAAGACTTTCGCGAATTGGTTGATGAAGTTGCGACTTTGATGGCTTATGAAATTACGCGGGAGGTTCCTCTCGAATCGATATCCGTACAGACGCCTGTAGCGGAAACGCAGGGAAAGGTCATATCCGGCCGAATGCTGGGGCTTATACCGATCCTGCGTGCTGGTCTTGGCATGCTGGATGGAGTAGTCAAACTGCTTCCTGCTGCTAAGGTAGGGCATGTTGGATTGTTTCGTGATCCTGAGACGCTCCAGCCTGTCGAGTATTATACGAAACTTCCAACAGACGTTACGGAGCGCGAATTGATCGTGATCGATCCGATGCTGGCGACGGGCGGATCCGCCATCGCTGCTATTGACGTGCTAAAAAAACGCGGCTGCACGCAGATTAAGATGATGAATCTGGTGGCTGCACCCGAAGGTGTGAAAGCTGTGCATGATGCTCATCCTGATGTAGACATCTATGTTGCTGCGCTTGATGAGGGACTGGATGACCATGGTTATATCGTACCGGGTCTTGGTGATGCAGGAGATCGGCTGTACGGCACGAAATAAGTACAAGCCGGTCCCTTCATTGGGATTCAAATATTACGCATGCAAAGAGGGGTATTTCAAACATGTCAAAAGTGAAAGTGATGACGATATTTGGGGTCCGCCCCGAAGCGATCAAGATGGCGCCGCTTATACTAGAACTTCAGCGTCATCCCGAGCATATTGAATCGGTCGTTTGCGTAACTGCGCAGCATCGCCAAATGCTGGATCAGGTGCTGGATGTGTTCAAGATTGTCCCGGATTACGATCTGGATGTGATGAAGGATCGCCAAACGCTGAACGAAATCACCGTGCGCGTCCTGGAAGGATTGGAACCTGTTCTGCGTGAGGTCAAGCCGGATATCGTACTGGTGCATGGAGACACGCTGACTACCTTCCTGGCCAGTTATGCTGCCTTCCTCCAACAGATTCAAGTTGGTCATGTCGAAGCAGGTCTTCGCACATGGAATAAGCTGAATCCTTATCCTGAGGAGATGAATCGTCAGCTGACTGGTGTGCTGGCTGATCTTCATTTTGCTCCGACGGAATGGTCCGCGAACAATTTACGTAAGGAGAACAAGGCAGAATCTCATATCTATGTCACAGGAAATACGGCTACGGACGTGTTCCAATATACGTTGCGTGAAGATTATACCCATCCGGTCCTGGACTGGGCGGAAGGTAAGCGTTTAATTTTAATGACGGCTCATCGCCGGGAGTCACAAGGGGAGCCGCATCGCCAGATCTTTGAAGCGGTGAAGCGCATTGCAGATGAATTTGAAGACATTGCTATCGTATATCCTGTGCATCCGAGCCCTGCCGTCAAAGAGCCGGCTCATCGCATTCTGGGAAATCATCCGCGTATTAAGCTGATCGATCCCCTGGATATCGTGGATATGAACAATATCTATACTCGCACGCACTTTATCATTACTGATTCGGGCGGTATGCAGGAGGAAGCTCCTTCGTTCGGCGTACCGACATTGGTGCTTCGGGAAACGACGGAGCGTCCGGAGGGCATCGAAGCGGGGACTCTGGAGCTTGTCGGTACCCAGGAAGAGAATGTGTATGATCGAATTAAGGCTTTATTAACGGATCAAGCGCTCTATGAAAAGATGAGTAAGGCAGCAAATCCATATGGAGATGGACATGCTTCAGAGCGAATTGTCCATGCGATTTTGCACCATTTTGGCATCCAAAAAGAGCGTCCAAAAGAATTTCACAGAATGTTCACAAAGGCATAGTTTTCTTGATTCTGATTGACAAGGGTACAGCATACAGTTGAACTGTACGGTTGTCGCGGTGTTTTGTGCAATTTAAATTGCTCAAAACGCCGATTCTACACGGTAAATCGATAAAATCGATTCATTGACAAACTCTTGTAATATTCAGTAAAATGAGTTGGGATTAGAGGTTATATGAAAAATCCGAAAAGTCAAGACAGCCCTTGGCTGATAGCGCTATATATTAGCGGGGGCGGTGGTTTGCTGGCTGTATATATCGTAACCGGTTTTTTTGCTGGAAGATGGCTGGCTGAATGGCTGGACGGGCCCAGATACTGGTTGGCGATTGGAACCGTTTTAGGGCTCTTTACAGGGATTTTGAATATTGCTCTTCTCATTAAGAAGTTTTTGGGGGCGCAAAGTGAATGATTTGACAACATCCATTGTGAACGGTGTAACTAGGGTATCGATACTCTTATTATCTGCTTTGTTTTTGGGATGGGCGTTATACCCGGATTATCGACCGGAGGAATCTGGGTTGATCTTGGGAATCGTTGGCGGTTTGTTCAACGTCCGCTTTCTTTCCATTAAAGTAAGGCAGCTTGTGGACTTGGCCGTGAGCCAGGAGCGCAGACGGTTCAGCTTTGGATTCGTCACAAGACTTTGCATCGCGTTTTTAATCGTGATGATGGCAGCCAAGCTCGAACAAGTATCGCTCGGTGCTACGATCATTGGCCTGTTCATTCCCCAATTGTTGATGATTCCGGTCAGCATTATTGTTAGCTTGAGAATGAAGAATTGATCAGCGCTAATTGGAAAGGGGTGAAAACAATTATATGCATGATTCACCGATTATTGATCTAGGTGGATTTCGACTTGATCTATCAGCCGTCATTATGTTGCTAGTGACTTGTATCATTGTCTTCGTACTGGCGAGGCTGGCCGTTCGTAATCTGTCTGTCGAAAACCCTTCCAAAATGCAAAACTTCATGGAGTGGGTCGTAGAATTTGTGCAAGGCATCGTAGCCAGTGCTATGGATTTAAAGAAGGGGAAACCCTATATATCTCTAGGTTTAACCTTGATTATATTTATCTTCGTAGCGAACTTGCTAGGATTGCCGTTTGCTATTATCACAGACTTGCCTGCTGATTTTAAAGTGTTCGGTCATACGATTGAAGCTACGAGAGGTCTGCAAGATGGCCATATGGCTCACGTTCTCTGGTGGAAATCACCGACAGCTGACATCTCCATTACAGCAGGTTTAGCAATCGTTGTGTTCTTCTTGATGAACTACCTGGGTCTGAAGCTGAATCGCAAGCATTACCTGAAGCATTACATCGAACCGTTCCCGATCTTCCTGCCGCTCAATATCATTGAGAACCTGGCAAAACCGATCGCTCTGGCAATCCGTTTGTTTGCTAACATCTTCGCAGGTGAGGTACTCATCACGGTAATCCTGAAAATGGGATACTTCGGTATACCGTTCCTGGCCGTATGGCAAGGGTTCAGTATATTTATCGGTGCATTGCAGGCTTTCATCTTTACGATCTTGACCATGGTTTATATCGCACAAACCACGGTTCACGAAGAAGAAGCGCATTAATAAGCTCGGCCGAAACGTGCCGGCTAATCGGCAATTTCGAAAGAGATCTATTATATTAACTAAATTAGAACCATATTTAAGGAGGAAATTTATCAATGGAATTTTTAGCAGCAGCTATTGCAGTAGGTTTGGGCGCGTTGGGCGCAGGTTTGGGTAACGGTATGATCGTAAGTAGAACAGTAGAATCTATCGCTCGTCAACCGGAAGCTCGCGGTCCGTTGCAAACAACGATGTTTATCGGTGTTGGTATCGTCGAGGTAGTTCCACTCGCTGCTACCGTTATTGCTTTCTTGATCATGTTTTCTTAATAAGAATACAACGGTTTGGCGGGGAGGGCCGATGCCATCCGCGCCTTCGTTTTGTTAAGAACTGCAATTCGCATTAACGGAAAGGAGTGACTTCATCCATGGGAGAAGTACTTTGGGAGAATATTATAGTCTCAATTCTTGCATTTGCTATTCTGTACTTTCTGCTTAATAAATATGCTTTCGGTAAATTGTTTGCAATTATGGAGCAGCGTCGGGAATTGGTCGTGAGCCAGCTCGACGAAGCTTCCAAAACTCGCGAACAGGCACATGTCTATGTAGAAGAGCAGAAGCAAGCGCTGAACCAAGCGCGTCAAGAAGCTCATGAGATCATCGAACGTTCCAAGCAAACGAGCAACAAGCAGGCTGAACAGATTTTGGAACTGGCTAAAGAGGAAGCGGATCGCATCAAAGTCGATGCTGTACGCGAAATCGAGAGCGAGAAAACGAAAGCCGTGGCAGAGCTTCGCGGTGAAATCGGCAGCGTTTCCGTTAAGATCGCTGAGAAGCTGATTGAACGTGAAGTGAAGAATGACCAAGCTCAAGAAGAACTGGTGGACCAATACCTTAAAGAGGTAGGAGGCAGATCATGAGCCAAAATACAGTAGCAGCCAAGCGGTATGCGCGGGCGCTGTTCGATGTGGCGGCTCAGCAGCAGAAGGGTCTGGAAGTGGAAGAGGAGCTGCGCGCAGTTGTGCAAGCTATTGAAGGTGATGCGGACATTCAAACCTTCATCTCCACGCCGAATATTCCCCAGTCCGTAAAGATGAATGCCATTAGGCAGGCGTTAGCAGGTAAAGTATCGCAGCCGGTCTTGAATACGATAGAATTGCTTCTTGACCGTGGGCGTACAGATATGTTCTCCGAACTGCTGAACAGTTATGTGAAGATACAAGGCGAAAGCTTGGGATTGGCAGACGCTACGGTATACTCCACTTATCCGCTTAGCGATCAGGAAAAAGAACAGGTAGCTTCGGAATTCGGACAGTTGGCACATCAGAAGATCCGGGTGTCCAATATTGTAGACAAGAGCTTGCTCGGGGGCCTGAAGGTTGTCATTGGCGATAAGCTGTATGATGGAAGCCTCTCCGGTAAGCTGGAACGTCTTGAAAAGTCTTTTAATAGACGAGCATAGTAGATAGGGGTGAAAACGTTGAGTATCAGACCTGAAGAAATCAGTACTTTAATCAAAAGTCAAATTGAAGAATATAAATCCGATATCACTGTCTCTGAAGTAGGTACGGTCATTCAAGTTAGTGACGGTATTGCTCGCGTGTATGGCCTGGAGAACGCAATGTCCGGGGAACTCCTGGAGTTCCAGAACGGCGTGTTCGGTCTGGCGCTGAACCTTGAAGAGAGCAATGTGGGTGTCGTTATCTTGGGACCTTACTCCGATATCAAGGAAGGCGATCAGGTAAAACGTACAGGACGTATCATGGAAGTTCCTGTAGGCGAAGCTCTGCTTGGACGCGTTGTCAATCCGCTGGGTCAACCGCTTGACGGCAAGGGACCTATTGAAGCGGCTGCTTTCCGTCCGGTTGAGAGTAGTGCACCAGGCGTTATCGACCGTAAGTCGGTTCATGAGCCTATGCAAACAGGGATTAAAGCGATTGACGCAATGGTGCCGATCGGCCGCGGACAGCGCGAGCTCATTATCGGTGACCGCCAAACGGGTAAAACCACGGTTGCAATCGATACTATTCTAAACCAAAAAGGCAGCGGCGTGAAATGTATCTATGTAGCGATTGGACAAAAGCAATCGACTGTAGCACAAGTGGTTGAAACTCTTCGCCGTTACGGCGCACTGGAGTACACCATTGTTGTTACGGCTTCGGCTTCTGAGCCAGCTCCGCTGCAGTATATCGCTCCGTACGCAGGTTGCGCAATGGGCGAGTACTTTATGTACAAAGGCGAGCATGCGCTCATCATCTATGATGACTTGTCCAAACAAGCGGCTGCATACCGTGAGTTGTCCTTGCTCCTTCGTCGTCCTCCGGGTCGGGAAGCTTATCCGGGTGACGTGTTCTATCTGCACTCCCGTTTGCTGGAACGTGCAGCGAAGCTCAATGATGAGCTTGGTGGTGGTTCATTAACCGCACTTCCATTTATTGAAACACAGGCTTCTGACGTATCTGCTTACATTCCAACCAACGTAATTTCGATTACGGATGGACAGATCTTCCTGGAGTCCGAGTTGTTCTACTCCGGTCAGCGTCCAGCGATTAACGTTGGTATTTCGGTATCCCGTGTCGGTGGTTCCGCGCAGATCAAAGCGATGAAAAAGGTTGCAGGGGGCATGAAGCTGGATCTTGCGCAGTATCGTGAGCTTCAGGCGTTCTCCCAGTTCGGATCCGATCTGGACAAATCAACCTTGGCTCGTTTGAACCGTGGTGCAAGATTGATGGAAATTCTGAAACAGGGCGTAAACCAGCCGTTGTCCGTTGAACAGCAGGTGGTTAGCTTGTACGCAGCTGTTAAGGGATATATCGATGATATCGAGGTTGCCGACGTGCGTCGTTTCGAGAGCGAATTCCTCGCGTTTATTGAAAGCAATAAACCGGAGATTCTTCAATCCATCAGAGATACGAAGGATCTGACATCCGATAACGAAAACGCTTTGAAAGCGGCGATCGATCAATTTAAGAAGGGCTTTGCCACTTCGGTGTAAGCTCCTCAAGCAAGTAACAGGAGGGGAGCCGGGTTACGCCCGGCATCCTCTTTCATCATATGGAATGTAGCTTTGGCTGTGACCAAAGTGATGTTGTCTAACAGGTTTGGCTTTGGTCCTAGCCAAAGCTTGGTCTACGTATATGAAGTTGGCTTTGGCTCGGCCAAGGCTAGGTATTTGCTTACGAAGTAACTTTGGCTTCGCCAAAGTTAGGTGATTGCTTTCGAAGTTAGCTTTGGCTTCGCCAAAGCTTTAAGGTGGTGAAAACATGGCAAGAGGATTACGTGATATTAAGCGGCAGATCAAGAGTGTTCAGAACACAAGGCAGATCACCAAGGCGATGGAAATGGTTGCTGCTGCCAAGCTGAGAAGAGCTCAAGAGAAGGCAACCTCTGCACTTCCCTACTCCGAGAAGCTGAAAGAGGTTGTGGGCAGCATAGCTGCTGGAACCAATGGAATCAGTCATCCGATGCTGGAGAAGCGCGAAGTGAAGAAAACCGGTTATCTGGTAATCACTTCTGACCGCGGTCTTGCTGGTGCATCGAACTCCAACATTTTGCGCAAGGTTTCGAATTTTATCGCAGAACGCCATCAGTCCAAGGATGAGTATTGCCTGTTTGTGATCGGACGTAAAGGACGGGATTATTTCCGTCGTCGTGGACTTCCGGTTGTTGAAGAGCTCACCGATTTATCCGATAGTCCGACTTATGCAGATATCAAGACCATCGCTAATGCGGCGGTTCATCAGTATGAGCTGGGTCAGATTGATGAGTTATACGTGTGCTATAACCAATTCGTGAATGCCTTGACTCAACTGCAAGAGATCTCCAAACTTCTGCCAATGGAGAACATTGGTAGTGGAGGCGACTTGACCAGTTATGAATACGAACCTTCTCCTGAAGGCGTGCTTGAGATTCTGCTTCCGAAATATGCGGAAACGTTGATTTTCAGTGCAATGCTGAATGCGAAGGCGAGTGAGCTGGGTGCGAAGATGACTGCGATGGGCGCAGCCACGAAGAACGCGAGCAAGATGATCAACGAGTTGAACCTCACATATAACCGTGCTCGTCAGGCTGCCATTACGCAGGAAATTTCCGAGATCGTGGGCGGCGCAAACGCTCAGCAGTAATGCACATTGGAATTTATAATTTAGTATGTAACGGATATGCGGCATGACATGTCAGCCGCTTTTACGATCATCGTTCATCCTTAGAGGTGAGCGGGTAGGAGGGAAAACGAATCAATGAATAAAGGACGCGTTGTCAGCATTACAGGTGCTGTAGTTGACATTGAATTTGAGCGCGGTCATCTTCCCGAGATTTTTAATGCTGTCAAGATTGAAGCAACGTTGGAAGGCGGCCGCTCGATTGATTTGACTTTGGAAGTATCCAATCATTTAGGAGATAATCTGGTTCGTTGTATCGCGATGTCATCCACGGATGGTCTCATTCGCGGTATCGAAGCTGTGGACTTGGGCAGACCAATTACGGTACCTGTAGGTTCCGCTACACTCGGCCGAGTATTTAACGTACTGGGTGAGCCGATCGATAATGCGGGTGCTGTGGTATCCGAAGTAAACAACCCGATTCACCGCGAAGCTCCTGCTTATGACGAGCTTTCTACCCAAGCAGAAATGCTGGAAACGGGTATTAAAGTTATCGACTTGCTAGCTCCTTACCAAAAAGGCGGTAAAATCGGTCTCTTTGGTGGTGCCGGTGTAGGTAAAACCGTTGCGATCCAGGAATTGATCAACAATATCGCTCAAGAACACGGCGGTATCTCCGTATTTGCCGGCGTAGGCGAGCGTACTCGTGAAGGTAATGACCTGTATCACGAGATGAGTGATTCCGGCGTTATCAGCAAAACGGCGATGGTGTTCGGTCAGATGAACGAGCCTCCAGGTGCCCGTCTTCGTGTAGCATTGACTGGTTTGACGATGGCGGAATATTTCCGTGATCAAGAAGGTAAAGACGTATTGCTCTTTATCGACAACATTTTCCGCTTTACTCAAGCGGGTTCCGAAGTATCCGCCCTTCTGGGCCGTATGCCTTCCGCAGTAGGTTACCAGCCAACGCTGGCATCCGAGATGGGACGCTTGCAGGAGCGGATTACTTCTACCAAAAAAGGATCTGTAACCTCCATTCAGGCTATCTATGTACCTGCGGATGACTATACGGATCCGGCTCCGGCGACGACGTTTGCTCACTTGGATGCAACGACGAACCTCGAGCGTAAAATTTCCGAGATGGGTATCTACCCTGCGGTAGATCCGCTTGCATCCAGTTCCCGTATTTTGGCTCCGGAAATTGTGGGTGAAGAGCACTATAATGTAGCTCAGGGCGTAAAGCAAATTCTTGCACGCTACAATGAGCTTCAAGATATCATTGCCATCCTCGGTATGGATGAGCTGAGTGAGGAAGATAAAGCGATTGTTGGACGTGCTCGTCGTATTCAGCGTTTCCTTTCCCAAGCTTTCCACGTTGCCGAGCAGTTCAACGGCATTCCGGGTAAGTATGTACCGGTTAAAGAAACCGTGCGCAGCTTCAAAGAAATCTTGGAAGGCAAGTACGATCACCTTCCAGAAGCGGCTTTCTTGTTCGTAGGTACGATTGAAGAGGCAGTTGAAAAAGCAAAAACATTGTAAGCTGACGCTCCGTGATCAGCAGACCGCAGCCGAACCCGTACCGGGACGGTAAGGTCTGCTGCGCGAGTTTTCTGCGGAAAACGGTGAGGAGGGATGGAAGTGAGCACCATTTTGTTGGAAATCGTAACCCCGGACCGCCTGGTCTATTCCGAGCAGGTGAACAGTGTTACGGTACGTGGAGTTGAGGGAGAGCTGGGTATTTTGCCTGGCCATATTTCCTTCGTTACGCCGCTTCAGATAGCGCCAGTTTATGTGAAAGTCGGCAACGAGAAAACTCCGTTTGCGGTACAAGGCGGTTTTGTCGAAGTTCGTAAAGATAAGATTGTTATCCTGGCGGAAAGCGCAGAGAGAGCAACTGAGATCGATCTGGAGCGTGCGGAAGCCGCGAAGGAAAGAGCTGAAACTCGCCTGCATGCAAAGGGAAGACAGGACGAAGTTGACCATCGTCGCGCAGAGTTGGCTCTGCAAAGAGCGATGAACCGGATTAAAGTGAGACATAATTAATGAACAGACATAGACAGCTTGCTGTATTCATACAGCAAGCTGTCTTTTTTTATTTACTGGTCTACATAGGTTTCATTGATGCTGTTTCAACAATGAATCACAAGAAGAGTCTTCAATTATATAAATAAATGGTTCGGTAATTTAGGAGAGTACATTGAGTATCATAACTGCAATAGCTCTTGGAATCTAATACTCATAAGCCGATTGCGATTCTATTAAATGTGCGAATTTCCTATTACATCTATCGGTTATTTTAATAGAGTTGATGCATAACCTATAGCATCTAAGAGAGTAGGGTGGTCATCCTTATGGCTATTCTACTCCCGGAAGCAAATCTTCTCACTGGCACAGAATGTCGGTAAATCGTATTATGAGAATCTAGCTGGCGGCTTGAATGCATCCGTAACCGTCAATAACTTCTCAGACGCGCCGGTATCGCTTGTTGGTTGCTGCTCTCCTGTCAGGTGCACTGCCGGTTTTTGGAACCATTCATATAGCGACCTCAGATTTCTAAAAGAGGCGAGGTATACAGTGACCTGAATATGCTAAAAGCTTTACCGGACCCTAAATTAGGTTCCGGTATTTTTTTGTAATATAATAAGTATAAATAGCTGCTTAGGGAATGAAAATATTACCATTACTGGTGTTTAAATGGTTTATGATGGCGTTATAAACAGTGTTTTTGACTTCTATTAATGGCGTGTTCTTGATCCTTTTTGAGCAATGTCGATAAATTTTATTATTTCCGAGGAAATGTCGGATAGAAAGTGCTGGATTCTTAGCGTCCAGCCAAGTATTATAGAAGAGTCGGTCCTGAAGTGGACTTGCGAATTTACGAAGGAGGAGGGAGCATGAGTCAGGATTTATCTAGTTCAATCAGTGCAATCGGTGTGAACGGATTGGTATCGATTGTCGTTTCGTTGATTTGTATTGCACTGGCTTGGTGGGCATTACAGCAAGTGAAGCTGGATTTGATTGTCCGTCATCCGAAAGGGCCGCAGGGAAAGTTGTTACACCTGCTGCTAGCTGTGGTGCTCGGGCGATTCGTGGCTGAATTCCTAATTGACTATATTACATGGAGTCAAATGATCCGATATATGTTTTAGGGCGAGAAAGAACGTCATACATAACACTAGAATGTTTTCAAAGGTTCTTTTCGAATTTGATTGTATGATGATGTTGCACTTACTCCATTTTATACTCGTCTGTTTTAAGTGCGGGTTGAATGGTTATATCTCTGTTAGATTGCTTGAAGAGAACATGTCGAATAAACACATTTTATTATGTTAACACTTAACTTAATAAGACTTTGATCGGGCGGACCGTATGACTTCCGGACTATAAAGTTCACCCGGTAATTGTTGTGCATTGACAAGTGTTGATCGGTCATGGTAACTTTCGTAGGTCCTTACTGCGGATAACAGATGCTTCATAAAGCAGTATGATAAGTATCTGATAACAGATGCTGTTTCATCGAATCAGGTGTCATAAATAGTTCGAAAATCGCTTGTATAGCTGAAAACCCTAATGGTAAGATGAAAGTTAGGGAATTAGCAGCAACTTAATCACTAACACATGGAATCAGGAAAATTATGGACGCGGAGGGAAACCATGATGAGCAAATTTATCGTCCGCGGTGGCAAAAGACTGACCGGAAGCGTCAAAGTCAGCGGAGCAAAAAATTCAGTTCTTCCGATCATCGCTGCCTCTCTCTTAGGGGAAGTTGGGGAAAGTGTTATTATTGACGCGCCTCCTCTTGACGATGTAATTACAATTAGTAAAGTATTGGAATCGCTTGGTGCAGGCATTACATATCAAGATGAAGTGATACGTGTGAATGCAGAGCACATAACGACATGTGAAGCACCTTATGAATGGGTGCGGAAGATGCGAGCGTCTTTTTTGGTCATGGGCCCTTTACTGGCACGCTGTGGACGTACCCGGATATCGCTGCCCGGGGGATGCGCGATCGGCACAAGACCGATTGATCAACACCTTAAAGGATTTGAAGCGCTCGGGGCTGAGATTAGCCTCGGACAAGGATATATTGAAGCAAAGAGCAATGGCAGATTACGTGGAGCGAAGGTCTACTTAGACGTAGCTAGCGTAGGTGCTACTGAAAATATTATGATGGCTGCTACATTGGCAGAGGGAGTTACCGTTATCGAAAATGCGGCGAAAGAGCCGGAAATTGTCGATTTAGCGAATTACCTGAATGCGATGGGCGCCAAAGTTCGCGGTGCGGGTACGGGGGTCATTCGTATCGAAGGCGTTGAGAAAATGCATGGCGTCCAGCATAATGTCATTCCAGACCGGATCGAAGCAGGTACCTTTATGGCAGCTGCTGCTATCACTGGCGGGGATGTTTATGTGGAAGGAGCTATCGCCGATCATCTTGGACCTGTCATTTCCAAAATGGAGGAGATGGGGATCACGATTGAACCGGACGAGAATGGAATCCGCGTTATCGCGGATAAACCATTAAAGTCAGTGGATGTGAAAACCTTGCCTTACCCTGGCTTCCCAACTGACATGCAGTCCCAAATGATGGCGCTGTTGCTGGTCTCCGAAGGTACAAGTGTAGTTACGGAAACCGTATTCGAGAACCGCTTCATGCATGTGGATGAGTTCCAGTTGATGAATGCCGAAATTAAGGTTGAAGGGCGCTCTGCCATCGTTACAGGTGGTGCTAAGCTTAAGGGCGCTAAAGTCACAGCAACCGATCTTCGGGCCGGAGCTGCTTTGATACTGGCGGGACTCGTATCAGAGGGGACAACGGAAGTCGGTGGCGTTCAGCATATCGACCGCGGATATGTTCATTTGGCTGAGAAGCTGTCTGGACTTGGCGCGGACATCTGGCGCATCTCGACGGAGGAACCGAGCACGGAGAAGGCTCCGAAGAAAGTGGCAAACGAATTGGAAGAGACCAAACTTTTTAAAGTCCAACCAACTTGGGCGTAATAACCATCTTGGATGATGAGGTCATCCGAGTGTGATAGAGTGAAGAAGAAGAGGCTTGGCCCGTGAGGGCGAGCCTCTTCTTCTTTTTTTGATCCTTCTTAAGTGCTGGGTTTCTTATTAATCCTCATTCTAACCTTTTATCTAGGACCGATGGTACGTCAGGAACGTGCCTGATGGATTATCTCTTAGGTTGTGAAAGTTTTGCTTGGATTCCTTTTCCAATCTTTCTCTTAGAACAGTTCTATCAAAAGTCCGTTTCTCATAAGTATCAGTAGAGGCTTAACCAAAGATGCGAGGAGAGGGAGAGAAGCAGAAGAGGCATATACCAGGGGAACAGACACAGGAGGGAAATGCAAATGAAAGATTCGAAGGTTCGGGTGAATATGGGCAGCGCAGGCGGTACGCGAGCGAGAAGTCCAGACCAAACTCCCAAAGCAGAGAAGGTAGAGCCGTATCAGAAGCCATCCAAAGATGAGGCTGTACCCATAATAAAGTGGGAATTTCCCGGAGCGCTTGAGCAGAAAACGGTACCTACGGAAAAACATAGACAGCTATCGATATCGGATACAAATCGATACAGCATGGAGGGCGGGCCGCGTGGGCACCGCGGCCCAGGGGAAGGGCCGGACGCCTATGGCGAGTCCGGCCACGGCAAGCGGGCGGCATCTGCGCCGCCGCCCGAACGCCCGGCTGGCGCGCGTGCGCACGGCGCCGCGCCAGACCCCGGCGGGCCAGCGGCCATGCCGCAGGGCCCGCAGCCCGCGCCCGAGCCGCAGCGCTACGCGCCTGCGGCATCGGGCCGCGTGCCGCGCGGGGGCCGCACGTTCCGTGCGCGGCCCTCGCGCTGGGGGCGCCGCGGCTTTGCCGCGCGGCGCCCGACCGCCGGAAGACGGCGGGTGCGGATGCACCCTGCCGTCTGGGCGGTGGCGGGGCTGCTGGCCTTGGCGCTGGCGCTGCCTCTGCTGGTGGTTGCCCCTGGCAACCATCCACCAGAGCCGCTGCCGCCCGGGCCGCCCCCGCTGCCTTCCGCCGAGCCGCAGGCGGCGGAAGAGCCCATGGTTTCCGTCTACTTAACCAAGACGGAAACCGTGGAAGAGCTGCCGCTGGAACAATATGTCGTCGGCGTCCTGGCCGCCGAGATGCCGGCAGAGTTCCAGCTGGAGGCACTCAAGGCCCAGGCCATCGCGGCACGGACCTATATTGTGCAGCGGCTATTGTCCGGCGACCGCAGCGGCGTGCCGGACGACAAGGCACTGGTGACCGATACCGTCAGCCACCAGGCTTACATTGCCCAAGCCGAGCTGACAATGGAGTGGCAGCGACTGGGCAAGGAAACGGAGCTGGCGAAGCTCCAGCAGGCGGTAAATGAAACGGCGGGCTGGGTAATGACCTATGAGGGTGAGCCGATCACGGCTTCTTTTTTCTCCACAAGTAACGGATATACCGAAAATTCAGAGGATTATTGGAAGAACGAGATTCCCTATCTGCGCAGCGTGGAGAGTCCATGGGATAAAGAGATTTCACCAAAATACAAGACTACAGTTACGATGCCGCGTTCAGAGTTTTTAGGTAAGCTTGGTTTGGCAGATGGAGCCGTACCGGTATCGGCAGGCGGGGATGGGGCCTCTTCTTTTTTGAAAGTCCTCTCGTATACACAAGGCCACCGCATTGAGAGCGTACGGGTCGGGGGCAAGAAGTTTTCCGGTCGCGAGGTGAGAGAGAAGCTCGGGCTCCGGTCTAGCCAGTTCGCCCTTCATATGAAAGAGGGAGAGATTGAGATTACGACCTACGGTAACGGCCACGGCGTAGGTATGAGCCAGTACGGAGCCGAGGGCATGGCCCGCGAGGGTTACAAGGCGAAAGAGATTCTGAAGCACTACTATACGAATATTTCTTTTGCCGAAACTTCAAATCTTCTCTCTCATTAAGTGCAAGTTCAAAAAGTCGAATTTTCAGCACCGAAGGGTAATGCTTCCGAAGTGCGTTTTTTCAAAATGCTTCAGGTTAAATAAAGCTAGGACCAGCTGAATTCAAGATTCGATGCCGAGTTACTTCTTGATTTACTTCGTGTTAGATATAGAATTTATTCATTATCAGCAGAGCTGATGGAATTCTATATCGCAAGAAAACCTACCTTTGAATCGCGGTCGCTCTTCTTTGATTGGCCTCGATTGGTTTTCTTATCAAAAGATGACTTTTTGAACAACCTCTCAAAAAAATAATAGTGATAACGTATAAAAGAGTTGCCCCCGGTAACAATGGTTACTGAGGTGATTGCAAATGAATGAACAGAACAAAAATAGTAAACCCCACGAAGAAACTCCTAAAACTGTACAAGGAGATTCGGTGGTAACGTCATCTTCGTGGAAGAAAGCTTTATCCAAACGGTGGGTGTTCCCGGCAGCATACTTAGCAGCAGCGGCAATTATACTAACCCTCGTGTGGGTCTACCAGGACGCCAGCCAAAAAACGCTGAAACCACAAGAGGAAATGGCAACTGTAAACGAAACAGCACAGGATTCAGAGAAGGCTGCTGGAACCGCAACAGACGGAGAAGCTTTAGAAGTAACGGCCCAGGCTCAATCGATGATCTGGCCGGTAACGGATGACGTAGCTGTTAGCATTGTCAAACCATATTTCGATGAGGCAAGCCCGGAAACGCATCAAGAGGCGATGGTGCAATACAACGATACCTTTTCGCCCAACTTGGGTATTGACCTGGCAACAGCGGATGGCACGGAGTTTGAAGTTAGAGCAGCACTTACAGGGCAAGTAACTCGGGTAGAGAATCATCCGCTTAACGGTCATGTGGTGGAGATTACATCCGGTGATACAAAAACCGTGTACCAAAGCTTGAACGAAGTGAAAGTGAAGGAAGGCGCGGAAGTGAAGCAGGGCGATGCGATCGCAACTGCTGGACGCAGTGAATTTGAGAAGGATCTCGGCAACCATGTGCACTTTGAAGTGTATGAGGGCGGGAAACTGGTCAACCCTGTGAGTGTGCTTCCGCAAAAATAAATTTATCTCTTCGATAACGCATGCGCCCACCGCGCACGTGAAGAGGGCAGGATCGCTAAGATCCTGCCTTTTTTTTGTCCCATTCATGTGGGCAAGTCCTACCCTTGCTGTGCCTTGCTTTATGGTCATTTCATTCTTGTCCACCCATGGCATGTCCTGAAAATAAATGAGTCCAAGTAAGCTTGTCACTCCTTGAAACCGCGAATATCCCGTCATGCCCCTCATATAATGTACCAAACTATCCACACAGTAGGGAGGCGGGAGCGTGCACGATTACATCAAAGAGCGGACCATTAAGATCGGACGCTGTATCGTGGAAACGAGGCATACGGTTCGAACTATAGCCAAAGAATTTGGCGTGTCGAAGAGCACGGTGCATAAAGACTTAACCGAACGTCTGCCGGAGATCAACCCGGATCTGGCGGATCAGGTGAAGCACATTCTCGAATACCACAAATCTATCCGCCATCTCAGAGGCGGAGAAGCTACCAAGATCAAGTACAAAAAAACAGGCAGCAATCGTGAACCGGTGGCCACAGCAAAATCCTGATTTTTTAGGGCTTTGGTCGCTAGATTGCCGTTGAATCCCTCCCCTAAAGTATGATATGTTAAAAGCTGGTATAGGATCGACATTTGGAACCTGTTTTGCCGAAGAGCATCATGGATTGCTAGATTTTGTCGATGAGTGTTTCGGTGCAGTGAACAGATTCTTTTACCATAAAATAACACTTTGGGGGCTTTTCATGATGTTGAGCAAGGATATTGGAATCGATCTCGGAACGGCGAACGTGCTTATTCACGTAAAGGGGAAGGGGGTAGTGTTAGACGAACCTTCCGTTGTCACGATTGAGACCGACACCAAACGTGTCCTTGCCGTCGGTGAGGAAGCACGGCGCATGGTCGGACGTACTCCCGGCAACATTACGGCGATCCGCCCGCTGAGGGACGGGGTCATCGCCGACTTCGATATTACGGAATCGATGCTGAAGTATTTTATTGATCGCGTTGGCGCGCGCAGTTGGCACAGCCGGCCCCGAATCCTGATCTGTGCACCGACCAATATTACTTCGGTGGAGCAGAAGGCGATCCGGGAAGCGGCTGAGCGCAGCGGTGCCAGAGATGTGTTTCTGGAAGAAGAACCGAAAGCGGCGGCAATTGGCGCAGGCATGGATATCTTCCAGCCAAGCGGTAACATGGTTGTGGACATCGGGGGCGGCACCACGGATGTGGCCGTCCTGTCCATGGGCGATGTCGTTACCGCTTCCTCTATTAAGATGGCAGGAGACAAATTCGACGAGGCGATTACGAAGTACGTGAAGCAAAAATATAAATTGCTGATTGGTGAGCGGACAGCAGAAGATTTGAAAGTGGCGATCGGTACTGTTCGTCCAAGCGGCAAGCAAGCTGAGATGGACATCCGCGGACGTGATATGGTATCCGGTCTGCCGTTGACCGTTACGGTATCCTCAGCCGAAGTCCAAGAAGCCTTGTGGGATCCTGTGTCGGCGATTGTACTTGCTGCCAAATCCGTATTGGAGCGCACGCCACCTGAGCTGTCGGCGGACATTATTGATCGCGGAGTCATTTTAACGGGCGGCGGTGCACTGCTTCATGGATTGGACGAGCTGTTAACGGACGAACTTCGGGTACCCGTGCTCGTTGCGGAGGATCCTATGCATTGTGTGGTTAAGGGAACGGGGATCATGCTGGATAATTTGGACAAGGTCGTAAAGAAAAAGTTCTAACCTTCCGATATAGATGATAGGATTGTGATATTAGAAGGGAAGTGCCTTCATGCTTAGAGGATTATATACAGCCGCTTCGGGGATGATGACCCAGGAGCAGCGACATAATACGGTAACGCAGAATATTGCCAATATCAATACAACCGGTTACAAGGCAGTGAACAGTGTGCAGCGCTCGTTCCCTGAAGTGCTTGTCTCCATGATCGGTGGCAATCAATCGTCAGAGGCCGGAAGGAAGCTCGGGAAGTTCAATACCGGCGTTTACGCTGAGGAGAGCATCTCGCTT
Source organism: Paenibacillus solani (assembly GCF_001277345.1). Taxonomy (GTDB): domain Bacteria; phylum Bacillota; class Bacilli; order Paenibacillales; family Paenibacillaceae; genus Paenibacillus_AQ; species Paenibacillus_AQ solani. The sequence continues at coordinate 647,091 of NZ_LIUT01000008.1, forward strand.
TATACCGAAGGTGCACTGCGCGAAACTGGCAAGACAACCGACTTCGCCCTTGTTTCATCCTTTAATGTTCAAAATCCGGCTACAGGTGAGAATTATCCATTCGATGCTTCCGGAAGATATGTGGATGATAACGGTGAAGTGATCTACCGTCCGGAAGGGTTTTTCACCGTTCGCAATGAGGATGGCGACACCCGTTATACCCGTAACGGAAGCTTCCGGTTGAGTCCGGAGGGCAGCTTATTGAGCGAGAACGGCTATCAGGTTCTGGATAACAATAACAGGCCGATCGTATTGACAGGCTCGGCGCGTAACTTTACAGTGAATGAACAAGGTGAAATCATGGACGCGGATGGTAATGGGACAGGCATCACCCTCGGAATCAGCATCGTGAGTGAACCTCATGGCTTAATTCGTGAGGGTCTTGGAGTATTCCGTATGGCGGATCCAGATGGACAGACGCGTTTTATGACCGATACTGATAATGGAGTCATCCGTCAAGGATTCATTGAAGCATCGAATGTGGATCCAACGCAATCCATGGTCGAATTGACTGCTGCGCTGCGTGCGTATGAAACGAATCAGAAGATCGTTCAGTATTACGATCGGACGCTGGATAAAGCGGTTAATGAGATCGGTCGGGTTTAGGGCTGGTTTTGTATGTATTTAGGTTGCACGTTGCTGTATGTTAAATGTGAGCCCACGGGAGGTAAGTGATGAACAACTCGATGATAAGCGCTATGGTGTCCATGAATGCACTCCAGCAGCGGCTGGATGTGATCGCGGATAATATGGCAAACGTCAACACGGCTGGTTATAAGAAGAAGGAAGCCTCCTTTGAAGATGTGCTGACGCAGGTACAGGGATATCATAAGGATTTTGATCGGACCGGACGTGCCACACCGCTTGGTTATACTCTCGGATATGGGATGAGAATGTCCTCCATCGTGCCAAATATGGAACAGGGGGCCATGAAGGAAACCGGCAATCCCCTTGATCTGATGGTTGACGGACAAGCCATGTTTGCCGTGCAAGGGGATGGTGCGATCGGATATACCCGTGAAGGCGGATTCCATGTAACCCCGGATGAACGTGACCCTAATTTCTTGTTGTTGGTCAATTCCCAGGGCTATCCCGTATTAGATGTGAATAATGCGCCGATTTCACTCCCGGTCAAAGGGAAAGTGGCCATTAATCAGAAGGGGCAGATCATCGTGGAGACCCCAACAGGTCGTACGGCTCCATATGCAACCTTGAAGCTGGTCGAGCTTATGCGTCCTGAGGGCTTGGCTGCGGTGGGCGACAACATGTTTGTGGTAGGGGATGGCTTGACGGAAGCTGATGTGTTCGATATGACGCCGCTCGCTCCGGGTGAAGAGCCTAAATCGAAGGTGCTCTCCGGATTCATTGAGCAATCCAACGTTAACCTGGCCGATGAAATGTCCAAAATGATGGAAGTTCAGCGAACCTACCAGCTAATGGCCCGTGGACTTAGTTCCAGCGATACCATGATGAACCTTGCTAACACAATGCGAGGGTAGGTGGGCTTCATGAGTGAATCAAACGCCAAAAAACGCTCCAAGACATCCGGATGGAAAATAGCTGTCCGCATCATGGTTCCCATATTGCTCGTATTGGCATTATGCGGGGGTCTGGTCTTTGGATATGTTGTCCTTGGGAAACAGGAGCTTAGCGAAGTGTTTGAATGGAGCACGTGGAAGCATGTTTTTGATTTGATATTTGCGCCTTGATTCGAAGTTAAGGTGAATTTAATTTCATTACGTGTATATGAAGAACTCCCTTCGGGGAGTTTTCTTTTTTGGGGGTTAAACGGTATAATGGGGTGGGACTTGCGTGTTAGCTTTGTCATTCCATGACAAAGAACGGATGTATACAAAAGGGCCCTCTCCCCATATAGATGTTCAGAAGGAGAAAGCCCCTTATCTAAAACCTTCACTTCTGCAGCGGTGAAGGATATCTATCATTTTCTCCGCAGATCCTTATTTTTATGCAAATGAATTGAAATTCGTCATGTGAACCTCAAAGATGAAGCAGGATAGAACCATCTATAAAACCTTCCCCAGCTTGAAAAAAGCGGCATAGCGGAAGCATCTGGAATGAGCGAAGCTTTTCAAACGCTATGCTTGGTGGGTACGTACATAAGGAGGATTTGTATATTATGTTGAACATCAAACAGATTCAAGAAATTATTCCGCATCGCCCCCCATTTTTGCTGGTTGATAAAATTGTGGAGATCGAGGATGGCAAACGGGCGGTCGGCATCAAGAACGTTACGATCAACGAGCCGTTTTTTGTCGGGCATTTCCCTGAGTATGCCGTTATGCCTGGAGTTCTCATTGTAGAAGCTTTGGCACAAGTAGGCGCTGTTGCGATTCTCAATGTTGAGAGCAACCGGGGGAAGCTCGGCTTTTTGGCGGGCATTGATGGTTTTCGTTTCCGCGGCCAAGTCGTGCCTGGAGACACGCTGCGGCTGGAAGTCGAGATTATCCGCTTAAAAGGCATGATCGGCAAGGGGAAAGCAACCGCGACCGTGGACGGGCGTGTCGTTGCTGAGGGAGAGATAATGTTTGCTCTCTCGGATAAGGAGTAATTTTCAGACTATTCTTGTTTGGATGAGGAAGGGAGACTTTTTTTCATGTCAGAGATGAGTCAGAGAACAATCGATACGGTACAGCGCTGGTTGAATGATCCTTATGTAGATGAAGAGACGAAGCAGGAGCTGCGCGCCCTTGAGCATGATGCACAAGAACTGGAGGAGCGTTTTTATCGCGATCTGGAATTTGGAACGGGCGGACTGCGCGGTATCATTGGTGCAGGCAGCAACCGGATTAATAAATATACGGTAGGGCGTGCCACACAAGGCTTTGCAAGCTATATCTTGGATGCTCACGGTGCTGCAGAGGGCAGGCCTTCTGTTGTCATTGCTCACGATTCCCGTCATTTTTCGCCTGATTTTGCCTTAGAGGCTGCACTGGTTTTGGCTGGCAATGGAATTATCGCGAAGCTGTATCCTTCCCTGCGCTCTACGCCGCAGCTGTCCTTCAGCGTGCGTCACTTGGGAGCAACAGGCGGGATTGTCATTACGGCAAGCCACAATCCCCCGGAATACAATGGCTATAAGGTATACAACCGCGAAGGCGGACAATTGGTGCCAGATGAAGCAGAGAATGTGATTGCCCGGATTCAAGAAGTCGATTCCTTCTCCGCGGTCAAGAGGCTGTCACAGGCCGAAGCCGAAGCGCAAGGTATGCTGGTTTGGCTTGGGAAAGAAGAGGATCAGGCATTTGTGGATACAGTGGCGAGTGTCAGTGTAAATAGAGAACTTATTGCATCCAAGCTGGGCGAGGATTTCAAGATTGTATTTACGCCGCTCCATGGAACGGGGCAAGCCCCGGTGGAACATGTGCTTCGCACCATCGGCTTTAAGAATATCCATGTCGTGCCCCAGCAGGCACAACCGGATGGCAACTTCTCTACTGTAAAATCTCCCAATCCCGAGGAACGCGAAGCCTTCACGCTGGCGATGAAGCTCGGCGAGGAAGTTGGGGCTGATATTCTGATTGGAACGGATCCGGATGCAGACCGTATGGGGGCCGTTGTAAAGAACAGTCAAGGCGAATATGTCGTGCTTACAGGAAATCAGTCTGGTGCTATTATGATCCATTATCTGCTCGGTCAATTGAAGGAAGCGGGCAAACTACCTCATAACGGTGCTGTCATCAAGACGATCGTAACCAGTGAGATGGGAGCAGCCATTGCGGAGCATTACGGTGCTAAGGTAATGAATACATTGACCGGCTTTAAGTACATTGGTGAGAAAATGACCCAGTTCGAGGAGTCCGGCAGCCATACGTATCTGTTTGGTTATGAGGAAAGCTACGGCTATTTGGCAGGCAATTACGCACGCGATAAGGATGCCGTATTGGCTTCCATGCTAATCTGTGAAGCGGCTGCTTACTATAAAGGACAGGGCAAGACTCTGTACGATGTGCTGCAGGAGCTGTATGAACAGTTCGGCTATTTCCTTGAGACACTGGAATCCCGGACACTCAAAGGCAAAGACGGCATTGCCCAGATTCAAGCGAAAATGTCTGATTGGCGAAACGATCCGCCGAAGGAAGTTGGAGGCGTATTGGTTAAGCAGGTGCTTGATTATGCGCAAGGTCTGGACGGATTGCCAAAGGAAAATGTGTTAAAATATTTGCTTAAAGACGGATCCTGGTTCTGCCTGAGACCTTCCGGTACCGAGCCGAAGATCAAAGTGTACTTTGCCGTCCGCGGCGAGTCCCTCGCTGATGCGAAGGAAAGAATTCAATTGCTCACGGAACAAGTAATGTCACGGGTAGACGGATAAGCTAGTTACAATTAATGTTATGAGAACGAAGGGAATTTACGATGGTTGCTGCAAGGCTTTAGAGCTGTTGCCCTCCATCGTAAATTTCCATAGGTTCGATGAGGAGGTACTTTCGTGGTTCAGAAATGGAAACGCTGGAACACGGCAGCCCGCAAGTGGCTGTGGATTCTGGTTGTTCTTGGCGTTGCAGCGGCCCTGCCGGTAGGTTATGACCGACTGCAAACAGAGTCAACATCAAAAAAGATAGAGTTGGTGTTTGATTATCGGGATTTGTTGGATGTCGCGGTGTATCAGTCCAGGCCGCAGGATTTTGTATCCGAGCAGCTGGACCGCCTGAAAGACGCTGGCGTGATCAGTATGGCGCTTTATGAAAGCACGCTGGACGAGCTGGTGAGATCGCGGCGAATTTCGGTATATGACGGGCAGCAGGTTGCTGATCTGACTGGCACGATGATCTCTCCGAACGAGAACTTTACGTATGTTGCATTCCTTAATGAGGAAAGTGCGACTTTAATTAAACCCATCATAAAAGAAACTTTTACAAGATTGGGTATCCCGGTAAGATCATGGCAGTTTGAGCATGCGGTAGATGGATTGGTTCTGGAGACCCCGCGTTCCAATGCGGTGATTAAACCGTTGTCTCCTGATCCAATTACGATTAGCATGTTGCGGGATAAAGGCTTCAACATTGTGCCGCGTCTATCCGATAGTCTCCCTTATGACGAAGCTTATATGGAGAACTTGATGACATACTTCGCGGATAACGGCGTACAACGCATTTTGTTTGAAGGAGATTCAGCCAAAGGCTTCAACGATAATGCGGATATGAAGAGCCTCGATGCATTTGCAGAGCTATTAAACGAGCATAAAATCGGCCTTGTGGCGATTGAGAATATCAAGCGTCCGCAAAAAGGCTTTACGAAACTGGCTTATTTGACGGATTACAACGTAACCCGTATTTATTCCTTGAGCGAGCGGGATGCTAATCTGGATCCTGAGGTAATTGGAGACCGCTTTGCTCTTGCATCCAAAGACCGTAACATACGGATGTTCTATTTGAACGCAGAGCCGAGCCGGGATATGACCAAAGCCAGCGTCACGCATCCGCTGGATAATCTGATTGATAGCTTGACCGGATCGGGCCAGGCTATCCAGCAGATGGAGGACAACGGTTTTACCATGGGACAAGCAGAGCCGTTTAAGGTAACCGATTCGTCTATGCAGCGTTACTTCAAGCTGGGGGCTCTCGTGGGAGCTATTGCGTTGATTGCCCTTATGGTTTCTTACTTTATTCCATTCCTGACAATTGCTGCGTTCCTTATCGGACTCTTGGGCAGCGCCGGATTGTACGTTCTGAATGCGACACTGCTTGAGCAGGCTATTGCTTTGTTTGCCGCCATCAGTGCTCCGACGGTTGCGGTCATCTTGGCTATCCGCAAGGTTAATGAGACGCAGCGGAGCATTCCGGATATGAGTGCCGGAAGAAGAGTGACTCATTCGATCGTATTGCTGATAAAGACATCGATCCTGTCGCTTGCCGCTGTTCCGATCGTGGTTGCGCTCTTGAACAATGTGACGTATATGCTCGTCCTGGAGCAGTTCCGTGGTGTAAACTTGCTGGCAGCAGCTCCGATTGGGCTTATAGCCATTTACGTGGTATTGTATCGCGGTGGATCAACGTTTAGTTCTATTCAGAAATTGCTTAAATCACCGATTACGTTGACATGGGTTATCGCAGCCGGCATTGTGGGTATCGTTGGTTGGTACTATCTCACCCGTACAGGTAATGCAGGCTCTGTTTCCTCGATCGAGATGGCGTTCCGTTCGTTCCTGGAGAATACATTTGGCGTACGTCCGCGTAACAAGGAGTTCTTGCTGGCTCATCCCATAATGGTGCTTGGCGTCTTCCTGTCATTTAAGTACCGGGACGCCGTGTATTTGCTCATTATCGGTGTGATGGGGCAGCTGTCGATGGTCGGCACATTCACGCATATCCATACGCCGATCTATATTTCGGCGATCCGGGTAGTACTGGGTCTTGGACTTGGACTGATCATCGGTTTGATTGCGATCGTAGTATGGCAAGTAGCAGAAAGGATCTGGAAACGATGGTCTCCACTTCTAAGACAATAGTCATTTCCGGATATTACGGTTTCAAGAACAGCGGGGACGAAGCGGTACTGAAGTCCATCCTGACCGCGCTGGAACAGGAAGGGAAGGAAGCCGGGGTTGTAATCAACCCCGTTGTACTTTCCATTGACCCCGAGTGGACTTCGGCTGCCTACGGAGTCAAGTCCGTACATCGGATGAAGCTGGGAGAGGTCCGAGCAGCTATCAAAGCAAGCGATGGCTTGATCAGCGGTGGTGGAAGTCTGCTCCAGGATGCGACCAGCCCGAAGACGATACCGTATTATCTGGGCGTTCTCAAAATTGCGCAGTGGCTCGGAAAACCGACATTTATATACGCACAGGGCGTTGGACCGGTGAATCGTAAATTGTTTCATCCGATGATTCGTTCGATCTTCCGTAAATGCTCTTACATTTCCGTGCGTGACATACAGTCGGGTGAACTGCTTCAATCCATGGGAATATCGAAAGAAGCCATTCATGTCGTACCGGATCCGGTAATGGGCTTGCCACTGGCAGAAGCTGAGGCTGCTCATAGCCCGGTTTCAGCAATGGAAGAGGTCAATCCTGCTCAGATTGATAATAACCCAGCTTCGGAACTGAAAGAGACAGATGTTGCATCTGTTTCTTCTATAGAAGAGGATCGATCATTCGAAGAGCCTCCATTGCAGTCTACAAGACCAAACCATACGATAGCAGGTGTTGACTCTCTGCCAGTCATCGGTATTTCGGTTCGATATTGGAATCCTGATCGCAAAGAGCTGAAAGCTGCCGCGGAAGGTTTGAGGGCTTTAGCTGAACAACGAGCGGTTCACCTTCGGTTTCTCCCTTTTCATCAGCCGGATGATCTTGAAGCTTCACAGTTTATTGCCAATGTCCTTGGAGATATTTCCCGAAATGGTTCCAAGATCAGCTTTTATCTGGATGAAAAGCAGCCCCAAGACATGCTGCGTGAAGTTAGCCGCTGTGATTTGATATTAGGCATGCGTCTACACAGCCTGATCTACGCAGCGAATCAATGTGTACCGCTGCTCGGCATTTCCTATGATCCGAAGATTGATCACTTTTTGAAGCGGCTGGAGAGTAGGCCTGTCGGGACCAGTGAGCTGCTGGATGCAGAGGTTTTGAAGCATCAGCTGCTGCATCTGTTGGATGAGGCAGAGGCATGGAAGGCAGAGCACGGCGAGCAGATTGCCGTCTTGAAACACGAGGCGGCCTTGCCTGCACGCCACATTGCTCAATATTTACGCCATAGAGGATGATAAACATGAAACAGACCTATCCATTTCCTACCGTATCGGTGTTCGACATTCCTTTTTCCAAGCTGTCTATGAAGGATACGGTGAAATACCTGACCGAGGTTGTGCAATCTCGGCAGCAGCCCCATCAGCTGATTACGGCGAATCCGATCATGGTTATGACCGCCGTAAACAATCCAGCATATAAGCAGATGATGCAGGGTGCCGAAATCATCGTTCCGGATGGAACAGGCATTGTCTGGGCAGCTGGTGTAGGCGGAGACCCGCTTGAAGGGCGCGTCACCGGCTTCGAGCTCTTACATGAATTGTTGAAGGCCGGGGAAACCTATCGATGGAAGTTCTTTCTGCTGGGAACGACAGCTGAAGTGATTCAGGAAGCTGCCGAGAGGTTACAAATGCAGTATCCGGCTGCTATTATATGCGGCTATCGGGACGGTTTTTTTGGACCTGAAGAGGATGCCGAAGTGATCGAACAGATTCGGGCAGCTTCACCGGATATTCTATTCGTGGCCCGCGGTGCGGACAACCAGGAACCATGGATTGCGGAGCATAAAGAAGCGCTCCAAGTTCCTGTTGTGATGGGTGTCGGAGGATCATTCGATATCATTTCCGGTAAATTGAAGCGGGCACCGAAGGTATTCCAAAAGCTGCGTCTCGAATGGTTTTATCGCCTTCTGAAAGAGCCTACCCGTTACAAAAGAATGCTGGCGCTGCCGAAGTTTGTCGTGAAAGTGCTGCGCGAGAAAGAAAACGTAACGAAATCGAGCTAAATGGCTCATTTCCATGGGTAAAGTCCGGGATTTCACCGGAAATTGGCATTGGTTTTCGGACCCGAACGGAGTATAATTCAACCGGTAGACTTTTATTGGGGGTCGAATAATTACATGTTAATGATATACATCATCGGGTTTATCATTTCACTGGCGCTGGCGCTGCTCTTAACGCCGCTGGTGAAGAAGTTTGCGGTTAAGATTGGCGCCGTTGACGTACCGAATGCCCGCAAGGTTCATACGCGGATCATGCCCCGGCTCGGAGGACTTGGCATTTATCTGGCTTTTATTATTGGACTGATTGCTGTACTTCCATTTTTGCCGGATAGCTTGTCACCTCGCGATGCCAACTTTATGAAGGCATTTCTGATCGGTGGTTCCATGATTGTATTGATTGGAGCTTTGGATGATCGATTTGAACTCTCGGCTAAAGTGAAGTTTTTGGCACAGATTGCAGCGGCATGCGTCGTTGTGTTCGGATTTAATATTACTGTTGACTTCGTAAATATTCCGTTTCAGGACCGCTACTCCATGCTGGAGAGCTGGGTATCCATCCCGCTGACAATTTTCTGGATTGTTGGCGTAACCAACGCGATTAATCTGATCGACGGGCTGGACGGACTTGCTGCTGGCGTTTCCGGCATCGCAATCGGTACGATTCTGGTGATGGCCATCTTGATGGGCAATACCACCGTAGCACTGTTATGTCTGCTGCTTCTCGGAAGTATTATCGGATTCTTGTTCTTCAACTTCCATCCTGCCAAGATTTTCATGGGGGATACGGGATCATTATTCCTTGGATTTTGTTTGGCCATGCTGTCCTTGCTCGGTTTTAAGCAAATTGCGATCGTTTCCTTCATTACACCGCTTATCATTATCGGTGTTCCGTTATCAGATACGTTCTTCGCAATCATCCGGCGCAAGATCCAGAAGAAGCCGATTTTTGCTCCGGACAAGGGCCATCTTCATCACTGTCTGCGTGAGCTCGGTTTCAGTCATCGACAGACTGTGCTGATCATTTACGTTATCGCTGCATTTTTCGGTGTACTGGCTGTCATTCAATCTTCGGCTGCTATGTATGAAGCGAACTGGGTAACCTTTGTTGTCATCTGCGTGATGATGTGCTTTATGCAGATCGGGGCAGAGATCATTGGACTGGTCGGCAAGACCAAGCGCCCGATACTCGGACTGATCAATCGAATGCGAATGAAGACCAATACTCAAAGCCGTACGAAATAGAACTTATTCTTTCATAATGCGTCACAATAAGACAAGCCTTACCCGCTAAAAAAGGGTGAGGCTTTTTTGTATGATTTGCTAAATAATAGCACCTTGGTTACCGATATATGAACTATGCGCTCGTAACAAATCGTGAGTGAAAGCGAGGGGACTCAGTGAACGACGTAACAACCAAAACGGACTCCAATGTCCGTACGATCAAGGAGGCTAAACCGTTGAGAAACCAATTCCGGGCTATAACAAGCATGCTGCTGGCTGTAGCTATGTTCTTTTCTCTGATCCCGGCCATGCCGGCTTCTGCTGCAACCGGGGCATCATTTTTCCATTTTTCTAACTTGAGTATGGCTCCCGGCTCACCAACGCCAGAGAACCGAAGCTCCATTGTCGTATCAGGTACCTACAGCCAGATTAACCCTAGTACGATCTCTTATGAGATCAAACGTTTTGATGATACAGTCACAGGCGGTACAGGCGTAAAGCCGATTCTTGACGAGGCAACAAATACGTTCCAATTCTTGAACGTACAGCTGAATCAAGGTGATAATAAAATCATTGTTTCCGGTATCAGCACAACCGGTGAGCGGGTAAGTGCTACAGCTTATGTGAAATTCTCGGATGTTCCCGCCGCATATGAAGTAGCCTTGAGCGATGGACGCATACTGGAAGAGAACGCCACGAATCCGGTCATTGTTACCACGCAAACCATCAGTATCTCTGTTAAAGCAACGAATGGATCCAAGGGTGTTACCGTCAACGGGCAGAGTATGTATGCCGGCGGCGGGGATACTTTCTACTCGGCAGGCTTACTCCTGCAAGAAGGCGTCAATGAACTGGTCATCGTCGTCAATTCGGAATCGAAGACACAGACCATTACCCGCAAGGTTGTATATCATCCGACGGGTGGCTTGACTGTCAATGATCTGCAAATCGGCAGCACAAGAATTGATGGACAAGCAGTTGTCACAGGGAGTGTAAACGGGGTTATCTCCGGTTATATTATCGTGGATGCTCCACCAGCAGGTGCACCTGTGGTCACCCCTGAATTGGATGTGGAGTTGTACCAAGTCGGAACAGCGGCACCGCTTCTAAGCAACACGACCAGCGGTCCTAACAGCACGATCACTTTAGGTCAAGCGACCGTGTTGAATAATTCCTATATGTATCATTTTACAACTCAGAGTTCAGCAAACATTACACAAAGCGGCGAGTATTTTGTCTTTATTAAATCAGGCAGCTTGGATCTGAAGAAAACTTTCCAATATCGCGACAGGAACGCGCCGACGATTGAACAAGTGTATCAGTTGTATGGCGTCGTAGATGATGCCACGAATAAAACAGTTACGTCAACCTCGGAATCCGTGTTTCCAAGCGGTAACGATACGATTCTGAACGAATTGCCGGTTTATTTAATGGTGGAACAGAAAAACGCGGGTACGATAACTATCGAGTCCAGCAAAGGCGCAGGCATAGCCGATATCTATACTTATAATAAAACTGGCAGTCCGTACAATGGCTACACTGTATTCAAGATTACGAATCTGCCTTCAGGACAGCAGAACCTGATCATTAATGCAGGGAATGCTTCCGGAACATCGGATACCCGAGTTATACCAGTAACTTTCCTGTCCTCCTCGTATATTGATGTTTATGATTTGTACAACAACCAGCTGTTTAAGAACAGCACCGAATTCAATAAAGTGACTGGACGAGTTGTAAACTACACGGGAAATTCGGAGTTCACCATTTCCCTGAACGGAAATACACGTGACCTGACGGTGACAAACGGCCAGTTCGCTTTTACAGACACCAGCTTCCTGCAGTTGGTTCCCGGACCGAACACCTTGGTCATCAAGGATAAAGCCGGAAAAATCTCGACTAAACTGACATTGCTGTATTTCAGTGATACCAAATCCATAATCAAGAATATGGTTCCGTTCCCTGTTGGTTCTGCTACCGATTCCGATCCGGATGGTCTTTTTAGAGAAACGGCCAAGAATGCTTTTAATACGTATGAGAAGGCTCTTGGACTTCGGTTTGAAGTTGAGAACACTGATGAAATTACAGTAAATCTCAGTTACCCGACTCCAACCATGTATGCTGTATTTACAAGAAATTTGGGCTCCTGGACTCTGACAGGGGGCTCCCTGAAAACTCAACTGGATGCGATCAACCAGGCGGATCACAAGCTGTACTATAATATTACCAATGGTGCCAATTCCAGTTCTGCCCGGGTTGTATTGAAGGAACTTGCTCTTCCTGAAGTTGGATTGCAGGCAGTTACGATCGAATCGCGTTATCAGGCTGTTACAACTACGGACAGCATTGAAATTACACGTGAGCGTGCGCCATATGAAGTGCTGTCACCGAAACTGCCTAACGAGGGTGTGTTGAAGCAAAACTTCGTGATGGTAAGCATTAAGGCAGAAGGCGCAGACTCCATTTTGATTGGCAAAGAGCCTATGGTGAAATCGGAGATCAGCGATATTTTTCGTCTTGAGGTCAAGAATCTGAAGAGCGGAAAGAACACCATCAAGTTTACGATCCAGCAAGGATCGAAGAAGACAAACGGTTCTATTGTAGTAACGTATACAGACGATGCTACAGAAGGCTCCCAGTATAAAACGAATATTTCCAAGTCAGGTAAAGTGAAAGTATTCAAGGGCGGCTTGTCCCTGTCCTTGCCAAAAGGAACAGTCCTTCAGCAGTCAGATTCCAGCCCTAACGCTGAGGTGCCTACGATCAACCTGCTCGGAGAGCATGATATCATGTTCGGAATCGCGAATCCGATTGATGGCCGGACCATTAAGGCCTATAATCGAATTGGAGAAATCGAGAACGGTGTGGAGATGGATGGACGCTTGGCTTTGATTCCAGGCAAGAATGAGCTTGCAGCTCGTCTATTCCCGAAACCTCATTTCGGATACTCTTCTCCGCTCTACTGGCTGGATGCAGGTTCATTGAATGCTGACACGCTTGAGCCAGTAAATGACTTTCTTGTGAAGCCGGCAACTCATCCATATGCGCAGGGATCTGACTTTGTACTACAACGTATGATGCCTAAGAATTGGATGGAAACATCGCTGAAGGGTACGATTACGCTGCAGTATGATTCGGGAATTGTGAACGCAGCTGCCAGCAACCTGGGGATTTGGTGGTACAATCCTTCTCAGGGAGAATGGACGAATATCGGCGGTAAGGTAGACGCTAAGAAAAAGACGGTTACGGCTACATTTAAAGGCTTCGGATACTATGTCGTCAAATCACTGCGTTACAGCTACTCCGATGCAATCTCCCACAAAACAGCACGGAATGATATTGAACTGATGCTGGCGAGAGGATATATGAAAGCATCCAAAACAGATGCGTTTGGTATCTACGATCCGATGACCCGCGGCGAGTTTGCTACGATCATCGTGAAATTGCTGGATATTGAGCTGGATTACGATACAGATAAGAGCAAGTTGACCTTTGATGATATTTATCAGGAAAATGTAATCAACAGCATGTTATGGGATTACCGTTATATCGAGACTGCGGCCAGAAAAGGGATCATCCGCGGCATCGCGCCTCGAAGCTTCGCTCCGAATATGGAGTTGACACGTGAAGAAGCGGCCAGCATCATCGCCCGTGCAATGAACTTGAAAATGGGTGAAGTTGATAAAGATAAAGCTGCGCTTCAGAAGCAATTCGAGGATGTCGGCAAGATCAAATCGAATTATTCTTACCCAGCCATTCTTGCTGTAACCAAAGCCGGTATCATCACTGGCGTGGCCAATAGCTTAAAAGAAGGCGAGAAAAAACCGACATATAACTTCAATCCGGACGCTGTTCTGAATCGTGCGGATATGGCAACAATCGTGAAACGCATGATGAGCAAGCTCAAGTTGCTGTAGGTTATATTAATAGAAGAAACAGCATGACACAAGGTACGAGAGCAGATGCCTGGATTTCTAATGGCGGTGCTCTCGTTCCTTTTTCAGTGTCATAAAAATCTTTCCATTATCTATTGTTTTGTAATTTCATGTAGAATACGCTACAATAGCGGAAGCACATACTATTTTTAGAGGGTGAAGATGAATTTATGAAGCCGATATTATCTAAAGCGCAGCTCGACTACATGAAGGCGAAGACCAAGTTCGAGGAAAAAGCCAAAGTAATGGAGAAGAAGATTGAGCTGGCTCGTGCCGCTCATAATGAGATAACTCAGGAAGTCATGGAGGGACTCGTTGTTGAGACAGGCTTTCATGATTCATTTAACGAAATGACAGCAGCAGAGAATGCGTTGATCCAGTGGTCTCATACAACCATTAAACATGATAAAACATATCGCACAAACAAAGCCGAGATCGATATAATGTACGAAACCCTGCATAGTAACCCGGAGATGCGTGCGCGCATTATTCAGCTGGCTATGAAGATTCGCTAACATTCTACAGGGGCGCCCGACGGGCGTCTTTTTTGTTGTCGCAATATGTAATCAGCTAATTGTTAGATGAAGAATGCAGATTTTGAAAAATATTTTTAAAAAAACTTTGCAACAACCGCAACTTTTTGGAAAACCAAACGTTTATAATGTAGAGCCCAACGAGCTAACCAAGATTATCCGATACAAGAAACTTGTCTATAAATTAGAAAAATGTTCTTTACGGACTATTGGACTCGTTGTATAATACCTAGGTAGGATTAGGAATTCTATTCTAGTTTGTAGTGTTCTCTCGTTAACAAGATTCTGTGATACCGTCACAGACATCATTTATGATTTACGCTCAACTCGAGAAAGGAGGTGCACGTAAATGAGTGATAAGAGCTACCAAATTAAAGAAAACAATCAAGTGATGATCCAAGGAGGAGAAAAAAAGGTTATGAAGAAAATTTTATCCGTAGCACTGTCTACAGCAATGGCATTCTCCATGTTTGCTTCTGTTGCATTCGGTGACGATGCGCTTAACACACAACAGAAATTTGATGTACTGAAAGAGAAAGGTATCTTCACTGGCTATCCAGACCAAACAGCTGGCCTTGACAAAGAGATGACTCGCGCTGAGTTCGCTAAAGTCCTGGTAGGCATCATGGGTCTTGAGCCAATCGAAGGCAAAGCTTCCTTCAAAGACAAAAACTACAAAGCTGGCAAATGGCCTGCTCCATACGTAGAAGCAGTATACTCTGCTGGTCTGATGGAAGGTAAGAACACAACGAAAATGATCTTCGACTTCAACGGTAAAATCACCGTTCAAGAAATGGCGAAGGTTCTCGTTACTGCTCAAAAACTTGAAATCCCAACAGAAACAAACAACAACGCTTCTGACTGGGCTAAAGGATATGTTCAAGCAGCAATCAACGCTGGTCTGGTAGACGCTAAAGCAAACCCTAAAGCGAACGCTTCCCGTTCCCAACTGGTTGAAGTTGCTTACACTATCTACCTGAGCCAACAAAAACCAAAAGTAGTTTCTTACGAAGTTACTGAGAGCGGTAAAGTTGTAACTTTCAAACTTGCTAACAACGAAGAAGTGAAAGTTGAACTGGAAACAGCTCTGAAAGCTAACACAGCTACTGAAGTTAAGTTCAAACACAACAACTACGAGTACACTGAAAGCGTAACTTGGGTTGTAACTTCCGCTACTAAAGTTGAGTCCGCTAGCTCCACTAACCTGAAAGAGGTTGAAGTTGCATTTGACGGTAAAGTAGACAAAGCTACTGCTACTGACAAAAACAACTACACTGTGGATTCCAATTCGAAAAAAATTAAGTCTGTAACTTTGTTGGAAGATGGAAAAACAGTTCGTGTATTGTTGGATTCAACTTCATCTGGAATCTTCACTCAAGGTACAACTTACAAAGTTGTTGTGAAGAATGTAAAAGGTGAGAGTGGTTCTGTATTGCCACAAGGTGAAGTTTCCTTCACATCTTCTGACAACACTTTGCCTACAGTAACAGAAGTGAAAGCTCTGGGAACTAAAGCTATCAAAGTGACTTTCTCTGAGCCAATCAAAACTCCAACAAGCAGCAACTTCCAATTGGATGACAAAGGTTATGTTGGTTCTGTAACTCTGGGTGCGAACGAAAGAGAAGTAATCCTTCGTGACTACACAGGAGCTATCTCTGAAGGTGCTCACAAATTGACTACTTCTTTGGTTGAAGATTACGCTGGTCTGAAATCATTGGGAGCAACTACTGATTTCACGGCGAAAATTGATACTGAAGGCCCTAAAGTAACTGGAATTACTGCTACTTTGGAAAAAGTAACTGTAACGTTCGATGAAGAAATCGATCCGACTTCTGTAACTAACGACAGCTTCTATTGGAAGTCTGGGGACAGCAAGAAAACAGGTAAAGCAACTCAAATCGAATCAAACGTGTATGAAGTAGACTTTACTGAAAACCGTCTGCCAGGATACGAAACTACATTGTTTGTTGAAGTTAAAGACTATTCCGGTAACGCTAACGCTGTAAAAGAGCACAAAGTTACTGCAACTGTAGACTTGGTTCAACCTAGATTGATCGATGCATCTTACGGTACAGATGTTGCACACCAATTGACAGTGCGTTTTGATAAAGCAGTTGATGCTGCTGATATCAAATACTTCTCTGTTAAAAAAGGTAGCGATGTAATTCCTGTTAAGAATGTATATGTAAAACCTGGAACAGATAATAAAGTGTTTAATGTTGAGTTCTACTCCAACTTGTCAGGTACTTATAATTTGAAAGTGTCTGATGTTAAGGACTTAACGGCTCTGAAAAACACTATGGTAACGTACGATAGTACTTTCTTGGCAAGTGATAGTGCAGCACCGCAATTGGAAGCATACGGTGTAGATGTGAACAACTCCAATCGTACAGTTGCACTCACTTTCGATAGAGAAATTGATCTCGCTACGTTGAACAACCGTGCTAACTATTACATTGGATTCAATAAAAACGGTTCCAGTCAGACGCAAAACATTTCCATTCCAAACGATGTTCAAGTGAACGTGTTAGACAGTGGCAAATCCGTTGTACTGGTATTCCCTCAATACATTGAAGGAACATCGGTATCGTTCCCGAGCTCTGTCCAATCTGTTAGCATTGCTGGACTGAAATCCAAAACTGGTCAAGCAACTGGTTGGATCACTACCGGTATCTTGAATGAAACGGAATTGAAAGCAACTGATGCGATTCAAAAAGATTCCAGAACAATCGAAGTAGTATTCAATAAAGCTATCGCTAACGCTTATAATAGTGATTTTGCAGTTGCAGGAACAAGAGTTACTTCTGTATCTGTAAGTGGCAATAAAGTTACATTAAAAACTGATTCTGATGTCTCCACTGGCAGCAGCATCTCTACTGTGAGCAACAATGGTATTCAGACATTCTCTGGACACAAAATCGGTGCGGTAAACATTACTTCTGTAGGTCAAGTTGCACCGAAAGTATCGGTTTCAAATGATAAAGAACTCGTACAAACTGATCGTTCTGTAAAACTTCCGTTCACAACAAAGCTTGATGATTCTGCTAGCGTAGCAGGCTTGGCAGCAAATCTCCATGTTAAACGTGCTGACAAACCTAGCGATAGTGATGCGCTGAGAGCCGATATTGATTACAAAGTTAAGGTTGATGGTAATAACTTGGAGATTACTTTCCAAGATAACAACCCTAACAATGTTGCATATCTCATTAATGTTAAAGAGAATGCTACATTTATCCGGAATTTTGCTGAACCTAGTAAGTTTGCAGGTAAATCAGATGTGTACAGAACAACTGTGAATACCTTTGAAGAAAATACTGGTGTAATCGCTGTAGAGAGCACTACATTTGTAGCAGATGAAGGTAAAGAAGGAAAAGCTGCTACAGTAACAGCTGATGGTCTTACATTCACAGCTCTTAACAAAGGTACTGCAGCTAATGGTACTGAAGTAAAATTGGTTGAGGTAAAAGATGATGCACAAAGTGCTAACGTTGTTGTTAGAAACGGTGTCATCAATATTAAAGCAGCAGCAACAACTCAAGATGTAGTTACAGCTGTTTACGATGCTAAAGAAGATCTTAAGTTTGTAGCAACATTGGACGGCACTGTTACTACTGCAAAAGCAGGTACTCATGTACTTGCTCGCGGTGAAGTAGCTGCAGGTAAAGTTAATGTAGTGCTTAAACAAAAAGCTACTAACGTGGCAAACGTTAAAATTAACGGCAAAGAATACAAAGGTACTGATGTTGTTCTTAATACCAATGATGGATTGAGCTTTGAGGTTAATGTTGGTTCTGATGAAGTAATTGGTAAAGAACTTACTGCTGATGTGACTAGTGAAGTAGGTCGCGTTAACCCAATCAAGGTAACTGTTAAGTAATTGTCAATCGAATCTAAATATTGACGGTTAGGAACACACCAGAGGACTTAATGTTCTCTGGTGTGTTTTTTATACCTCTAAAACAATTTCATATTATTTATTGTATTTTTGTATGGAGCAATTTTTTGCTTGTTCCTGCTATTCATTTTCTCTATAGTATTAAGAGTCATGATCTAACCGTGGAGGAGGAAAGAATACGAATGAAGTCATATTGGAAAGTATCAATAGCAGCACTAGCAGTTGGAGCCGGCATATGGATCGGGGCAGTATACAGCAACACCGCCACCGGTGCCGGCACCACCCCAGGCACCACGGACGACCCGGTCGTCACCAAGAGCTACGTAGATCAACAAATTCAGCAGGCACTGAATGGCGGTGGTGGAGGGTCTACGAACCCAACAAACCCAACAAACCCAACAAACCCAACAAACCCAACAAACCCAACAAACCCAACAAACCCTACAAATCCAACTCAGCCATCCCAAAGTGCTGATGAAGTTAAGAACGTTGCGCTGAAACCAGGTAAGATTCTGATTGCCGATGCAGGAACAGAGTTCATTGTGCGTTCAGGTATCGCTGTGATTTACACAGAAGTCGCTAGCGGCGTTGCAGACCTTACGGACGGTAAAGACCTCTTAAATGGTGAAACGGCGCCTAAGAACCATCTGCTTTCCTTCCCGCGTGAAGGTCGCGGCATACAGGTGGAAGAAGGGCAGACGAGCAATCTGATTGTCATGGTACGTGGTGGTTACACTATTAAGTAGGAAGCACTAGGATGCGTTTGGCTCCTGCCATACTTGCTCCATCCTACCGAGAGGCATTAACATCTGTCCTGTATAATCCTCTTATAATTATTGCCAGTAGTGACAACGTTTTATACGTGTGAGTGCTTTGAAATCAACAAATAATACATCTTGTAAAAACCAATACAGGAGGTGTATTTTCATGGCACGCAGCAGTCGTAACCGTCAAGTAGTACCGGAGAGTCGTGAAATGCTGAAGCAAATGAAATACGAAATTGCAGCAGAGTTTGGATTACCCGTGGGATATGCTAGCGGTTCCAATGGAGCCGATACGGAATTTGGCTCTGAGTTAGGAGTCATCGGTGGTGGATCTTCCAGCCGTCGTCCTGGGTGGGGTCATCTAACATCCCGTGAGAATGGATCGGTTGGTGGAGAGATCACTAAACGTTTGGTTCGAAACGCTGAACAAAGTCTCTTCGGTAAATTGTAGTTGTTTTTCAGTTAAAAGCGGAACTTATCCTTGACTAACATCCGATTGAAAAACCCAAGAAAATCCTTGGAAAGCAGCTTACTTACTGGATTGACACCTAGTAACAAATACGTTAATATGCATGTTGAGGATTGTACATTTCAAACCTTTTCCTATCGGAAAAGGTTCATTTTTTGTGTAGGACCTCTTGATATTTCATATACTATTCATATGGGAGGTTGATTTCATGTCTTTAACAGGGCGACGTTTATTTACATCTGAGTCCGTAACAGAAGGACATCCGGATAAAATCTGTGACCAGATTTCCGATGCGGTGCTCGATGCTTTTTTGGCTAATGATCCGAACGCACGTGTAGCTTGTGAGGTTTCCGTAGCGACGGGTCTTGTTTTGGTTATTGGTGAGATTAGCACGAAATCCGAATACGTGGATATTCCATCCATCGTACGTGAAACCGTGAAGGAAATCGGGTATACCCGTGCAAAATACGGTTTTGATTCGAATACTTGTGCGGTGTTAACATCGCTGAATGAGCAATCTGCGGATATTGCACAGGGAGTAAACGCTGCACTGGAGAATCGTGACCCTTCCCAAATGGACGAGGAAACCGAGAACATTGGTGCTGGCGACCAAGGTCTAATGTTTGGTTTTGCAACCAATGAGACACCCGAACTGATGCCTCTTCCGATTGCATTGTCTCACCGCATTGCTCGTCGTTTGTCTGAGGTTCGTAAGAACGGTACGCTGGATTATCTGCGTCCGGATGGCAAAACCCAGGTAACGATCGAGTATGACGGCAACACACCGGTCCGTGTGGATACGATCGTTGTATCGACGCAGCACGCTGAAGAAGCAACGCTGGAGCAAATCCAAAAGGATATTAAAGAACAAGTTATTCTTCCTGTCGTTCCGGCTGAATTGCTGGATGCAGAGACGAAATATTTCATTAACCCTACCGGCCGTTTTGTTATCGGCGGTCCACAAGGTGACGCAGGTCTGACTGGACGTAAGATCATCGTGGACACCTATGGCGGCTACGCTCGTCATGGCGGCGGTGCATTTTCTGGTAAGGATCCGACAAAAGTTGACCGTTCTGCGGCTTATGCGGCTCGCTACGTGGCTAAAAACCTGGTTGCAGCCGGCCTGGCTGACAAATGCGAAATTCAACTGGCCTACGCTATTGGTGTAGCGAATCCGGTATCGATTAGTGTTGATACGTACGGAACAGGTAAAGTAAGCGAAGAGAAACTGGTTGAGCTTGTGCGTAACAACTTCGACCTTCGTCCTGCTGGCATTATCCGTATGCTGGATCTTCGTCGTCCGATCTACAAGCAGACTGCTGCTTATGGACACTTTGGGCGTACCGACCTGGATCTGCCTTGGGAACGCGTAGATAAAGCCGAAGTGCTGAAGGAACAAGCTGGCGTGAACTAAGGGATTTTGAGGTAATCTAAGAATATGTTCTATATGTAAATTTTAGGCTTGTGTGAATTTATTTTTCTGATGAAAATAAATTTGCACAGGCTTATTTTGCTTACGGCACAAAGTAATCTGAGAATCATATGTTGAAGATGAAATTGTTGCAAAAATGTAATAATTAGAAAAGGTATATTCAAGCTGATACTTACACGAAGTATCGGTTCTTTTTGCTGAATAACTGGAAGAATAGGAAAGGATTTAATGACAAACCAGTTACTTTTTAATGAAAACATAGTAAAGCAGGATGGATTTACATAAGGGCCCAATTAATGCTGCTACAATTTCACTAAAACATAGTGTAAGATACGCGAAAGTGATTTTTTATAACAAATTCGTAACTTTTCCTCAAAATTGAAGTCTATTAATTAGAGACTTTAATTGTTCGGCATCCGTGTTGAACGAGAGATGGGAGAGTTACGAATACATGGTTAGTCAGGGGAAATCACTGAAATCTACTAAAACAAGCACTAGCAGGAAATGGTTGATTGTTACATTGGCGGGAGTCATCTGGGTAGGTCCCGTACTGAGCAACGGAATCCCGATGCTGGAGAATATACCTGGTTCCCAGGTAGCTTATGCAGCATCAACCTCAGCGAAGAAGCTGGGTGAGGAGATTATAACCTCTGGTGCGGTTCTGATGAAATATCAGTATACCCACAGCACAGGTGCAAAATCGCTGGCGAATATCATTCGAATCGATTTGCACAACAAATACGTTAAACTGGACGTTATGGCGGGTCAGGGAAATCAATTTACAACGAGACAAAGCACAGGCGGAATGGCTAAGGAGAATGGCGCTGTTGCAGCAATCAACGGTGACTTCTTTATTACCGGCGCAGAAGGAGCGCCTATGGGAGCTCAAGTCTCCAATGGTCAATTGATGTCATCTCCTTCGGAGCTTAAGGGAATGTATGCTTTTGCAGTAACGAATGATGGCAAGCCGATCCTGGATGAGTATTCTTTTTCGGGAAGCATCAGGGCTGAGAATGGAGCCGCTTTCCCGCTGGCAGGCATAAATAAAACAGCGTATACCCCTGAAGGCACAGATTCAAAATTCAGCCATGTGAATGCCGCTTATATATACACGAGTGCATGGAAGGCGCTGGAACGGCCGAAGAATAGCTCGAGCACACCAACCGAAGTAATGGTGACGGATGGGGTTATTACGGATATTTCGGTGATGGCGGGTCTGCCTACTGCAGTGCCTAAAGGGAGCTATATTCTTCGCACCCATGGTGCGGCAGCAGAGTTTGTGAAGAACAATCTGGCCGTAGGCGAGAAGCTGCACGCAGATTATACGCTTGTGTCGAAGAAATCCGGTCAAAAGCTGGATCCTGCAAACCTGCAGATGATGATTGGCGGGCATACGATCCTGGTGGATAACGGAAAAGCGACTTCTTTTTCAAGAAATGTGAACGATCTTGGAGGCAGTCGTGCTCGCACAGCTGTTGGATATTCCAAAGACGGACGCTACGCTTATCTGATAGCTACCGAAAGCAATTCTAATAGTAAAGGCATGACGCTGCAGCAGCTTCAGGATTTTATGATGAAGGCTGGGGTCTGGAAGGGCATGAACCTCGACGGCGGAGGATCAACAACGATGGTAAACCGTCCGCTGGCCGAGATGAATACGCAGTTGACTTTTAACACTGAATACGGGACCACACAGCGCAGTATTGCTAACGCACTCGGTGTGTTCTCTACAGCGCCACAGGGCAGCTTGAAGGGCTTGAAAGTGAGCGGAAGCAGCACGCTTCTGATCGGACAAACGGGATCGTATGAGCTCAAAGGCTATGACACCTACTACAATCCAATCGAAGCAGGCTCCATCAAACCGACCTGGAAATCCAGCAACGGAAATCTGGCAATCAACGGACAAAACATTAAAGCAACGAAGCCGGGAACATCGACACTGACAGCGATCAGCGGCAGCACAAAAGCAACGATGCAGGTGAAGGTGCTGGGTGCAGAGGATATCGCAGCCTTGACCACGGGCGTATCTAGTGCGCCGCTTCAGGCGGGTACTAGCGTCTCTGTACCGGTTACAGCCGTAACGACCAATGGTCAGAGCCTGGAAGTTCCAAGCAGCGCACTGAAATGGGAGTTTATCGGATTTAAAGGCAGCGTTCAAGATGGGCGACTGACCGTATCCTCCGTGGATAGCAATACCAAGGTGGGTTATGCGATTGCTCGTTACGATGGCTTTAGCACAGTCGTTATTTTATCGGCTGCAGGTGAGAGCACATGGGAGAACTTTGAGAATGTTAATTACCCGGTGAAGTTTACGACCAATGTGCCGGCTGTCACTGGAACCGTCGCAATTCAAAATGGCAGCGGTACAAAAGCCAAATCGAAAGTGCTGAACTTGACCTATGATATGACAGGCGGTTTAGGGCAGAAGATGTACGCATATGCCGAGTTAAATGGCACAACAGGCAAAACGATTCCGGCACAAGCGACGTCGATGACGATCGATGTGGAGGGAGATAACAGCCTGAACTGGCTGCGTGCCGAGCTTAAGGACAATAACGGGAAAACCGTCTATGTCGATCTGGCCAAAGCGATTGATTGGAGCGGCTGGAAGACACTGAACATTGACCTGAGCGGATCTAACATCGCATTCCCTGCGCAGATGAAGCGGCTGTATGTGGTTAATGTGGAGGAAGGTCAGGACGAGCGTGCATTGACGGGCACTGTATCTTTTGATGATATCCGCTTTACCATGCCATCCCTATCAGGCAATGAGGGACTTCCGACTGGGAAAGCCATTATGGCCATTGGACAAAAATCGATGATGCTAAATGGTTCAAAAGTGGCCATCGATTCGGCACCGATCTTGAAGAATGGCACGACTTACGTTCCGATTAAACATGTGCTCGACGCGTTTGGCGGACAAGCTACCTGGAATCAATCGGCTCAACGGGTAGGCGTTCTAAGAGGCGGCATGCTTATGGAACTGACGGTTGGCAAGAAGGAATTCATACTAAATGGCAAGCGCAGTTCGGCTGCTGTAGCTCCAATGGTACAAGGAGGTAGGACTTTGGTCCCTCTCCGTCTCGTTTCCGAGCAATTAGGCCTTAAAGTAAAATGGGACAAGAAAACGAAGACCGTCACGATCGAATCATGATATGGTATGATATGTATATGAAACGTTAGAAATGGAGTAGAGTGCGTGGATTATCAAGCCGATGCCATCGACCGTGTCATAAAGAATGCCATCCAAGTGATGGAGGACAGCAAATACCAGATGTTCGAAATATTGGAGGCGTCGCGTCAGGAGCTGGCGTCTCTCAATCATGAGCTGCAGCGAACGTTAAAAGAAACAACGGAAACCTTGGAGAAGGTAGATCAGTTAGAGCTGAATTACCGACGTTCCCGAATCCGGCTGACCGCGGTCAGCCGGGATTTTGTTCGGTATAAGGAAGAGGACATCAAGCAAGCGTATGAGAAAGCAACGCAGCTTCAGCTTGACCTCATGATTTACCGAGAGAAGGAAATGTATCTGAAGGCAAGACGGGATGAGCTGCAAAAGCGGGTTCGCAATGTCGAGAACTCGGTGGAGCGCGCAGAATCGATCGGATCTCAAATGGGCGTCGTGCTGGAATACTTGTCCGGTGAGCTCGGCCAGGTATCCCGGATTATCGAATCTGCGAAGAATAGACAGGTGATTGGCCTGAAGATTATTCTGGCTCAGGAAGAAGAACGGAAGCGCATCTCCAGAGAGATTCACGATGGACCTGCGCAATTGTTGGCGAATCTGGTTCTTAGGACGGAAATTGTAGAAAGAATGCTGGCAAAGCAGGAATTTAAGATGGTGCAGGACGAAATAGTAGATTTAAAAGGCCAGGTTCGATCGAGCCTGGAGGAAATGCGAAAAGTCATTTTTAATCTGCGTCCAATGGCACTCGATGATCTAGGATTAATCCCCACACTGCGTAAATATGTGCATGATTATGAAGAGAAGGCGAAAATCCGCACGATCTTCGAGACACGGGGTAAAGAGCATCGTCTCTCTTCTGCGATGGAGGCTGCCATCTACCGGCTGGTGCAGGAAGCACTTTCGAATGCTGCAAAACATGCTTACCCGACTTATGTGCTTGTTGAAATTACGTACCAGGCGCAATTGGTCAAAATTGTTGTCCATGATAATGGCCTGGGATTCAATGTCAATTTGCTGGAGCAGAAAAGCAAGGACCACTTTGGGTTAATTGGCATGCGGGAGAGGGTTGAGCTGCTCGAAGGGAGAATGGAGATCGAATCAGCTGAGAATCAAGGAACCAAGATCGTGATTCATATCCCGACGAACGTAGAAAAGAGAAAGGAGTAATCGGATGGAACATTTGGAAAAAGAGAACACGATTATAAAGGTATTATTAGCGGATGACCACCAGCTGTTTAGGGAGGGACTGAAGCGTATACTGAATATGGAGGACGACATTGACGTGATCGGCGAGTGCGGCGATGGCATTCAAGTGCTTGAGTTCTGTAACGAAACCAAGCCGGACATCGTGCTGATGGATATCAACATGCCGACCGAGAATGGCGTTCAAGCTACCGAGAAGCTGCGTGAAATGTTCCCGGAGATCAAGGTC
This sequence comes from Paenibacillus solani, assembly GCF_001277345.1. Taxonomy (GTDB): domain Bacteria; phylum Bacillota; class Bacilli; order Paenibacillales; family Paenibacillaceae; genus Paenibacillus_AQ; species Paenibacillus_AQ solani. Next base: position 672,481 of record NZ_LIUT01000008.1, read on the forward strand.
ATCATTCTGTCGATTCATGACGATGAAAGCTATGTGTTTGAAACGCTCCGTAAGGGAGCTAACGGTTACCTCCTGAAGGATATGGAAGCCGAGTCACTGATTAATGCGATTCGTTCGGTACACGAAGGATATGCTTTTATTCATCCGAAGGTAACGGGCAAGCTGATTCAGCAGCTCCGTCGTATGACTTATGTTAATGAAGCAGGCGCCATGGCGGAGGGCGGTTCGCGCGAAGCGGGAGTCAAGTTTGTGGCTGGTGAGAACAACCCATTGACTAGACGCGAAGCAGAAGTGCTTAGACTAATGGCAGAAGGCAAGAGCAACAAGATGATTGGGGAATACCTGTTCATTAGTGAGAAAACTGTAAAAAACCATGTCAGCAGTATATTGCAAAAGATGGAAGTGGACGACCGTACACAAGCGGTTATCAACTCGATCAAATATGGCTGGGTGACATTGTAACCGTCGTTCCGAATGCACGGACGCGTCTTACATAGGGAGGGAACTGCCAAGGGGCGGTTCCTTTTTGTTATGTTATATATTTTTCTTTAGATATCAGAGTGTATAAGCAATGAAGCAAGGGCGTCTTGATATCGCAAGAAAAACTACTACCTCTAAACGCGGTCTGACTTCTTAGAAGCAACTTCGATATATGTTTTTCTTATGACTAGGGTATTCAGCCGTTCCCCGCAGGCTTTGTGTGGGCTTCCGTTATATAACTGTCACCGACCCCTCTTGATCCGCATATATTGTTGATAAGAGAAGGAGGTGAGTCTCATGGTTGCCCAACTGCTGTGGATACTCGCGGTGTACGGGATCGCTGTAGCTCTGGTTCATATCATGCATGCCCGTCATCTCAGAAGAGCCGGTGATGGTACGGGGCGGCGCAAGCATTATGTGCTGATCACGTCCAACCATGAGCGGCAGGTGGAATGGTATTTGAGAGCCCTTTCATGGTATGCCCTGCTGAGCGGGACGCGCGTGCGTGTCACCGTCCTTGATGACCAGTCGTATGACGACACGTTGAAGATTGTCCAAAGATTAACTCATATGTCTGGAATCGAATTGGTGTATGGGACCCTGCCATCCGGTGATTCAACAGCACGGGAGCAGCATGTTGATCATGATGAAGATGAAACCATACGGATTGATCTAAGAAACTCTTTGGAGGTAATTCCCATTCCTTATGTACAGGGATAATCTTCAACTAGTGGTTACGGCCCCTTGGATGTTACTCATATTAATGAAGGCGTGAAGCACACTCCGACCGCGTGAGCGAAGGGGTGTGCTTTTTACTTTGCATTATTGCAGATGGGGCAAGATGGATGTTGTGGATAGCGAGGACTTTTTGGAAAAGATGCCTTGGCCTATTGTGCGGACGGTACGTGGATCTGGGCATGCTTGGATGGTTATCAGCCATACAGCGTAAAGGCTGGTTGTGCTTGAATAAATGGCCTCTTAATGAATAGTGTATTGAACAGTTTAAGTTATTTCCGGGTATGGGAGTTGGTGTTATGCAAATAGTAATCTACGCCATTCGAACTTCGGAGAAGTGGGAGTGTTACCTCACGCTGGATATGAGGGTTGATCTGGAGTGGTGGTATGGAATGAGGCTGCGACCGAATCGGAATGCAAGCATGCGGCCATTCGTGCTGTTATCCATGAACTGTCCACTCGGATGGGCAGTGGAGCTTCGGAACGGCTTTAGACCGATGAGTGAAATGGACAATTGGGGAAACCGAGAATGGCAGCGATATGTATATCAGCGTCTTAGCACGTTCATTCTTCAAGAACCGGAAAGCAACAGGCAGCGATGGGCGGAATGCGTGCGGAACGTTCGAATACTGGAGAAGCACACTCTGGTTTCATATGTTGAGAATCCAGATGGCAATCAAGGTTCGAAGTTAGTTGGGGTCCCGGAACAGAGAATTGGGGGTCAGGAACAGGAAGAGGCATGGATTGTTATAAAAAGCCCAACTGGGGTCAAGGCAGGTGGGGATGAATTGATGCAGCAAGCGGAGCTGCTGATTGAATGCATGGCAGGACGAGCCTTGCTTGCTGGCGAGGTCGAAGCTTTGCTGGCGGAGGTCGCCGGGAATTACGGCGACTGGCGCTCCGCGGCCCAGCTTGGCATCCTGCTGGGCCGCCTGCGCTTGGAAGCGGGGCTGGTTCAGCCCGCCCCGGGTAGTGCGCCCGGCTGGCTCCGCCGCCGGGCCAGGGCCCCCCGCTGCCGGCGCTGCGGCAGCGAGGCCAAGAGCCGCACGGCATGCGCCGCGTGCGGCTCGGCGGCTTGCGCCTACTGCGAGGCCTGCCTCGCGATGGGGCGCAGCCGCGCTTGTGCCCTGCTGCTGCAAGGCATAGCAGGGTCGGCCGTGCGGGGCACGGCCGGGGGTTCCCCCTCCGCGGCCTTGGGCCGGTGGGGGCTGAGCCCAGCGCAGAGCGTCGCCGCTGGCGCTGCGCTGCGGTTCTTGGCGGAGCCGCCCGCAGGGGGCTCCGCAGGGCTCGCCCGGTTTCTCATCTGGGCGGTAACGGGAGCCGGAAAGACCGAAATGATCTTTCCGCTGTTGCAGTCGATCCTGGATGCGGGAGGGCGCGTCCTGGTGGCAGCCCCAAGACGCGACGTGGTGCTGGAGCTCGCTCCCCGGTTATCCAAAGCTTTTCCGGATGAGACGGTGGTCACGCTATATGGGGGAAGTCCCGAGCGTTGGAAGCGGGGCAGTATCACCCTCGCCACGACACATCAGCTGCTGCGTTTTCGTGGCGCATTTGACCTGGTTGTCATTGATGAGATTGATGCATTCCCATATCATAATGATCCCATGCTCGATTATGCCGCCAGAGGGGCCAGCAAGCCGGGCGGAAAATACATCTACTTGTCTGCTACTCCGCCGGCGCCGCTGCAGCGGGAGGCGGCTGCAGGCCGCTTGCCTCATGCCAAAGTTCCGGCGCGTTTTCATGGACATCCGCTGCCTGTACCGCGCAAGCTGAAAATGCCTCCTGTGAAACGCTGCTTACAAGAGAAGAAGCTTCCCGCATTATTGGTTCGCAGTCTAAGTGCCTCCTTGCAACGTGGCGCCCAAGTGTTTCTGTTCGTTTCCCGGATCAAGCATATTGAGCCTTGTTTGGAGCTGCTTCGACAGGCCATTGCTAATATGCCGATTGAAGGGACTTCCTCCATCGATCCTGAACGGGCTAGCAAAGTGATGTCCTTCCGTAACCGGGAGATTCGCCTGCTCGTGACCACGACTATCCTTGAACGCGGGGTAACCGTTCCCAAAAGCGATGTGTTTATATTGGATGCAGACAGCGAGCTATTTGATGAAGCTGCGCTCATTCAAATGGCCGGTAGGGCAGGCCGGTCCAAGGATGATCCGGCAGGACGGGTGGTGTTAGCAGCCCCCCAGTGGACGCGTAGCCAAAACCTGGCGGTTCGGCAGATCAAAGCGATGAACCGAATCGCGAGCAAAGGCGGGTACTTGCGTATTTAGGAAGAAGGAAATGGAGGTATTCATTTATGGTTAATAAATATTTTAAAATTTTATTGGAGCGGCTCTACCTTTTGCTTGCTCCCATTCGTGAGGACTGCCTAACCTGTTCCATGAGAACCTCTTCGCTAGATAGACGTTATGGGATATGTCATAAGTGCAGCGCGGCTATTCCGTGGATTGTTTCGCCGCGATGTCTAATTTGCGGAAGAGGCATCGGTTGTCCCGACTGCAGCCGAACCTCGAATGGAAAGCGCTACTTCATCGCAAACCGTAGTGCAGTATTTTATAATGGAGACATGCGGGAATGGCTTGCGCAGTATAAGTACCGGGGCCAGGAGCGATATGCGCCCTTATTAGTACGGATGCTGGACAGGGCTTTTGGAGCTAATGATTAACGAATGTAGAGCTTTAGAATCAGAAGACTCGAAGGCAGTTCGGAGCAGGATCAAGAATACACAGTTACTGGCAAACACGCCGCCTTGGAACATCGATATCATTACATCGGTGCCGGTCAGTGGACAACGGCTGCTGGAACGGGGCTTTAATCAAGCCGAAGTATTGGGCCGTGGTCTGGCCCGGAAGAGGAATATTCCCTATCTGAATCTGCTGACTCGAGAGCGCCACTCGGATAAACAGAGCTTTAAGAGTCGTACCGCACGAAAGAAGGATATGAATGGTATTTTTGAGCTTGATCCGATAGCGGATGAGGCTTTTGAAAAGTTGATATCTGCCAACCGTTACAGAGAAGGAGATAACGTGTCCGGAAGAGGTCAGCCGTTACGTATTCTAATGATAGATGATATCTATACGACGGGGAGCACAGTAAATGCCTGTTCTCGGGTATTATGCCGATTGGAACCCATTTTGCAGAAGCCGATAGAAGTATTTTGTTTAACTTGGGCACGTTCTTAATTGCTACCGGAAGCATTTAATACAGGACAAAATATGAAGTTCTAAAGCTAATGGGGATAGGCGTGATAAAATGTAATCTTATAGAAGTTGGCGATACACCACTACATAGTTGTTTATTAATAATAAATTTGCTTTGAAAATGGGGGGCGCGAACAATTCAAACGTATCAGTTAGAATAAAGGATATGATATAATTGGTAGCATAGGTATAGAGATGCATTATGCCAATGGAGGTTTATCATGAATATAGGGAATTGTCCTAAGTGTGGGAAGCTGTACGCGTTAAATCTCAAAGAGATGTGCGGCAATTGTCTGAAGGAAATCGAGCTTGAATACGAGCGCTGTGTTGAGTTTTTAAGAGAACAAAGAGGGGCGACCATAAATGAGGTCTCTGAAGCAACAGAGGTTTCAATTCGCCAGATTACCCGCTTTATCAAGGAAGGACGAATATCGGTAGCCGATGCGCCCAATATGAATTATCCTTGCGAGGTTTGTGGAATCTTAATACGCGAAAGTAATATGTGTGATTCTTGTCGAGCTCGTTTAACCAAAGAACTGCGACAGGCTGTGTCTGAGGATAAGAGCGGGACAGATGATTATCGTACAGGAAATGGTGCCTACAATGCCATAGATAAGCTCCGTTAAGCAAACGATACAAATGTACTATTAAATATGTTTTAATATCCGCCGATAATCTTAGTAAAGGTTATCGGTTGTTTTATAGTGATTTCAGATAATGCACATAATTAACTTTCATACAACCTTTATAAAGAGGAAGGTGGAAACATGAAAATTAACGAAACTGGACGTGTTGGTGGGATTAACTCCTATAAACGTAATATGGATATACCACGGCAAGAAGGGCAGAAGACTAACCGCAAGAAAGACGAGATCTCCATTTCTGCAGAAGCTATGGAAATGCTTCAAGCTAAGGATAAAACCATAGATGCCGAACGGGCACAAAAAATTCAGGATCTCAAATCCAGAGTTTCTGCAGGCACCTATCATGTAGATGCCGATAAGCTCGCTGATAAGCTTATTCCTTATTTCAAACAGTTTCCAGAGAGCTAAAGGAGCCTAATCAATGAATGTAACAGCTTTTAATGATGTCTTGGAGAAGTTGAATTCTGTATACAGAGATATGCTTGAATTAGCAGAATTAAAGAGACAGGCCATAATAGATAATGATGTAGACAGCATTATACAGCTCATGACAAGGGAAACCAAAGGTGTAAAAGCGATAGAGCAGCTGGAGACTCAACGACAGGAAATGGTGAATGCATTTTTACAGAGTCGAGGCATTAAATCACAGCTGCAGTTAACAATGACTGAACTTGTGAGGTTGGTTTTTGACCAGGATGAGAAGGCAAGATTGATGCAAATACAGACCCGATTGTCCGAGACCTTAAATGATCTTAAGGAGAAGAACAATCTAAACCAGCACTTGATGAAGCAATCACTGGATTTTATTGATTTATCGCTGGATTTGCTGACAGGTAAACCAGCTCAGGATATGACATATCAACCCCCAACTAAACGAAGCAGTGGAGCAGGCAGTCCTGGAATCTTTGATACTCGTGCCTAATGACAGGAGGATAATTCATGGCATCAACTTTTCACTCAATAGAAACAGCCAAGCGCAGCTTGTTTACTCAGACGGCAGCATTAGGAACAACAGGTCATAATATTGCTAATGCTAACACGGAAGGGTACTCGCGGCAGACGGTAAGGATGACAGCTTCTCGACCTATGGAAGCATACGGTATTCAGAGATCGGTTTTTCCAGGACAACTCGGAACAGGCGTGGAGTTCACCTCCATAGACCGGATTCGTGAAATGTTCCTTGACGATCAGTTTCGGGGAGAGAACAATATGTTCGGTAGCTGGAGTATTCAAGCTGATACCCTAGAGAAACTGGAAGCTATATTCAATGAACCGTCAGATACGGGAATTCGTACAGTGATGGATAAGTTCTTCACATCTTGGTCGGATTTGAGCAAGAATCCTGAAGACCCAACTGCACGTAAAGTAGTAGCACAAACGGCACAAGCTTTTACAGATGCTCTCAATTATATGAGTAAGCAAATAGATAATCTGGATTCGGATCTGAATAAGAATGTAGCTCTTAAAGGTATGGAAGTCCAGAATCATTTATCAACGATCGCAGATTTGAACCGTTCGATTGCTCGGATTGAAGGGTTAGGTGATAATGCGAATGATCTTCGCGATCAGCGTGACCTGATCACAGATAAACTATCCAAAATTATGAATATTACCGTTGTTGAAGATGAAACGGGATATAACGTCTCAGTTGGCGGAACAGCCTTGGTACAGGGCGCAGAGATTGCTGTAGCTAATGTGGATGCTGCATTTTTGGAGACTGCGTTCGCTTCAGGGGCTCTGTCGGGTGGTGAAATTCATGGAATGATGGTATCGAGGAATACCATTATCACGAACTATAGAAGTCAATTGAACAATCTGGCGAATACGATTGTCAATGGAGAGATCACCGTTACCATTCCAGCAGGTTCAAGAATACCGGAGAATACAACATTTGACGTTGAGGTGGAAGTATCCCTTAACGGAGATATTAGCACGATTCCAGCGGGACAACAGATTCCTCAAGGGGCAGTGTTAAATCAAGGCGCTGATTTAAAGGTTGCAGGGTTGAACGGCCTTCATATGCTTGGTTATACCATGGATGGAACTATGACGCCAGGATTGCCATTTTTCGTGGCTGCCGGTGGCGGAACAACAATAACAGCTGGAAATATCAGTTTTAATCCCGTAATCGCTTCTGATCCGAGCAAAATCGCAACTTCGATGCGAACAACAGGAACAGGTACTGATGAGACTGTGGTTAAAGGTAATAATACGTTGGCATTATTGATTGCTAATCTGAATGTTACGAAGTTTACGGATGTATCAGGCAAAGAGGGAACCATTGGTTCTTTCTATAGCTCGATGATTGGACAATTGGGTATTGAAGCACAGGAAGCTAATCGTCAGACGGATAATTCGGTTTTTCTGGTATCGCAAGTTGAGAGCCGTCGACAATCTGTAAGCGGCGTCTCTTTGGATGAAGAAATGTCGAATATGATTAAGTTTCAGCATGCGTATAGTGCCGCTTCCCGTTTTATGACCACATTTGATGAGTTATTGAATAAATTAATTAATTCTACCGGCGTGGTCGGTCGATAAAGGAGGCCATAGCGAATGTTAAGAGTCACTTCGAATATGATGAACTCGCAGTTAATGCTGAACTTGAATCGTAACGCCCGGTCTATGAATAATACGCAGCTTCAGCTTTCTACCGGACGCAAAGTGAATAGACCTTCCGATGATCCCGTAGCCATGACGTACTCACTCCGTTATCGAACAGAGCTGAACTCTAATGATCAGTATCGGAGTAATGTGGACAGCGCCCTGTCCTGGCTTGATTATAATGACACCACTGTTGGACAGGTGGGCGATATTATTAAGCGCTTGAAGGATCTGACAATTCAAGCCTCGAATTCAACGAATCCGCCGGAAGCGCTGACCGGAATACAAACCGAGGTAGAGCAGCTGAAGGAACAGTTAATCGATATCGGGAACAGCAAGTTAAACGGGAAGTACATATTCAACGGTCAGATGTACGATAAGAAACCGTACGATTTTCCGAAGGATGCGAATCATCTTTCCGATACTAGTAATGCAGGTAAGGTACCAACTGACCCAGGTAACATTAATTTTATTGTCGGTGAGAGTGTACAACTTCCGATTAATGTTACGGGCGATTCCATCTTTGGAGCTTCCGGTGAGGACGATCATTTATTCTTAATGATAGATCGACTTACCGACGCGTTGGGCAAAAGTGAGTTCGATGTGATTTCTGCCCAGTTGGACAAACTCGATACTCGGATGGATAAGGTTCTGACCGTCCGGGCCGAGATCGGTGCCAAGACTAATCGCGTGGAGCTGATGGCAGGAAGACTTGAGGATATGGGTATCAATTTAACGGATCTTCAATCTAAAGCCGAGGATGCAGATTATGAGAAATTGATTATTCAATCTAAGATCCAGGAGAGTATTTATAATGCTTCTCTTTCGGTAGGGGCGAAGATTATCTCCACCACACTTGTTGATTTTATGAGGTAGGTGTTGTTCTTGATTCCACAGATTCAAATTCGTCAACAGCCGACTGTTATGGAGTTTCAATCTCAAAGTGCCGGGATATCGATACGACAGCCACGACCGGATATGGAAATTACAACGTCTCAAGCCAAAATGGACTTTAATCAGCCTCGCCCTGATATGGAGATTGATCAGCATCAGGCGTGGAGGGCTTATAACGGTGGAACAGCTCTTGAAATGAACCAGCAGATCTATTCCGAGCTGCCTGCCTTATTCCTTGAAGGACTTGCCAAACGGGTGGAGCAGGGGAACCAGCTGGCCAAATTTCATCTGCCAGGGAATTCGGTCGCTGAAGTTTATGGTTCGGACTGGAAACGTGATCCCTTTGTAGAATACCGTGCACCGGCATCATATGATAATGTTGAAATTCATGTTAGGCGCAACCCACCAGTCATTACGATTGATCCGGTCGCCCCTCAGATCACAGCTCAAGCCAATGATCCGGAGATTGACTTTCACCCGGGAAATCTGAGCATTCAGGTGAAGCAGTATGCCTCCATTCAGATCATACCGCCGCAGATAGATATAACTATGTAAATAAATTTTAGACAAGCTATAAGGTGAGTTACATCATCTATAGCTTGTTTTCATTCATTTTTGACAGTTTCCTATAGAGGACAGAGGAGTGAAATCGACGATGATAGTAGAGACAGCTCAGTTTGGTCAGATCGAGGTGCCAGATGAAAGAATATTTTCGTTTGAAAAAGGAATCCCTGGATTTGAAAGTCATACCCGATTTGCAGTGATCGAGCTTCAGGAAGGGCCGTTTGCGTATTTGCAATCTTTGGAAGACAGCCATATTGCTTTACTAATTACAGAGCCCTTTATGTTCTATAAAGATTATGAGTTTGACTTGCCTGAATCTGTAGTGGAAGAGATGAACATAGAATCGGATCTCATGATTCGCAACATCGTTACTCTGAATGTAAAACCTGAACAATGCACGATTAATTTGTTAGCTCCTTTAGTGTTTAACATAGCTAATAAGCGCGGAAGGCAGGTCATTCTCCACTCCTCAGACTACAAATCACGTCATCCGCTATGGCCAGAGCGTGAGAGTTCATCTCAAATTGAAGGGGCGGGTGAATAGGTATGCTGGTATTGTCGCGAAAAAAGGGAGAATCCATCATCATTGAGGATGAGATTGAGATTACCGTGCTGGGTGTGGATGGTGACAATGTAAGGTTGGGGATTAAAGCGCCAAAAAATGTAGATGTATTCCGGAGAGAGGTGTACTTATCCATTCAAGAAGCCAACCTCGAATCAGCTCAACAGTCATCCGTTGATATAGGAGAATTGCTGAAACATTATAAAAGCCCAAAATAAATTTTTGAAACAGGAAAAAAACTATAAAGTTGTATGAATCACATGACGATATATGAATTAGACGCTATTTCGGAGGGGCGGCCGACCTTAACGAAAGCAAGCGAAATCCACATGGATGTGGGATAAACCATTTCAAGGAGGAAATTTTAAAATGAGAATTAACCACAATATTGCTGCACTGAACACTCACCGTCAATTGGGTGCTAACACTGGTGCTTCTTCTAAAAACCTGGAGAAATTGTCTTCCGGTCTTCGTATCAACCGTGCAGGTGATGATGCTGCAGGCTTGGCAATCTCCGAAAAAATGCGTGGACAAATCCGCGGTTTGGATATGGCTCAAAAGAACGCTCAAGATGGTATCTCCCTGATCCAAACAGCTGAAGGTGCGTTGACTGAAACTCACAGCATCCTGCAACGTATGCGTGAGCTTGCAGTTCAAGCTTCTTCCGATACTAACGAAGGCGTTGACCGCGAGAAGCTTCAAGCTGAAGTTAACGAGCTGGCTAAAGAAATCACACGTATTTCAACAGATACTGAGTTCAACAACCAAAAAGTGCTGAATGGCGATTTCTCCGATAAGACATTCCATATCGGTGCTAACTCTGGCCAAAATATTAAGCTGAGCATTGGTGATATGAGCGCAGAGCAATTGGGAGTTTCTCAAAAGGTTACAGCTGATAGTGACGATCTGAAGAATGCTGCTGGAGACATTGTAGGTAGTTGGCAAGCTGCTGAAGCTGCTAAAGATGCAGTCCCTGGAACCCCGGGTACACCTGCAGAAATTGACCCTAATGATGGATCAGAAATAACTCCTGCTGTTCCAGGAACTCCAGCTCAACCAGCTCAAGCAGCTAAAGCCGCTGGCTACTATGATACAGATGGTAACTTACTTTTTAAAGCTGATGCTGCATTGGATGCAGATGCAGAGGTTAACCTCGCGGTTAACATTTCGTCGCAAACTACTGCTGACAAAGCAATCACAACAATTAATGATGCTCTGAACAAAGTTTCCGAAGAGCGTTCCAAATTGGGTGCGAACCAAAACCGTTTAGAGCACACCATCAACAACCTGGGTGCTACTTCCGAGAACTTGACTGCTGCTGAATCCCGTATTCGCGATGTAGACATGGCGAAAGAAATGATGGACTTCACGAAGAACAACATCCTTACCCAAGCAGCTCAAGCTATGTTGGCTCAAGCGAACCAACAGCCACAAGGCGTTCTTCAATTGCTTCGTTAATATTTATACAATTTCAAGGACCTTGGATATCCTACCAAGGTCCTTTTTTGTTGTTAGTACTAATAGATTGCGATCTTTTATCCGATATAAGTAACAATAGTATTCTTACGAAGGTAGGTGCCAAGGTGAATCTGCAAATTTCGATTACAGGAAATCCTTCGGCTTCGAACATTATGTATAATCAGCCACCTAAGAATGATATCGAGGCTAGACCACTTGTGAGTCAAGAGAAAGAGCTTCAACGTATGGAGCGTCAAGGTGAGTATGTTACCTTAGGTGAGCAGCAGCTTGTTCGCTCTATCGATCGAGCAATTAAGGCATTACAGGGACCGGAGACGATGGTTGAAGTCAATGTGCATGAGAAAACACAAGCGATCATGATCAAAGTATTGAATAAAGAAACTGGGGAACTGATTAGGGAAATTCCACCCGAGAAGACGTTAGAGATTGTAGCGAAGATGATGGAATTTGCTGGACTTATTATTGACGAACGCAGATAGGAGGCAAAGTTATGAGAATATCTGGATTATCTTCCGGAATGGACATTGATAATATCGTTCAACAAATGATGACGGCCAAACGAGCGCCGCTCAATAAACTGAACCAGAACAAACAAATCTTGGAGTGGCGTCGTGATAGCTACCGAGCCATGAACAGTGCGATCGTAGACTTTCGACAAAATAAACTATCAAATTTCAGAAAAGTTACGGAAATGAATGTTTATTCTGCAGAAGTTTCGGGGAATAAGGATGCGATTAGCGTAAGAGCAACCACAAGTGCTAATCCGGTTTCTATGGAAGTAGAGGTTAGATCACTTGCTACACAGACAACCCTAAAATCTTCAGTAGCACTCCCCGAGGGAACCAATAGTAGAACAAAATTAGGTAATCTGTTCGCAGGGGAAACAGAATTTGATTTTACCGTGAGCCGAGGCAGCGAGAAGTCCCCTGTGCAGCAATCTTTTAAATTTTCTAAAGATGACACAATCCAAGATGTACTTACGAAGATAAATAGTAATGATTCCGCAGGTCTCTTCGCTACGTATGACGAAGCAGGAAGAAAGTTTATAATCAATTCCAAGGAATACGGTAATGATACTGTAAGATTTGAAGGCAACCTTCTGACAGATGCCTTTGGGATGGATTTGTCAAAGACTGAAAATGGACAACCGGCTAATGTTGTGATCAACGGTGCAACGTACAAACCATCATCCAATCAATTAACTGTTAATGGTATTGAGATAACGCTCCTTAAAAAGACAGATGAAACAGCATCAAAGGAGTTATCTACCATCACAACCAAACCAGACGGCAAAAAGGCTATCGAAACTATTAAATCTTTCATTGAGGAGTACAACAATCTTATTGCTACTCTGAACAGTAAAGTGTCTGAGCAGAAATACAGGTCCTACCTGCCGCTGACCGAAGACCAGAAGAAAGATATGAAAGAGGATGACATCAAGAACTGGGAAGCAAGAGCGAAGAGTGGGTTGCTTAGAAATGATGAAATTTTGGTGGAGTCACTTTCAAGCATGAGAACACTGTTATCCTCCTCATCCATTAAATTGGGTGATAAAACGATTAATTTAGCTTCGATAGGAATCACAACCGGTGAGTACACCGAGAATGGTAAGTTATATTTGCGCGATGAGACGAAACTGCAACAAGCAATCGAAGATAACCCCCAGCAGGTTATGGAGCTGTTCATAGGCTCTTCAGATGGCAAGAAAGGTATTTTCGATAAGATGTATGATGACCTGCTTGTAACTTTAGGAAGGCTATCGGATAAAGCGGGTACTTACAAATATAGCAGTGATATAACGACATCCTTGAATGAACAGAGTACGATGGGTAAGGAATTGACAGATTTGAATAGCCGAATCTCTACATTGGCCAAGAAACTTACTCAGATCGAAAACAACTATTATACTCAATTTACTGCAATGGAGAAGGCAATCAACCGAATGAATTCACAGTCAGCAAGCTTGGCGGGCTTTATGGGGCAATAAGGGAAGGAGAGGATTTAGATGATTTCATCACCATATGATAAATATAGACAGTCGTCTGTCCAAACGGCTACTCCAGCTCAATTACTATTGATGATGTATGACGGTGCTATCAAATTTGTAAGAGGCGCTTTAGAAGGACTTACGGATAGTAACTATCAGAATACGAACACATTTCTGAACAAAGCTCAAACCATCATGAGTGAGTTAATTGTCACGTTGGATTATAGCTTTGAGGTTTCAAAAGGACTCGCAGCAATGTATGAGTACATCAACCATCTTTTGATTCAAGCAAACATCAAAAAAGAGGCAGGCCCTGCGGAAGAGGCACTGGGTTACCTGGTAGAATTACGGGAAACATGGTCTCAAGCTGCTAAAATGTCAGCTGCAGCGGGTTCAGATATTGCAAATGGATAATTTAATCCAGGAACTGGAGAAGCTGTGTTTCGCAATAATCAGCCGAATTGGAGAAGTTTCGTACGAAGAGTTACTTGAATACACGGAGAAGCGACAGCCTGTATTGGATAAGATGGCGATAATGATTTCGGAGAATCCTCTTACCCCAGATCAAAAAAAAGGTGTTAAGAATATACTGCAGAATGACCAGGAGATACAATCAAGAATGATTGATTATAAATTAGAGGCATCTAATTGGTTGCGTCAACGTGATGCAGTAAAGGTACAGCGTAATGCATATGAGTCTTCCTATTCTTTTGACAGTATGATTATGGATCAAAGAAAATAGGATCAATATAATATACGACGCCTGGTTTTATCCCCTCATGATAGACAGTGAAAAGAGAGATCATGTCAAAATGAACTCAACATTGTCGATTGGAGGGGATATTTGTTGTGTCATCCAAAAAGGACAAAGAAACATTTGAATCCTGTACTAGCAATATATACATAGACAATAATGGGATAAAGTGCTAACTTACTGGTATGAAAGAACCATTATAATACTACAGGAGGATAAAAATTGAAGAAAAGTGGTTATTTATTACTAGTTCTATCTGTATTTATTAGTTTGGCTTTTTTTAATCCATCAGTTGCCAAAGCAGCAAGCCAGTACACCGGGGGACTACTGGATGGTGAAACGGTACAAATTGGCGCTTCTGTAGGGCAATCATCAACTACGGCTACACAACTGACAGACAATGATCCATTGACCTATGTGAGTCTGAATAACGGAAATCTTGCTTGGTATACTTTTACGTCCCCTGTTGAAATTTCAGCGGTCATTGCCAAATATAATAGTCCCGTAACGGTTGAGTTTTACGATATAAATAATAACTTGCTGCAAAGATATGATCTATTAAGTAGTGATGGGGTTCAGGTACTTCCTGCTCCGGTACAAGATGTTTCGACAGTTGTTTTAAAAAGTACGGGAAGCAGTTCGAGAGTTTACGAGTGGAATGTGTTTGCAGTCCCACTAACTGCACCGCTGCCTACAACGATCACCTGGATTCAAGGTGGTGATCAGGTAGCTAAACTGGAATGGACGGCGAATGGAGCGGAATCGTACAATGTAAAGCGTGCTACTTCTCTAGGCGGACCCTATACCGTAATTGCGAATACTAGAGGAACCTTATATTCAGATAACACCGTGACGAATGGAACAACTTATTATTATGTAGTTTCAGCGGTAAATCAGGCAGGTGAAAGCAGCAACTCGCCTGAGAAGAGCATTAAAGTTGAGGCAACGAAGTATACAGGGGGATTGCTTGATTGGGTTACTCTGCAATTAGGCAAATCGATATCCAGTCCGACAGGTACGGTACGAGAATTGACCGACAACAATATGACTACTTATAAGATCATAAACAGCGGTGACTTTGTCTGGTATAGTTTTACTTCCCCGGTTGAGATTTCAGCAGTCATCGCAAAATATACGAATCCCGTAACGGTTGAGTTTTACGATATAAATAATAACTTGCTGCAAAGATATGATCTATTAAGTAGTGATGGGGTTCAGGTACTTCCTGCTCCGGTACAAGATGTTTCGACAGTTGTTTTAAAAAGTACGGGAAGNCGGGAAGCAGGAATTTACGAGTGGAATGTGTTCGCAGCCCCACTAACTGCACCGTTGCCCACAACGATCACCTGGATTCAAGGTGGTGACCAAGTAGCCAAACTGGAATGGACGGCGAACGGAGCAGCATCGTACAATGTAAAGCGAGCTACTTCTCCAGGTGGACCTTATGCCACGATTGCGAATGTTAAAGGAACCTCACATTCAGATAACACCGCAACGAACGGAACAACTTATTATTATGTAGTTTCAGCGGTAAATCAGGCAGGTGAAAGCAGCAACTCGCCTGAGAAGAATATTAAAGTTGAGGCAACGAAGTATACAGGGGGATTGCTTGATTGGGTTACTCTGCAATTAGGCAAATCGATATCCAGCCCGACAGGTACGGTACGAGAATTGACCGATAACAATATGACTACTTATAAGATCATAACTAACGGTGACTTTGTCTGGTATAGTTTTACTTCCCCGGTTGAGATTTCAGCAGTCATCGCAAAATATACGAGTCCCGTAACGGTTGAGTTTTACGATATAAATAATAACTTGCTGCAAAGATATGATCTATTAAGTAATGATGAGGTCCAGGTACTTCCTGCTCCGGTACAAGATGTTTCGACAGTTGTTTTAAAAAGTACGGGAGGCAGTTCGAGAATTTACGAGTGGAATGTGTTTGGAAAAGGCGGGGAACTGCCTCCAGAGGAAACAATTAATTTAACAGCCACGGCTGGAAACAAAAACGTTGTTTTACAATGGGGCAATTCTAACAATGCCGTTACGAACTTTAATATTAAACGGGCTACAGTATCAGGCGGCCCTTACACGGTGATTGGTAGTGTTACCGGTAACACTTACAGCTACACGGATAGTAACGTTATTAATGGTACTACATATTACTATATTGTTACGGCAGTTACTGGGGTCGGTTCAAGCAGTGATTCAAATGAAGCTATTGCTACTCCTAAAGCTGGAAATCCTCCCGTGAATCCTCCTGGTGAGGATCAAGAAGGAGAACGGGCACTACTTCGTCTTATCCTCATTAATGGCATTGATAGAGAATACGACTTATCCATGTCTGAAGTTAATGCCTTTATTAATTGGTATGAAGATCGTGCAAATGGGGTAGGAACCATGATGTATGGTATCAATAAACATAACAATAATAAAGGTCCATTTGTGAATCGTAAGGATTACGTTTTCTACGATAAGATTATTACGTTTGAAGTAAATGCATACGGTGCGGATACAAGCATTCCAGAAACCCCTCCGTATGATCCAGAGGCTCATTAAAATCTGAAGTTTTAAGCTCTTGGAGATACCGTGGGGTATTTCCAAGAGCTTTTTTAAGTCCCTCTTTGCTGGTTTATTTAGAAACCTGATCACTACATCTGATTATTGGTGAATTATTAAATAAATCTGTTTCACCCCCCTCCCTGCTGGGTAATTATCGATAAAGCATATTTCGGCAGTGCTAACTAATTCAGTGTTTAAGCCAAGTCGACATTTTTCAACGTTTTCTTTACGGAAAAAGCGTCTTAGGAGCGATTGACACTGGATTGGGCGGGTGCTATAGTCGAAAATGTGGACAAGTTGTGTCACACTTTATTTGACAATGAAGGGAATGTTAGTGCATGCAAGGTAAAGTGAAATGGTTCAACGCAGAGAAGGGTTATGGCTTCATCGAGACTGAGGACGGTGGCGATGTATTCGTACACTTCTCCGCTATCCAATCCGAGGGCTTTAAGACGTTGGAAGAAGGACAAGATGTAGAATTCGAAATCGTTGAAGGTGCTCGTGGCCCGCAAGCAGCTAACGTAATCAAATTATAATCATCCCGGCATAGCCGACCTACATAAACGGTACGATGGTTAACAATTCGAGATTCGCTAGCCCAAGACTCCGGTACTTCCGGGGTCTTTTTTTGTGAATAATTTTTGTGCAAAAATTCACAATTAAATCTTTTACATAGGCTTAACAAAATGGTATAATGAGGGTGCAAAGGAGGAGTGCCCAATGCAATTCACAATTAGAGGTCAACAAATTGAAGTGACCGATGCTTTGAAAGACTATGTTGACAAGAAACTCAGCAGGCTAGATAAGTATTTTGATGCACCCCCTACCTCCGAAGGACATGTTACACTGAGTGTCGTTCGAGGATTGCACACAGTGGAAGTGACCATTCCGCTCACAGGTGTGGTACTGCGTGCGGAAGACCGAAGCGACGATATGTATGCTTCCATTGACGCTGTCGTGGACAAGTTGGAACGTCAGATTCGCAAGCACAAAACCAAGTTGAACCGCAAGATCAGACAAGAAGGCGGGCTGAAAACGCTCGTTGCTGACAACGGAGCAGCATTAACCGGTCAGACGGCTGTAGAGCAAGCGGAGTATGACGAGGATGACTACGAAGTTGTCCGTACGAAACGTTTTACCATGAAGCCAATGGATGTGGAAGAAGCCATTCTGCAGATGAACATGGTAGGCCATAATTTCTTCGTATTTTCCAACATTGACACACAAGAAGTAAATGTCGTCTACAAGCGTGATGACGGCAAGTACGGATTGATTGAACGGGACTAAGTTTCTATCCTATCTGCATTCTGAATGGAATGCGTAAGGCATCAAGCTCGTCTCAAATTAAAGTGAATGAAATTGAAATGTAAGATGAGCCTTCATCCGTGTTTAGCGGGTGGGGCTCTTTATTTGGATATATAGGTTGTTTCAGATGCGGTAAAAATGGAGTAATGTCCCAGAGTTTTGGGGCTGGGTAAATGCTCCACGCAACTTTTTGAAGCTTTGCAGCGTCTCATATGAATAGAACTCCAGGTTTTAGACATCTCTTGTAAGCACATATTGTTGCGGCATCCCTTACAAACTGTTACAATTTATGCAAACCCTCATTTTATGGGACGGGCTCGCGCCTGCATGAAATGGGATCATAATAAGGAATCAATGAATCGATTTCATCATTTAACCCTTTGGCATTTAATGAAGTTGATTCTATCACTTGTTTTGCACGAAAGGGGTTAACCATGCTAGGACTTGTCAAAAAGATTTTCGGCGATACCAACGAGCGTGATGTCAAACGTCTCATGAAGACGGTGGATGTAATTAACAAACTGGAACCGGATTTTGAGAAGCTCTCGGATGAGCAGCTGCAAGCCAAAACCGTAGAGTTCCGCGCGCGGATCGAAAAAGGCGAGACGCCGGAGGAGATTCTTCCTGAAGCGTTTGCCACAGTTCGCGAGGCTTCCAAACGGACACTTGGCAAGCGTCATTATGACGTGCAGTTGATCGGAGGAATGGCCCTCCACGAAGGTAAAATTGCAGAGATGAAGACCGGTGAAGGTAAGACCCTTGTAGGTACACTGCCGGTTTACTTAAATGCCCTGCTTGGTAAAGGTGTTCACGTGGTTACCGTCAATGATTATTTGGCGCAGCGTGACAGCCAAGAAATGGCGCAAATATATAACTTCCTGGGCATGACCGTCGGTGTGAACCTGAGCGGTATGGAGCACCCAGAGAAACAGCATGCTTATGCATGCGATATTACGTACGGCACGAACAATGAGTTCGGCTTTGACTATCTGCGTGACAACATGGTCCTCTATAAAGAGCAGATGGTTCAGCGCCCGCTCTATTTCTGTATCATTGATGAGGTTGACTCCATTCTGGTCGATGAAGCGCGTACGCCGCTCATTATCTCCGGACAAGCTGCAAAATCGACGGAGCTGTATTTTGCAGCGGACCGTTTCGTGAAGCGCCTGACCCCGGAAGAGGATTACACGGTAGATATTAAGGTTAAATCCGTAGCTCTGACAGAAAAGGGTGTAGCGCAAGCTGAACGAGCCTTCGGTATCGATAACCTGTATGACCAGAAACATGTGACGTTGAACCACCACATTGTACAAGCGCTTAAAGCGAACGTGATTATGCGCCGCGACGTGGATTACGTTGTGACTGAAGACGAAGTTATCATCGTCGACGAGTTCACAGGCCGCTTGATGGCAGGACGCCGCTACAGCGACGGTCTGCACCAGGCGATTGAAGCGAAGGAAGGCATTGAAGTTCAGAACGAGAGCATGACGCTGGCTACGATTACATTCCAGAACTACTTCCGGATGTATCGCAAGCTGGCCGGTATGACCGGTACTGCGAAGACTGAGGAAGAAGAATTCAAGAAGATTTACGGTCTTGAAGTGCTGCAAATTCCTACGAACAAACCGAATCAGCGCATCGACATGCCGGATGTTGTCTATAAGAGCGAAGAAGGCAAGTTCACGGCCGTCGTGGCGGAGATTGTGGAACGTCATAAGAAGAACCAGCCTATTCTGGTAGGTACGGTTTCGATCGAGAACTCCGAGCGGTTATCCGAAATGCTGAAGCGCAAAGGCATCAAGCATAAAGTTCTGAATGCGAAATATCATGAGGAAGAAGCAGAGATTATCTCGCGTGCGGGTGAGCCAGGATCGGTAACGATCGCGACGAATATGGCGGGACGCGGTACGGATATTTTGCTTGGCGAAGGCGTGCAGCAGATTGGCGGACTTCATATTATCGGTACGGAACGTCACGAATCGCGCCGGATTGATAACCAGCTCCGTGGCCGTGCAGGTCGTCAGGGCGACCCGGGGTCCACACAGTTCTACCTGTCCCTTGGCGATGAGCTGATGAAGCGTTTTGGTACAGACAATGTACTGAATATGATGGAGCGTCTGGGTTTTGAAGAAGATCAGCCGATCGAGAGCAAAATGATCACCCGGGCAGTTGAATCCGCACAGAAGCGCGTTGAAGGCAACAACTTTGATATGCGTAAAGTCGTTCTCCAATATGATGACGTTATGAACCAGCAGCGTGAAATTATCTATAAGCAGCGCCGCGAAATCCTGGAATCCCAGGACATTAAGCAAATCGTCGTAGAGATGATTAAGCCGGTCATTGACCGTGTCGTTCAGGCTCATTGCAGCGACGACATTCCAGAGAACTGGGAGATTCAAGAAGTGGCGGATTATGCGAATCGCAAGCTGCTTGACGAGGGCGCGATTACACGTGATGATCTATGGGGCAAGGAAGCGGAAGAGATTACGGAATATATCTTTGACCGCGTGATGAAGAAGTACGAAGAGCGTGAGCAAGCGATTGGCGAAGAAATGGTTCGTGAATTCGAAAAGGTTATCGTTCTGCGTTCCGTGGACAGCAAGTGGATGGATCATATTGATGCGATGGATCAGCTGCGTCAAGGTATCCACCTCCGTGCATATGGCGGTACCGATCCGCTCCGCGAATACCAGTTTGAAGGCTTCGAGATGTTTAATGCTATGATCGCTACGATCCAGGAAGAAGTTGCGACGTACATCATGAAGGCTCAAATCGCAACGAATCAGGAGCGTCAAGCGGTTGTGGATGAGAATAAGGTCTCCACGAACAGCAGCAGCGAGCCTGCCGAGAAGCGTCCGGTTCAAGTTGCTGAACAGATTGGCCGGAATGATGCATGTCCTTGCGGCAGCGGCAAGAAGTACAAGCATTGCCATGGACAGAACGCTTAATTGATACGATAGAGCAGTAAAGGTATTCACATGTATCAGTCCGCCCGCAATTTGGGCGGACTTTTCAACTCCCTTAAGAGCAGCAGATGAATTGGGTGACCGCGTGTTCCTTATCCGGGTACATCCGAAATCCCTGCTGCACTTAAGGGAGTTTATCTGAGTGATATATGTAACTTAGTACAGGAAACTGAATGAATCTTCACTTTATATGGAACGTTTTCCATACAAGAGAGGGTATACTGAATGATAGGTATAGACAGAAAGGATGAGAACTTATGATCGATCCAAGTGTAAAGCATGACTTGCGTGAAATCAGCAAGAAACTAACCAATCTTAGGGGGTCTCTTTGACTTAGATCTCAAACAAGAGATGATTGAGAATTTCGAAGAGAAGATGGCGGCCCCGGATTTCTGGGACGACAATGAGAAGGCTCAGGCGCTTATTGCCGAGATGAATGCTGTAAAATCATCCGTGGATCAATATCAGAAGCTGCAGGCGGATTATGATGATGCTGTCGTAATGATCGAGCTGGCGGATGAAGAAGGCGATGACTCCCTTGCGGGAGAAATTGGTGAGACGATCAAGGAAATGGTGGCGCGTGTGGAGGAGTTTGAGCTCCAGCTGCTGCTGAACCAGCCTTACGATAAAATGAATGCAATTCTCGAACTGCATCCGGGCGCAGGAGGTACCGAGTCTCAAGACTGGGGCCAAATGCTGCTTCGCATGTACACCCGTTGGGCCGAGAAGCGCGGCCTCAAGGTGGAAACGCTGGATTATCTACCTGGCGATGAAGCGGGAATTAAGAGCGTGACTTTGCTGATTAAAGGCTATAATGCATACGGATATTTGAAAGCGGAAAAAGGGGTTCATCGTTTGGTGCGTATATCCCCATTCGATTCATCTGGCCGCCGTCATACTTCTTTTGTCTCCTGTGATGTTGTGCCGGAGATTAACGATGAGGTGGAATTGGATATTCGCACCGAGGATCTGAAGATTGACACATATCGTGCGAGCGGTGCGGGTGGACAGCATATCAATACGACGGACTCGGCCGTACGGATCACGCACTTGCCGACCGGCGTGGTGGTAACCTGCCAGAATGAACGATCCCAGATCAAGAACCGCGAGCGGGCGATGACGATGCTTCGGTCCAAGCTCTACGAACGTAAAATCGAAGAGCAGCAGAGGGAATTGGCTGAAATTCGTGGCGAGCAGTCGGAGATTGCTTGGGGCAGCCAGATCCGTTCGTATGTCTTCCACCCGTACAGCATGGTTAAGGACCACCGTACTCAGGTGGAAACCGGTAATATCGGTGCTGTCATGGATGGAGACCTGGATGCGTTTATCGACGGATATCTGCGCAGTCAGATCAGACAGGAAGTCGAGTAGGACATTGAGGAGAGATTGATAGAACTATGGCGCATACGGCTAGGACTCCATCGATAAACAAAAGAATAAGAGAACCGCTGATTCCCATCAATGGTCCTCTGCGGCAGACGGTGGATGCAATTTTTATCGTGATTGGCTCCTTTATTATGGCGCTGTCCTTTAATCTGTTTTTTCTGCCGAATCACATCGCCTCCGGCGGTGTGTCGGGATTATCCGTTCTTATCCAGGCATGGCTAGGGTTTGAACCGGCGTTTACGCAGTGGGCGATTAATATTCCCTTGCTTGTGCTGGGCTTCTGGCTGCTTGGACGAAATTATGGCCTGCGTTCCTTGCTCGGCAGTGTGATTCTACCCCTGTTCGTCTTTTTGACCAGCAGTTGGCCAGTCCCCACCTCCAACCCGCTGCTGGCGTCCATTTATGGCGGTATCGGTATAGGCATCGGTATGGGGCTGGTCTATCGGGGCAGAGGTTCAACCGGTGGGATGGCCCTTGTGGCACAGCTTCTGCAAAAATACAGCGGACTTAGCTTTTCAATCTGCGTCGTCATGCTGGATGCGCTCGTCATTTCGTCAGCAGCTCTAGTGCTGTCGCTGGAGCAGGCATTGTATGCCCTGATTGGACTGTATGTGACGGGAAAAGTCATTGATGCCATGGAGCTGGGCTTTAGTTTTACAAAGGTGGCTTATATTATATCGGAGCATACGGATTCCATTACGAAGGCCATTCTCGAAGACCTTGACCGTGGATTAACCAAGCTGACCGCCGAGGGAGGCTATACGGGTGAACATCGGACCGTGCTGATGGTGGTAGTCGGACAAAATGAAATTCCTCGTCTGAAGACGGTGGTGCAATCGGTAGATCCGAATGCGTTCGTAATCATTAGCAATGCCCATGAGGTACTGGGTGAAGGATTCCGCCAAATTAAAACATAAAATCATAGACAGCACTCGGACATATCCGAGCAATGAAAGAGACGGTGAATTAACCGTCTCTTTTTTTGTTTACTGCATGTATTAGGATGTATAAAATTTCAGCAAAGCTGAGCCATTCGATGATCGCAAGCAAAATTTGGTCTGCACACCAAACGACCTCTTATGAAGTCTCCATTCACATTTTCCCCATGGGGTTTGCTGTCCAGCTGGGTGCAGGCTTTCAATACTCCTTTATTTTTTTCGTAAAGAGCATATAATGGTAACTATTAATGAGCAGGAGGGTAATTGTGGAAATTGCGCAGATTTATGCAAAACTACCGACGCTGGAAACCGAGCGTCTTCGTCTCCGCAGAGTTTCAATGCAGGATGCAGATCAGATGTTTGCTTATGCCTCGGATGATGAGGTTGCCAGGTACGTGACTTGGGAAACCCATTCCTCGATCGATGACAGTAAGAACTTCATTCAATTCATTCTATTCCAGTATGCCAAGCATGATATAGCTCCGTGGGCAATCGAGCTGAAAGAAAATGGGCGCATGGTGGGTACCGTGGATTTTGTGTGGTGGAAACCGGAGCAGCAGATTGCGGAGATCGGTTATGTGCTGGCAAGAGAATGCTGGGGACAAGGGCTTATGACGGAAGCCGCCGCCGCTTTACTGAAACTTGCTTTTGGGGAGATGGAGCTTGAGCGAATCCAAGCCCGCTGTTTTTCAGAGAATATAGGGTCTCAGCGTGTCATGGAGAAGATCGGCATGTCCTATGAGGGAACTTTGAGAAAAGGAATCAAGATCAAGGGGCGCCACTGGGACATCAAAATGTATTCCATTCTAAAAGAAGAATTCCAAGCACGACAGTAAATATAATCATGGACAGTTAGTACCAAATTTGAATAATCCATTGTATTTATATGAATACGGTCGTATAATAATACATATTTATGAGACGGATGAGTCATTGAAACCTACTTGATGTTTTTGAATATAGAAGATAATGTGGGCTGTAATTTTGGGCCATTATGCCATATAAGCATGATATTTTAGATAAAGGGAACGGATGAATGGCGGCGTGTATAAGGACCTGCAAGCTGTTCATCCAGGGGAGAGGGATGAGGATATGACGGAGACAAACAACAAAGTAAGAGTCGCTATTATTGGTTCTACCGGATATGGGGGTGTGGAGCTGATCCGATTGTTGCAAGCACACCCGCGGGTGGAGATTACATCGGTGATCTCTTCATCGACTGCAGGCGTACCGATTTCGGACGGTTTTCCGCATTTGACGAATATTATAACGCGTAACCTGGATGGTGTTCATCCTGCGGAAATTGCTGAGGTGGCAGATCTCGTGTTTGCGGCTACGCCTTCAGGTGTGAGCACCAAGCTGGTGCCGGAGCTGCTGGATGCAGGCCTGAAGGTCGTTGATCTTTCGGGGGATTTTCGCTTGAAGGATGGAGCGGTGTATGAACAGTGGTATAAACATCCGGCTCCGAAAGCGGAGCTATTGGAGAAGGCTGTATACGGCTTATGTGAAGTATTTGGCGAAGAGGTCCGTGATGTGGATTTCATCTCGAATCCGGGCTGCTATCCAACAGCGACGCTGCTTGGACTGATCCCGGCGCTTAGCGCGGGCTGGATTGATGCTTCCTCCCTTATTATCGATGCCAAATCGGGCGTTTCGGGTGCAGGACGGGGAACGAGCCTGATGACGCATTATGCCGAGATCAATGAGAATTTCAAAGCCTACAAGGTGAATAAGCACCAGCATATCCCGGAAATAGAGCAAGTATTGACACAGGTGTCAGGCGAACCGATTACAGTTACGTTTACAACCCAATTGGTACCAATGACGCGGGGAATCATGACCACGATGTATGCAACATTGAACGGAGCTTATACGACAGAGGATTTCATTGAGCTGTATCGCCAGTATTTCAAAGGCCGCCAGTTTGTGAGAATTCGTGATTTGGACGTATGGCCTGCAACCAAGGAAGTCAGCGGCTCTAATTATTGTGATATCGGATTTGCAGTGGATGCGCGTACGAACAGAGTGACCATTATATCGGTCATTGATAATGTGGTGAAGGGTGCAGCCGGGCAGGCGATCCAGAACCTGAACTTGATGATGGGATGGGAGGAGAGCCTCGGGCTTACGTTTACGCCGATTTATCCGTAAGCAGCTGGGGACACAGACATGGGAGAGAATATGTTTGCAATTATTGAGGATGGCAGCATTGTAACACCGCAAGGCTTTAAGGCAGCCGGGCTCCACTGTGGACTTAAGAAGACGGACCGTAACGATCTGGGCGTTATTGTGTGTGACGTCCCAGCTGTAGCGGCTGCCGTATACACAACGAATCTTATTCAGGCGGCACCACTCAAGGTAACCCGCGAGAGCTTGCAGGATGGCATGCTGCGTGCTGTTGTTGTGAACAGCGGGAACGCCAATGCCTGCACAGGCAAACAAGGTGAAGCAGATGCTTACACGATGCGTGCGAGCACAGCGGCACAATTTGGTCTGGAAGAGAACGATGTGGCCGTAGCTTCTACGGGCGTTATCGGAGAGCTGTTGAAGATGGACCGTGTGACGTCGGGGATTACCGGTCTGCCAGCGAAGCTGAACGGCGGAAGCGAAGGAGCTGAAAGCTTCAGCCAGGCGATTTTGACTACAGACCTCGTGAAAAAAGAAGCCTGCGTCACCGTTTCGGTGAACGGTAAAAAGGTAACGATCGCCGGGGCGGCGAAGGGGTCGGGGATGATTCACCCGAACATGGCGACCATGCTCGGATTTATGACAACAGATGCGGTCATTGACCGGGAGTCGCTGCAGTTGCTGCTGCGCCAAACGACCAATCTGACCTTTAATATGATTACGGTAGACGGAGATACAAGCACGAACGATATGCTGGTTGCGATGGCCAGCGGTTTGGCGGAGCATGATGCGTTGTCACCGGAGCATCCCGATTGGGAGGCTTTCGTTGCGGGCTTCCACTATGTATGCCAGCAGCTGGCAAAAGCCATCGCCCGTGATGGAGAGGGTGCTTCACGCCTGATCGAGGTACGTGTGGACGGTGCTGAAAGCAACGATGATGCGGAGGCGATTGCCAAGACCGTCATCGGCTCAAGCTTGGTTAAATCTGCAGTGTTCGGCGCAGATGCCAACTGGGGGCGCATTATCGCAGCGGTTGGCCGGGCGGGCCGGCCAGTCAACCCTGATACAGTGGATATTGCCATTGGTCCGATTCCGGTGCTCGAGCAGTCAAGGCCCGTTCCTTTTGATGAGGATGCGGCGCTGGCGTACCTTCAGGGGGATACCGTTGATATCGAAGTGAAATTGCACATTGGTAATGGATCTGCTACGGCCTGGGGCTGTGATTTAACCTATGACTATGTCCGCATTAATGCGGCTTACCGTACTTAGATGTTTTTGCAAATGCTGATAGAGGATGCAACTTGCTGAGGTAAGCATCCTGAAGCATGCACAGATAAATAACCTATGGGGCGGAGGAGACGGATATGAAGAGCACAATCGACCAAACGGAGACGTTGCCGGTCCAAACAATGGGGATGAATACGTTCGTTATGAAATGTGGCGGGAGCACACTCGCTGCGCTGCCAGACAGCTTCTTTGAGGATTTGAAGGATTTGCAGCAAAAAGGAGTCAGTCCCGTGATTGTTCATGGCGGCGGACCTGCCATCTCCGGTAATTTGGAGAAGCTCGGCATTGAGACCGAGTTTGTGAACGGGCTGCGCAAGACGACGGAGGATGTGCTGGATGTTGTGGAGATGGTGCTTGCAGGCACCATTAACAAACAGATCGTGAGGCGGATCTTAAGCGTAGGCGGTGCAGCTATCGGCTTATCCGGTTCGGATGGCGGTCTGATTGAAGCGAAGCCGGTGATCAACCATGCGGAGGTTGGCTGGGTTGGAGATGTTACACATGTGAAGTCATCGATTCTAAGTGGTGTGCTGGATATGGGTTACATGCCTGTCGTTGCACCCATTGGCGTGGATGAATCCGGCCAGCGTTACAATATCAATGCAGATACAGCAGCAGGCGCCGTTGCCTCCCACATGGGGGTCAATCGTATGATCGTTGTCACCGATGTGCCGGGGATCCTGAAGGGAACGGGCAGCGAGAAGCGGGTGCTTCCAACCGTAACCGTGCAAGAGGTTGAGGATATGATCGGCACGGGAGAGATCTATGGCGGCATGATTCCGAAGGTCAGAGCAGCCATCAGCTGCATTCACGGCAAAGTGAGCGAAGTCGTCATCGTGGACGGAAGCGAGCCGAATGTGCTGAGCCGGGTGCTTGGAGGAGAAATCCTCGGAACGCGCATCGTGCGGATGTAGGCGGCGAAACCCTCGGAACCGCATCGTGATCGTGCGAACGTAATAAATCCGGTTTGGTATAAACCGGAACTATAGAAAACTTCAACGGAGAAGGCGGAATTGTTCTGGAGAAGCAGCGCGGTCGCCTTTGCACCCGGATTTCATCCGCGATATTCATTTCATAGAAATCTGGGGGCAACAGCGATCGGAAGAACAATCCGCATACGCAGTGTTGATCAACCATACATGAGTTCATGAGCTTTCATGAACCTGTTTTGTCCAAATGCAAAGGAGTGTGTGAGGTTATGGGAAAAGAAGCAGCAGAGGGTATCAAAGCCGCGAATGAAAGCTCGTTGTTCCAGACATACGCCAGATATCCAATCGCCCTGGTCAAAGGGGAAGGCAGCTGGCTGTGGGACACTCAAGGCAACAAGTATCTTGATTTTATGGCCGGTCTGGCGGTAACGAATCTCGGTCATGCCCCGGTGAAAGTGAAAGAGAAGCTGAAGGCCCAGCTGGATGAATTGTGGCATGTCTCGAACCTGTTCCACATTCCGGGCCAGGAAAAAGCAGCCGAGCTGTTGACAGCCAACACCTGTGCGGATGCGGTCTTCTTCTGTAACAGCGGAGCTGAAGCGAATGAAGCAGCTATCAAGCTGGCACGCCGCTACCACCAGAAGGTAAAGGGAACAGGCCGTTACGAGGTCATTACGTTCACCCAATCCTTTCATGGACGGACACTGGCTACCCTGACGGCAACGGGTCAGGATAAGGTGAAGGAAGGCTTCCTTCCGCTTCCAACAGGGTTCAAGAGCGTTCCGCTGCATGATCTTCCGGCATTGGAAGCAGCCATTAACGACAATACCGCCGCCATCATGATCGAGATGGTACAGGCGGAGGGCGGCGTTTATCCAGTCGAACCGGAATTCCTTCAAGCCGTTACCAAGCTGTGCAAGGAGCACGGACTGCTGTTGATCGTTGACGAGGTGCAGACAGGCATGGGCCGGACCGGCAAACTGTTTGCCCATGAGCATTATGGCATCGAGCCCGACATTTTCACAGTAGCCAAAGGGCTTGGTTCCGGATTCCCGGTCGGCGCGATGCTGGGCAAAGGATACTTGCGCGACGCCTTTACGGCAGGCAGCCATGCCACGACCTTTGGCGGCACACCGATTGCGAGCTCTGTCATCCAGGCCACCATTGAAACGATGCTGGAGGACAACGTGCCGCAGCGCGCAGCGGAAGCCGGAGAGTATTTGATGAAGAAGATGAATGAGAGCTTGGGCAGTCATCCTTTTGTGAAGGCGATTCGGGGTAAAGGCCTCCTGATTGGTATCGAATGCGCTGAGCCGGTTGGCGAGCTGGTACTGAAAGGACAGAGCCGAGGGCTGCTGTTCGTAACAGCAGGACCAAATGTGATCAGACTGCTTCCGAATCTGTACGTGACAGAGCAAGAGATCGACCAGGCAGTATCGATTATTACCGAACTTATTCATGAACATACGGCGGTTAGCCAAGCATAGATGAACCTTGCAGTAACATCGTGACAATAACAGCCTACGTTAGGAGGACTTGAATTTATGGGTGCAAGCGGACAAGTGAAGGAGTTAAGCCTGAAAGGGCGGGATATGATCGAGCTGGATGAATACTCTCCGGAAGAAATTCAATTCCTGCTCGATTCGGCGATCGAGATTAAGCGCAAGCAGAAGAACGGTGAAGTATATCAGCCGTTGAAAGGCAAGACGATTGGTTTGATTTTTGAGAAGTCGTCCACGCGGACGCGGGTGTCGTTCGAGTCTGGTATGTTCCAGCTGGGTGGTCATGCACTCTTTTTAAGCAAAAATGATATTCAGTTAGGACGTGGCGAGCCGATCAGTGACACGGCGCAGGTGATGTCCCGTTATCTGGACGGCCTGATGATCCGTACCTTCGGCCACGACAATGTCGTAAACCTTGCAAAGTATGCTTCCATCCCGGTAATTAACGGCTTGAGCGATATGGCGCATCCATGTCAGGTTCTGGCTGATTTGCAGACGGTGCTGGAGCACAAGGGCAAGCTGAAAGGCCTCAAGATGGCTTTCATCGGCGACGGCAACAATATGGCGCACTCACTCCTGATCGGTGGAGCCAAGATGGGCATGCATGTGGCAGTGGCCAGTCCGAAGGGCTATGAGGCAGATGCCAGCATCGTGAAGCTAAGCGAGGAGATCGTAGCGCAAACCGGCGGCAAAATCACGATCACGCAAGACCCGATCGAAGCTGCGAAGGATGCGGACGTAATCTATACGGACGTATGGGCAAGCATGGGCTTTGAAGAGGAGCAGGCACAGCGCGAAGCTGCGTTTGCTGACTATCAAGTGAATGAGGAACTTGTGAAAGCGGCGAAGCCGGATTACTTGTTCCTGCATTGTCTTCCGGCCCATCGGGGTGAAGAGGTCAGCGAAGGCGTGATCGACGGTGCGAACTCCGTCATTTTTGATCAGGCTGAGAACCGCCTCCATGCACAGAAGGCTTTGATGGTTGCTTTGATGGCTTAGTGCCATCAGAGCATCAAATATAGCGAACATTCTCTATGAAAATACGTCAATGGACGTTTTCTTTAGTATAATGAGGGATAGGGTAGTTAGTAACAAAGAGAGGGAGTTTAACCATGGCAAAACAAAAAATCGTACTGGCGTATTCCGGTGGTCTGGATACGTCTGTTATCCTGAAGTGGCTGAAAGAAACATATGATGCGGAGATCATTGCATTCACGGCTGATATCGGCCAGAAGGAAGAGCTGGACGGACTTGAGGAAAAAGCGCTGGCAACCGGCGCCTCCAAAGTATACATCGACGATCTGCGCGACGAATTTGCGAATGATTTCATCTATCCGATGTTCCAGGCGGGCGCCATGTACGAAGGGCAGTACCTACTCGGCACCAGTATCGCACGTCCGTTGATTGCTAAGCGTATGGTCGATATCGCTCGTGAAGAAGGCGCTACAGCGATTGCCCACGGCGCTACCGGCAAAGGAAACGACCAGGTTCGTTTCGAGCTCGGCGTAGCCGGTTTGGCACCAGATATTGAAGTAATCGCTCCTTGGCGTAACGAGGAGTTCCGCAACTCCTTCCCAGGACGTGCGGAGATGATCGCTTACGCGGAAGCACATGGCATTCCGGTAACGGCATCGGCAGCCAAATCCTACTCCATGGACCGCAACCTGCTCCATATCAGTTATGAGAGCGGCGTGCTGGAAGATCCTTGGTTCGATGCAAGCGCAGAGGACAGCAAGGATATGTACTTGCTCAGCGTATCTCCTGAAGATGCACCGGATGAAGCTGAATACCTCGAGCTTACGTTTGAAAAAGGGAATGTCGTGGCACTGAACGGCGAGTCGATGAGCCCACTGCAAGTGATGGAGAAGCTCAACGAACTGGGCGGCAAGCACGGCATTGGCCGTGTGGATATGGTAGAGAACCGTTTTGTCGGCATGAAGAGCCGCGGTGTCTATGAGACGCCGGGTGGAACGATCCTGTTCACCGCTCATCGCAAAATGGAGTCCATCACAATGGACCGTGAAGTAATGAATCTGCGTGATAGCCTGATTACCCGTTACAGCACATTGGTTTATAACGGTTTCTGGTTTGCACCGGAGCGTCTGGCTTTGCAGGCTTTGGTAACTGAAAGTCAGAAGAACGTAACCGGTACGGTACGCGTGAAGTTGTACAAGGGCAACATTATCGGCGCTGGCGTGAAGAGCCCGGTGAGTCTGTACAACCCGGATATCGCTACGATGGAAGCTGATCCAACGCAAGCCTATGACCAAGGGGATGCAACTGGATTTATCCGTTTGAATGCCCTGCGTTTGAAAGTGGCTACCGGCGTAAATCAGAATCACTAAGATAACAATAATGAACAGGCTGAAGGCCGTTTTCATGCTAGGAGGGCTTCGATCATTCTCGTGCAACAACGAGGAATGCGGGCATCTTAAGCGGGAAAGCGGCCCTCTGCCTTAAACAGAGAGGGGCAAGTGTTGTGAGCAAGTTATGGGGCGGGCGCTTTACGAAGCAGACCAACGCATTGGTAGAAGAATATACGGCATCCATCGGTTTTGACAAACAGCTGGCGGAAGAGGATATCCAGGGAAGTCTGGCGCATGTGTCTATGCTGGGCAAATGCGGGATCGTGCCGGCTGAAGACGTGGAGACGATCAAAGCAGGATTGAACAAAGTTCTGGAGCGCATTCGTGAGGGCAGCATTGAATTCTCCGTCTCGGATGAGGATATTCATATGAACATCGAGAAGAATCTGATCGAGGAGATTGGACCCGTCGGCGGCAAACTCCACACAGGCCGCAGCCGTAACGACCAGGTGGCAACGGACATGCACTTGTATTTGCGCAACCGTGTGGTGGCGCTGACCGGTATGCTGCATGAGCTGCAAACCGCCTTGATCGGACAAGCAAAGGATAATCTGGATACCATTATTCCGGGTTATACGCATCTGCAGCGTGCGCAGCCGATTCTGTTCGCCCATCATTTGATGGCATACGTATCCATGTTCCAGCGGGATATCGACCGCCTGATCGACAGCTACAAGCGCATTAACGTTTTGCCTCTGGGGGCGGGCGCACTTGCAGGTACGACGTTCCCGATCGACCGTCATTTCGTGGCCGAGCAGCTTGGATTCGACGGCGTGTATGAGAACAGCTTGGATGCGGTCAGCGACCGCGATTTCATCCTGGAGTTCCTCTCGGATGCTTCCATCATCATGATGCACTTGTCCCGCCTGAGCGAGGAGCTGGTGCTCTGGAGCAGCACCGAGTTCAACTTCGTCGAGCTGGATGATGCGTTCTGCACAGGCAGCAGCATTATGCCGCAGAAGAAGAATCCGGATGTGCCAGAGCTGGTCCGCGGCAAAACCGGACGGGTATACGGCAACCTGATGGGACTGCTCACCGTCCTGAAGTCGCTCCCGCTTGCTTACAACAAGGACATGCAGGAAGACAAAGAGGGCATGTTCGATACAGTGGCTACGCTGGAGGGGGCGCTGCAGCTGTTTGCTCCAATGATCGCCACAATGAAGGTCAACAAAGGCCGCATGCGCGAAGCGGTCAATACCGACTTCTCGAATGCAACCGACATTGCGGACTTCCTGGTCGGCAAAGGGCTTCCTTTCCGCCAGGCGCATGAAGTGATCGGCAAGACCGTATTGTACTGTATCCAAAACAACAAGTATCTCCTGGACCTGTCCCTGGATGAGTTCAAGCAATTCTCGGAGCTGTTCGACGACTCCATCTACGGCGTGCTTCAACCGGAAACCGTGGTGAACGCCCGTAATGTTTACGGCGGTACGGCAACCGAGCAAGTGAAGGCGGCGATTGATCGCAGCGTTCAGACACTTAAGGTCACGGAAGAGTGGCTCGGCCTTCGTCAAGGGAATGTGGAATAGAGTCAGTTGATGAATGCCTAGAAAAAATAAAGGTGGGTCAGCAAACTTTTCGTTTGCCGGCCCACCTTTTTTATTTGCGAATCTACTTTGGCCTCTCCGCCATCAAAGCATCGAGGCATAGCATGACATGGCCTAGGGGACTAAATGTTCATGCTTTCAACGGCAGCCACTTCAGCACATCTTGAATGCGGGCATCCCAGTAACCCCAATCGTGACCGCCGGGGCCTTCCTGATATGTAAAGTCGAGTGAGGTTGCTTCGCAGGCTTTGCGGAAGACCTGGTTGTCTTCATAGAGGAAATCTTCCGTTCCACAGCATTGATAGAGCATCGGCTTCGGAGCTTCGGAGCGTTCCAATTGCTGAAGCAGCCAGATGAGGTCGTTGTCCGTACCGGCAATATCTTGTTCCCCAAACACGATCTGGTGATTGAAAAGGTCCGTATTAGTCCGGATAAGACCTGCTATATCAAGTGCTCCCGACAAGCTGGCCGCGGCGGCGAAGGTTTCCGGACAGCGAAGCGCCAGTTTGAACGCACCGTATCCGCCCATGGATAAGCCAGCTACGAAGTTATCTTCTCTGGCATGGGATAGCGGGAAGAAGGAACGGGCAATAGCTGGCAGCTCCTTGCTGATGAAAGTCCAGTATTTGCCCCCGTATTCCATATCCGTATAGAAGCTGCGGTGGACTTGCGGCATCACGACGGCTATGCCCATTTCGGCTACGTAGCGTTCGATGGAGGTCCGGCGCAGCCAAATAGAGTCATCGTCAGAGAGGCCGTGCAGGAGGTAGAGCGTTTTGTGTAAACCGCCCTCGGCATGATTGGTCATACCGAGCTGCGTAGAGGTTTGCTGAGGGAGAATAACGGTCATGGTTGTGCTGAGACCGAGTACCTCCGAGTAAAAGTGACATTGCATAAGAGCCATGGTGTGTAACCCCTTTCATTTGTGTAAATGAGAGATTGATGAAGGACTTGTTAGAATCATATCACAAGTGATCTTATTTGCTCCAAGCAAAATAAGATATGTCTCCATTACGCCTCGGTCTACAGACCGAGATGAACTTCAGTCATCGGGCTGTTCTATGAATAGCTCGGCTGTGGTATCTTAGAGGAAGCATATAACACTCGGCGAAAACGCCGAAAATGGTTCAGGAATCATCTGCTGTTAAGTTAGCAGAGACAATATAGATGATGATTATTGCTTAAATCTGGAGGAGGATACCCATGATACCACATGACGATAAGCTGTCCGATCTGAAGATTACGGGGACAGGGAGCTCAAACGGGGGCCAATACGGCAAGGTAAGAATAGATGGTTCAGGCCAAGTGAACGGAAACTTGGATTGCCAGGAATTGACCGCCAACGGCACGATGAGTGTAAAAGGCTCTGTCATTGCTAGAACCATCCGCGTGAACGGCTCGGGAACCATCAAAGGAGCCGTCGAATCGGAGGACCTAAACGTGGCCGGAAGCTTGAGTATAAAGGAAGGATTGCGCAGCCGCTCCATCTTTATCGGTGGACATTGCAGCATCCATGGGGATTCCGAGTCGCAGCGGCTGGAGGTAAACGGAAATCTGCGCAGCCATGGAGACGTACGGAGTGAATCCGCGATATGTAAAGGAGCCTTTAAGATCGATGGCCGCCTGCATGTAGGAACAGCGGACATTCGGGTACTGGGCCGATGCCATGCAGAGGAAATCGTTGGTGACCGGATCACGATCCGTAAAAAAGGAAAGCGGCTCTGGGAGATGTTGTCTTTGCCGCTCCGGGGAACATGCCTGGAAACACGTATGATCGAAGGCGATGTCCTTGATCTTGAATATGTGGAGGCTGATATTGTCCGCGGTAATCGCGTCATCCTCGGCAAGGGATGCCAAATACGGCAAGTAGAGTACAGGGATGAGCTGCGGCAGGATCCGGAGGCCGAGATCGGAACGTCCCGGCGGTTTTAAGCTTAATCCATATTTACACAAGGCTCCATCACAACGATAATAGAACAGCCCGTAATCGCGGTTTATTCGCGAATGCGGGCTGTTTCCTGTTATTTCGATTTTGCCTTAAGGTGTGCGGATACCATCCTCAACCACTTCCTCTTTAGAGGGTTCCTTCGCCTCTGGTATCTGAACCTCTTCGTTCGGATTCATGGCGACGATGCTGTTCTGAGGACGATATGTATCCTTGGATATTTTGACGTTCTCCACAACTTTGCCGTTCACTTTCTTGGTTCGATATGTCTCAACCACATAACCGGGCTTCCCGTTTTGAATCACCTGCTTGAGCCCTGGCGGCAGCGAAAGATTATGGATCACCTTCTCGGGTGACGGCAGAGTCTCGACTGTGGTAGACACCAGCTCATATTCCGTATGCTCTGGAAAAGTACTGAACATCTTCAGTGTCAGATTGCCATGCGACACCTCGGATAGGATGAGCAGATGCTTGCCTGTATTGTTCCGGAAACGGAAATTGATGGCCCCTTCGGCAAATGTGGCATCCTGCCCCTTGGGCATGTAGCTGACGGGAAGCGAATGATTCCGCCGCTCGGTGATCTCAAGCCCGGTGAGCAGGGCGGCATAATAGACCGTACTGGATACCTGGCAGATACCCCCACCGATACCCGGAACGAGCTGACCGTTAACGATCACGGGAGCCTCTTCAAAACCATACTCCTTCTTCGCCATGTCGATCACATGGGCATAGTTGAATTCATCGCCCGGCTTAAGAATCATGCCATCTACAGCTTTGGCAGCCGCGGTTACGTTATGGACACGTCCAGGCCCGCTGGACCCGAGGCTGGTGGAGAATTCGATAATTTTGCGCTCAATACCTTCGTCCTGCAGCGACTTCACGGTAACGGGAGGTTTTTGGCGGATCAGTGGGAGCTGAATGGAAATGTATTCTTCCGGATTTGGATTAACGAATAGGCGCTCATCCGGAAGCGCAGCGTTAAATCCGTCGTAGAATGCCGGCCAATCGATGCGGTATGCCGTTTTCTCCGGAGTATACCGGACCACATCATCTTCGGAAATGCTCCGCACCGCGTTCACGGGTTCACCGAACCGTTCCTTTTGCCAGTCTTCGTCCAGCCTCTCTTTAAGCACATCCCGGTCCCAGTCCGTGGATATATGCCATTCCAGCTGAAAATTACGCCGGTAAAGCACCTGCTCCCATAGTGATCCTTCGGACAGCTTGGCAATGGCCTCCCGTAAATCGGCTGCTTGAAATATTACGCCGGCTTCGCGGAGGCTAAAGCTTTCTTTATGTCCCTTTAAAGCTTCCGACTCCAATATTACCCTCATGCTCGTCATCGTCTGCAGCCGCTGATCGAGCTCGGACAGTACTTCGTCCACAGGTTTACCACCGATCTCCCAGCCGGAGACCATGACCCCTTTTGGAAGTTCCTTCTGATTGACGTACATCGTCATTAGACCATAACCAACGGAGGAAAGAAGCGCCAGACTGATGACAAGGATGAGACCAACATGAATCTTTTTCATAGAAACCACCTTCTTAGACTTCGTATTAGCTGCAGTTGGTGCACATCTTCATGTATATGTCACGGAGTGCGTAAACTTTCGGGTACTCAAAAGGTAACAAATTTGTTACAATAGACGAGGTTGTGAGGATTTTTCATGATTTTTAAAGGAATTCGATGGAAACTGTCGAAAGTATAATGGCTAATTAAGGATTGGGAAGTGATGAAGTGATCGAAATGCAGGACGTATGGAAGACCTATCCGAGCGGTGCTCATGCACTTCAAGGGGTCTCCGTTACAATCAATCGCAACGAGTTTGTCTATGTTGTCGGACCGTCAGGTGCAGGCAAATCGACATTTATGAAACTTATCTATAGAGAAGAAGTGCCCACCAAAGGGCAAATTTCCGTGAACGGATTTAATATCGGAAAGCTGAAGCAGCGCAAAATCCCCTATGTTCGGCGAAATATCGGGGTTATTTTTCAGGACTACCGCTTGCTGCCCAAGCTGACCGCTTACGAAAATGTAGCTTTTGCCATGGAAGTGATTGAAGCGCCGCAGCGCATCATCAAGAAGCGGGTCATGGAGGTTCTGGATCTGGTAGGCCTGAGGAATAAGGCGAACCGAGAGCCTTCCCAGCTCTCCGGGGGGGAGCAGCAGCGGATCGCCATCGCCAGAGCGATTGTGAATAATCCTTCTGTTATCATAGCGGACGAGCCTACAGGCAATCTGGATCCGGAAACCTCATGGGGCATCATGCAGCTACTGGACGAAATTAATTTCAGGGGAACCACCATCGTGATGGCGACCCACAACAGGGATATTGTGAACACGATGCGTAAACGCGTGCTTGCGATTGAGCATGGACAGATCGTCCGTGACCAGCAGAGAGGAGATTACGGGTATGAATTTTAGAACCTTCTTGCGGCACTTGCGGGAAGGGGCGAAGAGCGTTTTCCGGAATGGATGGATGTCGGTCGCATCGATTACGTCCATCGTGGTGTCATTATTTATACTTGGCGTTTTCATGCTGTTAGTCATGAATGTGAACGCATTAGCCGATAAAGCAGATAGCAATGTACAAATCAATACGTACTTAAATCTCAATGTGGACAAGAAGATGCGCGAAACCATCAAAGGCGAGATCGAGGCCATGCCAGAGGTCAGCAGCCTGAAGTTCGTCTCCAAGGAAGAGGGAATGAAGGAGCTTGAGGAAAGCCTGGGCTCCGAGTGGGTGGAAGGCTTCAGCGAAGCCGACCAGAATCCGCTGCCGGATGCCTTCGAGGTTTCCGTAATTGAGCCGACCACCGTCGGGTTTGTAGCCGATAAGATTAAGGCGCTTAACCAGAAGTACACGGAGGGGCCGATCCTGCGCGTCAAGTATGGGGAAGGCACGGTAGAAACTTTGTTCAAGATTACGAAAACCGTGCGGAATATCGGATTTATTTTTGTAGCGGGACTTGGCTTGATGTCCATGTTCCTCATTTCAAACACGATTCGGGTCACGATTTTGGCCCGCCGCCGCGAGATCGGCATTATGAAGCTTGTCGGGGCAACCAACAACTTTATCCGCTGGCCTTTCTTTGTGGAAGGCGCCATGATCGGTCTCCTGGGTTCGATTGTCACCGTTGCGCTGTTGTTCGTAGGATACAATCGCCTCTATGCTGCATCGCAGACGGATTTGACATTGGCGCAGAGCCTGATTCCACTAGGAGATCTGTGGTTGCTGCTCGGCACCATTATTGTTGCGCTGGGCATGGTCATTGGCATCTGGGGAAGTACCATGTCGATACGTAAATTTCTGAAAGTATAAAACAAGGTAAAGGATGGGGAGCGAAACTTGAAAAAAATCGCCGCAGGAGTAGCAGCCTTATTACTGGCCACTGTTATGATTCAACCACAAGTCGGACAAGCTGAGAAGAAAACGGCAGCCGATGTAGATAAAGAACTGAAGGTGCTTCAGGAACAGGTACAAAAAGCTCGGTCTCAGAAGAATAAGGCCGCAGATAATAAACAGGAAGCCCAGCATTACAAGAATAAAACGACCAAGAACCTGAAATATGTAATGGAGCAAATCAATATCGTAAGCAGCGAGTTAACTAAAATCTCCGTCAAGATCGATGAGACAGAGGATCTGCTGAGAAAAACGACCAAGGAGCTTGAAGCGGCGGAGGAGCGTATCGCCTCCCGTGAGAAACTGCTGGAATCCCGGATTCGCCTCATTTATATGGATGGGCAAGTCTCTTATCTGGATGTGCTGCTCTCCTCGACCAGCTTCAGTGATTTCATTGAGCGTGCGGATTCATTAAAGAGTATCGTTGATCAGGACCAGGATTTGCTGGTGCAGCATAAACACGACAAGCTGCTGGTAATCGATAAGAAGAAAGAGCTTGAAGGGCAGTATGCCACTGCGAAGGATCTGTACGGACAGATGGAGGACCGCAAGAGCCTCCTGAATGAGAAGGAACAGGAGAAGCGGGTACTGCTGGCCCAGTATGATCAGGATATCGAGGATGCGGAAATCCTGACCGAGGAACAGGATCGAATGCTGGTTGCCCTGGCAAGCAAGCGTTCGGAGCTGCAGCAGGAAAAGAACAAGCTTGCTGCTGAGGAAGCTGCACGTAGAGCAGCAGCCGCCAAAGCAGCTGCGGCCAAAGCCGCGGCGGCGAAGCGAGCGAAGGCGACAACTCTGGGCGGCAGTAAAGGCGGCGGCAGTGGATTCATCGGGAACGGCGGTCCGTTTGCGCTTCCGGTATCTGGAGCCAGACTGTCTTCCGGATATGGCCCTCGGGTCCATCCGGTAACAGGTCAGGTCGGCAAGATGCATACAGGTCAGGATATGGCAGCTCCGGAAGGGACAGAGATCCGTGCAGCCGAGAGCGGTACGGTCATCTTGGCCGAGTGGTGGAGCGGTTACGGAAACTGTGTTATTGTTGATCATGGGGGCGGCGTATGGACCTTGTATGGGCATATCCGCAACGGCGGCATTAAAGTCAGCGAAGGCGATAAGGTGTCCAGAGGGCAGAAGATTGCTGAAGTAGGCTCCACAGGTCAGAGCACAGGGCCGCATCTGCATTTCGAAGTGCGTGTCAATGGAAAACCGGTGAATCCTACGCCTTATCTGTAAGCAACGAAAACTCTTATCTTCAACCATATAACCTTCAAACCGCTGTATAAATATTCCCGGTAAGCCAATCATATACTAGGTGGACGGGTTTCCCCGTGTGTGCACTTGAAACGTACAAAGGCGGTGAAGTACTTGCTGAAAAAACGAACGGCGCTCCTGCTGGTCATTGCTGCCATGCTCTGCGGCGGACTGTTAACAATGGCTTTGACTCAGCTGCCTGCTCCGACTCAGACCGGAGACGGTGAGGGGCTGCTGGCCAGTATAGCCAACAGGAACGGTTTGGAGCAGTCAGAAGCGAAGAAACTGGGGACAGCGATTGACCTCATCGAAAGTAATTATTACAAGGATATCGATCGGAATAAACTGATCGACGGCGCGATCAACGGCATGATGGAGGCGCTGGAAGATCCGTATTCCAACTATATGGGAAAAGAAACAGCAGCCCAGTTTGAAGAGAGCATTGAAGGCTCCTTCACCGGAATTGGCGCGGAGGTGTCTTCTGTAGATGGCAGCGTGGTCGTCGTATCTCCGATCAAGGGCTCGCCTGCGGATAAAGCCGGGATTCGGGCTAAGGATACCATCCTTTCCGTAAACGGGGAATCCCTGCAAGGACTCGAGCTCAATGCAGCAGTCAACAGAATCCGCGGTCCGAAGGGCTCAAAGGCGGTCCTGCAGATCAAGCGCGCAGGCTCTGAACAGCCGATTGAGTACGTTATCGTTCGTGATGATGTTGATCTCGAAACCGTGTCGGCACGTATGGAGAAGGGCGGAATCGGCGTCATTGAGATTTCCCAATTCTCGCTGAATACGGGCAAACGCTTTGAGGAAGAGCTCAAGAAACTGGAAAGCCAAGGCATGAAGGGACTGCTGATCGACGTCCGGAACAATCCAGGCGGCGTGCTGTCTGTTGTCATCGACATTGCAGAGCAATTTGTACCTAAGGGCCAGTTGATCGTCCAGGTCGAGGATAAGAATAAGAAGCGGGAGAAGCATCCTTCGAGCGGAACAGCCAAATCCTATCCGATTACGGTGCTGATGAACAAAGGAAGCGCAAGCGCTTCGGAGATTTTGGCCGGAGCATTGCAGCAATCGGCAGGAGCAACCTTGATGGGCGAGCATTCCTTTGGTAAGGGAACCGTACAAACCAGCTTTGACAAGCAATTTGGCGATGGAAGTCTGCTCAAGGTAACGATTGCCAAGTGGCTGACGCCAAACGGTACCTGGATCCATGAGAAGGGGATTGAACCTGATATCAAGGTGTTACAGCCTGAATACTTCTCTGTTGCACCTATCGATAAGAAGAAGACCTATGCGTATGACACGAACAGCACGGATGTGAAGAATGCTCAGATCATGCTTGAAGCGATTGGTTATAAGCCGGGACGCTCCGATGGCTATTTTGATCGGAACACGGAGAAGGCGGTCAAGAGCTTCCAGAGCAAGCACAAGCTGAAGGCGGATGGCATCATCAACAACGCAACCGCTGAAGCATTGGAAGGCGCATTGATTGAGAAGATTCAGGATCCGAAAGAGGATAACCAAATGAATCGCGGAATCGCCGAGGTTCGGAAGGAAATCGCCGCTCAGGTGTCGAACAAGTAAGAAGGCTGAAATTTAGCCTTCTTTTTTCTTTTAAGATATTAGCGAGTAACTTCGTAGGCTGAAAGGAGCGTGGCAAGCTGTTGGAGACATTGAAACAACTGCTTATGTATGGGATGGATGCAGGCATACAACTGCTGACGCAACCCTTTTATTATATTTCGATTTTGTTTGTGATGCTGTTTTACCGAAGACAGGTGCTGGTCGAGCGCAAGCTATTCCATGTGAAGCTGCATTCCTGGGGTCAACAGACCTGGCGTACGTTTGTTGGCGGGCTGCTGGCAGGCATCGCTGTCTCCATTGTGGTGGCCTTTCTGGGGATCTCCTTGAGCCTGGGAGCCATCATATGTATCTGGGTCACATCGCTAATTCTAATGCTGTTTCATATACGGTATTTATGCTTTGCTTATTCAATCGGTCTTCTAGGGATTATTCAGTTTGGCTTGAGCTGGTTTCCGAACTGGCAGCCGGAAGGCTGGATTGGGCAGGTAACATCGACGATCCTTGGTTTGGATATTCCGGCTTTGCTTGCTCTATCCGCCGTTCTGCATTTTGCGGAAGCTTTGCTGGTAAGGATTCAGGGTTCAAGGTTTGCTACGCCGCTGTTTCTGGAGGGCAAGCGCGGCAAGCTCGTTGGCGGTTACCAGATGCAGAGCTTCTGGCCTTTGCCGCTGTTCCTACTCGTTCCTGCAGTGGGCGGCGGCAGTGTACTGCCGTGGACGCCATTCTTTGGAGGCGATGCCTGGAGTGCAGGCTTTACCATGATGGCACTCCCCGTCGTGATTGGCTTCGGGGAAATGACGCAGAGCAGGCTGCCGCAAGAGAAAGCAGCGGTTACGGCAAAGCGGCTTATATTCTATGGAGCGATCGTGCTGGCGTTAAGTCTGCTGGCTGAATGGTGGGCGCCGCTCACCATCGTTGCAGCCTTGGCGGCTTTATTACTTCATGAAGGCCTGGTATGGTACAGCCGGCATGAAGAACAGCAGCGGAGTCCTATTTTTGTTCATCCTTTATGCGGCTTGCGGGTCCTCGCTGTACTGCCGGATAGCCCGGCAAGCGAGCTTGGCATTCAGCCAGGAGAGACCATCCTGAAGGTGAACGGTAAACTGATTCACAGCAAGGAGCAGCTGCACAGCGCGCTGCGTCAGAATCCGGCCTTCTGTAAATTGGAGGTTCAGAACCATCAAGGAGAAAGCAAGTTTCTGCAGCGGGCGATATACGCGGGGGATCACCATCAATTGGGGGCGATCGTTTCGCCTGACCCAAGTGATGGCATTGCCGTTGGGCTGAAGCCGGTAAGCTTGATCACACTGCTAGCGAATAAGCTGCATATTCGCAGTCAACGAAATTCAACAGGGAGCAAGACGTCCGGTGGTTCCGAAGAAGCCGAATTGCCTTTATCCTAAAAACAAGAAGCGGGCCTGTGTCCTACATGGACAAGGGCCCGCTTCTTTGCTATGCCGTTATATAATTTGTGAGAGCGGGCATTAGACCGAATAAACATATGGGGACACATATGTAAATGGAACGATTGATTTCTATCATCTTCAAGCTGCTGACCCATGAAGTGATATCTATCTCCATGCTGGCGGAAGGATTCGAAGCTGGTTACTGGCCCTGCACTTTTTTTAAATAAAAAATAGCGATCTGGGTACGGTCCCGAAGATTCAGTTTACCCAGAATTTCAGTGACATAGTTTTTGACGGTGCCCTCGCTCAAATAAAGTTGTCCGGCAATTTCCTTATTGGACAGGCCTTCCGCAATCAGGGTGACGACTTTCTTCTCGGCTGGGGTCAGTCCGAGTTGTTCCAGTTCAGCGGATTTTGGGACCGGCTGGGATGCAGGACGAAGCATGCTGGTCAGCTTGCGGGCGATATCAGGATGGATTAGTACGTTCCCGTCATGGATCGTTTTGATCCCTTGGATGATGCGATCGGGCGGAATATTTTTCAGCAGATAGCCACTGGCTCCGTTCTGCAGGGCCTCCACGATGTAATCATCGTCATCAAAAGTGGTTAGCATTAGCACGCGTATATCGGGATATCGCTCACGAATTCGCCGCGTACCTTCTACGCCGTCGCATACCGGCATCCGGATGTCCATAAGTACGACATCGGCCTGAAGATCATCTCCCAATAAAGACAGAGCTTCTTCTCCGTTAGCCGCGACCGCGGATACTTCAATATCCGGGTCCATCCCCACTAACAATTTCAAACTTTCCCGAATGAACGGGTCATCATCGACAATCACAACAGAAATCATGGAGGACGACGTCCTTTCTGTAAATAGGATATTACGGCTTACATAATCTCGCGCTTCTGGTAGACAGGCAGTCTGGTGATGACGGTAAAGGGTACGGATTTCTGCACCGTTAACGTTCCCCCCAGCACCTTGGTTCGTTCGAGCATGCCGCTTATGCCGATGCCTTGAAGGTCTGGGTCTGTAATAGCGGAGCCAGCCGCGGGTTCCTGAACGGTGCCATCATTAGAAACCTCCATATGA
The DNA here is from genome assembly GCF_001277345.1 of Paenibacillus solani. Classification (GTDB taxonomy): domain Bacteria; phylum Bacillota; class Bacilli; order Paenibacillales; family Paenibacillaceae; genus Paenibacillus_AQ; species Paenibacillus_AQ solani. The sequence goes on from NZ_LIUT01000008.1 coordinate 715,982, forward strand.
ACTTCCTGATCCCCGTAATGAAGTGAAATCTCGACCCGCTTAGCCTGACCGTGGCGTATGGCATTCGTGATGGCTTCGCGGGCATTTTTGTACAGCACCACTTGGTGACTGGGATAGAGCGGATAAGGCATGCCCTGTAATGTCAGCTTGGTCTCGATTCCGGTCTCCCTGCTGGTTTCCTCCAGCAGCCGATCCAGAGAATAGTCGTCCGCGATCCGCCTGGTTGGATTCATCCGCTTCACGGCCGTTCGCATTTGCTCCATGCTCTCTTCCAGCTGATCACGGATCTGATGGAGCATCTCCATTCCGCGAACGGAATCATGGGGGACAATATGGAGGGCTGCTTCCATCATCATTTTTACGCGAATCAGCCGGTGTCCGATATCATCATGCAGCTGGCGGGAGATGCGGTTGCGCTCCTCGGTTTGTGCTGCGCTTTCTACCTGATGGGCAAACTGCAGCAGCTGTCTGCCAGCCTCGTCCTGCTGGAAATGGAGCTTCTTCAGCTCATCGTATAACTGAATATGATTCCACTGCTTCAGATTCAACTCATGTATATGGTTGATCGTTGCCGCTAGAAATAAAAATAACAGATTGGCCGTCACAAGCAGCGTTACATCGTAATCGGAAATGGCGATGTTAAGCATCGCTAGGTGACCAGCCGCCAGCCACAGCCTGCCTTGCCGTTCGAACAAAGGCAAATAGACACATAGGGCGGACAGAGACAGGAACACCATCATGAAGCCATACTGATGGCATAACCACAGGGACAATGAAACCTCCACCAGAACTGCTGCTTTCCGATAAACAGACGATGACAAAAAGCGGCTCAGCACCGTAACTGCGAGAAATAGCAATATGTACACCATATATTCTCCATAATCGTCCAGCTGCTGCAAGAAGATATCAGCGGCAGCCGGCAGGAGAATCAAGCCGTATCGAAGATAGGCGAGAGGAGATGTCACGAGCAATCAGACCCTTTTCCATAGTGAATTGAACCGTTCTAAGCGATTGGCTTCATTATATCACAGGCCCCTTTTTACCAAGAAGATGACTTTCGTCACCCTGTAATATGACTTCCTCTACCTTAAAGAGCCGACGATTTCAGCTAGAATGAATTTATCAGAAGAGAACGAGGGAAATGGAGTGGTAAATATGGCGGTCTTTCTTCAGATGAAGGATGTCGTGAAAAGATATGGAGGCAAGTTGTCAGTAGATCATATGAACCTCGAGGTGAACGAAGGGGAAATCTTTGGACTTCTCGGACCGAACGGGGCTGGCAAGAGCACATCCATCCATATGATCTGCGGCCTTCTGCCGAAGGATCAGGGCAGCATCAAGGTAGACGGTATTTTGATTGAGGAGCAGCCGCTCGAAGTGAAGCGGAGAATCGGCTTGGTGCCGCAGGATCTGGCTCTTTATGAAGAAATGTCCGCTTGGGACAATGTTGTTTTTTTTGCAAAACTATACGGACTGCGCGGCCATCTGCTGAAGGAACGGGTGGAGGAGGCGCTGGAGTTTGTCGGTCTGCAGGATCGGGCTAAAGAAAGGCCGTCCACCTTCTCCGGGGGGATGAAACGAAGACTGAATATTGCATGCTCGATCACGCACCGTCCGAAGCTGATTATTATGGATGAGCCTACGGTGGGAATTGACCCGCAGTCCAGGAATCATATTTTAGAATCGGTAAAGACATTGAACCGCATGGGTTCCACCGTTATCTACACAAGTCATTACATGGAGGAGGTTGCCGCGATCAGTGACCGGGTGGCGATTATGGATCAAGGACATGTCATTGCTTGCGGGACTCAGCAGGAGCTTCGCGCACGCGTTGCCCATGAGGAGAGAATCATTCTTACCGCGGAAGGAATCACACCGGACCTGGTGGAGGAGCTGACCATTCACCCGCGTGTGAAGCGCGTCATTCACCATGATAACGAGATCGAAATCTATGTACCATCGGCTCAGGATGAGCTGCAGGATATTCTGTTCATCTGCAGTAGACATCATGCGACGCTTAGCTCCCTGCAGTGTGAAGAGCCGGGGCTTGAAACGTTATTTCTTAGTTTGACCGGGAGGACGCTTCGCGATTAATCGTAGAAAGAAACAAAAGTGGCATTCATGGGGGAGGAATACCGAAGATGAAAATGATGATAATCGCCTGGTTTGAGCTGAGGCGGATGGCTACCAGCCGATCGGTGCTGATCAACCAGTTCTTGCTGCCGCTCATCCTTATTTTTATATTGGGAAATGCGCTCTCGGGCTGGTTTGGCAATGATCAGGAATATCAGCAGGAGCCTATTCGAGTGGGCTTTGTAGGGAGCCCTGCAGATAAAGGTCAGCTGCCGGAGAGCATTCAAGCATTAACCAGCATGCCGGGTATCCAGGATATAGTGATCCAGCAGACTGCAGCCAGCCGCGAAGAGGTGGAAGATAAGCTGCGCAGGGACGATTTGGATTATGCGGTGGTGATCCCCGAATATTTTGATGAGCGAATAGGCCAGGGGGCGGAGGTGAAGCTCGAGCTGCTGCCGGGAAGAAACCACGATCTTAATCTGGTGGCAGATACTATCTTTAAGACCTTCATCGCGGACGTCAATCATGGGCAGGCTCAAGCTGTCGTTATGGGAGCAGAGAGGATGCTTGCAGTCCCAGCCACAGCGTCTGCTGCCTACGAAGGACCGAAGGTGGAGATCGGGGAACTCAGCGAGAAAGGGACCACATATACTGCCGCTCAATATTTTGCAGCCTCCATGCTGATCATGTTTCTGTTGTATTCAGGTCTCATGGCAAGCAGTAGTCTGCTGGGAGAGAGGGAAAGCCGGACTCTGTTTCGTCTGCAAAGCGCACCGGTGACCCCAGGCACTATCTTCGCGGGAAAAATCATTGGTTGCAGTCTGATCACGATTGCCCAGGCGGCAGCCATTGTACTTGGATCCCAGTGGATGTATGGGGTGAAATGGGGCCCGTACCCCTTGCTGCTCATGGCGGTTTGCCTATTAATCACCCTTGCCTCCATGACTCTTGCCACACTCATCACGCTCGTCTCCTCGACAGCAGCAGGGGCCAGGGGATTGATGCAGGCGATCATTATCGCCATGACGTTTGTCAGCGGAGGTTTTATGCCGCTTCCGGTAGAGTTCTTCCATAAGATCGGCGCCTTCACCGTCAATCATTGGGCGATGCAGAGCATGCTGCGCATGATGCTGAATAGCGACATTCACTTAATTATGACTTGCATCGGGATGCTGGCAGTTATAGCCGCATTCCTGTCGGCTGCGGCCATGGTGACGTACAGGAAGGTGGGATATCATGCATAGCTTAACCATTGCATGGCATATGGTACGGCGTACGCTAGGGAGAAAGAGAGGCTGGATCGTCAATCTGCTGCTCCCTTGCGTGGTCATTACCTTGACGGTGTTTCTCATGGGACAGACGACGGCCGCAAGCATTCTAGTTTCTTATGTGAATGAAGACGAGGGTCCGGCAGGCCAGCATCTGATGAATGAGCTTGAGCGCAGCGGTCAATATGTACTCAAGGAGTCCGTCAGCGAGAACAAGCTGAAAGAGGACCTAATCGAGAATAAGAGCACGATCGGCGTTTATATACCCGAGGGTTTTAGTGACGAATTAATCAACGGATTGGGACCTACGGTAAAAATATACGAAATTTCAACCTCGGAAGCTTCGGTGATGATCCGAATGACGGCAGACTCCACCGTTACGCGTCTTGGCGGTACGGCAGCCTTGATTCGAGAAACCGCAGAGGCAGACGAGGATGCCATGCTGTTGTTGGAAAAAGTGCTTCGTGAATCAGGAGAAAATCGGGTGGATACCCAAGTCACCGATCTGAATCTGTATGCCAAGCCGGGGATGTCGAACGTTACGGGATTTACCCTGATGTTCATGATGACTCTCATCACCAGCGTCGTGTCGATGATCATTGATGATCGCAGGCAGAGAACGTTGTCCCGTATGTACACGGCACCCGTTCGTGCGTATCAGATCGCATTGGGCAATTTTCTGGGAAGCTTGGTGGTCGGCTCGCTGCAGGTGATGATCATGCTCCTTCTCAGCCGATATGTGCTCCATTATGAATATGGAATTCCGTTACTGCAGCATTTCCTGATCCTGATGACCTTTATGCTGGTATCGTTAGGTCTGGCCAGTACCATCGCAGGCTTGGTCCGAAACGGTCAAAATGCGGCCATGATCAATTCCATGATCGTTATGCCAACCTGCATGCTCGGCGGGTGCTTCTGGCCGCTTGCGATCATGCCGGGATTCATGCAGAAAATCGCTAATTTTATTCCGCAAAAATGGGCCATCGAGGCTGTGGAGATCGCAGCTACAGGTGGTACATTATCCGATATTGGACTTCCGCTGGCCATACTCGGCTTGATGGCTGTCATTTTGCTGGCGGTAGGTTCCGCTGTCCTGCGGCCAAGCGAGAGCGCGGCAGGGCACCGTGCATAGGTTGAGGTTGGATCTCTTGGAGTTGGAAGAGGAATCGTAGGGAATAACCCTCATCAGTATATTTTTTTCAGAAAAAAAGGCCAGTATACGAGGGACAGCAGATTGTCTCGTATCTGGCCTATTGTAATAGGCTGTTTTATTCTCTTAACTGCCGCAGCACGGTAATTTCAACCCGCCGGTTCTTCTGCCTGCCTTCGGGAGTTGCATTATCCGCAGCGGGTCTCGTGTCGGCATAACCTGCATACTGGAAGCCTGCCGGGTTCAGCTTGCTCTCCTCGAGAAAGAATCTCAAGACCGACATGGCGCGAGCCCCCGAGAGCTCCCAGTTGTCCTTAAAGCTGGAGTTACGGATCGGTATGTTGTCCGTATGCCCTTCGATACTCACCGTGGTGTTTAAATTGCCGAACAGGCTTGCCAGCTTGCCCAGCACCGGAGCAGCCTCGGATTTAAGCTCGGCCTTACCGATGTCAAACAGGAAGCGGTCGCTTAACGTAATGGCAATTCCCTGCGGCTCGTCCGCGATAAAGATATCGTCCTCCAGCTGATTATCTTTCACATATTGCTGAATGAGCCCCATAAAGTTCGCCAGCTCTTCTTCTTGTGCCCGGAAGGCCAGCTCCCGCTCGGTTAGCGGCTGCGGGCCTTCTTCCTTGTCTTCCTCCTCCTCTACGACAGCCGGCGGTGAAGGCGGATTCTTATGGGTCTCCGTATCGGCAGTGCCGGTTATGCCGGATCCCATCTCCAGAATGCTGTCGCCGCTCGTGAAGGTGGCCTGCAGGGATTGGGTGACGAGTTTATATTTTTCCGTATCCAGCCGGCTCATGGCATACATTACAACAAAAAAGATCAGAAGCAGCGTAATCAGGTCGGCATAGGTAATCATCCAGCGGTCACGCTGGTCGCCTTCAGCCTGCTTACGGGTTCGCCGCCGTCTATTCGGCTGTCTCATGCGTTATCCTCCTTGAGGAAGGAATATCCGTGGTGCCAGCGTTAGCGAAAGTGGCCAGCTTTTTGCGAATCAACAGCGGGTGTTCTCCGTTCTGAACAGCGATAATGCCTTCAAGCTGCAGCTCCATAATTGCAATTTCTTCCTCGGAGCGTGCTTTAATCTTGGATGCAATGGGCAAAAAGATAATATTGGCACTTGCGACACCATATAAAGTAGCAGTAAATGCGACGGCGATCGAAGGTCCAAGGTTGGTAGGGTCCTGCAGACTCCCCAGCACATGAATCAAGCCCATGACCGTACCGATGATTCCCATGGTAGGCGCATACCCGCCGGCAGATTCGAATATTTTGGCATACCCTTCATGCTTCTGTTCGGCAGCTTGGATGTCGAGCTCCAGCACCTGGCGTACGATGTCAGGTTCATTGCCGTCAACGACCATCTGCATGCCCTCTCGCAGGAAGGGATCGCTGTGATCGGACGAGAGACGCTCAAGCGCCAGCACGCCGTCTCTTCTCGCCGTCATTGACATATCGATGATAGCGTCAATCAGCTCGTCTGAAGAACGATGGTTGCGGCCGAAGGCCAGTTTCAGTGCAGCCGGGATGGTGCGGAGCCTAGAGCCCGGGAAACTGACGATGACAGCAGCGAGAGTGCCTCCGAACACTATAAGCGCAGCAGCACCCTGCAGCAGACCGCTCAGATGCCCGCCTTCCCATAAGAAACCTCCAATCAAAGCGGCCAGGCCCGCGAGTATGCCTAGAATAATCGTAATATCCATAACGCTCTATCATCTCCTTAAGGAAAAATTGCCTGTTGAAATGCTCACTAAACTGTTTGCATCAAAAAAACGTAAAGGGTATAATGAGACGGGAACAAATATTCTTATCCATTGCAAAGACACCACTAATTTCCCCTAGTATATCATCGGGAAGTTTCGACATATCTTTTAGTATGATTTCCATTTTAGAGTATGAGGGTGATGAAGGGCAATGAGCGATTTAGTAGTTAGCACCAAATCCTTTGAGATCGAGTCCGAATTCCAGCCGCAGGGCGATCAGCCCACGGCTATTGATGCATTGGTCGAAGGCTTGCGCCAAGGGAAAAAACAACAGACGCTATTGGGTGCCACAGGAACGGGTAAGACGTTTACAATCGCGCAGACAATCGCCAAGGTAAACCGTCCGACACTCGTCATTGCACATAACAAGACGCTGGCAGCACAGCTGGCCAGTGAATTTAAGGAGTTCTTCCCGAACAACTCGGTGGATTACTTCGTGAGTTACTACGATTATTATCAGCCGGAAGCCTATATCCCTTCCTCTGATACCTATATAGAGAAGGATTCCAGCATTAATGAAGAGATTGATAAGCTCCGCCACTCTGCTACGAGCTCGCTGTTCGAACGGCGCGATGTCATTATTGTGGCGAGCGTATCATGCATATATGGTTTGGGTTCACCGCATGAATATGGAGAATTGCTGCTCTCCCTTCGGGTGGGCATGGAGAAGCCGCGCAACCAGATTTTGTCGCGGCTCGTTGATATTCAATATCAGCGGAACGATATCAACTTCGTTCGCGGCACATTCCGCGTGCGCGGCGATGTTATTGAGATTTTCCCGGCTTCGAAGGGGGAGCATGCTGTTCGTGTTGAGCTGTTCGGCGATGAGATCGAACGGATCACGGAGATCGATGTCTTAACCGGCGAGCTGGTTGGGGAACGTGATCATGTCGCGATCTTCCCGGCGTCTCACTTCGTCACCCGTGAGGAAACAATGCGGGTAGCACTCGTGAATATTGAGCGTGAATTGGAAGAGCGTCTTGAGGTTCTGCGCTCGGAAGGCAAGCTGCTGGAAGCACAGCGGTTGGAGCAGCGTACCCGTTATGATATTGAGATGATGAAGGAGGTCGGATTCTGTTCCGGCATTGAGAACTATTCTGGTCCTCTAACCTTCAGGGAGCCTGGAGCAACGCCGTATACGCTTCTCGACTACTTCCCCGATGATATGTTGTTTGTCATCGATGAATCGCACGTCACGCTGCCGCAGATCCGCGCTATGTATAACGGTGACCGGGCACGCAAAACCGTACTGGTTGATCATGGCTTCAGGCTGCCGTCCGCGCTGGACAACCGGCCGCTGAAATTCGAGGAATTTGAGGAGAAGGTCAACCAGATCATCTATGTATCCGCGACGCCGGGTCCGTATGAGATGGAGCACTGCGATACGATGGTCGAACAGATTATCCGGCCAACCGGCCTGCTTGATCCGATCATTGATGTGCGGCCTTCCGAGGGGCAGATCGACGATTTGATCGGCGAGATCCATGAACGGGTGGATCGTGATGAGCGTGTGCTTGTGACGACCCTCACGAAGAAGATGGCAGAGGACCTGACCGATTATCTGAAGGAGATCGGCATTAAGGTTCGTTATATGCACTCGGATATCAAAACATTGGAGCGGATGCAGATCCTGCGTGATCTGCGGCTAGGTACATTCCACGTGCTGGTGGGTATTAACCTTCTACGGGAAGGTCTTGATCTGCCGGAGGTTTCCTTGGTTGCGATTCTGGATGCGGATAAGGAAGGCTTCCTCCGGTCCGACCGCTCCCTCATCCAGACGATTGGGCGGGCGGCCCGGAACTCGGAGGGCAAGGTCATTATGTACGGTGACAAGATCACCGATTCTATGGATCGAGCGATTAAAGAGACCGAGCGCCGCCGCAGCATCCAGATTTCATACAATGAGGAGCACGGCGTTACGCCGCAAACGATTCGCAAGAAGATCCGCGATGTTATCGAAGCCACGAAGGTAGCGGAGGGCAAGGCGGATTATCTCGTGGGCGAGGGACAGAAGATGTCGAAGAAAGAGCGTCAGAATCTGATTCAGCGTCTGCAGTCCGAGATGAAGGAAGCGGCGAAGAACTTGCAATTTGAGCGTGCGGCCGAGCTTCGTGATGCGCTGCTGGAGCTGCAAGCAGAATAGAGGAAGAGATGAGTAACAGGGGGGGCGACCTGCACGGTCGTTCTCTTTGTTGAAATAGATGTTACACCATGCATGCCATATGAAGTAGGAGATGATATCGTTTGGCAAGTGAAAATATTATTATTAAAGGCGCACGCGCACATAATTTGAAGAATATCGACGTCACGATACCGCGTGATAAGTTTGTCGTTCTGACAGGGCTGAGCGGCTCGGGCAAATCCTCTCTCGCATTTGATACGATTTATGCCGAGGGGCAGCGCCGTTACGTGGAATCATTATCCGCGTACGCGCGCCAGTTTCTCGGACAGATGGAGAAGCCGGATGTCGATTCGATTGACGGCCTGTCGCCGGCCATATCGATTGACCAGAAAACGACAAGCCGCAACCCGCGGTCGACGGTGGGTACCGTAACGGAAATTTATGATTATTTGCGTCTTCTGTTTGCCCGCATCGGTCATCCGCATTGTCCGGAGCATGGCGTGGAGATTACTTCCCAGACGGTCGAACAAATGGTAGATCGCATCATGAAGTACCCCGAAAAGACGAGACTGCAAATTCTCGCGCCGGTCATTTCCGGACGCAAGGGCGAGCATAAGAACCTGTTCGCCGATATTGCGAAGCAGGGCTTCGTTCGGGTGCGCGTTGATGGAGAACTGCGCGACCTGTCGGAAAGCATTGAGCTGGAGAAGAATAAAAAGCATACTATCGAGGTGGTCGTGGACCGGATCGTCGTTAAGGAAGACATCGAGGCCCGTTTGGCCGATTCGATCGAGACGGCTTTGAATCTGTCAGGCGGTCAGCTTCTGGTCGATGTTATGGGGCAAGAGGAGCTGCGGTTCAGCTCTAATTTTGCGTGTCCGATCTGCGGTTTCAGCATGGAAGAACTGACGCCAAGGATGTTCTCCTTCAATACCCCTTACGGCGCTTGTCCGGAATGTGATGGCTTGGGCGTCGAGATGATCGTGGATCCCGAGCTGCTTGTTCCGGATACGAGCAAGAGCATCAACGAAGGCGCCTTTGCCGCTTGGAGCGGAGGGACATCGACTTATTATCCGCAGTTCTTGAGTTCGGTCTGCGTGCATTTCGGCATTCCGCAGGATAAGCCTGTCAGCACGCTCAGTCAGGAACAGATGAACAAGCTGTTATATGGTACGGGCAAGGAAAAGGTCCACTTCCGCTATGAGAATGATTTCGGCCAGCGTAAAGAAGCGCATGTAACCTTCGAGGGCATCATTCCAAATCTGGAACGCCGTTATCGTGATACTCATTCCGAGGGCATTCGCGAATACATCGAAGGGTATATGAGCAGCAAGCCATGCGATGTATGTAAAGGGCATCGACTCCGTAAGGAAAGCCTAGCGGTTACCATTAATGAGCGCAATATGGCTTATGTCAGCAGCTTGTCGATTGGGGAATCTCTGAATTTCTTCGATCACTTGGAGCTTAGTGCGAAAGAACAGCAGATTGCGAATCTCATTCTGAAGGAAATTCACAGCCGTTTGGGCTTCCTCGTCAATGTCGGACTGGATTACCTGACTCTAAGCCGTTCGGCCGGTACGTTGTCAGGCGGTGAAGCGCAGCGGATTCGGTTAGCTACGCAAATCGGCTCCAGCCTGATGGGTGTGCTGTATATTCTGGACGAGCCTAGCATCGGGCTGCATCAGCGAGATAATGACCGCTTGATCTCTACACTTGAGCATATGCGTAATCTGGGCAATACGCTGATTGTCGTTGAGCATGACGAAGATACGATGATGGCTGCGGATTATATCATTGATATCGGTCCCGGTGCAGGCATCCACGGTGGCCAGGTCATTGCCGAGGGGACACCAAAGGAGATTATGGAGGATGCCAACTCGTTGACAGGTCAGTATCTGAGCGGCCGCAAGTTCATTCCGGTTACCAGTAAGCGGCGCAAGACGGATGGACGCTGGCTGGAGATCAAGGGCGCGAAGGAGAATAATCTCAAGAATATTAACGTGAAAATTCCGATCGGCGTATTTACAGCGGTGACGGGAGTATCGGGATCCGGTAAATCGACGCTGGTTAACGAGATCCTCTATAAGACACTTGCCCGTGATTTGAATAAAGCAAAGGTGAGACCGGGGCAATATCGTGAGATGAAAGGCTTGGAGCATATCGAGAAGGTCATTGATATCGACCAGTCTCCGATCGGTCGTACGCCTCGTTCCAACCCGGCAACCTACACAGGCGTTTTCGATGATATCCGGGATATATACTCCCAGACGAATGAAGCGAAGATTCGGGGCTACAAGAAAGGCCGGTTCAGCTTCAACGTGAAGGGCGGCCGATGTGAGGCTTGCCGCGGCGATGGTATTATCAAGATTGAGATGCACTTCCTGCCGGATATCTATGTGCCTTGCGAAGTATGTAAGGGCAAACGATATAACCGCGAAACCCTGGAAGTCAAATATAAAGGCAAGAGTATTGCCGATGTCCTGGAGATGACAGTTGAGAATGCAACGGACTTCTTCCAGAACATTCCGAAGATTCACCGCAAGATGCAGACGCTGATGGACGTGGGCCTGGGTTATATCACATTAGGCCAGCCTGCCACCACGCTGTCCGGTGGTGAAGCGCAGCGTGTAAAGCTGGCTTCGGAGCTGTACCGCCGCAGTACGGGCAAAACGATGTATATTCTGGATGAACCGACCACTGGCCTGCATGTGGACGATATCGACCGTCTGTTAATCGTGCTCCATCGTCTGGTGGAATCCGGCGAATCGGTTCTCGTAATCGAGCATAATCTGGATGTCATCAAGACAGCCGATTATCTCATTGACTTGGGTCCCGAGGGCGGAAGCGGCGGTGGTACGATTATTGCTACCGGAACACCCGAGGAATTGGTAAAGGTACCGGAATCCTATACAGGCCGGTATTTGAAGCCGATTCTGGAACGTGATACGAAGCGGACCGAAGAGCTGCATAAGATGGAGGCAGCTCGTTAACAGCTGCCAGGATATTATGGATTGCTTGAGAGAGTGTCCATATCGTTAATCAGATGCACTGACTCGCGGTCAATCTTTACCAGCTAACACAATAGGTTTTAAACGCTTATCTTCCGTTCGTATTTAGTTTGTGCGATAAAAGCGCAGTGACAAAGCCCCGGTGGAAACACCGGGGCTTTTTTATAATGGTCGAATTGATGTTTAATTATGGAGCCTTTATGGTTGCTCCATTTTCATATTTTTCTCCAATATCTTCGTATTCCAGGATATGGTATGATCTTGGTGAAGCTAGTAACGGAGGGATGGCATGAAGAGGATCACAAGTTCAATTCTGGTTGCTCTGGCGGCAAGTGCTCTGTACATATACTCGTCTCCTGGTGTTCAAGCGGATGCAGGTGTGCCATCGGAGAAGGAGATTTCTATCTCCAAGGAATCCAAGGAAGAGACGAAACCACAGATTAACGGTCCTTCCCCGGTAGTTCATGGGACGGTTGTAGTTCAGGAATCTACCTTATCAACGCCTCCTACAGCAGGACCGAATCCCTCTCGTTCGGGGACAGAGTCGCAAGAGGCATTGGCGGATTCACTGACCAGTGTACCCACAACTCCAAAAGATCTGAAGCTTTATTATTTGAAGGGGCATATTCAGTTGGGCTGGACTCCGAAACCAGGAGAAACTTATAATGTCTACTCCAGTGAGCAGCCCGGAGGGAAGTATAAGCTGCTGCCTATGGCGTCGAAAGTGAGTACGGGGGCTTATACTGTCCGGGAAATGCGTTATCATGAGCCTACGTTCTATGTAGTTGAGGCTGTCAATAGTTTGGGCAAGAGCGGCTATTCCAACGAAGTTTCGAGCAGTCCGAATAAAGTAACAGGTCTAAAGGCTATTCTAAATGAGGAAGATGAATCCATTCGCTTAACGTGGTCAGATCCACAAGAAGGCATGGAATATCATTTATACTACGTCGGACCAGACGGGATGCTGTCAAGTCTGAATGAAGAGCCGATAAAGGACCGTTCCTATCTCATTCCGAATCACAACATGCTGTCCGGGCTTTCCGGCAGGTATGCGATCCATGTGATTACGGTGAATGAGTGGAACGTACATAGTGAACCGTCCAATGAGGTTGCTCTGGATGTTAAGAAGTATCCCGAGGATCGAATAACGATTACGGACCCGTCCGTGGCTTGGCCTAGTGAGGATTTAGAGGAGGAGACAGCGCCGCCTGGACAGAAACCGACTACGGAGAAGCAGGGGAACTAGAAGGCTAGTATAACCAGCTTTATGATCTTGCGATCTTTTGTCTGAAGAAGAAGCGAGGTTTTGCCTTGATTGACTCCTTATTATAAGCAAGCATGGTTTTGACTGTCGCCGTGATGAAAATCATGCTAATGTCTGACAATTTGGTTAAAAATGAGAAATATTTATGACTTTTTTTCGTTTTTCGTGACGGAGGGCTTGCATCTGGACGGGCACATGGATAACATAGAAGAAGATATGTAAATTTGACCGAGAAGAAACCCACGAGGAGGTACGATTCATGATCCTTGCAGCTGCATCGGATGCGACGGCGACATTTAAGACATTTGATATTTTTATGATTTTGTTTACGATTCTGATCTTTGTAGGTGTGGTTCGTTTGTTGATGGCCCGCCAAAAAAATAAATTCGCAATCGCTTTCGGTATCGTCAGCTTGTTAGTCTTCTTGTACTCTGACTATGCGATGATTACAGGATGGATTAATAATTAGGTTGGCTTTGGCACCGTATTCAAGCGGTTTATAAGACGAATGGAATACATACAAACAAGACGCCCGTCTGCTATGGCAGTATGAAGGCGTCTTTTTGTTATTAGGGAAGAGTGCACAGTCGCAGGATCATATCTAAGAAATAGGTCTTGAAGCAATGGTTGCAAATGGAAAAACATGATAAATTGAGGAGTACAAGCTGGATAGAGGATGGAACCGGGGGAGGAACTTAAGAATTGAAGAAGAACCAATGGGGTAAACGAACAGCGCCCGTACTGCTGGGAGCCATCATACTGGCCGGGAGCAGCAGTGGGATGATGCATACAGATGTTGTTCATGCAGCAAGCGCGAAGAGTCAGAGTACATACGAACAAAATATGGTGCCGCAGGTAATCAACCGGATGTCTCCGTCCGTTGTGGGCATCATCGGAAAGTCAGCAGAAGGAAGCGGCGAAGTGGATGACCGATACAACCTGGCACATGGTACCGGGGTGATCTGGAAGTCGGATGGCTGGATCGTGACCAATGCGCATGTGGTAGATGGTCTTACCGGAATCACGGTCGTGACCTCGGACGGTAAATCCTACAAAGCCAAGAAGGTCTTCAGTGATCCTAAGAGCGATATCGCTTTGGTAAAAATTAATGCCAAATCTCTGAAGCCGGCCCAATTTGCCGCAACGGCACAGCATGCGCTAGTGGGTGAGACAGTGGTTGCTATCGGCACGCCAATCTCCTTCTCATTGCGCAATTCGGCATCTGTCGGTGTCGTAAGTGGCCTAAACCGGAGTGTAGACGGCTCATACCGCCTCATTCAGACCGATACGGCCATTAACCCGGGAAACAGCGGAGGCCCGCTCGTGAATCTGAAGGGCGAGGTCATTGGAATTAATAGCAAGAAATTTGCTGCAGTCGGCATTGAGAATATGGGCTTCTCGATTCCCGCAGAAACCGTACATTACGTTGTAGACCATCTCATGAAATACGGCGAGGTTAGAAGAGCAGCCCTCGGATTGGAGTTGGAAGAAAGCTGGTCTGCGATCGTGGGGCTTCCTTCTGACGATCCGTTGACTGTGACGAAGGTGCTGTCTGCACAAGCCCAAAAAGCTGGCATACAAGAAGATGATGTATTATACGCGATTAATGGCAAACGCATCTATTCCGTCGTAGATATCAATGAACGATTAAAGCCATTCAAGCCAGGCCAGCAGGTTCAGCTGCTGATGCAGCGGGATGGAGATATCGTGAATGTGAAATTGACGCTCAGCCAGGACGGTTACGGAGCTGCTTCGTCAAGCGTTGGGGAGGCTGAGATCGATGAATAAGAGAAAAGGAACAAAACCAAGCCGGCGTTTGCGCCGGATGACGGCCGGAGCGATATCGGCTTTGATGTTATTTACGACATTATCGTTTCCTGTATGGGGAGATGACATGGTGCCGGAAAAACGTGTGCTTACGGTCCAAAACGGCAGCAGTACAGCGTCGGTCAATGGTACCTCGTATACAATTGCTAAGCCGCAGCTGAAGCAGGGCGTACTTATGGCTCCGCTGGGTGTGTTCAAGAAAGCGTTTGGCAGTGAAATCAAGCTGGAGGGTGAGAATCGGGTTCGGCTGCTGCAAGGAGCTCATACGATCGTGCTCGTTATCGACAGCAAGACAGCATGGATTGATGGCAAAAAAGTACAGCTTCCGGTTGAACCAACGATGATTTCAGGAACGCTGATGGTACCGCTGCGCCCGGTGGCTGCGGGTATTGGAGCGAAGGTAAGCTCTGCCCAGGGCAAGCTGTCGATCAGCCTCATCGTCATTGATAAGGAAGAGAAGCATGATCAGGACAAAATCGACAATACGAACGGGAAGACACGGATCGGGAACAGCTATTATGGGTGGAGCATGAATTATCCTTCCTGGATGATCGTTGGGAGAGGAACGGACGATGAGAGCGGATCTGCATTTAATGATGCTACAGGACGCTATTACCTGGAGGTGCACGCCTCCTCCCAGAAGGCCAAGCTAATCCCGGATGATCTGCTCGAACGTCTTCTGACTGAAGTGAGTGACTCTGGAGACGTAGTGCTCCATCAGGAGACCGTCTTGCGAGGCACTGTGCCGTATGCCAGAGTGATCTCGCGTGATGTGGATGGCGTCTTATGGGAAAGCCGGCAGTATTATGCCAATGAACGTGTGTATGAGCTGTATTTTGCCGATGGAGAAGCGGTTCACTACAAGGATATGGACAAACACGCAGGGCTGCTGGGCTCCTTCCGCACGAGCTATTCGGCAGGAGACAGAACCATCAAAGACGTATCCTCGATCGTGGCCGGACTGCGCGAAGCAGGGAACGAAGAGTATGGAATCTGGTTTGGCATACCCGCAGGCTGGGAGATCAACAACAAAGATATGTTATATGGCAAAGAAAAAGAAGGCTATCTGTCCGTCTTGGTGACATCAGCTCCCCCGGGAGCCGAGGGTACGCTTGAAGCTTGGGGACAGCGGCTTAAAGAATGGCTGGCGGAATCCTTCGTACAAGATTCATACGAATATGTTGGAATTAAGCCCGTGGTGATATCGGGCGTTAAAGGACAGATTCAGGAAGTGCGGTACAACTTCGGAGATCAATGGATAACGGAATATGAAGTGATGATCCAGAAGAACGGCTATCGTTATTATCTAGAGTATGCGGTACCGGATGGGCAGAAGAAGACGGCATCCGACTGGAAGAAGGTACTGGCATCTGTCGAGATCGATTATGATGTGGTACCCGAGAACTTCGGCCGTATTGGCGATGAAAGCTATTTAATGGATAAGACCAAGATGAGAAGCAAGAACTCGGAAGCCTACCACTATCATATTGATATTCCAAGGTACTGGGAACCGGCGAGAGATCAATTCGAGCAATCCCAAGTGGAATATGGTTTTGCTGGAGGGGGCTTCGAGATTAAGGTAGATCGGGACATTACCGCAGAATACATTGTCAGCAGCCTGAAACGCTACTATCAGGAGGCCGGATCGGCTTCAGGAAGCAAAATGAAACTGCTTGGTGTGGAGCAGAAGACATTCGCCGGTGTCCCTGCCACCACTTTCAAGGTGCATCAGGTCAAGGGTGGCGTGGGCTTTACGACAGAGGAGATTGTCTTTGAGAGCGGAGATATCGTTTATACGATTACGACAACGTTGAATGATGCGAATGCTACAGAAGCACAGAAGGCGGCACTGGAGCGCACATTGTCCTCATTTGAACTGGTAAAATAAGATCGTCAGGATTGTTTAGGGAAGCATTTCAGATCATACATTTTATGAATTTTCGTAATGTATATAGCTGTCCAGCTGCACTCTTAGGGGTGTGGAAGGGCAGCTATTTCGATTTATATCGCGAATGGACATAATCAAGTTTACTAGAACATATGTGCGTAAACATGGCCTGATGTGATAAAATTATGGATAAGCGTAAGGAATATCATATCCGAAATCGGTTGATAGATGAGGGAAGAAGCGGATGAAAAAAACAATAGGCATATTCGCTCACGTGGATGCTGGTAAAACCACGCTGGCGGAACAGTTGTTATATATAACGAACACCATTCAGGAACGCGGCCGTGTGGATCATCAGAATGCTTATATGGATCGTCACGATATCGAAAAAGAACGGGGCATCACCGTATTTGCCGATCAGGCGACCATGCTGTTTAACGGGTCCACCTATTACGTCATGGATACACCGGGTCATGTCGACTTCTCGCCGGAGATGGAGCGGGCGATTGCAGTCATGGATGCCGCAGTGGTTGTTATAAGTGCTGTGGAAGGTGTGGAGGGACACACGGAGACGGTATGGCAATTATTGCGCAAGCATAACGTGCCGACGTTCCTGTTTATCAATAAAATCGACCGGGTGGGAGCGAATGCCGCGCGTGTGTTGGCGGAGATCCGCAGTGAACTCACCGAGGATGTCTGCATGATTACGGAAGAAGATATGCTGCATGAAGGGGTATGGCAGACCTCGCTTATTGAAGCTGTCGCGGAACGGGATGAGCAGCTGTTTGATGTTTATATGGAACAGGGATATGAACCATCCCGGTGGCTAAAAGCAATGACTGCAATGATCAAGCGAGGGCAGTTATTCCCTTGTTTCAGCGGATCTGCGCTCCAAAATGTGGGCGTTACCCATTTCTTGCACCAACTGGACCTGCTGACGGAGACGGATTATGATCCGGGAGCAGCATTTGCCGGGAGGGTATACAAGATCCGCCATGATGATCAGGGGGCGAGGCTGACCTACATAAAAGCTTTGGGCGGGACGCTGCGAGTCCGGGACGAGCTTACGTATTCTGCGGGAGGGGAGACAATCACAGAGAAGGTGACACATATCCGCATGATCAATGGAGGGCGGCTGATCGCTGCCGATCAGGTGCAAGCGGGTGATTTGTTTGCGGTTACGGGCCTTACAGCCGCTGCAGCAGGAGACGGACTTGGGACTTTGAGCGACCGGACGGTATATGAGCTTGTACCGACACTGAAGTCGAAGGTCCATTTTGATTCCTCAATCCATCCCAAGGACATGCTGCGGGGCTTTCGTCTGCTGGATGCAGAGGATCCCTCCTTGTCCGTTCAGTGGGATGAATCGGCCCAAGCGATCCATATTCATGTCATGGGTCTTATTCAGCTTGAAGTGCTTGAACGCATCGTATTCGAACGGTTCGGCTACCAGATTACCTTCGGTGAACCGGAGATTCTATATAAAGAGACCATCACGGAGGCGGTGGTGGGCTGTGGCCATTTTGAACCGTTGAAGCATTATGCGGAAGTGCACCTGCAGCTTGCACCGGGAGAGCGGAACAGCGGTATCGTGTTTGAGAATGCTTGTCATCCCGATATGCTGCCGGTGAATTATCAGCATCTGGTTGCCCAGCATGTTGGCGAAAGAGATCATCATGGGCTGCTAACAGGATCTCCGGTCACCGATCTCAAGATCACCTTGCTAAAAGGCAGGGCGCACAACAAGCATACGCATGGCGGTGATTTTCGGGAAGCCACTTATCGCGCTCTGCGTCAGGGCCTGGAGAAGACAACCAATCGGCTGCTTGAGCCATACTATCACTTCAAGATTAAGGTGTCTGCGGAGTATATCGGCAGATTGATGTCGGATCTGACGCAGGCCAAGGCGAGCTTCGAACCTCCAGAAACGGCGGGAGATCAGGTAACAGTCACAGGATCCGCTCCCGTATCGACCATGATGAACTACAGCATGGAATTAGCTTCATTTACAAAAGGAAGAGGGACGATATCCCTTGTTTTCGGCGGTTATGACTGGTGCCATAACGAGGCAGAGGTCATCGAACGCAAGGGTTATGACAAGAATGCAGATCCCGAATACAGCTCTTCTTCGATCTTCTGCGCCAAGGGAAGCGGTTATGCGGTTCCGTGGGATGAGGCGGACCGTCATATGCATGTGTGATGGTTGGGGAGATACCATGCAAAGCCTTAAAGTGAAGGTCTGAAATTAAGTGAAAGATCGGGAAGCGAAGGCTTGGAACAGAATTATTACGCACGCGTGATCTTCAATCTTAACGCGTGCGTAATCAAGGCATTATGAAGGAAGGGACTCTTTATCTTTCCGCAGGTTGTTGGCGCGAAGATCGCATGGTCCAGTAAGTGATGGCGGTCGTAATTAGCATCAAGACACCGGTCATTAAGAATACCGAATGGATGTTAAACATACCGCTGATCAAGCCGCCAGCGAGAGGCCCGGCCATGCCGCCGATTTGGTTAGCTGTTTGATTGAGGCTAAATGCCCGCCCGCGAAATTCACTTGCTGTATTTTGGACGACAAGGCCGTTGAGCGCCGGAAATACCGCACAGAAGAAGGCGCCATAAGCAAAGCGAATGGCCGAGAATGCCCAGATGTTACTGAACAGAATTTGGGCGAGCGAACCGATTCCGCTGGCAAGCAGTCCGATCAGCAGCACCTTCTGGAACCCAATTTTATCTGCCAAGCGTCCCCAGCGGGCGGCAAACAGAATACTAGCGATCCCGACAATGGAGAAGACGAAGCCCGCAATCATCGAGGTATGCGTAGAAGAGCCGTTGATTTGGGCGATATACAGCGGCAATACGGGTTCGATCGTCATGACAGAGAACTGTGTCAGCACAGTGAGCATCAGCACGGTCAATAGCGCTTTATTATGTCCGGCCACCTTGAATGTGTTGATGACGGAGACGCGCTCTTTGCCGGGAACAAATTTCTCTTCCTTGACCCAGAATATGACGAGCAGTGTGGCAGCCAGACAGAGCGTACCTGCCAGTCCGAATGCCATTCGGTTGCTGAACAGGGAGGCCAGGGTGCCTCCGATCATCGGACCCATAATGCCGCCAGTAGCGGTTGCTGTGGATATCATGGAGAGGGCATAGCCGACTTTGTTCTCGGGTGTGTTGGTGCCTACAATCGCGATAGCGCCTGGAATAAAGCCAGATAGTAGTCCTTGCAACACACGGAGAATGAGAACCTGATATTCATTCGTTACGAAAGCCATGAGTACATAGATGACAAAGAGCACCAGACCTGCACGAATAATCATGGGCTTTCGTCCATATTTATCACCGACGGCTCCCCAGAAGGGAGAGGACAAAGCCCCTGCCAAAAAAGAGGCGCTGAAGAGCAGTCCTGACCACATTTCCGTATGCTGGGTAACGCCGAGTTCAATCAGAAAAAGCGGGAGAAAGGGTATGACCATCGAGAAGCTTGATGAAACGATAAATGAGCCGAACCACAAGACCCATAAATTCTTTTTCCAACTTTCCATGTGTTCTTCAACTCCTGATGTATGATTTGTTGTAGTCCTCCGTGCTCGCCTCCTGTCATTTTAATAAGGATATAATCTATGTAAATACATTTTTAAACAGATAAGAAAGTACAAGCTGTAGGGCCTATCATTCTTATCTCGCAAAAGAAACCATTTTTTAATGTGGGCTGTAATTAGTGAAAGTACGTCGCTTGTTGTTTATCTTATTGATAAAAGGCCTCTCCATCTATTCATCGCCATGGCCTCCAACCTCGTGAGGTGCGTGGCCCGGGACGGGGATGCTTGGATGTCTGTCGACGAATTTGGAAATAGCAAAACGCCCCCCAAATTAGGTAATCTGGAAATAACCCGATTACCGCACTAAAGCGAAAGGCGTGCAACTTCATCCTACATCACTTGAAAAAGATTGGGAAGAGGAGAGGGAGGTAGTCGGCGGGATGAAAAGGCTCCGTTCAGGATGGCAGGGAACCGCCCGATCCTTGATGCAATAAGGAGTTTCAGGATTCATGAAGTTGTTGATAAGATATGGTGAAATTATTTATTGAGGAGATCTGAAATGAGAGAGACACTGAAGGATCTATATACGAATACGTTGCTCCAAGAAGTGACCGATCGCTTGAAAGAGACCTATTCGGCATTTGAAACGAACCGCTTCATGGAGCTGATATATAACGAAACCTGGGAGCATGAGGAATTTAAACAGCGCATCCGGCATATTACGTTGGCGCTAACCGACACGCTGCCTGCTTCTTATCCCGAAACGGTGCAGATTCTGCAGCAGGTGGCTTCACATTTTAGGGGTGTGGAATATATATTTTTTCCCGACTATGTTGAAGTAAACGGGATGGAGGACCTGGAGACATCCATGGAGGCGCTGGCTGTGTTTACGCATTATTCTACGGCAGAGTTTGCGGTTCGGCCTTTTATCATGCGGGATCAGGAAGGGATGCTGGCCCAGATGATGATTTGGGCGAAGTCGGATGATGAGCATCTGCGCCGCTTGGCTAGCGAAGGCTTGCGGCCGCGGTTGCCCTGGGCACCACAGCTTCCGGCCCTCATCAAGGAACCTCGTCCGGCTCTGCCGATTCTGGAGCAGTTGAAGGAGGACTCTTCCTTATACGTTAGAAAAAGCGTCGCCAATCACTTGAACGATATCTCGAAGGATCACCCGGAGCTTGTGTTAGAGATTGCGTCCCAATGGTATGGCGGGCATCCGCTGACGGATTGGATTGTCCGGCATGGACTGCGCTCGCTGCTGCGAAAAGGGGATGTCCGGGCACTGGCCATTTTTGGTTATGAGGAGCTTGAGGAGCTCGAAGGCCTAGAAGTGCGTGAGCTGCGCTTGAAGCGTTCGGTCATTGCGATGGGCGATGATCTGGAGTTTGCTTTTCAGCTGGTTAACGAAACCGGCCAGAAGATGGTGCTCCGCATCGATTATGAAATTGATTATATGAAGGCAAGCGGCAAGCTGGCGCCAAAACGTTATAAATGCTCGGACAAAATCTACGCGCCGGGAAGCTGGAAAGTCGAGAAGAAACAGTCTTTTAAGCCGATCTCCACCCGCCGCTTCTACTCAGGCGATCACCGGTTGCATATTATTGTGAACGGCAAGCGCCTGGCCAGCATGGACTTTGTGCTGGAGGGTGTGGAGTAAGGGTTAGTCGTGGACCGTCGCAGGGCGATGGGCGAGAAGAAACAAGTCTTCCGATGGGAAGGCTTGTTTTGGTTTCTCTTTTTTATAGTTGAGCTAGAGCCGAGGATGTTTCATTATCATTTAAACCTAATATCGCTATGTGGATTATGGCAACACTATTAAAACTGTGGAAATCAAGTTAGCAGGTAGAAGAGAAGCCCGACTTTTGGTAAACTAGATAAGTTGAAAAACTTTCAAAGTGTTTACAATCATATGATATAGATGTCGGTGGCCTTGTTCTATGAAAATAGAGTATGGCTTGCAGGTTTCAATGGAAGAATAGGAATACACAGCACGCCGGCTTGAACCGGCCTGGGAGGAAATAGATGGACACGAAAGCACTACGAAGAGAAGACGTGGAATTGCTGGCGCCGGCAGGAGACTGGGATTGCATGCGAGCTGCCGTGGCAAACGGGGCGGACGCGATCTTTTTTGGGGTTGAGAAATTTAATGCGCGCGCACGAGCGAACAATTTCCGGATGGACGAGCTGTCCGAAATTATGGCCTTTCTGCACAGTTATGGGGTTAAGGGATTCTTGACCTTTAATATTCTCGTGTTCGAGAACGAGCTGGAGGATGCCAAGGAACTGATTGATGCGTGTGTGGATGCTGGCGTGGATGCGGTAATCGTACAGGACTTGGGTCTGGTCAAAATGATTCGCGAAATTTCACCGGACTTCCCAATCCATGGCTCTACGCAAATGACGATTACGTCGCCAGAGGCCGTTGAGTTCACGAAGCCGTTCAATATGGAGCGTGTCGTATTAGGACGCGAGAACAATCTGAAGCAAATCCAGAAGATCGGAGAACAGGCGAAGCTGCCGATGGAAGTATTCGTGCATGGCGCTCTTTGCGTATCGTACTCGGGTCAGTGCCTGACGTCCGAAATGTGGGGGGGCCGTTCCGCCAACCGCGGTGAGTGCGCGCAGGCCTGCCGTCTGCCTTATGATCTGATTGTGGATGGCGAGCAAAAGCCGATGGGAGACGTAGCGTACCTGCTCTCTCCAAAAGATCTGGCGGCGATTGACCTGATGCCAGAGCTGATTGAAGCGGGTGTGACCTCGTTCAAGATTGAGGGACGTTTGAAGAGCCCGGAATACGTGGCTAACGTTGTGAGCAAGTACCGGAAGGCGATCGACCGGTATTTTGACGGGGAAGATGCAAGACCGAGCAAGGAAGAGGTGCGGGAGCTGCAGCAGAGCTTCTCTCGCGGGTTCACGCATGGATTCCTGGACGGTACGAATAATAAAAAGCTGGTTGAAGGTACGTTCCCTAAAAGCCGCGGCGTGTATCTTGGTCGGGTAGAACAGATTCTGCGCGACGGTGTTGTCTGCAAGCTGGATGCGCCGCTGAAGCGCGGGGACGGCATCGTGTTTGATGCTGGAGATCCGACGAAAAAGGAAGAAGGCGGACGCGTCTACGATGTACGCCGCAAAGGCGTTAAGCTGGAGGGTGAAGCGCAGAAAGGCTGGATCATCGATATCGTTCCGGGCCGGAGCGATGTAGATCTGCGCAAGCTGCATGTCGGTGACCGGATCTGGAAGACCAATGATCCGGCGCTGGACAAGCGACTCCGTCAGACATACGAGACGGAGAAGCCGTACCGGGTATTCCCGGTACATGTTCGTGTAAGCGGCCGTCCTGGACAGCCGCTGTCGACCTGGTGGACCGATGTGCAGAAGGGCACGACGGTCCAGGTGGATTCGGAGCTGGAACTGGAGATTGCCCAGAAGCGGCCGCTCAGCCAGGAGATCCTGGAAGAGCAGCTTGGACGCCTGGGCGGAACGGTGTTCCAGCTTGAGGCACTTGACGTCGACTTGTATGGCGACGTCATTGTGCCGATTCGCGAGCTCAACAGCATCCGCCGCCGTGCGGTGGAGCTGCTCGCTGGCGAGCGGCCGAAGCCGCCCGTATACGTGAAACGGGCGGTGTCAGTGTATGGCGATGCGGCTGTGCCCGCAGCGCCTGTGGCCCGCGGTGAGGCGAAGCTCACCGCGCTGTGCCGCAGCCTCCCGCAGGTGGAGGCTGCACTTGAGGCCGGCGTTGAGATGATCTACGCCGACTTCGAGTTCATCAAGCAGTTCCCGGCAGCAGTGGAAGCCGTACGGGCAGCCGGCAAACAGATTGCGCTGGCTACGCCGCGCATTCACATGCCGGGCGAGAACGGCTACCACAACAACATCCTGCGCCTCCAGCCGGACGCCGTGCTGGTGCGCAACACCGGTGCGCTGTATTTCTACCTGCGCCACCGCATGGAGAACCCGGGGACGAAGCATCCTCGGCTGATCGGCGACTTCTCCTTGAACATCGCCAACCACAAAGCGGTTGACCTGTTCACCGAAGTCGGCTGCGACATTGTCACGCCTTCCTATGACCTGAACATCCAGCAGATGGTCGATCTTCTTGGCAAGGCGGACACATCCAAGATGGAGATCGTCATCCATCAGCATCTGCCGATGTTCCATACCGAGCACTGCGTCTACTGTACGTTCCTGAGCGAAGGAACGGACTACACGAACTGCGGCCGTCCGTGCGAAGAGCATCGGGCCTCCCTGCAAGACCGGATCGGCATGTCCCATCCGGTACGCGTAGACGAAGGCTGCCGCAACACGGTGTACAATGCCATCGAGCAATCCGGGGCCGAGTACCTGGCCAATTTTATGGAGCTGGGCGTATCCAACTACCGCGTCGAGTTCCTCGAAGAAACGCCGGAACAAGTACACGAGGTTATCGATCTCTACAAGCGCGCCCTCCGCGGTGAGATCAGCGGTACTCAGGTGTGGAAGAAGCTGAAAGCGACCAACCAGCTTGGGGTTACGCGTGGGCAATTGGTGAAGTAATACGGAAGGCCAATTATGATATTATGTGGTGAAATAAATAGAGCATGCTAGGCCTTATAGGGTCTGGCATGCTTTTTTGTTAAGTATTTGTTCGTAGTATGATTCTCAACTATTTGGTAATACGATTGAACGTAAAATTGGAAATTCGTGTGCGGGGATAATAGTGCATATTTATTTAATTGAGATGGTGTTAGAAGAGATAGATAAGTTGTTATTTTCCTCACTGCAACATATTTATTTATGAAAATAATAACAAAAAATCATAAATTTCGATATAATAGCACTAATGTGTTCAGATACATAGTGCTTTATATCGAAAAGGAGACAGCTTTTTATGCAAATACGCAAAGCGATTATCCCTGCAGCAGGACTGGGGACACGTTTTCTTCCTGCAACGAAAGCAATGCCCAAAGAGATGCTTCCAATCGTTGATAAACCTACCATCCAATATATCATTGAAGAGGCAGTGGCCTCGGGTATTGAGGATATTATCATCGTAACCGGTAAAGGTAAAAGGGCAATCGAGGATCATTTTGATTCTTCATTTGAGTTGGAACATAACTTGGCGGAGAAAGGAAAATGGGGCCTTCTTGAGGAAGTGAGAAAACCTTCTGAAATGGCGGATATCCACTACATTCGGCAGAAAGAGCCAAAAGGTCTCGGCCATGCTATCTGGTGTGCTCGGAAGTTCATAGGAGATGAACCGTTTGCTGTGCTTCTGGGAGATGATATAGTAGAGTCGGAGACTCCATGTCTCAAGCAAATGATGAAGGTATATAATACATATCAATCCGCCATTGTTGGCGTTCAGCAGGTACCTTGGGAAGAGGTTGGTCGCTATGGAATAGTGGACGGCAACCGAAAGTCAGACAGAATTTACGAGACCAATAGACTAGTAGAGAAGCCTTCTCGTGATGAGGCTCCTTCCAATTTAGCCATTATGGGACGTTATATTTTGCCATCTATTATTTTTGACATATTAGAGAATCAGGAAGTTGGTAAGAATGGTGAGATTCAGTTGACAGATGCTCTCTCTAGCTTAGCTCGTCGTAGTCCTATAATAGCTTATGACTTTGAGGGCATTCGTCATGATGTGGGAGAGAAGATGGGTTTTATTCAGACAAGCCTTCATTATGCACTTCAGCACGAAGACTTAAGAGATGAATTGATTGATTATATGAACAGTATCTTGACGAAGGTTACTTAATTGAAGAAGATGTATATAGAAAATCGGGCGGTTCTTGGTATATCTACCACGAACCGCCCGATTTATAGTTAGAAGAGAAGCTCAGCCAGCTGTTGAACTTCTTGCTTAGCTTTAGGATCAACTTTTATTAATTTGTCCATAAGTGTGTCGTCATTTAAACCTTGCTGCTGTAAAGATGCAAGATACCATATGGCGATATCCTTGTTTGTTGTTATCGACAGGTCTTCATGTATGCCAATTTTTAGAGCATCGGATGCTTGTTTCGGTTGATTTGTAAAGAAATACATCTTACCAGTCTTTAAGATCATGTCCGGCGTGTTTTTAAATGCACGTCCTTGTAATTGCCCTTCCGGCAATGTAGCCAGATATTGAATACCTGATTGAACTTCAGTGAACGCTTCCGTTGCTTGCTTAAAATACTTGTCTTTTGTAGCGGTCTCGCCTGTTCCTAGAGCATTCATACCGAGGTTGTAACCTTTATCGATAATCTGCTCATACCACTCGATATCCCATTTGTATTTATAAGCATTGTTAATGAGTATCTCATAGGCTTCCTCTGGCTCCTGCTTTAACTCGTACCAGTCGATTAATCGTTTTAGCATAGATTTATTATTAGGTTCATCTTTTAATGCCTTGTTTAACAACTGCAATGATAATTGATAGAAGTTTTCGTCTTGATTTTGTTTGTAAACAGATTGATACAGTGAACTCATAAGTAGAACGGAGTCCGGATGACTAGGCCGAATACTTAAATCCTTATCCAGTGGTGCTTTTATCTCACTATACGATGTGCTAACCTGGGCAACAACTCGAGCTTCCATAGCTGCATCAGCAGCTTGAACATAACGAATGGAGGTGATTAGTACAATGATTGCAAAGAGGCTGACAAAAGCAGTGTACACACCACTAGCAGTTGAGTTTTTCAGACTCCGTCGTTTAATCGGTTTACTGTCTATTGCAGTAGCCATCCCGCCCAGTCCAAGGAATACGAGTATTCCTAAAAAGACGTAACTCATGTTAAAGTCCAGAATACTATGCATGAAAATCGACAATACGATGATGAAATACAGGAAATGCGAATTGCGGTTTTCTTCATTGTCTTTGATATAACGAATAATATATTTATAGAATATGAACAAAATGAACGACATGAATACAAGGAAACCGACAATACCGACCTCGACCAAGTATTGTAAGAAAAAGTTATGGGCTTGGCGGCTTGTATACGGGTTATTTTGATATTGCTCATACAGTGCGGACCATGCTCCTCCGCCTGCACCGATAATTGGATAGTCTGCAAGTAATTTTAAAGCATCTTTATAGAAAGTGAATCGTTCCAGAACACTGTGCTGATTGAAGTTAATATTCTCGAGTCGGATACTGATGTTCTTCGGAAGTAAGCTTTTAAGGTTGGTGCCAATGAATAGGAAGATCAGGATTCCACCAACAACTAAGGAACCAATCGGTATCCATAGGGCAGAGCCTTTTTTTGCGGACCATTTGTCCAGTGTTATTTCTAGTTTCGGAGCGACATATTGTTGGATCAACCAACCTAGTATTCCTACGACTGCGGATATACCAAGTAGAATTCCCCAACCTTTAAGAGCTTCGCTTCCATTAAAATTCTTATTTAGTTGCAATCCAAGCTCTGTAACCGATTTGGATATGAGCAATGAGGCGATACCTGCAACTCCGCAATAAAGGATCCACAACAGTTGTTTCGAGGGTTTCAGAAACAGTAACAGCAGAACAAATACAACCGGTAGCATGACGAGTCCGCCCCGGGACAATGTCAAGAGCAATGATACAATGATAGGTACTAGCATGAAGCTGTGGAACGCTTGACTGTACCATTTACGCGATGTCGTAATATAGAAGACTGCCGCAAACAAGAATGCCATTAGAAAGGCAGCGTATGTATTTGCATATTGGAATACTGACGTTAGACGCAGACCGTTGGAATCTGTCATAACTGCTTGTCTATAAATACCGTCAGAGACCGTATTGGAGAACCATTTTGCGATGGCACCTGCTGCCTTCCCTTGACCGAACCAGTTCAGTAAACCGAACCCGACGATCAGATAGGCAACCGTCATAATGGTTGTCTGTATGATTTGGTTTCCCAGTTTATCACGCAGCAGATACAATCCAATGATAAACATAATAGCATATATACAGTTAATGATGACCATGTTCATCGCTAGATAATAAGAGGCTGCACTGATGAGTGATAGTATGTAAGTTAGGGGTAGTAAGAATACGCCAACAGCAAGCCAGTCTCTCTGATCCTTGAGTTGAATGCTTTTATAATATTGCGCAACCCAGAGAAATAACAATAGACACGCTAATATAGCAGCCCAAAAAATAGGTTTCTCAAATTCAAGCATTTGTCCGTTAAATAGTGCCGTCTGGAACGGTGTCCAGGTTAAAAAAAGTATGATTCCTGCAATTAACACCCAAAATAAAACCGATCTGGTCTCAGGTTTCCTCGATGAGGCGGCTTTTTTCCCGTATACTGGTTTCGACAACGTAATTAGCTCCTTTTCGTGTATATACGACAATATTTTAGCATAACTCTAGTAACAGAGACCACATATATGGAAATAAGGTGTCCCGCTTCATCTATGATAGAATTAAACCACTCAATTAGATATAGAAATAATAAAAGTCGTTAAAGGGCCTTCAAACTGAAACCTACAGGAAAAGGACGTCAAACTTCCCTTGTAATCTTAAACTCTTTTAAAGTGAATGTAATCGATCGTTGAGTTTATGAATTCCTCAAAGGTATGGTAGGAACTTTAATCTAAAAAAACTCTTGGGTGATAACAACCTTACCAGTTCGTATCCTGAGTTGATGACGTCTTATGGAGTCGATCTAAAGATCTTAAATGCAGAATATATGTGTTACTTTGGTGCTGATAAATGGTCAGATTCAACTTCTGAAGTAGATGCTTCAAACTGTATGGCGTCCTTCAACGCCGATTTAGTTGGAAGACCGGTAGCTTTCAAGAATATTCGAAATAAGAAAACAAACAAGGTCTTGCTAATGCGAGGTCTTTTTATTATGCACAGCCCTGCTAAGCGCACATCTTCTAGACGGTGAAAGTCTACTACATGAGGTCCGAGCCCCCGTGTAGCTTGAATGCATGTGTATGGCGAAATCTGTACGTAGAAGCGTATATTGACAAATGTACCAGTCAGAGTCTAGGCGAGAAAAGTACCAGACCGAAACATGAAGTGAATTCTCCGGTGTAGGGAATTGACATAGTATGAGAGAAAATACAGTGAACTGGGAGGCCATTCCCTCCACGGAAAAAAACTCGTGAAAAAATGCTCTATGAGCCGACAAGGTGAAGTGAGTCGTCTATAGGAAAGAGTCCGAGGGAGTAATGGTGCATGGCAGCACGATCATCAGGCGAGTTAAAGTCACGCTGAGCCTCGGACTAAGTCTTGTCCCAGCCAGTTCAGCAAAGCCAAGCATAATGACCATATAAGCGTGATTACAGAAATTTCTAAAACCTTATTTGCTAACCTGTATTGAAGTAAATACAATCCAATGATAAATGTGAAAGAGTACATGTTCTGAAATAATACATAGCAAAATACTAGCTTGCCGCCGATAACAGGCTGAGTGTGTAGGTCTCAGGTATCAACAATACCCAGACGATTCTGCCGACTTCCAGTCTCATCTGCTTAAAGGATGCTACACCCATGCTGCATCAACGGCTAACTGATCATTACCGCCCAGTAATTATATTGATGACTAAACCAGTCATAATTTTCCTTCGTCCTCGACGCTGTCGCCTTTTTCCCGTATACTGGATTCGACACGAATTTATCTCTTTTGCATTTGATACTTGAATTATTTTAGATATAGATCCATAGTGGTACTAATTCAAAGAGGAGAAATTGCATGAAAACGCATGTTTATAATTTCTTGAAATACAAGGATTTATTTTTGGAATTGATCAGGAAAGATATTAATTTGAAATATAAGAATTCATATTTGGGTGTCTTATGGAGTTTACTGAACCCTCTGTTGATGATGATTGTATTGACTATTATTTTCTCTGAAGTCTTTCAGAATAAGATAGAGAATTTCCCGGTCTATGTTCTTACAGGTAGAATGTTATATTCGTTCTTCTCGGAATCAACCAATTTTGCCATGAACTCCATAATTAATAACAGCCAATTAATAAGAAAAGTATATGTTCCAAAGTATTTCTTTCCCTTGTCTCGGGTTTGTTCATCGTTCATTACTTCATTGATTTCATTAATACCAATTATTCTGGTTATGCTTTTAACGGGAGTTCACTTCTCTTTTTATAATTTCTTAATAATAATTCCTTTGTTTTTATTGCTTATAATTGCGATGGGTGCGGGGATGATCTTGTCCACCATCTTTGTCTTTTTCAGAGATATGGGGCATCTTTATTCTGTTATATTGATGATCTTGATGTATATGACACCTATATTCTACCCGGCATCCATTATCCCAGACCGCTATCATTGGTTGATTGAATTAAATCCGTTATACCCGTTGCTCAAGATTTTTAGAGATGTACTGATGTATGGACAAATGTTTGAGTGGAGCGAATTGTTAATTGCAGCTGCTTATGCTGTTATTTACTTTTTGGTAGGAATCTATGTTTTCTATAAAAAACAGGATCGGTTCATTTTTCATATCTGATTGGTCCAGTTGGGATGCGCAAAGGGGATTGTTATGAACGTAATTGAAGTAAATAATGTATCAATGAAATACAGATTAGCTACCGAAAAGGTAGACTCTATAAAGCAATATTTGATTAAGAAAGCAAAAAGAGAACTTCATTATGAAGATTTCTATGCACTTAATGAGATTAGTTTTTCCGTTGCCAAGGGAGAAGTGTTTGGGATTATTGGCCTGAACGGGGCTGGTAAGAGTACATTGTTGAAAATTATCTCGGGTATTTTGAAGCCTACCACCGGATCAATAAAGGTCAGCGGGAAAATTGCGCCATTAATTGAGCTTGGAGCTGGATTTAATGGTGATCTATCGGGGATAGAAAACATTTATCTTAATGGGTTGATACTTGGCTACTCCAAAAAAATGATTAAGTCAAAAATTGAGGAAATTGTTGAGTTCAGCGAACTAGGGAAGTTCATTCACACACCTATAAAAAATTACTCATCCGGGATGAAAGCAAGGCTAGGATTTTCTATCGCAACCATTGTTCAACCGGAAATTTTAATTGTCGATGAGGTATTATCGGTTGGCGATATCAAGTTCAAGGAGAAGAGTGAAAAGAAAATCTTAAGCATGATGGAGCAAGGCGCCACTATTTTATTCGTTTCTCACTCGCTAGGTCAAATTGAGAAGTTGTGTGAAAGGGTAGTGTGGTTGGAGGGTGGAAGAGTCCGCAAGATAGGTCATACTAAGGAGATCATTGAAGAATACAAAAAAATTACATTAAATAACTAGGGGAATGCATCGTGTCTTTTCGTTTATCTGTAATAATACCGGTCTATAATGTCGAGGACTATATTGAAGAATGTTTAAATTCAATTGTTAACCAGACTATTGGGATCGACCAAATTGAGGTTATCTTGATTAATGATCACAGTACAGACAACAGTATAAGTATTGCGGAACTATACGCCGACAGGTACGACTCAATCAAAATCGTTCATCACAAAAGAAACATGGGGTCGGGAATAGCGAGAAATACCGGCCTAAATATGGCTACTTCTCAATTGATTGCCTTTATTGATGCCGATGATTATATAACAGATAACACCTTCGAAATGGCTATTGAAAGCATGGAACTTACAAATAGCGATTTGTTCATCTATGAGTATGAGTATTTTAGCCCTTCGAATAAAGCTTATCCAAGAAACCCCTCTGCGCAATTATTCGCGGATACCCAAATCGTTAAAGATATAAGAGAGTTTCCGGAAATTATTTTTGCTACCTCTGTATGTAATAAGGTCTTCAAAAGAGAGTTGATTGGAGATTTAAAATTTACTGAATCCCGTATTGAGGATGTAATGTTTTCAACAATAACTACATTTCTTGCAAGAAAAATTTATATTAGCAACAGATGCAAATACTTCTATCGGAAGCGTGAAGAGAGCAACTCGAAGACAGATGAATATTATAGTAATAAAGAGAGTTACCTAGATCATCTGAATGTTAATATACAAATGCATGAATTGATCAATGAATATCCTGAATATAAGGAGCTAATCGATTGGTTCAACATTCGGTCGTTGCATCCTTTTATTTATAATATGGTGAATCAATCTTTCTTCACTTTGAAAGAAAAGCGTGATTATTTTTACAAATCAAAAGAGGTGTTTACGGGTATTAGTTCGGAAACTATAGAAAGGTTAGAGAAGCCGATTTCAAAATATATTGTCAAATCAACACAAAAGAACTCTTTTTCATTGTTTTTTTCGACAAAAAACTCCATTAAATTATATAATGGAATAAGAAAGCGATTACCCTTGATTCAAAAAGTCAATAAAGCAGCCTTGCTGGGGCTTTGTCTTGTTGCTTCTTTCTTTTATCGTTTCAATAGTAAATATCGCAATATATGGCTTGTGTGTGAACGGGGTTATGAGGCAGGGGATAACGGATATAGCTTTTTCAAGTACTTGTGTCAGAATCATCCTGAAATCCATGCGTTCTATCTCATGGATTACTCTAACCAACAGGATTTCAATAAAGTAAATTCTATAGGCGAAGTTATCCAATATGGAAGTTTCAAACACAAAATATTGTTTATTTTGGCCAAATATCTAGTAACTGCTCATCGTGGAACCATTGAACCATGGAATTATCAGCAATACAAGAGATTTTGTGGATTCCTGTCGAAAAATCAGAAGTACATCTTTCTTCAACATGGAATTACGAAAGATGATGTAAGCAATGTGCTTGGACGGAAGCAGACTTCTTTTGATCTGTTTATTACAGGAGCAAAACCGGAGTTTGATTATATTAGTTCGACCTTCGGGTATCATAATGGCGAAGTGGTTTATACGGGATTTGCTAGATTTGATGATTTACACTCATTTAAAATTAAAAAGCAAATATTATTCATGCCCACTTGGCGAAAAAAATTAGCTTGGTCTAACATTTCAGATAGGGCAGAGATGTTTAAAAATACTGATTATTTTCGTTACTATCAGTCGCTTCTTTCTAATGAAGAACTGATTCGAGTATTAAATCAAAGCGGGTATCAATTAGTTTTTTATCCGCATCACGAAATGCAACAATTTGTTGATTGCTTTTCGACTAACGCAGAACATATCTTAATTGGAAATAAGGAAAGATTTGATGTTCAAACATTGCTTAAAGAATCTTCAGTTTTAATTACTGACTATTCCAGCGTTTTTTTTGATTTTGGGTATATGGGGAAGCCCGTTGTATATTATCAATTTGATTCGGTTGACTTCTTCCAAACACATTATAAGCGGGGGTATTTCAGTTATCAAAGTGATGGATTTGGTCCAGTTTTCTCCGAAGAGCAAGAAATCATTGATTATATAAAATTCTTAGTTAATTCAAACTTTCAGATAGAAGATAAGTATCGTCAAAGGATAGAGCGTTTCTTCACCCTTAAAGACCAAAATAATTGTGAAAGAATATTTCAATCCATTATTCAATTGAAATGAGTGGGGGGTTCATGGAACAACAAATAATTCCTGATGTTTCGGTTATAATTCGTACTTATCGACGACCAACATTATTAACAAGAGCATTAACAAGTCTAGTTAATCAAGAATACAAAAAATTTGAAGTAATAGTCGTTGAAGATGGTCCTCCTATATCTAAGGAAATTATAAAAAAATTCAATAATTTAAATATTAAATATATATCTACAAAGACTCACATAGGGCGATCTGCAGCTGGAAATAAAGGTTTAGATGTGGCGACTGGGAAGTATATAAATTTTTTAGATGATGATGATATTCTTCAACCTGATCATATACAAATTTTATCTAGTGAGTTAGATGCACATCCAGATATTTGTGCTGTTCATTCATCATCAATAGAAAGGAAAGTAATTTATGAATCGTATCAACCTCTTAGGGTAAAAACTAGGAGTGAAAAATATAGTTACTCAAGTCCATTAAATAAACAAGAAATATTTTATAGGAATATGTTTCCTATACAGGCGGTGATGTTTCGAAGAAATCTATTTCTAAATTTCGGGGGATTCGATGAAAAACTAGAATATTTAGAAGATTGGGACTTGTGGATCAAGTATAGCTTGCACGGTCAATTCTTGTTTATAGATAGAATTACCTCAATTTATCATATTCCTGGAAAAAAAAGTGAACTTCGAGCCCGAAAGAAGATATTTAAAAGATATGAAGTGAATATTCTAAGTAAATACACAGATTATATTAGCATTAACAAAATAAAATCACCAAGCATTTTTAATAAGATGTTAAAAAAGTTAAGGGAAATAGTAAAAGCAAACTCATTATAATGAATATGTATTCAGTATTATACGATTATAGATTTGAGGGGTAAAATTGAAAGAAGAGATAAGTAATAAGTTCTTATTTTCTATTATTATGTCAGTTTATAATGTAGAAAATTATATTGACGAGGCAGTAGAAAGTATATTAAATCAAACCCTAGATTTTTCAAAACATGTACAGATTATCTTTGTGAATGATGGGAGTACAGATTCTAGCGGTAAGATATGTGAAATGTATAAAGACAAGTTTCCTAATAATATTGTATACATTAATAAAACTAATGGCGGGCTTAATAGTGCTAGGAATGAAGGATTGAAATATGTAAAAGGTAAATATATTAATTTTTTTGATCCAGATGACGTTTTGTCAAACAATACGCTGTTAGAGGTTTTTAATTTTTTTAATAAAAATTTCAATAGTATTGATGTTGTTTCTATTCCAATGATTTACTTTGGCGGGAGAACTGGAGATCATCCCTTGAATTTTAAATTCAAGAAAACAAGAGTGATAAATATAAATGAAGAGCCAGATAAAATCCAACTATCAATGGCAAGTTCATTTGTAAAAATAGAAGCGATAAAAAAATATAGGTTCGATGAAAATTTGACTGTTGGAGGAGATGATACTGAGTTATTAAATAAAATTCTTCAAGAAAAATTTGCATATGGTGTAATTAGTACAGCTAAATATCATTATAGAAGAAGAATAGATAATTCTTCAAATACACAATCAGGACATTTATTGAAGGAGTGGTACTCACAATATCTTAAGAATTTTTCAATAAATACAATTGATTATTCTATTGAATTACTAGGTTATGTTCCACTATATATTCAAAACGTAGTTATGTATGATTTGCAGTGGAGATTTAATATCTCCTTCGTAAATAATATTTTAATAGATGATGAATTTGCTGAATTTATAAGTTACTTAAAAAAGGCACTATCATATATTGATGACCAAGTTATTTTAAAACAAAAGTATATTAATATACATAGAAAAAAATATATTCTGGAACTAAAATATGATAAACCATTTACTCAATTAATTGATTATATATATACGAATGATAACGTATGCATATATTTTAAAAATGAATTGTTATGTTCATTAAAGAATCAATCTATATATTTTGATTTCATTGAAATGAACAAGAATGAATTATATATAGAAGGTTTTTTTGGTTCATTATTTGATAATAGTGCTGTAAAGATATTCTGTGAAGTTAATCACGAAAAAATCAAAGTAAATACAGTAAATAGAGAAACCAGCAATATTTATACTCTTAACTCTCTTGTTAAAGAGTATTATGGATTTAAAGTCAATATTCCTGTTCACTTGCTTGAAGAAAAGGCAAAGATAAAAATGTTCGTTGAAATAAATAAAGTAACAGTTCCAATTGAAATAAATTTTAATAGATTCGCAAGATTATCCTCTATCACAGATAAAAGCTATATATCATTAAATAATGAGTACTTAGCAACTTATGATAAATATAATTGTGAGCTTTTGTTGGAAAAGTATGCATATCCTAGTCGGTTGAAGAAAGAGTTAGGCTTTCTAAGATCTTTATATAAAATGAAAGTGCCTAATTATAAAAAAGTTATATTGGCTAGACTTTTCTACTTTTTGTGCAGCGCATTTCTTAAAAAAGAAACATGGCTTTTTATGGATAGAGTTGATAAGGCAGATGATAATGCGGAACACTTATATAGATATACCAAGTTACAAAAAGTAAATGCAAAGATTTATTATGTTATACGGGGAGATGTAAAAGATTATTCTCGTTTAAAGAAAGAGTTCAATATCGTTAAATTTGGTTCTTATAGACATAAATTAAAGCATTTATTATCTAGCAAGGTGATTTCATCACACGCAGATGAATGGGTTATTAATCCATTTTTGGGGACATTAGAGTATTATCAAGATCTATTTAACTATAAATTTATTTTTCTACAACATGGGATAATAAAAGATGATATGTCCTCTTGGTTAAATAAATATAATAAAAATATTAAATTATTTATTACGTCGTCTAAGAATGAATATGAATCAATACTAAATAATTCGTATGGATATACTAGTAATGAGGTATCCCTAAGTGGTTTACCTAGATACGATAGTTTAATTAATCAAAATGAAAAGCAAATCTTAATTATGCCTACATGGAGAAAAAGTATTGTTTGTGAGTTAAATCAACTGACAGGAATTCGGCCATACAATGAGTCTTTTAAAGACACAGAGTATTTCAATTATTATAATAAATTAATAAATGATGAAAGAATACTTACGATAGCTAGGGATAAAGGTTATAAATTGCTATTTTTCCCTCATCCTAATATTCAGCAGCAAATTAAAGATTTCCACAAAAATGATTATGTTAAATTTGTTGATTACGACGTTTCTTATCAAGAACTTTTTAACAAATCGAGTTTATTAGTTACTGATTTCTCTTCTGTGTTTTTTGATTTTGCATATTTGAAAAAACCGATATTATACTTTCATTTTGATGAAAATCATTGGGGTAATGGTTATTTTGATTATGAGAAAATGGGTTTTGGGGAAGTATGTAATAATTATGAGGTTCTTGTAGAAAAAATTGTTCAATCTATAAAAAATGACTGTATTATGTCAGATAAATATATTCAACGAGTAGATGACTTTTATTCGTTTACTGATAATCGCAACTCTGAAAGAAATCTAAACTTAATTAAAAATTTATAAATTAGGGAGAGAATTATTATTAAAGTAATGGTTACAGGTGGTGCGGGGTTTATTGGATCTCATATTGTAGATTTATTATTACTTAATCAATACGATGTTGTTGTTATTGATAATTTATCTACAGGTAGAAGAAGAAACTTGGATAAAAAAGTTAAATTTTATCACATTGATATACGTAGCGAAGAAATTAATAATATATTCCAAAAGGAAAAACCGGATTATTTAATTCATCATGCGGCTCAAATTAAGGTTCAGACATCAATAGAGAATCCTAAATTAGATGCGGATATTAATATTATGGGGACACTAAATTTGTTGGAAGCTGCTATTAGATCAGGCGTGAAAAAGATTATATACCCTGCGTCTGCAGCCATATACGGGGAACCGTGTTATTTGCCAATTGATGAAATGCACCCAATTAAAATGTGTTCGGGATATGGTGTATCGAAACAAATAGTCGAAAGCTATTTAAATGTATATAAAAGAATCCATGGTTTAGACTATGTTTCTTTGCGGTATTCTAATGTTTATGGCCCTAGACAAAATTCTTCAGGAGAAGGGGGGGTTGTGTCCGTTTTTGTTGACAAGCTACTCCATAATGAATCTCCCAAAATATATGGAACAGGAGAACAGTCAAGAGATTTTATATACGTTGGAGATGTGGCCAAAGCTAACTTACTGGCTCTAGAAAGTGAAATAGAAGAAGGTATTTTTAACGTTTCTAGCAATCAAAGTATAACAATTAGTTCATTATTAGAAAAAATTCAAAGTGCTACAAATTGTTTTAAAGATCCAGTATACAAAAATGAAAGGGAGGGAGATATCAAACACTCCCTTATGTGTAACTTGAAAATCAATAATTATTTGGGGTGGAAACCACAAGTAGATATAGATGAGGGAATCAAGAGTACAGTAAGTTATTATTTGATTAATTCAGGAGTATCCGTTTAAGTATCATTAATTCATGTAAGGGGTTTATTTGTGTATATTTATTTTGTTTTGAATAAAAGAGACGCTATATGAAAGCCATTATCCTAGCAGGCGGGACAGGTTCCCGCCTTTATCCTTTAACCAAAGTCACCAATAAACATCTCCTCCCGGTCGGTAAGTATCCCATGATTTTCCACCCTGTCTTTAAACTGAAGCAAGCAGGCCTTACGGATATCCTCATCGTTACCGGAAAAGAACATATGGGGGATGTCGTAAACCTCCTTGGCAGCGGAAGCGAGCTTGGTGTCAGCTTCACTTATAAAGTCCAAGATGAAG
Organism: Paenibacillus solani; assembly: GCF_001277345.1. GTDB lineage: Bacteria > Bacillota > Bacilli > Paenibacillales > Paenibacillaceae > Paenibacillus_AQ > Paenibacillus_AQ solani. Next base: position 754,101 of record NZ_LIUT01000008.1, read on the forward strand.
CTGGCGGGATTGCGCAAGCACTCGGTTTAGCAGAACAATTTGTTGGTAAAGAACAAATGGTTGTTATCTTAGGCGATAATGTATTTGTTGATGATATTTCTCCTTATACATCCAACTTCCGAGAACAGAAAACTGGGGCGAAAATTTTGATCCAACAGGTCGCTGATCCAACCAGATTTGGAGTGCCTGAGCTTCAAGAAAATCGAATTATTTCAATAGAAGAAAAACCGCAGCAACCAAAGTCTAATTACGCCGTAACGGGAATATATATGTATGATCATTCGGTTTTTGATATTATCAAGACATTGAAACCGTCAGCTCGTGGCGAACTGGAAATTACAGACGTAAACAATGCATATATTGAACGAGGCGAGCTTACTTTTGATGTGCTCCAAGGCTGGTGGACGGATGCGGGGACGCATGCATCGCTTGCTCGTGCCAATGAATTGGCTAGAGATATTCGATTCGGTGATGATTTTGGAAAACTCAAACTGTAGTTAGGGAGGAATAAAATAATGATCGTAACTCCTTTAAAACTAGCAGATGCTTATGTACTTGAACCGGTGGTCCACGGCGATCACCGGGGTTTTTTTATGGAGAGCTACAACGATTCACTATTTCAGCAGCACGGCATTTCGTATAACTTTATTCAAGATAACCAATCTTTATCCGCTGAAGCAGGTGTTCTACGGGGGCTTCATTATCAGCTCAATCCTAAGGCTCAAACCAAACTGATACGTGTTCTTACAGGAGCTCTATATGATGTTATCGTAGATATCAGAAAGAGCTCGCCTACCTTCGGTCAGTGGGTTGGTGTTATATTAAGCGAGTATAACAAGCGGCAGCTGCTTGTTCCAAAGGGTTTTGCTCATGGCTTTTGCACGCTCGTACCCCATACCCAGGTTCTGTATAAAGTTGATGAATATTATTCCCCCGAGAATGACCGCGGCATATTATGGAATGATTCGGCTTTGGGAATTGATTGGCCGACGACGAATCCGGTTCTATCGGATAAAGATCGGACGCACCCACTGCTAGAAGACGCAGAGATGAATTTTGACTAGGGGGCAATGAAAATGAAGCTTCTTGTTACTGGCGGTGCCGGTTTTATAGGCAGTAACTTTATTTTATATATAATGCAGCAGTATCCCGATTACCAGATCGTGAATATGGACTCCCTTACCTATGCAGGTAATCTGGAAAACTTGAAATCAGTTGAGGGAAATCCGAATTACACATTCGTACAAGCAGACATTGCAGATAAACAGGCGGTCGATGCAATTTTTCAACAAGGTGTCGATGTAGTTGTTAACTTTGCGGCGGAATCACATGTGGATCGGAGTATTCTGGAACCTGAGATCTTCGTGAACACTAATGTGTTAGGTACACAAGTCCTCCTAGATGCATCCAAGAATTATGGTGTAACGAAATTTGTCCAGGTATCGACAGATGAAGTCTATGGGACCTTGGGTGAAACTGGGCTATTCTCAGAGACGACCCTACTCGCACCGAACAGTCCGTATTCGGCCAGTAAAGCGGGTGGCGATTTGCTTGTAAGAGCATATCATGAGACCTTTGGTCTGCCGGTGAACATCACCCGCTGTTCGAATAACTATGGTCCATACCAATTCCCCGAGAAGCTGATCCCACTTATTATCTCTCGGGCGCTGAACGACGAATCTTTGCCAATCTACGGGGATGGTCTGAATATCCGGGACTGGCTGTATGTAGAAGATCATTGCAGTGCGATTGATCTCGTTATTCATCAGGGCAAGATCGGTGAAGTTTATAACATCGGGGGCAATAACGAACGAACAAATCTGCACATCGTAACGACTATTCTGGAAGAGCTCGGGAAACCGGAATCCTTGATTACCTTCGTGGCGGATCGTCCAGGACATGATCGACGTTACGGTATTGATCCTTCGAAGATCACGAATGAGCTAGGCTGGAAACCGAGACATAACTTTGAGACTGGCATTAAGGAGACGATTCGCTGGTACTTGAATCATAAGGATTGGTGGACTCGAATTCAATCCGGTGCTTACCGGGAGTACATGACTCAGCAGTACGGAAAGCGGTTGGGTGAGCCTGAATGAAAGTACTCGTAACCGGGGCGAATGGTCAGCTTGGGCAGGATGTAACGCTAGTGTTTGCTGAGGCAGGGCATGATGTTGTAAGTTGTGGTAAAAAAGAACTGGATATCACGAATTTAGAGCACTGTAGTCGGGTTATTTCCTCGCATAATCCCGATTTCATCATCCATTGTGCTGCTTATACCGCAGTGGATGCGGCCGAAAGCGATATCGAGGGTGCGTATCTGGTGAATGCTATCGGTACACGAAACATCGCAATCTCAGCTGAGAAGATGGGGGCTGCAGTAGTCTATATTAGTACGGATTATGTATTTAATGGTGCTAGTGAGGCAGCTTATGTTGAGTATGACGAAACTGACCCGCAAACGGTTTACGGCAGAAGCAAGCTTGCGGGAGAGCAGATGATTCGGGATTTCTGCTCCAAGTGGTTTATCGTAAGAACATCCTGGGCGTTCGGCCTGCATGGGAATAACTTTGTGAAAACGATGCTCCGCCTTGGTCAGGAAAAACCGCTGTTAAAGGTGGTTAACGACCAGAAGGGCTCTCCCACCTACACGGTAGATCTTGCACAGTTCTTGTTAAATCTGATTTCTACAGAGAAATACGGGGTATATCATGCTTCTAACTGTGGCTCTTGTACATGGTTTGAATTTACTGCGGCCATTTTTGAAGAAGCCAGTGCTCATTTAGGATTAGATATAACAGCTCAGTTGCAACCTTGTACGACTGCAGAGTTTCCGCGGCCTGCTCCCCGTCCAGCTAATTCCACTATGGACCACCTGGCTATCCGTCTAAATAAAATGCAGGATTTACCACATTGGCGTGAAGGGCTAAAGCAGTTTATGCTAGATATGAAACAGCACCCTGAACTATACTTAAAGTGAATACAGCGATTTGCGAGACCTGATCTGTATGATCAGGTCTCTTTATTTAGCCGAATTCCTAGCGATCGAAATAATATATAACTCGTATTCTGCTATGCCTATCGTGTTTACTCGGAGGTTTCTCTCAATGAAAATGAACAAAGTACAAGTATTATTATCTGCTTATAACGGTGAACAATATATATCCGAACAAATCCAGAGTATTCTCAATCAGAGGCATCCTTCGATCTCCATTTTGATAAGAGATGATGGTTCTACAGATCGAACAGTAGAACTCCTGGAGGAACTGATGAGGTTATACCCTGACAAGATAAAGCTAATAAAGGGGCCAAATGTTGGTGTTGTATCCAGCTTCTTTGAATTGATGAGATCTGCAGATTCTGAAGCTGATTATTACTGTTTTTGTGACCAGGATGATGTGTGGCTTGATCATAAGGTGGAAAGTGCTATAACGCGATTAAATTCCTCCCTACATACCGAAGTACCAGCGATGGTATTCACCACTACCTATCTTACGGATGACCAGTTGAACCAAAAGGGAACTTGGCCTAAGCCCCCTGCTCAAGAGCCGTCCTTTTTCAATGCGTTATATGAGAATATCGCCATTGGTGCGACGATTACAATGAATCAATCAGCACGAAATCTTTTTATGAACAGTGAATCCGTGAACAGTGAAAAAGTTCTAATGCACGATTGGTGGTTTTACTTGCTCATCTCTGCATTCGGAACTGTGATTTACGACAACACGCCATCTATGTTATACCGTCAGCATAGTAACAATGTAGTAGGAGGAAGCAACTCCATCCTCGGTAAATTAAAGAGTAAATGGGCCAGCTTTAAGAGACATATAGGCAGAGATTTACTTCATAAGCAAGCGAGTGAATTCCATAGAATCTATGGGTCGCGGTTACAAGGAGTTTATAAAGAGCAGCTGGAATTATTTATTACTCCTCGTAGAAGATTCGTAGACCGTTTACGTTATGCACGCAAGAGTAGATTGTACAGACAGTCGAGAGCAGAAAGTCTATTGTTCAAGTTCTTTATTCTGATCGGCTTTATCTGAGGTAGAATATGCTATAATGTCGATAGATTACTATATTTGTCAGGAGACGTTATGCAATGGATTTAAGCATTCTTATCGTGAACTATAACACCTGTCAGCTGACGGTGGACTGTTTGCGATCTGTGTTTGCATCGGAGACAGAATATACATATGAAGTCATTGTGATAGACAACAATTCGAAGGACGAGTCGGTCCAGACGATCGGGGAGTTATTCCCGCAGGTCAAGTTAATCGAGAATATGGTTAACACCGGCTTCGCCAAGGCCAACAATCAAGGGATGGAAGTTGCGGGAGGACGCTACATACTGCTCCTTAATTCCGACACGGTGATTCGACAGGATACGATCGAGACGATGGTAACCTTTATGGATGATAACCCCATCATTGGTGCTTCAGGCTGTAAAATCGTTCTTCCGGACGGTTCGCTGGATAAAGCTTGTAAAAGGGGCTTCCCCACTCCTTCCGCATCCTTCTATTATGCGTTTGGGCTCAGCAAACTGTTTCCGACTAAGCCGAAGTTCAACCAATATCAGTTGGGATATCTGGACCCGAATGTGGAGTATCCGGTGGATTGCCTAGTAGGAGCATTCATGCTGGTACGCCGTGATACGATCGAGCAGGTTGGCGGGCTGGATGAGTCGTTCTTTATGTATGGTGAGGATATCGACTGGTGCTATCGAATTAAGCAGGCAGGCTGGGGAATTCACTATTATCCTCGGACGACGATTATCCATTATAAAGGCGGCAGCGCACGGCGCAGGCCGTTCAAGATCATTTACGAATTCCATCGGGCAATGATTCTGTTTCATCGGAAGCATTACCGGCAGAAGTACAACCTATTTGTTAATGGAGCCGTGTATGCCGGCGTTGGGTTGAAAATGATGCTTTCCCTCCTGACTAACCGGCTAAAGCCGATTCGTCCCGCAACCATAACCCAATCAGCGGGTGGAGTGGAGGTGAAATCATGATCCGCCAGAATCAGGGCTTCCTGACCAAATTATATATGATTACCGATTTTGTTTTTATCCAGCTTTCCTTTCTAATCGCTTGGTGGGTGAAATTCGAGAGCGGTTGGTTTCCGTACGAAAAGCCGTTGCCCATTGAGTCCTATGCACTTTGGAGCTTGGTGTACGGCGCGGTTGCCGTTGTGGTCGGCATCATGATTTCCTTATATTCGCCTAAGCGGAAAAAGCGATTTGCCGACGAGTTCATGAAGATTTTCCAGATGCATTTTATTGGATTATTCATTCTCCTGAGCATCATGTTCTTTGTGAAAGAAGTGAACATCTCCCGTTGGTATCTCGCCATCTACATGATTCTTAACGTAGTCTTCATCATCTTATATCGTTACTTCCTGAAGAAATCGTTGAAGCATTTTCGGGAAAAAGGCTATAATCGCCAATTCGTACTCATCGTGGGCGCTGGGACGCTGGGGAAGAGATTCTTCAAGAATCTTAAGCAATATCCGGAGCTTGGCTACGAAGTTATCGGTTTTCTGGATGATTACCAGCAGTGGGACGAGGACGAAGCCAAGTATCTCAAACCTATTTTGGGTTCGGTCAGCGATCTGGATAAGGTGTTGAACGAGGAACTCGTCGATGAAGTCGTGCTAGCGCTACCACTTGATGCTCATCATAAATATCCGCATATCATTGCTGCTTGTGAAAAAGCAGGTGTGCGCACTCTCATCATTCCTGACTTTTTCGATTATCTCCCGGCTCGGCCGGTGTTTGACAACTTTGCCGGTATGCCAATGATTAATGTTCGCGATATTCCGCTCGATTTGGCGGCAAACCGCTGGTTTAAGCGTGCATTTGATATTGTTTTTGCATCGGTGGCTATTATTATCACCTTGCCGGTGATGATCGGCATTTATCTGGGCATCCGACTCACTTCGCGTGGTCCTGTTATTTTTAAGCAGGAGCGAGTCGGATTAAATCGCAGAAACTTTTATATGTATAAATTTCGTTCCATGAAGCCGCTGCCGGAGGGGGCTTCCGACACGGGCTGGACCGTGGAGAATGATCCGCGCCGTACCAGGTTCGGCTCTTTTCTCCGACAGACGAGTCTGGATGAGTTACCGCAATTCTTCAATGTCTTGCTCGGGCATATGAGCGTGGTAGGCCCTAGACCGGAGCGTCCTTACTATGTGGAGCAGTTTAAGGAAGAGATTCCGAAGTATATGGTGAAGCATCACGTGCGTCCAGGTATTACAGGCTGGGCGCAGAGTAATGGACTGCGTGGTGATACGTCGATTGAGGAACGGATCAAGCATGATATTTTCTATATTGAGAACTGGTCCATACTGTTCGATATCAAAATCATTCTGCGTACCATTCGCAACGGATTCAAGAATGCATACTAATCATATTCCAACATACCGTCATTTGGCAGCCGCCAAATGACGGTATTTCGTTTAACGGGCCATCTGATAGGGTATTTACCTAGCAATAACGATACTCGATGCAGAAGGTGGGGATACCATGAAACGGATTGCAGCAGTTCTGTTTTTATGTTCCGCCATGATGATTCTATTTCTGACCTTTAATGAGAAGGAGAAGCAGCCCGAGGGATTTACCTCCTATCGCTTGATTGCTCATGCTATGGGCAGCATCAGTGACCAGCCCTATACGAATGCATATGAAGCCATGGTTGCGAACTATGAACAAGGCACCCGGGTATTTGAGATCGATTTGATGCTGACCGAGGATCGCAAAGTTGTTGCGCGGCATGAATGGACGGAGAGCATGACACAGCAACTTGGCCAGAAGGATAAACTTCCTGAAGATAAGCAATCAGCCCGGCTGAGTCATGAGGAGTTCATAAACACGCCGATTTTGGAGCAATACCAGCCAATGGACATCGAAGCGATTATGGATATGATGCAGCGTCATCCCGATATCTATATTGTGACAGATACGAAGGAGCAGGAGGAGCGGGATATTGAGTATCTGTTCACCGAGATTGTAAAGGCTGCGAAACAGCGCAATCCGGAGCTTTTGGATCGGGTCGTCATTCAAATATACAATGAGCCGATGCTCGATATGATCAAGGACATCTACCCGTTTAAGTCGATTATATATACGCTGTATGCCACACAGGATTCACCCGACAAGATCACGGCTTTTGTAAAGAACCATGATATCACTGCCGTTACCATGCCGGAATATAAAGTCAGCCCGAATTTTGTAGCGAAACTGAGAGAGGCCGGTGCTGTGACGTATGTTCATACCATCAATGACACCCGTACCGTCAATAACTATGAAAAATGGGGCGTGTATGGCGTTTATTCGGATTTGCTGACAGAACCTGAGATGGAGAAGGGCAGTTTGAAATATGCGAGAACCAGATAAGGGAATTCTCTAACTTTCACCTGCAGATTTAGTAAGGAAATGTCTTATAAAGTCAAACTTTTTCCCGGCATTCCAATTTTTGGACTTGTTGTATGGGTTGAAAGTAGTAAAATGGATAGATCTAGCAGACGATTGGATAGGTCTTAGGGATTGATCGGACTAGTCCAATAGTCTTGTGGAGTGGCTATTCATTCTAACTAAAGGGAGAGGAAAGACGTTTTGATTAAACGAGCAGGGTTTTACAAAAAAGCACTAAGTGCCGTATTAGGCATTTCCCTCATGCTCACGCCTCTTGGCGATGCTTATGCTGCAACAACTCAGCATAAGGTGCAGCAGAAATCCAGCGCCAGCGATATTGCCGGGCATTGGGCAGAGGAAACGCTACAGAAATGGAAGGATCAAGGATATCTTAATGGGGATCAGTTAGGTAATATCAATCCGAATGCGGCGATCACGCGAGCGCAGCTGGCGGCTGTTATTAATAGGTCATTCCAATTCGAGTCGAAGACTTCGATTTCTTATAGCGATGTTAAGAATACAGCATGGTATTATGACGATTTGTCCATAGCCGCATCCCAAGGGTATATGAAGGGATACAGCAATGGAAGCTTCAAACCGGACGCTCAAGTTACACGCCAGGAATTGGCAGTGATACTTAGCGCTCTATTAGATCTTAAACCTAATGATGCTGCCAATAAATTTCAGGATACTGTGAACAGCCCGGCCTGGAGTAAAGGCGCGATCGGGGCAGTTGCTACTAACGGTATTATGAATGGCAGCAATAGCAAGTTCAGACCGGCAGCAGGCGCGTCGCGTGCGGAAGCGGTCACTGTACTCGAACGGGCCCTTAACCAGCTGAAAGCGAAGGAAACGACAGTATATGATAAGGCGGGCACCTATGGACCTGCTGCCGGAACGGAAAAGATCGTTGGATCTGTACATATTAAAGCTCCAGACATTACGCTTCGCAACATGGTGATCGAGGGAGACCTTGTCATTGGAGAAGGCGTAGGAGAAGGTGATGTTACCCTTCAAGGCGTTACGGTAAAAGGGGGCACCACAATCAAGGGCGGTGGCAAGAACAGCATCCATTTGGTTGACTCGGTACTCGTTACCGTCATTGTCAACAAGAAGGATGGAAGCATTCGGATCGTTACGGAAGGCAGCAGCTCCGTATCGCAGATTACGCTGGAATCCGGAGCGATTCTGGAGGAAACAGGACTGACGGGAGAGGGCTTTAAAGATCTTCTATTGTCGGAGATGATTCCGCCTGGTGCCAACGTATCGCTGGCAGGCCAATTTGAAACCGTGGACGTAACGGCAGCCTCGCTGAATGTCAATCTGACATCCGGTTCGGTAGGACAATTGAATGTGGCTTCCAATGCGGCAGGATTGAATCTGAATGTTGGGTCGGCGGCCTCCGTGCTCTCTCTCATTCTGAATGCTGCAGCGAACATCACAGGGCAAGGGAATGTTGTCAGCGCACAAGTCAACGCTTCGGGTGCTTCCTTCTCGCGGCGTCCGGGCACACTGGTGACGGCTGATAATGTTAACGTCAATGTAAGCGGCAGCAGTAGTTCTTCCAGCGACTCTACGAGCGGTTCATCTGGCAGCTCTAACGCTGGAACAGGCGGCAGCAGTGAAAATCCATCGAATCCTAACCCGCCTCAGCCTCCGGTTACGGATCGATTGCAAGTGAGCAATGGGCAGGCTGTGCTTCTGTTTGCGGGTTCAGTGCCTTCACTGGAGCTGAGTGATCTTAAGGTAACAGCTACCGTTGCAGGTGCAACCTATGCGCTGGAGGATATTGCTTATGATAATGCAGCTAAATTGCTGACATTCAAACCAATCTCGCTGGAAGAGCATTACGGCGATACACTGGTGCTTACCATTGCTCCGGCAGCAGGTTCATCCAAATTCACAAGCAATTTATCAGGTAGCGTTAAACTTGAAGGTTTTGAAGGTACGATAACTGATGTTAACGACCTCCCTGTGCAAGGTATGAAGATTGACTTCCGTAGAGGACTCGGCAATACAATGGGTAGCATCGCATCGTCAGTGGTTACAAATGCGAATGGACGATATACCGCTAATTTGCCAGCTGGAGTTTATACAGGACAACTTACAAAAGCAGGTTTTATTACCACTTATGTGGTAGGTGTCTCATTAAGCGACAGCTTTAACCGGAATGAAGATGCGACCGCTATCAAAATTCCGGCTGACGATGAGATTCGCATCGTGTTGACATGGGGAGAGAAGCCGCGGGATGAAGACTCCCATCTGCTTGGACCAACGCCTGATGGAAGATCGTTCCATACGTATTTTGCCGATCGGGAATATTACTATCGAGGCGAAAAGTATGCGGATTTGGATCATGACGATACAGACTCTTACGGTCCGGAAACTACAACAATCCGCAAACGGGTAGACGGCAAGTATCAATTCTATATTCACAACTACTCCCGCAACGGATACGACGGTACGGAAACGCTGCGTAATTCATCCGCTAAGGTTGAGGTGTACAGTGGGAACAGCGGTCAGCCGGTGAAGACCTATCATATTCCGAGAGGAAACGGAAATGAGCTGTACTGGTACGTATTTGATATGAACGTAAACGGCGCAGAACTGGATTTTACCGATCATAACAAGCTGGTTGTGGATGAGCCTCAGTCTGATCTTCAGCCTGCTATAAATTATCATTTTTATTCTTACATCAATGGAAATCAGGTGTCAGGCAATGCTCTGACACTATCGCTGGAGTCAGGATATTATGAAACCCGGGATAAGGTATACCCTCGCTTCTCAATTGATGGTCCGCTGAATCCGGATCTTGTCGAGCTTAAATCAAGCGACGGTACTGTGTTGCCATTCCAGCGGAGTGCATCGAATAATTCCATTGAGGCCGTTCACGGTTCCAGTGACAACGCATATCCTGTGTCTAATCTTGAGCTCGAGTATGAACTGAAGTTCAAACAGGCCGGAAGCTATACGTTAAAAACGGAGTTTATCGATGCAAGCAGTAATCAGGTACTGGGTACGACTTACGAAACGGTGAACATCCAGGATGGAGAGCAGGACCTTCTGTATAAAGAGCATGATAAACTGTTGATCGAAACAAGAGTTTCTTATGTTACAACGGTTGGGGATGCTGTTTATCTTGCCGATCCCAAAAATCCTCTATTAGATGATACGGTAGTCATCATTGAAGATTTGAGAATGACGACACCGTCAACTGTGACGGGCAGCGTATATCTCAAGGAGCATCAAGGCTCTATCATTCTCGAGGATTACAATGACGGCGATAAATATGTAGTTTATGACGCAGTAATCAAGCTGGCCCGAGGGTCGCAGCAGACGATTGATCAGCCCATCTCCATTATTATTCCGACACTGACGATGTTGATTGAGGAGGCCCTCGCCGATGCTGATAAGCTAATTGATAATGATCCTACTCTAACGGATTTGGCCACGGCTCGTGATGCGGCGTTACAAGCCAGAAATGGCAACCAGAAGGATGCTAAAATTGCAGCGCTTAAACACCTGGCTGGACTGCTAGTCAATCTCCAATAAAACTAAAAACTAAAATGATCGCCTTGCCCGTTCGATTCACATTTTGTGAAATCGGACGGGTTTTTTCATCATAACTCATTCTAATGATTGCCTCAGAATCCAATTACCAAAAAAATGTTCGTATTTTATGCGAACATAAATTGACTTGATACCCGTGCTGGCATAGACTTGTTTTAGTATGATAGTAACCCGTGAACGTGGAGGAATGACGCTTGAAAGAGATGATACAATCCTGGAGGCATGTGTTTAAGCTGGACCCTGACAAGGAGATCAGTGACGACGCGCTTGATGCGGTATGCATGTCAGGAACCGATGCCATTATGGTTGGAGGTTCAACCGGAGTCACTTATGAGAATACCGTGGATCTTCTATCCCGAGTTAGACGTTATGAGCTGCCATGTGTGCAGGAAGTGTCGGACCTGGAAGCCGTTGTACCCGGATTTGATCTGTACATGGTTCCGATGGTTTTGAATACGCAGGACCCAACCTGGATTATGGGCAGGCACTATGAAGGTATTGAGCGCTATGGATATATGATTCCATGGGATCTGGTCGTGACCGAAGGCTATATCGTATTGAATGAGCAGGCAGCAGTTGCGAAGCTGACGGGGGCGGACACATCCATCGATGCGAACGCTGCCGCTGCTTATGCGCAGATCGCGGACAAGCTTATGAATCTGCCGATTGTGTATCTGGAATATAGCGGCACGTTTGGAGATATGGAGACGGTGCGAACCGTCCGAAGATCAATGGACAATGCACGTTTATTCTATGGCGGCGGCATTACAAATGCTCAGCAGGCAGTAGAGGCGGCAGCCAGTTCAGATACAATCGTGGTCGGTAACATTATTTATGATCAACTGGAGCAGGCCTTGGAGACGGTAAAGGCTGTGAAAGGCTGAGCATTTCAGCAGTAGAGCGTGCAGATTCTTGAAGATATAAGCTGGATATTATTGCGCCACCCCTCAAGCTCTGCTCCAAGCTCTATTCTTTTTGTTATTTTAGATTTATCATTTTAGATTTATCATTTTAGATTTGTTTTTTACTTGTTTCATATCAGTTGTTAGCATTTTATCTCTAATTCTCTAACAAGGGTTTCCCCTTGTATTCAATCTACATCCCCTAGGAGGCAACCAATATGCATTCCATTGACATACAAGAGGCCGTAAGACGTCTCAATCCCCAGCAGCGTCAAGCCGTTGAAGCAACCGACGGACCGCTGCTTATTATGGCGGGCGCCGGTTCCGGCAAAACGCGGGTATTGACCCACCGGATCGCATACCTCATCGCTACACGTAAGGCGGCTCCGTGGAGCATTCTGGCCATTACGTTTACGAATAAAGCAGCCCGCGAGATGCAGGAGCGGGTATCCAAGCTGGTCGGCCGAGAAGGCCGGGAGATTTGGGTATCGACCTTCCACTCGATGTGTGTGCGTATTCTGCGCAAAGACATCGAACGGATTGGCTTTACGTCGAACTTTAGTATTTTGGATTCAACAGATCAGCTGTCAGTCATCCGGAATGTGATGAAGCACCAAAATATCGATCCGAAGAAATTCGAGCCGAAGGCGATTCAAGCCGCGATGAGCGCGGCCAAGAATGAGCTGATCTCCCCGCAGCAGTATGAACAGAAGGCTGGGGACTATTTTGAATCCCTGGTAGCTAAGGTATACACCGAATACCAGAAGCGCCTGAAGAGCAACAATTCCCTGGATTTCGACGATCTGATCATGACCACGATCCAGTTATTTAAGGAAGTGCCGGAAGTTCTCGACTTCTACCAGCGCAAATTCCAATACATTCATGTGGATGAATATCAGGATACCAACCGGGCGCAATATATGCTCTGCCGCATGCTGGCGGACAGTCATCATCGTATCTGCGTTGTGGGCGACAGCGATCAATCCATCTACCGCTGGCGCGGAGCGGACATCACCAATATCCTGAATTTCGAAGAGGATTATCCCGAGGCGCGGACGATTCTGCTTGAGCAGAACTACCGTTCCACCTCGAACATCTTGAATGCCGCTAATAATGTGATCGGCCTGAATACCGGCCGCAAGCCGAAGAATCTGTGGACCGAGCAAGGTGAGGGTGAGAAGATCAAGGTGTTCCGCGGGGATTCGGAGCATGATGAGGGGTATTTTGTTACCTCGGAGATCAGCAAGAACGTTAAAGCCGGCAAGAGCTATCAGGATCATGCGATTCTGTACCGGACGAACGCGCAGTCCCGGGTGATCGAGGAAATTCTGATCAAATCGGACATTCCGTACCAGATTGTCGGGGGCATCAAGTTCTATGATCGTAAAGAGATCAAGGATATGCTTGCATATCTTCGCCTCATTTCCAATCCGGACGACGATATCAGCTTAACACGCATCATTAACGTGCCAAAAAGAAGCATCGGTGACACGACCGTCGGGAAGTTGGCTGCCGCAGCCGCAGAGCGGGGCATCTCTATTTTTCGTGTCCTGGAAATCGTTGACGACCTCGGTTTTGCCGGACGGACGCGCAATGCGCTGGTGAGCTTTTACGATATGATTGCTGCGCTCAGCCGTATGGTGGAGTTTTTGTCGGTGACCGAGCTGACGGAAAAAATGCTGGAAATGTCCGAATATCGGATCGAGCTGCATAATGAGAATACGATCGAATCCCGCTCCCGACTTGAGAATATCGACGAGTTCCTGTCGGTTACGCAAGAGTTTGAGAAGAACAACGAGGACAAGTCACTCGTCTCCTTCCTGACGGATCTTGCCTTGATCGCTGACATCGACTCGATGAACGACGATGAGGAAGACCGTGATGACGCGGTGGTACTCATGACGATGCATAGTGCGAAGGGACTGGAGTTCCCGGTTGTGTTCATCATCGGTATGGAGGAAGGGGTATTCCCGCACAGCCGCACCTTTATGGACAACGAAGAACTGGAGGAAGAGCGCAGGCTTGCTTATGTAGGCATCACCCGCGCCGAGAAGCAGTTGTTCTTATCCTGTGCGCGTATGCGTACATTATTTGGCCGTACGACAGCAAACCAGCCTTCGCGCTTCCTGGATGAGATTCCGGAAGAACTGAAGGAAGATACCCAGATGGCGCATGACCGCTACCGCCGCGGAGGTGGCAGCAGTGTGGGCGGCTCCTATGCAGGACGCGGCTTCAATGGAGGCGGAGGCAGTAACTTTGGCGGCGGACGCGCCAGAGACCTCTCCCTTGGAGGATCAACTGCTTCTGCAGAAGCGGCACCGAAGAGCCGAGTGACCGTGACCACCGGTGGGCCTTCCCGCAAGCCGGCTGCTTCCGGAGACGGAGAATTCAAAGCCGGCGACAAAGTCGCCCATGGCAAATGGGGGACCGGTACGATTGTAGCGGTAAAGGGCAGCGGAAACGACATGGAGCTGCAGATTGCTTTCCCGGCGCCTGTAGGGGTGAAGCGCCTCCTTGCCGGTTTTGCGCCGATTACGAAGGTGGAATAAGTACGGTAGCATACCAGCCTTATAAGAGCGGATGTTTTGACAACAATATAATATAATAGTGGGATCAACCATGGCCGCACGCTTTGTTATGGGAGCGAGAATGAGGATGGCCTTTATATCATTGAAGGAGGATGGCCCTTGCATGGATTTCAAGGATAAGATGGAGAAGCTCGTTGCGGAGCTGAACAATTACAATTACCATTACTACACGCTGGATCAGCCGCTTGTAAGCGACAAGGAGTATGATGCTCTGTACGATCAGTTGGTAGCGCTGGAGACAGAGACGGGAGTGACACTTCCGGATTCTCCGACCCAGCGGGTAGGCGGCGAGATTTTGAAGGGTTTTACCCCACACCGCCATTTGGCTCCGTTATGGAGTTTGGACAAGGCCCAGAATATCGAGCAGCTCCGTATCTGGCATGATCGCGTAGTCAGACTGGTCAATGACTACAATACGAAGAATCCCGGCAATCCTCTGCCGACTCCTTGCTATGCGCTGGAACTGAAGTTTGACGGATTGACGCTGAATCTGACCTATCAGGATGGTAAGCTGGTTCAGGCGTCGACTCGGGGCAACGGTACAGTTGGCGAGGGCATTCTGTCTCAGGTGAAGACCATCAAGTCGGTGCCGATGACGATTCCCTACTCGGAAGGGACAATTGAAGTACAGGGTGAAGGTATCATGAACCTGTCCGTGCTGGAGCAATACAACCAGACAGCCGCCGAGCCGCTCAAGAATGCGCGTAATGCGGCCGCAGGAGCACTTCGCAATCTCAATCCGAAGGTGACAGCCGAGCGCAAGCTGAATGCTTACTTCTATAATGTAGGTTATTCCGATGGCATCACCTTTGCCAACCATAAGGAAATGATGGATTTTCTGCGCGAGAACCGGCTTAAGGTCAATCCATATATTTTCTACTTTGAGCAGTTTGATGATGTCATGGAGCAATTGGCCGATATCGAGAAACGCCGCTCGGAGCTCGACTATCTCATTGATGGAGCGGTTGTGAAGGTAACGGATTTCCGCACCCGCGAAGCGCTTGGTTACACCGACAAATTCCCGCGCTGGGCAGTCGCCTATAAATTCGAAGCGGAAGAGACCACGACTGTGCTGGAGGCTGTCACCTGGAACGTGGGACGGACCGGGAAAATAACGCCGCTTGCGCGTGTAGAGCCTGTTGAGCTTGCCGGAGTTACTGTACAGAATTGTACGCTGAACAATGTCGGAGACATTGAGCGGAAGAACCTCAAGTTCGCGCTCGGCTCGCGGGTATTCATTCGCCGTTCGAATGACGTCATTCCTGAAATCCTTGGAAAAGTAACGGAGGAGCAGGATGGCGAGGAGATTCTGTACCCAGAGGCATGTCCATCCTGCGGATTCCCGCTGGAGCAGCGCGGCGCCCATCTGTTCTGTAATAACAAGACCGGGTGCAAACCGCAGATCGTGGCAAGGATCACGCATTTTGCCTCCAGGGATGCCATGGATATTGAAACATTCAGCGACAAAACCGCCATTCAGCTGTATGAGGAGCTGAGCGTGAGGGAGCCGGCTGATCTGTACACGCTGTCTTTTGACAGTTTGATCAAGCTGGAACGTTTCGGTGAGCGAAAAGCGCAGAATCTGCTGGATGCCATCGAGAAGAGCAAGGAGCGGGATCTCGCATCATTCCTCTTCGCCTTGGGTATCCCGAATACGGGGAAATCCACAACCAAGATGCTGGCTGATCACTACCGTGATCTGCACCGCGTGATGGAAGCGCCCCCGGAAGAACTGGTGGAGCTGCCTGATGTAGGCGGCATCGTGGCCGAGAGCATCGCCGGATACTTTGCCGATCCGTTTGCGAGATCAAGCATTGAGAAGATGCTGTCACTGGGCGTCCAAGCGAAAGCGCCGGAAGCACCGAAGCCGGTCAGCAGCGATTCTTATTTCAGTGGCAAAACAGTCGTGCTGACAGGCACACTCCACCTGCTGACCCGCGAAGAGGCAACGGAACGACTGGAAGCCCACGGCGCCAAAGTCACCGGTAGCGTATCCAAGAAGACCGATCTGCTGATCGCAGGGGAAAAAGCCGGCAGCAAGCTTGCCAAAGCTCAGCAGCTAGGCATTGATATTTTGGATAACGAGGAAGAGTTCGTGCGGCTATTGAACGAATAGTTCTGTGATCAGTGCATATTAGGACACCTAGTGTGCGTAATTTACTGCATAAGCTCCTTTGGGATACACCCCTGACTATTCCGAGGCGATCATGAACAACGGGAAACCCAATTACTAAACCATGCAAGTCTATTATAGAAGAAGGGCTGAGTTGTGACCGTTATGGACGCAGTTCAGCTCTTTTTTGATGTTAAGGAAAAGCACACAACAATTAACACGCCCATCTCTTCCCCTCACATACCCCCACCCACTCCCCATGAAGTAATTCCCTGAAATCTAGGAACTTATCTACCATTCGCCAAAACCTCTTATATAATCGACTAATATTAACAAAAACATACAAAAATGGACGAAGGATTCTATTTTTGGATTCTAGAATTATTCACCATGGGTCAGTTTTGATGCAGAAAGGAGTGGATAACCACGTTTGGCAGCATGGAGCTATGGAGATATCCCGGACCCTGAATGTGATTGGGAAATCTACCTTATGGGAGGGGCAAAGCCTTGAGTAAAAAGTTATGGTCCGTACTATTAAGTTTTCTATTAACGTTGTCACTAGTTGTACCAGCAGCTGGGGCTGCTCCGCCAGAGAAACAGATCGAACTGGACAATTCACTGAGCGCTGATGAAGCAAGGCAGCTCAAGGATATCCTGAAGCAGCGAGCTAAACTAGCAGAGTTTCCCCAGCTGGAGCAGAGCCTGAGGCGATCCTCCGCGGGGCCTGCGAGAGTCATAGTGGAGTTGTCGGCTGAACCTGTTGCTTTGGCTAAAGGTATATCCTCTTTGCAAGGTCAAACCTTTAATTCTTCGGCGGAGGCAAAGGCAGAAGCTCAGGTGGAGCTGGAACAGCAAACCTTTATCCGAAGTCTGAACACGAAGAATATTACGCATGAAATATCGGAACAGTATCGCTACGCATTCAACGGGGTGTCAATGGAAATCGACGCAAGCCAGGTTGAAGCATTGCTGGATATTCCAGGCGTACTGGGCGTATATCCCGATGTGGAGGTAAGCGTCGGGCCGAAGGATGAAGTGAATCCTTACATGAAAGATACGGGGCCGTTCATCGGTGCACCGGATGTATGGGATCTTGGGTATACAGGGAAGGGCGTTAAAGTCGGTGTCATTGATACGGGTATTGATTACACTCATCCTGTCTTAATAGATGCTTATAAAGGCGGATATGACTTCGTTGATAATGATGATGATCCTTATGAAACGACCCCGCTCGATTGGGAGAATGATCCTTCCCATCCTCCTGAAGTCAATGATAGAGGAAGTACCTACTGGACCGACCACGGTACGCATGTGGCGGGTACTATCGGAGCACGCGATGCTGGCGAATATGGAGTAGTGGGTATCGCGCCGGAAGCAGAGATTTACGCATACCGCGTTCTGGGGCCTTATGGGAATGGTTATTCCAGCTGGGTCCTGGGAGGGATTGATCGTTCCGTGGAAGATGGAATGGATGTAATCAATCTTTCACTTGGCAGTGCGCGCAACGACCCGGATTATGTAACCTCTGTTGCTCTCAACAATGCTGCGTTGGCTGGTGTCACGCCTGTTGTTGCAAGCGGGAATTCAGGGCCTGACCGCTGGACGCTTGGATCGCCGGGGGCAGCGGCCTTTGTGATTACGGTAGGAAACTCAACTGGACCAAGTGATGAAATAGCGGCAACTACGCATTTTTTCACGCCAGCAGAAGCGCCAGGAGAGTCGACAGAAGGAATCAATGCTGGGACGCCTGGGTCTGAAAAAGATCCAGAACAATTCGTTCTTCCTGACGAGCCGAATACAGAAGCACAGGCAGACCGTGATGATGCAGCATTATCTGCATCAAGCGTGGATACGGAAGAACGAGTACCTGGCGGGGAAACCGAATCTTCAGATAAAGAGCATGATGGAAATGCAGATCAGTCAGAAGAAGGTAGCAACGATGATGAGCCGGGAGTTGAGGAGGAGGCCTCGGAAGCTGTTAAGGAGGAAGATAAAAGTCCATCGAAAATCGATAATGCTCCAGTGACGGTAGTGAATGCTACATATGAGCTGGATTTGATGGCTTGGAATTTGGCAGAAGACCCGGAAGTCGTTTTGGACAGAGATTTTGAACTGGTCTATGCGGATTTAGGCAAGCCTGAGGATTTCGCGGATAAAGACCTAACGGGTAAAATCGCATTGATCAAACGTGGTGATCTCGCCTTTGTCGATAAAATTGCGAATGCAAAGGCAGCGGGTGCAGTGGGAGCTATCGTATTCAACCAGAACCCGGGTCCAATCGACGTTCTGCTTGGGGACAGCTTTGCTTTCATACCTACCTTTAGTATGAGTAAGGAAGACGGCGATTATATCCAATCGCAGTTGGCTGCCAATCCCGATCTCAAGGTGAATTTCTCGGATTTTAAGCGTGACCGAACCTTGGGTGATGAAATGTATGTTTCCAGCTCACGCGGACCGGCTAAAAAGACGCTGGATATTAAGCCTGACGTCATTGCACCAGGGACAAGCATTCTGTCCTCCGTTCCAAGGTATGGAAAGGTAGACCCAAATGCCGATTACAGTCAGTCTTATGATCGTCTTACGGGAACCAGCATGGCATCTCCACATGTGGCAGGCCTTGCAGCTCTCATTTTGGAGAAGCATAATGACTGGTCTCCATTCGATGTAAAAGTCGCATTGATGAATAATGCTAAGGTGCTGAATACCGATGTGTATGAAGTCATGGACCAGGGGGCTGGGCGAGTACAAGCGCTGCAGACGATCCAGGCTGAAGCTCTGGTGAAGGTCCTGGACAAGACCTCTTATCAGGAGTATGGATCAGCGAACCAACAGGATAACATTACTGGCAGCATCAATTTCGGTAATTTCACTGGACAATCGGCGAAGACCGTTCAGAAAAAAATAAAGGTAGAACGCATCGGAAGCACAGGCGGCACATTTAATGTGGCCATTAATGACACAAAGTCCACGCCGGGCGTCCATGTCACAGTAGATAAAACATCCTTTACACTTCAAGACCAGGAAGAGCTGACGGTAACTCTTCAGGTACCTGAAGGCATCGAAGGTATATCGGAGCAACAAGGCTATATTACCTTCACGAATGGAAGTCAATCGTATTCTGTTCCGTACGTTGCGTACTTTAATCTGGAGATCACGGGCGTGAAGTATGTCAAGGCGTATAGTGATACAGAAAGCTACTTGCCGCATGTTCCATTGACCGAGACGGGCGAATTGGGCGAGTTGAACCTCGCTTTTGAATTCTACAATCCGATGCAGCTTGTCATTGTGAACTTGTATGACAGTCTTCATCCAGAGGCAGGCGTGGATGGCGATGGTATTATCGGCCAAGTATTCGGCGCAGAAGCCCCTTTTAATGCGAATATTCCATATACGCTAGGCTGGACAGGAAAATATATGGATTATGAAACCGGCGAAATCGCAGAGGTGCAGGACGGACTGTATTCGATCGAGCTGTTATCCTTGGATATGAATAACAAGGTGCACTCAGACCATGCTGCGATTCCCTTCTTCGTGAAGAGAGCAGCTCCTGTCATCCAGACGGAGCAGAACGTCAAGCTATCCAGCAAGAACAAACCTGCATTAACCGGTACAATCGATGACCTCTATGTAAAGGCTGCTCCAGCCATGTGGGAGGAGTGGGGAATTAAATTCGACGTCAGCGAATGGCTTAATGCTAGTTATGTCGTTAAAAGAGCGAACCAATCGGTTGCCAAGCAAGGCAGTTTCGATGTCGAGCAGGATGGTTCATTTAACATTGCATTAGACGGGCTGTCCCCAGGCCGATATGCCGTGGAAATGACTGTTAAAGACCGTCAAGGGCTTCAGGGAACGGCTTCGGTAACCCTGCAGCTGACGGGTGTGCCGGGACCTGGTAATCCAGACCCGGTTAACCCTGACCCAGGTAACTCAGGCGGCGGCTCGGGTGGAGGCGGTGGAGGTTCATCCTCCGGGGGCGGAACACCTTCCACGCCAGCCCCTGAAGTATTGGGTGACGCCAAAGTCACCACCAAGAAAAATGCAGATGGTTCCGAGTCCGCTACGGCTGCTTTGTCAGAAACGAAGATTGCCGCAGGAATTGCCGGCAAGGACAAGGAAGTGAAGCTGGATGTTTCGAAGCTGGACTTCACGAAGTACAGCGATGTAGCATTCACATTAAACAAGGCTACCATTGATAAACTGAAAGCGTCAGGCAAACCGCTGGTTATTACGGGTAACGGCTTCACCTTGACCGTGTCTGCCGATGCTTTGGATGATTTTACAACAAGCAGTGGATTCAGCTTGGCCGTTTCGGTGGCTGCAAGTAAAGCTGGCTCCAGCAGCACATTAAATGCAGTGTCATCGGTCGTTTCAGTCAAACACGGAGAGAAGTTCAAACATCCGCTTCTGCTGACATTGAACTATGACCCGGCAAAAGTGAAGGATAAGCGTAAGGTAGGTGCTTACCTCCAATCGGAAACAGGCGACCTGAAATCCGCAGGATTGCTGGAATCTTCTACAAGGGGCTCGATTACGTTCAGTGTCAATGGACCGGGATCTTATGTGGCCGCTGAGAATACCGTAAGCTTCAATGATATCGTCAGCCATTGGGCCAAGGACGAAATCGAAGTTACTGCCTCGCAGCATGTCACTAATGGGACGGGGGCTGGCCGTTTCTCACCAAACAATGTGGTGACCCGTGCTGAATTTGCAACGCTACTTGACCGTATTTTTGAAACAGGCATCGATTGGGAGACACGCAGCAAGGAAGCGGGAGCCAAGAAGCCGCTGACCCGTGAGGAAATGGTCATGATGATGGCAGAAGCGATGGATATCGACTCTACGGAAGAAAGCTTATTGTCTTTCCATGACAATAGTCTGATCTCCGAGGATGCACGTGCGGCCGTATCCTATTTTGTGACCCAAGGAATAGTGAAAGGCGTAAACGGCAACCGCTTCGCACCGGGAGAGACATCTACACGGGCTCAGGTATCCATCATTGCATACCGATTGCTGGGTGCTCTAAGCAAAATCTAAAGTTTCATATCATTAAATATGTTCTGGATGTTGTTCGCTACAGATAGACTGGAACAGAAACTCAAAGACCCTGATCTTTCAGGGTCTTTGTTATTTAATGCGATGAATAACTTTGAAAGGTGAAACTTTCGATAGTGTGTTTAGGTGGACATGCCTTGAAGAAAGATCCCTCACACGGGGGATATTTATCGGCTTAGGCAAGAGCTACTATTTTAGTAGAGGGTGAACTATACTCCCTGATTCATCCCTCTCATTTTTGAGAATCAACATATAAACAAGGAGGTTTAAGGTCATTAAACGTATGGCAAAAAGGGCATTTATTATTCTAGCTCTAATAGTATCGCTACTGCTGAGCGGGCTGTTTATTCCGGTAAAGGATCAGGCCTCAGCTTTCCAGATGCAGGCCGAGACGATTGGCTCCATTCAATATGATCCACGAGGAGGGGGAGGGATACTTCATTACTATAGTGATGGGAAAACAGTAAAGTACCTGGCGAACTTGAACAACGTTCCCGCGGATGCGAAATGGGTCACCTTTATGCCACTCGAAAGCTTACATGGGGGAAATGAATTTTACTTCAGTCTCGACGGAATAACTACGGAAAGAAAGCAAATTGATTTTACCTATTATAGCGAACTTCCGGCTGAAGCAAGGTGGTTTACCATTAGCAACTTTGACGGAGCTTTTGGCGAGAAGAAAGCTATTCATAATCAGCAGTATACGTACAGCGTTGACGGAGTTAATGTACTTAGTGGTCCTGAAGTGCCGGCTAATGCATTATGGACAACGCTGAGTCATTACACAACGACTTGGGGAGGCGAGGACAAAACACTGAATTATGTCAATTCCCGTGTTCCTTACAAGATGAATGTAGATCTGGTCCAAGACGTCTCCATCCATTCGGATGGGCTCAACCCGATTTATGCAAAAGAAGGCACTGAGGTCACCTTGTCCTTTACTTCGCTTCCCTTATTGCAGAATCCAATCGTTACCTTGGCAGGACAGACGGTCCCCGTTGTATCGACTGCGGGCGGGGTAGAGTGGAAGGGGCATGTCACACTGAATGCTTTGCATAGCGAAGGAGAAGTTCCTTTTACTATCACTTATCAGGATGACGCTGATACAAAGACCGTAATGGCGACTACAGACGGCAGTTCTGTCATTTTTGATAGGACACCTCCCGAGATTGATTTAGCTCTATCCACAACCGATTGGACCAAGGATAGCGTGGCTGTCAGAGGTCAAGCACGAGATACGGGTAGCGGTGTCGAGATTCAGAAATGGGAGCAAGGCATCAAGGATGCTTCCTATTTCCGCAATAATGGGAATTCTGTGGCCGGTGATGCTTTCCAGGCTGGAAGTAACGGATGGTATACCTGGTACGCCAAGGATTGTGCCGGTAATGAAGCGGTCCGAACCATTGAGATCCAAAATATCGATCGTATGCCTCCATCCTTGATCTTGGAGTCTGCTCCAAAGGGCTGGACTTCCGCCCCGGTACAAATATCGGTGTCCGCTGAAGATATCGGCAGTGGGGTAAAGGTCGTAAAATGGACCCCAGGCAAGCAGTCCGAGTCATTCTTCCAAAATGGCGGAGGAACCGCAATCACCAATACCTTTGAAGTAACTAGCAATGGGATATACACGGTGTACGCTGAAGATCAGATGGGTAATGGGGTGACGGAAGAGATCATGATTCAGAATCTCGACACCCGTCCCCCGGATATTAGGTTGACCTCTTCCCCCATACTGCCGACCCAGGGAGAGGTCATGATTACGGCCGATTTTTCTGATGATGACAGCGGTGTAGAAACCAGGAAATGGTCGAAAGGACAACGGGAAGCGGATTATTTCCTAAATGCCGGTACAGAGCTAAACGGGGCAAGCTTTATGGTTGATGACAATGGGTTCTACACGGTCTATGCTAAAGATCATGCCGGTAACGAGCATGTCCAGTCTATTGAAATCAGCAATATTTATAAAATAGGTTCCAGCGTCAAATTGTCTCTTGCCTCATCGGACTGGGCCAGCAAACCAATGGATGTTCAAGTTGAGGTAACGGATAACGGAAGCGGCATTGCGGTGCAGAAATGGGCAGCTGGCCATCAGCCAGTCGCATATTTTAATACAGGGGGAACACCGTTTGCCGGGACAAGCTTTTCCGTTAATGACAATGGGGAGTATTCGGTTTATATCAAAGATAACGCTGGTTATGAAGAGGTGGCTACTATTAAGGTTGTCAACTTGGACACCGAGAAGCCGATCATAGCAGATCCTGTACTGCTTCCGAACACATGGACGAATGGAGAAGTTAGCGTAACCGTAACTGTCCAGGATAATTCCGATATTATCTCCATGCAGAAATGGAGTGAAGGCGAGCAGACAGAGGCCTTTTTCCGTAATGGCGGAGGTACCGCTTTTAGTGGCGGATTTATCGTTCATGACAATGGAGCATATACCGTTTATGCAGAAGATGCAGCTGGCAACGGAGCGGTGAGAACATTCTATGTAAGTACCATCGATAAGGAAATTCCCGACATTCAGCTGCGGTCTTCCATAGAACAGCCTACGAATCAAAATGTGACGGTGACTGCGGATGTGTACAATACCCGAAGTCCGATTGTCACCATGAAGTGGGCATCCGGAGAGAGGGCTCTATCCTATTTTGAAACGGAAGGCCATAACTTTAACCAATCCTTTGAAGTTGAACTGAACGGATGGTATACGGTATACGCAGAAAGCGCTGCCGGAAACAAAGGGATTGGAATTATGGAAATCAAGAATATATATAAAGAGGTGCCAGTAATTCAGCTTACTTCCTCGCCGTCTGTACCTACTCAGGGCGTTGTGACCGTAACGGCTTCCGTTTATGCTCCCATTCCGCTTATAGAGCGTAAGCTTGCTATGGGACAGAAAGAAACAGCATATTTCCACACGGAAGGCGATGCTTGGACGGAACAGCTTGAGATTTTCGAGAATGGCTGGGTGAGCTATTACGTCCGAGATCAGGCGGGCAACGAGACTGTGAAGCAGCTGGAGATCACGAATATTGATCATGAAAAGCCTGTGATCACGCTGCTTGGGGAGTCTGTGATTATCCTGACACAGCATACTGCTTTCATGGATCCGGGCGCGACTGCCCACGATAATCTGGATGGCGATCTTACAAATCGTATCCAGGTGACGGGAAAAGTCGACGTCGCTACAGCAGGGGAATATCGGCTCCGTTATTCGGTAACGGATCGTGCCGGTAATGAAGCTGAGGAAGCGATTCGGACCGTTATCGTGAGACCTCGACAGGAGGAAGGAGGCCATCCTAACCCATCTGAACCGTCTAGTCCATCACCGGATAGTGGCAGCAGCCCTTCAGTACCGCCTGTAATAGACAAAGAGGAACAGAAAGAGGCTAGTGGATCCAAAGAATTTCCTCCTGATCCTGAAGATCCTCCGGCCAAAGTCCAGCCTCCTCAGCCTTTACTTGGTATGGAAATGCCCGCGATTACTGATATTTCCGGCCATTGGGCAGAACCAGAAATACGGTGGTTATATGAAAAGGGGCTGCTGCAAGGATACCCGGATGGGACCTTCAGGCCGAAACAGCCGGTCACCCGGGCTGAATTTATTACGCTGCTGGTCCGTTGCCTGGAGTTGGAGGAACAGGGCTCGATCAAGTTTAGTGATACGGCTGGCCACTGGGCAGATCAAGCGATTCGAACAGCTGTCGCCAATGGACTTGCAGAAGGGTACAGCAACCTTGTTTTTGGTCCTAACGACCGGATTACGCGAGAGCAGATGGCTGTCATGCTGGCCAGGGCGAGTCAACTCACGGGCGTATCCTTCGGAACTGTAACGGACAAACCGTCATTCAAGGATCAGGACTCCATTTCGGTTTGGGCGGTTGATCAAGTATCAGCCGTCGTCGAGAGCAAACTCCTTAAAGGTTACCCTGATGGTCGCTTCCTCCCACAAGGATTTGCCACAAGAGCAGAGACGGCTGCGGTCATATATCGCTTGATGGAGCTTCTCGAACGGGACGAGTAAATCAAAAGCTTACTTAATAGGCGAATGCCTTTTAAGTAAGCTTTTTTGATGCAGTGCTTTTATAATGTTTCGATCATGAGAACATGGTGATTTTTTGTACCCACATGTCGGGATGCCTCAATTCGAGGGATCATGCTCCCCTTATAAGTCTTGCCGCCTTTTATGCAAAAGGCCTAATCACGGGAAGCATCGTCATGCTGCAGTAATCCCAACGTATTAGCCACAGATGCAGCTTTTACTCTTTTGTCGACCTTCAGCTTTTCGAATATTTTTTTGAGATGTGTCTTGACTGTCTCGTTGCTGATCGTTAATGCGGCTGCGATTTCTTTATTCGACAGTCCCTGCGAGACCAGTTGAAGTACTTCCTTCTCCCGCCTTGTTAACTCGTATACCCTATCGGTTTGCTGTCCAAACCCTTGAAGGGAGTCCTGGTGGAGTCTCTGATTGGACTGCAAGCTGGCTTTAATGGCGAACAGGGCTTGCGAAGCTATATTTCTTATGACATGAAGACGTTCATTCACAATTTTTTTTCGAGTCATCAGATTCTCTAAGTACAGAACGCCGGCCAACTGACCCTGAATGATAATGGGCAGGTAGAGCACGGAACCACCTCCTGTGTGTTCTACTGAAACCGCTGGGCTGCCCAGCAGGGCTGCTTGCCCTTGGATGACTTGTTGAGCCTCCATCGATTGGTACAGTAAACGCTCTCTGACCTGATGGTCTGCACTTAGCCGCTTCCGATCGCAGGAGGCTTGGATTAGATTGTCCTCCAGTATAGCTTCCGCTTCTACGTACCAGCTGTCCGATTCCTTTGTTAGTAAATAGACGCAATGAGCACCGGCGTTCATGACCAGAAGCTCCATCAGCCGTGCGGTTACTTTCTCACTCTCTGTTTCCTCCATAAAAATTTGCGAAGCTTGAATAACAGCGGCCAAATCCAATACCTGCGGATAGCTGACGATATGGCCGTTGATCGGGAAGTTAACGGAACCTGTCGAAATCTTTTCCCGTTCCTCGATTGCACCCAGGGCAGTCAGATCCTTGGTCTTGGTGTTTTCCCGATCCGTTGGATGAGAAGTTGAAAGCACGTCTTTTCGCATTTCTGCATCGAAGTCTGCACCTCTCTCTTTTTTGAAAGAAAGCTTATACTGTGTCAATTTATCCACGATGAACTGCATGCTGGGATAACGCTCATTCGGATCTTTTGCCAGCATATTCATGATCAGATCCGAAATCCATGGGGAAATGCGAGGATCTAATTCATGGAGGGGCTCGGGCTTGTGGGTGAGATGGGCATGAGCCCATTGCAAAGCACCGCTGGCAGTGAAAGGTCTTCGATTTGATAACAATTCATAGAACGTAACGCCGAGTGAGTAGATGTCGGCACGGGCGTCCAATAGATGCTCCATTCGTCCGGTTTGCTCGGGAGCCATATAGATCGGGTTTCCTTCCAAGCTCCCCTGGTCCTCCAGTCCAAGCTGATCGTAGCGAACAGCATAGCCGAAGCCAGTCAAATAAATGTCCTGCGTGTGCTCCTGAACGAGCACGGTATCTGGTCTAATGTTTAGATGGACGAAGCCTTGAGCATGGAGTTTCTGTAAACGGCTTGCCGTCTGTTTGAGTAATTTTAGAATAGAAGCAAGAGAGAGGGTTCGGCTGCGGTGGTATTCTCTTAATGTGAGAGCTTGGATAGGCTCGAATTCCAATACCATCATCGTTTTTGAGGACATGTATGACAACGGACGGAATAGTCCCCCCATCTTCAGATCGCTAAGGAAATGGTACTCATGAATAATCTTTGCATTTTCAATCGCTGTGCGTGTGCTTTCTTTCACTACTTTTAGGAGCATAGTTCTATTGGTTTTCTTGGAAAAAGCATACGCTACTACAAGATGTGAATCCTCATAGACAATATTGGAAACGGTATAGCCTGGTATATTCAACATATCGAACATTCCTTTAATATAAGCCTGATTCGTAAGGATGGTCGTGGGTGTGATTGTATTCCGGCTTCATTTTTGTTTAGTATATCATTTCTTTCTTGAATGGTTGTACTTCGTGATTTCAATTGGAGGTCATATTATATATGATGGATTGGAGAAGGCGGTGTTGAAGGAGGCTGGATATGAAAGCTAATAAAGTGCTTTATGTAAGTGTCGGCTTGCTGCTTCTCTTTATCCTCGTCACGGTTATGGGGAATATAGCCGAAGGGGAGGCACCTAATACGATTCGATTGAGCATCGAATGGCTAACTAAGTACGTACTACCTTGGATATTCTTATACTGGTTTATCAAACTTGTCCGAAAAATAAAATAAAAAATACTCATCATCGTATCCGCGATGACGAGTATCTCGATGTTGCAATGGACTTTAATCTGCTTTAGGAATCCTTGGCCCATTCGTCCAGCTTATCATCTCCGGGGAGGAGAAGAGCAAGCAGACCAAACAGAGGCAGAACGCCTACCGAAATGATGACATTGCTGATTCCCCAAGCATCCCCGAGGTTTCCGAGCACCAGGGATCCGATCCCGCCCATGCCAAAGGCAAAGCCCGTAATCAGCCCAGATACCGTTCCGATATTGCCGGGATACAGCATTTGAGCATAAACAACCGTAACCGAGAAGCTCGATAGAAGCACAAATCCGCCGATTAACAATAACACAGCAGCCCAGAACGGAGAGGCAAATGGAAGAATCAATGCAATCGGTGCCGTGCCGATCATGGATAGCAAGATCAGATTACGTCGACCAAAGCGATCCGCCAGCGGACCTCCAAAGAACGTGCCGACCGCTCCTGATGCAAGGAATAGAAAAATGTAGATCTGAGCATTATCTATAGTGATCTTATAAGCATCCATAAGATAGAACGCATAATAACTATTGATCGCTGCGCCATACCAGGAGCGGACAAACACGATGATGACCAGAATCAGCGTTGCATTGCGTATGCTTTGGCGGCGCGCGGGATCAAGCATGCGTCCGGCGGCTCTCTTTTTAAATGTGTAACCTGCCTTGAGCATACCATGGTACCAATGGGCGATATAGGACTGCACAATGATGCCCGCCGCTGCCACGAAGGTAAATCCAATTGCACCGAACTGTCCAAACGGTACGAATATGTATCGTGTCAGGAGTGGTGCCAGTGACTGACCGGCGTTGCCTCCTACTTGAAAGATCGATTGGGATAAACCTTTTCGCATGCCCGCAGCCATATGAGCGACACGCATGCCTTCCGGGTGGAAGGTCGCAGAGCCTAATCCAATCAAAACAACAGCGAACAAGACTAGGATATAGGTGTGGGCATAAGCGAGAATGAACACGCCTGCGAATGTGAAGCACATGCCAATCGGAAGCAGGATCGGTGTTGGCCTTCGATCAGCGGCATACCCGATAACCGGCTGAATAATAGATGAAGTAAAGTTGATCGCGAAGGAGATCCAGCCAATCTGCGTAAACGTAAGAAGAAGATTATCCTTTAATATAGGAAAAATAGCAGGGATCACGGATTGAATCGAATCATTGAATAAGTGTACAAAACTGATGGCGAGCAAGATTTTGTACACGGTAGCCTGCTGCTTGGCCTCACCATGCGTAGGTTGAGGGGCGGTTTTTGGCTTTGGAAGAGCAAAGCTCTTGTCTGACATTTGGCGGGCTCCTTTCTATTGAGGTACCTGATACGTGAAAAGTGATGAACTAACATTAAAGCCTTTTATATAGGAAATCAATTGCAATTCAAGATGATATTTATACAATGATGAAAGGTGATTGTTATATAAACAAGGACATTATCGATGTTATGAGAAAGCAGATATGTTTTATTTAAAAAGTGCTTGCTATATTATTTGTACCATGGTATATTACTAGATGTCGCTTTTGACGAAAGCTTTTAAAGCTTGTCGAATGGCGTCGAAAAAAAGTGTTGACATCAAGTTGAATACTTGATAAGATATAAACCTGCGCTGCTGATTGAAGTTGATCGGCAAAGCAGTCAACAAGTTCCTTGAAAACTGAACAAATGGATCACGTCAATGTAATACAAAGCAAACGTTAATACGTTAGCTTCTAAATGAGCAAGTCAAACTTTATTGGAGAGTTTGATCCTGGCTCAGGACGAACGCTGGCGGCGTGCCTAATACATGCAAGTCGAGCGGACTTG
>NZ_LIUT01000008.1:787818-860195 GCF_001277345.1 Paenibacillus solani
CGCCGATGGTACTTGGACCGCAGGGTCCCGGGAGAGTAGGACGTCGCCAAGCGAACAACCATAAAGACCGTTATCGAGTCATCGATAACGGTCTTTTCCTATTTTTAGCCCTCATATCATCTGAAGAAACTCTTGGAGCATTCATAAAGAAGACGACCCGACAGGATCGTCCATAGAATTTTAGAGCTAATGATAATAAGCGCTTCATCAGAAGTCCCTGGATTATTTCCAATGTCCCTGATATTTGCTCATTGCTAAGCTTCAATTTCTTTCTTCAGTCCATAAGGGAGTGCGAGAAGCACAACACGGTGTAAGGTCCCGTGTCGAACGAATTCGATCGCAATCTCCTCGCCGGGTGTCATAGAAGTGACTTTATCTTCAAACTCATCATAGTCGTGAATGCCCTTACCATCCACACGGATGATAATGTCACCTATTTCGATGACACCGTCAGCGGTTGTATTAGGAAACACTTCTATGACTTTAACGCCCTCTATGCGGCTGTCACGGTATGTATAATGATTTACGCCGATCCAGCTGGACCAGAAAGTGGGGCGGAGATCAGATTGTCCTTCCAGTACGCTTTTCATATTGCGCATAAATCGGTATGTACCAAAAGCCATATTGTCCATCATCATGTATTCCCGTTCATTAGACCATAAACCAGTGTATTCAATGTTGACTAGGCTTCCCTCCGCATGCGGTGTTATTGTCCAAATTGTCAGTTCTTCATCCTCTCCCTTGAGAGTAAGTTTATGAGGAGGGACAAGTTCAACGATGGTACCTTTATAAGACACGCCCCAGCCATAATCCAGAGCTATTTGGCCTCCGAGCTTTAAGTCGATTTCACAATGCTGGGTTTCCCAACGATTGCGTTCTTGCGGATCGGTTAACGCCGACCATACTCTCTCCGGTGTAGTGCGAATAATGATCTCTCGTTTTACATGCTTGAAAATAGATGTCAATTAGTTATCCCCCTCTAAATATTGTTTGAGTCTGCTCAATTTGTTCTCCAGAATCGCACCCAATTCATCTTGAAGATCCTCATATCCGCGCTGAAAAATCGGTGTATTCAGCCGGTAATAGCAGTATTTCCCTTCCTTACGAACAAGCAATAACTCTTCATCCATCAAGATTGTAAGATGTTTTTTAATGGCTGGCTGCGAGATATGGAAAGCTTTCACGATCTCAAGCTGGGCCAGCTCCTGATGAGCAACCATATTCAATATCTTCCTACGGATGGGATCTGATATTGCACGGTATAAATCACTCAATTCGATTCCCCCATCTCTGTTATACATAACCATTTGGTTATGTATAACCAGTATATTTTCCCAACCCTTGGATGTCAATGTATAGAATTTAATAAAATAGGCTTTACAGAACCAAAACACTAGTGTACTATTTAACTATAACACTGGTACGAAGAGGAGTGGAACAAATACATGAGCGGAAACGATTCAAACGAATTAACAACGAACATAGAGAATACCTCAGGCGAATTGATTGATGAAATAAGCGGGTCGGTCTCCACCAAAAGGAAAGATCCCAAGAAAGGGCCAGTCGTTCTTAGTGTCGAACAGGTCACCAAAACAATTGGTAAGAAAAATATTGTAGACAGCTTATCCTTCGACATTCATAGCGGTGAAATTGTAGGCTTGCTTGGACCAAACGGTGCAGGCAAAACGACAACTATTCGGATGATCGTAGGATTGATCGAGATGTCCCATGGTGATGTGCGGGTGAAGGGACACAGCATTAAGTCCGATTTTGTTCAAGCGATCCGCCATATTGGCGGCATTATCGAGAATCCTGAATTTTATCCTTATATGAGCGGGTATGACAACCTGAGACAGTACCAGCGAATGACTGATGGAGTAACCATTACCAGAATTATGGAGGTGGTGAAGCTGGTCGGGCTGCAAGATGCCATTCACAAGAAGGTTCGTGCTTATTCTCTGGGAATGCGTCAACGGCTAGGAATAGCACAGGCATTGCTGCATAATCCATCGATTCTTATTCTTGACGAGCCGACGAATGGACTTGATCCAGCCGGCATCCGCGAGATGCGAGATTACTTGAAACAGATTGCTATAAATGAGGGAATTGCCATTCTTGTATCCAGTCACTTACTATCGGAGATGGAACTGATGTGCAGTCGTGTGGTTGTCATTCAAGAAGGTAAGCTGGTCACCGAACGTTCTATCGGGGCGAAAACCGTTAATGAAGAGCTCCCCACGGTACGCGTCCGCGTGAATGATGTGGCAATGGCTGAACAAACCATTAGACATCTGCAGAATATCACCATGCAAAGCAAAGCGGAGGAGGGAACTATTATCCTTCAACTTCGTGAAGAGGATATACCTGCGCTGATCCAGTCTCTGTGCGATGCTAGAGTGCGGATTTACCGGGTGGAAGAGATAAAGTCATCACTCGAAGAAGAATTCTTAAAATGGACAGGAGGCAACCGCATTGCGTAGCTTTGGAAATCTCGTCTGGAACGAGTGGCTCAAAATGGCCAAAAAACGCAGCTTTATCCTGCCTTATGTACTTCTAGCGGGAATGGTGATCATCACGGCTTTCATGCTCTACAAGTTTGCTGGCGGCGGGAATACCGGTTATGAATTTGCCCACATGGCCGTTTCTACCAAGGGAATGGGACAAATGCTCACCTTGCTGGCTATTGTCGTTACGGCAGGAACCGTGGCGAAGGAGCACAGCATGGGAACAATTAAACTGCTGCTCATACGAGCACAGAGCCGCTCAACCATTTTGGCATCAAAATATGTGGCCGTGTTGTTGTACTTGATAACGCTTGTGGCTTTCATGTGTGCAGTAGCTGTGCTGACCGGTCAAATTACGTTCGGCATGGATGGCGGCACCGTTACTCTTGGCGATGTGCTCAGTGCTGCAGTGAACAACCTGGTGTATACCATCGTATATGTAACGCTAACCTTTATGGTAGGCATTCTCACGAGATCAACAGGTCCTGCCATCGGCATTGGGATGTTTATAGTGATTATGGAGAGCATGGTGGTTCAGCTGCTTGCACGCTACTCCTGGTCCAAATACCTGCTGTTTCTGAATGTGGATCTATCGATATATAGCGGGGGTTCGAGTTCTCCGATTCCCGGCATGAGCTTGACCTTCTCAATGATTGTGCTCGCTGTATACCTCCTCTTGTTTCTACTGATAGGCTTTGTTACGTTTAAAAAAAGGGATGTCGCATAAGAAACCAGAGTACGAGGTAGAGCGGCGGAAAGGAGCAACCCGACAGTGAGTATAGAATTTGATAATAATCTGCCAATCTATTTACAGATCATGACGTATCTAAAAAAAGAAATCATCATCGGCAATCTTAAGCCAGGAGATAAAATACCGTCAGTTCGAGAATTAGCAAGTGAGCTTCAAATAAATCCAAATACGGTGCAGCGTACTTTTCAAGAATTGGAGCGTGAGGGTATCGTGGAAACGCGGCGGGGATTGGGCCGATATGTAACAGGCGAGGAGTCTACAATAATGGCGATTAAAAAAGAAATGGCCGGCGATCTGCTGGAACGATTCATTCGCGGTATGCAGGAGCTTGGCTTTACGGAACAAGATATCATAACGGTCGTGGAAGATGCTGTGAAGCAGCCATAAATTTAGAACAGAGGTGATACCATGATGGAGAACCTGTTAAAAGTACGGAATGTGAGCAAGACTTATGCAGGGGGACGGAGAGCATTACATGATGTGAATCTAGAGATAAGCGGTGGAAAAATTATTGGCCTGCTAGGCACCAACGGCAGCGGAAAGAGCACCCTCATGAAGATGGCAGCTGGGCTGATCCATCCTACAGCAGGCAGTGTGGAGGTGTGCGGCAAACCGGTCGGTCTGGAGACCAAAGTCATGCTATCCTTCATGCCGGACCGTCCCGTGACCGAATCATGGATGAAGGTATCGGATGCCTTGGCATACTTTAAGGATTTTTATGAGGATTTTAATGTAGAGAAAGCCCGCAAGATGCTGGAATTCATGAACTTAAAAACCAATGATCGCATCAGTTCCTTGTCCAAGGGCATGAATGAACGTTTGCAGTTAACATTGGCTTTGTCCCGTGAAGCTCAGCTGTATATGCTGGATGAACCCATCGGCGGGGTAGATCCCATAGCTCGCGGAAAAATATTGGATGCAATCGTGGAATTCTACGACGAGGACAGCAGCATTATCATTTCAACCCATCTTGTCCGGGATATTGAACGGATATTTGATGAAGTCATATTTATTCGCGATGGTGAGGTTGTCATGTATGACGAAGTGGAGAACATCCGCTTAAAACACGGAAAAAGCGTGGATGAGATGTTTAAAGAGGTGTATGCGGAATGATGAGAGTGTTGAAATACGACTGGAAAAGAAACTCTACGATGCTGCTTGGCGCCTTCGCCATCCTCCTGATGGTACAGATAGGAATCACGGTGTTAGGCACTGTGAGGAACTGGGACCTGGCAGTCATGATCGTCTTAAGTATGTTGGCTTACACTTCGATGAGTGTTCTGCTTCTTGTGGTGACTGGCAAGACCTTTGGCTACAATATTAAAGCATATCATCGGCGTCTGCTCCCGGTACGCTCCGTGTGGAGCGTGGTTTCCTCACTGATACTCGCATGTGCAAACCTGCTGGTCCTGGGCGTACTGATGGCTCTGCATATTTGGTACTATGGGAGCGCTGCAGGCTTTCCGTGGGAGGTCATCCATTTTTCCGATTCGTCATTGATGTATTATGTCAGTCTCTTGGTGTTCATAGTATGGAAATTCATCTACGTGATGATAACGTTGTTTTTTTCCATCGCTGTGGCCAGCAGCTTAACAAGGAAGGGTGGCGTCTGGATTGGTATTCTTATTTTCTTCCTATTGCAAAATGTTCTGGGCTGGCTTAGTGAATTTCTCTTCGGAGATGATACAGCATTCAGCGGACCGGTAGCTTCCTTTTCAGTTATCGATTACACGGGCTTTACTTTCTCCCAAGGGCATCATGCCTGGGTATGGGGCGCATTTGCTTTTGAAGTAGTAGCAGCGGTCTTAATCTTGTATGCTACTGTCTATTTGATTGATCGGAAGGTAGAAGTTTAATCTTAGAGACTTGCTTCATGTGTCCGGTTAATATGAATGAATGGAACATATCATAGAATGTGAACAAAAGAGGCAGCCTTCTGACGGCGGTCTCTTTTTTCGTCCCCGAATGGAAGGAGATCGTACTGGTAAAATAGAACCATAACCATACTACATCGATTTTATTGGATACGATAAGCCGGAATAGTCTTCATATGATATAAAATAATTTAAACATTATAACGTTATATTCACGTGAACGAAGTTCTGTGCTATGCTATAACCGTTACGAATATTCCCCATGTAAATCAGCGGAATGAAGAAGAGTTCAGGAAAGACCAGCAAGGCCAAAGGGGTGAGGATATGAAGATATTGGAGCAGCGTTTTGTGCTGCATAATGTACAGACCGTACACGATGATAAACCTTTTGACATTGTCATGGAGAATGGGTTCATCACGGAGATAACTGAAGCAAATACGGCTTCGGGAACCAACCGCTTTGATGGTACAGGATTATATGTTTCCAGCGGCTGGATCGATATGCATGTTCATGCGGTTGCCAAGCTCAATCCTTACGGGGATGCCATCGACGAGATCGGCGTTAAGCAAGGAGTTGCTACGATTATCGATGCCGGGAGCTGTGGAGCGGATACGATCGGGGACCTTGCGAACGAGGTTGCCAAATCCAAGACGAATGTGTTTGCTTTTTTAAATATTTCCCATATCGGACTTCAGCGGATCGACGAGCTTTCCCGTCTGGAGTGGATCGATGCCGAGAAGGCACAGAAAGCGATATGCACATATCCGGATTTAATCGTTGGTCTCAAGGCAAGAATCAGCAAAAGCGTAGTCAAGGACAACGGGGTAGAGCCGCTTCGACTAGCCAGAGAGCTGTCCAAGTTAACGTCGCTCCCGCTTATGGTGCATATTGGATCAGGCCCTCCTCCGATTGAGGAAGTGCTGGAGCTGCTTCAAAAGGATGACATCATCACACATTATTTGAACGGAAAAGCCAACAATCTGTTTGAATCGACCGGAGAGCCTATCCCTGCATTGTTGGAAGCGATAGACCGCGGCGTACATCTGGACGTGGGTCACGGAACAGCAAGCTTCTCGTTCCTGGTTGCGGAATATGCGAAGAAACATGGGATTAAATTTGATACGATCAGCACCGATATATATCGCGGCAATCGCATCGATGGTCCAGTATACAGCTTGGCCAATGTTTTGACGAAATTTTTGTATTTAGGCTATAGTCTGCAGGAGGTCGTCTCTGCCGTGACGGACCAAGCAGCGGCGTGGCTGCACAGGCCCGAGCTTGGCCGAATTCAGGTCGGCGATGCTGCTCACCTGACGTTGTTCGCGGTCCAGCAGGGAGCTATGAACTTAACGGATTCCGAAGGGGAAGTCCGAGTTGCTGACCGATATATTGAAGCCAGAGGAGTGGTAGTCAATGGATCATTCGTTACATGCTAAATATGGACTAAAACGTGTCGTTAACGCGAGCGGGCGAATGAGTATTCTCGGAGTATCGGCCCCAACGAACAGCGTGATGGAAGCGATGCGGATCGGCGGTCAGAGCTACGTCGAGATCGCGGACCTGGTAGACAAGGCCGGCGATTACATAGCTCGTATTCTCGGCTCAGAAGCAGCGGTTGTTGTTAATTCCGCTTCCAGTGGAATTGCGCTTTCCGTGGCAGGCATTGTCACTGAAGGTCAGCGCCGGCGCAGCGACAGACTGCATCAAGAGCCGATCGCAAAAAATGAAATCATTATGTTCAAAGGACATAATGTGCAATACGGCGCTCCGGTTGAGACGATGGTTTACCTCGGAGGCGGCAAGGTTGTTGAAGTTGGATACGCTAACGAAGGCCGTAAAGAGCATATTGCCGAGGCGATTAATGAGCGGACAGCTGCTATTTTATATGTTAAATCCCATCACTGTGTACAGAAAAATATGATCTCGGTAGAGGAAGCGGCGGAAGTGGCTCAGGCGCATGGGGTGCCGCTGATCGTGGATGCTGCTGCGGAAGAGGATATTCAGAAGTATGTAAAGTATGGGGATCTGGCTATATACAGCGGCTCCAAAGCCATCGAAGGTCCGACCTCGGGCATCGTAGGCGGCAAGCGTCAATATGTCGAATGGGTGAAGGCGCAGCTTCATGGTATCGGTCGCAGCATGAAGGTAGGTAAGGAAACGACATTCGGACTTCTCCAGGCATTGGACGAATATATGGTCAAGGAAGACAAGAGTGAACAGGAAAAGGCTGCCCTTGAGCAAATGAAAACTCTGTCGAATTTACGGGGCATTGAGGTAACTATTGTGCAGGATGAAGCAGGAAGAGCGATCTTCCGGGGTCGGGTAAAAGTGGATGAGGAAGCGGCAAGAGTTAGTGCCAAGAACATGAACGACCAGCTTCGCGAAGGTGATATCGCCGTTTATACAAGGGACTACGGAGTTCGCCAAGGGTATTTTGATATTGATCCACGCTCGTTATCCGGCGATGATTTGCAAGTCATTATTACAAGAATACAACAGATTGCAGGGGGAAACTAAGATGGCAAATATGGAGAAACGTCTTTACAAAAACCGCACGGCCTTGAACGTTCTTGCAGGCAGCATTCAGAATGCTAAGGACATATTTGAAGCGTCTGAAGGGCATGTTCTGGTCGGTGTGTTATCCAAGAATTATCCGAGCGCGCAAGAAGCTGTGATCGCGATGAAAGAATACGGCGCCGCTATTGAAGATGCGGTATCCATTGGGCTTGGAGCGGGCGATAATCGCCAGGCTGCCGTGGTAGCAGAGATCGTGAAGAGCTATCCGGGGACACATATTAATCAGGTGTTTCCTGCAGTTGGGGCTACACGTGCCAATCTGGGCGGCGAGGATAGCTGGATTAACAGTCTCGTGTCTCCTTCCGGTCAAGTGGGATATGTGAACATCAGCACCGGGCCAGTGAGCGCAG
Organism: Paenibacillus solani; assembly: GCF_001277345.1. Taxonomy (GTDB): domain Bacteria; phylum Bacillota; class Bacilli; order Paenibacillales; family Paenibacillaceae; genus Paenibacillus_AQ; species Paenibacillus_AQ solani. The sequence continues at coordinate 795,876 of NZ_LIUT01000008.1, forward strand.
CCGGATCTGACAAAGCCATCGTACCCGTGAAGTCAGCGATCGCTCTTGTCCGCGATATGGGCGGCAATGCGCTCAAGTACTTCCCGATGCAGGGCCTGAAGCTGGAGGATGAGTACCGCGCGGTAGCGAAGGCATGTGCAGAGGAAGGATTTGCGCTTGAGCCTACAGGCGGAATTGATAAAGACAATTTTGAAGCTATCGTTCGCATCGCGCTCGAAGCCGGAGTACAGCAGATCATCCCTCACGTGTACTCATCCATTATCGACTCCGCAAGCGGAGATACGATCATCAGCGATGTTCAAGAGCTGCACCATAAGCTAAAAGCGCTGGTTGATCAATATGCCTAAGAGAATAGCTGCCTATGGTGAAGTGATGATGCGTCTGCAAGTACCGGGATATGCATCCTTGGCTCAAGAGAGTCATCTGAATTATTCCTTCTCCGGGACGGGTGTGAATATCGCTTCGGCCATAGCAAGGCTTGGTCATTACGGATATTTAGTGAGCACACTGCCGGACAATCCACTTGGCGAAGCAGCGCTCTCTTACCTGCGTAAGCTTGGGATCGGCACATCGCTAATCAGTCGTGGCGGCAAGTATGTGGGCATGTATTTTCTGGAGAACGGATTCGGTGTCCGGCCTGGACGCGTGACCTATACAGATCGTTTGGGCAGCAGCTTTAATACGGCCGAGGACGCTATGTATGATTTCCGAGCGATAGCTGAACAGATTGATATCATTCACTTCTGCGGCATCACGCTCTCCATGAATGATACGGTACGGGGGCAGATGAAGGCATTGGCCCGTGAAGTCAAAGCGAATGGCGGCACGGTTGTGTTCGATTGCAATTACCGCCCTTCCTTATGGGGAGCAGATCGTTATTCATTTGCCAAGCCGCACTATGAAGAAATGCTGAGCCTGGCGGATATCGTATTTATGAATGAGAAAGACGCCATGTATATCCTTGGTATGGAGACGACCCGGGAGGATCGAAAGGAACAGCTGCAGGAGTTGATCCCGCAGGTGACGGCGAAGTATAATATTAAGGTTGCATCGGGTACTCACCGCAAGATCAACGGTGATAATACCCATTCCCTGCAAGGTTACCTTTACACGGATGGAACGTTCTATTTTTCCCAGACTCTAACCTTTTCCGTCCATGACCGCATTGGAGCGGGGGATGCCTATGCCAGTGGGATTATTCACGGGATAGCGGAGGGATTCGATCCGGGACGGACGGTTGACTTTGCTGCTGCTGCGGCAATGCTGGCCCATACCGTAACGGGGGATACGCCGACCGCGAACGAACGTGAAGTCCTGCAGGCGATGAGTCATCATATGTCTGACGTGGAAAGGTAGGAGTGGCATGTCGATCACGCGGAAGAACGGTCCGCTATATTTGCAAATTAAGAAGATCATTAAAGATCGGATTCTGCATGGGGAGTATCCCCTAGGTTCTCTTATTCCTTCGGAGCCGCAGCTGGAACAAGAATTCAATGTCAGTAAAATGACGGTCCGTAATGCTATCCAGGAACTGTATCAGGAAGGGTATGTAGAGAAGCGCAGCGGAGTGGGGACGATGGTGACCCGGAATACATCCTTCTCCAAGCTTTCCAAGGGAAAGCTGTTTACGGAGATTCTGGTTGAAGAGGGACATCAGATTCGGAAGCGGCACCTGAAGACAGAATGGGTACATAATGAGCCTGACAGCGATTTGTTCCAGAAGTTTGGTGAACGCTGTTTACTCATTGAACGATTGTATTTGCTTGATGGGAATCCGTTTATTTACTATACCCACTACGTATCGTCTCAGGTAGACATGGGTGAGGCGTTCGGTTCGACCGAACTGCCGTCATTGTATGACCGCATCGAGGAGAGCCAAATCACGCTGGAGAATTTCAGGGATCGCTTTCTCGCTGCCGTTGCGAATGAAGCGACAGCTAAATTACTGGACGTGAGCGTAGGTGCTCCGCTATTGAAACGGTTAAGGTCTTCTTATGACGGGGCGGGCAATATTATCGAGTACAGTATTGGTTATTATAATACGGAGTTGCAGCATTATTTGATCAGCTATGATGCGTAATTTATATATAATTGAATGCGTTATGAAGAAGCAGCTTGAAGGCCGGGTGTGATCGGCTTTCAGGCTGTTTTTCTATGTTAGGTTACCCAAGGTTTGAACATGTTCTTCAAATAGAGGCTATAAGAGCTTGGGAAAGTGGGTACAATAAGAAGGAAAAAGTTTGTTGATATTCGCGGAAAGCCCTCTTGGCAAAATGAAAAAATGTGCTATAATAAGATTAAAGTCAAAGAAAGTCAAAGTCAGCTGGCGGGTTCGCTGATTTTGGTTATGGTTAAATGAACGTAAGGCTCTGTGCGGACGTGTAAGGTCACTATCCGTCTTAACGTTTCAAACAGTGGAGGATGAACAGACCATGCGTAATATCTCGGATATTATCGAACAATACTTGAAGAGTATATTGCAGGAAAGTCCGGAAGGTACCGTTGAAATTCAACGAAACGATCTGGCGGAGCAATTTTCTTGCGTTCCATCTCAGATTAACTATGTGATCAGTACACGATTCACGCTGGAGAAGGGCTTCCTTGTCGAAAGTAAGCGAGGGGGAGGCGGATACATACGCATTCAGCGTATTGAGCTTCCCCAGCATGCTGCGTTACATCAGCATATTCATCATACCATCGGTACCATGATCGATCAGACGGTAGCTGAAGGATTGATCTATCAGCTGGAAGAAGCCCGGATTCTAACGAGACGCGAGGCCAGTCTGATGCGGGCTGCCATTTCCAGGGAGTGCCTGAATGTGAAGCTTCCGTTTCGGGATGAGCTGCGCGCAAGATTGATGAAGGCAATGCTTATTTCTTTATTGGGTAAGTGAGTCTGTGTAAGGAGGCATTGGAGTTATGTTATGCCAAGAATGTGGTAAACGGCCGGCGACACTTCATTTCACCAAAATTGTGAACGGGGAGAAAACCGAGTTCCATTTCTGTGAAACTTGTGCCCGTGAAAAAGGGGAATTGATCCCCGGCACGTCGAATGGTTTTTCTATACACAGTTTGCTGTCGGGTCTGCTCGATTTGGATCCTGCTGGCAAAGGGCAGAGCCCTGGTGCAAAAACAGCCCAGTCACTGCGATGCGAAGAATGCGGGATGACGTATTCCCAGTTTAGCAAGCTTGGGCGTTTTGGCTGCAGCTCGTGTTATAAATATTTTTCGGATCGATTGGATCCGTTGTTTAAGCGAGTCCATGGAGGTACCTCCCATGTCGGGAAGGTGCCGAAGCGATCAGGCGGTCGGATACAGATCAAGCGTCAGATCGATGAGCTTAAGAAAGAACTCCAAATGCGGATCGTGCAGGAGGAGTTTGAAACAGCTGCCGAGATCCGCGATCAAATCCGTGAGCTGGAGAAGAGCATAGCTCAGGAATAACCATTATGATTTTGCACTTTAATAGGAGGAATGCGTGATGTCTAATCTCCGGTTTACCGATTCGGCGCTGAGCGAGTGGATGCGTGGAAACGGTCAGGATTCCGACATTGTCATCAGCACCCGTGTCAGGGTGGCGCGCAATCTGCAGCATCTTCCTTTCCCGCTGCTTGCAACGGACCAGCAGTCGGGAGAAGTGCTGGAGCGTTTGACCCGTGTGCTTGAGGATAAAGATCAAGAGGATTTGCAGGATTTTGGGGATTTGCATGTAATTAAATTAAGTGAGATTGATGAGCTGGATAAGAAGGTTCTCGTTGAGAAGCATCTGATTAGTCCCAATCTGGCAAACGAATCCCGAAACGGTGCAGTTATCCTTACAGAAGATGAATCCGTCAGCATTATGATCAATGAAGAGGATCACTTGCGCATACAGTGTTTATATCCTGGATTTCAGGTTCGTGAGGCATGGGCTCGTGCGACAGCGCTCGATGATGTATTTGAATCCGAAATCGATTATGCGTTTGATGACAAACGGGGATATCTTACGAGTTGTCCGACCAATGTCGGTACGGGGCTTCGGGCGTCGGTTATGATGCATCTGCCCGCGCTTGTGATGACACAGCAGATTAACCGAATCCTCTCAGCTGTATCCCAAGTCGGCTTAACGGTTAGAGGCATTTACGGTGAAGGCAGTGAAGCACTGGGTAATCTGTTCCAAATCTCGAATCAGATTACACTCGGTCAAACCGAAGCAGAGATCATTGAGAATCTTCATAGCGTCGCCTTGCAAATCATTGAGCATGAGAAGAATGCCAGAGCAAGGCTTCTGGGTGAATCCAAGCTTCGTATTACCGATCGGATCATGCGATCGTACGGGATACTCTCCTATGCGGCAGTTATGGATTCCAAGGAAGCGGCCCAGCGATTGTCCGATGTTCGGCTGGGTGTGGATTTGGGCCTGCTGGAAGGTCCGGATATATCGGTCATGAATGAGCTGAACGTAAAAACACAGCCGGGATTTCTGCAGAAGACCTATGGTATCGGCATGGATCCTTCCGAACGCGACATGTACAGGGCAAAGCTTATCAGAGAAACATTGGGTAATCATTAAGGAACGATCTCGTTTTACATTGGATAACGGTTTGTAACGTCTTCTTAGCGGCGATACACCGAAATTCACGAGATTTAATATATTAATCGAAACGTGGAGGTGCAATACGATGATGTTTGGCAGATTTACAGAACGTGCACAAAAGGTGCTTGCATTGGCTCAAGAAGAAGCAGTACGTCTGGGACACAACAATATCGGCACAGAACATATCCTGCTTGGACTTATTCGTGAAGGAGACGGCATTGCAGCCAAAGCGCTGATCGGTCTTGGACTGGGTCTTGAGAAGATTCAAGATGAAGTGGAAACATTAATTGGACGCGGGCAGGAGCAGCCAACCAATATCGCTTATACGCCTAGAGCCAAAAAAGTAATTGAGCTCTCCATGGACGAAGCTCGCAAGCTTGGCCATACCTATGTCGGCACTGAGCATATTTTGCTGGGGCTGATTCGCGAGGGTGAAGGGGTTGCGGCACGCGTGCTGAACAACCTGGGCATCAGCCTGAACAAAGCCCGTCAGCAGGTGCTGCAGCTGCTTGGAAGCAGTGAGGCGGTATCAAGTCATCATGGCACGCCGCAGAATGTAAGCACGCCTACTCTTGATAGCCTGGCCCGTGACCTGACGGCAAGCGCCAAGGAAGGCAACCTGGATCCGGTTATTGGCCGGGGCAAGGAGATTGAGCGCGTAATTCAGGTGCTGAGCCGCCGCACGAAGAACAACCCGGTATTGATTGGTGAACCCGGTGTTGGTAAGACAGCTGTTGCGGAAGGGTTAGCTCAGCGCATCATTAACAATGAAATTCCGGAGACTCTGCGCGATAAACGAGTCATGACGCTGGATATGGGCTCCGTAGTTGCAGGAACCAAATACCGCGGCGAGTTTGAGGATCGTCTCAAAAAGATCATGGATGAGATCCGCCAAGCGGGCAATATCATTCTATTCATTGACGAGCTGCATACGCTGATCGGCGCAGGTGGTGCTGAAGGAGCGATTGACGCTTCAAACATCCTTAAGCCTTCATTGGCACGTGGGGAGCTTCAGTGCATCGGGGCAACCACATTGGATGAATATCGCAAATATATCGAAAAAGATGCTGCTCTGGAGCGCCGTTTCCAACCGATTACGGTGGACCAACCGTCGCCGGAGGAAGCTATTCAGATTCTGTATGGACTGCGTGACCGTTATGAAGCGCATCACCGCGTGAAAATTACGGATGAAGCGATCGAGCAGGCTGTGAAATTGTCCGACCGCTACATTACGGACCGCTTCCTGCCGGATAAAGCGATTGACCTGATTGATGAGGCGGGTTCGAAAGTTCGTCTTCATACGTATACTATACCGCCAAACCTGAAAGATCAGGAAGCTCATCTGGAAGACATCCGCAAAGAGAAAGACGCAGCGGTTCAAAGTCAGGAATTCGAGAAGGCTGCCGCTCTGCGTGATACGGAGCAGAAACTCCGTGAAGAGCTGGAAGTCACCAAGAATCAGTGGAAAGAAAAACAAGGCCGTACCGATTCCGAGGTAACGCCAGAGGATATCGCCGACGTGGTAGCCAACTGGACGGGGATTCCGGTAAACAAATTGAAGGAAGAAGAGACTGAGCGTCTTCTCAATTTGGAAGAAATTCTGCACAGCCGTGTGATTGGTCAAGAAGAAGCAGTTAAAGCGGTCAGCCGGGCCGTTCGCCGGGCACGTGCAGGTCTGAAAGATCCGAAGCGTCCAATGGGCTCCTTCATCTTCCTAGGTCCTACAGGAGTAGGTAAAACCGAGCTGGCACGTGCGCTTGCTGAGGCGATGTTCGGCGATGAGAACGCTGTTGTACGGATCGATATGTCCGAGTACATGGAGAAGCATTCCACATCCCGCCTTGTTGGAGCGCCTCCGGGATATGTCGGCTATGAAGAAGGCGGTCAATTGACCGAGAAGGTACGCCGCAAGCCATATTCCGTCGTTCTCCTCGATGAAATCGAGAAGGCGCATCCTGAGGTATTCAATATCTTGCTTCAAGTGCTGGAAGACGGACGTCTGACCGATTCGAAGGGCCGTGTGGTTGATTTCCGGAACACCCTGATCATCCTCACTTCCAACGTAGGTGCGGAAGCGATCAAGAAGAACTCTACACTTGGTTTTACTGCCGTGACGGATGCAGGACGCGATTACAACAACATGAAGGGTAAAGTAATGGATGAGCTCAAGAAGAGCTTCCGTCCAGAGTTCCTGAACCGAATTGATGAGATCATCGTGTTCCATTCTCTGGAGGAGAAACACATTGCCGAGATCGTGACCCTCATGTCCGACGAGCTGCGCAAGCGTCTGAGAGACTTCGAAGTGCATTTCGATCTCACAGACAAGGCGAAGGCCTTCATTGCGAAGGAAGGCTACGATCCTGCTTTCGGTGCTCGTCCTTTGCGCCGGGCTATCCAGAAGCACATTGAGGATCGTCTCTCCGAGGAGCTCTTGAAGGGTAACGTTACCAAAGGTGACTCGCTCATCATCGATGAGGAGAATGGCGAGCTGGTTGTGAACAAGATCGAAAAGGCTAACGCTGTCTCCACCGAGACGGAATAAGAGCATGTTAACCCCTGCTGGAAATCAATCCAGCGGGGGTTTTTAATTCCTGATCCTTTAAATTTGAAGCAAATACCCCTGCTTTCGCGTAAAGTTCCCAATTATCCTTTACGCCCAATTATAAGAAATGGTAAACTTTGAGTAATGCCTGATTTTGCAGGGTTTTACGAAATCCGACAAAGGATGTGCGACATAAAGGAGACTTACATGGCAAAAACTAAAACGAAATTTTTCTGTACCGAATGTGGTTATGAAGCACCCAAGTGGTTCGGAAAATGCCCCGGCTGCCAATCATGGAATTCCATGGTGGAAGAAACCGAAACGGTAATCAAGACGCAGGGGATGAATTCCCCTCTTTTTCATAGTAAAGAAAAACCCCTTTCCATCATAAATATAGAAAGCGGCAAAGAACCCAGAATCCAGACGGGCATAGCGGAACTGAACCGCGTACTCGGCGGCGGACTTGTCCCGGGCTCGCTTGTGTTAGTAGGCGGCGACCCCGGTATCGGCAAATCCACATTGCTGCTGCAAGCCTCTAATCGCTTGGCCCAAAACGGCATTCGCGTTCTGTACATTTCCGGTGAGGAATCTGTACGCCAGACCAAGCTCCGTGCAGACCGGCTCGGGGCGTTGTCCCCGGAGCTGTTTGTCCTCTGCGAAACCAATCTGGAATCGATCGAGGAGGCCATTGAGAGCGTACAGCCTGGCTTCGTTGTCATTGACTCCATTCAGACGGTGTATTTGCCTGAGGTAACCAGTGCACCGGGCAGCGTTTCCCAAGTGAGGGAGTGTACCGCACGCTTCATGCGGCTGGCAAAAGTAAAGGGTATTGCTACCGTCCTGGTTGGTCACGTGACCAAGGAAGGTGCGATTGCAGGACCGAGGATGCTGGAGCACATGGTGGACTGTGTGCTTTATTTTGAAGGGGAGCGTCATCATACGTACCGCTTGCTTCGGGCGGTGAAGAACCGTTTCGGTTCAACGAATGAGATCGGCATTTTTGAGATGGGTGAGGATGGGCTTCGCGAAGTCGGGAATCCATCGGAACTGTTTTTATCCGAACGGCCATTAGGCGTAGCAGGTTCGACGGTTGTTGCGAGTATGGAGGGAACCCGCCCGGTTCTTGTCGAACTGCAGGCTCTTATCTCGACAACTCATTTTCCGTCCCCGCGGCGGATGGGCACAGGCGTGGATCATCATCGAATGAATCTGATTATTGCTGTGCTGGAGAAACGGATGGGCATGTACCTGCAAACCCAAGACGCTTATCTGAACGTCGCGGGTGGCGTAAAGCTTGATGAACCTGCAGTGGATCTGGCCATAGCGGTAAGTATTGCATCGAGCTTCCGCGACATTCCGACGAAGCCCTACGATGTTATATTTGGCGAGGTTGGCCTGACCGGCGAGGTTCGTGCCGTATCTCGGGCTGAACAACGGGTAAGGGAAGCAGAGAAGCTGGGCTTTAAGCGTGTGCTCATGCCGGAGAAGAGCTTGAAGGGATGGAAGCATCCGAAAGGAATTGAAATTATAGGAGTAAATACTGTTGCAGATGCATTAGCGGTTGCGTTAGATTAGGGGGCATATGAAGGTGAAAGAAACGAGCCAACTGGATAAAATGAATGATTTGCTAAAGCTTGTAGCACCGGGAACGCCGTTTCGCGACGGGCTGGAGAACGTGCTGCGGGCAAAGACCGGCGCCCTGATCGTCGTAGGGTATAGCCCGGAGGTAATGGAAGTGGTTGATGGCGGCTTCTCCATTAACTGCGATTTTTCGCCAAACTATTTATATGAGCTGGCCAAGATGGACGGCGCGATTATTTTGAGTGAAGACTTGAAACGAATTCTATATGCAAATACTCAGCTCATTCCAGATTCCTCGATATCCTCCATCGAGACAGGAATAAGGCACAGAACGGCTGAACGCGTGGCGAAGCAGACGGGTAAACTGGTCGTGTCCATTTCGCAGCGCCGGAATATTATTACACTGTACCAAGGATCGCTTCGATATTCATTGAAGGAGATTGGTGTCATCTTAACTAAAGCCAATCAGGCTATACAGACATTGGAGCGATACCGAGTGGTACTTAATCAGTCGCTCACCAACCTGTCCGCTTCCGAATTTGAAGAGCTGGTTACCATTCCGGAAGTCATCAATGTGATCCAGCGAGTGGAGATGGTGCTCCGCATCAAGAAAGAGATCAAGCGCTACATTAACGAACTTGGCAACGAAGGCCGTTTGATCAGTATGCAAATGGATGAGCTCGTAAGCAATATAGAGGAAGAGGCTTGGCTGCTGTATGCAGACTATGCAAGGGAGTACAGCGAAGAGAAGGTTCGCGAGATTATACAGTCGCTGAAACGTTCAACCGATGAGGAATTGCTGGATATTCATCATATTGTAAGGCTTCTCGGCTATCCGGCTTCCGCTGCTGCTTCAGAGGAAGAAATCTTGCCGCGCGGTTATCGTATTCTGAACAAAATCCCACGCCTGCCGAATGTGATTATCCGTAATCTGGTGGACCAGTTCCAGGATTTGTCCAGCATTATGGCTGCTTCTATCCTCGAGCTTGATGAAGTGGATGGGATTGGCGAAGTACGTGCGCGCACCATAAAAGAAGGTCTTAAACGATTGCAGGAACAAGTATTCATTGACAGACAAATCTAAAAGGCCTACAATCGATGATCGAAGTGCACATTTAACGAGGTGAATATAATAATGACGAAATCAATTCCGAACATGTTTACGCTAGGTAATCTGTTTCTCGGAATGGTGGGCATCATCTTAGCGACGGAAGGTCGAACGAGTATGGCCGCTATTATGATTATCGTTGCCATGCTTCTTGACGGATTGGATGGCCGGGTAGCTCGGGCATTGAATGCTCAAAGCGAACTCGGTAAGGAACTTGATTCATTATCGGACGTGATCTCCTTTGGCGTAGCTCCGGCACTCATAATGTATACCGTAGCGTTCACGGATATCAATACTGCACTGGCTTGGACGGTGACCGCTATATTTCCGATGTGCGGCGCAATGCGGCTTGCCAGATTTAATGTTCGCCCGGGCATACCGGGATATTTTATTGGATTGCCGATCCCCGCAGCGGGAGGCGTGCTTGCAACCTTGGCGTTATTCCATGAAGAGATTACAGCTCCTTATATGATTTTTGCCGTATTACTTTTATCTTATCTCATGGTTAGCGCAGTGAAGTACCCTAACTTTAAGAAGATTGGCATTCCGAAAACTGCAATTAAATTTACCCCGCTCGTCATTATTGGGGCAGTCATGGTTGCCGTGTTCTTTCCGGAGCAGACCTCCAAGCTGATTTTTGTTCCGCTGGTCCTTTATGCAGGCTATGGCTTGAAGCAGAATTTCCGCAGGCTTTCCCGCAAAAAACGGCGGAAAAAGGATGACCACAACTCTGACGAGGCTTATTCCTCCTCAGACCGTTAACGCATACCAAAAATAAAAAGCATTTATTTCCCTGCTTAAGCAGCGAGATAAATGCTTTTTTTTGTATGCATGGAATACCTGGTCGTTAGAACCGTTTTATCATAAAGCGGGTCTATGACAGGTTAAAAAGCCCCAATGTAGAACACTTCTGTGACTCCTTAACAATGACTTCATCCAGTTGAATGTCCAGAAGATTTGCAAGGGCAGACATATAGAATATGCTGCGGCCAAGCTCAGCGCTTACCGCCTCACGGCAATTTTCGCATAGATGGCCTTCGACGTGGGTTCCTGCTACTTCTCGGGCTGACTCGAGATTAGCGTCGATATCGAAGGTTTGCTTCGTGGCGTGGAGCTCGATACATCCGCATTCTGTGATAGCCTTGGTAACGGCCCGGTTGACTGAGGCATTGGCTTGACCATTTTTTGACAGAACATCCAAGAGACTGCGGTGACGGAGCAACAATTCGGAAACTTGATCCTGAAAAGCCTGTAGACTAGGAGCGCTCATTTATACATCCACCTCGATATTATGAATTGAGTTCATTATATTCCACTCCTTCGGACGATTTCAACCAATATCAGGCAACTAAGTGCGGTCGATCGCGTGGATTAAGCTGGCGTCGGCACGCAATAAAGCCTGATGGGGATAGGCAAATTTGAGAGATAAGGCAAGTAAAACTTCTTTATAAAATTCTTTGTTGGCATAGAGTTCCGGTGATAATTTCAAAAAAAGATGACACTGTACGATTACGACTTTATAAATTGGACCATACTGGAAAATAGAAGCAAAACTATATAGGTGCAAAAAGGAGGTGTGCGGAAGCTCATGTTAAAAAAAGCTATCTTAGCATTTACAGTATTATGCGGAGCATGGGGCGGGTATACGTTATATCATACATTGGAACGGTCTTTCTCAGGACTCTCGCCTATGTTTGGTCAGGGGATTTTTGCAGCGGGGGCTGGAGCCTTCGCGGTGCTTGGAGGGTTACTGTTTGGTATGATCGGGGTATTGTCCTCGGATCGGGTCGGGAGATGGCTGCACAGTCTGATCTCTTCGTTCTCAGGAATTCCAATGAATGAGCTGGCTGCAGGAACAGCTGGATTGCTGTGTGGTCTTCTGCTGTCATTATTGTTATCACCTGGCTTAACCTTGCTTGGACAAGCAGGGCAGCTGCTGCAGGTGGGAATAACACTTCTCGGGGGTTATATCGGATTTCATATTGGTCTGGAGAAAAAGGATGAATTGGCGTCTCTCTGGATGTCCGGCAAATGGAGTCAGACCACGGAACCGGAAGGCCGTCGTGTTGAGGAGCACAAGATTTTGGACACAAGCGTCATTATTGACGGGAGAATAGCGGATATTTGCAAAACGGGATTTATCGAAGGTACGATTGTCATTCCGGAGTTTGTTCTGGAGGAACTCCAGCATATTGCGGATTCTTCGGATCTGCTGAAGCGAAATCGTGGCCGACGCGGTCTTGATATTTTGAATAAAATCCAGAAAGAACTGGATGTCAAAGTGCTCATTTATGAAGGTGACTTTGAGGAGATATCCGAAGTTGACAGCAAGCTGGTGAAGCTGGCCAAGGTGCTGCAGGGCAAAGTCGTGACCAATGATTTCAACCTCAACAAGGTTTGCGAACTGCAGGGTGTGTCGGTGTTGAACATTAATGATCTGGCCAATGCGGTCAAACCGGTGGTTCTTCCAGGGGAAGAAATTCTGGTGCAGATCATCAAGGATGGCAAGGAACACGGACAAGGCGTAGCTTATTTGGATGACGGCACGATGATCGTCGTGGAGGGCGGACGCGAGTATATCGGCACGATGATGGAAGTCCTCGTGACCAGCGTATTGCAAACCTCGGCGGGCCGGATGATCTTCGCCAAACCAAAACTGTTGGAAAAAGCCCAGTAAACGGAGTATGATGGGGATATACATATCCGTTTTCCGCCGAGGTGCGGCGTGAAGGGTGAAGACAGGAGTTTGGTATAATGATGGGTAACTTCGGCGCTGTTATTGTAGCAGCGGGCAAGGGGACGAGGATGGGGACCCGGGAGAGCAAGCAATACTTGGCTCTGGAAGGTAAACCCATCATTGTTCATACGCTTGAAGTGTTCAGCCAGATCCCATGGCTGCAGGAGATTGTGCTTGTGACGGGAAGAGAGGATGTCCCGCGCTGCCAAACCTGGATTCAGGATTACAGATTGGACAAGGTGTCCGCTGTCATTCCGGGCGGAAGTGAGCGGCAGCAGTCCGTGTATGAAGGCATTAAGCAAATCTCTTCGGAATGGGTAATGATACATGACGGTGTTAGGCCGTTTGTAACACAAGAAGAAATTGAATCCTGCCGCGATGCAGCTATCCGCGAGGGTGCCTCCGTGCTGGGGGTTCCTGTGAAGGATACGATTAAGCAGGTGAACGGTAAGGGGCAGATTACAGGCACCCCGGACCGTCAAAGTCTGTGGGCCGTTCAGACCCCACAGGCTTTTCGTCTTTCCGACTTGCGATCTGCTCATGAGAGCGCAGCGCTGGATGGGTTCACAGGTACCGATGATGCTATGCTCATGGAGCGTGCAGGGTATCCGGTAACGGTGGTAGAGGGGAAATACAGCAATATTAAGATCACCACGCCGGAGGATTTGGAATATGCGGCTTTTTTACAGAAACGTAAGGGGGAGAACTTGGAATGATTCGAGTAGGACAAGGGTTTGACGTACATCAGCTCGTAGAAGGAAGGCCGTGCATTATCGGCGGTGTTACAATTCCGTATGAAAAAGGATTGGTTGGACACTCCGATGCCGACGTGCTGCTGCACGCTGTAACCGATGCGATTCTGGGGGCGCTCGGGCTTGGCGATATTGGACGTCATTTTCCAGACAATGATCCGGCCTATAAAGACGCAGACAGCTTGAAACTTTTGGAGCAAGTATGGGTCATGGCGAAGGAACGCGGGTATACACTTGGTAATATCGATTCTACGATTATTGCACAGAAACCGAAGATGGCACCTTATATTCCGCAAATGGCAGAAGTGATCGCCAAGGCGCTTGATGCTACAGTGGAACAGGTGAACGTAAAGGCAACGACTACCGAACAGCTCGGGTTCACCGGCAGGGGCGAAGGCATTGCCGCACAGTCGGTTGTCTGCCTCGTAAAAGGTATGCTATCATCTTAAAGCATGTATTCAGGAAGGGAATTTCTGATAAACTGATAACTTGAAAGAATAGAGAAGCGGAGGGGTTACAATGACCGAAGAAGTCCGCGTGCGCTATGCACCGAGTCCAACGGGACATTTACATATCGGTAATGCTAGAACGGCATTATTTAATTATTTATTCGCACGAAAGCATAACGGCAAGTTGATTATCCGCATTGAGGATACCGACGTGAAGCGCAATGTTAAAGGCGGCGAGCAGAGTCAACTGAAATACTTAAAGTGGCTGGGTATGGATTGGGATGAAAGCGTGGATGTCGGCGGCGAGTATGGACCTTATCGCCAGACCGAACGTCTTGATATTTATAAAGAATATTGGCAGGATCTATTGGATCGGGGCCTTGCTTATCGTTGTTATTGCACCGAGGAGGAGCTGGAGCAGGAGCGGGAAGAGCAGATGTCTCGTGGCGAAACGCCGCGTTATTCTGGCAAGCACCGCGATCTGACGGACGAGCAGCGCAGCGCATTTGAAGCCGAAGGTCGTGTGGCGAGCATTCGTTTCCGCGTACCGGAAGAGCGTACCTACACATTCGATGATATGGTGAAGGGTACCATTAGCTTTAATAGCAAAGAGACCGGCGACTTCGTTATTGTCAAAAAAGACGGCATTCCTACCTATAATTTCGCTGTAGCGGTGGATGATCATCTGATGAAGATCAGCCATGTGCTCCGCGGAGAGGATCATATCTCCAACACGCCGCGCCAGCTGATGATCTATGAAGCTTTCGGATGGGAGCCGCCTCAGTTTGGACATATGACCCTGATCGTAGGTGATGATCACAAGAAACTGAGCAAACGTAATGAATCAATTATTCAGTTCATCGAGCAGTATGACCAGCTTGGCTATCTGCCTGAAGCGCTCTTCAATTTCATCTCACTGCTCGGCTGGTCTCCGGAAGGGGAAGAGGAAGTGTTCTCTAGGGAGCAGCTGATCTCGATCTTTGATGAGCATCGCCTCTCCAAGAGCCCGGCGGTATTCGATACGAATAAGCTGGCTCATCTGAACAATACGTATATCAAGAATGCCGATCCGGATCGCATTGCTGATCTAGCCATTCCGCATTTGCAGAAAGCCACCCGCTTGCCATCCGAGCTGACCGCAGAGCAAGAAGAATGGGCACGCGCACTCGTAGCGCTGTATCAAGAGCAGATGACGGCGGCTTCGGATATCGTAGATCTGTCCGATGTGTTCTTCCGTACTCATCTGGAGCTGGATGCCGAGGGGATTGAAGTGATGAGCGGTGAGCAGGTGCCAGCCGTATTGTCCGCATTCCTTGCGAAGATTGAACAGTCCGATGAGTTTAACGCACAGAAGATCGCTGCCATGATCAAAGAAGTGCAGAAGGAGACCGGATTTAAGGGCAAACAGCTTTTCATGCCGATCCGTGTGGCTTTAACTGGTCAAACGCATGGCCGCGATCTCAATCAAACGATCTGGCTGCTGGGCAAGGGCCGCGTGCTTGACCGTTTGCGTTCGCAGATTAAGGGTGCATAAACCGAGCAGACGTTTCCCCTGATAAACGTGCCTTGTCAGTCTGTATAACATCAGTTATAATTACTCCAAACTATAAGTCGAATATTATTTGATCTAGGTTAGTTGCAACCACTTTTACGGCGAAAGTAGCGGAGAGGACGGAATTGTGTTGTAGAAGCGAAGCGTTCGCCTTTGTCTTCCGATTTCAACCTTAGTAATATCGTTAAAGAAATCGGGAGGCAACAGCGATCGGAAGCACAATCCGTCAGCGCAGCGTTCTATAGAGCGTTGTGGTTGCCATCAACTAGATCAACAAATATAAAACATATAAAAGCTACGATCAGGAGAAGTACGCGTAAAACAGGCACGTTCCAGAGAGGGCAATCGGCAGAAGACAAGGACCACCTTGAATTTGCCGGCTGAGAATTGTCCCGTCGCCTGCAGCGGAAATGCACCTGTGAGCTGCATGGTTGAAGCGAACAATATCGTTAGATCATGCCGGTCGTCTGCCGTTAATGACATGAAGAGAATCGGTAGAATCCGTCCCTCACCAAGGGAGGAAGCTTGTACCGGTTCTAAGCAGAGTGGAACCGCGGTCAAGCGCCTCTGCAGCGATAAGCTGCAGGGGCGTTTTTTATTTACAGGAATAACGATGGACAGCAAATGGCATGCGCGATTGGAAGAGGGGAAAGAGGGAGCGTTCATGTTTAAACAGATGAAATCGGATATTCGGACAGTGTTCGAGAATGACCCGGCTGCCCGGGGACTTTTCGAAGTGGTATTCACCTACTCGGGGCTTCACGCATTATGGGGGCATCGGGTAGCTCATGCATTGTTTAAGCGGCGCTGGTATTCGCTGGCCCGGATCATATCTCAGATCAGCCGGTTTATGACCGGGATTGAGATTCACCCAGGAGCTCGTATCGGAGAGCGTTTGTTTATTGACCATGGTATGGGGGTTGTCATTGGAGAGACCTGCGAAATCGGAGATGATGTGGTGATTTACCAGGGAGTCACGCTCGGCGGAACTGGTAAGGAAAAGGGGAAGCGGCATCCGACCATTGGCAATAACGTGGTCATCGGTTCCGGGGCCAAAGTGCTAGGTTCCTTCACGATAGGGGATAACTGTAATATTGGTTCCAATGCCGTTGTCTTAAGGCCGGTTCCTCCAAACAGTACCGTCGTTGGGAACCCAGGGAAGATCGTGAAGCAGAACGGGGAGCGGGTGCGCGACCGGCTGGATCACACGAACCTGCCCGATCCGATCGTTGATACCCTGCGCTCCATGCAGAAGGAGATCGATCAGCTGCGCGCAGAGCTTCATGAGAACAAACAGGATCAGCAGCAGGCAAGAGTTTCGGGGGCGGTCGTATCTACGACTAAAGAAGAATAGAGAGTTTTTATTGAAACAAACCATAGAACGAAAGGATTGAGATGATACAATATGGCACTGCAAATCTATAATACACTAACCCGTATGAAGGAAACGTTTATCGCTCAGGAACCTGGGAAAGTAAAGATCTATGTATGCGGTCCTACAGTTTACGATTATATCCATATCGGAAATGCCAGGCCGATGATCTTCTTCGACGTGGTTCGAGCTTATTTTGAGAATCAGGGTAATGATGTGAATTATGTAGTCAACTTTACCGACGTGGATGACAAAATGATTCGCAAAGCTGAGCAGACTGGCACGACAGTTCCCGAAGTGGCGGATAAGTTTATTGGCGCTTATTACGAAGATTTGGATGGCCTCGGCATTCCAAGAGCGACGTTGAATCCGCGGGTGACGGACAATATGGAGAGCATCATTGAGTTCATCCAGGAACTTATAGATCGTGACTTTGCGTATGAGAACGGGGGAGACGTGTTCTACCGGACACGCAAGTTTGACGATTACGGCAAGCTGTCCCAGCAAAACCTGGATGAGCTGCAATTCGGTATTCGGATCGAGGTGGATAAGCGGAAAGAGAGCCCGGAGGATTTTGTTCTTTGGAAAGCCGCGAAGCCAGGAGAGATTTCCTGGAGCAGCCCGTGGGGGGATGGACGTCCAGGCTGGCATATTGAGTGCTCCGCTATGGCGCGCCGCTATCTTGGGGATACGCTGGATATTCACGGAGGCGGTCAGGATCTGCAGTTCCCGCACCATGAATGCGAGGTAGCCCAATCCGAAGCATTGACAGGTAAACCGCTTGCGAATTATTGGATGCACAATGGGTATATCCGTATTAATAACGAGAAAATGTCGAAATCGCTAGGCAATGGTGTATTGGTTAAGGAACTTCGCGAACAATATACAAAAGAAGCTGTACGTTACTTTATGTTGTCCACCCACTACCGCAACCCGCTGAATTACAGCGATGAGGTGATGGATCAAGCACAGAAGAGTGTGGAGCGTTTGGCGAATGCGGCAGCGAATATCAATTATCGATTGAATACGGCAATCGGCTCCAAGGAAGATCAAGTGAGTCCGCATGTTGCGGAGAAAATATCAGCTGTACTGGCGGAATTCCACCAGAAGATGCAGGATGATTTCAACACGCCGGATGCTATTACCGCGATGTTCCAATGGGCCAGTGAGGCCAACCAGCTGCTGAAGGAGGCCTCTATTCCAGCCGCTGATCTGCATGATATGCTGCGTGCTTTCAATGAAATGAACGGTGTGCTGCGTATCGTAAATACAGGCACGGAGGAACTTCTGGACGAGGTGATTGAAGCGCTCATCGCCGAACGTATCGAAGCCCGGAAGAACAAGAATTGGGCCAGAGCGGATGAAATTCGCGACAAGCTGGCGGACGAAGGCATCGTGCTCGAGGATACAGCGCAAGGCATGCGCTGGCGGCGCAAATGAGCGGCGGGCCGGAGCATCATGATCCCGCAGCAGGCTGGTTTGACTTTCCGCCATCAAAGCCGGCGAGGTTAATCCCGCCCATCGTGCTTGCCTACATCGGGGATGCTATTTATGAGGTGGCGGTTCGCCAGTTTTTGATATCAAAAGCCAATCTTCGCCCTCATCACTTGCACCGTACAGCAACGGGATATGTGTCAGCGAAGGCGCAGAGCCGAATATTGGCTTTTCTGGAGCCAGAGCTGACAGGGGAAGAACGCGATATTGTGCGTCAGGGACGCAATGCCAAGTCAGGCAGCATCCCGAAAAATGCTGACGTGCTCGAATATCGGCATGCAACAGCGTTTGAAACACTGGTCGGATATTTATATTATACAGGAGAGCAGGATCGGCTCCGTGATCTGATTGGGAAGAGCATTATGTTTATTGAGGAGTCTGTTCAATAGCCGCGGGAAAAGAATAGCATCAACATTGAAACAATACAGCCGGTATCCTCAGGTTACAGGATAGGGAAGACCGGTTGATATGCAGGAGGAAACCGACATGATGCAAGAAGAGGAAATAGTAGCCGGTAAGCACTCCGTAACGGAAGCGCTGAAATCAGGACGTACGATCAACAAAATATGGATTGCCGAAAACGCGCAAAAGCATCTGACCCTGCCGATTATCGCCGAAGCAAAGAAATTGGGCATCGTCATTCAGCATGTGGACAAACGCAAGCTGGATCAGATGGTTCCGGGCGTTCAGCATCAAGGCGTGGTTGCCCAAGCGGCACCCTATGCTTATGTGGAAGTGGAAGATTTGCTGAAGGTTGCGGAGGAAAAAGGCGAACCGCCTTTCCTGCTGCTGCTTGATGAGATCGAGGATCCGCACAATCTGGGTTCGATTCTCCGTACGGCAGACTGCACGGGCGCTCACGGCGTCATACTGCCTAAGCGCAGAGCCGCGCAAGTAACAGCAACGGTGTCCAAAACGTCCGCCGGCGCAGTAGAGTATGTGCCTGTAGCCAGAGTGACCAACTTGGGCCAAACCATCGACCAGCTGAAGGAAATGGGCGTGTGGGTAGTAGGAACCGTCGTGGACGCTGATCAGGAACTGTATGACACTGAAGTTTTTGATGGGCCGGTTGCTATCGTCATCGGTAATGAGAATAAAGGGATGGGGCGATTGATCCGCGAGAAATGCGATGTGCTTGTGAAGCTGCCGATGGCCGGCCAGATCAACTCGCTTAATGCCTCGGTTGCTGCTGGAGTCGTGATGTATGAAGTGCTTCGCCGTCGCCGCCTTCAAGGTTAGCGATGATGGCCGATTGGCGGGATGTGCTGCTGGTCGACGGTTATAATATGATCGGCGGCTGGCCATTTCTTGCGAAGCTCGCCAATAGCAGCATGCATGAAGCGCGGGACGTGCTGCTTGAAAAGTTAGCGGATTACCAAGCGTTTTCAGGCCTTCGAGTCGTGGTGATTTTTGATGCTTACCGGGTTCCTGGATTGGGAAGATCCTATACGCAGGGCAAGGTGCAGGTATTCTTCACGAAAGAGAAGGAGACAGCCGACGAGTGCATTGAACGGCTAGTTGGAGAGTTCAGTCATCGCCGGCGAAAAATCTATGTGGCGACTAGTGATTTGATTGAGCAGCACGTGATTTTTGCTCGCGGAGCACTCCGGCTATCCGCCCGGGAATTGCTCAATGAAGTAGAGCAGAGCGAGCGTGAAGTGAAGCAGAAGATAACGAAAGAGCAGGCCAAGAGCAGAAATACACTGGATGGGAAGCTCCCGCCGGATGTGAGGCAGATGTTCGAGCGCTGGCGGAGGGAGTAGCCCTGTTCGGATACAATAGGGACGTATGACCGGCTCATGGAAAAAGTGAAACGGTATGTGAATCTATGAAACGATTTACATTAAATGTTATTATCGGCCTATTTTAGGTAGAACATGGTTGACGGTCTAGTAGACATCATATATACTTGTCATATATTTCAAGCGAGTGACGGGCTACCGTGCGTTCCGGGCCGGAGGGATTCTATTGAGTGTGGACCTCAAGGAAGTCATGTTGTCAGGGTATGATGTGATAAGTGATGAAGACATTGTCGAGGCGGTCCGTGAGGGTGACAGCGGAGCGTTGGAGTATTTAATCAATAAATACCGGAATTTTGTACGAGCTAAAGCCCGTTCTTATTTTTTGATTGGCGCTGACCGGGAGGATATTGTCCAGGAAGGCATGATAGGGCTGTACAAGGCAATTCGTGATTTTAAAGGGGATAAGCTGTCCTCGTTTAAGGCTTTTGCCGAACTCTGCATTACCAGGCAGATTATTACGGCAATCAAGACCGCTACGAGACAGAAGCATATTCCGCTCAATTCGTATGTCTCATTGGACAAGCCGATTTATGATGAGGACTCTGATCGCACGCTGCTGGACGTTATTTGCGGCACAACGGTAAGCGATCCGGAAGAACTGATCATCAACCAAGAAGAGTTTGTCGGCCTGGAAGATAAGATGTCCGAGATCTTGAGTGACCTGGAACGGAAAGTCCTGATGCTATATTTGGACGGTCGATCCTACCAGGAAATTGCGGTAGATTTAAGACGTCATGTGAAATCGATTGACAACGCTCTCCAGCGGGTAAAGCGTAAGCTTGAACGTTATTTGGAGGTCAGGGATAACTAGAAGTGAATGTCGGATAATTAGCAGAAGGCTCAACAGAGCCTTTTTTTAATTGCTGAGCATGGGAAGTTGGCTGAGGCAGGATCTTTCGTCTACTTTTCTATCAGTATTTTTAGCTGGCGAGACATGATGAGGAATAAATCTAAGATGTCCATCCTGCAAAATGATATTCTTTTGTGTTTCATCTGTCAGAAGATTGAACATACTGAATATAGGAATAAATGCAATGCAGGATGGGCAAAGACTGTGAAACGCCACAGTTTTTTACAGTGGCATGTTTACAATAACCGGGGATTTGCTCCTTGGTTCAGCTTGCAATGGCATTTATTGCAGTCCGCAATCAGAGAGAAAAAGGCTTGAAATGGCGCTATCCTTGTGATAAAGTGTTTTAGGTAGGCCTAAATTCGCGTGTTTTATGGATGGATCGTTGTTACAGCTCTTGGAACAACGGTTTTATTCATCTCGCAGAAATAACCGAGTTTCGATGAGAACGAGGTTGTTTCTACTAGGATTAATATCGATTCTTCTGTCAAAGAAGGACGTCTTCGGGAGGTGCACATCATGCGGGTAATTATCACTTTGGCTTGTACAAGCTGCAAACAAAGAAACTACACAACCACCAAAAACAAGCGAAATCACCCCGACCGCATGGAGATGAAGAAATTTTGCAAGTTCTGTAACGAGCAAACTCCTCATCGCGAAACCAGATAGTTTTCTTTTGGAGGTGTAGTCGGCGTGAAACGTGGTTTCAAGTCTCTGTTTTCCTTTTTCTCTGAAAGCTGGGCGGAACTTAAAAAAGTTCGCTGGCCCAATCGTAAAGAACTGACGAACTATACTCTAATTGTTCTCGGCACCATTGTGTTTGTCACGATTTATTTTTGGGTTGTAGACATCGGTATTTCCGCTGTGATCGAAGCGATAATTTAGAAGGGTCCCAGGTGGCTTGATATGGAAAAAAGATGGTACGTAGTTCATACCTACTCTGGGTATGAGAATAAAGTCAAAGCCAATTTGGAAAAACGTGTCGAGTCCATGGGCATGGAGGACAAAATATTCCGCGTTCTTGTTCCGATGGAAGAAGAAATTGTAAACAAAGACGGCAAGAAAAAAACCGTCATGCGTAAAGTTTACCCGGGATATGTCTTGGTCGAAATGATTCAGACCGATGATTCTTGGTATGTTGTCCGCAATACACCAGGAGTGACCGGTTTTGTTGGTTCGACA
This sequence comes from Paenibacillus solani, assembly GCF_001277345.1. Classification (GTDB taxonomy): domain Bacteria; phylum Bacillota; class Bacilli; order Paenibacillales; family Paenibacillaceae; genus Paenibacillus_AQ; species Paenibacillus_AQ solani. The sequence goes on from NZ_LIUT01000008.1 coordinate 817,873, forward strand.
GGGTCCGGTTCTAAACCGACGCCTTTGCTTCCAGAAGAAGTAGAACAGATTCTGAAGCATATGGGCATGGAAGAACCGAAACCGAGGATCGAATTCGACATCAAGGAATCCGTTCGGATCAAGGTGGGTCCTTTTGCGAATTTTGTGGGCTCCGTGGAAGAGATTTTGGCTGAAAAGAGCAAGTTGAAAGTTCACGTCAACATGTTTGGACGGGAAACCCCGCTGGAGTTGGATTATACTCAAGTGGAGAAGATCTAAATCTTCAGGTTTCTTGTGGGAGGGCGCATTCTGTCGTCCGCTACCACTATTGATGCAAGGAGGTGTCAACCATGGCTAAAAAAGTTATCAAGATTGTGAAACTGCAAATTCCTGCAGGTAAAGCGAACCCGGCTCCTCCAGTAGGTCCTGCATTGGGTCAAGCGGGTGTCAACATCATGGCATTCTGTAAAGAATTCAATGCTCGTACTGCTGATCAAGCTGGTCTGATCATTCCGGTTGAAATTTCGGTGTTTGAAGATCGTTCCTTTACGTTCATCACTAAAACACCACCGGCTGCTGTTCTGCTTCGTGTGGCTGCTAAGGTCGAAAAAGGATCCGGCGAGCCTAACAAAGTAAAAGTGGCTACTGTTAAGCGTGATGCTGTGCGTCAAATTGCTGAAACAAAAATGCCTGACCTGAACGCTGCAACTGTTGAAGCTGCAATGAAGATGGTAGAAGGTACTGCCCGCAGTATGGGTATCACAATCGAAGACTAATCGTCTTATGATTGAAACCGGACGTTTGTCCGGATTATGTGGGAGGAATTTCCGCTAACACCACAAAGGAGGAAAACAAACATGGCTAAACATGGTAAGAAGTATGTTGAAGCTGCGAAGCTGATTGACAGCGAAGCAACTTATGAGCCTTTGGAAGCTGTAGAGCTTGTGAAGAAGGCTGCATCTGCCAAATTCGACGAAACTGTTGAAGCGGCTGTACGTTTGGGTGTAGACCCTCGTAAACAAGACCAGGCTGTTCGTGGTGTTGTTGTCCTGCCTCACGGCACGGGTAAAACACAACGCGTTCTGGTATTTGCAAAAGGTGACAAAGTGAAAGAGGCAGAAGCGGCTGGCGCTGATTATGTTGGTGATCAGGATATGATCAACAAAATCCAACAAGGCTGGTTCGAGTTTGATGTCTGCGTAGCTACACCTGATATGATGAGTGAAGTCGGTAAACTTGGCCGTCTGCTCGGTGGTAAAGGCCTGATGCCTAACCCTAAAGCTGGTACGGTTACATTCGATGTTGCCAAAGCTGTTCAAGAAATCAAAGCTGGTAAAATCGAGTACCGTCTGGACAAAGCTGGTCAAATTCACGCGCCAATCGGAAAAGTGTCTTTCGATGCAGCTCAACTGAATGAGAACCTCAAAGCTCTCATCGATGCATTGAATCGTGCGAAACCAGCGGCTGCTAAAGGTGTATACCTGAAAGGCTTGGCTGTTTCCTCGACTATGGGACCTAGCGCTCGCGTGAACACTGCTTCTTACAAATAATATTACCATTGACTTATGTCGATGAAGTTTGTTATTATGTAAAAGTTGTGAGTCTTCGAGACTGACCCCTAAAGTTGAATATGCTTACCGTAGACAGTAGGTGCCCTAAGCAGGCTTAATCTCCTACCGAGGTGTTATGATAGAACGTCAACGATTTGTCCGGTTATGCCGGCCAAATGATGATTCATCAGGCCTTCGTGATTCTACGGAGGCTTTTTTAGTGCCCGTAGGAAGAGCGGAGAGCCTGGTGCTCTTACGCTACTAATACAACCAGGAGGTGTAATCATTGGCAAACGCAAAAGTGATTCAAGCGAAACAAGAAGCGGTTGATGTTATTGCTGCTAAGATGCGCGAGAGTGTATCTACAGTAGTTGCTGACTATCGCGGTCTGAACGTTGCGCAAGTAACTGAACTTCGTAAACAGCTTCGCGAAGCTGGCGTCGAGTTCCAAGTACTGAAAAACTCGTTGCTTCGCCGCGCAACTGCGGCAGCAGAACTGAGTGATCTGGACGAAGTCTTGACTGGTCCTACTGCTGTTGCATTTAGTTCCAATGACGCTGTCGCTGCAGCCAAAATCCTTAACGATTTTGCTAAGAAAAACGACGCGTTGAAATTGAAAGGCGGCGTAGTAGAAGGTCGCGTAATCGGAGAGAGCGAAATCAAAGCTCTGGCAGAGCTTCCTTCCCGCGAAGGTCTCTTGTCCATGCTCCTCAGCGTGCTTCAAGCGCCAGTGCGCAACTTCGCGCTTGCAGTTAAAGCTGTTGCTGAGAAGGAAGAGCAAAGCGCATAAGCTTTGTCTTGCCTCAGCTATGTAACGACAACATTAAATCTTAATAATAAATGGAGGTTCAACTTAAATGAGCAAAGAGCAAATCTTGGAAGCAATTAAAGGTATGTCTGTTCTGGAACTGAACGATCTTGTAAAAGCAATCGAAGAAGAATTTGGTGTAACTGCTGCAGCTCCAGTAGCTGTTGCAGGTGGCGCTGGTGCAGCTGAAGCTGCTGAGCAATCCGAATTCGACGTAATCCTGACTGGTGCAGGCGCGTCCAAAATCAACGTAATCAAAGTGGTTCGCGAAATCACAGGTCTTGGCTTGAAAGAAGCAAAAGAACTGGTTGACAACGCTCCAAAACCATTGAAAGAAAAAGTAGCTAAAGAAGAAGCAGAAGCTGTTAAAGCTAAATTGGAAGAAGCAGGCGCATCCGTAGAAGTTAAGTAATAACGACTTTTTGGATCATGTCAGCAAGAGACAAACCCCTTGAATATTTGTTCAAGGGGTTTGTTATTGTGGCAGGGAGTTCAATGCACAGCGTATTGATTCTTCATAAGGAAGGTTATACTGGGATAATGGAGCATTTTGGAGCTTAGATATCTTAGGATGGCAGAATTTGATTCAAAACGGAGGAAATGATGCCGAATCAACATTATTACTCAAATCAGCCGGAGATTGCTCATGACCGCAAGGAGTTAAAGACGGAGCTGCGTGGGCAGACTTTCAAATTCATCAGTGATGCAGGTGTGTTCTCTAAGAGCGGTGTAGATTATGGAAGCCGGGTTTTGATAGAAGCCATGAACTTTCGTTCAAATGCCAGAGTGCTGGATGTAGGCTGTGGTTACGGTCCAATTGGTCTATCAGCGGCAAAGCTGGCAGCGCAGGGACATGTGACAATGATCGACATCAATAGCCGGGCTGTCGAATTGGCTAAGGAGAATGCAAAGCGAAACGGGATTTCCAATGTGTCCATTCTGGAGAGTGATCTGTTTGCAGCGGTAGAGGGGCAGCAATTCGATGTGATTCTAACCAATCCACCGATCCGTGCCGGGAAAGATACGGTACATGCTGTATTCGAGAAAGCCTGGAGTCACTTGGCTGAAGATGGGCAGTTGTGGGTTGTCATTCAGAAGAAGCAGGGTGCGCCTTCCGCGAAAGCAAAATTGGAGAGTCTGTTTCAAGAGGTGGAGGAAGTAACAAAGGATAAAGGGTATCGGATTTATAAAGCGATTAAACATTCTTAAAATGCGTGTTCAAAAAGGTCGATTTTCAGCACCGAGAAGGTTGGATGAAGCTAGGGACCGAGGAGCGGAGCGTACGTTTTGGGTACGTGAGCACCGGAAGGCCCGGCTGAATTCAAGATTCGATGCCAAGTTGCTTCCTGATTCGCTTCGTGATCAAAATCGGACTTTTTGAACAACCTCTTAAATAGATTAAACTAGGCTGTTGACTTGGGTATGCTGGTGTGGTATTATTATAAAATGTCAGTATTAGGATGGTCTCTTTGTCTTTAGTTGACTGAAATGTCAAGACTTAATGTGTGAAGTTATGCATAAAGTCGGTCGTAATGACGTATAATATGTACATTTTGGGCAAATCTACAAGATATGAGATGATTATCATAACCATGGATAAGCTGCTCTTTTTTCGAAAAGGTATTCGATAAGGGCTTTTCTCTATTTATGGGAGTGTCCTCTGTATGTCCATTATAGTGTTACAAACAGAGGTTCGCAACGAAATTTTTAAAGTGAGTAGACATGAGGGGTGAGTTTAAGTTGGCAGGACATCTTGTTCAATATGGTCGACGCACTCGGCGAAGTTATGCTCGTATTAACGAGGTACTCGAAGTTCCGAACCTGATTGAAATCCAACAAAAATCTTATGAATGGTTTTTGGAGGAAGGACTCCGCGAAATGTTCCAGGACATCTCGCCGATTCAGGATTTCACGGGTAATTTGGTACTAGAGTTTATTGACTACAGCCTTGGAGAACCGAAATACACCGTCGATGACGCGAAAGAACGCGACGTTACTTATGCGGCGCCGCTCCGCGTGAAAGTCCGGCTCATTAACAAAGAGACCGGAGAGGTCAAGGAGCAGGAAGTGTTCATGGGAGACTTCCCGTTAATGACGGAAACCGGAACATTCATTATCAATGGTGCCGAACGGGTTATTGTCAGCCAGTTGGTTCGCTCTCCCAGCGTCTATTTCAGCACAAAAGTGGATAAAAACGGTAAGACGACGTACACTGCTACAGTGATCCCTAACCGCGGCGCTTGGCTTGAACTGGAGATGGACGCGAAGGACATAATTTATGTCCGGATCGACCGTACCCGTAAAATCCCTGTGACGGTGCTTTTGCGTGCACTTGGTTTTGGCACAGATGCCGAGATTCTGGATCTTCTGGGCAATGATGAATATATTCAAAACACGCTGGATAAAGACAATACGGACTCTACGGAAAAAGCGCTCATCGAAATCTATGAACGTCTTCGTCCGGGCGAGCCGCCAACACTGGAGAATGCAAAGAGCCTTCTTGTTGCCCGTTTCTTCGATCCAAAGCGTTATGATCTGGCTAATGTAGGCCGCTACAAGATTAATAAGAAGCTTCACATTAAGAATCGTCTCTTTAATCAGCGTTTGGCAGAGAGTTTGATAGACACGGATACAGGGGAGATCGTTGCAGAAGCTGGTCAAACCGTAGACCGTCGCCTTTTGGACGAGATTATGCCTTACCTTGAGAAGAGTGTTGGCTTTAAGAATTATCATGTTGCCGGCGGTGTCATGGACAGCGTGGATATTCCAATGCAGACGATCGACATATTCTCTCCAATCGAGGATGGGAAAGTCGTGAAGGTCATCGCCAACGCAAACATTGATAAATCCGTGAAGCATATTACGCAAGCGGATATCATTTCCTCCATCAGCTACTTCATCAACTTGCTGCATGGAATCGGAAACACGGATGATATTGACCACCTGGGTAACCGTCGTTTGCGTTCTGTGGGTGAATTGCTGCAGAACCAATTCCGTATCGGTTTGTCCCGGATGGAGCGTGTCGTTCGTGAAAGAATGTCGATTCAGGATGCGAACGTAATTACACCGCAGGCGCTGATCAACATACGTCCGGTTATTGCATCGATTAAAGAGTTCTTCGGCAGCTCTCAGTTGTCCCAGTTCATGGATCAGACGAACCCACTTGCGGAACTTACGCATAAGCGTCGTTTGTCTGCACTCGGACCGGGCGGTTTGACACGCGAACGCGCGGGCTTTGAAGTGCGGGACGTTCACCACAGTCACTATGGCCGTATGTGTCCAATCGAGACGCCGGAAGGACCGAACATCGGTTTGATCAACTCCTTGTCAACGTTTGCGCGTATCAATGAATACGGCTTTATTGAAGCACCTTATCGTTGGGTGGATCCGAAGACGGGTAAAGTAACCGAACAAATCGATTATCTGACCGCGGACGAAGAGGATAACTATATCGTGGCACAGGCGAACGCTGAGCTTAAGGAAGATAACACTTTTGCTGATGAAATGGTTATCGTCCGTTATAACAAGCAGTCGGATAACATCCTGCCTATGCCGAGTGATCGCGTAGATTACATGGATGTTTCGCCTAAGCAGGTTGTGTCGGTAGCGACAGCGCTCATTCCGTTCCTTGAGAACGATGACTCCAACCGCGCCCTGATGGGATCCAACATGCAGCGTCAGGCTGTTCCACTTCTTATTCCTAAAGCACCGCTGGTGGGAACAGGAATGGAACACAAGTCTGCGAAAGACTCTGGTGTATGTATTGTATCCAAATATGACGGGATTATTGAACGGTCTTCCGCTAATGAAATCTGGCTCCGCCGCGTGGAGAATGTGGACGGACAAGAAGTCAAAGGCGATCTTATTAAACATAAATTACACAAATTTATGCGTTCGAACCAAGGAACATGCATTAACCAGCGTCCGATCGTTAAACGTGGCGATGTAATCAAAACAGGTGACATCCTCGCAGACGGACCATCTACAGAGATGGGCGAATTGGCACTGGGTCGCAACGTTGTCGTTGCGTTCATGACTTGGGAAGGTTACAACTACGAGGATGCGATTCTTCTCTCTGAGAAACTTGTCAAAGAAGATGTGTACACTTCGATTCATATCGAGGAGTACGAGTCCGAAGCTCGTGATACGAAGCTTGGACCAGAAGAAATCACGCGTGATATTCCTAACGTTGGTGAAGATGCGCTGAAGAATCTTGACGAGCGCGGTATCATCCGTATCGGTGCCGAAATCAGCGCCGGGGATATTCTGGTTGGTAAGGTAACACCTAAGGGTGTAACCGAGCTGACAGCCGAGGAACGTCTCCTGCATGCGATTTTCGGTGAGAAGGCTCGCGAAGTGCGCGATACCTCGCTGCGTGTTCCTCACGGTAGTGATGGTATCATCGTGGATGTGAAGGTGTTTACACGTGAGAACGGCGACGAATTGCCGCCGGGAGTTAACCAATTGGTTCGCGTTTACATCGCACAGAAACGTAAAATCTCCGAAGGCGACAAAATGGCCGGACGTCACGGTAACAAGGGTGTCGTTGCCCGTATTTTGCCTGAAGAAGATATGCCGTTCCTGCCAGATGGCACACCAGTTCAAGTTGTGTTGAACCCGCTAGGGGTTCCATCACGGATGAACATCGGTCAGGTACTCGAGGTTCACTTGGGTATGGCTGCACTCCAGCTCGGTATTCATGTAGCTTCGCCGGTATTTGACGGTGCGAGTGAGTATGACGTGTTTGATACGATGGAAGAAGCCGGCATGCAGCGCAATGGTAAGACCGTATTGTATGACGGACGGACAGGTGAGCGTTTCGAACGTGAAGTTACCGTTGGTGTCATGCATATGATCAAGCTCGCGCACATGGTTGACGATAAAATCCACGCCCGTTCTACGGGACCATACTCGCTTGTTACACAGCAGCCGCTGGGTGGTAAAGCACAGTTTGGCGGACAGCGTTTCGGTGAGATGGAAGTGTGGGCGCTTGAAGCTTACGGTGCTGCATACACATTGCAAGAAATTCTTACCGTCAAGTCGGATGACGTGGTCGGCCGGGTGAAAACCTACGAATCCATCGTCAAAGGCGAGAATGTGCCGGAACCGGGTGTTCCTGAATCATTCAAGGTATTGATTAAAGAGCTTCAGTCTCTCGGTATGGATGTCAAGATCCTCAGCGAGAACGAAGAGGAAATCGAGATGAAAGAGCTCGATGACGAAGATGATGCTCAAGGCGATAAACTGAGCCTTAACTTGGAAGGCACTGAAGTCGGAGTGGAATAACGGTCATCATTCACCCCCGTCGGCTTATGGTCGGCGGTGGTGTTATGGTCGTATAGCACATAAATAGGACTAAGTTGAGGAGGGTTGCTCCTTGTTGGACGTTAACAATTTTGAGTATATGAAGATCGGCCTTGCTTCACCGGAAAAAATTCGCTCCTGGTCTCGCGGAGAGGTGAAGAAGCCCGAAACGATTAACTACCGTACATTGAAGCCGGAGAAGGAAGGCTTGTTCTGTGAACGGATTTTTGGTCCGCAGAAGGACTGGGAATGTCATTGCGGTAAGTATAAGCGTGTCCGTTATAAAGGAGTCGTCTGCGATCGCTGTGGCGTTGAAGTTACACGGGCTAAAGTTCGTCGTGAACGGATGGGTCATATCGAGCTTGCAGCTCCCGTATCGCATATTTGGTATTTCAAAGGGATTCCTAGCCGTATGGGTCTGGCTTTGGATATGTCCCCAAGATCTCTTGAGGAGATCATTTACTTCGCATCGTATGTTGTAACCGATCCAGGAGATACACCACTGGAGAAGAAACAACTGCTGTCCGAGAAAGAATACCGCAGCTATCGCGAGAAATATGGTTACGGATTCCAGGCAGGCATGGGTGCTGAAGCTGTCAAGAAGCTCCTTCAAGATATTGATATCGACAAAGAGCTTGAATTCCTCAAAGAAGAACTGCGCACTGCACAAGGTCAGCGCCGCAACCGGGCGATCAAACGTCTGGAAGTGATTGAGGCGTTCCGCAACTCGGGCAACAGTCCGGAATGGATGATCATGGATGTATTGCCGGTCATTCCGCCGGAGCTTCGTCCAATGGTTCAACTTGATGGTGGACGCTTTGCGACTTCCGACTTGAACGATCTGTACCGTCGTGTTATTAACCGGAACAACCGTCTGAAAAGACTGCTTGATCTCGGGGCACCGGACATTATCGTACAGAACGAGAAGCGCATGCTGCAGGAAGCCGTCGATGCACTGATCGATAACGGCCGCCGCGGTCGTCCGGTCACAGGTCCTGGTAACCGTCCGCTTAAATCTCTCAGCCACATGCTGAAAGGTAAGCAAGGACGTTTCCGTCAGAACTTGCTCGGTAAACGGGTTGACTATTCCGGTCGTTCCGTTATCGTTGTAGGTCCTTACCTGAAAATGTACCAATGCGGTCTTCCTAAGAAAATGGCCCTTGAGCTCTTCAAGCCTTTCGTGATGAAGGAACTCGTAAACAAAGGCCTTGCCCATAATATCAAGAGTGCCAAACGCAAAGTAGAACGTGTAAGTCCAGAAGTATGGGATGTGCTCGAAGAAGTCATTAAAGAGCATCCGGTTCTTCTGAACCGTGCACCGACGCTTCACAGACTCGGTATTCAAGCATTTGAACCGATTCTGGTCGAAGGCCATGCGATCCGTCTTCACCCGCTCGTATGTACAGCGTATAACGCTGACTTTGACGGTGACCAAATGGCGGTTCACGTTCCTTTGTCTGCTGAAGCACAGGCTGAAGCACGCCTGCTCATGCTGGCTTCGGGTAACATTTTGAACCCGAAAGACGGTAAACCGGTTGTTACACCATCTCAGGATATGGTGCTGGGTTCCTTCTATCTCACCATGGATAACAAGGAAGAGAAAGGTACTGGCATGATCCTGGGCAGTGTAAACGAAGCGGTATCCGCTTATCAGCGTGAAGCAGCTGGTCTGCATGCACGCGTAGCGATTCCGGTTAAGGCACTTGGCAAAACCAGCTTTACGGAAAAACAGCAGGATGCGATTTTGGTTACGACGATCGGCCGGATTATCTTTAACGAGATTTTCCCAGCCAGCTTCCCGTATATCAATGAAGCGACTCGCACAAATCTGCTGAATGGTACGCCGGAGAAGTATTTCGTATACGAAAAGGGTGCAGATATTCAGAAGGTGATTCAGGAGCTGCCGATCAGCGGAGCTGTTGGCAAGGAATACCTGGGTTCCATCATTGCACGCTGCTTCGAAACGTACCATACAACGGAAACCTCTGTGATTTTGGATAAAATCAAGCAGCTCGGTTTCACCTATTCTACTCGTGCAGGCGTAACCGTTGCGGTATCGGACGTTATCGTACCTGACGAGAAGAATGAAATTCTGAAAGAGTCCGACGAGAAGGTTAAAGTGGTAACGAATCAATATCGTCGCGGCTTGATCACGAATGAAGAACGTTATGACCGTGTCATCGACATTTGGTCCAAGACCAAAGACGATATTACGGAAGTACTCATGAAGTCGATGGACCGCTTCAATTCCATCATGCTCATGGTGGACTCCAAGGCACGGGGTAACAAATCGCAGATCACCCAGCTCGGTGGTATGCGGGGTCTGATGGCGAACCCGTCGGGTCGTATCATCGAACTCCCAATCAAATCGAACTTCCGTGAAGGACTGACAGTACTCGAGTACTTCCTGTCCACGCACGGTGCTCGTAAGGGTCTTGCCGATACAGCGCTTCGTACCGCTGACTCGGGTTACTTGACTCGCCGCCTCGTTGACGTTGCTCAGGATGTTATCGTCCGCGAAGACGAGTGCAGCACAGATAAAGGCTTTACCGTTAGCCGTATTCAGGACGGTAAAGAAGTTATCGAGGATCTCTACGACCGTATTGAAGGACGTTATGCATTTGAAACTGTCCGTCATCCGGAGACCAAGGAGATCATCGTTAATCGTAACGAATTGATTGACTCCGACAAAGCTGAAGAAATCGTGGCAGCTGGCGTTGAGAAACTTCAAATTCGTTCCATCTTGAGCTGCCGTGCACGTTACGGCGTTTGTAAGAAATGTTATGGTCGTAACCTGGCTACAGGTAAGCATGTTGAGATTGGTGAAGCGGTTGGAATTATCGCGGCTCAATCCATCGGCGAACCGGGAACACAGCTTACGATGCGTACATTCCACACAGGCGGCGTTGCCGGTGATGATATTACGCAGGGTCTTCCGCGTATCCAGGAGCTCTTTGAAGCCCGTAATCCTAAAGGTCAAGCGACCATTAGTGAGATCGACGGCGTCGTTAAAGAAATCCGCGAAACGAAAGACCGTCGTGAAATCGAAATACAAGGTGAAGCTGAGACTAAAGTATACGCGGTTACCTATGGCTCCCGTCTGCGCGTAAGCGAAGGCAAGCACATTGAAGCCGGGGATGAACTGACCGATGGTTCCATTGATCCGAAGGAAATGCTTCGCATCAAAGGTATCCGTGGCGTGCAGAACTACATCCTGCAGGAAGTACAGCGCGTATACCGTAACCAAGGTGTAGAAATTAATGACAAACACGTAGAAGTTATGATCAGACAGATGCTGCGTAAATTCCGTATCGTTGATGCGGGAGATACCAACCTGCTGCCAGGCTCCTTCGTGGATATGCATGAATACGAAACTGCCAATAAAGAGGCCATTCTCTCCGGAAAAGAACCAGCGGTTGCCAAACCGGTTCTGCTCGGGATTACGAAGGCTTCTCTCGAAACCGATTCGTTCTTGTCAGCGGCTTCCTTCCAGGAGACGACTCGCGTGTTGACCGATGCAGCCATCAAAGGTAAAGTCGATCAGCTGCTTGGTCTGAAAGAGAATGTTATCATTGGTAAGCTGATCCCTGCAGGTACCGGTATGAACCGTTATCGCAGCGTGAAGTTCGAGGGACAGGATGATTTGAATGACGAAAGTCAGCAACTCGAAGCAGCTTCGATAGATTAAGAGACGTTCTGGTGATGGGGGGATTTTAGCGCCGCAAGGCGCTGGACTCTTTCCATCCCAAAGTTTCTTTTTTTCTAGCTAAAATAGCTTGACATCGTTTTGGGCAGATGCTAATATAGCAAAGGTGCGTGACTAGTCTCTTTGTTCCCTGTTCTTTTGGAGGAATGACTTATGTCTAATGATAAAGGATTACAGGATGCACATATCAAGATTGGCACCAAACAAACAATGAAGGCCATTGAATCTGGTCTGGCTGCAGAAGTATATGTGGCTGAAGATTGCGACCAGCGTTTGATTTCAAAAGTCGTGTCCGAGTGCGATAAGAATGGTGTGCATATCCATTATGTATCCACGATGGTCGAGCTTGGAGAAGCATGCGGAATTGAAGTCGGTGCAGCTATGGTAGCTGTCTTGAAATCATGATTTGAGAAATCGTTTTTGTTGGAGAAGGCGTTACTTCTCTCGGCAAAAACTTTTCATTTGTTCTTTTATGAACCGCCTGGGTCTGTGGACTTAAACGAGTTTGTAATAGGATGATAAATACGGGAAGGGGGTGGCTAGTATGCCAACAATTAACCAACTGGTTCGCAAGGGCCGTCAAGCTAAAGTGTACAAATCAAAATCTCCAGCTCTTCATAAAGGGTTCAACGCTTTGAAACGTGAGGAGACTGAATTGAGCGCTCCGCAAAAACGCGGTGTTTGCACACGTGTAGGCACAATGACGCCGAAAAAACCGAACTCTGCACTTCGTAAATATGCTCGTGTTCGTTTGACGAACCGCATTGAGGTGACAGCTTATATTCCGGGTATCGGACATAACCTGCAAGAGCACAGTGTTGTATTGGTTCGCGGCGGTAAAGTAAAAGACCTTCCGGGTGTTCGTTACCATATCGTTCGCGGTGCACTTGACACTGCTGGTGTTAACAACCGGATGCAAGCTCGTTCCAAATACGGAGCGAAACGTCCTAAAGCAAAAAGCTAATAGTTGATCATATTTTCGAAATATGACTGACGACTGAAGAAAGGGGGATATCCATGCCACGCAAAGGTCCTGTAACTAAAAGAGACGTGCTGCCAGATCCAGTGTATAACAGCAAGCTGGTAACTCGTCTGATCAACCGCATCATGTTGGATGGTAAAAGAGGTGTTGCTCAAAGCATCCTTTACAATTCATTCAACATCATCAAGGAACGTACAGGTAATGATCCGATGGAAGTGTTTGAAGCAGCCATCAAGAACATCATGCCAGTATTGGAAGTTAAAGCTCGTCGTGTCGGCGGTGCTAACTACCAGGTTCCAATCGAAGTTAAACCAGAGAGACGTACATCCCTTGGATTACGTTGGCTCGTAAACTACTCCCGCAACCGCGGCGAGAAAACAATGGAAGAGCGTTTGGCGGCTGAGATCATCGACGCTTCCAACAACACTGGTGCTTCCGTTAAGAAACGTGAAGACACACACAAAATGGCTGAAGCGAACAAAGCGTTTGCACACTATCGCTGGTAGGATTCAGCAATTAACTTTACACTTTAATTTTGAAGGGAGACTATTCGCATGGCGACAAGAGAGTTCTCCTTGAAAAATACACGTAATATCGGGATCATGGCGCATATTGATGCTGGTAAAACGACCACAACAGAGCGGATTTTGTTCTACACAGGCCGTACTCATAAGATTGGTGAGACCCATGAGGGTTCCGCTACTATGGACTGGATGGAGCAGGAGCAGGAGCGCGGAATTACGATTACTTCCGCTGCGACTACCGCTTCCTGGAAGGGTCACCGCGTTAATATTATCGACACCCCGGGGCACGTTGACTTCACAGTAGAAGTTGAACGTTCCCTTCGTGTATTGGATGGGGCAGTAGGTGTATTCAGTGCGAAAGAGGGCGTAGAACCTCAATCGGAAACCGTATGGAGACAAGCAGACCGTTACGGTGTACCGCGGATCGCATATGTAAACAAAATGGACATTATCGGTGCTGATTACCTTAATGTTGTTAAAGACATGAAGGAGCGTCTGCAAGCTAATGCGGTAGCTATTCAGCTTCCGATGGGCGCAGAGTCTGACTTTATCGGCATCATCGACATTATCTCGGAAAGAGCGTATATCTACAAAGACGACCTTGGCCAAAATGTCGAAGAAACCGATGTTCCAGAGGAATACAAAGAACAAGTTGAAGAACTGCGTAACGAACTGATCGAGAAGGTAGCAGAGCTTGACGAAGACTTGACTATGAAATATCTTGAAGGTGAGGAGCTTACAGTCGATGAGATTAAAGCTGCTCTTCGTAAAGGTGTTGTAGAAGTTAAGATCTTCCCTGTAATCTGTGGATCATCCTACCGTAACAAAGGGGTTCAGCCTATGCTGGACGCTGTTATTGATTATTTGCCAGCTCCTACTGATGTAGCGAGCATCCAGGGTCAATTGGAAGACGGTACAGAAGTAGAGCGTCACTCTTCCGACGAAGAGCCGTTTGCTGCTCTGGCATTTAAGATCATGACTGACCCTTATGTTGGTAAACTTACGTTCTTCCGCGTGTATTCCGGTGTATTGCAATCCGGCTCTTACGTACTGAATGCAACGAAAAACAAACGCGAGCGTATCGGACGTATTCTTCAGATGCACGCAAACAGCCGTCAAGAGATCACTGAAGTATTCGCAGGTGATATCGCAGCAGCTGTTGGTTTGAAAGATACAGGTACTGGTGATACACTGTGTGATGAGAAGAATCCAGTTATTCTGGAGTCCATGAACTTCCCTGATCCGGTTATCGAAATCGCGGTTGAACCAAAAACAAAAGCTGACCAAGATAAATTGGGCGTGGCTCTCGGCAAATTGACGGAAGAGGATCCGACTCTTCGTGCTCATACCGACGAGGAAACTGGCCAAACGATCCTGGCAGGTATGGGTGAGCTTCACCTGGACGTTATCATCGACCGTATGCGTCGTGAGTTCAAGGTTGAAACCAATGTGGGTAAACCACAGGTTGCTTACCGTGAAACATTCCGTGTACCAGCTCGCGTTGAGGGTAAATTCGTTCGTCAGTCCGGTGGTCGTGGTCAATACGGTCACGTATGGGTTGAGTTCGAACCTCTGGAAGCAGGTAGTGGTAACCAATTCGACAGCAAAGTTGTCGGTGGTTCCGTACCAAGAGAATACATTGGACCAGCACAACAAGGTATTGAAGAGCAAATGAAGAACGGTGTTCTTGCCGGCTTCCCGCTTGTTGACGTTAAAGCAACCATCGTCGACGGTTCTTACCATGATGTTGACTCCAACGAAATGGCGTTTAAAATCGCCGGCTCCATGGCACTGAAAGCAGCTAAAGAAAAGTGTAAGCCTGTCCTGCTTGAGCCAATCATGAAAGTTGAAGTTACCGTGCCTGAGGAATACATGGGCGACGTAATGGGTATGCTGAACTCCCGCCGTGGACGTATCGAAGGTATGGACTCCCGTGGTGGTACTCAAATTATCCGTGCGAAAGTACCTCTTTCCGAAATGTTCGGTTACTCCACAACCCTGCGCTCCGGTACACAAGGACGCGGTGTGTTCTCCATGGAACTCTCCCACTATGAAGAAGTTCCTAAGAACATCTCCGACGAAATCGTGTCCAAGATCAAGGGCGGAGAATAATAACGTTTTACCTGCCGGATAGGAGAAGGCGGGACCAACATCCCGTTAACACCGCTTCCGGCCCAACATATATATCCCCTTAAGGAGGAATTGTTCAAATGGCAAAGGCTAAATACGAACGTACGAAACCACACGTTAACATCGGTACTATCGGTCACGTTGACCATGGTAAAACAACTCTGACAGCTGCTATCACTTCTGTATTGTCCAAAACTTACGGTGGTGCTGCAATGTCTTTCGACCAAATCGATAAAGCACCAGAAGAGCGCGAGCGCGGTATCACAATCTCTACTTCCCACGTAGAGTATGAAACTGACAGCCGTCACTATGCACACGTTGACTGCCCAGGTCACGCCGACTATGTTAAAAACATGATCACTGGTGCTGCTCAAATGGACGGAGCAATCCTGGTTGTATCCGCAGCTGACGGCCCAATGCCGCAAACTCGTGAGCACATCCTCTTGTCCCGTCAAGTAGGTGTTCCTTACATCGTTGTATTCTTGAACAAATGCGACATGGTTGAAGACGAAGAGCTCTTGGAATTGGTTGAAATGGAAGTTCGCGACCTTCTGAGCGAGTATGACTTCCCAGGCGACGACACTCCGATCACTCGTGGTTCCGCTCGTGAAGCTCTGCAAAACCCAGATGGCGAATGGGCTCAAAAAATCGTTGAAATGTTCAAAACTATCGACGAGTACATCCCATTGCCAGAGCGCGACACTGACAAGCCTTTCTTGATGCCTGTCGAGGACGTATTCTCCATCACTGGTCGTGGTACAGTTGCTACAGGCCGTGTAGAGCGTGGTACGATCAAAGTCGGCGACGAGATCGAAATCGTTGGTATTACTGAAGAAACTAAGAAATCCGTTGTTACGGGCGTTGAAATGTTCCGTAAACTCTTGGATTCCGCACAAGCTGGTGACAACATCGGTGCATTGCTTCGTGGTGTTGACCGTACTCAAATCGAGCGCGGCCAAGTACTTGCTAAGCCTGCTTCCGTTAAACCACACACAGAATTTACTGCTCAAGTATACGTACTGAGCAAAGAAGAAGGCGGACGTCATAAGCCTTTCTTCACTGGCTACCGTCCACAGTTCTACTTCCGTACTACGGATGTAACTGGTGTAATCACACTGCCAGAAGGTTCTGAAATGGTTATGCCTGGTGATAACATCACTGTAACGGTTACCCTGATCAGCCCAATCGCGATTGAAGAAGGAACAAAATTCTCCATTCGTGAAGGCGGCCGTACCGTAGGTGCTGGTTCCGTTGCTTCCATCATTAAATAATTAAGGCTTACGAACAGCCTTGCATATAGCAACAGTGTATTGTAACGAGTAACAATGTGTTGTCATTTCAAAAGGGCCTGATCCCAAGGGATCAGGCCCTTTTTTATTTTATCGACGATTTCACGATGGTTGGTGTCATCATGATATCTTATGAATAATGGTGACTTGCGGAAAAAAAGTAAGGATTCTGTACAGAATATGCCATATATAGAAGGATTCATTCTATATATTTGGGTTCATAATGATTAAAATCTGTGATTGAGATCTGTTACCGGGATAGAAATCATCTACTATATAGAATGGAGATTACAACAAGAGATGAAATATCCGTTTGCGTTTATGAAGAGAAATGCGGTTAATGTCGTTCCATCCACAGAGAGACTGCATCATGAGGAAGAGGAAGAATACATATATCATGAAACATTAGGTGAACTGAACGAACAAATGCGCATGATTGGTCTTACGGAAGGAGATCTGCAGCTTCTGAGACAGGTTCGTCCACAGATGGAACAGAGGCTTGATGCCATTATTGAAACGTTCTACCAATCTGTATTAGATGTAGAAAAGCTTAAAAACATTATCCTGGAACATAGTACAATTGAAAGATTAAAGCAAACTCTGAAGGCACATCTTTTGGAAATATGTAATGGAGAAATTAATGAAGCTTACGTGGCTAAGCGATTACGGATTGCCCAGGTGCATAAACGGGTCGGTTTAGAACCTAAGTGGTACTTGTCGGCTTTTCAGAATTTGCAGAATGAATTTTTAAGATTAATATATCGGGAGATTAAAGAAGAAGGACAACAAGTACGGTTAGTTTCAACGATTACCAAATTGCTGAGCTTGGAACAGCAGCTTGTGCTGGAAGCCTATGAGAAAGAAAACGCAAATGAGAAGCAGCTTCAATATGATATAGTGAGAAAGGAATTAAAGCAGAGTATTGCCGCCTTTGTAGGAGAGTTATCAGACCTGACACTGGACATTAATGAAGCTGTAGAACGTTTAATGACGAGCAGTGGTGAAGTGGCTACTACATTTCAGAGCACTTCAAGCGCAACGCAAGGCTCTATTTCTTATGCCATAGAAGGAGAGGCGAAGCTAGCAGACTTGGCCATTCAGATGAAGGCGATAGATGAAAGCACAGCAGGCATGCAGCATGCTGTACAGGAACTACACGATTCTTCCAAACAGATTGCGATGATTGCCGTAAGCGTTCAGGAAGTGGCAGCACAGATTAAACTACTCTCTCTTAATGCTACTATAGAAGCAGCGCGTGCAGGGGAACATGGAAAGGGATTTGCGGTGGTAGCACAGGAGGTAAGTCGTTTATCCGAGGATACAAGAACAACGGTCAACCGCATAGCTGATATCGTAACGAAATCCAGATCTATCATTACAGAAGTGGTTGAATCGATTAATACTGTGCATCGGTTAACGGACGAAGGGAAAAGACAATCAGAGGAGACCAAGAAACTGTTCAGTGATATTATGCTGTCTGTCCAGTCGAGTGCAGATCAAATGATCACCGCAGAAAAAGAGATGAAACTGCTGTCCATGACGATTGGAAGCATCCAGGTAGCAACGTCGGAAGCGGCATCCTCCGCTGAGAATTTCAAAGAAAATACGGAGCAGATGTGAATACATATTATTTAAGAATTAATGCTTGCAATGCGCCTATCTTTTATATATAATAGTGAATGTTGTTCTGCGACGTTGCGATGATGTGAGAGGTTACCGACACACCCGGCCCCTTTGCCATGAGGTGGGTGGTAGGAAAATTTTCACGGAGTATGTCCGATACCAAATTGGGCGATAGAAGGAGGGAATAAAATGGCAAAGCAAAAAATTCGTATTCGCTTGAAAGCATACGACCACAGAGTTCTTGATCAATCCGCTGAGAAAATTGTTGAGACAGCAAAACGTTCTGGTGCTGGTGTATCCGGTCCGATCCCGCTTCCAACTGAAAAACAAGTAATTACCATTCTCCGTGCGGTGCACAAGTATAAGGATTCTCGGGAACAGTTCGAAATGCGTACACACAAACGCTTGATCGACATCGTGAGCCCGACTCCACAAACTGTGGATGCCTTGATGCGCTTGGACCTGCCGTCCGGTGTAGATATCGAAATCAAACTGTAAGCATTGCATAACGAATTAGAGAAGAGAAAAGAGGTGTCAACATGAAAGGTATCTTAGGTAGAAAGCTCGGAATGACTCAAGTGTTTACCCCAGAGGGTATTGTAATTCCTGTTACGGTTATCGAAGCAGGTCCTTGTGTTGTTCTTCAAAAGAAAGATCTGGAAAACGACGGATACGAAGCGATCCAAGTTGGTTTCTCCGATAAGAAAGAGAACAGATCTAACAAACCAGAAGCAGGCCATGCGAAAAAAGCAAACACTGCGCCTAAGCGCTACGTTCGCGAAATTCGTGGTGTTGACCTCGCGAGTGTCGAGGTTGGACAAGAGCTGAAGGCTGATGTCTTCGCAGAAGGCGAATTTGTTGACGTAACAGGTATTTCCAAGGGTAAAGGTTTCCAAGGTGTAATCAAGCGTTGGGGCCAAAGCCGCGGACCGATGACTCACGGTTCCCGTTACCATCGCGGACCAGGTTCCATGGGTTCTATCCAAGCGAACCGCGTTCCAAAAGGTAAGCGTCTGCCAGGTCATATGGGTAATGAAACAGTTACGATTCAAAAGCTCGAGGTTGTTAAAGTCGATGCAGAGCGTAACGTGATCCTCGTTAAAGGTTCCATTCCTGGACCAAAAAGAGGTTTCGTGCAAATCAAAGAAACGGTGAAGAAATAATCGCCTGAAGAAAGGAGGAACAAACAATGCCTAAAGTAGCACTTTATAATGTCAGCGGTAGCCAAGTTGGCGAAGTAGAATTGAACGAAGCAGTATTCGGTATCGAGCCGAACACGCATGTTCTGCACAGCGCAGTATTGCTGCAGCGCGCTTCCCTTCGTCGTGGTACCCACAAAGTGAAAGGACGTTCTGAAGTACGCGGCGGCGGACGTAAGCCTTGGAAACAAAAAGGTACCGGCCGTGCTCGTCAAGGTTCGATCCGTTCTCCACAATGGAAAGGCGGCGGTGTGGTATTTGGACCGACTCCGCGCAGCTATACGTTCAAACTTCCTAAAAAAGTTCGTCGTTTGGCTATTAAATCTGCATTGTCTTCCAAAGTGATGGACAACGCAATTATTGTACTGGATCAATTGACGCTGAACGCGCCGAAAACAAAAGAGTTTGCTAGCATTCTTAGCAACCTGAAAGTAGGCCGTAAAGCTCTGATCGTTGCTCCTAGCTATGATGATAATGTAGCCCTTTCCGCACGTAATATTCCTGGTGTGAAATTCGTAGCGGCTGACGGCATTAATGTTCTTGATGTAATGTCGTACGATCAACTGATCATTACGAAGGAAGCAGTCCAGAAGGTAGAGGAGGTGCTCGCGTAATGAAAGACCCACGCGATATAATCAAGCGCCCGGTGATCACGGAACGTACGGCTGACTACATGGCAGAGCTGAAATATGCTTTTGAAGTAGATATCCGTGCTAACAAGACCGAGATCAAGCAAGCTGTTGAATCTATTTTTAAAGTTAAAGTATCGAACGTGAATACAATGCGTGTTCCTGCTAAACCAAAGCGTTACGGACGTCATTTCGGTTACACAACTGAGTGGAAAAAAGCGATCGTGACTTTGGCTCCAGACAGCAAACCGCTTGAGTTCTTTGAATCGGTTGAATAAGAATTTCTTAAGTAAGGAGGGAAAATTCAGTGCCTATTAAAAAGTATAAACCGACATCCCCGGCTCGACGCAACATGTCCGTATCGACTTTCGAAGAAATCACTACGGATCAGCCGGAAAAATCGTTGTTGGCTCCGCTGAGCAAAACAGCTGGCCGTAACAACCAAGGTAAAATTACGGTTCGTCACCATGGCGGCGGACACAAGCGTAAATACCGTATTATCGACTTTAAACGGAATAAAGACGGCATTCCAGGTCGCGTTGCTACAATCGAGTATGACCCGAACCGTACTTCCAACATTGCTCTGATTCACTATGTAGATGGTGAAAAGCGTTATATCATCGCTCCTAAAGGTCTGAAAGTTGGAGACCAAGTAGTATCTGGAGTAGGTGCTGACATCAAGATCGGTAACTCACTTCCACTGGAAAACATTCCAGTAGGTACAGTTATCCACAACATCGAGTTGAAACCAGGTAAAGGCGGACAATTGGTTCGTGCTGCTGGTACAGAAGCTCAGCTTCTCGGTAAAGAAGATAAGTACGTAACGGTTCGTCTTTCTTCCGGTGAAGTTCGTCGTATCCTGAAAGTTTGCCGTGCAACCATCGGTTCTGTGGGTAACCAAGACCATGAGTTGATCAAAATCGGTAAAGCAGGCCGCAGCCGTTGGCTCGGAAAACGTCCAGAAGTACGTGGTGTTGTTATGAACCCTAACGATCACCCACACGGTGGTGGTGAAGGCCGCGCTCCAATCGGACGTAAATCGCCTATGTCACCTTGGGGTAAACCAACCCTTGGTTACAAAACACGTAAAAAAGGTAAAGCTTCTGACAAATATATCGTTCGCCGCCGCACGAAGTAATGCGATTAGTGCATAACTTCGTGTCAGGCTCGAAGGTAACGAGACAATTTGGTGAAGGGAGGATTTCTATATGAGCCGTAGTTTGAAAAAAGGACCTTTTATTGATGGATACCTGCTCAAAAAAGTGGAAGACATGAACAGCGCAAGCAAAAAGGCTGTGATCAAAACTTGGTCCCGCCGCTCCACTATTTTCCCGCAATTTATCGGTCACACATTCGGTGTATACGATGGCCGTAAACATGTGCCTGTATATGTAACGGAAGACATGGTAGGACACAAGTTGGGTGAATTTGCTCCAACTCGTACTTACAAAGGTCATGAAGACGACAAGAAAACAAGAAGATAATTAATGAAGCTCTTTGTTTGAGAGGAGGTTAAACATATGGAAGCAAAAGCACATGCTAGATCGATTCGTATTGCTCCTCGTAAAGCTCAACTCGTTGTTGACTTGATCCGCGGTAAGCAAGTGGGCGAAGCGATCGCAATTCTTCGTCACACTCCGAAAGCTGCATCCCCGGTTCTTGAGAAGCTTTTGAACTCGGCTATCGCAAACGCTGAGCATAACTACTCTTTGGATGTAACTAAACTGGTTGTGACGCAAGCTTATGTAAACCAAGGACCGACTATGAAACGTTTCCGCCCACGTGCGATGGGACGTGCAAGCCGGATCAATAAACGCACCAGCCACATTACTTTGGTGGTAGCTGAAAAATAAGGAGGGAAAACGTGTGGGCCAAAAGGTAAATCCAGTAGGACTCCGTATCGGTATTATCCGTGATTGGGAATCCAAATGGTATGCAGGCAAAGACTTCGGTGATCTTTTGCTGGAAGACGTTAAAATCCGTGAATACCTGAAGAATAAATTGAAAGACTCCGCTGTATCCCGTATTGAAATCGAGAGAGCGGCTAATCGTGTGAACGTGACGATCCACACTGCGAAGCCAGGTATGGTTATCGGTAAAGGTGGTTCCGAAGTAGAAGTACTGCGCGGACAAGTGACTAAAATTGCCGGTGGTAAAAAAGTTCACATCAACATTTCTGAAATTAAAAACCCTGAACTGGACGCAATTCTTGTTGCAGAGAGCATTGCACAACAACTGGAACGTCGTGTTTCTTTCCGTCGTGCACTGAAACAAGCGATTCAAAGAACAATGCGTTCTGGAGCGAAAGGGATTAAAACATCGGTCAGCGGACGTCTTGGCGGAGCCGAGATTGCTCGTACGGAAGGCTACAGTGAAGGAACTGTTCCACTTCATACGCTTCGTGCAGACATCGACTATGGTACAGCAGAAGCGCATACGACTTACGGCCGTATCGGCGTGAAAGTATGGATCTATCGTGGAGAGGTTCTTCCTACGGCTAAGAAACAAGCTGCTCAGGAAGGAGGCAACTAATCATGTTGGTACCAAAACGTGTAAAACACCGCAAACAACAGCGCGGCCATATGAGAGGCCAAGCGAAAGGCGGTACTGAACTGAACTTCGGCGAATTCGGTCTGCAAGCTACAGAGCCAGGCTGGATCACGAACCGTCAGATCGAAGCTGCTCGTATCGCGATGACTCGTTACATCCGTCGTGGCGGTAAAGTATGGATTAAGATTTTCCCAGATAAGCCGATTACTCAAAAGCCTCTCGAAGTGCGGATGGGTAGCGGTAAAGGTAACGTTGAGAAATGGGTTGCCGTTGTAAAACCAGGCAAGATCATGTTTGAACTTGGAGGCGTGTCCGAGGAAATCGCCCGCGAAGCGATGCGTCTCGCCGCTCACAAGCTGCCTGTTAAAACGAAGTTTGTGAAACGAGAAGAAGTGGGTGGTGAAGCAAATGAAAGCTAATGAACTGCGCAACTTAACCACTGCAGAACTCGAGCAAAAAATCTCCGGATTTAAAGAGGAACTCTTTAACCTCCGTTTTCAATTGGCCACTGGCCAGCTTGATAACCCGACTCGGATCCGTGACGTTCGCAAAGAAATAGCTCGTGCTAAAACCGTTATCCGTGAAAGAGAACTTGGGATTAGTTAATGAAATGGAACGTCATGTTCTGTATTCAGGAAGGAGGCTAACAAATGAGCGAAGAACGCAATGCTCGTAAAGTGCAAGTAGGTAAAGTTGTCAGCGATAAAATGGATAAAACCATCGTTGTAGCTGTTGAAACTTATAAGAAGCATGACTTGTATCACAAGCGCATTAAATACACGAAAAAGTTTAAAGCGCATGATGAGAACAACGAAGCTCGAATCGGAGATACTGTTAAAATCATGGAAACTCGTCCTCTCTCTAAAGACAAACGCTGGAGACTGGTAGAAGTGACTGAAAAAGCAGTTATTATCTAAGATATGATCAGTTTTTGATGGAAGGAGGAAATATAAATGATTCAACCATTTACACGTTTAGCTGTTGCTGACAACTCCGGTGCGAAGGAACTGATGTGTATCCGCGTATTGGGTGGTACTGGTCGTCGTACAGCTCAAATCGGTGATTTGATCGTATGTTCCGTCAAACAAGCAACACCAGGCGGCGTTGTCAAAAAGGGTGATGTTGTAAGAGCGGTAATCGTTCGTACGAAGCGTTCTGTACGTCGTAAAGACGGATCTTACATCTCATTTGACGAGAATGCAGCTGTTGTTGTTAAAGACGACAGAAGCCCACGCGGAACTCGTATTTTCGGACCAGTTGCTCGCGAACTTCGCGAAAGAGACTACATGAAAATCGTTTCCTTGGCTCCGGAAGTAATCTAATAACACCCCAAAAAGTGACGTAACTTTTCGGGAACCCGATAAATAGTTGATCTGGCTAGTCATAGGAGGTGTAACGAATGCCTAAAGTGAAAAAAGTTCTGGAATCCCACAGCAACAAATTGCACGTGAAAAAAGATGATACAGTTATCGTCATCAGCGGTAAAGACAAAGGCAAAAAAGGCCGCGTCATCGCAGCGTACCCTCGTGAAAATCGTGTTTTGGTTGAAGGTGTGAACATGATCAAGAAGCACCAGAAGCCAAACCAGATGAACCCACAAGGCGGTATCATCGAGAAGGAAGCTCCGATCCATGTATCGAACGTTATGCACGTTGATCCGAAGAGCGGAAACGTAACTCGTATCGGTTACAAAGTACTGGACAACGGCAAAAAAGTTCGTGTAGCGAAAAGATCCGGAGAAGTTATCGATAAATAAGACGGTTTAGAAAGGAGGACCTTGAATTATGGCAGCAAGAATGAAAGAACGTTTTCTGAACGAAGTAACTCCTGCTCTGATGCAGAAGTTTAGCTATAAAACAGTAATGCAAGTACCAAAAATCGAGAAGGTTGTCATCAACATGGGTGTTGGTGAAGCTGTAGCTAACTCGAAAGTGCTTGATTCTGCTGTGAACGACATGCAGCTGATCGCTGGTCAAAAGCCGGTTATCACTCGTGCGAAGAAATCCATCGCTGGATTCAAACTGCGTGAGAACATGCCGATCGGTGTGAAGGTAACACTGCGCGGTGAGCGTATGTACTACTTCCTCGACAAGCTGTTCAACGTTACACTTCCACGTGTACGTGACTTCCAAGGCGTGTCCACCAAAGCATTTGACGGACGCGGTAACTATACGCTCGGTCTGAAAGAGCAACTCATTTTCCCTGAAGTTGAGTATGACAAAGTAGATAAGGTTCGCGGTATGGACATCGTTTTCGTAACGACTGCTAAAACCGACGAAGAGTCCCGTGAGCTGCTCGCTCAACTGGGAATGCCTTTCGCGAAATAAGACGGTTGATCCTTTTCTCCGAAACTATTTAGGAGGTGTCAGGCTAAGTGGCAAAAACTTCGATGAAAGTTAAACAACAACGTACACCTAAGTTTAAAGTGCGGGCTTATACCCGTTGTGAACGTTGTGGTCGCCCACATTCGGTACTGCAGAAGTTTAAAATTTGCAGAATTTGTTTCCGTGAATTAGCTTATAAAGGCCAGATTCCTGGCGTGAAAAAAGCAAGCTGGTAAGAAGTTTATAAACGGGAAGGAGGTTTATCCTACATGACTATGTCCGATCCAATTGCAGATATGCTAACTCGTATTCGTAATGCGAACACGGTTCGCCACGAAACAGTAGAAATGCCTGCTTCGACGATTAAAAAGCAAATCGCAGACATCTTGAAGCGTGAAGGCTTCATTCGTGATGCGGAGTTTGTAGAAGATAATAAACAAGGGATCATTCGTTTGTTCCTGAAATATGGTTCCAACAACGAACGTGTAATTACAGGTCTGAAAAGAATCAGCAAACCAGGTCTTCGCGTTTACACGAAGAGCAATGAAGTACCTCGTGTACTTGGTGGTTTGGGTATCGCGATCATCTCCACTTCCAAGGGAGTTATGACCGACAAAGAAGCTCGTCAATCCAAAGCCGGCGGAGAAGTTCTCTGCTACGTATGGTAATCAACGTCACAAGATAGGAGGTGTAATGAATGTCCCGTATTGGTCGTAAACCAATTGCTATTCCAAACGGTGTGGAAGTCACACTGGATAACACTGTAATCACTGTAAAAGGCCCTAAAGGTACCCTGACTCGTGAATTGCATAAAGACATGCAAATTACAGTAGAAAACAACGAGATCAATGTTGTTCGTCCTTCCGACAACAAAACACATCGCTCTCTTCACGGCACGACCCGCAGCGTTGTCTCAAATATGGTCAGCGGTGTAACTGAAGGATTCTCGAAAAACCTTGAGTTGGTCGGTGTCGGATACCGTGCAAGCAAATCCGGAGATAAAATCGTTCTGAACGTGGGTTACTCCCACCCAGTTGAAATTACACCGGAGCCTGGTATTGAATTTGAAGTACCAGTTAATACGAAAATCACGGTTCGTGGTATCGATAAAGAGCGTGTGGGTGCATACGCTGCTAAGATTCGTTCCGTACGTGAGCCTGAGCCTTACAAAGGTAAAGGGATTAAATACGAAGGTGAACGCATTATCCGTAAGGAAGGTAAAGCTGGTAAGAAGAAGTAAGGTTAGCTGACCGGGATTTCGCCTGGTGGATAACTTGCCTCTTCTCCCATACTTACCCGATGCGTCTAAAAGTGAAGCTCTTGAGGCAAAACTGAAGGGAGGAAATGGAAGCATGATCACGAAACAAGACAAAAACAAAGCTCGCCTAAAAAGACACCTGCGTGTCCGTAAGAAAATCCAGGGCACTGCAGAACGTCCACGTCTGAACGTGTTCCGTTCTTCGAAACACATCTATGCTCAATTGATCGACGACGTGGCTGGCGTGACTTTGGCATCAGCTTCTACGCTGGACAAAGAACTGGCTAGCGACATTAAGAACGGCGGAAGCGTTGAAGCCGCTCGTAAAGTCGGCGAACTCGTTGCAAAACGTGCAGCAGACAAAGGTCATAAATCGATCGTATTCGATCGTGGCGGATACTTGTACCATGGACGTATTCAAGCACTTGCAGAAGCAGCTCGCGAAGCAGGCCTTGAATTCTAAGATATTTTCAAAAGGAGGTAAACGACTTGCGTATAGATCCTAACACTTTAGAACTGACTGAAAGAGTTGTAAACATTAACCGCGTTGCTAAAGTTGTAAAAGGCGGACGTCGCTTTAGCTTTAGTGCACTGGTAGTTGTCGGTGATGGCAAAGGTTGGGTAGGAGCAGGTATCGGTAAAGCAGGCGAAGTACCGGATGCAATCCGCAAAGGTATTGAAGATGCTAAGAAGAACCTGATTCACATTCCACTCGTTGGAACAACTATCCCTCACCTCGTAACAGGTCACTTCGGAGCAGGCCGCGTATTATTGAAGCCAGCATCTGAAGGTACTGGGGTTATCGCTGGCGGACCGGTTCGTGCAGTACTCGAGCTGGCTGGCGTTGGCGACATTTTGACAAAATCTCTAGGTTCTTCGAACTCCATGAACATGGTCAATGCGACTTTGGAAGGGTTGTCCCGTCTGAAGCGTGTTGAAGAAGTTGCCAAGCTTCGCGGCAAATCCGTCGAAGAGCTGTTGGGTTAAGGAGGGAATCTCATGGCTAAACTTGAAATCACCCTCGTACGCAGCGTGATTGGTCGTCCAGAGGATCAGCGTGCAACCGTGAAAACACTCGGACTTCGCAAAATCAACCATTCCGTGGTACAGAGCGACAACGCTGCAATTCGCGGAATGATCAAGAAAGTAAATCACCTGGTTTCTGTTAAAGAAATCGAAGGTTAATCCCGGGCAGGTTGTTCCCGGATATATTAAGGAGGTGCAACGAACGATGAAGTTACATGAGCTGAGCCCAGCACCTGGATCCCGCAAAGAACGCAAACGCGTTGGACGCGGTACAAGTAGCGGTACGGGTAAAACATCGGGTCGCGGTCACAAAGGACAAAACTCTCGTTCCGGCGGTGGTGTACGTCCGGGCTTCGAGGGTGGACAGAACCCATTATATCGTCGTCTACCGAAGCGTGGTTTTACCAACCCAACTCGGAAAGAGTACGCTATTGTGAACATCGAGGATCTTAACAGCTTTGCAGCAGGTACTGAAGTGACTCCAGAAGTTTTGGTTGAGAGCGGTATTGTTAACAATACAAAGAGCGGAATCAAAATTCTTGGCAACGGTGAGGTTACCGTTTCTTTGACTGTAAAAGCTAATAAGTTTTCTCAATCTGCGGTAGAGAAGATCGAGGCTGCCGGCGGTAAAACCGAGGTGATCTAATGTTTAAGACCCTGAAAAATATATGGCGTGTCGAGGAGCTTCGCAAGCGGATCGTGTTCACTTTGTTCGTTCTGATCATTTTCCGTCTTGGATCATTTGTTCCGGTTCCCGGTGTTAACAAAGATGTTTTCACACAGACGAATCAGGCAGGTAATGAGTTGTTCGGTCTTCTTAACACGTTCTCGGGAGGCGCGTTATCGCAATTTTCGATCTTCGCCCTTTCGATATTTCCATATATTACTTCGTCCATTATCGTGCAGTTATTGTCGATGGACGTCATTCCGAAGTTTACGGAATGGAACAAACAAGGGGAACACGGGAAGAAGCAGTTGGCTCAAGTTACTCGTTATGGTACGGTAATATTGGGTTTGATTCAGGCATTTGGCATGTCCATCGGTTTTAACCGTATATATGGGATGGAGATGGTGCCTGGAGCAACTTTTATTGATTTCGTTGTGATCGCGATCGTTCTTACTGCCGGTACATCATTCTTGATGTGGCTCGGTGAACAGATTACGGAACGCGGAATCGGTAACGGTATTTCGATCATTATCTTTGCTGGTATCGCTGCTGGTATTCCTATGCACATTCGGACAACGATTGAATCGAACTTCATTCAGAGTGATCAAGTGTTCATGAACATTCTGAAGGGTGTGATCATCCTTCTGATTTTGATTCTGATCATTACCGGTGTTGTATTCATTCAGCAAGCTATCCGTAAAATTCCGGTTCAATATGCGAAGCGTGTTGTCGGAAACAAAATGTACGGCGGACAGAACACACACATTCCGCTTAAGATTAACGGAGCAGGCGTTATTCCGGTAATCTTCGCAATGTCGCTGCTTCAATTCCCGGTCATTTTGGCAAGCTTCTGGTTGGATACACAGGGTTGGGCAAAATGGATTACAGAGAATCTTGCTTATGACAGCGCGCTTGGAATGATACTGTATGTACTCATGATCATTGGTTTCACATTCTTCTACACCTTCGTGCAGATGAACCCGAACCAAATGGCTGATAATATGAAGAAGAACGGCGGCTATGTACCGGGCATTCGTCCTGGTAAAGCAACCGAGAAGTATCTGACTCGGGTTATGACCCGTCTGACCATGACAGGGGCTTTGTTCCTGGCCGTGATCTCTATACTTCCGGTATTCTTCGGATCGCTTGCAGGTCTTCCACGTACGGTTCAGATCGGTGGTACATCAATCTTGATCGTAGTCGGTGTTGCACTGGATACGATGAAGCAGATCGAGAGCCAGTTGATCAAACGTCATTACAAAGGTTTTATCAATAAATAGGCGATAGGTTCCGGCAAGTGGTCTGCATCGCTTTCCGGCGCCTATTGTGTTGTTCATGGTAGTCAAAGCCAAGGGGAGGAAGTGACGTAAGGTGAACATCTTATTCATGGGCCCTCCTGGAGCAGGAAAAGGAACACAAGCAGAGAATATCGTGAATGAATTCGGCATTCCTCATATTTCAACAGGCGATGCATTTCGTCTGGCGATTAAACAAGGAACTCCCATTGGGATTAAAGCGAAGGAATTTATGGATCAGGGTCTGCTGGTACCGGATGACGTAACGATTGGTATTGTGGAAGAGCGTCTGCAGCAGTCCGATTGCGAAAAAGGTTTTTTATTGGATGGCTTTCCAAGAACCCTTTCGCAAGCGGAAGCGCTGGATGATATTCTGGCCCGCTTGAATACTGGTCTTGATCACGTCATCAACCTGAAAGTCGATCGCGAGAAGCTTCTGGCACGCCTTACCGGCCGCCGGATTTGCAAGAATTGCGGTTCGACTTATCATGTGATCTTTAATCCTCCTAAACAGGAAGGCATTTGTGATAAATGCGGCGGCGAATTGTACCAACGCTCCGATGATAACGAAGAGAGCGTCGGCATTCGTTTAGACGAATATATCAACAAAACAGCACCACTCCTCACGTTTTATGAGAAAAAAGGTCTTTTGCGTCAAATCGATGGTGATCAGGAAATTGACGTGGTTTCATCACAAATTGCGTCTATACTGAGAGGTTAGGTATAATGATCATTTGTAAATCCGAAACGGAACTGAGCTTGATGAGAGAAGCAGGTCGAATTGTGGCCGAATGCCACAAACTTCTTGCCGCTCATGTAGAACCGGGGATTACAACCGGGGAACTGGACCTCATGGCCGACAAGTTCATTCGAAGCCAAGGCGCTGTGCCATCTTTTAAAGGCTACAACGGATTTCCTTCCAGCATTTGCGCATCAGTCAATGAAGAATTGGTGCATGGATTCCCAGGCAAACGCAAATTAATCGAAGGCGATATCGTTACGTTTGATATCGGTGCACAGTACCAGGGTTACCATGGTGACTCGGCGTGGACCTACGGAGTAGGAGAAATTTCCGAAGAGGCCCAGCGCCTGCTGGACGTTACGGAAGGATCGCTCTATGCTGGACTTGCGCTAATCAAACCCGATGTCCGCTTGTTTACAATCTCTCATGCCATACAGCGCCATATCGAGGATGCAGGTTTCTCTGTTGTCCGGGAATACGTTGGTCATGGTGTGGGTACTGATCTGCATGAAGATCCGCAAATTCCGAACTATGGGATCCCGGACCGCGGTCCAAGACTCAAACCGGGCATGGTGCTCGCGATTGAGCCGATGGTCAACGCTGGAAAACGGAATGTCAAGACGCTGGAAGACAACTGGACGGTTGTTACGGTAGATGGCTCGCTGTGTGCTCACTTTGAGCATACGATTGCAGTCACGGCCGATGGCATGGAAATTTTGACGAAGCTGCCGGAATAGGGTGATGAACTTGAATCAGGAAATCATGCTGCAACCCGGACAGATCGTTAAGATACTGAAAGGCAGAGATGCCGGACAGTATGCCGTTATCGTTTCGATTGAGGACAGTAGGTTCGTATGGATTGCGGATGGGGACAAACGCAAGTTTGACGGGGCTAAGAAGAAGAATGTTCTTCATCTGGAACCCCAAGCCCATATCAGCAGTGAGGTCGTAAACAGTTTGCAAGAAAGCGGTCGGGTCACAAACAGTAAGCTGCGCTTCGTCGTTAGTCGGTTTGTATCCGATAAATCCAAGGCAGATCAGAAAGGAGACTAACTGTGGCTAAAGAAGATGTCATTGAAGTCGAAGGAACGGTTCTAGAGCCGTTGCCGAATGCTACCTTTAAAGTCGAGCTGGAGAATGGTCATCAGATTCTCGCTCACGTTTCCGGAAAGTTGCGGATGCACTTTATCCGTATTCTCACAGGAGACAAAGTGGTTGTTCAACTCTCGCCGTACGATTTAACTAAAGGTCGTATCACGTACCGTAAATAGATTCAAGATTCCCCTGGGGAATCAAGGAAAGCTGCGAAGCGGTTTTACTGATGTAAAACTCAGCAGCGGTTACAAACTACTTTAGTTTCGAAGCTGGTTTTACAACGTAAAACTACGAGGAGGTAATTAGCATGAAGGTAAGACCTTCTGTAAAGCCTATTTGCGAAAAATGCAAAGTCATTCGCCGCAAAGGGAACGTAATGGTTATCTGTGAAAATCCTAAGCACAAACAAAAACAAGGTTAAAGAAGGGGGTGTAGCGTAAAATGGCTCGTATAGCTGGTGTGGATTTACCACGTGACAAACGCGTTGAGATCGCCTTGACTTACATTTTCGGAATCGGTAAAACGACTTCCCAGAAAGTACTGAAAGAAGCTGGAATCAATGCTGACACTCGTGTCCGTGATTTGACAGAAGATGAAGTGAGCAAATTGCGCGAAACGATCGACGGTACGGTTAAGGTAGAAGGTGACCTGCGTCGTGAAATTTCCTTAAATATTAAACGTCTTACGGAGATCGGCTGCTACCGCGGTATTCGTCACCGTCGTGGACTGCCTGTTCGTGGTCAACGTACTAAAACGAATGCTCGTACACGCAAAGGTCCTCGTCGTACCGTAGCGAACAAGAAGAAATAAGAAAGGGGGATAATAGACAATGGCTAAACCAAAAAAAGTCGTACGTACTAAACGTCGTGACCGCAAAAATATTGAAAGTGGCGTGGCTCATATCCGCTCCACATTCAACAATACCATCGTAACGATTACGGATCCTCACGGAAACGCGATTTCTTGGGCAAGCTCCGGCGGCCTTGGATTTAAAGGTTCCCGTAAGTCGACCCCGTTCGCTGCGCAAATGGCTGCTGAAACAGCTGCCAAAGCGGCTATGGAACACGGCATGAAAGCGGTGGAAGTCATGGTTAAAGGTCCTGGTGCTGGTCGTGAAGCAGCAATTCGTTCTCTGCAAGCAGCAGGCCTCG
Organism: Paenibacillus solani; assembly: GCF_001277345.1. Taxonomy (GTDB): domain Bacteria; phylum Bacillota; class Bacilli; order Paenibacillales; family Paenibacillaceae; genus Paenibacillus_AQ; species Paenibacillus_AQ solani. The sequence continues at coordinate 849,704 of NZ_LIUT01000008.1, forward strand.
AAGTTAACCTGATCAAAGACGTTACACCAATTCCACATAACGGATGCCGCCCACCAAAACGTCGTCGCGTATAATGAAGTCATCCTGTTAATGTGGTATAAATCCGTTGCAATCTGCTAATAATGGTTGTTTAGGCATACTACTACATGGATTACTGGATAAGATGACAGTTTCATATAGGAGCGACGTTTGAAGGAGGGGTACTTGCGTGATTGAAATCGAAAAGCCGAAAATTGAGACCGTTGATGTCAATGAAGAAGGAACGTATGGTAAATTCGTTGTTGAGCCTCTAGAGAGAGGATACGGCACGACGCTGGGGAACTCGCTTCGCCGCATCTTGTTGTCCTCACTCCCGGGTGCAGCCGTCACATCGATTCAAATCGATGGTGTACTTCATGAATTTTCCACGATTCCGGGTGTCATGGAAGACGTGACCGAAGTCATCCTGAACCTGAAAGCTTTGTCTCTGAAGATTCATTCCGATGAAGAGAAAGTGTTCGAGATCGATGCGGAGGGTGAAGGGGTTGTTACTGCTGGTGACATCCGTGCGGATAGTGATGTGGAGATTCTGAATCCGGATCTTCATATTGCAACGCTCGGCCCTGGTGCAAGACTTCATATGCGTATTTTTGCTAGTCGCGGTCGTGGCTATGTCCAGGCGGATCGGAACAAACGCGATGACCAGCCTATCGGCGTCATTCCCGTCGATTCGATCTATACTCCGATTAGCCGTGTGAACTACGGAGTGGAAAATACGCGTGTTGGTCAAGTAACCAACTACGATAAGCTGACGCTTGAAATTTGGACGGATGGCAGCATTCGACCAGAGGAAGCTGTTAGTCTCGGCGCGAAAATCTTGACTGAGCATCTGTTCCTCTTCGTGGGTCTGACCGACGAAGCGAAGGATGCAGAGATCATGGTTGAGAAAGAAGAAGACAAGAAAGAAAAAGTGCTTGAAATGACGATCGAAGAGCTGGATCTTTCCGTTCGTTCCTACAACTGCTTGAAACGTGCCGGCATTAATACGGTACAAGAGCTGACAACGAAAACCGAAGAGGATATGATGAAAGTCCGGAACCTCGGACGCAAATCCTTGGAGGAAGTTCAAGAGAAGCTCGAAGAGTTGGGCCTGGGACTTCGTACGGAAGAATAGCATTCGGCTTAGCTTAGCAAAAGGAGGGAAAAACACATGGCATACCAAAAGTTGGGCCGCGATTCCAGTGCGCGTAAAGCGTTGTTCCGTGACCTGGTAACCGACCTTTTCTTATATGAACGCATTCAAACGACTGAAGCCAAAGCGAAAGAAGTTCGTTCAATCGCTGAGAAGCTGATCACAAAAGCAAAAAAAGGTGATCTGCATGCTCGTCGTCAAGTAGCTGCATTCGTGCGTCGTGAGACTGTAGACGGTGAACAAGATGCAATCCAAAAATTGTTCTCCGACATCGCTCCTCGCTACGTAGAGCGTCCAGGCGGATACACTCGTATTCTGAAGCTGGGACCTCGTCGTGGTGACGCAGCTCCAATGGTTTACTTGGAACTGGTTGACCGCGCGTAACTTTAGCTTTGTTCTATTGAAGTGACTGTAGTTATGTATGCCCGGCCCTGTAGATATTTATTCTTAGAGCCATCAACGGGAAGTGGTGCGAGATATAGTCGATCATCTGGTTCGACTCGTCTCGACTACCCCATGGGCAACATTACCGGGGACCTTCTAGTCATGTGGCTGACTCGAAGGATTCGGCTTAACATGATGAAAAGGAGCTCCTATGGGGCTCTTTTTTTGATGATATTCTATATATCGCAAGTAGACCTAGCTGTTTTAATCGCGGCCGCTTCATCTTTGAAAAAGCCTCGATACAGGTTTTCTTTTAATGTTTATAAGCTTTCGCTTGAGGAGTTCTTCAAGCAAAGCGCTCAGGAGGTCAGCGATGCGTAATCTTCTGATGAAGGTCAGTTACGACGGTACCGATTATAACGGCTTTCAGACTCAGCCCGGTGGTCATACGATCCAAGATTATCTGGAGGAAGCGATCCGCCGTTTGTCGGGAGAACAACTCAAGATTACGGCTTCGGGTAGAACGGATGCCGGGGTGCATGCCCGGGCCCAGGTATTCAATTTCTACACAGCTTCTCCCGTACCCGTGGAACGATGGTGTATGGCATTAAACACCTGGCTGCCGGAAGATATTGTGGTTTCAGATGCGATGGAGGTACCTATGGAGTTCCATTCCCGCCATGCAGCGAAACGCAAAACCTATCGATATAGCATTAATGCGAATCAATATCCGGATCTATTCAACCGACGGTACCAGATTCATCATTATGGGAAACTGGATATCGATGCAATGCAGCAGGGGCTGACTCATCTGATCGGAACGCACGACTATACCACGTTTGCGTCCCGTAAGTCGACGAAGCCGTCGCATGTTCGTACTATTTTTGATGCTTGGATCGAGCAGGATACGTCCATGTGCCGTCCAGGCACGCGAGATCAAGGGATCATTCATACGTACGTATCGGGGAACGGGTTCCTGCAGCATATGGTTCGGATCATTATGGGTACGCTGCTAGAGGTAGGGGAAGGCAAGCGCCATCCCGATGACATGCTGGTCATACTGGAAGCCAAAAACCGGGCTGCAGCAGGTCCTACAGCCATGGGCAAAGGCTTAATGCTATGGGAAGTGGAATACAATATCGCAGGGAATGTGTAACCCCATCTTATCTAATACGAATAACGTATTGACTTGTTCGATTAATATGCTTGGGGTTACGTGAAAGGCCTAAAAAACACTTGCGTAAGTGGGACTATTCCTGTAGAATATAATTTGTGTTTTCTTAACGGCTCTCCCACAGCCCCGGTTAAGAAAATGCCAATGTAATACCGCAACACCATAAACAAGCTTTACACATGAACGAAGATAAATAATACTAATGAAAATTAATATTGATTTTCGGACGAATACAAGGAGGAACTATACATGCGTACCACCTATATGGCGAAGCCAAATGAAGTTGAGCGTAAATGGTACATCGTTGATGCCGAAGGCAAAACGCTTGGCCGTTTGGCAAGTGAAGTTGCGGCTCTGATCCGCGGCAAACATAAGCCACAATTCACTCCACATGTTGACACAGGGGATTTCGTGGTTGTTATCAACTCCGAGAAAATTCACCTCACTGGCAACAAAATGGAGGATAAGAAATACTATCGTCACTCCATGCATCCAGGTGGATTGAAGGTAACTTCAGCTCAAGACCTGATTGCTAAATTCCCAGAGCGTGTAATCGAAAGCGCGGTTCACGGTATGCTTCCTAAAACTCGCATGGGCGAGAAAATGAAGTTGAGACTGAAAGCATATGCAGGTACAGCTCATCCACACGAAGCACAAAAACCAGAAGTTTACGAACTTCGCGGCTAATTATAAAGGAGGACAGTTTCATGGCACAAGTACAATACTATGGGACAGGTCGTCGTAAGCACTCGGTAGCACGTGTACGCCTCGTACCGGGTGAAGGACGCATTGTCATCAATAAACGTGATATTAATGAATACTTCGGTTTGGAAACACTCAAACTGATCGTTAAACAACCTTTGAACCTGACAGAAACACTGGGCAAATATGACGTCCTCGTCATCGCTCACGGTGGCGGTATCTCCGGTCAAGCTGGAGCAATCCGTCACGGTATCTCCCGTGCTCTTTTGAAAGCAGATCCAGACCTTCGTCCTTCTCTGAAAAGAGCTGGATTCCTGACTCGCGACCCTCGTATGAAAGAACGTAAAAAATACGGTCTTAAAGCAGCTCGTCGCGCACCTCAGTTCTCCAAGCGTTAATATTCTCGATTTACCAAGCCCTTGGCCATTATGGTCAAGGGCTTTTTTGAGTGCTGGCCCAGCCACAATTCCCATTGGAAGGGTTGTGGATAGAGGTAGTATCCCATAAATAATCCACAAAGATATGCACAGTATAGACAATGATCTTGAAAATCTCGACCATATTTAGAACAGATTGTTCACAGGATGTGAACATCCTGAGGATAGTCCATGTTACACATGAACACCGAACATCATTAACCACTTGACTCGATATGTAAATAGGGATATATTATTAAAATGAAATTATTTAAGTGTTTAATTAATTAGTAGTTAATCATTTAATAAATAATTAATTCGCAGATAGATAAGGAGGATAGGATTGGATAAAAATGAAGAGATTTTTCAAGTATCATCCATGTTTCGGGCTTTGCTTAAGAACATCTCGCAGGAATGGAAACATTCAAGCGAGGGTAAGTACAATTTGAGTTTTCCTCAATTTCAAGTGCTCTATGTACTGAAGTTGCGTGGACCGATGAAAGTATCGGAGCTTGCAGATGCCTTAACACTGACGCCACCGGCTATAACCGGTTTGACAGATAAGCTGGTTGCGGAAGGATACCTGCAGAAAGAACGCGCAGAAGATGATCGGAGAGTTGTGAACATCACACTCTTGGAGCCAGGGTATGAAATGATTAAGAAAGTGAAGAAGGACCAGAAGGAAATGATCCAGGGGTTTTTCAATATTCTTTCGGAGGAAGACATACAGCATTTGAGAAGAATCTTCTCGTTGATGCTGTCAAACATAGATAAAGATAATCACAAAGGGTAGAGGTGGAGCATGGAGCATTTAACGCTTAAACGTAAAATTTCAATTATGATTGCAATCATGGCTGCGATGTTCTTCGCAGCTATTAACCAGACAATCACAAGCACGGCAATGCCGCGCATTATTGCGATTCTGGATGGTATGGATTATTATACATGGACGATTAACATCTATTTGTTAACCTCAACCATCGCGACCATACTGGTAGGTAAACTGTCTGATATGTTCGGACGTAAGCCGTTTATACTAATAGGTATATTATTTTTCATGTTAGGAGCTTTCCTAACAGGTACATCGACAGACGTGTATCAATTTATTATTTATCGCGGTATTCAAGGTATCGGAGCAGGTATTATTCAATCCACTGCTTTTATGTCCGTGGGTGACCTGTTCCCTCCACGGGAACGGGGCAAATGGATGGGATTGATGACAGCCGTATTCGGTTTCTCCAGTGTCCTTGGTCCTACGCTAGGTGGATATCTTGTTGATAACATTGAATGGCGCTGGTTGTTCTGGATCTTCCTGCCACTGGGCGTCGTCGCCTTTATCATGATCATGACATTGTTCCCTAAGGTTGAACGGAAAACTGGTCAATCCATCGATTATCTGGGCTCCTTATTCCTGACAACGGCCATCGTTCCGTTGCTCCTTGCTTTCTCTTGGGCAGGTACAGAATATCCTTGGGGATCGCCGGAAATCATCGGTCTCATAGCAGCTTCGGTCGTATCGGCCATCATCTTTATCTTTGTTGAGATGAAAGCGAAGGAGCCGGTACTGCCACTCAGTTTGTTTAAAAATAGCGTTGTTACGGTTTCCAATCTGATTGGATTCATTATGAACTTTGGTTTGATGGGCGCGATGATTTACATCTCGTTTTATGTACAAGGTGTGCTCGGCATTTCGCCGACCTATGCCGGTTATGTCACGATTCCGATGTCGATCTTCATGATGGGAATGAGTGCTGTAACTGGTCAACTGATTGCAAAAAGCGGCAAATACAAACGTTATGCGCTTATGGGTGTTCCTATTATGATTGTTGGTATGGGAATCATGGTATTCATGGATAACATCTGGCTCACTGTGGTGAGTACTATTATCTTCGGTATCGGACTTGGATTGGGTATGCCGGTGTTCTCATTGGCTACACAGAATGCAGTCTCTCATAAAGAGCTGGGCGTAGCAACAGCTTCATCCCAGTTGTTCCGTAATCTTGGCGGTACGATCGGTATCGCGGTTATGGGTACGGTTATGTCGAATAACCTTACGAAGAATTTGAAGGATGCACTACAGTCTGAAAGTGCACCTGACTTCAGTTCCCTGGATCCGCAAATGGCTCAGCAGATGCTGTCGTTCGCTAATCCACAGACGTTAATGAATAAACCATTGATCGAGAAAACCGAAGCTAGCCTTCCTGCAGATGTTCAGCCTTTGTTTATGCAGATGATTGACAGTATTCGGGATGCACTCGGAAATACTTTATCGATGGTATTCTTGACAGGGATGTTAGTTCTCGTGCTTGCACTGATGCTCGTATTCTTCTTGAAGGAAATTCCGCTTCGGACATCGAATCAGACAGCTCCTCTCAAAACCAAAGAGGGAAGCAGTACTGGAATTGACGAAAAAGCTGGTGAGGTATCCGTAGGAACCGACTAATGGCCTATGTCCCCTCAAAATCCCTTTCTGCTGGTGCAGGAAGGGATTTTTTCTTTTTCAGGGTAAAGTTTTGATGGTTGACATTTATTAGGAATGTTTTATACTGTAGTTAATTCATATTATTTCAGTAGGAATATCGGGATTAATATCGGGGGAGGCATTGTATCATGAATTTGCTGGAGAAAGAGGATTTGATTAAAGTGCAAGCCGAAGAGCTTGAGCATGCATCGGCCGAGGAAGTCATTGCGTATGCAATTAAGACATTCCCTAATATAACGTTTGCTTGCAGCTTTGGGGCAGAAGATGTGGTATTGGTGGATATGATTCAAAAAATCAGCCCGTCCACAGATATCTTTTATCTGGATACGGACTTTCATTTCAAAGAGACTTATGAAACCCGAGATCTCATGGCTGCACACTATGGGCTGGAGTTCGTACGGGTATCCCCGCTTATTTCGCCAGAGGAGCAAGCAGCCCAGCATGGGGACGCTCTATGGAGCGTTAGCCCTAATGAGTGCTGTAATATCCGTAAGGTAGAACCGCTTACCCGGATTCTGTCTCAATATGACGCTTGGATCACAGGAATTCGAAGAGATCAGGCACCCACCCGAGCAAATTCCAAGAAGATTGAGTATGACACCAAGTTCGGATTGGTGAAGTTTAATCCGATCGCAGGCTGGACCAGTGAGGATGTATGGAATTACATCCGGGCTAACGATATCATCTACAATCCGCTGCATGATCAGTATTATCCGAGCATTGGCTGCGAATATTGTACGCGACAGGTTATGCCTGGAGAAGACCCGCGCGCAGGACGCTGGTCCGGCCATGAGAAGACAGAATGCGGACTTCATAAATAAAACGTAAGATACGAGTTTAGATATATTACATTTTGCAGCATACGAAGGAGGATTCGATTTCATGACAGCAATACTTCCTCATGGCGGCACGCTGGTACAGCGGGTAGTTCTAGGAGAAGAACGTGAAGTTCTTTTGAAACAGGCTGATTCTTTTCACAGAATCCCGGTCAATGCTTGGAGCATATCAGATCTTGATCTGATCGGTGTAGGAGCATTTTCCCCATTGCAAGGATTTCTTAACGAACAGGACTATGGCTCCGTCGTTTCTTCAATGCGTTTAACTGACGGAACCGTATGGAGCATCCCGGTCACACTTGCTGTAGATGAGGATACAGCGGCAAAGCTGGTTATCGGTGAGAAAGCAGCCCTTGTGGGTGAAGAGGATGGTATTATATATGGCGTTATTGAAGTGGAGAGCATCTACCAGGTAGATCAGCAAGTCGAAGCAGTGCAAGTGTTCAAGACGGATGATCCAGAGCATCCGGGCGTGAAGAAACTGTTTGAACGGCCTTCAACTTATGTAGGGGGACCGATTCAAGTGCTGAATCGGCCGCAGCCAGAGCGTTTTGGTGAATTCTATTTTGATCCGGCAGTAACCCGGGAGCAATTTAAAGCGAAGGGCTGGAATACGGTTGTCGGTTTTCAGACTCGTAACCCGGTTCACCGTGCACATGAATATATTCAGAAAAGCGCTATGGAAATTGTCGATGCTCTTTTCCTCAATCCGCTTGTCGGCGAAACGAAATCGGATGACGTACCTGCAGATGTACGGATGAAAAGTTATCTGACTCTGCTGGATAACTACTATCCGGCGGATCGTACCTTCCTCGGCGTGTTTCCGGCTGCCATGCGCTATGCGGGACCACGAGAAGCTATTTTCCATGCAATGGTAAGGAAGAACTATGGCTGCACCCATTTTATCGTAGGCCGGGATCACGCAGGTGTTGGTGACTACTATGGTACCTACGAAGCTCAGGAAATCTTCAAAAACTTCACGGCAGAAGAGTTAGGTATAACGCCGCTGTTCTTTGAGCACAGCTTCTTCTGCACCACATGCAAAAACATGGCCTCAAGCAAAACATGCCCGCATCCTAAAGAGGATCATCTGACCTTATCGGGAACGAAAGTTAGGGGCTTGCTTCGTGAAGGGCAGTGTCCACCACCTGAATTTACGCGTCCGGAAGTCGCACAAGTGCTGATTGAAGGTATGAAAGAGCAGGTTACCGTATAACGAAGGTCTAAATAGCCACCTTGTCCCATATGATGGAGTAGTACAACTCATGGGACGAGGTGGTTTTGTTATGTCCAGACGGAGGTCTGATAAAGTTACGGTATGGATTTCGATGAAGCGAATTCAGCAAACCTTGTTTGGAGCACTGCTTCTGGCCTTGCTTATCATCGTTGTAACCTATGAAATCCCTTCGGCTAAAACTTCATCCAGTACCTGGAGCCTGCCGCTGGCTGGGAAGATCATTGCGCTCGACGCAGGGCATGGGGGACCTGATGGGGGAGCTGTGAGCCGTCAAGGTGTCATTGAGAAGGATGTGAATCTCGCGATTACCTTGTACCTTCGAGACTATTTACAGCAGGCAGGGGCCTTGGTTATTTTGACAAGGGAAGGGGATTACGATCTGGCAGCCGAGAATACTAAAGGTTATTCCAAGCGAAAAACGGAGGATCTCAAACAGCGTGTCAGGAAGATCGAGGAGAGCAAGGCAGATCTGTTTCTCAGTGTGCATCTGAACAGCATTCCCTCCAACCGATGGAGTGGCGCACAAACCTTCTACCCACCAAATAGCGAGGATAGCAAGAAGCTCGCTGAATTGATTCAGGAGGAAATCAGGCGCAATCTGGAGAATACGCAGCGTCTAGCCAAAACGGATGAGACGATATACTTGCTCCAAGCCTTGCGGATCCCATCGGCTTTGGTGGAAGTAGGGTTCTTATCCCATCCGCAGGAATCTGAACTGCTGCGGGATGAGAAATACCAGAGGAAAGTCGCTGCTTCGGTCTATAATGGTATTTTGCGATACTCCTCCGGAGAGTCCATCAGCAAGTCGTCACAAGCTGCAGAGTAGTGGTATAATAGACGGGAATATCGGAACATTGTCTATTCCATTACATAGAGCAGAGGTGCTTATATGCTGACTAGAGAAACGGTACAGGAGATACTTCAACCTTTACGTGATCCCGAAACCGGGAAGAGCTTAATGGAGCTCCAGCGTATTCGAGATATTGTTGTTAAGGAACGGACAGTTCGTTTGTCCGTTACTTACAGTGATGAAGAAACACGTGCTTCCTTGGACGCGCAGATTCGAGAAATTCTTGAAGCCATGGGGGCAGAAGATATTCATATTCGAATGCGTCCTCTGGATAATGCCGCAAGCCAAGCCCCTCAAGAGGAAGCCAACGATCGAGAGAAGTTGACAAAAGGGCATGCTGCCGGCATGGAACAGAATACGCTGCTTAGCGAACAGTCCGGCGTTCACTTCATTGCGATTGCAAGCGGAAAAGGCGGAGTCGGCAAATCCACTGTTACGGTGAATTTAGCTGCTGCGTTAGCTCGGCAAGGCAAGAAGGTTGGCCTGATTGACGCGGATATATACGGATTCAGCGTGCCGGACATGATGGGAATCGAAGAAGGACCATCCGTAACCGAGGACGGCGTCATTCATCCGGTTGAGCGTTTTGGCGTTAAAGTCATGTCCATGGGATTCTTCATTCGCGAGAATAGTCCGGTGATCTGGCGCGGACCGATGCTGGGCAAAATGCTGCGTCAATTCTTTACTGACGTCGCCTGGGGGGAATTGGACTACATGCTCCTCGACTTGCCGCCAGGAACCGGTGACGTAGCTCTTGATGTGCACCAAATGATTCCGCAGAGCAAGGAGATCATTGTAACTACCCCGCATGCTACAGCAGCATTTGTTGCTGCCAGAGCGGGTGCAATGGCTTTGCAGACGGATCATGAAATCCTGGGCGTCGTGGAGAATATGTCCTATTATGTCTGCTCCCACGGCGGAGAGAAGGATTATGTGTTTGGGCGTGGAGGCGGCGGCAAGCTTGCCGAGACGCTTCATACGGAGCTGCTAGCCCAGCTTCCATTAGGTGCTCCGGACAACCATCCGTCAGAGCCGGACTTCTCACCATCGGTCTATAAGACGGGCACTGAGAGCGGAGCGATATATGACGAGATAGCCGCAAGAATTACCGATAAGCTGGAGGCATCAGTTTAGAGGGTCTTCATGTAAAAACAAGCTCCCCGTGAACTGCACCCCAATTGTTAGACACATCTAACAGTTGGAGGTGCAGTTTTTTATGACTAAATTTACTAAGGATAGC
>NZ_LIUT01000008.1:860684-864640 GCF_001277345.1 Paenibacillus solani
GTCCGGTACAGTACCGAACTCATTTTGAGAAAGCTGCCTAATGAAATAACCGTGTCTAACTTTTGGGGGTCACTTCACCGCGGGGAGCTTGTTTTTGTTCTAATGGAGAGGGAATTTAGCTGCCGCCTTCTCCTTCACCACCGCCCTCACCGCCACCTTCGCCTCCACCTTGGCCACTGCCTTTTTCTTCTTTTCCTTGCTCCTCGCCTTGTTTCTTCTTCTCAACTTTAGGTTGAAGTTCTTCTTTCACAACCGATTTAAGAAGATCCATCACTTCCATGCGGAACAGCGGGTTTTGCATTGCTTCCTGCATCACGGTCATGGATTGCTTGCGATAATCAGGTGTATTGGTGAGTTCAAGAAACGACTTCATGACTTCCGGGGATTTTAGCATATCCTGAACGGACTTTTGGTAAGTAGGATCTTTAATTAGCTGCATATGCAGCTGCTTGCTCTCGGAATTGATCGCTTTGGCAAATTCACCTGCGAATCGAGGGTCGGTCATAATCTTTTCGATTTCTTTTTTATATTCCTCTGACACTAAGGTATCCTTGACAGCGGTCCGAATCTGTTCTCCTGATTGGGCAGACATCATCCGCATTCCCATCGAGCCGCCACTGCTAGAACTGCCAGTTCCGCCGCCCAGCGCTTCCTCGACCGCTTTTTTGCCTTCGTCGGTTTTTAGAATGTCGACCACCATGGACTTAATTTCTTTATATCCAAGCTGCGGGGACGAGCTTTGCTCCGCACCACAAGCAGTAAGCATCATGGCAGCAACGAGGAAGATAATACATAAGCGAAATAACGGCCACTTCATTACCGTTGTCCTCCTTTTTTTAATCTGTGATCAATGGAATGTATAAGTTTACAGCCCGGCTGAGCCCATTCGATCATCGCAAGAACCCAGATCATCTTCACGCGTCCGTTCTCTGCAATTTAATACCGATAGATGTTTTTCTTACGTTTCTTCGCATAGTATGTGATGGTTTTGCAGAAATATGTCGGATTCACAATGGTTTTTTATTGTGAACGTTGGTAAAATAATGATCTGTGGGGGTGGAAGTTAGTTGAGCTTACGAAAATGGGCTAAATTATTTATGAAAACGCTGCTCGTTGGGGCAGTGGCGGCATTAGTTGTAGGATTGATTCTGCAGCTATTTAATGGCGCGATCGAATTTACGGGAATGGCCGATCGATTGTTATACCCGCTGATTTTGTTAGGATCTGGGGCATTGGTGAGTGTATACTCCCAGATGGGCTTTTTTGCATACCTGACTCTAAATTATATGGGAATAGGCATTTTCCGGAGGAAGACTTGGCAATACATCCAGATTGTGCTCGCGGTTCTAGCATTGCTTGAGCTGATGTTCTTCCGTACGTTTGTCGGTGGATCCACCAGCTTGCAGCAGGATTTGATTTTAGGAATATCTATCTTGGTAATTGCAGTTGTCGTTGCTTATCTCAAAGTGAAGAGCACCAATGCGAATGCGTGGATTCCGACCCTCTTCTTTATGATGGCGATCTCCATCGTGGAAATTATCGGTGTACTGCAAATCGGTGTTAGCAATGCCACGATCTTTATGGTCGTCCCTCTGCTGATCTGTAATGCATACCAGATTCTGACTCTTCATAAAGTTACACAACAAGACGAAAAAAAGAGCTAACATCATAGCTCTTTTTTTGTTAAGCATTATTGAATTGATGGTTTATAAGCGTTATAGGCCGCCTGCATCCTCAATGCTCTTCTGCAGAAAAGCGTGATCACGAACCTCGGTGCCCTGAGCGCTGCCCTGTTGAAGCAGGTCTGTTACGGTGACGAACTCATAGCCTTGATTGCGAAGCTCATTGATGATGAGCGGGAGTGCTTCATGCGTTTGCTTCACCGAGTCACTAGCATGCATAAGCACGATGTCACCCGGGTGAGCTTTGGAAACCACGCGATCCACGATTTTATCGACACCGATATTTTTCCAGTCTCTGGAGTCGGTATCCCACTGGATAACGGTATAATTCAGGCTCTGGGCGATATTAAGCACTCTTTTGTCGAAATCTCCGTTAGGCATCCGTATCAACTTGGGTTCTTGTCCGGTCATTGCGGTTAAAATAGTATGTGCCGAAGAGATCTGCTTTCTTATTTCCTCATCGGTCAGGGTGCTGTAATTATCGTGCTTAAAGCCATGGCTCCCGATTTCATAGCCACTTTCCTTGATGGCATTTACGATGTCGGGATGCGTTTTGCTCCATGGTGCAGATAAGAAAAAGGTTGCTTTTTGAACCCCGTTATCCTTTAAGGCTTGTAAAATCGGCTCCGCGCGTTTCTCCCCCCAGCTAATGTCAAACGTTAAGGCAATCTGTTTCTTGTCCGTAGACACGCTGTAAATTGCTGACGGGGTGCCTTCAGAGAAGACGGAGATATTGTCACTCTCCACATAAATGACGCCGATTGCAAAGATCGCCGCGGCCAGAACGAAGAAAAACCGCTTAATTTTTCTGCCATTGAATACATAAAAAGAATTCATAATAGGTGCGCCCCTCTCCCTTCAGTGTGCAATAGCTTGTTTACTTCAACATATGCTCGTACTTGTGAGTTATACCAATTTAGGAGGTTCTCGAATGTTACGCTTTAGCATTTTTCTCAGAGATTTAAGATCTATCCGGAAGGCATTGCTCTTGGCAACAGTCTTGTTTATCGCCGGAATCGTAGCGGGAGCGAGCTCAGAGGGATTTGAACAATTTCTACGCGGCCAGCTTCAGGGACTCTCGGAAATGAGTCAGCAGCTGGGGTCCTCCGAAAATCCGGAGTGGAACTTCTTTGTATTCATCTTTCTTAACAACAGCATTAAAAGTGTGCTGGTCATGTTCTCGGGATTGCTGCTCGGGGTGATTCCGTTTTTCTTCCTGGTTGTTAATGGCATGGTGATCGGTTTTCTATTAAAAATGGTGGAAGCGAGCGGGGAGAGTCTGTTTGATGTGATCGTGAGGGGACTCTTGCCTCATGGAATTATTGAGATACCGGTCATCGTGATTGCTTGTGGGTATGGGCTTGCCTTTGGAGGCCTGGTCTTGCGAAGCATTACAGCAACGGGCGAGCGCAGAAGCGGGATCGGTGGGGAGTGGCGCCAATTTTGGCGTAAGCTGGGCACAGCTTCCTTATGGGTTGTCGTTCTGCTTCTCATCGCTGCGATTATAGAAAGTACAATAACGTTGTGGTTGATGTCATAATTTTCCCGGAAATTGAGCATACCTAATAAAGCAGCTTAACAGAGTGGAAGAGAGAGCTGTTTATAGTAGGGCACGTTCATCCTGTCTTCTGACAGCTTCATTCGGTATCGAGATGCCGCTTAAACGGTTAATCAACATAGATAAGCCAACAGGCATCTTTGATGCGAATGGGGTCAACGTGACATGCTTGTTTACATATACGAGGAGGTCCTATCATGCTGGGAATGCTATTTAATGAGAAAGAGTGTAAAGAGCTTGATTATGTATTGCGAAAAGAACTGGATGAAATGCTGCTGGATCTGAGCGACCAACGATTGGATCAAAACATCAGACAGGCAATCGCCAACCGATATAAAACGGTGTTCCGCATGTATGCCCGCTTTGCCCCACAGAAAGAGCTCTCCAAATATGCACGTAACGGCAAGTTTCCGCAAATCAAACATTAATTTTGCTGAAAAGTATTGACGAAATGGCTTGGTATATGGTAAATTAATTTTCGCTTCCTTTTCGAAGGTGATGCCGCCAAAGCGGCGGCCATCAAACTTCAAAACAAACTTCAAAAAACTTTTTTAAAAAAAGTGCTTGCAAAGTTGATAGGAAGTATGATATATTATAAAAGTCGCCGCTGAGAGATAACGACGACAAAGAGAAACATCATTGATCTTTGAAAACTGAACAACGAGTGAGTAAAACGGACCGCTTAGGCGGGACGTTGAAATAGAGAATGAACACAT
>NZ_LIUT01000001.1:0-156862 GCF_001277345.1 Paenibacillus solani
ACACGACCGTTAAGCCTTCCAGCGCCGATGGTACTTGGACCGCAGGGTCCCGGGAGAGTAGGACGTCGCCAAGCGGAAAACCACTTTGAAAGTGGTATTTTTTTTGCCTGTCATCTACTTGTATAAGTGAATGATTGCAAAAAAACGTCCGAGCGGGCTGACTGCATGCGGATGCTCACTCGGACTTTATATATTTTTGAATAAGGCCCGTTGGTCAAGGGGTTAAGACACCTCCCTTTCACGGAGGTAACAGGGGTTCGAATCCCCTACGGGTCACCACTATTTACTTTAACATCAGGGGATGAGAACCCCGCCGGTTCGTCGGAGGATAACTTCGTAAGCGCAGGCTTCGCAGTCTCGAACGAAGTGAGAGTATCCCCTACGGGTCACCACTTACTTTAAATGCTTCAGGGGATGAGAACCACCACGGTTCGTCGGAGCATCAACTTCGTAAGCTTAGGCTTCGCAGTCTCGAACGAAGTGAGAGTATTCCCTACGGGTCACCAGAATTTTTAATGAATGCGCGCGTATGGCGGAATTGGCAGACGCACTAGACTTAGGATCTAGCGTCTTTGACGTGGGGGTTCAAGTCCCTCTACGCGCACCATGTATGGAGGCTTAGCTCAGCTGGGAGAGCATCTGCCTTACAAGCAGAGGGTCAGCGGTTCGATCCCGTTAGCCTCCACCATAATTCATCCCCAAAAAGTGAAGCTCATGCTTCGCAGAAAATTCCGATTACTTTTCGGAGACTCCATACAAGTAACCCTTTTAATGACGCGGGGTGGAGCAGTTCGGTAGCTCGTCGGGCTCATAACCCGAAGGTCGCAGGTTCAAATCCTGTCCCCGCAACCAATTATTTATTACATATTAGAAATATTGTTTATAACTACATGAATAAGCCGTTGTAGCTCAATTGGTAGAGCAACTGACTTGTAATCAGTAGGTTGGGGGTTCAATTCCTCTCGACGGCACCATCTAAATTAATTGTAGATATGGCGGTCGTGGCTAAGGGGTTAACGCACCGGATTGTGGCTGCGGCATTCGTGGGTTCAAGTCCCATCGATCGCTCCATTTTACAAGAATATACATAGTGTTGGGGATTTTTGCGGACGTGGCTCAGCGGTAGAGCATCGCCTTGCCAAGGCGAGGGTCGCGGGTTCGATTCCCGTCGTCCGCTCCATACATATTTTCACTACGGTGCGGTTCGAGTCCGGTTTTTCACACCATTATTAAAGCCTTCCTTTGGGAAGGCTTTTTATGTTGGTTTATAGCGGTCGGTTAGGAATTTAAACGTTTTTCAATTTGAGATAATATCTTCTTTTCGACTTGATAGGTACCAATTGGTTTATACCATTTTTCTAATAGTAATTGAGCTTGAGACAGGTGCTCTGCCGCTTCTTTCATTTTGCCTTGTGTGGACAGCATGGCGGCCCAAGCTTTGTGGTAACTGTAGGGTTCTTTATTAGGCAACGATTGTACAAGTGTTTCGGCTTCTGTGCGAGACTGAGCGTCAGATGAAGGTTGCAAGAAAAAGTGACAAGCATAGAAACTATCGATCATGATACGGATTGGTGTAAGCGGACCAGAAGTATTTCCTAATCGAGCTAGGGGTTGGATGTATTTTATAGCTTGATCCATTTGTTCTTGATCGGCAAAGTGATAATAGAGGTACATTCGTAGTTCCGACTCTTCGAGGAGTTGTTCCGGTGTTCGTTCTGTTGCGCTATACAGCATATGGGCGAAAGCTTTAATCACTTCAGGGTTCCATTCTGAAGGAATAAGTTTTGAAGAATAATCTTTTTGTAAAATAACAGCAGCCATCATTAGATTTGCACGAGTAGATTCTTTGCGTAGGATCCAAAAAAGTTTCCCATCAGAATGAAATGATCCGTTGGTCGAGGGAATCAATGTAGCGATACCAATACCCAGGTTCATCAATAAAAGTGTATCCATCCATAAAGGAGAGGAACTAAAAAGTAAGAGGATGAGCAGGGCAGTAAATAAACTTGCAGCGGGGCCTCCTAGAGCCATCCAAGACCATTTGCGAGCCATACCCTTATAATCTGAATTGCTCGCAGAAAAATGCATTGTTCCACCAAAATACTGCCAGTTATTATTAGGGAGAACTTGAAGGGAACGCTTCATGAAGAGCAGACGCAACGGGCCAACATTCATTTCTATCGGTTTTAGTCCTTTTGCAACACCTACTATAAAATGTCCAAATTCATGTATAAATATAGTGAAAAGAAAGAGACAAAGAGGAACGAGTACAAAGTAAACTGCTTTTCCGGTAGAAGGAAATAAGAGAGCTAATAAAATACCCAGAATGAAAACCAGGAGAAATAAGGGGAATGGTAAAAGCATTTTTTTGAATTTCAAGAAGACACCGACTTTCTATAAATGTAATGAGTGAAGATGTTTCTATCATAACCTCTTAATTAATTCAATAAAACCTATATTTTTACAAACATATGGGCGTTAATAAAAAAATAATGAGCATCAGAAAGAAGGACGTCCCACTAGTGGACGCCCTTCTTTTGTTTACCTCAATAGCTTTTCTCTATCTTAATATCTGTCCAAGATCAGCTGCGTCTTCAAGCCGTCCGTAGGAAGCAGCCAATCGTTAGACTCCAGGGTGTCCATTAGATCTGATCGAAGCTGGGAAGCAACCAAGCCATCAGACGTTTTAAAAGAGATTTCGATCAGATCCTCGGTTCCTGCGCCGTCTGCAGTGCGGATCGGCCAAACTTCGAGGCTTAATTTCTGACCATTCCAAGAGCCCTCATAGCGCAAGAAGGTCAGAGGTCCATGGATGCGGGACTGTGAAAGCTTTTGCTGACCCCAATTTGGAGAGGTCCATTTCTTTAGTTTCCCTGGGAGCTTGTCCAATAGCATTGCTAAAGCATCTTGTTCGGATGGGAGCGCTGTACCAGCAGTAGATGTGCTGATCTTCTTGGTATTGGAGAAGCTAAGTGTTTGTTTGCCATAGCCCCAATCAATCTCGGCCTCGTAATTGTCATCCGAAGCATCAAAGCCCTCCTGGTTAGCCAAGCTGAGCGCGGCGTTAATGTCTCCATTTACGATGGGATAGCGTTTCTTATAAGTAAGCTCGTAGTTATCCTTGTCCTCTTTTTTACGAAAACGAACATCCCATCCCTCGGCATTTAGCTCCAACTGGTCTGTGTCAAAATAAGCTACACCGATTGCCTGAGGGGCAGAAGCTATTCCAAATGCTTGGATGACTTCGCTCCGCAGGCTTCCGCCCGATTCCAGCACAGTTTCCGGTTTGGCAAGGAATTTCACTTCATACGAAGGCACGGCATTGGCGGCGGCCGAAACCTCTGCTTCCTGGAGTCCGGTAAATCCACTTCCTAGAGCCGTGAAACCTACCATGAAAGACAACGTCAGCTGTTTCCATTTTCTCAACACAATCACTCCCATAAGCTGGATTTAGGTACACCGCTTACTTTAAACGCTGAATAATTGTGAGTTGTTAACGGGGGAGTGCGATTATATCAAATGTTTATAGAATTATTGAATGGTATTATACATTTTTTGTTAATCCATCTGATTGGAACCAGAAAAACCTCACCTATTCCCACATAGCTAGCTTCAGTTGATTGCTTCTCTCACGCAAAACCTCCTGAAAACGCTGAATTTGCACGGAAGGAAGACGGTCCTTATTATGGACGCAGTATATATGCCGGGATGCCTGGTGGCCGGGAATAATCAAAACGTGCAGTAAGCCTTGCTGCAGCTCCCGCTGTACCGCCATTCGCGATATAAAAGAAATATGGTCCCCCAACAATACCAGCTGCTTGATTGCTTCCAGCGAGTCCAGCTCTACCGGGCTCCTCATATGCAGACCATGCTGTGCAAGCCACTGGTCAGTCAGCTGCCTTGTGCTGGATTCGGTACCATGCAAGGCAAAGGGAGTTCGTACTATCTGCTCAGGCTGCAGTGAATCCGATTTTGCCAGCGGATGGTCAGGCGAACATATTAGGATCAGGTCATCTTCGCATAAGGACTCGGCCTGGAGACTGGGACCCGTAAAGGGTGCGGAAGAAATAATGCCCAGATCAATCTGGTGCCGCGCTAGCATGTCGCGGATAACCGGCGAAGGCTTGACCGATAAGGAGATCCGTATGCCGGGAAACTCTCGGGCAAAAGCATTCAATATTACGGGTAGCAGATAGGTGGCAGGGACATAACTGGCTCCAATGTGCAGCGTTCCCCGGCATAAGCTGTCGTATTCGCGGACGACTCGCTCTGATTCCTTGGCAAGCGCGTTTATTTTCACCGCATAATGCAGCAGAGCTTGTCCAGCCTCGGTAAGAAAAGTTTTTCCGCTTCGGGACTCGAACAGCCGGACTTGCAGTTCTTCTTCCAGTGACTTCATATGAAAAGTAACCGTGGGCTGCTTAATGCCAAGTATGTCTGCCACGCTGGTCATATGATGGTGGCGGTCGATCAGTTCCACAATTTGCAGTTTCATCAGATTCATGCGTATATCTCTCCTTTAATTATTCCTCATTAATGCTCTCTATATAGATTTAATCTATGAGTATCAACAGAATTCAAACAAAAAGTTAATTCTGCGTTTACATTCCTCTAATACACCGCTTAAACGCCAGCCCTACAATGGAAATAGCTTAAGAAGACAGGTTGGGATCGAAGTGGATATAGAAATCAGGGGCATTCAAAAATCATTTCAGGGTACACCCGCTTTACTTCCTACTGATTTAAAACTCCGTCATGGTCAATTCACCACATTGCTCGGGCCGTCTGGCTGCGGCAAAACGACACTGCTAAGAATGATCGCCGGGCTGGAACAGCCGGATGAAGGGGAAATCCATGCGGAAGACCGGTGTATCTATTCCAAGAACCAGAGAATCGATGTGCCGTCGCATAAACGCAATTTCGGGATGGTATTTCAGGATTTTGCCCTCTGGCCGCATATGACGGTATACGAAAATGTAGCGTTTGGATTAAAAGCAGCCAAGCTTAAGGCGGATCTCAGAAAAAAAGTAACCGAAGCGCTGGCCATGGTCCGTTTGGAGGGGATGGAGGATCGGTATCCGCATCAGCTGTCCGGTGGACAACAGCAGCGGGTTGCATTTGCCAGAGCCGTAGCCATCCGTCCGGCACTGGTACTGTTCGATGAGCCTCTGAGTGCGCTGGATGCCGTGCTTAGGGAGGAAATGCGGATCGAAATGATGTCACTTGTGAAGGATATGGGGCTGACTGCTCTCTATGTCACACATGATCAGGTGGAAGCCATGTCGATGTCGGATGAAATTGTGGTCATGCGAAAGGGAGAAGTCCTGCAGCGTGGAACCCCGGAGATGATATATGAAACACCAAGTTATCCCTTTGTGGCTTCGTTTATTGGCAAGTCCAATTGGCTGACGGTGGATCACGCCATGGTGAGACCGGAGCATGTGACCTGGAGCAGGACAAGCACGGAGGATATGTGCTATCAGGCAACGGTGCTAAGCGTGAGCTATGTAGGCGAGCGATACGAAATTCGCTTACAAGTGGATGGAATGGACGAGTGGACCGCATATCTGAACAAAAGAGTGCCTGTCGGAGAACGTGTGAATCTGTACGTGTCTCCACAGAGGGTCTGTCGGATGGGTGAAGCAACGAGTCATGATACGAACAAGAGCATGCATCAAAATACAGCAAAACGCACGCCTGCTGCTGCAGGCTAAGATGAAGAGGAGCTGGGGAGAAATGAGTCAATGGAAGTTACGGAAAAAAAGCGCGGTGCTGTTGTTGGCATCTGTCATGAGCCTAAGTCTGTTTGGATGCGGCAATGCGCCAAGTGGGGATTCGGCTGCTAAGCCGGCACAGGATACAGGTAAGGCATCTGCATCCGGAAGTACGCAGGCCGGAGGTAAGCTCGTTCTTTACAGCGCAGGCCCACAAAAGCTTGCTGATAATATCGTGAGCGGTTTTGAAGCAAAGACCGGAGTGAAAGTAGAAATGTTCCAAGGCACGACAGGCAAAATTTTGGCGCGGATGGAAGCGGAGAAATCGAATCCGGTAGCGGATGTCGTCATTCTTGCATCTCTGCCTTCCGCTCAGGCGCTGAAGGCGGACGGTCTGACACTGCCTTATCCGGAAGCTGCCAATGCGGACAAGCTGAATAAGGATTGGTCCGATGCGGAAGGAAACTATTTCAGCACAAGCGCATCAGCGCTCGGAATTGTATACAATACGAATCTGGTCTCAGCGCCGCCTCAAAGCTGGGCGGACTTAGGTCTGCCGGAGTGGAAGGATGCCGTTAATATTCCGGATCCGACGCTGTCGGGATCGGCGCTAGATTTTATCACGGGTTATTTGAGTGTGAAGGGTGAAACAGGCTGGAAGCTGTTCGAGGATTATAAAGCCAATGGGACTGCCATGGCAGGAGCGAATCAGGAAGCGCTGGACCCGGTGATTACCGGTGCCAAGAGTTTGGTTGCCGCAGGCGTGGATTATATGGCGTATTCAGCTAAAGCCAAGGGTGAGCCGCTTGATATTGTATATCCGGAGGAAGGAACCGTTGTAAGTCCGAGACCGGCTGCAATTTTGAAATCCAGTCCGAACGTAGATAATGCCAAGGCTTTCATCGACTATTTGCTGTCTGACGAAGCACAGAAGCTGGTGGCGGATGCCTATCTGATTCCTGGCCGTGAGGATGTGGAGGCTGAAGGTCGGACCAATCTGAAGGATATCCCGGTGTTTAAAGTGGATTGGGCTTGGATGAACGAACACGGGGATGAGACGGCGGCACGTTTTTCCGAAGTATTCAAGTAATTGCATAAGAGTGAAGTACAGGAAGGCAATGTGAGGTGAACCGAAAAGTGAGACCTGTCATCATGGACAGTCAGCGATTAATACGGAAAATGGGCGTTATTCTCGCCCTTTTTCTTCTTATAATAAGCATCGGTGTACCGCTGTTGCTTATTTTCTGGCAAAGTGTATACCCGGATCAGCACTTCGACTGGCTGGCGCCACTACGAACGATAGCGGGTCATGAGCTGTCCGGTGTTTTGCTGCAATCCATCTGGTTAGGGGTATGCGTGGTAGCAGGATCAACAATACTCGCGCTGCCGCTCGCCTGGATGATGGCCAAAACCCGGCTGGGACAGCATCGATGGGTGGATGTGATTCTGATGATTCCGTTCATGACCCCGCCGTATATCGGTTCGATGGGCTGGATTCTGTTTATGCAAAAGGGCGGATATTTGCAGCAGTGGCTGCCGGGAGCAGCGAAATGGAGCGATTCCTTCTTCAGCTTCGGCGGCATGGTGCTGATCATGAGTCTGCATTTGTTTCCGTTTCTCTATCTTCTGCTGCGGGATGCGCTGATCCGGATCGGCGGTAATCTGGAGGAGGCTGGCGCAGTTCATGGGGCAAGCGCGGGTTACCGGTTTAGAAAAATCATACTGCCGCTGCTGTTATCCTCTTATGGCATGGGCGCGATGCTGGTGTTCGTCAAAACGATTGCGGAATTCGGAACTCCGGCAACATTCGGTCGCCGTATCGGCTATTATGTCATGACCTCGGAAATCCATAAATATATTTCAAGCTGGCCCATCGATTTCGGTAAAGCGACCTCGCTCGCATCGGTCCTGCTATCGGTATGTCTGGTGATGTGGTACATGCAGTCTACGATCAGTCGGAAGTTTACCTACCGTCTTGTGGGCGGCAAAGGGCAACGCTCCAAAAGATATTCGCTGCGCGGAAGCAAAGGTGCGCTCTGCGCTCTATACATCGGTTTGCTGCTAATATTGTCTGTCGGTATTCCTTACTTTTCCGTCATTGTGGCATCGTTGATGAAGCTCCGGGGAGCCGGATTATCCTTGGATAATCTGACGCTTGATCATTATAAGGAACTGCTGTCCTGGGGATCGGTCAGCCAGAAGGCACTTGGTAACAGTCTGGGCCTGTCGCTTGCGGCATCTACCGTTGCCGTTCTGCTCGGTACCGGTTTTGCCCTGGTGATCGGCAAATCCCAGGGCCGGATGCAGCGGGTTATCGATCTGTTGAGTCTCTTGCCGAATACGGTTCCCGGCATTGTGATCGTGGTCGGTTTGATCCTGCTCTGGAATGCTCCGTGGATGCCGGTTACACTCTACAATACCTATGGGATGGTGGTGCTGACGTACGTCGTACTGTTCCTCCCGTACACGGTGCAATATGTGAAAGCCAGTTTCACGCAGATTGACGGCACTTTGTTTCAAGCGGGACAGGTATTTGGAGGCGGTCCGCTGCTTATACTGCGGCGGATTCTGCTGCCACTGATTATGCCCGGCATGCTGGCAGGATGGATCATGACCTTCACGATTGCTTCACGGGAGCTGGTCGGATCACTTCTCATTCTGCCGCCATCGATGCAGACATCGGCTACCTATATTTTTGCCCAGTTTGAGCAGGGACAGGTATCTCTCGGGATGGCGATGGCCGTCGTCTCTGTCGGTATGACGGTGCTGCTGTTACTGCTGGTCGAAGCTATGAATTCTAAAAGAAAGTGGAATGCATCATGATGAAACTGACAGTGTGGGGCGGTGCGGGCGAGCATGGCCGCTCCGCCTATTTATTAAGCGGCAGCCAGGTTCATTTGCTCCTGGATTGCGGCGTTAAGAAGGAAGGATCGGGAGACTATCCGATGATCCAGCAAGAACAGGTGCCGAAGCTGGATGCTGTGTTTCTGTCGCATGCCCACGAGGATCACTCGGTAGCCATTCCGCTCCTGTACCGGCTTGGCTACCAAGGAGAAGTATGGACAACCCGAGATACGGCAGCGCAGTTAACTGCCTACTTTGCCTCCTGGGGAGAGTTTACCGCAAGGGCAGGCGCAGAGCTCCCTTACAGGGAGGAGGATCAACTGGCGATCCGCTACCGATATCTGGAGGAAGAGGCTGAGAAATTAACATGGTTTGAAGCACTTCCTGGTGTAGAGGTCATGTGGGGGCGAAGCGGCCATATGGTGGGTGCTGTCTGGTTTTTGGTACAAGCTGAAGGAAAAAGGATCTTCTATTCAGGCGACTACACATCCGAATCGCTGCTGCTTGAGGATGACAGCCCTGCATTGGTGAATAAGCCCTCTTCCATGCTGCTTGATCTGGCTATAGTAGATGCGGCTTATGGGACCGACACAAATTCACAGGCCGATAAGCTAGAGCAATTGGAACAAAAGATTGAGAGTACGTTGCAAACCGGCGGTAAGGTGCTGATACCTGTGCCGGCCTCCGGCCGAGGGCAGGAAATGATCCTGTGGGCATATAGGAATTGGGTGGATGTGCCAATTGTGATTGAAGCGCCGTTGATTCAAGGGCTGAAGCGACTGCTCAAACGTTCGGAATGGCTTCGCGGTCAGGTGTCTGAACAGAGATTGAGAGAGCAGTTAGAGTTATTACTGAGCCGGAACCATTGGAACGTGCCTGCTAGTGAGGCGGAACGTGAGTCCTTACTCCAAAAGCACGGGGCATCGCTTTGGTTCGTAACCGATGGGATGATGCAGTCAAATCTTGCCCAGTGGTACTATCGCCAGCTGTCTGGTGATACCCGGAATCTGATCCTGCTCACAGGCCATGTTTCCCAAGGGACCTTTGGACATCGTCTCCTGGAGCATCCTGCATCATACGGTGCCTGCGCTGTTACGAAGATCAGGTATAAGGTACATCAAGGCCTGGCAGACGTGCGTCAGATGATAACCGGCGTTCCAGCTCGGCATACGGTACTCGTCCATGCAGAGAAAGAAGAAACGGACCAGTTACAAGCCTGTCTGGCAGCGGAAGCAACGAGTCCTCACCATCATATTTATTCCTTATCGGCTGGTGAAGAAGTATATTTCTAGTCGTAATTAGTGAACCTTTATCGCTTCAGCGGTAAAGGTTTTTTATGCGGACTCGCAGCTATGTGTTTAGATATAGGCGAAGTTGGTGAAGGCTGTAATGAACATATATAAATAAAAATTAGTACCAAGTACTAGTACTTGGTGATATAATAGATGTAAACTTGGAGGTGGGAATGATGAGCCAATCAAAGTCAAGAATAACGGCAATCGGGACCTATGTTCCTGAACGGATATTAACCAATGCCGATTTGGAGAAAATGGTTGAGACGAGTGATGAGTGGATTGTGCAGCGGACAGGCATGAGGGAACGCCGGATTGCTGCCCCGCATGAGTATGTGTCGGATCTAGCCATAAAGGCCGTAGAGGATATGGTGGATCGGTATGGAGTTACCGTGCAGGATGCCGATATGATTCTAGTGGCAACAAGCACGCCGGAGTATTCTTTTCCCAGTACAGCCTCCCGGGTTCAATCGAAGTTGGGCATTGTAAGTACAGGTGCGCTGGATCTGAACGCCGCCTGTGCGGGATTTGTATATGCGCTTCAGATGGCTGACGGATTAATATCCGGGGGAGCTTACCGTAAGATTCTGGTGATCGGCGCAGAAACGTTATCGAAGATTACGGATTACACCGACCGGACGACATGCGTGTTGTTTGGGGATGGCGCTGGTGCGGTGTTGTTGGAGAAGGATGAAAATTCACCTAGTGTCATAGCATCTGTATCCGGTACCTTTGGTGAAGGCGGTATTCATCTGTATAAAACAGCGCTCTCCGAACAAATGGACGGAACGGAATTAAAGAGCGGCTGTCTTGTGCAAAATGGCCGTGAAATTTATAAGTGGGCCATTCGGAACATTCCAGACGGTGTCCGTACGCTTCTATCCAAAGGGGATATGACCGCCGACGAAGTGGATTGGTTTGTGCCGCACAGCGCCAATCTTCGCATGATCGAGGCGATTAACGAGCGGGGGCCATTCACCATGGACCGCACCTTAACCAGCGTCGAGTACCGGGGCAATACCTCGGCAGCCTCCATTCCGCTTGCACTTCAGTTGGCGGTAGATGAAGGACAGCTGAAGGCAGGAGACCACGCACTGCTTTACGGATTTGGCGGGGGCATGACCTACGCGGGTTCCATCATCAAATGGACGATATGATTTTCTAATTAATTATAAGACCGCTATCGACATTCGATGCGGTTTTTTTGTGCTGCGATTTTTGGATAGACAAGCCCGAATCGTAATAAATTCAACTCAAATTCGAAAGTTTACCTCCTCAAAATTTGGTGCCGCTTTCATTAGACTAAAGAAGAAAAATACGTTCCATGGAAGAGGGGTAGAACAATGAAAAGGTTTAAGTCATGGAGCTTGCTGCTCCTGAGTATCATCATGGTGTTTACGCTAGCCGCATGTGGAGGCGGAGGCGGTAACGGAAGCAGTACAGCTGAATCTCCTGGGGGAGGCAGCAGCAGCGAAGGAACAGATAATACCAAAGAAGGAACAGTGTCCACAGAGAAAATTGAGCTCTCCTTCTGGTCGCTGGGAACAACCAACTATGAGGATCTGGCGAAGGAATACACAAAAGAGCATCCAAACATCACGTTCAAGTTCCAGAATACGTCAGACCAAACCGCACATCACAACAATCTGACGACAGCATTGTCCGCAGGGTCCGGTGCTCCTGACATTTTCCAATTGGAAATCGCCTTTATGGAGCGCTATATCAACAATCAGGATAAATTCTACAATCTGTACGATCTCGGCGCCAAAGACTTGGAAAGCAACTACCTGGAGTGGAAATGGAAGCAGGCTACATCGGTTGACGGCTCCTTCCAACTCGGTCTGCCGACAGACATCGGCCCTACGGTTGTATACTACCGCACGGATCTGGCTGAGCAAGCCGGACTGCCAACAGATCCGGACGGGTTTAGCGCAGCGATTGACTCTTGGGACAAATTCGCCAGCGTAGGGAAGGATTTCACGAGCAAAACAGGAAAACCGTTCGCCGACTTAACGGACCTGGTATACAACGGGGTGCGTGACCAATCCCCGGATCAAATCTACTTCAACAAAGAGGATGGCTCTTTTATCGGAGATACGAACCCGCAAGTAAGGAAAGCCTATGACTTTACGGTAAAAGGTATTCAGGAAGGCTGGATCGGCAACTGGATTCTGTGGTCTCCTGAATGGCAGAAAGCGATTAATGATGGAGACTTTGGCGTCATGCTCGGCCCTGCTTGGATTGCCGGTACGATTCGTAATGCCAAGGACACTGCGGGTAAATGGCAGATTGCACAGCTTCCTGAGGGAGCAGGAAACTGGGGCGGCTCGTTCCTGACCCTGCCGAAGGAAGGCAAGCATTCCAAGGAAGCCTTCGAATTCATCTCTTGGGTGCTGAACAAAGATAACCAGCTGAAATCGTTTAAGGACAGCGGCTTGTTCCCGTCCATCCCGGCGGTTTACAGCGAGCCTTCATTTACAGAGGAGAAGGATGAATTCTTTGGCGGCCAGGTCATTTCCGAAGCATATGCCAAATCGGCGGAACGCATCAAGCCGGTTTACTACGGACCGCTTCATGACCAAACTGACACCATTATTAAGAACGCACTCAAAAATGTGTTAGAGAAAAAAGCTGACCCGCAAAAAGAATGGGAAAGCGCAATGAAACAAATCAAGACACTGGTTGATCGCAGCTAGGAATAAGAAACATTTCTGACTAGCACATTTATCCCATAAATCGTCCATAATTCATCCGAATCCGAGTAGAGAGGATATTCTCTCCGCTCGGATTTGGATTTATCCTTACCTACCTGGAGGTGCCTTCATGGCAGACACAGCTTCAGCTACAACAGAGTCACCGCAATCGGTACCGACAAAACGGCGCTGGTTGACGGAGACGGTGCGAAGCCGATTTACGGCTTATACGTTTATCTCGCCATTCTTCATCTTGTTTGCAATTTTTGGACTGTATCCGATTATTTTTACCATCTATTTGTCTTTCTTCAAATGGGACGCACTTGGACCGATGAAATACGTCGGCTTCAAGAACTACGAGCTGATTACAAGCGACCCGACCTTCTGGATTGCTTTTAGCAATACACTCATCATGGCTTTGATGGGAACCGTGCCGCAGCTGATTGTGGCCTTATTTGTTGCGGTTATGCTCAATTCGGCCTTGAACAGATTCAAGAATACGTTCCGTATTCTATATTTCATGCCGAACATCACTTCCATCGTTGCCGTGACGCTGGTATTCAGCACGATGTTTGGCAACAACGGGATGGTTAACTGGATGCTGAACACCTTCGGCGCTGAAAGCGTGCCGTTTAACTCCGGCTGGTGGGGTGTCAAAATTGCGATCTCGTCCATGGTTATGTGGCGGTGGATGGGCTATAATGCGATTATTTTTCTGTCCGGTCTGCAGAGCATTCCAACTGATATCTATGAAGCTGCCAAAATCGACGGCGCCACCCGGGGCCAGCAGCTGCTCTATATCACGCTTCCGCTTCTTCGGCCATTCATTCTGTTCGTTACCTTGGTGTCGACGATCGGCGCACTTCAATTGTTCACGGAGCCTTACGTATTCCTCGGTCAGTCCGGCACGGGCTCGACTCGCCAGGAAGGAGTAACGATGGTCACTTATTTGTATAATGAAGCCTTTAAGAATGGATTCTTCGGTACGGCTGCGGCCACGGCGGTCCTCTTGTTTATCGCCACCATTCTGTTCTCGGTATTGAATATGATGCTCGGCCGCGAAGGCAAAGGCACGGGAGGTAGTAAAGCATGAGCACAGTCGCCATAAGCCGGAAAAAACCGGATGAACCCGGTATAGTCGCAAAATTCTTCTTTTATCTATTCATGATCCTTGGCGCGCTAGTCTCGATCTTCCCATTTTATTGGATGTTTGTCGTCGCTACGAATGACAAGGATGCTGCATTTCATATTCCGCCGCTCCTTACGCCTGGAACGGAGTTTCTGGATAACTTCTCACGCGTCCTGGAGCGAACGGATTTTTTCAGGGCATTGATGAACTCCGTCGTTGTGTCTACAGCCGTTACATTGTCCGTTGTATTCCTCTGTACGCTGGCGGGTTACGCTTTTGCCAAATATGAGTTTCCTTTGAAAAAGACACTGTTTGTTTTTGTTATTGCTACAATGCTTGTGCCTGCCCAGCTGGGCGTGCTTCCACAGTACGTTATCATGGCCAAACTGCACTGGATTGACAGCTACAAAGCACTGATCGTGCCGGCTATGGTTAATGCTTTCGGCATCTTCTGGATGCGCCAATACATTGCTTCCGCTGTTCACACCGAGCTGATCGAAGCGGGGCGGATTGATGGAGGAGGACATTTCCGGATCTTCTGGAACATAGCCATACCTGTGGTAACACCGGCGATGGCAACGCTAGGCATTCTGAATTTCATGAATGTGTGGAATGATTTCTTCTGGCCGCTCGTCGTACTGAAAAACAGAGAAAATTACACCATTCAAATTGCACTGCAGCAGTTGTTCACCAATAAAGACGGCCTGGATTTCGGAATGATCATGTCGGCCACCTTCACGGCGACGCTGCCACTTCTCATCGTATTTTTATTGTTCAGCCGATGGGTCATCGCAGGACTGACATCTGGCGCCATAAAAAGTTAGCAAGCAAGGTAAAAGTCGACAAGGAATGCGGACGGTCATGAAGAATAATAGACATAGTAGAGTGGAGGGAGGAAGGCTTCATGAAACTCCGCCGAAAAATATTGCTCGCTATTATTCTTCTGGTTTTCATTCCCGTTATTGCGCTGGGCGGGGTTTCCTATTATAGCTTTTCGGAAGCGATGGAGAAGAAGTCGAATGATTTTTACTGGATTTCGCTTTTGGAAACCGATCGCAAACTAAAGTTCGCCTTGAATGAAATCACGACGATTTCGAACTCGGCAATTACTCAGAAATGGATTCAGCAGATGCTGAAGCAGCCGGAATACGCGGTAACCTACGAGCAGCGGCAGGAGATCAACAATTTAATCAATCATCCGATGATTGCATCGTTTGCTTTTTATTCGAATGATCAATTGCTTTATCATACGAATGGTGAAATGGAGCTTCAGGAGCTGAAAAGGCAGGATTGGTTCGAAGCGGTGGAGAAGGCAGAGGGACGCCCTGTATGGGTCGGACCCGGCGAGAACGGCTCTGCGGCCTCCGGTTCTCCTGTGTTGATTCAATCCCGAGTGATAAAGGATTACTATACGCTGGAGGATATCGGAACCTTCGTAATCTACGTAAAGTCGGATCTGCTTGATCAGGTGTTCTGGGAGGCGGCAACGCTTAAACAGGGAGATATCTTGCTCGTTAACAAACAGGGACATATCGTGTTCAGCAAGTCAGGCGGACATATCGGGGAGCAGACGGCATTCCCGTTTCTCTCGGATGATTACACGAATGGAAAAGGCTATTATGTCGATCAATATGCAAATGAAAAATCGCTGATTACGTATTCCCCTTCTCATAATAAAGAATGGTTTCTGGTCGCCATCACACCAAGCAAACTCATCTCAGCTGAGTCGGTCCCCATTCGTAATCTGGCCTTGATTATGGGATTGATCTCGCTCGTGTCGGCGTTCCTGTTCGACCGTTTTTTTGTGCGCAGAATGGTGCGGAGCATCATCAGCGCTGTAAACGGGATGAAGCGCGTGAAGCAGGGGATCTTCGTTCCGATTCCCTCCCATAGAGTGGCGGAGGATGAGACGGATCTGTTGATTGACGGATTTAATCGGATGAGTACGCAGATTCAGGAGCTGATCGGACAGGTCGAGACAGAACAAGCACGCAAAAAGGAAGCGGAGATGCAGGCGCTGGTTGCCCAGATTAACCCGCACTTTATATACAACTCACTGGAATCGATTAATTCAATGGCCGTTCTTCAGGGAAACAAAGATATCAGCAAGATGGTGGTCTCTCTTGGTAAATTGCTGCGCATCAGCATCAGCGAGCACCATGAGCTGATACCGCTCAGCATGGAGCTGGAGCATGTCCAGCATTATATGCGAATTCAGAAGTTCCGGTTTGAAGAGAAATTCAATTATGACATTGAGCTTCCGCCTGCACTTAAGCATTACGTTACGCAGAAGCTGATTGTCCAGCCGATCGTTGAGAACGCTTTATATCACGGGATTGAGCCGATGGAGGAAAGTGGCTTAATCTCGATCAGAGTCTCCGAAGACGGCGAGGATATTGTGATTGATGTCGAGGATAATGGTCCGGGTTTTGATCCCGAGACGCTGATGAAGCTGTGGACTACGGACCCGGGACAACTGAAGAAGTATCGGGAGAACGGGGTCGGTCTGAAAAATGTGCATGAGCGGCTGCGGATCCGGTTTGGCAGTCGTTACGGTCTGATGATCTGCTCCTCAATCGGTTACGGCTCTCTGATACGAATCCGAATACCGAAAATACTGACATGACAGGAGGGCTGCAGCGTGAGATGGTTTTGGAACTGGGGATGGATAGTCGGCTATACGGCGCTGTTGGCGCTAGCTGTCGTGTGGGTGACGGTGCAGAATCAGGAACCGATTGAGGAGAAACAGCCGGAGAAAATTACGCTGACTTTTCGGCATTTTTGGAACAAGGAGCATGACCGACCCGTGCTGGCTATATTTGAGAGCGTTGTTCGCAGCTTTGAGAAAGAACATCCGAATATAAAAGTAAATTTCGAGAGCATCGATCAGACAATTCATCGGGAGCAGAAGCTGAAGAGCGAGATGGTCACCGGCACGCCGCCGGATATGTTTGTGCTGTTCGGCGGAGCCGAGATTATGCCCTATGCCAGATCCAACCGGCTGATGGATTTGACGGATTTTTTGCAGGAGACCAGTTTGCGTGAACAATTCAAGGATCTGCATCACTGGACTTTCGACAATCGGATCTACGGTCTGCCATTCGAGGGACATGCGGAGCCCATTTATTATAACCGGGCTATATTCCGGCAGTTGAACCTTAACCCTCCGACGACGCTGCAGGAGATGAATGAAGTTATTAGCGTTCTGCAAGCGAACGATATCATTCCCTTTGCGCTGGGAAATGAAGACCGCTGGCCAGCGGGCATATTTGCGCATTATTTCATGGATCGGTATGCCGGGCCTGAGCTGATTGACCAGCTGGTTGAAGGAGATGATCAGGTCAGCTTTGTGAATGAGCCCTATTTGGAAGCATTTGAACAGCTGGAGACATGGATCAGCGTAGGGGCCTTTAGTCCGAACGCCAACAGTCTGTCCACGGAAGAAGCGATAGCGCAGTTTACCGAAGGGAAGGCAGCGATGTATCTGAACGGCAGCTGGGATATTACGCTGTTCCGAAATGAGGACCATCCTGATTTTCAAAGCGAGGTCGGCGTTATTCCATTCCCGTCCCTTCTGCCCGGAGAAGAACGATCCTTGGCAGGCGGATATACGATTGGCATCGGGCTGTCTTCGGATTTGGATGAACCGAAGAGGCAAGCAGCTTTGGAACTGTTGGGCATGTTTTATACTCCGGAAGTGCAAACAAGGTTGGTGTATGAAGGACTGCGCGTGCCTTCGATGAAGATTGCCTATGACTCAAACAAAACGGGGCCGGTGTTTGCCCAGGTCACGGAATTGATGGAGGCATCGAGCAGCACCTTTTTGCCTTATGACAACAAGCTGTCACCCGAGGTAAACCGTTTATTCCTTAAGGTGATCGAGGATATGATTGGAGGGCGTACGCAAGCTGCCGACGCTCTGGAGCAAATTCAGAAATCCTCGGTGCAAGATTGGCAGCTGAGGCGAAATACGGTGCCGGAGTAACCAGAAGAGACAAGGGGGAACGTCATGGGCGGAGCGGAAGGAAAATTCAGAGTCATGCTGGTTGATGATGAACCGATTATTCTGCGCAGTCTGAGGGCAGCCATACCTTGGGATGAGCTGGAACTGGAGGTCGTAGGGGAAGCCAAAACCGGGGACAGCGCTCTGAAGCTGGCGCGTGAACTATCGCCGCATATGATCATCAGCGATATTCGGATGCCGGGCATGGATGGCATTACGCTCATGAAGGAGCTGAAGGCGGATCAGGCGCGGCGAATCATCATTTTCATTAGCGGGTATGGTGAATTCGAATACGCAAGGGAGGCGCTGCGCGAAGGTGCTTTCGATTACTTGCTGAAGCCCATTGATCACGATGAGCTGTCTGAAACGATTGCCAAGGCGGCCAGAACGCTGGAGAAGCAGATTGCCGATGACCAAATGCTGCATTCGATCAAGGTACTGTCGCTGCTGGCCCGGGAGCGGATGCTAACGGAATTTATAGAGGGAAACCGAAGTCCCTTGCAGCATATGCAGTGGCTGGAAGACAGCGAGCTGAAGCATGAATACACGATGGCGGTCATTCAATTGGACCATTACTTGCGGCTTAATGAGTTATGGAGCATGGATGAGAAGCGATTGTGGCTGTTCGCTGTGCGGAATGTTCTGGAGGAGTGGTCTTTGCAGCATGGCGGACTCACCGTATTCCCTTTCCGCAGCGGGGAATGGGTCCTCTTGTTTCCAAGTCTGTCGCAGGAGCGGCAAGAGCAGATCGGCCGGGAATTAGTGCAATTAATCAAGCAGAACACAAAGCTCTCCTGTTCGGTTGGTTTCAGTTCCAGCATGGCCGGGATTGACCGCTTGGGCACAGCTTACGAAGTGGCCGTCCGTGCGTTATACCAGCGGTTCTATTCGGGAGAAGAGGGCGTGTTCCTCGGAGCGCCGGAGGCCGTCATGGAAACTGCGAGTGAAGCGAAGTATCCGAAGCATCTGGAGTCATTAATGGTGGAGAGCATCCGCACGCTTCACAAGGAGCGGTTGCTCGAGCTTTTTGACGAGACCAAAGCTTATATTGAGGAGCATGGATTTAACAAGGAGATGACCGAGCGGGTACTGCTGGAGATGAGCGTCGTCTTGTATCGACAGTTCGAGCATATGAAGGTGCTGTTTGAGTGGTCCCTGGAGGAATTGCTGCAGGAGCTTCATGCTTCTGATACCCTTCAACAGCTGATGGCTGTGCTTAAGAATCATTTCAGCAGGTGGATTGCCGAGAGTCGATCAGGGCAGTCCAAGGACAATATACAGGCTGTGATGAATAAAGCGAAGGAGTACATTGCGGAGAATTACCAGAAGGATCTTAGCATTGAAGAGGTATCGGAGCTGGCCGATTTGAGCATCAGTCATTTCTGCACCTTGTTTAAAGGAGCAACGGGATATACCTTTTTGGAGTATCTGACGGAGTGCCGGATCCAGAAGGCCAAGGGTATTTTGCTGAATACGGATGTGAAGGTATACCAGGTAGCACCGCTGGTAGGGTATCAGGATCCTCGATATTTTACACAGGTGTTCAAGAAGATCACAGGGAAAACACCATCCGAATATCGCGAAGAAGCGATAACTAAAGCTTAAATGTGGGGGAGTTCCCTTGGTATATCTATGGGACATTCTGCTGAGAATAGGGTCCGTCATAGCAGGGAATGAATAACAGATCCATTTTTTTCGGGTTTTTAGCCTGGAAGAAATGGATCTGTTATTTTTATTTTAAATATCTTAATACTAAGACTTGACGACGAGCTAGTTGAATACTAAACTAAAAATATAAGTTATTGGCGATAGATATTATCAAATTAATGGAGGTTGAGGTCATGAAATTTAAAGGAATCCACCACGTATCCGCCTTAACGGCTTCGGCTTCGCGGAACTTTGATTTTTATACAAAGGTGCTTGGTATGCGATTGGTCAAAAAGACGGTAAACCAGGACGATGTTTCGGTCTACCATCTGTTTTATGGTGATGAAAAAGGAAATCCCGGTACGGAGCTGACCTTCTTCGAGATTCCAATGGCGGGACAGACCCGGGAGGGCAATAACAGCATTTCGGCAACATCGCTTCGTGTACCTAGTGACCGCGCTTTAGAATATTGGGTAGAGCGGCTGGATGAGCATGGCGTAGAGCGTGAGGAGATCAAGGAGCGTGCCGGCCGTTTGACGCTGCTGTTCCGGGATTTTGAAGGCCAGCGGATCATACTTGTTTCGGATGAACATAATGAGGGAGTTGCTGGGGGCATCCCATGGGAAAAAGGACCGGTTCCGGCGGAATACGCCATCATTGGTCTAGGTCCTGTGCAGCTGACGGTACCTGATCCCGTGCAGACGGTGAAGGTTTTAACAGAGCTGATGGGTTTCCGTTACAAAGGGCAGTATGCCTCGTTTGTAGAAGGCCAGCTGGATATTCTTGTCTTTGAGACAGGTGAAGGCGGGACGGGAGCAGAAGTGCATGTGGAGGTACGAACGGATCTTCCGCAGGAGCGGCTGGGTCGCGGTGGCGTTCACCACGTTGCATTTCGCGTAGAAGATGAAGAGGAGCTTCGTTCTTGGATCAGCCGGATTAGCGATGTGGGCTTTTCGAATTCGGGATATGTTGACCGTTTTTACTTCCGTTCCCTGTACTTCAGGGAGCCTAACGGTATTTTGTTCGAAGTAGCGACTGATGGACCGGGCTTTGACACGGATGAGCATATCGAGCATCTGGGTGAGTCTCTTGCGCTGCCGCCGTTCCTGGAGCCGAAGCGGGAACAGATTGAAGCAAATCTTAAGCCGCTTCATACGATTCAATAATGATGGCGCATATGTGCGCAAAGCACACACAACACCGGGCAAGCCTCTGTTAAGGGGGCGAGTGCCCGGTGTTTTTTAGATATCAGAAAGCATAAACCTCGAAGCTTGTGACTTCCTGATTGCAGGGAAAACCACTTTTTAAACGCAGTCTGTCATCTATGAAAGTAACGTCGATAGGCGTTTTTCTTTTAGATATCAGAAAGTATAAACTTCGGAGCTTGTGACTTCCTGATATCGCAAGAAAAACTACCTTTAACTGCGGTCTGTCATCTGTGAAAGTTACGTCGATAGGTGTTTTTCTTATGGTCTATTCATAAAGCCGTGTAATGGCCTTTGCCGCCGAACGAATATGCTCGCGCAGCTCATGCGGAGCAATGACCTCGATCTCCGCCCCGCAGCTAAGTAGAATAGCCGAAGCTGATTCCAGTGTATTGAATTCCAAATCGGCCAATATCCATCCGCTCTGTGGGTTATCCATATCGCATCGGAGTATTTTGACGTATCGCTCTCGCTCAAGACGTTCGGTCAGATTGACGCTCATACGCACCTGCGCCGGATACTGCGGGAGATTCTGCATGAACCGTGCCAGTGACTCCTCCCAATAATCGGCCAGATTAAAGTCAGCCGGGCGCTCGAAGGCTTCCTCGGTCATGAAGGCATCAACGATTCTGGAAACACGGTAGGTTCGGAGTTCGCCTTGGGATTCGGCCACGACATACCAGGTGCTGCGTTTGGCAACCAATCCGAGCGGATGAATCATTCTTTCGACTCGCTCCTCTCCCTTCATATATTGAATTCGGGTGATACGATCCTGCCACAGCGCCTCCTGAAGCACAGTAAGATATGGATGCGTCTCGCTGTATGAGTGCCAGCCTGCGCCATCAATATGGATTTTCTCCCGTATCATTTCAGCGTCCTGCCTGATGGAGCGGGGAGAAGAAGCCAACAATTTCTGATAAGCCGCGTCAAAATGCTTACGGATTCCCAAATCCCCGATCAGCGGGCTGTGACTAGTCACAAGCAGGGAGATCAGCTCGTCATGCGTCATCCCGGTCAGGTTCGTTCGAAAATTCTCTTCAAGCACCCAACCGCCGAGGGAGCCTCTTTCCGCATAAACGGGAATACCAGCCGAGCTGAGGCTTTCCATATCGCGTATGATCGTTCGTTCCGAAACCTCGAGCTGCTCTGCCAAATAACGGGTGCTCTTCTTCCCTCCGTTCTGGAGCATCAGCATAATGGACAATAGACGATCGGCCCTCAAATCAGCTCACCTCTCTAATATCTGTAGAAATTAATTTTATTGTAGCACGGATATAAGACAAGGGATGTCATATATGACGGGTACGATAAGGATGTTGAGAATATTCAGTAATAGCAATCTAGCATTATAAGATAAAGGGGGGCGTGAAATAAACTCAGGCCTCTTTGTTGTTGTGCGCCTACTATTTAGATGTTTTTTTACCCTTCACCATTTTTGTACATAGATTCATGAGTGGGTAAGTCGAACTAGGACTGTCTGTGTTGAAAACATACAAAATAGGCAATAATAAGAAATTATCCCTATATAAATCAGGAGTTATCCCTATATGAATTAGGACTTACCTGGTAC
Source organism: Paenibacillus solani (assembly GCF_001277345.1). GTDB lineage: Bacteria > Bacillota > Bacilli > Paenibacillales > Paenibacillaceae > Paenibacillus_AQ > Paenibacillus_AQ solani. Next base: position 22,098 of record NZ_LIUT01000001.1, read on the forward strand.
AATTTGTCTATGTATAAAGAATATTGTATATAAATCCCGAAATGAGATGGAGTTAAAGAATGGTTAAGAACGAACGTGGCCTTGCGCTTCCGACGGTTTTGATTCTCATGACAGCGCTTACAATTATAGGGTTGACACTGCTTGGTGTTGGCGTAAGTCAAGCTGCCCGAACGGTGCATCAGGAGAAGAAAGAGCAAGCCTTCTATATTGCGAAGTCAGGTGCAGATGCCATTGCGTCTTATATTATCGACAAATACAACCCCATAACCTTATCAGAAGAAGGGACCATAGATAAGTTAAATGAAGATTTGAATCAGGATATCTCCTTACCCCTTCCAAGTCCCGGAACCTTTAAAGTCACACTTAGCGATCAGAAATTAAACGGAATAATTAATACGATTAATATCACTTCGGTAGGCAAAGTTGGCAATGTAACAGATCAAGTGGTCCTAAGCTTGGGATTGGATGGTCCAGTATCCAAAAGTGATCATGCGATTTTTGCATTTGGGAATATTGACATTACTAATGACTCCTATGGGCCACCATCAAAAGCAAGTGTTAACAATGGTAACGTTGCTGCGGAAGGGAACATTAACGGGAATTTAGTGTTTCCTGTAGGAGGTACGGCCACTCCAAGCTATACAGGAGTTAGCCCCCCGAAAATTCCCTTTATCAATGCAACGAGTTGGACTAAACAGACACTAGGCTCATCGATAAATGAGTCAGGATATTACGGGGATATCATGATTAACAATAGTAAAGTATTCTCCATTAACGCAAATTCAAAGGAGATTCATGTTGTTTTCGGTGAAATGATTATAAATTCATCAACTACTATTAATGTAAATGGCTCAACATCAACCCCTGACGGAATTATACATATCTATGCAAACAGCTTAAGAGGCACGAGTTCTTTGACACTTAACAATACTAACAATAAAAATGTTATTTTCCATGTGAAGGATAATATCGATTTAGTTGGGTCATTTAATTTAGGTGGGGCTCTTTTATATGCACCTGAGGCAGAATATACGGCAACATCAGGTTCGTTAGTTCTTAGGGGTGCAATGGTCGTTAAGAACTTGGCGATGCTAGGAGATCATGTGGTTAACTATGATAACAAATTTACCAATTTAGTTATAGAGACTCTCAAATATCATAGAGTCCAATGGAGCAGTCAGTAGCTGTTAGGGGTGAAATCAATTGCATGAACTAAGGCAAGAGAAAGGATTTACATTGATCGAGGTTCTAGCGGCTATCGTATTGTTGTCCATTTTAGTCACAGTCATGGTCGGGTTCTTGTCTAATGGATTTCGGTCCATTATGAACTCAGGTGAACGAAATAATAAACTTCATGTAACAAGGGGAATTGTTGAGGAATCTACTGATGGTACGTATGGAGAGCTGAAAATTAACAAGTCAGCTTCAAGTACAGATACGATCACTATTTACGGTGAAACAGTAGATCAGGTCATTCCCGAGTCTAAGGGAAGCGTATTGAAAGTGTTTATTCCTACACCGGAAGAATGGAAAAATAATATTAATTATACGTTGAATGATCAGGTAAGGTATGACAAGAAGAATTACAAATGTATTCAACCACATACATCAACATTAACTAATCACCCTTTGGGTCCTGGCGATCCTTTTGGTCCTAGCACAGCAGAACTTTGGGTGGAATTCTAGCAATGTGTACTTATTGCTCACAATGCAGGAAGCATAGAACGGAGGGGGATATGCGGAACTGGAAGCTTGATCAGAAGGGTGCAACCTTAATTGAACTCTTAGCTGCTACGGTCTTAGTCACCATCGTTTTATCATTGGTTTATTCCTTTTATGTGTTTGGCGTAAAATCATTTCAGCGAGCTAATGAGCAAAGTGAGCTTCAAGACAATGTAAGGCTTGTGTCACATACGATTACTAACGATCTGCGTTATGCGCGTGAAGTTAAGCTGTTAAGTGCTTGTCCTGCTAGTTTCACCGACACCGATCCATCCACCTATATCTGCGTAAAAAAAGACACTTTCTCAAGCGTAGAACAACACATTTACGATGGGGTATCCGCTCATGTGACTAGAAGGTTAGATACTATTAATCCTGCCTATCCTGTGACCTATAGTATTGAATTTAGTATAACCAATGATCATCTTCTATCTTATTCTATTAGCAGCAAGGCGGAAGGTCAGAGCTTTAAAGTAGAGTCGCAGGTATTACTGTTGAATGTACAATTGGACAAAGGAGCTATCACTTCAGATGGTTCCGCGCCACATTATCCAGCCATTGCTTATAAGCCTAATAAATAGACCTTATATGAAGGGAACAAAATCCACTCAGATTATAGGTGATCAATAATGAACAAATCTCGCAGAAGAATTGGAGATTTGCTTGTAGAGTCTGGACTCCTCACGAATGAACAGCTACAAATCGCCCTCACAGAAAAGAAACCCCGCCAAAAACTTGGCGAGACCTTATTGGAACTAGGCTTTATAACGGAGCAAAGACTAATAGAAGTCTTGGAGTTCCAGTTAGGAATACCTTATGTCAGTCTGTTCAAATACCCGATTGATACGAAGTTAGTTAATATTGTGTCCAAAGAAATGGCCGAGCGAAACAAGCTGATTCCGTTGAAAAAAGAAGGGAATAAACTTTATGTTGCCATGGTCGATCCGATGAACTTCTATGCTATTGACGATCTGCGGATATCGACTGGCTTTGAAATAGAGGTGGCTATTGCCACCAGAGATGATGTTAATAAATCAATAAGCAAATATTACGGCTTAGTAGACAACATGGATGATTTATTAGGCTCAGAGCTGGGCTCCAAGGAAAAAGAGGATGATACAGTCACCGATGAGGACTCCCCGGTTGTAAAACTGGTTAATCAGTTGATTCTTGCCGGCTATCAGCAAAGGGCCAGTGATATTCATATTGATCCGCAAGAAGGGGAAGTGATCGTTCGTTATCGAGTCGACGGTATATTAAGAACTGAGCGGAAATTCCCTAAGCATATGCATTCCATGATTGTTGCAAGGATAAAAATTTTGTCAAACCTGAATATCACAGAGTATCGAATTCCACAGGACGGTAGAATCAAAATCAATCTGGATGGAAACACCATTGATCTGCGGGTCTCGAGCTTGCCTACTGTCTACGGCGAGAAGATCGTTATGCGGATACTTGATCTAGGAAGCTCTGCGATCGATTTGAAGAGAATGAATCTTCATCCCTTAAATTATGAACGGTTTATTCAAATGATCGAAAAGCCAACCGGGATTGTACTGCTTACCGGACCAACAGGTTCAGGAAAGTCTTCTACATTATATTCAGCGCTCAGTCAATTAAATTCACCGGATGTCAATATTATTACGGTCGAAGATCCGGTTGAATATCGTTTGGAGGGCATTAACCAGGTTCAAGTGAACACAACCACAGGAATGACTTTTGCCAAAGGTCTCCGAGCTATTCTGCGTCAGGACCCTAATATTGTCATGATTGGTGAGATACGTGATACCGAAACGGCAGAAATAGCTGTCCGTGCCTCCTTAACAGGCCATTTGGTGTTGAGCACTATCCATACGAATGATGCCATCAGCACGATTACCAGATTAGTAGATATGGGAATTGAGCCTTTTCTTGTGGCCGCCTCCTTATCCGGGATTGTATCCCAGCGGCTTGTCCGGCGTGTATGTCAGGAGTGCAAAATGACAATGGAGGCCTCAGAGCGAGAGAAGGAGATTTTTGAAAATCGAAATCTGCATATTGAAACCGTATTCCGCGGTAAGGGCTGTGCAGCATGCAATATGACAGGCTACAAAGGCAGGATTGCCGTGCATGAAATTTTGGTCATTGATGACGAAATACGGCGCATGATCATGAATAATTCCTCCATTGAAGCAATCAGAGAGGCTGCGGTACGTAAGGGGACAATATTTTTAATTGATGACGGATTAATGAAAGTACGCGAAGGATATACCACCACAGAAGAAGTATTACGTGTTGCCATTAGTGAGTAAAGGTGGGGTGTATATGGAATCTTTAGAGCAATTATTGCGAATGGCCTATGAATGTAAAGCGTCTGACCTCCATCTTACGGTGGGTGTACCCCCGATCGTGAGAATTAACGGCGAATTGAAACGACATGGTGAGGAGAACCTTACTTCAGCAGATACAATCAAGATGGCGAAGAGTTTCATGACTAAGGAGCAATGGGATGCCTTTCAAGAGAAGAGAGAGCTGGATCTATCTTTTGGGGTACAGAATTTGACTCGTTTCCGTGTCAATGTCTATCATCAGCGCTCGAATGTTGGAATTGCCCTCCGGCTTATCCCTACGGAAATTCCGGAATTTGATAGCCTGTCTGTGCCTGAAGTGCTCAAGCAGCTGTCCACAAAATCTCAGGGATTAATTCTCGTAACGGGTCCGACCGGCAGCGGTAAATCTACGACGTTAGCATCACTTATCAACGATATGAATAAGCGAATGCGGAAGCACATTATTACGTTAGAGGACCCAATTGAGTATTTACATCGACATAATCAATCCGTTATCAATCAACGGGAAGTTGGACAGGATTCATTTAGCTTTTCGAATGGGCTGCGAGCAGCCTTACGGCAAGATCCTGATGTGATTCTAGTTGGAGAGCTTAGGGATCTGGAGACTATATCGATCGCGATAACAGCTGCTGAGACAGGTCATTTAGTATTTGGAACTTTACATACACCTGATGCTCCATCAACGATTGATCGCATACTCGATGTATTTCCACCGAATCAACAAGGACAGATTCGCATTCAGCTTGCTTCAGTCCTGGTTGCTATCTTATCTCAACGTCTCTTCCCTACGATTGGACATCGGGGCCGGCGCGTAGCCACGGAGTTACTGATCAATAATCATGCGATAGCTAACCTCATTCGTAATGAGAAGGTGCATCAAATCTTGAACTTTATGCAGACTGGTAAAGAATATGGGATGCACACATTGGATATGTCGATGAATGATTTGATTGAGAAGAAAATCATATCAAGAGAAGTTGCTGAACCATACTTTAGGGAGATGAGTTAATGGCTCAGTTTCAATACATAGGGCGTGACAGCTCAGGTAAAGCTCGTAAAGGGAAAGTAATGGGCTCTAGCAGAAAGGAAGTCGTCGTCAATCTCCGGGAGAAAGGGATTGCGGTTACGGACATTATTGAACTTGAGACCAGCTTGCTTAATGTAGAGATTACTATAGGCAACCCTGTCAAAACACAGGATTTTGTAATTTATTTGAGGCAATTTTCAACATTGATCGTTGCAGGGGTAACGATAGCTGAAGCTACAAAGATATTAGCGGAACAAACAGAGAGTAAGCATTTGAGAAATGCCTTAAAAAGTGTTGAGGCCGATGTGCGGTCGGGAAAACCCTTTTCGGTTGCAGCAGCCAGCCACAAGAAGATTTTCCCTCCTATGTTTATTTACTTGGTACAAGCCGGAGAGGCTTCAGGAGATTTGGATGAGACCTTGGATCGACTAGCCACTTATTTTGAGAAGCAACATTACTCGATGCAAAAAGTGAAATCTGCATTAATGTATCCCATCGCCATCGCTATTGTAGCGATCGGTGTTGTCATATTTTTGTTAACCAACGTTGTTCCGATGTTCGTATCGATGTTTGCCCAGTTTGACGCAGAGCTCCCGGCAATTACGAAGATGGTCATGGCTATGAGTAATTGGTTACAGTCCTTCTGGTGGCTGGTCTTAATCCTTGTTGTTGCTCTAATAGCTGGGTTTATGGTGATAAAAAGCAGGCCGTCCAGCAAATATCATCTTGACTATGCCCTCTTGAAAATGCCGTTGTTTGGAAAGTTAACACAGAAGGCCATCATTGCTAGAATGACTCGAACATTAAGTTCTCTCTTCAAGAGCTCTGTTCCAATCCTTGAGGCATTAACTATTGTGGAGCGGGTCGTATTAAATGAAGTAATGACAAGAGTATTAAGAGATGCAAGAGCTTCCCTTGAAAGCGGGCGGACACTCTCGGAACCGATGCGGCAGCATTGGATCTTCCCACCATTAGTTACCCAGATGATTGCCATTGGCGAACAATCGGGTTCGCTGGATATCATGCTGGAGAAGGTATCCGAATTCTATGAAAAGGAAGTAGATGCAACTGCGGATGCGTTAAAGGGCTTGATCGAACCTATCATGATCATATTTCTGGCAGTCATCGTAGGGTTTATTGTTCTGTCGCTCATGGTTCCGATGTTCGATATTTTCAATCAAGTTAAATAGGTTGTAATGGAAACACCATTATAATAGATTTACAAATTTTGGGGGAGGTATTTACATGTATCAAGTGGTAAAGAAGGCAATGAAGAATGAGAAGGGTTTGACGCTGATTGAGCTTTTGGCGGTTGTAGTCATCTTGGGGATTATTGCGGCAATCGCAATCCCGGCAATTGGTGGACTGATCGACAACAGTAGGAAAGATGCCCATGCAGCAAATGCGATCCAAATGATTAATTCTGCCAAATTAGCAGTTGTTGGTGACGAAACTGCTAGACCAGCGACGAATGGTACGATTAACATTTCTTTGGGTTGGCTTCAGGCGGAAGGGTATCTTGAGCCTGTTATCGATCCAGATGGGACAGATGCTGGCTACAGTATAGATGATCCAGCTGTACCGCCAGCAGACGCAGCGACGGGGATGCCATCTAGAGTAGAAGTAACAACAGCAGACAATGGTAGAACCTTCACCTATAGTGTACTGCTTGTAAATGCTGATAGAGGTGTACAAACTGACGCTGGTGCTGCTGTACCCGAGGCAGAGGTACAACGCAGCAATGTTGTTAAAAATTAACAATATATATAAAGGTTGAGATAGTATTTGATGACTTTATTGAAGAATCAAAAAGGTCTAACTCTCATCGAATTATTAGCGGTCGTAGTTATTCTTGGGATTATAGCAGCCATTGCAATCCCGGCAATTGGAGGGTTAATTGATAACAGCAAGAAGGATGCTCACGTAGCGAACGCAATTCAGATAATTGACTCTACGAGGCTTGCTGTCGTTAGCATAGGGAAGTAAGGCCCCCTAATAGTGGTGATGTCGTATACATTTCTTTACAATGGATCATCGATCAAGGCTACTTGGATGGAGTTAGGGATCCAGATGGAGGGAGATATACTACCGAATTAGCAGGGGCAGGAAGTTTTCAACTGATGACTGGTGGCACAGGAGCACCAACTGATGAAGGAACCTATGTGCGAGTTGAAGCAGTTGGGATCGGACACCAGTTTAGTGTATTTACTACTAATGGTACACGAGGTATTCGAATGGCAGCTCATGATAACGGAACATCCGAAGATGACTATGTTTTAGAAGCAGATTTAGCACGGGGACAAGTCCTAAATTAAATACTCCCCCTTCGGGGGGAGTGTTATTTACAGCAAGGAGATAAACCATGGCTGTACTATACTACACTTATATCACGGTGATAGGACTTCTATTAGGGTCCTTTTTCAACGTTGTGGGTTTAAGAGTTCCAAAAGGAGAATCGATCATTAGTCCACGCTCTCATTGTACGAATTGTCATCGTACATTAAGAGCAAGGGAGCTAGTGCCTTTTTTTTCTTATATTTTCTTGAGAGGTTCATGCCGAGATTGTGGTACCAAAATATCTCCAATCTACCCGATAACGGAAATTGGCACAGCTTTGCTATTCGCGCTGACACCTTGGTTAATTGGTTGGTCAGGTGAATTGTTTATTGCATGGTCACTTCTCTCATTACTCATCATTATTTGTATTACCGATCTTCGTTACCACATCATACCGGATAAGGTGCTTATCGTATTTGCATTGATCTTTTTTGCACTTCGTCTGGTTATCCCGCTTGAACCCTGGTGGAATATGTTGCTAGGAGCGGGCATTGGATTCATACTGCTTCTTCTCATTGCGATCGTCAGTAAAGGTGGGATGGGAGGCGGGGATATTAAATTGTTTGCCGTCTTAGGATTAGTCTTAGGTTGGAAGATTGTATTACTTGCCTTTTTCTTCTCCGCACTATATGGAACGTTCTTCGGGATGATCGGTATGGTTCTTGGAAAAGTTCGCAGAGGACAGCCGATGCCTTTTGGTCCTGCGATCGCACTGGGTACAATGACCGCTTATCTGGGGGGAGAAGCATTTGTTGACTGGTATATTCGGCTTTTATGATCTAGTGGAGGAGAGAATATGAGAGCAAGTAGGGCGAATAGAGCGGCTGAAGACAGTCATGTAGATAATGAAAGAATTGATCGACTTGTCAGAACAAAATCTCTGCCAAAGAAGAAAATGGTTAGCATTGTCATTAAGGACCATGTGATTCGCTATATGGATGCGAAAAAACCAAGCTTGCGTGGGATCACAGCTATTGGTGAACATTATTTGCCGCCAGGCATTATTAATGAAGGTAAAATTATGGATATGGAACGATTGCGATCCATTCTGAGGAATTGTGTGCAGAAATGGCGAATTGCGAATAGAGAAGTTCAGTTTCTCGTACCCGATTCCTTCGTTATTGTTCGCAAGCTAGATATCCCAGCTCATATTGAGGATGAGGAAATTAAGGGTTATTTATACCTTGAATTGGGAACGAAAATTCACTTACCGTTTGATAATCCTATTTTTGATATTGACTTGCTCGAACAAACGGAAGAGAAGAAAGAGATCTTATTATTTGCTGCACCAGAGAATGTCGTGACGGAATATGCACAAGTATTGAAAAGTGTGGGTCTTAAATCTGTAGCGGCCGATGTCTCGTCCCTTGCTATTTATCGGTTATTCATTAAGGTCTCCGATGAATTGGATATGGGTATTCCGGAAGGCCCGTTAACCTTATCGATTCAGTTTGACCTGCAATCGGTTACAGTCAGTGTGATTCACCATCATAAGCTGCTATTAATTCGTCAATTTAAGATGAATCTGGCTATAGACAGCTGGGACAGGCAAGTAGACAAGTATGGAACTCTGACACCAGTGTGGGTCGGTGATAAAGGTCACCTGAATTATGAAATTAATGTGATGATGGGGGAAATTGATCGTGTAATCAGCTATTACCGATCTTTAATTAATCATAGTGAAGCTGAGATTGACATGATCATATTAACTGGAGATTATCCGTATCTCGATGATATTGCAAACCAGATGCAGCAAAGCATCGGGAAAGAGCCATACATGTTCACACAAGATTTATTCGATACGCAGTCCAAGGAACTGATTCCCCCTAGATATTACTTGCCGTTAGGGCTGTCGTTAAAGGGGGGTGTGTAATGCTAAGCGAGATTAATTTGCTCCCAACTCGTGAGAAGAGGAGCCCGTTCTTCTTGATTACACTAGCCGCTATATTGTTAATTGGATTGATTGGCACAGGTCTCCTGTTTATGCAGTATCAGTCTGTATCCAAAGAAAAAACGATGAAGGAATCTGAAGAGAAAGTGATAGCCAAGTTAATTGAAGAAGAAATGCAGAAGCTGCTATTAGACTCTGCCCAAACGGAGATTAAACAGTATGAGCAAGTTGTCCAGGTTGTTACACAGCTTCCGCTTCAAACGGTGAAAATTCTCGATGAGGTCACCACTGCTTTACCGAAGAGTGGTTACTTTAAGTCCTATATGTATCAAGATACAGGGACGATCTCCATTATTGCTGATTTTGGGAGTCTGGAAGACACAGCGCAATATCTACACGAACTTACCTATTCAGATTGGGTAGAGAAAGTTGAAACCAGCTCAATTACAAAGATAGAAGAGAATGAAGTACAGACTAAAGCACTTTACAATGGTTCCTATACTATTCAGCTTAGAAGAGATGCTTTCACGAGGCTGAAAGGAGATGGAGCAAAGTGAATTCAAAACCTTTAAGAATTGCCTTTTTATCATTATTGGCTATCATCATTATTTCTGGGCTGTTCTTATTTTACTTTAAGGGGATCAGTCCAATCCAGAAGCAAGTGGATCAGCTAAAGACTAAGATCGACTCAGACAAATTAGTGCTTACATCGTTACAAGAGAGCATAAAACAACAGGAGCTTCACAAGGTTGATGCTTTGAAGTTGCAGCATTTGGTTCCATTTGACGATTTCGTTGATCAATTATTACTAGATTTAAAGGCACAAGAAACGTTGTCTAAAAGTGTAATTAGTAATATTGGATTAAGCTATTCCGAGACAAATCTAAGTACAGTACTACTTCAAATGCCAAGAGCTTCAGGGTCTGAAGCAGACAATTCAAGTGAGATTGTTACAGATGGAAACGTGGCAACAGATCCTAAGATAAGTAGCGTTACTCTAGGAATGACGTTACAATCACCAACCTATGAAGATACACTGAAGTTTATTAATGGCATTGAGAGTCTGGACCGAATCGTTAAGGTGGATTCTCTTCAGCTTACGGATGCCAAGGACGAATACAACTTGTCCTTAACAGTGTATTATGCACCGCAGTTCAAAGGATTGGATTTAAAGGAACTCCTTCCTAAACCTATTTTCCCTGGGCCAAGCGGCAAGAAAAACCCATTCAATGTTCGAGTCCCAACGATCCCGACGGAGCAATGATACGACAACAATTAAAAGAGAAGGTGAATCAGCGATGTCAATACGTATTCTGATTGTTGATGATACTAAATTTTTGCGTATGATGCTGACAGATTTATTAACTAGGTTTGGTTATGAAGTTGTCGGTCAAGCAGAGAATGGCTTAGTGGCATTGGAGAAGTTCAAAGAACTAAAACCAGATATCGTCATTATGGATATCACGATGCCTGAGATGGATGGTATTGAAGCGCTCAAGGAAATTCTGGTTATTGATCCTAAAGCCATTATATTAATATGTTCAGCTATGAGCCAAAGGGGTCTTATTTCCAAAGCTTTAAAAGCTGGAGCGATTAATTATGTAATGAAGCCATTTGAACCTGAGCTTGTGAATGATATTATACTCCAGGTTCTTCCAGTCGTTGAGCAAAGGAAATTGGATGAGCAAAAAGAATTAGATGCACAAAAAGAATTGGAAGCACAGAAAGCACAACAAGAACAACAAGAACAACAAGAACAACAAGAACAACAAGAACAACAAGAACAACAAGAACAACAAGAACAACAAGAACAACAAGAACAACAAGAACAGTATGTTAAAGAACAGAATAAAGAAGAAGTAATTACTATAGAAGAGCCCCTAATTGTAGAAGCATCTGTAGTAGAACAATCTGTGATTGGCGCGGAACCTGTAGATGAAGCAGGGCCTGTAGTTGAGAAAGCACTTGTGGTGGCAGAAGAACCTGTAATTGAGGAAGCGTTTGTAGATGCAGATGAAATTGCAGTTGAGGAAGATATTGATGCTGATCCCATGATCGAGCAAGAGGTTGGTGACATCGAAAAGGTGGAATTAGAACAAGAGCAATCTGATCAAACCAGTGAGGAGGAGGAATTTGGATCGCTTATCAGGGACTTTGGAGAAGCCAAGGATCATTTTGAGTTACCTAATGAGATGACTTTTGAAGACATTGTAGAGATAGAAGCGCAGAGTCACGAAGAAGTAAAAGATCAAAGACAAGTGCTGTTAGAGATCGAAGAGATATTAGCGGAAATGGAAAAGACAGTTGCCATGGAAGTTGGTAACAAAGTCGCAGAAGAACTAGAAGAAGAGGTTGAACCAGCAGGTGAAACGGAGACAGAAGAGATCATTGATGTTGTAGAAAAATGTGACGAGATGGACCCAGCAAATGAGAAAATAGAAGAGGTATCCCAATCTTCTTTTCACAATGATTTGCTTGAGGACTTTATTAGCTCAAACTCTAAAGAATCAGGGCAACCTCAATTGGCAGCAACCCAGGAAGCAGAGCAGGACAATGTAAACCATAGTGTGGTCCAAGCTGAGGACCCTGAACCAAATCTTGAACTAAAGAGGAAAAAAATGAGGAATTTTGCTAGTAGTATTATGTGTAAATGGTCAGAAGAAGTTGACAATAAGGAAGTTAATTATTTTCTCGGATATAATGAATACGAACAGTCTATTCGGATTGATATGATCTCGGAGGACGATAAAAGAGAGAGTGTTCAGTTATCATTAGATGGCTTCTCCTTCATAAGCGAATGGCTACAACAAAAGGGTGTTAAGATCGATTTATAAATAGGTTCGAGATGAAGTCAAAGTTAAGGAGGCTTGATATGAAAGCAATGAAGTATAGACATCTAACTTTGTGCGATTCTTACGAACATTCACAGGTCATACCTAAGAAGAATGCAAAACGTATCTTTGAGAAAATTGTTCAGGTATATACCAATAGAGAAGATATTGACGATCGCTACAAATCTTCCAACATGTTTCAGGGTATTCAGAAGATTGACAATGATACCTTATTGATTGTCGTGAGTATTGAAAGTGCTTGGTGGAAACCGAATAAAGGCCTGGTTAGGGAAGATGTATATTATTTTACAGAGTAGACAGTATAAGTCTTGTAATCAATTCAAGCCGCTAACAAACGGTGCTCAGATGAGCTACCCTTGTATGCGGCTTTTTTGGCGTTATGAAAAAATTTATAAGCCTTATATTGACAACTAGATTGGTATTGTTAGAGGTGTCGTATTTGCTTTGTCTATTTATATCAAAGGTGAATGCAACCTTTTTATGCTAAGCCTTACTGTACTTATGAGTGCTGTCTAGTGCTTAGAGTCGACAAGCTTCAAATCGCCCTTAACGTTTCTTTCATTTAAATGTACTTGCTATGTCCTTACCTTACATTATCGTCAAAGACCAACATATGAGGGCTATTTTATCCTGTATGATTGGGGTTATCCGAGCCTCTCGAAACTGTGAGTTTATGGAAGAAACGAACCTGTTATTTAAATATCTTAACATTAAGGTTTTACGACTAAGCTTCGAAGCTTGTGACTTCCTGATATCGCAAGAAAAACTTCTTATAGCTGCGGTCTGTCATCTCAGAAAGCATACGTTGATAGGCCTTTTTCTAATCTATTCGTACAGCCGTGTAATAGCCTTTGCCGCTGTACTGACATGCTCCCGCAGCTCCTGTGGAGCAATGACCTTGATTTCCGCCCCGATGCTAAGCAGAATAGCCGTAGCCGACTCCAGTGTATTGAATTCCAAATCTGCCGATATCCATCCGCTCTGTGGGTTATCTATGTCGCAGCGGAGTATTTTGACGTATCGCTCCCGCTGTAAGCGCTCGGTTAGATTGACGGTCATTCGAACCTGCGCCGGATACTGCGGAAGATTTTGCATGAACCGTGCCAGCGATTCCTCCCAATAATCGGCTAGATTAAAATCAGCCGGGCGCTCGAAGGCTTCCTCGGTCATGACGGCATCAACGATTCTGGATACACGGTAGGTCCGGAGTTCGCCTTGGGATTCGGCCACGACATACCAGGTGCTGCGTTTGGCAACCAATCCGAGCGGATGAATGATTCTTTCGACTAGCTCCTCTCCTTTCATGTATTGAATTCGGGTGATACGATCCAGCCACAGCGCCTCCTGAAGCACGGTAAGGTACGGATGCGTTTCACGGTAGGAGTGCCAGCCGGCACCATCAATATGGATTTTCTCCCGTATCATTTCAGCGTCCTGCCTAATGGAGCGGGGAGAAGAAGCCAATAATTTCTGATAAGCCGCGTCAAAATGCTTACGGATGCCCAAATCTCCGATCAGCGGGCTGTGACTAGTCACAAGCAGGGAGATCAGCTCGTCATGTGTCATTCCGGTCAGGTTCGTTCGATAATTTTCTTCAAGCACCCAACCGCCGAGAGAGCCTCTTTCCGCATAGACGGGAATACCAGCTGAGCTGAGGCTTTCCATATCGCGTATAATCGTTCGTTCCGAAACCTCGAGCTGCTCCGCCAAATAACGGGTGCTCTTCTTACCTCCGTTCTGGAGCATCAGCATAATGGATAATAGACGATCGGCCCTCAAGTTAGGTCACCTCTTTAATATTTGTAGAAATTAATTTTATTGTAGCACGGATATAAGACAAAGGATGTCATATATGACGGGTATGATAAGGATGTTGAGAATATTCAGTATACAGGTGGAGGTTACGCTATGAATAAAAATGAGCTTAAGCCATTACAAGGTAAAGTAGCCGTTGTTGCCGGAGCTACCCGAGGAGCTGGACGCGCGATTGCAGTAATGCTGGGTGCTGCAGGGGCCACGGTATATTGCACGGGACGAAGCATACGGGGACAGGCATCGGATATCAAGCGGCTCGAAACCATCGATGACACAGCGGATATGGTGACAGCACGAGGAGGCGTTGGCATCGCCGTCCATTGTGATCATACCGTAGAGGAGCAAGTTAAGGCATTGTTTGAACGAATTCGCAGAGAGCAGGAAGGACAGCTCGATATCCTCGTCAATGATATATGGGGAGGCGAGAACCTCACGCATTGGAACATCCCGTTCTGGGAGCAGTTTCTATCTGATGGCCTGTTAATGCAGGAGCGGGCGGTGACGACGCATATGATCACAAGTTATTATGGTGTTCCGCTGATGGTGGAGAACGGTGGCGGATTGGTTATTGAAGTCACCGATGGATCTACATATCGCTATCGGGGGAACTTGTACTACAGCTTAGCTAAAATCTCGGCAATCCATCTGGCTGAAGCCATGGCGGAGGAGCTGCGTCCCTACCAGGTAACCGCGCTGTGCGTGACACCGGGGTTTCTGCGTTCCGAACAAATGCTGGATTACTTTGGAGTAACGGAAGACAATTGGCGGGATGCTGCTGCGCAAGAGCCGCATTTCATCGAGTCGGAGACCCCGTATTTTCTGGCACAGGGCGTTGCAGCACTCGCCGCCGATCCCAATGTCGCCAGCAAGAACGGCAAGGCCTTGACTAGCTGGGATTTATCCGATGAATACGGATTCATCGACATCGATGGTCGTAAGCCGCACTGGGGCAATTATGCGAAGAAGAAAGGACTTCCTGTATCTTAGAATAGAATGAAAACCACAAAAAAACAGGGTGACCTGCTGCCGTTGAAGGCAATAGATCACCCTGTTTATTGTGGATCTTATCCAGGAATGGGCTAAAACCGCTGACCGTGACTTTGGGTCTACAGTTCCCCGGTTAAGCACACTCAGGCACAATCCACTCTAGCCGTTATGAACGGCCGCGTCTCATCGAGCCCATGATCAGGCTGACTACAAAGACTAGGACAACGGCACCGATCAGTGCAGGCAGAAGGTAGAATCCACCCATTTCAGGTCCCCATTCTCCAAGCAGGAGGCCACCGAGCCAAGCACCGACAAAACCAGCAATGATGTTACCGATGATACCGCCCGGGATGTCTCTGCCCATAATCAAACCTGCGATCCAACCAATGATACCACCAACGATTAATGACCAAAGAAAACTCATGCTTATCACCTCGTATAAGTTATAGTTGTTTGTGCCTTACTATTAACCAAAGACGTGACTTTTAAACCGAATTGAACATAAACTCGAATAAAAAAAATTCTTCCAGGTCGATGAGAAACTATGCCGTTCTTTGATAAATCCGGGGCTTTTGATTATGCTTGAGGTACTCAAGGTTGTACATGGTAAAGGAGCTGACATGTGACTCATGGTTGAGAAATGGACAGAAGAATACACGATTCAATCCGTTGATGCAGATTTTAAAGGGGAGTGCCGCTGGTCCTCACTGCTTAGTATTTTGCAAAGAGCCGCTGACAGGCATATTGAAGCGCTTGGGATCAGTCGTGAGGAAATGATTGAGCGGGGAATGGGCTGGATGCTGATCACGCTGGAGCTCGATATGCGGCGAATCCCGAGGGATATGGAAACCTTATATGTGGATACCTGGAGCCGCGGCTCCAAAGGGGCGTTATGGCATCGGGATTATCGGATCAAGGACAGCAGCGGTGACATACTTGGAGAGGCTCGCTCGGTATGGGCGCTGGTGGATATTCATAAACGGAAAATTCTGCGTCCGTCCATGTTTCCTTACGAGGTGCCGATCGGTCAGGAAACGGTTGGAGAGCTGCCAAGCAAAGCTGTATTGCCGGAAGGAATACAACTATATGAGGCATACCCTTACATCGTGCGGTATAGTGGAATTGATACCAATGGTCATTTGAATAATGCAAGATATGCAGACTTGTGCTTTGATGTGCTGGATGAGCAGGAGCTGCAGGAAGGCAAAGTGACGGGTTTCAAAATTACATACCATCATGAAGCCAGATGGAAGGACATGATGCTGATCAATCGTTCGGTCGGAGAGAACAATCGGGTGTACGTGCAGGGCATATCGCCGGACGGGACCAACTTTTTTGAAGCGGCTATCGTTAGGGAAACATAAACCATCAGGCGAATTCTTTTCGGAAGGGAAAGAGCGCCTGACGCTTCATGGAGGGAGAACGGATGTACAAAATCATGATCGTTGAGGATGACCCCAAGCTGGGGGGGCTGCTGCAGTCGCATATCGAACGGTACGGAAATGATGGGATCATCATCGAGGATTTCGATCATGTGCTGGAGCAATTCCACGAGATAAAGCCGCATATCGTTCTGCTCGACGTGAATCTGCCAAGCTTTGACGGATATTATTGGTGCCGACAGATCAGGTCGGTATCCACCTGTCCGATTATTTTCATATCCGCTCGGAACGGGACGCCCGATCAGTTAAGGGCACTGGAGAACGGAGCGGATGATTATATCACCAAGCCGTTTGCTTACGATATCGTCATCGCCAAAATCCATAGCCAGCTGCGTCGCGTATATGGCGATTATGCAGCAGCATCCGCCGAGCGTACGGTTGAGAAGGACGGGCTGGTCCTGTATCCCGAACGGATGGAGCTGATTCTCGAGGATCGGACATCCTTACTCACGAAAAAAGAAACAATCCTCCTGGAGACGCTGCTGAGCCGTAGCCCCCGGCTGGTCACACGCGAGACGATTCTGGAGAAGCTGTGGGATGATACGTTCGTTGACGATAATACGCTGAGCGTGAATATTAACCGGGTACGAAAACGGCTTGCGGAGTTAGGGATTGAGAATGCGCTGGAAACGATCCGTGGCTCCGGGTATCGGCTGCACACGGTTTGGAAAAGGTAAGGGAAGGCTATGAAAAAGCTGTTTTGGCGTGAGCAACTCCCCCTGATTCTATTTACGGTCGCCGAGTTGTTCGTGGTGCTGCTTGTATTCTGGTATGACGGTTATGATCATCCGGTTACAGCGGCTTATGCCGTTTTCCTCGGTCTGACCATTCTGGGCGGGTACTTGGCATTCCGGTATTTCACGCACCGGGATTTCTATGAGCGGCTGTCGCAGCCCATCAGGTCGCTAGAGGAGTCGATCAAGCATAATGAATCGGCCCCGCTGCCTACGGCCCTTAGCGAGCTGATGGAAGAGCAATACCGTCAATACCGGACGGTCATGGAAGAATGGGAGCGCCGGCGGAAAGAGCATATGATCTTCATGAATCAATGGGTTCATCAGATGAAAACGCCGCTTTCCGTCATTGAGATGATCACACAAGAGGATGATAACCACTCCTTCAAGAGTATATCCGAAGAGTCCGATCGGATTCGGCGCGGGCTTGAGATGGTGCTCTACATGTCCAGGCTCGAAACCTTTGAACAGGATTTCAGCGTGGAGCCCGTGAAGCTTCATCAGATTGCAGTCGATGTGGTCCACGAGAACAAGCGCTACTTTATTCACAGTCATGTGTATCCGGAAGTTCGAATAGACTCGGACCTCACCGTCCAAACGGATGCCAAGTGGCTTCGGTTCATCATACTGCAGCTGCTGTCCAACGCCATCAAATATTCCGCCGGTACCGGGCTGAAAGTGACGATCCAAGCCCACCGGAGCGAGGATCACCGCCATGTTGTGCTGGAGATCACGGACAGGGGGATGGGCATACCCAAATCCGACATGAAGCGGGTGTTCGACCCGTTTTATACCGGGGAAAACGGGCGCAAGCTGAAGGAATCCACCGGCATGGGCCTGTACCTCGTTAAGGAGGTCGTCCATAAAATGAACCACCGAATCGAGCTGGAATCCGAGCCGGGGAGAGGAACGACCGTGAGGTTGATTTTCTCGGGGTGAGGCCTGCTTTGTGTAGACGCTTTTGGGTGGTCAGTGTTCAATTATGGGAGTTGCAGGGGACATTCACGAAAATGGAGTTATGTAGGTAAAGTATGTGCTGGCAAGATTAAGTTTGATTTCTTGTTAAACTTTGGATTGAATCACCTAAATACTTTATGATAGCACCTTATCTCGGGTAAATGATGGTTGTCGAATACATCATGAAGCCTTGAGATAAGGTTCTTTCTTTTGTTTTAAATCATGAGTAGGTATCGGCACACACCAGCGAAAGAGGACGAAACGATTTCGAAGAAGCGAAGCGGTCGCCTTTGCACCCGAATTTTCACCATAGTGTATCGTTCAGAAATTTGGGGGCAACAGCGATCGTAGGAACGTTACGTACTCGGAGCGGCCTAGAGAAGAACATATGTGACTAATTCGATCGCACGCCTTTAGTAAAATATGAATCTTACACCGATGTAAGATTGGTGAAAGAGTGATCGATAGGAGAAGCTCCGGGGATGCTATACACTAACCTTACAAGATATGAAATAACGAAGGTGAGGTTTACAAGATGGAAATACTAAACGTGCGCAATCTGGGCAAAGTCTACAAGGCCGCGGTGTCCCACGAGGCGCTTTCCAATATCAATTTGAGTATTAACGAAGGGGAATTCGTTGGCATTATGGGACCTTCCGGCAGCGGGAAAACGACACTGCTCAACATGATCTCCACCATCGACCGTCCAACGTCCGGGGAGATCCACATTGGCGGGGAAGATCCGTTCCGTTTATCCCAGGATAAACTCGCGATGTTCCGCCGCCGTGAGCTCGGATTTGTCTTTCAGTCCTTCAACCTGTTGAATACACTGACTGTGAAGGAGAACATCCTGCTGCCGTTGGCACTGGACGGGGTAGATCTGGATGAGATGAACCGCCGGGTGGGCATATTGGCCGAGAAGCTGGGCATTACATCGATTCTGGATAAGCGGACTTACGAAATATCGGGGGGACAGGCGCAGCGGACGGCCGTAGCACGGGCCATGATCCATGTACCGAAGCTGGTTCTGGCCGATGAACCGACGGGCAACCTGGACTCCAAATCGGCGCGCGACGTTATGGAGATCATGGACCGAAGAAACAAGGAAGACAAAGTGACGATGCTATTGGTTACGCATGATCCGGTTGCCGCAAGCTACTGCAATCGGGTGGTGTTTATTAAGGACGGTCAGTTGTACAACGAAATCACGTACGGTGAGAGCCAGTCGGCCTTTTATCAAAAAATCATCAATGTGTTATCGCTGCTGGGAGGTTCGGGACATGAATTTTCGCCAGTTCGCCATTAACAATGTCCTGCGCAGCAAGCGCACGTATATCGCCCATTTCCTAAGCAGTGCCTTCTCGGTCATGATTTTCTTCACCTATGGGTTGCTTTCGTTTCACCCGCAGCTGAAGGATGGCCTGGTCTCCTCCAGTGATACCATGTCCATGCTGGGTACGATGGGCATGACGGTATCCCAGTACATTGTGTTTGTCTTTTCGTTCTTCTTCCTGCTCTATTCCGTGGGGGCCTTTATCAAAGTCCGGAAGAAGGAATTCGGCATACTGCTGATTCTCGGAATGTCCCGCAAACAATTGAACCGGATGCTGTTCATCGAAAATATATTGATTGGCGTTGCGGCGATCATAGCCGGTATCGGGACGG
The DNA here is from genome assembly GCF_001277345.1 of Paenibacillus solani. Taxonomy (GTDB): domain Bacteria; phylum Bacillota; class Bacilli; order Paenibacillales; family Paenibacillaceae; genus Paenibacillus_AQ; species Paenibacillus_AQ solani. The sequence goes on from NZ_LIUT01000001.1 coordinate 41,857, forward strand.
GTGTGCTGTTCTCGAAACTGATTCTGTTAATCAGTGCCAAGCTGCTGGCCGTGGATAACGGACTTCCGTTTTATTTTCCGCTCAAAGCGCTGATCATCACAGCAGCGGCCTATGCCGTCCTGTTCCTGCTGATTGCACTGTGCTCCTCGCTCATGCTGCGGAAGGGTACGCTGCTTGCGCTCGTGAAAGCGGAGGAAAGTCCCAAGCCCCAGCCTAAAGCCTCGCCTTGGCTGGCCGTGCTGGCTGTCCTGTTGATTGGTGCCGGGTACGGCATGGTTATGGCTTTTGCGATTCTCCAAATCTTTAATTTTATTCTACTGCTTGGAGGAGTTGTTCTTGTTGTCATCGGCACGTATTTTCTCTTCACCCAGTTCAGTGTGTTCTTCATGCGGTACCTGCAGAAGAAAGAGCGATTCTTCTTCCGAAAAACCAATCTGCTGACGATCTCGGAGCTGCTGTACAGAATCAAGGACAATGCGGTAATGTTCTTCCTCGTTTCGGTCATTTCGGCATCTGCCTTTACAGGGATCGGGACTACGCTCGCCATTGGAGATCCGGGCTTGTCGGCCATGGAGAACCCTTATGCCTACGCATACTCCATGTATGATCAGAACGCTGATACAAGGAATCGGCATCTTGATATCATCAGGGAGGAGCTCAAGAAGGGCGGATTCAATTACAAGGAGGCGGAGGTGACCCCGATTTTCTCGGATAACGGGGTGATGCTGATTAAGCTTAGCGAATATAACAGCCTCATTCAGTCGCTGGGTTACCCGGCAGAAACATTGGATGACCTTGAAGGGATCTTGACTCCGGGAACGGTCTCGGAGAAGAACAGCTACCGAATCGACGGTCCCTTGAATGATCAGTTCGAGGTATTAAACGGCAAGAAATCGGAAACCGTAAAAGTACTTAAAGCCGAAACATTCATTGCTGTACCTGGAGCCTACGGCGAGATACTGGTCGTATCTGACCGTTTGTACGAGGATGTGTTCCAGGCACAACAAGATCAGGAGTACGGTTTCGTGGCATACCATACGTTTTACGTACAGGATTGGAAGAATACAGGGGATGTGTCTAGAGCGATTCGTGATCGTCTCAGTGAGAAGGAAGACTACAGTTACTTAAAAACATTGTATTTGGATTGGAAAAGCTCCCAGCAGCAGAACGGCATTCTGCTTATGGTTAGCGGCCTGGTCGGCATCGTGTTCTTCACCTTCGCGGCAAGCTTTGTTTATTTCCGGCTTTATTCGGATCTTGCTCGGGACGAACAGCAGTATCGCATGATTGCTAAGGTTGGCCTCAGTAAAAAAGAGCTTGGCACCATCATTACCAAGCAGCTTGTCATTATGTTTTTCCTGCCGATGCTGATCGCACTCATTCATAGCGGCGTTGCCTTCGTAGCCCTGCAGCAGCTGGTAGACTTCTCGATCGTTGAACACAGTTTGAAGATCTTCATCTTCTTCCTGAGCATACAGATCATTTATTTCTTTATTACTCGCTGGCGTTATTTGGATCGTCTCAACAAAATCATTCAGTGAAAATCGCCATTTCTTCGTTGAAAAGTGCCAAAACGGGTATGTTATTACAAGAAGCACTTACAACGAGAAGTGGGGGCGATTCCATAATGAATGATCACAGCATGTTAAAGACGGGTGCCGTAGAGACTGAAGAGATTACGCCGGATATTCTATCTTTGCGTACTGTAATGGTGAACGTCCAGATGATCGGTACGCCTGGAACGGGAGATTGGGTACTGATTGATACGGGACTCGGAAATTTTGAAGGCTCCATTGTAGAAGAAGCGGAGAAAAGATTCGGAAAGCCGCCGGTTTGCATCGTGCTTACGCACGGCCATTTTGACCATGTCGGGAATGTGAAGGCATTGGCGGATCGCTGGAGCGTACCTGTCTACGCTCATCAGAGCGAACTGGCGTTTCTTACGGGAAAGGAAGATTATCCTCCCGGAGATCCAAGCGTAGGCGGCGGATTGATGGCCCGTGTTGCCCCGATCTATCCGAACAAAGCCATCGATCTGGGCTCCAGGATACAACCACTGCCGGAAGACGGCAGCGTGCCGGGTCTTCCTGAATTCAAATGGCTGCCGACACCGGGCCATAGCCCCGGCCATATCTCCCTGTTCCGTGCACGGGATCGAGTCCTCGTAGCGGGAGACGCGGTCATTACGGTGAAGCAAGAGTCGGCGCTTGCTGTCATCGGGCAGGAGAAGGAGCTGCACGGCCCGCCGATGTATTTTACGCCGGATTGGGATCGTGCTCGTGAATCGGTTCGCCGCCTGGCAAGCCTGAATCCCGGGATTCTGGTCACGGGACACGGGGTATCCATGCGGGGTGAGGAGCTAACGGCTTCCTTGGAGCGGCTGGCCCTGGAATTTGACCGTTTGGCTGTTCCCGAGCATAGACGATATGTGGATAGGGATATGTAGTGAACAGAATAGGAACACAATGATAAGTTTCATGACATGAATGATTTATAGGCTAAACGAGACACCGTGAGGGGGATGACCTTGCGGTGTTTTTTATATGATGAATATTCAATATGGAAATGAATAACGGAATTGTGCGAAAATGAAGGTGATCTAACCAAGTTTTTTATAAATAATTTAACTTGCGTGAACCTGGGCACGTTCTCAAGCATCTAAACTTATGTAAGGCCTAGGAAGTGTTGCAAAGGAGGTCTCACAAGTGAACAAAAATAAGAAATCCAATATAGAGCATGATGTTTGGCGTGCCAAGCATGGGGATCGGGAAGGCTTGTGGAAGACTTCAAAATTATTCAAAGATCATGGGGTGCAGCGGCTTAATGGGGACGAATCAGAATGTTAGATTGATGGACAAATCCGACCTTGAACCATGCTCGGAGCTGATGCTCAAGGTCTTTAGCGGCGAACCCTGGTTCGACCAGTGGGACTCCGTGCTGCATGTACAGCAATACCTCGCGGAATTCATGGATAATCCGGTGTTTATGGGATTTGTTATCGAACAGGAGGGCAAGATCCTGGGAGCCTCTTTTGGTCATACGAAGAGCTGGTATAGCGGTAAGGAATACTGTATCCAGGAGTATTATATCGATACCGATCTACAGGGCGGCGGACTAGGTTCGGCATTAATGCATGGCATAAAGGGGTATTTGAAATCGATTAACATTCATTGCATGGTGCTGCTTACGGAAAAGGATCTTCCGGCGGAAGATTTCTATCGAAAACACGGTTTTGAAGTAAAGAAAGATATTATTTTTATGGCCAACAGGTTTTAATCGGCGGGATTCATATAGAAAATAGGGAGTTGTCTTGATGTCGGTGCGTGTTCTTAACTAACCAAATTTTATAGGACTCTGGCTTGTGCTTTTTGCGGCAAAAACCCACTTCATGTGAGTTTTATTTGTCATGCGCGATGGTTCTGAGTCCACCTGGTTAAGAACACAACAGCCATCCCTTATATATTGACTGTACAGCCGTGCTCTGGGCACGGCTTCCCGCTTGGGGGACAGAAGATGGACGATGGTTCATGGGCTTCTGTCCCTTTTTTTTCATTACTGCAGCACGTATGGGGGTCACGTGTGTTCTTTTCCAGGGGTAATAACAAACTCATATTCAGGAAAAGAGCGTGATTTCACATGATCCATTATATAGAAGAAGTGAAAACCAAGGTTCGTCTGCAGGAAGGCGTCCAGGTGATCGAACAGCTGCTGGTAGCGAGTTATATGCGGCCCGGTATATCAACCAAAGAGTTGGCACGTCATACGTATCTGCCGGTTCCGGTTGCTTCGGCGATCAAGAAGGAGCTCATCAAGGCAGGGGCTCTCATTCAAGACCGGGGGGTCCGCTGCACCGATTCCGGGAAGTCCTATATTGAATACGAGCTGGGGTATGGAGGCATCGACATAGATCTGTATCAGAAGCTTCTGGCCGGCGAAGTCGATTGGCAGGAGGAGCTTTCTGATGTACTAGCGAGGCTCACGGAGATTCTGGAGATGCGTCCGCAAGTCGATGTACAGATTGACCAATCCCAATGCACGGTAGAGACGAGTTTGCGGAGGGCGATTCTGTGTCTGAGGGAGCACTGTCTGATCGGGAAGAACATTCTGTGTGTTGGCGATGACGACCTGGTGAGCATCTCGCTTGGTCTGCTGCTTAAACGGCTGTTCCCGCACGCGAAGGACCAAAGAGCCGCCATTACGGTTATGGATATCGATGAGCGATTCCTGCGATTTATCCAGGGCGCGGCTGCAAAAGAAGGCTTATCGGTTACATGCAGGCATATCGATCTCAGGCAGCCTTTGCCTGAGGGCTTGAACAGGCAATATGATTGCTTCTTCACGGATCCGCCATACACGCTACAAGGGCTGACTCTGTTCTTATCCAGAGGCATTAGCGCGCTGAAACGCCAGAAGGGATGCCCCATCTTTCTCTCCTTCGCCCACAAATCTCCCGATTTTACATGGTCCATGCAGCGTGAATTCGTCCGTATGGGTTTATCGGTAAAGCAGGTCCTGCTTCATTTCAATCAATATATTGGAGCGCAGATGATCGGTAATAGCGGTCAGATGATCGTGTTAACAACGACGGAATTTACGGCGCCGCGTGTTACAGATTCTTTCGAGGATGAGCTCTACACAGGCGAGGTTAGGCGAACCGTTCGAACTTACAGATGCATCCAATGTCAGGGTGAGCTGCAGGTGGGCGTGCAGGGTGATTTTTCCACGATCGAGGATTTGAAGAAGCAGGGCTGTCCGGTATGCGTCAATCATACGTTCACATGGCTGGCTAAGAAAACGATCTGACTTATCTTTGTGGAAACAATCGAGGGGAGGTTATAATAGGGGAATAGAGGAAGGGGAGGGCTATGAAAGTAATAGTATTGGCTGAGAAGCCGTCCGTTGCGAAGGAAATTGCGAGAGTAATGGGCAGCCGCGAGAAGCAGAAGAATTATTTTGAAGGACCAAAATATATTGTGACCTGGGCGCTTGGACATTTGGTAGGACTTGCCGAACCCGAGGACTATGATAAGAAGTACCAGACCTGGGTTCTGGAGGATTTGCCCATCCTGCCGGATAACACAAGGCTTAAGGTGCTGAAGGAAACAAGTCACCAGTTCAAGACGGTCCAGCATCTGATGAAGCGCCCGGATGTCGGCGAGATGATTATTGCCACTGATGCTGCCCGTGAAGGAGAACTGCTTGCGCGCTGGATCCTCAAAATGGCGAAGTGGAACAAGCCGTTCAAACGGCTGTGGATTTCTTCCCAGACGGATAAGGCGATCAAGGAAGGTTTTGCATCACTCAAGCCGGGGCAGCAGTTCGACAGGCTGTATGAGTCCGCACGCTGCCGGGCGGAAGCGGATTGGATGGTTGGGCTGAATGTGACGCGTGCGCTGACGACCAAATTTAATGCACAGCTGTCGGCAGGCCGGGTTCAGACGCCAACGCTCGGAATGATCATGGACCGGGAGAAGGAGATTGTGAATTTCCGCTCCCAGGAATATGAGACGCTGCAGGCGGATCTGGGGAGCTTTGAGGTATCGTGGCGTCCGGCCGGCGGAGACGGTCGTCTATTCGAGAAGGATAAGGCGGCCAAGCTGAAGCAGAAGCTGGAGGGCAGCACCGGAAAAATCGTCAGCGTGAAAAAGAGCGAAAAAACCGAACCGCATCCGCTGGCATACGATTTGACCGAACTGCAGCGGGATGCCAACCGCCGATTCGGGTTCTCGGCCAAGCAGACCTCGAATGTGCTGCAGCGCCTGTATGAGCAGCATAAGCTGGTCACCTATCCGCGTACGGACAGCCGTTACCTGACATCCGATATGGTCGGAACGTTGAAGGAAAGGCTGTCGAGCATTGCCATCGGGCCTTATGCGTCCATTGCTCGTCCGTTGCTGCGTAAGAACTTATCGCCAGGCAAACGGGTCGTGGATGACAGTAAGGTTACGGATCATCATGCCATCATTCCAACCGAACAAACCGTGCTGTTGAATCAGTTATCTGTCGATGAACGCAAGCTGTACGATCTTATCGTACGCCGGTTCATCAGCTTGTTCTATCCTCCTGCCCGTTACGATAACGTATCGGTTACAGTTCAGATTGAGGGGGAGCAACTTTACGCGAAAGGGACTACGATCAAGGATAGCGGCTGGCGTGAGGTATACGGCGGCGATTATGATGATGACGCTGACGACGAGCAGGATGATGCTCCGGGTCAGTCTTCAGGCAAGCTCCTGCCGGAGCTGAGAGAAGGAGAGTCGGTGAAGGTGGTCCGCTGTGTGCTGAAACCGGGACGTACCCAGCCGCCAAAGCGTTATAACGAAGCGGCGCTGCTCTCCCAGATGGAGAAGCACGGACTTGGAACTCCCGCGACCCGGGCTGATATCATCGAGAAGCTGGTTAGCTCGGACACGATTGAACGGCAGGGGCAATCCCTCCATCCGACAGGCAAAGGCAAGCAGCTGATTGAGCTTGTCGCTCCAGAGCTGAGAACACCGGAGCTCACGGCGCGCTGGGAGGCCGAGCTCGAACGGATTGCGAAGGGGCAAGGCAAGCCGGAACCATTCTTGCGCGGAATACGGGACATGACCAAGAAGCTGGTCACGGATGTGAAGGGAAGCGAAGCGGAGTATAAACCGCATAATGTCTCGAACAGCCACTGTCCGGATTGCGGGACAAGACTGCTGGAGAAGAAGACCAAGCGCGGCAAGCTGCTAGTCTGCCCGAGTGACGATTGCGGCTATAAGCGTTCTGGAGAGAAACGTCTGTCCAACCGACGCTGTCCGCAGTGCCATAAGAAAATGGAGATGAAGGAAGGCAAAGCAGGTCTCTTCGTACAATGCCTTGGCTGCGGGATTACAGAAACGTTGAAGAAAGACGCCAAGCATGTGAACAAACGCGAGGAGCGGAAGCTTGTGCAGCAATACAGCAAGCCGGAGTTTATCGGTTCCAATCTGGGCGATCTGTTGAAGGCCGCCCTGGAACAGAAGGGGAAGGAATAACCTAACTCAACGGATCTCGGCTACGTGAACAGCGGTATATTGCCGGCTGGAGCATAACCTGGGGTAGAATAGTTCATTCTACGGACAGGGGGTGATTTGCATGCCGCATCATAAAGCGAGAAAAAGCGAAAATCAGCAGAACAAATCCAGCATTCTTGAGGAGAGCAAAACCCTCAAGCCGAAGAAAGCTGCAGACTATGTTCCAAGTCTGAACGAAATACCAAAGAATGAATCATAAGTTTTCGTAAGTTGTTGAAGATAGTCTGGTTGACATTATCCAAAGGACACGGTCCGTTTCGTTGCTCGCGATCGGTCGGTGTCCTGATAATGGCACCACTCCAAAGATGGGCTGGTCGGATGCAAGGCCAGATCATTGTTTTCATCAGCCTGCAGTTTTATAATAAGGATAGAGCGTATAGCTGATGGCTGGTTGGAAGAATCGATCAGTTGGAATGGAGGTGCATGAACCCACTTGAAACCTGCACTGATCGTTTGGATTGTTTTTATCAATGCAGTTGCCTATCTGGTCATGTCAGACGATAAACGTCGTGCTCGTATGGGAAGGGACCGCGTGCCGGAGAAAACCCTTTTTCTGCTTGCAGCCATAGGCGGAGCCTTGGGGATATGGATTGCCATGTACCGCAAGCGTCATAAGACGAGGCATTTGACTTTTAAAGTCGGTGTTCCGCTGCTGCTCATCGTCAATGTTGCATTGTATACGTATTTCTGGGGCTAATGCTGATTATTCTGGATACATAGGCACGCTGAAGCTAGTTAGGAAGCTCGATTCATACTGGTATCATATTGTTTAATTATATGTAGTAGGTCTTTTAACAATAGAAAGAGGTGGCCTGTATGCTTTTTACTAAAATTCTTCTAGCTTACGACGGCTCCAAAGCAGCGAATAAAGCGCTCGGACGTGCGGTTGAGCTTGCCAAAGTAACGCCGGGAGCGACGCTGGATGTCATTCATGCTTATGATTTTCCGCGTTTTTTTGTTGGAGAAGGGCTTGCACCGATTCCAGCTTCACTTAATAAAGATGTCTACGATCTTGCCGTACAGACGACAGAGGAAGTCCGTGAAAAGATCCAAAACTCCGGCGTCAATGGTCAAGTGGAGATGATCCAGGGCCCTCCGGCCGAAGTCATTCTGGAATATGTGGAGCAGAACGGCAATGACCTCATTATCATCGGCAGCCGTGGTCTTGGGGGCATTCGCGAATTTGTACTGGGCAGTGTCAGCCATAATGTGGTGCAGCATGCAACAGTTCCGGTACTGGTGGTCAAATAATACAGCTAGGGACGCTAAGGCGTCCCTTATTTTTATACATATCATTCAACACGACACCGCTGCTGATTATGCTAAAAGGCGAATTCATGTACAAATGGGAAGGTCAAGGTATAGGAGGATGGTTAACATGTTATTAAAAAAGAAAAGTACGATTATTTCTCTTGTGTTGACTTTAATCCTCGCTGCAGCAGCTTACTATTACTTTGCCATTTATAATTCCGTTCGTGACATATCCTTACCCGCTACCTACAAAGGGTTTTCAACTGCACAAGCATTATTCGCCGGTGCTGATTTGGTTGTGGTTGGGAGTCCAATTAAAGACTTTGAGGATCGTGAAGTGATTTTGAAAGAGCATTCCAGGGGCATTATCGAATATATTGTAACCTCTACAGAAATTAATGTAGAAAAGGTATTGAAAGGGCCAAAAGAGGATGCTGTTAATCTTAAAGTGATAGAACCTATCGGTTTAAGACAGACTTATAGAGGCAAAGAAAGAATAGCAAGTGATGGATATACCGCGTTGAAGAAAGGCAGCCAGTACGTTATATTTTTAGGTAATAACACGTTTGGTCAGTACAGCGTAATTAATATGCAAGCTGGAAAATTCAATTTTGATGGAACGGATCCAGATGACCTATCAGGAGAAGAGTCATTTAATAAGCAAAGAATTTTCACAGAACTTACAACGGATTTTTCTCAGGAATTAAAATAAGGCGGGATTATCCCGCGGGACGCTATAGACGTCCCCTATATGAAATCCTAAGACGTAGTGCGCATGACAACAAATTCATTGGGAGAGGGGAGTCATTATGGAAATTATTCTTCTTATCATCGTAGTTGTTCTAGCAGTTCTTATGATCTCCAGCCGTATGGCGGCCATCGAGAAACGAATGAAGCAGCAGCAGGCTGTTTTGAACCAAATCGCCAAACATCTAGGCATTCCCGAACCGCCAGTTCATGAAAAAGTCAAAAGGCTGCTTCGCGAAGGGCAGGATATCAAGGCAGTTAAAACTGTCAGGGAGGAATTGGGGTTATCTTTGCTTGAAGCCAAGCAGTATGTAGATGCATTCAAGGATGGTGAACAGTAGAACAGTTGAAAGCAGGGGCAGATTTCATTCAGTTATAGGTGAGGTGTCGCATTCTCTAGGGTGAGTTCTAAGCGTCCGCCGCGGTATTCGATCTTGTGCAGGCTGGTATTTGCCGCCGGGAAGAACGGGTTCTTATTACTCCATACGATATCCTTCATTATATGGTAAATGATATTGATAACTCCGCCGTGAGTGACCACCAATACGTTCTCGTTATCGTTTATTGCTAGCTGGTTCTGGCATAACCTCATGAAGGTTTCCTTAATCCGCGCAAAATTCTCCTGGGGACTCTCACCGCCAGGGTATCTTTCGTCCATCCGTAAGCTGGAAAAATACAATCCGGGGAATTGTTCTTCAGCTAAAGCGTGGGGCATACCGGCGAGCAGCCCGTTGTTGGTCTCCCTCCAGTCCTCAGAGGCATGAGAGGGCAGGCCGAGCTGATCGGCAAGGATGGCAGCAGTCTGAGAAGCCCTCTGTAGATCGCTGCATACGATCCGGTGGATATTAAAATCATGCTTGTGTTCACTAAGGTACTGCCCCAGCTTCTCCGCTTGCCTGATTCCTTCATCTATAAGCCCCCGCTGACTCCACCCACCGCGGTATCCTTCTTCATCTTGACCATGTCTAACGAGATAGATAGCCATTGGTTCCTCCTTAGAAATAGATTTTTCTCTGTGATTCATATAAATTTCGGACTAAATGTTTTGTCGTATTTAATTCTAGTGGCGGATCTTAAGATTTCGACACTCAACTCCATCTTCCTTGTAGTAACTAATGAAAGAGCAGAATACGGCCTTATTTTATTCTGCGATAATACTTTTCCCTTACCCTCTATACAGCAGCAAAAAAGTCCGCGCTCCAGCGGAGCAGACGAATCGTGGATGGAGAAGCGAAGCGTTCGCCTTTAAACACGGGAAACTTCCTTACATAGTTCCATCCAGTTTCCTGTGTTTAACAGCGATCGGAATCACGATACGTCAGCGTAGCGACGACTAATCTACCTATGTACTGCTCAGGGCTTTTTCATGCCCGACAGCTACCGATGCTTTATTATAATGCCCGCAACTCCAAAGAAGTGTTTGCTGCTGCAATGCTCACTCGCCAGATACGAACATTATTTTTTCGATAAAAGATATTGTTCGTGTTTAGGTTGACATGGAGTGTCAGAAGTTGATAAACTGAGGATGTTGGGGTTCTAAAAAACTTATAAAGCGTAATTAATGAAATTAAATACTTCTCGTATAAAGCCGGGGATATGGCCCGGAAGTCTCTACCCGGAAACCGTAAATTTTCGGACTACGAGGGAATACAAACGGTGCGGCAGCAGTGGGGCTTTTAGCTACATGTTTGTCTCTTTGGCGGCGGATGCGAGAAGACTCTTCTGCTTGACATAGGCAGCAGCGTTCGTAATCCTATTCATGTCCGAGACCTGCACAGACTTTGTGTTTACGGGATCGGACTTTTTTTTCAGTAGTTCACTATAGCATGATCGAATTTCGAAGAAAGCGGGGGTAACTGATGACAGCACAAGTAGGAGTCATTATGGGAAGCCAATCGGACTGGGAGACGATGTCACATGCATGTCAAGTGCTGGACGAGCTTGAAATCGCTTATGAGAAAAAAGTCGTTTCTGCTCACCGGACGCCGGATCTGATGTTCCAATATGCCGAGGAAGCGGAAGGCCGGGGAATTCGCGTTATTATTGCTGGAGCCGGCGGAGCCGCTCATCTTCCCGGAATGGTCGCTTCGAAGACCGTTTTGCCGGTCATTGGCGTACCGGTTAAATCGAAGGCGTTGAAAGGTCTGGATTCATTGCTATCGATCGTGCAAATGCCGGGGGGGATTCCGGTAGCGACCGTAGCTATTGGCAAAGCGGGAGCAACGAATGCAGGATTGCTGGCGGCTCAGATTTTAGGTACCTCGGACGCAGGGATTCGCGCAAGAGTGCAGGCGCGTCGGGACCGGATCCGTGACGAAGTGCTGGAAAGCAGTGATAACCTATGATGGAAAGCGGAGCAGAGCAGAAGCAAACCGCGGGTAGAAAGATTCTTCCCGGTTCTGTCATTGGTGTTCTTGGAGGCGGGCAGCTGGGGCGAATGATCGCGCTCGACGGAGTCCGAATGGGATATTCGTTCGTTACCATTGATCCAACGCCGAAATCTCCGCTTGGCCAAATAGCAGAACAGCTTACCGCCCCTTATGACGATGTGGAGGCTGCCCGGCAGCTCGCCGCTAAGGCGGATGTCATCACATACGAATTTGAAAATGTCGATGCGGGCGTGGCCCGGCTTCTGGAGGAGCAGTCTTATGTTCCTCAAGGAAGCAAGCTGCTGTATACTACGCAGCATCGCTTGCGCGAGAAAGCTGCGATCGAAGCAGCTGGCGTGCCGGTTGCGCCGTATCGTAAAATAACTAGCTTGGAAGATTTGAAATCTGCCGCTTCTGAACTTGGCCTTCCCTGCGTACTCAAGACTGCCACGGGAGGTTATGATGGTAAGGGGCAGGTGGTTCTCCGCAGCGAGAACGAACTGGAATCCGCATACAGGGAGCTGGCCGCCAGCGGAACTGAACTGGTGCTCGAGAAATTCATCAAGTTCGCATGCGAGATCTCCGTGATCGCTGCGCGAACGCCTAGCGGTATCGTGAAGAGCTTTCCTCCGGCAGAGAATGTGCACGTCAACAATATTTTGCATTTGTCGATTGTACCTGCGCGCGTGTCGAGCGAAGTCATGCGCAAAGCCTGTCAACTCGCAGAACGCGTGGCTGAGAGCATGGAAGCCGTTGGGCTGCTGGCTGTGGAGATGTTCGTGACCGAGGACGGAGAGCTGTTCGTAAACGAGCTTGCGCCTCGTCCACATAACTCGGGTCACTATACGATGGAGGCTTGCTCAACTTCCCAATTCGAACAGCATGTGAGAGCGATCTGCGATCTTCCGCTTGGCGACACTACGCTTCTGAGCCCGGTCGTTATGGTAAACCTGCTCGGACAGCATGTGGAGGAAGCAGTAAGGCGTTTTGGAGAGCAAGACGAGCTTGCAGAGTCTCTCGGGGTTGTGCCTAAACTTCATCTATACGGCAAGAGTGAATCGAAGGTTAACCGCAAGATGGGACATATCAACCTCTTGTGCGGGGATGTCGATGCCGCTCTCGAATGGGTAGAGAAAATGAATATTTGGAGGCAGGATTAAACGATGATTGAACGTTATAGCAGACCAGAAATGCGGGCAATTTGGACCGAGGAAAACAAGTTCAGAGCATGGCTTGAAGTAGAATTATGTGCTTGCGAGGCCTGGGCAGATCTGGGCGTCATTCCGAAGGAAGACACTGTGAAGCTTCGCCAGAACGCAACCTTTAATATAGATCGGATCTATGAAATCGAGCAGGAAACCCGCCATGACGTCATCGCCTTCACCCGTGCAGTATCTGAAAGCCTTGGCGAAGAGCGTAAATGGGTCCACTACGGATTGACATCTACGGATGTAGTGGATACCGCAACGGGGTATTTGCTCAAGCAAGCTAATGAAATCCTGGAGCAGGACATCCTGCGCTTCATCGGTGTTCTGAAAGAGAAGGCACTAACCTACAAGCACACCCCGATGATGGGCAGAACGCATGGCGTGCATGCAGAGCCGACGACTTTCGGTCTTAAGATGGCGCTCTGGCATGAAGAAATGATCCGCAATCTGGAGCGTTTCCGCCATGCGGCTGACGGCGTGCAGTACGGCAAAATCTCGGGTGCTGTTGGAACATATGCCAATATCGATCCTTCAGTGGAAGAATTCGTCTGCCGCAAGCTCGGTACGAAGCCAGCGCCGATCTCAACCCAGACACTGCAGCGTGACCGTCATGCGGAATACATGGCTACGCTCGCGCTCATCGCTACATCGCTCGAGAAGTTCGCTACCGAAGTACGCGCACTTCAGAAGAGTGAGGTTCGTGAAGTAGAAGAAGCATTCGCCAAAGGGCAAAAGGGCTCCTCCGCAATGCCGCATAAACGTAATCCGATTGGTTCGGAGAACATCTCCGGTCTTGCTCGCGTCATTCGCGGTCATATGGTATCTGCTTACGAGAATGTGTCGCTGTGGCATGAGCGGGATATTTCCCACTCCTCGGTAGAGCGGATCATTCTGCCGGATGCGACAATGCTGTTGAACTACATGCTGAACCGCTTCGGCAACATCATCAAGAACCTGACAGTCTTCCCGGAGAATATGAAGCGCAACATGGCTCGCACATTTGGTGTTCCTTTCTCGGGTCGCGTCATGACCAAGCTGATCGACAAGGGCTTCAGCCGCGAGCAAGCGTACGATACCGTACAGCCGCGCGCTATGCAGGCATGGGAAGAGCAGCGCCAATTCCGCGAGATCGTGGAATCCACACCGGAGATCACCGAGGTGCTGAGCGCCGAAGAGATCGAAGATGCGTTCAATCCAAGCTGGCACCTGAAGCATGTGGATACGATTTTTGCCAAGCTGGGACTGGAATAGTTTAAATACCGGATTGGACCATATTTAAATAAGATCTAGAGAAGATCTTTTTCTACAACGGAGAAGGCGGAATTGTTTTGGAGAAGCGCGAGCGGTCTCCTTTGCCCCCGGATTTCAGCCATTAAATTGTATGTAATAGAAATCTGGGGGCAACAGGGATCGGAAAAATAATCCGCATTCGTAGTGATGATATGCAGAGCTATCTCTAGTCCAAGGGGAGGAACACATGACATTACCGGCATTATCGACCGCCACTCATCTGGTCAACGTACCGCTGCTGTATAAGGGCAAGGTTCGTGAATTATACGACCTGGGCGAGCATGTACTCATTGTAGTAACCGACCGAATTTCCGCTTTTGACTATGTGCTGGAGCCGCCCGTACCGGCCAAAGGAACCGTGCTGAACAAGCTCAGCGCCTTCTGGTTTGAACAAACCGCTCAGCTCATCAGCAACCATGTCGTGCATACGGATGTCAACCTATTGGGAGATGCCGTTAAGGACAAGGACCTGCTGGATGGACGAATCATGGTATGCCGCAAAGCAGAACGCATCGATATCGAATGCGTGGTGCGCGGGTATATCACCGGTGGAGGCTGGAGGCAATACCAAGCCTCTGGTGAGGTAAACGGCATTAAGCTGCCGGAGGGCCTGCGCAAGAATGAGGCTTTTCCCGAGCCGATCTTCACGCCGGCTGCCAAGAACGATGTTGGCCATGACGAGGATATTACGCTGTCACGCATGAAGGAACTTGTCGGCGAGGAGCTGGCATTGCAGCTGCAGGACAAAAGCCTGATGCTCTATAAATATGCGCGGGATTACTGCGCGAAGAAGGGTATTATTTTGGCGGATTGCAAGTTCGAGTTCGGTTTGATTGACGGAGAGATCATCTTAATCGATGAGATTTTCACGCCGGATTCCTCCCGCTTCTGGGATGAGAAGAATTATGCGCTTGATATTGAGATTGACAGCATGGATAAAGAGCCTGTGCGCACCTATCTCGCATCATCAGATTGGGACAAGAATAGTGCACCTGATCCGCTGCCGCAAGACGTGGTTGAGGAGACGACACGCCGCTACACCGATATATACAGCCGAATCACGGCTATGAGTCTGTAAAGCTATAGATCTTTTATAAAGCCATTTTATTCATTATACCGAGGAGGAACAGGATATCATGTTGAAAGCAAAGGTCTACGTTACAATTAAGCAGAGCGTATTGGACCCTCAAGGGGTAGCGGTGCAAGGGGCGCTTCATTCGATCGGATTTAAAGAAGTGGAGAGTCTGCGGATCGGTAAATATATGGAGCTTGAACTGGATACGGACAACCGTGAGGAAGCCGAGCAGCGCGTGAAAGAAATGTGCGAGAAGCTTCTGGCCAATACGGTGGTAGAGAACTACCGTTATGAATTGGAGGGCTAAACCAATGAGATTTGCAGTGCTGGTCTTTCCTGGCTCCAACTGTGATATTGACTGTTATAAGGCGGTAGAAGAGACAATCGGTCAGCCGGTGGATTATGTGTGGCATACGGCTACGGACCTCTCCGCTTACGATTGCATTTTGGTACCCGGCGGATTCTCCTATGGAGACTATCTGCGGTGTGGTGCGATTTCCCGGTTCGCCCCGGTTATGAACGAGGTGGCGAAGGCGGCAGAAGAAGGCAAGTATATTCTTGGCATTTGCAACGGATTTCAGATTTTGACAGAAGCGGGACTCCTTCCTGGAGCTCTGCGCCGCAATGATTCCATGAAATTCCGCTGCCATGATACTGTGCTCAAGGTGAACAATAATACAACGCCGTTTACGCGCGGTTATGCAGAAGGACAAGAGATCGTCATCCCGATCGCACATGGTGAAGGCAACTATTATTGTGATGAAGAGACGCTTCAAAAGCTCCGGGACAACCGGCAAATCGTATTTACGTATCAAGACAATCCGAACGGTTCGGTAGCAGATATTGCAGGTATCTGTAATGAACGCGGCAACGTGATCGGCATGATGCCGCATCCAGAGCGCGCGGTGAGCAGCCTGCTCGGTTCGGACGACGGTAAAGCAATGTTCACATCCATATTACAGGCATGGAGGGATACTCATGGCGCAGCAAACATCCGTTAAGGAACCGACAGCAGAACAAATTGCAGAGCATCAGATTTACAAGCAGATGGGAGTCTCGGACAGCGAATATGAGCTGATCTGTTCCTTCATGGGACGCAAGCCGAATTATACAGAAATCGGTGTGTTCAGCGTAATGTGGTCTGAGCACTGTGCGTACAAAAATTCCAAGCCATTGCTTCGTCGTTTCCCGACTAGCGGCCCGCGCGTCCTGATGGGACCGGGCGAAGGCGCAGGAATCGTCGATATCGGTGACAACCAGGCGGTTGTGTTCAAGATTGAGAGCCATAATCACCCGTCCGCAGTAGAGCCATATCAGGGAGCAGCTACGGGTGTAGGCGGCATTATCCGTGATATTTTCTCCATGGGAGCAAGACCGGTAGCGATTCTCAACTCGCTTCGCTTCGGTAAGCTGGAGAGCGATCGCGTGAAATACTTGTTCGAGCATGTGGTATCCGGCATTGCCGGTTACGGGAACTGCATCGGTATTCCAACCGTAGGCGGCGAGGTTGTATTTGACGAAAGTTATGAAGGCAATCCGCTGGTTAATGCGATGTGTGTCGGCATTATCGATCATGACAAGATTCAGCGCGGTGTTGCAAGAGGCGTAGGCAATCCGGTCTTCTATGTTGGACCTCCTACAGGCCGAGATGGTATCCATGGCGCGACCTTTGCTTCCGTAGAGCTGACAGAGGAATCCGAAGCGAACCGCACGGCCGTTCAGGTTGGCGATCCGTTCATGGAGAAGCTCGTAATGGAATCCTGTCTGGAACTGATTGATTCCGGCATCGTGTTGGGCATTCAGGATATGGGTGCGGCTGGACTGACTTGCTCCAGCGCGGAAATGGCAAGTAAAGCAGGAAACGGTCTTGAGCTGTACCTGGATCAAGTGCCTCAGCGTGAAGAAGGCATGACACCTTATGAAATGATGCTGTCGGAATCCCAGGAACGGATGCTGTTTGTGGTTGAGCCGAAGCATGAAGCGCAAGCCCGTGAAATCTTCGAGCGTTGGGGAGTCGTCTGCGCCAAGGTCGGCAAAGTGACGGACGATGGCCGCCTGAAGCTGATCCACCACGATGAAGTGGTTGGCGACATGCCGGTGAAAGCACTTGTTGACGAATGCCCGATCTATAACAAACCATCCCAGGAACCGGCTTATTACCAAGAGCAGGCTGCCGTGGATACGCTCCGTTATGAAGAAGTGAAGGATCTGGGCGGTGCCCTCAAGAAGGTGCTCGGTTCGCCAAGCCTTGCAAGCAAAGCATGGGTTTACAACCAGTACGACTATATGGTTCGCACCAGCACGGCCGTTCGTCCAGGATCGGATGCTGCCGTCGTAACGGTGCAAGGAACCCGTAAAGCTCTCGCGATGACAACAGATTGCAATGGACGTTATGTGTATCTTGATCCCGAGCTCGGCGGTAAAATCGCGGTCAGCGAAGCAGCGCGTAATATCGTATGCTCCGGCGCGGAGCCGCTGGCGATCACAGATAACCTGAACTTCGGAAGCCCGGAGAAGCCGGAAATTTTCTGGCAGATGGAAAAAGCAGTAGACGGTATGGCGGAAGCCTGCCGTGAGCTGGATACGCCAGTTATCGGCGGGAATGTCAGTCTTTATAACGAGAATGCCAAAGGCGCGATTTACCCGACGCCGGTGGTCGGCATGGTCGGTCTGATTCATGATACGGATCATATTACAACACAAAGCTTCAAAGCGGAAGGCGATGCCATCTACGTACTGGGTGATACCCGTGCAGAACTGGGCGGCAGCGAGTTCCAAGCGATGATGCACGGAGTTTCGGAAGGCAGACCGCCTGAACTGAGCTTGGACACCGAGAAAAAATTGCTTGGCGGCGTATTGAAAGCCATCCAATCGGGTCTGGTCCAATCCGCGCATGACGTGTCGGAAGGCGGACTCGCAGCCGCGCTTGCGGAGAGCTGCATCAGCGGCAACATCGGTGCAAGTGTGGAATGGGCAACCGATCTGCGTAACGACGTAGCACTCTTTAGCGAGAGTCAATCCCGGATCGTGCTGTCCGTATCTCCGGATCATAAGAACGCGCTGGAGAAGCTTCTGCAAGAAGCAGGCGTTCCTTTTACCGCGCTTGGTGTAGTTGGCGGAAATAAGCTCAGTATTAATATTAACGGTGCTTCTGCGCTGGAAGAATCCGTGGAGGCTTTGAAATCCGTCTGGGAGGATGCCATTCCATGTCTCATGAACTGATACCCGAAGGACTGTGGACAGGGGATTACTACAATGAGGGAACAGGTCAGAGCGATATTTTCGATACATTAAAAGAAGAGTGCGGCGTATTCGGGGTGTTTGGGCATCCCGATGCCGCTTCCCTTTCCTATTACGGGCTTCACGCCCTCCAGCATCGGGGAGAAGAAAGCGCAGGTATCTGCGTAGCCGATGGAGAGCACTTCAATTACCACCGCGGGATGGGGCTAGTTAAGGAAGTGTTTGATAAAGATAGGCTGGAATCACTGCAGGGCAGCATGTCGATCGGTCATGTCCGCTATTCGACAAGCGGGGACAGTGGACTGACGAATGCGCAACCGCTCGTCTTTAAATACCGTGAGGGCAACCTGGCTATTGCCACCAACGGCAATATCGTGAACGAGCCAAAGCTGCGGCGTGAGCTGGAGATGGAGGGTTCTATCTTTCAGACGACCAGCGATACCGAGGTCATCGCACATCTGATTGCCCGTTCGCCGAAGGATTTTGTTGAGGCGGCCAAGGATGCGCTGCAGCGTCTGGTGGGCGGCTTTGCCTTTCTGCTCATGACCAATGACAAGCTGCTTGTCGCTTCGGACCCGAATGGACTCCGTCCGCTAACGTTGGGACGACTTGGTGATGCCTACATCTTCACTTCCGAGACGTGTGCGCTTGAAGTCATCGGGGCGGAAGCGATTCGCGACGTCGCTCCCGGAGAGCTTCTCATCCTCGATCGGAACGGCTTGCGGGAAGAACGGTATACGGAACCGGGACGCAAAGCGCTGTGCGCGATGGAATATATTTATTTTTCCCGGCCGGACAGCGATCTGAACGGCTCCAACCTGCATTCGGCCCGCAAACGGATGGGCAGCAAGATGGCTCTGGAATCGTTTATCGATGCCGACGTGGTTACGGGCGTACCAGATTCCAGCATTTCGGCAGCTATCGGTTATGCCGAGCAAACGGGCATTCCTTATGAGCTTGGACTAATCAAGAATAAATACACGGGCCGGACGTTCATTCAGCCAAGTCAGGAACTGCGGGAGCAGGGTGTGAAAATGAAGCTGAGTGCGGTACGGCGCGTGGTCGAAGGCAAACGTGTGGTCATGATCGATGATTCCATCGTTCGGGGAACCACATCCCGCCGAATCGTGAACCTGCTTCGTGAAGCAGGCGCGGCGGAAGTGCATGTGCGGATTACATCGCCGCCATTCAAGAATCCCTGCTTCTACGGTATTGACACGCCGGACAGAAGGGAACTGATCGCCTCCGAGAAAAGCATCGAGGAAATTCGCCGGGAGATTAATGCGGATTCCCTGTCGTTCCTGAGCCCGGAGGGACTTATATCCGCCATAGGCGGTTATGATGAGCACAGCCCGAAAGGCGGCCTGTGCATGGCATGCTTTGATAACGATTACCCGACGCAAATTGATTTTAACGGGGAAGAGAAGATGGGCTGCAGCTGCTGATTCTGCAGTGGACAGCCATTTTTTCTAGGTACTATCTTTTAATTTAAGTGCGTGTTCCAAAAGGTCGGGAGCTTTTTGAACAACCTCTCTTTAAGCTGATTATTGATTAAGGCCATAAATTGATGTGTGTAACGGAGTACCTTCGTATAACGAAAAAGGAGTGTTGAGCTCGTGTCGGATACTTACAAACAAGCAGGCGTGGATATTGCTGCAGGCAACGAAGCGGTAGAGCGGATGAAAAAGCATGTTAAAACGACTTTCAGACCGGAAGTCATGACGGACCTCGGGGGATTTGGCGCCCTGTTTAAGCTGAATAAAGACCAATATGAAGAGCCGGTACTCGTCTCAGGCACGGATGGCGTCGGTACAAAGCTGAAGCTCGCATTTGCGATGGACCAACATGACACCATCGGAATTGACGCCGTAGCGATGTGCGTGAACGATATTGTGGTGCAAGGCGCAGAACCGCTCTTTTTTCTCGATTATTTAGCGTGCGACAAGGTGATTCCGTCCAAAATTGAATCCATTATCAAAGGCATTGCCGATGGATGCAACCAGGCAGGCTGTTCCCTGATTGGTGGGGAGACGGCGGAAATGCCGGGCATGTACAGTGAAGGCGAGTATGACATAGCTGGATTTACCGTAGGTATTGTCGACAAAAGCAAAATGATCAACGGGTCGAATATCGCGGCAGGAGACACGGTGATCGGTCTGGCTTCCAGCGGCGTGCACAGCAACGGCTTTTCGCTCGTCCGCAAGCTTCTTCTGGAAGATACCGGCTATTCACTGCAGCAAGTGCTTCCAGAGCTGGGCGGCCGTCTTGGTGATGTGTTACTCGCGCCAACCAAGATTTATGTAAAGCCGCTGCTCGGGCTGTTGAAAGAGATCGAAGTCAAAGGCATGGCGCATATTACAGGCGGCGGCTTTATCGAAAATATTCCGCGTATGCTGCCAGATGGCGTCAACATCGACATCGAATACGGTGCATGGCCGATTCTGCCGATCTTTAAACTCATGCAGGCGCAAGGCAATATCTCAAACAAGGATATGTTTACGACATTTAATATGGGTATCGGCATGGTGCTTGTCGTCAAGGAACAGGATGCAGACGCGGCGCTTCAATACCTGCGCACGGCAGGCGAAGAAGCTTATGTAATCGGCCGCGTGACCGAAGGCGAGCGCATCGTAACCTTTACGGGAGCTGAGGTATAAATGAGACCGTTTCGGATTGCGGTGTTCGCTTCCGGAAGAGGCAGCAATTTTCAGGCTTTGGTCGATGCACAGCAATCTGGCGCCCTTGGTGGCGAGATCAGCATGCTGGTGTGCGACAAGCCGCAGGCTCCGGTCGTGGAGCTGGCTGATGCGGCGAATGTGGATATATTCGCGTTTCAGCCAAAGGATTATGCCTCGAAGGAAGATTACGAACGGGAGATTGCGGCAGAGCTTCAGCAGCGTGGTGTCGAATTAATCGTGCTTGCGGGATATATGCGGCTGTTAAGTTCGTCCTTTGTCGAGTTCTATAGCGGCCGGATTATTAATATCCATCCTTCACTCCTGCCTGCCTTTCCTGGTAAGGATGCGATTGGCCAAGCGCTTGCTTATGGGGTGAAGATGACTGGCGTAACGGTTCATTTCGTTGATGGCGGCATGGATACGGGACCGGTTATTGCTCAGCGGGCGATAGAGATTCAAGAAGACGATAATGCAGAAACGGTGGCAGCACGTATTCACCAGGTGGAACAGAAGCTGTATTATGAAGTCGTATCCTGGTTTGCTCAAGGACGGGTTGCGCTGAACGGGCGGATTGTGACGATTAAGAATTAAGCTTTGTAGTAAAAGCGGACAGGGACTGCCTTTGAATCGACATGTTCGATATTTCTCGGGAAATAATTTGCAATTATGGATCTTCGACAGCATATAAGGAATCAGGACAGGCTTATGTGATTTTCATTCATAATAGGGGGTATGTATGTGGGTATCAAAAGAGCTTTGGTCAGCGTTTCGGATAAAACCGGTGTCGTGGAATTTTGCCGCGAGTTGTCTTCATTGGGTGTAGAGATCATATCGACTGGGGGAACAAAGAACCTCCTTGCGAAAGAAGGAGTTCCTGTCATTGGTATTTCTGATGTGACCGGATTCCCTGAGATTCTGGATGGGCGCGTTAAAACCCTTCATCCTGCGGTACACAGCGGTTTGCTTGCCATTCGCGACAACGAAGAGCATCAACGCCAGATGCAGGAGTTGGAACTCGATTACATCGATCTGGTTGTGGTGAATCTGTATCCATTCCAAGAAACGATCGCTAAGCCGGATGTCGCGTATGAAGATGCTATCGAGAATATTGATATCGGCGGTCCGACGATGCTGCGCTCGGCAGCGAAGAACCATGCTTTTGTGAGTGTGGTTGTTGATGCGGCAGATTATAGCAGCGTGATCGAAGAAATTAAGAGTGGCGGCGACACTATGCTGGAGACACGTAAACACCTGGCAGCCAAAGTGTTCCGTCATACAGCCGCGTATGACACGTTGATTTCTGACTATTTGTCGAATGTGACCGGCGATCCGCTCCCTGAGCGTTTCAGCGTAACTTACGAGAAGATTCAGGACCTGCGTTATGGTGAGAATCCGCATCAAAAAGCGGCATTTTACCGCAAACCGCTAGCACCTGCGGGTACTTTGACGACAGCCGAGCAGCTGCACGGCAAGGAGTTGTCCTATAACAATATCAATGACGCGAACGCAGCTCTGCAGATCGTGAAGGAGTTTGACGAGCCGACCGTGGTGGCCGTGAAGCATATGAATCCTTGCGGTGTTGGCATCGGGACAAACGTGTTGGAAGCTTATCAGAAGGCTTACAACGCAGACCCAACTTCCATCTTCGGCGGCATTGTGGCTGCAAACCGTACAATTGACGCTCCAACGGCAGATCTGCTGAAGGATATTTTCCTTGAAATTATTCTGGCACCAGACTTTACGCCCGAGGCTCTGGAGATTCTGACGAAGAAGAAAAACATCCGTCTGCTGAAGATGGGCGAGTTCGGCTCTGCCAAGGAACGCCAAAGCACACTTGCCGTTACAACCATTGAAGGCGGCATGATCGTGCAGGAAAGCGATGTGCATTCCGTGGATGTCGCAGATCTGAAGGTAGTGACGGACCGCGAGCCTACAGCAGCCGAACTGAAGCAGCTTCTCTTCGGCTGGAAGGTGGTCAAGCACGTGAAGTCCAATGCGATCGTATTGGCTGCGGATGATATGACTGTCGGCGTTGGCGCAGGTCAGATGAACCGTGTCGGCTCGGCACGGATTGCAGTAGAGCAGGCGGGAGAGAAAGCGAAGGGAGCTGTTCTCGCTTCCGATGCGTTCTTCCCGATGGGCGATACCGTGGAGCTTGCAGCAAAAGCAGGCATTACCGCTATCATTCAGCCGGGCGGCTCTATTAAGGATGAGGAGTCCATTAAGGCTGCCAACGAAAATGGAATCGCCATGGTCTTTACTGGCGTGAGACATTTTAAACATTAATTCATGAGAATAACAAAGGAATATTTACTGCAGCTTTTAAATTGCGCAGAAGAGTATTCCTTCACCAGTTACATCCATAGAGGCGACGCCGCGCTTTAGCGCGCGCCGCCTTTGCGTTTAAGGGGTTAAGAGGGCGTCTATGCTTTGCGCTGTAAATCATTCATGCGATGAATGATCACGGTGAGTTTGATATGAATCGGGAGGGAATTCCATGGATATTTTGGTGATCGGAGGCGGCGGAAGAGAGCATGCCATCGTATGGGCGCTGGCGAAGAGCCCGAAAGCGGATAAGATTTACTGCGCACCTGGCAATGCCGGCATCGGACAGCTGGCCGAGTGCGTGCCGATTGCGGTATCAGAGTTTGATAAGCTGGCAGCATTCGCGGTGGAGAAACAGGTGGGACTCATTGTCGTTGGTCCGGATGATCCGCTGGCAGAGGGGATTGTAGATGCGTTTGATGCTACAAGCATCCCGGTATTCGGTCCACGTAAAAATGCAGCCGAAATTGAGGGCAGCAAAACCTTCATGAAGGACTTGCTCCATAAATACAGCATTCCGACAGCAGCTTACGCGAAGTTCGACGATTATAATGCGGCGCTGACTTACTTGCGCGAGCAAGGTGCACCGATCGTTATTAAAGCGGATGGGCTCGCTGCTGGCAAAGGGGTTACCGTTGCCCGGACGATCGAGGAAGCCGAGCAGGCACTAAGCGACATTATGCAATCGAAGGTGTTTGGCGAAGCGGGCAGCCGAGTAGTCATCGAGGAATTCCTGGAAGGCCAAGAAATGTCGATCCTCGCCTTTGTGGATGGTGAAACCGTGAAGCCAATGTCGGCGGCACAGGACCATAAGCCGGTTTATGATGGAGATCTGGGACCGAACACAGGTGGTATGGGAACTTATTCTCCATTGCCTCATATTGAGTCATCTGTCATTGAAGAGGCCATTGAGACGATTATCAAGCCTACAGCGAAAGCGATGGTAGCGGAAGGGCGTCCGTTCCGGGGTGTACTGTTCGCCGGTTTGATGATCACACCGGATGGCAAACCGAAGACCATCGAATTCAACGCCAGATTTGGAGATCCCGAAACTCAGGTCGTATTGCCGCGTCTGAAGACCGATCTGCTTGAGGTTTTCCTTGCTGCCGTTAATGGAAACTTAGCTGATTTAGAACTGGAGTGGAGTGACGAAGCGGCAGTATGCGTCATCCTGGCTTCCGGTGGTTACCCTGCATCGTATCCAAAAGGGATAGCAATCAGTGGGCTGGACAACGAGCAGGACGGCACGATTGTATTTCATGCGGGAACTTCCCGCGATGCCGATGGAACGTGGAGAACGAATGGGGGCCGTGTCCTGGGTGTTGTCGGACTAGGGGCTGATATCGCATCCGCACGGGCGAAAGCGTATGAGCGCGCAGAAGCGATTTCGTTTGAAGGCAAGCAGAATCGGACGGATATTGCGCTGAAGGCGCTGGTGTAGCTCTCTTTTATGGTGATTTTCTTAGAGAAAAATATATAGCAGAATCAAGAAAGGAGTCTTCATCTTCGAAGACTCCTTTTTATTGTAATTATGATGATGCTTTGAATAATTTATGCTTCGTTCAGTTCCTGTTTACCTCTTGTTAATTTTGTGCGTATAGGATGATTAAGAAGGGATCGTGCCGAGTCATTTCACCACCTCACAATACATATTTTGAATCTTTGGAAGATGACTCTGTTATATAATACAGTTAACAGTTTGTAGAATTATGATAATAATGGAGAAAAATGCTATGGATAATATGTCTGTACTGCTTGTGGATGATGAACAAGGGTTATGCGATATGTTGACTAGCGTGCTGAAGAAGGAAGGCTTTCGGCATATTCGAAGCGTGGGCACGGGGCAGGAAGCGGTGCGGATATTATCGGAGTTTAATCCGGACGTGATCATACTGGATGTCATGCTCCCGGATGAGGACGGCTTCGAGGTGTGCCGGAAAATTCGCAAGCTGACCGAAACGCCGATTCTCTTTCTTACTGCCCGGGACGCTGACTTGGACAAGCTGATGGGGTTTGGCATTGGCGGGGACGATTATATTACGAAGCCATTCAATCCATTGGAGGTCGTTGCCCGCACCAAAGCTCGTCTGAAGTATAAAATACAGCGAAAACAAGAGGTTCAACCACGATTGGCTAGCCTTGATTTTGGTTATTTTCGGCTGGATCTTGCAGCCGGAGAACTGATCGTGGATGGCAAGCAAGTGGAGTGCCCGGCACGTGAATGGGAGCTGCTTGTATTCTTATGCCGACATCCAAACCGCATTTTTAGCACAAGGCAATTATACGAATCGGTCTGGCAGGAGTCCTACCTTGGAGATGAGAAGACGGTTGTCATCCATATCTTCAGACTGCGAAAAAGGCTGGAGCCCGATCCAGGCAATCCCCGTTTTCTTGTTAACGTAAGAGGACTTGGCTACAAAATGCTGGCCCCTAGGAAGGAACAGGAATGAATCCAATGACCAGGATGGCCTTTCGCTTTATCAAGCTAACCGTTGTTTTGGTGATGGCGTTTGTCTTTTGTTTTGTCGTAAGCACGGTTGTATTCATCTATTTTCAGGATATGGTGAATTCACGGAACATGATATCCACGAAGACTTTTTTGGCTTTTATCGGATTTGTGCTAACAATTCTATTTTTTATTACATTTGGATGGTGCGTAGGCAAACCGCTTACTTACTTAATCCGTTGGATCAACCGATTATCGAAGGGGAATTACAGCCAGCCGCTGGAGCATTTTCGCAAGCAAAACGGTGACTCCAGTGGCACCGAGGGCTCCAGTGACTACGATAGTTCCGATGGCTCACATAACCATTATCGGTACCCGTATGTGTTATACAAAGAATTGTTTGATCGAATGAGTCAATTATCGAATCAATTACAGCGCAGCGAGATCGATCGATTAAATGCGGAGGCGAAGAAGCAGGAATGGATAGCTGCGATCAGCCATGACCTCAAGACGCCCCTGTCCTACGTCGAAGGCTATGCTCATATGCTCGCGGCGGCCGAATATCAATGGACCGATGAAGAAAGGCAGAATTTTAGCAGGCAGATCAGTGACAAGACAGCGGAAATGAAACATCTGATTCATGATTTGAGTCGAACGGGCCGATGGTCTGTCGAACAGTTCCCCATGAATAGGAGGGAAGAGGATATCGTGAATTTTCTGCGTGATCGGATGATCGATATCGCAAACCACCCGTTAGCCGAGCAAGCGTCGTTTACCTTTATTGATCCAGAAAGCGTGTGCATGATCGATTTTGACAGCAGATTGTTAGGCAGAGTCTTTCAAAATGTATTCATGAATGCGGTTATACATAATCCGCCCGGCATTGAGATTCAGTGCAGTATCTCTATAGACGGAAACCATTGCATCATCGTGATTGAGGATAATGGAATCGGGATCAACGAAACAAAGCTAACACAGGCTATGGATCAATCCGGTAAAGGAATTGCTATAGCTACAGCTTTTGTTGAAGCCCATGCAGGCTGTATGAGCATTCTGCCCGCAGATGGTAAGGGCACCTGCGTTAAAATCGTATTACCGATCCGTCCATAAATTATCTTATCGTTCATTTCTTGTTTACCTGTTGTTAATTTCCCATTGCTAAACTTGAAGTGTTAGCAATGCCAAGCAGGAGGAATTAGAGATGGATGATTATGCAATCGATACACATGAGCTGACCCGGCGGTTCGGAAAGCGAGAAACGGTTAAGCAGATTAATTTGAAGGTCCCCAAGCGGAAGATCTATGGATTTCTGGGGCCCAATGGGGCTGGTAAAACAACAACAATTCGGATGCTCCTGGGACTAATCCGTTCGTCATCCGGTGAGATTCGTATCCTTGGGAAGGATCTGAACAAGCACCGAATGGACATTTTAAAGGATGTCGGTTCTCTTGTAGAATCCCCTTCATACTATGCTCATCTATCAGGATATAAGAATCTGAAGATCATGGCGTTGATCCATGGAATACAAGAATCCAGGATTCAGGAGGTACTGGAATGGGTGAGACTGAGCCAGGCAGCTCATCGGCCGGTCAAAAGTTATTCTCTTGGCATGAAGCAGCGGCTTGGGATCGCGATGGCACTTATTACAAACCCCAAATTATTGATTCTGGATGAGCCCACAAACGGACTTGACCCATCGGGAATTCAGGAAATTCGAGAGTTGATTACACGACTTCCCCGCGATTTTGATATCACCGTTCTGATTTCAAGCCATTTGTTGAGCGAAATCGAGCAGGTTGCAACGTGGGTAGGGATAATTAATCAGGGGGAATTGATCTTCCAAGGACCGCTGCAGGAATTAACTGATCGCAGCAAGCCTTATGTATGGGTAGAGATGGATCAGCCTCAGGAAGCAGCGGAGGCTCTTAATGACCATGGATGGGATGCGGTGCCGGAAATAACAACAGGCCAGATCCGAACCTCCATGATTGACAGGCCGCAATCAGCGGAAATGATTCGCTTTCTTGTCAACCATCAATATGATATCTACCGTGTAACGGAGAAGAAGAAAACCCTTGAGGATATTTTCCTGGAATTAACCGGTCAGGAGAACAGCTTATGATGCTGGAACTGATGCGTGCAGAGGGATTAAAGCTTAAGCTATTATGCCGGTGGATGCCTGTGATCCAGGGCATAATCCTGATCAGCATGACGGCACTGGAGTGGTATCTTTATTTTCGTCAAGGTCCAGGGGGAATTTATGCTGGCTTTGCGGTCATGTACATGTTTTTGTCTTTTGTTTTTTTACTGGGGATTACGCTTCTTGCCAGCATTATGGCCGGTACCGAGCATGAAACCAAGGCATGGAAACAGCTGCTTGCAATGCCTGTTCCCAAAGGCTCTGTGTATCTAGCTAAACTTTTATGGATCCTTGTACTGCAGATATGTGCCGCACTGATTACGATCATGGGGATGTGCCTGATTTGGGTTCTGTACTCAAATGAACCGATACCTTGGGGAATTATGGTGCTGCAGCCTCTGTTCGCCTGCTTATCGACATTGCCGATGATGGCTATTCAGCTCTGGTTGTCCACGGTGTTTTCCAACCAGGCATTACCACTGGCTCTAGGGATATTCGGATCCATTACCAGCTTGTTTTTAGCGCGCAGCAACTCTTTTATCATTCAAATCCTCCCCTGGTCGTATCCAGCACTATCCAGTCCGCTTATCCCTGGCCATATGCAGTGGATCGGAATCTCCCTTGGAGTAGGGATCATGCTGTCGGTGCTGGGAGCTCTCCTGTTTGCCAGAAGAGAATTTGAATAGGGGGTGCCGCCATTATGAGAATGCTGATACGTGCCGAAGGAATCAAGCTTCAATGGAGTGTAATCACGGTGCTCATCGTATTGGACACGCTGATTAACTCAGCGATGGGAGCGATGCAGCTTGAGAGCTTAAAGGATTTTTTTTCACCGAGCTGGTTGACACTCTATATCCACAGCGTTAATTTACACTCTATGTTTTTCTATCCTTTGTACAGCGCGATTGTAGCCTCCTTATTATGCTTATATGAGCATCGGGATGGGGGCTGGAAGATAGCCATGAGTATGCCGGTTTCCCGCAATAGGATCTTCTATGCGAAATACATTATGCTAATTGGGATTTTGGGGCTTGTACAGGTCGTTTTTTTGCTCGGTTATGTGGCAACGGGATATCTAGTTGAAGCGCCTGGTGACATTCCATGGGAGACATTACTCTATTCAATTATCGGAGGATGGATCGGCGTTCTGCCTCTCGCTGCATTACAGCTTATCGTTTCAATAAGAGTACGGAACTTTGGAGCCTCCCTGGCGATGTCCCTCGGATATGTTGTGCCGAATATTGTGCTGACAGGTTTTCATTCTGCGATCGGAGCCTGGCTTCCATTCACGATTCCCTACTATGTCATGATGCCGCAAGCAACAATCTATGCGCCAAGAGTTGAGCCGTATAGCTTGTGGTCCATTGTACTGCTGACAGGTATCTTGTATTTGTTGCTCGGACAAAGATTTGTTGCTCGGACAAAGATTTGTTGAAAAAAGAGATTGGTTGTAGCCTCTCCACATTAAAATTTAGCAGGCTAACAGTTTTCGTTAACCCTGGTGCTTTGTCACCAGGGTTCGTTTGTTATGTCATGGATCCTTGATTGCGGGTAAATGCCCATATTCATTTTTGACGGGGGACGGACCTAGGCCATTTCAAGGGGAAATCCAATGATGACCGAAAGGGACTTTCATCAGTGTAACTAAGCAGTATCCGTTTAAGTGCAAACGTTTGTGCAACAACAGAGCATTTTGATACCATTCCAGCCCTATTTTGAGACTAAAATGACTGTATTGCACAGATTGTACCTGAATATAATTATGATATCTTATGAAATACAGTGAATAGTGAAGCTATTAAGGGATTATATGCTAAAAACAGGTAGATATGATCTGTGCAAACGTTTTTACATTCAATATGATATGTTGTATTATGATTTCAATGGATGAAGCGCTTTCTCACCAGGATTTTTCCTGAGTATCTCCCTAGATGCTACATAGAAAAAGAGACGCTGAAAATTTTCTGAAATCGTTTGCGCAGATTCCCGGTATTTCTGATCATTTATTTGAGAGGGGTAATCATGGAATGAAGATGAAGAAACTACTTACGCTTGCTGCAACCTTCACGTTGGCGTTCTCCGTTACAGCGTGTGGAGGAAAAACAGCGGCTCCCGCTACAGAGGCACCTGCTGAGAATCCTCCGGCACAGGAAGCACCAGCCGAGAATACAGAAGTGAAGGAGCTTACACCAGAAGAAGGCGCGAAATTGGTCGTATGGGAAAGCAGAGACGAAAGAGCCTATACCGATGCTGTCGCGAAAGAATTCACCGAAAAATATGGTGTTGAAGTGACCATCGAGGAATTGTCCCCAACGGATCAAGTAACCAAGCTCGCTCAAGACGGACCATCCGGATTGGCTGCTGATGTTGTACTGTTCCCTCACGATAACCTGGGTAAAGCAGTAGCGACAAACCTGGTTCTGCCAAACGACTTTTTTGAAGAGAAAACTAAGAGCAACAATACGGAAGCAGCCATCAAGGGCGTAAGCTATGACGGTGTTCTGTACGGATACCCGCGCGCTGCGGAAACTTACCTGATGTACTACAACAAGGATCTGGTGAAGGAAGTTCCGACCACGATGGAAGAAGTTATCGAATTCAGCAAGACCTTCACAGACAAATCCAAGAATAAATACGGCTTCATGTTTGAAACCGGCAACCTGTACTTCGCTTATCCGTTCCTTGCTTCTAACGGCGGATACATCTTCGGCAACGATGGCGCAGATGTTAACGATATTGGCCTTAACAATGATGGTGCAGTGAAGAGCATGGAAGTATATGCAAGCCTGAAAGAAATCCTGCCGGTTAAATCCGGAGACATTACACCGGATATCAAACGCGGATTGTTCACATCCGGTGACCTGGCAATGGATATTAACGGACCTTGGGAACTGGGCGGATACAAGGAAGCGCTTGGCGACAAGCTTGGCGTTGCCCCAATCCCATCCATCGGCGGTCAGCCTGCTGTATCCTTCTCGGGTATCAAAGCTTGGTATGTAAGCTCATTCACGAAATATCCGCAAGCTGCTCGTTTGTTCGCTGACTTTGCAACAAGCAAGGAAGCTCAGCTGCAATTGAGCGCACTGGTAGGATCGGTTCCAACCAACAATGAGGCTCAAGAAGACCCGCAAATCAAGAACGACGAGTATGTATCAGCCTTTACGGAGCAGTTTAAGTCGTCCCAACCAATGCCATCCGTTCCTGAAATGGCTAACGTATGGTCTCCTGTAGGTGCTGCGCTGGCAGAAATCTGGGATAACAACAAAGACGTAAAAGAAACGCTGGATAAAGCCGTAAACCAAGTGCAAGATCTTAACAGCGGTGGAGCTAGTGAGTAATAACGTTCTTATATAATACGAGAAAGATGAAGAAGTTCACCCGCCGAACAATCGGCGGGTGATTCCTCGATTATATGGAGAGGGGAATGGAGGGAGCATGCGCCAACATCGAATGACAGCGGCCGTATTATCAGCCATCTGTATGGGTCTGGGTCAGCTTTACAATCGGCAATGGATCAAAGGCATTATTTTACTTATCGTAGGTGTATCCAGTTTATATTACTTCATTAATAACCTGGGTGATGCCATCTGGGGTATGGTAACACTGGGAGAACAGGGAAGCCATTTAGAGAAAGTCAACGGATTAACACAAATGGTTGCAGGTGACCACTCCATCAATCTGCTGATTGAAGGGCTTATTACCTTGATTATGCTGGCGCTTTTTCTTATCGGATACTATGCCAATATCAAAAACGCTTATAACGCTGGAAAACAAAGGGAACAGGGCCTAACGCCTAACAACTTTAGACAGACCCTTTACTATATGTTTGAATGGAAATTCGCGCAATCTTTCCTGACGCTGCCGGCGATCGGTATTCTGTTCTTCACCGTCATGCCGATTATCTTCATGATCATGCTGGCGTTCACGAACTATTCCGCTCCAAACAACTTGCCGCCGGCGAACCTGGTGGACTGGGTTGGTTTCAAAACCTTCAACAATCTCGTAGCATTGAAATCGTGGAGCCACACCTTCTTTGGCGTTCTGACCTGGACGATCATCTGGGCAGTGCTCGCTACGGTTACGACATATTTTGGCGGGGTGCTCGTTGCACTGCTTATTCAACAAAAAGGGATCCGCTTCAAAGGCGTATGGCGTGTCATTCTGATTGTTCCCTATGCGATTCCGCAGCTCATATCCTTGCTCGTTATGCGGAATATGTTTAACGGACAATTCGGACCGATCAACCAATATTTAAGATATTTTGGACTGGAAGGCCTCCCGTGGCTGACTGATCCAATCTGGGCTAAAGTTACGGTTATCATCGTTAATATGTGGGTGGGTATCCCTGTATCCATGCTCCTCGTGATGAGCGTCCTGACGACGATTCCGAAGGACCTTTATGAAGCGGCGGATGTGGATGGAGCTTCTGGCTTCCAGAAGTTCAAGATTATTACTCTGCCTATGATTATGTTCTCAACGGCACCAGTGCTGATCACGCAATTTGCCGGTAATATCAATAACTTCAACTTGATCTTCCTCCTGACCAACGGTAACCCGGTTGTGGGTGATTATCAATATGCAGGAGCGACGGACCTGCTGGTAACCTGGCTCTATAAGCTGACGCTTGATCAGCAGCGATACAGCATGGCATCGGCCATCGGTATTATCATCTTTATGATTATTGCAACCTTCTCGATTTACAATTACCGCAGAACCAGATCCTTTAAAGAGGAGGATATGATCCAATAATGGGAATTAAAATGAGAAATGCGATTCGCCTGACGGCAAGTTACATCATGCTTGTCATCATCGCGATCGGCTGTATTTACCCGGCGCTCTGGATTGTTCTGGCCTCTTTCCGTCCCGGAAAGTCGCTCTACAGCAAGACCTTGATTCCAGAATCATTCACGCTCAGTCACTATAAAGAGCTGTTTACATCCCAAAGCTTCTTGTTTGGCACATGGTATATGAATACGTTAAAGATTGCCGTATTCTCCATGATTATCGGGACCATTCTTGTCCTGTTGACAAGTTATGCGGTATCCCGGTTCCGGTTCAAAGGTCGGCAGAATGCGTTGTCGGTCATTCTCGTACTGGGAATGTTCCCAGGCTTCATGAGTATGATCGCCCTGTATATCCTGCTGAACTCCCTGGATCTGCTGAACACACATGCAGCGATGATTATCGTGTATGCAGCAGGGGCGCCGCTCGGCGGAACCTTGATCATGAAGGGATTTCTCGATACGATACCGCGAAGCCTTGATGAGGCGGCGAAGATTGACGGAGCCACGAACTTCCAGATTTTCCGCAAAATCATTCTTCCGTTGTCGAAGCCAATGATCACGTATATGGGCTTGACGTTGTTCGTTGGTCCTTGGGTCGACTTTATCTTTGCCAGACTGGTGCTGCGGACAAAAGAAAACTGGACGCTCGCCGTTGGCTTATGGGATCTCGTCAACTCCACACAGGACAGCAACTTTACGTTGTTCGCGGCGGCATCCGTGCTGATCGCACTGCCGATCACTCTGTTGTTTGTCTTCTTGCAGCGTTTGCTGGTCGATGGCATGACGGCAGGTGCCAGCAAAGGGTAATCAATGGTGGGCAGCTAAATGTACGATTCATTCAATGACACACATAGATAAAGAGAACAGCGAAGAGGCACAGCCGGTAACAGCTAGCTGTGTCTTTTTGCATGTTTGCATGCTATCTCGGGGGGGGGGGGGACATACCTGTNGAATGAAGTTGTTTTCGTATAATGCGACGCTGCGAGTATGTGCATGGTGTGATGGTTAGGCAGCACTCCGCATTCTTCGTTGAAGCCAGACGCTGCGAGTACGTATCGTTCTTCCAATCGCTGTTGCCCCCGATTTTCTTGGGATTATTAATCTGCGGTAGAAAATCGGGGGCAAAGGCGACCACTATCGTTTTTCCGGAATCGATTCGTCCTCTTTCGCTGCTGCGTGCTATTCGTTAAGCGCTACTCGCGAAGTGCAAAGCGCGCATCCATTTATGCTGGGGTGTGGGGGGATGGAGAAAAGCTGATGAAGGCTGACATCTTCATCGGCTTTTTTGCTGGTGGGAGTGCTGCTTGGGAGCGCTGGATTTAGAGCGAGGCTGTGAGCTGCCGTGTGCGCTTGTTGAGTTGCTGCCTGCTCGGGAGCGCAGGATTTAGTACGGAATTGTTGTGCTGTCTAGTGCGCTTATTGAGTTGCTGCCTGCCGGATCGCTCTCCCTTTGGGAATCGCTTCATGTAGTGCAGGGAATGTTGGGTACTCGTGCGGCACATAGCCATCCAAGCATGCCCCGAACCAGGCATCGCGTGTGCATCGGGAGCTGTACACCCGATGTATAAAAAAGACTGCTGCTTATACTGAGTCATTAACGGCACTAAACCGCACGAATAAAACCAGCTCCGGGAATTGTCCCGGAGCTGGTGGCTCACGCTCAATGAAGTAGCATGCGTCTTACGTATGGCTGTTAATCTTACGTTCGATGAGGTAGAAGGCGTCGCATTATAGATGCTAGCCTTAGGTTAAATGAGATAACATGCTGCCTCCGGATTGCCGCTGCCATTATACGTTATGTGTCAGCCTACGGCTGCCAGTTCACGTTAATGGTGGCTGTGCCGCTCGTTGGTGCGGTGAAGGTGTGGTTTGATCCGCCTTCCCACGTGACCGTTGCGCCTTGTTTTTTCAGGAATTTAAATTCAATGGTTTTGCCTGCAGGAACGCTGACGTCATAGTACCAGGTTGGGTATTGGTAGACGACTTGGTTGTACATTGGACCAATCGCTTTGGTCGGTTCCCAGTTGCCAAGCTCGCTGACGCTGCCCGCCAAGTAAACGTTCTGACCGAGCGCAGTGGCGGCATTGTTCACCACAAAGCGCACGCTGACTTGATCCCCGGTCAGCACTTCGAAGTTGTCATGTACATTGCTTGAGGCACCTGCACTGTTCGTGATTTTAATGTTGTATACGCCTCCGGCAACGGCAGGGATTTTCACTTTGATCTGTGTGTCTTCCCAAGACGTAATGTTGGCGCCTGTTACGGCTGTCGTACCGAAGTATACTGTTCCTTTGCTTGAGCCGAAGCCGCGGCCGTCAATCGTAATGGTTGCGCCCGGTTTGGCCATCATCGGTCCTACATGCCCGATGGTTGGCGATGTGACGGCGGTGGTGTATTGCCATACGGCCGTACCGCCGGCTGCCAGTGTGAAGTTGGAAGCGGCTCCGCCGGAGCCGACCGTCAGACTGTTGCCGTTAAGCAGGCCGCCGAGCACATCAGTATAGCTGCCGGTTGGCAATGATGTTACTAATCCCGTGATATTTGCTGGTGTGTTCACGTTGCGGTTGACGGCAATCACGGCCACGTTGCTGCCGAATTTGCGTTCATAGATCAACACATCGTTGTTGATCCAGCGCTCCTGTGTCGTTCCATACGCAATGGCCGGGTTGGATTTGCGCAGCGGCGCCAGCTTTTGAATTACCTGGTATGCAGTGGTCGTGGTTGAGAAAGAAGGAATCCGGGCACGGTTGTCGGGATCGTTCCCGCCGGACATATACTGTTCGGTTCCGTAATAGATGGCTGGCACGCCACGGGAAGTGAGCGTGAAGGCGAGCGCCTGTTCCAGCTTCCGCTGGTTCGCGCTGCTGTTGTGGAAACGTTCCATGTCATGGTTATCAATGAACGTAACCTGGTCCTCCACCTGCGCGTAATCGGCCGCAGAGCCTTCCAGCATGGACTTTAGTCCGTACATATTGTCGGTGTTATCCCTGAATACCTGGCGAACCTTCTGAGCGAAACGGAAATCCAGCAGGCTCATGCCGGATTCATTGGCGAACTTATGATTCTCGGCACTCACCTCGTTTACGCCAAGGAACCATTCACCAAAGGTGAAGACCGGCTTGTAATTGTTGACGGTAGCCATGAAGCTCTTCTGCCAGCCGAACGGCATATGTTTGACCGCGTCCATCCGAATACCGTCAATGCCCAGATCGAGCCACATTTTAATGGCATCCTTCAGATAGGTGTCCACGGTGCTGTTGTTGTGGTTCAGGTCGGCGAGGTCATACAGATTTTTGTAAATCCCGTTCTCTGTCGTCGAAAAATCGGTACCCCCGTTATGATGGAACAAATTCTGTGTATCGTTCGTGTATCCGCCCAGCAGGGTGCCGTTGTTATACAGCTTGCCGTTCTCCGCAAACGACGGCTGATCCGAAGAAGCGGGAGACGTGTGATTTGGTGCGAAATCGATGATGACTTTAATATTCTTAGCGTGGGCAGCAGCGATAAGATTCTGGAAATCGGCAATCGTACCGTAAGCCGGATTTGTTTTCTTAAAGTCTCTGGCCCAATAGCCGTGATATGCGGTGTTGTTTACACCGGAATAATTGATGACGCTGTAGATGTTCTCCACCGGCTGTGAGATCCAGATGGCGGTTATGCCCATGCCGGTTAAATAGCCGTCGTTGATTTTGTTAATGATTCCTTGCCAGTCACCGCCGCAGTACAGTCTCA
This sequence comes from Paenibacillus solani, assembly GCF_001277345.1. Taxonomy (GTDB): domain Bacteria; phylum Bacillota; class Bacilli; order Paenibacillales; family Paenibacillaceae; genus Paenibacillus_AQ; species Paenibacillus_AQ solani. The sequence continues at coordinate 78,182 of NZ_LIUT01000001.1, forward strand.
GGTTGGTGCAGGTGCCGTCAAAGGCAGAGCCGGTCGGGTTGTTGGAAGGATTGCCATCAGAGAAACGGTCCGTAAAAATTTGATAAATGACGTCCGTGCTGAAATTCTGCTTGTTGGATACCGAGGTGTCCGGGGCTGCATGGGCTGGACCCAGCGAGCCCAGGACCAAGGACAAGCTAAGGGCGAGAGCGGCTGATAATTTGTACATTTTTTTCATCGTTTTCCTCCTATGTAATACATATTGATTGACTGGCTCAATGAGCCTTAACCGGTGTTTTACGCATCACCTCCTATACGAAATCAGACAACAAAAAACCCCGGAATCTCATAAAGAGAAACCGGGGTTGTTCCAAACCTTATGCACGGTTATGGAATGCATAGCCCTCAAATTAAACAGTGGATTAATTAAACATTATTGTAAATGGAAGCGAATTCAAATGTCAATACAGAAATATAAATAAAAGGTAACTTATGCTTAATGGACTGAAATTTAATTTTATAGTTCGTATTAATTATTGAAACTAAATTTTACAAATCATATAATAGTTAAGGTAAGCGTTTACAATGTAGAGGTTATCATTGATGCGAATGGCGCGTATTGCGTCTGTTTTTCAGAGATCCAACTCAAGAATGTATAGCAAAGGAGGGAAAAGCGTTGGAGAGTCTTCCGGATACTGGTGCAGATCAGCTTCGAATGGGAATCAGAGGAGTGAGGGCAGCTTGTGCTGCAATTGAACGGGAGATCGCTGCAGGTACAATGCCAGGCGCGGTACTGGGTGTTCTGCATGAGGGCAGAGAATGGGTGTATGCCTCGGGTTATGCTCATCCCAAGCCGTCACAGGGAGAGCCCGTATTTGCCAGCGAGGATACATTATATGATGCTGCCTCTCTAACAAAGGTGGTAGTGACACTGCCGTTAATGCTGCAGCTACTTGATGAGGCATGCTTGACCTTGAGCACCAAGGTGAGCGATATTCTTCCCTCTTTTCAAGGGGAGGGCAAGATGGAGATTACAGTAGGTCAGCTGCTGACGCATACGTCTGGACTCCAAGCGGATCTGAATCTGCACTCCTCGGGCTGGAGCAGGGAGCAGATGTGGGAGGCTGTTCTTACGGCGCCGCTTGCGGCGACGCCGAATACCGAGGTGATTTATAGTGATTTGGGCTATTTGACACTCGGCTGCATCATAGAGAAGATGCTCGATATGTCTTTAGATGAGGCAGTGAAACAACGGGTATGGGACCCGCTCGGCATGCATCATTCGACACTTACCCCTTCGCTGGAGCTGACAGGGCGTTATGCCGCAACAGAATATGACGATGCGTTGCAAGAGCATTTATGGGGAATTGTGCATGATGAGAAGGCCCGGGCCTTGGGCGGTGTATGCGGCCATGCCGGATTATTTACCACCGCAGGCGACCTGCTGAAGTACGCTCGAATGTGGCTGGCACAAGGGGCGGTGCCCGTCATGCTGAAGATGGAGACGGCAGGGGCGGTGCCCCTCATGCAGAAGACGGAGGCGGAAGAAGGCGAAGCGCGGATCTTCTCTCGGGCAGCTGCTGCAGCTGCCATTCGAACCCATACCGGGCATGTCCATGGCACTAACCGAGGTTTGGGATGGGTACTGAAAGGGGATCAGATGGATGCTTCCGGTGATTGGATGAGTCCTCTCTGCTATGGACATACGGGGTTTACCGGAACCAGCATGTGGATTGATCCTGAGCATGAGCTTGCAGTCGTGCTGTTGACAAACCGTGTGTACGGAGGACGGTGCAGCAGTGTTGCACAGCTGCGCGCCCAGGTCCATAACGCTTTGACAGGAGCGGTATCAAGTTAAAACGAGAGGGAGCAATCGGTAGTCTCTGATCATTAAGTTATCAGTATAAGGAGGAATATACGATGACAAGCATAACCTACCGACCATATCGGCCTGGAGACGAGGACGGCATCATCGACCTGTGGAATGTCTGCCTGTCATGGGATCTGATCACGCGGCTGCGTTTTCGCAATTTAGTGCTGCTGGACCCGAACTTTGACCCGCAAGGATTGCGGATCGCCGAGCAGGAAGACCGTATCATAGGCGTTCTGTATGCGGTACGCCGGAGATTGCCGATGATCGGAACCGAGCTGGAGCAGGATCATGGCTGGATTCCTTTCTTTTATACCGATCCGGCGGTCCGAAGACAGGGCGTGGCGTCGCGGCTGCTGCAGGAGGGCGAGGAATTTCTTCGCCAGCATGGACGAAGCAAGGTCTTTTTCTCATCGTATGCTCCGAACTATATCGTTCCGGGAATTGATGGCGAGCGTTATCCGGAGGGCTTGGCGTGGTTGAAGGGCAGCGGATTTGGGCGCAATTATACGGCAGTGGCTATGGATCGTTCTCTGGTCGACTTTCATACACCGCCTGAAGTGATGGAGCTGAAGCAAAAGCGTGAGCAAGAAGGATATACTTTTAAACTAGCTCAGGACAGCGATTTGGTGGAGCTGATCGCTTTTGCGACGGACGTATTTAATCCCGATTGGGGGCGGGCGATTCGCGAAGGATTGCTGCAGCGGTTAGGAATTGATCAGATTCTGATTGCACGGGATCAAGGGAAGCTGGTAGGCTTCTGCCTGCATAACGCATATGAGGGTGTGGCTGAACGCTTCGGGCCGTTTGGTGTAGATCCGTTGATACAAGGGAAGGGCCTGGGTAAAATCCTCTTATACGATTGCCTTGCCCTGATGCGGGCGCAGGGATTGCACGATGCCTGGTTCCTGTGGACCGGCGAGCATAACGCTGCAGGACATCTATACCAAAAGGCAGGCTTTCACATTACACGCCGATTCGATATTATGAGCAAGCCGATTCAATAGATAGAATCTACGACTGATCAAAAAGGAGAGATTGAATTGACGGAAGCACAGCAGCATCATATTTTGGCGATCGGCGGTCATGCGGGCGATATGGATCTGACGGCCGGAGCTGTTATTGCAAAATATACGCAGGCCGGCCACAAAGCGACGTTTCTTCATTTAACGCCAGGCGAGAAGGGACATCCCCGTCTGACGCCGGAGGAGTACGCAAAGCAAAAGTTTGATGAAGCGCATCAATTTGCCGACATCGTAGGTGCAGACGTTCGATTCCTGGCGTATAAGGATGCCGAGCTCCCGCTGGATGAGGAAGTAAAGTATCAGGTAGCTGACGTTATACGGGAAGTGAAGCCGGATATCATCATCACGCATTGGAAAGAAAGCATTCATAAGGATCATTCCAATACGCATTATATCGTGGAGGATGCAAGGTTCTACGCGGGACTTAAGACGATTGAGCGAGAGCTTCCGGCCCACTATGCCCAGCATTTATACTATGCGGACAATTGGGAGGATCCCTATGACTTTCATCCCGAGGTATTTATCGATATTCCGGACGAAGCTTATGAAAGCTGGGTGCGGGCCATGAATGTGTATGCGTACGCACGCGGGGAAACGTATGGCTTCCCTTTTATCGAATATTATAAGGCACTCACAATCGTGAGAGGAGCTCCCGTGAATTTCAAGCGGGCACAGGCCTTTGCAGTTCCAAGGGGAGCGCTCACTAAACGATTACAGTTTTTCTAATTATATGAAGTTATAACCAGTCAACTGGAATAAAAGCTAATGAAATCACAAATAAATTGTGAGAAATGCCAAAATATCCACTGACATTGCAAACATCTTTTGATATAATGGAGGATGTTACGGGGGAACACGCACGGAATCATATAGAGAACACAATAAGAGAGGAAGTCTTCCATTACTGGAGGCTTCCTCTCTTTTATGTTGGTTAGACGGGCGGTCTTTCGAGAAGGACGGACAACTGTTGCTTTTTTTGAAATCCGTGGTATTATTTGATTAAAGAATCTTAAATTTAAGATAATTTTTTATCCTTATTCAGTCTATGGATTAGGAATGATTCGGGCAATCTAGGGTTGGTACGACGCAGGATACGTCGATAGAAGATAGCAGCGAAAGGAGATTGATAGCATTATGGAACATAAGCATATTTACCGCCAGGGAACATCCCCTGAGGCACCCACTTTGTTATTATTGCACGGTACAGGAGGGAATGAGCAGGATCTGCTGCCGCTGGCCGACATCTTATCACCAGCGTCGAATGTGCTCGGGGTTCGCGGTAACGTCCTGGAGAACGGCATGCCGAGATTTTTCCGCCGGCTGGCTGAAGGTGTATTTGATGTAGAGGATCTCGTGAAACGCACGCGGGAGCTGAATGAATTTTTGGACTGGGCAGCTGCTGAGTACGGCTTTGACCGGAGTCGCATTGTAGCGGTTGGTTATTCGAACGGGGCTAACATCGCTGCCAGCCTGCTGTTTCACGAAGGAGATGCCTTGCATGGAGCTATTCTCCACCATCCGATGGTTCCGCTGCGGGATAAGGCATTGCCGGATTTGGCGGGTATACCTGTTTTTATCGCGGCCGGCAAACGTGATCCGATGTGTCCTCCACAGGAGAGCGAGGATCTGAACGAGCTGCTGAGTGGTGCAGGCGCGGACGTGAAGCTGCATTGGGAGAATGGAGGGCATCAGCTTAGCCGTACAGAGGTTGAGATGGCTGCAGCCTGGTTTAAGGAGAAGTTTCAATAATATTGACTGAAGATACATCACACTGACATGTCTTGGTATGGCGCAATCGACGATCAAGCTGTAATGGAAATACGGGGAGCATGGAGATCGGATAGCACGAGATCAGATACGTTTCCAGACGAAAGCCGGGGTTCCTCTGCCCCGGCTCTTTGTGTTGCTTTGTATGTACTATCCCACGCTCTAAGCGAGCAGTTCGAATACGATGTCTTGCCAAATCTACCCATTTCAACCGAGAGATGAATGCATTATTTCGTAAAATAGGAACTGGTCAGAGGAACAAACAGGGAAGTGCCCGGACCTTCATCAACGATCTCCACAAATATAAAATCGGCAGCCGATACATCTACGTCTACGCCGACCAGACCATCTTCAGCGGCCAGGGATACTTTTTTGAGCGTTGAGTTGTCGTGGTCCATGATTACGATTTCTTGCTTACCGCCAACCACGGCCAGCTCAAGATGCAGTTTGGCATATTTTTTACCCGTCATGATCTGGAAGCTGTTGCCTTGTTTGGCCGAATCGGTATGTAAATAAACGTCTTTATAATCTTTGCCTTTATAAACTGTATCGCTGGAATCTTTGGTATGCCAGGCTGATGTCCCCAACACGGAGGCTCCGAGAGAGCTTAATGATAAGGGACTAGCGGTCTCGGTGGAGGATCCGTTCTTGCTGCCAATCAGTACGGAAGAAGTTGCGGTATCATAGCGAATGTCAATATCCATCAGATCGCCTACAGCTCGTACAGGCAAGTACGTCGTACCGTTATAGGTGATCGGCAGTACGGTTTTGCCGTTTGCGTCTTTCGGTGTTACCACGGTACCGTTTAACTTCAGGGAAATCTTGCTGTTCAAATAGGCCGTGATAGGCTCCAAAGCGGACGATGCCATAGCGCCTGTACCAATCCCCAGTGTGAGCGTACCTGCCAATAACCCGTACAATACCTTCTTCTTCATCCAAAAATCCCTCCCAAAATATAGGTTAACTTTCACGCTTTATACAATTAAATTAATAAAGTGTTAGAGGGAAGTCAAGACTTTTTATAGGGAGCTTCGATCCTCCCTGACTATGAGAAATGACAGCTGAGTGTCCGGATTATACTTGCTGTAAAATGCGCTCTTTTTCCGAAAGGATGTCAGAAAAGGGCGGGATAATTTCATGAAAAGTGTTACAATGATAGAAATACGTGAATGAGGGTGGCGTTCAGATCAACGTTTACCTGGCAGCGAAGTGGGAGTGTGATCTAAGAGAATGGAAGATACGTATACGACAAAACGGGCAGTCAGCATGGAGGACATTGTACGTGCACACCATGTGCTTCGCGAAGTGATCGTACGGACACCGCTGCAGCGGGATGCGGTGCTGTCGGCGAAGTACGACTGCGAAGTATATCTGAAGCGCGAGGATTTGCAGGTGGTTCGCTCCTTCAAGATCCGTGGGGCTTACAATATGATCCGCAGCTTGTCGGAAGAGCAGCGGAACGAAGGAATTGTGTGCGCGAGTGCGGGAAACCATGCGCAAGGGGTGGCTTTCTCCTGTAATGCACTGAATATTAAAGGCAAGATATTTATGCCAAGCACGACCCCGAATCAGAAGGTCAAGCAGGTGAAGCGTTTTGGAGGGGGATTTGTGGAAGTCATTCTGACAGGCGACACCTTCGACGATGCTTATGCTGAAGCGATCAAGGCTTGCGATGAGTACGGCATGACCTTTATTCACCCGTTCGATGAAGCGAAGATTATCGCAGGCAACGGTACCATCGGGATGGAGGTTATGGAGGACCTGGATTCGCCGGCTGATTATATGTTTGTAACGATTGGCGGCGGCGGTCTGGCGGCAGGCGTGGCCACCTATGTCAAAACGGTCAGCCCTACGACGCAAGTCATCGGCGTTGAACCGCTCGGCGCGGCATCCATGATCGAATCGAAGAAACAGGGCCAGGTTGTCACCATGCACGAAATCGACAAGTTCGTTGATGGTGCGGCCGTTAAACGGGTCGGGGAGCTGACTTATGATATTTGCAATGACCTCCTGGATGACATTGTTATGGTTCCGGAAGGCAAAGCTTGTACAACCATCCTGGAGCTGTATAACGAGAATGCCATCGTGGTCGAGCCTGCGGGATCGCTAGCTGTGGCTGCGCTTGATATGAACCGGGATCAGATCCGCGGCAAAACCGTCGTATGCATTATTAGCGGCGGCAATAACGATATCGACCGGATGCAGGAAATCAAGGAGCGTTCCTTGATTTATGAAGGCCTGAAGCATTACTTCATGATTAACTTCCCGCAGCGCGCAGGTGCACTCCGCGAGTTTCTGGAGGATGTGCTGGGTCCCGATGACGATATCGCGCGCTTCGAATACACAAAGAAGCACAACAAGGAAGACGGGCCTGCGCTTGTAGGTATTGAGCTGCTGCGGCCAGAGGATTACGGTCCATTGATTGAACGGATGCAGCGCAAGGGATTGGATTATACGGAGCTTAACAAGAATATGAACCTGTTCAATCTGCTGATCTAAGTTCAGGCAGCAGGACGACTGTAAGAAGAAGCCGGATTCCCATCGATGGGAATCCGGCTTCTTCTTTGGGTGTCATAGCTGGAGTATCATGCCGTCGTTAAAGTGAGGCTGGATGCTTGTCTTCTTTTTAATCGAGTGGAACCGCTTTGGCGCGATATTGCTCCACTTCCTGGTTCAGCTTGTCCTTGTTGTTCTCAAGCACATCGGACCAGGATTTCAGCTTCTTCAGCAGCGAGCTGTTAGAGACGGCCTCACTGTTCTTAAGCGCTTGATCTAGGGCTTGGCGGGCTTCCGGATCCAGGAGATTGTCTTCGTATTTAAATAATGGCGTATTGTTGTATCCGTAAAACAAGCTCGACTCGGTAAAATGCAGCTTCAGCTTCACGTCCGCCACCCGGTTTGATTTGGGATATGTGTTGATAAAGGCTTCTTGGGCAATTCCCCGTTCAATGACTTCGGACCATGGGATTACCAGGGCCGCATCACTGACCGCAGGCTTCTCGGATTCCACGATCATGATATCGATATAAGCCTGAGCATCCTTCTGGATATAAGGTTTGTAGGATTTAAAGGTCGTATAGTCGATAATCGGGTAGACTACGCCCTCGGACGTATGGAGTCTGTAGCCGCTGTCGCGCAGGTTAATAAGCTCCTTTCGAAGCGTTTCATCCTTGGTTTTGTTAAGGGTGGTCTGAATTGGCTCCCCATATTTGTACAGCTTCATCAGTTTATCTTGAATGCCAATTTGAAACACATGCTCAGTTTTTGCCGACAGCGCATCTTTGGCTGCGTTCTCCAGCCTGAGCACCAGCATGGTAGCCTGATAGGGGGTGACGCTGCGGATGTGTTTGGTAATATAAGACTTCGCATACGCCACGTCTGCTTCTTTTAACAGCTTATTTGCTTTGGCGTACACGGCATTGCCGAAGGCCGTAGCTTTGCTGGAAAGAGCGGCAGTCCCCGTTTGGGGAACGGAAGCGGGTGCAGCGCTGGCGATAACGCCGGTCTGGACCGATAGAGCAAGCGCAAGGATAGCAGTTATCGCAGTTTTGCTGGATTTGGACATTAATATTCCTCCCTTACCACACATTACCTTTATCCTACCATTTTCGATAGATTTGTAGATGACAATCAACTAAAAAATATTAAAGATTTTGTTATCCACTCATCACAATTTCATGACGAAACTGTATTATTTCGTCGAAAAAAGCAGTTTTGTTCCAGTAAGCCCAATTAGGAATATGAATAGACTGACCCATGGTGCAATGACCAGAACGGGCAGATGGCGTCCGAGCCATACGCCCGCGACGAGAATCAATACTGTAATTGCAACATAAACTCCGATGTTGCGCGCACTAATCTTGCGCTGGGCTGCTTCGGGTTTAAAGGCGTCACTCTTCATCCATTTCATTAGGACATGAATCAACACATAAGCGCCCCCGGCAATGAGGATTAGTGTAGAAATACGAACTTGCGTCATTCGTTCCACCGGGCCGCCGGCCCACATCGTAACGAACCCAACGATTGCCTGTACGAAGAAGAACCAGGTCAAGGCAATCCAGGGGATCATGAGATGGTATTGCAGAGCACTGAGGCCTTTTCTTTTCGGCAGCCGTTCGATCTGCTCCTTGCAGTAGGATTCGAGATCGTTGCCGAAGACATCCTTGGCGTCCTTGCCCTTATCTTGAGCATCCAGCAGCCGCCTTGCCATTTCGAGCAGCAGTTCCTCGCATTGCCGCTCCTGTACAGCGCTGCTGCGTATATAGACAACCATGTCCTGATAATAACTAAGATTGTCGGGTGTCATGGCATCCTGAAGCCGATTGTTCTCCTTAATCATCTGTCTGATATTCATTGTGACTGTCCTCCGCGGGTTAATTGTATATCTAAGCTATAGCTACTAAGCAAGGTATTTAAGGTTAATTAGGTGATGCATAAGAGATGAAAGCGAATGTCCCCCTTATATCGAAATAAGGGGGACATCTGTCTGCCATCTTGTTATGCAATATATCATAGGCAGAGAACCCTTGCAAAGCATGCTGGATTGAAAGGTCTATGGCATATTTATGAACCTGGTATAATTTCTTGTCTGCTATTTCACAATAATAAGCATTCCGGGTCGATAGACGATCCCCTTGAATGATTCAGGGCAAAGAAGGAGGATTTCTCAGGTGGAAGCTAATTATTTTGATGATGAATTGCATGGGGGAGAAACTGCGCGAGCTAATGGTCAAGAGGTTGTCACTGGCAGTCGTGAAGAGAACGGGGCATTTGCCCAGTCTGAAGGAGGATTGACCTCCGAAGGTGAGGAATCCGATTTGTCCGCATCATCGTTATGGGAGAACGATCCTGTCGGAAAGACCTGGATGAATGATTGGAGCGGGCGTGAAGAGACCCACGCAATGTTCCGACAGAGCTACGAGTAAAATCGGAAGTTTCTAAGTGCCATCCTGCTTGCTATTTGCGTTGACAATCCATAATGGCGATGCTAAGATAAGTTTAATTAATTCATATTAAACTTATCGGAATTATATATATTATGATGGCGGCGTATGATCGCAAGGAGGAATTTGGCATGGAACGGCAAATCACCATTCGACATAATCAAGAGGAACTTACAGCGACAATCCATTACCCATTACAAGAAACGGCTCAAGGTGACCGATGCCATCGGGTCCCCCTGGTCATTATCTGCCACGGGTTCGTCGGAAGCCGGATCGGCGTGGATCGGTTGTTTGTCAAAACGGCGCGTGAATTCGCCCGAGATGGCTACATGGTAATCCGTTTTGATTATATCGGATGCGGAGAGAGCTCGGGCCATTACGGAAGCGAGGGGCTGGATTCGATGATTGCCCAGACCCGTTCCGTCCTCGATTATGGACTTAGCTGCGCCGATGTTGATCCTACGCGCATTACATTAATCGGACATAGCCTGGGCGGCGCCGTCGCTCTGCTGACTGCGGTCCGTGACCGGCGGGTGAAGAATCTGATTCTGTGGTCGGCTGTAGGTTATCCGTTCAATGATATCGTCAAAATCACAGGCCGCGATGTATACGATGCTTCGGTGAAGGCGGGTTCTGCCGATTATCTGGGATACGGTTTTACGCCGGTTTTCTTCGATTCGTTGGCTCAAGGGCAGCCTTTTCAGGAAGCAATCAAGTTTACAGGTGATGTGCTTGTGATCCATGGAACCTCGGATGAAGTCATTCCGGTGGACTACGCTTTCTTGTACCAAAAGGTGTTCTGGATGCGTCAGGAAGGGCGCTGCGATAAGGAGATCATATTTCAGGCTGACCACACGTATTCGGCGGGGCCGCAGCGCGAGCAGCTTCTTCAGCGGACCCGGAATTGGCTGAACGATCAGGAGAACCAGCAACAAGAGTGGCAGCACTGGATGATTTAAGCAAGTGATTTGGCATAATGGGCGATTTAGCAGTACAATAGAGTTGTCCCTTGATTTTGAAGCTGGAGGTGGCATCGATGACGTTACCTGCTTTATTTATTGCCCACGGTTCGCCGATGATGGCCCTGGAGGACAACGAATACACCCGCTTCCTGGAGCAGTTGGGACGGGAGCTGCCTGTACCTAGAGGCATAGCGGTATTTTCTGCCCATTGGGATGATCCGGATCAACGGCTGACCGAAGACGCCAAGCATGGCACGATGCATGATTTTTACGGATTTCCGGAGGAAATGTACCAGATTACGTATCCGGCCCCTGGAAGCGCTGAGCTCGCAGCTCAGATTCGTAAACGCTTTGAGGCAGGAAATTTGTATGCCAAAGCCGTAACTGGCCGCGGATTGGACCATGGAGTGTGGGTCATTCTGCGAAAAATGTACCCTGATGCGAATATACCGGTGGTGGCCTTGTCCGTGGACTCCAAGCGCTCGCCAAGCGAACAATATTCCATCGGTGCGATGCTGTCCGATTTGCGTCAAGAAGGTATCCTGATCATTGGAAGCGGCGGTTTGGTGCACAATCTGCGGATGGTGCATAAGAGCGATGAGCCTGATGAGTGGGCGGCTGCATTCGATGAATGGATCGCGGAGCAGCTGTCGGAATGGAATCTTCACCAACTGTTTGCGTATGACAAAAAAGCACCACACGCCAGTGATGCTGTCCCTTCCTACGGACGGGAGCATTTTGTTCCCTTGTTCTATGCGATGGGTGCTGCTGATCGTGGCCGCAAGGCCAAGCGATTGTTTCAATCTTACCAATATGGCAGTTTGAGTTTGAATTGCTGGTCATTCGAATAATAAGAAGCCGGGCTTGTGTTACAAGCTCGGCTTTTGTTGTGTAATGTATGAATTCTAACTCAGTTCGTTATCGGATCAAGCTGTTTGCTTTTTAAGCGGTGTATGGGTAGTGCCGCCATTATGATCGGTTTTATGCGTCATTTTGTTCCAGAGGCCGCGGAGATAAGGGAGTACCCAGTGGTCAAGCCCGATTTTACCAGCATTGGCAGCAGCGACGACGATCAGCACTTCAAGCAGCAGCATTTGAGCGTTGGTGCTCACGGTGCCCGAGAAGAGGAACGCGGCGTTCATGACCAGTCCCATGAGGGCAGCGAAGGTAGTGAAGGTACCCAGGATCAGTCCGACACCGACCAGGAACTCACCGAGCGGGATGAGGACGTTGAAGAATTTCACGCCGGGCAGTGCTGCATGTTCGAGGAACGCTGCCCACCAGCCTTGTACAGCGGGATGGTCACCTGTAGCATTGGCAATCGCGCCTTGCAGGAAGCCGCCGGCATCAAAGCCACCACCCGTCAATTTACCCCAGCCTGCCGTCATCCATTCATAACCGAGATAAACCCGGATAAAGGTCAGAAGCCACATTGCAATTTTGTTGTTTCTCAGCCAGTTGTTAAACATATAAACCACTCCTTAGATGACTTAATAGATGTTGTAATGAAGTTACGAATACGATGTTTCTTATGTTCATGTTGTCGACTCTTGTTGCCTGGGGAAGTGATCACCTTCTCTATGTCTTTATTATAAGTGAAATAAATCACAATATATGTGATTAAAATCACAATTATGATTAAATTCATAAAAAAATTTACATACCTATGGATAACGTCATAAAAAACAATAATTCGGATGACCGGGATGGCAGGTCTCGATCATCCGTTCATTGTTCAGACGGCTTGATTCTGCAAAGAGGATGGTTCACTGCTGATTTTTGCTTTACGTGTGAGTTTGTGCTGGAGGTAAGGCATGAGCCAGCGGTCAAATCCGATTCTGCCGCTGTTGGCAGCTGCAAGAATGATCAGAAATTCCAGCAGCAGGAGCTGACCGTTGATGCTGATGGATCCGGAGAAGAGGAAGGCTGAATTCATGACCAGCCCCATGAGCGCTGCGAACACGGTGAATGTGCCGAGGATAAGGCCAAGTCCCACGAGAAACTCACCTATCGGGATGAGGATGTTGAACCATTTGACGGCCGGCAGTGCGGCGTGCTTCAGAAATGCGGCCCACCAGCCTTGAACGGCCGGGTGATCTCCAGTGGATTTGGAGATGGCACCTTGCATAAATGCGCTTGCATCAAAACCTTTCGTTAACTTGCCCCAGCCGGCGGTCATCCACTTATACCCGACATACACCCGAATGACCGTAACGAGCCACATGGCAATCCTGCTTGACTGAAACCATTGAATAAACACTCGCACCACTCCTCCATGAGTAATCATTCTCTTTTTGTTTTCAGATTTTTGTAAATTTGAAATTTGCAAGAGCGATGAAGCTTAAAAAAATAGCAACAATCTATTTGATGTCGCTTCTTCACAAAATATTCATAATTACATAAATCTGTATTTACATACAGTATTCTCAATGTTCGAAATGTGGCATGGGTTACTGGCATAAAAAAAGATGATGGAAAACCCGGAGGCTCTCCATCATCCATTAGTTTATTCAGGGGTGTATCTTACGCGATCCGCTTTTTAAGCGGTGTATGGGTAGTGCCACCTCGATGATCGGTTTTATGCGTCATTTTGTTCCAGAGACAGCGAAGATAAGGGAGTACCCAGTGGTCCAGACCGATTTTACCAGCGTTGGCAGCAGCGACGACGATCAGTACTTCAAGCAGCAGCATTTGAGCGTTTGTGCTCACGGTGCCCGAGAAGAGGAACGCGGCGTTCATGACCAGTCCCATAAGGGCAGCGAAGGTAGTGAAGGTACCCAGGATCAGTCCGACACCTACCAGAAACTCACCGAGTGGGATGAGGACGTTGAAGAATTTCACGCCGGGCAGTGCTGCGTGTTCGAGGAACGCTGCCCACCAGCCTTGTACAGCGGGATGGTCACCTGCAGCATTGGCAATCGCGCCTTGCAGGAAGCCGCCAGCATCAAAGCCACCACCCGTTAATTTACCCCAGCCTGCTGTCATCCATTCATAACCGATATAAACCCGGATGAAGGTCAGAAGCCACATTGCAATTTTGTTATTTCTCAGCCAGTTGTTAAACATATAAACCACTCCTTAGATGACTTAATAGATGTAATTTTGATGAATAGGTTGAAAGCTATGTTGCTAATCTTGTTTAAAACCGTCGATGTTGTCGATTCTTGTTGTCTTGGGAAGTGATCACCTTCTCTATGTCTTTATTATAAGTGAAAAATTTCACATTACACGTGAAAAATATCACAAAGTTGTGAACATTCCAGCATTATCCTCGAGTTTGGCAAGCAATCGCCTGGCCTGACAAGGAATCCGGAGCCGTAAACCAAGTAAAAGCAGGATAATCATTCCACTGTGGCCTCCTTTGTTTGTAAAGACAAAGCAGGAATTTTGTGATTAAATGTAGTTTAAAGTTGGAAATAAGATTGGCAATATAGGGTAAGTGGTCTGGAATATTAGGGTAATAAGTATTGAGAGTATTAGGGGGAAACCAGATGCAAAGCAAAGGGTCTTTCAGGAAAATGGCATGGAGGACAAGCTTGTTGTCCATAGCGACGGTTCTGCTGCTGTCCGGATGTGGCGGGGGGAAACAGCAGGTGGAGCCGGCTCCGCCAACTGAGGTGGAGGCACCGATTGATGAGCCGGTAGAAGTGCCAGAAGAGAATACTTCTTCTCTATATCAGGCACCTTTAACTGGCATGCCATTAGAAGAATCACTGTCACAGAGGCCACTGGCCGTTATGATAAATAATGCACCTGCCGCCAGGCCCCAGTCGGGTCTGGGACAAGCCGATATGGTGTATGAAGTTCTCGCGGAGGGAGGCATCACGAGACTGATAGCTATCTATCAGAGTCAGAGCGGGATTGAGAAGATTGGACCGATCCGCAGCATTCGTCCGTATTTGATTCGTCTTGGCGAGAGCTACGGCGGTGTGCTGGTACATGCAGGCGGCAGCCCTGAAGCATATTCCATCATTCAGAAGCAGGGTAAGCAGGATCTGGACGAGATTGGGAACGCGGGTGCCTATTTCTGGAGAGATAAGGACCGCAAAGCACCTCATAATTTGTATTCGAGCGATGAGAAGCTCCGCGAAGGCGCGGTGAAGCTCAATTATGGCAACGATGTAAAGGTGCCGCAATATCCATTTTATTCGGAGACAAGCGCGGCTAGCGTCGATGGGGCAGAGGGCACTGAACCCGTGGAGATTGTTTCCGGTGAGCCTGCAGATAAGGTAGAAATCAAATTTTTACTTAACAATTATATCGTGGGTTATGAGTATGACGGCTCATCCAATACGTACAAACGGTCGATCAACGGATCGCCGCATGTGGATCTGAATGACAATACACAGCTTGAGGCAGCGAATGTAATCGTGCTCGGCGCGGATCATAAGGTTCTTGATGATGTAGGCCGGCTGGCCGTGAACGTGGAAGCAGGCGGAGAAGCGATGCTGTTTCAGCGTGGAGAGGTCATCCATGGACAGTGGGTCCATGCGGCGGATGATGCGATCCGCTTCGTGAAGGACGGTAAGGAAGTCACGCTGGTTCCAGGAACGACATATTTTAACATTGTACCTAATGATCCTTCGTTTGATAGTCATGTGACCATCTCGAATCCTTGATAAATGGAAGGTAAATCTGGATACTTTTTGGAATAATATGTACGCATCCGGAGATGTTAATAGGCAAGGAATGGTCAGGGTTTCCACGCAACTTCTTTTTTGTTAGTTTCTTACATTTTTGAATGTTACTTTTCTATACACACCCTGCCGTGATGTGATAAGATAGTCAAGGTTGTCTATCTTTATTACAGCGTTCGCGGCAATTTATCCAAAAAAGGGGTTAAGAGTATGAAGTTGAAGAAAAAGGATATATTCTTCCAAACGCTGGAGAATATGGCCGATACGGTGGTACAAGCCGCAGATTATTTTTCGCAGCACGTTTCCAATCTTCAAGATGTGCTTGAATTTGCCAATGAAATGAAAAAATACGAGTCCCAGTGTGATACCTACACGCATACCATCATTACTGAGCTCAACAAAACGTTTATCACGCCAATCGAACGCGACGATATCATGGACCTGACAACCAGCATGGACGATGTGATGGACGGATTGGAAGCAACGGCATCTCGCTTCTATATGTACAATTTGGGGAAACCTGACGAGTACATGGTACAGTTTGCCGAAATTCTGCGTCAATCTGCTTACGAAATTCAGAAGGCCATTCATCTGCTCTCGCAGAAGAAACTTCTGGCTATTCGTGAGTACACGATCCGCTTGAACGATCTGGAGAACCAAGGCGACGAGCTGCTGCGCATCTGCATCAAGGATCTGTTCGCCACCGTCTCTGACCCGATTCTGCTGATCAAGAAAAAAGAGATTTACGAACGTCTTGAGACGACCACGGACACCTGCGAAGACGTGGCAAATATGCTGGAATCCATCATTATGCGCAACTCGTAAGGGAGTCTTTGAACAATGGATACAACGATGTTAGTATTAGTGATTGTTGTTTTTTTGGCGCTTGCATTTGACTTCATTAACGGGTTTCACGACACGGCGAATGCCATCGCGACGTCGGTATCCACCCGGGCTTTGAAACCGCGAGTAGCGATCCTTCTTGCAGCCAGCATGAACTTTATCGGTGCGATGCTGTTCACTGGAGTTGCCAAGACCATCGGAGGCAGCGTTGCTGACCCTACCAAGCTGGATAACGGGATCGAAATTGTTATTGCAACATTGCTTGCAGCCATCATTTGGAACCTGGTTACCTGGTGGTTCGGACTGCCCTCTTCCTCATCGCATGCTCTTATCGGGGCTTTGGCAGGGGCGGTATTTGTCGGAGCAGGAAGTGACAAGCTGAATTATGCCGGATTTACGGATATCGTCTTGGCGCTGGTCCTTTCACCGATTATTGCATTTGTGATCGGTTATCTGGTGATGCAGCTGCTGAAGATTATTTTTGCCAAGCGGAGTCCGCATACGGTGAACAAAGGCTTCCGCACCATGCAAATCTTCACTGCAGCACTGCAATCCTTCACGCATGGTACCAACGATGCACAGAAGGCGATGGGTATCATCACGTTCGCGCTGGTAACCTCTGGCCAACTGACCGAGATGGAAGTACCGCTCTGGGTTAAAATTTCGGCAGCGACCGCAATGGCCCTCGGAACGTCCGTAGGCGGCTGGAAGATTATCAAGACTATGGGTACCAAAATCTTTAAAATCGAGCCAATCAACGGGTTCGCCGCTGATTTCTCGGCTGCCTCTGTTATCTTCTCGGCAACGCTGCTGCATTTGCCGATCAGTACGACACATGCGATTACTTCGGCGATTCTCGGCGTAGGATCCGCTAAACGCTTTTCCGCCGTTAAATGGTCTCTGGCAGGGCGCATTGTTGTGACTTGGTTTATTACGATTCCAATTACGGCTGTACTGTCAGGAGTCATCTTTAAAATATTCTTCTAAACATGAATTACTACACATAGAGAATGGATAGTTGTGGGGCCAATCAGGAAACGATTGGCTTTTTTTGTGTAATAAAAGATATAGCTCATGAGAAAGGAGATATTCTATCATGATTCGGACGCTGGCTATAACACCAAGCCATGAGGTGGTCACCGGGCTATCGCTTGAGGATATCCGCATGGACGATTATGCCTGGATCTGGGCAGATTTTAACAATCCTACTCCGGAAGAAGCACAGAAGCTGGAGAGTTATTTTCACTTTCATCCGCTGGCGGTGGAGGATTGTCTGCATACGCTGCAGCGGCCCAAGATGGATTATTACGAAGGAATGCAGTTTTTTGTTCTTCATGCGCTTCAGTCGGATACGCTCCAGGCTGTTGAGGTGGATCTGTTCCTGTCCGAGGCGTTTGTAGTCTCCTTTCACCAGCAGCCGCTGACCGAAATAGATGAGGCATGGGAGCGTATCGTTTCGGCTGCTAACAAGAAGGCGCTGGCGAAGGACGGTCCGAGCTTCACGGCGTATACCATTATGGATAAGCTGGTTGATCAGTATTTCCCAAGCCTCTTCGCTATCGAGGATGAGCTGGCGGATCTGGAAAGCCAAGGGGAGAAAGATTCGGTAGAGATTCTGATGAACCAGGTGTTTGCTTTGCGGGCAAGGCTGCTCCGCCTGCGGCGGACGGTTGTGCCGATGCGGGATCTGATGTACCGGATCGTGAATTCGCAGCATTTGGAGCATCATAAGCACCATGCTTATTTTTCCGATATATATGATCATCTGCTGAAGCTGTCGGATATGATTGAAGCCGACCGTGAGATGACAGCCGATCTTCGTGACAGTTACATATCCGTCAATTCTGACCGTATGAATACGATCATGAAAACCTTGACGGTCATCACAACCATCTTCATGCCGCTTACTCTGATTGCCGGGATTTATGGGATGAACTTTGTGAACATGCCGGAGCTGCACTGGCATTATGGATATTATTTGGTGCTGGTCCTGATGTTCGTGCTTGGCGCGGGCATGGTGGTGTGGTTTGTGCGCAGGGGCTGGTTTAAATAAGAGGGGAATGCGGATGTTCCGATCAGTTGAGTAAATACTAAAATAACCAACTTCTAGCGCTTTATGGGTGTTAATTATAAGAGAACCATGAAGAAGCTAAGGAGATGGAAAAATGAAGGCCAAATTTATAGTTAGTCTTATAGCTGTAGGCATTATAGCATCTGCTTTAAGTTATGCGAGTGCAAATAATGCATCGAAACTACCCGAGGATCCAAGGACCGAGGCAATTGCTGTCGTAGAAAGATATTTTAGTGATTTACAAAATGGTAATTTTGAAGATGCAGTAAGTATCTCTGATAATCACATGTATAAAGATGAGAAAACTACTTTGGAAAGAACAATCTTAAATAACACTCACAATCATGTAGAGGATTTTGAGATTATTTCAGTGAATGACACTGATCCTAGAAGTGTTAAAGTCTCTGTGAAAGTAGAAGAATCGGAAATTGGTGAGCTCCCACCTGTAACGTATGATGTTGATTTCAAGAACGGTAAATATAAATTGCAATTAAGGACAGTGATTATTGATATGAACCCCTCTTCCCCAACCTATAAGGAAGTGGAATATAATAAGAATGTTCAACAAGTGGATTAGTGTAACACGTAATTTTTGATATGGATCCTGAAAATGGGTGAGTATAGAATTGAGCTTTATGGTATAGAAGAAAACTGCCCATAACCTGTCTCTCTATGAGCGTTCGACTTGTGCTTCATGCCGATTAACTATCGTTTCTTGTTCCTCCTTAAGGGGTAAAGGCTTGCTGAGGAGGGACAGCATATGAAACTCGGGCTCAAACCACATCACAAGAAGCGTTCATCGCGTCAACCAGATGGGCCATTGCGTTCCCGGCTGCTTCGCTTTGCAAGGATAAGAGAACGAAATCAAAACCGCAAACTCGCTGTGACAAATCGTTACGAGGTAGGCATGGTCATCAGCGAGATCCTGACGGGATTGTTGTTTATTGCTGGGAGCATTCTCATGTTCTATCCCCAGATGAAGAGAATTCCGACAGTTCTGTATTTGTTGGGAAGTATTACAATGCTGCTGCGTTCCGGTTTGCGTGGCTCTTATTGGTTCCAGTTCAAATCACATAAGCATGTCGATTCTGCTGAAACCGATTCTGAGGGAGACTGGACACGTTGAATGGATATCTGATATGAACGAAGAGCAGGCTCCAGTCCAAAAAGACAGACTGGAGCCTGCTGCATGATGTATGTTGTTGCCCTGCACCAATGCATATGGTGTGTATCAACTCAGCTGCGTTCAGGCATCAGGGCAGGCTGACAGAGTCGCCAGCAATTTTCGTGAGTTCGAGCGCATTTCATCATAGTCTAGCGGCGGCGCCTATTCTTGGAGGAGCCAGAGGTCCTGCGCGAGCCGGACCGGCGTCTGCTTCCAGAGGAGCGGCGCTTTCTCGGCTTATATTCGTAGCCGTCGTCAAGGTCAGTATGGTTGGCTGAGGAACCGCTGCCGCCTTTCTTCTTGCCCAGTGCACCTGCCAGCACGGAGAACATGGGGGCAAGCTGCTGGAAGCCCTGCACCACTTTTTGCACCTTGCCGATGTTGTTGACGATACCGTCAATGCCTCCCATTCGGTCGATGAGGCCCTTGATGTCGTTCATATTGCTGACTCCAAGCCCGCCGAGAAGCTTGCTTAATCCGCCCCCGCCGCCGCCCCCTCCGAGGAGACTTGCAAGGCCTCCGCCCCCGCCGGAATTTGTGGATGGAGCTAGAGCTGAAGCCGAGGCCTCCATTTCGGGAGCAGTGTCGGTATAAGGATACAATGCGGTTTCACCAACTTCGGGATAATCGCTGTATGGAGCAATGCCAGGGTATGGCGATGGCGTCTGCGGCGGTGATTCATATTCACTAAGTGAGCGAGTGGAAACGGGTCGGCGATGATAGTAGTGCGATTGACGAGTCATAATATCACTTTCCTTTTTGAGTTAAGATACTATACTGTATGATACGGGCGGGCGATAGGTTTAGGCGAATACCCCGATTTTCGGGATAGGAGCGGAATCGGGCGATGGCCCAGAAGACTTGAAGCGTCTTTTGCCGGTGCGAGATGAGCTGGAATGTGACGAAGGACCTAGGGGAATGGTCGTCCTGTAGCGCGTGAAATCGTTAATGCTTGAAAATACTATATCCGCTCGGGTACAATGAGAGTGCAAGTGTTATACACAGTAACAATAGGGGATGATCATCCAGTGCAATTAAAGAAGCTAAATGATAAAAGCATCGATCAATTATTCGAAGCGATACTTACTCTGGGCAGCGTGGAAGAATGCTATGTATTCTTCGATGATCTCTGCACCGTGAACGAAATCCAGTCCTTGTCGCAGCGGCTAGAAGTAGCGCGTATGCTTGGCAAGGGATGCACATACAACCAGATTGAAGCCGAAACGGGAGCAAGCACGGCAACCATCTCGCGTGTGAAGCGCTGCCTGAATTACGGCAATGACGGTTATAAAATGACGCTGGAGCGCCTGGGACGTTAGGTTATGATGAAGCCAGGTGTGCTGGTCATTAGCCATGGTTCACGTGAACGGAAATGGGTATCGCTGGTGGACGAAGCTGTAAAGCAGATGGCATCATACTTAGATATACCGGTCGTATCTTCATACCTGGAATTGGTAGAGGGCCGTCTGATTCAGGACGGCATATCGGCCTTGGAAGACCAGGGTGTCACCGACATTGTGGTCATTCCGTTATTTGTTTCGTCCGGCAGCACGCATGTCGATGAAATCGCTTATGCTATAGGAGCAAAGGCAGCGCCGGACATGGATACGGACCTGGCACCATTCAGGGTCCGTTCCCGGGTTCATTTTGGTACACCGATCGATGATGACCCCGAGATTGCATGTATGGTGTGGGATAAGGTAAGAGAGTTGTCGGTTAACCCGGAGAAGGAAGTTATTCTCCTCGTTGGGCATGGCAGCAGACATGATCTGTTTCGCCGCCGCTGGGAAAAGGGTATTAACTCATTGGCACGGAGAGTTAGCGAGGTAAGCGGTACAAGCGCGGATTATGCCTTACTCAGTCCCGGCGATGTGCGGGACAAAGTAACAGCATGGATGGAGCGCGGCTGCGAAGTAATTGTGGCTCCGCTTTTTTTGAGTGAGGGATATTTTACGGAGAAGGTAATCCCTGACCGACTCGAGGGACTGGAGTGCCGTTATTCAGGCCGAACCCTGCTTCCACATCCGCTGCTGCCGCAGTGGATGGAGTCACAGGCGAAGCTTCTTCTTAAATCCTTGAAAACATAAGTAGGTGGCGTATCGTTCATGAGAAATGCAAGGTTAATCTATAACCCGACCTCCGGCCGGGAGGAAATGAAGCGTCGGCTTGCTGATATATTGAACCGTCTGGACAGTGCTGGCATTGAGACTTCCTGTCATGCCACAACCGGAGAAGGGGATGCGACCCGGGAAGCGGCAGATGCCGTTGAACGCGGGTATGATCTTGTCATCGCCGCCGGTGGCGACGGTACGCTCAATGAGGTCATTAACGGAATGGCTGGCAAGGATAATCTTCCGCCACTGGGTATTTTTCCGCTGGGAACAACGAATGATTTTGCGCGCGCACTCGGCATCTCGAGAAATTGGGAGGAGTACTGCGATCAGGTGATTCGAGGCGAGACGCGTCCGATTGACGTTGGTAAAGCGAATGACCGTTACTTCATTAATATTGCGGGCGGAGGCACGCTGACCGAGCTCACTTATGAGGTGCCCAGCAAGCTGAAGACGATGATTGGGCAGTTGGCGTATTACCTGAAGGGGATTGAGAAAATGGTCAGTCTCACGCCGCAGGAGCTTATTATCAACGCCAGCGGTCATCAGGCAATTCATGATGAATTCATGGTGTTCCTCATTGCCAATAGCAACTCGGTCGGCGGTTTCGACAAAATCGCGCCGGGCGCGAGCATTGATGACGGCTTGTTCGATGTCATTGCTTTGCGCAAATGCAATCTTGCGGAGTTCGTTCGCGTTGCGACGCTTGCTCTTCGAGGCGAGCATATCAATGACAAGAAGATCGTGCATTTCCGCACCGACTATATGGAGGTTGTCTCTCCGGGACAGGTTCAGCTGAACCTGGACGGTGAGTTCGGCGGCGTCCTGCCGGGTACATTTAGTGTGCTTCCGCATCATATCCGGATTTTTGGCTGAGTTAAGGCCTTGGGTAATGGATAGCAGCGGCAGTGCCCGAAATTCAGTGGTGGGCGGTCGATTTGTGCTAAATATCTTTCTCAGACCGACCCTATGGGTCGGATAGGCAGGCGAACCGTGTGATGAGTTATGGAGAAAAGTGGAATTATTCAACATTCCCCGGTTCGGCTCTTGTCTATTGTAAGGAAATGAATGGATTTACAAGCTGGATGGATTGAATAAGATACAGGGCTCCCGTATAATGATGGACGTGAGCTTTGTACGATAAGCTCCCCGAAGGGAGCTTTTTGTTGTTTAGGTTATAAGTTGTTTGAGATTAATGCGGCAAGTGAAGAAAGCTAACGGAAGCGCTATTCGGCTCGATTATGGATGGAGCTCCGATGGGGAATATAGAGTAGTAGTAAGCGACAAGTTGAACGGAAAGAAGTGAACAGCACATCATGAAGAAGAACCGCAAAGGAAGCGGCCCGCATCGCGGCAGCAAGCCGGCCAGTTCGGCAGCCTTATTAGATCTGCCGGTGGCGAAGAATGACGAGGTTGTCATCGATATTATCGGTATGACCCATGACGGGGAAGGAGTAGGCCGGGCCGAAGGCTACACCTTGTTCGTTCCCGGAGCCCTGCCGGGTGAGAAGGTCCGGGTGAGGGTGCTTAAGACCAAGAAGCAGTACGGTTATGCCAAGCTG
This sequence comes from Paenibacillus solani, assembly GCF_001277345.1. Lineage (GTDB taxonomy): Bacteria > Bacillota > Bacilli > Paenibacillales > Paenibacillaceae > Paenibacillus_AQ > Paenibacillus_AQ solani. The sequence continues at coordinate 101,117 of NZ_LIUT01000001.1, forward strand.
ATGGAGCTTGTTCAGGCCAGCTCAGACCGGATGGCTGCGCCTTGTCCAATCTATGATCAATGCGGCGGCTGCCAGCTGCAGCATATGAGTTATGCCGGGCAGCTTGCGTGGAAGCGCCAGCTGGTCGTGGACAATCTGGAGCGAATCGGGAAGCTGCAGGTGGTGCGAGAGGATACAAGTGCTGGAGAGACGTGTGTGGGCGATGGACAAGATGCTGGCCATTCAGACAAAGAAGGAATTTTGGTTCGTCCAACACTCGGCATGAGCGAGCCTTGGCGTTACCGCAACAAGTCCCAGGTGCCTATTGGCGTGACGGAAGGCGGCCTTGTAGGCGGCTTCTACGCCCGCGGCAGCCATCGGATCGTGGACATGGAGACTTGTCTCATTCAGCACGAGCAGAATGACGAAGTTGTCAGCCGTGTCAAAGCTATCGGACGTAAGCTGGGCATCACCGCTTACAACGAAGAGACAGGTCAAGGCTTGCTCCGCCATGTGGTGGTTAAGATTGGTTTTGCGACCAAGGAAATGATGATTGTGCTCGTAACGAACGGCGAACGGATTCCACGCCTGAACGAATGGATCTCAGCTATCCGTGAGGAACTCCCGGCTGTCGTCAGCATCTGTCAGAACGTGAACACACGTAAAACCAATGTGATCTTTGGGGATGTAACCCGCGTCCTGTGGGGGCGTGAGGTCATTCATGACTATATCGGCGAAGTGAAGTTCGCAATTTCGGCTCGTTCCTTCTACCAAGTCAACCCAGCTCAGACCGAAGTGCTGTACGGGAAGACGGTGGAGTATGCCGGACTGACTGGTAACGAGACAGTGATTGATGCCTATTGCGGCATCGGGACGATATCCTTGTTCTTGGCCCAACATGCCAAGAAGGTGTATGGGGTCGAGATCGTGAAGGAAGCGATCGAAGATGCCCGCGCGAATGCAGAGCTGAATGGCATGACCCACGTGGAGTTCGAGGTTGGCGCGTCCGAAGATGTTATTCCACGCTGGAAAGAGCAGGGCATTGAGGCGGATGTTATCGTGGTCGATCCGCCGCGCAAGGGCTGCGATCCGCGCCTCTTGGAAACGATCCTTGAAATGAAGCCGGAGCGCGTGGTATACGTGAGTTGTAATCCGTCAACACTGGCAAGAGATTTACGGGTGCTGGAGGATGGCGGGTATCGCACGGTGGAAGTAACGCCGGTGGATATGTTTCCACATACGGTGCATGTTGAATGCTGTGTGTCGCTCGTGAGAACATAGTGATTTAGAGCCACATTAACCTAATGTTTTTCTGTAAAGTTCAAGCAGTCACTTGCTTGGGCTTTTTTTTATAAGTACCCGAGTTCATGGAAGATACTTGAAACTGTAGGCACTAGAAATGCCATTGTTGTTTGCTCTTTTCATTCCAGGATTTCGCAGAAGCCGGTTTGCTGATACCGTATTTCTTGGTTGCAGTCTTAACACCAATTTTCCCACTCTCGACTTCACCATAGATAACGAGTTTCTCTGACGCACCATATTTTTTATTATTCCACCTGTCTACCGTAAGGGGAGCATATCAATTATCGGCAGCATTTTCTGTTACATCCACATAGTTTGCTGAGGATATATGCAACAATGATCATTGGTGGATGAAGGAATCACTCAGATCTATAGTGTTAAGAAACCAATCATTCATTTTCTTTATTCAGCAATTGCTCTGCATAGATAATACAACGTTCTGCAAATTCCAGTGATTGATCTGTTACAGGATACAGTCCAGTTGTCTCTGACGGCATTTTTCTTACTTCCCAAAACTTATTCATTAACTCTTCATTTCCATCAAATGTATCATTGGAAACTGCAATCAACTCACAACCAATCTGATAGCCAGCTTCAGATTCAGGTAATATGCTATGCTGCTGACACCATTCAATTCTCCGTAATAGTGAAATATATTGTTGGGTGATTCGGTCGCTTTTACTAAGACTAGGAAGCACTTGTTCTAAAAAATCCTTCTCGTCATCTTCAAAATATTCAATCCATTTTTTCGAATTATGTTTGGCTGTCTGTACTAAATGTGAAATTCGTTTCCACGATAATTCTCCCTCAAGATCAAACATGTTGATGAGCGAGGTCGTATTGGAGATGCTAGTTTGGAGCGAAGAAAGTTGTTCTTGAAGATGATTATAGTGAGCTTTTAGTATTTCTCGGTAGGATAGCTTATCCAATAAATTCTGAATCTCTTCGAGTGGAAGCATGAGAGATTTTAGAAGTGTGATCTTTTCCAAAGTAAACAAGTTTTCTTCGGAATAGCAACGGCGTCCGCTTTCGTCCTTAAAGCTAGGTGTAAGGAGCCCAATTTGATCATAATAGCGAAGTGTTCTTACAGAAACATTGCTTTGTTTGGATACTTGTCCTGTTGTCCAATGACTCATGATATTCCTCCAAAAAAAATGCTTGCAGGTGACGTAGCGTCACCCATTATATTTGAATTATATCACAGAGACAAAGGGGTAAGGGAATGACTGATCACTTAACGCATTGGAAACAAAGGGATAATTGGACATGGAAAGAGTTTGTAGCTTTGCTGTTGCTAGAGTTTGTATTTGTTATCGGATTTATTAAATTTGTAGTAAAACCCGTATATGCGCAATGGCTTGGAGATGAGCTGTATTCAGGAACATTGACAGGGCTTACAATAGCAATAGTATTAATGCTGGGAGTGTATTTCATAGGGCTACGTCCTAAAAAGCTTTCTTGGAGTGAAGTGGGTTTAAGATCCTTTCCTGCGAAGGATTGGTGGCGAATTCTGTTATGGACGTTCTTGCTGATTATAGGCAGCACCATCGTAATGATCCTTACCAGCTATATCGGCAATACATTTGAAAATTCTAAGACGGAATCAATTCAGCAGAATGTTACGGTCTTCAGTGTATTCATTGCGTTTGCATCAGCAGTGATCATCTCGCCTATATACGAAGAGATATTCTATCGCGGTTTTATCTATCGCTGGCTGCGAACCCGATTAGGCATTGGTTGGGCAATGTTTTTGAGTGCGAGTCTCTTTACGATAGTCCATATTCCTACCTATAACGCGATGCCTGCGAATTTTCTTGGGGGGATCATATTTGCATGGGCGTATGAACGAACAAATTCTGTTTGGCCTGCAGTATGGGTACATGGCTTAACAAATGGACTATTTTTATTATTGACTCTGGTAATGTAACGGGAGAAAGAAAAAGAGTTACCTAATTCGTAAACAAGCACTTCGAGGCAATGACGACAAATGAGACGGGACTCATCACATGGCTAGTAGAGTTTAGGATTAGAAGAGATGAATTATAAGTGGGGCTGCCATTTGGTAGCCCTTTTTGCTCGGTTTTGTATTTACCATTTACTATATCTATATGATTGAAAGGCATTAGAAGAAAATTTGGCTTTCCTCACAAACGGCACAAAACTGAGCTAGTATATGGTTATGGTGAGTGACGTTTTATATATTCCGAAATGGACAATGGTTTGAGGACGCGAGGTTATGTACGGGGAACCGCATCACAAATAGTGGTAAAGCGCAGAGTTAAATTGAAAATTAGTAAAAATGGGATAACCCCCACAATATATGGGGGCGCCAGTTGATACTGCATTAAATTAAAATATCGGATTGCGGCAAATACCACGGTAATAATCGACCCAACCGTTCGCTTGAAACAGTTCCTTCAATTCATTAACTTGCAATTTATGGTGAGCAGACCAAACAGCCGTTCATGTCCCATCCCATCTTGTAATCGACCTCAATACCGGCATCAACGCACCGTTGGTATTTCTCCATCGAAATTGCCTCCACAGAGTTTTTATAGTTGATAATGTCGCTCTCAAGCCAAATCGGTCCACAACTTAGTTCTTGAATCGGTTCAGGCAGTGAAAGCATTGTTTTTGGTAAGCCTCCTGGTTTTCGAAAACGAACCAACGTCGATTTGTTCCACCCGAGGACTTCGGCAGCTTCGGCAATTCCACATAAGCTCAATTCATTATATATGGTTAAGCTGGTTAAATAGGTTATTCCAAGCGGGAAGAAGCAGCATCCGAATGTCTTTGATTGGAATGATGCTTTGTAATAGGTATTTTAATTATGTGATGTAAAGAATTTAGATGAAGTTTCGTTAAGTACTTAGGTGAATACAGCCACATCATCTTAATTTATTCTACCGTCAGCACTCAACACATGTGGAGTGTTGCTCCCTGTTAGTGCGGAAGGACAATTAAATCGGAGATGTATTGGCGGAAATTAAAAAGAGGGGCGCCTGCCCCTCTTTTTGTTTTGCTTAAGCAACTAGCTAATTATACGGCTCAGTGATTGTGTTTGAGTGAAACAACAATTACTCCCGTTTAGAATTGCGTTCATTATACAATTAAATATGTTACAATATTCCTTTCATTATTCGCGTTAAGCTAACGGGCGAAGGATTGTTGAAGAATATCAAGTGGAAATATCAACTTTGTCAGATGTAAGAATGTGTTTCTAAATCCAGGAGGATGGTTATTTATGAGCGTATTTTTAGAATCTAATAGAATACGTACTAATATTAATGTAGGAAAAAAGAAAATAGCATATTCGGTTTTATTTTCATTCGTTTTTGGATTTACATTGGGTTTGATTGCTAAGATACTCGATTCACCTATAATTCCTAACGAAATTTCAATTTTGGGAGTCATCGGAAGTAACTGGGGGATATGGATTTTCGTTTCTACTTTGATAGCTGTATATTCATACACGCCTAAATTAGCCGCAACACGTGTTTTTATTTTCCTAATTTCAATGCTATTTTCGTATTACGTATACACAATATTTTTTCTTGGACTTTTACCAATAAAATATATTATTTTTTGGTGCATCCTTGCATTACTATCAACAATTCCAGCCTATATAATGTGGTTTTCTCATGCTAATCACTTAATTTCCAGCATTATTACAGCATTACCAATTTCCGTAATTGCATTTGAAGGATATAAAATCTATCTTTCTACGGTAAACTATTATGAAAAATTCATGCAATACGAAAATGTTCTTATAAGTAAGGGGAACTATTTTTATATGCTTGGCACTGAAATATTATATGCTTTATTGATAATTATTATTTTGTTTCTTGTTCCTAAAAGAAAAAAGCAATGTTTATATATTATTCCGTTTTCAGTAGTCGTGTTTTCTGCTTTAGTGGCAATAATACTCTAATTATTAGAATCCTAAAGTAAACTAATCTTCAAGAAAAGGGCGCGATTGTGGAATACGCTTCCCTTTTCTTCTTCAACTGACGGGACACGATAGTTCAGAATTGACCGCCTAAATATAGGGCGGTTTTTCTTTTGGTCAGAAATAAAATATTCAAAAGGAGATATAGTATCCTACATGGGTCAGAATTACCAGTGTATACAAGCCCATACTTCACAACAAGATTGGAATCCGGAGCTTACTCGGTCCCTCTGGCAATTAATATCCTCGCCAACTTTGCCAGATGGAGCGAAGGTTTGGACACCGTGGATATCTTATAAGTTGGATGATATTGTTTTCTATAATGGGGTTAAATACGTTTGCATCCAACCCCATGTTGCTCAGCCAGGATGGGAACCCGAAAGATTGCCGAGTTTGTGGACGACAAAATAATATAGCCTGTACTCGGTTTAAGTAAGTGGGTCAAAGGGGAATGGAGAAACGAAATAAAGGGAGATATCAATCGCCTCCGACCAATTTCGTTAATAACCGTAGGAATGCTCGCTAAATTTACTTCACCCCGAACGATTTGAAATCGCTCGGGGCGTTTTATTGATATGGTGCTATAAGCGATTCTCAAATAGGAGTAGGAGTATTAACCATGATATGTAATAGGAACTTTCGGTTTATTTTAGCGTTTTGTTTCCTTTGTATTATTGGTTTTGGAGCTTTCGGCGCTTTTCCAGTCTTGAAATCTGGCATATTTCTATTCTCAGCGGATAAGAAAGAGAAACTGCGAGATTTGGCATACGATGTTAATCCTAAAAAAGGGTACACGGTGTATCTCAAGGAAGACAATATGTATGTGCCATACCTCGTTGTTACTTCCAATTATGGCGGTAAAGTACTGTTGTTGAGGCAAGAACTATTAGAAAACAGGATGCCGTTTAAGAAGAACGAAAGACATATGTGGGCAAGTTATGAAAACGGAGGATATTACGAAGATAGCTCCATAGATCAATACTTGAACGACGAGTTTATTAACAGATTCAGTCGGACGGTGCAAGATACGATTGTTAACAGCAAAATTATAATTACGAGTAAAAATAGTTTAGGTGATGCTAGAGAAGAAACAATAGAAATCTCACGTAAAGTATTCTTGTTGTCATTGAAGGAGTTGGATGGTCCAAAATCTTATGTAAGCGTTCCTGAGGGGGATACACTAAAGTTTTTTTCTGACAATTATAAGCGCCGAATTGCTTATTTTCCTAACGGGGAAGAAAGCCCCTACTGGACACGCACTCCTAGTACTTGGGAAACTTACACTGTGTTCACAATAGGTAGGGCGTTAGGAACAGCGACTGCGGATATCGACACTGGAGTTCGCCCAGCTTTCTGTCTGGAAGAGTCTGTTGCTATTAAGAAAAGCTCAGATATAATCAGCGGTCAAACCGTTTATGTTATCGAATGATGTGTCGTCGAAATGTATGAAATGAAGATATCGTTTAATAGCGTTATCAATAAATAGTAAGGTTAAGGAGGATTAAGAAGTTGAAGCGTTTAACAATTGTTCTACTTACGGTCTGCCTTTATTCACTACTACGATGTACCAATAGTTAACGGCCAAGAGTTTTTTTGCCATTGTGCCTGCGTATAATCCGTCCGATTTAATAGATACAACTGAGACGGCATCAGATACTGCTTACCGTCTTACAATGGAAGGTGAAGAGATTGCTGCAAGCGTTGAATTGTCTGGTGAAGAGGGCTACATCTGCCTACTTTGCAATAAACGCTACAGCGAATGATGAGTCGCTTGGATTAGTACAAGGTTCGGGTACAAGGCAGCTAGGTACATTCGCCCAGGTTGAAGCAATGCCGTATCCCGATAGTAAGTTCTTGGGTCCTGGTTTATGGACGATAAAATAATATAAGCCATTCTCGGTTTAAGTAAGTAGCTTAAGGGGGGGCAGATATGAAGGTCTTCAGAAGGTCTACTATTTTTGCAATTGTTTTCTCTGTCCTGTTCATCGTTACCTTGAAGGTTCCTTGTGATTACTATACTTATAAGAGTAATGTGACGAAAAAGATCCAAACTTCACTGGAGAAATACATCCAAGTTGCTTGCAACAAAACGGTCGAAGTCAGTAAACTGTCGTATCCGAGTAGATATTTCATGTTGGATACGGTAAAATGGAGGGCCGAATAAAGGGAGATATCGACGAGGTGGTCGAAGGAATTATAACTGCCGATTCAGTCTATTTTGAAGATCACTTATGCAGTACTAAGAAATATCAAACGTTTTTTTTAGATGCCGAGAGCAATCAATTTGTTAAAGATATTCCGGTGTATAGTGATAGTTATCAATCGCCTCCGATCGATTTGGATAAAGAGGTTCTAATGAAAGTAGGATATTCTGCCTTCCTGATGCTTGGTGTTTTAATTTATGTGATTTTGTGGATTCTTGATTTCGTTAATAACCGTAGGAAAGCTCGCTGAAATTCACTTCACCCCGAACGATTCGAAATCGCTCGGGGTGTTTCTGTGCATAAAAGCGTATCGACAGAAGTATCTGTCGGAGACAGGGGGCGACATATACCAGGCCTTAACATAAAGTGAATCCTGCCGCGTCGTCAAAAAGGCCTCGTAAGAGGGAGAAGAGGGAGAAGAGGGTGAAGGTGGAGACAGTAGAGCCCTAGTCTGAAACAAACTTGATACTAGCTTCGTCAGACACAATAGGAGGGATTAAATGGTGAACAAATTAACAATTACCCTAATTTCTATACTCATGGTTCTATTATTTGCAGCCTGCGGATCGCAAGATTCTGAGATAAACAAAGAAGTGATAGAGACTAGTAAAGCAAGCGACAACGAGGAAGTAAAAAAGATATATAGTAAGGACCAAATCGAAGATCTGAAAAGAAATTCGATTCAAAATTTCATTAAGGAAAATCCGAATTACCAAAAAGAAGATATAGAAAGTAAATGGGTAGTAGTCTTGGGTTCTGAACTTAATAATAAGAAGAGCCTGCTTCTTACAGTAAAAGATCAGGAGAGTAATGATCTTTTGGTTCTGGGTAATGGAATTGAAGATTTGTCAAAAATAGAAATTGGACAAAGCCTTATTATAGTAACCACAAAACTATGGAAACAGTCAAACCCGCCAAGAAATGATGTTTTGGAAATTATACACTTATCGTTTTGAGTCACATATCTTGTGAACTTGCACATCACAATAAGACCCCAAACATGGCGGTTTTTATAGCTTTCGATAGTGATTTGAAAGATTCTCTATTCGATCTTGGATCATTTGTTTTAATGATTCAGGTTCCACTGACATAACATAATGACCATATCTCATAAAATAGTCGGCTATAAATTCTGCTTCTCCTGGATTATAGAACCCCTTAATAACAGTCTTATCGCCACTTTCCATTCTCATCGAAGGATAATGTTCTTTATAAAAAATATCCTTTGCCTGTTCTAAAATCTCGACTTCAAAGTCAATACTAATCTCAGAACGGTACATTTCTAATGAGCGACTCACGAGTTCATCTAAGGAAAAGTGAGAACCGATATTCTCTTCTTTCATAAAGATTATTCTGTCGCATCTGAAAACTCTATGTTTATTGGAATTTAACTCTATTCCAGTTGCATACCATTGACCAAACTTGGCGGAAATTTTGAAAAATTGAACATGGTAACTTTTTTCCTGATTATTTTTTGCGTATTGAATCCTACAGGTGCTCTCATTGAGAATGCTTTTTAGAATTTGATCTAAAAAACGACTCACATGATGATGCTGATACATTTCAAATTGCAGGACTCTTCTCATGTTGTGAATTTGCTTGATTTGTTCTTTAGAAAGACAGTTTTCAAATTTCTCATTTAGTTGATTGACACTTAGATGAAATGGCGTGGATTGATAAGCTTCTAACGTCAACATGGCAAAATACAGAGCGAATACTTCATCCATCGTAAAAATAATAGGAGATAATAATCTGTTTTTTAAAATGCCATATCGTCCATGTCTGCCTTGTTCCGAAAAAATGGGCATACCCAATTGCTCTAATGAGTTAATATCGCGCAAGGCTGTGCTTTTTGAAATATGGTATTGATTCATTAAGTCACTTAAATTAAAGAACTCCCGGCCATTTAAATATCTGATCATGTCATTTAATCTTTCTGATTTCTTCACCGTAAATCCCCTTATAATGGTGTCAAAAGTTGCTACCTTTATATTCTATAATAAGCTTAAGGTATACATCAAATTGCCTAACGTTATGATCCAAAAGGAGACTGGTGCTATGAGTGCAACGCTAGAAGTAGCTATTTTCTTGTCCATGAACGGAAAAGCCAAGGAAGCGATCGATTTTTATAAAAAACATTTTAACGCAGAGGAATTATTGCTTGTAACCTATGAAGATATGGCAAAACGCGACAGCTCGGTGCAGCTTACGGATGAAAACAAACAATATATTACTCACTCCGTCTTGTCCATCGGAAAAACAAAAGTTATGCTGGCCGAAAATCCAATGGATGCCGCAGAAAAATATGTAGTCGGCAACAACACCTCATTGTGTATTCAAAGTGCAGACTTAGAAGAAATTGAACATTTTTACAAGAGCTTGACTACAGACGATAGAGTGCGAATCATTGTTCCATTATCCAGCAATGTGTTTAGCAAAGCATACGGCATTATTGAAGACCCGTTCGGCATCCATATTCAATTGATGTACGATGATAGACTAAAATAAAACATGCGTGTTTATTGTCACTTTCGACTCAACACATGTGGGAGAGTGGCGCTATTGGTTTGGTCTGATTTCCCCTCTCTACACCGCTGATGTAGCGTGCGTATCGCTTTAATTGTCTTATGATTGAGGAACGCTCGTTCAAGGAAAAAAACCTTTTACAATCATTGCCAGTGCGTTATAATATCACCAAATAGACTACTCAACAAAAAAAATTAAAAGAAGCCTACTAGAGGGATATATAACATATTAATTAGTGAAATCTAAGTAATTGATTAACAACCGCTTATCACAAAAATAAATATTGGAGGTAAGGTCATGGTCAATTGCTACAGAAAGAAGATTTTCACAGCCCTCAGCGCAGCTTTAGTTGTCTCTATGCTGGCTACAGGCGTGATAGTTGCTGCTCAAGGTAAAACAACGTTAGAGATAGCGAAGGACGCAGGGGCTAAAAAGGTTGAAGTTATTAAAGGAAAAGCGAGACCTTCCTATGGATGAAGTGCTTTGGTGGACAGACGCGTTGGCAAAAAGCGAATCTTAAATATGAGCGAGAAAATGAAGTTATAGCATACCATTGTTCAGTATTTTTATGAACTACGGCTCAGGATGCTATGAAATTACTGGATTTTTAAAAAAAGAATGCCCCGGCGAGGGGCATTCTTTTTTTTAGGCACCAAGGAACATTTTCATGTCATCTTCCACATTGGTAATGCCGCCGATCCCGAAGTTTTCCACGAGGACTTTGGCAACGTTAGGCGACAGGAATGCAGGGAGCGTAGGGCCAAGATGAATATTTTTGACGCCAAGATAGAGTAGGGCAAGCAGTACGATCACCGCTTTTTGCTCATACCAGGCAATGTTATAGGAAATCGGCAGATCATTAATATCCTTAAGGCCGAATACTTCCTTCAGCTTCAATGCAATGACGACCAGGGAGTAAGAATCATTGCATTGACCAGCGTCCAGAACCCGTGGAATACCACCGATTTCGCCTAGATCCAGTTTATTGTATTTGTATTTGGCACAGCCTGCAGTCAGGATGACCGTATCCCTCGGAAGTTCAGCCGCAAAATCGGTGTAGTAGTTGCGGGATTTCATCCGTCCATCACAGCCGGCCATGACGAAGAAGCGGCGGATCGCGCCGGATTTCACGGCATCGACGACTTGATCGGCCACGTTCATCACAGCAGCATGAGCAAAGCCGCCAATGATCTCACCCGTTTCAAGTTCCGTTGGAGCTGGGCATTCTTTCGCTTGCTCGATCAGTGCTGAGAAGTCTTTGGGAGCACCGTCTTTTCCTTCTGGAATATGGCGGACACCCGGAAAGCCGGTGTTGCCTGTTGTATAAATACGGTCCTTATAACTGTCTTTCGGCGGAACGATACAATTGGTCGTCATCAGAATCGGTCCGTTAAAGGATGCAAATTCGCTATTCTGCTTCCACCAGGCATTTCCGTAATTGCCTACAAAATGCTCATATTTCTTGAATGCCGGATAATAGTGAGCAGGCAGCATTTCACTGTGCGTGTACACGTCCACGCCGGTTCCTTCCGTCTGCTTCAGCAGCTCCTCCAAATCCTTCAGATCATGGCCGCTGATAAGAATGCCGGGCCGGTTTCTAACCCCGATATTTACCTTCGTAATTTCCGGATTTCCGTAAACCGAGGTGTTCGCTTCATCAAGCATCGCCATGGCGTTTACGCCGTATTTACCGGTTTCCATCGTCAAAGCGACCAGATCCTGCACTTCAAGGCTGTCATCAAATGTGGCGGCAAGTGCACGGCGCATAAAACGGTTTAATTCATTATCATCCTTCTCCAGATGAAGCGCGTGGTACGTATAAGCAGCCATCCCCTTCAAGCCGTAAGTAATCAATTCGCGCAGCGAGCGAATATCTTCGTTACGGGTCGAGAGGACACCAACCGTACGTGCTTTTTCATCAAAAGCAGCTTCGTTATCCGCTTCCCAGAAGGCAGCATCAGGGAGATTGGCGGTTCCCTCCGGATATTGTTCGTTATAATAGGCGCGCACCTCGTCGCGGAGCTCTATCGCTTCCCGGATTTTACCCACAAAAACCTCGCGGTCAAAGTTGGCGTTTGTAATCGTTGCAAACAAGGAGTCCATAATAAACAGCGATACGCGCTGTTCAAGCACCTCCGGCAGCTGGACATCCAGACTGAGAAAAGAGATACCTTTCAGCAGATAAATCAGCAAATCCTGCAGGTTTGCCACGTCATGCGGTTTGCCGCATACTCCGACAATGGTACAACCTGTTCCTTTGGATGCTTCCTGGCATTGAAAACAGAACATGGACGGCTGATGCTTTAAGGTCTCTTGGGCGTTGTTATTCATTATTTCTCCTCCAATTTCGTGATTTTTTGTCGTAAGGTCTGTATGAGATTGCCTCGCAATTGGACTGTTGAAGACAGTATACTCCGGTGTTACAGCCGGAATAGTGATTGGAATCACTATTTTTGACAGCTGTGAGACTAATCACAAACCCGTCTCGTTTCTTCTTTTAAACTGAGATTATTGAACCAAGAAGAAATGAGGAGAGAACATGTCGATTTTACCCCAAAAGAATGAACTGGGATTTTTCGAGATCCGTCTCGAATCCATCGGCGGGCTTGGTGCCAATTTGGCCGGAAAAATGCTGGCCGAAGCCGGGGTCACCGGCTCGGGACTTAACGGTTCGAATTTTTCCAGTTATGGTTCGGAGAAAAAAGGGTCGCCGGTGAAGAGTTTCGTAAGGTTCTGCGATCCCGAGGTGGAAATCCGCGATCACAGTCCCATTGAGCAGCCGCATGTCGTTGGCGTATTTCATGAAGCATTGTACAAGACAATAGATGTCATAAGCGGATTACAGCCTAATGGAACGGCGCTTGTTAATACAGCGCGAGACCTTTCAGAAGTGGCAGCAGATCTGAGCATGACACAGGGAACGCTGGCTGTAGTTGATGCGCTGAAAATTTCCGTTGAGGAAAAAACCAAAGTGAATACGGCGATGCTTGGTGCTTTGTTCCGGATTTGCAGCTTCCTAAACCCGGACGACATGCGGCAGGTAATTCGCACAACGTTTGAGAAAAAGCTGCCCCACCTCGTGGAAGCGAATTTGCGGACTTTTGACAGAGGATATAACGAAGTTCAGTTCCTTTCCTTAGGAAATGGTTCAGAGCTTATAGACAAGATTGCTTTCGCAAGACCGCAGCCGATTCTTGGATATGAAACGCAGGAGCTGGGCGGGATTCTGAACGTTACGGCAAACAGTGTCCTGAAGGATCTTAGCGGCTCCCGTCAAGGATATTTGCCAGAGTACAAGATAGAGGACTGTATTAACTGTGCCGCCTGCGATACGGTATGCCCGGATTTCTGCATCGTGTGGGAGAAGAAACCGGATAAGCGCGGCAACATGCAGATGTTTATGAAAGGTATCGATTATCAGTATTGCAAAGGCTGCCTGAAGTGTATCGAAGCTTGCCCGACCACCGCTTTGGCTGCCATGTTAGAAGAGCCGCATTATGCGGAGCAGCACCGTGTGCCACAACCATTTCCCTATTTAACTGCGGAGGGAGTCAGATCATGAGTATGCAAATTCAAGAAACAACAGAGAAAAAGGTGACGGCCGCCCAAACGGCAGTCTTCGAATCGGGCAACGAAATGGCTGCCATGGCAGCTACCCAGATTAACTATCACATTATGGGTTATTTTCCGATTACACCGTCTACGGAAATCGCCCAATATCTTGACATGATGCGTACGCGCGGCGAACACGACATCAAGCTGATTCCAGCTGACGGCGAACATGGATCGGCGGGGATCTGCTACGGTGCAGCCGCAGCCGGAGCACGGGTATTCAACGCTACCAGCGCGAACGGTTTCCTGTATATGATCGAACAGCTTCCTGTGCAGGCGGGCACACGTTTCCCGATGGTCATGAACCTGGTGACGCGTGCAGTCAGCGGACCGCTGGATATTCGCGGTGACCATTCGGATCTTTACTACGGTCTGAATACCGGCTGGGTGATTTTGACCGCTCGTTCACCGCAGGCAGTTTATGACATGAATATCATGGCACTGCGCATCGCTGAACATGAAGACGTACGCTTGCCGGTCATTGTAGCTTATGACGGATTTTTCACGTCGCACCAGAAACGCCGGGTGCAAATATTTACGAACCGGGAAACCGTTCAGGGGTTTGTAGGGGAACAGGTACCTGAATATCCACATGTGCTGGACGATAACAACCCGATCGTTGTTGGGGCTTATATGAACGGCGACGATTTGATGAACAACCACTTCCAGCAGTCAAACGCCATGTACCGTGCGGGCGAGGTATTCAAGGAAGTGGCAGAGGAATACGCGGCTTTGTCCGGAAGATCCTATTCACCGCTTGATCTGTACCGTATGGAAGACGCGGAGGTGGCTTTATTCCTGCTCAATTCGGCGGCGGAATCCTCCAAAGACGTCGTGGACCGGCTGCGGGCGCAAGGAATTAAAGCGGGCGTAATTAGTCCGAATATTATCCGGCCTTTCCCAGCGAAGGAAATTCGTGAGGCGTTGACAGGTGTCAAAGCGCTGCTAGTTGGCGAACGCGCCGATTCTTACGGTGCACATGGGGCCAATCTGACCCATGAGGTCAAAGCGGCCCTGCAGGAAATCCGTGGTCCGCAGCCTATCGTGCTGTCCCGCATATTTGGCCTTGGCGGGAAAGATTATTACGCAGATGACGCGGAAGCCTTTTTTGCCTTGACGATCGAGGCAATGGAGCTCGGTTATGCTAAAGTGCCGTTTGATTATTACGGCCAAACGCCGGGAGATGAGGAGCAAAGACTGCAGCTGGTCATTGCCCCGATGAATGGGGATAGCTTTAAATCCGGCCTGATCACTGTAAAGGTGGATGAGGAGACAAATAAGCTTTCAGTTAAAGTGCCGCCGATGAGGGCGCTTGCCGCGAAACCGAAACGGTTTGCTTCCGGTCATGGAGCTTGCCCGGGTTGCGGTATTTTCCCAGCGCTGGAGCTCTTTTTTAAAGGGATCGAAGGCAATGTCGTCACTTTATTCCATACAGGCTGCGCTTATATCACAACAACGGGTTATCCGTATAACTCGCATAAGCAGAGCTTCATTCATAACTTGTTCCAGAACGGACCGGCTACTTTATCCGGCACGGTAGAAGCGTTCCTTGAGAAGAAACGCCGTGGGGAAATCGAAGTTCCAGAGGATTTCACTTTTGTGATGGTGACCGGCGACGGCGGCATGGACATCGGGATGGGTTCGGCCATCGGGACGGCGCTGCGGGGCCATAACCTGATCATTCTGGAATATGATAATGAAGGCTATATGAACACCGGTGCACAGCTTTCGTATTCCACACCATTAGGGCATATGACCAGTACGTCCGGTGTCGGCAAACAGCAGCAGGGCAAAGCGTTCCATCACAAAGATACGGTGCAAATGATGGCGGCGGCGCATATTCCGTATGTATTTACGGGGACAGAAGCATTCCCGCAGGATCTGGTGAAAAAGGCGGCAAAAGCGCAGTGGTACGCTCAGAATGTAGGTACTGTCTACGGCAAGCTGCTGATCACATGCCCGCTGAACTGGAAATCGAGCGACAAGGATGGGGAGAA
This sequence comes from Paenibacillus solani, assembly GCF_001277345.1. Classification (GTDB taxonomy): domain Bacteria; phylum Bacillota; class Bacilli; order Paenibacillales; family Paenibacillaceae; genus Paenibacillus_AQ; species Paenibacillus_AQ solani. Next base: position 116,686 of record NZ_LIUT01000001.1, read on the forward strand.
CATCGTTCGCGCAGCTGTGAATTCAAACTTCTTCCCGCTGTATGAAGTGGAGCAGGGACAGACGAACATTACGTTCGATCCGGATGCGAAGAAGAAACGGATACCGCTCAGCGATTGGTTGAAATATATGGGCAAATCAAGACATCTGCTCAAGGAAGAAAACAAAGAAATGCTTGGTGAATTTGAAAAAGAAGTGGAACGGCGCTGGTCGATTCTAAAAGCGAAACACGAGAACCCGCTGCTTTAAATATTCATGGCCAGTCGTAATATAAAAAGTGCCTGCTCAAAGGATGAGCAGGCACTTTTTGTGGTTGCAATAGATTAGGTTTTCTCTTTTCTATTAAGAGGAGTAAACGCCATAGCTGCCATTCTGGTTGCCGCAAGAATTACGGACTACAAGTTCAGGTTCTACAACAAAGGAACTTGTACTAGCTTGATTATTGATAAGGTCATAGAGCATGAGGGCAGAGAGAACGCCCAGTTTCTCTTTATTTTGTCTCATTGTTGTTAGTGTAGGTTTTGTATATTTGCAGGCCTCGATATCATCACAACCAATAATTGCGATATCCTCTGGTACTTTTAAATTATGTTCTTCGATAGCTCTCATCGCGCCAATGGCGATTAGATCGGAAGCAGCAAAGATCGCACGAGGTAGCTTCTCAGCTTGCAGAATTTTCTTCATCGCATGATAACCGCTTTGCTCGAAGAAGTCTGTCCCGTTAACAAACCATTCAGGATGGATTGTTAACCCTAAAGCATCCATAGCATCACGGTAACCCGATTCTCGAATATTCGAAATGTTCGATGAAGTTGAACTACCGATATATCCTAAATCCCGATATCCCATCAAGTAGAAATGTTCAACGACTTTAGAAGTCAGTTTGTAGTTGTCAGACATGATATATCCTGAATTCTTACCTGTGAGCTTGATATCTACGCCAAGACAAGGGATATCACTCTGGTCTAGAGCGTCTATAGAAGGTTCAATTTCTTGACCGGAGATAATGACACAACCAGCCACCTGGTACGATAGACAGCGCAATAGATAGTCATTTTCTTCGCCATCAGTCTTTGTATTTGTTAAGAACAGCAAGTCATAACCGAGAGATCCAATCTGCTTCTTAAATGAATTTAATACTGCATTAAAGAAAGGGTGAGTAAAATCAACATTTTGCTTACCCGCAAAGATAACAACGATTAAGTTAGATTTTTTTAACGAAGGCGCGGGTGTGTAACCTGTCTTGCGCATGATCTCAAGAACCCGATTTCTTGTTTCTTCAGAAACGTCACTATAATTATTGATAATTTTTGAGACAGTGGATAATGAGACACCAGCCATCTTAGCGATAGTTTTATTATTCACCATGAACCCCTCTTTTTCGAAAGTGATATTCGTGAAAAAGCTATTAAAATCTGTAATTTAGATTAGAAATATATAGTTTACGAAAAATATTTTCGTTGATTAATTGTAGTTTGTTTATGAACAGAAGTCAATAAAGCCAAAATTATGAAGAAAATCTCTTTACAAGTGCATGAAGTGGTGCAATAATAGGTTCACGAAACAATTTCGGAAATATAAATTGTGAATTGCGAAAATTTCGTTGGTCTTAAATCATATATACTTGATTAAATGGAAAGCGTTTTCGAAATGTTTCGGAATATAAGTCATTACAAAACAAACTGGGGGGTCAATCTCATGTTGAAAAGATTGTCTGCACTACTACTTGCATCCTCGCTCGTTGTTGGGTTGACAGCATGCGGTGGAAGCGAGAAATCTGCTGACTCTGGATCCAATCAATCCGGAGGGAAGAAAGTAATTAAAATGCTTCACTGGAAGCAAAGCAACATCAATACAGTACTTGAAGACATCAACAAACAATTTGAAGAGAAATATCCTGAATACAAGATCGAGTACATAACGACAGGACCTGATGATGAATACAAACAAGCAAGCCGTACTCGGATCACTGCTGGTGATGTAGATATCTTTGCTGATTTGTCAGGTATGAGACTTTCGCCTAAAGAATGGACTCCTGGTGCAAAAGTGCCGGATTGGCAGCAATGGATTGATTCTGGTCTCATCGCAGATTTGACTGGTCAAGATTTTATTAAAAACTATGTCCCAAGCGATATTGAACAAGCTGGTACATATAACGGCAAAGTATACGGTATCCCAACAGGGAAAGTTGTGATGTCTGGTATCTTCTATAATAAAGATATTTTTGCGAAATATGGATTGGAAGTTCCAACAACATGGAGTGAATTCATTAAGCTGAATGATACACTGAAAGAAAATGGTGTTACTCCAATCGGTATGGCAGGTAAAGATGTATGGCCTCTTAAATTGCCTGCATTCGGTTTGCAAGCACATATTCTTGGCGGCGGCGATCAAGAGAAGTTTATCGAAGGCGTATGGAAGGGTACCTCCAAATTTACAGATCCAGATGCCGTTGAAGTATTAGAAAAAATGAAAACGATTCAAGATGAATACACGATGGACGGATTTATGGGTGTTGATTACGGTACAATTCCATCTTACTTCGCAACTGGCAAAGTAGCAATGATGCCGAATGGTTCTTGGGAAGCTCCAACGGTTGCAGCAGCTAACGCTGACTTGAATTTTGGTTATTTCCCAATTCCAGCAACAGAAAATGCAGATGTGAATAAAGCACTTGTTGGTAAATACGATATGACTTGGTACGTAGCTGAGAAAGGTAAGAACAAAGAAGGAGCAATTAAATGGCTTGAGTTCTTCTCCGAGCCAGATATCTACGCACAATTTGTTAAAGCAGCAGGTTTCTTGCCTACAATGCCAGATGTAAAAACAGATAGCAAATTCTTTGATGAAGAAGTTATGCCATATATGGATGGTTTCCAATTGGCTTATGAAATCTTGATGATTAACCGTGAAAACGTTGGAGAGCACTTGGCTGCAGAAGGCGTTCATACAGAGTACTTGGCTCCAGGCGGTGAATTCAAGACTGCGAAGGAACTAGCAGAGGTTCAACAAAAAGAGTGGGACAGTGCTGCCCCTAAGCAATAGTTATTGAATAATGTCTGCTTACAGGGTCTGAACAAGTACTTGTTCAGACCCTGTACTTCATATCACAGGTACTCCTTGAGTTACCGTAATGTGAGGATGAAGTTCTAGAGTTGTGAAAAAGGAATTGCGAGGTGTACTTTATGTATCCATTCGGAAGAGGTAGTAAGCGATTAATTCCTTACTTGCTATTACTCATCCCACTTCTGTTATATGTGGTGTTCTATGCAGGGCCTTCCGTAATGACGGTAATCTATTCTTTTACGGATATGAAGAATGTTCCGGGAACTGAAGTTAATTTTGTCGGTTTGGATAATTATAAAAGCTTGTTGTTTTCAGGTAACTCGTCAGAACGCTGGGCTTCTATAGGTCGCTCACTATACTTTATGTTCGTTGTAACGATTCTGCAAAATGGTATTGCGCTGCTCGTTGCTGTCGTCCTTAACCAAAGGCTGAAAGGAGATAAAGCTTATCGCGCTATCTTTTTCCTGCCTGTTGTACTGGGTGTAGCGGTAGTATCTCTAATCTGGTCTTTGATGTTTGATCCAATCAGTGGTCCAGTTCAACAATTGTATAGTGTATTCGGGTATAAGGATACGTTCTTTGGAAGCTTTACTCATGCCTTTAACTACATCATCTTCGTACAAATCTGGATGTATATGGGGTATTCCATGTTGATTTTCCTCGCAGGTCTGCAATCTGTACCTAGAGATCTCTATGAAGCTGGACATATTGATGGAACGAGTCGCTGGCAAGCATTCCGGAGCATTACATTCCCTCTTATTGCTCCATCCTTTACCGTAAATATGCTCTTATCCATCATTGGTGCAATGCAAACATTCGATATTATTTTGGCTACTACAGACGGTAATTTCAATACAAGAACCATGGCTTATGACGTTTATAAAGAAACTTTCCGTGGCAGTCTCGATATGGGGCTTCCAGCCGCCTTGTCTGTACTGCAGTTCCTTGTTGTCCTGGTCTTTGTTGTTGTTGCTGTCAAGCAAATGCGTCAGCGGGAGGTGGAATATTAATGAAGAGATCAAAATCAGTCAACCTCCTGTCCTACTCATTAGTCGCGATTTTGCTCATTCTTTATGTGGTTCCACTCCTGTTCGTATTCAATGTATCGTTTAAATCATTTAATGATTATTTGCTGGATCCGCTTGGAATTGTTCAGAATTTTAATTTTTCTAACTATACAGAAGCATGGAAGCAAGGTTCTTTCTCGAACTATTTCGTGAATAGCGTGCTCTATACGGGAACTTCTACAGTGTTTACGATTCTGATCTCACTTTTCGCTGCGTTTCCTATAGCACGTGGTTATGTGAAGTGGGGCGGACTGATTTACTTTTTCTTTATCATGTCTCAATTTTTGCCGAATCCGATGGTTTCGCAGTTTAAGCTGATGTTGTTCTTTAAGGATCATTTGCCATTCATGGGATATGACTCACAAATCGGTTACATCCTGCTTAAGACATCGGGCACTGGAGTCGTATTTATGATGTTCGTAGGTTACATCAAATCCATCAGCCGTGATCTGGACGAAGCTGCGGGTATGGATGGCTGCGGATACAGCCGCTTTCTTCTTCAGATTGCATTGCCGCTTATGAAGCCCATCATTGCAACAGGGGTTATTTTGACAGCGATCGCTACATGGAATGACTTTGTAGGACCGATCATGTACTTGTCCAGTCCAGGCAACTGGCCGATTACTGCAGGCTTGAAGGAATTCAAAGGACAGTACGGAAACAACTGGCCGCTGCTAGCATGTGGAATTACGATCGTTGCCGCACCGCTTATTGTTCTTTATGTATTTATTCAGAAGTACATCGTAGATGGAGCATTAGATGGAGCCGTTAAGTCGTAGGATTACGACTTGCGGTTCTATCTATGTTACTGAACATTCGTTTGTAGAGACATGCATATTTTGAATGTGAGGGGATGGTCTAGATGAAACAGCGATACATATTTGATGATCAAGGTCGTTTTGTGATAACAGATTATAACCGATTGAAGCCGTTTGCTTCCTTTTTACCAGGATTAGCGGGCTTGAAAGGAAAGCCATTGTGGAGCTTCTATGTCAATCGTGGACAAGGGATTGCAAGCTTCGGAGTGCAGGACAAGGATGGTGCGATCCTGGAGTTCCAACCTGCTAACAAGTCTTATCAAGCGGTACCATTACAAGGCTTTCGTACGTTTATAAAGCTTGATGGTCAGGTTCATGAGCCTTTTTCATATCAGAAAGGATCAGCTTCCGTCCAAGAGCGGATGACGATCGAAGCGAATACACTGCAGATTGAATCTGTTGATGAAGCTAGAGGGCTTGCGGTGAAGGTGACTTACTTTATCCTGCCGAATGAATCCTTCGCTGCTCTGGTACGCCAAGTGACGATTCAAAACTTGCATTCGGAAGAGAAGAAGATTGAAGTGATTGATGGATTGCCAGGAATTCTACCTTACGGGTTGTCGAATGCAGCTTATAAGGAGCTTGGTTATACACTGAAAAGCTGGATGGAGGTTTATAATCTGGAGCAGAACATTCCGTATTATAAACTGCGTGCCAGCACAGCGGATTCAGCTGAGGTTACAGGCATTGAGGGTGGGCATTTCATGCTGTCCTTCGGTGATGATGGCGTTAAAGAGCAAGTTCTGTCTCCGATTGTGGATGCAGATCTTATATTTGGAAGTAATAGCTCTTTGATCACAGCTGACAGCTTCAGGGACGCATCTCTTCAAGAGTTGATGACACGGCCGCAAGTAACGACAAACAAGGTACCAAGCGGCTTTGCGGCGGTAGATGTAACGCTCCCTGGGGGAGGCAAGTATGATGTGTATACCCTCATTGGGCATGTACATGATGTAGAGCATATTAATGCAAAACAAGTGGAGCTTGTTAGTCGCGAATACATTGCACAGAAGCTGAATGAAGCGCGTGAGTTAACGGAGCAATTGACGAACGTCATTGCAACAAAGACTGCGGATAAGCGTTTTGATGCGTATTGTCGCCAATGCTATATGGACAATGCCCTTCGCGGAGGACATCCGATTACACTGGACAGTGGTAACCCGGAAGAACCGTTCATTTATCATGTGTATTCCAGAAAGCATGGGGATTTGGAGCGGGATTATAACTTTTTTACTGTGGCACCGAGCTATTATTCACAAGGAAACGGAAATTTCCGGGATGCGAATCAGAACCGCCGCAGTGATACGTTAATGAATCCGGATGTGAAGGATTTTAACGTGAAAATGTTCATGAACTTTATTCAAGCTGACGGTTACAACCCGCTTGTCATTCAAGGGTGCAGTTTCCGTCTAAAAGATGACGCGGCGCAAAGCTGGATGTCATGGGTAAGCGAACAAGACCGGACGAAGGTGTCGAGCTTCTTAAGCAATTCCTTTACACCAGGCGTCCTGCTCGAATTTATCGAGAATCAGCGCATAGAACTAAACGTGGATGCAGACTCATTTTTGCTCGAAGTGTTATCTGAGTCGGAGCAATATGCGGAAGCTGTGTTCGGTGAAGGATACTGGATTGATCACTGGACCTATAATATGGACCTGATTGAGAGCTATCTGTCCGTATATCCGGATCGGAAAGAACAGCTGCTGTTTGATGATAAATCTTATATGTATTATGACAGTCCTGCTGACGTTCTTCCGCGCGATCAGAAGACGGTGCTTACGGACGGCAAGGTTCGGAGATACGGGGCGCTGCGTGAGAGCGAAGAGAAAGAACATCTGCTTAATGCTCGTAAGACCCTTAAGACATGGGTTCGTACACAGCAAGGTCATGGTGAGATTTATAAGACCTGCCTATTTGAAAAATTAGTATCCCTGGCACTGCTGAAATTCGCCACACTTGATCCGGAAGGGATTGGTGTGGAGATGGAAGCGAACAAACCGGGATGGAATGATTCCCTGAATGGTTTACCGGGCTTATTCGCTTCAGGCTTCGGGGAATTGTGCGAGCTGCAGCGAGTGCTTGCCTTCATCGAACAGGTGGAGAGTCATGAGCGGACAATCTCTATCCCTGTAGAGTTGGCTAAATTACTGGAAGAAGTTGAAGCTTTATTGGATCAATATCTAGCTTCCTCTCAGGAGCCCGCGGATACCTTCAAGTATTGGGATCAGGTGTCCAGTGCGCGTGAAGCCTATCGTGAGAAGGTATGTTTTGGCTTCGATGGTGAGTTAAGCGAGCTTGTGGTTTCTGATATTAAGCAGGCTATTCATAAATTCTTGCAGCATGTTGAGCGAGGAATCGCCAAAGGTTTGGAAATCGGTAACGGCGTCTATCCAACGTTTTTTGCTTATGAGGCAGTAGATTATGAACCTGTAACTGAACCTTATAAAGGGCCGCGGACGAACGCAAAAGGGCAGTCTTTTGTACGGGTGACTTCATTCCGCAGAGTGGACTTGCCATACTTCCTGGAAGGACCTGTGCGTGCGATGAAGACAATCACGGAAGCTGAAAGCAAGCGTGATCTCTATCAGCGCATTCAAGAGACAGAACTGTATGATCGCAAGCTTCAAATGTACAAGGTAAATGCCTCTCTGGCTGAGACGACTCCGGAAATCGGACGTTCCAGAGCATTTACACCAGGCTGGCTGGAGAACGGCTCTGTATTCTTGCATATGTCATACAAATATCTATTGGAATTATTGAAGGGAGAACTTTATAACGAGTTCTTCACCGAGATTAAGCATGGTCTTGTACCATTCCTGGATCCTGCTGTTTATGGGCGGAGCACACTTGAGAACAGCTCTTTCATCGCCAGTAGTGTAAACCCTGATCCTTCACTGCACGGAAGGGGCTTTGTTGCTCGACTAAGTGGATCTACAGCTGAGTTTATATCCATGTGGAATCTAATGATGTGGGGCAAGCATCCATTCGTAATGGAAGAAGGACGGCTTCAGCTTCAGCTGCAGCCAGTGCTGCCAGCTTGGTTGTTCGATGATAACGATACGATCCAAGCTGTATTCTTGGGTGAGATTGAGGTTGTCTATCATAATCCTTCAAGAAAAGATACGTTTGGAGAGCACGGTGCCAAGGTGTCCGATATGGTGTTGACGCTGAAAGATGGCCGGACAATTCATGTGGTGAAGAGCGTATCGAATGAGGAGCATGCGTTACTTGTACGTAATCGAGATGTGAGCCGAATCGAAGTTACATTACAATAACGGACGGATGAATACAAGGCATTACATTGAGCAGGTTCAGCTGAGTTGAAGGGATGGAGAAATATGACACAGAAGAAACTAACAGCAGGTTGGACATTTACAGGGAAGCATGGGGAATTCCAATTAGCAAACCCTGATCGAAGCAGTTATCTTTATTTTCCGCTTGTGAACGAAGCGGGGATGATGTCATCCATTACACCAACATGGCATGGTGACAGTAAGGCGGATCAGAACTCATTCCTGTTAGCGCCTGTATCCGCTGAGGATTTGCATAATTCCCGGGCAGGACGAAATTTCTGGGTGTATATAGAAGGAAAGGGAGCTTGGTCTGCTGCTGGAAACTCGGCAAGCCAGATCACTTCTCGCATCGGGAATATGGATGAGGCAGATGAGGTTCACTTGGAGGCCGGATTACTCTGGCATCGTGTTACACGTCAGAATAAGAAGTTCGGTATTCGTGCCGAAGCCACGAGTTTTGTCCCCATGACGGACGATAAAGTCGAACTCATGCAAGTGAAAATTACGAATATAAGTGACAAGGATATCGGAGTAACGCCAACAGCGGCGATTCCATTCTACGCGCGCTCAGCAGATGATATTCGTGATCACAGGCATGTAACCTCCTTGCTCCATCGTACATATACGATGAAGCATGGTGTTGAAGTGCAGCCGACATTATCTTTTGATGAGCGCGGACACCGGGTGAATGAGACCGCGTATTCTGTTCTCGGAAGTGAAGCCGATGGAACAGCTCCAGTTGGATATTTTCCAATTGGGGAAGAGTTCATAGGCGAAGGTGGCAGCTATGACTGGCCAGAAGCTATTGTAACGAATGCGGCAGCGCATGAGACTAGCGGAGCTGAGATTGATGGGTATGAGTCTGTCGGAGCACTGCGCTTTAAAGATCGTATCCTCGCACCAGGCGAATCGCTAAGTTATGTGATTGCCATGGCGATTACGAATGGACGCGTGAATGAAGAACAGTATGAGAAGGATTATCTGTCTGCGGCTCGTTTTGATGCGCTGCTTGAGGACAATAAACAATTCTGGCAAGCGAAAGTCGGAACGGTCGAATTCTATTCCGGCGATTCCAATCATGATGAGTGGATGAAATGGGTAACGCTGCAGCCGGTATTACGTCGTCTGTTTGGCTGTTCCTTCTTGCCGCATCACGATTATGGACGTGGCGGCCGCGGTTGGCGTGATCTCTGGCAGGACTGTTTGGCGCTGCTCATTATGGAGCCCCAAGATGTGCGTAATCTCCTGTGGAATAACTATGCGGGCGTGCGTATGGACGGCAGTAATGCAACTATTATCGGTTCTAAGCCAGGGGATTTCCGTGCAGACCGCAACAATATCCCGCGGGTATGGATGGATCATGGCGCATGGCCGTTCTTAACGACAAAGCTCTACCTGGATCAGAGCGGAGATACTGAATTCCTGTTCGAGCCGCAGACGTATTTCAAAGATTCCTTCGTGAAGCGTGCGAAAGCGCGTGATGATCGATGGGCTCCCGAGGCGGGCCAGCAATTGAAGACGGCAGATGGAGCTGTTTATACAGGCACTATTCTCGAGCATATATTAATCCAAAATGTCATTCCGTTCTATCATGTGGGCGCACACAACAATATTTTACTTGAAGGCGCAGACTGGAACGATGGCCTGGATATGGCGACCAAGCTGGGCGAGAGCGTTACGTTCACCGCATTCTATGCTGGCAATCTGAAGGATTTAAGCGATATGCTGCTGCAAGTGAAGCAAATGACGGGAGTAAGCCATGTAGAGATCAATGAGGAGATGCTGGATTTATTAGATACATTAACAGCAGAAAAGGTTGATTATGCATCGATAGCAGATAAGCGTGAACGCTTGGAGCGTTATTACAATACGGTACTGACAACGGTAAGCGGGGTTAAAGTGTCTGTTGATATCGAACAGCTGGCTGCAGATCTGATGAAAAAAGCGGACTGGATGATCTCGCATCTTCGTCAGAATGAATGGATTCAGAATAGCGAAGGTTACAGCTGGTTCAATGGCTATTACAATAATGATGGTGAACGTGTAGAGGGAGATACACCGGGGGGCGTGCGCATGACTTTGACCGGACAAGTATTCCCGATCATGAGTGGTGTCGCAACTGAAGAACAAATTCGTGAGACAGTACAGTCGGTGGATCAATTCCTGAAGGATGACAAGATTGGCTATCGATTAAATTCGCGTTTTGGCGGCATTCAGCAGAACTTGGGACGTGCATTCGGCTTTGCGTTCGGTCATAAAGAAAATGGTGCGATGTTCAGCCATATGACGGTCATGTATGCGAACGCACTGTATAAGCGCGGCTTTGTCCGTGAAGGCCGGACGGTGCTTGAATCGGTCTATGAACTCAGCAGTGATTTCGAGCGCAGCCGCATCTATCCCGGCATTCCGGAGTATATCAACGCGAAAGGCCGTGGAATGTATCACTTTCTGACAGGATCGGCCAGCTGGCTATTGCTCACAGAATTGACGGAAGTTTTCGGTGTAAAAGGGAAGCTGGGCAAGTTGCTTCTGGAACCGAAGCTTGTAGAGCAGCAGTTTGATATGAATGGGGAAGCATCTGTCGAGACGTTGTTCGCAGATAAGAAACTGCGAATCATCTATCGCAATGCAAGCAAGCTTGATTATGGACAATATCGCGTGCAAGAAGTAAAGTTGAATGGTGAGATTATCTCTTATGCAGCTGCAGGACATGGTTGTCTGCTAGATCGTCAGCTGCTGAGCGCGTTAGCGGATGATCAACTCCACACGATAGAGGTTACACTTTTCGCTAAATAAGGAATGAACTGATTAGATATGAGACCCTAGCCGGAGCAAGAATAGCTAGGGTTTCGATCTTTAATCTACTAATTGAACGATAAATGGGGGGAAATCATGAGATACAATTTAAAGAATGATAGACTATCTGTTGAGATCGTTTCTATAGGAGAAGCTTATCGTGGAACACGATTTGATTGGACGGGTTTTATTACGCAGGTGAGCTGGAAGGATGAGCAGGAAGAACTCCATACCTTCTGTGTCCCTGAAAGCTTGATTCCGAATGAGGGTACAGGCGGAGAAGGACTTTGCAACGAATTTGGTATATTTGACCCGATCGGCTATGACGAGGCGCTTCCTGGAGGCAAGTTCCCGAAGATTGGTGTGGGGCAGCTGACCCGTCTTGATGAAGCAGACTATAACTTCGCACGTACATATCCGGTTGAACCTTATCGTATGGAGGAGGATATTGCAGCGCAATCGGCCAGATATAAAGTCCACGCTCAAGATTGTAACGGTTATGCAGTGGAGTATATCAAGAGTATTCAATTAAAGGACTCTAGATTAATTCTGGAGTATCACCTTCATAATACTGGTGTCAAACCCATTCAGACGCACGAATACGTGCATAATTTTATTCGTGTTGATCAGCACTCCATCGGTCCCGATTATGAGATGACGCTTCCGGTTATGATGCATACACAGGATATGGATCCGGAATATACGCCGTCTGTACTGCGTACTCAGGATTTGAAGGTATCGTGGAACGAAATTCCGAGCCAGCCTTTCTATGGGCGATTGCCTGAGATCAGTAATGTGTCCGGTCCAACCTGGGAGCTTGTTCACCAGCCGAGTGGTGTGGGCATTCGGGAGTGGGATAACTTCCCTGTCGTTTCCATGGCTTTATGGGGAGTAGGGTATGTTGTCTCGCCGGAGGTCTTTGTCAAGATTGCGATTCAGCCTGGAGAGAGCCAGAGTTGGAGACGGGAGTATGAGTTTTTTAAGAAGTAGAAGATTACTGAGCGGAAAATCAGAAATATAGATTAGATATCTATACATGAAAAATGTTTGATAGAATAATAGTTTGTACAAATATACTACAACTAAGACAACAGGAGATGACAACAATGAACAAAGCGCTCTTAATATTGGTTGCAGTTGGCACACTACTAACAGCTTGTAATAGTAATCAAGCGAATAACAGCAATGACGTGCAGGCAGACCAGCAATCTGTACAGACGCAAGTCAAACAGGATGACAAAGAGCCTGTAAAAGAAGAGACTAACCAAGAAGACAAAGAGCCAACAACAGAAAATACCAACCATAATCAGTGGTCTACATTACCTGAATATAACACCATTATGCAGAATATCGATCTAAAAGACGTTACCTTCACAACAGTGACGGATAATGAAGGCAAACGTATTCTTCTACTGTCGGATGAAAATGGTAGAGAAAAGTATAAGAGCATATTTGTCAAGAAAACGAATCGTCTTAAAATCATTAATATAGATGGAGAAGGACAAATTTTTAATGATGTTTTGAAAAGTGAATAAGTTGGAAGGAGCAGATACGGCTGTTTGGTTAGCGCTACTTGGCGAAGATGGTCCTAATGGAGGCTACTTTCGTGAACGTAAGCCAATTGCCTGGTAGATTTTTCGAACTATAAGCAGGAGTTAGTCAGTGGGCCAAGGGATTTGTATCCCTTGGTTTTTTTACATGTTCTTTCGGTGTCTATTGTTGTACGGAACGGAATTTGCGTCTAGTCCCATGGAACAGATGGCTATGAAGAACTATAACCTAAGAGGTGCTTTTTAAGTTATAATAATAAAAAATTTAAGAAAAAACGTGGGAGGGTTGATCATGCAGAGATCCTGGTACAAGCGTCTATTGCTCTCCTATATGCCCATTTTTGTTATTGTGATTACCTTTATATTTTTTGTTTTCTTTCAATTGTTCAGCGAACAGAGCCGGCGGGAGGCACTGAGTGCCAATAAATCGCTTTCCTTGCAAGCGATGCGCATGGTGGACACGTCTCTGAAGGTGATCGACAATATGATCGTTCTTGAGAGCATCAACAGCAAGGCTTTGAACGATTTTTTCAAATCTTCTGCCGTGAGCGATCCATATATCAATATCCAAGCTGTTAAGAAGCTCAAGGAGATTATTAATTATTATCCCTTGATCGATTCGATTTATCTGGTGAGGAATTCGGACGGCTATGTGCTCAGCGATGCTACGAATGGATATATAAGTACATATCCGGACCATGAATTTATTGAGCAATATCAAGTATCGAAAACGCCGAAATGGACAGGCGCGAGAAACTTTGAACAATTTACAATGAAGGGCGGCAAACAGGTGGTCAGCCTGGTCAGAGGATCGCCTTATATGAAGAACGACTTTGGCATGATCGTCGTCAATGTGAGCGCGGAATCCTTGAACAAGCTTACCCAAGAGATGCTGGATTCCAAGATGAGCTTCATTCAGGTTCAGGATGCTTCCGGAAATCATCTGTTCGGCACCTCGATGGATCGCCCGCCATCCCAAGTCAATTCCCAGTATGTATCAAGCTATACGAATTGGAAATATGGCAGCGGTTTGTTGAACAACAGTTTTGTAAGCGCTATCTCTTATCTGTATAACCTTTGGTTTATCATCGGTCTTGGTATGATTGCCATCGGCTTCCTATGGATGATTTATGTTTCTAGGCGCAACTCCAAGCCAATTGAGGCAATCGCCGCCCGATTCAGCAGCTATTCGCTTCCGATGGTGAGCGGAGGTCGGGGGAAGGGAAAGCTGGATGAATTTGCTTTTATTGAATCCGCCTTTGACAACATACTGGAACAATCTAAGGAATATCAGCAGAAATATCGCGAGGACCTCCATGTCAGGACCCGGTATATGTTCCGCCAGCTGATCGAAGGGGACTCGCATCTGTCTATTTCCGAATGGAAATCGGAAGCTGTTCGGCTGAATTTACCACTGCCGCTGGATCGATATCGTATCCTCATCCTTGAAATCGATAAGTATGGTGATTTCTGCCGGGATTATTCCAAGACCGATCAAGATCTGCTTAAATTCACCCTGCGGACGGTCGTGGATGAGATCGCTTCGAAAAGGGACTGCCGGCTGTGGTCGGAATGGACGTCACCTTCCAATCTATCCATTATGATGTTTGAAGAACGGGATCAGGACAAGTTCGAGGAGGCCGTACTGGTCTCGGTTGCAGAACAAATCCTGGCATGGACACACCAAAATTTGAAATTTACGATTACGATTGGCATAGGCGGATCCACAGATCAAATTGGCGACATTCCGCAGTCTTATAAAGATGCGATGCAAGCCTTAAAGTATAAAATCGTGCTCGGTGAAAACCGGCTGATTCGAAGCGAGGATATTTCGAGCCATGGCATCGTCGAGGTCTATACGCATTTGGGAGAAATCCGCTCGATCATCCAGTCTTTCAGATTGCTGAAAGATCATTGGAGTAATGATTACGATCAATGGTTTGAACAGCTGAAGAACAGCTTCCTGACCAATGATGAAATATTCAGCTTAATGAATTACATGATCTATTATATCGGCCGCGAAATGTCGGGACTGGGCAAGGAAATTTACAACAAGTGGATACAGGAGGGATTGCCGAAGCTGACAGTAAAGGTAGACAATTCTTACTCCTTGGAGCAGCTGAGACAGGAAATTAAACAAGTGCTGACGGATCATTATGAACAGATGAAACAGATTCAGGATGGAAACCAATATTCCAATATGATCAGAAACATATGCAGCCTAATCGAGCGCGATTATGCCAATCCGGATCTCTCCCTTGAAATGCTGGGAGACCAGTATCAGCTGAGCGCCAAATATGTAAGTAAATTGTTTAAGGAAAACACCGGACAAAGGTTCGTTGATTTCCTGATCGATATTCGAATGAAGGAAGCGAAGCGGCTGCTGACGGAAACGGATTATTCCGTGCAGGAGATTGCAGAGCGGGTCGGATACGCCCATGCCATTTCGTTTACCCGCGTTTTCAAGAGGACAGCTGGAGTTACCCCGGGCGAATACCGGAATGGCCGGAAGGCACAGCAGCGTGGAGAAAATGATTCAGCAGTAGAAAACGGTTAAGGCGGCGATCAAACATCGCTGCCTTTTTTGCTTGGAAATGTACCCGTTTTTGAGGCGGTCCGTTCGCCTCCAGTAAACCTTGATGCATTTTTTGCGAGGAGACCTTGGCGAAAAAGGTTAGTCGATTTTATTTTTGTTTCTTGTTGCCGGATGACATTATTGTATACACTCGGTTTACATCGCAAGGACCTGAAAGTAGGAATGGACGAAAGGAGTTAACCAGCATGCCGAGACTGAACTCTAGGCTTCAAACCGAACCAAGCCTGGACCAGAAACATCCCCTACAATTGAAAGCGCTGCCAGAAGGGGGAAGAGGAAGGTCAAGAAGAAAACAAATTATGCGTCATTGGCAGCTGTATCTCGTTCTGCTGCTGCCCGTTCTTTATTTGATCATTTTCAAATATGTACCGATGGCCGGTATTGTAATCGCATTCAAAAATTATAACGTCATCAAGGGAATCTGGGGAAGCGACTGGGTCGGATTGAAATATTTCCACCAGTTCTTCGATTCGCCGAATTTCTGGCTCTACATTAAAAACACACTTGGCATCAGTTTCTATGGATTGATCGTAGGCTTTCCCGCACCGATCCTGCTGGCACTCGCGCTAAACGAAATTCGCAACGGTCTATTCAAGAAGACGGTACAGATGGTATCTTATGCCCCATATTTTATTTCTACGGTCATCATGGTTTCGATCATTGTCGTCAACCTGACGCCAAACGTTGGGATGATCAGCAAGTTTTTTGAGATGCTTGGTATGAGTAATACGAATTTTATGGGCATTCCGGGTCTGTTTAAGTCCATTTACGTCTGGTCGGATGTCTGGCAGTTTACTGGGTACGGAGCGATTATTTACATTGCAGCGCTGTCCGGCGTCAACCCGGAGCTGTACGAATCGGCCAAAGTGGATGGCGCATCCCGCATTCAAAAGATTCTGAACATTGATATACCGAGTCTTATACCCGTATCGGTCATTCTGCTCATTCTCAATCTGGGCAACATCATGAAACTAGGCTTTGAAAAAATATACCTGATGCAAAATCCGCTTAACTTAAGCACGTCAGAAGTCATATCCACTTATGTGTACAAGGTTGGTTTGCTGGGATCCAGCTTCAGTTTCTCGACGGCGATCGGTCTTTTCAACTCGGTCATTAACCTCATTTTGCTGGTGTCCGTCAATTACATCGCCAGAAAGCTGTCTAACAGCAGCTTGTGGTAGGGATATCCCGCTTTTCGAAAAAACAAAACCAACTTTGGAAAGAGAGGAGACTTTATGTTTAATAAAACGGCTATACGTGAATCAAAAGGCGATCGCCTGTTCATGTTCTTGATCTATCTGTTCTTGTCATTGGTTCTCATTGCTGTAGCTGTACCACTGATCTACATTGTAAGCTCGTCCTTCAGTTCGCCTCAGGCAGTCGTAACGGGCAAGGTTTGGCTGTTTCCCGTAGATTTTACGCTGGACGGCTACAAGGCGGTGTTCAATAATCCGCAAATCGGCGTCGGCTATCTGAATTCCCTCTTTTACACCGTCGTCGGCACGACCATCAATGTAATACTAACGATTATGCTAGCTTATCCGCTGGCGAAGAAGACGCTTTACGGCCGTAATTTCTTCATGGTACTGCTGGTGATTACGATGATGTTCGAAGGAGGACTGATTCCTTATTACCTCGTCGTCAAGAATCTCCATCTGCTGGATACGCGCTGGGCCATGATTTTGCCGGGGGCGCTGGGGGTATTCCAGGTTATCGTCGCAAGGACGTTTTTTCAAACCACGATTCCTGATGAATTGGCGGAAGCCGCGGAGCTGGACGGATGCAGTGATATCCGGTTCATATTCAGCATCGTTCTGCCGCTGTCCAAACCCATTATTGCGGTCATGACGTTGATGTATGCGGTCGGTCATTGGAATGCTTATTTTGATGCACTGATCTTCTTAAGAAAACCTGACTTGTTCCCGCTTCAAATCATTCTCCGCAATATTCTTATTTTGAATACAGTCGATGCTTCCATGATGGCGGATGTGAGCCAGATGCAGGCGCAGCAGGGGCTTAAGGATTTGCTGAAATATTCCTTGATCGTCGTTGCCAGCGTGCCGGTGCTCATCATATATCCTTTCGTCCAGAAACATTTTGTCAAAGGCGTCATGATCGGCTCGTTGAAGGGCTGAGTATGGAGAACGTTAGTGACATCAAGGAGGTGAGGCTGTACAGTATTCAGATACGGCAAAAGCTCGTGGCGGCACAGGAAAGGGGCCGAGCGCCCGAAATACTCATGATAAGCGGGGGGAATATTCAATGGAAAAGAGCATGAAAAAGAAAACCTGGCTAGGCTTCATTAGCTGCCTGATGGCTTGCATGCTGCTGCTTAGCGCCTGCAGCGGCACCAAATCGGCCGATTCCGGCGATCAGTCAAATGGCAACACTGCTGCAGGTGAAGATCTGTTTACGCCTGTCGGTTCCTATCCGATCGTGAAGGAGCCGATGACCATTAAAATGTTCGCACCTCAATACGCGTCAATCGAAAACATGGATACCAATTTATATACCAAATACCTTGAAGATAAGACGAACATCAAAATCGCTTGGGACCTTGTACCGGACAATGCTTTGAATGACCGTAAACAGCTCATGCTGGCTGGCGGCGATTATCCTGAAGTCATTCTCCATGGGAATTTGACCAAGGAGGAGCAGATGAAGTATGGGTCTCAGGGCGTTTTTATCCCCCTGAATGATTTGATTGAACAGTATGCACCTAATATCAAGAAAGCTATGGAGGATATCCCCTACATGAAAGCCTCCATTACGAGTCCGGACGGCAACATCTATGCTCTGCCGCAGGTCAATGAATGCTATCATTGTGACAATGCGCTCAAAATGTGGATCAACAAAAAATGGCTCGATAACGTGGGTCTTCCTGTGCCGAAGACAACTGACGAATTCTATACGGTGCTGAAAGCGTTCAAAGAGAAAGATCCGAACGGAAACGGAAAAAAAGATGAAATCCCGCTGACAGGCTCTGATGAAATGTGGGCAGGCAACGTATCAGCCTTCCTGATGAACTCGTTTATCCTTGATGACTACGTTGACAAGGACTCGGGTACGTTCCTCCGCGTTATCGATGGCAAAGTCGACTTTACGGCAAACAAAGAAGAGTGGAAACAAGGCCTCATTTATTTGAATCAATTGTACAAAGAGGGATTAATCGATCCCGCTGCCTTTACGCAGAATGCGGATGCGGTTCAACAAATGGCCAACCGCGAACCGGACAATATTATGGGTGCGCTTTCAACGGCATTAATCAGTTATGCTTACAGCATGGATGATAAGGCGCCGCGTCATAAAGACTATGTGGCCCTGCCGCCGCTGAAAGGCCCGAATGGTGTGCAGCAGACGCTGAATTTTGCGGGAATCGGAGTCTCACAATTTGCGATTACGAATAAAGCGACGAGCGAGCAGCAGATTGCCGCTATCCGATTAGCGGATTATCTATATACGGAAGAGGCGATCGTGTTGCAGGAATATGGTCCTGAGGGCGAAAGATGGCGAAAAGCTGAGTCCGGTGAAAAGGATATCGATGGGAAGCAGGCTAAATATACCTCTATTCCTGACCCCGAGAAAAAGCCGACGCATAATGACGGTTGGGAACAGATCGGTCCATCGCTCAGAACCTATGCTTATCGAGCGTCCTGGACATCTCCTCAGGATCCGCTCGCTCCCGACGGATACGGTACCCGTCTGAATCAGGTTTCCAAGGAATATGAACCGTACCAATCTAAGGAGCAATATCCAACAGGACTGTTCATAGCGCTTGAAGATGCCGAGCTCGTTGCGCAGATCAAGACGACGCTTGTCGACTACGTAAAATCCAATATGGCGCAGTTTATTACAGGCTCTAAAGATATCAATAAAGAATGGGATGCTTATGTGCAAGGGCTGGATGGCATGCAGCTGAGCCAGTACCTGGAAATCTATCAAAAGGCATTAGATGCGAGAAATTAACGCAAAATTGGTTCCCTGCGCACGGACATTCCCTGTGCAGGGAATGATTATTTAACCTTCATAGAAAGCAGGTGTATGATTCAATGAATGAACTTGCAAAGCCATCTCCACAGCAGCTGGCATGGCAGGATATGGAGCTGGGCATGTTTTGCCATTTCGGTATGAATACGTTTTGCGATCAAGAATGGGGAGACGGGACGGATTCAGCGGAAATCTTCAATCCGGAGCAGTTGGATGCACGGCAGTGGGCCAGGACCGCAAAGCGCGCCGGCTTTAAATATCTGGTATTGACCGCAAAGCATCATGACGGATTCTGTCTGTGGCCGACAAAAACAACCGATTACTCCGTGAAGTCCAGTCCGTGGAGGGACGGTAAAGGGGATGTCGTCCGTGAAGTTGCCGATGCCTGCAGAGAAGAAGGGCTTCAGTTCGGGTTATATCTGTCCCCCTGGGACCGGCATGAACCTTGCTATCCCGATAAAGAGGCTTATGACGATTTCTACGCGGAGCAATTAACGGAGCTTCTGACCGGATATGGACCGCTGGTAGAAGTATGGTTTGACGGAGCCGGTTCCCAAGGCAGGGAATACGATTGGAATAGAATCATCGGCCTGATTGATCAATATCAGCCCGATGCGATGGTCTTTAATATGGGACGCCCGACGATTCGCTGGGTAGGGAATGAAGACGGCGTCGCGCCTTATCCTTGTTGGAACACGGCTACCACGGCGAAGGAGAGCATGTTCACCAGCGATATGATGACCTGGATGGAAGGTACTCCGTCTTGGGTACCGGCTGAATGCGATGTTCCGATCCGCAAGCTTCACTGGTTCTGGCATCCTGACGATGAAGCAAGCCTAAGAAGCCTGGAGGAAGTACTGGATATTTATTACCGCTCGGTCGGCCATGGCGCCACGCTGCTCTTGAATATTTCCCCGGACAACCGCGGGCTGCTGCCTGAAGTGGATGTGGAGCGTGTTATTGAATTCGGAGATGAAATCCGCCGCAGATTCGGCCAGCCGGTTGGCCAAACGAGTGGAGAAGGAACCGAGCTTCCTCTGTATTTGGAGCATATCCAGCCAGTAAATCACGTAATCATCATGGAAGACATAGCCTATGGGGAGCGTGTGCGTGAATACGTGCTTGAAGCATACAGCCAAGGCGAATGGAAAGAGCTTGTACGTGGAAGTGCGATTGGACATAAAAAAATCGACCGGTTCGACACCATCGAAACTGATCAATTGCGGGTCAGTATTCTTTCCAGCATGGAGAAGCCTTTGATCCGCAATTTGGCTGCATATCATGTGAAATGAAACTAGTAAAACCATAAACAGACTGCTTCGGCAGTCTGTTCTTGTTTAATTAGTACTTCGTCTATATTTCTTAAACGGGAGCTTAGAAAATACTGCCTGGTATCTTGATTTTATGCGCTAATCACGTTACCGCAATAGTCACATTCCTTCTCATCGTTAGCATACACGATCATCCTGGCTCCGCAGCTTGGGCATTCTATGGATTTAGGTCTGTGCCCCCGATCCTCGCTTTCATCGTATTCGTCTTCATACTCCTCTTCTTCGTCTACATATTCCTCATCAACATATTCATATTCTTCGTATTCGTCTTCATACTCCTCATCATCGTATTCATATTCCTCGTCATCATATTCGTCATCATATTCGTCTACATATTCTTCATCATAATCATCATCATCATAGGCTTCATGATACTCTTCGGACTCAAGTTCTAGGATGCCATTTTGGATTCGGCCGAAGGGCAGCATATGCTCTGTGATCATAAAATCCAAGTCTCGAATGACGTGATTGGGGGATTGTTTTGTTTCTACGGCGATATGATCAATCTCTCTGATCCTTCTGTTCATAACAAGGTGGTAATACTGGTGCAATAATAGGCTGAATTTACTATCTGCCCGGCTGCCCAATATGAAAAAAGAGATAGCCGGAATTAGAAGTATTATTCCATATAGCCAGGCAGAATCCCAGTAAAGTTGAACATCGTCAGGGTTGTCGAGGTCAAAAGCTAAAATAAATAATCCCATGATTAAAATATAAGCATAAACCCCAAGCCATCCAATCAGTCGATGATTTCTTCCCTTGCGAGAGTGATGAACATGAGTCGTAAGTACACGGAATAATGCCATCAAGAGACCGACGGGATACAAGATGAAGGCGAGTGTTAAAATGACACGGTCAAACTTGGAATATTTTGATTTATATGGTAAATGATCTTCCATTCTTAGTACTCCCTTTCATACGGTCCTATTAAATGTATATATAGTAGTTCTAATATACTATATTGTATAACATTTCTAGTCTTTGTAGTTGCATTATTTGGAAAAATACGGTGCGAGAAGACCCCACCCTCACTCTGTCGATGGGTAATTGTCGACGGTGTTTTTCTATGAATAAAATATCGGTATTTCGCCAATCACTTTTGGAAAAATATTCTTTACGAGTATCTCTTTCATATTGTAAAATTTATGGATTCAAATATATGGGATACATAGAAAAAAAGGGTGGAGGATAGGATGAGTAATTTTTTTGCTGCGGTTAGAAATCGAACGCAATCTGTAATGGGCATTGATGGTTTTCCGATCATTTTGTTGTTAAATGTTTTTCTTGGGATCGCGTACTCATTTGTACTGCCTTTCAGCTCCATGTTCGGGATTGATGAAGTCGGCATGAGCAATACGGAGTTTGGTCTATTCATGATGGTGTCTACGCTCTGTGGTGTCGGCTTCAGCACCTATATCGGCAAGTTATCTGATCGTGTATCTGACCGTAAGATGATTCTTATTCTCTGTGCGATTGCTGGCGCGATCGGATATATCGGTTATGCATATTCCCGTGACTATTATGTGCTTCTTGTGATCTCTTCGACTTTTTTAGGTATATCCTCTTCTACATTTTCGCAAATCTTTGCTTACGGACGCGAGGTACTAGTAAAGTCTAAGCTTCCTGCAAATGAGATTCCGTTATATATGAACATTCTGCGAGTCCTGTTCGCCCTGTCTTGGACCGTAGGACCAGCCATTGCAGCTTACGTCCTGCTATATTTCGGTTTCAAAGGGATGTTTCTCGTTGCAGCATCCTGTTATATCATCGTTGTAGGTATCGTTCTGCTCTCGCTCAGAAAGACATCCAAAGCACAGATCACCGCGCAGCCAAAACCACCTCAAGCCTCGACCCCTCTGCGGCAAGTCATCTTCCAACCTTTTATTTTTGTTAACTTGATTGCCTTTACCCTCATTTCAACAGCGAACACGATCAGCTCGTTAAATATGGCCCAATTCGTAACGAAAGTATTGAACGGTGAAGAGAAGGATGTTGGCGTCGTGTTCAGCATTCCGCCGGTGTTCGAAATTCCTTTTATGCTCGGATTTGGGGTTTTAGCACTGCGGGTTAAGAGCGATAATCTGATTCGGCTAGGCTCATTGCTTGCTTTTGCATACTTCTTCGCCACCTTCTTCGCCACTGACGTTTGGCATATATTCCTTATCCAAGTGCTTAGCGCCGCCTACATTTCTATCACAAGCGGCATTGCAATTACTTACTTCCAGGACTTCATACCGAGTATGCCCGGTACTGCAATGACTCTCTATTCCAATACGGGAAAAATAGGTTCTCTGCTTGGTTTCTTGCTATTTGGTTTGCTATCCGATGCATTCGGGTACCGTAATGTGTATCTGTGGTGTGCAATCTTTGCTTTTATCGCAATGATCATGCTCTTCGCTTTAGTAAGAGCCAAGCGATTCCAGTTCCAATCCAGTTCGTCTATGAGTGGATAACTCTAAACATCAAAGTAAGGAGGATAAGATTGATTATTTAATACGCGAAATCAAGGAACTACGTGACCAAATTGCGCCAAATACTTTATTTACAATTAACGACGATAATCTTGACCGTCAAATGGGGCTGAAGCTTGCCTCAAAATATGGTGTGGATGGCGTGATGATTGGGCGTGTATTTTTAAAAATCCGTTTACCTTTGAAAAAGAACCGAAAGAGCATAGCAGTAAGAAGTAGATTGACCTCTTAAGATTGCAGCTTGATCTGTATGATCAATATTTAGAAGTATTGCCTCGTTCCGTTTCAGCGCTTCAGCGCTTCTTCTAAATATATGTCAAAGGATTCCGAGGTGCAGGCGAATTAATGAAGGATAACGGAGGCCATCCTGCATTTACAAATGAAAGCTCAAAGAACTTCGTGAAAGCGAATTTGATCACCGAAGAAGAATACAAACAACAAATCACCGGCATTGATTATGTAACTTAATAAAAGCTTAAGCCCTCATGTGAGGGCTATTGTCTTATAATCTCGAACTTTGGAACTATATTCTTCCAATTCTATGATATAATTCAAAAATGAGAGTTTTACTTAAATAGAGTAAAAGGGTGGATTATTGTTGAGCAAACCAGTCACCTTCATTTCGAAAGAAGGCACAAGATATACATGGGATCGAAGCAAGGAGACATTTGTTCAACTTACCGATCTCGAAGTTAATTTGATGCGTCTTAAGGTTATGGGAATGAACGATGCGGATATCCTAAATCGAACTTCCGGTAACGGTATTCCGATGGGTATTCCGATTACATTTTCAAAAGAACGGCTTATAAGCTTGCGTGACAAACTTTTAGAGATTCTAAAAGCAGGACCGTTTATTGGTTTCGAAGATCATGCCCTTGAACGGATCATTGAAGATTCGCTTCTTTCGGATGACGATCCCAACAAAAGAGGATGGACAAGCAAGGAAGAAGCCGAAAATTGCGTTATGAAAGCTAAGAAAATTACTGGTGTTCGGTTTAACGTGGACCATAGGCATCCCAAGAACACAGAAACCGAAAAGTTTTTGCACCCTCATCTAGGAATTGTAATTACGGGCGAAAAAACCACTGGCGAAGGCAGGATGGTTTTGGTAGTATTAACTGAAAGCACTATTTCCGTAGTTACTGTGCTATAAAGTGACATTACAGGGTATAATATATATAAATCCGAAAGAGGTGGGGAATATGATCTTGGTAGAAGAAAAACGCGACCATCGAACTTCGACTCAGTGCAGCTGTGGTGGAACAGCAGATCTGCGGACAGGAAGTCATGTTTTTAACATTGGCCAGAAAAAGATCACCCTGCAAAACGTCCCTCATTTTTATTGCGAGTATTGCGAAAAGGCGATCTTTGGCCCTGGAATCGATCCGACATCTATTCTAAGATATGCTTACTTGCATAACTTAAGCAGAATAGACTGGAACAAACGCGACTCATATTTATAATTGCTGAATGAAGAGCCCTCGAATGAGGGCTTTTTTATATTGTTGGCGAGAAAACTTTAGCGTTGTTTAAATAAACCTGCATGGCATAAAGAGTCTAATCACACAAGAAACTCAGCTTTTTCAAATACAATTCTGAATAATATTAAGAGTGCTACCCCGGCTTCTTATTACAATAGGCTCTTGGGTGTCAATGAAGGTCGAAGTGTAAGATGATATGTTATGATCTGTGAGTGGCTTATTGTATGATGATAATAAAATGACTGCCTCAGTCAGGTATGAATTATATAGAACATAGGAGGAACCATGTCCTGGAGCAAATTAAAGCAACAGCTGGAGAGTTTTCTTAGTCCTGCGTTAGCTGGAAGAGTGGAATACCGCGCAACTGGTTATCGTTATTTACCTGATAAAGCAGGGCTTTGTTATATTTCGGTAGATAAAAAGAACATCCTCAATATGAGTGATAAAACCAGCTCAATAAGGTGGTATCAGACGGAGCAAGAAATTAAGAATGATGCCAATATCCAAATTCTGATCAGCGATGAAGAATTGGAAGCGGTCAGAAAGGATACCGAAGGGACCGTTCCAGAGGATCGTCTAAACGTAATTGCAAGAAACAGAAAAATATCCGTACTCGCAAAGGAGCTTTTGTCAGCACAGGCTGCCCTAAGTAAATCCAATTTTGTCGCTACAGCGAATAAGTTCTTATCTACTTCTATAGAAGAAAGCATAGAGAGCGATGATATTTTATTGAATATTCTAGCTTTGGTGGACAGACGAGTTGGCAAGAAGCGGATTTTAAACATGGCCGAGATTGTGAAGTTAAAGCATCCGATTGTGCAATATTTTTATGAACTGCGGCGAAGTACATGATGGGAATAAATAAACTTTCGTTGAAAGATTAATATTGCACTTGGGGAAAAGAGGTGATTTCATGTCTGAACAAACAAAGTCGGAAAGAGTTCATCAGGTATTTGAAAAGATATCGGATCAATACGACTCGATGAACTCAGTCATCACTTTTAGGAGACATATCGCATGGCGCCATGATGTTATGAAACGGATGAATGTGAAAGAAGGAAGTAAAGCTTTGGATGTGTGCACTGGAACCGGGGATTGGGCGATTGCCTTAGCAAATGCTGTTGGAACGCATGGAGAAGTCGTTGGATTAGATTTTAGCCAGAACATGCTCAAAATTGCACAAGATAAGCAAGAGCAACAAGCTTTAAAGCAGCTTACCCTTATCCAGGGAAATGCCATGGAGCTTCCTTTTGAAGATGATTCCTTTGATTATGTAACCATTGGTTTTGGTTTAAGAAATGTACCCGATTATTCAACCGTGTTGCGGGAAATGTATCGAGTAACTAAACCAGGCGGACAAGTCGTTTGTTTAGAAACATCCCAACCCACATTAATCGGTTATAAACAAGCTTCCCTCTTTTATGTTCGCTATATCATGCCCTTGCTTGGAAAGTTTATTGCCAAAAGTTATGATGAATATTCATGGTTACAAGAATCAGCCCGTCATTTCCCCAATAAAAATGTACTGAAACAAATGTTTTTGGAAGCGGGATTCTCCAAAGTAGATGTAAAAAGCTATAGTGGCGGTGTCGCGGCAATGCATATGGCTATCAAATAGGTAATAGCAAGGAGGGGTATCGCCCCTCTTTTTTTTGAATTAATGGGAGCATGCTTCTCTCTGGAATATGATATATTCATTGAAGCGTCTACGATTAACATATACTGCTGTTTGATATACGTTGCTTAAATATGCTATAAGTGAAGAAAAAGCAAGGACATGAACAGGTTGTGTTTACTATTACGGGATAAAGATTTGTCCTGGTATTTATAGAGGAGTATTGGATATGACAGATAATTTTTGGCGTGATTTACCGCGACCTTTCTTTATCCTGGCGCCCATGGAAGATGTGACGGATGTTGTGTTTCGCCATGTCGTAAGTGAAGCAGCCAGACCGGATGTGTTTTTTACGGAGTTTGCGAATACAGAGAGCTATTGTCACCCGGATGGGAACCACAGTGTGCGCGGACGTTTGACTTTTACAGAGGATGAACAGCCCATTGTAGCCCATATTTGGGGGGATAAGCCGGAATATTTTCGTCAAATGAGTATCGGCATGGCGAAAGAAGGGTTTAAAGGCATCGATATTAATATGGGTTGTCCTGTAGCTAATGTAGCTGAGAATGGGAAGGGCAGCGGTCTGATCTGTCGTCCCGATATCGCAGCGGATCTTATCCAGGCCGCAAAGGCCGGGGGACTGCCCGTCAGTGTAAAAACAAGGCTCGGTTTTAGCAGGGTAGACGAATGGCGCGACTGGTTAACCCATATCTTGAAACAAGACATTGTGAATCTGTCCATTCATCTGCGGACAAGGAAGGAAATGAGCAAGGTAGACGCTCACTGGGAACTGATTCCGGAGATTAAGAAGCTTCGGGACGAGGTCGCGCCAGATACATTGCTGACCATTAACGGGGATATCCCTGACCGTCAGACCGGCCTAAAGCTTGCTGAACAATACGGTGTGGATGGCATTATGATTGGACGTGGTATTTTTCATAATCCATTTGCTTTTGAGAAGGAGCCGAAGGATCATAGCAGTGAGGAATTGCTTGATCTGCTGCGTCTGCATCTGGATCTCTATGATCAATATTCAGCACTCGAGCCACGTTCCTTCAAACCCCTTGCCCGCTTCTTTAAAATCTATGTCCGTGGATTTCGAGGGGCAAGTGAACTTAGAAATAACTTAATGAACGCCAAGTCAACAAGTGAAGTACGTACGTTGCTTGATGATTTTGGTAGCAAGGATTATGGTGAGGTAGAAGAACACGGAAATTAAATGGGCAGGCAATAGTATTATTGGAAGACATGGCCGACGTGGCTGTGTCTTTTTGTTTTGGAAACAGCAGTCACTTTTGCTATAGCTTTTAGCTATAACTAGCTATGATCTTTTGGTATGCCTTCTAATCCTGCTCGTCGTGATATGATCATCGTATACAACGAGGGGGTTATTTACATGACTGATAAGTTTCAGATTGTAGGAAGTTTGTTGCGGCCCGAAGAGCTGCTGAAATATAAAACGCAAATTGAACATCGGGATGATATCCAGTATCCGTTCTATGAAAATTTCGAAGGGTATGCCAAGTGCGAGACAGAGGCGATCAAACAGGTTGTAAAAAAGGAAATCGATCATAACCTGTCGGTTGTTACGGACGGCGAATTCTCCAAATCGATGTGGCATCTGGATTTTGTATGGGGCTTTGGTGGCGTTGAGCGTTATATCGCGGATCATGGCTACTTTTTCCGGGATGTGGACGGAACATCGAAATATGAAACACGCAAGGATATTGGCCTGCGCATTACTGGCAAGCTGAGCGGAAAGAATCACCACTTTATTCAATTGTACAAGCAGCTCCAAGATACGGCGGGTGATCAGCAAACGAAACTTTGCGTACCATCTCCTTCCCATATCTTCGGTGAACTTTCCTGGTCGAATAACATTGGCGGCAAGGATAATGTTTATCAGAATTTGCAGGAGCTCAAACAGGGCCTGGTGAGCGCGTATAAAGAATTTGTGGAGGAGTTCGCTGCGGCAGGCGGCAAGATTCTGCAATTCGATGATTGCTTATGGGAGTTGTTTGCAGACGACAACCCGAACTCACCGTTTACAGGGGAGAATATTAACCAAGAAGAAGTACAGGGGCTCGCCACCGAATTTATTGATATAAACAATACCGTGATTGACTTCGGTCATAGCCTCGGCTTGAAAATGTGGACACATAACTGCCGCGGTAACTACGATTCCCGCAACATGGGCGGTGGATCTTACGCGAAAATCGCCAACCTGTTCCTGAAGCAGTTGAAATATGATCGTTTCTTCCTGGAGTGGGATGATGATCGTGCGGGTTCGATTGAAGCACTGGAGGTTTTCAAGGACAGACCGGAAACGGAGATTGTGCTGGGCTTGCTGTCTTCCAAAACAAATACGCTTGATGATGAAACACGCGTCATTCGTCTTCTTGACGAAGCATCCAAAATTATTGATAAGGATCGTTTGCTGCTCTCGCATCAATGCGGATTCGCTTCCTGCGACGGCGGTAACGAGCTGAGCGAAGCCGAGCAATGGGCAAAAATCGATCAGGGACAAAAGATTGCCAAGCAATACTGGAATAACTAAAATTGGATAAACATCATTGAGCTAAAAAAGGGATGACTTAAAGGGCCGCTTATGGACCCCGCGAGTCATCTCTTTTTGGTGCTTTGGATTATGTGACAGGGAAGTCTGTCTTAAAGCTTCTTCAAGATTTGAACAAGGAAACGAACACATGCGTCGTTCTGGTCACCCATAATTCGGCCATCGCACCGATGGCTGATAAGGTGGTCCGAGTTAAGAGCGGAAGGATGGAGAGCATCACAATCAATGATCACAAACAAAGCGTTGAAGGGATAGAGTGGTGATGAAGACTTTATCGTTGAAATTATTAAGGGATATGAAACAGTCGATAGGACAATTCATAGCCATTGTTTTGGTTATTGCGGTGGGAGCCTTTTTCTACACGGGGCTGGTAACCTTGAGCGACAATCTTAGCACCTATACGAAGGGGTATTTTAAGGAACATAATTTAAGCGACTTGAACGTATTTTACAGTCAAATTTCCGCAGAGGATGCGGCTGGTTTACGAGGCATTGAAGGCATTCATCATATCGAAGGGCGTTATACCGTCCAGGCCGCACAGGCTTTTGAAGATGATAAAGCTTCATTAACGCTGCATTCAATCCCTGTACCTAATGAAATCAACACGCCCAAGATGATGGAGGGCAGGATCTCATCTCAGGTTAATCATTAAGCCGGTCCTGAAAGAAAACGCAGCCTGATGAGGGCTGCGTTTTTTTTTGCGGAATGGTTATTTATATAAATAGTTTACGAGCATTTTCGCAAGTTCGTTTTTTATCTGATCGGCATCAACATTTTGCGGCGCGAAAACGAGCATATCAACAACGCTGTTCAATGATTCATATACGACAATGGAAGCTGCCTCTACATGATCCACCTTTAATTCCTCAGGGGTCATCATAAGGTATTCCAGCGTTCTGCGGCGACCTAGTTGAAACTGCTCATCCATAAGCGCCTTGACTTCCGGATCGGAATGATACATCACCTGCAACTCTTTGTGAAACTCGGTAAAGACTTGATGGGAGTAAATTAGGCTATCAATAACCTCCCGCATAAATTTATGCTTGTCCATAGAGATGAAATTGATTTCGGCAAGATAGGTTTCGATCCTTCCTAGGAGAGCTTGGAAGTAGATGGTGAGCGAATCCAGGAATACGGCGCGTTTATCCTTGTAATAGGAATAAAAGCTTCCGGTGGATACGCCTGCTGCGGCAGCGATTTCTTTGGTATTGGTCTGGTGGTAACCCTTTTCGGAAAAAAGCTTCATGGCGGCTTGCAAAATGGCTTCTTTGGTTTTGATGCTCCGTTCCTGCCGGGGTGTTCGGATTTTGGTTTCGTTCTCAGTTTCAGTCACTTCAAATTTCCCCCCTCTGTAATAAAGATTGTAGAGGAGTACAAAAGGACTGTCAACGAAAGTTGAACTGCAGTTCATATTTTATTGACAAATGTGAACTTGAGTTCATATAATCAAAACATGAACTTTAGTTCGCATTATTTGGAGGAGTGTGAAACATGAACGGACGCGTAAGAGGAGTGTTGGCCTTTACGGCCATTTTGCTGGGATATTTTATGGCACTGTTGGATACGACCATCGTGAATATCGCCCTGCCGGAGATGACGCGGCATTTTGGCGGCACGGTTTCGCAAATTTCATGGATTATGAACGGATATAATCTGGCATTTGCCGCGTTGATCCTGACGGCATCACGGCTTGCGGATCAATTTGGGCGGAAGAAAGTTTTTATATTGGGCGTTATATTGTTTACGGTATCTTCCTTGTTTGCCGGATTATCCACGTCGCTAGGCATGCTGATCTTATTCAGAACGATTCAGGGGCTGGCAGGCGCGATTATTGTACCGGTCACCATTCCGCTGACCACAACGACCTTTCCCAAAGAGAAGCATGGCATGATCATTGGCTTATGGGGGGCGATTGCCGGCCTTGCCGCAGCCAGCGGACCTTCTCTCGGCGGAATTATTACGGAGAAACTGAATTGGCAGTGGATTTTTTATGTGAATGTTCCGCTTGGGGTGCTCAGTATTGTGCTGACACTGCTGTTCATTAAAGAATCCCGGGATGAATCCGCAGGCAATTCGGTGGATTACGCCGGTATGTTATCGATTACCGCTGGCATGCTTTTGATTACCTATGCATTTATTAAGGCAAATGATTATGGCTGGAATTCGGGTGAATTTTATGCGCTGATCGGCGCGGGGGTGTTATGTGCCGCTTTATTCTTTCTTTTACAGCGGCGCGCCAAAGAACCCATGCTTCCTTTAGCGCTGCTGAAAATCAAGGAGTTTAACGGGACATCACTGACGTTATTTATCGTCGGCGCGGCATTATCCAATCTGGCTTTTCTGACATCCTTTTTCCTGACACGGGTGATGGGGATGACGGAGCTCAAGGCAGGGTTGGTCTTGTCCACTTTGGCTGCGGGATCTATTGTTAGTTCGGCGGTTTCGGGGGGCTTGTCCAATAAATACGGCAGCCGCTGGTTTGGGGCGATTGGAGCAGTGATTATCTGCGGATCCCTCTATTCCATGAGCGCTCTTGAGGCGGATTCCCCGCTTGCCGATGTGATTCTCCGCTTATTCATAGCCGGCATCGGCGTTGGTTTAACGATGGCACCTGTGATGTCGGCTGGCATTCGCCATGTGCCTGAGGAAAAGGTCGGCATTGCGTCAGGCATCATCAATATGGCTAAATCCATCGGCAGCGTACTGGGAGTGGCCATTATTGTCACCCTGCTGCAGCAGAATCTCGGCGGAGAGATGCAAACCGCCCAGGCCCGCGTCATTGAGCAGGTCAAGGGTGATACGGTGCTGATGCCTTTTGTAAAAGAGGTCTTAATTGGCGTGGTTAATGAACAAGGGGTCCAAATGAAGAAAGGATCGGGAATCGGAGTTCAAGCTGAAGCGCTAACTTCAAAGATTATGAATGGTTTGGAGACGGCTGCAGCTTCACTTGAGCCTGAGCAGCAAAAGGCATTTGCCGCAGCTCGTGAGGGTCAAATTGAGGAAGTGAAGGTGCTGCTTTCAGGTGCAGGAGTTGAGCTGAAGGAAGCATCCGTCAAAGGTTTCGGCCAAACATTTATCTACGCCAGCTTCATGTCTCTGCCGGGTATTATTTTTGCATGGATGAGCGATAAACGCAGGGTGAGAAAGAGTACGAACAAATCTGCGGATTATGATGCAACGGAATTAACGTAGGTTTGGAGCAGATCTGAGCGCTGGGAGCATCGAAAGCGTATATGAAAGCATCAAGCTCGCCCAAAATCCGTTTATCCATATCGTGCTGGGCACATCGAACATTCACGTAGAGAAAAAGTTTAGCCGTTCCAAAGACGTGGTGCTGGAAATGGGAGTCGAAGCGGTTAAGTTTGCCAAAACGCTGCTGCCTGAAGTGCAGTATCGATGGAGGATGCCTCCCGCTCGGATAATACGATCGAAGCCGTCGTTAAAGCAGGGGCCACGATCATCAATGTGCCTGATACCGTCGGTTATGCCGTTCCTGAAGAATTCGGTGAGCTGATTCGGAAAATCAATGATCGTTTGAAAAATCTGAACGATAAAGTTGCTGACTCACTTGACGGGACTGGATGTGCAGGTGAATAAGGCGATTACGGGCGAGAACGCTTTTGCGCATTCATCCGGTATCCACCAGGATGGTCTATTGAAAGACAAAAACGTGTACGAAATCATGTCATCGGAAGAAGTCGGAGCGGAAAGCATGGAGCTGATTCTGACGGCTCGTTCCGGAAGACACGCGTTTAAAAACGCCGTAGAGAAAATCGGCTTCGATACAAGCGATCATGGTGATTTCGAGGAACTGTTCGCTAAATTCCTGAAGCTGGCTGACGCCAAAAAAGAGGTTTACGACCAAGATGTATTTTATCTTGTGACTGAACATCGCAAGCTTGACGAGGGCAGCGGCCATCTGTATGAGCTGAAGTCATTCCAAGTCGTAACCAATGATTTGTATCCAACCGCTACCGTTAAATTGAGAAAAGGCGGCGAAAGCTTCAAAGACAGCATGGTGGGGGACGGTCCGATTGATGCCCTTTATAGCGCCATCAAAGCGCTGGTCGGTTTGGATGTCCATTTGAAGGATTACAAAATCAACAGCATGTCCCGGGGGAAAGAAGCCATCGGCCGCGTCAATATCCGCATGGAATATCAAGGTAGATCCTACTCTGGACGTGCGATGGACACGCTCATGGTCGCATGCCGTGACGGGAAGGTGAATGATCGGGTCATCAGCGTTTGCACACAATTGGCTGACATGAAGACGAAGGCAGAATGGAACGCTGCCCCGGAGAGAGACCTTCCGCAGCGGCAACGTCTGGTGGCGTTGATTGACAAGCTGATCTCATTGCCACCAAATGCAAGGCGGGTGCTCGTTCCTTTATACACGGGCTTAATTGATGCTCTTAAATCCGAGGAAACCCTGAAGCCAGCCGTGATCAAATTATATTTAGCGATGGTTGAATGGAACCAAGCGGATCAGGCTATCCTGCATGTGGACCCTGTGATTCAAATGGTGGACACGCATCCGCATCTGTTGGATTACGCCTACAGACAGATCGCTCAGGCAGCAAATAGCAGTCAGGCGTATTGGAGCCCGGAGGCGATTCTAGATCTGGTGGACCATTTGAGAGAGGGGCAGCTGTTTTCGGCCCAATATATTGGTCTTTCTTTGTTGAAGGTTGCAGGAACTGCATTATTGTGGAATCAGGCTTGTACCGAACGGTTAAGAGCGTACCGGAATCATGCGCATGAGGCGATTCGTTTGGCGGCACTGGATATTTGGACCGTGCTTGAATAGAAGAGCTGTTGCATCAAAGATTGTTTGAATGAATAGGTTCGAGCTGCCAAGAGGTATCCTTCGAGTAAGGATATCTCTTTTTGGTATGGGGATTTCCCCCTTAGTATATCGTCCTGCTTAAATGTTGAACGTATAAAGATGCGAAGGCAAATTGCCAGAGTAGTAAAACTGATTGATTTTTATGCAAATAGTTGTATAATCTACTTAATTAACGTTAATTAAATGACGAAAAGGGGATGAATATGACCAGAACAAAGCTGAAAGAGGCTGCGCTGAGCTTATTCGGACAGAAGGGCTACGACGGTACGGCATTATCGGAAATTGCGAAGGAGGTCGGCGTCAAAACACCGGCAATCTACGCCTTTTTCGAGAGCAAGGAAGATCTGTTCATGACGGTCTTCGAAGAATCGATGAGTGCCTATAACGAATATATCCAAGCGATGGCAGAAACCAGCAAAGGAATGAGTACGGAGAAAAAATTGCATGCACTGCTGCTTCGCCAATACGATTTCCATCGGGACAAGCGGGAGCTTGCCGTATTTGCCTTCCGGTACTTAATTTTCCCACCGGATTTCTTGCTGGAACGGATGCAGGAGGCATTTGGACGTTTTGATACATTGCTCAGCAGCATTATCAGCGAGATCATGCAGGAAGGTCTGGATCGCGGTGAATTGGCCAGCGTTCCGCTGGAGATGCTGGTGGATTCGTATCTCACCTTGATGGACGGACTGGGCACGCAATATTACTACTATAAATCGCCGGAGCTGTTCGAACGGAAACTGAAACATGCCTTTGAGATGTTCTGGAGATCCGTCGAAGCTTAGGCAATCAACAAGATTGTACAGAAAGCAGAGGGTGGAACATGAGCAACGATACAAAAATAGAAGATTACGAACGGGAACCTGTACCCCAGCATTTGCGAAAATCATGGCTCTCAATGGCATTCGTCTGGATTGCGATTGGCATCGACTTGTCCGCGATGTTTCTGGGTGCAGAGCTCGGCGCGGGCATGAGCATCGGCGACTCGCTTACGGCGGTCGTTGTCGGTTCTGCTATATTGGGTATAATCGGGGCTGTCTGCGCATATGTGGGAGCTAAAACGGGCTTGTCGACGGCCATGATCAGCAGGTTTCTGTTTGGGAACAAAGGGGCGCTCATCGTCTCGGTCATTCTCGGCATTTCATCGCTGGGCTGGTTCGGCGTTCAGGTTGGCTTCTTCGCTTCCAACTTCCAGACCGCGTTAAACGAGATATGGGGTTGGTATTGGTCTCTCTCGGTACTGTCGATCATTGGCGGACTTCTCATGATGTCCACGGCGATCTGGGGCTACAGGGCGATTGAAAAATTAAGCGTCTGGTCGGTACCGCTGCTCGTCGTGTTTATTATTATCGCGCTGGTTATGGCGCTTAACGGGGAAGGCGGAAGCACCGTCTGGGCACCGTTCGAGGGTGAGGCTGTGCCGATGGGGACGGCGATTTCGCTGGTCATCGGTATCTTTATCCTTGGAACGGCGCTGTCCCCTGACATCGCGCGCTGGGCCAAAACGCCAAAGCACGCGGTTACTGCAGCATTTATCGGTTTCTTTGTCGGCAACAGCTTCATGACAATTATTGCGATCTTCTTGTCTCGCTCGATGGATTCCGATGATCTGACGGGCATTCTTCTGACGCTCGGACTCGGTATTCCGGCGATCATCGTGCTGACATTGGCACAATGGACGACCAATACGAACAACTTATATTCCGCGGGGCTGGGTTTCTCCGTCGTATTCAAACGGGTGCCTAAATCCGTGATCACGATTATTGCAGGTTTAATTGCCACGGCACTTGCTTGCTTTGGGATTTATGACCGTTTCATGACGTTCCTGACGTACATTACGATGCTTGTCGCACCGCTGGGCGGCATTTATACGGCTGAGTATTTGTTGGTGAACAAAAATAGATTCTCGTTTGACGGGCTGGACAGCAACCGAAGCTGGATTCCACGCTCTATCGTCGTGTGGGTCATCGCCACGTTCTTCGGGTTTATGACCACGATGGCTCCGGATGGGCTCGGATGGTTCGAGGTGACGCAGGTTCCGGCGCTGGACAGCTTCTTGATAGCATTTATCGTACAAGCAATCATAGGCAAATGGGTAGTAAAGAAGGGATGAAAGCATGAATAAGGCAACCAGATTAACAGAGTTGGATGAACAGGCAATTGAGTATATCGCGATCGGAGCAGCGGTGCTTGGCACGGGCGGCGGTGGAGATCCTCATGTCGGAAAATTGATGGCAATGGAGGCGATCCGCAAGTTTGGCCCGGTTCGAATCGCCCAGCTTGAAGAGCTTGATGATGAAGGGCTTATCGTGCCGGTATCAATGATCGGAGCACCAACGGTAATGCTGGAGAAAATTCCTTCGGCAGACCAGCTGACCAAACCGCTTGATCTGATGGAGAGAGAACTTGGCCGCAAGGTGGATGCTGTTATGCCGATCGAGGTCGGCGGTGGCAACTCGCTCGTTCCGGTGATTGCGGCGGCACAGCGCGGAATTCCGCTCGTCGATGCCGATGCGATGGGGCGTGCGTTTCCCGAATCGCAGATGGTGACGTTCCATCTGGAAGGCATTCCGTGCAGCCCGGTGGCGATGGCGGACGAGCGCGGCAACAGCGCGCTGATGCATACGATTGATGGTGTGTGGGAAGAACGGATGGCGCGCGCGTTGACGGTGGAGATGGGGGGTTCTGCCTCCATCTGCGATTATCCGGTATCCGGCGCGCAGGTGAAGCAGAGTGCGATCGGCGGCACGCTGACGCTCGCCTATGAGATTGGGCGGACGCTGTTCGAAGCGAAGAAGCAGAAGCTGAATCCTGTGCGTGAGCTGCTCACGAAGCTAAGCGGCTATGCACTGTTCCATGGCAAGGCTGTAGATATCCGTCGGCGCATGGACGGCGGTTTTACGCGCGGCGAAGCGGTATTCGAAGGTACCGGTGAGAACAAGGGGAAATCGTTGCGACTGTTTTTCCAGAATGAGTTCCTGCTCGCCACCGTTGATGATCAACCACTCGCCATTACACCTGACCTTATTACGCTATTGGATCAGGATACGGGTATGCCGGTGACAACGGAAAACTTGAAGTATGGTGCCCGGGTGACGGTAGCAGGTTTGCCGTGTGATGACAAATGGCGCACACCAATAGGCATTGAGACGGCCGGGCCGAGATATTTCGGTTATGACTTTGATTATGTGCCAATCGAGACGTTGGCTGCGAAAGGAGGTGCGGTGAAATGACCGAGCTTACAACAGCAAACTCAAACCAGATTTACCGCATCGGCATTGATGTCGGGGGGACGAATACGGACGCTGCCCTGCTGGATTCAAACTTGCACTGTGTGCATAAGGTGAAGGTACACACAACGACTGATGTAAATGAAGGCATTGTGGAGGCCGTTCGCCTGCTGCTGCAGGAAAGCGGCGTAAATGGCTCAGACATTCGCTACGCGATGCTCGGCACCACGCATTGCACCAATGCGATCGTGGAGCGCAAGCATCTTGGCCGGGTCGGCCTGATTCGTATCGGCGCTCCGGCGACAACGGCGGTTCCGCCGCTGGCCGGCTGGGACCCATCGCTGCGTGCTGTAATTGGGCCGCATAGCTATATCGCCTCTGGCGGTTATGAGTATGACGGCCGCACGATTGCGAATCTGGACGAAGAAGAGATCGCCGAACTATGCCGCCGGATGAGCGGAGAAGTCGACGCGGTAGCCGTGTGCGGGGTATTTGCTCCGGTGAACCGTGAGCAGGAGAAGCGGGTTGGAGAGATCGTGCGCGAAGTGTTAGGTTCGGACATGCCGGTTACCTACTCCAGCGAGATTGGCAGCATCGGTCTGCTCGAGCGGGAGAATGCATCCGTGCTGAACGCGGCACTGCTGCAAGTCATTGCAGGCGTGGTGCGCGGCTTTAAGGAAGCGCTGGATGGCTTCGGTATCCATGCACAGCTGTATATTTGCCAGAATGACGGTACGTTGATGAAGAGCGAATATGCACTCCGATACCCGATTCTGACGATTGCGTGCGGACCGACGAATTCGATTCGGGGCGCGGCGCATTTGTCCGGGCTGAGTGACGCGCTGGTTGTCGATATCGGCGGCACGACAACGGATATCGGCGTGCTCGTGCAAGGCTTCCCGCGCCAGTCGTCGGCAGCGGTGGAGATCGGTGGCATTCGCACGAATTTCCGGATGCCAGACATTCTGTCTATTGGTCTCGGCGGCGGCACGATCGTCCGGTTGGACGATGCAGGCAGTGTAACGGTTGGCCCGGACAGCGTGGGTTACGAGTTGATGACACGTGGCCTCATCTTTGGCGGGGATACGATGACGACAACGGACGTAGCTGTGAAGCTGGGACGTGCCGTATGGCCTGGCACAAACGCGGATACCGTGGACGAAGCTGCATGTGGTAAAGCGGATGCCGTCATGCAGCAAAGTCTGGAGGATGCCATTGACCGGATGAAAACGAGTGCTGACCCAGTCGATGTTATTCTGGTCGGCGGCGGCAGTTTGCTGGTGCCAGAGACACTGGCAGGGGCAAGCCGAATTATCCGGCCAGACAACTATGATGCGGCGAACGCGATCGGTGCAGCACTGGGAGAGGTTAGCGGCGAGTCGGAGCGGATCTATTCGCTGGACGACTGGAGCTATGACGATGTCATCCGTGATGCGAAGGAGAGCGCTATAAACGAGGCAACTGCAGCTGGCGCGAATCCGGAGACTGTACAGATTGTGTCCGTAGAGGACATTCCGATTGCGTATTTGCCTGGCAATGCACTGCTTGTGAAAGTGAAAGCTGCGGGTAAGCTGTAACGCGCAAGACAATCACCTCGCTCGGTAGCATTAGCGACTACATGAGATGTGTACTCGTATAATCGGTGCTCGGCAGTGAAGGGCGCGGGACCAAATGAACATGAAAAATAGCGGTGCGGAGGCAATTCCGTACCGCTATTTTTTATTTTGTGACCTATACTTTTATGGCGACCTTGGATAGAGACAAGCTGAAGATTTAGAGCGATAACCAAGTGGATTGGCTTCTGTTTTTTTGATATTTTCATGATGTTATGGGTCCGTGATAAGGAAAATATACACTGTGAAGTAAGATGTTGATTTCAAGGGGATGTACTCGACTCGGGTATCCAAATATGCCACAATAGAGGACCAGGTGCACAGGAGAACTAATCCTGGCCACAGCCATGCAAGCCGCAAAACTCGCTAACAAATTTACGTTCCAATAATTTATACTTAATAAGCCAGAATATATCTAAGGAGCTGCCGAAGCCGATATGAACAAAAAAGAAGTCGCACATATACGTAAGCAATTTAAGCTAGATAACGATTTGATGAATATTTACGATATTCTTAACGTGTACATTATGAAGGAAACGAAAGAGATTTATCACTGGGAACGGCATCCCTTTGAGTTAGTGGACCGGGAGAAGCAGGAGCTGTACATGGGTAATTTCAAAAAGCTGCTGACTGGTGAATTGGATCATAAGCTGTTTGAGCTAAAGTTTCAGAAGGATGCGGAAGATCCTTCACAGGTGCTGCTGCACCAAGCTTTGTTGACCGGAGATCCGGAGGAATGGCAGGACCTGATGCTGCTGTTAGTGGAAAAAATGATGGCAGAGACCAACTATGAACGGGATACGGTCGTTACGTTCGTACGCGGACAGTACTACCGGCCAACGAAGGCGAGGAATGAGGAAGCCGAGGAGACTGGGAAAGACGAAGTGTTTGGACATCCGTTCATTCTATGTAGTGTGAACTCTACGGAGAAGCAGCGGAAGGCTCTCTTGTTTGACTATGTAGAGAGAGAGTATAAGTACAATATCATTGTCGATCCGATTATCAAGCTCAGTACCCCTGAGCAAGGGTTCTTTTATCCCAGTGTGACGGACAATTATTCCGACGTGAACCGGATTCTATATTGTACAGGGAAATCGAATGATCCGAATCAGTATTTCATCGAACAGGTCTTGAATGCCGAAAGAAACATGACGGCACTTGAGGAGAGAGCGATCTTCGAAGATATCGTGAGGGAAGTGGCGGGTGAACAACTCGACGCGACTACGATCGGGATGGTGTATGAGGAAATACATCAGATCATCGAAACCAACCAGGAGGAGGAAGAACCTCCGAAGCTGGATTATAAAGATTTGGAGCAAGTGCTGACGGTAAGCGGTGTAGAGAATGTGACAGCTGAAAAAGTGGAACGAGCATTTGAGACGATTATCGACGATAGGAATTATGAACTGAAGGCCAACAGCGTAATGCCGAAATTTACGTCGAAATCAATTAAGATCAATACGAAAGTCGCTACGATTTCGGTCAGCCCACAAGATCTAAAGTATGTGAAACAGGTGAATTATCAAGGAAGAAGATGCATCATGATTGAGGTTGACGAAGATGCGGTAATTGAAGGCTTTACCCTCGCTACAGAGAATTTGTAGACTCTTTGTTGCTGCTGGTTGTTGGAGTGGCGGTCTTTAGATTAGTTTTGAAAACTATGTGTTGAATCCCATGTGGTGGATCGCCGCTGCGGTTGGCAAGAAAGCTGAACAAGAAAGACTATCCATTCGCATAGATTGCTGGAATCATAAGGGCTATCCTTAAAGTGAACTGCACCCCGTCAAGTAGACAGCACAAATATTAAAAGCTACGAAGCGGCCTTTGTCCTGAATTTCATTGGA
>NZ_LIUT01000001.1:157604-283891 GCF_001277345.1 Paenibacillus solani
TTTTAACCATTAAAAAAGCCCCCCTACAGTAACAGGTTTTATTATTTCACCTGTCTACCGTATGGGGAGCATATCAAAGTCGTTGATAATGATTTGGGATAGCCCTTTTTGCATTTATATCCATATGAAAAGTTAGCTGATACGCAGGAGAAGCGCGGGAATGTGACGGACTTTGAAGCTTTAGCGAAGGCCGCCAACAAAACAAGCTGGCAACCGATCCTTTATCGGCGCCAGCTTGCAAGGCTTTTTTATAAATGTGGCCTATACTAGACCTCTCTTAGATATTAACGCGGATTTCTTCTTGCTGATAAATCAGCAGCCAGCTGGTTGGTACGCTGTTTGTTAAGCGGATAGAAGAACACCAGGATAAGGAATACCGCAAGATAGATCAGGGCAGGCACCAAGGTTCCCAGAGAGAAGATACCATGCAGCGTCGCATCTGTCTGCTTCTCGATTCCGAGTTGTATCCGACGGCTGCGATGGCGAAACCGCCGATCCCTCCGTCAATAGCTTGACCGATTTTTCTTGCCATGGAATATAGCGCATATACGGTTGCATCTTCGCGCATACCGGATAAGAACTCATGGTAATAATAAGCAAAACGCCGATCGAAACGGCTTACCACATGTTAACGTCTGAAGGGTATGTGATCAGCAAACCGAGGTCGGGGCTATATGTCAAAACGATTTTCGTGATTAAGCTTACCTCCTAAATGGAACACATCAACCTCGTTGTTGCTAGATTAGTTCTTCTGATTGAACATGAACAACTAAAAAAGAATCTCCCCAATTAAAAGGGAGATTCTTAGTTAAGTTAATGATACGCGTAGTATCAAATAGCTCCTTTTATGGTCATAATCGGTTCACCGATTTTAATCGTTTCGTTCGTTTTGGCCATTTCGAATTCAGGAAATTCACTATAATTTGTGACGATGGTTGGTGTTACAGTAGCGTAACCCTTTGCTCTTATAGCGTCAACATCAAATTTTACTATCGGCTGACCTTTTTTCACTTTATCCCCCACCTGTACAAGGGATTCAAAATGCTCACCTTTCAGTTGCACAGTGTTAATACCAATATGCATTAATACTTCTGCTCCGTGAGCTGTGGTTATTACGATAGCATGTTTTGTCCGAAAGATAACAGCAATTTCTCCATCTACAGGCGCCCTTAAGATCCCTTCATCAGGCTCAATAGCGACCCCTTTACCCATATGTTCTTCTGAAAATGCCGTATCGGGCACCTGACTCATAGGTATAACCTTCCCAGCTAACGGACTAACAACCACTTCTTCCTCATTCAAATCAACATTCAACTTCGTGTTCTTTTCCTGTTCAATTTCTTTCTTTTGTTCACTTTTGTTGTTTTCTGAATTAGATTCAAATTTTAAGAACATTGTAAAAATGAAGCTTAAAATAAAGCTTAGGATGATGCCCACTAGAATGGCCCAAAGCCCAGACATACTCCCATTTGGAGCAATATAAGTAGGTAATGCAAAAATGCTAGGAGGTACAAATGAAAATGTTTTTACACTTAGTAACACCGCAACACAACCACCAATAGCACTTCCTAACATAGCTGCATATAACGGCTTCTTTAGTTTCATAGTAACCCCGTACATACCCGGCTCCGTAATCCCAAAGAATGCTGACAAGCCCGTCGACATGGTAATCGAACGTTGCTCAGGGGACTTTGATTTTACAAACACTGCAAAAATAGCTCCAGCTTGAGCCATATTACTGATTAACGCAAACGGCAACCAAAAATTATCAAATCCATTTGTAGCCAAACTTTGAATGGCGGCTGGCATAAAGGCATAGTGCATTCCTGTCATCACGATAAACGGATTGAATCCAGCAAGTAGAAAACCAGCCAAAGGACCTACCGTTGAGAATAACCAAATCAAACCTTTTGATAAATACTCACCAATGTAAAAGCCTAACGGCGCTATCACAATTAACACAATCGGTACTGTAATTACTAATACTACAAGGGAAGTAAGAATTGCTTTGAGCATAGGAGGCATTATCTTGTTGACGCCTTTATAAATATAGCTCATTAACGATACACCTAAAATAATGGGAATGACAGACGAACTGTAGCTTAAATATGGCAAATCAAAGATCCAGAATTTCATTGGTTCCAATCCATCAGCCGCACCATTTATTAAAGTCGGATACAGTAGAACTCCTGCCAGGCACAATGCTATAAACTCGTTGACATTGAATTTTCTCGCAGAAGACACCGCTAATAAGAATGGTAAGAAGTAAAAAGCTGAATCTGAGATCATCGTAAATACTTGGAAAACACCGTTTGTTTCTGGCATTACCTTAGTAAGCGTAATCAGTGCCAGTACAACCTTCATCATACCAGCGCCAATAATAGCCGGTAATATAGGCGAGAAGATCGCTGATATGGTTTCAAAGATCCCATTAACTCTATTTTTCACGCCTTTTTTAGGTGTTGATTTTTCAGATGCTGTTGGTTGTTCGGTGGATTGTTGTTTATCATGACCAATGAGTCGATTAATTTCATCAGCTACAATCTCAACGTTATTTCCTATAATAATTTGAAATTGCGAGGACGTAACTTGAATATCAATAACACCATCTAATTTTTTCAATTCCTCGATTTGAGGTATTGTGTCATCAACTAAATTAAAGCGTAATCTTGTGAAACAGTTCCAGATCATTTTAATATTATCTTTGCCACCGACCAAGGGGATAATATCCTTTGCTAGCTTCTTATAGTCCATCTTCTTCGTGCCCCCCTCTTTTTATAAATTTTCTCCATTTGTCTCAATAATTTCTTTATACCAATAGAAGGATTTCTTTCTATAACGCTTCCCAGTTCCATGGCCTAAGTTATCCTTGTCCACATAAACAAATCCATAACGTTTTTCCATTTCCTGCGTTGAAGCACTCACTAAATCTATTGGTCCCCAAGCACAAAAACCCATAATTTCAATTCCATCTCTAATACACTCTCTTAATTGGATTAAATGATCTTTAATATACTCAATTCTGTAGTCATCATTTACAGTTTCATTTTCTAATTTGTCATACATACCTAAGCCATTTTCCGCAATTAAGATCGGTTTTTGATAACGATCCCAGTATTGAGATAAGCAATTATACATTCCTTTGGAATCAATAGCCCATCCCCATGGACTCACCTCAAGGAACGGATTTTTCTTGGCTGAACTGTAGGAATAGGAGACATGCTGTTCCTTGTTCAACTCCATAGATACCATTTGTGAAAAATAGTAAGAAACCGCCAAGAAATCAAGTGTGTTATCTTTCAGCAATGCTTCTTCCTCTGCAGTAACCTTAATATCAATTTCACTTTCATCAAAAAATCTTTTGATATATCCTGGATATGCCCCTCTAAACTGAACATCTGTATAAAAATAATTCAGACGATTATGTTTCATCGCCAATAGTACATTATCAGGATGTGCATTTTCCGGATAAGCCGTTAAGTCAGCCAGCATCGTGCCAATTTGGACATCATACCCCTGATTTTTGGCAAACTGCTTCAACAGGGCACTTCCCACGATTTGATTGTGAACGCCTTGGTATTTAGCTTCTTCAAAATTGTCAACAGTATCAATGCATGTCCCTATAGACAAGAATGGTTCAATATGAAGTAAGTTAATTTGATTGATCGCAATCCAATATTTAACTTTATCATGATAACGTTCTAACAGAGTTTGTCCATACTTTTCATACAGATCAATGACGGATTTATTTTTCCAACCTTGATATTTCTCTGTTATATACAGGGGGATTTCGTAATGTAAAATGGTTGCGATAGGTTCCATGCCATTTTTGATAATCTCATCAATAAAGTTATCGTAAAATTCCAGTCCTCTTTCATTAGGAGTATAGTCTTCTACACTAGGAAAAATCCGAGCCCAGTTTATTGAAAAGCGCAGTGTTTTAAATCCCATTTCTTTTAGCAATTTTAAATCTTCTTTATACGTATGATAAAAGTCGATACCATGTCTTTTCGGATAGTATCCTTCTTTATCATTGACCGCAAATTCAACTTCAGCTTGAGTCATATTCGCCGTGTGAAGTTTAGAGATATCCGCTTCAGGTTTATATATAAACAAATCTGACAAACCGATACTTTTCCCATCTTCATCCCAAGCTCCTTCAATCTGATTGGCCGCGATGGCCCCTCCCCATAAGAAATCTTTTGGAAAACCTTTCATGTTGTTCATACTGTCTTTCTCCTCTCATAAATGAAAATATTGATATAAAAAAAGATACCTAAAACAGCATAGAGAAAATCTCTATGTCATCTCAGGTATCGCCTGCATCGCAGTAACAATCCATTTGTTATTATTTTGTTGTTAATTTGTAAATATACACGAATAAATAAAATTTTTCTTCATCACCAATTGTTATGCCTTGTGACTCTCGCATGTACTCAGAAACCTTCTCAACACATTCATATACCTGAGGCGTATTCTTCCTCAAAGACTTCAACATGCTGAGAGTTTGGGGATTATCTTCCTCATTCTGAGCATCAATACTTCGTTTAATGAAGTATTTCAAGTGAGTAATAAACCGATCATAAAAAATTGACGACGCTTCCAATTGAGTAGAAAAATGAGATTCTACAATTCGCAATATTTCTTTGATCATTTTAGGAATCTTCATGGTTTCATTAATTGTAACCTGTCCTTGTTGAGCATTTACAAAGTGCAAGGTAATAAAACCGGCTTCATCCTTTGCCAACCTGGTTCCTGT
Organism: Paenibacillus solani; assembly: GCF_001277345.1. Classification (GTDB taxonomy): domain Bacteria; phylum Bacillota; class Bacilli; order Paenibacillales; family Paenibacillaceae; genus Paenibacillus_AQ; species Paenibacillus_AQ solani. The sequence goes on from NZ_LIUT01000001.1 coordinate 162,364, forward strand.
TGCCTCGAAAATCAGTTCTAAAGCTCGCAATGCTGCCTCATATTCCTTAGGGTAAACGGCTTTAATCTCATTCAATAAAGGATTACTGATATCCATTCCTGCTTCATGGCGCTTAAATGCGTACAATAAATGATCTGAAAGTGACAAATATATATAATCATTTAACTGAACCTCAAGCAAACTCTCAGCAAGTTCAATAATATTTTTAATTAAATCAAGATGTTCTTTAGGGATTTCAGCTAATAAATCAAAAGCTGCTTCCCGATTGTAGTTCTTATCTAGCACAAAAGTCTTTTCAATTTTACTTTTATTAATTGGATCCCCTTTGCTCACTCCAAAACCAAGACCACAGCCAATCAAAATAACTTCTTGTTTGTTTTCGTTAAGCGACATAATGATATTGTTATTAAATTTTTTAGCAACCCTCATAACCATCACCCCCGTTCATACATGATACAAAAAAACGAATAAAATCAGAAAAAGCACACAATCCAAAAAACAATCATATAGAAAAAAATTCTATATTATCTGTTTTAAGGTATTGCCTGCTTTACCAGTAACAATCCAATTATTTAAATTTTACACTCTAACTATAAACAATAAAAAAGGGTAAGTCAATCCTCCACAAAGTGGTTAATTATTACCTTATTTGAACCTGAAAATTTCATCAGATAGATAGTCTCTTTCTGCTCATTTCCCTCTTTTTAAATCATAGTATGCTTTTAATTAAAGTCGAAAATCTCGTCCACCGCCTGATGATATCCACCGGAAGATCGTAGAGACTCCTTCATCTGTATGGCTGCCATCTTGAAGGAGTCTTCGCTCAGCACATGTTCAGCAGCTTCACGGAGTTGGACTCGATCCCCTATAGACAAGAAGGATATTCCAATAGGTTCTGTAGTATATTCACTTTAGGTAAGTGCTCAAAGTTCTAGTAACCAAGAAGATAGGGGTACCTCATATGTGAAGGCTGTAGGCGCAAAATGTCTACGGTCTTTTTTGGCATGTAGAAGAGGAGATCAGCTGGCACCCACAGAATACAGTGAAACTGCGATCATTTTTTACTGAGAGAATTGAAGGTGATTTGGAATGAACACAAAATTAATCATGGTCGAAGGCTTGCCGGGGTTTGGCAAATCGACGACCGCCCGTATGATTCATGATATTCTCACGGAACGAAGTATCGAGACTCGGCTTGTCATGGAAGGGGATCTGGACCATCCGGCAGATTATGAAGGTACGGCGTGTATAACGGAGGAAGAACTCGGACGCCTGCTGCAAGCCGCAGGTCCTTTCAAAGAAATATTGAGTGAACGGGCTACCCAAAAAGAGAACTTGTATCTCTTGCCCTATCAGAAGCTGAAGAACGAATATGGGGCCTCTTTTCCTGAGGAGCTATATCACTCGCTATCCCAACATGATATTTACGAGCTCCCACTGGATCTTAACAGGAAGCTTATTACTGAGCGGTGGCAGGCGTTTGCAGAGCAGGCGCTGCAGAAGGCTGCCGTTACGATTTTTGAGTGCTGCTTCATTCAGAATCCGATGACCGTCGGCATGGTAAAGTATGATGCACCGGAAATCCAAGTGACGGACTATGTGCTGGGGCTGGAAAAGGCGATCCAACCGCTGAATCCTCTATTATTCTACGTTGATCAGAACGATCTGGAATACGCATTCCGCAAGGCTGTTCGGGAACGTCCGAAAGATTGGGCCACAGGGTTCACGGATTACTACACCGGGCAGGGGTATGGCAAACATCATCGCCTCGAAGGCGTTGAAGGGACTCTGCAAGTATTGGAAGCCCGGCGCAAGCTGGAGTACCGGATCTTGGACAGACTCGCACTGAATAAGCTGCGGATTGATAACTCCCAATATGATCAAGAGGCGTCCAGAACCAAACTGATAGACAAGCTAAAACTTCATGGGGTCATCCCAGAATAACACTAATGGTAAGGAGGAAGGTATAATGAAGCCTTTATTAACGATCATGATGCTCTATATGACAGCTCTACTAACAGGCTGCGGGAAGGAACCTGGTTATGAGACGATGCAGCTTCTGAATGAACAGGTCACGGAAATCCGTATCTCGGCATTTGAAGCATGGGATGATATGAATGGGGAGACATTGGTATCCTTCAAAGATGCAAAAGATATCCGTGTATTTGAGGATGCGATCCGTAACGCCCACAAGCAGCGGGATGATGCCAAACGAGACGACCCGGATTACGATGTAACGGTTGTCTATCCACAAGGATTTCCCTTTCACGCGATCAAGCTGTGGCTGGGAGGTGAGGGACAGGAAAGTGTGTTCAGTTATATGTCAGGGGATGACGGGGGCCACGAAGCCGTTTATGTGACATCGGCCAAGTATACCGATCGGATGAGAGAACTCATTTTGCAGGAGGGGGATTAAGTCCGTTATAGGATCATAACTCTTTTATCATCCCGCAGCTAGAGATGGTACTTTGTGCATTTTCGTATGTTAAATAAGTATAACGATCTTGGGAACGATGACTATCGCCAATAAGCCTAAATCTCGTGAATTTTTACGGATAAGACGTATAAAATCAGGGGATTAGGAGATGAATGTATATCATCATCAGGAGGCGATGAAGTGAAGAAGAGAACCTATAAATTAGTACAGAAGGCCGGAGTATTCCTGGGCGGAATCCTGCTAACCATAGGAATTGTGTTCGCCGCTGTGAATCCTACCGGAACCTTTGAAGCGATTAGACATACGGCTACTACCTTAACTGGCTATGTAAACAGCAATGATCACTCCACCGCTGAAGGCTCACACGCAGCGGACCAAGGGAAGGCGGCTTTGGATTCCACGATTCATAACGCCGTCAACAATGATGCGGTTCGCATGGTTTCGAACCCTGTGGATCAGCCGGTGTATGGGGAGCAGGTTACCGAGCTGGAAGTGTCCGAGCTTCCAGTGGTGAAGCTGAACAATGCAGCAGGAGAGCCTGTTGGTACTGCTACCTTAAAGCAGGTCAATGATGGGGTCAAAGTGACAATATCCGTATCCGGGCTTACTCCAGGCAAGCATGGATTCCATGTGCATGAGAATGCGATCCAGAATGGTGATTTTAAATCTGCGGGTGCCCACTTTAATCCGACCCACAAGCACCATGGGCTTAAGAATCCGCAGGGAAGCCATGTCGGTGATATGCCGAATCTGGTCGTAGGCGCAGACGGAACTGGAGAAGGGGAGTTCATCATCCAGCATGGAACGCTTGAGAAGAACCAGCCTAATTCCGTGCTCGGACGCTCACTGATCATCCATGTCGGCGAAGATGATGAAGTAACCGACCCAGCAGGAAATTCCGGGGATCGCGTGGCCGGTGGAAATATACCGGAATCAGTGACAAGGTAATAGCTGGTTAGAAGAGTCTCGTGTGACATTTTCAGATGAGAACATAAGAGTCATGTAGGTGTTGTTCACCTATATGGCTCTTTTTGTGTTCATGATGCCTAGCGCGAGAAGCGGCAACTAAGACCATAACTTCCTTCCTGAGACTGATACGGAAATACATCGGCTGCAGGAAGCGGTCTCCGAGTAGTGGGATATGATGGATATAGAGTGTAACTATCGGGGAGCAACGATGTTTCTTGACCAGAGACTGGGAATGGCGGGGGGGGGGGCCTATTTCCGGAAATTTCAATACGGGGAGATGTACGCAGTGACAACGTTAATCGAATTCAAAAAGGTAACCAAGACCTATCAAATCGGCGAAGTGAAGATTCAAGCCCTTGCGGGCGTTGACTTCTCCATATCAGAAGGGGAATTCGTCGTGATTCTTGGAGCAAGCGGGGCGGGAAAAAGCACGATTTTGAATATTCTCGGCGGGATGGATACGGCTACTACGGGACAAGTGTTTGTTGGAGAACAAGAGATTACGGGATGGAGCGAGAAGAGATTAACCGAATACCGCGGCGAGCAGGTTGGCTTCGTATTTCAATTCTATAACCTGATTCCGAATTTGAATGCGCTGGAGAACGTGGAATTTGCGACAGAGGTATGTAAGGACCATCTGGATGCACGAGATATTTTACATAAGGTTGGACTAACGGATCGCATGAAGAACTTCCCTTCCCAGCTCTCTGGCGGGGAACAGCAAAGAGTTGCCATCGCGAGAGCGGTTGCCAAGAATCCCGCACTTCTCCTCTGCGACGAGCCGACCGGTGCTTTGGATTATGTGACAGGGAAGTCGGTCTTAAAGCTTCTGCAAGATTTGAATAAGGAAACGAAGACATGCGTCGTCTTGGTCACTCATAACTCGGCCATCGCGCCGATGGCGGATAAAGTGATTCGCGTTAAGAGCGGAAAGATCGAGAGCATCACGCTCAATGACCACAAACAAAGCGTTGAAGGGATCGAGTGGTAATGAAGAATTTATCGATGAAATTATTAAGGGATATGAAGCAGTCGATCGGACAATTCATAGCCATTGTTTTGGTCATCGCGGTGGGAGCTTTTTTCTACACGGGGCTGGTCACCTTGAGCGACAATCTTAGCTCCTATACGAAGGGGTATTTTCAAGAACATAATTTAAGTGACTTGAACGTCTATTACAGCCAAATTTCCGCTGAGGATGTGGCTGATTTACGAGAGCTTGAAGGCATCCAGCATATCGAAGGGCGTTATACCGTCCAGGCAGCACAGGCTTTTGAAGATTATAAAGCTACAGTCACGGTGCACTCGATCCCCGTACCTAATGCCATCAACACATCCAGGGTGATAGAGGGCAGGATGCCAGCCGAGCCGAATGAGATCTTGCTGGATTCTCACTACGCCGGGGCGCATCATTACAATGTCGGTGATTCGATCACCCTCCGTGTGAATGACAAAGACATGACGTTCACGATCAGCGGCTTGAATGAGAATGTGGAGCATGCCAAGAAGAACGAAACCCAGGACCATCAAGCTTATGGAATAGCTTATATCTCCGAGGAGACCATACCTGAAATCGCAGGCGGCCTGTTCTACAATGAGGTCATGATTGATGCCCAGGATGGTTACGACATTGACAAGTTAGGCCAAGCCATTGAGGCACATTCTCAGTCACTCCCTTATCTAAGTCAGGTTAGCAAAGAGCGGACCTTCAACTATTCTCAGACCCAGCAAACGATACATAATAATAAGCTGATGAGCAGGGTGATCCCGATCGTTCTCTTTTTGATTGAAGCGGTGATCCTGTTTCTGATCATGTCGCGGATTATCGATTCCCAGCGAAATCAAGTGGGCATTATGAAGGCATTAGGGGTAAAAAAAAGAAGCATCATGCTTCATTATATGGGCTACCCTGTGCTGGCAGGTGTCCTCGGCTCCATCCTAGGCTTTGCCATAGCTGCTGCCCTGTTCATTCCACTCATTACAACGTCAATTGGAAGATCCTACTCCTTGCCTGACCTGACATTCTCCCTTTCATTATTAACGCTCCTTCCTCCGATGATATGCTCCAGTGCTTTTGGCATGCTGTCCTGCTATTTAAGTGGTAGAGCGATTTTACAAGAACGAGCTGCCCAGGCGATGCGTCCGAAACCGCCCAAGAAGATGAAGAAGCTGCTTATCGAGAGAGTTCCGGGGATGTGGAGTCGGCTGCCTTACAGCTACAAGATCATTCTAAGAAATATATTCTTAAATAAACAAAAAGCACTTGCGAGCTCTGTTGGTGTTGTGGTCAGTACGGTTTTGTTGATCACGGCTTTTGGCACGCAGACGGCACTGCTCAAGGTAGCTGGCCAGATTGAAGAGGTAAATACGTATGATTTACGAATCGATTATGCGATGGGAACATCCCCGGATACGGCAGCACTGCCCTCAGGCATTGCAGAACGTTATGAGTTGTCCACCTACCCTGTGGAACTCATCCAAGGGGAAAGCAAAGAAAATGCTACGCTTGTAGTTACAGAGAAGGAGAATGAGCTGATTCATTTTTATGATGAAAAAGGCAATCGGCTATCTTTAGAGGATCATGGCGTGCTGGTACCTAAATCTTACGCGGATCAGTACCATATATCTGAAGGGGATACGATCCAGCTTCAATTCACCGCACCGGAGTATAATCAAACCACCGTCGATATGAAGGTTCTGGATATATCCACGCAGTATTCGAATCCGTCTTTCTACAGCACACCGGATTATATGAAGAGTTTGGGTATCGACTATAATCCTTCTTCGCTGTTAGTGAGCGTCCATAGCGCTGCAGATCTAGCGGAAGTTCGCAGCTTCTTTGAACAAGACCCGCAGGTGGAGGCCATTGCAGACAAGACTGATCTCAAGAAATCAGCGCAGTATATGCTGAAACAAAACAGCTTTATCTTCATCATGTTCATCGTCTGTGCCGTTATTCTGTCCTTCGGTGCCATCTACACGATCTCTTCCATCAATATCTATGAAAGGAATCGTGAGCTTGCCACCCTGAAGGTATTAGGCTATCCCAAACGTAAAATCAACCGGCTGATCTTCTCTGAAAACATGCTGTTAACCGCTTTTGCGGTCATTGTCGCTCTGCCGATCAGTGGTTATGTCTATTCCATCATCATCAAGGCGCTCTCGAGTACGCATCAGCAAATTCCGGATCAATTAAACCTTGTGATTATGCTGGCCTCGGTTGTTCTGGCGTTCTTCCTGACTCTTCTCTCCAATCTCATGCTGCGGAAAAAAGTGACGCAGATTCATATGATAGAGTCGTTGAAGGGAGTAGAGTGAATTGAATTCTCACAAGTAGTACCGAGTGCTCATCTGATGGAGTATCTGTTCACGATGCAGATGCTGGTGGTGCCGTTCAAGGAGAATCTGCTGAACATGCGGTACATCAAGAGGTGATCGCTAAGTATCCTGCTGTTCGAGTTGGCGCAGGAGCGTGCTCGACCCGCGATGATGACAAGTTCCAAGGCTGCCCATCCGTGCAGCCTTTTTGGTTTCCCTTTTACGGTGATCTGAGTGTACGGAGGCAGCACCTTGAACTATAATAGGGGACGTGGCATTCAATGGAAAAATTCAATCGCGTATGGAATAGGAGAACAAGATGAACAAACTAACAATGGCCGTCATCGGCTTAGGGCATATGGGTCGGCATATGATACACCGCTTACTGCCCCAATTTGCAGAGAAGATCGAGTTGGTCGCTGTTTGCGACAATGATGAATCCAGTATGCAACGGGAAGTCACAGAGGCTGGGATTCGTCCACAGCTGTACACCGACTATCGCCAGCTGCTGGATGAGGTAGCACTTGATCTAGTATATATCGCAGTTCCGCCATCCTTGCATTATGACGTGGCCCGGATTGCTTTTGAGAAAGGTATTCACGTTTTCTGCGAGAAGCCGTTAGCTAACAGCTTAACTGAAGCACGGAGTTTGGTTGAGCTGGCTGAGAAGGCGAATGTGCTCAATGCGGTTCACTTCTCGCTTCCGCTTGACCCGGCTGTTCTGAAGCTGAAGGAATTAGTTGAGGAGCAAGCGATCTGCGGGATTCAAAGAATGGACCTGTACCTGGAGTTTCCCCAGTGGCCAAGAGCCTGGCAGCAGAATCCATGGATCACATCAAGACAGCAGGGTGGATATCTGCTTGAAGTCGGCATTCATTGGATCCAGATGATCCAGCAGGTGTTCGGGCCAATTACGCATGTGAAGAGTGAGATCGAGTTTCCGACAGATTCGCATCAGTCTGAAAGCCGTGTCCAGGCCGTCCTCCGATTACATAACGGAATCGAGATCCACCTATCGGGTACCGACAAGCGGGAAGGGGAGGAGCGTGTCTCCCTGGTGGTCCACGGTGAGGAAGGAACCTTGGCATTGGAGAACTGGCGCAACCTGTATCGAAGCGGCAAAGATACCGACCCGCAACCTGTACCTGTGGACGATGTTGTCAGCCCGCTGCCGATCCTGAAGCAGATCATTCAGATTCTAAATGGTGATTCTGGTATCATTTATGATTTCTATGACGGGTATAACGCGCAGGTTATTTTAGAGGCCTTACGTAAGCCGGGTGTGGGCTTTACGGATTTAAGGCCTCAATTGATGGGGGATAAGCAGTAGGATTTATTTAGTGTCCCGATGAGTGGATCTCGGCAAAAAAACCGAGGGAGAATCGGATGGTCTGCGTCCGATCTTATGAAGCTCGCACGCATGAATGCCATTAATTGTGTGGAGTAGAGTGTTAGGTTTAATACTGAACAGGCCGTAGATGGTAAAGTCTACGGCCTTTTATTTTGCAAAGTTATGTACATTAAAGCAAACGGCTAGGTGAAAAACATCGGATGCAAGCTCCACGAGACCGAGTACTACCTTGTTGACTCCATAGTCATAGTAGTAGGTACCTCAGGCCGGTTCTTCCTAGTCCTTCAACCGCGAAGGCCGCTGTTCTTACTAAATGGACTAAACAGTAAATTTCTCCAAGGTTGTCCGGTGCTGCTCAGCCATATCGGATAAAGAATGAGCGGCGATGGAAATTTCCTTCATGGTTGCTTGTTGTTCTTCTGCAGAGGCAGCTACTTCCTGCGTACCAGCCGCAGTGTTCTCCGATACTTCTGTAATATACTGCATGGAGTGAGCCATCTGTTCCGTTCCTGCAGACATTTGTTGTACTGCTGAGGATACTTCCTGGATTTGAGCTGTAACAGCATGAACCGATTCTTGAATATGTTCAAAAGACTGCCCTGCTGTGTTTACTACACCGATTCCTGCTGCAACCTTTTTACTTGCGACTTGCATGGAATGAATCGTTTGGCTCGTTTCGCTCTGGATCGAATTAATTAAGGTCGATACTTGCTGTGCGGATAAGGCCGACTGTTCGGCTAATTTATGGACCTCTGATGCCACGACAGCAAATCCCTGTCCATATTCCCCTGCTCTAGCCGCTTCGATCGATGCATTTAATGCTAGTAGATTCGTTTGGGCGGCGATCTCCTTGATCACTTCTACTATTTGGCCAATTTCATTCGAACGATTGCCCAGCCGTCTTATCTCTTCATCTAATTCACCAAAGGTATGTTGGATGGATTGCATCTGCTCTGCTACCGTTTGAATGGCGTGAGCCCCTTCCGCTGCCTTTTCATGAGCCTCGACTGCTGCAGCGGATGCACTCTTTGTATTTTGGGCGATTTCGCGAGTACCCATGGACATTTCATTAATCGAATGGGAGGACTCGCCGATCGTCTTAAACTGATTATCGACGCCTGTTGCTACTTCTTGCATGGAAGCAGCGATCTGTTCAGCCGCGAGTGAGGTCTGCTCAGAGCTGGCCGTCAATTCTTCTGCCGTTGCTGCCACTTGTTCGGCATTTAGATTGATCTGATGGATCAAATCCTGCAGGTTCCCGGACATCTGATTAAAGGAAGCTGCTAACTCGCCGATCTCATCTTTATTTTTCACCTTGAGCTTCGGTATCGTCAGGTCACCGGATGCAATTTTCTTGGCAGCCTCCGAAATAGTTACAATAGGTTTGCTAATCAAACGTCCCAAATAAACCGCAATGGCTATACCTAATAAAGTGGCGAAAATACCCAGTATTAGCACCCAAGTCTTGATCGATTGAACGGTAGCCAGCGTATCCTCATGTCCTTTATCCAGGATATTTTGCTGATAAGAAGTAAACTCCTCCGTCTTTTGATCGAATTCTTCGGTAATCTTATGTCCTTCGCCTTTCACCAAGTTTATATACGCCTCGGTATTTCCTTGCTTCTTAAATTCCGCTTCTTCGCCGGCCAGCTGATAGAATTGTTCTTCGATCTCGTTTAGCTCACTGAGCAGCTCCTTTGCTTTTGGCAAAACGATGATGTCCCCGAGATTCTTACTTAGCTTCAAATAGTTGTCGTGAGAATCGGATATTTCCTGCAACGATTCCTCGTTGCCGAGAATTAAATAACCACGAAGTGCTAACTTCTCTTGCTTTATGGCCATCGCCAACTCCTGGATCATAATGAGTTTCCGCGCCTTATCATCAATTAAATTACCATAGACCGTATTCACAGCCGTGATTCTCGTATAGCTGATAGCAACTGTAACAGCGAGGATCAAAATGACTGCCAGAACCCCCAAAAATAATTTCTTACTCAACGTCAACCTCATCATGTCGCCCCTCTTATGTCATAAATATTTGTTAGAACCTCCTAGAATCATACATTTACTATCGTCTTAGTGTAAAGACCTGAATGTATCAAAAGTCACATATAAGGGCTAATTGAACTAGGAGTATTGAGTGTGATTCCTATGATGTTATCCATGCGGAAGTTGAAAGTACTGCAGAAGGCGATCAATACGATCCTGAAAAAATAAAGGTTAACAAAATAAAAGATAATGGGGTATCCCGATAAATAAACCCTATCGAGAAATCGGATATCTCCTAAATGTAATATCGGAGGTCTAAAAGAATCTTTGAACGATTTTGCGTTATGATACAATTGGATTACATAATTAACCATGTAAAGGATGAGAATCTTTGCCAGTTCACAATAAGTTAGTTCGGGATCTTATTCCCCAAGTCATTGAATCTACAGGCAAAGAATTTCGCACACGGATCTTGGATGAGGAAGAGTATAAGAAAGAATTGATCATAAAGCTTAAAGAAGAGTCGGAAGAGTACTTTGCCGCTGAAAGTTCTAAGGAATCGTTGGAAGAGCTTGCAGATATGCTTGAGGTTATCCGGGCGTTGACGGTTGTACATGGAGCAACATGGGAAGAGCTTGAAGCCTTGAGAGAGAAAAAGGTAGAAGCTCGAGGCGGATTCCAAGAACGGGTGTATCTAATCGATGTCGACGACAACGCTTAATGTCAAACTAATTACAGAAAACTTAGCAGACGATTTAATCACCGGGATGCAGAAACGTTTCTGGAATCTATATTATGACTTCCTTCGTGATGCAGTCAGGAGTGCGTTTATTGGCACTCCATTTGAAAGATGCGATCGAACGAGGAGCCGAGGTAAAGGTTCTCGCCGGGGATTATTTATTTGTTACGCAGCCGGAAGGTCTGCAGGCATTACGTGATATTGATCCTCGGCTGGAGGCAAGGCTATGGGAACGTAAAGAGCAGAAGCAGGGACCCCTTCAGTGATGAGGGGGTTTTCAAATATTAAATCGCTTGCTCAAATAATTAAGGAGTTGCTGCTATATGAAACAGGGACTTTACGAGCAGATAATAAATAATCTTACTAGAAGACAATTATTGACTTTGGATAGTTCCTTATACGAAATTGGGATTGAGCCATTAGATCCGGAGGAAGCACGCAAGGTGCTCTCGAATTACTTAGCTACAGTGATTCGAAGAGCTTTGAAAATCATTCGGGAAAGTAGCAATGATGATGAAGCACTCCTTTTACAGGTACGTGCCTGTAATGAAATTATTGCCACTCTACGTAACACTCTGGACAATGAAGAATTAAGGGAGTGGCAGCTTGATGAACAGGGTGAGGTTTTAACCCACGTCTATTCCAAACTAAATCATATTCGGGGCATCAAGGAGACAAAGGTTCATCGTCCTACAACACCTTTGTCTCAAAGTTCATTGTTTACGGGTTCCCATTCTGAACCTAATATGATGAGTGAGCTTAGAGCAGAGATTATTACCTCGGATAAGGTTGATCTGCTGGTTTCTTTCATTAAATGGAGCGGGCTACGCTTCCTAATGGAGCAGTTAGAGGAGTTCACGGCAAATGGGGGCCATTTACGAGTCATAACAACGACCTACATGGAAGCGACGGATTACAAGGCTGTGACAGAATTAAGTAAACTCCCGAACACAGAAATCAAAATCTCATACGATACAGAGCGAACACGGTTACATGCGAAGGCATATTTGTTTAAAAGAGACACTGGGTTTACTACAGCTTACGTCGGGTCATCTAATCTTTCGAATCCAGCCCTTACGAGTGGTTTAGAATGGAACTTGAAGGTTACGGAGAAGGACTCTTATGACGTCCTACGGAAAATAGAGGCAACTTTTGAGAGTTATTGGAACGATCGTGAATTTAAAAGTTTTTCCTTTGCGGATCAGGAGCATCAATTGCTCCTCAAGCAGGCATTGGGCAAAAAGAAAGAACATGAGCGTAATCAGTTAACCTTCCCATTTACCCTTACGCCTTACGATTACCAGAAGGAAATCCTTGAGAAGCTCGAGGCTCAGAGAGTGATATATGGAAGAACGAGAAATCTACTAGTAGCAGCTACGGGAGTCGGAAAAACGGTTGTTTCCGCTTTCGACTACAAACGGTTTACCAACCGAAATCAAAAGGCGAGATTACTCTTCGTGGCCCATCGTGAGGAAATTTTAAAGCAAAGTTTGGACACCTTCCGTTTTATACTGAAGGACCTGAACTTTGGAGAACTTCACGTAGGGAGTAATCAGGCCGATTCGATTGATCATCTATTTATTAGTATCCAAAGCTTCAATTGTCTAAAACTTACTGAAAAAACCACTCGGGATTTTTATGATTACATTATTGTTGATGAGTTTCATCATGCTGCGGCACCTTCGTATCAAAAGCTATTGGCATATTATCAGCCACAAATTTTATTAGGTTTGACAGCTACGCCTGAGCGAATGGATGGAAAAGATATTTTGCAGTACTTTAATGATACGATTGCGGCAGAGATTCGCCTAACAGATGCAATTGACCGAAAATTGCTCTGTCCCTTTCATTACTTCGGTGTGACGGATAGTGTTGACTTGTCCCAGGTCAAATGGTCAAGGCGAGGATACGATCTAAATGAGCTTGAAAATTTATATTCCCATAATAAAATTCGGGCAAGCCAAGTTTTAAATAGTCTAAAGCAATATGTTACCGATTTGGATGAAGTCAAGAGCCTCGGTTTTTGCGTGAGTGTTGCTCATGCACACTATATGGCTAAAGTTTTCAATGAATCGGGGACAGCAGCTATTGCCTTGCATGGAAAGTCAAGCAACGATGAGCGGAACTTTGCGAAGAGACGATTAATTTCAGGGGAAATCAAAGTGATCTTCGTTGTTGATCTTTATAATGAAGGGGTAGATATACCGGAGATTAACACGGTTTTATTCCTTCGTCCCACAGAGAGCTTGACCGTATTCTTACAACAACTTGGCCGTGGACTTCGTTTGGCAGAAGGAAAAGAATGTTTAACGGTTCTTGATTTTATTGGGCAAGCCCATAAAGAATATAATTTCCAGGAGAAGTTTAGAGCATTGCTTGGTAAAACAAAGCATTCTATACAGCATTATGTCGAGAATGGTTTCTCGAGCCTGCCACGTGGAAGCTTTATTCAGCTTGAGAGGCAAGCTCAGGAATACATACTGAGAAATATTAAGCAAACCACAATCAATAAGAGAAGTCTTATTGAGAAGCTAAAACACTTTACAGAAGATACTGGATTAAGCCTGACACTAGATCATTTTACTCGTTATCACGTAATGAGTCTTTACGAGTTATACGGTGGACGTAACGGGAAACGGACACTACGAGGATTGATGGCTGAGGCGGGTTTGATTAAACCATTCGAATTCGAGAATATGGAGTATCTGACAAAACGTATTCCAGCTTTATTAAGCATAAACTCCCGGAGACTCCTAAGTTTTTTAATCGACTATCTTGAGGATCCTGGGAAATCCGCACATACAGAAGAAGAACGACTGATGTTAAATATGTTTTATTATACCTTCTACCGATCAGAACCGAAGAAACAAGGGTTTCTGGACATTAACCAGGCTATTCAGTCTATTGTTTTCTGTAAAGAATTTAGGGATGAGATCGTTGAAATATTAAAGCATAATTACGAACACATTAACTTTGTAGATAAAAAGAATGAGTTCCCATTTGTATGTCCATTAGACTTACATTGCACATATTCGACGGACCAAATTTTGGCGGCTTTTGGTTTTTGGAATGAAGAGAAGGCCCCAGCCTTTCGCGAGGGTGTGAAATATTTCGAGGATAAGAAAACGGATATTTTCTTTATTACGCTAAATAAATCCGACAAGGACTTTTCTCCTTCTACTTTGTATGAAGATTACGCCATGAATGAACACCTGTTTCACTGGCAAACACAAAGTCGTATTTCGGAAGAAACGAATACGGCTAAGCGATATATCCATCATAGACAGACGGAGAACAGAATTGCATTATTTGTCCGTGAATACAAAGAGGAGAATAATTACACTTCGCCCTTTGTGTTCTTAGGAGAAGCCGAGTATGTGAAGCATGAAGGCAATAAACCAATGAGTATTATTTGGAGGTTGAAAGAAGAGATGCCTCCGGAATTAGTACCGGCAGCAAATAAAGCTATTGGGTAGGGGGTGAATCGATGCTCGCGGTAGCAGCGGCCATCATTGAAAATGAAGTCGGTCAAATCTTAATAGCCAAACGTAAGAAGGGAAAGTCACAAGAAGGCTTATGGGAGTTCCCCGGTGGCAAAATCGAGCATAATGAATCGGTTGAAGATTGTATAAAGAGAGAACTGCAAGAAGAAATGAATATTCAAATTCAACCGTATGAGTCGTATGGTGAACATGACCATTATTATGGATCGACACATATTCGCTTGTATGCCCATAAGGCTAAATTTGTGAGTGGAGAAATAATGTTAGTTGATCACGACGAATATATGTGGGTATATCCAACAGAGCTTGGAGAGTATGAATTTGCTCCGGCTGATATTAAATTCGTAAAGATGTTAATAGGATATTCAGCAGAGTCCATGGATTAATCCATGGGCTTTTTAATTTCGAGAAGCCGGGGATGGTCGTGCAGCTGATTAAAGATCCGGGCAATCCGTATGACGAGGAGCTTTTCAACTTACCAGCCTTAAATGCAGTTTCGAAACCTCAATTGCGGCACGAAAATTGCTTTAATATCCGGTGCTTTCTTCGGGAGGTTTTGTCGAAGTCAGGAACGCTCCTTTTGGATTCAGCTACGTTTTTAAGTACTATCTTGGTTGTTTGATGGAGTCTCACCTAAATTTGTGCTCTTTAAATTTCCTTTTTGAGAGATTGAGTATTTGTATACTCTAAGCCTAAGAAAGCTAGGAGCCCGTTTGTTGCTATGATGTTTGACACAGGATTGATAGGGTTGGTTGGGTAGGATAATAGTCGTATAACTATAGCGTAATTTTTTGAGTGCGCATTATGGAGGGGCGTGCTGTTTAGGTATTTCAAACTACATGTTTCGACATACTTTTCAATTGAGAGCGAATAAAATGAAGTTAAGTTGAATATTATCACAATTTGTAGGCGATCAGGAAGGGGAGTTTGTTTTGACAGAGAGGAAGAGATTTGAGTTCGTTAAACCAAAAGTAGGTAAAGTTGTTGAGAAAGATCCTGAATCAATTTTTAGAGAGTTGCAGATACCTAATGTGAAGGGCCTATGGTCTCAACAAGCAGACATTCTACGAGAATATTATAATAATTTTAATGCAAAACAGGATATAGCAATTGAATTGCCCACTGGCACAGGTAAAACTCTGATTGCATTACTTATTGCAGAGTATCGTAGGAGATGTAAGCAAGAACAGGTCCTGTATTTGTGTCCTACTCGACAATTAGCTAGTCAAGTATATGCCAAGGCAAAAGAATATGGTTTACCTGCTAGTTTGCTAATTGGTTCACAAAGTAGCTATCCTGATGATGAATACGGTGATTATGTAACAAACAAAGCCATCGCTATTACGACATACAGCGCAGTTTATAATACAAATCCGAAGCTGAATGATGCTCATACAATTATATTTGATGATGCACATTCAGCTGAAAACTATATCTCCTCACTCTGGACAACCGAGATAAAGAGGAAGGAGAATAGGGAAGTTTTTGAAAGCATTATTAAATTGTTTAGAGATGATATTAATGATTACCATTATAACAGAATAATGAATGATGATAATGAATTTTACAAGCCAATTTATGACCTTATTCCATATCCAAGGTATTTGGAAAAGTTACCCCAGTTGATTGAGTTAATTGAAGCAAACATTGCCGATTGTGGAAACGCTAAGTATGCATGGTCAATGATTAATGAACATCTAGAAGCATGCCAGATGTTCTTTTCATGGGGAGAAATTAATATCAGACCACTTATTTCGCCTACTCAAACACACTCGGCTTTTAGCAAGGCAAAACATAGAATTTATATGTCAGCAACACTCGGCGATGGTGGCGAACTTGAGAGAATAACTGGAGTCAGCAAGATTAACAAGATACCAATTCCAAAAGGCTGGGATAAGTATAGTAATGGACGTAGGTTAATTTTGTTTCCCAATAGGGTCTTTAATCAAGATGAGTCAATTCAAGTTGCATTGAAAGCAATTAGGAACCAAGGGAGAGCCCTAGTACTATGTCCAGATAATAGAGCCGCTCAATTATTCAAATCTAAGGTTGAGAAATTCTTGCCAAAGTTCACTATTCTTCAGTCAAGTGATATTGAGGATAGCTTGGATGCCTTCATTTCGAAGAAAAAAGCTGTGCTCATATTGACTAACAGGTATGATGGGATTGATTTATCAGGTGATATCTGTCGGTTACAAATTGTTTTCGGCATGCCTGAGGCAACAAATTTACAAGAAGCATTTATGTGGAACAGATTAAATGCTAATTCTGTATTGAATGAACTGGTCAAGACAAGAATCACTCAAGCCCTCGGCCGTTGTACTCGTTCAAGTGACGATTTTGCCAACGTCCTTATGATAGATTCAAATCTTATGAAATTTTGTGCAAAAGTGGAGAATCGAATTGGTTTCCATCCCGAGATTCAAGCGGAAGTAGAGTTTGGTTTGGAAAATTCCGAGAAGATCGAAACTGTCGATGAAATGGTTGACTTTATGAATGACTTTATTACGGATGAGGAATACTACGGCTCAATTAATGATGCAATTACTGAGATACGTGAAGAGTACGAAAAGAAGCCTAAGCCGGAGGTTAAAAAGTTAGTATTGAGTGTAGAGAACGAGGTCGATTTTGTTTATGCACTATGGAAGAAAGAGTTGAATCGAGCTCTTGAGAAGGTGAAATCTGTAATTGAAAACTTAAGCGGTGGTAGGGAGCTAGATGGTTATCGGGCATGGTGGAATTACTTGGCGGGAAATGTTGCATACCTTGCAAAGAGTGCTCTTCCGATTGATTCGAATTTAGACAAGCAATACTATTCTACTGCACTAAGAAGTACAAATGCAGTTTCATGGCTATCGGATTTAGTTCACCACATTCCTGCTGATAAAGATGTACCGAAGGTAGACCCTTATTTGTCAATGCAAGTTGAAAACATTGATGAAGTTCTTAGTGGATTAGGTCTACAGGGGCAAAAATTTGAAAAAAATATGAAACAATTTCTTGAATTAATTAATAATAATGATGCCAATAAATTTGAACAAGGCTTAGCATTACTTGGGCAGTACTTAGGATTCGATATAGAAAAACCAAGTGGTGATGGAACACCGGATGGTATTTGGTCGTTAAGGAATAGATACTTGGGTTTTGAGGCAAAAACAGAAGAAAATGAGAAAGACCCCATCTACATTGAGGCGTGTAGACAAGCAAGTGGCCATAAAAAGTGGATACTAGAAAACTGTAATGCAACTGAGGATTCTAATATCGATGTTTGTTTAATCAGTTATAAGAGTAAAATCCGTAAGGACGCTCTTCCACATTCGAGAGAACTATACCATATTAATTGCGAATCATTACATGAGCTTGCGATAAAAACAGCATCAGTCCTTCGAAATATTAGGGCAGTACTAGTAAAGAGTGATGGTTTTGATTTGTTTACTAAAGAACATATAAGTAATACTTTGAGCTCGGAGAAGCTTACGTATCGGGACATAGAAGAGTACATGAAGTCAATATGTTTAGATGAACTTGATGTTGTTAATTGAAAATAGAATCAGATTGTCGAGAAACCCTGTAGTCATGGTACAAACTGATAAAGTTATCAATTACATGATTGAGAAAAGTATTAAAGTCAGAAAAACACAAAACACATAAAACCTTGTCTTTTTATAACTAAAATGAGAAAGTGTTCAAATTGTCGAGAAAGTCACGACAGCTATTTTCTTGTACATTTAATTTAATACGACACCGCGTTAATACTAGTGAATAAACTGGTTCGGAGGGTGTTAAATATGTTGCAATTCGAACCGAGAAAACCAGCAGGCTTATGAATTTGTTTCGATTGAAGAATTGGTCCCTCAAGATCATCTGCTCCGTAAAGTGGACAAGTATATCGGTTTCTCTTTCATCGACGAAAAGGTTCGTCCGCTTTTCTGTTAATAATGGGCGGCCTGCTATCGACCTTGTCGTGTTATTTAAGATGATTCTTCTCGGTTATTTTTATGGCATCCGTTCCAAGCGTTAACTCGAAGGTGAGATTCAGAGCAATCCCGCTTACTGCTGGTAATGTCCATGATTCATTCTGTACCGTATTTATCTCGTTTGGATCGTCAACAACAACGATTTGGCTTTAAAGTCGAAGCCGTTGCTCTGGACTCCGGGTATTTAACTTCACCCATCTGCAAAGGACTGCAAAGCCGAAGCATTTTTGCCGTTATTGCTTACCGAAGATTTTCACCCGACCCAAGGTTTATTCTCCAAATGGAAGTTCACATATGATGCACAGCGTTATGTTTATGTGTGTCCGGCGAAGCATGAATTACCGTACAAGACGACCAACCGCGAGGGATACCGGCAGTACGCTTCTGATCCACAGCATTGCAAGAACTGCCCGTTATTAAACGAATGCGCAAGGTGTGGCAACCACCGAAAGGTAGTAACCCTCATGTTTGGGAGGACAGCAAAGAGTGGGTGCGGGGCAACCGGTTGAGTCGATCCGGGAAATATCTCTACCGAAAACGAAAAGAAACAATTGAGCGAAGCTTCGCAGATGCCAGAGAGATCCATGGGTTTCGCGCTATTGCCGCTTTACGTCAGGGAACAGGCCCTGATGATAGCAGCTGTGCAGAACATGAAGAAGATGGCGATCCACCTGGATCGCCTGTAGAAACCGGGTAATCTCTCCATTATACTTTTGAAATAACCACTTGAAATTGAGGAACCCGTACTTTGGAAAAAAAGTACAGGGTTTCTTCACGATTGATGACTTATTTAAGACATCAATATTTGTTGTTGTATTAAATCTAAATACAAGTGTTCATTGATTGACTTAGGTAGGTTTAGAATCTTTACCAGCACATTAATTTCTAGCAGCTAAAGAGATCAAACAGTAATTATGATTCTGTTAAATACTTATTAAGCTTGCTCTCTATCGAATGTTCCAATATCAGGCTCATATTCACAACAGAGATGGGATTCACCATTTTTATCGAGCTTTGATGCATGGACGGCACTATCTTGATAGGGATGTGTTTTCCACAGATATAAAACTCGGTACCCTCCGATTAGTGCTTTCTACCCCTTCATGTTTTGATAGGTTACTAAGAGTGGACAGGTATGATGCTTTGTTTTGTTATCCGTACATGGTGGAGCATTCGTCCTTATGCCAATTATAGTTTGCAGAAATCTTTTCGGGAATACTTCTGATATAAAGTAAGTCCCTCGTTACATACATACTGCTCACTTATACGAGAAGCGGTCTGAATAATATTTGAGATCCTTTGCAGATTACGGGTGCAGTAAGTACAGTATACATACTAGAAGTCGCTAGACCTGACAATTGGTCGATCTCGACTCTGATTCTTCGTCCAGCGCAGCAGGCTTCGTTTAAGGTAATTGAGGATAATATCAAGCAGCTAATGGAAGGATTGATTCATAAGGGTGGTCTTGGGGATCGAAAAGTACTTAATCGCTGCGAGGGTTTGAGTATTGAAAAGTTGAAGCGTTATCAGAATGATACGATTAAGAAAAGGACACATAAATTATGGTTAAAGTTAGAAGATACATAGAGGATATTAAGATTATATAGCAAATTAATAAGATTAAGTATTAAGATGAGGTTGGGTGAAGAATATGGATATTAGGCAAATGAATCTATTTGATTATTATTATGAAGAACCAGATATAGAATCTATTGATTTAAATAAAGTGGGCTTTAGGGTCCACGCTTCTTTAATATATAAACTAGGTGAAGAATTAATATCAGATGAAGTTACTGCTATCTCTGAGTTAGTTAAGAATTCATATGATGCTGATTCACCTTATGTCAATCTAGTAGTTGATCCATACTTTTATGAGACAATAACTGAAGAATTAAATGGAAACACGACCACAAAAGAAGTTAAAGGGTTAATTTCGATTAGAGACGCCGGACATGGCATGAATAAAGATGATATTATTAATGGCTGGTTAACCATATCTAACTCAATTAAGAAGAAAATGAAAAAAGACAAAAAAGTAACAAAGAAGTTTGAAAGAATGCCTTTAGGAGACAAGGGGTTAGGGCGACTTTCTGTACAAAAATTAGGGAATTATATGCTACTAACTACAAAAAAAACAGGAGAACTCAAGGAATATACTGTATATATCCCGTGGGGACATTTCAGAAAAAACACTACAATCGATAATGTTCCGGTGAAAATTTCAGAGAAAGAAGTTCCTTTGAGTGAAATAGAAAAGGGATATACGGATATCTTTATTAAAGACTTAATTAATCCTGAATTATGGACTAATACTAACAACATTCAGAAATTAGAAAAAGAACTATCTCAAATTGTTTCACCTTTTAAGACGAAGAACAATTCCTTTATTTTATATGCAAAAGTTGGTCAGACAGAGTTGAATTTTAATAAGATTTCTGACGAGGCATTGGAAGCAGCGATTTCAAGTTACAAATTCAGTTTAAAAGCTGATTGTTTAACAATAGAAGGATATTATAAAGCAGACTTCTTTGAAAGGAAGAATAATGATCATACGATAAGTAATGATTATCTTAAAGAATTCCTTTTTTTAAAGCAGAAAGAATTACAGGATTGTAGTTATTTAAATGATAATAATGCTTTTTATATAAAGTTTGAACAGTCAATCAGCCTGGAAAATATTGGTGATTTAAAAGTGGATGCAATTAACAACATGATTAAACACCCTGGGAGTCTTGAAGCTGAAATCTATTCATACTCATTAGATCATACTTTAATAAAGAATCAAATAGAAAAACTAAATTTCGAATTTTTGGATGAAGTTAATAAATTTAGGAGCTATATAGCTAATAATAAAGGGATAAAGGTATTTAGAGATGATTTCTCTATACTTCCATATGGATACGCTGAAAATGACTGGCTTTCTTTGAGTGCTGGAGCAGCAACAAAAGGTAAATTTACACACTTAAAAAATGATACTGTAATTGGATATATCCAATTACCAGGTAAAGAAAGTTACAATCTTAGGGAGAAGACAAACAGAGAAGGTTTCATTGCAGATGAGTATTATCATAATTTTGAGTTAATTATCAAATTTGCTATCAAAAGAATAAATAGGAACAGAGAGCAATTAAAAAAGTCTTTTAATGACTACATCAGTCAGGTGTCTTCAGATTCTCAAGATACAGATTCATTTATCATGTCTCATGAGGTAGCTGTTGCTAAAGCAAGACAAGCAACCGAAAAAATTGATAATATGTCGATAAGAATAGAAGAGAGTCAGGAAAAAGTCCAGAGTACAAAGAAAATATTAAAGTCTGTAGAAAATGAAATTAAAAATATTAGTATTGCACCATCAGAAAAATCCCTTTTAACAGAATATTTGCATCAACTACAATCAAGTATTATTTCTACTAATCAGAATCTGATAGAAGCTAATAATTTTATAAAGGAATTAACTCTATTAAAGGATCAGATTAAAGTTATTGAATATGAGTATGAGCAATTGATAGAAAAAATGGAGGATATTTCTGAGTTAGCAGGTTTAGGAATTGTGGCAGAAACATTGACTCATGAGCTTAATACTTTAGTAAGCAATACAAAGAAAAATACTGAGGAGGTTACTGAATACTTTAAGAATAAATACGAACCAGATAAGAAAATCGAAAGATATTTCAATTATGTTAAATACTCTTCAGATTCTATCAGAAAACAAGTGAGTCATTTATCACCAGGGTTCAGAAGTGTAAGAACAGTGAAAAAGGAAGTTAAAATAAGTTACCTTATTAATGAACATATAGACTTTTACGCTGAGCGAGCTAAAAGATTAAATATAGAAACAGTTGCGAAAATAGAAAGTGACGTTAACTTATATATTAGTCCAGGAATGTTTTACCAGATAATGGATAATTTATATCTTAATTCAGAACACTGGTTGCAGCATGCAATGAAATTAAAGAGAATCAGTACCTGTATCTATAACATTGAAGTTAAAGATAGTGGTATTGTCCACGTTTGGGATAACGGCATTGGAATTGATTCAAGTATTGAAAATCATATTTTCGATCCGTTTATATCAAATAAAAAAAATGGACGCGGCTTAGGATTATATATAGTAAGAAAGTTACTACAATCTCATAAAAGCAAGATTAGACTAGTTAGGGAAAGAAACCAGTTTAACAATTTATATAAGCTTGAACTGGACTTTTCACAATGCTTAAAGACAGATGAACAGAGAGGATATCTATGAAAATAATCGGTAAGTTATTTGATGCAAGTGATATTAAATATATCGTAAGTGTAGATGATTGTTATGGCTCAAGTACTGAAGCCGTACAGATAAGTGAATTAATTGATGAAATAGTAGAAAGAACAGAGGATTTCACTACATATATTCAGACTATTGGCAAAAATGAATTTGATATTGATACTGTTGGATATTTGCCTGAAGAATTAAAAAGAAAGCAAATTAAAGATTGGATAGAAGTACTAGAACCTATCGAAATCACGATGTTAATGAAAGAAATAGTTTCACAAGAATTAATTACGCAGAAAGATACTTTAATAGAATTTTTTGATGAATTAAAAAAAAGTAAAATTATTATTGATTATAAAACAATTGAGTCAGTTGATGAAGCGAAAAAATTTCTGAAAACAGAAATAAGTAACTTATGGAGTCCGGATGAAAATAATAAAGTGCTTTGGTTAATTGATAGAGATTTTGGAAAACAAGGTGCTGAAAATGAAGGATTTAATTTACTCAAGGAGTTTCATAGTGAGGAGTGTAAATGGAATATTGCCATTCTAGCTACTCAAAATACAGAGGATATTGAAAATGAGGAGCAATTTAATGTTTTTTTAGAAAAAGTGTCTGATTTATCTGAAAGTAAAAATATGTATTGGAAAATGAATAAGGGATTAATAGATAAAAACAGTGATCTAGACTTTGCTAATGCTATTAATTTGGGTTTAAAAAGGAATTATACTTATAGAGTTACAAACTTTTTAACGGATGCTTTAAAACAAGGTATAGAACTTGCGGGTAATCATTTTAAAAATATTGAACAATCAACATTCAGCAACATATTTTTAAATTTTAGTAATGATGAAGGTGTTTCTATTGTAGATACCCTAACCAGAGTGCTATTAGTCCTGACTAAGCACAACTTAAATGATAAGATAACTCGAACCTATGAGGATTTAGTAAAATTAATTTCTGACTACGAAAATATGGCAGTGTTATTTCCACAGCAAGAAATCCAAAATCTAAGCGAAGTTAATGAAATAAGGAAAAAAGAGAAATATAACTATTGGATAAACGATCACTATTATCCTGTAAGCTTTGGTGATATTTTTTCGATTAATAATGAAGAGTATATATTAATATCTCAGCCTTGTGACATTACTCTACGTGCCAAAGGTGACCGGAAAATCAAGAATGGGCTACTCCTTAAGATAAGCACAGAAAAACCTAATCACGGAAATGTTTTCCCGCTGGAATATTTTAAGACAGGTGAGACTAGTTATATAGATCTAAAAGATGAGTTGCAAGTTGATCTGGATATTTTGGATTTGTGTTCATTGAATGATGATGGATGTGCAAAATTAATTATAAATAACACAGATGACATGGAGGTAGAGAAAGAACGGCATTACTCAATTGGATTAAGAAATAGATTGCATAAGGTTAAAAAGAGAATTACTCGAATTTATAAAGATAAAAACTTATTAAAGGAAACTTTAAGTACTCTAGCGGATAGAGGCGGTGCAGATGTTGCGGATCTAGTTGAAGTGTATCATAGAAAAGAGAAAGAAATCTGGGAAGGGTTTATTACTATAAATAATTTCCATGATGAATCAGATTATATTTATTACGATGTCCAGCGTATATGTAGACTAGATGAGCTGGTTACTAATAGTTTATCATTTGAACATTTCACTGTTAGTTCACGAATTGGATTACCTGGAGATTATGCTAAACAATATAAGGTGATGAAATATTACATAAATGTAGATGATCCAACGGAGTTTTTTTCTACTGAAAAGTTAAATCCATTACCTTTACCAGAAGGTAATATTTTTGTAAGACATACTGGGGATAAAAAGGATATTTTAAATGAGATCTTAATGGTAGTAAAGAAAGTGGCTCCAGCTACTGAAGATAATCAATTAAAGTATGATACAAATGGGAGCAGCATAGTATTAGATTCTAGTTTTTTACCAATCAGGGTTAAGGATAACGAGCATTTTTGTAAATTACAGAAGAATAGTTTAAGAATACCTACAGATTTAATATCACTACACGCCAAAAGATTTATGAAACTAATTTCGGAACAATCTGAAACACTCTGGAGTAATACTAGTTTCAAGAAATTTTATAAAGGTAAAAAAGGTTTGGTTATTGAATTAAATGAGTCAATTAGTTTTAAGAAAACAGACTTTATTAATGGCATTTATAGTTTTGAACACGATGGTAAAAAGCTCCTAACAATTATGGCTGCTATAGAAAAAATTGCGGATTTTAATTACGAGCTTGTGATGGAGTTTTATGAGGAGATAGATACAATAGAATCATTAATAACCAAAGTGTGAGTTGTTGGAGTGTATATTAATTATGACATAACATAATTTTCAATATTATTGAACCATACATGTAACATCTAGAATAAATGAGGTGACTAATAATGCTAACCAAACACGATCTTAGTAATTTCATTATTGAATGTATTAAACAAAATGATGGGAAAGCGACTGTGTTAGAGGTAAGTAAATATATATGGAGTAATTATGAAAAAGAACTTAGGAGTTCTGGAGATTTATTTTATACTTGGCAATATGTTTATAGATGGCAGGCGACTGAGCTTAGAAACAAAGGCATTCTTAAAAAACATGATAAAAGCAGGTATTGGGAGTTAAGTGAGACTTATTTTCCTAATGATAACCTGATATGCTAAACTTCCTTGTGTAAGATCATGAAAGAATAACCTTTTGTAAAGGGACAAACATTGATTTAGCTTATTTTAGTAGTATAATATATTTGAGCCGCGCATTCTCTTAATGCGCGGCTTAATCCTGGATTTAGTTTGGAGGTGTTGGACGTGGTAGCTAGTGTTGAAAAAGAATGGTGGAAGGGACTAGATCTTAATTATACTGGAGAAAATAACTTTGCATCTTTCTTTTCGTCTAACGGAAATATCCATTCTTATCCTGCTAAGGCTGTTCCTGAAATGGTGGTTTCTTTACTAAAGAAATTAAAAGAAGAATACTCAATCACAAAGGTTTTGGACCCATTTGTTGGTAGTGGAACTGTTGCGTTGGAATGTAAATTTCTAGGGTTAGACTTTTATGGATCTGATCTGAACCCGTTATCAATTTTATTAACTAGAACAAAGTCGCTGACTGTAAATAACACGTCATTTATTGAAAAGTCATTAAAAGCCTTTACTGATTCAATCAATCAAAAATATATAACTGCAAGTTTAGTTGAGCTATCTAAATTTGATAATATTGAATATTGGTTTAAGCCTCAGAATATAAAAGAGTTATCTTTTATAAAGCAAGAGATAAATATCTTCTTACAAGGATGCTTACAAAAGTACAGAGAAACTTTTGCATTAATTTTACTAACTGCATTCAGTTCAACTATACGTGAGAGTTCATTAACGCGAAATAGTGAATTTAAATTATATCGAATGTCACCTGGTGATATTGATAAGTTTAATATTGACTCTCTGCTAGTTTTTAAAGATAAAATAGAGAATTTATTAAGTTTGCTAGTCGAAACCAACAAGATATCTAAGAGTAAAACAATCACTGACATTCAGATGAAGAATGCAAAGGATTTGTCGCATCTCAGTGGTAAGAAAATTGATGCGATACTTACATCACCACCGTATGGTGATTCTCAAAGTACTGTAGCATACGGACAATTCTCAAGATTATCGCTACAATGGTCTAAAGATTTATTATCTCACTATTTGGGTATCACCACTACAACTGATAATGTGGACGAGTATTTGTTAGGTGGAAAAAAGTCAGCCTGTAATACTTCTTTGAGACATGTAATTCGTTCCTCTAAAACCCTACGGAATTTATTTTATGAAATGAGAAGAGTATGTAAACAAGATGCTAGACAATTTAAGGCTTTAATCTATGAATTAAATAATATCATGAAGAATATAAATGAAAAGAATTTTGATATCAGTGTATTAATAAATAATAAAGAGCTATATGAGCTAACTAAAGAGAGAATTCGTTTGGATTACTATAGGATGCTCAATAAAGCAGGAGAATTATCAAACAAAGACATTAAAGTAAAAGCAAGAGAGTTAACTGAAGTGTTTATGAATAAATTAACTGAGGATGATCTTAGTCCCGAATTGATTTACGTATTAGTTAGTAAGCTCTCATATGTTAAAGATACACTTCATAGAAAAGTAATTGCTTTGCCTCGCAGAGTCAAGTCAGTGCTGCATTTCTTCAAAGAATTGTATATAGTTGTAGAGCAGACTGATAGGATCTTAGAAGATGGAGGAGTACAAGCTTGGATAGTAGGTCATAGAACAGTTTTAGGTTCTATTACTGTAGATATGGCAGAAGTATTAAATGATTGGTTTGTATCTCTTGGATACGATAAAGTTATTACTTTGCATAGACAATATTCTTTTAAAAGACTACCCCATCATATCAATTCGACAGTAACACGTAAAAATGAAATAAAGACTATGATGGAGGAACATATAGTTATTGTAAGAAAGCCGAAAACACACGTTGAGTAGAATAAACAGGTGTAACCTCTTATTTTCTTGGTATACCTTGTTAAAGGGGACTGGAAATAGGCCGTTACAACCCGGCGCTTTAAAAGTTACTTAGTTGATTGCAGTGATGATGTTAGGAGCATCTTCACTGCTCATTACTATATATTATTACGGGTAATTGTATACATCCAATTCAAAAAAACGAGAAAACCTCTTACTCCAGCTCCCTCTCATACCCCTCAATCAAAGCCGAAGCCTTAACATGAAGCGCCCTTGCTAATGCAGTAATCGTTAGCAAAGTAGGCGCTTTTTCGCCGTTCTCTAGCTCACTAATGTAAGAACGATCGACACGAGAATAGAGGCTCAGCTCATCTTGAGTGAGCTTTTTTTCTTTACGAATAGTTCGAAGAGCTCTGCCGAAGGCTAGTAACTCTATGGATTTATCATTATGATTAGCCACGTTATAACCCCTTAATAGATAGTTAGATTCATCTTATGCGGTTCTATAAGGGTATTTCCGTAGGCTATTGCCTACAAAACTATTAAAATGATATGATACATATACTGGAAAATATTGATGCGGATACTAGAGTATGCTCTTAGTGAAAGGGAGTGAAAGAAATCATGAAATCGACGGTAACAGGTGATACCAATCGAATTGTGGAACTACCTTCTCATTGGAAAGAGTCGAGTTGCCTTCATCAAGATGCGATTCCTCTTCTTATTGGCTACTCTCAAGAATATATGAAACTATCCCTGTACTTTTTCGAAAAGAACTTGCTTCACGTCAGTTTATTGTTATGCAATAGGGCCCTAGAATCGATGCTAAATGCTTTATATATAAAGCGGGAGAAAAGGCGTCCTGTTTCAAGAATTTTACTTGATGACATATTACTGATGTTCTCTGATGAAATGAACATGGAGTCGTTGATATTCATACAATCCCTATCCTTCTTAACACAGGAAAATTCTCTTATTAGCAAGATGCAACCTGTACATCTAATGAACTTGATCAAAAGAGGAGATGAACTCCTTATTCGGATATCCAGCCGATTAGAATTACCTTATGAAACCTATCACTCTATTCTTGAGAATTAAGCTATATTTATGGGGAATATATGAGCAAGATCTATTATTATATCTAATTCACTGATATCAGATCAGTCAACTTGCGTATAGATGTTTATAAAGTTAAGGATGAATAAGAGCACCACTAACTTTTAATTGATTTTGTATTGCAGCATATCTTTGCAGATCATCATGGCTTAGCATAGATTGAATATGCTCCATGGTTGTGCAGCATCTTACGATGTTAATTTCAAAATTGATGGTGTATGAGAATTCTAAACTATCCAGTATATATTTTGCTCCTTTTTGAATGTTACCCTTCCGAATATAATACATGCCGACATCGGTAAGGAATTTAGCAAAGCCGTCATCAAGTACTTTCTCTTTATAAGTGCCAACCGATTCTCGCTTGAAATAGTCCTTGATCATAAACTCGAATCTTTCGAGATATTCATCAATTTCAAAATGATACATGTTGGCTGCTTGGATAATATAAAATAAAGCTCTTAGTATTTCGTTCTCCCTCGAGGAGATATACTCAATGTATGATTCAAGTACGTCTATGTTACCTTTCATGAGTTCGTATAGATAACGGTTACATCTAGCCCATACGCGGAATTTCTCTTTGATATGTTCGGAGGATTCATCGGATTCTACAATCCAGCTCTGATCCTCATAACAGGATAAATAATAAAGTGCTTGATCATAATCACCGTTTTCCGCAGCTATGGAGCTTAACAGCAAATCGGAGTATAAAATATACCCAAATAGCGCACTGGATGGCTCTATAGGCTTCCTATGTGGCTTTTTTTTATTATGTTTTTGTGCATATAGCATTCTAGAGATGCGTCCCATTTCTTCAGCATAGTACTTTGCTCTATTCCATTTACGTAAGGACACCAACGTATTGGTTAAGTCTTCTATAGCATCTAATTGGACCCCTTCAGGTAGCCGTTTGACATAAGTTTCAAATTGTATGGTACAGTTCAGATTATGTTCCTGATCCGAGTTTAGGGAGCATGTAAATATCCGGTATTGACACAAAGCCAATCGTTCGGAATGCTGGTGTTTTTCACTTTCCGCAATTTTTTTGTATATGATCAGAGCAGCTTCCCGATTGCCCTTGTGAAATAGTGCTTCAGCGCTATCAAAGAGTAGGGATGAATAAGTTGGGTTATCGACGATCAATCCAACAGCTTCATCGATACAGTGGAGTTTCCCTAGCTCGGCGCATCGTCTAATAAACGGTCCAAGTCGTCTCCAGTTCGGTGTTGATTCTTCATTTATATATAGAGGATAAAACAATCCTTCTTCCAGATTCATAGCTTTAGTAATTAAATCAAGACTTGAAACGGAAAGGGGCTGGTTCCCAGTGATGAAGCGGCTGAGAGTTCCCGAATTGATTCCCGANGAAATGCTGAGCCTTCTCCAAGTAACGCAATAGCTCCGTACTAATTGTTCTGTCTGTAGGTACCAAAGATATCCGCCTCCAAATCTCCGTTCCATATTTGGGTAAATGACTTATATAAGTAAGTTAATGTATAAATATAGATGGGTCAATAGCTTTATATTATGATGACGGTTAAAGAAGGAGATACAAGCTGATTCCCAGGGAATAATTTAAGCGACATTCATTTCGATTTTTTGAAGGGATTTATGAATGAAGATTCGGAAGGAGCGTGCGGAGAAATTGGCGCAAACAAGATAATGACAAAGGAGGCAGCATAAGAGCCACCTCCTTCAAGGATGTAATTCAGATATTACCAGCCTCCTTCACCCGCGCCATGGCTATTTGTAGATATGATGGGAGGAGGGGAGGTCTCTGACTTCGGAGGACTGGTAAAAATATAACCAGGTGCAAGTATGAGGACAGTTGCTAAACTAAGAATACAGGTGATTACAGTCAGCTTTTTTTTCATTCTGATCATATACCTCCTTCATAAATTGGGAGTATCTTAGTAAATCTAAAGGGTCGATCTCATGTCGTATATGCTCAATTGCAGAACAACATTTAACTATATTATCTGTATTATTGATTTTATATGAGAAGCTTAAACTATCCAAGATGAATTTTGATCCATAGCGGAATTTTCTTTGGTTTATATAATAAATTCCGATATCAAGGAGTAAAGTAGAGAATTGATCATCTAGCATATTTTTATTAAACTTTCCATCAATACATTCTTTATAATACTTTGTAATATTCTTCTCATATTGTTCGAGATACTTATCAATGTTCCAGCTATAAATGTTAGCGGCGTGGACTATTTTAAATAGCGCTTTTAATATCGCATTATCTATAGAAGAAATATACTCAATATACTCGTCGATTACTTGAAAGTTACCATTCATTAATTGATATAGATACCGATTACCTTTAGCCCATCTCTTAAATTTATTCTTGATATTCTCAGAAACTTCATCTGACTCCACAATCCATGATTGATTTTCATAACAGGAAACATAAAATAAAGCTTCATTAAAATTAGATTTTTCTGCTGCAATTGAGCCTAGTATCAAATCAGAGTAAAGGATATAACCGAATAAAGATTTTTTAGGAGATATATTGTTCTTCTTACTTTTAGTTTTTCTATGATTATGTACGGTATAAAGAAATCTCGAAATTCTCCCCATTTCCCGTGCATAGTGTTTAGCTTTATCCCATTTTTGCAGGGAATGTAGAGTATTGGTTAGGTCTTCTAGAGCATCCAACTGTACGGCTTCCGGAAGCCTTTGAACATAGGCCTCAAACTGAATGGTGCAGTTTAAGTTATTCTCTTGGTCGGAGTTTAATGAACAGGTAAAGATGCGATATTGGCACCAACCCAAACGTTCAGAATTCTGATATTTCTCACCTTCTGCTACTTTCTTGTAGATGATCAATGCTGCTGCCAGGTTACCTTTATGGTATAACACTTCTGCACTGTCAAATAGTTGGGGGGCATAAGCCTGGACATCCACCATCATATCTACAATTTGAGTAATACACTCGAGTTTACCGAGTTCAGCACATCTCATAATAAAAGGACCAAGTCGCCTCCAGTTGAGGGACGACTCGTTAGCGTAGGCAGTATAAAAGTAACCTTCTTCAAGGTTCATCGCTTCCGTTAATAAATCAAGGCCAGAAACGGATAATGGTTGTTGACCGTTAATGAAACGGCTGAGCGTCCCGGAATTAATTCCTGCACGGTTCGCAAAAGAAGAGATGCTTAAATTTTCTTTTTCTATGTATTTAACGAGTTCAGTGCTGATTGAGATGTCTGTAGGAGCCAATGGTATCACCCTCCAGATCCATATTCCATATTCAGGAAAATAGTTTATAATATTAATCTAATGCATAAATACACCATTGGTCAAATAAATTTGCTGGGAATGGTTTTCATTTTGCGGAATTATAACGAGAGGAAGCCCAAAGAGTTTCATTTAAGAGCACATATTAGGGAGATACATTTAATGATATTACATTAGAGACGCGGAGTAGATACAACTATCTTCATTTTAATATGTAGAGAACTTTAATAAATTTTATGGTCAAAATTAATAGAATTGAAGGTGAATAATATTAAAGCTTGGCGATACGTTGCCGTTATCGTTTGTTTGTTTCTTGTATTATCCGCTTGTAACTCTCAAAAAGGAGCAAAGGCAGTCGACTTAGATTCGTTTTATCTAGAGTGGATAAAGAGGTAATATCAAACCTTGGTAATCAAGATTATGTTTTTCCTGCTTACGATAAAAAGACGGGGCCTCTTGAGTTAATATATGATCCTTCAACTTCAGATTTTGAGTTTGAATTGTATCGGTCTAATGAGTACCTTTTTTCAAAAGAACTTAGTGGTGTCCGTGCAGTCCATGGTCGCTATTATTACTACGCGCTAATCGAAGAATTACCAGATACTTCAGAAATTCTATTTCCTTATATTTCAGACACAGAAATTGAGCGAGTCCGAGTGAATGACGAATTAGCTATACTTAACGAAAATATAACGGAGTATCAAAGTGGTAAGATTATCGTTTATGAAACAGGTGAAGATCCAGAAGATATCATTAATCCTCAGAAAGTAGTAGACTTTTTAGAAAAACATAGTATCAATTCCGGACGGGTTCTCTTAATAAATATGGAGGGGCGCATAAACGTGGAAGCGTATCTTCCTATTAACGATCACACAGCTCGACTACTTTTCACTATAGAAAGTCCAGATGAACTGGAAACATTCATAGGTACGCCTGCGATATAAACTTTCATGATATATATATGCTAATTCTAGGGGTTTTTAAATAGACTTAAAGAATTATTCTCGTGAAGGATGGAAGGATCACAAGAATATATGGAGGGGAGGAACGATATGGACTGTGCATTATTCTTAGTTATAAATTTCGATCAAGATATACTAAAAAGAAAAATTTATAATATAGTTTGTGAAGCGGTTGAGGATGTAGTAACTGACTACCAGAACTTTTCTCGCCTTAGCTGTAGATACTTCACACTTGATATTGAAACAGAAGATATAATTAGTCTTGATTTTTTAAGGAAAGAATACGGAATGGAGATTAATGCGGAGATTGGAATCCAGTTATTTGAAAACACATTCGAAGAAGGAACAGAGGTGTTGTTTAATATATTCGGCAATATTTTGATGGATTTTAATCCTGATATGGTGTTTGTGGAAAATGGCACAGATCAAATATTCAGAAAAGAAAATGACACTGTAATTATAAGTACAAGGCTGGATGAACACCAGAAAAAGTATCTATCAAACAATATTAATTTACTACGATTCCCACATATTTATCAGGAATTATCAAATTAAAAACAATTCATAAGCTGTCAAAGACTCTCCTTCCCACTTGAACTATGAGTAGGAATGAGCTTTTTTTGTATATTGGGTAGGCACTTTAGACTGAGCCAAGCTGCCTATAAAGAAGGACCTTGGATCATTTTCCATTTATTTGAATTGTAGTAAAATAGCTGCTATCAAAATGACGAAGAGGTTGACTTATGTCTAAGATCCTTGTACCCCCTGAGGTGCTGCTGGCAGTGTCAGATCAATTCGACAAGGCTTCTGAGCAATTGGAAGCGAATCAAAGTATGTTGAACCAACAGATCCAGATGCTGGCTTCGTGTTGGGACGGTACTACATGCTCGCGCTTTTATTATGATTTCCAGAAGGCGTACCGCGATATGAAATTAACGATCGAGCATATGCAGGTAACCAGTCAGGAATTAAAGAGAATCGCCTATAAATTTATGCAGGTAGACAATGAACAGGGAAATTTAGATCCCAGATGCGCAGCTCCCCAGATTACAAATTTCGGTGGGATGAGTGAAGTCCACGTTGGTAAAGCCATCGAAATGAATAGCCTCGGAGACCAGGTTAGAGAACTCGGTGAGAAAGCAAAGCCTTTTGGTAAGGGAGTTCAAGTTGGTGCCTCCGAGATGTGGAGTACGGTTAAAGATACGGCCAGCTCTTTGGTAGAAGACCCGATCGGAACGAGCAAGCAGATGGCATACGATGCTACGATAGGGACAGCTGAGGAAGTTGTGGATACGACGATCTGGGGTGCCAGAATGGCCTTCGACGTCGGTGATACCCGCGAGAAGTTTGGCGAGAGGATTCAGACCGAACAAGAGCGAATGAATGAGATGGGGAAATCGGCCTATCTGGGTCAGCAAGCAGCGATGATTCTCGGCGGGGTTGCGCTGAATCGAGTTGGTGTCAAGAAGATGCCTAACTTCAAGCATCATTCGGGAGGAGAAGGCGGTAAGGGGAAAGCTGCTGAGGGGACGCCAAGAGCGAGTGAAAAGTATTCAGGTGAATTGATGAAGGTACCCAAGAAAGATGAAGCTGCGGATATGCTAGCCAAAAAAATAGGTGGAGAATCCAGGGTGAAATTTGGTAATGATCCTTATGGACGAGAATTTGATACAGTTAGCGATCAATATATTGCACAAACCAAGCCTCCATTAAAAAGTTTAGATAAGCAGTTCAGAAAACAGGCAAAAGCTACAATAGAAGGGCTATTGAAACTGGCAGGAAAGCTTATTTTCATTTTGAAGGTGCACCCGATGATAGAGTACTTAGGCAACTCAAAGAGTATGCTGAAAGATACGAAGTGGAGATAATTATTGATACTAAACCCTTAAAACCATGAGAGGACGGATAGAAATGTATGAATATCACGGATGGGCAACTATCAGAGAAAGCTCCTCATTTGAGGATGATGACGAAAAGTACTCGTTAATTATTCAAGAGATTCAGAAGTATTTCGATGAGTTAGAATGGACTTCGGGTATTTTGGATTTAAGAGGAGCGGTAAATGGTGACTTTCAAGTTTGGATGGCAGGTGTCAATAATCATAGGCCTGTAGGAAAACATAATCCAGTTAACGTATTAAAACAGGTGGGAATATTGGCGCCAGGTTCCTATGGACTTTTATATGTAAGAGATAGTGATGATGAGGATTTTTTCAATGAGTTCAAGGTACACACATTAATTCGAGGAGAAGTAATGGAGCGTAATGATCCCTTCTTGTCTCCATTTATACCTAAAATTGAAGATGATTACGAGGATTAATACAGTCAGTGGTCTTATGGGTTTACAATCTCTGCAATAAGATCGTACAATGCAACCAACAAACCAAACCAAACAGTCAATAATTTAATACTTGATAAACTTTAAGCTCTTTCCACACTTGTTTTATGAGTTGGAATGAGCCTTTTTTTGCGTTCAGACAACCAACGAAGAAGCCGGATGACATAGCAAAATAAATACAGATAATAGAGGAAAAGTTAAGCTTACTTGTACATAAGAGAGTCAAAGACAAAGTAAGCCTCTTTCAATGTCTAATTGAATTATGAATTATGATTGTATAAATACTCGATAATTAAATTTTGCAATTCGTTGCTATGCTTTATTTCAAAATAGATAAGGCCTAGAAATATGACAATCAGCACCAGTAGAACAGACACAATAATTCGAAACTTGTCCATTACCAATTATTCCTCCCATTAAATAAAATATGATATATAAAGCAGGAGATGAGGAGCCTAGTTTCAAGAATTTTACTAGATGACATACAACTGATGTTCCCTGATGAAATGAACATGAAGTCATTGATATTCAAACAATTCCTATCCTTCGCGAATAGATGTATATAAAAGCTAAGGATGAATAAGAGCACCACTAACTTTTAATTGATTTTGTATTGCAGCATATCTTTGCAGATCATCATGATTTAGCATAGATTGAATATGCTCCATGGTTGTACAGCATCTTACAATGTTAATTTCAAAATTGATGGTGTATGAGAATTCTAAACTATCCAGTATATATTTTGATCCTTTTTGAATGTTACCCTTCCGTATATAATACATACCAACATCGGTAAGGAATTTAGCAAAGCGGTCATCAATTACTTTCTTTTTATAAGTGCCAACCGGTTCTCGTTGTTTGAGATAGTCCTTGATCATATACTCAAATTTTTCGAGATATTCATCAATTTCAAAATGATACATATTAGCTGCTTGGATAATACCAAATAAAGCTCTCAATATTTCGTTCTCCCTCGTGGAGATATACTCGATGTATGGTTCAAGTAAGTCTATGTTACCTTTCATTAGTTCGTATAGATAACGGTTGCATCTAGCCCATACACGGAATTGCTCTTTGGTACGTTCCGAGGCTTCATCTGATTCTACAATCCAGCTCTGATCCTCATAACAGGATACATAATAAAGTGCTTGATCATAATCATCGTTTTCCGCAGCTATGGAGCCTAACATCAAATCGGAGTATAAAATATATCCAAACAACGGTTTGGCTGGTTCTATAGGCTTCCTATGTGGCTTTTTTTTATTATGTTTTTGTGCGTACAGCATTCTGGAGATGCGTCCCATTTCCTGAGCATAGTACTTCACTCTATTCCCTTTACGTAAGGACACCAACGTATTGGTTAAGTCTTTTATAGCATCTAATTGTACACTTTCAGGTAGTCGCTTGACATAAGGTTCAAATTGTATGGTACAGTTCAGATTATGTTCCTGGTCCGAGTTTAGAGAGCAAGTAAATATCCGGTATTGACACAAAGCTAATCGTTCGGCATGCTGGTGTTTTTCACTTTCGGCAATTTTTTTGTATATGATCAGAGCAGCTTCCCGATTTCCATTGTGAAATAGCACTTCAGCGCTATCAAAGAGTAGGGATAAATAAGTTGGGTTCTCGACTATCAATCCAACAGCTTGATCGATACAGTGGAGTTTCCCAAGCTCGGCGCATCGTCTAATATACGGTCCAAGTCGTCTCCAGTTCGGTGTTGATTCTTCATTAATATATATAGAATAAAAAAATCCTTCTTCCAGATTCATAGCTTTAGTAATTAAATCAAGACTTGAAACGGAAAGGGGCTGGTTCCCAGTGATGAAGCGACTGAGGGTTCCCGAATTGATTCCCGATATATTTGCAAAAGAGGAAANAAATGCTGAGTTTTCTCCAAGTAACGCAATAGCTCCGTACTAACCGTTCTGTCTATAGGTACCAAAGATATCCGCCTCCAAATCTCCGTTCCATATTTGGGTAAATGACTTATATAAGTAAGTTAATGTATAAATATACGTGGGTCAATAGCTTTATAGTATGATGATGGTTAAAGAAGGAGATACAAGCTGGTTCCTAAACAATAATTTAAGCGGCAATCATTTCGATTTTTTGAAGGGATTTATGAATGAAGATTGGGAAGGAGATTTGATCAAAAGGAGATTTTTAATGATTAAAGAATTAGATGACTATCTTTCAGGATATTTCTCAGATGATTATTGGTATGATGAAGGTTTTTCAATTGCACAGGAGTTGCTGTTAAAATTCTCTCTACGGGATTGGGAAGAATTATCAAGCGAAGTACTAAATAAGCCAATAGAGTGGAAAAGAAAATTAGCATATTGTTTGCATGATGAATCTAGCATGGATGAATTGAATATGTTGTTGAAATTACTAAGTACCGATGATGAAGAGTTATTCGGAATATGTATTGATTCACTAAGAAGTTTTGCTAATACTGAAAGTAAAAAACTAATTTTAAAAAATCCTTCAATTCTAAAGAGGATTTATGAGTTAATCCCCAATTCAGGGGATGCGTCAAAAAAAGTATTTGAAGCTTTTCTGGAGAAGATACAAAGCTGACGATATTATTGGCGGCTATCCAGTGCCGATGGTGATTTTCAAGTTTGGATGGTAGGTGTCCATAATCATAGTCCTGCAGGAAAACATAATCCAGTTAACGTATTAAGACAGGTGGGAATATTGGCGCCAGGTTCCTATGGGCTTTTATTTACTATGATTCCCACATATTTATCAGGAATTATCAAAGTTCAAAACAAAAAGAAAGACCACCCTTTACGGGTGATCTTCATCTAAGTCTATATGATCGTTGTCACTATGCTTTTTCAGTTCAGTTTGCAATCTATCGTATTTAGTAGATGTTAAACCCCTATAATGATTCTAACTTTGAGCATCACTTTCCATCTCTCTCATTGACTCAGCAACCTTCACCATCATGGAGCATTCCACTCTCTTGCGGAACACATCACAGCTGAAGTCGTAGGTGCCGTTAATGGAACCTGTCGCGTGCAGGGAATTAGCAGGGCAGCCGCCGCTGCAGTAGAGCTTGGCCCAGCAATCCTTGCATTCCGGCTTCGAGTAGCAGTTACTCTGCTTAAGTTGGCATTGCAGCTCAGGTTTTGTGATACCATCCCAGATGTTCCCCATGCTGTACTCTTCATCTCCGACGAACTGGTGGCAAGGGAAGAGCTCTCCCCAAGGCGTGACAGCAAGATATTCCGTTCCTGAACCACAGCCGGTAATTCTTTTCTGAATGCAAGGGCCTTCAGAGAGGTCCAGCATGTAATGATAGAAGGTAAAACCTTTGTCTTGTTCCCCGCGTTTAATCATTTCTGTGGCAAGGATTTCGTACTGGTTATAAATTTCCGGGAGATCATCATCGGTTAATGCATAAGTCTCTCGTGGATCACAGATAACCGGTTCCATCGAAAT
Organism: Paenibacillus solani; assembly: GCF_001277345.1. Classification (GTDB taxonomy): domain Bacteria; phylum Bacillota; class Bacilli; order Paenibacillales; family Paenibacillaceae; genus Paenibacillus_AQ; species Paenibacillus_AQ solani. The sequence continues at coordinate 200,511 of NZ_LIUT01000001.1, forward strand.
TTTATCAAAGCCAAGGTCTGCGATATGAAAAATATCGTTCGTGAAATCCACGTTGTTACCAGTGTAGGTCCCTCGCACATAATATTCCTGGTCTCCACGCTTTTGAACGAATTCCTGAAATTTCGGTACAATATGCTCATAGCTGCCTTTTCCGTTAGCGGTTGTACGGAGCCGATCATGAACTTCTTTTCTTCCATCCAGACTTAATACGACGTTGTACATTTCCTTGTTTAAAAACTCAGTGATCTCGTCGCTTAGCAGCATACCATTCGTTGTGAAGGTGAAGCGAAAATTCTTCTTATGTTCCTGTTCCTTGCTTCTAGCATAAGCTACAATCTGCTTGACGGTTTTCCAAGCCATCAGCGGTTCGCCGCCGAAAAAGTCAATGTCAAGGTTCCGGTGATGGCCCGAATTTTCGAGAAGGAAATCGATCGCCCGTTGTCCAACCTCAAAGCTCATGATGGCCCGATCGCCGTTATATTTTCCCTGACTGGCAAAGCAATAGTCGCAGGAGAGGTTGCAGGTATGCGCGACATTGAGGCAAAGCGCTTTGACATACGTTTTTCGATTCTTTAAATCCATGGAGAGGTTCTCATATTCATCCTTGGTAAAGAGCTGTCCATCCTCTACAAGCTCCATAATAGCAGCGATGGTTTCTCGAATGTCATGCTCGGTAATGTCCGAATCGTGTTTATGTTGCTCCTGCATGAGTGTCAAGATCTCTTTCGGAGAAATATGTTCATAAAGTTCAATGATTTTGTATGCTAGGTCGTCAACAACATGCACCGAACCGCTGTAGGTGTCGAGTACGATGTTATATCCATTCAGTTGATATTGATGAATCATCCTTGTTAATCAAGCTCCTTTTAACGTGCAAGTAGAAACGGTTAAAAAATAAACGCCCATCTACTAACGCAGTGGGCGGTGAGAATTTACGAATCCTATTTGTTCATTGGGTTCTCGCAGCGTTGGTTTGCAACACCGCATGAAGTCTTACAAGCAGACTGACAAGATGTCTGGCATGCGCCGCACCCACCGTATTTTGCGGTATCGATCAGTTTGCGGGTACTCAGTGTTACGATTCTTTTCATCATGAATAACTCCTCTGCCATTTCATTAGTTCAACAATGAACATGGTAGCAATAACTTCGGAAGTACTTCAATCAAATAGATCACACTAGATTAGTTACAAGGGCAACTTTGTTCAAAGTTCAGTATAAACGATACATATTTCATAAGAGCATTCTCTTTATATTATGATGAGTTAATTGCCAGTGAAACCCCCATTTACTCCTTAAAAAAGTGAGGTTAATAATTTGAAGGTAGAAGAATTAAGGGCTATACTCTCTGGTTCAGATATTGAGGGGAAAATAGAAGTTTTAAGCTATCTTCGCGATGTGTTTGAATCATATAACAATTCAATGGATGATTTTAGAGAATTAATTATAGCTTTGCTTGATTGCGGTTTTAAAGAAGACAAATTAGATGTAAAGGAGGAAATATTCAACACAATACTTACCGCAGCAACCTATAAAAATATTGATGGGATTAACTTTGATATTTTAGCTTACAATCTAGATAGCCTGCCTGAAGAATGTTTGCATTCTGCATTAACAATATTAGGTTTCACATTTAAAAAGGATTACTTATGCTATCTGACCAAGTATTTGGATCATGAGAATAGGAGTGTTAGAGCAGATGCAATAAACGCAATAAATGAAATTGAAGGATATTGGGCTAAAAATAATTCATAAGCTGTCAAATGCTCCTTTCGATGACCAAGAGCAGGAAGGGGCTTATTTTGTATACCCAATAGGTACTTTAGACTGAGCCAAGCTGCTTATAAAGAAGGACTCTGGATACTTTTCCATTTATTTGAATTGTAGTAAAATAGCTGCTATCAAAATGACGAAGAGGTTGACTTATGTCTAAGATCCTTGTACCCCCTGAGGTGCTGCTGGCAGTGTCAGATCAATTCGACAAGGCTTCTGAGCAATTGGAAGCGAATCAAAGTACGTTGAACCAACAGATCCAGATGCTGGCTTCGTGTTGGGACGGAACTACATGCTCGCGGTTTTATTATGATTTCCAGCAGGCGTACCGCGATATGAAATTAACGATCGAGCATATGCAGGTGACCAGTCAGGAATTAAAGAGAATCGCCTATAAATTTATGCAGGTAGACAATGAACAGGGGAATTTAGATCCCAGATGCGCAGCTCCCCAGATTACAAGTTTCAGTGGGATGAGTGAAGTCCACGTTGGTAGAGCTATCGAAATGAAGACCTTTGGAGATCAGATTAGAGAGCTTGGTGAAGAAGGAAAAGCTTTCGGTAAGGGGATTCAAGTCGGGGCTTCCGAGATGTGGGGGGCGATTAAAGATACGGCCAGTTCTTTGGTCGAAGACCCGATCGGAACGAGCAAGCAAATAGCATATGATGCTACGATAGGTACAGCTGAGGAAGTGGTGGATACGACGATCTGGGGTGCCAGAATGGCCTTCGACGTCGGTGATACCCGCGATAAGTTTGACGAGAGGGTTCAGGCTGAAAAAGAGCGAATGAATGAGATGGGAGCCTCGAACTATCTGGGTCAGCAAGCGGCTATGATCTTTGGCGGCGTGGCTCTTAATCGGATAGGGGTGAAGAAGCCGCCATTTCTCAAACATGATTTGGGTGCGGATGGTGGTAAGTTAGAGGCTGGGGGAACGGGTGGAGATGTAGTAACATATAGACGAGTTCAAGGCGGAGAGGGTACTAAGTCAAGCCAACCACGTGTACAAGTAAATGAAGATGGCACAGTAACAATACCTGACAAGGACACTGATCTAAATATAAGTATAGATAATGGCGAGCATTCAAACTATTTTAATAATATGCGAAGAGGCGGAAATGCTGATATTGTAGAATTTGACGTACCAATGTGGTTTGATGATTTCTTAAAAGAAAACACAATACCTCAACTTGACTACCAAACAAATCCATTAAACCAAGGTGGAACAGCCCCAAAACTAGTAGACCCAACAAAACCAGGTAATTCATTTGAAGTTCCAGCACCTTGGGTTGAATGGATAGAAGAACATGCTACAAATGCACGAATAAAAAAATAAAAAAGGAATTGGGCAATATGTTATTAGAACCTAAATCGTTAAACAATATTATCGTAGGATTATTAATCGACAATTTCTTCAAATGGTATGTTTCTCCGAAAGATTTATGGTTTCTGGATAGGAAAAAGCTAACAGATACGTATATTAAGAAATTTAAAGAAATTGGACTAAAAAATATTGGAAACAATATAGAGGAAGTTGATGAAAGGAAAGGTATAGAAGTTTTAGATGAGTATTCATTTAGAGAATTTACTAGAAGAATAAATAAGTATTCTGTTTCAACCGACGAACTTAGAAAGTTACTTAAATTAAATCTTCTCACTAAATCAAAAGAGGAAGCATATTATAGTTTTTTGCCGTCATTATATGTGAATGTCGATAAAAGAGAATTATACTCATTGTATCCAGAATCAGCTTCCTATGAAGATTTTTTACCCGAAAATTGGATCGGAAGATATGAGGATTTTTTGTCCAAGATAGATTGGAAAGAAAAATACTGGTACGATGAAAATGGACTAGATCTATTAAATTTTGAGAATAATGGAGGAAAGTAATGAGTGATAATAAAATAAGCATACTGTCTGAAAAGTTCGAGAATGATAAAACTGGTGAACAAGTCGAAGGAATAACGATTATGATAGATGGCAAATTAAAAACCATGTTAGATATAATCATTGAAAAAGAGGGCGGATACAATAATTATACAGAGGTAATTAGAGATATAGTATTTGCTGGCATAAATCAATTTGTTGAAAAGCACAAAAGGTAGAACGCTGCTTATTTATGGGACTGCGACCCATATTATGAAACCTTGATTGGCTTCGTGGCCTATCAAGGTTTTTTTGGTGAGGCTACCTAGTGCCGAGTGAAAAGACGGAGTGATATTTAATGGCAGTTTTTATAATAATGCTGAAGGATTATGAGGACGAGAATAGAGTTGTATACTGTTATGGGCCGAATGAAGAAACAATGGGGAAAATTGAATACGATAAGATAAATAATGTTATACATCAACTCTCTCCCATTGACTCTAATCGTTATCCTGATGATTTCTTTTTCAGAAGAGCGGGTACAAGACTTGCTAGAATGGTCATAAGAGAAAATAGTAACTTCGTTGAAAGGACAACTATTGAATCTTAGCAGGTACTATTATAGCTAAAAAAAAAGGACACCAAGTCCCCAATAGACCTCGCGTCCTCGAATTGCTGCATGACTGCAATTTTACTGTTCGTCCACGCTCTTGAATCCACTTAGCTCACCCTCGCAGTTTCACTTCAACGTCCTCACATCCACCGTGTTGGATAGGACATCAACTTCGTTCGGAATGATTCCTTTCTCAAACATAAAATCGGCGATTTCTTGCCAACGTTGGCGTACGGTTTCGTTAATCGGGTCCAGCGGGAAGAAGGAGCTCTCTAATTGTTCACGAGCAATGGGTTCGGGGACGCCTTGAATATCTTGAATTAGTTGGACGGTGTGATCAAGGTCTTTCGATAGGAGCACCGACTCTTCATTCAAGCCTTCGAAAACTTCATACACGAGTTCAGGATGTTCCTTCAGAAAGCCATTTCGCACAATGAATACTGTATCATTACCGGATTCCACGTCATTAGCGGAAATGACCAGCTCTGCGCCGAAATCGATGATCGCATTGGCTGTAAATGAACCCCATGTCGCCCACGCGTCAACTTGTCCACTTTCAAAAGCTGGTCCCGCTTCCGTTGGCGGAAGATAGACAATGTCGACCTCACTCGCGTCTAGTCCACCTTTCTCCAGCGCTTTATATAGCAGGTATTCGCCCGTACCGCCGCGGTTGACGGCAATCTTTTTGCCTCGAAGATCCGAAGGACCCGATATGCCAGCTTCTGGCTTGGCGACAATACCTTGATTACGATGATCGCCTTCCTGCTTGGTAAAAATGCTAAACTCCGAGGTGCCTCCCACAAGGGCGCTGATGGCTGCCGTAATCGATCCGACCGTAATATCGATCGAATTGGCGTTTAACGCTTCGACCGCGGGAGATGTGGCTGCAAAACCACCGGTTTTTTCAATGGTCGCTCCGGCTGATTCCAGCCTTGTATAGAGAGGCCCGCCTTCTTCGGATAAACTTAAGGGTTGGGCACTGCGCAGTATGCCAAGACGAACGGTTACGGTCTCATCCTCAGTATTGGCTTGTTTCGCTTTGCCTTCTTTACCACAAGCGGACAACGTAACTACCAAAATTACTAATAGTACATGTAAGCTTATCTTTCGCATAAGACACTTCCTTTTGCTCGGATTTTATGTAAGAAGCCTAGGATCCTTTCTTTAAGGGGGAGGGGAGATCCTTGCTTACAACTCGGCTTTCCATCTCGGTTATGCCCATGACTCTTTTTAGGATGTTATCGATGAATGCTGCCACTTCGGCATTTCCCCGTTGGCGGGGGCGCGAGAAAGGGACAGCTGCATCCATAGCGATCCGGCCTTCTTCAATGAGTATCACGCGATCGGCAAGGATGACGGCCTCTTCGACATCGTGGGTTATTAACACGGTTGTAAATTGCTGCTGCTGCCACAGGGATTCGATTAATTGCTGCATTTCAATGCGGGTCAATGCGTCGAGTGCTCCTAAAGGTTCATCGAGCAGCAATAATTTTGGATGGCTGGCTAGCGCTCTGGCTAAGGAGACCCGTTGTTTCTGACCCCCGGACAGCACAGATGGCCATTCATTGGCCCGGGCGCCCAGCCCGACTTGCTCTAAAGCGGCTTCGGCTTTATAACGATCTTCTTTACCAAGACCGATTGCTACATTATCGATGACCTTACTCCAGGGCAGCAGTCTGGCGTCTTGAAACATGATCCGAGCTTCAGAATGGATATGATGGACCTGAAGGTCATTGATCCATATGTCTCCCGACGTAGGAGCTTCCAATCCGGCGATCATGCGCAAAAGCGTGCTTTTTCCGCAGCCGCTTCGCCCGATGATGGCAATAAACTCTCCTGGCCTTGCTTCTAGCTCAATGCCTTGAAGTACTTGCTGGTCGCCAAAGCTTTTATGTAATTTGGTTATACGAAGATGAACACCATGGGTAGAGGGATTCAGGGTTGGCACATCCTTTCAGAGAGCTTATTTGTGATAAATCGGGTTCCATTGCAGTAACCGCTTCTCCAGGAACTTAGCGATAGAATCGGCCAGCTTTCCCAATAAGGCATAAAGGACAATGGTAAGCAGGATGATATCGGTTTGCATGTATTCTCTTGCGTTCATGGCCAGAAAGCCGATGCCCGAATTCGTAGCAATCGTTTCGGAAACGATTAACGTCAACCACATGATGCCTAACGCGTATCGCAACCCGACTAAAATAGAAGGAAGTGCGCCAGGCAGAATGACTCTCCATAAGAGTGAAGCGGGGCGAAGCCCGTATACCTTCCCCATCTCAATCAAGCCGCTGTCCACGGAGCGGATGCCGTGCAGGGTGTTGATGTAGACGGGAAATAGTACGCCGATTGCAACTAGAAATATTTTTGACTCTTCACCGATGCCAAACCATAGAACGACTAAGGGAATCATCGCTAGATGAGGAACATTGCGTACCATCTGAATTGTTGTATCCAGGAATTTCTCAGCGATAGAGGATAAGCCGTTGATAAAGCCCAGTATAAAACCGATTCCCCCGCCGATTAAGAAACCGGTGAACGCTCTTTGAAAGCTGATGGAAATATGTTCGATTAACTCTCCTGATAACAGCAGATCCCTGAATGATAATAAGACGTCTTGAGGGAGGGGCAGGATTTTCCTGGATATGACGTTTGTGTTGGATAATATGGACCACCCCAGGATTAATAGGACGGGGAGAACCCAGGGCATGCATTTTTCAATTATCGGGGTGGAGAGAAGCTTTCTCATGACATTAACTCACCTCGCTTTCATAGATAGAATAATCAACGAGAAAAGGCCACAACTCCTCCAGTAGATCATCTGCTGTGGTTGTGACCTCCATATGAAGGACCGACATCCTTTAATGTAAAATAATTCCTATAAGTTAAGACGGATAAGATTATACTTCTCGACTATCGTTTCGTCAACCGGTATTAACGAAGGTTCTCGATACTGCTCTTAAATGAGCTGCCGATATGCCTTGTTCCTGGGCACCATCCCCGCATCTGCAGTATATTTAGAGAAATAGATTTGAATCGAAGACGCATTCCGAGGAGGTTGACTTACATAAATGGAAGCGAATATTGAAGGACTTCTCCGTATATTAGGGGAGTATCATAAAGAAGCCCATAGCATTCCGGAGGTGGACATCCAGGCGAAGGAATACAATCTAGGATTTCCGTTGCCGGCTCCACTGCGACAGTATTATAAGAATCTAGGACGTTCCCCGTATATTACGCAGGGGTGCAATAACCAATATGAACCGCTCCTGCTAGAGGACGTGTTCATTCCCGATGAAACGTTTTTTACGAGAGACAAAGCGTTCCTGGTCTTCTATCAAGTGGAGGAATCTGTAATCTATTGCGGGATTCGCCTTCAGGATCTGGAGAAGGAGGATCCACCGGTTAATCTCTGCGCGTGGAGCTCACCCGACTGGCAACTGGAAAATCGGTCACTTGAGCGATTTCTCGCTGGTAAGGCACTCGTTCAGTTAGGCGTCGAGGATCGGCTGCCGTATTGGGCCATTTTCGATGAAAGCATGTGGGACTTGTCCGATTACTGCAGCAGTATGCATTTGGAGCGGGAGCATGAGATAGAAGAAGGGTCAGAGCTGAATGCATGGAAGATCTATGTAAAGGACGATGTGCTGATCGTGTTCGAGCTCAGCGTGCTCAGCGTATACGAAGAGGAAACAGATGACCTGTTGGCAGTATATTTGACGTCTTTTCAGCTGGGAAGTATGGAACAGATGCTGAGCGAGATGAAAAAGACGAGAAACTTGCCTGCCTTTCGAACGAATTTGGGAGTATAAGGATAGTCGCTGTGGTTGTTTGTCTACATCAATTATGACTAAGATCAACAAATTCAGGACCTTGGAATGTTTTCCAGTTATTTGTATTTGGGTATAATCTGTTTAGCAAATAATGGAGTGATATACATGCCCAAAATCCAGGTTCCACCCGAGTTGCTGATTCAAGTCGCTGAGAAGTTCCGTTTACAGTCCATACAAATGGGATGGATGATAAGCTCTCTTGACCATCAGATGAATACCATGCTGATGTGGGAGGGAACGACGCGGCAGCGTTTTTTTGAAGACTTTCATAGAGCCCGCAGCGAAATGAACTTGACGATTGAATATATGAATTCAATTAGTGATGAATTAAAACGAATTGCTTATCGATTTATATTAGTAGATGAAGAGCTATTGCCTCTTGCTCTGGTAGGCAGAACAGAGGAGCCAAAGACTTGGCTTGAAAAGGCCTGGGGTAGCTTGAAAGAAATAGGAAACGGAATAATGGATGCTTCCAATGAGAGATATGATAAACGGTATTCTTCGGTGTGGGGCTTTTTGGATTACTGGACAGCTGGTATACCCAAAGGCGCTTACCAAGGTTATGTGGAACGAGCTGATAAGCTGTTTGATTCCCCGAATGACTTCGCCGATGGCATGACCTTTGGAGTGCATGGAACTATTAGAGAAGCCATTTTTCCTACAAAGGCTTGGTCTACAGAACATGTAGCTAGTATTATAGGAGCAGCAGGAATTGCAACGAGTGCAACAGTACCTCTTATGAAACCGAAAGATATATTGAGTCCAAGGGTTAAGTATGAAGTTAGAAAAGGTAATGATGGATTGAAGCATGGTGGAGATGGAGGGGGAACGCCGAAAGCTGATGGGGCGGGAGATGCTGTTCAGACTGGCGGCAGAGAATTATCACTGAAAGAATGGCTTCATCAAGAAGAAGAAGCTATTAAAATGTATGACTCAATTAGAAGTTCTACGTTAGATGTTAGTACCATTGCAAAGAATACTGGCATACCGGAGTGGCGTATTCAACGGATTAAGGAACATATATTTATAAAAGAACATGAAAAATCAAGTGGGTATGGAACATTCGACCCTGATTATGAAATTGCTCAAGCATGGCAAAGATTACAGAATGGCTCACATACCCAGAAGGATGTTGACCTACTTAATCACGAAATTTTTGAATCGAAATTTGAAGGTATTTTTAAGACAGACTACGAAAAAGCACATTCTGCTGCCGAAAAATCAGGGAGAGTATGGAAACCTTAGGAGGTAACGTTATGGCGTCATTTGTACTATTGCTGAAAGATCTTGAGGATGATGAGAAAGTTGTTTATCACTTTGGACCGAACGAGCAAATTATGGGGAAGATTGAACTCAACAAAAAGAACGAAACTATTAGTGAAATTGAACCTGTTTTAAACTCAACCCACGATTCAAAATTTTATTTTGACAGGGCGGCTCAAAGATTGGCTAGATGTTTGTATAAAGAAGGGGGAGTTTTTCCAGATAAAGCTACATTTGAGTCATAATCATTACTCCCTAGCCTTGATTGGTAGCTATTTGCCTTTCAAGGCTTACTTCTTGTGGAACTACCCAGTTCCACAATGAATCCATCCTTCAATCCAAAACACATCTAACCACGTAATACCTTCTCTCAGTTCTTGGATAATACCCAGCAGGAACAAAGCCGACTCCAGGTATTAAATAAAAGAAGGAGGTATTAAAATGTATAAGGAACTGGATACACTTTTAACAGATTTTCAAGATGCAGATAATTACTGGTATGACGTAGGTTGTTTAACGGCTGAAAAATTAATTAAAATGTTTAAACAAGAAGATTGGAATAAGTTTTCAGATGACCTATTGACAAAATCTCTAGGTTGGCAAAAAAGATTGGCTTATTGTTTAGGTGATGGCTCCAATTTGGTAGAGTTAAAAATTTTACTAACTTTAGCGAGTGTTGAGGATGCTGATTTATTTGAAGTCTGTATTGACTCTTTAAGGAGTTTTACCAGTGAAGAAAATAAACGAATAATACGTGAAAACCGTTTCATTATAGATAAAGTAAAGGAAGTTATACCTAAAACTGGAGTAGTATCAAGAGGAATATTTCATGACTTTCTTGATAATATAGATGAAGATTTCTTGAATTAGTTATACGCAATGGAGTCAAGATACGACCATGATTGATTTTTAAGGAGGCAGTTAAAATAAAATGGGCACCACGGCAGTCATTTTGACTCAAAAGGGGAAATATTCACCTGAGAAATTGTTAGCCGATACAATAGTCTCAGCCTTTCATGCTAATGCTTCTCTTTATTTTCATAATAATAAGAACTATTCAGATATGGGGGGATTTTCTTATACTACATTGAATATTAGTAACAATTCATTTGCAGAGAAAAGCGAGCAATCATTTATTTTTTCTGTTCACGCAATTAACAACCCCAATATTGAGTTTTACTACCACGAAGATTTAGAACTAGATTCCAATCTATCATTATGCCAAGTTGGTCATATTGAAGACATTTATGGTGTTCAAAAGTTAGTTTTAAATTTTATATATGAATACCTTAGATTGAATCCTGATGATTACTTTTGGGTTACAGACTTTGATTGGGTTTATAACTGGGTGGATATGGAAAAGTTAAAATCATTGCCGTATGATCCAGATTGGTGCTATAAGGATCCTAAAGCTAACTAATGATGGTTACAGATCCAATTTGAAAACAAAACACTATAATACTTAACGAACAAACTTATAAACTTTCAAAAGCTCTTTTAACTTTAACTAGTAGAAATGAGCTTTTTTATATGCCTAATATCTAAGGAGGACGATATGAATGACAAAACGGGAACAGGCAGTAGACCAGATAAATGAAAACAACCAAATGCGGTCTATTAAACAAGCTCGGGCAGCATACGAACAAATTATGAATGAAACTCAGGGTGATTAACAATGGCTCATAGTGCAATACGCTATCAAAACAAAACGCAGTATATTCAAGATGCACTATTAGGAGGGGCTTTAAGATCCATTTTTATCGCGATTAATAATAAAGTATCGGAGAATCCCAGCAAATATGGTTGGTTACTAAATGCTATGAATAAATGGTGGGGTGATTTCGAAGAGTTGCCTCCTGGATTAAAAGATGTCGATTTAGATGAATGGTTAGTTAATTCAGAAAGGAAAACAGATTTCGAGGAAATATTAGATCTTTCTCTTCAGAATGTAAATAATGAGATTGTTATAGAAATTATGAAATTCAAACATGTTCTAGAAAAAGAATCTTAATAATTGTAAATCGAATAGAACTAATACTCCACATGGGAGTATAACAACAATTTCATGTGGTTACAGGTGTTGCGGGTTGGCCTACTACTATACCGATTACCACAAACAACCAAAGTCAAGGCGGCTGGTAATTAGTTTAACAGGACTACACCCGATAATAACCAGTCCATTGCAAAACATCTCTTAGATATTGGAAAGAATATTACGCCAGAAAATAGATTGGATTTCCCGAGCGTATTAGAAGGTCCAAATGGAAGGGTCAAAGTTCTAACAACATGGAGTATAGTTGATGGCAAACCTTACTTATCAACTATTAAGTTAATTCCAATCAAAAATTAATAGTATGAGGTGAAATATGGACAATAAGGAATTAGCAAATGCGTTGGATAGATCGGAAAATTACGAGACATATATTGCAAGTATGAATAATGCTGAACTTATTACAATCATAACTAAATTAGATAATTTAGATGAAGTAACTACTGCATTAACAGAACTTTCAATAAGAGAAAAGGAAGCCGCAGTACCTTATTGCCTTAAAATACTTGAAGAAGACTTAGGAGATGAATTTCTTCAAGCTGTTGCGTTTAATTTGCTTTATGAAGGTGACCATGAAGTAGCAAAAGAGATTATTACCAAGAAATTAACAAATGCATCTACAGCATTGATAGGGGCCATAATGGATAATTTATCAACCGATAGTTTACAACCATTCGGAGAGTCACTTTCTTCTGAATTTCTCAATGCGATTTTAGAAAGATATTTGGAATTAAGCGATGCCGACAAGAAACGTATCCATGATAATTACGAATGGTTCAAAGAATCTTTTGAAGAAAAACTAAGTATTATGTAGCGTACGGTGGAGCTACCCAGTGTAGAATGAATCCATCATTTATATGCCTGATACATAATGAAAAGCCGCGATATTTCGCGGCTTTGATTGTTATTTCCCGTTGCTGTATGAAATGATGTTCAGCCATCAGCTAACGCTAATGTTTCTTGTCATTTTACGAATGTGTCCGGAAGCTTCAAAGAAACGTTAGCCTTATCAGTATACTGCTGTAGCCCCGAATCACTTAGATACTGCTCGCGCAGCTCTTTTTTATTCTTACCTAATGCATATTTAACGCTAATATCAACGACATTGCCATCCGACTGAAATGCGGGGAAATGGTCCAACGAAAAAACAACCGCATCAGCTTTATAAGTCTTCGAATCATCAGCTCCGCAAGGAGACTTGGAGTCATCTGGGCATACTTTCACGTTAATGGGAAGATGCCGCGGATTGTTCTTGGCGATTTCTCCATTGATGGAGCCGTCGATGTACTGGATGCTGATTTCCTGATCTTTTCTAGTATTCTCGACCGCAGAAACGACATACAGCCGATCCGGAACGGTTTGATTATCCCGATTAACGGCTCCTTTCACCAAGAAAGCGTATTGGTGGTGGATACTGATATTTTCTTCGATCTCAGAGATTTCTGTCAAAGGTTCCGTGTTCACTGATCCAACAAATTTGATACCTTCCAAATCATAGATTGCGCTTATAATAGACTCGGGGTTCGTATCCTGCGGGACCGTTTGTTTGACGAAGGGGCTGCAGCCCGCTAATAGGGTGGCGAAGGCCATGAATATGGCTATGAGAAATCTGTTATTTTTGTGCATCAAGCAATGAATTAAAGGTGATTCATATTAAAGCTTGGCGATATGTTGTCGTATTTTTAGAATATATTAGTATGAAAATTAATTCCTTTGCAACTTTTGCGTAAGTTATAGCGTTTTTAATGGTGAATGGAGGGATTCCAACTTTTGGGACTGACTTTGCGGGTCACAGGAGGTTCCCCATTAACTTGATACCTTTTAATCTCATAGCATCAGTTCAATTGTCATTTGATTTGATTAGTTCAAGTAATAGGGTATTTTCCTGTGAAACCTTTTCATAGATGAAAATCGTATTGTAACCTTGTCTTTCAGTTAGAAGTTTAGTAATACATAAATTAATACCGAGGTGTAAAATGAAGAAATTTATAATTATGCTACTGTTTAGTGCATTGTTACTCTTTCTAATTCCCATGCATACTCAAGCAGCTACAAATCAAACAAAAATTATTTTAGATGGCCAGGAGCTAGTGTTACCTAATTCTGTAGAAGTCGTTAATGTACGAAACAACATTATGATTCCAATTCGAGTAGTCGCTGAGAATTTAGAGTTCAATGTGAACTGGGACCAAAAAACACAAAATGTGCATATTCAACAAGGTTCTAATGCAATATCATTGACCGTTGGTAAAGAAGAGGCACTAGTTGAAAACAACACCGTGATGCTTAACATTGCTCCTCAAATGATTAAGAATACGGTTGTCGTCCCCTTACGTTTTGTTAGTGAAGAAATGGGTCTGAGCGTTGGCTGGAATAACAAAGACAAGATTGTTACTTTATCTAGCAATACATCCCTTCCATCAGAGCCCTCTAATGGGAGTGAGATAGAAGCAACCACTAATATAGTTCATGATATAAACTATGCGAATAACCAGCTTATCGTTTCATTAGACCATGAAGTTACTCCTGTCATAACAACACTTCAAAACCCTGAACGAATCGTCGTGGATTTCCCATCTACCAACTTGGGAAATATGGGACAAGCACTCTCTGGCGGAACCATGGGAAGGTTGGATACTAGTGGCTCTCCCAATATTACCGATATACGCTATTCTCTTTTCAAAAATGACCCTGCTCAAGTTCGAATCGTGATTGAATTAAATAATGTTAGTTCGGTTAATTATGAGCAACAGACCATCGCCGGCAATTTCATCCTTGATCTGAGTATGGTAAACGATCCTACACCTGCAACTCCTGTCAGCAGTGGCAAAAAAATAGTCGTTATTGATCCGGGACATGGAGGAAGTGATCCAGGTACAATAAGTTTCACCAAAAAACCTGAGAAGATTTTTGCTCTTGCTTTAGGTCTTAAAGTACAGGCTCTCTTGCAAAAAGAATCTGGTATAGAAGTGATTATGACTCGTGAAACGGATATCTACCCTACACGATCGGAACGAGTGAAACTTGCTAATGATCTAAAGGCAGATGTGTTTGTATCTATACACGGTAACAGCGTAACCGCTGCCCCCCAAATAACGGGAACTGAAACGTATTATTATCAACGTGAAAGTAGTAAAGAACTAGCAAACCTCATTCATAAAAGATTGATCAAGGCCATGGGGCTTGCAGATCGTGGGGTTAAGAACGGTAACTACCAGGTCATCCGAGAAACCGAAATGGCTGCGGCTCTCTTAGAAGTTGGATTCTTAAGTAACAAGTCGGATGAAGAGGCTATGATGTCAGAAACCAATCAAATTAAAGCGGCACAAGCCATTGTTGATGGAATAAAAGAATATCTGAAGTTAGAGGACAGTGAATAATTTAAGAGGATGTGCTTTTATGAAAAAAGGAATCTATCTGGCTATCGCAATTTGTGCCATAAGCATACTAGTGGTGGGTTGTGGTAGCAAACCTACTTCTTCTGGTCCAGTGCAGGGTTCTGATCCTGCAACTACTACACCAGCGCCAATAGCTAACCCGAACGAGGAGAATGAGGAGTCTCAAGAAATTGAGGTTTTTTACGCGGACGATCAGTTATTACAACTAGAACAAAGTATGAAGGAAATTACATTCGAAGATGACCCTGACAAATACAGTAAGACGTACGCAGCCCTTCAAAACAGTGATCAACCGGAACTGATTCCTTTGTGGAATAACATTGATTTACTTTCAGCTAGTTTTGATCAAGGAAAATTGACACTAGATGTGCATATTCCGGATGAAGCAAGATTAGGATCTGGAGGAGAGACTTTAGCCCTCGATGCCCTGAGAGGAACATTTTTTCAATTTGATGAAGTAACCAGTATTGATCTGCTTGTTGACGGAAATGCAACTGAAAGTTTAATGGGCCATGTGGAATTAGAACATCCACTAACCCGGGAATAGATCTCAGAAAAACAGCTGAATCTAATAGAATCGGCTGTTTTTTCTTCAAGATTTATTTTTGTTCTAAAAAATAGTCAACTGTTGTGCATGATGGCACTGAAAAGGTAATGGTGGATCCAACCCACCTCGTAATAATTTTCCTTTTAGATAGGCGACCCAACAATGTGGCCAATTTCTTCTTTGCCGATGGATATGACTTGGAGTTCTCCCTGTTCAGTATTTACTTGGGCACGAATTGCAGGTCTCTCTCCACAAAAAAACAACCCCCAAAGCCTACGCTAAACGTAGTTTCTTTGGGGGCAGCCCTGTTTAACTCTCATATAACTCCAATATCTCTCCCTACAGCTTACTTCCTACTAGGCAGCAATTTATTCAACAGAATCGCTGCAAGCGAAGCAGCCAGAATCGGCGAGCCGAGTAAATACTGTACAAATGTAGGCAGGGTGTATAGGAAGTCTTTCGGAATGAGCACTAATGCTAACGTCAGGATCATCGGGATGGCGATGATGTACATTTCTTTTTCAGTGATTTGTACGTTCTTCATGACCTGGATCCCGTTAATCGAGATGATACCGCAGACGATGGCGAATACGCCGCCGATGACGGCTGTTGGGATCGAGGAGATTAGTGCAGCCAATTTGCCTGAACAGCCGAAGAGGACAAACCATCCGCCTACGGCAAGAAAGACCCTACGACTCGCAATCCCCGTGATGGAGATAATCCCTGCATTGGTGGAATAGCCGGTGACTGGTGTTGAACCGAGTACAGAAGCAATCAGGCAGCTAATCCCTTCTCCAATGACACCCCGATTAATATTCTTATCCGTCAGTGGCTTATCAATAACATTGCTGATAGCAAACCATGTTCCCGTTGTCTCAGCCAGCAGCACAAGATAGATAATGACCATGGTGATGATCGCCGAGAAGTCGAACGAAAAGCCAAAATCCTTAAAAGGAATATGCGGCATGCTAAACCACTTGGCGTTTGCAACAGTGCTGAAATCCAGCACGCCCATAAAGTTGGCCGAGATACATCCGATGATCAATGCGATCATAACGGACGTAATTCGGAATATTGCTCCTCGCGTACCGAACAAAGAACCCAAGATGACGAACAGGATCAGTGCAGCTGCGGAGATTAGAGCTAACAGTACATTCTGGTTGATGGTCGCATCCGTCGCGCCGTAGATATTGTCCCGAATGGCGACAGGCAATAGCGACAGGCCGACAATGAAGATGATCGTGCCCCCTACAATAGGTGGGATGAAGGAGGTAACAATTTTATTGAAAATGCCCGTATATCCCAAAATAACCACGAGAACCGCGCCAATCAAGCTCGCGCCCAGCACGGAGCTCCATCCGAGTTCCCCGCCGCCGCTGGCGGCATAAATCGCGACAATCGCGCCGAGCGGAACATAGGAAGGACCCTGCGCCATCGGCAGCTTCATACAGAAATACGTTTGTACGATCGTGGCAAGTCCGGCCGCTATAAATGTAGATTGAATTAATGCACTGGACTGATTGGGCGCCAAGCCAATTAACATGGCAATCAGAAAAGGAACGACATACACGTCCATCGCTATAACATGCTGTAAGCCCAGAATGGCGGATTTCCCGAAAGATAGCTTGTCGTCGGGTTGAACCGTTAGATGTGGTGATTTGGTTTGCGCTTGGTCTTGGCTATCTGCTTGTGTTTTCACTCCGATGTACACCTCGAATGTTTGGATTGTTTGCTATATGTTAACGTGTGTGAACCTGTACTCCTTGTACCCAAACCTCGCGAATATGTTCAGGTCTTGCCAAATACATGATTTTCTGAAAAATATCTTGTACATCTTCATTCTCATCAAAAATCGGCAGCTTGGCGGACGGCAGTTTCGTATCGATCACCTGGACATCCCACACATAACCTGCTTGAATGCGACCGATCGGCAAGCTCAGACTTTCACCACCTCCGGCTGTAGCCAGATAGAATGCCTGATTAATCGTAATGCGTGACTCTGGCACGCCTCGATCTTTTGCAGGAAGGGAGGTGTTCACACCGTCTTCCAGCATTCTCGAAGAGATCACGGCTTGTCTTATATTATCGAAGAGACTAGGCGAGAAGCCCCCGGATATATCGGAGCCTAAGCCGATCTCGACATTTTTGTCATGGAAGCGGGCAACCGGAATGACGCTATTGGCAAAATAGGCGTTGGATATCGGACAATGCGCGATCGCGGTCCCAGTGTCAGCGAATAATTCGGCATCCTGATCATCGAGAAAATTACAATGAGCCATAACCGATTTATCACGCAGCAGGCCAAAATCATGCAGAGCAAACGCATCGTTTTTCTGGAATCGATCCTGTACATAACCATGTGCCCAATCGCTTTCGCTGCAGTGGGACTGCACATACGTATCGTATTTAGCTGCCAGCTCGCCTAAACCTTTCAGCCCCTCATCGGTACAGCTAGGAATGAATCGTGGGGTAACGACAGGAAACACGCCTTGCTTCGTAGTCTTGGCCAATTCCTGGACAGCAATAATAAATTCTTCTGTATCTGCCAGTGCCGTGGACGTATCCGCATCGCGGTAATATTCCGGATTCTGCTTGGGATCATCCATGACCACTTTCCCAACAAGTCCTCGCTGGCCTTTGCTTGCGCAGATTTGAGCTAACAACAAGCTGGCTTCCTTATGGACCGTGGCAAAATAAAGGGCTGTCGTTGTTCCATTTGCAAGCAGGGTGCTTACTACATCCTCGTAGACCTTTTGCGCGAATTCAAGATCCGAGAACTTCGACTCCAACGGGAAGGTGTAGGTATTTAACCAATCATAGAGTGGAATGTCCAATGCCGTTCCGGATTGAGCCCATTGCGGGGCATGAACATGCAAGTCAACAAAGCCAGGCAAGAAATACTGCCCTTCTGCTAATCGTTGAAAACTGTCGCTGCCTTGATACGCATCCAGCAGGGGTTGATAGTCAGCCTCTTCTGGGGCCACAATTCGCTCAATGATGCCATCTGCATTGATGCAGTATAGATAGTCTTTCAATACTTGAATTTCTGTAGAAGATTTACTTGAAAAAGAAGTCCCTTGAAATAATAACATATATTTACTCATGGTTACCGCCTTAATGTTCGTTTTTTGAAGTGTAGTTGTAATTATAGACCGTCAAAAAAGATAAGTCCATACCCTAAAGGCGAATAGAAACATTCGCTAAGTCAGAAACATCCATTATTCACAATGAAGATATAAAAAAACTAGCAGAAGCATAACAGCTCCTGCTAGTTTTAAAGTTCTATACAAATCGAATCTCTTTAATATGCGGTCCTAGTTCATATCTTTAGGATGAATAAGATCTTGTTTATTAATATCCCCGTTTAACCAATTAGAAATCAGGTTTTGTGTGTATTCTAAATCCTCTGAATCAATGTCGTAGTACCAGGTGGAGCCCCTCATTTTCCCATTACCTTGTAACATATAACTCTCAAAATCAGGCAGTGTATCATTTAAATACATGGTTTCAGCCAATTCTAATATATGATCAGGGTTCATGTTTGTGGAGAAGTTGGAACCAACAATTTCGATTAATTCAGGAACTTTGGTGATATTTTTTAATTCCAGAATCTTCTCCATAAAGGCTTTTATAAAAATACGTTGACGCTCCGTACGTTTAAAATCGGAATCTTCACGGTAACGGACGTAGCTTAAGGCTTCGTGGCCCGAATATATCGGTTTATTAGGTTCGATCCTTAATTTTTCATGCTGTGGATTTTTATTCTCTATTAATTTGGTTATCGGAAGCTTTACTCCTCCCACGGCGTCAACGACGTCGATAACTCCATTAAAGTTTACCGTCCCGTAAAAATCCACTCTATTATTTAGTAGATTCTCCACTGTATCTATACTCATTTTTTCTCCCCCATGAGCATAGGCAGAGTTGATCTTTGATGTGACATCCCTCCCAATAATGTCGGTATACGTGTCTCGGGGAATGGATACCAGTAATGCTTTGTTATCCTTGGGCCGGATGACAGAATATATGATCGTATCGGATCTGCTAGGCTCTTGATCACGCTGATCAATCCCAAGCAGAAGGATGGAAAAAGGCTGGCCCTCTAAAACGGGTGTATCTTCCTTCTCATCACCAATTGGTTTGTAAGACCTGTCTAATGTGGTTTTAACATCCTTTTTAAGTAGTGTATTAAATGCAAACAACGATAGTTCTTTTCTGAAGAGAAACCCGGCACCAGCTAGGAAAAGAATGATGAGCGATATGCTAATCCATTTCTTTTTACTATTCTTACTATTGTTTTTCTTGCTTCTTCTAAGTCTCCTTGCCTCCATGAAACCTACAACTCCTCAAAAAAATAATGGTACACAAGAAACGGACAGCGTGTATTACGAGGACTAGTTACTCCCCATAGGAATCCTCTCTATTTACATTATTCGATATATTAGGAGCCTGCTCTCTTGGTTCTATCCCTATTTTAGTGGAATTACCAAAAAAATCAACAAGCTTTAACATTTGACGACCTATCCACCTATTTACTAAAGCCATATCTTATTCGCCCTCCATACGGTTTTATTAATGAAAAACAGCTTCGTTGGGTCCGCGACAACCATTATAAAGTGATCAACTGGAATGTAGATTCGCTCGATTGGAAGGGGCTTGGCAAGGAGGAGGTCAGCCGAAATGTTCTTAGTCAAATCGGTCCTGGGGCTATTGTGTTGATGCATGCAGGCGGCGGTAGAGGCTCCGAACTTAATGGAACGGTTCAAGCTCTCCCGCGGCTGATTGATACGATCAGGGACCGGGGCTACCAGCTGGTAACTCTTCCTCAGATGATGAGAAGCCCACTCGGCAAATGAAATGCAGACAGCGAGCTGCGGATAGGATTTCGTTCATCCATTTTGCTTAAGGAAGGAGAGGGTGGTATGGATATTCGGGCAAGATTGCGTCTATTGGGGTACAGGAACCATTCACTTTCCCAGGCATTACTGTTATTTAGAAAGGATTTTAATGTTAAAGGGAGTACAGCCCAGTCTTTCAGGAGATTAAGGGAACTAACGGATCGCTCTCCTACAATAGAGATGCTGGCAAGGGTTATTTATAGTGAATCAAGAACAGAGCCGTATCGAGGACAAGTTGCCGTTGGAGCGGTCGTACTCAATCGATTGAATTCCGGTCAATTTCCAAACTCGTTAAGGAGGGTGATTACGCAGCCGTTAGCTTTTTCAGTTATAGATACGGGCACCTTCTGGCTTCGTCCAAATGCAAGCGCCTATAAGACGGCAAGGGAGGCGCTCCGCGGTAAAGATCCAACGGGGGGATGTCTGTACTTTTTTAATCCGGATAAGTCAACCTCCCTCTGGATTCGTAAACTAAAGCCTAGAATGAAGATAGGCCGGCATGTGTTTGCGAAAGATCTGATTTAGTTATGAAGACAGATGAAGACCTGCCTGCGGGAAAGCTCGAGCACCGCAAGGTGGGATTGCGGTATTGCGGACACCTGGTTTGCGGAGTTGTTGCGGTGAAATAACGCAATATGATTGTGGGATTACGTATATGGGTTTTCGGTGTAAAACTGGAAAAAATAGCTTAAGATTAGATCAAGGAAAACAACGAGAGACAAACGGCAACAGACGAGAACAAGAAACGAGAACATTTAAATAAGGCAACAAGAAAATAAACAAGAACAAGTCGAGCAGGCTGAACTGCCTGAAAGGAGATGAGAAAGTGTTGAAGCTGTCATTCGGAAATGGAGTTACCCTGGCTTACTTTGAACATCATCCTACACGATTATTTACTGCAAGCGACCAACTGGACTGCCGGTATGTCAGAGCTTACTTCAAGCAGCAAGGGGCAACGGCTGCACAATATGTGGAATCGAACCTTTCGAATATATATGATGCCGCGGAGGACTTGATTGCACTCGGAAATGACCGGATCGCACTTTACATCACCGCAGCGAACTTTCGGTTATGCGACAGACTAACCACGGTGCTAAAGGAGCTGGATGACAGCACTCACATCGTATGGTTTGGGGGATATGTCTCGGTCCAGGGAAAAAAGCTGTTAGATCGGATACAAGCAGACGGCATCATCCAACAGGAGCCTGAGCAAGTCATATATGCATTATCCGAAACGGAGCCGGAAGAGTGGAGCGATATCGCAGGATTTCTAGGCAGGAACGAGGCCGTTGGTCATCCAGACACGGTGGAAACATATCATTCACCTTCCGTATACGAACTCGATCAATACGAGGGCATTTGGGAAGAAGCGGCTCAAGCAAGGCAGACCCCGATCTATACCGTCAAGTGTGCGGACACTCTGGAGCGGGACAATGCAAGAGGCGGGCTGCGAATTCATTCGCCTGGCAGATTCCAGCAGGATCTGGAACTGGCCATCCAGGCAGCTACTCGAACCGCAGGATCCGAAGTGACGCTTCAGATTGCAGGGTTCCATCTGCTTCATGACCGAACCATAAGGAGCGAAATTCTTGAAGCTATGGAGCGGATGAAGGGGAGTACCGGCTATCAGATCGAGGTGGAATATGAATGGGTAGTGAAGGAAGGGATATGGCAGCAGCTCTTGCAAGCCGGAATTACAGAGATCGCTATCCGAATCCCGCTGCTCTTGACTGAGCAGCAGGCCCAGGAAGGAATTTCACTGGCGGATACGCTTCAAGATTCCCAAGTGCCAGATCAGAGACTAAACGTAACGGTGACACTGACTGACTATGCTGCATCTCATGACCTTACCGCTGATTCCCAGTATACTGCGAGGCTGTTGTCAGCCTGGACAGCGAACAAGTTTATCGATGCTAATCATGTCCGGATCGAGCCGGATCAGCCAGGCCGGGAGCAAGAACGAGTGATTTTACCCGAACCAATACGATCTTATTTACTGAAGTATGCTGCTGATGAGCCGCAACCGGCGCTGATGAATGGATATATAGCGTTTATGACAGGACATTATCCTGGTTCATCGACAGGCGGATGCGTGAAGCATATCGGGTATACAGAGGGATCTTGGAATCCATCCTCGGTTCATCGCTTGGGGGAGTATTCCGGAGTAAATAGTGCACTCTTATTTGAAAATAACCAAGTAAATAGGGAAGAAAAGAATGATATAGTCTACGCTGACCAAGACGGGGTGTGGAAGCAGCACAATGAGCTGTTCGATGAGCTCGTGCAGACTACAGAACAACAACAATATTACTTGTCCAATGCACACCAGATTGTACCTCTTGAGGAATGTACATATGAGCTGCAGATGAATGATTTTCTTCAAATCGAGCCTATGCACATTCGCCGAATGGACTATTTGAAAGCCGCTCAATCAGAGCCGAATGGCGACGAGGTCGGGCTGCAGTTCCTGGAAATAACCTCAGAAGAAGACTTGGAGCTGTTTCTGAACGATGTGGATCATTTTAGCCGCCAGGGAAAATTTAAGCACGGTTTCGAGATCCAGTCCTATATTGTCGACAGCTGCCGCTGGTCAGGAGCACATCATTGCCGGGCAAGGGAGCTGCCAAGGATGTTCGTGGATGGTCAGGACCAAATCTCGGCATGCCGAGGCTGTCCGTCAATCGGAGATATGTACGATTCGCTGGATAGTTTGCTGACACAAGTATCTGTGGTTAGTGACCAGGAACAGCTGCTTAGGGGCTGCCAAACCTGTGACATCCGTGATACGTGCTCAAAGTGCAGCTTCTTGCCAAGCTATATGAATCGTCAGCAATACTGCGATTTACGCAGGAAACATGTCATGCTTCATCGCTATATGCAAATGGTGCAATTATTCAAGGTCTTAAGGAAATATACACAAGCCCTCCATGGAATCGGCATTCAGGACATCAAGGTGTCATTACCGACTGTAACGCATCTGTGGCCGAACCATAGCGGGGTGGAGGGAGCAGCCAACTCTTTGGTGCAAGATACTGTATTTCTGTTCTACATGCAGGATCAACCGATGCTGTTCCACTCCGTGAGTCAAAAAATATTGAAGCTCAACGAATTAACCTCGCTCATTCTGGAGGGGTTCATGGCCGGAGCGGATGAAGTGGAGCTAATCCGGTACATTACCGAGAAATACCAGGTTGAAACCGAGTACGCAGCATCAGCTGTATCACAGGCCGAGGCGATGTTTGCACGGGAAGGCTGTTTGAAGAAAATGTCGGCTAAAGCCGGTTGAAAGGAAGGAGTTGCCCTATGTTAACCACAAGCGCAGTGTCTTCGTATCCAATGGTTCATCCCTTAAAGGATGTGCGAGTGGGAGAGGAAATAACACCGCTCGCGGTCGGAGACGGAATCTATGTGCAGGATACGAATGGAAAAACGTATATGGATGGAATAAGCGGACTATGGAATATATCGCTGGGGTACCAACACCCGGACATTCGGCAAGCTATTGTGGACCAATTGGATGCGATTCCGTACGTCAATCCGGTAGACCAGAGCAATCCGACAACGCTGGAGTTCGCCGAAACACTGCTCAGTATTACCCCACCACAACTGTCAAAGGTGGCGTATACCTGCACGGGTTCCGAATCCGTGGAGCTGGCAATCAAACTCATACGCAAATATTATTCTCTTCGCAACCAGCCAGGCAAAACCTTGATTGTTGTCATGGATAAATCCTATCACGGCAGCTATTACGGCTCGATGAGTGCGAGCGGAATCGATCAGGAAATTTCCGAGAGCTATGGACCCAAAGTGCCGGGGTTCCACTTCCATCCCGTACCGGTGTGCAGCCATTGCACCCCAGGTCATATATCGGATGAATGCCTCGACCAGAAAATACTGCAGCTGGAGCAGCTCTTCGAACAGAAAGGGTCTGAAATTGCCGGCATCCTGTTAGAGCCTATCATTGGTTCTGGTGGAATTATACCCTTGCCTGACCGGTATCTCCACAAGGTTCAGGAATTGTGCCGGAAGCACGATACATTGCTGGTATTTGATGAAGTTGCGACCGGGATGGGGCGTACAGGTAAGATGTTTGGCTTCGAGCATAGCGGTGTCGTTCCCGACATTCTATGTCTGTCCAAAGGGATTAACAGCGGATATTTACCGCTGGGAGCGACCTTGTTCAGCGATTCGATTCAGCAAGCTTTTGCTTCTGCCGGATCTCATATAGAGCATCTATCTACACAGAACGGTAACCCGATTGCTTGTGCTGCCGGTATTGCAACAGTGAAAGTGCTCCAGCAGCCGGGAATGCTGGAATCCATTGAACGAAAGGGAATGCAGCTTCGTCTGTCTCTTGAGCAAGCCCTAGGTAACCATTCGTTATTCCTGGAGGTCCGGGGTAGAGGCCTCATGGTAGGGGTAGCCCTGACGGCAGACAAGGAAACAGGGGCATGCCTTCCGCCCGAAAGACTCGCAGAAATTGTGAGCAAGCTGAAACGCCGGGGGCTCATCGTATATCCGTTTAACACCCCAAATTTAACAACCGGATTTCATCTCTTCCCACCCTTCATCATTCAAGAGCATGAGGTGGAGAAGATGGTGCAGTTGATCAAAAAGGTGCTTGAAGGGAGGTGATTATGGTTGAAACATAATCTCTCCAGCAAGATAAATGAACTCCAAGGCTATCTGGTTCCCCAGTGGCTAAAGGCCTGGTTAAACAAACAGGATAGACATTATTAATCAGATTTACAAATTTCCTGTAAGGAGGTGAGCAGCATGGTGAAACTTCTTCCAATTATGTTCCCTATTCTTCCAATCATCCCGATTATCTTCCTGTAATAAAACATATATAAAAATTGGCTGTAAGGAGGTGAGAAAACATGTTCATAATTCCTATTCTCCCATTTATTCCACTTATTCCAATTATCTTCTCATAGTAATAAACCATTACTTATACATCCAGTAGCACCCTATAAATCGGTTAGTAAAAAGTCTCTGCAAAGGAGGTGAACTGACATGCAAAAGAAACTGTCCTTGCAATTCGAAGAAATGGAAGCTGTGGCGGCCCCGGGTTGGCTGGAAGTCGCAATTATTGCAGGAGCCGCCTTCGGAACTGCTGTAGCGCTGACATAATTCTCAGACAACTGAGGTGATCGATATAAATACATTTCTAAATTCTTTATCTGGGAGGTGAGTGTAATGCTGCGGATATTCCCAATCATTGGTCCTATACTTCCGTTGTTGCCGGTGTTTCCACCGATTATTGATCCGATTATTAAACTGTTCTAATTCCAATTTTCAATAACTACAACTGCAATCAATACAAGTTAATGCAAAGGAGGTGAGCTAAATGCAAAAGAATCTGTCCTTGCAATTCGAAGAAATGGAAGCCGTAGCAGCTCCAAGCTGGTATGAAGTAGCGATCGGCGTAGCTGTAGGCGTAGGTATCGGCGTAGCGCTGACATAATACTCAGACAACTGAGGTGATCTATACAAGTACATTCCAAATTTTCTGTCTGGGAGGTGAGTGAAATGATGGGTATATGGCCAATCATCATCGGTCCAGTAATACCGTTATTGCCGGTGATCCCACCGATTACGATTATTGATCCGATTACTAAACTGTTCTAATTCCAATAACTTCAACTGCAATAATGTTGATGCAAAGGAGGTGAGCTAAATGCAAAAGAATCTGTCCTTGCAATTCGAAGAAATGGAAGCAGTCGCAGCTCCGAGCTGGTATGAAGTAGCGATTGGTGTAGCTGTAGGCGTTGGAATCGGCGTAGCACTGACATAATACTCAGACAACTGAGGTGATCTATATAAATACATTCCAAATTCTCTGTCTGGGAGGTGAGTGAAATGATGGGTATATGGCCAATCATCATCGGTCCAGTAATACCGTTATTGCCGGTGATCCCACCGATTATGATTATTGATCCGATTACTAAACTGTTCTAATTACAATTTTCAATATTGCAATACAAGTTGATGCAAAGGAGGTGAGCTAAATGCAAAAGAATCTGTCCTTGCAATTCGAAGAAATGGAAGCCGTAGCAGCTCCGAGCTGGTATGAAGTAGCGATCGGCGTAGCTGTAGGCGTGGGAATCGGCGTAGCTTTGACATAATCCAATAAGTACACATATCACGATTCATTTTATAAAATTTTATCAAAAAACTAATTAAATGGAGGAATTTACAATGACAAATCAAGCACTGGCTCTGCAATTCGAGGAAATGGAATCCGTAATAGCACCTGGAGATGGAGCATATCTGGCTGGCGTAGCTGTAGGCGTTGGTATCATTGCAGGAGCGGCGATCGTCGTCCTGACCTAGGCTTAACATTAAGAAATGGAACTTATTAATTTATCTGCAATGAATCCAAAACCAAATCTAATTTATAAGGAGAAGATGAATATGAATAATACGCTGAATTTGCAAATGGAGCTGTTGGAGGACGTTTCTGCACCAGGTAACGCAAGAGACTTTGTTGAAGGTGTGGCTGCAGGTGTGGTCATCGCTGGTGGAGTCGTTGCAGTAATCGCATTGACTTAATACCCGAATTTGTTTGAAGGCTCCTCTCTCGTCAGGTGGATAGCCGGCGGGAGAGGAGAATTACATAACTCTAATGAAAGTATGAGGTGAAATCTGATGGAACTGGCAAGTCATTTGGAAGTTCATGAGACCGATAATGGCCAATACTTGGTTCAACATATAGCCAGTCATAAATATGTGAAGTTAGGTGTGAGGGAGCTTGAATTCCTTCGCCTGCTAACACAGGAAGCGGATTTGAAATCTGCGGAAAGTCAGTATACAGGTAGTCTGACGGATGAAGAGAGATCGTTTTTGTACGACAAGTTCAAGGAATGGGGCTTTCTTGATAGCACTCCGGCCGAGGCCAACGGTGATTCACAGAAAAAGTGGAAGCTTAACTGGAAAATCGATGATATCACAGCCATTAAGTTTTTGTCAGTCAATCCGGATTCGTGGTTAACGTCAATGATGCCTGTAATTCGTGCCTTATTGCATCCGGTCGCAATTGTTCTTTATACCCTCCTCATATTGACGGCAGGAACTTTGCTTGTCCGCGATGAAACCATTATAAACGGTATTTCGTTTGATCAGTTTGGATTCGGAAGCTACGTCATGATCTATATTATGCTGCTGCTAACAACGGTTGTACACGAGTTTGCTCACGGAATGGCATGCAAATATTATGGAGGGCGTGTCAAGCAGATGGGAGTGATGCTGTTCTACTTAAGTCCGGCGATGTATTGCGATGTGAGTGATACCTACAAGTTTAAGAAGAAGAGGCATAAGCTGTCCGTATTGTTCGCAGGGATCTTCAGTCAGTGGATCATGACCTCGATCGCATTTGTGCTCTATTACACACTCGCCAGCTATCAAATGCCAATTCCGGTGCTCTTCTTGTATGGGATTGCAAATCTGGGGCTGAGCATGATCAATATGCTACCGCTGGTGAAGCTAGACGGATATTGGATGCTGAGTCATGGACTTGGGATCACCAATCTCCGCACCAAAGCATTTCAGGCTTTCTTCAAACTTCTCACACCATGGCGAAAAAGCAATCGAGGAGCGCAAAGCTTGAAGGAAAGAAGTATTTTGCTGGTCTACGGCTGCGCGGCTGCGCTGTTCACCCCTTGTTTCTGGGGATGGGGGCTATACAGTATTCAGCAGCGGATGTATTCCTTTCTGGGCGCCACTAGCTTTATCATCACGGCAGGCATTGCCTGCGTACTGCTCTATCATGGAGCCAAATTTATGATCAAAATGAACAAGGCGGTGTAAATTATGACACTCGAAGTGAAAAATTTAGTGAAAAATTATGGAGAAACAACGGTACTGCACGGAATATCGCTGACAGCTAATTCAGGTAAGGCCTTTGGGCTGCTGGGCGGCAACGGTGCGGGAAAGACAACGACCATCCGGTCTATACTCGGCCTGGTTGATTATGATGCAGGAGATGTGCATTGGAACGGGATTCCGATTCTGGCGAACCGCCCGAGTATCGGCTATCTACCGGAAGAACGGGGCCTGTATCCAAAAGAGAAGGTGAGTGAGCAGCTGGTCTATTTCGCAAGATTAGAAGGGATGGACCGGGTGAGTGCAATCAAGGCCATGCGAGATTGGCTGAAGCGTCTCGGGATTGAAGAGCATGAGCATAAACGGGTAGAGCAACTGTCCAAAGGAAATCAGCAGAAGGTTCAGATCATTTCCTCGTTGATTCACGATCCGGAGCTGGTCATCCTGGATGAACCATTCAGCGGCCTCGATCCGGTCAACTCGGAGATGCTGGCTTCTGTAGTGAAGGAACAGCTGAGCAAAGGGAAAACGATGATATTCTCCAGTCATCAGATGGGTCATGTTGAACAATTCTGTGAGGAGATCTGTATTTTGAAAAAAGGCAGAATGATGGTATCCGGCAATTTGATGGATATTAAGAAATCTTACGGACGACGGAATCTGGTGCTGCGAAGTGAGAACGATCTGAATCCGCATTTGGCAGCCTTTGGTTTCAATCAAGGCGAGAGCCAGAACGCTCATGAATGGCAGCTTACTCTTGAACATGAGGAGCAAGGCAATGAACTGCTGCAGCGCTTAGCAAGTCAGGGTATAGATCTGTTGAAATTTGAGATCAAGGAACCGACGCTGCATGAAATATTTATCGAAAAAGTGGGGGATGTATCATGAGACAATTCGGATTAGTATTTGGCTATTCATTCATGGAACGGGTCCGTTCCAAAGCGTTCAAGATCATGACAGTGATTATGATTCTGATCATGGCAGCCTTGGTCTTCCTTCCCAAATTTATTGGAGGAATACAGCATATGAGCGAAGGAGATATCGCGGTTCTGGATACCACGGGAATTGTCACGGATACCGAAGGATTTAAGCAGCAAGTGTCCGACTCTTATAATTGGCGGCTCATCCAGGAGGCCGACCTGGCCAAGGAGAAGGCGGAATTGGAGAAAGAGGGCAATGTGCTTGGGATTGTGACCATTCGTGAACAAGGCAATCAGCCTGTATTAAACCTGACTGTTAATAAAATGGATGATGCTTCAGGCTACCTGACAGAGCTCAACAGATATGTTCAAAACTTATATACATTTTCAGAGATGAATAAGCTGGAGCTTGAGCCATTGGCTAAAGAAAGACTGACGGCCTCCGTTCAGGTGGAGGTTGAAGAACTGAAGGTTGGAAGCAAGTCGATGATGACCATGTACTTCCCCGTTTACTTGATTATGTTTCTCCTCTACTTCTTGATCTACTTCTTCGGTGCTAATGTAGCAACTTCGATATCGATCGAGAAAGGATCCCGAGTGAAAGAAATTCTAATCACCAAAGTAAGTCCTATCCAACTACTCTATGGAAAGATCCTTGGGGTTGGGCTCGCAGGACTGCTGCAGTTCTCCATCATTATCGCCTCAGCTTCTCTGATGCTTATGTTTTCTGGTTCCGGTTCCAAATTGGAGTTCATTGGCTTCCAGATCGATTTCTCGGTCTTTGATGGAAAAACAGTAGCCATGCTCGTTGTCTTCTTCATGTTAGGTTACTTCTTCTACGCGTCTTTGTTTGCGGCCGCAGGGTCTCTTGTCAGCCGCAGTGAAGAGCTCAACCAGGTGATCATGCCGATTTCTTTACTGCTGATGCTGGGTCTGTTCTACGCATTCTTCAATCTGGCAGATGCGGACAGCACAGCAGCGCTTATCGGTTCTTACATTCCATTCATAACTCCATTCATGATGTTTATCCGGATCGGGATGTCAGACCCGACATGGATTGAAATTTTGCTCCCGACACTGGTGCTGTTTCTGTGCACGCTCGGAGCCTGCTGGTTGTCTGCCAAGGTATATCAAGTCGGAGTTTTGCTCTATGGACAAAAGCCGACGCCGAAGCTTATTTACAAAGCAATGAGGTCCTTATAACGAAAGGAGGAGGATCATGATGGCGATTGATGTGAGAGTACTGGAACAACCCGATTTGACATCAAAGATTCGAGATGAATTGGTTCTGGATCAAGAGGCACATAAACTGGTCGGTCAATGGGCGCTCGTAACGGGCGCCGGACGCGGCATCGGAGCTGAAATTGCCGAGCAGTTTGCGAGGAAGGGCGCCTCTCTGGTGCTGACAGAGCTCCCTGAGCTGATGGAGCAGGCAGAGGATGTAGCCGGTAGGATTCGTGATCGGTATGGAGTCGGTACCTATTGTGAAGAGCTGGATCTTCGGAATAATGAAGGCGTCGAGCGATGCATTCGCTCCATTGAAGAGCAGGGCGTTGACCTGCGCTATCTAATCAACAATGCAGGCGTAAATCTGCTGCAGCCGGCACTTAATTTAACACGGGAAGAATGGGACTTCGTGGTGGACATTAATCTGAAGGGAACCTTCTTTCTCACTCAGGAAGTTGCCAAAATCATGGTTCGGAACAAGAAAGGTTCGATCGTGATGATTGCCTCGCAGCATGGGGTCGTTGCTAACGAGAATCGTGCACCATACTGTGCAAGCAAGGCAGGCCTGATTCATTTAACCAAATCTTTGGCCATGGAGTGGGCGAAATATGGAATCAGAGTCAACGCGGTGTCTCCGACATTTGTCGTTACGGATGCGAATCAGAGTATCATCCAGAATGCCCAATTCCAGCGGACGAACTTGCCGAAGATTCCGCTTCGCAAATTTGCGGAGCCCGAGGATGTAGCGAATGCAGTGCTATTTCTGGCCACAGATGCAGCCGGTATGATTACCGGACATAATTTGATCGTGGATGGCGGCTGGACGATTCAATAAAAAAGGAGGCGTGAGACAATGTATTTTGGAATGTTTAAGGATTTAAGAGATTTGAATATGCCGAATAGCTATGATTTTGATTTATATGAAGGTTACTACTCCGAATTTTATGAAGCCGTTGCGGGCCGTACAGACTATGATATACCTCTTCTGCTGGAACAGGCCAGAGGCCACGCCGGGCAGGGCAGAGTTCTTGAACTCGCTTGTGGATCGGGCAGAATCCTGATGCATATGGCGAACCGGGGAATACAAGTAGTCGGGCTCGACTTGTCCGAGGATATGCTCAATATATGCCGCAAGAAGCAGTCTCAATTACCGGCGAGATTGAGAAGCCGGATCGATGTACGGCAGGGGGATATGACCGATTTTGAACTCGGTGAGAAATTTCCGCTGATTATACTGTCTGCGACCAGCATCAGCCTGCTGCGTGAGCTGGAGGATTTCAGACGGATGCTCGGAACAGTAGAGCGGCATTTAGAAGATGGCGGGCGGTTCATTTTTGATTATGTGCTGTCCAACCAGGAACATAACTCCGCCGTGCGTGGGGGAAGGGTGAACGGGATTACGCTGAATCTTGGACCGGAGAACAAGCAATTCGTACTTATGGGCGAGGAAGAAAATCTGGAGAAGCAAAGCGCGGTGATGAATTTTTATGCCGAAGTCATTCAGCAAGGGGAAACGAAGCGCTTCTTCGGCTCCACATTCAAGAAGTTTTTTCCGGAGGAGGACCTGCTGCGCGTGATCGGAGAATCCGCATTCCAACTTGTTGAGACTCGTACCTACAACCTTGAGGGTGAAGGCAATGTGAAATGCCTTGTTCTTGAGAAAGGCGGTCTGCAATGAGTAGTAGCGAGCGGAACCTTGTAACCATTGTATGTGACCCTGAGGCAGCTAACACGGCGGAAACGATAGAAGGCTTGTTGAAGGATCTGGGTGTTGTGACCGAAGTCGTTAGCCGGTTTGAGGATGTGAATCCGGACTCCGAGCTAACGCTGGTCCTCCAGGCGGAGGTCCGGGGGGAAGCTTTTAATACCTATGCTCTTGAGCAAGGAATCACCTGGCTGCCGGTTCAATTCTCGAATTCGGCCGGCAGGATCGGGCCCATCATTGTACCGAATTGCTCTGCATGCTTTGAATGTGTACAGCTGCGGACCCGCTCTCACGGGCTTCCGCTTCTGGAATCGAAGTCTACCATTTTTGATTTGTCCTGGTCTGTACTGAGCGGCATCATTGCGATTGAAGCAGTGAAATGGATTACCCGTCAGACCAACAGCTTTCCGCCGCTGTCGCTGGGTCATATCATTGAGTTTGATCCCTTCCACCTGCAGGGGGATGTGAATCCTGCGTATAAACTGCCAACTTGTCCATCATGCGGAGCGAGACAGCAAGCTCATCTGGCTGCGCAGTCATGGCAAGAGGCAGAACTGGTGCTGGAACCATGAGCCGGGCGCTAATTCGCAGGTCGGGCGCATGGAGTAGAAGTCAATTCGAGACAGGTAATTCAGCTAACAAGGGATTGACGTCAACATTACCGGAGCATTTGAGATTAGCGATCAGCCCGCAGGGAGGAATCGTCAGAGGACTGATGAATATGAGTTCGGACCCTGGTGATCCTCGTCTTTTCCTTAGCTTGGCGACACCGGCTAATCCCCGTTTATTCGGGCAGGAGCAGTATGGCTTGATCGATTTCTTTGCAAGCGGGATGGGGTTTACGCCAGAAGAAGCGAATACCTCCGCAGTGGCGGAAGCCGTTGAGAGGTACTGCGCTGCTTACGTAATTCCGGAGCGCACGGTATTAGCCGCGTGGAATGAGCTTGAAGGGGACGCACTGCATCCGGATGAACTGCCCCTGTTTACTAAGGAGCAATATGAACAGTGGCAATTCCCGTATCGACCGTTCACCGAACAGTCCAGGATTAGATGGATACAGAGCTACAGTCTCACGACCGGGCGCACCAAATGGGTGCCGGCGGCTATAGCCTGGGATTCATATATTCCTCAGAGCGGAGATGAGGAGTCCATATGTTTCGGTTTAATGACCGGCTCAGCTGCAGGCAGCACGAAGGAGCAGGCCATGATTTCGGGGCTGCTGGAAATTATCGAGCGAGATTCGTTTATGATCATGTGGTACAACTCGCTTTCCCTGCCACGGCTGGATATTCTTGAAACGCCAGTATCCGAGCAGTTCAAAGAGTTACTCGATCCATCAAAATTTACCCTTTCCGTTGTTGATACGACAAGTGATATTGGCATTCCATCCGCTTTCGGTCTGCTGACAACCAGGGATGGTAAAGTTTCCGTAGGCGGTTCGGCCCGCCTGTCGATGGAAGACGCCGTACGAAAAACATTGATGGAAATCAGCCAGTTGTTTATCGGTAACAAGGCGCAGATATATTCCAAGACGCTGCCTTCTCTGCTGCCGCATCAAGTCACGGATTATGGCCTGAGGCTTCCTTATTATGAACAGCCATTTGCCAATGAAGAGCTGGCATTCACGGTCGCTTCTGATGAAATTCGAGGAATTCACGAGGATGCTTCTATCGCATTGGCCCCTGAAACCGATCGGCTTCAGTACATTGTCGATTGTCTCAGCAAGCGTGGACTAGAGGTGTTGTGTGTAGATGTAACGACCGATGATGTTCGTCAGCTCGGACTCCATGTCGTCAAAATGATCATTCCTGGCACAGTTCAGCTGCCTCGCAGTGAGCAAGAGCGTCTCGTGACGAGCGACAGAATCTACAAAACACCAGTCGAGCTTGGGTTGCGAAGTGAACCGATCAGGCCAGAGGATCTGAATAACAGTCCGCATCCGTTTCCTTAATGCTGCAGGACTATATTATAACGATGAGGACGTGATATATATGCAGATCAAATATATGGATTGGCGGTCTGATCAGGAGGTCGAAGAGGAGCGTCTTGCGCTGACTTATCATCATAACTCCAATCTGTACCCGCAGTTTGATGTGTTAACCCGCTCGCGGATGAAGATGCTGAAGAGGCTATTTTCACAAATGAATCAGACGGTTACACCAGCCAAACGGTATTATGCCTCACCGCGATATAGTATGAAAAAGCTGGATCGAAAGGAACATCCCTTCATTGCGAACTTGGCAAACCGCTTGGATGAATTGCAGGAGAATGTGAAGCCGTACAAGGACTTTGAGAGCTTGAGGGAGCTTGGTGCGGCTCATTCGCTCGATAGTCCGGACATCTACCTTCTGTCTAAGAACCGGATAAGCCAAGAGCTTGAGTTATTCTACTGTAGCCCTGCCGAGGGATATATTGAGTTCGTTAAGGGCCCGATTGACCCCAACTGGCATGAGGCGGCATTCGATCCGGGCATGGGAGTTCAAGAAGGCGATGGCGCAGTGTTTATTACCGCCAATCTTCACCGATCGATGAAATTGTTTGGTGAACGCGGATATCGCCTGAGCTTGCTTGAAGGAGGGCGGTTAACTGAGCGCTTGCTGCAATGCACGAAGGAAAGCGGCAGCAAAGTTTCTCCGCTGATGACTTTTTATGATAAGGCGGTCCATGAACTGCTTGGAATTGACGGCTACTATGAGGTTGTATTATCGGTTCTTACATTTCGGGAGGAGGAGTTAATATGTACGAATATAAATTTGTGAAAATTGAGCTGAAGGGTTTTCTTGAGAATAAACCACTGAAGGATTATCAGGAGATTATCCATGAGCATGCTAGGCAGGGCTGGAGACTGTTTCAAATTTTTGCTCCGAGCACGCAAGGTTTTGGTACGGCTAATCATTTCGATTTAATATTTGAACGGCCTGTCCAGTCCTAACGGATGGAACAGCAGTTGCTTTCCATACGGATTCGGGAAGAATCCAGCGAGCCGCTATATGTGCAAATTCGGGATCAACTGAAAGGCTTAATTATAAGCGGCAGTCTGTCCCATGGCGACCTGCTCCCTTCTCTGCGGGAGCTTGCCGGGCAGCTTGATTGCAGTCTGATTACCGTTCGCCGGGTGTATGGCGATCTTGAAGGAGAGGGACTTCTTCTTGTAAAGAAAGGGATCGGTACATTTGTGAACTATGACCCCAGTAAGATCCGAACATGGGGCGAGCGGCAAGTGCTCCGCGCTTTCCAGGAAGCTGTACAGATCGGTAAAATGTATCATTTCAACTCGAACCAGATGGTGGACATATTGGATCGGCTGCTAATTGAAGAGGGGTGATCAGCGAATAAAACGCCTTTATGGCGTTTTTTATCGTTGTTAAATGCATCGAAAAAAAGGAGAAACTTCATAGTTATGGAATATATTAAGTAAATGGAAGAAAATATAATTTCTGTGCAGGGAGGTTCTCAATTGGAGAGATGTGGGGAAATGATAGAGGCGGAGCTGCGTAGCAGTTTGCAGAACTATTTTCATATGACGAAGCTGTATGAGCATGCCATATTATGTCTTGAAAATAAGCTTCAGGAATCCATGCTGTTAGGTAAAATGACGGTGCTTCATTACCGGATGTTCGGCGGTACGGATCATGAGGATATTTATCGCGTAGCTGCTGCTGCCGAGATGATGATGCTCAGCCTGGACATCATTGACGATATTCAGGACAAGGATAATGAGAAAATGGTTTGGAATCAGTTTCCCCCAGAAATTGCTCTGAATATCGGAATTGGGCTGCTTACTCTCCCCGTAGAAATGATCCTCTCAACAAGCTTTCCTCCTGAACGTAAGCTGCAGGCAGCCCGGGTGTTAAGTCAGGAGGTCCTGATTGCGATCAACGGACAAATGAGGGATCTGTTCAATGACATACATACAGAAGAAGATTACATGATCATGGTATCTCAGAAATCCGCTGCCCTGTTGGTTGCAGCCAGCATGCTCGGCACGGTTCTGGCTACCGGGGAATGGATCGAAGGGGTGAAGCTTTATACAGAAGAGCTGGGAATCGCTGCGCAAATCAAGAATGATATTCGCGATCTGCTCAATTGGGATCATAAAAATGATTTTGTTAATCGCAAGAAAACACTGCCCACCCTGTACTTGCTGCAATCCGTCTCGGATAAAGATCGTTGGATTGTAGATTATTATGAAGGGCGTCTGCTGTTTGAGGATATTATGCAGCGCAAGAGCGAAATAGAGAGTTTGATCGAGTCGACAGGAACGCTGTTGTATACGTCAGTTCGCATGAAAACGCATTATTACCGCTATTTAGAGCTGATCGAGCAGCTGAATGTGGAGCCGCATTGGAAAGAACAGATGCTTGCTTTCGCTGAATAGATTGAAAATACATTAGATCATCCATCACCGCAACCTGCCACCGCAAATCCACGCAATATACCGCAATTCTGTTAGCGGGAAATACGGAGGATGTTATCGTTTCCAACATATGGGTGCCCTGTTATATTGGTTTTAAGAAGAGCGTATTCAATAATAAAACCAATATGGAGGGATTTATAATGTTAAAGGAATTCATTCAAGCATTGGTGCAAGACGCAGGATCGATGATGAAGGTTCAATCGGGTCAGATTCAGCTGGCGGGGATTAGTGGTGTGGAACAGAAGGCTTTGATGGATGTGCTTCGTGTCAAGGGTGATATAAGCAAGGAACCGATGAAAGCAATGTATTGGAGCTAATTTACCAAGTACTAAAAGTTGCTAGAACGACTAACAATTGCGAGGGATCTCCATTGGCATATAAATATAAGATTACAGCATTGATGATACTCATTAGTGTCCTTGCAGGTTATTTATCGATTTCGATCCTTAAGTTTCCGATTATTGGAGCTGACGTGACAACAAATAGTCAAGGCCAATACATAGTGAAGGACACCCCTGAAGGGTATTGGTGTTACGGCAAATTGATGGTTGGAGATATTATCGTCGAAATCGATGGGAAACCTGCGGCGGACTTCTATTCCGTCAAGTTGTACGATGTAATTGAAGGAGCTTCTTCGATTCTTCTAAGCCGCCCAGGGAACGGCAGTGAATTACTAGACATTTATCTTGAAGTGGATAAAGGCCTAAAATCCGATGAACTGGTATTGCAGCTAGTTCTACCGCTGACTGCGGTCCTTATATTATCCATCTTGTCTCTTATTGTCTATAGACATAAGAAGGGCGACAAAGCAGCAATACAGCTCATCCTGTTTTTTATGTCTATTGGTATCGCTTATTTAAGTTCTTTTTCTTCAGGCAGAGCAGACCCGGTAGGGAGACTTGCACTAACTGTATCCTTTGTTCTTGTACCGGTATTTTTCATTTTATTTATGAACCGATATCTTGATCGTTATCATGAGAAATTTGTTAATCGGCGATGGCTAAATATCCTATTCGGGATCATTCTGGTTTCGATCAGTTTGGAGCTCAGCAATCTTATACTGCATAATATTCCTAGAGGGATCATTTCGATTCTCAAATTGGTGTATTTCTCCGCAATTAATATACTTATCATTTATAAATTGATTGAGAAGTTTACCAAGCATCGCTATGGACCTCTGCGTTCCCTGTTTAAGCTGACGCTAGTTGGGCATGTTACGGGCTTCTTTCCATTTATCTTTATGTATGCTGTCCCTGAGCTGTTTGGCCAGTATATTATACCGTCACATATCGCAGCCATATTCCTGTTGACCATTCCAATTGTTTACTTGTATATGTTCACAACTAAGCAGTTGTTCGATATTGATTTTTTGATTAGTCGTTTTCAATATTATGCAAGCCTATCGTTTTTACCAACGCTATTATTATCCGTGATGGCGGCCATTATTCTTAGTCAGAATAATTACTCTTGGGTAAATTGGGTTCAGCTATTTCTGGCCAGCTATCTACTCCTTATATTGTTTCTATTCGTGAAGGAATATGCAGATCGCCGATTAAGAGGGCGTATTAACAAGGATTTGCATAATTATCAAGGAAGTCTTAATCGGTTTTCGACCCAAATA
Organism: Paenibacillus solani; assembly: GCF_001277345.1. Taxonomy (GTDB): domain Bacteria; phylum Bacillota; class Bacilli; order Paenibacillales; family Paenibacillaceae; genus Paenibacillus_AQ; species Paenibacillus_AQ solani. The sequence continues at coordinate 238,460 of NZ_LIUT01000001.1, forward strand.
TCGAGAGTAATGAACCGGTCGGATCTGGAACGAGTGCTCGAGCAGGAAATTTGCCAGGTGCTGCCGGTGAGGGATGTATCCTTCTTCGACATTCAGATGGATCAACTGAAGCATGTAAGTTTGGAGAAATCACTGATGGATCTGCGGGATTCGATCATAGCATCTTTTCATAAAACCTCTCAGCAGTTATCTATCGGCAAGATTGTCCCTGTGGATCGTGGGATCTGCATCGTGATTGGCATTAAAGGCAGTGTCCTTCATATATTGTGGCTGGATAATAAAGATAATCAGACCAGGTACAATACCGATGAACGTGCATGGCTGAAAACACTGGCCAACTATAGTGCCATCGTATACGAGAATCTATATTTAATAGAAAGCCTAATCGAAGATTTGGAGGAAGAGTTTCAGAGGAAAAAGGGATCCTCCACATCCCCTTGGGTGTTAAGACTCATATTTCGATTATCTGAGAAGGAGCGGCGGAAGCTGGCATCCGACCTTCATGATTCGGCCCTGCAGGATCAACTGCTCTGGTATCGTCAACTGGAGTCCGTTATGACGGATTATGAAATGTCGGAGGATTTGCAGCTCAAACTATGGAATATCCGCGAGGGATTACTCGATGTAATTCACCAGATCAGAGAAACATGCAATGAATTACGCCCTCCATTACTGCAAGAGATGGGCATCGTGGAGGCGCTGAACACCTTGTTCGAGCAGTCACAGATTCGCAGCAATTATGTCGTGGATTTCCAGGCAGATAACTTTAAGGTTAAGTTGAACGATGAACAAATGCTCGCTATTTTTCGTATTGTGCAAGAGCTTCTTCGTAACGCTGGCAAACATGCACAGGCTTCTAATATATTCATTACGCTGGAGGAAGACGAGGGAATTTGCCTGTCTTATAAAGATGACGGTGTCGGACTTAAGTTGGAGGATTTGAAGGATTCTTATCATCATATGGGCTTGTCGGGCATTAAGGAAAGGGTGCATAGCCTGGAGGGCAGCATCCGCTTCAAATCTGAAATGGGCCAGGGGTTAGAAGTGAAGATTACGCTGCCGTTGGAGTCACCGAGTATAGACATGGAAAGTGAGGAGGATAAAGATGATTCGAATATTACTGGTGGATGATCATCCCTCTGTTGGTGAGGGAACGAAGAATATGATTGAACAGGATACGGAAATGCAAGTAACTGTACTTATGTCAGGGATGGAGGCTCTGGACCTCGCTGCCGAAGAAAACTATGATGTGATGTTGTTTGATTTGAATATGCCTGTCATTAGCGGAATTGAACTTACGAAGCGGATGATTAAAATAAATCCTGAGAGTCGAATCCTCATTTATACAGGGTATGAGATCAGCCCGAATTTCAATATGTTAATTGAATCCGGGGTCAGCGGGGTTGTCAGCAAGACGGCAAGCCGGGAGCAGCTGCTAAATGCAATCCGATGCGTGATGCGGGATGAAGCGGTGATTCCGGTCTCGCTGTTACGTCAGCTTCGGCGCAGAGAGGTGCGTCTGAATCAAGGAACAAATGAGAAGGTGATGGAGGAAGTGTCCATCAATGAACGCGAACAGGAGATACTGCAGGAAGTGGCCAGCGGCAGCAGTAACCGGGATATTGCATCCAAGCTGCTGATGAGCCAGCGAACAGTTGAATATAACTTAACGCGAATTTTTGAGAAGCTGGGCGTACGCTCCCGATCGGAAGCGATCGTCGAGGCTAGAAGATTGGGCCTGATTCGTTCTAGCGAGTTTGTATAAGATCGAGGAACAGAGCAACCGGTCAATGATGGTTACGGTGACATACCGACATCATTGACCGGTTTTATTTTATAACCCTCTAACCCCGCAATTAGGCGGTAGGACTACATCAATTTTATTGGAGTCTCACCGATTCATATCATGCTGGTTCAATCAATAAAGCTATTCCTTAAACAGCACCAACTCTTCTTCCTTGACCCTCCAATTTCTCGTTCCATCTCCGAACATATTGGATTCTTTGTCATATATGACTGCCTGTGCAGCCAGCGTTTCGTTAAGATTGGCTGCAACGATATGACCATCTCTAAGCTTGTAAATGGAGGTATCGGCAGCAGTGCCAACCGACGCAACAATGTAGTTAATCCCGTTTTGGTCAATATCTGCTTCCACCGTATGCGCTTCGATTCGCAGTGATATGGGGGAGCTTATATCCGGGTGGATGTAGTAACTTATGGGGCAATTAGCTCCACATGCTCCGCTAACTTTTATATAAGTTTGATCCAGTGCCTGAACCTGGCTGACTGTATATTGTTCAGGATCAAGCGCAGCGTAACCAACTTGTCCAATTTCTAAGAGCTTCGTATCTATCTGAATAGCCGCACGCACATTTTCCTCATCTAACCCTTTTTCTTCATAAAAATATATCGTATATTCATCAATCTTTTGCTTGTTTATGACGTTAGTCAAATCGGTTGTACTTATACTCTTTAGAGGTTCCTCAAGCTCCACCTCCTTGAAATGGAGAGAGTATGCCTCAGGTTGTTGTTCCTCTATGCCAGAATCGTCCGAATCAGGAACTTGAATGGCTGAATCCTGGGTGGGAACATCCGTTGCCTGACTGCAGCCGGCGAGGAGGCAAGCTATGATGATGAATGCGATACCTAAGCTTTTCATTTCGTGTTCACCCTATTCTATTTTTATTAATGAAGAAATGAAGTTAAAGAAGAACAAGCGTGCCGCTGTCCTTGATCTTATTGCGGATCGCAGCATATCTCTCGAGATCGTCTGGATTCAGATCAGATTGTATATGCTCCATACTTGTGCAGCACCTTACGATGTTGATTGCATTATTGTTGGTATAAGAGAATTCTAAACTATCCAGCATATATTGCAGACCCTTTCGTTTGTTGTTCTTCCGTATATAATACATACCGACATCTGCTAGGAAGCTGGCAAAACGGTCATTCATTAGATGCTCGGTGTAACCGCCAATGGGTTCTTGCCGCTTGAGATGAGCCCTGATCAGGTGTTCAAATCTATCAAGATATTTATCGATTTCAAAATGGTATAGATTCGCTGCTTTGATGATTCTAAATAACCCCTTCAAAACTTCATTCTCCCTTGAAGAGATAAACTCGATATAGGGCTCCAGTACGTCAATATTACCCTTCATGAGCTCATACAGATAACGGTTGCCTCTAGCCCAAACCCGGAACTTCGCTTTGATCCGCTCGGCCGTTTCGTCTGACTCGATAATCCAGCTCTGATCCTCGTAACAGGATAAGTGATAAATTGCTTGATCATAATCATCGTTATATTCGGCTATGGTGCCTAACAGTAAATCAGAGTACAAAATATATCCAAATAACTGCTTGGCTGGTTCGGTCCGTTTTCTATGAGGTCTGGAAGTATCATGTTTCCTGGCATACAACATGCGGGAGATGCGTCCCATTTCCTGGGTATAGTACTTTGCTTTATACCATTTGCGTAAGGATAACCATGTATCGGCTAGATCTTTTAACGCATCTAATTGCACCCCTTCCGGGAGCCGTTTAATATAAGCTTCAAATTGTATCGTGCAGTTCAGATTATGCTCCTGGTCCGAATTTAGAGAACATAGAAAAATCCGATATTGGCACAAGGCCAATCGCTCGGCATGCTGGTGCTTTTCGCTCTCTGCCACTTTTTTGTACAGAATTAAGGCGGCTTCCCGTTTCCCGTTATGATATAGCGTTTCTGCGCTATCAAAGAGCAGCGATGAATATGCCGGATTATCTATAATTCGATCAACGGCCTGATCGATACAGCTGAGTTTCCCCAGCTCGGCACATCGCATGATGAAGGGCCCAAGCCTTCTCCAATTTGGTGTCGATTCATGTACATATAAAGAATAAAAGATTCCCTCTTCCATGTTCATCGCTTCCGTAATCCGATCCAGGCTTGATACGGAAAGGGGCTGGTTGCCATTAATGAAGCGGCTGAGCGTTCCCGAATTGATACCCGATTTCATGGCAAACGAGGAGAGGCTGAGCTTCTCCTTCTTCAAGTACCGTAACACATCCGTACTAATCGTTCTATCTACAGATATCAATGACCTCACCCCCTAGCCCATATATTCCATATTCAGGAAAATGACGTATATAAGTAATCTAATGCATTTATACGTGATGGGTCAATACTTAACTGTTAATTTTGCTGGAAATGCCAATATAAAATGAACAAAGTATGGATGAATCTGAAGAGGTTAATGGGAACGTTCCTTTTTTACGTGGTAAAATAACATATTATAAGCACATATTGGAGGTATCTTCATTGATCATTCAACTGGGCAATTTCGAAGTGAGTTCCGGACAATTGGTTGTCGCGGATCCTTGTTATGAATTGGATGCAAACACGGTCATTATGGGCCTGCTGGAGTCTGTTATGGATGGGACATGGGTCTCTGAAGTCGAGAAGGTGGAGATCCCGGACTGGGGCGAAGCCAATGCCAAGCTAACCGCTTACCATCTATCTGCTGCCGAACAGGGAGAGTTTCTGGAGTGGATCAAATGTCCTTTTGTGGCAGGGGTGGACAGCGGACAAGCAGGTATTTTTGATAAGCCAAAGTTCCGAATTCCTGACACAGACGCGTCGTCGGACAGTACAGATACCGCATGGTATTATGCCTGCAGCGATATTACCGAGAGCGGGGAAGAAGCAGGTGTTCTCGATGGCGGCGTTGTGTCTCGTACTGGCATGGGCGACGGCGCATACGGCGTATATAAGGCAGTAAATCAGCAGGAACAAGTGGTTGCCGTCAAGATTGTGTTTATTAAGCGTTAGTTGTTTAAAGAATTCTTTCCCAGGGGTTGGGGCAAGATATGGTTTGGAACCGCGTCTGGCAAGCCAGAAGGGGTTGTTCCTATCACAATTCCGAGGGAGTGAGATGGATGGCTAACAATAACGAACGCAATCAAAGAACTGATTCTGAGCGCGACAATAACGACAAGGGTGTCAACGCTGGAGAAGCTTTGGGAACTGCAGGTGGTGGCGTTGCGGGTGCTGCTGTAGGCTCCGTTCTAGGTCCAATTGGTACCATTGCAGGTGGTGTCGCAGGGGCAGTATTGGGTAACAAAGCTGGCGATGCTGCAGAAAATGACGACAAAGAATCAAAATAAAAAGACCTTAGCAAGACCTTCTATGCGAGTCAGCATAAGAGGAACCCGGGGTCCGGTGACCTCCATCATGTTGGCTCATATTAGGTAAAGAACCGCGCATCCGCGCGGTTCTTGAATTTTACGAACAGCTTCTGTTTCCCCTCTTAATATGCTTAATAGAGTGGTATCAGATAGCATCTATAATTGTAGCTGTAACAGCCCGCCTATGGTACGATATGAAGGATCGCGAAGCGATTAAGCTGGCAGATCATCATGGGATCATAGACATGGGATAGGGGAGTAACAACTTGAAGACATTTAAGAAAGTTTACATAGAGATTACGAGTATTTGCAATTTGGCCTGTCACTTCTGCCCGCCGACGGAGCGCAAGGCTAACTTTATTAAGGTAGAGGATTTTGCGAGAAGATTGGATGAGATCAAGCCGCACACCAGCTATATCTACTTGCACGTGAAGGGGGAGCCTTTGCTCCATCCGAAGATCGACGAGCTGCTGGACATTAGCCATGAAAAAGGGTTCAAGGTCAACATCACGACCAACGGCACGTTGATCGCGAAGAACCGGCACAAGCTGCTGGGCAAGCCAGCCTTGAGACAGATGAACTTCTCGCTCCACAGCTTCGATGGACACGAGGGTTCTACGAACCGTGAGGGATATCTAAGGGATATTCTATCTTTTGTCCGCGCGGCCGAGGAGCATAAGGTGATCTTCTCCTTCCGTTTGTGGAACCTGACCCAGGATAACCAAACGAACCTGGAGAAGAGCCGCAACCGTCAGACGCTTGAAATTCTGGAGCAGGAATTTAATCTGGACTACCGGATCGAGGAGAAGGTTGAGCCGGGTGGCGGCGTGAAGGTTGCCGAGCGCATCTACCTGAACCAGGATTACGAATTCCAATGGCCGAGTCTTTCGGCACCGGAAGATGACGGCAAGGGCTTCTGCCATGCGCTTCGCAGCCAGGCAGCCATCCTGGTCGACGGAACGGTCGTACCGTGCTGTCTGGACGGGGAAGGGGTTATCAATTTAGGCAACATCCATCAGAAGTCGTTCTCGGATATCGTTGACGGTGAGCGGGCAAATAACCTGGTGGAAGGCTTCTCACGCCGGGAAGCTGTCGAGGAGTTATGCCGGAAATGCGGGTATCGGCAGCGGTTCGGAGCTTAACCAAGGATTGACCAAGCACAACTGCAAAAGTGATTTAAATGGTTTGATGCAACCATCTGCAGAGAATCGCGCCTAATCCAGTCCAGAATTATCATTCCTCATTTTTGGTGGAAATCTGTCGTGAGCGGCGATTTATGAAATACTGCAGTTCAACAAAAACACAGCCTCTGTTCGCAACGTTTGCGCAGAGGCTGTTTTTCATTTTCATTTTGTCTTTTTATGCAACTAGATCTATAAAAGAGACGTCTTATAGTTAACACGATTCACCAGGGGTGGTAAATATGAACAAAAGGCTCTTTTTGATCGCAGCAGCTTCAGCTTTGCTATTGGGCATCGGTGGATATTCATATGTAAATCATCATACAGAGGAAAACCAACAAGTTGCCTCACCAGTTATTGAAACGGAACTTAATGCAACCGAACCAAAGTTGGTCAAAGAAGATAAAATCTCTGCTGATCATGCTATATTTGCAAATTATGAAGAGGCTCTTTCCGCTTCACAGGTAGTGGCAGAAGTAACTGTTACCGAGAAGTCGGAAAATGTGATTATTGAAGGGAAAGGCCCATCTAGAGGATATACACTCACTGAAGTTCAAGTAAATAAAGTATTTGAAAATAAAATTGGTGCAGAAATAGGGCAGACGATTAACGTACTCGAACCTACCTATTTTGCTGAGAGTGAAGAAGGACTCATCAGATTTAATTATGAAGACTACAAGAAAATGGAGTCTCGTTTGAAATATGCTGTTTTCTTAGTATGGAATGAGGAGAGACAGGGTTACTGGATTAATGCTCTAGAACAAGGGAAATTCAGTGTAGACAATCTGGATAAAGCAGAGATGTCACTATTATCTGAGAATAGTCAGTACGCAGAATTAAAAAAGGATGTCATCGATTCTCTATATGGAGAGGTTCCTAAGCAAGAAAATGCTGTACCAAGTTTTACACCGCTGGACGAAAGTAAATATGAAGGCATTCAAAAAGAAATGGTCAAACTCATTAATCTTCATGCACAATATGTGAATGAACAAGACGAAGAAAGATTCAAAGAGTTATTTAATTACCAAGACTACGGCTTACCTTCTTTTGAAGTTCTAGGCTTGGAGATAGAGGATTTCCATGAAATGGAGGGTAATCAAGGTCTCGTATCGATGATATTAACCATCAAACCACATGAAGATAATTCGTTAAATGAAGACCTTAAATTTTGGTATTATATTGCTTTGAATGAAGAAGAGGGAAAGTGGAAGATCATGTCTATTGATTAAAAGTTTTATCATAACGAAGACGATACGAGATCCCAACCAAGAGGCGGAGAAAAATTCCGCTTCTTTTTTGATGCCGATATGTGGTATCGTTATGTGTTATGACGTAAACGAACGGCTTGTGGAGACTCAATGATGAGATGCCCTATGTTACGTGATGCACAATAAAGATATTCACCTTAAAGGAGACCCTATGACATTTCAAGATTTAAATATATCCCCAATCATTCTCAAGGCGCTGGCCAAGGAGAATTACAAGACGCCGACGCCTATTCAGGCTCAGGCCATTCCGGCTGTGTTAGCCGGCAGAGATTTGCTGGGCTGTGCCCAAACCGGAACAGGGAAGACAGCCGCTTTTTCGGTACCGATGATCCAATTGTTAAACGAACAGCCTCCTAAACCGGGCATGGGGCGCCGCATTCGCGCGCTGGTATTGTCGCCGACCCGCGAACTTGCCCTGCAAATCTCGGATAATGTCAAAGCTTACAGCCAGTTCACGAAGCTGCGTTCGACCGCAATTGTTGGCGGCGTTTCGCAGAAAACGCAGGAGCGGGCGCTTCAGCAAGGAGCAGACATCCTGATTGCCACCCCAGGCAGGCTTATCGATCTCATGAATCAGAAGCAAGTCGATCTGCAGCATGTAGAGATCCTGGTGTTGGATGAAGCTGACCGTATGCTGGATATGGGCTTTATTCATGATGTGAAGCGGATCATCGCCAAAATGCCGAGCAAGAAACAAACGCTCTTCTTCTCAGCCACGATGCCTGCAGAAATCAACCAGCTGGTCAAAACACTACTGCACAATCCCGTAAAAGTGGAGATTACCCCGGTTTCCTCTACGGCCGAGCGGATCAAGCAATCCGTGTACCTGCTGGAAACGGGGAGTAAGCAGAAGCAATTGAATGAGCTGCTCAAGGATCCATCGATTGCATCTGCCTTGGTTTTTACCCGTACGAAGCGCGGAGCTGACCGGGTCGCACGCGGTCTGAACAAGGTGAATATTACAGCTCAGGCCATTCATGGTGATAAATCGCAAACCAGCCGTCAGAACGCACTTAAAAACTTCAAAAGTGGCGAGACACGAGTATTGGTAGCGACGGATATCGCCGCAAGAGGCATTGACATTGACGAGCTGTCACATGTCATTAACTTCAACCTCCCGAATATTCCCGAAACGTATGTTCACCGGATTGGCCGGACAGGGCGAGCGGGGCTGAGCGGAACAGCGATTTCGTTCTGCGAAGTGGACGAGGTGCCTTTTCTGCGGGATATTGAGAAGTTAATCGGAAAGTCCATTCCAGAAGTCAAGGATCATGCCTATCCGATGTCTAGCTCATTAAGAGCCTCCAAGGTAGACCGGTCGCCAAAGCCGGCTTCGGCAAGACCTGCCAGAGCGAAGACTGCTGCAGCCAAGACCGCTTCGTCCAAGTCTGCTTCGAGCAAGACTACTTCAACCAAGTCTACTTCAACCAAGTCTACTCCGTCCAAGGCTGCTCATACCAGATCCGGTTCCACCAGATCTAACCGAGCGCCGAAAATAGTGAAAAAGTAAATATAGCAAACGGACAACCCTTTTTCCTGAGTGAAAGAGGGTTGTCGTGTGTTTTATGTAATCGGATCATTAAGCAGCTCATTAATACTTTGTTAAAATTTTCACAAACTTATCATATGAATGCCGATTCTTTCCTTCACTATGAGTTAAGATAGATATGAGAGATCAGTAATCGTCTTACATCAAAACTAGCCGGATATGGAGGATGGACTTCATGAGAAATGTATTCGTTTTGGGTGGAACCGGATTCTTAGGTTATTTTACGATTAAGGAAATGCTGAAAAGAGGATATAAAGTATCCACGGTATCGCTGCCTCCGCTGCCAACAGAAGATCTGCTGCCGCGTGAGGTTGAATGCAGATTAGGCAATATTAATGATATGAGTGATGAAGAGATTCTGGATATGCTGAAAGGCATGGACAGTTTTGTATATGCGGCGGGTGCGGATGAGCGTATGGTACCTGAGGCGCCAGCCATGAAATTCTTCTATGAGGCGAATGTTCTTCCCACACAGCGTCTGGCTCGATTGGCCAAGCAGGCCGGAGTGAAGAAGTTCGTGCTGTACGGCTCGTATTTCGCCCACTTTGCCGAGAAGTGGACAGATCTGCCGCTTATAGACAATGCGTATCCACGTACCCGCCTGCTGCAAGAAGAAGTAGCTTGCATGGAGGGTGAAGACAGCATGGATGTAATGACTCTGCGTTTGCCGTTCATCTTCGGGATCATGCCCGGACGCATGCCGCTCTGGACCATGTTCGTTGATCGTGTCAAAGGAAAAGATACGGTACCGGTTCTGGCGGGCGGAACGGCAGCCGTGACGGCACAACAAGTGGCGGAAGCTACAATCGGCGCGATTGAGCATGGCCAACACCGCGGCAAATATGCGATCAGTGGCATCAACATGAAGCACAGCGAATTCCACCAGATGGTGCTTGACGCACTGGGACAGAAAGACAGCAAGGTCGTTGTGCTGCCGCTGGAACAGATGCAACCTGCGATGGAACAGCTGGATGCGGCCACAGCCGCAGCCGGTAAGGAGCACGGCATCCATATGAGTGTAACTGCATTGATTCAAGACCGAGATGCCTATCTGGATCCGGCGGATACAATGCCGATTCTGCAATACCAAGAGGATGATGTGTACGCAGCGATTGTGGAGACACTCCGCAAATGCGTCGAAGAGTAGACCGAGTCAGTCTCTGCACCTATGCAGCCGCAGAGGCGGCTTCTCTTCGACGAAGCGAACACAGTAACTGTGTGCGAGTGATTGCTTCTTAACCATAAAGCGTCCTTTCCTGTTAAGTGGAAAGGGGCTTTTTTTCATAGACATACTAATCTTGCTTTCTCCCCGCCAGAAACAGGAACAGCGGAATTCTGCGTCTGCGCTCATAGGTTTCGTCGCTTGCAAAATGCTCCCGCACAGGCTTCGATTCCCTGAGCCGTTCCACGATAAACCCGGCTTCTTGCATCGCGTTAAAATAATCCTCGATGGTCCGGTGATATTTATGAACGGTGCCGCCCAGCCATTGCTGCTCCCGGTAGCCTTCGATGAAATAATTGTCTACGACCCAATTCGTTCTTGTGCCAGAGGGCTGAAGCGTAGAGGTGATGACGGGATGCTCCACTGAGAACACAAACCTTCCGTTTGGCTTCAAGGTCTGATGAATGCTGTGAAAGACGGTCTCGATATCCTCCAGATAATGAAGGGCGAGCCGGGAGATTACCACATCGTAGGCGTCACTTGGGTATGTATAGTCCTCCATCCTCATGTGCAGAACGGACCCATGATTGTAATCCATAAGCTGGTTTGTGGCGGCCTTCACCATATTGCGGGAGCCTTCGATCCCAACGTATGCGGCGCAGCCTTTTTCCAGTAATTCCACGCCAAACCCGGCATCCCCGGACCCCAGGTCGAGTACATGCCGATCCAAGACTTCCCCTAGCAGCTGCCATATGACGGGCTTCTCCAGCGTATCATTGGCATTCTCCTGCCACTGCCGCCGCTGCATATACTTCTCGAAGTTCGAGTTATCGTCATAAAAATCAGATCCGTGAAAGTTCATAGGTACCTCCTTTGAATAACAACCTAAAATGCACCATGTTGTACTTTACCATATTGGTGATAAGGTATGAACGAATAAGTCAGAAAAATATCACCTCATCATGCATCATGTCATCGCCCTCCGACAATTCGAATGTTGACAGATAAAGTTGCACCAACTCTGGGTCCCTTTCATATGGTACATGGGCTGACTTTTTAATGAGGAGGATGTTATTTTGATGTATAGCAATTATTATCAGGTGCCAAGGGCGGTGACCCAGCAGAGAATTACCATGCAGCAAGCTCAAGAAATTGCACTCGCCCGGGTACCGGGTCAAATTGTACATGTGGATATGGATTTGGAGCATGGTGTTATGGTCTACGAAATATTTATTCAGACCGCTGACAACAGATTATTTGAAGTAGAGATCCTCGCGAGATCCGGAAGAATCTTAAGTGTTGAGGAAGAAGACGACGTGGATTGAGGCGTCTTCCGGCTAAATGGAATAAACCGAGTGAGACGAGAATCACCGTTTCGCTCGGTTTTTTCATGAACTTATTTTGCAGTCTACTGTAAGGTGAGAGACAACGGTATACTCATATTAAGTAAAAATAGGCTTCCAAGAGGGGGGAGTATATGTTTATCGTCAATGTGGAAGGTGCCGTGCATAAGGATGGGCAGTGGCTGATGATAACGCGCAGCTTAAAGGAGGAGAACGCCGGTGGAACGCTTTCGTTTGTGGGAGGCAAAGTCGACAAGGAAGGCGACACGCTGGAAATTCTGGAGCGCACGGTGAAGCGGGAAATATACGAAGAAGTTGGAGTCACGGTAAAGGAAAATGTTACGTATGTCTACAGCTCTTCTTTTGTTACGGACGATGGCCGTCCCGTCATTAATATGGTGTTTTTGTGCGAATATGATCAAGGTACGCCGTATTGTAAAAGTTCCGATGAGGTGGATTCGGTGCAGTGGCTGACACTGGCCGAGATCATGAACCATCCGCTAACGCCGCCGTGGACGAGGGAGAGCGCACAGCGTGCGGAGGAGACGCAAAGCAAGCTCAAGTAAGTATGTTCCTGGTAGAAAAATCTTAAGAAAAGGTGATGTGTATATGAACAGCCTGTTGCAGGTGAGAGTAACCGGGATTCTGATCGAAGACGAACGGATTTTGCTTGTCAAACAGAGTGTTTCCGCAGAACGTGGCTGGTCCCTTCCAGGAGGAAGAGTGGAGCAGGGAGAAACGTTGGAAGAGGCAATGATTAGAGAAATTCAGGAGGAGACCGGACTTATCATAGAAGTGACAAAGCTTCTGTATCTATGCGACAAACCGGATTCTTCGCAGTCCCTTTTACATATTACGTTCCTGTTGGAACGTTTAGCCGGAGAGCTACGCCTTCCATCGAATGAATATGACCTCAACCCGATCGGTGATGTAGCTATGATCCCAATTCGGGATCTGACGGCTTACGGCTTCTCGGAGAAATTCATGACCATCGTGCTGAATGGATTTCCGGAGGCAGGCAGCTACCAAGGGCTTAAGAGCCAGATTGGATTATAGGGGGTTCCAGAGATTCAGCGGATGTGGAGCCCATGAGGAGCCTGCGAAACAGGAAGATGTTTAGGTAAAAAAGAATTCATAGTCATTCATTCCCTATATTCGGCGGCAGACCTCCTCTATAATGGAGCTGCACAGGTCATCCAGCTTGATTGTTAATCTAAAGATTTGGGGTTCGTATAACAGAGAATAATCGCGGATAACAAAAGCTGCTGTGCGGGGTTCGCTACAACATAAGAGAGAATATGAATGAAGGAGATATGAATCATGGCTAAAACCAAACGGGGACGCATCCTGTGGAGCATGCCATCTCGTGGCCGGGGGACATGCCCGGTATGCAGCACCACTCGCATTAAGCTCCTCTATATTGCCAACAAGTCGGACGGCACGGCACTGAAGGTATGCAAGCGATGCCAGAATGCTGATCAGTCCCGGGTTGACGCAGCGATAGTGTAAACGGCAGTTGCGCCGGCAATTGACTTGGGTGCAGCGGCACAGGTGCCGTATGTAAATCTAGAGTCGTTGAATTCAAGAAGCCTGTTCCTTCATAAAGAAGGGACAGGCTTCTTGGCGTTGATAAAGATAAGTGTGTTCATATTAGGGTTTATAAATAATCCCTGATAGCTTATTATCTAATTTAACAAACATCAAATTAGATAATCGTTAAATTAGAAAGGAGCTGAACATACACTTATGCAATTGGATAAGGTGGTCAGTTATCATAAAGCGCTCGCGGATCCGACACGGATCAAACTGCTAATCCTGCTCGCCGAAGGGGAGCTGAGCGGGCAGGAGCTGGCTGAGAAGGTCGGTGTCACCCCGGCAACGATTACACATCATGCCGCCAAGCTGCGGGAGGCGAGCCTCATTCAAGAACGCAGGGACAAGAACACGATTTATTTTTCGTTGAATGACTATTTCATCAAGCATAGCGCTGCGGCGACAGAGAAGCTGATCTATCACAGAGTAAGGCAAGGGGAGGATTCAGAGCATATGCAGGACAACAATCTTAAGTTGAAAACATCGGTTCTTAACAATTTCTTCACGAAGGACGGTAAATTAAAGAGCATTCCTGCTCAATTGAAGAAGAAACTCATTGTACTCACACATATGGTGTCTCAGCTGGAGGTGGGGCGAAAGTACAGCGAGAAGGAAATCAACGAATTCATCAAAGGGTATCACGAGGACTTTGCGACCATCCGCCGAGAGTTTATCATGCATCATTTCATGTTCAGGGATAATGGAGTGTATGAGCTTAATCCGCAAGAAATGTGGGTGCGGTGGGAGTGGATCATGGCTCCTGCGGATTGCAGTTCAAGTTCAAGGATAGGGACGGCAACAAGTTTAATGTTTGGCAGGATGCACCTACCTGCTAACCAATGAAAGCTGAAATAGATAAGCAAGGCAAGCGCTGGCTTGAGAAGGAGGCAGAGGGCTTGCCTTTTTTGTTTCCGTATTCCCGATCCGGTTGAAGGTGGCGGTGTTCATTATTTGAATTGTTGCACGACCAGCCCTCGTATCCTAAAAGGTAGTCTATTTTCCCGGCAGCGTTTACAATAGGGGGTAAGGATTAATATTCCAAGAGAGGTGATTGGATGGAAAGTTACCGCTGTATGAATCATCCGGAAAAAATGGCCGTTGCCCAGTGTACGCGGTGCGGGAAGCCCGTATGTGACGAATGTTATAACCCGGAGACCGGGCGCTGCCGCATTCGCTGCGGGGAAATGACGGCTCCTGGTTCGGCGGGAGCGCCGCCGCATAAGAACGTGGTCATGAACGTGATTGTGTCCATTCTTGCCATATTGGGAGGACTTCTTGTGCTGCTGCTCGCGATTTGCGGAACTATACTTTTCTCTAATTAATGATCTCAGGCTTAAAAAAATTAGGACCCTATTTAATTTCTGTATTCAAGGAGTGGACCGATGGAGTTTCCTGTTTATTTGCATCTGGGTTCCTGGCGGATTCATCCGCATGTGCTGTTTGAATCGCTGGCCTACTTTATCGGCTTCCGCGTGTATCTATGGACCCGCAGGCCGAGCGGCATGACAAAGCTGATGAGCTTGCAGATTCTAGCTGGAATCATCGCCGGTGCGGCTATTGGCTCCAAGCTGTTGTATTGGCTCGAAGATCCGGCTGCCACTTGGGAGCAGCTTCGCCAATTTCATCTGCTGTGGGGAGGCAAGACGATTGTCGGAGGCCTTCTGGGCGGATTGATCGGCGTCGAGCTGACGAAGCGCTGGGTGGGCTGGAAGCATTCCACCGGCGATGATTTTGTTTATCCGCTGATGCTGGGTTTGGGACTCGGACGGATCGGCTGTTTTCTGACCGGTCTTGATGACCATACTTACGGCACACCGACGACCTGGTTCACGGGCGTGGATTTCGGGGACGGTATTTATCGCCATCCGACCCAGCTGTACGAGATTCTGTTCCTGATCGTGCTGGCTGTGCTGCTGATTCCGCTGTATCGCCAGAGCCGCGGCAGATCCATTCGCACAGAGTATGTGTCCGGGCGGATGTTTCAATGGTTTATGGCCGGGTATCTGCTGTTCCGTCTGGCAATCGACTGGATCAAGCCGACGCCGCATCCTTATCTGGGCATGAATAATATCCAGCTGGCGTGCATCATTGGACTGATCTATTATGCATGGCTGATCGGCGGCAGAGACAGGCTTCGCCGCTTCAAGCCGGGTTCCCAACTTCCAAGCTAACCAAAGGAGCGTTAAATATGCCAAAAAACCGACCTTATCTATATCATGAATTGACGAATAGCATATGCACGACCTGTTATCGTAAAGTGGAAGCCAAGATCATCGAGGAGAACGGCAAGATTTATATGCTCAAACGGTGCCTTATTCATGGACCGGAAAAAGTGTTAATCGCTACGGAGGCGGACTACTACCACCAGACGCGGAAGTTCATCAAGCCTTCTGAAATGCCGCTCGTCTGGAATACGCCGATTCGTTACGGCTGTCCTTACGACTGCGGGCTCTGCCCGGACCATGAGCAGCACAGCTGTCTCACGCTCCTAGAGATTACGGATCACTGTAATCTGCAGTGCCCGATCTGCTTCGCAGAATCGTCGCCGCATCGCACCTCGTACCGGTCACTGGCGCAGATCGAATTCATGCTGGACCGGATCGTGGAGAACGAGGGCGAGCCGGACATCGTGCAGATCAGTGGAGGCGAGCCGACGACGCATCCGGATTTCTTCGATATTCTGGACATGTGCAAGAGCCGTCCCATCAAGCATATCATGGTGAACACGAACGGCATCCGGATTGCCCAGGACCGGGAATTTGCTCGCAGACTAGCGGAATATATGCCGGGGTTTGAGATATACCTGCAATTCGACAGCTTTGAAGCGCATGTGTTGAAGGAGCTGAGAGGCGCCGATCTGCGGCGCATCCGTCAGCAGGCCATCGAGCATTTGAATGAATTCAACATATCCACGACGCTGGTCGTCACGCTCAAGAAAGGGCTTAATGACAGCGAAATCGGCGACATTATTCAGTACGGGCTGCAGCAAAAAGCGGTACGCGGCGTCACGATCCAGCCAATCCAGGCGGCGGGCCGGCTGGAGGGGTATGATCCGGCGACGGACCGCCTCACCGTCAGCGAAGTACGGCGGATGATTATCGACCAGTCCGAGGTATTTACGGATGCGGATATTCTTCCGGTGCCTTGTCACCCGGACTGCCTGGCTATGGGCTATGCCCTCAAGCTGGGCGGGGAAGTGCTGCCGCTCACGCGGATGATCGATCCGGAAATATTACTCGAAGGAGACAGCAACACGATTGTGTTCGAGCAGGACCCGGTGATCCGGGGCAAGATGTTCGAGCTGTTATCCACAGGTCACTCGCCGCAATCCTCTGCACTTTCCCTGAAGAGCTTGCTCTGCTGTCTGCCCCTGGCCGCCGTGCCGGAGCAGATTGCGTATGACAACGTCTTCCGGGTCATCATCATGCAGTTTCTGGATGCCCATAATTTCGATGTCCGCTCTGTCAAGAAATCCTGCGTTCATATCGTGCATCCCGATGGGCGGATGATTCCGTTTGACACCTATAATATGTTCTATCGGGACGATAAAGAGGAGCTGTTGAAGGAGCTGAAGGAAGAGGTTTCCACGGCATGGGACAGATAAGCCATTCTAAGGCATTGAGATCGAAGGCTGTGAAGCTGAAACGGGCTCCGCTGCAAAGTATCTGTGAGTAAGATAAAAAGATTTTTTATTCCATTCCGAATTTACATATGGAGGCGAGAAATATGCAGAACAGCACCCCTGAACCTGGAGCGGTATCCCCTTATCAGTTGGATCACAATATGAAGTTAGATCTTAAGGGGGGACATGAACTGACATGGTATTCCCCATTGGAAAAGCCCTTCCGAGTATCCGGTTTTGCCTGGTTCGACACCGAGCGGAAATTCCGCAGGCTTCCTGCCGTACCTGATGTACCCATCCGGCCGGAGGTGGATGCGTTAGCGAACTGCACATCGGGCGGTCAAATCTGCTTCCGCACGAATTCACGGAAAGTATCTGTTCGCGTGCGCCTGACGGCAGGATCCGGCATGTACCATATGCCTCCAACCGGGGAGTGCGGAGTGGATGCGTATATCGGCGGCCCCGGCGAATGGCTGTATGCGGGAACCGCTCGCCTTCAGGCCGGCCAGGTTGAGTATGAGAGCAGCCTTTTCAATGTCGAGGACCGCAAAGTCCGCTCGTTCCTGCTCAACATGCCCTTATACCAGGGCGTCGAGGAGATATGGATCGGACTGGATCCGGGAGCCGAGGTCAGTGCACCGGAGCCCTATGATTCCAGCGCGAGAGTGGTAGTATATGGAACCTCTATTACGCAAGGAGGATGCGCGTCGCGTCCTGGCATGTCATATACGAATATTTTGAGCCGCAGGCTTCATCTGGAGTTTATCAATCTAGGGTTCTCGGGCAACGGAAAGGGGGAACCGGAGCTTGCCGTACTTGCGGCACGGATTTCGGATCCTGCCTGTCTAGTGATTGATTACGAGGGAAACAGCGGGGGCACCGAATCTTACCGGCAGACCCTGCCCCAATTTATCGAAACCTACCGTCAGGTTCATCCGGACGTTCCGATCCTCTTGATATCTCGCGTTTCCCATGGGGCTGAATCATTTAAGCCGGAGATTCTGGAAGGGCGGCTCGAGCGGAAGAAGTTTCAGATGGAACTCATCCGGCAGCTGACCGAGGCGGGAGATCATCGCCTAACGTTTTTGGATGGATCGGATTTGTTAGGTCCGGATCCGGGGGAAACTACCGTTGACGGGGTTCATCCGACGGACCTCGGCTTCAAGCTGATGGCGGACGGCCTTGAGCCTGTGCTGAGGCAAGTGATTGGTGACATGACTGCATCAGCAAGGTGATAGAGCCGTTAACAGGTTGAATGTTAGCGTACACATGAAGTACGTCAGCGCAATGAATTGTTCATAAGATGAATCCTGAAAGAGTCCGTTCCCGGTGGGAGCGGGCTTTTTCTTGTGACGACGCCCCTGGTTGGGTCGATTTCTTCGTGAAGGTATCCGGGTACGTGGAAGATTCCGGCTTCATGCCGATCATCAGATTGGCGTCGGTACCGGCGATTATGTTCGGGAGTAAATCGTGGCTGACGATCTGCAGGCTGCATTCGATAAGCTGAATGCGAAGTGGAAGGATGCCAAAACCAGCACTGGGCTACTAATCCCGAGGATCTACGGGTTAGTCATGTCAAGATGCAGCTAACATCCATTCAAAATATCGACATTGTTATAGATATATCGGTGTTGTAAGGTAAGATGTGCTATAAAGAAAAGTAGCAAGTCGCGTGTGACGCTCTTCGCTGTCATGCACCGGCTGTGTATTGACAGATATGCCATGGTCCAATTGGAATACCGCTAGCGTAGTCAGCAGCAATTCGAGGAGTGGGACCTATGCAGTTCAATTATCGGGGGGACCAGCATCGGCTGAACAAATCGTAAATTTGGAGCCGAATACAACCTACACGCTTACAGGCTATGGGAAGACGGCTGACAGCAGTCAGCCCGTCCGGATCGGGGTGAAGAATTATGGCGGTGCAGAGCAATACTCCGTTATTAACACCACCAGCTATTCTCAAGGCAGTATTACGTTTACAACGGGTTCAAGCAATACAACAGCAACCATCTACGTTTATAAACCTTCGGGCGGTGCAAAAGCCTACGGTGATGATTTGACGGTTACTAGAAACTAAGTTTATTTAATGCAAACAATAGCAGGCCAACCAGGTAAAGCCTATAGTGCCTGCTTTTTTTCTTGTCTATCTGAGCAAATGCAGATTTTAGGGGATTAACCTGGAAAGATACTCGAGAGTATTTTATAGTAACAGTAAGACTTGGAGGTGACTCACATGGGAGAAGGGACTGTCATTCTAAGAACTAAATTGCAGCCGCCAGCATTACGGGATGCATGGATCAGCCGTTCTGTATGGGATGAGAGGGAGAATCAGGGCAGTGGTTATCGGATCATCACGGTTGTAGCCCCTGCTGGCAGCGGAAAGACCATTGCACTGGTCCAGCATATGCTCCACGAAGGGACGCAGGGACCGGCATCTTGGTTAACTTTAGATGAGCAGGATAACGATTTGCGGAGATTTTGGCGCTATATGATCCATTCACTCTTGCCCTACTTACCTCCCGGGATCGAAAATCGGCTGCTGCCCTTTCTGGTTCCTTATTCAGATCAAATGATTTATTCTTTTTTGGATTCATTCATTATGGAGATGCATGGCATCTCTATGTCTATAAACGTCGTATTGGACGACTATCATTCGATTACCCATCAGGAGATTCATGAAAGTCTGAATTATTGGATCGAACATTTGCCGGATTCTATCAGGTTGTTCATCGCTTCGCGCGCGGAGCTTCCCCTCAAGGGGATGGGGAGATGGCTGTTAAGCGGAAGATTGCTGCGGATAGGGGCGCAGGAGCTGGCATTCAACGAAGAAGATGCGAATTCTCTGTGTCAGCATACACTGGGGCGCTCGCTATCCCCCGAGAAGCTGAATACATTGGTGCAACGTACAGAAGGGTGGGCAGCCGGACTGCAATTAGCACTCATTGCGCTGCGGCAGAACGAAGCTGCTGGCATGCCGGATTACGATGCTTTTAGCCAAAGTAACAGGCATATGAGTGATTATTTAAGTCATGAAGTCATGCGCGGGCTGGACAAGCCTTTACGACAGTTTTTGCTGGAAACCTCGGTTATGAGGCGATTTCACGCGGACATTTGCGCTGCCGTCACAGAGATGCCTGAATGTGATGACATGCTGGAGGTGCTAAAAGCCAAAGGGCTATTCCTGATTCCCTTGGATCACCAGGAGCTGTGGCATCGTTACCATCATGTGTTTGGCGATTTCCTGAGCAGCTTATTAAAACAGCAGGACCCTGAACGATGGATTGAGCTTAACCGGAGAGCAAGCCAGGTATACGCGCGCGAAGGTTGGCATGAGGAAGCGATCGATTATGCCTTGTTGGCGGAGGATTACGAGATGGCAGCCGCACTGGTGGATCAGCATATGATGGAGCTGATCAAGAAGGGAGAATTCGACCTTCTTCAGCTGTGGCTTAACAGGTTTCCCGAGGGAATCCGTTTGCCGGACAGATTGCTGTTGGTGAAGATCTTTGTATATTCTCTCCGAGGTAAGCATGACCTAGCACGGAATTTGCTTGAACAATTGGAAGCAGGCCTGTATGGACGGCCGATAGTCGAGCGGCAGCTAGAATGGTTGAGCGGGCTTTTTTTTGTAAAAGCCAATCTTGCTTTCAATTCCAGACAATTTGATGAATGGTTTCAGTTTGCACAAACCATTGAACATCGCCTGCCGGAGGATCCCATATTCTTTAATTTCAATTACAATAACCGGGAGCCCTTTGTGCGTAATACACCGTTCGGGCTTCAAGGCGTCCTTACGGATACCACGGCACAGGTTGGCACACGAATCGTCTCGATTCTGGAAAGCCATGGCTGGGAGGATTCCTTGATGTGTCAATATGTAATGCAAGCCATGGCAGAAGGCTTTTATGAGAAGAATGAGGTGAATGCATGTGTATTCTGGTTGGATCGGCTTTTGGAAGGAAGGCGCTACAGGGACGTGCCAGGCTTATTCATTCCGATCCGGCTGACAATGGCACGGCTCAAACGGAAGGAAAGAAACCGCCATTCGGCAAGGGCTATCGTGCAGGATGCATTGAATGCCATGCAGGCAAGAGAAGATATATTATGGTGCAGTGCCTTGCGGGCTTTTTTGGTGGAGCTCGATCTTAGAGACGGAGAGCTGTCCAAGGCAGAGGTAGGTTTTCAGGAGTTAAACCTATCATCGATGCAGCGGATAAGCCTTGAGTATTCCTTGGAAATCATGACATGGGCGCGCCTGCTCATTCATCAGCAGAGAAACGAGCAAGCGCAAGCTATGCTTGCGGCTCTTAGGATTCAAGCCGAAGAAGCTGGAAGCATTAATATTACCGCTTCTGTCATCGTCCTGCAGGCTCAGGCGGAATACACACGCGGAAACGTTAAGGCAGCAGCGCTGTTTCTTCAAGAGGCGCTCTCGCTTGTCATGCCGTATCGGTATAAGCGCACATTTATGGATGAGGGGAATTGGCTGTATCAACTGCTGCAGGAGCTGAATACTATCGGTGATTCTGTGAAGACAGCCCCATTGAAGGAATATATGACTGAACTGATGGACGAGATAAGACAGGAGAAGCTGGTAGGCCTAGATCTTCTGGACCCTTTCGGTACATATGGGTTAACTCCTCAAGAAACGCAAGTGCTGATACTGCTTCACCGGGGGGATACCAACCAGTCCATCGCCGATGAGCTAGGACTCACGGTGGGGACCGTGAAGGTGTATTTGAACCGGATATACAGTAAGCTAGGTGTCAGCTCAAGAGTACAGGCGGTGCTGAAGACCTTCCCAGGATCTGAAATAGAACGTTCGAGATAGAGGAGCATCTATTGTACATCGTACGCACTTCTCCTTGTGCGGACGATGCGTGGGTGGGGGCATGCTTGGATGGCTGTCGACCATATGCATTACTTCATTATGTTTATATACCATAGCCGTGGTGCAGAGGAAACGCCGCGGTTTTTTTTCGTTTGTCCCCCTTTGTTAACTTTGGATAATAGGCAATAGTCCCGGGATTTTGTATACTTTTGTCGCATTCATATGAAATAGATAGAAAGGAGTCGTCGTAGTGCAACGTAAAATATGGCACATATGTCTCATCGTACTCTTGCTGGCGAGCCAAATGGGTACCACAGGGCATGCGGATACGGTAAAGGCAGTTTCATCCGGAGAGACTAACATCGTTTCGATATCCTCAAAAGGGTACCATACGTTAGCCTTGCTGGATAATGGAACGGTTTTGTCCTGGGGATCGAATGTGGTGGGACAGCTGGGGAATGGGAAACAAGGCATGAATTTCAGCACCAGCTTTGCGCAGCCTGTTTATGAAGATGTGAACGGTGAGCTTAAAGTTCTTACGAACATTATAGCGGTTGAGGCATCTCAGCAATACTCGCTTGCCTTATCTGCTGACGGAACCGTGTACGGCTGGGGGTTAAATGCAAGTAATGAATTGGGGCGGCCGTACGAGGGAACCTATTATTATCCCGAGGCCATTCCTATTGCAGGCCTGCCTCCGATTGAACAGATTTCTGCTGGAGTTACGCATGCTGCCGCATTGGCGAAAGACGGAACCGTGTGGGCTTGGGGGGATAATCAGTCGGGTGCGGTGGGTAACGGGAACGCTGGTCCGATGGAGTATGTCGAAAGACCGGTTCAGGTGAAGAAGAACGCTTCCGAATTCCTGATAGGAATTAAACAAATCCATGCAGGAAATAGGTTTACCATGGCCGTAACGGAGAACGGAGAGTTGCTGGGCTGGGGGGATAACGGAACTTATCAGCTGGGGGACCTCACATTAACTAGTCGTTCGTATCCCGTCCATGCGCTGGATAAGAACAAGAATCCTCTGAATGGAATCAAGAAGGTAGCTACAGGTAATGATTATAGCCTGGCTTTAAAAGAAGACGGAACCTTATTGAGCTGGGGAGTCAACGGTTATGGGCAGCTAGGCTCAGACACACTCCAGGGGACTTATTCAAGTTATCCCAAGCCTGTATTGGACAAAGCATCTGGAGATGCTTTCAGCCATGTTGTTGATATATCGGCAGGGATTGCACACGTTGCAGCGATTCGCGAAGACGGCAGCGTGTGGACCTGGGGCGGCAATACCATCTGGGGTTCAACGGACATTACAGGACAGCTTGGTCGCGGAGACGACCAGTGGGAGGAGCGGCCAGGGCAAGTCACCGGGGCGCTGCAGGGTAAGGCTAAAGTGCTGCAAGCTGAGACTGCCGGCCATCATACGGTGATCCTGCTGGATAACGGCACGCTCTGGAGTATGGGGGACAATTCAATGGGACAGCTGGGGGGCGGCTATACAATGGACAGCGCCCTAGAACCTATCCAACTGTCACTCAGCCATTATGACAAGGCTTACTGGCCTAAACAAGGCATCGGGCCGGTTATGGGGCAGCCATACCGGTTGACTCTTCAGTTGGCCGGCCATGAAGGACAGCCAGTCAGCTTTGGTACGGACATCGTGGATATGCAAGCTGTAGGGGCGACAATTATAGGGCCTGTAAGTTACGTAGGACAGGGGCGTTATGCGGCTGATATGCTGGCAGATTCTCCAGGGCCTGTTCAGGTAACGGCCCAGATCAATGGACTGGAGGTTCCAGCAGCACAAATTGTCGTACTCTCCTTAGTGCCCCACCCTGCCCATTCGGAGCTGACAGCAACGCCTTCCATGTCCATCGTTGGAAGTGCCGATCCGGTCGTATTGAGGTTGCAGTTAAGGGATGCTGATGGAAATGAGCTGATCCGAAGCGGCGGTAAGGCAGTATTCACCAGCTCGCTTGGAACGGTCAGTGAACCGGTAGAAATCTCTTATGGCGTGTATGAAGCCGAGCTTCGATCCGATACAGCAGGTATAGCTAATATTGGTGTGACTTTGGATGGCAAGCCTTTTGACGTGTCGGCCAAAGTATCGTTTAGAGCCGGGGCTCCAAACAGAGCTTATTCCACATTAACGGCGAACCCGGAAATCGTGGTGGCAGATGGTAAACAATCCACAGAGATCAAGCTTCACATCAAGGATGCTCATGGCAACGATCTGGATGAATATCTTGGCCCTATTGAGTTAACTTCTTCTTTGGGGCAGATGACGACGGTGACAGAGTCGACCTATGGCGTCTATGAAAGCACCTTGGTATCTATTCAACCGGGGATCGCCACGATCAGTGCGTCGTCACTTGAAGGTCTGCTGCTCGCGGATCCCATTACGGTTGAATTCGAGCTATTCATCAAAGACATCTCCTTCAACAAGCAGCAATACGAACTGGAGAGAGGCAGCTCGCTGCAAGCCAGTCTAATCGCAGCGGATGAACATGGCAATTCGAGGAACATTACTTCGAATAGCCAGTTAACGGTAGAGGACGAGACGATTGCGACAATCAGTCCTGAGGGGCTGATTACAGGGAAAGGGAAAGGACAGACCGTTGTAAACGCCGTTTATGGCACGCATTCCACTAGTGCCGTAATCAAGGTTACGGATACTGATATAGATCCGGGTCCTGATCCGAATCCTGAACCAAACCCAAATCCAAATCCAAATCCACAGCCGAACCCGAATCCCGATCCTGGATCAGGATCGAATCCGCAACCGAATCCGGGTACGGTCACTGAACCGGAGTCAAATTCGGGCTCTGGCTCCTATCCCAAACCGAATCCTGGAACCGATAAGAAACCGGAATCTGGGTCAGGAACAGGGGACAAACCAGCGGTGCCTCCGGTAATCGAAGATCAAGATCCGGTGCCTGGGAGAGGGGAAGACGGAGAAAGAATAGAGACTTTAGAGTTCTCTGACGTGAAAGGACATTGGGCTGAGCATGCTATCATGAAAGCAGTTAAAGCAGCTAAGATTAGCGGGTACCCCGATAGAACCTTCCGGCCGAACGGCTATATTACGCGCGCCGAGTTTGTCGTTCTGCTGAATCGTTGGTTTGGACCGTTCGCTTCTTCGGGGGCCGGCAGCTCGGTCACAAGCGAGTCTTGGCCTGATTGGTCTAAAGATGCCATCTCGGATGCCATGCAAGCAGGCATCTTGAAGGGCTATAAGGATGGCAGCATTCGTCCGAATCAATCGGTCACCAGAGGAGAGCTTGCCGTGATGCTGCAGCGTGCCATGAAGCTTGCAGGAGCCTCGCTCCCTGTGGAAGGAAACAGCAGCCTGTCTGCTTACAACGACCATGCCCTGGTGCCAGCCTGGGCAAGGGAAGCAATGACGGAGCTAGCTGCTGGTGGATTGATCCAAGGAGACAGCCACTCTAATCTGAGGCCAGGGAACCCGGCAACACGGGCCGAGACGGTTGTCCTGCTCACTCGCCTGGAAGCGTTATTAGAGCAAGGGAAATAAACAGATTTCACTGAGTATGGGTAAGCCACCGCCTCTCTATAACGTATAGGGAGGCGGTTATTTCATTATCGCTAACAGGGGGTATCTATATCGGAAGCAGGTTATTGTAGATCAGATTCTTACTATGGAAACTTTACCAAAAATGCCACAAGTCTATTATAGGTTCTAACAAATTTGTTACATCCTACTTGCGTAATATAGATAATATAGAATAATATGAAAGAGCGCGGCTTTCATAGAGGAGCCCGCGTTTTTTTGCTATCTATCCTGCTAGTAGTCCTTCTTATCGGAAGCCCCCCCTAGGGAAGGTCGTTCTATTAGTGGAAGATCGCAAGTATTGAAGGCTTATATAGTCAAAGGTGCGCATTTTTATATTTTCCATGTATAATAGAAGAAATCATTCAAATAGGAGCTAGGAAATGAAAAAGCTAGGAAGAAACGATCTATGTCACTGCGGAAGCGGAAAAAAGTACAAAAGATGTTGTCTGGAAAAAGATGAACGCACGGTATACGGTAAGGTCATCCAGTTCCCTGGTGTGAGAGCAGCAGAGCCTAAGCTACAAGTCGATCAACTTCGGCAAATGATTAACGATAAGCTGGTGTGGATGGAATGGAACGCCGATGAGCATCGTGAGCTTGCAGAGGCTGTGTTTCCGCAGATCTGCAAGGATTATGAGCTGCAGGATGAACAGCAGCTGTTTCAAGTGTTCAGCCTCCTGATGGTTTGGAACAGCTTCTCCAGAGAAGCCGATCCAAAGTACCGCAAGCAGGGCGGGTATGCTAGTGCGCTAGAATATATAGTAACTTCATCGCTTAACATTTCAGCAACGAAGTCCGATATTGCGAAGAAGCACGAGGTTTCCGTAGCTACACTGACCCGCAATAGCGGTCAGATTCAAGACTTTATGGATGGCGTAGCAGCATCCGGTGACGACGTAAACGTCGAGGACGAGGAATCCAAGGACGAAGAGAACAAGGATATGTCCCTGGGCCGTTAAGGAATTGCCCAGCGTAAATAATCTACGGCATGAATGCGAATGGTGTGCATTCGGCCCCATAGCATGACCGCTCCCATTCAAGGGGAGCGGTTGTTTTTTGTTTGATCATAAACGGGGCCGTCCCCGGGTTTACCCAATCTAAGAAAAAGCTTTGCGAGGCCCGCCAGCAGCATGCCCAAGTGTGTCGTATAACAGATGGCCGACAGGCAGCTCTGTCATACGGGGACTATCGACTCAGCGTGCAATCGAGTTTTGTGTAGAAATTGTATAGTTTAGTCCTGTATTCTAGTTCTATAGACTTATACAGCTGGAGTGATAGAATGACAGAAGAGTATTTTGACGAAATGCGCAAGCTTGGCCATAAGGATGATATGAGGTACCGGATGTTGATGAGAGGGGTAAAGAATCTGCTGGAGCAGCGGAAACGTGAAAAGTCTAAGCTGCTTAAAGCAATCCAGCATCGCCATAGAAAAAAAGACCTCCGTGCAGGTAAATGGTCTTGATATATCATTAACAGAGCAGTCGTATTCAACTGAAGCAGAAGGCCAATATCGATAGAGTAACAAGGACCGCATTCAACTATGGGGGCGGTTTTTTGTATGTTTTTATGTCTCTGTCGACTCGTAACGACGGCTAGTATATTCGATAGTGATGGACGTGTTAAAGCCGTTGCGCCTTTTCGATGTCCCTGCCGTTCTGCTGTCCCATATCTTGGTTTGCGAAAACCAGGACTGTTTTAGATGATAACCCATCTGCAAGATAGCCTACATAAAAAGCCGGCACCTACCGCTTGAATGCGGAAGAGAGCCGGCTTTATTGCATGTATGCTACACCGTTGCCAGATCAGGGGCGGGTGTTGAAGTTGTTGGTTGTTTCGGGTCCGCTGCGTCCGGCTTGACGGTCGAAGGCCGCCGCATGCCCTTTCCGTGCGGAACGCACATCGGAGTTCCGTACAGCGGGTCGGGAATAATTTCGCACGGCAGCTGGAACACAGTCTGCATCAACTCGGAATTAATGATATCTTCCGGCTTTCCTTCAGCCTTGATGCTCCCATCGCGAATGGCAACGATATGATCGGCATAACGGCAGGCCAGATTAATATCATGCAGCACCATCACGATGGTCCGCTGTTCCTGAGCATTCAAATCATACAGCAGGTCCAGGACTTCGATCTGGTGTGTCAAATCCAGATAGGTGGTCGGTTCATCAAGCAGAATGAGCGGCGTCTCCTGCGCCAGCGTCATCGCGATCCAGGCACGTTGGCGCTGGCCGCCGGAGAGCGAGTCAACCGTACGATCAGCCAGGTCAGTCAGCCTTGTCGACTTAAGAGCCGCCATGACAGCCTCCTCATCTTCACGTGACCACTGACGCAGCCAACTCTGGTAAGGATAGCGTCCTTGCTTCACGAGCTGCATCACCGTTAATCCTTCCGGCGCAGTAGGTCCTTGAGGCAAAATGGCGAGCTTTCGCGCCACGTCCTTGGTGGACATGCTTGCAATGTCGGCCCCGTTCAGCACGACCGAGCCGCGCTGCGGCTTCAGCAGTCTGGCCATGGAGCGCAGCAAAGTGGATTTACCGCAGCCGTTGCTGCCGATAAACACGGTGATTTTACCTATAGGCACGGTTAAGTCCAGATTTTCGAAGATGAAGTCTCCCCCATAGGACAGCCCCAATCCCTTTGCTTCCAGCGTATTCATGACGCTTAGCTCCTTTCGGGTTCTAGAATCGATTGCGGTTACGATACAGCAAGTAGAGGAAGAACGGCGCACCGATCGCGGCGGTGAATACGCCTGCCGGCACGTCACGCGGCAGGAATGCCGTCCGTGCTACCAAATCTGCGACAAGCAGCAGAATTGCGCCGATCAGTGCGCTGACCGGCAGTACGCTCCCGAAGCTTGGACCTACAAGCCTGCGGGCCATATGCGGTGCCATTAGTCCGATGAAGGCAATGGCGCCGCCGATTGAGATCGCAGCTCCTGCCAGGGCTACGCTAAGTCCGATCAGAATCAGTCGCTGCTTCTGGACTTGTGCGCCCGTGCTGCTGGCAACATCGTCCCCCAACGCCTGAATGTTCACATTCCGGGCTTGCAGCCAGGTAAGCGGAAGAAGAACGGCTACCCAAGGCAGCAGGGTCAATACATCCTTATCCCAGGACATCCCGTAAATGCTGCCCGCCATGAAGGTGAGCGAACGATCGGCCAGCTGCAGTGGACCGGATATGATTAGCATATAGGAGATAGATTTGATCGCGGCCGATACCCCGATACCGATCAAGACGAGCCGCAGCGGCGATACGCCATTTTTCCAGGCGAGCACATACAGCAGTCCGGTAATGAAAAAAGCGCCAAGAATGGCAAACAGCGGCATCCAATGGATGGATACGGTGCCTGTGAATATGAAGATGAAGAGAACCGCTCCAAGCGATGCTCCCTCTGTAATACCGATGACATCAGGTGAAGCAAGGGGGTTGCGGATGACGCCCTGCAAAATCGCACCAGCGACTGCAAGAGAAGCGCCGATCAGGACAGCGATGATAATACGGGGCAGTCGTAGCTGCATGACGATGACCTGCTCCATAGGCGGAGCATCGCCGAACAATGCCTTCATGACATGAAGCGGTGAAATAAACTGGCTTCCCGTTCCTGTGCTAATCACCATGACGGCGAAACAAAGCACGGCCAGGATCAGACATACCCATAGTGTTCGGTGCTCCAGCATAAACGATACTTTCGCGTTTCTGGAGCGGAATATGCGGTGTTTGCTCATTGTGCTCGTCTTCCTTTCCTGGCTATGTACACGAAGAACGGCACCCCGATGATTGCGGTCATCACGCCGACCGGTACTTCCTTCGGCATGGCAATATATCGGGAACCGAGATCGGCCGTCACCAGCAGAAGTGCACCCAGCACCGCGCTGTAAGGCAGAATCCAGCGATAATCATTTCCAATTAAATACCGAACGATATGCGGGATGATGATTCCGACGAATGCGATGGGTCCCGCAACGGCAACGGAACCTCCAGCCAGCAAAATAACGGCCGCTGCCGCTAATAGTTTAATGACGGCTGTTTTTTGCCCCAGGCTCTGGGCGATATCGTCACCCATGGAGAGCGCGTTCAGATGACGGCCCAGCAGGAGTGCAGCCAGCATGCCAACAGCCATGTACGGCCATACGGCTGCAAGTTGGTTCAAGTCGCGTCCGGCTACCGAGCCGACCAGCCATATTAGTACCTGATCGAACATTTTGCCATCGGAGAGCATCAATCCTTGCGTTAAGGAATGGAAGAAGGCAGCCATGGAGGCCCCTGCAAGGGTGATTTTTACCGGCGTCATGCCATCTCTGCCAATGCTCCCCAGGAAAAATACGATACCACCGCTCACAGCGGCTCCGATCATCGCAACCCAGGTAAGGGATTGGAATCCGCTTATGCCTAGCCACCCCGCCGATATAATGATGAAGAAGGCTGCACCCGAGTTCACGCCCAGTGTGCTGGGGGATGCAATCGGATTGCGAGTGATGACCTGCATGAGCGCTCCCGAGACAGCCAGGCTAGCTCCTGCGGCCAGCGCAATGAGTGCACGGGGCAGTCTTGCCGTGAGAATGATTAAATGCTCATTACTTCCGTTAAAGTGAGTGAACGATTCCCATACCTGATGAAGAGGTATGTTCGTTACTCCAAGTGTGATGCTGCCGATGACGGCAGCGGTTAGCGCCAGTAGAGATATCAATAGTCCGAGTACGCGCATATATGCTCACTTTCCAAGTCCATGAATAATTAATTTCATATGAATTTTAGGTGAAGGGATTCTATCTGTCAATGATCTTGATAATCATTCTCATAAATATCTTGATATTTTTCAGGATACCCTTTATAGTTTTGAATCAGTGATTGATAATGATTTTCAAGTAGAGGGATACAACACAAGGGGGATTTAGACAAAAATGGGAAAAAGAATAGCAAATAAATCAGCGAGAGGCCTCAAGTTTAGCTTGCTGGCACTCATCATGATCGTGATTCTTGCCGGGTGTGGTGCAAGCCCAGCGAAAGAGGACACAAACAACGCGAGTGGCGACACGACGAATACCGCAGAGAGTAATAACGGCAGCGCAGCTGACGAATCATATGAAGTTACACATGCCATGGGCACGGAAACGATCAAGGGAACGCCTAAAAAAGTAGTGGTCCTCACGAACGAAGGAACTGAAGCGCTTCTCGCTTTGGGTGTAAAGCCTGTAGGTGCTGTTAGATCCTGGACAGGCGACCCATGGTATCCGCATATTAAAGACCAGATGGAAGGCGTTACTGTTGTCGGGGAAGAAAGCCAGCCGAACATCGAGCTGATCGCTGGCCTGCAGCCGGACCTGATTATCGGCAACAAGATGCGTCAGGAGAAGGTATACGAGCAATTGAAGGCGATCGCGCCGACCGTATTTGCCGAGGATCTTCGCGGCGAGTGGCAGAACAATTTTGAATTGTATGCGAAGGCACTGAACAAAACGGCTGAAGGTGAAGAGCTTCTGGCTGCTTACGACAAGCGGATCCA
Source organism: Paenibacillus solani (assembly GCF_001277345.1). Lineage (GTDB taxonomy): Bacteria > Bacillota > Bacilli > Paenibacillales > Paenibacillaceae > Paenibacillus_AQ > Paenibacillus_AQ solani. The sequence goes on from NZ_LIUT01000001.1 coordinate 269,252, forward strand.
GGATTTCAAAGAGAAGGCCGGAAGCAAGCTAGACGAGACTGTCTCTGTGGTCCGTTTCATGGCCGGCAAGACACGCGTGTATCATACTAATACGTTCTCAGGCGTCATTTTCGATAAAATCGGCATTGCTCGCAACGACATGACCAAGAACGCCAAGGATAATTTTGTGGATGAGATCACCAAGGAACGTCTGCCTGAGGCGGACGCCGACAGACTGTTCTACTTCACATATGAAACCGGGGATGGCGGCGCCAACCAAACCGAGCAGGAGTGGATCAACGATCCGCTATGGAAAAACCTGAATGTCGTCAAGAACGGTCAAGCCCACAAAGTGGATGATGCGATCTGGAACACAGCAGGCGGCATCCTAGCAGCGAATCTGATGATCGACCAGCTTCAGGAGTTTTACGGCATTCAGTAATTTATAAAGACGGATGCGCAGGCAGACGATCTGTCATAACCTGGATAATAACAGGTGAACAGGATATAGGAGGCTCCGCAAGATCTGAGATCTTGAGGGGTCTCCTATTTTGTGCGTTAGTCACGTTGGTGGCGCATATCTCTCCTATTCTTTGGTTCCGTCGTTAATGTTTGACACCTGCTGCAAACCTATGTACAGTAATAGACATAAGAATAGGAAGTCCACTAGGGGAGCCGTTAGCGGCTGAGACAAGAGCGTATCTTGGACCCTTTGAACCTGATCTAGTTCGTACTAGCGTAGGAAAGTGGAGCCTTCGGATATACAGTCTCGGTATGCTTGGTTAAGCGTGCCGGTGCTTGTTGTCGAAGCCGCTCCAGTTTTCGGGGGGCGGCTTTTTTGCGTCGTTTGGAAAAGTCGTGTCTTACGGACTTCCTGCTCTTCAATATGTTGGAGGTGGGATAAACCATGAGTTTCACGCAAGAGCTCCGTCAGCAGGCGGACGGCATTTTTGAGGCAATCTTTAATCATCCCTTTGTAAGAGGCATCGCCGAGGGGAAGCTTGGGCGAGAACAGCTGATTCACTATGTGAAGCAGGATTTTGAGTATTTGAATGCTTATATGCGGATATACGGCATCGCGATTTCCAAATCGACCAGCCGTGAAGAGATCGCGGTCTTCAACGAACAGATTTCATTTATTCTGAACAGCGAGGTGCATCCGCATCAGAATTTTTGTACAGTAGCCGGTATGACATATGAGGAGCTTCAAGGGTATCCGCTTGCTCCGTCCGCGCATCATTATATCCATCACATGCTGACAGTGGCACATGAGGGCAGTCTGGGTGAGATTATGGCCGTACTGCTGCCGTGTCCGTGGACGTATTTGGAGATTGGCCGCAAGCTGCTGGAAGAGGTAAAGCCGGATGAATCTCACCCATTCTATGATTGGATTTATTTCTACGGTAACCGTGCTGACGATGCGGCCGCTGCGTTCTGCGAGCAAGTCGATGAGTGGGCTAAGCTTGTAACCGCTGCGGAGCGGGAACGGATGAGGGCGCATTTTATGCTGAGCTGCCAGCTGGAGTATATGTTCTGGGACATGGCTTATAAGCAGGAGGAATGGCCAGTGCCGCTGCAGGCTGTAGTGGGATAAGGTTTATGACTAATACAATAAATTCCAATATAGATAAGAGAGGCTGATTCATATGCATTCATGGGAAAAAGAAGTTTCGGCGCTTTTAACAAAGGTACAGCAGACGAGCCCCCTCGTTCATAATATGACGAACGTGGTGGTTACGAATTTTACGGCTAACGGTCTATACGCGCTTGGCGCGTCGCCGGTCATGGCTTACGCGACCGAGGAAGTGGCCGATATGGCGGCCATTGCGGGCGCGCTTGTATTGAATATCGGCACGCTGAACCGCGAGCTGGTGGATGCGATGATTATCGCTGGTCAGTCGGCGAATGCGCATGGCGTTCCGGTACTGTTGGACCCGGTTGGTGCGGGCGCGACCCGTTTTCGGACCGAGTCGGCGCTGCGTATTTTAAGTGAGGTGAAGGTATCGCTCGTGCGGGGGAATGCGGCCGAAGTTGCTCATCTTGTCGGAGAGAGCCGCGAGATTAAAGGCGTAGATGCTGGGAAGAGTGAAGGCAGCGATGACGCTGAACTGGCCGTGCGGGCCGCAAGAGGGTTAGGTACGATCGTGGCCATAACTGGTGAAGAGGATGTGATTACCGATGGAACGAACGGGCGCATCATTAGCGGCGGAGATGCTCTGCTCACGAAGGTCACCGGCGCAGGGTGCCTGCTCACCTCGGTGCTGGGTGCTTTTGCCGCACTCGAAGCGAACCTGCTGATTGCAGGTTCGGCAGGGCTGGCCTTCTATGGAGCTGCTGCTTCGAGGGCCGCTGAGCGCACAGCGGACCTGGGACCCGGGAGCTTCCAGATCGCTTTCCTGGATGAGTTGGCGAAGCTTCACCCTGGCTCGCTGGAGGGATATGCCGCAATCCGCGAAGCAGAAGCGGCTGCTGCAGGCGGCACAAGATGAATAAGACACACATACCTCGGGCACTCACGATTGCCGGGTCTGACAGCGGCGGAGGCGCCGGCATTCAGGCTGATCTGAAGACGTTCCAGGAGCTCGGTGCATACGGCATGTCGGCGATTACAGCCATCACCGTGCAGAATACCCTGGGAGTCCATGGCGTATATCCGCTACCCTCCGAAGCAGCCGCAGAGCAGATTCAAGCGGTAGGCTCAGATCTTGGAGTAGATGCATTGAAGACAGGTATGTTGTTCAGTGCGGAGATCATTCGCCTCGTTGCTGAACAGATTCGGGCATTTGGCTGGGAGAAGGTTGTAGTTGATCCCGTAATGATTGCCAAGGGCGGAGCGGCATTGCTGCGGAATGAAGCGGTGCAGGCTCTAATAGAAGATTTGTTGCCGCTGGCGTTGATCATCACGCCTAACATTCCTGAGGCTGAAGTACTGGCGGGGATGCGTATCCGCACGATGGAAGACCGGAAGGAAGCGGCAAGACGTATTCAGAATCTGGGTCCTCGGATCGTTGTGATCAAAGGCGGGCATGACGACGGAATGATTAAACAGGAAGTAGAGGAGAACGAGAGCGACAGGGGAAGTCGCTTAGGGATAGAGATTCAGCAGGAAGACCAACTGCAGTCCCAATGTACCCATGATCAAACGAGAATTTACCGTTATGCCGAGGGGGCTGATGGGACGAGTTCCGCCATTGCGCAGCAGGACAGCTATCCAGGCAACCCCTCTGTTATTGACCTTATATATGATGGTACTACCTTTACGGAAATACGCGGAACAAGGATTTATACCGTACATACTCACGGTACAGGGTGCACTTTTTCCGCTGCCATTACCGCAGGCTTGGCCAAAGGCTTGGACGCTATGGAAGCGATCCGAAACGGTCGTTCCTTTATCCAGGCTGCCATTGAGGATGGATTGAACCTGGGGCTGGGTCATGGCCCAACGAATCATTGGGCGTATCGCTGCCGTCAGGAGGTAGGGCTATGACGGGGAGAGTGGAACCCTCGATGATGAGGCAGCATCTCCGAATGTACCTCGTGCTCGGCAGTATTGACTGCCCCGTCGATCCCACTCATGTCGTGCAGGAAGCACTGGCTGGCGGAGCAACCATGATTCAGTTCCGCGAGAAAGGGGATGATGCCCTTGTTGGCGAGCCGATGATTCATCTGGCTCGCCGGATCCAGCATCAATGCCACCAAGCGGGCGTGCCCTACATCGTCAATGACGATGTAGAGCTAGCCCTGAAGCTGAACGCCGACGGCGTGCACATCGGGCAGGACGACGAATGCGCGGCTGATGTCCGGAAGCGGATCGGCAACCGCATCCTGGGTGTCTCTGCGCACACGGTAGAGGAGGCCGAGCGTGCCATTCGCCACGGTGCCGATTATATTGGCATCGGGCCGATCTATCCAACCCGGTCGAAGGATGATGCCAGAGCTGTGCAGGGCACGGATATACTCCGTATATTGCGTGATTCGGGAATCGACCTGCCAATGGTCGGGATTGGTGGGATTACCGCAGAGCGCGTGGAGGAAGTTCTCTGCGCAGGAGCGGATGGCGTCGCCGTGATCTCGGCCGTGACGAGGGCGGAGTCAGCGCGGGAGGCAGTGGAGACCATTGCAGGGGCATCTGAACGCTTTTTCTTGAGAAAGCTCGCTAACCATTAAGAGTACTTACAATATAAAGAGTGTCGAATGGATACCGTTCGACACTCTATATTATTTTAGAGATTAGTGTATGCGCTCTGCCTTTCCTTCTACATACCATTGAAAAAGATTCATAAAAAAAGCTTGGTGCGAATGTATAGTGAACATGAATTTGCTAGGAGATTCGCACCAAATATTTAACATATAAACCCAATTTCGTTGCTTTTTATTGTGGGATTCTATGGAATTCGTAATCAATCTTATGTATTTTATATGTATGGGCCATTTTTTAATGTGAATATGTTAAAAAATCGGAGTCGCACCCTTTATGGGTGTGTGGATTGAAATCACTATCACTATAGATCAAACAGCTCCAGTTATTGTCGCACCCTTTATGGGTGTGTGGATTGAAATATCTATCTGCGGCCTAATACCAGAAACTAGCTCGTCGCACCCTTTATGGGTGTGTGGATTGAAATAGATAGATTTGGTCGTTAAGAAGTCGATCTTGAAGGTCGCACCCTTTATGGGTGTGTGGATTGAAATAATAAAGCGATATAGACCGAGGGAACAAGGCGGGTCGCACCCTTTATGGGTGTGTGGATTGAAATGATTACGACAAAGAAGGCAAAGCGGTTATGAAAGGTCGCACCCTTTATGGGTGTGTGGATTGAAATTTCGTCTTCTAAGAGGTCATATTGCTTGTCTACTGTCGCACCCTTTATGGGTGTGTGGATTGAAATCTCCGGTGCTTGCACATCAGTGGACGGCTGTGTGTCGTCGCACCCTTTATGGGTGTGTGGATTGAAATAATGATTGTATATTGGATACGTTATTATAGAAGGGTCGCACCCTTCATGGGTGCGTGGAATGAAATTTCTCGAGCACGGGACGTTCAGCGAAATACTCTTGTCGCACCCTTTAAGGGTGCGTGGATTGAAATCATGAAGAAACAAGCTTGTTCTCAACGTTTTTAAGTCGCACCCTTTATGGGTGTGTGGATTGAAATCTTATCTCCCGGCTTAATGGTGGGTATTGGATCGGTCGTTGCACCCGAGGAATGAAATGAGAAATGAAGCTGGGTCGATCTACTATGGCGCCGCTCATGTTCTGTAAACTGCAAAAAAGCTTATTCCAACTGGAATAAGCTTTTTTGCATGCTCAACACTAAGAAGAACGAAACAACCCGGACGAAAAAATGAATGACCCCAGATCGAATGTTGCAAAATCATGAACCAAAATGTAACAAAAAGCAGAAAAATCACTGGAAATTGAAGGGGATAGAAATAGGTCTGTAGAATTAATTCAAATTAGGTAACTACTCTAGAAATTATCTATTAATATAAGTAATTTGCACTAATGAAAGCATCCGAAATTCTGGACTTACGGAGGTGAGATAATAATATGAGATATATTGCACATATCCGAGAAAGTGACCATCAGGACCAATATGTGGAAGATCATCTCCATGGGGTCCAAAGTTTGGCAGAGCAGTATGGGGAACGAATCGGGATTAAGCATATCGCCGGGCTTGCCGGAATGCTGCATGACATGGGCAAGTATACGGACAAATTTAGAGACTACATCCTTGAAGCCGTGCGCAATCCAGATGCCCCACCGAGGCGGGGGAGCGTGGATCATTCAACCGCTGGAGGGCGGCTTCTATATCAGTTGTTTCACAATAAGGAAAAAGGATTGATGGCAGAAATTGTTGGGAACGCTATCATCTCTCACCATTCCTATCTTCATGATTTTATTGACCCGAATCTCGAATTGAAATACTTGCAGCGTGTAAGAGACAAGCAGGATATTGAGGACTATGACAAAAGTGTGGAGCTGTTCTTCGAGCGTGTCATAAGCGAGAAGGATTTTAATGCCTATGTGGACAGGGCAGTCGAAGAATTAAAGCAATTCAGGGCAGTTCCTTCTACCTTAAGCAGTGAAGCCAAGTGTATGTTTCTGTCTAAATACATATTCAGTGCATTGATTGATGCTGATCGGACAAACACTCGGCAGTTTGAGGAGATTGTGACAGAAGGTATGGAGTCCACCGTTCCTCCTGATGAACTGTTCCCAGTGTATTACGGCAGATTAGTAAATGAAATTCAATCCTTTTCTGAGCAGGCCAGTGCTCAGTCACCAATACATCTTCTACGCAGTCAGATGTCTGAGCAATGCGATCAATTCGCAGATAACCCTTCAGGGATTTATACCCTATCCATTCCTACCGGGGGCGGGAAGACGCTTGCTAGTCTCCGATACGCGCTAAAGCATGCAATCAAGTATAACAAAAAACGCATTATATACGTGCTACCATACACAACAATCATAGAACAGAATGCAGCCGAAGTACGAAGAATTTTGCAGGATGAGGCTCATATCCTCGAGCATCACTCGAATGTCATTGAAGAAGATGATGAGGACGATGAGCAAAATGACGGTATTATGAATGTGCGCCAAAAGCTGAAGCTGGCCAAAGACAACTGGGATACACCCATTATTTTTACTACAATGGTGCAATTTCTGGATGTGTTTTATGCCAAAAGCAGTAAAAGCATTCGTAGACTGCATAATCTGAGTGAGTCGGTCATTATTTTTGATGAGGTACAGAAGGTACCTGTTTCTTGTGTTTCATTGTTTAATGAGGCATTAAATTTCCTTAGCGCTTATTGCCATACCAGCATCGTGTTATGTACGGCTACCCAGCCTGCATTGGATTTTGTACAGCATAAGCTGAATGTGAGTCCAAATGCTGAGATCATTCACAATTTGGAACATATGATTGAGGCTTTTAAACGAGTGGAAATTGTAGACTATGCAACTAATAACGCCTATACGAATGATACACTTGCAGCTTTAGTTACCGATAAGATCCAGGAAAAGCAGAGTGTTCTTGTTATTTTAAATACCAAATCAGTCGTGAAAAATCTCTATAAGGAACTCAAAGCCGCAAGCCCGGACATAGCGATATTTCATTTAAGCACATCGATGTGTTCAGCACACCGGAAGGTGATCCTGGACATCATTAGAGAGCGGTTGAAGAATGGTGAGAAGCTTATATGCATCAGCACGCCTCTGATTGAAGCTGGGGTTGATGTTAGTTTTGAATGTGTCATTCGTTCGTTGGCCGGATTGGATTCTATTGCGCAGGCAGCCGGTCGATGCAACCGTCATGGGGAGAAGGAGCTACAGGAAGTTTACGTCATTGATCATGCAGAAGAAAATCTGAACCACCTGAAGGAAATCAAGTTAGGGAAAAAGATTACCCAGAGAATGCTCATAGACTTACAACGGGACCCTGCTTGCTATGGCGGCCACCTATTATCTTTGCAAGCGATGAAGAGCTATTTTCAGAACTATTATACGGATATGCAATCTCTTTTGGATTATCGGATTCCGAAGATTGGCAGATCGGTGACCTCTTTGCTGTTTGCCAAACCCGTTGACAACAATTATCTGCAAGATTACCAAACGAATAGAAATCAGAGACCGCCTCAGTTTCTGATGAACAGCTATCGGACAGCGGCCCAGTATTTTCATGTGATTGATAATCCTGCTTCATCGGTCATTGTTCCATACGGAGAAGAAGGTCCAGAGATTATTGCTGAACTGAACGGAGCGGGGCGGATTGAGGACTTTACGAGACTGCTGCGAAGGGCGCAGCAGTATACCGTTAATTTGTTCGATTACGAAATACAGAAGTTGGATAAGAATGGCGGGATCCGGGCTTGTCTTGATGGACAAATGCTGGTTTTGACAGATGGTGCTTATCATGAGGAATTCGGGCTGGATATGGATAATGAAAGCTGGTCTGGCTTGAATATGTTCTAGGTACGACAAAGAACCTATCTAAGTTATTGGATAGGTTCTCAAATCTTACAATATATATTTCAATCCACACTCCTAGCAAAGCTATGAGTGACAAATGATAAATATTATATCATAGATAGAATTTTAGTTGCCTTATTCATATAATGTAATATTAATCCCAGTTGATCTTCATCATTTTATGGTATATTATTACAGCAATGTTGAACAACCATGATGAACTTCAAATATATTATCTTAATGAGTTTAACTACTCCAATAATAGAAAGGGTGAATTTTAGCTCGTTTGTAATACTGGTTGATTTTTTCAGGAAAACGTGAGGTGTAATTTACCATGGATTTTATATCAAAAAGTGAGCTGTATATGAGTTTATTAAATCAACAGTTTCGTATTGAAGAATTAGAATGGAGTAGTTTTATTCCACGGAATAAGTCGGTAGAGATACCTAACGAGGAAGGACTTATTATCTTATATGATAACAGTCATAATATCTTAGGATTGGCTGTATCGAAGGACTTAAATCGCCGTAAAGGCGAGCTCTTAAAAGATAAGAGATATTTTAAAACAGCATATTTTCGATATACGCTTGAATCAAATAGATACAAACGCTTCTCAACAAAGAATGACTTCAAGCATTTCCTAAATTTAGTTGAATCCGCTTTCGAGAAATTTGAGAATGTTTTGGAAGACGATGATCCAAGAGTGATTAAACGAAGAAATGATATAGAAGAGATGAGAATGAAGATATTAAGTGCTCTTTAATAAGCTATGCAAACTAGATACATGATGCTTTCTATATTTTTTTCTAGCGATAGAAAACATCATGGGTCTACTCTTTTGCTACTTTAAGGATGTTGAAAGGAGGTGAGGATATGAGAAACGCAGTAGAGTTTGTGGTATACGGAGATTATGCCTTATTCACAGATCCGCTGACAAAGCTGGGCGGGGAGAAATTAAGCTATCAAGTTCCAACCTATCAGTCAATCAAAGGGATATGTGAATCTATATATTGGAAACCGACTTTGATTATGATCGTCGATGCTATTCGCGTGATGAAGCCTATACGTATGGAGTCCAAGGGCATCCGCCCAATCGATTACAGCGGTGGTAACACGCTCGCGAATTATACGTATCTCAGAGATGTAGAGTATCAGGTGCAGGCCCATTTTGAGTTTAATAAGCATCGTCCTGATCTGGAATTCGATCGTAACGAGAACAAACATCATAACATCTTGAAACGCAGTGTGCAAGCAGGAGGTCGCCGGGACATCTTCCTCGGGACGCGGGAATGTCAGGGGTATGTAGAACCTTGTGAATTTGGCCAAGGAACAGGTTTTTATGATGATTACGGTGACATTTATCTCGGTAACATGGTTCATGGTATCAACTACCCGGATGAAACAGGCAGGGATCAGATGGAGGTCCGGCTGTGGCAACCGGTGATGAAGGATGGAATCATCACATTCCGCCGACCGGAGGAATGCACTCAGGTACGCCATCTTTCGGAGATGAAGCCGAAGCCGTTTGATGCGGATAATGTCCAGTCGGCAGATCAGTTGCTGGCCAGTTGGGGAGAGGGGGGAGATCAATGAGCTGGCTGTTGAAGTTGTATGAAACCTATGAGTCCAATTTGGGCCGCGTAGGCGAGATTGAGATGCGGAATGAACGGGAGTATACGCTCCTGCCAATATCGCATACGACCCAGAACGCACATATTGAAGTAACCATTACAGAAGCTGGGGAGTTCCATTCGGCGGAGGTGATTGACAAGAGCGATGCAAGTACGCTGATTCCAAGTACAGAGAAATCTGCCAGCCGTGCGGGTTCCGTCGTCGCTCCCTATCCGCTCCATGACAAGCTAAGCTATGTAGCAGGAGACTTTGTGGCTTACGGCGGCGCAGTTAAGGGCGAAGAGCCGTTTGCAACCTATATTCAAGAGCTTCAGAACTGGGCCGAGTCCCCATATGCCCATCCTAAGGTAAAGAGTATTTATTGTTATTTGAGCAAGAGAACCTTAATACAAGACCTGGTGGCTTTTAAACATACTTTGGCTGTTGATGAAGATAACCGTCTCATTGAAAAATGGGACAAGAAGTACGAAGGCTTATATCCAGAAAAACCTGCGATTTTCAGTGTGATTGCGGGTGATCAATCCAGTGCTTTTATCCGTTTCACCGTGTATTCGCCGGATCGAATTCTGACCAGGGTATGGAAAGATCGGGAAATGTATGAATCCTTTATTCATTATTATCAGGAACGACTTGGAGACGAGGATATTTGTTATGTTACAGGTAAAACGCTGCCCAGTACTGAGAGACATGCGAACAAGATTCGCAATGCGGCAGATAAAGCGAAGCTGATCTCGGCGAATGATACAACAGGTTTTACGTTTCGCGGCAGGTTCACCCATAGCAGCAATGCAGCTAGCATCAGCTATGAAGTATCTCAAAAAGCGCATAACGCTTTGAAGTGGCTGATCCAGCGTCAGGGTAAAGTGATGGACCAGCGAGTTTTTCTGGTATGGGCAAATGATGAATTGTACATCCCTGAACCGACGGAAGATACCTTTAGCTTGGATCCAGATGAGATTCCTGCGGTCGTCAGCAAATCCAACACAAATGAAGCACTGGCCCATGAAGTAGCAAAAGCACTGGCTGGATACAGAAATAAGCTTGGGGCAGCTTCCGAGAAGTATCAGTCCGAAGTCAACATGATGGTTCTTGATTCAGCAACTACCGGACGTATGGCTGTTTTATATTATCGCAATATGAACAAGGAGTTTTATTTGGACAGGCTGCTCCATTGGCATACTTCTTGTGTCTGGCTTCATCGATATCGTAAGAACAATCAGGGAGAGTTTGTGCCTTTCTATGGTGCACCAGCAACTAGGGATATCGCTTTTGCAGCATATGGGCCAAGAGCCGGCGACAAAATTGTGAAGGGATTAATGGAGCGAATGCTCCCATGCATTGTAGATAGTGCTAAAGTTCCGAGGGATATTATCAACAGCGCTATCAACCGGGCTTCGAATCCTGTGGCTCTGGAACCCTGGGAATGGGAGAAGACGCTCAGTATTGCTTGCGCGTTAATTAACAAAGATCTGACCGATCGACAGGAGGGATTGAGTTTGGCACTGGATGTAAATAACGGTGACCGCAGTTACTTGTTCGGACGTATGCTTGCTGTTGCAGATGTGCTTGAACGACGGGCTTTGGGAGATGAAAGACGGGCAACGAACGCTATCCGTTATATGAATGCTTTTGCAAGGCATCCTGAGCGAACTTGGCAAGTCATTCAAGCGGCATTGCAGCCTTATCAGGCCCGGTTAGGCAGAGAAGCCACGTACTGGACCAAAATCATTGATGAAATCGGCAATAAATTCCAAATGGAGGATTTTAATAATAAGGCGCTCTCCGGTAAATATCTTCTCGGATTCTATAGTCAAAGACATGAGCTTTATCAAAAGAAGGACAAATCTGAAGATGCAGTTGCAACGAATGCATCCACCAATTAAGGAGTGAGTGAATATGAGCAGTCTGGATCACAAAATCGATTTTGCCGTCATATTGTCCGTAAAGAGCGCTAACCCGAACGGAGATCCGCTTAATGGAAACCGTCCAAGACAGAATTATGATGGATATGGAGAAATTTCAGATGTTGCAATCAAACGCAAGATCAGAAACCGTCTTCAGGATATGGGCGAAGCCATTTTTGTACAATCCAATGATCGTAAGAATGATGAATATAGTAGTTTACGGGAGCGCGCAGATGGCAATCCGGAGTTAGGTCAAATTTTGAAGTCAAAATCCGTATCCAGTGATGATTTCGCGCGGGTGGCTTGCGGAGAATGGATCGATGTTCGCAGCTTCGGTCAGGTATTTGCTTTTAAAGGTTCAGGCGGAGGGGTTTCTGTAGGTGTAAGAGGTCCTGTCTCTATCCATACTGCCCGAAGTGTTGATCCCATCGACATTACCAGTATGCAAATTACGAAGAGTGTTAACTCCGAACCGGGTAAGGACAGAGGTTCCGACACTATGGGGATGAAGCATCGGGTGGACTTTGGCCTATATGTATTCTATGGAAGCATAAATACACAGTTGGCGGAAAAAACCGGATTTACGAATGAGGATGCAGAGAAGATCAAACAAGCGCTTGTCACTCTTTTTGAGAATGATTTATCGTCAGCCAGACCAGATGGCAGCATGGAAGTACATCAAGTGTACTGGTGGGAGCACAGCTCCAAATTAGGACAGTATTCTTCAGCAAAGGTACATCGCTCCTTAAACGTACGGTCTAAGACAGATGAACCGAGAGTTTTTGAGGATTACGCTATTGAAGTAATTGAGTTGGATGGCTTAAAGGCTGAAGTATTGGATGGAAGGTAATGTAGACGAAGATTATCTGATGTTATCGGGCATTCAGCATTTTGATTTTTGCAAACGTCAGTGGGCGTTGATTCATATTGAACAGCAATGGGAAGAGAACGTGCGGACTGTGGAAGGGCAGTATCTTCACAAGAAGGCGGATGATTCTTTTGTTCGGGAGAAGCGCGGGGGGAAACTGATCGTACGCGGGATGCCTGTAAAATCTCAAGAACTCAGAATTTCGGGGATTTGTGATGTCGTAGAGTTCATTCAGGATAATGAAGGTGTGGCTATTCATGGTGAAGAAGGCACGTATTTACCGCACCCCGTAGAATATAAGCGGGGCAAGCCCAAAATCAGCGATGCGGACGTCTTACAGTTAGCAGCACAAGCGCTATGTCTGGAAGAAATGCTGTTATGCCGTATTGACCACGGATATCTGTTTTACAATGAGATCAAACACAGAACAGAGGTTCAGCTAACAGAAGAGATTAAAGCTAAGGTTAAGAAGGTAGTTGGTGAGATGTATGATTACTATGAGCGCAGGTATACGCCTAAAGTAAAAACAGGCCCCTTTTGCCAAAGCTGCTCCCTTCAATCCATCTGTATGCCGCAGATCATGCACAAACGATCCGTGCGAAGCTATGTGGAGGGGAAAATCCGGGAATGAAAAAACTGTTGAATACGCTATTTATCACACAGCCGGATGTATATTTGTCACTGGACGGAGACAATGTCGTATTGCTGAAGGATCAGGACAAGCTGGGCAGACTTCCACTTCATAATCTTGAATCTATCATTGCATTCGGATATACAGGGGCAAGTCCTGCATTGATGGGTTACTGTGCTGAGAGGAATATATCGATAACCTTTATGAGTATGAGCGGCAGATTTTTGGCCAGAGTCATTGGTGAGAGCAAGGGGAATGTGGTGCTTCGTAAAAAACAATGCCTCTTGTCAGATGACGAGGTCTTGTCAGCAAGAATTGCCCGTAACTTCATCATCGGCAAAATTTATAATCACAAGTGGATTCTTGAACGAATGACGCGTGATTACCCGCTGCGTATTGATGTCGAGCGTTTTAAGGCGGCATCACAACATCTGTCGTCGATCATGCTCGCCTTACGGGAATGTGAAGATTTGGAACGATTGCGGGGGTTGGAAGGACAAGCTGCATTGTCTTATAATCAGTTGCTCGATTCCATGATCTTGCAACAGAAAGAGGATTTTTACTTTCGTACTCGTTCGAGAAGACCGCCTCTTGATAATGTAAATGCGATGCTTTCGCTGGCTTATAGTCTGTTAGCTAATGATACAGCAGCTGCATTGGAAGGAGTCGGTCTGGATGCTTATGTTGGGTTCTTGCATCGGGATCGTCCCGGAAGAGCTTCTCTGGCACTAGATCTGATGGAGGAGCTGCGAGGCGTATACGCTGACAGATTTGTTCTATCATTAATAAACAAGAAGGTAATCAACAAAGATGATTTTCTACATAAGGAGAATGGGGCAGTGCTTCTGACCGTTGACGGAAGAAAAAAGTTTCTTACAGCGTGGCAAAATAAGAAGCAGGAAAAGGTAACCCATCCTTATCTCGGTGAGAAGATATCCTGGGGATTGGTACCTCATGCACAAGCTTTGTTGTTAGCACGTCACTTGCGTAACGACTTAGATGAGTACCCTCCATTTCTATGGAAGTAGGTGTAGTGAATGCTGGTAGTCATTACGTATGATGTTAGTACCATGAGCAATGAAGGACAGCGGAGGCTGAGACAAATATCAAAGATATGCCAAAACTATGGCCAGCGCGTCCAACATTCTGTCTTTGAATGCATTGTGGATGCTACCGAATACGCTGTTCTGAAGAGAAAACTGGTGGATGCGATGGATCAGGAAGAAGACAGTCTCCGGTTTTATCAGTTGGGCAACCATTATAAGAATAAGGTTGAGCATGTTGGGATCAAAAAATCGCTGGATATGGAAGGCCTCTTGATTCTGTAGTGCGAATGCCAAGCGAACATGATTTCCCTGGGTGATTCGCACCACATAATTACCAATAACATATTTTAATACAAAATTATGGATTGAAATTTTTCCTGAATATTTATTATAAAGTTAAATATGACGGGTTTTCGGGCTCATATGCATCGAAAATCGGAGTCGCACCCTTTATGGGTGCGTGGATTGAAATTTTAACTTACTGGATGACTTGAACAATCTACTTAGTCGCACCCTTTATGGGTGCGTGGATTGAAATAACGAAGGGCAGCAAGGTTGGGATAATGAATTCCGTGTCGCACCCTTTATGGGTGCGTGGATTGAAAT
>NZ_LIUT01000001.1:283931-404325 GCF_001277345.1 Paenibacillus solani
TATGGGTGCGTGAAATGGAACTCGCTTATCGGTTAGTTCCTATGAGCGGAGTCGCACCCTTTATGGGTGCGTGGATTGAAATTTTAAATGGTGTATCTGGAAACAACTCCATCACCCGTCGCACCCTTTATGGGTGCGTGGATTGAAATATGATGTATCGAAGCTGCTAGATGGCTTTTCCCGTCGCACCCTTTATGGGTGCGTGGATTGAAATCTCATCGCCATGCCAGATCCGAGAGCCGTTAACCGTCGCACCCTTTATGGGTGCGTGGATTGAAATTTGAATTAACGATGATGATAGCAACGCCACAATAGTCGCACCCTTTATGGGTGCGTGGATTGAAATTCCAGCCATACGCCTTGATCCATGAAGATATCCGTCGCACCCTTTATGGGTGCGTGGATTGAAATATTATGGAATGGCGATAGCAGAGTAGGTTTCGCGTCGCACCCTTTATGGGTGCGTGGATTGAAATGTCATCACAATTATCCTCGGACGTGTGAACGGAGTCGCACCCTTTATGGGTGCGTGGATTGAAATTCCCAGGTCCCGCAGTACTGGTGACTGCTCTGCAGTCGCACCCTTTATGGGTGCGTGGATTGAAATCTCGATGTCAACGCGTGGCAAAAAGACTTTAACGGTCGCACCCTTTATGGGTGCGTGGATTGAAATATTAAGTAATATATGGTAGTCGATAAATGATATATAATGGTCGCACCCTTTATGGGTGCGTGGATTGAAATCAGTCTCCCGTAAAGACGCCAGCGATAAACTCAACGTCGCACCCTTTATGGGTGCGTGGATTGAAATGTAAAGCCGCAGCAGGCATCACAATCAAGAAAGCGTCGCACCCTTTATGGGTGCGTGGATTGAAAATATTTCGAAAACAAATGATAGGGAAAGCAGCGCTGTCGCACCCTTTATAGGTGCGTGGATTGAAATATGTTTGAAGTGGTCTGTTCTCAGAACGTTTTTAGTCGCACCCTTTATGGGTGCGTGGATTGAAATGATAAGATCGGAGCTTCCAAAGATAAAATCGCCCAGGTCGCACCCTTTATGGATGCGTGGATTGAAATTACGCGAACGGCAACCGGGCGCTGTGGTTTGATATCGTCGCACCCTTTACGGGTGCGTGGATTGAAATACAGGAGATGCCGAAGCCCGCAGCGAGGCCGACGTGTTGCACCCTTTATGGGTGCGTGGATTGAAATTTTGGTGGAGTATAACTGATCTCACATGCAATATAGTCGCACCCTTTACGGGTGTGTGGATTGAAATCCAGCGGTGGCTGCACACGTAACCGGGAATGCTCGTCGCACCTTTTACGGATACGTGAACTATCAACACAAATTCAGATAACTTTGTTAAAGGCTATATTTCTGTATTCACATAAACCAAACTCAGGTGATATGGGCTTTGGAAGGGATCTGATAAATACATTCATTTATCATATCTGTAAGATGTTGCTTCAGCGTCTGCGTTGTCATAAGGGAAACTATCCATGCTCAGAAAACGATTAATCTGAGAGGCTTTCAGTGTCTCATCAATCAATTTGTGTCCTTGTTAGCAATGCCAACTAGATCCAATTTGAGGCACGGAAAAGAAGGGACCGAGAAGAAAAAAGATCGGTTTTTAGAGCAAGCTATTGAGGCATTCCGTTCTATTATGGCGACGACTTTGATTAGGCTCAAGTACCCACGTTGAGTGAAACAAAACATATGCAGTATGTATTTCACCCATGCCGATTAACTAGGGTCTAAAAGAGGCAACTGCTCCATTGTCATGTAAATGTGTATTTTTTGCAGGATTAAGCGATTTCATAAATTACATATTGTCGAGAATAAAAGTACGCTTCATAAGCGCATGATAACGGGCAAAGCCCTTATGGATAAAGGGTTACTGCCGTTGTTGTGACAATGCAAAACTTACATATTTACGCTATGCCCTCATGTTGTCTACAATTTTGTTGTAAGCGCTAGCAATAGCGCGGTTGGAAAAGTAATATTCGAAGGTACCATTCTCTTCGTATATTATAAAATCAACCTACAATAATAGAGAAACATCAAGAGGAGGAAATGGGTGTGCGTACAAAACAAAAGAAGGGCATAGCGATATTATTAGCTGCAATAATGGCGCTTACGTTGCTCAGTGGCTGCGGTTCAGCTGCTAACAAAGGTGACGGGGGAACAGAGAAGAATACGAATACAGCTGCCATCAATAAAGAGGGATATCCCATTGTTAATGAACCTTTAACTCTTTCTATCATGGCTCCCGATATGGGGATTCAAAATTGGAAGGACATGCCTGTTATGCAGGAGATGGAGAAGCTAACAGGGATTAAGATCGAATACTTAAATGCACCGCGAGATAGCTTTGACACCAAGAAGAACCTAGTGTTTGCAAGTGGGGATTATCCTGATATTTTCTTCGGGGCTAAATTGACTCAAGCTGAAGAATTGAACTATGGAGGACAAGGTATCCTTCTTCCTCTTGAAGATTTGATTAATGAGTATGCACCTAACATCAAAAAAGTACTAGAGGATCATCCGGATATTCGTAAATCCATTACCGCGCCGGATGGACATATTTATTCTCTGCCTCGGATTGAGTTGTTCCAACCGTGGTATAGAAATCCAATGTGGTATAACAGTAAGCTGTTGAAAGCACTTGATGTGAAGGAAATTCCTGAAACGACAGAAGAATTGTATACGCTATTAAAACGTGTCAGAGACGAGGATCCTAACGGTAACGGTATTAAGGATGAAATTCCTCTTTCCTCATCTAACGGTACAAATAAATTAAGAGATATTCGTACTTGGATCCTTGGAGCTTTTGGGGCAAATGAAGAGGAAATCTATGTTGATGATCAGGAAAAAGTACACTATACACCAATGGAAGAGCCCTACAAGGCTTATCTAGCTTACATGAACAGACTATGGGATGAGAACCTTCTGGATCATGAATCCTTCTCACAAACCGATGATCAGAAGAAAGCGAAAATTAAGAACAATCAAGTGCTGCTGTTCTCTGAGTGGAATGCCTATATGGCTCTGGGGGGAGAACCTAGCACGGAGGATGTAATGTTTAGTCCTGTGAAGAGTGATATGGTTGATACCCCGTCTATCGCTAGAAATAAAGGTTTTGCTACAGGCGCGTTTGCAATCTCCAACAGTAATCCGTCACCAGAAGCATCGATCCGCTGGGTTGATTATATGTATACTGATGAAGGGTCCATGTTGTTTAATAAAGGACCTGAAGGAGTACTGTGGAAGTATACCGATGATAGCAAAACAAAAATTGAATATTTGCCTGTTCCAGATGGAGAAGACAGAGAAGAATATCGTTCGAAGCTAACCCCTAACTATGGAGTAGCAACACCAATGGTAGTGCCTGATGAGCCCTCAAAAAATGAGTTTGACGAATGGGTTGCTAAGGAGTCACAAACCAAGCTGCTTGATCGTGGAGCGAAGGTTCCTTTCCCGGCTCTGTTCCTGACTGCTGAGGAATCCACAGAAGTGACGACATTACGCTCGGATTTGAGTACTTATGTATCACAAATGGAAGCCAAGTTTGTTACAGGCCAGGAATCGTTGGATAATTGGGACAAATATGTAGATACCGTTAAGAAAATGGGCGGAGAACGTTTGGCCGAAGTATATCAAACGGCATATGATCGTTGGAAAAACAGCTAATCTGTTAGAACAGAAGGGGTGTCCGCAGCCGTGTAAATGGTTAGCGGACGCCCCTTCTTTTGCGTACTCTAATAAGAGTAGGATCTGACAATGCCAAACAGCAAGCCTCCATACATCGGAGGCTTGCTGTTGTTAGCGTGCTTATGATTTTATGAGTAACTGCTCGACTATACGAGCCCTTTATCCATAGCTTTGCAAATCAGTGTAGCAAAGAGACTGTTAGACCAAGCAAACCATTCCCGTGAGAAGTCTGAAGGATCGTCAGGATGGAAGCCTTCATGCATATAACCCGTATCCGCATCCGTGTCGATCAAGGTTTGAATCAGTTCCTTGATCTCTTCATCATTGTTGGAAGTAAGCGCCTGCATGGATAGTGCCATATGCCACACATAACCTCCAGGTGTATGCGGACTACCGATACCTTTGGCAAACTTGCCTTCGAAGTAGAACGGGTTATCAAAGCTAAGAGCAAACCGGCGTGTATTTTGATAGATGGGGTCATCTACTCCGGCATAGCCGATATAAGGGATCGTGAGCAGCCCTGGAGTGCCTGCATCATCCATGAGGCAGTAATTGCCGTATCCATCCGTTTCATAGGCATATATTTTGCCGTATTTCGGGTGGTCAACAATACCATAGGTACGGATGCCGAAATCAATTTCCTTGCGAAGCTTCTCCGCACGCTCAGCCAGTCTAGTATCATTGTAGATTTCTTTAGCAATTTCGATGATATGTCCGAGAATCACAACCGCAAACATATTGCCAGGGATATTGTAACCGAATAGATTGGCGTCATCGCTTGGACGGAAGGCAGACCAAGACATCCCTGTGTAATTGACAGGCAGACCACGCCCGTTATTCTGCAAAGTCTCGGTTTCTTGAACCGTTTGTCGGATAAAGTGATAAGGCGATTTCTGTTCATGATGCTGCTCCGTAATCAGCACATTAACGATAGAAGTTAACGCTTGGTAGCAAGAATCTGTGAAGACATCATGTTGTCCCGTCTCTTTCCAGTAGGAATAGAGAAGCTGGACTGGGAAGCAAAGAGAATCTATTTCGTATTTGCGTTCCCACATCCAAGGATTCATATTACAATCGTCCGTGGCTCTGTAATGCTTGTCGTTCGCCGTTTCGTTAAAAGCATTCGTATAGGGGTCGATGTTGATGTAGAACATCTGACGGGCAATTAGGCCGGCAAGAATACGCTGCAAATCTTTATCTTCCTTGGCATAGGGAATGTAATGCCGTACTTGTTCGACCGAATCGCGCAGCCACATCGCCGGGATATCCCCGGTGAATACAAAGGTCGTGCCATCGTCAAGCAGTTTGGTTGTTGTCTCGAGCGTATTAGGGAAACAGTTTCTGAACAACTTTTGGAGCTTGGGACGATGAGCGAGTCGCTCATCGGATTGGCTCAGAAATTCTGAAATGGAAGCTGGTAGATTCATATCAAGTGATCCTCCTCATGATTCAATTCATTTATTTAATGGTTGCAGTGCATACGTGATGATTTGGGCTTTGCCGGCGGAGGATTGCAGTTTACCTTCAGCAAGTTGTTTAAGACCGTGTCTGCGTTCTAATATATCGCTTAAATAGATGTTCTCCACCGGGAAGGAAGGCTCCAGTGTGAGTTCCTCGGATTGATGTGCCAGATTGTACCACCGAATGATCACATCCTCATGCTCTAGTGAGAGTTTAAATGCTGACAAAGCCAGTGAAGGACCCTTCCATTTTGCCACTTGGTACGTAGAAGGCAGGGTTCCTTGCTTAGGCTGCGTTTGGATGTGGAACCATGGAGACTGATACTGATAAGCCTCTGCAAAGGTCATGGATTCAACTACGGTTCCTGCATGCGGATATATGGCAAACTCTACTGTGTGATCGCCGAGACATTGTGCTTCCGGTGTAGGGAACACCCCCCAGTCTCCAAGCTCAGATACGCTGCGCAGTAAGGTAACAGCTATCGTATTAAGCCTGTCGCGCAGCACCTCATACTCGTTAAGACCCTTATTGGCAACGGTAAAACCCGACTTGCCGTCAGATACACTGACAAAAGCATGCTGATGCTGAGCATTGCTCGGATTAATCCACTCAGGTGCCGGAATAATATCGCGCTCCGCTGCCTCGAACACCGAATCCGCATGGTGTGTCTTTGCTTCCAATCCTGTAGGAAATAGGACACGCAGCCTGTGGTCTTTGGCCTGATTGTTAAATGAGGCAGATACCTGAACCCCTTTACCGGACTGCTCTAGGCTAAGTATGGTGACAATTCTAAACGGCAGTGTTTCTTTCGAACGAGCGGCTTGACGTTTACGGAAGGGTACCATTTTGCGCTTTTCCTCTTCGAATAACGCATCGGCTGCAGCAGGTATTTCCCACTCATGTACAATTTCATAACTAATTCGGTAGGGCTCATTTTCGATAAGCGTAATTCGTGCAGGAACACCCTTGGTGGTGATCGCTATATCGCCATCCGGCTGCCTGAATACATATTCATTACCGATATCTCCGCAATCCTCATACCGACCTAGTCCCTCAAAGGTTTGCTGGCTGCGTTTGTCCGTTACATCATAGGAACCGTCCTCATGAATGTGTACGGATATAAACTCATTGGCCATGCCCTGGTCCAGAGCAACAAGGGAGCTTTGAGGAGCTTCTGCGGCCTTGGATGGTGACGGATCCCAGGCGAAAGTTTTGAAACCAAGTGCCGGAACTTGTCCTGCTTCAAAGGTCAGGCGTATTTTACGGGCCATATAAGGTCTGCGGAACTGATCTTTAGGAAGCTCATATCCGAACTGTACACCTAAATCCTCGGCCTTAGCAGCAATGATGCGGCCATTGTCATCTAATAGAGAACCTTCTTCCAAATGAATGGGGAGCTCTGCAAGACGCTCAGCAATCGCCGTAGGATTAGGACCTTCCTTGAAGTAGGATTTGGCGGCGATGAGTTCTACGCTCACCGTACCACTGCGATCCCACCCGGTCATGTTGAAGATGGTCACAGGAAGGCTATCTTTTCCCCAGGCTTCCACATCGGAAGTGTCGATTTGTCCTGCAACGGCCTGCAGGCTCTCCTCAATAATCGCTTCCGTGATATGTCTGCTCTTATCGAAACGATCAACCATTTCACGGTGGACTTCATCTACACTGCAGCCGCAAATGCTGTCATGAGGGTGGTTCTGCATCAGCGTCTTCCAAGCATAGGTTAGCAATTGATGCGGATAGGCCTTGCCACTGACAAGATGAGCAAGAGCAGCAATCGGCTCCGCTCCCTTTTCTAGCAAGGTTTGACCAACCTGATTGAGCTGCTTCAGGTATATGCGTGCGGAAGCCGTATTGACCAATGTCCCCCAGCCGTCCGTATGCTGGCTTCGCAGCTCGCCTTCTACAGTCACCAAATCGGCGGGAAGCTGCTGCTTCAAGGCTTCCATATAGTTTTCGAAGCTTGAATGAACGAAATCAACCTCAGGAAACAATGCTTTAGCTGTGTCTATGGCATCCCCCAGATCTTGTTGAACAGGTTGATGGTCGCAGCCATTCATAAACAGCAATTCTGAAGTTGAGGCGTATTTCCCGGCATCGGCCAGACGTTTGTCCCAGAAGATTTTAGCCTCTTCGGGGTCTACAGGGACCTCGTTTCCGTTACTGTACCAGTTAGCGAACAGCACCCCGACCACTTTTGACCCATCGGGGGAAGTCCAGAACATCTCGGAATAAGGAGACTCATAACTGGAGCTGATCGGATCGATGACCACATTGTCAAACCCAGTAGGTTTTACCCCGCGTCCAAACACAGCGGTATCAATATCAGCCTGCTGCAGCAGCTGAGGTGCCTGACCCATGTTACCGAAGGAATCCGGGAAATATCCCAGTTTAGAGATCACGCCATATTTAGCTGCGTCCTGATGTCCAATAAGCAGGTTGCGGACATTGGCTTCGGAACTGGTCAGAAATTCGTCTTGAAGTACATACCAAGGGCCGATGATAATGCGTCCTTCGGTAATGTACTTTTCAAGCTGCTCTCTTTTTTCAGGATGCACTTGCAAATAGTCTTCAATAATAATCGTTTGTCCATCCAGGTGGAAGTACCGGTAGCGGTCATCTTGTTCCAGGGTTTCAAGCAGGTTATTCATTAATTCTACCAACAGATAGTGATGATGCTCGTAGGGCATGTACCATTCCCGATCCCAATGCGTATGGGAGATCAGGTGAGCCGTTGTACGGGTCATATAAAAAACCTCCTATGATCAAAGACATTCGTATGAAGGTTCACACATCTTGATATAAATCTCAATATGTATCATTTGCACGCCGGAACAGGGGGATAAAAACTACACATCAACCATTCAGGACATCAGCCTGAATTTACATCTCAAAATAATGTAAGCCCTTTTATAACAAGGTGTTGATGCCTTTCCGACTGACAATGCAGATTCTACATATTTACGGTGGCAGGCCCTATTCACTACAATTTTGATTGTAAGCGTTAGCAGCTAGAAAGATAGGCACACAGAGAAAGGAGAGGATATAGGAATATGAAGGACCATGGAAAAGCCACTGTGATGAACAGAAGAAAACTGCGTGGCGATTCGCTGACCGGTAGAATCACAAAAAATTGGGAGTTGTATCTATTTATTGCTCCGGCATTTTTATACTTCCTTATATTTCATTACGGGCCGATGTACGGAATTCAAATTGCGTTCAAAAATTTCATTCCGACGAAAGGGATCATGGGAAGTGAATGGGTAGGATTTGAACATTTCGAGCGTTTTTTTAATTCCTATTATTTCTGGGATTTACTATGGAATACGCTAAGTCTCAGTTTTTACGAACTTGCTATAGGCTTCCCGCTTCCTATTCTATTGGCACTTGCTTTTAATGAAGTGAGGAACGGTGCCTTCAAAAAGACAGTACAAACGATTACCTATGCCCCACATTTTATTTCCATCGTTGTTATGTCAGGAATGATTATCACATTCTTATCGCCTTCTACAGGGATGATTGTCAAAATGATTGAACTCGTGGGCATGGAGGCTCCAGCCTTTTTGACGGATCCTCGTTGGTTCAAGACCGTGTATGTATTATCCGGTGTATGGCAAAGTACGGGATGGGGAACGATTATTTATCTCGCAGCGCTATCAGGTGTGGACCCTCAGCTGCATGAAGCAGCTATTATGGACGGAGCGAGCCGATTTAAACGTGTCCTGTATATCAATCTGCCCACGATCATCCCGACCATTACGATTCTATTGATACTGAATGTAGGCAATATTCTGGGAGTAGGCTACGAGAAGGTTCTCTTGTTGCAAAATCCACTGAATATGGATTCGGCAGATGTGATTTCAACATTTGTATACCGTACGGGTCTAGTGAGTGCACAATACAGCTTCTCCACAGCTGTTGGCTTGTTCAACTCGGTTATTAATGCCCTTATGCTCATTACGGTGAATAGAATTGCCAAACGCACAAGTGATACAAGTTTATGGTAAGAGGAAAGGAAGGAGGACCGCGATATGGTTGTGAAGGCAATTAAAGAATCCAAGACGGATAAGCTATTTCTTATCGCAAACTATATTTATTTGATAATAGCCTTTGTTATCGTTCTTTATCCGATCGTCTATATTATTAGTGCATCTATAAGTGATCCCGCCTATGTGAGCTCCGGTAAAATGTGGTTGTTCCCCAAGGGATTCACATTGAATGGTTATAAGCTGGTATTTGAGAATCCAAAAATTTGGACGGGTTATGGGAATACGATCCTCTATACTTTTTTGGGTACGATGCTCAACTTAGTGATTACCTTGCCGGCGGCTTATGCCCTTAGCCGATCGGATTTTGTTGGACGTAAGTTCTTTATGGGGATGTTCCTGGTGACGATGTTCTTTAACGGCGGACTCATTCCGACTTATTTAGTGGTCAAAGATTTAGGGCTGATTAACACGATGGGAGCCCTCATCCTGCCTGTGGCCGCATCCGTGTATAACATTATCGTCGCTAGAACGTTCTTTCAATCCAGTATTCCAAAAGAGCTCCAAGAGGCTGCTTATATCGACGGGTGTACGAATATTAAGCTGTTCCTGCGTATTGTGTTACCATTATCCTCGCCTATCATAGCCGTTATGGCTTTATTCTATGGAGTGAGTCACTGGAACAGTTATTTCCCGGCTTTAATTTATCTCAATGATGAAGTGAAATATCCTCTGCAAATGGTTCTGAGACAAATCTTGGTTCTTCAAGAAATGACAACAGAGACAACAGGCTCGGGTGTGAGTGGAGATATTGCTAAAGCTATGAATGATAAGGCTGAAATTGCATCGCTAGTCAAATATGCCGTTATTATCGTTTCGACACTGCCCATCATCGCCGTGTACCCATTCTTGCAGCGTTATTTTGTACAAGGCGTTATGATTGGGTCCGTGAAGGGCTAACGATTTTGAGATTTGAGTTTGTTCTTAGCGTATTCTTGAAAAAAATATCAGGAGGCACATCATGAAAATTACAAGGCATCCCAATAACCCGATCGTAGTCCCTGGAGGCTATGAGTGGCGTAAAGTAACGGTATTTAATCCAGCTGTCATTATAGATAACGATAAATTTTACATGATCGAAAGAACCGCTGGCTCGCTTACTCCATGTAAGAATTTTCTGGGCTTGCTGGAGAGTGAAGATGGGGTCAACTTTACCCATGTCAAGGATGAGCCCATTGTGACTCCGGATATGCTGGGCTTTCCATACGGGAGTGTGCAGGACCCGCGGATTGTGAAAATAGACGACATCTTTTATATGAACTACGCATTGCGCCCTTGTGCGATGAGCTATTACCCTACAGGAGCAGGTGTGCCGGAACGTTCGATCCCTACGTATCCAGACGGGTGGGGGGAAGAAGAGGGTCATTGGTTAACTCGTTCTTCTATCCTTAAATCCACGAACCTGATTGATTGGGAGTTTGTAGCCGATACAACTCCACTTGATATCAATGACCGGGACAATATTTTGTTCCCTGAGAAGATCAATGGTAAATTTGTGCTGCTGCGTCGTCCGGAGGAGTACATAGGGGAAGCCTATGGTACGGAGAAGGCTGCCATGTGGATTACTTACTCAGAGGATTTGATCCATTGGGAGGAGCCGAAGCTATTGGCTAAGGCCGAGAATCTATCATGGGAATCGAGAAAGATTGGGGGATCAACGCCGCCGATCAGAACGGATAAGGGTTGGCTGGTGTTATACCATGGGGTAGACGAGGATATTGTATACCGGGTTGGAGCCATGTTATTAGATCTGGAGAACCCAGAGAAGATTATCGCAAGGACGAGAAACTTCATCATGGAACCAGAAACCTATTATGAGAAATTCGGTTATCAAATTCCGAATGTCGTATTCCCTACAGGAAATGTTGTGAAGGATGGATTACTATACATCTACTACGGGGTTACGGATACGGCGATTGCTCTTGCAACCGTTCCGTTGGATGAGCTGGTAGAATATATACTGAACGAACCGCAAGTATAATAAAAGCGAAGCAACCAAAAAAGCTTGAATCCCCGCGCACGAGGCGACGAGGATTCAAGCTTTTATTCGTTCTCTTGCGAAGCTGAGATCTCAGCGGCTTTCAGCTTGCGATATTGCCCAGGCGTATAACCTGTTTCTTTCTTGAACTTCCGGATAAAGTTCGGGGCATCCAAATACCCCACACTTTCAATGATTTCTTTAAGAGGAGCATCGGTATTAACAAGCAGCCGAATTACTTCCTCCATTCGTCTATGCCAAATGTATTGAGAGAAATTACAGCCCATTTTCTCTTTGAAGCTGCGGCTAAGATACGAAAGAGAGACGGAATATTTAAGGGCGACATGCTCCAGGCTGAGTGTATAGTCAGCATATTTGAGATCCACATAGGCCACAATGTTATCTATTAATGAAGGCTGTTCGGTCTCCGTGTTAAGCTGCACCTGCTGACAGATAAGTGCTGTCATGGAGGTCAATTTGCTCTCCAGTTCTCCAAGGGTTTCAAAGTTGGAGTAGCTTGTGATGTTCGTAAACACTTCGTTTACTCCAAGCTCGGCCGCTGTACGGATCAGGGAGTTCAGAAGATCAAAGCTTATACACCGAAGCAAGGATATCGGTAGCGATTCATCTTTAATCGTATCTATGATACTCGAGATCATTTGATCCGCTACGGATTCATTGCCTTGCTTTAGGCTCTGTTCCAGCTTCAGGATGGATTTCTTTGGAATCCAGAATGTTTCTGCCGTTGACAAGGTGATCTCGGATAAATGCTCAAAGTAGGTGACACGACCGCTGGATCCCACCATACGGTTTTCCATTGCGGTTGCTGCCTCTATGAAGGACTGGTTGATTCCGGCAAGATCACGATACACGGTTCCTACGCCGATGTATGGAATGATCTGAAAATTGTCAGTAACCATCATTTGAATGGTATCAATGATCTGCTCCATTTGCGTCTGAATATAAGCGTCATCCACTGCCGGCATCGAGACCATAAGCGCGAACTGGTCGGTAGATGAGAACTCCACTCCGTAGACATACGTATTTAACTCCGGGAGTTCAAGCTCACCAAGCAACTCTTGCATGTGATGGCGAACTTTCCTGGACTCGTCACCCTCCAGCGGTTCATCCCAAGCTAATTTAACGGAGAAGTATTGTCCTGGCCCATGAGGGTACTCAAGTCCAGCATTCGCGATCATGTGCTCAATTTCCGGGTCATCAGGCTTACCATGCCTGAACAAGAGTAAGAGACATTGGTTTCGGACAAAAGGCTCCTGAGTATCAATTGTCGTGCTGTAATTATGAATGGTCTGTTTGATCCAATCCCACTCGTTACGCGTTTTGGAAGTATCGATGTCTGTGCTTTTCAACTTGGTAAATTCAATTAAGTCCCTGATCGGGTGATATTGTCGTTTGGCTAAGAACATAGCTGCGACAATGCCTGTTAATACCGCAATACAAAACACCATAAAAATAAGGGTCTGGATATGGGCTACTCTACTGAAAAATTGATAGCTAGGCATCGTGATTACATAGGTCCAGTTATTCCAGGTTGATTTGACGGAAACAACAGAGTGCTGCTCTCCATCCAGATCCATGCTATGTATACCCGGCTCGAGCGAGGATAAGGTGCTAAGCACTTCTTTGTTCGAGCTTACTCCACGATTGTTGGAGGTAAGGACCTCGCCATCTTGATTGAAAATGTAGCTGCTGCCTGAGAAATCACTAAGAATCGAGTCCATGACACCCATCAGCTTGGCTTCACTCATCAAATACACCACAGTCCCGGTTGGAAAAGGGTCATTAGGTTTAATAGGAACGAGAAACGTAAGCAGAGGTTCCTTCCGAGAGTTAACGGTTACATTTTCAGCTGGGCGCATGATCGGCTGAGTAGATTCATTCAGATCACGGAATATAGCTTCTTTGTTCCAATTCTCGTAGTGATACATGTCGCCGAATACGACGTCCAGATCACTTAATCCACGGTAAGAATAAATGATATTATCATCGTGATAATATAAAAATAAATCCTCAATTATGCTGCTGTTTGCCTTGTAACTGGCCAAAGTATTGATCGCCTCAAGACTATAGTACGGATTACGAACCATATAAGGCGTGAGATGTTGGTCGTAGGCTATTTTATTTGCGATTTCCTGTAGTTCGCTCATGCGGTCATCAATTGTCATTTTTACTTGATTAAGCTGATTGACATTGGACTGTTCGATTTCAGATCGCAGGCTCGTGACTGCGTTTTCATAAATGAACATTGTGACGACGGTTAAAGGAATGAGGAATATTAGGATGTAGGAAAAAGTATATTTGAGGAGTAATTTCGACTTGAATTGGTTTCCGAACATTCGGACCTTGGACCTAAAAGATGTCTTGAACGTAAGCTTTGCCACGAATATGTTCCCTCCACTAAAGTGTGTCAACCCTAATTGATATAAGGTAACATGACCGTTTACCTATTATCTATTAAATTAATCTCCCTGTAAAGGTAGGCAGATAGGCTAGTCTTGGCTTCAAATGAAGCATACAACACTGCCGCTCTATGAATGGCATTTTTGATAAATGTGATATTTCACCAAAATGTTGCTATTGTTATATTTTTGATCCAAAATATGGTATACATTGAGAATGTTTTAGTGGAGGTTGTTTGAGCTGCTTAACTGCAAAGAACCGACCCCCTGTACAGGGAGACCGGTTCTTTTTTACAACGGTAGATAAGTTCTTTCTACTATTATACAACCTAACCCAATCAACCTCATGAATGATTCAATCGTTCATACAGAAAATCAACCAAATGCTGCACTTCCATGGCTTCGCCGCAGCCGTGCTTTTCTACGCCCAGCTTCATCTGCATCAGGCATCCCGGATTGCTGGTCAGAAGGTACCTGGCTCCAGTTGCGTTCACGTTTTCCATCTTGTGTTCCAGAATCTGACTGGCCATCTCCGGCTGGGTCACATTGTATATACCTGCCGAGCCGCAGCAGCGGTCCGCTTCCTTCATCTCCTGGAAGGTAACATTGGCTACCTGGCTTATGAGCTGTCTGGGTTCTGTCCCGCTGCGCATGACATTTCGTAGATGGCATGAATCCTGGTAGGTCACAACAACAGGTTCGGATGATGAAGACGCGCCATCTCTGAAGGCAGGTATTCTGCCGTGTTCCACCAGCAGCTTGCTGATATCCACGACACGGCTTGCAAACCAGGCGGACTGTTCCTTCCAAGCTTCATCCTCATGAAGCAGGTGGTCATATTCCACCAAGAGGGCGCCGCAGCCGCCTGCATTGGATACGATATAATCCACGTTCATCTCCTTGAATACCCTCACATTAATTCTCGCAAGATCTCTGGCGAGATCCAGTTCCCCGCTATGGGCATGCAGAGCACCGCAGCAGACCTGCTCTGGAGGAATGACAACCTCGAAGCCCGCTTCAGCCAGCAGCTTGACGGTATTGACGTTCGTGCCAGCGAACATGACATCCATGATGCAGCCCCTGAATAGAGCGACACGCGCAATCGGAGTCCCCTTCGCAGGGTAGACGGTTCCCAGCTGTTCGATTACGCCTTGAGCGGTAGCATCGGGTAAAATCCGCTCCATATCCTGCAGATGCTTGGGGAAAAGCTTCATCATCCCTGATCCTCTAGCCACCCGCCGCAGCCCTGATTGTTGATAAAATTTCATCGTTCTGCCCAGTGACTTCAGACGGCTGCGATGAGGGAAGACACCCTTGAAGAAGAGCTTGCGCATCCCCTTCACAGGGAGCGAATGCACCGGATGATCCTCAAGCGCGTCTCTCGCCTGCTCGATCAACTGACCGTATTTGACATCTGCCGGACATACCGGCTCGCAGGCTCTGCAGCCGAGGCAATGATTCATCTGGTCGCGGAACATGTCATCCGGCTCCATGAGCCCGTCGGCCACAGCCTTCATCAAGGCGATGCGTCCGCGAGGAGACTCCGGCTCTACGCCGGTTTCCCTGAACGTAGGGCAGGCCGGGAGGCAAAAGCCACAGCGCATGCAGTTGGTTAGTTGATCATAATCGAGCTTCTCCAGTAAGGCGTGTGCCAAGGGATTTGTGTGATTGATCTGGGGTTTCTTACCTGTATTCACCTTGCTAGCCATGCTGTAACACCACCCTTTTCCGCGTTTCCTTCGCAAACACCTTGCCCGGATTTAATATATGGTCTGGATCGAATACATCCTTGATTCCTTTCATGAGAGAAATGCCGGAGGCTCCGACTTTCCACTCAAGGTACGGTGCCTTTACGATGCCCACCCCGTGCTCGCCGGTGATGGTACCGCCCAGTTCCAGGGCTGCCGCAAAAATGTCTTCGAAGGCTTGCTCCACCCTGTGGATTTCTTCCGGGTCCCGTGCATCGGTTGTTGCTGTAGGATGCAGATTGCCGTCTCCGGCATGGCCGAAGGTAGCAATCGTAACATTGTATTTGGTCGCAATTTCGTTGATGCGAAGCACCATATCGGCAATTTTGGAGCGGGGAACGGTGGCATCTTCTAGTATGGTTGTCGGTCGAAGCCGGGCCAGCGCAGTAAAGGCGCTTCTTCTTGCCGTCAGCAGCCGCTCCGCTTCTTCGCGAGTAGCTGCTACTTGTACGCTATCTGCTTGTTCGCGCATGCAGATTTGCCGAATTAACTCGATATCCCTTTCCACGGTTTCCGGATCGCCGTCCTGCTCGATCAGCAGGATGGCCTCCATGTCCAGAGGAAGCCCGAGTTTGGCAAAATCATCGACGACACGAATCGTCGGATTATCCATGAATTCAAGCGTCGCCGGAATGATCTTCGCTTCGATGATTGCAGATACGGTACGTGCAGCTCCATATAGATCTCGAAACATGGCGAGCATCGTCATTTTGCTCTGCGGCGGGGGAATCAGCTTCAAGGTTGCCTCGGTGATGACCGCCAGCGTGCCTTCGGACCCAACCAGCAGCTTGGTTAGATCATATCCGGCCACGTCTTTCATCAGCTTGCCGCCGGTGCGAATGATCTCGCCGCTGGCCAGCACGGCTTCCAGGCCGAGTACATAGTCCTTGGTTGTGCCGTATTTCAGACCTCGCAGCCCGCCCGAGCATTCGGCGATATTGCCGCCGATTGTGGAGATGCGCATGCTGCTCGGATCTGGGGGATAGAAGAGGCCCAAGGCCTCAATGTGATTTATAAAATCAGCGGTGATCAGACCGGGTTGGACTCTAGCCGTCAAATTTTCCATATCCAGCTCCAGTATCTGATTCATCCGGTGCATCACCATGACGACCCCGCCTTCAACCGGAACGGTACCGCCGCATAAATTGGAGCCGGACCCTCTGGATATCAGCGGCACTTTGTACGTGGATAACGCCTTCATAATCGCGGAAACCTGCTCGGTGTTAGCCGGGTAGACTACAGCATCCGGCTTAGCTTGCAGCATAGGGGTTCCGTCATAGGAATGGGCGATAAGTGCTTCTGGATCATCCCGAAAGTGGGTATCCCCTACGATGTCACGAAGCTGTGCGATGAGAGCCGGTTCTAACATATTCGAAATCCCTCCTAATTGATCAGGTCATCTGATGACTTTTGTTTTATTATATGACATGATTATAGTAATGAATAGTACAAAAATAGAAGCAGGAGGCAAGTGGACCATGCGAACGATCAAAGTGGAGCACCAGAAAGGGCACGAAATCGTGGGGGAGCATCTTCTTCAGCAAATCCGGGAAGGACATCTGGAGCCAGGCCAGAAACTGCCTTCCGTTGTCGAATTAGCTGCTGCATACGGCGTAGGAAGATCCACGATCCGCGAGGCGGTAAGTGCCCTTAAGGCCATGGGATGGGTTGATGTACGCCAAGGAGGCGGTACCTACGTGAAGTCCGTGCTTCCAAGTGAGCCCCGAAGCGGAGCAGACTTGCTGTTTCAGGGAGCAGAATCTCTGGTTGAACTGCTTGAAGTCCGCAAGGTGTTGGAATCGGGTGCAGCATCCCTGGCGGCTGAACGCCGAACGGAGCAGGATCTGGAACGTATGCGAGATGCCCTCTCGCTCATGGAGCATGGGCTGAATGTAAACGATACCGCGGAAGGCGAACGTGCAGATGTCGCTTTTCATATGGCTATAGCGGCTGCATCGGGCAACTCGCTCCTCATTCAGATGATGGAGTCACTGTCCGACCGTTTAAATGCATCCATACAGAAAAGCCGGGAGTTATGGTTCTATAAGGAACAATCCACTGCTTCCCGGTTATTAAAGGAGCACCAAGCGATATTTGCAGCCATTGAGCAGCAGGATAAAGAATTAGCAGGCGCCGGAATCGCTGCCCATCTGACCAAGGTTGAGCAGGTGCTTCGGGCGGCATTGGAGAAGGAAAGCGGTAGCGGGAGAGATTGAGACTTAGCGACTATCAAACTAAAAAAGGGTTAGGCAGTGGGCATATGCGCCCCTTCTGCTTAACCCTTTTGTTAATATCACCATTATCCATATAAATACGACTTCACATCCGGTCCGATATAGGCTCGCCATATGATCAGATTGTAAGGATCGTCCCAATCGATATTTTGCGGCTCCTCGAACATGCGGTGCAGGCGATTGTTGTTGAAGATAATAGAGCCGCGTTGATCAAAAGCCACCCCGTCTACCCATAGCATCCGATCGTCGGACAGCAGTTTGTTGAATGTGCGTGTGCAGGGATCGTAGCAGCCGATGCCCTTGCCTTCGAGCATGGTATAGAATACATGGCCTTTATTGTCGGCATGCATGCCATCAGTTGTTGTTCCTTTGCTGCCCAGGACCTGCACGGAATCCCGGATGACAGAATCGGGGATATTGAAATTCCGCAGCAGCCTCGTATGGATGGCGTACAGATTGCGTCCCGTAACCTGGCAGTAGAAAAGCGTTTCGCGATCTGGGGAGAGAGCAATACCATCTGCTCCGACACGAATCGGTTTGTCGCGGTAAACCGGTTCGATGTCAATCTCAAACCGGAAGCGGGGCACGTCCTGCGTACTGTAATGGCTGTCCAGGACACGCCGGAATGTTCTTGTGCGCATATGGTACACAATGATTCCGCCATACAGCGTATGGTCCGGCCAGCCTGAACCTGAATCGGTGATATAGGCATAGCCGTTTCGGTTATCCACCACGATGTCGTTTAGAAACGACGTTCGGGGCGGGGCGATATCGTCCGGTATGATAATGGAATCGATCAGGCGGTTGGTGTCCAAATCCCAAATGATTAGCTTTTGCGACTCTTCGGGAGATGGGTTATAAGCGATTTTTCCTTGATCCAGAATCCACATCCGGTTATGTTCATCAATCTCATAACCGAGGACGGATTGGAGTGCTCGCACATCCCCCGGCCTGTTCCACTCCCAGTTTGGAAAAGCATCCAGTACTGGTTTACCATTCACTATGACGATGGTATTCATTGTAGCCGGAACACCCTCAGTCCAGCGCGGAACTGACACATAGAAGCGGCCCTGCCGATCCACTTTGACGCCTGCGGGCATGCAGTGCTTCCAGGCCTCACGCTCCTCGAACCGCTGCTTCATGGCAGGATGCGGGAAGTTCCAATCCAGACGGTTCCAATGGAACAACATTTGGTATGGGCTTGCGGGCGTTCTGACGTTATGTTTGAACGGAAGGAGAGCGGCTTGCCGCGCTTGGCCCTCCAGGAAATGATAAGGTATATCCATATAAACATGACCTCCGATACATGTTCGGTTCATCCGGCGGGTCAGCTCCTGTCAAACATGCGACTGAGCTCCTCTGAGTTAGTTATATGCCCAGAGAGACGGAATGGAACAAGAACTATGTGCGGAGGTCATTTTTCAAAAACGTATATCTACCAATTACACTTGCATAACCTTAATCAGATTGGTGTTACCAGACTGACCGATCGGCACACCAGCGGACAATACAATCATGTCGCCTTTCTCGATGTAACCTGTTTTGATGGCATTACGGGTCGCGGACTCGAACATTTCATCCGTCGTTGTGACTTTATCACCCTTAACCGGTATAACTCCGGACAGTAAACAGATTTTAGCCAGCACTTCCGGATGCTGCGTGACCGCGATGATCGGAGCCTCCGGTCTGTATTTCGAAATCATTCGTGCGGTAAAACCGCTCTCCGTTGACGTAATGATGGCTTTGGCGTTTAGTACGAGGGAGGAGCTTACGGCCCCTTGGCTGATGACTTCGGTAATATCCGCTACTTGCTGTTTGGATTTGATATTGAACTGATCCTTGTAATCGATCATCGTCTCAGCACGGCGGGCAACTGCGGCCATCGTACGAACGGATTCCACCGGATACTTACCAGCAGCCGATTCGCCGGACAGCATAACCACGTCTGCGCCCTGGATAACAGCATTCGCTACGTCACTCACCTCAGAGCGGGTTGGGCGGGGGTTAACCTGCATCGATTCAAGCATATGTGTTGCAACGATAACCGGTTTACCAGCCAGATTACACTTATCGATCATTTCTTTTTGCATCATCGGTACTTCCTCGATTGGCACTTCAACACCGAGGTCTCCCCGGGCAACCATGATGCCATCGGATGCTTCAATGATGTCATCGATGTTGTGCATGCCTTCTTCATTCTCTATCTTAGAGATGATTTGTACATGCTCAGCACCGCGTTCCTTCAAGATGCTCCGAATCTCGCGAATATGATCGCCATGACGCACAAAAGAAGCGGCAATCATCTCAACGTCATTCTCCAGACCGAAGCCAATATGCATCAGGTCGCGCTCGGTGACCCCAGGCAGCGTCGTTTTAATTCCCGGCAGGTTGACGCCCTTGCGTGGTTTGAGCACGCCGCCGCTTATAATTTTGCAATATATATCGTTTCCGTCGATACGGAGAACATTCAGGTCTACGAGGCCATCGTCGATTAAAATGCGGTCTCCCGGCTTCACGACTTGGTTGAGCTCGGCATAATTGACCGATATGCGCTGTGCATCGCCTAAGATCTCCTCTGTAGTCAAGATCAGCTCCTGATCCGGCAGCAGAAGGCAGGAGTCCTCTTTTAGCTTGCCGATCCGTACCTCGGGCCCTTTAATGTCCATCATGATGGGCACATAGGTGTTCAATTCGGACGCAGCCTGGCGAATATTCCGGATACGGGTAACATGATCCTCCAGCTCGCCGTGTGCCATATTCAAGCGGGCAACCGTCATTCCTTCCAGAATCATGTTCTTCAACAGCTCGATAGAATCACACGCTGGCCCCATTGTACAGATGATTTTTGTTTTAAGCATCGTCGTACCTCCTCGGATTCACACTCATTCGTATTGTGCAGCATTCTGGTTCATTCAGACTATCCTAATGATCACATTGTAGCCTGTCTTGTCGATTCATGGTATGAACTATAGTACAATAGATGGATTATAGTACGTTTATGAGGTGATTTTATGGCCACGCTAACAGGGGTACAACAAATCAGTGGCGTTGATTGGTATGAAACCGCAGGCGCTGAGAAGAAAGCATGGCGCTTAAGTCTGGTGACGTACGGCAAATGTGTATATTGGGTGAATGGAGATAAACAAATTATGGAGAAGGGGGAATTACTGCTGATACCAGCCGGGGTTTCCTATTATGGAAAAAGCATTCCCACCTTAACGCACACGCAAGTTGTTATCGAGTGGAGCGAAGAGGCAGAGGCGGGTTTATCCGTGATAGACAGAGAGGAAGTGGTGAAGCATAAACCCGGCTGTTATGAGTTGATTCAGGAACGGCTGAAGATCATGCAGCAGCAGTGGCAAGAACGACCGTCTTATTATGTGAAGATGATTGAAGCATTGCTGACGGAGGTTTTGATATATATCAGTCGTGAGCTGGACAGAGGCAGGATAGCACCGGATAAGCATTTGCATGTGGAGAGAATGAAGTCCTATATCGATCGGCATTACCGGGAGAAAATAACAAAAGAGGAGCTGGGCGATGCTGTTGGCATCACACCCAATTATGCAGCAGCACTATTCAAAAGTGTAACGGGGCAGACCATCAGCCAATACGTACACGCCCAGAGAATGAAACGAGCAGCCTATTTGTTAACGGAATCGCAGCTGACGATACAAGAGATCGCGACGTTTCTCGGTTATCAGGATATCTCGTATTTCTACAGGGTCTACAAGCGAATCACGGGCAGCGCCCCCTCGGATTTATTGCATGAGCGACCAAGGACAGTATAAGGCATGCCTATGTAAAAAGAGGGCTTGCGCCCTCTTGCAGTTGTTATCTGAATTACGGAGCGTTCTCCGTCTCCAGTAACTGTTTCACGTACTGCTGCAGTTTCGATTTGTCTACACCGAGCACCTGCGCTCGCCCAACGGTCTCATTCGTCAGCAGGGAGAACGGGGGAAGCTGCTGTTGATCAATTTTATCCAAATTGACATCGAATCCTAGCGCCGCCAGCTTCAGCATTTCTTTGGGGCTTAGATCAGTTTCAATGTAAGGCGAAATGGATTCCAGGATGACGGGCAGCTTGATTAAAGAGCCTGTGGTTTGCATCTTCTTGGCAACCTCTGTCATGAGAATCCGCTGACGTTCCGTACGGGCAAAGTCGGATTTCGCATCATGCCGAAAGCGGACATACTGGAGTGCCATGTCCCCGTCCAGATGCTGAAGTCCCTGCTTCAGATCGATGTCGTACATATGTTTATCAGCTTTGCTTGTGTAATACATGTCCTTCTCTACCTCAATGTCGACTCCGCCGATAGAATCGACAAGCGCGATGAAACCGACAAAATCAGTATATATATATTTATGAATCGGCAAATCCAGCAAGTCGCCGATAGTCTGTCTGGTCAGCTCGATCCCTCCGTAAGCAAAAGCCGAATTTAGCCGTCCTTTGCCATGGCCGGGGATGTCCACAAAGGTATCCCGCAGAATCGAGAACAAATGAGCTTTTTTCGTGACAGGATCAATGGACGCGACCAGCATTGTGTCTGATCTGCCAGCATCGTCTCCCCTGGAATCTCCCCCGATCAGGAGAATATTCACACGCTCCTTACCCTCCCACTTTGGAACTACAATGACTTCCTCCTGCGCGTCGTCCGTTGTTTCCTTGGGTTGCACAGGATGCGAAGCGGTCGAAATTTGGTTTGAGAATTGTATGATAGCGTAAGTGTAGTACGAAACAATACCCAAAACTCCAAGGGATAATAAGAGCATGGTGTATTTAAACCATTTCTTTTTCATCTTTCCTGATAACATCCTTTCTCTTCTTCAGATCGCATATTGGGTTATTCTAGCAAAATAATGAATAAAAATCATATTTTCTCGAAAAAGTGATTCAAAACATTTCATATCATTCAGTTAAATGAACAGGGTTGACTCTCCTCCAAGAGGAGGCTCTAGACTGGAATTCGAAGGAGGGAATAACGATATGCTGTACACGGTGAAAGAGGTTTCGGAGCTGTCCGGGGTGACCATCAAGACGCTGCATCATTATCATAAAATCGGTTTGCTTCTGCCTGCCGAGATCAGCGAAGCGGGGTATCGCTTGTACGGTTCGAATGAGCTGAAGAGATTGCAGCACATTCTGTTTTACAGGGAACTCGATTTTCAGTTGGAGCAAATCAAGATGCTGATGGAGGAAACCCCTGAGCGGTCGAAGATGCTGCTTAAACAGGAGAAGCTGCTGATGGATCGAGTAGATCGACTGGGCACGATTCTGCAAACCTTAAGACAATCCTTAACTAGTACGGAGGAGGGCATTAGCATGGAACCTAAAGAAATGTTCAGAGGTTTTGATAGTGAAGAAGAGTGGAAGGAAGCCTTAACGGAGCATAATCACCATCTGAAGGAGCAGTATGATGTGGATATGCTGGAGAATGAGTCTGTCGATGTTCCAAGCATGAACGAACAGGCACTGGAAGCGGCAGCTTTCATGGCGGGTATGGCTAATGCTTTGAAGACGGGAATCAGGCATGATGATGAGCGTATTCGGGATACAATCCGCGAGCATCTACAGTTTATGAATGAGCAGGGCCACACCTTTACAGCGGCGGATTTTGCGGGTCAAACGAAGTTTTTTCTAAATGATGATTTTCATCTTCGGATGCTGGAGGAGCAGCAGACGGGGCTGGCCTATTATCTGCAAGCGGCTGCGGAAGCGTATACAAATCTAGCGTAAACAGGGTGATGAAGCTGCGCGGGGCGCGGCTTTTATCCTTTCCGGTGTATATTAAAAACGAGTAGTGTTGGCGTTTATTACAGGCCTGGTACAGAGTTTTATGTAGAGAATGAAGGCCCAAAAAGGTCATGTTTAGATCTGCTCAGATCGGTTAAATACAAGGCATAGCAATCTATAAATAAAAAAAACAACTTAGGAGTGATGAACAATGGCTAACAACAACGATCACAAAATGAGCAGAGAAGAAGCAGGACGTAAAGGCGGCGAAACGACAGCCAAGAATCACGACAAGGAGTTTTACCAAGAAATCGGCCGCAAGGGCGGCGAGTCAACATCGAAGTCTCATGATAAGGAATTCTACGAAGAGATTGGCCGTAAAGGCGGAGAATCTCGTGGTAATCAAAACAATAAATAATGAAACATGATCGGCTGTGAACAGCCGGGCTCTAGCAACAAGGATTGCGGACATGTTTCATTAACGAATAGCATGAAGATGGCCTCCGACTTTGCTCGGAGGCCATCTTTTTTGCGTGTTTTTTGGAGAAGGAGGCTCTCTGTACTTTTACCGCATATTTCGTATGCCTCTTTAAACGACCTCCAAGTCATGGTCAAGGGGATATGTCATACTGCTGGGCGGAGGCTGCAGTGAACGAGATGGTCTCACGCCTTATGTTCAGTAGCGACACTGATTATCCCAGTCGATAAGTTGCGAAAGGTTTCGCATGCACAAAATCGCCGCTGATTTCATCCAGGTGGGAACCCAATGTCTCATCAAGGACAATGTCTAAGCTCTTCAGGTTATCATCCAGCTGTTCGGTCTTTGTGGCGCCGACAATAACGGTTGAGACAGCAGGGCGATTCATCAGCCAGGCTAGGGATAGAGCACTTGGAGAATGACCGTGTTCTGCTGCCAACTGACTGACTTGCTGTCCAAGCCTCAGATTATGATCTTCCAGGAAGCGATTAAAGTTCGGGTCTGTATCCGCACGCGAGCCGGAAGGCGTACGGTTTCCCTCACTGTATTTCCCGGTGAGAATACCGCCGGCCAGCGGGAAATACGGGATGACGCCAACACCTTGGTCAAGACAGAGAGGGACAAGCTCAAGCTCCGGCGTACGATCAGCCAGGGAATAACTCGTCTGTGTGGAGACATAGTGGGCATACCCTCTCAGCTCGCTGATCCCAAGCGCCTTCATAATTTCCCAAGCAGCATAGTTGGAGGCACCAATATACCGGACCTTGCCTGACGATACCATATCGTCCAGCGTGCGCAAGGTTTCCTCTAGTGGAGTATCTGGATCAAATGTATGGATTTGATACAGGTCTACATAATCAGTTTTTAGTCGTTTGAGGCTGTTCTCCAGCTCCTGCTGCAGATGATAACGGGAGGAACCACGCTCATTGGGGCCCTGTCCCTGTACAAGCCCGGCTTTTGTAGCCAAGACGACCTGATGACGTTTGGCGGCCAGCGCTTCTCCAATGATGCGCTCCGATTCCGAGCCTGTGTATATGTTGGCCGTATCAATGAAATTGATGCCATGATCCAGTGCATGGTCCAGGATGCGGGCGGATGTGGCTTGATCGGCTCTTTTGCCAAAAGCATTCGTGCCCAGCCCCAGCTGGGAGACTTTGAGTCCGCTGTTACCAAGACGGCGGTAGTTCATCTTGATCGACTCCTTTATGTGCAGATTTACTATAGTATAGACATGATCTCGGAGCCGATTCAAATGAAGAATCCATGTTTTAAATGAAAGGAATGTAAGATTCTACATTATTTTTCGACAATATCTAAAATATAGATTAACTTCCATAACAATTGATGGTAATATAGTCATAGGAAAAAAGATTCGGATTAATCATGGTGTTACTACATAAGAACTACTTCAAAGATTGGAGCACGACTTCTTTTTTCACTAATCGTTGGAGTGTGAATCATGAAGATTTATTTAAAGAATGATGCGGGTGTCACCAAGCAAGTTAAGGTGGGCTTCAGCTGGACAACTTTGTTCTTTGCCTTCTTTCCAGCCTTGTTTCGCGGGGATCTGAAGTGGGCTTTCATCATGTTTATAATCTCTGCCGTTGTCGGTCCATTTACGCTGGGGATCGGGGCTTGGATTAGCGGAATTATTTTCTCCTTTGTATACAACAAGATCTACATTAAGGAAATGCTGGAGAAGGGTTATCGCCCTGCTTCAGAGGAAGCAAGAGTTGTGCTTGAGAATAACCACATAATTGCAAGAGCAGCATAATACTATTGAATACATAAAGCCTGGACTTTGAGTGAACCTTTCATTCTTAGCTCCAGGCTTTACTATTTCTTTAGCCTTAGCGGGTGTTTGCTTACAGCTTCCTTGCTATAAGGACTATACTACGATAGGATAGTAACATACGATTAGGAAGGGGATTGATTTTGATGAGTGAAGCTATTTTTAACCAACTGGATTTTGCTAGAGGTGCAACCATTCAGAGCGTAGAGCATGTAACGGAGCAGGAGGCGGATATTATTCCGGAAGGATTCACGAACAGCATCCGCTGGAATCTTGGACACATCTATACGGTGCATGAGCAATTCGCTTTTGCAACGGCAGGTGAACAGCCCCATCTTCCAGAAGGATTCATGGAATGGTTTGCAACAGGAACCAAGCCTGCCGATTGGACAACACAGCCGCCTGCGCTGTCTGAACTGCTGGAACTCCTGCGTGGGCAAACAGCCCGGATTCGGGAGACTTTTGCGAATCGCCTTGATCAATCTTCCGCTCATCCGCTGACCATTGGGCCGCTGACATTCCAAACGGTGGGAGAGTTTCTTTCGTTCAGTATGTATCACGAAGGTATGCACACACAGATCATTAAGGCTTATAAGAAATTGATCAAGTAATTCCATGAGAATGATACGGTAGAAGGGACCGCAAGGGATATCCTTCTGCCGTTTTTTTGATTTGTCGCTAGGATGAATGGTCCTTATAATGAAATCCATAGCGGAAATTACGAGGAGGATGTTATTACAGTATGGCCATGGAGATCGAACGCAAATACCTACTAGATGCTTATCCCGATGCCCTGATTCAGGAAGGCATTATTAAGGTGGAGAAGGAAGTGCTCATCGAGCAGACGTATTTGGCCCTGGATGGAGATCAGGAGCTAAGGGTGCGTAAAATCACGGATCCAAGCTCAGGCCAAGTGGAATATACTCATACATTCAAGAAAGGGTGGGGGATTGCCCGGGAGGAAGTGGAGTTTGCGATTTCCGAGGGACTTTATGATCAAGTGGTAAAAGCCCATGCAGCGATTCCACTGACCAAAAGGCGGGTAACCGCCCGGTTGGGCGACACGATCATTGAAATCGATGATTATGCGCAGATCGATATGCTTGTGCTGGAAGTCGAGTTTTCATCTATGGAAGCTGCAGACAGCTTTGTGCCGCCAGCGTGGTTCGGACAAGATATCAGCACCGATAAACAATACAGCAATAAGAAGGTGTGGCAGGATCTGCAGCTGCATGCGGGCAATGAAGTTTAAAGGTGTAAATCAATAGGCAATTGCTATAATAAGCCAGCAAAAAGCCTGTATCGATGCGAATGTATTCGCTGGATACAGGCTTTTTGAGTTGTTGTCGACTTTTTTTGACAAAGTTCTTGTAAGCGATTTATATTTATAATATAATATTATCATGATAATTAATTATTATATTGTAAGTGGTTGCAATTCATAAAAATGACAGCTAATCAGAAAGGGGAGAGGATCTCCATGAAGCAGAGCCAGAAGCTGCTGGAAAGCTATTTCCCGATTGCTTCTTTTATCGCAGCGATCATTGGACCACAATGTGAGGTCGTTGTTCATGATATCAGTGATCCTGAACGTTCTATCATATTTATTGAGAATGGACATATTAGTGGGCGCAGGGTTGGAGACGCTTCCACTGACCTTGTATTAAAAATTCTGAAGGCAGAGGCGTACCGCGAGGAGCAGTTCATCGCTAATTACAAGGCATCTGGTGGACGGGGGCAGACATTCAGATCGGCGACATATTTTATTAAGAACGATAGCGGCGAGCTGGTCGGTCTGATGTGCCTGAACATTGATATTACACATATGGAAGTGGCGGCCGACTGGATCAACAGTATTTTGCAGGGTGGTTCGCTTACACCGCCGGCTGCACTGGGTGCGCCGAAAGAAGAGAAGCCGTCAACCGAATACCTGCAGGGGAATGTCGACGATTTGCTCCAGCATATGATCCAGACCGTATTGGGAAGAATCAGCATCCCGGTGGACCGTTTATCTTCAAGCGAGAAGATCGAGGTTGTGAAGGAATTGAATGAACAGGGTGTCTTTTTGCTCAAAGGCGGAGTATCCGAGGTTGCAGCAGCTTTATCCATCTCGGAACCAACTGTGTATCGATATTTGCAGAAACTTAAATAAAGCGGATTCATTCCTGAATTAGAAAACGGATACATCTTGATAATGGGGAAGGTGACAACATGACATACAATTTCGACAAGGTGATCAGCCGTTACGGAACAAATAGTGCGAAATGGGACGGGATGGCACTGAGCATGGGAAGCGATATGATCGCTCTCTCGGTAGCCGATATGGATCTGCCGGCTCCGCCAATGGTGGTGGAAAAGATTGCAGAAGTTGCCCGTCACGGGATTTACGGATATACCGACCCGTTTCCGCCTTACTATGAAGCGGTCCGAAGCTGGCTTGATAAAGCGTATGGCTGGCAGGTTGAGCAGGATTGGATCGTATTTTGTCCGCGTATTGTACAAGCCGTTTCGGTCATTATACAGAAATTCACAGCACCTGGAGACAA
Organism: Paenibacillus solani; assembly: GCF_001277345.1. Classification (GTDB taxonomy): domain Bacteria; phylum Bacillota; class Bacilli; order Paenibacillales; family Paenibacillaceae; genus Paenibacillus_AQ; species Paenibacillus_AQ solani. Next base: position 312,083 of record NZ_LIUT01000001.1, read on the forward strand.
GATATTAGTTCATACGCCTGTTTATCAGCCTGTTGCGAAAGCGGTTACGATAAACGACCGGGTATTGGTTGAAAGTCCGCTTAAGCTTGTGGACGGGCGGTACGAGATCGATTTCGAAGATATGGAGCGGCAGATGCAGGAAGGGGTTCAGATTGTATTGCTGATTTCCCCGCACAACCCGGTTGGACGCGTATGGACAAGAGATGAGCTCGAACGAATGGCGAACCTCTGCATCCGGTATGATGCCCTGATCGTGTCCGATGATATTCATGCCGACTTCATTCATGAGGGGCACGAGCATACCATCATCGCCAAGCTGTCGGAGGAGATTGCGAACCGTTCCATCATCTGCACATCACCAGGTAAAACGTTCAATCTGGCGAGTCTCGAAATCGCTAACATTATCATTCCTAATGAAACGCTTCGGGACCAGTTTAAACTTGGTTTGCAGCAGGCAGGGATTCATAATCCTACCTTTTTCTCAATACCAGCTTTGGAAGTCGCGTATACCTCGTGCGATGAATGGCTGACAGAACTTCGTGCTTATATCAAGGATAATATAGCGTTTGCCCGAACTTTCATCACAGATCATATGCCTGAGTTACAAGTGATTGAACCGGAAGGGACCTATTTGCTGTGGGTCAATTGTATGGCCGTAAGCAGCAAGGAAGAAGATTTGGTGGAGTGGATTCAGAATAAAGCGCGCGTAAGCGTCAGCTTCGGCTCATCTTTCGGTCCTGGAGGAGAAGGCTACATCAGGGTCAATGTGGCTGCTCCACGCAGCGTTTTGCAGGAAGGCCTGGAACGGCTTGCCGCTGCTTATCCGATACAACCTTAAAGGAAACATAACTCTAAGTTTATTTATATCAGGGGGAATCCATAATGGCTAAGCCGAAAGAGGAACGAGTAATCAAGCAGCCAACGATGTTTCTGGCACTGCTTCCGATTTTTACGATGGTAATCTTGCTGTGCCTTGGTTACGTATTATTTGAACTGCCGCCCGAACCGCTGATCATAGTCTCAGCCATTGTCGCTGGTTTGATCGCAATCAAGCTGGGCTACAGCTACAATGATATACTGGAATCCATCTCGCAAAAGATTGCGAAAACCATGCCAGCCATTCTTATCCTGATTGTGGTCGGATTTATGATTGGTGCATGGATGGTCGGGGGGACCATCCCGATGATGATCTACTACGGCCTAAAAATCATTAATCCGCAATTCTTGTTGATTACCGCTTTTCTGGTCACGTCTGTGGTATCCATATGTACAGGTACTTCTTGGGGTTCCGCAGGAACCATCGGGGTTGCCTTCATGGGGGTCGGCGCAGGCATGGATGCAAATCTTGCGGCGGTTGCGGGTGCTGTTGTAGCAGGTGCGTACTTCGGGGATAAGCTCTCGCCGCTCTCCGATACAACCAATATTGCTGCATTGTCCACTGGCGTTAATCTGTATGAGCATATCGGTCATTTGCTGTACACGACGCTTCCGTCCTTCTTTGTAGCGGGGATCGTCTATGTCGTCACGGGATTGAATACCCATGTATCCGGCGGGGGCGTACCTGAGAAGGTCACCGAGATCATGAGCACGCTGGGAAGCATATACGATTGGAACTTGCTTCTGATCTTGCCTGTAATCATCGTACTCTATGGATCGATCACTAAGAAACCAACGATTCCCGTTATGCTGTTGTCCTCGATCGTAGCGATGGCGAACGGCATGATATTCCATGGCTTCACTTTGCATGACGTGGTAACTTCGGTTGTGAGCGGATTCGATATCGCGATGGTACATGTCAGCGGCTTTGATCCGAATACTGTCAGTGCCGATATTCCTCGCCTTATTAACCGGGGCGGCATGAATTCCATGATGGGAACATTGCTTATCTGTTTCAGTGCGATCACATTTGCCGGTACAATCTCACTGACCAGATCGCTCGAACTGATTGTCGACAAGATTCTGAAGCGTGTACGTTCGACTGGATCGTTGATCCTGGCCACGATCGCAACGGGCTTGACCATGATCGGGGTTACCAGCAATGGGCAGGTGTCGATCCTGATGCCTGGTGAGATGCTTCGTGAGGCATACATCCGGCGCGGCCTGCATCCGAAGAACTTGGGGCGGACAGTGGAGGATTCTGCGACCATTATCGAACCGATTCTGCCATGGACTGCAGCCGGTGCCTATATGGCCGGGACGCTGGGCGTAGCGACTTTATCCTATTTGCCTTGGGCGGTGTTATGCTGGACAGGCATCATCTTTGCCACAATTTGGGGATTTACCGGCTTCGGAATCGCGAAGCTTACGCCTGAGCAGCAGCAAGAGATGTTGAAGGAATATGACAATCCACAATCTCGAGACCAGAATAAGTCTCAGATGGAAGAGGAAATGGCACAAACGGTGTAAAGAATGTAGGCTTCAATTATGAAACTGGTAACACATCATTAATATAAATGCGTGAAAATACACGCTACAGAGGAGAGAACACCATGACACAACAAGAGAGAACAACTATTGCTACGAACCAAGCTCCGGGAGCTATCGGCCCTTATTCACAAGCCGTGCAGTACGGAAATCTTCTATTTACTTCCGGCCAGTTAGGGATGGATGCGTCTGGACAATTCGCCAAGGCGGTGGAGGAACAGGCGAAGCACTCCCTGCTTAATGTGAAGGCGATTCTTGAAGCAGCCGGCTTCGGTATGGAGCATATTGTGAAAACCACGGTGTTTTTAAAAGACATGAATGATTTCCAAGCAGTCAACGAAGTGTATGCTTCCTTCTTTGCAGAACCCTATCCCGCCCGCAGTGCCGTGGAGGTAGCTCGTTTACCGAAGGATGGACTGGTAGAGATTGAAGTGGTGGCTATCAAGGCCTAACCCGATGTTTCCTGTGCAAACTAGCGTAATCTTTATTAACTTATATTGAGCAGCGACAAAACTGCCGGGCATAAAAGCCCGGCAGTTTTGTTTTGTCTAAACCATTATTTCGTACGGCCATACTGCCGCCCATAAGACAATACTTTATAGTATAAGCTGTGATCTTTTAACGTCTTGAGCGGATAGATTTGCGGGCGCGTATTTACCTCCAGAATCCAGGGCCACCCCCTGGAATCGACACCCACATCCAGGCCAAGCTCTTTAAAGCCTTTGTAGTGGCGGTCAAAATTTTTGCCTACCGCTACGCCAATTCCTTTAAGCTCCGACTCCAGCTGCAGGTTGAAAGCTGGGGCGAAACGGGCACCCCTCATCGTCTTGTGGAACGTTCCAATGGTTCCCCCTTGGTTATAATTAGTGGCGACTTTGTTGGGGTTACCAATTTTGGTGAATAGAGCGGTGCTGACCCAAATGCCCTGTCTAGTCTTTTGAACCATCACCCGGATGTCGAATGGCTTGCCATTGCATTTCGCGAGGTGAATTCCCTTTTGCAGCAGATAGGGTCTGCTTCCGGCATATCTGCTCAGGCCACGATACAATGAAGATATGCTGGCATATGTCGTTACTGTGCTATTTAGCTGCTTTTGGTAGCCGCCGTTTATTTTTCGGATCCGAATAATGTTCTTGCCCCCGGTGCCGTCTGTAGGTTTGAAGATCACTGTATTATAATTAGCCATCATGATATTCAGGTTTACCTTGTTGAAGGGCAGCGTATACGGCACATATCGCTTGATAGAGGAATCTTCGTTCAGCCATTTTGTTTTCGTCCATTTGCTCTTGATGGAACTGCTGTTATAACTCATAGCGAAGAGGCTCACCTCTCTTTTTTGTTCAGCATATGCGGCAAGAGTTGAGCAAGCCTCCACGATGGCCTTGAGCCAAGCTATACGGTTGAAAACAATTTTTTATCGAAAAACAGGATAACGATAAATAAAGCTGCAGCAATAAGCAGGATGGACGCCGGAAGGATGAAAGCCAGCAGGGTAGCCGTATTCTGCATTTGATAATACATCAGCATGCCCAGCGGCATGACACCGCCCCCGAGAATGCTTGTCCAAAAGTGCAGAGCAGCCGTCTTTTTCATACTGAGCTTCTCCCGAAACACGTAGTAGAACATGCCATAGGCAAACAAGGTCAACCAACCGACCACCAAAATATGGGCATGACCTGCAACCATGCTGTAATTGCTTCTTCCTGCCATGTCAGCGCCAATTAAAGCGCCGATAAGTGTATAGATTGCGGCAATCCGCATCAGCCACTTGCTATAATTGAGCATGGATAATCCCCCTTGCATCTTGAGTCAGCACCAATATACAGGAGATATATGAACGGAGCATGAACAAAATAAGAAGGGATTTGTATGGGATAACCTCATCTACTATAATCAAAGAGATATGATCTTGAAGGAGAGAATTTCCTGGTGAGAAGCCCGCTCATAACTTACTGTCTTTCGAAAAAAGCTGCAGCCGAGGACTATCCGTTCGGGCCGCTTCCAATCGTCATGAAGGTAGGCGGCAAGATGTTTGCCTTGATTACCACAACGGAAGGGGATAAGGTCAGCCATATCTCCTTGAAATGCGATCCGGTGATCGCGGAGAATTTGCGTCAGCAGCATGAAGCCGTACAGCCCGGCTATCATCTCAACAAGAAGCATTGGAATACTGTAACCGTCGATGGCTCCTTATCTGATGCGGACCTGCATGACATGATTGATCATTCTTATGAGCTAGTGCTAAAGAGCTTGCCCAAAGCTCAGCGTACTGCCATCTCCCAGCGACTGGTATGAAGTCATATGAACAAGAAAAATCGCCCTTTAGCAGAGTGGAGCCAGCAGAGCATCCATTTGCCAAAGGGCGATTTTTGTAAGTAAGTGAGCTTTAGAATGGTCTCATTCCTAATGTATCTACCTTCTCACCGGTAATATCAACACCCATGCGACTTGTAATATCACGGTAATGTCCGGCACGTCTCTGTACAGAGCTGCCTTCAGTTTCTCCAAGATTCGCCTCCAGTCCGTTTAAGACCATGATCGTCGTACCAAAGCCGGGATCACCCAGACCTCTGAACTTCTCGATCGGGGTAGGCTTCCATCTGCCGACCATGACATCATGAGCGGATGGTTTCGGATCCTGCGGCGTCATCCAGAACAGGATAGCGGTCATGAAACCGATCTTGCCGTCAGCGGCTACAATCTCAGGATTGTTCAGCAGCACGCTTTTGTCTCCATAGATGATGGAGCTGAAGAGTCCGTAATTAAAGTTCCAGCTGAGCATGATCGGTCCCCGTCCATAGTAGCGTTTGTCCGGTGAACCGGGATACAGCTCGGCACTTGCAGGATCCACGAAGGCGTCCATGTTAACCCCTGTCCGGCCAGCAATATTCTCATTCCAGAATAATCCCCAGCGCAGCGGGCCTCCCGGAGCGGTAGCCCAACCTCCGCCTGTCTCGTGCGACAGATTGGCGAGGAAGGCAGCCAGTTCACGCTTACGGTCCTTCTTGAATCCTTCCTTCAGGAAGGTTCCTCCATCAATGATGACGCTTTCAATTGGTTTGTTCATATTTTCAGCCGAATAGAAGTCCGCGGACCGCACCACAAGGGTTTCTACTCGGGCATCCTTGTCTAATCGATATACCTCCTGGGCGGCAGGATTTCCGGCCCGAGTAACAATCTTGATCTTCAGATTGGAAACTTCAGCTACAGCGTTTATGAGATTGTCGTATGAGAAATAGTCCGTCTGATTCGCTTTAAAGTATTCTTTACCGCTAGCGACCTTAAACCATTCCTTCGATCCAAGCCGGTAAGGGAATAACGCCTCGAAATCTTCCTCTGACAATAGCGATTGAACCGATTCGATCGCTTTTTCCGATGTATAATCCGGATCAAGTCCTTCCCAGTTCTGCTCGATTTGCTTGCGGTTGATCAGTCGATACTCCCCGACTGCCAGAGAATCCACTTGAGCGTCAAGAATTGGCTTTGTTTCCAGAGTGATAGTTACATTGCTGGGTGCTTCGACGGGCGCAGCAGCGGATTGGGGCTCTGCATCGGCTGCAAAGGCGTGGAGCGGGGTCACCAGGAGGGCAGCGCTCAGGGCTGCAATCATGCTTCGCTGAATCATCTTGCCGGATAACGGATATTTCCACACGGTCATACGCATTCTCCCCTATATCAATGGAATTGGATTACACAGTCATCATATATAGGGTATGTCGTTTTGTACATAGTCAAGAAAACCCACAAATCTGCGTAGAGGCATCGTTTGAGCGAGGGTCGTATTTTATTTGACCAGTGGAAACGTGACTATGGACAGGGGGTTTGCTGGAGAAAAAGAAAGAATGCTGTCGAACGAGTAGTAGAGATATTCATAGCTACCCCAACTTGATGACTAGTTTTTTAAACAAAAAACATTATAATGTTAGTATGTTTTGGATTCTATGAGTCTCTTAATCTATGAAAAGGATGTTTCTCCTTAATTTGTTCTGTTCATTTTTGGGAATTCATATATATTAGAGAAATAACATTTTATAGACGAAGAAGGGTTAGCTGACATGAGTTTATTTGTTCGCGAGAAAGGATTCTACAAAAGCTTTTTCTGGCTGACGATAATAATCGGTATGCAGAACCTGATATCGGTCGGCGTAAATTTATCAGATAACGTCATGCTGGGAGGATACAGCGAATCGGCGTTATCCGGCGTTGCGCTCGCGAACCAGATTCAATTTCTGCTGCATATGCTGGTGATGGGTGTGTGTGAAGGTTTGGTTATTATGTCCTCCAGGTTCTGGGGAGCGAAGGATTTGGGTACGATTCAAAAAGCTGCAAGCATCGGCATGCGCATGGCCATCCTTCTCAGCATCGTGCTATGGATCATCGTGTTCTTTTTCCCGGATGAAGTGCTGTCCTTGTTCACGAAGGAACAAAGCGTCATCGCGGCTGGTGTGGAATATTTAAGAATCATTTGTTTCTCTTATATTTTCTTCGCTGTGACCAGCTCACTGCTGGCTTCGCTGCGAAGCGTGGAGACGGTAAAAATCGCCTTTGTAGTATCTCTATCCACTTTGGTCATCAATATCTGTCTGAATTATGTGCTCATCTATGGCCATTGGGGTTTCCCAGAGCTGGGCATAAGCGGATCGGCGATCGCCACACTGACGGCAAGAATTATTGAATGCCTGGTTGTTATCGTGTATGTGAAGCGATTTGATCGCAAAATCCAGCTGAAATTGCAGAACTTTCTGCAATTCGATCGGCAGCTCTTCAAGCAATATATCCGAGTGGGCTCACCCATACTGTTATCCAATACGATCTGGGGGCTTGCCATGGCTGCCCAGACCGCTATCTTAGGACATATGGGGGAGGCGGCGATCGCTGCCAACAGCATTGCTACAACGATTTTTCAGCTGGTGACGGTCATTGTATACGCATCTGCCAGTGCAACAGCCGTGTTGATCGGGAAGACGATCGGTGAAGGATCAATGGACAAAATCGTATCCTATGCCAAGACGCTGCAGATTCTGTATATCCTTCTCGGTCTGCTGACAGGAGCTGTGCTCTTTCTCATTAAAGATCTCGTCCTGGGCTTCTACTCCATATCCGATGAAGCGAAGACACTTGCACTGCATTTCATGACAGTATTGTCGATTACGGTTGTCGGCACAGCCTATCAGATGCCAGCCTTGACAGGTATCGTGCGCAGCGGTGGAGATACTCGGTTTGTATTATATAATGATTTGATATTTATGTGGCTTATTGTACTGCCCTCCTCGGCACTGTGTGCGTTTGTGTTCAATCTGTCGCCGCTTGTCATATTCATATGTTTGAAGTCCGATCAGATTCTGAAGTGCTTTGTGGCGATCGTGAAGGTTAACCGATATAAATGGATACGAGCCTTCAATTCATGAAGAAAGCAATGGTTATCATAGGATAAGGAAATTCATAGCGTAAAAAAAGAACCTCGGGAACGCGTGTCCCGGGGTTCTTATGTAGGGGTATGCGCTTAATCCTCCAGCAGGTTCAATAACTGGGCTTTAACCAGAGCCTGTGTGCGTGTTGTCACGCCGAGCTTGCCGTACAGTCTGGACAAATACACCCGGATCGTTCCTTCGGACAAGCCGAGTGCAGCGGCCATCTGTTTATTGGCAGCACCTTGCCGGATCAGTCGCAGCAGATTCATCTCGTTCCGGTTCAGCTGTTCAGGAAGAGCTTGCGGGGATGTCTCGGCGGAAGAAATATTCGCTTCGGAACAACCCGGGAAATGCTCCACGAGTTTGCGTGCATATTCAAGCGTCTGCAGCCGCTCCGGACTCAAGCCGTCTTCCTGTTCGAGGCTTCTCGAATACAGCTGCAGCAGCTGGCACATCTCCTCTCCTTCGTCCAGGAAGGTACGGACATAACCGTTCTGCGCCCCCACACGCAAGGCTTCGCCAAGAAGATGAAGCGACTGCTGCCGTTGGCCGCGCTGATGTTCCAGCAGCGCTTGCAGGTTTGTGATTTCGATGATGCTGGATCGCTGCTGTTCGCGCTCGGCCTGAGGTTTCAACAGCTCCAGAAGTCGCAGCGCCTCGGTTTCCCTGCGCTGTCTGCCTAACATGCGAACTAACGCCAGGTATTCGGTTTCCCGGCTATAGGCAGGCTTGTCCTTGAGGGAAACCGGGAGCTCGGCCATTTCCTTCCTTGCTTCGGCTATGCGCCCCTCCCGGATATAGATCAAGCTCCTTACGGCCTTTAATGGGGCGAGCCAAAGGCTCGATTTCCTGGAGTGCGTAGCGGAGCACGCTTCATCTAAAGCATAATGGGTAAGATGGAATTTGCCCTCTGCAGCGTACAACCTGGCTTCGGTAATATGCAGCGGCACGAACAGCCCCATCGTTTCTTTAGTGGGCGGCGCGTTTCGAATCTGCACCAGCAGCTGCCGGCATTCTGCCAGCCGGTTCCATTCATAATACCCCTCGCATAAGGATTGTTTTACGTATAAGTTCATGAGGGAATGCTCCCACCCGTGAGATTCCATCACACCGGTAAACAGATGCGCGATTCTTTCCGTATCGGCGGAGAGAGCTCCCTTCATGCCGAGCGAGGTACGCCTGACGTAAGGCTCCCGCCGATTGTAATCGAACTGGTAGTATATCGGATTGTCAGGCATCAGATTGTCGAGGATGCCTTCGCTGAAAGCGAACCATTTGCCGAAGTCCCCGTTCAGAAAAACAAGATTGGACCGCACAAACAAGATGCTGCTCATAAGCTGCTCCCTCCGGTCCGATGATCCAAGCGAAGCGCAGGCTTCTTCAATAAGGGACAGCATGCGCTCGGATCGCTCCAGATCTCCTGTCAATACCAAGATAAAGGCATGCATCAACGACATTTCGGGCGTCATCGGAAAGCTGGAGGGGATGCGGTCAAACCATTTCAGCAAAGTAGCAATCTCCCCAAGTTCGAGCACGGACTGTATATGTAACTCCAGCAAGTTCACGGCATGCTCGAAGTCCTGCGCTGCCAACATGTGGTCGATCGCATCATCCATGGAGCCGATGGAGGCATAATACTGCCCGGCGAGCCGATGGCGCTTGGTATATTCCCCGTCAAACTCACGCTGAAGCAGATCGATCATAAACTGCGAAAATAAATGATGGTAACGAAAAAAGGCATGATGTTCATCCAGCGGAACAAGAAACAGATTCAGCTTCTTAAGCTCCTCCAGCATCGGACGGCTGTCACTGAAATCCGTAACGGCATCACAAACCTGCGGATGCAGTTCGGAAAGGACGGCGGTCTGGAGCAAAAAGGAGAATACGCCTGGAGATAGCTTGCTTACGACTTCCTGAAACAGATATTTGGAAACAAGAAGCGGATTTCCCTTCATATCATCCATGAATGCTTCCAGCCCACTGCCGGTTGACATGGTAAGCACGGCAAGCTGGAGCCCGGTAATCCAGCCTTCCGTTTGATTCCGTAACGTATCGAGCTGCATCGAAGTCACGCTGGGATGGCCGCCGTTTGATGCATGGCGAAAAAAACGCTCCGTCTCATCGTAGGTAAATTCAAGCTGCTTCATGCCGATAAGATGGACCTCATGGTTAACAACGCCCTTGATCGTGGGGAATGGAAGCTCGGTCCGTGATGAGATGAATAGATGAATATGTTCGGGGAGGTAGTCGATCAAGTAGGAAATTCCTTCATGGATCGCCGTAAAGTGAATACTGTGCAAGTCCTCAAGAATGAGATTAAGGGGCTCGCTATCCTCGCATAATTCACCGATTATCGTATCCAGAAAGGTTTCAATCGAGGCGCTTGGCAGCAGCTGCGTAAGGTTCATGAGACGAGTTCCTTGCTGCTTCGGAAGAATCGAGGCCAGCGAGGCCGCAACGTATCTCCAAAAGCGGACAGGATCGTTATCCCGTTCATCCAGCGAAACCCAGGCGCATCGTTCGCCGACTTCATGAACCCATTGGGTGAGCAGCGTCGATTTGCCGTATCCGGCAGGCGCAATGAGGGCTGTCAGCTGTCCCCTATGGCCAGATGCCATATCCTGCAACAGCCGATCCCGGCGAATCAGATGCTCCTTCAGGCCGGGAAGGCTTATTTTCATTTTCAGAATGGGTGAGTCGTTTAGTAGTTTCATAGGATACCCTCGCAATATACGAAACATTATTTTCACGGAAATTAAGTCGAGATAACTAGATTATATGAAAAAAAAGATGAAAAGTTAACGTTTGTCAATCGTTTTCCTCCCATAAATTTGATAGCATCCTTGGTGCCGCGGTCCCAATCGGGCCGCAGCTTTCATAACGTTGATGTAAGGAAGGAGGAGAATATGTTAAGGCGTACAGGAAAAATTCTGCTGTGTATGGCTTTGCTGCTGCTGCAGCTGGATGGGATAATGGGAAATCGCGAAGCTTTTGCGGCCGCGTCCGTTGCACCGAAGCTTGTTGCCGGGTACTATCATACAGCTTCGCTCGTAAGCAGCGGTGAAGTTTACTCATGGGGGTACGGAGACAGGGGACAGCTGGGTGACGGCACCTGGTATACCCGAACGACTCCGGTCAAGGCGAAGAATCTGAACCATGTCATCGACATCCACTCTGGCGTCCGCAGTACGATGGCGCTCCGACAGGACGGAACAGTATGGACCTGGGGGGCTAACGAGAACGGACAGCTAGGAATTGGAACGATAACGAATGTGAACGCTCCCGCGCAAGTTACGGGTCTGAGCGGGATCAAGGCGATATCGGGCGGATTGGGCTATCACGGCATGGCGCTTTCAGAGAACGGCACCGTATGGACTTGGGGGAAAAACGACAGCGGCGAGCTGGGTAATGGATCGACGATACAACAAAACACGCCGGTTCTGGTGACGGGTCTAAGTGATGTGACGGCGATTGCGGCAGGAGGATATTATAGTCTTGCCTTGAAATCGGATGGTACCGTGTGGGCCTGGGGTGTGAACGGAAACGGGGAGCTTGGCGATGGGACGACGACGGATCGATACGTTCCGGTGCAGGTTGCCGGACTGAGTGACGTCATGGCGATCACAGCCGGGGGTTCCCATAGTTTGGCCGTTAAACAAGACGGCACCGTATGGGCTTGGGGAGTTAACACGTACGGCATGCTTGGAGACGGTACGAGAACGCACCGGACGAGACCGGTGCAGGTTCGAAACTTGCAGCATATCGTTGCCGTTGCGGCAGGTGGTTATCACAGCCTTGCAGTGGACCAAGCAGGAAACGTATGGAGCTGGGGGGATAACAGTCAGAAGCAGCTTGGCCTGGGCTCGAATGCCTCAAGCCTCAGTCCGGTCCCTGTGCCAGGGATCGAGCAAGTTCGTGAAATTTCCGCCGGCGGCTTTCATAGCGTGGTCATGAAGAAGGATGGAACCGTCTGGGGATGGGGCTTGAATTCCGGAGGTCAGATCGGAGACGGGACGTACAACAATACGAGGGAAATACCTACCCTGACAAAAGCCGTGCTGGATACCACGTCTCCGGATACGGGCAGCGGGAGTTTGAATCCGTACAGCATCACGTCTGACTCCGTTGCATTGGAATGGCCGAAAGCCTCGGACAATATGACGGAGCAGCAAGAGCTGCAATATCTGTTGTATGTATCCGGCAGCCCGAATATCGGGGATGTCAGTCAAATGGAGAGGAATGGAAAGCCGAGCGGAAGCTACGAGGAGGATCAAACCGGACTTGTGGTAAACGGACTTACGGAGGGTACAGATTATTATTTTAACGTCATAGCCAAAGATGCCGTTGGCAGGAAAAGCGCATACCGCATGCTGAAGGTGACAACCAAATGGCCGCAAATCTACTCGTTAACCTATGACGGCAATGGACATACCACAGGGAATGTTCCGGTAAGCAGCGATCTGTTTGCCAGAGGTGACGAAACGGTCGTGGCAGGCAATACGCGGGGGCTCGGCAAGGATGGGTTTGTCTTCGCAGGCTGGAACTCAGAGGCTGACGGAAGCGGAATCGATTATCCTGCCGGCGGTAAGCTTATATTCGGTACGCAGGACGTCACGTTGTATGCTCAGTGGAAGGAGATCCAGACACCAGACGAGCTTATAACTGTTTCGTACACGCCGTCACATCTGTCTGTAGGCGTTGAAAGAGATGCAATCTTGCAGGTTGTCTTTAATGAAGAAGTGACAGCGGTATCCGGTAAATCGATTACGATTAGACTGGCTTCGGATCATCGCATCGTCGAAACCATCGATGCTGCCGATGCAGGGAGCGTCACGATTATCGGGAACACGGTGAGCATAGATCCGCTGAACGAATTTGATGCAGGGACGGTCTATTACGTTGAGATCGAGCAGGGGGCTTTTACCAGTAACCATTCGGGTGCCAGCTATGCCGGCATTCAGGGAGCTGACACCTGGAGCTTTACGGTCAGAGAGAATGAGGCTCCGGTGTATGATGCTACTTTGCAAGCATTGGCGCTTTCTTCGTCGAGCGGGGAGGTCCCACTGAGCCCTGAATTCGCCAGAGATCACTATGAGTACAATGCGCAGATCGCGAGCGATACGGATGGTCTCACGGTGACGGCGCAGGTGTATGATGCAAGGGCGACGGTAACAGCCAGCGTGTACGGGGAAGCCGGGGATTTGGTATGGGGACCGATAGATCTCGTCTCCGGTCAGGAGAGCCCATCCCTCCCTGTCGCCGAAGGCAGCCAGGTCATCGAGGTCGTGGTGACGACCCCTGACGGCCAGCATCTGAATTACAGAACGATGGTGAGTAGGGCTTCATCCGGAGGCGGTGGCGGAACGCCTGAAGAACCGGAAGGTTCGTCGCCAGAAGGTTCATCCCCAGGAGCTTCGACGCCAGGAGATACCGGCCAAGGAGCGGTTATACCAGGCCCATCGGGCAATGCCACACCTTCGAATAGAGTGGACTTCAAAGTTACGATAAACGATGAATCACAGAAAGGGATGGTTACAGGTTTGTTCCATGAGGCCAATGGACATACCGTCGTATCGATGAAATTGGATACGGCTAAGCTGGAAGCCCGTTTAAAGACAGTGGACTACAATCCGGTAATCGTCATCTCGCTGGCACGGCCCGCGGATCAGGTCTCCTTGGAAACAAGCGGAGCTGCTCTTGATCTGCTGAAAGCCAAGCAGGGTGCCATTGAAATCCGGTCAGCGCTTGGTCATTTCCATGTTCCTGCGGCTTTGATGGCATCATCGCGCTGGCACGCGCCAGGAAACACGGATTTGCCGACTGCGGATCAAATTTCGGTAACCCTGTCGATGGCTGGCAGCGACGCTGCCAAGGTAGAGGCCGTTAAGAAGGCCGCGCTGCAATCCGGCACTACGCTTGTCGGTTTGCCTATCGTGTTTGAAATTACGGCTAAAGCTCAGGAAACGGCACTACAGTTAGATCCATTCCCGCAATATATGAAGCAGCGAATCATTTGGCCGCAGGGAATGTCGGACCAGATGACAACGGCTGTCTTGCTGGATCGAAACGGCAACTTTCACCCGATCCCGACGCGTTTCGAGCTGAAGGAGGATGGAAGCAGCGAGGCGATTCTGCACCGCTTCGCAGCAGGTACGGTTGCTTTCATCTCTCATCAAGTGCGTGTTGCTGATGTATCATTCCACTGGTCCAAGGATGCGGTGAGTGATCTTGCTTCGCGAATGATCCTGAACGGAACCGGACTTGACGAGTCTTGGACAGACACCAACGTGGATCAGCTCGCGGCGATACATTTCGCGCCAAATGCACAAGTGAGCCGTGCAGAGTTTGCCGCCATGATTGTGAGGGCGCTCGGCTTGGATGGGGTGCAGGTCGGAGCACCTGCTTTTCAGGACGTCGGCGCCGACGATTGGTATAACGGCGTCATAACGCAAGCCGTTCAGTATGAGCTTCTTCAGGGCTATGAGGACGGCAGTTTCAGGCCAGCCCAAGGCATCACGCGTCAAGAAGCCATGGCGGTGATGGCGAGAGTGATGAAGCTGGCGGGAATAACGAATGCAGTGAATGAGGTGGAAGCGGCAGCCGTCCTCTCCCCTCACCAGGACCTTGAAGAACTGTCCGATTGGGCCAAACCGGCTGCGGCCGTCCTTTTGAAACATGGAATTGTCCTGGGATCCGGCGCAGGGCTTAAGCCGCTCCAGAAGCTATCCCGTGGCGAAGCTGCGGTCATGCTGCAGCGGTTATTGAAGGGGTCAGAGCTGATCAATTGAACTGGCGGTGGAAGCAGGCCGACGTTGAAGGAATTTAACGAATTCGTATGTTGCTTTATGTAATAGAAAACATACATTAGGAGGATGCCTAACGGCATCCTTTTTATATTAAATAGAGAGAAGCCAGGTTTGCACGATGCCAGGAACTTGAAAATAATGCGTTTTCATCTCGGATTCATGCCGGAGTCGTGTGATTAAATGTTGGTAATTTCCGAACAATATCGTCATTCTGACAGGGGAATGTTCTGTGATACGTGCAGTTTTCACCCATTTTTTTGCTATAATAGACATTAAACTACATAAAACGCTAAAATTTTTACTTTGACAACTGCCTGTCTATGCCATAGGATAATAGTATAAAAAGTGCACATCTAGGGGGATTAGGTCAGGAAATGAAAAAGACATGGTCAATTCTATTAACACTCGTACTATCCGTTGGATTGCTTGCAGGTTGCGGCAACAATGATAAGGCTGCTGATAGCGGCTCTGCTAATGGCGGTTCAGAAGGATCTAAAGATAAGAAACGTATCGCACTAGTCATGCCTGAGAAGATCGGCGTCAACCCATTCTTTGCCTTGATGGACGAAGGTCTGAAGAAAGCTGCTGCTGACTTCGACATCGAAGTAAAAACGATTGAATCGACAGACCCGGCCACGATTGAGCAGAACCTGCGCACGGCCGTAGCCGAGAAATATGATCTGATTATTACATCCACTTTCCAAATGGAAGATGCATTGAAGAAGGTGGCACCGGAAAATCCGGATGTTCCTTTTGCTATTATCGATACAGTCGTAGATCTGCCGAATGTACGCAGTGTTGGATTCCGTGAGCATGAGGCGGCTTATCTTCTTGGAGCTGCAGCGGGATTGGCAACCAAGACGAACAAGGTCGGTAACGTTGTGGCAAACGACATTCCAATTATGCACAAATACATGACCGGCTTTGAAGAAGGCGCGAAATCGGTCAATCCTAATGTTGAGATTTTCGTAAACTTCGTAGGAGCATTTGACGATCCGGCCAAAGCGAAGGAGCTCGCGCTCCTGCAGAATTCTAAAGGTGCGGACTTCGTAGCAGGCATGTCTGCTGTTGGCGACCTGGGCGTATTCGAAGCGGCGAAAGAGAAGGGCTTCTACACTTCCGGACAAGATACGGATAACACAGGGACGGATCCTGAGCATGTGGTGCTTGCGCAATTGAAAGGAACAGACGCTGTTGTATATGAAACGATCAAGGATTTTGTAGAAGGAAAATTCACATTCGATACTCGTGAGTACGGCTTGAAGGAAGGCGCGGTAGGTCTTACTTACGTAACTCATGAGAGCAAAACACCGCTTAACCCATTCATTGGACAAGACATCGTGGATCAGCTCAAGGTGATTTCCGACGATATTATCGCTGGAAAAATTAAAGTAACCAACGCATTGGAACAAAATTAGTTCTCACCTGGACCGGCTGCGCATGAGCAGTCGGTCTTTCATTCAGAAGCGAAAGGAAGGCATGACTCAATGCTACTCCAGATGGACAATATTACAAAAAAGTATGGCGAGTTTAGCGCAAACCGCGGCATTGATTTTTCGCTGCGTGCGGGTGAGGTTCATGCGATCGTCGGGGAGAATGGCGCAGGCAAAACGACGCTGATGCGGATATTGTACGGGATGGAGCAGCCAACCTCGGGTACGATTCGGCTTAATGGCAAGGAAGTTTCGTTTGCAAGCCCGCTTGACGCAATTCAAGGCGGCGTCGGCATGGTGCACCAGCACTTTATGCTGTTTCCTACGTTTACGATCGCTGAGAATATCGTGATCGGCAATGAGCCTGGCTCAGGTGCAAAGTTTGATCGCAAGCAAGCTGTAAAGATTGTAGAAGGGCTCTGTGATCAATACGGAATGAAGGTGGATCCACGCGCCGTTGTAAGCAGCAGTGCTCCCGGCGTGCAGCAGCGGGTTGAAATTTTGAAGGTGCTGTACCAGGGTGCTGAAATCATTATATTGGATGAGCCTACGGGTGTATTGACGCCGCTGGAGGTGCAGGAGCTTCTGGATGCCATCAAGCAGCTCACCAAACAGGGAAAAAGCTTTATTTTGATCAGTCATAAATTGAACGAGGTTATGGATGTGGCGGATCGCATCACGGTGCTCCGTGACGGTGCCGTCACGGGCGTAGTGGAGAAAGGGAACACGGATGCCCATCAGCTTTCCCGTCTCATGGTCGGTCGTGAGCTGATGGAACTGGACCGTAAGCCGATCACTCCGGGTGAGAAGGTGCTGGAGGTAGCAAATGTTTCGATCCGCGGCACAAAAGGGAAGCCGGTTCTGGACGAAGTAAACCTGGAAGTACGGGCAGGTGAGGTTGTCGGGATTGCTGGTATCTCCGGTAATGGACAATCTGAGCTGCTTCAAGTCATCTCCGGTCTGGCTCAGCCGGACAGCGGGCGAATTGCCGTGTCGGGCAAGGACGTAACCGGCAAGTCGACAAGAGAAATACGGGAGCACGGGTTAGCCCATATCCCGGAGGATCGCTATGTGTGGGGGGCGAATCGAACGGCAACTGTGATGGATACCGGGCTTATGGGACACCAGCGCCGTTTGCAAAAGGGTGGTTTTCTTAACTTGAAAGAAATCCGATCCCTCGTCTCCGGATGGGTTCAGAAGTTCTCGATCAAGACGGGCTCTTTGGAGACTAGTACGCAGTATTTATCCGGCGGCAATCTGCAGAAGCTGATCGTCGCTCGGGAGCTGGAGCAGGGGACCCCGTTTCTCATCGCTGCCGAACCGACGCGCGGTGTCGATATCGGAGCTATGGAAACGATTCATGGTGAACTGCTCAAACGGCGTGAAGCAGGTACGGGGATTTTGCTGGTATCATCGGAATTAACAGAAATATTGAAGCTCTCTGACCGCGTTCTGGTTATGTTTGAAGGCCGGATCGCGGGCGAGCTGTCGGCGAAGGAAGCGACAGAAGAGAAATTGGGAATGCTGATGGCGGGGGGAACCTTGTAATGAATAAATGGACAAAATTAACGCTTCCGCTGCTTCAGCCGATTGCCGCAATCATTGTGGGACTCCTTGCCGGAGCCATTGCGATCATGATTGCCGGCGGCGATATTCTGCAGACTTATGCGGAGATGTGGAAGGGCGCTTTCGGGGGGATGTATTTCTTTACGAATACGCTGTCCCGCGCGACCCCGATCATCCTGATTGGTCTGGGCGCGGCGTTTGCCTTCCGTGCGGGTTTCTTTAACCTTGGGGCCGAAGGGCAGATGGTGTTTGGCGCTCTGTCCGCCGCATTGGTCGGATTGTATATGCCGGGTCCAGGCTGGCTGGTGTGTATTGCGGCTATTCTTGCCGGTGTGATCGCGGGCGGATTATGGTCGGTAATGGCCGGATATTTTGATTCCAGGTTTGGGGTGAACCTGCTGATCTCTACGCTGCTGCTGAACTATGTAGCCGTATTATTTGCGGGCTATCTGGTCGCCTATCCGCTGAAGGACCGCTCGGGTTCGGCCGCGATGGCGCAATCCGAAATGCTTGATAACAGCGTCTGGCTGCCGAAGCTGATGTCTGGCATGCCGCTGCATGCAGGCTTTGTGCTGGCGGTGCTGGCCGCGCTCATTATATTCGTGCTGTTGAAGCGTTCTGTGATCGGCTATGAAGTGCGGATGCTTGGCGGTAATCCGTTGTTTGCCCTGTTCGGCGGGGTTAAGCGCGGACCGATGATGCTTGGTGCGATGTTCTTCAGCGGTGGCTTGGCCGGACTTGGCGGAGCCGTTGAAATTCTGGGTTCCCAGTATCGTTATATCGATGGTGCATTATCTACGGCTGACTATGCCTGGACGGGTATTATGGCTGCATTGCTGGCAGGATCGCATCCGATCGGTACGCTGATTGCCTCGATCTTTTTGGCCGCACTGCAGACAGGCGGCATGGGTGTGGAACGGAATACGGAAGTGCCGCTTGAGGTGGGAGCCATTATCCAAGCCGTGCTGATTCTGTTTATCTCCGCCCGATTCACTTACAGCTTCCTGAAGCGCAGAAAGGGGGACAAATCCGATGGAACAGCTGTTTGATCTTGCCTTAATCAACTCGGCCCTCCGCGTGCTCACTCCAATCTTGCTTGCGGCCCTCGGCGGTGCCTTGTGTTCGCGCGTCGGACTGTTCAACGTCGGTTTGGAAGGCTTTATGCTGCTCGGCGCTTTCTCTGCCGTGGTGGGGAACCATTTTTTTGGCAACGTCTTTTATGCGATTTTGTTCGCGATTGCGATCGTTTCGATATTTTCTTTTATATTTGCTTATCTCAGCATCAATCTGCAGGCTAACGTCATTGTGGTTGGTATTGCGATGAATGCGTTGGCCGCTGGCTTGACCACATTTAGTTTACGGGCGCTCTTTGATGTAAAAGGTGCTTTTTATGACAACACGATGGTCGGGCTGCCAAAATGGAATATTCCGTTTATCAAGGATATTCCGGTGCTCGGTCCGATTCTGACCGGTCTGACACCACTTGTCTATCTATCGTTTCTGATTGCGGGACTTATGTGGTATTATTTCTATCGCACGAAGAACGGCTTCCGCTTTCTGGCTGTCGGCGAGAATCCGCTTGCTGCCCAAAGCATGGGCATCCGGGTAAGACGGTATCAGTATGGAGCCGTGCTGGCGAGCGGTGTGTTATGTGCGCTTGCCGGTGCACAGCTGTCCCTTGGACAGGTGACGATGTTTACGGAAGGCATGACGGCTGGCCGCGGCTTTATCGCGCTGGTAGCGACGATGTTAGGCCAATCGGGTCCGCTTGGGGTAACGGCTGCAAGCCTGCTGTTCGGCTTTATGGATGCACTAAGCATCCGCTTCCAGGGGCTGGCGCTGCCTACGCATTTTACGCAGATGCTGCCTTATGTCGTTACGATTCTGGCGATGTTCTTCTTTAAGGATAAGAGCTTCCAGAAGGATGCGTTGAAGCAGGGATCCAGCTCCAGATAGGCGCGAATGGCGTCTCGACAACCTGTGATTGAAGTCCTCCCGTCGATAGGCGGATGCGAAAGCGATCAAGCATAGAGGAGATGAACTTGGTGCATAAAAAAGCAGAACGTTTGAAGAAAATGAAGCCGGTGGCGGTAGGCAACCTGACCGAAGAGCAGCAGGCCAAGCTGCCTCCGGGACAGACGCTGACCGAGAAATTCCCGATTTTGCATGAAGGGGATGTTCCCCATTACGACATGTCAGAATGGACTCTCAAGATATTCGGCGAAGTGGAAGAGGAACGGACGTTTACCTATGAAGATCTTATGGCGATGCCAACGGTAACCGTGAATACCGATATTCACTGCGTTACACGCTGGTCCAAGTTTGATACCGTATGGGAGGGCATTCTGTTCCGTGATTTCATAGCGGGACTTGGGATCAAGCCGGATGCTAAATACGTCATGTTTCATGCCGACCCCGATTACGATACGAATGTACCGATTGAAGATCTGCTGAAGGATGATGTGCTGCTGGCCTATCGCTTTAACGGCGAGCCGCTCACGGACAAGCATGGATGGCCGCTGCGTACGGTTGTGCCGCATCGCTATTTCTGGAAGAGCGCCAAGTGGCTGCGCGGGATTGAATTTATGAAGGAAGACCGCCCGGGCTTCTGGGAGCGAAACGGCTTCCATAACGAAGCGGACCCGTTCAAGGAAGAGCGGTTTAGCGGCGAGGCACTGGATATACCTGAAGACGAATGGACACGTAAGGAGTTTGATTAATATGTTGATGCCTATTTTGCAAGTAAACTCAGAAGATATACCTGAATTTGTGATCGTTTGCGGCGACCCCAAGCGTGCGGAGATCATTTCCCGCAAGCTCGATGATGCGCGTGAGCTGGCATTCAGCCGCGAGTACCGTACCTTCGTCGGGACATATGAAGGCGTGGAACTGGCTGTAACCAGCCACGGTGTCGGATGCCCGGGAGCTGCAGTATGTTTTGAGGAACTGATCCGCGCGGGAGCGAAGACTTTGATTCGTGTTGGAACCGCTGGCTCCTATCGTGCAGATACCCCTGCAGGAAGTCTCGTAGTCAGCACTGCGGCCATCCGTACGGACGGACTGACGAAGCAGCTGGTACCGGACGGTTTTCCAGCGGTTGCGGACAGCCAGGTGGCGGAGGCGCTATACGAATCTGCGCTTGCGATCGGTGAAGGCGTTGTACGCAAGGGCATAACCGTCACACTGGATGTGTTCTTTAACGGAGTCGAGGAAGTTCCGCACCAAAAATATAAAGCGGCAGGAGCACTCGGCGTAGAGATGGAAATTGCGGCACTCTACGTTGTTGCGGCGATCCGCGGCGTTCGCGCTGGCGCGATTGTGGCGATGGACGGCTTTGCCGACGCCGATCTGGCGGCCGAGTACGATCCGAATACGAATGTGGTTGCCGACGCTGTGGAACGCGAGATTCAAACAGCCTTGCAGGCTGTGGTGAAGCTGGCAAAGCAGGGTTAACAAGTAAGATAGAGAAAAGCCGGATATGCTGAGCGTAAGCTGCAGGATACCCGGCTTTTTTTTGATTAAAATGGAATACCCTTTTGGTAACTTGTACTTGTAACGGAGGAAATCCAGTCCAGTCGTCTCCGCCGTTACTGCTTCGACGGCTGCATGATGAAGAAGGGAACCCTCTCGATTCCTAAACTCCGCACGTACGTGAATAGTTGTCCTTTATGATGAATTTCATGGTCGACCATATTGTTCAGCCACACTCGTCCCGGGGCAACAAATCCATTAAAGTCCAGCGGCTGCTCTAACTGACTGTCGGATAACTCGGCAAAGAGTGCCATGGATGATTCGGTTGAAGCCTGCACGATATTTCTAATGTCATCGATGGTTTCGTACTGGGTGGAAATTGAAGGCGGAGAGAACGAGCCTTTTAGAATGGAGCGCAGGAACATATCCGAGGATGCCGCAATATGAACGGCTAACGCACCCAAAGTATAGGCGTTTTCCCACGGTTTATAATCCAGATGCTCGTTTTGTACGTCCTGCAGCAGTGGAAGCAAGACTGCCCGGTGTCTATGCCATCGTTCGAATTGCTGTTGACTCTCATCACTCATGAGGAATCCTCCTTGATCGATTATTGAAAGATCACCTTTCTAAAATAAGGATAATAGGCAGGTTCTTGTAAACAATTCGATATAGGAGATCGGATTCCTTCCCGATTGGGAGCAACGTTAGGAGAATGACGGATGAACTGCGTTAGGTAAAACCCTTCTTTCCTGATTAATATGATGCAGGGTGGCATTATATATAAATTCGGCAAGGTCTTCATCACTACTGAATTGATTTTTTTGGATTAAAGCAGTTGCAAAAAGAAAGCGGAGCGTATATACTGAGCTCAATTAGTAATTGGTCAATCAATAATAATATAAAATGCTTGAAAGGAGGTGGTAGAATGGCTAGAGCGTCAACCTCAGCAAATCGGCGGAACGATATCGTGGCGGCAGCCATCGAAGTGTTTGCGGAGATTGGATATTATCGAGCCACCACGGCTCAAGTCGCCGAACGGGCTGCGATATCCCAGCCTTATGTCTATCGGTTCTTTACCAAGGAGTCGCTGCTCGTCGAATCGCTGACCGTCTCCTGGAAACGCATCGTGCAGGCATTTCAAGCGGTGATCGAGTCTGCTGCTCCGGAGGAACTGGAGACGGGTCTGATTCGGGCGTACGAAGAGATCGTGCAATCCCATCGCAGTGAGATTCTGCTGCAGATGCAGGCGCAGACGATCCAGGAAGTGTCCATCCGCGAAGCGATGCAGCAGGGAATGAATGAGGTGAAGGACCTGGTTCAGAATGCTTTCGTAAAAGCGGGATTCGGGGATGCTGACAAGAAAACCTCCGATTTTCTGGCCCGCGGGATGCTGTGCAATGTAGCCATGGCGATGGATATGCCGAATATGATGCCCGTAAGATAAGGCGCACGTCAAAGTGCCGCACCGCGTACTGCATAAGGCTGTGCGCGGTGGAGAAGGGCATTTTATTTTTCATCAATTGTGATTGATCAATCAATAACGAAAAGGAGAGATATAAAATGAAAAAGGCAATTGTTCTGGGTGCAACAGGTGGCGTGGGTGCTCCGCTGACGGCGGAGTTAGTGAAACGAGGAGTTCAAACAGTAGCCTTCGGCCGTTCCTCGAAGAAGCTGAATGAGCTGGCTGAGCAGTTGGACCGTTCTACTCTGCTTACGCTGGAGACCGGCGATGCCTTTCAGCCGGAGGATATTCGAAGAGCCGCGAAAGGGGCCGACGTTATTTTTCACAGTGCAAACATTCCTTACCACGAGATGGAATCCAGGCTGCTGCCGCTGGGCGAATCGGTCATGACGGCTGCGGAGAAGCTGGGAGCCAAGGTTGTGGTGGTAGATGGTATTTATCCGTATGGCAGACGCTTAATGGAAAGAGCGACGGAGGAGCACCCCAAAAAGCCTCATACCCGTAAAGGCAAAGTCCGGCTGGCCTACGAGCAATTGATGTTCTCGCCTAGATGGCATAAGGCAAGGCCTCTTATCGTAAGGCTGCCCGACTACTACGGTCCTTCCGCGCAGGCGTCCTATTTATCCGTCACAATGGAAGCCATTGCTGCCGGGAAGCCAACGGCTTTCATCGGCAATATGAACGTTCCCCGCGAGTATGTCTATCTGCCGGATGCCGCCCGAATGATCGTAAAGATTGCTCAGAGAGAGGAGTCCTACGGACCTGGACAAAACTGGCATATCCCGGGACCGGGCGTGATTTCAGGTCATGAGCTGGTGCGGATTGCGCAGCAGGCTGCCGGAAAGCGTAAGGCGGTCATGCCGCTCGGACGAGTTGGACTCTCCCTGATCGGGTTATTCAATCCGGTGATGAAAGAGGTGGTTGAGATGTTGTATTTGACCAAGGAGCCTCTGGTGCTGAGCGGCGAGAAATACGAGCGCCTGATCGGTCCAATTCATTGGACACCTCATGAGCAGGCGATTGCGGCAACGATGAGGAGTTTGATGAATAAACGGGGATGAGCAGCAGAAGTCACAAAGAGTGGTACAGCAGCGATATCATGATATATGAATACATTTTTGGAGATTAGTAATTGGTCAATCAATAAAAAATCGCAGTGACAGTTCTCCTGGTGCTTTTCTCCATGTGGGATTAATGCACGTAAACACACCAACCGCGTACACAGTTGGTGTGTATTTTATTGGGCTAGAAAAAATTATTGGAAATATCCATCAGTTTCTTTTGCTCAAACGTTATATTAACAGGAAAGACAAAACGAAGAGTGAGAGGTTGGCTAATGGAAGTATGTGATCTCTATGAAAACCTGAAGGACGATGTCCAGCGTTATGCCAGATCCATCGCCAAGCATGCTTATGAAGCGGATGATCTGGTCCAGGATGCCTTTATGAAGGCCATCAAGGAGCCGAACCTGGCCGCACTGCCCCTTCACAAGCAAAAGGCCTGGTTCTTCAGAGTCGTCAAAAATCGCATGATCGATATTAGCCGCCGGGAGAAGCGGCTCGTATCGTGGGAGGATGATCTGGACGTCGCCGAGCTCCCTATTTCAAGCCGCAATATTGAAATGACGGAATGGCTCGCCCGTTTGCCGCAATCGCAGAGCGATATCGTGTTTAAGCGCTTCTGGCTCGGGATGTCCAGCCAGGAAATCGGCGAGCAGCTGGGCATGCCGGCAGCAACGGTTCGGTACAAATTACAAACCGCCATTAGAAAATTGAGAAAACTATGGGAGGAAGATATGACATGAGCAGAATGATTGGGAACGTAGGGGTACTGGATCTAACAGAGGCCACGGAAGAAAGCGTAACAAGCATCGAGCGGATCGGAAACGTGGGACTTGTAATCTACCGGGCAGAGACGGCACACTTGCTCACGCTGTTGAAAAATGCAGGCAATATCGGCAAGACGCTTGAAATTCCGGAGGGGCACCGTTATTACAGCGGCACGTTACGATTGGACGAGGAATATTTTCAGCTTCTGGAGCAGCCGGACCGCGTGTTCGTTAATGGCACGGTCATTATCGATAAAGAAGTATCTCTTGAAGTATTCCAGAACGGTACGCTGCACCTGGTGGTCAACGGCCAGGTCTATGCTCCACGGCATCTGGCCGGAGCTGTTACCGCTGCGTTGATCAAAGCGGGAGGAGCCAGTGCGGAAATACACGCATATCAATACGAGCCCAGGTTCGAGTCCGGGAAGGTTCAATTGAATAATGCGTACCTGGCCTCCAGCAACGAGCCCATGGAGCTGGTGTTGAACGGCATAGTTCAGCTGGATAAGGAGCTGGATATGGAGCAGTTCGCGGCCCGAATTGAAAGTCTCCGCGTTAACGGCAAGGCGGTTATTCATGAACATCAATCTTCCTATTTTTACGAAAAATTGAAAACGATAAACGGCTTGGTCGAGGTGATCCCGGCAGGCTTCGAATATGTAACCAAACCGTTAAGGCTAAACGCGAGAACCGCTCGGCGCTTTAAAGACCATAAACTCTACACGAATAAGCCGCTCATTCTCGAGGCGGACGTCACCCGGGATGCCTTCAGCCAGGCCTTGTCAGAGATACAGTCGACTTCGTTCATCATTTGCAGCGAGGAGATCGAGGATCTGGTCTGGGAGCGCTGTCCCAACCTGAACACGGAGATCGTAAGTTATGAGCGGTTGTTTGTTTTCATCAACGGTGAGGAGACCTGGTCGAGGGATCAGCTGCTGGCTTTGGGGCAGCCGGCTAGCTTTATCGTTGACGGGACGCTGACCTTTGACGATGACGTGACAGAGGAAGGCATTAAGGCTTCGCTGTCCTCCCTGGATCTTTTCGGCGAAGTCGTTGTAGGGGAAAAAAGAATTAAAGGCATTTTGTACCCTTACCTTCGGGTAAACAATGGAAGTATCATAGTGAAGGGGACGGAAGAGGCGCTTGCAGGTATTGGTAATGTCGGAATGTTGTCGTTATAAAAAGAAATGAGGAATGAAACCATGAATATCAATAATGAAGATATTGCCAAACAGCATGTTCGCGATCTCCGTCAGGAATTGGAACGATGCAGGATGGCAACGAAATTGCGCTCTAAACGCAATCAAGCGGCCAACACCGCAACGACTGCACGTACAGTCGATGGAAAGTGGAAGTCGCTGCTTGAAACCATCATCATGATGGGAAGAAGAATGCTCTAATCGGTTGAGCCGGTTAAGGCACCAAACAAATCTATACGAATCGTCGATGCGGTAAGCATCGGCGATTTTTAGTTTTATGCCTACCGATAGTTAAAAAATATTGACACCTGTCATCATCCAGTTTAAAATTCTACCTATCGGTAGGTAAAAAAGGAGCGGATGACATCGTGAAAAAGAAAGATTTAACCTCGCAGCAAATCGTTGAGGCCGCCATCGGATTGTTTGCCTCCCATGGCATAGAGAAGACCAGCCTTGCGATGATTGCCGGCGAGGTGGGTATTACGAAACCGTCGATCTACTACCATTTTGCATCCAAGGATGAACTGGTGGAGCGCGTCTTTGATTATATGTTCAGCGATTATCATTTCGATCATTATTTCTCCCTGACCGAAATGAACGAGCATAACTTCGCAGAGAAGCTGTACCAAGGGGGATTGCGCATGTTTCCGGAGGAGGAAGAGGCTTTTGTGCCGGTCATGCGCCTATTGAATGAGTTCATGCTGACCGCAAACCGGAGTGCCAATTACGGCCAGCGGGTGGCAGCCATGCAGCAATCGTTCCTGGACGGCTTTCGGGAACTGATGCGGTTAGGAGCAGACTTCGGGATTATTGAGCGGCAGAATGCAGATTCCAAGGCGTATGTTCTGGCACTGGTCATTGATAATATCACGAGTTATATCATGATGGATATTCGATTGGATTACCAAGCGATATGGAGGGAAGCGGTGAACAGTACCCTCAGGAAAGGAGCGGATATACTTGAATCACGGGATGGAATACAGTGACCTTGGATTATCGGCTTCTGACCGGATCCTGATTTGGGCGGTACCGCCGTTATTAGGCGCGGTGGTCGGCTGGTTTATACCTGCAATCGCGGAATGGGCAACGGGCCTCGCCTGGGTGCCTTTTCAAGGACCGCTGGAGTTAATCGCATCCATACAGGGACCTTGGGTCGTCATCGTAACCGCTATTCTGGGCTTGCTTGCGGGCATGGTACTCTCCCACATTGCCATTAAAGAAAGCCTTGCCGTTCGCCTGTCGGATCAAGAGATCAGACTCCGCATGCATGATGCCGAACAAACGTTTACGAGAGACGAGGTTTCTGCGGTCTTTCTGGATGGCAAGCAGCTGGTCCTGCTGGGCACTGAGGGGCAGGAACTCTATCGGGAGAAACCCGAAGCCAAGCGGGATGCCGTGGCCGAAGCCTTCAAGCGGCACGGTTACTCCTGGAGAGAACGCGATCCGTTCGCCGATCATTATGTACGATGGGTTGCCGATTCGCCGGAACTGACGCCCAGCCTGAACGCTCTCTTCCTGGCACGGGAGAAGGCGATGGAGAACGAGGAAAAAGAGGATGCAGCCGATCTGCGCAGGGAACTATCGAAGCTGGGAATTACGGTGCGGGATGAGGGAAAAAGACAGTATTGGCGGCAGCACGGCCAGCGGCCATAACGGCCTTAGAAGCAGTCGTAATTGTTCCGATCATACGCTACACACTCATCACGCCTACCGCCGATGCCGCGATCATCGGCGGTTTTTTATAGGGTCTTCACGTCGCTGTTGTTTTCCATAACATTTATTCCCCCTCTGATCGAACAAAATGACACCTCTCCCGCTCAAGCGAGCCTGCGGCAAACAATATCCCTCTTTTGGAAAGACATCCGGCAGTCCTCTCTTCCCATGAGAAGTTTTACAATGAAAGCGATACCTCAGCGAAGGAGATGTCTTATGAATTTTGATCTGAATATCGTACCTTTCAGCCGAAGAGAGTCTTTCTTGGCAATTTCCCTCCTGCCCGCGGCAAAGGACCGCAGACCAGGACTTTACCTGCGAACCGTCCGCGGAGGAGATGACAAGTTTGGCGAGGCGTTTCTGATAGAGCTGCTAAACCGGCAGAGCGAGCCGGTTCCGTTTGAACCTATGGCATCACCAGACCAAATCAGGCTAACGGCCTCCGATTCGGAGGGCCATGCGGACATTTGTTTATCGGACTCCCGGACCGTCCGATTCCGTTCGGAAGGCTGCGGCATCCGGCTTACCTTTTTTCCAGCAGCGTATGATTACGCCTATGAGACCCATCCGGACAGCTGGGAGGTGAACAGCTTCACGCATGGCTGCCGCTTCATGCTGACCCGGCTTGCAGGCCAGATGGGCATGGAGGTCGAATGGAACGAGATCAAGAGCTCGCGGGTGACCGCCGATTTCTCCGTGGACGCATTAACCAATATGGCGGAATTTGCGGTAGAGGAGTTCATGACCGTCATGACCCCACGCAAGGAATGGGAGTCCTTCGATGAGGCGGTTCATAGCGTCCGGGAAGATTATGCCGCATGGCTGAACAACACCCTTATCGTCTCTGAGCGGTGGCAGGAAGCAAGGGAGCTCGCGGCCTATATCACCTGGTCCTGCGTGGTTCCGGCCGAAGGCTGTCTGACCCGCCCAGCCATGTATATGTCCAAGAATTGGATGACCAATATCTGGAGCTGGGACAACTGCTTTAACGCGATGGCCCTTGTGCGGCATCAGCCGGAGCTGGCTTGGGATCAGTTCATGATCTTTTTTGACCGGCAGGATGAGAGCGGCCTGATCCCGGACTTCGTGAACGATAAATACGAGCTTTGGAATTGCAACAAGCCGCCGATTCATGGCTGGACACTGGCCTGGATGATGCGTCGGACCGATTTCATAAAGGAGACCCAGTTGCGCGAGGTCTATGGCCCATTATCGAAATGGACGGAGTGGTGGTTCACGCACCGGGACCATGACGGCGACGGCATTCCCCAGTATAACCACGGCAACGATTCAGGCTGGGACAACAGCACGGCGTTCAATAACGGCATTCCCGTCGAGAGTCCTGATCTTGCCGCCTATCTCATTATTCAGATGGAGACGCTGGCCGAAATCGCGGGCTTGCTCGGCCTGTCCGAGGAGTCGAGTCAATGGAGACGGAGAGCGGACGATACGCTGGACCGCATGATCAGGCACTTCTGGAGGGATGGCCGGTTCACGGCCTGCCGTTCGGGAACGCATGAAATATCCGAGGGAGACAGCTTGCTGCTGTTCGTTCCCATCCTGCTGGGAAGACGCCTTCCCGAGTTTATTCGCAAGGCTCTACTGGAAGGACTTCGGGATGAAAGCCGATTCCTGACAAGCAACGGCTGGGCTACCGAGAGCGTAAGCAGCCGCTATTATAAGGCGGACGGATATTGGCGCGGGCCGATCTGGGCTCCTTCCACGATGCTGCTGGTCGAAGGGGTGGCGGCAGCAGGCGATATGGAGCTGGCGACGGAGATTGCGCAGCGGTACTGCCGGATGGTTAGTCTCAGCGGCATGGCCGAGAATTTTGATGCCCTGACCGGAGCGGGGCTTCGCGATCGAGCGTTCACCTGGACCTCCAGCGTATTTTTGATTCTTGGACATGAATACACCCAATAAGTGCGTGTTCAAAAAGGTCGATTTTCAGCACCGAGAAGGTTGGATGAAGCTAGGGACGTCAGGAGCGGAGCGTACGTTTTGGGTACGGGAGCACCGGAAGGCCCGGCTGAATTCAAGATTCGATGCCGAGCTGCTTCCTGATTCGCTTCGTGATCAAAAGCGGACTTTTTTGAACAACCTCTATAACGATGACGGACAAATACTTCTTCCCGGGCTTTTGCCTTGCGGGGGAGGTGCTTTTTCCGTTTCCTCTCCGTTTCCAGTTGCCGCCTAATTACAAGCCCTTTGTTCGGGTTTATAATGAAAGCGGTATCACGGGCGGATTAGCAGTCCTGCCGCATGACCAACGAGTTGGACGGAAAGGTTCACGATACGATACGACAACGGGGAGAGTAACCATGAATCTTCAGGGGATCAAAGATCGAGTGGGCCGGCTGTTCACCGGCACCTATCACAGTATACGAACGAAGCTGCTTATTTGTTTTTTAATCGTCACCCTGATTCCGCTGTTCTCGCTTGGCGGACTTTCCTATTATCAATCCGCCAAAGTGATTAACTCCCAGTTCGGCAAATACGGCGATAATGCCGTAGCGCAGCTGGAGCAGCAGACCAGTTCGGCATTAGGGCGGATGAAGCAGACGGCGGAAACGATTTATTCCTATTTACTGGACCCGAGCCATTCGGGGATCGGAGCCGGGACGCCATCCACATACGGCGACATTATGGAGAAGAACGACTTCGAATCGTTATTGAAGTCTCTTCGGACGCAGCTGACAGCGGGAATTTATATCATTACGACCTCCGGCTATTACTATGGGGAGAACAATCTGGATGTGAATAAACTCGGCAATATCCCGATGTGGAGCACAAAGCCGAAGGCCTATGCCGGGACTTATTGGCTCGGTTTTTACAAACAGGATCATTCCATCAAGAGCAGTGATAGCGATAACGTGCCGGTCATCGGGCTCGCCGTACCGATCCACCACCCGGACAAGGCTCAGGACGGCAGCATCATCCTCATTGAGGAGAGTGCCGAGGAACTGCTGCGCAGTTATGCCAAGTTCGAGGCCGACACGCACGCCCACCTGCTCATTACATCGCCGGACGGCACGGTCGTGTATGAGACGGATGCTCCGTATACGCCCCATGACAACGATGTGACCTGGTCCCGGACGCTTGGCGTCAACCAATGGACCATGGAAGCCAGAGTTCCCGCCAAGGCTTTCTATCAATCCTCGGGCGTTATCCGGGCGAACACGATGGTTGTTGCCATTGTCTCCTGCTTGCTCGCTTTTGGCATTGCTTATCTGTTCTCCTCCCGGTTCACCTCACGAATTCGGACCTTGAAGGACTCGATGCAGAAGGTGAGCTTTGGCAAGCTGGATACCCGTACGCCAATCGAGGGCAGGGATGAACTGGGCAGTCTCGACATGAGTTTTAACCGGATGGTTACAGGCGTGCAGACACTGATTGGCGAAGTGGAGCAGAGCGAGCGGCTGAAAAAAGAGGCGGAGCTGCGCGCATTCCATTATCAGATCAACCCCCATCTGCTGTTCAATACACTCAACTCCATCCAGTGGAAAGCCAGGCTGGAAGGCGCGGAGGACATCCGTCAGATGCTGTATCATCTGACGATGGTGCTGGAGGGGAATTTGGATATTTCGCAGGAGCTGGTCACGCTGAATAGGGAGCTGCGCATGATCGGTCACTTTTTGAAAATCCAGGAGATCAGGTACGGCGAGGTGTTCCGTTATGAGCTGGATTGCGATGAGGCGCTTCTGCCTTATTTGATTCCGCGGATGACGCTTCAGCCGCTGTTTGAAAACATTTTTTTCCATGCCTTCACTGATGGTCAGGGAGAGATACATGTCAAGGTCGAGGAGGATCATGACGAGCTGGTGCTTACGCTTCGCGATAACGGGGCCGGCATCAAGGAGGAGAAGCTCGCTCAGTTATTCTCGCCGGAGATGAAGCGGAAGGGACGCGGCGGGCTTGGCGTGCGGAACGCCGATCAGAAATTTAAGCTGCATTTTGGTCCGCTATACGGACTGAAGGTACATTCGATTAAGGGAGAAGGAACAACGATCACCATACGCTGGCCGAAAAAGGAGGAGTCTTTCGATGATGAAAGCAGGGTACATTAAGGTGATGATTGCCGACGATGAGAGCATTGTGCGTAAGGGACTCCGCTCCACGGTGCCGTGGGACCGATTCGGGATGGAGGTTGTGGCGGACAGCCCCAACGGTCAGGCGGCTTGGGAGGCGTTTCTGGAGTTTCGCCCGCAGGTCGTCATTACGGATATCGTCATGCCGGAGATGGATGGAATCGAGCTGTCGCGCAAGGTGAAGGAGGTCGCGCCGGAAACCCGAATCATTCTGCTCAGCTGCCACCGGGATTTCGAGTATGCCCAAGAGGGGATGCGGCTTGGCGCCTCGGGATATCTGCTGAAAACCGCCTTCGAGGACGAAGAACTCGAAGCGATGCTGGGAAAATTCCAGCGTGAGCTGTCCGATACGCCGTCCTACGGGTACGAGCTTGCAGAGCAGGTTTCCGCTCACCTGTTTGCTTGGCTGAACGGTCATAGCGATCGATTCCCGGGAGAACTCCGGCAGCTCTGCAGCCGTGTGGGGCAGGGGGAGGGCAGGCCCATCTCCCTCTATCTGATCAAGACGGCGGGCTGCAGCAGCAATTGGGAGGGGCTGCTTCAGGAGCAGGGCTCCGACGAGCCGGGTTTGCGCTGCAGCAAGCTGATTCACTACGGCGCGGACAGCTGCTATTGGGCCGTACCGGAAGAGTTTAAGGGAGCGGCTGACAGCTTGCTGGTGGAGATCAAGAGCCGGTGCGGGAAGCTCGTATGGAATTCGCGGGAATGTCTTCACGATTCGGAGGATGTGCAGGCAGCTTTTCAATCCTTGCATAAGGAAGCCGAGCTGGAACGGGTGTACGGTCTTAGCGGGGAGCAGTGGCCTGAGCCGATTCTGCACGCGGTCCATCTCCTGCATGAACATCCCGCGGACGAGTGGTCGGCAGCGGAGCTGGCCCAGAAGGTGGGGCTGAGCCGCAGTCATTTTTCAATTCTGTTCAAGAAAACGGTTGGTGACAGCTTCATCGCATTCCAATACAAGCGCAAGCTTCGACTCGCCTATGGCCTGCTGCGCGAAACCTCCTTAACGATGCAGGAGATCGCCGAAAGAACAGGGCTTGGCGACAGCAAATATTTCAGTAAATGGTTTAAACGGTGCACGGGTCAGACGCCAAGCCAATACCGTGCCGAACAAAAAGGGGAGTCATGGTGAACAAATGAACACCCCAAGGCGCAAGTTCGAACAAAAATACGGTCATCTGCGAATCAGCGCACGTTTTGAACCGCTTTCATCCGAGTTATGATGAAAGCGGTTCAATTTATCTCAACTCAATACTTTAGGGGAGCTGACAATATGAAAAAGAAAATGTCATGGATCGCGTTGGTTTCGGTTATGACGTTAATGGCATCCTTGCTGGCCGCATGCGGCGGCAGCGGCGGGACCGGAGCATCGAAGGAGCCGGACGGCAATGCATCGGGTGCGGCGACAACGCTTCGCTTCGCTACCTGGGATACGGGAGATGCGCTGAAGATCGAGCAGGAGATCGCCAAGAAGTTCGAGGAATCGCATCCGGGAACGAAGGTGCAGGT
The DNA here is from genome assembly GCF_001277345.1 of Paenibacillus solani. Classification (GTDB taxonomy): domain Bacteria; phylum Bacillota; class Bacilli; order Paenibacillales; family Paenibacillaceae; genus Paenibacillus_AQ; species Paenibacillus_AQ solani. Next base: position 344,993 of record NZ_LIUT01000001.1, read on the forward strand.
GGAGGCTTATGCCGACGGATTTGATCAGAAGCTGGCCGCCGGTTTTGGCGCAGCCAATCCGCCGGACGTGATGTACATGTGGGACTTTCCGACGTATCACCAATCCCTGGAGCCGCTGGACGACTATGCGTCCAAGGACAAGGATTTGAATATCGACGATTTTTATCAAGGATTGTTTAACTACGGCAAAATGGACAACAAGCTGTACGGAATCCCGGCGGGCTTTACGACCCGGGTCGTGTATTACAACAAGAAGATGTTCGACGATGCAGGGCTCGCCTACCCGAGTGATGGATGGACATGGGGCGAATTCCAGGAGATGGCCCAGAAGCTGACGGATAAATCCAAGAAGCAGTACGGCTTCGGCGTTCGAGCCGAGAATGATACGTATGATCTTCAAGGGTTCGTATGGAGCAACGGCGGTTCCTTTATTTCAGAGGACGGCACAACAATTGAAGGCTATATGAACAGCAAAGAAACAGCGGAAGCCATTCAGATGCTGGGAGATATGCTCAAGAACGGCTCAGCCGTCCTGACCGGCGGCAAAGGCCAGCAGAGCGGAGAGGATATTTTCAAAGCAGGCAAAATTGCCATGTGGGAGAGCGGTATCTGGCCGCTGGAGTCCTTCAGAGACGCTGGTATTGATGTAGGTACGGTGGAAATGCCGGCTTTTCCGGGCAAACCTCTGAAGGGAGTACTGGCTGAATCCGCGCTGTCCATAGCGAAGGATTCCAAGAATAAGGATTTGGCATGGGAATTCATCAAGTATTATGTATCGGATGAAGCGATCAAAATGCGCGTCGCCGACCTTCCGGTCCGCGTTAGCGTGGTAAATGAGCTGAAGAAGGATCAGGACCCGCTTTACAAGCCGTATTACACGATGCTGGAGCGTTCAGACAATACGCCGGCCTTCCTGCTGAATCCGAAATGGAATGAAGTGAATCGCCAATTGTCGGCAGCCGTGGAATCCATCATGTTTGGCAGCGATGCTGGGGAGGTTCTGAACCAGGCTGTGAAGGATAGCGAACGCTATTTGAAATAAACGAAGAAGGAAGGTTCGCGTAAATGGCCCATACCGATATGACCTACTCACAACAGCAGACAGCGGCCCCGAAGCGACTTGGAATCAAACGATGGGGTGGGGCAGTGCCCTACCTCTTCATTTTTCCTTGGATATTCGGATTCCTGGTCTTCACGCTTGGCCCGCTGCTGTTTTCTCTCATCATTTCATTCTTTGATTGGCCGATCGTAGGCCAAGTGACCTTTGTCGGCATCGACAACTATGTCGAGATGTTCTCGAACGATCCGTTGTTCTGGAAATCGCTGTTCGTTACATTGAAATTTGCGGCTCTGTTCGTGCCGCTGAACATCATCGTCGCTTTGGGACTCGCCATGCTGCTGAATCAGAATGTAAAAGGGAGCGCGTTCTTCCGTACCGCCTTTTACCTGCCATCGGTCATTTCCGGTGTAGCACTCGCCATGATCTGGTCGTGGGTGTACAGCGGAGATTACGGAATATTGAATTACTTCTTGTCGCTTGTCGGTATTGAAGGCCCGGACTGGCTGAACGATACGAAGTGGTCCTTGGTCGCCATGGTCATCGCAAGCCTGTGGGGACAAGGCTCGATGATGCTTATTTTTCTGGCAGGCCTCAAGGGAATTCCGAAGGATCTGTATGAGTCGGCTTCGATGGACGGAGCGGGCAAGATTCGACAGTTCTTCAATGTGACCATCCCGATGATCACGCCGACGCTGCTGTTTAACCTGATTACATCCATCATTGCCGCATTCCAGCAGCTGACGCTGGCGCTTCTGCTTACGGGCGGAGGGCCGCTGAAGTCGACGTATTTCTACGCCATGTATATGTACGAGAATGCATTCAAGTATTTCAAAATGGGGTACTCCGCAGCCAATGCCTGGTTCATGTTCCTGATCGTGCTGACGCTGACGTTCCTCGTATTCAAGTCTTCGGAAGCCTGGGTGTTCTATGAGGGCGAGATGAAGACGAAGAAGGAGAAAGCGAAGCCGAAGCGTGCCAAGCGAGGGCCTCAAGCTAGTCGGGAGGGAAGTTCCATATGAAAAAGGTGACCACATACACACTGCTCATTTTGTGCTCGCTGCTGTTCATTGCCCCGCTCTTCTGGGCGGTAACGACAGCGCTCAAGTCGCAGCAAGAGCTGTATCTGTTTCCTCCGAAATGGTTTCCGTCCGTTTGGCGCTTCAGCAATTTCGCGGAAGCCTGGAGCATTCAGCCGTTTAATCTGTTTATGAAAAATACGCTGATCGTAACGCTGCTGTCCACGCTCGGACAGCTTGTATCCTGCACACTGGTGGCTTACGGATTCGCCCGGTTTCAATTCAAGGGACGGGATGGGCTGTTTCTGATCGTACTGGCCACCATGATGATTCCTTGGGAAGTGACGATGATTCCGCAGTATATGGAGTTTAATTACCTAGGCTGGATCAATACGCTTAAACCGCTCATTGTTCCTTCCTGGTTCGGCTCTGCATATTTCATATTCCTGCTGCGCCAGTTCATCATGACCTTGCCGAAGGAGCTGGATGAGGCGGCAACGATTGACGGGGCGGGAAGAATGACGGTTCTATTGCGAATCATCGTGCCGCTGATGGGACCATCGCTTATCCTGGTGGCCGTATTCCATATGATGAGCTGCTGGAACGATTATCTGGGCCCGCTCATCTTCCTGAACGATCAGACGAAATATACGCTGACGCTGGGGTTATCCCAATTCAAGGGCATGCACGGCGTTGATATGCAATCCATTATGGCGATCACTTGCCTAATTTCGATTCCTCCGCTTGCCGTATTTTTCTTCGCGCAGCGTTATATCGTTGGCGGCATAGCTACGACGGGAATCAAGGGTTAAATGACGCCGCAGATAAGAGCCAACTACGATTGAACTGCAGCATGATGCAATATCAGAACATCGAGGTGCGTGTTCAAAAAGTCATGGAAAGATGACTTTTTGAACTATCTCTAGAAACTAAAGACCGCTTGGAAAGGATGGAGAGATCTATGAAAGACCCTCGTATCGACCGCGACTGGGATGACTTGAGCGTGCTGGAGCGAAACCGGGCGAAGAGCCGGGCCTATTTCATTCCGTTTGCGGATGCAGACGGAGCGCTTAGTTATGATAGAGGCAGCTCAGCCTGGTACCAATCGCTGAACGGAGTTTGGAAATTCCACTATGCCGAGGAGCCGGAGAGCGCTCCAGAAGCATTTTTTGAAGAGGATTACGATGTATCGGCCTGGGATGACATCCCGGTTCCGGGACACTGGCAGCTGAAAGGCTACGGACATCCTCATTACACGGATTTGTACTATCCGTTTCCTGTAGATCCGCCGCATGTGCCGAATGCGAATCCGACCGGCAGCTATGTCCGTGAATTCGAACTACCGGAGCATTGGGACGGCAGCAAGATCAGCATTAAATTTGACGGCGTGGACAGCGCGTTTCACGTGTGGCTGAACGGGGCGTTTATCGGCTACAGCCAAGGAAGCAGGCTGACCTCCGAGTTCGATCTGACGCCTTATGTGAAGACCGGTGTAAACAAGATGTCCGTCCGGGTATATCAATGGTCGGATGGAAGTTATCTGGAAGATCAGGACATGTGGTGGATGAGCGGCATTTTCCGGGATGTATATCTGGTCGCTGAGCCATCTGGGCTTCGTATCGACGACTTCCGCGTAACAACCAAGCTGGATCAGGAGTACCTGAATGCCAAGCTAAACGTGCAGTTGGAGCTAGCAGGTACAGAATCCGGATCGATACGGCTGCAGCTGCTGGATGGAACCGGTGAGGTGGTAGGCTCAATTCAACAGGACGTGACGCACTCTAACGTAGAGGAATTTGAAATGGATGTGGCTGGCCCGGATTTATGGAGTGCCGAATCACCGTCACTGTACCACTTGCTGATCACCTTACGGGATGCTCAGGGGGAAACGCTGGAGAACGTGGCGCAGCGTGTCGGATTTCGCTCGATCGAAGTGAAGGACGGAGAGCTTCTGGTCAATGGCAAGGCGATTCTGCTTAAGGGAGTTAACCGGCACGATCATCATCCGGATACGGGCCGAACCGTCACCCTGTCCACAATGCTGGAGGACATCCGTTTGATGAAGCAGCACAACATCAATGCCGTCCGGACCGCTCATTACCCGAATGATCCACGGTTTTATGATCTCTGCGACGTGTACGGACTGTACGTAATGGAAGAGACGGATCTGGAGACCCACGGTTTTGAGCCGCTCGGCAACATCTCTCGCTTAAGCGATGATCCGGACTGGAAGGAAGCTTATGTGGACCGCGTACGCAGAATGGTGGAGCGGGATAAGAACCACCCGTCCGTACTGTTCTGGTCCCTCGGCAATGAATCCGGCTTCGGCTGCAATTTCCGCGCGATGGCGGAGTGGTGCCGAGAGCATGACGCTACCAGGCTGATTCATTACGAAGAGGACCGCGAGGCCGAGGTGTGTGATGTGGTGAGCACCATGTATTCCTCCGTTGAGAAGATGGAGGGCTTCGGCAAAATGAATGATCATCCAAAGCCGCATATTCTGTGCGAATTTGCGCATGCAATGGGCAACGGGCCCGGCGGGCTGCGCCCATACTTTGATACATTCGAGGCGCATCGCCGGCTTGCGGGCGGTTTTGTGTGGGAGTGGATCGACCACGGACTGAGCAGAAAGACGGCGGACGGCAAGATGGATTATGCATACGGCGGCGATTACGGCGATGTGCCAAACAACAGCAATTTTGTCATCGACGGCTTGGTCCGTCCGGACCGGACGCCTTCACCTGGCCTGCTGGAATACAAAAAGGTCATTGAACCTGTACGGATGATGATGCCAAAGCCCGGTGTGCTGCACATCATGAACCGCTATGATTTTATAACGCTGGATCATTTGGAGGCCAGTTACCGTGTGCTGGCTGATGGACAGCTTGTTCATAGCGGGGTACTGGAGCTTCCCCGTATCGAGGCAGGCACAAGTGCTGAACTAAGCCTCGCAGAAATTGTGAAACAGTCTGCTATCGGCGTAAATCCTTATGCCGAGCTGTGGCTTGAGGTATCCCTCTCGCTGGCTGCGGACTGCCGCTGGGCGGAGCGGGGGCATGAAGTGGCGTGGTCCCAATTTCAGCTGCGGGAAGCGTCGAAGCCTGAATTCAAACTGACCTCTGCTTTGCGGCGGGGACCTCTGCAGATTAGCGAGGAGAAGCATGGCCTTTATGTGAGCAACGGCTGCTTTCAGTTGTCATTAAGCTCCCGTCAACCGGGCTTCCAAAGCTTGTCCCTGCAAGGCAAAAGGATCGCGTTTAGCGGACCGCTACTAAATTTCTGGCGTCCGCCGATCGATAACGATATGTATGTGCTGCCGGATTGGCGTAAAGCGCATCTGGATCGGCTCTCCGAGCGGATCGATCATTTTGAATGGAAGCGACTGGACCAGGACAGCGTAGAGGTGCGACGAATCTCCCGAATTGCGCCGCCAGTGTATGATTGGGGCTTCCGCTGCGAAACAACCTATACCATCACTTCCAGCGGTCTGATTGTGATGGACGTGAAGGGAGAGCCGATTGGTACGCCGCCTGCCATGCTGCCAAAAATCGGGCTTCAAATGCAAGTAGCGGGGGACATGGAGCATGTTCGCTGGTATGGCAGAGGACCTGGAGAGAGCTATCCGGACAGTCTGGAAGCGGGACGCTTCGGAGAATACCGCAGCACTGTGGACGGCTTGTTCACGCCTTATATTTACCCTCAGGAGAACGGAAACCGATCGGATGTCCAGTGGATTTCGCTCACGGATGGTGCGGGATTGGGACTCCTTGCTGTAGGCGAACCCGTCTTGAACTTCAGTGCGAGCCGGTACACCGATCAAGATGTGGAATCCGCTGCGCATGCAAGTGACCTGGTTCCACGCAGCTTCACGACATTGAATCTGGATTACAGGCAGAATGGACTTGGCAGCAACAGCTGCGGTCCGGCACAGTCGCCTGAGCATTCGATCAAACCGGAGCCATTTTCGTTCCGCATCCTCCTGAAGGCGTACACTAGCGAGGATACCGACCCGGCTGGACTAAGCCGGAGGATGCGCTCGGAAGCGGAATTATACAAGTAACCGACTGATTTCAATTCAGATCGTCATCGGATTTTCTGGAGAAGGGGAATAACATGTCTCTTTACATCAAAGACCTGCTGCAGCTGTCTACGGGCGTGCGCCGCTTCCTGATAAGCGAGGCCTTCTACGGCCTCGGTATCGGACTATACTCACTCGTCCTGAACCTGCACCTGCTCTTCCGGGGGCTAAGGGAAGACGAGATTGGCGCATTGGTATCGATGGGTATTCTGGTCATGGGCGTGCTGGCCATTCCAGTGTCCATGCTCGCTAACCGGACTGGAAGAAAGAAATTGCTGGTCACCGGCATTTTCTTCATCGCTGCAGGGAATGTGCTGTTTGCTCTCAGCGATCAATTGCTCTGGTTCTATGCCGCTCAGATTCTGGTGTCTGCCGGTTTGACGCTGGTGGAAACGACGGAGATCCAGCTGCTCTTCCATTATTGCAGGTCCCGTAAGGAAGAAGCGCGTGCATTCTCCTTGATGTTTGCTGTTTTTACGGCTTTCTCGGGTCTGGGAACGCTGGCGGCCGGGTATATCTCGAAGGGGTTTGAAGGCAGCAGGGGCTATGAGGTCTCTCTGCTGCTGACCGGGCTGGTGCTTGTGCTTCATGGGATCATTCGGGCATACTGGCTGCCCCCTGAGCGTAGAGTCACGATGAAGCCGGCCGCAACGGCTTCATCAGCCAAGGGAATCTCCAGGTTAGTGAAACCACTATCTTCCGGGACCTTATGGTTGTTCGCCTTATTCATGGCGCTCCTTGGAGGGTGCATTGCCATGACCGGTTCATTCCTGAACGTTATCGTGAAGTTCCGCTTGAACTTGATGGATGATCAGGTCTCCCTGATACTGGCCATTGGCGCGATCCTGCTCTTTATATGCTCATTGATGACGCCGTACGTCATGGAGCGGTTTGGTTATAACACGGCCATTATTGCGGTATTTATGGTCAATATCCTCCTGTTCGCTATTCTGTCCCTCATCCTTCCTGTATGGCTGTTTATTGTGCTGTTTCTATTAAGGGGTGGAGGCGTAACGATGCTGTCCAATCTGCTGGACAGTCTGCTGATGTCGGCCTTCAACGAAGAGGAACGAAATCTGTATGCCGGCATGCGGTCGGTGTTCCGGAGCCTGGGCTCCTCAGGGGCCACCTTGGTCGCCGGATGGATCCTCGCCCGGCAGGATTACCGGCTGCCTTTTCTGGTCACGGCCGGAGCGCTCCTCATCTGCGGTTTGTATTATTTCTGGTGGATTCGGCCCGTCTTGTCCAAGCGATTAAACAGCAGCATGGAATCCTGAATATATTAGGCTGTCTAAAAGGGAAATACATCTTTTAGACAGCCTTTTTGCTGATTTCGGCAAACTTTCTCCACACATCTCAAGCTGCCCGCTTCACGATTGAAACTTATCCCGGATTTGTTCGTGCGAAAGTCTGCAAACATATTGACATTAAAAATTGGAACATGTTTAAATAGAGGAAGTGTTAGCACTCTGATCAATAGAGTGCTAAAAAAGAAAAACCTCGTTCAGATTGGAAAGGAGACTTTTTCATGGCGAAACAACAATTTAAAGCCGAATCCAAACGGCTGCTCGAGATGATGATCAACTCTATTTATACTCAGCGTGAAATTTTTCTGCGTGAGCTGATTTCAAATGCCAGCGACGCGATCGACAAGATTTACTATAAAGCGCTGACCGACGACAACCTGACTTTTAACAAAGAGGATTACTACGTTAAGATTACCGCAGATAAAGCTACCCGTACGCTTACCATTACCGACACGGGGATCGGGATGACCAAGGAAGACATTGAGAACAACCTCGGCGTCATCGCGAAGAGCGGTTCCCTTGCATTCAAGAGCGAGAATGAAGCGAAGGATGGCCACAATATCATCGGTCAATTCGGCGTGGGCTTCTACTCTGCCTTCATGGTTGCCGATGTCGTAACTGTGACGAGCCGTGCTTTGGGCAGCGATGAGGCATACAAATGGGAATCCGAAGGTGCAGACGGATATACCATTACGCCAGCCGAGAAGGATTCCGTTGGAACCGAGATCGTGCTGAAGATCAAAGAGAACACGGAAGACGATCAGTATGACGAGTATTTGGAAGAGTATCGCTTAAGAGCGATCATCAAGAAGTACTCGGACTTCATCCGTTATCCGATCAAGATGGATGTGAAGACGCAGCGTCCAAAAGAAGACGCCGAGAACGAGTTCGAAGAAGTGCAGGAAGAACAAACCATCAACAGCATGGTGCCAATCTGGCGCAAGAACAAGAGCGAGCTCACGGAAGAAGATTATCAGAACTTCTATAACGAGAAGCGATACGGCTTTGATAAACCGCTGAAGCATGTTCATATCAAAGCGGACGGTGCCGTCGTTTACAATGCGATTTTGTTCATTCCTGAGAATACACCGTTTGATTATTACACCAAGGAATACGAGAAGGGACTTGAGCTCTACTCCAACGGTGTCCTGATTATGGACAAATGCGGCGATCTGCTGCCAGACTATTTTAGCTTTGTGAAAGGGATGGTCGATTCCGAGGATCTGTCGCTAAACATCTCCCGCGAGATGCTGCAGCATGATCGGCAGTTGACGCTGATTGCGAAGAACATCAAGAACAAAGTGAAGAGTGCACTTCAGAGCATGATGAAGGACGAGCGGGAGAACTATGAGAAATTCTTCGCATCCTTTGGCAGAGGCCTTAAATTCGGCGTCTATAACGATTACGGCATGAACAAGGAAGATCTTCAGGATCTGCTGCTGTTCACGTCCTCCAAAGAGAAGAAGCTGGTCTCCCTGGATGAGTACGTATCCAGAATGCCAGAGGATCAGAAGTTTATCTATTATGCATCCGGCGATTCCATCGACCGCATCGAGAAGCTACCGCAAACGGAAATGGTGCTGGATAAAGGCTATGAAATCCTGTACTTCACCGATGATGTTGATGAGTTTGCGATCAAAATGCTTATGAAATACAAGGAGAAAGAGTTCAAGTCGGTATCCAGCGGCGATCTTGGCCTTGATTCGGAGGGGGATCAGCAGGAGAACGACGCGGAAGAAAGCGACAACAAGGAGCTCTTTGAGGCTATGGGCAGCCTCTTGGCAGGTAAGGTGAAATCCGTAAAGGCCTCCAAGCGATTGAAATCTCATCCGGTATGCTTGTCCACAGAGGGCGAAGTCTCGATCGAGATGGAGAAAATCCTGAAGGCCATGCCGAACGGACAGGATGTTCAAGCGGATAAGGTGCTGGAGATCAACACCAATCATGAAGTGTTTAAATCCCTGAAAGCACAGCAAGCGGATCAGGATAAGCTGAAGCTTTATACGAATCTGCTGTACAATCAGGCATTGCTGATCGAAGGCTTGCCGATTGCCGATCCGGTAGAATTCACGAACGATATTTGCAAAATTATGGTGTAACGATTGCCGCTGCAATGATGCGGTGATAACAAACAAACCCGAAACTCTGGTGCATGAAACCAGGGAATCGGGTTTGTTTTTTTTCTGCCTATAACCTGATCACGCTAAGGTGGTTACACCACGTCTGTGGCCAGAACCGATAACAATCCGTTTTCGGGTGCCATGCCAAGGAGGTCATACACCGAGATGGGGAACATCGGAAAGCCGACATAGTATGGTGTGATGGCATACAGGGGATAGAAGATGACCAATGACTTATCCGCCAGATAGAAATCCTGATTCGGTGAAACCGTAACTGGATTGTTCTCCAGCACAGGAATATTGCGCTCTTTTATCTGCCGATTCACTTCAGCAGCCAAGACGGCTTGATAGCTGGACCCTGGAAGGAACAGGTCTGATAAGGAGTAGGATTTTCCGGTAGTGGTTGAGAAAGTGAGGCCCTTCGTCACCGTAAACCCGTGTGCCATAGGCACGGAGTAGGTGTAGTTGGTCAGCACGAGGCTGAGAATGCCCCGCTCATTCGTTTTAATCTCAAAAGTGCTCGTCGTTTGCGGGTTAGTGCCGGTCTGAACCTGCTGCTGTTCACGCTGCATTTCCTGAATTTGAACAATAATGGCCTTATTGATGGCGGCCTCCGCCCCCGAATTCATGAGGCCGTATACTTGCGGATAATGAATGACAAGACCAGGTGCGGTATGTGTGAGGGTATGGACATTTACCGGCGGTACATATTGCGCCATGCGTACGATCGCTCCATTCCAGCATTAGATACATTAGCCTATTCGGTAGTGGGCGCGTGGGTTACGGATTTAGCAGGGAAAGGTCTTGATTGCTTGGCGTCAAGAGGGTTGGCGGGTATATTCGCCTTCGTTTATTTTATGATTATGATCAGGCATTTTATTGAGATTGTCGACATATTCCATGTGACGAAATCCCCAGGTACACATATCGGCCAGAACGCTGTCCAAGGTCTTTCCATGATCAGAGATGGAATATTCCACTTTGGGCGGAATCTCCTGATACACCTTGCGCTTGACCAGCCCATCCTGTTCCAGTTCCCGCAGCTGATTCGTCAGCATGCCTTGGGTCACGCCTGGAAGCAGACGCCGCAGTTCCCCGAACCGTTTGGTTCCGTCCTGAAGCAGAATACAGAATCAGCGGTTTCCACTTGCCGCCAATTAATTGCAGCGTTGTCAGAATGCCCTCCGTGTTGGGCTGTCCTTGATCTGTCGTTCTCATATTCTCATCTCCCGGGAAGTATGCTTGTTGATCATTGGATGCTTCATGGTTGTTACTGTAGCACAGTAGCCGGTTTTAACCTAGTACTATTCTGTGCCGTACTTAGTACGTTTTACCGTACTATGCATGGGATGAGTACGTACCATAAATCGGACTAAGTACATAAAAAGAGCGTACTTTTCAAAGATTCCGAACCGAACCATAATGGGGGTGTCAAACAAACCGAACCAGATAGGAGACCTGACTATGAAAATTATGATAATTGTGGCTCATCCGAATTTGGAGAATTCACGTGCCAATCGAGCACTGCTGCAGCACAGCCGACTGCATGCCAATGGAAATGTAGATATTCGGAATCTTTACAAGGAATATCCGGACTGGATTATTGATATTGAACGGGAGCAGCAGCTTCTTCTTCAATATGATCGTGTGGTGTTCCAGTTCCCATTTTACTGGTACAGCTGTCCGCCTCTGCTGAAGAAATGGTTCGATGATGTGCTGACCTTCGGGTGGGCATTCGGTCCCGAAGGGAACAGTCTGAAGGGCAAAGAGTTTATGTTGGCGACGACGGCAGCGGGTTTAGAATTCGGATATCAGGCAGGAGCTGAGAACTGGTTTACCGCCAGTGAGCTGCTGCGGCCGATTCAAGCCACGTTTAACCGGTGCAAAGTAACCTATCTTCCTGCATTTGTAACATATAACGTCGAGCGGGTCAGTGTTGAAGCACTTCAGTCCGAGGCAGCCAGGTATGCGGAACAAGTCCTGGTACCTGCTGTTGTGGGAAGTCGATATTAAGGCATACTGGACCATAACCCATAGCACGTTGGCTCTTGCCGATTGATACCATAAAGGGCATGATGGAGTCATAAGTGTGCACGTGAGCACGGCCTGAAGCTGTACCCTATGCCCTCTTACGAGAGCCCGCTACTTTTTGCTCGAGGAGCTTCACCGGCATGCACGTACTAAATTCGAAGGAGGATCCTTCATGACCATTGACGAAGCCATTCACTTGGAGTCCTATGACAAGCAGTGGGCGGATCAGTTTAACGACGAACATCGGCTCTTGATCAGGGAGATCGGTCCTTATACGGCTGCGATTGAACATTTCGGAAGCACGTCCGTACCGGGGATGACGGCCAAACCTATCGTCGATATACTGGTTGGCGTGGAGAACGCCCGGCATACGGATGAAATCCTTCCCAAACTGGCCGCTATGGGTTACGAGAACTTGGGCGAATCCGGGATCACCGGCCGCATTTACCTCCGCAAAAGAGGAAGACTGGCTTATAACGTTCATATCGTGCCGTACCGTGGCGACATCTGGAACTATAACATCATGATCCGGGATTACCTCCGGGCCCATGCCGTGGAAGCCGAGCGTTACAGCGAGATTAAGCGGCGGATCGTTTCGCAAGGAGCCCGGACCCTGCTCCGATACTCCAATGAGAAGAATGCGTTCATTGAGCAGCTTCTTGCCAGAGCGAAGGAGTGGAAGAACGGGAGAACAAGCTAATTAAACACCTGCTTGTCTCATCCTCCATTCATGGCCTTGCACTGCTTTCGGTACGCCGAAGGGGTCAGGCCATGGTATTTTTTGAATGTTTTGCTGAAATGGACATAGTCCGAGAAGCCGACGCGGTAGGCCGTTTCCTGAGCCGAAAGCTCTGACTCCGCAAGCAATTCCTTCGCTTTTTCCATACGGACCTGCACCAGATATTTCACGAAATTCATATTCGTTTCATTCTTAAAGGTACGGCTTAAATACGTCACGGACATCCCGACCGAATCGGCCACCTCCTGCAGCGACAAATCCTCCATATCATAATTCTCTTCAATGTACCGTTTGGCTTTCTGGATATTATGATGTGATCCTAAATTGCGGGAACCCTTAATCAATGTAAGCAATTCCTTGATTTTATCCTCTACTTGTCGGCCGCAGTCTGCCGGATCATCTTTCAGAAGCCACTCATCCTCGCCGATCTTTACCGCAAGGGGCAACCCACGTTCTTCAAGCGCAGCGAGCAGATCCTGGATCAGCATCCGGGCGTATCGTGATACGCTGACTTCTGCTGGCCCCCTCGTTTCGAAAAGAGTCATGATCTCGCGGGTTTGCTCCAAGGCCTCCGGTTCATTCGCAGACCATAACAGCTCAGCGAGTCTGGCTTTATGGTGCTGCTGGACAAGCGTCCATTCCGTTTGCCTGGAGAATTTCGCCCTCCGGTTATCCAGATCCCTGCACGCTTGCTCCAGTGTCATATGAAACTGATCAGGGTCGATGGGCTTCAGCAGAAAATCCGAAACGCCATAGCGGATCGCTTGACGAGCGAACTCGAAGTTATCATGACCCGAGAGGATAATGAAATGCATTTGCGAATGAGATTCCCTAACACGTCTGATAAATTCCAGCCCATCCATTTCGGGCATGCAGATATCGGTCACGATAATGTCTGGCCGGCTGCCCTCCAGCAGTTGAAGAGCTTCAACCCCGTCTTCGGCTTCTCCCGTGACCTCGACCTGAAGACCCGATCTTTCGACAAGCTTGCGCAGGCTAAAATGAATGGCATATTCATCATCAATCATCATTAACCGATACATTGCGTTCCTCCTCGCTCGTTTTATACGGCAGTCTGATTTCAAATTGGGTGCCTTCTCCTGGAATGGATTCCATGAGATATAGGCCATACTCGGCTCCGAAGGTCAGCTGAAGTCTCTGGTGTACATTCAGGAGACCGATGCCGCCCGAGGTTTCTTTCCCGTCGCACCGCTGTATCCCATTCTCCGAATGTGCGTGAGATTGCAGGATTTCTCTGATATGCCGCACTGTATCTGCGTTCATGCCGACCCCTTTATCCTGAATCACGATGGCATAATAGTCTGCCTCCGCGCTAGCTCCAATCCGGACATAGCGCGGCTTCTTACCTCGGTATCCATGTATGAATACATTCTCTACGATCGGCTGCAGCGTGAGTCTGACGGCCATTACGCGATCCCAATCTTGCTCATTCACATCCATGTCGATCTGAAGCCTGCGGAAACGGGCACTTTGTAGATCAAGATAATACCGGATATGCGTCATCTCTTCCCGGAGCGGCACGACAGATCCGGCATGACCGATGTTGTATCGAAACATATGAGCAAGCGCCCTGGTCATCCGACTGATCTCCATATGATCATCTGCGATGGCATAAGAATTAATAATCTCCAGTGAATTGTACAAAAAATGCGGATTGATATGAGACTGCATGGAGCGGAGCTCTGATTCCTTCTGCTTGATCATAAGATCGCGTTCCTTCAGCTGGGAATCATGGACTTCGCGGATCAATCGCTTCAGTTCTCCCGTCATACTGTAAAAGCTGTGGAATACAGCAGTCATCTCGGGATTACGGAATCTGCTTAATTTGATAGGAAGAACAAAGTCGCCTCGCTCGACACGGGCCATTAGCTTCTGCAGCATGGACAGCTGCCTGGTCAAGGAAAAAGAGAAACCACCCACAAGGGACAAAGCAATGATGATCAGCACGGCAGCGGCGGCTAGCGAGTAATTACGCAGCGTGATCAGCCCGCCGATAAGATTGTTCAGCGGCAGATCGGCAACAACCGTCCAGCCGGTAATTTGCGACCTTTCATGCAGAACCATTTTTTCGGTGTTGGACGCTGTGTCTTGATGCCGGAAGAAGGAGCTGTCGTCTTTTTGAATACGCGTTAATAGCTCGTGCTCGACAGCAGATCCAATTTGTTTCGGATTCGGATGGTAGATGACCTGCCCGTCCTTGCTCATGATCCAGACATCAAAGCCACCCAGCGAATCGTTAGTGCAGATGGCCCCGATTTGCTTCAGATTGAGATCGATAATCAATAAGCCTTTGTAGAGGAAGGTGGAATTATCGTATAGTTTCCGCGCTACAGTTAGGGACGGTGTGCTGCCAACCCGGCTGAGGCCGACGATCTGAAAGTCACTATATTGATCCAGCTGCTCCTGGAAGGATCGGTTGCGCTTACGGATTTCTCGCATATCCAGCAGTGAGGAAGCGCTTTCGTAATCGGTGATCTGTCTGTTATTCTCGGCGACAAGCGAGATGCCAATGATATCGGATCTGCCATAGATCATCTGAGCAAACAAATCATCCTCCACTTTTTTGGATAACTGAAAGTAAGCATAGGGAGTAAGCTGAGTGGCGGAGAGAAACTGCTGGATCTGCGGGTTATGGATAAAGGGATACGTTGAATTTTCAAGATTGGATAGATAGGAGTCTAACGAAACATTGGTTTGCTCAATGATACGCTTGTTTGCGCCTGCAGCAAATTGTTCAATCGCTTTGGTAGATGACAGGTACCAGAAGCTGCCCAGCAGAAAGAAAGGAAAGCCAATGAACAGGATGATCAGAACGAATAAACGTTGGTTAATGGTCAGATGACCTGAAGGAATGCCTTGGATATTCATCATGCTTCCGCCTTCCTGGCATTGAAGTAGGGAATGTAAGGACATTGTAGCAAAAAAACACAAGTTGTAAATAAAAAACCATGATGCTGCAGCAAGAAATCACAAGTGAGTCAAGAAAGCACATGGGCGCTTTTGGCATTATCAACTACAATCGCATTAATCCATTTAAATTGAATCAGGGGGCGAGACTTCGTGAAAAAAAGAAAAGGCTTTCACGGTTGGTTAGCGGCATTATTATTCATATCCATTGTGGCCAGCGGCTGCGGCAATGCCAGTGAGGGAAAAGATGGAACCGCTTCCCCGGGTGCGGGCGGCGGGGACGGTAAGAAAGTAGAGATTCTGCTTGGATATTATTCCAGTGACAGCTCCGATACGAAGATGAAGGAGCTGATTGAGCAGTTTGAGAAGTTGCATCCGAATATCAAAGTGAAGACCCAAAGCGCGCCGTATGGCCAGTTCTATCAGAAGCTGGATACGCAGATTGCAGCCGGCCAGGCACCGGACGTATGGCTCTCTGATGGCGTGTACGTGATGAAATATGCCCAGCGCGGCGCAGCCAAGGATCTGACCGATTGGATTGAAAGTGACCTGAAGGCGGATGAGTATTACGGACTTGATTTCAATAAGGACGCAGACGGGCGTTATTGGGGCGTACCTCAAGGGATCCAGGTCGGCGTTCTGTTCTACAACAAGGACATGTTTGATAAAGCAGGCGTAGACTACCCTTCGGATGAATGGACTTGGGAAGACCTGAAAGCATCCGCTGCGAAGCTGACAGTGGACGCAAGTGGAAAAACTGCAGAGGACAGCGGGTTTGACGCTGCCAGTGTAAATCAGTTTGGGCTCACGTTCTTTAGCATCACCGAAGGCTGGTTCTCTGTCATGAAATCTTATGGGGGCGGCGTTCTTGACGAGAAGGCGGAAAATTCGATCGTCAATTCGCCCGAGAACAAGCAGGCATTTGAATGGATGGTCGATGGTATGCAGCGGGGCATCATCACGGACCCGGTTGACCTGAAGAGCTTCCAGAGCAATACGGCAGTGTTCCCAAGCGGCTCGGCTGCCATGCGGATTGGGATCTATGCTCGGGTGCAGGCAGCGAATGAAGCAGGCCTGAATTATGATGTGACGATGCTGCCGAAGGGACCTGATGGCAAACGCGTCTCCCCGGTTATTGCTAACTCGTGGGTGATTAATCAGAAGTCGAATGATGAGAAAGCAAAAGCCGCTTGGGAATGGATTAAATACTGGGCTACGGAAGATGACGTACAGAAACAGTGGACTGAGCTTGGTGAGGCAGTTCCTGTGAAGAAATCGGTAGCACAATCTGAAGTGTTCCTCAAAGCAGGTGAGAAGCCGGCGAACCGCCAGGCATTCCTGGATAGTCTGGAGTTTGCACAGACGCTCGATAATAATGCGGTATGGGAAGAGTGGGTAGGCAAATTCAACGAGAATGCAGAGCGTGCGTTCCTGGGCGATGCAACCATTGATCAGGCGCTAAACGATGCGGATGCAGCTGTTCAATCGGTCCTCAATGATTTTTATAAAAAATAAAACAAGGGTGGAAGAAAGGCGGGAGTGAAATGGGCGATATGATAAACGACAATGCAGCACTCAAAGCCGATCCGATGCCGCATAAACGGCCCGCCCGAAAACGGAAATGGGATCATGAGGGGAGATGGGGGCTGCTTATGGCCTCCCCTTATCTCCTTCACTTTATTATTTTTGTGGCGGGACCCCTCGCTGCATCGCTGTATTTCAGCTTTTCCGATTACGATATGCTGAATCCGCCTCAGTGGAGCGGATTGGATAATTTTAGGCGTATGGCCGGTGATTCACTGTTCATGCGTTCCCTATGGAATACCTTGTATTTTGCAGTGCTGTTCGTACCCCTCCAGACCTTCCTCGCTCTCGTGCTGGCTGTTGCGTTAAACCAGCGTTTGAAAGGGCTTAAATGGTTTCGGATGGCTCATTTTATTCCGGTGATCTCCTCATGGACCGTCATCTTGTATGTCGCTGACGCCGTATTCAATCCCCGCTTCGGTCTGGCGAATACACTGCTTGCGAAGCTGGGGTTCGCAGGGCAAGGCTGGCTGCAGGATCCGAAGCTGGCCATCCCGCTGCTCGTCTTCATCGCGGTATGGAAAGGGATCGGTTATATCATGGTCATTTATCTGGCGGGACTTCAGAGCGTTCCCGGGGATTTGTATGAAGCTGCGGAGATTGACGGAGCAGGAGCTATACGTAAATTCCGCAATATTACGGTTCCGTTGATTTCGCCGACGACTTTCCTGGTGGTCATCATGAGTACGATCTCCACCTTCCAGGCATTTGAACAAATTTACGTGCTCACCGGTAGAGGGGATATCAGTTCGGCGGGTGGCCCGAATAACTCCAGTCTGGTCATGATGCTGTATTTATACCGTGAAGGGTTCACGTTTATGAGAATGGGTTATGCTTCCGCTATCGCTTGGGTGCTGTTCATGATTCTGTTCTTGTTGACGCTGGTACAGCTTAGGGCGCAGAAGAAATGGGTGCACTATGACTGATTCAGTGGTCAAGAAGGAACTGCAGCTTATGAAGCGCCGGACGAAAGGAGGAATCTGACATGAGAAGAAAGCTGCTGGGCAAAAGCATCGGATATGTGCTGATTGGGATCAGCTCGCTCATTATGATTGTGCCGTTCTTGTCGGCATTCATGAATTCTTTGAAAACATATAAGGAATATACAACGGTTCCGCCCCGCTGGATTCCCGAGGTATTTCAGTGGGCCAATTATGCTGAAGTATTCAAACTGGGGAATATCGGCGGGTATACGCTAAACAGTATTTTCGTAGCTGTCTTGTCAGTCATCGGCGCCCTGATCTCTTGCTCGATGGTTGGCTATGCATTCGCCAGACTGCGTTTTCCGTTGAAAAGTACGCTATTTGTGATGGTGCTGGGTACGATGATGATCCCGGCCGTCGTGATCATTATTCCGCACTTTATCATTTTTAATAAGCTGAACATGCTGGATACCCTCACGCCGCTGTGGATCATTGAATGGCTGGCTCAGCCGTTCGGGATATTTCTCATGAGGCAGGCTTTCATGAATATTCCCAAGGAATATGAGGAAGCGGCCAAAATGGAGGGCTGCAATCCGTTCCAGATCTATTTGCGGATCTTCATTCCGATGGCCAGGCCAACGCTGGCGACACTGGCGATCTTTACGTTCATGGGCAAGTGGAATGAGATTCTGACGCCTGTCATCTATTTGACCTCGAATGAGAAGTATACGCTGCCGATCGGTATTCTCTCCTTATCCGGACAGTGGACCGGCAATGAACAGCTGATGATTGCGGCAGCACTGGTCAGTCTTGTTCCGATTCTGCTGGTGTTCCTGTTCGCAGAGAAGTATTTTGTGCAGAACCACAGTATGGCCGGAATCAAGTAATGGAGATTTATCAGCGAAGCGAGACATGCTGTGATCCAAGGAAAGGATGTAAAACAAGATGAAGTTAGCCGCATTCAGTGGATCTTTGATGGATTACAGCATCCACGAAGCGATGGGGATTTGCGCCGAGCTCGGATTTAATGGCATTGAGATCGCGTGTCGAGAACCGCATTTAAGTCCAGAGACCTCACTTGCACGCGTGCGTGAGATGAAGACGCTTGCGGATGAGCACGGTCTGGCGATTCCGGCACTGGCAGGATATATGGGACATTTCTCGACAAGCGGAGACGATGATTGCGCCGTTGCCTACGATCAATTTATGGAGTTGCTGGAGCGGGCAGTCATGCTGGACGCAGAGATGCTGCGCATCTTTCAGGGAGGGCCGAACGCCTTCCTGGCAGAGGACTATCACTATACCAAGGCTGCCCACTGGATTCGAAAATGTGCGGAGGAAGCCCGGGCTGCGGGAAAGCGAATTGTACTGGAGATTCATAACCAGAGTCTGGTGGAAACGACGGACAGCGCCCTTCGTTTGCTGGATTTAATTGGTGAGGATCATGTCGGCGTGATTCATGATGCAGGCAATATGTATATCACGGACACAGACTATGGGGATGAGTCTGTTCGGCAGCTCGGAAGTCGGCTGTTTCATGTGCATATCAAGGATGAACAGCGAATCGGGCAGGTGGGGGCGCCCGGAACATTCAAGAATTTGACCCGTCACGGGGAAGAGTTCTTTCTGCAATGCCGCCTTGGTGAAGGAGAGGTGGACCATAGCGGGCTGCTTAGAGGACTTCGGCAGCAGCAGTATCAGGGCTGGCTGACGCTGGAGTGCGCTGCTCCCTATCCACCGAAAGAACGCCTCGCATACGATCTGCTGGTTATCAAGGAATGGCTGCAGAATGTGGAGGTATTAGAATGATCGGAATCGGGCAGGGACGGAAATTTGGAATCATCGGCTGCCAGCATGCTCACATCGGCATATTCATTGAGGAGATGCAGGCACTGGGTTACGAATGTGCAGGAGTATACGAACCAGATAATAAGCGGTTAGCTCTTTCACTCGCCGACCGTTATGGTTTGGAACTGATCGGGGATCGAGAATCCTTGCTGAACGATGAACAGTTGGCTGTTATTGGGTGTGCGGCGATTAACAGCGAGAAGATGGATGTCATCGAGCTGTGCGAGCTGCACGGCAAGCCCATCATGATCGACAAGCCTGCGATAACGGATCGGGCCGGGCTGCTCCGGCTGCGAGGAGTTATGGAGCGGGGAAAAATCGAGGTAGGCATGATGCTGACTGAACGTTTTCGTCCTTCGCTTCATACGGTTCATCAGTTGATCGAATCCGGAGATTTGGGCGACATTGTTCATATTGCGATGCGCAAGCCGCATCGGCTGAATCCGGATACCCGCCCGGCCTGGCATTTTGATAGAGTGCAATCCGGGGGGATTCTGAATGACCTGCTCGTTCATGATTTTGATTTGTTGAGATGGCTGACAAGGCGGGAAGTGAAGTCGGTATCCAGTTATATGGGAAAGCATATTTTGCCTGAATACCCGACCTTCTATGATGCTGCCGGTGTGCAGGTCATCATGAACGGGGGAATAACGGCTCAGCTCTATGCGGACTGGCATACACCTGCAGGAAGCTGGACTTGGGGAGATGGCCGGATATTCATTACGGGGACGCTTGGTATTGCGGAAATACGGCTGGAAGGCGATCCCTTACTATCAAGCGATGAGGTTCTGCTTGTTATCAATGAAGAGGAACTTCGTTCAATGCCATTGGCCTCCCCTCCATTGTCGCTCACCCAGGATTTTCTGAATCGAATCGAGGGAAAAGACAGCATGATTTCGTTTGACGATATTTATAAAGCTTCGGAGGCCACGGTAAAGGCCGATGAAGGAGCACAGATTCTATCGCGGGAGTAAAAAGATGGATAAGATCGTACAGCAAACAATGCATAGGGGAGGCGTGGAGAACATGACGGAGAAACAGCTGCCGGTCCGGTTCGGAATCATCGGCTGCGGAATTATTGCAAACATTCATGCGCAAGGTATCATGAATACGGAGGAGGCTGAGCTTGTCGCTGTATTCGATCCGAAACGCGAAGCGGCGGCCAAGCTGACTGAAACGTACGGAGGCGACATTTGCAGCACGATGGAGGAGCTGTTGGCACGCGAGGATGTGGAAGTGGTCTGCATCTGCACACCAAGCGGCATGCATGGAGAGCAGACAGCCATGGTGGCCCGGGCGGGCAAGCATGTACTGGTGGAGAAACCGATGGCGATCCGGCTTGAAGATGTCGAGCGTATGATTGCGGTCTGTGCCGAGAACGGGGTGCTGCTTGCCACCGTCTTTCCTCGGCGCATGTCCCCGCAGGCCAAGTTTGCCCGGCAGGTCATTCAGGAAGGCCGACTGGGACAACTTAGCTTATGCTCGGCGTATGTCATGCTGTACCGGGATCAATCCTATTATGACAGCGCCGGCTGGCGTGGAACCTGGGAGATGGATGGCGGCGGCGCAATGATGAACCAGGGAATTCACACCGTGGATATGCTGCAATGGCTTGTTGGACCCGTCGCCTCCCTGTCGGCGAAGGCCAAAGCCGTACTGCGCAACATCGAAGTTGAAGACACGGTAATCGCTGCGCTTGAATTCGTAAACGGGGCGCTCGGCGTTCTTGAGATCACGACTACAGCCTGCGACGGCAAAGGGCAGCGCCTGGTCATCCACGGGGATAAAGGCGTGCTCATTATTGAAGAAGATACCATCGTATCCCTTGAAATCGATGGCGTGCAATTAAAGCTGCCAGAATTCGAACCGTTTAAAGTGATCCCGGACGGTCACCGTCTGCAGATCCGGGATATGGCGCTTGCCGTGCGTGAAGGCCGCAGACCTGTGATCACCGGGGAGGAAGGCAGACATTCCCTGGAGATTATTCTCGGCACTTATGAGGCTTCGAGGCAGCGCCAAGAAATCGAACTGCAAACCGGAACAGCAGTATCCTAGAATATGGAGGTGAGCCTATCATGTCCGGCTACAGCTTGAAGCCTGTTCTTGAAGAGGTTCAGGATAAACTGAAGATTCGCGTCCATGCTGGGCGTGAAGCGATGGGAAAGGCGGCAGCTGACGATATTTGCGCAGCGATGCAGCGTCTTCTGGCTACGAAGGAGCGCATTCGCATCGTGTTTGCAGCCGCCCCGTCGCAGAATGAATGCCTGACGGCACTGGTTCAAATGAAAGGATTGGACTGGAGCCGGGTAACGGCTTTTCATATGGATGAATACATCGGCCTGCCCTCGTCGGCGCCGCAGCGGTTCGGGAACTTTTTATCCCAGCGGTTGTTCGATCAGGTATCCCCTGGCGAGTTGCATCTGATCGATGGCATGAATGATCCTGAGGCAGAATGTGATCGATACAGCCGCTTAATCACCGCTGCGCCGATTGATATGGTTGTCCTCGGCATTGGCGAGAATGGACATATCGCCTTTAATGATCCGCCTGTTGCCAATTTTACCGATCCGCTATGGGTGAAGCAGGTCAAGTTGGATGAGGACTGCCGCCATCAGCAGGTGAATGACGGCTGCTTTGCGAGTCTGGAGGAGGTTCCGGAATATGCGCTAACCCTCACGATTCCGGCCCTAATGTCGGGTGCCCATCTATTCTGTATCGTTCCGGGCGCAAGCAAGCGGTCAGCCGTGCAGAAAACGTTGTATGGTGATATAAGCGAGGCCTGCCCTGCAAGTATTCTTAGACGGCATCCGGATTGCACGCTGTACGTGGATCGGGAATCTTACGGGGAGATCAGGAATGAATAGCAACGAAAGGGTTCGTGCAGGCCGGCATTATGTTACAGGTGAGTGGACTCAGCTCGCATGGAATCCTGACGGTCGAATAGAGCGAGTAGTTCCTGGACATGGCGATGGTGAGACATGGATCGCTCCAGGATTAATCGATCTTCAGATTAATGGCGGCTACGGCCATGATTTCAATTCGCTGCCCCTTACTGTCGATACGGTAATCCAGGCAACAAGGCGTTTATGGGAAAAAGGCATAACCCTGTATTATCCCACTGTCATTACGAACGGCGATGAAGAGATAGAACAATTATTGCGTGTTATTGACGCGGCTTGCCGGGAGGATGAGTTGGTCGGTTCAACCATAGGCGGGATTCATCTGGAAGGCCCTTTTATTTCTCCGGAGGAAGGGCCGAAGGGGGCGCATGATTCGCGGTACATCAAGGCACCGGATTGGGAGCTGTTCATGAGATGGCAGGCAGCATCGGAAAACCGGATCCGGATCGTAACCTTGTCGCCGGAGTGGCCGGAAGCAGCGGGATTCATTCAAGCGTGTGCAGAGGCGGGAATCGTTGTATCGATCGGGCATACCGCTGCCACCCCCGAGCAGATTCGGGAAGCGGTGAACGCTGGAGCCACGATGTCCACGCATCTTGGCAATGGCGCACATCTGATGCTTCCGCGCCATCCGAATTATATATGGGAGCAGCTTGCGCAAGATGGGCTGTGGGCAGGGATGATCGCGGACGGGAATCATTTGCCGGATTCGGTTATCAAGGTGATCCTTCGCGCCAAGTTGTCCAAGGCGCTGCTCGTCAGTGATGCCGTATACTTAAGCGGAATGCCGCCTGGGGAGTACGAGACTCATATCGGCGGGAATGTCGTCCTAACGCCGGCGGGTAGATTGCACCTGGCCCGGAAGCCTGAACTGCTGGCCGGTTCAGCCATGATGCTTGTCGATGCGGTATGTCGATTAGCGGAATCGGAACTATGTTCCTTCGCTGATGCCTGGGAGATGGCTTCGACATTTCCAGCGCAGGCGATGGGGCAAGCGGACCGATATGGGCTGAAGAGAGGCGCACAGGCCGACTTCGTGCTGGTCGAGAAGCGCAAGGGGGAGCTACGCATTTTGGAGACCGTCAAAGGTGGATGTTCTGTATATCGGATGGATCGTTAGATGCTAGAAATATCAATCATCATCCATCGATATCTTGAATATCTTATGGATGAAGATTAGTAGATCAACAGATCGAGATATAAAAATACCCCTCTTGAATTCAAGAAGGGGTATTTACATTAGTTTTTATTTTAAGAAATCTGAATCTAAACGTGCGGCAATATTTCTTTTTGATAAAATTCATATAATCGATTTATAGAAGAACTTGATAAAATATGACTGGCTTGTTCAATTTTCTCACGTTCCCAATCGAACCATCGCATTTCCATTAACTTTTCAATTTCTGCGTCCGTAAAGCGTTTCTTTATTACTTTTGCAGGGTTACCGCCTACGATCGTATACGGTGCGACATCTTTGGCAACAACCGAACCAGCTGCCACAATGGCGCCTTCACCTATCGTCACACCTGGCATAATCATGGCATTCATTCCAATCCAGGCATCACTTTCGATGATGGTATCACCTTTTGGTGCGTAGGAAGTTTCAATCTGATCTACAAACGGGTACACGGTTATCCAATCAGAATGATGATTGTGATTTCCACCCATTAGAATAATAACACCACTTGCAATGCATACGTAATTTCCAATAATCAATTTATCTATATGCCAACCATAATCTTCGATGGGGTTAAATAACTGTCTGGATTTTTCATCCCCCCACATGTATCTAACACAACCATCTTCAAAATCATGATCATCGTAATAACCGGAATAGTAAGAGTATTCTCCTACTGTAATCATTGGATTAGTGACAATATCCTTTAGATACTTAATTTCTGACCAGTGTTCGAACCTATTCTGTTTCATTTTCTATTTCCTCGCTTCTAAGTAGAATATATGTTTTTACTTAGAAGCTTAATACAGTAGCGACATTCTTAAACCTTATCAAACGACGAACCATCGTCCTCATCCTTTTCCTATGTGTTGGTGAGATTGTAACAAAAGTATGATCTTTTCGTCAAACTCCAGACTATACAGGCTTCTTGTATAAATAGATTCTTTGAAAATAAAACGTCATATGTCGATTGACAATATGTCGGTAGTTAGCGTCTATTATTATCGCGTGAAGTCTGTTCATTAAATTACATATGGCAGTAAAAAAAGAAGAGGGTGTGTGATATTCTTCCACGCTGTTAATTCTGGAATAAGATGCAACCAAGGGAGTAAAAGCGCTCAAATAGTATTTTCAGAAGCTTTTGGCGGGGTAATCCATCCCTAATCGTATTTTGCTACCATCTCCGTCAGAATTTCCTTCATACGATCCACCATCTCACGGGGTTCCTTCACAGTGGCATCGTTCCCTAAGCCGATAAAAAATTTAGCAAAATACATCATTTCGCCAGCGGGGACGCTCTGATCAAGCCGTCCGCTTCCATCGGGCTGCATATCAATATGGGGCACCGGCCATAACTCCGATTCACAGCGCTGAACGCCTTCCCGGCTCAGATCAACGACCATTCGAATAGAGGCCGATAACTCTTCGCCGTATTCTCTCCAGTTGCCCAGATGGATATGGCGGTGATCCCGTGGTTCGATTCCGGTTATATCGTAGGCCGCAGACTGCATGCGGTCACAACGGAACAGGCGAAAGCCATCGCGCAGAAAACAATAAGCGGCACAATACCAGAAGCCGTTGCTTGCATAGACACCGACAGGTTGGATACTCCGTTCCGCGCAGCCTTCTATGGTTTCGTATTCCATCGTAACGACTCGCTGCTCAACAGCGGCATCCAGCAGAATCTCAAGAAATTCGGCTTTTTGCTGTCTGGTGTGCGTATGAAAATCCACCCGGTTCTTCATCTGATCAATCCGGTCACGGACATCACCTGGCATGTAATAATAAAATTTTTGCAGGGCTGTAGAAGACTCGGCTTCAAAGGGAAGAAATAGATAGTGACGCAGGGCATGGCTGGCAAAAAACATCGCGACCGCTTCTTCCTCGCTAAAAGCGATTGGCGGGAGAATTCGTTCCTTCAGAACCTGATATCCGCCATGTGGTCCTACTTCGGAATAGAGCGGAACCCCCAGCTCGCTTAGCTCTTGCAGGTCCCTTAGAATCGTGCGAGGGGATACGCCGAACTGATCGGCCAGTTCTCTTACAGTGAATTTCCGCATTCGGTTAACGGTCATCATCAGCTCGATGAGACGTTTGGATTTGGACATAGAATCAGCTCCGAATCGTTTGATGACTATGACAATAGTTGTCACTATTATAGGCTATACTGAACGTAGAACCTAGATACCCCTAATAAAATAAAAATGGAGTGATGGAATGTGAGTCAATTGAAGGAAATGAAGCAGCTGTTGTTCGAGGAGCTGGAGCTTATCGTTAGGACCAGCTCGAATCTGATCGGCAAAATTTCGGCAGAGCATTGGGATTATAGACCAGCCCACAATATGAGGTCGCTTCAGGAGCTGGTGCACCATCTGGTTTTGGTGCCTGCAACGGACCTGCTGATTTTGCAAGAGAAGAGCGAAGCAGAGATCCGCGAGCTGGAGGCGAGCATTGCCGCAGACAGCGTGGACAAGGACAAATTGACCGCTTGGATGACAACGGGGCTTGCGGATCTTAAATCTTACATGAGCGATCTTACAGATGAAGAGTTTTTGCACAAAAAGACAAAGCCCTTCTACCTGGAGCACGGTTCAACGCAAGCCAAGTGGCTGATCGAAATTGTCACACATGCCCAGCATCATCGTGCACAATTATTCAATTATCTGAAAGTCCAGGGCTATGAAGTGAATATGTTTGATTTATATTAAGGGGAACACCAATATTTCCCGAGTAATAAATATAAGGAGAACTAAAGATGCTGAATATGTTTTTGACGTCTTCATTTAAAGATGTTGTTGATCTCTTTAGAGAATTCGCTGGCGAGGACCTGAAAGGGAAGACGGTAACGTTTATTCCCACTGCGAGTAAATCCGAGGAAATCACCCACTATATACGTACAGCTATAGAAGCATTTGAAAAGTTGGGAGTCGTCGTTGAAAAGCTTGATATTTCAATAGCACCACTGGAGGAGATCAAAGAAAAGCTCGAACGAAACGATCTTATTTACGTATCTGGTGGAAATACATTCTACTTATTACAAGAACTGTGAAAATCAGGGGCAGACAAGATCATAACAGATCAAGTTAACTCGGGGAAATTATATATTGGAGAATCAGCAGGATCTATCATAACATCTCCCAATATAGAGTATGTAAAATTCATGGATGATATAGGTAAAGCAACAACATTGAAATCGTATGAGGGTTTAAACTTTATCGATTTTTATCCTGTTCCGCATTATAACAACGAACCTTTTACAGACGCTGCTAATGATTTAATAGCTCACTACAATTCCAGATTAAATCTTGTGCCGATCTCCAATACGCAAGTAATCCAAGTTGATCATAATAATATAATTGTTCATTAAAAAAATACGATTCGATGATTAAAGGATGGCGACCGCCATCCTTCTTTTTATTTTTACCATAGATATTAGCTTGAAAGTGACGCAGCGTCATCCTGTACAATAGCTGAAATGCTGAAAGGGGTGAAAGAAAGTTATGAAACGATATACCGCTGCTGCAATACTATGGACCCTTACCCTGTTCTTGCTTAGTGCATGCAATTCCACGGACGAAGATGGGGATCTCCAGCGCGTAACGCTTGAGGAGGTAGAAGTGCTGGAGATCGACCATGGCAGTACGACTTTGTTCGTCGAGACAGCGGACGTAGACGCTTTGGAAGTATCGCTGCTCAGAAACAGCAAGTCCGCAGGGGCTGTTGTTGATAAGAAGGGCGATCGGGTAAAAATTCATTTAGATAACGATATCACTCGGATGTTGAATATCGGTAAGATGCCCCAGCTTAGCGTGAAAATTCCTGCGAATTATGAAGGGAAGGTCGTGATTGAAGGGTCTTCCGGCAGTGTAACAGGAACCGAATTGCAAAATCACAGCTTCCAGGTGAAGGGCAAAAGCGGGAGTATATCCCTAGCGTTCATTCGTTTGAATAATGACGTCGAGGTATCAGCGACAAGCGGAAACGTTAACATCCAGCTCGATGAAGAAACGCCTCATGCAACTTGGATGCTGCAATCAGGAAGCGGACGCCGGTCTATTGCTGTTCCGCTGGAGGATAGAAGGCAGAGCAACCGGAAGACGGAAGGGCGCTCAGGTGATGGCCGGCATGAGGTTAAGCTCAAAACCTCTTCGGGAAACATTTCGATCAAATAACGCATAAATCAACAGAGCGTAAGAAAAAACAAGCATCCCCATACAAGTCCTTATCCTAGAGTTCACAGCTTATGTGCTCTAGAAGCAGACCTTCTGGGGATGCTTATCATCTTGACCTATGAAAATTTCTTAGATGGAAAAATAGAATGATAGCATCTTATTCTTCGGCAGGCACAGAAGCCTTGGATGACGCAGAGGAAGATCTCATATATTGCGGCGGGTTTACGTCATCAATAAGCAGAATACCATCGTATTGATCACGAGCGATTAAGCTCTCGGGAATCATGCCCCAGCTGTAGGCATAACGCGGCTCGAACATCCATGAATTACCCGCCTCACGTTTTTGGTACCGCAGGTCAACGAAGGTATATGGCGAGCCCGCTGCCGACAGGATCGATTCTATGGACCCTGGCTCTGCAGGTAAAACATCATGCACATTACCCAGATTATCGGCGGTTTGCCCACTGGCGGGATACAAGCCGAGTACGTAGCTGTATTTCTTCATTTCCTCCGAGAGTTTCTCTCCCATTAAGGAAATTGGATAAGGTGTACCCATGACTTCAGTTTGAGCTTTGCGGATGTGGTCGTTGTGTCCCCAGACGATAAATTTCTCCGTTGGATAGACCTCGGTAGCCAGCCACATGAGATTATCATGCATCGCCTGATCCCGCCATTCCATCGATTCGAGGAAAGGTGCATAATCCCCGCTCTCCATACCAAGAGTCGATTCGATGGAGAGCTCTACATACTCTTTGGCTACCCGAATCCGGTCGTTCAGGCTTCGTTCCAGCAGCATAGACAGCTTAGGATTATCCGGATATAACTGCTTCAAATGAGTCTCGTTTGCCTTTGTTTTCAAGGATTTAATGGCGTCATTATATACTTGAATCAGCTGATTCTTCTCTTTACGGTAAGCGGCAAGATCCGTACCGAGAGAGTAATCGGACAATTTTTGTTCAGCTTCCGCAAGGCGCTTGGCCACATCCTCATCCTTCAGCCATTGTCCGTCAAACAGCGGGTACTGTAGCTGCATGTCAAAACCGGTTAGTATGAGCGGGCTCTCACTGGTTCGTGCCTTTTTAATGTAGTCGAACAACGGTAAAATCTCCTTGGACCACCAGACACCAAAGATAGAATCCTTCATCGTTTGTTCCGCGCTTCGCTGCCCGGAGAGGCTGTAAGACAACGAGCTGTTTCCAAGTCCGCTCTCGAAGGCCAGCACATTGTACCCCATTTCTTGATGCAGGAACTGGATCAACCGGGTTTTCGCCAGATTGAACTCCGCAACACCGTGGGAGCTTTCCCCCAAAAACACGATGCGTTTGTCATGCAAGAGCGGCTTTAGCATAGCCAGATCCTTATATTGGTTTGTGCCATTGGCCGTGTTGGCAGGCTGAATCGTATCCAATCGGTATACATGGTCTTTAGCCCAGTTCTCCCATTCGGCAATCTTTTCATCAGAGGTTCGGGCCATGGTTACCTCGGTAACCTGTCCTTGTATGGTATCAGGGGTGGAAGCGTATATATTTCCGGCAGGGAATAGGGAGACTCCCACAAGGGAGGCGGTGAGCAGAAATATCGTGAATGCTCTCTTGGTGTTACGCAGCATCATACTGGATCACTCCTTTTAATATAATTTGTTTATTTCTAATGGAAAGAACGTACTTGCAAAAAGATCATCATTAAGCTTCCTTGCCTGGAACGCGGCATCACCCCCCTAACATAAAAAATAATTACAGTGCGTGGGTTAGAGAACAGTACTGCTGCACTAGCCTTAGTCCTCCTCCCAGAACAGATCATTGAGAGTACGGGATAGTGCTTTGCATATGGCAACGCACAGACTGAGGGAAGGGTTATATTTCCCCAGCTCGATCAGACCGATGGTCTGTCTGGAGACACCGACAATTTGGGCCAGTTCTTCTTGCGATAAATCCTTCTCGACCCGGGCCATTTTCAATTTGATATTTTTCATGCGGAAGTCACCTTGTTATCCCTTTCTAAGCATCCAAATCGTCGTCTTTCGACATTTTCTGGCTCATTTTGTTTGCACCATAGTGAGTTACTATATTGACGCCCACAAAGAGCGGGATGTAGATAATCAACGAAAAAATGAATACGCTCAAGAAATACTTGATCTCGGTCGCACTGTTGCCGTTACCATACAAAACCGCGCTGCGAATTCCGAAATAGAGTGCGAGGATAACCCCGATAATAAGCCCCCAGATCGCCGTACGTTTGCTGAACGAAATTTTGCTTCGCTGGTCATGAACCTCCACTTCATCCGAGTAAATGCCCAATCCAACACTGCGGATTCCGAAATATAAGCTTCCTCCCACAATGATCAGCATTTCCAGCCAGACCGATTCCGCTTCGGGCTGCATAAAAGATTTAATGATGACGGAAATGCTGCAAATGACCATGATCAAGACGTAAACCTCTTTGTATAGCTTGTTCTTCAGATTGACGATACGCTCATCCTCAACCACCGAGTTTTTCTTAAACCAATTCAAGCTCATCATTCCTTTCTTTTGGTTAGAGATACGTTACTGAGATTTTCTGGATACATGCATTGTAATAGTATTTACGTCTTTTTGCAATATATATATGTCATTTAGATTTTAATATTTTTCTTTTTGATCGAGCGGTGGACTTGTCCTCAGGAATTTTTATTTCAAAGTTCCACCCAGGACGGAGCTGATTCTGATATATTTTCTGAATCGGACTTTCTAGCTCAAGGATGTACATTACGTACCCGCGTGTTAAAATTGGGCAGGGCCACTTTTGTGCCTGAATTGATAACAGGAGCGTGTTCTTCCGTGATCCATTTCATTCGCTTACGATAATGTGAGGTACAGATCCAAGTAGGCTCGGCCCTTTTTTTGATAACTGCGGCCAGAGTTTATTTTTCTGTGCCTTTTTCATTTCGTACGATCGAATGAAAGGGTGATTTTGCTGTGTCCAATAATGAAAGAATGTTAAAAAAAGCACAACTGCTATCGATACATGAGAAGATCTTTAGATGTCCGATTTGCGGCGGTCCCATGAAGGTAAAACAAGCGGCCAGCCTGGAATGCGAGAATGGGCATTGCTATGATTTATCCAGGCAGGGGTATGTAAATCTGCTGAACCATTCATCCAGAACCAGATATGACAAGGCACTGTTTGAGGCCCGCAAAGCGATCAGCGGCAGCGGTTTCTTTGACCCCTTGGTAAAAGCGGTAACAAATCGCCTGATTCGGGAACTAAATTCGAGGGAAGCAAAGAAACCTATAAGGCTGCTTGATGCAGGCTGCGGGGAGGGCTCCCATCTATCCGCCATTAAACGAAAGCTTGCCGAGCACTCCAGTATGCCTGATATTGTTGGTGTGGGCATGGATATTGCTAAAGAAGGCATTGTTATGGCCTCCAAGACATCCTCGGATTTGATATGGTGCGTGGCCGATTTATCCCAAAGTCCGTTTGCTGACAGGCAGTTTGATTACATTTTGAATATTCTGTCGCCTTCCAATTATGCGGAGTTTAGACGGGTGCTTGCGAGAGGCGGAGCCTTGGTGAAGATAATCCCGAATAGCTTGTATTTACAGGAGCTTAGAACCTTGTTGTATACAGGGACAGGCAAGGAAGTTTACTCTAATGACAGCACAATTGAACTGTTCAGCCGTCACTTTGAGCAAGTGGATGCTGAGCGGGTACAGTATTGTGTCGTCCTGGATGCCGACCAGATGAAACAGCTAATTCGCATGACGCCGTTATCCTGGGACGCTTCACCTGAAGCTATTGGACAAATACTTGGTGAAGAGACGGAGGTCACGGCGGACTTCATGCTTTTGTATGGACGGAATGAGGGATAACGTATGGTCTTTTTGCCGAAAAACACCGTTATATTTTGCTAAATTAAACCTGTTAGGGGATAATAGGAGTACCGTGTAAATATGAAAAAAAGGTGGTTGCCTAACGCATGACACTTCGAATGAATCCGTATTTGATCATGGATGGAGACGCTAAGGAAGCGATCCAATTCTATGAAAAAGCTTTGAATGCCCAAGTCGTCATGGTTCAAACCTTTGGCGAAATGCCCGCGAACTCGGATTTTCCGCTGCCGGAGAGCGCGAGGGACCGTGTATCTCATGCAAATCTTAAGGTCGGTGAGACGGTGTTGATGTTATCGGATACCTTTCCCGGTCAACCGGTCCAATCCAGCAATCAGGTCCAGATCTGTATCATGACGGATGATGCCAAGCATGCCAAGCAGATATATGAAGCTTTGAGCGAAGGCGGCAAGGTGGTTATGCCGCTGCAGGAAACGTTCTGGAGTCCTGCCTACGGAATTCTAGAGGATAAATACGGAGTAAACTGGAATATCTCGACCGAAGTTGAAGCGTAGAAAGCAGATGCCACTCTTGCTGGCTTAATAAAAAAAATGTCCTGACCATTTGCGGTCAGGGCATTTTTTGGGTTAGAGCTAAATGGAGTTCCTAATCTAAGCCCGGGACTCATCCCACCACTTATAGTAGATTTGGACATGCCCGGCAGGGCTTGCCACAAGCGGATCGATCACCTTCTTGCTCTTCTCGGCAGAGTCTACCTTCGCTAGGAAAGAGGAATCGACCGGGAAGCCATACAGATGAAGGAGCTCGGTCAGCATGCTACGCTGTGTTTTATCGGCAGCGTTGGATAGCGCAATCCCGCTGAACTGCATAATCTGCGGCTCGAATTGGACGGATACGGCATAATCCGTTTCACTGGTTTGCTTCGTGCTGGTCATGATGATTTTATTCAATCCGTCGTCATAGATGCGGTAACCACTGTATTTCGAGAATACCTTCTGACGAATCACGAGGTACATCTCGTCCCGGTATATATCCCATGGCGTTGGCAGCTTCGGAAGCATGGCGTCCGCACTCAGAGCAGTAGGGCGATCATACAGGTTAGACATTCCGCGGTCGGTCAGATTTTTGATCAGCTGAAGCACTTCGGCTCGCGTAATGGTGCCGCTGCCCACATAGCCTTCAATCGTATTCTCGCCCTTGATGCGGCCTTGTGCATACTTTTTACCCAAGACGTACTGAATAGCCTGATTTCCGTCGTAATTCACGCCATCGGCGCTGGATATCAGCTCGGCCACATGGGCCCGTGTTATGTATTGGCTGCGCTTGGATTTGTCAGCGAATCCGTGTACAGGGTAGTTCTTGAAATGCAGAAAATTATAATATTTATCCGACCAAAGTTCGGTCAAATAGTTCTCCTGCAGGTCCTTGCCCGTGATGCCGACAACCAGCATGCGAATGAATTCAGCCTCGGTCACATTCTGATTGGGCATAAACATTCCGTTGGCATAGCCATTGACAATCCCCTTGTCGACGCCCCATTCAATGGTCGTTTTTGCCCAGTGGTTTTCCATATCCCGAAAAGTAACCCCTGCGAAAGCGCTGCCAGCTCCCACGAACAAAGAGACAGCCAGGAGTATAGGCACACAAAGTGTCCTGAACTTCAACATCTTCATCCTCCATCTACAATTTGTAAAATACTACAAAATACATTGTATAAGTGTGATTTTCAGGTGGTCAAGCCTCTAGAAGCAGATCTGACAAAAGATGAGCTGTTGTAACTAGCTAACTAACTTTGTCGATACTTAGGGACTACAGGACTAAGGGTGTGCCTGCATGTAGAAGTTAAGGTAAGGAGTATCCTTAAATATACCCGGGTTTTTGGAATAGTCATGGGGATAAGATGCTCTTTCCATCTCATTAGAAAGCGATCATGAGCCATGGAGAATGTAGTAACAAAGTTAGGGGTCCAGAATTCCTATTGGAAGATGTCATATCTTTAGGTAAAATATCCCTTGACCATGAGATAAGAAGCATAAGCAGCTGAGGGATGTCATTCTTATCCCGCTTAGCTAACACATCGTATATGTAGTTAGTCTACGGAGAGAGAGCGTCGATAGACGGTTTTCTACTATCTTGAGAAGAGGAGCGAGGTATTCGATGAGATTGTTTCGAAAGTCATGTTTGATCATTTGCAGTTTGTTGCTGGCCGTTTCAGTATTAATGCCGCTTTCAGCAGTTCATGCAGCCGATCAGCAATGGATTAATCAAATATGGAGCGAGTATAAATCCTATAATAAAAAGACGGTAAATGCGTATAACGCTTATCAGAAGCAAGTAGATAAGAAGTACAAGCAGTTTTATGATGCAAGTCAAGCGTCCCTGAACCAGCTGGAGAAAAAAGTGCTGGATGATCAAAAACAGTGGAATGAGACGCTGCAGGCCGATCTGTCCCAGCTGAAGTTGAGATACGAAGGAAACCGCGATTTGAATAATAAGCTGACACAATATGAACGGTATATCAATCCTCATTATTTAAACAGTCCAATGTGGAAGTACAAGAACGCTGCAGACCGTCACTATCTAAATAGCACGCTTTGGAGGCTCAGCAAGCAAGTAGATGAACACTACTTGAACAGCTGGATGTGGAGATACAAGAAGGCGATTGACCCTCATTATCTGAACAGCCCAGCGTGGAGAATGAAAAATACGGTCAGTGAGTCTTATCTAAACAGTTCGATGTGGAAACTCAAGAATGCGTCCAGTTCCTCTTATCTAAACAGCCCAATGTGGAAATATGCGCGGGGCAAAATCAGTAAGGCGACAGCCAAGAATCAGTACAGTAAACTGTTTAAGGCATACACGGCAGAACTGTCCGAGAGCAATGCGGACAGAAAGTCCGAAATAGCGAGTATGGAGAAAGAGGCACAGAAATCAATAGATCAGCTATATAAAGATACCGTACTTGCCCTCGAGACACGCCGGGAGGAGACGCTTCAGAGCATATCTGACCTGCGGATCGAAATCACTGGAGAGGGCTTGCAGTGGGAAGCGCTGCTTGTAGAGAAACCGTAATATTATATAATATGTGCACTTAAGATAGAGAGCTGTCCGGGAAAGGTCTGAAGAGGCCAACACGGACGGCTTTTATTTTTGTAAAAATGAAAATAGGAAAATACAGGAGAATTCTTTGACTTCGGCTGTCTTTTCAAATACTATTATGTCTATAACCTAACAAAAGATAACACAAATAACAGCCAAATAGAAACACAAATTCTTACTTAAGTAGGTTGATAATAATGAAAACGAAAGTGACAATTCAAGAAATTGCCGATTTCACAGGCCTGTCTAAATTTGCGGTGTCTCGCGCTTTATCAGGGAAGTCGGGTGTCAGCCCGCAGACGAGGGAAATGATTCTGAAGGCTGCTGGGCAGCTGGGATATTTCAAAGATCAGCCCAATCCATCAACGGGAAGAAGTCAGCAGCTCCAGGAGCCGGAGAACAGAAAATGGGCGGGAGCCGTCCTTGTCCTGTTTCCGAATGTTCGTTATCAAAATCGCGAATCGCTGTATTGGGGACCGGTGTTTGACGGAATATCTGTACGGCTCAATCAAAAGGGGCTTGATATTCTGACATTGACGGAGCCTTCTAATGACCATATGTTCAGTCTTCTTAACCCGCAAGGAATCCTCGGGATCGTGACGGTAGGCTCAGTATCCACGCAAAATTTAATGGAAATCAAGAAACTCAACATCCCTGTAGTGATGGTGGACCATATGGACCCTGCATTCCAATCGGACACCGTATTCACTGACAATATGCACAGCATGAAGCAAATTATGACCAAGCTCATCAGTAGAGGTTATAATAAATTCCAATTTATAGGTAATATAGAAGATGCCCAAAGCTTCTATGAGCGCTGGATCGGCTTCTCATTCGCATTGGCGGAATATAGAATAGAGCATCAGCAGGAACCTTCTCTGATTAGTCCCGAGGTTGAGAATATATCCGAAACGCTGTCGAAAGCGCTGGCCGGCATAGAGTTGCCGGAAGTGTTTGTATGCGCGAATGATATGACAGCAGTACTCGTTATGGACGCACTCAAGGAACAAGGCATTGATGTACCCGGCCAGGTACAAGTGACCGGATTTGATAACACTTATGATCACCTGCCGATTATGGCAACCGTAAATGTAGATAAGGAATTGCTCGGGATGCGTGCCGTAGATCAATTACTTTGGCGTATATTGAATCCCGATACGAACTATGAGAGACTGCTAATCCAGGCTGATGTTCTTGTTAGGGAATTCACTAACGTAATGCGCAATACAGATCAATAATAAGCTCTATATCCTGTTTTGTGTGGACCCCGATGTCGTTTATGACATCGGGGTTTTTCATAACAAAATAACACAGGAGTTGAATTTGAGTGGAGATATAAAGATATGAACTTATTAATTTACTTGATATATAGCTACTTATCGCAGATAAGGAACCCAATCTAGATATTTTGTTTATAATACATTTGTTATTTAAATTGTTATTATTATGATAATTGATATTGACGATTATATACCCGGGTGTTATTTTTATTAAAACATTAATAACGAAAAGGAGATGGAGAGACCATCATGAATAATAACATTATGATTTTAAACCAATGGAAATTCAAAGCGTGTGACGAAACCGAGTGGCTTCCGGCTCAGGTGCCGGGCTGCGTTCATACTGACCTGCTGAAGAACGGCAAGATCCCCGATCCCTTCTACGGGACGAACGAGCATGATCTGCAGTGGATCGACAAGAAGGATTGGGAATATGAGACGACGTTTGATCTGGACCCGAATCTGAGTGCTCAATCCCGCATTGATCTCGTGTTTGATGGCTTGGACACCTATGCGGATGTTTTCGTGAACGGAACGAAGGTGCTTTCCGCGGGTAATATGTTTCGTACATGGCGGATCGACGTGAAATCGCATCTTAAGGCTACCGGTAACGTGATGAACATTCGCTTCCGATCCCCTATACAGGAGGATCTACCGAAGCTTGAGAAGCTCGGGTATCCGCTGCCAGCTTCGAATGATCAGTCTGAGCTTGGAGGTCTAGGTGATCAGAAAGTAAGTATTTTTGCACGTAAAGCACCTTATCATTACGGCTGGGATTGGGGGCCGCGGTTTGTGACCAGTGGCATCTGGCGGGAAGTCCGCATTGAAGCCTGGTCGGAAGTCCGTCTAGATGATTTGTTCATCCGTCAGGACGAGGTTACGACTGAAATGGCAAGGGTTACGGCTGCAGCTACTATAGAAGCGGTGCAGGCTTGGCAAGGGATGCTGCGTGTGAAGGCAGACGGTCAGGTATGGGAAAAGGAAGTAAATCTTTCAGAGGGGTGTCATACGGTTGAACTGGAACTTGCGATTGCTAAGCCGAAGCTGTGGTGGAGCCGCGGGCTTGGCGAGGCTAATCTGTATGATTTCCAGGCGGAACTTGTGAAGGCAGAGCGGTTGATTGCGGAGAAAAAGGTTAGGACAGGCGTGCGCACCGTCAAGCTAGTGCGGGAGAAGGATGAGCGAGGCACTTCCTTTTATTTTGAACTCAACGGCACGCCTGTATTTGCCAAGGGAGCAAATCATATTCCTAACGACAGCTTCATAACGGAAGTCACGGCCGAACGTTATCGCCATGAAATCGCGTCCGCTGCGGAGTCCAACATGAACATGCTGCGCATATGGGGTGGCGGTATTTATGAACAGGACGTATTTTACGAACTGTGTGATGAATACGGAATTATGGTATGGCAGGATTTCATGTTCGCTTGCAGCATGTATCCGGGCGATGAAGCATTTTTGGAGAATGTCCGTTTGGAAGCCGAGGAGAATCTGGTGAGGCTGCGTAATCATCCGAGCATTGTACTCTGGTGCGGCAACAATGAGATTGATAGCGCATGGTCGCACTATGAAGAGAATGGCGGCTGGGGCTGGAAGCAGGACTATACTGAGGAACTTCGTGAGAAAATTTGGAGCGACTACGAAGCGGTATTCCATGAGATTCTTCCTGAGGCCGTAACTGGTTATGCGCCGGGAGCGGAATATTGGCCATCCTCTCCGCTCGTATCGCTCAGTCATGACAAGGAACAGCATGCCAATCCGTCTACAACGAGCGGAGATATTCATTACTGGGGCGTGTGGCATAACACGGAGCCGTTTGATAACTACAATATGTATGTCGGCCGGTTCATGAGCGAATACGGGTTCCAGTCCTTTCCGGAACCGAAAACGGTGCGCACGTATGCGGAAGACAGCGATATGGAACTGGAGTCGAAAGTCATGCTGGCGCATCAGAAGAACGGTGCTGGTAACCGCTTGATCAAGACTTACATGGATCA
The DNA here is from genome assembly GCF_001277345.1 of Paenibacillus solani. Taxonomy (GTDB): domain Bacteria; phylum Bacillota; class Bacilli; order Paenibacillales; family Paenibacillaceae; genus Paenibacillus_AQ; species Paenibacillus_AQ solani. Next base: position 383,082 of record NZ_LIUT01000001.1, read on the forward strand.
ATACTATAATGAGCCAAAAGATTTCGAAGCTTTCCTGCATATGAGCCAAATTCAGCAGGCTGAAGCGATGAAGATGGCGATTGAAGCCCATCGTCGCAACAAACCGTACTGTATGGGCACACTGTATTGGCAGATGAATGACTGCTGGCCGGTCGCTTCATGGGCGGGTATGGATTACCTCGGCAGATGGAAAGCTCTGCAGTATGTGGCCAAGCGCAGCTTCCGGGATGTCAGCCTATCGATCGAATCTAAGGATCAAGTGATTCGGGTTCACCTTGTATCCGATATTTCGGAGGCAATTCAGGGCACGCTGAAGATTCAGCTATTCGATTTTAGCGGCAAAGAGCTCCATGTATCCGAGCAGTCAATCCATGCGGAAGAGCAAGCGTCACTCATAGTATTCCGTGCCTTGGCCGATGAGCTGCTTGACGGACATGATCCATCCCAGGTCGTGCTTCTGGCTCAATTGCTCCAGGATGGAGATGTGGCCGACAGCAAAACATTCTATTTCGTAAACGACAAGCATCTTCGTTTGCACAACCCGACCATCAGTGTGAAAGAGGTCGAGGGGAGCCAAGGAACAACGTTTGTACTGGAGAGCAATGTGGTTGCCCGCCATGTCTGGCTATCCGCTGAGAAGGAGGGCTTCTACAGCGACAATTTCTTCGATCTGATTCCAAGCATTCCCATGACGGTTTCCTTCAGCCGCCGAGATAACGGAGAGCAGGCATTCGTATCTGACAAGCCAGGTAAAGTCGAAGTTCGTTCCATGGCGGACTGCATCGACCCGGCGATGGTACTGACGATTTAAAGAACATAATAAATCCCCTGAAAAAGAGCCGCTCCTTTACCATTTCTGGTGAAGGAGCGGCTTGTTTACATGGCGGAGGTTGTGGTATAGAAGAGATTCGGGATAAACGCATTCCCGGGCATACAGGGTGGTTATCACTAGTTCCACGAAGGATTGCTCGAGCTGTAGACAGTATCAAGCGCCAGTAATTAATGTTTTAATCTTTGGTCAATAACTCTTATATACCTAGTAGAGAACGACTTCCCCTCTCACTCCCCCTCCAAAAAAGAGCGAGAATAGCTGCGCCGCCGCCAATCGTTCGTCTTTTTAAACGTTCGTTTTTTTAGGGTTACTTGAAGTGCATCGAAGAAATGCCAACAATGAATGTCTACCTAAAGATAGTGCTCCAGCGGAGAAGGCGGAATGATTCTGGAGAAGCGGCAGCGTTCTCCTTTGCCCCCGGATTTCTACGATGCCTATTCATTCATGGAAATCTGGGGGCAACAGAGATCGGAAGAATCATCCGCATGCGGAGCGATGCAAAAAAACTACAGGCGGACATAGCGATGCTATGGGAGCAAGAAGTAAGAGGCCCTTATAAACCTCGCATCAAAAAAGACGACATCAGCTTTTTCGCTAATGTCGTCTTCGATTATTACTTGCTCGCTTTATAAGCTCCCAAGAATTCCTTCACCTTCGCCGGATCGGCGGTCAGCTCGTTGCCGGTTTTAACAATCGGGCTGAGGGTGGAGTAGGCTTTGATTTTGTTGTTGTTGTAGTAAGCCAAAATCTCATCCTGATTGATGGAGTAGAGGACGGCTTTTCTTAAATCATCGCTTGTTGCCACATCACGATTCTTCGTGTTGAACAGCAAGTAGGAGACGGCATTGCTCTCGATGGTTTGCAGCTTCAGCTTGCTGTCGCCTTTAACCACATCGTACTTCGTTTCAGGCACGCCGTAGTACAGGTGAATTTCACCGCTGCGCAGAGCGGAGAGCGTGCTGTCCGCATCTTTGATAAAGCGGACTTTCACCTCCTCAATCTTTGGTTCGTGCTTGGTGCCCTTCATGTAGCCAGGGTTTTTGTAGAAGGTCGCTTCATAGTCATTCTTGGAAGACAGGATGTACGGACCGCTGGCATACAGTGTGTTGTTGTATTTATCACCTTCGGTTACCGTGTTTTGGTCACCGTAAGGGATGTCTTTGTTCACATCGAATTTCTCTACATCATACGTATTAATAGATTCCACTTGTTTCTTCGATACGATACCGGCCGATTGGTGAGCCAGGTAGTTCAATACTTGCGGGAACGGTTCAGTTGTTGTCAACTTAATGACTTGGTATTTGCCGTCTTTCGTGCTTGCTTGATTCTTATCGTCCACGAGGGAAGTGATCTTGGTATCAAGGCCAGCTTCCAGCGCTTCCTTGACGCTTTCACTGCCACCGGAAACTTTGGTGTTTTCCAGTGGGCTCAGGTCCGTTACGGCTTCAACGGTGTTAATGTGCTCGTGAAGCGTATAGGTACGATGATCCGGTACCGAGTTCTTGTCTTTGGCTCTGTTCAGGGAGAAGATGACATCGTCCGCGCCTACGCGCTCGCCGGAATCTTCTGCTTTTTTGTTTGTGATTTTAGCAAAGTCGATATCATCTCTAAGAATGAAATAGTACTCCGAGTTGCCTTCGCCAATAGCATGGTTGTAAGACAGTGATCCTTCGGATGTGATCTTATCGTCATCGGTCAGGTTGATCAGGCGTACGTTCATGTTCGTGTTAATGATATTAATGGAACCGTCATTCCCCTTGATCGGGTCAAGAGAAGTCAATTCGGAGATGGACTGGGACAGAATCAGCGGCTGCGATGCACGCTTGGACTGGTCTTTGAAATCAACATCTTCCCAAGGCAGGGAACGGGATTTCGAGAGACGGACTGAATTCTCGTCCAGTACATCCTTGTTGAACGCTTGGCTCTTCAGAGAGATGTACAATGGTGCGATGTAAGCTTTGTCTGCAACGAGACGTTGTTCGAGCTGTTTATAGGTGTTAACTGCGTCTTCAGGCGTTTGTGTAGCTGCCTGGTCGATCAGTTTATCCACTTCTTCATCCGACATGATGCTGTAGTCGCCGCCGGTTTTGAAGAGGGAACGTACCGCATAGTCAGGATTACCTGTAACGGTTGTCCAGCTGGACAGTGCGACATCGTAATTGCCCGCATCCTGCTGGGCCTTGTAGCTGCCGTAGTCCGGCTGCAGGTTCAGCTTCACGTTGAAGCCGTTCTTTGTGAGCTGGTCGCGAATGATGTTGACATCCGATTCGTTTGCGCTCATGCCAAGCAGTTCAATCGTCACACCGGACGTATCAGTGGCTGTATCCGATGGTTCTTGCTGATTTTGCTGCGCATCATCTTTGGTCTTTACGTTGCATCCAGCCAGTACAATGACTAGCGAGAGGAACAGGAACAGCAAAGAACTTTTTTTCATTGGTGATACCCTCCTGAGATGTATATAAAATGTTTTGAAACCAAAGTCAGTGTTGCACTGGAGTTTTAATCCAGTTTAGGATCAAGCGCATCTCGCAGGCCGTCCCCTAGGAAGTTAAAGGATAGAACAAGCGCGATAATGGCTAGTCCCGGATAAATGGCAAGATAGGAATGCGTCTCTAGGTATGTGCTTCCAATCTTGAGGATATTCCCCCATTCGGGAATATGCGGCTCAACGCCAAGACCCAAATAACTCAAGCTGCTCGTTGAGATGACAGCTGCACCGATGGTTAACGTTGATTTGACGATCATGGGTGCGAGTGAGTTCGGGACAATATGCTTGAATATAATTGAAAAATTGCTGGAACCAAATGCTCTGGCTGCATCGATATATTCAAAGGTAGAGACCAGGAGCACATTCGCCCTCATCGTTCTGGCGTAAGTAGGTATAGCGCCTACGCTGAGTGCCAGGATGAGGTTGACCGTATTGGCGCCAAAAGCAGCAATGATCGCAATGGCGAGCAAGATGCCCGGAATAGCGTACAATACATCAAGCAAACGCATGATGATGTTATCGGTATGACGGCCATAGTATCCGGAAATGGCACCAAGCACGCCCCCGATGACAACGGGGATCGCCGTAGAGGCAAATCCGACAATGAGTGAGATCCGGGCTCCGAATACGATTCGCGAGAACAAATCCCGTCCGAAGTTGTCCGTACCGAATGGGTATGCAAGGCTTGGCCGCTGCAGAATGGCGCTGTAGTTATTATCAATAGCCATGCTGTAGTCGAAGGTGAACAGACTGCTCACCGATAGACAGAATAGAAAGATGACAAAGAACAATCCGGACATGGCTGTAGAGTTAGCAGTAAGCTTCACCCACACGTCGCCCCAGCGGGTCATCGCCGGATTGCCGTTCTTGCGTATCTTCGCAAGCAGGTTGATGCCAAGGACCAGGGCAAATATATTACCCGTAATCGCAGTCAGAATGAGCGGAAAGGCAAGCCAGGTCAATCCCGGATGTGCGTAGTCCGCTTTTACATATCTGGCAACGAGAATGAGGGCGACCAGGTGAATGACTGCGATTATCAGGAGCACAGCCATCGCTGGCAGGAATGTATTTGAGACGTAAGGCTTGAACAAGTTCAGCGCCGATACGGCGATTACAAACAGCTGAGTCAACAGCATATAAACGGCAATCGAATATTCAGGCGGTTTTTGTTTCTTGATGAGATTGAATCCGAAAGCAACGGTAAACAGATTTCCTGTAACGATGCTGAGCAGCTGGATACAGCCCAGCATCCTCGTTGATCGCCGGATTTCTCCCTGGCTGAGAAGATCCCGGCGGATGAGCAGCGTAAGGATAATCTGAATGACAGTAAAGACGGCGTAGACCGCAAAGACGGTGAACACCCATGGTTTTATGGTTCCCCCAGTGAAATCAAAGCTGTTCAGAAGCAGGATCACCGTTAAGGTCAAAGAGATAACCCATGTGAAGCTGGCTTGACTGTACTCGTGTGAGGATTTCAGCTGGTGCTTGGTTTCTTGTTTGGAAAGAAGCTTCTTGATCATGAGCACACCTGCTTTAGTATTGTTTCATCTTGGACCTGATCCTTGGATCGAAGAACGCGTACAAGATATCGATGATGACATTCACGAGCGATATAGTAATGGCTGTATAAACGACGCCGCCCATAATGGCCGGGATGTCCGGAATGAATTGTTTGTCTACGATATAACTTCCGATCCCGCTAATGTTGAATACCTTCTCCGTAACGGCAGAACCGCCTAGCATCCCGCCGAATTGAAGACCGATAACGGTAATAATCGGGATGATGGCATTGCGGACCGCATGCTTCATCAGAATGGTACCCTTGCTGAGTCCCTTGGCTCTGGCAGTGATCATATAATCTTCATGAATAACTTCCAGCGTTGAGGAACGCGTCATTCTGGCTACCGAAGCCGTAAGCCCTGTCCCGAGCACGATCACCGGCATAATCATGGACAACCAGTTGTCCGGATTAAAGGTAGCAGGCAGCCAATGCAGTTTAATGGAGAAGTTCAGAATAAAGATCAAACCCTGCCAAAAGCTTGGAATGGACAGTCCCAGCAGCGCAACAAACATAAAGGTATAGTCAAAGAACGAATTCGGTCTCGTAGCCGAAATAATTCCGATCGGCAATGCGATTGCAATTGCGATGATCAGGGAGATGACCGTGAGCGTCAGCGTAATCGGGAACTTTCTTGCGATGCTTGAGGTAATCTCCTCATTACCCGAGAACGATTTGCCGAGATCGAAATAGGCGATTCCCTTGATATTGTTCCATAGCTGCGTTAGATAGCCATGATCAAGCCCGTGCATTTTGTTAAAAGCAGCGATTTGCTCCGGCGTTGCCGTCTCACCGAGTATGTTGGCTGCGGGATTGAACGGCGATAAGTGCAGAATCGTAAAGACAAGCACCGCGACACCGAAGATAACGAAGATCGTCATAACGAGCCGCTCTAAAATATATTTTAGATAGGGATTGCTGTACAAAAAAATAAGGATGTACATAAGCAGGCCCGGGATAAGTGATATAATAAAAAACAATGGATTCTCAATAAGAGATTCGAATGTATCGGCCATCGTCAACCGTTTCTGATTGTTCAGCTTCAGTTCCCTGGCGGTCCGTTCTTTAAGGACTTCCTGGAACTTTGCTTCTGCAATCTTGTCGACTTCTTGCCGAAGCTGGCCTTCATTGATCCTCTGTTTGAAAAAGTCATGCTTGCGTTTCTGCTGCGCCAAGAGCTCGGAACGAAGTGCTTCCAGATACCCGGCAGCAAGCATCTCGCTGCGTATGCGGTTCTCAGCCGCCGTGTAATCATCCTTCTGTCTGTGAACCAAATAAAATAGGAAGACCACCAGATTCACGGGTGCCCCCAATATTAATAGTAAGTATTTATAAGAAGGATTGAGCAGAATCTTGCGGTATGTGCTGCTTATCGAATTTATGAGTCTGTTTGGTCTTGCTGCTTCTGTCCCCCCCATAAGATGCCTTTCCTCCTTGTGTCAAATTGCATTATTCCGAGTGATATAGTATATTTTATTTTAGGATATTTTAAAAGTCAATAGATTATGAGAGTAATAGCTATTACACTAATGACATATACGCATAATGGCAGGTGAGCAGAATTGGAACCGATATTGCAGGTTAAAAATTTGAGTGTAGCTTTTCAATCCCGAGATTCGGAGTTTCATGCAGTTCGCGGGGTCAGCTTTGAAGTCAGGAAGGGGGAGACCCTGGGAATCGTTGGGGAATCCGGGAGTGGCAAAAGCGTCACCGCACGCTCGATCATGCGGCTGCTGCCGTCTCCGCCTTCTTATATGAAGGATGGGGAGATCCTGTTCCTTGGCCAGAATCTGGCTGAGAAATCAGAGAAAGAGATGGAGAGTATTCGGGGACGCGATATCGGGATGATTTTTCAGGATCCTATGACTTCTCTTAACCCGACCATTCGGATCGGAGAGCAAATAGCAGAAGGACTGGCTAAACACCAGAAGCTATCCAAGCAGGAAGCGAAGAAACAGGCATTAGAGATGCTGAAGCTGGTTGGTATTCCGAACAGTGAAGCGCGTTATAATCAATACCCGCATGAGTTCTCAGGCGGCATGAGGCAGCGTGTTATGATTGCTATCGCGTTGGCGTGCAGACCTGCGCTGCTGATTGCGGACGAACCTACAACGGCGCTTGATGTTACCATTCAGGCCCAGATTCTTAACTTGATGAAAAATATGCAGGAGCGCTTCGGCTCTTCCATTATATTAATTACTCATGATCTTGGCGTCGTAGCGGGCATGTGCGACCGCGTGGCGGTGATGAAGGACGGCGTTATTGTGGAAACGGGGACGACAGAGGAAATTTTCGAAAATCCCCAGCATCCCTATACCTTGAAGTTGTTAAACGCATTGCCGCGTTTGGACGAGAAGAAGAAGGCGAAGCCTGCTCCGATCATCGTGCCAAGCACGGATTACCAAGGACCACTATTAGAAGTGAAATCCTTGAAGCAGTATTTTGATATGGGCAAAGGTAATGTGCTCAAAGCGGTGAATGATATCAGCTTTCACATTCAGGCTGGGGAGACCCTCGGAGTCGTTGGGGAGTCCGGCAGCGGAAAGTCAACGACGGGGCGAGCGATCCTCCGCCTTCATCAGCCGACAGGTGGGGAAGTGCTGTATCAGGGAATGTCCGTCAATCGCCTTACGCCTTCAGAGATGAAGACGATGCGGCGACATATGCAGATGATCTTCCAGGATCCGTATGCTTCACTAAATCCGAGATTGAAGGTTGTGGACATTATCGGGGAGGCCCTGGACGTTCATAAACTTACAGGCAGTAAGCAAGAGCGGAAGAAACGGGTCGAGGAGCTGCTGGATATGGTGGGATTGGATCCTGCTTTTGCTACCCGCTATCCGCATGAGTTCTCGGGCGGACAACGCCAACGGATCGGGATAGCCCGTGCGCTTGCAGTGGAACCGAAATTTATCGTGTGCGATGAGCCGCTGTCTGCGCTTGATGTGTCGATCCAATCGCAGATCGTGAAGCTGCTGGAGGAGCTGCAGCATCGTCTGGGCCTGACCTATCTGTTTATTGCGCATGACTTGTCGATGGTCAAGCATATCAGTGACCGCGTTGCCGTAATGTATATGGGCAAAATCGTCGAACTCGCGGAAAGCGAGGAGCTCTATTCCAATCCGCAGCATGAGTATACGAAGTCCCTGCTCGCTGCAATCCCCGTGCCCGACCCGAAGATTGAAGCCAAGAAAAAACGGGTGTTGCTGGAAGAGCGCACCGGAGAGGACAAATATAATCTCGAGCATTCGGAGCTTGTGGAAATATCGGAAGGCCACTGGGTAGCCATGCCAACCGGAGCCTAATCGATCAATCATAAACCTGTCCCGTCATGGGACAGGTTTTTTTTGTTCGAAGTAGAGCGGACAAGCCATACATGATCTTTTTTGACGTTTGGCATGTTTTTTAAGAGGAATTGAGCACCCCATGGCAAATATCTAATGTTAGGAAGCGTTCTCACGAGAATGAGCTTACGAATTTCCAATTGTACGTACATTAGCAGCATACAGATGAGGAGGGAATGGAATGAATCTTTTGCAGCAAGGGGATGTCGTATTATTTCAAGGGGACAGCATTACGGATTGCGGTCGTGACCGGAACTATTCCGGCAGCTTGGGGAATGGTTATCCGCTCCTGATCGACTCGTTGTTCGGTATGCAATACCCAGAATTGAACGTGACCTTTTTGAACAAAGGGATTAGCGGTAACCGGGTCGTAGATTTGAATGAGAGATGGCAGGAGGATTGCCTGGATCTGAAACCGGACTGGCTATCCATCTATATTGGAATCAACGATACATGGCGCCGATATGATAGCGGGGACCCGACAAGCACCCAGGCTTTTAAAGACGGGTACCGGAAATTGATTGAACGGACCAAAGAGGCGCTGGATGCCAAGCTGATTATGGTTGAACCGTTCGTGCTGCCGCACCCGGAGGATCGCAGAGCGTGGCGCGAGGATCTCGATCCAAAAATCACGGCGGCCCGCGAATTGGCGGTTGAATACGGAGCGCTGCTGGTGCCGCTTGATGGATTGTTTGCGGCCGCGTCGGTGCGCCGTGAAGCTGCGTTCTGGGCGCCCGATGGTGTGCATCCGTCACCAGCTGGACATGGTCTGATTGCCAAGGCCTGGCTTGAAACGATGGGAGTCTCTCTGGGCTAGTACATTGGAGGTCAATCATCGCTGGGCATGATGTGGCTAATAGCTTATATAATGTAATGGAATAGAAAGAGCTCGGGCATGGTTTTGATGCTGCCCGCAGCTCTTTTTGTATAGGAATTGAATGTGGGTATGAAACATGGGCTCGCAGCTACCGATACATATATAAATGAAAGAGATTAAGTCTAAAACTGGAATAGATGAAGGGCTGATGAGAGTTAGAAATAACTTTTATTTTTTTTGCTTGTTTAATGCAGCACAGTAAAGCAAGAAAATAATGGTTGACGTCCTCCGTTAAATCCTATAGGATTACTTGTATTAATATTCATTTTTTACGGATAACAGGGGGAGAGAGACATGAGAGGCTTTAAACATGTAAGGAAATTAACGACGCTGGTGCTTGCATTTATGATCGTCTTGACTGGCTGCACTGAGTCGGGCAGCGGTGGTAAAGCATCCGGAAAACTGGCGGACAAGGTTGAGAACCTGCCAGCAGGCATTGCAGAGAAAGATCCGGTAAAGCTGATGGTCGTTCGAAAGATCGGCGGGGATGATCATACGGCCCAATTCCTGGCTGGGGCGAAACAAGAAGGCGAGGCGCTGGGGTTTAAGGTAGATACCTTCTCGGCAAACGGCGATTCAGCCAAATTTCATGATGCGATTGCACAAGCCATTAACAGTGATTACGATGGATTCATCATATCTCACGGAGACGACCCTGCATCGGTTCAAGACGTGAAGAATATTACGGATAAAGGTATTCCCGTTGTCACCTTCGACTCTTTGCCGGAAATTGGTGACATTGCAGGGGTAACCCAGACATCGCAGGATGACGAGCAGCTTGCGAAGCTCGCGCTCGATAAGCTGGTAGAAGAGCAGGGACCAGACGCCAACATTATATATCTCTGGGTTGACGGATTCCCACCGATGGTTCGCCGCAATACCGTATATCAGGAAACTCTGAAGAATAACCCTGGCATTAAGGAAGTGGAGCGTTTTGGCGTGGCAAGCGATCAGACCTCGCTGGATACGCAAAATGCGGTCTCCGCTATTCTGACAAAATATCCAAAAGGCGAAATCGATGCAATCTTCGCAACCTGGGATGCATTCGCCATCGGCGCGGCAAGAGCCTTGGAGGAAGCGGGACGCACGGAGATCAAAATTTACGGCATTGATGTATCCAATGCTGATCTTGAACTGATTCAGAAGCAAGACAGTCCATGGGTGGCTACGGCTGCGGTTGATCCGAAGATGATTGGCGCGATCAATGTCCGTTTGTTGGCCAAGAAGATTGCCGGTGAGGAAACACCTGCGGTACATAATCTGGAGCCTGTATTGATTGAGCGCTCCAGCCTAGAGGGAGCAGCCGAAGCGGTCAATATGGTCAATCTGGCTGATATTATCCCTAACTGGGGAATTAGCACCGAGTTCGAAGAAGACTGGATGAAGGCGCTGAAGGAAGCGGGCGGCAAATAAACAGCAATATCCATACAGGCGCTCTTATCAGTCATCGATAAGAGCGCCCATCCTATTTGAAGGGAAGAATACACTTGCAAAGCGTTATTGAGCCAACAACGGCCGCAGTGAGCGACTTGTCATGTGCGGCACCCTTACTTGAAATGAAGCGTATATCGATCTCTTTTCCAGGTGTGAAGGCATTAACCGACGTGGATTTTCGTACGACGGCAGGAACGGCCCATGCGCTGATCGGCGCGAATGGCGCAGGAAAATCAACATTAATGAAGATTCTGTCGGGGGCATACAACCACTACGAGGGCGAGATTTGGATGAATGGGGATAAAGTGGACATTCGTTCACCGAAGGAAGCGAAGGACCTCGGCATTCAGATCGTTTATCAAGAAGTGGATACGGCACTTATTCCGAATCTGACGGTTGGAGAGAACATCATGCTTGACCGGACCGTTCATGATATGGGTAAACGGCAATTGATCCGCTGGAAGGAGCTTCATCAGGAAGCCGAATCGATTCTTGCACGGATGAACATCCAGGTTCCGAGCAGGAAGCTGGTATCGGAGCTGACGCTGGCAGAGAAGCAGATGGTGCTCATTGCCAGAGCCGTCTCCAAACAGTGCCGAATTCTCGTGCTGGACGAACCGACCGCTCCGCTCAGCCACAGTGAAACGGAGCAGCTGTTCAAGCTGGTGATTAAGCTGAAGCAGGATGGGGTCGGTATTATTTTTATATCACATCGTCTGCCGGAGCTGTATGCCATCTGCGATGACATTACGATCATGCGGGACGGATTGCTGGTCAAAAGTGACCGCATCACAAATATCGATCAGCCGAAGGTAGTGGAATACATGCTGGGCTCCAAGATGGAGCAGCAGTTCCCTCACGCAAAGCGAGACATCGGCGACGTTTGGTTCGAAGTGAAGAACATGCAGGATCCAGGCAAAATCAATGACGTTAACCTCCATATTCGTCAAGGGGAGATCGTTGGACTGGCCGGTCTTGTCGGAGCCGGGAAAACCGAGCTGTGCCGGGCCATATTCGGAGCATCCGAAACTTCGACCGGCGAGATTACGCTGAAAGGGAAGAAGCTGCGCATCCGTTCGCCGTACGATGCCGTTTCACACGGCATTGCATTGGTCCCTGAGGAACGCCGTCGCCAAGGCGTGTTCGTGGATGAACCGGTGTCCGTGAACGTAACGGCCGCGGTGCTGTCCCGTTTTTCCAAATGGGGAACTTGGCTTAACTTTGGCAAAGAGAAACAGGCGGCTAGAGAGATCATCGAGTCACTTGGAGTCAAGACTCCGAATGAAAGAGCAAGAGTGAAGAATTTGTCCGGGGGGAACCAGCAGAAAGTAGCGATCGGCAAATGGCTGCTGGTGGATGCGGATGTATACATATTCGATGAGCCGACCAAGGGAGTTGACGTTGGTGCGAAGCGGGATATATTCCGGTTGGTGGCCGAGCTGGCCGAGCGGGGGAAATGCGTGCTGTACGCCTCAAGCGAGCTGTCTGAGATTGTAGGCATCACCGATCGGGTGTATGTGATGTATGACGGCCGCATTGCGAAGGAGCTCACGACACGGACATCCAACGAAGAGGAAATATTGCTTTATTGCACAGGAGGCGGGTTGACATGAATACAGCAAGACCTGTTAAGGAAAAGCCGGCGGCTAATTTCGCTTTTGATTTTCTGTATAAATATGGCACGTTGATGACGGTTCTTGTTCTTATAGCTGTATTTGGGAGTGTCGCCGACAACTTTTTGAATACAAGCAACATCATTAACATCCTCCGTTCGATCTCAATTGTGACCATTATTGCGGTTGGATTGACCGTATCGCTGGCTGTTGGCGGTTTTGATCTGTCTGTCGGTTCCACAGCCTCGTTGGCGAATGCGCTGGTCATTTCGATGTTCGTCTGGCATGGGCAAAATATCGGCATCGGCATTGGCCTCACGCTCCTGTTCTGTCTGGCCGTTGGATTGATTAATGCCTTTCTGGTCATCAATTTCAAGATTGACGATATGCTGATGACTCTGGCCACGATGTTCATATTCCAGGGCGTTGCACTTACCTATACCCGCGGCGCCACCGTTTCCCAAAATATGATCATGCCCGGCGGGGACTTTGCCACAGGGAAAATTCCTGCCATGTTCGAGAAGATCGGACAAGTGCCGTGGATCATCGTCATCATGGTGCTGGTGGTCATCGTGGTCCATCTGTTCTTGACCTATACGAAGCACGGTCGGTATATGTATATGATCGGAGGCAATCGTGAAGCTGCGGCGTTGTCCGGCATTCCGGTAAGCAGATATCGTTTGATTGCCTATTTGGTCTCCGCACTGTTTGCTGCCATCGGCGGAATTATTCTTGGGGCACGGGTGATGACTGCCGAAGTCAATGCCGGCGGGCCTTACCTCATGGATGCAGTGGCCGCGACGTTCATCGGATACTCCGTGTTCGGTGCCGGCAAGCCGAATGCACTGGGAACCTTCGTCGGCGCGGTGTTGATCGGTATTTTGCAAAATGGTCTGATCATGCTGTCGGTGCCGTATTATGCGATGGATATCGTGAAGGGTTCTGTGCTGGCACTGGCGCTTGCTCTGACCTATTATAAGAAGAGACACTAAAGTATACTTACGGTGGCTGTCTAGCAGTAGATTAGGAACTCAGCTACAATTCTATAAGGACTGTCCCTCCAGTGAGCATGCTGCTGGAGCGGATGGTCTTTTTTCATACATAATTGAGGTTATCCTGTATAGCATTCCATGATTTGGATAATTAGTTGACGTACTCAACTTGGATTCATTATCCTTGTATAAGGCTAATCATTAAATTAACTCACAATAAATTCCTCTTATAAAGAGAAAGGGGACTCATCATGAAAAAAACAACCTTCATACAACCAGACCCCAAGGCCTGGCTGGACAAGTTTCACTTTGAAATTCCGATCAAGATCAGGTATTGCGAAACAGACATGCTGGGCCATGTCAATAACGTGAGCTACTTTATGTATTTTGAACAGGGACGCATTGAATATTTCGAGAATTTGGGATTAACGGAGGATTTGTTCAGCGATAAGCAGGTGTCGGTCGTTGCAGATCTGGAATGCCAGTATCTTGCACAATTGTATCTCAAGGATCCGCTTAGACTTCATGTTCGGGTGGCTGAGATCGGGCGTTCCTCCATGGACGTCCAGTATGCGATTGTGGTGGACGGCGCCTTAAAGGCTGCCGGACGCGGGACGATCGTATTGATCGATACGGCAACAGGCAAGAGCACGCGTATCCCGGATTCGGCCCGCGAACAAATTTCTTCTTTTGAAGGATGGGCGCAATGATTGTGGGCATATAAATCGAAAATGAGAAGGGAAGGGATTAGGGATGAATATCCGTTTTGCCATTATCGGCACAAACTGGATTACCGAGCGGTTTCTTCAAGCCGCTCTGGAGACGGAAGAGTTTATTCTTGCTGCGGTATATTCCCGAACGGAGGACAAGGGTAAGGCCTTCGCGGCCAAGTATGCAGACCCGAAAGTGTACACGGACCTTGCGGCAATGCTGCAGGATGATGAGATTGACGCGGTATATATCGCGAGTCCCAATTCGTATCATGTAGACCAGGCGATACTATGCATGAATCATGGAAAGCATGTCCTGTGCGAGAAGCCAATGGCCTCCAATGCAGCCGAGGTGTCTGCCATGATCAAAGCTGCAAAGAAGAACAATGTTCTGCTGATGGAAGCTATGAAGTCCACCTTGATGCCGAATTTCAAGACCGTCAGGGACAATCTGTACAAGCTCGGCCCGATCCGGCGCTATTTTGCTAGCTATTGCCAATATTCCTCCCGGTACGATTCTTTCAAGCAAGGAACGGTTCTCAATGCATTTAATCCTGAATACTCCAATGGCTCACTCATGGATCTGGGAATTTATTGCCTGTATCCGATGGTGACCCTCTTCGGTAAACCGGACGCTGTGAAGGCTTCGGGTTATATGTTATCCTCCGGTGTGGATGGCGAAGGCAGTCTCTTGTTGTCCTATCCCGAGATGGATGCGGTTATTATGCATTCCAAGATTAGCGATTCCTATGCGCCGACCGAAATCCAGGGCGAGAACGGCACAATGATCATTGACAAGATCAATCAGCCCTATGATGTGAAGATCCGCTATCGTGACGGAACCATCGAGAATGTAACCCAGCTGCAGACACATGAATCGATGTATTATGAAGCACAGGAATTTATCGATTTAATCCGCTGTGGCGAGCGGGAGAGCGCAGTCAATACATACGCCAATACGCTCACTACCGCTGAGATTATGGAGGAAGCCAGACGCCAGATCGGACTTGCCTTCCCGGCGGATTCCCGCACCGATATATGATATTTGTCATACTCCCGAAATGACGTTTATGACTACGACACGCGTGACATTCTATCTATAATTAAGTTAGACAAGTGCGTGATACATGTATAACGTCCTTGCGCCATTTCGAGGAGGAAGACAACTATGGCTAAACCCGATAACAAACTATCCAGCTTGAAAAAGAACGTTGCCCCTTATGAAGAAATTGACACAAAGGCGAGTATAGGTCAGCTTTTCAATACACTGGTTCCCTTGATATTGCTATGGTATGCAGCCTATTTAAGCCTGTCCGTATCGTACTGGCTTACCATTCCCATAGCGGTTATTGCATCGGGGTTTGTTGTCCGGACGTTTATCATATTCCATGACTGCTGTCACGGATCTTTCTTCAAAAGCCGCAAGGCGAACAAAATTCTCGGCACGATTACTGGCGTAATTACTTTGTGTCCTTACGAACAATGGAAGAACACGCACGCGATTCATCACGCGACGAGCAGCAACCTCGATAAGCGGGGAATCGGCGATATGTGGGTATTGACCGTTGAAGAGTATGGGGCGGCTTCTTTTTGGCAGCGTCTATACTACCGGGTTTACCGTAATCCGATTGTGATGTTTGGACTGGGTCCTATTGCTATTTTTCTGATAACCTACCGTTTTAACCGTAAAGGTGCGAGACGCAAGGAGAAGATCAGTAACTATATAACGAATATTTCGATTGTTGCGCTGTATGCATTGCTGTGCTGGGCGATTGGATGGCAGGCATTCCTGCTCGTTCAAGCTCCTATATTCATGGTATCGGGGATGCTGGGCATTTGGTTGTTCTACGTTCAACATCAATTCGAAGAAACGTATTACGAGCATGATGAAGAGTGGAGCTATATCAATGCAGCCGTAGAAGGCAGCTCTTATTATAAGCTTCCGAAGGTCCTGCAATGGATCACGGGCAACATTGGCTTCCACCACGTTCATCATCTTAGCCCGAAGGTTCCTAATTATAATCTGGAGAAGGCGCATGAAGCCGCTCCTCCGCTGCAAAAGGCAACAACGATTACGTTAAAGACAAGTTTGAAATCCATTCGCTTCCGCTTATGGGATGAAGAGAAGAAGGTATTCGTCACGTTTAAAGATGCACGTCAATCGCTTCGTAGACCACAGGAAACGGTGGTCATGGCAAAAGCCGAGAAAAAAATGGCGGGCCCACGTCCGCGCGTACAAGGTGAATAAATCAAGTTAATGGCAGCGGTCAGGGTATAACAGGACAGGGTATAATAGGAATAGAAAGCAAGCACGCGTTCGTTTCCGTTAGGTGAAAGCAAAGCTTGAATGGACAGAGGGTGGGGCTCCATGCAGAAATGGTATCAGATCTTTCATAAAAGTACGGGGTTAAGCCCTTATGTATGGGTCGTTTTCTATATCCTACCGTTCTATTTCATCTTTCGGTCCACCTCGACCTATCAGGTCATTTTCGGAACTCTGATGATTGTAATGTTTTTTGCTTTCTATGTACTTTCATTTCTGGCCAAAGGCTGGCTCGTCTACTTCTGGACGAGTCTGCAAATTCTGATATCGATTACGATGTCCTTGGTATTCGGGTATATCTATTTCTCGTTGTTCCTCGCATTTTTCATCGGGAACATCAAGAATAAGGCCGGTTTTATCACGCTGTATTCGATCCATCTTGTTACGACCATCATAACGGTCAATTATGGATTGTTAACGCGGAATCCGTTCTTCATCACACAGCTGCCATTTATGCTTGTCAGTGTTGTCGGGGTGATTCTGCTGCCCGTGACGAACTATAACCGGAATAAGAATGATCAGCTGCAGGGTCAGCTGGAGGATGCCAACAAACGGATTTCGGAACTGGTGAAGCTGGAGGAACGTCAGCGGATAGCCCGCGATTTGCATGATACGCTCGGACAGAAACTGTCTCTTATTGGCCTCAAAAGTGATTTGGCCGGTAAATTGATGACGCAAGATACGGAAAGAGCCCAGGCCGAGATCAACGATGTGCGCCAGACGGCCAGAACAGCACTCCAGGAAGTGCGCGAGATGGTGACGCGAATGCGGGGAACCCGGCTTACGGATGAAATTTTCCGTATTCAGCAAATTCTAAAGGCTGCACAGATTGAATTAACCTTTGAGGGTACGTTGGAGCCGGAAAATCTGTCGTTAATGAATGAAAATGTGATCAGCATGTGCCTGAAAGAGGCCGTGAATAACATAGTGAAACATAGCAATGCCACGGCTTGCTCTATTGTGATCGAATCCACGGAAACGGATCTCGTTGCGAGGGTGAAGGACAATGGAACAGGGTTCGTGATTGATGCGAGAAATCGCGGAAATGGACTGCGGGGGATGAGAGAACGGCTTGAATTCGTAAACGGAAGCATGGAGCTCACTTCCGGCAAGGGGACTACGCTGGTCCTACGTGTACCTAATGTGCTTAGAATGCAGGATAAGGAGGCGGGAATATGATCCGAATTGTCATTGCTGAAGATCAGCGTTTGCTGCTTGGAGCCCTGGCCTCTCTGCTTGATCTGGAAGAAGATATGAAGGTGGTCGGGACGGCAGGTAATGGGAAGGATGCCGTACAGCTTGTCAAACTTCATAAACCGGATATCTGTATCATGGATATTGAGATGCCGATGATGAACGGACTTGAGGCTGCCGAAGAGTTAAAGGGCTATGCCTGCAAGGTAATGATTTTGACGACCTTTGCCCGGCCGGGGTATTTCGAGCGTGCCGTGAAGGCCGGCGCCAACGCCTACCTGCTGAAGGACAGCCCTAGCGAGGAACTTGCTGCATCCATTCGAAGCATTATGGCAGGCAGGCGAATATACGCCTCGGAGCTTGTAGATGAAGCGTATTCCCGTGAAGAGAATCCGCTGACGGAGCGGGAAAAGGAAGTGCTGGGCCTGATTGCGGACGGTAAGAATACAAAGGAAATTGCCAATCAGCTGTTTATTACAACGGGTACCGTGCGGAATTATATTTCCGTTATTCTTGATAAGCTGGGGGTTAGCAACCGTATAGAAGCGATTACTCGCTTTAAGGAAAAAGGATGGTTTAAATAAATAAAACGCCAAATAAACAAGAAGCTCCATGGACACAGCCATGGGGCTTTTTGCTTGTGTAGTGAATCCAAAAAAACATGGTGGGGGAGCTGAGCTTTGGAAGTGATGATGAGGCATGATGGATTTTTTTACCTGCCATTTGATGCGATGAAATGAATAATTATTCAAGTTTATATGTATATTTATTCATAATTCTATGCATGTTAATGAATTTGGATAGTATTTAAAGCTTTTGGAAATCATGAAAATACTATTAAATTTAAGGCTTGGGAGAATGTAGCCCGATCTGGCTTATATGGGTTATTTGATAAAAAAGAATGCAGTCTTTTTGAAAAAGTATGCATTTTTATGTATAATATAAATGATGGCCAGAAGTCAAAATTTGAGGAGGAGGTCTTAAATGGACCATATGATGTTTGAGGTTGGAACAGCTCTGATTCTGGTTGCAATAGCCTCCATTATTGCAGGAAAGCTCAAGTTCTCGATTATACCGTTCTTGATTGTTCTCGGGATGCTTGTAGGTCCACATGCACCAACAATAGGCATTCTAGACTTCAAGTTTATTGAGAGTCAGGGAATTATTGATTTTTTGGGACAGATCGGGATACTATTCCTGCTCTTTTACCTTGGTCTTGAATTCTCCGTTCAAAAATTAATCAAGTCCGGACGCAACATTGTGGTAGGCGGAACCATATATGTCATATTGAACTTTGTGCTGGGCTTGGCCTACGGATTTGTGATCAACATGCCGCTGTATGAGACACTGATCATTGCAGGGATGCTGTCTGTTTCCTCAACAGCAATCGTTGCGAAGGTGCTGGTCGATCTGCGGCGTACCGGTAATTCGGAGACTGAGCTTATTCTTGGCATGATTTTGTTCGATGATATTTTCCTTGCTGTATTCTTATCGATCATGTCGGGACTGTTGTTAGGCGGAGCCACGTCGGTAGGGGCAACGATTATCTCAGTATGTATATCCATAGGCTATATGCTGCTGTTTTTTGTTATCGCGAGAAAGGGTCCGCCTTTACTGAATAAATTGCTGAATATTACATCCAGCGAAATTTTTATTATCGTGGTCTTTTCATCCATGTTCTTTATCGCCGGTTTTTCGGAGACGCTGCACGTCGCTCAAGCCATCGGTGCGCTGCTGTTCGGACTGGCATTATCCGAGACGGAACATAGCAAACGCATTGAGCAGCTGGTCATTCCTTTCCGTGATTTTTTTGGAGCCATATTCTTCTTCAGTTTCGGTCTTGGCATTGATCCGACCACGCTGGGAGATGCATTATGGCTTGCGCTCGGTGCAGTAGTCCTGACCATTATCGGAAACCTTATTGCTGGTATGATAGCGGGACGGAAGGCTGGCCTGTCGCATAAATCCTCGCTGAATATCGGATTGACCATTATGGCGCGCGGGGAGTTCACGATTATTGTAGCCAATGTGGGACTCGCTGGCGGACTATCCGTCATGCTGAAGCCATTCTCGGCACTGTATGTTCTCATTCTTGCCATTCTCGGTCCTCTGCTAGCCAAGGAATCGAAACGCATATACCGCGGAGCGAATAAGATATTCAAGTGGAGTGATCCTGTGGAGAAAGTGAAGAAAAGGAAAGAAAAGCAGGAGAACGGAGAAGGATGATTTACTTTCTTCCAACTAATCTATATAATCTAGAGATTGAATGAAGCCAGAACGGAGGATTTGCATATGAGTATTATTCGTGAATCTGATCTGCCGGGTATCGGTAAAAAATTCCTTATTCAAGCAAGATCAGGGGATAAGCTTGTTATTGTTATTCATGATGACGGCCGTCGCGAGCTGTACCATTTTGAAGATGATGATCCTGAGGAGACCATCTCCCAGATAACATTAGAGGATGATGAGGCTAGACAGATTGCCGGCATTATCGGTGGTATGACCTATAAACCAAAAGCGCTGGAGACGATCGAAGTTGCACTCGATGATCTCATTATCGAATGGGCACGCATCGAGCCGCATTATCAATGTGTGGGTAAGTCCATTGCAGGGCTAGGAGTTCGCCAAAGAACGGGTGTTAATGTACTAGCGATCGTGAATCGCAATGAGCAGAAAATCAATCCGGGCCCGGATGACGTCCTGACGGCGGGATCGACGCTGGTACTTGCAGGCGAGCGCAAGCAGATTAAGCAGTTAAAGGAACTGCTGATCAACGGGTAATCGGAGTAAGATTACCTTCCTGAACGAATCATATCGAATATTAAAAGT
The DNA here is from genome assembly GCF_001277345.1 of Paenibacillus solani. GTDB lineage: Bacteria > Bacillota > Bacilli > Paenibacillales > Paenibacillaceae > Paenibacillus_AQ > Paenibacillus_AQ solani. Next base: position 403,276 of record NZ_LIUT01000001.1, read on the forward strand.
GAGTTCCAGACTTCATATGGGGCTTGCTTTTTTTATATCCTTACAAAGGCATGTTATCTTGTTTCGGTGGGACAATATGCTTGAAATTTGAATTTCTCTGCGGAATGATCTATCGTTAACAGGGAGCTATCATTTTTACTAAAGAAGGCATATACAGCATGAGATTGAAGGACAAAGTAGCGATTATTACAGGTGGTGCCGGCGGCATCGGCAGCGGCATGGCTCTTGCAATGGCTAAAGAAGGTGCCAAAGTCGTTATTGTGGACGTGAATGAAGAGTAAGGGCACGAAACGGAGAAGGCGCTGAAAGAATTGAGCGATTCGATGTTTATCAATGGTGATATTTCGAATAAAGCTTCGATTAAGGATATCGTGGGCGACGTTATTAAGACCTACGGCAAAATCGATATCCTTGTGAACAACGCGCATGTGTCCAAGCAGGCTCCCCTTGTGGATACGACCGATGAAATGATGGCATTGTCGTTCAATACCGGATTTTATTCGACTTACTATTTTATGCAGGAATGTTATCCTCATCTGAAAGCTACCCGAGGTAAGGTAATCAACTTTGCATCCGGTGCCGGACTGTCCGGCATGGTGACTCAGGCTTCCTATGCAGCAGCTAAAGAAGCGATTCGGGGACTGTCTCGCGTGGCCGCAAACGAATGGGGACCTGATGGCATTAATGTCAATCTGATCAGCCCTATTGCATTGACACCAGGCGTTGAACAGTGGAGCAAGGCATTTCCGGAAGAATATCAAGGCATGATTGACAAGATTCCGCTCAATAAGATGGGGGATCCCGAGCAGGATATCGGACGCGTGGCTGTATTCTTGGCAAGCTCTGATTCCGATTACATGACTGGCCAAACACTTATGGTGGACGGCGGCTCCATTATGCTGAGATAACATACTTAAGGTTTCGTTTCATTTAAAAAAGAGCGCCAAGGGCATTGTCCCTTGTGCGCTCTTTGTGTTGGTACGCCCAGCATGGGCGTCATCTATACGGTGAAAGTCCGGAATGGGGGCTGGCAAGCGCCTACCATAGCCA
>NZ_LIUT01000001.1:405337-555322 GCF_001277345.1 Paenibacillus solani
TTGGAACCGCCTAGTGCGGACCCGCATGCTAGGTGGTGTGAGAGGACGGGGGTTAGTCACCCCCTCCTACTCGATTAAAACGTGATGCTGTATCGGATATGGAACCAGGGGTTCGCTATTTCCGGGCCACAATCATAAAGCGTGCGGAATTCGTCCGAATTCCCTGATCTGTTCGATAGTCACGGATGAACTGCTGCAGGGTGCGGAAATCCGCTTCCTCGCGTCCGAATCCGGGAATGATGGGGGTATGCATGAGCAAGAACAGAAGATCCTCTTCACGCTCATAATATTCGACGGCATCATATTCGGCATACTCGATATCCTGGAATCCTGCATGCCGAAGTTCTTTCATATACTGGTCCAATAAAGCTCCGTCTTCACGGGTGGATTGACCTCTGCCAAATGCCTGAGCCAGATTGGCTTTGTCACACTCGCGAACCTGCTGGGTCAGAAACACACCATCCTTCGTTAATACTCTTGCAACTTCCGAAACGCAAAAAGGGGAGTGTTTACACGAAATTACATTGAAAAATGATTCCGGGAATTGAAGCTGCTGTGCGTCCATTTGCATAAAGCGAACATTGGAGGCCGCTGCCTTCTGCATATTCTTCTGTGCCGTCTCTACCATAGCATGTGAAAGATCGATTCCGATCAATAAGGCTGGGCTTGTTGCTATGGATAATAAGTTCTCTCCGCCGCCTGTTCCAATATCCAGCAGAATGTCGGAGGCCTTGCAATTTTTTATAACCTCATCGTAAAAATTCCACTTAACACCTTCCGAGGTGCATCTAACCTGGCTGAAGTCCCAGCCGTTCAACAAACCAACGCGATCATAAAATTGCATGTATTCTTGTGAATTCATATACCTTGTCACCTTCCATTAGAGATTAATAAGATGCTGTAAAAGAGTGGATCCTTATTCATTCGTTCGATGCCGAAAGCCGGTAGCAGGTCACATCCCCTTGTTAGAACAAGTGAAAATGGCACAAAAAGGACAGACTTCTCCCTTACCCGCCAGCATGCTATTTTTTACATACTAGAGGAAGTGAAATGCGGTATTTGGCTGTGACATCGATATTATTTACATGGCCCGGTCCAGATTGAACACGAGCCTAGCTACTTCGAACGATTTGGATCAAGAACAGCACCCCATTCACCCCGCTTGAAAGATTATATCCATTGTAAGCTTAAGGCATATTCCTGTCCAAGGATTATTTCCTCAGCAGTATGAACCAGAATCTTTAAGTAATTGTTAAGAATTTGAATAGCATGGCGTTAAGAACTGTCTTCTATACTAATTGAATCCGTTTCGGCAAGGAAACGAGAATATTCGAATTAGAGATGAGAGGGTATTGCCATGAACAACATGAACGTTTTGCCAAGGGAGCGTCTGCCTGAGCTGCAATTGATACGAGCATTTGCCATAATCGGTGTGCTGTCCGTTCACTCCACATCGTATGCTGTATCTGCAATGACAGACTCCAAGTACTTTTTTATCTACAACTTTATGAATATCTTCATGAAGCACGGAACGCCGACATTCATATTTCTGAGCAGTTTCGTACTTTTCTATAATTACTATGACCGCCCCATGACAAAGAAACTGATTGGCGGCTTTTATAAAAAAAGGCTGTTGTACATTATCATTCCGTATACCTTATTCTCTGTATTCTACTTCACGCTGCTGCACTTTCTGTATTATCAGGGCCGGCCTTTCGGGGACACGATCGAGAGTTTTGTCCAAAAGCTGTTGACGGGCAAAGCCTATACTCATCTTTATTTCGTGTTTATCAGCATTCAATTCTATGTCTTGTTTCCGCTTGTGCTGTGGCTGTTCAAGAAAGTCCCCAAACTCGTACAATGGGCGATTCCGATTGGACTGGTGATCCAGTGGATGTTTATACTGATGAATAAGTATTACTGGCAAGTACCGAATAAAGGAAGCTGGGCATTCTCTTATATTGCGTACTTTATGCTGGGAGCTTTTATCGGTATCTATTATCCGAAACTAAAAGCCTGGCTTGTCATTAGCCGCGCAAATGCCCGATCTTACCGCGTCGTTGCTTGGTTGATGCTCTGGATTGCATGGGGGGCTGCGGGTTTCGCTCATGTGAGCATGTATTACAACAGCCGACTTTACGGAACTGTTTATAACTCAACGCTGTATGAGCTGATGTGGAATGCCCATACTTATTTAGGGACGCTGGTTCTCCTCCAGTTTGCCATTCTATTTTACCGGGCAGGAGTGCGCAGTTGGACGTCGGCGTTTGAGAGAATGGGGGCCGTGTCTTTCGGGATTTATCTCATTCATCCGTTCTTTCTGCTTCTCTACCGTCATTTCCCGCTAATCACAGGGAATTCCATACTGATCCATCTATGGTATGCAGGCGGTTTTGCGGCAGCCTTAGGCTGCTCATGGATTGTGGTGGAGCTGACGGTTCGATTCATACCGGGCTCTTGGGTGATATTTGGCAATATACCGAAGGCGAAGAAACCGGTTAAACAAGCTGATTCCCCAGCTTTGCCGCTTTCTGGTTCATAAGCCAGCATCACAGCCAGCCATTATTTATATAAAAAGCCGTAGGCGAGACTGGTATGTAGAAACCGGCAGTTGCGCAACTTCCGAATCCAGAAGAAAGATAAGGAAAGGCTGTTATGCTGACAGCAGCCATTTGATCAAGGAGGGGCCCAATGTCTGGAGTTACAATATTAATGGTTGATGATGAAACGGAAATATTGAAGCTGATGGAGATTTACGTCAAAAATGAAGGCCATACGCTGCTTACTGCATCTCATGGGCTGGAGGCGCTGGACATTCTAAAAACCCGCAAGGTGGATTTGATCATCCTCGATGTCATGATGCCACATATGGACGGGATTGAAGCATGCATGAAGATTCGGGAGGAGAATAACACGCCGATCATTATGCTGTCTGCCAAGAGTCAGGAGATCGACAAAATCGCGGGGCTCAGCATCGGGGCGGATGATTACGTGACCAAACCGTTCAGTCCGCTGGAATTGATCGCAAGAATCAAGTCGCAGCTTCGCCGGTATAAACAGTTGAATAGCCAATCGGCACGAAATGATAACGAAATCCAGATCGATGAGCTCGTGCTAAACGTCGCTTCCCACAAGGTAACAGTGGCTGGCGCGGAGATTAAGCTGACGCCTCGCGAATTTGACCTTCTGCACACCTTGGCCATTAACCGTGGACTCGTCTTAAGCATGGACAAGATTTATACCGAGGTGTGGAATGAACCGTTCATGGAATCGAAAAACACGGTCATGGTTCATATTCGCAAACTGCGCGAGAAGATCGAGAAAGACCCGCAACAGCCGCAATATATTAAGACGGTTTGGGGAATCGGATACAAAATAGAGTAAACCTTGGCAGAGGTGATGAACTTGAAAGGAATGAGGCTTCAAAGCATACGTCTGAAGATGCTGTTTATGCTGCTTACCAGCATCGGCATCTCAGCAGCCATGCTTATCATACTCTATGCATTAAGTACGCTCATACTCGGCATTCCGGTAATTAACCAGCCCTTAGCGTGGCTCATTAATAACATTGGCTCTAAGCCGGTCTTGATGGTTACGGGCCCTATACTCTTTTTGGTTAGCTATTATATGAGCACAAAGTGGTTTGTCCTTGATCTGAAGAAGATTCAGATTGGTGTCGAGGATGTAGCAGCTGGACGATTCAATACGAGAATCGAGCTTAAATCCCAAGACGAATTAGGCGACATCGCTTCCAGCATCAATCTCATGACCGAGCAGCTGAATGCCTATTTGGGAGAGATCACCCAAGGGCTTCGCGGGATAGCCAAAGGAAATTTTGACACCGTAATTCCGGTTCATTCGGGCAGCCAGCTGGGCGAAGTGGCTGAGAGTATTAATCAGATGAGCAGGCAGCTTCATCAGTCTATATTGGAGGAGCGTAACGCGGAGAAGACGAAAAATGACCTGATCACGGGAGTTTCACATGACTTGCGGACGCCCCTTACATCGATACTGGGGTTTCTTGAAGTGATTGAGGAAGACCGGTACCAAGATGAAGTGGAGCTGCGCTATTACGTGAATATCGCATATGAAAAAGCGCAAAATCTGAAGAAATTGATTGATGATCTGTTTGAATATACGAGAATCAACAACGGGCTTCCACTGGAGATCCAGGAGATTGATATGGCACAGTTCATCAGGCAGCTGATTGAGGAAACGGTTCCGGTTTTGGAGAAAACCGGGATAGTATGCCATCTTGCAGCTGAAGAAGGACTTGTCATTCAGGCCGATGGCGCTCAGCTTGTACGTGCTTATGAGAATCTAATATCCAATGCGATCCGTTATGGGGGAAGTGGCAAGAGAATCGACATCGCGGTTCGCAGCCATGGAGACCAGGTGAGCATTAGCTTTACCAACTATGGCGACCCTATTCCTGAGCGGGATTTGCCGTTCATCTTCGATCGCTTCTACCGGGTGGAGGGTTCCCGCTCGAAGCAGACAGGGGGGACTGGCTTGGGCTTGGCAATAACCAAAAGCATCGTAGAGGTGCAGGGAGGCGAGATCCGGGTACGAAGTGATCGTCAGAGGACGACCTTCGAGACGCGGTTTCCTAGATATGTATAACCGAACGTTTCAACAATTACCTTAAGTCTGTTTATCTATCTTCATAGTTGATCAGGATTCAATCTAGAACGCTCCCTTAGTGGAGCGTTTCTTAATGAGCCAAGAAAGAAGACAAGTTACTTATGCAGTTGAATGTAAATGTTCAGTTATATTTAAGTAATCGTTAAGAATTTGTCCTACTTAATGATAAGATTTATTTCCTATACTTTCTTGTGATACATACATAAGGAGGTATCCGGAAATGCAATTATCACCTGATTCGAAAGGAAACTATAAGCTAGTGCATGGATGTCTGTCAGTCTTTATGATCGTTGGCATCATATTATTATCGGGATGCGTAGGAGAGCCGATGTCTCGAGACATATCGATTACCCATACCTCCAATCTCGGGCAAATATGGGAAGATATAAGGAATGGGATGAACGACCGTATTAGTAAAACGACAGGCAGACCAACTGGAGGTATTCCTCACCCATCTGGTATGACAAATGGATATAGAGCTGTGAAAGGAGCTCCTTAAACAAAAGGAGCTTTTTTGTTTTTGGAACATATTGTCTTATAATAGCGTTCACATAAATATAAGAGCTTGTATGGGAGAGGGGGATATCTATGGGTTCACGCATGTCGATCCGTAAGCGACTATTCATCAGAATAGCGGCTACTGTCTGTATTTCACTTGTTGGTCTTCCCGCTCTGCAAACGCAGGAGCATGCTCATACGGTATTCGCTGATACTGCCGGAGCAGGGAGTTTCACATCCGGTCAGCGCGTAACGATTCAGCATAAGACTGCCTTTTTCCCTAGTGTGCTTAGCAAGAACAGCAATCTGAAGAATCTCAAGGTGAGTTATTATGGGGCCAAGGGAGAATCATTAAGGTTTAGCTCTGTGAAGGGAGAAATGGCGTTTTTCCAAACCGATTTGACGGTGATTACGACACCGACAAAGTGCGTGAGCGCCGACAACAGAGTTGAACACGGCATTTTGATGGTGAATATGGTTGTTTGTAAAATCAAGTTATACATTTCCTGTAGCTGTATCTGCTGATCAAAATCGTCGGGACTTTCGGTCTTCGACAATCGGCTTTCATGACCTAAATACTTACTCAACGAATGCAAGCTAGAAATGGTTTGGAAATCGCAAAACAAACGCCGCACCGCCGCCCGGCTCGTTATGGGCCGAAATGCGGCCACGGCACCGCTCAACGATGGCGCGGGAAATCGCGAGACCCAGCCCCGTATCTCCGTTCTTTCCTTTCGAAAACCGCTCAAAAAGCTGGGATATTAACGGTTCGGGAATTCCTTCGCCGTCGTCGGAGATTCCGATGTCGATTCCTTCAGCGTCGACGGAAGTTTGGATGCGAATCGTTTCCTTGGCATATCGAGCTGCGTTGCCCAGAATATTGATGAGCGCTTGCAGTAATTTCTCGCGGTCGGCATAGATAGACCACTCCTGGTCGCTGTCGAATTCGTTCATCTCGATCCGCAAGCCGTTCTTGAGCAGCAGTGGATTGATGCGCTCGAGCGTCTCCGTGATCAATTCCCGTACCGGGACGCGATCCATATGGAATATACCTTCTTCGCTTTCCAACTTGGCGAGAAGAATCATTTCCGTCACGATTTTTTTCAACCGCTCGCATTCCTTGATGATGACATTTAGACCTTTATTGGCATAATCCCCCGTAAAGATGCCGTCCTTGATGCCCTCGGCGTATCCCTGGATGGACATGAGCGGCGTTTTCAACTCGTGCGAGGTGTTTTGAAAAAAATGCTTCTGCGTGTGCTGGTATTTATCCAATTCGCCGGCGAGATCGTAAACGGCCTTCGCGACATCTCCGATCTCGCCTCCCGTTTCAATCAACCGGACTTCGGAGAATCGGCGTTTCTCCACCTTGTTCAATTCCTTCTTCAGATCTCCGAGCGGTTTGACGAGTCTCCTCGTGATGATCATACTCAGCAGGAAAGCGACGATCCCGCCGACGGACAGGATGATCATCAACCGTTTAAACAAGGCGTGCTGCATCGTTTTGATCTTGCTTAGCGGCGTTGCCATCACCGCCGTAAACCCCTCGTCCGGTTCGATGCCTAGCCTTATCGTGAGCGTTTCGACGATATATTGATCGTCTAATCCTTTCCAGATTCCCCCAGGCCCGAGGTCGCCTTGCTTTGATGATTCCATCAGTTCGGTCGTCGCATCTTTGGACAGGGAGCTGTAGACCGCTATCTCCCTGGGGGAGGTCAGCACCACGTCGAAGCTGGCCGAAGAATCCTTCCAGATGGTTATCGGCGCACCCTTTTGTGGCGCCGGCTTGGTCGGCATGAATGGATTGATATTCGTCAGCAAACTGGCCTGATCCCGCATCTCTTTCCGCTGGTTGTCCACCAAAGTGTCGAGTAGCAGCGGATAAATAAGAACAGCAGTAATCGCCAGAATACATAACAGCAGCAATGCAAATGAAAGATGAAGCCGATAAATCATTCTCATCTTATTGTCCCGTCCTTTCCGTCCGTAGCCGATAGCCATGTCCCCATACCGTTTCGACCGGAAGCTCTTTTATTTTCCTTCGAAGCCGCTTCACCAGATCGTCGATCGCCCGGTCGTACCCATAATAATTGTCTCCCCAGATCAGCGTAAGCATCTCGTCCCGGGTGAACGCCCGATTCGGCTGCTCGGACAATGTCTGCAGCAGTTTAAATTCCTTCAGCGTCATTTCGACTTCTTCCCCACGCCAGAAGACGCGCCGTTCCTCCAGGACGAGCCGCAGCTCGCCAACTTCGACCGTCGAATGCCCATGCTGTGAAGGGACGGAATTCTCCAGGGCTTGACGAATCGAGCTGACCCGGTGGAACAAGCGGTTCACGCGCGCGACCAATTCCCGCGGGCTGAACGGCTTCGTCAAGTAATCGTCGCCGCCGAGCTCGATCCCGAGGATGCGATCGACTTCTTCATCGCGCGCCGAGATCATGATGATCGGAACTTCCGCCTCTTTGCGGATTTGCCGACACAACTCGAAGCCGTTCATCCCCGGAAGCATGATGTCGAGAATCCACATGTCGGGCGGATTGTCCTTCCACAGCTCCAACGCGGCTTCCGCCGTTGACAATGTAATCGTACAGTATCCCTCTTTATGCAAATAAGCCTCTACAATTTCCCGAATCTGGGCATCGTCGTCGACTACAGCGATTTGATAGGACTTCATGCGGCCCCTCCTAACGTTTATCGAGAACCATTTTATCATAAAAGATCCGAATGCAGCCCGATTCCACACTTTTTCCACACTGTTTCCATACTTATTACCCAAGCTTGTATGTACACTAATAGACGTGATGCCGTTTCGCATAGATCGTTTTCCGGCTCCCGATTGGAGGTTTCTTCATGAAATTGCACCGTATGGCCCGCAGGGAACTTTTGGCTACCCTCGGTTTTCTGACTCCGAGCCTGGCCGGGTTTTCCGTCTTCTATCTCATCCCGTTCGGCCAGAGCATCCTGATCTCGTTCCAAGATCGACTTGGAGGAAGCTTCACGTTATCCAACTACAAGGAACTGCTCCTCAGTTCCTCGTTTCAGCAAGCGGCGTCCAACACATTCTGGTTCACCGCGATCAGCGTGCCGATCCTCGTCGCCGTATCGCTCTTGCTGGCACTACTTTTGAATCAGCGGGTATTCATCCGGAACTGGCTCCGTACCGCTTATGTACTGCCGCTAGTTGTACCGGTAGCTTCGATCGTGCTTGTCTGGCAAATCTTGTTCGATTGGAACGGCGCATTAAACGCCGTTTTGCAGCATTTCGGTTTTAGCCGCCAAGACTGGATGAAATCCGATTGGGCTGGTTTTGTAATGGTGCTCGTCTATGTATGGAAGAACATCGGATACAACGTCATCCTGTTCCTGGCCGGCTTGCAGAACATTCCGGATCAATATTATGAAATTGCCAATCTGGAAGGGGCGGGTCCTGTTCGCAAGCTGTTCGGAATTACGCTCACGTATTTGACGCCGACGACGTTTTTGGTCGTGCTCATGTCCGTGCTGAATTCGTTCAAGGTGTTCCGCGAGACGTATCTCGTCGCTGGCGCTTACCCGCACGATCGCATCTATATGATGCAGCATTACATGAACAATATGTTTCTGTCCCTCGATATCCAGAAAGTTTCGTCCGCGGCGGTGTTGATGGCGCTTTGCATAATGGCGCTCGTATTCATCCTGTTCCGCACGGAGCGGATTTTCCGTTCTTATATGGAGTAAGCGCCAGATAACCCCACAAAAAGTGGGGCTTTTGCTTCGAAGCGTATTCAGGTACTTTGCGGGGGCCCCGGAAAAAAAGAGGTGAATGACTTGATAAAGTTATGGATCACACCGCTGTTGCGTTCATTGTTGCTGATCGCCATCGCCGTTCTGCTGCTGATGCCCGTCGTCTTGACTGTCGTCAGTTCCTTCATGACGGAACGTGAAATTGCGGCGAATTACGGCATGCTGGGCAAAACCGACACGAGCGTATTCGTTAATCTCAAATGGATTCCCGACTGGGTGTCGTTCCAGCAATATTATAAAGTATTGATCGCAACGCCGAAGTTTCTGTACCTGTTCTGGAATTCCGTATCGATGGTGGTTCCCATCATCATCGGACAAGCGTTGGTGGCCACGCTCGCCGCGTTCGCGTTCGGAAAACTGAATTTTCCAGGCAGGGAAGGATTGTTCTTTATCTATTTGATGACGATGCTGATGCCGTTCCAGGTGACGCTCGTACCCAACTACTTGATGGTCGATCGGCTAGGCCTCCTGAAACATCCTGGCTCCATCATCTTGCCGGGCGTGTTCGGCGCCTTCGGCGTGTTTCTGCTGCGGCAATTCATGCTCCACATCCATTCGGCTTATATCGAAGCGGCCAAAATGGACGGGGCGGGATACTTGCGCATATTCGTATCGGTTGCGCTCCCGATGGTGAAACCGGGTATCGCCGCACTCGTCGTCCTCCTGTTCGTCGACTATTGGAACATGGTCGAGCAGCCGCTTATTTTTCTGCAGGACGCCGCGATGCAGCCGCTTTCTGTCTTTCTCTCCCGCATTCAGGAAGATGCGCTCGGCGTCTCGTTTGCTGCTTCGGTTTTGTATATGATGCCGATGGTGCTCCTGTTCTTAAGCGCAGAACGGTATTTTATCGAAGGAATCCAGCTTTCCGGTGTGAAAGGCTGAGTGAAAGGAGGTTGGCAAGATGGGATTGAAAAAACAACGAATAGCCGGAATTGCATTAATTGGTTTTCTCCTCATTTTGGCTGGGTTCACGTTGTTCAGCCAAACCCTTCAAACTGCATTGCTGCCCAAAGTGACGACAGAGAAACCCGCGACAAAATCGTTGTCGCATCGCATCGAAGGCAGCGGTCTGATCACGCCGCGCCGGCAAATCGAGTTAAACAGCGAGAGCGGTTGGAAGGTGGAGAAGGTGCATGTCCGCAATGATGAACAAGTAAAGAAGGGCCAGGTTCTCGTTACGTTCGACGGAACGGAAGCGCAGCAGCAGCTTCTCGATGCGGAAGACGAGCTGAAGAAACGGAATTTGAACCGGGAGCTGCTGAAAGAACAGTTCATGGCCGCCCAGCAATCAGGAGACGAGGAGGCGATTGGGAAAGCGAAACGCGACTTGGAATTGGATCAGCTGGATTGGGACATGGCGGTGCGGAAAATCGAAACGCTGCGCAAGGATCTGGCACGAAAACGCACGCTGACAGCGCCTGCAGACGGCAAAGTGTTGAATCTTCAAGCCGAGAAAGACATGAGCGTTCCCCAAGGGCAGCCGGTGCTGACGCTGGCGGAAACCGGCGAGGGGTTCCAATTCACTTTCACGGTGGATAAAGATTCCGCCGATTTGATGCAGAAGAATGAGAAAGTGTCTGTTAGCGTGAATGGGGATAAGCCCTGGCAGCTCGAAGGAACAGTCGCCGAAATCAAGGCCGCTTCCCAGGGAAGCGGCGGCGGAGGGTCTGAAAGCAATCCAGACGTTGATAACGGCAATCCTGACGGAGGAGTCAAGGCACAAAAAACGATCATCGTCTACGTGTCCGGCGACGGTCTCCAAGGAGGTGAATTAGCCAGCGTTTACTTGGAAAAGCCGTTCCAAGAGCAGGGATATGTCATCAACAAAAAGTGGCTTAAAAAAGACGGAACCGGAAGCTACGTGTTCGTCGTTCGCGAGAAGCGAAGCTCACTCGGCAACACGTACACGGTTCAGAAAGCTTACGTGAAGACAGGCAAGGGGAACGACGAAGAGATCGTCGTGCTCGAAGGCGTTTATCCGGAAGAAGACATCGTGACGGAGTCGAGCGAACCGCTGCAGGAAGGCAATCGAATTCGATTAAATTGAGAGGATGATTCATTTGAAAGAATTAGGGTTACTCTTAACGCTGTCCATCGTTCTGCTGATTTCCGCCTGTTCGGGCAACGGCGGAAGCGAGACGAAGGGCGGCAAGAAAACCGTCGTCTTGTCTGTCATGACGAAAGATCGTTTCTTGGAAACCGCTGTGCGGAAATTTGAGGAAAAGAATCAGGATGTTCATATCGAAATACAGGAATACAAGGCGTTGGAGGAAACCGGAGAAGGCGGCGCCATAGAGCCCACCTCGATGGCAGACGTGGAAAAGTACGTTCAATCGGTGACGACGCAGATGATTTCCGGCAAAGGAGCCGATCTTATTCTCATGAACAACTTGCCCCAGGACAAATTCGTCGAAAAAAAAATGTTGGTCAACTTGTACGACCTAATGGTCAAAGACAGCTCGTTTGATCGAAACGCGTTATACGCCAATATTTTGAAGGCATCTCAAGACGGGGACGGCCTGTACGTCATGCCGCTCGCCTTTTCGCTCGACCTGGTTCGGGGAAATACCGAGCTAGTGAAGAAGGCGAATATTTCAGTCGACAGGGATAAACCCTGGAGCTGGAGCCAATTTAAGGATGTCGCCAGGAAAATGAAACAACAAAACGAAGAATACTACAACGTGCTTTTCACCCCGCTGCTCTTCGAATATATCGAGGAGAATTACGACCAGCTCGTCGGGCAGGGCAATCCGAACTTCGACTCGGATCTATTCCGCAACATGATGAAGGAAATCAAGTCGATGTATGACGAAGGCCTGATCAGCGGAGGGATTAGTGATTCCGGCCAAGCGGTATTTCAAATGGTGGGTATACAGAACCCCACGGCAGCACTAACGATGCCCTCAGATATGGAATATTACCAGAAGCCAAGTGCGAGCGGAAAAAAGGAAGGCGTACCTTTCAAGTCCATTTACAGTTTGGGGCTGAACAGCAAATCCGATGTGCAACCGGAAGCGTGGGAATTTATCAAGTTTCTGCTTTCCGATGAAATGCAAGCTGAGCCTGATCTCTTTGGATTGCCGATGAATAAAGGAGTCACCGATAAGAAATTGAATGAAGTTATGCAAAAAATTGAGAACGGAACGCTGGATTTGCCGATAGACAAGCTGCTGGATGGCGAAACGACGAAAAAACGGATTGAAGAGGTAAAGAAGCTGATCTCGGAGGCGGGCGTCCAAAGATCCAGCGATATGAAAGTGTTAAATATCGCCTTGGAGGAGTTTGAAAGCTTCCAGAGCGGGCAGAAATCCGCAGAAGAAGTCAGCAAGCTGATCCAGAACCGGGTGAAGACGTATTTGAATGAGTAACGGAAGAGAGCAGCAGAGTAAAGCAGCGTCGAATCGTTCCAACTTCTGTATTCCCGATATTTCAAGCAAGTATATTATTCCGCCTTCTCACCAAGGATCGTGAGCTGGCGCAGGACGCGGTTCTTGAGGCTTATTGTCACTTTGACTCGTTGAAGCAATTACGTAGGCGGCTTCCATCCCCCAAGGGGGATGGAAAGAACCTAAAAGTGCTTTCAAAAGATACTATACAAGGAGGGAAATCTATGCACAAGCCCATAAAATACTATGCTGCAGTACTGCTCGGCACAGCGGTAATAAGTCAGTCTATTGCATACGGAGCATATGCAGCACCCTCAAGCGTTCCACCCACTCCCAAATCAGCAGCCGCAGCCGTGTTCACACTGGAGAGCCTTGGATCCGTAGCTTTGAAGAGTAATGTCAGCGTGAAGCTGACGGATATGGATATTCTTGCACAGCCAAGCGGTAACATCCTTATCTATACGTTAAGTTATAACAACGGTACCGGGGGCAACGTCTCTCTCAACGATTATTTTTCCAAGGTAACTACGCCGGGCGGTGCGGGCGTACAAGGTAAACCTGTCACGAGGGATGCCGCCATAAAAACAGTGCCCGCCAAAAGCAGCCAAACTGTAACTTATTATGTAAATATCGGCAAGACCGCCAAAGTAAACGGAGTAAAGGTATCTATATTCGGCTTTGATTTCAGCAGCGCCAATTATCTGAAAAGGCTGGGCGTTTTTACCGTTCCAAACCATTATTCAACCAACGTTCCTGTAGGGCAGAGCAAGAAGATCACGCTGAATAATCTTCCTGTTATGGCCAAGGCGGATACCTTGCAGAGGTATACCATCAATGGAAAAGTATATATACAATTGGGGCTCAGGCTCTCGAATAGAGGAACAAAGGTGCTTAGGGACCCCGGATATAAAGCATATCTGAGGTCGGCCGGCGGCTCGATATTTGAGCTTATTCCCGATTCAGCCAGCTCCGGCTACAAGCTTCAGCCTCAGGAGGGCAGAGTCATCTACTATTGGGCGGAGATCCCTTCCACGATAAAGACGAATGGCATGACACTGCAACTCGCCCAGGAAGACGAAGCATTGAAAATACCTCTTCCGGTGCAATCGTTCAAGCTTCCTGCGGCAGCCTCGGATATCGCCGTGGCTAAGGGCAAAAGCGCAAAGATTATCATGAAACAGCAGCCTGTTACGATCAAGGCGGAAAATATGCAGCGAATAAAGCATAATGCAAAAGTGTATATGAGAGTGGGGGTCAATTTTGCTAACGTAGGCAAGAAGGTACTGAGCGATCCTGGATATAAAGTACAACTGAAGTCGGCCGGCGGCTCGGTATTCGACCTTGTGCCTGAGGATGAAACAGGAAGCAGCTTCAAGATCCAGCCAGGACAGAAGCGAACGATTTATTATCTGGCCGAGGTTCCGTCCAATCTTAAAACAGACAATCTGACGATGCAATTCACGCAGGAAGATGAAGCTTTGAACATGACGTTACCGGTAAAAACCTTCAAGCTACCCGCCGTTACCGCTGATGTGCCTGCGGCGGATTATGCCATCAAGAAAATATCGGTGAACCATCAAACGCTGGAGACGCAATTGAAAAATGCTTCCGTATACGCTGAGAACGATACCGGCAAATGGAACCTTCAATTCCGCGTTAAAAATCTTGGTGAACAATCATTGAAGCTGCCGGTTTATGAGCCTTCCATCCTCACGGATGAAGGCTACAACATACCGGTGAATACGAAGGCGTTCGACAAGGTTACGCTGAAGCCGCTAGAGGAGAAGCTCATCGATCTCACGGCAGATGTGCCATTACACATGAATCAGAATAAACTGCAGCTGCAATTGACGGAGCCTGCTTCAGAGGGTAAGATCCGTTTCCCAGCAGCCCGTTATAAAATTCCTTATGCTCAAGAAGGCAAAAGCCATCTGGGCTTAGAAAATATGATCGAGAACGATCATGGGACATTCGGCGTAAAGCTGAGCTCATATCAGCGACTGCCTTGGGGAGATGGGGATCAAATTGCAGCCCAAATCAGCATTCGTAATACCACATCGTCGACCGTACAACTGCCTGAGTTCAAAGCTGCAGTTAAGGCAGGAATGCGCGATCTCAGCAGTACGGCCCAAGTCGTAGTACCGAATGACCAAACGACCCTGGCACCGAATGAAACAGTGGAACTGTATGTACTTGCCAATGTACCGTATTCCTATCATTTCAATCAATTGCGAATCGATCTGCAGGAAACTTCAGGAGAGGACGTTAAGAAATTTCTGTCGCTGAATACCAATTCGCTCAACAATGTGATGAAACAGGTGGCTGCTGGCGATTCTTATCTTATCCATACTCCGGGCAAGAAAGCGGAGGTCCGTGAACGCTTGACTACCGTTTACCATGACAGCAGTTCCAATTTGATTTATACGGAATTGGAGATGGCCAGCCAGGAAACACGTCAATCCATGCAGGCACAGCTGGTTGCTTACTATAAAACACCGGAAAACGAGTATTTTGAGGCAGAGGTAAGTCAATCGTCCGTCAGGACAAGCCCGAATGGAAAAAACTTGGTTACGGTCTGGAGCAAGCTTCCGCTGAATGTGAATACGTCTCAGCTTGCATTGTATGTCGGCGAAGGTGTAACCAGCAAAAAGCTGACAGATTTAGGGGAAGAATCAACGGGAGCTATTGGATCTATCAATACCGTGCGATTAACACTTAGCCCTAGAGCTATACAACCAGCAACGAATCTGCGAAATGTGGAATTGTTTCCGTACAATCTCTCCATTACGAGAGGAGAAGCTGCGCTTAGCGAAGGGAAAGATAGGATTGATACCGTTATTCATTATAATCTCTCCAGAAATGGCGATTACGAGATAGGCTCTTATGAACACAAGCTCATCATGGAGCTTATTGATCCAACCGGACAATCTACGGAGAAGGTTTTAACCTTCGGCACCGATTTGACCATCGGCAACAATAAATCATACCCCATTACATTGAATGGGAACTTCAGCAAAAACGTAAGTGGAGGGGCGGTTCGCATTAATCTGTATGATGAGTTCCAGGGGCGGAGAATGCTGCTCGGAAGCGAATCGTATCCAGTAATTTATGAAGAGAACCCAACCAAAGGAACTGACAGCACAAGCGATTAAAGTATCAGCGACGCACATCGGTTAGAGGAGAACAACCCTGAAGATATGAATAATATTTTCAGGTTGTTTTTTTACATGGTAATTATTCTTCTGGATGCAGATAAAATATGATAAAAAAGTGGAAAGACCAGCGTTTCTGTGGTTTAGTGAAAGCTTCGGCACTCTCACTTTACCAAACGAAGCGTTGTTTTTCTATTTTGTCAAGACCTTTAGTTCAGTATGGCTAAACCTGTACGAGTCAAAAGCTATGCAGATTTTGAGTCTGAGAAAGTTGAGTATATAATAATTATAAAATATTGAGTTGGAGGAATTATATGGATTTACCACAACATCGATCATTGACCACAGTAAATAAAATAAACTGTCGCCAATAGAGTATCGACAACAGTTTAAGCCCAGCATTTTGACTACAAATAAAAGCTCCTGTCAAATTAACATCCAAAACTGATTTATAATGTTCTAATGGTAAATCGTACGATGAACCAATAGCGTTAATACCCGCATTGTTTACTAATATATCTAAATGTCCAAAATGCTCAAGTGCACTATTTATCAATTTTTTACTTTCTTCTTCAATTGAGATGTTTGCCACTACACTATGGATGTCAGTGAATCCTTTTTCCTTAATGCTTTTTCTGTTTTTTTCTAATTGATAGCTTCAATTGAATTTAGAACAATCTTTGCTCCTTCTTGCAAAAATTTCTCTGCTATAGCTTGGCATATACCTGCTCCTGAACCTGTTATAACTGCAACTTTGCTTATTAATTTCAGCTTTATTCCTCCAATCGACTAGAACCAACTGGTCACTCAATCCTGTTGCTTCAGCGGTCGTAATGAGTTGAGAGACATACAAGGTAACTATGTTGTAAAATAAATTGGATTAACCCATTTTATGTTGATTTATTAGTTCTGCTATTTGCAAGCAGGGCTCCCAACATCACTATAACACCACCCGCTAAAGCAATCCATGAGATCTGCTCTCCAAGTAAAACTACACCTAATAGTACAGTCCATATTGGTAACAGATTGATAAAGGGAGCCCCCTTTGCCGCTCCTATCAGTTTTACGCCTGCATTCCAAGATAAATAGGCAACTACTGATGCGAATGTACTCACGTAAAGAATACAGAGCCATGCGATTGGTGTCATATCAATTTCCGCCGGATTAATTGTACCTATACAGCTAATCGCACTGAAAATACTTCCATAAACTGCCGCGCCTGCCGTTAATGTTAATGAATCGATAGTATCACCAAACTTCTTACCTAGTACAGTATATAACCCCCAAACAACACACGACAGAAGAATAATGACATCTCCCATAAGTGAACCACTACTCGATTCGGATGTTTTACTATCGAATAACAAAAAAACACCTACAATCGAAATCACTGATCCAATCCAAGCTCGTGGTGCAACTTTTTCTTTTAACACGAGCGGTGTACACAAAATAAAAATCGGAATCAGTGCCGTAATCATACCAGCCCTTGACGCCCCGGTTAATGTTAATCCCTCATACGTAAGCGTTGAGAAAACGAAGACTCCGAGAAATCCAAGTAGTGATAGTTCCTTCCATCTAGAGAATAAAGGGAGTTTCTGTTTTCTTGCTCGTAACATCGCCCACAGAATTAGGGCTGAAATTCCCCAACGAACTGTATTCAACAATGTTGAAGGCAAAGCCGGGGCAAGATATCGTCCACAGATATAGTTCCCTGCCCAGAATAATGTTGCAATAATTAATAGTATCAGACCTTTTTTGCTACTGTTGAGCATTATCATCATCCTCACTAATGAACTAGGGCGTGTATGCAAACTGTGACCCCATAATTTGGGTAAATAATAAGTATGATGAGACGATATGAAATACGTGACGACCAATGGGAAAAGATTAAGGACCTACTGCCGCCGGAACGAAAACCACAAGGAGGGAGACCCCCGAAAGATCATCGCTATATGCTGAATACCATGTTATGGATTGCACGAACTGGTGCACCTTGGCGGGATTTACCGAAGTACTACGGCTCTTGGTCCAGCGTTTACAGCCGATTTTGCCGTTGGAAAATCGCCGGCATTTGGGACAAAATCTTAGCGCATGTCTCCACAGAACCTGATTGGGAAAGCGTCATGATTGACGCGACGATCGTCCGTGTTCACCAACATGCAGCAGGAGCAAAAGGGGGAGCCTCAAGCAAGCAATAGGACGTTCCCGTGGCGGACTAACCCCCAAAATTCACGCCGTGGTTGATGCGCTAGGTAATCCTTTGCGCTTTAAGTTAACAGGAGATCAATGCCACGATTCGGTAACCGGCGGACTTATGGCTCCCGACCTGGTATCTTTCCAAGGAAGCGGCCAATGTGAAGGAAATCTCCCTGCTCTCGCTTCAATTGCGCAGCAGCGGCAATATCTATCTTGCTCCCGGAAGTGCATTGAGATGGCCGATATCCCAAACGGAAACATCCCTTATCGCTATAGCGCAGTGGAAGGACTGGTATGGCGTCATGATCAGTCGTTCTAAGTGGAAGGAAGATTACCAAATATATCGTCCGGCAATATTGTGGGTGCAGGGTAAGGACGTAACAGCCAGGGAAATCAATGCCTGACCAGCTTCTGGGTGGGGATTCAGAAGTGCCGACCGATGTAGTGCGCAACTTGACGGAAATTCTATTCAAGAAAGGGACCCCTTCTACTTATGTGAAAACACTTCTTGGGGAGCCGCAGGCAAGAGAGATATCACGGAATCAGGAGCCCCGTTCAGGCAAACCGATGATATTTGGAGAGACCTGGAGATATGAGCAGCATGATAGCTATTACAGCGTGACCTTCTCCCCATCCGGAAAGCTGACAGCCAGTGAGTGGGCAATTCCTGCAGCCGGGCCATTCGAGCGGAGTTATAGTCCAGGCGATGATTACGAGTTTACCTACCTTTTTACAGTAACACCGCCTCTAAAAACCATAGAAGCTGAGCCGAATTGGAGGAATCGGGGTAATTTGAATCATACCTTTCTGCTTGAGGCTAATGAGGATGTCCTGCTCCTCAAGGGGGATGATGGAGGGTTCAGCGGGATGCACGACAATTCTTCCTTGTACGCCATAGACCGCAGCACCGGCAAGAAGCTGTGGCAGGAGGATGCAGGATTTGGAGCATACACGGCCGTTGTGGATCAAGATCGGAAGCATGTCACGATGTTTTCGGCCTATAACCCGGCGATTAAGGACTATGTGGCCAGAGTGCGACATATCCGGTTATCGGATGGACAAGTGTTATGGGAGGTTAAACCCAAGAATGAGTTTGGCCTGAAGATGAAAGCTGCAGCTAACACAATTATTATAGATGAGCCGCTCAATCTGAATGAAACCAAAAGCGTGCTGAGTGTGCTGGATCAGGAAACCGGAAAGCTCCGCTGGAAAAAGACATTATCCGGTGAGCACCGTTTGCTGAATCAGGGCTCGGATGATCCGTATGTGCTGATCGAACAGAATGGACGGCTTTACGCGTATGATCACGATACAGGCAAAGCCGTGTGGAATTACAAAGTCGGGAACAAGTTTATGGATGATCCGACCCAAGATCCTTATTTCACAGGAGGATATCGGTATGATCCGTTATCTCCTGCGGACATCACAACAAGATGGATGATGCTGGGCAAGGAATGGGTTCTGCTCAATACAAAAACCGGCGAGCGTGAAGGTGGATACCCAGCCCGTGAGATGGAACGGTTTGAGGTGCTGAATGAGCGGTATCTGTTGGTACAGCGGGCACTGAATGGACAATACTTCAGCGGGGCAACCGCGTATGAAAGTTTATTGTATGATAGTAACGAAGACAAGGTTGTTTGGACAGTGGAGGGGAAAGCAGCGCGGGCGGTCATAGAGGGAGAACGAGTGTATCTTACCCTAAATGGCATTCCGGCAGCCGTGGCAATAGAGGACGGCACCGTCATATGGAAGATGGTGAATACGGCTGCAGCGAGCGATGATCTCTCCCATCTGGTTGGCAGCAGCTATGGAATTTTGGGACGCTATTTACTTTTGAGTTTGGAAAGCGATCTTGTGGTGCTGGACAAGGAGAGTGGCAAGAGTTTGGGAAGGTTGCATAACGTAATCACTGGGAATGTGGATTTGCTCGAACAGGATGCCAGAAACGGCGCGCTGAGTGTAACGGATCATGAAGTGCTCATCGGTACGGTAAATGGCGCGTTCATTCGCTATGATGCGGAAGAATTGATGGAACGTTTGGATGTGCTGTATGCTCCGCTTTATCAGTAAATAAGACATGATACGAACTGGACTATACTGCAAAGGAGGATGACCTATGGGCAGAAAGCTACCGCTAGCAGGGATTATGGTTCTCAGCCTGTTGTTGATCCAATGCGTAGGGTGCAGCAAACAGTCAGCCAGTTACGCTTCACTGTTGAAGTATAATGATGATGAATATATAGGAAAGGGTATAGAGCGCCCTGAGGCTTTTGCAGACACGGACCTGACCTTGGCGGGCACGGTTCAGAAGAAGGTAGAGCCGGACCAATATCCGGATACGAATTTTGCATCGAATGAGCTGCCGGAGGGTACGGAAATCTATATTGTGGATGATGACAGGTTGGTGGCATTACTGGAAAATCGGCGTTTTAAAGTGTTTGAACGAATGGAATAACAACCGCGCTTGAAGTCTGGATACGGGCTTCAAGCGCGGTTTTTTGTTGATTGAGGAGAAGAAGAGGAAATATTTTAAATTTATCCTTGACTATGTTGGAGAAAAATGTAATTATAAATATATCGATTAGATATATCGAATAGATACATTATAAGAAATGTGGTGATGAAATGCTGGAGTACATCCTCCTCGGCATGCTGATGGAAGGAACTATGAGCGGTTATGACTTAAAGAAAACAATTGACAGTACTGTAGGCACATTCTACAAAGCGAGTTATGGAAGTCTATATCCTGCTCTCAAGAGACTTGCAGACAAAGACATGGTTTCATTAACAGAAACCGACAATAACAAGAACAAGAAGCTGTATACTCTGCAGCCTAGCGGCCAACAGGCTTTTCTCGAATGGTTGTCCGGACCGATACAGGCGGGGCGCAATGAGCAGCTAATCCGCATATTCTTCTTCGATTATTTGGATGAAGATATTCGTCAAAAACGTCTGGCAGAATATACATTTAAGGTAGATGAAGAAATTCACATGCTTGAAGCGGTGAAGAGCATCGTGGCGGGAGAGTTGGCTGAGATCGAACATCCGGAGAATTATTATTATCGGGTTTCGGTTCTGGCGTATGGACTGAACCATCTACAGATGGAACGGCAATGGCTGAAGGATATTATGGAGAGGAAGGATTTGAACCATGTCAAACCCGAAAACTAAGGTTTCTTTATCACACAGAAGACCGGTTCTAACTGTTGTTATTATCGAGGTTCTATTGTTATTAGCCGTATTTGCTGCCGGAGCTTATGCTACCATTAATGAATTGAGTTATACTTCACCTGTTCTGATTTCATTTATCCCAATCGCTCTGGTGTTGATGGTGTACTTTACATGGAAAAAGAAGTGGAATGCGCTCGGATTCCGTAAGCTGAGTAGTATCCCCGCCGCCGGTTGGGTCTATTATTCGCCCTTACTCCTTATTCTGGTCGTCATTTCTCTTAAAGGGATGCGTGAGATCGGTGTTTCTGAGATCCTGTTCTTTATATTCTTCACTCTGCTTGTTGGGTTTGTCGAAGAGAGCATCTATCGGGGCTTGATCCTGAAGACACTGCTGCCAAAAGGCGTTAAAACGGCCGTCATCACCTCCAGTATACTATTTGCAATCACGCATGTACTGAACGTTTTATCCGGGCAGGATGCATTTCAAACGGTTTTACAGATTGTATATGCTCTGCTTATAGGCGCCGTCCTGGCTCTGTTAATGGTGAAAAACAACAATATCATTCCTCTCATTCTGTTCCACTTCATACATAACTTTATCCAGTTTGTCGGTAATGACAATAGTGATGCATTTATCGGATATGATCTAATCATTTTGCTGGTGCTTGTCCTTTACTGTATATGGCTGTCCTTCTCATTGAAAAAAACTCCGGTTTCTGCAGGAATAGATCATGCGATCTAGTGTGTTCTAGCCGCATTACAGTATTAAGAACACAGTAGTACCGGGTCCGAGTGAAATTGAATTGTTTTAAAATAATTTCATAATTAATTGGAAAATATACCAAACTGCCCTATATTAGAATGAGATACGAACAAAGGGAGTGGTTTGGGACAATGGTCAAGTTTCAGAGAAATAACATGAGTTATTTTATAGGTGCCTGTCTTTTGATTATTATGGCGGATCTGATCCTTGTTAACTCTAACCTTGTTTAATAATCATGATACGTGGCTTACTTTGGGGATTACTTTGGATTTTGTGGTTGCGATCCCGGTGCTGCTGTATTTCCTCGTTTACCGTAAAAGCAACAAACGATTCCTGTCAGTTCTTCCGTTCGCGCTGCTGGGTTATATCGCTTTGGTGTTCATTATGCCGAATTCAGCACAAGGAACGCTTGACGTTGTGAAATATATTTTGATCCCTTTAGAAGCAGCATTCATTGGCTGTATGATTTATTCCGTTGTGCGCAATCTGCTCAGGATGAAAAGACAGAGTATCGTGAATACTCATCCCTTTGAGACTCTCAGGTTAAGCCTTGATACTACGTTGGGTCACTCCAAAATGGTTCCTGTTCTCATGCATGAACTTTCCGTGCTGTTTTATGCCATGTTCTCTTGGAGGGCAAAGCCGTATGTGCGAACAGACTCCACCTCGTTCAGTTATCATCTCAATTCAGGATGGTTGATTATCGTTTTGTTTGCATCCAAGATGCTGCTGCTAGAAGGCGCTTTGGTGCACATCATTATGGCGCAATGGTCTCACACGATTGCATGGATCATCTCTGCAGGAAATGTGTATTTAATTATGGTACTTATTGCCGAATTACGAGCGATGCGTTTAAATCCAATATTGATTTCCGAGAAGGGAATCGTGGTTCGGTATGGAAATCAGCTACTATCTACTATCGATAGGGAGCATATCGCGTCTGTGGACTTAATTAAGTATGAGAAGCTGACGAATGAACAACTAAAGACATCATTTATACCTCTAGTCACTGAGCCGAATGTGCTTATTCAGCTGAAGGAACCAATCATGGTAACGGGTCCATATGGAAAGCGTAGACAGGTGGATCAAATCTATCTGTTCCTGGATCAGCCTCACGACTTCCTACAGGAATGCGACCGTTTAATGGTGGAGGTTACGCAGTAAGGGTGCGGATATCGATGCAATGATTAAATTGAACGATTCAGTGAGCATCATGATGTTCAAGAAATCAAACACAGCGGAACAACAAGAATAGGGGCGGTCTCAATAGATCGGTATAGAGCCTTAAAGGTATTTCCTTCTTAATGAAATGACTAAAGATGATATCAAGGGCCAGGGAATCCTGGCCCTGTTTGTATAAGATCTCAGGCTAGAATATATCTTCGCGTGGGAGGAATCCGTTATGAGGATTAGTAAATGGAAAAGCATAATCTCGATTTCATTAGGCTTAAATGTTGTTTTAATAGTATGTTTATTTTTCTTATATCGTGAAAATACGGATATGAAAAAAGGAGCGATCCTTCAATATGCCTTTCAGCAAAGTGAAGTGTTACTAGATTTAAAAACTGCACTTGGCCATCAAGAGGACAATGTTGATTATGTGAATGCACTGGTCGGAGCATATGCCAACATTTATCATAACTTCAATCTGACCAAAAAATATAATTCTGTTGGTGAGTACGTAAATTTTCCTGATGATATAAATATTTTTAATAGTCCTACGACATCATTACCCGTTGGTTACTCTTTAAGTAACCGTGTTGCTGGCGAATCAAATGATGAGATGAATCAAAAGCTGGAAGTATACACCTCTTATGTATCTCAAATAGTAGAAACACTGGATCTGGAAAATAAAATTAAAGGCAGGAGTTTAAGAGAACAATATAAAACTTTGGAAGAAGTTAGTGAGTTGATTAAGACATTTGATTTGGAAAAATAACAATTGGGATAAAAGGGTCTCAGTGCAAATTGAAAAGTTCAAAAATCAATGAAAACCTTGAACGGCTTGATGCCGTCCAAGGTTTCTTTTTGGTTAGCACTGATTCTATTATAAGCTTTTGGCCCATGCACAGAAGATGTAGCGAATAATATAACATTCACCAAAATATAGTAGACGTAAATACAAGATTATATTTGCAATTTCAATATAGGGGGAACATGCATGAAGCCCAGAATACTGCCTAACCAATCTCCCGAGCCGGGGAATGCCAACTCTCAGCAGCCGAGGAAAAACACCCTGTTTTGGAGGCTGTTCGCCAATTATTTTCTCCTCATTCTCATTCCTGTAATTGTTGCGTCTGTTCTTGCCCAGGTGCTGGTCGTTAGTATCATAGAGAAGGATGCCGAGCGTTTCAATCAAGTGATGATGAATCGATTCTCCGAGCAGACGGACAAGGAGCTTCAAGCCTTGAAGACAAGCATGATTAATATCCTCAGCACCTCCAGATTACGGAGCGTGCTTCTCACTCCCATGGCTTCTTCGCCGGATAGCCAGCTGCTTCCGGAACTGCTCCATTCCCTGCGGGAGCAGCTGCAGCAGCTGGAATCGGATGATCTCGTCGAGAAGGCTTATTACTATTTTGTACATCAGGATTTGATGATCGATGCAGAGACCTATACGAATAAAGCATATTATTTTCAATCGCGATATCCGTTGGATTTAAACCGCCGCCATCAGCTGGAATCCGAATTGTCTGGCAAGAAAATGATGGATTTCATGCAGTCATCAACCTCTTTAACAGCTTCGATAAGCTATCCGTTTAATACGGCTTCCCCTGAAGTCTATCTTCTGGTTGAGGTGAAATCAGACAAGCTTGAGGAGCAGATCCATATGCCAGAGAGGTGGGTCACGGGCACCGCGATTATGGATGAGAGCGCCAATGTGATAGCCCAACATGGCTTGAAACCGTACGATCAACTCGTATTGCAGCAGCGAATACGCACGGATGGTTTTTCTTCGGGATTTACGATATCGGACAAGACAGGGTTATCCTTTATGCCATCCGGCTTTAACGAGTCCTGGCATTATATCAGCATGATTGATGTAGGCACATTGATGAAGCCAGTCTATATGACTCGCTGGATCTGTTGGTTGTTCCTGCTGTTCTTCCTCGTTGTCGGCGCACTTACCTCGTACTATCTAAGCCGGCGCTTATACCTGCCGATCCGGGAGATAAAGGATGGACTGAAGTTGCATCATGTTCCGAAGGGTGAGGCCGGTCATGAAGGAAACGAGTTCGACCTCATCAAACGTTACTCTCAGTTCATTATGACGGAGAATAAAGAGCTGTTTCAGATGGTGAATGGGATGCTGCCAGTCATGCAGGAGCAATTTTTAACGAAAATCCTGCTGGGGCAATACCGCGATGCTCTATCAATTGAATTCTATGCCAAGGAAATTGAATTCGCTTACATCCATAAGGCCGCTAGAACTGTACTGTGTATCTCCTTCCACTATGACCGGTCGTTTTACGATGCGGCATCGGAATCCTCCAAGACTTTTTTGCTGACAGCGCTGAAGGACAAAATTCACCGGCTGGCACCCGGTATGGTCTGGATCTGCCAGACAAGGCCGGATCTGATGGCTTGCATTGTGGAGCACGGTCATATCACGGAGGTTAAAGGTTATCCGGAAAAATTAGCGGAGCAAATTCGGAACATTTTGCTGGAGTACAGTCCTTACTATAAAGCAACGATCGGTATCGGCAGAACCGTCCACGTGGTGGAAGAACTGCACTATTCCTATGACCATGCTTGTGCCATGCTGACATATCGCGGGCTGCTTTCACCCGTGGAGATATGTGGAAGTCAGCCTTCCCGGGAGCTTCAGCAGTGGGATTCTTTCCTCGCAGTGCAGGAGGTCCAGCGAATTGTCAATCAGTACAAAACACGTGAGTATGACAAGCTGCTTCAATCCGTTCTTGCTCTGCTGGAAGAGGGGAAAACCAAGGATGCATCAGCAGTTCAGATGAAGTATTTGCTTGCCGATGTGCTCAATACCTGGATTCGCGCCGTGGAATCCGAGCGCAATGAACTGAATGTTCCGTATTACTCGAGTCTGTTCGAACGAATGAATCGCTGCATGACATGGGACGAGCTGACGCAATGCTTCGAGGACATTCATGGCTTTCTGTTTCGGAAGCCGGCTTCGACCAGCCGGAGTCAACAATTCAGTGAGGTTGTGAAATACATTCATGAGCACTATGATCAAGAGCTGTCGATCGAGCATTTTGCAGGTATGTTGAATATGTCGATTGGGCATTTCAGCAGGACCTTCAAGGAGGAGGTCGGCGAGAAGTACGTGGAATATATCGCAAAGTATCGGCTGATGAAGGCCAAGCACCTATTACTCGAAACGAATATGAAGATCGATGATGTTGCCGAGAAGGTGGGGTATTGGGGGAGGAACTCTTTGATTCGGGCTTTTCGCCGGTATGAAGGGATCACGCCTGCCAAATACAGGAACCTTCATCAATAGGGAAAAAAAGAGACTGCATTTTTTTCTGAAGTCTCTTTTTTTGCATAGGACTAGGGCGTAAAGCCTTGCACCGCCTGCGCTGCAAAAGGAGAGTCTTAAGGAAAAGATGTTAGCTTTACGGGGAGGGAACACGGCTCGTATAGTGGGGACAACAACCGAAATGTAAATGCTTTCAAGCGGAGGTGGGGATTATTGGCGCAGCTATCACGGACCATCTATATTCTAAGAAAACATAAAGCGTTGTACTTGCTGATGCTGCCCGGCATTTTGTACTACGTGATATTCAAGTACGCGCCGATGTACGGCATTATTATCGCCTTTCAGGACTATTCGATCGGCCGGGGCATTTTGGGAAGCAAGTTTGTCGGTCTCAAGCATTTAATTGAATTCTTCTATGTCACCCCCGATGCATGGAAGCTGATTCGCAACACGATCATGCTGAATGTATACGATCTTTTGTTTCATTTTCCGGCGCCGATCATCCTGGCGATTCTATTCCATGAACTGAAGAGCAAATGGTTCAAACGGTTTGTGCAAAACATCAGCTACATGCCGCATTTCCTGTCTACCGTCGTGATCGCTGGCATTCTTGTCACCTTCCTGTCTCCGACCACGGGTGTGGTGAATCATCTCCTCGTCAAGCTGTTCGGTATGGAGCCGATTATGTTTCTGGGCATACCGGAGTGGTTCAGGACGGTGTATGTGGGCTCTGAAATCTGGCAGAAGGTAGGATGGGGCACCATTCTCTATCTGGCTGCGATTGCCGGCATTGATCCGACGCTGTATGAAGCGGCCAAGATGGACGGAGCGAATCGGTGGCAGCAGGTTCGGCATATTACGTTCATCGGCATGGTGCCGGTCATGATCATTCTGTTCGTGCTGTCGCTAGGCAATTTCATGGAGGCCAGCTTTGAGAAAATCCTCTTGATCTACAACACGATGAATTATGAAACCTCGGATGTCATTAACACCTTTGTGTATCGGCGGGGTATCCTGGACGCCGATTTCAGCTTCGCAACCGCGGTGGGCCTGTTCCAATCGGCGATTGGCTTCATTCTGGTCGTTGCAGCCAACCGGATCGTACGCAAATATTCGGAGACCAGCTTGTGGTAAGGGAGGTGCGCGATGAAAAAGCAGGAAAGCTTGGCCTCGAAGCTGTTTGACGTACTCAATGTATTGTTCATGATTGTGCTGATCATTGTGATGGCCTACCCCATGGTGTACGTGTTCTCGGCTTCCATCAGCAACAATGCCATGGTTGCGAGCGGTTCGGTCTTGCTATGGCCGAAAAAGATTACGCTGATCGCTTACGAGCAGCTCATCTATAACCCCGATCTCTGGGTCAGTTATTGGAATACAATTCGCTACACATTCCTTCATACTTTGCTGACGTTAATTGCGACATCGGCGATGGCTTACCCGCTGGCGAAGCGGTGGCTGCCTGGACGAAGAGTGATCCTGCTGATGGCGGCGTTCACGCTTCTCTTCAGCGGGGGGATGATTCCGACCTTCCTGATCGTTCAGAAGCTGGGAATGCTGGACACGATCTGGGCGATTGTCCTCCCGTCTCTGATCAGCACATGGTACTTGTTCATCATGCGGACATTCTTTGAAGCATTGCCGGAGGAGCTTGAAGATGCGGCCGCCATCGATGGGTGTGGGTCCATGCAGATTCTGGTGCGAATTGTGCTGCCGTTATCTGTGCCTGTCATGGTAACGATCGGCCTGTTCACCGCCGTGAATCAATGGAATTCTTTCTTCAGCGCTTTGATCTACCTGAATAACCGGGAAATGTATCCACTGCAGATCATGATGCGCAACATTCTGATCGCAGGCACGAATGTGCAGGGCGAGGGAGATCTGACGCATCTGGAGACATTGAAATACGCCATGATCATAATCGGTACGCTGCCGATCCTGTGCGTCTATCCGTTTATTCAGAAATATTTTGTACAAGGCACGATGATTGGCGGCATTAAGGGGTAGTTATGGATTTCGAGCAAATCCATTTCTATACGTTGTGGAGATAAAAAGGAGGTTTGGGAATGAGGCGAAAGGGGTTCAGAACAGCACTTGCCATAATCCTGCTCTGCGCGATGCTGGTTACGGGATGCACGGGCGGCAGCAAGGGGGATTCGGGGACGTTAAGCCCTGACAAACCGGTTACTTTTTCATGGCTGGTATACGACCGGGTCGAGGGCAAGGTTCGGGATGATTGGGAGATCTTCAAAGAGATCGAGGCCAAGACGGGTGTTAAAGTGAAGTTCCAGATCGTCAGCCAGGAAGGGCTTGAGGAGAAAAGACAGATCATGATTGCTACGAATACCGCCACGGATTTTATCCAGGTGCCGACGCAGGACGGCAGGGAGCATGGGCCGGAGAAGGTGTTCCTGAATCTCAACGATTATTTGGATCGAGCGCCGAATCTGAAAGCCTTTTACGAGAAATATCCTGAAGCCAAGGCACTGGCAACGGGTACGGACGGAGGCTTGTACACCGTACCTGTACTGGAGGGAGATGCGGAAGGCAAGGGCTTCAACTTTATCTGGTATGCTCGCAAGGACATTATGGACCAACACGGGATACAAGCACCGAGCACGGTGGATGAATTTTATCAGTATCTGAAAATGTTGAAGGAAAAGGTTCCGGGTTCCTATCCGCTCATCTCAAACGCGATTGTGGGCGATACGGGGCTGTATACAACCTTTGGGCGTATCTTCACAGGCATCAGCGGCTTCTACAATCTGGATCCGACTACGGATCAATATGCTTTCGCACCTTACCATGAGAATTATCAAGATATGCTGGTGTACCTGAATAAGCTGTATGCGGAA
This sequence comes from Paenibacillus solani, assembly GCF_001277345.1. Classification (GTDB taxonomy): domain Bacteria; phylum Bacillota; class Bacilli; order Paenibacillales; family Paenibacillaceae; genus Paenibacillus_AQ; species Paenibacillus_AQ solani. The sequence goes on from NZ_LIUT01000001.1 coordinate 434,245, forward strand.
AAATTGCTGGACCCGGAATTTTCACTGCTGACGCAGGCGCAATGGGAGGAACGGATTCTTACCGGTAAATCCTTGGTGACCTTCTTCTGGAAGGCTGATCTGGAGTCGCTTGTCGCGAAAGCGCGGGGGGCAGGGACGGCGGAATATGAACTGGATGCGATTCCTTCCTTTGCCGCCGAAGGGATCAAGAACTATCAGTTTTCCCGTCCGGTCGTTGGCACCGTTGGTCGAGCCATCTCGGCCAAGGTGAAGGATAAGGAGCGCGCAGTCCAGTTCCTCGATTATTTGGTCAGCGAAGAGGGAACGAATTATTTATCCCTGGGCATCGAAGGTAAAACTTATACGATGGAGGACAGCAAAGCCGTTTATAACAAGGACTTCGGCGAGTCTCCGTTTAATGCGCTGCGCAAGGATTGGGGCGTATGGTATGACTTGATTACACTGAATAATGCCAAATCCCGTGAAGTATGGGAGCGCGGATTGAGCGAGAAGAGCAAGGATATCAATGCAAGGTATGAGCAGTACATTATTCCCGCACCGAAACAGATCGTAAAGACAGAAGAAGAGCTGGAGCTTGAGAAATCGAAGCTGAACAATCTGAACAAATTCCTTGAGCAGAAGGTGACGGAGTTTGTTACCGGCAAAACGCCGATTAACGATACCACCTATGGGCAATTTATTGACCAGGCCAAAAAACTCGGATCCGATGAACTCCTTGCCATGTATAACACCGCCTATACTCGCACATATGGCGGCAAATAATCCACAAGCGGAGATGGAGGAATCAGGCAATGGACGATATGAAAATTATCGATGTCGACGTTCATAACGAGCAGGACGACAGGGCGCTGCTTCCATATCTGCAGGAGCCCTGGCGCTCCCGGGTTGCTGCATCCGGCATCGGTTATGCAGGCTCAGGTTATTACTCGCCGATCGGCGTGATGAAAAAAGACTCGATCCCTCCGGGGGGAGGCAAAGCTGGCTCGGATCCCGATTATATGATCAAGCAGTTAATCGAAGGCTACAATCTGGACTATGCCGTGTTGACGGGAGTCGTCTACAACATTTCGTCTACCCATGATCCAGATTATGCTGCAGCGATATGCTCAGCTTATAACGATTATCTGATTGCCGAGTGGCTTGGCAAGCATAAAGCGTTCAAGGGAGCCATGGTGGTGGCCACCCAGGACCCACTGCTGGCGGCACGCGAGATCGATAGGATCGGCGGCCATCCGGATATCGTGGAGGTTATGATCTCCAGCGCGGCGCGTTCGCCGCTGGGACAGCGTTACTATCATCCGATCTACGAAGCGACGGAGCGTAAAGGTCTTCCGGTCGCGATCCACCCGGGAGCAGAAGGCGGCGGGAGCTCAACGGCTCCCACCGCAGCCGGTTACCCGACCCGCTACATCGAGTGGCACACCTGTCTCTCCCAGATGTTCATGGCGCATCTGGTGAGCATGGTCTGCGAGGGCGTGTTTGTGAAGTATCCGAGCCTCAAGGTCGTTCTGGTTGAAGGCGGAGTGGCCTGGCTGCCGGCCCTGATGTGGCGACTGGACAAAAACTATAAGGCGCTGCGTTCAACCGTGCCCTGGCTGACCAGAATGCCAAGCGAATACATCCGGGATCACTGCTACTTATCGACGCAGCCGATCGAGGAGCCGGACAATCCGCAGCATCTCATCGATCTCTTCAATATGATCGATGCCGAGAACATGCTGCTTTATTCCAGCGACTACCCACATTGGGACTTCGACTCGCCTAGCCATATTCTGCGGGGCCTGAAGCCGGAAGCGCGGCGGAAGATCTTTTATGAGAATGCGAAGCAGCTGTATCGGCTGGATTGAGGGAGTAGATGATGTTGATAAACCCCGTGGTTGATGGCAAGGAGGTGCTGGCATGGGAGTATATTACGTACTTTCGGAGGAGGACATTCCGGAGGGCGGCCACGCGGTCGTAAACATTGAGGGACGCGAAATTGGCATCTATCGAATAAATGGCGAGTATCATGCCATTCTCAACTACTGCCCGCATCAGGGAGCGCCGATCTGCGCGGGACTGGTCTCCGGCACGACGCTTCCTTCGGAAGTATATGATTACGAATACGGCAGGGCAGGCGAGATCGTGCGCTGTCCCTGGCATGGCTGGGAGTTTGACCTGCAAACCGGCAAGTCGCTGTTCAGTGACCGGATCCGGGTGAAGAAGTATAAGGTGGAGGTCCATGAGGGCAAGGTGGGGGTGGTGATGGGGAGGGGGTAGGCCCTGTATTCCCCGGGGAATTATGAAAAAAGAGCGAGTATATGATGGATATATGCCCATCAAACTCGCTCTTTTGGCCTTGTTTTTATACTGGATAGGTAAAAAATGTAGCTTTCTAGGAATTCACTTGATGAAATAAACTAGGATTCAAAGGGCTTCATTGATTGAGCGACTTCAATCATCTGCTCCCTTGTCAATACGACGCTGCTCATTTCAATGTAAGTATTACCTTGAATCCATTTCAGAAAGCCACCATTCTGTTCTTTATTCATCCAAGGTTCAAATCGTGCTTCAATATCTCCCCATGTGACCAGTTCTCCTCTTGAATTGAATGTAAATGTACGCTCTTCTTGTTTGGTTAAACTGGTGTTATTCTGTAAATCGATGCTAGTAATTGAGTGGGTTGCCTTGTAATCGTATGCTTTATGCTGTTCGACTCCAAGTAAATAAATAGCTCCAGACATATCAAAGTAACTAAATCTGGTATAGGTAATTTTTTTCTCGCCAGGTTTGTACGGATAAGGAACAGGGATTTCCAGTTTCCAATCCATTTTTGACTGTTGAGGCACATAGATAATGAAATCTGTGTCCTTTCTGAGCTGCCGTAAAGCTTCATGATCTGCAAATGCCCCTTGTGGTAATCCTAATAAAAGTAGGACACATATAAGGGTTAGTGTTATCTTTTTCATCTATTTCATTTCCTCCTGGATGAGAATTAACCTAGTTTTCGCAACAACCTGACCGATTTATTCTTTCAGAATGTAACTTCATTGAAATAGAAAAAAAGGACTACGGTGATCCGTAGTCCTTTCGCTAAAACTTATACTTAATGCTAAGCGAATCTATCGAGAAAAACTCACACCACCTGCGACAACACCAGTCCTCCATAAGCAAAAGCCGCCAAAATCACCAGCGCCGGATGGATTTTGCGGATATTCATGGCCCAGAAGGCGACGGCCGCAATTCCAAGGGATTGCAGGAGGCCGATGGAGATGACGGAGTTTTTGCCGATCTGCCACGTCAGCGTTAGCATCATAATGGCGATGACGGGCTGAACCAACAGTGTCATACCCTTAACGACCGGCGAATTGCGATGTTTCTGCAGCAGGTTCAACAGCCAGACGAGGGCTACAGCGGAAGGTATGACTGTCGCTGCAAGGGCAAGGGTCATGCCCATCCAGCCGGATACACCGTATCCGACAAATGCGGCGATCTTCGTCGCGATCGGTCCGGGCAGCGCGTTGGCCAGGGCAAGCATGTTGGAGAACTCCGTATCGGAGAGCCAGCCGTGATTCGTGACGATCTCTTTATACATGAGCGGAATCGAAGCGGGACCGCCGCCGTATCCGAGGACATTGGAGACAAAAAAGCTGATCAGCAGCTGAAGCCATTCTTCCATTAAGCGGAGCCCTCCTTATCCCGTCTTTGTTTTTTTAACTTCGCTACGAATTTGAAATGCACGGTGCCGTAAGCAAGGAACAGTAAAATAACGATGGCTGGGTGAATTTGAATGCTCTCCAGCAGAAGGAACGACAGGACGAAAAATCCGATGCCGACATAGATGCCGAGACCTTTGACTGCCTTCTCGCCAAACTCGTAAGCCATCGTTCCCAGCATGACCGCAATGACCGGTGTAACGCCAGCGATCATGCCGGCAACGATCTTGGAACTGCTGAGAAAAGTCACCGCTGACAAGAGTGCAATCATTGCGATGCTCGTTGGAAAAATATGCGCGAGAACGGCCACTACAGCGCCGAGCACCCCTTTTTTCTGATAACCGAGATAGGCTGCCATCTTCGTGGCGATGGGACCCGGAAGGGCATTGGCCAAGGCGAGTACTTCACCGAATTCATCGTCACTGAGCCATTTATAACGAATGACCGCTTCATGATAAATCAAAGGAATAACGGAAGGACCGCCGCCATAACCGAGTATTCCGGTTCGAAACATACCGAGTATTAATTCTACATATGGATTGCTGGTTTTATCATTCAAGGCAGGATTCCTTTCTGTCGAAGTCATTTAGAGTTAGAGTCTGATACCCATCCGGCTTTTATAGCGTTTGATTAAGATTTGTGTATCTACGCTTGTAATGCCCGGGAGCAGATAGAGCTTTTCGTGTAAAAACAATTCCATTTCATGATGATCAGTAAACAGCCCGTGCATATGCAATTTGCTTGGACCGGTCATATGATAGAGGCTTGTGACTTGCGGTTCGTGCTCGAGCGTATCCGCCACTTGTTGCAAATATTTGGGCTCAACCTCCACATTAAAAAAAAGCGGACACCGAAATCCCGACTTTCTCCGGATTAATAACCGCCGCGAATCGTTCAATGACGCCCTCATCGATCAGGGCATTGACTCTGACCTGTACGGCAACCCGGGATAATCCGATTTCCTTGCCCAAATCCGTATAGGATATTCGTCCATTCTTACCAAGAATGGCAATGATCTTGCGGTCCGTTTCATCCATGATGGCTGATTTCCCTCCAATAGAGTGAATATCCGTATCCATGAATTGCAGCTCCTTTTACTTATATGTAACCATTACACTGTTTATTTGCTGCAAAACGTAATCTCATCGCTTCTATTAATGACGATAAGTTTAAATATATAAGGGTTTGATGATGTTTTCAATATAACACCAAAAAGATGAAACTTTTTGCCCCCGATTTAAGTCTATGACTATGAACAAATAGGGAGGGAATAATCCTCTTCGTTCGATTTATGGTTCCCTCTATGCAATTACCCTTTTATATCCATTTGTGATAGGATGTTTGAGGGAAATACTAGTTTCATAGGAGATATGAGTGGAAAGGCGGTATGCGTATGAAGAGATTAATAGGATTTATTCTGGTGATTGCCATGATTTTACCGATGAGTATCGTTTCAGCGGCAGGCACCGAGGGAAAGAAGACTGCAGATGACAAACCGATCCAGCTGGTTTTTGCTGGTGATATATTATTGGACGGATTTGTCGGCAGCCAGATTGATAGATTCGGAAATGAATTCCCGTTTAAAAAGGTAGCCCCTATCTTGAAAAAGGCGGACATGGCTTTTGCCAATCTGGAAACCCCAGTGTCCATTCGAGGCAAGGCAGCGGAGAAAACCTTTGCTTTCCGTTCGAAGCCGGATACCCTCAAATGCTTGGTCTATGCGGGGATCGATGGTGTTACACTTGCTAATAACCACATTCTGGACTACGGGCAGCAGGCTATGCTGGATACGATTACACATCTGAATCGCCAGAAGATCGGGTATACAGGTGCAGGGCGTACGATTGACGAGGCTTTCAAGCCTTATGTGCAGAAAATAAACGGCAAAAAAGTAGCAGTACTGGGCGTCAGCCGGGTGCTCTCGGATAATTCCTGGATTGCCGGCAAGAACCATCCCGGCGCAGCTTCTGCCTACACGATGGAGCCGATGCTGAGTCATATTAAACAGTCGGCGAAAATGAATGATTATACGATCGTGTACATACACTGGAACCAGGAATTTGCGGATTATCCCGAAGATTATGCGCGTACGATGGCGAAGAAAATGATTGATGCCGGTGCGGACATCATTATCGGCTCCCATAGCCATACCTTGATGGGCATTGAATACTACAAAGGTAAACCTATTTATTACTCACTCGGTAATTTCGTATTTAACCGTTCGACCCGGGGCGGAGATAAAACGCTGCAATCCATGATGGTGCATGTGGATATCCAAGGTTCCAAGATCACAAGCCGGGTAACACCAGTGAAAATTATTAGCGGTCAACCGAACTTGATGGATAAAAAGTATAATAAAGAAATTATCGCGAAATTGAACAAGCTTTCATATAATGCGAAGATTGATGCAAGTGGCAACGTCACTCCAAAAAAATAACAAATTACTTGAAAAACTGCAGCTAAGGGCTGCAGTTTTTTTTGGTGTTTGTGAAGATAGTGTATTTACCGTTTTCAGCGTGAATATATGTTAGGCATGTTCAGAAAAGGAGAGGGAGGGCCAGCTTACGGCATCCAAGAGAAAATTCCTGCCCAAAATTAAAATAATATTTTATAAAATATATTGAATTTCGAAATAAAATTTCAATATGATAGAGAGAGTAAATTAACTTCTTGTTAATACAGATTGGAGGTGGAATTAACAAGTAAGCTCTATACTCCCGAGTAGGTCTCTCATTTTTTGAAAGACGCAGTAGGGAGAAATCAGATCCCCAGCTTAGAGAAGGAGGAATTCATGTACATGTTTCGGAACAAAAAGAAAATATCATCGTTGCTTAGCGGAGTGATGTTTCTATCGCTTCTGTTTCCTACCGGATTATCTGCTTCATCTGCTAATCCTGCTGCCTCGCCGTCGGTTATTGATATGCGCCAAACGGAGATTGGGCCAGGGGCTACATACACATGGGCAAATATGAAGAAGGGCAGTGGTGAGCAGAAGATCCACATGGTAGAATTTCATTCCTCGCAAGGGAATCTCGAGCTTCAGCCCGGACTCACGGACGGCAAGGTATACGGCATGCAAGGGGTCAGCAGCATGGCATCCGCGGCGGACAAGGAAGGCAACCGTGTCATTGCCGCAGTAAACGGGGATTTTTATGATATGTCCACCGGGATTCCGCTCGGATTGTTTATGGGAGATGGGGAGTTTCTGACTGATCCGCCTAATGGACGGCTGGCATTCGGAATCAAGAAGGATGGAACTACTTTGTTCGGAAGTCCGAAATTGACGAAAAACGTGTCGATAGGCGGAACCCTAAGCAGTCTATCATCCATCAACCGTCTTCGGGGGACGGACGCCCTTGTTCTTTATACTGAAAAATTTCAAGCAACAACGATGACGAATAATCTTGGCGACGAGGTTATCCTGGATATCGTAAGCGGCAGAGCCGCCAGTGGGGAAACCATGACAATGAGAGTGGCCTCCATTCTTAAGGATCAGGGGAACTCTTCTATCGGAAAAAATCAAGTGGTGCTGTCAGCTTCAGGATCGCAGCGAAACAAGCTTGCAGGTCTAAATCCAGGTGACGAAGTGACCGCGACCTTTGCGTTTGAAGAAGCTTGGAAGGACGTCACGATGGCGATCGGCGGTAATGTGATGCTGGTGCAGGATGGCGCTGTTCAGCAGCATACCGATCCAGCCATACATCCAAGAACGGTGGTTGGCACCAAAGCGGACGGATCGGTTGTGTTGTTTGAAGTTGATGGCCGTCAGCCCGGCTTCAGTGAAGGGCTTAGCTACATGGAGCTTGGCGAAATGCTGAAAGAGCTGGGTGTGGTTAACGCGCTGAATTTGGACGGTGGCGGTTCGGCTACATTTGTCGCGCGTCTGCCTGGAGAATCGATGGTCAAGGTACTCAACTCGCCATCAGATGGCGGTGAACGCAAGACGGCCAACGGTATTTTACTGGTGAACAAGGCTCTTGAAGGAGCAGCGAATAAACTGGTCGTGGCTCCCACAATGGAGAGAGTATTAACGGGTTCCTCTGCAACTTTTAAGGCGGCAGCGGTGGATGAGAATCTGCATCCGGCCAGGATGACTGAGTCATTGATGTGGAGTATCGACCCAGTTTATGGAACCATTGACTCTAGCGGCACTCTCAAGACCGGGGAACTTGCCGGGCTAACGGAGATTGCGGTGCAATCCGGCAATCTGACCGGAACAGCTAAAGTTGAGGTGGTGGACGAGCTAACAGAGCTCAGATTTCCCGACGTCGTAAAAACCCTCTCTTCGGGTTCTAAAGAGACGCTCAAGGTCATTGCGCTCCGCAATGGACAAGTGGTGCAAGCAGACAATAACCGCTTGGAGTGGCGAACGGAAGGAGAGATCGGTACGATTGACGGGAACGGCGTGATCACCGCAACGGATAAACAGGATGTCAGCGGTAAAATCTTCGTGAAGTACGGTCAAGTGGAGGCCTCCATGGATGTGAACGTGGGAATTCCACCCGTCATGCTGGAGGACTTCGAGAATGGGCTTGACCGTTATCTACCAAGCGCAGGAGCCCAGTATAAGTCAACCAAAGTATCCATTGAGACCGACGAGACCTACATTCGATCAGGAAATGGAGCATTAAAGCTGGAATATGATTTTACCGGAACGACAGGCACTTCTGGCGCCTATCTGCAGGCGAAGGAGGCCGGAGATCATATCGAAATTCCGGGTTATCCAGAGAAGATTAGTATGTGGGTTTACGGAGATGGTAACGGGCATTGGCTCCGCGCCCAGATCTATGACAGCAAGGGCAATATACCGCTCGATTTTACAGATCAGAGCATCGGTGTTGATTTCAAAGGATGGAAGTATCTTGAAGCTTCCGTGCCCAAGGGAAGAACCCTTCCTCTGAAGATGGACATGCCCGTTCGTTATATGGAGCCTCAGGCCGCGAAGAAGGATGCCGGGGTTATCTACGTAGATGAGATACGTGCATTATATGGTCCGGCAGATGACGATATCGATCCGCCGGTGTTGAAGAAATTTTCGCCTGCGGACGGTGAAGAGATCAAGGTGAATACGCCGACCATTACCGTTTACGCGGAGGATGCAGGCTATGATCCTGAGGTACACCCCGGAACGACGCTGATCGATCCGGACAGAATCCGATTCTACCTGGACGGCAGTTTGGTACAGCATACCCTGTATCCGCCGGAAGGGAAGATCTATTACACCCCGAGTGTTCCGCTTGCCGATGGTGTGCATCAGGCGAAAGTAACCGTCCGTGACCTCTCCGGCAACCAAACGACCGAGGAATGGCATTTCACGGTAAACACGGATGCTGCCAAGGTAGTGTATGGCACACCGGATACGGTCTACGCAGGCGGCAGCTATACGGTGGACATTAGCGGGGTAAAAACATCTTTAATACACAGCGGACATCTGGAATTTCAATTTGATCTAACCAAGGTGGAGAATCTGCAGCTTATACCAGGGGACAAGCTGAGTCCATCCCAGATTAGCGTAAGCATTGACCCTACTACAGGAAAGGTCAGAGTGACCTGGAAGGATATTCATGCCGCTTCTCTGCAGGATACGGATTGGATTGGACAAATCCGATATGACGTGAAGAAGAACGCAACCGGAAGCAGCATCATTTCCCTTACATCCGGTGGAGTGTCCTTTGCTGATACGGGTAATACCGAATTTTCATTCTACGGTCTTCCGCTGAACTCGCAGATTGCTACGCATTATGCGCTTAGCTGGAGTGAGGAGGGTGCGGTGCAGGGGTACGAAACCGAGTTCTCCGTAACCGATGCACAGGGTCAGCCTGTCGAAGGCGCTATGATTATGGCTGATGGAGCAGCGGTTGGGACGACAGATGCAGCAGGCATTTTAAAGACGGGAACGCTGACATCTCAGGTAAAGACGTACGAAGTACAGGCCGTGAAGAATAATCAATATAGCCCGGCCTTGGAGTTCAAGGTTTCCCCGCTGGCGGGAAGCCCGATCCCAACTAATATCAGCGTAGGCATGGGCGAAGATCCTACCACGTCACGGATGCTGAACTGGCATACAGATCCTGCTACGGAACATACTGTTGTGGAATTGGCCAAGCAATCGGAATTTACGGATTTCGCTGCGGGGAATATCCAAAAATTCGTTGGTACCAGCGAGTTGTACCATACGCTGGATTTGGGCACTGTCCGTGTCCATAAGGCAACGGCAGCCGGTCTTGAGCCAGACACGGAATATGTGTATCGTGTCGGTGATGGACAAGGTCATTACAGCACGCAAGGCTCTTTTAGAACAACAGAGGTAACGGGAGATACGACAAAATTTCTATATTTTGCTGATTCACAGGCATCCTCTGCTAAAGAGTTCGAGCTGTGGGGGAAGACGATCGATAAGGCGGCAGCCGAGCACCCGGATGCTGAGTTTATGGTGCATGCCGGCGATATGGTGGATAAGGGGTTTTTGGAGGCACAGTGGAACTACTGGTTTGAAGAAGCCCAGAAACATTTCCTCCATACGACGCTTGTATCTGCCATCGGCAACCATGAAGTGATGGGAACGAAGGAGAACGGGGATTTCCTTGCTCACTTCAACCAGCCGGGCAATGGTCTGGAGAGTCTGAAGGGAACCAATTTCTCTTTTGACTACAAGAATATTCATTTCATTATGCTGAACAGCGAGTATCAGCTGGAAGATCAGAAAAAATGGCTCCAGCAGGACCTGGCCAGCAATGACAAGGATTGGACCATTGCGATGTTCCACCGCGGGCCATATGGAAGCATCTATGATTCCGCAGAGGTACGGAGCTTGTGGGCGCCAGTGCTTGAGGAATTCGGTGTGGATCTCGTATTGAACGGTCATGATCATATCTATATTCGTACCTTCCCAATGATGAATAACCAAATTGCAGCCGATGGAATAGGCTCAACCTACGTCGTCGCAGGTTCGTCGGGGCCTAAATTCTATTCCCATACGGAGCGGGGCTGGCATGAGGTGGTCGATGATGAACCGGCGCAGATGTATGCCTCCGTGGAAGTGAAGGGAGACGAGCTTCACTTTGTAACCAAAACGATTGGCGGCCGAGTCGTGGATGAATTTACACTGACGAGATCGGTAATGAAGCCCAAGCCGGAGCGGTTGATCATAAATCCTGATCAGCTGAGTCTTGCCGTCAGCGAGAGCCATCCTTTAAGCGTCCAAGTGAAGCCAAGCGGGGCTGAGCGGACGGTGGTGTGGTCTGTATACCAATCCGAACCTGCGGAGGATGTCGTCAGTGTTTCCGTAGACGGAATCGTGTCGGCACAAAATATCGGCAGCGCGGTTGTAAGAGCGACCAGCACGGCAGCCCCGGAGGTCTATGCAGATGTGTTAATTACGGTGGACCGTGTGCCAGAGGGAAGCGTTGAATCGATTACCCTGAACGGCAGAACAGAGCTGAAGGTGGGGGATACGGATCAGACTGTTACAGAGGCGGTATATTCCGATGGCAGCCGGATCCGTTTGATTGATGGTATTACTTACGAGAGTAGCAAGCCGGAGGTCGCTTCCATTGATGAACAGGGCTTAGTCCTTGCATTGGCAGAAGGAGCGACCGTGATTTCGGCGACCTACGAAGGATTTAAGTCGGTATATGATTTGAAAGTAAGAATGGTTGATGGTAGTAATCCTGGTCCGGAGCCTCCGGTAACGCCACCGGTGAATCCACCGGTTCAGCCACCGGTAAACCCACCGGTCCAACCGCCGGTAACACCACCCGTAATACCACCGGTGACGCCACCAATAGCACCGCCCGTATCACCGCCATCAGGCAGCATTGCCTTATCCGCGAGCGAACTGGCAGCCAAGCTGTCAAATGGACAGGCAATTTTAATGCTAAACGGAAACTTTACGGATATCACGCTGCCAGGAAATGCAGCTGACATTCTCAAGAAGAATGGCTCCCTTCGTATAGAAGCGAGTAACATGGCTATTACAATTCCGGCTGAAGTGCTTCGTCAGGTGGGTGGCCTTGCAGAGGCTGATCAGCTTGAGAAGGGCACGATAAAACTGAGCGCCGCCACACTATCGAATGCGGAGCTGAAGCAGCGGATCACACAAGCTGCCCGCGTCTCCAGCGCTAAACTGACGGCTGCGGGAGATGTATTGGAGTTCCAGCTGCAAAGGATCACCGCGGATGGCCAAGCATTTAGCTTAACTGAATTTGCACAACCCATCATGCTTGAATTACCGCTGCCAACAGATGCTGGTGGCAAGAGAATCTCCATGTACTATATTTCAGACAACGGTGCGTTGGAGTATATTGACGGCATGAACAAAGATGGCCGCATAATCGGGAAGATCAGGCATTTCAGTGCATACGGCTTGCTCAACTATGAGAAAATATTTGCCGATGTGAAAGCCTCGTTCTGGGCTGCGGATGTGATTAGTGAGTTAGCCGCGAAGCAGCTTATTGAAGGGGTCAGCATGGAACGCTTTGCTCCAGCTCGGCAGGTGACCCGGGCTGAATTTGCAGCAATGCTGGTTCGTCTGCTTGATCTCCGGGCAGAGAGCTCTGCGCCGTTTGACGATGTATCTTCTGGCAAATGGTACGCAAAGGCGGTGGTAGCAGCCGCCCAGTCAGGCATCGTGAACGGAACCAGCACAAAGCATTTTGATCCCGAAACTCCAATTAAGCGTCAGGAAATGGCGGCTATGTTAGTTCGGGCATATGCCCACGCGAAGAACCAACCGCAGGGGGACAGCAGGTCAGGCAGCGAATTTGCTGATCTCGCTTCATCCCCGGAATGGGCTCGGGAAGCGGTAGAAACCGCGCATGTCCTAGGTTTAGTTGAGGGACACACTCCGAACCGTTTTGAACCGGAAGGCTTGACGACACGTGCGGAAAGCGCGCAGGTCATCTATAATCTGTTGCACAAACTGAAGTAAAGAATGGAAAGCCAGAGAACCGCTTTTTTTCTCCTGTAAAGTATCACAGAAGAAGGAGGCGGTTTTCTTTTTAAGTCCTTCTTTTGCAGGTTAAGAAATAACGGAAGTTCCGATATAATGATATACATAGTTCAAATACGAACGTAAGCAGAAGTAATGGTTAATCTGGTAACCGGAAAGAAGGCGAAAGAATGACGGAATACGCGAATACGCCGAAACCGCCTTATTATGCCTGCATTTTTGTGTCCAAGCGCACAGCAGGGGATCAGGGTTACAGCGTGATGTCGGACAAAATGGCAGAGCTCGCAGCGCAGCAGCCCGGCTATTTGGGTGTGGAGTCTGCCCGGGACGAAGGCTTGGGAATTACGGTATCCTATTGGGATTCCCTGGAGGCCATTCGTTTATGGAAGGAGAATGCCGCTCATCAGGTAGCGCAGGAGCGGGGCAGGAACGAGTGGTATGAAAGCTTTGGCTTGCGAATTTGCAGGGTGGAGAGGGACAGCTTCTACAACCTTTAGGTAGCGCTATATCATGGAGAGGAAGAGAGGAGAAGATTTATGGAGCAGAATCGGGGCAAGATTAGATGGGGCATCATGGGGACGGGCTGGATTGCAGAGCAGTTTGCAGCCGATCTGGCGTATGTGGAGAATGCCCAGTTTCTGGCCGTGGGCTCTCGCACGGCAAGTCATGCAGGCGAGTTTGCTTCGAAATATGACATACCGCGGGCTTATGGCAGTTACGAGGAACTCGTGAGGGATCCTGATGTCGACGTCGTGTACATAGCAACTCCGCATCCGCTGCATCGGGATCATGCTTTGATGTGTCTCCAGGCCGGTAAATCCGTGCTGTGTGAGAAACCGTTCACGATCAATGAGGATGAACTCGAGGAATTGGTGGCGGCTGCACGGGAGCAGAAGCTGTTTCTGATGGAGGCCATGTGGACGCGTTTCCTTCCACCGATCCGGCAAGTGTGCGAATGGCTGAATAATGGGCTTATCGGTGACGTTCGGCTGCTGAAGGCTGACTTTGGGTTTCGGAGCGGCTGGAATCCGCAAGGCCGTTTGCTGAATTTGGAACTAGGTGGCGGGGCACTTCTGGATGCAGGTATTTACCCGGTGTCATTTGCCTCTATGGTTTTTGGAGCAGATCCAGATAAGATATGGAGTACCGCGCATATTGGCGAGACGGGGGTGGATGAGCAGTTCTCCGTTATTCTATCCTATGAGTCAGGCAAAACTGCATCGTTAAACGGGGCAATCCGGCTTGGATTGACAAATGAAGCTTACATTTATGGTACGGGCGGGCATATTCACATTCCATCCTTTCTGAATGCGACATCCGCATCGCTTCATGTAGATGGCAAGGAACCGGTGATCATTACGGATGACCGTCAGGAGAAGGGATATAGCTTCGAGGCTTACGAAGTGGGGCGATGCCTGCTGGAAGGAAGGCTTGAGAGCGACGTGATGTCGCTGGATGAGTCGCTTGCCATTATGAGACTGCTGGATCAAATCCGGGGGCAGTGGGGGCTGAAATACCCGTCGGAAGGTTAAGCCAAATAGAAGTTTAAGGAAGCAGCGTGAGAGAGTGTTCTCGCACTGCTTTTTTTAGTTGGGATGAATAAGGGGCAGTATTTAGGTTCTCATGTCTTTATTTACATACGTTTTACGCTGGGATAACAACCCATTAATCCCCCTTTGTTATGCTGGAGCTGTTTGAGAGTTCTTGATACAGACCCACCTACATAACAAAAGGAGAGAATAAATGATTAATCACATGTACAAGAAGCTATTATCCATGCTGTTATCTACGGCACTTGTGTTAGGGTTTTTTACAGGTATTGGGGGTCCTACAGCAGTAGAAGCCGCTACACAGGATCAACCAGATATTTTGCTGCATCGGAATGCCGAGTGGAAGTATTTTGATCAGGGCCAAGATTTAACAACCGTATGGCGCGCCACTTATGATGATTCCTCTTGGGAATCCGGACTGGCTCCTTTCGGGTATAAAGATAACGGTAGTGGGGTATCTACTGCTGAATTTGGGTCGCTAAATACCGAAGTTTCCTATGGTCCGGACAAGAAGCTCAAACACCGCACAACTTATTTCCGTACGAATCTTCATGTCAACAAGGATCAAATTGACGGTTACGGCCAGATTCTCGGCACGTTTGGTGTTGATGATGGCGCCGTCGTTTATGTCAATGGTCATGAAATCAGACGTATGGGTTTACCTGAGGGTGAGATTACTTATGATACAAAGGCGACCTCGAACAAGGACCTCCCTGTTGTGTATAAGGATGTCGATCTGACGGAGCCGCTGAAAGCATATTTACAGGATGGCAACAACGAAATCGCGGTCGAGGTTCATCAGCAGAGTGATAGCAGCTCAGATCTGTATTTTGATATGGAACTTGCCGCGTTAGCACAGGCGCCGCTGCTTGATATTTCAAAGGTTACCGTAACCTTCTATGGAGATGCGACAAGCACGAAGGGGTTTACATGGTATACTCCGCTGGTCTCTTCGCAAAGTGATGTACAGGTTGTGGAGAATCGCGGCACTGCGCCGGACTTTAGCCAGGCCCTGGAATTTAGCGGGCGAACCTCCGTTTCCTCGAATTCTCCAGGTGAGCATGTACATAAAGCGGAAGCGACAGGCTTATCGGCAGATACCTCCTATTATTTCAGGGTCGGGGACCAAAGTCTGAATTTATGGAGTGAGATAGGAACCTTCCAAACAGCACCTATCAGCGGTCCCTTCACATTTATTGATCTGACGGATACACAGGCGAAGGAAGAGGACGAGGCCAGTCTGTCGGCAGCCACCTTGTCCAAAGCGCTTGCCACAATCCCGAATGCCAAATTCGTGATGCATAACGGAGATGTGGTCGAGAACGGCACCTCAGAGCAGGAATGGAACTGGCTGCTGGGCCATTCGCAATCCAGTCTTTTGAACACAACCATCGTGCCGGCAGCGGGCAACCATGAGGATAAGAACTATGCCTTCTATGAGCATTTTAATGTGAAGCAACCGGATAACGCTGCGACAATTACTGGCGCGTACTACTCTTACGATTACAGCAATGCGCATTTCATCGTGCTTAACTCCAATGAGAATTCATCCGAGTACGCGAACTTCTCAACAGAGCAAGTAGCGTGGATGAAACAGGATGTGGAGCAGGCGAAGGCTGCTGGAGCAAAGTGGATTATCGTCAATATCCATAAAGGGCCTTATACAACATCGAATCATGCAACTGACAAAGACATAATTGGCGCTAATGGAGTAAGAAACCAAATTGCTCCCCTGATGAACGAGCTTGGGATTGATATGGTGCTGCAGGGACATGACCACATCTATGCGCGTACGAAGCCAATCAAGCGTGATGGAACTGCAGAGGATGTCACCAAAATTACCGAGACGCTAAATGGGCAGAGCATCGAGTACGCAGTTAAACCGGATGGAACCATCTATATGATTCCTGCTACCGCAGGGGCCAAGGTTTATTTCAAGAACCAAAAGCCGGAGCTGGGAGACGCGTATTTCAATTTGTTTGAGCGGGCAGAAGAGAATCATGCCCGTAAATACGGGGATTCAACCAGCCTTGCCAGAGGTCAAGTTCAGAACTTTGTCGGTTTTACGATCGACGGGGGCAAGCTGACGGCCGTAACATATGAAATCGATCAGAATCAGAACAGCGGGCAGCCGTTTATCGTGGATCAGTTCGGTATCATGAAGGAGACAAAACCGGATCCTGTTCAAGAAAAAGTGAGTAAAGTAACGGTTACATTCCATGGTGATGCCAAAACGTCCAAGGGTTTTACCTGGTATACTTCTCAGCAGGTGACAAACAGTGATCTTCAAGTTGTGGAGAAGTCTGCGGCTGCGGCTGACTTTACGAATGGGATCTCGTTCCAAGGACGTTCGGCTGCTTCTACTAATTCTGAGGCAGAACTTGTGCACAAAGCAGAAGCAACAAAGCTCAAGCCTAACACATCCTACTATTTCCGCGTAGGGGATGCAGCGCTTGGGGTTTGGAGCGAGACGGGAACCTTCCAGACTGCGCCGGAGAAAGGTGCATTCACGTTTATTGATTTGGCCGATACGCAGGCGAAGGAAGAAGAGGAGGCCTTGCTCTCATCCGAGACACTGGCCAAAGCTCTGGCTACTGTGCCGGAAGCACAATTCGTCATCCATAACGGCGATATTGTAGACAAGGGCGTCAAGGAAGAACAGTGGAACTGGTTGTTAGGGTATTCGCAGCAAAGCTTGCTCCATACAACGCTGGTGCCATCTGCGGGCAACCATGAGGATGAGAACTACGCTTTTATCGAGCATTTCAATGTGCAGCAGCCGGACAACTCGGCAACAGAGACTGGAGCGTATTACTCGTACGATTACAGCAACGCGCATTTCGTTGTTTTGAATTCCAATGAGGATTCGGACACGTACGATAATTTCTCGGTCGAACAGGTGGAATGGCTTAAACAAGATGTGCAAAAGGCTAAAAAAGCCGGCGCACAGTGGGTGATCGTTAATATTCATAAGGGTCCGTACACCACTTCGAATCATGCGACGGACTCCGATATTATGGGAGCCAATGGCGTTAGATCCAAGATTGCTCCGTTAATGGCAGAGCTCGGCATTGATTTGGTATTACAGGGTCATGATCATATTTATGCCCGCACCAAACCGATCAAAGCTGACGGAAAAGCGGCAGAGGTAGAGAAAATTACGGAAATGCTAAATGGTGAGAAGCTGGAATATTCGGTCAATCCGGAAGGTGCAATCTATTTGATTCCAGCCACCGCGGGACCTAAGGTCTATTATAAGAATCCGAGTGAAAAGCTTGGAGATGCATACTACGGACTGTTCGAACGTGCGGAAGAAAACCACGCGGCTAAATATGGCCCCGATCCAAACGATAATCGGCGACCGAAACGCAGCCAGGTACAGAATTTCGTCGGTATTACGATAGATGGCGGCAAGCTGACTGCGGTCACGTATGAAATTGACCAAAATCTTAAAGGAGCACAGCCGTTTATCGTTGATCAATTCGGTATTGTGAAGAAGGATGCTGTTGTGCCGAAACCTGATCCGGGTACTCCAAATCCTGGGACACCGAATCCTGGGACACCAAATCCGGACTCCGGCATTTCCAATCCAGGACCGGGAAGCAGTTCTAGTTCGGGCAGCAATCCTGGTTCCGGTTCTGGGAATGGAACAAGCTCAGTCCCTGCAAACGGTTCAGGTACGGGGAATGGGACGAAGCCGGATAATGGATCGGGTACAGATTCCCAGCATGGAAGCAATCAAGATACGGATTCAGACAAAGGTAATCCGCCAGCGCTGAAGGATACTGCGGGGCACTGGGCCAAATCAGCCATCGATAAGGCTGTGGCAGCTGGTTTCATTAACGGCTATGGAGATGGAACTTTCAGGCCTAATCAACAGGTTACACGGGCAGAGTTCATCACGATGCTGGTACGCGCGCTGCATCTTGATGAAGGCGGTGTTCAGCTCTCATTCCGTGACGCAGCCCAAATTCCTGCTTGGGCGAAGGATGCTGTAGCACAAGCAGTGGAAGCTGGTATTATCAGCGGTTACAAGGATGGCTCCTTCGGCCCTCATAAGCCGCTAAATCGGACGGAGCTGGTAGCGATGATCGTTCGCGCCAGCGGAATCAGCCCGGATTCGTCAGCGAAGCTGACTTTTAAAGATGCGAAGGAGATACAAGCGTGGGCTCGTCCCTATGTAGCGGCTGCAGTGGAAGTAGGATTGGTTGGCGGTGTAGGTAACAACCGCTTTGCACCACAGCAATTCGCAACACGTGCGGAAGCCGTGACGCTGATCATCGAACTTCTTGAATACGTGAACTGAATAAATTTTGAAGCTGAAGCCAAGGGGAGAGAACTCTCGTTTGGCTTCTTTTTTTGGTCTCATACGTCGTGAGATAGAAAATTCCTGCCTAATTTATAAAATTATATTTTATAAAAACTATTGAAAATTGAAATAAAATTTCATTATGATAGAGGAGAGATGAATTTGGATGTTTTTTTGTTCCATAAGGATCATCTAATTTGACTATTTGATTGGAGGTGGGAACTGCCGATTTCGATCAGACTTCGGTTTTCATGAATCGTAAGCGCATACATTTTCTAATGAGGAGTGAATTAGTGAATGAGAATTAAGAGGCGTATCAAGCGAAGCAGCAGAATCATTTTGCCCATGGTTTTAGCTTTTACAGTAATGTTCAGCTCGGCAGTTTCCGCAGCGGAAAATTTCTTTGATATGTCTGCAACTTCTGAAGGTTCTGAGCATGTCGTCCTGGAGAATTTTGAATCCGTAACGAATTTGCTCGCTTCTTCGGCCCGGGGAAAGGCCCAGCTGGATTTAGTGGGGAGGCCTGAGCCGATCTATTATGGTCATCATGCTGCAGCTTTAAGTTATGATTTTGTAGATGGTGAATCCGGCACTTCGGCGGCGTATCTCAACTTCAGAGACCCGGACGGGTCAATGGGCAGAAGCGTACCAGGCTCACCGACTGCTCTAGGGTTATGGGTTTACGGCGATGGCGGGGATCACTGGCTTCGAGCTCAGCTTCTGGATTCATCCGGTGGCACGCATACCGTGGACTTAACCTCGACGAGCGGCTTTAGCTGGAAAGGCTGGAGGTACGTCAAATTTAACGTTCCGTCTGCTATCAAGTATCCCCTTAAAGTGAACCAAATCTATATCGCGGAATTAAAAGACACGAATAAGAACAGGGGGACCGTGTACTTCGACAGGTTGTCCGCATTCTATTCGAATTCCCAAGTGTATGGGCTCGATATAGGTGGACTGACTCCCCTGAGTGTTGGAGAAACGGTGAAGCCTCAAGTATATGCTACATACGAAGGACAAACCGAGCCTGTATTGGTTACTGACGGTGTGAAGCTGACCAGCAGTGACGACAATATTGCCACAGTGACAGGAGTGACCTACGACACGATCGAGGCATTGGCACCGGGAACGGTCACGATAACAGCTCAATACGGTGACGCGCCGAAATCTCAGTATGAGCTTCATATTACGGCGGATACGCCACACCCTGGTGAATTACTGTTATCCGGGCCGCTTCATATGGAGACAAGCGTTACCGGCAAGATGAGAACCAGTGTGGTTTATTCCGTTTACGGTACCCCGACGGACCCTGTGTGGCTGACAGAAGATATCAGTTATGCCAGCGACCAGCCGGGCGTTGTATCGGTAGACCAAGCCGGCCAATTGACTGCTATTTCCGCTGGAACGGCAGCCATCACCGCTTCGTACCACGGCATGTCCGCGAAGCATGATATTACGGTAACGGACCCGGTTCCTGTACTGCAGAGCATCGAGCTTCAAGGCCTTACAGCGGTTACGGTCAGTGACTCATTCGAGACCGTAGTATCGGCAACCTACTCCTGGATGGAGGAGCCGGTGATTATTACGGAAGGTGTTACGTTTACGAGCAGTAATCCGAATGTAGCTACTATCGATCCTAAAGGAGTGGTATCCGGCTTGATGACAGGTTCCACGAGAATAACAGCTGATTTTCAAGGAAAGAGCAGCTCGCTCTATGTTACGGTAAATGAAGCTTCCGGGCATCCGAAGACCGAGATGAGAGCTGCTTGGATTGCGACCGTGGACAACATTGACTGGCCTGCCAAAGGCGTCACCGATCCGGAGCAGCAGAAGTTACAGTTTATCACTCTGCTGGATCAGCTCGAGGATGCAGGGATGAATGCCGTAATTATGCAGATCAAACCAACGGCAGATGCCTTCTATCCCTCCCAATATGGCCCTTGGTCCGAATGGTTGACGGGTATCCAGGGCAAAGATCCGGGTTACGATCCGCTGGCTTTCCTTCTTGAAGAGGTCCATAAGCGGAACATGGAGTTTCACGCTTGGTTTAATCCGTACCGCATCAGTCTGCAAGGGGATGTCAACAAACTTGTAGAGGACCATCCAGCGAAGCAGCATCCGGAATGGGTTGAAGAATATGGCGGCAAGCTGTATTTTAATCCAGGGATCCCGGAGGCACAGCAGTTTATTATCGATGGCATTATGGAGGTCGTGCGGAACTACGATATTGATGCTGTGCATTTTGACGACTATTTCTATCCGTACCCTGTAACCGGTGTGGATTTCCCGGATACGGACACGTTTAATCAATACAAGGGTACCTTTACAAATAAGAGTGTCTGGCGAAGAAATAATGTCAACGAATTCATACAGAACGTGAATGCTGCCATTAAGGCGGAGAAGAGCTATGTGAAATTCGGTATTAGCCCGTTTGGCATCTGGAAAAATAAATCCAGTGATCCGGCAGGTTCTGAAACTAACGGTTTGGAAAGTTATAATGCCATTTATGCTGATTCAAAAAAATGGGTGGATGAAGAATGGATCGACTATATAACGCCGCAGATTTATTGGAACATCGGGTATTCCGCGGCTGCTTATGATAAGCTGATCGATTGGTGGAGCGAGGTAGTCTCAGGCAAAAGGGTTCATTTGTACAGCGGACAAGCTCTGTATAAAATCGGTTCGAACACCGATTGGTCAAACCCCGAGGAATTGCCGAACCAGATCAAATACAACCGCAACTATGAAGAAGTCCAGGGCAGTATGTTTTTCAGCTCCAAATGGTTTCGGGATAACGCGCTTGGCTTCACAGACAGGCTGAAAAATGACCTATACCGATATCCGGCGTTAATCCCGGCGATGCCTTGGATCGATTCGACAGCGCCGTCATCTCCGCAGGGTCTGAAGGCTGAGTTTATACAGGAAGGGGTAAAGCTTAGCTGGTCATCAGCAGGTGATGAAGCGTATTATGCCGTATATCGCTTTGAAGGCGAAGAGGCAGGCAATATCCAGGATCCATCACATTTGATAGGGACATTCCGAAAGTCCGCGGATACGGTGCAATCGCTGGTGGATCGTAGCGTATTGAAGGATCAGGAGTATACTTACGTGGTGACTTCGGTTAATCGGCTTCATAACGAAAGTGACTCGAATTCATCGGTGACGGTCAAAACAGGTGACAATGGTCATCCGCCGGTGACACCACCGGTGGATCCGCCAGTGACGCCTCCAGTCACACCACCGGTGAATCCACCCGTGACGCCACCGGTCACACCGCCGGTGACGCCTCCAGTCACACCACCGGTGACACCGCCAGTGAATCCACCCGTGACACCACCGGTGAATCCTCCCGTAAAGCCGCCGACAACGCCGAAGACACGGGAATTCAGCGATATAGAGAAGGTGGGCTGGGCGAAGTCGGCTATTGAGAAATTGGCTGCGCTGGGCATTGTGGAAGGAATGGGACAGGACTCGTTCGAGCCGCTAAAGCCGGTAACTCGAGCCGAATTCTTGGCGATGCTGGTTCGTGCTTTCCAGCTGGAAGGATCGATAGATCTTCAATTTACGGATGTGAAACCAACCGACTGGCACTACGCGCTGATCGCCTCTGCGGTAGATGCTGGGTTAGTTCAAGGCGTGGGCGGGGGTAAATTTGAGCCGAATCGTCCGATTACCCGTCAGGAGATGGCTATTATGAGTGCTAATGCCTTGTCCTTATTCGCCGATATGAAGGCTGACGACGAGGGCGGAGCCTTGGCGAAATTTAAGGATAACAGCAGCATTGCGGGGTATGCGCGAAGTGCTGTCGCCCTCTTGGCCGAGAAAGGCGTGATTCAAGGGACTGGTCATGACCGATTTACACCAAAAGGCATCGCCAATCGTGCTCAAGCAGCAGTTATTATTTATAACTTGTTGAATCTTTAAAGATATAAACAGAGAAGGGGCATCCCTGTAACGAGGGGATGTCCCTATTTCTGCTTGTCCGCCTTTCTATGCTCCGTGATACAATAGGTGCATTACGGCATGGAGCGTGATTATGTTTAAGAAGATAGGAATGGCGTTGGTATACGCTGCGATAGGCGGCTTGGTTTACCATTATGGAGATGCCATATTAACCTGGATACGATCGACTGACGAGATAATGCTGATCATACTTATGGCTGTCATCATGGCCTTGTTTCCCGTGATCCCATACCCGGTGGTAGGAGGCGTAATCGGTGCTGCCTTAGGACCACTCATCGGCGGGATCGTCACTTGGGTCGGCTCTATTGCTGCTTCTATTCTGATGTTTATATTCATCCGCTACGGATTTCAGCAATGGGGCGGACGGGTGCTTTATCGTTATAACAGGCTGGGAAAAGTGACCACGATGTTCGAGAGGAATGCTTTTTTGGCCATACTCTTCTCCCGTTTGATCCCGTTTATCCCTTCTGTTGTGGTCAATGTGTATGCGGCGATCAGCAAAGTGACGTTTATCTCATACGGCATGGCGTCCGCTCTGGGAAAAATCCCTGCTATGCTTCTGTTCGCTTTAGTTGGAGACCGTCTTATGACCGATCCTTCACATATACTCATAACTATCGGTGTGTACGGTGTATTTCTCGTGGCAACATTCCTGGTTTACCGGTTATCTGGCTTTGGCACTTCGGGAAGAGCGAAGGCCAAACAGTCAGAGTTGATCAATCGATGAGGAGAGACCACTCCGCTTAGCAGGCGGAGGTCTCGCCCTTTTTCTTTTGGAACCATGCCCGAACAGCCTCGATCTCTCGCTGATCCATTCCGCGTAAACCTTCGTTGATCTCGCTAAATATCATCTTCACTTGAAGTGACAGAAGCCCTCTTCTTCGCTGTCTACGTGTACCGCTAACCTCCATGGCAATGATCTGCGGGCGGCGTATATATCTGGTGGAGACTGCAATGAAACGGCTGCGAATCGTGAGCTGTTTGTCCGTTAGATTGAGTCCGGAATCCCGGTGAGAAAGGAGTCCCCAAGCTAACGAGAGCGGGAGCAGCAGAAGTGATAACAAACCGAGACTTTGAAAATACCAAATGCACACAGCACAAATGATAGCGGCAAAAGCCAGCTTCCACCGCAGGTACATCCATTTTGCGCGGGGCGGCGGGGAAGCGGTAATGGCCTGAGCGCTGAATTGAGGCGTAACCCGATTCAGCAGTGCTGGAATATCTCCGATCTTCAGTAAAGGATGAAGCATGAAATGCTTATCGGACTCGGACGTCAGCACATGGACCTTCACCTCAGCGTAACCGAACCAGCGTCGGAATACGCCTTCTTTGACAGTAATGGCCAGCACCCGTTCGGGAGAGAAGAGCAGCCTCTTTCGCTCCAGTAGTCCACAGCTGACCGAGATTTGTTTCCCAATGCGCTCAACAGTGAAGCCCGCATATTTGATCGTATAGAGCACGGCCGAGAGCAGCCAGGATGCGATGAGCGCCAAAGCGGCGATGCCGATCCAACTGCCGGGCAGCAGCTTCCCTGCCGATTGAAACAGCAATTGGTACATCCGATCCGGGAGCAGGTCGTCCGCAAAAGATAGAATACCACCCACAAAGGCTAAAGCCAGTGACAGGTTGGGCGAGGAGAGAGCGGCTATGAGCAGGCGTCCTGAGGATAGCTGCAGCAGCGTGCTGCGTTCATCTTCTACCGTTCCTGGATTGCCCGCGGAGTGTCTCCCGGCGGTGTTGGAATCGGGATTCGCCAAACGATTGCTTTCAAATCCCTGGTTATGGTTCGGCGGGTGAATGAATTCCTGATTCTCCCGGGTTTCCGACGGTTGAACAGATGGCCTCTCACTCTCCGCGGAAAGGCAGTGGTCGGATGGGTCGGAGCTTTCATGTTGGTGTATTTCACGTTCCGTCTGCTTGGTTCTCGTTTGCTCGCGCAGCCAGCGTTGAAGCCTTTCGCCTTCGCTGTTGGTGACCGCAGGAAGTATGCCTCCGCCTTCGGTTTTGCCCGGTGTTTCTATTCGGACCTGGGTAAGTCCCAAAATACGCTGCAGCAAAGGCTGCTCCATATTCATGGAATGAATGCGACCTGTATAGATGGACAATTCCTCACGGAACAGAACACCGCGGCGGATGAGGATTTTGTCTTCTTCCAACGTATAGACAAAGCGCTTCCACTTCAGATATCCGTACAGAAGCAGAAGCGTAACCAGGATGATGATGACAGCCGACAGCCAGTACCAGGGGATGTCACGCAGCGACTTTCCGTTGAGGAATTTGAGGGATACTAGAGCTGCGATCGGAATGAGCGATTTTACGCTACCTACGAGCGGGAACAGGATGAACAGCCGGTGAAGTCTTGTTGGTTCATTCATCGTGATCCACCACTTTTGCCAGCTCGCCGATTTGTTTCTTCAGTTCCTCTGCTTCCTCCAGCTTAAGCGCCTGAATGACATGAGTCGTCGCGGCGGTAACAACCTTTACCTTAGCTAAGCCGTATTTACGGAGGAGCGGTCCCCGCTCCAGCTCGACATGCTGTACCCGCGTCATGGGGACCAGGGTATCGCTGAGCCAGATCCAGCCGGATCGTAGCTCCAATTCTTCCTCACTTACCCGGAAGCCGAATTGTTTGTAGGTGAAGGAGGGCACAGCCCAAGTAAACCAGATTCCGAGAACCAGCAATCCGATGGTGATCCAGCCTGGTATTAGGGTCCACCCGAATATAGCGGCGATAATCAGATATGCTACAGCTGCGAGCAGGATAACCCCATCCGTAATGATGCCCGTTATGCGGGAGATCGTTACGGAGTCCGGGTGACATCTGCGCATGGCGTCAAGCCGATTATCCATATGTATGTTCCTCCTTGATGTTAAAGATTCGAGCAGTCTTTGTATTTATATGTATGTCTACGTTACTCGGGAAAGATTCGTTTCTTCAAGGCCCCCGACTTGCTTGCTGTGCTTATCATTGTAGCATAACAGGTTGACGAGCAATTGAACCTAACCTAACGGTTGGGTGAACACATGCCGAATCTGTTAAGCTTGAGTTAAGGAATTTGGCGAACTGGATCGAGGTTTCACAACTTTCCTATATAATAAATGACTGAGAATTAAGGGGTAGCGTAATGAAAATTGACCGGCTGTTAGCCATAACCGTCCTGCTGCTCAACCGCGGGAGACTGAGCGCCAAGGAGCTGGCTGAGCGATTTGAAGTATCAAGCAAAACGATATATCGCGATATGGATACTTTGTCTCAAGCCGGGATTCCCATTGTTGCCCATCAGGGGATATCTGGCGGATTTGAAATTATGGAGCATTACATGATCGACAAATACTGGCTGTCCGCTAAGGAGATGAGTACGCTGGTTGCGGCCGTCAAAGGAATGAGCAGCGCCTTGGCCGATCAGCAGATGGATACCCTGCTTGAGAAAGTAAAGGCACTGCTTCATAGAGTGGAGCAGAGTTTTGGTGGTGAATACCGCAGGGAGTCTGTTGTGATGGACTTTCAGCCCTGGGGGCAGCGCCAAGGTTTAAAGACCAGTGTAAGCATACTCAAACAAGCGATTCAAGAAAGCCGCAGGGTTATCATAGAATATATTAGTTCGGAGGGAGCTTCTGAGCAAAGAATCATTGAACCAGTATCCCTGATTTTGAAGGGTAATGTATGGTATGTACAAGCTTATTGTCTGGTGCGGGAGGATGAGCGAATCTTCCGGCTGTCGCGGATGCAGCAGATTGAGATGCTGAGTGAGCAATATGAGTCAAGACCATTTTCCGGTAAGGAATCTTTGGAATGGAAAACGTCGTGGTCGCATGAACAGGAACAGGAGCAGGAGACGGTGCTGTTATTTGAGGCAAGCGCACGTCAGCGAGTGGCGGATATTTTTCCGCCTGAACAAGTAACTGTTACCCCGGACGGGGCTATTCGTGTTCAAACGAGATATAAGTTGGATGAGTGGTTTTATGGCATGATTCTGAGCTTTGGGGCTCAAGTGCTGGTTGAGCAACCGCCTGAGGCAGCGGAGGAATTAAAGCGAAGGGCACAAAGGATTATTAGTCGGTACGGTAACCAGGACAGATAGGTGTCCACATTACCTCCTTAGAATAGAATTATATTCATTTCAAGGAGGCAACAATTCATGAGCAATCATCAGCAGAATCAAAGTGAACGATGGATCGAGACCAGGCCGGCCATGTCTATTCAAGGTATTGGAGTTCGAACGACAAATAAAGAAGAAGCAGGGCCGCAAGGCAAGATACCAAGATTATGGGACAGCTACTTCCAAAGCGGTATGCAAGCACAGATATCCGATAACGATCAATCCATCTATGCCTTGTATACCGAATACGAGAGCGATGCATCCGGGGCTTACACCGTGATCATCGGCAGTTCGATGGATGAGGGAGCCGCAGCTGCAGCGGACACCAATTCCGGGATACAGCGACAAGCATTCGTGCCGGAATCCAGGTACTTGGTATTTCGGACTAGACGAGGTCCCGTCATGGAAGTTGTCCCTCAGGTATGGCGTGAAATTTGGAGTTACTTTGAGCATGCAGCGGAGAGAAGGACGTATACGGGCGATTATGAACGCTATGATGTCCACGCATTTGATCCAGCGAATACCGTAGTGGATGTTTACATAGCCATTGAATCACAGAATCAAGATTAAGTTTGGACCATCGTTATAAACGTGGTGCCACGGTTATCAAATGAAGTAACTTTTGTGAAACCGAGTCCGGTGTATAAACGAATCGCACGTTGGTTAAATGCAGCCACGGTCAGCCGCAGTGGCTTGTGATCGTGAAGCTCAGCAATGGATGCCAGCACGAAGGGGAGGAACTCTTTTCCCAGTCCCTTTCCGGTAAATTCAGGTTTCATCCCAAGACCGAAATCCAGCAGATCCTCTTCATAGGCACCTAGCGGGATTCCAGCCGGAACTTGGGCAGAGGGACCTGTACAGCAAAAGCCGTAAAGCTGATCTTCCTCGTCCAGGATTGCGTAATATGAATTTTCCAAGAGCTCTCTTAAAGACTCCTCATCTTGGTCGCTATTATAGAAGTCATAAGGCGGTTCGTAGCTCCATAACAAAATTTGATCAGCATAGGCAGCGGTCATGGTTGTCATACGAAAAAGCATCATTCTCATCCTTTTGGTTTTTTGTTGATACAGATTCTGTATATTTTATATTTCGATTTGGAAGCAAAAAAACCTTCTCTTCCGCGTACAAGCCGGGCTAGGTCCGGTCACGCTATGTAAGAGAAGGTTTTCTATGTGTTAACCGCGAGACTCATGAACTGCTTGCATGCGTCTGCACGACATGCTGCCGGCGGTAAGCTCCGGGCGTCATGCCAGCAGCCTTCTTGAATGTCCGGTTGAAGGAGGTAATGTTAAGATAACCGACACGCTGACTAATCTCATTTACGGTCAAGTCCGTGCACGCCAGCAATTCCTTGGCTTTGTTCATACGAATCCCAAGCAGATGATCACTGAAGTTGAGGCCGGTCTTCTCCTTGATATAAACAGAAAGGTAGGCGCTTGATAAGTTCAGCTTCGCTGATAAATAATCGAGAGACAGATCTTCTGCATACTGGTTATGAATAATCTTCATAAACATGGCGATCAGCGGCTCTTCTCCGGTATCCTTCTTCTTGCGAATGAGCGCACATGAAGCCTCAATGAGCTGACGGAATACCCCTTGGTAATCGGATAAGCAGTGACATTCTGCTATTCGAGTGCTCCACTGCTTCAAGGAATGAAGGGCGTTCTTGTCGATCTGGGCCATTTCTAAATAACCCATAATTTTGGCAGCGACTGAATCGGCGAAGAAACGAAATTGTGCGATACCTGCCTCTTTCCGCTGCATGGCTTCCAGTGCCTGATCGATAATTTGCAAACAGCGATCCTCGCTGCCGGCTTGGAGCGCATCCAACAGTCCTTTTTCCTGTGACGGGCTCAGGTTGACGGTGGTTGGCAGCACCCGCTGCTTGGTCACGATTTGCGATTCCTCGAGAAGCTGAGCTTGGGCAGTCAATCCCTTGACCTGATGGTAGGCTTGGTTAAACTCAGACGAATCGCTTACCTGGGAACTGATCGCAATCGTGACAAGGAACAACTCTTTCTCTTCGTTCAGCACATCCCTGATCTCTTGCAGCAGCTCCTCTAAATGAGTGGCCTCCTCCCGTTTGAAGATGGAAACAATCTCATTCTTCTCGATCTGGAATGTATGAGATCCTGGATAGCGTTCGGCCGTGATCAAATGAATATGCTCCAGCATATGGCGGACAGCCTGATCGGTATGGAGTGGAAGCTCGTAGACCGGATTCATCCGAAAACGGATGTGATACAGAACGACGATAAAGCTTCCGTCATCCGACAAGAAATCTTCCCACTCGCTGATGTCCATATTGATGCTCTTCAGCTGGCTGATATAAGAGTAACTTGTCAGAACGGACTTATGCTTGTTCATACGGTCCCGAATTTCTTCTTTCTCCCGGAACAGCTCCTGGATGCGGTTCTGAATCAGATCATACTCCGTAATGCTTCCCGTATCCGGTACTGGTGAGTTGCTGGCTCTGTTCAGTACAGTTGTAAGAATCTGCTTCACCGGCTTGTGCAATCGGCGGCTGAAGAAATAGGATGCGGCAAGGGCCACGCCTAAAGACAAACAGAAGATGAGCAGCAAACCGCCGGTTAACCGATTGAGCTGGGAAGAAACATGACTGTACGGCACAGCCGAAACGTAGGTCAGCCCCTCCGCTCCAGTCTCCATTAAATAGTAGGTTCCGTCTTTTAGCACCGCTTTTTGCCCTGCTTCAAATGAAGGCAGCTCCTCTTGGTTAAGCGAACCTAAAGCATACAGCACTTTGCCTTTGGCATTCAGGATGGCGAAGGCACGATCATCCGATTCGCCGAAGAACGACTGGGCGGCTTTATCGATATCGATGAGCCCAATGACCTCATATGGACTGTCCGGCTGTCTATAGACGTAGGGCATTAGCTTCTTCTCAGTCAGTTCATTGCTGATTTGATAGGTGTCAGCTGGGAGGAGCGTGAAGGATTCCTGCTCGCCCTCGTAGCTGTTCCAGAATGAATATGGATACATAGGACTTGTATAGGAACGATTGAACATATATGAAGCATCGCTGCTTCCCGATTTGCTAAGTACAAAATTATGCTCCCTGAAATATATCAGGGTGTCTTCCAGGAAGAAGAGCGGATTGTAGATATCGCTTCGCATCTGAATCATTACTTCGCGGGCCTTCAAGTAATTCACATTGTATCCGGCTTGGTGGCGAAGCTGATTGTTGAACCCGATTAAATTCGATTGATTATATATGTCAAACATCAATACCTGAAGCCTGCTGAATTGGTTGGTGAACCGTTCCGTGGTATCGTGTATCGCCCGCTGGTTGGTATCAATGATTTCTTTTTGAAAGCTGTTCTTGAAAAGCTGGAAGATAACCATATAGAACAATCCGAATAACAAAATGATGGCCAGAAAGCTCAGAAATATTTTAAAGAATACACTGCGGCTTTTATGTCTGATCCAATTCACAGCCTTCCCCCCTTTTGTGTATGTTCTGATGTTCTAGGCTTCCCAACATTATATAGGACAAGTTATAAGGAATGTACCTGATTTGTGTTAAACAAACGTAAAAATGGGATAGTCAAATTTTTAGATTATAGGCATTGCTTTAGGAAAATGGCTTATTTACCCGTCTATCCAATGAAAAGCGAGACATCAATAAAATGGTCAATATCCCTTATGCACTCGGGTCGTTTATGATTCAGACGTGGACCTTGGGTCACACGAAACGCATAAACGAAAGAGAGGGGATAACTGATTTTACAACGTCATCTTAACAACTTGGAAGCGCATTCAAACATTGGCAAGAAAAGTGCCTGGCGAAGATGGATGATGCAGGTACGCAAAAACTGGCAGCTATACGTTCTATTTGCTCCGGTTCTGATTTACTTCATTGTATTTCATTACGTGCCGATGTATGGCGTCCAGATTGCATTCAAGGATTTTATGGCTAACAAAGGGATTATGGGTAGTCCGTGGGCCGGTTTCAAGCATTTCGAACGTTTTTTTGACAGCTTTTATTTCTGGCGCATTATCAAAAATACAATGGGTATCGGTTTATATGAGCTGGCAGTCGGATTTCCGATTCCGATCATTCTGGCATTGATGATCAATGAAGCCAGGTCGGGCCGGTTCCGCCGATTTGTACAAACTGTAACTTATGCACCCCATTTCTTATCTACGGTCGTTGTGGTTGGTATGATCATGATGTTTCTGTCGCCGGTCAGCGGCCTTGTCAATTTCATCATCACCTCCTTCGGTGGAGAACCTATAGCTTTCATGACGGAACCTTCGTGGTTCAAGAGCATCTATGTATGGTCCGGTGTATGGCAGGGCATGGGCTGGAGCTCTATTATCTATTTGGCAGCGCTCGCCGGAATTGATCCACAGCTGCATGAAGCGGCCAAGGTGGATGGTGCAGGCTGGCTGCGGCGAATCTGGCATATTAATCTGCCGGGGATCGCGCCCACAATGACGATCCTGCTCATTCTGAACATCGGTTCTGTTCTCGGCGTCGGCTTTGAGAAGATCTTCCTGATGCAAAACCCGCTGAACATGGAAGCGTCTGACGTCATCGCCACCAATGTATACCGAAGCGGTATACTGGGTGCGCAGTACAGCTTCTCGGCTGCGGTGGGCCTGTTCAATTCCATCGTTAACTTCATCATGCTGATTACTGTAAACCGGATCGCCCGGAAAGTCAGCGAGAACAGCTTATGGTAAGGAGGAATGATGGCATATGCCGCAAAGCCGCAGTGAACGAATAGCTGGAGTATTTATTTACATTATACTATCTTTTATCACGCTTCTTGTACTATATCCTTTATATTTTGTTCTGATTGCTTCCATAAGTGCTCCGGAAACGGTGATGCGGGGGGACGTGTGGATCTGGCCGAGGGAATTGTCATTTGTCGGTTACGAACGGTTATTTGCTAATTCGGAGCTAATGCGGGGATTCCTGAACACACTGCTCTATACGACTACCGGAACAGCCTTGAATGTCATGATGACAATCGCTGCCGCTTATCCGTTATCGAGAGCCGATTTTAACGGCCGGGGTATTTTCACCGCGATTATCGTATTTACCATGTTCTTTAGCGGCGGGATGATTCCGAATTATCTGCTGGTTAAAGAGCTGGGGATGCTGGATACGATCTGGGCGATGATTATTCCTTCGGCGGTATCCGTGTGGAACATCATCATTATGCGAACCTTCTTCCAGAATTCGATCCCGAAGGAGATGCAGGAGGCGGCGTTTATTGATGGAGCTTCCAATATGCGGGTGCTCTGGCGCATTGTTCTGCCGTTATCCGGACCGATTCTGGCTGTTATGGTGCTGTTCTATGCCGTCGGTCACTGGAATTCGTACTTCAGCGCGTTGATCTATCTGTCGGATCGTTCGAACTATCCATTGCAGCTGTTCCTGCGAGAAATTCTGGTTCAGGGGCAAATGCAGGAGATGGTGGATATCAGTGATGACTCGCTGGCACGCAGCCTGATGGATGCAGAAGCGATCAAGTATGCAGCGGTAATTGTGACGAATCTGCCGATGCTGTTATTGTATCCTTTTTTGCAAAAGTACTTTGTAAAGGGCGTTATGATTGGCGCCATTAAAGGTTGATTACGGACAAATGATGAGGGGGATATGAATTTATGGTTATGAAAAAATGGACTTCGATCACATTGGCTGCCGTACTGGCTGCGGGATTACTGGCTGGCTGTGGAAGCAAGGGCGGAGAAGGGGCTGCTGGGGATAAAGGAGCATCACCTGCGGCCAACGTTAATGAAACTGGCATGCCGATCGTAAACGAGCCTTTGAACCTCACGTTCTTTACCGGTAAATCGCCGACGAACGGAAGCAAATTCGAGGAGACACTCGTATGGAAAACCTATCGCGAAATGTCTAACATCAACGTGACCTGGAACCTCATTCCGTTTGAGACCCTGACCGAGAAGCGGAATCTCGCTTTGGCAGGAGGAGACTACCCGGATGTATTCTATTCAGCAAGGGTGAGTTCAGCAGAATTGACGCGTTATGGTGAGCAGGGAGTGTTCATTCCGCTGAATGATTTGATTGACAAGTACGCTCCGAATATCAAAAAGCTGATGGAGGAATATCCGGATATTCGCAAGGGATTGACGATGCCGGATGGCAACATCTATTCTCTGCCTTCCTTCTACGATCCGGCCCTGCTGTCCATGCTGATTGGCACGCCGCTCTGGATTAATCAGGATTGGCTGGATCAGCTGGGGATGAAGGAGCCGGAGACGACCGAAGAATTCTACGCTTATTTGAAGGCGGTCAAAGAAACTGACCTGAACGGTAATGGGCAACATGATGAGGTTCCCTTCGCTGCTACAGGTATTACGGGCATCATTGATCATCTGAAAGGTTCTTGGGGACTGGGAACGAGCGGACTAGGTCATAAATTCGTGGACGTTGATCCGGATACGGGCAAGCTCCGTTTTACCAAAGCACAGCCGGAATACAAGGAAATGCTGGAGTTCTTGAACAAGCTTTATAAAGAAGGATTGCTGGATAAAGAGATTTTCACCATTGAAGGCGGTGCGTTGAATGCCAAGGGGCAGGAAGGCTTGCTCGGCTCAACCATTGTTCCGAATCCAGAGACGGTAATGGGACGCAAGGAATACATTGGACTTGGAGCACTGAAGGGACCTAACGGAGACCAGCTCTATTCCCATGTAAAGGTGCCAATGGTGCATGTGGGGGCTTTTGCCATAACAGATAAGAACCCGAACCCGGAAGCAACGATTCGTTGGATGGATTATTTCTACGGTGATGAAGGGGCTCAGTTCTATTTCATGGGCAAGGAAGGCGAGACCTACACGGTGAGTGCGGATGGACAGCTGGAGTACGTTAAAGATATTACCGAGAATGCCAATGGATTGACACAGGATCAGGCGCTTGCCAAAAACTTCACATGGCTAGGCGGCAGCTATCCTGGACTCGTTCGTGAAAAATGGTTTAAAGGTTCGGAGACATTGCCAACTGCCCTGGCTGCTGCCGAGAAAGCAGAACCATATGCTGTGAAGGATATCCTGTACAACTTTAACTTTACGCTAGAGGAGACTGATTTGATGTCTTCGGTGGGTAAAGACATTCAGGATTACGTAACAGAGATGGAAGCGAAATTCGTGAACGGATCGGCTTCGTTCAGCCAATGGGAGGAGTACGTAAATACGCTTAACAAGATGGGACTGGATCGGTATATGGAAGTATATCAGGCGGCATATGACCGCTATCAGGGAAAATAAAACGATTTGTTCATTTCAAGGGCGCGGTGCGGCTAGGTTGTTGCATCGCGCTTTTTGGTATTCAGTTGAAGCATCCAGAAAGCTGGTATTATTCTAAACAGAGGGCGCGATTTGATGTCAATCTGGGGAATAGTGGATTCACACGATTGAGGTGGCTCTCCGATATATGGTTTAGGATGAAAAGAACAATGGAATGAGGATGTGAGATCATGCATATTGCGTCTGAATATACTTATGGAAGATCGGTTAGACAGAAACAAGCTAAACCTGCCCAAGAAGGGTTTGAACTTTTGCTTCAGAAGAGCCACAAGGAAGAAGAGGGTAAAGGAAAGATGGTGACAGTAAAAGAAGGTGGTTATTTACGTCAGTACATTGTTCGCCCTGATGGCAGCAAAATATTATTAAGTGAAATGAAACAGCACGATGACGGAACTGACACCAGTTCAGCCCAGCGAGTGTCACCATTGCCGCAAACGGAGGGAACGAACACTAATACGAAGGAGGCTCTCGAATTGCTGAGCCTTCAAGCGGGAGCCGCTGGCATTTCATCCGGTACGTATTGGAACATGAAATTGAAGTCAGAGATTTGAAATGGAAATAAAACATGATGGTAACGAAATTATACTTGCTGTATAATTCTCAGTATTATATATAAAAGTGATGTTCTTCATTGTAATCCTGCCTAATTTCATTTATTGTGAAAATAGATGTATTTACATGAAAGAATTCATGGTATAATTTCAACAAGGCAACTAAAGTAATAGGAATTGTCGGTTAATTGTATGGAATGGTTACAAAAATAAAACATGAATATGGATCTTCGGGGTAAGGTGAAATTCCTAACCGGCGGTGATGGTTCGTACCTCCTTGGACGAAACTCAGCCCGCGACTCGCTGCGTTCTGGTACTTATATGAATGCAGCGACTGACTTGGTGCAATTCCAAGGCCGACGGTAAAGTCCGGATGGGAGAAGATCAATGATGAGTTTGCTATCGGAACGGGATTTTTCTGTTCTTGAGGCAGGCTTGTTTGATCAGCCCCCGTATATATCGACTTGTGTCGATTGCGGGGGCTTTCTGCTAGTAAGACCTCCGTATTCAAGACAGGAGAGGGCAAGAATGAGCAATATTAATACGGGAGTCAAGGTTAAACCCTATGACTCCAACACAAAGGCAAGCGGACGGTTTAAAGGAGGGTTCTGGCTGGTCGTTCTGGGCGCAGCTCTCTGGGGTGTGGATCCTTTATTTCGGGTTATTCTGCTTAAGAATCTGACCTCTGCGCAGATCGTGCTGCTGGAACACATCATCATTTCCTTGATTGCGATTCCTGTATTGTGGAAGAACCGCCAAGAGTTAAGAGGGCTTGGATGGGGTCATGTTGGCGCGCTGCTGTTTATATCGTGGGGCGGTTCGGCTCTAGCCACGGTATTGTTTACGATGGGACTGTCGAGCGGAAATCTGAACGCGGTTCTGCTGCTTCAGAAGCTCCAGCCGCTATTCGCCATTATTCTAGCCAGTTTGCTCCTGAAGGAGAAGCTTCCGCGTCATTTTGGAATATTACTCGTCATTGCCATAGCTGGCACGTATTTACTGACTTTTGGTCTCACCCTGCCGATTGGCCATTGGAGTGAGTTCATTCAAGTCGGCAGCCTGCTGTCTTTAGGGGCTGCAGCCTTATGGGGGGGTTCAACGGTCATGGGGCGCTTGATGGTAGGTAAATTGAAATACGAGACGGTCACCTCATTGCGCTTTGTACTCGCACTCCCACTCTTGACCGTCCTGACGTGGAGCGAGGGGGCAGCATGGAATATGCCGGCATGGGGCACAGGAGCCTTTGCCTTGGTATCATTGAATCTGATCGGCCAGGCACTGCTGCCAGGTCTCCTGAGTTTGCTCGTTTATTATAAAGGATTAACTACGACTAAAGCTTCCGTGGCAACCCTTGCGGAATTGAGTTTTCCTATGGTCGGGGTGCTTATCAACTGGATCGTGTTCCAGCAAATCGTGACTGTTCCCCAGCTGCTGGGGTTCCTGCTGATATGGGTCGTGCTGTTTATCATATCCAGACAACAGTCTACAATCTCTGCGCCATCATCATAACTAGCCATTGGGAAGACATCATTTCGCTGGGATAATCCTGTAGCTTTTATAGTTGACTAGATAAAAAAAGAAGATGACTTCTCCATGCAGAGAGGTCATCTTCTTTTGATTAAATGGATCTGCGGATGATACGCTTATGGGAGTGAATTATCTTGCCTTGCGAAACAGAAGAATACGAAAGGACCGGAAAAGGAACCATGGGCTGTTCGCATTCACGGGTTTGGCATGGTATATTGGACACGATACCATTAAGGATGGAGAAATCATAGCATGAGTGAACAACGGCGTTCCAGACAAGGAACCAATAATAAAACAACAGCATACGGAAAAAAGCCGGGTGAGAGAACAGCAGCCAAGCAAGCTGGCACCAAGTCGGCTATTCAGCATGATCATAGGAAGAATCGGAGCTCTTCAGCTCCATCATATTTGGGGAAGAAAGCATCTGATAGATATAAGCAGGAAGCACGTGGCCCAAAGCTTTCATCCGGACGAGAGCATGCGGATGAGCTGCAGGCAGGTGACGTTATCGTCGTAACGATTAAACGGCTTGGGATTAACGGTGAAGGAGTCGGATATTACCGCCGCAAGGCCGTGTTTATTGACGGAGCAATTACTAACGAAGTGGTCAAAGCTGAAGTGAAAGAAATCCAGTCCAAATTTATCAAGGCCCAGCTCGTGGAAGTGGAGAAGCGTTCACCGCACCGAATAGAGCCCCCTTGCCCTGTGTTTGGCATCTGTGGTGGCTGTCAAATTCAGCATATCTCTTATGAAGGACAACTGCAGGCCAAGACGGATATTGTCCGTGAAGCCTTCAGCCGATACGCAGGGCGGGACGATGTGAAGTTTAAGCCGATTCTGGGGATGGAGCATCCATGGAATTACAGAAATAAGGCCCAGCTGCAGCTTAAACGGAAGGGCAACGAAGTGATTGCAGGGCTCTATGAGGCGGACAGCCATACGATTGTGGATATTAGCGGCTGCCCGATTCAGCACCCGAAGGTGAATGAAGCTGTGGAGAAGGTGAAGTCGGTTCTTGAAGAATTACGGATCCCGCTTCATAAAGAGAACGGAAATAAGGATGGTGTGCGGACGATCGTGGTCCGTCATGGTTTCCAATCTGAAGAACTGCAGGTAACGCTGGTTACGGCTGGCAGTAAGCTGCCAAGGCAGGATGATCTCGTTCGTATGCTGCGCCTTACGATTCCGGAGGTTAGCGGCATTTCATTAAATATTAATCCAAAGAAGACTTCGCTTATTTTTGGAGACCGGACGATTACGCTGTGGGGAGCCGAGAGTATGCAGGAATCGCTGAGTGACCTGCAGTTCTCACTCTCGCCGAGAGCATTCTTCCAGTTGAATCCGCAGCAGACGGTGAAGCTGTACGAATCGGTAAGGGCAGCTGCTGGCCTGACAGGTAAAGAAACCGTCATTGACGCGTATTGCGGCACCGGCACGATCGGTTTGTGGCTAGCGCCTTATGCCAAGGAAGTACGCGGGATCGAGACAATTCCTGAAGCGGTCGAGGATGCAAAGGCCAATGCTGCACGTAATGGACGGGCTAACGCCAGCTTTCATGTTGGCCAGGCAGAAGAGCTGCTGCCGCGTTGGGTCAAGGAAGGCATGAAACCCGACGTAATCATTGCTGACCCGCCTCGAACAGGCCTGGATCCGCGCTTCTTGGAAACCGTGCTCCGCACCAAGCCGAAAAAATTTGTTTACGTTTCTTGCAATCCTTCTACTCTGGCGAAGGATTGTAAGGTTCTGCTGGAGGGCGGCTATGAGATCGAATGGGCACAGCCTGTCGATATGTTCCCGCAGACAAGTCATGTGGAGTGCTGCACTCTATTAGTACGGAAAGACTAGTAGTTGAGTGTATTGGCGGGTAATTTGACGAAGTGGGTTAATAGCCCACTTCTTTTTTATGCTTTAATGTGGGCTGCTTAGATAGTTGTCCTTTCTGTATCCATACTTAAAAGTAAATTTACACATGTGTCATTAGGCTTAACAGTGAATAATTGAATAGTAATATAATAAATCAAATAAATAATATAATTGGGGCAAGGGGGGCTTCTTATGGAAACACAATATGTTACAGAGCTACCTACAGAAGATAGCTTATATGAGCTATATGAGAACCTTCACTGGAATAAATATTTGGGACTAAGTAAAGATAAGCTACTAACCGCCATGAAACAAAGCTGGTACGTTATCTATGCATATCATGAAAAACGTCTAATCGGTACTGGAAGAATAGTTTCTGATGGGGTCATCAATGCTTACTTATGCGGCTTGGGGGTTCACTCTGATTATAGAAATAAAGGGATTGGATCTGAAATTACCCGTTTACTTGTGGAGCATTGCAAAAAAGACAACTTGCATCTGCAATTTTTTTGTGAAGAAGAGTTAGTGTCATACTATGAAAATATGAACTTTGAAGTTTTTGCAGTTGGAATGAAAAGGGCCTAAGGTAGCCCTTATCTTCTCGTCAATATTGAGCATTCCATGCATGTGGAGTGCTGCACAGTCTCATTCATTTCTTAGACGAAAGTGATAACAGAATCGCTTTGGAAGATCATGGTTTGCTGGTACCCAAATCCTATGCCGACAAACATCATATTTCGGTAGGAGATATCATTCGAATCAAGTTCACGGCACCAGTGCTGAATAATAAAGCGGTAGATATGAAGGTTTTGAACATTTTCCAATCAGTACTCGAATCCTTCATTTTACAGTACCCCGGACTACATGGAGAGCTTTGGCGGCTTGTTGCTGAGGAGGAAAGTGAACCGCATCCATATGATTGAATCATTAAAGAGCGTAGAATAACATGTTGAATGATTTGGGATAGCTCACTTTAGTTGCCAACGCAAAAACACCTCCAAGATTATCCCCATATCTTACGACATGGTTCAATGTTCTTGAAGGTGTCAGAAATCTTTAGTTACTCTATCACTAAGCTGTCTGATTCAGATCTATTGATCTCAGATTCGTATGGGATAGATTGCTGTGCTCCATATCTTTGAACGGTTAGCGATGCGGCTTTGCATCCATATACAATTGCTTCGTTAATATTGCCAAAATCAGCAGAAATTTTGGTAGCTAATGCGCCAATAAATGTGTCCCCGGCAGCCGTAGTGTCCACTGCCTTGACGTTGAATGCTGGTACAAAGCCTGTATTTCCGTTTGCAAAGGAATAGAATGCGCCTTTACTTCCCAAAGTGACAATTACGGTTTGAATCCCCATATCATGTACTTTTTGTGTTGCTGCAATCAATTCTTGTTGATTCGTAACGGCTTGTCCGGAAATGATTTCTAGCTCCGTTTCGTTAGGAATCAAAATATCGGTTAATTGAATAATCCGTTCAGGAATCATTGCTCTCGCAGGTGCCGGATTTAAAATTGTTGTAACCTGATGCTGTTTCGCGATTTCAAAACTTCTCTCGATACTGGACAAATTGGTTTCAAATTGAGCGATGACATAGTCACTCTCAGCGATTAAACCGCGCATCTCATCGATATGATCGTCTGTAATCGCTTGATTGGCACCGCCATAAATGACAATACTGTTCTCGCCTTCATCGTTGACCATGACATAAGCACTGCCTGTTCTGGTTGTATCTAACTTCTTCACACCTGCAGTATTAATATGATCTCGATTGAGCAATCCAAGCAAAGCCGTTCCGGTATCATCATTTCCTGTTGCACCGATAAAGTTAACTTGTCCGCCATTTCTGGCGGCAGCAATCGCTTGATTAGCGCCTTTACCGCCGCCACTCGTAAACATTTCTTTAGAGTGAACGGTTTCACCTGGTTTTGGCAGATGCTCTGTTCGAATAGTGGTATCAAAGTTAATGCTGCCAACTACTGTAATCTTATTCATTTTTTCTCGTCTCCACTTCGTACCGCTCTTTTAAAGATTTTGTTTTAGGAAAAATACTTAATCGTATCCATCGTTAATTTTTTGAATTTAGGTAAGTCAAGATTAAACGCCACAAGGACATTTTTCTCTTTTTTAAACACATTGTCATAATCAACAACTGTACTGCCTAGTGCCAGTGATTCACTAGTCTCAACTTGTACATTCATCGGATAAACGGTAAACATATCGGGATCAATGATATACGCAACGGCACAAGGATCGTGCATATGAATGCCTTCAACATGGTCTTCATCTGCCCAGAATGGACGAGTTGTTGTTAAATTGAAGAAATCCAACAAGTCAGCCATTGTTCGTGCAACATCATTCCCGACTTCTCTGATTTCCTTGATATCATGTTCGAACAATTGAGCTTTTAACGTAACATCTAAACCAAACATCGCTACAGGAACTCCTGATTTCACCACAATATCTGCAGCTTCCGGGTCAACATAGATGTTGAACTCAGCATGGGGTGTGATATTACCTCCGAAGCATGCACCGCCCATGAATGAAATCATTTCAATTTTTTCTTTCAGCTCAGGATGTGATAACAGGAAAATAGCGATATTGGTTAAAGGTCCTGTCGCAATAAGCGTAACTTTCTCCTCAGATTCTCTTAATATGTTAGCTATCAACTCATTGGCAGAGATATCAAAATCCTGAATAGTAGATTCAGGCAATTCTGCTCCATCAATTCCTGACTCTCCATGAACATCATCAGCAATAATCAGATTTCGGCGCAAAGGTTTTGATGCGCCTCTTGCTACTGGAATATGTTCGCTTTTTGCCAAGGTTAACAATCTTTTAGCGTTTACGTATGTTTTTTCGGGGATTTGATTTCCCGCAGAGGTAGTTACGGCAAGTAAATCAATTTTTTCAGAGGCGATAGCCATCAATAAAGCCAATGCATCATCATGTCCGGGATCACAATCCAAAATCACTTTCTTTGTCATATTTAGCTCCTCCGT
Source organism: Paenibacillus solani (assembly GCF_001277345.1). Classification (GTDB taxonomy): domain Bacteria; phylum Bacillota; class Bacilli; order Paenibacillales; family Paenibacillaceae; genus Paenibacillus_AQ; species Paenibacillus_AQ solani. The sequence goes on from NZ_LIUT01000001.1 coordinate 475,061, forward strand.
AAATCTAATTTTTTTGTTGGATTTTTTCAGCATGCGCATAAATCATTTTTTTGGTGAAGAGGAAAATGATCAATGCTAAGAATATAACGCCGCCGCCAACCAAGAAAACATTGGCATATGTGGATGCTAGCCCAGCTTCCGTGCCAGTCATACTACCACCGCTCATAACACCTGATGACATCATTCCCACAAATACAGCGACACCGACAGAGCCAGTTATGGCCTGAACCAGGTCATTCACACCAAGTACACGACCTGATTCTTCAGGCGTTACGGTTAGCGTTGCGGTATCCACGATTGGCGAATAGAGGAAGGAGGTGCCAAAGTAATAAATACATGGCGCCACAGCCAAAGCCAGAACTTTGCCATAAGGAATAAGAAACGCAACTGCAAGCAATCCAAGCCCCATGAATGTTAAAGCCATAATGATGGAAGCTGAGCGGCCAATCCTCTTCACAATTGGACCAGACACAAATCCCAGAACAGCCGCCAGAAGAATCGACCAAACTAATAGCAACGAAACTTGAGCAGAATCAATACCAAATACGTTCAGCCCGATAGCATTCACACCCGCATTCAGGGTGTAACTGAAAAAGTAACCAATGAAGATAACCGTCATCGTTGCGACAAAAGCCGGGTTCTTCAAAAACTTAGGCGTAATAAACGGATTCTTAGCTTTGTTGATGTAGACAAGGAACAATATCAAAGTTACAACAGAGGAGATAGCCCAGAACCAATTCATATCTGTAAAGAACATGGTCATCGCAGCGGCGAAAGCGCCAATAAGCGTAAACCCGACCCAATCTATATTTGCGCCCTTAGCACGTTCGTTCGGCAGGTTTTTTAATAAAGAAGGAATGAACAGTACAGCAATCAGCGGTACTGCAAAAAGCCAGCGCCAGTCGATGTTTGTGATATATCCGGCAGCTACTACACCTAGTGCGGCAGAAAAGCGGAAAACAGCAACGAAAATGCCGTAGTAAATAACGCGATTTACTTTTGTTATATATTTAGAGACAAGTACCAGGAATACAGATCCTGCCACCTGACCGCCTGCAGACTGCAATACGCGGGCAATAACGACTGCCCAAATACTGCTTGGTCCAAATATAAACCCTATCGCTGAACCGGCAACAAAAAGGATTATCCCCAAAAGGGTCATTTTCTTCAGTGAAACAAAATCACCTAATGCACCATAAATAACACACACAATACCCAAAACAATACCAGGAATTGAAGTAATTAACGAAGAAAGGTTAGGTACTCCTAACTGTTCGCCAATATTAACAAAAATCATGCCAAATGCTTGTTGTTCCAAAATACCTAATGTAAAAATCAATAAAACCAGCGGAATGGCCCTCTTTGCCATTTTATTCATACGCTCGAATTCTGCTGTTCCTTCTTTGGGAACAGGAACACCAATTACTTTTTCCATTTCATTTGTCCTCACTCTCAGCTCTGATGTATTCTTCTTGTGAAATGATCGATAAACTCTTCTTTACTGAATGAGATATCCTTAAGCCTCAACGCTTGCCCTACACGAGTGATAGGCGGCGGTGCAACATGGCTCTCTAATAAAGTCTTGACATCAGAAAAAACATTATACTTATTGCCTGACTTCAAAATCTCACCTTTTGACATCACGATGATCTGATCAAAGTTACGAACTACAAATTTCATATCATGAGTAATCGTTATACAAAGTCGATCATTGTTCTTAAGATAGTTGATGATCTTGGCTAATCGTTGATTGCCTTCAACATCCTGACCGCAAGTTGGTTCATCCAAGATGATTATTTTGGGATCCATCATGAGTATAGAACCAATCGTACAAAACTTTTTCTCAGTCGCATTGAGATCAAAGGGATGTGTTGAAAGCCGATGTTTTAGTCCAACCAAATCTGAGATAAATTCAATGCGGTCATTAATTTCATGTCTTGACAAGCCTTGTTGCTTAGGTCCAAATTCAAATTCTTTTCTTACCGTTTCTAGAAAAAGTTGATTATCGGGATTTTGAAACACATAGCCGATATACTTTGACCAGTAGGCAGTCGTGTGATCACTGATACTCTCACCATCAATCAGAATTTGGCCTTCGGTAGGCCGCAATAAACCGTTGAGGTGCTTAGCAAAAGTCGTCTTGCCGGCTCCATTTTGGCCGATAATGGCTACAGGGTTACTTCCCTCAAAAGTAGTATTTATTCCTCTGAGAGCCTCACCTCCAGAAGGGTATTTATGCTTGAGGTTTTTGATTTCTATCTTCATAGAGAATCACCTCCTGTAATAATGAAATCGCTTGACTTTCTGTTAAAGCAAAATCTCGTTCACTATAGCCGGGTTTGATAAATTTCTTGGTTATCTCATAATAATCAGGCGGATTTACTGAGAACTCTGCTAGATGCGGTGAACAAAACACTTCTTCGGGTGTGCCTCCCAGAACAATCGTGCCATGCTGTATGACGTAGACTTTATCTGCTAACTTAGCTACCCTTTCCATGTCATGATCTACCATTACAATCGTGATTCCGTTTTCATTTAACTTTTTAATAATATTCATGATTTGTCTACTGCCAATAGGATCCAACTGTGTTGTACACTCATCCAAGACGAGAATTTTCGGTTCTAGAATGATTGCTGATGCCAATGCGACTCTTTGAACCTGACCTCCGGAAAGTTCAAGAGGGTTTTTATCCAATAATTCATCTATCTGAATCAACTCGGCTATTTCCTTTATCTTGCTAAACATCTGCTCCCTGGGAACCCCGCGATTGCCAAGCCCAAATGCTAATTCTTCAGCAACAGTATCTGCGGTATAAGACAACTGATTAAAAGGGTTTTGAAAAACAAGCCCAATCGTTTGCGAAAGTTCCCCTACACTCACGGCAGCCGTATCTTTTTCATCAACGATTATGCTCCCTTCACTAAATCCAACAAAATAATTAGGAATCAGCCCTACCAATGCATTACATAAGGTTGATTTTCCGGAACCATTCGCGCCAATTATTGCAACAAATTCACCCGATGCAACTTCAAAATGGACATTCTTCAAAGCAACTTCTGTTTCTTGGTTGTAACGATAAGAAAAATGATTGACTTGTATTAATGTACTCGTCATTCTTGTCACCTCCACTCTTTTTCCAAAACATCAGAGGATCCTTGGGAGCAAACTCGAGATTAAGAAACAAATTGCAATCATTCTTAGGACGATGTCGAGGCCTGTCGTTTCAACCTTTATATAACTCGTCGGTTTGTCCCCACTGATTCCAAAACCCCGGGTCTCAAGCGTCATTCCTCTTTCTTGAGCGTCTGTCAGAGAGGAGAGAACAACCGGTCCGATAAGCGGCAAAAATGCTTTCGTCCGTTGTATGAATGATCCTGAGGTTTCAACACCACGTGATTCTTGCGCTTCTTGAATAACCTTGACTTTTCTCTGCATTTGAGGAACAACATTAAGGCTTGCCAAAATTAAATATCCTAATTTCATGTTAAGCCCCGACTGTGTTAAGGCGGCTACAGTCTCTGAATTTTTTGTGGTTTGCAGCATTAAATAGAATGCGGCTAAAAATATTAAGAGAGTTGATGAAATCTTTAATGCGTACATCGTGCCCTCTAGTCCCATTTGTGCAAAACCGAAGTCAGCAATCATTGTTTTATTGTTAGGACTATATAAACCTTGGATAAAAAGCAGCATTAGCGTTACCGGAATGCCAAAACCAACAATCAACTTTAAAACCTGTTTTCCTTGTCCGATCAAAATACCCAGTATGACGAGTAAACATAAAACTCCGTATCCAACAAAGGGCAGCGGATAAATGAGACAGCCAATTCCTAAACAAAATACGATAAGCAGCTTCGTTATCGGATTTAATTTTCTAACTAGAACAGCTATAGAGTTGTTGATGTTTTCCATTGTTCCATCACCTTCATGACCCTTTGCGGCCTTTAAGTAAATAATCCTTGTCCAGCGGAGCGTACTGACTTGAAAAACGTCGGGGGATTTTCTTTACTAACCAGTAAGCGATTAGAAATACAATCCCTTTGTCGATAAGATTTTCGAGTATCGAAGTTGAAAATACCGAAAGCATGATTTCTTTTGTAGTTGCGATCAATGCTGCTGTAAAGAGGGAACTGCTATTAATCCCAGTAGCGCCGCCATAAATAAAGATCGTGATGAAAGCGGCACTTATCGCATTCGTTAACGTACAAGCCAACCAAGTAATCACTACACCAAGCTTATTCTTAAAGAAGCCTGCTTTAACCAAGTAGCCTGTTACCAAACCACATAAAACGCTTACAATCGAAAAAGGAAGAAATACTGGATTGGTGACGATGGATAAGAATAAATTTGTTGCCAATCCACAAAGTGCGGCGACCCAAGGACCTGCAAGACATGCAATCAAGACCGTTCCGATCATATCCAAAAAAAGCGGCAACTTTAAGGTTGAGGATAGGGTGCCTCCAATTAAATTAATCCCTACAGCGATCGGTATCAAAACTAACGCTTTCGTGGAAAATTGGGTTTGAAGAAACCTTCGAAAAAAAGATTGTCTCATAGTAGCCCTTCTCTTTAAAAATGTAATATAATCATTTAAGAAATCTATTTCGGAAAATGCTTTCCCGTAAACTGAGACTATCATCGATAAATTGAAATGTCAACAAGATTATTTATCAAGTCTATAGGTTACTAGAACTTACCCTGATCTTGATTCGTATTGTAAAATAAGAAATGATAACTAAAGTCTTGATGCAACTACTTGCCAGATTTCAGATGGTACGATGAGGGGAGAAGGTTATGAATATCAAAGATATCGCCAATTTGGCAGGGGTTTCAGTGTCCACAGTTTCCAAAATTGTGAATAAAAAAGATCAAAGCATTAGTAAAGAAACCCGTGAACGAGTATTAAAAATAGTCCATGAATACAACTACACTCCTTATTCATCTAGTATTAACAAAGCGGCTTCTACTGGAATAATAGGGGTTCTGATAAATTCAACCATTTCGGCTGATTCGATGCTTAACGGAATTATTAACGAAGCGCAACGCAAAGGATATAGTCCATTAATTTTGAATAGCTGCGGGGATTTGGACCAAGAGTTAAAAAACATGACCTCACTCATTACGAAGCAAGTGGACGGGATAATCTGGGAGCCGGTAAATAAAGAAAGCTTAAAAAATCGTACTCATTTTAATTCTTTAGACATTCCCGTTGTATTAGTCGGAGGAGAGGGACAAGCTAATTCTCTGGAATTGCCTTATAAGCTGGCAGCTTACTTCCTTACCAAGCAATTGATAGATAAGAAACACACGAAGATCGCATGTATCGTAGGGGAAGGGCAGAGAAGGAATGCCTTTATAGAGGGGTATAAGCACGCGCTTTTTGATAGTAATCTAAAATTCCAAGAATCTATGGTGCTTTCATCACTTGACGAAACCATTAATGACTTTATCATTGGTGGACAAACTACAGGATTTATTTCCTCGCATTTATATAAGTCTATTGAACTTTATAATTTGGCTATCCAGAGCGGTCTGAAATCACCGAAGGACTATTCATTGCTTTCCATACAAAATGACTACGACTCCTCCTTGGTTACAGATCAAGGGACGATATCGACCGTAACCATCAATAATTCTAACTTTGGCACCTATATTTGTAATGTGCTGATCAGCTCTATAGCTGGAGCTGATCCGATAAAACCTTATGAGGAACAAATGGTATTAGACAATACCAACACTTTAGGTTTTCCAGATGAGGGCGGAAAGCCCAAAATCCTTGTTGTTGGAAGCATAAATATGGATACGTATCTCTACTCTCCTCAGCTGCCGCACAATGGAGCAACGAATTTTATATCCAGCTTTACAAAACACCCAGGCGGAAAAGGGTTCAACCAAGCAGTAGGAACGGCAAAGCTTGGACACCGGGTCAGGCTGATTGGATGCTTAGGTTCAGATATGGAATCCAATAGCATATTTCAGGATTTAGAAAAAAATGGTGTCAGTACGATTGGAATCACACGTTCAAGTGATACTGAAACAGGCCAGGCATACATTTTTGTCGAATCTAGCGGGGATTCTATGATATCCGTCCTTCCAGGGGCAAATGCTGATCTTTCACCCCAAAAAATAGAACAGCAGACGGGTTTATTTTCTGATGCTAAGTTTTGTTTGATTCAAACCGAAATTCCGGTCAAGACCGTTGAAAAGGCCTGCTCCATTGCCAAAAATGAGGGACTATCCATCATTCTCAAGCCCTCAGCATCCAAGATAATATCAGATACGATCTTGAAACAAATCGATTATTTGATTCCGAACGAAGATGAGCTCTTAGAGTTGTGCCCACAGTTCAGTTCTATAGAACAAAAAGCAGATTTTCTCCTATCCAAAGGAGTCAAAAATGTCATTGTAACATTGGGAAAAAAAGGATGTTATTTGAAAAATGCAGAGGTTGAAAGATTTTTCCCTGCATCAGAGTTTGCTGCTGTCGATAGCACGGGTGCAAGTGATGCTTTCATTAGTGCATTAGCATCCTATTTGCTAAGAGGATGTTCTTTGGTAAGTGCGATTCAAATCGCGACCATTGCCGCTGGTTTTTCCGTTTCCCGCGATGGAGTCATCCATTCATTAGCTGATCGAGTTACTCTAGAAAGCTATATTGCAAAGAAGGACCCCAAATTATTATTATCCTCACATTAGAAAAAAGCCGCTCTTGTGCTGTTCCTCCGAACAGCACAAGAGCGGCTTTTTACATGCCCACACTTCTCTATATGTTCATGTGATCAGTTTGTTTTTCGGATAAGCACGTCTCTCAAATTAAGCAGCGTTTCTTTGCGGATACGGTAGTAAGTAGCCCGGCTCATGTGCAGCTGCTGGGCAGCCATTTCTACGCCTAGCTGCGGCGCCTTCGCATATAGCTTTAGCAATGCGAGATTATTGCTGTTAAGCGGGAAGGGCGGGGAGTCGGAGAACACACTGTGCAATTTTTGTTGTAAGGTGAACCCGCTGCAAGATAGTTTGGCTGCAAGCTCGCTTTGTGCCAGCGCCTCATGATCGTTCATTAAAGCGATTGCGGTTTTAACGTCTTTTTCCGTCAGCTCGAATTGATTAGATCTGGTTTCGTTGCCGTCCGGAGTAAAGTGGATGAGGTCAAATATTTGATCAACGAAATTTGTGCCGCGCCAATCCTGTTCATGAAGGGATGCCTTCGCCCCCTGGAACAGATGATCCCTGATGTGAGCTGGCAAATCACGACTTCGAAATCCAGCATTGCCGAGAAGCTCGTTGGTCTCCCTATAAGCTGTCACAAGGATAAAGCGCATTCCAATGGAATGGTGTGTGATTAGATCTTTCGTAATGACTCCAATCAGTTCATGGTAAGAATAGTCTGGACTATGGGATGATGCGCTTGCTCGCAAATGATAATAAGTGTCGGCCTCTTCCATCGATGTTCGCCTCAGCAGCCTGATCTCCTTCGGGAAGACAGCATCAAGCAGTCCGGGAAATAAACGCTCCAATAATGCTACGGTTTCCTTATATAGGTGAAGCCCTGCCGTAAAGGCAAGAGGCTTCTCATCTGAGCCGCGATACACGCGGATGCTGTCTGGAAAATAGGAGGCTAAGACGTCCATGATGGCATGGTCGATTTCGGATGAAATAGAGTATTGATTCTCTTCTTTCATCATTTGATGCAAGTGGGGCAAGTCCGACGGCTGGAAGGGTTCCATATATAAGACATCCAGCTTGGGAGACAGCAAGGGGATCGAATCGATTTGATACATATCTTGTGAGGCAGATAGCATCAAGGAGACAATACGCCCCTTTTCCTGACTAGCCGCATGGCTCAGCTCCAATGCCAATTCATCAATAATGCGGCGCCATAATGTCCGATACCGCTCAGGCTCGCGAGTTCGGAAGTCATCAGCCAGAAAAAAGCGTGCTGTATCATGCAGGGTAATACCCCCAACTGTTGGCCGAATATAGGAGAGCCGGTTGATCCGTGCAAGCTCTTGTAAAGTTAACGGGGCGCTTAGGAATTTCCCCAGCCACTCTATAGTTGCATAAGGCACGATGCATAAAATTTCGCTCAGATCATTGAATTCGGCGGCGGCTTCTTCGCCAAGCACTTCTGCACTGATTCGCATCGAGATCGGCCAGTCCGATTGGCCTGATTCCAATGGCGAGTGTGGCATTCGCTCGGCATAGAGGGTCATTGCCAGAGGCAGACCGCGGGTATGGCTGCATAGCCGCTCCATTTCATTCGTATTCTGCCAGCCTCTATGGCTCAAGTAGTTGATAATCTCCTCACGTGACAAGGTGCCGAGTTGGATACTTCTGCTGCGGCTGCGCCAAGCCAAGTCACTCGACCAGGCTGCGGATAAGTCCCGCCTGGCCGCCAAGATAACGAGCAGGCCTGTTGCAGGCAGATTAGGGAGAAATACCTCGCGCAGCCAGCTCTCGATTCGCTGTATGGAATCGTAATGATCGATGCATAGTACGGTCTTTTTTGACGCAATGAGATTCGCAAGCTGTTGATAGATATTGCCCAGCTCATGGGGGGCCTGCGGATGAGAAGTGAAATACCCATGCAGCGCCTCCATAAAGCCGGCAGGAGAATCGGTACAAGCGCGGCCATCCAGCCAGACTGCGGCTGCTTCTTCCTGTCGTGCCATATTCATAAATTGCAGCAAAAGCGCGGATTTGCCGATTCCCCCCATACCGGAGAGGAACAGCACTTCAGTGGGAGCTTGCGCATTTCCCAGCCAAGCTTGCACCAGAGCAAGCTCTGATTTTCTGCCAACAAACAGTCGGCTTCGTTCTAAATCAAGTAATTCGGCGAGCTTTTGCATCACCGTTATGTCCCTCCTTTCGACAAATTGGGATATTGGTCCTGCGCCCGGAACGTCCGTATTTCGTACCAATTCGACATAAAAGGCAAACATCCTTTTCCTGATGGCAGCAGCCATCTGATACATGAGACGAATTTGCGATAAATATGAGATACCGCTGCGAATATAGTCCTATACAATGAAATGGGATTGTACATCACAGATTGGATAAAAGGAGTGGAACAACATTCGCAAGCAAATAAAAAAGCTGACAGCCGGCGTACTGGCTTTTCTATTGATCACGTCGTTGCTGCCTGAATGGTTGGAAGGAAAAGTCTATGCTGCTGCAGGCACTTACATGATAGATACGGTAGCGGGCACGGGAGTTGGCGGCTTTTCAGAGGATGGGGTGCCTGCGACATCGGCCTCATTGAATAATCCTGGCGGAGTGGCGGTGGACAGCGACGGCAATATATATATTGCGGATTCTACCAATCACCGGGTCCGGAAGGTCGATGCCTCGGGAAAGATTAGCACGATAGCGGGTACAGGCACGGCCGGCTATTCGGGGGATGGGGGGGCCGCGACATCAGCCCAATTGAATAACCCTTATAGGCTCGCATTAGACAGCGTTGGAAATCTGTATATTGTGGACTACTCTAACAACTGTATACGGAAAATTGATGTATCGGGGGAAATCAACACGGTAGCGGGTACCGGCAATAGCGGTTATTCCGGGGACGGAGGACCTGCAACATCGGCTAGATTGAGTTATCCGGACGGAGTGGCGGTAGACAGCAGCGATAATCTGTATATCGCGGATAAAGGCAATCACCGGATTCGGAAAGTCGATACGTCGGGAACCATTAGCACGGTAGCGGGTACGGGAGTTTACGGCTACTCTGGAGATGAAGGAGATGCCACGTTGGCCCAATTCAGATCCCCTACTGGAGTGGCCGTAGACGGCAGCGGAAACCTGTATATATCGGATACATCTAATCACCGAATTCGGAAAATCGATGTGACGGGGAAGATCAGCACGATAGCGGGTGTGGGTGAAGTGAACTATTGGGGAGACGGAGTGCCGGCGACTTCGGCCTATTTGAACCGCCCCATTGGAATAGCTGTAGACAATGGCGGAAATGTATATATAGTAGATGGTTCCAATTTCCGAATTCGTAAAATCGATACATCGGGGATCATTAGCACGATAGCGGGGACGGGACGGTTCGGCTATTCGGGAGATGGCGGACCGGCGACCTCGGCGGACTTGCATGGCCCTTACGGAATAGCGGTAGATAGCAGTGGAAATCTGTATATAGCGGATGTTTTCAGTCATCGGATTCGAAAATTGAGCGCACAAACTGTCGTCGCATCCGCCGCCTCGTCCATCCCCGAAGTCGGCGTGGATGATACGATCACACTGACCGTGAAGAATGCGCTAGGGAACACGGACACATCGTTTGACGGCATGCATGAAGTGACGATATCCGGGTACCTGCAAGCGCCGGATGGCTCCTATGGCAGCTTTAACGGGACGGCTTTAAGTGCCTCTTCGAGCACGACCAGTATCGCGTTTGCTAGTGGCGTAGCCACAGTAAATTTGGCGCTGAACAAAGCGGGGGAGCAAACGATCAATATAAGTGTAGCGGACATGGTATCACCAGAGGCAAATGCGTTGATCATCATGCCAGTAGCAGGGAGCGCGACCTCGATGGCGCTCACAACGGACATTAAGGCTCCGGCTAGCAACGGAGGCACGTTCGCGCAGCAACCTGTCGTCACGCTTCTCGATGCTTTCGGCAATACGAGCGCGGGCGATAACAGCACCATTGTGACGGCATCGAAGAAAGACTTGGGGGCGTGGGCGCTAACAGGAACAACGACGGCGAAGGCCAGTGCAGGTGTTGTCACCTTTAGCGGTCTTGGAGCAACCAATACAGCCATGGTAACGGGAGCTAAGCTTTCGTTCGAGACGGAGAGCTTGCCGCCAGTCGAGAGCACAGCCGTGACGCTTCCGATTTACACCGGCAAATTAATCTCGCAGTTGAGGCCCGTTCCTCATGACCCCGATCATCCGCATGGAGGAGATGAATCGGGAAAGTTTAAAAAAATAGATAGTAATGTCTATCTCACGAACGAGCCTTATGCAGATCTATTGTTCACGACAAAAGGCGCTGATGGGCTCAGTGTATTCGTTGATGATATTCGTAAAGGGATTGCAGCGAGAGGTCCGTCCGGTAATTTAGTCGTTAGAGATGGCGCAGATTCGCTAAAGATTGACTCAGCAGAACCTTTGATGGACACTAGCATGTTCCGTCTCGCATCACAGCCAGTTCCTGCTACAGGCATCCGAATAGATATTTCGGCAAATAAGACTACTGGCGACGATTTGGAATCCGTTGTTTTGCTTCAAGCTCCAACGGATATTTCCCTTGACGTTCCGGATATATTGGGAACAGGCAAAACGATCACAATCAATGGAAACATCGATACCAAAGCTCGTTTGCCGATTACGATCACCACTATCCAGGAAACGATCAACACTTACACAGATGACCAAGGACAGTTCTCTTTCGTATACAAGGCGCCTTTGTATGCCGTGAACGAATTCATAGTAGTAGAGGCACCGGGGGTCGAACAGCAACTGCTAAAAGGCTGGGGCGTTATTATCTATAAGCCGGACAAACTCCCTGCGCCCGACAGTTTGAAAGCAACAGCCGGTGATGGCGAGGTTGTTTTGTCCTGGGAGCCCGTGACGGAAGCCACTTATTACGATATTTATGAGGGTGAAGCTTCGGGCAGTTATCAAAATATTGAGAGAATCACAAATTTCACGGGCGATTATACTTTTAGAGGACTGACTAATAACATTACCCGTTACTATGCTGTAAAAGCGGGAAATGATGAGACCGAAAGTGACTATTCGGAGGAAGTTAGCGCCACGCCAGAAGCCTTGTCGCCTAGTGTGCCGCCGCAATGGCCGGATGGAAGCGAGTTAAAGGCGTCGGACATCACGCAAACGAGCATGAAACTGTCGTGGCCAACAGCGACAGATAACGTCGGAGTAACCGGCTACTGGATATACGTGAATGGTACGGAGCATGAGACAGTAAGCGGAAGTGTAAACACAACGACTATTGAAGGTTTGGTCGCAGACACCGCCTATACAGTCAAAGTCATAGCTTTTAACGCAGAAGGCAAAGAGAGTAATGCCCTGACCGTATCGGCTAGAACATTACCACAGCCGGACTCCGAATCACCGCAATGGCCGGATGGCAGCGAGTTGAAGGTGTCAGATATTACGCAGACGAGCGTGAAGCTGTCATGGTCTACAGCGACAGATAACTTCGGTGTGACCGGCTACCGGATATATGTGAACGGTACGGAGCATGAGACGGTAAGCGGAAGTGTCAACGCAACGACTATCAATGGTCTAAACGCAGATAGCACTTACTCATTCAAAGTAATAGCCTTCGACAAAGCGGGTAACGAAAGTGACGCCCTAACCGTTTCGTCTAAGACCTTACCGCAACCGCCGGAACCGGATACCGAAGCACCGCAGTGGCCGGAAAACAGTGAATTGACGGCGTCGGACATCACGCAAACGAGCATAAAGTTGTCGTGGCCAAGTGCGACAGACAATATTGGAGTGAGCGAGTACCGGATTTATGTCAACGGCACAGAACATAAAACGCTAAGTGACAATGTCAACGCAGTGACTATCGATGGTTTAAGTGCAGACAGCACTTACTCATTCAAAGTGATAGCCTTTGACGAAGCGGGTAACGAAAGTGACGGCCTGACCGTCTCGGCCAAGACGCTGCCGCAATCACCGGAACCAGATACTGAATCACCACAATGGCCGGATGGTAGTGAGTTGAAAGTCTCGGACATTACGAAGACGAGCGTGAAGTTGTCGTGGCCAAGTGCGACAGACAATATTGGAGTGAGCGAGTATCGGATTTATGTCAATGGCACCGAACATAAAACGGTAGGTGTCAATGTCAACGCAGCGATGATCGATGGTTTAAGCGCAGACAGCACTTACTCATTCAAAGTGATAGCCTTTGACGAAGCGGGTAACGAAAGTGATGCCCTGACCGTATTGGCTAAGACGCTACCTCAACCGCCGGACCCTGACAGCGAAGCACCGCAGTGGCTGGAAGGTAGTGAATTGACGGCGTCGGACATTACGCAGACGAGCATTAAGATATCGTGGTCTACTGCGACAGATAATTTTGGGGTGAGTGGCTATCGGATTTACGTCAATGATACGGAGCACAAAACGATAAGTGGCGGTGTCACCGCAACGACGGTTGACGGTTTGAGCGCAAACACCAACTACACGATCAAAGTGACTGCTTACGACGCGTCTGGTAACGAGAGTACACCTTTAATCAAACAAGTAACGACAGCCCGATCTTCGGGCGGAGGCAACGGTTCGGAAGGTAGTGGAAGCGGGCCCGTATTATCCAGCAATACCGATCTGGAAGAATTGCTGGTATGGGTTAAGGGCGAGAAGCTTGAGCTTACACCATCATTTACAGCCGGCACAAAACGTAATACAGCTCGAACAGAAGCTGAGCAGATCGAAATTGCAGTGAAACCGGCGTATTTTGCGGCGAAAGTGATGTTGCAGGATAAAGTGATTACAGGCAGAACGAAAGTAAATCTGGAAGCAGGAGACAACAAGATCGTATTGATCGTGCAGGCGGAAAATGGGGACAAAATGGAGTATACGCTGACCATTTATCGCGAAACATCAAAGCCATCTGAAAAGCCATCTGAGCCGATCATCCATTTTACCGACATCACGGGACATTGGGCGGAACATGACATCAAGCGTGCTGCCGAGAAAGGTATCGTCAGCGGCTATCCGGACCACACATTTAAACCGGGTAATCCCGTTACCCGCGCCGAGTTTACAGTTATGCTGGCAGGGGCATTGAATCTGGGGAATAATGGATTATCCATTACGTTCAGTGATAACGATCTAATCGGGGGATGGGCAAAAGAGGCAGTTGCCCAGGTGGTGCAAGCAGGCATAGTCAACGGATATGCAGATGGCAGTTTCCGTCCGAATGCCTACATTACCCGTTCGGAGATGGCAGCTATGATTTCGCGGGCGCTTCAGCTGCAACTCAACGCCAAGGCGTCTACCAGCTTTGATGACGACGATGCGATTCCGCAATGGGCAAAAGGACCGATAGAGGCAATTCGCACAATTGGCATCGTGGATGGTCGCGGAGGGAACCGCTTTGCTCCGAATGAAACGGCGACACGAGCAGAAGGGATCGTTATGCTGCTTCGAATGCTTGGACAACTGAAAGAGGAATAAAGGGAATAAACTAAACGTGAAGAAGCCTCCAAATCCATGATTGAAATGGACTTGGAGGCTTTATGTTCATTGAAGTTTCTGAAAATCCCTGGAGCAGTAAATCAAGGACGATTGCGCTTGAACGACAAGACGAACAGAAGGCCGCCCAACGTTGCGAGTGCAATGAAAATCAGCATGATATTGCTGTAAAGCGCGGCTGCTTGACTGGTTACGGTCGCGATCAGCGGGGAGTCCAGCCACGGCTTAGTCAGCAGTCCGCCCACACTGGCAATGCCAATGCCTTCGGCAAGGAAACAGGCGAAGTTGAGCATGCCCATGCCGGAACCTGCTTCATCCGGCTCCAGCGTTTTGGCGACACTTGCCGAAATGACCGTTTTCACAAACGAAAGACCGCCAAACGTCATGACCACCGAACTTGCAATAAGCCAAGGAGCTTGATCCGTATAGAAAAGTACGATCAGAAAACCGGCTGCAATCATGCCGAGCCCGGACAACATCGCGGTAATATGACCCTTCCGGTCAGCCAGCATCCCGCCAAGCATCCCAAACAAGATGACGCTCAGTGTGCCCGGGAACAGAATGGCGCTTCCGATGAGGCTGGTCGACATATGGTATACGGCTCTCATTAGATAAGGAACCATGGCGAAGAATCCTGCGACCGTGCCGAGCAGCAAGGCACCGGTAAGCACACCGGCCATATACCTTTTCTTCCGAAACAAGGACGGCTCCAGGAACGGCACCTGTTGCCGGCGGATGTGACGAGAGAGAAGCCCGAACAGAACCAGGCTTGCAGCCAGGTACATCCAATGGTACAGCGTCATGAACAGCGCAAACGAGAGAATACCGACGGATAACAGCACGGCGCCGGTTAAATCGAATGATTTTCTCTCTGCAGTCTCGTCAGGCAGTGTCCGCAGTACAAAAGGAAGGGCTAGCAGTGACAGCAATGGCAGTGCAAATAACAGGGACCAATGAATATAGCCGGAAATCGTACCACCGATGACTGGGCCGATCCCTTCGCCAAATGCAACCACAGATCCAATCAGGCCGAACGCCCTGCCCTGTTTTTCCGGTTCGACAATCTTGACGATGATCACCATAATAAGCGATGGAACAGCCGAAGCGCCAACTCCCTGAAAAAACCGCGCGAACAGCACGCCTGGATACCAGGCATGGCATAATAGGCCGACAATCGAACCGAAGCCGTAGGTCAGCATACCGAATAACAGCAGCTTTCTCATGCCTATATGTTCCGATATCCTGCCGTACACGGCGATGCCGATGGCGAAGGATAGCGAGAAGCAGGTATTGGTCCAATTGGCTGCCGACGGTGCAATATCAAAATAAGCGGCGATATCCGGCAATGATACATTAAACATGGTTTCGTTCATCACGCTGAAAAACGTCAATATGCTCAGCCAAAGGATGAATCGTGAATCGTGAACTTCATTTCGATGTAGCACTTGCATATAAACCCCTTTAAGATCAAGAGGAATCGCAGTTTATAGGGTCAATTATGCGTCTTCCCCTAATTGTTGTACCCTAACAGAATGGTTTTGTCGCATGTTCAAATACGCCTCCAAATAAGTGAAATGTAAAACAATTCAATTGTATCATAGCCAGATTAGAGACGTAAGCGAACTCCAAAAAAGACATCCGCTCCAAAAATGGCGGAGTGACCACGAGTGCGATAATTACTCCCAGAATGAGAATACCGAATGCGAACGCCATTCCGAAATAACCATATAAACTTCCGCTGGCTTGATCCATGGATGGACCTCCTAATCTCAATCACCTATTTTAGAATCTTTGTCACTCAATGATGGGACCAATTTCGCAATTGTCTCGAGCGATAGTGGGATATTAAAATCCGTCAGCTCATAGAACTTCATTGCCTTCCCGTCATTTGATAGCTCTAAGCTGCCTGATATTAATCCGGCTCCTTCTAACCTCTGTAGATGCAAGTAAAGCAAAGGCCGGCTTATACCGATTTCCCGAGCAAGCTCGCTGACATATTTTCGTCTGTCCTTCAACGATGCAATGAGGCGCAGACGGTAGGGATTGGACAGGGCTTCCAAAATACGTAGCAAACCATTCCCGTTCTCTGTCATGAGTCATTTTATTATTTATTTAGTTATAAACTAGTTTTGAATAATTTTATTACTTATACTTGTCATATTAAATCTTTCCAGTGGAAGGGAAAATGAGCAAGTCCGAGAATACTTTTATAAGTTTGAAATTGTATGAGGGGGAATCTAACTTGGCAAAGAAATTGTCACCAGAACAACATGAAGGGCTGCTCCATACATTGAGAGCACGTTTTGAGAAAAACATGAACCGTCATACTGGCCTTGAATGGGCTGACGTACAAGCAAAGCTCGTAGCAAATCCTGAAAAACTATGGTCACTCCATGAAATGGAGATAACTAGCGGCGAGCCGGATGTTGTCGGTCATGACAACCAGACGGGCGAATACATTTTTTATGACTGTTCAGCGGAAAGTCCTAAAGGCCGCAGAAGTATTTGTTACGACCGTGAAGCGTTAGATTCAAGGAAAGAACATAAACCGAAAAATAATGCTGTTGAAATGGCGAATGCTATGGGCATTGAGCTGTTAACGGAAGAACAATATCGAGAACTGCAAAAGCTCGGAAATTTCGATATGAAATCATCGAGCTGGGTGGTAACACCTGCTAGCATTAGAAAACTCGGCGGTGCCCTCTTCTGTGATCGTCGCTACGACACTGTCTTTGTATACCACAATGGAGCTGAATCATACTATGGTGCCAGGGGATTCCGTGGCTCGCTTAGGGTCTGATTTGAACAATTGGCGGAAATAGCAAAGAGAGGGGCGCCCCCCTCTTTTTTTGTTGGGTTTGTTATCGTTTGGATCTTTTAGTACTATGTTGATTTTTGACAATCCCATGTATATCAAAAAGATTAAGTCCCTATATGTTTTTCATATTTTTATTGTTGATAGCCACATGCTAACATATACAAATGCAGTTAGAGAGGGGACTGATTTCGGTTTCTCGATTCATAGTTTTATTAATTTGATATAGGTGGTCCTTAATGTCAACTAAGTCAGCGTTTCCATTACTACTACTCAACATGTTTCTCGCCAATCTAAGTATGGGGCTAGTCATTCCAATTGTGCCAGAACTTCTCGAACAGTTTACGGCAAGCGGACAGGCGGCGGGCTATTTGGTCTCCTGCTTTGGTCTGACCCAGTTTATATTCTCACCCCTTGCAGGCAATTTGTCAGATCGATATGGTAGAAAACCCATGATTATCATAGGTTTGATCTTATTCGCCATCTCCAACTTGCTCGCAGCGTTAGCGGGCGATTTAACTTTATTATTCGTATCGCGGTTGATTGGCGGAGTAGGCTCAGCTGCCTTAATTCCGTCCATTATTGCGTATATTGCGGACATTACAGCAGATGAACAGCGCAGCAAGGCCATGTCATGGTTAGGTGCGTCGATGACATCGGGGTTTATTATTGGACCGGGTGTCGGCGGATTGCTTGCGGAATGGGGCATAAAGACGCCATTCTATGTATCCGCATGTGTAGGGCTGCTAGCAATGGTTTGCAGTCTATGGGGATTGCCTGAATCACTGTCGGAGAACATTCGCCAGATGCATCGTCAAGTGAAGGAAAAAAGGGACAATGTGCTCCGGCAAATCGTGCT
The DNA here is from genome assembly GCF_001277345.1 of Paenibacillus solani. Taxonomy (GTDB): domain Bacteria; phylum Bacillota; class Bacilli; order Paenibacillales; family Paenibacillaceae; genus Paenibacillus_AQ; species Paenibacillus_AQ solani. Next base: position 492,917 of record NZ_LIUT01000001.1, read on the forward strand.
TTCGGTTCGTTCTCGCTATTTTGTCCTGTTGCTCATTGTTTTCGCCATGACCTTTGGTTTAACACATTTTGAAGCAATTTTTCCGCTGTTTGTCGTCCAGGTATACGGATTCACGACGCGTCAAATCGCTATACTGCTTACCGTATGTTCGCTCATCGGCACCTTGAATCAACTATTGTTGACCGACGGGATCACACGACGATTCGGAGAAAAACGGATAATAGCTGCCATGTTGTTGTTATCGGCCTTATCACTTGTATTCTTATTATTCTCAGGCCACTTCTACTATGTTATGGTGGTCACGATGTTGTTCTTTACGTTCAATAATATATTGCGCCCCACAATCAATACACTGCTGTCCAGAGTGGCCGGAGCTGAACAGGGGTTTGTTGCAGGGATGAATAACGCTTATACGAGTCTGGGTACGATATTTGGACCAATGCTGGCAGGTATTTTGTTTGAAGTCCACTTTAACTTGCCCTATCTGTTTGGTGGGTTTGTACTGCTATTGAGCAGTATCTTTACGGGAAGTCGATTGAGAAAAGTACTGTCGTCAGTAGACTCATAAATGGCATAGCGATTCCATTTCCTTATGCGCGTTAGGCTGCAGATGCCTTTTCTTCTTTTTGGGATTAATTGATGAAATGACGAGACGCATTTCTAGTCAGAGATTTTATTAAGACCGATCTCTCATCCTGAATTAAATAGATAGGATTAAATAGACGGAGCAGCCGCTCCGTTTTGGGCGTGTACTATTACCGTCGGGAGAAGCAATATTGTAAACGGCTGTATGAATGGTGGCTTCAAATGGACACCCTCAAAGAAAAAACGAGCTGCCTTTGTCATAATATCCATACTTAGGGACACTCCCTATTCAGGCCCCACCATACTGGTGGGGCTTCTTGGAGCTCACAAGGAGGGATTTGTGGTTGCCGCGGAGTAGATTGCCTACAAGCTGCAAACGGAAATACCCATTTCCGCCTAAGCACGAATACTTGGAAAGGGAAAAGTGATATGGGATAACTATCCTCGGGAATGCCGAACATGTGAAAGTGCTATTCAGGAGCAGTATGAGTAAACATTCCAAATTTCCAAGCTTCCTGTAAACAATCAGAAACCAACGGACGTATCAAAGCGTAAAATAACATGTCCTGATTTTTCCAATTCGGAACAAAATAGATCAGGAGCTTTCCGAGGAGGTCGTAATGGATATAACCCAGGATTTCATTGATGAACGTTTCAAGGCCTATGTTCTGGAAATGTTTTGCGGGAACCGTGAACGGATTCATACGAGCGATGTAGATCATATCGAATCGCTTAAGCTTGCAAATCAAGGATATTCCAGTTTGAGAGGAATCGAACATTTTAAGTGTCTTGAGGAGCTGGACTGTTCGTCTAATCATTTGATAGAGCTTGATATCAGCAGCAATATAAACCTAAAAACGCTGAATTGCGGTTTTAACCGAATTCGTAATCTGGATGTCAGTCATAATAACCAGCTCGCCAAACTGGTATGTTATTGGAACATTCTCTCTGAGCTCCGCCTCGATCAGAACACGAATTTACGAGAACTGGATTGCAGTTACAATTCTCTATTTGATCTGCAATTGGAGTGCAATTCCCAACTAATCTATCTCAATTGCGGAAACAATTACTTAATCAATTTGAGCATTGAGGGTTGCGTTGACTTGATTGAAATCCGCTGCAATCATAATCATCTGACGAAGCTGGACATAACCGGTAGTCCCAAGCTTCAAAGCTTACGATGTTTCAACAATCACATCGCCGAATTGGAGCTCAGCCACAACGCCTTAATAACAGAGCTCTATTGTGCAGAGAACAAAATTATAAAGCTGGATACTCATCATAATCCCAAGCTGGAGGGGGTGGATTATTCCAATAACCTCATCATGGAGCCTGACCATACGGTTCAGGGTGTTGGAGCATTCGAATACGATGTGTCATTTCCTTCCTATAAATCCGCGCTTCAATTCATGGAGCAGGAACTTTCCCTCCGTGCGAATGTCTCAAACAAAGCGGATATAGAGCGGCTGTCGCCGATCATCAAGAAGGTTTGGGCAAATCTAACAGAACTGAACGACAAAGCGCTGAACCGTATTGCTGAGCTGCATCCCGATGAGGATGTGAGTGAGCTGGTTCTGTCCGAGCTGGAATTTGACAAGGACAACATGTTTCGACTCGGGTACAATGCAGGTGAAACACCGGCGGGACATTTGTACATATACGTAGCTTTTAATAACGAGCTTGAAATAATCGGCGACCTTGTATATGAAACCTATTAGTTTACACCAAGCATCCTAAGCAGATTTAAAGGATTCAGCTATTTTGAATTCACTCCTAAAAGGAATCCCTCGCCTGCACCGATGGTGAAGAACTCTTTTAAAAGAATGTTCCCAAATACCAGGCAGGGGGCTGTGTTATAATGTGGTTGCAATTTACCTGTAACCGCAAGGAGGATTGTCCTAACATGTGCTGCATCGCATTCATACGTATTCGTTAATGAAGGTACAGAACATCTATATCCATCCATTTTAATGTGAAAATGTGGAGGATTATTTGTGCTGTTCCTTTTTCATTACTATACGAATGAATGAGGTGCTTTTTTGTGTCCAAATATAATAAAAAAAAGCGGGGAAAAGGGGCAAAAGCGTCCAACTTTTCCGCGCAGCATCAATTAATCAGCAAACGTCTGATTTATGATATGATCAACCTGGCCCAGGTCCAATCGAGCGATACTATCCTCGATATCGGAGCAGGGACGGGAGCATTAACTGTTCCACTGGCAGAGACAGGTGCACATGTGATCGCCATTGAGGCCGATCCGGCATTCGTCGATAAGCTGCTCAGCCATATGAAGAATAGAGACAATATCCGTGTCAAGTATGCCGATATTTTGGAGGCCGTTCTTCCCAAAAGTCCGTTTGTAGTCGTGGCCAATATCCCTTATTCGATAACGACACCGATCCTGGGAAGATTATTGGATTATCCCAGTGTGCCGCTTAAGAGAGCAATTCTGCTTGTGGAAAAGGGGGCAGCCAAACGTTTCACAGCTGTTCCAATTCAAGATCCGCGTATCTTAAGCTGGAGGATGCACTACGAAATTCGACTCGTGAGGACGGTATCACCCCAGCATTTTGCACCGCCTCCCAAAGTGGACTCCGCTATTCTTTCAATTAGTAGGAGAAGTAAGCCGCTTGTGGACATGCAGCACCAGCTGAAGTTTAGAGCACTTGGAGCTTACGGATTGCTCGATCCGAGACTGCCGTTGTCCGCAGCTCTGATCGGCATCTTCACGCCTCCTCAAATCACAAGGCTGGTACGTGTGCTTGGAATAGATCGCGAACTCCCCATGTGTCGGCTGAACGAAGAACAATGGGCAGTTGTGTTGTATACCATGCTTCAGCATGTGCCACCGAGTCGTTGGCCCCAGCTTCGTCAGAATGTCAAAAAACGTAAAGGTTTTTAAAAACTGAATTGATAATTTATATGGAAACCTCTTGTGTTATTACGACACAGAGGTTTTTCTTTTTTAATGAAGAGGTCATAAATCGACAGGTGTAGAACTTATATATCGAATAATGTGAAGGCGGTGTGATGAATTGACAACGAAGATTTACTTTTCAACCAATCAACTGGGCCATGTGACGAATGAACAGCTCCAATTGATGCTGAACCGATTCAATCTGGGGAGACTTGTTTCTGCTCAGAAAACGTCTAAGGGCGTTGGAAATCAAACCTTGTTCGTTGACACCGACAGCGGGAGATATGTTTTGAAAGGAAACCCCTTATATGCGGAGCAGTTAATCGAAGAAAAATTTTATGTGGAGCATTTACTTAAATACACATCACTTCCTGTATCGTCTCCTTATTTGGTAGATGAATCAGCGGATATATTTGGCTGGAGCTATGCGATTATGCATCGCCTTGAAGGGGTACATATGAATGACCCTATTTATCGAGCAGAGTCTAGCGAACCAGACCGAAGAGAAATTGCAGCCATATCAGCGAAGATATTAAACGAAATGCATACGTGGAAAGTAGAGCAATACGGCGAACTTGAACCAATGACGGGTACGATTAGACCCTTCGAAGGATCTTATAAAAAGTGGCTGTATAATCGTATAGGGTTTTGGCTTGATGATGCTAAACAGTACTCGGTCATTTCTCCAAGCGATATGAAATGGGTGGAAGAGGTGCTGAGCGACTCGGAGCAGGCCTTCGATCGTTTGTGCGCACCTACTTTTGTTATGGGCGATTTCAAAGCGGACAATATGCTGTTCCAGTATGACAACACTCGGCTGGAGTGGAGAGTCAGTGGTATTTTTGATTTTACGACGGGTTATTACGGAGATGGAGCAGCTGATTTGCCTAAAATGGTGATTATGTATCTGGAACTCGGGGAACCAGAAGCAGCTCAGCATTTTATCGAGACATACCTGCTGGGATCGGCTGACAAGTCATTTTTTGCTGAACGCTTCAGAGTACATATGCTGCATCAGTGTATTTTGAATTGGGGATGTGCACACGCAATCGGCCAAGTCACTTGGGACCCAGAGCTCTCTTTCTCTGAATGGGCCAAAACGTATGTGTATGCGGCCGATTTTGTAAAGGAATAAGAACTACATAACCGTAGGTAATGTGAAGTCTGGACGTTATTTTCGAACCGTTTGATTGCTTGTCATCACTGTAAAGGATTGGCATATAAAAATAACTTTGAAAAATCCCAAATTTGGGGGTGCTGATGTATAATATTCGGTATCAGGAGGTGCAGTGTATGAGCGATATTAACATTTTTGGCCATCAAGCTGTGTTTGAACATGTATACAAAAGTGCTCCAATTGGCATTGCCCTGGTTACGATCGAAGGTAATTGGATCAGCGTAAATCCGGCGGCTTGCAAAATGTTTGGCTACACCGAAGAAGAATTGATGGCACAGCCGGCAACCGAATATATTTATTCTGATTGTATAACCAATAAAGATAAATTGTTTCGTTCTCTGGATGAATCATCATCCATTAATGCGGTGGAGAAGCAATTCGTACATAAAGATGGCAATCTCATCTGGGCTTCGATGCATGTTTCTCTGGTACGTGACGAACAGGATCAAACCCCGTTGTTTTTCATTTCCCAAATTGTTGATATAACCGATAGCAAGGTAGCCGAGCAAAAGCTCCAGGAGAGCATTGAGCGCTATACCTCGCTGAAAAAGTATAATCATGATGCCATTATCTCCTTTAATCTGGATGGTAGGGTTCTTAACGGGAACCAGATGGCAGAGCAGTTGACCGGTTATAAGATTCCGAAATTAATAGGCACCAGAATCTCCAATCTGATCGGTGAGCGCAATCTTTCTCGCGTGCTTTCTTCCATGGAGGATTACGCTGCTGTCGAGAAGGCCATTAATGTTATCCATCATAAAGATGGACACACGGTAGAAGTGCTCGCTACTCTGGCGCCGATCGTCATCCATAACAAGAACGTAGGCTACTACATTATTGCTAAAGACATGACGGAACAGAAGAGGCTCATTATCGAGAAGGAAGCAGCCGAGAAGACCAATAAAGCCAAGAGTGAGTTTCTGGCGATGATGAGCCATGAAATCCGAACGCCGATGAACGGCGTGATTGGGATGACGGATTTGATTCTGGACACCGAGCTGGATGCCGAGCAGCGGGAATATGTTCAAATTATTAAGAAAAGCGGGACAACCCTGCTGAACATCATCAATGACATTTTGGATTTTTCAAAAATCGAATCCGGCCGAACCGAGCTGGTGGAGGAAACATTTAACATAAGAATGGCTCTGTCCGAGACGCTGAACATGATTCTCCCGAAAGCGCTGGAGAAAAATATTGAGGTGACCACTTCAGTAGCATGTGATGTTCCGACTCAGGTTTACGGGGATATGACGAAGTTAAGACAGGTTTTAATGAACCTGCTTACTAATGCCATTAAGTTTACTTCGAATGGATCAGTCTCCATCTCAGTCCAGTGTGTCAAAAGCCGGGCCCATTTGGCTCTTCTCCAATTCTCTGTCACGGATACGGGGATCGGTGTGGCAAGTGATAAGGTCGCCCAGTTGTTCGAACCGTTCTACCAAGTGGATCATTATATGACTCGCCAGGTTGAAGGAACGGGGCTGGGGCTTGCTATCTGCAAGAAACTTGTTCAATTGATGGGTGGAGACATCTGGTATGAGCGAAATCCCAACCAGTCAGGATCTATCTTTACATTTACGGTTGACTTTTCGGTTGAAACGAACGGCGGCAACACGCAAGAGACTGGAACAGTTCATGAGAATCATTCTGCAATTAGCGATCTGAAGATTCTAATTGCAGAGGATAATGAGGTAAATCAACTGGTCCTCAAAAAAATGATACAGAAACTGGGTCATGACTCCACTACCGTTACGAATGGCCTTGAGGCAGTTGAGGCTTTCAAACGTTATCCGTATGACATGGTATTCATGGATATTCAAATGCCTTATATGGATGGGATGGAAGCGGTCCGGGTTATTCAAGAATCGGCCCCGCCCGACAAGCAACCTTATATCGTAGCCGTGACGGCTCATGCCATTAAAGGTGACCGCGAGAAATATTTAGGGATGGGTATGGATGAGTATGTAAGTAAGCCTGTCAGCATGAATGTGATTTCGAATATTATTGATAAATACCTGGAGGAGAAGAGTACAACTCCATCTTAATACAGAGTAAAAGCTCAAGTGAAATCACTTGAGCTTTTAGTTATTTCGTACTGTAAATTCGTACTGTAAATTAATGTGTTATACAACCGGTTATTTATTGTTGTTTTGCTGAAAGGGATCTGGGCAAAGGAAGGCTAAGGTGAAGAAGCAATATACAGGGTCATCCTATGATGTGCTGCCCGTTACGCTGCTGCCGTTTTTCGTGATTTTGTATGTGATGATCTCGCCGCTCCAGAAATGGAACTTCAGAGTGACATCACCGTCTCGTACCTCATTGAAAAAGGCAGGCTTGAGCGTGATTTGATTGCTCAAATAGGACGGGGAGAACGTATATCCAAACTCTTTAAAGTAGGTCCAGTCCTGCGGACCAACATTGCCACCCGCAGCGTAAACAGCCTCCATCGTTGCTAGCTGATCCCCGTTAAACGTTGTGGGAATGCTGAATGAATTGATGGTACCCTGTGTACTACGCAGTACAGGTTTATCGTTGTAAATGATTTTGAAGTTCCAATCCGCTCCGCGGTTGAACTTGGCCGTGAGTACAGCATTCACGCCGAATTGGCCGGATGCAGTCAGCCTGGATAGCAGACTGGATGTAAATGTGAGCGTATTTCCATTTAGGGTATAATCCTGCCCGGCAACGAGGGGCAGTCCATTTGTACGAATTTCGGTCAGCGTGTTGCCGTTCAAGTTCAATGATATTTTTTTATCCTGAAGGGCTGCTCCTTTCTTCACAAAAACCAAATCGGTATCAGCCGTGGAAGAGCGACCACTCCAGCCTGCCTTCATGATGTTATACAGCTCCGGATCATTCCAGCTAAAGGCGGTTCGCTTGAAGTGCTGACCATTGTCCCATAACATATGGGTAATGTTCTTTTGTTTGAGATAGTGAGTTAAGTACTCAAAAAACTTCAGCTTCTCACCATGCTCTATAACGTCCGTGCTTTGATCGAAACCAAGCAGTCCGTATTCACCCAGAATGACAGGAATGCCTCTGGCGATAAAGGTGTTGTACACATTATTGAACGTTTGATCGATATCGTTCCGGGTATCCTCTTCAAAACGGGTATACCCTGCGATATTTACGCTGAACGGCCAAAACCCGTAATAATGGACCGTGGCAATGAGATTGGCATCATTCAGCTTGTTCATCGTTTTGTACAGCTCGTTCATTCTCTCCTGGGTCGGAGAGGCTTCCAAGGTAGATAATACGAGCGGACGCTTAGCGTTGTTTGCACCGGAGCTGCGAATAATCTGATGGAACGACATATTCAACTCATCCAGCATCCGAAATGCTGTTGTCTCGTTGGTTGTGCCCCCATCCGTGAAGCGAGGTTCATTGACGCTTTCAAACATCAGTTTGTTGGAATGATGCTTGAAGCGATTGGCAATCTGAGTCCAGATGGCATTGTACTTGGCCGTGACATCATTACGGTTATTCTCCATATGGCTAATCCATAACCAAGAATCGTGATGAACATTGATCATGACATACAGATCGGCATCAAGTGCCCAATCAACAACCTCTTGGACCCGATCCATGTAAGCAGAATTAATGGTATAATTCGGCGCACTGCCGATATGTTCATTCCACGTTACCGGAATCCGAATGCTCTTGTAGCCTTGAGCAGCAATCTGATCGATCAGGGCTTTGGTAATGCACGGATTTCCCCATGCTGTTTCATCCGCTCCTACCGAATCCAGCGAATTGCCAAGATTCCAGCCAGGCTGCATATCCTGGACATAGGCTTGGAGACCGTTAGATTGAGGAAGCGCAGGCTCCTTCTTGTATGCTGATGCGTAGGAGGGTAGCAGAGTAATAAATAGAGCGGCAATCAGGGTCAAGGAACAGAAGGATCTCTTTTTCAAATTTATCATTAGCATCTCCTTTGTTAGTGAATTTGGAATCAAGATTGAAAGCGTTTTCTAATATAAATTATCATAATTTTCCATTAGGCAGTACCCGGATTATTTAACTTAAAATCATGTGGATTTTAGTTAATGGGTAGAAAAGTTAGGAATTTACTTACACAGCTAAATTGAAATAAGAGTTGCCTGGTATATAAACCAGGCAACTCTTAAAAAGGACTCTAATTTTGATCTTTCGTTTCTTCTTTACTAACTTTTATAGTTATTGGAGATTTGGATGGACCTGATAATGCAAGAACCGGATTATTTCCGTCCTTCTCATTAATAGATAAGATGAAAACGGCGTATTCCCCATCTACTAAAGGTTTATTGAAAGCATCGTTTGTTGGAATTCGTATTTCTTGAGTCAACGTATTTGTATTAGATTGAGCTCTTTTGTTGCTTGTTTTTTGAAGTTGAATTTTCTGTTCTTCATCAACAATTGCCTTAGATGCATCACTTATATTAAAGGTTTTAGCATTACTGTTTGGCACGAATAATACCCAGTATGATGTAATATTCTTCTCATTTGAAGCTTTATTGAATTTAAGCGAAATACTTCTATCGTCTGCTTTAATGGGGGTTACTTCTACTCCAGTTGCTTCATTAGACCCAACTCCAGGTATAACAAAGAGCTCGCTCCCTGTCGGGTACAATTTGTTTTCCCTTGTGTTAATGTTATCGGCAACAGCGAGCACATAAGCTTTATATGCGTTACCTACAATAAGAGCATTGCCAATATGATCTTTGGTATTACTTGACAGGTTGAGTTTTATTTCACCAGGCTGAGGTTTTTGAGTTATATAACTTTTGGCTGCTTCTGCCTCGACCTCTCCAAAAGCACTCTTTTCCGGAACGATAAATACACGATATTCTTTAACGCTTGCTGCGTTAGGTGAAGTTGTGAATTTGATCTCAACATCACTAACTTCACCCGTTGTATCAGTTACTGCTGCAGATATACTCGTTGGTGGTGACACTGGTACACCCGTAAGCTCGAAATCAGCAGAAGGAGCAGACAAAGCGTTATTATTTGGGCTCTGTGTACTCACAGAGAGAACAAAAACTTTATATGGTTCCAGATTTTTAATGATATCACCGTCTGTATCTTTCCTAGAATCAGTGAGACTGCTGCTGTAATCTTCTTTATTTGTTCCTACGACAGTATATCTTCTTTCATCCGTGATGCCAGTCGCGATTGAAGGAGTAAAACTGTTTGCTTTCCCTGACTTCACTACAAAGATTCGATACTCTTGAATATTTTTTTGGTCTTTTGGTTTTTTGAAAGAGACCGTCATATCACGTCCATCACCAGAATTGAGCCCGTTGTCTCTACCCACAACATCAGTTGCTTGGTTAACTGGAGCCGTCCCTTGCAATTTAAACAGGCTTGAAGGTCCAGAAAGCGCATTGGTGAAGTTGGAGTAGCTATTACCAACGGACAGGACATATACTTTGTAGTCTACATCATTTTTAATTAGATCCCCATCCGTATCTTTGGCGTTATTGTCAAATGTCTGAGATAGCACGCTTCCTGCTTTGTTTACTCTTGTGTGAGGTGTATTAATATTGTTCGCTTGAGACGATGATAAGGTGTTCTTGGCCTTTACAACAAAAACTCGGTAGTGATCGATGTAGTAGTCATCTGTAGTTCGATTAAACGTTACATTAAGATCACTACCATTGCCTTTATCAGAGATGTCATGGACGTTTAATCCTGAAATAGGCTGCACGATCTGAGTACCACTAAGCTTAATTTGTGTACCATAGGAAGTCAAAACTTTCTCTCCGGAGTATGCGACAGTCATAACAAATACATGATAATCGACGTTGTTAGTAATCCTTACACCGTCTACATCTAAGTTGCCGGAATTTAATGTTCGAGTTATGGTGTTATTGCTCGTTTTATCAAATTGTGTATAGTGGGAGCTTCCCAAATTGCTGGCTCTGGACAGATCGAAATAGTAAGCATTCGAGGACTTCACAACAAACACACGGTAATGGCTGATGTTGGAACGGTCGGACGGCTGGTTGAATGATACCTGCAGGTCACGTCCGTCATTATAGTTGTTCACGTCAGTGACTGTCAGATTGGTAACCGCACCCACATTGGAGTTAGAGCTCAACAGGATAGAGCTTGATGGAGCGGACAGCACATTATTATTGTAGTTATTCTTGTTTACAGCCATGACGAATACACGATAATATACGCCGTTGCGAATCGTATCTCCATCCACATCCTTGGCACCCGAGGCGAGCGTCAAGTTGTTGATATTATTGCCCGTTTTGGCGACATAGGTAGAGTTGTAACTGGAGACGCTAATGGCTTTGCTTAAAGAGAAACTACTGTAGTTGCTGTCCTTCACAACAAGGACACGATACGAATCAATATTGGATTCATCGGATACCTTGTTGAAGCTTATGCGAAGATCACGACCGTCACCATAATCGCTGATATCCGTCACCTGCGTTACGGTTGGTGCTGTTGCGGATCCCGTGTTTAGCGTAATGGAAGACGAACCCGATGACAGATTGCTTGCTATCGCGTTCTCGCTATTGCTGACCGACTGAACAAACAGAGTATAAGCGACTCCGTTGCGGATGAGCTCGCCTGATGTATCGCGGGCAGAAGAACTCAAATTAGTGGACAGTGTCGTATTAGAAGTGCTGGTTTTAGATACGGTTGTATAGTTTTGGGTTGGAACTGATCTGGCCGCTGACAGATTAAAACTACCTGCATCCTTCGTTTTTACCGCGAATACGCGATAGTTGAGTACATTGCTCTCGTTCTGTGCACGTGTGAAGCTGACCTGCAGATCACGGCCGTCGCCGTAGTCGCTCACATCGTTTGCCTTGACATTGGTTGCCCCATTCACCGAGTTGGTGTTAGTCAGTGTTAACGAAGGCGAAGCGGAGGAAAGGGCATAGGTACCTCCTGACTTACTTACTGCGAGTACATAAGCTTTATAAGCCTGATTGTTACGGATCAGGTCGCCATCTACATCCCTTGAATCCGATGTGAGAGTCTGAGACAGATCCGATCCGGCTGGATATACCGATGTATAAAAAGCAGATGACAAGCGCTGTGCCTCGGCCTGGGTCAAGCTCTTGGATTGCTTTACAATCATGACGCGGTAATGGGAGATCGAAGATTCGGTGGATGACTTGGAGAAGCTGACTTGCAGGTCACGTCCATCCCCGGCATTGCCGATATCCCGAAGAGTCACATAATTGACTGGTGTGATCCCGGTATTATTATTTCCATTTCCGCCTGTAGAGTTCGTCGTTGTGATGGTTACCGTTTTCGATTTGGAATTCCAACCGATTTTTTGCCCCAGAGCTTCGCTGACGAAGCGAACCGGAACCATAGTGTTGCCCTTTAAGTTTTTTGCTGGAACGTCCAGCTTTACCGTTTGGTTGTTGATGGTAGCCGTCTTGGAGTTGATCTTCAGAATGACGGTTGTGCCATCCTTGACCGCTGTGACGGTTTGCGTTTTTTGATTCCATTTAACCGATGCGTCCAGGGCTTCGAAGATGGATCTCATCGGAAGCATGACGCGTCCTTGAATCATAACCGGTGCTTGAGGCGTATTCAGCCTGACACCATCAATCAAGACGCTAATGTTCACTGCCGCATGCGCCTGTGTTTGGAACATCATAGGAATTAACAGTATAGCTGCTAGCAGGGCAGTCCATAATCTTTTCACACACTCAACCTCCTAAAATTTTCTTTGTTATTATTTTCCTCAACAATAAGACGCATCCGACGAGAATAAAGTTTCAACGAACCATCGGTGATTTAAAAATATTTATTTAGAAGCCAATCATAAACGATGTGTATTGGGCGTCAACCTCACTTATTTTGGGATTAGATTCTCACCCGTAAGTTTTATTCCTTAAATTTCTGAGGTTGAATAAAGGATGAGCAGTCTCTTTCTATGACAGACATCTTTAACGATAGATCATTGCCAGAACTGACGGATAGAATCTGTAGAGGTCTTTGAGTGTGTAGGGAGCAGTGCTAAGTAATGCCTAGCAGAGCTTTCAATTTGGGAATCAGCCTGGGCTGCTTTCGAATTTGGAACATTCTGTGACATAGCCTTCACTGAGGGAGTTGTCTTTTCTTTCAATGATTTGTTTGTGCTACACTGGTTGAAAGGCATTTTCATTGCTTAATTGATTGGTAACAAGGAGTCTAACAACGGGGGTTATACAGTTGCGAGACATAGCAAAGTGATCAAAATAGCCGATAGACGGTTCCTTTTTCGGTGAATATCCCAGCAACTTGAGACCGAGACGCCGCATTTTTAGAGATACATAATTTTACATAACGATTCTAGCCAATATTACAACCAGCAGTAGGGAGTGGAGTGAAATGGCTTTTGTGAGCATGAAGGACGAATACAAACGCTATCGTATGGGAGAGACCACGATTGTAGCCAATGATGGAATCAACCTGGAGATCGAAAAAGGCGAGTTCGCAATCATTGTGGGTCCTAGCGGTGCCGGTAAATCCACGGTGCTGAATATATTGGGCGGCATGGATACGGCAGATGAGGGACAAGTACTGGTGGATGGGACGGATATTGCCAAGTTTAACAGCAAGGAATTGACTGGCTACCGACGCAATGACGTCGGGTTTGTGTTTCAATTTTATAACTTGGTCCCCAATCTGACGACAAAAGAAAATGTGGAACTTGCTGCGCAGATTTCCCCCCGCGCATTGGACGCGGAACAAGTACTGCGGGATGTCGGGCTGGGCAATCGTCTGGACAATTTCCCGGCGCAGTTATCCGGCGGAGAACAGCAGCGGGTTGCCATTGCCAGAGCTCTCGCCAAGCAGCCGAAGCTGCTGCTGTGCGATGAACCCACGGGCGCACTCGATTACCTTACGGGGAAACAGGTGCTTAAGCTGCTGCAAGACACCTGCCGACATACCGGAACAACGGTGATTGTCATTACGCATAATTCTGCCTTGGCGCCGATGGCAGATCGTGTTATCGAGATCAACAATGCCAAGGTTCGGAAAATAGTGGTAAATCCGAATCCCGTTTCTATAGACGACATCGAGTGGTAGGGAGATATGTATAATGAAGAAAAGAGCGTTATGGACTGATATTTTCCGGGAAATATCACGGACGAAAGCTCGGTTTCTGTCCATTTTTGCCATTATTATGCTCGGTGTCGGTTTTTTCGCCGGCATCAAGGCCACTGGACCGGATATGTTGGATACGGCAGATCACTATTACCATGATTTAAACCTGATGGATCTCAAGGTGCAATCTACCTTAGGTCTCGAGCAAAGCGATATTGATGAACTGAAACAGATAGCAGGGGTAGATGTTATCCAGCCTGGTTACAGCGCAAATGTATCACTCGGTGACAGCGGAAAGATCGCGAAAGTCCTCTCCTATGACCCAGGAAATAAACTGAATCAATATGTACTTACAGAGGGACGAATGCCGGAAGCTGCAAACGAGATTGTCATCGATGCGGGAGACCGCGGAAATGAATTTAAATTGGGGGATGAAATTACCTTTACCCATCCCAATCAGGAAGTGGATCTGCACGAGACTTTTGATAACCTGACGTATAAAGTCGTGGGAAAGGCGAAGAGCCCACTGTATATCAGCAGCATGAGCCGGGGGACAAGCAGTATCGGAAAAGGGACGGCGGATGTGTTCGCAGTCATTCCGCAGGATGACTTTAAACTGCCTGTATTTACGGAAGTTTATTTGACCTTCGAAGATACGGCAGGAATAGCTCCTTATACACCTGAATATGACGAGAAGATCAGCAGGCATAAGGAAGCTGTTGAACAGAAGCTTGCGGATATGCCGCAGGAACGGCTAGCCGAGATCCGTGCTGAAGGACAGAAGAAGCTGGATGAGGCCAAGGACAAGATCGAGAATGCCAAAAGTCAACTGGCCGATGCGGAGCAGGAACTGAAGGACGCGAAGGTCAAGCTAAGTGAAGGCGAGCAAGAATACCGCGATGGTGTGAACAAGCTGCAAGCTGAGCTCGCTCAGGGGCAAGCCAAGCTGGATGAGGCGGCAAAAAAACTGGACGAGGGCAGAGCGGAGCTGAAACGGAACCGGCAGCAGTTGGAAAATGGTTTGTCCCAGCTTAAAACGGGTCAAAGTCAGCTGGATCAACAGAAGTCGGAGCTAGCGCCGAAGTTGTCCCAAGGACAGGAATTAGCGAAGAAGTTGCAGCAAATCTCCGGATTAGATCCGAAGGATATACCTGAAGAGCAGAGACAAGGGCTGCTCGCAGCAGCTCAAGCAGCCGACCCCAAACTGGGAGCAGCCACAGCAGGTTTCATGGATGGCGAGCTGGATGGCGGTGCTTTGCAAAAGGCAGCTTCTGCGTTCCAGAGTGGTTTAAACGAAGCGTCACTGCAGCTGGACAAGGCGCAGCAGAAGCTGGATGCAAGCAGGGCCGAGCTAAATCAAGGGCAAGCCAAGCTTCAGCAAGCCGAGCGGCAGCTCGTTCAGGGTGAGGCTTCATGGAAGCAAGGGACAGAGGAGCTGGCTGCAGCCAGACAAGCAGGGGAAGCCAAGCTTGCGGATGCGAAGGCGGAACTAAGCCGCGGGCAGAAGGAATACCAGGAAGGCCTGAATAAATTTAATGAAGAAAAAGTAAAGGCTGAGCAGGAAATCGCCGATGGCGAGAAGGAACTGGCGAAGGGGCAGAAGGAGCTGGATCAGCTTGAGCTGCCCAAAGTCTATGTCATGGACCGCAGCGTCAATCCGGGATATACCGAGTACAGCGATAATGCGGACCGCTTAGCTTCCATTGCGACGGCTTTCCCCGTATTCTTTTTCTTGATTGCGGCCCTCGTCAGCCTGACAACGATGACCCGTATGGTTGAGGAACAGCGGCTGCAGATCGGAACCCTGAAAGCACTCGGATACAGCAACCGGGATGTGATGACAAAATTCCTGGTCTATTCGACACTGGCCAGTGTGGCCGCAGCAGCGGCTGGCCTAGCCGTCGGCTTCACATTGTTTCCTTCCATTATCTATAACGCTTATGGTGCTCTATATAATCTGCCAGATGTGAGAACCCGTTTTTATCTCAGCTACAGCATCATTTCTGTTGTGGTGGCTGTGCTCTGTACGACCATGACAGCTTATGTGGCCGCACGCGTGGAACTCCGTAGCAATGCTTCGGTGCTCATGCGCCCAAGGGCGCCCAAGAACGGATCCCGGATATGGCTGGAACGATTGCCCTGGGTTTGGAATCGGCTCGGTTTTATCGGTAAGGTAACCGCGCGTAATCTATTCCGATATAAACAGCGAATGTTTATGACGGTCTGCGGCGTTGCCGGTTGTACGGCGCTAATTCTGACTGGGTTTGGCCTCAAGGATTCTATCGGGAATATGGTACCGATGCAATACGGCAAGATCATGCAATATCAAGCTATGGTTGTATTCCAAGAAGATAACGGTGACAGCGGCGTGCTGGAGGAATATAACAAGCTTATATCGGATACGCCGGAAATTATGGATACATTGGATGCTACCCAGGAGGCCATGACGGCGGCAGCCCCCGGGGTGAACACTCAAGATGTGAGTCTGTTCGTACCGAATACGCCGGAGAAGATTAATTCGTTTATTGTACTGGAATCACAGAATAAGGAGCAGCAGCTCCCATTGACAGATGACGGCGCCATCATTACGGAGAAGTTAGCTAAGCTGTTTGGTCTCAAGGTCGGCAGCACGTTCACCATCCAGAACAGCGACAATGATCCCTTTGAAATACGTGTTGCCGGGATATCGGAGAACTATACCCTGCATTACGTGTATATGACGCCGAAGTATTACGAAGAGATTTTTGATGCAAAACCGAAAGTGAACAGTCAGTTGCTCAGGTATGACATGATTGATCCGGGATGGGAAGACCAGCTTGGAGAATCGCTAACCGCCAGCAAACGGGTGGCGATGGTTAGTTTCACGAGTGGTGTAAGCGATGCGTTCAGTGATGCGATGGATAGCATGAATTTGGTGGTGGTTGTCCTGATTGTCTCTGCGGCGGCCCTCGCGTTTGTCGTATTGTATAATCTGACGAATATTAACGTATCCGAACGGATACGGGAGCTGTCAACAATCAAGGTGCTCGGCTTCTATGATAAGGAAGTAACGATGTATATTTATCGCGAAAATATGATTCTGACGGTATTCGGAATAATAGGAGGCTGTGTGGGAGGCGTGTTCTTGCATAGGTTCGTGCTTCTGACTGCCGAAGTGGATGCGATGATGTTCAGTCCCGTTATCCATGGAATCAGTTATGGTTATGCGGCGCTGTTGACGTTGTTGTTCTCGGCCATTGTCATGTACTCCATGCATGTAAAGCTGAAGCGAATCGATATGATTGAAGCATTGAAATCGGTAGAATAGAGCAAGCTTTAGCAAAAGAGTCCTATTCAAGGAGAGCATCCTGAAGAATAGGGCTCTTTTTTCATATTGTTGTTCTTCGACTCCTACATATCAGTACTTATGAATAGAATTATAATAGGATTCTCTTGATAATTTTAATCTGCCGGTAAGTTCTAGGAGAAAATATATTATAATAGACATATCCAGCTCTTAAATGAAGTAATATTGCTACTACATGAAGACCATCGGGTAATGGATGTTAATACATGATAAAGGTCTTCAGCTTCGGAGGAATGCATATGGGAATGGTTTTCTCGATTTTGAAAAAGTACCGCGTAGCAGCCTTTGCCGCGCTGACGATGATGCTGATCGAGCTCACGGTTGAGCTCATACAGCCGCTGCTCATCTCCAAAATTATTGACGAAGGCATTCAGAAACAGGATTTGACCGTTGTATGGACATGGGGTGCCGTTTTAACCGGAAGCGCTATCATTGCCTTTATAGCTGGAATATCCAGCTCCTTTTTTGCGGCGCATACGAGTCAGGGACTAGGCTATGATCTGCGTGATCAATTGTATGAAAAGGTGCAGTCCTTCTCGTATTCGGTATTTAACCGGTTTGCTACCTCATCGTTGATAACCAGGCTTACGGGTGACGTCACTCAGATTCAGGATACGGTGTTTATGGGCTTGCGATTTATGACGCGCGTTCCGTTAGTTGTGTTAGGAAGCATTATCATGGCATTGGTTGTGAATGTGAAGCTAGGCTTGCTGCTTGTCTTAACCGTGCCTCTCTTGTTTATCTTTATCGCTTGGATGATGAAGCGGGCGGCGGATGCATTCCGCAATGTACAGCGGCGGCTGGACGCGGTGAACGGTGTCATTCAAGAGAATTTGACAGGGATCCGATTGATACGCGTATTCGTACGTATGGGTCATGAAATTGAACGCTTCGGGCGTACCTCCGGCAAGCTGATGAGCACCACCGTCTCAACCTTGCGATTAACGGAGACGACGATGCCTTTTGTTCTTCTCATTATGAATGCCGGGATCATGGCAGTATTGTGGTTTGGTCGCAAGGACATTGCAGCCGGCAGTGCCAGCGTGGGCGAGGTAGTGGCAGTAGTAAACTATTCCCTCCGCTGTATCGGTGCCATGTCAGCCCTGTCCTGGGTTGTCGTTGCGTTCTCACGCGGGCGGGCCTCGGCTCAGCGGACGCAGGAAGTGCTTAAGACGGAGGAGGATGTGCCCAGCGCTCGCAAAGCCAAGAAGAACAAGATTGAAATTCAAGGCGGCGTAAAATTTGCACAAGTGAGCTTTAGCTATCCTGGCAGCGATATCGATGTGCTGAAGGATATTTCCTTTGAGGCAAAGCCCGGAGAGCGGATCGCAATCATGGGCGCAACAGGTTCCGGCAAATCTTCGTTAGTACAGCTGATTCCACGGCTTTACGAGGAAGAGGGAGGCACAGTATGTATTGACGGAATGGATGCCGGGTCGATCGATGAGGTGAATCTGCGCAGCAGCATCGGTTATGTGCCGCAGGAAGTGTTGCTCTTCTCGGGTACGGTTCGGGAGAACATTGCTTGGGGACGCGAGGATGCTTCTATGAAAGAAATTCAGGAAGCGGCGCGGCGAGCCCAGATTCATGAGACGATAGAGCATCTGCCTAATGGCTATGAGACAATGCTGGGCCAGCGCGGAGTCAACTTGTCCGGTGGTCAGAAGCAGCGTCTGTCGATTGCACGTGCGCTTGTGCGAAAGCCTGCCATACTGATTCTGGACGACAGCACCAGCGCGCTTGATGTGCGAACGGAAGGTGCACTGCTGGATGCCTTGAAGGATTTGTCCTGCACAACATTTCTGATCACGCAGAAGATCAGTTCGACGACTTCAGCCGATTTGATCCTGCTGTTGGATGATGGACGATTGATTGGAAAGGGGAACCATGACACGTTGATGGAGCATTCCTCTCTGTACCGACGCATCTATGAATCCCAATACGGAGAGGAGGTGCAGCAGCATGCTCAAGGCATTCACTGAACCGTTTCGTCACCCAAAACCGAAGCTTGATCTTGATAAAAACAAGGATGTAGGCAGCCGTGGCGGCAAGCCGAAAGCCAAGGCCAAAAACTGGTCGGGGACCCTCTCCAGGATATGGGCTTATCTTGCCCGACGAAAAGGGAAGCTGGCACTGGTGCTGCTGATGGTAATGATCAGCTCGGGATTGGCACTGCTTGGTCCCTATCTTCTTGGCGTCGGGGTGGACAAATTTCTGGATGATGTGCGTAAACCGGGCAGCTCCATCGACTCGGCCTGGTTGTATTTTCTCGTTGGGTTGGCCGCCGTCTATGTCCTACAGGCTTTAACCACCTGGCTGCATAACGTCTGGATGATCGGCATCGCTCAAGAGACGGTGTACCGGATGAGGATGGATCTGTTTACACATCTGCATCGGCTGCCGATTCCGTTTTACGGAAAGCGTCAACAGGGCGAGATTATGAGCCGTCTGACAAATGATATCGAGAACGTAAGTTCAACGCTGAACAGCTCGGCGATCCAAATTTTCTCGAGCGTACTGACCTTGATCGGCACATTAACCGTTATGTTATGGCTTAGTCCGCTCCTGACGCTGCTGACATTCCTGGTTGTGCCGCTCATGATGATGGGCATGCGCTGGATTACCCGGCGAACAGGCCCCTTGTTCAAAGAACGTCAGAGCAACCTCGGGGATCTGAATGGTTATATTGAAGAGACGCTGTCGGGGCAGCGGATTATTAAGGCTTTTTCCCAGGAAGAACGCGTTGTACGCGAATTTGATGAGCGAAATCAACGGATTCGTTTATCGGGCTTTTGGGCGCAGAGCATTTCGGGCTTTATCCCCAAACTTATGAATGGGCTCAACAATTTAAGCTTTGCCATCGTAGCGGGCATTGGCGGCATTATGGCGATTAAGGGCCATATTACGATTGGCGTCATCATTATATTCGAGAGTTACGCGCGACAGTTTACGAGGCCACTGAACGATCTGGCGAATCAATGGAATACGCTGCTGTCTGCTATAGCGGGCGCGGAACGAGTATTCGAGGTGCTGGACGAAGAGGTGGAGGCGAAGGATGAAGGCGCTGCTGTCTCGCTAAAAAGCGTAGAGGGTGCGGTGAAGTTCGACAATGTCTCGTTTTCTTATGAGAAAGACGGAGATACTCTGGAAGGAATCAGTTTTGAAGCGAAGCCTGGTGAGATGATTGCCCTGGTTGGTCCGACCGGTGCAGGAAAGACCACCTTAATCCAGCTTCTCTCCCGGTTTTACGATCCGGATAGTGGGAGCATTACCCTGGATGGAAGGGATATCTCTTCGATCCGCAGGGAGAGCTTGCGCTCGCAGATGGCTTTTGTGCTGCAGGATTCGTTCCTGTTCCAAGGCACAATCCGGGAGAATATTCGTTTCGGTCGGCTGGACGCCACCGATGAAGAAGTGGAGGAGGCTGCGAAGCTGGCCAATGCTCACTCCTTTATCGTGCGGATGAAGGACGGTTATGACAAGCTGCTCAAGCCTGACGGCAGCGGCATCAGCCAAGGCCAGAAGCAGCTGCTTGCGATCGCGAGGGCGATTCTGGCTAACCCTTCGATGCTGGTGCTGGATGAAGCGACAAGCAGCATCGACACCGTAACGGAAATTAAAATCCAGGAAGGGTTGCAGCGGTTGATGAAAGGGCGGACGAGCTTCGTCATTGCCCACCGTCTCAACACGATCCGCTCGGCGGACCGTATTCTGGTACTGAAGGATGGGCGTCTGCTGGAGCAGGGTTCCCATGATGAGCTGCTGAAGCAGGGAGGCTTTTACAGCGACTTGTATTACAGTCAGTTAAAGCGGGCAGCGATGTAATATTCGGATCCATGGCAAGAAAAAGATGCGTATTTTTAACGCCCAGTACTACTATGATGTTCTAAGGTTGCCGCATAGAGATTACCCGGCATAAACTGTGATATTTGCACATTTTGTTTATTGGACTAAGTATTAAAACGGAATAGCAGAACCACCGGAGAGGCTTGAAAAGCCGATTGTTGTAGCTCCGGTGGTTTTCTTTTGAGCTTGTAAAATATAGTTGCAGTGTCCCTTTAGCCGGGCTTCATATCATGCCAAGTAATATGCGGGCAAACTCAGCCTTTACACAATTCTTGTCCTAGCCTCATTTAGAGCCCGTTGTTTTGAACCAGCAGCTTACGCTGCTTCGCTTTGCCAAATTGCAGCATGAACAATAGAAGAACTCCAGCTTGCAGAGCAACCAGGATGATATAGATGTTGCTGTAAGTGGAGGCGCCCTGGAATGGGTTCAGTGGATTCCAGGAACTTTCAGCGCCAAGATCGACGGCTTTGCCGTATACCCCAGTGGCGATTGCGCCGGACAGAAAGTTAAGCAGGGAGAATAGTCCCATGCCGACGCCGGTCTGCTCCTTGGGCAGCGACAAGGATATCGTTTTGGAGAGCGAAATTTGCATAAACATTTGGCCCACATTGCCGAAGATTAGAAACAGTGCAATTAGAAGCGGCGAAACGCCAGCGAAGGTAGACAACAGGGCAAAGCACAGCAGCAGCAGGGTGGATGCCGCATAGAATAAATAGCGGGTTCCCCTGGTATCTGCGAGTTTACCACCTCTTCCTCCCAGCATAGCCGTGACGACGGCTCCCGGTACCATTACAAATCCGATCCATCCCGGAGCCAGACCGTTGAGATCTGCCAGCAGCTGTGGGGTAAGAAAAGGCAGTGCGTAGCCGACGCTCATAATGAACATGCCGAGAACAAGACCGACGGTATAGCTGGTGTTGCGGAATAAACGGGGCTGAACAAAAGGGGCTTTAGCCGATCGAATGCGCAGGAGGAATAATAAGAACAAGATCAAGCTGCTTAAGCCATATATCCAGCCTCCCTGTGTCACCGCAAGGAGCAGAAGCGCAACCGTCCCTGCCAGAAGGCCGCCTCCGAGCCAATCGATTCGTCCGCCTTGGCCTTGTTCATTGCCTAAATATTTACGATATAGGGGCAAGGTGACGAGAATCAACAGCGGAATGCAGAAGAGCCATCTCCAGTGGAACACGCTGACGATCAAAGCCGAGACCACCGGTCCAATTGCGTTTCCGATCGCGAGGCCGGTAGCGGTTATACCGAGCGCACGGCCCCGGTTCTCTGCAGGGAAGTAACGGACGGGAATGATCATGGCGGTTGCAGGAATAACGGCTGCCCCTGCAGCCTGAAGTATCCGGCCCAGCAGGACCATCCAGTAGGCTTGTGCTGATAACCCTGCAATGGAACCGACAAAGAAGAGGAGCAAACCGAAAGTGAGCAGATTTTTGAGTTTATAGGTATCCGCTAATTTCCCGTATATGACAGAACCTATGGCATATATCAGCATATAGATTGAAGATACCCAGCTGACCTGGGAAATGGATAGCTGGAACTGCTTGCTTATTTCCGGAAGCACGATATTAAACATCGTTGCGCTCATCGACGAGAGAATCATCGTAAAAGCGAGAATACGTATTAGCTTTTCAGCCGATGGTGGTTGTTGCTGATGTTCGTTCATGTTATTTCCCCCTTCCCTTTGGTTACGATTCATTCTACAATCGATAGTTAATAAGTGAAAATATATATTATGACATGCATTCATATACTATAGGTTATCAATTAAGGAGGAAGATTCCGTGGAACTGCTGCAGCTGCAATATTTTCAGACGGTGGCCCGAATGGAACACATGACAAAAGCCGCCAAGGAACTCCGCATTGCTCAGCCTGCGCTTAGCAAGACGATTGCCCGGTTGGAGGAGGATTTGGGAGTACAACTGTTTGATCGGCAGAATCGGCAAATCAAGCTTAATTCATTCGGAAGGGCTTTTTTGAAAAGCGTGGATACGGCTTTAGCTGCCATTGAAGAAGGGAAGAGAGAGGTGTCCGATTTGGCAGGCATGGAGCGGGGGAGCATCCGCATAGCTACAACGGCTTTACCCCGGCTATCCAAAGCCCTGGGCGCTTTTCGCGAGCGATATCCTGACGTGAATTTTCGCATTATTCAAATCCCGCCTGACTCCACCATGGAGATGGTGCAGATGCTGGGAAACGGAGAAGTCGATTTGTGCTTTACTGCAGCGGCATTGGAAGAAGACAACATTCAGGAGATCCCGGTTCTCCATGCGGAGGTGTTCCTGGCGGTGCCTTACGATCATCGATTGGCTGGACGGACCAGCATTTCCCTTCAGGAGGTTGCAGGAGAAGCATTCATCGAATACAAAGCAGGTCACCCGTTTCGAAAAATGAACGAGGAGTTCTGCCGGTTGGCGGGGATCAGCCGTGATGTCGTCTGTGAAGTGGATGAACCGGCAGCTATAGTTAGTCTCGTATCCGCCGGACTTGGAGCTGCCTTTGTACCTGGCTGCAGAGGGGACGAAAAGCCGCCCTACGCCATGGTGCGCATTGAGAAGCCTTCCTGCTACCGCACCTTCACTATAGCCTGGCTGGAGCGGCGCTATTTGTCCAAGGCAGCAAAGGAGTTCCAGTCATTCCTGGTAGACTATTTCGGCGAGATTCAGGGGCCGATGAAACACAGGGACGTGATTTGACAAGTTTGAACTCATTTCTCCAAGCTCTCAGATACGAGATATATAGTTTTCAAAGCATGAGCCTCCTAAGCTTGGTAAGAGGATGCTCCGCCCGTTCAATATGTTTCATAACAGTGAAGTCTTTGCATACTCAAGATGGTTGTTCTCAATCGCCTTGGGAGGAGAAGGCTTCTTTTTTGCCTGCCGGATCTTGTCACTGATTTCGCTTACAAAAAATCCTTGCCTGAAATGGAACGTTCTGGTATGCTATTGTCCTTCTCTCATTTTCGCCTTGTCTGAAGTGGATGGGACCGCCATCTAAAATGCTTATCGGAGGTGCTTCATGCTTTATTTCACATTGGCTTCCAAAGCCTATGCCCGCAATTTGCAGTACCGTGGCGCCCACATGGTGCATAATATCGCCAGCGCGATGTTCGGCTTCATGTATGCCTGTATCTGGCTTGGTCTCGGTGCAGACTACGCGCTCGGAGATTATGGAACGCAGGGAATGGTCGGTTATATCGCCTTTACGCAAGCCGCACTCTGGGTTTCCAGTTTCGTGACGAATGGCCTCGGCATTCCCCAAGCCGTGCGAACCGGCCATATTTCTCTGGATTTAATGCGTCCCGTTCATTTGTTCAGTCATCTGATGGCCAAGGAATGGGGACAAATCGCCTATCAATTCGTTTACAAATCAATCCCGATCTACCTGGTGTATTACTTCGCTTTCTCGCTGCAGCTGCCCGGAAAAGCAGTCACCTTCCTCTACGTTGCCATTGCGCTCGCAGGTGCTGCCTATTTATCGATCTGCATCAACTATCTCATCGGCGCATCCGCATTATGGACAACGGAATCGTCCTGGTTGTATTGGGGCAACCACGCAATGATCAATCTCTTAGCAGGTTTCTTCATTCCCATTGAATGGCTGCCGGGCTGGCTCCAGACGATTGCCTGGTGGTCGCCCTATCCGTATCTGCTCTATGTGCCGACCCGGATCTATTTGGGCTTCGATGATGTCTCCTATCTGTGGGGAACACTCTTATGGTGCGTTCTGCTGACGCTGACTTGTCTGCTGGCTACCGGCTTCCTGAGGCGGAAAGTGGAGGTGCAAGGAGGATGACAACAAGATCCTGGCTATCTCTGTATGCTCTGCTCATTCGAACGAGCATCAAAAGCCGCATGCAATACAAATTCAACTTCATCCTGGCATCATTTCTTGCCGCGTTAATCCAAATTTCCGAGTTTCTCATGGTCGCCATTGTCCTCTTCAAGTTCGGAGCCATTCAGGGCTGGTCCATGCATGAAATCGGGTATTTATTTGCGGTTATGACGCTGTCGAAGACGCTTTATCGGACGTTTGCGGATGAAGTGCACCATCTTGAACACTACCTGGTTAACGGTGAGCTTGATCAGCTGCTGACCCGTCCCATGCCGGTACTGCTGGCGCTCATGCCGCAGAAATTCCGGATCATGCTGGGTGAAGTGCTGCAGGGCGGCTTTCTGCTCTGGTGGTCGCTGCATGGCATGATGGCGGCAGGTCAAGTGGGCTGGAGCGCGGTGCCGCAATCGCTGTACATTATTGTCACGGGCGCCGTCATCCTATTCTCGATTGGTCTCGCGACCGCAACCTTCGGTTTCTGGACGACTCGGATCACCGAGCTTCAGAATCTGACAGAAGATGCGGCCCGGACGGCAGCCCAATATCCGCTTACCCTTTATCCCAAATGGATGTCGTCGATTCTCTTGATCGTGGTTCCGGTCGGTTTGGTCAATTATATTCCGTCGTTATACATACTGCGGGGCGAGCTTGGAGTCTGGGTGCTGCCTGCGTTGGCTGGAGTTGCTCTTTTATGCCTCTGCCTAAGTCTGAAGTTCTGGCATTTTGGATTGACGAAGTATCAAAGTACAGGGAGCTAAAGGGAGGAACGCATCAATGATTGAAGTTCATAACATACGCAAGGAATTCAAAACGCCAGTTGTGAAAGAGGGGCGCTTCTCCGGGCTGCGAACCCTGTTTACGAGAGAATACCGGACGAAGGAAGCCGTGAAGGGAATCAGCTTTCAAGTGCAGCCGGGGGAATTCGTTGGTTACATCGGTCCGAACGGGGCCGGCAAATCCACCACGATCAAAATGCTGACTGGCATTCTCCATCCCACCTCGGGTCACGTAACGATCAGAGGCATGAATCCGCACAAGGAGCGGCGCAGCGTCGTGAACAACCTGGGCGTGGTGTTCGGTCAGCGCAGCCAGCTTTGGTGGGACCTGCCGGTGAAGGACTCCTACGATATTTTGGCCAAAATGTACAGCGTGGATGTGGGGGACAAGGAGCGGAGGCTCGGACAGTTTGCAGAGCTTCTCGATCTACAGGCGTTCTGGGAAACGCCTGTACGCAAGCTGTCGCTCGGGCAGCGCATGCGCGCTGACCTTGCGGCCGCGATACTGCATGATCCTGACGTGCTGTTCCTGGATGAGCCGACCATCGGGCTGGACGTGAACGCCAAGCGGAATATCCGCCATTTTCTCAAGCTGATCAATGAACAATTCGGCAAAACCATTCTGCTGACGACCCATGATATGGATGATATCGAGCAGCTGTGCAATCGGGTGATGGTTATCAATAACGGTGAGCTCTCCTATGATGGCACGGTAAATTCCTTGCGTGATACGATCGGACTGCCTACGGTCATTACCGTGACGTTTCGCGGCCCTTTTGCAATCCCTGAGCAATTCCAGAGGCAAGGGAATCCTGCCGTCCCCATCCGGGTGACAAGCTCTCTGGACAATACAGTCACAATAGAAGTCAACCGCCGCGAGATGAAGACGCTTGATATTTTTAAAGAGCTGGGCCGCTGGGGTGAGCTGGATGATATTGATATGGAAGATCCCGATTTCGAAGATGTGATTCATAAGGTGTATTAGATTTTGTGCGCTGGAGTGGACATGATTGCCATCATCATACAATATAATAGAGTATACATCTAAAGAGGAGCCTGCTAGGTTCCTCTTTCATTTGGGTACAAATGGAGGTAGAGGAAGTATAATATATAGATGAGAGGGAGGAGTCCTGTGCTCTAAGTGCATAAGTCATAGAATAACATCTACATATAAAGGATGAGCTACCATGAAGTTGATGAAGTGGATCTGGTTCCGTATCGGTAACCATTACCGGAAGAAGCGGGATTTTGAACAAGCCCTTAAATATATGAGAAAAGGTGAAGAAGCCATTATCCGTTTCAATGATAAGCTGCTCTATGCGGAACTGCTGCACAACAGCAGTCATTCGGAAGAGGCTGTAGCTTATTTGGGACAGGTGATTGATACAAGCGGCAGCCACCGCGCTTATGAGCGCCGAGCGCATATTTTGCGTGAATTGAATCGGGAGCTTGAAGCAATTGAAGATTTAAATGAAGCGATTCGCTTGAATGCCGATAATTATCTGAATTGGTATACGCGGGGAATTGCCTATAAGGATTTGAACCAGTATGACGAGGCGATAAGGGATCTGAAGGAAAGCATTAAAAGAGAGGATGACAGCACGGTTATTTCGACCTACTATGAACTGGGCATGACTTATTATGAGAGCGGTAACCCGGAGGAAGCTGCGCACTATTTTCGTCTAAGCATCCAAAAGCCCGAGCGTGCCATTCCCATGTATTACTATATGCTGTCCGTATCGCTGGATCTGATGGATCATGTGCAGGAAGCCATAGGCGTTCTGCAGGAGGGAATCCAGCTGGTCGATCGGTATGAGGCGGAAGCGGATAGCGGTTATGCAATGTTTGCGGGCAGCACCAATTATAGCTATGGTGCCTTTCAGACGTTTCAGCGGCAAGTGCGGGAAGTATACTCTTTTCGAAAACCTATGGCAGACCTGTATATACAGCTTGGGGACATGGGACAGGCAGAGCGCTATCTGTCGGAGGCCATTGAACGGTATCCGGATTCATACGACCTTTACTTAAAGAGAGCGGAGGTATTAAACCGATCGGGCAGCAAAGCTGCTGCCAAAGCGGATTTGGAGCAGGTGATAGAAGCA
The DNA here is from genome assembly GCF_001277345.1 of Paenibacillus solani. GTDB lineage: Bacteria > Bacillota > Bacilli > Paenibacillales > Paenibacillaceae > Paenibacillus_AQ > Paenibacillus_AQ solani. Next base: position 520,558 of record NZ_LIUT01000001.1, read on the forward strand.
GCACCCGACGATTATCGGGCATATTTCGATTTGGCCCGGATTTATCGCGAGGATGGCAGGGAAGAACCGGCCTATGAGCTGATCTCGAAACTGTACGCAAGACAGCCCGACTCCCCGCTCGCCTGCTATTGGATGGCCGACTGCTACTATCGGCTGGGTCGTCAAGGGGAGGCTCTGGCGATCAATGACAAGCTGCTTAAGCTTGAGGATGATGACGCACCTAACTATGTGCAGCGTGCCGATATTTACATGGAAATGAATGATCTTCCTTCTGCAGAGCAGGCTCTGAAGGAAGCTATTGCGCTTCAGGATGGGACTGAAATCCGCAACAAGCTGAGTTATGTGCTCTATCTGCAAGGACGTAACGAGGAAGCGCTGCTCGAACTGCAAGAGGCGGCCAGGCAGGAGGAGTCTTTTTCAGAGCATCCGACGTATCTGGCAGCAAGCGGTCATATCTATAAGGAGATGGGCATGTGGGATCTTGCCATCGATGCCTATTCCCAGGCTATTTCGGCACAACCGTCGAATCCGAGATTTTATGAATTCCGCGCCGTTTGCTTTGTGGAGACCGGCCAGCTTGAGCGGGGATTGGCGGACTGCGCCCAAGGGCTCAGCTTGAACCCGGTGCAGGGGAATCTGTACAGCCTGCGAAGCGGAATATATTATTCCATGGGGGATTATGCCCGCGCGAAGGAAGATACATTGCAAGTGCTGGAGCTTTCACCGGGACATCCGGGTGCCTATTTCAGACTGGGACAGATTTATTACAAGGATCAGGATGAAGATGCGGCATTGGCAGCATTTGACGAGGTGCTGAAGCTGGTTCCCGATCATGCCGACAGTTATCTGTATAAAGCGCATATTTATTACAGTCAGTTCGAGCATGAGGAAGCCATACAGGCGATTGTAAACTGGAGCTTGCATCTGCAGAAAGAGATGTCGCCAGCGGATAAAATTCAAGCGATTGAAGGTTTGGAGGGCTTTGAAGAAGGTCTTTTGGATAAGGCAGTTGAACGCTTGACAGGCATGTATGGACATCAGCTTTATTTGTCCTGAGTGCCGCGGGTAAGCCGCAGAATCGATATCATCGAAGAAGTCGTGTCACAATTTGTCTAAATTTGTGGTATGATTCAATAGTTGTTGCAGCATAACATGCTCGCAGGCTGTATAGCCAAGCGGGCTTTCTTCATGTGCTAGGAGGGGATTATGATGATCTCGCTGCAAGAGGTCAGTAAATGCTTTGGCAGCGGCACGGACCGTTACCAGGCTATAGACGCTGTTTCTCTTGATATTAAGGAGGGCAGCATACACGGGATCATCGGCACGAGCGGAGCCGGAAAATCGACGCTGCTGCGCATGATGAACCTGCTGGAGAAACCCGATTCCGGTAAAGTCATTGTGAACGGCCAGGAGCTGACCGCCCTTGGCGGCAGGGAGCTTCGGGAGGCAAGAAGATCGATCGGCATGATTTTTCAGCTGTTCCAACTGGTTAGCAACCGGACGGTTTGGGGCAACGTGTCCATGCCGCTTGAACTGGCAAAGGTACCGAAGGCCGAACGGGCGAGTCGTGTCCAGCAGGTTCTGCGTTTTGTCGGGCTGGAGGATAAAGCAAAGTCATATCCCGCTCAGCTGAGCGGCGGGCAGAAACAGCGGGTAGCCATTGGCAGAGCCTTGGCCAATTCGCCGACCGTCTTGTTGTGCGATGAGCCGACCTCATCTTTAGATCCGCAGACAACGGCGGATATCTTGGATGTGTTAAGACATATTAACCGGACGCTGAGGGTGACCATCGTGATCGTTTCCCATGAAATGAATGTGGTGAACGAAATTTGCGACTATGTGTCTGTGATCGATCATGGGCGTTTGATCCGCACGTATCGTAATCACCCAGGAGATGGAGAGGCTGCTCCGATGTCTGAAACATCAACGGACGGTGCGGGAGAAACGAGGGGATTTGGGTATCATGAATGATATTATTCATTATATGAACGATTATTTTGCCCATGTCTTCCAGTATCAGCATGAGATATGGCGGGCGATTGGCGAGACGTTCATCATGGTGGGCATTTCGATCGCTGCTGCTATAATACTGGGTCTTCCGGTCGGAACACTGCTATTTCTGTGCCGAAAAGGCCAACAATACGAGAATCGCCTATTGTTCTCCATTCTGAATGTTCTCGTAAACATCATCCGGTCATTCCCGTTTCTGCTGCTTGTTGTGATTATGATTCCCGTCACAAGGTGGATCGTTGGCACATCCCTCGGGACGCTGGCCGCAGCGGTGCCTTTATCCGTCGTTGCGGTGGCATACTACTCCAGGCTGGTCGAGCAATCCCTGCTGGAGGTGCCGAAGGAAGTGATGGAGGCTGCCGCTTCCATGGGGGCATCCACGATTCAGATGATATTCAAATTTCTGTATGTGGAGGCCAGATCCGGCCTGACGCTCGGACTGACAACCTCAACAATCAGCTTTATTTCGTACTCCACAGTCATGGGGATTGTAGGCGGGGGCGGCGTCGGCGATTTTGCGATCCGCTACGGGTATCAGCGTTTTGAGGAAGAGATTATGACGTTTACGGTCATCATTATGATCATTCTGGTACAGTCGATTCAGTACGGCGGTAGCCTAGCGTCCAGACTGCTGGATAAGAGAAAGGTTTAATTATGTTTTTGAACGTATTTATAAAGATTATTTTACCTGGAGGAAACCTACAATGAATAAAAAATTCACGCTGCTTATGCTGACTCTCTTGCTGGTGCTTGCGGGCTGCGGGCAGCAGGCAACTAAAGACGAAGCTGCAGAAAGCACATCGCCTCAAGCAAAAGAAGAAGTCACCTTAAAAGTTGCAACACTCATTCCCCCGATGACTGAGGTGCTGGAACTGGTGAAGCCGATGCTGAAGGAAGAAGGCATCAATCTGGATATTCAAATTCTGTCCGATAACGTGCAGCCGAACAATGCGCTCGCTCATAAAGAAGTGGATGCGAACTTCTTCCAGCATGTGCCGTACATGGAAGAGTACAATGCGAATAACGGGTCGGAGCTGGTTCCGGTCACACCGATCTATAATGCCGTTTTTGGTGCTTATTCCAAGAAATACAAAACCATCGAAGAGTTTCCGGATGGCGCAACGATAGCGATTCCTAACGATCCTTCCAATATCGGCCGATCCCTTGTGATGTTTGAGAAGAACGGTCTGATTAAGCTGAAGGAAGGTGTCGGCATTAAGGCAACCCAAGCCGACATCGTGGAGAACCCGCACCAATACAAGTTCACCGAGGTGGATCTGCTGATGCTGGCCCGTACCCTTGACGACGTCGATATGGTCGCCATGACACCAGCATATGCGAAACCTCTGGGACTTACACCTAAGAAGGATGGTCTCGTAACCGAAGGCAACGATTCGGATTTCACCATTACACTGGTAGCCCGCAAAGATAATGTCGATTCCGAACCGATTCAGAAGCTTGCAAAGGCAATGACCAGCCCTGAAGTGAAAAAGTTCTTTGAAGAGAACTATTCGGAGATCGCGCTTCCAGCTTTCGAATAAAGGGAAAGTCTTATTCCAAACAATCACCGTTCTCTCTTCATGCTGAGAGAGAGCGGTGATTTTTTTGAGTGCGCCCTATATGGTATACTCTTGTTGGATTTTGAGCGATGCATCTTACATACCCCTACGTATTGGAGCTGAGAATTTATGAAAAAAGAAGTAATCGACAGGCTCATCACCTATGCACAAGTCGATACGCAGTCAGACGAGAACAGCCATACCTGTCCTTCAACGCCCGGCCAGCTGACCTTAGGGCAGCTGCTGGTGGACGAGCTGAAGGAAATCGGCATGCAGGATGTAACCATGGATGAGAATGGATATGTGATGGCCACACTGCCAGCTAACTCGGATAAGCCTATACCAACAATCGGCTTTTTGGCGCACATTGATACAGCCACCGATTTTACAGGGGCCGGGGTCAAGCCGCAGATTATTGAACAATATGATGGCCAGGACATCATACTGAATAGAGCACAGAATGTGGTACTGTCTCCGCAGGATTTCCCGGAGCTGCATGGCTATAAGGGGCATACACTCGTAACAACGGATGGAACAACCTTGCTCGGAGCTGATGATAAAGCGGGGATTGCGGAGATTATGACTGCGATGGATTATCTGATCCGGCATCCGGAGCTGAAGCACGGTAAGATCCGCGTGGCCTTTACGCCGGATGAGGAGATTGGAAGAGGCCCGCATAAATTCGATGTAGATGCCTTTGGTGCTAAATATGCGTATACGATGGATGGCGGTCCATTAGGAGAACTTCAATACGAGAGCTTTAATGCAGCAGCCGCACTTGTGACTTGCAAAGGCAAGAATGTTCATCCGGGTACGGCAAAAGGGAAAATGGTGAACGCCGCGAAAATCGCCATGGAGCTGAACAGCATGCTGCCTGCGGAAGAAGCGCCTGAACATACCGAAGGGTATGAGGGATTCTATCATCTTTCCTCCATCGAAGGCGATGTGGAGTTAACTGAACTTCGTTACATTATCCGCGACCATGATCGTGAGCTATTTGAAGGAAGAAAAGCCAAGCTTGCCGCCATTGTGGAAGAGCTTCAGCACAAGTACGGAGCGGAGCGGATCATCCTCCAGATGAAGGATCAATATTACAATATGCGGGAGAAAATCGAACCAGTCAAACAAGTAGTCGACATCGCGCAGACGGCAATGGAGAAGCTTGGAATCAAGCCGATCATCGAACCGATCCGCGGTGGCACCGATGGTTCACAATTGTCTTATATGGGCCTGCCGACACCTAATATTTTCACAGGCGGGGAGAACTACCATGGCCGATACGAATATGTGTCCGCCGACAATATGGTGCTGGCTGTTCAAACGATTATCGAGATCGTCCAGTTGTATGAGGCGCAGGCTTAAATAGAATAGTGATATATAAAGAGGGGCTGCCGGCTGAATTGCCGGTACCCCTCTTATTGTATTTGTATATTGAATATAGACGGCGACCCTATACAAGCAACAATTAACTAGGAAGTGCTTTTCTCCAGGCTGTTCTTATAATCGCTCGGAGTTAAGCCTGTCCATTTGCGGAATTGCTTGGAGAAATAGAGCGGATCAGTGTATCCGACGGAGGAGGCGATTTCATGAATGGAGAAGGAGGACTTCATAAGTGACTTTGCCTTATCGATACGCACCTTCGTGAGGTATTGCATAGGGGACAAGCCTGTATGCTGTTTGAACATTTTGGACAGATGAGCCCGATGATAGCCAAGCGTCTTGGCCATTTGATCAATGGACAGCTGCTGGTGATACTGGGTTGATATCCAGCGTTCGGTCTGCCTCACGCCCCGCTCAATATCCGGCACGTCATGGGTGTTTGATGGAAGATGCTCGCGATTTAGTATCGCCAGCTTGTGAAACAGCAATCGCAGCCACCCGGATGCCTGGAGATCCTCAAGCCAAGGGTGATCCGATTGGTTAAATCCCTGACGCAGATGCAGGTACATGTCGGCCAGGGAGCGGAGCTCACCTTCGTCCGGGCAATGAATTATCGGCTTTGCCGGTGTGACACCCATGTCGGCCAGCAGCCTATGCGTGCCTTTTTCCTGCAGAGCTACCCAATTGTAATGCCAGGGGTTTTTGTCATCGGCTTCATAGCTGAATAGGACACCGGGAAGGATGATGAAAGTATCACCTGGCTTACAGGGATGTACCGTGCCTGCGCACTCAAACACGCCCTGGCCTGTCAACACCGTATGAATGAGGCAGTAATCATGGATGAGCGGCCCGATTTTGTGCCGAGGCACGGGACTACCTTCACCGCTGAACAGGATGTTCAAATCATGGCCGCCCGGGGAAGGATTCACACTGATTCTGAAGAGTGTATGATCCGGTAAAAGGGACATGTTGTAAGTCCTCCTAATACTTCCTCGATATGGTTCAATGCATGGATGATGAATTAATGCTAGCTTACTCAATGAAACAACAAATGTCCATATTGCACTTCGTTTGCTCCATGTTAAAAAAATATCGATTATCATATAGTTAGTCTTGTGATAACGGATGAATTCATGGAGTTTAAGGAGGGTATTTATTGATGCCTAAAATTACATTTATCGGAGCAGGCAGTACCGTATTTGCCAAGAACGTACTGGGTGATTGTATGCAGACGCCGGCTTTGCAAGGATTTGAGCTTGCGTTGTTTGATATTGATCCCATCCGTCTCAAAGACTCGGAGAACATGCTGAACAATATAAAGAAGACCAGCGGCAGCACCTGTGTCATTACATCATACAGTGATCGCAAGGAGGCGCTCCGGGGAGCAAAATATGTCATCAATGCCATTCAGGTTGGAGGATACGATCCCTGCACGATTACGGACTTCGAAATACCGAAGAAATATGGACTTAGACAAACGATAGCGGATACCGTAGGTATCGGCGGGATATTTCGGAATCTGCGCACGATTCCGGTCATGCTGGATTTCGCCGCCGATATGCGGGAGGTTTGTCCGAGTGCGTTGTTCCTGAACTATACGAACCCGATGGCGGTGTTGACTAATGCCATGAATACATTGGGTGGTATTCAGACGGTAGGTTTGTGCCATAGCGTACAAGCTTGCATTCCTCATCTGTTCGATAATCTCGGGATGGATAAAGAGGGTGTACAGGCGAAGATTGCCGGCATCAACCATATGGCGTGGCTCCTTGAAGTGACAAGGGACGGCGTAGACCTGTATCCGGAAATCAAGAAACGCGCGGCAGAGAAGCAGAAGGAGAAGCATCATGATATGGTACGTCTCGAGATGATGTTGAACTTCGGTTACTATATTACCGAATCGTCAGAGCATAACGCTGAATACCATCCGTACTTCATCAAGCGTAATTATCCGGAGCTGATCGAACGCTTCAACATTCCGTTGGACGAATATCCACGGCGCTGTGTGAACCAAATCGAGGGATGGAAGGCGATGCGCGAAGATTTGGTAAACAATCAGGATCTCACACACCACCGCTCTCATGAGTATGCATCCTATATTTTAGAAGCGATCGAGAGCGATGTGCTGTTCAAAATTGGGGGTAATGTGATGAATACCGGGCTGATTACGAACCTTCCTAAGGAAGCTTGCGTTGAGGTTCCGTGCCTGGTCGATGCCAGCGGCGTAACACCAACGTATGTTGGCGATCTGCCTCCGCAATGTGCTGCCCTCAACCGCACCAATATTAATACCCAGCTGCTGACCCTGGAAGCTGCGGCGACTGGCAAGAAGGAGCATATCTATCATGCAGCTATGTTAGATCCGCATACCGCGGCGGAGTTGTCCATCGATGACATTAAGAATCTGTGTGATGACCTGATCGAAGCACACGGGGACTGGCTTCCTAAATATCAATAATGTTGAAGTTTAAGGGAGCAAGAAAGTATGCTGCAGACCCAATAAAAAAAGAGACGCTCTTTCATTACGAAAGAGGTCTCTTTTTCACGTTAACGGGCTCCCTGCATGTGCGCTTATGGATTCAGATCAGCATGCGGAAGCGTGATGAGAAACACGGCTCCCGATCTTGGCGAGCTTCGTACAGAAACACTGCCGTTCATGGCTTGAATGGCTTGGTAGGAGAACGTAAGGCCAAGTCCGGTGCCGCTCATTTTGGTGGAGTAGTAGATCGAACCGAGACGGCTTAACTGCTCAGGGGTCATACCGACCCCGTTGTCCTTGATTTCAACGGTCACCTGATCCGTTTCTTCATAGACGGTAATGTTGACCATGCCGTTGTCGACGTCTTTGCATGCCTCAATTGCATTCTTGATAAAGTTGATCAGCAGCTGCTTGAGCTCTGCCGGACTGCCTGAAATGTAGAGGGGGGACGATGGGTAATCAGCGCTGAGAGTGACATTGCTCATATTGGCATAGGAAGTCATGAGCTCGACGACAGACTTGATCTGGGCCGTAAGCTCGATTCTCTGTTGAAACGGCAAGTGTGGTTTGCTGATTGAGAGATACTCGGACAATATCTGTTCGGTCCGGTGAATCTCATCCATGCTGATATCCAAAAAACGATCGATCTTTTCCTGGGGAAGCGTGCCGCTTTTGATCAATTGCAGGAACCCCAGCACAGTGGTCAGCGGATTGCGTACCTCGTGGGCAAGGGAGGCAGCGACATGATTCACGGCTTCGGCTTTTTCATTCTGGATATACCGCAGGTAGAGCTCTTTGTCGGATACGGACTTATTGAACAGGGTGACAAGCAGCCAAATACCGAGCGAGTTAGTAACAGGAATAGCTAATATATTAAAAAGAAAGTTATCCATAACGTAGTCTGTTTTTGTTATGTAAAGCACAATCAGCGGGATGAACGAGAAGCTGATACCGGTAATGAAAATGATCCAAAATTTATGCTTGCTTTGATGGTATAAAAATGACAATAGAACGGACAGCGGAAAAGTGAGGATTAAAATTAATATAGCATCGGCCATGCCGGATCCGCCTATGTACAGTCGATAGATTAGAAACTCAACAAGCAGGATGGCTCCTGTTGCGAATCCCCCGAACAGCATGCCGAAGAACATAATGACATACCGTACATCATAGATTATTCCGCTTTGAACTGACGAAGCAAAGGTCATGGACAGCAATAGGCACAGTGAACAAATGATAATGATGAAATTACGTGAATAATTGACTGTCAGTTTTCGGTAATAGATGTTATATGCGACAAAAGGCATCAACGAAAACAAGAGCTGCAGCAGAACATCTTTAATCACTGGCAGTAGGCCCACCCCTTTGATAGATATCGAATCATCCGCTTTGATAAGCACCCCCCCTGTCAAGTTCGACGTCAATTTTAAAAATCCTTGAAGCTGGAATGAAAATTTCAAAAAAATATTGTTATCGCATAATACGACAATTAGCAACAATGTTTAAATTTTCTAAGCGCTTGATCTTCGCATTTATGAAGAATCTGCCGATAAATGATATGGCTGCCATTGAATTTGCTTTTCACAGCTGGTATTCGATATGCGCGATAACGCATGACTCAGTTGCAAGCATACACCATAAGGAGAACATCAAATATCATGTGTAGCTATTACTTAGGGGCAATCATCTTGGTATTGGTTATCATTATTCATATTTTCATAATATTCATGTACAGAAGCGGTCATCAACGAAGATTAAGCAATCAGGCCTTGCACATGGCTCAACATAGATTTCGTATGTTGGATGATATGCTGCTTATGATGGATATTGGCATCTGGTCCTACGATTTCGGCACAAAAGGGATCCAGAATATGTCTTTGGGATTTCATAAAATTACAGGATATTCCGAGCGCGATTTTGCGAACGGCCTATCCTGGCAAACAATGATCCATCCAGAGGATATGGCGTTGTTCGGATCCTTGGTTGAGCAGCTTCAACAAGGGGAGACCGTACATACAGAAAACCGGATTATCCATGCAACGGGTGACGTTCGCTGGGTTCAGGTAAAGATGATTCCGACAATGAATGAATTAGGGCAAATTATTCGTGTGGATGGTATAGCCGTTGATATCACTGCCCGCTTCCGGATGGAAGAAGCACTGTACGATATTAACGAATGCAAGAAGATGGAACGGGCGCTCCAGGATAGCATGAATCGGTATCGCAGGCTGGTCGAGTCCTCTCCCATTGCCATTGCGGTTTGTAAAGACCGGAAGCTTATGTATGTAAATCCGGCTGGACTACGTATCCTCGGCGCGCCTGGATCCGAGAATATCCTGGGCACGAACCCTTGGGATTGGGTGCTCGATCCGTATGAGGAGTGGGCTTGTCAGCGGCTTACCAAGCTTATTCGTGCAGGGCAAGTTGTTCCCGAGGAATTATCCATAAGGCGGGTTGACGGAGAGCGGGTGGATGTCGTGGCGACGGCCCTGTATGATGCAGAATCTGATGCATTTGAAATCTTTTTCGAGGATATAACCGCGCGGAAATCAGCGGAACGGGCCCTTATGGAGAGTGACCGCATCAACCGTCATATCTTGGATATCGCTCCTGTAGCGATGCTGCTGCACTCTGATTTTTCTTGTATTTATGCGAACCCTGCAGGTTTTTCCTTATTGGGTATCCAGGATATCGCTCAATTAGCGAATACTTCGTTTCAGGACTTTATTCCTTCGGACCAGGTCGAGTTTGTAGTTTCAGAAGTTGAACAAGTGTACGAAAGCGGAAATACCTCGAAACTCTCCGGAAACAAACTGGTACAGCTGGATGGAACAATTATTGATATTGAGGCCATTACGACACCAATCGCTTATATAGGCAATAATATCGCACTTACCATTATTCGAGATGTGACGGAACAGAAGCAGGCCGAACGGGAGCGGAATGCAGCCGAACAGCTTGTCCGGGAAAGCGAAGATCGGTATTTCAGGCTGCAAATGAGTTTGGACCAATTCTCTTCCGATCTTTTCGGGATGGTAAAAATAAGCGAATTGAACGTCCGTATCGTGCAGGAAATAAGGAAGGTGCTAGGGACAGATCGAGTAAGTCTCATCCGAATCAACCATCACAGCTTACATATCAAGGTACAAGGCGGCAATAAAGAGCTGCCGGAGGGGGTACTTCAAGCAATCCATACGCACGGTCCTGAGCATATCCCGCTTTGTAGATTGTTTGAGTCCTCAGATGGATATTTTGTCAAGATCGGAGATATGAACGGGGATAGCAGCATCGTCTGTCTTGGAGGGGAAGTCCCTTTGCTCATGATCGACGCCAAAAAGATATGGTTGGAGACTATATCCCGATATGCAAGCGTCTTATACGATAATTTCCGCGTCATCGAGGATCTGACGAGAGAATTGGAGAATCTGGGTTCGTCGCAGCAGATTATGCCTGTATGGCTGTTAAGGCTGATGCTGCATTTATCTGAGAATGAACGTAAGCGACTGTCCCAGGACCTTCATGATGCTGCGCTTCAGGAGCAAATTATTTGGTACAGAAAATTAAATCTGATTACGTCGGATCGCGAGCTGCCGGGGCATTATCGTGAGCAATTAGAGGAAATTGAACAGGGGCTTTTGGATGTCATCTATCAGATTCGAATCACATGCAATGAGCTGCGACCTCCCCTGTTGAAGGAGGAGGGGCTCGAGCGTTCACTAGAGGCGTTGTTTGAATTCACACAACTGCGAACCAATTACTCGATCCAATTTGACTGCTCCAATTTCGATGATGACATCAGTGATGACCATTTGATTGGACTGTACCGGATTGTGCAAGAACTGCTCGCCAATGCAACCAAACATTCCAATGCGACCGAGGTGAAGCTGACCTTGTCGACCCAATCGGATGTGGTAAATCTGAGTTATGAAGACAACGGAGTTGGCATTGATTTAAGCCAGAAGCCTGATCCGTTTAACAACATGGGGATTGGCGGCATGAAAGAGCGGGTGAGAGGCATGAACGGTAAAATCCGGTTCGATTCCATCGGTAACGGGGGGTTGGCCGTTTATATATCCATAACTGCGAAGTAAGCGTATTGGCCGTATTGCTTAACGAGATACCAGATGGAAGGGGCCGAGAATGACGATGATTGAAATTTTGTTAGTGGATGATCATCCCTCGGTAATGGAGGGAACCAAGGTACTGCTTGAACAGGAAAAAGATATGTTTGTCAAACTTGCCAATACGCCGGAACGGGCACTCGAGCTGGTGAGAACTACAAATTTTGATGTAATGCTGATTGATATGCACATGCCTGGAATGAACGGAATTGACCTGGCCGGAAAAATTCTAGAAATAAAACCTGATGCGGTGATGCTGATTTATACGGGGTTTGAAGTCAGCAATCACTTTAACCTGATCCTGGAGACCGGTCTGGCTGGCTTTGTCTCAAAAACATCAGGCAAAGAGCAGTTGGTGACAGCTGTTCGGTGCGCGCTTCGCGGAGAGGTTGTTCTTCCTCTGACATTAGTGAAGCAGCTTCGCCGAGTTACCCCGAGTGGCTCGGAACGGACAACCGGGGCAGCAATGTCCCAATCCATAACGGATAAAGAATATAGTATTTTGAAGGAGATTGCGCGAGGGAAGAGCAATAAAGAGATTGCTGGGACCGTGATTATGAGTCAGCGTTCACTGGAATACTGTTTAACCAATTTGTTTCAAAAGCTGAGTGTAAAGTCGCGCATTGAGGCTGCATTAAAAGCAAAGCAGATGGGGATTTTGTCGGATTTGGATTTTGTCCAAACGAGCTAGATTCTAACCTGTATTCGATCATGAAGCAGATCATCTTTCAAGAGCTTATCTCATTTTTTAATGATTCGACAATAACCGCAAATAGGCCCGCAAAATTATTGCGCGCTAACGCAAAATAATTTCGGTTACGAACAGTATGTAAGTGTATATGCTTAGGATACAGAATAGATATAGTCAGAAAGCACGAAAGGTGGATGCTTGGTGTATGAGGATAGGCCTAGCAGATGGTAACGGTGATGATCTCTTGTTACTAGAGGAGATTGAGGAGATTTTAGTGCAGCTTGAAGAAGAATGGAATGAAATTATCAGCCGGAAGAAGCGAGGTTAACACATAATGAAACGATGGAAATCTCTGTTTGCAATGAAGCTCCAGACTCGTATGCTTCTTATTATATTGGGGTCTATTACGATACTCTTAACTAGCATGATGACTTATCTCAGCATGAATTCCAAGAATGAAGCTCTAAGTTCGGCCAAGATGCTGGCCGAGGCAACGAGCGAGAAGATCGGCGCGCTGGTTCAGGCAGAACTCGATGATGTCACGAACTCTGCACGTACATTGGCTGTTAGCTTTGTAGGAATGAAAGAGAGTGACACAGCGGATCGTGCGGCTGTTAGCGAAATGTTAAAGAGAAACCTGGAAAACAATCCGTCCTGGAAAGGGATCTGGACTTTATGGGAGCCGGATGCTTTTGATGGACGTGATAATGAATACAGAAACAAGCTGGGCAGTGATCAGACGGGGAGGATGATGTCCTACTGGGCGAGGACAGAAGCAGGGCTGGAACGGTCCGTAATCGAAGATTATGAAGAGGAAGGAGAAGGTGATTTCTATCTTCTCGTTAAGAACAGCGGCAAAGAAGTTATCATGGATCCGTATGTATTTAAAGTAGGCAATGAAGAGGTCATGATGACATCGCTCATCGTACCGATTATCGACAATGGAAAGACGGTCGGCGTAGTAGGTGTGGATATTACGCTAGCCCATCTGCAGAGCATCATGGAGCAATTCCGATTATTTGATACGGGTTTTGCACATATTTTTTCTAATACCGGAGTTATTGTTACGACCCCGGAAGAAGGCCTGATGGGAATGGCCTTGGAGAAAGCTTACCCGGGCAAGACGGTGCCTCTTATTCTGGATGCTATTCGGGAAGGGAAGGTCTATACCGAGGAAGATGCCAGACTGTACAAACTATATATGCCGATACAGGCAGGCTTGACTGAGACACCGTGGTCTGCCGCCATCATTATCCCAATGGATGAGATTACGGCGAACTCGGATGCATTGATTCGCTCCATCATCATTGCGGGGATAAGCACTTTAATTCTCATGGCCGTTGTAGTGATCTTGTTGACAAGATCTATCGTAAAACCGCTGAAGGTCTCTATTTCAATCGGTGAGTTCATGTCAAAAGGCGATTTTACGAAGGAAGTACCTGCGGCTTATCTTCGCAGAGCCGATGAGATCGGCACATTGTCCCGGGTGTTCGCTCAATTGCTGGGCAGTATGAAGGAAATGATCGGCAGAGTGAACATGAACGCAACCTCCGTAGCTGCTGCTTCCCAACAGCTATCGGCTGGAGCGGAGGAGCTGGCTGTCGGAAGCAGCAATCAGGCGGAATCAGTGCAAACGGTCAGTGAGTTGTTTCATGAATGGTCAAACGCCATCACTTCTGTGGCAAGCGATGCTTCGGCAGCATCCGAACTTGTTAACCAGACGTCTGGAATAGCGGCGGAAGGCAGGGGAATCGTCCAGCAGTCGGTCGAAGGCATGAACCGGGTACGGGATCATGTCGGCAAACTCGAAGCAGACTCCCAGCGTATTGGCAAGATTATTGAAGTCATCGACGATATTGCGAAGCAGACGAATTTGCTTGCTCTTAATGCCACGATTGAAGCTGCACGGGCCGGCGATCAAGGCAGGGGCTTCGCCGTCGTAGCCGATGAAGTACGCAAATTAGCGGAACGAAGCGGGGGAGCAACGAAGGAAATCGGCGAAATCATCTTGGGTATGCAGAAGAATACGGCGGATAGCGTGGAGGCAGTACATTATGGGGTTATCCAGACCGAAAAGGCCGGTGAGGCCTTTGCCCACATCACCAGCATGGTAAATGAGTCAGCTGGCAAAGTCATGGATATCGCCGCCGCAAGTGAGGAACAGGCAGCCCAGGCTGCTGAGGTTGCTACAGCAATTGAAACCATCTCCTCATCAACGCAGGAAACGGCAGCGACCAGTGAGGAAACGGCAGCAACGGCGCAATCCCTTGCCGAGCTGGCAGAAGAATTGAACCATACCGTGTCAGCTTTCAAAATCTCATAGCGTATTGACTGTTAAATCAAGAGCTTGGCCTAAAGGCCAGGCTCTTTTTTGTATGTATGCATGCACATTCAAGACATATAGATATTAACATAGACGGACAGACGGACAAACTTCCCTTTAAAGACCGGTACATAGTATAGGCAAAATGGGTACAATGCAATTAGATAGGCAAAGTGACCATGAAGGAGGCTAGTTGGATGATTATTGGGGTACCTAAAGAAATCAAAAACAATGAAAATCGCGTAGGTATGACGCCGGGTACCGTGATCAACTTCAGAAATGCCGGACACGAAGTACTTGTGGAATCTGGAGCCGGTTTGGGAATTGGCTTTACGGATCAAGATTACGGTGCGGCTGGAGCCAAGGTGGTTGCATCGGCTGCAGAGGCTTGGAAAGCCGAAATGGTTATGAAGGTAAAGGAACCCTTGCCAGAGGAATATGATTACTTTCAAGAGGATATGATTCTATATACTTATCTGCATCTGGCCCCTGAACCTGAGCTGACCAAGGCACTGGTTGACCGAAAGGTGACTGCCGTTGCCTATGAAACGATACAGCTGACTGATGGAAGCTTGCCGCTCTTAACACCGATGAGCGAAGTAGCAGGGAGAATGTCTATTCAGATCGGGGCTCACTTTTTGGAAAAGGCACATGGCGGCAAGGGTGTGCTGCTAAGCGGTGTTCCGGGGGTCGCCCCGGGCAAGGTTGCTATAATTGGCGGCGGCATCGTCGGCACCAATGCGGCAAGAATTGCTTTGGGTCTTGGAGCGGACGTCAGCATTCTCGACATTAATCCCGGCCGGCTGCGTCAACTGGATGACTTGTTTCAGGGACGGGTCCATACCATCATGTCCGATCCGTATCATATAGCGGAAACGGTCAAAGCTGCCGACCTGGTCGTCGGTGCGGTATTAATCCCTGGTGCGCGGGCGCCGCGCCTCGTTACAGAAGAGATGGTAAAGACGATGAGCCCGGGATCGGTCATCGTGGATGTGGCGATTGATCAAGGAGGCTCGATCGAGACAATCGATCGGATCACCACTCATGACAATCCGACCTACGAGAAGCACGGCGTGATTCACTATGCCGTAGCCAATATGCCAGGCGCTGTAGCCCGTACTTCCAGCATGGCATTGACCAATGCGACAGCACCCTATGGGTTGAAAATTGCTAACAAAGGAATTCGGTCCGCCGCCCGCCAGGACCAAGCGCTGGCCAAGGGGATTAATGTCATCGGCGGCAAGGTGACATATGAAGCTGTCGCGGCAGCTCATGGATATACCTATACCAACATTGATGATTACTTGAAAATATAGAAAAAGTAAACAGATAAGAGCGTGTATCAAAAGAGAGCCATTTTTCAAATTTATCAAAATTGAAAGATGGCTTTTTATGTTGGACAAATCTTCCGTTAGGGAATAGATCGCTTATAACATAGATAAGAGCTTATGCACTTCCCCATCCTTCAAGTGCCGCCATTTTCCCCGTTCCAGTTTATCCAGCGTAATATTCATTATTCTGATACGCTCGAGCTTCAGCACTTTGTACCCCAAGGTTTTACACATTCTACGGATTTGCAGATTAAGGCCTTGTGTCAAAATAATACGAAATTCATATTCGCTTTCCTTGAAAACCTGGCATGGTTTGGTTACGGTGTCCAGAATTGCAACGCCTTGAGCCATTGTTGCCATAAATTCGTCCGTTACGGGCTTATCCACAGACACCACATATTCTTTTTCATGATTATGCTCCGAACGCATGATTTTATTGACAATATCTCCGTCGTTCGTAAGTAAAATCAATCCTTCGGACGCCTTATCCAGCCGGCCAATGGCAAAAATGCGCGATGGATAGTTAACAAACTGTATGATATTCCCTGCTACATGTTCTGCTGCTGTACAGATAATACCGACGGGTTTATTGAGAGCCAGATACACTGCCTCGCCATCATAAACTGGAATTACTTTCCCATCTATTAATACGATATTGTGAGGCTCAACAATCGCTCCCTTCTCGCATACCTTACCATTGATCGTAATGCGTCCGGCTGCAATCAATCGGTTGGTTTCTCTACGTGAACAGAATTTTGTTTCGCTTATATATTTGTTAATTCGCATGTTTCACCGCTTCTCGAGTGTTGTAACATCTTCGGTTCTTACAGTAGATATGTTGTCCTTCAGCCCCTCACTTGGCCGAACGTCATGCAGCCTAGTAATATTCCTGCGACATGTTCTCCTCATCGGCAACTGCCTGAATTTCCTCGGAACCGATACTGATGAAGCGGTAGCCGTCCGCTGCCTGCTTCTTCAGGGCACGTTCCTTAATGAATCGGGGACTGGCATCTCCGGCGTCTTCGTCATACACCAGCAGTATGCCATCAGTTTTGCGAAGGAGTAAATCGTCTCTGGCCGTGAATTGCCATGGTCCCTGATAAGGGCTTTTGCTGACAGGAGCATAGAAGTCTACTTCTTTCATCAACTCCTGAAAATAAGCTTTCTTATCTTCGTTCCATTGATCTTCTGGATTTTGATAGGCCGTTAGAATGGAACACTTCAGATTCGTGTAATGGGACTTTAGTTTGATAGCCGCTTCGATGGCCCAGAGGTCTACACCATATTGACCCGGCGTGATAACCCATTGTAGCCCCTCTTCCAACAGGGGGATCAAACGGTTGGTAATCGCTTGTCGTATATAAGGAATGCCTGGGTGTTTACTATTGTAAATTCCGAGCTCATGGGCCCGATATCCGGTAACTAGAATGTTCTCCAAACTTTACGCCTCCCTGAAGAGAGAATTAGGTCTAGTGTACCTTTTTATGAAAATTTGATCAAACTAGGTTACGAATCGTATAGAATGGGTAAGTAATGCGGAATACATATTTTAGGAGGCTACTAGAATTGAAGAAATGGACAGCGGTACTACTAGGGGCAATTTTGATTATGAGTTTGGCAGCATGCGGGAAGGACGACAAAGCAGCCGGCGATGCAACGCCACCGCCAACGGAGCAGGGGACAACTACAACAGAAGAAACACCGCCAGCTGAAGAAGCACCGAAAGAGGATGCACTCCCGACTGCGGAAGAGCTTCTTCAGAAATCGGCTGAAGCTTCTCAGAATTTAAAGAGCTTTGCAATGAAAGGCGATATAAAGCAGCATATTGTGGTTGAGGGCGAAGAGAAGCAGGAGCAAAATGTAAATATCGTGCTTGATTCACAAATCACGCTTGATCCGGTAGAGATGATGCAGGACTTTGTAATGGACTCTCCGGATGGCAAAGTTGCGATGAAGCAGTATATTACGGAAGACGGCATATACATGCAGATGGATGATCAATGGATGAAGGTTCCACAGGAGTCGGAGCAGGAGATCCGGGACGGCTTGGATACGGACAGTGCAAGTCCTGAGCAGCAGGTTGAACAGTTCAAATCCATCGCCAAGGACTTCAAAGTTGCGGAAGAGGGGGATATCTATGTCCTGACCGCAGATGTATCCGGGGATAGCCTGAAGGAGCTTGCCAAGTCTATGATGAATCAAGCGAATGATCCGCAGATGGAAGCCATGATGGATCAAATGGAACTCAAAAATATCCATATCGTTTACGGCGTACAGAAGGACACTTACTTGCCTTCCACGACGGATTTGGACATGACCATGGTGATGGACGCCGAAGGTGAGAAGGTTACCTTGGACATGAAGATGAAGAGCTCTTACTCCAAGCATAACGAGATCGACAAGATCGAAGTACCTAAGGAAGCTTTGAACGCTAACCAGTAGGATGATTAACAATAAAAGATAGTGAATTCATAAGATCATTAGATCCCTTATGAACGGGCTGCCCCGGTTCTGTAGATGTTCTGCAGACCGGGGCAGCTTTTTTATAGAATGAGTTTTTCCTAGCTGCAGTTGGAACGTTCGTTAGAGTGATCGTTACGGGGCATCCACATCAACAATAACACTGCCAAACAATTGACCGTTGATGCTGGTCATGATGCGCCATAACCCCGGTGAAGGAAGCGACATCGTTGTCGGCAGTGTGGCATCGGCACCATTATGCTTTCCTGGCATTAATTTGGAATGAAAGACCTCAATAATTTCGGTGGTGTCTTTTTTCACGGCAGTGATGTCCAGATCCCCGGTCAATTCCTCATCACGCCCCCAGAAATGCCACATATACTTGTTTGGCTGACCGGCGACAAGACCTGGATGAATAAAGCCCAAACGGCCTTCTACGCCGGTCATGGCATAATCACCAGAGACGAAGCTCGGGCTCGGCTCCCAGCTGCTGTCAGGCACATCGATCACGATATCCCCGTATTTCTCACCATCAACCATCACTTCGAATCGCCATAAACCGGAGAGGGGCAGGGCGAAACGGGAATGCACCCGAGTGAAGTCATCATAAGCCATATCCGAGGTGATTACTGTCTCAGCGAGCTCTTCAAGGGGTGTCCCTGTATCTCGATGAACAGCTGAGATTCGGATCGTTTTACCTTCAAGCTCTTGAATTGGGGCTAACAAATTCCAGCGGGCACCAGCCGGAGACCCCGCCGCATAATCACCACCCTGGACGGCCTGAAGTTTATCTGTGCCATTCTCCGAGTATACGTTGTGAGGAGTCCAATCGGCAGCGTTTCCCCAACCTTTAATCGGGATAATCTGTTGAAGCGCAGGTGTTTCGCGCCATCCCCATATCGCAGCAATCAATAGAAGCGCCAATATACCTGTGGTCATTCTCAGCAAATAAGATGGAGTTCTCCGTCTTCTACGGCTTTTGGAGCTGTGAGCAGCGCTCTCCAATACATCGGATTTCATCTGCTCGGTGAACATCGGCTCGTTGAATGGAGAAGAAGCGAGTTCCTGTAGCCAATCCGGCTGCGGATCGTGTTCGGTCTTCATTCTGCATCCTCTCCTTTCAGCTTCTGTTCCATCCGGGCCCGGGCCCGGTGCAGTCTGGATTTGATCGTACCTTCAGATATGCCGAGCAATTGTGCCATTTCTTTTCTGGGCAGCTGGTAATGGGATTCCAGGATCAGCACTTCCCGGTATTTGGGCGGCAATTCCATGACGAATTTCCAGATCTGCGAGACGGCAGCCGCATCCATAAACTCCTTTTCCGCGGAAGGTTCCGTCTGTTTGGAGGTGATCCAGCCGATTAGTGACACTCTTGTTACAAAAGAAGATTTGAGATAGTTCAAGGACAGGTTGCGGGTAATGGTTAACAACCATGTTTTGACGGAGCTGCGACCCTGGAAATCATTCCAGTGCTTCAATGCTTTCATGAACACATCCTGGCTGATATCGTCAGCAGCATCTTTACGTTTTGTTAAGAAGAATGCGTAGTTCCACACATCCTGGCCGTAGGAATCCATCCAATCGCTCAGCAGCGTGTTTGCATCATTCACCGCCACCATTGATTTAAGGTACTCCACTCGCATCACCTCGAATATTAGACAATCAAATTATGGATCGGTTCCCATCTTTCCCGCAAATAGTTGAAACAATTTCAGCTGCCAATCGTTGTAATGTGTAACAGGTATGCAGGAATATCGAGGAAGGGGAGAAGATATATGTCTATTTATTTTAAGGATAACTTTTTTAGCGCAGGTATAACAGAGATTATGGATAGAGATGGGAATATAACAGGAAGTTTGGATTTGAAGAGTGCTCTTGGCTCTTCACTAGATGTATATAATGCTTCGGGAGATCTGGTATGCAGCGGTTCATTTCGCTTTTTCTCGAACAAGTGGAATATCACTGGCGGTAATGGGGAAGAACTGGGCCTGCTGCGTATGCGGATGAGTTTCTTTACGAAAAAATTTGAGTACGATGCAGGACAACGGGGCGTATATGAGATCACTTCGCCTGCCTTTTCCAATGAATATGAAATAACGGATCATGCTGGAAGGGTCGTCGCCCATTTTTCCCGCATTAGTGGCTGGCTACAATCCGGAGCCTATCAGCTGCAGAATGAGAGCGATATTCTTGGTGACTGGGAGCTTGTCGCCGTCGTGATGGGCATTCACCAAATACGCAAACGTAACAATAATGCTGCTGCATCAAGTTCACACTAAGAGCAAGAGAAGCCAAGGCCAGGATGATGAGGGGAGGAATCAGAATGGACGAAGTCAGCGATCATCTGGATTATGGATTGACTCTTGTATTTATCGGTTTTAACCCGAGTCTGCGATCAGGCGAGGTCGGGCATCATTATGCGAATCCACGTAACAATTTTTGGAGGATACTGCACAAGTCCGGTTTGACTCCACGCTTATATGAAGCCGCAGAGGACGGAGAATTGCTTAAACTGGGGTATGGGTTTACCAATATCGTGGCAAGGCCAACGAGAGGTGCCGAAGACATTACCCGCGAAGAGTACAGGCTCGGAAGAGAGACACTGCGGGAGAAGCTGGCGAAGTACAGACCGGAGGTTGCCTGTTTTGTCGGCAAGGGTGTCTATACCGAGTTTAGCGGTAAAGCCAAGGCGGAGTGGGGTCTTCAGCCGGACTCCGTGATTGACGGCGTGCATGAGTTTGTTGCACCATCGTCCAGTGGGCTGGTGAGAATGCCAATGGATGAGATTATCGGCATATACCGGCAACTGTATGAATTTATATCGAAGGATGAGCTTTGATCATGTATCGAAGTATCTGGGGATTTACAAAACGGAAGAACAGCAGAACGCCAAAAGACCGGTTGACCGGAGCCCTTGGCGTTCTGTTGTCTGGATTTGAAAGAAATTAGCTGTGAACAGGTGTCTATAAGGTCTATCTTATGGATGGGGTGCTGCTAGGGGCGCTTCAACAAATCGGGATCGATTCGCGGCACAAGCCCTTCATCAGCTGCGCGGTTCAGCAGGGCCGAAATCGCGGCATATCCGTCTTCGCCCAGCTCAGCTGTGAACTGATTGACATAGAGGTTAATATGGGCATCGGCAACATCCGGGTCCATTTCTTGGGCATGCGAAAGGACATAGTCCCTGGATTCCTCGGGATGTTCCCAGGCATATTCGACGGAGGAACGGATCCAGTTCGAGATACTAGCCAGATCCAGTGACCGACGGGCTACAATGGCTCCCAGCGGAATCGGCAGATTCGTATCGGATTCCCACCAGCTGCCTAGGTCGGTCATCAGCTTTAATCCATAGGATGGATAGGTAAAGCGTGCTTCGTGAATGACAAGTCCGGCATCTATAGCACCATCGCGTACGGCAGGCATAATCTGCTCAAACGGCATAACGACGATTTCGCCCAGGCCACCTGGAATGTTCTGTGCGGCCCACAGACGGAATAGCAGATAGGCCGTGGAGCGCTCACTCGGCACGGCTACCCGTCGGCCGGACAGTGCAACCGGACTGTCAGCGGCCTTTCCATCCGCAAGCTTGTCCGCCGTGAGCACGAGCGGACCGCAACCGCGGCCGAGTGCTCCCCCGCAAGGCAAGAGGGCATATTCATCCAAAACCCAGGGCAGTGCGGCATAGGATATTTTTAAAATATCATGTTTCCGGTCATCGGCCGCCCAGTGATTGGTGAAATCAATATCCGCGTAGGATACATCCAGCTTAGGAGCACCGGGGATAAGGCCGTGAACCCAGGCGTGAAATACAAATGTGTCGTTGGGACAAGGTGAAAAGGCAATTCTCATCGTAGCACCTCCGGTAGTAATGAACTTGCTGTCTCAAGCGCCTGCAGCGCCTCCTTGATCTTCCATGCGCTGCGATCTCGTGGACCGACCTGATTGGATATGGTACGAATCTCTAGCACGGGCACGCTAGCCGCAGCGGCCGCGGTGGCTACGCCGAATCCTTCCATGGCCTCGGCAGCGGCATTCGGCACCCGGTGAAGGAGGCGCTGAGCTGTAACTGCTGTTCCGGTCGTGGTGGAAACCGTCAAGACGGGTCCCATGGTTACGACGGAACCAGCCTCCTTTATGGCTGCTGCAAGTTTGCGGGCAGTGGCAATATCCACGGAAAACCGAGCGTTCCCGAAGCCGAGTTCCTCTACGCTGCTGAACCCGTTCTCGGTCTCAGATCCAAGATCGGCTGCGATGATCAAGTCCGCAATGACAATTGAGCCCATCTCAGCTTGGCCAGCAAACCCGCCGGCGATACCTGCACTGATAACGAGATCATAGGGACCTTGGATCAGATGGCG
The DNA here is from genome assembly GCF_001277345.1 of Paenibacillus solani. Taxonomy (GTDB): domain Bacteria; phylum Bacillota; class Bacilli; order Paenibacillales; family Paenibacillaceae; genus Paenibacillus_AQ; species Paenibacillus_AQ solani. The sequence goes on from NZ_LIUT01000001.1 coordinate 543,270, forward strand.
TGCAGTCGCAGCAGCCGTAGCCGCTGGCCCCACACCTCCCGCGATGACATCAAACCCGGGAGCATGGCGGAGTCCGCGCTGCACGGCATCTTTCTCGGCATCCACCGCCGTGACAATCAGCACCCGCTTAGAAGTCGGGGTATATGACTCGGTTATTTTCACCGAGTTGGATTGGGTATGTTCCTGCATGTTAATGATCTCCTTCTTGGTAGTGACACTAAACATCATATCCTTTTACGTTATAACGTTCTTGGGTCGATGTAAAGTCTTCTGTTCGTGTAAGACGAGACTTTAAGTAGCAGCAGCTTCACTTAATGGAGTATAATGGACGGTAACTTTACATCATGAATGATTCGGAGGTTGGATAGCTTTGCGGAAGAAGGGTGCGAACGGACAAGAGAGCCGGGCAAGACTTCTGATTGTCGCTGCCAGTGAATTTGCGAAGTCAGGATATCATCAAACGAAGATCAGTACGATCGTTTCCCGGGCTGGATTGACGCAGCCGTCATTCTATTTGTATTTTGCGAGCAAAGAAGCCATTTTCAAAGAGTTGGTGGAGAAGTTCCGTTCTGAGCTTATGTTGATGATCGAGGGAAGCCGATTGGAAGGCGGAATCGAGGAGGAACATGTGACCGGACGCTTACTAGGCGTGCTTACGGGGTTATTCACCTTTCTGGCCAAGGATCCAGATCTGACACAAATCGGATTCTTTATTGGAGATGACTCCGTCATTGTAAAATCTGAAATGGCCGCCATGATTGAGCAAAATCTGAAGGAAGAGCAGCGCGACGGTTATTTTGACAGCGATTCTGATATGCATCTTGTTGCGGAAAGCTTGGTAGGTGTCATTGAAAGGCTGACATCCCAGCAGCTTCTGACCGGCAAGCGGTCTGCAGAGGATCTCGCCCGTCACGTTGTAAGTTTATTTATGCATGGTATCAGCATTTTCCCGGCTAAGAGATTAACCTGAAGGTCTTTTGTTGGACGGGAGAAAAAGAGGGTTTGCTCCCGTTCATTTTCATATGATGCGTTAGATAGTGAGATGGCTGACCGCGGGAGAGATGTTGCTACCCATGATCAGCCATTTATTTTGCGTATCTGTTACATTTTGATCGTAACTCTTCGGGTTATCAGTCGAATCAGGGTCAGTGCAATCAGGATAACGGCCAGGGAGCCTGCCAGCGAAACCGGCAGCGTGACGGAAAAGTCTGTCGTGACAGGCACCCACTCTTCCCATATGGAAGCCAGCTCGAATTGCCACAATGCATCCATGAATCCGATCAGCACAAGGGCTGCGGCGATCCAGCCCAAGCCGCGAATCCAGCCAAACCGGTAAAATCCGGACCCGATCATCCACCCCATCAGATAGTAGATGAAGATTTGGACGCTGTAGGAAACGAGCGTCAGCAGCCAGCTGTTGTTAAACTCTTGCAGCAACCGGGTGTTTCCCGCATCTTGTGATGCAAACATCGAGATAATCCAATGGATCAGAGGCATGGCAACCGGAAAAGCGAGAGACAGATAGAGGGCCGCCAAGGTGGAGCCATTAAAGAAATCTCGCCGCGTAATACCGTGTCTTACATAATAGCTTAGAAAGCCATAAGCTGAAATGATGCCGATAACAAGCATAAATCCTTTGGTTGAGCGATAAGCGATGGTGAAGAAGTCCTCCTCTAACACTCCTTCCCGAACATTGACTCCGATGTTGATTCCGATGCCGAGCCCAACATAGATCAGCAGGATAATGCCCAGAAATCCCAAAGCCCAGCTGCCTTGCTTAACAAACAATTCGGTCGATACCTTGGTTATGGCCGATGACTTCTGTTTCATGCGGAATATTCCTCCCCTGTCAAATGGATAAACAAGTCCTGGAGCGAGATCGGCCCGATCTCAAGTCCTGCCCTCAACACAGCTGATAGGGCTGCCTCGCTTAGCTCCCCATAGACCATGACGGCTTTGGTGGAACCGAGTTGCTGTACATTCAGCACTTTCATGCCCTGGATGAATTCGTCTACCTTGGCCGCTGGGCCAGTAATAGATACACCTCTGGACGTAAGACTCTCATAATCGTCCTGCAGTACGACTCGGCCTTTGTGAATGATAATGACTTCCTCGAACAAATAATCCATCTCCGATACCAAGTGGGTGGACAGAATGAAGGTACGGGGATGACGCCCCTGGTCTTCCAGCAGTTCTCGATAAAAAATTTCGCGTGACGGCGCATCCATGCCGAGATAAGCTTCATCCAGAATAGTGATCGGCGAGCGGCTCGCGAGCCCGATGCAGACATTGAAAGCGGACTGCATTCCTTTGGACAGCTGCTTCAGCTGTTTGTCCAGGGGCAAATTGAATTTCCGGGCAAGATCAAGAGCATAACCTAAATCGAATTGGGGCCGGTATCTCGCAATGGATTGGATGGCTGCCTTGACCTTATCTGTCTCGTCTTTATAGTCGACATCGTAAATGAAGGAGACATGCTGCATTATTTTGGCATTTTCAAAGGGCTGCTTGCCTCCGATTGTTACCTTTCCTGAGGTGGGCTCGCGAAATGAAGCCAGGACGGACAGAAGCGAGGTTTTGCCCGCACCGTTGCGTCCGAGAAGTCCGTAGATTTTGCCGGCCGGAAGATGGAGGGAAATCTCGCGAACTGCTTCAACGCTGCCGTAAGCCACTGATATGCGATCCAACTGTACATCAAGATTCACGGGAGTCACTTCCTTTTAACTGGGTTATGATTTGGAATAGCTCATCCACGGACAAACCGAGTTTGTCCGCTTCTTGTACCATAGGTACTACATAATGTTCTGCGAATGCATTCTTTCGGGTCCGAAGCAGCATTGCCTTGGCTCCATCTGCTACAAACATGCCCACACCTCGCTTTTTGTAAATTAGTCCGGCATCAACCAGCAGATTAATGCCCTTTAACACCGTGATGTGATTGATTTTGTAAAATTGGGAGAGCTGTGTCGTAGAAGGAACCTGTTCACCTTCTAGCAGTTGATCATTCACGATCTGGTCCTCGATCTTCTCCTTGATCTGGATGAACAGGGGCCTATTATCTGGATGCACGGTACCGCTCAATACGAATCACCGCCTTGCCGTCATTGTTCTGTTAAGGTTATATGCTTATATATATGACTATATAACCAAAGTGTGAACGGGATGTCAAGTATTTGGTTGGATGCCACAAATCGATCAGGACATTTCCTCCGAGGACAACAACGCAAAAAGGCCGCCAGAACGCTTCTGGCCGGCCTTAAACTGTCTATGGGATGTGCACATCATGATGGACATGTCGATCCAAAAAATTCTATCGTTCATAAGAACATTTTACTTTGCTTCTACAACGTCCACAGGAGGAAGCTTTCCCCGTTTCAATTCCCGGATTGACAACCCGAAATCGATTTGAAGATGCGGATAATCCGGAAAGTTGGCCCAATCGCCTCCCCATTGGAAGCCTAGGTCCTTTGCAATTTCCACCACTTCCATCCAGTCCGCTTTACCGTTTCCGTTCCCGTCGTATTCCATGTCCCAAATGACGCTGCCATCCTTCAGTCTTAGTGCAAAATCAATGGCAAGTCCGTAGTTGTGCAGGGATTCTCCGGCTTTCGCATTCGTCACGATGTTACCTTTGGTGCTGCGGCCCTGATTATAGATTCGGGTCTGCTCCTCGTGACTTCGGAATCCGTCCGTTATGATGATGGAAATCCCTTTTTTCTTAGCAAGACGGACGAGTTCATTCTTTTGCTGTAATACATACGGGTGAAGCTGAGTAACTTCCGGTGTCTCTTTATGATCCAGATCCAAATCGAGATCGTTGATTAAGCCTGGTATAGCCGTTTGCAGCTGCATATAAAATATGGCGAGCAACAAAGCAGCAATGAGGAATAGCGTCGTTTTTTTGCGTTTGATCATGCGATTCTTTAGTTTACCCACTTTCCTATGATAGCTTACTCTATTATATCGGCTAAGATTGAAGGATTCCAATACCTAAAAGGATCGCCCCAAGTATCGGCATGAATAGCAAACCTTGGTTTATCGCATTCTAATCAGAAATTCTACCTAGGAAAGAGGAATCGTGATGAGCCCTATTCAGAATATGTCGGTTAGACTGAGCCAGCTATCAAACCAATTGACCATAGCAGGGCAAGACGGGAGCATGGAGGAGCTTGGAATGATTGGGAATGAGCTTGGACAGCTTCAGACCCAGCTTGAGAATGCACAGGCTGCGGTCACGCCTGAAACTTCCTCCGCCGATCGCCAGGAGCTTGTCAATTGCAGGATGGTCCTGCATGGGATGATGGACGCGGTGCAGGATATCCGTACTGCTGCGGCAGAGCAGTACCGCCAGGTGCTGGGCGAGAACAAAACGGTGTTTGAACAGCTGGATGAGACTGTGCAGCAGAGTGAATATGCGCAAGCTTATCAACATCGTCAACTGTTCAAGCAAATGGATCAAGTCAATCAGCAGCTTCGTCAGCTGGATGGCTCGATGCTGGATGCGGGGTATCAGATGGAACGGGGACAGGTGATAGAGGATGACCTCAATGGAGCCGTAACGGCCGAAGGAATAACTTTAGGTAAAGACGACAGCGGAACCATGATGTAAGTGTTCCTGAATGAATGGGGGGGACAGGACATTAGATTCACGAGCGGTAAGGAAAGCTGTTCACAGACGGCCAGAACAATAAAAGGAGCTGCGCATATAGCGCGGCTCCTTTTATGTCATTTTAAGCTTTCCGCCATTCCTTAATCGCTTTGTGCAGGCGGGATAATGCCTCCTGAACCGTTGCGCGTGTGCAGGCAAGGTTCATACGCATAAAGCCTTCACCTTCTTTACCAAAGGCGGCGCCGCTGTTTAATCCAAGCTTCGCTTGTTGCACCAGGAAACGGTTTAACTCTTCATGGGACAAGCCCATTCCGCGGAAATCGATCCATAACAGGTATGTTGCTTCCGGCATGACTACCTTCAGTTCGGGCAGATGTTCCTGAGCATATTCGGAAACCAGTTCCATGTTCCCGCGAATATACACGAGAAGCTCATCCAGCCATTGACTGCCTTCACGATATGCGGCCTCGGTAGCAGTAGCTCCTATGGGGGTAATCGAGCCGAGAGAATAGCGGTTTAGTATTTTACGGAATTTGCTTCGAAGCTGTATATTTGGAATGATCATGTTCGCCGTGTTCAAGCCGGCGATATTAAACGTCTTGCTCGGTGCAGTACAGATGATGGAACGCTCAGCGGCATCCTCGGATAGAGCAGCAAACGGCGTATGCGCGCCGGATTCAAACACAAGATCCGCATGAATTTCATCGGATACAACGAGCACATCGTACTCTTTGCAGAGGGAGGCTAGACGAGTCAATTCTGCCTTGCTCCATACCCGTCCCACTGGGTTATGAGGACTGCACAGAATGATCATTTTAACGTTACCAGTAGAGAAGCTCTTCTCCAAATCCTCAAAATCCATGGAGTAGTCCCCATCCTCGCTTAACAGAAGCGGATTAGGTACTAGTTCCCGGCCATGCTCCTGAACGACGCTATAGAAAGGCGGATAGACCGGCGTTTGAATGACGATCTGGTCTCCGGGCTGGGTGAATGCATCCACGATGAGGTGAAGCGCAGGGACCACGCCTGGGCAGAATTGAATCCAGTCCTGTTGGATCGTCCAGCTGTGACGTTTCTGCATCCAATCGCAAATGGCTTCCCGGTACGACTCGGTCGGAAAGGTATACCCGAATACCCCATGCTCTACCCGTTGCTGGAGTGCTTCTACAACAGCAGGAGGTGCAGCAAAATCCATATCCGCAACCCACATTGGCAGTGCATCGGTAACGCCGAAGACGGTTGGGGCATTATCCCATTTCAAGCAAGCTGTACGGTTTCGGTCAATCGCAAGATCAAAATTCATATGTAAATCCTCCTAGATGAATGGTGTTAGCACTATGCTATAAATTTGGCTAATGTGATGAGGCCGGTGATTGTAATCACGTTTAGTATGGTCGATATAAGCACGGTTTGTGCAGCAAAGTCTGGCTCATTCTGATATTCTTCCGCCAAAATCGATGAATTTACTCCAACCGGCATTCCCGAGGCAATGATGAGTGCCTGAGCTGGAATACCCTTTAATCCGAGCAGCAGGACAATCACAATGCCGATCACCGGAGCAACCAAAAGTCGCAGCAGGACGCTGAGGTATACATCGAACCGGCGCAGATTAAGCGGATATTTGATAATCTGTGCACCAAGCGTCAAGAGAGCAATCGCGACCATGGACTGGTCCGCATACGTCAAAGGCTGCGAGATAAAGACGGGAAGCGGCAAGGAGAGAGCATGCAGCACAATGCCCATGACAAGGGCGTAGGGAACCGGCATTTTCAAGAAACCGATGATTGCCTGCTTGTATAGTCCTTGCGTCTTGGCACCCTGAATAGAAATAACTCCGTACGTGAACGTAAGGAGGCTCTGAAAGGACATGATCAGCGCTTGCACCGAGCCGGCCATCGGGTCACCCTTAAATGCCAGGTCATTGATCGGCAGACCGTAGTTTCCTGAATTATCGAGCAAGAGGCTGTTCGTAAAAGCAGCCTTCATCCCTCGGTTAAATTTGCGCTGTTTGGCCACCAACGTGCTGATCAAGTAAAGGACGCCGATATAGAGCGCATAGAACAGGGCTACCATGCCGAGCAGCTGCGGTGACATGCTGGACTCGTACATACTCATAAATACGGCTGCGGGAGTGATGTAATAAAAATTGATTTTGGCAAGCGTATACAGATCGAGCTTGAAGGCATATTGCATTACAATGCCAAAGCCGATCAGAACAAAGATAGGAAGTACCACTTCAAGTATGATGTCGGCGATCATGCTGTTGTCATCTTCTTTCCAAGAGTGTAGCTTAAGGAGCAGGCTTTCGCTCGTATATGACGCCATGTCATTATAACATGACCAGGGATTGTTGACACTTGATTCTGTTTGGAAAAAGAATAGGGATTCCTTGGCCGGACTTCGTTTTTGGGCCACACATTCGCGTTTCGAGTATAAAAAAGGATATCCCTTGGCCGGTGGCCAGGAATATCCCAGATCTGAACGTTATAGCAAGACTGCGTCTAATCGACGCCTCTTTATTGCGGGTTGGTTGTCCAAATCCCGGCGGATTTGACAAATACGCGCTGCGGCAGCTTCAGAGCCGCCAGCACAAGCTCAGCTACGTCTTCCGGCTGCATCATCCGATCTTCGTCCCCGATCTTCAGGCCTGCGTTAACCGCGAGATCTGTATTCACCGTGCTGGGGGTCAGGGCAGTCACGCGGATGTTATGCTTGCGCACCTCCTGCAGCACAGCTTCGGTCAGTCCCATAACCGCAAACTTGGATGCGTTATAGGCCGAGCCTGTAGCGAAACCACGTTCACCGGCCGTAGAAGAAATGTTGATGATATCTCCCTTATTCTGCGCGATCATGCCAGGCAGAGCGGCACGAAGCATATGATAAGTCCCCATTAGGTTCACGTCCACAATGCGTTTCCATGCCTCCGGTTCCATCTCCAACAGATTGCCGAACTGTGCAATCCCAGCGTTATTAATGAGAATGTCCACGGAGCCCAGCTCCATGTTTACTGCAGCATATGCCGCCTCCGCTTCGCTTTGTACGGAAACGTCAGCAATAGCCGCGACGGCCTTCACGCCGTACTGCTCGGTAACCATGGCGCTGAGCGGCTCCAGGTCCGATGCTGTACGGGCAACGAGACCCACATGCACGCCTTCCTTAGCAAGTGCAATCGCTAATGCTCGTCCGATTCCTTTACCTGCACCCGTAATAAGGGCTGTTTTATTGGCTAGACTCATATCGATCCGCTCCTTCATATTCAAATAGAGTTTCGTTGACCAGTATACCCTGTTCTTTCGGCAACCACCAAACGTCGGCAATCCTATGGAAAGGATTTTGTTATAATCGAGACTGAGAGACTTGCAAACCGAAGTGAATTTTTTCTGGAAGCGGAGGATTTATCTATGCTAAATGCGCTGGACATCATCACTGCCTTTCGCCGAGGGGATGAAACGGTGGTTCAAACCTATCCTTGGCTGACGAAGCTGGTATCGGCCGAGGAACGAATCGTGAATCTGGAACGGATTTCGTCCATTGGGCAACTGGCCGATGCAAACCCGGTCTTGGATTATGTAGAGCGCACGTTGAAAATACTGGATTCGCTGCCTGTTTCCTATTGGGTTAAAGAGCTGCTTGAAGAAGTGCTGGTATGGGCAGAAACAGCCAAAGGTGGGACTGTACGGGAACGTCTTCGCTGGCAGCTGTCAGAGATCAATATGTTCCTGCATAATATCGGCTCTGCCCAGCTATATGAGCGACATATCCGGGACTCTAAGGGCGCTTTGACTCCTCATGAAAAGATGGTGCATACCCTTATTCTTACCCATGGGCTGGTAGGACAACACATTCGAGGGGAAGTAGCCTTCGAGGAAAACCTGCCGTTGCTGAAATTGACAGAGGGGGGGCTGCTGAGCGCGGATGAGCTCATCCGGCTGTTGGTTTCTTTAAATCACTGTATTATCGGTGCGGTATCAGAGGATCTGTGGTATTCCGTTATGGAGGAGGTCGAGTCGCTCATTCGCAGTCTGGCTTCGGGAATTGTGCCTGACAAATGGACTTACGAAGAACGGCTGCGCCGACTCCGGTCGGCTTCCATTGCACGCGGTGAGGATTTTGATAATGTGTTACAGGGAATTCAGAGGGAGGCCGATCTCGACTATGGCCTGAATGGATTTCTGGACATAACGCTCTGGTACGTGGAGGCCGCACTACAGGATTATTCGCTGGAAGAGTTCATGAAGGTCCTTCTGCTTGCTCTTCATTCGGATAGATGGGGAAAAGGTCAGAACGATGCGGAGGAACAGGATGACTACATGTCTACAGATCGGGTGAGTCACCTAAGCTTTGAACCCTTGATGAACGATATGTACTACGATTACAAAGGTGTTAAGAAGTTGAATGTATACAAAAAGAGAATGATTGAGCAGTACTTGCAACAATTGGATTGGAGAGCTTGTCTTCATGGGCCTGTAATGGCCAATCCGCATTTAACCCACCGGTTGGAACGAAAACCGGAGCTGCCGGATACGGCTTTCTTTACCTTCCAGTTCTCCCAAGCAGCAGAGAAACTCATTGAATTCTGTATCGAAGCGGAAAAGTCCCCGCTCTATGAGAAAGCGGTACTGCTGCTGTTCGACCTCTTCGGCTTGCGCCGGGATGCTTACGATCGGTTTCATAATGAGGAAAGTTATTTAAGTGATATGAACAGCACGGGAGATTATAAGAAAGTGATTCTGGATTATATCACGGGAACGGTAGTGCTGGATATCGGTCCAGGGGGCGGAGTGCTGCTTGACCTGATCGAAGAACGCCTGCCGCAGGTACGGCCTGTCGGGATCGATATCTCCTCAAATGTGATCGAAGCGCTGGAGAAACGCAAGCGACTGGAACAAAAGGCATGGACGGTGATGAAAGGAGACGCGCTTAAACTCAAGGATTATGTTAAGCCGGGTAGTGTGGATACGGTCATCTTTTCTTCCATTTTGCACGAATTATATTCCTATATTGAGAGGGAGGGTTCCCGTTTCAATACGGCGACCATCGAGGCTGCATTAGCCAGCGCCTACGAGGTGCTCGCACCTGGGGGCCGCATCATTATCCGGGATGGGATTATGACCGAGCCGAGCGACAGTTGGAGAAGAATACGATTTCTGGAGTCGGACGGACTGGAGTGGTTAAAGCGGTATGCTGCCGATTTCAAAGGCAGAGTTATTACCTACGACCAAGTGGATGAGTCGGAAGTACGTATGCCTATCAATGATGCGATGGAGTTCCTGTATACCTATACTTGGGGTACTGAAGCTTATGTTCACGAGGTTCAGGAGCAGTTCGGCTATTTCACCCCTACGGAATATGTAGAGTGCATACGCAGGACGCTGGGTGCCGAAGCGATCATTCGCGTGCAGCAGCACTATCTGCAAGAAGGCTATACCGAGGCATTGGCTAAGCGCGTTGAGTTTATGGACGACGAAGGCATGCCAGTGCAGCTGCCTGACAGTACATGCCTATTTGTTATTGAGAAGCCAGCCTGCTTGTAAACACTGCGGTGAGCTGGAACGTAAAAAGGACCCGTACGCAAATATGGCGTGAACGGGTCCTTATTTATTTTGCCGGCAAAACTGCCGGGGCATGGTATCCCATTAATACTTATTGCTTCTCGAGTTCCGGATAATCCTTGCCGAGTGTATCGACCGTCACTTTCTTCATGACGGGAATCTCAAGCGGCATATCCATCTGATCCCGCTCCAGGTTTACGATTTCTTCTGCTGTTTCCATACCTTCGTTCACTTTTCCGAACGAAGCATATTGGGTATCCAGTGAAGGTGCATCCGCAACCATAATGAAGAATTGGGAACCGGCGGAATTAGGATCCTGCGCCCGTGCCATGGACAATACACCTTTCGTATGTTTCAGGTCATTCTGAAAGCCGTTGGATGTAAATTCTCCGGCAATGGCGTACCCGGGTCCACCTGTTCCTTTTCCATCAGGGTCACCGCCCTGAATCATGAAGCCGGGGATGACGCGGTGAAAGCCTGTCCCATCATAGAACCCTTTTTTCACCAGAGAGATGAAATTATTGACTGTGTTTGGGGCCACTTCCGGATAAAGCTCCAGTTTAATCGTTTTGCCACTGTCCATTTCAATCGTGACAATCGGGTGACTGGCGTTCGGATCTGGAACATTCTCCTTGACCTCGGTGTCCTTCGGCGGTTCAGCTTCAGGTGCGACCGCGCCGTTCGTGGAGCCTGTTCCACCGTTTGTGCCGTTTTCAGTTCCCTTGTCATTCTGACCACATGCCGACAGCACCAGCAGCAGACCCATCATGACAAACAGAATCGGCATCCAGCGTTTTCTACGCTTCAACATCATTGACTCCTCCTGTGCTATTGCTAATCAATTATTGCTTGTTCATTCTGTATTCTATCTTATCACAGGTTGGACAAGTACTGAAAATCGAATAACAGGAGTATATATGAATCAAAAGCATCTTGCGTCGAACCATCTGGACAGACAGCCCCGATGGGAGAGATTGTGAGAGAGACAAGCGTCCAGACTTGTAAACAGACCTGGACGCTGCAGGATAGGAGTGAACTTGCAATAGATTTCACTTCACAGGGAAGATACCCTCCACTTTGTTTAAAGGGAGCAGAATTCGAGAACGATTCTTGTCCTTTGCGAGCAGCTCGATATAATCGGACCCGATTTTGACAAGCCGGATTTGGTTGAAGGCAGCGCGGGTAGGGAAGGTGGTCCTTACACCTACCAGTGTTGTCTTACCCGGCGACTTGACATCGAATACGCGAATCGAATTCAGGCTTTGGGGAACGAAGAGCTCTCCATGAACCTTGATGAAATTCTTCGGGAATACCCGCTGCAATCGTCCGGGTTCCAGACCGGTGTTCGGCGCATTGACTTCTACCAGATGTCCGATTAAGGAAGACAAGCGACGCTGCAGTGTGAGTTCATGATTTCGGGGGATTCGCAATCCTTTCATGAGGCATCATCCTTCCAGTTCATATGGTGTAGTGTATGTTGGAAGGTATGACTTAGGTGAAAGAGAAGAATTCATCATTCATACCATGGAAATGTAAAATTGATGCTCTAGTCAGATTGTGGTAATCTCCTTAACTTGCGTCCTGTTTCTATTAAATTTTAATGGCATGACGGTAAGGATGGTATAAGAGCTGATAGCTTGACCCATACTGTTTTACTATAAAGCTGGTTGTATGGGAGGCCAATAGGATGGAAAGAAAAGGGAATGTGTTGACAGCACTCATATGGGGAACGTTGATAGGGATTCTGCTGTGGATGTCGATTCTCGGCTGGTTGGATATCCTCTTTGGGAAATAGAACGAACATACCGAAAAAGGAAAGGGGCTGTCCCATAAGTAGGTTTGCTCACTTGACGGACAGTTCGTCAGATAAAAAAATGCGTCAAATGAAGAAA
>NZ_LIUT01000001.1:556298-574405 GCF_001277345.1 Paenibacillus solani
GATTCGTACATGGAGCGTCTTCTAACAGCAAGAAGGGGGCCTACCGCAAGATCTAAGATCTTTTGGGACAGCCCCTTTGACGATTAATATTCTTCCTCGTCACCATGACTGCCGTTTAATAGATCAGTTCCATGCATTTGATCGGTTGGGGGAGCGGCGGGGTCTACCGGGCTATTCGCTGAAATAGCATCTGCATCCGGAACATCCTCCAGCGGCTTATAATCGCCTTCAGCTGGAGAGTAGTTTGTAAAAATGTCCTGGTTTAAAAAGGCAGTTCCACTGCCGGTTATTGCAGCATCGGTAGCAACACGTTGATCCGGCTCGCCTGCATACTCATTAATGATCTCGTCTCCCGGACGAGAAAGGGGCGCCCCTTCGATAGCCCGCCATTCGCGATCTGTTGCGTCATCGGCAATCTGATGAATGCCGACTTCCTCACCTGATTGGCCAAGCTGGGAACGGTCCTCTGGCCGCGCATCTGCTGGGGCTGCTGTATCTTGGTTGTAGGCGATATGATCAGCCTCCTCGCTGCTAAGGCTTTGCTCAGTATACGTATTAACATCTCTCAGGTCATCCTGTGGAATCAGATCGGTGTCCTCTAATTTCCGCTTGGCTTCGAATTCCAAATATGTCAGATCTGCCAGTGTATTACGGTTGTTTTCGTCTCGCATACTGCTCATCTCCCTTCCTTTAATACAAAAAAGTTTTCTATACTTCGACTTTACCCCCTCAATCAAGAATGAATCCTGATATCCGAGGTTATAAGAAACCATGCAAGTTTTATCCTTCCCTGTACATCTGCATATTATGAAATGTTTGTCATAGAAAAACCGACGATAAATGAGATATATATGTGAAAATAAATGATTTTATGGGTTCTATCCGGTATATTGAACAATGATATTTTGAAATGATCCCGTTATAATCGAAAAAGTGACTTAACGGACCGGGACAATTCTGAGAGTGGATTGTCACAATACTAACAATAGAACAGGAAGTGATCAGAACTTTGTTTCAATGGATTAAACAAGGCTTCTTTGGCAACTCGCGTAAAGACATTCTTTCAGGACTGACGGTAGCGTTTGCTCTCATTCCCGAAGCGATCGCGTTCTCGATTATGGCGGGCGTCGATCCGATGGTGGGGCTCTACGCTTCCTTCGTGATTGCAGTCAGTATTTCATTCTTCGGCGGCCGTCCGGGGATGATCTCCGCCGCTACAGGGGCCATGGCGTCCTTAATGGGACCTCTCGTTGCTGCGCATGGGATTGAATATTTGTTTGCGGCAACGATTATGACGGGAATTTTACAATGGTTAATGGGGAAGCTCAAATTCGGGCGCTTCATCACATTTGTTCCGCAGCCGGTCATAACCGGATTCGTAAACTCGCTGGCCATCATTATTTTTATGGCCCAGCTCCCGAATTTCAAAGGGGAATCATGGCAGATGTACTTGATGGTAATCGGAACCCTGCTCATTATTTACTTATTTCCATTGATAACCAAAGCGGTTCCATCGGCACTGGTTGCTATCATCGTAATGACCGTCATTGCGTATGGTTTAAAACCCCAGTTCAGACGGTAGGGGATATGGGTAACATTACACAGGCTCTTCCATTCTTTCATATTCCCGATGTAAACATCAGCGTGGATATGATAATGACCATATTGCCGATTTCTCTTGCTCTTGCGGTTGTAGGAATGACAGAATCTCTATTGACGGCTTCGCTAGTGGATGAGTTGACCGAGACCGATAGTGATAAAAGTCGAGAAATTCGCGGCCAAGGTATTGCTAATATAATCACTGGATTCTTTGGCGGTATGGCGGGATGCGCTATGATTGGACAGACCGTAATTAATGTGAAATCGGGCGGTCGGACCCGGTTGTCGACCCTGGTAGCCGGTGTCTTCCTACTGTTTCTTATCATTGTGCTCGGGGATGTCGTTAAACAAATTCCGATGGCTGCTCTTGTTGGTGTTATGTTTATGGTGTCCATCGGCACGTTCGATTGGGGATCGCTTCGCACGCTTCACCGTGTGCCGTTAGGTGACGCGCTCGTCATGTTGGCAACGGTAATCATCGTTGTTGCGACGCATAATCTGGCTATCGGCGTTATGGTTGGTATCGTGTTATGTGCATTGAACTTCGGCTGGAAAATAGCAAGAATTCATGCCGTGCCGCATGTACAGCCAAACGGATCAAAGGTTTACGTGATCCAAGGTCCGTTATTTTTCGGGACAATGATGAAATTCGTGTCATTGTTTGACGTGGCTGAGGATCCGGCACGTGTCGTGATTGATTTTTCCAGCTCTCATGTATGGGACCAATCTGCCATGACTGCTATTTCCAAGGTAATCACCAAGTATAGGGAAGTGGGCAAAGATATTACGCTGATAGGGTTGAATGACGAGAGTCAGCGGATGGTGGATCAACTCGGTTTGCTCTCAAGCTCATCATAAATTGTATAGAGAGATTGGTTAAAACCTTAGGGTTAAGGCCAATCTCTTTTTCTATTACCTCGAAGTGATAAAATTTAACAAACAACATAAGGGTTTCATGTTATATTGATTGTGAAAGAGCACGAAGTTTGTCGAATTATCTGACGGAGAGGAATGGGAGTTGCAATTGACTATATACGGTTAGAGGTGCTGACTAGATGAAGGGTATGATTAAATACATACTTCTGCTTCTGCTGGTCGTGCCGCTACTGCTTGTATCGACCATATCAATGGGCAAATCGGATGCGAGGAATGTTCAAACCGTGATATCCGATTGGCAGTTTATGTGGGATGACCAACCAGGGGCTTTGATATCCCCGACGATTGTCAGGGATAGAGAGAAGGAAGAATGGTTGACAGGAGCACAGGAGAAGGAGAGATCCCTAAATTCTGACGGGGTAAATTCAGCATGGAATCGTTTTACCTTGCCTGCTCTCCCTTGGAAACATTCAGCCATTATGATTAATCACGTTAAAGGGCAGAACGTTTTGGCGTTTTTGGATGATGAGCCGGTATTTGAAGCCAAGCGAGATTATGGGTATACGAATCATGCTCTGCTCATCCCTGTTCATCCGGAGGATGCCGGGAAGACCGTGTACGTTTGGACAAATGGAACTCATCATATGCCTGGCATTCAAGGCGAGGTTATTCTCGGTGACTATGAGCATTTACAAAGGGTCTTTATTAAGAATGATATGAAAGATTTCATATTGGGCTGCTCATTTTTCATCATTGCGGTGGTTATGTTATTCTGCTGTTTATTCCTTCCAAAGTATACCGTATCCAGCTGGCTGTCTTTAAGCGTAGTTATCTTGGCCAGTGGTACTTTGCTTATTACGTATTCACCGTTCCTGTATACCTTTTACGAGGATTTGGGAAAATTATGGGTGTCATTGTTTGATATATCTCTCTTTGCCGTATTACCAGCGCTGTATTACTATTTCGAGAACATATATGGGCCTGGGCCATATCGTCTCCTTCGCTATTGCCGAAGATTTCAAGTGGCCTACTCCGGAGTTTGCCTGCTCTTCCTTGTTGTGAATATATTCGCCCCACAATCTGTTTACGAAATGTATTATTTTGTTTCGGTTAAATTTCTCGGTATCCTGATTATCCTGGAACTGCTGTTGTTGATCGGAATCACGATTCTGTATGCTTCCAAACGGAACATGGATGCTTATATTTTCTCCGTGGGATTCGGTATGATGGCAGTAGCGACGGTGGGTGACTTGCTTACCTTTTATTATCGCGGCGGCCATTATGTTTTTGTTCTGTGGAAGTGGGGCCTTGTTGCAATGATGGTGTCCCTGATCGTCATGCTCGGACGCAAATTTGTCCGCAGTCATGAGCAAGTTCTGACATATTCCCGAAAGCTTGAGATGTTCAATGATGAACTTCAGCGATCGGAGAAGTTGGAGGTCATTAGTGAGCTGGCCGCATCTGTTACCCATGAGGTCCGCAATCCACTGCAAGTGACACGGGGGTTTATGCAATTATTGTCTGAAAACTCCAAGGATAAGGATAGGGAGTACTTTAACCTGGCGCTAAAAGAGCTGGACCGAGCCTCTGGAATCATCACCGATTTCCTTACTTTTGCCAAGCCTGAAATGGAGCATGAGACCAGGTTGAATGTGGGTGACGAGCTGAAGCATGTGAGAGGCATCCTGCAGCCTCTGGCGAATCTTAGCGGTGGGACGATCGAACTGGAACTGACTCAGGATTTATTCATGATCGGTAATTCTTCAAAACTGAAGCAAGCGATGATTAATATCGTCAAGAATAGCATTGAGGCTCTGGATGGAGAAGGACTGGTTCGGATATGGGCTTACGCGAGAAACGGAGAAATTATCATTCATATCAAAGACAATGGTATTGGCATGGATGATGAGGATCTTGCAAGACTGGGGGAAGCCTACTTCTCTAAAAAATCCAAAGGGACGGGCCTCGGCCTCATGGTTACCTTCCGGATTATTGAAGCCATGCAAGGGAGCATTAACTTTTATAGCAAAAAAGGGAGCGGTACCGAGGTGGTTATTTGCTTTCCATCTATCATGTCCACGAAATCTGAATAGATCTACATAAAGGGAGATGCCGCTGCGTCTCCCTTTATTGCATTATTAGAAAATTTATCATTTTTACGGAATTTAGAAGGTAGAAGGTTTTGCAACATCGAATAACAGAGTAAGAGTTCAACCCATTATAATGTTTGAGGTGCGTCAATGAGGTCTGGATGGAGAATCGCCGTGTTCCTGATCATCGTTATTGCTTTAAGCCAGGGGTACCCCAGGCATGTCTTTGCAATTGAAGAAATGGCAGCCCGGTCAGCGATTACGGAGTGGAGCATCCTCTGGTCTGAATCCAAGATGATCCCCGACCATGTCCCTGCCCAAGGGGAAGGCTGGATGGAAAATTCTGCACAAACCTATGAGCCTTTTAAGCCGTATGGCAAGCCAAGCATCTGGATTCAGATGAAGATTCCCGAGATTAATTCAGCATCTCCGGGTCTTCTGATTGATAAGCTGCAAGGAAAACAAGTTGCAGTTTATGCAGATCATGTGAAGATTTATGAATCTACCCGAACGTACAATTATGAGTTGAACTACATTTTACTGCCGCTGCATAAGGAATTGCTTGGTAAGGATCTGCATATCTGGCTTGAAACCCCAAAGGATCATGTGAACGTCGAAGGGAAAATCTTTGTCGGGGAATATCATGATCTGCTGAACCGGTTTGTTAAGTCGAACATGGCGGATATCATTCTCGGCAGCGCCTTCATATTTATTGCTATGTCGATGATGATCTGTGCTTTCTTTCTTAACAGGAAGTATGTGTACGCCGTACTGTCGTTATCGTTCGTCATTTTATCGGTTGGTATATTAATTTTTACATACTCTCCTTTTCTTTATACGATTTTTAATGAGTACGGAAATCTTTATACTCTTTTGTATGACTGTTCCTTATTTGTTTTTATGCCTTCCATTATTCTCTTTTTTGAGATCATATTCGGATCGGGCTGGAGGGGAATCATACGAACAGTTCGTAAGATCCAGATCGCCTACTCTCTGTTCTGCGTGCTCTTGATGCTTGTCAATCAATGGACTTCGAATCAATGGTTCGATGTGTATTATTTCTTCTCGGTTCAAGTGATGGGGATTGCCATAGCCATTCAATTCTTATTGCTGATCGGGAGCTCCTTATATTATGCCGTTAAGGGGAATAAGGACGCCGTTATTTTTAATGCTGGCTTTGCCGTGTTCGCTATGATTAGCCTAGGGGAGCTGCTGCAATATATTATATCTCGGGGCAGCTACAATCTCTTTCTCTGGAAGTGGGGAGTCGTTAGCTTTATTATTGCACTCGTCATCATTCTTGGCCGGCATTTTGCCAACAACCACAAACAGATTCTGCAATACTCCAAGGAGCTTGAGATGTTCAACAATGAGCTGCAGCGTTCAGAGAAAATGGAAATTATCAGTGAGCTTGCGGCTTCGGTTGCCCATGAGGTTCGTAACCCGCTGCAAGTAACACGAGGTTTCCTGCAGCTTCTTACTGGCAAAGCCCAGACAGCTGAACGCCAATATTTGGAGCTGGCTCTGGTAGAATTGGACCGGGCATCCGGCATTATTACAGATTTCTTAACCTTTGCCAAACCCGAAGTCGGCAAGGATACGGTGTTATCAGTTTCTGAGGAATTTAAGCATATTGAGGGTATACTTGGCCCGTTAGCTCACCTGCAAGGTGGCAAGATTACCGTCGATATTCCAGAGAATATTATGATTCGGGGCAATTCCTCGAAGTTCAAACAAGCCTTCATCAACATTGTTAAGAACAGTATTGAGGCACTCGGCGAAGAGGGAAAGGTTCATATTCGCTGTTATCGTCAACAGAATCAGGTGTTTATTCATGTTGTGGATAATGGAGAGGGGATGGGGCCGGAGGTGCTGGCTCGGCTTGGAGAGCCCTATTTCTCCAATAAAACGAAGGGAACCGGCCTTGGGCTGATGGTTACCTTTCGAATCATCGAGGCCATGGATGGAGATATCTATTTTACGAGTAAACAAGGAGTGGGGACGGATGCCGTCATTACACTTCCCGCAGCTGGCGAATAATCCGCCAAGCTGCGGGAGGGGATGACTTGCCATCGTCCTTATTTTTTTCTTCGCTTTGTTTGATAAGGGATGCTGGCGTTTAAGTTTAGAATGTACTGTGATCTATGAAAATGACCAAGTAGGAGGTAATTCATATGACTCAGAAAATTGTAGGAGCTTTTCGAACGGAGAATGAGGCAACTCGAGCCATCGAGGAACTGAAGCAGCAAGGATTTAGAGCAGATGAAATCTCGGTTATTGCCAAGGACCGCGACGAATCTTCCCATATCCAGGATGAAACAGGAACAAAAGCGCCTGAAGGATTGGCTTCTGGAGCGGCAACAGGTGGTGTGCTGGGCGGTGTAACAGGTTTGTTGGCTGGTCTTGGTGCGCTGGCTATTCCAGGCGTAGGACCGATAATCGCTGCAGGACCGATTGCAGCAACCCTCACCGGAGCAGCAGTGGGTGCAGGTGCTGGCGGACTGGTCGGAGGCTTGATCGGTCTGGGCATACCTGAGGAGCAGGCAGAGGAGTATGGTGGCTACGTGAATGAAGGCCATATTCTTGTTATGGTGGATGCGGATAAATCCAATGGCGGCCGGGTTTATGATATATTCCGGAATAATAGCGCGCTCAATGAACATCATTATCGTGAAGAGGGTACTTATGCCAGCACGGGTACGCCGATAGATTCGCGTTCAGAAGCAGCTGCGGCCACCGAGGATGCGGTCCCAGATCCTAATCTGTATCAGGGATATGGTGACGGACACGGAGGCTCGGTGAGTCCTGGGCGTGATGGTCTGGACCAGAACGATCCACTAAAAAGATGATAATGCGGTATTCATAAATGAAGAGATCATGAACAAACCGCCCGGGAATGTACCGGGCGGTTTGTTCATGATCGATATTCTTGCTTTACGAAGTTTTACTGGAACACTTGACTACCGTTTGTTGCGTTGTCCCTGTCTGCTTCCCGACCCATGTCCGGGACCTCCAGGTCCGCCCGGATGTCCAGGACCTGGTCCATGTCCATGTCCGCCTGGCTGCCATGGACCGTGTCCATGGCCAGGCCCGCCCGGATGCCATGGTCCGTGTCCATGGCCGTATCCAGGATATACAGGGTACCCTGGGTAGTACGGAGGGAATGGGTAGATCGGATAGAATGGCGGGTAGTATGGATATGGATAGGAGGGGTAACCCGGATATAGACCGGGAATGCCAAGATTTGTTTGGGTTTGAAGCCCTCTTTTCGGGTAATGACTCAAGCCACGCACCTCTTTCTCTCAGATGGTTACTTCATTCTATGTAGGATCGGGAAGAAGGGCACTCATCTAATTCGAAATAGGCAAACGGCCAAGGGTATAACAAAGTCAGCAGGCAAAGGAACGCGGGCTTTCAAGCAGAAAACCGCATTAGCCTATGGCTCTCCATTTTGCATTAAATATACTGGAGACCTGCCGTGTATGGAAGCGGGATCGGATCAAATATTATGCTGCCATTAGCACGGTAGGGAGATTCAGGATCAAACAAGATGGAGAGCAGTCCCTCATCATCCAGCTGTAATGTTTCATCGTTTAAGGTAAGGCGATAGGGACCGTGCGGGCCATCTGCTTGAATCAGCCCCTCTGGAAGTAGGGGAGACAGTTGATGAAGCAGCTGCGAGCCGCTTACCAAATACATGGTTCCATCGTTCCGGATATATTCAGGCAGGATTCCCGTAGATTGGATAAGTGCAGCAAGCTCCCTATCCTGCCATGGAAGGGGAACGGTCAGCTCCGCAAGATTGTACGCTGTGATTGCTTCGGCTATCAATTGCGCTGCCGCTTCCGGACTTCCTCCCCACTCTACCAAGGTGGCTTCTCTTGAAGGAGCCATCACGGTTCCAGGGACGGCAATGATGGCAAAAGCGGTCAACGCACCATTTTCCTCAGCGACCAAGACTTGCTGCTCCAGGCGGATAACATTGGAGTATGCGCTTGCATCCAGCAGTTTGTTAAGCTCAGAAGCCGTTGAAGCATATCTTGCTTCCCGATGCTCCATCAGCTTGTGAAGCTGGAACAGATCCTGGGGCTGCATGGTTCGGATATTGACCTGTTTTTCAGTTGTCGTCCGCAGGGGCTCAGCAACATCCGGGGATAATCGGAAACGGAGAGCGCGTCCGAACAAGCGACTGCCTGCTCGTGTATACAGCGATCTTCCGCCGGAGATGAGGATTAGGGATGCGCCTGAAGCCTCCCCATGAAGAAAACATTGCTCCAAGAGATTCCCTGCGAGTCGTTGGCCCCGGTAATCCGGATCCGTACAGACAGAGCCGATGGAATATATATTTAATTCAGCGCCGCGGGTGTTGATGGTGAAAGGAACAAATCCCATGAAGGATACCAGTTTGTCTTGATCCCAGGCACCGTAGGAATGGCTGATTCCGGGTGAAAATATCGTGGGAAAGGAGATTCCCATAGACGGTTGTTCCGGCTGCTTTAGAAAAATACGGTTGGACAGCTCTACAGCTTGTGGCAATTGCTCGCTTTTCATGATAGAGATATGCATTGCGTTGTGGCCTCCTTATGTATGTGCTTGCTACCAGTATAAAGTCATTCGGCTCAGAATTTCCAGTAAACGCTATCTTATTTTACAGCGGTTTATAACGTACTCTAATTCATACCCGTTGCAGAGTTGGCAGATACCGTGCAGTACAGGCTTGTTCAGATATGCGAAAAAGCGGCCTTTTTCGGGTAATACTAAATGAATGAGTCTAAACAGAGGAGGGATGAGCTTGCCAAATTTTATCGATTCTATCATTTTACTGTGCGGAGCCTTGCTTCTGACAGGTGTATTGACCACCAAATTTTCATCCCGGTTCGGCATGCCTGCCCTGGTTCTGTTTATTGCGATCGGAATGATTCTCAGCCGCTTCATTTATTATGACAATGCGGAGCTCACGCAGCTGGTGGGTATCTTCGCTTTGATTGTTATTTTGTTTCAGGGCGGCATGCAAACCGATTTTAAGGAAATTAAGCCGGTATTGGGTCCAGCTATATCCCTTGCGACAATCGGCGTCCTGCTAACCACAACAGTTGTGGGAATATGTGCAACTTATATTTTGAATATTTCTTTAAAAGAAGGGCTGCTGATTGGCGCCATTGTCGGTTCTACGGATGCTGCAGCGGTTTTCTCAGTACTTGGAGGGACGAATCTGAAGAAGCGGATTCGTATGACACTGGAAGCGGAGTCGGGTAGTAATGATCCGATGGCCGTATTTCTGACAGTATCTATCATTGAATGGATCGAAAAACCCGAAATCAATTGGTTTAGCCTGCTGCTCTCCTTCATCATGGAGATGGGACTTGGACTCGTGATTGGAGTTCTGATTGGGATGCTGGCTGTATATGTGATCAACCGCATTAACTTTGATTCCTCAGGTTTGTACCCCGTAATGGCTTTAGGTTTTGCCGTGATGAGTTATGCGGCAGCAGCTTGGCTTGGTGCCAGCGGATTGCTGGCGGTCTACGTGATGGCTCTGGTTCTTGGCAATGCGGAGCTAACGTACCGCAAGACGATACAAGCATTCAACCAAGGATTTGCCTGGATGATGCAGATAGCCATGTTTGTGCTGCTCGGACTTCTTGTTTTCCCTAATGAGTTGTCCAAGGTGGTATGGCAGGGCCTTCTGATGTCCCTGATCCTTATATTTGTTGCCCGCCCCATCGGCGTGTTCTGCAGTCTGTTGTTTACCAAATTTGCCGTTCGGGAGAAAATACTGATCTCCTGGGCAGGCCTTCGCGGCGCTGTACCGATCGTGCTGGCTACATATCCTGTTCTGGCGGGCATTAAGCATGGTGAATTATTCTTTAATGTTGCGTTCTTTGTTGTCTTAACCTCGGCGGTAATTCAGGGCACGACCATCTCCCCTCTAACGCAAAAGCTGTCGCTTATAGAGAAGGACAGATCCAAAACCCCGTCCTTATTAGAGCTCATGGCACTCGGAAAAGCGGATACAGAGATCAACCATGTACTTGTAAATGACGATATGTCCATTATCGGTAAGGAGATACAGCAGCTCAATCTGCCGGATGATATTCTGTTTACGGCCATCATTCGAGAGAAAAGAATCATTACACCGAGAGGGAACACAATTATTGAAGCAGGAGACACGCTCTATGTAATGAATCCGAAGAAAAAGCGAAAAGACATGAAGAATATCCTGGGATTAACATAAGAATGGCTGGGCTTTACAGCTATATGATGCCTGTCATAGCGAATGAGTGTATGAATAAAATATGATGGGTATAAATATGAGGAAATTTCTTCATCCTATCTTCATCTGATGCCATACGATTTCCTTTGCAAATTAGACAGCATTCTGGTATGATTAATACAAGGATTTAGAATAAGTCTAAATACAAAATAGAAGGAGACGATATAGATGAACAATGTAACCCATCATGCCCAAGAAACGACAACGGATGGACTTCAGCAGATTTTGAATAAGCAGGTTGCCAACTGGAGCTTGCTTGGTGTGAAGCTGCACCATTATCACTGGTTCGTCACAGGCCCGCAGTTCTATGTATTGCATGAGAAATTTGAGGAGTTCTACAACACAGCGGCTGATTATGTGGATGAATTGGCAGAGCGCTTGTTGGCCATAGGCGGTAAACCTGCAGCTAGTATGGCTCAATATCTGAAGCTTGCTACCATCGAGGAGGCTTCTGATGAGAAGACAGCGGAGCAAATGGTCAAACAGCTCGTTGCTGATTTCGAGCAGCTTGCCGGCGAGATGAAGGCAGGTATTGAAGCTGCAGGTCAAGAAGGAGACGACGCTACAGCCGATCTGCTGACCGGTATGGTAAGCGATGTTGAGAAGCATGCCTGGATGTTGAATGCATTCCTGGGTAAATAAGTGGTATTTCATTTCCGAATGTAAGAGAGGGAGATCGACCTGACTAAGGTTGATCTCTTTTTTGGTTATCCATGAGTTGCAGGTCGTACTGTTGAGTTATAAATTTAGTGCGTCGTTCTTCTGTGACAAACGTATATACATGTAGTTCTGATTTAGAGACAGAGGAGTAGTGAGGATGACAGGGATGGAATCACGACAACAGCTGGAATTACAGCTTCAGGAGATTTTGAAATGGGAGAAAGAGCAGAAGGACGTCATGTTTTGGGAAAAGCTCGGACGAATACCGTTTATGCTGCTGGATCGTCTCACGCCCAAGGCTGTTCAAGAAAAAATCGGAAGTGCTCTAAACGAGGTAGGCGGATTTATTCAGAGCGGCGGCAAGCATTTGGTGCGTGAACAATCGGTTATGAACATCCTAGCTAAGGTAGCAGAGGGAGAAGGAAGAGATGTTGATACGAATCCTTCCGTAACCCAAAGCATCCAAGGAGACCTGGAAACATCGACGGAGAATTCCACGCTTACTTTGGCATCCGCTGCGAAATTGCCTCTTCAAGTTATGGATACTGCAGCAGATGCACTGACGGTAAAGCGGGTCAAATTCGCTGCAGCACAGGGAGCGGCAACAGGAATCGGTGGCGTATTTACGATCGCTGCTGATCTGCCAATGGTGCTCGGTCAATCGCTTAAGGTGCTGCAGGAAATGGCGCTTTGTTACGGGTATGATCCGAACGATTCCCGGGAACGGGTGTTTATCGTCAAATGCTTGCAGTTCGCTTCTGCTGATATTGTGGGTAAAAAAGCAGTCCTTGAGGAGCTCGCCAATATTGACGATGAACAAGCAACGGAGCAGGTATTCTCGCAGCTGCAAGGCTGGCGGGAAGTGGTTCAGTCTTATACCGATAACTTTGGGATGAAAAAGCTGTTTCAGCTCATTCCAATCGCTGGGGTCGTATTTGGTTCAATCAGCAATAAAGGGACTATAAGCGATGTAGCCGAAACGGGGAAAATGCTGTACAAGAAGCGGCGTCTCCAATACCGGCTTCGGAATATGGAATATCCCCTGTAATTGAAAAATCGATAGTACAAAAAAAAGGGCCGCCCATTGATGAGGCAACCCTTTTTTTGAATTAACGCTAAATATATCCATGCAAATTTTTATCGATTATCCACTTTCTCAGGATACAAGTCATGGTTCATCAGACGGTTGGCAGCGATCTCTTCATACTTCGTTCCAGGACGACCGTAATTGCAGTAAGGATCAATGGAAATGCCGCCGCGAGGTGTGAATTTGCCCCATACCTCGATATATCTTGGGTCCATCAATTTGATGAGATCATTCATAATAATATTAACGCAATCCTCATGGAAGTCCCCATGGTTGCGGAAGCTGAACAGGTACAATTTCAGGGACTTGCTCTCTACCATTTTAATATCCGGAATATAGCTTATATAGATGGTTGCGAAGTCCGGCTGGCCTGTGATGGGACACAAGCTTGTAAATTCAGGACAGTTGAACTTGACGAAGTAATCCCGGTAGGGATGCTTGTTGTCAAAGCTCTCCAGAATGCCTGGGTCATATTCGAATGTGTAAGTCGTGCCTTGATTGCCAAGCAGGGTAACGTCTTCCATTTCTTCTTTTTGTCTGCCACTCATGCTTCATAACTCCTTTATCAATCTATATTAATAAGTCCTTGGTCGTTTCGGTCGTTTTCATTGGTGCTTCGACAAAACTAAACTCCGCGCTTATTTCCCCAAACGAGAGTGTGTAATTGCGGCAGGATACGCACATCGTTCAATCGATCGGATTGCATGACAGCATCGACAAGCTGCTCATATCGACCCAGCAGATGGGAGACAAGCTCCGTCGTATTGCCTGTGCCTACATCGGGGTTGCCTGTTTGCAAATAAAAAGGCACGTTTGGATATCGCTCATGAACGGTCTCAGCATAGGTTAAATCTTTATCATCGAATATTACCACTTTGAGGCTGTAAGTCCTCCCGGGAGGACGAGCCGATAAGCGGGAGACGATATCATCGAGCTTACCCCAGTCCGTATCCATGCCCGAGCTTGGTGGTTTGGGGGAAATGGTGACCTCATCAATATCATTCAACCAATCCTGCCAGCGCGAGCCCTGTGTCTCCACGGCAACGGTAATACCGTGCCGATGCAGCTCATCCACGAGCGTTCCAAGTTGGGAAAGAAGAGCCGGGTTGCCACCAGACAGCGTAACGTGATCAAAGCGTTCTCCGCCCAGGCGGTACAGCTCCTGCCAAATCTCCTCTGCGTTCATAAGCGAGATGGTATCCTTAGCGGAACCGTCCCACGTAAACGCGGAATCGCACCAGGAACAGCGATAATCACAGCCCGCCGTACGAACGAACATCGTTTTGCGGCCAACGACCATCCCTTCGCCTTGGACGGTTGGACCGAAGATCTCCATCACGGGAATCGGACGTTCCACCGTTAGGGTGGGAGACGAATCACGGACATTCTCGTTAGCAGGCGTTACATGCGTATTATTCATGGATCATCCACTCCCGTCTGACCTCGGCATAGCTGGTTGGTGTCTCGAACAAGCGGACGAATTCCGTTCGTGCGCCTTGCTGTTCATGGCATTCTCTACTGCTGAGAGCCTCCTCCATTTTTTCAAACAGCCAGACCACCATGTTTTCTGCAGTCGTATTCATTGGCGGCAGGGTCTCGTTCAAATAGCGATGATCCAAATAGGGTTCGATTTCCGTTTTCCAGCAATCCTTAATGTCTCCAAAATCGATGGTGATGCCGACTTCATTCGGGATACCGCTGATGCCAAAGACCACTTTGTACGTGTGGCCATGCAGGTTTTTGCATTTTCCTTCGTAGCAATGCAGGTGGTGCGCAGCATCAAAGGTAAACTCTTTGGAAACCAGTACCCGCTTTCGGTGGTAACGCAGGCTTGAAGCATCGATGTCCTCGCCAAGCTTCTGCAGATGCTCTACAATGCGAAAAGCCCCAGGCTCACGGCTCATACGAGACGCCCCCCTTCGGTCATGCGGTTACGGCGCTGCAAATATTTGTCGAGTCCCGCTTTTCTCAGCTTGCAGGCTGGACATTCTCCACAGCCATCTCCCTTGATGCCGTTATAGCAGGTCAACGTATGATCACGAACGTATTCGAGGGCATTCATCTGGTCGGCGAGCTCCCAGGTTTCCGACTTGTCGAGCCACATGAGCGGGGTATGAATGACAAATGGATAATCCATCGCCAGGTTCAGCGTAACGTTTAGCGATTTAATGAAGCTGTCCCGGCAATCGGGATATCCGCTGAAATCCGTCTCACATACGCCTGTAATCAAATGTTTAGCTCCGATACCCTTAGCCAGAACAGCGGCAAAACTGAGAAACAGCAAGTTCCGTCCTTCCACGAAGGTCGTCGGCATGCCTTCACCTTCGGCGATCTCAATATCGCTGCGCGTGAGCGCATTGGGCGCCAGCTGGTTAAGCAGGCTCATATCAAGCACCGTTTGCTTTACGCCCTGCTCTTTGGCAATTTGGGCCGCGCATTCTATTTCAAGTTTATGGCGTTGGCCATAATCGAATGTTACCGTCTGGACTTCGGCGAAGCGTTCCTTCGCCCAGAAGAGGCAGGTGGTACTATCTTGACCACCACTGAAAACGACGACTGCTTTTTCATCTTTAAGCATAAAAAAACCTCTCATCCTTCATAAATTAAGAGCAGCCTGATAGGGCTGATCCCGTAGAAGAAAGAGAAGTTCATTGAACTGAGTCCGTAAAAAAACAAGCCTTATTCTTAGGATGCGATGCATCGAACAAGACACGATAGTTTTTTATAGAGGGAGTTCACGAACCTCTCCCATACACCGTAATGGGTGAATGGATTGTCTTCTGTTGTCTAGTGACCACATAGACCGTTTATCGGCTGCAGTCTCATAATTTACTCCATTATAGCACGGCATGGTTATTTGATAAACACTCCGCCGAAGGGAATTGCTTCCCGAAGAAAACGCTTGATGATTCCCTCGTCGTTTAATTCGTTCACGAGCCGTTGATTCTGGCGTCCTGCTTGAAACAGCACATAACCGTCACCGGTCAGCTTCCAGTGATAGTTCATATGTTGGCTGGCCAGATGATTGCCGTATACGGTCAGGTCAAGCTTAGCGGCTTCGGGGTACGCAATGATACTTCCGGCATCAACGTACAGCGGCTCGGTAGGATGCAGTTTGACTTTGCAAACCGGGCCCTGCGTTAGAATACCAATGCTTCCTTTGCCGGAAAACTTCATTTTGACGGCATCCCGGGTGACCAGCATATTTTTGATTTTTAGAATCCGTGTCTGCATAGTGACATGCTGAGTATAAAAGAAAACATGCCGAAAATCATAAAGCATATCCTGCTCGCCTTCAAGCTGAATCTCATGCATGCTAAAGCCGACAGGAAGCGCAGCCGTGAATTGACTGGGCCCTGTAATGTCCGCTCGGATCAGCTTTTTCTTGCGGTAGATGCCTTTTACATTCATGAGGCGGTCACTGCGACCCGAAGAGGGACCACGATAAGCTACGATCTGTTCTGGATGAAGAATATGGACCGTGTCCCCATCAGTCAAGGAGAACGTAACCGCCTGACCTGCCCCGCTGCCAACTGCATCTTCCATCCGAATAATCATGGGCACGCCTCCCTTTGTCTATATGAATGATATCGATTGGAAAAGAGCTTGTCCTATTTTATACGGTTAGTCCTCCGCATGCCGAAGCGCAGGAGACGAATAATGACAAAATATCCGACAGCCAAAGCCACAGCGGTGATTGCTATCGTCTTCAGACGATCCGCCCCTCGTTTTCTTACGGCATCAGCTTCCTGAAGCTGATGCACCATTTGGTTTAGCTGCTGATTCTGTTCTGCCAAATTGGAGTTTTGTTCTGCCAATGTTCCGTTTTGCTCGAGCAGACGTTCAGCATCATTCTTGACTCTATCAAGTTCTTGCAAAGCCTGGTTGTAGTTGTTCTTGAGCTGATTAATTTCATCAGGGAGACTGGAAAATTGCTCAATACTATCATACAAATTGTTAAAATAGTTGGCGCTGGCGGTCCGTCCACCGGCAGGCAACGCGATCCCGGCCACTAGCAGAATAAGAGAAAGACGAATCAGCTTGGTTTTTGTCGGCTTATGCATGAGGGATCACCACCATTCGAATATTGATAGTAAATACGTATCAGATTCCGACAGGTTTCTATTACTATACTTTACCCAAAATCGGGAGGGAAGTGAACCATTAGAAGACTGACTGTTTAACGTTCGCAAAGAGAGGGTAATGTAATGAAGTCAGCCCGCTTCAACCATCCAAACGAAACGATCATATACATGAGTTAACAGATAAAAGGAGATACGATGATGATGAAAGAGAATAATATGAAAAAAATTATGATTACTGTGAATGGAAAGCCTGTAGGGGACGGCCTATGGATTGATAAAGTGACTTACGCACCGATTCAACGTACGGATCGCTTTACGGGGGATTCGAAGTCCCATCCGGCTGCAGTAGTTGGTTAATATTGTTTGAATATACAGCTCGAAGCTAAGAATCCGAAGAAATACTTCGGGTTCTTTTTTATGTTTAGGAGCTTTTGAAGAATCTATTAGGGCTCATGAGTTTGGTTATAAAAAAAACGCTGGAAATATGACGTTTAATGGAAGAAAAAGTTACAAATTAATACAATACTACTCTATACTAGATTGTAACGAAATCTTAATATACATAAATCAAAACAAAAGAAAAGGAGTTTGAAGAAATGGCATTTTGTACGCATTGTGGAAGTGAATTAAAGGAAGGAGTTGCACATCAATGCAAGGATGGACTTACAGCTAGCCATACGGAAGCAGCGGCATCCATGGAGCCGGAGCCTGAATCGGAGCGCAGTGCACCGTTGCCGACTGGACCTGCGAATGCTAAAACGTCCTCAAGCGTTCAGTTTGATGGACAAGTGCTGCTTAATTTATTGAGAAATCCGATGAATGCTTTGAATCTGCAAGGCGATCAGACCGGATTGATTTATGGCCTGATTGGTATCATCTCAAGCATCATTGGTTTCTGGTTGTTCGGACTCGGAGTTAGGCATCTTTTTTATTCGGGCTGGGGCATTATGTCATTAGTCGGCGGCAATATCGGTCTAGGCAGCAGTTCGCTTTTACTGGGGCTGTTTTCCACGGTTATCTTGTTGGGATCATTCTGGTTCACAGGGAATATGATAACGAAGAAAAAACTCGATATTAAAGATTTCATTGCGAAAATAGGATCATTTCAGCTTCTATTTGGAGTAGTGCTGATCGTAAGCGGTCTGCTTAGTTTTATGTCACTAAAGCTGGCATTCCTCGTCTTGATATTTGCTCTGTTAGCAGCATTAGCAGCAAATAGCGCAGTTGTCATTCAGTTGTATCAGGTAAGTTCAAACCAGCTGATCAAATTTATAGGCATGGCAATAGGAATTTATACAGTACTGCTCGCCATAGTCTACAATGTATTATTATAATCACATTAAAAAGACCACAGCTTATATGGTCAAGACCCCATTTAATAGACATTGAAAAAAGACCCTAGGCTATAAACTGCTTCCGGAACTCTACCGGAGGCA
>NZ_LIUT01000001.1:576447-704850 GCF_001277345.1 Paenibacillus solani
GAATACTGTTTAAACTTCTGACCTTTAACTGCTGGCATAAAAAAATGCACCCCTAGAATTTCATCGGATAAACCAGGAATTTAATCCAATGTCTATTCTAAGGGGTGCACTTCAATAGGGCTGAGGTCTTTTTTTGTCGAATAAAAACAGAGAACATACGTTCCGTGACAGTGTGGTGTCCCTCCGAATTGGTACATTGTTAGAAGAAGAGGAAAGAGGTGGATGTGTTGCAGTCTGGCTTGTATTCGGATTTCACATGGAGTCACAGCCATGTATTCGCTGGCGACACTAGTCAAGTCTTTCTGCTGATTGAGTGGAGGACTGGTGTCATCAGGCAAAATAAGCAGTCCAAAGACATGAACCGGTGCATTGCTGAAGATATCCAACTGCATCTCCAATTAGGAGAAGATGTGCAGTTGGAATCTATGTATGGATGTCAAGGTGAGGTACTTAATGATCGTAATATCTCGTTGTCTTTAGGCTCCCTGTCTGCAGGGAAAACTAAGCAATTAGTGCTTGGACTGAGTGTAGGAGCACGGCAATCTGGTGTATATCCCATCATAACGGCATTATGGACATATATGGATATTCAGAAACAAAAGGTGGTCTTACAGCCTTCTCGC
Organism: Paenibacillus solani; assembly: GCF_001277345.1. Classification (GTDB taxonomy): domain Bacteria; phylum Bacillota; class Bacilli; order Paenibacillales; family Paenibacillaceae; genus Paenibacillus_AQ; species Paenibacillus_AQ solani. The sequence continues at coordinate 577,071 of NZ_LIUT01000001.1, forward strand.
ACGATACCCTTACAATTCAGCAACCACACGGCATTAAAATACCGAAAAGGGGATTACCGTGTTGAGAAGGCACTGAAATTCTATCAAAATGCTTCCGCATTGCAGCAAGCAAGGGGAGAGATGCAGCACGGGAATTTAGGGCTTGGGGAACATCTCATTCTTAGGCAAGCAGACCAGATGCTGCTCTATGCCATTCGATTTGAAGATGCCGATTATTTGCAGGAGGCGGAGGTCCTGTATAAGTTAAATGGACTGTATAGAAATACATTCGATCCATAATCAGTTTTGAAAACGCAAACATAAAAGGGACTATAGGCTGAAAACGAAATAGGAATAAAGAATCTATATATAAAAAAGGAAAAAAGATATGAGGGTCGAATGTACTACTTAGTGGTCAAGGAATACATGTCGAATTTACTAGACAGATAGGGAGAATGCCATATGACAGACCGATTGATCCGACTAATGAGAATCATTACCCTTGTACAAGCAAGGCCGGGAATACTAGCCCGTGAGCTCGCCGATCGTTGTGGAACCAGTGAAAGAACCATTTATCGGGATATGGATGCTCTCAGCGCGATGCATATTCCCATCACACACCAAGGCAGAGGCCGAGGTTATACGTTTATTGGGCATTTTGCAATGTATCCGCTTGGTTTATCTGAAGAGGAAGTACAGGCTTTATACAAGCTGCTGACGATTATGGAAAAAATCAAGCCGATGCTGCCCGATGAATTTGAAACCGCTTATGAGAAAGTGTTGGCTGCTGTATATAAGCAAAGCACGGAAAAAGCGGAAATTCAGGCAGGAGACCGAGAGGGTACCTTTACGAATTTTATACCTAATCCCAACGACTCGTAGCAAATAGAACCTCGCCTGATAGAACACATATTCATGTGTCTATCGGCGGGGTTTTGTCATGTTTAGGGTGATAGATTTGCCGGATGAAGACATGCTAGGACTAGTAAAATAGATTCAATATAGGGATATTACACCAAAACAATTGAATGTATGATAAAATAGCGACAAATTCTCTCATGTATACAAAATTGGGAATATTGTGAAAATAATGAGAGTTCGCGGATCATGTCCCTAAGCAAGGGCATAGGAAGGAGATATGAGGCAGTGCCATAGGTTTATTCTACAGTTTATTTAGAGGAGGATACTCATGAAAAGCAAGTCAATAATTGTATTATTGGCGCTAGCTGTGCTCATTGGAAGCTTGTATCTGAATGAGGTGGAAGCCGCATCACAAGACAGCACCGCTAGCATAACGGGGGAGATTCAGAGAGCAGTGGCTCCACATTTCACGGATATTGAGGGGCACTGGGCCCAGGCAGCTATTCTTGATGCGATAAAACGAGGGTATGTGGATGGATATCCGGATCAGAGATTCTTACCTAATAAAGAGGTAACCACAGCGGAATTTATTAAAATGGCGGTTACCGCCTTGAAGCTTGAGGTGAATGTCTCAAATAAAGATACATGGTATACACCCTATGTTGCTGCTGCTGAATCGGCAGGGTTTTATAGGGCGGAAGATTTTACGAATCGGAATCTGACTCAACATATGACACGTGAAGAGATGTCCAAGCTAGCAGTAAGGGCACTTGGTCATAAGAATGTGGGAGAGAAACAGTGGATGTATCTTGCCTCCAAGGATGGCATCCTGTCGGGAACAGCGCCGGGGGAGCTTTCTCCAACAGGCACGACCACAAGAGCTCAAGCTATCGTAGTTATTGAGAGATTGCTTCAGGCAAAGAGTGGTAAAGAGCTTCCTGTTGATCAGTATGCCGTAGCAGCAGCCGAAGTGTATTGGCATAAGACCAATATTTTCTCGGTGGCGCCAGAAATTTTTAATGGGCCGGATAACAAGAATAATACTGGGATTAATTATTGGAAAGTTTCAAATTTGAAGTTCGCGGGAAAAGACGGTACCACGATTCAAGTTGAAGAGCTTCTGGCAACTGATTGGAATGACCCAAGGGATCCAAATAGGAGATTACTACCAACAAAAAATAAACTCTCATATAGAACTAATGATGGGGATTGGGCGAAATTTTCTGATGATCTCAAATGCTACGTTATCATTGTTAAAGCCCGTATAGTAACTAACAAAAATCCTAAAGGATATCCTATAACGGATCGTGTAAATCTTCAAATTCATGGATACAATGGTGTGCCAACTGGAAATAGTCTCATAGTGCCGTCAGTTATTGAATCGAGTGATCCAAACAAAAAGATATATGGGCTAGTAATTCCAAAAGAGAAATTTAGTACCGATGGTTCTATCAGAGTATCCGTAGAGTCTATTTCAGCTGGAGCACCAATCATAAGTCAAGTCCTTTCCAGATCAATATTGATTAGGTAGGAGGACTCTTAAAGATGTCACGAACTCTTTCGTTATTGATATCATTTATATTGATTATTATTATTATTTTTTATCCAACTATGGTTAATGCAACTGGGGATATAACAAAGGATATCACTTACGAAATGTCAAAAGATTCTGATGACTATGAGTATGGCGGTTATTTGTTTTCAGATAATAAGCAGTTATCCACTAAGCCGATCTCTGTCAAAGCCCCAGATGGAAAAATAATAAAAAAATTAGAGTGGATTGATAAGAGTACAGGTGCAACCATTCGTTCTTTTAAAGATTTTACCCCCGGCAAGAGTGAATGGACAGATAAAACGGATACCTTAAGTGGTACTAAAACAAAGGTCCGATCGGAAGAAAATACAAACTATGGTGGAGTGTATTATTGGGATCGCTGGTCTATTTTTGATGCAGGTAATTGGTATGGAAAACATTGGAGAGCCTCAGGGGGCACTGTAAGTAAGAGAGACAGTAGAGGTTGTGATGATTCAGCTGCAACAGAAAATGTTCAAGGCAATGCGCTTCCGAAATATCCAAACTGCACAGATGATGCGCTTGAGGCAAAAATCCTCGAACTAAAGCGTTTCATGTCATCGATGCTAACTCTCCATTCTATAATTTATGGATTAAAGATGATGGAATATCAAAAGAAGAGGTTGAGGCCACGAATGTTAGAGTTGATAGGAACTCATTAATTGTCAGCGGTGGTGTACCTACGGATACAGGGTATGCCGATGTAAGTACTCTGCCAAAGTCGGGGGCAATTGCAAATGTTACGGATTTAAATCTAATAACCATCAATTTTAGCCAAACATTTAATAATGATAAATATAATCATTATTGGGCAAATCCTGGTGCCAAACAGGTATTTTATTTTAATAAATTTTATGTGGATTTTACAACTTACACTTACGTCTACAAAGACAAACTCCTCCGGGCCACCTTTGCAGATGGGACATCAGGCTTGGAGATTACCGGCCCGACCTGTGTGGCACCATCTGGTACCATTCAGCTTACCGCGACCTTAACGAAGGTAGACGGTAGTACATACAATCTGCAAAAACATGACAAGTTAACCTGGCGAAGCTCGGATAGCAGCATCATGTCCATCAATGATTCGGGTGTCGTCACAGCCGTGGCTGCAACCGGAGGGGCAACGATAACAGCTCATTTTAAGGATGCGACTCAGGCCTTGGATGAATCCGCTGATGTTACGATACAGGTTGGGACTGGTTCGTCTTGCGGAAATACCGGAGGACCCGGGAATCCCCCTGGCACGTGCGGAATCCAAATCGGTGCGGCGAGGAAGGGTACTGTAACATCGCACACGGTGATGGATCCAGTGGCTACGGGTGTTATAAAAGCGGATCAGCGAGATTCAGAACAGTTTAATGTCCTGGATGGGATACCGACTTCTGAATCCCTGTATGTCAACGTGTTTGGACTTAACTATCTGTATCAGAATCAGTGGGCAAATATGAGCGGTGAGATCACCTACACTGTTCCTGTCAAAAAGAAGTATATTCTCACTTGGACGATCCCCGGAACGCCAAGTACGGGACCGAATAATCCTGGAACGCCTGACAAACCTATGCGAGAGGAGGTTCCGGTAGAGGAACGAATTGCGATTACCCGGCCATATTCATATTGGCAAATCGACAACCTCGAGGTGTATAAGCTAGGCAGGTCGACCGTGAGCAACTACGCGTTACCTGGCGGTTCGGTCAGCCTGACGCCTACCGGATACACGCCTCCAATCCTTACATCCGATCATAGTGCCCGAGTCGAGGACCATGTGAAGGCCTCTCCATGCGAAGAAGTCGATTTAGGAACCGAAACCGTCTCGGGTGGATTCACCAGACCCGTAGTGCCATCAACGGATTTCACGTCGGCAGCGGAGTCGGCGGTGGGTCAAAACCAGGTGAAAAATGATAAGGTGCTATTCAACGGATCCACTGTCATGAGTGACAGTTGGGCGCAGGCAACTGCTCCGACACCAGGGATCATTCCTCCTGCTTCGACCGTTAATAGGGATGTCCTATACGGCAAAAACTATCTCATCAGCAGTACGCTGTTAAATAAGAAAAATACACCAAGTACGGGGACGATTGATTATGATCTCATACCCGGCAACATTAATGGCGGTTCTCCTAAATCCTATCCCGTAAATGCCATTAACACTGTCACTGTCCATACTCCTGTAGTCAATTATTCATCTGTTACAGATGATCAGGACCACAACCAGAAGACGACCCCGAACTCGAGTCGGTTTGCTTTCATCTTGGACCGGCCGTTCACGGTAACTATTCCTACTTCAGGTCAGCATCGGAATATCCGGGGATATGGAGATCGGGACTATGCAAAATATGTACGATCGAAGCAGGTGTATTTTCCTTTCAAATGTTTACAGCCGCGATAAAAGCACCTTTTATCCTAAAGAAACCTGGATCACGATCCCGACGACTCAGCTGGATACGGAGTTTTTCCTGCCGGTATGGGTGGATGAGGGCGATTATCAAGTATACTTTCGTACGATAGCGGAGAACGCGCCTGCGGATTTTACCACTCAGCCCAGTGCAAATCTAGATTTGACCCACCATGTCGCTACGGATATTGAGCCTGTGGAGGTTATCGGGCGTGTATACGATTTCCGGATCACGGATATTGCCGATTATAACTGGGAGACGGTCTTCCGCACACAAAAAGGAAACGCAGCAGCAAGCGGGGCGTCCTATTGGACAGGACTTCGCAATATTGATGGCGGAGTAAGGGGGAATGCACTGCCTTATACGCTTCCTATCGCGCCAGGCAAGCATCCTGTCCAAGGCTACAAGAATGCAGCAGTGAAGACAGGTTACCATTTCAAATTCGACCTGAAGACGAAGGGCAATATGTTTGGAGCACAAGACGGTATTTCCATTACACCGAGTTTTTACTTCGTTAATGCGGATGGCAGCGGACGCCAGGCAGTTGATCTGTACTACCACAGCGGAGATCGAAAGTTCATTCGCATCGGTTCCCCGCAGGATGCACTGAAGCGTTACGTCATCTTGAATGAGAGGCTGCGGAATGTTCCGCAAAGCGAGCTTCAAGACACAGCCTCGTACCTGTACAACCACGGAGGAGCACAGCCAGGAATATCAGCGGCAGCCTATGCGAAGCAGTATATCGAGAAAATCAGCAAGAGCAAGACTTGGGTAGGACGACTCGACTGGATGCTGCTGCCATCCGGTATACGAACACTGATCGGGCCTAAAGCAGGGCTGCCTGCCTCGGTCGACGTGGAACGTGCGAATGCGGCGGTCCAGCGCTGGTATGGCGAATACAGTCTGCCATCCGATGTGTACGTGGTGAAGAAGGGAATGGACCTGGCGGCTTATGGACGGAGTAACCGTCTGGACGAGAAGTCCTCTATATTTTTGAAAAAAGGGTTTATCGTGGTCAACTTCAACATCGAGACGATTCGGGAGGGCAATACCGCCCGGCCGCATCTGCAATACCTGCATGCGCCCCTCATGAACCAGTGGCAGCTTGAAGGGTTTGCCCGCACATACCTTGATCCTTATGGCAAGAAGTTTGCGCTGCTGGACGGGGATGTTGTATTTTATCATGCCGACCAGTCCAGTAAAGGCGATTTCAAATCACAGGTACCGCATTAACGATCATAAAAAAACTAGCCTCTCCCTGCGATCAGGGAGAGGCTGTTTATTTGTAATTCATTCATGTGGCCATACACCGTGATCATAGAGATAACGGGCAAAGGCCATTGGATTGTGATATGTGCGTTTCCATCCTTCTGCCATGCCGGCCTCCATAAACCCATACCGTTGATCGCAACCGTTGCATTCAATGAAATAGAGCTTTCCATCTTCGGTAATGCCAATATCCATTCCAAAATCGGCCGCATACGGAATAGATAGGGACAGAATTCGAGCGATGTATACGGAAAACTCAGCAATCCGTTCTATAGTAAGCTCGGCAGGTATGTCAGGCATACAGCGGGATAGTATGTCTGGTACCCGATAGGCTGAGCCGCCTTGAGCAATATTGGAGACGAACATTCGGGGAGCCGAAGTTTTAGCGAACATGCCGGCGACCTCCCAACGCCCGTTCCCTCCACGCTGAACGGTAACTCTGATATCGAATGGACGGCCATCATATTCGGCAAGTGGGATGCGCTGTTGAACAAGGAATGGAGCTTGCCTGATTCGTTGATAGATCAAGGGATGGAGCTTACCGGGAGGCAGTGTAACCGTTCTCCAACCACTGGCTGATGGCGAGGAGCGGGAATAAGTGAATTGACTGTGCAAAGAGGTTCCTTTCAATCGCATAATACCAACCCCGATGCTGCCACTGCAAGGCTTTAGGACAAGATCCCCGTGCTGACTAAGCATGGAGCGAATCGAGACGGGGGTAGCTTTCACCGTATGAGGCAGGGAGCGTGAAACTCCCCGGTCCTGCTCTAACATATGATGAATGACGTTTTTACCGTAACGTGTCCGTCCGTTATAAACAAATACCCCACGGTTGATTAGTTGATCAATCAGCTCTTGCTCCTGTCTTTTATGATAGATAGCTCGCATATGAACAGCACGTGGAATGGGAATATGCACTCGTGAAAATCCGGCTGGAGCCGGGATAAAGCCAGCCACCTTTCCAGTACTGAGTGAAATATGATGAATGGTAAAAAAACAAGGAACCAGACCGTACACGGCAGCAGCTTCTTCATAGTTGGTCAGTGATTCAGTACCGATTTTCCCGCTGGAAATTCTGCGATACGTATTGTTGTTGATCAGAATGCCGACGAATTCCAGATGCATGGCCATCCTCCTTGTTACCAATATCATGTAATCTTTTGTACCACATCGTATGCACAAGGGAGTTTGTCCCGGGTGGACGGGTGTCGCGCGTAGTTGGCCTATTATTACCCGGAACTTAGTCACCAATAGACCCTTAACCGGTATATGTTATAGATAAGTTGCGAGAAGGGTGTGGAGTTATGAGTTTGCGGAAGGTGGCGGTTGTGACGCCAGGGTCTTTTGTCATTCCATCAGGGAGAAGCAGCTCCGTGGAGCGGGTCGTGGAGCAGACCATTCCTTTGGCTCAGGATGCGATGGAAGTGCGGATATATGGTGTGCTAGGGAAGGGACTGCCGTCAAAAGATGCCATTAACGGCGTTCCATGTTACCGTCTTCCATCTGGAGCCAATTATTATCCATCCTTGATGCGAAGGCTTCAGAAGTGGAGACCGGATATTATTGAAGTTCACAATCGGCCGCTGCTGGCCCAGCGCCTCAAAATGCATCTGCCGCGTGTGAAAGTCGTACTTAACCTTCATTCCAATACATTTATTATGCCTCCATATATGAGCGAGCAGCGCTTTGGGAACATTGCCCGCTGGATGGACGGCATTGTAGTAAACAGCCGTTTTCTACTGGAGGATATTACCTCAAGACATGCTTGGCTTTTGGAGAAGATCACGATTAATCATCTTGGTGTTAGTCTTGATCATTTTAATCCGGCATTCAATCCTGCTGCCAAGGCACTAAAAGAGGCAAAGCTTGCTCATTACGGATGGAGTGGGCGTCGTATTATCCTGTTTGCGGGACGGCTTATTCCAGACAAAGGGGTTCACCATCTGATTGATGTGCTGCCACATATTATTGACAAGCATCCAGAGGTTTTATTGCTTATTATCGGAAGTGCAGCTTACGGGTCCGATCGGGAAACCGCCTATGTCCGGGAACTGAAAAAAGCTGCCGGACCTTATTTGCATTGGGTATACTTTCGCCCCTTTGTCCCTTATCCAGCGATTGCAGACTGGTACTCGCTTGCTGATATTGTGGCTGTCCCCTCAGCACCGAGGGAGGCCTTTGGACTCGTGAATGTTGAAGCAATGGCAGCTGGGGTTCCTGTCATCGCTACGAACGCAGGTGGTATCCCGGAGATTGTGGAGAACGGTGTGACGGGTTATCTGGTTCAAAGAGATGATTTTCCTGGCGGACTCGCTGAACGGATTAACGGATTGCTTCAAGACGAGAATCTGCGTACACAAATCGGAATGGCAGGGCGTGAAACGGTACGTCAACGTTTCAGGTGGGATCATACGGCAGAACGATGGGCTAACCTGATGCAAACCATCTAACCGACAGTGGCAGTAGCCCTATCTCTTGAATAGGATGAATGTAACGATTAGAAGCAGAGGAGAGAGCCGACAGTGAATAGAGCCAGAGGGATCACCAGGATAAGAAGGAGAAGGGCCTTTCGGCAGCACGATGGCTATCATAAAAAGATGACCATCAGAGAAACATCCGCTAACTGGTCAGATGTAGAGGATGATGGGGGCCATGTGCTGACTGATGATACGATCCGTGCTTCCCATCTGCAGCATCGTAGTGTAAGAAGTGAGGCGATTGAGGATTATGCCGTGCACAGTATTCATCTGTCATCCGAATCCATCATATCTTCCAAACTAGCACTCGAATCGGTTCATCCGAGTCATCTTTCATTTAATCCGGTTCAAGGGATTCCGGACATCCCTTTACTTCAGCAGTTTGGATATATCCCCTTCACCTTTTCTGATGAACTCGATTCGATCGAGGTTACGATACCGCTTCAGACCCCTTATCAGGATGAACATTATGTCGTAGTGGCATCGTGCAGCGATCCGTTGTTTCAGGCTGGTATTCGAAAACGGCAGGATGCGGAGATCGTCATCCAAATTATTCGACCAGAAGATACGATGATCTCAGAAGGCGGGTTGCATTGGATTTCAATAGGTCGGATGGCTACGTAAGGTAGGAGAAGGATGGGGGAAGGGAGACTTCACTCATCCTTTTGAGTAAACAGGGGAATTCCAATTAGTCATCATGGTGAATTGCCATCCCGGATGAACCGTTTGCCGACCATCTTCAAAAGTGAATTCTAAGGGATTCGACCGTATTACTATGAGCATTCATCGCATAATGCTGCTCGAATCAATTTGTGTACATAGAACAGATTATTGATGCGTTTAGAGAACGAAACACTCCTTACAGATGCCGTCACCGAGCAAAAGAGTAAACATACAATGGAAATGGATGACCAGAAAAACCAGGAATTCATTGTTCCTCATATAGAGATGAGATATACGGGAGGCGAAGTCATATGAAGGACGCTTTAGGATGAGAAGACGCGGTGCACGCTTACGAAAATCTTTAACGGTGGCTCCTCCTAAAGCTGATCCGGTTGAGGGACGGAAGGATGGGTATATGATTGGCTATTCTTATGGTGTTCAACATGGCAAAAAAGAGAGCGATTGCTCATTCGATGGCGTCAGCATCATTATTCCCATTCAAGATCCTTTTGAAGATGTTATTAGCAAGATCAGAAGGATCGAGGCGTTAACGCCGCATCCATATGAGCTGCTTATTGCTGATGTCGGATCCTCTGAAGGAACCAAGAAATATATGCGCAGCAGAATCGGAGTGGTACGGCACATTGTTGGGAGAAGTGACCAAGGAATAGCGGTGGTTCTTAATAAGGCACTTCATGCTGCGCACGGGAAGAAGCTAGTCATTTTGTATGGCTGTACACCTGTTATGGATAACTGGATTGGAAGTATGACGGATGAGTTGGATAATGCCTCTGCTACTAAATCAGTATGTGTAAACTTTGCACAGACCGGAGTTCCACTACTGCCAAGAGAAGAATTGGATTCTCATAATCGGTTAAATGCATGTTGTGCTCTGTTCCGTCCAGAATTGTTATCGGATGTTGGATGGTTAGATGTGGGACTTCCATCATTACAAGAAAATATGAGCGAATGGCTAGGACGTGTTCCCCTGCAATATAGAACCATGTTGCAGGCTGACGGTATATTTGTCTGATTCGAATGATGGCATTATTAGTTGCACCAGGAAGCTTGTCGAAGCATATGCTGAAAAACATGACGAGCAAAGGAGAGTTTTGTAGTGGAGAAAAAAATTAATGATATGGTTGAATATCTTTCGCATTCCCAGCAGCAGTTAGCACGCATTCTAGAAGCTCAGCGTCATGCAGCAGTCCGCATGGCTCAAATTATACATTCATTACCCAATCATGAAATCCCTGTTTCCGAAGAATCGAGTTCACGAGGTGGACCATCGTTAGGGGGACAATTAACAGGAGGCCAATCATCAGGAACTCAGGTGGAACAAGTCAATAGCAGCATTACAGCATATTTGAGCGCGATGGCCGACCTTCAGCAAACATCGGCAGATAGTCTAGAAATCGCGATGAAAGAGCTTAAAGCGAACGAGCAAGGCGAAGAATAATGGGGTCCGACTTCGGTAGGTTAAGGGGGAATGTATGTGAGTAAAGAGGAGTCGTTCATGCGGATTCTCGATGCATCCGTTACTATTCAATATAATACCTATCTCATTCTACAAGGGAAAGCAGTCGAAGCTGAAAAGGTATGTCGATGGGTATTAACTCAATATCCCCGTTCCAAAGGAGAGTTGAAGGATTCGTTATCCATTCATGAGCAAATTGTTGAGCAAATTGAGGGCTTGACGAAAATAGGCTCCGGTCTGTGCCGGAATCTGCGAATTATTCTCGGAACGGACGCTGAACAAGATGACGCCATGGGATTTGATGCATTCGACTTCGGAGATACGGACTCATGATTGCGCGCATACAGCGGGAACATGAGGCCAAGATTGCTATGGTATCATCCATTGCTAGAAGTCAGCAAGCGCTGGCAAGTATTCTGGAAAGTATCGCAGAGGTTACGGCACATTCTGAAACAACCTCGCGCACTCTTGCGGAGAATATTCGGCTGCTTATCGACTATCAGTCCGTGATGGCTGAAATGTTGACAGGCATTCCGTTTAATCGGTTCAAATTAGGAAGTCCCGCATCGCCCTGGATAAACTCCGAGTACCAGTTATGTTACAACGAAGCCTGGCTAGAGGCTAAGCATTCAACCTCGCAGGAGGATTCGGTATGAGCATTAGTTTATCTGTCAGGAGTCATCGTCCATCATCTCGTGTTGCACGGAAGAAGCCTTCATCCAAAATCCGGCGTGGTCTGAAGTCATCGGGTAGTAAGCGCCGTCATGGCAAGATAGGGAAGCGCCATCGAGCCGGTGGCCGTTACAGCTCCAGGCCTGGGGTCGGCGGCTCCCGGCCTTTATCTCAAGTCCATGACAAAGGGGACGATCATTCCTACATGGAAGACTTTAAAGCAGGATTTGCGAAAGGTTATGAAGATGGCAGACAGGCGGATGCCTCTGCATAACGACTCTGGAGAACGAGCACAGCACACCTCCGTTTGTTAGGCAAATGAATGGATGCGCATCTCTATGTTCGACATATAATGGTTTAAAAGCGAAAAATGGGGTGAGGACTAATGAGTCCAACCAGCAGAATAGACAAGCGATTCATTCGAAAAACGTGGCGTAAGATGGAGTTTTCTAAATCATTCAAGTCTATTGGCACCCAAGTGAGATTAGATCATCAAACAATGGAATGTTTAAAAGATTCATACAAAAGCAGCATATGGAAACTTGAAATCATCCATGAAAAAAATCGTATTCCCATCATTCTTAAAATTTCGAAACCGCTCGAAAAAGACCGCCCGGAAAGCACGGTGGAGAAAAATATATACCGTAAAGGAAAAAAAGCACTTCAGCCGTTCATGCCACTAGTTTATAAAACCAAAAGAAATGTAAACGGACGTGGTTTTTGGGTATTCATGGAATACATCGAACCTCTTAAAGGGCGGTTGCAGTATAATCCGGATCACTTTGACAAAATCATTCCCACGTTAGCGAAGCTTCACTCCTCTACGATGAATGAACGTTTTAAACAATATGAGCGACTATTCGGTGATTGGCTGCCTCAATTTAGCTCTAATGTCATGAGAGAAGAAAGAAAAAGCATAAATAAGTTAACTTTGTATTATTTAGATGAAGCGATGAAAAACAGCAATTTTAAAAAAATGATAAATCCATATTACTCACTCGTGAAGGACCTGTTGCAGAGAGGGCCAGATTATTTCCCGGAGGTAGTTCATGAAGGCTGCAGCATCATCCACGGAGATCTTCACACTGCAAACATAGCGGCCTACAATGTTAAGGAAAAATCGTGGAAAATCAAGTTTATTGATTGGGAAGGCGCAAAATATGCTCCGTGCTGGTTTGATCTCGTCAATTTGATCGGGGTTTTCTTGTCATACCGCCGAGAGTGGGAAGATCAGGAGGAGGTTATAACCCGCCGTTGTGTTCAGTTATATGCGGATGAGATGAGAAGGCATGGAGTTATCTTTAAAACCGATCCATTCAAATTGTATGAGATGGCATTCCTAAAACGAATACTTGAGAAGGGGCTGTATCTGCAGCTGAATTGGGCTGTTACCGGTAAAAAAGAGGCGAAGCTACTGCCGGTGTATTTAGAAAAAATCAAAGTTTTAGGAAAAAAGTTGGAGCTTTATTAGTGCTTATTCGATCTAATGGATATTAAGTTGAGTACTACTCGGATAACCCGCGTGTTCAGCGGGTTGTTTTGCATTGTTTTTTATGAAACTATCTCACTATCGAGAAATACTCAACCCAAGAATGGAAGTGCCCTAATTGCCATGGACAATATGTATTTCTTAGAATTAGTTAGCAGATAGGCGAATCTACCAATTAGCAGCAGAAATTCTTGGCTAATCGTAATCCAATTATTCGAGGAATGTTAAATCATGTGTGTGGAATGTTAAATCGCGTTTTTTTAATGTCATGTCGAAGGTCCTTCACATAGGATATAAAAGGAATACGGAGTGGAGGATCGCGGACATGACAAAAATAGGTAATTTTGGAGGGTATGAGCACGGTCGGACGGATGGCTTCAGAAAGGGAAGAGAAGATGGATACCGTAAAGGGCATGAGGATGCGCAAGCCTTATCGATGAATCCGCCTCTTCATGACATAAGTCTGAAATGGCGGGAGTTTCGATGTGCGGACCAAATAGCGAGTCATTTCGGTTCACCGGTTGTCCTAAACGACCATAATATGGAATGCCTGAAAGAGACGGGTAAGAGCTCAATCTGGAAGCTTGAAATCGCGGCGAATCAACAAAGGTATTCAATCATTTTAAAAATATTTAAAGCACCTGTGAACGAGCAAAAATTAATCGAATTAAATATGTACCGAAAAGTAAAAAGCATCTTGCCGGATCTGATTCCTGACATCTATATGATTGTGGAAGGGGTGAATGGTGAAGATGTCTGGGTATTTATGGAGTATGTTCCTCAAGTAAAAGGTCAGGTCATTTTTACGCCGGATTGTTTTGATCGGATTATCCCTTCCTTGGCCAAACTTCACGCACTCACCTACAACCAAAATTTTTATAAAAATTGGGAAGTATTTGAGGGATGGCTCCCTCTTTACGATTCCGATGCTTCATCCCTCGAACGGCAGAAGAACCACGAAAGAACCCTAGAATATCTGGATAAGGCAATGGAAAATCCCGAATTAAAGCCTAGGCTGGAATCAAGCTATTCTAATGTACACAGCATTTTGAAAAAAGGGCCCATTTATTTTCCGGAACTCCTTCATGCTGGTAAAAGTATCATTCACAATGATTTACAGACACCTAATATGGGGTGCCACAATGTAGCTGAAGAGACCTGGAACATTAAATTTATCGATTGGGAAGGCGCGCGTTTTTCACCATGTTGGTTTGATATGTTTAATTTAATGGGTGTATTTTTTGCATACCGTAAGGACTGGAGAGGCGACGAAGAGGCGGTAATACAACGTTGTGCTCCTCAATATGCTGCAGAAATGCTTAAATATGGTATTCAGTTTGATACAGACCCGGTTATGTTGTACAAAATGGCCTATTTGCAGCGGGTGTTGGAACGAAGCTTGTATCAGCAGCTTCATTGGGGAATAGATGGCCTGAAGCAGGTTTATTTACTGGATCATTATTTGGAGAAACTCAATGTCTGGGGCAAGGAACTCGGCTTATATTAATCAAAGCTGTTTAAAAACAGGAGGGAGGTATAGGTATGAAGCATGTTTTAACCTATCTTGAACTGGCGGATTCTCTGCTGTGCTCCCTCCCCTCCAGGGCTCGGATTGCAGGAAGCCCGAAGCTCCCATGCAATCGAACCTTCAGAATACGAGTCGACAGAACGATGCCCTTTGAGTTTGTTGCTAATTTGATGTCTCCGTTTTGCTCGTTATGGGAGGCTGGCGTCCATTTCGATTACTCCGATTACGATAGCGCTCTGTCCGGTATTGGCGGGGAAACTCAGGCAGATGTATATATCATCTGGTTAGATTGGCGGATCTATGCTCGCTCTATGAGCGCACAGGAAGCTGCTCATTGGCTGAATGAACGAATCGTTAAACTGCGTATGTCAACGGATAAACCGATCTGGGTAAATAACTGGCCGGAGTCCCTGGAAGACGCAAATAGGGTGCTGAGCTTCCGCGCGAGTGATCGTAGGTGGTTCCGGAAGATTAATTCGTATTTGTTGGAGTCCGTTGAGAACAATACAGGATGTGTCCTGATCGATTTAGCCCAATTGACCCATGAAGGTACCGAATCCTTCTATGATTTTCGGAACGAGAAAATAAGCAACTACCCATTTTCCAATCAGGCAACGACTATAATCTCCCGTCACCTTAGCGTACATCTTTTACCTGCTTCCTGTACTCCGAGACTTAAAGCGATTGCCCTTGATTTAGATGATACGCTTTATACAGGGGTATTGGGAGAGGAAGGGGCTGAAGGGGTAACGCTAACGGAAGGCCATCATCGGTTGCAAAGGCTGCTGCTTCAACTTAAACAATCAGGAATTATGCTTACCTTGTGCAGCCGCAATGAGGAAGAAGATGTTAAGGCTTTGTTTGATACGCGGAGCGATTTTCCGCTGAGATGGGATGATTTTGCTGCTGTATGCGCGAATTGGAAGACAAAAGCAGAAAATTTGAATCGATTGGCTCAAATTCTGAATATCGATCCGTCTGCTTTCCTGTTTGTGGATGATAATCCTGCGGAATTGGTGAAAATGGCCGCTGCACTGCCGGTTGTTCGCCTTCTCCGCGCAAAAGAAAGCGGTGAAGAAACGATGCTTGGATTATGTCATTTTCCCGGATTATATCAACTTCACCCGGATAGCATGGCCGTATCCAGAACAACCGATATTCAGGCTAATCAGGCAAGAGAGAAGATCAGACAATCAGCAGCCGATTACCAATCTTATTTAGACAGTCTGAATATGGTTATTACCATATATGAGAATGAAGCTTCCCATGTCACGCGGCTGCATGAATTAAGTCATAAAACGAATCAGTTTAACCTGGCCCTAAGGCGGATGACGGAAGTTGAAGCGAATGACGTTATGGATGCCTTGAAATACATGACGATAACGGTTCGCCTCTCGGATATACTGTCAGACAGCGGAATTATAGGCGCTTTTATATGCCGGTTGGATGGCGAACAAGCGCATGTCATCGAAACGCTTTTTAGCTGCAGGGCGCTGGGCCGTGAGATTGAAACGGTAGCCTTTGCCTGGATCTTGGAGAAATTATCCGATCAAGGGATACAAAGAATAAACATCGAGATGGCTCAAGGGCCACGGAACGCTCCTGCCTTGGATTGGATAAAGCGTTTTGTTACGGGCTCGCCTGAACAACTGTCGCTTAAAGATCTCTGTGCACGTGTAAAAGCAGCTTGCGAAAGCCATCCTGCTAGAGTGGAGGTAAATCGATGACTACAGAATTACGCAAACAAATCGGGGAGATCTTATCCGAGGTATTAAACACAGCAGTACTGCCTCATGATAATCCAAAGCGGGAAGAAATAGCGAATTGGGATTCTTTAAAACATATGGAGCTCATTCTTCGTCTTGAAGAGCAGTTTGATGTTCGCTTCTCCATTAGGGAAGTAGCAGGAATTCAAAGCTTGGATGACATCGCCAAGATCATCGAGGTGAGGTCGTGAAGCACAACATCACCGTTGAAAGATTCGGGATTCGATTAAGACCGATTACGATAGACGACGCTGCTTTTATTTTCAAGCTAAGAAGATCCCCTGAGTTATCGAAGTACATCGGAGAAATCGACTCTCGTTATTCTGTGCATGAATCATGGTTGAAACAATATTTTCATAAAGAGGGCGATTATTACTTCTGCATTGAGCTTCTCTCGGGCGTGCGGATCGGAACCATCGCGATCTATGATATTGATGGTCAAGCCGGGAATTGGGGAAGATGGATTATTTCCGATTCGATCCCTGCCGCTCCTGCCAGCGTATGGCTTATTTTTCACGTTGCGTTTGATATTCTGGGTTTGTCCAGTGTGTTCTCCAACACGGTTATTGATAATGCGAGTGTCGTTTCTTTTCATGATAACTGCGGTTTACCCCGGACCGGAATTGAACATAATGGGCTTACCATTAGAGGCGTTTCCTATGACATGGTTATTCATACGGCTAAGAAGGAGAACTGGCCTATGATTCAACAAAGATTAGAGAAGCCTGCAATTTTGGCGGAGCGTCTGCTGAGGGAGAATCCGGAAGAATAATTAACATACATTACGGAATGAAAGAAAATATGACTTTTTTACTGACGACAGCGAGTTGTTTCGCTGTCTTTTCTGTATATATCAAACGAAAAGAATGACATGGGTAATATGTCTGGTGAATTCGCCGTTTCTCCTCTCAAGCATATTTCATATTTTATCAGGAGAAGGAAATTCATTATCGTCCGGTAATTTCATCATGGGTGTTTTTTGAACAAAGACGCAGTCTTCAAGAAAGGATGGACAACCAGGATGAGCGAAATCTTGCAAAAAATAAGAAGCAGGACGGCTACGGTGGCCGTGATCGGTCTCGGTTACGTCGGACTATCTGTGGCAGTGGAGGCGGCAAGAGCCAATTACAGGGTGTACGGAATTGACATTGATGAGAATAAAACGGAACAGTTACAACGCGGAAAATCGTATGTTACGGATATAAAGGATGAAGATATCGATTCTTTGATCCATCAGCGCCTGTATGCCGTTCATGAGTTTTCAGTGCTGGCTGAGGCAGATATCATCATTATTTGCTTGCCAACACCGCTTAACATCAACAAAGACCCTGACGTTTCCATGATTCGATCAGCCGTTGATTCCATAATTCGGTATGTGTCGAGAGATACGCTGATTATTTTGGAAAGCACAACCTATCCCGGAACGACTGAAGAATTAATTAAGAATGTGATTGAAGTCAAAACGCAATTGGAAGTGGGAAAAGATATCTTCGTATGTTATTCTCCGGAAAGAGTAGACCCGGGAAACCATAAGTTTAATGTAAAAAACACGCCTAAAATCTTAGGTGGAATCACTGAGATATGTGCAAATCTCGGCATCCAATTTTACCGTTCTTTTTTGGAGAACGTCATTCCTGTAAGCTCAACGGCTGCGGCCGAAATGGTTAAGTTGTTGGAGAACACGTTTCGAAGTGTTAACATTGCGCTGGTGAACGAACTGACACTCATGTGTGATCGAATGGGAATTAACATCTGGGAGGTGATTGACGCAGCTTCGACCAAGCCGTTTGGTTACATCCCCTTTTTCCCAGGGCCGGGGATCGGCGGGCACTGCATCCCGATCGATCCGACGTATCTGTCATGGAGGGCTAAAAAGTTTGGATTCTATAACAAATTTATTGAATTGGCCAGCGATATCAACAGCAATATGCCCCGATATGTGATATCGCAGATTACAGACATACTCAATGACAATGAAAAGCCGCTAAAAAACTCAAATATTATATGCATTGGAATGGCTTATAAAAAAGATGTCAACGATATGCGCGAATCGCCTGCACTCGAAGTGTTCAGGCTTCTACAGCAGAAGGGAGCTATTGTAACCTACTATGACCCCCTTATTCCATGGTTTATAGACAACGGCCATAGGATATCCTCCATAGAACTTTTGCCGGATCTGATTGCCTCCGCGGATCTGGTCGTTATTACTACCGATCATAGTACGATCGATTACCAGTTTATTGCTGAGCATGCGGCCTTGCTGTATGACACGAAAAATGTGACTCGGTCGATTAAAGGGAACGTCGTATTGCTCGGCGGACATAAGCGATTTGAGAAAAGTTCGTCTCCGGATGTGTCGATCCAAGATAACGGGGAAGGGAGGGAAGGGATTGATTGATGTTGTCATTTGTGTGCATAACGGTTTGGACGCAGTAAAACAATGCTTGAATTCCATTCAAAATAATACTACACAAAAAATTAATTTAATTATCATTGATGATGGAAGCGATCAAACCACAAGGCAATATCTGGAACAATACACACGAAAATTTCTCTATAAATTAATTAGACACGATAAACCGCAAGGCTACACGGCTTCTGCGAATCAAGGGCTAAAACAGTCAACATCGCGATACTGCGTCCTTCTCAACAGCGATACGATCGTAACCAGTCAGTGGTTGGAAAGGCTAACAGAAACCATGGAATCCGATAGCAGGATCGGTATCGTCGGTCCGCTGTCCAATGCGGCCAGCTGGCAATCCATTCCCCATCGGGATAGTAGCCGAAATGGATTGGAGCCCAACTTGACGATCGAACAAATGGCCGAACTTGTCTATCAAGCCTCGGATAAGAATTTTCCAAGAGTCATGTTTTTGAACGGCTTCTGTTTAATGATCAAGAAAGAAGTGATAGAAAAAATCGGGTATTTTGATGAGAAGAACTTTCCGGTAGGTTACGGGGAAGAAGATGATTATTGTCTTCGTGCCCGCGCTGCTAACTTTAAATTAAAGGTTGCCACCCATTGTTATATCTATCATCATAAGTCGGCAAGTTTTGGAACCGATAGAAGGAAGAAATTAGTGCAGAATGGGAAAGCTGCCCTCTATCGCAAACACGGCGAGGAAAGGGTTAAGCAATCGGTACAAAAAATGGTCGAGCATCGATTGCTCAAAGAAACAAGGGCAAAATTAAAATGGCTATTAGCGTGCAGACGACAAATCATAACAGGAAATCAACGAAAAAACGTAATTTATACAGCGATAACCGGTAATTACGATAAGCTGCAGGATCCCTTACATTTGAGCAAGCATTGTGATTACTATTGTTTCACGGATAATCCGAAATTAAAGTCTGGAACCTGGAAAATTATTAGGTTAGATAAAATATTCGCTGATACGGCCCGTCAAGCAAGATGGGTAAAAGTTATGCCACACTTGTTATTCCCGACCTACAAACACAGTGTTTGGGTTGACGGGAATATCAGAATTGTCGGTGATATCGATCGATTTATTGAAAAATATAGCGCTACTTCACCGCTCGTGTTCTACAAACATTCACATCGGAATTGTATTTATAAAGAAGCGGAGGCTTGTATTGCCTTGGGAAAGGATAAGAAAGAAGTCATATTAAAACAAGTAGCCTTGTATAAGAATGCGGGATATCCGAGAGACAACGGACTGATTGAGTCCGGTGTGATCTTAAGACGCCATAATGATCCAATCGTTACCGGCACGATGACAACATGGTGGAGACAAATTATGAGTTACAGTAAAAGAGATCAAATCAGTTTTAATTACGTTGCCTGGAAGAATAATGTTCCATTTACCGCGATCAATGGAAATATCCGTAATAATGAATTTTTTAATTGGAGCAAGCATCACAATAAGCCGGTTATGAAAAGATTGAAGCGCTAGAAATATGTATATTAGGGGCTGTTGTCGTACAACGGCCCCTTCGGCATGTCTTTGAATATGGTGGTTCGTGTGATACAAGGAAAAGTGTCTTATTTAACGCCACCCAATTGCCTGCTTAATATGTCATCCTTCTTCAGTTCGTCTAATACAATTTCTTGTACCCGGGATTTCTTCAGTGGGAGTTTCATTTGCCTGATCGATCCGCCGAGGTAGTAGTAGAGGCTGTAAGGAAAAATCGCGTCTATATAGTAGAGTTCTTCAAAGGACTTCCCTTCAGGAAATCTCGCAAAATACTCTTTATAATGAGAAGACAACACCATCCTCGGTAATAAATAACGGATATCCTTGATGGGAGAGTCAATTTTTGAATGCTCCAAATCAATGATCCATATATCTCCTGATGCTGTTTTTATTGCGTTTAAATGGGTTAAATCCCCATGTACAAGCCATCTTCTATTGTTCACGGATTTGAGATGATCAGCGAGTACGGACACCCTCCGGGAAGAAACTCTTATACATTTCTCAGCTAATTGTAAACATGGTTGAATATACTGCAAGGAGTACTGGTCTTTCCATTTCATCAATTCTTTTAATTTTAATTGATACTCAGATAGCCACCTGTTTATTCCAACCTTCAAGTCGTCTGGATTTTGATTGGATGTGAGTGAACTTGGCCATCTAGCGTGCTGATGAAAATCCCCGATTACCCTTACGCGATCCATTATCGATGCAGAACCGCCAGAGATATATCTAGATAAATAATAACGATGCTTACCTTGCTTCGTACAGAGTTTCCGTTGATTCGTGGCGATAACCACCGGAACCTTTAACCCTTGTTGGGATAGCGTGTATTGTAGAGTGATTGAAGGGGTGAAGGTTTTACTTGATCTGTAATCCGACTTAAGGATATAGGTTTCTTTGTTATCGATTACCTTCCACACCGCCTTATCCGGCTCGTCCTGAATCCATTCGATTTTCGGTTTTTTGATGTCATAATACTGGTTAAGAACCATCGTTGCGTCTTGAATTGTAGGCACGCTATCACTCTCCATTCCAGATAATAGGTCACCATCTATTACAGGTCTTATGGTACGTCGATCAGGCCTTGAAAAAGAGACTTCCAATTTTCCGCACACTGTTTGATCTTAAAGTTCTTCGTCACGGCCTTCGCAGCCTTTTGTGAAATTTTTTTTCGAAGTTGGGGATTTACGATCATTTCTCGAATCCCGGCGTACCAACCCTGCTCTGTTTGAGGAACAAAATAACCCGTTTTTTTGTGGAATACGCAATCACGGTATATGGGGGATAATGAATAAATGCCGGGAATGCGGCAGGATGCATAGTCGCGGAACTTCACATTACTTTTGCAATGGTAGAACAGACCATCATCCATGGGTGCAAGACCGATATCCCAATTAGCCCGATACAGCCGCTGCATGAACTGGCTGTAATCCTCATTATGTTTCCAATGCAAGACATTAGGATGCCCCTTCAATTCTTCAGGACAGTACCCGTAGAACTCCAGTCTAACAAAATCTTCGTATTCCTTAAGTATACGTTTCAATGCGGGGATAACGGGTCGGAAAGAACTCTCCTTTTTGGCACCTTCGTATCCGACCACGAGTCGATCTTCCTTTTTCGGACCTCTGGACAATTGTGTAAATGAAATATCAATGCTTCCTGGAAAATAGATCACTTTAGGAGTGAATTGCTTCTTAATCACTTCGCGAAAGACGGGTGATTCTACTTTGACCATGTGTACGTTTTTTAGAAAGTAAGTATAGGTTTCTTTATAAGCGGGTTTTGAGTATATTTGGCCAAGACGAGTTGTTTGAGGAATCGCGAGAAAATGGTCGTCAATGACGTATACGGTCTTCTTTCCCTCACGGTGTGCCCATTCTAAACATTGGAGCGCTGCAGGCTCAATGCTTCTCAGAAACAAAATAATATTGTATGAAGAAATGATAGATCGGGTTACTTGTTTATGTGGAAGGATATCAAAACTGCAGTATCCTTGTCCTTCCAGATAACGGAGAGGTGGGAGCAGAATGATTTGGTACGATGCGGTTCCCTCTGAGCCGACCACAAGAATTTTTCTCATCTAATGACCTCCAATCAACAATGTTTACTGGATGCCCTTGCGGGTAACTCAGTTGAAAAATAAGTGCTTGCCCTCATCACGAAAGAGGAGAGCAAGCGTAAAAGCCATGCATGAAACAAGGAATTTAGAACAAGTTATTATCCGTACCTGTAATGGAGATTTGAGTCGGCGTGTTACCGGTGAACCGATTTCCGAATGCGGTGTTTTCATCGCCTGAAATGACGAGTCCAAAATTCTGATTGAGCTTCATCTCGTTGAATTCCACGCTGTTAAAATCCGTGGCAACGGCGATACCGGTTTGAGTGTTTTCATTGGAATCATTGGCTCCAAGATATCCATTATCCCCGGTTGTGATCGAAACGCCGTTCCCTGTATTGTTTTCTATATTATTGCGTATCAGCACGTTGTTTGCTGCAGCAACAGTGATTCCGCTTGTTCCGTTTAGCGAGACCGTGTTGCCGAATAACAGATTGTTCGCTGTGGTGCTCGAGATGCCGATTGTGCCGTTTTCAGACACAGTATTACCTATAGCCGCATTATTGGCGCCGGCCAACAAAATACCCACACTTGTATTGCTGAATGATACATTCTGTACGATCCAGCTATCGGTGCTTACTACGTTGATTCCTGCAGCGCCGCCTGCGTCTTGAATACTGTTTCTCCAGGCTACATGTCCGGTGCCGGCAGCTAAATCAATGCCAATACCAAGCGTGTTGTTAATGGTGTTGCCAATAATGCGGTGATTTGTACCAGTAGTAACATCAATCGCATCGGCCGTGTAGTTTTGAATGGAGAATCCGTTAATTTCAACCCCCGTAGCTGCCGTGACAATGAACGCACTTGCCGCAGCGTTGAGTCCTTGGCGTATCGCGGCACCTTCATTTTTAGCTATAACTTTTACGTTGGAAGTCGCTACAGTCACCGCCGGCTCTGGATACGTTCCATTATTAACCAATACGACATCACCAGCGACAGCTGAAGCTACAGCAGTTGCAATTGGCGTCCCTGTAGGTGAAGGGAAGACTGAAATAATGGCCATCACTTCTACCTCCTTTTATAGAATTAATTAAGATTTTGTATTCTTAATCTAGTAACAGTTAATGCAATGGGAGAGAGTAATGTAAAGGCAGATGGATGAGATAAAATGCACATTTTTGAGAGGTTGAAAGAACAGATAGGTTAAAAGCTATGTTCCATTGCCAAGACGTGGATCGTTCTCGAACAATAATGCACGTGGTAAATATCAGTGCAAAAAAAGTGCTTGTTTCCAACACATGGGTTGAGAACAAGCAAAGTTCTACACTGTTAAAGTTCGAATTTAACAGTATGCCGGACCGAAGCCCGTAAATTTCTGATATCCATGCGAATTTATCATTGAGAACCAATGGCGCTCTAACTTTAGGCTAATAAATGAAGGTTGTTATTCCATATGGTGATGTGCTTCTATCGCCGAACCTGGCCCCGAATTTCACCATTCGGATTTTGGATCGTGTGAACATTCACATAGGCATTGCCACGCTCGAATTCACGGATCAGGTCTCGAATTGTTCTGCCTTGCAGAGGACCAACCAAGTCCTGGCTCGTCAGGACACCCTGAACGACCCCGCGTCTTACGGAAATGCCGAATTTTGAAGGACCAAACAAGAAGGCGACAATAGGACCGTTCTGCCCCACTCTTCCAAGATGGATATGTGCTTGCGTCACGCGGCTGATATTACGGATGACAAGCCTGAATCTTAGCTGAGTACCCGCGTTGTTGAGCTGAAGAACGATATCACCTGTGGCTCTCGTTCTGACGGGCGGAACTTCGTTTCTTCCTAATAAAGTGGATCTGAATGTTCTGATAGGTCTTCACTTCCTTTCTTAGTGATGCCTTAGTGTATTCGAAGCAAATAGAGTTGGTATGTTTATTGGTCCATAGATTTGCCCTATTTTATTTCGCTATCAGGTACGAATGCCGTTACAGTAAAAAAACCTATACATAAGATGAGGAGGAAGTCTTCTTAATTTAAACTTGGCAGGTGAGAAGCATGTCGAAACGAATTCCTGCGAGTCCCGTTAACAGAAAAAAGAGGAGAAGATCCCTGTCCCCAATCCACAATGCGGAGCTTCCGAAGGTATCTGTCATCATTCCTGCCATGAACGAATCGAAGACCATTGCGGCCGTCATTCGGCAAGCCGATCAAGTGCACCCCGACACCGAGGTTATCGTTGTTGCCAATGGTTCAACGGACGGTACGGCAGAAATTGCTCAAACCATTGGAGCGAGGGTGATTCATATGCCCTTTCCGCTCGGTCATGATGTGGGACGAAGTATCGGCGCTGCAGCGGCTAGAGGAGACATTTTGCTGTTTACCGATGCAGACATAGTCATTAAAGCAAGTGATTTGATTCCTTTAACGAAAGCTGTGGAAGACGGTGTAGACGTGGCCTTGAACAAGTATTTGGGTCCGACCGATAAGCATCACGTTCACAGCGTGATCCTCGCCAAGCACGCATTAAACATTTTGGTTTCTAATCCCGAATTGAAAGGAGCTTCTTTAACAACAATTCCACATGCAATGAGTCGCAAAGCAATAAATTTGATTGGCATCGATAATTTGGCTGTTCCCCCGAAAGCTCAAGCCATGGCTATTTATAACGGCTTGAAGGTACGAGGGGTCCATTACGTGGATGTAGGGAGAAGAAATCCCAGAAGGGGAAGGACTAAAGGGAATGACCCCCTTGAAACCCTCATCGTTGGGGATCATTTGGAGGCGGTAGATTGGTTAATCTCCAAATCCGGCATGCGGGGAAATCGGTCAGATCTCACACGAAACAGAGAAAGCGTGTGGTGATGGGATGGTGCGAAGAAAACAGAGACGAGTAATGATACCTGCCTCACATTCTTTTAGAAGAGCAATGAAGCGAGTAAGTAAAAGAACAAGAACAAGAAAAAAACGCAGCGCCCGTCAAGTGGGGGCTCATATTTTCAAGAATCGTCAGACTCCAAACGGGATGGTCGACTCCTGGAAAGAGAAGGCTTATGCTGCCGGTTATCAACAAGCAGCCCATGAAGTTTCCATAACGACGGATACACCACCCCATATCAGAGTGAATGAGAGCTGGAACCGCTGGTACCATTCAGTCAAACCACTGCCATTGACTGTTTACCACGCGGCGGCGGCTAAATTTCTGGAAGGACATAGCAAGCATTCTGGAATATACCTTGGGAATGCCGTACTCCTTCCAACGGATAAAAGGGTAGCGGCGATCGTCGTGGTGATGAACGAGAAAGATACGATTTTAAAACTGCTTGAACAGCTTCATCGGCTGCCGCTTCATGAGATCATATTTGTGGTGAACGGATCAACCGATGAAAGCTTCGAAATGATTCGGAACCAATCGAAAGCCATCATTGTGCACTACAAACAAGCCTTGGGCCACGATGTAGGCAGAGCAGTCGGGGCAAAGTTAGCCGATTCTGAAATTCTGCTGTTCCTTGATGGAGACCTTCCGATATTAGCTGAGCATCTTGTACCTTTCATCGATGCCATTGAACAGGGTAGTGATATTGCCTTAAATGATATATCTCCATTGATCGGAATGTTTTCCGAAAGAGATTACGTAACAACCGTTAAGGAGTTTATTAATCGATCCATGGGCAGAGCGGATCTCGAAGCCAATTCGCTTACCGCGGTGCCTCACGCGATGAGGAAGGAAGCTGCGCAGATCATCGGGTACGCCAATTTATCCATCCCACCGAAAGCGCAAGTCATCGCCCTTGAAAAGGGTTTAAAAATAAACGCACCGGCCAGTGTAGACGTTATTACAAAAAATCGGCTCCGGGCTCGAAATGTCGGACTACAAAATGCGGTTTCTGATTTGATCATTGGAGACCATATTGAAGCTCTAAAAACGGCATTTGATTTAAAAGGATCACGGCTATCTTTTACGGATCAGATTAGACAAAGGCAGCTAACCAAGGTTTAGAAGGTGGAAGCTATGAAAAAAACAAGCATCATTATTCCGACTTTCAATGGCAAGGATCTGCTAAAGGATTGCATTTATTCGATTAAACGCCATACGAATGAGCCTTACGAGATCATTGTTGTTGATAATGGTTCCTCCGACGGTACCGTTGATATCTGCCGTCAGGAGGGGATTACCTTCATTTCATTGGCAAATAACATTGGCTTTCCAGTCGCATGCAACAAGGGTTTGAAAATTGCAACCGGCGATACGTTGCTTCTACTGAATAATGATGTCATCGTTACCCGCAACTGGTTGCAGAATATGTTGAATTGTTTGAACAGTGAACCAAATATCGGCATTGTCGGACCGCTTACCAACTATGCAAGCGGCAAACAACAGATCGATATGCCTTATACCAGTTTGGAGGAGATGTCGAACCAGCTGAATGAGCCGGATGCAAAAAAATGGCTTCAGGTGGATCGAATCGTCGGTCTGTGCTTCCTGTTTAAACGGGAGTTAATGGACCGCATCGGATTGCTGGACGAACGTTATTCTCCGGGGCATTTTGAAGACGATGATTATTGTTACCGGGCCAGGAATGCGGGATATACGTTCAGGATAGCAGGGGATGTTTTTATTTTTCATCATGGGAGCGCCAGCTTTGCCAAGCAGGATATGAGTAAGGTGAAGCTTCTTATAGATCAAAATAGACAAAAATTTATGGATAAATGGGGCGTCGATCCGACGATCTATGTATAATCATCTATTTTTCGAAAGGAAGGATTATATGAAAGGCGTCATTCTGGCAGGAGGTACGGGTACCCGGCTTTATCCACTAACAAAAGTCGTAAATAAACATCTGCTGCCTGTCGGGAAAATTCCGATGATATGTCACGGGATAGAGAAATTCAAAAAAGCAGGCATTGAGGAAATTCTTATCGTGATTGGCAAGCAATCGGCAGGTCTATATATAGACCTGATCGGTAGCGGAAAAGAATGGGGAGTAAGCGTCACATTTAAAGTCCAGGAAGAAGCCGGAGGGATTGCCCAAGCATTATTCCTTGCCGAGCCGTTCGTAACACCGGGCGAAAAGTTCGTTGTGCTTCTCGGTGATAATCTGTTCGAGGATCATCTAACGACATTTGTGCAAGCTTTTAAACAACAGGCCGTTGGAGCGCGCGTACTTCTGAAGAAAGTTCATGATCCGAAGAGATACGGAGTTCCAGTCTTGGAGAAAGATAACATCATCATGATCGAAGAGAAGCCGGAGGAGCCTAAATCCGATTATTGCGTAACTGGTATTTATATGTATGATTCGACTGTGTTTGAAACGATCCGAACCATTAAACCATCGGCACGAGGCGAATTGGAAATTACCGACGTAAATAATGTGTATGCATCTAAGGGGCAGCTTACCTATGACATATTAGACGGATGGTGGACGGATGCCGGAACCTTCCAGTCCTTGTACCAAGCCAGTGGCCGGCTGTAGAGAACTCAATATTTGGAATGAATAAGTCCGGAGGCATGACTGCATGAGAATAATGAATGATCATTTGCTGCTTCAGGGAGAGGAACAATCGGCTCACATGGAAGGATACAGAAACGGTTTTACAGAGGGGCGGAGAGAGGGGTACCGGATTGGTTTTTCCGATGCAGTAATACAATCTTTACCCAAGGAAGAGGAGCCGATCCGGGATCTCCGAATTCTCTATGTCACTACAGGCATTGGCGTTCCATATCCTGCGCTAGATCAAGCGGTAACTGACACTTTAAAGGTACTGGTTCGAAGTCTCTTGGTTGCCAACCCTTCAGAAGATATCGTTCTTCTGGCTAAGAAATTCCAGCCGGATCTAGTACTTGCTTTAAATGGGGTTGTTTTGGAAGCCGATACGCTCAAAGCGCTGGGGGATAGCGGATTTAAAACAGCAATTTGGTTTACTGATGACCCGTACTATACGGACTGGACGGTTTCGATCGCTCCCCGTTACGATTATATTTTTACGCTTGAATCCAACTGCGTATCATTTTATCGTGATTTAGGTTGCCAACATGTGTATCACTTGCCTTTTGCAGTCAATCCGAACGTATTTTATCCGAAGCATGTGCCAACCTCATATCAGACTGATATCTGTTTTATCGGAACGGCTTATTGGAACAGAGTGGAGTTAATGGATCATCTGGCCCCAGTATTGAAAAATAAAAGAGTCGTCATTTCCGGATGGTGGTGGGACCGGATGAAGCAATACGACCAGTTGTCCGACAAGATTAGGCTCGGCGATTGGATGACGCCGGAGGACACGGCAACTTACTACAATGGAGCCAAGATTGTGATCAACCATCACCGTTCATCCGATGACGATACAATCAACGCCAACAGCAGGAAATTAAAGGCGCTTTCCGTCAATCCTCGCACGTTTGAAATATCCAGCTGCAGCACGCTTCAGTTATCGGATAGTCGCCATGATATGGATCAGTTATACTCCCCCGGAACGGAGATCGAAATCTACGGTTCCTATGGTGAATTGATGGATAAAATCGACTATTATTTGCGTCATGAAGAGGAGAGACAGCGAATTGCATTAAACGGCTTGATAAGAACAAGAAAGGATCATACCTACTATAAACGCTTGAGATCGATGCTTCGTATTATTTTCCCATAGTTGTCAGGCCAAAATGGATTGTTATACCCGTTTCCTAATAAGTTCTAAAGAATATATTGTGCGTAAGACGGGGTGATCATCATACGGCAGCAATTAGAAAAAAAAAGAAAAAGAGTTGTAAAGAGACGTGATAGGCGGAAGTTTAATCTTCAGAGAACAAAAGTTAATGCACAAAGCGAGTGCAACCAGAAATTGCTTGCGCAGGCGGCAACCTCGTTTAATGAAGGCTTTGATGCCGGCTATGACGAGGCCATGATGAAGTCGCGGCATTCGGTACCCGAAACGAAGGCCATGCCAAGTTCGGGAGAGGAGTACACGAAGGGATTATATGATGGAGGAGAACGAATCGTGGACTCAATACTCTCAGAGCTGGAGATTCTTCCCGAAATTTCGGTTCGGCAGATTATTGAAGAAGGTATGAAGCAACTAAGTTCTCAGTATTATCGTCTGATGAGCGCGGCAGAAGTTGCGGGAAGGATTAAAGAAGCTTTAGCTTCAAGCTCCCCGCTGTCCGTAATCCGTTTAGGGGATGGGGAACTGCTTACGCTTGCGCAAGAAATGGTTTTGAACGAGGAAGAAGTACGAAAAGAAGGACATTTTTTAAGCTATGCCGGCGTTTGTTTACCTGATCTAAAGGCAAGAGATATGCTGGCAGCTTCCGTAAGAAATGCAGATATCGTTGGCATTCCCAAATTAAGAATGTCAAACTTTCAACCCCTAGCCTTTTCCGTTTTTAGAGCTCATGGCATCGATTATCGAAAGTTACAGCTAACTCTATCGACAGTCAACTATGCTATTCATTTGGAAGGTTTATTACATGGGATCCTTGCAGGACGTCGAGTTCTCGTTGTAGGAAATTCGGCTCCGGGTCTTTCACGGGTGCTGTCAGATCGCGGAATCAAGGTGACTGGCACGGTTGATACTGTTGAAGGTATGTACGATATTCCCAGAACAATGGATGAAATTCGAGAGTGTCAATTCGACATCGCACTTGTGGGAGCCGGTATTCCGGCTGTCATCATTACAGAGCGTATTGCTTCCGAACTCGGGAAAGTCGCTATTGATTTCGGACATTTGGCTGATTCCTTGGCGAGTGGAGAATCAACCTTATGAGCCAGATTAGCAAACATAAAACAGACGGTTACAACGACGGATTTAATAAAGGCTTCCATTCCGGCTACAGGGATGGATACGGTGGGGGGCGGCACAAGGGAATATCTCAATTCAGTAATGTTTTTGAAGGCACAAGTATCATTATACCGACCTATAATCAGCTTCCTTATTTAAAAGAATGCATTGAAAGCATTGTTCAATATACCGACACGCCGTATGAACTCATTATTATTGATAATGCATCCGATGACGGAACTGCAGAATTCCTCAAATCTTCCCAAGGGCTCCGCTTTCGAATCAATGAAGGAAATTTAGGATTTGCAGGGGCTGTAAACCAGGGGCTTATGATGGCAAAAGGAACAACGTTGATGATCTTAAATAATGACTCCGTTGTAACGACTAACTGGCTCTCGAATTTGCTCAACTGTTTGCAAAGCGACTCACGGTTCGGAATTGTCGGACCGGTGACAAATTATATCAGTGGGGATCAACTGATTCATGTGAGCTATCAAGATATAGCGGAGATGCAGCAATTCTCCAAGTCATACAATCAATCTAATACGCACAGCTGGATCGTGACAGAACGATTGACAGGTTTTTGCATGTTGATTCGGCGAGTTGACTTTAACCGATTGGGTTTTTTTGACGAAGGTTTTGAGATTGGAAACTGTGAAGACGACGATTATGGGCTGCGTGCCCGCCTTCTTGGCATGCAGCTAGTTATAGCAAAGGATACGTTTATTCATCATTACGGCAGCGTCAGTATGAAGACGTTAAATGACAATTTCGAGCAAGTGTATGCAAATAATCTTACGTTCTACTCCAGTAAATGGGGAGATCCCCATGATATGTTGTCACTGAAGTGGCAGCAAAACATGAACAGCGGCATGAAGCTTCGTACCATTGATTTGTATCCGACATGTATCTTCGTCAGAGGCGTCAATACGAAAACGTATTGGATAGAGAATGGGGTCAGGTATCCGATTCTTGGTGCCAGCGGAATTCAGCCAGTCCGAGTTTCACAGATTGATCTGCGTTGCTGGACGCTTGGGGATGGTATTTCTGCGGAGGACGCCATTCATCGTATGAAGACTGTATATTTCTCATCCGATTCATGGGAGCAAGAAGGCAGGCTGATCAAACTTAAGAATGGCAGTGTTTATCAGTACAAGGGGAAGAGACTGCACCGATTCATGAATCGGCTCGCAATTGCCGCTTGGCACCTTGATTCTTACGAGCCATTGCTAGTGAACGAGCAAGAGGTTCAGAAATATGAGGAGGAAGCTCCGATCATTTCTCCTCCGGTAATTAAGGCAGATAACATTTAATAAAGGGCAGAGGGTGAGATGGATGAAAGCACGGAGAAAAAATGGCGGTGTATCGTTGCGATTGAAAAGAAAAGGTATCCGTGGAAGATCTTTAAGAGGTAAGGGGATAAATAGAGCTTTTGGAGGAAAGAGAAGGAGGGGACCGGGAAGAATAGCTCCGGGTCAAAATGCAGTCGAATATAACCAATCCTATGATGCGGGGTTTGATAAAGCGTATAACGAAGGATTTAACGTTGGTTATGCGGAGGGTATGGAGGCCGGTCATCAAGAAGCTTATAAAGGAGAAGGATAAGATGGCTTTAAGAAAAAAAACGAGGCCTCGAAAGCGAGTTAGAAAAGGAAACCGCCAACCTGTTCGTCTTAGCGCATATCAAATAGGGAGTATTGATGGTTTTCAGCGAGGAAAAGAGGAAGGTTTTGCACAAGGGCGTGCGGAGGCCCAGAAAATCTCTCATAATGCTGTGGCCATTATCGAGTCGGAGCTGCCAAAGATGGATGTTCTCGTTATCGCGGCAGGCATTATACCTTCGCTTGATATCGGCGTTATCCAGCCCCTTCGTGCGCTGAATAAACAAGAGAATCTGGAATTTGATGTGAAATTGGAAACCGATGTGACCCATGAGATGATTGCTGCCGCGAACACGATCATATTTGTTCGTAATGTTGAGCCCGCCGCCTATGCCTTATTGGAATTGGCTCATCAGCTGAAAAAAAGGACGGTATATGTTATTGATGATAATTTCTTGGAGATTCAGCCGACGACTGCGGTGGGGGAATATTATAACGATCCGATCCGAAGAGAGACGTTTATTAAGTTTTTGAAAAATACGCAAATTATTAAAGTTGATGCACCTGATCTCGGTACCTATATTCATGAGCGATACAATAGACATGTCATTTATTTTCCTGCCAGCATCGATTTTGAGTGGCTGGATCAGCACAGCAAGGCGGATAAGAATCAGGAACAGGTTGTCATCGGTTATGCAGGAGGAGACAAAGAGGAAGATTTCGTACCCGTCATTTCCGCTCTGAATAAAATTCTAGATTACTACGGGGGATTTGTGAGATTGGAATTTTTCGGCTATCTTCCACCTTCACTGGCTGAACATCCAAGCGTTGACTATAAAGGTGGGGGGATGGATTACAAGGAATTTATGAAGAAGCTAAATCAAAGCAACTGGAACATCGGAATTGCGCCTCTCGCCAACAATTCATTTAACAAGGGAAAAACGAATACGAAATTCCGCGAATACGCTGCCTGCGGTATTCCGGGCATATACTCGAAGTCTCCTGTTTATATGCATTGGGTCGAGCAGGGCGAAACAGGCTACCTAGTTGAGCATAATGAGGAGCATTGGTATGAGGGAATCAAGGCCATGATAGAAGATCCAGCGATGCGGCAACGAATCAAGGAGAATGCGCAAAGGGCAGCTCGGCAGCATTTTGCACTTCAGACTTGCATCGATAACTGGAAGAAATTCATATTCAAAACGTAAAATCGGGGGAGAGAGCGGGAACATGGGGAAAAGAGGGGATATAAACGTCCTCATCATCGGATCGGAAAAAATCGCTTCCTATAAAATCGGCATTGAGCAGCCGCTTCGCTATCTGCAGAAGATGGGAGTCTGCGAATTTGACATCAGATCCGATAGTGAGGTGGACAGATCAAGGCTAGCTGATGCGGATATCGTGCTCTTCTTCCGAACGGTTCAGCCTGAAGCATACAAGCTCCTAGAGATGGCCCGGGAGATGGGAAAAAAAACGGTGTATGTCATCGACGACCATTTTATCGCGATGTCTCCGGGTTCGGATATGGGACGATATTACCATGATTCTTCACGAAGAAAGACGTATGTTAAATTTCTGAAAAACGCCCAAATCGTAAAGGTTGCTTCCAGTTTTTTTGCCAACCATCTTGATACACATTTTAGTCCCCAGAAAATAGTGTATTTTCCGGGAAGCGTTGATTTCTCTGTTATTTCCGGTTTGAAAAAGAACCGTAAAGAAGAAGGGAAAGTCTTAATCGGGTATGAAGGCGGAAAAAAACAAGTGGCTTTTGAACCCGTTATCGGAGCACTGAACAAAATCATTGGGAAATACGGGGATAAACTCAGAATTGAGTTCTGCGGGTATGCGCCTGATGAACTCAAAGAGAAACCTCAAGTCTTTACGGAATCCTATGACGAGAACTATAAAAACTTTTTAAAGCGTCTCTATCGGTCAAACTGGGATATCGGGTTGGCGCCATTGGAACGAACGCTGCTGCATGATTGCAAAAGCAACAATAAATTCCGCGAATATTCCGCCTGTAGGATTGCGGGCATTTATACTTCCTCTCCAGCTTACGAAGAATGGGTAACCGGGAAGGAAAACGGTCTGATTGTTTCCAGTACTAGTGATGATTGGTATGAAGCTATGGTCCAACTGATAGAGCAACCGGAACTGCGGCAGAGTATTAGTGAACATGCCGAACAAGTAGCATGGGCGAATTTTTCAGTGGAAGCTTGCGCCGAACGATGGCGCTCACAAATTCTAATGTCGGAATAACGAGGGATAACGAAAGGGGAGGTTCACTTGGACCATAAGCTGATACCTGTTCTTCAACCGAGTATAGGTCAAGAGGAAATTGACGCTGTGTCGGATGTTTTACGGTCCGGATGGCTTGGTCTTGGCCCCAAAACGGAACAGTTTGAGCAAGAATTCGCCAAGTACGTCGGCAGTCGTTTTGCGGTTGCGCTTAACTCCGGTACGGCTGCGCTCCATCTGGCCATGGACATTTTGGGGATTGGGCCCGGAGACGAGGTGATCGTTCCTTCCATTACGTTCATATCCACTGTCCATGCCGTTAGTTATGTGGGAGCAACGCCGGTTTTTGCGGATATTGAACCCGATACGATGAACATTTCTCCGGCAGATATCGAACGGAAAATTACGGATAAAACGAAGGCAATTATCGTCGTTCACATGGGTGGGCATCCCTGCGACATGGATACGATCCATGAGTTGGCGAATTCCAGAGGCATCAAGGTAGTGGAAGATGCTGCGCATGCGTGCGGCGCGGAATATAAAGGCAAAAAGATTGGCTCCATCAGCGATATCACCTGCTTCAGTTTTCACGCAGTCAAAAATTTGACGAGTGGTGAAGGCGGGGCGATCACCTGCAATACAGAGTGGATGAATCGTAAGCTGCGTGAGAAGCGGTGGGTTGGTATTTCCCGGGATACGTGGATACGATCGTCGCATGAAAAGGTGTATGCATGGCAGTATTTCGTTGATGACGTAGGGTATAAATATCATATGAATGATATGCAGGCTGCAATCGGGCTCGTTCAGTTAAAAAAGCTGCACCAATTGAACGGAAGACGAAAAGAAATAGCGGCTCACTACCAATCCGAATTAAATGACTTGGAATGGCTGGAACTTCCTCAGGAACAAATGTATGCTCATAGCTCCTGGCATTTGTTCCAAGTTAAATTCAGCAAAGAAAACTCGAGAGATCGCATGATTGGCCACTTGCAGGAACACAAT
Organism: Paenibacillus solani; assembly: GCF_001277345.1. Lineage (GTDB taxonomy): Bacteria > Bacillota > Bacilli > Paenibacillales > Paenibacillaceae > Paenibacillus_AQ > Paenibacillus_AQ solani. Next base: position 611,819 of record NZ_LIUT01000001.1, read on the forward strand.
ATCGCGACGGGTGTTCATTACTATCCATGTCACCTGCATCCTAGCTACCTGCATTTAAAAGCCATCGTGCCGTTATCCTCAGACATCTGGAAAAGAATTCTAACTCTTCCCATTCATCCGAATATCACAGAAGAGGATATGGATCGGATCATAACCCGTATAAGGGAGTTTAAGCCATGAGAAAACTGTTGGTTCTAGGTGCAGGAATCTCTCAGCTTCCATTAATCGAAACTGCGAAAAGAATGGGGTTGTACGTCATTGTTGTGAGCCGCTATGGGAACTACCCGGGATTTGCCCAGGCTGACAAGGTTTATTATGAGGATACAACCGATATGGATAAGGTAGTTGAAATCGCCCGTCTTGAAGGAATTCATGGAATCTGTACAACGGGCACGGATGTGGCCGTCAAGTCGGTTGGCAAAGTAGTGGATGAATTGGGAGTGAGCGGATTAAGTTATGAATCCGCTCAACTCTCTTCAAATAAATGGAAGATGAAACAGGCTTTTATGAAACATGGCGTAAGAACAGCCCGGTATCTAAAGGTCACAACTTTAGAGGAAGCATACAACGCTTTCGAAGTATTATCACCACCTCTCATCTTTAAAGCTGTGGACGGTGGAGCGAGTAAAGGTATTGTGAAGGTGGCGGATATCGCCCATGTGGACTACGCATACGAAACGGTGAGAAAGGATACGAAACTGGATTTTTTTATTGTTGAAGAGTTTATTGAAGGAACCGAGTTTGGTGCACAGGCATTTGTTTATGATAACCAAATTCAGTTCATTATGCCGCACGGAGACTTTGTCTTTTATGGAGATACTGGAGTTCCCATCGGTCATTATGTCCCATACAATTTACCAAAAGAAGTGGAGCAAGATCTTTTCTCACAGTTAAAACAGAGTATCGACGCGTTAAAATTAAATAATTGTGCAATTAATGCAGACTTTATTTTAAGAGACGGGCAAGTGTATGTCCTTGAAATAGGAGGCAGAGCAGGAGCAACATGCTTACCTGAACTTGTGTCTACTTTTTATGGATTCGATTACTATGAGCAGATCGTCAGGGCAGCTCTTCGTATGGATCCTAGCTTCACTTTGAATTCTTCAACCCCCTGCGCGTGTGAACTTCTTATCGTTGATAAGGATGGGGATATAACGGAAATTGAGAATGAGAATGATGATAATGAGAATATTATCCAGATATCATTTGATTACCATATAGGCGAAAAGGTAAATAAATTCAAGGTTGGCACGGACCGAATTGGTCAGATTATCGTTAAAGGAGACCGTTTGGAGGAAGTGCTGAACCTGTTGGAAGAAGTGAAAGAGAAGATAAGAATCGAACTAGGTTAGATCATCAATTATATCGAAATCTCGATCTTGCAAATTTGCGATCGAGATTTTTTACAATGCCGAGTGTGTTGCCTATAACCTAACTTGGCAATAGGCATATAAATAATTAGGGAGCGATAAGACCGACGTCGCGGTTTACGCTTGATCAAAACTATCGTACCGGAGGCAGCAAATGAAAATTACCGATACAAAGCTCGAAGGTGTGAAACGGATTGAACCGGTGGTTCATCAGGACCATCGGGGATTTTTTATGGAAAGTTTTAATGATCAAAACCTTCAAGAATGTGGCATTGCTCATCGTTTTATTCAGGACAATCACTCGATGTCACGTGAGGCGGGTATCATTAGAGGCCTTCATTACCAGTTGTCCCCTAAGGGACAAACGAAATTGATCCGTGTTGTAAGCGGAGCGATTTATGACGTTGTTGTTGATATACGGGTGGGCTCCCCTACCTATGGACAATGGCAAAGTTTTATTTTGTCCGCGGACAATTACCATCAACTTCTCGTTCCGAAAGGGTTCGCACATGGTTTTTGTACGTTAGTGCCGGATACCGAAGTCATCTATAAGGTCGATGCTTATTATTCGGCAGAGCATGATCGTGGTATTGCATGGAATGATCCGGATCTTAATATCGATTGGCCTGTATACCATCCTGTTCTCTCGGATAAAGATTCGAAGCATCCGTTCTTGGCTTCCGCGGAAAATAACTTTATATATGAAGGGTGAAGTGGCATGAAGATCGTTGTCACAGGCGGCGCAGGATTTATAGGTAGCAACTTTATTCGATATATGCTGGCTCAATATTCCCATGACGAAATTATTAACGTGGACTTGTTAACTTATGCCGGAAATTTAAGGAACTTAAAGGATGTGCAGGATAATCCGAAGTACGAATTTGTGAAGGCGGATATTGCCGATCGTTCATCATTAGAGCCCATCTTTAAAAAGGGGGTAGATGCAGTTGTTAATTTTGCAGCTGAGTCGCATGTCGATCGAAGTATTATTCAACCTGAAGTATTTGTAAAAACCAATGTACTAGGAACCCAGACGCTCCTTGATTTATCCAGACAATATGGTATTAGCAAGTTTGTTCAGGTCTCGACGGATGAAGTATACGGAACGCTTGGAGATACAGGGTTATTTACCGAAAATTCACCCCTTCAGCCCAATAGTCCTTATTCTGCAAGTAAGGCAGGCGCCGACTTGCTTGTACGAGCTTATTATGAGACCTTCGGCTTACCGATCAATATTACTCGTTGTTCAAATAATTATGGTCCTTACCAGTTTCCCGAGAAATTGATTCCGCTCATCATATATAATGCCATGCAAAATATTCCGATTCCAGTATACGGCGATGGCTTGAATGTACGCGACTGGCTATATGTAGAAGATCATTGCCGAGCTATCGATCTGGTGTTGCGTGGTGGCCAGGCTGGCGAAATATATAATATCGGCGGGAATAATGAAAGAAATAATTTGCAGGTCATTCGCACGATCCTGACACAGCTGAACAAATCTAAATCCTTGATTCAGCATATCGAAGATCGTCCCGGGCATGATCGTCGCTACGCAATTAATGCGGATAAGATAAGAACAGAGCTTGGTTGGACGCCGCAATATAATTACGAGAGCGGCATTCGTGAGACGATTCGATGGTATCAGGACAACTCAGCTTGGTTGGAGCAAGTGCTGACACAGTCTGGAGACGGGTTTGATTAACGACGGCTGGCTCTAATTTTGTTGTGCATTTCACCGAGATAAATCAGGTCTTTATAATGGAACGTACGCCGATGGATGTCATCATCTAATCGGTGTTTTTTTGTAGAAATTAGGCGAGATCCACAGTTATCTTCCATGTTAAAACCTTTCAGCATACCGGCTCTGCCCCAAGGCCATCCTATACGATGTTAATACATTCATTATAGAGATGGAGGATGAATCATGATGAAATCCAAGGCTCTCAACCTGACCGTCTCCACAGCATTGCTGCTCAGTATGGCTGCGGTAGCAGGATGCGGTAACACTAATGATGGGAACACAACGCGCACGAACAGTGTGGACACTGGCCGTATCGGTGTGAATTCAGTGCGGAATAACCAAAATGCCGGCACCACACGGCAGCATGATCTGACGAACCTGAAATACAGCAAAACGTTGTCGGATAAAGTTTCCGATATCAGTGGTGTAGGTCGAGCCCACGTATTTGTAACGAATCGTAATGCTTATGTTTCGCTGTCCAGAAATGGTATGAACACAATTAATGACACGAACACCAGCAGCAACAACGGTCGTGTTACAGGCATGAGTACGGGAGCTAATCGTAATTCTACAAATGGTACAATGACTGGGAATGGCACAACGAATGTCAGAAACCGGACATTTGGCACTTCAGGAACAGGCAGTGTTGGTATTCTCCGCGGAATGGCCAATGACACAAGACGCGGGGTAGAAAACACGACAGGTTTGGGCCGAAATGCCGATAACCGTGGTTTTGGTGTGAATGGAACAACCAATGGCGGCTTTGGCGGCGGCAATTTTAATACGTTGAATGGAAATCGTACAAATGGTCTTATGGGTACTAATGGAACCGGATTGGGTACTAACGGAACCCGTACGAATGGACTTATGGGTACCAATGGTACAGGAACTACTAGCATGGGTACAAATAATACGCTTGGCGGAACGAACGGTGCGACGGATAACACCTTTATAGGAACAGGCATCAACGGTGTTCCTTATGGAACTTACAGTAATAATAATATGGGCATGATGAGTACTAATCGTGAAGAAGTACCAGAGCATGTCCGTCAAGAAATCACGAGCAAGATCCGCAAGACTGCACCACATATCAGTCAAGTATATGTTTCCACAGATGATGATTTTTATCAGCATGCCAACGGTTTTGCAAATGGCGACAATGCAAATAATACCCTTGGAACGCTTTCGCGTGATTTTGGATCGTGGATTAACCGCGTATTCCCATTGAACCTTGGTGGTCGCAACGGCATGAACGATACCCGCGGCAATTTGATGAAGAATGACACGGACGACGGTTGGTTTGGTGGTAATCGGAACAGCCGGTAAAACCTTCACAACAAAAGGAGCTGCCCTTTAGGAATGATATCATCCCTAAATAAGGCAGCTCCTTTGCTTGTTACGGATTCAAGCTTGATTATATTCTCAAGCTCGATTATGAGGCGATCCATGCTTGATTAATGCTTGCGTTGTCCTTGAATCCAGACCCCTTGAAGCTCTAAATCGCTTGACAGCAACAGAACGTCGGCAAGTTTGCCGGACTCAAGGGATCCGGTGCAATCCGCTATGCCGATCTTTCTGGCAGGATTGGTACTAGCTGCTTCGGAGGCCTGCTCAATGCTTAAGCCGACCTTTCGTACCAGCATTTGAAAGCCTCTGATCATTGTCAGTGTACTTCCTGCCAGGCTATCTCTATTGTCCTTAAGTGTAGCGATACCGTTCTCTACGACAACCGGCAGATCGCCAAGCGTATATTCTCCGTCAGGCATACCGGTAGCAGACATGGCATCGGTAATCAGAATCAGATTTTCTCTTGGTTTCATGCGGGCCAAAATCTGCATAGCGGCGGGGTGTACGTGAATGCCGTCAGCTATGATTTCGCAGCTTAAACGGTCATCACCCAGCATTGCACCCACCACACCAGGCTTACGATGATGTAGTCCAGTCATCGCATTGAATGTATGCACACCATGGCTGAGACCTGCTTCGACTGCGGTCTCCACCTCTTCATAAGTAGCATCTGTATGTCCCAGCGCAGCCACAATCCCGTGGTCTCTTAGCCAAGAGATCGCCTTAAGCGCACCTTCACGTTCCGGTGCGAGCGTTACTTGGCGAACCAGCTCGGGATAGGTGGATGCCCATTCTTCCAGCCAGTCGATATTGGCATGGACGATATGCTCGGGATTCTGTGCGCCAGGCCATTTTGGACTGATGAAGGGTCCTTCGAGATGCACGCCTGCCAATTTCGTATATGGCATTCCCTGTTTACGGTAGTCATCAACTTCCCGTAGTACATGGTCGATAGCTGCTTTAGGGGCTGTCATCGTGGTGGCGAGCATGGTCGTTGTTCCCTGTGAACTGTGGAAGCTTGTGATTTTATCCAGGACTTCCTTAGAGGCATCCATGAAGTCTTCGCCGTTACCCCCGTGTACGTGGATATCAACAAAGCCTGGAAGGATGTAGCCATCCGGTTGTTGAATGACTTCCGATGCAGCTTGTTTCAGTTCGTTTGGAAGCTCGGAAACAATGCCGGCATAGGCAATATTCTCTCCATGGATAGCCAACACGCCATCATCACATATGCCTGCTGGTGTCACTACTCGACCATACAATAGCTGAACAGCTTCTCGGTATTCACTCATACAAGTAAACTCCCCGCACCTTGATCGAGAAGGACAACGACATTAGGATGGCACTGAAGAAGCGATGCCGGGCAATCTGTCGTGATAGGTCCTTTCAAGGCACGCTTCACAGCTTCTGCTTTATCTTCGCCCCGAACGAGCAAGAGAATTTGACGAGCTTTCAGAATAGTAGCAACCCCCATTGTAATCGCATGAGTTGGAACATCATCCAGTGAAGGGAAGAATCGAGCGTTGGCGTTCCGTGTCTTCTCTTGCAATTCAACGACATGAGTACCGCCGTTTAATGATTCACCCGGTTCGTTAAATCCGATATGTCCATTGTGACCAAGACCCAGGAGCTGCAGATCAACTGGACCAAATTGTTCCAGCATGTTGTCGTAATTCCGGCACTCCTCTTCTGGATCGGCCGCATTGCCATTCGGTACATGGGTATTTTCAATGTTGATATCCACATGGTTGAACAGCTTCTCGTTCATGAAAGCCCGGTAGCTTTCAGGGTGATTCTCAGGAAGTCCAACGTATTCGTCCAGATTATAAGTAGTTGTCTGAGCAAAGCTGACCAGACCTTGACGGTTCATTTCAATTAGTTTGTTGTAGAGCCCGATGGGTGTGCTTCCGGTAGCCAGTCCCAGTTTAGCACGGGGATTGGTGTGCAGCAGAGCGGAGATCAGGTTTGCGCCTGTTTGTACAAATTGTTCTTCATCCTTGAACGTGAAAATATTCATTGGTTATTGTCCTCCTCGGCTTTTACGGTAGTTTTGAACATTCAGATATGATTGCTCCAGACGGGGAACGTATGTTGAGAAATCCCGGCTGGCCATACCCATAAACAGGATATCAATAATATGAAGCTGAGCAATACGTGATGCCATGTCGCCCCGGCGCATTCCTTCCTCAAGGGAAGAGGAATAGAGGGTGATATCGGCTAAAGCGGAGATGGCACTGCTTCGGTAAGATGTGATGCTGATCGTAAATGCACCCGCATTTTTGGCGCAAGTCAGGGCATCAATGGTCTCCGGCGTTTCTCCGGAGTACGAAACGGCAACGGCCACATCGTTTGTTGTCAAGGTAGAGGCTGAGGTAATCTGCATATGGGAATCCGCAAATGCGGTGCAGTTCTTTCCGATACGGATCAGCTTTTGATAGAAATCCTGAGCGACAATCGATGAGGTAGCCACGCCGTATAGATCAATGCGCTTCGCTCGGCATAATGCATCCACCGCACGTTCCAGCTGACCCAAATCCAGTAGCTCCGTTGTATCCCGTATGGAAGTCAGGTGGTTCGATTCGATCGCTTCAACGATACCGGCTAGCGGATTGCCTGCCACAATATCCTGATAACGCGTATTCCCTGTGCGGGAAGCCATTTCGGCATGTGCGAGCTCAGCGGCAAGCTTGAGCTTAAAATCAGGATACCCTTTACACTGAAAATTCTTACAGAAACGAGTAACTGTCGCAGCGCTAACCTCACACTGCTCGGCCAGATCTTTAATGCCCATATGCACAATCTCGGATGGAGCTGTCAGAATAAACTCTGCGAGCCGTCGTTCCTGACGGGGCAGGCTTTCCTTTTCGACAGAAATAATATGCAAGATTGGTGTCATCACAAGCCTCCTTCAGGGTTCCCGGTGAGCTTATTGTTGGGCATATACGGAAGGGACACTGTACTGAAAATAATTTTTAAAATGGTGAAAAAATAAAGAAAATAATTTTTACACCCCCATCATAGACCAACCGTCTAGAGGAAGCAAGGAGAAAAATCACCAATACGCGATTATTGCCCAATTTGTTTGCTTCTTCCGCACCTTCACCCCTTCTCTGACATAAGATGAGTTGACTGTATCCCTTAACCTTGTTAGACCACACATACCCAGGCAAGGAGGGGTGACACCATTGAAGGGGACCGACCATAATAGCAAGTTCTTGTTAACCCACCGTGAACGCGAAGTTTTTGAATTGCTTGTGCAAGACAAAACGACCCGCGATATCGCTGGGCAGTTGTTTATTAGCGAAAAAACGGTGCGTAACCACATCTCCAATGTCATGCAGAAGTTAAATGTTAAGGGCCGTTCGCAAGCTGTCGTTGAGCTGATAAAACTCGGTGAGTTGAAGATCTGACACCATGTTGGTTGCTGCATGAACGAAAGCACAGCGAAGCCTTCCTTCCCGGTTGTACCGGGATTGAGAAGGCTTTTTTGTGTGTATCTTAGAACATAGCGTTAGGCTTGACGACTCCGCAGCAGCTGTTCAAATGGATGGACTAACGGCAATGATTTCAGCGAATGGATTTGGTAGGGCGTCCAAAGCCTATATCATGTATCAGAAAGCAGGAAGTTCCACCATAAAAGGAGTAAACGCTTCTAATCCTGAAACCAACTCGTTGACTGTTCGAACTTATTTTTGTCGGGCTCTCTTTTTCATGCGTGGCTTCATTGTGAAGGTTATCGACATCCAGCAGGAAAATATACAACTCGTGCAAGACAAAACAACCCGCGATATATCGCTGGGCAGTTGTTTATGCGAAAAAACGGTGCGCACCCACATCTCTAATGTAATATATCTTGAAGCACCAAAAAAACCTATCCATCGAAAATGACTCTTTGTATGGGATAATTATAAAAGAGAGGACTGACATCGTTGAGCTCGGTGTTCCGCCGAAAACAAATCGGCATTCTATAGTGTGAGCAAGCACTCGTGAGTAGCGAGACAAATGGTTGGAGTATACAAACAGGAGATTTTCAGAAGTCATGCGACATGGCGGCAAGGTTCTCTAGTTCTTACGACACGAAAATATTCATAATTGAACGAAAGAAAATAGCTGCTCCCACTGCAAGGGCTATAAATCCAATAACACCGAAACGTAATAAATCGGCATCATAGTAAATCTCGTCTTCAGGGATATTATTGATCCATCTCACCCAATCAGAATCGGGTTTTAACAAATAAAACAACCCCAGTACGGAAATCAAAAGTCCGAATAATGTAGTAAATAAATTTAGAACCAGAGCTAGCATAAAAATCACCCCAATAAGTAAATACACGATAAATCTCAAAAGTTACCAAATCAAAGGAGCGATAAAGGATGACAGCCATTATCATGAAAGAAAGCACGGCAAAGCCTTCCTTCCCGGTTGCCTCGGCATTGAGAAAGCTTTTTTGTGTGTATCTTAGAACATAGTATTAGGTAAATACATGTGATGGTGTTTGTTATGTTTATGATGTTAGTTAAGCAGCAGCCCCATTCTGCCTCAGCCATGACAATTATACATAATTTCTGTCGTGCTGGTTGCAGATTTACGGGTAATAGTCGTAGAACTTACTTGGAGGTATCCTCTTAGTTTCTTAATAGAATAACGATGACTCCAATCGCAATAAAAAGGATTCCGCCAAATATTCCGCTCTGGCCATTAAACCGTACTTTCTTGTGTTACACTATCATTTTTCGGATGGCGATTTATAAACCTTAGTAATTTAGAGTTTGGATTCATGTAGTCGTACAGGCCGAAAACAATCATAATGACACCCAGTATTATCATTACCATTTCATCAACTCCCCTTTTTTTGATACGCAAAAACAGACCGTTAGTTCCAAAATTTGGTGGTGAAATTTTTGTTTACACTCTTTTGAAAAATCCGATGTGAGCTTCTGAGCATGATGATGCCGTCTGCCATGAAAGATGATGATATGGTAAAATAATTTGCAACAGTATTAGATGTAGCTATTTTTAGATATGTTAACGTCGCTTATATGCAGATATGAGAATCTTAGGTCGAAATTCTATTTTGATTATAGCTATATTGTGCAAATAGTTTGCATGTTGTGGAGGTGAAATAAACATGGGACCGGTGACTTGGATCTTGGTCGCAGTCGCAGCCATAGCTGTTGTTGCCTTAAGCGTATGGGGCTTGTCCAGACGCACACGAGGGAGCAGGCATAACAGTAATGTCATAGATCTGAAATCTAAATTAAAATATAGCAGAGCAAAAGACGTACAAGCCTGCAGTAAATGCCGCCGGAAGCGTCAAGTGACCTTTTATGCAGATGATTCGGGGGCTGTGCGCGGACTGTGTAACGAGTGCAAGAAAGAGCTTAGCCAGCATCGGGAATTATATCCCGTCTAGCTGTTCATGGAGATATAAAGAGGAAGTGCCAAGGAAAATCACTTGGTTCACTTCCTCTTTTTTTATGCAATAAAGTACAAACGCCTAAAAGAGTATAAAAAGTGTCTACTCCCTAACTTCTGCAAGATTGTGTATAGTGAATTACAAGTTCCTACAGTCAAAAGGGAGTGTGGTCGACTTGAATAGGATGGGCCAGTTGAATACACCGCGAAATCAGATTTTCCTTGGATTTATGCTGGTGATGATCACCGTGCTGACATTAGTCGGGGTTTTCGTACGGCATTGCCGCAGGATCGGTAAAAGGTTAAATTTTATAGAATTCATATAGACTGGATAAGAAAAATAAGAACGAGCCGTATCGCGGGGAGACCCCGGATCGGCTCGTTTGTTTATACATATATATCTTTCACCTAAACCCAGCCCAATGCCCGGGCCACCTGTGCAACAAGGAATGTGACTCCGATGGCGATGGCCGTCGGTATGGCAAAAGACAGGAATGTCCACTTCGCGCTTTTGGTCTCCTTCCAGATGTTCACAAGCGTGGTTCCGCAAGGATAGTGGAGCAGCGAGAACAGCATCATGTTCAGTGCAGTCAGCCAGGTCCAGCCTTGGTCCAGAAAGATTTGCTTGAGGGCAAACATATCGGTAACCTCAGTCAAGGAGCCTGTTGCCAAGTATCCCATCAGCAGGATCGGCAGCACAATTTCATTTGCCGGAAGGCCGATGATAAAGGCCATCAGAATGAAGCCGTCGAGTCCGAGGGCCCGCGCGAACGGATCTAAGAACTGAACGAAATGAATGAGAATGCTGCTATCGCCAATATAGATGTTGGCAAGGATCCAGGTCAGCACGCCGGCAGGCGCCGCTACGATTACAGCTCTGCGCAGAACGTAAATGGTTTTATCCAGGGTTGCCCGGAGGATCGTGTTCAGAATTTTCGGTTTGCGGTATGGCGGCAGCTCCAGCGTGTAGTGAGATGGAATGCCTTTTAATGCTGTTTTGGATAGTCCCCATGATACCGTGAGTGTAACAACGACGCCGATCAGTACCATCCCCATAACGACAGAGGCTGTTACGAGAGTCTGGGTTCCTCCTGAGAAACCAGCAGCCATAAATAATGAAGCTAACAGGATCAGCGTCGGCCAGCGGCCGTTGCAGGGCACGAAGTTGTTAGTCAGAATGGCGAGCATCCGCTCGCGTGGCGATTCGATAATCCGGGTCGACATAATGGCCGCCGCATTACAACCGAATCCCATTGCCATGGTGAGGGACTGTTTCCCGTGGGCTCCTGTTTTTTTGAACAGACGGTCAAGATTGAAGGCCACCCGAGGCAGATAACCGTAATTCTCCAGCAGGGCAAAGACCGGAAAAAAGATCGCCATCGGTGGCAGCATCACGCTGATGACCCACGCAGTTCCTCGAAATAACCCGAGTATCAGGATACCATGAAGCCAATCAGGAGCATGAATAGCCTGAAAGGCCATCGTCAGGTATCCTTCAATCCAGCCGAAGAAACTTGCCAGCATGGAAGATGGGACATTAGCTCCGGCTATCGTTAAATAAAAGATGGCGCCGAGCATCGCCAGCATGATCGGAAATCCCCACAGCTTGGAAGTGAAGATGCGGTCCAGACGCTCAGAACGGTAGAGAAGTTTCCGGTCGGTCACCTTCACAGCGTCGCTGCACAGCTGGCGGGATTTTTTGAATAACTCGCCCACGATGGCTTCCCGAACATCCTCTGCCTGCTCAGCAGGAATGGTGGCTGTTAGAGCTTCCAAGCGCTTTAGCTGTTCCAAAGGTAATCCCCCCTTTTTGTGAGGCCGATAGTCTGCTTTTTAACGTTGCGATCAGCTTCTGGTCCCCATCCAGTAAACGAATAGCCAGCCATCTTGCAGGATATTCGCTGCCGAAGATATCTCTTAATTCAGACTCCAGTCTGGCAATTTGAGCTTCCATCTCCTCATTGTATTTCATGCGGTAGGGCATGGTCGTAGTCTGTCCTGTGCACATTAGAAGCAGCTGCTCGGACAAGATATCCAGCCCTTCGTTGTTTCTGGCCGATATCGGAATGACGGGAACGCCGAGATCCTTTGCCAGTTTGCGTGCATCGATTTTGATTCCTTTTTTCTTAGCTTCGTCCATCAGATTTAAGCACACGATGACTCTATCGGTCATCTCTAATACTTGCAGTGCAAGGTTCAGGCTTCGTTCAAGGGCCGTAGAATCCAGAACAAGCAGGGTGACATCCGGTTTCTCAAAAATGATATAATCACGCGCGACTTCTTCATCGGCTGAGTTGGAGAACAAAGAGTAGGTCCCGGGCAGATCGATAAATTGGAAGCGGGTGTCCTGGTATTCATAATAGCCCCTAGCGAGATTGACTGTTTTACCGGACCAGTTGCCGGTGTGCTGCTTCAAGCCGGTGAGGGCGTTAAAGAGAGTGCTTTTCCCTGTATTCGGATTGCCTGCTAGTGCAATGGTATAAGTTCTCATGATGTCATCACCTTACCCCAAATTAACTCGCTTTCTTCTTTTCTTAATGCAATGACGGTACCTGCGACTCTATATGAGATGGGATCACCAAGCGGACTGGCTTTAAGTACTTCAATAACAGCCCCCGGGACAAATCCGAGGTCCAGAAGTCGCCGTTTATGCTCTCCGTGGATATCCACCTGTTCAATCAGAAACTGCTCGCCGAGCGCTGCTTGATGCAAATGCTGTCTATGTTTTGTCTCATCCATAAAGTTTAACCTCTCCCTAATAAATTGGGCCGAGCATATAATGTTTCCCTAAAGCAACTTTAGACCTATAGTATGACCGAATCGATGCATTGTCAACTGGATTCAACTGATTTTTATTATTTTGTTTATAAATTGATCCTGCTATAACTTCATCAATATACGCATGCTAGATAAAGTGTAAGCGTGAGGAAGAGCTGAATTTTGGGTATGAATTGAAACAAGAGGTTAAGTACGGTAAAGTGATCTTAAAATAGAGAGTCATCGCTGCCAAAGTACGTTTTTGGGGATAAATCGGACATTATGATAAGGAGCCTCCTGCTTGGGGCTACTGAGTTCTCCGGTAAATATAAATAAGGGGGATAAACGTATGGAAAAAGAGCACCATGAGCTGCTGCATGAAGAAGAGGCCATGGAAGCATCACGCCTTCTGAAGGCCATTTCCGATCCAACACGCATCAGGATTCTTCATTTGCTCTCGCAAGAGGAATGTCCTGTCGGCCATATTGCTGAAGTGCTTGGCATGAGCCAGTCGGCGGTATCTCACCAGCTTAGCTATTTGCGCAGTTTAAGGCTGGTCAAATACCGCAGAGATGGAAATACATATTATTACACCTATGAGGATGAGCATGTCATTGGGATTTTGCGGCAGGTGCTGGACCATATCGCACATTAGATATTCTGTTTTTTCATGCTTGACATTCCGCATCTCCGGCTGTAATGTATGGACCAAATGAATTCCGAGACAATAACGATAATCAAGGACATGAGAGTGCAATGTTCGACGAGACAGAGAAGAAGTCCCCGGCTGAAAGACTTCCGCTCGCTAGACTGCACTCTTCCTACCTTGTAGTTGCCCGCTGTCAATAAGCGGTGCCGGTTCGGCCCGTTACTGCCGTATGAAGCATTTTGCGAAATAATGGTAAACATGTCTTGCAAGATGGAATCAGGGTGGTACCACGAGCACATTCGTCCCTAGAAGACGAATGTGCTCTTTTTGCGTACGGCTATTAATGGATCAAAAAGGGAGTATGAGAAGATGCGTCAAAGTCAATTGTTGATGACAACGCTGCGCGATGTGCCGTCTGAAGCGGAGGCACTGAGCCATCAATGGATGCTTCGCGGCGGCTATATACGGCAAACAGCAGCAGGAATCTATTCGTATATGCCGCTTGGATTACGGGTCTTGCGAAAAATAGAGTCCGTGATTCGACAGGAAATGGATGCCTCAGGCGGACAGGAGATGCTAATGCCTGCGGTGCAGCCTGCGGAGCTGTGGAAGGAATCGGGCAGATACGATGTTTACGGTGCGGAGCTCATCAGATTGCATGATCGCCATGACCGGGAATTCGTGCTGGGGCCCACACATGAAGAGGTCATCACGTCCATCGTGCGCCAAGAGATTTCTTCGTACCGGAAGCTGCCAGTGACCCTGTACCAGATACAAAGCAAATACCGGGATGAACGGCGCCCCCGTTATGGACTGCTGCGGGGACGTGAATTCCTGATGAAGGATGCGTATTCCTTCGACCGGGATTGGGAAGGATTGGACGCTTCCTACCGGAATATGTATGAAACGTATGAGAGAATCTTTAGGCGCTGTGGTCTGGACTTCCGAGCGGTGGAAGCTGATGCCGGTGCCATTGGTGGACAGGGAGAGACCCATGAGTTTATGGCGCTGGCTGATATAGGCGAGGACACTGTCGTCTCCTGCAGTCAATGCCAATATGCAGCGAATATGGAACGTGCGGAGTCTGCGGTTCCAGAAGAGCATACCGGCAGGGACGCGCTAAAGACTGACCGCAGCTCAGCCATAGAGCGAATATTGACTCCTAACGTGAGAAGTGTTCAGGAACTGACAAGCTTTCTCCAGGTCGATCCGGAGCAGCTGATCAAGACACTGATCTACCAGGTGGATGGGGAAAACGTTGCAGTGCTTGTTCGTGGTGACCGCGAAGCGAATGAAACGAAGGTGAAGTCCTACTTAAGCGCAGAGCTTGCGGAATTGGCAAGTGCCGAAGCAGTTAAACAAGCGACAGGGGCATCTGTCGGATTTGCAGGACCCGTTGGCCTCAAGTTAAAGGTATTGGTCGATTACGAGGTGGCAGCCATGGAAGAAGGCATTGCTGGTGCCAACCAGGAGGATGCCCATTTGAAGGGAGTCCGCCCTGGACATGATTTTTCGGTTGAGCACATTGGCGATTTCCGAAATGTAACCGAGGGAGAGTCTTGTCCGCGCTGTGGAGCGCCGCTGCAGTTCCATCGCGGAATTGAGCTTGGCCATGTCTTTAAGCTGGGTACGAAATACAGTGATGCTATGAACAGCATGTATCTGGATATTGACGGCCGGGAAAAACCGCTGATTATGGGCTGTTACGGTATTGGCGTCTCCCGCGTTATGGCGGCCATTGCCGAGCAGTGTATCACCGAAGAGCGGTTAGTATGGCCGATGTCTGTCGCTCCGTTCCAGGTTCATATTATTCCTGTTTCAGTTAAGGATGAGGAGCAGAAGAGCTTGGCGGAGCAACTCTACGGCGAGATGATCAAGGCTGGACTAGAGCCTCTTCTGGATGATCGCGACGAACGGGCTGGCGTTAAGTTTAAGGATGCCGACCTTGCCGGGGCGCCGCTGCGCCTGATCATTGGACGCGGGGCTGCTTCCGGAGAAGTGGAATGGATGGGTGAAGACGGCAACAAGATCAACTTGTCTGCTGCTGAAGCCGTTCAGCGTACACGCGAAGCAGTGGCTCGGGCACTGAACGGATAAATCATACAGATATAAAGTTCCAATTGTAATGGAGGTGAAGAGCATTGAATCAGAAGGAAAAGGAACAAGGACCGGATATTCATCATATAGAAGAGCATCAGCTCAGTCAGGTTAAGATTACGTTGTCCAACCCACTGCGATGGGTGAACAGTTATGTGCTGCAGGGGGAGGAGGGGACGACCATCATTGATCCTGGACCGCGTACGGATTCCTCGGAACAGGAGTGGCTGGCTGCGATGGAGCAGCTCAAGATCAACTTCAATGACATTACCTCGATTGTCCTGACCCACCATCATCCGGATCATTATGGGCTTGCCGGGTGGTTTCAGGAACGCACCGGTGCGAAGGTCTGGATGTCCAAGCGCGCGCATGAGGAAGCGCTGCTGATGTGGGGGAAGGATTCCGTTATGGAGCATACGCTCTTGGCGTCCTTCAGGGAGCATGGTATGCCGGAAGCAAAGCTTGCTCTCCTGCCTGAGCATCTGGGCAGCTTCTTTCCACAAGTCACACCCCAGCCGGAAGTATCGTACATTAGCGAGCATTTGCCATTCCGCATGGGAAACCGGGTATGGGTACCCGTGCAAACAGCTGGCCACGCGCCCGGACATCTGTCTTTCTTTCATGCCGCTGACGGCATCCTCTTATGCGGCGATGCCGTGCTACCGCAAATCTCGCCCAACGTAAGCCTGCTGCCCGGCAGTGATGCCGAGCCGTTGGCGCTCTACCTCGCAGGGCTGCACCGCCTGCGGGAGCTGCATGTCCGGACTGCGTATCCCGGACACCGCCACCCGTTCACGCATTTCCGTGAACGGATCGATGCGCTCCTCCTGCATCATGAGGAGCGCCTGGACACCATTGCCGGCATGCTGAGCGCAGCCGGACGGCTCACCGCCTTCGAGGTTTGCACCGCCCTCTTCGGCGAGAAGCTCGGCATTCACCAGCTTCGCTTCGCCATGTGCGAAGCGCTGGCCCATCTCGCCGAGCTGACCCGCCGCGGAGGAGCCGAAATCATCAAAAACGGCGACGGCATGTGCTATTTTTCTGTACGGAGCCAGCCGCATTCCTGATATAGTCAAGATATCGATAAAAACCGTCTCTTCATGCGCTTTGCTTTCATCATGCGTAGAAAGGGCGGTTTTTTGTTTAATAGATTAAAGTCAGAGTTTCTTTAACCCCGCATATAGTTGATGTACCTTCACTATTTATGCAAGGCAATCCTTCCTAGATGTATCCTCATGCACCAATCACCATGAACACTTCATATATTCGTACCGAAAAGGCCCCCCTTGGTTCAGTCAGATATTTTCATGTTATAGGATTCGCGTCGTATAAAGTCCCTATAAAGGAGAATCTGTCATGAAGAAAAAAGAGGTTGTCGCCATGCTGCTCGCTGGAGGTCAAGGAAAACGGCTGAAGGGTCTGACGAAGACGCTCGCCAAGCCGGCTGTTTATTTTGGGGGTACATACCGGATCATTGATTTTCCGCTCAGCAACTGCTCGCATTCGGGAATCGACACGGTGGGGGTGCTTACCCAGTATGAACCTTTGGTTCTGCATTCCTACATTGGTGTAGGAAGCGATTGGGATATGGACCGGCTGAACGGTGGTGTATTCGTGCTCCCGCCCCATGAACGCGAAAACGGAACGACCTGGTATCGCGGTACGGCGGACGCCATCTTCCGAAATCTCAAGTTTATTGATCAGTACGATCCTGAGCATGTGTTGATATTATCGGGAGATCACATCTACAAGATGGATTACGATCGCATGCTGGCTTATCACAAGGAGAAGGAAGCCGATTGCACCATCTCCGTCATCCAGGTGAGTTCGGAAGAGGCGAAGCGGTTTGGCATGGTGAATACGGACGAGAATTACCGAATTAACGAATTCGAAGAGAAGCCTGCTCATCCGAAAAGCACGACGGCTTCCATGGGGGTTTATCTGTTTCGATGGAAGCTGCTGCGATCCTATCTACTGCGGAATGCAGAGATTCCGGATACGAGTCATGATTTTGGCAAAGACATTCTTCCGAGCATGCTGGCAGACGGCAAAACGCTGTTCGCTTATCCGTTTGAAGGGTATTGGAAAGACGTCGGCACCATCGAGAGTCTCTGGGAAGCCAATATGGACTTACTGAGCGAGCGGCCCAAGCTGGACTTAAACGATCCATTATGGCGCATTTATACCCGAAATCCGAATCAGCCGGCAGAATATATTTCTCCGACGGCAAACGTCCGGAACAGCATGATTAACGAGGGCTGCACCGTGTGCGGGGACGTAACACATTCGGTTTTATTCTATGGCGTTGAGGTAGGAGAGGGCAGTATCATAACCGATTCCGTCATCATGCCCAAGGTGCGTATTGGCAAGCATGTACGCATACACCGGGCGATCGTGACCGAGGACATGGTCATTCAAGATTTTGCCGTTATCACTCCGCCTCCTGACGATCCCTCCCAAATTATGCTTGTCAGCAGCCAGGACGAGGACGTTCCTAAGCTGCTTGAGTCATTTTCACGCAATACACAAGGATAAGGAGGGGTCTTGAGATGAGAAAACTTATGGGTGTTATTAATTTGGAGCATGAACGGGATGTGCTGAACGAATTGACGTATTACCGATGCGGAGCTGCTGTACCATTTGCGGGGAGATACCGCTTAATCGACTTTGTGATGTCCAATATGATGCATGCGGGTATTGAAGACATCGCCTTGTTTGTCCGCAGGAAATATCGTTCGCTGATGGATCATCTGGGTGAAGGAAGACCATGGGATATGCATCGTAAGCGAGGCGGCCTGTTTATTCTTCCGCCGGATTGGAATGACGAGACAGATGTGTCTTCCGGGGAAATGCGACATATTTATAATAATCTCGATTTTTTTGAGCGTGGGACTGCAGAGCATATCGTATATTCCGGCAGTCAGCATATCAGCATGGTCGATTTGAACGAGGTGTATGAGTACCATTTGAAGCAGGGCGCTGACGTGACGTTGGTTTATACCAAAGTGAAGACGCCAAGAGAGGAGCATCGTTCCTGCACCCGTGTGGATGCCGATGCGGATGGCAAGGTGACGGATATCCATTACGAACACAAGCATGATGCGGTATATATGGAGATATTCGTGATGGAGAAATCGCGTTTTTTGGAGATGGTCGATCATTGCATAGCCCATGGGGGCAACCATTTTTTCAGGGATGCCATCATGCGCAACCAACATCAGCTGAACATCGCGGGATATGAATATTCAGGGTATCACGCGGTGATCAATTCGCTGGAAAGTTACTATCGCACTAGTATGAATCTTTTGAATCCGAAGGCATACGACAGCTTGTTTCGCAAGCAGGCCGTTCACACCAAGATTAAATATGAGGTGCCTGCAAAGTATTTGAATTCGGCGGATGTCAGCAACGCGCTGGTTGCCAATGGCTGTCTGATCGACGGGGAAGTGAAGAACAGTATATTGTTCCGAGGAGTACAGGTAAAGCGAGGCGCAAGCATTCATAACTCGATTATCATGCAAAAATGCGTCATTGGCGAAAACGTAAGGCTCGAGAACGTTATTCTGGATAAAGATGTAGTGATCTCGCGGGATCATAAGCTGCAGGGAGACTTTCGGAAGCCTTTCGTTATAGCCAAAGATATCTCTATTTGATAGGTAGATAAACTATTTTTCGTCAGGAGGAACTTTCTTTTGTTTAACAACTTAGAAACATTCAAGCAGGTTTTTACGGAGCATTTGGTGAGTCGATTGGGAAAAGGACTTGAGGATGCAACGGCTGAGGATGTATACAAAACCCTCGGCGGTATGATCCGTGAATATGTTGGCCGGGAATGGGCTGCTGCCAACCGGATATACCGGGATACCGGGCAGAAGCAGGTGTATTATTTCTCCCTTGAATTTTTGATCGGACGGCTGATGGGAAACAATCTGTTAAACCTCGAGGTGCTGGATATGGTCCGCCGCGGACTTCTGGAGCTGGGGTGGAATTTGGAGGAGATTGAGGAACAGGAGCCGGATGCAGGGCTTGGCAATGGGGGGCTTGGACGCCTTGCTGCATGTTTTCTTGATTCGTTGGCTTCGCTCAGCTACGCAGGCCATGGATGCGGGATCCGGTATAAGTATGGATTGTTTGAACAGAAGATTGTTGATGGTCATCAGGTCGAGCTGCCGGACAATTGGCTCCAGCGGGGAAATGTCTGGGAAGAGCGCCGGGCAGACAAAGCGGTCGACGTACGCTTTTGGGGACATGTGGAGGTTAGTGTGAAGGATGGTCGGACCGTCTTTGACACAGTGGATTATGAGCGCGTGCTGGCCGTGCCCTATGATGTTCCGGTGATTGGTTATGGAGAAGGTCAGGTGAATACACTGCGGTTATGGAGTGCCGAACCTGCGTCGGATATTTCCAGAATCCGTCCGGCCCATTCTCAGAACAGCTATTATAAGTTCTTGGAATACAATCGTTCGGTTGAATCGATATCGGAATTTTTATATCCGGATGATTCCGCGTACGAAGGCAAGCTCCTTCGGCTGAAGCAGCAGTATTTCCTCTGCTCGGCAGGCGTTCAGAGTATTCTGAGAACGTTCGACAAGCTGGGAAGAACTTATCATGAGCTTCCCGAGTATGTCGCCATTCATATCAATGACACGCATCCGACGCTGGTGATCCCGGAGCTTATGCGAATCCTTATTGACGATAAGGGTTTGGGCTGGGATGAGGCATGGGACATTACGAGCCGGACGGTATCCTATACGAACCATACTTTGCTTAGCGAAGCTTTGGAGAAATGGCCGATCGGCATGGTTAGAGACCTGTTGCCGCGGATTTATATGATCATCGAAGAGATTAATAAACGGTTCTGCGGAATGCTGCTGGAGCGCTATCCGAATGAACATGGTCGCATCTCTCAGCTCGCCATTATTGAGAGCGACCAGATACGAATGGCCAATCTGGCGATTGTGGGCAGCTACCATGTGAATGGCGTGGCGGCGCTGCATACAGAGCTGCTGAAGACACAGGTTATGAAACCGCATTTTGAGCTGTATCCGGAGAGATTTAGTAATAAAACCAATGGAATTACCCATAGACGCTGGCTGATGCATAGCAATCCGGGGCTAAGCCGACTCATCAGCGAGGGGATCGGCACTTCTTGGATTACGGATCCTTGCCAGTTGATTCAGCTCCAGTCACTCAAGAATGATTCCGCCTTTCGACAGGGAATTCAGCGGATCAAACGGAGTAACAAACAACGGCTTGCTGATTTCATCGCAGATAAGCAGGGGATCTTGATCAATCCGGATTCCATCTTCGATGTCCATGTGAAGCGGCTGCATGGCTATAAGCGGCAACTGCTCAATATATTACGCGTAATGCATGTATATAACGAGATTAAGGATCAACCGAATGCGGAACGCGTTCCTCGTACCGTCATTTTCGGTGCCAAGGCAGCCCCTGGTTACTATCTGGCCAAAAGCATTATCAAGCTTATTAACGTCGTTGCAGATGTCGTGAATAACGATCCGCAGGTCAATGACAAACTTCAGGTGCTGTTTCTTGAAAATTATTCGGTTTCTCTCGCGGAGAAGATTATTCCGGCAGCCGATGTTAGCGAGCAGATTTCCACAGCTGGTAAAGAAGCCTCCGGCACGGGAAATATGAAGTTCATGATGAACGGAGCTTTAACGATCGGTACGCTGGATGGAGCTAACGTGGAAATGTTCGAGCTGCTTGGGAAAGAGAATATGTTCCTGTTTGGTTTGAAGCTGGAAGAAGTGCTGGAGTATTACAGGACGGGAGCCTATGTGTCCCGGAAGCGATATGAGCAGGATCCGAGAATAAACCGTGTGCTGAATCAATTGATATCCCCAGGCCCGTTCTGCTGCCATGAGCTGGAATTCGGGCAGATCCTGCAGTCTCTATTGGATCACAATGATGAATTTTTTGTGCTTGAAGATTTCGCAAGTTATGTAGCGACGCAGTCGGATATTGATCAAGCATATTTGGATGCCGACTCCTGGGCCGGGAAGTCGATTGTTAATATTGCCCATTCAGGACATTTTTCAAGCGATAATACGATTCACCGTTATGCTGCGGAGATTTGGAATATCTCCCCTGTAAAAATCGGAGCGAACCGATAATCTGTTTTATCTATAAAAAAGATCCGCCACGGTAGTGGCGGATATCCATAGGTGCTCTATTGGAATGTTCTTCATCATAGTATATGAACACCGCTCGCAGAAATGACTAGATAGATTTACCGATTTATTAGGTTAGCGTGCCCGATTTATTTCTTGGCGGAGTAGCTCATGATTTCCCGATCTAGAATATGAACCGGGTATCCTACAACACCGGGATCGATGAGAACGCATTCTGCCATTTCGCGCTCGGCAGCGCGTATCCGGTCAACCTGGAGGGCGGAACCAAGCTTACGAATGAGCAGCTGGCGGAGCGCGGGGCGAACGTCAGCTTGACCCATGTGGATTTCATGATTGGCTGCGCAGAGCTTGATATCGACGGAGAGCTGCCGGACGGCACTATCGAGCCTGTCTTCCGGAGGGGCAATTGGGCTTACTAGAATAGACGCAAAGAAACCGTCAGAGCGGTGAACTGCACCTCTTTCCATTGAGGATGCAGTCCACGCGACTGACGGTTTCTTCTTATTTAAGTATTAGAGGAAGCGTGCATATGTCGTTAAATCTGCCAGCGAGCCGCTGTGCGAGTAGCGGATAATATAAGTGCCTTGTGAGAAGTTGGTATTGAAGTTAATCGTGTAGCTGACGACATTCGGATTCGAGAAAATATTCGAACGGCTGCTCTCGACCAGCACTTCCGTGCCGCCTGTTACTTGATAGACGTTAGCAAAGATGACCCCTGCGGCAGGCGAGCCGCTGAAATAAGCCGAGCCCGTAATAATCAGCGTGCCTTGGCCCGTCACCGTATCGGTGCGGTTGAGCGGAACGGATGCGCTCGCAACAGCAGAAGTCATGAGAAGCATAACAACAGTCATGAGCAGGATAGCTACCTTTTTCAATTTCATTCATATCGCCCTTTCAAATTGGAGGATGGTAGAAGGAGTTCCTCTCTAGGTGCATGAATGCTGGCCAGCGTTCTGTTGTGTTGTGAAAACCCTTCTGCGTTTCATTATACTTAGCATACAGGTTGAATATGTGAATATTCGTGTTGAAATATTGCTAATAATTTGTTTCAGGTATGGGGCCTCCATTTAATCTTTTATTATAGAAGAAACCCACCGTATCTGGGGGTGAGGTTTCATGCGATCCACCTGTAATCGTCTATGATTCTTTAATAACAAACGGTAGTCTCATAACTATATTCGGCATAACCTCTCTCGTATTAGCACAGAAAAGGAGATTCGCATGAGGCGAATCTCCTTTTTAAGCTGTTTCACTTAATCTTTTGGAAGTTCCTCGGTAGTACCATACAACTCGATTTCTCGGTCGGCTTGCTTGCGATGAGCGATTCGGCTGCTGGCGGCAGCGGCAATCGCACCGACGATATCATCAAGGAATGTATGAACCCGGCCGCTTGTTTTATCGTTTAATTGTTCAAGAATACCAGGTTTGAGCTTGTCGATATATCCATAGTTGGTGAAGCCGATGCTTCCATATACGTTCACGATGGAGAATGCCAAAATCTCATCCACGCCATATAGACCTTCATCGTTGGCCAGCATTTCTTGAAGCGGAGAAAAGAGCTTGCCTTCCTCTGCCAAAATATCTAACTGAATTCCCGTTAATACCGCATTTTGAACTTCGCGTTTGCTGAGCACGGCATCCACATTCTCTATGCATTCTTCCATGGTTAGAGACGGATAGTATTTTTTTTGAAGGATCATCACCAGTTCCGCGATTTCCTCCAACTTGATCCCACGCTTATGGAGCAGGCTCCGCGTCGCCTCCGCTACTTTTTTACTGTTCAAACTATACGGAATGTTTAAATCGTTTTCTGCCATGGTGGAACTCACCTCATTTTCGTGGTTATGAAAGATGCTTACGACGATTGTACTTTTTCCGCCCCCCTTTGTCCAGAAAGGGGAAAACTGAGAGTTATTTTTTTGAAAAGGGCTCGTATACATAGGAGTACAACCTGTACAAAAAATGTTAGGGAGGAACAATACATGAAACGTAACAAACGTAATCTTCGCAGGCTTTCCGCCGCCGGGCTGCTTGCTGTTCCGATCGTATTGTCCGGCTGCGGTATTTTATCCGGGAAGCAATCGGAAGGAATTGACCCGCCGCCTGCGCAAGTGGAGAAGCAGATGCTGAACACGGCCGGATCAACGGCGGCCCAAGGGGATATTGGCACGCAGACAACGGTGTACCTTGCAGATGCGCGAGGAATGTTAGCGCCTGTAACATTGGGAATTCCGAAGGTGGAGGGAGCGAATGCAGCACAGGAATCCCTTGAGGTTCTTGTAAGCGGAGGCCGTTATGCCGGGTATGTTCCTCAGGGCTTCCAGGCTCTGCTGCCAGCCGGTACGCAGATTCATCAAGTGAAGGTCGATCCGGAGAACAAACTGGCTGTTGTGGAATTTAATAAATCGTTTACAAACTATAAAGCGGCGGATGAGCGCAGAATATTGGAGGCGTTGACTTGGACGCTGACAGGACACGAAGGTATTGAGCAGATGCAGGTATGGGTGGACGGCGTCAAACTGACGGAAATGCCGGTCAATCATACGCCGCTGGATCGTCCGCTTTCCCGTGCAATGGGGATCAACCTCCAAAAAGCGGATGATGCTATGTACAGCTCTTCTTCCCCGGTTACGGTCTATTTCTCTTCCTTGACGCCTGATGGCATTCAATATTATGTGCCTGTTACAAGGCTTGTCCCGACAGGGCAAGATTCCGTTCAGGCTGCCTTGAACGAGCTGATTCGGGGGCCGCATTATGGAGATGGATTAGTTGAGGTTATTCCGGATGATACTACCATTGCTTCGATTGAAAAAGGGGAAGACGGAGCAGTAACCGTATCCTTGCAGGACAGCATGTTTGAGCAGGGCGAGCAGGTTCCGACCGAGCTGCTGCAGGCTGTCGTGCTCACCGTTGCTGAAAATTCAGGTGATGCCAAGGTAAGAATCCGGATGAATGATCTGGCTGAAGTGGTTGGAACGGACAGTCGAAATTACAGTGAGCCAGTCAGTCGTCCTGAATTCATAAACGAGATTTCGATTTAACGGACACATCGCTTTCTTTTGCGAAAAATGCCCAGCGAAGATGCTTTTGTGCCTGCACTTTGGTAGAATAGGGAATGCTAATCAGGATTGCGATAAGAAGTAGGAGGCAGAAAACATGAGATCTAACGGACGTAAGAGCGATGAGCTTCGACCGATGAATTTATCGACCCATGTGAATAAATATGCGGAAGGCTCCGTGTACATCGAGATGGGAGACACCAAGGTGCTAATAACGGCAACCGTGGATGAGAAGGTACCCCCATTTCTGAAAGGACAAGGAAAGGGCTGGGTGACGGCTGAATATTCCATGCTGCCACGCGCTACGCAATCCCGCAACCAACGGGAAGCCAATCGCGGTAAACTCAGTGGCCGAACGATGGAAATTCAACGGCTGATCGGCAGAGCGCTCAGGTCTGTTGTGAATCTGCATGCTCTTGGCGAGCGGACCATTACACTGGATTGCGATGTGATCCAGGCAGATGGCGGAACGCGGACCACCTCCATTACAGGAGCATTTGTAGCCTTGGCCATAGCGGTAAATAAAATAGCAGAGCAGCATAAATTGGCTGTATTTCCGATCACGGATTACCTGGCATCCATTAGCGTGGGCATTGCGGGTGGACAGGCGCTGTTGGACTTGAACTATGAAGAGGATTCCAAAGCGAAGGTCGACATGAATCTGGTTATGACCGGAAGCGGGACATTCGTTGAGGTTCAGGGAACCGGTGAAGAGAGCCCGTTCTCCCGTGAGGAGCTGGATCAAATTCTGGCGCTCGGGGAACAGGGGATACGCGAGCTCATCGAACGTCAGCAGGAAGCGCTTGGACCGATTGCGGCTAAAATCGGTTCCGTGAATGCGGGGACAGGTGTTTAATTAATGGCATTGACACTTGGAGATACGCTGATCGTTGCTACCCGAAATCAGGGGAAGGTTAAGGAGTTTGCGCATGCTTTTGCTGCTTTTGGCACAGAAGTGAGGAGTATGTATGATTATCCGGATCTGCCTGATGTTGTAGAGGACGGAACAACTTTTGCAGCTAATGCGTTCAAGAAGGCAAAGGCGGTTGGCGATGCACTGGGATTGCCTGTGTTAGCCGATGATTCCGGTTTATGCGTGGATGCGCTGGACGGCGCTCCCGGCGTTTATTCCGCAAGATATGCCGGCGAGCATGGAGCAGACGAAGATAATAACGAGAAGCTGCTTGGCGAGTTGGAACAGTTAAGACTTGGTGAGGACACCGAACAGCCGTTATTAAGTCCGGCCCGATTTGTTTGTGTTCTGGTGCTGTATGATCCCGTGTCTGGTGAAAAGCTTGAAGCTGAGGGAAGTGTTGAAGGGTGGATCACCTCGGACCCGTCGGGAAACGGCGGCTTCGGTTATGATCCGCTGTTCTACTTGCCAAGTCATGAGAAGACGATGGCCGAGCTTTCCATAGAGGAGAAGCAGGAGATCAGTCACCGCGGGAAAGCGCTGCGCAAGCTCGTAGCGGACCTTCGGAGTGATAGCTGAATCTGTTATGAGGTAAAAGAAACCATGTCGGCATGAGCCGGTATGGTTTCTTTGTTTTATCGGAAGCATAAGATCAACGTACGGAAACATTGTATTCTTTTAACCAAAAATGAACTTGAGCTAAGTAGGCGAACAACTGTGGTCCGGACATCAATTGACCAAACCAAGGGAGATTCGAGGAAGCATCCGGTGAAGACGCAAGCTCCCGAATTCGCGCAGTATCGATAAGGGGAAGGAGTGGAGAAGAACTATCGTCCAAAATGGACAACAGTTGGGCTTTAACGGCTGCCAAATAATTCGGATTATGAGTTTTGGGATAAGGACTTTTTTTGCGGTACAGGACATCGTCTGGTAGTACGCCTTCAAGCGCTTTGCGCAGAATGCCTTTTTCACGATTGCCCGTCGTCTTGATATGCCAAGGAATATTCCACACATATTCAATCAGACGGTGATCGGTATAGGGCACACGCACTTCAAGTCCAGCCCCCATACTCATCCGGTCCTTGCGGTCGAGGAGCGTTGGCATGAACCTGGTAATATTCAGGTACGACATCACTCGCATTTTGGCCTGCTGTCCACTTTCTCCGTCCAGTTTAGGTACTTCGGCGACTGCATCGGAGTAGCGGTCACCAAGGTATTCCAGCGGCTTGATCCATTCCTGGATCTCGGCTGATAGCAGCCCGGCCCGCATATCCGGAGCAACTGCCCATGGGAAGGTATCCGAATTCAGCATTTCTTCCCGATAGAACCACGGATATCCGCCGAATATTTCATCAGCGGCTTCACCAGAGATGGCCACGGTTGCACCTTTCTTGATCTCTCGGCAGAAGAGAAGCAAGGAGGCATCAACATCCGCCATCCCCGGGAGATCCCGCTTCAGTGTAGAAGCATCAAGCGCTTCAACCAGTTCGGGAGTGTCAAATTCGATCCAATGATGGTTCGTGCCCAGCTCCTCGTGCATGCGCTTGATCCAAGGCGCATCTGCACCAGGCTGGAAGGAATGGGACTTGAAGTATTTGTTATTGTCCACATAATCGACGGAGTAGGTATGCACTTGTCCTTGGCCCGTCCGTCTGTAGTAATCCACGGCAAGCAAGGAGAGTGCGCTGGAATCCAGCCCGCCGGATAACAGAGAGCAGACTGGCACATCAGATACCAGCTGACGTTCAACCGTGTCACGTAGAAGATCACCAAGGTAATGTGCGGTTTCATTGGCATCTTCCTCATGAGGCTTGCTCTCCAGTTTCCAGTACGTATATTTGCGTAAACCCTCGCGATTAAAAATCATGGCCATGCCGGGACGAAGCTCAGCAATGTCTTTATAAACGCTATGCCCTGGGGTGCGCGCAGGTCCAATAATGAATATTTCAGCCAGCCCCTCAGCTCCGACAACAGGTTCTACTTTAGGATGCTGAAGCAATGCCTTGGGTTCTGAGCCGAATACAAGCGTCCCGTCAACGTAGCTGTAGAAGAGGGGTTTTACTCCTACACGATCCCGAGCGAAAAAAACCTGCTCCCGCACACTGTCCCAGATTGCGAACGCGAATATTCCATTGAGGCGCTCCACACATTCCGGACCCCACTCGATATAAGTGACTAACAAGACTTCCGTGTCGCATTTGGTGTGGAAACGATGTCCGCGTCGCACCAATTCGTTCCTAAGCTCCGCAGCATTATATAATTCACCGTTATATACAATGGCATAGACATTCTCTTCCTGATGAATAATCATCGGCTGAGCCCCATTTTCGGGGTCGATCACACTAAGTCTCCGGTGGCCAAATGCGCACGGGTTAGAAATCCATGTGCCGGATCCGTCAGGTCCGCGATGAGCCAAACTTTCTGTCATTCTTACCAGCAGCTGTGAATCCTGCGTCAAATCGCCGCTCCATTGTATAAAACCGGTTATTCCGCACATGACGGCTCATCCTCTCTTGGTCTAATTCATACGCTGCCCCATCTTTATAATCCTACGTCGCCAAAGTGATACAGATATATGCCGAATGAAAGCATAAAATGTCTGTCCTTTTACGAAAACTAAGAAAGCCGGACGAACATCAAAGAGAAGGAGAGAACCGTCCATGGATAAGTCAATCTATTATGTGTCTGTGCAGAGCCGCTCGGTACTTACTGAGCAGGGAGCGAGCGCTTATGAATGGGAGATTGAAGCAACGCCCGCTGAGGCGGATCAGGTTCGGATAGAACTGGACATGATGCAGGAGAAGGACGAAGAAGTTACAGGGTACATGTTTCCTTGGCCGGATACCACCGAGCAATCCACCAATGTACTGTTTCAATCTTCCCTGGACAAGGTGTATCGAACCATTTATCAATTGGGTACGCCGGCTACGCGCCAGCAAATGGAAGAGCTGCGGTTACTGTCAGAATAGATATGAAAATAATAGGGACGGAGCAGTCTTGCACGTCTTGATGAAGGAGAATGGATGTAATGTATACCATTAGAGATGCCAAAATTCGCCGGATCACGGAAGTGAACGGCGCACCGTGTGCAGAAGTAGAGGTGTATCCGGCAGTCGAAGGAGAAAATGCATTGCTCGCCTATCTGACGCCATCCTCTCCCCTGGGAGGCTATGATTTGGTGAAAATCGTTCGCAGTAATGCCAGCTTGGAAGTGGATTGGTATGACAACAGTATGAATGATGCTTTTGTGGATGCCACGGACGAAGCGTTTGAGAATAGCGTTCATTCAAGCGCCGAGGAAAGTCGTGATGCGTTTAAGCAGCAGCTTCTTTCGACAGGCCAGTTATATGAGCAGCTAAACCAGCGGTTAAGCGAGGGCCCCCAATATTTTTAAAAGTAAGGAGGAAGAGATCTGTCGTTGAATCGGCAGGTCTTTTTTAAGTACAAGGAAACCGGTACGAAAAAGTGCATCATTCAGCAAAGGATTGATCACAACGAAATAAAAAAACAAAGGACCTTGCGTTGAACGCAGGGCCCTTAACTATAATCAACAGCTCAATATGCATGCTCTCTTAATACTTGAATACCCATGATTACGTTGTATACAAAAGCACCGAAGTAGATGATGCCGAACAGGACGAGGTATCCGATTATGGAACCGAAGGATCCTGAGGTGACGGCCATGTAAATCAGCGGTATCGCAGCTATAACCGGGAATATATGTGAGAACAGGGCACGACGGGCGTGCTTAGCAACGTAAGCATCTGCAGACAAGATCCAGACGATGACAGGAAGGATGAACGGCGCAAAGAAGATGCTAAAATAGGATAAAGACGATAACAGTTGTCTCAATGGTATCACACTCCTAAAGTCGTTCTAATGATATACATATTACCCCGTAAGCCTGATCCTGATTCGGTTAAAAGATCCTTTCAAAAAAAGTGCTTTGAAAAATACAAAAGATGCGATATAATATACTTCGTTACTGTTTAAAAAGTTTGTTCTACATATATGTCCCAGTAGCTCAGCTGGATAGAGCAACGGCCTTCTAAGCCGTCGGTCAGGGGTTCGAATCCCTTCTGGGACGTAAAAAAGACACCGTCAAAATGACGGTGTTTTTTGCGTCCCATGAGGATGAGAACCCCTAGGGGGTTCGTCGGAGCATAAGCTTCGTTAGGATTACATCGCAGTCGGCCTGGAAGGCCGTATCCCGACTGGGACAAGAACGTCCCGTGAAGATGAGAACCCCTAATGGGGTTCGCCTACGCACACGCTTCGGGAGGATTACTCCGCAGTCGGCCTGGAAGGCCGTACCCCGTGAGGATGAGAACCCTGTCTTGAAGAAATTCCTGACATCGCAGGCCATTCATCTTATAATAGAAGAGAAAATATTTTTGAGGACCATTTTGAGGAGGCAACAAGCATGCAGCTTACTAAAATATCACAGAATACCGCCATCTTATTAGAGCATGCCAGAAAATCAGGGCTTGTTTCTCTCGAGTTGCTGGAGGCTGTCCGCTCGGGTGATATAGAGAGATTTCAGATCGCAAATCATGATCATTTTAACTATGATGAATTGTTCATTTATGCAGGAGAGCATGGGGAAGACTTAGAGAAGGCTGTGAGCGAAGGATATCAAATAACGTTTAATACACGGAATGGGTTGAAAATATGGCTGGAAGAAGCTTTCCGCATCAGTTCCGAGTCAGACTTCCATGTAGGTGAAGGCATTATTGAAGGACTGAAGCTCCAAGAGGAACAGGTGGCTCGTTTGAAGGAAGCACTGGCTGTCAACTGGACCCTAGAGGAGGAGCCTACAGCAGATGGAGTCCTTGTCAGATTGACTGTCAGAGGTCTTAAATAATACAGAATCAGCCACCGCTACTATTCTATAGAATGAGTAGGGTGGCCTTTTTTTAATTATATAGCGTGATTCGATTTTCTGCAGAGTATGAGTTACATCCGGCTAGGGGTGGGCAGTCCCAGCACTTCTAATGCTTCTCCCAAGGTATCCTTAAATAAGGAAGTGAGCCATACACGGAATGGGAGCACATCCTCCCCAGCCTTCAGAATCGGGCACGCCGAGTAGAAATTGTTGAACAGGGAGCAAAGCTCATAGGTAAAGTTGCAAATCGCGCTCGGGGATAGCTCCTCTCCTGCGGCGTACAGGGTATCCTGCCATGTGCTGATATGCCGTATCAGCGCATGTTCCGCTTTATCCATGGCAGGGAACTGGGCAGGCAGCGACGGCAAGATATCGGCTTCTTGAGCTTTGTTGAGCACGCTGAGTGCACGTGCGTAGGAGTAGAGCAAGTATACCCCGGTATTACCTGATATTTCAGTAGCCTGCTTCATGTCGAACACCACCTCGGTATGCAAGGCAAAACGCAGCAAATAGTAACGGATCGAGGCAGCTGCGATCATATGGCTCGATAATCCGCTTTTATCGGAACGTGTGTCTTCGATAACCTTGGCAACTTGTTCGATGAGCTCCGTAATTTTGATCCCGATACCCTGCCGGCCGGACATCGCGTAGGATGCTTTCCCTTCGGAAGTATCGATCCCCAGATCCGCCGCAGCGGATGGACTAAGTGAGACCACTCCATAGCTCACATGACGAAGTTTGGCGGCTTCTTCATGGAAACCCAAGCTTTCCAGTGCCTGCTTTACCATAGCTTGCGGGTACTGCTGCCGATGATCAATGACATTGATGACCATGTCTGCTTTACCGAAGCTGAGCTGCTCTCCGTAAGTGCTCGTCGTCCAAACCTCGTCTGTAAATTTTTTGTATACGAAATCGTTGCTAAGGAGGCCATATTTCCACAGGTGATAGGCTATGTCTTTGGCCGTGTAAGTCAGGATGCCGTTGGAGCGAATGAGTACTTTATCCATGCTGTGATCTGATTCCGGATCGTCCCCGGCTTCTGTTCCTGATTGCTTGAGCACCCAGCAGCCTGCAAGCTTGCCCTCGGTTTCCTGATGGAAGAGCGGGGTGTTCTTCAACAGCTCGAAAGCGGATGCCCAGAATCCCTCTCTGACAATGTTGCTCTCCCAGACAAGCAGATCATAGTCAATGCCGAACTGCTTCATTTCTTCCAGATGTTCTTTGACGATTCTCTCGGCCACGAGCAGCCCGATCCACGACAGGTTCTGGTTGCCTTCCTCCAAAGCATGCAAAACCTCGGTCCGATGCTGAACCAGTCCAGGCTCTCTATCGTAAGCCTTATTTGTGCTTGAATATACATCCCAGCAGTAATCGCCAAACCGGGCGTGTTCTTTTGACAGCGGCGTGTGAAGCATCCCGACTACCGTATCTGCCAATTGATTACCTAGGTCATCGATATAATTATGAACTTCAACTTCGTAGCCAAGCTTTCTCATCAGTCTTACGAGCGTATCTCCGATACAAGAATTTCTTAGATGCCCGATATGGGCGGACTTATTCGGGTTGATGGAAGTATGCTCAATGACGATTTTTTGGTTAGCTGCCGCAGGTAATTCAAAGCGACGTTCCGCCCAATATTCCCAATTGATACGCAGATTCATAAATCCGGGTGCCACGATTTCAGTGGCGTAGACAAGCTGTTTGTAGGATGTATCCTGCTCAAGCTCGGCTTGTATTAACCCGGCAATCTGCAACGGAGTCTTACGTAGCACCTTTGCAAGCTGCATCGCGATGTTGGTGGCATAATCCCCATGCTCCATATTAGCAGGCTGTTCAATCCGGACTGGAGTGGAATCGGGCAGTTTGGCACCCAAAGCTTCACATACCTGATTTACAGCTTGTTGAAGGCTTGAAGTAATGAATTGACTTAACATGTTAAATCCCCCTCTGAAAAATAAGCAAAAGTATGTTCTGATAAACAAAAAAAGCCCTCATCTCATAAAGAGACGAGGACTTGTGCTCGCGGTACCACTCTTGTTGTTAAACCGAACGGGTTTAACCACTTTTATACGATAACGGTGTAAACCGGGGCTTCCTACAATTTTTCATTTCGGAAGGCCATCTCCTGGGTCCGTTTCACCGCAGACTCTGTACCGGTTTCCACCATCCCGGCTCGCTTGGACTAAAGTCAAGTGCAGTTACTCTCCCAATCAACGAAAATGACATGTTCAAGTTTTTCCATATTATTAACTATTCTTTTCAGAAAAGCAACCCCAAAATTATGAAACCTTCTCCGCAAAGACTCGCAGACGCCGGTAATCCCCGTAGAAAGCATCCTCATGCCAGAGCGTCGCTTGAGCAGCTTGACTAATGCGAGTGATTGCTTCGTCCTTCTCTTCAGCCGAGAATTCGGCAAAGAAGTGATCGCCAAACTGCAGCAGCCAGTGCTTAATGCCGTCCTTGCCCCCAGGCAGTTTCGTCGGACGGTCGAAGTAATGGGCGATATGCACGCGGAACCCTTGGAATTCAAGTAAGGATGTAAACTGGCCCAAGCTGGGAAAATACCATGGATTCCGGATGTCCGCATCGATTCCATAATGATTGGCGAATACCGATTTCAAAGCTTGATAAATCCCATCTATGTTTCCCATTCCACCAAATTCCGCCACGAATCGACCACCGGGCTTGAGGGAGTCATAGACGGAGCGTACCACGCTGGCAGCGTCCTTCATCCAATGTAGAGCGGCATTCGAGAAGACGGCATCATACGGCGTTTCGGTGCTGAAGTTCTCGCCATCGCCGACCACAAATGTAAGCCCGGGGTATTTGCTTTTAGCACGCTCAATCATCTCGGCCGAATAATCCATGCCGGTTACATGTGCGCCCGAAGCGGATATATCATAAGCCAAATCTCCTGTTCCGCAGCCGAGATCGAGAATCCGTTCTCCGGGCTGAGGTGCAAGAAGCTCTGCAACCCCTTTTCCATAAGCCGAGACAAACGATAGCTGCCGATCATAATCGTAAGGCTTCCATACTTGCTCTGACATAAACAACACCCCTTCACCTATGAATTATTCTCATTGTGGCATGTTTGACTTATAATTAGAAATATATAATTGTAATTAATTTGATAGGTTATATCAATAAACGATCGAACAAAAAGCCGCTGAGCAGCGGTTTTATGTAGAACATTATTTAACGGCAACGAGAAGTGCGCCAACAGCGATAAGTGCCACTCCGGCCGCATTAATCCAGGATATTTTCTCCCCAAGAAACACGAAGGCCAGAATGACCGCGATGACAACGCTCAATTTATCGATAGGCCCTACCTGCGATACCTTGCCGTATTTGAGGGCGAGAAAATAAAACAGCCAGGATAATGCTCCCGCAATGCCGCTGAGCACAATAAAGCTTAATGCTTTCTTCTGAACCAGTATGTCGCCGAGTTCGGAGAATTTCCCCTGAACCCCTACGACCCCCAGCAAAAACAATGCCATAATGACAGAGCGAATGGCTGTTGCTGAATTGGCATCGATATTTTGCAAGCCTATTTTTCCAAAAATAGCGACAAGCGCTGCCGTAACCGCCGACAGCAATGCGTATACAAGCCATAATGGCATGTCGTTTTTCTCCTTCTTGATAAAGATAAGTTCTCTGTTTAATGTACCGGATTACTTTATAATAGTATAGAGCAATTTTAACAATATCATGAATTTCGATATGATCTGCCGATTAGGAAGGAATGGATGAAAAATGACGTTGCGTATAGCGCCTTACACAGAAGAGTATCATGATCGGCTGGTGAAAATATGGCTTCATGCCGTATCCCAAACGCATGATTTCCTAACGGAGGAAGATATCCGGTTTTTTTATGAGATGATGCAAAATGGAGCATTGAGAGCCGTGGAGATCTGGGTGTGCTTAAATCCGGAACAGGAACCTATTGGATTTATAGGGCTGGATGGCCCCAAAATCGAAATGCTGTTTGTGGATCCCCTCCATCACGGCCAAGGCACGGGAACGAAACTGATCCGGCATGCCGAACAGCTGAAGGGGCGGAGGCTGCAAGTTGATGTGAATGAACAGAACCCCAAGGCCCATGCTTTTTATAAAAAATACGGCTTCGTGCAAATCGGCCGCTCCGAGCTGGATGGCTCAGGGAAGCCGTTTCCGCTTATTCACATGCTGCTGCAGTAAGGTCATGGAGCAGCGCAGGCTGAGCCCATCGATAGTCACAAGTATAACATTCTCAGCAAAAAACTCCGCGAGATTACTCGTAGAGTTTTTTCGTGGGAAGCGGCGCGCCAAACCGGCGCCAGCCGCGGTAGCGGCAGACGCCCACTTCTTCGTTGAACGAACTTCGATAGTCGTAATATCTTATCCAATTCGATAAAAAAGGGAGGAGCTAAGCTGGAGGGACTGGCCTTAGTTTATGAGACAGGAATCAAACTCTTTAAAGTATTAAGCAACCAGTTGCCGTAATCGATCTGACGAGTGGTTGTTTAGTTTTGTTTTAATATGAGACGGGTTACATTTTCAAACTTAATGTATATTCAGACCCTTAACCGTAGCTGCATTGTTTACCGATAGGTTATAAACAGTATCAATTAGATTATTTCATAAAAATATGTATACTTTTACCTGTTAATCACTTATATGAAATAGTATTATTTTACTAGGAAATAAGTCTTGGTGTTATCAATAGATGAACCATGCTGCCTAGATTCTACTCAAAAGGAGAGTGCTTGAATGAAAAAGAAGGTTATAATCATTACCACTCTGCTGCTTACACTTATCTCTTCAAGTGTAAGTGCGGACGCAAGAAAGAACGTTGTTGTCGATGGACAAGCCATTCTATTTGATCAAAATCCTATTGTTGTTAACGGTACTACTTTAGTTCAGTTCACACCTGTGTTTAAGAGGTTGGGAATAACCTCATCCTGGGATCAGCAGAAGAAGCAAGTTGTTGCATCTAAAGGTGGAACTAAAATTATCCTTAATGTTGGTAACAAAACTGCATATGTAAACGGTTCACCCATTCAACTTCAAGTCGCACCTACCGTTGTAGGGGGAAAAGTATTCGTACCATTAAGATTCATCAGTGAGGCGACGGGAGCATCATTGAACGTCAAAAACAATGGCAATATTATTGAGGTATTTAGTGGCAATGGTAATAATTTTACAAGTGCTCCTTCTGTAAACCAAACGTACGTACCGCCGACCAAACCAGTGACTCAGCCTTCTAAACCTAGTTCGTCAACACCCACACCTCAACAACTCCAAACCTATCTAAATCAAAATCATTCTATATTAGTCTCGGGTAGCAGTGCTTATGACGTATCGTATGATGCAGTTGTCAATGATAAAATGATTGTAGGCGTAAACTTTGATTTCGAAAACTACAAAACTCTAATCAATAATGCAATAGATGAAACTCACATTTTCAAACTAATCAAGCCTGTCGCACAAGACCTACAAACCAAATATGGCGCATACGATATAAACTTTATTTTGTACTTAGATTTTGACTCTCCAATCTATACTGATGTCTTTGGCTCCCAGAATATTGATGTCTTAAGTAATGGGTATTATCACATTCGTAAATCGAGTTTCTTTTTAAGCTATATTGCAACAACTAGAGAGTTTGACGGTTATTTCATCGACAATGAAGATGACTTGATCCCTATGTATAATACTACCTACTAAAAAAGTGCCCCCTAAATTCTGGGGGGGAGCCTTATTCATCAAATGTGTATTTGGGATTGAAGTGCACCCCTTAGAATAACATTGGAAAACCCTGGGTTGACCGATGAATTCTAGTGGGTGCATTTTTAATGGCTACTAAAAGTCATAAGTTTAAGGTTTAGGAACTGAAAATGGAGATTTTCGGCCTCCACGTAAAGGGAAAATGGACGTATTCAGCAGGTCAACGTTCGGTAGGGGAATACAAGATTAAGATCGGATGAAGCTGTGGATGTGCAAAAATAACGTGTCGTTTACCTATTGGATCAAAGAGGAAGGAGAAAGTAATATTTAGACGCAGCCATATGTTCAGTAGTTGAATCGAGAGAACACGATGGGAACTTGAAATTTGGATGCATGGCATATGTGTAACGGTTGATGTTCGTGATGTGAATCATTTAGGCTATTGTCGTCGCGATCCTAACGCAAGTGTATTCTGTGGCATTCAGGTGCTGATCGGTACAGCGGCTTTATTGGGCGAGGGGCGCGATGCCCATTGAATAAGCCCCTTGATCATGGGATGGGTATGTAGTTTTATTCATGCTTGCCTACCAGATGAAAGGACGAGCGGTTCGAGCTAAGCACGGTAATCCAACCGGGTTGATCCGGCATCTAGTCTAAAGAGGTACAGCGAAGATTTGAAATACTCCTGATTGCACGAACAAGAGTATCGCTCTCTATTTACATGAAGAAATCGGAGCGGGTTAGTGTTTGGCGATAGTTAAAGGATGGTTTGCAGAAGCTTTAGAGCAAGTGGGGGGCTGCGTTGCCTTAAAGGACTCAGGATCTATTAATTGAGGGAAAACGCTCGCCCTTTGTGTCCGTTAAATTCTAAATTAGCCATATTTGCTGAAATAACGAATCTACGGTTCGTTGAAGTTTGTGTTCTGTTTGGGATGTTGGGGAACTGCTATGGAGGTCATATGTCTGACTGTACCTTAGAAGAGAGACGCCCTCTGCAGGCCGACTGTGATATTATCCTCCCGAAGCGTATGCTCCGACGAGCCCCCTTGGGGTTTTCATCCTCACGGGACACAAAAAAAACGTCCCAGTCGGGGTACGGCCTTCCAGGCCGACTGCGAAGTCATCCTTCCGAAGCTTATGCTCCGACGAACCCAACCTGGGTTCATCACCCTTCTGGAATACGCAAAGAAGCCGCAAATTTTAACATTGGCGGCTTCCTTATTTACGTCCCAGAAGGGATTCGAACCCCTGACCGACGGCTTAGAAGGCCGTTGCTCTATCCAGCTGAGCTACTGGGACACAGAATTTTTTCAAGCAAAAAATATATTATCATATACCTTGGGAGAATACAACCATTTTTTTATCACCATGAATTTGAAGTCACAAGATTATGAGTCCATCCTTCCGGGTTATATTGATAAGGTATAATGGGAGCTACGTACATATGGGATATTTTATCAATGCTGAGCGACTGAAAGCTTGTCATTAATTCGCTTTTTTAAACTTGGCATTACATATGCTATAATCAACGAAAAATAAAACAGGACCAGAAAGGAGGTGTCCTTATCAAGGACTCTTACTCCCAAGAACAAGAGGACAAGAACATCATCCTGTTTCCGAAGACGCTGGATTATTACCAGATTCAGCTTACGGTTATGCTCGAGAATGAACGTTATGGCGAGGCGATGGAAGTTCTTCGTTTTTTGCTGAAGTGCGGCGGACAGAATGAACGGAATTATGATGAGTGGAAATCCCTTCTTGAATGGCTGGAAGCGGCATTTCCGGAGCAGGCGGCACCTCGCTCAGCTGACGCTGAACCCGATCCAGAAGAGGAACCGGATGAAGCGGATATGGCAAAGCAATTGGTTAAGGAAAAAGCAGCTCAGGATGCCGGATATGCCGACAAGCTGCTGGACTCTGTGATGAACGGCCCCTTGACAGAACAGACCATTTTGGCGCTGGAGCAGCTTGCCTATTTGGAGCGTCCGGAAATCGATGCGGTATTGGTGGAGTGGCTCCACGATACGCCCCTTCACCCGCTTTTACAATTTCGGGTGCTTCAAACTCTCCGAAGAAGAGGAATGGAAGGGCAGGTTCGTCTTCACCGTGGACAAGAAGCCGTTGAGATTGAGATTGAAACGGTACCCCTGGATCCGGGAGGATTTCCAGCTGCAATTTCGAAAATATTGGAGCGCGTTGCAAATCAGACCGAGGTGCATGAGCCGACGCTGTTTTATTTTGCCCAGGAATTATGGTCCCAGTTCATTATGGCGATTTATGGAACCGAGGATTACCATTCGATGCTGGATGAAGAAGAATCGACATTGGATATTTGGGCGGCAGCGCTTCATGATATCGTGTCGGAGAGTCTGAAGGGGTTTCGAAATGAAGATGAGATTCGCCCGCTGTACGGCATAACAGACACCATGCGATTCCGCTATGAGGGGGCCTATCGGTCTCTTAAGCAATTTGTGGCTGCAGGTGTGGAGGATTAGCACGAATTGGAAAACGTTTACCGCATCGTAGCATAAGGGTTCGCCCTTGAAAAAGAATATAATGTTGTTTATACTATAGTGGTTATTCGGTACGTGATACATTATTACGTCGACCACGTGAATTATTTTGGAGGGGAAAGCATAAATGAAAGCAACTTGGGAAAAAATAGAGAAGAACCTTGGTGTTCTTGAAGTTGAGGTAGATGCAGAACGCGTTGCATCCGCTCTTGACAAAGCTTTTAATAAAGTAGCAAAAAAAGCAAATGTACCTGGATTCCGCAAAGGTAAAGTGCCTCGGCCGGTTTTTGAAGCTCGTTATGGTGTTGAGAGCTTGTACCAGGATGCCATCGACATCCTTCTTCCGGAAGTATACGGCGAAGCTGTAGAACAGGCAGATATCTTCCCTGTGGATCGTCCGGATGTGGAAATCGAGCAATTCGGCAAAGGTCAATCTTTCAAGTTCAAAGCTAAAGTAACCGTGAAGCCGGAAGTTAAGCTTGGCGATTACAAAGGTATCGAAGTAGCACCTGTAACTGCTGAAGTTTCTGATGAGGAATTGACTGAAGAGTTGGAGCGCTTGCAGCAGCGTCATGCGGAGCTTACTGTTATCGACGAAGGAGCTTCCCAATCGGGCGATATCGTCGTGATCGACTTCGACGGTTCTGTTGATGGTGTTCCTTTCGAAGGCGGACAAGCTGAGCGCTATTCTCTCGAGCTTGGAAGCAACAGTTTCATCCCTGGTTTTGAAGATCAAGTTGTCGGTATGGCAACAGGGGACTTCAAGGACGTGGAAGTTACATTCCCTGAGACATATCACGCTGAAGAGTTGGCTAACAAACAAGCCGTCTTTAAAGTGAAAGTACATGAAATCAAGCGCAAGCAGCTTCCTGAGCTGGATGATGAATTCGCTAAAGACGTTAGCGAATTTGATACGCTTGACGAGTACAAGGAAGATCTGAAGAAGCAGCTGCTGGCTCGTAAGGAGCAAGAAGCTCAAGGCGTTCGCGAGAACGAAGTTGTTGAAAAAGCAGCAGCAAACGCTGAAATTGAAATTCCAGATGCTATGATTCAATCCGAAGTTCAAAACATGATGCGCGATTTCGACAACCGTCTTCGCCAGCAAGGCATGAACTTGGAAATGTTCCTTAGCTTCTCCGGTCAAAGCAATTCCGATCTGGAAGAGCAAATGAAGGACGATGCGGCTAAGCGTGTTCGCAACAATCTCGTTCTGGAGCAAATCGCAAAAGAAGAGAAGCTTGAAGTTTCCGAAGAGGAAATCAACAAAGAGCTCGAAAACATGGCTGACACGTATAAGCGTCCCGTTGATGAAATCCGCAGCATTCTAGGTGCTAATGGATCCCTTGACAGTCTTCGTGAAGAATTGCTTCTTCGCAAAACGATCGACTTCTTGCTTG
The DNA here is from genome assembly GCF_001277345.1 of Paenibacillus solani. Classification (GTDB taxonomy): domain Bacteria; phylum Bacillota; class Bacilli; order Paenibacillales; family Paenibacillaceae; genus Paenibacillus_AQ; species Paenibacillus_AQ solani. Next base: position 651,827 of record NZ_LIUT01000001.1, read on the forward strand.
AGAACAGCGTAGAAGGCGCACCTGTTGAGAAGAAAGAAGATGCAGCATCTGAAGAATAATAAATAGGCGTCTGCAAGGTCGCCTCACATTCGATAAGGCACGTACATATCATGCGTGCCTTATTTTTACCTAACAATAGCCAATTGGGTACTAGTTATGACATGAAATGGTTATTAAATTCGACATACATAAACAGGACAAGCAGGCTGGATATAATCCAAGCGAAATTCATAGGATGTAAAAAGGGTTAAAAAATGACATGGAGCTTTGAACATGTTAGAATAACTTTTGTAACGCTGCAGTATATTTTCAAGGAAAAGAGGTTGGTCGCATGAGTCTTGTACCTATGGTTGTTGAGCAAACCAGTAGAGGCGAAAGATCTTACGATATCTACTCAAGATTACTGAAGGATCGCATTATTTTCCTCAGCAGTGCGATCGATGACGATGTTGCCAATCTTGTTATTGCCCAGCTGCTGTTTTTGGCTGCGGAAGATCCGGAAAAGGATATCTCTTTGTACATCAATTCCCCTGGCGGTTCGGTAACGGCCGGGATGGGTATATATGATACGATGCAGTTAATTAAGCCAGATGTGTCAACCATTTGTGTTGGCATGGCCGCCAGCATGGGATCATTGCTGCTTACAGCCGGAGCACCAGGCAAGCGCTATGCTCTTGAGAACAGTGAAGTAATGATTCACCAGCCGCTCGGGGGCATTCAAGGTCAGGCATCTGATATCCAAATCCATGCAGATTGGATCATCAAGACCAGACATAAGTTGAATCAAATCTATGTGGATCGTACAGGTCAGCCCCTTGAAAAAATCGAACGCGATACGGACCGCGACTTTTTTATGAGCGCGGACGAAGCGAAGGCGTACGGTATTATCGATGATGTTCTGTCTTCACCGACCAAATCTTAAGGGGTGGTAAAAGCATGTTTAAATTTAACGATGACAAAGGGCAGCTGAAATGCTCCTTCTGCGGTAAATCCCAGGAGCAGGTCCGCAAGCTTGTTGCGGGGCCCGGTGTTTATATATGCGACGAATGCATTGACTTGTGTTCCGAAATCGTCGAGGAAGAGCTTGGCCATGAAGAAGAAGTGGATCTGAAGGATATTCCGAAACCACGTGAGATTCGGGACATTCTGGATCAATACGTAATCGGACAGGATCAAGCGAAGAAATCTCTTTCTGTTGCCGTTTATAACCACTATAAACGTATCAACACCCAGAGCAAGATTGAGGATGTTGAACTGCAAAAGAGTAATATTTTGATGCTTGGACCTACAGGTTCCGGTAAGACATTGCTTGCCCAAACGATGGCTAAGATTCTCAATGTTCCGTTTGCTATTGCAGATGCAACTTCACTGACCGAAGCCGGTTATGTGGGTGAGGATGTTGAGAACATTTTGCTGAAGCTGATTCAAGCTGCGGATTATGACGTGGAAAAAGCGGAACGCGGCATTATCTATATTGATGAGATCGATAAAGTGGCCCGTAAATCGGAGAATCCATCCATTACGCGTGACGTTTCCGGTGAAGGGGTTCAGCAGGCTTTGCTGAAAATCTTGGAAGGAACCGTTGCATCTGTACCTCCGCAAGGTGGCCGCAAGCATCCGCACCAAGAATTTATCCAAATCGATACGACAAACATCCTGTTCATTTGCGGTGGCGCATTTGACGGATTGGAGCAATACATTAAACGTCGGATCGGTAAGAAGGTTATCGGGTTTAATGCTTCCGGCGAAAGCCAGAAGGAATTGAAACCAGGTGAGTACCTCACGATGGTCCTACCTGAAGATCTGCTTAAATTTGGATTGATTCCCGAGTTCGTTGGACGTTTGCCAGTAGTATCTACCCTTGAGCCGCTGGATGAAGCTACATTGGTGCGTATTCTGTCCGAGCCGAAAAACGCTTTGACGAAACAATACCAAAAGCTGCTTGAGTTTGACAACGTCAACCTCAAATTTGAGCCAGGCGCTCTTGAAGCGATTGCCCGTGAAGCGATTAAGCGAAACACTGGTGCACGTGGACTGCGCTCCATTATTGAAGGCATCATGCTTGATGTGATGTATGAAGTGCCGTCCAGAGACGACATCAAGGATTGTGTCATTACGGAGCAGGTTGTTCGGGATAAAATTATCCCAGAACTTCAAGTCAAAAGTGACGAAGACGACAAGAAACAAGAAGAAAGCGCCTAATGCCCTTTAGGGTGTTAGACGTGGAATAAATCTACGCTGATTCTCCACTTTCAGTTATGCCCAAAGGGGCTTGCTGGAGTGGAGCTTTGGCGTTATATGGGAGAGATCGTACCATGTTTTTGAGACAAGACACACGGCCTGTCAAGGTGGGGAACCTCACCATTGGGGGAAAGAACGAAGTCATTATTCAAAGCATGTGCACCACCAAAACCGCAGATGTGGAGGCAACCGTTGCGGAGATCCTTCGTTTGGAAGAAGCCGGATGTCAGATCGTCCGGGTAACGGTAAATAATGAGGAAGCAGCTGCGGCCATCAAGGAAATCAAGAAACGTATTCATATTCCACTCGTTGCCGATATCCATTTCAACTATAAGCTTGCACTGATTGCGATCGAGAACGGTATTGATAAGGTTCGGATCAATCCGGGGAATATCGGTAAGCGTGAGAAAGTTGAAGCTGTTGTGAAGGCGTGCAAAGAGAAGGGGATTCCGATTCGGATCGGGGTAAACGCTGGTTCCCTGGAGAATCATCTCCTTGAAAAATACGGATATCCTACACCTGAAGCTATGGTGGAGAGTGCTTTGTATCATATCGGCATCCTCGAAGAACTGGATTTCCACGATATTATCGTGTCCCTGAAGGCATCGGATGTGCCGATGGCGATTGCAGCGTATACTAAGGCAGCGGAAGTAATTCCATATCCTCTTCATCTTGGAATTACCGAAGCGGGTACTTTGTTCTCGGGTACTGTGAAGAGTGCTGCTGGTCTCGGCGCCCTGCTGTCGCTTGGTATTGGCAGTACGATGAGAATCTCCTTGAGTGCCGATCCTGTGGAAGAGATCAAAGTCGGACGGGAGCTTCTCAAATCCTTCGGTTTGATCTCAGATGCGGCCACCTTGGTATCTTGCCCGACTTGCGGACGGCTTGATATCGACTTGTTCTCCATTGCCAATGAGGTTGAGGAGTACATCTCGAAGATTAAAGTGCCGATCAAGGTTTCCGTACTGGGTTGTGCCGTGAACGGTCCCGGCGAGGCCCGGGAAGCAGACATCGGTATTGCCGGTGCTCGCGGCGAAGGCCTGCTCTTCCGTTATGGTGAAATGATTCGCAAGGTTCCGGAAGAAACCATGGTGGAAGAGCTTAAGAAGGAAATTGATCATATTGTGAAGGTGTACGAGGAAACGGGCGAAATCCCGGGCCGCAAGCACAAATCCACGGTGTAAGTTTGATCACTAAGTTATTGGAATATCCGCTTATATTAAAACGGCAGTCTCTGGGATTGGAGAGACTGCCGTTTTGTTGTTTTGTAAAGGGGAGACAAGGTATATCCTAAAAAATTCTTTGAACGGTCTAAAGTGTAGAAATGACAAACAGAACAAGTAGTCCAGCTCGTTGATTTCGGATGCACGGTAAATGTAGAAGTCCGTTTCAATGGTGTGTTTTACAGTGACTATCCATTGCTCTTTACTGAGCTTCTTTTTTATGAAGCTCAGTTCTTCCCTCTCCCCACCCCCACGATGAAGAAGGATGCCATGCGCCGCATCAGCGGAGCGGACGAATCGATTCCGGAGAAGCGAAGCGGTCGCCTTTGTTGCCGAATTTCTACCTTGGTATCCCCATTCATGAAATTCGGAAACAACAGCGATCGGAGGAACGATACGTACGCGGAGCGTCTCACTTAAACGTCCCGCTTATGAGTCCAACTTACGCATCCTACTTAAGCGTCTCCATACACTTTTTGATACTTTTCCGCCTCCAGCGTTTTACCATCCAAGGAATCGGCAATACTACCATGTATTAACGCTTTGGATGAAGACATATGGAATACAGGAGGAATGACTTGTGAATTTAAGTATCGTGATTATGCTGGTGCAGCTGTTCTTTGCAGTCATCATCGGCATTTATTTTTGGAACTTATTGCGTGGACAGAAGACGAGCAAAACAGCGGTAGATCGTGAATCGCGAAAGGAACTCGATAAATTACGCAAGCTTCGGTCGGTATCCTTAACGAAACCGCTGGCCGAGAAAACAAGGCCGCAAACGATGGATGACATTGTGGGACAAAAGGACGGCTTGCGCGCGTTGAAGGCGGCGCTATGCAGTGCGAATCCACAGCATGTCATTGTATACGGTCCACCGGGGGTCGGTAAGACTGCTGCTGCTCGCGTGGTGATGGAGGAAGCGAAGAAGAACCCGCAATCCCCGTTCAAATATGATGCAAAATTCACCGAGATTGACGCCACTACGGCCCGCTTCGATGAACGCGGAATTGCCGACCCGCTTATTGGATCGGTTCATGATCCGATTTATCAAGGTGCGGGTGCGATGGGCGTAGCAGGTATTCCTCAACCGAAGCCAGGTGCTGTGACCAAGGCACACGGAGGAATTCTGTTTATTGACGAAATTGGGGAATTGCATCCTATTCAGATGAATAAGCTGTTAAAAGTGCTGGAGGACCGCAAGGTGCTGCTGGAAAGTGCGTATTATAATTCTGAGGATGCCAACACGCCTGCCTATATACACGACATTTTTCAAAATGGACTTCCGGCAGATTTTCGACTGGTCGGTGCCACGACGCGTTCACCGGAAGAAATTGCTCCTGCACTTCGTTCACGCTGCATGGAGATTTTTTTCCGTCCGCTTCTGCCTGAAGAGATTGGGAAGATCGCAGAGGACGCCATTCAAAAAATCGGTTTGAATGCCGCTCCCGCAGCAGTGGAAGTTGTGAAGCAGTACTGCTCCAACGGCCGTGAAGCGGTTAATATGATTCAATTGGCTGCCGGACTTGCTCTGACCGAGAAGCGAGATGCTCTTAGCGCAGGGGATTTAGAGTGGGTGGCTAGCAGCAGCCAGCTTCAGCCAAGGCCCGACCGGAAAATACCGGAGAAGCCTCAAGTTGGCGTAGTAAACGGGTTGGCCGTATACGGTCCCAATATGGGGGCGCTGCTCGAAATAGAAGTGTCTGCAGTTCCTGTTGAGAAGGGACGGGGAATATATAATATTACAGGCGTTGTGGATGAAGAGGAATTTGGCGGGGGTTCGCGGAAGCTGCGCCGTAAGAGTATGGCCAAAGGCTCGATCGAGAATGTCTTGACCGTTCTGGGCTCGATGGGCTTTACCCCTAAAAACTATGATCTGCATATCAATTTTCCTGGAGGAACACCAATTGACGGCCCTTCGGCGGGTATTGCAATGGCGACGGCGATCGTATCGGCTATTAAAGGAATTGAAGTCGACAATAAGGTCGCGATGACCGGCGAGATGAGCATCCATGGAAAGGTGAAGCCAATTGGCGGAGTCATAGCTAAAGTAGAAGCGGCATTTCAAGCTGGGGTAACCCGCGTGATCATTCCCAAGGACAATTGGCAGACGTTATTTCAAGATTTGAGCGGCGGCTTACGGGTCATCCCGGTAGAATCGGTAGATGAGGTATTCGGTCATATTTTTGGAGGAGCGTTCACTCCCGAGGTGGTGCAGCTCCCAGGGAACGAGATTTTTCCAACCTCTTCTGCTTCATTGCTGCAGGCCACACCTCCACGCAATGGTAAAATTACGGATGCTGGTGGATGTTAAGTTTCATATGGTTGGTTTTTTATACGCAGATTTGATAAAATAGGAATAGTGTCAACATTGAGAGCCATTGGAGGTGCGAAAGCGATGGGACCCAGTAAATCCAAAGGTCGTCGTTTTCCTTTACTGCCTTTGAGAGGTCTTCTTGTCTATCCAAGCATGGTGCTTCACTTGGATGTAGGCAGGGAGAAATCGGTAAAGGCTTTAGAAAAAGCGATGGTTGAAGACAATTTGATTCTCCTATGTTCTCAATCGGAAGTGAACATTGAAGAGCCTACGCAGGATGATATTTTTCGGATTGGCACAGTTGCGAATGTACGCCAGATGCTTAAACTTCCGAACGGTACCATACGTGTGCTAGTGGAGGGTATGGAACGGGCGGAGGTTATAGAATATACGGATCAAGAGGAATACTATGAGGTCATTGCCCGGGAGCTTCCTGAGGAGGAGAACCATGACCCTGAAGTGTCCGCACTCATGCGAACCGTACTGTCCCAGTTTGAGAATTACATCAATTTGTCGAAGAAGGTGACGCCAGAGACACTCGCGGCCGTTTCCGATATTGATGAGCCGGGCAGACTGGCTGACGTGATTACAAGTCATCTGTCACTGAAGATCAAAGATAAGCAAGAAATTCTCGAAACAATTGACGTTCGCAAACGGCTCGAGAAACTTCTAGATATACTGAATAATGAGCGTGAAGTGCTGGAATTGGAGCGCAAAATCAACCAGCGCGTTAAGAAGCAAATGGAGAAGACCCAGAAGGAATACTATTTGCGTGAGCAGATGAAGGCCATCCAAAAAGAGCTTGGCGACAAGGAAGGCCGTGCAGGAGAAGTAGAGGAGCTTCGAAGCCAGCTGGAGGAGCTTGAACTGCCGGAGCGCGTTCAGGAGAAGGTTGAGAAGGAGATTGACCGACTCGAGAAAATGCCGTCGAGCTCTGCCGAAGGCGGCGTGATTCGGAATTATGTCGATTGGCTGCTGGGGCTGCCTTGGAGTAACAAGACCGAAGACGATCTGGACATCGTTAAAGCGGAGCAAGTGCTGGACGAGGATCATTACGGTCTGGAAAAACCGAAGGAACGCGTGCTTGAATATTTAGCGGTCCAGAAGCTGGTGAAGAAGATGAAGGGGCCAATTTTGTGCTTGGTTGGCCCTCCTGGCGTCGGTAAAACATCGCTCGCCAGGTCAATTGCACGCTCTTTGGAACGCAAATTCGTTCGTGTATCTTTGGGCGGAGTAAGGGACGAGGCTGAAATTCGTGGACACCGCCGCACGTATGTAGGAGCCATGCCTGGACGTATCATTCAAGGCATGAAGACGGCGGGTTCGATGAATCCCGTGTTTCTGCTGGATGAAATCGATAAGATGGCATCCGACTTCCGCGGTGACCCGTCTTCCGCGCTGCTTGAAGTGCTGGATCCCGAGCAGAACAATACGTTCAGCGATCATTTCGTGGAAATTCCTTTTGACCTGTCCAACGTCATGTTTGTCACGACGGCGAACGTGCTTCATAACATTCCGAGGCCGCTTCTGGACCGGATGGAAGTGCTGAACATTCCAGGCTATACCGAACTGGAGAAATTGCAGATCGCCAATCGTTATTTGCTGCCTAAACAGAAGAGTGAGCACGGGTTAGCACCGGAGCAGCTAGTTCTGGATGAGGAAGCGCTGATGAAGGTAATTCGGGAGTATACCCGTGAATCCGGAGTGCGGAATCTGGAGCAGCAAGTGGCTGCGCTGTGCCGCAAAGTCGCCAAACAGATCGTAACGAATCAATCGGAATCCATTGAGATTAAGGCAGACGATATTAAGGAATATCTTGGAATTGCGAAGTTCCGCTACGGCATGGCCGAACTTGAGGATCAAGTGGGCACGGTAACAGGACTTGCCTGGACGGAGGTCGGCGGCGAGACGCTGACCATTGAAGTAACCGTGGTGCCTGGTACCGGCAAGTTGACTTTGACAGGGAAGCTTGGCGATGTAATGAAGGAATCGGCTCAAGCCGCCTTCAGTTTTACCCGCTCGAAAGCGGTGGAATTGGGCATTGATCCGGATTTCCATGAGAAGCTTGATGTCCATATCCATATCCCTGAGGGCGCTATTCCGAAGGATGGTCCTTCAGCCGGTATTACGATTGCGACAGCGTTGATCTCATCCTTAACGAAACGGCATGTAGTCCGTGATGTGGCGATGACAGGAGAAATTACACTTCGGGGACGCGTTCTGCCAATTGGCGGCTTGAAAGAGAAATCATTGGCAGCTCACCGTGCCGGCTACAAAAAAATATTACTCCCTAAGGATAACGAACGTGACTTGCGTGATATACCTGACAGCGTGAAGAACGACGTGGAGTTCGTTCCGGTATCCCATATGGATCAGGTTCTGGAGCACGCGCTCGTTGAACAAACGGGAGTGCACTAGAGAGGAAAGTCTAAGTTATGAAAGTTACGAAGGCCGAGTTTGTCATCAGTGCTGTCGTACCTGCTCAATATCCTGATGACGCCTTGCCGGAGATTGCTCTGGCAGGGCGTTCCAACGTGGGCAAGTCATCACTGATTAACCGAATGATATCTCGCAAGAACCTGGCGCGCACTAGTGCGACACCAGGGAAAACACAGCAGCTCAATTATTATCGGGTGAATGATGATCTGTATCTGGTTGATTTCCCGGGCTATGGTTATGCGAAGGTATCCAAAACCCAGCGTGCGGCGTTTGGCGAAATGATTGAGAGATACCTGCTCAGCCGTGAAGAGCTGAAGCTCGTATTACTTATAGTAGACATGCGTCACCCGCCGTCAAAAGACGATATCAGCATGTATGAATGGCTGCAGCATTACAACCGTCCAGTGTGCGTAGTCGCGACCAAGGCGGATAAAATTCCGAAGACGCGCCGCCAGAAGCATGTAAAAATCGTGAAAGAAACACTCGGGTTCAAACCCTATCATTCATTCGTCATGTTTTCATCCGAGCTAGGTCTGGGTAAAGATGAATTATGGGCCATTATGGAGTCTCATATGGGGACTAAGGAAACAAAGGCAGAGCCGGCTCTTGAGTCGGATAGGGAAGGCAGCGAACCAGTCTGAACTGGTTCGTTTTGTTGTGATTTTTTCAAGGTAACACAGGGATTCGGTGCATTCTTCATAGGAAAGTGAGCATCATGCGGGAAATGTTAGCTTGATTCCGGCTAATTCCGTTTTTTTATGAAATATGATGGATAATCTCGTTCGGACGGCAAGAAATACCGCTGGCGTCTGCTGTATAATGGTAATAAGTTAAAAGAATTGAGGGAGATTTTTATGGCTCAGCGGTTAGCCACAGAATATGTTAATGCCACAATGCAAATGACGGACATTCAAATGGATCAATTTCTGCAATATAACCAAGCTTTCCGGATATCGAACCGGGTGAAAGTGATGGACAGCGGAGAGCAGGTATTCGTGCTCGAAGATGAAAGCGGGGAAGAAGTTCATTTGCCCTTTGAACGCAAGAATGGCTTGTACGTCTGTGAGCTGTCGTGCCGATTGGTTACTCCCCATCTGACTAATGCCGTACGGAAACTGTTTGCGGCCTTTAGTGGATCAGGCAGAGTGAATCGGATCTATCGCGGCTTTACGATGAGCTACGACTATCATGTAGGAACGGTGCATAGAATTACTCAGATCGCCGGGGACGACAGCATCGTCATCTACGAGTACAAGAATACAGCTGGTGAGCTGCAGCGTCTCTTCAACAGTAATGAAGCAGAGAAAGAGATTGAATCCATCCAGCGCAATATTAATGTGCTTCTGGATCAGCGGATTGCAGCAGGAAATGATAAACTAAAAACGACGACGATCGATGAACGTCTGCGAAGATTTAATCAACGTCTATTCGTTCTTGAGGCTTAAGCGGCTGCCCTGAATAGGGCGGCTTTTTTATTTATTGTCAATACATAGATTCTCGAAATTATGTGTACACGTGAGATAAATCTTTGTTTATGCTCAATTAAACCGGGGGATTCACCATATCGTTCAAACCCACATATATTGAGCTGTAAAATATTTATTGGGTATTTTTGAAAAAGGTGTTGCAATTAAACGTTATAGATGTTATTTTTAATCTCGTTGAAAAGAATATAGGAACCAGGATTCACTCAGGACATGTAATGTTGCGAGAGATTATTCCCTCGGGAAGTGAATGACGTAGGTCCTAGCGGATGAAATTTTCAAATATTTTATTCCTAGGAAGGGGGAAACCGGAAGATGGAATACTCAACTTTCGGAAGACACGTTGCTGTTGATACTTGGGGTGTCGATTTTGAACTATTGAACAGTGCAGAATTTTTGCAAGCTCAGATGGTGGAAGCCGCTGAAGCATGTGGAGCAACGGTGTTGTCTGTCCAATCCAAGCAGTTTGAACCACAAGGTGCGACTGTGCTGGTGTTGCTGTCGGAAAGCCATCTCTCGATTCACACATACCCTGAGAGAGGGTTCGCTGCGATTGACTGTTATACCTGTGGGGAGACAGTAGATCCGCAGTTGGCTATTGACTATCTGGTATCCGCTTTGAAACCTGAAAAATGCTATGCTAAAAAGCTCGTGCGCGGACTCGGCGAAATGACCGTGGAAACGCCAGAGATGAAACAGGCTGAGCTCGTTTAAATTGGCCAACTAATCAAATGTGTATATTGATAACCATGGAGATTTCCATGGTTATTTATTTTGTATGGGTATGAAGCCAGGCAGTTGTTTTCGTAATCATGAATTCGTAACAATTCGTACGTATATCTAAGTTGTTCTATATCCACAATAGTAAGGTGCAATCTTTTGGAAAAGTAAGCTTGTTCTTGGAATGAAGAAGTATGGGGATTTCATAAACATTTCATAAAATAGACAAGGCTGCTCAGCATACTGTGATATAATGAACAGAGTAAAGAACAGTATGTCTATACGGCAAAACTACTCGGAGAAATAGGCAGGTGAACATGCAATGCACATCGTCGTTGTTGGGTTGAATTATCGTACAGCGCCCGTGGAAGTCAGAGAACGGTTTACATTCTCGGAAGATGACATGCCAAAGGCATTAGAACAGCTTAATTCGACCAAGAGCGTATTGGAGGGCGTCATTGTCGCTACCTGCAACCGGACTGAGATTTATGTTGTGGTAGATCGCCTTCATATGTGCGGCTACTTTATCCGCAGTTTTATGGAACAGTGGTTCGGCATTAATCGTGAAGAATTTACACAACATCTCTATATATATGAAGACGAACAAGCTATTTCCCATCTGTTTAAGGTCACCTGCGGTTTGGATTCCATGGTCATTGGAGAAACGCAGATTCTTGGACAGGTGCGTAATGCTTTTTTGACGTCACAGAAGCATAATGCGACAGGAACCTGGTTCAATATGTTATTTAAACAAGCTGTTACGCTCGGCAAGCGGGCTCATTCGGAGACATCAATCGGCGAAAGTGCCGTCTCTGTCAGTTATGCTGCAGTTGAGCTGGGCAAACGGATTTTTGGTGCGTTCCACAATAAGAAGGTCATGATTCTCGGCGCAGGCAAAATGAGCGAGCTTACCGTGAAGCATCTGTATGCCAATGGTGCCGCAGAAGTGATCGTAGCTAACCGCACGCTCACTAGAGCAGAGGAGTTGGCACGCAAATTCAAAGGAACGCCTTGTACCATAAACGAAGCGATCCATTCGTTGAATGAAGTGGATATCATTATCAGCTCCACCGGTTCTAATGAATATGTGCTCAATGCGGAACGGGTTAAGGAGAGCATGAAGAAACGGCCATCCCGTCCGTTGTTCATGATTGATATTGCAGTACCACGTGATATTGATCCGGCAGTAGGCGATCTCTCGAATGTATTCTTATACGATATTGATGATTTAGAAGGCATTGTAGAGACCAATATGGAAATGCGCCGGGTGGAAGCTGCGAAGATTGAAGTGATGATTCAAGAAGAAATGGATGCCTTTCACACCTGGCTGAAGACGCTTGGCGTCAGACCGGCCATCCGGGCCTTACAGGAAAAATCAAATGCCATTCATGAAGAAACCATGGAAAGTCTGTTCAACAAGCTTCCGGAACTGGATGAACGCCAGCGAAAAGTCATTCGTCGTTTGACCAAGAGCATCGTGAACCAGATGATGCATGATCCTATTAACCGGATCAAGGAAATGACGGGCGGTAAGCAGGGCGGCGAAGCACTGGATTATTTTTCACAAATTTTTGCATTAGAAAGCCTGATTCATGAGAATGAGCAGCGTGCCAGCCGTCACAAGAAAGCTACTCCCGCCATTGAAGCTGAACGAACAAAGAATGCTTCGGATCAGCAGGCAGAAGAGAAGCCGCTGAAGGTGACTCTGGCTCCTGCCACCCTTTGAGGAGGGTGAGGGTAGCCTATGTTGTTAAATATCATTTATATCACCGGCATTTGTATCTATGCCCTGAGCCTTCTGTTTTATATCTCGGATTGCATTTCACGCAATTCGGTGGCGAAGCGGATAGGCACAGGGCTTCTTGCCATTACTGCACTTTTTCAACTAGTGGGGATCGGTATCAGAGCGATGGAGGGCGGGCATTTCCATTTCCCTGTCTTTACATTGTTTGATTTCTTGTACCTGCTGGCTTTCTGTATATCGATCACTTCAATAGCCCTGACGTACATGAAGCTCTCGGAATTTGCCGTTCTATTGATAAACCTTGTGGGATTTAGCGTCATGCTGATTAATCGTTTGTGGTTTACGGCAGGCGATAATGCGCTGTCCAGCTGGGAGACAGAGCACCGTCTTTTGCTAGTTCATATCGCGCTAGCTAGTGTCAGCTTTGCCGCTTTGACGGTAGGCGCGGTGTTTGCGGCCATCTACATGTTCCTGCATCGCAAGTTGAAGCACAAGCAATGGAATGATACGATTCGCAGGTTGCCAAGCCTTGAGAAGCTGGATGATTACTCCTATAAAGCGCTGATGGCCGGAACGATTATTTTGGTGCTATCGCTCATCCTGGCAGTCCTGTCGGTAGTCATGGCTGGACGATGGGCTTTGTTATTGGATATCAAAGTGATGTCTACTCTGACGGCGCTGGCGATGTATATTGTCTATTTTATTAAACGTCGTTTATGGAGAAGATCCGGCAGAGAAACAGCCATATGGGCTTTGATCGGATATGGTTTTATTATATTGAACTTTTTTCTGAATACGTGGTCTGCTTTTCACAGCTGGTCAGGAGTGTGAGGACAGTGACGGAGGATCATCAGTATTTGCCCGTACTGCTGAATTGCAAGGGGCGATCATGCTTGATTATCGGCGGCGGCAAGGTGGCGGAACGTAAAGCCATCCATCTGCTGGACGTCGGAGCAAGCGTACATATAGTAAGCCCCGTATTACGAAGCGAGACGCTTCAACGTTTGGCGAATAAGAATGTCCTTAGGTGGACCAAGCGGGAGTATCAAGCAGATGATTTGACAGGCGTCTTTTTGGTTTATGCAGCCACCGATGACAGCAAGCTGAACCTGGAAATTGCGGCGAATGCCGATCGGCTCGGTGTGCTTGTGAATATAGCCAGCCATGGCGAGAAGGGAACGTTTATCACTCCGGCAGTGCTGCGTAGGGGAAGGCTGACTCTGGCTGTATCTACATCAGGAGCCGGCCCGAGGGCCGCACGTGATATACTTCAGCAGCTTGAAGAACAGTTCGGACCGGAGTATGAGGAATATTTGGATTTTTTATACGAGATGCGTACGATGATTAAGCAAGAGGTAGCGTGCAAAGATGCACGCAGCCGATTATTAGACAAAGTATACGGCATCGACTTGCTCGGCGAGATTCGCCTAGGAGGTTATGAGCCTTGGAATGCGGATAAAATGAAACAATGGATTGAGATTAATCGGGAGGAATGAAACATGCGCACAATCGTAGTTGGCAGTAGACAAAGTGTTTTGGCACTAACACAGACGGGACAGGTTATTGATGATCTAAAGCGGTTAGCTAAGGAGCATGGGCTTGAATATGACTTCACCATCAAGAAAATTGTCACAAAAGGCGACCGTATCCTGGATGTAACCCTCTCCAAAGTAGGCGGTAAAGGCCTGTTTGTTAAAGAAATTGAGCAGGCCATGTTAGATGGCGAGATTGATATGGCGGTTCACAGTATGAAAGATATGCCATCTGTTCTGCCCGAAGGTCTCGTGTCGGGTGCCGTGCCGGCAAGAAAGGATCCTCGCGATTGTCTGATCTCCAAAGAAGGGACAACGCTGGATGATCTTCCTCAAGGTGCCAAGGTGGGGACAAGCAGTCTGCGCCGATCCAGCCAGTTGAAAGCTTATCGACCTGATCTGCAGATTCATTGGATTAGAGGGAATATCGATTCTCGTATTCGCAAAATGGAAGATGGCGAATTTCAAGCTATTATCCTCGCGACCGCAGGTCTGCAACGCATGGGATGGGAAGACCGGATTACTTCGTACCTGCCGGTTGAGATTAGTTTGCCTGCTGTGGGCCAGGGCGCACTTGGAATTGAATGTCGTGAAAGCGATGCGGAGCTGCTGCATTTGCTATCTTTATATAATGATGAAGTAACTGCGAGGACTGTTGCAGCCGAACGGAAATTTTTAAGTGAGCTGAACGGTGGATGCCAGGTGCCGATTGGAGCTTATGCTGTTCTGAAGAATGGGGAAGCAAGTGATTCTCGTGGAGCGCAAAAAGTTATACAATTGACAGGAATGGTTGGTTCCCCCGATGGCGAAATTGTGTTGAAGGAAAGCGCCGAAGGAACTGATCCTGAATCGCTCGGAGCCGAAGTAGCAGCGAAGTTGAGAGCTAAAGGAGCGGAGAAGATACTGGCACAAGTTAGGGGATGAGGGGATGGCAGGCAAGGTTTATCTAGTTGGAGCAGGTCCAGGCGATGCGCGCCTGATTACGATCAAAGGGAAGGAATGCATTGAAAAAGCGGATGTCGTGGTGTATGACCGGTTAGCCAGTCCCCGGCTGCTAAAGTGGATGAAGCCGGGAGCAGAGAAGGTTTATGTGGGTAAGCTGCCGGATCGACACACGATGAAGCAGGAACAGATTAATCAGCTGCTTGTTGATTTTGCCCTGGAAGGCAAGACAGTCGTCCGTTTAAAGGGCGGAGATCCAACCATATTCGGACGGGTCGGTGAAGAAGCAGAACTCTTATACCGGAACGGGATTATGTATGAGATCGTACCGGGAATTACCTCGTCGATCAGTGTGCCTGCTTATGCCGGCATTCCCGTAACGCATCGTGATCATGCCTCTTCCCTATCTATCATTACAGGGCACGAGAGTCCAGAGAAGCTGGATCGGATGATTCAATGGGATAAGGTCACCAATGCTACAGGAACACTCATATTTATGATGGGTGTTGCCAAGATCGGATATATCAGCGGCCAGCTTATGAAGCACGGCAGGCCGCCCGAAACACCGGTAGCTCTTATAAGATGGGGAACGCGGGCGGAGCAGGATACACTGACCGGAACGCTGGCTGACATTGAGGAGCGGGTCAAGGCAGCAGACTTCCAACCACCTGCTGTAATCGTAGTAGGAGAAGTGGTGCTTCAGCGGGAGCATCTGAAGTGGGCAGAACGGCTGCCTCTGTTCGGCACCAGGATTCTGGTTACTAGAGCCAGAAGCCAGGCCAGCGCTTTGGTTTCCCAAATAGAGGATCTGGGGGGAGAACCTTATGAATTCCCTGTCATCCAAACAGTGATGCCAACAAGGGAAGAGACCCTTGAGGGCGTTCAACAGGCACTGGACAAGCTCCAGTCCTATGATTGGGTATTCTTTACGAGCGTAAATGGAGTGGAATTCTTCTTCCGCCACTTGAAGGAAAGAGGACAGGACATTCGTTCCCTAGCCTCTGCTCGCATCGTAGCCGTCGGCCCAGGGACGGCCAATGCGCTTGGAAACTACGGCATTGCAGCTGAAGTTCTTAAGGAGCGTTACCAGGCCGAAGGCATTATCGATGCATATAGCGCTGAGCTGCAGCCGGGTCAGCACGTCCTGCTCCCCCGTGGTGACCTGGCACGCAGCTGGCTGCCTGAGAAGCTGACGGAAATGGGATTGCATGTAACGGAAGCTGTGATTTATGAGAACGTGCTATGCGGTGAAGATGATGATGAGCTCTTGAAGCTGCTTCAAGAAGGCGGAATTCACGCCGTTACGTTCACTAGTTCCTCTACCGTTACCAATCTGCTGCAAGTACTGAAAGGAATGGGCGTAGAGCATCCTGCCGAACTGTTGAAAGGATCAACGATTGCTTGCATCGGACCTTTAACTGCTCAGACGGCAGAGGAGGCCGGTCTGCATGTGTCCATTCACGCAGAGGAAGCAACAATTGACAGTCTCGTGAAAGCTCTTTGTGATTGGAACGAAAATAATCCACGCCGAATTAAGCCATAATATCCTATTAAACTTTTATAAAATATGATCTATAAAGCACATCATCAGGAGGGATAACGTCATGAGTTTTCCAATCGTACGTCATCGCCGGCTTCGTCAAAATGCCGGCATTCGCAGCATGGTCCGTGAGACCGTGCTTCATACAGAGGATCTGGTTCAGCCGATCTTCGTTACCTACGGTAGCGGCGTGAAAAATGAAATTTCCTCGATGCCGGGCGTCTACCATTTTTCGCTCGATACCTTGAAAGAGGAAGTAGATGAAATCGTTAGCCTGGGTATTCCTGCTGTGCTTCTGTTTGGCATTCCAGAGACCAAAGACAGTGTAGGTACTTCGGGTTTTGCGGATGAAGGAATCGTTCAAGAAGCTACGCGTCTTATCAAGTCATGGTATCCTGATCTGCTAGTCATTGCGGATACATGCCTGTGCGAGTTCACGGATCACGGACATTGCGGCATGGTGCATACCTTCGAGCGTGACGGCCACATCTGCGGCGATGTATTAAATGACGAGTCGCTGGAGCTGCTCGTTCGTACAGCGGTCTCCCAGGCGAAAGCGGGAGCTGATATCATTGCGCCTTCTAATATGATGGACGGATTTGTTCAAGCCATTCGTTCGGGGCTTGACGAAGCCGGATTTTACAACGTGCCGATCATGTCGTATTCGGTTAAATACGCTTCCGCTTTTTATGGACCGTTTCGTGAAGCTGCCGATTCTGCACCGCAATTCGGGGACCGCAAAACCTATCAGATGGATCCGGCCAATGTAAGGGAGGCTCTTCGCGAAGCGGAGACCGACGTGCTGGAGGGCGCGGATATGCTGATGGTGAAACCGGCGATGGCATATCTGGATATTGTCAGATTGCTTCGGGACCAGTTTGATCTGCCGATTGTTGCTTACAATGTGAGTGGCGAATACTCCATGATTAAGGCGGCTGCTCAGCAGGGTTGGATCAGCGAGCAGGCGATCGTGATGGAGCTGCTGACCGGAATGAAGCGTGCCGGAGCTGACATCATCATTACGTATTTCTCGAAGGATGCTGCACGTTGGATGCGCGGCTAGACCATTATCGACTAAAGAGTTAGGAGTGCATAAGATGAGCCAAAATTTGCGAAAAGAAGAAATGTCGCGTTCTGCTTTTGAAGAAGCGAAGCAATATATTCCTGGTGGTGTTAACAGTCCTGTCCGGGCTTTTAAATCTGTAGGACTAACACCTATTTATATCGATCGTGGAGAAGGCAGCAGGGTATATGACATCGATGGCAACAGCTTTATCGATTATGTAGGTTCTTGGGGACCGCTGATTATGGGTCATGCACACCCTGAGGTTGTTGAAGTACTTCAAGAGACCGCAGCCAAGGGTACCAGCTTCGGAGCACCCACCCTCTTGGAGACGAAGATGGCGAAACTTGTCTGCGAGCGCGTGCCGTCCATCGAAGTTGTGCGCATGGTGAATTCCGGTACGGAAGCTACCATGAGTGCCATTCGTTTGGCTCGTGGTTATACGGGACGCAGCAAAATCATCAAATTCGAAGGCTCGTATCACGGTCATGCAGACAGCCTCCTCATTAAGGCAGGATCGGGTATCGCAACGCTGGGATTACCTGATAGTCCTGGTGTGCCGGAAAGTGTCGCTTCCAATACCATTGCGGTCCCGTATAATGACCTGGAATCCGTTCAACTGGCTTTTGAACGGTTTGGCGAGGAGATCGCCGCAGTTATCGTTGAACCGGTAGCGGGCAATATGGGCGTAGTCCCTCCGCAGCCAGGTTTCCTCGAAGGTCTCCGCAAGGTAACATCCGACTACGGCAGCGTACTTATATTCGATGAGGTTATGACGGGATTCCGCGTCGATCTGAATTGCGCGCAAGGACGCTATGGCGTTACGCCGGATTTGACATGCCTGGGCAAGGTAATCGGCGGTGGTTTGCCAGTAGGTGCTTACGGGGGCAAGCGTGAGCTAATGGATCAGATCGCTCCGGCAGGGCCGATCTATCAGGCAGGGACATTAAGCGGTAATCCGCTGGCTATGGCAGCTGGCTATACGACCTTGAACCTGTTGACGCCTGCCGTCTATGAACAGCTGGAGGAACGGGGAGCCCGCCTTCAGGCTGGATTCGAGCGTAACGCGAAGGAGTTTGGCATTCCGCTTACGATCAATCGCATCGGGTCCATGGTGTGTCCGTTCTTCACCGATACACCGGTCGTGAATTTTGATACAGCAAAGATAAGCGATCTGGATCGCTTCCGTCAATATTTCGCAGCGATGGTACAAGAGGGAGTCAGCGTACCTCCTTCTCAATTCGAAGGTATGTTCATCTCCGCAGCTCATACGGTGGAAGATATTGATGCTACGATTGAAGCCAACTACCAAGCTTTCAAAAGCCTATGAGTTACACGGGCAGATGGAGCAAACGGGGTGAATGGCTGGAGATGACACCCGGCAAGGCGCTGTTGAACCAGCCGGATCGGATTGAGGCCACAGCCAAGTGGCTTCTGGAAACAGTCGGTATGCCCGAGAAACTGTATCGCAAGCTTCATCATGAGCAAGGGATTCAATGGAGGGGGGACCGGCTGCGGCTGGTCCTTTTTCCTTATCGGGATTATGGTATCGAACCGAGATGGCAGGAACTTCATGTATTATATGAGGATGATTTTTGCCTCGTCGTGAACAAACCGGCGGGCATGGCGGTCCATCCAGACGGCGAGAGCACGGAGATAACGCTGAATCATGTGGTAGCCGCATATTATGAAGCCGCAGGGCTTCATACGGCTGTTCGGCATATCCATCGGCTGGATAAGGATACAACAGGCCCAGTGCTTTATGCCAAGAATGAATTTGCGCAGTTGAAGCTGGACGAAGCTATGCGAGAGAAGAAGGTTGTCCGGATCTATGCAGCTATCGTTGAGGGGCGGGTGTCTTCGGACCTGCAGAGAATCGATTTGCCAATCGGCAAGGACCGCTACCACGCAAGTCGCCGCAGGGTTTCATTAACCGGGCAGGCTGCGATTACGCATATTTTATCGTCCGAGGTATATCCCAAGGCAAGTCTATTGCAAGTTCGTCTAGAAACGGGCCGGACGCATCAAATTCGAGTTCACCTCAGTCATATGGGACATCCGATACTGGGAGACTCCTTATACGGTGGATCGGCCGTATTTCCACGCCAAGCGCTGCATGGCGAACGCTTGTTGTTTGATCATCCCCTAACGGGGGAGACGCTTGAGGTACTCGCTCCTTGGCCTCAGGATATGGTGAATTTAAGAGAGCGAATCATAGAGACGGCAGATCGTTAGAGAACGGTTCATCAACCACAATAAGCCTGTAACTTTCTTGCACAATTCGTAAAAAAGTCATGCACTTTTATTTTTGGCATATAGATAAATTGAGTGGCAAAACTTAGGCTCATGCCGTGATGACAGGTCACGGATAGTATATGCCAAAAAGGAGGACATTCCCGTGTTTGACCAGTCCTACGGATTGCGGTTCGACATTTACGAGCGAATTATTTTAACGGAAGATTTACCGGGAATTGATGAATTGGAAGAGGCGGAGTTGATTCCGCATATCCAGGTGATCAGCCAGCAGGATCAGGCCACGCTGCGAGGGCATCTGCTTCTTGCAGGCCTGTATAAAGGGGACACTGAAGCAGGGGAAACGGAACCGCTTGAACACTGGATTCCTGTCGAAATCACAGTCCCTATGAATCGTGTATCCTCATTGGATGATATCGCGGTCGAGATTGAGAATTTTGATGTTGATCTATTATCTAAACGCAGCTTGAACATTACAGGTGTTTTATCTCTTAAAGGAATTCAGGCAGCTGCTCCGGGGGGCCGAGACCAAGGATGGGCCAATGAGGAATTCACAGTGGTACATGCTCCTGAAACGCCTGATTTTTATCCTAACACCGAACAGCAGACCGCAGCCAATCCGTATGAACAACTTCAAGGCGAAAGAGATGATGCTGAATCTCATACAGATTCCCCTTCTTACTTTAGTGAAGCCCAATCCCAAACCCAGGAGAGCCAGGCTGACGTTCGAACACAGCAGTATCTGACGTCCTGGTCACAATTTGAGAAGCAAACCCGTAATTCAGAGGATGCTGATAATGCAGCAAGCTTCTCGGATGCGCCGGAAGCCCCTGATTCAATCGAATATGTCTTACATAACGAGACGGACACTCAGACAGCTGAGCCTTCGATTCCAAGTGTATGGCAATTCGAGCGGAACACTAGTCAGCCGGAGGCGCTTCAGGAAGAGTCCACAGCTGATTTTCCAGGTATTGCAGAGCGAAAAGAAGAAGAGGTGGAAGCCTTACCTGTACTCGAATCTGGAGTCACGGAGGAAGCGGAAGCCGTCTTCGCAGAAGGGACCTTGACTGCAGAGACAGCAGCCGAGGAAGCTTCCATTAAAGCGGATGAGGTTCCGGCTAAGCCGGAGTTAAAGGTCGCTTTCAGCACCAAGGACAGCAGCTTAACTAACAGCACATCGGGCTTAGGCTTCTCTTCGTTGCTTCAATCGAGCAGAACAGTTCAGGATCAGGATCAAGCTGCCCGTGACGAGGAAGTGGAAAAGGATGAGCTGGCAGAGCCTGCATTGACTGAGGATGTGGAATGGAAAAGTCTGTTTTTGGGCAGCCGTCGTGAGGATACGCCGTTCCGCAAGGTACGGATGTGCATTGTTCAGCGTGAGGAGACACTTGATTTGATAGCAGAGCGGTACCAACTAACGCCGCGAGAGCTTTTGTTATATAATCGGATGTCCGAGCAGACGGTGGAGGAAGGACAGGTATTATATATTCCGCAATAAATGCTTGAAGATACAGATTTTTGTATAGGAGCAGGTCAAGGATATTTCTTGGCCTGCTCTTCGTTTGTGTGTAAAAAGACTAATTTTGTCAGATGATATTTATTTGCTGCAGCAGGTATGATGTCAAAATCGTTTGGAAACACTCGAAATATTGACTATATGCAACAACCACGGTATATTTGAATAGAATATGTACAGGTATTTCAAAAGCTTGAATAACGTTGAACGGGAAGAGTAGGAAGGTATGGCCTTCAGAGAGCGGAATTGCTACCGAGCGCTGTGAGATTCCGCAGGAACCAGCTTACCGAAGTCGCCCCGGAGTTGCGGACTTGAGAGAGAGTAGGGAATTAATCGCTACCCTGGTTAGAGTTCGCCGGCCGCAGCCGTTATCTGCGTAAAGTGTCGTGCTTGACCGGAAGCCTTTCATGTACACCGTGGAAGGACAACGGTTGATGAACCATGTAAGCACGAAACAAAGGTGGTACCGCGAGAGAACAGTCTTTCGTCCTTTGAGGACGAAGGGCTTTTTTTGTTTCACGCTATACTTTCTTTTTATGCCACGCTTGGAGATAACAATATTCTGGCTTGGCCAAACTGATGAACCGTATCGGAGGTACGAAAATATGGAACAAAAACAAAACCAATCCCAATTAGAAATGCCAACGACATATGATCCTAAGGCAGCGGAACAAAAATGGTATCCGTATTGGAAGGAAGGCGGCTTCTTTGAAGCCGGCAAACGACCGGACGCGGAGCCCTATACCATTGTTATTCCTCCTCCCAATGTGACGGGGATGCTTCATATCGGTCACGCGCTTGACTTCACATTGCAGGATATTCTGATCCGCGTGAAGCGGATGCAAGGCTATGATGCATTGTGGCTGCCAGGTTCTGACCATGCGGGCATTGCGACACAAACCAAAGTTGAGCAGAAGCTCCGGGAAGAAGGCGTTACCCGTTATGATCTGGGACGCGAGAAGTTTCTGGAGAAAGTATGGGAATGGAAAGACCTGTACGCGAATACGATTCGTGACCAATGGTCCAAGATCGGCTTGTCCCTGGATTACTCCAGAGAACGTTTCACCCTCGATGAAGGGTTGTCAGAAGCGGTTCGGGAAGTATTCGTTAAGCTCTATGATAAGGGGCTCATATACCGCGGCAAACGCATCATTAACTGGGATCCGGCTGCACGCACGGCTTTGTCCGATATTGAAGTGGAGTACAAGGAAGTAAACGGTCATTTGTACCATCTGCAATATCCCCTGAAAGACGGCAGTGGCTTCATAACCGTGGCAACGACGCGTCCGGAGACCATGCTTGGCGATACGGCGGTTGCTGTACATCCTGAGGATGAGCGTTATAAAGATATGATTGGCAAGACCTTGGTTCTGCCGATAGTAGGCCGAGAAATTCCGGTCATCGCTGATGAATATGTTGAGAAAGATTTTGGAAGCGGTGCTGTTAAAATCACGCCTGCCCATGATCCGAATGACTTCGAGATGGGTCTTAGACATGATCTGCCGCAAATTACAGTAATGGATGAGTCCGGGACGATGAATGAATTCGCAGGTAAGTATCAAGGCCTTGACCGGAGCGAATGCCGCAAGCAGATCGTAAGCGACATGAAGGAATCGGGTGTACTTCTTCGTATCGAAGACCACGTCCACCAGGTTGGTCATAGCGAAAGATCCGGCGCGGTAGTTGAGCCTTATCTGTCCACGCAGTGGTTCGTTAAGATGCAGCCGCTTGCCGAAGCAGCTGTTGATGCACAGAAATCCGGCAAGGGCGTTAACTTTGTGCCTGACCGGTTTGAGAGAACCTACCTGCATTGGATGGAGAATGTTCGTGATTGGTGTATTTCCCGTCAATTGTGGTGGGGGCATCGAATTCCGGCCTGGTATTCTGAATCTACCGGCGAAGTGGTTGTCGCCATGAATGAAGAAGAGGCGCGTGCGAAGCTTGGCAAGGATGATCTGAGACAGGATGAAGATGTGCTGGATACCTGGTTCAGTTCTGCTTTGTGGCCGTTCTCGACTATGGGCTGGCCGAACCTGGACAGCGAGGATTTCAAACGTTATTACCCGACAAGCGTGCTCGTAACGGGTTATGATATTATTCCGTTCTGGGTATCACGCATGATCTTCCAAGGGCTTGAATTTACGGGTCAAATGCCGTTTAAAGATACGCTTATCCATGGTCTGGTACGGGATAGCGAAGGCCGCAAAATGTCCAAGTCCCTCGGCAACGGTATCGACCCGCTGGAGGTTATTGAACAGTATGGCGCAGATGCCATGCGCTATATGATATCGACCAGCAGTACGCCGGGTCAGGATCTTCGGTTCCGCTGGGAACGCGTGGAACAAGCGCGTAACTTCGCGAACAAGATCTGGAACGCTTCACGTTTTGCCTTGATGAATCTGGATGGCTTTACAACCGCAGATATCGACATTTCTGGGGAGCTGGGAACAGCAGATCGGTGGATTTTACATCGTCTGAACGAAACTTCTCGTGACATTACGCGTCTTATTGATGCCTACGAATTTGGCGAAACCGGTCGATTGCTCTACAATTTCATCTGGGATGATCTGTGTGACTGGTATATTGAGTTTGCCAAGCTGTCCTTGTACGGCGAAGATCAAGCAGCTAAGAAAAAAACGCAATCGGTACTGGCTTATGTACTGGACCGCACGATGCGCTTGATCCATCCATTCATGCCTTTCATCTCCGAAGAAATCTGGCAGCATTTGCCGCATGAGGGTGAGACCGTTATGCTGGCTTCATGGCCGACCTATGATGAGGCATTTGAGAACGCGGAAGCCGTTACCGAAATGAATCTGTTGATGGATGTCATTCGCGCTGTTCGCAACATCCGGGCAGAAGTGAACGTACCGATGAGCAAAAAAGTAGAGCTGCAATTAAAACCGGTAAGCGGGCAAGTAGCCAGCATCATCGATCGTAATGCGGACTATATCCGTCGTTTCTGTAACACGTCAGAGTATGAATCTTCCTCTGAACTGGAAGCTCCAGATAAAGCAATGACCGCCGTGGTTACAGGTGTTGAAATGTACCTGCCACTTGCCGGATTGATCGATATCGCTCAGGAGATTACGCGTCTGGAGAAGGAAATTCTGCACTTGAACAGCGAAGTCGAGCGCGTAGAGAAGAAGCTGAACAATCCTGGTTTCGTATCAAAAGCACCGGAGAAGGTGATTGAGGAAGAACGGGCGAAGCTTGCGGATTACTCGGACAAACGTAGTAAAGTAATTGCGCGCATCGAAGAATTGAGAGGCTGAGGACAAGATGAATCAAGACCAGAAGGTGAGTACGATGGTTGATCAATCGGAAGCTGCAGTGGCAGCTCCGTTCCAAACCTATGACGAAGCGGTAGCTTGGATCAATGGGCTGATTCCATTTGGAATCCGTCCTGGCATGGAGAGAATTCAGCGATTAATGGAGCTTCTTGGACATCCCGAGCGTCGTTTGAAATTCATTCACGTGGCCGGCACGAATGGAAAAGGCTCCACCTGCGCTTTTTTAACAAAGGTTCTTCTTGAAGGAGGATTTACGGTTGGTACCTACACTTCTCCTTATATAACGAAGTTCACCAATCGGTTTCAGTATAACGGCGAGGACATACCGGAAGAAACGCTGCTTGAGCTCGCAAATCGCTTGGAGCCGCTTGTGGCTGAGATTGCAGATTCGGGACTGGGTTCGCCGACGATGTTCGAGGTATCCACAGCGCTTGCGATTCTATATTATGGCGAGGTATCATATCCGGACGTTGTGGTATGGGAAACGGGGCTTGGCGGTCGCCTTGATGTGACCAATATCGTTCATCCCATCATTTCGGTGATCACCAACATCGGGATGGATCACACGGATGTTCTGGGGGATACCATTCAAGAGATTGCCATGGAGAAGGCAGGCATTATCAAGCCCGGAGTTCCTGTCGTAAGCACGGTAACCCAGCCTGAGGCTGTCGAGATTCTGAAAGAAACGGCAGAAAAAAATCGAACGAGTCTTTATCTCGTAGACGAGCAATTCTCCTATAAACGACTGCATGGGAATGAGGAAGGTCAGACTTTCCATTTTTCGGGTCCTTTCCGGGACATGGAGCTGGAGATTTCGATGCTTGGTGAGCATCAATGCGCGAATGCCGCGCTTGCCATGATGACGTTAGAAGTGCTCCGCCAGTATATGGCCTTTATTGTGGATGATAAAGAATTACGCACTGGGTTTAAAGATGCTTTCTGGGCGGGAAGACTGGAACAAGTGCAGTCTAATCCTCGGATTGTTCTCGATGGTGCGCATAATCCCGAAGGTGCTGAATCGTTGGCTAAGAGCTTGCCACAGATCTATAAATATCGGAAACTGAACTTCATGATGGGAATGCTGGCAAATAAGCATCATGAATCGTATTTGCAGCATATACTGCCAATAGTGGATACGCTTATCCTGACTGAACCGGATTTCAGGAAGAAACTGGACGCCAAGGCGTTTGCCGACATCGTAGAGCAGGTAAGGGAGAAATACGCCAAACATACACTGCAAATCATCATAGAACCAAATTGGAAAAACGCACTTGAAGAGTTGAAGTCACGGACGGAAGCGGAGGATCTTGGGGTGGTGTCGGGCACGTTGTACCTGATTGCCGACGTGCGTTCCAACCTCCTGGGTCTTTCCGATTCTGAAAAAGGTTGGTGATATCTGTTGAATACATCGGAACATGTTCATTTTATAGGAATTGGCGGCTACGGGATGAGCGCCATTGCAAGAGTTATGCTGGAGATGGGTTATAAAGTCACGGGTTCTGACGTGGCATCGCAAGAATTAACAGAAAAACTGGCGGCCAAGGGCGCCAAAATATACATTGGACATACCGCCGAGCAAGTTCAAGGTGCGGACCTTGTAGTTTACTCTACGGCGCTGTCCAAAGACAATGTGGAGCGAGTCGAAGCAGAAAAGCTGAACATTCCAGTTCTTCACCGCGCACAGATGCTGGCGCGTCTGTTGAACGAACGCAAAGGTGTCGCCGTAGCGGGTGCTCACGGTAAGACTACCACTTCGTCCATGATCGCACTAGTGATGGAAGAGTGTGGTGTGGACCCGACGTTTATTATCGGCGGAGAAATTATGAATGTTGGCACAAATGCTAAAGCGGGTGAAGGTGAGCACGTAGTGGCAGAAGCGGACGAGAGCGATGGTTCCTTCCTGCAATATCACCCATGGCTCGGAGTTGTCCTCAACATTGAAGCTGATCATCTGGAGAATTACGAAGGAGATTTCAATCGCCTCAAGGCTGCCTACGTACAATTCCTCAGTCAAATCAAGCCAGACGGTACGGCGGTTGTATGCTCGGATGATAATAATATTCAGGCTATTTTGCCTGATCTCAAATGCAACGTCACCACCTATGGCATTCATTCGGAGGCTGAATATACGGCAACCGATGTGGTGCTTGGCGACCGGCATGTTAGCTTTACGATGCTTCATAACGGTACGGAGCTAGGCAAGATAGAATTGTCTGTACCAGGCAAACATAATGTCTACAATGCCATGGCTACGGTAATATGCTGTTTGAAGGGCGGCATCTCTTTTGAAGCGATTGCCGAGGCCATTGTGAAGTTCAACGGAGCAAAGCGCCGCTTCCAGGTGCTTGGCGAAGCAGACGGCATTCTGGTTATTGATGACTATGCGCATCATCCAACAGAGATTGAGGCAACGATTAGTGCTGCGAAAGCAACAGGGAAACGGATTATTGCTGTTTTCCAGCCGCAGCGGTATTCAAGGACCTTTTTCCTTCTGGACGCGTTTAGCCGTGCATTCGGGGAAGCGGATGAAGTCATTATCACCGACATTTATTCTCCTGCCGGCGAGAAGCAGATCGAGGGAATCAGTTCCGGGAAGCTGGTGGAGCTGATTGTCCAGAACAGCAACGCCAATGCTCGATATTTGCCTTCCAAAGAGGATGTCCTGGCTGATCTCAAAGATCGTCTAAAGGACGGCGATCTTGTAATTACGATGGGTGCGGGTGATATTTGGAAAGTCGGCACAGCCTTAGCGGAGACTATTAAAGGCAAACAATAAATGAAGTACACAAATGTCTTGCTGTGTAGGGAAGCATGAATTAGTTCATGTGAAAGAATAGCTGCACCGGCATTCCATTAAGGGCTGATCAAGATGCTCTCTTGATCGGCCCTTTTTGTTTTATTCCGGCATACTCATAAGTTGTCTCGCTTGATCATATAGCTAGGGATAGAAGGGACAAGTGAGGTGTGTTGATATGAATAAAGCAAGAATGACGATTCGTTTTGAACCCAATCCACCCAAAGAAACTCAACATGATCAACTGCGCGTCGTTCCGCCTATCAGGGAGAGGGAAGATGACGGTGATGAAACTGATCCGGAATGGAGACCCCTGCCAAATAACCGTTCCAGAGGTCGATTAGCAGAGGAAAGAAGACGTCTGGACCAAAATGATGGCTGGCTGAGTGGGGACGCGTCCGTGCAAGAGGATATATATTATGATGCGCGTGAGGAGCATTATGATCTTCATCCTGATCTCCATCGTGAGAGCGTCGACATGGAAGTGAACGACAATCGTTGGAGCCATGGGTACGAGTCGGATCTATACGAGTCTCCAGCCGATGATCACAGCTATTATCGTTCACGCAAACCAACCTCCTTGTGGAAGATGATTTTATCTGTTTCGGCTGCTGTCATAACGGGATTGCTGTTTGGGTATATGATGCTGTCTATGTTTAACGGTGAAAATGCAAGCGAGAAACCTGCAGCGGAACAGGTGGAGAGCCAGATTGCAGGCAATCCAGCTAAGGATGATTCATTCGGGGGAATGGAGTCTACATTAACCCCCGATTTAATTGAGTCGGGCGTTCACGTTCCTGGTCAACTGTTTTATATGCTCCAATACGGAGTATTTAGCACGTCCGAACGGGCCGCACAAGCGAGAGTGGAACTGGAGCAGTCCGGTATTGCAGCCGGTGGTGATCTGGATGAAGAGAACCGTGTTTACGCGGGAATATCACCTGACCGCGAGCAAGCCAAGCTGCTTAGTAATCAGCTTATGGCCGAAGGTGTAGAATTATATGTAAAGGAAATCACGCTTCCGGGCATAGAGTCAGCAGCATTTGCTGGTGAGGGGCAGACGCTGAGTGACTATTTTACGGTAAGCGGGCAGCTGGTTTCGGAGCTGAGTACACTATCAGTTTCCCTGCTTGGTATGCAGCAGACGGAATCGGTGACGCCTCAGATCATGAACACGATCACAAATCTGCATCAACAGTGGATTCAAATATGGCCATTGCTGTCCGCAGGCTTGGGTCCAGAGTCTGAGACCGTGCTGCCGGAGATGGAACAGTCGATGAATAGTTCGATCACCGCGCTCTTCGAATATAACAAAAATCAATCCAAGGGGCATTTGTGGGAGATTCAGACGGGTATGATGAACTATGTTATGGGTCAAAAGAAACTCCTGGAAGGCCTATAAATTCAAATTTACGTAAAATCCGGCTTGGAACTGGAAATAGTTCCCCCTGCCGGATTTCTGTTTGTATTGCTTATCGATTCACCGTATAATAAATAGGGTGTCAAAAAATGGCGAGGGAAGATGATGCATGAAGAAAAACAAAGGAATGCTCATCCTGTTTTTGCTGCTAGGGTGGCTAACAGGAACATGGCTTGCCAAGGCGCTTGAACCTGTTAAGGCTTTGTCGTTTCTGACGTCTTCTACACCCATCAAGTGGTCGCCTCAAGCCGATTTTGACATTATTCGTTATGACATTAACCTTGAACTTAACTTTTGCCTGCTAAGCCTGATCGGCATTATCGCTGCCATTTGGTTATACCGCAGGCTCTAAGACATTTGACAAAGGAGATTAACCCCCTTGAAAGAGAAGAGAAACCGCCGCATTATATTGGCCTCCACCTCTCCTCGACGTCAGGAATTGATTGCTTCCCTTCGTATCCCATTTGGAATTATGCCTAGTGAAGCGGATGAGAACACTCCGGATGGGTGGTCGCCAGAGCGAATTGTGGAATCACTGGCACTACGAAAAGCGGAAGCGGTTCTTCATAAGCTGACGGATGATCAGGGAGATGGTATCATTGTGGGAAGCGACACGATTGTAGTTGTGGATGGGCATGTCTTGGGAAAACCCGTAGATCATGCTGACGCTGCAAGAATGTTGTCCATGCTTCAGGGGAGAGCTCACTTTGTGTATACGGGTGTGGCTTGCATTGATCAAAGCTCAGGTGATAAACAGGTTTCGCATCGTGTGACGACCGTCAAGATGAAATCGTTAAGTGCAGATGCGATCACAGCCTATGTGAAGAGTGGTGAACCTGCTGACAAAGCAGGCTCGTATGCGATTCAGGGTCTGGGAGCAACCATCGTGGAGGGAATTGAGGGCGATTATTTTAACGTTGTTGGCCTTCCTCTTTCTTTGCTGTCGGACATGCTGTCTGCAATGGGAATGGATGTATTAACCGATTTATAGATATATCGAACAACGGCATCCGAATGTAAGGAGTATCCTGAAGTTTGGCTGACCTGCTGACTTAAATTTTAGAAAAGAGGGGAATATATGGAGTCGCCAACATTATTGCTGCGCGACATCCCCCATGATGAACGACCACGAGAGCGCATGATGCAATATGGGGCGAGCGCTTTAAGCCATGCAGAATTGCTGGCGATATTGCTTCGGACTGGAACACGTCAGGAATCTGCCGTACATATAGCTCAGCGGTTGCTCAATGAAGCAGGCGGCATCCGGCAGCTCGTTGATTTTAGCATTGACGAAATTAAGCAAATCAAAGGAATTGGTAATGTAAAGGCTGTCCAGCTGAAGGCTGGCATCGAACTTGGACGGCGCTTGGCCGCATCTCGGCATGTGGAGCCGATTATAATCCGTAGTCCGCATGACGCGGCAGAGCTGCTAAGTGAACAGTTGCGCTATTTACAAAAAGAGCATTTTGTCTGTGTATTTTTAAATACGAAAAATCATGTCATTGCCCAGGAGACGTTATCGATGGGGAGCCTAAACTCCTCTATCGTCCATCCTCGCGAGGTGTTCAGAGCTGCCATCAAATGTAGCAGTGCATCCTTGGTATGTGCGCATAACCATCCAAGCGGAGATCCGACGCCAAGTCCGGAAGATATTTCACTGACTGCGCGATTAGTGGAAGCGGGACAGATTGTCGGGATCGACGTACTGGATCATCTGATCATTGGGGACGGATCGTTTGTAAGTTTGAAGGAACGGGGCTTGATGTAATATAATAGTTCAGATTGACGAAGAAAGGGAGATACTTCATGTTAGGTGGTTTTACGAAAGATTTGGGAATCGATTTGGGGACGGCCAATACGCTGGTTTATATTCGTGGGAGAGGAATTGTCGTTAGAGAGCCTTCGGTGGTTGCTCTGCGTACAGATACAAAAAGTATCGAAGCTGTCGGTGAATCGGCTAAGAAGATGATTGGACGGACACCGGGCAATATCCGTGCTATCCGACCGATGAAAGACGGTGTCATTGCTGATTTTGATACGACAGCTACAATGATTAAATATTTTATTCGTCAAGCGCAGAAGCAGCGTTCCATCTTCCCTCGTCATCCAAATGTGATGGTGTGCGTGCCTTCCGGCATTACAGCGGTAGAGCAGCGCGCGGTTGAAGATGCTACCAAGCAAGCAGGAGCGCGTGAAGCCTACACGATTGAAGAACCATTTGCGGCCGCCATCGGTGCGGACTTGCCTGTGTGGGAACCTACCGGCAGTATGGTCGTTGATATTGGCGGAGGTACGACCGAGGTTGCGGTCATTTCACTTGGCGGCATCGTAACGAGTCGTTCTGTGCGTGTTGCAGGCGATGAAATGGATGAATCTATCATCTCTTATATCAAACGTCAGTATAACTTGATGATTGGTGAACGCACATCGGAATTGCTCAAGATGGAAGTAGGTTCTGCAATGCCACTGGAGACCGTGGAAACAATGGAAATTCGCGGTCGCGATTTGGTTACAGGCTTGCCTAAGACGCTTACCATTACTTCTGACGAGATTAGCGAAGCATTGGCGGATACCATCAATGCCATCGTGGAAGCGGTCAAAGTGACGCTTGAGAAATGCCCTCCTGAGCTTGCTGCCGATATTATGGATCGCGGCATTGTGCTTACCGGAGGTGGGGCATTGCTTCGCAATCTGGATAAGCTGCTTGCAGAAGAGACTGGCATGCCGGTAATCGTAGCGGAGAATCCGCTGGATTGCGTAGCGATTGGCACAGGTAAAGCGCTCGATAACATTCATTTGTTTAAATCCCGGAGCAGCTCTGCCGTCCGTTCCAAACGGTAGAAATCTGATAAAACGTGTAAACCCCTAATGGTGGGAGAGAAAAACAGTAAGTTAGAGGGTGTTGCAACTGTTTAAGCTGCTAGGCAATAAGCGTTTGTTTATTATGCTCATCGGGCTGGTAGCGTTTATCGCTATTATGGGGTTTACGCTCGGCCCGAGAGCTTCTTTATCTTGGCCTGAAAAATTCGTCAAAGATACGGTTGGATTTGTGCAAAGTGTGTTTTATAAGCCCGCTTCTTATATAGCGGGTTTCTTTGAAGATGTACGGAACATGAAGGGGATCTATGAAGAGAATGAGGAGCTGCGCCGGGCGGTTGCGCAGTATTCGCGAGAGAGTGCGAATTACAATACGATGAAAGCCAAGTACGACAAGCTTCAGGAAAATCTCAGATTTACTGAAAACCAGAAAAACCGGGATAAATACGATTTCCGTACGGCAGAAGTGCTCAGTGTTAACTCGGATCCGAACAATCGGACACTTGTCGTCAATTTGGGTGAGCGCGACGGAATCCGACCGAACATGTCGGTCACCACGGTCGACGGCATGGTCGGCATCATTAGCAATGTCAGCAATTTCACCTCTACAGTGAAGCTGCTGACTACGATGGATGCCCAGGATCCGAATCCGCAGCCGATCTCGGTTACGGCGATCGGCAAGGAGGACAAAACGTTTGGCGTGGTCGAGAGCTACGATGAGAAGACGAATACGCTGCTTATGACGCGCATTTCGGAAGATGATCCGATTAAGAAAAAAGATAAGATCATTTCATCCGGTGCCGGAGGCGTTATTCCTCAAGGCATGATCATCGGAGAAGTCATTAGCGTTCAAACAAGCCAATACGGTCAGAGCAGAACGGCTACGATCACTCCTGCCGCCAAATTCGAGGACTGGAGATACGTCATTATCGTGGTTACCCCTGAGGAGCCGAAATGATGGCGCGCAAGCAGATTCTCATCCTCCTGTTGTTCGTGTTGTTTATTCTACAGGGTACGGTGTTCTTCTGGTTAACGCCAAGCTCGCTGCAGCTTCAGATTTATCCTAATTTCGTGCTGGTTTGTTTATTCTTTGTCTCGGTCTATTACCATCGCCATACCGGATTGGTGCTCGGCTTGATCTTTGGCATGCTGCACGACATCGTGTATTACGGCGAGATGATTGGCTCTTATTCATTTGCTATGGGCGTATCCGCATATCTGGTGGGACTCGTATTCAAATCCCCGCGGGCGCCTCTGCCTATGATGATGACGATAATTATCCTGGGGAGTTTATTATTTGATAGTACGCTCTTTGGCATATATAAGGTATTTCGACTCAATCCGACTTCCTATAATTGGTCGCTGCTTCATCATATGCTTCCCAATCTCCTTGTTCATTTTGCTTTTGCTCTGGTGATTTATGTTCCCCTTCGCAAACAGATTGAGCTGATTACGAAGAACCAGAGAAGGAAGGCATCCTGAGCTCCCAATATGACATTTTACTAGAATAGCAGGAACTTGAAGGTTTGAGCGCGAAATGTATAGGGATGGGAGGGACAGGCTTATGGCTGTAAAATCCAATCATGTGACGATTAAAGGCATAAAAGATGGCCTGGTATTCCTGCTTGACGATCAGTGCGAGCTGGAGGAATTGCTCAGCGAGCTGCGCTATAAGCTGGAGCATAGTCATCAGAATATCTTGACCGGACCTATTATTCATGTGGATGTGAAGCTTGGGTCCCGGCAAATTACCGAAGAAGAGAAGCAGACGATTCTTGATATATTGAAGCAAAAGGGCAATCTGCTGATTCGCAATGTGGAATCACCGCCGCTTGAGTCCGAGCTCGTTCCGGAGGAAAAGCTTACACTTAAGACGGGGATGGTGCGTTCCGGACAGGTGCTGCATCATGACGGCGACCTCTTGTTTCTCGGCGATGTGAATCCCGGTGGAACCATTACCTGTACTGGCGATATATACATATTGGGCGCTTTGCGCGGAACAGCGCATGCGGGCGTAGACGGAAATGAAGAAGCTATAATCGCAGCCTCTTATTTTGCCCCTACCCAGCTTCGTATCTCCCAGATGATCAGCAGACCGCCGGATGAATGGGAGACACGGGAAACGGTCATGGAGTTTGCATATTTGAAGGACGGGAGCATGAAGATCGACAAGATCAGTAATATATCACGTTTGGGTCGGGATTTTAATGTGTTTAAAGGGGTGTAGAACATGGGAGAGGCAATCGTCGTAACTTCAGGTAAAGGCGGAGTCGGTAAAACGACGACATCGGCGAACATCGGCACAGCGTTAGCACTGTTAGGTAAAAAAGTGTGTCTGGTTGATACGGATATCGGTCTTCGTAATTTGGATGTCGTGATGGGCCTGGAAAACCGGATTATATACGATTTGTGCGACGTTGCAGAAGGGCGCTGCCGTCTTAACCAGGCGCTGATCAAGGACAAGCGCTTTGATGAGCTGTACATGCTTCCAGCAGCCCAGACCAAAGACAAGAATGCCATTTCTCCAGATCAGGTAAAAGATATTGTACTTGAATTGAAAAAGGAATTCGAATACGTCATTATCGACTGTCCGGCTGGAATCGAGCAGGGCTTTAAGAATGCGATCGCCGGTGCAGATAAAGCGATCGTGGTCACGACACCGGAGAATGCGGCTGTGCGCGATGCAGATCGCATTATCGGTCTGTTGGAAAGCTCACATGTCGAGTCACCGAAACTCGTGGTGAACCGGATTCGCCCGAATATGGTGAAAACCGGCGATATGCTGGAGATTGAAGATGTATTGCAGGTGTTGAATATAGACCTCATCGGTATCGTGCCTGATGATGAAATGGTCATCAAGGCGGCCAACATCGGAGAACCTACCGTCATGAATCCGGATTCCCAGGCTGCAATCGCTTATAGAAACATCGCCCGGCGAATCTTGGGTGATACCGTTCCTTTGATGCAAATCCATCAGAAAAAAGGAATGTTCACAAAATTTAAAAAGTTTTTTGGAATGGGTTAGAGCATGTAATCTGAACCGGTGCCGCGAGGCGCCGGTTTTTTTAAAAGCTACTCTTTCATTCATGAGCTGTGGTGTCCCCAAAACTTCAATTTCCTCTTAATGAAGGCTTGTTCTAAATTTCTTTAATATCCTCATAGGATAGATTAAAGAATACTAGCCCCAGGGGGGAAAGACTAATGGACATCAAAAATTCAGTCAAGAACCGAAGAGAAGCCCGAATACGAGAGTTATTGGAAGGAGAACAGTCGCCAATACTGTCCAACGCGTCGTCCAGAACTGTTCCTTTGGAAAGAATATCAGGGAATTTTGATGATCATAAGACGAATGTCATACAGAATCACACAATACGTCAAGCTAAGACCGAGCCGGATCCTGAGCGACTTTGGAAGCAAGGGCATCGTGGCTGGTATGATCCCCTTGATGTTGATCCTGGAGAACCGCCCAAGAGGGCTTCTTTTCTGCCAGGGTTGATGCGCCGCATCCTAGTGAGTGTATTGGTATTTGGATTGACATGGGGGGTATTTTCATTTCAGCAGCCGTGGGCACTTCGAACACAGGCCTTTATCATAGAAGGGCTGAGTACGGAGATGGATTTTCAGGCGGCCCAAGTGTGGTATGAGGAGTATTTTGGAAGTGCGCCTTCATTTATCCCGATTTTTGGACAAACCGACGAGCATTCTACGAAGGTCAACGCGGGCACTTCTTTGGTCTCCCCATTGTCTGGAAAGGTGGTCCAATCCTTTGCCGTGGATCTCAAAGGGATTGTTTTAGAGGCCGGAGGGGGTTCTTTAGCGGAGCGGGCGGTTAAAAGTATAGAGACCGGGCGTGTACTTGAGGTCAAGAGACACCCGGAGAACGGTATCACAGTTGTCATACAGCATACAGGTGACAGAACTGCGCTGTATAGCAGGCTGGCGGAAACTTCGCTTAAGACGAATGATTGGGTGCAAGGCGGAGATATCATTGGCACATTGGCATCTTCAAGCACGGGCAGTCCTCCTTCCCTTTATTTTGAACTTAAAGAGGGGGAGCGGGATGTCGATCCTGCGGAAGTGATACCGCTTGATTAAGTTTAGGGGAACGGTATTGTCGCTGCATCCTCTCTTTGTTATCGTCATGCTGGCATCTGTATTTACCGGCCGCTTTTTGGAATTGCTGATCTTGTTCATGATCGTATTTATTCATGAACTGGGACATGCTGCCGCAGCAGCAGCGATGGGGTTCAAAGTACGAGCCATTCAGATGCTGCCGTTCGGCGGGGTAGCTGTCATTGAAGATGACGGCAAGATGACCGCCATGAAGGAAATCGGAATTGCACTCGCGGGCCCGCTGCAAAATGTTTTCATGATTGGAATCACGTTGGCATGCAGATGGGCAGGATGGGGAGACGAGCAATTACTGACTTATATTATTCAAGGCAATATTATGATTGCGCTGTTTAATCTGCTTCCGATTATGCCTTTGGACGGCGGCAAAGTACTGCAGGCTGTCATCAGCCTCCTGGCACCTTACCATGCTACTCTGCTGTGGGCTTCCCTTGCAGGATTTCTGTGCAGCTTGTTGATGATCGGATACGGATTGCAGCCGTTATTCTCTGGCGGAGGCGTTCGTTTAAATGTCGTGATGATCGGTTGCTTTTTGGCCTACTCCAATTTTGAAGATTATCGAAATGTGCATTATCGTTTCATACGGTTCCTATTCAATCGGAATTCGATTTATGAACGAGATCCGGACGGACTCGGTCCCGCTCAGCCTATCGTTGCAGATTCTTCGAAACCTTTGGACGATATCATGCGTCTATTTAAACGAGAGAAGTATCATCTGATTTATGTCATGAGCGGTCGGGGGAGTTTGCTCGCCGTCGTTCCCGAGCAACATGTGATTTCTTCTTATTTTTCATCCAATGGTCCACCCTGGCAAGCGTAAATCGTAGACAACATGAGGAAGACACAGGGTGGTCCTACATTCCTATCCGTTCACATTGTTAGTGGTGGTGATAGGATAAAAAAACAGAATATCGTCTTCCATTTGAGGGGTGAAGCCATGAGGCAAATGATAGTTCATTGTGAACATGAGACCATTCAGATGGCCCTCATCGAAGATGGGAGGTTAGCCGAATTCGCTGTGGAGCGAAGTCGTGAGCAGAGTGTCGTTGGAAGCTTTTATATGGGCAGGGTAGTGAATGTCTTGCCAGGGATGCAGGCGGCTTTTGTAGATATCGGGCTGAAAAAGAACGCATTTTTATATATTGATGATGTGCTGCATCCTCATCTAGAGAAGCAGCCCAAGCAGAAACCATCGATCTCGCAGCTGCTGACGGTTGGTCAAGAACTGGTCGTACAGGTGATGAAGGAACCAAGAGGCGGCAAGGGAGCAAGAGTGACTACTCACTTTTCACTTCCCGGTAGATGCATGGTGTACATGCCCACTGCGGATTATGTTGCTGTCTCCAAGAAAATCGGGCGTGATGCGGAAAGAGCAAGACTCAAGAGCATTGGCGAACAGCTCCGCAAGGACGAAGAGGGGATCATTATCCGAACGGTATCGGAGGACGAGCCTCTGGAATTTCTCAGCGGAGATCTTGAATATTTGCGAAAAGAATGGACACGGATTCTCGACAAGGCCAAGCATTCATCCGCCCCGGCGCTTCTTCATCGGGATTTAGGCTTGCTGCAGCGGTTTATCCGGGACTCGTTTGATCCGCTTCATGATGAGCTCGTGATTGACAGCAAGCAAAGAGGTGAGGAAACCAAAAGTTATTTGAAGGAAATTGTTCCTGACACAGAGCCCAAGGTTACATACTATTCGGAAGGTGTCCCCATTTTTCAAGCGTACGGGTTGGATGAACAGTTGAGAGCCAGCTTTGCAAGAAAAATCACGCTTCCTGAGGGTGTGACCATCGTTGTAGACGAAACGGAAGCTATGACCATCATGGATGTGAATACAGCCAAGTATATCGGTGGTGAGAATTTTGAGGAAACGGTGCTGAATACCAACCTCCTGGCTGCGCAGCAGATTGCAAGAATATTGCGGCTTTGGGATATTGGTGGAATCATCATTGTTGATTTCATTGATATGGATCGTGAAG
The DNA here is from genome assembly GCF_001277345.1 of Paenibacillus solani. Taxonomy (GTDB): domain Bacteria; phylum Bacillota; class Bacilli; order Paenibacillales; family Paenibacillaceae; genus Paenibacillus_AQ; species Paenibacillus_AQ solani. The sequence continues at coordinate 689,275 of NZ_LIUT01000001.1, forward strand.
AGCACCGGCAGCAGGTCGTTTCCGCCATGGAGGATGTGTTGCGCAGGGACCGTACCAAGAGTTTTGTTGTGGGATGGACAAAGCTGGGCCTGCTTGAGATGACACGTAAAAAAGCTCGGGAGAGCACGGCGCTTCCTTTTACCAAGCCTTGCAAAACATGCGGAGGTAGAGGCACTGTTATAGAGTAAATAGGTTGACGATGTATGGAGAATGTGATAATATCATTGGGTATGTGTTTAGTGATGGATTGCTGCACATGCTGTAACCGCTCCGGATGGGTTGGCAAGGACGTTTCTTTTGGAACGGACACCTTATACCAGGCGAGTCTGAGACATAGGGAGGTGCAAGCAAATGTACGCTATTATCGAAACAGGTGGTAAACAATACAAAGTTCAAGAGGGCGACGTATTGTTCATCGAGAAGTTGACTGCAGGTGACGGCGAGAGCGTGACTTTCGACCGTGTACTGGCCGTTTCTAAAGAAGACGGTTTGGTAGCAGGTACGCCGGTTGTTTCCGGTGCAACTGTAACTGCGAAAGTGGAGAAGCACGGTAAAGGCCGTAAGGTCGTTGTATACAAATACAAGCCGAAGAAAAACTACCACAAGAAGCAGGGTCATCGTCAACCTTATACTAAAGTAACCATCGAGAAAATCCAGGCATAAGTAGGTGCAGTGATTGATTACTGTACAAATACTACGCAGGGAAGATGGAGGAATCCATAGCTTTAAGGTAACGGGACATGCCGGATATGCCGATCCTGGAGAAGATATTGTATGTGCTGGAGTCTCCAGCATTACAGTGGGAACGGTCAATTCCATTGAAGCGTTAACCGGAACCGTTATGGAGACCCGGATGAAGGGCGGCTTTCTTAGCGCAAAGCTTCCGTCCAGTGCAGATGAATCCGTCTCCGGACAAGTTCAACTGCTTCTCGAATCCATGGTTGTTATGTTGCAGGGTATTGCCGGTTCATACGGCAAGTATATAAGAATACAAGAATTGACTACTTGAAGAAGGAGGTAGACAACATGTTGAAATTGGATCTTCAGTTATTCGCATCGAAAAAAGGTGTAGGTTCCACAAAGAACGGTCGTGATAGCCAAGCGAAACGTCTGGGTGTTAAGCGTGCAGACGGTCAAGCGGTATCTGGCGGCAGCATCTTGGTTCGTCAACGCGGAACGAAAATTCATCCAGGTACGAACGTGGGTATCGGTAAAGACGATACTTTGTTTGCGAAAGTTGACGGCGTTGTGAAATTTGAACGTTGGGGTCGTGATCGCAAGAAAGTGAGCGTCTACCCGGTTGATGTCGCTCCAGTAGCGGCTGCAGTAGAAGCTTAATCGTTTCTTAAACTGCATCAGAAGAAGCCTTCCGGCATCGTTGCCGGGGCTTCTTTTTTTGTGAAATTACTCAAGAATGATAATCAAGGGGGATGAACCGCCCCGAAAGTCTGTGATATACTTGGATTTGGTGAATGTAACCAATTGGTGTTGAAAGACGAGGAGAAGCGATGAAATCCTGGAAATGGATAGCAGCTGGGGCGGGGATAACCTCCGTAATACCGGTAGCTTGGATGGTATGGAAACCAACTTTGGCTGCAGGAGCAGTGTTAACGGCTTGGGTAATAGCCGCATCTGTCTTCGGGGCATGGCAAGTCCGAAGAATGGAGGAGCAAAGAGCGCAAGCCATCGTTCGGAATATCGAGCAGACGGCGATTCAGATGCTGAATCATCATCGTCACGATTGGATGAATGAGCTTCAAATTTTGTATGGCTACATTCAGCTTAGAAAACTTGATAAAACAGTGGCTTCTGTGGAAAGAATAAGAGACAGGATGGCGACGGAGAGTAGAATCTCCAAGTTAGGCATTCCTTCGCTGGTTTTTTACTTACATTCATATCGTTCGTTCAGCAGCAATCTGCAGCTTGATGTTGAAGTTGTGGATCAGGTTCAGCTGGAAGACAAAGTATCGCCACAAGCGGCAGAGTCTATTACCGAAGCGATCATTCAAACGGTGAGGGCTTTCCAATTGAGCGGAAAAGCGTCATGGGGAGAAGCCCGGCAGTTAACATTAACATTTATGCAGCAAGAGCATGAGCTGATTGTATGGGCTCAAGGGGAAGGAACCTTTGGAGAACCAGACAGCTTGAAACTTCAGATCGAACAATCCGTAAGAGGTGAAGGCATTCGGGTGGAACAGATGGAACCGGGAGAGATCTCCTATCGTTTGTATCTGCCGTTTGTGACTTGAGGAAGGTGATTTCATGTTTGTAGATAAGGCAAAAGTATATGTAAAAGGCGGCGACGGTGGCGATGGACTCATCTCATTCCGTCGTGAGAAATACGTTCCTGAAGGCGGACCTGCCGGCGGCGATGGCGGTAAGGGCGGCGACGTGATTTTCCGGGTGGATGAAGGACTGCGCACCTTGATGGACTTTCGTTACCAAAAGCATTTTAAGGCTAAGCGCGGGGAAAAAGGCCGAAATAAAAGTCAGCATGGTGCGAATGCGGACAGTATGATCGTTCGAATCCCTCCAGGTACGATCTTAATGGATGACGATACCGGTGAAGTGATTGGCGATTTGACCCGGCACGGACAGCAGGTTGTAGTTGCCCGTGGAGGACGCGGAGGACGAGGAAATATACGCTTTGCTACACCGAATAATCCGGCCCCAGAGCTTGCTGAGAACGGGGAGGAAGGCGAAGAACGCTACGTAACCATGGAGCTTAAAGTGATGGCTGACGTAGGTCTTGTCGGGTTCCCGAGCGTAGGTAAATCGACATTGTTATCGGTCGTGTCTGCGGCTCAGCCTAAGATTGGCGCCTACCACTTTACGACCATTACGCCGAACTTAGGTATGGTTGAGGTTGGAGATGGCCGCAACTTTGTGATGGCCGACCTGCCTGGTTTGATTGAAGGGGCCCATGAGGGTGTCGGACTAGGTCATGAATTCCTGCGGCATGTGGAAAGAACTCGCGTTATTATCCATGTAGTAGATATGGCCGGCACGGAAGGAAGAGACCCGTTTGAGGATTGGCAAAAAATCAATGATGAGATTAGGCTCTATAATCCTGTTCTCATCGAGCGGCCGCAAATTGTGGCAGCTAACAAAATGGACATGCCGGAAGCAGAAGAGTATTTGGCAACCTTCAAAGAAAAGGTGAAGGAAATTCGCCCTGACATCGAGGTCATGCCGATATCCTCGTTGACCCGACAAGGGATCCAAGAACTGCTATACCGAACGATCGATGTCCTGGAGAGCATACCGGATGAACCGGCTATTGAAGAAGTAACGGAGGTTGCCGAGCGTAAGGTTTATAAATTTAAGGCTCAGAACAATAACTCCTTTACCATTACCAGGGATAATGAAATGTATGTGGTACACAGTGAGAAGATTGAAGGGCTCCTAAAACGCATGCAGATGAATTCTCATGATGCCATCTTGAAGCTTGCACGAACAATGCGTCATATGGGTGTGGATGAAGAGCTTCGAAAACGCGGAGCGACGGATGGCACCATTGTACGAATTGGTGATTTTGAATTCGAATTTGTTGAAGGCAGCAGTTACTATTAATGCGCTAAAATCCCAATATGTAACCATAATACCGCAGGTCTGTCTAACAGCAGGCCAGCGGTATTTTTTTTGCATGTGAACACATCTGTTTCTTTTGAATCTACAATCGCAGTTATGAAATGCGGACATCATCCAGTCAAGTTAAAAGGCAGTTCTAATAGCATAAATACATTTCCAAAATTTGCATCCATTTCTCGGCTAAATCGTATACAATAGTAGTACAATAGTACCTTAATCTTAGATCATCTGGATGGAAGGAACCGTGCATAAAGGAGAGTAGAAATATGGCTATTATTGAGGTTGTAAAATACGAAGGGCCACCTGATGTGTTTGCTTGGCGGTATCCGAACAAAGAATTAGGCACCTGGACCCAGCTCATCGTGCATGAGACGCAGGAGGCTATCCTGTTTAAGGGCGGCCAGGCATTGGATTCATTCTCTGCAGGACGGCATACGCTGAGTACGGCCAATATACCGATTTTATCCAATGTAATCAATCTACCTTTCGGAGGGAAGTCTCCGTTTACGGCTGAAGTATGGTTTGTGAATAAGCTGCGTTCTCTTGATGTAAAGTGGGGAACCAGTTCTCCGATCCAGCTTCAAGATCCGAAATATAACATCATCGTATCACTTCGAGCGTACGGCCAATTTGGTGTTCAGATCAGTGATCCGCGAAAATTTCTGGCAACCATGGTGGGCACGCTGCCAACCTTTGACCAAGGTACCCTCATCAAGTACTACCGTGGTGTACTGATGTCTAATATTACGGAGATCATCTCCTCTTATATTGTTCGCAAAAAAATCAGCGTGGTCGAAATCAATGCATACATAGCGGAAATATCGAAGCACATCATGGAAGCGATTGCGGCTTCATTTGAAGAGATGGGCATTTCTCTACTGAATTTCTATGTCGATTCCATCAATATACCGGAGAATGACCCGGCAGCTATTAGAATCAAGGAAGCGTTAGCAAAAAAAGCCGAGATGGATATCATCGGCTATACCTATCATCAAGAAAGAACCTTTAATACGCTTGAAGGTGCAGCGAAGAATCCAAGCAGTCCGGCAGCTGTGATGGGAACGGGGTTAGGTATGGGACTTGGGATGGTTGGTCCCATGCACGATACTGTCAGCAAATTGTTTGAAGACAAGAACGATGTGCACACAAAGCAGAAAGCATGCACGAAGTGCGGGACACTGAATGGGGAGGAAGCGAGATTCTGTTCGAGCTGCGGTCAGTCGCTTCAGGCACAGGTAGAAGAACAATCAGAGGAAGCGATCCTGTGCAATGATTGCGGAAATGCTCTGCCTCGAAATGCAAAATTCTGCCTTCATTGCGGAGATCCATATCATGCGTGTCCTAAGTGTGGTTATGACCATCCGGCAGGAGCGGTCGAATGTCCGGGGTGCGGCTCACAGCTTCCTATGCCTTGTCGCGAATGTGGTGAATTGGTAGATGCTGATGCTAAATTTTGCCCCAGCTGTGGATCTAGCCATTCGCTTGCGTGTCCTGAATGTAATCATGAGATTAAATCGGGCCAGAAGTTTTGTATGGAGTGTGGCCATAAATTGATGTAAAGCGAAAGTGGGGAATTGAGTGATTACACGAACCGCAGGTCATAATGGATTAAGACTGGCAACCGTAGTGCTCCCGATCGTAACCATTCTCCTGTTCGGAGTACTAGGCGGATTGAGCCAACTCATTGCTTGGATATCGGGCATAGCTCTTGGATGCGTCGAGGCAGCTATTCTCGTATTTATTAGTAGAGTGATTGAGCGGCGCAAGTCGTCCCTATCCGGGGCACCATTTTATATTGCATCCGGCGTTATTATTGGGATCTATGCAGTTTCCGTCATTTTGGAAGTCATTCTGTTAGGATATTTATTTAGTCTGCCTGTTTCATCCTATGTTCTTATTCAATTGATTACAGTATTGGGATTTTCTCTTGCTCTTGGTCTAATCGCTGGGGCAGGGAAATATGCAGGAACTATGAGTCAAAAGGAAAACGATCAACTTGCAGCAAAGAGGGAAACAGTGGACTGGATCGTTTTGATTCGAAAAAGAATTCATCAGTTGCAGGATGCGGAACTGCAAGCGTTAGAGCGGCAGATGGTTGAACTTGAGGAAACGCTTCGCTACAGTGACCCGATCTCACACACTTCATTATTTGAAGTGGAGCAAATAATCCGGCAAAAAATCTCGCTGCTAGAGGATCAGGTGACGCTGATCGGGGAATTCCAAACGGGACAGCGGAGTGAACAGATAGAGCAAACCGCTCATATAATCAGGGATACTCTCAGAACAGTGCAGGATCGCAACACGACACTACTGAAAGCAAAAACGGGCTCAACCTAAAGCAGATGATAGAGGGGATAGAATATGGGAGCTTCTTATCCGAAGCGCTTCAAATTGAGTTTCACAAACTGGGATTATCTTATTACCGGAGTGGCTGTTGTGTTTTTTCCGCTGGCTATTGTGCTCGCGGCTATTCGGGTGCTGGTCACCCATCGGCATAATAGTTGCAAGGGAAGGAATAATCGGCTTTTTGGCTGGGTGCTGATAATTACTTATGGGGTCATAGAATTTCTAATGATTATTGCAACGATAGAAGATGGGGATGTGGAAGGCCTCTATTCAGCTTCCTTCGTATTTGGAATTATCATACTGATTCCGGCTATCATCATGCTGCTGATTGCCAGAAAAGAAGACAAGAAATTTAGCGGTTTGCTGCAATTCTATATCAATGCCATTACGCAAAAAGGTCTGCTCCGCATTGACTATATCGCTCAGGAGGCAAGGCTAACAGAAGAACATGCCATTCGTGATATAACGTTCATGTTCGAAAAGCGTATACTCCCGAATGGAAGGATTGAAGACGGGATGGTGATTATACCATCCATGAGTAGAAGAACAGAATCCCCTAACCAGGGAGAGTTTGTTTCGCGTAGAGGCCAACAAGTTCAGTATTCTTTAGGCACTGAATCCACACTTCGGGATCTAGCTGATTCAGCTCCGAAGTCTGTGGAGTGTCCCGGTTGCGGGGCCAGGACGGTGGTTGCGCAGGTTGAGGGGAAAGAATGCGAGTATTGCGGTACCGTGATCGTTGCTTAACATGTGAAATTCATAGTAAACCAGACTAGGAGACCTTTGCATGAGTGTTCCGTCAAAGCGTTATAGAGTACAATTTTCCCGCTTCGATTATTTTATTATTGGATTCACGTATGTGTTTTTTCCATTGGCACTGATGATCGCGGCATTTCGTATCCTGCCTACGCAACGACATCATCCTTATCAAGGGAGAAACATGAGGCTGGTCGGCTGGTCACTGTTCGGCTCTTACATCATTTGCTTCATAATCTTTTTACTGGCGATCGAAACCAGTGAAGAATTTCTAAATGATAATCTAACATTGGCGTTGTGCTTATTAGTTCCCGCGATCGGTTGTCTAGTCGCTGCTGATCTGGCAGACAAGAAATTTCAGAAACTCATGGGAGTTTACAAGGAGTCAGTCTTGCAGCAGCGCTTGGTTTATATTGAGCATATTGCGTTTGCTGCGCATCAGTCTCCGGCTCATGTGACCCGGGATTTGAATTTTATGATGAAGGAACGCATGCTTCCGTATGGAGAGATTGTGAATGGTGAGCTGATCATCAGGTCATTGCATAGAGAGCCGGTAACACCCCTTGAGAATCAAGAAGATATCGAGGTGCAGTCGGTAGAATGCTCCAGCTGCGGTGCCAGAACTGTAATCTCACGGAATGAAGAAAAAGAGTGCGAGTACTGCGGCACGATGATTGTTGCTTAAATAGCAGTGAGCTTTAAAGGCATTTATGATTGTTCTATGGGGCAGTCTTCGAATACCGGAGGCTGCCTTTTCATGCGATTGCACGCGAATATTAGAGTTAATAACGATGAGTTCTGTTGGGAATTGCGATATAGTATAGACAGTAGGATTGTACGGGACCATTTGGATTTGATAAAAAACAGGACATTTATGTATTGCCCTCACTTCATATATCCAGTATAATGTCCACTATACGAATACAGTAGTCTTTGAGGAGAGGACGTTTGTGAAGGAACGCTACTATCTGGTTCGGGAAGACATCCTTCCCGAAGCTGTAGTTAAAACGATGCAAGTGAAAAAGTTGCTGGCATCGGGAGACGTGAGAACGGTCCATGAAGCCGTTGAGCAGGTCGGACTTAGCCGCAGTGCTTTTTATAAGTACAAAGATGGTATACACCCCATCAATCAACTTGAGCGTGATGAAATCGTAACGATTTCTATCGATATGGAGCATCGTTCCGGCATGCTGTCCGAGGTGCTCGGACAAGTGGCTGGCGAGGGCGGTAATGTGCTTACCATCCATCAGAGTATTCCGCTGCAAGGCATCGCAAATGTTGTGATCTCAGTGGAAGTCTCCCGGCTTAATGAGGAGCTGGATGATCTGCTCGATGGATTGAGGCGAATAACCGGAGTTCGAAAAGTGCAGATGATAGGGCAAGGATAATAAATAAAAATCAGATAATGATATCCATTTGATAGGATACAGGAGGTAGTATATTAATGAAACCGGTCAAAGTAGGATTGTTAGGATTAGGAACCGTGGGAACTGGGGTTGTTCGCATCGTAGAGGGGCACCAAGAGGATTTGAGCAGTCAGGTTGGTTCGCCGATTACGATCGAGCGTATCGCGGTAAAGCATTTGGAGAAATATCGTAGTGTTAATGTTGATCAGAGCAAGTTGACGGAAGATCCATGGGCGGTCATCCGTGACCCGGAGATTGACGTCATCGTGGAAGTGATGGGCGGGATTGAGCAGACGAAAACCTACATTCTTGAGGCGCTTGAACGCGGCAAGCATATCATCACCGCCAATAAGGATCTGATGGCCCTGCATGGTGCCGAAATATTGGCTAAGGCACAAGAGAAACAGTGTGATGTATTCTATGAGGCTAGCGTTGCTGGCGGCATTCCTATAATTCGGACGCTCATTGAAGGATTCTCATCGGATCGTATCATGAAAATCATGGGGATCGTGAATGGTACGACCAACTTTATTCTTACCAAAATGAGTCAGGAAGGCGCCTCTTATGAGGATGTATTGGCAGAAGCTCAACAGCTGGGATACGCAGAAGCTGATCCGACCTCTGATGTGGAAGGATTAGATGCGGCCCGCAAAATGGCGATACTTGGTACGCTGGGCTTTCGCTCTAATGTCGAGCTGCAGGATGTTTCTGTTAAGGGAATCTCGCAAGTATCCAAAGAGGACATTGCCTATGCTAAGCGCTTAGGCTATGAAATGAAGCTTCTTGGCATCGCTGAGCGCGATGACGATGAATTTAGCATTAGCGTACAGCCTACGATGGTCCGCCAAGGACATCCGATCGCATCCGTAAATGGCGTGTTTAACGCGGTTTACGTATATGGAGAGGCTGTCGGCGAAACGATGTTTTATGGAGCAGGCGCCGGAGAAATGCCAACCGCTACATCCGTAGTCGCTGATCTGGTCGCCATCATCAAGAATATGAAGCTGGGCGTTAACGGCCTCAAAGCCATCGTTCCCTACAAGCCGAAGAAGCTCAAAACAGATGAACAAATCATGTACAAGAACTTCATACTGCTTCATGTGGATGATAAAGCGGGTGTGCTTGCCCAGATTACCCAGGTGTTTGCCCAATATCAAGTCAGCTTGGAATCTGTAGTTCAACAGCCGAATGAGCATAATCCGGATGCGGAAATTATCATCGTCACACACCATGCGAGCAAAGCCAGTATGGATGAAGTTCTGAATCATTTTGAGGGCATGGAAGTTATTCGGCGGATTAAGAGTGTTTACCGTGTTGAAGGATAAGGAGTTTTGATCCGTTTCCATAAAACAGATTGTATTATGACATTATTTATAATTCTTGATTAGAAAAGGAGAACATGAGAGATGCCATATGAAGGATTGATTCAAACCTATAGAGAATACCTGCCGGTTAATGAGAACACCCCGCTTCTAACTCTTAAAGAGGGAAATACCCCTCTAATCAGAGCAGTTAATCTGTCGGAGGAGCTGGGGATTGATCTGCATTTTAAATTCGAAGGACTTAATCCTACAGGTTCCTTTAAAGACCGTGGTATGGTAATGGCTGTTGCAAAAGCAATGGAAGAAGGAAGCCGTACGATTATGTGCGCCTCCACAGGGAATACTTCTGCAGCTGCAGCTGCTTACGCTGCTCGCGGTGGACTTAATTGCATCGTGATCATCCCGAACAATAATATTGCCCTAGGCAAGCTTGCTCAAGCGATGATTTATGGCGCCAAGGTTATTGCGATTGAAGGCAACTTCGACCGCGCGCTGGAAATCGTTCGTGAGATTACGGCCAAACATCCGATTTCGTTGGTGAACTCGGTGAATCCTTATCGAATTGAAGGCCAGAAAACGGCTGCATTTGAGGTCGTGGACCAGCTTGGAAAAGCTCCGGACGTACTGGCTATTCCGGTCGGCAATGCGGGGAATATCTCTGCTTACTGGAAAGGATTTAAAGAGTACCATGCAGCTGGCAAAGCTTCCTCTTTACCTAAAATGCTTGGATTTGAGGCGGAAGGCGCAATGGCGATCGTTAAGGGAGAGCCTATTCCGAATCCTGAAACCGTGGCAACAGCTATCCGTATCGGGAACCCGGCGAGCTGGAAAACAGCCGTAGCCGCCGCAGAGGAATCCGGTGGGCAGATTAACTATGTCACAGATGAAGAAATTCTGGCTGCTTACCGCAAAATTGCTTCCCGTGAGGGAATTTTTGCCGAGCCAGGATCGGCTGCCTCGATTGCAGGTGTATATAAAATGAAGCGCGAAGGATATTTTAAAGGTGGGGAATCCGTGGTTTGTGTATTGACAGGACACGGTCTGAAAGACCCTAATATCGCCATTTCTACCGTGAATGCAGAACCACTTGTTGTATCTGATACAGAATCAGCAGTAATGGACGCTATTGCCAAGCTTGAAGGGACTGCCCAGGTATGAGTTTGTCCCAAGGTGTTCGGGTGAAGGTTCCGGCCAGTACAGCTAATTTGGGACCCGGATTCGATACGCTCGGCATGGCATTGTCTCTGTATTCATGGATTGAGATGAAAGCATCGGAGAGAACCGTATTCCATCTTCATGGCGATGAGATGGGCGGTCTGCCGAAGGATAAGAGCAACCTGATTTATAAGGTGGCCCAGATGGTATTTGAAGAAGCGGGACAAGCCGTACCGGAGCTCGAGATTTCCATGTATTCCGAGATTCCGCTTACCCGCGGTCTTGGCAGCAGTGCATCGGCGATTGTTGGCGCGCTGGCGGCAGCCAACGCTCTGATCGGTTCGCCACTGCCGGATTCCAAGCTTTTTGATATGGCGACCAATCTTGAGAAGCATCCGGATAATGTGGGGGCTTCTTTATTCGGCGGCATTATTACAGCTGTATGGGATGGTACCCATGCAGATTATATGCGCATTGAACCTCCAGCTAATCTCGGAACGCTTGTGGTCATCCCTCATTTTGAGCTGGCGACATCCAAAGCAAGAGAAGCGCTGCCAGCCCAGGTCAGTTTAGCCGATGCTGTATATAATATTAGTCGGTCCTCCTTAATGGCCGCCGCGCTTTCGGCAGGCAGACTGGACTTGATTCGAACTGCAATGAAAGATCGGGTTCATCAGCCATACCGGGCGCCGCTTGTGCCGGGGATGTCCAAGATTTTGGACGAAGCGCCTGACCACGGAGCACTCGGCATCGCGCTTAGTGGAGCGGGCCCGGCGATGATTGCGCTTGTAGACCGGGATGAACCGCGGGTACAAGAATTGAGCGCGTATCTGGTGGAGACAATGAAGGCGGAAGGAATCGTGTCTTCGTGCTACTCATTGAATCCGGTGGCTGAAGGTGTCCAACTCTTGGATGATATCAATAACAGATCTTTTTTGGATATGATTAGAGGGGAAGTTACTGCATGAAAAAAATAGCCTTGTTGCCCTCAGGATCGGTATCTCATGAAGCGATACTTTATCTTCTTAACGGTGAGCCAGTGGAGTTTGTACACCACAAACTGATCTCTGATGTATTTATGTCTACAGTTGAAGGAAAAAGCGATTATAGTGTAATCCCGATTGAGAATACCATCGAAGGTTCAGTCAGTCTGCATATGGATTGGCTGGTCAATGAAGTGGATCTGCCGATGCAGGCGGAGTGGGTTTACCCTTCTATTCAGAACCTGATCGGGAATGCTGCCGAATTCCGTTCAAGTGACGGAACGATGGATTACAGTAAAATCAAAAAGATCTGGTCTCACCAGGTTGCAACAGCCCAGTGCCGTCAGTTCCTTGCGAAGGCTGCGCCGCAGGCTGAGTTAGAACAAGTGGGCAGCACCTCCGAAGGTGTTAAAATCGTCAAGGAGAATCCAGGTCAGGGTTGGGCGGCAATCGGGACTTCACTTGGTGCGGCTACTCACGGCTTAAATGTACTTGCTGAGCGTATTACCGATCATGATAACAATTACACCCGATTTGTGCTGATCGGACGTGAGCCGATTTCAGTTAATCGTTCGCCGGAACAGATTAAGACCAGCATTCTAGTGACGCTGCCGGAGGACGTGCCGGGGGCGCTGCATCAGGTGCTTTCCGCTTTTGCTTGGCGGCGCCTGAACCTGTCACGAATCGAATCCCGTCCGACGAAGAAGAAGCTCGGTAACTACTATTTTTATATTGATGTGCTGGCTGCCGCGGATTCTGTTTTATTGGTCGCCGCTATGGGTGAGATCGAAGCGCTGGGATGTTTGGTTCGTGTGCTGGGTTCTTATCCCGGTTATGCATACGAAAGCGAGAAATTGGAGGTTAAGTAAATGTCAGAGCAATGGATCTATCTTGATGGAGAATTGGTCACAAAAGAGAATGCTAAAGTATCCGTGTTTGATCATGGATTTCTGTATGGGGACGGCATATTCGAAGGTATTCGGATATATAACGGCAATATCTTTAAGTGCAAGGAACACTTGGACCGGCTTTACGACTCCGCCAAGTCCATCGATTTAGTTATTCCTCTGGCTTACGAAGAGCTGCTGGAGGCTATGGCCGAAACCATTCGACGCAACGATATGCGAAACGGATACATCCGTATTGTAGTATCCCGTGGTGCCGGTAACTTGGGACTGGATCCGCGGCGTTGTCCTAAACCAACCGTATTGATCATCGTGGAACAGTTGGCGATTTATTCTGAAGAGGCGTATTTAAATGGATTAAAGGCCGTATCCGTAGCTCAGCGTCGTAATATACCGGATGCGCTTAATCCGAAAATCAAATCCTTGAACTACTTGAACAATATCCTTGTGAAAATCCAATCCAACTTTGCGGGAGCGGATGAAGCGATCATGATGAACGCACAAGGCTATGTGACGGAAGGCTCGGGGGACAACATTTTTATCGTAAAAAATGGTGTGGTCACCACGCCTCCATGCTATCTTGGTGCACTTGAAGGCATTACACGTCAAGCCATTATTGATTTATGCGACAAACTTGGCATTAAACTGAAGGAAGAGCCTTTTAGCATGCATGATGTATATATTGCGGACGAAGTCTTTTTTACGGGGACTGCTGCCGAAGTTATTGCCGCTCGTGAAATTGATGGTCGCATTATCGGAAAAGGGCAGGCTGGGCCAGTTACACTTCAATTGCTTGAAGAATTCCGGAAAATTGTAGATCAAGACGGTTATAAAGTATGGGAATCTTGATGGCACAGGACAGCTAAATAATGGGCTTTACCAAACCTTTCATCGACATGAAAGGTTTTTTTTTGCCCAGAGGGATGTCAATCGCCTATTCCGTGCATAGGATGTAGTAACGAAAGCAGGCGAATAACATGATGCCTAGAAGAGTGTAGGAGGTTTTAGCGGCGTGAAGATACACATCGTCAAGGAAGGCGAAACCCTATATGAGCTGTCCAAGAAATACAACGTTCCATTGACAAAGCTCATCGATGCAAATCCTCAGCTGGTGGATCCGAATCAGCTTGATGTCGGTGCCAAAATCAAGGTACCAACAGAGCCTGTTCTGGTTCCTGGCGGAGGCCAGCCCATTATCCATAAGCATTCGGTGAAGCAAGGAGATTCTCTCTGGAAGTTATCGAAAGCATGGGGAGTAACTTTGAAGGAAATCATTGATGCCAACCCACAGCTTAAAAATCCGAATGCACTGCTGGTGGGAGAGGTCGTAAACATTCCTTCATCTGGTACACATATGGAATCAGACATGGACGGGGATTCAATGAGTGGCAGCAGCGGCTTAGCTCCGGGCAAGAAGAAACCTGGAAGCAAGGATTACACCGGGGTTAAGAAGGAAGAGACAGCGCCGATCGAGCAACCACCTGTTGTTATTCCTGAGGTTAAGGAGCCAGAGCCGCCGATTTTGCCAAAGCTCCCTGAGATTTCACCGTTTCCGGAGGAACCTAAAAAGTTCGAGCCCGAGTTTAAACCGGAAATATTGCCTGAAATTAAAAAGCCGATCATTATGCCGGAGACCAAGAAACCAGAGATCATGCCAGAAATCAAGAAACCCGAGATTATGCCAGAGATTAAGTTACCAGACGTTATGCCGGAATTTAAAAAGCCTGTCATCTTGCCCGAATTCAAACCCGAATTCAAACCACCTTATAAACCTGTCGAGCCGGAATATACGTTTCCTGTTAAGACCATGCCATTACCCCATCCAATCCATCCTATTGCTGAACCATGCCCGCCATTTATGGAATTGCCAATCCATATGATGCCGCATCCATGCCCTGAGTTTCCTAATAAAATGGGGCCTGCCTTTGCGATGCCGTCGTTTGGTTATCCTGAAGGTCCGTGCGGCTGTCATGAATCTCATCCTGGTAAAGCGGTTCATCCGTATCATCATATACACCAGGAAGCGATGCCAGCCACCTATAGTGAAGGTTGGGGAAATCCAGCTTCAGCATACCCGGGTATTTCTGAACAGCCTATAAGTCTGGAATATACCCAATTTTCTGTCACACAATCATATACCGGTAATATGGCTTCCGACTACCATCCATATCCTGAGCAGCATCATCAAGCAATGACATATGGTTTTGTGCCATCTCCTTGTGGCTGTCATGGAGGAGAAGTAAGTCCGTACTATAATATGCCCCCTCAAGGGTATCCACAATACGGGCATCATTCATATGACCCTGGTATGGCAGCGCCCTATCAACCATGGCAGGGCGGAATGGATTACAATGAAAACATGCACAACCCGCCTTCTGGCTTCATGGAGACACAAGGTGGATACCCACAGTTTGTAAATCCATACGAACCGAACTGGAATGACCGGCAACAAAATGATGAACAGTTTGACTCATCACTTAACTCTTTGGCTTCCTTTGATACGCAGCAAACCAATTTGAATATCAGCAGCGATGTTGAGGACGATTCCGTTTCCAGCGGAGACGCTGATGTCGAGGAGACTCCTAAAGCGAAAGCTAAAGTACATCGCCAAGAAGCAAATAAAATAAGAACAGCAGTCAAGAAGCCACGTAAGCAGCAATCCTCTACATCAAAAAGAAAGCATCACAACCCTTGGATTAAGGCATAAACAATAAGTCGATCGTCTGGCCATTGCAAAAACAAAAGGGGAGCTGCTCCAGTCCCCTTTTGTTTTTGTATGTTATAATAGCCTCTATATTAAATAGCAAGTAAATTGCTAAATGATAGAGCAACATCAATTGGAATAATTTATGTATTGCTAACAACTCAAAATATATGGTACATTATAAATCCGGTCGCGAAAGCAACATTGCGGCAGGAAAGAGGCCGAGTTAGAGAGAAAATGAAACACAAAAAACCTTCTAAAAAAACCTCTTGCATTATCGAAACAAACATGATATATTATAAGAGTTGCTGATGCGAACGAGATTCGCCGGCAACGAAGAAGTTGATCTTTGAAAACTGAACAACGAGTGAGTAAAACGGACCGCTTAGGCGGGACGTTGAAATAGAG
>NZ_LIUT01000001.1:708772-791506 GCF_001277345.1 Paenibacillus solani
GGTAGATAGGTTGGAGGTGGAAGTGCAGCAATGCATGGAGCTGACCAATACTAATCGGTCGAGGGCTTATCCTAAAAAACACCCCAAAAAGTGAAGTGAAGCTTTGAAGCTAACACCGATTACTTTTCGGGGACCCCGATACCACTTCGGGTGAATGCTACGGATTCTAATTTAACGCAAATACGTTTCGTATCTAGTTTTCAGGTGATCAAAACTGAATTGTAAGTGTACAAGCTGTACTTGCAAGGAGGATGGTCACGGCATTATGCCGGATCCTGAATATACGTTTGGTGGCGATAGCGGAAGGGTTCCACGCGTACCCATCCCGAACACGACCGTTAAGCCTTCCAGCGCCGATGGTACTTGGACCGCAGGGTCCCGGGAGAGTAGGACGTCGCCAAGCGGATACATATTCCCTGATAGCTCAGTTGGTAGAGCACTCGACTGTTAATCGAGTTGTCACAGGTTCGAGTCCTGTTCGGGGAGCCACTTATGGAGAGGTGTCCGAGTTGGCCGAAGGAGCACGATTGGAAATCGTGTAGGCGCCAAAAGCGTCTCGAGGGTTCGAATCCCTCTCTCTCCGCCAGCAAGGACTTTATATACGGCCCGTTGGTCAAGGGGTTAAGACACCTCCCTTTCACGGAGGTAACAGGGGTTCGAATCCCCTACGGGTCACCACTTACTTTAAATGCTTCAGGGGAGGAGAACCACCACGGTTCGTCGGAGCATCAACTTCGTAAGCTTAGACTTCGCAGTCTCGAACGAAGTGAGAGTATCCCCTACGGGTCACCACTTACTTTATCTTTAACCCAGATATGGAGGCTTAGCTCAGCTGGGAGAGCATCTGCCTTACAAGCAGAGGGTCGGGGGTTCGATCCCCTCAGCCTCCACCATATACACACCTTTTAATGACGCGGGGTGGAGCAGTTCGGTAGCTCGTCGGGCTCATAACCCGAAGGTCGTAGGTTCAAATCCTGCCCCCGCAACCAATTACTATCGCTCAGGCGATAATGCCTCATGGAACTGTGGTGTAGAGGCCTAACATGCCTGCCTGTCACGCAGGAGATCGCGGGTTCGAATCCCGTCAGTTCCGCCATTTTTACAAGCTTCAGGGATGAGAACCCATATTGGGTTCGTCGAAGCATTGTCTTCGTTAGGATAGACTTCGCAGTCTCGAACGAAGAGAGAGTATCCCGTGAGTTCTACTATTCTTATTACTTAGTAAGAGCCATTAGCTCAGTTGGTAGAGCACCTGACTTTTAATCAGGGTGTCGAAGGTTCGAGTCCTTCATGGCTCACCATCTTTACCAATAGAATTCAAAAACGGTATATGCATTATTTTGCGGACGTGGCTCAGCGGTAGAGCATCGCCTTGCCAAGGCGAGGGTCGCGGGTTCGATTCCCGTCGTCCGCTCCATTATGCGCCCTTAGCTCAGCTGGATAGAGCGTTTGACTACGAATCAAAAGGCCGGGAGTTCGAATCTCTCAGGGCGTGCCATTTTTTAAAAATGTATACTTGCCTATATATGTGATTTGACTGTGCCGGTGTGGCGGAATTGGCAGACGCGCGCGACTCAAAATCGTGAGGGAAACCGTGGGGGTTCGAGTCCCTTCACCGGCATTTATTAACGGGATGTAGCTCAGCTTGGTAGAGCACCTGGTTTGGGACCAGGGGGTCGCATGTTCAAATCGTGTCATCCCGATTCACGAAAGACTGCTTTCATTCATTTGAGAGCAGTCTTTTTTGTTGGTTAAATCTTAGACAGATGTCATCCTTCAAAATCGAACGGCTGAATAATTTGGCAGTGTCTCGGTCACAATATGAAAAACATTGAATAGAAGGGGATTGCCTTGAGTGTTTTTCAATTCTTCAAGAGACTGTTCAGAAAACGTTGGAGACGCTGGAGACGTGCGATTTGGTCTTGTTCTATCGTACTGATTGTGTGCGCCTTGTTGTGGTCCGTTCAGAATATTAAAGAGCAGACGAAGAAGCTGCTGACAGCCGCATCCGATGAAACACCTTTGGCTTTAGAAACGATGCATTATTTGCAAATCGAGGATCATAAACAAAAAGAGCGAATGCAGGATCAAAGAGCATTCATGCAGAAGCTGAATGCCTCAAGAGGAAAGAAACATGTTCATGTCCGGATCACATACGTATGTGGGGTAGAAGAGCAAGATTTAGGTAAGCTTACGGCGGATGGTATTTATGAACTGATGAATAAAAATCCTTTATGGCAGGGTCGCTTGGATAAAAAAGGCGAGGTCTGGCTAGAGCAAAATGTTGTCGATCTTTCGCCGACTTGTAAGAGACAAGCCTATATCAGCATGGATGCCAACGGTAACCTAACCCTATTTGATGGCCCGCCGGAAGAAGAGAAAGTGATGAAGACATTTTTCCAGCTGGATGTCGGTTCGATGGAGTCCTCATTGCCAGAGGATGTACTCAAACAGCTAGAGGAAGGTATTCGAGTCCAGGATATGGACGAATTTAATAGTGTTTTATCGACTTTTAGTGACTATGCACGAGATATGGCTGAAAATGTCATGAAACCAACTCCATAAAATTCGTAGGAAACAGATGCAGAGCTGCCCGGAATTATCCGGGCAGTTTTTTTGTGCTCGAATAAGTTATTTAGGGTGGTTCAAGGTAAGGGATATTCGACTGTCCGCAAAGGATCAAAGTTTTTCCTCAATTGAGGTCGATCTTTTGTTATAATGAGAGAATGATACATATGTTCGCTTCATCAGAGGAGAGATTGGTTTGCGCATTTTAGGAATCGACCCGGGCATCGCGATCATCGGATTCGGGTTTATAGATAAGGTTGGAAGTAAAGTCACACCGGTGCAGTATGGCTGTGTTCAGACGGAAGCTCATACGCCCGATGAAGAGAGGCTTCATCATGTGTATGAAGGCATGAGGCAGCTTATTGATAAGTATAAACCTGATGCCGTTGCTTTCGAGAAATTATTCTTTAATCGTAACGTGACCACGGCAATGTCCGTTTCTCAGGCGAGAGGAGTTCTTATCCTTGCGGCAGTCCAGCAGGGGCTTCCTATTGCGGAGTACACGCCTATGCAGGTCAAGCAAGCCATTGTTGGTTACGGCAAGGCGGAGAAGAAGCAGGTACAGGAAATGGTCAGGATGTTCCTGAAGCTGCAGAGCATTCCCAAACCTGACGACGTGGCGGATGCACTGGCCGTGGCAATCTGCCACGCACATTCCTATACACTTAATTCCAAGTTAAATGAGGTATTGCGAAAATGATCGATTTTTTACGGGGACAGGTTGTCCACTTAGAGAGTGAATATATTGTACTGGATGTTCAAGGGGTAGGATATCGGGTGTTCTGCCCGAATCCGTATGCCTTTGCCAAAACCGAGGGAACCATTACGGTGTTTACCCATCATCATGTTCGTGAGGATGCTATCCTGCTGTTTGGATTTCCAACGCGGGAAGAGCAGAAATTGTTTCGTAAACTGATTGAAGTTTCGGGCATCGGTCCGCGAGTAGCTTTAGGCATATTGGGCGGAGGATCACCGGAACATGTGGTTTCCGCAATATATCAGGAGAATGTATCCTTCTTAATCAAACTTCCGGGCATCGGTAAAAAGACAGCGCAGCGGATGATCCTGGACCTTAAGGATAAGCTGGAGGGATTCGGCGATGCAGCGATGATGACAGGGCTTTTTGCTGTCCAAGAACCTGAAGCGGAGGATGGCGGTTCGGCGTGGTCCGAGGCACGTGAGGGATTGAAGGCACTCGGTTATACGGACAGTGAACTGGATAAGGTGTGGTTGAAGATTAAGAATTCGACGGCAAGCGGTGAATCTGTCGATGTACTGATGAAACGGGCACTGCAGCAGCTGTTTGTCGGCTAGAGGAACGCTGCAGAGAGGAGATTTATAGATGGACGATCGAATTATTTCTGCTAACCTGATGATGGATGAACAAGCGGTCGAGCTTAGCCTGCGTCCACGTTATTTAGCTGAATATATAGGACAGAATCAAGTTAAGGAAAATCTCAAGGTATACATTGAAGCGGCAAAAATGCGTAATGAGGCGCTCGATCACGTGCTGCTGTACGGTCCTCCGGGACTAGGCAAAACGACGCTGGCTAATATTATCGCCAATGAGCTTGGCGTTAATTTGAGGACAACGTCTGGTCCGGCTATCGAACGTCCGGGAGATTTAGCCGCGCTTCTGACTAATTTGCAGGAAGGAGATGTCCTGTTTATAGACGAGATCCATCGGCTGCATCGAACGGTTGAGGAAGTAATGTACCCGGCCATGGAGGATTTTGCGCTGGATATCATGATCGGAAAAGGGCCGAGTGCACGCTCAGTTCGTCTGGATCTGCCTCCGTTTACTTTAATCGGAGCCACTACACGTGCTGGTTTGCTCTCAGCGCCGCTTAGGGACCGTTTTGGTGTGGTAAGCCGTCTGGAATTCTATACGGTGGACGAGCTGAGTTACATTGTGTCACGCAATGCCGATCTGTTGGGGATTGAAGTTTTGGGAGAGGCTGCAGAAGAGATTGCTCTGAGATCACGGGGGACTCCCCGGATTGCCAACCGTCTCTTAAAACGGGTGCGCGATTATGCCCAGGTTCGAGGCGACGGCATGATCACGCCTAGCATCGCTCAGGAAGCGCTGAAGATGCTGCAAATCGATCCGATGGGTCTGGATTTTATTGATCACAAAATGCTGAATGCCATGATCAGCAGCTTCCGGGGAGGTCCTGTGGGACTTGATACGATAGCGGCAACCATTGGAGAAGAAAGTCAGACGATTGAAGATGTTTATGAACCCTATCTCTTGCAGATCGGTTTCTTGCAACGCACACCGAGGGGACGGGTTGTAACGCCAACAGCCTATCAACATCTGGGCATTCCTTTTCCGGAGGATCGTCGATAGTTCGTCATTATTACTCATTCATACTTTAACCCCGTAGGAGGAACGACGTAAAATGGACAGAAACTGGACAAAATCATTATTCTGCTGGACCACCAAGGGGCTTCTGTCATTGGCGATTGCTGGAAGCTTATGGAGTGCGCCGGCCGTGCATGCGGCTGCTCCTGCATTAGATAGCATTCGAGTTGCGATGTTTTTGGACCTGGGCAGCCAGTATAAATCGACAACCAATGCAGTTACGCTCAAATCCGCGGAGGAGCTGGCAGTGTCGATATCTGCCCCGAGTGCGCAGCAATCACTTGTGAGCATCCCTGCAAACCAGCAGGCCCGCATGAGTGTGGATTCATACCGTGTCAAGGTACTAGAAACCACAGATTGGAAAACAGCTTCCGATGCCGCCAATAAACTGCAAGCGACGAGTGACAAGCCGATACTGTTTGCGGATGGCAAGGTGTATAAACTTTATGTCGGTATGTATGGATCTGAGAAAGCGGCTAGGGATGCGGCTGCCAGAGCAGCAAAAACGGCATCTGCTTATCTGAATGGTCAGACTCCTTCTGTAAAAGGAGGACTTCATCTGTCAGCCGGATCGTACGGATCAGAGGTTGAGGCAGAAACCGTGCGGAAGCCGTATGCAGATGCTGGCTTGGATGCATTCACTGTCATAGTGCCGAATGGAGGGACTAACGCTTATGAAGTGTGGGTAGGTGAAGCAGCGAACACGGCTGATTTGGCTGCCCTCAAGAGCGAAGCTGCCCAGGTATCCGGTGCTCTGGTTGAATTGAGTGCGAATACACCAGGTTTAATTCTAAGAAACGATGTAAGTTTGAACCTGGCCAATCCTCAGAGTGCAGCGCATTATATGCTGTCAGGTGATCAATCCATCCTGCGGATTGAGGGGAGAAATGGTGCCGCAACGAATGTTAAGGAACGTTCGGATCGAACCTATCGGGGTGTTCTTGAAATCGGACAGAAAAATGGTCAACTGTATCTTGTCAATGAACTGCCGTTTCAGGAGTATCTTTACTCTGTCGTCGGAGCGGAGATGTCAGCATCATGGGGAGCCGAAGCTTTGAAGGCTCAGGCCGTAGCAGCACGCAGTTATGCATTGTTCCAAGGTAATAAGTTCGAAGTAGCTCATGTTGTAGATACCACTCTAAGTCAGGCATACTATGGGACAGCCTATGAGTATCCGAGCATAATTCAAGCAGTGGATGCAACCGAGGGCGAAGTGGTCATGAAAAATGGCCAAATCGTGGAAACCGTGTTCGCGTCCAACAGCGGCGGGATGACGGCGGAATCCACAGAGGTGTGGGGTAACCGCAATGATCTGTTTGCGGCGGTGGAGAGCCCTGGAGATTCTTCATCTCAGGCAGCGCTTAAATCCTGGTATCATGTGCTTCTGTCGAATGGCAATACAGGTTATGTGCGTGAGGACAATGTGAAGGAAACCGGCAACAAAACTTCGGCTGGGCTTCCTTATATGACGGTAACCGCCAAGGATACCAACGTACGCCCACTGCCGCTGATCCAATCGAATGTTGAGCCTGTGGGCAAGATGAATCCCGGAGATACGGCTGTTGTCCTTGAGAAAGTGGCGGAATCCAACAGCTATGACTGGGTTCGCGGGCCCTATACTTCAGAGCAGTTGCTGGCATCCCTCAAAGGGAAAACCACGAATAGCCTGCCCGCTTCCATAACTACGCTGGATGTTACGGAGCGTGGTCCGTCTGGACGTGTTCTAACCGTTAAAGCCAACGGCCAAGGGCTTGACGTCAAATATCCCGATATGTTCCGTTCTGCTTTTAACGGTCTTCCGAGCACATTGTTTGATATTGAATCGACCGGAAGTTATACTGTATTGAGCGCGAATGGTACGGTATCAACGGTTACAAGCGGACAAACGGTATCCGTCATCTCAGGGAGCGGGAATGGGAGCGTTAAAGGTTCTGGTACCGTTGTGATGAATGGAACGGGGAAAGCCCGTGTTGTTGAAAACTCATCCGGTTTTAAATTTACCGGCAGAGGTTTCGGCCATGGACTGGGCATGTCACAATGGGGTGCCAAAGGGATGGCAGACGAAGGGTATGATTACAAACAAATACTCCAACACTATTACCGCGACACGATTATAACGAAGGACTGACCGATATGAATGTGGATTTGTATGATTTTGAATTACCTGAACAATTAATTGCGCAGACGCCACTGCTGGATCGAAGTTCCTCAAGACTTCTCACGCTTAACAAAGAGAACGGACATCTAAGACATCAGACGTTTGCAGATATTATAGACTGCTTGAATCCGGGAGATACGCTCGTATTGAACGATACGAAAGTTATACCAGCCCGATTATTCGGTGAGAAGGAAGATACCGGTGCCAAGGCAGAGGTTCTGTTGCTGAAAAGTATGGGACAGGATCGCTGGGAAGCACTCGTAAAGCCCGGCAAGAAATTAAAAAAAGGAAATGTGATTTCCTTTGGAGACGGGAAGTTAAAAGCTGTCATTGAGGAAGAAGGAGAAATGGGAGCACGGACCTTATCCTTTTCGTATAAAGGGATTTTTCAAGAAATCCTGGATGAGCTCGGTCAAATGCCCCTTCCTCCATACATTAAGGAAAAGCTGGATGATCGCGATCGCTATCAGACCGTGTATGCGAAGCATGAAGGGTCGGCAGCAGCACCGACGGCAGGTCTTCACTTTACGGAGACTCTCCTGGAACAGATCCGTGCCAAGGGAGTAGACATTGCCTTCATAACCCTGCATGTGGGACTGGGAACTTTCCGCCCGATGTCCGTGGACCAGGTTGAGGACCACGTCATGCATGAAGAGTATTATTCTATATCTCAAGAGACGGCAGAGCTGCTGAATGAAACCAAGCGGCGCGGGGGGCGGGTGATCGCCGTAGGAACTACTTCCTGCAGAACGCTGGAGACGGTTGGGTCGGAGCGAAATGGCGAGCCTCTGTGCGAGAGTAGCGGTTGGACAAGCATCTTTATATATCCCGGATATAAGTTTACCGTGGTAGATGCACTGATTACGAATTTCCATTTACCGAAGTCCACGCTGGTTATGCTAGTCAGTGCGCTGGCTGGACGTGAACACATTATGAAGGCGTACGCGGAAGCTGTTGAGAAGGAGTACCGGTTCTTCAGCTTTGGCGACGCGATGTTTATCTATTAAACCTCGGAGGTTGGATATCACAATGGCAGCAGCTGTTACTTATGAACATATTAAAACATGCAAACAATCGGGTGCCAGGCTCGGTAGAGTGCATACACCGCATGGCGTGATCGAAACGCCGACATTTATGCCTGTAGGAACATTGGCCACCGTAAAAACCATGAGCCCGGAAGAGCTTAAATCGATGGATGCCCAAATTATATTGAGCAACACGTATCATCTATTCCTTCGTCCGGGACATGACATCGTCAAGGAAGCGGGCGGACTGCACAAATTCATGAACTGGGACCGTCCGATCTTAACCGATAGCGGTGGCTTCCAGGTATTCAGTTTGGCAGAAATGAGAAAAATATCGGAGGAAGGCGTACATTTTCGTTCCCATCTGAACGGCGATAAACTGTTTATTTCTCCTGAAGTTGCGATGGAAATTCAAAACGCGCTCGGATCCGATATTATGATGGCCTTTGATGAATGTCCGCCTTATCCGGCGGAGTATGAATATGTCAAACAATCCACTGAGCGGACCTCTCGCTGGGCTGAACGCTGCCTTAAGAGTCACGCCAGACCGGAAGATCAAGCTTTGTTCGCCATCGTCCAGGGCGGCATGCATGAAGATTTACGCCGTCAGAGCGCTCGTGATTTGACTTCCATGGATTTCCCGGGTTATGCTATTGGTGGACTTAGTGTGGGAGAATCGAAGCAGCTTATGTATGAAGTGCTGGATTACACCGTGCCCCTGCTGCCGAACAACAAACCGCGCTATTTGATGGGAGTCGGATCACCCGATGCGTTGATTGAAGGCTCGATTCGTGGTGTGGATATGTTCGATTGCGTGCTTCCGACGCGGATTGCCCGCAACGGGACGACGATGACAAGTCAAGGCCGTCTTGTCGTTCGAAATGCTCAATATGCCAGGGATTACGGACCGCTGGATCCGGAATGTGACTGCTATACTTGCCGTAACTACTCACGCGCTTACCTGCGCCATTTGATCAAGAGTGACGAAACGTTTGGCCTAAGATTAACAACGTACCATAATCTTCATTTCTTGTTGAATTTGATGCGGAATGTGCGCCAAAGTATTATGGAAGACCGTCTGCTTGATTTCCGCGATGAGTTTTTTGATAAGTACGGCCTTCATGATAATAAAAAAGGGTTTTAAAACAAGGTTATAATCATCATGATTAGATTGTGAAAGGGGGGAAAGATATGTTTGGAACTTCATTTGATTTAGCAGCTGGCGCAAATCCAGGCGGAGGCGGCATTTTGGGATTGATTCTGCCTTTCGTTCTGATGTTTGTCATCTTTTATTTTCTGCTTATCCGTCCACAGCAGAAGAAGCAGAAGACCAGAAACGCGATGCTTAGCGCCTTGGCAAAGGGCGACAAAGTAGTTACGATTGGAGGTCTTCACGGCACGATCGTAGAGATTACTGACGACATCGTGGTTTTGAAAGTGAATGACGTAACGAAGTTGACATTCGACCGTAACTCTATAAGCCATAGCGTAAATGCGGATGCATAATTACGTTTCACCTACATATGGAATGTAATCGCGAACACAAAGGCTGATTCCCTAAAGGGAGTCAGCCTTTGTGTTTTAGCAAGAGGGGGATCATTTCCCTAAGAATTATTTTTTTAAGTTAACCCCGAACATTCCCCCGATGGACCCAGCTCCGAAAACCGTAGCAATCAGAGTCATATCTCCAAGAGCCAAGGAGCTGTCCAGGGCAAGAAAGCCAATGACGAGCAGCGTAATGCCATATATCAGGCCGGTGAGGCAGCCGTAATACCAGCCCTTGTTTCCGGCGCGTTTCCCGCTTACACAGCCACCGAAAAAGGCTGAGACAGCATGTACTAGAAACGTGTAGAACGATAAATCATCCTCTGCCAGCCCGCTGCCCCATAAAAGCAGGGACAACGCTAAAGCGCCAAGAAACATCCAAAAGAAAGAATACAAAAGTCCTGAAAGAATTGGATTGGTGATCCTGAAAGTGAATGCTTGTCGGATCGGTTCCATAAATCATCCTCCTTAACGAATCTTGATTATTAAATTGTATGGCCAAGCCTGTGCATATAGTACAAACGGAACATTTTGCTGCGAACTTTGCAGGATTACCATTAATTAATCAAATGTAATCGAATGGGAAGAGGAGCAGCGGGCCAGAATAGCTGTACATGAGAATGTCAGGTAAGCTAGGGAGGGATTGTTTTTGTCTCATATGACTATTCTGATTTTGCGGACCATTCTGATGTATGTGGTCATCTTTGTTACCATGAGAATCATGGGCAAGCGGGAAATCGGGAAGCTGTCCGTCTTCGATTTAGTTATATCCATCATGATTGCGGAGATCGCCGTATTTGTCCTTGAGGATGTGAAAAAACCGATTTTAGAGGGACTTGCTCCTATCGCTATTCTGGTTGCCATTCAGGTAGGACTTGCTTACATCGGTCTGAAAAATCGAACTATTCGGCTGTTTGCGGACGGAAAGCCAAGTGTATTGGTGTCCCGGGGCAAGCTGCATCGCAAAGAAATGGCGAAGCTTCGATACAATCTGGATGATCTGATGCAGCAGCTTCGGGGTAAAGACATCGACAGTTTGGCAGACGTGGAATTTGCAATTCTCGAAACATCCGGCCAGCTCACCGTGATTCCAAAAGAAGCAGACAATGATTCCGAGCATTCGACTAGTTCTTCAAGCTCTTCCACTGCTCCAAGCTCTAAACATTCTTCGGGTGGTTCATATCAATCTAAATCTGAAGCAGGAAATTCAACGGTCGTTAATATACCTTACGATAAAATTACGTACGAAGGACTGCCCATTCCGCTTATTTTGGATGGAAAGGTACAGGATGAGAATCTTCAACTCATTGAGAAAACCCGTTTCTGGCTTAAAAACGAGATTCAGATTTCTGGGGCCAAGGATTTTAAAGATATCTTCTTATGTTCGATCGACCACAAAGGGCGTATTTACATTGACCGTAAAGACAGAGACTAATGGCGGTTAAATCGATTGAACCAGGAGCCGACAACAGGAACACGCTCCAAATCCCGGGGCGTTACGAGCTTTGTCATGAAAATCATGATGAAATAGATCAGGATGCCAACTGTGATGGAAATCCAAAATTGCAGCCACGGCGTGGACGAGAATGGAAAATGGTTGTATCCGTATAGGACAAAAGCTCCCATAATGATCATTACCGCGGCGATTTTGACATAATCTAACAGACGGAAGCGGAAGCCGATGAGTTTGGACAAGCTGAACCCATGCAGCAATGTCACCGTAATGCTGTTAACGATGATAGCGATAACAGCTCCTTTTATGCCAAAGGCAGGATTTGATGCCAGATAAACGATGAGACTCATTTTGATGATGGCTCCGAATAGCGTATTCAATAAAGCCCGGCCAGGGCGGTCGAGTGCTTGCAGAGCAGCTTGAAGCGGTGACTGAACGTATAGAAACAGGGCAAAGGGTGCCATAATTTTGAGCATACTGCTAATTTCTGCATTATCGTAGAGCAGCAAACAAAGCGGCTCGGCCAACACAAACATAATAATGGCAAACGGAGCACCGGAAACAAGGGCAAGCCGAAGGGATTGGTTCATTCTTTTGTGAATGGTGGTCCTGTCATTGCGTGCGGCTGCTTCCGAGAGCGAAGGTACAAGAGAAATGGCCAGCGAAACCGTCAATGCTCCGGGCAGGAGCAGGAGAGGGATAATCATGCCCTGCAGCGCCCCGTACTGGGCGGTGGCCACAGATGTTGCTATACCTGCAAGGGCCAAGCTTCGATTGGTCAGAATGGTCTCCAGCAGATAGGAGAAGGAACCTACCATCCTGCCCCCGGTTACAGGCAAGGCAATGCCGAATAAGCGTTTCAGAATACTGTTGTTCGAGGTGGTTGGTTCTTCTTTGGATTTGTCCGACTTCAAGGGTTGTTGTATAGGTGTCAGCTTGCCTCCTTTATTTCCTTCACCCGTATATTGCAGCAAGAGTGTAATCATGCCAATCAATTCTCCTACGGCCGTCCCAAGCATCGCTCCTGCTGCTCCGTAAGCGATTCCTTTAGGCATTAAAAGATGTGCGAACCAGAGCATACATACGATTCGGACGATTGTCTCGATAACGGAAGAACTGGCAGAAGGAATCATATTTTGTTTCCCTTGAAAATATCCCCGGTAGACAGAAGAAACGGCAATAATGATGATCATGGGCGTCATGCTGATAAAGGTTTGGTAGACACGCTCGTCCGGCAGCAAGACCTTGGTTACCCAGGGGGCGAGCCATAGGCTAAATCCTGTAAAGAGGGCTCCTGCCGTTACTGTAAGTAACAGGCTGACCTGCAATATTTTCTTGGATGCATCTGGTTTACCGGCTCCCTCTGCTTCTGCAACCATTTTGGCGATAGCAAGCGGAATTCCTCCGGTAATGATGGTCACAAGCACGATAAAAAACGGGTATCCCAGTTGGTAAATTCCAACACCCTCCGGGCCGATAATCCGAGGCAGGGCGATTCGCGGAATAAAACCGAGTAGGCGGTTTAATATGCCGGCTGCAAGTAAGATCAGCGTTCCTTTGATAAATGATTGCTTGTTCACTCTCCATCCCACTCCCTGGTTAAGACTGAATATGCTTGAACATGATATGGCTTCTCTTATGGATATGCCCTACCTGTCCCATCTGATGACTTTACTTTTTTTTGTGGACGTGTTAGGAATAGAAGGAAAGAGAAGCAGAATGTCGAATGTTTCTTTAGTACAACAGGGAGTCAAGTAGAGGAGGCCGCAAGCATGGAACTCGAGCAAATGAGTGAAGAAGAATTGATGAACACCATCGAATTGGTATGCTTGAGCAAAGTGGAGGAGATGAAATTAATCGGGTACGAACATGTAACAAGTGACGATATTTGGAACTGTGTCAGCAGCAAGTATGAGAAGGAAGGCATCCCCTCTCTCCACAAACTGGTCAATGACGTTCTATCACTGAAGGCAATGGCTCTGATGAACTATATGACAATATCAGCATATAAGGGATCTTCTTTCGAATAATCGAAGAGGTCCCTTTTGCCTTGCGGAAGAAGAGATTTTTCATAAGACCGACAAATTTTGATAAATTGACTGGATTTTATGACATCGCTATAATAGGAATATTGAGTAAAAAGGGGGAACAAGGGACGGCATGAAAAGAATTATCAGTTTCGTAGGAACCGTGCTCGTGATCACTATTTTAATGGCCGTTACAACTCCAGGCTTGCTGAAAGACGTTCGTCTAGGTTTGGATCTTAAGGGTGGATTTGAAATCCTTTATGAAGCCTCACCTATAATGGAAGGACAGCAAGTGACGAAAGATGCACTTCAGGAAACCGCAAAGAGCTTGCAGAAGCGGGCGGATGCGATGGGAACATCAGAACCTGAAGTTACACCGGAAGGAACGAACCGGATTCGCTTGAAAGTAGCAGGCGTAACGGATGAGGCCGAAGTTCGCAAAACGATGAAAGAACCCGCGAACCTCACTTTCCGAAGCAATGACGGCTGTAAAGAAGGCGAGGAGTTTTGTAAAATCGAGCTCCGCGGCGATGATTTTGTCGAGAATGGGGCTTCTGTGGCGTACGATGAACTTCGTCGGCCTATGATAGATATTAAAGTGAAGGACAAAGGGAAGTTTGCTGAAATTACGAAGCGTCTTCTCGGTCAAGAGCTGGCTATCTTCATGGATGACCAGCTGTTATCAGCTCCAACGGTACAAGGCGTGCTGACGGACGGCAGCGCACAAATTACAGGAAGCTATTCGCTGGATGAAGCGAAGCAGATCCGGGATACGATTAATCTCGGTGCCTTGCCGTTGAAATTGGTAGAGAAATACTCACAGAGCGTAGGCGCTACGCTTGGCATGAAATCTCTCACAAAAACGGTAGAAGCAGGTCTAATCGCATCCGTTGCGATCCTGTTGTTTATGATTATTCGATATCGCGTACCGGGCTTGCTGGCAAGCTTCGCACTTATATTGCACACCTGGCTGCTGATTCTGATATTCGTATGGGCTGACTTTACGCTGACACTTCCAGGTATTGCGGCACTTATATTAGGTATTGGTATGGCGGTTGATGCCAACATCATCACCTATGAACGCATTCGGGAAGAGATCAAGACAGGCAAGAGCGTTCCATCAGCGGTGAAATCAGGCGGTAAATCATCCTTGCGAGCCATTATGGACTCCAACTTGACAACGATACTCGTTGCCGCTGTTATGTTCGGATTCGGTACCGGCGCGGTTAAAGGTTTTGCGCTTGTATTGATCTTGGAGATCATCTTAAGTATTGCCACGAACGTTTATTTCTCCCGTTTCTTGCTCAATCAACTTGTGAATATTGGTTGGGCCCGCAAACCGAGCCAATATGGCGTAAAGGAGCGTGACATTCGTGAGCTTTAAGAACTTTGATTACGTAGGCAAAAGCAAAATTTTCTATATTTTCTCTATTGTCATCACGATATTGGGCTTGGTATTTCTGTTGACTCGCGGACTGAACTATGGGGTTGATTTCCAGTCTGGATCGAACGTGGATATCTCGCTTTCCAAAACGCTGACGAGTGAGCAAATCAGTAGCGTATTAAAAGAAGCAGGAATCGATGAACATGCGGGAATTACTCCCGGTATTGACCGTGTGAATATCAGATTCAGCGATGTGCTGACAGAGGAACAGGATTTAAAGCTCCGTTCAGGCATTGAGAAGCTAGATGATACGGCAACATTCGAGGTCAATACGGTTGATCCCGAGATGGCCAAAGAGCTGGGGAGAAACGCGATATATGCCGTGCTAATTTCCTGTATCGGGATTATTATTTATGTCAGCATCCGTTTTGAATGGCGGTTTGCGATCGCAGCAACGATAGCGCTCCTGCATGATGCATTCGTTGTGGTCAGCGTATTCTCCATCCTGGATCTGGAGGTAGACCTAACCTTTATTATCGCCGTTCTGACGGTTATCGGATATTCTATTAACGATACTATAGTTATCTTTGACCGAATTCGGGAGAACTTGAGGTTCACCAAGATCAAGAGATTTTCGGATCTGAAGGATCTGGTTAATAAAAGTTTATCCCAGACAATCGGCCGTTCGATTTATACGGCACTATCTGTATTTATTGCAGCACTGTTCCTGTTACTGCTTGGCGGGGAATCAATTCAAATGTTCTCGCTCGCAATTTGTATCGGGCTGGTCATTGGTGCGTATTCTTCGATATTTATTGCGAGTCCATTGTGGCTCCTATTTAAAGGTCGCAATATCAACAATAACAATAAACCGAATGCACCGAAGCCGAACAAGGACAAGATTGAGATTTAAATTAATCGCAATCACCGCTGTAGTTTAGATATCGGACAGATCCTATACAAGAAGAAAGCCGCGTCCAGGCGACGCGGCTTTCTAAAGTTAGGCAGCATGATAAGAGGCAGGTTCGATAGTGACATTGAGGGGGGCCTCAAGTGAACAATGAACGATTGAATCATACGGAGTCTGTTCTCTGGGCAGGCATTGTAACTGATTTTGCATTAGCTTTATGTAAAGGGGTCGTGGGTTACTTATCAGGCAGTAAGGCTCTTATAGGGGATGCTCTGCATTCGGCAGCAAATGCGGTAACTTTGTTGGTGGATCGACTGCCTAGTTTTAATATGACTGGCAATAAAACTTCCATTCGAGACAAGCGAAGCGCGACAGAGACGACAGAACCGATGATCTCCATATTGTTTGCCGTTTTATTTATCGTGGGAGGCATTCAGATTGCGGTGTCTTCTATACAGAACATGGCATCAGGTAATGTGGTAGCGCCTACTAAATCCGCTCTGGTTGCAGTCTTCATTTCGCTAGCGGTCAATGAGGCGGTGTTTCAGTACCAAATCTGGCATATAAAACGAAACAACGACCCACGGTATGAGGTATTGTCCGCGGATCATCGATTTGCTTTATATTGTTCGCTTACAGTATTGATCGGAGTCTCATTATCCATGGGAGGTCCTTATTGGGATTGGCAGCCGCTGCTCTATATGGATCCAATTGCGGCTCTCATTGTTGCAGCTCTTGTGATTCGAAAGGGGTATATTTTAATTATTCATTCGGTGTATGGAACGGTTGCGGAAGAGAAGCAGCAGCATGAGCATGAAGCTGAATTTATGGATACGATACAACGGGTGCATGGTGTAATTACGGTGGAAGAATTGAGGGCTCAGGAATACGGACAGCTCCGTCAGGTGAACCTGGAAGTAAAAGTCACTGTGAATCCGCGTACTTCCATATTGGAGGCTCAAGAAATTGCCGATCGAATCCGAAAATTGTTAATCCATCGTTTTAATCAGGTTGCGGATGCCAAGGTGACAGTCGTTCCCTATGAACCGGGTTACCCGTATAAATCGAACTATGATTTGATGGATAATGATGTACCTACGCTTCGGCAGTAAATGTAAACCAGTCAAAATGTAAAGACAGCAGGTAATAGGCAGGAAAAGGAAGGTGAATCCCTGTGCTGTATTCCAAATATAAATGGAGAATACGCTCGGCAGAATCATCAATCACCGGACAGCTGGCCGAGGAACTATCTTTGCCACCCATTGTGGCTTCACTTATGGCATCACGGGGGATACAATCAGCCGTGGATGGACGCGAATTTCTATATGGAACGCTTGAATTGACGCATGACCCTTATCTCATGCAAGGGATGCAAGAGGCTGTGCCGCGGATCCGGAAAGCGCTGGAGGATCGGGAGCATATTCTGATCTATGGGGATTACGATGCCGACGGAGTTTCCAGTACATCGTTAATGATTCATCTGATGCGTTATTTGGGCGCATCTTATGACATATATATCCCTCACCGATCCAATGAAGGTTATGGTCTACATAATCACGCGCTGGATTGGGCCCATCAGCAAGGGGTCAGTCTGGTGATCACTGTAGATACCGGGATTAGCGCAGTTGAACAAATAGCATATGCCAACAGCCTTGGGATTGACGTCATCGTTACGGATCACCATGAACCGCCTGAGGTGCTGCCTGAGGCCTATGCGCTGATCAACCCCAAAATCCCCACATGTCCATATCCTTTTAAAGGATTGGCAGGTGTAGGCGTCGCTTACAAGCTGGCACAGGCGCTCGTAGAAGAACCGCCAGAAGAGTGGCTTCAGATTGTATCCATTGGAACCATTGCAGACTTGATGCCGCTCACGGGAGAGAACCGGGTGCTTGTGAAGCACGGCATCGAATCGATGCGAAATACCCGTTATGAGGGCATTCGATGTTTGCTCGAGGTTTCCGGAATCCACGTGGAACAGGTCACGGCTGTTAATGTAGCATTCTCAATGGCACCGAGGATTAACGCCAGTGGGCGGCTGGATCATGCTGGCCGCGCCGTTACACTTCTCACAACAGAGCACAGGGAAGAAGCAGAGCGCCTCGCATGGGAATTGGACGGACTGAACAAGGAGCGGCAGCAAGTTGTTGAAACGATCGTTCAGGAAGCGCTTGGGATGGTTCAAAATCGATGGAGAGGACAGGAAATCCCGCCTGTCATTGTTTTGGCCGGTGAAGGCTGGAATGTCGGTGTGGTCGGCATCGTGGCTTCCAAAATACTGGAGCGATTCTATAGACCTGTCGTGATTCTCGGAATAGATCCTGAGAGCGGGAATTGCAAAGGCTCGGCCCGGTCGATTCCCGGATTTGATATTTATGCTGCTTTGCTCTCCTGTAAGGAGTCCATGGAACACTTTGGTGGTCATCCCTCTGCAGCGGGCATGAGCCTCCATCGGGATCGTCTTGAAGATTTTGAGCGTGGACTTATTCGCTATGCTGAGAAAGCTCTTAAAGAAGAGCATCTGATTGCCGTTTGTGAAGCTGATTTGGAAGCCAGTATTTCAGATGTATCGTTATCGATTATTGATCAGATTGAGCAGTTGAGCCCATTTGGCATGGAGAATGCCGTGCCAAAGATTATCTTCCGGAATGCGGTCATTAAGGACGTGCGCAAAATCGGCAAAGAGGGGAAGCATCTAAAGCTCCGCTTGCAGCAGAAGCGGGAGGTTATCGATGCGATATCGTTTGGTTGCGGACATCTGGCTGATATTTTGCCGGCAGGCACGGCGGTAGATGTCCTTGGAGAGCTTTCTGTTAATGAGTGGAACGGGAGCCGTAAAGCGCAGCTCATGATTCAAGACATTTCTGCCCCCTATCAACAGGTGTTTGATTACCGCGGAATTCAAGAGCCGATTCAGGAAATCCGGAGATGGGTAGCGGATTTGGAGCCCCATCTGCGTTGCCCGGCTGTCCGAGCAGCTGTGGTATACGCAAAAGATTCACATCCGGACATAAAAAGTCAATTGTATGATATGTGCCTTTGGGTATATGATAGGAATGCTGGCATTATGCCGGAGAATGAAGCTGCAAAGAGCAGTCAACAAGACATTTCCGTTTTGTTCGTACTCGACGTACCGGAGACGGCTGAGCAATTGGAAGCCTTGATGTCAGCCTTTCATTCCGTTCCCAATATATTTATGCTGCATCCGACACGGAACCTTCGCGAACGACTGCAAATTCCTAACCGGGAACAGTTTAAAAAGCTGTATGTTTCACTCGCTCGATTGACTAACGCTCCCATGGCTGAGAACGAGGTAATAACCCGTTTGCAGAAGCAGACCTCGTTGTCTTCACGCATGCTGTTCAAAGTGCTTGATGTGTTTGAAGAGCTGGCATTCATTCAGCGTGCCGATGGAATGATTACGTTTATATCGAAGCCGGAGAAGAAACCGCTGGACGCTTCCCGTCATTTTAGAGAACTAAATGATTTAGCCGATATGGAGCAGCATTTGCTGCATGCAGGTACGGAACAATTAACCGAGTGGTTGATGTCTCGAACAAAAGGCGTATCTTAAGCCCCAACTATACAGGAGGAGATTATTTTGGATTTTAAAGAATATATTCGTGTCATTCCCGATTTTCCGCAAGAAGGGATCAGCTTCAAAGATATCACCACGCTGCTGAAAAATGGTGAGGTGTATCGCAAAGCCATCGAGGAACTGAAAACCTTGGTATCCGATCTCAAAATTGATGTGATAGCTGGTCCCGAAGCGCGTGGATTTGTTGTGGGTGCACCGCTGGCTTACGCCCTTGGGGTAGGATTCGCGCCTATTCGTAAAAGCGGTAAGCTCCCTTATGAAACGATTGAAGTGGGATATGATCTCGAATATGGAAAAGACCGCTTGGCGATGCATACTGACGCGATCGAGAAGGGGCAAAATGTTCTGATTGCAGATGATCTTCTTGCAACAGGCGGGACGATTGCGACTTCGGTTAATCTTATCCGTCAATTGGGCGGCAATGTGGTTGGAGCAGCATTCATGATTGAGCTTGCAGACTTGAATGGGCGTTCCAAGCTGGATGGAATCGATGTATTCACGCTTATGCAGTACGAGTAAACAACATAATGATTTTCCCGGGAAATAATAGAACGCCCTGAGCAGCTTGCTCAGGGCGTTCTTCGATTAGCCATAGATTGTTTGGATCAACATCAATCGGGGGTTTTCTCCACCAGTGGTTCATTGTTCTTTTCATTGGAAAGACCAGTAAGTTCAAAGACTTTAAAGAGAAGGGCCATTAGCACACCTACGATGGTAGCGAGGGCCATTCCCTTCAGCTCAACAGTACCAAATTTCAAAGTAACGCCGCTAATTCCGGTTACGAGTACCAACGTAGCCAAAATCATGTTGCTTGCCTTGGAGAAATCCACCTTCTGCTCAACAAAGATCCGAAGACCGGAAGCTGCGATTACCCCGAACAGCAAGAGAGAGACACCGCCCATTACCGGTACGGGAATATTAGCAACGACTGCGGAGAATGTGCCCGAGAAGGAAAGGACGATCGCAATGACAGCCGCGCCTCCGATAACAAATACGGAATACACCTTCGTGAGCGCCATGACACCAATGTTCTCACCGTACGTAGTATTCGGGGTGGAGCCTACAAATCCGGACAGGATAGTGGAGATACCGTTACCAAGCAGGGAGCGGTGTAGTCCCGGATCTTTAGATAGGTCTTTGCCCACAATATTGCTTGTAACGAGCAAGTGACCGATATGCTCGACGATAACGACGATCGCAACTGGAATGATAGTCCAAATCGCTCCGCTATCAAAAACCGGGGTTGTCAGCTCCGGAGCCGATAGAAACTTCGCATTGGCGATTTTCTCAGTGTCTACCACGCCAAGAGCAAAGGAGAGGCCATAGCCGACAGCGATCCCGATCAGGATGTGAATGATTTTGGCAAAGCCGCGGAACAGGACGGACCCTAATACCGTGACCCCGAGCGTTACGAGTGAGATGGTAATGATTTTTGGATCAATAGATTGTCCTTCCTCCGGCAAAAATCCTGCCATGCCTGCTGCAACGGGTACTAGTTCAAGTCCGATCATGGCAATGATGGCACCCATCACAGCAGGAGGGAATACGAAGTCGATCCATTTGGTACCTGCATACTTAACAATGAGACCAACCACACAGAAGATGATCCCTGTTACGATAAAAGCCCCCAGAGCCTTGCTGTAGTTGGCATCCGGATCTTCGGCCAGTACGATCAGAACCGGCGCTATAAAGGCAAAGCTAGAACCGAGGTAGGCTGGAATTTTGCCTTTACATAATAGAATGTAAAGCAGTGTACCAATACCGTTCATCAGCAGGATCATGCCAGGATCCACACCGAACAAGTTGGGTACAAGCACCGTGCTTCCGAACATGGCGAACAAATGCTGCAGGCTCAGAAGGAACCCGGGGCCCCACGGTAGTTTTTCATCAACTTGAATTTCACGTTGCAAACCAATTCACTCCTCTTAGGACTTTATATATAGGACCGTTCGCGTACGATCTTTACTAGATTAAATACAAATGTTCGTTTTTTCAACTATAATTTTAACAGTCCGCCGAAATATACAATTTGTGCTAAGTTTTAATGTCTCTGGGCTGTAAGCGGGCATACTATTAGTGTAAGAATGGTCATGTGTTGACGTATAACGTCACAAGCGTCATAATGATAGGAAAACATTCGTGAGGGAACCTGCACGTTTTGACAAGGGCGGGTTCCATTTTATATAGAAAGGGAAGAGAAGGACTCCAAATGGGCATAGAGCGATTACTCGAAAAGGCCAGCGCCTATATAAAAGAACCCGATCTTCTTCGTATTCAGGAAGCGTACGAATTTGCGGAGCAAGCCCACCATGGACAAGTGCGGAAATCGGGAGAACCTTATATCCTTCATCCACTTGCGGTTGCAGAGATCGTGGTGAACATGCAGATGGACACGTTGTCCATTATTGCTGCATTGCTTCATGATGTCGTAGAGGACACTACCGTGTCACTTGACGAAATACGCGATCGCTTCGGGGATACCTGCGCCATGCTGGTGGATGGTCTAACGAAATTGGAACGAATCCAGTTCCGGTCCAAAGAAGAACAACAAAACGAAAATTATCGAAAAATGTTTATCGCGATGGCAAGGGATATCCGTGTGATCGTGATTAAGCTGGCGGACCGGCTTCATAATATGCGCACATTGAAGTACCAGTCTGAAGAAAGTCAGCGCCGTATTTCCTATGAAACACTGGAGATATTCTGTCCTATTGCACACCGCCTTGGTATTTCCGCTATTAAATGGGAAATGGAGGATATTGCGCTTCGTTACTTGAACCCGCAGCAGTACTATCGTATAGCGAATCTGATGCACAAGAAGCGCGCTGAACGGGAACAGTATATCGATAATGTCATTGTCTGTATTCGCGAGAAACTTGACGAGATGGGTATTCAAGCCGACTTGTCGGGCAGACCCAAGCATATTTACAGTGTGTTTAAAAAAATGACGGTCAAGAACAAGCAATTTAACGAAATATACGATCTCCTTGCAATCCGGATTATTGTCGACAATATCAAGGATTGTTATGCTACGCTTGGCATCATTCATACCCTATGGAAGCCGATGCCCGGCCGTTTCAAAGATTATATCGCGATGCCGAAAACGAATATGTACCAATCCCTTCATACGACAGTGGTGGGACCGAACGGTGAGCCGACTGAGGTACAGATTCGGACCTGGGAGATGCACCGAACGGCTGAATTCGGTATCGCGGCTCACTGGTCATATAAAGAAGGCTCCGCTGGGAACGGCGGAAGCTTCGACAATAAGATGACGTTTTTCAGAGAAATATTGGAGCTTCAGCATGAAACGAAAGATGCCTCAGAATTTGTAGAATCGCTGAAAATGGACTTTTTTTCGGATTTAGTATTTGTATTTACACCAAAAGGGGAAGTGATCGAGCTTCCTTCTGGTTCTGTTCCGCTCGATTTTGCTTACCGAATCCATACGGAAGTTGGAAACCGCACGATTGGTGCCAAAGTCAATGGCAGAATTGTTCCGCTGGACCATCAGCTCAAGACTGGCGATATTGTGGAAATATTAACATCAAAACATTCATATGGTCCGAGTCAGGATTGGTTGAAGATTGCCCAGTCTTCGCATGCCCGCAGTAAAATCAAGCAATGGTTCAAGAAAGAGAAGCGGGAAGAAAATGTGGAGAAGGGCCGCGAGATGCTGGAACGCGAAATCAAGCGGCTCGGTCTGGACGTATCCGAGTGGACCACGGATGATAAATTAATTGAAGCGGCCAAGAAGTTCGCATTCAATGATATCGAGGATATGTTATCCGCGGTTGGCTTTGGCGGGATTACTGCTGCGCAAATCTGCACCAAAGTAACCGAGAAGCTCCGTAAAGAGCAGGAGGAAGCGAATCAGCTTGAATTGACTTCCGAGATGAAAGAGATCAAGCCAGCTGAGAAACGCAGCCGTCCGACCAACGGAGTTCGCGTAAAAGGGATTGATAATCTGCTTGTCCGTTTTGCAAGATGCTGTAATCCCGTACCTGGTGATGATATTGTCGGGTACGTGACACGTGGCCGCGGCGTATCGGTGCATCGCTCCGACTGCGCGAATTTGCCGACTTCGGATGAAGGCGAGGATGCAGCACGTGTTATTGAGGTTGAATGGGAATCTGCCATTGAAGCTAACTACAGTGTCGATATTGAGGTAACAGGTCACGATCGTAACGGACTATTAAACGAAGTCCTTCAGGCCGTATCTGAGAGCAAGACCAATATATCGGCTGTAACCGGTCGATCTGATAAGAACAAAATGGCGATGATCCACATGACAATCTTAATTCGCAATACGGATCATCTCCAATCTGTAGTAGAACGCATCAAGCGGGTGAAGGATGTATATACCGTTCACCGAATTATGCAGTGATAGCAGATAAGGGAGGTTCGCTTGAATCTCTGTGCTGCTGGACTCCATGCAGGTCCTTCTAAGATGTTATGAATGCGGTCTGTTATCCTGCGGGAGACAGGCCGTTTTATCTTTTTATATTAAAGGAGTTAAACCCTATGAGAGTGGTTGTTCAAAGATGCAAGAATGCGCAGGTTTCGGTCGATAATGAAATTGTCGGCAAGATTGAAGCGGGATTGATGGTGCTGGTTGGCGTAACACATGAAGACGAAGAGAAGGATGCCAAGTACCTGGCTGAGAAGGTGGCAGGGTTAAGGATCTTCGAGGATGAGGAAGGAAAGATGAATTTCAGCGTTCAGGATGTGGGCGGAGCCATTCTGTCGGTATCCCAATTCACTCTTTATGGAGACACCCGCAAAGGAAAACGGCCAAACTTTATGGCTGCTGCAAAGCCGGAGGAAGCGAATGCCCTGTATGAATTGTTTAACCGTGAGCTGTTGGCTAAAGGGTTGCAGGTTGAAACGGGTGTGTTTGGAGCCATGATGGATGTATCGTTAACCAACTGGGGGCCGGTAACACTCATTATAGACAGCAGGTCATAAAACGCTTGAACGAGGAATCGATATGCATCATATTGAGATGATGGGGCATCCTGTGTGAGTAATTGCAACTTGGTTTTGCTAGTTTGTATTCACACAGAAGCAAGGAGTGTCCGTAATGCGTCAATCCCCCAAAAGCTCGCTATGGAGCAGTTTACCAGTGATGGTCGGATCCGGGGATATAAAGGAAACCGCTAGTATAGAGCGTATGGTAAGTGTCCCTGAGGATTCCGCTCAGTTCGTCTGTATTAAGGGAAATACGCGGAAACAGCTGCCGAGATCCTGACTCGCTTTATAAGTAACAGCATAAGCCGTACAAAGAGCCTGTGATCTTCCGGGCTCTTTTGTCTGTATTGGGGGGCAATCCCAGCAGCTGCTCTTAAAGGCGACTGTTATAAAAGAGGAATTACCGGGTAATAACAACTTGAGGACAATCACGAAAGGAGACATGCCACTATGGGCAAGGTAGCATTTCTACTAGCTGATCAATTCGAAGATTCCGAGATGAAGACTCCTTATGATGCCGTGAAGGAAGCAGGGCATCAAGCTGATATTATTGGATTAAAACAAGGACAAGAGGTAAAAGGCAA
Organism: Paenibacillus solani; assembly: GCF_001277345.1. GTDB lineage: Bacteria > Bacillota > Bacilli > Paenibacillales > Paenibacillaceae > Paenibacillus_AQ > Paenibacillus_AQ solani. The sequence goes on from NZ_LIUT01000001.1 coordinate 733,361, forward strand.
GCAGGGCAAAGCTTCCTACACAACGGATAAAGCGATTGCCGATATCGATATAAACGACTATGATGCGGTGGTTATACCAGGCGGTTCTTCACCGGAAAACCTACGTCTGGATTCCCATATATTGCAGTTTGTAACATCAGCAGACAAGGCAGGCAAACCGGTTGCTGCTATATGTCACGGGCCGCAAATTCTTGCAAGTGCCAATCTGCTAAAAGGGCGTACAATTACCTCATATCCTCCACTTCAGGATGATATGGTAAATGCAGGCGCCACCTTCAAGGATGAGGAAGTGGTCGTTGATCGTAACTTTATCACTTCCCGTACTCCGAAAGATGAACCTGCATTCGTGCGCGAGCTGTTGAAGGCTTTGTAACAGAATATTGCATTATGGGTTGTCCATGTTAGTACTAGCTCTTTCAAACAAATGAGTTGAAGAATAGGAGGAATGGACATGTCTAGACAAATTCAAGCTTATTTCCGAACAGAAGATGAGGCGGAAGGCGCAAGGACAAAACTGCTCACCTACAACACGGAACAGCTGGAGGTAGGAGAACTGCAGGATCCAGTACGAAACGGAGGACAAATCCTTGTCCCGCTGGTGCCTTGGAGTAATTCAGGCACAGGAGGCGCGACATCAGGAGTTAATGGCATGGGAGCTCCAGGAGGAGTTGTAGGAGCCCCGGGAGTTATCGTAGGTGCCAGAGATACAAGCCTTGATGTAGACTCGGATCGCCCAGACGGCAACGACGCACATCGTGATGGATGGCGTGAAGCCGATGTTGCCGACGGAGACTATGATGACCTGAATTACACCCTGACCGTAAAGGTGAGAGATGAGGACTACGAGCAGATCGTGCATGATTTGCGAGCCAATAACGGATATGTGGAGCGTTTGGATTAATGCCATCATTTGTGTGAATGAACTTTTTAATAGATAAAGAGGATGCTCGATGAGGGTGTACTCTCCACACTACGAAAGGACTGCTCCAATGCGGAGCAGTCCCTTTAAAATGGTCTATAATAAAAGCGTTTTCTCGCTTGTAATAAAACTGTAATGTTTGTTCAATCTTTCTTTAATATTTCCTGTTTATAATAACAGCATGACCCCCTTTTTTATATAATATATGTTTTGGACCTACAATCGTGATTGTAGGTTTTTTTCTTTTTCCGAGTATTTTCTACAAAGTTTCTTGACTTTAGTGCAGTAGTTCTTTAGAATCTAAAATTATAATGTTTTGGATATACTAGAGGATAATATTAGATTTGAAGACGGGAACAAGTACTCCATCCCCACAAGACCAGAGAAGAATCCCTTGGCTGTAAGGATTCGCTTGATGAGTGGACGAATGACCTCCCCGAGAACAGACGGCGAAGCAAGCACCGGTATATCGGTGGGATAGACAGTAGCCGAACTGCGCGGCCGGGCGTTAAACGGATGAAGCGGATGATTGATGCACGATTAGGTGTGTCAGCGCCGGAATGTGGGTGGTACCACGGGTGATAATTTGATATCTCTCGTCCCTGTTTGTCTTAGGACAGCGGGGCGGGAGATTTTTTGGTTTTCCAGCTTTTTGCGAAATGACTCCCCGGAGTTTTTCCATAATTAATTTAAACACAGCAAGGTGAAGATGTCTTAGAACGTGGAGGGATGAAGATGGCTAGCGAGAAATTCGAGAAACCGACGGGCACGCAGGACATCCTGCCAGGAGCCGTCGAGAAATGGCAGTTTATCGAGGAAAAGGCACGAGATTTGTGCCGCAGATATAACTACCGTGAGATTCGCACACCGATTTTTGAACAGACCGAATTGTTCGAACGAGGGGTCGGCGAAACGACCGACATCGTCGAGAAGGAAATGTATACCTTTAAGGACAAAGGAGATCGCAGCATGACTCTTCGTCCTGAGGGGACAGCAGGTGTTGTACGGGCTTACGTGCAAAACAAGCTGTACGGAGAGCCTGATGTAACGAAGCTGTTCTATATGGGTCCAATGTTCCGTTACGAGCGGCCGCAGGCAGGTCGTTACCGCCAGTTCCATCAGTTCGGTGTCGAGGTATTTGGAACTACTGATCCGGCAATAGATGCCGAGGTCATCGCGCTCGGGTACAGCTTCTACAAGGAGCTTGGACTGAGCGGGGTAAAGGCTGAGATTAACTCCGTAGGAACCCCAGAAGTACGTGCAGCATACCGGAGTACATTGCTTGCCTTTCTCGAACCGATGAGGGACAACCTTTGCTCGGATTGCCAGTCGCGTATGGAACGTAACCCGCTTAGAGTGCTGGATTGCAAGAAGGATCAAGAGAAGTTCGTAAATGCGCCTTCAATCCTGGACAGCCTGGATGAGGAGTGCAGCACGCATTTCGATAAAGTCAAAGGGTATCTTGATGCCATGGGCATTGAGTATGAAATCAATCCGAGGTTGGTTCGGGGACTAGACTATTACACCCATACCGCATTCGAGTTTAAAGCGCAGGGCATTGGTGCGATTGATACGGTAGGTGGAGGTGGACGGTTCAACGGACTGGTCGATCAGATTGGCGGACCGGAGCAGCCTGGGATCGGATTCGGAATTGGTCTGGAGCGTATCCAATTGATTCTGGAACACCAAGGCATCAACCTGACTTCAGCGAAGCCGCTGGATGTGTATCTGGTGGCGCTGGGCGAAGCAGCAGAGCAGAAATTGACAAAATTGATCTACGAGCTGCGGAGTCATGGCGTGGCGGCGGACCGTGATTATCTTGGCCGCAAAATGAAGGCTCAGATGAAATCCGCAGACCGCCTGCATGCTCGTTATACCGCCATCCTGGGTGATGACGAACTAGAGCGCGGCGAAATAGCGCTGAAATCGATGGAGACCGGCGAGCAGCGCACGGTGAAATTGGATAGCCTGGTTCAGGAATTTGTTAAAACGTCGCATTAAGCGGCTTAATTAAACTAAAGGGGAATGATAACCGATGAAAAGGACGCATCATTGCGGTCATCTGACAACCGCGAATATTGGAGAAACTGTAACACTGAATGGATGGGTACAAACCCGCCGCGATTTAGGGGGCGTGCTGTTCATCGATCTTCGTGATCGCAGCGGCATTATGCAAATCGTATTTAACCCGGACTTCTCGGGCGAAGCATTAGCTGTTGCCGATAAGGTTCGAAGCGAATTTGTGATAGCCGTAACAGGTAAAATCGTCAAGCGTGATCCTGAAACGTTCAACCCGAATCTGCCGACAGGTGAAATTGAAGTTCAAGTGACGAGCATCGAAGTGCTGAATGCAGCGAAAACACCTCCGTTCTTTATTGAAGACGGTGTGGAAGTGGATGAGCAGCTTCGTTTGAAATATCGATATTTGGACCTGCGTCGTCCAGAAATGCAAAAAACGCTGATGCTGCGTTCAAAAGCATCGAAAATTTTCCGTGACTTCCTCGATGAGGAGGGTTTTGTAGATGTGGAAACGCCGATTCTGACCAAGAGCTCCCCGGAAGGTGCGCGCGATTATCTTGTACCTAGTCGTGTACACGCAGGCGAATTCTTTGCGCTTCCGCAATCTCCGCAAATCTACAAGCAGCTTCTTATGGTGAGCGGACTTGAGCGTTACTACCAAATCGCTCGCTGCTTCCGTGACGAGGATCTGCGGGCTGACCGTCAGCCTGAGTTTACCCAGGTCGACATCGAGACGTCTTTCATGGACCGCGACGACCTGCTGAACATGATGGAGCAGCTGATGGTGAAGCTGTTCAAGGAAACGATTGGCGTTGAGCTTGCAACACCGTTCCAGCGGATCAGTTATGCTGATGCTATGGGCAAATACGGATCGGATAAGCCGGATCTCCGCTTTGGTATGGAACTGATCGAGATGAACGATATCGTTGCAAGCAGCGGTGTCAAAGTATTCTCTTCCGTCATCGAAAAGGGCGGAGAAGTAAAGTGCTTGAATGCTAAAGGCTGCGGCACTTGGACACGTAAAGAAATTGACGATTTAGGACCATATGCAGCCCGTTATGGAGCAAAAGGTCTTGCTTGGATTCAAGTGAAAGAAGGCGAATTCAAGGGACCTATCGTTAAATTCTTCAGCGAGCAGGAAATTGAAGCAGTAAGAGAACGTACAGGAGCCGAAGACGGCGACTTGCTGCTCTTCTCTGCGGATAATAAAAAAGTGGTAGCCGATGTACTAGGCGCGCTTCGTTTGAAAATCGGACGCCAGCTTGGACTGATTAACGACAACGAATACAAGTTTGCATGGGTGCTGGACTTCCCGCTGCTCAGCTATGACGAAGAGGCCAAGCGTTATGTGGCCGAGCACCACCCGTTCACCCGTCCAAGAGACGAGGACCTGGAATTGATGGATACCGACCCGCTTGCCGTGCGTGCTCAAGCTTATGACATAGTGCTGAACGGATATGAAGTGGGCGGCGGCTCCATGCGGATTTACAAACGCGACATTCAAGAGAAAATGTTTGCGGCACTCGGCCTGTCTCCTGAAGTGGCGCACGACAAGTTCGGCTACCTTATGGACGCTTTCGAATACGGAACGCCTCCGCACGGCGGAATCGCCTTCGGGTTGGACCGTTTGGTGATGCTGCTTGCGGGCCGCACCAACTTGCGTGAAACCATTGCGTTCCCGAAAACAGCAAGCGCAACGGATCTGTTGATGGATGCTCCTTCCCAAGTAGACGGAGGACAGTTGGAGCAGCTGCATATCAAACTCGCCAAGAAGCCGGGCGACGAGAAATAAGTCCGTGGTTCTTGATAAAGGAGGTTGCTTGAATTATGCTGCACCAATTTTCTCGAACAGAACTAGCTATCGGTCCTGAAGGACTCGATGTGATGAAGAACAGCACGGTAGCTGTGCTGGGTATCGGAGGGGTAGGGGGCATTGCGGTGGAAGCTCTCGCCCGCTCGGGAATAGGTCGTATCATTCTGATTGACAAAGACGTGGTGGATATCACAAACATCAACCGGCAGATCCACGCCTTAACGACAACGGTAGGTCAGAAGAAAGCAGACCTGATGGTTGAACGTGTTAAATTGATAAATCCGGAATGCGATGCGATCGCCCTGAACATGTTCTATACCGAAGAAACGTATGAAGAGCTGTTTAAGTACGAGCTGGATTATGTCATTGATGCATCGGATACGATTATCTATAAAGTCCATCTGATTAAGGAATGCTTGCGGCGCAATATTCCCATCATCTCCAGCATGGGGGCGGCCAACAAAATGGATCCGACGAAGTTCCAGGTTGCCGACATCTCCAAAACCTCGATGGATCCGATTGCCCGTGTCGTACGTACCAAACTGCGCAAAGACGGCATCAAAAAAGGGGTCAAGGTCGTGTTCTCCCTGGAAGAACCGATGAAGCCCCGCCAAGATGTTACAGAGAAGATCGTGCCTGAGAATGCTCCGGAAATCCGGAAAGCGAAGCAGCCGCCGGCAAGCAATGCGTTCGTTCCGCCTGTGGCCGGTCTGATTATGGTCAGTGTGGCGGTGAAAGAACTGCTCGAAAAAGGCGGCGTCACATTGTAAGGAGGCACCCAGCCATACTTGTCAGTGTGAGTACGATAGACAATTCATAAGGCTGGACTTACAAAACCTTTGGCAAGGTTTAGAAGCTTATTCAAACGCAGTGTCTCATGATGAATGGGATGCTGCGTTTTTACTGCCTTCAGGAGCGAAAAATAGAAAACAGGACGATAAATTCCCTGTAACAGAACTACGCTAGTATATCCCTGCCGGTTGTGCTACAATGGAACTCCTTTTTGTGTCACGGTCCTAAAGCCAGACTTTCGATGCGAAAAAATATGTTTCTTAGGAGGTAACTGAAAGTGTCAGAATCTTTTCAAAGTGCCTATCAAGAAGAAGAGTCAAGATTAAACGAGGTTATCGTTGAAATTGACCGTCAGCTTGAACGTTTGCGCGGGATTCCAGTTTATACGGGTCATGATTTTACGGAGCAGGTGCTTGAAGCTGGTCGGGAAGAGAAACGCCAGGCCCTTGCCAAAAGTTTGCCGGAGCCTTACTTCGGAAGGCTGGATTTTCAGGAAAATGGAACCGGAGCAAAGAAACCGCTCTACATTGGAAAAATTGGCTTCGATAAGGAAGACGCCGGGGATCACCCGATGGTGATTGATTGGCGGGCTCCGGTTGCGAGTTTATTTTATTCATTTACGGGCGGTACCGATCCTGCATCATTCGAAGCACCCGAGGGCATCATCGAAGGGCTCGTGTACTTAAAACGTAACGTCGTGATCCGCAAGCAAATCCTGGAGCGGGTATCGGACACATACAATCGGGAAAGTGGCGGACCTGCCGTATCCGACGAGTTTCTGGTTTACCGTCTCGGGGAGAACAAGGATAACCGCCTGCGTGATATTGTCTCAACGATTCAGGCGGAGCAGGATAAAATTATTCGGGCAGCGAAGAACACGGCACTGATCATCCAGGGTGTTGCGGGAAGCGGTAAAACGACGGTAGCGCTTCATCGGCTGGCTTATTTGCTGTATCAGTACAAGGAGCAGGTTCATGCGGAGAAAATGATTATTTTTGCACCGAACCTGATGTTTCTGGATTACATATCCGATGTGCTGCCAGAGCTCGGAGTTGGCGATATCCAGCAGCGAACTTTTAGTGATTGGGCGGCGGAGCTGCTTGGCATCGAGCTGTACCGAGGAGATCATGCCGAGACACTTCACCGATGGTTTGAGACGGAACCAGGTCAGGGAACACCGGATATTGACGATCATGTTAGCGGACGATATAAAGGCTCCTTACATTTGATGAGGCTTGTCCGCCGTTTCGTTGAACGCATGGAAGGCAATGCCCTTCCGGATGAGGATTTTACGCCTTGGGATGGGGCAGTCCTAAAGCGGGAAACGATAGCTGAGTGGTTCGAACAGGAATACAAGCCGTATCCGCTTGCCAAACGGAGGGAGCGGCTGCTTGCCCGGCTTCATCGATGGATTGAAATGGAGCTGAAGAAAGTCTCTACAGGGGCTGTGATGAAGGAACGGAAGAAGAAAGCGGCCCAGCGGGAAAAAGCGTACGGTAACCGTTGGCCAAAATTCGAGCCGCTCGCCCTGTATAAACAGCTGTTTGGAGCGTCCAAGGCAGCCGGGGCTTGGGTAGAGGAGCTGTCTGCAGAAATTCCGGCAGATGTGCTTCTCGCCACGCGAAAGGATCTGAAGAAAAATATCGTTCGGGAAGAGGATCTGCCTGCGCTGCTGTATTTCCACTGCCTGCTTAATGATATTACGGGCGAGCAGCGGTTTGACCATATCGTCATTGATGAGGCACAGGATTTCTCCCCGTTTCAGGTTGCTGTGCTGGATTTGTTCGTTAGAGGTCACTCCTTTACCATTCTTGGTGATCTGTCACAGGGTATTCATGCTTATCGCGGCGTTCATGCATGGGAAGAAATGAGCTCCTTGTTCCAAGAAGGGGAGACTGCCTATTTTGCCCTGACGCGAAGCTATCGGTCTACCATGGAGATCATTGAATTTGCCAACGGCATTCTGGAAAAAGGTGTTAGCAGCGATCTGCTTGCAGTTCCGGTATTCCGGAGCGGGGATGCGGTCCGTCTGATCCCTTACGGCTCCAGCGAATCCAGGGTGAAGGATCTAGAGCGGGCGATGGAGTCTCTGATGGCGAAGGATTATCGTACCGTTTCAATTCTGACGCGGACCCTGCGCGAGGCGGAGGAGCTGCACGGTGTACTGCGAGAGAAGTGGCCTGAACTGAACCTGATTGATGGCAGTGAAGGGACATACCAGGGCGGATATTCGGTGCTGCCGGTCTATTTGTCTAAAGGCCTTGAATTCGATGCGGTCATTGTTGCGGATGCAGATACGGAGCACTATGCGGAGAAAGCTTGGGATGCCAAGCTAATGTATGTAGGATGTACGCGGGCACTGCATGAGCTGTGGCTGCTGCATGGTGAAGAGCGTCCTTCTTATGTGACGGTCGAAGCACAGGATATAACAGCGATCGGCTGGCCGTGAGCAAATGGATACAGCAAGAAATGGACAAATATAAATTGATTGTTTGGTAGCATATAACATAAGTAAATACGGATACGAGAGCAGGGAAAGCCCCTGAAGTTTGCGGTCATTGTATGCACCGCTTCTTCAGGGGCTACTTCCATACAGGCAGGGGTTTCACTTTGACCTGTTCAAAACCCTAAGGGCAAGCATTCTATCCCAGCATCCGGTACGGATCGCCGAGATGATCACTATACGATATTAGCGGTTTGAAATCATTTACATATATATTACCTATTGGTATATTTAAGGGACATTTGATGTGAAATGTATATAAATGCTAAGAAGCTCCAGAAATATCTTCTCCTTATAGTTCATGAGCAATGGAGGTTATATGATGAGGATCATCTCAGTTTTAATGATCGTACAAGGAGTATTCTACTTAATAACGGGCATAGGAAATATACTCAGAGGAGATGAGCTGCTATTACTTAATAATGAACTGCATACTAACTTTAACTATTTGTTTATTGTAATTGGTTTTTTAATAGTGCTAAGTGGATTAGGCATTTGGTTCAGAAGGGAATTTTCATACTTATTAACACTCTTCATATATGGAAAATTAATTTTATATAGTGTTGGTGTTCTATTCTATTCAATAATAATTGATTTCAATTTAAATTTTCCAAGCACAATACTTTTGATTATAGTGATAATCTATTTCACTATTGTTTTTATATACACAAAGCGAAATTATAGATTTAAATAAATGCTAATGCGACTGCAACTGCTGTTAGACTCTTGAATGTCTATAGAAAAAATTGAACATCCCGCAGGGATTCACATGACATGTGTACCCCCCTGCGGGTCTTTTTGTTGTGGGAAGATTAACCAAGCATTTGGTAGGAGGAGCCTAAATTTTCGATGAATCGGATCAAGGTCCAAACGGCGAGGATGGAAAGTGCAGCTGCTAAGCTGATGTATAGAATCAATTTCCGCTTAGATTTCCGTTTCAAATCAATAGCCTTCCTTCGTGTTGTAGTGGAATGATACGACTTATAACAACACCTCATCGTCTTCCTCATTTCGAATGCCCTGCTTATACTCATAGAGAATAATGGATGAACGGACGAAGGCATACAGGCCGAGCAGGAACTGCAGGATGAGGAGTGCATAGAGAAGGTTTATCGGTAGCTTCTCATCTTCGAGGTAATCTGGCCCATAGATATCCTTAAAAAGCTTGTGTTGATAAACATAGGTATAGAGTGTAAGTAAACTGATTCCCATATGGGCAGCCCCGTTAAATAAATTACGTTTGGACTTCTTGCGAGTCGTCATAGTCACTCTCCTAAAGTAACGATGCTATATAATTTCTTATAATCTATAACGCTCCGGGTAATAAAAAGTTGGTTATCATGTTAAACCAAGCAGCGAATAGGGCTCCTGCAGGCGTTCAGAAATCGATTATGATATGATAGGGAGTGGATGATTGGATTGTAACGGCTTGCTTAACATAGATATCAGACAAGGAAGTGTAGCTAAATGGACTTATTCAGTTACGGACGGGAAGCCGACCGGGATTCAAGGCTGTTGGCCGACCGGATGCGGCCTTCCTCGCTGGATGAATATATAGGACAAGAACATATTATCGGACCGGGAAAGCTCCTTCGGCGAGCAATCGAAGCGGATCAGGTCTCCTCTATTCTGTTGTACGGGCCACCTGGATGCGGCAAAACGACGCTTGCACATATTATCTCACAGCAAACGAAGGGGTACTTCGTTCGGCTGAATGCGGTGGAAGCTTCGGTTAAGGACGTCCGGGAGGTCATTGAGCAAGCCCAGAGCAACCGCAGTCTGTACGGCACCAAAACAATCCTGTTTCTGGATGAGGTTCATCGCTTTAACAGCTCAAGACAGGACGCGCTGCTGCCTGCGGTAGAGAACGGGACGATCATCTTTATCGGAGCGACAACGGAGAATCCATTCCATTATGTGAATGGGGCCTTGATGAGCCGTTCGACGTTATTTCAATTAGAGCCGCTGACCAAGGAGCATTCCTTGATCGCCATGCAGCGTGCGCTGACGGATCCAGACAAGGGACTGGGCTATATGAACTTGAAAGCGGATCACGAAGCACTGGAGCATATTGCAACCATGGCCAATGGTGACATCCGCCGCGCTCTGAACGCTCTTGAATTAGCGGCCATGACCACGCCACCGGATGAAAGCGGAGCGGTTCATATTACACTTGAAGTGGCTGAGGAATCAATCCGCAAGCCGCTCGTCAAGGCGGACGAGTCCACGCAATATGATGTGCTTTCTGCCTTCCATAAGAGCATTCGAGGTTCCAGTGATGCTGCCTTGTTCTGGTTCTTATATGCAGTTGAAAAGTTAGGGATGGACCCGATGGTATTCATTCGGCGGCTCATCGCTGCAAGCAGCGAGGATATCGGACTTGCCAACCCGCAGGCTATGGTTCAGGCAGTCAGCGCGCTTGATGCATACCGGAACAACGGCTGGCCGGAAGCGAAGCTGAACGTGATACAAGCGATTCTGTTCGCAGTAGAAAGTCCGAAGTCCAACGCGGTTGTGGAAGCGATATCCCGGGCGATGTCCGCCATGGATGAAGTGAAATCTGCGGAGGTTCCCCTTCATCTGCGTGATGCACATTATTCAGGGGCGGTGAAGCTGGGACATGTCGGTTATAAGTACCCGCACGATTATCCGAGCCATTATGTGAAGCAGGAATATTTACCAAAGGAGCTCTCCCGCCGGGTGTTCTATCAGGCGACGGAGCAGGGGAACGAAGCTAAGATCGCACACAATCAGCGTTTGCGACGTGAAGAATAGAGCAGTTCAGCAACGAGGGATATATGACCGAGAATTTAGTTAAATGGAGGAAACGAAAGATGAAAACAGGTAAGAAACGGTTTGTTATCCTGCTGCTGTCCGTCGGTCTTATGCTGAGCGGCTGTTCGGGAAAAAGCGCCCAGGAGCAGGTCTCAAATGGACAGGCAACCGAGGCAGCGCATGAACACGGTCATCAGATGCAGCTGCCTAATGGGGATATCCAGGAGGCAACAGCCTCGATTGATGAGCTGCCTGCCTTTTTGAAGAGCCAGACCAGCGAGCTCCAAACTATTTATGCCCTATCTGCCCAGGTGAGTGACGTCCTTAAGTATATTCCTTGTTACTGCGGCTGCGGCGACAGCGCGGGCCATGAGAGCAACCTAAATTGTTTTATTGATGAAATCCAGGAGGACGGGACCGTAGTATGGGATGATCACGGAACCCGCTGCGGGGTGTGCTTGGACATTGCTGTGGAATCGGCCAAAATGAGCAGTGAGGGCATGAAGCTGACGGATATCCGAGCTGCGATCGACGAGAAATACAGCACCGGCTATGCAAAGCCGACACCAACTCCGATGCCGCCTGTAGAGAATTAATTCAAAATGGATTTACCAAACAAACAGGTAACCACTACGATCGGATAGATCGTAGTGATTTTTTTATATATAGAGAATACGCTCCACAAAGCGCTCGTATCGTTTCATTTCTCTTTTAATTCGGCTGTTTTATGTCTACTTCTGAGGAGTTTAAGATCTTGTTATGATTTTCCTCACAGCAGATTACTATATATAGATGTAAATTTGTGAAATGAATCTATATATAGTAATTAGAATTTGGTAAAAGGAGAGGATCGATTTCATGAAAGTTATGAAAAGAGACGGATGCCTGGTGAGTTTTGAGATAAGCCGGATTGTGGAGGCGGTGGATAAAGCTTTTATTGCTGTTGAGGGTGCTTCCCGTAAGGAAGCTGCTTTGCACATAGGAGATGAGGTTGCTCATGCAACCGAGGGTATGGAGCAGGTTAGTGTTGAGGAGATTCAGGATATCGTTGTCGAGCATTTGCAGAGCTCAGGTTATCCCGAGGTGGCGGCTACTTATCAACATTACAGGGAATCTCGTGACTTGGAGCGGATGCGGCGAGGAGAGCTATATAAAATCAGCAGAGATGTGATCGGCGTATCAAATTTGGACCTGCTGCGGGAGAATGCAAACTTGAATGGAGAATCTTTCAGTGGAAAAATGAGCCGGATCGGTTCAGAATATGCCAAATGGATGGCAAGCAAATTCATCCTGCCGACCGATCTCATGAAATCGGTAAAGGATGGGTACGTGTATGTACATGACCTTGATCAATATGCGCTGGGAACAACGAACTGTATATTTATCCCGTTCGATCGTTTGCTTGCCAAAGGATTTAACACCGGTAACGGGTCTGTAAGGCCGCCCCAGAGCATTATGACGGCGATGGCGCTCGTAGCCATCATTTTTCAATCTCAACAGAACAGCCAATTTGGCGGCGTTTCCGGCAATAAAATCGATTGGGATCTGGCCCCGTATGTCGGCAAATCATTTCGGCGCCATTTTCGTAAAGGGCTGGTTTACTTCGCCCAGGAGGATCAGGGAGAACCGAGATCCAATGAACGAGTTCTTACAGATGACAAATTATACATAGACAATGAGCAGCTGAAGGAAACATATCCGCACATATATCACTACGCATATAACGAAACGGTAAACGAAGTAAAGCAAGCTGCAGAATCCCTGATCCATAATCTCAATACGATGAGCAGCCGGGCCGGCGGGCAGATTCCTTTCACTTCACTGAACTATGGCATGTGCACATCAACCGAGGGACGGATGGTATCCCATGCTCTGCTGGATGCAACAATGAAGGGGCTTGGAGGAGGAGAGACACCGATATTCCCGCAACATATTTTTCAATGCAAGCAAGGGGTTAACCAGGCGGAAGGAGAGCCCAATTACGATCTGTTGCTGAAAGCCGTTGAGTGTTCCAGCCGCAGACTCTACCCGAATTTTGTCAACGTGGATGCATCGTTTAATCTGGTCTACTATAATCCTGATGATCCGAACACGATTATTGCCACCATGGGCTGCAGAACCCGGACAATTTCAGATCGGTTTGGACGAAACCGCCTGAGCGGCAAAGGTAACCTGTCTTTTAATACGATCAATCTGGTTCGTCTCGGCATCGAGCATGGCATCATCGAAGGAAAACGGAATTTGCCGGACCTTAGCCGCTTCTACGAGCAGCTTGATCAATATATGACGATCGCGGTTGAGGGTTTGATTCATCGCTATGAGCTGCAGGCCGAACAACCAGCCAAAGCATCCGATTTCATGATGAGGGAAGGCGTATGGGAAGGTGGCGAAGCCTTGGCCCCGGAAGACAAGGTACGCGAACTGATCAAGCATGGTACTCTGGCGCTAGGATTCATCGGTCTGGGTGAATGCCTGAAGGCATTAACCGGACTGCATCACGGAGAAGACGAGAACAGCCGCAGCCTGGGAATCGAGATCATTTCGCATATGCGTCAATTTTGCAATGAAGCCAGCGAAAGATATGACCTCAATATCACATTGTTTGCCACGCCGGCGGAAGGTTTGTCGGGAAAATTCACGAAGCTGGACCGGCATACCTTCGGGGTAATCGAGGGTGTGACAGACCGCGAGTATTACACGAATTCTTTTCATATTCCCGTTTACTATCCGATGCCCGCATACCGCAAAATTCAAGCAGAGGCTCCTTTCCATGAGCTGTGTAATGCAGGGGCGATATCGTATGTGGAGCTGGACGGCAATGCAAGACAGAATACCACTGCATTTCGGGACATCGTGCAGTTTGCCTTGCAGCAGAACATCGGTTATTTCTCTGTAAACCATCCCGTTGACCGGTGTCCGGCATGCAATTACGAAGGCATTATCGGCAGTGTATGCCCAGGATGCGGTGCCTTGGAGACGGCTGGGAACTTCCAGCGGCTGCGGAGGGTGACGGGATACTTAACAGGCAATTATACAGAGCGCTTCAATTCGGCCAAGCAGGCTGAGGTCAGAGATCGGGTGAAGCATCTGTGAATGTGTGCGGATATATCCCCGAAAGCATCAATGAAGGCCAAGGGCTTCGGGCAGTTCTATTCGTGAGCGGCTGCCGCCACGCCTGCGCTGGCTGCTTTAATGTGGAATCCTGGGATTTCGAAGCGGGGGAGCCCTTTACCGAGGAAATGTCTGCGGCGATATTGCAGGATATCATCGACAACCCTTTGCTGGATGGCTTGACCTTATGTGGAGGGGACCCGTTCTTCTCGCCGGAGGAATGCACGGCATTTGTACGCAAGCTCAGGAATCTCTGTCCCGCGAAAAATATATGGGCCTACACGGGGTTTACCTTTGAAGCGCTGATGAGGCAGCCGAAGCTGCGCGAATTGGCAGAGCTGTGCGATGTCATCGTGGACGGCAAATTCGAGGAGGAGCGAAAGGATGTCTCACTGCCTTTTCGAGGCAGCTCGAATCAGCGTTTAGTAGATGTCGCTGCCAGCTTGAAGCGGGGCGTAACGGTGGAATATGTTTTGCGCTAGCATGTAGAAAAAGAGCACACACTTTACGGAATCTACCGTGTTTAAGTGTGTGCTCTTCTCTTTTCGTATAGCGGATTAATAAGGAATTTTATCCGCTGTTTCGATTGTTCCTCCGCCAAGGCATTCGTCCCCTTGGTAGAAGACGACGGCTTGTCCAGGTGTAATTGCTTTTTGCGGTTTCGCAAAAGCGACATGAACGGTTCCATCCTCACGTGGAGTTATCGTTACTTCCTGGTCCGGCTGACGGTAACGGAATTTCGCGGTGCAGGTGTAGGCGTCTTTGGGCATAGCGTCTTGTCCTGCAATCCAGTTGATTCCGGAGGCAATGAGTCCGGTTGAATACAAACTCGGATGATCGCCTTGAACAACGTACAGAATATTGTTAGTTAGATCCTTGTCGGCAACAAACCAAGGCTCTCCCGAGCCTGAGCCGCCAATTCCGAGACCTTGACGTTGTCCGAGTGTGTAGTACATCAAGCCGTCATGGCGGCCTTTCACTTCACCGGAGACAATGTCCACCATATCGCCGGATTGGGCTGGGAGGTATTGTCCAAGAAATTCTTTGAAATTTCGCTCGCCGATGAAGCAAACACCGGTGCTGTCTTTTTTCTTGGCCGTATACAGTCCGGCTTCCTCAGCGATTCGGCGAACCTCCGGTTTCGGCAGATGCCCGATCGGGAACATGGCTTTAGATAGCTGCTCCTGGTTCAATGCATTGAGGAAGTAGGTTTGGTCCTTGTTGTTGTCCACGCCGCGCAGCAGCTGGTACTGTCCATCTTCCTCAATGACGCGAGCGTAATGGCCCGTAGCCACGTAGTCGGCTCCCAAATCCATGGCCTTGTTCAAAAATTCGCCGAATTTAATCTCGCGGTTGCACATGACATCGGGGTTCGGCGTTCTTCCGGCTTTATATTCATCGAGGAAATAGGAAAATACTTTATCAAAGTATTCCTTCTCGAAATTGACGGTATAGTAGGGAATGTCGAGCTGCTCGCACACGCGGCGAACATCTTCGGCGTCCGCTTCAGCTGTACAGTAGCCAAGCTCATCGGTATCATCCCAGTTTTTCATAAAGATGCCGATCACTTCATAGCCCTGCTGTTTAAGCAGGAGTGCTGTAACGGAGGAGTCGACTCCTCCCGACATGCCGACAACGATACGAGTGTTATGATTTGCTTTTGACATCGTTATCACCATTTTCATTTTGAATTATGCCCATGGTCGTATTTTAACATATCGGGACAAGGTTCACACGTTTCATTTTGTCCACTCAGGGTGAACATTTTTTTGGCTTTCCGCCTTGATTATTACCCATTGAGGTTCAGGATATGTTACCATAAGCAGAGGGTAATGATCGGAATACGGTGATAAGCACAGGACGAGGTGTGTAACCCGCGTCTTATGCCGTATTAACGCTACCCACCACCTACAAATCTTTATGTAACGGATGGACACAATATACAAATTACCGAAAGAGGTGTCACCTTTGAAAATATCGACAAAAGGAAGATACGGATTAACAATTATGATGGAGCTGGCTGCCAAATTTGGCGAAGGGCCGACCTCGCTGAAGAGCATTGCCGAGAAGAACCAGCTGTCTGAACACTATCTTGAGCAGCTGATCGCGCCGCTGCGGAATGCAGGTCTGGTTAAAAGTATCCGCGGTGCGTACGGGGGGTATATTTTATCCCGGGACCCTGCGTCCATTACGGCAGGGGATGTGATCCGTGTATTGGAAGGACCAATATCACCTGTTGATTTCACCGAGGAAGACGACCCGGCGAAGCGGGATCTGTGGCTTCGAATCCGTGACAGTATCGCTGAGGTGCTCGATTCCACGACGCTGGACTATCTGATTAACTTCCATGAACAGTCTGCTGCGGACAACTATATGTTCTACATTTAAGGATGGCTACGGACATGAGCACAGTGTATTTGGACCATGCCGCCTCAACACCGGTACATCCGGAGGTTGCAAAGCGGATGATGAATGTGATGACAAGCCAATATGGCAATGCTTCCAGCGTACATGCTTTTGGACGGGAAGCGAAGAAGATCGTGAATGGGGCGCGTGATCGAATGGCGTCCCTTTTAGGATGCGAATCGGACGAGCTGGTATTTACCGCCGGCGGCACCGAAAGCGATAATTTGGCGATTCTGGGATTGTTGGAGTCGCTGGGCACGGAAGGCAAGCATGTGATTACTTCAGCGATTGAGCATCATGCCGTTCTGCATACTTGCCACGAGCTTGAACGGCGGGGCTGCAAGGTGACGTACGTCCCGGTGGATCATACAGGCCAAGTCTCCGTGAATGACATTGAGAATGCGATTCAGGATAACACGGTGCTTGTGACCATCATGTATGGCAATAATGAAGTTGGAACTGTTCAGCCTGTTGCTGACATTGGAGAGCTTTGCCGCAGCCGCGGGATCGTGTTTCACACGGATGCTGTTCAAGCATTGGGTTCGGAGACGATCCAGTGCCGCGATCTCCCTGTAGACATGTGGAGCTTCTCTTCCCATAAGATAAATGGGCCACAAGGCGTTGGCGCTTTAGTTGTACGCCGAGGAATTAGTCTGTCTCCGCGGATGATTGGCGGGCTTCAGGAAAAGAAACGACGAGCCGGTACAGAAAATATGGCGGGCATCGTTGGTTTTTCTGCAGCAGTAGAATGGACCTTGCAAAATATGGAGGCACGCATCCAGCATTATCGTGAGCTGAGATCGACGCTGCTTCAAGGGCTCCGTCAAGAGATTGGCGAAGAATCATTTGTGTTTAATGGAAATTCGGAGCATTACCTACCTCACATCCTTAATATCAGCTTTCCTGGTGCCAATACGGAAACGTTGCTAATGAACCTCGATATGGAAGGAATTGCCGCGGCAAGCGGCTCGGCTTGTACATCGGGATCTCTGGAAATCTCCCATGTTCTCCAGGCCATGAAACTTTCTAATCCTGTTTTGCGCTCTGCGATTCGTTTTAGTTTCGGTTTGGGTAATACTACTCAAGAAATGGAGTACACTGCCCAAAAAATTGCAACCATCCTTAATCGGTTACGTAAATAGATGTTAGGGATTTCTCCTTCTGCGGAATAGGGGGTATGCGTTCATCCATTTCATCCTTGCAAATGATCCGTCAGGCTTAACAGTAGTTTTGTGACCTGCGGTTGATTTCAAACCATGGAGGATGAGGAGGTGTCCACTGCAACATGAAACTTCAAGAAATGATCGGACTAGCTGTATTCGACGTGGAGAACGGTAAGGAAATTGGCAAAATCCACGATTTTATACTAGATGAGAATTGGTTGATTACCGGATTGGAATTGGACGGTAAGTCTTTGTTTTCCTCATATGTGAAAAGCGTCTCATGGGAAGATATCGCTGCGTATGGAGAAGATGCCGTGATGATTCGGAGCCAAGAGGCTGTCCGTAAGATGGACGCCAATGATATTCCGCTTACTTATCTTTTGGGCAAGCGCAAACTGAAAGAGATGCAAGTCCTGACAGAGGACGGTATTCTGCTCGGACGTATATCAGATGTTTATTTTGAGCAGGAACAGGGCAATACAATACTAGGACTAGAAATATCCGATGGATTTGTCTCGGATTTGATTGAAGGCCGCAAATGGCTGCCTTGCACAGCGGAAATGGCTATCGGCGAGAATGCGGTAATGGTACCGTCGATGAGCGAACATCGTCTGGAAAAAGCCATTAATTCTGTGAACGGATAGGGTGAGGTAGGATGAAATGTCCAAATTGTAGTTCCAAAGATATTGGGAAAATCGGCTCGCACCAGTTCTATTGCTGGGGTTGCTTTATCGAATTGACCATAAACGGAGAGAAAATGTCGGTCTACCAGGTAGAAGAGGACGGCACGCTCAGCTCGCTGGACGATTTGTTCTCCCCTGAAGAAATGCAGCCTGATTTTCCTCAAATGCACGCGTCTTCTTAATAAACGCGTACATATTGCAAGATAAAGGCCTCCTTTTGAACAGCCGTACGGCTGTTCAGAAGGAGGTCTTTTTCATGTGCGCCCGGCATGGGCGATAACTTGGCGGTGAAAGTCCGCTACAGGCTTGGCAGTAGGAACTGTTAGCCAAAGGCAAGGGTGTCGGCCGTGAGGCCGAATCTGAAGGAAGCCGGAGGCAAACCCTCGGTCTGACGAACAGAAATCACATAGAAGGCATGGTGGGACGGACGAGCTTGCATGACAAAGCAAAGTCCAATACTGCCCGAATCCCATGATGTAAATGTGGCAGATAGATGAGGGGAAGGTTATCGCTCTTACCCGGGGAGATCTCACAGACGTTGAGTAGGAAAAAAAAATCATCCGAAAGACGGAGTAAAGCTCGCTGTGAGAAGTCAGCAGAAGCCATACTACCGGGAAGTTTTTTTTTCTCGGGAAGGGCTGAACAATCGTAAGTCTTGAGTACATACAAGAAGGAGAGCCGGTGCAATGAAAGCAGAATACCGAAAGGGCTGCCTGCAAAGGGATAGTGTGGAACACGAAGAGTATGCAGGAGCGCAGAGCATCGACACTCGGGAGAGTAGAGAAAGGGACGGTGCAATCGACTTGCTGGAAAGGATACTGAGCAGGGACAACCTGAACAAGGCCTACAAGCAGGTCAAGCGCAATCACGGAGCACCGGGAATCGACGGAATGACGGTCGAGGCGGCATTACCGTGGCTGCGGGAAAACAGAGACGAACTCTTGCAAAGCATCTGGGAGGGCCGATATAAGCCGAGCCCGGTACGACGCAAGGAAATCTCCAAACCAGATGGAAGCGGAGTAAGAAAGCTGGGCATTCCCACGGTCGTGGATCGCATCATCCAGCAAGCCATCGCCCAGCAGTTGCAACCGCTATTTGAGCCGCTTTTCTCGGATGGAAGCTACGGCTACCGCCCAGGGCGGAGCGCGCAGCAGGCGATCCGAAAAGTGAAAGCTTACACGGAGCAGGGATACGGCCACGCGGTAGAAATTGACCTCTCGAAGTACTTCGACACGCTGAACCATGAGCTGCTGATGAACCTCCTGCGCAAACAAATCGAGGACAAGCGCGTAACCGACCTGATCAAAAAGTACCTGAAAAGCGGAGTCATGGAAAACGGAGTACGCCACGAAACGGAGGAAGGCTCTCCTCAGGGAGGTCCCCTGTCACCACTTTTGGCGAACATTTACCTGAACGAATTCGACCAGGAGATGAGAAGCCGAGGAGTGATCGTCATTCGATATGCAGATGACATCGTGGTACTGGCGAGAAGCAAGCGGGCGGCAACGCGGCTTTTGGAATCCTGCCGGATGTATCTGGAGAACAAGCTGAGGCTCAAGATGAATACGCAGAAGAGCAAGGCTGTCAGCGTTGTGGCACAGAAGCATTTCAAATTCCTCGGGTTTGCCTTGGGAAAGAACAGAAGCGGTGTGTATATCCGCGTACATCGACAATCCCTGGCAAAGGCAAAGAGGAAGCTGAAAGAGCTAACGAGTCGGAGTCAAGGCAGGAATGCAAGGCAGGTAATGGAGAACGTAAAGGTCTACATTCGGGGATGGATCGGTTATTTCTATGTAGCCGACATGAAGCGAATCCTGCAAAGCTGGAATGAATGGCTGCGAAGGCGGATGCGCATGTACATCTGGAAGCAATGGAAGAAGCCGAGAACGAAGGTAGAGAACCTGCAGAAGCTGGGAGTGCCGGAGTGGCAGGCCTACCCATGGGGAAACAGCCGGCTGGGTTACTGGCGATTGCCGGAAGCGCGATACTGCAACGCTCTGTTACAAACGAAAAGCTCGCACAGGCAGGGTATTATGACTTCCCTGCTCAGTACGAGCGTCTACGTCAATTGCACTTAAACGGTTGAACCGCCGTATACCGAACGGTACGTACGGTGGTGTGGAAGGTCGGCTACTCAACTAATGGGTAGCTTCCTATCCGATTATTTTAGGGGGGATTTTGATTATTTCTGGAAGCTTGTACATATACTACAGGGTAGTTTTGAATAAAAGGAGGGGACCTTGTGGAACAGCTGACCGAAAACAAATGGTTTCGATTGTTGGTGTGGTTGTTGCTTGGATTGATCACCCTATACTTTGTTTGGCTGCTGCGTCCACTGTTTCTGGACATCTATCGTTTTATCAAAGCCGTCCTGGCCCCGTTTTTGATTGCTATGATCATATCCTATGTGTTGAATCCGGTTGTATGCATGCTCTCCGAACGCAAAGTTCCCCGGAGTATTGCAGTGCTGCTAATATATGCAGTGTTCCTGACTTCGCTTACCGTACTACTGATAAATATGATACCAATGCTGATCCGGCAGCTGGAGGAGCTCAACGAGCACTTGCCCGAATTAACCATGAATGCCCAAAGCCTGATGACGAATCTGGACAGCAGATTACTGCCCCCGGGTGTGAGGACAGGGGTGAACAGCTGGTTTTATCAAATGGAGTCAAGGCTGGCCGGAGGAATCTCTGACTTCATGGACAATATCGGCAATACCATCAACATCCTGTTTAATGTAATGATTATTCCCTTCCTGATCTTCTACATATTAAAGGACTTTGAGGTCTTTCAGCGAACCGCCGTTTCTTATCTGCCAAGGAGCCGTCGAAAATCGATCGTAACACTGCTGAAAGAGATTGACGCAGCTCTCGGAAATTATGTCCGCGGTCAGTTCTTGGTATGCTTCATAATCGGCGTCCTGGCTTATGTGGGATATATGATCGTTGGTATGCCCTATGCGCTGCTGCTGGCAAGCATCGTGGCCGTGTTTAACATCATCCCGTATTTGGGCCCTTTTCTCGGCGCGGCTCCTGCACTTGTCATGGCATCCACGATTTCCTGGAAAATGGTGCTGCTGGTAGCGGTGGTCAATATGATATGCCAGACGCTGGAAAGCAACATCATCTCACCGCAAGTCGTAGGTAAAAAGCTGCATCTGCATCCGCTTCTCATCATATTTGCGCTGCTTGTTGGGGGGCAGCTGGCAGGGACGGTGGGTTTGATATTAGCGGTCCCCGTCTTCGCTGTATTAAAAGTCCTGCTTCAGCATTTCTTTGCTTATTATGTACGGAGGAAATCCGGCTGAGAATTGCGATAAATGGCTGCCCTTGGTCATACATTGACAGATAGTTTCGCCCTATATATACTTGAAATAATCAATTGTATAGCAGTACAAAACGATGAGAAAATCGAGTAGGCTATGTGTACCTTGCCCAGAGAACAGGTTTCTGACGGAGAAGATCCGTCTGGCTGCGAGAACCTGGAAGCGTCCCAAGCTGAATGCTAATTTTTGAGTGTGACCCAAATTCACCGGATGGCTCCCGTTATCAAGCTGTTACAAGGCGATCGTCATATGTGCCAACCAGTTGCAAGTCAGGAGACTGATGGAACGAAACGGCGATAACCAGGGTGGTACCGCGAGAACATCGTCCCTGAATCATTTCAGGGGCGTTTTTTGTGTTCGGATACAGGATTGTATCCCTACTATTATGACTGAAGGAAGTGTTGAGATGAAAGCAAGTGAAATTCGTTCCAAATGGCTGGATTTTTTTGCTGAGAAAGGGCACAAGATTGAACCAAGTGCATCACTTGTACCGCATAATGATCCGTCCCTGCTCTGGATTAATGCAGGTATGGCTCCGCTCAAGCCTTATTTTGACGGACGCGTGAAGCCGGAGAATCCAAGAATCGCAAACTCGCAGAAATGTATTCGTACCAATGATATTGAGAATGTCGGCAAGACCCGCCGGCATCATACGTTCTTTGAGATGCTCGGTAATTTTTCCATTGGCGACTACTTCAAAGAAGAAGTAATTACTTGGGCTTGGGAGTTCCTGACCGACAAGAAATGGATCGGCTTCGATCCTGAGAAACTGTCTGTTACCGTATATCCGGAGGATGAAGAGGCTTATAAATTGTGGAATGAAAAAATTGGTCTTCCGGCGGAACGCATCATTAAGCTGCAGGATAACTTTTGGGATATCGGCGAAGGCCCTTGCGGACCTTGTACCGAGATCTTCTATGACCGCGGTGAGGGATACGACACAGAGGCTCCGGAATCCGAAATGTTCCCTGGCGGCGAGAATGAACGCTGGCTTGAAGTGTGGAACCTCGTATTCTCCCAGTTCAACCACAATAAGGACGGCAGCTACACACCGCTCCCTAACAAGAACATCGATACGGGTGCAGGTTTGGAGCGTTTTGCTTCCATTCTGCAGAACGTGGCATCCAATTTCGACACCGACCTGTTCCAGCCGATCATTCAGAAGACGGCAGAGCTTGCCGGCGTAAAATACAATGAGAAGACGGAATATGATATCGCCCTCAAAGTCATTGCAGACCATATCCGGACAGTTGCATTCGCAGTAGGTGATGGCGTGCTTCCTTCCAACGAAGGCCGCGGCTATGTCATTCGTCGATTGCTCCGCCGTGCGGTTCGTTACGGAAAAGTGCTCGGTCTGGACAAGCCGTTCATGTATACCTTGACCGAAACAGTAGGCGATATTATGGGAGTCTACTACCCGGAAGTAGTTGAAAAACGCGCATTTATCGAGAAGGTCATTGCAACGGAGGAAGAACAGTTCCACAAAACGCTCTCCGACGGGCTTAACATCTTGGCTGAAGTCAGTGCTGAAGCGAAAAATCAGGGCAAAACGATAATCAGCGGCAGTGACGCGTTCAAATTGTATGATACGTATGGATTCCCGTTTGATTTGACGGAGGATTATGCATCCGAGCATGGACTGACCGTTGACCGCGAAGGCTTTGATGCTGCAATGAAGGAACAGCGTGATCGTGCGCGTGCAGCCCGCCATGAAACGGAAAGCATGAAGGTTCAGGGCGGCGTTCTTTCCGATTATACGGTTAAAAGTGAATTTGTTGGATATAATGACACCGTCAGTGAGGCTAAAGTGCTCGCCATCATCTCCGGCGACAGCTTTGCAGACAGCGTCCGCGAAGGCGAAACCTGCCAGGTC
The DNA here is from genome assembly GCF_001277345.1 of Paenibacillus solani. GTDB lineage: Bacteria > Bacillota > Bacilli > Paenibacillales > Paenibacillaceae > Paenibacillus_AQ > Paenibacillus_AQ solani. The sequence continues at coordinate 756,746 of NZ_LIUT01000001.1, forward strand.
ATTCTGGACGTGACCCCGTTCTATGCCGAAAGCGGCGGACAGGTCAGTGACCAGGGAACGCTCGAAGGAGGATCGGTTCGCGCCAGAGTCGAAGGTCTCTTCAAGGCTCCTCATGGACAGCATGTACATTTAGTAACCGTAGAGCTTGGCGAGCTTAAAGTTGGCGATACAGTCAAGGCACAGGTAGATTCGGCGATGCGAAACGATATCGTCAAGAACCATACCGCTACACATCTCTTGCACAAAGCACTGAAGGAAGTGCTCGGCGAACACGTCAATCAGGCGGGCTCCCTTGTTGAACCGCAGCGTCTGCGCTTTGACTTCTCCCATTTTGGCAGCATTACACCAGAGGAGCTTGCTGATATTGAACGCCGCGTGAATGAACAAGTATGGAAGAGTGTCCCGGTGGTCATTGAACGCAAGCCGATCGATGAAGCTAAAGAGATGGGCGCCATGGCGCTGTTCGGAGAGAAATATGGCGATATTGTCCGTGTGGTTCAAGTAGGGGATTATAGCATCGAGCTCTGCGGTGGATGCCATGTAGGCAACACCTCGCAGATCGGGATCTTTAAGTTGCTTGGCGAGAGCGGAATCGGCTCGGGCGTACGCCGGATTGAAGCTGTAACCGGCCGTTATGCTTATGAACATTTAGAGGAGCAGCTGGATCTGCTGAAATCAGCTGCAGGTCTTTTGAAGAGCAATCTTGCTGATGTTCCGAAGCGGATCGAGGGCCTGAATCAACAGGTGAAGGATCTTGCACGCGAGAATGAATCTCTGCAAGGCAAGCTGGGAGCCATTGAAGCAAGCCAGCTGACCGATAAAGTGAAACAAGTGGGCAGTACATCACTGCTTGCAGCCGAAGTACAAGCTGGCAGCATGGACGGACTTCGCGGTATCGCTGACGAACTGAAGGGCAAACTTCCTGAGACTATACTGGTGCTCGGCTCGAAAGCGGGCGACAAGGTGAATTTCGTTGTTGCGGTTCCTCAGGATCTTGTGAAGCAGGGCTATCATGCAGGCAAGCTCGTCAAAGAAGTGGCTTCGATTTGCGGTGGAGGCGGCGGAGGCCGTCCGGATATGGCACAAGCCGGCGGTAAAGAGGCATCCAAGCTTGCGCAGGCACTTCAGCATGCTGAGGATATCGTAGCGCGGGGTGTATAACATTTTTGGGGATGGGGCGCAGTAACGGCAAGCCGCGGCTGTGCTCAATCCTGAATTTTTTGGAACACCCTCTAAATATTTCGCTTTGGATTTCCGTAGAGACTCAGGATTATGTTATGATATAACTAGATCAAGCTGGTAAATATTTATTTCGACGAAGCATGGGAAACATGTTCTTTGAAGAAGCGAGGTGTGTCACACATGGACTCCATGGATAAGACAGTCAAGTTCAATGTAAAAGGTGATGAGAAGGAGGCTTCCGCCCAGGACATTCTACTTTCGGTATATGATTCGCTGGTAGAGAAGGAGTACAATCCGATTAACCAAATCGTAGGGTATCTTTTGTCCGGGGATCCCGCTTATATACCTCGGCACAATAATGCCAGAAGTTTGATCCGGAAGAAAGAGCGAGATGAATTGATTGAAGAACTGGTCCGGTTCTACTTAGCCAGTCATCGTTAGGAGCACACAGGGATGAAGAAGATCATGGGATTGGATTACGGGGACCGCAGAATCGGTGTTGCCGTAAGCGACGTGTTCGGATGGACAGCTCAAGGGCTTGAAGTGATTGAACGTCGTCGTGATGGAGCTGAGCTCGACAGAATTGCATTACTCGTCAAAGAGAACGAGGTTGGCGAGATAGTGGTGGGCTTGCCCAAGAATATGAACGGTACGATTGGTCCTCGGGGCGAAATCTGCATGGAATTCGCAAGTACTTTGCGTGAGTCCCTATCCTTACCCGTTCACCTTTGGGATGAACGGCTATCAACAGTATCCGCTGAGAGGGCATTGCTTGAAGCCGATGTCAGCCGAAAGAAGCGAAAACAGGTTGTAGATAAAATGGCAGCAAGCTTGATTTTACAAAACTACTTGGATTCTAAAAGGTAAAGGTGAGGGTGATTACTATGGCTAATGAGCATATTGGTATGGAAGAAGAACCGGAAATTATTTATATTCCCGATGATGAAGGCAACGAGGAAGAATTTGAAGTCATCATGAAATTCGAGGTGGACAACTCGGATGCCAGATACATGATGGTTGTACCAAGAGAGTCGGCTGACGAAGAGACTGACGAGGTCTACGCTTTCCGTTATGAAGAAGATGGAGACGATCTGAAGCTGTTTATGATTGAAGACGATGAAGAATGGGCCATTGTTGAAGAAACCTTCAATACGCTCGTGGAAGAGCTGGACGGGAGAGACGAATGATGTCTGATTTTTCGGTTGAGAATATCGTATGGACCCAAGTACTTAAGGAAGCATTCGGTGAGAGTGTGGAGCTTGAGGACGATAAAGGCCATATCGAGGTTTATGATATTGCCGCCGAATTTGAAGTGGATGGTCAAGGTTATGCCATTCTCGTTCAACCTGATCGTACCGATGAGGAATACGAGGTTCTCCGTATCGTCAAGGAAGCGGATGGCGGATTGCAACTGGCAACCATTGATGATGATGAGGAATGGGAGAATGTATCCGAGTTATACGATGAGCTGACTTTTCCCGAAGAAGATGAGGATTAAATCATCTGATTTGTGAGCACATGCTTGATTTTCAAATGAAAGTTCAGGAAGGGGCGGAGCTGTCCGCCCCTTTTGGTGTGAAGGGATGAGTAGATTGAAGAAACTGGCAATAGCAGTATTGGTTCTAATCCTTGTTGCGGGCGGGGTTGTGTTCTATGTTTGGAATGGATTACAGCCTGTTCAGAGCGCGGAAACCCCTATCGAATTCACGGTGGAATCCGGCATGAGTACGTCCTCTATCGCCGATCTGCTTGAGGAAAAGGGATTGATTAAGAATGCCCTTATACTTAAAGGTTATTTAAAGGTTACCAATGAAGGCAACCGTCTGATGGCGGGAACCTATGAGGCCGTACCGGGAACTTCCATTCAAGAACTGTTGTCGAAAATGAACAATGGAGACGTGAAACCCGAGGAGATGGTCCATTTTACAATTCCCGAAGGATATACCGTCCTCCAAATGGCTGAAACTATCGCTCGTGAGAGTGGAATAGATGAGAAGGATTTTTTGAAAGCAGTCGACCAGTACAAGGGCTCAGATGTGCCGATTGTCGATGAAATCCCTAAAGGGGCGGAACTTAGGCATCGTCTGGAAGGATACCTGTTCCCTGCAACCTATGATTTGCCGAAGAAGGACCTCACGGCAGAGCGCATTGTAGAAACAATGCTGAAGGAGACGGAGAAACGTTTAGCTGAAATACCGGATTGGCAGAGCCAATTGAAGGCTCGCGGGATGAGTTTGCATGAATTGATGACGATCGCTTCATTGGTTGAGAGGGAAGTGGTTGCAGATCAAGAACGTGCCCTTGTAGCCGGCGTTATTTATAACCGTTTAGAGGAAAATATGCGGCTGGAGATCGATGCGACTGTTCAATATTTGCTGGATAAGCCGAAAGAACGATTGCTTTATTCCGACCTGGAAGTGGAGAGTCCGTATAACACCTATCGTCAGAAGGGGCTGCCACCAGGTCCCATCTCAAGTCCAAGTCTGGCGTCTATTCAGGCTGCTCTGAATCCGGAGAAATCCGATTATTTATTTTATGTAACGAAGAAAGACGGTACGCAAGAGCATTTGTTTGCCAAGACGTATAAAGAGCATTTGAAGAACATCGAGATCAGCAAGAAGATGGCACAACAATAATAATACGAGTTGAGCAAGACTCGACAGCTTCAATTCGGAAGAGTTTTGTTGAACTACCCCTAGGTAGGGAGGATTTTAGATATGAGTATCAAACCAGAATTATTAGCGGCAGCCGGCTCAGTGTCCGATGCTGCGGCTTTTCTCGAAGCAGGAGCCGACGCACTGCTTGTGGGAGAGGACCGGTTCGGCATGAGATTGCCAGGTAATCTGACAGTGGATGACATTGCCCAAATTGTGAATCTTGCCCATGTGCGGGATAGCAAAGTGTACGTTAGCCTAAATAACTTGATGACCAATGATGTATTGCCCGAACTGCCTGCTTATGTGAAAGCATTAGGAGATGTCGGAGTGGACGCGGTCGAGTTTAACGACCCTTCCGTGCTTACTACCGTAAAAGAGCTGGCTCCGCAAATCAAACTTCATTGGAATGCAGAAATGACTGCCACCAACTATTCAACAGCGAATTACTGGGGAAGCAAAGGTGCTTCCCGGGTTATCCTTGCGCGTGAGTTGAATATGGATGAAGTAACGGAAATGAAACCGAAGCTTCAATTGGAAGCACAAGTGCAGGTTCATGGGATGACTAATATTTATCATTCCAAACGCCGCTTGGTGAACAGTTATATGCAGCAGCAAGGCAGACCCTTGACTGAAGGCAACCTTGGCAAGGAACGCGGCCTGTTTCTCATTGAGAATGAACGTCAAGAAGAGAAGTATCCGATCTATGAGGATATTAACGGGACTCATATTATGAGCTCGGAGGATATTTGCATATTAGAGGACTTGCATTTGCTGATGGCAGCAGGCATTGACAGCTTTAAAATCGAGACGCTTTTGAAGCCGCGTCATTACAATGAGCTTGTGATTCGGACTTACCGCCAAGCGATTGATTTATATCATGCTGATGCCTCCGCATATGCATTTCAGGAAGAATGGATGGACGGAATTCGGGCAATTCAGGATCCCGAACGTGAATTGTCGTTTGGATTTTTCTACAAGGAACAAGTTTATTAAGGAGTGGACAGCATGGAAGCAATGGCACAGCCAAAGTACAAAGGCAAACGCTATCGCCTGGACAAGCCGGAATTGCTCGCCCCGGCTGGCAATTTGGAAAAATTAAAATTCGCGGTACACTATGGGGCCGATGCAGTATATATCGGGGGCCAGAAATATGGCCTTCGTTCAAATGCGGACAATTTTAGCTTCGAAGAAATGAAAGAAGGCGTCGAATTCGCCAAGAAGTACGGAGCCAAAGTCTTTGTTGCAACTAACATTTACGCGCATAATGAAGATGTTGAGGGGATCGAATCCTATCTGCGGAGTTTGGAAGAAGCGGGTATTGCGGCGATTATCGCTGCAGATCCCGCTATTATCGAGGTGGCCAAGCGTGCTGCTCCCAAGCTTGAAGTGCATCTGAGCACGCAGCAATCCACACTGAATTGGCAGGCCGTCAAATTCTGGAAGGACGAAGGGCTGCCTCGGGTTGTACTGGGGCGGGAAACGAGTTTGGAAGAGATCGCAACGATTAAAGAGCATGTTGATATTGAGATCGAAGCCTTTATCCATGGTGCGATGTGTTCCTCATTCTCTGGTCGCTGTGTATTGTCCAATCATTTTACGGATCGTGACTCCAATCGGGGCGGATGCTGCCAATCCTGCCGCTGGAAGTATGACTTGTTTGAGGATGGAAGAGAAGAGCAAGGCAATTGGATCTCTGAAGAGCAGCAGTTGATGGAACAGTCCCTGGCGGCTCCATCTCCCTTTAAACCGGGAGTTACACAAATTCCGTTATTCCAGCAGGAAGATAATCAATTTACGATGGGGTCTAAGGATCTCTGTATGCTGGAGCATATTCCCGATCTGATCGAGGTTGGCATCGACAGTTTCAAGATTGAAGGCCGGATGAAATCGATCCATTATGTAGCTACAGTAGTTAATGTGTACAGACAGGCAATTGATTCCTATATGGCAGATCCTGAACATTATGTGCTAAAACCCGAATGGATCGAGGAAATTAACAAAGCTGCCAACCGGCCTCTGAATACCGGCTTTTTCTATGACACACCGGATCATGAGGATCACATCTATGAACCGGAAGAAAAAGCAGTTCCCTATGATTTTGCTGGATTGGTAATGGAATACGATGAGAACTCGGGAATAGCTGTCATTCAGCAGCGGAATCATTTCAAGCCCGGGGATGAAATTGAGTTTTTCGGGCCTGAAGGGACTTTCTTTAAACAGAAAGTTGGTTCCATTCAGGATGAGAATGGCCAAGAGCTGGATGCAGCGCGGCATCCTTTGCAGCTTATTCGCATGAAGGTGGATCAGCCGCTTCGTAACTTTGATATGATGCGGAAACATAAAGGGTCATAATTTCATAGCTCTAAAGAACTACACAATTGAGAATTCAGGTCCGCAGTATGACCTGGATTCTTTTTATTTTGAGGAATTTAGGGTTAACGAATTATTTTTTTTGCGAAAAGCCAAAGGAAAAGCCCTTGTTTTGTCGAAATAAAGAGTAGCGAATACGTTTTGGGAAATTAGTCCGGCGTATAATATTATGATTGTGGTAGGTGAACAGCTAATGTCAGAAGTCGAGCAGCATGATAAGAAGCCGAAAAAGGACAGAAAGCACGGAGGAAACAAGGAGAAAAAGATTCCTTCGGCATCAACAGGGATACATAATGCTAAATCGTTTGTTTCTAACATGGGTACGGCTATTAGCCGAATGCCCGTAAATCCTGCAAAGTCTGTCGGAATCCGTCTGTTTTTGATCTTTTTATCCACTATCGTATTTTTTGTGATCGTATTGGGTTATCTTTCTTATGATAAAGCGAAGAGCACCATTGAGAAAAATGCTGCCAATGGCAACCAGCAGACGATTATCCAGACCTCTGAGAAAATCGATATTATCCTGGAAAAGTATGAAAGTGCCAGCAGGCAGGTTTTCTATGATATCGAGCTGCAAAAGTTATTGAATCAGTACACGAGTAAAGGCTTAAGCGATTATGATTCGTTTACGATTGAACGCAGTATTCGGGACAAACTCTCCAATCAAATTACATCCGATTCGTCCATTAGAGCCATCTACTTGATCCCTTCTAAGGGAGAGAAGATTTTATCTGCTGGACAAGCATCGGAATCCTCGAGGACTTTCCTTGAGCAAAGCTGGTACGCAGAATTGAAGGATGGCGACAAGAAAGTGATGTGGCTGCCAACCGTTCAGAACAACGGTGCTCCATTCTTCTCGATTGCCCGGACTTTAGGATCTCTCAATGATATGACTTCAAAGTATACGGTTGTATTCGAACTTAACGCTTCCGTATTAGATTCGCATTTGCAAGGAATCAACCTGGGTGAGAATGGCCAATTGCAATTGATCAGTCCGGAAGGAACCGTAGTTTCTTCAAGCGATTCCTCCATTGTGGGTTCAGAATCCGGATGGACCTTCGTTAAGGATTTCCCGGCAGAGACCAAAACGGATGACGTAAGAACGAAGGATGAGCAGGGAAGATATGTTCTGGCCGTTTATAATACGCAAAGCACAAACGACTGGAAACTTGTAGGCTCCGTTCCGACTAGTGAGCTTACAAAGGATGCGACGAGTATTCTGACCATTACGCTCATCGTGGCTATCGTCGATGTGATTATTGCTATTCTGATTGGTATTTGGATGGTTAGAATGATTGCCCGTCCGTTAGGTAAACTGAACCTGCTGATGAAGGAAGGCGCAAAGGGCAACTTGAATGTTCGCACAAACCATAAGAGTCAAGACGAAATCGGTCAGCTGTCCGCAAGCTTTAACGATATGATGGAACAGATTACAGGCCTCGTTCAGCAGACGAGTAATACGGCACAAGAGGTGCTCAAAACGGCTGCAGAATTAAGTGACGCCTCGAAGAAGACGGCGATTTCTGCGAAGGAAATCGCGATCGCTACCGAGGAAATTGCGAACGGAGCCAGCAGCCTGGCAGTTGAAGCCGAGCGAGGCAGCGATCTGACCAACAATATTTCGAAACAGATGCAAATGGTTGTTACAGCTAACGAAGAAATGGGCAAAGCTGCCCGTCACGTTGAAAGCTCTAGTGAGCTTGGTACTAAACATTTGAGTGACTTGTTGGACAAGACGCATCAGACCGAGGATATGACTCGATCCATGATGCACAAGGTGGATGGCTTGAAGGAAACAACCTCATCGGTTGTCAAAGTATTGGATGTGATGCAGAACATTACGAAGCAAACCAATATCTTGTCATTGAATGCAACGATTGAAGCAGCTCGTGCAGGAGCAGCAGGTAAAGGGTTCATGGTCGTTGCAGATGAAATCCGTCAATTGGCGGATCAAACCAGACAATCCATCGATATGGTGAGCCAGATTACAGACCGAATTATGACCGAAATGAACGAGACCGTTCAGGTATTATTGGATGCCAATCCTCTGTTTAAAGGTCAGATGGATGCCGTGAAGGAAACGAATGATATCTTTGTCTCTGTTCAACAGCAGATGGTGGAATATATCGAACGGTTGGATTCGGTAACGAATTCCATTGGCGAATTGAATGAATCTCAAACGGTGCTTTCGGAAGCGATGAGTAATGTGAGTGCAGTGGCCGAAGAATCCTCGGCAACTTCTGAAGAAGTGGCATCGCTCTCGACTGAGCAGCAAAGCGTTAGCAGCCAGCTGGTGAATCTGTCGACACAGCTGGAGAATGTATCAAACGAGCTTAAAGAGACTTTATCCCGCTTTACATTGTAGAATCCAAAGCTGCTCCATCCGTTAACCAAGACGGATGGGGCAGCTTTTTTATATGCCGCTCGGAGAGTATGAATGGATTGATTCATCCTGCAAATGGAAATAATAATGAATCAAAGAAGAAATAGGAGGACCCAAACATGAGGCTGATCCGCAACAGGCGAATTACATACGGATGGTTGATCTTAACGGTATTGATTGCCATTCTAACGCTTCGTTTAGCTTGGGTTCAGCTTGTGATGAAACATCAGCGGCTGCCCGGAAGCAGACATACGATGGTAGAAGCCTCGCTGATCCAGCGCGAGCGGGGCATCATACTGGACTCGGGTCGTGGGCATTTTACGGATCGGAATGGAAAGCCGCTCACAGGCAATTTGATCTGGGCAGCGGTATTGTTTCCGGTAAGTGAGAAAGAGCTGAACAACTCCCATCGCCAGTTAGCCGAGCTTGCGCGTATTTTGGGGACGAATGTGGATGATTTAATGCAGCGCTGGGGGAGAATAAAGGAGCCGATGCTGTGGCATGGTGAGAATTCACGCATCCCTCGATCCTTGAGTAAAGATCAAATCGAGAAGATTAAACAGCTTGACCTTCCCAAGTTGAAGGTTCTCCCTTATGAACAGCGGTATGGGGACCGCCTATCTGGAATGCAGTGGCTTGGTTTTGTATCAGGTCAGCGCAAGGAAAGCCTGTTTTTTCATCATCGTGCGGAGGTCACCGGGACCAGCGGCTTGGAGAAAACGATGGATGCGCTAATACGGGGAGAGGGACCCACGGTTGTCTATTTTCCGGTTGACAGCACCAACGAAGTGATTCAAGATATCAAGCCCGTGGTGCAGGCTCCTGACAACCCCTACTATCCGCTGCGTGTAACTACCACCATTGATATTGATATCCAAACCGGGATTGAGGAATTGACGGAGAGAGCAGGGATGAAAGAAGGAGCTGTTGTAGTACTGGATACCCGCAATGCAGACATTGTGGCAATGGTCTCCAGACCATTCTATAACCCGGAACATATCGTTCCGAGTGAAGGGCAGTGGGAAAGCCGGGGACTTAAAGCAGTAACGCCAGGCTCCATCTTCAAGCTGGTCACTGCCGCAGCCATTCTTGAGAATGGATTAAGCACTCCGGAGGAACACTTTCATTGTGATGGTCAATACGGTAAGTTCGGGTTATCGTGCTGGAAAAAGGGAGGACATGGAACGGTAAGTCTTCGTGAAGGCTTCGCGGAATCATGCAATGTCGTATTTGCAACGCTTGCGGAAAGATTATCTGCTGGGCAATTATCGAACACGGCTTCAGCGCTAGGTTTTGGGCAAACCGTAGGTTGGAGATCGCAGCAGTTTCTGGGCTTGCGATCATTCGCTCCATTGGATCATGAAGAGAAAGGGACAGTGTTCTCTGGCTCAGTGGATGCCTCAGATGCTGGTGTAAGAGTGCAGACAGGCATTGGTCAAAGAGATGCTGCCATATCCCCGCTGCAAGCTGCTAATGCCATTGTAACGCTGCTTCATGGCGGGGTAAAAACCAAACCCCGAATTATGAAGCAGGTTCGGTATGCCAACGGCCAATTGCTTCAGGATACGGACTCACTTGTAGAGTTTGCATCAGGAGGAAGTATTTCCCAGGAAACCTCCTCAATCCTGCTTGAGTGGATGGAACAGGTCGTTCAAGATGGAACAGGCAGTGCATCTTTAAAAAATCGCAAATGGTCGCTTGCAGGCAAATCAGGCACAGCACAAGTGCAAAACAAAGGCCGTGCCCGAAATAACCAATGGTTTATCGGATACGGCCCAGTCGAGAAGCCGCGCTATGCCGCAGCTGTCTTGGTGGAGAATCGGAGTCCTGACAGCAGTCATCAGGCAGCCGAAATATTTGGTCAGCTTTTTGATTTCTTGGCTTCTGTTGAAACTGACTCCGGTTCAGCGTAAGATTGCGACATATCCCAAGGGGAGACATCGAATTCTTCACTCGGCAGACGGATCCATTGTTTCAGATACCCTTGGGTAAGCAATTCTTTAATGAGAATTAACAGGATGGGAGCCAGGATCAAACCGGCGACTCCAAAAATCGAAAGTGAGATCATCATGAAAGACAGCATTAGAAAAGCGGAAGACACGCCAATCGAATTCCCTGTGATTTTGGGTTCAAGCAGCTGCCTTGAAATAACAACAACGGCCAGTAGAACAATTAAACCAACAGCCAGGCCAGTATTGCCTACGATAAACAAATAGGTAATCCACGGAATAAAAATGACGGGAACGCCCAGCAATGGCAAGATGTCAAAAACAGCACAGATCAGAGCTATGGATAAGGAATTCCCTGTCCCTAATATCAGGAGTCCTATGTATACAATGACAAAAGTGATACTGACGAGCTTCATCTGAGCTTTCAGATAAGAACCAATCGCCTTGAACACATTCTCCTTAAGAAAAACAAACGCTGTCTTGAGGGTTCTCGGCGTCTTATCTTTGGCAATTCTCCGCCAGCTGCCGATCTCGATACTCAGGAAGAAGGCAAGAATAATCGCCACACCGAAATTCGCAATGAACGAGGAGAACGAGCCCATAAAACCAATCCCATAATGAAAAAAGGATTCGGCTGCTCCCTGGGCAAATGCGGTAATATCCTGAAAGTAACCATTCATTCGTTCCGCCAGATCTGGTGGAAGTGCGTCAAGTTTCGTTTGCAGGAATAGGATGCCTTCGGAAAAATGCTTTTGAATCGTTTGGGTATAAGACGGCAAATTATCCTGCAAATTCATGAACTGTGAGACGATGAGTGCCCCTGCACCGAACAGGATGCCCAGAATGATGAGCAAGAAGAGCAGAACGGAGATGGCAGCGGCAAATGGCTTTGGAAGCCCTCTACGATGCAGGAATTTGGAGAAAGGCTCGATAATCAGGAAAACCAGGAAAGATAAAAACACCGGAGCCGCAATTTGGTACAGTTTACTGAATATGAGCATTACCAGGTAAACTGTAAGTATGATTAAACCTATATCGAAAGCGGTTCTCCAATATTTTTTATACAAGGGAAGCATAGGGGATATCGGCTCCTTTATATGTATTAATAGTTACCATTGTACACGATTTGAGAAAAAAAAGCCTATTTCTTTAAGGGCTATGCTAAAATAATAATAGTGTGTTCATGTGAAAAATAGAAATAAAAAGCGGGGAGTTAGCATGCAAACATTACTGCTATGGTTGTTTTACCTTTCATCTTTTTATGCATTTATTCCCGGTATCCTGACCCGGATATTTGGTTTCCGAGTATTTCGCAGGGGAACTGGCATAAACGAATTTGCTTTAACCTTTGATGATGGTCCTGATCCTGTATACACACCAAGATTGTTGGACCTTCTGAAACAGTACAATATGAAGGCGACATTTTTTCTGGTTGGCTCCCATGCCGAAAAGCATCCAGATATTGTGAAGCGAATCCATAGTGAAGGTCATTTGATTGGAATTCACAATTATATTCATAAGAGTAACTGGCTTATGAGACCAGTAACCGTCCGGAAGCAAGTGAAACTAACGGATGAAATTATTTATTCCATCACCGGTGAACGTTCCCATTATTACCGACCGCCTTGGGGAATCGTAAATTTATTTGATTTTGCCAAGAATACCGGATGTCGGATCATTCTGTGGTCTTCCATGTTTAATGATTGGCGAAGCAAAATCGGCGCCGATAAGCTGACTCAGCGAATGCTTGCTAAGTTGAATGGCGGAGAGGTTATGCTCCTTCATGACTGCGGCACAACGATGGGAGCGAACGCTGACGCACCTGAGCAAATGCTTATTGCATTGGAACGTGTTCTCAAAGTCGCAGAGGAGAAGGGGATGATGAGTATCCGAATCGATGATATGATGGCGAAGGACACCAAAGCGAAAGCGAAGAAGCTGTCACCACTCAAGCGAATGGTCGTCTCGCTCTGGCTTTTGTGGGAAAAAGGCTTTCATGCAGTATTTGGGCTCGAAACGGTTTCGCCTGCAGATCCGATGCTGCATTTCCGGAAACGAGCGTATACCGGTAAAACGTTGGTTATGGAAGATGGCAGCCGGCTAGAAAAGGGAGACCAAGTGCTGGAACTCCATTTTGATAATAAGAAATTGTTTGAGATCGGCAGCCGTTCCCGTTCGGAAATGCAGCTTGCCATCAAAATGATCCGTGCAGTACAGCAGGACCTACCAACGCTGGCCAATATGGTGCTCGATCGCCCCGAATTCCAGAACATTCAAGGCTTGTATGCAGTAACCATGATTTCACGAGGTCCCGAGCAATTTGGATTTCATGTCATGGATTTACCACGCGGATTGTTTGCTAGCTCGTCCAGACTGTATCTTAAACTTCTCCTTAGTGTCATTCATCCGAAAGGTCAGGCCCGTTTTAAGGAGGGGAGTCAGATTATGGAACCTAAAATGCTGCTAATGCCAGTGGATGTATTAATCGGACGTTATGCGGAGAAGAAAACTCAGGTCCAACCACCAAAAGAAGTGCCCCAGGAAGTCCAGGAAGAACATGTCGGTGATCTGGCCGTTGCCAGTGCATCACAAGGCTAACTCCTTAGAAGTGAATAGTAATGGCTATAATATATGGATTATATCTTAGGTAAGAGGAAGTTGGATAAATAAAAGGGTATCCCCACGGGCTTTGTAAACCTGTGGGGATACCCTTTTTCTTCTGCTCTATTAGATTTTCAATACGCCGCCTGAGCTGGCATTCGTAACAAGCTTGGAATAGCGGGCGAGGTAACCTGTCTTCACCTTCGGTTCGAACTCAACCCATTTGCTGCGGCGTACAGCCATTTCCTCTTCGGAAACGTCCAGCAATTGAATAGTCCGTTTATTCAGGTCCAGCTCGATGATATCTCCGTCTTCAACGAAGGCAATCGGTCCGCCTTCAGCAGCTTCCGGCGAGATATGGCCGATACTGATACCGCGGGAAGCGCCGGAGAAGCGTCCGTCCGTAATAAGACCAACTTTAGCCCCGAGACCCATACCTGCAATCTGTGAGGTTGGTGCCAGCATTTCAGGCATACCCGGTCCTCCCTTAGGTCCTTCATAACGAATGACTACCACATGGCCTTCCTTCACTTTACCATTGGCAATGCCGCTGAGTGCTTCGTCCTGCGAGTTGAAGCAAATGGCAGGGCCTTTATGATATCCGCCAACCGATGGATCAACGGCACCGACTTTGATGATGGAGCCTTCAGGAGCCAGGTTGCCGTATAGAACCGCGAGTCCTCCACGTTCGGAGTACGGCGAGTCAATCGGGTGAATGACATTCTGATCCTGGATTTCACAGCCCTCTACATTCTCAGCCAGTGTTTTGCCAGTTACGGTGATGCGGTCTCCGTGCAGGGCACCTGGCTTCTTGAGAAGCTCATGCAGAACGGCGCTCACACCGCCTGCCAAATGCACATCCTCGATAAAGTAATCCGAAGCTGGAGCCAGCTTGGAGATGTGAGGAACACGATCAGCGACTTCATTGATCCGTTCCAGTGGGTAATCAAGACCAGCTTCCTGAGCCAGAGCAAGCGTATGAAGAACCGTGTTCGTGGAGCCGCCCATAGCCATATCCAGTGCAAATGCGTTGTCGATCGCTTCAATGGTTACGATATCGCGCGGCTTAAGGTCCATCTTTACAAGTTCCATCAATTGTTTGGCAGATTGCTTAACGAATTCTTTGCGTTCTTCGGCGATGGCAAGAATGGTGCCGTTGCCTGGCAGAGCCAAACCGAGCGCCTCAGCGAGACAGTTCATGGAGTTCGCGGTGAACATGCCGGAACAGGAACCGCAGGTAGGACAACCGAATTGCTCCAACTCCAGGAGCTCGTCATCATTGATCTTGCCGACCTGGTGAGCGCCGACGCCTTCAAATACGGAAGTCAGGGACAATTTACGGCCTTTGCTGTCCACACCGGCTTTCATCGGGCCGCCGCTGACAAATACCGTCGGGATGTTAACGCGCAGGGCGCCCATCAGCATGCCTGGTGTAATCTTATCGCAGTTCGGGATGCAGACCATGCCGTCAAACCAGTGAGCGGATACAACGGTTTCCAGGGAATCCGCAATGATCTCGCGGCTTGGCAGCGAATAGCGCATGCCGATATGTCCCATAGCGATACCATCATCAACGCCAATGGTATTGAATTCGAATGGAACGCCGCCGGCTTCACGAATAGCTTCCTTTACGATTTTACCGAATTCCTGAAGATGCACATGGCCTGGAACGATATCGATGTAAGAGTTGCATACGGCGATGAAAGGTTTGCCGAAATCCTCTTCTTTAACGCCTGCTGCACGCAGAAGACTGCGGTGCGGCGCACGGTCGAAGCCTTTTTTGATCATGTCTGAACGCATTTTTTTGGTTGTCATGATGTCGATTTCCCCCCAGATCTATAATGAAATTGTTACGCTTTAGCGCTGTCTTCCGGCAAAGCAGCCGGGTACCTGTAATCAGCGAATAGGTTTTAAATGAGTCTATCACAAATAGGTAGGTTTTTCTACATGATATTAATAGGAAGCAATGGAATGTGGCTATTCATAAGGAGGAAAAAGAAGCCTGTTCCCAGCAGTTGGGAACAGGCTTTTTAATAAGTATTTATATTATTTCTTGCCGCCTTTGCGGCCAATTTCCTGATAGAATTCACGATTATGATTCCGTGAAGTGGCTTCGCCGCCTTTCTGGCCTATTTCTTGGTAGAATTCGCGACTATGGTTTTTGGACGTTGCTTTGCCGCCTTTTTTTCCAATTTCCTGATAAAATTCACGGCTATGTTTTTTTGCGGTTGCTTCGCCGCCGAGACGTCCTGCCTCTTCGCGGGTCATTTTACGATTTTTGTTCGTTGCCATCACAAATCACTCCTTTACCGTTGTATTTGCTATGCGTATAACTTACTTACCACCACGTTTTTGTCATGAATCAAAACAATCGACTAAAGATTGGCAAATTATGAATTGAGGATCAAATTGTTCCTTCAGGCATAATTTAGCTTAAATCAGTATTTATTTCATGGTTTAATAAGAGTATGATCAAGAATAGGTTTGGAGGTTTATTACATTGCCGTTTGTTCAAGTGAAGGGACGAGCCGTTCCTTGCAAGGGAATCTTGTTTGATAAAGATGGAACATTAGTTCATTTTATGGCCCTGTGGGGAGGATGGACAGACTATGTGCTCCGCTTCATGGAGCAGCGGCTGGAGATCATGGGAGCCAGCTTCACCGTACCTAAAGACAAGGTGCTGGGCACCCGTCATGATGCCAATGGGCGCGTGATCGGTTATGACATACGGGGGCCGCTTGCAATGGGTACAGTAGAGGAAACATACGGGCTGCTGGCTTGGCAATTGTACGCTGCAGGAATGCCTTGGAACGAGGCCATTTCCGAGGTCACTCAGATCACTAACCATGCCATGCAGGAAGTTCGTCAGCACAAACCCGCATTCCCGATGCCTGGACTGGAAAGTTTTTTGGAAAAATGCAGATTGGCTCCAGTGAAAATGGCCGTAGTCACATCGGATCAATCCTCGGGTGCCGTTGAACAATTGGAGTGGATGGGACTTCGTTCTTACTTCACAATTGTAGTAGGAAGGGATCAAGTTCGAGATGGAAAGCCGCATCCGGAGATGACCGAGAAGGCATGCCGTCTGCTTGGGATCAGGCCTGAGGACGCGATTGTCATCGGTGACAGTAATGGAGATATGCAAATGGCGAAGCAAGCAGGGGCTGCGCTCGCGATAGGTTTATGGTCAGGTGAAGGGGATCCTGAACATCTCGCGGATGCCGATGTCGTCATATCCGATTATAATGAAATAGACGTGCAAAGGTAGACGTATTATTTTAAGGGCTGTACGGAGGTGTAAAGAGTGGAGAACAGGGAAAAGATCGAACAGTTGGCAACATGGATTGAAGCAAGCGACTACATTGTTTTTTTCGGAGGGGCCGGTACCTCCACAGAGAGCGGAATACCTGACTTCCGTTCAGCGGCAGGGCTGTATCAAAGTGAGCACCAATCTCCATATCCGCCGGAGGTCATGCTCAGTCATACGTTCTTTATGGAACACCCGGAGGTTTTTTATGATTTTTACCGGAGTAAGATGCTGCATCCGAATGCACAGCCGAACGGCTGTCACCGGCTCTTGTCAAGACTTGCGCACGACGGGAAGCTGAAAGCCGTGATTACACAGAATATCGATGGTCTTCACCAGACGGCAGGCTGTTCCGATGTGATGGAGCTTCATGGCTCTGTGCACCGCAATTATTGTATGGAGTGTTCAAGGTTTTACAGCTTGCAGGATATTCTCGATATTCAGGAAATCGTCCCATGGTGCAAAGATTGCGGCGGGTTGATCCGGCCAGATATCGTGCTGTATGAAGAGGAATTGAATCATGATATTGTCATGCGTTCCATTCAGGAAATATCAACGGCAGATTTACTGATTATCGGTGGGACCTCCCTGACCGTACATCCCGCAGCCGGGTTGGTATCTTATTTTCAAGGAAGTAAGGTAGCTCTGCTTAATGCAGATCCGACCCCATATGATCACAAGGCCGGTCTCCTGATTGCGGATCGCATCGGGGAAGTCATGACTCAGGTAGATAAGCTGATCACCATATAAGATGTGGATGTGGTGTGTTGCTCATATAACACTGTAATCGTTTTCTTGTCTCCGGCCGCCGAAACAGGATAAGATGAAGTATAGAACAGGACCTACTTACAATAGAAGGGCAGGGATTGCAAGTGACCTATGTAGCTAGCGAAGACAGGTATGAGGGAATGAAGTATAACCGTGTGGGACGATCGGGCTTGAAACTTCCGGCGATCTCCTTAGGATTATGGCATAATTTCGGTGGTGTCGATGCATACGAAAACGGGCGAAATTTGATCACTCGCTCCTTCGATCTCGGAATTACCCACTTTGATCTGGCAAACAATTATGGGCCTCCTGCAGGCTCTGCCGAAGAAACGTTCGGTAAGGTTCTTTCCCGTGATTTACAGGATTACCGCGATGAGATGGTCATTTCATCCAAAGCGGGTTATTATATGTGGCCCGGACCTTACGGCGACTTTGGATCACGTAAATATATAGTGGCAAGTCTCGATCAGAGCCTGAAGCGGATGGGCCTGGATTATGTCGATATCTTTTATCATCACCGGATGGATCCAGAAACGCCTCTCGAGGAAACGATGGCAACCTTGGATCATCTAGTTCGTTCGGGTAAAGCGCTGTATGTTGGCGTCTCCAATTATTCGCCGGAGAAGACAAGGGAAGCAATATCTATTCTAAAAAGCCTGGGAACACCGCTGCTCATCCATCAACCGAACTACTCCATGCTGGACCGTTGGGTAGAAAACGGATTACTCGACGTATTGGAAGAGAACGGAGTTGGAAGCATTGCGTTTTCTCCGCTTGCTCAGGGCCTTTTGACCAACAAATATTTGAACGGCATACCTGGTGATTCACGTGCGGCAAGTGCCTCTGTATTCTTGAACGAGGGCAATATCACGCCTGAGGTGCTGCGAAAAATCAAAGCGCTCAATCAGGTGGCACAAGCTCGAAACCAGAGTCTCGCCCAATTGGCGCTCTCGTGGGTACTTCGCAATGGTAGAGTGACATCGGTTCTAATCGGGGCAAGTAAGGTAAGCCAAATCGAAGATAACGTTGCAGCCCTGAATAATATGGAGTTCTCCAAAGAAGAATTGGATCGTATTGAAGCGATTTTGAAAACGGAGAACGGGCCTTCTACAGGGATAGAGTCTTTATAAGACGATGATGTTTACGTTGATTATAAAAGAAATACAAGAGCGCCTCAGGATGGATAAACACCTGGCAAGCGCTCTTTTTTATGCGTGATCGTCAATCTGTTCGCAGGGGTGATGAGAGGGTCTCTTTGCGGTACTGCGACGGGGATCGGCCGACGAGCCGTTTGAATTGACGTGAGAAATAGAGAGAATCGGTGAGTCCGACGGAAGCGGAAACCTGCTCGATAGACAAATCGGGACGTTCACGCAGCAGCCGTTTGGACTGGTCGACTCTTAATTTAAGCAGATATGTGATCGGAGTCATGCCCGTTTCCTGCTTGAAGATTCGGGACAGGTATGCGCGGTTATAACCCAGACTGGTACACATCTGTTCAATCGAGACGGGATGAGCGTATTGGGAAGTCATGTAGTTGATCATCTGCTTCACTGTTCGCTGAACTTGAGGTTCCGCCAGTGTTAGTTGGGATGGTCGGTCACTTTGATTCATGATCTCGGCCCAAATTAAATGCAGATACCCAATTGAGGCTATGTGAGAGCTGTCCTCTCTGGATTGAAAATGGCTCTGTATTAAGGATACATACCGCGGAATGGGATTGTTCTCCACGAGGCGGAGAACAGGCTTCTCAGGCGTGAGCCCCATACGGTAGACTTCTTCATCAGCTTGCTTCCCATCAAAGGCGACCCAGCGGTAACGCCACGGCTGGGTCGCATCAGATACATAGCTGATGATCTGGCCTGGATGGATCAGGAAGCAATCGCCGGGCCCGAGCTGAAACTTATCAGTTTCGGTGCGAAATATGCCATATCCCGATTCAATCACATGCAGAAGATAATGATCGAATATCTTTGGCCCCAAGGCATGCTCGGGTGAGGTTTGACTCTCGCCTGCGAAGCGGACATGGAGCCAGCCGCCGCCTTGCTGTGCTGGGTTGGAAGCAACAGAATAGGTTGGTTTCATCATTCATTATCCTTTACAATCAGTTTGGGAAACGATGAGCATGGAATTTATTGTACTCCCAAAAGTCACATAAATCCATATGTAGCACACAAGATTTCATTATCAGTTAACGAGATTTTTATTATACTGAAGGCAGTAAAACTACCATATGTACAGGATGGAGTGATGGGCAGTGTCAACGCAACAGCTTATGGAACTATTCATGGAGAAGCATGGAGAGAGCCGTCACAAGGCACATATCTTTAACGCACCCGGACGCGTGAACCTGATCGGAGAGCATTTGGATTATAACGGAGGTTATGTGCTTCCCGCAGCATTGGAATTTGGTACAACCTTAATTATAAGAGCGCGTGACGATAACAAAGTGAGTTTTTCATCTACCAATATTCCTGATGAGCTAACGATCAGCCTGAAAGAGGACTATGGTTATAGAAGAGATCAATGGACGGATTATCCGGTTGGTGTCATCGTGGAGCTGAGTAAAATCGGTATTAATCTAAGCAGCGGTTACGACCTGCTCTACCACGGGGATATCCCGAACGGAGCGGGCCTCTCGTCCTCGGCATCCATCGAAGTTGTTACGGCTTACGGCTTCTTGAAGATGGAAGGCAAGGAGACGGATACAGTTGAGATTGCCAAGCTCTCGCAGCGGGTGGAGAACCTGTTCGTCGGCGTTAACTCCGGGATTATGGATCAATTTGCCGTAGCGAACGGTAAGCAGGATCATGCCATTCTGTTAATGTGCGACACGCTGGAGTATGAGCTGGTGCCTTTCCGGACCGGAGCTTACAAAATCGTGATTTCCAACACCAATAAACGGCGCGGACTCGTCGATTCCAAATACAATGAACGACGCAGCGAGTGTGACCGCGCTTTGGAGATTTTGCAGAAGGAGCTGTCGGCGCTGACATATCTTGCTCAACTGAACCCGGATCAATTTGTCACGCTGCAGGACAGCATCAAGGATGAAACGGTGAGAAAACGTGCTCAGCACGTCGTAGAGGAAAATCAGCGTGTGCATGATTCCGTGGAGGCCTTGAAGAACGGTGATTTGGAAGCTTTCGGACAATATATGAATCAGTCCCACGACTCTTTGCGTTATCTGTACGAAGTCACGGGCGATGAACTGGATGCGCTCGTGGAAGAAGCTCAGCGGATACCGGGCACGCTCGGTTCCAGAATGACGGGAGCCGGCTTTGGAGGCTGCACGGTATCCCTCGTTCATGAGGATGCGGTGGAACGATTCATCACGGAAGTGGGGCAGCAGTACCAAGCGAGAACGGGACTGAAAGCCGACTTCTACGTATGTGGTGTAGGTCAAGGTGTGCATGAAGTAAAGGAGGGGAAATAATATGGCTATTTTAGTGACAGGCGGTGCGGGTTATATCGGATCTCACACCGTGGCAGAGCTTTTGGAGCAAGGGGAAGAAGTTGTTGTGATTGACAGTCTGGAGACGGGGCACCGCGAGGCGCTGCTCGGCGGCAAGCTGTATGTTGGCGACCTTCGGGACAAAGCACTGCTAAAGCAGCTGTTCTCTGAAAACGATATTGATGCTGTTATCCATTTTGCCGCAAATTCTCTGGTCGGTGAGAGCATGAAGGATCCGGTGAAATATTACGATAACAACGTATATGGTACGCTGTGTCTGCTGGAAGCTATGAATGAAGCGGGTGTTCGCAAAGTCGTCTTTTCGTCAACGGCGGCAACCTACGGGGAGCCCGAAAAGGTGCCAATCGAGGAAACGGATCGGACCCAGCCGACGAATGTGTACGGGGAAACCAAGCTGATGATGGAGCGGATGATGTCCTGGTTCGATACTGTGCTTGGCGTGAAGTATGTATCCCTTCGTTATTTCAATGCAGCCGGATCACATGCCAGCGGAAAAATCGGCGAGGATCACCGGCCGGAGAGCCATCTCATACCGCTTGTGCTGCAAACCGCTTTGAAACAGCGCGACAGCATTTCAGTGTTTGGTGATGACTACTCAACGCCTGACGGTACGTGTGTCCGTGACTACATCCATGTCAGCGATCTGGCAAACGCTCATCTGCGCGCGGTTGAGTACCTCCGCCGCGGAGAGTCCAGTAATGTGTTTAACCTCGGCAACGGACTCGGGTTCTCGGTGAAGGAAGTGATTGAGACCTCGAAGCAGGTGACGGGTGCCGATATTCCGGTTGTCATGGAAGCTCGCCGTGCCGGTGACCCTGCGGTATTGGTGGCGTCATCGGACAAAGCGCGAACGGTTCTCGGATGGACACCATCCAGAACGACGCTTGAGGAGATTATCGAGAGCGCATGGAAATGGCACAGCAGCCGTCCGGACGGTTACGGTGACAATTAATCCAAGGGGGACGATGACCATGAATGCAGCAACATCAGGAACTCCCGAATCTAAGCAGGTTCTTCATGCGATTGAAATGCTGGTGCGTTTTGCACTTCATAAAGGCTTGATACAGGAAGCCGATGCCGATTACAGCCGCAATCTGCTGCTGGAGGATTTCGGATTCAGCGAACCGTACGGCGACGAAGTGAACGACCCGATACCGGATGGGCCTCAGGCCATGCTTGACGTGATGATCGACTATGGGGCAGCGCATGGAATGATCCCAGAGAATGCCGATACGTACCGAGATTTGTTGGACGCCAAGATCATGGGACGGCTCATGGCGAGACCTTCGGAAGTCATTGCTCAGTTCCGGACGGTCCAGCAGGAGCAGGGGATCATTGAGGCTACCCGGCAGTTTTACAATCTGTGCATCGACTCCAACTATATTCGCATGGATCGTGTAGCCAAAAACGAGTACTGGCAGCATGCCAGCGCATATGGCGATATTGAGATTACCATCAATCTATCCAAGCCCGAGAAGAGTCCGAAGGAAATCGCCATGGCTAAACTGCTGCCTCCGCCGATCTATCCGAAATGCCAGCTCTGCCGGGAGAACGTGGGTTATGCAGGCAGGGTCAATCATCCAGCGCGGCAAAACCTGCGCATTATTCCGCTGGAGCTGCACGGAGAACCATGGTTTTTCCAATACTCGCCATATGTTTACTATAACGAGCATTGCATCGTGTTCCATCATGATCACGTGCCGATGAAGCTGACTAAAGCGACGCTTGCCCGCCTATTGAGCTTTGTTGATGCGTATCCGCATTATTTTCTTGGATCGAATGCCGATCTCCCGATTGTGGGGGGCTCGATTCTTACGCATGATCATTTTCAAGGAGGGCGTCATACCTTCCCGATTCAGAAAGCGCCGAAGGTGGCCGGATTTACGCACAGGGATTATCCTGGTGTAACCGCAGCCATCGTGAAATGGCCGATGTCGGTGATCCGGTTATCCTCAAACGACCGAGATTCGCTGCTTGAATGCGCGAACGGCATTTACGAGGGCTGGAAAACCTACAGCGACCCTTCGGTTGACATTGAGGCCTTTAGCGAAGTGGACGTTGAACGGGTCCGCCATAATACGGTGACTCCGATTGCCCGCCGTACTGACGAGGGTATCTATGAGATGGATCTGGTTCTGCGGAACAATCGCACGAACGAGCAGCATCCGGAAGGGATCTTTCATCCTCATCGGGAGATGTTCCACATCAAGAAGGAGAACATCGGCTTGATCGAAGTGATGGGACTGGCGATCCTGCCGGGCAGGCTCAAGGAAGAACTCGATCAAATCGCCGATATTCTGGCGGGGAACGAGGAGCTGTACGCAAGCAGCAAGGCAGCGGACCATCCGCTAGCAATCCATGGGGACTGGATCGAGGAGCTGCGGGGACGGGGAGCAGTCGTGCCGGATAAAGCCGGAGCGATCGAGCTGATTCGCCAGGAAGTCGGCCATAAATTCACGACGATTTTGGAACATGCCGGGGTGTACAAACAGACTGCAGCAGGACAACAGGCATTCCAGCGATTCCTGACCCATATGGGCTACATCGCAGACGATATATAATGGGTTACGGTTAAACATACCTATTCATAATCCAGACAGCCGATCTTTCTCCGGAAGGACGGCTGTTTGTTTTGCATAATGGGAATGGTATAGAATGAAAAAGCACGCACAATTGAATATAGATGCGAACAAGAAACGATGGAGGTAATGTGACATGAGACCTTTTGTCTTTCATAATCCGACTCAGTTGATTTTTGGCAAGGGCAAACTGAGCGCTTTAAGCAGTGAAGTCGCCAAATACGGCCGGAATGTTTTGCTGGTGTACGGCGGTGGCAGCATTAAGCGAAGCGGGCTGTACGATCAGGTTATTGCATTGCTGAAAGAAGCCAATGCGGTGGTAACAGAGCTTGCCGGGGTGGAACCGAACCCGCGCCTGTCGACGGTCCATAAAGGCGTGGCATTATGCCGCGAGCATAACATTGATCTTATTTTGGCTGTTGGGGGCGGAAGTGTAATTGACTGCTCCAAGGCCATAGCCGTTGGTGCCAAATATGACGGAGATATGTGGGATTTCGTAGAGCGCAAAGCCGTTCCGCAAGCGGGTCTCCCGCTTGGAACCGTGCTTACGATGGCTGCAACAGGTTCCGAGATGAACGGCGGGTCCGTCATCACGAACGAAGTTACCCAAGAGAAAATGGGCTGGGGAAGCCCTCACGCATATCCTGCATTTTCGATTCTGGACCCCGTCCATACATTCTCCCTTCCGCGGGATCAGACGGTGTACGGTATCGTGGATATTATGTCTCACGTATTGGAGCACTATTTCCACCAAGATACCAACACACCTGTACAGGACGGCTTCTGTGAAACAATTCTTCGCACTGTTATTGATACGGCACCGAAGCTGGTTGAGGATCTGGAGAATTATGAACTCCGCGAGACGGTCATGTACTGCGGAACAATGGCACTGAACGGCATGATCAACATGGGGATGGCAGGAGACTGGGGAACCCATAATATTGAGCATGCGGTATCTGCCGTCTACGATATTCCGCATGGCGGCGGACTGGCGATTCTGTTCCCGAATTGGATGAAATATAATCTGAAGTCGGATCCACAGCGTTTCAAATCGCTTGCCGTGAACGTATTCGGAATTGACCCTGCAGGAAAAAGCGATGAAGCCATCGGATTGGAAGGAATCGATGCCCTTCATCGCTTCTGGACTTCCATCGGTGCGCCGAGCACTCTGGGAGATTACAATATCGATGATAGTCAGATCGAAGCTATGGCTGATAAAGCGATGCGATTTGGTCCTTTTGGCAACTTCCGTAAGCTGCAGCGTGATGACGTTGTGGAGATTTATAAAATGTCGTTATAAGGGTTGTCCTGTCGTGTTAAGACAAGGTGTAGCCATGATTTTAAGCCTACCGGTTGATACCGTGCAGGCTTTTTTAATGCGGTGCCGAATATAGATTATGAAGAGATTTTCATAAGTTTGAGGCAAATAATTGAAACTTTAGCAAACATTTTGCCGTATTACTTGTTATACACAGTAAGGAATTCCAGAGGAGGCAATCAACATGGAAGCGTTATATTGGGGCTGTCTGATCGGAGGCGTGATCTTTGCCATCGTAACCGTGGTGCTTGGAGACATTCTTAGCTCTGCACTTGATGGATTGCTGGATTTTTTGTCAGTGGATTTTCTCAATCCGGTCGTGATCGCCGGAGGAATCACCGTCTTTGGCGGAGCCGGAATCATGCTGACGAAATACACGGAATTGACGACAGGTGCCCATGTAACGCTTTCTGTGTTAGCAGCTATCGTCATTTCGATTCTCGTCTACTTCGGATATGTTAAACCGATGGAGAACAGCGAGAATTCGACGGGCTTCTCCATTAAGGAGCTGGCGGGCAGGATCGGTGTCGTCACCGTACCGCTTCCTGCAGAAGGATATGGTGAAGTGATGGTCAAGATTGGTGCAGGCAATACTATGCATATCGCGTCAAGCTTTGATCACCAGAATCTTCCCGCAGGTGTCCGCGTGGTGGTTGTCGATGTGGTTGAAGGTGTCCTGAGAGTGTCCGAACTGGAAGAACGAATAGGAGAGGGTTGATTCAATGCCAGAGTACTTAGTAATTCCGTCGATTGTTGTAGGTGTCATTGTCGTGTTGGGACTTGCGTTCTGGGCCCGTTACAAAACGGTGAGTCCGGATGAAGCAATGATCGTAACCGGTTCTTTTTTGGGAAGCAAAAACTTATCGGAGGATGAATCCGGCCGGAAAATCAAAATCGTTCGCGGCGGTGGTGCTTTTATTCTTCCCGTATTTCAGCGTTCCGAATTCGTATCACTCTTATCTCATAAACTGGATGTTATGACCCCAGAAGTGTACACAGAGCAAGGTGTGCCGGTTATGGCAGACGGGGTAGCCATCATTAAAGTGGGAAGCTCGATCGAAGACGTGGCCACTGCAGCCGAGCAATTTATGGGCAAACCGATTGAAGCTCTGAAGGGTGAAGCACAGGAGGTGCTGGAAGGCCATCTGCGCGCCATTCTCGGTTCCATGACGGTAGAAGAGGTATATCGAAACCGCGATAAGTTCGCGCAGGAAGTTCAAGGTGTCGCCGCTAGAGATCTGAAGAAGATGGGTCTGCAGATCGTTTCCTTTACCATCAAGGATGTTCGCGATAAGCACGGATATTTGGAAGCGCTCGGTAAACCGCGGATCGCTACGGTCAAGCGGGATGCAGAGATTGCTGAAGCGGAAGCAGTGCGCGATGCGCGGATTCAGAAAGCACGTGCCGAAGAAGAAGGACAGAAGGCCGAGGTTATACGGGATACCAATATCGCGGAAGCCGAGAAGGAGCGCGAGCTGAAGGTCGCGTCCTTTAAGAAAGAACAGGATACGGCAAAGGCCGAAGCGGACCAAGCCTACCATATCCAGGAAGCCCGAGCCAGACAAACGGCGGTTGAGGAGCAGATGAAGGTTGAGCTGGTTCGTAAGGAACGCGAAATCGACCTGCAGGAAAAAGAAATCATGATTCGAGAGAAGCAGTACGACGCCGACGTGAAGAAGAAGGCCGAAGCGGATCGTTATTCTGTGGAGCAGGCGGCCGAAGCGGATAAGGCCCGCAAGATGCGCGAAGCCGATGCTCTGCAGTACTCGATCGAAACCCAGGCCAAAGCGTCTGCCGAACAGAAACGTCTGGATGGTCTGGCGGTTGCGGATGCCGAGCGTGCGAAAGGTACGGCCGAGGCAGAAGTTATCCGCCTGCGTGGTATTGCTGAAGCCGATGCCAAGGAGAAACTTGCCGAGGCGTTCCAGAAGTTTGGAGAAGCTGCGGTGCTTGATATCATTGTGAAAATGCTGCCTGAGCTTGCGGGCAAGATTGCTCAGCCGATTTCGTCCATCGAGAAGCTGACTGTCGTTGATACAGGCAAAGGTGAAGGGGCAGCTCGCGTGAGCAATTATGTGACAGAGCTGATGTCGACTGCGCCTGAAATGCTGAAGAGTGTGTCCGGGATTGATGTGGAGGAGCTCATTAAAGGTCTGACGACCAAAAAATCAGCCCCAGCCCAACAACCGGTGGCTGTTGAGCAGGAGCTGGTAAGGGTACCCGTAGAAGCTAGCGCCGCCAAGGAAGAGTAGATACCAGCAGCAGCGGGAGAGGTGCGATTCATACGATGGTTTTTGCCGTGCTCCCATATTTCTGATAAGATATCCGAGTATACGTGTATGAATCAAAAGAGGTGCGAATGTGAGCAGCTTACAAGTGGCTAAAGTGTTGAACAATAATGTAATCATAGCGAATCATCCTCTACACGGCGAGGTTGTTGTTATCGGAAAGGGCATCGGCTTTAACCGCAAGACCAAGGATCGCATCCCCGATTCGGCTGCCGAGAAAATGTTCATTTTGACGAAACCGGAGGAGCAGGAGCAATATAAACAGTTGGTCCCTCACATCGATGAGAAGCTGATTGAAGCAATGAATGATATCATTCTAAATGCCGTCAAATCCAGCGATGCTCCTCTAAACGAGCATATCCACATAGCATTGACCGATCATATTGCATTTGCGATTAAGCGTCATGCGCAGGGACTCTATATTCATAATCCTTTTTTATATGAAACCCGTGAGATGTATCCTGAAGCGTATGAGATGGCAGAGTATGCTGTGGATACGATTCGAGAGAAGCTGGGGGTTGACCTGGGTGAGGAAGAAATCGGGTTCATCGCCCTTCATTTTCATAGTGCGCTCACGAACCAACACATTTCGGAGGTTCGCAAGCATTCCGAGCTGATCGCGGATCTGGTACATACCGTCGAACAGCAGTTGGATTTCACCATACCCAGGGACACGCTGGATTACTCTCGCTTGCTGACACATCTTCGGTTTGCCATAGAGCGGGTTAGGCGAGGTGAAGCGGTAACTGAGATAAGTTCCCTTGATGGTCTGCTGAAACGGGAATATCCTGAGATTTATTCTTTGGCATGGAAGTTGACGAAGATCATGGAGCAGCGGTTGAAGAAGCCCGTATATCCCGCGGAGGCCGGTTATTTGACCATTCACTTGGAGCGGCTGGTCCAGCGCAAAGAGCAAAACGATTAAATGTGAAGATTTTATTAAGCCCCTTATATGTGGTTGCATCGCTAAATGAACGATGTTACAATACGATCAGTAATGAATCATACAACAGCAAATGAAACGTGTAACTGATTCGATCAGGCATGAGTATTGCAGGAATTTGTGGTTGCCATTACCCAATTTTGGGTAATCTAATCCAAGAGATTAGCCAACCATTTTCCCCAGTTACTCATGCCTTTTTTATTTGTCTGTTGTGTGATAATCAGCATTCAGCTTGTATCAACGACGAGTCAGAGGGTGAGGCCATTCATGTTTAAAGGGCATTTCGGCATATTGCAAAGAGTCGAGAAAGCTTTGATGGGCCGGGAAGAAGCATGCTTATCTGAGACCGAATCAGGCTTTCAGGCTGCATCAGTTCGCGACCTTAAAAATGATCTGCCGTCCAACATTCTGGCTGCACTTGGCGGCCAGCCTAACATTGCGCATCTGGATGCATGCATCACCCGCCTGCGGGTTGAGGTAAAAGACAAGGGTCACGTCGATAAGGGAAGGCTTAAACAGCTCGGCGCATCAGGGGTCCTAGAGGTGGGGAATAACATCCAGGCAATTTTCGGCACCCGCTCGGATACCATCAAATCGCAGATCCAGGACATTATGTCAGGTATCACGCCGACTTCTCCCCCTCAGGCTGCCGCACCCGAAGCTATGCCAACTGCTCAAGAAGAGCAGCAGGCTGGACAGAACGGGGAAACGCTGATCATGGAAGAGATCGTATCACCGGTCGACGGAGAGCTAATGGATATATCCCGTGTTCCTGATCCCGTGTTTGCCGAACGAATGACAGGAGACGGATTTGCGGTCCTGCCACATAACGGTAAGATTGTTTCTCCTGTAAACGGCACTGTATTCAATGTGTTCCCAAGCAAGCATGCCGTCGGTATCATGTCCGACGGTGGCAAGGAAGTGCTTGTGCACATCGGTGTCAATACGGTTAAGCTGAAGGGGCAGGGATTTGATGTTCTTGTGCAGGAAGGGGATCTGGTCACGACGGGCCAACCGATTATGCAGGTGGACTTGTCATACGTGAAGGAGAACGCAAAATCAATAATTTCTCCTGTGATCTTCTCGAACTTGCCGGAAGGAGCTTCGGTGAAGCTGAACAAGACCGGTGAAGTAAAAAGCGGTGAACAAGGCATCATAACCATATTGAAACCTTAATCTTTAGCGTTATTTCTAGGAATTAAAAAAATTATAATATACGAAAGTAGGATGATGAACATGCAACAAACATTCAGAATTATTGACGAAGATGGAATCCACGCACGCCCGGCAACAGCATTGGTAAATACAGCTAATAAGTTTCAAGACACCAATTCTTTCGCTGAAGCCAACGGCAAAAAAGTAACACTCAAATCGATTCTGGGCGTTCTGTCTCTTGGACTGGAACAAGGCGATACTCTTACACTGATCACAGAAGGCGGCAATGAAAGCGACGCGTTAACAGCACTGCAAGAAGTGATGGTGAACGAAGGGTTAGGCGAGATTCATGAATAATCTGAAGGGAATTGCAGCATCCGCGGGTATCGCGATCGCTCGGGTCTTTACGCTGGTGCATCCCGATTATTCTGTAACTGAGAAAAAAGTGACGGATACCGAAGCAGAAGTGATGAAGCTGGATGGAGCCCTGGCTCAATCTCAGACTGAGCTGGAAGCAATCAAAGCGCGCACGCTTCAGGAACTTGGTGAGAAGAAGGCTGAGATTTTCGAATCTCACCTTCTCATCCTGAACGATCCTGAGTTGATCGAACCGGTCAAAGCCAAAATTATTTCCGATAAGGTAAATGCCGAGTATGCTCTTAATGAAACAGCAACTCAATTCATTCAAATGTTCGAGAACATGAAGAGTGCATACTTGCAGGAGCGGGCTGCCGATATGCGTGATGTAACCAAGCGCATTCTTAAGCATTTGCTGGGCTTGAATTATGTTAGCCCTTCAGAGATCAGCGAAGAAGTAATCGTGGTTGCTGAGGATTTGACTCCTTCGGATACGGCACAGTTAAACCGCAACTATGTTAAGGGATTTACAACAAATATTGGCGGGCGCACCTCGCATTCAGCCATCATGGCCCGTTCCCTTGAAATACCTGCTGTGGTTGGGACGAAAAACGTACTCTCTACAGTCCAAAACGGAGATTTGATCATCGTTGACGGATTGGAAGGGGACGTCATCATTAATCCCACGGAAGCGATTATTGAACAATATCGTGCCAAGCAGGACGCGTACGCTAAACAGGTCGAAGAGTGGAAGAAACTACGCTCTGAGCCAACAGTATCCAAGGACGGAGTCCATGTGGAACTGGCCGCCAACATTGGTACACCGAATGATGTAGCTGGTGTCCTGGAGAATGGTGGGGAAGCCGTTGGACTGTATCGTACCGAATTTCTGTACATGGGCAGAGACAAACTTCCTTCAGAAGAAATCCAATACGTCGCGTATAAATCGGTATTGGAGAAAATGGAAGGCAAGCCAGTAGTAGTCCGTACGCTTGATATTGGAGGAGATAAGGAGCTTCCTTATCTGGATCTGCCGAAGGAAATGAATCCGTTTCTCGGATTCCGCGCCGTGAGACTATGTCTGGACCGCCAAGATATTTTCAGAACACAGCTGCGCGCATTGCTTCGCGCAAGTGCTCACGGCAATCTGCGCATTATGTTTCCAATGATCGCCACACTCAGTGAGTTCAGGGAAGCCAAGGGGCTCCTTGAGGAAGAGAAGGCGAAGTTAATAAGCGAAGGTATACCAGTCTCTGAAGAAATTCAACTTGGGATTATGGTGGAAATTCCGTCTACCGCTGTATTGGCAGATCAATTCGCTAAAGAGGTTGATTTCTTCAGCATTGGAACCAATGACCTGATTCAGTACACGATGGCTGCTGACCGCATGAATGAGCGGGTGGCTTATCTGTACCAACCTTACAATCCGGCTATTCTTCGTTTGGTCAAAATGGTCATTGACGCTGCTCATCGTGAAGGACGCTGGGTTGGCATGTGTGGTGAAATGGCCGGTGATTCAACAGCGATTCCAATTTTGCTCGGATTAGGACTGGATGAGTTCAGCATGAGCGCGACCTCTATTCTTCCGGCTCGCAGCCAGATCAATAAGCTGTCCCGCAGTGACATGCAGGCACTTGCAGCCAAAGCGCTGGAGATGGGATCGGCAGAGGAAGTTGTGGCTTTGGTTGAATCAATAGAGACTGCAGCCGAGTAATCTGAACACCATTTGAACCATCTTTAGAATATGTGAAATAGCACCCATGTTGGAGATTTTATCAATCCTTTTCCATGATGGTTATAACACTAAAAACATCTGTCCCTATGGGGCAGATGTTTTTTTGTTAAAAGAAAGACACCCAGCATATTTGCTAGTATAATAGCCTAAATAAATAATAAATTTGCTTGTAACCCAGACCAAATAAGGGCTTTTAGCATACTATGATATATGAAAGCGTTCTAAATACATGTGCTAGAGGTCTGTCTTATGATTCAGGCGCCCATACTAGGAAGTAAATCTACTATAAGTGACGGTGATGATGAGTATGGACATGATCAAGAGCTGCACAAGCATCAGGCTGGGAGCAATCTACCGAAAAGAAGGAACGACCTTTCAGGTATGGGCTCCAGAAGCGTTGAGTTTGAAACTGGCTTTGTATGAATGTGCAGGAGAGTATAATGAGCAGGGATTTGTGACCGATCATGAGGGGGGTACCCTGTATTCAATGGATCGGAATGATGAGGGAGTATGGTCGGTTGTAGTTAACGGAGACCTCCACGGCACCTATTATATGTACAGAATCGAGTCAACGAACGGAGTTGTTAGTTACGCCGTAGACCCCTATGCAACAGCTGTGTCCGCCAATGGCTGCCGCGGGGCGGTCGTTGATTTGGCAAAGAGCAATCCCCCGGGCTGGGAGCAAGATATGAGACCCAAGCTCCTGAAGCCCACGGATTCAGTGCTTTATGAGCTCCACGTGCGCGATTTTTCAATTCATAGCGATTCGGGAATGAAATATAGAGGGAAATACAAGGCGTTTACAGAGAGTGGCTTGCGGGATTCCGAAGGGAATGCCATCGGGCTGGATCATCTTGTAGAATTGGGCGTAACCCATGTGCATTTGCTGCCGATTTTTGATTTTCGAACGGTTAATGAACTGGATGGATATGAAACCGGCTCCCTGAACCGTGAATATAACTGGGGGTACGATCCGCAAAATTATAATGTACCTGAAGGTTCATATTCTACAGATCCTATGGATCCTATCGTGCGTATCCGTGAACTCAAGGAGATGATTCTGGCCCTTCATGCACGAGGAATCCGTGTCGTGATGGATGTGGTATACAATCACACGTACACGGTTGACGACGGTCCGTTTGAACGATTGGCGCCGGGATATTTTTATCGTAAGGATGTTAACGGAAATTTGTCGAACGGCTCGGGCGTAGGTAACGAGCTGGCTACGGAGAAGCCGATGGTGCGTAAGTACATCAAGGATTCTCTAAGATACTGGGCTGAGGAATATCATATCGACGGGTTTCGGTTTGATCTGATGGCTCTAATCGATAGAACAACGATGAAAGAAATCGTAAGCGAGCTGCGGAGAGAAGTGGATAGCTCTTTGCTGTTTTACGGGGAACCTTGGACGGGAGGCATGAGCCCACTGGTCGACCAGACCGTCAAAGAAAGCCAGAAAGGTCAAGGCTTTGCTGTATTTAATGATCATTTTCGCCATGCGATCAAGGGGGATAATGATGGACGCGGAAGAGGCTTTGCTACTGGGGAGCCATGGTACGAAGCCGCCATTGTTGAAGGGATCATGGGATCGATTCATGATTTTGCACTTGATGCAAGCGAGACGGTGAATTATGTCACGGTGCACGATAATTTGAATCTGTGGGACAAAATATTAGTGGCCTGCGGTATGGATGGTCAGGCTGGGTTGCTCAGCCTGTTGGATGGGAAGCTGGTGAGTGGCAGCGATGTATGGCAGGCTGTTGCGGCCTCCAAACCATATGCCGGTATTCCTGAAAGTAAAGTGATGTCAGCTGAACCCATACGGCGCAGCTTGTTAGCTAACGGCATTGTGCTGCTCGCCCAGGGAATTCCGCTGCTGCATGCCGGGGATGAGCTGCTTCGCACGAAATATGGCGATCATAACAGCTACCGCAGCGGAGATGCCATCAATGCTATTCGCTGGTCGAATAAGCAGCGCTTCCGCTCTATATTCGACTATTACAAAGGTCTTATTGCTCTTCGTAAAGCTCATCCGGCTTTTCGGATGACAAACAGAGAAGAGATCGAAGCTAATATGGAAGTACTACGCAGCAGCGATCGGATGGTTGCCTATCGTTTAACGAATGATGCAACACAAGACGATTGGGGCCATATCGTGGTTATCTTTAATGGGAATGAACATGAAATGGTACTTGATTTGCCGCCTACACCATACCGCTATAACATTGTAGTGGATGATTGCCGAGCGGGTACGGAAACGATTAGGGTACTGGATCAAGGGGCTGTAACGGTTCCAGGTCTGTCGATTATGGTGCTGCGGGAGGATCCTACTCATATGAAGGAGGAGCTTACTAAGATTGTGATCGATTATGAGAGACAAGATCAAGCTTATGATGGATGGAACGTATGGGTGTGGGGAACGGGGGTACAGGATGGCAGCGTACCGTTCTCCCTGACTGACAGCGGCACAGGCCGAGCAGTCTTCTACGCTGCTTCTGGAACGAAGCGGGTTGGCTGCATTGTCAGGCTGAATGATTGGGAAGATCGGGAAGGCGAGCATGATTGGTATATCGATATTTCTCCAGATGAAAGAGAAGTTCGATGTTCCTTGAAAAGCGTCTCTGACCATGAGTTCCCTAAAGAGCAGCGGGATGTAGCAAGTTGAATAGGATGTAAAAAAATGAGGAGCCTTCCTTTCAATGCTGAAAGGGGGCTCCAATTTATTATATTCAAAGGGGTTACTATGTATTACCCTCAGCCCTTATTTATAAAACATCTGGCCCCAAAGATTAATTAGCAGGTAAATAGGGTAATAATGAGATAGACTTTGTTTGCGATAAAGGAGGATGTCACTCATGTCAAAAGGAAACACAGTTCAACTCCAAGCAAATGTACGCGATGAATTTACCCGCGGTTCTCGCCGCGAACTCCGCGAAAATGGCGGGATTCCAGGTGTTGTGTATGGCGGGGGTGAGGAAAGCATCCCAGTCGCTGTAGATTTTAAGGATACCGCCAAGCTGTTTCATACGGGGCGTTCGGAGGTTTTCCAGCTAGACATTCCCGGCTCAGGTAAAGTGCCGGTGTTGATCAAGGATATTCAGAAAAGACGTGGACATGTGTCCCATATAGACTTCTTGCGCATCTCCATGAGCAAGCCGGTTCGTGTCACTATTCCTATCGATTATCAGGGAACCGCTGCTGGTACCAAATCCGGAGGCATCCTGCAAACCCAAGTGACTGAGATCGAGGTAGAGGGCTTGCCGGGCGACCTTCCTTCCGTTCTGGAAGCGGATGTATCCGCTCTGGAGATTGGCGACAAGCTTACGGTTGCAGATATTAAAGTACCAGAGGGAATTACGCTGCATGCTTCAGAAGAAGAGATTCTAGCAACTATTATGGTGCCTCGTGCAGTCGAGGCGGCAGAGGCAGAGGATGGATCCGAAGCCGGAGAAGACAAGACGGAAGAGACAGCGGAAGAATCCTGATCCTCCTGTTGAAAAGGCGTTTGCTGTACTGGTTAATTCAGTACAGCAAACGCCTTTTCTAGGTGCGCCCGGCATGGGCGATAACTTGGCGGTGAAAGTCCGCTACAGGCTTGGCAGTAGGAACTGTTAGCTAAAGGCAAGGGTGTCGGTCGTGAGGCCGAATCTGAAGGAAGCCGGAGGCAAACCCTCGGTCTGACGAACAGAAATCA
>NZ_LIUT01000001.1:792449-799901 GCF_001277345.1 Paenibacillus solani
AACCGCCGTATACCGAACGGTACGTACGGTGGTGTGAGAGGTCGGCTACTCAATTAATGAGCAGCCTCCTACTCGATGTCTAAACATAAATACTATTTGGTTTTGCGGTCATGGATGCCTTTGTAACTCATTGGGGCATCTCCGAAGTATTTGTTCCATATATTCAAGTAGCTTCCGTCCTGCTGCATCGTGGCCAATGCATTATCTACAGCCGCCACGAGATCAGGGTTTCCTTTTACAAAGGCTGCGGAAATCTCGAATACCTGATCGGCTGACTCGGTGGTAGTGACCGGCATATCCGGAAAATGCTGCTTCAGATTGGTCACGGATAATTGGTCGGATATGACTGCGTCCAGTTCACCTTTTACAAGCATCTCGGCCGCGTCCGATATATATTGCACGGGAATGATCTGGGCATTATACTTTTTTGCCACATCTTTATAAATTCCAGTTGGATTCATACCGACGCGCTTTCCCTTAAGATCGGAGAAGGTACGGATCGCAGCTTTACCTGAAGAATGCACTAGCAATACTGGTGTGGAGGATAAATAAGCGACCGAGAAATCATAGAGAGCCCTGCGGTCTGGCCGGTCTTCTACTTGATTAAATACGGCATCGTATTTACCTTCTGTCAGCCCTGGCAGCAGATTCTCCCACTTTGCTTCAACGAATTCTGCTTTTAATTCCATATGCCGGGCAACCTCTTCAGCTATCTCCACATCAAAACCAGTCAGAATTCCCCCAGTTCCTCGGTAACTGAACGGAGGATAATCCCGCTCTGTCGCGATTCGCAGGGTCCCGCGCTCTACGGCATTTCGAAGCAGATAGCCAGTATTCACCCGATAGGGGTCAACACCCATATTCGGGTTTGGCACACGATCATTGGTATCAGGCGTGCAGCCAGAAAGCATAATTGAAACGATCAATGTGAATATACAGGTAATACCAGCCCAACGAGTTGGTGTATTTCCGCGCATGACTCTCATAACCATCCTTTCTTTATTCACGGTCCTTCGAGGCCCATTTCGTAAAGTTAGCATGTCCCAAAGGATGGTTCATATATGCGTGTGAAGTCAGAAGTCGTCAGGGGAAATCAGTTATGCACCCAGGGAGTCAAATGACTCGTCCATGATTCTAAGAATAGCTCAGGTTCATGCTGTTTGCCTGGTTAGCGGGCCATCCATCCGCCGTCTACGCACAGCACATGGCCGTTAACGTAATCTGAAGCAGAGGACGCGAGAAATACGGCAGGACCCCCGAGATCTGCTGGTTTGCCCCAGCGGCCAGCTGGAATGCGGTCTGTAATGGCGGTCGAGCGCTCTTCATCCTGACGGATGGCAGCCGTGTTATCCGTTTCTATATAACCCGGGGCAATTCCGTTAACCTGGATGCCGCTGGCTGCCCACTCATTGGCCAAAGCTTTAGTCAAACCTGCAATACCATGCTTGCTTGCAGTGTAGCCTGGTACATTAATTCCGCCTTGGTAGGACAGCATGGAGCATATATTAATGATTTTGCCGCTTCCGCGTTTTATCATATGTCTTCCGGCCAATTGGGACAGCAGAAAGACCGTGTTGAGATTCAGATCGATCACATCGAGCCAATCCTGCATGCTATGATCTTTAGCTGGAGTCCGCCGGATAATTCCTGCATTATTTACCAGAATATCGACCTGACCCGTCAACTCAAGTGCTTGATCAAAGGTCTGCTGGAGTTTGCTGTGATCGCTTAGATCAACTCTTATTTCGGATGCTTTCTTGCCGAAACCCCTGATGGCTTCTACCGTTTCCGCACTGGTATTCATGGACACAGCAACGACATCCGCGCCAGCTTCGGCCAGAGCTATCGCAATGGCTTGCCCAAGTCCGCGGGCAGAGCCGGTAACGATAGCCGTTTTGCCTGATAAATCAAAACTGTTCATGCTCCGTTATTCTCCTCTCATATGTTCGCTTAGTAGATGAAGTAC
This sequence comes from Paenibacillus solani, assembly GCF_001277345.1. Lineage (GTDB taxonomy): Bacteria > Bacillota > Bacilli > Paenibacillales > Paenibacillaceae > Paenibacillus_AQ > Paenibacillus_AQ solani. The sequence continues at coordinate 794,416 of NZ_LIUT01000001.1, forward strand.
GAAACGAGGCGGTTCATTTCAAGCTATAAGTCTGAAAAGAAGCGATTACAGCATGGTAACGCCGGCTCCCTTGAATTTCTTTACCGTCTCGGGAGGAAGTCCAGCATCGGTAATGATGCCGCTGAGCTCCTGCAGGGAAGAAAAAGTTCTTAAAGCTGTTTGACCGAATTTATGGTGGTCAACGACAGCGTACACCTCTAGCGAGGTTTCGATTAATGCTCGTTTGAACGGGATCAAATCTCCGGTATAAATGGACAATCCATGATCGAGATGGATACCGGTGGCCGATACGAAGGCTTTCTGAATATTCAGTTGTTTTACATACGAGACGCCTTCAGGACCCGCGAGCATGTTTCGCACACGGTAGCCCCCCGGAACGACAAGTCGAATCTGATTCTTGCTGGCCAGTTCGCTGATGATGTAGACGTCATTCGTGACAATGGTTAAAGGCATGTCTTCCAGTCTTCGGGCGATTGCCAGCGTGGTGCTGCCCCCGTCAAGCGCAATGATGTCATCGGCTTGGATGTGTTTCAGGGCTTTCAGCGCAATCTCGGTCTTCTCATCCTGATTTTTGGCAAGCGGCTCTTTGGATGGCAGAATGCCGAATTGATCGCTATGCGCTAGCATAGCTCCGCCATGTACACGAACGATCAGGCCCTGCTCCTCCAGCTTGGTCAGATCCTCGCGGATTGTTTTACCGGTCACCTGCAGCTGTTGGCTTAAATCGGCGACCGTCACTTCTTTATGGGAAAGCAGATATTCCATTATTTTTTCATAACGTCGTAACGGGTTCATATGAATCTCAACTCTTCCGTGGGTTTATGGATAATCCCTTCTATTTTAAACCCTGCATGGACACGGGGTCCATATCATCGTAACGTTTATTGTCCCCGGCCATACCCCAGATAAAGGTGTAGTTACTCGTACCGACTCCGCTGTGGATCGACCAGCTCGGTGAGATTACGGCCTGTTCATTGCGCATGACGATGTGGCGCGTCTCGGTAGGCTCACCCATCAGATGGAAGACAACGGCTTCTTCTGTCAAGTCAAAATACAGATAGGCCTCCATGCGTCTTGGATGAGTATGGGCAGGCATTGTGTTCCACATATTTCCTTCTTTAAGCAGGGTCATACCCATTACAAGCTGGGCGCTATCAATCCCTTTTTGATGAATGAAACGGTAGATTACGCGGTCATTGGAATTTTTGATATCGCCCAAAGCGCTGGAATCGGCTTCTTCCAAGGTAGCTTTAGCTGTAGGGAATGATTGATGCGCCGGTGCCGAGTTCAAGTAGAACTTAGCTGGATTCGCTGGATCTGTGCTTTCAAAGAGGACCTCTTCAGCGCCCATACCAACGTACAAACATTCTTTGTTATTCAGCCCATGCTCCGTTCCGTCAACCCTTACAGTGCCATGTCCGCCAATATTGATAATGCCAAGCTCTCGGCGTTCCAGAAAGGAAGAAACACCCAGCTCCTTCAGATCGGTTTCCAGCTTGACCTGTTCTTTTACAGGAGCAGCACCGCCGATAATCATACGGTCTTCATGTGTAAGAACAAGCTCCAGCTTATCAGGTGTAAACAGTACGGGAATATGGAATTCCTTGCGGAGTCGCTCCGTATCGAAATGTTTTACTTCATTTGGGTGTGAGGCATAACGTCTTTCCATTTCTTTCAGCTCCCTGTTATTGTATTTAGATGAATTATAAAGTTCATATAAGTACAAATTACTCTATTTGCGTTCATATTACAAGAGGGGAATTACGAAATGAACATTATTATCAATCCGCAGCCTCTTTTTTTTGATTGAAATGATGACAGAAAGGGAAGAATGAACCACAACCATCATTAGAAGAAGAAGGAAGCAAGATAGATAGGGTAGAGGTTCAAATGAGTATATCTCTCCAGTTAAAAAAAGAGCTGAGTGAACAAGGTAGAGGTAGGAGTTGGATAGCAAATGAAAAGGATGATTGTGATCATCATAGCTGCCCTTGTCATGACGGGTTTTCAGAGTTCTGTTGATGTACCCCATTATCCATATCACTTGAATAGGGAACGGGTTGTGTGGATGCAATCAGGGGATGAAGTTGGCCGCTCCTGGATCAATATTGCCCATCGCGGGGCATCCGGGTATGCTCCTGAGAATACAATGGCTGCTTTTGAAAAAGCTTATGAGATGGGAGCGGATATGCTCGAATTTGATGTTCAGTTGAGTAAAGATGGACAGGTCGTTGTTATTCACGATTCTACGGTTGAACGAACCACCAATGGGCAAGGAAAGGTCGGAGATTTAACTTTAGAGGAGCTGCGGAAGCTGGATGCAGGTTCGTGGTATCACACGGAATTCAAAGGGGAAGTCATCCCCACATTGGCAGAAGTGCTTGAGCATTATGGGGGACGCATCGGCTTGTTAATCGAAATCAAATCTCCGTCCCATTATCCGGGCATCGAGCAAAAGATCGCAGAGTGTCTAAAAAAGTCAATGGTGAGTCCGAATGGTTTCGGAAGATACAAGGACATGATGATTGTACAATCCGCCGATACCGATTCGCTCCTCCAGTTTCATAAGCTGATGCCTGATATTTCGCTTGGCGTTGTTGTTACTAGCTCCAAAGAGATGTCTATGCAGCATCTGCAGGATATGAAAGCTTACGCAGATTATGTGAGTGTTTCAATGCGGCTAATTACTAAAGGGCTGGTTCAAAAGATACATCAGTCTGATATGAAAACGCTGGTCTGGACGGTTCGGGACATGCTGCAAATTCCTTACTTCCTTCAGATTGATGTGGATGGAATTATTACGGATTATCCGGATCGGGTGCCGATTTCTCAGGGGAATTAAAATGGATAAGGGGAGAAAAGGGATTCTTGTGATCAAGCGATCGAAGAATTCTTTTTTTGGTTTGCCGTAAAGCATTTCTTAGGATCATATATAATCATAAATTGTTACCTTAGAGGCTGGCTAATGTTATGGTTAATTAATAAATCTCTAATTTAAAGTAGGTTCATTTTCATAATTAATGCTCCGATAAGTTAAATAAGGGGGCGTGTTAATTGGATCAATTTAAACATGAAACTGCAAGCAAAGTCTTAAAAGTTGACTATAATGCTAATGGATTTTTATGGATGTTCGGAAGCATCTCGCTTGATACTGAGATAAATGTTCGAAAAAGACTTGTACGAGAAAATGATTTATCAAAAATTGCCTCGCTAAAATCTGGGATTGACTCTCAAGTTGAGTTCGGAAAACAGATAAACATAATATTTGCAATCAGCACTTTTATATTGTCAACCATACTAGCTCCACTCACATTTTATTTGCAACAATCGATAAAAACAATAGATTGGCAACATGAAGTAAGGATGGTTGTTACAAAAGAAGAGCTTAGTATTGCAAAAAACAATGTGGAAAAAGAAGCTATTCTTTCCAAGCTAACTGACCAAATAAGTGAAGACTCTGACAATTATCATGAGGGCTTACTAAAAATGCAGGATCTACAAAGCAAAATGCTTCTTATTATTTTTATCCCTCTTATATTCATTTTTGTCGCTGCTATTATGAGATTTAAGTGGCTACTAAGTTTAAGTACCTGTGTCGAAAATGCGTTTACAGAAAAGAAAGAACAAGAATTGAAAAGTAAAAGTCGGAGAGAGGATATCTTAAGAAGATGTTGAATGTTTGAGTGAAATTGGGCAAAGAATCATAAAACAGCTGGAGTAGGTGTCCCTGCATCCAGCTGTTTTCAATATAGGAGACCGAGTCTAAGCAGATGTCACGCGTCCAATTCTTCCTTCACATCATATAGCACGCGGGCCAACAGGTCCTGGCTGTAATTGCCGAAATGTTTACCGTAAATGGTAAAACCCCGTTTGTTTATCGATTGCTCGTTAACGGCGATACGGAAGGTGAGCTCACTTTTGTAATCTAGCTGAATTTGGTCCAAACCGACATCCGAGATACGGCTGCCATCGATAAAGCTGCCTTCTTTATTAATACGAATCAGCTTCAGCATGCCGTATTGGTTTAATTGGGGCGGCCACCATTCAGGGTTGAACGTACCGCGTTTGTCTCCGAAATCTCCCGGACTCGTCCAGCTTCCAATGTCTATTCCATAGACAGAAAAGAAAATGTCAGATGGATAATTGTTACAATAGCCAGGGGCCTCCGAGCCAAGTTCTAAAGAAAATTGGATCTCGCGGAATGCTTGGTTGGACTTCAAGTAATTTGGAATGCGATATTCCAGGAAGCCCTCAGTAAGCCAGATGATCTCCGAGTTAATTCGATCAGGATCAGCAAAATAACGAGGATCATCGAGATCGCCGATAATGTGATCCCTGGTCGCAAGACCGCATGTAGGGATAGCTTGGTAATTGCTATAATGGCCTACCGGTATTTCCACCTCGTAAAGATTATCATTAACTTTGCTTCGAAGATCGACCATGAGCTTATCTTCGTTCAGGTAGCAGATCTTTTGAATACCGTGTTTTCCACCCGTTGTATGAATTTCGATCAGACCACTCTCTTCTAATTTCCTGATATGCATGGTGATGGCACCATTACTGAGATTCAGCCTGTTGGCGAGTTCATTCAGATTCAGATTTTGATTTGTGGAGAGCAGTTCCAAAATCTGAATGCGTATCTCGGAACTCAGTGCTTTAAAGATATTCAGCCCGCTCATTAGATCTTTAATATAGATCATCTTAATTCAAACCTCTCTACAATGGGAATAACCAATAAAATGTAAATATATTTATTTCATATGATCATAAATCAAACGGAGATAGAAGTGAAGAAAATGACCAACTTACGGTGATAAGTAAGGGATAGGGAGAAGCGAAAGGATGATCGCTCGGTCAGTATGACCGGCTCAGACCTTGCAGTCCGTACCTCAAATCCATTATGATACGAGGAAACCTGTGTATTCTGATGAATGAGGTGACGTATCATGCATCCTGTAACAAGGGCTCTATTATGGATAGGCGGCGCCCTGATCGTGATCGGGCTGCTGTGGCCTGTCATTGGCCGATTCATTGGGCGGCTGCCGGGCGATATCGTCGTGGATAAACCCAATGTCAAAATATATTTTCCGATCGTAACCTGCCTTGTCATCAGCGTGGTAGGCTCATTGATTCTGTTTCTGATCCAGCATTTTCGCAAATAGCTTCATACAAAACAGGCCGACTAGGGCATTTTGATATGCTCCCATCATAGTAGACAGTAGAAAAAACAAAACTCTACTTCTACCATGATGGGAGTTTTTGTAATGTCCAAAAGAAGCCCGATTTCATATGAAATCAAGATTCAGGNTGCAACATGAATCCAATCCCAACCATGAGGCAAAACAACTGGGGGTCCATAAAAACACGGTTACCGATTGGATAAGAAAATACAAGGCAGATGGAGAAGAAGGATTAAGAGAATCTAGGGGATGGAAATCTTACTCCAATGAGCTAAAACTATCTGCCATTCAAGATGTACGCTCTGG
>NZ_LIUT01000001.1:800490-1086896 GCF_001277345.1 Paenibacillus solani
TCTTGATAACCCGAGGGGATATGGAATACTGATGATTTTGTTTTTAAGTCTGTCTACTTGACAGGGGGCACTTCATTTCTTAGTCGGCCTGTTTATATGGAAGAGTGAAACTTATTTCTGTATGATCGTAATTTCGACATTCGGATCCAAACTTCTTACGATGGATTTAAGTCTGGGCATCTCCAGGATATGAACCCGGTAGACCAGAACTTCCGCACCGATGGAGTCACCGGTAAACGTAGTATCGTCTCCAGGTTCTATCGCTCTGGATTCATACCCCATAATAGCTTTCATGTTATGCCTGATGTCCGCTTCGTATAAGGTGCGAATACGGACCTCCCGTCGGAGTGGAAGGCTTGAGGTAGTAATACGTCCGGTCTCCAGTGCTGTCAGGCAAGCGATGGCAGAATACATTGCCCTTTCCCAGCCAAGCAGCAGTCCTGCCAGTGTCAGTATAAATAGATTGATCGCGACATGGATGTAGGGCAGCCTCAATCGGGTCAACATTTCAGACAACGGCTGAGTTATTTTGGGCATCTGGAGCGTATCCAGGATAACGCCGTAGCGAAGGCCGATTCCGATACCGAGTCCAAGGAAAATACCGCCAATCCCTGCGCTCCCGATCTTGCTGTCTATAAGGGCTGGAACCGGAAAGAACAGGATGGAGCAAATCGAGAAGCTGAGGAGTCCTACCGCTGCAATCCTGACTTTTCTCCTGACCGATTCACGGTAGGCAAGCAAAAGCAAAGGTAAATTTAAGGCAAACACAAACATGCCAGTATGAATTCCTGTCAGATGCGAAGCGAGCGCGGAGATCCCGGTCACGCCGCCTGCAATAATTCCGCCAGGAACAAGAAATAGATCCAATCCGAAGGCTGCTATCAGGCCACCGATAGCAGCCATCACCAATCTCCTGCGGGTACTAACATGTTTGGAGACCACATGTGTATGGTCCGCTGTGCTTATTGGAGCTGGAACCATGGCACTATCCCCCTTTTAACCGTTAACACTTTCGTCCTTTAGCTTCGGTTTAACCGGTTTCTTCTCCCGATGATCTTTAAATTTAAATACTTTATTTAATAAGTTATATACATGTTTGGACTCCTTGGTGAGGAGCGGTCCGAGTATCGCGAGTATTAGGACATACAGGGCTGCAAAGGGCTGAATAAAGGTCGCAAGCCCTCCCGCCTTTCCCATATTTGCGAGAATGATCGAGAATTCACCACGGGATACAATCGTCAGACCGATGTTGGAGGACGCTTTGGAAGATAAACCCGCACTGCGTCCTGCAAGCATCCCTGAAATAAAGTTACCGAGGAGCGTAATGATTACGGCGATAAGTGATAACCACACAGCCCCGCCTAGCTCGGATGGCACAATCGTTAAACCGAAGCTAAAGAAGAATATGGCTCCAAAAAAATCGCGGAAAGGTAAAATCAAATGCTCAATGCGTTCCCGATGCTCCGTCTCAGCCAAAACGAGACCGACAAGTAGGGCGCCGATTGCCTCGGCAACATGAATCGTTTCCGCGAAACCTGCCAGTAAGAACAGAGCGGCAAAGACAACCAAGGCGAATAATTCGTTGGAACGGATGTTTAAAACCCGGTTCAAGAACGGAACGGCTTTTCGACCAACAATAAGGATAAGCAGCATAAATCCGAGGGCAATCACCGCAGATATCAGTACTCCGCCCAGAGATGATGATCCGCTCAATACGAGGCCGGACAGAATAGAGATATATACAGCGAGGAAAACATCCTCGAACATGATAATACCGAGAATCATTTCAGTTTCGGGATTCGCGGTTCTTTTCAGGTCAACCAGCACCTTAGCAACAATAGCGCTTGACGAGATTGTGGTTATTCCTGCGACAATCAGTGTTTCGGCTAGGGGAAATCCAGCAAATATACCAATCATCAGTCCGAGCGTAAAGTTAATCGCTATATAGATACTGCCTCCGACAATGATGGACTTACCTGATTTAATTAATCTTCCGACGGAGAATTCCAAGCCGAGATAGAATAGAAGGAATAGTACGCCAATTCTGCCCATAAAGTCGATGAGCGGTGCACTTTCTATAAAACGAAAATCGAATGTTCCAAAGTGAAAAGCATGAGGACCAACCGCCATCCCCACCAGGATATAGAAAGGGACGACGGAAAAGCGGAGTTTAGCTGATAGCAGCCCCGCTATGGCGATCAAGGCGATCGCTAATCCAACTTCTAAAACCAAATGATCCATCCATCAACCACGTCCGTTCATCAAGATTTGTTTAAAGAGCCGCTGCTGCTGACGTTCACCGACAACGACCAGTGTCGAATCCGGTGTTATCATAACGTCTGGTCCGGGGTTGATATGTTTACTGTTTTTATCAACTCTCGCAATGATGGTTGCACCTGAGGCTTGACGCACGTCCAGATCACCTATCGATTTACCTGCCCCATAATATTGAGGTTCGATGCGGTACCACTCAATAATCAATTCGTCCAAAGCCATATCAATTGTTTCAAGCGCTTTGGGTTTATAGGTTAGACCGCCAACGATCGCGGCAATTTGGCGCGCCTCGTCATCATCCAGGGAAATCATTGAGATGCTTTCATCGGGATCGTCATGCTCATAATGGTACATTTCCCGCCGGCCATCATCATGAATGATGATGACAAGTCTGTCGCCTCCCCGGGTATCAATCATGAATTTTTTACCGATTCCGGGTAAATCCGTTTCGCGTACATGCACAGTTAACCCCTCCTAAATAACACTTAATTTATGGTTTCGCAGATTGGTCAGACAACTTACAAAAAATACACACAGTCAAATAAATCAGCCTTTGCGGATGATTTTTAAACAGTCTTTAATAATCCCAAGCAATGATAATGCACAAGGGATGTCGGATTTATTTTAAGATTTCCAAAAAAATGGGCGATTTAAAGATACCGCAGTCCGTATGACTGCGAAATTGGAAAGGGAATGGTCTCAAACGAATTTTGAGGTGAATTTAATGGGGAATAATAATAAAAGCCGGAGTCGAAGCGGTATAATCGACCGATAGGGCAGACGTGATTTGAGCGTCTGCTGCAGAAGGGCGGCCGACATTATTAAGAACAACAAGGGCAAAGAATTGCCGGTTGCCTTAACTTTGGTAACCATTTGGGAATGCTTCAGAACAGTCGCTTTTAGTAGCAGGCCGTCTTTATACGCAGGCCGCTCATCTAAAGTCTCACTGCTATAATACTCCTGGAAGGGAATGTGGATAGCCAGAGCCGTAACCAACATAAGTACCAGCATTCCTGTGATTCTTGCTGTTTTAAATAAACGCTGCACGGCTTCTGCCCCCTTCGTCCTAAGCTCTTTTTCATCATAACATAAAAATAATCGTTCTCATAACGAGAACGATAAATTATTTTTGAACACTTTTGTAGATCGATTGTTATCGATCTAATAGATGGAGAGCGTTCCGCTATTTTATTTTTTACGAAGTTTATCATTGTTCTCTGCTTCAGGATTTGAATGCGCTTTGTCTTCTTCTCCCAATAGCCCAAGGACAAGGTCATCAAGCTTGTCTGTTGCGGCTTGATCCGGGTGGTCGGGTTCCGGGATAGGGTCCACGCCTGGGAAGCGACCGTCTAGTATGGGTTTCTTATTGCTCATGAGGCATCCTTCCTTTCTGGCAATAGATTGCCACAAAACAATTGGTTATATGTAACGAATAAACATGGGGAGAGGAACTGAAACAATGCACCTTATCACCTGGAAACCATCTTCTTTTTATATAATGCAATTCTTTATAGCAATCTGCTATATAAGAATATGCTAGAATATAGAGAGGAAAATGATGCCAGGGGGTTTTTGTCATGAAGAAAAAAATGATATGCTGCACCATCGCTTTATTGCTTATATCAAGCTCGGTCGTGTCTGCCCATCCGGGAAGAACGGATGCCAGAGGAGGACATACCTGTCGCACCAATTGTGAACGCTGGGGGCTTTCTTATGGCGAGTATCATTATCATAACGGGGGGAGTTCATCAGGCAGCAAGTCGGCTGCATCCGCTCCTAAATCCTCTCAAAAGAGCACAACCAAATCGACTGCCCCGAAGCCTGCGGCTCCGGCTTATACGAAATCCGGCCTTAGCGTATACTTTAACGGCAGCAAGGTGAAGTTTGACAGTGAGCCGTTGGTTTATAACAACATCAATTTGGTGCCGCTGCGTGAAATTGCAGAAGGAATGGGAGCACAAGTTACGTGGAATCGTGACGCTGGCAGTATTGGCGTCCAAAGAGGCAATCATAAAATGACTCTTACGATTGGAAGCAAAACCGTTTATTATAATGGCAAGTCGGAAACGGTTACGGTTGCCCCGAAATTGATCAATGGCGTGACATATGTCCCTATACAGGTATTTGCAAGAGGTCTTGGTGCTGGCATAAATTATTCGGATTATGATAAAACGCTAAGAATTTCATTCGGAGGATAACAACATTACGTTTTTATCTAATTTAGGGAGAGGGGCATTTGCTTGAGTTTCTTTGATAAATTTAAGGCTGGCGTATCTGACGCTGGGAACAAAGCCAAAACGCTGGTCGAGATTAATCGGTTAAAACTGCAAAATAGCGGAAAGAAAAGTGATATTGATGAACAGCTGCTGGAAATCGGCAAGGTTGTATTTGCTGCAACCGAAGCAGGAAATTGGCCGCCTGATCAGGAAAGTATTCAAGATTACGTTGCCAGGATACATCAGTTGAAATTTGAAATTGAACAAAACCTGCTTCATATTGCTAATCTTACTGATGAGAAGGTTTGCAGAAGCTGTGGGAACAGTTCGGCAATCAATGCTAAATTCTGTGCCTCTTGCGGCCAGACTTTCGAAATCATTCAAGTAAAGTCTGACGAGGAGCAGCGTGAAGAAATCCCTCTCTTGGAGAATGGCCAGGACCAAGCCGAACCGAAGTAATAAGATTGGGACTAGCTTGGACATAGATTCGAGAGCGGCCGAGGACAGCGGTAGTGCTATACGTTCATGAGTCGACCGAATTAGATGTCGGGATGAAGGTCTGTACAATGAAGCCGTACCCTGGTTCGAAATAACCAGGGACGGTTTTTTCTCTGTTCTATGTGAAGGGAGCAGCACTTTGTTACAGAATGTTAATAAAGACTCTTATTCATAATATAATCGTTTTATGGAAGGATTTCTTACTAGCTGATGGGAGTGGGGACATATGCCATTGAACAAGTCCTGGAATGATGAGTTTTTTCAACAAAGGCATCGAAAGAGATCAAGGCTGCTTAAAGGTAAAGTTCTATTCCTTCCTGTATGCGCTTTCTTGCTGCTCCTTGCTGCTGGGTGTAATGGACCGGGCCGCATAGAAAATGACCCGCTAAAGAAACCGTCAGAGAGTAATTCAATCAATATCGTCATATCCGGCTTGGGGATGCCCTTCCCGGAAGGCATGGACGAGAACGACAATCCGTATTTGAACTATATCGAGGAGCAAACAGGGCTTGAGATCGGAGTTCAATTACCGCCAACTGAGGTTTATAACGAGAAAATGGATGTGATTATGTCTTCAGGAAACTTACCTGACATGCTCCATACGTATGAGCCGGTCTGGTTCGACAAGTATGTCAAGCAGAAAGCGTTTATGCAGCTGGACGAGTTGATCGATGAATATGGTCCTCATCTTAAAGAGAAAATTCCGGCAGAGGTGTGGGATCGGGTCCGATATGGAGGCAAAATCTATGCGGTTCCGAGCTTGAACGAAGTGACAGGCGCAGAGTTAATGTATGGCCGAAAGGATTGGCTTGATCGACTTGGTTTGGAACCGCCCGAAACGTTGGAGGAATATTACGAAGTCATTCGCGCCTTCACATTGGATGATCCAGACGGTAACGGCTTGCCGGATACGATCGGGCTTACCTTGACATCAAATCTTGGACGGTCCTCTCCCTTCTTCGGTGCTTTCGGTACACAGCGAAATACGTGGTTTGAACGGGATGGACAACTGGTCAACGGCAGCATTCTGCCTGAGACGAAGGAGACCTTGGCGTTCTTTGCCAAGTTGTATCAAGAGAACCTGCTGGATCGGGAGTTTCCGCTGAACCTGCAAAATAATGTATTCGAAAAAATAGAAAACGGCCAGGTGGGGTTATTCTCTGCCGCGTGGTACGACACGAGAGGACCGATCGCGGCCAATATGAGCAAGGATCCGGAGGCGGAATGGATTCCTCTCCCTTATCCTACAGGACCTAAAGGATTCAAAGGGGTGGAAGGGAAGAACATTATCCGCGGTTACAATGTCATTCCCGCCGAATCGGAGAAAGCTGCCCAAGTGATTAAATTTCTGGATTTCATTGCTAGCGATTATAAAACACTGAAGCTTGGCTTTGAGAACGAAATTTGGCGCTGGGAGAATGGAGCCATCGTGACTGACTTTGCTCTTCACGACAAGCATTTATATCGTGGAATATATCAGTCTCTGGTTGATGTGCCGGATCAACAACTATTTAAGCAGCGGCTGGACTCATTAGGCGATTTTAATCTGTATAACAATTTACAGCTGATTCATTCACACATAATTCCCGATGCATTCTACGGAGTACCCACACCAGCGATGACGAAATACAACAAGAAGCTCAAGAACTTGGAAGATGTGTTTACAAAGATCATCATGGGGCTTGAACCTCTGGATGCTTTCGATGATTATGTGAGGACCTGGAAGGAAGAAGGAGGAGATGAAATCACGAAGGAAGTGAATGAGTGGTATTCCAAACAATAATGTTGAATGCCAAGAGAGGGGGGAGCTGAATGCTAGCGGTGATTCGCTGGATTCGGGATCGCTTTTCACAACATATTCAAACTCGCTTAACGGGTTATTTTCTATTGATCTTGCTCCCGCTTGTCATCATCAGCTTGTTTGCGGTGGAAAGGTCCCGCGACATTCTCTATATGCAAGCTGTCGAGAGGACCAAGTTGGCGTTATCCTCGGCGATGAATCAATTTGATCTGGCCCTGCAAAACGTAGAGGAAATTTCAACACTGATTGCTGGTGATCTAGGAATAAATGAATTACTTAACAAGAATAATGTCAATTTTTCACCACAGTCGATCGTCGACTTCTCTGATATTTTGGAGAAGTTATCAAATTACGTATCCGTTAACCGCTTCTTCGTATCCCATATTTCGGTATACCATCAGGCATCGAATATGTTTATATCCACCCACTATGGCGGAAAAAAGCTGACGAGCGAGACGCAGCAGGAATGGCTTGTCGAGGCTGCCCGGCAGAATGGAACAGGGGTCTCCTACGTCATGTCCGACTCCCCGGTAGCAGAAGGCATTACCTTTGGCCAGATGACGAATACGGATAGTATCTCTCTGATTCGGGCCATGGATCTCTCTAACAGTGAGCGGCAGTCGAACCTGTTGATGGTTTCTTTTAATAAAAGCAGGCTGCTAAATATTATCAAGACACTGCTGCCCTCCGAGAATAGCCGGATTACGTTGCTGAATGAAAAAGGCGAAGTGGTGGTGGAGACTGGAAAAGTGTATGAGGAGCACATATCCGACAAGGATATGACTGTAGCGATTGACTCGGATTATTCAGCATGGCGCCTCGCATTGGTTCAGCCCAAAAGTGAGCTGTACAAAGAGACGGACCAGCTTCGCTTATTCACCGTTGCTATTATCGGACTAAGCATCCTGTTGGCTGTCATTATTTCATGGTTGGTTTACAGTGGAATTGCCTCTCCTGTACTGAAATTGTCGCGCGGGATGAAGCGGCTCAGCAGCGGGGAGCTGAATATCCATGTTGATACAAAGCGGAAGGACGAATTCGGTTTTCTCATCCAGTCGTTTAACAAGATGGCGGTTGTCCAGAAGCATTTGATTGAAGATCATTACGAACAACAGCTGCGATTAACGACAACGGAGCTGAAGTTTCTACAATCACAGATCAACCCGCATTTTCTGTACAATACTCTCGATTCCATCTATTGGACAGCCAAAAACTACGATGCTGATGAAATCAGCGAGATGGTGATGAATCTGTCGAAGTTTTTCCGGTTGAGCCTTAACAAGGGCAGGCAGGTCTTCACTATTGAAGAAAGCATAACTCATCTGCATTACTATATCCGGATTCAACAGCTTCGTTTTATGGATAATTTCACGGTGGAGTATCAGATTTCGGACGAGAGCAAGGGAGTTCCGCTGTTGAAGCTCCTGCTTCAGCCATTAGTCGAGAATGCTATAATTCATGGTATGGAAGGCAAGTCTTCTGGAGGAAATCTGATCATTTCCAGCCGAATTGATAGGGGACAAACTGTGATTATCAGCGTACAGGACAATGGTCCAGGAATTGAGGAGGAACGTTTAAGTTATATCCAGCATGAGCTGGAGATGTTGGGCTCCCGCAATATGCCCGCATCCACTCAAGATGAGGAACATGTCAAGGATCTGTTTGGGCTTCGAAATGTGCTGGGCCGAATGAAGCTGTATTATGGCAATGAAGCTCATTTGACACTGCACAGCGTATCAGGCGAGGGCACTACAGTAACCATATCCATTCCGCTGGATCGCTGCAGGGAAGTTAATTTGGCGTAGTGACTTCAAGCGTTTGAAAAAGGGGGATGTAATCGTTTGAATCTGATGATTGTAGAAGATGAACCACGCTTGCGCCTGGCACTGGCTTACAATATCCCATGGGACAAGCATGGGATTGAAGTAGTAGGCATGGCCTCGAATGGTTTAGAGGCACTTGATCTCGTTAGCCGCAAAAGACCGGATATTATGCTAATTGATGTGCAGATGCCAGAAATGGATGGTCTGACGCTCCTGGGTGAGCTTCGGAGCCGAGAAGAAATCAGCCGGTTGATGAAAACGATCATCCTCAGTGGTCATGATAATTTTGAATTCGCACAGCTGGCGCTTGAGTACGGGGTCTCCAAATATTTGTTAAAGCCCGCAGGCGAGGAAGATATTCTCGAGGCCGTACTCGAAGCGAGACAACAGCTTCGCCAGGATTTGGAGCAGTGGCAGCGTAAGGCGGCATTGGAGCAACAGTGGAAGCATAACCTTCCACATCTGCAGAATCTATTTTTTATTCAATGGATGAATGGTAAATTTACGAAACAGGATGTTCTGCGGAAGAGCAGGGAATTATTCATTTCGTTAAAGGAGGACGATCGCATTGCGGTAGCCGTGGTGGATCTGGATCCCCTGCCCGAGGATGAGACGCGGTTTCAGCGAGGGGATGCCGAACTGCTGCAGTTTACGATGCTGTGCCTGGCGAAGGAGCTGTTGGGACATCCCTCCCGCTGGATCACATCGGATTCAGGCAATATGCTGCTGATGGTCATGATTGTCGAGGAGGACCAAGATGCGAATGAGGCGATGCTGCGGTTGAATGCGGATGTGTCCAAGCTGCTCTCCCAAACGAAGGAAGTGCTGAAGCTAACGGCAAGTGCAGGTATCTGTGCTTCCATCGGGACGATTGAAGAAATGAGCTTATTGTACGCACAGGCCTGTCGGGCCCTACAGGAACGTGTTGTTTATGGACATGATCTGGCTATTCCGTATCGTGAGCTGAAACAGGATATGCAAGGCGTCATGGTGCAGCAGAATCTGGAGAAAATGCTGGAGATTGCGCTTGAAACCGCAGATGAAACGAAAGCGCTCGAGGCGTTAAAGGGGTTATGGGAGGAAGCCTTCACCAAGTCTGAGTCCTCGGATGAGTTTCATGAGGCGGTTCTTTATATGAACAGCTTCTTCACCCGTATGATCCAGAAGCAAGGGTGGACAGTAAAAAGAGTCGTTGGCGAGGATATCGAATATTTTCAAAACGTTAAGCTGCTTAGTACCAAAATGCAAACCTGGTCTCTGCTGGAACGCACGGTTAAACATATCGTCTCGTTTATGAGTGAACAGCGAAAAACGACGAGCAACCAGGTCGTTAAGGATATTCTAAATCTGCTCGAAGAGGAGATTGACCAGGAAATTACCCTGCATACAGTAGCAGACCGGCTCTACATCAATTCATCCTATCTCAGCCGGTTATTCAAGCAGGAAATGGGAGTTGTCTTCTCCAGCTATGTGATGGAACGCAAAATGGAGCGAGCCAAAACACTGCTGCAGGAAGGGCAGAAGGTATACGATGCAGCCCGGTTGGTCGGGTACCGCGATGTCAGCTATTTCACAAAGGTGTTCCGGAAGTATTGGGGCGTGAACCCGGGGGAAGTCAAGGGGTGAGCGTTGGGGAAAGGCTGGAGTTGTAAGGTCGCGAACCCCTTCGCTCTTGCCGCTGCGCTGACGTATCGTTCCTCCAATCGCTGTTGTCGCTGAATTTCCTTGAACGAATGTTTATAGGGGAAGAAATTCGGCTCCAAAGGCGACCGCTATCGCTTCTCCGGAATCGATTCGTCCTCTCCGCTCTACCGTGTGGGCCTCCATCCTCCCCCAAGTAGGTGGGGGAGGTGGGAGAACGTAGCGCAGCAGAGCATGCGCAGTTACATAAACCAACCAAAAGAGCCATTCGGGGCATACATCCCGAACGGCTCTTTTGCTTTACCCCCCAACCCCAACCCAGGGCAGGGCGGAAGCCCACCGGGGGTTGAGGCTGGGGGAAGGCCAAGCTCGGCGCAGAGCTTGGCCTCGTTCTGGCGACGAAGCACGGCTATGCCGTTCATCGAATGCCAACAACATGATTGAGTAAGCTTCAACGGAGCAGGCGGAATTGTTCTGGAGAAGCGCCAGCGGTCCCCTTTATCACCGGATTTCCACATTGCTTAATCCATTCAGAGAAATCCGGGGGTAACAGGGATCGGAAGAACAATCCGCATGCGGAGTGATGATCAGCTCTCTTCTTTATAAGGGGTTTTCGAGTGGTTCTAGCAAAGGGTTCCGTCGATAGCATCAGCTGATAAGTCAGCATCATAGGCAGCACCCGCCATCCTCATGACATGCTTGCTGACGCCCTGCCCCAACACAACATCATATTACCATAAATAGTAATGATCCTCGCCTACTCCGTTTTTGCGGTGCGGATTACAATTTAAAAGAACGAAGGAGATTGAATCATTAGAAAGGGGGAGACGAGTCGATGAAACCCACATTAGAACCATCGCCCGCACCACCGCATAGAGAATTGAAACGAAAAAGAGGCTACTGGGGCCGTTTAGGGTCGGATATATGGAAAGAGTGGGATTTATATTTACTGCTCGTACCCGGCATCTTGTTCATTTTACTGTTTAAATACACGCCGATGTACGGGATTACAATCGCATTCAAAGATTTTAACATATTCACCGGATTTGCTGATAGCCCATGGGTGGGATGGAAGAACTTTGAGAAGCTGTTTACGTCGCCGGACTTTGCTCAGGTATTCAAAAATACGGTGATTATCAGCTTTCTGAAAATCGTAATCTTGTTTCCGCTCCCCATCGTGATTGCGCTGATGCTCAATGAGCTGAGGAATATGGCATTTAAGCGAACGGTACAAACCGTAGTATATCTTCCGCACTTCCTGTCTTGGGTTATTGTTGGCGGATTGTTTATCGATCTTCTCTCGACCAACGGAGGCATCGTCAATAAGGTATTGGTATCTCTCGGTATGGAACAGATTGCATTTTTCCTGGATAACAGTGTATTCCGGAGCGTGCTGATTACATCGGCTGGCTGGAAAGAAACAGGCTGGAGCACGATCGTATATTTGGCAGCGTTTACAATGATTGATCCGGCGCTGTACGAAGCGGCAAAGATTGATGGAGCTGGCCGATGGAAGCAGTTGTGGCATATTACATTGCCAGGCATCTCCCCCATTATCATTCTTATGTTTATTCTGCGATTGGGGAATGTGCTGGAAGCAGGGACCGAGCAGATTCTCGTCATGTACAATCCGGTGGTGTACCAAGTGTCAGATGTCATTGGAACTTATGTATACCGGCAAGGTCTGGGCAACCAGGACTACAGCTTCTCGACCGCAGTTGGCTTGTTTGAAGCCGTAATCTCATTCACATTGGTCATCGTAGGGAATTCCCTGAGCAGAAAATACTTACAACGCGGGATTTGGTAAAGAAAGGGTGGGGCAAATGGATCACAAAAAAGCTTTAGAAGGAACAAACACCACCCGGGGTGTCATTAAAACATCATTCTCGGAAAAATGCTTCTCGGTATTCAATTATGTTTTCTTCATCGTCATGGGTTTGACAACACTGCTGCCTTTCTTAAACCTGATTGCCAAATCTTTAAGCAGCGAGAGCGCCGTTATATCTGGACAAGTGGGACTGTTCCCGGTGGGGGTTCAATTCGAGACATATAAATACGTGCTTCAAGACTCCATGTTTTTGAATTCGCTTAAGATATCTGTATTTTTGACAGTGGTCGGAACAGCCTGCAGCCTACTTCTGACCACGCTGACAGCCTATCCGTTATCGAAAAATCGGCTCCGTGGAAGGAAAGGACTTTTGCTGATATTCGTATTCACGATGCTTTTCAGCGGCGGACTCATTCCGACGTACCTGCTGATGCAAAACTTGAATTTGGTGAATTCTTTTCCGGTATTATTTCTTCCGGCTATGGTGAATGTGTACAACATGCTCATTATCAAAAACTATTTTGAGGGCCTTCCGGATGAACTTGAGGAATCCGCCAAGCTGGATGGTGCGGGAAATATTCGGATTCTGGTTTCGGTCATTATACCTTTGTCACTCCCGGTTATGGCAACGATTGGATTGTTCTTTGCAGTTGCTTTCTGGAATGACTATTTTGCAGCGATGATCTATATTACCGATCCGGCAATTAAACCGATGCAGCTGTACTTAAAGGAACTGCTGGTTTCGTCCAGTGGAGACTTCCTGAAGGACAATGTTGATGCAGCGATTAACGCAACGCCTCAGTCCATTCAAGCTTCTTCGATTTTGCTGGCAACGATCCCGATTCTGCTCGTGTATCCATTCTTGCAAAAATACTTTGTAAAAGGTGTCCTGGTAGGCTCGGTTAAAGGTTAGGTCTCATACGAGATTTTGATAAAGGTGGTGATGCGTTTCGTATTGCCCAGGTGGCAGAATTCATTGGATTTTTCAATCATAAGGAGGGTTATCCATGATCAAGATGAAAAGATCTGCAATACTGGCCGGGATTCTCGGATTCACGCTGGCATTATCCGGCTGCGGCGGCGGGGGAGGAAGCGCGACAGAACAACCGGCGGCTCAACCATCGGACACACCGGCAACCACGCCGAAAGATGAGGGGAATGGAGGCAAAACGGCCGACAAACCAAATCTGCGCATGATTATGCAGTACGGATTGTTTGATCCGAAGACAGAATATGTAGCCAAATACATCCAGGAGAGAACTGGATTTAATGTAGAATATGAACTGCTACCGGCAGAGAACGCGGATGAGAAGCTAAACCTTCTTGTATCCGGTAAAAATAATTATGATATCGTGAAATTGAATGCCATGCAGTTTTATAATCTCGCATCCGCAGGAGCCCTGGAGCCAATCGATGAGCTTCTTGAATCTCATGGGAATTATATTAAACAATCCATAAAACAAGAGTCCTTTGGCAGTGCAACGATTGATGGGAAAATCTTTGGTATTCCAGAGACAGGGGCAGGCGTAAGCATCGGTGAGGCATTTGTGGTCAGACAGGATTGGATGGATGAATTAGGCCTGGCTACACCTACAAACACCGATGAGCTTTACAATGTGCTTAAAACAATTAAAGAGAAGAAGAATGTTATTCCACTCACGGTGAGCAATAAAGCCCCTGCTATCTATGGCAACATTGCCGCAACATTTGGCGTTTTCACCGATTGGAAGGAAGTCGATGGTAAGTTGATGCATCGGGCTGAACTGCCTGAAATGAAAGAATATCTTACTTTTATGAACAAACTGTACAAAGAAGGATTGCTTGATACCGAGACTCCGATTAATACCGCTCAGAAATCCATTGAAAAATTTTCGGGTGGTAAAGCTGCGATGTATGAACTGCCTTGGTGGAGCGCCGGGACAACGATTGACGCGCTGACGAAAAATTCCCCGGAAGCAAAAACAACCATTATTCCATACCTGAAGGGCAAAGATGGTAAGGCTGCTATGGGTGTTAAAACGAACACAACTTGGTATGTGGCTATCCTGAAGTCTTCGAAGAACAAGGAAGCTGCCATGGATTTCCTCAATGCGAAGTTGGAGCCTGAGACATTTAAAGGCATAGCGCTTGGTAAGGAAGGCGTTCACCATGAAGTTAAGGATGAGAAATACTATCCGATTCTGCCGATATTTAACGATGAACTGAATAATGCAAGCAACTTCCTAACCGGGGTAGACGAAGAAAAGTATCCGATCTACTGGCAAGCACGTGTACGTAAAGATCCTGTTCTTCAGGCGCATTTCGAAGAGTATCAGAAAAATGCCGAAGGAATTATCGTGGTAGATCCTATGTCGACAGCTCCGCCTATTGATGCCGTGTCCAAAAACCAGCTGAAATTGTCGACTATGCTTGATGATAATGTGCTGCAATTCATCTCCGGAGCGAAACCGATTGATGCCTATGATCAATTCCTTGCTCAATGGAGAGCTGAAGGTGGTACCGAAATGGTAGCTGCCGCGAATGAATGGTTTCAATCTACGAAGTAAGTGATTCAATTTGAAAAAAGCAGTCTGCGTTAGCGGCTGCTTTTTTCAAACTTACATAAAGAGAGGGTGTTGGCTGAATTTCTGGGAAAGTAAAAACACTAAATCTGAGAAGAGAAAGGTGGTAATCATTGATGTATCGTTTGTTTCAAAGGCGGATCGCTCTGCTTCTTAGTTTGTCGCTGGTCATTTCGCTCCTAGTTCCCATTGGTTCTGCTGTGTACGCGGACAACGAGATTTTTCCGGTTCAAAGCGCTGGTCCAGAGCCAGTAACACTGGTTTCTTCAGATGGAGCAAGCCTGGAGTTCACAGATATTAACGTGGCCGGTGTCCCGCTTGAAGGCCGGGACGATTATCTCGCGCTGTACACAAGCGGTGCAACGGTTACGGGATCCGTGTACAGTAATGAAGTGTGGGTTCCCACACTCCATGTCGCGGTGGTCGTGGATGCAAACGGTCAAGTATTGGAGAGGGTTGGACCAGATGCTGATCCACCGACAGTCTGGAATCCTGGCATTTTGCTGCCGATTCCTGCCGGAGGCTATATTGTATTGGCAGGCGGCAGCACTCCATGGGATCAATCCGCATATCAAAAGCCACTTTTTAATCATAATCAACCCGGAAGTGCGGTGAAGCTAATGAGGGCCGGCGGGGAAGTAAAGGCAGATGACTTTTTGCCTGAGCAGCCTGGTCCTGGTCCAGGCCCAGATCCCCTGCCTCCGGAACTTCATATGATTACATCCGAGAATGAAACCGTGGATATCCCGGTCATGGAGATTGCCGGCTTTGTGGCCAATTATGCGGAAAACCAAGAATTAAGTGTAACGGTCAATGGAGAGAAGACTGCCCTTACAGTAGATGGTGTGTTTCGAGTGAATGTTTATTTGGATCCAGGGCCTAATTCAGTGACCGTAAAACTGTATCAAGGGGACAATGAGCTGGCAGTTCGTACTTTGAATATTCTTTACGAACCACTCGAGAGTGAGGATTATATTGAGGTGGAAGCGGCTCCCAAGGACATCACAATCGGCATTCAAGGTCCGCGCAAAAAAATCGACTATGTTGACAAGGATGTAACCGGGGTTCCAAATATCGTGGCGATTTTTACAAGGGATTATGGCAGTTCCATTACGATCCCTCAAACCAATGTTGCTGTACAGGTGGACGTTAATAACCGCGTATTGCAAGTTATTAATCCTTCAATTAATGGCAAGCCACCCGTTTGGACGGGGCCGACTGAGCTTGAAATACCTGAGGGCGGTTATGTGCTGATGGCGCAGGACAGCAGCTACGCGGGCAATAATATAAAGCGTTATTTGGCTGAAAACTTTAAGGTCGGTGATATGATCAAGCTAAGGAAAAACGGGGAAGTGGTGCAGGTACGCGACATCATGAGCGGCAATGGTCTCATTGCACGGCTCACGCTTGAAAATCAGGCGATGTATACCGTAACGGAAGGAAGTACTTTGATTAAGGGACGCATCGACAATATCGACGATATTTCCGCGATCAAACTGCTTGTGAACGATCAGCAGATTTCTTTTGAACCGGATGGAAGTTTTACTCATAACTATACATTAACGAAAGGCACCAATTATATCGAAGTCAAAGTGTTAAAAAATGATATGGAACAGGATGTTCGGCATCTTGCCATCTTTGCAAGACCAGATTTCTCACCGGACAAAGAAGTCATTCTCTGGGTGGATCAGGCGTCCAATGCAAGAAAGTTCAAGACGAGTGAACAGGTTCAAGCTTTTTTGCAAAAGGCTAAGGATTCAGGTGTTACTTCCATCGCTTTCGACGTGAAAGGCGTTGAGGGTTATGTATCGTACAAGAAGAACGATTTGACAAACAGACCTTACGTCAGCGAGATCAAGGCACCCGAAAAAGCAGGAGCAAGCCCGGATCTGGATCTGCTGCAGGAGTTCATTGATCATGGCCATGCTCTGGGATTAGAAATTCATGCAGCGATCAATGTATTTGCCGAAGGGTCAATCGCTCATAACGAGTATGCGGTTCTTAATGATCATCTGGATTGGGAAGAACGTGTTTACTTCGCAGAGAACAACGGAGAGATCAAGCGTCTGCGTGAGAGCAACAAGCAAGGTTTGGTTGCCTTTGTCAACCCTGCGAATGACGAGGTACGGAACTATCAGCTTCGAACATTTGAAGAGATCATCAAGAACTACAATGTGGACGGTGTTATCCATGACCGGAGCCGCTATGATAACGAAGGAGCCGATTTCAGTGAAGAAACTCGACTTAAGTTCGAGCAATTTCTGCAGGCGCGCGGCAAGCAGCTTGTTAATTGGCCAAACGATATTTTTTACTATGAAAATAATGTAAGGCAGTATGGTCCGCTGATTCAGGATTGGTGGGAATTCCGCTCAGGTACGATTCAGAGCTTCTTCGGTGAAGTGAAGGCAATGGTGGATTCCTACGAAGTATCTACAGGGAGAAAGATTGAGGTATCCTCCTATGTGGGATCCTGGTATGAGACGTATTATTTGAACGGTGTAAACTGGGGCAGCAAGAACTTCCGGTTCAATCCCGCACTTGGCATGCCGGACGAATCCGTGTATACGCCGGAATATTATGATACCGGGTATATCGAGTATCTGGATTTTCTCATGATTGGAGCTTATCAAACGACGAGTCAGGAAATCCAAAAATACATCACACTCGGCAATATTGTAACGAATGGAGAAATCCCTCTCTATGCAGGTATAGCAATGAACAACGTGCAGGCGCCCGCCGTACAACGTGAGGTGTTTCAGGCAGGGTTGAGGTCTACCAACGGACTGATGCTATTTGATGCATCCCAGGTCAATTGGCCGATCGCGGCTGCGGCTCTCCAAGATAAAGAATGGGTGAAGGACTACCAGCTCGGCATGAGCTTGCCAGGTAATCCGGACACGTTCTTTGAGGGGGATTTTTACAATATCAACCGGATAGAGGGCAACGTCAATGTGATGACGGAAGCTTTCGGGTATTCTACAGGAACGAACCGTTTCGGGGTTGAAGTGGTTGTGGATAACACAGGTCATGTAACCCGCATAGTTAATCGAAAACAAGCCATTAACTGGAGCTGGGGGGCGCCTGAAGAGAATAACAGCATCATTCCTTCCGGAGGTTTCGTTATTTCCACCTTGGACCCTTCAGGCACAAGAACGCTGCGTCAGCTCGTTGCCAATGCTTACAATACAGGAGATCAGGTGCGTTCAGCCGTATTGAGCGGGCTTATGGATGACGAGGGCCGGGAGACACGCGATAGCCAGCTTGCCCTCAAAGGGCTGGTGGAAGTTCTCGGACCCGGCAAAGCAACCGTCAAGGTGAATGGGCAGGATGCTGACGTGTCCTCCAGCGGTGAATTCACAGCCCATGTTCCTCTTCAAACCGGCGTGAATGCGGTCACCGTGGATGTGTTCGTCGATGATTTCAAAACCAACAGCAAATCATTTGAGGTGATTCGCACTTCTACGGATGACGGCGGCACAGAGCCTAGTCAACCCGGGTCGCCCGGCGATTCCGGTTCATCGGGTTCTTCTGGCTCATCCGGAGGAGGCACACCAACGTCGCCACCCAAAGTACCAGAACCTTCACCATCCGAGTCTCTGAGCATCAAGAAAGAAACTGCACCGGATGGAGGAACCGTCATCGTAGCGGATGCGAACGAGAAGCACATGCTGAATGAGATCGAACGTCTTAGCAAGCTGCCTGCATCTTCACGAGTACTCACATATTCGGTGACCGATGCATCGGATTCCGTTGTTCTGCAACTCCCTGTTCAAGGACTACGTGCTGCAATAAAGGACCTATCGATGGGTACCATCCTGTTGAAAACGGCCCTTGGTCAGGTGGAGATTCCGCTTAATTCGCTGACCGAAGCTATGAAAAAGCAGAACACAGCGGATCATCTGCAGATTCGCCTCAGTCTCGCTTCGAAAGAAGAAGAGGATCGGGTGAACGCAGCCTTGGAGGAAGGGGCTTCTAAACTGGATGTTTCACTTACTATAGCTTTAGCATGGAAGCAGGGTGATAAATTATCGCCATTGCCAGCATTTAAGGGGGGCTACGCGAAGTTCACCAAACTTCTATCAGATGTCGTCAATCCAGCCCAGACAACAGTACTGCGTATGGACTCAGCATCCGGACAGCTGGCCTTCGTACCAACTCTGATACGAACGTCAAACGGTAAATCGCAGGTGGAGTTCAAATGGAGTGAAAGCGGAATTTATTCCGTTGTCTCCCATGAGAAGACTTTTACGGATTTAAACGGCCATTGGGCCTACAAGGACGTAACGCTGCTGGCTTCGAAAAAAGTAATTGAGGGGCTCAGCGACACGCGCTTTGGTCCGAACGAGCCGATTACACGAGCACAGTTTACGGCGATGCTCGTCCGTGCACTCGGGCTGAACGATCAGGGAGCCGATTCGAGCTTCAGGGATGTGAAGACAAACGACTGGTATGCAGCCGCTGTCGCCACAGCTGTGGAGAATAAACTGATTGAAGGCTTTAGTGATGGTTCGTTCCGTCCGAACGAGCAGATTACCCGCGAGCAGATGAGTGTCTTGTTGTTAAGAGCAATGAAACTGGCTGGCACGGATCTGGGGACAGGAGATTCGGACTCCATATTGGAAGGGTTCAAGGATCGTGACCGCATAGCCTCCTGGTCTGAAGAGGCCGTGTCGGCTATAGTTAAATCTGGGTTGATGGAGGGACGCTCAGCTGATCGGTTCGTTCCGGATGCTCGATCCACCCGGGCCGAAGGAGCGGTGGTATTAACCAGAATGCTGATGATGGCAGGGTTCATAAACCGTTAAACAAGCTGACCCGTTCGACGATGTCGAACGGGTCTTGGTGTATATATAAAGTGAGAGGATTGCTCTTAAAACAGCTTTATAATTAAACGTGGGATATAGAGAATAACATCGAAGATGAAATTTGCAGTCATCCCGAGGCGCTCCAACTTTGTTCTTCCAGGCCAATTCATCTTTTTCATGGTATGAACCTCATTTCAGATGATTTTCTTGATTCTGATCTAATCACGACTTAGCTCTATATAAGGAATACGCAGGAACTAAATGGAAGTTTCGTTGAATTGAGGTAATATATAAATAACTAAAATCCAGGAGGCAGAAGAATGAGCAGAAACTGGGATGAAGATATGGAGTATTGTAAAAGGTTAGGTAAAGAAGGACAGAGTCTGGCAGAGCTCGATGTATTAAAATACTGGCTTCAACAAGCAGCCAAAGAGAAAAAACGGGCCGATGAACTTGATAAAGCGGTAGAAGAAGCCATCGGAATTTGTGAGAGGGTTGAGAAAGCTGATGACCCGTTAGAAATTCTTGAAGAAGCGCTGATTAAATTGCAATTGGCAGTGCCCTTCTCAGGAAGAAGACAAGAATCATAAATGATAAGTGTAAACTATGGTTATAAAATTAAACCTGCGTATCGTTAGTCATGAGGTGGATTATAGGTGGACTGAAGGAAAATTCCCCCTTTATGTCGAAATGAGATAATATAAAGGCTTTATCTTGAAATATTTCCCTTGGTGAACTCTTGCATCAATTTTGCAGCATGGAAATGAGGATATAGTCCGTGTTTATTAAATGGATATATAGAGTTGAAGAACTTTTTAAGGAGGCTGGAATGAAACAAGAGAACGAAATCCAAGAGCTTAAGGATCGGTTGAATGCGGTGGAGCAGCAGCTTGAGGTAAGCTCAAAGGGCTCCAAGTTACTTCGAACAGTATTCATCATTATACTTGTTATATTTCTTCTATTCACTCTCATTGGTATAATCCAATTTGTGAGCAGTGGTTAAAGACCGCCTAATAGGCGGTCTTTTTTTCTTTGACAATGATGATCCAGGACAACAATTACCAACTACTATGTCCAGTTTAAGAGGGGGACAAAATGGTTTCGATCGCTGTCTAATCCAGAACTCTGTGGATCTCCTCCAACATATATTTTGCAAACGGAATGAGTTCATCGGGTACGGAATCCACGTGGGACTGATCCCCTTGGCGATATGCGTCCAAGGCGCGCTCAATGATCGAATGGTACTCGGACGGAAGAACACAAAGTCCCCATTCGCCGCCTTCTTTTTTGGAGGAAACAACATTCTCCTTCAGATAATACAGCACCCTGCAGAGGTTCAGCGTATAGTAGGTTGGGGATCCGGCGATGTCTTGTACCGCATGTTCAACGTCATTTAGGATGGCTTGCACATAATGTTGCCGGTCAACGGGCATAAAGACCTCTCGAATTGGTTTGCCGTACAAGACAATGCCCCGATGATAGATCACAGTGTAATGAGCCACCAGGTCGGCGTCTGCAAACCCTCCGCATATGTAATGGTCATCGGTCAGGTACCTCTCACGATGAAAAGCAGAGTAGTGGAGTTCGAATAGTGGCGGATAGACGAGTTCCTTCAGGCTGGATTCCAGAACAAGACTGAGCTCCAAACCTTGCCGATTGGCCATCGTATCTTCTAAGGCCATAATTTTCTCAACAAGTCGTCTCATGTGATCATGGGATAACTTCTCCGCAGCAACTATGATCAGGTCTATGTCGCTACCCTCCGGGTGAAAGCAGCCCATCGCTAATGAACCATGTAAGTATATGCCAATCAGATTGTCGTGAAGCTCCTCTTTGAACAATTCGACCGTTTGGTCTAAAACCATTTGTGTGTCCATTTGATTTCCACCTTCAGCTATTCATTTGTTTTATTTATTATGTTTGGAGCCTTCTGACCTTGTCAATGATCGGCGTACGCGGGCGAAAAATAGTTGGAATGGCGTCATGCTTTTCAAGCATGCAGGGGAATTGAACGTACGTCACGAAGTGAATAGGGACTATGATTTGTTGAAAGGACGAGTGTATGGATACTGTTCATATTGATCAAACAAACGCTATCGAAATATATGTTATCAAGAATTCGGCCTCTATATCTGATGAGACATTCCGTCTCTTGTTCCGTACCTTATCGCCTGACCGACAGGCGTATGTATCCAAATTCAGAAGGGCGAGCGATTATCAACGTTCCGTCCTTGGCGATGCCTTGGTTAAGCGGATGATTCAGGATCGACTGGGACGGGAAAAGACTGACATCGAAATCATAAAAAATGCTTATGGCAAGCCGTATTTGAAGAATTATGACCATTTGCATTTTAACGTCTCTCATTCTGGCGACTGGATCGTAGGGGCTGTCGGCAACAAGCCAGTTGGGATTGATGTGGAGAAAATAGGAACGGTCAATATGGACATTGCCAAGCGTTTTTTTCATCCAACCGAATACAATGCACTGATGGCCTGCTGCTGCATATCTGCTCAGCTATCGCTATTCTATGATCTATGGACGTTAAAGGAAAGCTATATCAAGGCCGTAGGCAAAGGCCTCTCTTTGCCGTTGGATTCATTTGTGCTGGTGCAGCAAGACGGGGAATGGGCGCCAGTTATCGGCGAGAACGGAGAGCCGCACTATTTTAAACAATATGTATTAGAAGAAGGCTACAAGCTGTCAGTGTGCGGAATTAGTCCTCATTTCCCGATGAACATTCAATTCGTAACCGCTGAGGAATTATGAGCGGGACAGGAAAAACCAGCACAAGCGATAACCTTGAGCTGGTTTTTTTGGTTTGTATAGCAGTGACGTATCAGACAGGCCGAAGTTCGGGCCATGCAAGCTCAATTCCTTCGTTCACAAGCTTTTGCTGGAAGCTGGTTAATCTATCTTCATTGTTCCGCACATCTGTCGGCAGAATGTCATGGTCCAGACAGTAGCTGACACAATATCCGGCAGCCTCGCCAATATTCCATTCGACGGGATGCAGCCGGTAACAGCCATTGGTAATATGGGTGACGCCGATATTTTTGCTGGCTGCCAGCACATTTTTCATCCGTTTCGGAATTAAGCTGCCCAGTGGGATTTGAAACGGCAGAGACGAGATGTCAATATAAGGTCGCTCGCCCGTACTCGGATGCAGATCGATCCGGTAGCAGCCGATGCCAACAGAATCGTGGAACGTTTCTGCTACGCCATCAGGCCGTGATTCGGTTGCCACATGCTGTTCCAGCACTGTAAACTCGGCCTGAATTCTTCTGGATTCACGGATGTATGGATACATAGCCATCCCGTCTTCTGTTCCGACCACATCGGGACGAAGGCGCAGCCCGGGATATCCCTGTCCGCCGTCCGGTCGTGGCGCCTCGGTCTGAAGCCAATACAGCAGGGAGAAGCTGAGCTGCTTGGCTTCATAGAGATGATGGTCAGCCTCTTCCTTCGGAATATCGATAATGGAGCCCAGCCAGTAGTCGTTTTGCGGCCAGTTCACAAGCGACACCGAGCTTTCGAAAGTCCCCTCAGCGAAATGCTTCGGGTCAAGGATTTGTCGATATTGATAGAGCGGGAACTTCCCATGTCCCGGGAAAATCTCATACTCGATTGGCTCATTTGTAGACGGTTTGATGGCGGAGAGGCTCAGCAGCTTATCCGGCCAGAATTCGGGCTTATACTCTCGCCAAAAATCGTAAAGAGCTGGTTTTTCGATCGTGTGGTCCTCTCCCTCCAGATAATCCACGGCAAAACAATAAGTAATGCCCTGCATGTCCTGCGGCAGTGAATCACCCTCAACAGCATGCGGTTCCCCTGTCTGGGATTTCGATTCCGCGCCGGTAACATACTCAATACCAGCCAGCGGTAGCAAATCGCCGAGCTCAGTGGCATCCACGAAGTACGGGGCGTGAAGTGCAATCTGATCCTGCGTTTCCAGATGGCGCACGGTCACGCTGTTCACGCGATCCCCTGAAACATCAGCAGACTCCACGGCATATTGATACAGGATTTTAAGCCGTCCGCTGTGTATATATGGAGCCAGCATTTGATGCAGCACGGCAAGAGCCGTGCGAGGCTCATGGCACAGCCGGCTGACGATACCGCTGCCAGGGTTCAATTGCATATTGGCTCTGGCCTTGGGAGTCATGGGGAAAAAGTCGCGATAATACTGACGGACGCCTTCGCGGAACTGCCTATAGCTGCGAGTGCAGCCAAAGGATTCAATCCATGGATGCTCGTCGGGCGGAACCGCTTGACTGGTTAACTGTCCCCCGATCCAGATGGTTTCCTCGGTCATAATGACCGTCTTTCCCGATTTGGCGGCAGCAAGCGCAGCGGCTGTTCCTCCTGTCCCGCCGCCCAGAATGACGATATCGGCCTGCATTTCTCGTATCATTGACAGATTCTCCTTTTGGGATGGTTTCGTATATGATTAACAAGATCAGCACAACAAGTGACTATTCTAATTGTAGATTCTCTCCTGCAGGAAAAGTACGGGACACAGGTGACCTTTTTTGGTAATCTGATGCCGATTTACCTTCACCTGCGTTATTTTCGCTGCGATAAAGTGCGAAGGCCGGCTTCGGAAGATGATTTCTGTCGCAAAAAATGCTGTGTAAGGAAGATAGGGCGAAGCAGTAGAACTTGCTAATTTTTATTTGGGAGAACAACAACTCGATTTCTCTTAATTTGTAGACCACTTTTACCCGTACAGGCACTTCTGGGCCCCTGCCTACATACAATGAGAAGACCGAGAAGCCGAGCGCGATAAGGGCCGGTTGCATTGTAACTTCGCAGGAGGTGTCCTAAAGTGCCTGGATTGTTTACCGCTATAGCTTTGTTCATTAAAGAGTTGACCCTGCTCATTTCGTATGTGAAAAACAATGCGTTTCCACAACCTCTGACCGAAGAGGAGGAAGCTAAACATCTGCTGCGTATGGCCGAAGGCGATGCTCAATCACGCAATAAACTCATTGAGCATAATCTCCGGCTGGTTGCGCACATTGTCAAAAAGTTCGATAATACCGGTGAAGACCTTGAAGATCTGATCTCTATCGGGACGATTGGATTGATTAAAGCGATTGAAAGCTTCCGTCCGAACAAAGGGACGAAGCTCGCAACATTTGCAGCTCGCTGTATAGAGAACGAGATACTGATGCATCTTCGTTCCTTGAAGAAGACTCGAAAAGACGTATCACTGCATGATCCGATAGGAACGGACAAAGAGGGCAATGAAATTACTCTTATAGATATTCTCGGAAGTGAAGCGGATGATATCGTGGATGCGGTGCAATTGAAGATTGAGAAAAGCAAAATCTATCGCAATCTGGATATTTTGGATGACAGAGAGAAGGAAGTTGTCATTGGAAGATTTGGACTTGAAGCTGGCGGTGAGGAACGGACGCAGCGGGAGATTGCCAAGGAGCTCGGCATTTCGCGCAGCTATGTGTCGCGGATTGAGAAACGGGCGCTGATGAAGCTGTATCACGAGTTTTATAAGCAGAAACGTTGAAGGAACTGTGATGAAATTTCATCATGAACGGATCATTCAAGATGGCTTGCAGCTCCTGTATTTGAACTTCACAAAATGATGAGCTGCCCTCATTTCAGATCCCGGTCAGCGCATTTTAACAAACGGAAGCGAGCCTCTTCTACGAATGAGGCTCGCTTCCGTTTTGTTGTTGGTCATTTCAGCACGGTGCGGGTTGCTATAAACTATCAAGCTGCCCGCTCCTTTTCCTTTTGTACGGATAAAGAAGGGATATGAAGCAACATCAGAGTAGTCAGGATTCATTCTCATCCAGCTCTGTTTGCAAGATCTGGTCCTCGGATGGATAATCCCTCGTCATCTCTTTGTGCAGCTCTCTATTTTCGTAATCGAAGGAGTTGGGCGGTCTTTGATCCTCTCTCCAAGGGGTGCTTTTACCAAGTTTTTCGGTCTGCAGGCTGGATCCGTATGAGCCTTCAGGGAACTCCTCGGCGGTCAGATCATTCCGCTGGGACTCAACAGTTGACAGGTCCGTGTATTCTGATCGATTTTCCTTTTCAAATCCGTGCATATTGAAACCTCCCGAGCAGGTTGTTCATTTCCTTTTCAGTATGCCCTGCTCAAGAGGAATCATTCTGCGTATCCGTTAAACGACGGATTACAGTCCTGCAGCACCGAATACGTTGTTGAAGGCTTGGCGAGACTTGGCGACCAGTTCCTCTGGGGTTCCCGTCGGAGTGTAAGGCATCAGAATTTCTTGCGTAACTGGACCTGCGTATCCGATCTCGTTCAATGCTTGAAGGAACCCTGGCAAATCGATAATGCCCTCTCCTGGATAGAGCCTGTCGTTATCGAGGACGTTCTGGATTGGAATGTCCTTGGCATCGTTAATATGAACATGAACGATCTGCTGTGCCTGAAGCTGCTTTATATCGGCAACAGTCATTTCATTGGTGTACCAGTGATATGCATCGTACAGTAGTCCCACGTTAGGTTCTCCGATCGCATCAATCCAATCCAAAGTCTCTTGTACTGTCCAAATGAACGGGTTTTTCCATTGGGTGCGCAGATGATGTGGACCTACGAACTCAAGGCCCAATCGAATGCCATATGCCCCCAGAATGCTAGCGCATGCCCGAAGTCTTGTCGTAGCCAGCGCCATGAAATGAGCCGAAGGAGCATCTGTAGAAGGAAGAATATATGTACAGCAACGAGAGCAGCCGAGAGCACTTGCAGCAGCAGCAGCTGATGGAAGTTGCTCAAGTCCGCTTAAGAACTGTTCGTTGGACCCTCGCCATTCTACTGGTAGCCCGATAGCACCAATCTCTATTTTTCTGGTTTGCAGCAATTCGATTGCAGTTTCTCTCCCGAGGCGCTCCACCAGATCACGGGCATCGATATCCACACATTGAAACTCATATTTGGACGCTAGTTCGATCAACTGGACACCGCTTTCAAGTTGGCCGAGTCCTGCGCTTGTTAATCCTTGCAACATATTCATCGTCTCCATTCGCTGTAAGATGTCGTTTTGTTTCGGTTGCTCCGTTTATATGAGTCCACTAGTATTCCATAGTTTCTATTATGATATGTTCGACTCTATAAATCTATGATCGTTTATCATAAATTTTATAATAGTTTCAGGCAAGTTACTGCAAGGCTGATTCGTTAGTTTTCATAATAAATCGAGATGAATTCTTATCGGTACGAAGGGGATACAAATGTTTTGCCGAATTAACCATGTTACAGGAACTTCCACTCTACTGGCGAAAAGGAGATTTAAACTCAGGATGAACACCATTAAGCAGCGTAAGAAAGAACTTGGCAACTTGCGTCCGAAACCAACGATCGATTTGCAGGTTTTAAATCGATTCTGGGAGGAAGTGCTGACGGCATATGCCGACAAGCCGCTTCACATGATGACTCAATCAGAGGAATCTCCCTTTCCTCATATGAAAGTATCCAAAGTTTCCTACCATGGTTATGACGAAACCCCCATACATGCATGGTATATTACGCGAACGGATCAGTCGCAAGATAACCCCTCTCCCTGTATCGTAACCTTCCCGGGTTATACTGGGGACCGCGGATTTCCGGAACGATATGCTCATTGGCTGATGATGGGTTACTCGGTGTTTGCGGTGGATGTCAGGGGACAGGGCGGGGAAACCGGAAATCTGATGCCGCTGGACAGCGGTGTAGTTAAAGGCTGGGTGTCGCAGGGAATAACAGATATCCATCGTACGTACTATATGGCAATTTCTATGGACGCAGCCAGAGCAATCGACGTTGCCGCGCAGCAACCGGGAGTTGACCCGAGTAAAATCGCCGTAGTGGGCGGGAGTCAGGGCGGGGGATTGGCACTGATGACAGGGGCTTTGAATTCCAAAGTTGCAGCTATAGTGGCGGATATTCCCAATATGTGCAGAATGGATTATGGGGTTCTGCATTCGGTTAGCTCTCTGAACGAGATCGCCCAGTATATTAAGCGGTATCCCGAGCAATTGGATCAAATCCTCGAGCACCTCGCATATTTTGATATGTTAAATCTTGCGCCGCGAATTCAAGTGCCGGTCATGGTATCCGTCGGATGGAAGGATACGGTTTGCATGCCCGAAACCATATATGCTGCTTACAATCGAATAGAAGCTGAAAAAGAAATAAGGGACTATCCTTTCTCCGGACATGAAGTCAATGAGTATCAGAAGCGGGAGGGGATGTTGTTTCTGGAGCGAATTTTAAACAAGGTTTAATAAATGGGGGGAATCTCCCATATGTCATTGTGAACTGTCTCAAATACGTGGACATACATAAGGGAATAACACGCAAAAAGGGTATCCTGCGGTCATCATTAGACCAGCAGGGTACCCTTTTCATTAGCCATTAACTTAAGCCCGGTCCAATATCGTTTGGAGTGTTGTGCGATCCAGACCTTTGACGAGCTTGATCAGAAGTTCTTTGGCTGCATCATAATCATCCGTGTGGATAATGGATGAAGAAGTATGGATGTAACGTGAGCAAATGCCAATGATGGTGGAAGGAACGCCAATGCCGCTAAGATGAACTTGACCCGCATCCGTGCCGCCAGGTGAGACAAAGTATTGGTATTTTATCTTGTTCGTCTCAGCCGTATCCTGAATGTACTCCACCATGCCGCGGTGAGTAAGCATCGTCGGATCTAAAATTCGAAGCAGCGCGCCCTGACCTAATTGACCGAATTGGCTCTTGTCACCCATCATATCATTCGCCGCGCTGGCATCCAGTCCGAAGAAAATATCCGGCTGAATCAGATTAGCAGAAGTGCGTGCTCCCCGAAGGCCCAATTCTTCTTGCACGGTCGCCCCGGCGTATACCGTGTTAGGGAGCTTCTCACCATGGAGCGCCTGAACCAGCTCGATTGCAAGGCCTACACCATAACGGTTGTCCCACGCTTTGGCCATGATTTTTTTGGGATTAGCCAATGGAGTGAATTCACAAATCGGAACCACTTGCAGTCCTGGCCGAATGCCAAATGATTCGGCTTCTGCCTTGTTGTCGGCCCCAATATCAATATACATCGTTTTGATGTCGACCGGTTTGCTTCGCTGCGCTTCATCCAGCAGATGCGTAGGAATGGAGCCGACAACACCAGTAATCGGGCCATTGTCTGTGATGATTTGCAGGCGCTGAGCAAGCACAGCCTGACTCCACCAGCCTCCAAGCGGCTGAAAACGGACCATACCTGCCTCGGTAATGCCGGTTACCATGAATCCGACTTCATCCATGTGACCTGCCACCATGACTTTTGGACCTTCATCATTACCGCGGAGAACAGCGAACAGGCTGCCCAGCCGATCCTGCACGAACTCATCTGTATATGGAGAGAGGGCATCCTTGACCCAAGAACGAAGTTCTCTTTCAAAGCCAGGTGCAGCAGGGAATTCTGTTAGCGTACGAAAAAGTTCAAGTGTTGATTCATTCATTGTGAAGTCGCTCCTTTTTGAAAAGGTATGTAAGAGTTTTTCATGTTCTAGTATGCCCCTATATATCTAAAAAGTCTACAAAGCCTGAGTCCTGTGCTGTGATAAGCAATGAAACAAGCACCGGTCTTTCCATAGCAGAATACGATGATGGAAGAGCGGGTGAACCTGCAGTTCAGAGGAGGGGCAGAACAGAATATGAACCGCCAATGGATTAATGAATATGAGGCACGTTCCGAACTAAGAGTACTTCTGCTCATCATCGTCTTGTTTATTTTACTCGTCATTTTGCTGAAGTACATTCTCTTAGCCTAACTGTCCAAGCAATAATGGCAGCGAATCTTATTTCAGCTTTCAGGATACTCCTGAAGGCTGATTTTCGTGTTAAGCATCACGAACGTTGCCAAGACAAGCTCCAGATTCCACGTGAGAAGGATGATTTTCCAATCATAAAGTAAGTTCAACCAAAGCATAATGATATCAGTGATATCCACAGCAGCTCTTTTAGCGATCAGAAAGATCACATACTTATTCAAAGCGGAGGTGCATTAAAATGTCTGGCTCAAATCAAAAGCCTAAATCCGATATCACCACCATGAGTTCGGCGGAATATCAGGCGATTGCCAAGAAACACGAACCTCCCCGCGCCATATTTAAAAATTGTTTTCGCGCTTTTTTGGTGGGAGGTCTTATTTGTTTGATCGGTCAATGCATACAGAAGTTTTTCATGTCTGTATTCCATATGAGTACAACCGAAGCAAGCAATCCGACGGTAGCCGTGCTGATTATACTCTCCGTTATTCTGACCAGTTTTGGCGTGTATGATAAAATCGCGCAATGGGCTGGAGCAGGCAGTGCCGTGCCGGTCACGGGATTTGCGAATTCCATGTGTTCCGCGGCGTTAGAGCATCGTGCAGAGGGTTTGGTCCTTGGCGTGGGGGCCAGCATGTTTAAGCTGGCGGGCTCTGTCATTGTCTTTGGTACCGTGGCTGCTTTTATCATAGGTATCATTTACGCTATCTTTGGCATCGAGGGGAGATAACATGAGATGAAGGTGATCGGCCAAACCTGGCAGTTCGAGAACAAACCCGTCATTATTGGCACAGGAACGATTGTAGGACCAGAGGAAGGCGAAGGGCCGCTATCTAATGATTTTGATTATGTGTACGACAATATAGAAATTAATGAGAAAACATGGGAGAAGGCAGAACGAAAACTGCTGGAGGACGCCTCAAGGAAAGCGGTCGAGAAGGCGGGCATTAAGGAAGACCAGCTCCAGTTTTTTGTGGGCGGAGACTTAATGAATCAGATCATAAGCAGTTCATTTGCCGCCAGACAGATGGGGGTCCCTTACATCGGTGTATTCGGTGCTTGCTCCACATCTATGGAAAGTCTGGCGGTCGCTTCCATGCTCGTTGAAGCCGGTGGAGCCAAGTATGTCATGGCAGGTACCGCAAGCCATAACTGTACGGTGGAAAAGCAGTTCCGTTATCCGACAGAGTACGGATCTCAGAAACCGCCTTACGCGCAGTATACGATAACGGGTGCTGGCTGCTCCGTCGTTTCGGACAAGGGGGATGGTCCTGCTGTCACTTATGCCACCATCGGCAAGGTCGTTGATCTGGGGATCAAAGACCCATTCAATATGGGAGCAGCGATGGCGCCGGCAGCGGCTGATACGATCACGAAGCATTTCAAAGACACGGGACGGCAGGCTAAAGACTATGACTTGATCGTAACCGGTGACCTGGCGTCGGTCGGACTTCCCATAGCCAAAGACCTTCTGAAACAGAATGATGTCATCATGGACGGTACGGTATTCGCGGATTGCGGTTTGATGATCTATGACCTGGAAAAACAGAAATATGTCAATGCAGGAGGAAGTGGCTGCGGCTGCTCCGCTGTCGTTACCTACGGACATATTTTGAATCGGATGCGTAAAGGCGAATTAAACAAGGTTCTTATCGTAGCTACCGGGGCTTTATTGTCGCCGATATCATATCAGCAGGGTGAGAGCATTCCATGTATTGCGCACGCTGTAGCCTTAGAGATGGGAGGATAATACGATGCAGTTTCTATGGGCGTTTATTATTGGCGGTTTGATATGCGTGATTGGGCAAATCCTGATGGACGTTGTTAAACTGACACCTGCGCATACCATGAGCACATTAGTGGTTTCGGGTGCTGTCGCGGACGGTTTTGGCTTGTATGAGCCGCTTGTCAAATTTGCCGGAGCAGGGGCCTCCGTACCGATCACGAGCTTCGGCAATTCGCTTGTGCACGGTGCCTTGACGGAGCTCGGGAGAGACGGATGGATCGGGGTCGTAACGGGGATATTTGAGGTCACCAGTGCCGGAATATCCTCGGCCATCATTTTTTCTTTTCTGGCGGCTTTATTTGTTCGACCGAAGGGGTAATTTCTATAGCTCGAAAAAAGAAGGTCCTGGCATATGCCGGGATTTTTTTTCTATTTAATAATCAAAATCTCTCTTCGAATGTACTCCCGGAGGACGATCATGTACAATAGTACTAAATTAAGTATTTATTCCCCTATCAGGAGGTTAGTCATACATGCCCGTAAGTCAAGAATCGATGAAAATTATTACTTCGGTACGCAAAAATCTGGAATCGTGCCTGCTAGGAAAAGA
The DNA here is from genome assembly GCF_001277345.1 of Paenibacillus solani. Lineage (GTDB taxonomy): Bacteria > Bacillota > Bacilli > Paenibacillales > Paenibacillaceae > Paenibacillus_AQ > Paenibacillus_AQ solani. The sequence goes on from NZ_LIUT01000001.1 coordinate 832,046, forward strand.
ATTTGAAATCCAATTGCTCCTTACAGCGCTCCTCGCTGGCGGACATGTACTGATTGAGGATGTACCCGGCACAGGAAAAACCCAGCTGATCAAGGCATTGGCTAAATCCATGCAGGGTGACTATCGCCGTATTCAATGTAACCCTGATATTCTCCCGAGTGATATTACGGGGGTTTCCGTATTCCATCCCAGGGATGAAATGTTCTATTTCCGTCCAGGTCCGGTGATGACCAACATTTTGCTGGCGGATGAAATAAATAGAGCAACAACCAAAACGCAATCAGCCCTGCTAGAAGTCATGGAAGAGAGAAGCGTGACTGTGGATGGGACCACCCATGAGCTTCCGCATCCTTTCATGCTGTGTGCGACCCAGAATCCGATTGATTTTGAAGGTACCTATATGCTCCCTGAGGCCCAGCTGGACCGGTTTATGCTAAAACTAAGCTTGGGTTACCCTGATGCTGCTACAGAGAAGCAATTGATGTACCGCTCACGCGACGGACAACTGGTGGACAAGCTTCAACCGGTGACACATATGGACAGGATATCGGCTATTCAGCTTGAAATTCGTGAAGTATTCATCGGTGAGCCCGTAGCCGATTACTTACTGAATATTATCCGGACAACGCGTGAGCATTCTGCTGTTATGCTTGGTGCTAGTCCACGGGCGACCTTATCCTTTATGAATGCTGTAAAAGCTTATGCTTTTCTGCAAGAGCGGGATTATGTACTGCCCGACGATGTGAAGATCCTTGCTCCTTATGTGCTGTCACACCGGATCATGCTGCGTCCGGAAGCCAGACTTGATAATGCCAGCCCCTCGTCTGTGCTAGAGTTCATACTGCGTCAGGTCAAAGTGCCTGTACATATGGGGAGATAGGCATGCGCCGTGCTGTTTCGTTAATCATGAATGGCATGCAGCCGTCTAGACTGGCAGCGGTGCTGGCGGTGTGGTGCCTGTCTTTATTGTATGTATTATTCCAGGGGGGCAAAACCTCGATTATGCTCTTCTCCATGATCAGCCTTCTCTCCATCTATTTGATCGGAGCCGGCTTTGGCGGAGTGAATCGTGTCATAGCGCAGCGGAGCGTACGGGGGGGAGCGGAACGCGGAGTGGAACAACTTCATGCAGGTGAGCAGGTGAGTGTGAAGCTGGAGGTTCACATTCCGGGATTTCTGCCTACACCCTATTTAATCGTCCGTGAAGTATTGCAAAGGCATAACGGTGACTCGTGGTCTTTTGAAGACAGCGTAATACCCAATCTCCGCGGGGCGGGCAAGCTTGTCTTTCAGACTCCTCCGTTAGAGCGGGGGCGGTATGTATTTTCCAAGACGGAATTCATAAGCGAGGATATATTCGGACTTATGGAGCACAAGGGACGCTTAGAAGTGCAGACGAATTTCCACGTACTGCCGCGAACTGTATATATTCCAAAATGGCAGCGAAACATTCGAAATTCCAGATTGGGAGGCACTCATACTACGATCTCTGCTTCAAGACGCGAAACAACGCAGATTAACGGGGTCCGCGATTATGTATATGGCGATCGGATCTCCCGGATCCATTGGAACGCAACGGCAAAAACCGGCACGTGGAAATCGAAGGAGTTTGAGCATGAATCCTTTCCCAGAACCTTGATCGTTCTGGATTGCACTGCGGAAGGGTATAATCATGCCCAGCAGTTTGAACTTGCCGTATCAGCTGCAGCATCGTTGATCGAATACGGTGCCAAAGAGCATGCGGGTACGGGCTTGTTCACGACCGCCAAGGAAGCAAGAATGTTTCCTCCTGCTGATAACGCCGGAGAACGAATGCGGATGATTCAGCACTTGGTTGATATCGATTACAACCGGAAGAGCAAACTGATGGCTTCTTTGGAGACATCGTACCGCCATTTTCCTAAGGGAGCTTTATTCCTATTAATCAGCCCAATGAGCGGCAAGGATGCTTCAGAGATCATGCGCTGGGTAGAGACCCGGGGAATGAATCCCTGTTTCCTTCAAATCACCAACCCCCGTAAACAGAATCAACGGGATGACTCCATAGCGCTCCTTCAATCCCGGGGGATCTCAAGCTATTCTGTTTCTTCCCTTGAAGAGCTGCCAGCGGTGTTGGGAGGTGGGACATGATGAAGTTATGGCAGGACAAGTTATCCACTGTCTTCTTTGCCGCGCTAACGATGCTATGGATATGGATTATCGGAATGCAGTGGGTATCCTTTGCCAAAACGATCTGGCTGCCTGAAACAACGGCTATCGTTATTGCAGCATTGACCATCACGGCAGTGACCGAGGCTCTGCTGCCGATAAGGCAAGGATACCGAATGCTTGTCCAGTTCCTTCTGATCTTGTACTCTGTGTACAGCTTGCTGTCCACTCATGGCAATGCGGTCCCTTCTTTTGTAACGGGTGGTTTCCTTACTAAGGAGATTATGCTTCTGTTCCCGTATCTGTGGTTTGCCGTTAGCACTTGGGCTGTTTTTCTGTTTGTTGCGCGCTGGACCAAAACGAAAAGTCGTGTGCTCTTTGTAACTGCGCTTAACGTTATCGGTTTAGCTGTGCTGGATTCATTTACAAGAATCGTGCTATGGGATGAGGTTGCCTGGATTGCCGCCGTCGGATTGTGCTGGCTCGTAACCAATCATTTTAACCGGTTTCGGAGGCGTTTTCCCCAAGGCTGGGTTAGGCTATCCAAATCTCCCTTTAAGATTGTAGCTAATATTCTGGTCATTATTTCTTTGATTATCGTGGCAGGAGTAAATATGCCGTACGTTAAACCGACATTAGTTGATCCATATACGGCCTGGAGAGAATGGAATGGTGTACCACTATCTAGCAGTGGCATAACCGGGTCAGGTACTTTGTATGAGTCGTTAACGGAAAGCACGTCCGGATATGGAAGAGAAGACAACAATCTTGGCGGCGGCTTTAATTTTGACTATTCTCCTGTGATGTCGATTACCACTGACGAACGCAGTTACTGGCGTGGTGAGACGAGAACCGTATATTCGGGTACTGGATGGACGGATAGCGCTGACAATCAGCGTTCGGGGTCTGGGGTAGACATTGGCAAGGAATTGACTGAAGAAACGCGTGTATTCGTGCCCACCAAAACCTTGGAGCAGTCGGTCACCATGCTGAATGATACGGTATATCCGGTGTTGTTCGGCGCCTATACGGTTCGCCAGCTAGACAGCATGGATGATCGTATTGACTCGGATCGGCTTCGCTGGGTGGCGGATCGAGCGGAATTGCATCTGGATGAAATACGGAATTCAGACTATCCGCAAAGCTACACCGTAACGTCGGACGTGCCGGTAATCCCCATAGAGGAGCTTAGCACCAAAACCTTCGATGAACTATATTCAGTGTCCATTGATAAAGCTTATCTTCAGGTACCAAGGAATTTTCCACACCGTGTTAAAAACCTGGCAGAAGAAATTACGGCGGAAGGAAATACGCCGTATGAGAAGGTTATGCTCTTACAGAACTACTTAACAACCAATTATTCCTACACCAACACGCCTGATCTTACGCGCAAGAAGAGTGATGACTTTGTGGATGGTTTCCTGTTCGAGATACAGGAAGGGTATTGCGATTATTTTTCTACCGCTATGGTGATGATGTCGCGGTCTCTGGATATCCCTGCACGCTGGGTCAAAGGCTACGCCCCGGGAAGGGCGGCGATTCCGGATTACCCCATGGCGGACGGCCAGACGATGATAGAGCCTGAGAGCTATACTGTTACGAATGCCGATGCTCATTCATGGGTTGAAGTATACTTTGGCGAATATGGCTGGGTTCCTATTGAAGCTACACCGGGCTTCAGCATGCCGATCCTGACGGCGGACTCAGATGCTGATCCTGTAATGAATGAAGAGGTTGAAGAAGAGAAGGAAGAAGATGTAACCACTCCGGCTTCCTCTGCCGATGATCAACAACCAGGCTGGGTTACACCCGTGGTTATGGCTGCTCTCGGGGTTATTGTGCTGTGGATTGTGTATATCTTATGGAGAATGCGCATCCGTTTTCGTTTTGTCTCTGCAAGGATCCGCGCGGGCAAGCCGTTGACAGCAGCAGATAAGGTGATTGCCGAAACAGAACGTTGGATACGTGCCGCGCACCGCAGAGGTATGGTGAGGCAGGAACATGAAACTTTGCGAGAGTCGGTTCGTCGTTGGACGACTTCACACCCTGAACTGGAGCCCTTGCTTAGAGCGCTGCTCCTGCAATTCGAAACTGCCAGATATAGTCCTGCCCAAGTGAAGGAGGAGCAGTGGCGTTCGGTCCAGCACGATGCAGAGGAATTGAAGAAGACGCTGAAGGGCGTGCGCATCGTGCCCCAAGAATATCTCTCATCTTAAATTGTACGATGGTGCATGGGAAGGAATGTTCTTGTTATAATAATAGGGATAAAGCTTTTAGATGGATTGCTTCCTGATATTTAGTCATGACAGACCGCCCGACCTGCTTTTGCAGCAGCCGGGTGGTCTTTTACTGACAAAGAATACGACTCGTTCGGGCCCAAGGAAAGGGTTCGTGATTATTTTTACTAAGGAACCGGAATATGGTATAGTTTTTCGTATGAAATTGAGGTGACGAACTTGTTTGAAATGTTAATTCCAAAGCTCCGTGTTAACACGGTTTTTGATATTAACCTTGAGGAACTATATAAACAGGGGTATCGAGGAATCATTACGGATTTGGACAATACCCTTGTAGGAGCCAAGGCACCACTGGCAACGCCCGAACTGGTCGATTGGTTCAAAAAAGTCAAGGAGATCGGTTTTCAGCTCATCATCGTTTCGAATAATCAGCTTGAACGTGTATCAAAATTTGCGACGCCGCTGGATATCCAGTTTGTGCATAAAGCTCGTAAACCAAGCAATACTCCTTTTCGCAAAGCGATGAGCATGATGGAGCTTGCTCCAGAGAAAACGGTTGTGGTTGGTGATCAGATGCTGACCGATGTATATGGCGGGAATCGTCTCGGATTGTACACGGTTCTGGTTATGCCTATTGCCATTCATGATGAGGGATGGTTTACACGAATGGTGAATCGCCGGGTGGAGCGAATCGCATTAACCCGTTTGCGCAAAAAAGGATTGTGGATGGAGGAGGAACCTAAATTATGACGTTGCCTACTGGCGGTGAAGACATCAAGAAGTGCAGCGGCTGCGGCATACCACTTCAAAGTGCGGCGCAGGACAAGCCGGGGTATTTACCGGAGAAGGCCTGGGATCGCGATCCGGTCATTTGCCAGCGCTGCTTCCGGATCAAGAATTATAATGAAGCCTCATCGGTTGCCGTAGACCAGGATGAATTTTTACGGCTGCTTGGGCAGATCGGCGGTAAGAACGCGCTGGTCATACACATTGTGGATCTATTCGATTTTGAAGGAAGTCTCATATCCGGTTTGCAGCGGTTTGTCGGCAACAATCCGGTCATACTGGCCGTGAATAAGACCGATCTTTTGCCGAAGGTCACCAATTGGAACAAGGTTCTAAATTGGGTGCAGAAACAGTGTAAGGAGCATGGCCTGAGAACGGAAGATATTGTGCTATGCAGTGCAAAGAAAAATCAAGGCTTTGAGCGGCTTCTCGAGACGGTTGCACACCATAGAGGCGATCGTGACGTCTACGTCGTCGGTGCCACGAACGTGGGTAAATCCAGCTTGATCAATCGCTTGATCCGCGATTACAGTGATTTGGATCAGGAGCTGACGGTTTCCCGTTATCCAGGAACAACGCTGGATATGGTCCATATTCCGCTGGATGACGGACGGCATATCATTGATACGCCGGGTATCGTTTATCCATGGCGCTATAGCGAGCTTGTCAGCCGCCAGGATTTGGGTGCGATCATGCCTGAGAACCCGCTGAAGCCGATGGTATACCAGTTGAATGAAGGACAGACATTGTTCTTTGGAGGGTTTGGCCGGTTTGATTTTCTGAAAGGAGAGCACCAATCCTTTACTTGTTTTATCAGCGGCAGACTAGGCATTCATCGGACCAAGCTGGAACGGGCGGACTCACTGTTTGCCGAGCATGCAGGGGAACTGTTATCCCCTCCGACCAAGGAACGGCTTGATGAAATGCCGGAATGGACAAGACATGAAATCCGGATTTCAAAGGGTACACGACAGGATGTGTTTATTTCGGGACTTGGCTGGATCAAGATCAATGGTGAGCTGGGAGCTCTGGTAGCAGTCCATGTGCCCAAAGGAATCAAGGTGCTGGCCCGTCCTTCCTTGATATAAGTATAGTCAGAATGCTGGATAACACTAAAGGGACTAAACCTTGGGTCAACGCCCGTTTATTCATGGGAGAGGCAGGAGAGAATGAAAGTGAATGCATTGATCGAGCATGATTATCTGCTCTTGGGTGTGATGGGGGATCCGATCGGACATTCGAAATCACCGGCCATGCACCAGGCAGCATTATCTGCCATGGGATTATCCGGTGCCTATGTGCCGCTGCATATTCGTCCGGAAGGATTAAGTGATGCCATTCAGGCAATCAAAGTACTGGGATTCCGAGGTGTGAACATCACGATCCCGCACAAGGTGGAAGTTATGAAGTATCTGGATGTCATTGATGAAGGAGCGCAGCGCATCGGTGCTGTGAATACGATCGTCAATGATAACGGTAAATTGACAGGATACAATACAGATGGTATCGGGTATGTCCGTTCCTTAAAGGAGGAAGCCTGTTCCGATCTTAAGGGAAAACATATTGTCGTACTCGGCGCGGGCGGCGCAGCCAGGGGAATCATACACGCTCTTACAGGGGAAAGTCCCGGTTCGATATCCATTGTAAACCGGACATCGGCCAAGGCTGTGGCGCTGGCCGCAGAATGGAGCTCGCTTGGTGATCTGAGGGGATACGGAGAGGATGAAGCCAACAAAGCGTTGCTCGAAGCGGACATCATCATTAATACAACTTCAGTGGGCATGTTTCCTCACATTACTGAAATACCTGTTTCGCCGAAACTTATCCCTGAAGGAATCGTTGTCAGCGACCTGATCTATAATCCTCTGAAGACCGAGCTGCTGCGGCAAGCGGAGCTTCGGCGATGCACAGTGCATGGCGGCCTGGGAATGTTCGTTAATCAGGGCGCGTACGCATTTGAGTATTGGACAGGACAAGCAGCACCAGTAGAAGCCATGAAGGAAGCGGTGTTAAGAAGCTTCCAGCCTGAGTCATAATATCTTTGTTTATTGATTAATGCTTAGGCAAAAGCTACAATATAGCTTTCAACACGAAGCACGCTATAATAATTGAATATTTAAGGAGTAATGACCAAGCATGTTAACAGGAAAGCAAAAACGACATTTACGTTCGCTTGCGCATCATCTGGACCCGCTGTTTCAGGTAGGCAAGGGAGGCAGCAATGAACATCTGATCCGGCATATTTCCGAGGCGATCGAGAAGCGGGAGCTACTGAAAGTATCCGTGCTCAACAATTGTCTCGAAGATCCTCGTGAAATCGCTCAGGAGCTTGCCGAAGGGGCAGATGCCGAACTTGTGCAAGTCATTGGCAAGACGATCGTACTGTATAAAGAATCGAAAGATCACAAAACAATCGAACTGCCATAATGGAGCGTGTGCTCTTTGGATGCAGGGGATTTGCAAGGAACTAAACTCTCTTACTTTAGGGGAGGTGAACCCGAATGAAGGTAGGGATCATGGGCGGAACTTTCGATCCCATTCATATTGGACATATGCTTGCTGCGGAATCGGCACGAGATGCTTACGGTTTGGACGAGGTATGGTTTATGCCAAGCCATATTCCTCCGCATAAAGAGGATGCGGGTGTGACCGGTTTGATGAGGCTGGAAATGACGGCTGAAGCGATTGCCGGCCATCCGTCTTTCCGTACGCTCGACTGGGAAGTGAAGCGCGGAGGGGTATCCTATACGGTGGACACGGTGAGGGAACTTCGGAATACGTATCCTGAGCATGATTTTTCATTCATCATCGGAGCAGATATGGTAGCGTATCTTCCCAAGTGGGACCGGATTACTGAGCTGGCGGGAATGCTCACCTTTATAGGGGTCAACCGTCCGGGTACTAATCTTTCGGTGGAGGCACTGCCAGACTTTCTGCAAACAGCAGTGGTTACGGCGGAAATGCCGATGATCGAAATATCGTCCACCATGATTCGGAACAGGGCAGCTGCAGGATCTTCCATCCGTTATATGGTACCGGATCGTGTATATGATTATATTGTTAGGAGCGGTATTTATGGCATACAACCGTGATGAACTCATAGCAGCCGTATCCTCCCAGATGCCGGCCAAGCGCTGGGAGCACACTAGAGGTGTAATGGAAACCGCGGTTATTCTGGCTGACAGGTACGGAGCAGACCCGGTTAAGGCCGAGTTGGCTGCCATCCTGCATGACGTGGCCAAATACTGGCCTATACAGAAGCTTCATCAAATGATGGTGGAGCACGCGCTCTCCGAAGAGCTGCTGCATTACGACAAGCGGCTTTGGCATGCTGAGGTAGGCGCCTTCGTCGCGGAGCTCGAGTATGGCGTAACGGATGTCGAGGTGCTTGACGCTATCCGTTACCATACATCGGGGCGCGTAGGAATGACGCTGCTCGATAAGGTGGTTTGCCTTGCGGATTACATGGAACCGGGACGGGATTTCCCCGGCGTGAATAATATCCGCGAACTGGCCAACCATAGCCTTGAAGGAGCCCTCGCAGCCGGTTTTGATTCGACGATTGGCTTTCTGCTTTCACGCAGACAAATTATTTTCCCGTTGACGGTATTAGCCCGCAACGATCTAATTAAGCAATTGGAGGAGGCGAATTCATGACGTTGAAACCGAATGAATTGTTACAGGTAGCCGTGGCTGCCGCTGAAGATAAAAAAGCGATGGATGTCGTTGTCCTTGATCTTAGAGGCATTTCATTGATTGCAGACTATTTTGTCATTTGTCATGGTAACTCGGATACCCAGGTTCAAGCAATCGCAACCGAAATCCGTAAACAGGCTCATGATGCGGGCGTAGCCATGCGCGGTCTGGAAGGCATGGACGCTGCACGTTGGGTGCTGATGGATCTTGGAGACGTGATTGTTCATATTTTCCATCGCGATGAGCGGGAATACTACAACATTGAGCGTCTATGGTCGGATGCTAAAGTGGTGGAGAACGTATGAGTCTGATCGCCGGCACATTGACGAAGCTCGTCGTCTCCAGAGAGGTGTCTCCATACGGATATTTTCTGGATGGTGAAGATCGGGATGTGCTTCTTCACTATTCTGAGCTTACGGAAAAAGTTAAGCCGGGGGATACGGTGGAGGTCTTTATTTTCTTCGACACGGAAGACCGCCTGGCCGCAACGATGAAGAAACCTTATCTTACACTGGGTGAAACCGCAAAGCTTGAAGTGGCGGACGTTCATCCGCGTCTCGGATGTTTCCTTGAGATGGGTCTTGGGCGGCAGCTGCTTCTTCCCATCCGGGAATTGCCGGAAATGCGTGAGCTGCATCCGCAAGTGGGAGATCACGTGTTTGTCCTCATGGAACATGATAAGCAAGGCCGGCTTCGTGCGAAGCTTGCAGGAGAACAAGAGCTTGCTCCGCTGGCATTTCATGCCCCTGAATCGTGGAAAGGCCAGTGGTTTACTGCTTTGGTGTATAAACCGCTCCAGATGGGTACATTCGTCATCATTGATGGCGGCGTGATCGGTTTTGGCGCGATTGGCATGATCCATTCCTCTGAACGCACACGCATGCTGCGTCTTGGCGAAGAGGTGAAGGTTCGGGTCAGTCATATCCGGGAAGACGGCAGAGTGAATCTGTCCATGGTTCCGCAAAAAGAGATTGGCCGGACGGATGATGCGGATCGGCTGCTTGCTTTTCTGGAGGAGCGTCCAGGTCATGCGATGCCGTATTCGGATGAAACGCCGCCCGATATCATCAAGCAGCGTTTTGGGATCAGTAAATCCGCTTTTAAACGGGCTCTTGGCAAGCTGATGAAGGACGGGCTCGTTACCCAGAAGGAAAGCTGGACCTACATGGTCAAACAAGAGGAAAATTCCGGTTCTAACGAATAACCGAGGCTTTGGTAGGTGAAAGCTTCTAGGAAAGTGGTGTCATCATGTTGTCTTACCGCAAGTTTGCTTACGTATATGATCAACTCATGGAAGACATGCCGTATCCGGATTGGATCCGCTTTGCAAGAACGGCTTGGGATCAGCACGGAATGCCAAAGAGCGTCGTAGAGCTGGGATGCGGTACAGGCAGTATCACGATTCCGCTCGTTAATTCGGGATTTGAAGTGACAGGAATTGATTTGTCGGCGGATATGCTGTCCGTCGCCAGACGCAAGCTGGAAGGCACACCGCAGGGCCACCGGTTGTTCCGAGAAGGCAGTATTCGCTGGGTACAGCAGGACATGCGATCTTGGGAGCTGCCCGAGCAGGTCGATTCCATCATTTCATTTTGCGATTGTCTGAACTACCTGTTAGAGGAGAAGGACATTCGCTCCGCTTTCGCAAGGACTTATAGCGGTCTTAAGGAAGGCGGTACATTCTTGTTTGACGTGCATCACCCTAATACGCTGCGCCGGTATGACGAAGAGCAACCATTCGTGCTGGATGAACGCGAAGTGTCCTATATATGGACATGCGATCTCGATGAGCGTCGTTGTGAAATTGAACATCATCTATCCATTTTTGCAAGAGATAACGAAGATTCTTCGGTCTATCGCCGTTTTGAGGAAACGCATGTGCAGCGGGGATATGATCCGGAGTGGATGAAGGTTGAACTGGTTAAAGCCGGTTTTCGGGATGTGAAATGTTACGCTGATTTTGAGTGGGTTGAGGCGGGCGAGGATGCTGCCCGGCTATTCTATGTTGCTGTAAAATAAGTGAATATTTTTGTGAAGGCACTCTCTTTCGTCTGTTCCGGACGGAGGGAGTGCCTTTTTTAGATATCAGGGAGTACACACTGCAGAGCAGTTGTATTCAAAGATACTTCTTTTCCATTTTATTTGACTGTTGTTAAGGTTAATTAGAAGAGGTCTGGGTTTGCTTAATGGGCTGTGCTACGATGTTGGAGAAATAGGATCAACAGATTTGTTAACGCCTTCATTCAGAGCGATTCTAGCAATCTCATAGGTTTGGGATAACTGAAAATGAATACAACGAGAGTTAAATGCACTAGACGAAAATAGGTTGAGAGAGGATGAAGTATGGATGAAACTGTCTGTATTTACAGTGGCTACTCCTGATTTAGTACCTGAAGAATTGGCAAACGCTGCAGCAGATGCCGGTATTGAGAGCATCGAATGGCGCTTCAAGGAAGTTCCGGCAGATGCCGCTGAGGAAAAGCCATCCTTTTGGAGGCACAATCGCTGCTCGATGGATCCTGGTGGCACCCAGGAGGATTGGCTCGGGTTTCGGGAAGCAGCGGACAAATATGAGAGACGCAGTCTTGCAGTCGTCCCTTATCTGTCGTGTGGTGATGTGGAAGCGACGGAGAAGGTCATGCAAGCAGCCAAGCTGATTGGTGCCTCCTTTATTCGCGCAGGTATCCCGGGGTATGACCGGAAGCGCAATTATAATGAGCTGTATGACCAGGCGGTTCAGTATTTACACGAAGTAGAGGAGCTCGCAGCGGCTTATGGGGTTAAGGCATTAGTAGAAACTCATCATTTAACGATCGCGCCAAGTGCCGGGTTGGCGCACCGTCTCGTATCCCATTTCAATCCACAGCATATCGGCGTGCTGTATGATCCGGGCAACATGGTTTATGAAGGATACGAAAACTACCGTATGGGTCTGGAGCTTCTTGGGCCGTATCTTGCGCATGTTCATGTTAAAAATGGGGGCTACCGTAAAACGCCATCTGTGGATGGTACCTCAGCTGTATGGTCTGCAGAATGGTCCGCACTTTCGGAAGGAGCCGTGCCTTGGAGACAAGTGATACAGGATTTGCAGTCGGTTGGCTACGATGGTTACTACGGTATTGAAGATTTTAGTGGCACTTTTGAATCCAGGGAGATGCTGGTGCGTTTTGCCGAGCAAATGAATGAGTGGACAGATCACAAACAGAGTGTGTGAGATGCTTACCAAGGAGGGATAAGATATGGATCAGGTAAGAGTAGGGGTTATAGGGCTAGGAATGGGTTTTTCACATGCCAGATCGCTGGCTGCGAGACAGATTGTCGGTGCACGATTGAGTGCAGTATGTGATTTGAATCCCGCCAAGTTGGATGAAGCGAGAGCTACGCTGCCTGCAGATGTAAAGCCCTGGAGTGATGCTGACGCTATGATCTCGTCGGGCGAGATCGATGCAATGATTATTGCCACTCCGCATTATGCTCATCCTGATATGGCGATAAAGTGTCTGAGTCACGGTCTTCATATCCTGATCGAGAAACCGGCAGGCGTTTACACGAAGCAAGTGCGGGAAATGAACCGCGCGGCAAAAAACAGCGGAAAAGTGTTCTCTATCATGTACAATCAGCGCTGCAATCCGCTGTACAAAAAGCTCAAAGAGCTCATTGCAGACGGAGAGCTTGGGGAAATCAGGCGGATGAATTGGATAATCACGAATTGGTACCGGTCTCAAAGCTATTACGATTCAGGCGGATGGCGCGCCACTTGGGCAGGTGAAGGCGGGGGAGTACTGATCAACCAGTCTCCGCATCAGTTGGATCTGTGGCAATGGACAACCGGCATGATGCCAAAGAGAATGCGGGCATTTTGCTCTTTTGGCAAGTATCGGAACATTGAAGTGGAGGATGACGTTACAGCGTACGCGGAATACGAGAACGGCGCCACAGCCGTGTTCATTACGACAACGGGTGAAGCGCCGGGAACGAACCGATATGAAGTGACGGGGGACCGCGGAAAAATCGTCATCGAAGACGGGAAGCTTACCTTCTGGCGTCTCCGTGTTCATGAGTCCGAATTCAATCGGGAGTATACCGGCGGTTTCGGTGAACCGGAATGCTGGAAATGCGAGGTACCGATTTCAGGTGATAACCCGCAGCATAACGGCATTATCCAAAATTTCGCGGATGCTATCTTACATGGAACACCATTGATTGCACCAGGTGAAGAGGGAATCCGCGGATTAACGTTATCGAACGCCATGCATCTGTCCACCTGGACTGACAATTGGGTTGATCTGCCCTTGGACGAAGACCTGTATTACGAAATGCTGCAAGAACAGATAGCGAATTCGTCCATCCGGAAAACAGTCAAGGAGATTGGCCCGGTGGATATGAGCAAGACGTTTGGCACTTACTAAATTATAATCGGGAGGCTCTTGGTATGGATCGCAGCAATGGAATGCTCTATGCGCCGGTGGGCAAGGCCCAGCCGGTGTGCAAGCCTGGGGAGTTTATATTTGCAGCCATGTCCCTGGAGCATGGCCATATCTACGGCATGTGCAACGGCTTGATTGAGGCCGGGGCGAAGCTGAAGTGGGTGTATGACCAAGACCCCGTGAAGGTTGCAGCTTTTTGCAAGGCATACCCTGGAGTGGAGGTAGCTTTCTCCGAGGCCCAGGTGCTGGAAGATACGGAAGTTCATCTGGTTGCTGCAGCAGCCATACCTTCGGGAAGATGCGAGCTTGGTCTAAAGGTTATGTCGCATGGCAAGGATTATTTCACGGATAAGACGCCGTTTACCACGCTGGAGCAGGTGAACGCTGCACGTGCGAAAGTCGTGGAGACGGGCAGAAAGTATATGGTTTACTATAGCGAACGCCTGCATGTGGAAAGTGCAGTCCATGCAGGAACGCTGATTCGGGACGGGGCTATCGGACGAGTGGTGCAAGTGATGGGAACAGGGCCACATCGTTTAAACGCCGCCTCTCGTCCGGATTGGTTTTTCCGTCGCCATCAGTACGGAGGCATTCTTTGTGATATCGGTTCTCACCAGATTGAACAGTTTTTGTATTATGCGGACTGCCGTGATGCCAGGGTAATCAGCAGCAAGGTTGGTAATTATGCGAACCCGGCTTATCCCGAGCTGGAGGATTTCGGAGATGCGACGCTTGTCGGAGACAATGGGGCCACGAATTATTTCCGTGTTGACTGGCTGACACCCGAAGGCTTGGGTACCTGGGGGGATGGCAGAACCTTTATACTTGGGACGGAAGGATACATCGAGCTTCGCAAATATATTGATATCGCAAGGCATCCTCAAGGCGATCATCTGTATTTGGTGAATCGTGACGGCGAATTTCATATGGAGCTTCAGGGCAAGGTAGGCTATCCATTTTTCGGGCAGCTTGTTCTGGATTGTCTGGAACGAACAGAAAATGCCATGTCCCAAGAGCACGCCTTCAAGGCCGGAGAATTATGTGTTATTGCCCAGAATGAAGCCATACGCATTCATCAAAATCATTTATAATAGAGAAAACCCCGTTAAGGTTGAGGGGCAAGCAGGAGATGATTACTCCAAAATCGCTAAAGGGGCAATTCTCTATGACCTCATCTTCCAATAAAATATCTAGATACGATCGTATGGAGCTTAATAAGCCTATCGATCTTACTTATTTCAACGAGCAGCCCATATCGAGCGGGCAGTTTCATTCACATCCTTTTTATGAGATTTTTTATTTCCATGAAGGACGCTGCACTTATTTGATCGGCGATTCTATATTTGCTCTGAAGCCGGGGGATCTGCTCCTGATGAATGGACTCGTGCTCCACTGCCCGAATGTAGAGCCCGGTTCCAGATATGTCAGAAGTATTCTGCATTTTGATCCTGCCTGGATCTGCAAGGGATTATCAGATACAGCCAAATCGATCGTCCTGGACCCCTTCGAAACACTGCAGAATCATCGCATAAACCTGATAGGGGCGGACCGGGACGAGTTCGAAGGTATACTGGCAGATATGAACCGTTTATCAACGTCCAATGCCGGCTTTAGTCAAGAGCGAATGACCTTGCGCATCCAGGAGATGCTGTACATGATAGCCGACTGGTGTCAGGCAGCTGTCCAGGATCAGGATTCGATCTCAGAGAAAGAACGACATGTCCAACATGTGGTTTCATTCATCGAGGGGAATTATATGAACGATCTGACGCTGGAAAGAATCGCCCGCGATATGCATATCACAAAACATTATTTATCTACTTTATTTAAAGAAGTTACCGGCACAACGGTGTTTACGTATCTTTATCATCGGCGGATTAACCAGGCAAAGATCATGCTCAGGCTAAATCCTCAATTGAGTATAACGGATATCAGCCAAGCGGCAGGGTTTAAACATCTAGCTCATTTCAGCAGGTTGTTCAAGGCTACAGTAGGGATGACACCCGAATATTATCGTAAGAGCGGGGGCGAGCTTCCGTTGACTTGATCCATCTTTTTGGTTATAATAGCGACATTAAAACCGAAATTAAACGCGATGATGAGGATCAATCATTCCATTTTCGATCATGCAGAGAGCCGGTGTCTGGTGAAAACCGGTTGACGATAGGAAAAAGCTCGCCTCGGAGCAATGGTGTTAACCCGGCCGTCGGAGGGCTGTATTTCCGGCAGATTCGGCCGATGAAGCATCGTCGTTTCATCCGCGATAAGGATGCAAAGGGAGTGAAAGGCAAGGCATGCCTTTGGCTAACTAGGGTGGTACCACGGGAATCAAACCTCTCGTCCCTAGCGATCAGCGCTATGGATGACGAGGTTTTTTTGTTTTTTTGGGCATAGGCAGAGGCCTTTGTCTCTTGACTGCGAAGGAGGAGCAATGAAGTATGACGGACAATCAACCAACCGGCCACGGCTATCAGCCGCAGGCCATCGAACCAAAGTGGCAGCAATACTGGGATGATAACAAAACCTTCAAAACGGAAGACACATCATCCAAACCGAAATTTTATGCACTGGATATGTTTCCTTATCCATCAGGTGCAGGCTTGCACGTAGGACATCCGGAAGGGTACACAGCAACGGATATCGTGTCCCGCTACAAGCGGATGCGAGGCTACAATGTGCTGCACCCTATGGGATGGGACGCTTTCGGTTTGCCTGCAGAACAGTATGCTATGGACACGGGCAAACATCCGCGTGAGTTTACCATTCAAAATATTAATACGTTCCGCCGCCAGATCAAATCTCTCGGTTTCTCTTATGACTGGGATCGTGAGATCAGTACGACGGATCCGGAATATTATAAATGGACCCAGTGGATCTTTATTCAGCTCTATAATCGCGGTCTGGCCTATGTGGCTGAAGTTCCAGTGAACTGGTGCGAAGCGCTCGGTACTGTGCTCGCGAATGAAGAGGTCATTGACGGCAAGAGCGAACGCGGAGGACATCCGGTCGTTCGTAAGCCGATGCGCCAATGGATCCTGCGTATTACTGAATATGCAGAGCGGCTGCTTGAGGATCTGGAGGATCTGGACTGGAGCGAGAGCCTGAAGGATATGCAGCGCAACTGGATCGGCAAATCCACAGGTGCTGAAGTCCGCTTTGAAATCGAGAGTTATGATGGTCACCTGGAGGTGTTTACAACTCGTCCTGATACGTTGTTTGGCGCCAGCTACTGCGTTCTGGCACCGGAACATGACCTCGTAGACAAGATTACATCGGCAGATCAGCGTGAAGCCGTTAAGGCTTACCAGGACCAAGCGGCTCGGAAAAGCGATTTGGAGCGTACGGATCTGGCCAAAGATAAAACGGGCGTATTTACAGGTGCTTATGCCATCAATCCGGCAAGCGGTGCTAAAGTGCCGATCTGGATTGCGGATTATGTACTTGCCGGTTACGGGACCGGGGCCATTATGGCAGTTCCAGGACATGATAGTCGTGACTGGGAATTTGCGAAACAATTCGGTCTTCCGATTATTGAAGTCGTTCAGGGAGGAAATGTTGAAGAAGAAGCATACACCGGCAGCGGTGTGCATGTGAACTCCGGCTTCTTGAACGGATTGGATAATGAAGAGGCTATCCAGAAAATGAACGAATGGCTGGAGGAAGAGGGAAAGGGTCAGAAGAAGATCACTTACCGGTTGCGCGATTGGCTGTTCAGCCGTCAACGTTATTGGGGCGAGCCGATCCCGATTCTGCATTTGGAAGACGGTACAATGAAGACTGTGCCTGAGGATCAGCTTCCTCTGCTGCTTCCGGATGTGGAACAGATCAGACCATCAGGTACCGGCGAGTCACCGCTGGCTAACGTTACGGATTGGGTGGAGACGGTAGATCCTGAAACGGGAATGAAGGCCCGCCGGGAAACCAATACCATGCCGCAATGGGCTGGCAGCTGCTGGTACTATCTGAGATACATTGATCCGCATAACAATGATGAGCTGTGCTCCAAGGAGAAACAGAAGGAATGGCTGCCAGTTGACTTGTACATCGGTGGTGTGGAGCATGCGGTGCTTCACTTGCTGTATGCCCGCTTCTGGCACAAGGTTCTGTATGATCTTGGTGTCGTTGATACGAAAGAACCTTTCCAAAAGCTGGTCAATCAGGGCATGATCCTGGGGAACAATAATGAGAAAATGAGTAAATCCCGCGGTAATGTCATCAATCCGGACGATATCGTAAACGAGTATGGCGCTGACACACTGCGCGTATACGAGATGTTCATGGGGCCGCTGGAAGCGACGAAGCCGTGGAACACCAACGGCGTTGAAGGAACGCATCGTTTCCTCTCCCGTGTATGGCGTCTGTTCATTGGCGACGACGGTCAATTGAACCCTAAAATCGTGGACGGGGAGGGTACGGATGAATTCAAACGTACGCTTCACAAAACGATTAAAAAAGTGACGCATGACTTTGATCAGATGCACTTTAACACAGCAATCAGCCAGCTGATGGTATTCATCAACGAGGGATACAAGACGGATGTGCTTCCACGCAAGGCGATGGAGAACTTCGTCCAGCTCTTGTCCCCGCTTGCACCTCATCTGGCTGAAGAGCTGTGGAGTCGCTTAGGCTATACAGAGAGTGTAACCTACGTGCCATGGCCTGAGTTTGATGAAGCTTGGACCGTAGAGGCAGAAGTGGAAATCGTTGTTCAAGTTAATGGCAAGATTGTAGAACGTGCCAAGATTGCAAAAGACATGGACCAAGAAGCCATGCAACAACATAGCCTCTCCCTTCCGAATGTCAAGCAGGCGCTGGAAGGAAAGAGTATTCGCAAAATTATTGCCGTACCGGGAAAACTGGTCAATATCGTGGCCGGTTAATCGTAAAACCGAAGGCAGCATCCAGTTTTACCAGATCCTCCTCATACTTGTCGTGTGTGGTTTTGATCAATTGGTAGAACAATCCGCTCAGGTTGGAATCAAGCAGTGCCAAAGCCTGGGCTGTGATGCCTCCGGGAACCGCCACCCGATGTTGCAGCTGTTCGGGGGAGAAGCCCTCCTCCGTTAACAGTTTGCCGGTGCCAAGCAGCATTTCACCGGCTAACGCATTAAGGGTCCTGCGGTCAATTCCGGTCATCTCAACGGCAGCATCAATCCATTTTTCCATGAATAAACTTAAAAAAGCAGGCCCGCAGCTGGAGAAATCGGAAGTGATTCGCGTGTGCGATTCCAGTATCTCGACGGGCCTGCTGATGTAAGACAGGAGGCTTTCTATAAGCTGCCTGTCTTCTTCTTTTATTCGGGAACCATACATGCATAATGATGCTCCGCCACCGGTAAGGTTTGTGATGCTCGGGATGATTTTGGCGACTTTACAATTGAGAGTTGATTCCAGATGAATCAATTGCACGGGACTCGTGATGGATATTGCAATTTGCCCTTCTTCAAGCTGGTCCTTAATTTCATTAATGACCGATCTGAACTCAAGCGGTTTGATACATAAGAATAGTACATTACTCGAAGAAGCTGTCTCCTCGTTACAGCTGCATACTGTCAAACCGGCATGGCGTTTTGCCAGTTGGTGTGCTTTCTCAGGGCTTCGGTTGCTGATCTGAATTTGCTCAGGCAGGAGTGCGCCCGAATGAATGAAGGCATCGATCAACAGACTACCCATACTGCCCGTACCGATAAAACCGACCTTCATGTGAAAGTTCCCTCCTTTCGCGCTTTACGGCAGAAATGTACCGTCCTTACGTTTAATGTATGCAGGGAAGTGGCCGGTTCATGACGGCTTTTCATCTCAATTTTGCCGCAGGATAACTCAATGTTATGGGTTAGGTTTTGGACAATGTGAACTTTGATAATAAGGAGTGATCATAATGAAACGGATACCTCTAGGCTGGAGTCTAGCCGCAACCATTGCGGGATGCGGATTCATACTATTTGCCGGTGGTAGCGATAAGGGGCTGGAGGGCTGGCAGGTGTTGAACGATCAGCTGGAGGAAGCCCTTGTAATAGAGGAGAAAGTAAATGCCAAAGTGTCTGGACCTGATGCAAAAGAGAAGGAGTCGGGACAGACCGCAGCTGTGGTCAATACGAATGCCATTAAAGATTCAGAGGTGCTTGTGAACGGCCCGGCATCAAGTCAAAGTCCTGGTACTGTAGGGATGAGCAGCAGCGATCCCGCGCCACCGGCTGCATCTACCGACCCGCCTGCTTCGTCTACGACTCCTTCTGAGGCAGTAGACGGCAGTTTGCAGTCACAGCAGCCCCTGCCCGCTAATGAATCATCTATGCAGACAACCCCACCGACAGATCAAAACGGACTAATCAATGTCAACACGGCGGATGCAGCTGCCTTGATGGACTTGCCTGGCATTGGCGAAGCAAAAGCGAAGGCTATCATAGATTACCGGAATCAATTTGGCCCTTTTCGCAGCAAAGCGGATTTAATGAATGTGAAAGGCATCGGTCCTAAAATTCTGGAGAAGATGAAGCCTTACGTTGGACTTTAGCTATGTGCTACAATAAAGGAGATATTGATAAGAAACAGGTGACAGATGATGAGTTCAGATCAACGTAAAGATTGGGATACCTATTTCATGGATATTGCTTTTATGGTGTCTACCCGCTCTCAATGTTCGCGGCGACATGTAGGGGCAGTCTTGGTCCAGGGGAAGAAGCTGCTTGGGACGGCATATAACGGAGCCCCGATGGGCGTGCCGGATTGTTCCGAGGCAGGCTGTATGATTGTGGAGGATTATGAGTTGGTCGTGCAGGAAGGCAAGGAGAGCATGGTGAAAAAACAGCGCTGCATCCGTACGATTCATGCCGAACAAAATCTGCTGCTCTTCACCGATCGCATCGATAGGGAAGGCAGCACGGTGTATGTGACGGATGAACCGTGCTGGACCTGCGCGAATATGCTCGCCAACAGCGGCATTGTCGAGGTGGTGTTCCATCGTCCCTATCCGAAGGATTCGGAGAAGGTTTCCCGTATGATGGAACAGAAGGGCATCTTGTTCAGGCAGCTTAAAGCATATGAGCCGCCACGCGAAACCTTGATGACAGTAGAGAATTAACGCTAGGGATCGCTTAGATCGCATATAAGAAATTAAATTCGGTACCACAGAGGAAGAACCTTTGACTGCATCAAGCAGCCAAGGGTTCTTTTTTTATATAGAACCATCGACTTCGGAGGCTCGATATCCAATCTTCTGAGGGGAAACATCCGCTATATGCGGATTAGTTTGTTGAAAAAGGACGTCGATAAACGTTCTTTTTCTGATATTTTTTTAGGAAGGGATACGTTCAAAACATGAAACGAAGACCATTGCTTGCATTTGCCGTAATATGGGTTATCGGCAGCAGTGCTGCATGTCTGTATGATGGATGGAGGCTGTACTTGACAGTAGCCGGGCTGATTCTTTTGCTGCTTGTGGTATGTCAATGGGTGCGTGCAGGGCACCTGTACACATGTTGCATGCTGTTCTCTTTGGTTGTGTCAGGCATTTACTGGGAATGGTATGACACAGCAAATGTAAGTGATTTCGAGTCTGTGCTCACTGAAGATGAAACGGTAGATCGTATTCCTGTTATTGCAGATGGGATCATATCATCACCTGTCGAGGTGGATGGTGACCGGGCGGATTTTAAGGTTAACTTGCAGCAAGCTGAGCTTATCCTGTCGAAGCCTTCCGCGGAAGCAATGTCCCCAGCGAACTCGGATGATAACACAATGCTAAAGACTGATGACATCGTTATGGTTCAAGTAAAGCTTCTGGACCAAGTAGAGCTGGAGTCAGCTAGGCAATGGCAGCGCGGTGATCGGGTTCAATTGAGCGGAGAATTGCAAAAACCGGGAGAGGCGCGGAACTTTGGCGGCTTTGATTATCTTCAGTACTTACGCACTCAGAAGATTCATTGGATGCTAAAGGTGAAAGGCGCAGACCAAGCGAAAGTCACCTCCCCTGATAAGTGGAGAACAGGTCATATTCTAAGGTGGAATGATGCTGTTCGCGAAAGGCTTGGGGATAAGTTAAAACAATTGTACGGCGGCATTCATGCAGGCTTTATGAAAGGGCTGGTCATTGGCAATCAGGACGATCTGGATCCCGATACTTTTATGGAGTTCTCGCGATTGGGATTGACTCATATTCTTGCGATATCAGGCATGCATGTCGCTGTGGTTGTCGGATGTCTTATCTTTGTTTGCAATTCACTTCGGATGACAAGAGAAACCTCGCTGACTGTAGTTATATGGCTAATACCCGTCTATGTCCTTCTTACGGGGGCGAGCCCTTCCATTGTCCGTGCGGGCATGATGGGGGTCATCGGCTTGTATGCAGCCAAACGACGAATGTTAAAGGACGGTCTGCATATTCTCAGTGTGGCTGCGCTGGTTATGCTGCTGTGGAATCCATATTTTCTCCTAAATGTCAGCTTCCAGCTGTCGTTCATCGTCACTGCGGGGATCATGATATTCGTTCCGAAGCTGATGTCTCTCTTGACATTCCTGCCCCGCTGGCTTGCGGGGTCGGTTGGAATAACCGTGGTTGCACAGCTGATTTCTTTTCCGCTCACAATTTATTACTTCAACCAAGTGTCATTGATCTCCGTATTCGCTAATTTGCTCCTAGTTCCGGTCATAAGCATGGTGGTGCTTCCAATGGGTATGGTGTCACTGCTGCTTAGCTGGGTATGGATGCGCGGAGCGGGCTGGATAGCTGCTGTAACAGAATGGATTAATGAGATAAATTTTCGGATTGTAGACTTTATGAGTAGTTCATCTGCTTTCATGACTTTGTGGCCCTCCCCCTCGCTGGCTTGGATCTTATGTTATTACTTCGTCTTGTATTTCCTGCTTACCTTTTTGAAAAAGAGGTCAGATGTGCGTGAAGAGCAGCAGCGTGGTTCCGATGATGATACGGTTCCTCTGGAGGAACGTCTATCGAGAGGCATTCGAGCAAATACGCCAGATCCATCGGGTATGCTGCCGCTCGCGGACCAATTGGCCAGTGCATTACGATGGAGAGGTTTCCTGCGCGCAAGTGATTATGTCGAGCAATATGCATCAAGAACTGCGATCATTCTGCTATCAGGAACTATGGTTATTTTGCTGATTAATGGTTATCAATCGCCTGAACCCGGGCGTGGAACGGGGCTCGTACAATTTTTGGATGTGGGACAAGGAGATTCGATTCTGGTGACCACACCGGA
The DNA here is from genome assembly GCF_001277345.1 of Paenibacillus solani. Lineage (GTDB taxonomy): Bacteria > Bacillota > Bacilli > Paenibacillales > Paenibacillaceae > Paenibacillus_AQ > Paenibacillus_AQ solani. The sequence goes on from NZ_LIUT01000001.1 coordinate 854,558, forward strand.
AGGCAAGCATATTCTCGTCGATGGTGGTGGGACGGTGAATTTTCGTAAAGAAAAGGATGCATGGAAGGAACGAAAAGCTCCTTTTGAGGTGGGAGCCAAAGTGGTGGTTCCTTTGCTAAAGAAGCGAGGCGTCCACCAGATCGATTATATGCTTATAACTCATGGTGACCAGGATCATATAGGTGGGCTCTTGGCAGTTCTGGAAGAGATCCCTGTGAAGGCCGTCGTGTTCAATGGTACCTTGGCTCAATCTGCTTCTTTTCAACAGCTGATGCTTAGTGCCATTAAGCAGAAAATTCCGATTTATCAGGCTGGAGCAGACCGTGGGATTTGGGAGCTTGGCAAGGACACGACCATACAGTTCTTATCGCCCGTTTTCCCTGATAAGGGAGAGTCCGCAGAGGCTTTACCGTTCATGAAGGATCAGAATCATGTGTCATTAGTGTTTATTCTTGAAATGAACGGCATCCGTTTTCTGTTTACAGGAGATACGGACCAAGCTGCCGAACAGAAAATATTATTGCATCTAGAAGAGCAGTCTGTTAGCGGCGCCGGTTCATCACGAGACACTGCCGGTGGTGATGAGAACTGGATTGATGTCATGAAAGTGGCCCACCACGGAAGCAAAACATCTACCTCGGCTATATGGCTGGACGCTTGGAAGCCGAAATCTGCGGTTATTTCAGCCGGTGTCAACAATATGTACGGTCACCCTCATCCGGATGTCGTCGACCGTTTGGAGCAATCTCCCTCTCTTATCTACCAAACCAATCTGCATGGTGAGATTCAGATGAGGGTCAAGAATGGAAATATTGAGACAAGGACGAAGCTGCCATAATGCTGCCTTTCTGTCCTTTCCACCTATAATCGTAGTATGATCCCTATAGGGAAACGTAGAGATGACTACGATCTTTATATTTGGTATAGTTAGATGAAGTTTCCTAAAAATAATAGGTTACATACTGCAACATTTTTTTAATTCTATCCGTCTGTATGTATGCAGGGAGAGGGGGATCCACTGTGGTGGAGCAGGGACTCATAAGAGCCGCTCAATCGGGCGATCGCGACGCTCTAATCACCCTATTGCGAGAAATTGAGCAACATGTTTACAGGACTGCTTATTATATTCTGAAAAATGAACAGGATGCCATGGATGCGGCACAGGAAGCACTTATACGAATATATACGAAGATCAACTCCTACGAGGAGAAAGCCCAGTTCAAGACATGGGTCCAGCGAATTGTCACTAACATATGCATTGATAAATTTCGCCGAACCAAGCCGACGGTTTCCATCGATGAACATGATCTGGTATTTCGGGATAAGCTCGACGTTGAACGGGAAGTGATGTCGGGGTACTTGGCTGAGGATATCAAAGAGGCCATTAATCTGCTGCCGGATCACCATCGGACCGTCATTGTCTTAAGGTATTTGCAGGACCTATCCTACAACGAAATTGCTGATTGCCTGAATCTTCCGCTTAATACAGTGAAATCATATCTGTTTAGAGCCAGGCAGCAGCTGCAGAACATGCTCCAAGAGCATCAGAAAGGTGGTGTATCAGGATGAATTGCCAAGAGGTGGTGGAACGGATGCATCGGTATTTGGACCGAGACCTCACACCCGAGGAGACGGCCGAGATGTATCAGCATATTGCTGTGTGTCCCGAGTGTGCAGAGACCTTTACCATATTAAAATCATTGAACAGAGAGCTTGAGGAACTACCAGCCGTAACTCCGCCTGTCAGTCTAGTTGACGCTATTATCCCTAGACTTGATGCTATTGACCGTGATCGCCAGAACCTTGACGTGCCTCCAGCCGTGAAAATCGAAGAGCCAGCGGAGATGATGCCGGAAATTCGGCGGCCGCGCCGTAAGGGCAGCTGGTGGAGTACCGTTGGCGGGAGAACTGCAATCGGGGCTGCAGCTGCTATGATGATACTCGGCGCAGCTATACTTACTCATGAACCCAAAATGATGTCCGACGCTGAAGTTCCTTATGAAGCGGCAAGTACAACGAGCGCGGGAACGACGGAGAATGGAGCTGGGATCGAATACCAGGATCAGCAGGATAAGGAACAATTGTTTATGGACGGCGGTACGGAAACAAGGGGCATGGAAAACGAGGGGGACGCTCCCTCTGTAAGTCCACGAAACTCGCCTCCAGATTCGTCAACTGAATCTAATCCCGATTCCGTTACAAATAAACCGGAGGAAGCAGCTCAGCCAGCCGAGTCATCGACTCCGACTGAGACTGGGGACCAGAAGAAAGATGTTGTGTCCGACCCTCCCGTTGAGAAAAGTGATAAGGCTGATAAGGCACAATCTAGAAGTTCGGATAAACCTGTAGCAAATGAAACAGAAGCGCAGAATAGGGCTACAAACCAACAAGCTCCCAAGGTCGGCGAACCACAACAGAACGAAGATAGCATGAGTATTCAGAAGGCACCTACTGAATCCATGGATACCAGGTCAGATAAGTTGCCGCCGATCAGCACGGATTCAGGCGATCCCGCTGTGGAAAGCCATGAATCCTCCGACCAGTTATCTGCAACGCATTATGGGCTCGTGAATGTACCGGAGCAGTGGTCCTCACCGGACGGTCTGTATACAGCTTCGGTTGAGGTTGATCAGTTGGTCATCTATCATCTACCTTCCGGAGATGATACTTCACCTGAAGCGGTTGAGACGGTTGCAAAGATTCCACTCAAGGGCAGCTTCATTTCCGGTCAATGGTCAGATGACGGCTTAACGTTTAAGTATAAGCTGCAGAATAATGGTGAATTAGTTGAGAATGTCTATTCCTTAGAGAAAGAACAGGCTCCAGCTTCAACATCGGATAATCAATCAAAGACTCAGAAATAGATAAAGAGATAAACAAAATCGGCGCACACATGCCGGGAGATATGAATATCCTATATAGATTGAAGAGAGTGTTATACCAACTACCGTCGTATGACCGTCGGCAAGGTGTTTCTAGAGCATGCTCGCCGGCGTTTATATAGATGTGTTGGGACGAAGGGACCTTGCTGCTGAATATTAGCCGAGGTCTCTTTGTTTTCCGCGCAAGTTAAGTCCTGACTTAATTGTGTGTGTTTAGCTATCGCTTTTGGATATTCTTTTTTGGTATAGTGTACAGAGTAGGAAGGGGGGACGCCGATGGATGCCAAAGCGGCAGCCAAAGCGGTCAGACAAGGAGATGTATCTCCCGTTTATTTGCTGTACGGCAGCGAGAAATTTCAAATGAAGGAATTTGCCGAGCTTCTGGAGGCTCAGCTGATCCCAAAGGAAGATCGTGATTTTGCCATTGTTCATATGGATTTAGGGGAAGTGCCGATCCAAGCTGTTGTTGAAGAAGCGGAGACGGTTCCTTTTATGGTTCAAAAGAAACTGATATTTGTTCGGGATTCATCTTTTTTTACAGCTGCAAAGGATAACGGGAAAGTGGATCATCGTCCGGAGGTTTTACTGGATTATGTGACCAATCCTGCTGACTATAGCGTAATTGTCTTTCAGGTTGGGCAAGAAAAGCTGGATGAGCGTAAAAAGGTAGTCAAGGCGGTCAAAAAATCTGGGGTTGCACTGTCCTTCATGCCACTCGGTGGGGAGGATTTGCTTCGTTGGGTGGACAAGCAAGTGAAGAAAGACGACTGTACGCTGCGTGAAGGTGCGGCAGAGGCAATTGTTCGAAATGCAGGAACTAGTCTTCAAGCATTATCTGGAGAAATTGAAAAGCTATGTCTGTATGCAGGTGCTGGCGGAACCATTGATGCCGCAACCGTCGATATGCTGGTGGCCCGCAGCACGGAACAGAATGTATTTGCCTTAGTAGATGATATTGCAAATCTTCGATTGGACAAGGCACTCGGGATCTACTATGAATTGCTGAAACAGCGGGAGGAACCGATTAAAATTGCCGCGCTGATCACAAGACAATTCCGGATCATTCTTCAGGTGAAGACCTTGTCTACCCAGAGCTATTCACAGCAGCAGATTGCTTCACAAATCGGGCTGCATCCGTATGCTGTAAAAATTGCGGGTGAACAAGCCCGGAAATTTGAGACAGCCCGTCTCGAGGGTATACTGAATCACTTGGCTAATCTGGATTATCAGATGAAGACGGGGGCCATTGACAAGGTACTCGGAATTGAAATGTTTCTGTTGCGACTCGGTGCTTAATCTCCCGCTCGCAATAATATTTGTAGCTACCAGAACAAGAGTGTACACGTATATATCGTACACTCTTGTTCTTTATCATAAAAAGCCCTGAGCAGTGTGAACTGTTCAGGGCTTTTTTCATGTCGTATTCAACAAACGTTACTTACGCTTGGGACGTAAGAGCGTTCAGTCTTTTCGCCAGACGGGATTTCTTGCGGGCAGCTGCATTTTTATGGATCAGGCCCTTCGTAACGGCTTTATCAAGCTTCTTGGAAGCAGCTTGGAAAGCAACTTTAGCAGCTTCGATTTCTGTACCGTTCAGTGCTACGTCAGCAGTTTTAACAGCTGTGCGAAGCGCGGATTTCTGAGAAATGTTAAGCGCGTGGCGTTTGTCACTTGTCTTTACACGTTTAATCGCGGATTTGATGTTTGGCATTACATTCACCTCCTGTAAGGCATTTCAATAGAGCGAAATGGTTCACAACTTAAAATATTTTAGCATGGGGGTGGACAAAAAGCAATACTCATTGAGGACTTCTGCATAATCTCCTCCTTACTCTCGCACACTATTATTAATAAGAGGAGGAGTGTGAATTTAGATGGATCTGGATTTGCAAAAATATTCAGTCCGAACGGACTTGGCCGTGGAATCAAGAGAGCTGGCAGGGGGCAACAGCAATGCACCGATACCGGGAGTTATGGAGGATGTGGTGCAGGAAGACGGAATCAAGATTACAAGACTGGATGTTGAAAACGACGAGGCCTCAAAATCAATCGGAAGAGTTAAGGGTCATTACGTGACATTGGAGGTGCCTGATCTTCGCAAAGGAGATACCGGGCTTCAGGAACAAGTATCCGTTGTCTTCGCTCGGGAATTCGAGGCGTTCATGTCACGGATCGGAATCGGACCGAAGGCAAGCGTTCTAATCGTCGGTCTCGGCAATTGGAATGTGACGCCGGATTCGCTTGGTCCCCTCGTGGTGGAGAACGTGATGGTGACCAGGCAGTTCTTCGAATTGATGCCGGATCGTGTGGCTCCGGGCTATCGTCAAGTCAGCGCTATAGCACCTGGCGTACTTGGCCTGACAGGAATTGAGTCAAGTGAAACCGTCCAAGGCATTGTGGAGCAGACTCGTCCGGACCTGATCATCGCGATCGATGCACTGGCTTCGCGCTCTTTAGAGCGAGTGAATACGACGATTCAGATTGCCGATATCGGAATTCATCCCGGCTCCGGTGTAGGCAATAAGCGTAAGGGACTGACTCAGGAGGTTCTCGGCGTCCCTTGTATTGCGATCGGAGTTCCAACGGTCTGCTATGCCTCTACTATCGTGAATAACGCCATAGAGCTGATGAAATCCCACTTTGGCAAAGATGCACCTGAAACCGGCAAGATTATGGGTATGCTGCACGATATACCCGAGGGTGAGCGTCTGGCACTGGTAAAGGAAGTTCTTGAGCCTCTGGGTCATGATCTCATTGTTACCCCCAAAGAGATTGACGAATTCATAGAGGACATTGCCAACATTGTAGCAAGTGGTCTTAACGCAGCGCTGCATGAAGCAGTGGATCCTGGCAATGTTGGGGCGTACACACACTGAACGAACATCAATATTAAAACCGGCTCCGAATCTATCGGAGCCTTTATATTTTTTAAGGATCTAGTTCTATTGATTCTCTCCGGTTCATAGATTCGAAGTATAAGAGATTACAGAGTCGCGGGAGCGAAAGCGGCAGTAGCGAGAGCCGCAGCTCCCGGCGAACCGAGGAGGACATCAATATGAATCATCGCAAGTTTCGTATCTGGAACATTGCCAGACTGAAGCGGAAGTTCATGGAAGGTCTGAGCATGGGGCGCACACTTATTATTTTGATGCTAGGCTCTTTTATATTCTTTATTTTACTAGGGCTTGGAGGAATGGCAGAACAGCGGCTAAATTCTTCACCGGTATCATCAATGAAAGGTTTGGCCGCATCATTATCCAGTCGTTTTTTCATTGATATGATTGGCATGGAAATGCCGCATATGACAGCTTCCAAGGAGTCATCGAGCTTCTCCAGCGAGAAAATGTCATCCTTCGTCTTTGAACTGCTTACAAGCGTGAATCCGCGGGATCCGAAGAGCCTCATCGCGGGTGAACTTCCCGGCATGAAGGCCAATCAACCTGTGCAGTTGTCCCACGGCTCCGGTAACGAGGATGGCGAAGCCCCAGCTGATTATCGGCCGGATCTCTCTGCAGAGCAGCTAGAGCAAGATTCTTCCGAAGCCGAGGAAGAAGCCTCTGCACCAGATCAAGGAGAGATTGGTAATGAAGGTAAAGGTCCTGATGTCCCTGATCAGAGTCTGGAAAGAGACCCTGGTAGCAAGAATAAGCCTGGCAGCACCTCCAAGGATGGAAAAACGACAAATGGTAAGAAAACCGTACTCATCTATCATTCCCATCCACAGGAAGCCTATAATCCGCTTCTTACCCATCCTTCAGACAATCCTGGAACCGTCGCTCCAACTAAGAATGTGATGCTGGTGGGCAGTTTTCTAAGCAAAAAGCTAGAAGCGAACGGTATTGGCACTCTGCATGATAAGAGCGACTATCAATCTACCGTTGAAGGATACAATTATAACTTCTCCTATAAATACTCGCGGCAGATGGCCATGGAGGCCATGTCCCAGAATGACGGGATCAGTTATTTAATAGATATCCACCGGGATTCGCAGCGCTATAACAAAACAACGGCTACTGTAAACGGCGAGAAATACGCCAAGGTTTACTTTATCATCGGACATGCCAATGAGAATTGGAGAAAGAACGAAGCATTTGCCAGTAAAATCAATGCCAAGCTGGAAAAGTCATATCCTGGAGTCTCCCGAGGTGTATGGGGTAAATCAGCAGATCAAGGGAACGGAGAGTATAATCAATCCCTATCGCCGAACAGTATTCTGATCGAAATTGGTGGCATTGATAACACGAAGGAAGAATTACAGCGTACTGCCGAAGCGTTGGCAGACATCATTGCAGAGGTGTATTGGCAGGAACAAGAGGCCGAGAAGGCCAGTGTGAAAAATAACGTTGATTCATCGAAGAAAAAAACAGCTTCCTCTTAGTCAAGACCGATACCAACTACAGCATGCAGCATTGAGGACAATGGGGGCTGGTAACAAACATTTATATAAGCAGAGCAGGAATCATGGGAAATCGAGGAGGGACAGATGATGTCGCGATTAGGCAAACGGTTTGTGGCACTGATCATCTGGACTGGCATCGGTATATTGGTCGGCATGCAGCTTGGTGGATCAAAAACGCCAGCGCCGGAAGATGGGGCAGGACGTATACAGAGTGTGCAGCAGGGTCAAGTGCAAGATCTGCAAGGCGAACTCAATCCAGGTAATGGTTGGGGAGGTAAACGCCAGAATCCGCCGGTAATCGATTCTGCTGCTCAAGAACAAGAGATCCGGAAGAGATGGACTGAATATGAGCCGTCGCCTAGAGACATTCTGCTGCCTGAACGATCCCAACCTCCTGCCGATGTACTTGCCGATAAAACCGCCGGGCTGCTCCAGCAGCTGTCTGATCAAAGCATACGCTGGGTCGTGTCGATGTTCGGAACCATTACGGATTAAGGATGCCTTTTATCTCAGCATTGCTGTACATCCCTTCAACTGGTATAATAAGTTGATTCAAAACATCTGGTGGTTGTTGGGGGTTAGGCATGACGGACGTACAAGTAAGACAACAAAAAATTCGTAATTTCTGTATTATTGCACATATAGACCATGGGAAATCAACTCTTGCCGACCGTATCTTAGAATTTACGGGTGCATTAACTACGCGTGAAATGCAAGAACAAGTACTGGATACGATGGATCTGGAGAGAGAGCGCGGTATTACCATCAAGCTGCAGGCGGTTCGACTGAACTATAAAGCCGATAACGGCGAGGAGTACATTCTGAACCTGATCGACACTCCGGGACACGTCGACTTTACGTACGAGGTATCTCGAAGCTTGGCCGCTTGTGAAGGCGCTCTGCTCGTAGTTGATGCTGCGCAGGGAATTGAAGCCCAGACACTAGCCAACGTATACCTGGCTCTGGATAACAATCTTGAAATTCTGCCTGTCATTAACAAGATCGATTTGCCTAGCGCGGATCCCGAGCGGGTTAAGCAAGAGGTTGAAGATGTCATCGGGCTGGATGCCAGCGATGCCGTCTTGGCATCGGCCAAAGCGGGCATCGGGATCAAGGAAATTTTGGAGCAGGTGGTTCAGAAAGTTCCAGCGCCTGCAGGTGATTCCGAAGAACCGCTTAAAGCGCTGATCTTCGACTCCCATTATGACCCATACAAAGGTGTCATTGTATATGTGCGTGTCCTTGACGGAAGTATCAAGGCTGGTTCCAAGATTAAGATGATGGCAACCGGCAAGTCCTTTGAAGTCATTGAGGTGGGGGCATTCATGCCTCGCATGACTATGGTGGATGAGCTTAATGTTGGGGATGTCGGATTCATCGTTGCTGGCATCAAGAGCGTTGGCGATACGCAGGTCGGTGATACGGTTACGGACGCCAAGCGTCCTACCGCAGAGCCGCTACCTGGTTACCGCAAGATCAATCCGATGGTATTCTGCGGCTTGTATCCTATTGAGACTTCGGATTATAATGACCTGCGCGAAGCGCTCGAGAAGCTGCAGCTTAATGATGCTTCATTAAGCTTTGAACCGGAAACGTCCAGTGCGCTCGGATTCGGGTTCCGCTGTGGTTTCCTGGGACTCCTTCACATGGATGTCATTCAGGAACGGATTGAACGCGAGTTCAATATACCGTTAATTACGACCGCGCCGAGTGTAATTTATCGTATTATGCTGACCAACGGGGAAGAGATTCAGATCGATAATCCTTCCCATTATCCTGAGGTTGGCAAGGTCGATCATGTTGAAGAGCCATATGTAAAGGCAGCCATCATTGTTCCGAATGATTATGTTGGAGCGATCATGGAACTATGCCAGAACAAACGCGGCGAGTTTGTAAACATGGAATATATGGATACGACGCGCGTTACGATTACTTATGAAATTCCATTGTCGGAAATCGTGTATGATTTCTTTGACCAATTAAAATCCAGTACCAAAGGATATGCATCATTTGATTATGAGCTGTCCGGATACCGTCGATCCAATCTGGTGAAAATGGATATCTTGCTGAATAACGAGCAGGTGGATGCGTTGTCCTTCATCGTGCATAAGGACCGTGCTTATCACAGAGGCAGAGCGATCTGCGAGAAGCTGCGCGAACTGATCCCTCGCCAAATGTTCGAAGTGCCGATCCAAGCTTCTGTCGGTACCAAGGTTGTGGCCCGCGAAACGGTCAAGGCGATGCGCAAAAACGTGCTCGCGAAGTGTTACGGCGGTGACATCTCCCGTAAACGTAAACTCCTTGAGAAGCAGAAGGAAGGCAAGAAGCGGATGAAGCAAGTCGGCAGTGTGGAAGTTCCGCAGGAAGCTTTTATGGCGGTACTGAAAATCGACGACAAGTAATCCGCCGATCACGATACGAAACAACTGAAATAACGCCGGTCCTACGGACAGCCTTTTATGATGTAAATGATGGGAAAGCCGATTTTCGGCTTTCCTTTCTTTCATTATAAGAGGCATAGCGTTATAGTAGAAAAGGAACTTCTAAGAAGTTACTTAAAGTTAGTAAGTCATGCCAGAGTATTGCAGGAGGAAAAAGAAGAATGACGGTTAATGACCAACGGACGGAAGCGGTGTACATTCACATTCCGTTTTGTACCAATAAATGTTTTTACTGTGACTTTAACTCCTACGTATTGAAGGATCAGCCAGTGATGGATTATCTGCGAGCGCTGGATAAAGAGATGGAGCTGACGGTTTCGGCCCATCCGCCGGGAACAATTAAGAGTATCTTTGTCGGCGGCGGAACACCTACGGTGCTGAAGCCAAATGAAATGGAGTACTTCTTGCAGAGCGTGAAGCGTCATTTTCCGAATTGGTCCGACGATATCGAGTTTTCGATGGAAGCGAATCCTGGCACTACAGATTTGGAGAAGCTGTCCGTTATGCGTGAAGGAGGCGTAAATCGGATCAGCTTCGGTGTGCAGGCGTTCCAGAATACCTTACTGAGCGGGATTGGCCGGATTCACGATACAGATGATGTGTACCGAAGTTTGGAAAACGCCAGAACTGCCGGTTTTAATAACATGTCCATCGATTTAATGTTCGGGCTCCCGAACCAAACGCTCGATATGCTCGCCGAAAGTATAGATAAAGCGTTGGAGCTTGGACTCCCGCATTATTCGATTTACAGCTTAAAGGTTGAAGAAAATACGCTGTTTCATACGATGTACCAGCGAAATCAGCTGCCGCTTCCGGATGAGGAGGACGAGCTGAATATGTATCTTCTATTAATGGACCGGATGAAGGCGGCCGGATATAAGCAATATGAGATTAGTAATTTTGCCAAACCTGGTTTTGAGAGCCGGCATAATATGACGTATTGGCGTAACGAGGATTATTATGGTCTGGGTGCGGGAGCACACGGATACATCGGACGTCAGCGCCATGTGAACATTAAGGGCGTTAACCCATATAATGAAGCAGCGAACCAAGGACTTCCGCGCTTGGAGAGTTTTGAAGTATCAAAGGAAGAGGCGATGGAGGATTTCCTTATGGTTGGACTTCGCGTGTTGGATGGCGTTTCAGGTAGCCGGTTCAGGCAGCAGTTCGGAATTTCTATGGAAGAGGTATTCGCAAAGCCCCTGAATAAAATGCTGGGTGCGGGACTTCTGGATTCCACTGATGATGGTTATAAGCTGAGCAGCAAAGGAATTCTCTTCGGGAACGATGTATTCGCAGAATTTATAGGCAGCTTGTCGTCAAATTAATCTATTGAACTTATATGCGCTCTGTTGTATATTTATTCATAACATGACGGAGTGTGTAAAGGGGAGACGGACAACAATGTCAGCGGTATGCAGAAAGGCGAAGTTAGAAGATGTCGAACCGCTGTATCAGATGATTCAGGGTTATGCCGAAAAGGGGATTATGCTGCCCCGTTCCAAAAAAGTGCTGGAGAGGCAAATTGGTGAATTCGTTGTGGCCGAGTCTGAAGGACAGGTTATTGGCTGCGGATCATTATGCCAGTTGGGGAGCGATTTGGTTGAGATTCGTTCGCTAGGTATATCTGAAGGCCATAAAGGGCAAGGCATTGGATCCATGTTGGTGGATTCCCTTCTGGAAGAAGCGAGACGTCGCCAGCTTCCCAAAGTGATGGCCTTGACATATGAAGTATCCTTCTTCATCAAGAATGGCTTTTCTGTTGTAGAGAAGGAGATTTTTCCGGAGAAGGTATGGACCGATTGCATCCATTGCAAGAAGCAGCATGCTTGTGATGAAATAGCTGTTCTTAAAGTACTGAACTGACTTGACAATCCTCAGGTCGGTTTGGTATTTTTGTTATATCGGTTAGCACTCGTTGACGATGAGTGCTAACGAAGATGAAAAGTAAGCAGTCAGCAAGGAGGGGAGCGACATGTTAACAGATCGTCAGCGCATGATATTGAATGCCATTGTGGATGACTATATCCGTTCTGCCGAGCCGGTGGGTTCAAGAAGCATTTCCAAGCGTGGGGATGTCGGTTATAGCCCGGCAACCATCCGTAACGAGATGGCTGATCTGGAGGAACTCGGTTTTTTGGAGCAGCCTCATACATCAGCTGGACGAATTCCGTCGCATAAAGGATATCGTTATTATGTTGATCATCTCACGTCGTCGTTTTCCTTGAACCCTGCAGAACTGCATATGATGAAATCATTTTTTGCAGAAAAGCTGAACGTGATGGAACAGATGATACAGCATACAGCCGGCATTCTGTCTCAGATGACCAATTACACTTCCATCCTGCTGGGACCGGAAGTCTTTCATACGTCTTTGCGTCATTTCCAGCTTCTCCCTCTTCATGAGGACCAAGCTGTAGCCATCATCGTCACCAGTACAGGGCAAGTCGAGAACAAGATCGTTTCGATTCCGCAGGGCGTGTCTGTTTCGGAGCTGGAGCAAGTGGTAAATCTTCTGAACAAGAAGCTTGTCAACGTGCCTCTATATAAGCTCAAGACAAGGCTGTACACGGAAATCGGCGAGGAAATGCAGCGGCATATATCACATTATGAAGATCTTATGAGTATGCTGGATATCGCCCTAAACAACGAACCGGATCATCGCGGCGTATATCTCAGCGGCACGACTCACATGCTGAATCAGCCGGAGTTCAAGGATGTTGACAAGGTTAGGGAAATATTTGAGCTCCTGGAGCAGACGCCCGCTCTAATGAAGCTTATGGCACCTGCTCCCGGGGAGCACGGCATTCAAGTGAAGATCGGTACGGAGAATACGCATGAAGCCATTTCCAATTGCAGCTTGATTACCGCGACATATTCGATAGATGGAAAAGCGCTTGGTTCCATCGGTATTCTCGGTCCGACAAGAATGGAATACGCGCGAGTGATCGGCATTTTGAATGTGTTATCCCATGATCTGACGAAATTGCTGTCACACTGGTATAAATAAAGGAGTGAGACAGATGACCCAAGGACAACATAGCCAAGTAGATGGAGATGAGCGTTATTCTACACTGCTGAATAACAGCAATGCCGTCCGGGCCGTCACGTCCGCTGTGGAAGGCACGCTTGGTCCCAAGGGGCTCGATGTGATGTTGGTCGGTCCCCGTGGGGAAGTGGTTATTACCAATGACGGGGTGACGATTCTGGACAAGATGGATGTCACCCATCCTGCAGCCCGGCTTCTCATTCAGGTGGCACGTGCACAGCAGGAGAAAATAGGCGATGGAACCACGACGGCCACCGTGCTTGCAGGCGCTCTCGTTCAAGAAGGGGTATCCCGCATAACGCGGGGTGTGCCTGCATCCAAGGTAGTAGAGGGCTTGCGTCAGGGCGTTGAGAAATCTCTGGAGCTGTTAGCGAGCAGGGTGCGGGTGATCGAAGGACTAAACGATCCTCTTCTGGAACGGACGGTGTACGTTGCCGGTCGTGAACGAAAAGACATCGTGGAACTGATTATGCATGCCGCTCATAAAGCCGGAATAACCCGTCTGCAGGACCCCGCCTACTCGCTTGCAGACAGTATAATTGCGCTGGAGAATGCCGACAATGAAGTGTTCGAGGGGGTTCTGCTCCGGCAGCGGCCGATTTTTTCCAGGGAGTCAAGGTCGTACGAGGATGCCAAAGTGCTTGTATTGTATGACTCGCTTGAACCGGATGATATCGGTGAAGAAGCCCTTACTACTGAAGCGGGGTTCGCACAGTATATGGACTTGAGAAGCATTTTTGCTTCAAATTTGGAGAAATTGTCCGAAATGTCCGTTAAGCTGATCCTTCTTGAAAAAGGAATCCATCCCGATGCGGAGCAATTCTGCCTGGATCACGGGATGATGGTTGTACCGCGTGTGTCACGTGCGGATCTTCGCCGGGTAAGCGACATGACAGGTGCTACCCCCATACGTCGGAAGGCGTTACATAAAGATCCGCAGGGGCTGGCGGTTCTCCTCGGTCATACCCCGCGTGTGACTTATGACGAACACATTGAAAAAATCCGTTTATCCTGCGGCAGCCAAGATCGTATAGTGACTGTAATTGTGGGCGCCAGTACCTCTGAAGTTGTAGGCGAGGCAGCCAGAATTGCGTGTGATGCAGCATCGGCGCTGCAGGCTGCCGTATCCGGTGGCGTTCTTCCAGGCGGCGGGACAAGCGAACTCGCCGTATCCTATGATCTTGAACGAATTCGGGAAACCCAGAAAGGGATGGAAGCATTCGGCATGGAGGCCGTTTCAGCGGCACTGCGTAAACCCATGTCACAGATTCTCCTGAATGCCGGTTACAACCCGCTCGAGAAGATGGAAGAGGTCCGCGCGGCACAAATCCGTGCCGTCTCCGATGGGATGGGCATTGATTGTGACAGCGGCCGCGTTGTCGATTATGAAGAGCTGGGTGTGCTTGATCCGGCTCTGGTCAAACTTCATGGCCTGCGGGCAGCGGGCGAGGTAGCGGCAGCCGTACTGCGCATTCATCACGTGATCAAGATGAAAGAAATAGGCGAATAACGATAATGTCATATATAAGAATCACAGCTAACCCGTTTTTTAATATAAGGAGGTGAAGGCGTCTTGAATAATGAGCATAAGGATGCCGTTCAAGATACAGCAGCAGAAGAAATATTAGAAGAAACATTGGAGAATAAGCCGAACTCAGATGAGAGCGGACCTTCGGAGGAAGCAGTGAATTCCGAACAGGAAACGACTGTGGAGGAAACAGGTGAAACTGCAAATTCCGCCGAAATTGAGAAACTTCAGGCAGAGGTGCAGGAGCACCAGCAGCGGACCTTACGGGTTCAGGCGGATTTCGATAATTTCCGTCGCCGCACGCAGAAGGAAAAGGAGGAATTAGGCAAATATGCCTCTTCCAAACTGATTACAGAGCTTCTGCCTGTTATCGACAATTTTGAGCGTGCCCTGCAGGCGTCCGAGGAGAATCCGGAATTTGAATCCTTCTCCAAGGGAGTCAACATGATTTTCCGCCAATTGGAATCAGTCCTCGCTGCTGAAGGCTTGTCAGCTATGAAGAGCGTTGGCGAGCCATTCAATCCCGAGTACCACCAAGCCATCATGCAAGTGGAGAGCGAGGAGTACGAGGAAGGCATCGTGGTTGAAGAAGTGCAGAAGGGGTATATGTTGAAAGATAAAGTATTGAGACCTGCTATGGTTAAAGTCAGCATGTAAATGACTTTTGATAGTCGTTTATCATATATAAAAAATTGATCAGGATCATACGAGGATTCGTATGAATGAATAAGGAGGATATTTTTGTTATGAGCAAAGTTATTGGTATCGACTTAGGAACAACCAACTCCTGCGTGGCCGTTATGGAGGGTGGAGAAGCAGTAGTTATCCCTAACCCGGAAGGAGCGCGCACTACCCCCTCCGTTGTGGGATTTAAGAAGGACGGAGAGCGTGTCGTCGGAGATACAGCAAAACGTCAAGCTATTACCAACCCGAATCGTACAATCATGTCCATCAAGCGTTACATGGGTACGAATCACAAAGAAACGATCGATGACAAAGACTACACACCACAAGAAATTTCCGCCATTATTTTGCAAAAGCTGAAATCGGATGCGGAAGCTTATCTTGGCCAAACCGTAACCCAAGCGGTTATCACGGTTCCTGCATATTTTAATGACAGCCAGCGTCAAGCGACAAAGGATGCAGGTAAAATAGCGGGTCTTGAAGTGCTGCGTATCGTCAATGAGCCTACAGCTGCTGCATTGGCTTACGGCATGGAGAAGTCCGAAGATCAAACCATCCTGGTATATGACCTCGGCGGTGGTACCTTCGACGTATCCATTCTGGAACTGGGCGATGGCTTCTTCGAAGTAAAAGCAACCAGCGGTGACAACCAGCTTGGTGGTGACGACTTTGACCAAGTGATCATTGACTATCTGGTAGCAGAATTCAAAAAAGACCAAGGCATTGATTTGAGCAAGGATAAAGCAGCTGTTCAACGTCTGAAAGATGCTGCGGAAAAAGCGAAAAAAGAATTGTCCGGCGTGTTGACAACTACAATTTCCCTGCCGTTCATCACCGTTGCTGATGGGGTACCTCAGCATCTTGAGATCAACCTGACTCGTGCTAAATTCGAAGAATTGTCCGCTTCCCTCGTTGAGCGTACTCTTGGCCCAACTCGTCAAGCGCTCAGCGATGCAGGTCTGACAGCTAACGATGTTGACAAAATTGTGCTTGTTGGTGGTTCTACTCGTATTCCTGCCGTACAAGAAGCAATCAAGAAATTGACAGGCAAAGAGCCTCACAAAGGCGTAAACCCTGACGAAGTGGTTGCACTTGGTGCAGCTGTTCAAGCTGGCGTATTGACTGGTGACGTTAAAGACGTTGTATTGCTCGACGTAACTCCGCTGTCCCTCGGTATCGAAACCGCAGGCGGCGTGTTCACAAAAATGATCGACCGCAACACCACGATCCCAACGAGCAAATCTCAAGTGTTCTCCACGTATGCTGACAATCAGCCAAGCGTAGAAATTCACGTGCTGCAAGGTGAGCGTGAAATGGCTGCCGGCAACAAAACGCTCGGACGCTTTATGCTTGGAGATATTCCTCCAGCACCACGCGGTGTACCACAAATCGAAGTTACCTTCGATATCGATGCAAACGGGATTGTTAACGTATCGGCAACCGACAAAGGTACTGGCAAGAGCCAGAAGATCACCATCACTTCCTCCAGCGGCTTGAGCGATGCTGAAGTTGAACAAATGATGAAAGATGCCGAGCTTCATGCTGAGGAAGACCGTAAACGCAAAGAGCTGGTTGAAGCTCGCAACAACGCTGACCAACTCGTATACACGACTGAGAAAACCATCAAGGACCTTGGAGACAAAGTCGATGCTTCCGAAGTGGAAAAAGCAAACGAAGCAAAAGACAAAGTGAAAAAGGCGCTTGAATCCGATAATCTGGAAGAGATTAACGCCTCCGTTGAGGAGCTGACTCAAATCGTACAACAGCTGTCCGTGAAGTTGTATGAGCAAGCGGCTCAAGAGCAGCAAGCTGCTGAAGGTGCTGATGCTGGTGCTCCTAAGAACGATAATGTCGTAGATGCGGAATACGAGGTTGTTGACGAAGATAAAAACAAAGGTTAATCTGAATAGATTGTATGGGAAGGTCAAAGCTGCGCATCTTCGCACTTTGGCTTTCCTTATGTAAAGAGTAATAAAGAGATTGGGGTGAAACCGTGGCTGATAAGCGTGATTATTATGAGGTGCTCGGTGTTGGCAAGGACGCATCGGAGGACGATATCAAGAAGGCGTATCGAAAAATGGCTCGCCAATACCATCCGGATGTGAACAAAGCGGCTGACGCGGAAGCCAAATTCAAAGAAGTGAAAGAGGCTTACGATGTATTAAGCGACAGCCAGCAGCGTTCGCGTTATGACCAGTACGGTCATATTGATCCGAACCAAGGCATGGGCGGGGGCGGCTTCTCCGGGGATTTCGGCGGTTTTGGAGATATATTCGATATGTTCTTTGGCGGCAATGGACGCCGTGATCCAAATGCGCCTCAACGGGGGAACGATCTGCAATATACGATGACGGTTGAATTTAAAGAAGCCGTATTCGGTAAAGAAACGGATATTACCATTCCACGAACGGAGACATGCGATACATGTCACGGTTCAGGGGCAAAGCCAGGCACGCAGCCGCAAACTTGCTCGGTGTGTAACGGCAGCGGACAGCAAGAGGTAGTGCAAAATACACCATTTGGGCGTATGGTGAACCGCCGTGCTTGCTCGAACTGTAACGGAACTGGAAAGATTATAAAAGAACGCTGTACGACTTGTCACGGTAACGGTAAAGTGAAGAAGCAGCGTAAGATTCATGTGCGTGTGCCTGCTGGTGTGGATGACGGAGCTCAGCTGCGCATGACAGGTGAAGGCGAAGGCGGACTCCGCGGCGGTCCGGCCGGGGACCTGTACATCGTAATTCGCGTGAAGCCGCATGACTTCTTCGAACGCGAAGGCGACGATATTTATTGCGAAGTGCCGCTTACCTTTGCGCAAGCCGCTCTTGGCGATGAAATAGAAATCCCAACGCTGACCGAGAAAGTGAAGCTGAAGATCCCTGCCGGGACTCAGACGGGGACCTTCTTCCGTTTGAAAGGCAAAGGGGTGCCCCGGCTGCGCGGCATGGGACAGGGCGACCAGCATGTCAAGGTTGTGGTTATCACACCAAGCAAGCTGAGCGATGAGCAGAAGGAGCTGCTTCGTCAATTTGCTTCACTTGATGGCGAGCAGACCCACGAGCAGGAGCAATCTTTTTTTGACCGCGTAAAAAAAGCATTCCGTGGTGACTAATATAGAATCCAGGGCTTAGTCCCATTTAGGATTAAGAAGAATAGCAGCAGGCTAAAGGTTATATCGAACCTTTGGCCTGCTGCTTTCTTTGTATAAGGCAAGGGCAATGTACAGAAGCCTCAGGCTGTAGCGACAAGAGCATTTTCTCAAGAATAATTCCCTTTGCGATGAAGCAACCTAAAGTAGTCTCCACCCGGAATAATGAAGAGGAAATGCAGGTGATATGAAGTGACAGAGAAGAATATATTGGCGTATTTCAAAAGCCCGGAAGAAGCCCAGCATGCAGCCAGTAAATTACAATCGCTGCGGGTTGCTGATATGTCCATCGACCGGTTCAGCGCCGATCCCGGCGGGGAGTTGAACGATCCGATGAATCCGTTGACTGGCAAGATTACAAGCTTAACCACCCTGACTCTAAATGCGGATATTTCGGGGCCTAGTGCAGGTATCCTTGGAGCGGCAGACCCATCCGCCAGCGGTATGAGTGGTGGAGGCCAGGACGGGACCGAGGGCCGTGATATTTTGTTGACGGTTGTATTAGACGAAAACGTATTCCCGCAAGCCATGCGTTTAATCGAAGAATCCGGCGGCATGATCTAACAGAGCAGGCCATGTACTCATTTTTAATGAAGAGGAGAACAGCAGCCATGATGAGACGCGTAAAGAAAGGGAAAATCTCCAGCAAAACCGAAAAGATGATTGCCCTTCAATCCGCCAAAGCCGAGGATGTTGAGTTTTCGGCTATGGAAGCGGACAGCGATGATGTTGAAGCCTTGCGCAGAAGCGAGGCCGCGGACGAACGCCAATTGAAGAAAATCCTTGATGAAACCAGTAAAAACGTAGATTAGTTTGTTCCAAATACGAAAGAGCCCACCTTGCCCTCTGATTATGGAGGTTTTAAGGGAGGGCTTCTTTTATTTGAGTTAATCTGGAAATACATGGCCTCTTTCAATTTCAGTGCAAATTTTGTATCCAGGGTCCTCTATATAGTACAATAATATTTATGTATGAATGAGGAGGAACGGTAATAGATGTTATGGCATGAATTGACGATACATACCACGGAGGAAGCCGTGGAGATGATTACGAATTTCCTGCATGAGGCAGGAGCCGGAGGCGTTTCTATTGAGGAATCCGGTACAACGAACAAGAAGCGGGATACCTCTTTGGGACAGTGGTTTGATGAAGTTGTCCCATTTAACGATATTCCTGAAGGCTTTGCTGTCATCAAGGGGTACTTTGATGAGACTGTGAATTTGGACACAATCCGCGATGAAATTGCGCCCCGCGTTGATGAGCTGAAAGATTTCGGCATTGATGCTGGCGAAGTCAGATATGAGATGAAAACGGTGGATGAGAATGAATGGGCTACTGCCTGGAAGCAATATTTTAAGCCGATCCGTGTATCTGAGCGATTGACGATCAAGCCGACTTGGGAGACGTACACGCCAGAATCCGACCAAGAATCGATTATCGAACTGGATCCAGGCATGGCCTTCGGCACAGGGGCACATCCGACGACTTCCTTATGCCTGCGGACATTGGAGATGGTGATCAAGGGCGGAGAGGAAGTCATCGACGTTGGGACAGGCTCAGGCATTCTCTCCATCGGTGCAGCGCATTTGGGGGCTTCACGAATCCTGGCACTCGATCTGGACCCGGTAGCTGTGTCCAGCGCAAAAGAGAATACCCGTCTGAACGGTTTGGAAGATCGGATTACGGTGAAGGAAAGTGACTTGCTCTCGGTACTTACGGATTCTTCCGATCAATCGGATCTGGGTGTTACGCTCCCGGTTCATATCGTTGTAGCTAACATTTTGGCTGAGGTTATCCTGTTGTTTGTAGACGATGTGTACCAGGCTCTCCAGCCGGGAGGTGCTTATATCGCATCGGGCATTTACAAGAACAAGGAAGAGGTCGTGGAGAAGGCTCTGATTGCAGCCGGTTTTGAAATTACGGATATTTGTCGTGAAGATGATTGGGTTGCATTCGTGGCGAGGAAGAACTAATCATGAATGTTTTGGATCAACTGCTATTTTACCCGCTGGAACAACTTCCTTTTTACCTGATTGCTCTAATCATCGCGTTTTCCGTGCACGAGTTCTCTCATGCCTATTTTGCAAATAAATTCGGAGACCCTACGGCTAAGCTGCTGGGACGGGTTACGCTGAACCCAGCTGTGCATTTTGATTTCTTGGGGATCGTTCTTTTGCTTGTTGCCGGTTTCGGCTGGGCTCGTCCGGTACCCATTAATCGCGATAATTTCAGCAGCCCGCGCCGTATGAGTATCATTGTCGCGGCAGTAGGTCCGCTGAGCAACCTTGTGCTCGGAATCCTGGGGGCGCTTATATATGCACTTTTGTATCAAACAGGGATAATTCCTCCAGAAGGGATTACGAAGACGGATCAAGCGGTGCATTTATTCTTTAATATATTTATATTACTTAATTTCTTTCTGTGTCTGTTTAATCTTGTTCCATTGCCTCCATTGGATGGATACCGAATTCTTGAGAATGCACTTCCTCCGCGGATGAGTGCGAAGATTCAGAAGTTTGAGCAATGGTCGATCCTAGTATTCCTGTTGATCATACTGTTGCCTGTTTTTCAGGATTATACGATCAAGCCTCTATATGATGCGGCACATGCGCTGTCATCCAAATTTCTGGATATGTTCATTATGATGACGGGTGGTTACCGGCTCTGATTTTCTCTGGTCAGTTTGTTCGAAAAGTTGTATGATGGGGTTTGGCGATTTTGGAGTTAGGTGAGGATAGAGATGCAGCGATATTTTGTGACTCCCGCGCAATTTCAGGGAGAACGTGTTGAGATTACGGGCGATGATGCCCGTCATATTACCAAGGTCATGCGAGGCAGACTTGGTGATCAATTGATTGTTAGCGACGGGGTATCCCGCGAGGCCGTGGTGGAAATTGAGAGTATTGAGGCAGGCAGTGTTGCTGCTGTTGTGGTTGAACCACTGGAGATGACTCAAGAGCCGCACCTGCAAGTTAGCATCGCTCAGAGCTTGCCGAAAGGCGACAAAATGGAGACCGTTATCCAAAAGTGTACCGAGATCGGTGCGGTATCCTTTGTACCTTTTCTGTCGGAAAGGACGATTGTTCAGTATGATGCCAAGAAAGAAGGCAAGCGGCTGGAGCGCTGGCGCAAGATTGCGAAGGAGGCAGCGGAACAGGCCCACCGTAACCGGGTCCCGTCTGTTGAACAGCCTTTGTCGTGGAAAAATCTGCTAGCCTCGTTTTCTGGCTATGATGCAATCTATTTTTGTTATGAAAAAGAGCATGGTTCCCAGCTTAGGGACATGTTGAAGCCTTTTGTGGAGCAGGCGCTGCCGGAGCTCGGCTCTAAGGCCAGCTTGCTGCTGGTCATTGGGCCGGAGGGCGGCTTTACGGAAGAGGAAAGCCGGGCTGCTGAGGAGGCAGGGGCCGTATCTGTTGGACTTGGAAAACGGATCCTGCGTTGCGAGACAGCCGGCATGACGGCGCTTGCCTGCGCACTATATGAATCTGGAGAAATGGGGGGCGTTTGAACATGCCATCCGTAGCGTTTTATACGTTGGGTTGCAAAGTCAATTTTTATGATACCGAGGCCATCTGGCAATACTTCAAGAATGAAGGCTACGACCAGGTGGACTTCGAACAAACCGCTGATGTTTATCTGATTAACACCTGTCATGTTACCAATACTGGGGACAAGAAGAGTCGTCAGATGATTAGAAGAGCGGTTCGCCGCAATCCCGAGGCCATCGTGGCTGTAACGGGCTGTTACGCGCAAACCTCGCCTGCAGAAATTCTGGATATCCCGGGTGTGGATCTTGTGATCGGGAACCAGGATCGCGATAAAATCATGGAATTCATTCACGATATCGAAAAAACGCGTCAGCCGATCAATGCTGTTCGCAACATTATGAAGACCCGGGTATTTGAGGAAATGGACGTTCCGGATTTCGCAGAGCGTACTCGCGCATTTCTTAAAATTCAGGACGGATGCAACAATTTCTGCACGTTCTGCATTATCCCTTGGTCCCGCGGTCTTTCACGTAGCCGTGATCCGAAGAGCATTATACAGCAGGCACATCAGCTTGTTGATGCCGGTTATAAGGAGATCGTGCTGACGGGTATCCACACCGGCGGATATGGCGATGATCTGGAGGATTACCGATTATCAGATCTACTATGGGATCTTGACCGCGTGGACGGTTTGGAACGAATCCGGATCAGCTCCATTGAAGCAAGTCAGATTGATGAGAAGATGCTGGATGTTCTGAACCGTTCCAGCAAAATGTGCCGCCATCTTCATATACCGCTGCAAGCGGGGGATGATACGGTACTGAAACGGATGCGCCGTAAATATACAACTGAAGAGTTCTATAACAAGATGGGCTTGATTCGTCAAGCCATGCCCGATGTGGGCATTACGACGGACGTTATCGTTGGCTTCCCTGGCGAAACCGATGAGATGTTCCGAAACGGCTATGACCTCATGAAGGCGATTCAGTTCTCCGAAATGCATGTGTTCCCGTATTCCAAGCGGACCGGTACGCCGGCGGCACGGATGGAGGATCAGGTGGACGACGAAGTGAAGAATGCACGCGTGCATGATCTGATTGATTTGTCAGAGCAACTGCAGCTTGCATATGCTGAACGTTTTGTGGGTCAGATTCTCGAGGTAATTCCGGAACGAGAATACAAGGGAGCTCCTCAGGGCGGCATGATGCAGGGCTATAGTGATAACTATCTGCAGCTTGTGTTCAATGGTTCGCCTGAGCTCGAAGGCAAACTGTGTCGTGTAAAAGTGACCAAAGCCGGTGTGAATGAATGCGAGGGCGAACTCCTTAGCATCGTGGATCATGGACTAAAGGCAGCTGCCCAGTAATTACAATAGCAGCCATCCAGACAAGGATTTCATTTCCTGGCTACCGGAAGTGGAATCCTTGTTGTACATGAAGGAGGAATAGGACGTGACATACACACAAATTTCCGCAGGCGGCGTTGTATACCGTCACCATGAAGGGGCGCTTCAAGTCCAGCTCATCTTGGACCGTTATGGAAAAACCTCGCTTCCCAAAGGGAAAATGGAAGCAGGAGAAACGGTTGAGCAGACGGCTCTCCGAGAAATTTGCGAGGAGACAGGTATCGTCGGATCCATCACCTCTCCAGTGGACATTATTGCTTATAAATATCAGCATCCTGAATTCGGTCAGGTTGATAAAGAAGTTCATTACTACCTGGTTAAGGCAGTAGGAGGCACCTTAAAACCCCAAGTCGAGGAAATCAACGGGGTGGATTGGTTCGAACCCCTATCGGCATGGAGGAAGCAGCGGAGCAACGGCTATAATAACAATGATATTATTCTGCGTAAAGCACTCGCATTGCTTGAAGTCAGCATCCCTGCGGATGAGGATATGAAGGGTTAGGTCTGTGCCCGCTTGCTCCAGAAGGGCAGATAGCATAGAGGAAGGGCAATCAGCGAACATACAATGTTAAACAGAGTTTGCGCATGGGCGATTTGTCCAGCAGGGTCTGCCGCGAGCCAGCCGGATACGGTGGTTAAACCCGATATCATGGGAGTAAAGAGCAGGACTCCACCGACATTTAGCCCCATGTGGGACCAGGCTACAAACCGCCCTGCCCGGCTGCTGCCTATGGCGGCTATCAGAGCTGTGACGCAGGTGCCTACGTTGGAGCCAAGCACGATCGCCACCCCGATCACTGGAGGCAGGGACGCACTGGCTGCTAGACCCATAGCCATAGCGATCACGGCAGTGCCGCTGTGCATGAGAGCAGTCAAGAGCATGCCGGCTGCAATGCCCCAGAGAACACTTTGCGAGGCATGATCCACAAACCACTGGAACAAACCGAGGGTTTGCAGTGTCGGGCCTATGGATTGCATGATTTGTATCGCTAGCAATACCAGCGAGAACCCGGCGATCGCAAGACACAGGAACTGACCGCGGACCAATTGATTTTTTATATTGTCGCTGCTTGAAGGCACGCGTTCACTTGCGATGACGGCACCAACCCATAGCATCAGTGAGAGGACAAGGAGGGGCATGGCTGCTTGTCCGATCTGCAGGCTGATGAGCTCGGTGGTTACCGTCGTGCCGATGTTTGTGCCGAGGATAACCCCTAGGGTACCGGCCAGGCTTAACAAACCGGCATTGGCGAAGCCGATTGCCAGCACGGTAACCGCGGTACTGCTCTGCAGCAGAGCTGTAACCACCGTGCTGGCGATCATGCCTTTAATAGGCGTTGATGTCGCATTGTGGAGCCACTTATGCAGCAGTGGACCGGCCCAGCGCTGGAGGGCAACTTCCATCACCTTCATACCAAACAGGAATAGGACAAGACCGTAACAGACAGGAAACCAGAGTGAGGATAGCATGATGTTCTCCTTTTTTGAGAAATAAAATGTAAAGATACGAATACTAAGACAACGCATTATGCATTTAAAGTACCTGAATCGAATTCTCAGCTAGGTTTGAGCAGGTGCTTTTTCTAATTACGTATATGACCCCAGGCGGACATGCATGCCTATTGAATTCGTCAGGGACAATCTAAGGAGTGACATATAAGTGCCATCGGTTATTTTGGAGCGCAGTCGAAAAAAGAGACTGGAGCAGGGACATCCCTGGGTTTATAAAAGCGAAATTGCTTCGGTGGAAGGTGAACCGGTACCCGGCGACATCGTCTCGGTGCTAAACCATCAAGGCCGGTTTCTTGCCTCGGGTTATTACAATCCTCAATCTCAAATTACCGTGCGTACCGTTTCGTATGAGCCGCTTGAGAAAATGGACAAGGCTTTTTTTACTGCCAGATTCCAGGAGTGCCTGAAACATCGGGAACGGTTTATCACTGATGAGAATGCCTATCGGTTCGTATACGGAGAGGCTGATTTTTTGCCGGGTCTGATCGTAGACCGATTTGCTGACGTGCTGGTTGTGCAGCTGCTGACGCTGGGCATGGATCGCTGCCGTACGGAGATCGTGGACGCTCTTGTTGAGGTGCTGCATCCCCAAGGGATTTATGAGCGGAGCGATGTGTCCATTCGGGAACTGGAAGGTTTGGAACAGCGCAAAGGAATTCTGTATGGGGAATGCCCACGTCACGTCACCGTCACGGAGAACGGCTTGAAGATCAAAGTCGATATCGAAGAGGGCCAGAAGACCGGATATTTCTTTGATCAGCGGGAGAACCGAGCATCCATTAAACCGTTAATGACTGGTTGGGGAAGCCGAAGCGGGATTACACTTCAGGCGATTGAGCGTGATGGTGAGACAAAAACTTTACCGGTGAACAAAAGCGGAAAAGAAGTAACTTTTCCGTATTGGGACGGTGCTACAGTGCTGGAATGTTTTTCGCACACGGGCAGTTTCACGCTCCATGCATGCAAGTACGGCGCAAAGAAAGTCACCTGCCTCGATATCTCGGAGCATGCCATTGAAAGTGCTAAAGAGAACGTGGAATTGAATGGATTCGAAGATCGCGTGGAGTTTGTGGTGGATGATGCCTTCCAATATTTGCGCAATCAGGTGAAGGGGCTGGAAGAACGGGAGCTGCGTTCCCAAGGGGACAAGAAGGTGGATACCTCCAAACCTTTGACTGCGGGCGGGCGCTCTTGGGATGTGGTCATTCTGGACCCACCGGCGTTTGCCAAAACCAGATCAGCGGTTAAAGGAGCCTGCCGCGGATACAAGGACATCAATCTCCATGGCATGAAGTTGGTGAATGAGGGCGGTTATCTGGTGACGGCGAGCTGCTCGTATCATATGCGCCCGGATTTGTTCCTGGAAACGATCCAGGAAGCGGCGAAAGATGCCGGCAAAATTCTCCGATTGGTAGAATGGCGCGCAGCTGGCAAGGATCATCCGCAAATTCTGGGAGTTGACGAAGGGCATTATTTGAAGTTTGCCGTATTTGAAGTGCGCAGCAAATCAAAATTGTAACAGGTTATGGCTGCGATTAGCAGCGCATCAAGAGAAGGATCTTGCATGGGATGGGTAACCATCATGGCAGGGTCCTTTTTGGTTTCCGGCAATATTTTGGAAAGGGAATGAAATCCAAACGTATGTTCCATGCTTCCATACTTATGCTATACTAGTAATCAGCATCTTTTAGGATAAAGAACTCATTATCAGGCTGAATTTAATATAAATATTCAAACATAGATTCATCGGTATAAGGGATGATTTCACCGCAGCTATATCTGTTTTATGGACGGATGGAATTGCCCTTTTTAGTAGACTAAATTGATGTAGAGGGGGCATGGCAGAACATGAGTGTTCAATTTGTTATCGGCAGGTCAGGCAGTGGTAAGAGTGCGGCAATTCGCCAAGAGATAATCGATCGATTGGAACAGGACCCGAAGGGTAATCCCATGATTCTCATCGTGCCTGAGCAGGGGTCCTACGAAGCGGAGCATGCACTTGTGAATGCAGGAGGCGTGCGTGGAATGATGCGGGCACAAGTGCTCAGCTTCCGTCGACTCGCTTATCGAGTTATGCAGGAAACCGGCGGAGCGGCCAAAATGGCGATCAGTGAAGAAGGTAAGCGAATGCTGCTGTATAAAATTTTACGGCGACGCAAAGAGGAGCTTCCATTGTTCGGTGCATCGGGAGAGCAGCATGGCTTTGTTGGTAAGCTGAGTGAACTGTACACGGAAATGAAGCGATATTGCATTGATGCTTCGTGTGTGGAGGAGCAGCTTGAGCAGATGGCCTCGGTACAAGGAAATACCCCCACGCTGCGGCGCAAGCTGGCGGATATGGTAACGGTCTTTCGTGATTTTGAGCTTGAGATTTCAAGGCTGTACATGGATGAGGAAGACACGCTGGTTTCCTTGGCAGAGGGCGTGACGGAATCTGAATATATAAAGCATGCTGATATTTGGATCGATGGTTTCTACGGTTTTACGCCACAGGAATACCGGGTGCTTCGGGAGATCATGGCGCATGCCCGTCATGTAACCATTGCACTGACTCTGGACAAGCCCTATATGAACGGGCATATTCCGCATGAGCTGGATCTGTTTCATCCTACCGCGGTGACATACATAAAGCTTAGAGGGATTGCTGATGAGCTGGGGTTGGATACAGAGCATCGCCTGCTTCGTCCGGATGTTCTGCCACGGTTCAAGGAATCTCCTATGCTGGCACATCTCGAACGTGGCTACGATCGGAAGATACGCTGGAACGAAACTGCTGGAACTGAAGCTCAGGGCAGCCGAATCGATACCGGGAAAGGTCTTCTTCTGCATGCTGCCAGCCACCGCCGTGCGGAGATTGAAGGAGCCCTTCGCGAAATGGTCCGACTCGCACGGGAAGAAGGGGCAAGATACCGGGATATGGCCGTGTTTGTTCGTAGCATGGGGGAGTATGAGCATCTCATGGCCCCTCTATTCAGAGAATACGGCGTTCCTTATTTCCTAGACCAGAAGCGAAGTGAACTGCACCATCCGCTCGTTGAATTTGTTCGCGCCGCTCTGGATGTCATCGAACGACGGTGGCGGTATGAAGATGTCTTTCGCTGTGTCAAAACAGATCTGCTGCTGCCGCTGGACGGCTCTCTTACCCGCGAAGACATGGACCGTCTGGAGAACCATGTCCTTGCTTGCGGCATTCACGGCTCTCGCTGGACAGATGGCCGTCCGTGGAAAGGGATTCCCAGCCTGTCTTTAGAAGATGGAGAGAGCGAGAGCAAGACGGCTAATCAGGCTGGTATGCAGGATATCGAGTATGCGAGGAAGATGATTTCAGGTCCCCTGCATGCTTTTGAGAAACGGATGAAGAAGGCCAAGAATGCAACGGAACAGAGCACTGCTGTATATCGGCTGTTGGAGGAAACCGCCGTTCCGGACAAATTGGAACTCTTAAGCAGGGCAGCTCTGGATGCAGGGCGACCCGAAGAAGCGCGGGAGCATCGTCAGGTGTGGGGAGCTGTGCTTGGCCTGCTTGACCAGATTGTAGAGATGATGGGTGCGGAGAAGCTGAGCACCGATATGTTTACAGGCATTTTGGGCACAGGCCTAACGGAAATGAAAATGGCTCTTGTGCCTCCATCCCTGGATCAGGTACTCATAGGCAGCATGGATCGGACACGTACGAGCGGGTTGAAGTACGCTTTCCTGCTCGGGATTAATGATGGTGTTCTTCCAGCCCAATTTCAGGATGATGGCATTTTGACAGAACCGGAACGGGTCCAGCTTGAAGAGCAGGGACTGGAGCTTGCTCCGAGTATTTCCCGGAGATTGCTGGATGAGCGGTTTCTCATTTACCATGCGCTAACTTCAGCCAGCAAGCAGCTGTGGGTCAGTTACCCTGCAGCGGACGAAGAAGGCAAACCATTGTTGCCCTCCGAGGTAATCCGTCAGCTGAAGCTGATGTTCCAGCTGGAGGAAATTCCTTTGTTTCCTACGCCGCATGCTGGACAAACGGCTCTTGAGCAGGAACACTATGCATCGCATCCAGACAATACGCTTGCTTACTTAACGGGCAGGCTGCGCGACTGGAAGAACGGAGAAGACATCCCGGATGTGTGGTGGCATGTTTATAACTGGTATGCAGAGAAACCTGATTTAAGGCTGCGTCTATCTTCGATGCTCTCATCCTTGTCTTACCGGAATGAAGCACGTTCTCTCAAGCAGGAGACCAGCAGGCAGTTATATGGTACGAAGCTTCGAACAAGCGTATCCCGAATGGAACGTTTTGTCGCATGTCCGTTTTCTCATTTTGCCTCTCATGGTTTGAAGCTGAGAGAGAGACAGCTGTACCGGCTCCAGGCTCCTGACATTGGTCAGCTGTTTCATGCTGCCCTAAGCAGCATGGCGGTGAAGTTTCAATCACAGCATCGAAGCTGGGGGGATCTGACAGCAGAGGAATGTCTGCGTGAGGCGGAAGCCACTGTCGATCGGCTCGCTCCGATGCTTCAGGGCGAAATACTGCTGAGCTCCAAACGATACGGATATATTTCACGCAAGCTGAAGAACATCGTAGGCAGAGCGTCCGTAATCCTGGGCGAACAAGCAAGACGCGGCCAATTCGAGCCGATCGGTCTGGAGCTCGACTTTGGTCCGGGCAAGCCGCTTCCACCGCTGACATTTGAATTATCGAATGGGGTCAAGATGGAGATTGTCGGACGGATTGACCGTGTTGATATGGCTCGAGGAGAGCAAGGCATCATGCTCCGGGTCATTGATTATAAATCCAGCCAGAAGGATTTGCGTCTGCATGAGGTTTATTACGGGTTATCCTTGCAAATGCTGACCTACCTGGATGTGCTGCTGACATTTGCGGAGGACTGGCTCGGCGAACAGGCTCTGCCTGCGGGGACACTGTATTTCCACGTTCATGATCCGGTGCTGCAATCGGCTAATGGCATGACGCCCGAGACAGCGGCAGAAGAATTGCTTAAACGCTACAAAATGAAGGGTCTGCTGCTGGCAGATCGTGAAGCTATTTCTCTTATGGATACCTCCCTTGAAAAAGGACACTCTGCCATTCTGCCGGTTGCCGTCAAAACGGATGGCAGCTTCTACAGCAGCGCCGCTGTCGCAACGCCTGACCAATGGGAGACTTTATTATCCGCCGTGCGGGAGAATATGCTGACGATCGGCATGCGTATTACGGGCGGTGACGTCTCTATTGAACCTTACCGTATCCAGCAGGAAACGGCCTGCACATACTGCTCTTTCCGGCCTGTATGTCAGTTTGACGAGGCGATTGAGGGCAGCGAATATCAATTGCTGGGCAAGCCCGGTAGAGATCAGGTTTGGGATCTGCTAGGGCATCCGAAGGGAGGAGAGAACTCGTGAGTGAGATCATAGCTAAACCCGAGGGAAGCATGTGGAGTGATGACCAGTGGAAGGCCATTGTACAATCAGGCGATGACATGCTGGTTGCGGCGGCAGCAGGGTCTGGGAAAACGGCTGTGCTTGTTGAACGGATTATACGCAAAATACTAGACGTTTCTGCGGGCTTCAGCGTAGACCGGCTTCTCGTGGCTACTTTTACAAAAGCCGCCGCTGCTGAAATGCGGGGACGAATCCGGGAAGCGCTTGAGCGTGAGCTGGACCGTGATCCGGACAATGAGCATATCCGCCGTCAGCTGGCTCTGCTCGGCAGGGCATCAATTACGACGCTGCACTCCTTTTGCATGGAGGTCATTCGGCGTTATTACCAATTAATTCCCCTGGATCCGGGATTCCGGATCCTCAATGAACATGAGGCCGATCTGATGCGGCAAGATATATTGGAGGAGCTGTTTGAAGAGAAGTACGGCGAGGCCGAGGGAAATCAGAAGAGTCTCTTTCTTCGTTTGGCGGACTGGTTCAGCGGCGAGCGAACAGACGATGCGCTATACCGTCTTGTGCAGCGTCTCTATGATTTCTCCCGGAGTCACTCGTGGCCGGCACACTGGCTTAGGGAGACGGCTGCCGGCTTCCAGGTGCAAGATACCGAGGCGCTTGGACAAACGCCATGGGTCCAGAGCATTTTAGCTGATGCACGATTGGCTTTGAATGGAGCGGCCGGCTTGCTCCAGCAAGCTAGGGCGATTGCCATGCAGCCGGGAGGGCCTGCGCCGTATGTGGACACTCTGGAAGAGGACCTGCAACTTGTGGTTTCCCTGCTTGAATCGATCGATGTTTCGCCATGGGAATCGCTGTACGGGTTATTCCGTGATGCGTCCTTTGGCAAACTCAAATCCGTCCGGAAGGATGACGTGCTGCCGGAGCTTCAAGAGCAGGTGAAAGAGCTGCGGGACAATGTGAAGAAAACCGTCAACGAGCTGAAGAGCGCATTGTTCGGTCGTCCGGCAGCGGAATTTCTGCAGGAACTTCACACAGCAGCGCCGCTAATGATGGAGCTGTCTGAGACGGTTATCGCTTTTGGCGAGCGATACCGGGAAGCCAAGGCGGCTAAAGGGATGGTTGACTTTAATGACCTTGAGCATTACTGCCTGCAAATTCTCCGCCATCCCGATTCTGTCCCGGGCCATACGATGCCTTCTGATGCGGCGATGGAATACCGCGAGCAGTTTGATGAAGTGCTGCTTGACGAATATCAGGATACGAACAGCGTACAGGAGGACATTGTACGACTGATTGCAAGAGATATGCCGGGAAACCGGTTTATGGTTGGTGACGTGAAGCAGAGCATTTACAGGTTCCGTCTGGCAGAGCCTGGACTGTTTCTTGACAAATACAAGACGTTTTCTTCAGATGAAGTGTCCCCCCAACGAGGTATCCGAATCGATCTGGCGCGAAATTTCCGCAGCCGAATGGAAGTGGTGAACGCCGTCAATTTGCTGTTCCGGCAGATCATGAATGAGTCCGTAGCCGAGATCGCTTATGATGCGCGGGCAGAGCTTGTATGCGGTGCTACCTTTCCGGAACAGGAGGTGGGGGAAGAGGCTAATCCCTACACACCTGAATTACTGCTGATTGACCGTCTCGGAAAAGGGCCAGAAGAATCTTCTGATGAATCGGCTGCTCAAGAAGAAGGGGCTCCTCTCGAGTCGGAGGTACTCGAAATGGAAACCGCCCAGCTGGAGGCGCGTGCCATTGCCCGCCGAATCCGGGAAATGACCGGCGAAAGCGGGAAGCCGCTCATGATTTACGACAAGGGATTGAAATCGATGCGGCCTGCAGGTTATGGAGATATGGTCATTTTGCTGCGTTCTGCTATGGTATGGGCACCGCTGATCATTGAGGAGCTGCGGCAAGCAGGAATCCCGGCATTCGGCGAGCAGAACAAAGGATATTTCCAGGCGACTGAAGTCGAAATCGTCTTATCGCTGCTTCAAGTGATTGATAATCCCCTGCAGGACATACCTTTGGCTTCCGTCTTACGCTCACCGATACTTGGATTATCGGAAGAAGAGATGGCTCAGGTGCGTCTGTGCGCCAAAGGGACTTATTATGATGCGCTTAAGGCAGCGGTGTCGTTAAGTGCCAAGACATCTGTTATGAATACAGCACATTCTATCGAATTCGTCGACGGAAGATGGAGGCCGGGTGCCGAACTGTCAGGTTTGGCTGAAGCGGCCGCAAGTCATGAGCTGGTTGCAGGCAGTCAGGTACCTGATGCGGCGTTATCGGAAGAGCGACAGACCATTGAAATATCAGCGGAGCTGGGATATAAACTTGGATTGTTTATGGATCGGCTGCAGCGCTGGCGGCAGGAAGCACGCCAGGGGAGCCTTAGTGATCTGATCTGGCAAATATACAGTGAAACGGGTTACTTGGATTGGGTTGGCGGTTTGCCGGGCGGCAAGCAGCGCCAAGGCAATCTGACGGCTTTGTATGACCGGGCGGTGCAGTATGAACAGGATACTGCCTCCAGAGGGTTGTTCCGTTTTCTGACCTTTATTTCACGGCTTCGGGAGCGCGGAGGAGATCTGGGCGCCGCGGGCGGTGTGGAAAGCCAGGGCAACGCTGTACGACTAATGACTATCCATAAGAGTAAGGGATTGGAGTTTCCGGTTGTATTCGTAGCAGGGTTATCGAAGAACTTCAATCAACAGGATTTAAACTCCCCTTTCCTGATGCATAAGGAACTGGGTTTTGGACCGAAGTTCGTGGATGAAGACATGCGTGTAAGCTATCCCACGCTGCCCAATCTGGCGATTCGGCGCAGATCGCAGCTAGAGCTGTTGGCTGAGGAGATGCGGGTCTTATACGTTGCGCTGACACGGCCTAAAGAGAAGATGGTTCTAGTCGGTACGGTGAAGGATTTACCGAAGAAGGTGTCTGCATGGGCACAAGCTGATGTGTACCCGGAGCTTCTTCTGCCGGACTACATTCTGGCCCGGGGACGGAGTTATCTGGACTGGATCGGTCCCGCCCTGATACGACATTCATCCGCAGAAGCACTTCGAGAAAAGGCGGGTCTAACCGGTCAGTCAAATTCACGCGTGTTACGGGATGACCAAACGGAATGGATTCTTTCAGTGGAAACTCCAGACTCTTTGGCGCAGGGCATGGGAGATCATTTGGATCATGATCAGGCGGAAAGTGATGATCGGAAGCATATACTGGATGCCCTCCGTAAGCTTGAGCCTGTTGCTGTGAAATCCGAAAACCATACGGAAGAAGCACTGTCAGATGGTTTGCGAGCAAACATACATCAGCGTTTATCTTGGAGCTATCCCTATGAGGCGGTTAGCCGAATATCGGCCAAGACATCGGTTACGGAGATGAAGAAGCTGCTGGCATTACAGGACAGCCCTTCTCTGGATTTACTGGAGGAACAGGCTGTGAAACAACAGAGCAAGGAACGTATGGGAGCGGGATCTTCTTTCACGCTGAACCTGCGCAGGCCAAAATTTATGGAATCGACGAAGCTGACGCCTGCAGAGCGAGGAACGGTCTATCACACGATTATGCAGCATGTACCTCTTCAACGATCTCAGGGAGCAGCAGAGCCGCTACCTGAGATCGAAGAAACCATCCGCTACCTTCTAGAGAAAGAAATCATAACCACCGAGCAGGCATCCGCTGTGGAGCCGGTGGAAATTAGCAGCCTTTTTGACAGCGTGATAGGGAAAAACCTCTTGGCGTCTGAAGATATTTGGCGCGAGATGCCATTTTCTTACGCACTCCCTGCTAGTGAAGCCTATCATGGACTCGCCTTCATGGATGAAATCTCAGACCCAGCAGATGAGGACAAACCGGATATGCAGCTGCTTCAGGATGAAACAGTGCTAATCCAAGGGGTGGTGGACTGCTTGTTCAGACTTGAGGGTAGGCTTGTGCTTCTTGATTATAAGACAGACCGCGTGCTGGAGCACCGCGGCGGTGTTACCGCCTTAACGGAGCAGTATCGTTTCCAGCTCGATCTGTACGCAAAAGCATTGGAGGATATTTTAGGCGAGCCGGTGCATGAAAAATGGCTGTTCTTTTTTGATGGAGGACAAGCCGTTCAATTATAACCATTCATATATTTATTAAAAGTTTGAAGCAAGAGAGGTGATTAGCGATGCGTATTTTGCATACGGGCGACTGGCATCTGGGGCGTACACTCGAAGGCCGCAGCCGGATCGCAGAACAGGAACGCTTTCTGGATGAGCTGGTCAGGCTGGCAGATGATCAGCAGGCAGACCTCATCCTTATGGCAGGCGATGTGTATGATTCCGTCAATCCGCCTGCTGTAGCGGAGCAGCTATTCTACGATGCAGCTGCTAGACTTACAGAGGGAGGCCGCCCTATGGTGGTCATAGCTGGTAATCATGATCAGCCGGAGCGGGTAGCCTCGGTTACACCGCTTGTTGCCACCCGAGGCATAACGCTGATCGGGACTCCGATCGCTGAAGCGGTGACAGTCACTGCTGCACGCACCGGAGAAACGGCCAAGATTGCAGCCCTTCCCTATCCATCTGAGGCCAGGCTTAACGAGCTGCTCGCGGTTGACGGAGATGAGGATCAACTCCGCCGTGCTTATAGTGAAAGAGTCGGAAAACTAATGAAGATGATGGCAAGGGAATTTACCCCGCAGACGGTCAACTTAGCGATGAGCCATATCTATGTTCTTGGCGGCGTTGAGAGTGAATCCGAGCGTCCAATTCAGGTTGGGGGAGCCTATACGGTCGATCCGTCGGCACTCTCTGTCGGTGCATCCTACACAGCGCTTGGTCACCTGCATCGCTCCCAGGCTGTAAAAGGAGAAGGGATAATCCGTTACAGCGGTTCCCCGCTGGCCTACAGTTTCTCGGAGGCGGGACAAGCCAAATCCGTGACTATGGTTGACGTGTCGCCAGGCGGGGTGCCCGAGATCGAGGAGCTGTTTCTCAGCTGCGGCCGCCCGCTTGTACGCTGGAAGGCTAAAGGCGGCTTGGAAGAAGTGTACCGCTGGCTTGATGAGCAGCGAGATCCTGATGCTTTTATAGATCTTGAAGTGACCCTGACAGAAGCGATGGGGCTTGCTGATATCCAGCGGCTGCGCAAGAGCAGGGAAGGCATTATCCACATCCGGCCGGTATATCCGGAGATGGCGGCGCTGGAGCTTGAGAGCGAGCGTTCCCGGCTGCCTTTGCCGGATCTGTTCCGGAAGTTTTATCAGCGGCAAACGGGTGGCGCGGAGCCGGAAGACCATCTGGTCGATTTATTTCTGGAGCTTATAGAGGAAGAGGAATCTGACGGGACGGAGGTGACCTCTTAGATGAAACCGATTTTGTTGAAATTATCCGGCCTTCAGAGCTACCGCAGATCGCAGGAGATTGATTTTGAAACGCTGTGTGAAACAGGACTCTTTGGTATATTCGGCCCAACGGGGAGCGGTAAATCTACATTGTTGGATGCCATTACCCTGGCCATGTACGGAAAAGTGGAGCGGGCAGTTAACGGGACCCAGGGGATCATGAATCATTCAGAGGACAGTTTGTCCGTCTCCTTCACGTTTGATCTGTCCTCCGCTGCAGGTCAGGAGCGATACCGGGTAGAACGCAAATTCAAAAGGGTCAATGAGCTTTCAGTCAGCAATACCATCAGCCGATTTATTCAGGTTACACCCGAAGGGGATCAAGTCATGGCGGATAAGCTGGCTGACGTTACCCGCTGTGTTGAAGAGAAAATTGGATTGAAGATGGATGACTTTACCCGTGCCGTTGTTCTCCCTCAAGGCAAGTTTGCTGAATTTCTCTCGCTAAAGGGGAGTGAACGCCGGCAGATGCTGCAGCGGCTGTTTCATCTCGAGCGCTATGGCGACCAGCTTGCGATCAAGCTCAGCCGCCGAGTCAAGGATACGGATAGTTCACTTAAATCCGTTGAAGCTGAACAGCAGGGATTGGGTCATGCAGGGGTAGAAGCTTTGGATGAAGCGACCAGAGCACTTGAAGAAGCCAAGAAACATGCGGCGTCCTCCCGGGATCAACTGCAGACTGCCATGGAAGCGCATGAAGCTTTGGGGAAGATCCGGGAGCTGGATTTGGAAAAACGGCGGCTCCAGGGGAAGTTGGATGAGCTTGCCCTTCATGAGGAAGAGATGAAGCAGCTGGAACGCCAGCTTGAACTGACTGGGGCTGCAGCGGCTGTTCTTCCAGCGCTTGAAGCATGGCGGGAATCCGGCAAGGCCTGGGACCTTCGGCGCCGCACAGCCGAAGATCTTACGGAGCAAGCTGCATCCGCTCAGAAGGCGGCGGAGCTTGCGTACAAGGCAGACGAAGCTGCCCAGGCAGCTCTTCGCGCAGAGGAACCCAAGCTGGTGCTGCGAGAGCAGCAGTTGGAGCAAGCGGTTGTACTGCAGAGGGATCGTGACGTATTACGTGAAGAGCTGGCCCGGCTGGATATGCAGCGGGTGGAAGCGCGAAAAGAACTTGAAGGGGTAACTGTACAGCTGCAGAAGGAGCAAGAACTGCTCGAACGCGGGCGCAAGCGGCAGGAGGAATTGCAGAATAAGCTGAAGGGACTTGAGGTTCGTTCAAGTGAACGTCAGACGCTTCATATGGCAATGCAGAAGGTGCAGGCACTGGAGGCTAACCGAAAGCAAAAGCATAAGGTGGAGTCCGAGGAGCAGTCGCAAGTGATCCGGGTGAAGGAGCAGAAAGACAAACTGGGCCATTACCGGAAGCAGGAAGAGGAATTGCGGCGGCAGTACATACAGCTCTCTTCGCAAGCGGGTCGCTTACAGCTAGATGTAGCGGATGCTTTGGCATTTGCTGATCGAATTGCAGCAGCGTCCGCCAGGCTGCAGGAGCTGATGAACCAATCGCTTCGTGAGAAACAGCTCCATGCATTATCCCTCTCGCTGGCTGCTGAACTCCGGGAAGGTGAGCCTTGTCCTGTATGTGGTAGTGAACATCATCCTCTTCCGGCGGCTGGGTCCGGTCAGTCCACGAAGACCTTGGATGATCAGATGGATCGGCTGGTACAGTTCACGCATCAAATCCAGGAGGCCAGATTAACCTTGCGGGGGCAGCATACGGAAGCAGAAGCGCTAGTAGGTCAATTGCGTTCGCAAATGGAACCGTATGCCGGGGACGAGCAGCTTGACATTAACACGGACGAGCGAGTACAGGAACAGGGATGGCAGGAGGCGGCTATATCCACCGTTACCGCCGAATATCATCTGGAAGATGTGGACAAGCTTGCATCGGATACTTCATGGCTGATGAAAGCGGCCGAATCTCAGGCAGCTGCGTTGGCTCATTGCCGCAAGGAAGCTTCCAATTCCCAGCAGAGCCTCCTTATTTGTCAGCAAGAGATGATGAAACAGAAGGCTTCGCTTGAAAATAGTCAATTGCAGCAAAACCAGCTACGGAATCAGCTTGCCGGTCTGGAAGCGGAAGCAGCAGACATACTGAATTCCTGGCAGGAGGGCAAGCCTGAATTCCTGTTGGAGGAGGCAGCCGTTCGCTTTCAGCAAATGCAGGAGAAGGATGCGGAGTCTGAGTCGATAAAGGAAGGGCTTGAACGCAGCGTTCCATTTATCGAAGAGAAGAAGCAGGCCGTCCAGCGCTTGGAACAGCGGCTTAATGAGCTGGAGAAGCAGCTGATTCAATGGGATGCCCAACGTGAAGGGAAAGCGGATGGAATGAAGGATAAGGAAGAGCGTCTCCAAGCTTGGATTGGTGACCGGCCGGCAGAGGAATTGCTGGCCGAGTGCCGGGCCAAAATGGCGGAGCTGAAGGAGTCCGCTGAACAAGCCAGGATCCACTGCAGACAGGCTGAGGAGGCGGCACAGCGTGCAGCCAAGGAGGCAGCGCTTGCCGAACAGGCTGAAAGAACTTCACAGGAGCAGCATCAAGCAGCTAAGCTGGCTTGGGAGAGTCAGTTAGCAGATTCGCCTTTTGCTTCGGAGAATGCCGTCATGGAAGCTTGTTTAACCCCAGCAGAAAGCGAACGATGCGTCCGGCTGGTGGAGAAGCATCGGGAAGGGCAACGGGAATGGACGCTGAGACTCCGTGACGTCGAAGAGAAGCTTGGCACCCACCCTTATCAGGAAGAGGATTGGAATCGCTCTTCAGCGAGGCTGCAGGCGGTTCGCTTAGCCGATGAGGAGGCTCTGCAGGCAAGAGCGCGCGCTGAGCGGGATTTGGAAGACCTTCGTAAACGTCATATCCGGTTTATGGAATTGGAGGAGCGGCGATTTACTCTTCAACGGGAGAGCGAGCGCTTGTCCAAATTACAGTCCTGCCTGCGCGGTAACGCCTTTGTGGAATATATTGCGGAGGAACAGCTGATGCAGGTGAGCCAGTCGGCTTCCCAGCGTCTGCGTTACCTGACTAAGCAGCGTTACTCGCTTGAGGTGGATTCCGGTGGCGGATTTGTCATCCGGGACGATGCCAATGGCGGCGTCCGTCGTCCGGTATCTACACTCTCTGGTGGTGAGACCTTCTTGACCTCATTGGCTTTAGCTTTGGCGCTCTCGGCACAAATTCAGCTGCGGGGGCAATACCCGCTGCAATTCTTTTTCCTTGACGAAGGTTTTGGCACACTGGATCCGGAGCTGCTGGAGACGGTTATTACCGCACTGGAACGGCTCCATAACGATAAGCTTACCGTCGGCATCATCAGTCACGTGCCTGAGCTTCGTTCGCGTCTGCCGCGCAAGCTGATTGTGCGGCCAGCGGAGGAGGCAGGAGCCGGCTCTCAGCTGGAAGTAGAATCCATGTAGCCAGATGAGATCAGGTGGTGTGATTTGCATCACTGAAACAGTAACAAGGCGCTGTTATAGTACAGCTAAGCCGACATTTGAAAGAAGCACCGGGCAGGCGCTTGATCATGAGGGATTCCCATCTTTTCCCTTGTCCTCGTGATAAAGCGCCTCCTTACTGGACAACTGCGTTCCAGGGGTGCTTCTCTTTTTTTGTTGCCAGAAGAAGCCATCCATTGGACGCTCTGTTCATTTTCTTATATGATAAAGACGATCTAAACGAATGAAAGGGGCAACCGGGAATGGATTGTATT
The DNA here is from genome assembly GCF_001277345.1 of Paenibacillus solani. GTDB lineage: Bacteria > Bacillota > Bacilli > Paenibacillales > Paenibacillaceae > Paenibacillus_AQ > Paenibacillus_AQ solani. Next base: position 893,569 of record NZ_LIUT01000001.1, read on the forward strand.
TTTTGTAAAATTGTAAAGGGTGAGCTTCCATCAACGAAGATACTGGAGAACGATAAGGTGCTTGTATTTCAAAACATTAATCCTGAAGCACCGGTTCATATCTTAATTATTCCCAAAAAGCATATCGAATCCATGAATGATATTCAGGATGAAGATTTGCTGCTGATTGGCGAGATGCACAAGGCGGCTAAAGAAGCTGCAGCGAAGCTGGGCATCGCAGATAGCGGTTACCGATTAATTAATAATTGCGGACCCGATGGGGAACAAACGGTATTCCATCTGCACTATCATCTGATGGGCGGTCGCCGTCTTGGCGCATTAACCGGCATTTCGCCAGCTCATACATAAACTTTTTTCATAAAAAGAACGATAACAACCCCGCAGCATATGAGCGCTTCGGGGTAGTTCCAATTATTGAGAGTATCGTAAAATAGCGCGCCCAAGGTTGACACGATATTTCTGTTTGCCCTATAATGAAGTTTGATGAACCGTGTTATGCTCTTGGACGGTCTGGTCGGAGGGAGGGAAAACTGGTGTCTGAAACTAAAGTTCGCAAAAACGAGACAATTGATGCTGCACTTCGTCGCTTCAAGCGTTCCATTGCTAAAGATGGCGTATTGGCTGAAGTGAAGAAACGCAAGCATTATGAAAAGCCAAGCGTAAAGCGCAAGAAAAAGTCCGAGGCTGCTCGTAAGAGAAAGTTTTAGGAGGAACTGAACTAGCATGAATCTTAGCGAACGATTGAACGAAGATATGAAGCAAGCGATGAGGAGTAAGGACAAGTTCAAACTCTCAACGATTCGAATGGTTCGTTCGACGATTAAAAATCTTGAAATAGATTTGAAACGAAGTTTGGATGACAACGAAGTGCTTGATATTTTTAGTCGTGAAATCAAACAGCGCAAAGATGCCCTCCAAGAATTTGAAAAAGCGGGACGCGACGATCTTGCCGCCGATGCAAAAGCAGAAATTGAGCTCCTTAGCGCCTACCTCCCGGAACAGCTTACTGAAGAAGAAATTAAAGTCATTGTACAGCAGACCATCCAGGAAACCGGTGCTTCTTCAAAAGCCGAGATGGGTAAAGTTATGAGCGCTCTCATGCCGAAAGTTAAAGGGCGTGCAGATGGAAAGCTTGTTAATCAAGTTGTTCAACAATTTCTGTAACAACATAAGTGAAACATCCCTTGTAATCAAGGGGTGTTTTTTCTTTATGTGTGGCCATGTTCATGGAATTTAAATCCAGCATACTTTTTGAAACGAAATGGCTTCTGATTCGTAATAACTACCATATGAGGCCAAGTATATACATATGTTAGTGGTATAGGCAGGTCAATGAACCTAGTTTGTCGAAGTATTAGGATAACATTGACTACATTACTCGAAAAGGAGGGGGAAAAATGACGAAACAGATGGGAATACGTAAATTACTGACCTGTGCAGCGGCCTTGGTCATGCTGTTCATATCGTTTGGGCTGTATGTGTTTCCCATGAATTCAGCAGCCGCGGCAAACAATGGGGCTGTATATGTAATTCCGGTCAAGCAGCCGATTGAACGCGGATTAGCCAGCTTTATGGAACGCGGTTTCAAGGAAGCGGAGAAGATGTCGGCGGGTCTTATTGTGCTTGAGATTGACACACCTGGCGGTCTTGTCGAGCAGGCTGGTAAAATTGCGACCATGATGAGAGACAGCAAGATTCCGACCGTAGCATACATCACGGGCGATGCAGCATCGGCCGGTAGTTATATCGCGCTCAATGCCGACAAGATTGCCATGGCAAATGGCAGCATGATTGGTGCTGCCTATATGGTGGACGCGAGTGGGAATCCGGTTGAGGATGCCAAGTTGGTCTCCTGGTGGAAAACGAGCATGGCCAGTGCTGCTGAAGCTTCAGGGCGCAATCCCGAGATTGCCAAGGGCATGGCCGATCTTAATCTAAAGATCGAGGTGCCGGAAATCGGATTGACGAAGCAAGCGGGTGATATTATTTCATTAACGAATGATGAAGCCCTTAAGACCGGTTATGCGGATACCATTGCCAACAGCACCGAAGAGGTCATTGCTTGGATGGACTATTCAACGCAGGATGTATTTCGGATGGAACCAACGTTTTCGGAAAAGCTGGCTACCTTTTTAACGAATCGTAGTGTTATGGCTATTCTGCTGTTCATCGGTATTGCCGGTGTTATTATCGAGTTGATTGTTCCCGGTTTTGGAGTACCTGGAATCCTGGGCGTAACTGCATTTGTACTGTATTTCTTCGGTAACCAGGTAGCCGGATTTGCTGGTTGGGAAACCTGGCTGCTGTTTGTGATCGGCATTGTGATGCTGGCCATGGAGCTATTCGTACCAAGCTTTGGCATCTTGGGTATTATCGGCTCCGTCAGTTTGATTGCAGGTGTGGTCATGGCGGCGTACAGTACATCTCATGTTGCTCTGTCTCTTGGTATAGCAGCGGCCTGCGCTCTTGTGGCGGTTATCGTGGTTGCTCTCGTATTCAAAGAGCGAGGGGTATGGCGCAAATTTATACTTAGCGACAGCCTGTCGAAGGAGCAGGGATATATTCCGAATGAAGACCGCGATGTGTTAATCGGTTTAATCGGAACTTCCCTTACAGCGCTCCGGCCAGCTGGCACGATGGAGCTTGAGGGACGACGGCTTGATGTCGTTACACTTGGAGGGTTCATTGAAGCCGGCCGTCAAGTCCGCATTATCAAGACAGATGGGACGAGAATTGTAGTAGAGGAAGAAAAAGGGTGAACATCCCCACGGAATTGTGTAGTATGAATAGGACTGATGTTTTAGCGTTCGAGGTATGCTAGTAAATAACAATCATGGAGGGTGAAGTGTAAATGGATTTGGATGGATCTTTGATAACGATACTTCTGATCGGGGTTGTCGCGATCATCGTGCTCAGTGTGTTTTTCAGTTTCTTCCCGTTAATGCTCTGGATTTCGGCGCTCGCTTCCGGCGTGCGCATTGGAATCATTACGCTTGTAGCTATGCGCCTGCGGCGCGTAACGCCAAGCCGGATTGTAAATCCGCTCATTAAGGCAACAAAAGCAGGATTGGGATTAAACATTAACCAATTGGAGAGTCACTATCTGGCAGGGGGTAACGTAGACCGGGTGGTTAACGCCTTGATTGCAGCTCAACGTGCGAATATTCCGCTTGAATTTGAGCGTGCTGCCGCGATTGACCTTGCGGGACGCGATGTTCTGCAGGCTGTTCAGATGAGTGTTAACCCGCGTGTCATTGAGACACCGACTGTTGCCGCAGTTGCTAAAGACGGTATTGAAGTAAAAGTTAAAGCTCGTGTAACTGTACGTGCCAACATTGACCGCTTGGTCGGGGGTGCTGGAGAAGAAACGATCATTGCCCGCGTTGGTGAAGGGATTGTTACAACTGTCGGTTCGAGTAATTCTCATAAAGATGTATTGGAGAACCCGGATTCGATTTCCAGAACGGTGTTGTCCAAGGGGCTGGATGCTGGTACTGCATTCGAGATTCTGTCCATTGATATCGCAGACGTGGATGTAGGCAAGAACATCGGTGCATACTTGCAGACCGAACAGGCGGAAGCCGATAAGCGGATTGCCCAGGCGAAGGCGGAAGAACGCCGCGCGATGGCGGTAGCCCAAGAGCAAGAGATGAAGGCACTCGTTGTCGAGATGAGAGCTCGCGTGGTGGAATCCGAATCCCAAGTTCCGCTCGCTATGGCTGAAGCGCTGCGCAGCGGTCAGCTCGGTGTGATGGATTATATGAACCTGAAGAACATTGAAGCCGACACGCAAATGAGAGGCTCCTTCGGTAAAATGGGTGACAATAATGATAGCTCAGGGGATAACAAAACCAAGTAACCATGAAGTGAGGTGAGCCTATAGTGAGCTGGATATTGAATAATTTACACATTGTAGCTATTATAGGCTTCTTCATCATCTCCGCCCTTGCAAAGCGCGGCAAAAACCCTGAGGAAGGGAACCCGCGGATGCCATCCTTCGGTGGCGAAGGAGAACGTCCTGCAAGACCGGATCAAGGACATCAGGGGCAGCGCGGGTCGCAAAGACCTGAAGCAAGACGGGTACAATCCCCACGAGTATCTCGTCCTGCGCCTGTTCAGGAAAGTACACGGGTGGACAGGATGAATGAAGAAGAGGCTGAGAGTGGGAACGGATACTCTCTGGAGCATCAAGAGATAGATCGTATGAGGCGTGAACAAGATATGAAGCATCAACCTGACGGCATGGATCATCGGGTGCAGATGATGCAGTCGGATCTGGACAGAATTCATTCAGAGCTGGACAGAATGACCATTGCGTTACCTGAAACCGTTGTTGAAATCCATGAGGAAGAGCATGAGCGGCGGAATAATGAGCTGTCGGTATTTGCTGAACAAGCTCGAAATGGAATTGTATGGACTGAAATCCTGGGGCCTCCGCGAGCCAAGCGCCCCATGAATCCCCGTCGATAAATCGTAGGAGTCTTAACGACGCCAAACAAGTTGCCTTTTGTTCTTATAGGGGATAAGTGGAAATTTCATATAGTTACATGAGCGGGAGACCGCCTCGTCAGTTTTTGACGGGGCGGTCTTTTTACTTTTGATTTCATAAAAATGCTTTCCGGGGCATAAGGTGTACAGTACAGGAAGGGGGAGCGTCTTCATATGTCCCGCATCAGCCGCAAGCTGCAGAAATGGACTCAAGAAGTGCTTGATTTGCCACAGGACCTGTTATTTGATCTACCGCGGTTGACCCTGGTTGGCAATAAAGAGCTGCATATCGAAAATCATCGCGGAGTACGGCATTTTTCCGGGGAACGTCTCGTGTTGTCTTTAAGCGAGGGTTCTTTGGAGATTTCAGGGACCGGACTCGCGATTCAGGCTATTCAAAGTCATGAAGTGACCATCATTGGCACCATTCATCATATCCAATACATAGGAATGGGGGAGAAACCGTGAAGATTCCGACGATGATTCACCTTCGGGGATATTTAACGCTTACTGTTCGCGGTGAGCATGTAGAAGCATTCATCAATTCGTTGGCGAAGGCGGGCATTCCGGTTTGGGACGTTACACCAACAGGGGCGCATTCAGCAGAGCTTAAGCTGCTGCTGAAGGATTTCAGAAGACTCCGCCCTCTGTTAAAGCGGACAGGCTGCCGAACACGCATCAAGGAGCGGAACGGGTATCCTTTCAGGGCTCGCCGACTATTAAAGCGTAAAGCGTTTGTGATCGGCGTCGTTATGTTTTTTGCCATATTGCTGGCTCTCTCCTCCATGGTATGGAATGTAGAAGTCGAAGGAAATGCAACCATAGCTTCGGAAGATGTACTAGATGCAGCTAAACAGGAAGGATTATACCCGTTTCAATGGATATTCAAGCTGCAATCGATGGACAAGCTGTCAGGAAATATAACCGCACGTCTTCCGGGAGCTTCCTGGGTAGGAGTGGAACGCAATGGGACACGCATACGTATACAGATTGTGGAGGCTTCCATGCCGGAGAAACCGCCGCTTCAGAATCCTAGGCATCTAATCAGTACACGGGATGCTGTCATCACCTATATATATGCGGAGAAGGGCGTCCCTAAAGTTGCAATCAATAGCCGGGTGAAGAAGGGCGATATACTGATCTCCGGCGTTCTTGGGGATGAGGAAAACTCAGAGCGCATTGTAGCCAAAGGTGAAGTGAAAGGCTTGGTGTGGCATGAATACGATATCGAGATTCCCTTGGTCACAACGCATAAGGTTTATACAGGGGAAGGAAAGAAGCGTTCTTACGTCGTATTTGGCGACCGGGCCGTTCAGTTATGGGGCTATGGAAAGATACCGTTCTCGCAGCAGGAGACCTTGACCTTTTATGATCCCCTTACCTGGAGGTCCCGTAGCCTGCCTCTTGGCTGGATGACCGAAAAAATAATGGAGGTCACCGAGGTACAGCGATCGATTACCGAGGAAGAAGCCAAAAAGGAAGGAATCGAGGGGGCACGCCGCGATATTTTGGCGAAATATGGAGCGAATTCTAAATTCATAAGCCAAAAAATTTTGCATGATAAGAGAGAGAATGGTAAAGTTTATATGAAAGTGCTTTTCGAGGTGGAAGAGACCATCGCGAAAGAACTTCCCATAGTATATGATCAAGGAGAATGAGGCTATTTGTCACAGCAAACGACCAGCATTCAAATTTTACTTCAAAGCGCATCAGAAGGTCTGGCGTTATTCGGACCACAAGATACATTCCTTAAATTAATCGAAAAAGAAATTCCTGCTACGATTGTTTCACGGGAAGCGGTTATCACGATTCGGGGACAGCATCGGAATGTAGAGAGTCTCGGGCAGCTGTTTGAAGTTCTGCTCCAGCTTGTACGTAACGGCTACATTTTGACCGAGCGTGATATTCTTTATGCTGTGGAACTCGCCAAGGACCTGAGAGCCGATCAGCTGCTCGATCTATACAAAGGCGAAATTACGACTACCTTCAAGGGTAAGCCTATCCGTGTAAAAACCATTGGTCAAAAGCACTACGTGACCACGATCAAGAAACGGGACATTGTCTTCGGCATCGGTCCTGCCGGAACAGGGAAGACCTATTTGGCGGTCGTCCTGGCTGTTGCTGCCCTCAAGGAAGGGGCTGTCAAACGGATTATACTCACAAGGCCTGCAGTTGAGGCAGGAGAGAGTCTGGGCTTTCTGCCTGGAGATCTGCAAGAGAAGGTTGATCCATATCTAAGACCGCTCTACGATGCGTTGTATGATGTTATGGGTCCGGATCAGACTGCGAAAGCGCTTGAACGTGGTTTAATCGAAATAGCGCCTCTTGCATACATGCGTGGACGTACACTGGATGATTCATTCATTATTCTGGATGAAGCACAGAATACTACACCTGAACAGATGAAGATGTTCTTAACCCGGCTTGGCTTCGGTTCGAAGATGGTCATTACCGGGGACGTAACCCAGATTGACCTGCCGCGAGGCAAGAAATCAGGACTTATTGAAGCTAAGAAGATATTAAGCGAGATTGAAGAAGTGGGATTCGTCTATTTTGCGGAACAGGATGTTGTACGGCACTCTTTAGTACAAAAAATCATCGTCGCATATGATAAAGCAGCAGAAAACCAAGATTAAAGGGGATTGTCGCAATGGCCTCCAAAGAACCATCGACGGACAAGTCCATATGGGGTAAAAACAGCGGATGGAAATATAGCGTGGCAACACGCTATATTCTGTTTTTGCTGCTAGCTTTACTCTTTTATATCAGTCTAGCATCCAAGTTATTACCGGAGCGCTACGACATACAAGTGAATACCAAAAGTGAAAAGAATATCGTTGCGCCTGTGCAGATTGAGGACAGCAAGGCAACCCTGAAGGCACAAGAGGAAAGGGCGGAGGCTGTTCAGCCGATCTACCCTCATGTTCCCCTGCTGCGCAATGATGTCTTGGTCATTCAAATACTCGACCGCATAGAGCGTTTGAATCAGGATATGGATGTCAGTTCTGCTGAAAAAGTAGAAATCTACCGGAGAGAAATTCCGAGAATGGCTAAAGAATTCGTACAGAACTTTGTGTCGGCGAACAGCACGAATGAAGCCTATTCCAAAGAGCTGCTTCAGGAAATGCAGCGCGTGATCAACGAACAAACCTATCGGATACCGGAAGAAACTTACATCAAGCTGCCGAGATTGAATTCCGAGGATATCATTCAGATGAAGTCCGTAGCACGCGAAATTGTATCCAGATTGATGTTGAATGAAATTGTGGATGCGGACACGGCACGAGCTCGCGTTGCTGAAAGAGTTAATACGAGTTCTTTGAATGACCGGACGGCAAGGGAAGTCGTTCAGGAATTGGCGAGCTTAACGATTACAGCCAATAAGTTCTACGATGAAGTCGCTACGAAGGAAGCGAAGGTTGAGGCTCGGGAGAACACCCCGACCGTCTTTATTAAGCAAGGAGATATCCTTGTTGCGAAGGGCCAGCTCATCACTCCGGAACTTTACGAGCTGCTCGGGAAGAATGGTTTGCTGAAAGATGACATTAATTATTGGCCGGAGCTGGGGGTACTGCTTCTGTCCATCTTACTGTCTCTGGGCATACTCACCTTCATTCGGCAATCTGAACCCGGCAAATTTAAATATAACAACGCACAGCTGTTAATGCTTGTTCTGGTATATTTTATTACACTGGTGACTATGCATTTGACGGCGTTCCTGCAGAGTGATTCCCAAATCTACGTAGGTTATCTTGCGCCTGTGGCGATTGGAGCGATACTGGTTACCCTGCTGCTGGAAACCTCGCTGGCCTATTTCAGCGTCATCATTTTCAGCATTCTGGCGAGTGTGATATTGAATGTGCAAGGGGAAGTGTTTGATTTTCATTTCGGGTTATATGCAGCTGTAACTTCATGTGTGGCGATCTTCTCAATCCACCGTGCAAGCCAGCGCTCTACCATGCTGAAGGGGGGCATTATGTCCTCACTCTTTGGTGCGCTGATTGTATTCATCATGCTGCTGGTCAACAACGATACATGGACGACTTCAGAAACCTTGTATTCAATCGGCTTCGCCATTGCAGGCGGTCTATTGACGGCGATACTGGTGATCGGCTTAATGCCTTTCTTTGAAGTAACTTTCGGTATCCTCTCAGCGCTAAAGCTTGTAGAATTGTCAAATCCGAACCATCCATTGCTGCGCAAGCTGCTTACGGAAACGCCAGGCACTTACCATCACAGTGTAATGGTTGGAAACTTGTCAGAAGCTGCAGCTGAAGCAATAGGCGCCAATGGTTTACTGTGCCGCGTTGGCTCTTATTATCATGATATCGGGAAAACCAAGCGGCCGATCTATTTCATTGAGAACCAGAACAATATGGAGAATCCTCATGATTCTATAGAACCCAAACTGAGCAAATCCATCATCGTTGCCCATGCAAGAGATGGTGTGGAAATGCTTAAGGAGTACAAGCTGCCCAAACCGATTCGGGATATTGCGGAGCAGCATCATGGTACAACATTCTTACATTATTTTTATCATAAAGCGGTGCGACAAGCGGAAGAGCAAGGGGTAGAACCCGATTTTACAGAAGATGATTTCCGGTATCCGGGACCGAAGGCTCAATCCAAAGAATCTGCGATTGTCGGCATAGCCGATAGCGTGGAAGCAGCAGTCCGATCGTTGCGCAAACCGACGGTGGAACAGGTGGAATCGATGATCGAGAAGATCATCAAAGGACGCTTGGATGATCACCAGTTTAACGATTGCGATTTAACGATGAAGGAACTGGATATTATCGCCAAGACATTAAAGGAAACGGTCATGGGGATTTTCCACTCCCGGATTGAGTATCCGGAAGATGTGAAACGGCCCAAGCCGCCCGTTCCATCCGAGGGTGAAGCTCCGGCAACGTCTGGGACACCCGCAACAAGTGATGAACAGAGAAGGAGCGTTTAAGAATGAGCCTGCAGCTGGCATGGAATAATGAACAAGAGAATTTTCAGATTAGCGATGAGTTGATCGCTCTGCTCGAAGCGATACTTCAGAAGGCTGGAGAGGCCGAAGGGGTAAGTGATGGAGAAGTCGATTTAACCTTTGTCGATGATGAACAGATCCATCAGTTGAACCGGGAGTATCGGGGGATCGATCGTCCAACGGATGTATTATCCTTTGCCATGAATGAGATCACAAATGATGAACTTGAGATCATTTATGAGCTTGAAGAGGACGATGCTTCGGGTGGTATACCGAATGTTCTAGGGGATATAATTATTTCTGTCCCTCGTGCAAAGCTGCAAAGTGAGGAATACGGACATTCATTGGAACGGGAGTTAGGTTTTCTCTTTGTCCACGGATTTCTGCATTTGCTTGGATACGATCATCAGGATGAGGCAAGCGAAGCCGAAATGATGGGCAAACAGGAGGCTGTACTTGCAGAAGTAGGATTGACAAGATAGTGAAGCCGCATAGATACTCGTTATACAGAGCCTTTGGGTGTGCCATGCGCGGCATAACGACTGCCGTTAAAACCGAACGCAATATGAAAATTCACATTGCTGCTGCCTTGATTGTATTCATTGCAGCAGCAATGCTGCAATTGGATCGAGTACGCTGGTTATTCCTGCTGGTGGCGGTTGCTATGGTATTCGTGGCGGAGCTGATGAATACCGCTGTGGAAGCGGTGGTTGATTTGATTTCTCCTGAAGAGCATGTGTTAGCCCGGGTGGCTAAGGATACTGCAGCCGGTGCAGCATTAGTTGCAGCGGTATTTGCCGTCGTAATCGGGATTATCGTCTTCTATGAACCAGTATGGGATTGGCTACAGCATAGGTTGATCACTTAACCTTAGGAGGTATGACACATGGAAGCAGGATTGTTAATGCAGGAAGCAATTAAAGCACGCACACGTGCTTATATCCCTTATTCCAAATTCGGTGTTGGGGCTGCACTGCTGGATGCGCGGGGTGATGTGCATTTAGGCTGTAATGTGGAAAATGCGGCTTATGGTCCAACGAATTGCGCAGAGCGAACAGCATTGTTTCGGGCCATTGCGGATGGTCATGAAGCGGGAAGCTTCCAGGCTATCGCCATTGTTGCTGATACAGATGGACCGTGTACGCCATGCGGAATATGCCGCCAGGTACTGGTCGAGTTGTGCAAACCGGATATGAAAGTGTTCATGGGGAATATGAAGGGTGACATCAAGGAAATGACCGTCAGCGAATTGCTGCCGGGCGCTTTCGGACCTTGGGATTTGAATAAGGAATAGGAAATCAAGATTACGGAATATATAGAATTAAACAACAGGTGTTCATGAACAGTAGCGGAGGAATGGTATGCAGAAAAAACAGTTTAAATCGGGCTTTGTGGCTATAATTGGAAGACCGAACGTAGGAAAATCAACGCTCATGAATCAAGTCATCGGCCAAAAGATTGCGATTATGTCGGATAAGCCGCAAACGACTCGAAACAAAATTCATGGTGTATATACGACTAATGAATCCCAAGTGGTCTTCCTGGATACTCCGGGAATTCACAAGCGTCAATCCAAGCTCGGGGATTATATGAACCAGACTGCACTCGGCACGCTGGGTGAAGTTGAAGCCGCTTTGTTTCTGGTCGACGCTTCCGAGGGAATTGGCGGGGGAGACCGGTATATCGCAGAGCAGCTGAAGAAAATCAAGACGCCGATTATCTTAGTGTTGAATAAAATTGACAAGATAGAGCCGCCTGCGCTGCTTCCTCTTATTGAACAATATCGGAAGCTCCATGACTTTGCGGAAATTGTGCCGATATCAGCAAAACTGGGCAGTAATGTGAATACGCTGCTGGATCAGATTCAGCGTTACTTGCCGCCGGGTCCCCAATATTACCCGGAGGACCAGGTTACGGATCATCCTGAGCAGTTTGTATGCGCTGAGCTGATTCGTGAGAAGATTTTACACATGACAAGAGAGGAAGTGCCTCACTCCATCGCGGTCACCATCGAAGATATGCGGGTTGAACAGAACGGAACGGTATATATTTCAGCTGTTATATTTGTGGAACGTGATTCCCAGAAAGGCATCATCATCGGCAAGCAGGGGGCATTGCTGAAAGAAGTAGGCAGACAAGCCCGTCAAGATATTCAGAGGCTTCTAGGGTCCAAGATTTTCTTGGAGCTCTGGGTCAAGGTAAAAAAAGATTGGCGCAATCAAGAACGCGTTCTTCGAGATCTCGGATTTCACCGTGGAGAATAATACTCGGTAGAATTATACGTAGATTATGCACTGTGGCCGCCTGCCAACAATTGCAATTCATAAATCCGCCATGAATGTACATCCTAATTTTCGTATATGCGATACGTCATTTCCGAGAGAGAGGATGAATACGAATGCGAGATTTTTCGTGGAAGTATTTTGCGATGACTGGAGATGTCGATGCGTATTTGCTGTATAAGGAAACCGAAGGCGAAACGGTCCTTACAGCTGCATCCGTTGAAGATGAGGCGGCCCCTTATGAAGAAGACGAATAATTATTGGTTGCTCCAGGAATGGTTGGGGGAAAGCGCATGCTATATCGGGCGGAAGGGATTGTCATCCGCAGCATGGACTACGGAGAAGGGAACAAAATCATTACACTTTGCACCCAGGAATCGGGCAAGGTAGGCGTGCTGGTCAGAGGAGCAAAAAAGGTGAAAAGCCGGCATGCTGCTCTGACCCAGCTGTTTACGTATGGCGAGTATGTGTTTTTTCGGAATGGCACCGGGCTAGGAACCTTGAACGCCGGGGAGATCATGGAGTCCCATCACGAGCTCCGGGAAGACTTAATTAAAGCGGCCTATGCTTCTTATGCTTGCGAGCTCTTGGATCGGGTGCTGCAGGATGAGGAGACGGGCGCTTTTTGGTTTCATCAGCTAAAAGCTTGTCTACAGGCGCTTCAAGAGGATAAGGATCCTCAAATCATCATCAATTTGTACGAGATGAAAATTTTGCAGGCAGCGGGCTATGGGCCTGAGCTGGGTGTTTGCATTTCGTGCAATCAACCCAGGGCTGATGAAGATATGCTGGTTAGTCCCCGCTTGGGCGGGGTACTGTGCCGTTACTGCAAACATCTGGATCCCCCAGCCATGGCGATCTCGCCCCGAACATTGAAGGTGCTGCGCATGTTTGGCAAACTGGATTTAAGACGGCTGGGCAACATCGATGTAAAGGATGAGACGAAAGCCGAGCTCAAAAAAGTACTGAGAGCGCTCATGGACATGCAGCTGGGATTACGTCTGAAGTCGCAAAATTTTCTCGATCAAATGGACAAGTACAACATTTGACGTAAGGTATAGAATGAGGTATTATATTTATCAGTTTATTAGTTTTTTGAATACTGACATGCATTGAACGGGAAAGTAGTGAGTAATCCATCCGTGATAGCGAGCCGGGGGCGGTGGAAGCCTGGCAGGAGATATTCATGAACAGGGCACCCGGGAGCATGGTGAAACGATAAAGTGGGTTTTGCTTATCGCTTAAGAATTGTCGGCGACCATTAGCAAGGCCAAGTAGGGTGGAACCGCGGGAAGCTACAGCTCTCGTCCCTATGTCTGTGCAACAGGCGTAGGACGAGAGCTTTTTGTTGTACAGAGAAATTGCGAATTTGGAATTGAAAAAGAAAGAAAAGGAGCAAAAATCATGAATTTTCAACAAATGATTTTGACGCTGCAGCAGTTTTGGGCCGAACAGAACTGTATCATCGTGCAGCCGTACGACACGGAAAAAGGTGCCGGTACCATGAACCCGATGACGTATTTGCGTTCAATCGGACCTGAGCCGTGGAATGTGGCATATGTGGAGCCTTCCCGCCGCCCGGCTGACGGTCGTTATGGGGAGAACCCGAACCGTTTGTATCAGCATCACCAATTTCAGGTTATATTGAAACCTTCGCCTGATAATATTCAAGAGTTGTATTTGGAGAGTTTGGAGCGTCTTGGCATCAATCCGCTTGATCATGACATCCGTTTTGTTGAGGATAACTGGGAAGCCCCGACACTCGGTGCATGGGGCCTGGGTTGGGAAGTATGGCTGGATGGGATGGAAATTACCCAATTTACCTACTTCCAACAGGTTGGCGGCATTGACGCCAATCCGGTCGCTGTAGAAATCACCTACGGGATGGAGCGTCTTGCATCCTATATTCAGGATAAAGAGAATGTGTTCGACCTGGAGTGGGTGGACGGCATCACATACGGGGATGTTTTCCATCAGCCGGAATATGAGCATTCGAAGTACACATTTGAAGTATCGGATGTCAAAATGCTGTTTACGTTGTTTAACATGTACGAGGAAGAAGCAAACAAAGCGATGAACCAGCATCTTGTCTTCCCGGCTTATGATTATGTGCTGAAGTGCTCTCACACGTTTAACCTGCTGGATGCTCGAGGCGCGATCAGCGTTACGGAGAGAACGGGATACATTATGCGTGTGCGGAACCTGGCGCGTCAGGTAGCGGCAACATATTTGGAGGAACGCGAGAAGCTGGGCTTCCCGCTGATTAAGAAAGGGGGCGCAGAGCATGTCTAGAGATTTACTGTTCGAGATTGGTCTGGAAGAGGTCCCGGCAAGGTTTCTGCGCGCCGCAATGGAGCAGCTACAGGACAAAGTGGTTAAATGGCTGGATGCTTCCAGAATCGGGCATGGAGAAGTTACGGCTTACGCTACGCCGCGCCGCTTAGCGGTATGGGTACAAAACGTTGCCGATAAGCAGGAGGATATCAGCGAGGAAGTGAAAGGCCCTTCCCGCAAGATCGCTTTGGATGAGAGCGGCCAGTGGAGCAAAGCTGCGCTTGGTTTTGCCAAGAGCCAAGGCGTAGATCCGGAAAGCTTTACGTTTAAGGAACTCGGTGGGGTGGAGTATATCTATGTGACCAAGAATAGCGTCGGTGTAGAGACGAAGTCGATTCTTTCTGAAGGACTTCATGGTATCTTAACTTCGATGACGTTCCCAAAAAACATGCGCTGGGGAGCACACGAATTTAAATTTGTACGTCCGATAAAGTGGATGGTCGCTTTGCTGGGCAGTGATATAATCGATCTGGAAATTACGGGTGTAAAGGCAGGAAACGTAACACGTGGTCATCGATTCCTTGGTGGTGAAGCTGTTGTTATTTCTGAGGCCTCGGCATATCGTGATGTTCTTCGTGAACAGCATGTCATCGTAGATGTGAAGGAGCGCCAAGATATGATTGTGGCGCAGATCGAGAATTTGGCCCAGGAGAAAGGCTGGAATATCGCAATCAAGGATGACCTGCTTGAAGAGGTCTTGTTCCTGGTTGAAACTCCAACCGTGTTGTACGGAACATTCGATTCTTCGTTCCTTCATATCCCGCAGGAAGTACTGATTACTTCGATGCGCGAGCATCAGCGCTATTTCCCGGTACTCGATAACCAGGGACAGCTGCTTCCATTCTTCGTAACGGTTCGTAACGGAGACAGACGTTCGCTGGACGTTATTGCAAGAGGAAACGAGAAGGTGCTTCGCGCACGTTTGTCAGATGCGAAATTCTTCTACGAGGAAGATCAGAAGCTGCAGATCAAAGACGCGCTGTCGAAGCTGGAAAGCATTGTGTTCCATGAAGAACTCGGTACCATCGGCGATAAAGTCCGCCGAATCCGCCGGATTTCCGATCAGCTGTCAGCAAAATTTAATATCTCGGCAGATACGGCAGATTCTGTAAGCCGAGCTGCGGATATTTGCAAATTCGATCTGGTTACCCAGATGGTTTATGAGTTCCCTGAGCTGCAGGGCGTAATGGGCGAAGATTACGCAAGAAAAGCCGGTGAGAAGGAAGATGTGGCTAAAGCGGTCTTTGAGCATTACCAGCCTCGCTTTGCGGGAGATGCAGTCCCTTCCACTCAAGTCGGATCCATCGTCAGCATTGCAGATAAAATCGACACCATTGTAGGCTGCTTCTCCATCGGCATTATCCCAACCGGCTCCCAGGATCCATATGCACTGCGTCGTCAGGCTGCAGGTATCGTACAAATTATACTGGAGCATCAACTACCCGTAACGTTATCGGATGTGTTTGGCATAGCTCTGGAGGTTCATGAGAACATTCGGGCCTTGAAGCGCTCCACTGATGAAATCCGTAAAGACCTTAAGGAATTCTTCGGCCTGCGTGTGAAGAAGCTGCTGTCTGAAGATCAGCGTTATGATGTGGTGGATGCGGTCATTACAGCCGGATTTGATCATGTTGTGTCGGTTGTATCCCGCGGCCATGCCCTCATGCATGCTGTGGAGAATGTTGAGGATTTCAAAACGGTGGTTGAGTCCTTCAATAGGGTAAGCAATTTGGCTGCCAAGGCAGGCAAGGCTGCTGTTAATTCGGAACTGTTTACAGAGCTTGAGGAGAGCGAGCTATATGAAGCTTGGCAAGCGATCCGTAACGATTACCAAGCTGCACTAGAGGCAGCGGATGGCGAACGCTCGCTGTCCTTGCTCAGTGGATTGAAAGGACCGATCACGAAGTTTTTTGATTCCGTCATGGTTATGGCCGAAGATGAAGCAGTCCGTGCAAATCGTCTTGCCTTGCTCTCGGGAATCGACGGTGATTTAAAACGCTACGCCGATTTCACAAAATTGGTGTGGTAGTTGGTGGCAGTATGATTAAGCAAATGTTATAATGCATTGTTCAGTGAAAGCGACAGCCTGCGCAGAAGCGCCGGATGGCGCTTTCGCTATGCATAACAGGTATTGCTGGAGGGGAGCAAGCAATAGCTGCCGCATTGTTTATTTGTGAAGCAGGATTTTATTCGGCCAAAGACGTATATAATAATATACAGTTATAAAGATGATTCTAAGATTAGATAGAGCTGGTGATGCGAATGAACGATAGCTGCTCCATTTCGATCGTGGTTGATGGGGATGCATGTCCAGTTAAGAAAGAAATTGCCGAGACGGCCCTTGCATTCCGTGTGCCGGTACTGCTTGTTTCTTCCTATGATCATCTGCAGCAGCCGGAGACAGGAGTTACAACGATCCAGGTGGATCGAAGTGACCAAAGTGCGGATCTCTACATTGCCAACCATATCTCCAGAGGAGATATCGTAGTGACGCAGGATTATGGACTGGCTGCCCTTGCACTTGCCAAATCATGCCATGTTATATCCTTTCGGGGTCGGATTTTCCATAATTCGGATATTGATTTTATGCTCGATTCCCGGCACCATCAAGCCAAAGCGAGAAAGCAAGGAAGGTACGGAAAAGGTCCCAAAAAATTGGTTGACGAAGACCGGAGGTTTTTTCAACATAAACTGACAAAACTTTTGCATGAATTGCAGGAGAATGTCCACCCGTAGCGAATACTATTTACGTGCCAAAAGAGATGAAGGTGGTTTGGATGATTACCGGACAAGGCAATATTCCGGATGATGTCATTGAGGAAGTTCTGGCCAAGAGCGATATTGTCGACACGGTCAGTAAATACGTGCATCTTACCAAACAGGGGAAATACCTGAAGGGCCTGTGCCCGTTTCATTCAGAGAAGACCCCTTCCTTTACGGTTACACCGGAACGCCAAATCTTTTACTGCTATGGCTGCGGCAAGGGCGGGAATGCCATTAAGTTCAGAATGGAAATCGAAGGATTTTCTTTCCCCGAAGCTGTGAAGACCATGGCAGAAGAGAATGATATTTCGTTACCGGAAGGTCAAGGGGTTCCCGTAATTCCTCGTAATCCGGAGAAAGAACGATTGTTTGAAGCGAATGAGCTTAGTGCCAAGCTGTATCACTTCCTGCTGAAGAATACGGAGCACGGCACAGAGGCGATGAAGTATTTACGATCCCGCGGAATGAACGACAAACTCATTGATCAGTTTCAGATCGGTTATGCGCCAGATCGTTGGGATACGTTGGTTCAATTCTTGACGAAGCGATCCTTTGACTTAAAAGAAATGGAGAAGGGTGGCTTATTATCTGCAAGACACGAACAAGAAGGCTATCTTGACCGTTTTCGCGGACGCATTATGTTCCCGATCCATGACCGCAGCGGCAAAGTGATTGCTTTTGCAGGGAGAATACTAGGGGAAGGCCAACCGAAATATCTGAATTCCCCGGAAACAATTTTATTTAATAAAAGCCGCACATTGTATAACTTGCACCAGGCAAAAACATCCATACGTAAATTGCGTCAAATTCTGTTATTTGAAGGTTATGCCGATGTGATTTCGTCATGGGAAGCAGGGCTTCATAATGGTGTGGCAACAATGGGGACCTCTCTTACGGAAAATCAAGTGGCCATTATGAAATCATTGGCTGAAGAAGTGGTTGTTGTCTATGACGGTGACAAAGCCGGAATGGCTGCTGCACTTAAGGTCATTCCACTCCTTGAAGGTGTTGGTCTCAGAGTGCGAATCGCTTTAATGAACGAGGGAATGGATCCTGACGATTATATTCGAAAGTTCGGTGCAGAGCGTTTCAGGCATGTGGTAGAGAGTGCTGTTTCTACAACGAAATTTAAGCTTATATATCTGAAGAAAAACCATATACTGCTAGAAGAAGACGGGAAAATCGCATACACCAAAGAGGCATTGCCGATTATCGCAGCACTGAATTCCTCAACTGAACGGGAAGTATATTTGAGGGAATTATCTTCTGAGCTCCATCTTTCCTACGAAAGCCTTAAGCAGGATTGCAATCTGCTTCGGCAATCGATGATGCAAAAAAAGATGGATGAGGGGGATAATAAGGAAAATAGGTGGAATAATGGTAGGCATAAAAAAGGACGCGTGCCCACCCCGACACTTCTGCCCGCTTACCATGCTGCTGAGCGGCGGCTGTTGTCGCTGATGCTGCAGGATGCGGAGGCTGCGCGATACGTAGGAGATCGCCTGGGAGAAGCGTTTAATATTGAAGATCATGCGGCGATTGCTGCTTATCTATATGCTTTTTACGCACAGGGCAAGTCTCCGGATATCAGCCGATTCATGTCATCGCTCCATGACGACCGCTTAGAAATGACGGTCAGCTCCATCATGATGATGGAAGCACCAGCAGAGTGGAATGTACAAGTGCTTGATGATTGCATACGTGAGGTGCTGAAATTTCCGCAGCAGAGAGAGATCAACCAGAAAAAAGAAGAGATGATAAAAGCGGAACGCTCGGGTGATTTCTTGCGAGCCGCGCAAATTGCAAGTGAGATTATTGCCCTGGAGAGACAATGAAGACCCGCTCATTGTTGTATCTAGGGAGGAGGGAGTCGAAAGATGGCGAATGATCAGCATACTGAATTAGAAACGGAATTTACGCTGGATCAAGTCAAGGATCAGTTGATTGAACAGGGTAAAAAGAGATCCGTATTGAGCTATAAAGATATTATGGAGAAGTTATCGCCATTCGACCAGGATACGGAGCAGATGGAAGAGTTTTATGAGCAGCTTGCTGATCTTGGAATTGATGTTGTGAATGAGAATGACGAAGAGGGCCCTCATCGCCAGTCAGGAGATTCGGAAACGCATGAGAATGAGGAATTTGGATTTGATGATGACTTATCCTTGCCTCCGGGGATCAAGATTAATGATCCTGTACGTATGTATCTAAAGGAAATTGGCAGAGTCCCGCTGCTCTCCGCTGATGATGAGATTGAACTCGCGAATCGGATTGAACATGGTGATGAGGAAGCCAAACGACGCCTGGCCGAAGCAAACTTGCGACTGGTTGTCAGTATCGCCAAGCGTTACGTTGGACGCGGAATGCTGTTCTTGGACTTGATTCAGGAGGGCAATATGGGCTTGATCAAAGCCGTGGAGAAGTTCGATTATAAGAAAGGCTTTAAGTTCAGTACGTATGCGACCTGGTGGATTCGCCAAGCGATTACCCGTGCTATCGCTGACCAGGCACGTACGATCCGTATCCCGGTGCATATGGTGGAGACGATCAATAAACTGATACGTGTATCCAGACAGCTTCTGCAGGAGCTTGGACGAGAGCCTTCGCCGGAGGAAATTGCTGCTGAAATGGAACTCAGCGTTGAGAAAGTCCGGGAAATCATGAAGATTGCCCAAGAACCGGTATCGCTTGAAACGCCTATCGGTGAAGAGGACGATTCCCATTTGGGGGATTTTATCGAGGATCAGGAAGCACTGGCTCCTGCCGACGCAGCTGCTTACGAGCTTCTGAAGGAACAGCTCGAAGATGTGCTTGATACGTTGACAGAGCGGGAGGAGAATGTACTGCGTCTTCGTTTCGGTCTTGATGACGGCCGTACAAGAACCTTGGAAGAGGTCGGCAAAGTGTTCGGCGTGACCCGTGAACGGATTCGCCAGATTGAAGCCAAAGCGCTTCGCAAGCTTCGCCATCCAAGTCGCAGCAAGCGACTAAAGGATTTTCTCGAATAGCCCCATCAACGGACCTTCTGCAGTTAACGGCAGCGGGTCCTTTTTTTCGAGTTTGAAGAGGAAGAGGAGAACTCCTTGGTTCTGGAATTTCTTCCTTCTTTTGTTTTATTGGTCTTTATTTTAGCTCTTTTCCCGGCCCAATGCAAATAACACTGGAAGAATCTTTGCAAACGCAGCTGCTGGTTTGCAGTTTGGCATGGTCTCTGTTAGGGTAAGAAATAGGCTGTAATTTGAACGAAAAATTAGGAGATAAGGTGTGTCAACGTTGAAATTATCAAAAAGATTAACGCAAATACTGGGCAAAATTCCACCCGGCAGCAGACTCGCGGATATTGGCTCCGATCATGCCCTTCTCCCTGTCGCTGCTGTTGAAAGCGGAGCGGCTATCCAAGCGATTGCGGGTGAAGTCAATCTTGGTCCCTATGAGGCGGCTGTAAAGCAGGTCATGGAATCCGGGATGAAGGATGTCATCAGCGTAAGAAGAGGTGACGGCTTGGATGTGCTATCGGCAGGAGAGGCCGATGTAATTACCATTGCCGGTATGGGGGGCGGGTTGATTACCTCGATACTGGATCGTGGCCTCGATAAGCTGGCCGGTGTGCGGAGGCTGGTCCTTCAGCCGAATGTCGGGGAAGACATTTTGCGTAAATGGCTGTATTCCCATCATTGGGTGCTCGTTGAGGAATTTATTTTAGAGGAAGACGGTAAAATTTATGAGGTTCTGGTCGCAGAACCTGCGGAAGCCACAGAACTGACGAACGAAAGGGTATATACGGAGAGAACGATTGGCGACCGTGTTCGATTATCTACGAACTGGCTGTTACGCATGGGTCCCTGGCTGACCCAATCCCCGAATTCGGTGTTCTATGATAAATGGAGATCAGAGCTTGAGAAGATGGCTCATATTCTTCAATCCTTATCACGGTCCGATCTTACAACAGCAGCCGATAAGGCCAGTGAGATTCAATCGGATATAGAGTTTATTCAGGAGGTGCTGGCATGCTTGCCAAAGGACAAACCGTAATTCAATACATGGAGCAACTGGCTCCAAAACATGTGGCCGAGCCGGATGACCGGATTGGTCTTCAGCTTGGAACATTGCAAAAGGACATTCGCACCGTACTGGTCGCACTGGATGTTAATGAAGAAGTGGTCGATGAAGCCATCGAGCTGGGGGCTGACTTAATTATCGCGCATCATGCGATTATATACCGCCCGCTGAAACAGCTGCAGACAGATACGCCGATGGGCAAGGTATACGAGAAGCTTATCAAACATGATATCGCGGTCTACATAAGCCATACCAATCTGGACGTAACGGAGGGCGGTATGAACGATTGGATGGGCGAGGCTGTAGGGATCGTAAACACAGCGCCTATCCACGACATGCATAATGAACAGCTATCCAAACTGGTGGTATTTGTACCGAAGAGCCACCATCAAGAGGTACTGGATGCCGTGCTGGGCGCAGGTGCAGGCTGGATTGGGAACTATAGTCATTGCAGCTTCAATATCGAAGGCTTTGGTACCTTT
Organism: Paenibacillus solani; assembly: GCF_001277345.1. Classification (GTDB taxonomy): domain Bacteria; phylum Bacillota; class Bacilli; order Paenibacillales; family Paenibacillaceae; genus Paenibacillus_AQ; species Paenibacillus_AQ solani. Next base: position 914,952 of record NZ_LIUT01000001.1, read on the forward strand.
ATGCCAAGAGAAGGCAGCGATCCTTTTCAAGGCAAGCAAGGTAAGATTGAGCGGGCGAACGAAGTCCGGATCGAGACGATTGTTCCCCATGATATCAAAAACAAAGTGATTCAGGCGATGCTGAAAGCTCATCCTTATGAAGAAGTTGCTTATGATCTCTATTCCATGGATCTTAAGGGGAGGTCTCTCGGTCTTGGCAGGGTCGGGAAACTCAAGGAAGTTAAAACGCTGGCTGAACTGGTAGAGGTGGTAAAGGAGAAGCTGGATGTGCCCCATGTTCGGGTCGTAGGAGAGCTTGACCGTACCATACGCAAGGCTGCCGTTATTGGCGGCTCTGGCGGGCGCTATATGATGAAGGCCCTATTCCGGGGTGCAGATGTTCTGATAACCGGGGATGTGGATTATCATACAGCACAAGATGCGCTGGCAGCGGGGCTGGCGATCATTGATCCGGGGCATAATGCAGAGAAGATCATGAAGGTCAAGGTAGCCGAATGGATGGAGCAGAAGCTGCAGGAGCATAAATACGCAACTCGAGTTGTTGCTTCTCGTATCGATACAGAACCATTCCAGTTTGTATGAGCCGAAATAGGAAGTATAAGAGAACTCTCTTTCACTACTGGGAAATTGAGCACCTAATGTTAAAGTTTAAGGGTTGTGTCCCTTCTTAAATCAAGATATAATATGTAATGTTGTCCGGAAAGTTTAACAGACAATCGCTGGCGGCGTCAAAGCCGCGAGAGGAAAGTCCGGGCTCCACAGGGCAGGGTGCTGGATAACGTCCAGTCAGCGCGAGTTGAAGGATAGTGCCACAGAAATGGACCGCCGATGGCCGCCTTAGTGCGGCACAGGCAAGGATGGAACCGAGGTGTAAGAGACCCCGAGGAACGCTGGTGACTTCGTTCCTGGTAAACCCCACCTGGAGCAAGACCTAATGGGACGCAGTCTCCTTCGAGGAGACAGCCTTAGCCCGAGGCGCGTCTGGGTTGGTCGCTGGAGTCGATCAGTAATGATCGGCCTAGATAGATGATTGTCGCTTAAAGTGGCAGGGTAGTTCCCGTTATGACCACGAAGAGCACAGAACCCGGCTTACGGAAAGCTTTCCCAACTAAACAACAACATATCGTTTATGATGCTTGTAAGGGTACAAACGCGCATTTTCTTTGCACTTCTCGTAAGAGGTGTAAAGGAAATGCGCGTTTTTTGTATCGGGTTCTTTAAATAAGTGCAAGCTTATTCGGCCTTAAAGGGGACAATCGTCCATACCAATTAGCCCCTATATTAATAAGCTATTATCATCAACGGAAAGGAGATGCAAACATATGTCTTGTTGCAATGAAAACCCATGTCCTGCCGTATCACCGATCGTATGTGACCCGATCGTCATCGTTAGAGACCATTATGTACCGCAACTCGTGCCTGTCATTCATCCGATCAAAGTAGTAGATAAAATTCACTGTGTACCGGTAGAGAAGCATATCTACACGTATAGCGAAGAAGAAGTCACAACCGGTACAGGTGGTTATGGTGGAGTGACGGTATCCGGTAAGCGGGCTAAGAAAGCAGCTGTAAGTGCCAGCCGTTCCCGCCGTAAGAGATAAATGTGAGGCTCACTATACGCAATAAAGCAGCTCACGCTTATAGCGGAAGCTGCTTTATTCTCCATCTATTGTTTGGGGCCTTGTTAGCTTGCGAAGTTCCTGCTCCAAATTAAGCAGGGTGCGGCCCGGCCACATTTGTAAGGGAACTTCAGGAGTGCTTGCTGCTTGTAAAGCGCGGAAGATATCGATCTGACCATGACCGAAATATTTATCCTTTCCCTTATCGCCGAGATCCACCGTTTGACTCGTCATGACATCCATCACTTCCTGATTCGTCAAATTCGGATTCAAAGAACGAATGAGACCTGCCATAGCTGCTGCATGGGGACTGGCCATGGAGGTTCCAGATAATGCGGCATACTGGTTCCCGGGGAAAGTGCTGGCGATATTGGTTCCGGGCGCTGCTACATCGATATAATCCCCGTAGTTGGAGTATTCTGCCCGCTTTTGGTTGGAATCGGTCGCTGCAACTGCAAGCACTTCAGGATAGGCAGCAGGATAGCCGGGGCGCTCCGTATTATCATTGCCTGAGGCTGCGACAAGGACAACGTCACGATCATATGCATATTTCACGGCATCATGGAGAAATTGCGAATCTGCATAGTTGCCCAGACTCATGTTGATGACTTTGGCTCCATGGTCCGTTGCCCATATGATGCCTTCTGCTACAGCATATGTCGTTCCTGATCCCGAGCTGTCAAGCGCCTTTACCGGCATGATTTTATTATACCAGCTGACCCCGGCCACGCCTTCTCCATTGTTGACAAGAGCACCTATGATGCCTGCAACGTGGGTGCCGTGGCCGACATCATCCAGCGGTTTCTTTTCCTTATCTACAATGTTGTATCCATCCACCAATTGACCAGCCAGATCGGTATGCGTTAGATCCGCGCCCGTATCGACTACAGCAATAATCACATCTTCACTGCCTCGAGATAAATCCCAGCCCCGGTTCGTTTCAATCACTGGCAGATTCCATTGGTACTGAGAAAACAGCAGGTCGTTCGGGATATTGACTTGGGCATTTGCTTGCTCTGGTAAAGAACCTGTGTTTGACATGGTTTGGGGAATACGATCATTTGTTAAATACATGTAATGAGGTTCTGTATATTTGGTTTCCCAATTTTTCTCGAAGTAAGACCGCAGCTGTTGATAATCCATCTCTTTGGAGCGGAATACATAAGCATAACCAAGTTTTCTTGGTGTTTCACAGGAGATTTCTTTAGATATATCCAGAAGCTGCTCCTTGGTCGGATCCTGTTGAAAGGAAACCACAATTTCATTTTCATAAAAGTGACTCGCCTTCTCATTATCATGACCCGTTTTAACGGTAATATCGGACAGGGTATCCGCATGAACGGATTCTACCTTGAATTTTCCCTCTTTTGGATACGGGATCAAGCGTAGATTGCGTTTTTGGTGATTGCTTACTTCGTGGAGCACAGCTTGATTGACCAATGCGGCTGCTCCAAATTTACGATCCTTGGAGGGCTCCGCTACTACAAAGTATGGCTGACCCGCAGCGACAAACTTTGGGGAATCATATGCTTCGCCCTGTTTAAGTTTCTGCTGTGCGATTTGAAAATGGTGAGAGATCAGCTTCTTATCGTCTTTACTCAATTTGGGAAGTTGCCCCTGAATATCCACCATCTTATTTTGTTTAAGGTTATACCATCGCACCTGCTGAAAATGCTTGTGTGTTTTCTGTTCATTCTGTGTATATAATCTGATTTGCCCAGCATTGCGCAAGGATTCATTGCTGAGCATTTTGTGCAGATGAGCTTTGGCATCAAGACGGTTTAGTTGATGTGTGGCATGGATGTCGCTCTGCATGGTAAAGTGTTTTGCTTTATGCTCCTGCTGAGGTTTTAGTGGTTGCGCTGGTTCTGCCGCTGGGGCTGGCTGCTTCGATCCGGGGATAAAGATTAAGAGAAGCACACCCAACAGGGCCACGGCACCGATGACACTCCACAGGTTACGGGATTTCACATGGTTTCCTCCTCGCCGCAATTCATGATTGATTTAGTCTTAGCGTGGGAAGTGTCAATCCTTTTTATGCGTAATCCTTAAAAGTGCCTGCCTGTTGGGGATATCGTTATCCCAAAATTTGTGTTACGATGATTTTAATTGAACGAACGCCAGGCCATAACCTGGAGTCACGATTATTTAAGGGGGATCTATCGTAATGCCAGCGGACAATCTTCAGAAATTATGTTCCGAGTCCAGAGATAAGTTGAAATCTGCTATTTCGATAATGGAAACTTTTTTAAATGAACATGCGCTGTCTCAATTGGTAACAGATGAGGAGGAGGAAACGGTTCATTTTTACAAAGGATTTCTGTCGGATGTACGTCATTTGCTTGTCTTTTCTGAAGTTTCTTATGAAAAGCTTGGTGTTGTGCAGCGTCGTCCTCGCTTTGATATCGATTTTGCCGAGAAAGCTTTGTATCATTTGTATCACCGCTGTGTAAACAATTTTTTCTATCCAAAGAATGAAAGTTATTCTGAGGATGGACGGTATGCCTATACTGGGCAGGATGCGATCCGTTTTAGGATGACTCCGGTTCGTCCTGCTCGTGACGTTATTATGAATATCACCAGAATTTATGAAGAATTGCGCGAAGATCTTGCTTACTACGAAAGCGACTATTTGATGGGACGCCGTTTGCAGCCGGAGAAAAGTCTTGTATAGAATAAGCAATGGCATATTCAAGAGATACCAGCCGCTGGTATCTCTTTTTTTGCGTTTTGTTTGTAGGTACCAACTGACAATCGCTCTTGTGCATACCGACAGTAAACTAAGGAAAAGATGTTGACGAGGTGATGCTAAAATGGCCAACGAAGCCAAACCATTGGTGAAATGTAGTGTCAGCAATTGCCATTACTGGGGAGAACAAAATTTATGTCATGCCGAGATGATCATGATTGAAATCGACCGCCATTCACACATGAAACTCCATGAAGAGTATGGGGCAGAACCTTACGTAGATGACCATCAAGATGTTGCTGACAAGTCTTCAGAGACCTGCTGTCTGACCTTCAAGCCTAAGGGCTGATGAGGACGAGCCGGATAACCTTCCGGGTGTCTTGTACTTGGGGATGATGGAAATGGAGGAAACTATGGATAAAAAAAATCGCAAGCATAAAATGAAGGTTCTTGAAGGCAGACGAAACAGAGTGGATTTCCCTCGCAAGGATCACCGTGAGGAGTATGCGGCCGAGGTCGCTCCCCCAATGGATGCCCAGGTTCGCAGGAATACAGGCAAAGATAGCACACAAGATCGTTCTAATACTAATGGCCGTACGGTTGGATATGTGGGTTTGGTGTTAGGCATTGCTTCTTTGTTCATGTGGTCGGTTATTCTGGGTCCCATTGCAGCTGTTGTGGGTTACTATGCTTACAACAAGGGCAGCAGAACGACTGGCGCTTGGTCAATAGGTCTCGGCTTACTGGCTACGATCAGTTATTTTATCTTGATTCCTTTTAGTAGATAATGGTTTATTAGAGAGAATGGCAAATAGCGGGTCAACCAATAAATCCGGTTGATTCGCTTTTTTTTTGTCGAAAAAAGGTATAGCAGATTGTTCCAGTTCCGTGATAAGATAAGAGGACAAGTATGACAGAAATATTGTTGTAGAAAGTGAGCTTGAGTTAACGATGCAAATAGATCCGATATCATGGAAGTCATTGACGGATTCACCTCAGGTGAATAGTAATTCCATTGGCTCCGCAACTGGATTCGTGGATGTATTAAGCAGTATGCTTGCCGAGGAGTCAACATCCCAGCCAGTTGAACGTTCCATTACACAGCTTGCTCCCGGCGTTACCTTTAAGGATGGCTTGTTATGGCAGCAGCTGGGTGCAGTGGAGGAGTCTCCTTCATCCTCTACATCTGTTGAGCAGCTGAATGATACGGGCGCCACCAAGTCTACCACCTTCGAAGACCTGATTACGTCTGCCGGGGAACGTTATGGAGTACCGGTATCCTTGATAAAAGCGGTGATCGATGCGGAATCTTCCTTTAATCCGAACGCAGTTTCATCTGCAGGAGCCAAGGGATTGATGCAGCTCATGGACGGTACCGCAAGAGGACTTGGCGTGAGCAACCCTTTTGATCCTGCACAGAATATCGAAGGCGGAACCAAATACCTGTCCAATCTGATTCAACGGTTTGGCGGGGAGATTGCTATGGTGCTGGCAGCATATAATGCGGGACCGACCCGAATTGCGGGCATGGGTGTATCAACGGATGAAGAGCTTATGTCTGTCTCACAACAATTACCGAAGGAAACCCAGGCATATATTGGAAAGGTCATGAATGCCAGGTCGAAATATACGCTATAAATAATGAATAGGCAGCCTAACAGGATCAAACGATAAGCGCGTCACTTTGTCCGGTCGAAGGATATCGTGCGGCTTTACCGTTTGGTCTTTTTGTGTAAATATATAGGTCTGGGTTAATTAGTTTTCAACGTGTAAGTGCGTATGATGGAAAGGGGAATGAACCTTGATATATTGGGATCATGCTGCTACGACCCCTCCTTTTGATGAAGTGGTGGATACGATGGCTGAAGTGATGAAGATGCATTATGCTAATCCGTCAGCACTTCATCGTTCAGGCGAGGCCGCTGCTAAATTACAGAAAAGGGCAAGAGAGGTGTGTGCAGCAGCGCTGGACGTTCGTCCGGCTGAGATTGTATTTACTTCCGGAGCTACAGAAGGCAATAACATGGCTATAAAAGGCGCTGCGATGCAGTATAGCAGTCGAGGCCGCCATATTATAACGACGGGAACGGAGCATCCATCCGTATATGAATGCTGCAAACAGCTGGAGACGCTTGGCTGGGAGGTAACGTATCTTCCTGTTGACGCCCTTGGTATCGTCGATCTGGCTGCTCTTAAGGAAGCTGTGCGTAAAGATACGGTGCTGGTAAGCATCATGCATGTCAATAACGAAACGGGAGCCATACAACCGTTAGCAGAGGTTGGCCGCATCGTAAAAGAGCGAAATGCACGGACTTTGTTACATGTGGACGGTGTTCAGGGATTTGGCAAACTTCCGGTTGCCCTCTCAGAATGGCAGGCTGATTTGTACAGTCTGTCGGCACATAAGTTCAACGGGCCCAGAGGCATGGGGGTGCTGTTCGTCAAGCAGGGCGTACAGCTGTTTCCGCTCATATCCGGAGGATCTCAAGAGAGCGGGCAGCGGGCGGGAACGGAAAACGTGGCCGGAGCGGTAGCGATGTCCAAGGCCATGCGTTTATCCAGGGAACATCAGCCAGAATTGTATGACAAGATGACTGAGCTCAGGGAGCTATTTCTTTCGGGTATTCGTAAAATTCCAGGATTGGTGTTAAACAGCAGTGAGGCGAGTGCGCCGCATATCATCCATTTCTCATATCCGGGATTAAAGCCTGAAGTAATGGTTCATGCTCTGGAAGAGATGGGGATGCTTGTCTCTACCAAATCGGCCTGTTCCTCCAAACTGAGCGAGCCCAGCAGAGTTCTGCTGGAGATGGGCAAAGACAGGGAAGTTGCTTCCTCCGGAATTCGTATCAGTCTGGGCAAGGAGCATCAATTGGGAGATGCTGCACGGCTGGTGGAAGTTTTGGCAAAAGTTTGCGGGAACCTGCGTCCCGTTATTGAAAGAGAGGGGTAACCAGAAATGACTTATGATATGCTGCTGCTTCGCTTTGGCGAGTTTACCCTAAAAGGCAAAAACCGCAGCCGATTCGAGAAATCAGTGCTGAGCCATATTCGAAGAGTACTCAAACCGTTTCCGAATGCAGTAATCATTAAAGAATATGGCCGTATGTATGTCGAGCTGAATGGAGAGTCTCCTGAGGCCCTGATTCAAGTTCTTAAAAAGGTGTTCGGCCTTGTCTCCATCAGCCCGGTACGCGTATGTCCTTCCGAGTTGGACCGGATTATCGAAACCGCGGTTCATATGGTCGGCCAGAGGAACCTAGCCGATCAGGTGACCTTCAAGGTCCATGCCAGAAGAGTGTGGAAACAATTCCCGCATTCCTCACAAGAGATGAATCATCTGGTGGGGTCGCCCTTGCTGCGAACTTATCCCCAGCTTAAAGTACAGGTGAAGCAGCCTGACATGGAGCTTCGTGTAGAAATTCGAGAGAACGGTACGTATGTGTACTATGAAGTGATTCCTGGAGCCGGAGGATACCCGCTGGGTACGAACGGGAAGGCCATGCTGCTCCTCTCCGGAGGGATTGATAGTCCTGTTGCTGGATGGTCAGCCATGCGAAGAGGGCTTGAAATCGAATGCGTACACTTTTATAGCTTCCCGTACACCAGCCAGCTTGCCAAGGAAAAGGTGATGGAGTTAACCAGGCTCTTATCGGGCTATACGGGCAGAATCAAGCTGCACTTGGTTCCCTTCACCGATGTGCAAACTTCATTTGTCAGCATCGGTCAGGATAACTTGATGATTACCTTTATGCGCAGAGCGATGCTGCGGATTGCTTCCGCGCTTGCTGAGCGTGAAGGGGCGCTTGCCATCGTAACGGGTGACAGTCTTGGACAAGTTGCCAGCCAGACCTTGCCAAGCATGAATGTCATTGGCAGAGCAACAGAGCTGCCTTTGCTGCGCCCGCTCGTCATGATGGATAAGAATGATATTATTAACATTGCGAAGGATATCGGTACTTACGAGACTTCCATTTTGCCTTATGAGGATTGCTGTACCTTGTTCGTACCTAAATCGCCTACTACCAATCCGAATTTAAAAATCGTTGAGAAAGTGGAAGCTTCGCTTACTGATCTCCCTGGGCTGATTGAAGCGGCCATTCAAAATACGGAGACCGTGATCATCAGGCCAGATAGCAAGATCGGAGAGCTTGAGGCAAAATCTGAAGGACAAGTGATTAACGAAGATTGGTTCTAATCTAGTTAAAATGGCTATTCGCTTAAAGGGTTTATCCGGCAGAAGTAAATAAAAAACACCCCACAGCTTATCAAAAGCTGTGGGGTGTTTTTTTATCGAACAGTCAGGAGCCGCTCGATGTGTGCTGACGCTTTGCAGATCTTTTCTTCAAATGACCCGCTGTCAGTACACCGAGAATGATTGCTGCAATGAACAAGTATTTAATGAGCAGATGCCCCTCAAAGTATCCTGAGAAATGCTTCTCTTCGGTGATCATGGAGGATGCTGTATATGCAAGAACAGCTGAACCAACATAGATGATCCATGGGAAGCGGTTAATGAGCTTGATAAACAGGGTGCTGCCCCATACAACGATAGGAACGCTGATTAGCAGTCCCAAGGCTACAAGAATCACATTGTGTTTGGCTGCTCCGGCAACAGCGATAACGTTGTCCAAGCCCATAGCCGCATCGGCAACAATAATTGTTCGAATAGCTGCGCCAAGGCTCTTGCCGGCTTTTATGTTGTTGTGGTCACTATTGTTGTCGGTCATCAGCTTGTAGGCAATCCCAATCAGGAGTATGCCCCCTACAAGCAGAAGCCAAGGGATGTTGAGGAGCCAGACAACTAGAATGGTCGCTATAATCCGAAGGATAACAGCTCCACCTGTCCCGTAAATGATGGCTTTCTTTTGGGTTTCTTGTGGAAGATTCCGTGCTGCAAGCCCAATTACAATGGCATTGTCTCCAGCAAGGATCAAATCCAAGAACACAATATTGATTAATGCTAGAAAAAATTCGGCGGCTGTGGTTTCCATGAATGTCACTCCTCTTAAGTTACGGTCCCACAATGAAACAAAGTGGATTTATTATAGGCTTATTTTTCTCGTTGTGCAAGCATAGCCTGGCCATTTATCACATATGTGTAGAGTGGGGGTGCTGCTCTGGTGGATACATGGGTTGTGTTGGGACAGATTTTATTGATCAATCTTGTGCTCAGTGGTGATAATGCCCTGGTCATCGCAATGGCAAGCAAAGATCTACCTGAAATACACCGCAAACGGGCTGTTTGGATCGGTACGGTAGGCGCCGTAATTTTGCGATGTATTCTATCATTCGTGGCTGTATTGCTGTTGAAAATTCCGTTTTTACAGGCCGGCGGTGCCTTGTTGTTAATCTGGATCGCTTTGAAGCTTATCATGCAAAATGAGCAGGAGGAGCTACATTTGGGCAGGGCATTGACATTATGGGCTGCCATCCAAACGATATTGATTGCTGATTTTGTCATGAGCCTGGATAATGTCCTAGCGATTGCAGGGCTTGCGAACGGTGATCTCGCTTTGATCGTTATCGGGATTCTGCTGAGTATTCCCATTGTTGTATGGGGAAGCGGCATGATCGCGAGGCTGCTTCACAAATATCCCCTGCTGCTGTACATAGGTGCTGGAGTTCTGGCCTATACGGCTGGAGAAATGCTGATACAGGATGTGTCCGTAGGCTTGTTTTTGGCTTCCTGGATGCCGGATGCTCATCACATGCTGCCGCTTGTCATCGCAGGCGTTGTCGTTCTCATTGGCGGATTGCGGACGAGAAGACGGACGGGCACCTAAGGGGAGGGCCATTGTCTTTGATCGATCGCATCAATATATGGATGGCCGGTGATTCCGGCCGTCTTTTTTTGTTATGATTTATTATTTAAGGATAATTTTAAGTGGAACAAGCTCGCCATATGGTTTTTTTTGTCGGTTTGGGCTAAAATTAACGTAACTGCAGCTATTAGAAACCGCTGATTTTGGTGATACATATAATGAAGAGAGGGTGATCAAATGTCCTCCAGAAAAGATTTGGCACTAGGTATTTTCATCGTTGTCGCTGGAGTCGTTATTTTGCTGGGGAAGCTTGGCGTGTTTGGGTTTTTAGGCCGGACCTTATGGCCACTGGTATTGCTGCTGCCGGGCATTTTCTTGCACTTTATGTTCTTTGCACGACGGACTTCGGCCGCTATTCTAATTCCAGGCGGAATTTTGACAGTGTACGGCTTACTGTTCTTCATATGTAATATCGGTGGTTGGGGGCTTATGGCCGCATTATGGCCTGTATTGATTCTGGGAGTGGCTGTCGGCCTGTATGAGTATTACCTATATGAGACACCTCGTCCAGGAGGAGCGCTGCCCATAGCGCTTGGACTGACGCTGCTCTCGATCCTGATCTTCATCTTTAGCTGGTTCAAGACAGGGGCGCTATACATTATAGCCTTGATTCTGATTGCAGCAGGCATATGGATGATCATAGGTCGCAAACGATCAGGTCGCCGTGACAAATGGAGCCGAGGGTGGTAATTGGTAAGTGATAAGTGTTGCTGGAAGTTTTCTGAAAAGACTTGATTTTTTCGCTCGTTTACCTATATTATAGGATGTATGTTGAAGCGTCGGCATGTCGTCCGGCGCTTTCTTTGTGGCTCATTCGAACAGAAGGGATTTGAGATATATTTATGCACTCTAGAGATCAGATTCGTAACATTGCCATTATTGCACACGTTGACCATGGCAAAACAACGCTTGTAGACCAACTGCTGAAGCAGTCCGGTATTTTTCGGGAGCATGAGACGCTGCAAGAGCGCGCGATGGACTCCAATGATCTGGAACGTGAACGCGGAATTACCATTCTAGCCAAGAATACGGCTATTACGTATAAAGATTATTTGATCAACATCATGGATACACCTGGACACGCCGATTTCGGCGGAGAAGTTGAACGTATTATGAAAATGGTGGACGGCGTGCTGCTTGTCGTGGATGCCTATGAAGGCTGTATGCCTCAAACCAAGTTTGTGCTTGGTAAAGCTCTTGCACATAACTTGACGCCAATCGTTGTTGTGAATAAAATCGACCGCCCAGCTGCGCGCCCGGCTGAAGTGATCGATGAAGTGCTTGATCTGTTTATCGAACTTGGCGCGAATGATGACCAGTTGGAATTCCCCGTAGTATATGCATCAGCATTAAACGGTACATCAAGCATGGATGCAGAGAAGCAAGATGACAACATGCTTGCGCTTTACGAAACCATTGTTGACCATATCCCTTCCCCTACCGAGAATGTAGACGAGCCTCTACAGTTCCTTGTTACTTTGATGGATTATAATGAATATTTGGGCCGAATCGCCATTGGCCGAGTGAACCGTGGTATCATTAAGCAAGGTCAACCCGTTACGGTTATGCTTCGGGATGGTTCATCCAAGAACGCACGGATTGAGAAGCTGTTTGGTTTCCAGGGCTTGAAACGAATCGAGGTTGCAGAGGCTGGAGCTGGCGACATCGTTGCGATCGCAGGTATCAAAGACATTAACATTGGCGAGACCATTGCTGATCCGCAGCATCCCGAAGCTCTGCCGGTTCTTAAAATTGACGAGCCTACACTGCAAATGACTTTCTTGGTAAACAATAGTCCATTTGCCGGACGCGAAGGCAAATGGGTAACATCCCGCAAACTTCGTGACCGCCTCTTCAAAGAATTGGAGACCGATGTGAGTTTGAGAGTAGAAGAGACGGATAGCCCTGATGCTTATATCGTTTCCGGGCGCGGCGAGCTTCACCTCAGTATTTTGATTGAAAATATGCGTCGTGAAGGTTATGAGTTGCAGGTATCCAAGCCTGAAGTTATCGTTAGAGAAATTGACGGTGCCAAAATGGAGCCGATCGAACGTCTTATGATCGATGTGCCGGAAGAAAGCATGGGCGCGGTAATGGAAAGCCTCGGAACACGCAAGGCAGAAATGGTAAACATGGTAAACAACGGTAATGGCCAAGTGCGTTTGGAATTCCTGATTCCTGCTCGCGGTCTTATCGGGTATCGTACTCACTTCCTGACTCTGACACGCGGCTACGGCATTATGAACCATGCTTTCGATAGCTATGGACCGCTGATTGGCGGGCAAGTTGGCGGACGCCACCAAGGCGTGCTGGTCTCCACGGAGAACGGAAATTCCACGTTCTACGGCATGATGTCGGTTGAAGATCGGGGTACCTTGTTCCTTGAGCCGGGTACTGAAATTTACGAAGGCATGATCGTAGGGGAACATACGCGTGATAACGATATCGTCGTTAATATCTGTAAAGAAAAACAATTGACCAACGTCCGTTCCGCAACGAAGGATGATACGGTAAAATTGAAAACACCAGTTCTATTCTCAATGGAACAAGCTCTAGAATATTTGAATGATGATGAATATTGTGAGATTACACCGAAGTCCGTACGTCTTCGCAAGAAAATTCTTAACAAGAGTGAACGCGAACGTGCAGAAAAACATCGCAAAACGGCACAAGCGAATCTATAATAGATAGAGATTTACTTGTCCAAAAGGAGTGAACCTATCATGCAAGAATGGTTTGCCTCGAACCCCATCATCTCCTATATCTTGATTTTTGTGCTGATCACCTACGTGTACAACAAGGTATTTCGAGTCAAGCAGAAGCTTCCCTTGTTAAAGGAAATTCTCTTGTATATCTTGATGGCTTTGGGGTCGGCGATATTGCTTGTGTTTCAGATTGACAAGCTGCCGATTATCCAATGTCTGTTAGTAGCTGTGGCATTGATGTTGATGGTGCGTATTCGATATTTTGTTGAAGATCGTCAGAAGAAAAAGGCTCAGGCCGAGCCGAAATCTTAAGTTGTTGTTAAGTCATCTTATGGAAATTGACCAGTAGAATACGGCAACTTTTTGTCAGTCCCCTTCGTTTATAAGAGAGAGAAGCCACTACATGTCCGATAACTGCTTCCAATTGAAGCGGTTATCGGACATTCATCTAATTTGAATGAAATCAGGTGTTTATGATATGAATCCTACTCATACCAATCTCCCTCCGAGAGCCAAAAGTGGGGGGAAGGGCAAGAAAAAGCCAGTTCCAAAAAAGAAAAGCACATGGAAATCATTTTTTAAATTTGTTCTTGTCGTTGTGTTAGTCGCAATTCTGGCTGCAGCAGGTGTTACCGGCTATTTGTATTTAAAGGGCACTGAGATCATTGAAAAAAGCGGAATTGACAAACCTGTAGCTCCAGGTCAATCAGCAAAAGAAAAACCGATTACAGTTCTTCTTTTGGGAACGGATCATCGTCCAGAGACAGGGACTTACTTGACGGATGTGGTCATGGTCGCCACCATGCATCCGGACACCAATACGTCGACGCTGGTATCTCTGCCGCGGGACACGCTCATTGAACTCGATGGATATAAAGCGTCAAAACTGAACGCGTATTACCCAAGGTTTAAAGCGGCCTATACTGCTGCGGAGAAAAAGGAACCGGGCAGCGGCATTCCGGCTGAAGAAGAAATGAAAGTCATGATGAGCAAGTATCTTGGCGTTAATATCGACTATGTCACGGTTATCGATTTCCAGGGATTCCGTGATGTGGTGGACACCTTCGGCGGTGTTGATGTTAACGTTCAATACAATATGTGTTACCGCGATACTGCGGACGGGACTGACATTAACCTCACTGCGGGTCCTCAGAAGCTTGATGGCAAGAAGGCGCTGGATTATGTTCGTTACCGTAAGACCAGTGATAACTGTTCTCCAAAAACGAAGGGATCAAGCGATTTTGAGCGTAATGCCCGCCAAAGTGAAGTATTGCATTCCCTGCTTGATAAGATGAAATCGCTTGGAGGCGTTGCGAAAGTGGGCAGTGCTCTGGATGCGGTCAGCGATAATATGACCACAGATTTCGAGCAGGAGCAGATCCGAAATTTAATTGCGACTTATTATGATATGGGAAAAAACGATGTGAACTTCATGCCAGTTACTGGTAACTGGAAGAGCCCTTATGTATATATAAGCAGCAGCGAGCTGGATGCAGCCAGACAAGCGCTTCAAGATGAGCTTGCCGGCAAGCATAATGCTGGTACTGAGGAGACAGACGCGGATTCTGAACCGGCTCAGTGACAATTGAAGGCAAGTTTTATCGTATGGTATAATACAATGTATCAGATGGAGATCATTGTATAGGAGGCCAAGGCATGTCCTACCTTATGATGCATACGATACAATCATTGATCTATAGTCGGCAGAAGAATTCCTCTGCGAATGCATTCGACATGGAATTCCATCTCACATCGAATTTTCAACCAAATTCTGAATATGATCAAGGTTATGTGGCTAACGAAGCAGAAATGCCGGTTAGTGGCGTTGTTATGGCCTTAAAAAAAGCCCAGTGAGTTTCACTGGGCTTTTTTGTATGGAATTTGGAGATGTGTGACGGACAAACTCGGGTCATGACAGGATTTGTCTTTCTTTTCTTAGTGTCAAATCATAGCCTTGGACCTATCTATGGTGACCTGGGTTGGCAGCCCCGTTTCCAGGGTTGTTGTTCGGTTGTCCGGTTCCCCTGCTGTTATTCATGGGTTGTACATTACCATCACGTGGCGTAACATCCCTCGGCAGTTGGGGGATGATCCGGCCTACGATGTCAGCAAGTTCACTGGCTAGACCGGAAATTGGATGGCCCTCCTGAATATGCCGACCAAGGTCTGCAATCCGGTTGGAGACATCCATATCCGCAGTAACAAATGCATTAGCACCTGCAGGATCAGCTTTGAGGGCTTCTGCGACTGTGTATTTAATGGTTCCTACTTCTGCACGATCTAAATTTCCATCTACATTTAACCCGATAACAGCGGTCTTGCCCATGACAACACAATTCGCATTATTAACGCCAGGTACTCGTTCTGCAAGTGCTCTTAAATGATCAGCGGTCGTGGCGTTGACTCGACCGTCATTCTCATTACGGTTGTTGACAAGGCCGGTATTGGTATTATCCATGTTGGTGTTATCCTGGTTGGTATTGTCCACATTGTTTGTGGTATAACCTCTGTCCCCATTCATACCCGGGACATTGTTAGCTTTAGCCCCATTGGTTTGATTACGAGGAGAGGGTGATGCATTCTGATTGGCGTTCCCGCAGCCTGCGAGCAAAATCACCACTAGCATAATGGATAGAGCAGCTCTCATGGATTATCTGTCCTTTCGTAGTAGAATTCTCTAAATGACCCCATTTTTCGCTACGCTTATTATGTCCGGGACAAAAAAGGTTTATGTGTGTACCTGATGATGAAGCAGTGGAGGGATAAGATGAAAAAAATATTTGTGCTGGATACGAACGTATTGCTGCATGATCCTCAATCGATCTATGCATTCGAGGAACATGAAGTCATTATTCCTGCTGTGGTTCTTGAAGAGATTGATTCCAAGAAGCGCAATGCCGATGAAATTGGCCGAAATGCCCGGATGGTCTCAAGGCTGCTCGATGGGCTAAGGGAACAAGGTCATCTCCATGACAGAGTTCTTCTTGAGAATGGCGGAACATTGAAGGTCGAGCTTAATCATCGCAGCTTCGTCAAGGTGCAAGAGTTATTTAGTGAAGCCTCCAACGACAACCGGATTTTGGCTGTCGCGTTAAATTATAAATTGGAAGAGGAGCCGAAGGATGGGGGAAAGGCAGTCATTCTGGTCAGCAAGGATGTACTTGTACGTGTTAAAGCTGATGTGCTGGGATTAACGACACAGGATTATTTGTCAGATCGTACAGCTGACCCAAGCGAATTATTCTCTGGTTTTTCCACTGTTAAAGTACATCCTTCGGTGATCGATGAGTTTTATAATCATCGTTATTTGCCGATTAAGCCACTTCAGCTAAATTACCCTTTATATCCGCATGAATTCGTAATACTCAAGGACGAGATGGGATCGGGGAAGTCAGCTCTCCTTCATGTAAATGGGGATGGGACCCGTTTGGAGTCTCTTCATTTAAGCAATGAACCGGTATGGGGCATCCATGCCAGGAACGCTCAACAGCGTATGGCGATTGAGCTGCTGCTCAATGACGATATTCCTCTGGTCACCATTACAGGCAAAGCCGGAACAGGTAAAACATTGCTGGCACTCGCAGCAGGCTTATCCAAGGTGGAAGATGAACATAAATATAAAAAATTGCTCATTGCCCGGCCGGTCGTGCCGATGGGTAAGGATATCGGTTATTTGCCTGGCGAAAAAGATGAGAAATTAAGACCCTGGATGCAGCCGATCTATGACAATCTGGAATATTTGTTTGATACAAAAAAAGCAGGTGACATCGATAAAATCTTGATGGGTCTCGGCAGTATTCAGGTTGAAGCACTGACATATATTCGTGGGCGTTCCATACCTGGTCAATTTATCATTGTAGACGAAGCGCAAAACCTCTCTCGCCATGAGGTGAAGACAATCGTTTCCCGAGCAGGAGAAGGTAGCAAGGTGATCTTGATGGGAGACCCCGAACAAATCGATCATCCTTATCTTGATGCTGTGAGCAACGGTTTGACTTATGTGGTTGAGCGTTTCAAGCAAGAAAACTTGAGTGGACATATTACACTGACAAAAGGGGAGCGATCTAAACTGGCTCAATTAGCAGCTGATTTGTTATAAGCTTATTTCCCGAGAAATGATAACAAGACAATAATTGATCATGCATGGATAGGGACTGTCCGGTATTTAGGGCAGTCTTTTAGTGCTGTTATTACTTTAGTAAAATATGGACAAGACAACAAAAAAAGATAGGACAAGAGCACTAGAAGTTTGGTAAAATAAGGGCATGCGATTAAGGAAGGAGCGGAGATGGGATTTGAAGCGGAAGAAGTATTGGTTCTTGTTTGCCATTTTACTATTATCTTTATCCAGTTTATCTCCCAGCTTTGACTTCACTCATCATACCAGACGAGAACCGCCAGGAGATGAACCCGTTCCTCCACAACAGAGGCCGGAGTTACCGGAGAGTGACCAAGGTCCGATTAAGATCGGAGTCCAATTAAATCCGGATGAGCTTGGTCAACTCCAAATATTGAACGAAAGATTTATGCGAGAGACCGGTGCCGATATCGAAATAACACCCCTGGAAGCGGGGGAGACAGAGACTAAATCGCTGCTGCTCCATATGTCCCTCGGTGAAGGGCCTGATGTTATACTTATGGACTCACATTATATTAAAGCGCTTGCAATGAGTGGATATCTGCTGCCGATCGATGCTTCACAAGCAGCCATACCGAATGGAGACATGATGAATGGCCTTTTGGCGCCGTTGCAGTGGAACGGATATCAATGGGGAATGCCGTTTGATGTCGATCCATATATCCTGACCTGGCAGAAAAAAGGGGAAGAAGGTTCACCAATTAAGATGCCTGATAACCCAGTCCTATCATTCGACCCGGAAGATCCTTATGCTTTTGGTGCGGCAGTTCATTTGCTTGAAGGAGATCCGACCAAACCGGAGGAAGAGGCACTTGAGAAGTTGACCAGCTATTTCCATGAATCTACTGACAACGAGCAGCAGAGCGGGGATGCAAAGAAAAAGGATCCATCTGCTTCAGAGATAGAGCCACTCCCTATGGTGATTGAATCATATTCGAGCTTTACAAAGAAAGACAACGAAGGAGTATCTGCTATATTGGGAATGGGGAAAACTCATCTCAACACACCTGTCGTCCGTACCCGAAGCTTTGCGGTAGCGGCAAACACGGAGTCACCTGCCTTGGCCATGGAATGGGTTACGTATATGACGTCCAAGACGACAGAGGTAGAGTGGAGCAAGGCCGTAGGCACGCTGCCTGTTGCTTCCGAAATGTATACCATGAGTACGAACCTCAGGGATCGCGGAATCTGGCAAAAGGTTGCGGTCCCGGTTCAGCTGCTGCTTTCACGAAATGAGGCTGCAGCTTTGGATTTTGGAGATCCAAATGGATTTCAAGTATACACCCAAGCTTCTTATCAGTTGTTGATCGGTGAAATTACTATAGAAGAATATATGAACTTGTATACATCTGATAAAAATTAATTGTAGCCAAAAAAGCTGCCTAACGAAGGCAGCTTTTTTGTGACTTTATAGATCCAATTCCATTTGTACCACCAATCTCTGATTCTCGCTGGATACTTCTGTTGCCTTCAAGAAAGACACTAGCTGCTTGGGATAGAAGCTCATGTCGAACTCTTCCTGCAGCGCTGTACGTGTCGTGTCGGGCAGTTCCAACCGATTAAACACGAGTTTATCCACTTGGAACATGATCGCATTCTCGGGATCATTGATTACCGTGTACTTTCCTTCAATCAGCAGTGACAGATTGCCGCTCTCACCCGAAGCTATAACTTTACCATTCTCGAAATGGAAAGCAAAACTGTTGAAAACCTCATCCTCATTTCTCAAAAAAGTGTTAAGTTCATCTTCATGGATATCGATGGTGTACACTTTGCCATTCGTCTTCAAGATATTCTTGCTCCCTTGAACGAATTGAGGCAGATTCTCCATGGCGTTGGCCAGAGCCTGGAAATGCCGCTTCACTTCATACAGTCCGACATTCTCCCAGTATAATGTAAATTCCTCGATCAACTTCTTCATGGCTTCAGGATTACTGCTGGCATTTAGCGCTCCGTCGACCTGCTGTTCAAGCGCCAGCACCCGTTCACGCTGCTTCACGAGGCGATCCTTGACTTCGATGAGCTGGTCTGCATTCCGGGCTGCATCAGCCTTTGCAGAAGCTAGGGAGCGGTATTGATTGTTGTATGCTGCAAGTGTATCCCGGTCATTCTGAATAATTATATCGTAAAAGTCCATGATTCGAAAAAAGCCGGCTAAGTTTTTAGCTGACAACAACATGTAGAATAGCTGACTTCGTTCTCCCATGTAATAGGACCGAAGCACAGCTCCGGCACGATTACGTCTGTCCTCGATGCGCAAGCCCATCTCCTGAATTCGAACTTCCAGCTCACTCTGGAGCAGCTCCAGTTCTTTCATCCGTTTCGTTATCCGTTCGATTTCATAATCAATCTCGACGATGGAGAGACTGTCCTCTAGAAGCTTGCGAGCTTCTTCCGAGTCGGGTGCCATGGGGCTGAGATCTTGTTGCGAATAGACTGCTGTCGGTACAGTCATAAAGGAAAAATACAAGATCATGCACAGCAAGAACGGGAGGAGTGGGTATTTTACTCGAACATTCAAATGGGAGTCCTCCTTGAATGGTTGTTAGTCGAAAGGAATCCATCCGCTGCTTGCCTTGTCCCTTCATTTTAAACAATATATGATGTGTTCGACTCAATTATCAATCCTTAGGGCATTAAAAAAGCGATCCGGCAAATGAAAGCACCTGATCGCTCTTTTAAGATACGCTTCTCTAATCGCAAGGAAAATCCGCCAGTGTTATATTTAACCTTGGGTTGTCCAAGATAACACTGGGGACTTTATTAAATCGCTTGCATGGCTTCTTGATTAGAGTGGGTTGCCCATAATGAAGACCGTCCAATAGCTAAAGCCCGTGAAGGTCACGATCATATAAGCCCAGAAGAGAAGAATATAGGTTCTCTCCGTGAATTTCAAATAACCCAGGATCACGAAAAAAGCTGTCTGCAGGAAGAAGAGCAGAGCCATTTCAATATGATCTCCGGCAAAGGCCATCAACCCGATCGTTAAGGTAAAAAAGCCAAGGACCCGAAACATCCGTGCCACGATTATATCCTCCTCTCGTATGTACGCACATATTGCTGCTATGACCATTATAGCCTTATGGCAAAATCGTGTAAACGCCTAACTCAAGAAAACATTCATTTTTTATATATTAACCAGAAGTATGTCATTGAATTCGTAAACAATTTGTGTTATTCACTGCATTTACCCAGTAAGAGTATGTTCTGCAATAAAAATGGAAATACATTTTAGTATCAAATAGATTCTATGAACTCTATGAGAGGCATAGAAATGAACTAAGCAGTTTTTATACCCTATTCAGCAGCCGATTACGGTATTGAAGACGGTTATTTTAAGGATGTCGTTAGGAGGGTTTTATGGTATGTCAGCAGTGAGACAGGATGCATGGAGTGCAGAAGACGACTTGATATTGGCTGAAGTGACCTTACGCCATATTCGTGAGGGCAGTACCCAATTGGCCGCTTTTGAAGAAGTCGGAGAAAGAATTGGTCGGACATCGGCAGCTTGCGGATTTCGTTGGAACAGCTGTGTTCGCAAGAAGTATGAGGATGCTATCAGCCTGGCGAAATCTCAGCGTCAAAAAAGAAGTTATTATAAAAAACAGCCTGCGCTACCGCAGGTTGCCGGCTTGGCTGCTCCTGAAATGGAGCAAGAAGTTTACAAGAATGATGGCGTAAGTGAAGAGACACTGTCCATTGATGCGGTTATTCGTTTTCTGCGCCAGTGGAAAGGCGGATTGCAAGAAAGCTCACGACAGTATAAATTGCTTGAGAAGAACCTGCGTGAGAAAGAGGATGAACTATCGAGGCTTCGCAGCGAGAATCAGCGTTTGTTGAAGGAAGTAAGCGAAGTGAAAACGGATTATCATGTGGTCAATGATGATTATAAGGCACTGATTCAAATAATGGATCGTGCGCGAAGACTGGCTTTTTTAAACGAAGAGGACGAGGAGCTTAAGACTCGTTTCAAAATGGATGCAAACGGTAATCTGGAACGTATCGAGTAAAAAAGATTCCTTTGCTTTCGCCGTAACCCGCATTAGTGCATTTCATGCGCTTTGGCGGGTTATTTGTGCGTATAAGAGATTATTCTGATATATACTAGGACTAGTATTCCATGTTGATGGATTACAGTCATAGTAAATTGGAGGATCTACATGAACATACATATCATTGGAGCGGGCTCTTTGGGATTATTATATGCAGGTAAACTTGCTGATTCAGGCAGCTGTGTCACCTTATGGTGCCGCAGCGAGGAGCAAGCGGATAAACTCCGAAGTTGCGGTATCACCATCGAGGGCATGGATGAGCAGCGAATGCAGCTTAATTCTGAAGGCTTCTCGGTGAGCTCGTGGGCTTCCTTTGCTGGGTCTAGTGCCGCAGCTGAAGCCGATTATATATTCTTAATGATTAAGCAACAAGGGATTGAAAGAGTGGCTGCGGAGATGTTGGCACCTCTCGGCCAAGATCATCACAGACTAATATGCTTTCAGAACGGTACAGGCCATTTAGAACGCCTTCATGAATTGCTGCCCAATTGGTCCCTCTATGCAGCGATCACCACGGAAGGAGCCAGACGTACGAGTGATGTTTCTGTGCTGCATGCGGGCCATGGAACGACGACAATCGGCAAAATGATCCCTGATGATAATTCCTTGCAGGAGGATGCCGAAATCGAGCTAGTTAAAGGGCTGAACAGAGCAGGACTTGAAGCTTTTTTGTCGAAAGAAATGAAGGAGATCATCTACCGCAAACTGCTGATGAATGCAGTTATTAATCCTTTGACTGCCTTATGGAGAATAACGAACGGAGAGCTGTTATTATCCCCGGAACGGGTAGATTTGATGAAGCAATTATATGATGAAGGGATTGCCGCATACGAAGCGGGAAGCATACCCTATGGCAGCAATCTATGGGAAGCAATAATACAAGTCTGTCGGTCAACTTCAGGTAACACGTCCTCCATGCTGAAGGATGTTTTGGAGAATAGGACGACGGAGGTAGCTTGGATTAACGGCAGTATAGCCCTTATGGGGCATAAATTTGGCGTATCCGTACCGACACATGAACTTATCGAGCAATTAATCAGGGGGATGAAAATCTAGGGAGGTCATAACATGGGGTTTTTACAGGGGATATTTCACACATTAAGTCTTTTTCCGCCTATTCCGTTTTTAATCGTATACTTCGTTGTTCTGTATAGAAATAAAAATCGAAAACAAGCGATGGAGCTGGCTATGGATGTTACCACTTTTTTCCTGCTGTTTTCGGTTTCTGCCTTGTTTAATAATACATTCCAAAACAAATTCGGCTTTTACCTCATCCTGCTTATGCTGCTCATCGCAGCAGGATTGATCGGAAGCGCACAGAACCGCTGGAAAGGTAAGGTTAATGGAAAACGGCTGGTGCGAGCCGTCTGGCGGCTAGGCTTCGTTTCCATGGCTCTCGGTTACATAGTTTTAACATTTTTTGGTATGGTCTCCTACATAATTAAGATGATGTAAGAACAATATAATAGTTAGAATTTATTGATAAATCTGTTTGATCATTGGGTCAGGCAGATTTTTCAATTTGCTGATTTCTGGATTTTTTTGACCACTGGTTGTATAATTGCTAAGCATATACCTAAAATCTATGAGGGGGATACCGCAAGATGAAGAAACAAAAGAAATTAATGCTTCTCATGACGCTGATTCTTGCCTTCAGTTCAGTGTTGGCCGCGTGCGGAGCTGACAAGAATGATCAAAGTGCCAACAATGGTGAAGCCGGTAACAAGCCGAAAGAACAAGTCTTTCGTCTAAACCTTGCTTCCGACCCTCCAACGTTGGATCCAGGATTGTCTCAGGACAATAATTCGAATACGGTCATCAATGCTGTGTTTGAAGGACTGGTTCGTAAAGGTGAAGACGGTACTGAAAAGCCAGGTGTTGCCGAAAAATGGGATATTTCTGAAGATGGATTGAAATATATCTTCACGCTTCGCAAGGATGCCAAGTGGAGCAATGGCGATCCGGTAACGGCTAAAGATTTTGAATTCGCGTGGAAACGCGTACTTGATCCAAACTTCACTCCAGCATCTCCGTATACTTATCAGCTGTATTACATCAAGAATGCTGAAGCGTACAACCTTGGTGAGATCAAGGATGCTAATGAAGTGGGTATCAAAGCAACCGATGATTATACGCTGGAAGTTACACTGGAAAATCCAACACCGTACTTCCTTAGCTTGATGTCATTCCAAACCTACTATCCGGTTCATAGCTCCGTTGAAGGTAATGCTTCCTGGGCTACCAAACCAGATACTTTGATCAGCAATGGTCCGTTCAAAGTTTCACAAATGACAAAAGGTCAAAAGATTGAGCTAGTGAAGAACGACCAGTACTGGGACAAGGACTCCATCAAACTTGAAAAAGTTCAAATGAGTATTGTAAACAGCTCTGCTACTGAGCTTTCGAGCTACCGCAATGACGAATTGGATTATGCAGGTCATCCAACAGGCAACATTCCGACAGATCAGCTGAATGCGATCAAAAAGGAACTTGGCGATGAACTGATGATCAAAGGCATTTCATCAACTTATTTCTATATCTTCAACACAACGCAAGAACCATTTGACAATGTGAACATCCGCAAAGCGTTCGCCATGGCGATTGACCGTAAGGCCATCGTAGAGAAAATCACACAGGGCGGACAAATTCCGGCATTCGGATTTGTGCCTCCGGGTATCAAAGGTGAGTCTGATGAGTACCGCAAAGAGGTGCCGGACACTTATTTCCAAGCGAATCTTGAAGAAGCTAAGAAATTGCTTGAGCAAGGTATGAAGGAAAAAGGCTACACCACATTGCCTGAAGTGACTTTGATCCACAACTCCGATGATAATCACAAGAAAATTGCGCTGGCAATTGCAGATATGTGGAAGAATAACCTCGGCGTTCCGGTAAAAGTTCAAAACCAAGAGTGGGGCGTGTTCCTTAAGAACCGTTCGGATTTGAACTTCCAGATTGCACGTTCCGGTTGGGGCGCGGATTATAACGACCCGATGACTTATATTGACATGTGGACATCCAAGAGCGGAAACAACGATACCGGCTTCAAGAGCGAAGAATATGACAAACTTGTGAAAGATGCTTATGCAACTAGCGATAACGCTAAACGTATGAAGTACATGTCTCAAGCTGAGAAGATTCTCGTGGAAGACAACCAGGTTGTAATGCCGATCTACTACTACTCCAGTGTCTCCCTGGTTAAGCCATGGGTGAAGAATCTTCATCTGGATTATAAAGGTGATCTTGATTTTACACGTGCCTATATCGAGTAGTCCTTTGTAAAATATTTTACAGGATTGCGTTTCGGGATATATATGTGGGGTGTTTCAACCTCATATATATCCCGATTTTTTATATGAGCGCAAGGTTTCCAAATCTTGTGTCCATTGGTGAAAGTTAAGGGATGCCAGGTCCGTCCTGAAAATAATACAATAAAATGGACGGGCTTGGCTTAGAACAACTGATCAGGAGGCTAGCGAAATGCTGAGGTATGTGGCGAATAAGTTTTTTTATATGCTTGTATCGTTGTTCATACTGATCTCAGCCACTTTTTTTCTTATGAAAGCCATACCGGGTGATCCGTTTATGGGAGAGAAAAAGCCATCGCCTGAAATTTTGGCGAGGCTGATGGAACAGTATGATTTGGATAAACCGGTGTTTCAGCAATATACGAAATACTTGGGCAATATAGTCCAGGGTGACTTTGGTTTGTCGATGAAGAAACAGGGAGAATCCGTAACTGGTATTATTGTAGACACATTTGGTCCTTCACTCCGTTTGGGGCTGATCGCGATTGTGGTATCCGTCATCGTGGGTGTGCTACTGGGGATGCTTGCAGCTTTGTATCACCGCAAGCTGATTGACAACATCGCCATGATTATCTCGGTTTTGGGTATCGCGGTACCGAGTTTTGTACTTGCATCATTGCTGCAATTTGTATTGGCCGAAAAAGCACATATTTTTAATGTCATGGGCTTTGAAGGTCCGCTAGATTATGTGCTTCCTGTGATGGCATTGTCTGCACAACCGATTGCATTCATCGCTCGTTTAACGAGGTCCAGCATGCTGGAAGTTCTGCATGCGGATTATATCAAGACGGCTAAGGCAAAAGGCCTTAACTGGATTGCGATTATGTTCCGCCATGTCATTCGAAACGGAATTCTTCCGGTCGTCACATATGTGGGCCCAATGACAGCGAATATTATTACAGGTTCGGTCGTTATTGAGCAGATTTTCGGTATCGGCGGCATTGGTAAGCAGTTTGTTGAGAGTATTACAAATCGCGATTACACAGTTATTATGGGAATCACCATATTCTACGGAATCTTGTTGATGCTGGCTCGTTTTCTCACAGATATCGTTTATGTATTTGTGGATCCACGCATTAAATTGACCGGCGGGAAGGAGAGGTAGACATGGAGAATGAACAACGTATGCCTCATCCTGCGGCACTAAACTTGACGCCTGAAGATTTTCAGAAGATTGGTCCAGACGAGAAGCAATCCGAGGTTATACAGCGCGAAAGCCTATCCTCTTGGAGAGATTCATGGGAGAGACTGCGCAAGAACAAGCTTGCTATGACCGGCTTGATTATTATGATTCTTATTGTCATCATGGCCATCATTGGCCCGATGATCTCTGATTACGATTATGAAACGAATGATTTGATGAATACGAATATGCCGCCTTCATCAGAACATTGGTTTGGAACCGACGATCTGGGTCGCGATGTATTTGTCCGCACCTGGATGGGAGCTCGGATTTCCTTGACCGTTGGTCTCGCAGCAGCTGCGATTGACTTGATGATTGGTGTTATATATGGCGGCATCATGGGTTATTTTGGTGGCCGTGTTGATGAGTTCATGAATAAGTTTGCAGAGATTTTGTACTCTATTCCTTATTTACTCGTGACGATTCTCCTGTTGGTTGTATTCGAACCGAGCTTGGGAACCATCATACTCGCTTTAACCATCACGGGCTGGATTAACATGTCCTGGATTGTAAGGGGCGAGATCATGCAGCTTAAGAACAGAGAATACGTGCTCGCGTCGCGTTCGATGGGTGCAGGCACAGGGCGTCTGTTGTTCCGTCACTTAATCCCGAATGCCATGGGCCCGATTATCGTTACATTGACTCTGTCGGTACCAAGCGCGATTTTTGCCGAGGCATTTCTTAGCTTCCTTGGTCTTGGAGTTCAAGCGCCTGTCGCTTCGTGGGGTTCCATGATTAATGATGCTTTGTCCGGATGGATGTATTATCCATGGCGGATGTTATTCCCTGCTCTATTTATCAGCTTGACGATGTTGGCATTTAACATTTTCGGTGATGGACTTCGCGACGCGCTTGATCCGAAATTGAAAAAATAGGAGGTGGGAAGGTATGGAACCGATCTTGCAGGTGAAGGACCTCAACGTATCGTTTCATGTGCGCGGAGGAGAAGTGAAAGCCGTCCGCGGCATGAATTTTGAAGTCGGCAAGGGGGAGACGGTTGCCATCGTCGGTGAGTCCGGAAGCGGTAAAAGTGTTACTGCCCAGACCATTATGCGATTGATTCCGTCCCCACCCTCGGTGATAAAAAAGGGAGAAGTCATTTTTCAAGGACAGGATCTTCTTAAGAAAACAAATAAACAAATGGAAGCGATTCGGGGTAAGGACATCGGTATGATCTTCCAAGATCCGATGACTTCGTTGAATCCTACTATTAAAATAGGCAAGCAAATCACAGAGGTGCTGATTAAGCACCAAGGGATGTCGTTCTCGGAAGCCAAGAAGCATGGGATCGAAATGCTGAAGCTGGTGGGAATTAAGAATGCGGAGGAACGCTTTGATCAATATCCGCATGAGTTCTCCGGTGGTATGCGTCAGCGTGCGATGATTGCCATCGCCCTTGCGTGCAAGCCGACTCTGTTGATCGCGGATGAACCAACGACTGCACTCGACGTAACGATCCAAGCACAGATTATGGACGTCATGAAAGAAATGCAAGAGCGTCTTGGCACTTCTATCATTCTGATTACGCATGACCTCGGTGTCGTTGCCGGCATGTGCGACCGCGTCATCGTCATGTATGCAGGTGAAGTCGTGGAAACGGGAACGAAATGGGAGATTTTTAAAAATCCACAACATCCTTACACCAAAGGTTTGCTTCGTTCCATGCCGCGCCTGGATCAGAAGAAGGATGAGCCGCTGATTCCAATCGTGGGAACTCCTCCGGATCTGATTAAACCGCCTGTTGGCTGTCCATTTGCTGCTCGCTGTGACGAGGCTATGCGAATTTGTGAACGGGTTGACCCAGGTGCAACGGAATTCAGCGACACGCATATGGCGCGTTGCTGGAATCTGCATCCGATGGCGAAGGAGGCCCAGAGCTCATGAAGGATAACCACTTGATTGAGGTAAAAGGTCTCAAGAAATATTTTAATGTCGGCAAGGGACAGATTCTTAAAGCGGTTGATGACCTGAACTTCTATATACGTGAAGGTGAAACGCTTGGTATGGTAGGAGAATCCGGCTGCGGCAAATCTACGGCTGGACGGACAATTCTACGGCTCTATGAACCTACGGCTGGCAGTGTTAATTTTAATGGCACGGACATCTACAAGCTGTCCCCTGGCAAAATGAAAGCGATGCGCCGCGATATGCAGATGATATTCCAGGATCCATACGCCTCGTTAAACCCAAGATTCACGGTGTCGGACATTATCGGAGAAGCGCTGGATATTCACGGATTGGCAGGTAGCCGTGCCGAACGGAAGAAGCGGATTGAGGAACTGCTGGATATGGTTGGCTTGAATAGCGACCATGCGACCCGTTACCCTCATGAATTCTCGGGCGGTCAGCGCCAGCGGATCGGAATTGCCCGTGCGCTTGCTGTTAATCCGAAATTCATCATTTGTGATGAGCCGATATCAGCGCTGGATGTTTCGATACAGGCACAAGTTGTCAATCTATTGAAGGATCTGCAGGATCGCCTCGGCTTAACCTATCTGTTTATTGCGCATGACCTATCCATGGTCAAGCATATCAGTGACCGGGTAGCTGTTATGTATTTGGGCAAAATGGTAGAACTGGCAGATAGTGAAGAACTGTATGCAAACCCAATTCATCCGTACACAAAAACCTTGCTGTCCGCCATTCCAATTCCGGATCCGGAGATTGAAGCGAATAAAAAACGCCTTACATTGGAAAATGATATGCAAGGGCCAATTTCAGCTGCCAAAGGGGAAGATGGAACGGTTCAATTGGATGTCAAGGATTCTGAATTGGTGGAAGTGTCTAAAGGCCACTGGGTTGCCAGGGCCTACGCTTAAGATAACCCAGTAGAAATTAGCAAGCTGCTTTAAGAATAGCCGCAGGCCTTGTGCCGGCGGCTATTCTTTTCCTTTGACGGAGAATACCAACATTCGGTACAATCAAGAAAGGCAAAATGATAAGGAAAGATATAATTTGCACACAATTTGATTTGGTTGCGACGTAGAATAGGAGGCATACCTCATGAATATCGTTCCGGAACCATTATCCCTCGCTTCGCAGCTCGCCCATGATTATCTTCATCATTTTGAGCGGGTAAGCGGGTTCTACGGTGAAGATTACCGCGGTGAGCAGGGTTATGCCGAGCGGGCAAGATGGCTGGATCTTTCGGAAGACAAACGAGTTTCGCGCAAAGCGCTGACAGACTGTCTTCGAATGTACAATACTAAACACAACGATCATCCTGCTGTACATAAATCTCTCCAGCTTTTGGAGCAGCCAGGAACTTTAACTATGGTGGGCGGGCAACAAAGCGGTTTGTTCACTGGACCTCTGCTTGTGGTCTATAAAGCAATGACGGTGATTCAAGCAGCACGAGACGCAGAGGAACGTCTAAACCGCGCTGTCGTACCTGTCTTTTGGATCGCTGGGGAAGATCATGACTGGGATGAAGCGAACCATACGTACTTCCTGAGTCAGGATCAGAAGCTTTCCAAAATCAAGCTTGAAGCCAAAGATGGACTTAGGACATCGGTTAGTTATACTGACGTTGCTGAAGAAGACTGGAGCGAGATGTTGAAAGAGCTCCAGAATCAACTGGCTGATAGTGAGTTCAAGGCCGATCTGCTGAAGCTTGCACGAGAAACGTTTAACGAATCGGCCAATTTAAGCGAAGCGTTCGCTAAATTCATGAGCAGGATGTTTGGCAAATATGGATTGATTCTGCTCGATTCTGCAGATCCTGCTCTTCGGGAGCTTGAAGTATCTGTCTTCGAATCACTCATCACTCGAAATGAGTCACTAGGACTTTCGTACCATCAGGCTGCAAGGGATATTGCAGGATTAGGTTATGAAGTACAAGCTGATGTGTCCGAGAACGGGGCCAACTTGTTCTATTTGCATGAAGGCAGACGCCTGCTTCTATATCGGGAAGGCCGGATGTTCACAGACCGCAAAGGCCTTGTGTCATTAACCGACGAAGAGCTGCTTCGTGACTTAAATCAGCATCCGGAACGTTTCAGCAACAATGTGCTGACACGCCCGATTATGCAGGACTCATTGCTCCCCGTGCTTGGAACGATCCTTGGCCCTGGCGAGATTTCCTATTGGGCGATTACGCGTTACGCCTTTACGGATCTGGGTCTGCAGATGCCGCTGATCATTCCGAGGATGTCATTCTCCATTGTCGACGAAACCATTTCTAAGCTAATGGGGAGATATAGATTATCCTTCAACGATGTTCAGCATCGCTTATCGGAGAAACGGGAGGCATGGCTTGCTAGTAAGGATGAGCTGAATTTAGAGGCAAGATTCGACCAGACGCGAAAGCAGTTTGAAGAATTATATCAGCCTTTAATAGAAGATCTTGGCAGAATGCAGATGGGACTGTTAAAATTAGGCCAGACCAATAAAAATAAAATATTGGGACAAATGGATTATTTATTAACAAAATCCCGTAATGCTTTAGAACTACAGCATAAAGCTGCCTTGGCACAGTGGAACCGGATTGAACAGACATTGCTGCCAGAAGGTAAACCTCAGGAGAGGGTGTACAACATTCTGGAATACATGAATCGTTACGGAATGAATCTGGTAGACCGCCTGATGGAGATCCCTTATGAAGCTTCGGGCATTCACAGAGTCGTTTACGTATAATGATCAGGAAGACAATCATCAGATCATAGGAGGCTGTAAAATGAGCTCATCTTCAATCCAAACCAGCAGTATTACCGATTTGAAACTGGCACCAGAAGGTCATTTGAAAATTGATTGGGTGCAGGCGCATATGCCGGTGTTGAACCGGGTTCGTGAGCAATTCGAGAAAGAACAGCCGTTTAAAGGCTTGAAGGTAGCCATTTCTTTGCATTTGGAGGCCAAGACAGCTTATCTGGCCAAGGTCATCCAAGCAGGCGGAGCTGAAGTAACCATAACTGGAAGCAATCCGCTGTCTACACAAGACGATGTGTGTGCGGCTTTGGTAGAAGACGGAATCACCGTGTTTGCGAAATATAATCCGGAACCGGAGGAATACAAGCAGCACCTCATTTCAACGCTTGAGACACGGCCGGATCTGATCATCGACGATGGCGGCGATCTTGTAACGATCCTGCATTCCGAGCGGACAGATCTCCTTGAAGGAGTTCGCGGCGGTGCCGAAGAAACAACGACAGGTATTCTGCGGCTGAAGGCTTTGGAAAAAGAAGGGGCATTGAAATTTCCGATGGTTGCCGTGAATGATGCGTATTGTAAATACTTATTTGATAACCGATATGGTACAGGACAATCGGTTTGGGATGGCATCAATCGGACGACGAACCTGGTGGTTGCAGGCAAGACCGTTGTTGTTGTGGGATATGGCTGGTGCGGCAAGGGCGTGGCGATGCGTGCCAAGGGTCTCGGCGCAAACGTCATTGTGACTGAGATCGATGCAATCAAGGCGGTTGAGGCTTACATGGACGGCTTCCATGTCATGCCGATGCGTGAAGCGGCTAAATTAGGGGACTTCTTCGTAACTGTTACAGGTAACCGAGACGTTATTAGCGGCGAAGACTTTGATGTCATGAAGGATGGCGCTATTCTGTCCAATGCCGGACATTTTGACGTTGAAGTCAACAAGCCGGATCTGACAGAACGTTCCCAGTCAATCAGAACGGTTCGCCGTAATATTGAGGAATATCATATGAAGGATGGCCGTAAGATCTATCTGCTGGCAGAAGGCCGATTAGTAAATCTCGCCGCAGGAGACGGGCATCCGGCTGAAATTATGGATATGACGTTTGCGCTTCAGGCTTTGTCGCTCAAGTATGTGAATGACCAGTATCAGTCCATCGGTAACCGTGTATTGAACGTTCCATACGATTTGGACCAACAGGTGGCCTTATACAAACTGGAAAGTCTAGGTATCGCCATTGACAGTCTGAGTGATGAGCAGAAATCGTACTTGGACAGCTGGGCTCAACACTAAACCCGCAGCAGCTTTAGATCATATTCAGACCTCCTTTCCATCCCCTTGCGGGAGAAAAGGAGGTTTTTTGTGCCGTCACTCTGAGAGAAAGTTCCAAAAAAACAATTGCCACCTAGAAGGAATTTGATTCTTCACGCCGAATCTATTATCCTAAAGTGGTGGAAAGTGGTGCAAAGTGGGGAATCGGGGTTAAGGGGTGGAGTGCCTGATGTTTATGGGGGAGTTTCAGCATAGCATCGACGATAAGGGGAGAATCATCATCCCTGCTAAATTTCGTGATCTCCTGGGCACCTCATTTGTTGTAACCCGTGGTTTGGATAATTGCCTCTTTGTATACCCCAAAGATGAATGGGCCATCATGGAGCAGAAGCTCAAATCCCTGTCTCTCATGAAGTCGGATGCACGTGCATTCACCCGGTTTTTTTTCTCCGGTGCGACGGAATGTGAATGGGATAAACAGGGAAGGGTAAATTTGCCGGGCAATTTGCGCGAGTTCGCCAAGCTCGAGAAGGAATGCGTCGTGATCGGCGTATCGAGCCGTGTGGAGATCTGGAGCAAGGAGCAATGGCAGAATTACTATCAGCAATCAGAAGAAGCCTTCAATGACATTGCTGAGAAACTGGTAGACTTTGATTTTGATTTATAACACAAATCATGATCAACATCATCACAATTGAACAAGCAACTTAAACAAAATTTGAATCAGACACAATGGAGGGCTGCAGCTTTGTTTCATCACATCACAGTGCTTAAGCAAGAGGCGACAGAAGGGCTGCGCATCAAACCAGACGGTATATATGTTGACTGTACGCTCGGGGGAGCGGGCCACAGTTCGCTTATAGCTTCCCAACTAAGTTCGAATGGCCGGTTAATCGCACTGGATCAGGACGACTGGGCTTTGAATAATGCCCGGGAAGTGATGAAGCCTTACGCAGACCGGATAACTCTCGTCAAAACTAATTTTCGTGATTTGGAGGAGGTGCTCCGAAGCGAAGTCGGGGTTGACGATAACGGGCAGCCGCAGGTTGACGGTATACTGTTCGATTTGGGCGTATCTTCTCCGCAATTTGATGAGGGAGAGAGAGGCTTTAGCTACAATCATGATGCGCCGCTGGATATGCGGATGGATCAGTCTGCCGAGCTGACCGCAGCAAAGATTGTAAATGAATGGCCGGAACAGGAAATTGCTAGGATATTGTACCAATACGGCGAAGAGAAATTTTCAAGACGAATTGCCAAAGTCATTGTTGAAAAAAGGGAACAGAGTCCTATTCAGACAACCGGAGAGCTAGTCGAAATGATTAAGGAAGGGATACCGGCCGCAGCTCGGAGAACGGGCGGCCACCCGGCAAAGCGAAGTTTTCAAGCATTTCGGATTGCAGTTAATGATGAGCTTGGCGCATTTGAAGACGCGCTTCACCAAGCGGTGAGATGTCTGGCGCCAGGGGGCAGAGTTTCGGTGATTACCTTTCACTCGTTGGAAGATCGGATATGTAAGCAGATTTTTAACAGTTATATTCCTAAGTGCACTTGTCCTCCTGATTTTCCAATGTGTGTATGCGGAGGCGGCCAAGGTGATCTGAAGCTGGTAAACCGTAAACCGCTTACTCCCTCAGCAGAGGAAATTGAGAGTAATCCTAGGGCACGATCGGCGAAGCTGCGGATCGCGGAAAAATTGTAGAAACGTAAAATCCCTGAAGAAGGAGAATCAGCCATGGCTTACACGCGCGGCAATCTAGCCGTACAGGAGAGACAGAAGGAAACGCAGCAGTCCGCCTATCTCGAGAAGACGAAGGTCATTAAACGTCGTTCCCAGCTTCCGCAAAAAGAGAAGTTGCTGTATTTGTTGTCCGTGGTGTTTGTGGTAGCCGTCATGGGCGTTATCGGCATGAGCCATGTTCATTCCTATGACTTGAATCGGCAAATCCATGATACGGACAATAAGATACTCCAAGCTAAAAGAAGTATCGATCAGCTTCAGGTTGAAAAGCAAACGTTAGAGATGCAGGTGCTGGAGAAGGCGAAACAGTTGGGATATGTGCCTATCGAGGACAACAATATGATCCATCTATCACCCGTCTCGGGGGCATCCGGGACACAGAGTTCGGACTCGGGACAAAATGATTGAAGTGTGAGGTTTTGACCGATGGTTAAAAAAATCAAACTGCGTACCGTGCTAATAGGGGGATGTATAACCCTCTTTTTTGCTTTATTGGTTGGTAGAGTATTTTGGCTGCAGGTGATCGATAATGATTTCTGGAAGGAAGAAGCCTTGAAAAAGTGGTCCCGGTCTCAACCGCTGCCTTCTTCTCGGGGGACGATTATGGACCGGGACGGTGATATCCTTGCGATGGACGCCCCTGCCTTTACGGTTATTCTGAATCCAGCCGTCATTCAAGCTAACGGCATGGGGGACGACATCGTGAAAGGATTACACGAGATTCTCGGCAAGGATGAGAGCAAGCTTCGGGAGATGGTTGAAGCTAAGGATAGCAAGGGTGAATACCGCAAAGGCGTCGAAGTCCGTTATGAAGGCTGGAAGATTGACCAGGAGAAGAAGGAAGAGGTCGAGAAATTCAGTGAGAGCCTAAATCAAAAATTGAGGGACGCCCGCAAGGTGCCCGATTCGGGCATTGGCTTTCAGCGAGAGCAAAAACGCTACTACCCCCACGAAACATTAGCTGCGCACATACTGGGCTACACTGACAGACAGGGCAATGGAATTGGAGGCATTGAGCAAAGGTACGATGAAGATCTCAAGGGTACAGATGGATTCGCTTCTTACAAGAGTGATAAGAAGGGAGTCAAGCTGCCCAGCAAAGATGATTTGTACCAGCCTGCAATAAATGGGAAAAATTTAGTGCTGACGACCGATGATACAATCCAGTATTATATCGAGGAAGCGATGCGGGATACGTATAACAAATATAAACCAGTCAGTATGACCGTAATTGCGGCTGATCCGAATACGATGGAAATACTGGGGATGGCCAATATGCCGACTTTTGATCCCAATACATATGGGAAATGGAAGCCAAAGAATTTTACCAATCATGCCGTAAGTTCAATCTATGAGCCGGGGTCTACCTTTAAAATTGTAACGCTTGCCAGCGCGGTGCAGGAAAAGCTGTTTAAACCGGGGGATGCTTACCAATCCGGGTCCATCCGCGCAGGCGGAAGAACACACCGCGATATTAACAGTGTAGGGTGGGGCCCTATTACTTACTTGGAAGGTGTCAAGAAGTCCAGTAACGTTGCATTTGTGAAATTGGGGTATGAAATGCTGGGTAAGGAAAGATTCACCAATTATATTCGGGAGTTTGGATTTACAGAAAAAACAAATATTGATCTCCCGGGCGAAACCCTCGGTGTATTAAATATGACGAATGACTCCGATATTTCAACGATGACATATGGCTATGCCGTTTCGGTAACGCCAATCCAGCAGCTGGCAGCTATCTCAGCAGTGGCCAATGGTGGTAAGTTGATGAAACCGCATATGGTGAAGGAAATCGTGGATCCTAACACAGGAGAGTCCAAGAAGATTGAACCGGAAGTTATTCGGCAGATTATCTCACCCGAAGCCGCCAAAGAGACCGGATTATATCTGGAACAAGTCGTAGCTGACCAAGTAGAAGGTACAGGGAGATACGCATATATTGATGGCTACAGAGTTGCAGGGAAAACGGGAACAGCTATTAAATTTACTGGCGGTTATTCGGATCGATCCAAACAATTGGCTTCATTTATCGGTTATGCTCCAGTAAATGATCCGAAAATTGCCGTATTGGTCATTATTGATGAGCCGAATGAGGAAATCGGTGGCGGTAAGTTGGCAGCGCCAATATTTAAAGAGATTGTATCCAAGACGCTGAATTATTGGGGCGTCCCAAAAGCGAATGCGACTCAGCAGTCAGACAAGTCCTCCAAAGCAGCGACAAGCTCGGATAATGCCCGCATCTCGCCTGATTTGAAGGGCATGAAAGTCAGCGAAGTGAAGACCAAGCTGCTTAATGAGGGAATGACCTTCGAAACGCTGGGAAGCGGCAGCACGGTTAAGCAGCAGTATCCTCCAGCTGGAGCGGCAATGAGTGCCGGTCAGAACATCTATCTGCTTACCGAGGATAATGCGTCGATGGGAATACCACATTTGGAGGGCGAATCCCTAAGGGATGCCATGGAAGTACTCACCTTAATGAAGGTGAAAGTGACAGTGCAAGGCGAAGGCTATGTTACCGAGCAATTGGAGACCAGCAAGAATGGCCAGCGAACCGTGCATTTAACGTTGAAATCAGCCGAGGAGTTGATCACTGGTAGCAGTACCGATGATGGGGCTGCTTCAGAAGACGAAGATAAAGGCGCTTCTGCTGACGATCCATCCTCTGAAGAAGGCGTAGACGCTGAGGCAGCAGGTGAGGGCAAAGGAGAATAGCTTGTTCTAACCCACGTTTGTCCCGAATACTCATGTGAAGAACGCATTTCATGAGCTTACGGGTTCAAACAGGGAGGGACGCTGAGGTGAAAGTATCCAAAGTATCGCAGCGGAGAAGATTACTCTGGAGCCTGCTGCTGCTGCTCTTGCTATTCTCCGCATTGATCATCAGGCTGGGTTATGTTCAGATCGGGAAAGGCGCGGAATTATCCGCAAAGGCGGAGGATTTATGGCGGCGCGATATTCCTTTTGCCGCACAGCGCGGTGAAATATTAGACCGTAACGGAACCGCTCTGGTTACGAATATAACAACACCAACCATTTGGGCGATTCCTGTACAGATTAAAGATCCGGATCATACTGCCGAGACATTGGCAGGATTTATCGGCATGGATAAAGCCGACATCCAAAAGATCATTGCGAAACGTTCAAGGTTGGAGCGGATAAATCCCGGTGGACGAAAAATTACGATGGAGCTAGCTCAGGAAATTCGTGATTTGAAGCTGCCGGGTATCGTTGTTGCTGAGGATAATAAGCGTTATTATCCTTATGGCGAACTGGCTGCCCATATCTTCGGTTTTACGGGAGCCTATAGTCAGGGACTGACCGGACTAGAAGCCATGCACGACGATAAGCTGAAAGGCTTCGAAGGCGGGGTATCTTACCTGTCTGATGCAGGCGGAAGAATTATGCCAGGCTCCTCCGAGAAATATGTTGAGCCCCGGGATGGACTCAACCTGGAGTTAACGATTGATAAGTCCATTCAGTCCATTATGGAAAGAGAGCTTGATCAGGCTATGGTGAAGTATCAGGCGAATGGAGCCTGGTCGATCGCCATGAATCCCAAGACTGGCGAGATTTTGGCGATGGCCAGCAGGCCTACATACTCACCGGCCCGTTATCAGGAATACTCGGCGGAGACATACAATCGCAACCTGCCGATCTGGATGACCTATGAACCGGGCTCGACTTTCAAGATCATTACGCTTGCGGCTGCACTCGAAGAGGACAAGGTGGATTTGAAGAACGACCATTTCTTTGATGGTGGGGCGGTAGAGGTCGGTGGAGCGAGATTACGCTGCTGGAAAAGAGGCGGCCATGGCAGCCAAACCTTCATGGAGGTTGTACAGAACTCCTGTAATCCTGGTTTCGTAGCGCTCGGGCAGAAATTGGGTAAAGAAAGTCTGTTCCAATATATTCGTGATTTTGGCTTCGGGACGAAGACAGGCATCGATTTGAATGGGGAAGCGAACGGTATTCTATTCAAACTTGATAAAGTCGGCCCTGTTGAGCTGGCTACGACGGCATTTGGACAAGGGGTATCGGTTACGCCGATCCAACAGGTGGCCGCCGTCTCGGCAGCAATCAATGGTGGTAAATTGTTCAAGCCGCATGTGGCCAAGGCATGGATCAATCCCGAAACAGGTGAGAAAGTCGAGGAGATCAAGCCTGAACTTATAAGACAAGTAATCTCGGAGGAGACGTCCAAGCAAGTCCGTGAGGCACTGGAAAGTGTTGTAGCTAAGGGTACTGGACGTCCGGCTTTTATCGATGGTTATCGGGTTGGCGGGAAGACGGGAACTGCCCAAAAGGTTATTAATGGCAGATACTCCTCAACCGAGCATATCGTATCCTTCATTGGATTCGCGCCCGCAGATGATCCACAGATTGTAGTTTACACGGCTGTAGACAATCCCAAGGGCATTCAGTTCGGGGGAGTCGTTGCAGCACCGATCGTACAAAACATCCTGGAGGATGCGCTGCATTATATGAATGTTCCTCCTCGTAAGGATCAGCTCGCCCGCGAATACAAATATGGCGAGACGCCGACCGTGACCGTTCCTGATCTGGTTGGAGCAACCGTGCAAGATTTATATGAGGATCTTAATATGAATTTTATGCTGGCGAAGTCCGGAACTGGAAATACGGTCATTTCTCAGGCACCTAAGCCGGGAAGCCGGGTGGAGCGCGGTTCTACCATTCGAATTTATATGGGCCAAGATCCGGAGGAATCCAAACATGAACATTAAGGGCATCGTCCGAGTTATGAAGATGATGCTGATATATAGAGAGAGGGATAACCATGAAATTGATGCAATTAACGTCCGTATTGACCGCGGCAGTTATCGATGGGGATGGAGATGTTGAGATCGGGGGGATCGAGACAGACTCCAGAGGGGTAAAACCAGGAGATTTGTTCATTTGTCTGCCGGGTCATACTCAAGATGGACACCAGTTTGCGGCTCAAGCCGCCGAAAAAGGCGCGGTCGCTCTCGTCGTTGAACGTAAGCTTGTGACGAAGCTCCCGCAGGTCATCGTGAAAGATAGCCGCTTTGCGATGGCGGCGTTGGCGAGTACCTTCTTCAATCAACCTAGCGAACGCATGAAGATGATCGGCGTTACCGGCACAAACGGCAAGACGACGACCACCTATCTGATTGAAAAGATACTGAACGATCATGGCCTGAAGACAGGATTGATTGGTACGATTCAGATGAAATACGACGGCCAGTCATTTCCGATGCCGAGAACGACACCGGAGGCGCTGGAGCTTCAACGTTATTTGAATGACATGGCTAACGCTGGAACAGAGTGCTGTGTGATGGAAGTATCCTCGCATGCACTTGAGCAGGGACGGGTCAAAGGGACGGATTTCCGGACGGCCATATTTACGAATTTGTCGCAGGATCATCTGGACTACCATCACACCATGGAAGAATATCGCGGGGCAAAAGGGTTATTTTTCTCTAGGCTGGGCAACGCTTTTGCCAAGGACGAACGATCTCGCAAATATGCCGTTTTGAATGCGGATGATGATGCTGCGGCTTACTTTGCGAAACAGACCGCCGCAGAAGTGATAACATACGGTCTGGGAGATGACGCCGATGTGCGGGCAAGCAATATATCAATCACTGCCCAAGGAACATCATTCCATGTAGATACGTTCCGCGGTCAGGCTGATATATCGATTCGCATGGTAGGGAAATTCAATGTATATAATGCCATGGCCGCAATTGCAGCCGCGCTTCTGGAGGGTGTACCACTCGAAGATATCAAGAACAGTCTGGAATCTGTACCGGGTGTTGCCGGGCGCGTCGAGGCTGTTAATGAAGGTCAGCCGTATGCTGTGATCGTGGATTATGCGCATACGCCGGATGGCCTGGAAAATGTACTCCGTACCGTTAATGAATTTGCGGCAGGTCGGGTATTTACAGTATTTGGCTGCGGGGGGGACCGCGATCGGACCAAACGGCCAATCATGGGCAAAATTGCTGCGAATTACAGTGATGTTGTGTTTGTAACCTCTGATAATCCCCGCACGGAGGACCCGGAGCTCATTCTGAAGGACATCGAAGCTGGCTTGATTGAAGAGGGAGTGCCAGCGGAAAGCTACAAGCTCATCGTCGATCGCAGAAAAGCGATCGAAAAGGCTATTGAAATGGCAAGCCCGGGCGATGTAGTATTGATTGCGGGGAAAGGTCATGAGACCTACCAGCTGATTGCGGGCGAAGTTCTTGATTTTGATGACCGCATCGTAGCTAAAGACGCGATAAGGGGCAGACAATAGTGATCCATATATCATTACAGAGCATCGCCGATATGTGCGGCGGTACGCTCTTACGTAACCAAGACAATCAAATTCTTATTCAAGGGGTCAGCACTGATTCCAGAACCATACAGCCGGGCAATCTGTTTGTTCCGCTTGTCGGTGATCATTTTGACGGGCATGCGTTTGCCGAAAGGGTGCTTGCAGCCGGAGCCGGAGCAGCGCTTTGGCAGAGAGACCATGAGCCTATTCCTGATTTGCCGCTCATCCTTGTTGATGATACATTAACGGCACTCCAAACGCTTGCTGCAGCCTATTTATCGAAGAGCAGTGCGAAGGTGGTAGGCATTACGGGCAGCAACGGGAAGACCACGGTGAAGGACATGGTATCGGCACTGCTTGAAACCACGTATAAGGTTCACAAGACGCAGGGGAATTTTAACAACCATATCGGACTTCCATTAACGGTATTGGCTATGAAGGAAGACACGGATATTATCGTGCTTGAGATGGGTATGAGTGGACGGCATGAGATTGAATTGCTCTCAAGCATAGCTCGTCCCGATGTAACGGTGATTACGAATATCGGAGAAGCGCATATGCTCCAGCTCGGTTCCCGGGAAGAGATAGCCCGTGCCAAGCTTGAAATTATCAGCGGCATGAAACCGGGCGGTATGCTGATTTACCATGGAGACGAACCTCTGATTCGGCAAGTGCTGGCTGAAGAGTCAACCGTAAAGCCAGAGAAGCTGCAGACATTTACATTTGGTAATCAAGACACCAATGATGATTATCCGACAGGCCTCATGTTTCATGCCAGAGGAGTTATATTTACCTCAAAGCGGCATGCTGGCGAAGGCTTTAACTTGCCGCTTCTGGGCCGTCATAATGTGGTGAACGCGCTGGCCGCTATGGCCGTTGCAGACCATTTGGAAATCGGCGATGAAGCCATTCGCAGCGGGTTTGCGAGCCTCAAGCTGTCCAGCATGCGCATCGAAGCCGTGGAGACCGACTTCGGTGTAACGGTGCTCAACGATGCGTACAATTCCAGTCCTACGGCCGTGAAGGCGGCTATAGATGTGCTTGGGGACATGAAAGGCTATAGTAGACGGATCGCTGTTCTCGGGGACATGCTCGAACTGGGGCAGCAAGAAGCAGACTTTCATGCCGAGATTGGAGATTATTTGTCTCCGGAACAAGCCGATATTGTATTTACTTATGGACCTTTGTCCTTGCACACGGCGAGAAAAGCAGAAGAGAAGTTTCCTGAAGGCACCGTGTGTTCATTTACAGATAAAGAGAAGTTGATTGAAGC
This sequence comes from Paenibacillus solani, assembly GCF_001277345.1. Taxonomy (GTDB): domain Bacteria; phylum Bacillota; class Bacilli; order Paenibacillales; family Paenibacillaceae; genus Paenibacillus_AQ; species Paenibacillus_AQ solani. The sequence goes on from NZ_LIUT01000001.1 coordinate 955,706, forward strand.
CGTCCTGAAGCAGGTGACAGCAAAGGATATCGTATTGGTTAAAGCCTCGCGCGGCATGAGGCTGGAGAATGTGGTCGATGCCCTGAAGTCCCTGCCTGGCGGCCATAACGGAGTGAGGGGGTGAGCTGATGGACTTTCAATTGCTGTTACTGACAATCGGTGTATCGTTTGTGCTTGCGGTTATATCGGCTCCGCTGCTCATTCCCTTGCTGCGGCGGATGAAGTTTGGTCAGCAGGTTCGTAACGATGGACCGCAAAGCCACTTGAAAAAGGCAGGAACACCAACGATGGGCGGGGTAGTCATTCTCCTCGCTTTTACATTGACTTATATTAAATTTTCACCTGTAGATACGGATTTCTATGTGATGATCGTAGCGACACTCGGATTCGGCTTGATCGGATTTCTTGATGACTATATTAAGATTGTATTTCGGAGATCCTTGGGACTCACGGCTAGGCAGAAGCTGTTTGGACAGCTTCTCTTCTCTGGCATCATGTGCTGGCTGCTGATCTCGAACGGGCACAGCACGGCAATCGGCGTTCCTGGAATTGACTGGTCCTTTGATTGGGGGCCTTGGTTCTACTATCCGTTCATCGTCATTATGATGCTTGCGATTAGTAATGCGGTCAACTTCACCGACGGATTGGACGGTTTGCTGTCCGGTGTTAGCGCTATTGCTTTGGGAGCCTATGCTATAGTTGCCATCCAGTCCACCTCGTTTGCCGCAGCTTTCTGTGCGGCTGCGATGATTGGTGCGGTTCTTGGATTTCTCGTATTTAACGCACACCCTGCTAAGGTATTTATGGGAGATACGGGGTCCTTGGGAATCGGGGGTGCCATTGGTGCGATAGCAATTGTAACGAAGAGCGAGCTGTTGTTCCTTATTATCGGCGGAGTCTTCGTCATTGAAATGCTATCTGTTGTGCTTCAGGTCCTCTCATTCAAAACCAGAGGTAAACGTATATTCAAGATGAGCCCAATCCATCATCATTACGAGTTATCCGGGTGGTCGGAGTGGCGGGTAGTCATCACATTTTGGACCGTGGGTCTGATACTTGCGGGACTTGGACTCTATATCAACAAGGGGTTGTAGCATATGAGACAGCTAGATGATTATCGAGATAAGAATATCGTGGTACTGGGACTTGCCAGAAGCGGAGTTCAAGTAGCTAAGGTGCTTCATCAAGCCGGAGCTTCCGTGATCGTTAATGATAGAAAGGAAAGGGAACAGTGTCCTGAAGCTTCGGAGCTCGAGGCTTTGGGTATTTCTGTTATTTGTGGCGGTCACCCGGATGATCTCATTCATTCCGGGGTGGCGCTGCTTGTCAAAAATCCCGGTATCCCGTATTCCGTCCCGCCCGTTCAGAAGGCGCTTGAACTCAACATACCCGTTGTGACTGAAGTCGAAATCGCCTATCACTTATGTGTTGCACCCATGATCGGCATTACGGGCTCAAACGGCAAAACAACGACGACAACATGGGTAGGCAATTTGCTGGAAAGCGCAGGTCTGTCTCCCATTGTGGCCGGTAATATCGGCATCCCTCTATCCGAGGCTGCAGCGGAAGCGACGGAGAATGACTGGATGGTCGTTGAGCTGAGCAGCTTTCAGTTAAAAGGTATAGAGAAGTTCAGGCCGCGTATTGCCTGTCTTCTCAACATTGCGGAAACGCATCTTGACTATCATGGCGGAATGGATGATTACATTGCATCTAAGGCGAAGCTGTTCGCCAATCAGACAGCCGAGGATATCGCTGTGCTCAATTGGGATGATCCCGTGTGCAGAAACCTTGTCCCTTACATCAAGGCGCGCATTGTGCCTTTTTCTATGAACGAGAGTCTTCGTGAAGGGGTTCACATAATCCCGCCATATGCTGCCGACGGTTCGGATTTGGATGAAGGCGATCAGGGACGAACGATGGTTTATACAGACGGCGACGGATTTACGCATGAGATCATCCGTGTGGAGAACATTGGGCTGCCTGGAAGATTCAATGTGGGAAATGCAATGGCCGCTTGTGCGATTGCCATCTCGGCGGGCGTAACTCCAGACAAACTCGAAGAAGCCCTGACTCATTTTCGCGGTGTGGAGCATCGTTTGGAATTTGTATCTGAATTTCAAGGAGTATCCTATTACAACAACTCGAAAGCGACAAACTCCAAGGCCACGCATATGGCTCTGACTTCATTCAAGGAACCGATCATACTCATCGCCGGCGGGCTTGATCGAGGCTCGGATTATGAGGAGTTGATCCCCTCCTTGCAAGGTAGGGTAAAGGCAATTGTTCTTCTTGGTGAAACCAAGGAGAAGCTGGCGAAAGTGGCTGTCAAAGCCGGATTAAAGGATATCATCCTCGTCGATAATGAGAAGGACGCCGCCGCAACTTTAACCTCAGCTGTGCAGAAAGCCGCAAGTCTCGCGGAGAGAGGGGACACTGTTCTATTATCTCCTGCGTGCGCGAGCTGGGACATGTTTCCTTCCTATGAAGTACGAGGAGACATTTTTAAAGAGGCGGTGCATAACCTTTAAGTAGGGGGGTGGATAAGCCCCTACTAAGGATGTACGAGGTGGCCTTTCCATGAACAAGAACCGCCAGGCGCCCGATTTGTGGCTGCTTATCTGTATTTTGGCCCTGCTGGCCATCGGAATCGTTATGGTGTACAGTGCAGGATCTGTACTCGCCTTTCATGATTATGGAGACAAATTTTATTTTGTGAAGCGTCAGCTGTTTTTTGCCTGCCTTGGGCTGGCTGCGATGTACTTCACATCCAAAATTGATTTTCGAGTTTGGAAGAAATACAGCAAGCTTGTGTTATTGGTCTGCTTTTTTATGCTCGTTATCGTACTAATTCCTGGTATCGGCGTTGTTCGCGGCGGAGCCAGAAGCTGGCTTGGCATTAGCTCGTTTGGCATTCAGCCCTCCGAGTTTATGAAGCTGGGCATGATTCTGTTTCTATCACGCTGGCTTAGTAAACAAGACTATGATATAACGTCTTTTACCAGAGGGCTTTTGCCACCGCTAGGTTTGATCGGACTGGCATTTGGATTGATTATGCTGCAGCCCGATTTGGGTACAGGGGCGGTTATGCTTGGCGCCGCGATGATGATCGTATTTACTGCGGGAGCACAGATGAAACATCTGGGCTTTCTCGCCTTAGGCGGAATTGCCGGATTTGTCGGTCTGATTCTGACAGCTCCTTACCGGCTGAAGCGGATTACGGGATTTTTGGATCCTTGGTCCGATCCGCTCGGCACAGGCTACCAAATCATTCAATCACTCTATGCGATTGGTCCAGGCGGACTAGGGGGACTCGGACTCGGCATGAGCCGGCAGAAGTACGCTTATGTTCCTGAACCGCAGACTGATTTTATCTTTTCGATTTTGGCTGAAGAGCTGGGCTTCATCGGCGGCTTGATTGTACTGCTCCTGTTCGCTGCACTGGTGTGGAGAGGCATGAGAGTCGCCATGACAGTCTCCGATAGCTTTGGCAGCCTGCTGGCCGTCGGGGTTGTAGGCATGGTCGCCATACAGGTCGTGATCAATATTGGCGTCGTTATCGGCTTGATGCCGGTAACAGGGATTACGCTGCCGCTTATTAGCTATGGAGGCAGCTCTCTGACACTGATGCTGACGGCGCTGGGCATTCTATTAAATATTTCCCGTTATGCGAGGTGAAGGGTATGCGTGTCGTATTAACCGGCGGCGGAACGGGGGGACATATCTACCCCGCTGTTGCCATTGCAAGACAATGTGAAAAAGAAGATCCCAAAACGGAGTTTTTATATATAGGGGGAGAACGAGGCCTCGAGAGCAAGCTGGTACCCCAGGAGAAGCTGCCTTTTGAAAGTATCGATATCACCGGCTTTCGGCGCAAGCTGTCAGTGGATAACGTGAAGACAGTTTTGCGTTTTTTCAAAGGAGTGAAGCGATCGAAGGCACTGCTCAAAGAGTTTAAACCTGATGTTGTAATCGGTACTGGCGGATATGTGTGCGGACCTGTGGTTTATGCAGCCGCCAAGCTCGGGATACCGACCATGATCCATGAGCAGAATGCGATACCGGGTCTCACCAACCAATTTCTCAGCAGATATGCAGATACAGTCGCTGTCAGCTTTGAAGGATCGGAAGCCTCGTTTCCCAAAGCTAAGAGATCGGTATACACAGGCAATCCACGCGCGACAACGGTTTTATCCGCTAATCGTGAACGTGGATTTGCTACGCTTGGCATTCCAATGGAAGCCCAGGTGGTGCTGATCGTTGGCGGAAGCCGGGGAGCCAAGGCGATTAATGACGCAATGATCGGGATGGCACCGTTTATTCATAAGCTGCCTGGCGTTCATTTTGTGTTTGTAACGGGTGAAACGTATTTTGAAAATACAAGAGAAGCCATTCTGACCCAATTAGGGACGATGCCGAACCATCTTCATATCATGCCTTACGTTCATAATATGCCGGAAGTGCTTGCGGCTACTTCTCTGATTGTAAACCGGGCAGGGGCCTCGTTCCTGGCTGAGATTACATCACTTGGCATTCCGTCTGTGCTTATTCCTTCTCCCAACGTCACCAATAACCATCAGGAGGCGAATGCAAGGCAATTGGAGGAAGCAGGGGCTTCCAGAATGATCCTTGAGAAAGAATTGACAGCCGAATCGCTGTTTCAAAAGCTGGAGGAAATCATGACCAATGAAGCTGCCAGGGAGAGAATGTCGGCGGCTTCAAAAAAACTGGGCAAACCGGATTCAGCTGCCGTTATTGTGCAGGAAATTCGCCGTTTAACCGGTGGACATTAAAACGGCTGGGCGATTGTCACACACCAATGGAGCCTGACATAAGATACTCTATAATCGTGACACACCCATGAGGCCGGCATTACTGACAGCGGCCATCTCTTCAACGGTTGAAGGAATGGCCTTTGGTTTTGAAAGTCAAGGGAGGTTAATTTTAAAATGCAGCAGTGGAAATCGCTATTATCTGAAGCCAATGTCGGAGCCGTGTTATGGAATGAACCGCTGGCAAAATATACGACATGGAAAATAGGCGGACCAGCCGATTGCTTGATTATTCCAGAGAATAAGGAGCAGCTCAAAGAACTGGTCACCCTTCTCCATGCCCATCGTATACCCTGGACACAACTGGGACGCGGTTCCAACATGTTAGTTGCCGATAAAGGCATTCGGGGAGCGGTCATCAAGCTGGGTCAGGAATTTGAGGGGCTTCATTTTGATGGAGAAACGGTAACTGCAGGCGGCAGTCTGTCATTTGTCAAACTCAGTGTTCTGGCCGGAAAACAAGGATTATCCGGTCTGGAATTCGCCGGAGGCATTCCTGGTTCAGTTGGAGGGGCTGTTTACATGAATGCAGGTGCCCATGGGTCTGATGTGTCACGCATATTCAAGTCCGCTGACATTGTACTGGAAACAGGGGAATTGGTTACGTATGCTGCGAAAGATATGGCGTTTGATTACCGGCATTCCATTCTGCATGAACGAAAAGGGATTGTGACTGAAGCGGTATTTGAGCTCCGGGAAGGGGATCGTCAAGAAATTTCAGCTGTTATGGCTTCCTATAAGGACCGTCGCCGACGTACTCAGCCGCTCCAATCCGCTACGGCAGGCAGTGTATTCCGCAACCCGCCAGGCGATCATGCCGCAAGATTGATCGAGGCTGCCGGTCTCAAAGGACTGCGGATCGGGGGCGCAGAAATTTCTTTACAGCATGCCAATTTCATTGAGAACACCGGTCAAGCGACAGCAGAGGACGTGCTCGCACTGATAGAACGCATTAAGGAAACCATCTCGGAGAAGAACGGAATCCATATGGTGCCTGAGGTGTATGTACTGGGCGAGCGGTAAACTCGGAGGTGATACATTGGACAAATTGGTGATTGAGGGCGGAAGGCCCCTATCAGGAACCATACGTATCCATGGAGCAAAAAATGCAGCTTTACCCATTCTGGCAGCAAGTCTTCTTGCTGAAGGGACTGTAAGACTAAGCAATGTCCCGCATCTGCTGGATATTGAAGTGATGCTCAGCATTCTCAGCCGGCTTGGCTCCAAGTGCAAGCACGAGCTGGAAACCGTTACCGTGGATACCTCATCTGCCAATTCGTTTCATGTCCCGGAAGATTTAATGAAGCAGATGCGCTCCTCCATCTTCTTGATGGGACCTCTGCTGGCTCGTTTTGGTGAAGTGACAATCTACCAGCCGGGAGGCTGCGCGATCGGTGAGCGTAAGATTGATCTTCATCTGCATGGATTGCAGGCACTAGGTGCGGAAATTGAGGAGAGCGACGACAAAATCCATTGCAGGGCCAGTCGATTGATCGGAGCCGATATTCATTTGGACTTTGCAAGCGTAGGAGCGACAGAGAATATCATGATGGCGGCGGCAACGGCGTATGGCACAACGGTGATTACCAACGCTGCCAGAGAGCCAGAAATTCAGGATCTGCAGCAGTTTCTGAATAAAATGGGAGCTAACATTATCGGCGCTGGAACGGACACCATTACGATCCAGGGCGTGGAGCGCCTGGAGCCATGTGAATATGAGATTATACCTGACCGGATCGTTACCGGTACCGTTATGATTGCAGCTGCTGTAACCCGCGGAAGTGTAACGCTTACGAAGACCAATCCGTCCCATTTAACTTCCCTTATACACGTGCTGAAGCGCTCCGGTGTTCAAACCAGTATATGCAATGATATAATAAACATAAGCTGTATGAGCCGTCCTAAAGCAGTCGAACGAATTGTGACTTCGCCGTATCCTTCTTTTCCGACGGATTTGCAATCCCAGGTCATGGTTTTGCTGTCCTTGGCAGATGGATTCAGTGTGATGAAAGAAACGGTGTTCGAAGGGCGGTTCAAGCATGTGGAGGAGCTTTCCCGCATGGGAGCAGACATTTCGACGGATCTGAACTATGCGTTTATACGAGGGGTTCAGAGAATTTACGGTGCTACTGTAGAGGCAACCGACCTTCGGGCTGGAGCGGCGCTTGTCATTGCCGGTTTGGCCGCGCAGGGAACGACAGTGGTGGAGCAGGTCCATCATATTGACCGTGGTTATGATCGTATTGAAAACATGTTCCAAGGTTTAGGAGCACAGATGTATCGTCAATCACCGGTGCCCAAACCGCTTGATTTAGCCAATTGAGGTCCTGAGCATCCCCTCCCGATCCAGGAGGGGATAGCAGGTCTTTATGGAGAGATTGAATATGTCCAAGACACATATGCCTGTTCTGAAGCAGGACAAGCCCAAACCGAAGACAGCCAAAAAGATCATATGGATATTGCTGCTGCTTTTCGTAGCCCTGCTGACAATCCTTTTTTTTAGGTCATCGATCAGCCAAGTGACCGAGATTCAATTTAAGGGAAATACGTTTAATACAAGTGAGCAGCTTACCAAGCAAAGCGGGCTTCGTATCGGAGACCAGTATTTTGGCGTTGATCCTAAGCTAGTACAGGAACGTCTGGTGAAACTCGGAACGATCAAGTCAGCCGAAATAACCAAAACCTTTCCTGGTCAAATCAGTATCGTGGTTACAGAGCATACTACGGTAGCCTATGAACTGTCTGAGGATGGAGAACTTCAGGCGATTCTGGCCAGCGGCGCTTCCGTCCCTGTTACAGCGAGCGGCATTGCCGTGGAGAAGCCTATCTTGACCAAGTGGGATGCGTCCGATCCGAACAAGGCCGAGCTGAGCAAGGCTTTGGCCGAAATACCAAACAATCTTACTTCTGATATTTCGGAGATCATGCCGTCACCAACCCTTTCTTTTCCCGATCGGATCAAGCTGTACACACGTTCCAAATTTGAAGTGATTACTTCGGTATCTCTGCTGCGCGACAAGGTAGAGTATCTGAATCAGGTCACTGAAATGGAGCGTCCGGGCCTGATTACAATGCTGGAAGCGGACTCTTATGTGCCGTTTGAAGAAGAAGTTGTTGAAGAGGCGGAGTAAAGGCAATAACCCCCCTACTCAGGAGTATGAATAAATGGTACACTTGAAAGGATTGACTACTTGTCTCTGGTCTTCTTTTTTGAATGACTTTTACGGCCTGTCATAGCAAAAGTTGGCAGTAAAAAAATTGTTGAAAAAAGAGGGAAAGACCTGCGAGTGTGGAATAAGTAGAAATGTATTCTATATTATCAAATTATATTAGTTTAAGAAATAGGAGGTGCCAGAGCTTGAGCAACAATGACATCATTGTTAGTTTGGACATCGGTACATCCAAAGTTCGTGCTATTATTGGTGAAGTTAACAATGGAGCCTTTAATATTATTGGAGTTGGATCTGCCGACTCGGAGGGAATTCGTAAGGGTGCAATTGTAGATATCGACCAGACCGTACAATCCATTCGCAGCGCTGTTGATCATGCGGAGCGTATGGTCGGTATTCAAATATCCGAAGTATATGTCGGCATTTCAGGAAATCATATTGGACTTCAATCCAGCCACGGTGTTGTGGCAGTATCGAACGAGGATCGCGAAATTGGTGAAGAAGACATCGACCGAGTGCTAAAAGCAGCAGAAGTCGTGGCACTTCCACCAGATCGAGAAATTATCGATGTGGTTGCTAGACAATTTGTAGTTGACGGTTTGGAAGGAATCTCGGATCCGCGAGGAATGATCGGTGTAAGGCTGGAAGTTGAAGCTACGATTATAACTGGCGCCAAAACGGCAATACATAATCTTTTGCGATGTGTAGAGAAATCAGATTTGAAAGTGAAGGATCTGGTGCTGATCCCGCTTGGTGCAGGACAGCTCGCATTGTCCAAGGATGAGAAAACGATGGGCTCGGTATTGGTGGACGTTGGAGCGGGTTCAACCACATTGGCTGTGTTTGAAGCAGGCAGCATTGCTGCGACCTCAACGCTACCGGTTGGCGGAGATTTCGTTACGAATGATATCGCCTACGGGCTCCGTACTCTGACAGATCAAGCCGAGAAGGTAAAGTTGAAATACGGATGCGCATTGATCGAAAGTGCGGCTCCTGAAGTAACCTTTAAAGTAACGATGATCGGTAGTAATGTGGACAAGGAGTTCTCACAAGAGGATCTGGCAGCCATCATAGAACCTCGCATTCAGGAGATTTTCCAATTGGTGCGCCAAGAAATTAAACGCTTGGGTTACAGTGAGCTCCCGGGTGGTTATGTACTTACTGGGGGCACTATGTCCATGCCTGGTGTGCTGCAGGTGGCACAGAATGAGCTGGCGACTTCCGTGCGAATTGCGGTTCCCGATTTTATCGGTGTCCGTGATCCGGGATACTGCAGCGGGGTCGGCATCCTCCACAATGCAATCCGGAACGTACGCGTTCGCAATACGGGAGGAAGCAATAACAGCAGCGGAAATAACAAGAAACCGGTGAACCGCGCTAAACAGCAAAATCCTGTCGCAGTAACTCAGGAAACCAGCCAAAAGCCGGGATTTATTGAACGCTTGAAGAAGATGTTCAGCGAGTTTATATAGCGGATTCATTCGACTGTGGACGTGCCATCCACGCACATTGAGGGGGAGATGGGTTAGATGTTGGAATTTGATTTTGAAATGGAGAGCTTAGCTCAAATTAAAGTAATCGGAGTCGGCGGAGGCGGAAGCAACGCTGTTAACCGTATGATTGAGAATGGTGTGCAAGGTGTTGAATTTATTACCGTAAATACGGATGCCCAGGCACTCCATCTTGCTAAATCCGAACATAAACTGCAGATCGGGGATAAGTTAACTCGCGGTCTTGGCGCTGGCGCTAATCCTGAAGTGGGTAAGAAGGCTGCAGAGGAATCCCGCGATTTGGTTATGAACACCCTGAAGGGTGCTGATATGGTATTCGTCACCGCCGGCATGGGCGGGGGCACCGGTACGGGAGCAGCTCCTGTCATTGCCGAAATTGCCAAGGAATGCGGTGCTTTGACAGTCGGTGTTGTTACCCGTCCTTTCACCTTTGAAGGCCGCAAGCGTTTCTCTCAAGCAGAGCTGGGAATCGAGGCTTTGAAGGAGAAGGTTGACACCTTGATTGTCATTCCAAATGATCGGCTTCTTGAGATTGTGGATAAGAAGACACCGATAATGGAAGCTTTCCGCGAAGCGGATAATGTGCTTCGCCAAGCAGTCCAAGGTATTTCTGATCTGATTGCTGTACCGGGTCTGATTAACCTTGACTTTGCCGACGTGAAAACAATTATGACTGAGCGCGGTTCAGCCCTAATGGGAATTGGCCTCGCTACTGGTGAGAACCGTGCTTCCGAGGCTGCCCGCAAGGCGATCATGAGCCCGCTGCTTGAAACCTCTATCGAAGGCGCGCGCGGTGTCATCATGAATATCACTGGAGGAACCAATCTATCTTTGTATGAGGTGAATGAAGCTGCTGAGATTGTAACTTCTGCCTCTGATCCGGAAGTGAACATGATCTTTGGTGCGATGATCGAAGAAAGCATGAAGGATGAGATCAAGGTAACGGTCATTGCTACAGGGTTTGAGAGCAAGCCTTCTCAGATGCCGCCAGCACGTCGCCCTGCCATGTCCCAAGGGGAGCAGCAGCAGACGGTATCCGATAAGAGCAATGTGAATCTGAAGCCGTTTGGCAATCAGGGCAGCAATGATCAATTGGATATTCCGACGTTCCTTCGCAATCGTTCCCGTAATAATGATTAAATCAATTTGTACAAATAAACGAGCCTATGTTTCATCATCATGATGACACATAGGCTCGTTTTATTTGAGAGGGTCTAACTTCCCCTAATCCCCGAGCTTATTTCCCCATATGCGACCTCTGTATGACGACAAGAGCAGTTCTAGGCTCCGGCCACTATAAATTGCCCTCCATCGACAAAAAAAGTCTGTAATCCGCCCACAGGTTTAGACAGACTTTGAACTCTATTCTTCTTATACTAGTAACATCTCCCAATTGCCCCAAATACAACAGAAGTGGATGTCGGACTAGGCAGGTGAACAACCTGGTTGTTTATATTGATCTCATATTTCTGGCAAACCTTTTCATTGACTGTATTTTGCTAGCTTTAACCGCTTGGATGCGCAAGGCCAAGCTCAAATGGTGGAGACTAGCTCTGTCTTCTATGGTAGGCGCATTGTATGTTGTCATGATGTTCGTCCCTCAACTATCATTTTTGTTTACCTTTCTCATCAAGTTTGGCCTATCATTGATCATGCTTTGGATTGCTTTCGGTTTTACCAGCCTACAGAGTTATCTGCATCATTTGGGAGCTTTTTATATGGTGAATTTTGCCGCAGCCGGAGGGATTATCGGATTTCACTATCTGATTCAGAATTCGGGAGAATTGTTCAGGGGGATATGGTATACGACATCGGGGGGGTTATCCTTCGAATTAAAGGTAGGATTTTGGTTTGCGTGCATTGTTTTTTTGGGAGTTGTGCTCATATTTAAAGCTGTTCAGACTACAAAACGCATTACGGAGAAGCGGGAGTCTTTATTAGGAGAGGTAACGGTATGGATCGGCAGCGTCAAAATATCCTGCGTAGGACTGCTTGATACCGGAAACCAATTAAGTGATCCGTTGACGCGCACGCCTGTTATGGTCATGGAAGCTGCCCTATGGGAGTCTTACCTGCCCTCAGGATGGAGCAAACGGTTGATGGAGGGGCAGCCCGATCAATTAATTATGGGTCTTGCGGTGGATGAATTTGAATGGCGTGATCGTTTGCGGCTGGTTCCGTATCGTGGCGTCAACCGAGGGGCGGCTTTTATGCTGGCCTTAAAGCCCGATCAGGTACGGATTGAGCTGGGGGGACTGGAATATACGGCATCCAAAGTGTTAATTGGTCTTGACGGCGGCACGCTTTCGGGTGACAGGGCGTACAGAGCAATCATTCATCCATCCTTAACGGACGGGGAAGGGCTGCCAAGGATGAGCAACAACGCTGATCCAATGAATGTGCCTAATCCTGCTGCTACGACAAGTATGGATCCCAAAGACGCAACATCCGCTGGCTGAGTAAATTATGTGGATCTTAATGCTTCAAACATACGAGTCTTTGAAAAAACGGTATTGATCCAGCGCCCTATTCGACAAGAGCAGCGGCAATCAAATGAATGAAGGTTATAGATCCCTTCGGGAAAACGTTTTAGGAGGATAAGAGATGCCTGTGAAATGGAGATTAGCATTCCAGCTGCAATATTACCGCGTACTATTTTTACTAGGCCTGAAGAGTCAGGAAATCTACTATATCGGTGGTAGTGAGGCGCTCCCGCCTCCGCTTACGAAAGAAGAAGAGGAGTACTTGCTCAAAAAGCTGCCTACTGGCGATGCGGCCACCCGTGCGATGCTGATCGAACGTAACCTGCGTCTGGTTGTATACATTGCCCGCAAATTCGAAAACACCGGCATCAACATTGAGGACCTGGTGTCGATTGGTGCGATCGGCTTGATTAAGGCGGTGAATACCTTTGATCCCGAGAAAAAAATCAAGTTGGCCACTTATGCCTCGCGCTGTATTGAGAACGAAATTTTGATGTATCTCCGCCGGAATAACAAAACGCGCAGCGAGGTTTCTTTTGATGAGCCACTGAATATCGATTGGGACGGTAATGAATTACTCTTGTCCGATGTGCTTGGTACAGAGAATGATACCATCTACCGCAATATTGAGGAGCAGGTTGATCGGAAGCTGCTGCAAAAAGCGCTCGATAAATTAAGCGACCGTGAACGCATGATCATGGAGCTTCGTTTCGGCCTGCAGGACGGGGAAGAAAAGACGCAAAAGGATGTGGCAGATCTGCTCGGCATCTCACAATCCTATATTTCCCGATTGGAAAAAAGAATTATCAAACGCCTCCGCAAAGAATTCAACAAGATGGTGTAACTGGAAAACACAAGGAATAAAATAACCCCCCTCGGAGATAATGTACAGTAATGTTTCTCCTTGGGAGGTTAGTCATCATGACGCGAAACAAAGTTGAAATATGTGGTGTGGATACATCCAAACTGCCTGTCCTGACTAATGTGGAAATGAGGGAACTATTCCATAATTTGCAGCAGAACAACGAACGATCCGCTCGAGAGAAATTGGTGAATGGCAATCTGAGACTGGTGCTCAGCGTCATCCAAAGGTTTAACAATCGGGGAGAGTTTGTGGATGATTTGTTTCAGGTAGGCTGTATTGGACTGATGAAAGCCATTGATAATTTTGATTTGTCGCAAAATGTTAAATTTTCCACGTACGCCGTGCCGATGATTATCGGAGAAATACGCCGATATTTAAGGGATAACAACCCGATTCGCGTCTCCCGATCACTGCGTGATATTGCTTACAAGGCACTACAGGTAAGAGATCAACTGACGAATATGAATTCGCGTGAACCAACGATTTTCGAAATTTCCGAAGCGCTGAATGTGCCCAAGGAAGATGTTGTATTTGCACTTGATGCTATTCAAGATCCCGTATCGTTGTTTGAGCCGATTTATCATGATGGAGGAGATCCGATTTATGTGATGGATCAAATCAGCGATGATAAGAACAAAGATGTGTCGTGGATTGAGGAAATTGCGCTCCGGGAGGCCATGCATAAGCTCGGTCAACGCGAGAAAATGATTTTATCCATGCGGTTTTATGAGGGTAAAACCCAGATGGAGGTTGCCGATGAAATCGGCATTTCTCAGGCGCAGGTTTCCCGTTTGGAGAAGTCAGCGATCAAACAAATGCAGAAGTACGTCAAAACTTAGGAAGACCAGCAATCAAACGAACAGATAACGATCCCGTTTTATGGGGTCGTTTTTTTAAATTTATATAAGCTATTTTTGCTATGCGGCTCATATATTGAATTGTGGGAGGTTTGAGAAAAAAGCTTTACAATCAGCCTCCTGAATACTTCTAGGGTGTGATGCTCGTGATACCTGATAATCATATGGTGGGGAAAAAGATGAAAATATCCGATCTTCAAACGAAGGATGTTATTAATATCATTGATGGCAAGCGGCTTGGACAGGTCAGCGATTTGGAACTGGACTTGCGGCAGGGCCGGATTGAAGCGATTGTCGTGCCTAGCTATGGCAAATTCATGGGATTGTTTGGGGGCGGAAGTGACCTGATCATACCCTGGCGGAATATTGTCAAGATCGGTTCCGATGTGGTTCTGGTCAAAATGGAGGAGCTGAGAAGTGCACCTGACGAGGCAGAGTCTGTGGAGTATCTGGACCGCCCGGATCGTTCCGACCGGCGATCTTACTAAACTGACTGATCGGTTCATGTGTCTCCTGAGTAGATTTCTGGTACACTGGTCATAGAGGTGAAGTGTGGATGGAACCGTTTGTTAAACAAGATGAGCACACGGCGAGTCTGTTTGTGCTTGAAAAATGGGGCAAAGCGCCAGGAGGTACTTTGCTCACTGCCGGCTTCACAGGCCGGAAAGGCGGCGTAAGCCTGGCCCCTTATGACAGCTTGAATCTTGCTTTCCATGTCGGAGACAGGCCTGAAGATATTGTAGAGAATCGGAGACGAACAGCTGCAGCAATTGGTTTTTCGTTGGATGATTGGACTTGCGGTGAACAGGTGCACGGTGTTCGGATCGGAGTGGTTCGCGAGGGTGACAGGGGCAGAGGAAGCCTCGACCGGGCATCGGCTTTTCAGGATACGGACGGACTTATAACGAATGTTCCCGGCGTTTTGTTGACTTCGTTTTACGCAGATTGTGTGCCGCTATATTTTTGGGATCCGGTTACTGGAGCAGTCGGTCTGGCTCATGCTGGCTGGAAGGGTACGCTCGGAGGCATAGCTGAGGAAATCGTCCGCAGCATGGCTGCCGAATACGGAAGCCAGCCACAACATATTCATGCAGCGATTGGCCCATCCATCGGCGAATGTTGTTATGAGGTGGATGATCGGGTAATGGATCATGTCCGTAACAGCGGAAATGGCCTGCTTATATCCGATGAAGTTACAAAATCGGCTCTCTATCTCGACAAGGGAGACGGGAAATACATGCTGAACTTGAAAGAAATAAACAGACACATTATGATTAAAGCAGGAATATTGACGGAAGATATCGAATGTACATCATGGTGTACAAGCTGCAGTCACGATCTGTTCTTCTCTTATCGCAAAGATGGAGGGACTACAGGTCGAATGGCAAGTTGGATCGGGATGAGAAAGAGGTGAGTCGTCCCTTGAGTTTGAAGGAACGTATCGATCAAGTAGAACAGCGAATAACAGAGGCATGCGCTAGAAGCGGCAGGGAGCGAAATGATGTAAATATCATTGCGGTCACTAAATATGTCTCTTTGGATATGACAGCTTCGGTATTGGATCAGGGACTGCAGCATATCGGCGAGAACCGCTGGCAGGATGCAGAGGCGAAGTGGAATGCGCTTGGGAACCGCGGGATCTGGCATTTCATCGGTCATCTTCAGACCAATAAAGTCAGAGATGTTATTGATAAATTTCAATATATTCATTCGCTCGACCGCATATCCTTGGCCCGTGAGCTGGAGAAGAGGGCAGCTGCGCTAAATCTTCAGGTTTCGGCCTTCATGCAGGTCAATATCTCGGGGGAGGAATCCAAATATGGCCTGCCCCCTGAGAAAGCAGCCGAGTTTTTGAAGGAAATCAACAGTCTCTCCCATGTGAAGGTAACGGGACTTATGACCATGGCTCCCTATGAATCATCAGCGGAGCAGACGCGTCCTGTTTTTCGCGGTTTAAGACAACTAAGAGATGAGCTGAACGAGCAGGCGCTTACAGCGGAGCCATTAACCGAATTGTCCATGGGCATGTCGAATGACTTTGAAGTAGCCATAGAGGAAGGGGCGACCTGGGTGCGCCTCGGCTCAATTTTAGTGGGAAAAGAGGAGGATTGAAGATGGGCGTGATGAACCGGTTTATGAATTTCTTGGGACTGCAAGAGGAAGAAGAAGTTGTGGAACGCGAGGTGCTTACCTCGCAGGACGAGCCGGTGGAGGCAACGCCGTTTGATCATCGAAAAAACCAAAAAAACGGCAATATCGTGAGCATACATTCACAAAAGAATGTTAAGGTTGTGTTGGTGGAGCCCCGTTCATATGATGAAGCACAGGAGATTGCCGACCATTTGCGGTCCTTCAGAACCGTTGTAGTCAACCTGCAGCGCGTGCGCAATGATCAGGCGCTGCGCATTATCGATTTTCTCAGTGGAACGGTTTATGCGCTTAGCGGGGGGATCTCGAAAGTGGGCGGGAATATCTTCCTATGCACACCGGATACCGTGGAAATCCAAGGTACCATCTCAGAGATTTTAGCAGACGAGCATGAATATAACAGAACGAGGTGATCTAGGCTTTGACCTACGAAATTTATAGTATCGTTAGAACGCTGTTCCAAATTTATTTTTATATGATCTTGGTCTATGTCTTAATGTCGTGGCTTCCGAACGTGAGGGAAAGCTTTATCGGGGAATTGCTGGGCAAATTAGTAGAACCATATCTGGCACCTTTTCGCCGTTTCATTCCGCCGATTATGGGCATGATTGATATATCCCCGATTATCGCACTGTTCGTGCTTCAGCTGGCACAGCAAGGCGTATACGCTATCCTCGGGTATCTTCTGTAGCAGGTGAGTGAGCGATGAAACTGGACATCTATGATCATTTTCACAAGGATGAGCGGGAATTTGTGGACCGGGCCTGGGAATGGATAGTGAATGCCGGACAATACCATGAAGCCAAATTGACGGATTTTCTGGACCCTCGTCAGCGGTTCATTCTGGAATCGCTTGTGAACCGTCACCCGGATGTGCATGCCATGTTCGATGGCGGACATGCCGATGCTGAACGTGTCCGGGCGTTGATCGCGCCGGATTACCGGGATCTGGAAGATGAGGACCTCAAGATGAAGGTGCTCAGCATTTCTTCAGGAGATCAGAAGCTTACGGAGCTGGAGCATGGCGACTACATGGGTTCGATACTGGGTCTTGGCATCAAGAGATCGAAGATCGGTGACATCCATGTGATCGAAGGGGGCTGCCACGCCGTCGTTGCGGAAGACATCAGCGCTTTCCTGCATTTGAATCTCAGTCAGGTTCATAGGGTGCATGTTATGACTGAATTATTGCCGCTGGACAAGCTTCAGGTTAGGGAGACGAATTTTGAAACGATGGATATTACGGTATCTTCCCTGAGGCTGGACGGAATTGCCAGCGATGCATACCGAATCAGCCGCACCAAAATCGTGGTACCGATCAAGGCTGGTCGATGCCGTGTGAACTGGAAAGTGGAGGAAGACCCCTCAACGAATTTAAAAGAAGGCGATGTTGTCTCCATTCAAGGATTTGGACGGTTTAAGGTTTTGGAGACAGGCGGCCTGACGAAAAAAGGGCGGTACCGTATCAAGGTTGGGAAATATGCCTGACCTTTGAAGGAATTGCCGTTTTTTTGTCGAATGAAATAGTGGTGTAATAAACAGGACTACAGTAGCATTCACAATAATATTGAAACTACCGATAAAACGTAAATGGCCATCATAGTCTTTCGCGGCCGGGATGGCCTGGCTAACATTAGCGAATGAAAAGTTATGTAAGGACCCATATATTTAGGAGGTGCACACCATGCCATTGACACCGCTTGATATACATAACAAGGAATTTGCCCGTCGAATTCGAGGTTATGATGAGGACGAGGTCAACGAGTTTTTGGATCAGATTATTAAGGATTATGAAAGCGTGATCCGCGAGAACAAAGAATTAGGAAACCAGCTTTTGACAATGCAAGAAAGACTGGATCACTTTTCGAATATTGAGGAAACCTTATCTAAGACCATCATTGTTGCCCAAGAAGCAGCGGATGAGCTGAAGAACAATGCCAAGAAGGAAGCTCAGCTGATTATTAAGGAATCCGAGAAGAATGCGGATCGCATTATTAACGATGCACTCGGGAAGTCCCGAAAGATCGCGCTTGAGGTCGAAGAACTGAAGAAGCAGGCCTCCATCTATCGTACCCGTTTCCGTTCGTTGGTTGAAGCACAGCTCGAGCTTCTGAAACAGGATGGCTGGGAGACGCTGGAGAGTCGTGAACCAAGCCTTGAGCCCAAAGAGGTATACTAGGCGACTAGCAGGTTGACTTTTTTCGCGAAAAGTTCTATAACTAATAACATATTATGATTCATACGAGAATTCGTTGATGGGAATAGTATGCGAAGGATCTGTCCTTCAGAGAGCCGGCATTTGCTGAAAGCCCGGCGTTCAGGCCAAGCAGAAGATCATCCCGGAGAAGTGAAGCTGAAGCGTTTAACCGCGTGTGTAAGCTGAGCCGTCAGCCGAACGTTATATCGGACCTTGCCTTGTAGTAAGAGGCATGGACATTGAGGTGTCGCTTGAACAGGCTTCTTCTGTTTAGAGGTTGGTCAAGCGAAATTAGGGTGGTAACGCGAGAACAGGTTCTCGTCCCTTTGGGGATGAGGCCTTTTTTTATTTTTACAGAACATTTACCAAAAAGGGCGAGTTCAAAAAGCTCGAAAAAGGCGAAAGGAAGATCTGCATGAATAGAGTAGACGTCAAGGAAAAGGCGCGGGCAAGAGAACTGCGCATCTTGAACAAATGGAATGAAGAGAATACGTTTAAGAGATCAATTGAGCAGCGTGCTGGCAAGCCGAACTATGTATTTTATGAAGGCCCCCCAACCGCAAACGGCGCTCCCCATATCGGTCACGTGCTTGGACGGGTGATCAAGGATTTTGTCGGTCGTTATCAGACGATGAAGGGTTATCACGTTGTTCGGAAAGCGGGCTGGGATACGCACGGGCTTCCGGTCGAACTTGGTGTGGAGAAGCAGCTTGGCATCTCCGGCAAGCAGGAAATCGAGAATTACGGCGTAGAGGCCTTTATCAAGAAGTGTAAAGCGAGTGTATTTGAGTATGAGCATAAATGGCGTGAGCTGACTGAAGCGATTGCGTATTGGACCGATCTGGATCATCCTTACATTACGCTAGAGAATAACTACATCGAGAGCGTATGGAACATTTTGGCGACGATTCATGATAAAGGCCTTCTGTACCGCGGTCACCGTGTAAGTCCGTACTGCCCTTGCTGTCAGACGACGCTGAGCTCCCACGAAGTGGCACAGGGTTATGAGGATGTTAAAGACCTGAGTGCAACGGCGAAGTTCAAGCTGCATGACAGCGGAGAGTATGTACTGGCTTGGACAACAACGCCTTGGACGCTTCCATCCCACGTGGCGCTTGCCGTTAATCCGGATATGGAATACGCTCGCGTCCAGCAGGAGGACGGCATCTATATCGTGGCTAAAAATCTGGTAGAGGACGTTATGAAAGGCGACTTTACCGTTCTGTCAACGCTGAAAGGTTCCGAGTTGGTCGGCAAGACATACGACCCTCCGTTCCCTTATGTTAAAGCGGAGAAGGCGAATATCATCGTTGGCGCATCCTTTGTTACCGATGCAAGCGGTACGGGGATTGTACACATGGCTCCAGCGCATGGTGAGGATGACTACCGTGTATGCCGTGAGAATGGCATCAGCTTCGTGAGCGTTGTTAACGGTCAAGGCCGTTATACCGATGAAGTGACGGATTTTGCCGGACGTTTCGTGAAGGATTGCGATCTGGATATTGTGAAGGCATTGTCTGAAAAAGGACTCCTGTACAGCAAAGAGAAGTACGAGCACAGCTATCCATTCTGCTGGCGCTGTAAATCCCCGCTGCTCTACTATGCGATGGAGAGCTGGTTTATCGAAACCACAGCGGTTAAGGATCAACTGATTGCGATCAACAATGAAGTGACCTGGTATCCGAGCCACGTGCGCGAAGGCCGCTTCGGTAAGTTCCTGGATGATCTGGTAGATTGGAATATCAGCCGGAACCGTTATTGGGGTACGCCGCTTAACGTATGGGTCTGCGATTTTTGTGAAGGACAGTTTGCGCCGCACAGTATTGCAGAGCTTCGTGCCAACGCAGTAGGCGAGGTAGCGGAGGATCTGGAGCTGCACAAGCCTTATGTGGATGAAGTGAAAGTGAAATGTCCGCATTGTGAAGGTGGCGTGATGGAACGGACATCGGAAGTCATCGACGTGTGGTTTGACAGCGGATCAATGCCATTTGCACAGTACCATTATCCATTCGAGGACAAGGAGAAATTTGAACAGCAGTATCCTGCCGATATGATCTGCGAAGGGATCGATCAGACGCGCGGATGGTTCTACAGTCTACTGGCCGTATCGACGCTCTTCACAGGTAAAGCGCCTTATAAAGCAGTCATGGCTACAGGGCATATTCTTGATGAGAACGGACAGAAGATGTCCAAATCCAAAGGCAATGCTATCGATCCTTGGGAGATCATAGAGGAATACGGCACGGATGCATTCCGTTGGGCACTTCTGGCTGATAGTGCGCCTTGGAACAGCAAACGCTTCTCCAAAGGTATTGTAGGCGAAGCCAAATCCAAGGTTGTGGATACGCTCGTTAATACTCATGCGTTCCTGACCTTGTATGCCGGCATCGACGGCTATGATCCGAAGGAGCATGAATTCAAGGGATCGGCTCACAAGCTGGACCGCTGGATTCTGTCCCGCCTGAACAGCTTGATTCAAGTGGTTGACAAGGGACTGGCCGTGAATGATTTCCTGAACGCTGCCAAAGCGATCG
Organism: Paenibacillus solani; assembly: GCF_001277345.1. GTDB lineage: Bacteria > Bacillota > Bacilli > Paenibacillales > Paenibacillaceae > Paenibacillus_AQ > Paenibacillus_AQ solani. The sequence goes on from NZ_LIUT01000001.1 coordinate 976,303, forward strand.
AAGCTTATGTGGATGAGCTGAGCAACTGGTATATCCGCCGTTCGCGCGATCGTTTCTGGGGCAGCGGCCTTGGGGAAGATAAGCTGGCTGCATACGGAACGCTTACGCATGTGCTGCTCACCCTCTCCAAGCTGATGGCACCATTCACACCGATGCTGTCCGAAGATATTTTCGTGAATTTGGGTGGAGGAGAGAGCGTGCACTTGGCTGACTTCCCTCAAGCAGATGAAGCATTGATCGACAAAGCGCTTGAACAGGACATGGAGACGGCAAGACAGATCGTAGAGCTTGCACGCAACGTCCGCAACGAGACAGGGATCAAGACGCGTCAGCCGTTGTCTGAGCTGATCGTATCCATGGATCGAGAGTTTGATCTTGCTGGGTATGAAGAGATCATCAAGGATGAGATCAACGTCAAAGCAATTGAGGTCGAGACTAGCGACAGTGGTTTCGTTGACTTTACACTGAAAATGAATCTGAAGGTGGCAGGCAAGAAATACGGTAAAAATATCGGATTCTTGCAAGGCTTCCTGAAGGGCATGAGCAGTGACGAAACCCGCAAGGTGGTTCAGACGGGCGGTGTGAACGTGACTTCGCCGGAAGGAGAAGAATTGCAGATCACGTCCGAGGAGCTGCTGGTGGAGAAAAAGGCGAAGGAAGGCTTCGCATCGGCTTCGGGTTATGGGGTCACAGTTGCACTTCACACGGAAATCACGCCTGAGCTGGAGCAAGAAGGCTGGGTTCGGGAAGTGGTACGGGCCGTTCAGGATACACGGAAGAAACTGGATCTCCCGATTGAGAAGCGGGTAAACCTTACTTTTGACATGGATGATGAGCTTAAAGCGGCAATCACGGCATTTGAAGGGGTACTGCGGGAGAATGTCCTCGTTAATGAAGTGCAATTTGGACAAATTCAAGGCATGGAACGAGTTGAGCTTGGCGACAAGACGATTGGCATCCATATAGCCTAAGCATAGATTGAAAGAAGACCGCGGTTCTGAGTATCAGGACCGTGGTCTTTTGTGTTCTACACAAAAATGGCGTCCGTTCGCAGGTTTCCCGCGCGCATGAGTTTTTGCCAATAGATGCATAATAAACAACGATCCTACGAATACTCAGCTGGTTTCAAACACAGAGAGGAGCGCCTCCGCTCAAGTTTGATTCTTGCTGAATTTGATGTTGTACGGGGGGAAAGGAGCGTTATGCATGGCGGATAAACCGGAGGATGAGGCAATCATTGGAGAAAGTAAGTCATTGGGGGAAGAGCGGGAGCATATCAGTGCTATTTACCGGATGACTTCGGACATCGCACATCAGCTGGAGAAAGCACGGATCGCCGAATATGCACAATTGCTGACCCGCCCCTGGAAGCTGATATGGACCAATCTGCTTGCTGGGTTAGCTCGCGGTGTAGGGATTGCGATTGGTTTTACATTTTTTGCAGCGACCATTATCTACTTCCTCCAGGCTCTTGGAGCTTTGAATTTACCTATTATCGGGGATTATATTGCAGATATTGTCCGTATAGTTCAGCGTCAGCTGGAATTATCCTGATTGACTGATAGGGATATGTAGTTGCCGGCAGCTGCTGCAATTTTGGTTATATGCTGCCGGTCAGAGAGTCTTTTATTAGCTGATTAGCTAAAGGATTCGTCATCTGGATCGTTGCCATAGGGATCAAGCAGATAGCTTCCTTCGCCGCGGTTCAGATAATCGATATATTGGGGACTTCTTACAACAAAGACTTCAGAGCCGTCAATATTGGTTGCCACGAAGTTTTCATACACTTCAACAAATCCACCCTGGTCATCGCCGTTCTCGATATCCATCTCATTATAACTGTCTATTTCGTTGCCTTCTGCCAGAGCAGGGGAGTTGGAGTTACCCCAGCTTTCAACGATTTGCCAGGCGTCTTCGCCGTCAAACGCAGCATACTCATGCTCATCCATGCTGGATTTACCAAAAGCGGGAGCAAGCACTTCTTCCTCAACCGGGCGATCACGGGAAACTCGTTCACGAGGCGTGTCCTTCACGCAATACTGTGTATCAGGAAGAACTTCTAATCGCTCATACGGAATCGGCTGGCCGCAGGTAACGCAGATACCGTAACGGTCGTGATGAATGGATTCAAGTGAAAAAATAACGCGCTGAAGCTCTTGATCTACCCTGTCTTGAAGCGCAAGGTCTTTTCCTCTTTCAAACACCTCGGTTCCGACATCGCCGGGATGGTTATCAATGTGGGACAGCTCGCCTGTCATATCTCTTTCGGATTCCCCAAGCCCATGCTGGTCGTTATATACCATGCGCCGTTCAAGCTCAACTTTTCGTTCCATCAGCTTCTGTTGCAAATGATTGAGTTGTTCCTGAGTTAGATGCGACAATGTCAGGCTCCTTTCACGGTCCGAAGTTGACCTCTTGGTTCATATGTATAGAGTGCACTCTTTGTGATTGTTTTACTGACGGAAAATGTTCTCGCCACTGGGCAGGAATGGACGATTTCTGAGCCGCTGTGCTACAATAAGACGAGTTAATGACCGATCAGTGCAGGATCGACTGATTGGAGAAGACAGGAACGGAGTGACATAAACAAGTGGTGTATTATGTGATTGCATTTGTTTTATTTCTTATCGATCAGGGAACCAAGTACTTGATTGCAACGAAGCTCGAACTTTATGAGCAAATTCCGGTCATCGGAGATTTCTTCCTGATTACGTCCAGCCGAAATCGGGGAGCAGCCTTTGGTATTCTGCAGGATCAGTTATGGTTTTTCATTGTTGTGACCTTAATTGTTGTCGGTGGAATCGTATGGTATTTGCAGAAGGTATCGAAGGAAGGCCGAAAACTGTTGCCTGTCGCCCTAGCGCTTGTTCTTGGCGGAGCAGTAGGAAACTTTATTGATCGCCTCCTGACGGGTGAGGTTGTTGACTTCTTGAAGTTTAATTTTGGCAGCTACACCTTTCCCATCTTCAATATCGCCGATTCTTGTATCGTCATCGGTGTGGGATTGATTATATTAGACACGCTTCTGGAGGGAAGACGCGAGAAATTGAGAACAACAAGTGAAGTCTCTGGTTCAGAAGGGAATGAATAAGGTTGTCAGACAGCATAAATAGGGATACAGACCTAGAATGGGTGGATGACGAGGAAGCGGTGCAAGCGGAAACTTACGAGTGGATCGTAGACGCCGGCTCGGCGAAAGCCCGAATTGATAAATACATCACGGAGAACCTTGATGAAGAAGCCTCGCGTTCCCAAGTGCAATTATGGATCGCGGATGGGCATGTGAGCGTAAACGAAGGCCCGGTAAAGTCCAATTATAAAGTTAGTTCGGGTGATCGAATCCTGCTTAAAGTTCCGGAACCTTCGAGAGTCGAGATCATTCCGGAGGATCTGCCGCTGGAAGTTGCATATGAAGATGCCGATGTCATTGTGGTAAACAAGCCGAGAGGGATGGTTGTCCATCCGGCTCCGGGTCACTCATCAGGTACTTTGGTGAATGCATTAATGTATCACTGCAATGACTTGTCGGGAATTAACGGGGAGCTTCGGCCTGGCATTGTTCATCGGATCGATAAAGATACCACGGGATTGATCATGGCAGCGAAGAATGATAAGGCTCATGCTTCTCTTGCTGCACAGCTCAAGGAGCATAGCGTCAATCGGCGTTACTTGGCCCTGGTTCACGGAAACATCAGCCATGATCAGGGAACGATCGATGCACCGATCGGCAGGGATCCGCATGATCGTAAACTGTATACCGTCACGGATCGAAACAGCAAGCGGGCGGTTACTCATTTTACCGTTGTGGAGCGTTTTGGTGATTACAGTCTTCTTGAATTAAAGCTGGAGACGGGACGTACTCATCAAATCCGTGTGCATATGAAGTATATCGGTTATCCTCTCGTAGGGGATCCTGTGTACGGCAAAAGCAAAGGAATCAAATTAAACGGCCAGGCACTTCATGCGGCTGTTTTGGGCTTCGTGCATCCTTCCTCCGGAGAGTATATGGAGTTTTCAGCACCGATGCCTGATGATATGGAGGAACTGCTATCCATTTTAAGGGGCCGCTAACGGCTCCTTTTTTCTTGCTAACTAAACGATGCTATGTTATATTGGTGACAACTTTGTTGAAGGAGGTGAGGTAGGTGAATATCGAGATGGTTAACAACCGTATTAGCCAGCTGCCTATGGCTATGGCTGGCATTGCACATGCATTTTTCCTAAACGGGAGAGGTCTGTCCAATTTTAATGATACGGTTTGTACCATCGCGAGAAGTCACCTGCCTGCCTGAACGAAAATAAGTCTATTTCACTTGGCTTACTATTCTTAAGGGTCCGCGGAGCTTGCTCTGTGGGCTCTTTTTGTGTGCAGTCCGGTTCTTCTCCCTAATATATGCTATTCGAACATCTGATTGTTCGCAGCGTACAGGAGGAAATCTGGAATGAGTATGATCAATGTACAAAATTTAACACAATATCACGGCGCTGAACTGGTTTTGGACCAGATATCGTTTGAAATACAGGAAGGTGAGAAAGTTGGGCTTATCGGAAGGAATGGAAGCGGAAAATCAACGCTGATACGCCTGCTTGCGGGTCTGGATCAGCCCAGTGAAGGGCAGCTCGCTATAAAGAAAGGGACAAAAATCGATATTTAGAGCAGATTCCAAGCCATATGGGTAACTGGACGGTGCTGGATGTACTGGCACAAGGATTGAGTCACTTGAAGGACTACCGGGTAGAAATGACGGAGCTCGAGCAAAAAATGAGTGACCCAGGCGTCGCTGCGAATGCAGGTCTGCTCGATCGAGTGCTGCGAAAATACTCAATGCTTCAGGAACGGTTTGAAGCTGAGGGCGGTTATGAGCTGGAGGCAAGCATAGACAAGATTGCTTCCGGACTGCAAATATCCAAGAGCGAGTACGGACTCGCATTCGGCTCGTTATCTGGTGGAGAACAGACTCGAGTTATGCTGGCTTCGCAGTTGATCGTAAAGCCGGATTTGCTCCTGCTTGATGAACCGACCAATCATTTGGACTTGAAGCGTACCGAATGGCTGGAAGAATTTTTGCATGATTATGCGGGAACCTGCATCATAATTTCTCATGACCGCTATTTCCTGGATCGGGTGGTGTCCAAAACGATTGAGCTTGAAGATGGCGAAGCTTTCACTGTGCATGGCGGTTATACCGCATTCATGAAAGAGAAGGAGGAGCGTTTGCTGCAGCAGTTTGCCGACTATCAGGAGCAGCAGAAAGTAATCAAGAAGATGAAGGAATCGATTAAGCAGCTTGAGGAATTCGGACGAATTGGCGGCAATGAGAAGTTCTTCAAGCGTGCGGCTTCCATGAGGCGGGCGCTGGAGCGGATGGAGCGGGTCAAGAGACCTGTCATGGAACGAAGAGGGGCAGAATTTGATCTGGATCCTTATGATCGTTCCGGTCGCCGCGTGGTATCCTTTGAACAAGTTGAGGTTTCTTTCGGAAATCAGGCAGTTCTGAGAGGAGCTTCTGGTCTAGTTGAATTCGGAGAAAAAATTGCGCTTATGGGCTCCAACGGCGGCGGGAAAACAACGCTGTTCAAAGTATTGTTGGGTGAGCTTTCACCAGCCTCCGGCTCGCTTGAATGGGGTGCGCGCGTCGACGTCGGTTACTTGGCTCAGCAGGAGGAACCGGGCAATCCGCAGGAAACGGTGCTTCAATATTTTCGGGAGAAGGCTGGAGTGGAAGAGGGAGAAGCCCGAGGGATCTTGGCAAGGTATCTATTCTATGGGGCGGCTGTCTATAGATCGGTAGGGCAGTTGTCCGGTGGAGAATGGACACGATTGAGACTTGCACTGCTTATCCACCAGAAGCCAAACCTGCTGCTTCTGGATGAACCGACAAACCATCTGGATATACCCTCCCGCGAATCACTGGAGCATGCGCTGCAGGGCTACTCGGGAACTGTCCTCGCAATCTCGCATGATCGCTATTTTGTGAATCAAGTATCAGGCAAAGTGTGGGATTTGCACCAAGGTAAGCTGCAGGTTTATCACGGGAATTATGACGATTTCCGGGATAAGAAAGCTCAGTTAGAGGCGTCGTTGCAATCTATGGGCCTGGAGGGCGGGGCCGTTCTCTTGCAGAAGGCGACGGAGCAGCTAAGAACAAAAGACAAACCTGTCCAACCTGGTAACCGGACTAACAGAAACCAGACTTCTACTGACAGCGTCAAGTGGTTGGAAGAGGAGATTGCCCGTTTAGAGAACCGGATCCATCAGCTTGACTTATGGCTTGAGTCCGAAGGCGAAAGACATCAGGATACGGATATCTCGCTGCTTGAGCAGCGCTGGAATGAACGGGAGTCGCTCTTCGCTTCGCGTGACAAGCTTCTTGAAGAATGGATGGAGCAGTCTTAAGAAAAGTACAAATCATTGAATATATAATACATGGTTCCTTCCGCCATTTTACTGCATATTTAGGTTAAACATGCAAGCTGGGGCAGGAGATGAATACAAACCATGAGTATAGACATTCACCAGAAATCGTACATTCAACAGAACTTTGCAAATCGGATTGGCGGTGCTGATTACGGCAAAGATACAGCCATTTACAAATTTGAAAAGATCAAAAGGGCAAAGGCAGCTGCAAAGCTGGAACATCCTCATATGGAGCTGATCGATATGGGGGTTGGCGAGCCGGATGAGATGGCCGATGCACGAATCGTGGCTAAACTTGCCCAGGAAGCAGCAAAGCGAGAGAATCGCGGTTATGCCGATAATGGAATAGCTGAGTTCAAGCAAGCGGCTGCTCGTTATCTAAAAAATGTGTTTGGAGTTGTGGGACTTGATGAAGCAGAGGTGCTGCACTCTATCGGTACCAAGCCGGCACTCGCGATGCTGCCGACCTGCTTCATTAACCCTGGTGACGTAACTATTATGACGGTTCCCGGTTATCCAGTGCTTGGGACGCATACCAAATATCTAGGGGGAGAGGTCTTCACGGTAGAGTTAAAAAAGGAAAATGCGTTCCTGCCGGATCTCAGTTCCATCCCTGATGACATAGCGCGCCGTGCCAAACTGCTCTACCTGAACTATCCGAACAACCCGACGGGAGCCAGCGCAACGGCCGAGTTCTTCGCGGAGGTTGTAGACTGGGCACGCAGGCATAGCGTGGTTGTTGTTCATGATGCCCCATATGCCGCGCTTACTTACGATGGATTGAAGCCGCTCAGCTTTCTATCCGTCCCTGGAGCTAAGGATGTCGGCGTGGAGCTTCATTCTCTATCCAAATCTTACAATATGACGGGATGGCGCATAGGTTTCATCGCTGGAAACCCACTTGTAGTCAAAGCGTTTGGCGACGTGAAGGACAACAACGATTCGGGGCAATTCATAGCCATTCAAAAAGCGGCAGCATATGGTCTGGATCATCCGCAGATAACCGAGAAGATCGCAGAGAAATACTCCCGTCGCCACAATATGCTGGTGGAGGTTTTGAATGAGCTTGGCTTTACGGCCGAGAAACCCAAAGGGTCATTCTTCCTGTATGTTGAGGCACCTACAGGTATTAGAGATGGACGCCGGTTTGCATCAGGCGAAGATTTCTCCCAATTTCTGATCCGGGAGAAAATGATTTCGACGGTTCCCTGGGATGACGCAGGACACTTTGTTCGTTTCTCCGTTACGTTTATCGCTGATGGTGAGGATGAGGAGAAACGCGTGATATCCGAAATTCGCCGCAGGCTTAGCGATATTGAATTCGAATTCTAATAGCAAGAGATGGCATAAACCCTGCTAAGCATTGATTATTCGACACGATCACAGTTGACATCTTCTACGGTGTCTGTCATAATGAGATCAATTGAATAGCACCTTTAAATCAGTCCCGTGAGGCTGGCAAGGTAACGTGAACCGAGGTTCATTAACAGGAGGCACTAGCTCTATCTGCGGATAGATGCTGCGCTTCCCACACTAACTCTATGAGACCAACTCCTTGTCCAGCCGGGCAAGGAGTTTTTTGTGTGTAATGAACTCACGGATTGACTGGAACAATGAAGAGGGCTAATTAAACGTTATTAAGGAGGGCTTATTGGATGAGCAATGAACAGCATGTGATTATGGACGAGACGGCCATCCGCCGCGCACTTACGAGGATTGCCCACGAAATATTGGAAAAAAATAAAGGGATTGAGGATTGCGTACTGGTTGGCATCCGCACCCGCGGCGTGTTTTTGGCTCAGAGAATTGCTGAGCGGATGAATGAAATCGAGGGTACTCCGATTCCTTGGGGTGAGATTGACGTGACTTCTTACCGGGATGATAGGGACAGCAGTGAAGTCTCTGCAGAAAGGGTAAAGGGAGCAAAGCTCAGTCTCGAACACCTGAACATCCATGATAAGAAGGTCATTTTGTTCGATGACGTACTGTATACCGGAAGAACGATCCGGGCAGCCATGGATGCTTTAATGGATTGCGGAAGACCTCGAATGATACAGCTTGCGGTATTGGCAGACCGTGGACATCGTGAACTGCCGATTCGGCCGGATTATATTGGTAAGAATGTTCCTACTTCGAAACATGAGGAAATTACAGTAGCGCTAACAGAAATTGACGGCAAGGACGAAGTGACGATTAGCTCAAGAGAGGATCGATAATCATGACAACGGCCATTTCATTGAAACAACGCAGCCTCTTAGGATTGAAGGATATTAGCAGAGATGAGATTGGAGCGATTCTGGATCGGGCGGCTCATTGGGAAGCACAGTCTGAGAAAGTAGTTCCGGTACTTAAATCGAAATTTGCAGTGAATATGTTCTTCGAGAACAGCACCAGGACAAGATTTTCGTTTGAAATGGCCGAAAAAAGACTAGGAGCCGAGGTCATGAACTTTGCGGCGGCAGCATCCAGCGTTGAGAAGGGAGAGTCGATTTATGACACCGTGAAGACACTGGAATCCATGGGAGTGGATGCGGGTGTCATCCGGCTGAAGCCAGCCGGTGTGCTTCAGGAGCTGGCGAAGCGGATCTCGATTCCTCTGATCAACGCAGGAGACGGCAATAATGAACATCCTACACAGGCGCTGCTTGATCTCTATACGATGAAGAAAAAATTCAGCGAGCTTAAAGGACTAACGGTATCAATCATTGGAGACGTCAAGCATAGTCGTGTTGCTCGATCAGACTTGTGGGCACTGCAGAAGTTCGGGGCTCATGTGCAGTTCTGCGCACCGGAAACGATGCAGTCGCCGGAGTTAGCACAGTATGCATCCTATGTGTCCATGGAGAAGGCGTTGAAGGCAGATGTAGTGATGATGCTGAGGGTTCAGCTGGAACGTCATAATGAGGGTGTATTCAAGTCCAGCGCGGAGTATCGGCAGCAATATGGTTTGACGGAAGAAAGGGCGGCCAAACTGCCAGAGCACACGATGATTATGCACCCGGCACCGGTGAACCGAAACGTTGAGATCGACGATGCCGTCGTGGAAAGTCCTAAATCGGTGATATTCAAGCAGATGGCGAACGGAGTGCCAATTCGCATGGCGGTTATGGAGCGAGCGATGGGCTAAAGATGCTGGATGACGTGAATGTCAGGACAGATGAATAAATTATTAATATTTATACACAAATATGAATTTTTATTATACAATATACAAAGAAGCGGAAGCGGTGCTTCTTTTCGCGGAGGGGACCAAGATGCAAATGCAAGTGATAAAGAACGCCAAAGTGATCAATGAACAAGGACAGCTCGAAGATAAACATATCGTCATAGCAGATGGATTGATTCAATCGGTTGCAAGTGATGTTGCAGCCCTGCCGGAACTGGGCGATAACGTTAAGATAATCGATGCAGAGGGCAAACTGGTCACTCCGGGATTCATCGATATGCATGTGCACTTGAGAGAGCCGGGCTACGAGCATAAGGAAACGATCGAAAGCGGCAGCCGTTCGGCAGTCAAAGGCGGCTTTACAACCATCGCCTGTATGCCGAACACCAGACCGGTGACCGATTCGCCGGAAACCGTGAAGCTGGTGCTGGATAAGGCCAGCGAAGCATCTCTGGCCAAGGTTCTGCCTTACGCAGCCATTACCAAAAATGAGCTCGGCCGCGAGCTGACAGATTTTGAGGCACTCAAGGCTGCAGGCGCGATCGGGTTTACGGATGACGGCGTTGGTGTGCAGAATGCACAGATGATGAAAGATGCCATGAAGAAAGCCAAGGCGCTCGGCATGCCGGTCATTGCTCACTGTGAGGATGACTCGCTGGTGAAAGGAGCTTGCGTAACGGAAGGCAAGTTCGCACAGAAACATGGCTTGAAGGGAATACCCAATGAATCGGAAGCAATTCATGTCGGTCGGGACATTTTGCTTACAGAGGCAACCGGCGTACATTACCACGTGTGCCATGTGAGCACAGAGCAGTCCGTCCGCTTGATCCGCCAGGCCAAGGCGATTGGCATCTCGGTAACTGCTGAGGTGTGCCCGCATCATCTGGTTCTCTCTGACGAGGATATTCCCGGCCTGGATGCCAACTGGAAGATGAATCCGCCACTGCGCACCCCGCGTGATGTAGAGGCATGTATAGAAGGACTGCTCGATGGCACGCTGGACATGATCGTAACCGATCATGCACCCCATAGCGCTGAAGAAAAGGCAAAAGGCATGGAGCTTGCCCCATTTGGTATCGTGGGATTCGAAACAGCGTTCCCGCTGCTCTATACCAAGTTTGTTGCCACAGGCAAATGGGATCTCGCCCTGCTCGTGAAACGAATGACAAACGATCCGGCAAGAGTATTCGGTCTTGCAACGGGTGTGCTGGAAGCGGGTAAGCCAGCGGACCTGACCATGATTGATCTCGAAGCAGAGAAAGAAGTGAATCCGGAAGAGTTCGCGACTAAAGGCCGCAACACGCCATTCACAGGCTGGAAGCTGAAGGGCTGGCCTGTGATGACTTGGGTGGACGGCGAAGTGAAATGGTCCGAGCAGGATGGATTTTAAGTAACACTTAGGCAAAAGACTTATAAAATAAATTACACATAGATGACAGGAGTGATCGGGATGCAGGCAAGATTGTTACTGGAGGACGGGACGCTGTTTACCGGAAAATCTTTTGGCGCAGAAGCTGAAATGACCGGAGAGGTTGTATTTAATACAGGGATTACAGGATATCAAGAGGTTCTTAGCGACCCGTCTTACTGTGGACAGATCGTGACGATGACGTACCCATTGATTGGCAATTACGGCATTACGCGAGATGATTTTGAATCGATGCGGCCATTCGTCCACGGATTTGTCGTTCGCCGACATGAGCCTGTTCCTAGCAATTGGCGTGCCGAATATAGTGTCGACAGTTTATTGAAGGAATATGGCATTCCAGGAATCAGCGAGATTGATACACGGATGTTGACCCGGATCATCCGTCACTACGGTACGATGAAGGGCATTCTGACCACTTCCAACAAGCCGGTGGAAGAACTTAAGGAAATGCTCGGCGATACGACGATCGCCGAACTCCGCAACCAGGTGGCAAAAACATCAACACCGCAAATGTTCTCAAGCCCAGGCTCCAAGGAGCGAATTGTTCTGGTTGACTTCGGTGCAAAAAGCGGCATTCTGCGGGAACTGACATCTCGCGGCTGTGATGTTGTGGTCGTTCCGCATGATACGACGGCAGAGGAAATCCGCAGGCTTCATCCGGACGGAATTCAGTTGTCCAATGGTCCTGGGGACCCGAAAGATGTTCCATATGCTGTCGACATGATAAAAGAAATCATGGGTGAGTATCCGATCTTTGGCATCTGTCTCGGTCATCAACTGTTTGCACTGGCTGCCGGTGCTGATACCGAGAAGCTGAAGTTTGGCCATCGCGGTGGTAATCATCCAGTAAAAGAGCTTGCCAGCGGCCGCTGTTATATCACTTCCCAGAATCATAGTTTTGCAGTTAGAGAAGATTCTATCAAGAACACAGATTTGGAAGTTACGCATATCAACAATAACGACAAGACAATCGAAGGTTTGAAGCATTCGAAATATCCGGCCTTCTCCGTGCAATATCACCCAGAAGCTGCACCTGGCCCGCTCGACAGCAGCTACTTGTTTGATCAATTTCTCGATATGATCAGAAACCATAAACAGAATGAAGTTCGGAAACCGCGCCAGGCGGTTCTGGCCGCAGCCGTGAAAGGAGCTCATTAATATGCCTAAGAATGAAACTTTAAAAAAGATACTTGTCATCGGCTCCGGTCCGATCGTTATCGGTCAAGCAGCGGAATTTGACTATGCAGGAACACAAGCTTGCCAAGCGCTGAAAGAAGAAGGCATCGAGGTCGTGCTAATCAACAGTAACCCGGCAACGATCATGACAGATACCAACATGGCGGATAGAGTATATATCGAGCCGATTACGCTCGACTTTGTAACACAGATCATTCGTCAAGAACGTCCGGACGGACTGCTTCCTACGCTTGGTGGCCAAACAGGTCTGAACATGGCCGTTGAGCTTGCACGGGCGGGGATTTTGGAGCAGGAGAACGTTAAACTGCTCGGAACGCAGTTAGAGTCGATTGAGAAAGCGGAAGACCGCGACTTGTTCCGTGAGCTTATGAGAGAACTTGAGCAGCCTGTGCCGGAGAGTACCATCGTAACGACATTGGAAGAGGCACTTGATTTCGCAAACGAGATTGGCTATCCGCTGATCGTTCGTCCGGCCTATACGCTTGGTGGCACCGGCGGTGGTATCTGCGCAACCGAAGAGGAACTGCGCGAAACCGTCAGTTCCGGCCTTCGTTACAGCCCGATCACCCAGTGTCTAGTTGAGAAAAGCATCGCAGGCATGAAAGAAGTCGAGTACGAAGTGATGCGAGACGCGAATGATAACTGCATCGTGGTATGTAACATGGAGAACTTCGACCCGGTCGGCGTTCATACCGGCGACAGTATCGTTGTGGCCCCAAGCCAGACGCTGTCTGATCGCGAATATCAAATGCTCAGATCCGCATCGCTCAAAATCATCCGCGCTCTGAATATCGAAGGCGGTTGTAACGTGCAATTCGCGCTGGATCCGGACAGCTACCAATATTATGTTATCGAGGTTAACCCTCGGGTCAGCCGTTCTTCTGCCCTGGCTTCCAAGGCAACAGGTTATCCAATCGCGAAGATGGCAGCAAAAATCGCAATGGGTTACACGCTGGATGAGATTGTTAACCCGGTTACGGGCCAGACTTATGCATGCTTTGAGCCTACACTGGATTACATCGTCAGCAAAATTCCGCGTTGGCCATTCGACAAGTTCATTCACGCGAATCGGAAGCTGGGTACCCAGATGAAGGCAACGGGCGAAGTGATGGCGATTGGCCGCACGTTTGAGGAATCGATCCATAAAGCGGTTCGCTCCCTGGAGATCGGCGTACACCGCCTGTACTTGAAAGGTGCTAACGAGCTGAGTGATGAAGTGCTCCAGCAGCGTCTGATCAAGGCCGATGATGAGCGGATCTTCCTGATTGCCGAAGCATTCCGCCGGGGATATGAACTACAGCAGATTCAAGATCTCACCAAGATTGACTGGTGGTTCCTTGATAAGATCGAGCGCCTGATCCAATACGAAGATCATATTCGCAGCGAAGCGTCACTGACTTACGAAACGCTGTATGAAGCGAAGCGCCTTGGCTTTACGGATCGCGCCATTGCTGAACTGCGCACGGAAGGTAAGGCCAGCACGCACACAACTGAGGAGTCGATCAAATTCCTGCGACTCGAGCATGGTTTGCGTCCGGTTTACAAAATGGTGGACACTTGTGCTGCGGAGTTTGAAGCAACGACACCGTATTACTACTCGACTTACGAAACAGAGAATGAAGTTATCGAATCCGCCAAGGAGAAGGTCGTTGTGCTGGGTTCCGGACCGATCCGGATCGGTCAAGGGATTGAGTTCGATTACTCTACGGTACACGCTGTATGGGCGATCCAGAAGGCGGGATACGAAGCCGTTATCATTAACAACAACCCGGAGACCGTCTCCACTGACTTTAATACGTCAGATCGTCTCTACTTCGAGCCGCTGTTCCTGGAAGATGTCATGAACGTCATCGAGCAGGAAAAACCAATTGGCGTTATCGTACAGTTTGGCGGACAGACAGCAATTAACCTCGCTGAGCCGCTCAGCAAAGCAGGCGTGAAGATTCTGGGTACCAGCCTGGAAAGCATTGACGAAGCCGAAGATCGTAAGAAGTTCGAAGCCCTGCTGTCCAGACTGCAGATTGCCCAGCCAAAAGGAAAAACCGTAACATCGGTCGATGATGCGGTGGAAACAGCACAATCACTGGGATACCCGGTATTGGTAAGACCTTCGTATGTACTTGGCGGACGTGCAATGGAAATCGTATACTCCGACAGTGAACTGCTGAGCTATATGGAAGAAGCGGTTAAGATCAACCCGGATCATCCGGTTCTGATTGACCGTTACATGATGGGTGAAGAAGTGGAAGTAGACGCAATCTGTGATGGCGAAACCGTCCTGATTCCAGGGATTATGGAACATGTCGAACGCGCCGGGGTTCACTCCGGGGACTCGATCGCGGTATATCCGCCTCAGTATTTGTCCCAGGATTTGAAAGACAAGATCGTCGAAATTACGATCAAGATTGCCAAAGAGCTGAATACGCGCGGACTTGTCAACATCCAGTTCGTTATTTATAAAAATGAAGTGTACGTGATCGAGGTGAATCCGCGTTCTTCCCGGACGGTTCCATTCTTGAGCAAGGTGACCGGCATTCCGATGGCGAACCTGGCAACCCAGGCTATTATGGGAGGCAAGCTGAAGGATCTGGGCTACGAGGAAGGCATGTGGCCGGAAAGCGAGCATGTATCGGTTAAAGTGCCGGTGTTCTCCTTCGCTAAGCTTCGCCGCGTTGAGCCGACGCTTGGACCGGAAATGAAATCCACCGGTGAAGTTATGGGTCGTGACGTGAAGTATGCCAAAGCGTTGTACAAAGGTCTGATCGGTGCAGGCATGAAGATTCCTTCAACAGGCGCGATCATTGCCACGATTGCTGACAAGGACAAGGCTGAAGCTGCTGCACTGCTGAAAGGCTTCCACAAGCTTGGATATAAAATCATTGCAACAGGAGGCACGGCAGCAGCGCTGAAGGAAGCGGGCCTTGACGTAACGACCATCAACAAGCTGTCCGAAGGAACACCGAATATTCTGGATATGATCCGGACAGGTGAAGCGAACTTCGTCTTTAACACATTGACCAAGGGCAAAACCCCGCAGCGTGACGGATTCCGAATCCGCCGTGAAGCGGTAGAGAATGGTGTAGTATGTATGACCTCGCTCGATACGGTTCGTGAGCTTCTCACCATGCTGGAGACCATCAACTTCTCCTCTGAAGCGATGCCGGTTTAATCGAGAAGGAGGGATATAGATGAACGCCAGCTACAATGAAATGGCGGGCCGCCTGATGGTGGCCCTGGATTACCCGGATGCAGAGCATGCAAAGGCTTTGGTACAGAAGCTGGAGGGCATCCCTTGTTATATGAAGGTCGGCATGCAGCTGTTCTATGCTGCAGGTCCTGACTTTGTAAAAGAATTAAAATCAAAAGGCTACTCCGTGTTCCTGGATGTGAAGATGCATGATATTCCAAACACGGTAAAAGGCGGCTCGCACAGCGTAACGCGGCTCGGTGTGGACATGTTCAATGTCCATGCCAGCGGCGGCGTGCTGATGATGCAGGCGGCAAAAGCCGGGGCGGAGGCCGCAGTGGCGGACACCCCGGGTCTTGCCATGCCTACAATCATAGCTGTAACACAGTTGACCAGTACGAGTCAGGATGTCATGAATCACGAAATCGGTATTCCGGGTTTGGTAGAGGATACGGTCGTACGGTACGCAAAGCTTGCCCAGCAAGCCGGACTGCATGGTGTTGTCGCTTCGTCGCTTGAAGTGGAGGCCATTTCCCATGCCTGCGGAAGTTCGTTTCAAACCGTAATACCAGGCATCCGCCCGGCTGGCGCGGAAATCGGCGACCAGTCCCGGGTCCTTACCCCTGGAGAAGCGATTCGCAAGGGCAGTCATTATCTGGTCGTCGGTCGTCCGATTACGGCGTCATCTGATCCGAGACAAGCGGCTGAACAAATTATAGAGGAGATGGTTCAAGCATGAGTACACTCGCGAATATTCCACAACAGATCGCATCCCATTTGCTGAAGATTGAGGCGGTATCCCTTCGGCCTCACCAGCCGTTTACATGGACTTCGGGTATCAAATCCCCGATCTACTGTGATAATCGCCTGACCATGTCCTATCCCGAAATTCGCGATTACATTGCTGAATCGTTTGCTGCCGTTATTCGGGAGCAATATCCAGAGGCAGAAGCAATTGCTGGTACGGCCACCGCTGGGATTCCGCATGCGGCTTTTGTATCTCAGAAAATGAACCTGCCGATGTCATATATTAGAGACAAAGCAAAGGGTCACGGCAAGGAGAACCTGATCGAGGGTTTGATTAAACCCGGACAGAAGGTGGTCGTCATTGAGGACCTGATCTCCACGGGCGGCAGCTCTTTAAAGGCCGCACAGGCAGTAAAGGATGCAGGTGCAGAGCCGCTGGCCGTTCTGGCTATTTTCAGCTATCAGCTGGATAAAGCGGTACAAGCTTTCGCCGAGGCCGGGATTCAGCTGCAGAGCTTGTCCAATTACAGTGCACTCATTGAGGTAGCATTATCTGAGAATCGGATTCAGGAAGAGGATGTAGAGCTCCTTCAATCCTGGAGAGCAAATCCTGCATCATTTGGTGTATAAATAAGCTTCGTTTTCAAGAATTGGCCGCCGTCTCTGGCATTATCCAGAGCGGCGCCTTTTTTTGTTTAGCCGATAGAACCAAGCATCTCATAAACCACACAATCCATTCTAGAAAATGACATTTTTCGCTCCTTGTTTTATTATCGTCTGATTTGGGTATATCTTCCTATAAATTTAGGGCCAGGACTTGGTAGAGGGGAAGAAGACGTTTCACCTATAATGGTAATGATACCTGCGAATTGGAAATAGACAGAAGAAAACGTAAGGAGGAGAGACCTTTTGGATCGTGCATCGAGGATCAAACTGACCGGCAAACAATTTTTTGTGTTAACCGGCATTGTTCGTGCGAGGGCTGTTATTGGATTGGAGGATCCTTTTCGCGGAACATTGGCTGAGGAGATGCCAGGTGAAATTGCCAAGGTGGAACAAGAGTTGTCCGAACAGGGCTTGATCGATACAAGCAGCAGTGAGCCTGTTCTTCTTCAGAAATTACTCGAATACATAGAAGTATGCAGCAGGACACTGCTGACGATTCATATAACAGTATCTGGCTTCGAAGACCAACAGAGGGAATGCTTCATCTATTATAGCTCAAGTCTGGTTGTCAAAGCGGAAATTGAAAGCGGCCCAGACGGTACTAGAGCCTATGTGCTGCAAGAACTGGGAACTCCTTCGCAAGCTTGGCTGAAGATTATGAGCTACTTGCAGCTAGAGGATAGGAAAAACCGGGATACAGGGAAATTGACACTGCCTAAAGGCTGGTTTCAACAATGGATTCATGCCGGACAGGGGGATGAGGAGCCTCAGAAACATCTGCTCGCTCAAGGTTATTCGAGATCAGTTGTTTCTTCCCTGGTTGACAGCGTCAGCCATCCGGAGCGATATGCTGCATTTACAGCGTATTATTGTCCGGATCTTGACTGCAGAGTTCAGGGAATCGAACTGTTGAGGGGCAAAGATGCCAACTGGCTGATTCGCAGCGAAGGTGACCAAGACGAGATATGGGGTACCACGTTGACGGAAATCATTCGGGAGCTTGGCGCCGTCATTGAACGAGTCAAGTAGGAAATTCTTGATCTCCCTGCGGGACATTTTCCCGATTAATAACATGGAGGATAGTTACTTATGACCAGAATACGTGTGGTGCCCGAAATGCTGAACCAGCAAGGAACAGCGGTATCTGAAATTGCACGGGAAGTTCAGCAGCTTCAAGAGCGGATGCAGCAGCGCATTCAGAGCATGGCTTGGGAATCGCGTCATCGTGTGCAGGTCGAGCAGCGTCTCGCCCAATGCCGGGTCGCTTGCCAGTCCGTGGTAAGCCGTTTGGAACAAAACCGCGGCCAGCTTGTGAAGAAGGCGGGGGATTTCTCCGAAACAGATCAATCTCTTGGGAACCAGTTGTCATTCGGTAAGCAATCAGTTGCCCAGGTTAGCCCACATCTGCTGCTTCAGGCGAGTCTGGCACAGAACGGGAATAAAAAGACAGATCCACCCGTGACAGCGGCGGGCGTCGAGTTCAATGCTCTTGCACCATTTGGCGGGTCTGCGGATCAATGGATGAACAATCCTCTGGCCTCGGCTGGAGTATTGTTCGGAACAGCAACCGCATCGGGTACCATGTACAAATACTGGGATATGTACCGGAACGGTTTTGGCGTGTGGCTTGAGAAGGACAAGCGCGGCAACATGCGCGCTAACGTCACCAACGGTATGCTGGCCAATATCCGAAAGAAATCCTATGCCGAATATAACTGGAGAAGTCATCCGAGGATTCCTAAATATGTTCTGCCCGGTGCGGCCGTAAAGGATTCGCTTAGCTGGAAGGGTGGCAAGCTCGGTTATGCAGGCATTGCCTTGCAGACGGTAGGTAATCTGGTAACCAATATCAATGAGAACAAGAGCGGGGCTAAAATCGCAGGAGATGCTGTCGTCGATGTGGGGGTTGGAGTAGGTACGGTGGTTGCATCAGCAGCTGCTGGAGCGAAAGCCGGCGCGCTTATTGGGACGGCTGTAGGCGGCCCAATCGGTACTCTTGCAGGTGCAGCCATCGGTTTCGGTGTGTCGGTAGGGGCTTCCTATGTGATGGATGGGATCAAGTTCGCGGATTTTGACGGGGATGGTAAGAAGGATACCGTCACCGAAGGGTTGAAAATGGGGGCTCAGAAGATAGGCTCTACGATAGCAGGCTGGTTTAAATAAGGGGAGTGTCGAGGATGAGTACGAAGATTTCCGAGGAAGAGCAGTTTCATTTCCGGCTCATCCCCGCTGAGCAGATTCGGGGCGGCATTGTATGCTTTTTGTTTATCATGCTGATTCCTGTATTGGTTACGCTGGCAGCACCGATGATGTCGGTGTATTTCTATGTGGCTGCGGGCGTGTGGGTGGCTATGTTGTTATGGGGCATGGGGCTGAGTACAGACCCGTATCGGGCCGAGGTGAGTTTTGTACTGTATTTAGGAATATACGGGCTGGCACTGGCTATAAATTGTCAGGCCGCTATATTAAAAATGATGTATGACATGGCTGGGGTGGAGTCCATTGGATACGGGGTTAGCTCTGTAGGGGTTATGCTGCTGCTGCTCGTTGCTTTTTATATTTTGCATGTAAGAGCACTGCGGCAAAGGGCTTACCAGACCATGGAGAGAAACGGAAAACTAGGAAAAGCAGGCAAAGCGGCTTTCCTGCTTGCGGGAATCGGTTATACAGGATATTACATCATCGTTGCCGTTGCCGGGGATCTTGGTGGATTTGTAATGGGAATGGCGGCTTTTTCCGTCCTGTTAATACTCGGTTTGTACATGGCCATCGTGTTTATTCATCGGTATATCTTTATTCGAAATCATATGGATCAATTGAAGGCACATTACCCAGTGCTTGGATTACCAAAAGAGAAACGGAATGCGGCTTATTTAAACAAAATGAATCAAGGCAACAAGGCTCCGGTATCGCAGAGGAAGAGTAAGAAAAGGAGAGGATCGTTATGACGCAGCAATTGCTGCCCAATGGATCGATTGTCATTTTGAAGGAAGGCGAGAAGAAGCTGGTGATTTACGGTCGCAAGCAGATCTTGGCGCTTGAAGAGCCGCAAATGTACGACTATCTGGCATGCCCCTATCCCGAAGGGTATGTCAGCCCGGAGTTTGCCTATGTCTTTAATCATGAAGATATCAAGGATATTATTTTTACCGGCTACCAGGATGAAGAGGAAGAAGAATTTCAAGCCGTTCTGGCAGAGGTCAGGACCGAATAACTAACCCATCCACAATCATATAGGGAGGAGGGAGAGTCATGTCCGGACGGATCGAAGTGTCCCCTGAAGAGCTGCGCCGTGCCGCGGCTGATATTCGAAGCGGGAGCGAGCATGGTGGTGAATTGGTTGCAAGGCTCACTCATGTTATTGAAACGTTAAATGTGGAATGGGAGGGAGTTTCCCAGCAGCGGTTCCGTACTGAAGCGGAGGAGACGAAGGCACAGCTTATGAATTTCATTCAGATGATGAATACGATGGAGCAGGAATTGATGAGCATCGCTGCAAGGTTTGCAGAGGCGGATGGCCAGTAGGCTTAATAAAGTGTGCTGCACGGGTAATAACCAGTCGGATCCTGATCACGGTGTGATTGCAGGCGACGGCTGGTCATCGTCTGTTTATAAGAGGAATAGGTATGAATTTCATAAGGAGGTGGATTTTTTCTGGGAGCTTGGACATACTAGGGTGGCAGCACATTATTATGATCTCTCGGTAAGGAGTCGCATAGAATGAACTGGGTATATTATGGAAAGCTCTATACAACCAAGTTTCAGGCGGGGTGTTTTGCCAAAAGGCTGGAACAGGATGGATGGCTGTTTGGGTTTCATGATCCAAGGCTGGTTGAGATCTACCGTTCCAAAAAAGGCCGTTATGGTGTCCGATTTATACCTTGACCAAAATTCCATCAAAATAGTACTTGACTTCAACTAGGTAAATGGTGTATATTTATTCTTGTCGCTGTTTCATACAGCATTGTNCGGGGTGGAGCAGTTCGGTAGCTCGTCGGGCTCATAACCCGAAGGTCGTAGGTTCAAATCCTGCCCCCGCAACCAATTTAATTTCATTGTATGTATGACGTCCTTATGTTTATGTGTACATGTATGTTCAGGGCCCTTAGCTCAGTTGGTTAGAGCGGTCGGCTCATAACCGATTGGTCACAGGTTCGAGTCCTGTAGGGCCCACTCACAGAAAAACCCTTGCTCAGCAAGGGTTTTTTGCTATTTACAGGGTTAATTATGATACGTCGTCTTCACATCAGGAATTTATATACATTGATAAAAGAACAAGTGTTCGCATATAATACAAACAAATGTTCTGTATGGGGGCGAACACGAATGCATAAGTACATCGGGAATGTTATTGAAATCATCTACATGGATCGCAAGGGGAAGATTACACAGCGTAAGATTGAGGTGCTGGCGGTGAAGGATGGGCGAGTTCGAGCGAAGTGTTTGCAGTTAGGAGCGCCGCGCATATTTTTGGAAAGCAATATTCTCTCGATGAAGATCTGTAAGGGTAACCGGTACGCATCCTGATTTGGATATAGAAGCAATATTTCCCCTAAATCCTTGAACATTAGACGGTGGACATGATTCCTAACTTCAAATCGGGAATAGAATGTTATGAAACAAATTGCGAGATGAAGATGTTTCGTATGAGTTACGGGGCATTTTTGACTGATGAACTTAAGCATGCAAGTAAATACACTTTTATCATGAACCTGGATCTCAGAAGAAAAGTAAAAGATCTAACGAGTTAATGTCCCTCTTACTATATGTTCTAAACGGAGTGATGTAATGGATCAGGATGAGGGTAAACGCATTATTACGTTTATTGTTATAGTTGTCATCATTTATTCATTTATCACGGGGCTTACACAAGGTGATGGAGGAGATAATGAACCAGTAATCGTGGGTTAGTTTGGGGGTAAGAGCAGTGAGGAAAAATGGAAATAACGGTAATGGAAAAAATAAGAGAAATGGTAAAAACAAAAAAAACTCACTGCCCAAGTTATCCCCTGCTCAGATTGCAGTTATTGTCGGTATACTTACCAATGCTTTGGAGGTTAACTCAGTCTTAGTCGATAAAGACCAGAGGGTGGAAATTTTATTAGAAGGTTCACTTAGAAAGAAAACAAAAGCTGATCAACTTGCAGAAGAACTTGATGATATCAGTGTGAGTGATTTAATTGAAGCGTATATCATACGTTCTTAGGATTATGGATAGACAATTCTTAGAAAACAACCTTGCGATAAATGATTTCTCTCTAGATTGGCTTAAATATATATTAAAATCATGTATATCGATATTTATAAAAGATAAAATCCCTTCACTCGGTTGGTAGAGTGGTCGGCTCACAATGAATTGTTACAGGTTCGAGGCCTATTGGGATCACTCACAGAAAAGCCCTTGCTCTGCAAGGGCTTTTCTGCTATTTATCATGGTACGCCTAATGATCAATAGAAGGATCATCGGGCAGTTCCAGATGCAGAACCTGTTCTACTGACGCTCTGGAGAGCGTCGCTTCAGACCTACTAAGCCGGCGAGACCAATCAATCCCAGCCATCCCCAGTCTGTATCGTTGTTATCGTTTGCTGCATTGGTGCGGTAACTGTTGGTGTTCACATTGTTTGTGTTCATATCGTTGCTGTTCATGTTGTTATTTTCTGCAAAAGCAGGAACAACAAGAACCAAGGCAATAATCCATGCAGTCAGGAAAGACACGCAGATTTTCTTCATTGTTTTACCTCCCTCCAGGTCGATTTGGACTGATGTTGGTTTAGGTACCAAATTTATCGTGCCCAGAAGGATCTATAATATTCCGTTAACAGAACTATAAGGGGGAAAGGAGCTTTTGAGGAGACATTGGAATCGATCAGATATGTTATGTGTAAAGCCAACATGCGGTTTAATTGAAATTATGGGTGACTTCAGGTACATTTTAGATGGAGTCGCAAGAATCCAGGAGTAAAAGATGAGGGCTGGTTAAGCAGCGAGCAACGGATTCGTACATAGGATGGGGGATCATCGGTGTCAGGATGGATTTTAGATCAATCATGGGGTTTACCTGTGTTGATGGCTTTTTTAGTTATCGTATTCGTATTTGAAACAAGGAAAGCTTTCAAGGCATACAAGGAACATAAGCGTTTTGAGTTAGGATGGGCTTTATTATTTGCGCTCGTGGCATTACTGGCGATTGTGATCCTGGCCACGAATGGAAGGTAACGACCGAATATAAACAAGACCCCACCGAGTACAGGTGGGGTCTTGTCATGTTGGTAAGGCTGAAGCGCTGTAAAGCTGTTAATGTTCATTCATGACAGCTTCTGTAGCCTCCCAGGCCCTCCCTGCACGCATAGCCAGGAAGAAGCAGAGAATGAGGACGATGGAGGCGGAGATGTATGGAAAATTGATGTTTAAATCAAACAGATAGCCTGCCAGGAGCGGCCCAGCGATATTACCCAGGCTGGTATAAGCTGAGTTCAGGCCGGCGACGTAGCCTTGCTCATCCTTTGCCAGCTTGGACATTTGCGTACCGATGGCGGGACGCAGGATGTCAATGGACAGGAACACCAGGAAGGTCACCAGGAAGATGAGCCAGTATTTATGGACAAACAGCGTTAACAGAATGCATATGCCTGCAGTCAGCAAACTGAGCGTGATGACTCTTTTCTCACCGAATCGATTCAGGATCCAGCCAAAGATCGTTGCCTGCACGACAGCACCCGCGATCGAACCAAAAGTAATGATCATGGCTATGTCTTTAGGGGTGAAACCGAATTTATGATCCACAAAGAGGCCAAACACCGTCTCATAATTAGCAAGACCGAACGAGAGAACAAACACGATAATCAAGCTCAGGAAATAAGGTTCCTTAAATGAACGTACCAGCTGTACAGCCAGGCTTTCCTTCCTTTGTCCCAGCACGGTAGGAGCTTCTCGTTTAGCGGACGACTCCGGAAGCAGCAATAACGTAATTAAAGCGGCTATCACTCCTGCAACGGCCGCAGCGTAGAAAGGCACGCGAATACCGAACTCGGCAATAAAGCCCCCTATGCCCGGGCCGATAATAAAACCAGTCGTAATCGCGGCATTGATGAATCCCATACCTCTGGCCCGTTCTTCATTCGAAGTCACGTCAGCCGTGTAGGCCATAATAGCGGGCATAATAAGAGCAGCACCGACGCCGCCCAGCATCCTGGACGCAAACAGCAGAACTGGCGTACTTGCAGCTCCGAACATCCATTCCGAGAAGGCGAACACAATCATGCCGGAGATGATAATTTTCTTACGCCCTACGGTATCAGATAATCTCCCCGCAAGAGGTGAGAACAACAGCTGCGTTAATGAAAAAGCAGCAACGAGCATACCTACCGTGCTTCCACTGATATGCAGTTCGGTCATATAAGTTGGCAAAATAGGTATGACGAGCCCGATGCCAGTGAAGACTAAAAATATGTTGAACATAAGGAGCAGGATCGCTCCTTTATTTCGCAGTAGTAATGACATGATGATATCCTCCAAAAAAATAAGACCATATATTCCAAAATAATAAATGAGTCAGGCTCATTCCATTTGTTATACTGAACGTTCGGTTTGTAATGGGACGAAAGAGATTCTCCATGAATTGGAGGTTAAATAAAAAGAGGCAGCAATTGATTAAGATTTTTTTTCAATGCCATGCAAAAATACTTTAATGGCGGCATGATAAAGGGAAAGCGCGTTTTCCACCTTCGTTATTCGCGACATCTGGCTTAGGCCTATAATGAGGCTCTCAAAGATGATGGACAGCTGCTCCACGTTATGATACTCAAATTCCCCCCGGTCTATCCCTTGTTGAAGTAATTTCTGGTTGAACTCCAAGTGACTTCGAATGATTTGAACGATCCGTTGCTCTACGTCCCCGGTCATGTTGTCATTGCTGTTCATAAATTCATCCAGTGCTTTGGAAAAAGGGTGATTCAGATCATCAAATACCAATTGATCAGCAATTCCGTACAGCTTATCAATGGTAGTGGTGTACTGCTGTTCTTTGCTGCTCCATTTCTGTTCCCATTCAAGGTCCCATTCCTCGATCAAGTACAGAAACAGCCCTTCCTTGCTCTTAAAGTGATAATAAATATTTCCTTTGCTGCTGCCGGTGGCATCCACGATTTCTTCAATCGAAGTTGCTTTGTAACCTTTTTGCATAAACAGTGTCTTGGCGGCGTCAGCAATCCGTCGCTTGGTATCTTCGGTCTGTTGCTGTTTTTTATTCACGCATGTTCCACGTCCCTCCTAATTCCCTTACCTATCCTAATCTTATATACTGAACGTTCGTTCTGTATCTTATCAAATGAAATTACGATGATCAAGTGGAAATTAACATGATAATGAGAACAATTCAAAAGACCTGCAAGAAAACCGTTACCGGGAGTGGCAACGGGTAGCTGGATCATATGATTCAATGATTCACTTCCATGAATTTATTCGTGTTCTCTTGATATGACATTAGCTCGGAGATTGTAATAAATTCAAATCCTCTTTTTTGAAGCTCCGGCAAAATGATCGCAAGTGCTTCTACCGTCTGTGTACTGTTTGGCACAAAGTCATGCATTAATACGATGTCCCCGTTGCGAGCGTTATCCAGAACTTTTTTGACAATCCGGTTGACACCCGGCTTCCGCCAGTCCAGCGTATCCTGATGCCAAGACCATAACACGGTTAGCATTCCGAAATCTTTGCTTGTTCTGACTATTGATTCATTGTAGCTGCCACCAGGTGGGCGGAATAATACACTTTTTACTCCGGTTGCATCCAAGATCGCTTCCTGAGTCTGGTTCAATTCGCTTAATAATTTATTTCCGCTAATATTGTGAAAGGGCGGGTGGGTGTAGGAATGATTGCCGATTTCATGTCCTTCCTGCAGTTCCCTGGATACGATGTCAGGATGCTGCTCGACCCGGCTGCCGACCACAAAGAAGGTGGCTTTGGCCTCATGCTGCTTAAGTAAATCCAAAATTTTCATCGTGCTTTGCTCATCGGGCCCGTCATCGAACGTAAGGGCAATTACTTTGCTGTGCGTAGGTACCTCCCACAATATTTCCCCGCGTTCCTCATAGTAGTCTCTGCCCCTTGAGGCGGAAGGCCCTTGACCTGCATTCGCATTCATTGGATAGCAAAGGGAGAGGGCGACCCACAGAATAATAAGACATTTTTTCATGATGATCTATCCTTTTCTCTATAGTTGCTGTCTTAATGAAACATGCAAGCTTTATTATCATTTGCAGACTTGGACATATTATTCTGAACTTGATAAGACACAGGCACGCGGTAAGTAAGGATTAGGTTATCATCAAGTGAAAAAAATATATTGACATCATATGGATAGACATGTTATTATCGATTTTGTCGCCAGAACGAAATATGCTTGGTTGCTATTGCGAGATATTCCGCTAGTCAGTTCGGAATCTCATGCGTGTGAGAACAAAGCGTAGTGTAAAAGCGGGAATACCGCATTAATATGCCGGGGTGGCGGAATTGGCAGACGCACAGGACTTAAAATCCTGCGGTAGGTGACTACCGTACGGGTTCGACCCCCGTCCTCGGCATTATAACAAGACTGAGACACCACCGATGGGTGGTGTTTTTGTTTGGGCTTGATAACTGAATGCATAGGCCGCCAAATGAATGGCGGTTTTTTTTATTGTTTACAAATCCCACTCAGATACTCTTCATCCCAATACCCACCTCTGCCATATAATATTGTTTTTACATACTGAAGGAGCTGAATAACATTTCATATGTAAGCGTTTTTTTGTGATTGATGCGAAATTTCGAGTATTTTGGATTTGCGCAGTATTCAGTCTTGTACACAGGTAAGATTTCCCGTATAATAAAAAACGTGAAACGCACAGTAGCGAGGGGCGCGCTGTTACATAACAGTTAATTAACGGTGAGGTCTCGTTACCTGTCGTCGATTTAACGTATAATACCGCTGTACAACCGCAAATGGGACAGCATTAAGTGGTGCAAGCCGCTTAACATCCTGTGGTAGGTGACTATCGTACGGGTTCGACCCCCGTCCTCGGCATGATAGCAGCGTCTGGCGAATGCAAAATAAGTCGGCCCCTCTTTGGGAGCCGGCTTATTTTTTAAATGTGATGCATCAATGGGTTAAAGCGAATTGTTATCTAATACAGGAAAGCGATAGATGTCTAATCCCGATTAAAGACTCGCATTGTTTAATCATTCCATGCTGACCTATCAAAAGGAGGAGGGAGACGAGATATGCGTATGTTTAATAATGATTGGGACCTGATCCTGAGGGATGAAGTTGACAAGCCTTATTTTCGGTCATTGATGGAACGGGTAAATGAGGCATACGAGCGAAGCACGGTGTATCCTCCCAAGGAAGATGTGTTTCGAGCACTTCAGCAAACATCGTATCAATCGACCAAAGTCGTAATTTTGGGACAAGACCCGTATCATGGTCCAAAACAGGCGCAGGGGTTGAGTTTTTCCGTCTCAAGGGGAGTCGCCATTCCACCTTCATTAAGAAATATATATAAGGAGCTTGCGGCCGATTTCGGAATTCCTGCTCCTGCACATGGTTCCTTGCTCTCTTGGGCCCATCAGGGAGTGCTGCTGCTCAACGCGGTTTTGACAGTTCGCAAAGGTGAGCCGAATTCACATAAAGGAATAGGTTGGGAGATATTCACGGATGCGGTGATATCGAAATTGAATGAACGCGAGCAACCCATCGTTTTTATATTGTGGGGCAGTTATGCCCAGAAAAAAGGTTCCTTCATCGACCGGAGCCGCCACAAGGTCATTGAATCCAGTCATCCGAGTCCTTTTGCAGCTCATAAAGGTTTTTTTGGCAGTCGTCCCTTTTCAGCAGCGAATGCTTTTTTAGTGCAAAACGGTATGGATCCGGTGAATTGGGAAATCCCGAATACCCCGGACAATGGAGATGAATAATCCGCGAGAGGTGACCTTCATGAAACATTGGATTGGTCGTCATGTTGTCATTCAGCGTCTTGACGGGGCGAGAAGCACGGTTGAAGGTGTGTTGAAAGGATGGGATCCCATTCAGGAGAAAGTGACGCTAGGCCCTGGTGAGCTTGTCATACCGTTTGGCTCCATTCATCGCATTATGCAGAGGAACACGTATCCGGCCTGGAACGCTATCGGTTATGTCGTGAAGCATACCATTCAATTCGATAACGCCGTTTATTTTGGTTCTTGTGTAATGGTATGGAGGGGCGATAGCTTGGTGGCATCACAAGCTGTCCTTACTGCGCATGATAAGAATACCGTTACACTGTCAAACGGAATGATATTGCGTAAAGATGAACATGAATTTGTGGTTCGATCCTTGCGTGGTCATGTGTAATACTATTAAATAGAGGATGTCCCCAGCAGCCATCGTATCATTGGCGGGGACATCCTTTTTTTGTGTGCAGGAACTTAATTCAAAGTCCGTATTATTCAGGCATCTTCTACTTTTTCGGCGAGGAATAATTCATATATCCGCACGATGATTATTTTGATGATCATATAAGCAGGAATGGCCAGCAGAATTCCGAGTAACCCGAAGAAATCACCACCTACAAGAATAAGTATAATTGTGGTTAGTGGATGAATATCCAGCTGTTTACCATAGATGACGGGAGTCAGAATATTATCCTGGATCTGCTGGGCGATTACAACAACGACGACAGACCATAACGCGATGGAAGGCGATTCAATAAATCCAATGATAACGACAGGAACGGTCGCGAGCAGCGGACCGATATACGGTATGAAATTCAAGAAGAAAGAAATGACGGTTAAGAGCAATGAGTAAGGCAAGCCGATGATGAGAAATCCGATATACATCATAATGCTGAGTATAAGATTTAAGATGACTTTGCCGATAATAAAGTTGCTGAGTGCCGTATCGATGTCGCCAAGCACTTCCTGGCCGTCACGGCGGTAACGTCTTGGCAGGACGCTGAGCAGCTTGGGCGGCAGTTTGCTTCCTTCCTTAAGCATGTAGTACAGAATGATGGGAATCGTAGCAATGATGACGACAACATTGGATATAACCGAGATCAGGTTATTTATGGAGTTACTGATCCAGGTAATGAGGCGGTTCATGTATTCCGTCAGAGAGGTCGACAGCTCGGATTCCGTAGGAATAAATCGCGCCCAGAACGGATTCTGCTGCAGCTGGTCAATCTGTTTCTGCATGTCCTCCACCAAAAAAGGAGTATTATTGATCAAGTTTTCAATCTGTTCTCGAAGCGTAGGCCATACCACGATGCCAAAAATAGCGCATAGGCCTGCAAACACGAAATAGATCATCAGCACACCGATGGATCGTTTGATTCTTCGACGCTCCAAGTAGTCTACAATCGGTCTAAGCAGATAATAGAAAAAGCCAGCCATTGCCACGGGGACAATCAGCATATTGAACATGGAGACGATTGGGCGAAATAAAAAGCTGATTTCGGAGCCTAGATAGATGATTAACAGCAGGGCGATAATACCCAAACATGTCCTGAAATATTTGCTCTGCATCATAGACAATCCCTCCATTTCAACGAATGGTTAAATATTCGGTCATTTAACATTTGTATTTAACCAATTTAGAGAGGCTTGAAATCATTTCGTTATATTATTATTTACGTAT
Source organism: Paenibacillus solani (assembly GCF_001277345.1). Taxonomy (GTDB): domain Bacteria; phylum Bacillota; class Bacilli; order Paenibacillales; family Paenibacillaceae; genus Paenibacillus_AQ; species Paenibacillus_AQ solani. The sequence continues at coordinate 1,005,763 of NZ_LIUT01000001.1, forward strand.
CGTGACCTGGGTATGGAGGGGAACGAGGGCAGCAAGCTGAGTCACATCCTCGTTGTACATTCTAATGCAGCCATGGGATACGGATCGGCCGATGGATGAAGGATCATTCGTTCCATGGATGCCATAATGAGGTTTGGATAACCCTAACCAGTAGGCTCCGAAGGGCCCGCCGGGATTCGGCTGTTTGTTGATGATAGTATATTGGCCGCTTGGAGTCTGTGTTGCCATTTTACCGATGGCGATGGGGTATGTGTGTACCACGATGTCACCATCCAGCAAATGCAGCTGAAAGTCGGACAAATCAACGATGATTCGATATTTAGGCATCAAAAATCCGCCTCCTTCTAATTTCATGGTATGAAGCAAGCAAGTAATCGGCCCACAATCGAAAATAAATAGGCAGCATCTACCTTCACAAGTGGCAGAAATTTCATCCGTTCAATTACGTGTGGCTGATGTTATATTTAAATCAGTAACGACGTTTACTTCAGGAAGGGGAAACAAATGTCTCCTGCTAGACTGTATCGAAAATATATAAAAAATAATATGTTTACAAAAATGCTGCTGTTAATCGCACTGATTGCAGTAGTAACCATAGTCACCTTGTCATATCTGATGTATTACTTCTTGTTTCAATCCGCTATTCGAAGTGAACTGGACATTCAGCAAACCGCAGTGGAGCGGGTGGAACGACATGTGAATCAAAAATATGAGAATGTTCAGCTTTACGTAAATGACTTATACCGCAACAGCTCGCTGGGCATTGATACATCGTATTTTCTCATGAACTCATTCAATGAATATATGGCCAAGCGAATGAATCGGATTGCAGGCGGCGGACAGTCTACATCAGACAGTGTGGTTGCCTATTTCAAGCAAAAACTGGACGATGATCCGGATATCGAGAATATCATGCTGTACAGTGCAGAGAAGCAATATGTTTATGTGTACAAGCAGGGAAGCATGACGCGTCTCTACCAGGCGAATGCCACATATTCTTATATCCCTGACGTGATGGCGATGGACACTCAGAGCGTGACCTTGCCGAATCTGTGGGTCCGTAAACTGGCAGGCGATGCCAATTTACCCTTGTTTTCAATCCGAAGCCCGATTAATGATATGGCCACCTATAAAAATTTGGGCCAGCTGCTTATTTTATACCGAACCGAGGCACTGGATGCGATCATGAATAGCGGGGACGATTCCTTTAAGGGCTCTGTGATGGTCATGTCGGGTGATGGGAGGGTGATGTATGACTCTTCTGGCAAATACTACGGTCAAAAATATCCTTATGCCGATAAGCTGATCACTCCCAAAGAAACCGTGACCCTTGATGAGGAATCATATATTACAACGGCTGCCCACAATCAAGCAGGTTATCTGGTGGTGGGAATCACGCCCAAACGTGTAATCTCCGAGTCTTTCCATGGGTTGCAGAGCACGATCATCATATCGGCGCTGCTATGTATCGTAATTGCTGTATCCATTCCTTCGCTGATGATCGTCAATTACTCTAAACGGACCGATAACATTATTCGCTTTATGCGCAAGGTCGAGAAGGGTGAGTTCGTTGCCCGGATGCAGGATACGAAGGAGGATCAACTGGGGCAGATTGCAGGCAGCTTTAATGAAATGCTTGATGAGCTGTCCCGGTATATCGATAAGGTATATAAGGCGGAGATTAATCAAAAGAATGCGGAGTTATCCGCTTTGCAAGCGAGAATCAATCCGCATTTTCTCTATAATACGTTAGAAGTAATACGAATGAGAGCTCTCTCCCAAGGGGCGCAGGATGTCGGCGATATGATCTACAGCTTATCTATGCTGTTCAAGAATATTGTACAGCACAAATCCCATTATACGCTGAAGGACGAACTGGAGGCGTGCAGACTCTATTTGGAGCTGTTTCGCATTCGCTATAAAGACAAGTACATTTACAAGATGCACTGCGATGAACATATCAAACAGGTTCCCATGATCAAAATGTCGCTGCAGCCGCTTATCGAAAATTATATTGTTCATGGTCTGCGCAGCGACGAAGATGATAATTGGCTGACGATTAACGCTTCGGAGAAGAATGGTGAGATATCGATCGAAATCAAGGATAACGGAAAAGGAATTGATCCAGGCGAACTTGAGGAGATTAAATCCAGACTGGAAATGGCCGAATCGAGCGGAGAGTCGTTTGGTCTTCGCAGCGTGCATGAGCGATTGAAACTAACGTACGGGAATTCTTACGGGATGGACATCGAGAGTGAGCCGGGGAAAGGGACGACAGTGACAATCAATTTTCCGGCAGCAGAAGGGAAGATGAATAACGATGTATAAAGTGTTTATCGTGGATGATGAGCCATTCATTATCGAGGGATTAATTGATGTCGTAGACTGGTCTAAGTATGGCATAGAAGTGGTCGGACATGCGGAGAATGGCCGGAAAGCACTTGACAAAATAGCGACGATTCCAGTCGATATTTTGATAACAGATATATCTATGCCCGTCATGACAGGACTTGAACTGATCGAGGAAGCAAGGAAATTAAACCGTAATCTGAAAGCCATTATCCTTAGCGGATTTGATGATTTTGCTTATCTAAAAGAAGGCATGCGGCTGGGGATTGAGAATTATCTGTTAAAACCGATCAATTTAAAGGAATTGGAAGAAACCATTGCGAGCACAACGGATAAAATGAATAAGTCCAAAAGGGAAATGAGACTGGACGAGTATGACATTAACATATTACGGAGTAATATTCTGTTTCGCTGGATCACGGACCGGATTGAGCCGGAGGAGCTGGAGGAACGGGCCACTCTTCTCGGATTAAATCTGAATTTGCCTTATGTTATGGCGTCTATCCTGAGAGCTGATTTCACGCCGCTGGAGAACTGCTTATATCAATTAATGGATCGGGAACCGGGCGTGCTGTATTTCCGCGATAATGATGGCGATCATGTTGTCATCTTCATGATGAGAGATCCGGATACGGAAAAAGCGAGAGCCATCCGGCTGCTGCAGCAAGTTCGGGAGCACTGCTACGAGGAAGAGCTGAGCATTTCGCTTGGCAGCGTGGAAAGCCTCGGGGGAGATTACAAGGACAGTTATCTTCATGCCAAGGAAGCCCAGGAATACTATCTCGTATTGGAGCAGCCCTCCTACGTGGATTACGTTGATGTTCAAGCTAAGAAGGGTGAAGCGGCTGAATCGTATTCGGTGCAGTGGCCTGATTATGCCAAGGGGATCGCGGGCAGGGACAAGCAGGTACTGTTTGATCTGATCGACAGCGATTTCGGCCGTCTTCGCCATACGCCCGGGATGAATCCGACAACACTCAAGAGCATCGCTGTTGAAATGGTTATTCGTCTCAAATTGGAGCTTAACGATATCCAGTACACGGCAGCCCCTGATTTTGTGAAGAATACGATCTCAGATATCATGGAGTCTGTATCGATCGATGATTTGGTTAAGGCAGTGAAGGATGGTGTCGGCGGGCTTGTGGATTCGCTTAATAATGACGTGAAAAGCCCTGTCATCCAGCAGATACTGCATCATATCCAGCATCATTACAATGAGGATTTGTCACTAAAGGTGTTAGGCGCCCAATATCATATTCATCCTGTTTATCTGGGACATCTGTTTCATAAAGAGACAGGGGAGAACTTTACAGAGTATATCAACAGGTATCGTATTGACAAAGCCAAGGATCTTCTAAGAAACTCTTCAGCAAAAGTACAGGATATCGCTAAAAATGTAGGGTATTGGGAAACCGGTTATTTCTATAAGCAATTTAAAAAATTCGTTGGTGTATCACCAAGAGACTTTAGAGGAATGCTCTGATTGAATAAATCAGAGCTTTTTTCTTTATTTTCACCATAATACCTTTAATTTTTCGCCTATGTGAAACTGCTTTCATAGGATAACCTTATATGTGTAGAGACACCAGGGATTCAAAAGGGAGGATTAACATGAGTAAATCGAAAAAGAAATGGCTTATGCCGCTAACGCTTCTGTTGTCTGCATCCATGCTGCTGTCGGCATGTGGAGGCAATAAAGAAGAGAGCGCAGGAAACGGCGGGGGAACTGCCGAGAAACCGGTTGAACTGATCTGGTACACAATCGGAACACCTCAGAAGGATGTTGACAAGGTTGAAGCCGAAATCAACAAATATACTGCTGAAAAGATTGGTGTAACCGTTGACATGAAAATGATTGACTTCGGTGACTACAACCAGAAGATGCAAGTAATGGCAGCTTCCGGCGAGCCAATGGATATCCTGTTTACAAGCTCTTGGGCGTTTGACTATGTGCAAAATGCACGTAAAGGCGCATTCATGGAATTGGACGATTTGATCGAGACCCATGGACAAGGCATTAAAGATGCAATTGATCCGGCGTTCTTGGAAGGTTCCAAGGTTGACGGACACAACTATGCGATTCCGGCTAACAAAGAACTTCCAGCACAAGAAGCATGGCGTTTTAACAAAAACCTGCTGGATAAATACAACCTCGATATTTCGAATGTAAAATCGATGGAAAGCTTGGAGCCTCTGCTCAAAACCATCAAAGAGAACGAGCCAAACGTGGTTCCATTGGCAATTAGCAAAGACTTCGGTCCATTGCTTCCATTTGACTACATTATCGAAAAAATGCCAATGGCTGTATATCTGGATGACAAGGACGATCTGAAAGTTGTGAACTTCCTTGAAATGCCGGAAACGATGGAAACCCTTAAATTGATGAACAAGTTCTACAAAGCCGGATATATTTCTCCGGAAGCAGCTACAACTACTTCAACACAGGACTTGATGACTTCCGGAAATTGGTTTGCGGATCGCGCGGCAACACAGCCGTTCGCAGATAATCTGTGGAGCCAAAGCTACGGCTATCCTGTAGTATCTACTCCGGCTGGCGATGCCAATATCTTTAACTGGTCTGTAATGGGTTCGATGCAAGCGATCTCCGCTAACTCGAAATACCCTGAGAAAGCCATGGATTTCTTGAACCTGCTGAATACAGACGTATATCTTCGCAACCTGGTTGACTCCGGTATCGAAGGTGTTCACTACAAGAAGCTTAGCGAGAACGTAATGGAAAACTTGCCAGAATCGAAGAACTACGACATGCCGACCTTTGCTCTTGGTAATGTCATGCTGACTTACTTGAACCCTGAAGATCCTGAGAATAAATGGGAAGAATTCAAGAAGTTTAACGAGTCGGGTAAGCCTGCTCCACTTCTCGGCTTCAACTTCGATCCAAGCAAAGTATCTACTGAGCTCGCTGCAGTCAACAACGTAAAAGAAGAGTTCTGGGCTCCGCTGATGACAGGTACCGTCAATCCTGAAGAATTCCTGCCAAAAGCGAATCAAAAGCTGAAAGCTGCTGGTCTTGACAAGATCATCGCTGAAGCGCAAAGCCAAATTGATGCTTGGAAAGCAAGCAAGTAATAACGATGCATGAAGCGGTCTGTCTCGCGTTCGTACTTAGTGTGCGAGATGCCGCCAAAGCATGAACAAGGACGGGGCGGCGGATGTTCACCGCCCTTCTTTTGTTCATTCCGTGCACATCACGAGGAGGGGTAAGCATGAGAGCAATCGGACAGTTTTTCAAAAATCTTATGACGAATAAGGCCATGTTGTTCATGGTTTTGCCGGGAACCCTGTGGTTTCTCTTATTCTCATATTTGCCCATGTTCGGGACTATTATTGCATTTAAAGAATATCGTTTCAGCCGTGACGGCTTCTGGGCAAGTATCGTTAATAGTAAATGGGTAGGTCTTCAAAACTTTAAATTCCTGTTTAGTACCAACGATGCATACATCATTACGCGCAACACAGTACTGTATAACTTTGTGTTTATCATTCTGGGTCTTGTTCTATCCGTAGCGTTAGCTATCGTATTGTCGGAAATTGTGAACAAGAAATTGGCGAAGGTTTATCAAACCGGTATGTTTTTACCTTACTTCTTGTCATGGGTTATTGTAGGGTATTTCGCATTCAGTTTCCTGAGCATGGATAAAGGAATGTTAAACCAGATCCTGGGCTGGTTCGGCATGGAGCCGGTACAGTGGTACTCCGAAGCCAAGTATTGGCCGATATTCCTGACGCTAATCAGCTTGTGGAAGTCTGTAGGTTATAACAGTGTCGTTTACTTGGCGGCGATCATGGGGATCGACAAATCCCTCTACGAGGCAGCGATGATTGACGGAGCGAATAAATGGCAGCAGATCAAAGCCATCACGCTTCCGATGTTGAAACCGCTAATGACCATTTTGACCCTGCTTGCGATCGGTAAAATTTTCTACGCGGACTTTGGTCTCTTCTATCAAGTGCCAAGGGATTCGGGAACCTTGTATTCTGTAACGAATGTTATTGATACCTATGTATATCGCGGTCTGAAGACAACAGGTGAGATTGGTATGAGTACTGCTGCAGGACTTTATCAGTCGGTGGTTGGATTTATTCTGGTTATGGTATCGAACTACATCGTTCGTAAGTACGACAAGGAGAACGCTTTGTTCTAATCTAGCAAGAAGGGGGTATATGATGTGTTCAAATCTAAGAGCAAGATGAAGGATTTCCATCAGCTTTCATCTGGATGGAATGTAGTGTTTAACCTGATTGCCGGTATTTTCTCGTTCCTGTGTGTGTTTCCGTTTTTATTCGTTATGATCATATCATTTACAGATGAGGGCGCCCTTGCCCGCAACGGATATCAAATCTGGCCTGAAAAATGGAGCCTGGAAGCCTATAAATATGTATTTCAAACAGGGGACACACTTCTCCGTTCCTATGGAGTTACGATCTTTGTAACCGTAGTGGGGACGCTGATCAGCTTGTTTATTATATCGCTTTATGCCTATGCGATTTCTCGCAAAGGTTTCAGATATCGTAACTTTTTTGCTTTCTTTGCATTCTTTACGATGCTGTTCAACGGCGGTCTAGTGCCAACCTATATCGTAGCTACACAGCTGCTTCATCTGAAAGATTCGATCTGGGCCTTGATCCTGCCGCTTGCGCTGAACGCCTTTTACATTATGATTCTTCGTACGTTCTACAGCACCAGCGTTCCGGATGCTATCATTGAATCTGGTAAAATCGACGGTGCGAGCGAGTTTAAGATTTTCTACAAGCTGGTACTGCCTCTTTCGTTGCCGGGTCTGGCAACCATTGGATTGTTCAGCACCTTGGGATATTGGAACGACTGGTTTAACGCATTGCTCTACATTGATGATCCGAATCTGGTTCCGCTTCAATCGATGCTTATGCGTATTGAGACCAGCATGCAGTTCATCCTGCAGAATTCCCAGAATTCATCCCTTAGCATGACTGCTCTGCAGAGCATGCCGCAGGACACTTCACGGATGGCGATGGTCGTTCTGGCAACCGGGCCGATTATTCTGGCGTATCCGTTCTTCCAACGCTATTTCATTCAAGGTTTAACGATTGGTGCGGTTAAAGAATAATGACTTCAATACCGGAGGGTATGAGATGACTTATAAAGATTCCAGTAAACCCATCTCGGAGAGAGTAGAACATCTTCTTGGCCTGATGAACTTGAAGGAGAAAGTCGGACAGCTGGTACAGCCGTTCGGCTGGATGACTTACGAAGTGAATGAAGGCCAGATTACACTTACAGATTCATTTAAAAAGCAAGTAAAAGACGGCGGCGTTGGATCCCTATACGGGACCCTTCGCGCCGATCCATGGACCGGTGTCACACTTGAGACCGGTCTTTCTCCACATAAAGGAGCAGAAGCCGTTAATCACATTCAGCGGTACGCTGTGGAAGAGTCGCGTCTCGGTATTCCGATCCTGATCGGCGAGGAGTGCTCACATGGTCATATGGCGATCGGCGGTACGGTCTTTCCTGTGCCGCTGTCCATCGGGAGCACATGGAATGTGGACTTATACCGCGATATGTGCCGCGCCGTAGCGCTGGAAACGCGCAGCCAAGGCGGTGCAGTTACCTATTCGCCTGTACTTGATGTCGTACGCGATCCGAGATGGGGGAGAACCGAGGAATGCTTCGGTGAAGATCCTTATCTGATCAGTGAGTATGCGGTTGCATCGGTTGAGGGGCTTCAGGGAGAGTCACTGAATAGCCCGAGCAGCGTAGCAGCAACACTGAAGCATTTTGTCGGTTACGGCAGCTCAGAAGGCGGACGGAATGCGGGCCCTGTACATATGGGCACCCGTGAATTGATGGAAGTGGACATGCTGCCATTCAAGAAGGCGGTGGAGGCAGGAGCTGCGTCGATTATGCCTGCTTACAACGAGATCGACGGCGTGCCATGCACTGTAAATACGGAGCTGCTTGATGGTATTCTGCGTAAGGAGTGGGGCTTTGACGGCATGGTGATTACCGATTGCGGTGCGATCGACATGCTGGCCAGCGGTCATGATACCGCGGAAGATGGACAGGACGCTGCTGTTCAGGCCATTCGCGCAGGGATTGATATGGAGATGTCGGGCGAGATGTTCAGCAAGCATCTTCTAAGCGCTATCGAGCAGAACAAACTGGAAGTCGCCGTATTGGATGAAGCTGTTCGTCGTGTATTGACCTTGAAATTCAAGCTTGGACTGTTCGAGAATCCTTATGTGGATCCGCAAGTAGCCGAGAAAGTGATCGGCAGCGAGCAGCATATCGAACTTGCCAGACAGCTTGCGGCGGAAGGCATCGTTCTTCTGAAGAATGAAGCTAAGGCACTGCCGTTGTCCAAGAAAAGCGGCGTGATTGCCGTCATCGGTCCTAATGCCGATCAAGGTTATAATCAGCTTGGCGACTATACATCGCCTCAGCCGCCGGCAGCCGTGACCACCGTGCTCGGCGGAATCCGCGCGAAGCTGGGAGATGAAGCGGAGCGCGTATTATACGCTCCGGGCTGCCGCATCAAGGATGATTCCAGGGAGGGCTTCGAGTTTGCGCTAGACTGTGCAGGCCAAGCCGATACCGTTGTTCTGGTACTTGGCGGTTCCAGCGCCCGTGACTTTGGGGAAGACACGATCGATTTGCGCACAGGGGCTTCGAAGGTCACGGACGATGCCATGAGTGACATGGATTGCGGGGAAGGCATTGACCGGATGACGCTGCAGTTATCCGGCGTTCAGTTGGAATTGGCCAAGGAGATTCATAAGGTTGGCAAACGGATGATCGTTGTGTATATCAACGGGCGGCCAATTGCGGAGCCTTGGATCGACGAGCATGCCGACGCCATCCTAGAAGCATGGTATCCGGGTCAAGAGGGCGGACATGCGGTAGCGGACATTTTGTTCGGCGATGTGAATCCGTCCGGTAAGCTGACGATATCGATACCGAAACATGTCGGACAGCTTCCCGTTTACTACAACGGCAAGCGGTCGCGCGGTAAGCGTTATCTCGAAGAGGATGCTCAGCCTCGTTATCCGTTCGGATATGGGCTTAGCTACACCGAGTTCAGTTATTCGGATATGCAAGTTACAAAAGAAGTGATCCGAGCAGGCGAAACAGCCGTTGTCTCCATAAATGTTACGAATACCGGCGACCGTGAAGGTGCCGAGGTGGTGCAATTCTATGTGAGTGATGTTACCAGCCGATTTACGAGACCGGCCCGGGAGCTAAAAGGATTCCGCAAAATTCTTCTTCAGCCTGGAGAATGCCGTAAGGTAGAGTTCACGGTCGGCCCCGAACAGCTTCAATACATTGGACAAGGTTACAAACAGGTGGTTGAGCCCGGATTGTTCCGACTTATGATAGGCAGACATGTGAACGATACGTTAAGTACAGATCTGACTGTACAGGAGGGTTAATGAATGGAACGCATTCGACGTTTTATACGCGAACTGTCGGAGCGGCAGTGGCTTGAGTCAATGGAGCTTAGAGAGTGGGACATTACCCGGACCACCTACGTGGTTCCCGGTGTGTATGAACATACGGCTCCATATACTGAGGGGTATGACTTCAACAGGTTCCCAAGCACGCAGGGGACAACCTATTTCTTACGGCTGAATCTTGAAATCCCTGTGAAGTGGGCAGATAGAGTGATTGGACTCGTGTTCCATTCCGGGGGCGAAGGACTGCTTCGCATTAACGGTGCGTCTTATCAAGGTTTGGATCGTAACCATACCATCGTTACGCTCGACCCGAAGCGGACCGGCATGAACATGGAGCTGGAAATCGAACTGTATGATCCGATTCCAGAACCGGTGGACCCGTTGAATCAGCAGGCTGTCATTCAGCCCCCGATTACCCGCATACAAAGTATGCTGGTCCAGGTGAACAAACCAGTCCAGAGCCTGATGTATACAGCAACCGTAATTCGGGATTCACTTATCCTGCTGCAGGACAGCGATATGCAGCGCGTCCGCTTAATGGAGGCGCTGTATCAGGCGATGGACCACTTTGTCAGCCTGGATGACGCCGCCATCCGGGATGGTGTTAGCATAACCGAAATTGAGCAGGAGCTCAAACAGACGGTTACTGCCATTGGCGGCCATGCCGAAGGCACCGAGCATATGGTGGGCCAGTCGCATATTGATATCGCCTGGTTATGGCCTGTCCGGGAAACAGTGCGAAAAACTTCTCAACCATGGATGCACTGATGAATGAATATCCCGATTTCAAGTACGCGCAGAGCCAGCCTTTACTGTACCAATTCCTGAAGGATCATGACCCTGAGCTGTACGAGAGAGTGAAGTGCAGAATTAAGGAAGGACGCTGGGAGCTGGTCGGCGGGATGTGGGTCGAACCGGACTTGAACATTCCGAGCGGGGAGTCCCTGATGCGTCAAATGCTGTACGGGCAGCACTTCTATCTCGAAGAGTTCGGTTTGACGTCTCATATCGAATGGCTGCCGGATACATTCGGATATTGTGCATCGCTGCCCCAGATCTTAAAGCATGGCGGCATTCGTTATTTCATGACAACCAAGCTTGGCTGGAACGATACGAGTGTGTTCCCGTATGACCTGTTCCATTGGGTCGGAATTGACGGGACGCCGATGTTATCTTATCTGAACCACGGCGTGAATGAGAACACACTGCCTAAAGACGTTCACGACCATTGGCAGTCCTACCGTCAAAGAGCCGTCCATCCGGAGCAGATGCTGTTGTATGGGCATGGTGACGGCGGAGGAGGTGTAACCCGGGAAATGCTCGAATACATTGACCGTTCCGAGCTGATGGTCGGACAACCGGCCAGCAAGTATAGCACGGCTGCTGATTTTTTCAACGGGATCGAAGATGCCAAGCCGAAGCTGCCTAAGTGGAGAGGGGATTTATACCTTGAGCTTCATCGCGGTACGTATACGACGCATGCCCGGAACAAGCGCCATAACCGGAAAGCGGAAATTCTGTACCGGGAAGCAGAGCTATGGAACTCCGTGGCATTCCCATCCATGGACAACGAGAAGAAGCAAGAGATTGTCAACCGACTGCAGGATGGTTGGAAGCTGATCCTGCTGAACCAGTTTCACGATATCATTCCAGGCTCTGCGATTACGGAGTCTTACATCACATCCGAGAAGGAATACACAGAGGTCTTCCGAAATGGAAATCATTGCCTTGATGATGGACTTCAGGTATTGGCGGACCAGGCCGATACAGAAGGGGAAGGCATTCCGTATGTCATTTTTAATGGTCTTGGATGGGATAGAGATGCCGTCATTTCGATTGAAGCCGAACAGGGGCTTGCTCCTTATGATTCGGATGGAGCGTTGCTGCAGTACGATATCCAATCCGCAGCAAGCGAGGAAGCACCGCACCGCATAAGTGTGCTCGTTCGGAGCATTCCGGCTTTTGGATATAAGACCATCTGGTTTAAGCAGCTGGCAGGAAAGGAAAGAGCGGCGAAGGATTCCGCTGCGGTGCTCAAAGACACCTGGGAGACGGATGTCTACAAGATCAGCTTTAATGATCGCGGCGAGATCGTCAGCCTCTGGGATAAAGAGGCTAGCCGGGAAGTGATCAAGCCAGGTGAAGCCGGGAACCGTTTTCACTTTTTCCATGACCGCCCGACACTGTGGGATGCATGGGACATTGATACCCGGTATGAAGAGCAAGCGGCCGGCGAAGCGGAGCTGATCGAGAAGAAGCTCCTACTTGCGGGAGACGTACAGGACGTCCTGCGTTTTCGTTGGCGATTGCATAACTCGGAGATCACACAGGATATGATTCTGTATCATGATGACCGGCGAATCGACTTCAAGACGCATGTCAGCTGGAATGAATCACATAAACTGCTGAAAGTCGGATTTCCTATCGGCGTCGTTGCTGACAAGGCAACCTATGAAATCCCATTCGGTACGATTGAGAGACCGACTCATCGCAATACAAGCTGGGAGCAGGCGCAATATGAGGTTTGCGGACATCGCTTCGCGGATGTGTCGGAGCATGATTACGGTGTCAGTCTTATCAACGATTGTAAGTACGGATATGACATCCAGGACAGCACGATTCGATTGTCTCTGCTGCGCGCGCCAAAGTGGCCTGATATCACGGCAGACTTGGGAGAGCATGAGTTCACGTACTCTCTATATCCCCATCTAGGAGACTGGAGAAGTGCTGCAATCGTTCGTAAAGCTGCCGAGCTGAATCATGAGCTGCCATACGTTAGGACAAGTCCGAAAAAGGGATCTTTACCTTCCGTCCATTCCGTTATCCCATTCGAGAGCCAGCATGTTATACTGGATACCGTTAAGCCAGCAGAGGATGGCTCAGGATATATCCTTCGGATGTATGAGTCTGCTGGGGGCAGAGATGAAGCGACCTTGAGTTGGCCTTATTCTTGTGAAAGAGTTTATCTCTCCAACGCATTGGAAGAAGAACTCGAGCAACTGGATACGGATGAAGGAAGGTTAAGCTTTCAATTTTTGCCGTATGAGATTAAAACCATCAAACTAACTACACAACTTACTTAGTCAAAGGAGCCAGAACAACCATGGAACAATTCAGACTCCCCAAAATCCCAATGCCGGAGCTAGAACTGCCGCAATCCATTCAGGCAGTTTTGCAAGAGGCTGAAGAGAAGCTGGCACATCGTCCCAAGCTGCTTCAGCTGTTCAAGAACTGTTTCCCAAACACACTGGAAACGACAACAAAATTGATGGAGGACGGCACGACATTTGTGATTACCGGCGATATTCCAGCCATGTGGCTGCGTGATTCGGTAGAACAGGTGATTCATTACATTCCGTTTGCCAAGGATGACTCCCAGCTTCAGCGGATTATTAGCGGGTTGATCAAACGCCATTTTCAATATATTCTTATTGATCCTTACGCCAACGCTTTCAATGAATCGGCAAACGACTGGCACTGGAACACGACTGACGAAACGGACATGTCTCCGTGGGTATGGGAGCGCAAATTCGAGATCGATTCGCTTTGCTTCTCCGTTCGCTTGGCTTACCTGTACTGGAAGGAAACAGGCCTTACCGATGTGTTCGATGCGAACTTCAAAGCAGCGATGATCAAAATCATCGAGCTGTTTAAAACGGAACAGCATCATTTCGAGAAATCGCCATACCGCTTCACACGGGATAACGGAATTCCTACTGATTCTTTGCGTAACAATGGACTCGGCATGCCGATCAACTATACGGGCATGATCTGGTCCGGCTTCCGTTCAAGCGACGATGCCTGCGATTTCCATTACAATATTCCAGGCAATATGTTCGCTGTAGTTGCCCTGCGTCATATGCAGGAATTCGCAGAATGGGTATTCCGTGATATGAAGCTGCTGGATGAGCTGAAGCGCCTTGAAGCAGATGTGGATCACGGGATTCAGCTGTACGGAATCTACCGCCATCCTGAGTTTGGACCGATCTACGCTTATGAAACTGACGGTTTCGGAAATTACTGCTTGATGGATGATGCAGGTACACCAGGACTCATGTCCATTCCTTATCTGGGATACTGCTCTGCAGACGATCCAATCTATCAGAACACCAGACGATTTGCACTGAGCAAAGAAAATCCTTTCTACTATGAGGGTGCCGTTGCTAAAGGGATCGGCAGTCCGCATACGCCGCCGGATTATATCTGGCATATGGCTTTGTCGATGCAGGGAATTACGGCTCAGACGGCCGAAGAGAAGCTGGAGATGATCGCGCTTCTGGAAGCGACCGATGCTGATACCGGATTTATGCATGAAGGATTTCATGCCGACGATCCAAAAGTGTTCACGCGGTCCTGGTTTGCATGGTCGAACAGTCTCTTCTCGCAACTGGTGTATCAAGCTATGAAAGCAGGGATACTATGAGCGGGCGTCTGATTGCATTTTACGACCCGTCCTTTCCGGCAGCGGAAGCTGCCGGCTTGCCGGTGAATGCTGATGTTCTGCGGGCATTCGATGTGGTATGCAATGCAGATAATCTGGCTGAAGCCCTGGAATCAGCAGGAGGACAAGCCGCAAGTTTCGTCAATCTGCATGCGCCTTACTTCCCTAAATCAGCCTGGGGCTCGATCCTTGATTTTCTAAAGAGAGGGGGCGGCCTGGTAAGTGTGGGCGGTGCTCCCTTCAAACGCCCTGTCCGAATGGAGGAAGGCGCTTGGGTGGTGGAACATGAACAGACGGCCTACCACCAGCAGCTCCACATTCATGAAGTACTGCCAGTAGACAGCGGGCGTGTAGATCATATGATTGCAAGCGATGTTATTCCGCTTCTGGAGAGCAGCCGTGAGCGGTTATCCATTCGTGATACGTGGAACCTGGTTCCTCATGTCACCAAAAGCAGTGATCTACCGCACCAGATGGGTTCTGCGGGTCCGATGGATACCCGGATTTATCCACTCCTCAAGGGCAGAACAGCGAATGGGAGAGAAGTCGCGGCTCCCGTTGTTCTGTGGGAGAATGTTGGCGGTCCTTTCTTGGGAGGGCGCTGGCTGTTCGTGAATCAGCCTCTCTCCGCCTCTTTCTGGGAACAGGATGGAGCAGAAGAAGTACACCGCTGGGCAGCTTTCTGCTCCAAAGGCATTACAGAGCTGTGGATTAAACCGAATTATGCAACTTACGAGTCCGGCGAGCGTGCCATCCTCACCTTGCAGTCCCAATATCTTGGAGGAAAGCGGCCAGAGCATGAACCACAAAGCTGGACATTCCGTATCAGTGTGAAGCATGATCAGGATGAATCTTTATCATGGGATCATACCGTAGCGGTGGATGTGAGCGGGCAGTTTCATGTGCAGCGCATCCCGGTAGAGCTGGATATCAAGCCGGGAGCTTATCGTGTGGTATGTGAAGCTGAAGGTCCGGATGGAGAAATCCGCACGCTGAGACAAGGGTTCTGGGGCGCTGATCCGCAGCTTCTGCAATCAGGAACTCCGGTAACCTGTAACCGGGATTACTTCATCAAGGATGGACGTCCGCTGCCGGTTGTCGGCATGACATATATGACGTCTGATGTCGCGCGCAAATTCCTGTTCCTTCCGAACACGGATGTATGGGATCGTGATATGGAGCAAATGCGGAATGCAGGCATTAACTGGATCCGCACTGGTATCTGGACGGCATACCGCAATATCATGCAGGTGGACGGGCATGCTTCCGAAGAGGTTCTGCGTTCGATTGACGCTTTCCTGTTAACAGCGAAGAAGCATGATCTTCAGGTAACGTTTACTTTCTTCTCCTTTACGCCGGAGACTTGGGAAGGTCAGAATCCTTACCTCGATCCGCGAAGCGTGGAAGCACAGAAGCGTTTCATACGTTCTATCATAACGAGACATAAAGACACGAAGAATGTGGACTGGGATCTGATTAACGAGCCGTCTATGTTCGATCCGCCGCAGATTTTCTCGGATGGCCCGCGCTCGTCGAAGGATCCATATGAGAAACAGGCTTATATTGACTGGCTGAAGAAACGTCACGGCTCGATTGAGCTTCTGCAGGAGCGCTGGAATATGACAGCCGATCAGCTGCCGAGCTTTGAGGCCGCCCTTCCTCCAGATCCGCAAGCTATAAATTTTGACGTTCAAGATATGCACCAAGGAAAAAAAGGGGCTCAGTGGCTCGATTATGTACTGTTCTCCATGGATATGCATAACCGCTGGGCCAAGGAATTATATGATGATATCAAACAGGTATGCCCGGATCATATGGTTACTGTTGGACAGGATGAGGCGCTTGGCGCACAGCGTCCATCTCCGTTCTTCTATGCTGAAGCGGTAGACTATACGACGGTTCATTCCTGGTGGTTAAACGACTACTTGATCTGGGACGGCATATTTGCCAAAACACCGGATAAACCGAACCTGATTCAGGAAACGGGCATCATGTACGTGGAGACACCGGATGGCCGGGCGAAACGAAGCGAAGCCGAGCTGCGGAATCTGCTGGAACGCAAATATGCGTATGCCTTCTCTACAGGGGGAGCCGGAGCGATTCATTGGATCTGGAATACGAACTTCTACATGGATAATGCCAATGAATCACATATCGGAGCGGTACGCGCTGACGGTACAGAGAAGCCGGAAGCGGATGTGTCCTATGATTTTGGCACATTTATGGAAGAAATCCGGGACATATTCAAAGGGCGGAAGCTGGAAGAGACTGCGGTGATCTTCCCTTATTCGAACGATTTCTCTAACCGGAAGCTTGCTTTTGAAGCAACGACCAAGGCAACGCGTGCACTTGCTTATGAGCTCAATGTGCCATTCCGTGCTGTAGGTGAGTACGATTTAAGCTCGCTGCGCAGCAATCCGGTGAAATTCATCATTCTGCCAAGCGCACACAATGTGGATGACCAGGCATTTGCCGAACTGATTGAGATCGTGAAGGAGACAGGAGCTACCCTGCTGCTTACGGGCCCTATTTCGATAGATGCCTACTGGCATCAGGTAGATCGGTTATCGGAGCAATTGGGTGAGCGGAAGCTGGCGAATGTGCGCCGGGAAGAAAGCGTGCGTATCGGAGATCTTACTTTCTCAGCGTCCTACGGTCATCGGAAGATTGCCGAGCTAAGCAAAGAAATTCCGACAGGCAGCGGGGCGAAACCGGCCGATGTCGCCGGCGACTCCGTTGTGGACGTGAAGCTGGGAGCTGGTCGACTTCTGTGGAGTCCGCTTCCTGTTGAACTGAATGACCGGATCGATACCATTTCTGCTTTGTACCGATATGCATTGGAGCTTTCCACTGCTGATACGGGGCTGGAGTGGAATCAGGGCGGAGAACTTTCCGGCGTGTATGGTCGCAAGGTCACTTTTGAAGAAGGAGCGCTCTTCGTATTCAGCTCGGAGCAATCATGGGATACAAACATCGAAGTGAAGGATACAGCGACGGGCTGTACGTATTCATTCGTGCTAGAAGCGGACCGCTCGGTTCTGTTCGCAGTTGATGGGAGTGGCAGCCTGTTGTCCGTGTACCGTCCGGATGAGGTCGAAATCATCGCAGCAAAAGGCTAACATAAGGGGGACAACGTAGAGATGGATCAATCCAGAAAAGCACATATTATCTCTCATACTCACTGGGACCGCGAATGGTATCTACCGTATGAAAAACATCATGTAAGACTGATCGAGCTCATGGACAGCTTGCTTGAGACTATGGAGAAGGACTCGGAATACCGCAGCTTTTTCCTTGATGGTCAGACTATTATTATTGAGGATTATTTGCAGGTGAGACCGGAGAAAAAAGAACAGCTTGAGAAGTTGATCAAAGGTGGACGCATCATTATCGGTCCTTGGTACATTCTGCAGGATGCTTTCCTGACAAGCAGTGAGGCCAACGTAAGAAATATGCAGATCGGGCACCAGGATGCAGAGCGGTATGGAACGGTTGCCAAAATCGGATATTTCCCAGATACGTTTGGACTTACAGGCCAGATTCCGCAGCTGATGCTTCAGTCCGGCATTGATAATGCCTTCTTCGGCCGGGGTGTAAAGCCAACAGGCTTTAACAATACCGTCTCCGACAGCGGCTATGAATCCTCATTCTCAGAGCTGATGTGGGAAGGTCCGGACGGCTCGAAGGTGCTGGGCATCCTGTTTGCCAACTGGTACAGTAACGGTAACGAGGTTCCCGTTGATGAAGCGGAGGCAAAAGCATTCTGGGACCGCAAGCTGGCGGATGCCGAGAAATATGCTTCCACACCAGAGCTGCTCTATATGAACGGGTGTGACCATCAGCCGATACAGACCGATCTTCCGGAAGGCATTCGTACAGCGAAGAAGCTGTATCCGGATACGGAATTTATCCATTCGAACTTTGATGATTACCTGAAAGCCGTCCGTGAGAAGCTGCCGCAGGATCTATCCTCTGTCAAAGGAGAGCTGCGCAGCCAGCGTACAGACGGTTGGGGAACGCTTGTGAACACGGCCTCGGCACGAGTATACCTGAAGCAGATGAATCAGCACGGACAAACCCTGCTGGAAAAAGTGGCTGAGCCTCTGGCATCCTATGCCAGCCTGCTGGGCAAGGAATATCCGCATCATCTGTTCACCTACGCATGGAAGACGCTGATGCAGAATCATCCGCATGACAGCATCTGCGGCTGCAGCGTGGACGAGGTTCACCGTGAGATGGTCACTCGCTTTGAGAAAAGTGCTCACGTAGCGGAAAATATCGTAGACGACAGCGTTTGCGTAATCGCAGATGCAGTAGATACGAGCGGTTTCAAAGAGTGGGGATCGGATCCGCTGCCGCTGGTCGTGTTTAATACGACCGGATGGACCCGCAGCGGAACAGTCAGCATCGAGCTGGATGCGAAGCGGCTTTATTTCCGGGAAGGGTACTCTTTAGAGGAGACCAGCCGCCGAATGAAGGAAGTCGATTTGAGCGGCCGTGTGCTGGTCAATGCTCAAGGTGAAGCTATTGCCTGCACCGTAGAGGATTTGGGACTTCAGTTCGGGTATGATCTCCCGGATGATCGTTTCCGCCAGCCGTATATGTCCCGCCGCGTGAAACTGACTTTCGAGGCAAGTGATATTCCTGCAATGGGCTTAACAACCTATGCTTGGGTGAAGAGCGAAGTGAAGCCTGCCAAGGCAGAATCCTTAATCACTAAGGCTAATGTGATGGAGAATGAGCTGATCAAGGTAGAGATCGAAGTAGACGGTTCCTTCTCCTTGACAGATAAAAAGAACGGACAAGTATACCGCGATCTGGGTGTCTATGAAGATACCGGAGATATCGGTAACGAATATATGTACAAGCAGCCGGATGGCGAAACGGCATTGACCACTAAAGGCCTAACTGCCCAAATCTCCGTGCTGGAGGATACACCATATCGTGCATCCATTGAAATCGTTCATAATTGGTCCATCCCGGCTATGGCGGACAGCAAGCTGGACGAAGAGCAGCATGAGCTCATCTATTATCCGAACCGCAAAGCGCAAAGATCGAGTGAAATGGTGGAACTTCGCATTCGCACCGTGGTCAGTCTGAACCGCAGCGGCAAAGGCGTAGAGATCGAAGCGACGATGGATAATCAGGCGAAGGATCATCGTGTTCGTGCATTGTTCCCGACCGATCTGGAGACATCGTCCCATCATGTAGATTCCATGTTTGAAGTGGCAACACGTGCTAACGAACCTGCTGCTGAATGGGAGAACCCAAGTTATACGGCTCACCAGCAAGCATTCGTTGACGTTGCGACGGCATCTGCAGGATTGATGTTAGCGAACCAAGGCCTGAATGAATATGAAGTTCTACGTGACGGCCGGAATACCATCGCTGTTACATTGCTTCGCTGCGTAGGCGAGCTCGGTGATTGGGGGTATTTCCCTACACCTGAAGCTCAGTGCATCGGCGTTCATACCGTACGTATGGAGGTCATTCCGCATCAGGGCGACGGCATGAAGTCAGGCGCATACGCCGAGGCTTACCAGTTCCAAATCCCATGGACGGCTGCACAGACTGGTGTCCACGCGGGAGCTGTTACCTCGACTTCTGCACCGCTTGAATGGAGCCATGATGAACTTGCGTTCTCTTCCATGAAAGTGAATCCGAAGACCGGGGATCTGATGCTGCGTTGGTTCAATATGGGAGACGCGGATACAGAGCTGAAGCTGAAATCTTCTCTGCCATCCGAGGGCGTTTATAAGAGCTCCATCCTGGAAGTAGAGGGAACGGTTCAAAGCTTTGATGATCAGAACAGCTTCACGCTGCCGGTTAAGTCTCACGAAATCGTGACACTGGGCGTTAAAGCTTCGACTAAATAAGCACTTCATTATATAGCACTGGGAATTGTGTGTATCCCGGTTCAGCAAAAGCCCGATTCCGAGATAACAGGGATCGGGCTTTGCTATTTGCATCAGGATAGGAGCATCTCCCAAATGGGATTATGGAGGAATGACATGAAGATTCATTTTGATAAACTGCGGGATAAATTGGTTGAAGGAATCAGCGAGCTCGCGGAAATATTGGATATCCGAATGACAGAGGGAGAGGGCCTCAAGATTCAGGCAATACAAGCGGAAGGACCGATTCAGGTATCACTTCAGGATGGAGAGGGCTTGATTCGTTACCAAGAAACGATACATTTTTACCGTGCATTAGGTGTGTTCCTGGAACAGGCCAGGAAGGAAGCGCATTTTGACATAACGGAGCAACCCAATTTTGATTTCAACGGCACGATGCTCGACGTTTCGCGCAATGGCGTTCTCAAAGTTCCGGTAATCAAGCAGTTTATTCGTTATATGGCTCTGATGGGGCTAAACGGATTGATGATGTATACGGAGGATATCTATGAGGTGGAGGAGCAGCCTTACTTTGGATATATGCGAGGACGGTACACAGCTACGGAAATGAAGGAATGTGATGATTACGCTGATCTGTTCGGTATTGAGATGATTCCGTGTATTCAGACACTGGGGCATTTGCAGCAAGCGCTGAAATGGGGATATGCCGCGGATATCAAGGACCATGCTGATATTTTGCTCGCTGGCGAGCCGAAGACATATGCTTTTATCGAGCAGATGATCACTGCAGCGTCCAGTATGTTTCGTTCCAAGCGTATTCATATCGGAATGGACGAGGCGTTTCAGGTGGGCCTTGGGAAGTATTTAAAGCTGAATGGAATGCAGGATCGGTTTCAGATTATGAATGACCATGTCAGTCAAGTGCTGGCGATCACAGAGCGTCTCGGACTCCAGCCGATGATCTGGAGCGATATGTACTTTAATTTGTTAGCCAACGATTATCAAGGAGCGCTGTACAACGTAGATGCGGATTTCTCGGACGATAACATGAGCCGTATTCCCAAAGGCGTTCAATTCGTGTACTGGGATTATGGACGCAGAGATGAGGAGGGTTATGAACGATTATTTGAAAAGCATTTAAAGCTGGGCTCCAAGCCGATATTTGCTGGCGGCATTCATATGTGGAACAGCATCAGTCCTAACAACGGCAAGACATGGATGACTAGCCAGCCTGCGCTGCGTGCGGCCAAGACCAAGGGAGTTCGCGAGGTTATTGCCACCACCGCTTGGGGGGATGACGGTAACGAAACCAACCACCTGGTCATTCTTGCAGGCCTGCAGCTGTTTGCAGAGCACGGGTATGGGGAAACGGTTGATGAGGATCTTCTTGCCAGTCGGCTTGCAGCCTGTACGGGCATGGATTTGTTTGATTCACTGAATGCTCTGAAAGATATGGATGAGGTTCCTGGTGTATCCGAGGGGAACCACTGGATGGCCAATCCTTCGAAGTACTTACTGTGGCAGGATCCGCTCTTGGGACTGCTGGACAAGCATGTGGAGGGTGAAGCAGAATCCGTGCTGCCGGAGCATTACGCCAGACTGGAGAAGAAATGGCGGCAAAACAAGGAACAATTCTCGGCACCGTATAGCCATGTATTCGATTTCTATGAGAGGCTTGCATCAGTCCTCGTTATCAAAAGTACACTTGGGGTCACTTTGAGAAAGCTGTATCATGCCGGGGATAAGACTCAGCTTGCTGAGTTTGCTGAAGCGATTGATTCTCCTATGTCGATACTGAAGCAGCGCATCGAGGAGCTGCGTATTTCGCATCGAAGATTGTGGATGAGTACGTATAAGCCTTTTGGCTGGGAAGTGCTGGATCTCCGCTACGGGGGACTATTCGCACGCATTTCTTCCACGCAGGACCGAATTGCGGATTATGTGGAGGGTCACATTGATATGATTGAGGAACTTGAAGCCGAGCGGCTGCTCTTTGATCAAAATGGTCTAACTGATAAACCGCTGGAGGTTAATGTAACCTATCAAGCAGCTGTTACGGCAAACTGTTATATATAATGAGGTCTTAAAACCGTTATATTCAAAATCAAAGGAGCCCTCGGGAACAGGTATTTCTCCTGAAAGAGGGCTCCTTTCATTTGATTAATGATTGGCTCAGTTATCTATGCTTACGGAAATATCAAGATATATAGCCGAATGCTTCTACTCCTGACTGTTTCCGTGTTCCTTTTCATAAGCAATCAACGTTATTTCTTTTCCAGTGAGCTCGGCAATTTTGGTTTCTGCATCTTCAATCGCTTTTAATGTGCCTTCGTTCCCTTGCAGTTGTGCAACTTTATAGTCGTTCGAATGAATATCCAACGGACAGCCCTCCTTTGTCTGAAGCTAATCTTTGGCTTGTTATATAAGTTCTCCTGTAAGCTCATCAAACATACGAACAGACCTTGTTATTGAAAAATCAGAGTGCTGATGTATGAAATGTCTCCTTTGGCTGAGGCCTTCTATTGATGAAAATAGCCGGACTGTATTATAAGTCTAAGTCTGTTCGAACCCATGGAAGTCATTAAAAAAGCCAAACACGTTAATGGTGTCTGGCTTTGCTTTTTGGGTTATCATCTTATTTTTGAATAAGGACAGGGGTATTCATTTTTACTTTATCGTACAGCCATCGAACATCTTTATTATGCATTCGGATACAGCCTGCGGATACATACTTACCGATGGAGTTCGCGTTGTTATTCCCGTGAATGGCATAAGCGTAGCTAACCCTGCCATTGATCTTCACATTGATTCCGAGCCAGCGGTCACCGAGCGGGTTGCGCGGATCGCCACCCTTGATCCCTTCCTTGTAATAAGGTCTGTTTTTTACTTTTTCGTGGATTTTGAACAGGCCTTCCGGGGTGTAAGAAGGTTTTTTTCCGGTAGCAACCGAGAAGGTTTTGATTACCTTTCCTTTTTCGTAGTAGGTCAGCTTGTTCGTGGATTTGTCGATAACGATAAACTGCGCATACTTGGTGTACTTACTGTCCAGCTTCTGTCCTGAGGCGCCATGTGAGAAGGCGGGAAAGAGGAAGACTAGCAGCAAGATAAAGGCAAGTATGCGGCTGATGGTCTTAATAATGTCCGATCACCTCATTTCGTTCTCCCTCATATATATGCGGGAAAACGCGAATGTTGACGGATTTGTGTATCTAACGAAAAATAGAACAAGTTGTTTTCAAAGTGGGAAATAAGTGGTGTTTTAAAACGGTATAGTCGTTTATAATGAGGCTTTGTCACTCCCATATGTACTTATGAATGGTGGCGATTTATATTACAGAGCAGAGAGCTATCGATTTGCAGAATTGATGCATCCGGTCGTATAAGTTTATAAGAAGGGGTGTTTTTTGATATGCCTAAGCTATTTGAATCTGCTAGATTAACTTGTCGGAAAATGACCATAGAAGACGTTGAGCTGTATCATACCTGGCGCAATGATCTGGAAGTGATGCAAACCACCAGTCCACACCTGGATACATATCAGTTAGAGGAGACTAGGGATTTCGTCCAGCATGTGATTCTTGGTTCCAGCTCCTCGAGTAGTTATCTGATCCTGACGAAGGATACGGGCAAACCGATTGGCATAATGTCACTGATCCAAATTGACTCCAAGAATCGGAATGCGGAATGCATTATAGATATTGGCGAGAAGGCTTATTGGGGCAAGGGATATGGCTCGGAAGCGATGGCAATGCTGCTGGATTATGCATTTTGGGAGCTGAATCTGCACCGGGTAAGCCTGCGAGTGTTTTCTTTTAACCATAAAGCGATTAAGCTATATGAGCATATTGGATTCGTCCATGAAGGCAGTTCAAGACAGAGCTTATACCGAAATGGCGCATGGCATGACATACTGCATATGGGGATTTTACAGGAAGAGTATATGTCCAACGGTTGATTTTCCCGTGCTTCCATAATAAGGTAGGTGTATGGTGTATGTGAAGACAAAGCGAGAATGGGAGAATCAATATAATCATGACCGAAGAGGAAGTATTATCAATTCAAGACCTTCGAATGAAGTTTGATAATCGTTATGTATTGAATGGTATTGATCTGGAGGTACGCCGCGGCGAGATGATTGGGTATATCGGTCCGAACGGCGCAGGAAAGAGCACTACGGTAAAGATCATGCTAGGATTGGTTGAGGGGTACACCGGAACAGTCCGCATATTCGGACAGGATATTTCAGATGGGAATATCGATTATAAACGGAGAATCGGGTATGTGCCCGAGGTGGCGGAGCTGTACGATCAATTAACGGCTGCCGAGTATCTGACTTTTATAGGTGAACTGTATGGACTATCTTATGATGCTGCTGATTATAAGGCGAAACAATTGATGGAGTGCTTTGATATGGAAAAAGCCTACCATTCCAGGATCGCTACCTTCTCTAAAGGAATGCGCCAAAAAGTACTGCTGATCTCAAGCTTGCTGCATGACCCAGATCTGTTGTTTCTTGATGAGCCTTTAAGCGGGCTGGATGCAAACAGCGTTATGGTGGTCAAAGAGGTACTGGCTCAATTGTCGGCTCAAGGCAAAACGATTTTTTATTC
Source organism: Paenibacillus solani (assembly GCF_001277345.1). GTDB lineage: Bacteria > Bacillota > Bacilli > Paenibacillales > Paenibacillaceae > Paenibacillus_AQ > Paenibacillus_AQ solani. The sequence goes on from NZ_LIUT01000001.1 coordinate 1,030,473, forward strand.
GTCCCATATCATGGATGTGGTTGAGAAAATCAGCAGCCGAATCATTCTGCTTGCTGACAGCCGGGTGGTGGCGGACGGAACGTTTAAAGAGCTGCAGCAGCATTCCCAGGAAGGAACCCTTGAAGAGGTGTTCAATCAGCTGACCGGCTTTCATGATCATGCCCGTATTGCAGAGAGGTTTGTATCGATCGTTCGGGGGGAGAGCTGATATGCAGGGAACCGAATTTCGGATGCTGAAGCTCCTGGATCGATTTCAAGGGATTATCTCGAGAATGGGCTATGAAACGCTGCGGCGGATTCTGCATGTCAAGCTGCTGATGGATTCAAGACGGGTTCCAGTCATACTGGCCTCAAGTAAGCGTCATAAGGAAGAGCAGGACAAGAACTTGTTTGTCAGTTCCCTCTGGATGTATGGCTTAATTGGGCTGGTTCTGACTCCCTTTGTGTTCTGGAGTGACCCGGAATATTTGATGCCAATGAGCATCTTGTCTGCAATTCTCATGTTTCTAATTATGACTTCGATGATTTCGGATTTCTCATCCGTGCTGCTGGATGTGCGGGATCGCAGCATTTTAATGACAAAGCCGATTGATGGTCGTACGGTCGGTTTGGCGAGATCCATTCATGCCGGAATCTATTTGCTGCTGCTAACGGGCGCGCTTTCGGCCGGCTCCCTCGTTGTCGGGTTGATCAAACATGGCGTATTGTTCTTCCTGATCTATGTCATTGAGTTGATTCTGATGAATATGCTAATTTTGGTGAGTACATCCTTGATTTATCTGGTGCTGCTCAAATATTGGGATGGCGAGAAGCTGAAGGATTTGATCAATTATGTACAGATTGGCCTATCCGCAACGCTGGCGATTGGTTATCAATTTGTTATTCGTTCCTTTGATCTGATTGATTTCAAGTTGGTGTTTACGCCAGCATGGTGGCAGATTCTGCTTCCACCCGTGTGGTATGCGGCTCCATACGAGTGGTTGTTTGGCGAGGGGAGCGGTTGGTTGACTGTTCTTTCGTTAATCGCTGTGCTTGTCCCGATTTTGCTTATAACAGTCTATTTTCGCTTTATTCCTTCCTTTGAACAGCACTTAGAGAAGCTGGCTCACAATGAAGCAGGAAAAGGACGGGAACGAGGACGGTTCGATCGATTTGTAGCCCGACTGGTGTGCCGTTCACAACAGGAGCAGGCGTGTTTCCGGTTATCTGCCAGCATGCTAAAGAATGAGAGGGAATTTAAGCTTAAGGTATATCCTACGCTCGGTTTGTCGGTACTGCTGCCTTATTTGTTTTTTTTCTCCATGATCCGCACAACCTCCTTATCGGAAATCGGCACAGGATCATCGTATTACGTGCTGCATGGCATGTTAGTTATGATTGTTACCGTTGTGATGATGTTAAAATTCTCAGGCAAGCCAAAGGCATTCTGGTTATTTGGCTCAGCCCCGTTAACAAGCATGGCACCTTTATTTAGAGGGGCATTAAAAGCTTTTGCGGTCAAAATGTTCGTCCCCCTGTTCAGCATCAATGCGATCGTATTTCTCTTCATCTTCGGCATACGGATTTTGCCAGACATTCTTGTCATCTTGCTTACCGGCTTATTGTTAATTCCGTTAACAGCCAAAGCAGTACTGAGACAACCGCCGTTCTCTCAATCGTTTAGCGCCACTCAACAGAAAGATGGATGGTGGGTGCTGTTGTTCTTCTTCGTGATTGGCGGATTAGGCGGTTTACATTATGCAAGCAGCCTGGCCTCTTATGGCATGGTAGCGTATATTGTTGTGTTGTGCATTACGAATGGCCTAGCCTGGACCAAGCTGTATAAGTAACGTGAAATTGCTTTTCATCAGGGCTTGCTTACACAACAATCTCTTGAAGGGGAACGTAGGTTCCTGTATAATAAAAATATAGATTAACGATTAGATTAGAAAGCCATTCTGACTCGGTTATGTACATACAGTCGTGGATATTTGTGTTTTTATCTCCGGATATTATATGTGTTTTGTAATTTCATCAGAGTTCCCAGACATATAGGAAGTGGCAAGCGCCATCGGATTTGACCTCACGAACATGCATCCTTCAGACGACCCGATAGACGCTGAGACTCAATCGGTATATCGTTCATTTTTGGACTTGATACCGAAGCCTCAGCATCTCTCGGGGAAGTGGCGTAGTAGATAGTAACCATTTCTTATGGTGTAGGGAGGAAGTCTTCGAATGAACGCAATTTGGTTTATGGTGTTTTCAACATTTGAAACACTGGCCATTTACTCATTAATCATGACCCTGCTTAGATATAAAACAACAGCGTACATATGGCAGGCGCTAGTCGTCATGATCCTTGCCAATATTCAGAGTTTCATCATGCGCAATGAACTTCATATGGATTTTCTTGCCCCTCTTTTAACCGTGCTTATCTTTGTTTTTTTATTTGCTGCTATTATCAAGATTCCTGTCATCTGGTCAGCGATTTGCACCATCATCGGTTACATGCTGTATGCACTGATTCAAACTGTTTATCTGACAACGATATTCGGCTCAATAGATTCTATTCAGAATGTGCCTTCCCATGGCTATATCCTTCAGATACTGTCAGCAGGGACAGGACTGCTGCTATCTTGGATTATGTACAAACTAGGGATCGGGTTTAGATACGATCTAGAGAAGCTGCGCTTCAGATTTGAACACATATTATTGATTGCTTTAATCGTTGTGGTATTGGTATTAATAGCTATATTGTTTTACCTCAATCGGTTGTGGCTTGATCTTCTCTTCTTTGGCATAACATTCGGAATTTTCTTGTATTATGCGATTCATACGGAGGAGCGGGATACTTTTGATCGTGGAAAGATTAGCGGGCCGGATGGCGGCAGAGATCAAGCGCCAGGTTCCCGACCATAAATCTTCTATTCCAGTATTAAAGCATGCGATCATCATCCTAATAAACGTTGGTCTTATCGTGATCTTCACGCTGCTGATTTCGTTAATTACGGATAACCTGAAACAGGCGGTTATTGCCTTAATCGGCTTTGCCTTACTCAGGCAGTGCTCCGGAGGGCTTCATCTAAAGACGGGGGCAGGCTGCATTGTTTTCACAACCGTATTGTTTACTTTGGTATCTTATGTAGAGATGGAGTCTACCGGTGTATTTCTGATGAATGCGATCAGTCTGTTATTGGTTATGAATTTCGCTCCAAGCCGAATCGAGAAACAATCTCGTATTCCGAGGAAGCATTATTTTAAGCTACGCATACTCAGCTGTTTGATTGTTTTAACTAATTTTGGATTTCAGTCACCCACATTAGCTGTCGTATTTTTGATCCAGGCTGTTAGTTTATTACGCTGGAGAGGAGGACAAGCTCATGTTATGGATTCATAAAATTAGACATCAGCTGTATACGTATCTTGCAACTGCACTGACGCTGGTTGCCGTATTTGTAGTCAATACAGCAAGCCCCGTATTCGTGTATAGCGGAGAGACACCGGAAGAACTTTTGAAATAGCATTTGATTCGGTGAGTCAGAAGAGCGGTGGGTTTGAGTGGGGATGGAGGAGAAGATAGAGGGTTAGTGAATAGAATAAATGATCGGTACCTTTTTAGGTACCGTTTTTTTATATAGTTCCCGGCAGGCGTTTCATTCTGATCATTGGCTCTAATGTTTGACTTCATTATATGTCCAATCATCACCCATGCTCATTCCGGATTATAACACGGGTTGTGCAGCCTTACGGTGTCATATAAGTTTTCTATTTCTATCCTAATTGTTCTGTACATTTCGTATTTCTAAAACTATTTAAAGGAAATTATAGTAATAATATTATGTGAAATAAAGGAATAAGAAAGGTGGTTTTTATGAAAGGCAAGACAATGATATTCTTGACATGTTTATTGTTACTTTTATTGATTAGTGGCTGCGGTAATTCAAAGCAGCAATTGGAGAAATATGCTATCGAAAAAAAGAACTTAACAAACAGAATCTCCGATCTCGAAGACCAAAGAGCTTATTTAGAAGAAGAGTTAAAGCAGGCAATGGAAAATTTATCACCCGAAGTTCTTTATAACGTCGCTAAACAGTATGCAGATAAAGATCGTGAAAAAGCTAAGTCTTATCTACTGGTGTTAATTGATCAATTTCCTTCTTCCGAACAGGCAAAAAAGGCTAGAGATTTAATTGGAAATGTCAAATAGACTTGTATTTTTCCTCTCATGATACTCAGACTGGACCATTATATACAGAGCCGATTATCATGCGTCCATTTTGCGTAATTAGATAAGATCAACGAGAAAAGTGTAAATGAAAAAAGCCCTTGCTACGCAAGGGCTCTTAGTGATGATCTGTAGTGGGCTCGAACCACTGACCCCTACCCTGTCAAGATAGTGCTCTCCCAGCTGAGCTAACAGATCATGAAATATTTAAAAAGGTAATTCATATATTACCAGCAGACCATCTGTCTGTCAATCATTTTCTCGCGTTATAAAAAGCTCCATTCCGGTTCAGACTAGTTACAGCGTGATTTGGCATTATAGGAGGAGAATAGGAATGGCAGTAGAGAAATCTCAGGGTAATCGACGGGCTGGAGTGGTGCTTATCCTGTTGGCAGGATCGATTGTTGGCAGTGGCTGCAGTATCCCGGCGAGAACGTCTGTGCAGCTGGAACCGCTGCAAGCTCCCACAGCGCCTGTCATGCTGGATGTTTACAGCCGCTCGATACAGAGGGACGTATATTCCCAGCAGGGGGACGGTTTGTTGGAACCGGTATCCCCCATGGATTCGGTAGATACCTTGCACGATCTCAATCCGTAGAGTTGCGCATGAGAATGGTGGTTCTCTATGCTATTCCTCATCCCATTTACGGGAATACCCTTTTTTGATTGTCCAGAAGGTTGGATAGATGACCAGAACGGCAATGACGATGGACCAAAATATCGTAGCTCCCATACCCATAAAGGCAATGCTCCTTTCGCGGCACATTAGTTTATACTATACAGGAAAACGATTATTTTGTATAATATTCCGATCTGCAATAGCACGAGAAATTACATAAAGAGGTGTTGACATGGCAGCAGAAATCATAAATGTAACAACAGAAGAGCAGTTGCAGCAGGCGATGGATATTCGCAAGGATGTTTTTGTACTGGAACAAAAAGTGCCGATTGACTTGGAAATCGATGACTACGATCGATTGGATTCGGAAGCACATCATGTGTTGATCAAGTCGGAGGGACAGTACGCAGCTACGGGACGTATCATCTATTACAATAAGGATTCCGCCAAAATGCAGCGTATTGCGGTGCGCAAACCATTTCGTTCGAAGGGGATTGGCCGTGTATTGATGATGGCACTGGAAGCTCAGGCACGTGAATTGAAGCTGCAATATTCTGTGCTGGATGCTCAGGTGCAGGCCGAAGCATTTTATCAAAAGCTTGGGTATGAGACGATTTCAGACGAGCCGTTTGATGATGCAGGAATTCCTCATGTCCGTATGAAAAAAGAACTGTAACTCATAAGATATATTGTCAGGCATAAAGGAAAGACCCCGAGAAATGTCTCGGGGTCTTTTGTGCATCATTTAGAAAGTTGGCAGATTGTCCAAGTTGTTGCTGGGATCGCCATCCGCATTGGAACGCAGATGCTCGTCGCCATCACGGCCACGAAATACGTTCAGGTTTTTGATTTCTTTATTCTTGGCCATCTGCTGCGCAGTTTTGTAATCGACGATGCTGCCGTTATCCAGCTTAAGTTCGATGATGTCGCCATCGCCATTCTTGCGAACGCCTACGACTTCTTGTTGTTGTCCATTGTCCATATGATCGCCTCCCGGGTTTAGTGTTCCCAGGGAACCTCATAATCTATTCATCTATATATAATGAACGACAAAATGAAATTACAATTCGTAGACCCGCTGCTGCTCTACAAACTCCATGATCCCGGTCTTGCCAATGAATGCTTCCACGTCATCGCTGTAATGCATGAGGTAGGTACGCTCTTGAATGTTCTCAGGCAGACTGAGCAATTCATCAAGGGTGGTATGAACCTCGCCGGGTCCTTGCAGCTGGCATTCGTGCAGAATGACCTCGCAATCCCGCTCATTAACCAATTCATTGAGTAGTTGAGGATCGAATACCATATCTGCACTGTAAAAAATCCGATCATTCAAATAGAGCGAATAGCTGTCCTTGCCAGGTATATGCTGCGTCGGTATCAGTTCTACCGAGATTCCTGGTGAGATATCCGTTTTTACTCCCGGTTTGAGAGGATAGACATCAAATACATCTTGAAGGGAAGAGATATGTCCTTGCTGATATAATCCACCCTTCAGTGTGTGCTCCCATATCGGTTCTACTAAAGCTTCAGCAATGTAGAGGGGAAGTTTACGATTAAACTTCATTTTCATCATGAAGGCCAGCTCTTCCATGCCGCCGACATGGTCCGCATGAATATGCGTGATGAGCAGGGCATTCACATCGTTAAAAGTCTTATCCAGCTGATGAAGTGCCAGGGGAGCGGTGACGCCGCAATCGATAAGAAGTGTGAAATTTTCGTCTTGGATCAGTGCGTTGTTGTTGTAGTAGTTCTTGGCAAACGCACTGCCAGTGCCAAGCATTTGCAGTTTCAATGTCAATGTTGAAACCTCCTGATGAAATGATGTATAGGCCAGTAGCTAATGTATATCTTATCGAACTTTGGATATTTTTACACGGAATCCGGGGTGAATTAATCATGATTATGTAATAAAAGTTATGGACGAGCTTATAAGAAAAAAATTTTACCACAAAGTGCAAAATTGTCCGCAACTTGTTTTTTGACATGTAGTATACACATATAACAACAAGATGAGCCAATGGAGGGAAATTATAATATGAAGTGGAAAAAAGTGATGGCATGTATGCTAGTGCTTTCGTTAATGGGTGGCAGCACCTTATTATTTGCTGATTCCGTCAATGAGCGTGTCCGTGTCTGGATGAACGGGCATGAATTGAAGGATGGGGGATACTTAATTGATGGCAAGACCTATGTACCGGTTCGGGAGTTTGATGGGGCTGTAGATTGGAATTCAAGCAATGGACAAGTTCAGGTGATTAAACCGAATGTGCATATTTTTCTGTTTAAAGGAGATACTGTATTCGGAAATGTGAACAAGGGCAAACTGAAGTTCAATGTTTTTAGCCAGGTAGACAGCTTGAACAATGATATCCATGCCGTAAAAGTTGCAATCGAGGATCCTGCAGGCAATGTTAAGGATATTCAATCCCAGGAAGTGAAGGACCGCAAAGATAATTTCTGGTTCCGCACCTACGATTTCACATATGACTTTAAAACGACAGGCAAATACTCGGTTGGTTTTTATGTGAAAGTCAAACCGGAAGACGGGTTTGTTAAAGTTGCAGAGAAAGTGATTACTGCGCTTTAATTCATGGAGTACCTTGGAAAAATTGACCTGAATAAGCGATCCATGATACGATACGATCGTATGATAATTTAACCGAAGTGAGGTTTTTTCAATGAGCGAACACAAACATGAACACGGAGATGCTTGCGGCTGCGGTCAGGATCATGACCACGACCATGAACATGAAGAGTTTGTGCTTACATTGACGGATGAAGAAGGAAAAGAAGTAGAGATGGTTCTTGTGGAGACATTTGATGTCGGCGAGAAACTTTACGCACTTTTGCTTGAACGCGAGAATCCGGAAGCGGACGGCGTCATTCTACGTATGGAAGAAGAGAACGAGGAAATGGTTCTTTACAATATTGAGGACGAAGACGAATGGAATGAAGTAGAGGCGGTTTATAACGAACTGGTCGCTGCTGCAAACCAGGAATAAGACTTCTCCCAATGAAAACCCCGGTGCGAATTAATCGCACCGGGGTTTTTGTTTTTCGTGAAGAATTAGAATATCGGATCGGTTTCTACGATGACCTTCACATTCTGAATGCTCCGATCCTCCGGACCTTTGACAGGAAGACCTACATCGACATGATCGATAATGTAATCGATGTTTTCCTGGGAAATAACTTCACCCGGAAGCAAGATCGGTATCCCTGGCGGATATACGTAGATGAATTCAGCGATAATTCTCCCTGCCGATTCCTTGAATGGCACTACCTCAGTATCTCCGTAAAATGCATCGCGAGGGATAAGCGACAACTGCGGAATTTCTGGTGTTTTCACAACTAACTCGTTAATCTCATTCACATGCATGTACTGATTCGAAAGCTCGCGGAGCGCTGTCAGCAAAATATCGATGGCCTCCTGATTGTCTCCCGGTGTAATGAGGCACAGAATATTGTACATATCACTGAGCTCAACCTCTATATTGTAGTGATCCCGCAGCCAGTTCTCGGTTTCATATCCTGTAATGCCGAGATGGCGTACATGGATCGTCAATTTGGTCGGATCATAAGAGTATGTTGCTTCTCCGCCTAATATTTCTTCACCGAAGCTGTACAAACCTTCGATTTTATTGACTTCCTGACGTGCATATTGCGCTAACTCAATTGTCCTTGCTGCCATTTCTCGTCCATGCAGCGCCAAACTGCGGCGTGAAGTATCAAGCGATGCCAGCAGGATGTAGGAGGTGGAGGTTGTGGTCAGCATGCTGATGATTGTCTGTACGCGATAAGGATTGATGTATCCGTTCTTGGTATTCACGTTCAGTACGGAGCTCTGCGTCATCGAGCCGCCGAGTTTGTGCACGCTGGTCGCAGCCATATCGGCCCCGGCTTCCATTGCCGACATCGGAAGATCTTCATGAAAATGGATCAATACGCCGTGCGCCTCATCCACGAGAACGGGTACGTTGTAGCTGTGAGCCAAATCCACGATTTCCTTCAGATTGGCGCTTACGCCGAAGTATGTCGGGTTAATGACCAATACGGCTTTGGCGTCAGGGTGACGTTTTAATGCTTTCCGGACCGAGCTGATGGTGATGCCGTGATCGATTCCCACATTGGCATCCTGGGCAGGCGATACGAATACAGGCTTGGCCCCGGTAAAAATGATGGCGGAAAGCACGGATTTATGGACATTGCGCGGTATGATGATTTTATCGCCAGGCGAACATACCGACATGATCATAGTCATGATCGCTCCACTTGTTCCTTGGACACTGAAGTAGGTGTGATCGGCACCGAATGCATCGGCGGCCAGCTTTTGGGCTTCCTCGATGACGCCTGTAGGTTGATGTAAATCATCCAGCGGCGCAATATTGATCAAATCTATAGAAAAGGCGTTATCCCCTATAAATTCCCGAAATTCGGCATCGGTGCCGAGGCCCTTCTTATGTCCCGGAATGTGAAATTGCACGGGGTTTTTGGCCGCATGTTCTTTAAGTGCGGTGAAGAGCGGTGTACGACTGTGGTCCATGGACGTTGTCACAACCTTTCCCTATGTTTATTTTCTTATGATTTGTTGATTTCTGTTTTTATATAAACAAAATTGAGTATAGCAAAATAGGGGGGGAATGCAAGAAGATTGTCCGGCTTTTTTTCGCTTGGCTCAGCAGGGCATCAAACCATTGTTTCCATGAATATTGAAGATGCTGCATTCATCGTTCCTTCATTAGACTATCACTCATAAAAAAAGAGCTGCACCCGCAGCCCCTCCTTCTAACATGTTAGGCATATCTAAAATGCCATCTTATACAGCGGCAGCAGCTTCTCAAACGTCTCTTGGACGGTGTGAATCAGCTCGTCTCCTGTTAACTTGACGGCTTCCTCTCGCGGAATGCGCAAACCGCACATGACTTCAGCTTTCTTAACCTGCTTCAGCTTCTCAATCAAACGTGCAAAATCCTGCTCGCTCATACTCTGATGAGTTGTACCCTCCGGATTCATATGATCCATGGACCAATAAAAATTGTTTGGCACAGCCTTCGCGGTCTTCTTCAGCTGGGCTTCCAAATGGTTAGCAAACACAGTTTTGTTGGGACTTTCATAAATAATAGCAAAAATGACAAAGAGATGTGTTCCAAACATGCCCACTTCAAAGTGAGGAAGTGCTTTGTAGCCGCGTTTATTGGCAGCCCAAGCGACCCACGTGTCGATGGGAGGATTAACGGTCCGTCTTGCATGCTTGGCCACATGCACGAACATCTCTTCTCCAACCAGTGCGGATATATAAGGTGCCAGCTCGGCACCAAGCATCTCTAGCTTGGGTCTTACACGTTCTATGAGAACCTCCATACGGGCCTCAAGCCCGGGTACAGAGAATACGTCGAAATCTTGATCTGTAAATGCATGAACCGTCATGGATGCAGTGGCCTCCTATTGGTGATGATCTTTTTCAAACCAGCGTTTTGAATTAACTCATTATACCATAAGGCAAGTGTCATCATGCATAAGCCGGAAAAGCTTCACCGTATTTTCATCAGGGGGAAAAATAGTCAATAAACCAAGTTACCGTTACATAAGATGGAGTATAAGATATAGATAAGACAACATTAAAAGCAGCCATGGGGGAATTCTTCACCGTCTTTTAGTGATCGGTAGTAAACCGGAGGAGGGAGTGCCGTGAATAAGAGCGAGGAAGTGGAGTATTGCAACCTGGAGCTCCGGTTTGATCGCCGGCATATCCAGGACTTGATCAAGGAATTGATCCAAGAAGGATATTCTCTTTACTGGAGTGAGAATGATACGCAGTTCGTCATTTCAATCCGTACAGGGCGTAAGCTCGTAAAACTGCGGTTCCAACGTACAGGAAGCGGTTTTAAGCTGGTTGGCGATTATATGATTCGTGATCCCAAGCTTTCCGAATGGATGGAGAAATTAATTGAGAATACCCGTGGCCACGCTGTCGTCAAACGGTTCAAGGACAGGCAAATTCTGATCGAGAGCATTTTGTTCGGTGAGGTGATTAGGCTCGTGGAGATATCCGGTTATCGGCAAAGGGTCCTGTTTCAGAAGGGAACACCGATGACCGAGCAGGAAATGCTTAGATTGTTTGAATCAGATGAGGGAGAACAGCGGCTGCTGCTGTGCAGACTGGAAACTGACGATGAGCTAGAGAGGCTTCACGAAGCACTGCTGGAGGGGGATCAGGACCGAATCGCAGCTTGCAAGCAAAGACTTCGCGAGCTTTCCTTGGAGCTGCTGAGGCTGGAGTGGTAAAACATAACTTCAAAAAAGATACAAGTTTAGAGCACGAACAACACTCCGAAACGATAGGGGTGTTTTCGCGCGTGTTCTGATTTTGTGACAGGGGTTCACTTGTCAAATGAAAAACGTTAATATAATATTATTGCAAATCATCTCGGATAGGGATGTGCTGGTTAGACATATTAAAAATATATTGGAGAAAAGGATGGAGAACCAGATGTCAAAACAACAAATCGGCGTCATCGGACTTGCTGTAATGGGTAAAAACCTGGCCCTGAACATTGAAAGCAAAGGTTTCACCGTTTCCGTATATAACCGCTCTCCGCAAAAAACGGAAGATATGCTGAAGGAAACCGAAGGCAAGCAAGTAAAAGGGACGTTCTCGATCGAGGAATTTGTAGATTCCCTTGAAACTCCTCGCAAGATCCTGATCATGGTACAAGCGGGACAAGCTACAGATGCTACGATTGAGCAGCTTATTCCACATTTGGATAAAGGCGATATTATTATCGATGGCGGTAACGCTTATTTCCCTGATACACAGCGCCGCAGCAAAGAACTGGCTGAGAAGGGCTTCAACTTCATCGGTGCAGGTGTTTCCGGCGGTGAAGAAGGCGCGCTGAAAGGCCCATCCATCATGCCTGGCGGACAAGAGAGTGCCTACAAGCTGGTTGAACCTATTCTGACGGCTATCTCTGCCAAGATCAACGATGAGCCTTGCTGTACATACATCGGACCGGATGGTGCCGGCCATTATGTGAAAATGGTCCACAACGGTATCGAATATGGCGATATGCAGCTTATTTGTGAAGCATACCAATTGCTGAAGGACGTGCTCGGCCTTGATGCGAAGGACCTGCATGGAATCTTCACGGAATGGAACAAAGGGGAGCTTGACAGCTACCTGATCGAAATTACGGCAGACATTTTCTCCAAATATGACGAAGAAACCGGCAAACCAATGGTTGACGTTATCTTGGATACGGCAGGCCAAAAAGGAACAGGCAAATGGACAAGCCAAAGCTCCCTGGACCTGGGTGTACCACTGTCCATGATCACTGAGTCCGTATTCTCCCGCTTCCTGTCTGCGATGAAAGAAGAGCGCGTAGCAGCAAGCAAGATTCTGAACGGACCGAAAGCAACTGCATTTGACGGTGACAAAGCGGAATTCATCGAAAATGTACGTAAAGCGCTGTTTGCAAGTAAGATCGTATCTTACGCACAAGGCTTCGCACAGCTTCGCGTAGCTTCCGATGAATATGGCTGGGATCTGAAATACGGCAATCTTGCTAAAATCTGGCGCGGTGGCTGCATTATCCGTTCCCGTTTCCTGCAGAACATCACGGACGCTTATGAGAACAATCCAGAGCTGAAAAACCTGCTCCTCGATCCGTTCTTTACTGAAATTATCGAAAATTATCAAGATGCATGGCGTAAAGTGGTAGCTTCCGCGGTATCGCTCGGCATTCCAGTGCCTGGCTTCTCCAGTGCACTTGCATACTACGACAGCTACCGTTCGGCGAACTTGCCAGCGAACCTGCTCCAAGCTCAGCGCGACTATTTCGGAGCGCACACGTTTAAACGCGTAGATAAAGAAGGAACCTTCCACTTCAACTGGATGGATTAATCCTGGAATTTTTACGCCAGTATTAATGCCTTCCTCCCTGGATGGATTAATCAATCGTATGGTCTTGAATAGGCGAGAGGGCATCTGCGAGCTCGGGAAGTCCATACATGGCATTTAAGAGACAGGTGCGAACATCATCGTTCTTCGCATGAAAGTGGTTTCCGCTACTATGCAAGAGCAGCGCAGCTTCGCAGTAGCTGCTGAAGTTTCTCAGTAATCGTGGCTTTGAAAGATCCAGCAAGTTAGGGTCTTTTGAAGCCACTTTTTTTTGGACATAATGAAGCACCCAGATAATATCCTCGCGGCACAGAGGGTAGGAAGGATCGGATATTCGGCGGATCCGACGGGCTGCGGATGAGAGATTGGTTGGATAATTAGACATGGACAGGGTTCACTCCATTTCTTCGAATCTTGTACTCTTGCAATCAGTATATGATATTACGGAACAAGATAGACTGGATCCGATAGGGTCTTTTTTCTCCTTCATAGATGAACCATTCCGAGATAAGGGTGCATTGTCGAAAGATTTGGGGCTGTGGTATGATATGGGGAACCTATACATATAAGCACAGCAAATGGGGTGTGGTACTTGGATAACCAGGGTAGAAATATTATTCTGATTGGAATGATGGGAACAGGAAAGTCAACGGTCGGTCGTCTGATCGCAGATGAGCTCGGTTACACGTTAATTGATCTGGATGCCGAAATTGAGAGATTGGAAGGCAAGACCATTCCCGAGATGTTTGAAACAGCCGGGGAGCATTATTTTCGTGAAGCTGAATCTGCTGCATTAAACAGTGTTTTGCACCAAAGAGGAGTAGTTCTGGCCTCAGGCGGGGGCGCTGTCCTGCGTGCGGACAATTGTGAAGCGATGAAACGTGGAGGTTGGGTTGCTGCACTCACTGCGGATGCTGCCAGTATCGTGGAGCGGGTACGTGGGGATGCCAATCGGCCACTGCTGGCGGGTGATGTTGAAGAGAAGGTTCGGCAGATTCTGGAGGAGCGAAAGGACAAGTATCTATTTGCCGATGTCATGGTAGATACCGTTGGCCGCTCTGCCGATGAAGTGGCGGCTCATATTTTAGCGCATTACCGCGGCTAAGATTACAAGTAAGGCACACGCATTTCTCATTGATCATGTTTGTTACCTATGGCAGCAGAGTTGTTAGTATGATCGATGAGAATTTCAAGAAGTTCTTGTGTTTACCAAAACACCAAAAAAAGGCGGGGATCATCATAATCCCGCACCTGCTTCTTGGCATATCTATTCTTCATCGTCATGCCACTGCAGCATGCCGCCCTTCATGTTGATTACATTATCCAAGCCTTGGTGAGTCAAAAATTCGCATACATGTTGGCTGCGTCCACCGCTGCGACAGATGATGACAACCTCTTGATTGCGCGGAATTTCATCCAGTCGATTCGGAATTTCGCCCATCGGAATATGCTTGGCACCACTGATCATGCCAGCAGCAACCTCTTCATCCTCGCGGACGTCAATCATGTAGACTGTTTCGCCATCTTGAAGCCGGCTTCTCAGCTCTGTCGTTTCCATTTGAGGGATAGGTTTCATTATATAGACCTCTTTTCTGAAATAGTAAGACTCATATTGGAACAATCTGAAGTTTTCTGTTCATATGCACTATGATAACCAAGCCGATAATTCCCTGTCAATTTATGCTTGGAATGCCGGCTTGAATCATCCCAATATATATCTATACGAAGGAGAGATACATACAATGGATGTCATCGTCAGGCCTACACCATCACTAAATGGAGAGATTGGGGCACTGTCCTCCAAGAACTATACAACCCGCTACCTGCTGGTAGCTGCGCTGGCAGAAGGAACAAGCACAATTTATTACCCTGCTCACAGCGAGGATAGCGACGCTATGAGACGCTGTATTATTGATTTGGGGGCTGTAATCGAAGAGGATGACGAGAAGGCGGTCATTACAGGTTTTGGCAAGTCGCCCCGGGATGTGAAGGAACTGAATGTGGGAAATGCGGGTGCCGTATTGCGATTCTTGATGGGCGTTACAGCTTTGTCGAAAGAAGTTACCTTCATCAATGCTTATCCAGAATCACTAGGCAAGCGTCCTCATGATGATCTCATTGAAACGCTGGGTCAATTGGGTGTGGAAGTAGAGCATAACGATGGCAGACTGCCAATCACGATTCGCGGCGGCAAGCCAAAGGGTGGAAAGCTTACCGTATCAGGTGAAGTGAGCTCGCAGTACTTAAGTGCGCTATTATTCTTAACTCCGCTCCTTGCTGAAGACAGTGAAATCACCGTTACAGGCGATTTGAAGTCCAAAGTAGTTGTAGGGCAGACACTGGAAGTTCTGGAGCAAGCAGGGATTATAATTCATGCTGCGGACGATTATACGTTCTTCCGTGTTCCAGGTGGTCAATCCTACGAAGCAAAAACGTATACAGTTCAAGGCGATTATCCGGGCTCTGCTGCCGTTCTGGCAGCGGCTGCCGTTACACAATCGGATGTGACCATCCGCAATCTATCGGAGGACAGCAAGCAGGGAGAGCGCGCCATTATTGATGTTCTGCGCATGATGGAGGTTCCTCTTACGCACGAGAATGGTAATGTTCATGTGAAAGGCAACTCTACTCTTAAAGCGCTGGAATTCGATGGAGATGCCGCGACAGACGCGGTGCTTGCGATGGTGGCTGCAGCCGTGTTTGCAGAAGGCACTTCCAGGTTCTATAATGTCCAGAATCTTCGGTATAAGGAATGCGACCGGATTACGGATTATTTGACGGAGCTGAGAAAAGCAGGAGCCAACGTGGAAGAGCGCCAAGCCGAAATCATTGTTCACGGCCGTCCAGAAGGAGTCGAAGGCGGCGTGGAGATCAATGCCCATTATGATCACCGGGTAATCATGGCTTTGACCGTGGTCGGGCTGCGCGCGCAGCAGCCGATTCGGATTAAAGACGCCCATCATGTGGCGAAGTCCTACCCGCAATATTTTGATCATATGAAAACGCTTGGGGCCCAGGTGGAATGGGTAAAATAATGGGGTAGACCAGCCGCTCATCGATAATGAAAGGAAAGGTGGTCATGAACCATGGCATTTGAAAATCCATCACGTGAAGAAATCGCTGATCTTTTACGTAATGCCGGCAACATCGCCGTAGTGGGTCTGTCTGACCGGCCGGATCGTACTTCCTATATGGTCTCGGCAGCGATGCAAACGCGCGGGTACCGGATTATCCCGGTGAATCCGGGAGCAACCGAAATACTCGGCGAGAAGTGTTATTCTTCTTTGAAGGACATACCGGAGTCGGTCGATATCGTCAACGTGTTTCGTCGTAGTGAATACTGTGCCGATGTGGCCCGGGAAGCGGCTGAGATTGGTGCCAAGGTGTTATGGCTGCAGCAGGGAATCGTCAGTGAAGAAGCTGCGGACATCGCTAAGAATGCCGGCATGATTGCGATTATGGACCGCTGCATCAAAGTGGAGGATTCCATTGCGCTCGGCGGCCGCTAAGAGAATATTTAGGAATGAAGGTTAAAGCAAGTCTTACATGGAAGGCAGCGGGTTTTTAGACTGGGCACGAATAGTCTGGTCTTTCCCACTGTTCTTCGGTGAGGCTTGCTTTTCTATGTGGCGCATCCCCCTTTTTCTTTTGACAAAAACAGATGCAGCGCGTACCATCAAGAATAGAAAGGAGGGCTCGCCTTGAATTGGTTGGGATCATTGCAACAGCTTGGCAGAGCAGTCATGCTCCCTACAATGGCGCTTCCTGCGGCGGCTCTCCTGCTTAGTGTAGGGAGTCTGCCGTGGTCGGCATGGGGTTTTCAAACCTTGGGTGAAATTGCCCAAGCAGCCGGGCATGGCGTGTTCTATTACATGCCCTATTTATTCGCCGTGGGTGTGGCATGGGGGCTCTCAAACCAGGGAGGGCCCGCAGGGCTTGCTGCTCTGGCGGGCATGTTCATCTATGACCAGGTGATCTCTCGTCTGGGAGACGGGAGCATACAGCCCTCGACTTTGATAGGTATTGTGTTTGGGATCATGTCCGGTTATGTTTACAATCGGTTTAAACATATTAAACTGCCCGAAGCCATACAGTTTTTTGGAGGCTCACGCTTCGTGCTGTTATTCATGGGATTGTTCTCGACCCTGTTTGCATGGCTCATGCTGGGCACGGCTCCCCTTGTGCAGCGTGGATTGGATTCCTTCTATGAGCTGACTGTGCATATGGGAGCTTTCGGCTTGTTTTTATATGGCATTCTGTATCGTGTCCTGACGGCTTTCGGACTGCACCATTTATTGAACAATATTTATTGGTTTCAGCTGGGGTCGTACCAGACGGAGGATGGAAATATTGTCCAAGGGGACTTGCCGCGCTTTTTTGCGGGGGATCCGACAGCGGGCGACTTTATGGCGGGATTGTTCCCGATTATGATGTTTGCCCTGCCGGCGATTGCGTTTGCTATTATTCAAGAAGCACGTGAAGATCTAAAGCCGAAAGTGAAAAAAACTTTCATGCGCTCGGCTCTGGTCTGCTTCTTGACTGGAGTATCGGAGCAGATCGAATTTGCATTTTTATTTGCTTCTCCTTACCTGTACATTATTCATGCGCTGATGGCCGGTTTTGCGATGGTGCTTACCTATGCATTGAATATCCATCACGGCTTTTCATACTCGGCCGGATTTATTGATTATGTGCTGAATTTCCATTTGTCACAAAATGCCTGGCTTATCATCCCGATCGGCGTCGTGTATGCCCTCGTCTATTATTTTCTGTTCCGATGGGCAATTCGCACCTTTGAGATTCCGACACCGGGACGTGAGGAAGGATCAGCCCTGGAAGGCCGGGCCGGAGATATTCCTTATCAGGCTCCGCTTATTCTGGAGGCGCTTGGAGGCAAAGACAACATCGTTCAGGTGCAGTCCTGCATGACGCGTCTGCGATTGACTGTTTATAATGATCGCCAGATTGATTCGGATGCCCTAAAATTGCTCGGTTCTGCTGGCATTATCAAGCTGGGCGGAGGCAATATGCAGGTAGTGTTCGGAACTTATTCCGAGCTCATCCGTGAAGAGATCAACAAGTTGATGCAACAGGATTTACCGCGAGTTCTGTTCAGCGCGCCTGTCCAGGGACGCATGCTGCCGATTGATAAAGTGCCGGACGATATTTTTGCCGCCAAGCTTGTCGGCAATGGTGTGGCATTCATACCGGAAAAGGGAGAACTCGTTTCGCCGGTGTATGGAACCGTGATGCATGTCTATCCGACGATGCATGCAATCGGAATATCAACACCGGATGGACTTGAGGTTTTGATTCATATCGGGATTGATACTTCACAGCTGAAAGGACCGTTTACAGCTGTGGTTAGTGAAGGGGATATTGTGGAGCCGGGGCAATTGCTGGTTAAGTTTGATTTGGCGTATCTGAAGACACACGCCGCATCACTGGCAACGCCTATGGTAATCACGAATCCTGACAAAGTCAGATCCTGGAGCTACGCTCCGTTCAAGTCTGTTAAGAGAGGACAGTCATCTGTCATGTCCGTGGTATTAAATGAGAGTAATGCTGGGGGTAGAGGATCATGATACAAGGCATTGGCGCAGCAACAGGTGTAGCAATCGGTAAGGCTTTCGTACTGCCGCATTGGGAGCTGGATCTTCCGGACTCCGAAATGGATGCTGTCGATTTAGCCAAAGAGTTCGAGCGCTTATATGAAGGCATACGAACCTCCAAGAATGAAATTGAATATATCAAGAATGAGTTCAAGGAAATGGTGGGACCCGAGGAGTCTCAGATCTTTGATGCGCACCTGGCCATACTGGAGGACCCTGTGTTCATGAACGAGATACAGGGGATTATCGAGCGTCAATACAAGGCTGCTGAAGTGGCGGTCAAGGAGGCGATCGATCATTTTGTCTCTATGTTTGATCTGCTGGATGACGAATATATGAAGGAGCGGGCACTGGACATCAAAGATGTCGGAAACCGACTGCTCAAGCATCTTCTAGGTGCTCCTGAAGTCAAGCTCCCGGCTGATACCCAGCCCTATATATTGGTGGCGAAAGAGCTCTCTCCGTCTCAGCTGGTGCATCTCAACCCTTCCCATGTTCTTGGCATTGTGACGATGACAGGCGGCATTACCTCTCATTCAGCGATCATGGCCCGGGCGATTGGCATACCTCTTGTATCAGGTATTGAGAACAAGCTGGAAGAGCCGATTCAGACCGGCGAGTATTTGGTTGTGGATGGGGACACAGGCTTGCTGTATGTGGAGCCTGACGCCATAATCTTGGAACATTACGAAGAGATTCGTGATCAGCAGCAGAAGAAGAAGGAGCAGCTCCAGCTTCTGGCCACGGTGGAGCCTATTACCAAGGATGGGGTCACCCTTAACCTGGCCGCGAATATGAGTTCCATTAAAGAGCTGGATATTGCTCTGAAGCATGGCGCCTTCGGAGTCGGTTTGTTCCGCACTGAATTTTTATATATGGACCGCCACAGCTTGCCGACGGAGGATGAGCAATTTGAGGTGTATAAGCTGGTTGCGGAGAACGTGGGTGATGGCTCTGCAGTGATTCGCACTCTCGATA
This sequence comes from Paenibacillus solani, assembly GCF_001277345.1. Classification (GTDB taxonomy): domain Bacteria; phylum Bacillota; class Bacilli; order Paenibacillales; family Paenibacillaceae; genus Paenibacillus_AQ; species Paenibacillus_AQ solani. The sequence continues at coordinate 1,049,786 of NZ_LIUT01000001.1, forward strand.
TCGGCGGCGATAAACCGCTGGATTATCTCCCTCTCGCTGAAGAGGAGAACCCCTTCCTTGGTTACCGGGCGATCCGCATCTGTCTGGATAATGTGGAGCTGTTTCAGACCCAACTGTCTGCCATTCTTAGAGCAAGCGTATACGGTAATGTAAAAATCATGTATCCGATGATATCCTCCGTTGAGGAGCTTAAACAGGCGAATGCGATATTACGGCAAGCCATGGAGGATTTGGACCGACGCGGCATAGCCTACAACCCGGACATCAAGGTTGGCATTATGATTGAGGTGCCTGCGGCGGTGACTATCGCGGATCTGTTGGCAGAAGAAGCCGATTTTTTCAGCATCGGAACGAATGATCTCGTCCAGTACGTTCTGGCGGTGGACCGGATGAATGAGCAGATTGCCCATATGTATCGTCCGTTTCATCCTGCTATCCTACGCATGCTCCGAATGACGGTAGATGCTGCGCACAAGGCAGGTATTCCGGTCAGTGTTTGCGGTGAGTTGGCCGGGGACGAACGGGCGATTCCAATCTGGCTGGAGCTCGGTATTAAGGATCTTAGTATGTCACCGCAATCCTTGCTTCGCGTGAAGCATCGTATTCTGAACACGAACGCAGCTGAAGCGAAAGCAGAGGCTGCGGCTTGCTTCAAGTTAAGTACCGTGTCTGCGATCGAGGAACGGCTTAGCGCATTTCCCGAACGGGGCAGCAGTGCGAAAGCAACCAAAGGCACCGATAGTACGGCCTCTTAAAGCTTAGAGGCGGAGCAGACTTTGATAGCAGTTTTTTTAAAAAGGACAAGCTATATTTATCCTCAACATCAAACAGCCGTCAACTTTTACTGGATCTGATCCAGTAAAAGTTGACGGCTGTACTTTTATATTAAACTGAAGGTTGACTAGCGCTCCTGTGCCAAAGCGTCACAAAAGGCTTTGCCATATGGGGGCAAATCCGGAGGACGGCGAGCGGATATAATATGACCGTCGACTACAACGGCTTCATCCTTCCATATCGAGCCGGCATTTTCCATATCGTCCCGAATCCCTGGCGTCGATGTTACGGTCCGTCCATCCAGAATTTTAGCTGATATTAGCACCCAACCGGCATGGCAGATCTGGCCAATCGGCTTTTTGTCCTCGTTCATTTCCCTAACCAGTTGAAGCACTTTATTATAACGGCGGAGCTTGTCAGGCGCCCATCCACCAGGCACAAGAATGCCATCATAATCCTTGCTGTTCAGCTCATCAAAAGCATACTCGGCCAGAGCTGGAACACCATATTTGCCGGTATAGGTTTTTCCTTTTTCCAGTCCGGCCAGATGAACCTCCGCACCTTCCTCACGAACCCGGTAAACCGGATACCATAACTCCAAATCTTCAAATTCTTCATCTACCAGCGCTATCACTTTTTTTCCTGTCAATCTCATGATATAGATCTTCTCCTTTCATCACCTGTAATGGGTATCCATAACATGATGCATATGCCTATTCAAACTATCTTCATTGTAACAAATACGGAAGAGAGTTTCATGGAAGGGGAAATAAACAACATTTGGATACAGATTTGGTAAATAAAGCATTATCACAAATAAGGAGGATTCTTTGGTATGATAGTCGAATAGAACTACTTTAATGGCGGAATTGTGACAAGAGAATTAGATTATGTATTAGATTTGGGGTGGGCAATTTGTTCAAAACCTGCGACTGTGGACAGATGATGAAGTTGGAATTAAGAAAGTTGATTCATGAAAGAAAGACACGAATATGCCATGTTCCCGTTTATGCCTGTCAGGCTTGCAAGAAGTATGAGCTTTTGCCTCTAATTAAATCGGAATTACTTCGCTATTTATCATCGCCTGGCCAGGAACCCAGAAGAACACGAGTTTCTTTTGCCGATATCAATGAGTCTGCTTATGTTCTTCGGGAAGCATTTCGTACATATGAGGGAGACTCGGTGGCAGAACTGCAGGCTCGCTGCATGAAAGTCTTTGACGAGCGGGTTAACATGCTGCTTGATCTGTTTTCTTATGCTCAGAACTTGGGCGATGACGACTGGATGCGACAAATTGAGGGAAGACTTGAGCAGCTAAGCAGCATCAAATCGCTAATCCCTGAAAACTCCGGCAATTATTCAAGGTGATTTTCAGAAAATTTTCGCGGATGTTGTTGGATTTTTCACGAACTTTTTGTTAGGATAGAAGATAGGAACTTCAATACATGAAGGGATGTATATCCTATGGCGACGTTGACGAAAATGAATACTATAGAAGAGCTGCACAGCATGCTTGAATCATCAGAGTTGAAGCCATTGCTATTGTTCAAACATAGTACCAGATGCCCAATTAGTACGGGAGCTTACAGGGAAGTGCAAGCTTATCTTCAGAACGACCCGAATGAACAGGTTCATTATGTACTGATTGATGTCATAGCGGATCGCCAAGTGTCGAATCAAGCGGCAGAAACTTTGAGCGTAAAGCACGAATCGCCACAAGTTATTCTTGTAAAAGCAGGAGCGCCAGTCTGGCATACATCCCATTCTCATATTACGGCTGAAGCGCTGAAGACTCAACTGGCCGGCATATAAAGCCGTGTCGTTGCACAAAGCAGTATTTTGTCGTATCATAAATTCAAATGGTATTGAACGAATGAAAATCTATTGGCAATGGAGAGAAGGAATTTGACGGTAACCATTTACGATGTTGCGCGCGAAGCAGGCGTTTCCATGGCGACGGTATCCCGGGTTGTCAACAATAACCCGAACGTTAAGCCTCAGACCCGGAAAAAAGTATACGAAGCGATTGAACGTTTAGGGTATCGTCCGAATGCGGTAGCCAGAGGTCTGGCCAGCAAGAAGACCACAACCGTTGGCGTTGTGATCCCGGACATTTCGAACTCGATTTTTGCGGAAATTGCCCGCGGTATCGAGGATATTGCTAACATGTACCATTATAATATAATTCTATGTAATGCCGACAAACGGAAGGAAAAAGAGATCCGTGTCATCAACACCTTGCTTGAGAAACAAGTGGACGGGCTCTTGTTCATGGGCGGAACGGTGACGGATGAGCATATTCAAGCATTTCAGACATCGTCTGTGCCGATTGTTCTCTGTGCAACCAGTGATGAGCGATGTTCTTATCCTTCCGTCGATATTGATCATGAACAGGCTGCATTTGATGCGGTAAATACATTGATCAGACACGGACATCGCGAGATCGCCATGATCAGCGGTACGCTTCAGGATCCAGCCAATGGTTATGCACGTTTCCAAGGTTACAAGAAAGCACTGGAAGCTGCTGGCATTGAATATCAAGAAGACTTGGTACGGATCGGTAATTATCGTTATGAGTCCGGTGTTGAGGCAATGAAATATTTCCTTGGACTCAAGAAGAAACCAACGGCTATTTTTGCTGCTACGGATGAGATGGCGATTGGGGCCATACATAGTATTCAGGATGAAGGCTATAAAGTACCTGATGACTTCTCTATAATCAGCGTAGATAATATCCGGATGGCTTCGATGGTTCGTCCACAGCTGACGACGGTAGCTCAGCCGATGTATGACCTGGGGGCTGTAGCAATGCGTCTGCTTACCAAGCTGATGAAGAAGGAGAATGTGGAAAATCCTCGCGTGATTCTGCCACATGAAACGATTCTTCGGCTGTCGGTTAGCCATGTGAACGAGTAAAAGGCCATGATAAGCTTGTTAATTACCACCCTGTTATTGGAAAAAGCTCCTGAGATGTGAGGGGCTTTTTTCTGCTTGGAAATCTTTTGATTGTGAAAATGGAGGGCATTGCTATGACAGCACAAGTTATCGGCCTTATCGGGGCCATGGACGAAGAAGTTGAGCTATTATTGGCTCAGCTGGAAAATAAAGAAACGACGGTCAAAGCAGGGGTAACTTATGCTGCCGGAACGATTCATGGCAAGCGGGTAGTTGTATGCAAGAGCGGGGTAGGCAAGGTTAATGCTGCGGTGACCACGCAAATTCTGATCGATTCTTTTGGAGTTTCAAAGGTATTGTTTACCGGCGTTGCAGGTGCGCTGCACCCTGAGCTGAACATTGGCGATATCGTTATCTCATCCTCATGCATGCAGCATGATATGGATGTGACACCGCTAGGCTTTGCGCGTGGGATGATTCCGTATCAGGAAGTTTCCGATTTTCCTGCAGATCAGCATTTGATAGAATTGGCAGAAGAGGCCTGCAAGAAACAGGCGGCGGGGCATTTTATCATCGGAAAGGTATTATCTGGAGATCAGTTTATTGCAAGCCGTGAGACCGTCCAAACGCTCCACGAGGATCTAGGCGGGGCTTGTGCAGAGATGGAAGGCTCCGCAGTTGCCCAGGTATGTTATATGAACAGCGTGCCTTATGTCGTGATCCGATCGATGTCGGATAAAGCCGACGGTTCTGCCCACGTTAATTTTCCCGAGTTTACTGTAAAAGCTTCAAAGCTATCGCATGAAATTGTGAGCTATATGCTAGGTAAGCTCTAGTACCGACAATTCAGCAAGTCATAGTCCTGCCAAGCGGGCATATTGATGCGCATCATACAAATAAAACTCCCCCGAGGTACCTCGGGGGAGTTTTTGTTTAAAATTAATACATAAACCGTTGTCTGAAACGGATCCGATCGAATTGCTCTTGCGATGAAAGCGGAACGTACCGTCCGATTTTGACCATGAGGCAGTTGGCAGGATGGGAGCAGATTTCAGGATCATCGGTTGCATACCACTCCATGTCCACAATTTTCATTAAACGCTCCATCATTTTGCGATAATCCCATACGTTTAAGCCGCTTCCTTTCAGATCCCAATGCCAGTAATACTCGGTCGTAAATACAATGTAACGCTCCAGCTGTTCTTCTTCAAATGCGGTTTTGATCATATGCTGCCCGAGTCCAAGGGAACGGTAGTCATTGGCTACTTCAATGGCACCAAGCTCAATCAAATCTTCCATATTGCCCTCAGACCAGCGTTCCTGTTCATCCGGGTAATGAAAAGTGACATATCCTACGATCATATCCCGGTCTCTCGTGATGATGATTCTACCTTCAGGCAGACCTGCAATTTCCACCAGAGCCTCATGCTGCTCCACAGGTCGACGAAAAGCATTGAGATCAGGGTGCATGGTGAGTTCGGATAATTGCTCGGGAGGCACAGGTCCTTCGATGATTAGGCGGCGGTCTTCAGGGAACAAAACATGAGACTGGTAAACTTTGCAGTGTTCCATCCGTTACGCTCCTTTCGATTCCATACCCTACTTATAGCAAAAAAATAAAAAAATGAAAAGCAATGACAGGTAAACAATAGCTATGATATAATCTTTTCGACATAAATTATTCACAAATGTAGCGTTAATGATAGGTTCCTTGCGAATTCCAAGGGTTAATGACTCGATGACTGTGACAACGTGAAGACCCACCGCAATGTGTAATGTCTATGTATCATTTTAATCATTTTGTAAGCGCTGTCCACTACGAGGAGATCGATTTGAGAATGAGGAGGATGTAATCATGAATCAAACGCATAGCGAAATACTGCCAAGTGAAGTTTCACATTCCAATATGAAGAGTTACGAGCAAGCACGCTCCGAGTTTTCATGGGACGAAATCGAGAGACATTTTACTTGGTATGAGACGGGTAAAGTGAATATGGCATATGAAGCTATTGACCGTCACGTGGCAGAAGGCCGGGGAGATAAGGTTGCTCTCTTGTACAGTGACGCAAGCAGGGACGAGTCTTATACTTATGCGCAATTGAAAGAGAAATCCGACAAGTTCGGAAATGCATTGCGTAAACATGGTGTGGGCAAAGGCGACCGGGTATTTATCTTTATGCCGCGCAGTCCGGAACTCTATGTAGGCCTGCTGGGTATTCTGAAGGTAGGGGCCGTCGTTGGACCGTTGTTCGAAGCTTTCATGGAAACGGCGGTAAAAGACCGCTTGGAGGACAGCGGGGCTGTGGCTCTAATTACAACCCCTGCACTACTGGCACGTGTTAAACGAGACGAGTTACCTGAACTGAAGCATATTTTTGTAGTTGGTGAAGTAGAGGAAGAGCATCCGCAGTTAGTAAACTATTTTGAAGAGCTGGAAGCGGCGTCGAACGAGCTGGAAATCGAATGGCTTGAACGTGAAGATGGGTTGATTATGCACTATACATCAGGCTCTACCGGGAAACCGAAGGGTGTATATCATGTGCAGAATGCGATGATCCAGCAATATTACTCAGCGAAAGTCGTATTGGATTTAAAGGAAGACGATATATACTGGTGTACCGCGGATCCAGGCTGGGTAACCGGCACGGCGTACGGAATATTCGCACCGTGGCTCCATGGAGTTACCAATGTAATCCGGGGTGGTCGTTTCAGCCCGCAGGATTGGTACAATACATTAGCAAAAAACAAGGTTACGGTATGGTACAGCGCTCCGACTGCATTCCGCATGTTAATGGGCGCAGGTTCGGAACTCATCGACCAATATGACTTGAGTAATTTGAGACATGTGTTGTCTGTCGGCGAGCCTCTGAATCCTGAAGTCGTTCGCTGGGGGCACAAGGCTTACAACCACCGTATCCATGATACGTGGTGGATGACAGAGACCGGGGCACAGCTCATCTGTAACTATCCGAGCATGGCGATCAAGCCGGGATCGATGGGACGTCCGCTGCCGGGTATTACAGCCGCGATCTTGGATGATCAAGGCAAAGAAGTAGCGCCATACACGATGGGGAACCTGGCAATTAAGTCACCTTGGCCAGCCATGATGAGAGCCATTTGGAATAATCAGGAGAAGTATGAGGAATACTTCCGTATTCCAGGATGGTATATCTCCGGTGACTCGGCATATATGGACGAAGAAGGGTACTTCTGGTTCCAAGGCAGAATTGATGATGTTATCAATTCCTCCGGTGAGCGAATCGGACCGTTCGAAGTGGAAAGCAAGCTGATTGAACACCCAGCCGTTGCAGAAGCAGGCGTAATCGGCAAGCCGGATGTCACCCGGGGTGAGATCATCAAGGCCTTTATCTCCTTACGCGAGGGATACACGCCTTCTCAGGAGCTCAAGGATGAAATCTACCGTTTTGTTAAGGAAGGACTCTCAGCTCATGCCGCTCCGCGGGAAATTGAGTTTAAAGATAAGCTTCCGAAGACACGGTCCGGTAAAATTATGCGTCGTGTTCTGAAAGCATGGGAATTGGATCTTCCTACAGGCGATCTGTCCACGATTGAAGACTAGACCGCATTAACAATGGGGCTGACAATGATTATGGTGATAAGCCATTTTCATTGTCAGCCCTTTTTTCCCCATGATGAACATATAAACTGTCGGCTTGAGCCCATAATTAAAACCAGCCCCTCCAACAGAGGATCTCTGTAGGGAGGGGCTGGTTTTTTGCTTCTATCTATTTCTTCTCAAAATATACCGTCGGGGAGGCAGGTGATTCTCCGATCGGGTTTACAGCCGTTATTCTGAAGGTACCGCCGATTGGGTTCCCGGAGGTATAATAGAAATCCGTACTTCTGCTAGAACCTAGGATCTGGTAATTGCCATCACTATTTGGACTGATGTAGATATTGTAGACCATTACTTCCTCCTCGGGAGCATTGCCGCTCCAAGTGGCTTTGAACCCCTCTGGAGTGGCCACAAGAGACGGCTGACCTGGTGATGAAGGTACTGTTGCAGCACCTTCATCATTCCCGAGCTCCAAATCGGTATCAGGCTCTTCCTCTGTAAGGTCTTCATCATCCGGAATATCGATAACATCATCAGGGTTGGTTTCCGTCTCACCCGGAACCGGGAAACCAAGGGCTGTACCGCCTACGATGGCGCTTGGCTCCGATACTTTTCCAGCAACGTCTACGGCAACTACATAATAAGTGGTAAACATGCTATCCGCGCCCAGGCCCGAGAAGACAAGACTTTCGTCACCAAGCACGACTTGCCCTTGATGGGTATAAGGACTGCCGTTCACCGATTTGAACAGTCGGTATCCGACGACATCCGGCGATCCGCTGGCATTAAAGCTAATGGAGCCACTGCCCGTCGAGTAATGTACGTTCTTTGGCGGGGTAGGAGCTTTGCCGTCATCCGTTCTCGGATCGACTTTGCTTGGCATTCCCTTCTTAGCGTCTTGTGGAAGATATGCTTCTAGTGGTTTTTTATCTCCCTTCATGACTTTCAGGGCATTCTGCAATTCTACAATGAGCTCGTCAAGCGGCTTTTCACGCTTAAATACGACTTGTTCTCTCAGCATATCCAGAGGCGTCGCTTCCTGTGGAATGTAATTTACACCTCGATAGGTGATATATTTTGCTTTTGCAATACCGTCATCGCTTTCGGTAGGCACGAATTTTACATTAAAAATATCTGTAACGAATTTGTCCGTCAAAGCCGTAGGGAGCTTACCGCTGTACGCGGAAACTGTCTTGGAGGTTATACCTTCAGGCTTTTCGAACGTCTTTGTAGGGAACAGCTCTGGCTTAACATCCGTTACTTCGTTCATGATTCTTGCCCAAATGCTCTGTGCATGTTTACGTTGGTCGCCAACGAGCGTATTGACTTGCTCTCTGTAGCCAACCCATACTCCGAGGGTCACATCAGGCGAATATCCCATGAACCAGACGTCTCCGTAGTTCTGTGTAGAACCTGTTTTGCCGACGATCGGAATCTCGTTGAACTTCTTGTAGGTATCTCTAACCTTGCTGCCGGTTCCGTTTGACACTACGGTACGGAGCATATCTGTCATAAGATACGCGGTCTGTTCAGAGAATACCTGCTCCGGCTTAACTTCATGCCTATAGACAATATTGCCTTTGGAATCCACGATTTTATCAATCATAAACGCATCGTTAAATTTACCGTGATTGCCGATAGCACTGTATGCATTGGTGAGCTCCTCAACGGTAACACCGTGTCCCAGACCACCCAGTACACCCGTGGCAGCGGAATAGTCCCTGTCCTCGAGGGTTGTGATGCCCAGCTTTTTCGAGAAATCCCAAGCATGCTCAATGCCGACAGTGTTATTAAATAGCTTGAGCGCCACGGTATTGGTCGAATCGTTAAGTGCCTGTCTTGCCGTCATTAGTCCTCTGTACCCGCTGTACGAGTTTTTCGGGATGTGGAATACTTTGCTGTAGTCCTTCAATATGATCGGCGAATCGTCCAAAATGCTGGCAGGCTGAATTGCTCCTGAATCAAGTGCCGGTAAATAGGCTGCAATAGGTTTCATGGCAGAACCAGGCTGCCGGATCATCTGGGTAGCGTGGTTCATTTGCTCGTGATTGAAATCACGGCCTTCGATCATGCCTAATATGGCTCCGGTCTTGTTATCGATCATCATGGCGGCCGTTTGCTCCATCCCTTTTTCCGGACTGTCAGCGAAGAAATTGCTATCATCCTCCGCAATGGAACGCATGGTCTTGTATAATGTCCGATCGATGGTGGTATAGACACGGTATCCGCCGGTACTCAATTGAGCACGTGAAGCATCCAGCAGATCAGAGTTTGCTTGCGTGCCTTTTACGTTCTCGCCTGCTTTCTGACTCAGCTCCAACAGGATATTAGATGCTTGGCGTTCAACTTCCATCATGAGATAAGGATAAGTTACATAAGCTTTCTGTGTACGAGGCGCCAGGGATGCCTTGATATCAAATGCCTTGGCCTCTTGATACTCGGCTTCTGTTATTTTCCCTTCTTCCAGCATGCTTGCCAGCACGCGCTGTTGACGATTTACGGCTCGACCGAATGCTTTCTCATCAAATTCGCCCTTGCCGTTGAAGGCAGAGTAAGAAGATGGAAGCTGCGGAAGACCAGCCAAATAGGCAGCCTGTGCCACATTCAGATCATTCAAATTGTTGATGTTAAAAATTCCTCTTGCCGCAGCCTTGATTCCGAACAGTTGATATCCGCTGGAACCATTGCCGTAGGGAACCTTGTTCAAGTAAGCTGTTAATATTTGATCTTTACTCAAAAAACGTTCCATACGCATGGCAAGCAGCATTTCTTTTACTTTACGGTTATCGGTTTTATCGCGACTTAAAAAGGTTAACCTGGCCAGCTGCTGCGTCAGTGTGCTGCCCCCGGTCTGAACCGGCTCATTCAACACACGTTCCTTCACAGCCCGAGCGGTACCTTTTATGTCAACACCCTTATGTGTATAAAATCGGTTGTCTTCTATGGATACAACGGCATCCTTAACAAGCTGGGGAATATCCTTGAACTCCACGGGCCGTCTGTCTTCTTCGGTTCTCAACTGCCCAATTGGTGAGCCATCCGCAAAGTAGGCGAAGCCAGTGATGGCGTTATCGTTCATTGTGTTCTCAATGAGCGCTCGTGAACGTACAGGCTCATTCTCGACAATAGAGGTTACATAGCCGGCTACAGCCCCCCCGGCGAACAAAATCCCCGCCAGACCTATTACAAAGAGCCATCCGATTATGGATCCCAGCACCCGCAGAAAGGACCGTTTACGTGGTTTTTTCTGTTTTTCAGGCTCTTGTTTTTTCTCCTCAACCATGAATGTATACTCCTCCTTTTACCGCACCTATTATAGCATAAATCGAAGGTTTTGAATCACATAACCCCCTTTAGCGTGTCCTTTTTTAGAAGAAGATTGACTTTTTTGGGAAGCTTATGTTACAAATTAATGCAAAGTTCATATCGAGAAAAGCATGGAAGGACATCAGTAGAAGGTGGAGTATTCGTTTCCAGAGAGTCGGTGGCAGCTGCAAACCGATAACGAACCCCTTTGAATTACCGTCTGGAGCTGACCGGGGGAAAAAGCAGCATCTTTTGGCTGCCTGAAGTAGTCCGGTTCCGGGATGACACTCCCGTTATGGAAATGAAGTGAAAGTCCGCTTCCATCAGAACGGATTTTAATTAGGGTGGTAACGCGAGCGCTCCTACTCGTCCCTTGGGATGAGCAGGAGCTTTTTTGCGTTCATACTATAAAAGGGAGGCGTACGAAACATGGAATGGGATGGTTTATCGAATGTTCAGCAGCAGGAGGTCAAGCGGCAGATGGAGGTGATCTCCCGTGGAGCGGTAGAGATTATTCCGGAGGAGGAGATGAGGCAGAAGGTAATGAGATCTGTCGTAACCGGCGAGCCGCTACGCGTCAAGCTGGGTATGGACCCGTCGGCACCCGATCTTCACCTCGGACATACCGTCGTACTGCAGAAGCTGCGTCAGTTTCAGGAACTCGGACATGAAGTACAGCTTATCATCGGGGACTTTACGGGCAGGATCGGAGATCCAACAGGCAAATCTGAAACACGCAAACAGTTGTCTGAAGAAGATGTGAGACGGCATGCGGAAACGTACCAGAAACAAATATATAAGATGCTCGACCCGGAGAAAACGAAGGTATATTACAATTCTGAGTGGCTTGCACCGATGACTTTTGCCGAAGTGGTAAGTTTATCGGCAAAAGTTACGGTGGCGCGGATGCTGGAGCGCGATGATTTTACAAAACGTTATCAGAGAGGACTCCCGATCAGCATTCACGAGTTTTTTTACCCACTGATGCAGGGGATGGACTCGGTGGCGCTTAAAACCGATGTCGAGCTTGGAGGGACGGATCAGAAGTTTAACTTGCTGATAGGGCGTACTCTGCAGAAGGAGTATGTGATAGAGACTCAGGTTGCGATTACGATGCCGCTGATTGAAGGACTTGACGGTGTACAGAAGATGAGCAAGAGCTTGGGCAATTACATCGGTATTGATGAAGAACCAAATGAGATATATGGTAAATCGATGTCTGTGCCGGATGAGCTGATGCTCAAATACTTCCGCTTGGCTACGGATTTGGCCAGTGAGGAGATTACCAGATTGGAGGACGGGCTTCGGGATGGGAGCATTCATCCCCGGGATGCCAAGATGAGCCTGGGGCACAATCTCGTTCGTATGTATCATGGGAGGGAGGCTGCGGATGCCGCCCAGCAGCATTTTGTGACCGTGTTCCAGCAGAAGGCCCTTCCTGAAGACCTTACGGAATATATGATACTTGAAGAAGAATTGGAGGATGGTAAGATTTCGCTTGTCAAACTGTTGACGCTGCTCGGTTTTGCTGCTTCCAACGGCGAGGCCAGGCGCAGTATCCAGCAAGGAGCTGTTAAATGGAATGGAGAGAAGTGCAGCGATATCTACGGTGAATTCGTTCCTGAGAACGGGGATGTCGTCCAAGTGGGCAAGCGTAAATTTGCCAGATTAGCACTTTCTTAAGATGATAAACGTGGGACAGTACAGATTGGCAGGGCAACAGATATGTCTAGCAAGGCATATTCTAGATAAGGACAGATTTCGCTTAGCTGTTGCCTTTCCTGCAATATTCTAATATCAGGGAAGAGTCCTTCTCAATAAAAAAAAAACCTGAAGGCCAGGGCCTTCAGGTTTTTTGGGTTCCGAGTTAATCTTAACGGTTGTAGAATTCGACGATTTGCTTCTCATCGATATCTTGGGAAAGTTCGGAACGCTCTGGAAGACGAATATACTTTCCTTCCATAGCGGCTTCTTCAAACTCAACGTACGCTGGCAGATGAACGCGGTTAGCCAAAGCTTCCTTGATGGAAGAGAGGCTGCGGCTTCTTTCACGAAGACCGATGACATCGCCAGTGCTTACAGCGTAAGAAGCGATATCGACTTTCTTGCCGTTCACAGTCACGTGACCGTGAGATACCAACTGGCGAGCACCCGCACGGCTATTGCTGAAGCCAAGACGGTAAACCAGGTTGTCCAAGCGGCTCTCAAGCAGGATCATGAAGTTCTCACCTGCGATCCCTTTCATGCCGGTTGCTTTGTTAAACAGGGTTTTAAATTGCTTCTCGCCCAAGCCGTACATATGACGAAGCTTCTGCTTTTCTTGAAGCTGCATACCATAGTTACTAATTTTTCTCCGTTGGTTAGAACCATGCTGACCTGGAGGGAAAGGGCGCTTAGCCAATTCTTTACCTGTACCGCTCAGGGAGATTCCCAGACGACGGCTTAATTTAAATTTAGGACCGGTGTAACGTGCCATATTATATAGACTCCTTTTTAATTGAAATTTCATCAGGGCTCTATTTGCGCCGTATTTGTTTGCTCTAACGTATTCTTCCGGAAGATCTGATAGGAAAGTTCAGCCGCTGTCCTGTCAGTAACAAATAACGTGAGGGTGACACAACCCGCCCAAATTCATCGAATGCATTGCATTCTTACTCAACAATAAATATTATATGAAGTAATGAGATAAAGTCAAGTTCAACCTTCAACTTTATAAATCTTGGTTCATGTCTAATTTTGTCGATAGGACTCAGGACCTAAGAATATTGTAGAAAATGCATAAATTATAATGCAAAGATGGGTAGAAAAGAGTAATATGATAGTATATGAAGTAGTCGTAATTATCTAGTACATAACGTAAAGATTATGGTGGTTGCCATGTCTCCAAATGTTGAACAGTAGGGTAAACACCATTCAAGCGGCAGCAAGCGGTCTCTTACAATATGAACTCAAACTCCCATGATAGATAGACCTTTTATAACGGTGCAAAGGAGCGCCCAATATGTCAGAAGAACAACGGAAAGTGTATGAGAGCTCTCCTGCTTCCGCCATTATGCTCAATGATTCCGGGCATTTTCGAGGAAACGGGTCTTGTCTTTTGCATCAGAGCTTGGATATTACACCTCATGATTTCCCTTATCTTCAGCCCCTCTTCTCAGACAGCTATCAGGAGTGGCTACGAGAAAGCGCAGGCACGCAGGCGATGAAGAAAATCAGCTGGGCCCTTCTTTCTCATGAGGGAGCTTGGCTGACAGGAGCGCCTGAATTAATGGAATATTTCGTTGAAAGCGAAGTTCAGAAGATATTGCGCACTTTAAATTCCCAAAAAGTTGCCCAATTTGTAGGGAAGGGATCTTTTGAGGGAAGAGCGGTATGCGCTGTTCCGCTGCTCACCCGTGTTCATGGCGATGTGTTTGCGATATGGGTCGGTGTTTCCTTGAATCCGATGGAGGCGGAGCAATCGCTGATGTTGACTGAAACGTATGCTCTATTATACCGTGCCTGCTTTTATCGCAAACTGGACGACATATTTGCTGAGGATTTGGACAAAGTTCACTCTCAGGCTGAGTCTGAAGTGCACAGGCGTTCGATTCTGTTCCAGTATGTGAAACGGATGCATGTACAGAACAATGTGGATTGCGTGCTGGTTGAAGCTATAGACAGCGTCTTGGCCCTCTATCCGAAAGCCAAGGTTGAATTATTTATGTCCCAAGACCATGAGAGTGGTCATCCACTGGTACGTCCTCTGCTGATTCACCACTGGCAGGAAGAGGTCTATGTTCGTACATTTATGGAAGGTTCATTGACGATTCATGAACATAAAGACCCCGACACGACCGTAGAGATCGGAATCCCCATGGGAGGCAAGCAGGGTGTTTATGGCGTCATCCATGTTGAAGTGGACAAGTCGGAGCTGCCTGAGATGGATCTGGAGCTGCTGGGGATGATGGCCGATGCGGCGGGCAATGCATTTGAGAATGCAAAATTGTATGAGCAGTCCAATCTGATGATTCATGAGCTCCGGATGATTAACGAATTGACCCAGCGCTTGAACAAAAGCCTGCACTTAGCAGAGATTTTTCAGTTTGCAAACCAGGAGCTGCTGAAGATCCTAAAGGCGGATTATTGCTGCATTTTAATATATAACGAAGAGTTAGGCGGGCTTGAAGTCGTGTCGTGCAATGCCGAGGGGCTTGCCAAGGAGATTTTTGAGAAGGATTACGGCTTGGGCGGTCTGGTCTATCATTCGAAGGAACCGATGATCCTGTCCGATTATCAGCAGGAGCGTCCTGCAGAATCCAAACTGATGGAGAGCACGCAGTCCAGTTCAATGATTGCTACCCCGTTAACGGTGAATGGGGATGTACGCGGCGTTGTGCTTCTGACTCATGCGAAGCGGCATTATTTTTCGTATAACAGCTACCGGCTGCTGCAAGCGTTGACAAGCCATGTTGGGCTTGCCATTGGCAATGCCTTTTTGCATGCCGAAGTGAGAAGAATGGCGAACCGGGATATGTTGACTGAGTTGTACGCGCGTCATTATCTCGACGAAATGATCCATGAGTGTCAGAAACGGGATTTTTGCGGCTCGCTCATTGTTGTGGATATTGATGAATTCAAACAAGTGAATGATACGTTCGGTCATCAGCGAGGAGACAAAATTCTGAAGCAGGTCAGCAATATCGTAAAAACAACCATTCGTCACAGCGATATTCCTGCACGTTGGGGCGGCGAAGAGCTGGCCGTGTATTTGCCCGGACTTGGGGTTCGGCAGGCCATGCAGGTCGCTGAACGGATTCGCTTAAGAGTAGCAGAGGAAACCGACCCGCGAGTGACGGTGTCCTGCGGAATCTCGGAGTGGAATTGGACGAATGACAAGATCAGCGTAGAGTCACTTTTTTATCGGGCGGACATGGCCCTCTACGAAGCGAAGCATGGCGGCCGCAATCGAATTATGGCAGAGAAAACGGAAATCAGGTCGGATTGAGATACCCTGCAGCTGCGAGAGGCTGCAGGGTTTTTTCTGTAGTCTGCATAATGTGAAGGACCCCGGATAGCCTAAGGAGCAAGAACAATGAGAGGCTGATGGATATGAGAGCGAGCAAATGCTATAGCGTTTTTGGAGTGGTTCTCTTCGTTTGTTGTTGTTTGGCTGGGTGTGGTTGGCAGGATGGGCAGTCAGCTGAGGAAACGTTTAATCGTGCGCTAGCGGGGCTGTCCGGCGTGGACAATTTCTCGTTTAAAGGAGAAGCGGCGATACGGGGCGAACAGAACGGTCCATTTTTGCAAAGTCTGGCTTTTGAAGGGAAGCTGCAGCATCATACGGATTTAACGTTATCATCCAGGAATACGTTTGAAAAATTACGTAACAACAAGGTAGCTGCCGAATCGGATAACACACAGGATGGAGTTACCGTGGAACTTAAGCGGAAGGGGGGCAAGTGGAGCACGCTCTCTTCGAAACATGCAGAAGAGATGTGGATGACCCGGTTAAATCCGCTTGAATTACTGGAGTATGTGGGTAAATCAGAGAAGACAGTAACTCGGGAACTGGGAGCGGCAAGAGGAACCAAGATGCTTCGAATCGAATTGTCTCCCGAGGCGGCAGCGGATATGGCCCGTGAATCGCTAGAGGAGCAGATGAAAGCATTGGCGGAACGCATTGACCGCGCCGGTGACCCCTTATACAGTGAAAGTCCGAAGGTTCGCAAACAATTGAAAGCTCTGTGGGAGCGGGACTATACTGATATGCAAAAAATGTTGAATCAAGCGGATGCCGCTTCGGTATTTCATATGACGATTAACAAAAAAAGCCATCTACCAACAAGAGTGAGCATGGAGCGTACCTTATCTTTCGTGGATGGACAAGGGCAAGCACGTACAGAAACTTTGCTGTCTGATGTTACGTTTAAAGGCTATTGAAGAGGCACTCCTGAAAAGATATACCAGGGAAAACGCTGACGAACAGCCCTTGGCGTGCTACAATAAGGAATAAATTTACCGCTGTTCAATTCATTTCAGTAAGAGAACAGTCATCATAAGGAGGATACAGATATATGCGTGACCCCAGAATTCAAAAGCTGGCTCAAAATCTCGTAAACTATTCAGTGGATATGCAGCCAGGCGAAAACGTCCTGATTGAAATGATTGGCTCCGAGCGTGATCTGCTGAATGCGATCATAGAAGAAGTCGCAAAAGGGGGCGGCCGTCCGTTCGTACAATTAACGGATCGCACAGTTCAACGAGCCATGCTCATGAATGCAAACAAGGATCAGCTTGAATTATGGGCTGAGCTTGATCTTGAGCGCATGAAGCAAATGGATTGCTACATTGGGATCCGTGCCGGCGAGAACGTCAACGATATGGCTGATGTGCCTGAGGAAAACATGAAGATGTTCAATGCGCTATACTCGCATCCTGTACATAGTGAAGAGCGTGTTAAACGTACGAAATGGGTCGTTCTCCGCTATCCGAACGCGAGCATGGCGCAGCTTGCCAACACAAGTACGGAGGCATTTGAAGACTTCTACTTCGATGTTTGCAATCTGGATTACTCCAAAATGGACCGCGCTCAAGACCCTCTGGCCGAGCTGATGAGAAACACCGACAAGGTTCGCATCGTTGGACCAGGCACGGATCTTCGCTTCTCGATCAAAAACATCGGTGCCGAGAAATGCTCCGGCCAGAAGAATATTCCCGATGGCGAAGTGTATACAGCGCCTGTTCGCGACTCGGTTAACGGGACCATTGCATATAATACGCCGACTCTCTATAATGGCGTAACTTTTGAAAATATTAAATTCCGCTTTGAAAACGGCAAAATTGTCGAGGCCACTGGCAGCGACACCAACCGGCTGAACGAGATTTTGGATTCGGATGAAGGTGCGAGATACATCGGTGAGTTCGCGATTGGCTTCAACCCTTATATTCTGACCCCGATGAAAGATATCCTGTTTGACGAGAAAATTGCCGGCAGCCTGCATTTTACTCCAGGTCAAGCATATGATGTAACAGACAACGGCAACCGTTCTTCCATCCATTGGGATCTGGTTCTGATTCAGCGCCCCGAATACGGTGGTGGTGAAATCTACTTTGATGATCGTCTGATCCGCAAGGATGGTATTTTTGTTGTACCCGAGCTGGAAGCTTTAAATCCGGAAAATCTTAAATAGATTGGAAAAGATGTTGCATAAGAAAACGGATTCAATGTATCATGAAGGTGCAGTGATATGTATTACTAGTTCCTAAAGTTACGGAGGGATTCGTATGTCGAATAACAATCAAGCTATCGTAGAAATTTCGCAAACCGCTAGCCAGTTCTCATCCTCTATCGTTTTGCAAGCCGAGAACAAGTACATTGATGTTAAAAGCATCTTGGGTCTGTTCACTACGCTTGTCAGCAACCAAAGCTATGAATTGCATGTTCATGGACCCGATGCGGATGAAGCCAAAAAAGCGATGATCGACGTATTCACCAAGCACGGCTTGAATGTAACCGTCGTGGCTGAATAATTGTTGCCAAAAACACCCTCCATGGAATGGAAGGGTGTTTTTTCGTAGAGTGGGAGTCTATTTTGTCCAGGTCCTTGTATTGAGAAACAATTTCGACTAATATTAAAGGTAGTAACTTATGCTGTGATTTTTGACATAGGGGGGAAGATCATGACTTCATCTGATTTACAGGAACAGCTGAATTTAAAAGCGATCAGTCTTCTTCATGAAGATGCAGATAAAATCTTGAAGCTTATTGAAGTGCAGATGGAGAATCTGGCGACCCGTTACTGCCCTCTCTATGAGGAAGTGCTGGACACCCAAATGTACGGGTTCTCTAAAGAGGTTGATTTCGCGGTGCGTGCCGGGCTCCTTCCGGAAAGTACGGGAAAGCAGCTAATCAGCAAGCTTGAACGCAATCTGGCGGTCCTGTACGAAGCCATGAATCAATCCAAATAGCCTGTACTTGTACAGGCGCATACATAGAGAAAACGCATGTCGCTTTTTAAGCGTCATGCGTTTTTTTCTTGCTTGCAACTGGAGTTGGTGATCTCCGTACCTTTCACTTCCTATAGAGATTATACAAGGAAGAAGGAGACGCCTAGTATGATGTATACAGCGAGCAGCAGGAGCCCCTCATACCAGTTAGAAGCGCCGTCTTGTGTAATGGATCTGGCAATGAATACGGACACCCCGATCGCAACCAGCTCGATCGTAGTAAATACGAGATCCATCGTATCCCCGAGGAAAAAGCTGATGAACACAAGCACAGGAGCGACAAACAAGGCGATCTGCAAGCTGCTGCCTACAGCGATTTCAACGGCAGCACCGATTTTGTTCTTCATCGCGAGCATAATGGCGGCACTGTGTTCTGCCGCGTTCCCAATGATAGCCACAAGGATGGCACCGATGAAGAGCTCGCTAAGGCCATATTCATGGCTTATAGGCTCTAGCACCCCAACAAGCCATTCACTGACCAATGCTACCATCACCGTAGCGACAACAAGGTATATAATGGACCGTTTCTTGGACCAATTCGGGCCATGCTCATGCGGTAGTGCATCCTGATCCCGTTCATCGCTGACATCCGCCAAATATTCCTTGTGAGTGATCATGGAGAACCCGAGCCATGCAATGTAAGCTACAATCAGAATTCCTGCCACAATGAGACTGAGAGTCTTGGTCTCCCCTTCCGTAATGGAATGGGTGTTCAGAAAGACAGCCGGGATGAACAAGGCGATAATGGCCAGCGTCATTAGCGATCCGTTCAGACCCGCCAGCGTCATGTTGAATTTTTGAATCTTAAACTTGAGTCCACCGGCGAACAGGCTGAGACCGAGCACGAGCAGCAGGTTGCCGATGATCGAGCCGGTAATACTTGCCTTTACCATATCATACAGACCTTCCTTGATCAGAAGGATGGCGATGATCAATTCGGCAGCGTTACCGAAGGTGGCATTCAGGAATCCCCCGAGCCGTTGGCCGGCATAATGGGCAACACTTTCCGTAGCCCTGCCGAGAAATCCGGCTACGAAAATAACCGAGATGGCGGACAGAATGAACTGAAGCGTGAAGTTCCAGTTAGCAAAGTGCCCGAGAGCGCTAAGCAAAAAGGTAAAGATGAGAAGTGAGGGATTTAGCCATTTTTTCATTACCTGCACCTGCCTTATGGTTTATGTACTGATAAGTTCATACGAGTCCAAACGACGATTCTCGTATCACTTTTTACAATATACCCAATTTTTTCGGAAAATTATCGGCATTTATAAAAGGAGCATTTGCTTTTTGGGTCAGTTACCATTTACAATAACGGATAATGAGGTGAAGGAGGATATGGCATGACGGAACAACTTCAACTGGATAACGGTTTAATTCGAATATCGGATGATGTCGTCTCGAAGATTGCCGGATTGGCTGCCTTGGAAACCCCTGGTATTGCAGCAATGTCCGGCGGATTGTCTGAAGGATGGGCTAAGCGACTGAGCGGCAAGAATGTACAGAAGGGTGTAACAGTAGAAGTAGGGCAGCTGGAAGCAGCGGTGGATCTGCGAATTATCGTGCTCTATGAGACACCTATACATGAAGTGTGCCGCATGCTTCAACAGAATGTCCGCGAAGCGGTAGAGAGCATGACAGGGCTTCGTGTGGTTGAGGTCAACGTGAAGGTCGAAGGCGTAGCGTTTAAAGACGATGAAATCGACGATGTTCAGCTTCGAGCCAAATAGGATGCCCCGGGCACACCTCCTGGCTTACAATGAAAAAAGATAATAAGAAAAAAAGACTACACGGTAGCCCGGTAGTCTTTTTTAATTACAGATTTAACCTGTTCCTCTTTCATCGGACGGTTGCTGTCCCTCGATATGCTAAGCACGATCCCCATACTCAACATCATGACCAGGAGCGAGGAGCCGCCATAACTGATGAACGGGAGGGTAACGCCAGTTATCGGGATGGTATTGGTAACCCCGCCGATATTGATGAAGGCCTGGATGGCGATCAGTCCCATAATGCCGACGCCGGTCAGAGTTCCGAACGGATCCGAGCAGCGAAGCGACACGATGATCCCACGCAGAATAAAGTATAAATAGAGCAGAAGGAATATCGCGGTTCCGATAAAACCGAATTCCTCACCGATAACGGAAAAGATAAAGTCGTTATATGGGTTTGGCAGATAGTGCAGCTTCTGTACACTCTCCCCGTATCCAGCCCCGGTGACACCGCCCTGCCCAATGGCGATGAGCGATTGAACCAGATTGTAGCCGGTGTCCGACTCATCATGGAAAGGGTCCATGAAAGCTTCGATGCGGCCCATTTTGTAGTCCTTGGAAGCCTGCTCCTGATCGCCGCCGCCGGAGCTGAAGAGCGAGCCAACACCAAGGGTAAGCACCAAGCCTAAAGCAACCAGCGAGATACAGCCGAGGATATGCTTAAGGCTCGCTCCGCCTGCGTAGATCAACAGACCGCTGGTCGCCACGAGGATGAAGCAGGAGCCGAAGTCTGGCTGCAGCATGATAAGCCCGGCTACGATCCCCACAATAATAAGGACGGGGAAGAAACCACCCTTCCATTGGCGGATTCGTTCCCCTTTCTTGGTAATCAGCGCTGCGAGATAAACAATGGTCGCAATTTTGGCCAGTTCGGTCGGCTGTATGCCAAGCTTGCCTAAGTTGAACCAGCTTGTGGCGCCATTGGTTGCAGAACCGATAATAACCACAAGAATCAGTAAAAGCAGCGTGAGAAAAAAGACCGGTATAAATAGCTTCTTGTACTTCTTATAGTTGATGTTCATAGCAACGAACATGACAAAAATGCCGAGAATCGAAAAAGCGACTTGCCGCTTTGTAAAGTACAAAGGATCATTAAATTTGAAAACGGCCAAGCTGGAGCTGGAACTGAACACCATAACCAGTCCGAATCCCACCAAGAGCAAGGTGAGAATCAGCAGTTGAAAATCAGGCGTTCCTCTCTTCGGCTGAGGTTTGGTCGTATTCATCGTGTTCAACCTTACGCTTCCAGAAGAGCTTTAAGCTCTTGAAGTTTCTTGGTGGCTACGTTCATAACGGGTTGAGGAGCTACGGATTCATACTCAAGTCCGTGCGGAAACGTAGCTTTACCCAGGTATACCGCTTCGATTTTGAGAATGGTGTCCGGCTTTTCCAGCTTGCCTTCAACCGCACGCGTGTTAATGCGCAGGAAATATTCTGCCTGATTTTTATTATCTTCGATTTTTAAGTCATATGTAGCGCGATGGTATTCCCACTGCCAACGAATGAAGCCTACCTTCTCGGCACATTCATCAAGATAAGCTAAATCGCTGTGTAATCCGTCCAAGCCTGTATTTTCGAAAATCATGTGGTCGCAACCCCCTTAATAGTCCATGCAAAGTTCTTTAATATGATAGTATGTTTCAAGAACTTCTGCAAGCCTGTACCGCCCGTCACGCTTCATTCATGCTCATTATTACGGCTGAGAATTTGATAACGACAGGCAATTCTCTTTTCTGTTAAAATAAATGAAACTGAAAACGCTGTAAAATGTACGCTTTCCATCCAGTTGGTTATATATTCATAGGATATGAATTCAAAGATGGAAGGGTGGACATGGCTGATGAATCGCATCGTTTACCGTACGGACTATTATGCTGTGGAAGAAAACGAGAACCAGGAAATTGTTGTGATCGATCAGATACCGGAATCCGCAGCGGTTGTAGCCGTTCACCAAGGGTGCCTGCTTCTGGTATTTCAGCATCGGGAAGCGGTAAATGAGGTCACGTGGGAGCTTCCAGGCGGAACGGTGAAACCCGGTGAAGAGCCTGCCCTTGCCGTAAGGCGGGAGCTGGAGGAGGAAGCTGGGGTGCTGTGCAAGGACATGTCCTATATGGGCTGCGCGTACCCGATGGCATCGCTCGCTAACCGGAATGTTTATTATTATTTTACCGACGATTTGAAGGTGTCCGGGAGTCAGGAGTCGAATCTCCAAGATGAAGATGATGAAGGGGTAACAGCTGTGTGGGTCCCGCTTCGGGATGTGTATCGCAAGATCAAGGAAGGCGGCCGCATGGATGCCATGGTTGGACATGGTCTGCTGTTAAGCAAACTCCACGGCTTTCTAGCGTTGGATTGAGCCGCAAACAGCGGGGGAGGATGATGGAACTTGATGAAGCAAGCATTTTGGGAACAATGGTATCCGCAGATGGTAAAGTGGCGGCGTTATTTACATATGAACCCGGAACTTTCGTTCCAGGAGAAGGAGACTTCAGCATTTATTGCAACCCGTCTTCAAGAGCTTGGCCTGGAGGTCAAGACCAATGTCGGCGGGTACGGCGTGATAGGGATTCTTAAAGGAGACAAACCCGGCAAAACGGTTGTGCTGCGCTCTGACATGGATGCGCTGCCGATAGAGGACGGCAAGAGCTGCGAGTATAAATCACAAAACCAAGGGGTTATGCACGCTTGTGGACATGACGGACATACCTCCATTCTGCTTGGAGCCGCGGCATACTACAGTACGTATCCAGAAGAAGTTCAGGGTGAGATTCGCTTTATGTTCCAGCCTGCGGAGGAAGTATGCCCAGGCGGAGCGGTAGCGATGATCAAGGATGGAGCGCTTGATGGAGCCGATGTTGTATATGGTCTGCATCTGTGGACACCGTTACCAGTAGGAATGGTTGCGAGTGCTCCGGGCCCGTTGATGGCGGCAGCAGATGAGTTCTTCATCGACATTACCGGGCGCGGAGGCCATGGCGGTATGCCGCATGTGACGGCCGATGCTCTGGTAGCGGGGGCTGCGCTCGTGATGCAGCTTCAGACGATTGTCAGCCGGAGCGTGGATCCGCTTCAGCCTGCAGTGGTCACGGTAGGAACGATGCAAGCTGGGAATGCGCAGAACGTGATCGCTTCCTCTTGCCGGATCACGGGCACGGTGCGCACATTCGACGAACCTACGCGGACGCTGATCCGGGAGCGAATCGAGCATATGACCCGGACCATATCCGATACCTATGGCACGAAGTCAACGGTCCGTTACCTGGTTGGTTATCCCCCTGTGGTGAACGACGAAGCTGAAACGGAACGGTTTTTCCGCACAGCTCCCAAGGTTGTCGCAGCGGATCAGGTGAAGGTATCGCCGAAACTGATGCCGGCCGAGGACTTCGCCTACTACCTGAAAGAGATTCCAGGCTGCTTCATGTTTGTTGGAGCCGGCAATCCGGACAAAGCTGCGATCTACCCGCACCATCACCCGATGTTCGATTTTGATGAAGAGGCGATGCGTTACGGAGCGAAGCTCCTAATTGAGATGGTGGCGAGCTGTCAGAATGAAGAATAACGGCAATCGAGATGTCAGCGCATGAACTCCCGCATTTTGGAAATCCTATAGATCATAGGGGAAGTTCTTATCCATTACGATGGATAAGAACTTCTTTTTTTAACCCGGGCTATGAAAATAGCGAACGACAGCCTATGAGGAGGATAAAAGATGAACAATAAACCCTGCATCGTCCAGCGGGATCGAACCATACTTCTTGAGACCGCCCATGCGGATTTTGAAACAGCACGAGAACAACTGGCACAGTATGCTGATTTGATTAAAAGCCCTTCGTCTTTTCATACATATCGATTGACACCATTGTCTCTATGGAATGCTGCTGCCAGTGGGATGAGCGCCGCAGAGATTTGTTCAAGTCTCCAGTCTTTGTCGCGCTGGGATGTGCCGGAGGCTCTGCTGGGAGAAATTCTCCAGCTCGTAGAACGTTACGGGCAGTTGTCTCTGCTTCCCCATCCGACGCAGGAACGTCTACTGCTGCTTCGGTTAAAGCACGCCGCTTTAATGCAGGAGATAGCCCCCACACTTTCCTCTATGGGGGTTCGCATGGTTGCGGAAATGGAAGCGGAGGTGCCAGCAGACCGCCGTGGTGTGATCAAGCAGGAGCTGACCCGCCTCGGCTACCCGGTGCTGGATCATGCCGGATATCTCGATGGGCAATATTTGAACATCCTTTGGCGGGGAGAAACCTCGGTAACAGAGAATAGTGAAAAACCTAACGGCGTGCCATCGAATGAATCCGAGCTTTATACAGACAAGCATCCAAGCGATCAAGGTATCAAGCTTCGTGATTATCAGCAAAAAGCGGCAGATTGTTTCCAGGATGCCGGCGGTATGGGGGGGAATGGTGTTCTTGTTCTTCCTTGTGGAGCCGGCAAAACGATGATTGGTATAGCTGCTATGCGTGATCTTCAATGCGAGACCTTAATTCTTACATCCAATACGACCTCTGTAAGGCAGTGGATCGAGGAGTTGTTACAGAAAACGACGCTGTCCCTGGAAGAAGTCGGTGAATACTCCGGTCAGCGAAAAGAGGTACGTCCTGTGACGGTTGCCACATATCAAATTCTTACCCACCGTCCTGGAAAGGGCAAAGAGCAGGAGCATATGAAGCTGTTTAACGAACGCCCTTGGGGCTTGATCATTTATGACGAAGTTCATCTTCTCCCGGCTCCCGTATTCCGTGCGACGGCCGACATCCAAGCAACGCGCAGATTGGGACTGACGGCGACTTTGGTCCGTGAGGATGGCAGAGAGCATGATGTTTTCTCCTTGATCGGACCCAAGCGATACGATATGCCCTGGAAAAGGCTGGAGGAACAAGGCTGGATCGCAACGGTGGCCTGCACAGAGATTAAGGTGCCGATGCAGGAGGAGACAAGAGAAGCCTCCATGTCGGCTGGCAAAAGAGAGCAGTATCGCCTTGCTGCCGAGAATCCGTCCAAGCTGCAAATCGTACGGCAGCTTGTAGATCTCCACAAGGATGCACAGACACTGATCATTGGCCAGTACCTGGATCAGCTTCATCTCATGGCCAAGGAGCTGCAGGCCCCACTCATCACAGGCCAAATGAGTCAGGATCGCCGTAATGAATGGTACAGGGCATTTCGGGAAGGGGAGGTACGCGTGCTCGTCGTATCGAAAGTAGCGAACTTTGCGGTGGATTTGCCTGATGCTTCGGTTGCCATCGAAGTTTCGGGCAGTTATGGATCACGGCAGGAGGAGGCACAGCGTCTTGGTCGATTGCTGCGGCCCAAGCAAGGAGCGAACCGTGCATTTTTCTATGCATTGGTATCGGAAGACAGCCGCGAGGAAAGCTTTGCAAATCGGCGGCAGTTGTTTCTGATTGAGCAGGGATATGAATATCGAGTGATACAAGCAAAGCTCCAGGAATCATTCGATCTTCTGTCAAAGTCAACTATACCCGGCTTTGTCCTGGAAGAAGAGAGGGAGGCTGCGCGGTGATGCAGAACCCCCGGGACACAACGCAGACTCAAAGCCTCATGGCTCTCCTTCCAAAGGAGCGCTCGGTTCTTCAGCACATCTGGAGCCGATATGCCGGGCAATGCTTTGATGACGGCAAGCTGCGCTCATTGTACGTGCAGCGCCTGAGCGGCATGGAAGTGCAGCTTGCTTTCGTTTCCCTGCTTCAACAAGGATGGCTGCAAGCGGTGAAACAGGGATGGGGGGACAGGCTGTATTATATTCCTTTTAATAAGCTTCAAATATTGCAGGAGGGCTTTGGACACCTGAAGGCCCATTACAAACATCAAGGACATGTAAAGCTTCAGCAAGAGGGCAGGAGCGGCATAACGGTTGATATCTTCAATATTGCCGTGTATATGACCAAAAATCGTATGGCTATAACAGCAAAAGGGGTTCTGCATAAGAAAATCATTCAGAAGCTGGAACGAATAGTAAACTTAAGCCCATCCGATGTGGATGGGCTTGGCCTTCAATACATTCACGCTGATGTCTACCCTTCCCATATTGCAATCGTACTGGATCTTCTCCTCGCACTGGAGCTTGTCAGCCCCGAGCAAGGGGAGTTGAAGCTGAATTTGGACGTGCTGAGGGAATGGCTCCAGCTGCCGCACGAGGCAATGGACCGAATCATTTTACGCTATATGATGGAACGCTATGTTCCTGTTTCGGCCGAGTATCAGCATTATGTATTCCGGATATGCCATTCATCACTCACAGGAGGACAGTGGCATGTTGTGGAACAAAAACTGCCGAATGTCGTGGGTGAGGGCTCAAGAGAGGAGCTTAATCATCAAAAATTCACTTCAGCAGCTGCTATACCATGGCTTCAATTTTTGACAGGCTGCGGGTATACCGACCTGGGTGTCGAAGATGAGGGTGATTTAATGTTCCGGTGGCGTAGACCCCCATGCTCGTTGTACAGCGATGGCAGCGTGGATGATGTCAGAGCGGGGAAACTGTTTGTCCAGGCGGATTTTGAAATTTTGATTCCGCCTGATGTGCCAAATACGGTTAAGTTTACGGCAGCAAGGTGCACGGAGCGTGTCTCGGATGATCGAATGACGATTTACCGGCTGACAAGGGAATCCGTGACCCAGGCTGCGGAGACAGGAATGGGCCCTGAGAAGATCGCGGCATTTTTAAAGGAACATGCAGCTGCAGGAGTACCGGAGAACGTGCTCACTGCATTGGTTCAGTGGGGGAAGGAGATTAAACGATCGGACATGAGCCGTCATGGAGCATCGGGAGAAGAGCTGGAAATCTGCCGGACTGGCAACAATCAGAAAGAGAATCATCGTTACGCTATTCCATGTTCAATGACCTCCCTGTCATCCGGTTTGATCCGCCCAGCGCGCAGCGAGCTTGCGTTTGCAGTGAATGACGCACTTCCTGATCTATTCTTGTCTCCTCCTGCTCTGAATCATATCCCGGTGATGTGGACAAGAGAATGGCGAGTTTATCACCGTTCAACAGCGAAGCAAATGATGGAGCAGGCATTTGAGTGTTCAGCCAAGCTAGAGCTGGCAATCGGAGACAGCCGCATGGAATTTATACCCTTGCAGCTTGAGCGTCAGCCGTGGAAAGTTTCGGGAGCATTATACGATCCAAAGTCAGAACAGACGGAGGTCATAGTGACCTTGGGCGAAGGAGAATGGCAGGAAATGCGACTTGTAATTCCGTAAAAGCTTGTGAAAATCCTCTTCTTATGGCACGAGCATTATGCTATGATGAAAGAGTCCACGAAAATAAGATGTGGACAAAACCAATAGAAAAGTGGGATGAGTTCATGAGCGTATCGGAATTAAACACGGTCGATATGGCCGAGGTGCTCACCTACGCCTATGAATTAGGCGACATGATTAATGCTTCCGTCGAAGTGGCGGATTATTTATATTGGAAGCAGGCGGTTGAACGTGACCTCCTGATCCAGTCTTTAATTAAGAAGCTGGACTCGAAGAAAGAACTGTTCGAAGAGACTCAGCGGTTCGGTCACTTTCACCCGAATTACCATTCGGCCATGGAGGAAGTAGCCAAGGTGGAAGCGGAGCTGGAAGCCATAGAACCTGTGGCTCGCTTCAAGCAGGCCGAGAAGAATCTGGACGACCTGCTGCACACGATGTCGGAGCGGATTGCCTTTTCGGTATCGGAGAGCATTAAGGTTCCGGGCAATGACCCTCTACCAACTAAGGGTTGCGGCAGCGGCGGTTCCTGCCAGTGCGGCTAAAGGGAAGACTCTTGAGATTCGAGATGAAAGTGAGGTGAGGAGCCAAGGATGTTAGCTGAACGGACCGGTTATATAATATGGGTCAGCGATGTGAAGGCAGCAAGAAACCTGGAGAAGTATGGAAGTGTGCATTATATTTCACGTCGTATGCATTACGTTGTGATGTATGTTAATGCTGACCGTTCCGAAGAGACAATGAAGAATATCCGGAGATTGTCTTACGTTCGGAAGATTGAACGCTCCTACCGGAATGAGATTAAGACGGAGTATGACAGCAAAGGGCCGGATAAAGCAAAGTTCTACGGTCCCTAGCATGCTGAGCTGTTTGATGGCGTGATAGGCGCTACAGTAGCAGCAAATGAAAGATCGTAAAGCAGCCTCTCGGGGCTGCTTTTTTTACGGTTATAGTTTAGTATAGTAATCGGACTGGTCAGAAATATATGGTGAACTTTGAATAAAGAGTAAAATGTAAAATGACTTTATAGTTTGGATTGGCATAAATTGAATACTTGTTTGATAATATAGTATAAGTAAGTCCATCCACACGGTATGCAATTAGAAATATTTCTAATTTTTCGGTAATTGTTCACAAGATACGTTGTTTCAATCTTGTGAATAGGAGTGGAATGATGTAATATGTTGGGTATATATACATAGATATAAAGACCCATTTGGTGGAGAGTGATATTCCATGCGCGATAAAGGGACTGAGCGGTGGAGCACCTATGAACCGTTTTATATAACTTTAAATGATAAGAAGGTAGCCGATATCGTCATAACCAATCATGCTAAGAGTCGTTACACAGACCGGGTTGAAGACAGTGACACTTCCCATGAAGTGATTGGGACCTGGATGTGGGAATGCTTGAAGCAGGATCGCATCGTGCCTTATTATCGGAATGAACAGGATGTCTATCTGATTGATGACGACCTGGTAGTTGTTGCGGAGTTTTCGGAGCTGGAGCACGAACGTGACCTGATCGGTAATCCGCTTCATCGGATGATTATCGTGACTTTTTTGGGACGCATGTCGGAAACCATTGAACTTCGTGACCTGAAGTCTTATTACTCATGGCTTCGTCATTCACGTCGCATGACACTGATCAAGAACAGCCGCAAGCGTAAATAGAATATAGAATTGTGATGTGGCATGCGAGCGTCAGCGCGGATGTCTTTTTTTGCATGCTCTGCCATCATTGTTTACAATGATAAATCAAGAGCAGCAGCGGGAGGGGGAACCGGCAATATGAATTTTCATCAGCTCCATATTTTTTTTACGGTAGCCGAGCGGGGGAGTTTCTCTGCTGCCGCTCAGGCGCTTCATATGAGTCAGCCGGCCGTGACTATGCAGGTTCAGGCGCTTGAGGAACACTATGGAACAAAGCTGCTTATTCGTTCCACGAAACGGATGGAATTGTCCGAGGCCGGTAAGACGCTGCTTCCTTACGCCCGTAGGAGCCTGGAATTATCGCAGGAGACGGATGCAGCGATGGCGTCTTTCTCACGTAACCTGCTTGGAAGATTGCAGCTGGGGGCAAGTCTGACCATCGGGGAGTATGTGCTCCCACGATTGCTCGGACCGTTCGGCCGGGAGTACCCCGACATATCCATTATGCTAAAAGTTATGAATACAACGCAGATTCTCGAAGAAATCGCAAACCATCAAATGAACTTTGGACTGATTGAAGCGCCTGTTGAGCATCCTGATATGGTACTGAATGCAGTAATGGAGGATGAGTTAAAGCTGATCGTCCCGATAGGCCATCCATTGGCAGCGAGGGAGGGAGCCGTTTATCTGGAGGATATGCTGAAGTATCCGTTCGTACTTCGTGAGAAGGGATCGGGAACCCGGAAGGTGATGGAGGATGTACTCTTGGAACGGGGATACGACCCTGAAACCATCCAGACAGTGATGGAGCTTGGAAGCACTGGCGCAGTGAAATCTGCGGTGGAAGAGGGACTTGGCATTACGATGCTTTCGACCTCAACAGTTAAACACGAAATTGCGCTTGGGTTAGTGAAAATGATCGATATTGCAGATGCGTCTTTTAAACGAAATTATTACTCCATACAGCTGAGATCAAGTTTATTACCGATGGCGGCGATGAAGTTTCTGGACTATTTAAAGGAGCACTCACGCTAGAGAATATGAGACTCAACGAAAAAAGGAGCTGTAGAAGATGAATACATTCGTGAATCGGACGGGCTGTGACCTCCATTCCCACACCCAGGCTTCGGACGGTATGAATACACCCTCGGAAAATGTGCAGATGGCTGCCGAACGGGGATTAGCAGCGCTGGCCATCACGGATCATGATACGGTAGCCGGTGTTGAAGAAGCACTGCAAGCAGGAAAACGGCTGAATATCACGGTGGTTCCGGGCGTAGAAATCAGCACGATGACAGGTGGGACGGATATTCATGTCCTCGGTTATTATGTGGACTATCATGATTCCGTGTTTCTGGAGCGTCTGGCTGAGCTGCGTCGGACGAGGGAGCAGCGTAATACGAAGATTCTGCAAAAACTTCGCGAGCTGGGTATCGAGGTTACGATGGAAGAAGTTATCGAGGGGTTGGGGCGCCCACTGGGACCAGACGAGAGCATCGGGCGTCCGCATATTGCTGATGTGCTCGTCCTTAAAGGACATGCCCTTGATCTAAGGGATGCCTTCGACCGGTATCTCGCGCAGGGCGCAGCTGCTTATGTCCCGCAGCCGCGGATTCATCCCACGAAAGCCTGTGAATGGATACGGGAAGCAGGCGGCGTCGCTGTGCTTGCGCACCCGGGACTCTATGGCAATGACAAGCTGGTCAGGACCATCATTGAAGAAGGGGCTTTCAAAGGAATTGAAGTCTTCCACTCGGACCATGGGAAGCCGGAAGAGGAACGCTATTCGGCGATGGCCGAGGAGTACGGCCTTATCGTAACTGCCGGATCGGATTATCACGGCCAGAGGCAGGGTCAGGTATTTCATGGGGAGATCGGCAGCCGCCAAGTACCTGTTGAGGTGCTTAACCAGCTTCAACAGGCGCGTGAGACCATAAGATAGATAGACATATGCAATGTGAAAAAAACGGGTACTCCGACTGGTCATGCGACCTTTCAGGGTACCCGTTTTTGTTATTGAATGATCAAGATAGATCGATGTCTTTTTTTATCCTAATTGCGGTTATTTTTCACCGTATTCGGCATAGCCTTGATCATTTGCTCATCTGGCGTAACGAACAGCGTCTTCTGGTTGTCATAGATGACAAATCCAGGCTTGGCTCCATTCGGCTTGCGTACATGGCGAATGAGCGTGTAGTCAACAGGCACGCTGCTGGACTCTTTGGCCTGGCTGTAATAAGCGGCCAGCTGTGCCGCTTCTTGCAGCGTTGCGTCTCCGTATTCACTGCTGCGGATGACCACATGGGAGCCTGGAATATCCTTGGTGTGCAGCCATGTATCGTTTGAGGAAGCGAGACGGTTGGTCACGTATTCGTTTTGAAGATTATTTTTACCCACGTAGAGCTCGATGCCTTCCGAAGAAGTATAGACGTGAAGTGTCGGTTTGTCGTTTTTCTTCTTTTTCTTCGTTTTGCGGCTGCGGTCTCTTAAATACCCCTGTTGAATCAGTTCATCCCTGATTTCATCGATATCATTCAAGGAGGCATGTGACAGCTGCTGCAGAAGATTCTCGATGTAGCTGATCTCTTCATGGGTTTTGATCAACTGCTCATCGATCACCGCGAGGCTGTTCTTGTACTTGTTATATTTTTTAAAATATCGCTGCGCATTATCCGATGGTGTCAGGAGCGGGTCCAGGGGAATGGTGACGCTTGCCTGGTCTTCATCGTAAAAATTGATCAGCTTGGCTTCCCGGTCACCCTTCTGAATCTGATGCAGCGAGGCGAAGAGCAGCTCGCCAAAGATCCGATACCGATCAGCATCGCCGGCTTCTTCCAAATCCTTATTCAGATTGTCCAGCTTCTTGAGGTTCTTGGTCCGTTCATTCTGGAGGAATCGAAGAAGGTCGCTGACCTTCTGCTTGACGGTATCCCGCTGTGCTTTATCCCCATAATAATCTTCCAAGCATTGGCTGACGGAATCGTAGGTCCTTACTTCATCCTTCAACAGGGTTAATGGAATGACGGAGAACACCGACTTTCCCTTGGCATTGATGCCTGAGACGGGCGTGTATTGATGATTGCGGACGAGCTCCGTTATTTCTTCGAACGCATTCCACAGGCTGCCGCAGTCCTTTTCCTCTTCAAGCTCCTCGATTCTACTTCCGCCTGCACGGTAAGCGATCTCCTGGGCAGCTAGCGGGCTTAGACCGCTAAACGTGCCTACCAGCCAAGATACAGCCTGCTCTTCATTCATCAGGCAAGCTTCCCGGAAGTCTTCCTGTCCGGTTTCGAGCGTGCTCCGCTTGTGCTGTTCCGGGGGATTGGTGTAAGAGAACCCCGGCATGATGACACGGTAGCTGCTAATGGCGGGTGTCACATGGTGGATGCCGTCCAGAATCGTTCCGTTTGCGGGATCGAGCAGAATGATATTGCTGTGCCTGCCCATGAGTTCCACAATAACTTTTTTAGAGGAAATATCCCCGAGTTCATCCCGCTGACGAATCGTAATATGAATAATGCGCTCCATACCGACTTGCTGTATGTCCTCGATAATGCCGCTTTCGCAATGCTTGCGCAGAATCATGCAAAACATAGGGGCTTCGGCGGGATTCAGAAACGTTTCCTGAGTTAGATGTACCCTGGGATACGTGGGATTGGCCGATAACAGCAGCTTGGCATTTCCTTGCTGGGTACGTAGATGAAATACGATGTCTCTGTCGTTCGGTTGATATATTTTATTGATCCGGGCGCCGCGGCATGATTGAAGCTCATGCACGATTGCACGTGTGACAATGCCGTCTAATGCCATCCTTCATTCTCCTATCTGTCTGTAACCCTTCCTAAATCGTACTTCTCTATGATGCCATATTTCTCTTAAAAACTTAAGGCCCCTTCTGTGATAATTCAGGACATGTCCGAATACATTTACGTAGAAAGGGTGGAAAAGCTGTCATCCGCCGGAACTTGCAAAACAACCGGGAGGGAAAGGGAGCATGGAACAAAAGCAATGGCATCAGATGAATACGGATGAACTGCAGCATGAACTGCATACGCATCCGCAGCAGGGCCTCACGGAAGAGGAAGCCGGGGAGAGGCGGAAAAAAAGTGGCTATAATGAGCTCTCCGAGGGCGTTAAGATTTCTCCACTTGTACTGTTCTTGAATCAATTTAAGGACTTCATGGTGTTAGTGCTTCTTGGGGCTACCTTGGTGTCTGGATTGCTGGGTGAATATCTGGATGCTGTCACCATCGTGGCCATCATTCTGATCAACGGGATCCTTGGTTTCGTTCAGGAATTCAAGGCGGAACGGTCGCTTCGTGCTTTGAAGCAGCTGTCCGCGCCGATGTCCAGGGTCATCCGGGACGGTAAAGTGCTACAGGTTGCGGCCAGGGAACTCGTACCTGGCGATGTCGTGCTCGTTGAGAGTGGAGACCGAATCCCGGCAGACGTTCGCTGGTTTGAGGTGAACAGCTGCAGTGTTGAAGAGTCGGCTTTGACCGGTGAATCTCTGCCGGTTAACAAACATGCCGAGCCTATCCTCGATGCGGATGTTCCGCTGGGAGACAGGAAGAACATCGGGTTTATGGGCACCATGGTGACTCGCGGCACGGCGAAGGGAGTTATCATCCGCACCGGAATGGATACGGAGATGGGCAAGATTGCCGATTTGATCCAGAATACGGAGTCCCAGGAGACCCCGCTGCAGCATCGCTTGGAACAGCTTGGTAAAATTCTGATCGCCGTTTCACTGGGACTTACGATATTGGTGGTCATTGCAGGCATTCTGCATGGACAGCCTGCTACCGGTATGTTTCTGGCGGGTGTCAGTCTCGCGGTTGCAGCAATTCCCGAAGGGCTTCCGGCCATCGTTACGATTGCCCTCGCGCTTGGCGTGCAGCGTATGATTAAACGGAAGGCGATCGTACGCAAACTGCCATCTGTGGAGACGCTCGGGTGTGCCTCGGTCATCTGTTCTGATAAAACCGGCACCCTCACCCAGAACAAAATGACGGTAACAAAGGTCTGGTTAGGAGGGCGTTCTCTGGAGGTTACTGGCCAGGGGTATGATCCAACTGGACAAATTCTCTATCATGGTAAACCTGTCGAGCTGCGCTCCGATCAGGGGCTGCGCAGATTACTCCAAATCAGCGGGCTGTGCAATAATGCCGAGATCTATGAGATCGTACAAGAAGAGAAGCGAAACAAGCGTAAGGCCAAGGAAGAACCGCTGACTGCTGCTTGGGAGTTGAAGGGAGATCCGACAGAGGGCGCGTTACTGACATTATCCTCTAAAATGGGACTTAACCGGAGCAGTTTGAATACGATCTATCAAAGAGACAGAGAGTTTCCGTTTGATTCGGAGCGGAAGCTGATGTCTGTAATTGTCAGCCATCAGGGAGGCCGCTTGCTCTGCACGAAAGGTGCGCCTGATGTCCTGCTGGATGCCTGTACCTACATCATGTGGGACGGAAACGTTGTTCCGCTTACCGCTACGCTTCGCCAGAAAGTGCTTGCCGCCAATGAAGGCATGGCCTCCGAAGCGCTGCGCGTACTTGGTTTGGCTTATCGGGATCTGCGTCCCTATGACAAGCCAGATACGGAACGAGAAGCCGAGAGCCAGCTTATTTTTGTCGGATTGGCCGGAATGATCGATCCGCCGCGACGCGAAGTGCGCGATGCGATTGCAACATGCCGACGCGCGGGAATCAAGACTGTTATGATCACGGGCGACCACCGGACAACCGCAGAAGCGATTGCCACCCAGCTTGGGATCCTGCCAAGGAATGGTCTGTCGTTATCGGGTCAGGAATTGTCCGGGATGGATGACAAGGAACTGGATGCTCGGGTCGATCAGACCTATGTCTATGCCCGTGTATCGCCTGAGCATAAACTCCGGATAGTCAAATCGCTTCAGCGAAAAGGGCATGTGGTTGCCATGACCGGAGACGGCGTGAACGATGCGCCAGCAATCAAGGCATCCGATATCGGGATTGCCATGGGCATCACGGGGACGGATGTGACCAAAGAAGCCTCGTCGCTGGTGCTCAGCGATGATAATTTTTCCACCATCGTTTCCGCGATCGAGGAGGGACGGAGCATCTATGAGAATATCCGCAAATTTATCCGTTACTTACTTGCTTCCAATGTCGGTGAAATTCTTACGATGTTTTTTGCGATGATGATGGGTCTGCCGCTGCCGCTCGTTCCAATCCAGATTCTGTGGGTAAATCTCGTCACGGACGGGCTACCGGCTATGGCGCTTGGAGTGGACCAGCCGGAAAAAGATCTGATGGAGCATAAACCCCGCGGAGCCAGAGAGAATATTTTTGCCAGACGGCTTGGCTGGAAAATCATCAGCCGCGGTATTCTGATCGGCCTATGTACACTTGGGGCATTCTGGATTACGCTGCGCATCGCACCGAATGATCCGGGTCAGCTGACTAAAGCACAATCTGTTGCCTTTGCGACGCTTGTCATGGCCCAGTTGATTCATGTGTTTGACTGCCGCAGCTCACGATCGATTTTCCACCGCAATCCGCTGCAGAACAAAGCGTTGGTCCTGGCTGTGTTATCCTCGGTCGTATTAATGCTTGGTGTCATGTACATTGAGTTGTTCCAGCCAATCTTCAAAACTATGCCATTAAGCTTGAAAGAGTGGGCGTTGGTCCTTGTTGCTGCAGGCATTCCTACGTTCTTAATGGGAATCGGAAGCGTATGGGGTGGCAGAAGGAATAGACACCGGAACCGTCGCACAATGATAACGAATAGTGCAAATATTTCAGCCTGAAATGAATGGATGGCCCATCGACTCTCCGATATGCTAAGCACAAGCGAAGCAACTGCAGAGGAGATGGGTTTTACTATGGAATTCACAAAAGTACATGGCCTTGGCAACGACTTTATTGTCATATACGGGGAGCCGGAAATACCTGCGGACGCATCCGCGCTTGCTGTAAAATTGTGCAACCGATATTTCGGTATCGGAGCGGACGGACTTGTTTATATTTTGCCTTCCGCTAAGGCTGATTTCATGATGCGGATTATCAATTCGGATGGCTCTGAAGCCGAACAGTGCGGCAACGCCATCCGCTGCATCGCGAAATATGTATATGACAACGGTTATATAGGCCGAGAGGAGATTACGATAGAAACGATAGGCGCCGGAGTACAGAAACTGCACTTGATGGTACAGGATGGACATGTATGCAAGGTGCGGGTAGATATGGGGGAGCCTGTATTAGACGGCTTGAGCGTGCCTACGACGATGGAACTCGATTCGATTGTAAATCAGCCTATTATAGTGGATGGACGGGAATTTCGCATCACGGCATTGTCCATGGGCAATCCGCATTGCGTCATTTATGTGGATGACGTGGATCGCTTGGATCTCCTGGCATGGGGACCTAAGCTGGAGGCGTATCCCCTCTTCCCTCGCAAGACCAATGTGGAGTTTGTAAAGGTGAATTCGCGTATTCATATGGATATGCGGGTATGGGAACGCGGAGCTGGGCCAACACTGGCCTGCGGTACCGGAGCCTGTGCCACATTGGTATCCTCCGTGCTGAATGGTTTGACCGAGCGCTGTGCAACGATTTCCCTGGCAGGCGGAGATTTGATTATCGAGTGGGACGAAACCGACAATCACGTGTACATGACAGGGCCGGCGGAGGTTGTGTATAAGGGGACGATTGCAACTTAGGCCATGAGGTTGAAAGGGACTGACTCAAAATCTATTGGGCGTCGAAAGGTGTGCGTGGGTTCGCCTTGCTAATTGGCTAACCCCAGCATCTTGCAGTAATGTCTACTCGGATATTTTTATAAGTTTGTCTTGCAGGGATGGACACAGTGGGGCTGTCCCATAAGTAGGTTTGCTCACTTGACGGACAGTTCGTCAGATAAAAAAATGCGTCAAATGAAGAAATGG
>NZ_LIUT01000001.1:1087894-1212912 GCF_001277345.1 Paenibacillus solani
AACGATTCGTACATGGAGCGTCTTCTAACAGCAAGAAGGGGGCCTACCGCAAGATCTAAGATCTTTTGGGACAGCCCTTTTGTCTCTTTATCTTATGAGAGGTTTTATGATACATTAGTTGAAAATAAACATCGGGTGGAGGGGAAACGCGATGAAACCGAGCCTTCGACAGGCGTTGGAGAATCAGGTACTGGTCGGTGACGGCGCAATGGGTACTTATTTATATCAAAAGGGATTTCCGGTAGGTATATCATACGAGGAATTGAATCTAACCTCACCGGAGGTCATCGGAAACGTTCATCGCCAGTATGTGGAAGCTGGTGCTCAGGTCATTGAGACAAACACGTTCTCAGCCAATTATGACAAACTGTCCAAATACGGTTTGGAGACGAAGGTAGGGGAGATTAATCGCGCAGGTGTGAGAATTGCGCGTGAAGCTGCCGGTGACAGAGGATATGTTGTGGGAGCAGTGGGCTCCATTCGGGCTGGAAAAAGAAGCAATATCTCGACAAGCGAGCTTAAACGTTACTTTGAGGAGCAGTTGTCGGAACTTATATCGGAGGGCGTTGACGGCATCCTGCTCGAAACATTCTATGACGTGGATGAAATGCAATTGGCTTTGGCGCAGGCCCGGATGCTCAGCGACTTGCCCGTAATCTGTCAGTTTGCGGTAGAGGACGTAGCCCGTACGCTGGATGGCTTCAGTATGCCGGATGCGTACCGCATTTTGAGTCATGAAGGTGCGGATGTGATCGGTTTTAACTGCAGGACGGGTCCTAACGGCATCATGCGTGCTTTGGAAACCTTAAATGGGATTATGAATCTTCCGGCTTCGGTTTATCCTAATGCAGGTATAGCCGATTATGTGGATGGGGAAATACGGTATGGCGCGAGTCCTGAGTATTTTGGCAAAACTGCCCTGGAGTTTGCGGATCGGGGCGCTCGGATCATTGGCGGCTGCTGCGGGACGACACCAGAACATATTGCCGAGATTGCCTCTTCACTGTCTAATTACACGCCATCGCCGCTGCCAAACGTCGATGAGGCTGAGATCAATCGAATTGTGGTTCACGAGACGGCCGAGGAGCAATTTTACGAACGGAGTGGCGAACCCACGATTGTGGATATTGTAAAAGAACGTCATACGGTTATTGTGGAGCTGGACCCTCCAAGAGACTTGGACATTGGGAAGTTCATGAAGGGCGCGGAAGCTTTGAAAAAAGCCGGTGCTGACGCTTTGACCCTTGCGGATAATTCCCTTGCCGTGACGCGTATGAGCAATATGGCACTAGGACATTTGGTGCAGGCACGCACAGGGCTTCGGCCATTGATCCACATCGCTTGCCGTGACCGAAACCTGATCGGTACACAGTCGCATATGATGGGCTTTGATGCTCTAGACATCGATCATGTGCTTGCGGTGACGGGGGATCCTGCACGGTTCGGTGATCTGCCGGATTCAAGCTCGGTATATGACATGACTTCATTTGAAATTATTCGTATGATCAAACAGCTGAACGAAGGTATAGCATTTTCCGGCAAGCCGCTTAAGCAAAAAGCCAAGTTCGTGGTCGGCGCTGCTTTCAATCCCAATGTGAAGCATCTTGATAAGGCGGTTGCGCGGTTGGAGAAGAAAATTGCTTCTGGTGCGGATTATGTGATGACACAGCCTGTGTATGATCCTGAGCTGATGGTTAGACTGAGAGAAGCGACAGCGCATTTAGATATTCCGATCTTTATCGGCATCATGCCGCTGGCAAGCGGCCGAAATGCTGAATACTTGCACAATGAGGTGCCGGGCATTCAGCTGTCAGATGATGTCCGCAGCCGCATGGCCGGGCTTGAAGGCGAAGCCGGCCGGGCGATGGGCGTCAAGATCGGCAAGGAATTATTGGACGTTGCAACAGAGCATTTTAACGGTATATACTTAATAACTCCGTTCATGTTCTATGAAATGAGCGTACAGTTAATGGAGTATGTCTGGGATAAATCAGGCCGCCGCCTGACCCCCTTGTTTCATTAATAATTATCAATTACAATAGTATAATGGATGTGATTCCGATGTCATTAAGCATGACCGGATATGGGCAATCCGCAGTCGATTTGCAAGGGTACAATATCTCTTTCGAAGTGAAATCGGTCAATCACCGGTATTGTGAGATTGCTATTCGCATGCCACGTGAATGGGCGTGTTTCGAAGATTCACTGCGGAAAGCTGTGCAGAGCCGAATCGGACGCGGACGGATTGATGTATACATTAACAAGGAAAACAACGGCGAGTCTACGAGTGCTGTTTTGAACCATGCTATGGTTCAGGCATACTTGCAAGCAGCCGAAGACTTGAAGTCATACGGAATTAAGGGGGATCTGGCGGTGCGGGATATTTTGTCGCTGCCAGATGTTCTCGTTAGTCCGAGCGGATTTTCCATGGATGAAGCGCAGCAGAAGATATGGAATGATGCGCTTCTTCAAGGTCTTGAACAAGCGCTGGATGGTCTATTGCAAATGCGTAGTCGGGAAGGAGCTTTCCTAGCTAGGGATATAGAGCAGAGACTTGGCCGATTAGAGCTGCTTCATCAAGAAATGACCGAACTTGCCCCAGAAGTGCCCAATGAGTACCGGAAGCGTCTGCGGCAGCGGATCGAATCCCTTGATGACGGATCGCTTGCTGTTGATGAACATATATTCGGATTGGAAGTTGCTTTATTTGCGGAACGTTCGAACGTGGAAGAGGAATTGATTCGTCTACGCAGTCATTTTGAACAGTGCAGGGGGCTGCTTCACCAAGAAGGCCCTGTCGGCCGCAAACTGGATTTTCTGATTCAGGAAATGAACAGGGAAGTCAATACGATTGGATCGAAAGCCAATCATCTGACTCTGGTAAACCGTGTTGTCGAAATGAAAGCGGAACTGGAGAAGATTCGTGAACAAGCAGCTAATGTGGAATGACCGCAGCTTCATCGGCAAATAAGAGTCAAATGTATAGGGGGAGCAACCGCACTATGGCAATCAAACTTATTAATATTGGCTTCGGAAACATCGTATCGGCCAATCGGATCATTTCGATCGTGAGCCCTGAATCAGCTCCGATTAAAAGGATCATTCAAGAAGCAAGGGATCGTCATATGCTGATTGATGCTACATATGGCCGAAGGACACGGGCTGTTATCATTACCGATAGTGACCATGTGATTTTATCGGCTGTGCAGCCTGAAACGGTGGCTCACCGTCTGTCCAGCAAAGACGACGACAACGACGAATAAGATGAGGAGTACTATGTCTAGAGGATTATTAATTGTATTGTCTGGTCCTTCCGGAGTGGGGAAGGGTACCGTCTGTACGGCGCTTCGCAGCCGGATTCCGGCCTTGGTGTATTCCGTGTCTGCTACGACACGCTCGCCGCGGCTCGGTGAAGTGCATGGCGTGAACTATTTTTTCAAAAGCCGCGATCAATTCATGGATATGATTGAGAACGATCAGCTTCTGGAATATGCGGAATACGTTGGGAACTATTACGGGACCCCTCGTGATTTTGTAGAGGAGACACTAGCCAGCGGCAAGGATATTATTCTTGAGATCGAGGTGCAGGGAGCACTAAAGGTCAAGGAGAAATTTCCGGAGGGTATCTTTGTGTTCCTGATGCCGCCGTCATTAGATGAATTGAAAGACCGAATCCAAGGCCGGGGTACGGAGAATCAGGCTACCATCGACCACCGCATGTCCGTAGCGGTTGACGAAATCAATCTGCTGAAGCATTATGATTATGCTGTAGTGAATGATGAAATCAATCTCGCTTGTGAGAGAATAGAATCTATCATTATAGCCGAACATTGTAAGGTGAGAAAGTAAGCTGTCTGCTAACAGACATGCAGACTTTCAAGTATATGAAGAAGAGGTGCTTCAACTATGTTATATCCTTCTATTGATGAAATGATGAACAAAGTAGACAGTAAGTATTCTTTGGTAGTTGCGGCCTCCCGCCGTGCACGCCAATTGCGTGAAGGAGAAGTCAGCGAGTTGAAACATCCGAAGTCTCATAAATTTGTCGGCGTCGCTCTGGAAGAGATCTATGGTGATTACCTGAAGGTTGAACGGGGACAAGACTAGACTTTTAATAAAAATTTTAAATAAGCGTGCGTTAGCACGCAAAAATGTGACAACCGTAAGGTTGTTATTTTTTTGAAAAGATATCATCGTTTAGTCTTCATACCAATCGAAAGCGGGGGATTGTCATGTTGAACGGAAAAGTCATCGTGCTTGGCGTTACAGGTGGCATTGCCGCGTATAAAGCAGCGACTTTATGCAGCAGGCTTGTCCAGAGGGGAGCAGATGTGCATGTCATTATGACGGAATCGGCGAAGCAGTTCATTCCGGAATTAACGCTGCAGACGCTGACCAAAAACCCGGTTTATAGTGATACCTTTGACGAAAGAGACCCATCGGTTGTCTCGCATATACACTTGGCCGATCTCGCAGACTTGTTCTTAATTGCTCCGGCGACAGCGAATATTATCGGAAAAATGGCCCATGGCCTTGCCGATGATATGCTGAGTACTACGCTGCTTGCAACTACGGCTCCCGTCATGATCTCTCCGGCAATGAATGTGCATATGTACACCCACCCGGCCGTTATGGCGAATATGCAGACGCTGGTCTCCCGCGGGGTGTCCATGATTGAACCCGGGGAGGGGCTTCTGGCTTGCGGATATGTCGGGAAGGGACGGATGGAGGAGCCTGAAACCATCGTTGATGTGGTTGAACGGTTTTTTTGGGATGGTGCAGCACCATCCGTTCTGCAAAATGAGGAAATGGCAAACAGCTCTACAGGCATATTGCATGGCAAAAAGGTAGTTGTCACAGCAGGCGGCACCATCGAGCGCATTGACCCTGTGCGGTATATAACCAATGACTCATCCGGAAAAATGGGGTTTGCGGTCGCAAAAGCGGCGAAACAGCTTGGAGCAGATGTACATCTGATTGCCGCTCATACCGATGAAGCTCCTCCAGAAGGAATTCGGACGGAAAAAGTGAACTCGGCGCAGGACATGTACGAAGCAGTCCAGCGTGTGTTCGAGACGAGTGATATCGTGGTTAAGGCAGCGGCCGTCGCCGATTACCGCCCTGTGGAGACAGCCACGTCCAAAATTAAGAAGCGCGGAGAAACCATGACGCTGGAGCTTGTCAAGACCACGGATATACTGGAGAGTCTGGGCCGTCAAAAAACTTCCCAGTTTTTAATCGGATTTGCGGCTGAGACCGATACGGTAGAGTATTTCGCCAAAGATAAGCTGAAACGCAAAAATTGCGACCTGATCGTTGCAAATGATGTTACACAGGAGGGCGCAGGATTCGGTACGGACACGAATAGCGTTCAGATTTTTGATAAAGAGGGGCTGGTCTTGCAGCTGCCTGTGATATCCAAGGAGGAAGTAGCCCTAAGGCTGTTAACGCTGGCGGCGGATAGGTTATCCGGGAGGTCATCATAATGGAAATGGCCCGGGTAATTGTGGACGTGCCGTCCAAGGATACAGATCGGCCTTTTGATTATCTGATCCCCGAAGAGCTGCGGCCCTGGGTCGAGGTAGGCAGCCGGGTCGGCGTGCCGTTTGGTCATCGTACGCTTCAGGGTTTTGTGGTGTCTCTGCATCCCCGCCCGGAGATGGACACGGCCAAAATGAAACCGATTCAGGAAGTGCTCGATGTGATGCCGCCTCTGTCGCCTGAATTGATCGAGCTTGGAGAGTGGATGAAGGAGCGTTACGCGTGTCGTTATATCTCTGCGCTGCAATCCATGCTGCCAACGGCACTGAAAGGGAAAGCCGAGCGGTATATTTCTCTTGGCGATCCAGAAGCGAGTTCCATGGATGAAAGTGATGGATTATTTGCAATCCTGCCGGAGAGCGAGTTGGAGCGGGATATTCTCGGGTTTGTCGGTCAGAGAGGTGAAGTGTCACTCCAGCAGTTAACCAGAGCGTTCCCAGATGCGGCTGCTGCCATTAAAGCGCTGATCGGCCGAGGAAAGCTGAGAGAACATCAGCAAATTAAGGACAAGCTGCAGAAAAAAACGATGAAAGCGGTCGAGCTTGCGGTTTCGAGCGAGGAAGCCCGTCTTTCGCTGGCTTCGTTCCCGACTAAAGCCCAGCGCCAGAAGGAAGTTCTCCAATATATATTGGAGATGGAAGACTTTCTTCCCATATCACAGAAGGAGCTGCTGCAAACGCTGGGCGTCTCTGCAGGCACCGTGAAGGGATTGGCTGACAAAGGGCTCATTACTATTGAAGATATAGAGGTGTTCCGCGATCCTTATCGAGGGCGCCATTTTACACCCAGTGAACCGCTCGCGCTCACCCTTGAGCAGCAGGCGGTGTACCGGAGCATCGTGCGCAAGCTCGATGAACGCGAGCACGGCGTGTTTCTCCTGCACGGAGTCACGGGCAGCGGCAAGACGGAAATCTATCTGCAGACCATTCAGCGCTGCATGGATCAGGATCGTCAGGCGATTGTCCTGGTGCCTGAAATCGCGCTCACGCCTCAAATGGTGGAGCGGTTCAAAGCCCGCTTTGGCGACCGGGTGGCCGTCATGCACAGCCGGCTTTCGGACGGTGAACGCTACGATGAATGGCGCAAAATAAGGGAAGGTCGGGCGTCGGTTGTCGTGGGTGCGCGATCGGCGGTATTTGCTCCGTTTGATCGTCTGGGTCTGATTATCATGGATGAAGAGCATGAAAGTTCGTACAAGCAGGAAGAAACACCAAAGTACCATGCCAGAGACGTCGCGGTTCACCGTGCTTCAATGACCGGCGCAGCCGTTATCCTCGGCTCGGCAACGCCTTCTCTTGAAAGCTATCATGCAGCTAAATCGCAGTCTCAGGATGACTTTGCGCCCCAGTTGCTGGAGATGCCAAGCCGTGCGTTGGGCAACAAGCTGCCTGAGGTCCATGTTGTGGACATGCGGGAAGAGCTTCGGGAAGGGAATCGATCCATGTTCAGTCGCTCCCTGCATACGGCCATCTCCTCACGCCTGGAACGAGGGGAACAGACGGTATTGCT
The DNA here is from genome assembly GCF_001277345.1 of Paenibacillus solani. GTDB lineage: Bacteria > Bacillota > Bacilli > Paenibacillales > Paenibacillaceae > Paenibacillus_AQ > Paenibacillus_AQ solani. The sequence goes on from NZ_LIUT01000001.1 coordinate 1,094,945, forward strand.
GCTCAATCGACGGGGGTATTCTACGTTTGTGATGTGCCGGAGCTGTGGATACGTTGCAGGATGTCCGGAATGCGACATCTCGCTGACCTATCATCAGAAATCGAACAATCTGCGCTGCCATTATTGTGGTTATGCCGAACAGGCGCCGGAGGTATGTCCGGATTGCGGGAGCGAACATATCCGTTATTTCGGTACGGGCACGCAGCGTGTCGAGGAAGAATTGGCCAAGCTGTTTCCTGGCATTCGCGTCATTCGGATGGATGTGGATACCACGACCGAGAAGGGATCTCATGAGAAGCTGCTGAAGCAGTTTCGGGACAAAAAGGGAGATGTGCTGCTTGGCACCCAGATGGTCGCCAAGGGTCTTGATTTTCCCGATGTCACCCTGGTTGGCGTTATCACGGCCGACTCGGCACTCAACCTGCCCGATTTTCGGGCGGCTGAGAAGACATTCCAGTTGCTTACCCAAGTTGCCGGAAGAGCCGGACGTCATCACCTGCCCGGTGAAGTGGTCATTCAATCCTATACACCTGAGCATTATTCCATTATTCATGCAAGCAGCCATGATTATCTATCCTTTGTCAAGGATGAGCTGAAGCACCGCAAGGCGCTTCATTATCCGCCGTATTGCAGGCTGATTCTGGTGACACTGTCCCATGAACAGCTGCCGCTGCTGGTACGAACGGCCGAGAATTTTGCCGCGACCATTAAATATGAATCCGACCGCCGGGGGTGGTTTGGAAGCCTGGACCGATTCGATGCAAGTGCGCTTGATATACTGGGTCCGGTCGCATCTCCTATTCCGCGGTTAAAAAATAGATACAGATTTCAATGTATGATAAAATGGCGGGGAACGATGGATGCTGTCTCGCTTGTGCGCTCGGTTGCCGAGAAGCTTCAGGATTCAGCGCGGGACAGCAAGCTTCAGATCAGTATTGACGTGGACCCGCAAATGTTAATGTAATAGAGCATATAATGATGAAAAGCACAAGGATGGTGTCGTAGAAATGGCGATTCGTATAATCGTTAAAGAACCGGATGAGGTTCTTCATAAAAAAGCAAAAGAGGTTACCAAAATTACGCCAAACGTTCAAAAGCTGTTGGATGATATGGCCGATACGATGTACGATGCGGAAGGCGTTGGACTGGCCGCGCCGCAGGTTGGCATTCTGAAGCGTCTGATTGTTATCGATGCTGGTGATGAGCACGGTTTGATCAAGATGATCAATCCGGAGATCCTGGAGAGCGAGGGCGAGCAATTCGGACCTGAGGGCTGCCTGAGTATTCCGGGATGGAACGGGGATGTACGTCGTGCGGAGAAAGTAACCGTGAAGGGGCTGGATCGTGAAGGCAATGAACTTATTGTTACGGGGACCGGGCTGCTTGCACGAGCTTTTCAACATGAAATTGATCATCTGAACGGGGTGCTGTTTACGGAAATCGCTGACCGGGTGTATGAATATGTCCCGGAACAGCCGAGAAATGAGCTGGAGAACCGATGAATATCGTATTTATGGGCACCCCGGCCTTTGCAGTACCCAGTTTGGAGATGCTGCTTGCCGAAGGTTATTCCATAGCTGCCGTCGTAACCCAGCCCGATCGTCCGCAGGGACGTAAAAAAGTGCTGACCCCTACCCCGGTCAAGGAAGCGGCTCTACGTCACGGCATCCCTGTTCTGCAGCCTCAGCGCTTGCGGAGCCCGGAAGCCGTGGCTGAATTGGCAGAATATAAGCCCGATCTGATCATCACGGCTGCCTATGGCCAAATTCTGCCCAAATCGGTGCTGGATATGCCAGCGCTTGGCTGTCTGAACGTGCACGGTTCGCTGCTCCCCGCTTATCGGGGAGGAGCACCGATTCAGCGAAGCATCATCAACGGAGAGTCCGTTACAGGCATCACGCTGATGTATATGGCTGAGGGGCTCGATACGGGTGATATGATCGCCAAGGCCGAGGTTCCCATACAAGATGACGATACGGCTGGAACCATGTTCGAGAAGCTGAGCACGGTGGGTGCAGAGCTGCTGCTGCGGGAGCTTCCGCGGCTTTTGCAGGGCAAGGTAGAGGCCGAGCCCCAGGAAGAGTCGAAGGCGACATACGCTCCGAATCTGACAAGGGACGACGAGAAGATTGACTGGAGTCGCACTTCCCGTGAAATTTATAACCAGATCCGCGGCCTGGTTCCGTATTCAGGAGGTTTTACGCTGTGGAACGGAGATGTGTTTAAAGTATGGGCAGCGGCTAATCCGGGCAGCGTTCAGGTATCATCTAACGATGAGCAGCCTGGAACTGTGCTGAAGCTTGACGACAAGGGTATTGTTGTGGGAACAGGTGACGGTACACTGACGCTGCTGACAGTTCAGCCCAGCGGCAAGAAGGCGATGGATGCGGCGCAATTCGTGCGCGGGACGAGCCTGACGGTCGGGACGGTGCTATCGTGAGCGGTAATCGCAGTCCGAAGGGGCGCCAGGATTCTCCGCGAGAACTGGCGATGAATGTATTGACACAGGTGGAGCAGGAGGGGGCGTACAGCAATCTCCTGCTCAATGCCGCTTTGCAGAAGTCTTCGCTTGGCAGAAACGATGCAGGACTTGCCACAGAGCTGATCTATGGCACGATTGCGAGGCTGAACACGATCGATTTTTTTTTGGACAAGTTTGTCAATAAAGGAGTCCATAAGCTTCAGCCTTGGGTAAGAGCTCTGCTTCGAATCAGCTTGTATCAGATCATGTATCTGGACCGGATACCGGATCATGCGGTTGTCAGCGAGGCCGTAAATCTGGCGAAGCGCCGCGGGCATCAAGGGATATCGGGTATGGTGAACGGGGTGCTTCGAAATATACTGCGTCAGAAGGACAGCCTGGTGATCCCCGAGGATATTTCAGCCGCGAAGCGCATAGCTTTACTTCATTCTCATCCGGAATGGCTGGTGGAACGCTGGATTTCCCAATATGGGATCGAGACGGCAGAAGCGATTTGTGCGGCCAACAATGAACCGCCAGCAGTTAGCGTGAGGGTGAATAGTACGATGATCAGCCGTGAGGATATGTTGAAGTTAATGAGCAGTCAGGGCGTGGATGCCGTTCCTTCAGCGCTCAGTCCCTATGGGATCATTGTGAGCGGTGCCGGGAATATGGCACTGACCGATTGGTACCGCGACGGGATGATCTCGATCCAAGATGAAAGCTCGATGCTGGTTGCCGAGGCAGTTCAGCCTGAGCCGGGCATGCGGGTGCTGGACTGCTGTGCCGCTCCTGGCGGGAAGACTGCCCATATGGGTGAGATGATGAAGGATGACGGTACGATCATCGCCAACGACATTCATTCCCATAAAGGCAAACTTATATCAGATCAGGCGAGCCGCTTGGGACTGGACAGCATTTCCATCGTGACCGGGGACGCATTGGATTTGGCAGACCGCTTCGAGCCTGCGTCTTTTGACCGAATTTTGCTTGACGCCCCCTGCTCGGGACTTGGCGTGATTCGGCGCAAGCCCGACTTGAAATGGGGAAAATCACAGGAGGATATCCAGCAGATTGCAGCTCTGCAATTAAGGCTGCTGGAGTCGGTCTCCACCTTGCTTCGTCCGGGAGGAATTTTGGTGTACAGCACATGTACGATCGAACCCCTGGAGAACGAGGGCGTGGTATCTGCTTTTGTGGACAGCCATCCCGAATTTGCGATCGCTGAAGATGGGCTCGGTGCCCTAAGCAGGCTCAGTGAGAAATCGCTTCGGCGTGGAGGCGGCATCCAGATTCTGCCCCAAGACTATCACAGCGACGGCTTCTTCATTGCAAGAATCGGCCGACGTCCTTCTTAAGGGCGCTGCCGCCATGACTATAGTCGTATCCCGCCTATGCTGGCGGGTTTTCCTCTTTTACCGTCTCTTTTATTTATGTTAGAATAGGAAGAATGAAAAAAGAGATGCATATGATTGATATAGGGAGCGTTCAGAAGAATGCTTCTCGAACATCCTTTACAATAGACAGGTGTGGTGAGAATGAAACCTTTTATATACGATTATTCACTGGAAGAACTTCAAGCATGGGCCCAGGAGAAGGGTGAACCGGCATTTCGCGGAACCCAGATCTATGACTGGCTGTATGTGAAGCGGGTGAACGATTTTGCGGAAATGACGAACCTCTCCAAGGACCTTCGGGCCAAGCTGGAGCAGGAGTTCAGTTTCGTAACCTTGACGGAAATCACCAAGCTGGAATCCAAGGACGGAACCGTTAAGTTCCTGTTCGGTCTGCACGATGACCATGCGATCGAAACCGTTATTATGAAACATAACTATGGCAACAGCATCTGCGTTACGACACAGGTGGGCTGCCGCATCGGATGTACATTCTGTGCGTCCACTCTGGGTGGATTGAAGCGAAACCTGACCTCCGGCGAAATTGTTGCCCAAGTGGTCCAGGCGCAGAAAATCCTCGATAAAACGGGCGAGCGTGTCAGCAGCATCGTCATTATGGGCTCAGGCGAACCGTTTGAGAACTATGAGGCGACGATGAAGTTTCTGCGCACGATGATCCATGAAAAGGGATTGAATATCGGCCAGCGTCATATTACTGTTTCGACGAGCGGCATTGTGCCCAATATCTATAAATTCACAGAAGAAGACACTCAGATTAATCTGGCTATCTCGATTCATGCACCGAACGATAAGCTGCGCTCCAAGCTGATGCCGGTTAACCGCCGCTTCCCGTTTGATGACGTGATTGAGTCGCTTCGCTATTATCAGGCCAAAACCGGACGACGTATTACATTTGAATACGCGTTGATTGGCGGAATGAATGATCAGGTTGAGCATGCCGAAGAGTTGGCAGACGTCATCAAGGATATGAACTGCTTCGTCAATCTGATTCCGGTTAACCATGTACCGGAACGGAAATATGTTCGCACATCGCGTAACGATATTTTCAAATTTCAACGTGCGTTAGCAGACAAGGGGGTCAATGTGACCATCCGTCGTGAACAAGGCCATGATATCGCTGCTGCTTGCGGACAGCTTCGGGCCAAGCATATGGAGTTGAGGTGAGAAGATTTTGATCAAGACGGTTCATGTAAGCCATGTGGGACGTGTTCGTCCTGTTAATGAAGATTCCGTATATGTTAACACACTTGAGCATGGCTATACCTTAGGTGTGGTTGCCGACGGCATGGGAGGTCACCTTGCAGGTGATACTGCCAGCAGGCTTGCGGTAGATACCGTTGCTGAGGATCTGTCCTCTTTGGAGCAGGACATGTCGATGGACAGCATTCGGGCTGCACTAGGAGATGCTATTTTGCATGCCAATGCGGTTATTTACCGGGAAGCCTCGGCTGATGAGCGACTTCACAATATGGGCACGACGATTGTGGCCGTGCTGCTGCGAGGTTCCGAAGGCTATATCGGACATATCGGGGACAGCAGGGCTTACAAAGTCGTTCCTGGACAAGTGATTCGTCTCACAGATGATCACACATTGGTTAATGAGCTTTTTAAGAGTGGTCAGATTACAGAAGATCAACTGGAGACCCATCCCCGGAAAAATGTTTTAAGCCGGGCGCTTGGTACAGATGTAGATGTGACGGTTGAGCTTACACCGGTCACGATCGGAGAAGGCGAAGTCTTGTTGCTATGCAGCGACGGGCTGAGTAATCGGGTCAGCCGTGAGCTGATCGGACAGATATCCGGTTCACTTGACCTTCCTCTGGAAGATAGAGCGGATCGCCTGCTTCAACTGGCACTTCTCGCTGGCGGTGAGGACAACATCACGGTCGCCATGTTTGAACATCAAGAAGAGGTTGTCGGGCAACGTATAAAGGGGTGGGATTCATGATCGGACATGAATTGGCTGGTCGGTATAAAATAATTGAACGCATTGGCGGGGGCGGCATGGCGCTTGTCTACAAGGCTCAGGATATTTTGCTGAACCGGAATGTAGCAATCAAAGTGCTGCGTCAGCAATTTGTACACGACGAGGAATTTATTCGCCGTTTCAGGCGTGAGGCGCAATCAGCGGCTTCGTTATCGCATTCCAATGTGGTCAGCATCTATGATGTAGGCCAAGAGGAAGATGTACACTACATTGTCATGGAATATATTGAAGGCCAGAATCTGAATGAAATCATTAAAGAACGTGCGCCGCTGCAAGTGGAAGAAGCGGTACGAATTGCAATCCAGATTTGCGATGCGCTGGGACACGCCCATCATAACCAAATTATTCATCGGGACATTAAACCGCATAATATTCTGATTGGTCGTAATGGCAGAGTTAAAGTAACCGACTTCGGCATCGCCAGAGCGGTCACGTCGACAACGATCACGCAGACAGGCTCCGTTGTGGGCTCAGTGCATTATTTCTCGCCAGAGCATGCCAAAGGCGTCGTTACGGGCGAGAAATCGGACTTATACTCACTTGGTATTGTGCTGTATCAAATGCTTACAGCCCGTCTTCCATTTTTGGGCGAGAGTCCAATTAGTGTAGCTCTGAAGCATCTCCAGGAGGAATTTGACGAGCCTAGGGAAGTGAATCCGCTCATTCCTCAAAGTGTGGAGAACATCATCCTGAAGTCCATGCGCAAAAATCCGGAGGAGCGTTATCAATCTGCGGAAGAAATGATGGATGATCTGGAAACCTGCCTGCTTCCGATGCGACTCAACGAACCGAAGATGGAGTTTGAGGACGATGCCGATTCTACCTTGGTCATGCCGGCGCTCAAAACAATGCAGCGCAGCAGTCAGCATCATATAGACCAGGAGGATGATTCGGAAGAGGAGGAGCTTGTGGAAAAGCACACCGGTAAACCGAAGAAAAAATGGGTTAAGCCGACGATCATCATCGTTTCGGTGCTTCTGTTTCTGGGCATCATGGTTGGTGTCGTCATGTATGTCAATAAGATGCTGGAGGTTCCGGAGGTTAAGGTTCCTCAAGTTGTTGGCATGACGGAAGAGCAAGCGATTCGTGAGCTGGAAGACAGCGGCTTGACAGTGGATGAGGAAGTCATTCGGAAATACAAACCCGAAGTAGAACCGGGCATTGTGTACGCGCAGAGCAAGGATCCCGATTCCATGCTGAAGAAGGGTTCACCTGTTCAATTGTCGGTCGGGGACGAGAAGCCGCTTGAAAAGATGCCAGATTTGAATGGTAAGACATTTAAGGAAGCTGTTGCTATATTGACAGACCTTGGGGTTAACGAAAAAGCCATCAAGCAGTCAACCGTGAACAATGATGACGTGCCTGTGGGGCAGATCTTTGATCAGAGTCCTTCTGCGGAATCCCCTATTGATCCAAACCAGGTAGAAGTCCGGGTCACGATCAGCAAAGGCAAGGAAACAATCAATATGCCGAGCCTGATCGGTATGGACAAAGACAAGGCAGTTGCCCTGATTGAATCTGTCGGCCTTAAGGTTGGACCAATAAAGGAGAAATCCAGCTTCGAAGTGAAGAAGGGGGAAGTCATGGAACAATGGCCTCATGATCCTAACCAAGCTGTAGAGCCTAATGCCGTGATTACCTTGTTCGTTAGCTCCGGCTATCCTGCGGATGCTCTTGAATATAACTACAGCGTGCCTGTATCACCAAGCGTGGAAGGGCAGGAGAGCAAGATTCGGGTGGTCTTCTCCGATGCACTGGGAGATAACCAGGAAGCTGTGAACAAAACCATCACGAATTCCGAAATGGTGCCCGTCAAGCTGACGCTTGCTCCAGAGAAGCATGCAACGGTCATGATATTCCGTGACGGCCGACAAGTGGACACGTACAGCGTGAGTTACACCGACGTCAAGAACGGTACTGTGCCGCAGCCAACGTTTGAACAGCCGCCTGTTGAACCAGATGTGCCTGTCGATATCAATCCGGACGAAGGCAACGGAGAAGAGGATTTCAATGAGGAAGATGATGCTGCCTACAATTGGAATCACGGGAATAATGGAAATAACGGAAATGGCAAGGGCCATGGCAAAGACAAGGATAACGATTAGAAGAATTCCTGAGACCACTAAATCTAAAACAAGAAAGGTGAGGCCTATTCTATGCTAGAGGGACTGATCGTGAAGGCGCTAAGCGGATATTACTATGTCAAACCACTGTACGACGGCAACATTATATCCGGGGAGGACCCTTCGGTTCAATGCAGAGCCCGCGGCATATTTAAGAAGAAAGGCATCTCTCCTCTCGTTGGAGATCGCGTGATGTACTCATTGACGGAGAATGGGGAAGGGACCGTGGACGAAATTCTTCCACGGTCTTCCCAATTAATACGTCCCCCTGTCGCCAATGTCGACCTGGCGGTGCTGCTCTTTTCGGTCAAAGAGCCGGATTTAAGCCTGCATTTGCTGGACAAGTTTCTCGTACATATTGAGCATGCTGGTCTTGAAGCTTTGATCTGTCTGACGAAGCAGGATCTTGCGAACGCCTCAGACGATTTGCTGGAGCAGGTGAAACGCCAATACGAGAAGATTGGTTACAAAGTGCTGATCACCAGCTCTCTGCAGGGTATCGGTACCCAGCAGGTGAAGGATCATCTGGCTGGTCGAATCAGCGTGTTCTCCGGTCAATCCGGGGTCGGGAAGTCTTCCCTGCTGAATGCTTTAATGCCGGGTCTTTCACTTGATACCAGTGAAATCAGCTTACGTCTAGGCCGCGGTCGGCATACGACACGCCATGTGGAGCTGATAGAGCTGGATAATGGGGGATATGTGGCGGATACACCAGGCTTTAGCCAGTTGGATTTTCTGGAGCTGGGTGTCGAGGAATTATCGCCCTGTTTCAGGGAGTTCGCTCCTTATGCTGCTGAATGTAAATTCAGAGGCTGCAGCCATCTACAGGAGCCGGGTTGTCGGGTGATCCAAGCCAAAGAAGAAGGAATCATACTGCCGAGCCGGTATGAGCATTACGTGGGGTTTTACACCGAGATGAAAGACAAGAAGCGGAGGTACTGAATAATGATAAAAATTGCGCCATCCATATTGTCGGCTGACTTTGCGAAGCTGGGAGAAGAGATTAGGGAAGTGGAGGCTGCGGGAGCTGATTGGATACATGTGGACGTCATGGACGGGCACTTCGTACCGAATATTACGCTTGGACCACCGATCGTCCAGGCGATCAGACCGCACACGACTCTGACGCTTGACGTGCATTTGATGATTGAACAACCAGAACTGTATATTGCGGACTTCGCTAAGGCAGGAGCGGATTACATCACCGTTCATGCCGAGACCTGCCCACATCTTCACCGCGTTATCCATCTGATCAAAGAGCATGGTGTGAAGGCCGGCGTTGCGATCAATCCGGCTACACCAGCCAACGTCCTGCAGGAAGTGCTGCCTGACTTGGATTTGGTGCTCGTCATGACGGTGAATCCGGGATTTGGCGGACAGGCCTTTATCGAACGGACCGTAAACAAAGTCTCGCAGCTGCGCGAATGGATTAAGGAGCAGGACCTTTCGAATGTCCATATTGAAGTAGATGGCGGCATTACCGCTGAGACAGCTCCCCTTGTGACGGCAGCAGGAGCGGATGTCCTGGTTGCGGGAAGCGCCGTATTCGGCAAGCCGGATCGGGCGGCAGCCATTACCAAAATCCGTGACAGCGTAACATCTTGACCAGAACGTAAGCACGAGATGATGCATAGGCGGGGAATTTCCCGCATAAATATGGTTACATGAGCTGGGTTCTCATGTAGCCTTTTTTGTCTGTGTTCACATCTAAGGGCTTGGTGCATAACATATTCTAGGAAGGCATGAGAATGATGGGGAGGGTGAGACATGAAATTCTATACGTTCAAGCTGCCGAAATTTTTGGGAGGTTTTGTGAAGGCGATCCTAAATACGTTTCACAAGAGCTGACAGCTTGTCCCGGCGTAACAAAACCTCCGCCTGGGACTCGCTCCGCCTTGCTGGTTCTAGGGGAAGAGGCAAGAATAATCCGATCGATGCATGGAGGACATACCACATCCATTGCGTGGAAGTTTTTCTTGCGGTTTAAGAAAGCCCCGGCACGCTTGGCCTCTGGTTTTCTTAGATCACTGGAATAGTGGCTAAGGGCGTACTTATCGAAGATAGACCGTGCTCGTCCGGAAGTTTTTCTTGCGATATAAGAAAGCGAAAAGTGCTGCCCTTTCATTTTTCTTATATCTAAATAAAAAAAGCACCTGTAATCCGCTCAGGGTGCTTTTTGTTTAGGAGAAGAATATGTATCTAAACGCAAGAAAAACTTCCTTGTCCCGGATAGCCCATAAATGGTGCTGGAGATTAAGAAGTTTTTCTTCATATAACACGTGATAATTATGCGCGTGTCACTTTACCGGATTTCAAAGCGCGAGTGCTTACGTATACACGTTTTGGCTTGCCATCCACCAAAATGCGAACCTTCTGAACGTTGACACCCCAAGAACGTTTGTTGTGGTTATTAGCGTGGGAAACATGGTTTCCAGTGCTTGGTTTCTTGCCAGTTACATAACATTTGCGAGCCATTCATTACACCTCCTTGTTCCTAACCCTGCATGAAACAATACTTAAATATAATATCACAGTAAAAATTGCTCCGTCAACTGTCCTAAAAACATTTATTTCTCTTTCTTCTTATAGTACAATGTTGATTAGTCCATAATATTTCCATAGAAATATATTGAGGGCTTGTCGGCATGGCTCTCAATGTGCTTTGGGAACGGCCGAAAAGCGCAGTAGACGAGAGGATAGCCCATCATCATGCATGATCCATTTCATCATGGCAAATCTATTGTTTATCGTTTGGGCATTTCGTCAGCTACTAGCTATGAAAATAAATATATAATTATGTGTAACAAGAAGTGTTATGGGTATCAAGCCAGGAAGGGGAATTCTCATTGAGTAAGCGTTCTTTGAATGGAACAGAATTTACCGCTATGGTTCTAGCCGGAGCGGAGCAGCTGCAGAAGCATGCAGAACACGTCAATTCCCTTAATGTATTCCCGGTGCCGGACGGCGACACGGGGACTAACATGAATTTGACGATGACTGCAGGAGTGGCAGAACTGAAGAATAAGTTTACGGAGTCGATCGGGCACAGTGCAGGTGTGCTGTCCAAAGGACTTCTAATGGGAGCCAGAGGGAACTCCGGGGTTATTCTATCCCAGTTGTTTCGTGGTTTTAGCCGATATGCGGCACCTTATACAGAACTTAATTCACATCAATTTGCCGCAGCCTTGCAGACGGGCGTGGAAGCTGCTTATAAAGCTGTCGTCAAACCTGTGGAGGGTACAATTCTTACTGTGGCCAAAGAAGCGGCCAAGCATGCTGTTTATTATTCCCGACGCAGCAACGATATCGTAGAGCTGATGGAACAGGTATTAGCCAAAGCGAAGGAGACGCTGTCCCAAACACCGGATATGCTTCCAGTCCTCAAGCAGGTTGGTGTCGTAGACTCCGGTGGTCAAGGATTGGTATATATTTATGAAGGTTTCTTGCAGGCATTAAGAACAGATGCTCCGTCCGGATCGATTACGGTTGTGGAAGGACAAGCCGAACCTAGCACTACAGCCGTTGCCTCCCATACCGTCCCTGACTTCTCAGCGGTTCAAGCTCCGGCGTCTGCTCAATCCAGACTGTCTACGGAAGACATCGAATTCTTATATGATATGGAATTCTTTATCAACAGGCAGCTTGGTGGGGGAGCCGGTACGGATTTTGATGAAGATAAGTTCCGGAAAGCGCTTGCAGTAAATGGTGATTCCATCATCGTCATTTCGGACGATGAGACCATCAAGGTGCATGTTCACTCCAAGGCTCCAGGCGAAGTATTGAACTTGGCCTTGTTGTATGGAGAGATTACGCAAATTCATATCTTGAATATGCGTGAGCAGCACCGCGATCTGCTTACAACCGGAATGGATATCGCTCCGATGCCTGAGTTGTTTGCGGATATCCCGGCAGAGACCGTGACACCGGAAGCACCAGCTGTTCCTCCGGCAGACGAAATCGCCGCATACGGCTTTATCGCGGTATCGTCGGGGGAAGGAATTTCTGATATATTCAAAAGCCTGGGCGTCGATGTCGTTCTCTCCGGAGGTCAGACGATGAATCCGAGCACCGAGGACTTTGTTAACGCAATCTCTTCAATCTCGGCCCAGCAGATATACATTTTGCCGAATAACTCCAACATTGTGCTGGCTGCCCAGCAAGCTAGAGAGCTGCTCGAGGGTGAACGCAGTGTAATGGTCATTCCGAGCAAGACGATTCCTCAAGGGATCGCAGCGGCGTTTGCGTTCCAGGAAGACGAGAGCACGGACGTGAATACCGACAACATGCTGGATGCTATCACGCGTGTTCAATCGGGTCAGGTGACCTACGCTGTCCGCGATACAACGATTGATGATCTGGAGATCAAGGCTGGTCAGTTCATTGGCATTCGGAACTCCAATATTGTTGCAGCGAATGCGGATCTGATCACGACTTCACAAGATCTGCTCGGTAAAATGCTGGAGTCCGGCGATGAAATCGTGACACTGCTTACCGGAGCGGATGCAACCGAAGATTCAACCAAAGCCCTTACGGAGTGGCTTGGCGAGCAATACCCTAATGCTGAGGTTGAAGTGCACTACGGAGGTCAGCCGATTTATTCCTATTTGTTCTCTGTTGAAGCTTGATCTAGATATAGAGTGGACTTCCGGTATAGGTGATCTAAGTACTGTGAAAGTATTTGTATAATGCTTGCATATTAACTAGGGTTCGTTTATTAGGAGGAGTTCCGGTGAATAAGACCGTTATTGTGACAGACAGCACAGCGGATATTCCGGCAGACCTGGTGAAGCAACACAACATTCATATTGTGCCGCTGAGACTTATGTTTGGGGAAGATACGTATTTGGACGGAGTCGAAATCACTCCGGGAGAGTTCTATAAGAAGCTGGTGCAATCACCCCAGCTTCCGACAACGTCCCAGCCTTCACCTGCAGATTTTGTAGCTGTGTATGAGACCATTCTGCAGCAGCATCCAGGATGCTCCATTGTGTCCATTCACATCTCATCAGGGATGAGCGGGACATATCAGTCCGCACTGCTAGCCACCTCTCTTATCGAAGGCGAAGCGGATATTACCGTATGGGACTCCAAGTCAGCTTCCTACGGTTTCGGGCTGTTCGTTGTCCATGCAGCCAAGCTGGCACAGGAAGGAGCCGCTTCCTCCGATATTATCTCGTCACTAGAGGAGCTGCGTTCCAAGCGTCGCTTGTACTTCCTGGTTGATACGCTGGAATATTTGCAAAAAGGCGGCCGGATCGGCAAGGCTTCGGCTGCGCTGGGTACGCTGTTAAACATTAAGCCGATCCTGTCCATTGACGATGAAGGAATCATATTTCCGGTAGATAAGGTCCGGGGTCGCAAGAAAGCGACAGCCAAAATGATAGAGCTGTTTCGACAGGACTTGTCCGGTGTGAATAAAATTAAAGTAGCTGTGGGTCATACAGCCGATCCTGCTCAGGTTGAGGATTTTCTGCAGCAGCTGTCCGCTGTGTTTACGATCGAGGAGACAGTGTACTCCGAGATCGGTCCGGTTATCGGTACACATGTGGGACCGGGAACCATTGCAGCATATATATGGCCTGCTTAAGTGAGGTAGATGATATGAGTCTCAAACTCGATCAAATATCCGTCAGACAGATCAACGGCGTGAGCGCCCTGAAAGAGGGGGAGCTTCACGCCTTTGGCGTCTCTACGGTCAAGGATCTTTTGGAATATTACCCCTTCCGATATGAGGATTACCGGCTTCGTTCCTTAAGCGAAGTCAAGGATGGGGACAGAATCACCATTCAAGCCAAGATCGCCAGTGTCCCTGTACTGCAGCGTTATGGGCGCAAATCCCGCTTAACCTGCAAAATGCTGGCGGAAACTTGGATGTTCACTGCAACCTGGTTTAACCGGCATTTTCTTAAAGACCAGCTTACAGCTGGCCGGGAGATCGTGCTGACAGGCAAGTGGGATCAGCGCAGAATGCAGCTTACGGTGTCCGAATCCGAATTCCCGGATAAGGGAGCCTTTCGCAGCGGTACACTGCAGCCGGTGTATTCCATCGGCGGAAAGATTACGCAATCCTGGATTCGAAAAACGATGGGACAAGCACTGGAACAATACGGGGAGATGATCCCGGAAATACTTCCGCAATCCCTCTTACGGAAGTATGATCTGATGCCACGAAAGGCAGCAATCATGACGATCCACCAGCCTGTCGATTCCAGAGAGGGTCAAGAAGGACGGCGCCGAATGGTATATGAGGAGCTATTCTTGTTCCAACTGAAAATGCAGGCATTTAGGGCACTGAACCGGGGGCGGATGGACGGTGTTGTCCATACAGCGGATAATACAACGATCCGGGAGTTTGTGCGCAGCTTTCCGTTTGAGTTAACCGATGCGCAGAAGCGAGTAGAGCTTGAGATCTTGCATGATATGCGTTCTCCTTACTGCATGAATCGTTTGCTCCAGGGTGATGTCGGTTCGGGGAAAACGATTGTTGCCGCCATAGCTCTGTTTACAACCGTGCGGTCGGGATTTCAGGGGGCACTGATGGTGCCGACAGAAATTCTTGCAGAGCAGCATATGCGTTCCTTGCAGAAGCTGTTTGAGCCCTTCGGCATTACAGTTGGGCTCTTGACAGGGAGTGTAACAGGAAAGAGGAGAAAAGAACTGCTGGCTTCCTTACAGATGGGACTGACGGACGTAGTCGTCGGCACCCATGCCCTGATTCAGGATGATGTGTACTTCAGGGAGCTGGGGCTGGTCGTGACGGATGAACAGCACCGCTTCGGTGTGAATCAGCGGAGCGTACTCCGACGCAAGGGCTATAACCCGGACGTGCTCACGATGACAGCAACGCCGATCCCACGGACGCTCGCCATTACCGCTTTCGGTGATATGGACGTATCTACGCTGTCGGAGCGTCCTAAAGGGCGCATTCCCATTACGACCTATTGGGTTAAACATGAGCTTATGGACCGTGTGCTTGGGTTTATATCTCGGGAAGTGGATCAGGGGCGGCAGGCATATCTGATCGCTCCATTGATTGAAGAGTCGGATAAATTAGATGTACAGAATGCCATTGATCTGCATGTCCAAATGCAGCAGGCTTTTCCTAAGTATGCTGTCGGGCTCCTGCACGGCCGTATGACGCCTGCCGAGAAGGATGAAGTGATGCGGAAATTTTATAATAATGAAGTTCAGCTGCTGATATCCACCACGGTTGTTGAGGTCGGTGTAGACGTGCCGAATGCAACTTTGATGATAATTATGGACGCCGACCGTTTTGGTCTCTCGCAGCTGCACCAGCTGCGAGGCCGGGTAGGCCGGGGACAGCACGCTTCCTATTGTGTGCTCGTAGCCGATCCAAAATCGGAGGTAGGCCAGGAGCGGATGCAGGTCATGACGGATACTGAGGATGGTTTTGAGGTGTCACGGCGGGATTTGGAACTGCGGGGACCTGGCGACTTCTTCGGCACGAAGCAGAGCGGCCTGCCAGAGTTTCGGCTGGCCGATATGGTCGCCGACTTCAAAGTAGTGGAAGAGGCCAGAGGCGATGCTGCAGCTCTAGTCAGCGACAGCTCCTTCTGGACATCGCCGGAGTATCAACCGCTGCGTGATTATTTGCAGCAGGAGAAGATATTCCAGGGCGATATAATGGATTAAGGCCGACCAAGTAAATGGTTAGCACAATGGACAGACCTTCGTCATATACTCAAAAAGGGCAGGAGCCATTATGACTGGAGGTGCTTTAGAATTGGGTTATCAGCAATACGGAATTAGTCCGCAGCTTGTGGAGCGCATCAAGCTAAAAATGAAAAATCCGGTAATCAAGGATAGAATCAAGGGGCTGACTCAGGGGTTGACCAAAGCGGATCTTCAAAACAGCACAAAAGTGCACCAGTTGATCCGAACGGCGAGTGGCATACTGAATGAGAAGCTGAGCTCCACCCAGGAGCAGCAGATGGTTCAATTCGTGCTGGCACAGCGTATTGATCCGAACAATACCTTTCATTTGATCAAGCTGTGGGGAATGTTCCGTTAACATGGGATGACAGCTAGATGGAATACAAGCATAGAAGAAGCCCCTCTCCGGAGCGTTTTTCCTTGTGAGCAGGGGCTTTTTATATGGATGCGAAAGCTTTAATTATTGCTTGTAATGGAGCGGATGCAATCTTCTGTGTCATGTTTAACGGAATTTACGATTGTACTCACGGGCACCGCCTGCATGTCTTCTACTGGGTAAGGCTTCAGCAGCTCCTTAAGGGATTGCAGATGGGAAGAACTGCTCTGATGGGAACCCGAAGACGTCTGCCGTTCAAGCCAGAGCGCTTCATCAGCGGGTCTTAGAATAACCGGCATCCGGTTATGAATAGGCGCCATGAGTGCATTGGGCTCCGTGGTAATAATAGTGCAGGTGCTGATCTTCTCGCCGCTTGGCGTGATCCACGTGTCATACAGACCTGCCATGCTGAATATTTCGCCACTTATCAAACCAATGCGAAAGGGCTGCTTGCTAGTGCCGTTTTTTTGCCATTCGTAAAAACCGTCGGCAGGAATGAGGCATCTTTTTCGATAAAAGGGTATCCTAAAGGCAGGCTTGTCTTCCAGTGTTTCACTGCGGGCATTAATCATCTTGGCTCCCGCGGAAGAATCCTTGGCCCAGGATGGGACAAGCCCCCATTGGAGCTGCCCGATCCGGTTCGTGCTCCCATCATGGATAACCGCTGTTACCATCTGGGTAGGTGCGATATTGTAACGAGGGATGTGAAACGGAGAGACTGACTCGGGGTCGATCAAATACCTAGTCATGAGCTCTTCCCAAGTAACCGTAAGTGTAAAACGTCCGCACATGGTTTACGCCTCCTGTGTTGATATTGTTATGATGTCATTTGTTGAATCGTTCATCTGCTTCATAATGATGTACTGGTTCAAGCAAGAATGGTCCATTGAAGGTTTACAGATTATTTGTGTTTGAGTATATCAAATATTGCACAACTTACCAAAAGGTTCAGCGTTAAACGCTGAGCCAAGCAATTGGATTGGAGGATTATTCGTGTTTGATTTAAAAGCTAACGGTACTTCAGTCAAAACTGAAGTTGTTGCCGGGACCACGACATTTTTTACGATGGCTTATGTAACTGTCGTGAATCCGCTTATTCTATCACAAGCGGGCGTGCCTTTTGAGCAGAGCTTTACGGCCACAATCATTGCCGCTGTAATTGGTACGCTTCTGATGGGGCTCGTAGCTCGTTACCCGATCGCGGTAGCGCCGGGGATGGGCTTGAACGCCTACTTCACTTATTCTGTTGTACAAGGTCATGAGGGGCTCGGGTACATTGAAGCCTTTTCGGCTGTCTTTATAGCGGGCATTCTGTTTCTGGTGTTATCGATGACTTCGCTGCGGCGAAGGCTGATCGAGATGATTCCAGCGAATCTGAAGCATGCAATCACCGTGGGAATCGGCCTGTTTATTGCTTTTATCGGTCTGCGGATGAGCGGTATTATCACAGCACATCCTGATAATCTGGTAGCGCTCGGCGATCTTCACCAGCCATCGGCTGTGCTTGCATTAGTGGGTCTGGCTGTTACGCTTGTCCTCCTATCCCGCGATGTGAAAGGTGCCTTGTTCATCGGCATGATCATTACCGGAATTATCGCATACTTTGCCGACATGCTGTCCTTTTCAAACGGAGTTATGTCGGTTCCGACGCTACCTGAAGGCATTCTGGTATGGAATCCGATTACAGCAGCCTCCGATGTGATCGGCCATAGTCTCTATGCTGTTGTGTTCTCGTTCCTGCTGGTGACACTCTTCGATACGACGGGTACAGTCGTTGGCGTGGCTGAGCAGGCAGGGCTGATGAAGGATAACAAGCTACCCCGCGCGGAGCGGGCCATGCTGTCCGATTCAGTTGCAACAGTGGCTGGAGCCATGGTCGGGACAAGCCCGACTACTGCATATGTAGAATCCGCGGCTGGTGTCGGTGCCGGAGGCCGGACAGGCTTGACATCGGTTGTCGTTGCCGGGCTGTTCGTGGTTGCTGCCTTCTTCAGCCCGCTGATCGGTGCGGTTGCCGGACTGTCTGCCATCACGGCACCTTCCTTGATCGTAGTGGGGTGCCTTATGCTGAGCAATGTTCGTCATATCCAATGGAATGACTTCGATGAGGCGTTCCCTGCGTTTCTCGTGATTTTGACCATGCCGCTCACGTCCAGTATTGCGACAGGGATCGCACTCGGCTTTATTTCCTACCCGCTCATGAAAATTGTGAAGGGTAACTGGAAGGCGGTTCATCCGTTGATGTATATCTTTGCGGTGCTGTTTGTACTCCAGCTTGTCTTTGTCCCGCATTAATCGTAAGTGTAAAATCCCCAGCATGGTCCGAGTAGACCCTGCTGGGGATTTTTTTGTGGTGAAAAATTCAATTATGCCAGCCGGTTTGCATACTGCTCTCTGTGGGTACGATGGGTGGTTTTAGAGCATTCTAGGGCTGATCCGCTTGAAACGCTCAGAGTATTAGCGCAGGATGTGAGTTTGAGCTAGATTTATCGCATCTTTCTGAATACCTTGGTGATTTTTTGCATGTATGCAGAACCTCGTCTATTCAAAGCTGAACCTGTAACATTTCGGCTAAACGGATCTGGATATCGGCTCTCACATAATCCCACATGAGCTCCATGTCATGCTGGTAACTACGGCAGCGATAGTGGATGAGAATGGAGTGCTTCTGGCGCCGAGTTTCCAGAATGGCGATGCCGCGTGCACGGCAGCTTCGTTTGAGCTCGGCAAGCTTGGCAAATGTTATTTGCTGTACCGTCTGTAGATGAAACACATAATAATCGCTTACCCCCGCATGCTTCATGCTGCGAATATCCCGTTCCAGCACATCCAGCAAAATCGGCAGAAGAACACAATCCTTCACGGACAGCAATTCTTCCTCTGTTTGGATCGGAGACGCAGATGTCATTCGCTCATGCCTCCTTGTCGTTCATCATATATTTCTTAATTATTATATAACGAACGTACGTTCGTTATGCAACTGGTAAAAAGTACGCCCTTGGGGATCATGCCGCACGGCTGTGTCAGGAAGTTTTAAGTTGTCTAAGGATATCCCATGAATTTGCACAGAAAGAAACGACTGTTCTTGTTAGGGGCGAAATCATGTATATGATTCATTGTTAGTATGATGGGGGTATGGAGCATGAAGAAGCAACCTATCAACTTTGAAGCCACGCTTCTGAAATGGCTAGACGTTCTTCCCGAATATGCTATAATTGGCTTTTTAGGAAATGGGAGGGTAACATCATGAATAAGGGTTTGAGACCTGTTATGCTGCTTGTCACGGCATTTATGGCTGCCATTATTCTCTCCAGCTGCGGCGGAAGCAACACATTGACGGTTGATAAAGTGGATATTATAGCGGAACTGCTGCCGGACGGGGACCTCTATGTTGAGGAACTGTATACTTATACAGTGAGTGGTGAATACGAGTGGATTACGCGACCCATGGATAATTTCGGGGATGCGAATATTGAATTTTTTGAAGCGTATGTTCCGCCCAGTGATCGGAAGCTTGGCAATTTCGGATACATCCAATTAGAGCGCTACCCTGCCTCGCTAAGAGAAAAGAGCGGCTCCTACTATATCAAGGTACTGGCAAAGGATGAAACCAGACAGGTGTATTATCGCTATAGGCTCGATAAGGAGGCCGTAAAATACGATGATCGAGGGGAACTGGATTGGACCATCCTGAAGGATAACGACAAAGACCATCATAACGTATCGGTAAGTCTGCGTATGAGACAGTCTATACAAGAACCTGTTATCGCTTATGTGTACGACCGATCCGGCGGCGCCGTTACGGAGAATACGAATGAATTATTACGATACGAGAACAAGCTGCTTCCGAGTGGGGACCATGCGAGATTAAAAGCATATGTTCCTACAGAGGCACTTTCGGATCTTGAAACCACAGCGTCTTCAACTCTTCTCTCACAACAGCTGAAACGAGAGACGGCGCTTTCGCAGAAATTTGCGGAGCGGGAACGACTTATGGAAGCAGGAATTCAGCTGATCCGCTGGCTTACTTATGTTGCAGTGGCGGGTGTTGTGTATTATGCACTATCCCTTCGCAGGCTTGCAGCCTGGTTTGGCGGGAAGCGAATATCCTTCGAAGAGATCGAGGATATGGATCCCGGCAGTCTGGTCTATCTTTATCGCAAAGGTGCGCTTCGACGTGTTGACGTGCTTGCTGATTTGTTTAAGCTGCGTCGCAAAGGCATGCTCGATACCTCTATTGAGCTGTTGGGGACGCGGTTTCAGGAAGATGCCAAAGCCCCGAAACAGGGTCCTCAGTTCACATTTATCGGCAAGCGTTCCGGCTTAGCGAAGTCAGAGCGCTACCTGTTGAATTGGCTGTTCCGGGGAACAGGTATTCTAAAACTGGATAGCCTATCCGGACCCACAAAAACAGAACGCAAGCAGAAAATTTCCGAGGATATGTATATGAATCGTTTGAGGGGCTTGCAGAGAGGGTTCATTCGGTGGCGGGAGCTTGTGGAAGATGAGAATCGCCAAACGATCAAGGCAGGAGTGTATGCACCAAGAAAAGAAATCTTTCCTGTGCTTGCACTCCTGCATCTAGCCATGCTGGTCTATCTGTATATCGCGGATGTCACAGCTTGGGGATGGGTAGGATTATTATTTCTCATCGTGGGAGGAAGCGCGACATTAGCCTCGATTCGTTGGCGTAAGAAAAAATACATCATTGGATTCTTGGTCGTATGCTTCATCGCGGCTGCTCAAATCCAATACGCTCCAGTTGTAGATACATACTTGAATTTCGTTCTGCTGTCTATGGTTATGGTCGGTCTTATGCCAGGAAAAGTATTAAATCGAAGCTCGGCAGCTAAACGAAGCGCTGTGAAGCGATATCGCAGGATGCTGGCTAGAGGCGGGGATTATGGAAGCCGCGAGCCTGAAGCTCTCGAACGAATGATCGAGACTGCGATTCTGCTTGGAATTGGGCGGCGGTTCGTGATCAGGGTAAGGAATAAACAGCCGGATCATGACCGAATATCGACTCTACCGTTATGGGACCCGGCTTCGATTACCGCCTTGGATTATGTCTTCAATCAATCATGGAAAGGAATCACGCGCAATTCATCTACTTGGAGCAGCGGCGGAGATAGCGGCGATGGAGACGGCGGATTCTTCGGAGACAGCAGTGACAGTGGCGGTGATGGTGGTGGTGACGGTGGCGGTGGCGGCGGCGGTGATTAAAGAAGACTTGATAACTGCGTAGCTCAAAGTGGATTCAGTCGTTCCCTTTATGCGCATACTGATCTGCGCGGGATCATTCGTTCATTGTACCTAAAAAAACCTTCTATCAATTTTTACAAGGAATTCATTAGCAGCAATATTCATATTTACTTCCTTATAATTTGGCAGTGCCCTCCTCTGATCAATTCGTTGGTCAGAGGGGGCTTTTTGTATTTGCCTTTTAAAAAAACATTCTGGCTATTTGCCCAGCTATGGGTGCTGCTAATGACTTGTCACGCTTGTTGAACAAAAAAATCGAAGGATGTTACCCCCCTATCGAAGAAAAGTACACCTGCAATCCCATTCAAGTGATGAATTATGATAGAAATGTGAACAGTTACCGTCACATGTATACGCAGAAATCATGATCTTTCAAACGAACGGAGGAGTGAAATGGCGGACAAAGGAGTAAAGGTAGGTATTATTGGGACTGGATTTATGGGTAAAGCACATGCCGAAGGGTATCAAATGTTTAATATCGAAATCGGTATGTTTGCATCTCGGACAGCTGAAAAAGCTAAAGCGACGGCAGAACAGTTCGGCGTGGAACGATGGACGGATCAGTGGCTGGAATTAATTCATGATCCGGATATCGATTGTGTGGATATTACCGTTCCTAATTACCTCCACTACGCGATGGCGATGGCTTGCATCGAAGCCAATAAGCCGTTTCTGATCGAGAAGCCGCTGGCTTGTAATACTAAAGAAGCAGAGGAAATCGTCAGGAAAGCTAAGGAAAAAGGAATCGTCGCTGTATACGCCGAGAACATGCGCTTTAAGCCGGCACTCATGCGGACCAAAGAGCTTGTGGATCAGGGAGCATTCGGTAAGGTGTTAATGCTTCGGTCGAACGAGATCCATAATGGTCCCTTTCACAGTCCCTGGTTCTGGGATGCTAACCTGACAGGAGGTGGGGCAGCTATTGATATGGGAATTCACGGCGTAAATACATTGGAATGGATTATGGGCTCCAAGATTAAACGGGTTTATGCGGAGACGGAAGTTCTCAAATGGAAGGATTATTGCAAGAATGGGGCAGAAGACACCGCGATTGCTGTACTTCGTTTTGAAAATGGTGGACTGGCCGAAGTTGTGATTAGCTGGGCCATATCCGGCGGCATGGATGTACGACTCGAAGTGTTTGGTGATCAAGGGACAGCATATGTAAGCACCACGCATGAAGCGGGGGGATTGCGAATTTTCAGTAATAATGGATACGGCAAATCATATGAAGAGGAAGCAAGCCTCAAGCCGCATGTCGTTCCTACAAAAGGCTGGAGTTTCCCTGCACCCAAGGATGTCATACAACAGGGGCATGCGTTTGAGGTTAAGCATTTTATCGATTGTGTACGTGGAATTGATACACCTTCCAGCACCTTAGAGGATGGATTAAGAGCTTTAGCCGTAGTGGAAGCCATGTATGAATCAGCCAGAACCGGCAGGGCAGTTGAAGTGAAATGATGATAACTTCAGCGCGAGGGCAATGCTCCAAAGATCAAAAGGTTGCGATCGGTGTCGATGTCGGCGGTACCAAGATCCTAGTCGGCTATGTTACCGAAGATGGGCATGTCCTGGAATCGCGGCAGTATTCGATGGATCGAACCTCGCAGTTATCTGCACTGCGTTCAATTGATGAAGCGATTGATCACTTCTTGCAATTATTCGGGGATGGACCACCTGCTGAAGGAATTGGCATCGGACTTGTTGGTCATATTGATCCTGAAGCCGGAGTATGGAAGCATGCGATCAACATTCCTATTCATGAACCGATACATCTATCAGAGAAGATGGAGAAGCGATATGGACTGCCAGTCACTCTGGATAATGATGTACGCTGTGCTACACGGGCAGAGCTGCTGTATGGAGCGGGACAAGAATTCAAACATTTTATATATCTGAATTTGGGTACCGGAATATCGATGGGGATTGTATCGGATGGCCGCTTGGTTCGCGGAGCAGCGAATTATGCAGGAGAGCTTGGGCATATGTCAGTCAATACGGTCGGGCCGCGCTGCAGCTGCGGAAGGATTGGTTGTATGGAGACCATGGCATCAGGTGGGGGAATGATACTCCGTGCCATGGACCTGCTGAGCTCATATCCGCAATCTACGCTGAATCAATATGCTTCTCGTTTACAGACGGATCGAATATTTATCGAGGCACTTCAAGGAGACCTGTTAGCAGCCCGTATTCGTAACGAAGCTTTGGGAGCGCTTCAAATCTCATTGACCAATGTCGTTAATCTATTGAACCCGGAAGCGATTATTGTTGGAGGAGGCGTATCTCGGGATAAGAGCATCGTAGATGACCTTGAAGCCCATTTGCGAACAACCGCTCTTCCGCCGGCGGCAAACGCATTGGTATGTATTGAGCAGTCCAAGCTTGAGGTTGGAAGAGTTGGACTAGTAGGCGCAGCATCTTTAGTATGGGGAGGCGGTATAAATGAAACACATCGTTGAAACGGATGAGACAGCATTTAACCGAAGAAGCGCTTTAGAAATAGCTGAACTTATTAAGCAAAAAGCAGATATTCGCATATGCTTCGCTACTGGAGAGACAACAAAAGGCATTTATCATGAACTGGCAGAATTGCATCGTCACGAAGGATTGGATTTTTCACAGGTGACTGCATTTGTACTGGATGAATATGAAGGCGCTTCCGCAGACAATCCGGCCAGCTGCCTGGCAAGATTAAACGACCAATTATTTGACCGGGTCAATATAAAGAAATCCAATATTTCCGCCATAGCCTCCACTTCGAAAGATTTGCATCAAATCAGTAAAGAGTTTGAACAGCACATTGGTCAGGCTGGTGGCATCGATCTGATGCTGCTTGGTATCGGGACGAATGGACATATCGGTTTTAACGAGCCGGGAAGCCCCTTTCATTCAACGACACGTGTCGTACCGATTGGGGAGGATACGATTCATGCCCGTGCTGAGATGTTCGGGTCCAGAGAGGACGTTCCGAAGACGGGTGTGACCATGGGAATCAAGACGATCATGAATTCGAGGCAGATCTTTCTTTTTGCAAAAGGAGTGAACAAAGCCGCGATGCTGGAAAAGGCATTATGTGGACCGATTACGCAGGATATCCCGGCCTCGGTATTACAGTTACACCCAGCGCTTACTGTCATTACAGACGAGGAAGCAGCTTCTGGACTGCCATATAGACCCATGAATTATTAAATGAATATGAAGGGGGAAATGCTATATGAAAATATCAATCGGAGGCTATTCATTCCATAACACCTTTATGGAAGGGAAGATGGACGTATTCGGATATTTGGAAACGGTAAAGTACAGATACCGTATGGATTCAGTGGATTTGTGGAACGGATTTTTTATCGACCGTAGTACCCCAATCTATCAGCTTGCGGATAAAAGTTATATTCGCAAAATCAAAGAAGCGCTTGATGAAAAAGAGATGAACGTCGTCAATTTCGCGATAGACGGTGCTCATTTATGGGACCCGGACCCCGAAGTCAGACAAAAGCTGTATGAGAACGCGCTGGTTCATCTGGAAGCCGCAGAAATACTGGGCGCAGAGACTGTTCGGATTGATACGGGAGGCAGCTACAAGGAATCGGAACCGATGACGGAGGAGCAATTTGAATACATGGTCACGCGATATCAAGAATATGCAAAGCGCGCGGCTGATGGGGGCTATAAGATCGGTCCAGAGAATCATATGGGCGCCTCGCTGCTTCCGCGGGAGATGAAACGGCTTGCTGAAGCCGTGAATCATCAGGCATTCGGATTTTTGCTTCATATCGGCAGATGGAAAGCAGATGAAATGCAGGGTGACGACTTGGTTGCTCCTTGGACTTTCCATACTCATTTTGATGCGAAGACTGCTGTAGACCCTCTTGCTGTGGAGAAAATCCGGAGCTTGCTAACAGCCGGTTATGAAGGGTACTGGGGCGTAGAATATAATGCACCCGGCAATCAGTATGTGGAAATGGAATGGATTATTGCGGCCGTAAAACGAATTTTGAGTGACGCTGTATAAATGCAGGTTACAAGCCATTGCGAGAGGGAGAGATAGATGGAAGCTAAGGTTAGAATCGGCATTATCGGAACAGGACAGATCGGTAAAATGCACATTGAGCGGTATCAGATGATTTCCGATGCTGAAATTGTTGCCGTCTGTGACGTTAATGAAGCAGAAGCCCGCAAAGTAGCGGAGCAGTTTGGAATTCCTCATGTATATACGAACTATCGTGAGATGTTGGCTCGTGATGATATTATGGCGGTTGATGTATGCCTCCACAACAATTTTCATGCTCCGGTTACGGTGGCTGCTCTGCAATCAGGTAAACATGTGTATTGTGAAAAACCCATTGCCGGCTCTTATGCCGATGGAAAGACGATGTGCGACATGGCTGATTCTGAACAGCGAATGCTGCATATCCAGATGAGCACCCTCTATCGTCCCGAAACCAAGGCAGCTAAAACACTGATTGATGGCGGAAAGCTCGGGAAGCTATACCACGCGCGTTCTACCGGCTTTCGTCGCAGGGGGCGGCCTTATGTGGATGGTTATGGAACCACATATTTTACCCGAAAGGAAACCGCAGCTGGTGGAGCCCTGCTTGATATGGGAGTTTATCATATCGCTCAAATGCTCTATTTGCTAGGTAATCCTGATGTCCGGCGTATCTCCGGTAAGGTGTATCAAGAGATGGAAATGGAGGAAGACCGGAAACAGCACAGCGGATTTAATGTTGAGGAATTTGCAGTCGGCATGGTGAAATTCGATCATAATATTACGCTGGATATCATGGAAGCCTGGTCGGTACATATGGGGGGCTTCGAAGGAGGAAGCATTCTCGGTTCACAGGGAGGGATTCGGTTCCCATCTGCTTTAACGGACCAGATCAGCCAGCCATTCAGTTTTCACAGCACGGTTTGTGATATCGATATGGACAGCACGGTGGACCTGGCCAAGATGGATCTGAGGTGGCATCGTCTTCGGGAGAATGAGTCGGCTTATGACTCTTCGCAGCATCACTGGATTGCTGCTCTGGCGGGGCGTGTTCCTTTGCTCCCTACCGCTAAAATTGCTCTTAATACGATGCTGATCAGCGAAGGAATGTACTTGTCCGATCAGTTAGGGTACGAGGTTAGCGCAGAAGAGACAGTGAATAACTCGAAATCTTGCTCCGTGTTAGTATAAGCGGCAATCTTATAAACTTTGAAAGAGGGGAAGCAAATTGATGAAGAGGCTAATCGCAGGTTCCATGACGATGCTGATGCTTTCATTGCTCTTGTTGACGGGATGCGGCTCCAAGAATGAGGGTGCTTCGAGCGGAGAGAGAAGCGAAGGAGCGGTGAAGGAATTTGAAATGTCGCTTCGTCACACCTTCATTAATGAAGCGGATCAATCCCGAGTGGCCATGCTTAATGATGTGATCAAGGAAGTTGAAAATCAGATACCCGGGTTGAAAATTGTAACCGAAGGGGTAGATGTTGTCGTTAATCGTTCAACCAAGCTTAAAGCAGAATTCGCCGCAGGCAGCCCGCCTAAAATTTTCTATAATTTTGGGGGCAGTGATACGGAAAGTTTTGCGAAAACCGGCCATTTGCTCGATCTTACACCTATTGTTGAGGAATTGGGCCTCAAGGATAAAATTCAGGATTTCTCCGAGTTTACGGTTGACGGTAAAATCTATGGAATTCCTGATAACGGATATATTGAAGGATTCTTTTATAACAAAAAGATATTTAATGAGCTGGGTCTGACTCCTCCAACGACATGGGACCAATTCCTGGCGATGTGTGAAACCTTGAAATCAGCAGGGTACACACCTTTGGCATTAGGAGCAGCGGAAGCATGGTCGATCAACATGATCCCGACCAACTTTGCAGCTACTTTGGGTGGAATCGACATGTTTCGGAATTTGAGAACGGGAGAGACCCGATGGACCGATCCGGAAATGGTCAAGGCTTTCGAGAAGGTTAAGGAGCTTATGGACAAAGGCTACTATACAGAGAATACGCTCGGCTATAAACATTCTGAAGCACAAGCGCAATTCTCCAGCGGTAAAGCCGCGATCATTTTTGACGGAACATGGGGGCTTAATACTTATGCCAATGAAGATCGGTCGGTTGTTGCCAATGACCTTGGTTTCTTCAAAGTACCGAACTTTGGAGAGAAAGGAGATAACACCATTAATGCCAGCTTTTCAACTGGTTACGCGTTCTCTTCCCATCTGGATGAGAATGAGATGAAGGCGGTTAAGGCGTTCATCAAGGAATATTATCAGGAGAAGTGGCAGAAGAGGCAGTTGATTGATTCGAACCGCTTTCCTTCCATGGTACTTACGGACACGGAGGATGTTAAGCCGATTATTAAAGAAATCAGCGACGCAGCTCAAGGGATGGCAACCTTCCCGGCATATGATGCGCTCGTTCAGCCGAAGATCAAGAGTGATCTGGAGTCAGGAATGCAGCAGGTGGTAGGAAATAAAATAACGGTTCAGCAAATGCTTGAGACCATGCAGCAGAATCAAGAGAAGGAAAATAAGAAGGATTAGATCATCTGATAATTCAAGCGGGCATCACTAAGGCTTAGCGGTGATGCCCTTGCTGATTACAGGATCGGAGGGGAGTACAATGAATCGAACGTTCAGAAATCCTGCAGCCTTTTTAGTATTTATCATTCCGACGCTCTTATTGTATAGTGTATTCTATCTCTATCCACTGTCGTCCACGGTTATGTATGCGTTTTCGGAGTGGGATGGTCTATCGGCCCCCGTGTTCAACGGATTAGACAATTTCAAGAGAGCCTTGGCCGATGAGCAGTTGTACCGATCGTTGTTAAATAACCTGGCTTTTACAGGGTTTGCCCTCCTGGTACAGCTCCCTATTATATTGGGTTCTGCAATTTTGATATCGGAGGTAAGACGATTCTCGGGATTCTACAAAACGACATTTTTCATGCCTGCCATTCTCTCGACACCCGTCGTTGCGGTGTTATGGTCATTCGTTGTGTTTCATCCTGAGATCGGTTTGCTTAATCTGATTCTTCGAGGGATCGGATTCGATCATTGGGTCAAAGCCTGGCTTGCGGATGATCACACCGCCCTCTTGTCCATACTGGTGGCGAATGCTTGGGCTAACGTCGGCTTCTATATCGTGCTTGCGCTTGCAGCTATATATGGAATTTCCAAGGAGATTCAAGAAGCGGCACAAGTGGATGGAGCAAACTTCTTTCAGAGGGCGATCCACATCACATTACCGATGATTAAGCCGATTATTTCCGTGATTGTATTGCTAAAAGTTGCCGGCTCTCTAAAAACACTCGATATTGTCATGGTCATGACAGGAGGAGGTCCCGCAGGGTTAACGGATGTCATGGCTACGTACATGTACCGAGTGGGCTTTCAGTATCTGGAATCCGGTTATGCCAATACCATTGCTTTCATCATGGTTATATTCACAGTGATTCTGACAGGCATCACCAGTTTTATAACGAAGAAGCTGGAGGAGGTCTGAGAATGAAGTTGATGACGGGAAGAGAGCGGAAGCAAAAAGACAGTCCATGGATTCATATTGTGTTGATGGGCTACGTACTTATTTCCTTATATCCTTTACTGTGGGCGTTCCAGAACTCATTCAAACGCCATGTTGATATTATTTCGTATCCGTTTGCACCGATCAAAAATTTTACCATTCAGAATTATATTGATGCGTGGAATACATCGAATGTAAATGTTTATCTGGCCAACAGCTTTATCGTCAGTATCATTGCGAGCGCAGCGACGGTCGTTATGGCTGCGATGACGGCTTACGCCTTGGTCCGCATCCCGTACAAACGAATCAATCAGGCGATCATGACCGTGTTACTCTTGGCGATTATGGTTCCTGGTGCTACGATATTGGTACCATTATACGCATTCGTGCGAAACTTCGAGAACTATTTCGGATTTCAGATCTACGATACTTACTTATCATTGATTTTTCCGTATGCCACATTTGGTCTGGCGATCTCTGTCATGATCATTAAGGCATTCATGAGTGCAATGTCCAAGGAGCTTGAAGAAGCGGCGGTTATGGACGGGTTGAACATATTCGGCTTGTTCTTCCGGATCGTGTTCCCGATCTGTCTTCCCGCGCTCGTATCTGTATTTATCGTAAACTATCTGAATAATTGGAATGAGTTCATCATGGCGAATCTGCTGCTTTCTAAAGAGAGCTTGCGAACGCTTGCCGTTGGCGTAGCCGCTTTTAAAGATATGCTGAACACCAACTATGGCGGATTATTCGCTGCTACGATGTACAGCGTTATACCTGTCGTTGTCGTCTATGTGATTTTGCAGGATAAAATTATTGATGGCTTGACCGCCGGGAGTTTGAAAGGCTGATTCTTAGTGCAGCGAAAGGGGCGCGTTATATGGCATGAGCATACGCAATAAAGTACTGCTTGGTTACGTTACTCTGATCATCATCCCGATTATCGTGATTGGGGTCGTTGGTTCTGTCATGCTGCAAACCGTGCTGCAGAAAAAGTATACTGAACAGTCGCAGCTGGTCAATTCATCCGTCTCGAGAAACATTGCGACCATATTCAAAGATGCTACGGCGTCCTCGGATCAGTCTATGCTGAACAGCCGAGTTCAGGATTTTCTGAATACTTTTCCGGAAGAGCGGGATATTGCCGTTGTGCCCAGCATACTAAACCAGACATTTCTTATGTATGGCCCGCTTGATACCGTAACCCTCTACACACTTGATGGAGCAGCTTTTAGCCGTTCGAAATCGGATGCATATCCGATTTCGATGGATGAGCTGGAACAATCCGGGATAGGCTCTGAAATCAACTCCCGGCGCGGCATTTCCAAATGGCTGGCCCCTTATGAACATGGAGAGATAACAAGATCTTCACGATTTTTCACACAATTAAGAGTTATTAACGATCTTAACCGGCAGGAACCGATTGGTTATGTGAGCCTTCAATATGATTTCAAAGAACTGAACAATCTGTTCAGCTTCTACTCGAATCAAATGGACATTCCGAATCATTTTCTGCTTGTAAATTCAGAAGGACTTATCGTTTATGATAACCAGGAGCTGCTGGAGGGTTCGAACATTTATGAGAGTATGACGGGGAGGTTTGATATTGGCAGGGAGATCCGCGGCACTCCGCTGGAGTTCGCAGGCACGGAGAGTCTGCTTACGGTTCAGCCGCTGGAAATGAAGGATCTGGGAATTGAGCATCTATCCCTTGTGACGGTCATTCCAATGGAGTATGTGACCGGTGAAACCGGCTCGATTATCCGGTTAGTTGGGCTCGTGATTACGATTATTCTGCTGTTGTCTTTATTTTTTAATATCGCTTTTGTAAATCGCTACATCCGGTTTATTATTCGAATGATGAATACGATGAAGCTGATCGAGATCGGTGACCTCAGCGCAAGAGTGAAGCTGGATAACCGGGATGAAACCGGATCGCTGGCCCGAAGCTTGAATCGGCTCGCGGAGAGGGTCGGCGTGCTGATTGAGGAAGTCAAGCAAGAGCAGTCAAGAAAGAACAAGGCTGAGCTTATGCTGCTTCAAGCACAGATCAAACCGCATTTTATTATGAATACGCTCGAATCGATCAATGCTTTGAATATGCGCGGGGAGAAGGAAAAGGTAAGCCAGATGGTTTATCGCTTGGGCGAGAATTTACATCTAAGCTTTCAGGAGCAAGTGGAAATAACCCTGGAACAGGAGATCGGGTATTTACTCAATTATTTTGAAATCCAAAAAGTCAGATTTGGTCATCTGTTTGATTATGAGGTCCAAATGCCGCCTGAATTAGGCCAATATTCTATTTTGAAGTTTACCCTTCAACCCTTGGTGGAGAACAGTATTCAGCATGGTTTAGAGGATATTGAGCATAGGGGATACATTACCGTCCGGATAGAAGAACACGGGGCATGCTTACGAATATGGGTCGAGGATAACGGTACAGGCATAAGCAATGCAACACTGCAATCCTTCCACTTCCGAAAGTCTGCAACTGAGCATAATGGTCTGAAGCAGCCTGACACCCTCCGTGGAGGAGTTGGCGTCATGAATGTGGCTGATCGATTGCGTTTGCATTATGGGAAAGGATACGGCATGTTCATATGCAGTCTTGAAGGACAAGGGACAGTAATTCAATGTTTGATTCCTAAAAGAAGAGGGGACTTGCTATAATGCTTCGAGCATTGCTCATCGATGACGAACCTTTAATTGTGGAAAATCTTTCGGCGATCATACCGTGGCAGCAGCATCAATTTGAGCTCGTTGGTTCTGCTCAAAATGGTCTGATCGCTTTGGATATGGTAAAAGAGTACAATCCTGATTTGATCCTGTGTGATATCCGGATGCCGAAAATGGATGGACTGACCTTCCTTCAAAAGTTAAATGAACTTGAGATTGAGTCCTCTGTTATTATGCTGACAGGGTTTGCTGAATTTGAATATGCGAGAAAGGCGCTTCAGTTCGGAGCGAAGGATCTTCTGTTAAAGCCGATTAATTACAATGAACTTAACAAAGTCATTGCGGAGACAGGCAGCCGGATCCGTGAGATTAAGGAGGAACATACGCAGAAGGAAAAGCAATTCAAGTACATGCAGGGCATGATCTATGAAAAGATAATTACGGATATTTTATTTGAGGATACAACATCACATCTGCGGCCTGAATATTCTCATATCGATGTAAATTGGGAGGAGTCATCCTACATTTTTTTACTGGCCGACCAGGAAAGATTCGTTTCCCATGAGGAACATGGGGGGCAGCAAGAACAGCAGAAGCAAAAGGACGTCAGGAACGTGCTTCAGCAGGTCCTGTCCGGTCATTATCCGGATTATTCGGTTGTGCAAACCAGAGAGGGTGAGTGGTGCATCCTCATTCGCGGTTCGGGTCCAAGCTCAGCATTTAAAATGGATGAGGCCCTGAATATGGCACATCAATGTATTGAAAGCGTAGTGCAAGAGACGGGACTGTCTATTCGAGTGGGGTATTATCCCGATTACGTGCCGGTTGGAGAGTTAGGCCGAGTCTATAAGGGCCTTCAGAGAGAAATCCAATTATCCACTGAACAAATACAGATCGTTTCCTTCTCATCAGAACTTGAAAAGGAAGTTGCTGCCTTATCGTTTTGGGAACTTATTGAGGATATTATAGTGGCCTTGAAACGGTGTGATTCTAAAAAAGTTGCTCAGGCGCACACGATGCTTGTTCGTGAATTCAAGAGTGTGTCTTCAGCAAAGCTGGAGAAGATTCTGCATTTTCTGGTCCTTCATTTACTGCGTGAACTGAAGGAAATGAATAGAACTGATCAGGCTGAAGAACGGGCGGTTTGGGCCTGTCTGGAATCACCCTCGTCGGTGAAGGAATTGATCGCTATGCTGAACCGAATGATTAATGTCGCCGCGAAGATGAAAGTAAGTCATAAATCGAATCAAATGCTAATGGATGCGGCCAAAGATTACATTGCAAAGAACGCTTCAAGCGATCTAAGCGTTGAAGAAGTGGCTAGTTATCTGGGTTTAAGTTCCAGTCATTTCTGCGTCCTGTTTAAACAACACTTTAACGAGACTTTTGTTGAGCACCTAACAGGTATAAGAATCGAATGGGCTAAATCGATGCTTCTTAACACAGGACAGAGCATTTCGACCATTAGTAAAACTGTAGGTTACTTGGATCGAAGGTACTTTAATAAAGTATTTGCCAAGTGGGTAGGCGTGACACCGAATGAGTATCGTCTTGGGATCGAGGGTAGGATTGAGACATGAATAGAAATTAAGTTGATGTCATTATTCATTGCATGTATCGGATATGTCAAAATACGATGTGGTATTAATGAGATTCCAAGTTTTTAGGATATACAGAATTTATTAAATAGGAAATGAATCGTCTCTGCAATTACTGGGCAATCTGCCATGACAAGCATGAGGTATAGGGTGCCGGGTGAGAACGCCGTTAATATATATGGATAAAATTATATTACGATAGATGAGGCAAGCATTGGTTTATGTATGGGGAGTACCGTTAGAAGAAGTTTGGTTGAACCCTACTCGAGCAGCCGTCAACAGCAGCTCAAGACCCTATTATGTACCAATGATTTTGGATCGAATTGAGTGTGCTGCTGATGGACTGCTGTGAGTGTAAATTGTTGTGGAGGTTGGTATCGCTTATGACTGGTACAGACTTCTTTTACCGACCTATTTAATTGTAGCGCCCAGCGCTTGAGCGAATTTGGATATTCCGATTGGAATATCCTCGGCTCTTGCACGAGCAAATGTGAATCGCACATACCCCGTTGTTGAACCGTATACGCTTCCCGGTGCAACAATGACACCGTTCTGAATGGAAGCCTCCAGCAGCTTGCTGTCGTTAACCTCGGGTACGATTCGGCACCAGAGATGATGGCCGCCTTCAGGCACATGGAATTCGACGAGATCCTGCAGCTCTTTCCGAAGAGCCTCAATCAGCAAATCTCGTTTGTACAGCAGGTTCATCCTCAGCCTATCGAGGTGAGGCGCAAAATAGGAAGAGGCAAGAAACTGTCCGGCCAGACTTTGCGGAACCACACTCAATCCGAAATCCATCTGCTGCCTGGCATCTGCGAGCCGCTCTACCACAGAATTCGGGGCAACCATCCAGCCTACACGAAGGCCGGAAGCAGCCATTTTCGAGAAAGATCCAATGTACAGCACAGATCCCAGCGTATCTGCAGATTTTAAGGGGGCAGGTGGCTCACATTGGTAGGCTGTTAAACTGTAGGGATCATCCTCTACGATCGGAAGCCCCAGTTCACTTGCCGTATTCAGCAGTTGGGCTCTCCTCTCCTGATCCATGAGCGTACCTGTCGGGTTCTGGAAATTTGGATTAATGAAGATCATCTTGATCCGGTGTTTCTTGTACAGGGAGCGGATATCTTCCGGCTGAACTCCACGTTCATCGACAGGAAGCCTGAACAATCGAAGACCGGCAGATTGAAACATCGGCAGTGAATAACAATAAGAAGGATCTTCGATTGCCACGGCATCACCTGGTGACAGCAGGCATTGCGTAATAAGATATAACGATTGCTGGGATCCTGACGTGATCAGAATAGACGACTCCGTTGTATGGATTCCGCGATACTGTGCGAGATATCGAACCAACGCCTGTCTAAGGGGACCATATCCTTGCGGATTGACATATCCGAAGTAAGTCATACTGGGGTTCTGGCTCATCAAAGCATTCATTTCCTGGACAGGCACCAAATCACTGGCTAGCTCTCCACTGGCAAAATCAATGAGGTTGGGGTCCTGTGCCAAGGCTTCCCGAATCCGTCTTAGAAAAGGGGGGTTCGGCAGGAAGCTGCCTCCTTTCGCATACCGGTGCCAATTCGGCGTGTGCTTTGGCGTAGCTCCCCACTTGGAGCTGCTAACTCGTGTGCCGCTTCCGGAGCGGCTCTCTATAATGCCAAGTGCCCGAAGTTCCGAATAAGCCAGAACCACCGTGCTTCGATTAACTCCTAACTGCTCCGCCAGCTTTCGTTCGGATGGGAGCAGGCTGCCTGGCGGAAACTCACCGTAAGATATTCTTTGTTCCAGATCATTAGCAATTTGCTGATATAGTGGATCTGTGCTGTTGCGATCCGGTTTCCACACCTTCTTCATCCTTTCGTAGCCTATTCATTCAGGGTTGTATTTCGTCTATTATCTTAATCATATCATTTTGAGTTGCTTTAGGCTTTTCATATTTTTATTTCCCCTATCTGTATCAATTGCCACAGTGAGAATACGACAATACGTGCTATATTGAACTCGGACACGCTAACTTATTCATTCATTTATAACGTCCGACAAAGGGGAGAATACCTATGCCGAGCAAAGAGAGTTTGGCTATTAAAGAGCTGTTGACCGCTGAGGAGTTCCACCAAAAATGGGAAAGTCTTCAAACGATCAGGCAATATATCGAGACACTGCCTCCTTACCCAGCGCTTTCGGAGGAACAGGAAGGATTTGAAACCCGCTGCTTTCAGAGCGGCTCGGGCTTGCGTATGAATTACTATATCTCGTATGGCGCGATAGAAAAGGGAACCGTCATATATTTGCACGGCGGAGCCTACATCGAAGAGATTCTTCCGCCGCATTTCGCCTTTGCCAAACAATGGACGAAGCAAACCGGACAAACGGTAATCCTGCCTAATTATCCCACCGTGCCAGCCACAGATGCGAAGGATCTGACAGGTCTGATGCGTGAATTTTACAAGTTCGTATGCCCTCAGGCACGGGGACCGGTATTTCTGATGGGCGATTCAGCCGGTGGTGCGCTGGCTCTCGATATGGCCCAGTCGGTCAAGGGAACACCGCAGCAGCCAAAGCGCTTGATTCTCCTCTCGCCCTGGGTGGATGTAGCTACAAATAATCCGGTTATTAGCGAGCTCGGGATACCGCAGCGCGACGTCTTTCTGCAGCCAGCCGGGCTCAGTGAGGTTGGTAAAATGTATGCAGGCAGCCTTCCGATGGACGATCCTGCGGTCAGCCCCTTATTTGGCGAAATGAAGAACCTGCCCCGTACGGTCATTCTCATTGGAACCGATGATTGTCTGCTGCCGGACGCCCGTTTGCTGCGCGATAAGTTGATCAGCGAAGGCGTCGACACCGAGTATTGGGAGTGCGAAAACATGATGCATGTGTGGCCTCTTTTTCCGATGCCTGAAGCCGAAGACGCCTTGAAGCGGCTGCATCAATGGATAACGCGTGATTAGATGTGCAACAATTGGATGGTGGTGAAGCAGCCAATTGGATGGTCTCAACAACCGCTCAATTGGATGGTGTGCATTGGCAGATTGTTCATTATAATGAGGCAGAAATAACAAATTCATGATAAGTATGGATTGATCCTGAAGCCTCAGGTTCTATAATAGAATATATAATGAATAATCGAATGGGGTTGTTTGTGGTTGGTTATGTATATTATCGTCATCGCATTAGCATTGATTGGAGGGGTCTCTACGCTTCTCGTAGGATTATCCCAGGAGAATAAGAAGGCAAACCCGAATTATGAGCGGAAAACGAAAACCAATCTCACGAAGCTGCTTGTCATTTACTTGGTTTCTTTAATTGCGTTTGTTGTCATATGGATGATGTTTAAATAACGACAAGGGCTGCTTCCCGGCAGAATGACCGGTAAGCAGCCCTATTTATTATGAATAAGGTGGCTTATGATTGGAACGATAAGCCGGTATGGTGTATTCTGGAGTCACCAGTTCGTTCGTTGGATAATGAGATCATACTGGAAGCTGATGAGAATGGGTTCGTGGAGATTATACGTTTATGTATCTATGTATCTATGTATCTATGTATCTATGTATCTATGTATCTATGACAGAAACTGTTAACTACAGCTTCTCTAATTGGAGGGGAGGTTCTTAAGAGCACATGACATTACGAATCGGAATCATAGGCACAGGCTGGTTTAGCAAAGTCCATGCAGACTTACTATCCAGCATGGACGGAGTGCAGATTGCGGCCTTTGTTGGAACCAGTCAGGAGAAAGCGGAGCAAGCGGTTCAGGGATATGGCGCCGCCAGGGCATATAGCAATGTGGAGCAGATGCTGGATGAAACCAAGCCTGATGCGGTCTATGTCTGTGTTCCACCATTTGCGCATGGGGAAATTGAATCTCAGCTTGTGCAAAGAGGTATTCCTTTTTTGGTAGAGAAACCGCTAGGCACGAATCTGGACAAACCAAGGCAGATTATGCTTGAGATCAAGAAGTCCGGTTTAATAACATCGGCCGGGTATCATTTTCGTTATACGGATGCAGCCATCAAGGCAGCCGAGATATTAGAAGGCCGGAGGATTGGAATGGCACTTGGCTACTGGATGGGAGACATGCCGCAAGTGTACTGGTGGAGGCAGCAGGCAGGCTCCGGTGGACAATTTATTGAGCAGACAACCCATATAGTCGACTTGCTTCGCTGCCTGCTGGGTGAAGTGGATGAGGTGTATGCGGCTTTTGCTCATAGAGCCATGAAGGACCTGCATGAAGGCGTGACGGTACATGATGTGGGTACTGCTACGTTGAAGTTAAAGAGCGGTGCAGTGGCAACAATCTCCAATACCTGCCTATTGCCGGAAGCGGAGAAGATAGGACTTGCCATCTATACGGAGCAGGGAGTCATTGAGATTCATTCCGATAAACTCCTGGTGAAGGAGAAAGGAAAGACAACGGAATACCGAAATACCACTAATCCTTATCTTCGAGAGAATGAAGCTTTCATCCATGCAGTTCGTACAGGCGACGCCTCGGGAATCTTATCTACCTATGAGGATGCTTACAAAACGCTGGAAATTACCTGCGCCGCTTTACAATCAGCCGAAACGGGTGTGCCTGTGAAGATTGGGGAATAATAGGGCCTTAGTGTATTAAATTAAGAACCAGTTATCGTGGGTGCTTGAACAGAAGGGACAGATGTAAATATGACATATACAGCACAGCAGGTGGCCGAATGGATGGTGGAGGAAATCCGCTTTACAGGTAATCTGTATCAGACGGAGGCTATTCGCTATGTACGTGAGAACTTTGGCGAAGAGTTTGTTTTCGTTAACGAGAATGGAAATGCTTCGCTGTCCAAGGACGTGAAAAAAGCATTCCGCAAACTGCATGGCGGGCGGATTGCCTGGGATCGTGATGGATTCATGTGGGCTTGGACGTAATCCCGCCATAACCGAATAATCAAAAGACAGGAGAGGCCGGATCGACAGGCCGCCTCCTTATATCAATGAGAACGAGGGTGTCCCAAAAGATCTTAGATCTGGCGGGATGCCCTCTTTTTCTGTTAGGAGACGCTCCATGTACGAATCGTTCCTCCCATCGCTGTTGCCCCCAAATTTCTTGGAACGGTTCTAAACAAGGATGAAATTCGGGGACAAAGGCAACCGCTCACGCTTGTCCGGAATCGTTTCGTCCTCTCCGCTATGTTGTGCAGATTCCCAACTTTAATTAGACATACGAAAAGAAATCGTCTCTTGGTAAAATGGAAGTGTTACTCATCATTTATGCCTACTCACGACGGATCTATTCCTCTCGAACTGAAAAGCAAGAAATGGCGGCGCAAGGATAATATCCTGAGCACCGCCATTTCTTCATTTGACACATTTTTTAATCTGACGAACCATCCGTCAAGTGAGCAACCCTACTTATTTATGGGGCAGCTGTTTTGTATATTGACTTATTTGATCCGATGGACCGTGAATTGTCCGGTTGAAGCGTGTAGCGTCATCGCCGTTTGCTGGGAGTCCAGCTGGCGATGGCGTTCTACCGCATAGCGGAATTCATAGAAGCCGCCGAGCGTAGCCTTGAAATTAGTCTCCCAATAGTTCGTCAATATCCAGGCATACGTGGAGGGACGGCTGTCCGGCGGCTGCATGGTGTGAAGCTGGCGCGGCCCGTGCTCCAGCGTTCCGAGCTGGACGAGCGGCGTGTCAGTCATGGACAGGGTCAGCGCTTCGCGGTCTTTAGCCAAGTGCCAGAATATTCCCTCCTGCACGCTGGTGTAATCGAGGCAGCTTCCGGGAATCTGATCCTTCCAAGGCCGGATATGGCATCCGGCTTTTTCGGCGTATAACTCGGCTTCCGTACCCAGCGAGAACGGCAGTGCCACATAGACATTTTCCGGCAGCCAAACGCTGTCCTTGTGGAAGCGGACGGACACCTCGACACGAGACTTGTTCGCAAACATTTTGATGTGGAGAGCATAGTAGCTGAGTCCCATCACGTCGAACACCAGCTCGACCAGGGCAAACAGCGGTCCGTTGTCCAGCACGGTCGCGCGGGTTAAGCGCCCGGCATCCCGCTGGACGTTGGTGCCCTTCCGGTTGCGTCCCATGCGGCGGCGGGTCGAGCATATTTCGGATGGATTATGCTCATCCTGTGCCGGCGTCACCTCGTAGACAGGAGTGAATGCCCCGTGCTCGCGTTTGCCGTCCAGCAGGTCCGCCGAGCGTGTCTTATCGATCCAGGCCGTAATGCCTTTGTTCATTTCCCATTCGATCCGGAAAAAGTCGGATTCGAGCGAACTCTTGCCCACCACGATCGGATAGGGCGTCAAGGGCTGGGTCCAAATGTCGGCAATGCCTTCGCATGCGATCGGTTCAGTATTCCGCGCGGTCGCCATGTTCCCGGAAGCAGAGAATGCATCTGGCGTTTCGTGCGGATGGATGTACAGGATCCGGGACTCATCCGGTTCAAGTGAGAGCTGCGTGACAAGCGCCCCCGTATGTGTCAATTGGTACGGAAGCCGCTGCCCGGTCGATTCGTCGATGAGCTCGAACGTTTTCTTCAAAATCACGTGTTCCCAGCCATCCAGCGGTATGGCAACCTGCAGCGTCGCCGCGGCCGGTTCCGTGTTGATCACCTCGTAGCGCAAGGGACGATGGGGGGCAAGCAGCGCGCCATGACGGGCCGCGAGCGCTTGGTCCAGTGCCCGGTAGGCCAGCTTGCTGGCTTCGGCCGCATAGGCTTGCTTCCGCACCTCCAGCATCTGCACCTGCGGATGCCAAGGCTCATACACGGAGGAATGGTAGCCCCAGGTATGCTCGGCGTACATGGTCAGCGCCTGCGAGGCCTCCTCGATCTCGGCGAGGCTTGCCGCAACATGGCCCGGATCGAGACGCTTGACTTTGCGAAGCGTGCGCTGGGCATCCCGGTAAATCTGGGTATGCATCGCCGTGGAGGCGACCCCATCGGTCCACCAGTCCGGCCAATCCCCGCGGTGCACCGGGAGCGAGGACAGGTCTTCCAACTTCAATGCCGCGAAAAATTCGGAGAGCGTGGCCATTTTTATCGTGATTTGGTCGCCGTATTGTTTATTCCACGCGCTTATCCACTCTGCGATATCGGCATTCGGGGACGCATTGTCCGTGCCCAGGCCGGAGACCATGACGGGAACGAAGGAATACGGGTAGGACTCCTGCTCGAGATTCCATAAATACCGGTTAATCCGCAGGGCAGCAATGTCGTTATGCCGCTCCTGGGGCTCCATCAGATTATGCTGAAGCTCATCCTTGATGATGTATTTGCCAAGTGCGTCAGGGCAGAACCCGAGCTCGTTGCCGAACATGTAATGCTCGCCGTTCCATACGAGCAGCCTGCCGCCGTTTTGGCTTTCCCACCAGAAAGGGGTTTGTTTGCGGCCCAGCGGATACATGCCGTGGTGTGTATGGATGCAGGAAAACAGATGCTCGATGTTGTTTTGCAGCAGGCTTTCCGCATAACCCCAGCTGTACCCATTGATGTCGGCGGTCATGGCGCTGTCGATCCGATGTCCGAAAGTCTCCGCATATCTTTGTGCCTTGCCGTGATTGCGCAGAAGGAGGTCGAAGTCCGGAAGCTCCGTCATGTTGAGATAGGTTCCGGACAATTCGATATCACCGCGGATTACCGCTTGCTGAAAAGCCTCTTTTTCTTCCGTTGTGGCCGATTCGAGGAATTTCTCAACCGCCCAGAAGGTTTCGCAAGTCCAGCGGAACGATTCCCATTCCGGACGCTCCCTGCGGTGTGCGGCATCCGCAATGCCCAGAGCCTGGCGGATAAAATCGACATGGTACTGCTCGATCCGCTCCTGGCGCTCGGTGTAACCGATATCCGTGTGAGAATGATGGATGGTATAGATCGTCCAGGGACGGGCGGGTCTATGGCTTCCTTGGAGTGATATGTTCTTGTTCATATGATAGGACCTCCTAATGATAATATGGAGCGGATCGTTCACTTGCCGTATCGTCAAACAGCTTCTCAATGCCGTAAAACACAGCGGCCGTCCCGTCCTTAAGACAGTCAATTGGAACGGTGTGCGTACCCAAGGCCAGCTGCATATCCCTTTCCCATAAGGGAAGGCTGCCCGAGATTTGTCCGCCCAGCACCAGGCGGTCCGGCCGGAATCCGGATAGGTAGGGCCGCAGCATTTCTCCCAGATTGCTGCCGTATTCCCGGAATAAATCGCGGGCCTGCCCATTACCTTG
This sequence comes from Paenibacillus solani, assembly GCF_001277345.1. Classification (GTDB taxonomy): domain Bacteria; phylum Bacillota; class Bacilli; order Paenibacillales; family Paenibacillaceae; genus Paenibacillus_AQ; species Paenibacillus_AQ solani. Next base: position 1,136,243 of record NZ_LIUT01000001.1, read on the forward strand.
GGTTGCCGCTTCAGCCAGATCGGCTACGTCGATTCCGTCCGTCAGAAGTCCTCGCTCCGAGGCCATCCTCAGAATGCCTCTTCTCCCAAAATAGCTGTCCACGATGTGGTCCCGGTAAGGCTCCGCATACAGCATGCCGCTGCCAGGGATACCGTCCTTGCCGGCTGCGATCCGGCCATTCTCCACAAAGGCAGAGCCGAGGCCCGTACCGAGCGTTAGGCATAGGAGACGTTCCGTCGGGAACCGGATGGAGGCGCCTAGCCCGAACATGAAGGCGTCGTTTCCGAACCGGATATCGGCAGCGGTCAAACGATTCATCATGGCACCCGGAAAGGATGGCTTGAGGCTCTGAAACCTCGAACGGAGCAGATCCCGAGCGGGCAGCTTGTACAGCCCTTCATATTTGCCGATGCCTTGAAGAAGGGCAACGCCTTTTGCATAATCGAAGGGCCCCGGAAAGGCAAAGCCGATCCGGATCGAATCGCGATAGTCCACCGGCCGGAAGGACGAGGCGTAAAAGCGTAACAAATCATGGCAGGCGCCGGCGAAGCTGGCGATCGCTTCCTCCGCCGTTCCTTGCGATACCGAAGGCCGGATGAAGAACGAGCCGGGGACAAGCTGCCCGCTCACGAACAGCGCTCCCTTCAAAGCGGTTCCCCCGGCATCAAGCGTTATGGTGATGGGGGCAGGGGGAGACGGGCTTCCCGGATCGTCCCAATCAGGGCGGTTCATGAAAACGCTCCGCTTGCCGCTCTCCGGGAAGGCGGAAGTAGCGGGAGATTCCATTCCGGATTGACCCTGGCCGCAATCAATGTGCATGGGGACCCGGACAGGTTCTCCAAACGGTATTCGCCTATACATGCCGGAACGATGTAGGATTCCGCATAGCCCCATTCAACGGCCCTACCCTCGTCCGCTGCCGGTACAAGGCGGACGAGGTCGCCTTCCACGAGATTGTACATAACGAACTCTCCTTGGGTATCCGCTTTCCACGTATCCTGCAAATTCAGCCTGCTGACCTGGAACAGAAGATCTTCCCGTTGTCCCATCAGTTCCTCCGTGCTGCCGCCTTGACGGCTTACGACGGATGGCCTGGCGATAAGTCCGTCCTCTACCGCCGGCGTATTCATGGCGTCATTGATATTGTGGCGCGCATGCTCAGGGTTCATCGGGCGTGGCTTGCCATCGGCGTCCAGCCGCAGATAATCGTAAATCTTGAACGTAAACCACCAGGTGGTCGAGGAGATTTCCAGTACGAGATTATCCCTGCCTGAGCAGTGGACCGTACCCGGTGGAATAAGGAAGAGATCCCCTGTTTGCGAGTGGTACTCGTTAACGTAGTCGGAGAGCTCAAGCGGCTCTTCCTGAAGATGGGCATTCTCGACGGCTTCGAGGAGCCGTCCGCCGGTAACCCCTTCCTTCAGTCCCAAATACACCTTGGCTCCCGGGACATTGCGCATGATGTAGTACGACTCTTGCTGTGTCATATGTTCATTGAACTGCGCCTCCGCATATTCCTGCAGCGGATGTACCTGAAGCGACAGCTCGCCGCCCTGCATCGTATCCAGATAGTCAAACCGGATCGGAAAATAATCGCCGAACAGCTCGAAATTACGCGTTCCCATAATTTCCTGGGGGGCTGCCTCCATCAACAAAGTGAATGGAACCTCGAAGGTGACATTCTGCACGTGCAGCAGCAGCGTGTTCTCGGGAGCGATGGGTTCAAAGCTCCAGGCGCAATTCGGCCATTCTTCGGGAAGGCCGCACAATTCCTTAAGGTATTGGCCGCCCCATATCCCCGGGGCAAAAAACGGCTTGACCCGAAACGGCTGCCGAGCCGCTTGATGCAGCACGGTTGCCAATTTCGCTGCAGGCAGCCACACGGGAGCTTCCGGACGATTTAAATCCATATAGTACGCTTGGTTGACCGAGTGCTGGAGATGATGGTCCAGCCAGTCCCGGCGGTAAGTCTCCCAGACGGGCCATTCGAGAAACAGACAGTTCTTGTAGGTCTCAACCTTATCGCTCGAGATGCCGAGGCCGAAGCTGCCCATAAACTCGTCATGGCGCCGCTGCTGGTTTTCGCGGGAGTAATCGGCGTAGAAGCGAAGATCGGAAGTTCTGCCTTCCAGCAGCGAGGCACCCGGGCCGTGCAGCACGTGAATGCCATACATCGCGTCAATTTGAAGCGCGCTTTTTTGCAAGGCAGCCTTGGCGTCCGGCTGAAAATATTGAATGGGACGGACATCCGAGGCTTTATAGCCGAATGCCCGGTTATCGGTGAGGTAAGGAGCCATCTCGGCCCGGAGCTCGGCTTCGGGTTTTACGTAATGGGACGTCGAATCGCTAGAGAAGGCGATGCCCTCTTGTTCGCAGGCTTGCTGAAGCTTGATCAGCAGTTTATCGAAATCGGCACCGTGCGTTCCGTCAAGCGTAATGTAGACGCCGCGATTCTCGGGGGGATGAAGTTGCGATTTTTGGTTATGGGTCGATATGATGAGCGAGCACCAGGCGTCGATCCCCTGATTCATGAATGAGGACTCGTGGCGAAAATCCACAGGATTGATCGGGTGTGATTGAAAGGCAGTTGCAGGTTTCATGGATTGGATGTATCCTCCCTTCCGAAAATGTCTGTTACGACTTCATTGTAGAAGGCAAGGGAGGATACGTCTTTATAAAAAGAGGAAGTGTTTTTGTACGATCAGGACATCAGCGACTCTTGGTGCTAAACCTCGGAGTCGTAGCGTCCTTCCGAAAACTGCGAGCGCCTGAAGCGGGCTGGGGTTACGCCAAGCTTGGAGGTAAATACCCTGGTGAAGTAATGCACGGACTCGAATCCGCAGCAGACGGCAATTTCTTTAATCTGCCGATCCGTATGGAGCAGCATATGCTTTGCCTGCTGTACGCGCTGCTCCTGTACATAATGAACAAAGGATTGATGGCCGTATTTGCGAAACAACCGGGTTAAATGACGGGTCGTGATGTGGAGATGTCCCGCCACACGCTCCAGTGAGAGCGGTTCGTTGAGGTTGTCCTTGATAAACAGTTCGGCCTGATGAAACATAGAGGTTCCCTCATCGTTTGCTTCTTCACCGGAAGGCTCATGATGGAAGCCCGGGCCATGGACGGCCAGAAAGGATAATATCAGTGACGCGGCCAAACTGTTCAGCATTTGCGGCGGGGGCTGATTACCGGAACCCGTATGAAACAGTGATAACAGCGAAAGCCATAATAATCCGGACGCCTGCCGGGCACCTTCTGTAACTACCGGAATGCCTTGTTTGGCCAACAACCGGAACGCGCCCGCATAAAACTCGCTGCTTGCCGTTTCCTCCGGTTCAAAGGAGACATAGCATAAGGCCAAGCCGTCCTTGCTTCGTATTTGATGCTGGATGCCCGGCCGCGATAGAAAAAGCGTGCCCGGATGGAGGTGGAACTCCGTCTCGCCTTCGATATAGGTTCCGTTGCCTGTTAACACATAGCATGCTTCAAAAAAAGAATGCTTGTGTTCTGTATTGTCGTAGTGGCGCGGCATGAATCCCCAATAATGGATCCGGATGCTCAGCTCCGGTTGTTCTATACGGCTCAAGGTTCGGTTTAATATGGAATTGACCCGCTTGAATAGCGGGATGAAAGCATCGTCATCGATTTGCATGGGAGAGGGTTCTCCTTCTTGAATAGTGCAGTGAGATCTGCCTTTAAAATAGGTTGAGTCATCTTAGAATATCACTCTATTTTATATCACAAGAATTGAGATAAAGAAAAAATGGGTATAGTGATGTTATGCATAGACAGCTACATTAGTTCTTCATAAGTAGTTGCTATGATATCTACATTCCGTACATGAAGGAGGAGTTTATTATATGTCAGCAAAAAAAAGATGGAGGCCGCTCATTCTGGTTGTATTAGCCAGTATCATCCTCGTACTGGGTGCCTGCGGGAAGACGAAAGACGCAAATCCGGCGGATAACGCTAATCAATCGGAAACCACAGAGAACACCGGAGGTATGGATGGCATGGATCATGGCAGCATGAACCATAATGGCTCAGGCGAGGTTCCGGAAGGATTAAAGACGGCCGAGAATCCAACCTATGCGGTCGGTACCCAAGCGATTATTGAATCTGACCATATGCCTGGAATGAAGGGAGCCACAGCAACGATTGTGGGAGCGTACAATACGACGGTATACTCCATATCCTATACACCAACCAATGGAGGACCTGAAGTAAAAGATCATAAATGGGTCATTCACGAAGAGCTAAAGGATGCGGGGAAGGAACCTTTGCAACCCGGTGCTGAAGCTGTTGTCAATGCGGATCATATGGAAGGGATGAAGGGGGCTACAGCCGTAATTGACTCTGCCGAGCAAACGACGGTCTATATGGTGGATTATACATCGACGACAGGCGAAGAAGTCAAGAACCACAAATGGGTGACAGAGAGTGAACTATCTCCGGCCAAATAGAGTTCATCGAATATAACAATCGCTCTCTTGAGATCAGGAGAGCGATTGTTTTTTATGCTCAAGGAGGATATTTCAGCTCTCTTTAATCTGTTGCAAAGCGGCCGTCACTTCAGGATATTGAAATACGAACCCGTGACGTAATGCTTTTGCAGGAAGGATACGTTGACCTTTCAACAGAATGAGCGACATTTCGCCCAGGATCGCTTGGAGCATAAAAGCAGGCAGAGGGAGCCAGTGCGGGCGTCCATAGACCTTGGCGATGCTCCTGCCGAACTCGTCGTTTGTGACCGCATTCGGGGAAGCTGCATTCACAATTCCCGAAATGTCTTCATGCCGGATACAATAATCAATCAAACTCACCATATCGTCGATATGTATCCAGGAGAGCCACTGCTTGCCAGTGCCGATCCTGCCGCCAACGCCTAATTTATAGGGCAGCAGCATTTTGGGAAGTGCCCCGCCTTGATCGCCAAGAACAACGCTGATGCGCAGCTTGATTAACCGGTCCACTTGTAGATGATCAGCCGCTTGTTCCCATCGCTGCACCACCTCGGAAGGGAAATCCATGATCGTCGCGGGACTGTCTTCATCAAATGTCTCAGACTCGGATGTGCCGTAAATCGCCATTGCTGAAGCCTGAATAATGACCGAAGGTTTATGTTTAAGGCGGTGCATCAGTTCTGCTAAAGAGGACACGGTTTGTTCCCGGGACTTGAGAATCCTCTTCTTGCCTTCAGGTGTCCAGCGCTGGCTAAGGGAAGAGCCTGCAAGGTTAACGAGAGCATCCAATTGCTCAAACTGCTCAGGTTGGGATTCCATTTGGTCCCAGGTCAAGTAGGATACTTGCCCGGCCTGCTCCTGATGAGTAGGCGTATCTGGTTTGGATCTGGTGACGATAATCACGTCATGTCCATCGCGCTGCCAGCGCGAGGTCAAGGCTTGGCCGATGAAACCGGTACCTCCGCAGATGGCTATTCTCATATTCTCATTCAACCTCCTAAATTTATGTTCTATCCGATAGGCCATTAGTTGTTGTTGAAGATAATACCATTCCTGTTACCCCATTATACAAGAAATACGGCATGAGTCCGTTAAAAGACCCAGCTAAACTTATATGTGTTCTAAATGGATTGCTGCCCCGACCAATGATGCTTGAATAAGCCTTGAGGAGGAAGATGAGAAACGAACAATAGTTTCGGCCATTTTTCCCCGAAAGTAGTAGTTCCCGTCAAATCACAGCAAAGCTGCAACTAAAAAAACACCCTGATTGGGTGCTTTTTTAGGGACACGTTAGAGGCGTCCGCGAAACAGCATTCAGGGTGTTTATTCTTACAATCCATTCATGATGCGCGGAAGTACAATCATTAGGCATGATCATGTTTTGCATTGTAAGTATAGGAGGGTTACATATACCGGGGAATGTTTATTTTACCGTTTTATTATAGGTCTCGATCTTGGAACTGATTTCTTGAGCGGCTTTGTCCAGTGCTTCTTGCGGTGTTTTCTGTCCGTTCAGCACTTCTTCAATGGCCGTTTCCGTCAGCTGGCGGGCCTCAGGGAACACGCCCATGACAGCGCCTTGTGTTGCCAGGTTGGCCTTCGTTTGATGCAGTTGATCTACGGCCGTCTGGAATTGCGGATATTTCTCCAGGTTTTCTTTCACCAGGGGCTCGTCGTAAGCTTTGGTCGTTACGGGGAAATAACCCGTGTTAACATGCCAGTAGGCTTGCGTTTGCGGCTCGGCCAGATACTTCATGAATTCCCAAGCGGCCTGCTGCTCTTCTTCCGACTTGTTGTTCATCATCCACAGGCTTGCTCCGCCGATGATCACGCCGCCTTCGCCGCCGTCAGCCGGTTTGGGCAGGAAAGCCGTACCGACCTCGAATTTGCCTTCCGCAGCGCTGACGATTCCGCGAAGCGAAGCTGTAGAGTCCAGCGTCATGGCGATTTGACCCGCCGCAAAGGCTTTTTTGGTATCGTCTGTTTTACGTCCCAGGTTCAGCAGCACCTTATCATCCAGCATCTTTTTCCACCATTCCAGCGTCTTCACAGCAGCGGCATTGTTGACTTGCGAAGCGGTTGCCGGGGAATTACGGCCGTTACCGTTGTTCAAGAGCTCCGCGCCTTGGTTGGCGAGGAATTGCTCCATGAACCAGCCGTAAATTGCGAAGGATGCGCCGGTCTGGCCGCCTTTTGTCAATGCTTTAGCAGCTTCTGCAACCTCTTCGTAGGTTTTTGGAGGATTTTCCGGATCCAGTCCCGCCGCTTTAAAGGCATCTTTGTTGTAGTAAAGGATCGGGTTGGAAGAGTTAAACGGCATCGAATGCAGTTTGCCGTCAAAGGTATAGTAATTTTTGATGTTGGGTTCCAATGAGGAAATATCGTATGCTTCAGCATCCATGAAGTCCTGCACCGGACGGATCGCTTTGGTATCCATCATGAAGCGACTGCCGATCTCGTATACCTGAATCATGGTCGGACCACTCTTGGATCCCAAAGATGCCTTCAGCTTGTTCAAGCTCTCATCATACGTTCCTTGAAATACGCCTTCAACCTGAATATCCTGGTGGGTCGCATTAAAATCGGAGATCAGCTTGTCCGCGACGGTCCCGAGCTCTCCGCTCATGGAATGCCACCATACAACCTTGACAGGATCTTGGGCTGGCTTGCTGCCTGCGGCAACGGTCGTTTCTCCAGCGGCTGGCGTATTGCTGCAAGCGGCGCTGATCAGCATGAAGCAGGAAAGCAGAAGCAGCGCGAAGGACCTTTTACCAAAACGTTTCATGATCGGTTAATCTCTCCCTTTTTGAAAATAAAGTATGGTTTAATCTATCAGAAATTGCGGAGGCCCGTTTCTTATCGAGAACCTGCGCGCAAGGCTGATCATGTATCATCTTGCTTAATATTGCACTAGCCCTTTAAAGCACCTGCGGTAATGCCACGGACAAGGGGTTTCAGCCCAAGTGCCAGCAGCAGTAGGGAAGGCAGGAGCAGCAGGAGTACGCCGGAGAGTATCAGATTCCATGAGTTCATCTCTTCGAACTGCAGCATGCCAATCCCAATCTGAACAGTTCGCATCTCGACGCGGTTGGTTGTCAAGAGCGGCCATAGATACATGTTCCAATTGTTCAGGAACGAATACACGCCAAGTGTGGCGATTCCGGGAATGGATAACGGCAGCACCATGCTCAGAAATGTGCGGACATGTCCGCAGCCGTCTACACGGGCTGCTTCAAACAGCTCTTTCGGCAGCTGCAGAAATGTTTGTCTAAGCAGGAAAGTTCCGAAGGCCGTTGCCAGGAATGGAACGATAAGTCCTTGGTAGGTATCAAGCCAATTCAAGCTTTTAACCGTCAGATAGTTCGGAATCATGATCACTTCCCACGGAATCATCATGGTAGCGAGAAAGAGACTGAACAGCAGCGTTTTCCCCGGGAACCGTAGGAAGGCGAAAGCATACGCCGCCAAACTCGCGGTTACGATCTGACCAAGCATGATGGCAATGGAGACAATCAGGCTGTTTCCGATAAAGGTAAGGACAGGGATCGTATCGATCACCTTGGCGAAATTGGATAGATTGATGGCCTCGGGCAGCAGGGGCGGCGGGTATACGGCTGATTCAGCTTCGCTCATCAATGATGTCGACAAGGTATAGAGAAGTGGAAAAAGGACGGCCAACGAACAAAGAAGGAGCGCGGTGTAGATGAAGCTTTTGGGCATGAGACGCATGTTCATTGGTAATGCACCTTCTTCTCCACAAATTTAAATTGAAAGACGGTCAGCAGCAGAATAATCGCAAACAGGATGAGTGCCTGTGCGCTGCCGATGCCAAAGCGGAAATTGACGAAAGCATCCTGATAAATGTTGAATACCATGACATTGGTGCTGTTTATCGGACCGCCCTTGGTAAGGATGTTGATCTGACCAAATGCCTGGAAAGCCCCGATAACAGATACAACCGACGTGAAGAATAATGTAGGAGAGATCAGCGGCATCGTAATCCGGAAAAAAGTTCTTAATGGTCCGGAGCCGTCAATCTTGGTGCTGTCGTAAATATCCTCAGACACACCCTGCATGCCGCTCAGCATCAGAATGTAGTTGAATCCAAGATTCATCCAGATTGTCATGAGCGCGACAGAGATCATGGCCCATTTCGGATCGGTCAGCCATTGGATTGGCTGAGACCCAAGCAGTGACAGGAAATAATTCAGTATGCCTAAGGTCGGATGGTATAGAATCATCCAGATCATCGAGCCGGTCCCGACGGACACGGCCATTGGCAGAGAAAATATGAAACGGAAAATTTTCATGCCTCTCAGTTTGTTGTGTGTCAGGGCAGCGAGGAGAATCGCAGCTGCTATGCCTGTCGGGACGGTGAGCAGAATGAACAGCAGCGTATTCCAGAAGCTTGTATAGAACATCTCGGAAGCTAGTATCTCCTTGAAATTATCAAGACCTACGAATTCTGCTACCCGGCCTTGGGGATCGGTGAGGAATAAGCTGAGATAGACCGATTTGAGCAGTGGATAGAATAGAAACAGACCGAAAATGAGCAGCGAAGGTGCTAGACATGCGTAGGCGAGCATGATTTCCCTGCTTCTGGTTTTCTTCGCTGCGATGCGCATCGCTGCTGCTGCTGATTCTCCGCTTTGGCTGGCATGTGCTGACAGGGAATGCCCCGGAGATGGTAGTGAGAGTTCATTATCCATCATCATGATTACCTCGCTTTCCGGCTTGGCCTTACAGTTACTGAGTATAAAGACCGGATGTTAAATCCGGTACCGGATTTTGTAAGAATACCGTAAGATATGGTTTGAAATTACATAATCTACAACTATAATCTTTTACCTACGAAGCTTTATAGATTAAAAAGAAATATATAAATTATAAAGCTAACTCTGTAACCGGTTACACTTGTATTTAAGTGATGTCGAAAAGTGACAACGATTAATGATGGTGCAAAAGGATAGTATCATTTTTGAAGCATGAGTATCGTAAGATAAGGGGAGGTAACAGAGGCTTGCCTTCAATGAGTAGGTCTGGATAAATACTTTTTTGGGGGACAAAAGGGCTTATCATGCCCAATTCCTTATTCTGTTTTGAGAAAAAACTCACAGCTACAAGATATTAGTAGGAATACAATATCGTAAAAGAGAACCGTTCTTCAGCATTATATATTATAATAAAGGTGTATGCGTTTACTTCTGAGAAGCGAAAAGGAGATATGAAATCTATGGTGACCGAAAAAAACAAACATGCAATCGTGATCGTAGGCTATGGCGGAATGGGCAGTTACCATGCCAAGCTGATCAAGGATAATGAATTTCTCGAGGTTACTGGAACCTATGATATTTTGGAAGAACGTCGGAAGGTATCCCTGCAGGAAGGGTATCCAGCCTACGAAAGTTATGAGCAGGTACTGAATGATGAGGCAGTGGATGTGGTTCTCATTGCAACACCTAACGATGTGCACAAGGAACTGGCGCTTGAGGCGTTTAAAGCCGGCAAACATGTCATCTGTGAGAAGCCGGTAACATTGAACGTTAGTGACTTCAAGGAAATGGTGGCTGCGGCCGACGCTGCTGGCCGGGTACTGATGGTTCACCAAAACCGCCGCTGGGACGAGGATTTCCTCACCATTAAACAAATGTATAACGAGAAGACGATTGGCGATCTGTTCCGCATTGAATCCAGAGTACACGGGGCGAACGGCATTCCGGGCGACTGGCGCCATCTGGAAGCGCATGGCGGCGGCATGCTGCTGGACTGGGGCGTGCATTTGCTGGATCAGATCCTGCACATGGTGGACAGCCGAATGACCAGCCTGAGCAGCCGCTTGAGCTTCATTCTGGGCGATGAAGTAGATGACGGCTTTGAATCGGTTATCCAGTTTGAGAACGGTGTGTCCGTACTGCTTGAAGTGGGAACGACGAATTTCATTACACTGCCACGCTGGTATGTCAAAGGAACTGAAGGAACTGGAGTTATTGAAGACTGGTCGTTAAACGGCAGAATTGTAACCCGCAATCAGGATGCGGTGAAAGTGGAACCAAAACCTATTCAAGCCGGGGTAGGTTTGACCAAAACGATGGCCCCTCCATCTGAAGAGGCTACCATTACGGGTGCTTTGCCAGAACCATACCGTCAATCCAGCAGCTTCTTCGACAATTTTGCGGCTGTCATCGAAGGGCAAGCTGAACCGATCGTAAAGAATGAGGAAGTACTGCGCGTACTGAACTTGATCGAAGCGGTGTTTGAGTCAGCCAGAACGGGTAAAACTCTGACAGATTTCGATATTTATCCTGCATAAGGTTTCATACAAGAACTCATCGGTTATTCTATAGAAAGCACTGTGGTCTTTCAGGCTTTATGCTTGGGGCTGCGGTGCTTTTTTTTGTGTTGTTCTCTGGCAGGTGGTTTTCCGATGGAGGCAGCTGTTTCTGTGTCTAGTTGACACTAGTAAGCTATCGAATAACAGCACAGCAATTTTGGTAGGTTATCCGACTAAGAAAGCACTAAAATGTTTTGCCCATCCAAATGTACAGCGACATCAAGCCGAACATAAACAAGCAAAAGTTAACGCTTACAAACAACCCGCGGAGTAGAGGCGAGCGATGAAATTGAAGGGGAGTCCGTAAATTTCCGACACCCTCGATCAGAAACAGGATCAGTACCGTATGAATGATGGTGTGGCCAATGATTTCAATGTGACCGAATACAAGACTTGTCATGATAAAGACACCAGATACCAGCAAAGCAGTGAACCGATTCATAATACCTACAATGAAGGCCCAAGCCAGCCCAATCTCTATAAACGCGCTGATCAGGACAAAGTTTTCGAGACTAAATCCGAAGGTAGGAAGACCGTATTCTCCCATTACAGTACAAGCAAGCTCGGGGATGGTCAGCTTTTCCATGGCGAGCCAGGCAAGGGATACACCGGTACATATGTACATGACGGCAACCGCTGTTTTTTTCAGAGGCGTACCAGATACAAACAGATAATACACGATGCCGAGATATAACAAATAATCAATTGCATGAAAGAGGCCGTAAGTTAATGCAGCTTGGACATAAAGCAAGAACAGGATGGCACCGCTTACAGGAAGCGTTCTTTTATTAAAAAGAAAGATGACAGCACCAACAAGTCCGAGGATGATCCACATGGAGTTGATATTGAATTCAGGTGCAAGATATGATCCGCTCAGGAGCTGCATAGACAAGCCGAGGGCGAGCCCGGTCCGCATGATAATCTCGGTATGGGGCTTTATTCTGTCCAGCCACCGATGGATATGGACGACGTTCTTTTGTCTTCCCAAGGGAGTATGTATAACACTTGTGAACCATAGGACTAGGACTGTAAACGCTAACCAAAACAGGAACGTCAGTGTTATGATACGTGAGAATGGGAGAGGAACCCGATCAAGATTATCTGAGAACCACTTTACATGAATATAGATGTTGTTATGAATGGAGAATTGCAATAACATATATTAGGTTCCTCCCTTAACTAAATATGAATTTATATACAAGATAAAACAATTTTAGATAAAAAAGTATATTCTTAGATGAATATATCCCCGATTTCTATGAATTTATCCCTTCAAAGAATATGAATGATGGTTTTGAACCGATCAATCGAGGTTTTTTTATTTGATTCTCCATCTCTATAGGTTTGATATAATGATAGAAAAGTGGCTTAGGACTGGAAGAAGGGTGAAGCAGATGATCGAACCGCAATACATACCACCAGATACAATGAAAAATGCAAAACAGGCTCGAGGTGCAGTTCTAATGCTGCAAGGAACGGCTTCAGATGTTGGCAAAAGCATCGTAACCACAGCTCTTTGTCGTATTTTTCGACAGGACGGTTATCGGACAGCTCCTTATAAATCGCAAAATATGGCGCTCAATTCCTACGTAACCTTGGATGGCAAAGAAATTGGAAGAGCTCAGGGCGTGCAGGCCGAGGCCTGCGGCATTGCTGCTAATACGGATATGAATCCCATTCTGATCAAGCCTGTGAAAGACATGCATTCGCAAATTGTGATTCATGGCGTGCCTGAAATGCAAATGAGTGCAATGGATTACAGGAATCATTTCCTGCCTAAGGCAAAAGGCATCGTACTGGATGCGCTGGAACGACTCCGAGCGTGTTATGATATCGTAGTCATGGAGGGGGCCGGAAGTCCCGCCGAGATCAATCTAAAGGATCGCGATATCGTCAATATGAATTTGGCGGGGTGGGCAGATTCGCCGGTCATTCTCGTCGCGGATATTGACCGCGGAGGCGTGTTTGCCTCGATTGTAGGCACACTTGAACTGCTAGAGCCTCATGAAGCGGCTCGAATCAAAGGATTTATCATTAATAAGTTCCGCGGGGATCTGGCACTGCTTAAGCCTGGATTGGATTGGCTTGAAGAGCGGACGGGCATTCCCGTACTAGGTGTTCTCCCTTATATTCAGGACATAAGGATTGAGGCGGAAGATTCCGTTGTGCTTGATGAGCTTCAATATCGAAAACAGGAAGCGCGGGAGCTTGATATTGCCGTAGTAAGGTATCCGCGCATTTCTAATTTTACAGATATGGATGCGCTTCGCTGGGAGCCGGATGTGGTTGTTCGTTTCGTTCAGTCCGTGGATGAGCTTGGCACGCCGGATGTCATTATATTACCTGGCACCAAGGATACGATCAGTGATCTTGAATTTCTTCAGGAGCGGGGACTGGCTGATGCGATCATCAAACAGGCTCAGCAGCGGGATATCCAACTGGTAGGCATATGCGGGGGATACCAGATGCTTGGCGAATGGTTATCGGACTTCCATGCCGTAGAAGGAACAGCCCGGGAAGCGAAAGGGCTAGGACTGCTGCCGATTCGGACTTCCTTTCTAGCCCATAAAAGAACCGTTCGGGTAAGTGGACGACTATGTAAGAATGTACCATTTGGACTGAGTTTGCAAGATACCAACGACACTCTCCCGATTCATGCTTATGAAATACATATGGGCGTTACGGAATGGAGCACCTTAGAGGATGACTCCAGATATCGCCCGCTTTTCTCCGTTGAAGCAGATGTTTTGGAATTATCACAGTCAAACGATGATATTCAAGAGCATCTTGAAGGGCTTGGTACTTCGGATGGCCGCATATGGGGAAGCTATTTGCACGGTTTATTTGATAATGATGCGTTTCGAAGAGCCTGGCTGAACGGTCTTCGTGTTAAGAAAGGACTGCTTCCCATCTCGGAAACGTTTCAAGCAGAGGAACGTAAATTTGCTGAATTTGACCGTGTGGCCGAAATAGTTCGGCAGCATTTGGACCTGGAGAAGATATATGAATTTATGGGGATATGAACAATGGATGGTGCTGCAGCTTTAAACCATGGGGAATATAACCATTCATTTAGGTGATCCTGAGAATAGGTCCGCAAACACCATGCAGACAGCATGGTGTTTTTTTGCATAGGAAACATAATTATAGTTTAATTATAGGATAGGGGGGTATGCTAAATATAAGGATGCTTCAAGTTATGAATAGATTTCTAAAATGAATGGAGTGATCATCAAATGGTGAATAAGAAGGCGACTATGCTCACTTTGACCAGTTTTCTTTCATTTGGATTGTTGACAGCTTGTTTTAACGCCACCGAGGTTCAAGACACAGGCGGCCATAGCGGAGGTCATGGGGGAAAGAGTGCAAGCCAAGAAGAGAGTGGCCATAGTGAACACGGAAGCGGGCATCATGGTCACGAGTCGGGTTCTAATGGCTACAAAGCTGCGTTTACATGGGAAGAGCCGATTACGGCGGGCGTCGAGACAGAGTTAACGATTCACATTACAGATCAGAATGGCGACGCCGTTCAGCAATTTGATACCAATCACGAGAAGCTGCTGCATCTGATCGTTGTGAATCGCGATTTATCCTTCTTCAATCATATCCATCCCGATTACAGGGAGAATGGTGTGTTTACGGTTAATACAACGTTCCCGGTCGGCGGCAAATACAAATTGATCGCTGATTCTGTACCGAAGGGTACATCGGGGGCTACACTTAGCGAATGGATTCAAGTGAAGGGTGATGAAGGAACGGCATCGGTGCTTGAGCCTGATTCCGAACTGATCAAACAAGTGGACGGGAAGGAAATTACATTGAGTTTGAGCAATACCTTGTCCAACGAAGAGGTCGTGCTCACCTATCATATTGGGGACCTTAAGACTAAACAAGGAATAGATAATCTGGAGCCTTATCTCGGTGCCGTGGGACATGTTGTCATCCTATCTGAAGACGCTGAACAGTACATCCACGTGCATCCTCTCGATGAGCGAAGCAGGGGTCCAAAAGCGGAATTCGCTGCTGTTTTCCCGCATAGCGGCATCTACAAAATCTGGGGACAATTTCAACACCAGGGTGAAGTAATGACGGTTCCATTTGTTGTTGAAATCCAATAATAAGACGATTAGGAGTGATCGATATGACAGCATCATTGAAAATATATACGATACCCACTTGCAGTGACTGCCAGCATGCCAAGCGTTACTTTAAAGAACAGCAGGTTCCTTACACGGAATACGATTGCACCCAGAACCCGGATTACGCAGAAGAAGTCCGGCAGCTGACAGGAAAACAAATGGTGCCCACCATCGTGATAGATGACAAGGTATTTGTTGGATTTGCCGATAATTTGCCTGAAATCAGAGAGCTGCTGAAGTAATCGGCGGGTTACGTAATGATCATATAGGAGCATGGATCTTTCTTAGCTAAACGGTCCATGCTTTTTTTGTTGGGAGAAACTAGGATTCGGCTGCCCAACCATTTGAGCTAAAATATTCATTTCCCATGGAAAATTCCACCGTGTAAATAATCTGTAAGGGTGTTATTATATGGGTTGTGTCTCTTATGTTCGGATTGACATGCCTGCATGATGGTTATAGCAGATTTATGGAACGAATCCAAATACAGCACATATCAATATTCACTGCATTAATGGAAGGGGAATAAACCATTGGATAACGGAATGAAAGTCGTTTTGTTTGAGAAGAAACCGGATGGAGAGCTGGTAGAGATTGAAGAACGGACTTGGACGAGCAATATGGTCGCGGCTTTGGAGCATGTGAATTATATCGTTGCCGGCGGCCGTGAATATGAAACGATTGAAGGCAGACTCAATGTGGATACGGGCAAGCTGGAACTACTGCTCGTTCCGATGCGAAACGAATGAAATCTGTCCGAAAGGAGAAATCGCTTTGAGTAATGAAAAAGAGAAAAAAGAGCTGCCAGCCTCCAAATGGCTGACACCGGAAGGCAAACCGATCCGTGTGTTATCGAGCTCACTTGGTATAGCTTTGCTGGCGAATGCTTTTTTAGTTTCAGGTGCAGCAGCTAAGGACCTCGCTTCAGAAGCGGTCCCCGCAGCTGACGAGCCGCAGTTGGTGTCATGGTCAACAGAGGAAGTGAAACAGTACTTCGATAAGAACGTGGATTGGAATATTCCGTTCCCAAGCGAGGAGGAATTCCAGGAAGAACCCCTTGAAGGAAGCGCGGCAGGTGCTGGTACCGGAGGCGGAACTACCGTGGTCAACAACTATCACGGGTACAATTCCGGCTTCGGCTGGGATGA
The DNA here is from genome assembly GCF_001277345.1 of Paenibacillus solani. Lineage (GTDB taxonomy): Bacteria > Bacillota > Bacilli > Paenibacillales > Paenibacillaceae > Paenibacillus_AQ > Paenibacillus_AQ solani. Next base: position 1,152,327 of record NZ_LIUT01000001.1, read on the forward strand.
TCTGCTGCTGTATCACATGCTGTTTAACAACGGTTCCTACTATTCATCCAGCGGGTGGTACAACAATCACCGTGGTTATTATGCTAACAACGGCAAGCCGTATAAACCTCGTACTTATTCCAGTGGATCATTTCAGAATAAGCCAGTCGTTAACTCCAATGTTCGCCCCAAAACCTCAACTTCTTCCTCGGGTACAATCACTCGCCGTTCGACATCGTCCAAATCCGGGGGCATTGGCGGCAACTCCAGCGGATTTAGCTCATCAGGTCCGAAATCCAGCACAAGATCAGGCGGGTTTGGTGGATGAGCTGCGAGAGCGTATTTACAGTGACAGGACAGCCTGATCCCGACCGGGCAGGGCGGGTATCAGAACTGGAACGGCTCGGCTTTACCTGGGCCGATATGGATGGGGAAGCTTATTGGATTGACCAGATTGTCACCTTGCGTAAAGAGACCTATTCTGAGCTAAAGGAAGCAGCGGCATCGCTCTGGAGGGTTTTGGACAAAACGGTTCGTTATATTCATGGAAATCATCATATATACAGTCTGATCGGCATTCCTCCCATCTTGTGGGCGATGCTGGATGAATGTCCGCTGCCGGAAGAAGGTCTCATCAGCCGGTATGCCAGATTTGACTTTGCTATCGCTCACGATGGGAGCATCAAACTGCTGGAACTGAACGCAGACACGCCTACAGGGTATGTTGAGGCTTCCATAGCGACTCCCTGGATGTGTGCTCAGGCTGGCATTTATTCTCCCAATGAACAAATGAAGACGCTGGTGGCGGAAGCCTGGGGAGTAGAACGCCCAGATACGGCCGCCTGTATTGCTTACGGCGAACATAAAGAGGACTCCGGCACGATTGAGGCATTGGTCCGGCATAGCGGGCTGGATATCCGCTTAGTGAATTGTTTGGATTTATGGGTGGATGAAGGTATATTGAAGGACGGCCAGGGCGGGCAGATTCAGCGGATGTTTGCTCTATATCCGAAGGAATGGATGTCTGTTGATGACGGCGGTGATGCCCTGGCCTATGCCATTGAGACGGGAAGACTGCAGTTGTTTAATTCGCCGCACAGTATTTTGCTGCAATCCAAAGGCTTGCTTGCCGCTGTGTGGGGAATGAATGAGCTTGGACTTCTATTTGATGAGCACGAGCGCGAAGCGATCAACAAATATATGCTTCCGACTTACAATAAACCGGTATTCTCCGGCCAATATGTATCAAAGTCCATGTTCGGCCGTGAAGGGGGTTCTGTCAAATTGTATGATCTGGAAGGGCAGCTTGAGATTGAGGATCAGGATGGCTATGACACAAGTGTCCTGTTTCCAACGGTATATCAGCATAGGGCTGAGATGGCGCGTGTGGAGACGGCAGCGGGTGAATTTCACATATTGACCGGAATGTTTGTCATTAATGGAACCCCTTGCGGTTTATTGGGACGGGCAGGCGGTTTGATTACGGGAAATTCCAGTCATTTTATCGCAATGGGAGTGAAATAAATGCATGTGAAACATATTCGTAGAACGCAGAAGGATGCTATGAATGGAAAGAGAAGGCCTTCGATAGTTGTTGCGGGGCTTATTCTGTCCCTGATGCTTGTGCTGAGCGCCTGTTCCGGTACCAGTTCAACGGTGTTCAATTCCGGCTCAGATGAAGTGTCTTCTACATCCACCCGCGTACCTTGGGACTATCGGATCGTTGAAGGAACGGTTGGAGATTTGATTGGCGGGGATATGACCGTGCTGCCCGACAACGAGCTCCTGCCAAACGATAACAATTATGCGACAGGAGATAAAATATGGACACTTCAGTTCATGGACGCGGAACTAACAACGGATGCGAATCAACGGAATGATATACGCTTATCTTCATGGACGACGATTAAGTCATTCAAGGACCAGAAAACGGCGGAATCGGATTTGACCAACCTTAAGGTGATCGTTAAAACGGACGTGAAGCTGGTAGGAGTTTATAAGACAACATATAAACAAGATACAAGGCATTTTGCGGTCGTCGAGCTTCCAACAGGGAACCGGATCAAACAACCGATCGACGAGAAGCGTTATGCTGCGATGGAGAAGCAGGAAAAGGTTGATGTTGTATTGGAGGAAGTGCATGATTTCGCCGATTACGACTTGGCCTATGCAAAATTTCGGGGGTGGGCGGATTGATGGTCGTCGTGAATATTGCTATCAGTGTAGTATGTATTATCTTGCTTCAATTACTGGGGATGCTGATCTTCAGCTGGATGACCCGGTTTAACGATATGGAGGAGCTGAAGAAAGGAAATGTCGCGGTTGGTCTTGCCTTTGGCGGCAAGTTTATGGGCACAGCCATCATTCTGGGCATATCCGCTTATACGAACTCATCAATTTGGCATATGATCATATGGTTTGCCGTCGGGTATGTCTGTTTAATCATTGCCTATTGGGTATTCGAGCTGGCAACACCGGGTATTCGAATTTCCGAGCATCTGCAAAAAGGGAATATAGCTATCGGCGTCCTGCTCGCTATGGTATTCATTGGCACTGCATTTGCCATCAGCAGCTTGATTATCTAGGACCCAACCGCTTAGGCAGCTGAGCAACGCCCCTGTTTAGAACAGGGGCGTTTTTTTGTGGTTCTGCGGAATTATAATGCGGTAAAGGAGCAAAGTTACCCGACATTTTGGCGGTAAATCCATTATTTCCTTCTATAGAATATTGGCAGGGATGGGTAACTTTTCAATAGCATAATGATCTTATCAGACTCGGATGCTCATGGTTCCGGGTCCGATTTAGGTTGTTCCCCCGCAGATTTTAAAATCCCAAACAAATTTATTAAACATATTTCACCGTGATTCAAACCGAAAACCATAAAAATAGGCGATACTTACCACTTGAACCTGGTTCTCGTTCCGATACAATATTAAACAATCCCGGTACAGGACTCTATACTTATTTTGAGGTTGAGGGTAATTTTGCCAAACCTTTTAAGAATGCGGTTCTCAGCCGTTTTTTTATACGACTTTGGTATCAATTTTGTCATAACTATGGATAATGATGTAAAAATGACCGGAACTTTAGCAATTTTTCTGCGTTTAACATTACAATTCACGAAAATTTTCTGAAAATAATCGTGATGATGCCATCCTTCTTTCATCCGTACATATTGGCAGGCTGGGGCCTTTGTTAAGTCTGCGCTCCTTCATGGCATGCTTAGCATCAGGTGGTTAAGTTGTCAAATGACTGGGATGAAGAGATAGCGATTGGCTTCAACGGGGGAAAAAATGGAAGAGGTTGTGTTTTACTTCTTTATGACTAAAATCGCTATCGGAAAAGTTGGTAAAGAAGAAATATGGTATCGGGAACGCATCGGCTATAGAATGACGAGTGTGGCTTAATCGTCGTCAACGCCGGTGCAGCATCAAACATTACTTATGAATGGGCAGGTGAGCAACGAAGACGATGAGCAAACGTAAATGGTGGGTACTCGTAGTCCTCTGCACTATAGTGCTTCTCTGCGGTGCCGCTGTAATTTATGGAAATCTACGACCGTCGCTTAAAACGTATGCGGATGCGAACGGTGTGAAAATGAAGTTTAAAACCGAGGGAACCTCCTTCCTGGTATATCAAAATGACGAAGAGTGGAAAGAGGTTTTTGCCAAAGGGGTAAATCTGGGAGCAACGGTGCCTGGACATTTTCCCGGAGAGCTGCCGGCAACGGAAGAGGATTACCTCCGCTGGTTTAAACAAATTGATGATATGGGAGCGAACGTCATCAGGGTCTATACGGTGCATAATCCGGTTTTTTATTCCGCGCTGGTAAAGTACAACCGGGATAAGGGGGATGACCCCCTGTATTTCATGCAGGGGATCTGGTCACCGGAGGAGCAGCTGATCGAACGCCGGGATGCGTACGATGAAGAAATCGTTCAGACGTTCAAAGCGGAAATCTCCAAAGCCGTTGCAGCAGTCTATGGCGATATCAATGTTGAGGCCAAGCATGGACAGTCGAGCGGCAAGTATAAAGTCAATGCAAGTAAGTATCTCATGGCTTGGCATGTGGGGACGGAATGGGACCCAAGCATGGTAGATAACACCAATACGGTCCATAAGGATGTGCCTCAGTATAAAGGGGACCATTTTTCGGGAACGAAGGATGCAAGTCCTTTTGAGAATTGGCTGGCATCCATGCTGGACTATACGGCAGCCGAGGAGCAGAAATACGGCTGGCAGCATCCGATGACCTTTACGAATTGGGTCACAACGGACGTGCTTGAGCATCCAGGAGAACCGTTGTTTGAAGAGGACATGGTGTCCGTGGATGCAAGGCATGTAGAACCGGTGAACTGGGATGCGGGATATTTCGCGGCATACCATGTATATCCGTACTACCCGGATTTTTTCCGCACAGACAAAACGCTGCAGACCATCCCGGATGAAGACGGGGGCTACAACACGTATAAAGCCTATCTTCGCAAGCTTAAGGCAGAGTTTCAGGATATGCCGATTATGGTCACTGAATACGGCGTGCCTTCATCCATTGGTGTCTCACACTATGGCCCTGGAGGAAAGGACCAAGGAGGACATGATGAAGCGGGACAAGGTTCAGTCAATGTGTCACTGACCCAGGATATTTACGACGAAGGTTATTCGGGGGCAATCCTGTTCATGTGGCAGGACGAATGGTTCAAGAAGACATGGAATACGATGCCTTATGAAATACCTGCGGACCGTAGGTCATTCTGGTTGAATGTGTTGACCAACGAGAAGATGTTCGGTGTACTGGCCATGCAGCCCGGAAAAGCAGAGCAGATTACCATCGATGGGGATTTGAGTGATTGGGAGAAGGTTCCGGAGGGAGAGGTTAAGACGTGGTCTGGAACGGCGCCTGGTGTCAAGAGTATGAAACTGACTCATGATGAAGCGTATTTGTATATCGGCATGGAACTGGAGAAGGAGTTTGATCCTAAACACTCCAAGCTTTTCATCGGAGCGGATACGATCCCTGGAGGTGACATCCCTGAAAAAGAGTTGGCAGGGCGAAAACTCACTGGTGGGGCATTGGAAACTTTGATCCAACTGGGCCAAGAGGATGAATCTCAAGTCAGTATTGCACCTTCTTATGATTTTCACAGCCGCTTGTACGGGAAAGAGGGGTATTGGATGCTGCCGGGAGCGGAAGCCAAGGGAACAAAAGATGATCCTGTTGTGCCTGGAGGTTCGTTCCACTCATGGAAGCTGGCGATCAGCCTGTTGATGAATCCGCCGGACACCCGTTTTTCTCATCCATTTGTTGATGAGACGGTAGGGTTATTAAAGAGGGGAACCAGTGATCCGAAATCTCCGGATTTCAACTCCCTTACGGCATGGCAATATCAAGGCCGGTTTATCGAGATGAGAATACCTTGGATGCTGCTGGGGTTCGGAGATCCGAGCTCGCTGCAGGTACTGGATTACAGTCCACTTCAAGACAAACGTTCATTCAGTACGGCAACCACGGAAGGCATCCGGCTGGCACCCTGGATCGCAGAACGATCTGAGACCGGTGGGAAAGCGGAAGCGGGATCGCTTGCGACCATAAATCTCAAGGATATCGAGCCGTATACGTGGGAGCTGTGGGAAGACACGATATACAGTGAACGTTTGAAGCAGAGCTATTATGATATGCAGGACATCTTTACCCGTCTACCTGATACCGGACGGCAACCAGATGCTAAATAAAAGGAGGAGCCATCGGATATGTTTTCAAATTTAGAAATGGCATATGTCTTTATCTATGTATGCCTCGGCCTCATAGCTGCCGGCATTATCCTGTTGTTCCAAATGAAGATCAAGCACAATGCGGAGCAAAGAGACATGGAACGTTTCACGAAGAAACACCATGATTATTTTATGTACGTACAGAGTCATCTGCATGACGATGTTACGCTGGAGCTTCCTCCAGGTAAACTAACCTCGGCGGAACGCCGGGTCATCCAAGCCAAATGCATGGAGTGGATCGAGCAGTTCAAAGGGGACGCAAGAGAGAAGCTCCTTCAACTGTGCCGGGATGCTGGATTTGTAGAGGAGGATATTCGGGCATTATCCAGCTTACGGAAAGACCGCCGCATCGAAGCAGTATACCGGCTGGGGGGGATGCGTGCTGAAGAGGCAGTGCCCCAGCTTCAGGAACTGATGAATCGGACAAAGTACGGTCCGATGACCATCATTATTGCGCGGGCCATAGCCAAAAGTGCGCTTCAGTCACAGCAGATTCGGGAAATGTTAGCAAAGCTGTTATCGTACGATAAGGCCATTCATCATATGGCGGCTGATATTTTGCTTGAGACCCGGCTGGATTCGGCAAGCCTTATGCGCAAGCTCCTGGACGATCCTGATCCAGGACTGGTCAAGATTTCGCTAGTAGCTATGTGGGGACAAGCTATTCCGGCTTTCGTTCCTACGCTCGACCGCCTGGTCGGGTCCGAGGAGAAGGATGTGCGGGCGGAGGCGGTCAAGCTTTATCTCAGCTCGAACCCTTCCCTGAAGGATGACACCATTGCACAGCTGATGAATGACCATGAGTGGGAAGTCCGGGCAGCCGCTGCCAAAGCATTGGGTAGTCTTCATGCGGCAGGCAGCATTCCTCTCTTGGCTTCAGCCTTGAAGGATGAGAATTGGCATGTGCGCAACAATAGTGCCGAAAGTCTTGCCATGCTCGGAGAACAAGGCTTCGAAACCTTATGTCAGGCGGCGCTGACGGGAGAGGGTCCTGCAAGGGAAACGGCCCTGTACCGAATTGAGCAGATCATGTCCAAGGAAGGCGAGCATGAGCAAGTGGAACAAATGGTGGCCTTTAATAAACGAAAGTTGGTGTACGATCGTTATTTCGGTCTTCAAACAAGCAAACGAATCGGCACCGTTGCAGGAGTAGGAGGAGATTACACTGCTTAGAGATATCCTGCTCACCTACGGTATGGTGACGATATATTACGTCATGATCGTTAGTGTGCTCTATTTTGTAATTATGTTGTTTTCTTTCAGAAATATTAAGGACATTTTCAGACGAGCGAAATACTCCACATACAATACGCTCTCAGGATCGGAGCTTGTACCATCCGTATCCTTGCTGGTTCCCGCTTTTAATGAAGAGCTGACCATCGCGGAGAATGTCCGCTGTCTGATGACGCTGAATTATCCAACATACGAGGTCATCGTTATCAATGACGGCTCCTCGGATGAAACGCTGAAGGTACTGATTGAGGAGTATGGGTTAACGCTGCTGCCGAATCCTCAGATACGCGGCAAAATCAGCACCAACAAGGTTCGCGGGATTTATTATAACCCTCAATATCCGCAGCTCTATGTCATTGATAAGGAGAACGGCGGTAAGGCGGATTCTTTGAATGCGGGCATTAACCTATCCCGATATCCGCTGATCTCCTCTATCGATGCGGATTCCTTGCTGGAGAAGGATGCGCTGATCCGTATGGCCCGGATGTATATGGAGAATCCAGAGGAAACCGTGGCGATCGGCGGAGATGTGCGGATTGCTAACGGCTGCGTAATTGAAAACGGAGAGGTGAAGGATGTATCCTTGCCGCGGCGCATGTGGCCCATGTTCCAATCCATTGAGTATATGAAAGCCTTCTTGGGAGGGCGAATTGGTTGGAGTCATTTAAACGGTCTTATTATCGTCTCGGGTGCCTTCGGCTTGTTCCGGAAAGATTATGTCATTGCGGTAGGCGGTTATCGGGGAGGTTACCCGGGCGAAGATATGAACATCATTATCAAGCTGCACCGCTACATGCTGGAGAACAAAATCAAATACCGTGTTGCCTTCTGCCCGGAAGCGGTGTGCTGGACGCAAGCGCCAGACAGCTACAACATCCTGTCCAATCAGCGAAAACGCTGGGGACGGGGGAACTTGAAGAACATGATTGAGAACCGCGATATGGTATTCAATCCGAAATACAAAATTATGGGCCTGTTAACGATGCCCTACAACGTTATATTTGAAGCGCTAAACCCTTACTTCAGAATCACGGGCCTTCTGGCTCTGCTTGGATATGTATTGCTGGATATGACAAATTGGAAAGTGCTGGTCGTGTTTGGGCTCGTTAACTTTTTGAGCGGGTACATGCTCAGCGTGGGAGCTCTTATCCTTGAGGAGATCGCCTTCCGGAGGTACACCAAATTGTCCGATCAGGTGAAGATGCTTCTCTTCTCCGCACTCAAGTTTGTGGGTTATCACCAGCTGGGTGTGCTGTGGAGAGTACAGGGGCATATTCAATATCTGCAAAACAACAATTCATGGGGCACTATGACCCGGCAGAGCTGGAAAGATAAGAAAGAGGCTGCTTGATAATCGTGGCCCGGTTCAAATCTGATGAAAGGTCAAAAAAATAAAGAGAGGTGGGACTTACAGTTATGTCTCAATCCGCTACATTGCAACGCGTACAGGCCGTTGATTTTTACGGCCGACTGGAAGAGGAAGTGAGAGAACATTCCCAGGGAACGGCACTACTGTTCCTGTACTGTGCAGGTGATTCATCCGGATCGGAGGCCGAGCTGTCGGAGGTTCAGAGCTTCGTGGACCAGCTGTCCGGCGACAACGGTAAGGTTCTGCAAGACGCCAATTACGGCGTCATGGCGATTACGCTGCCTGGTTATTCGCTGGATGCGGCCCATTATCAGGCGCTGCTGCTGAAGCAGCATCTCCAGGGCCGTTTGGGGGAAGCAGATCCTCGCATTACGCTGGCAGCACTTACCGAAACGCCGTCCATGCAGACGATGAAGCAGATGGCAGAATCGACCAGGCTCAGCACTTCTTCGGATATTCATATATTCACGCAAGAGGAAGCAGACCGGGAACACAATCGCATTCTAATTGTGGATCAAGATGCCACGGTGAGGGAGTTCTTACAGATTCGCCTGGCTATGCAGGGCTATGAAACGCTTGAAGCGCTAGATGGTCTTGAAGCACTGGAACTCATTGCAAAATGGGAGCCGGATCTTGTGCTGACAGAGCTGAATCTGCATGGCATTGACGGCTTGCCTTTCATCCATCATATCCAGCAGCTGGATGTGAAGGAATCTCCTAAAATCGTAGTGCTGACCGAGAAACGCGTCGAACAGACGATCAGCCAGTGCTTTCAAAACGGAGTGGATGATTATGTAACCAAGCCGTTCTCGCCAGTGGAACTGGATGCCCGTATCCGCCGCTGCCTTCATTAAAATGCGTCAGGAATATTTTAAGATGAGGATAGATAAATGGATACGTGATTAGTTGAGCTGAAATAGGTTCTTTAATCACAAGGAGAGCGTTCAACAAAACACTGGTCTGTCTTTTGGCCAATGAGCAAAAGAAATAGACAAATAGACTATACATCTGATGGAGGTTGAATACTTGTGAATGAGGAATATGAAACTTTATTGAGTGCCATTGAGAGTAAGAAAGCAGTTCTGGGTGTCGTAGGACTGGGCTATGTAGGTCTGCCATTGGCTGTCGAAATGGTGAAACAGGGATTTACGGTAATTGGTATTGATCTAGATCCGGATAAAATCGATCGTATCTATCGCGGCGAATCTTATATCACGGACATCTCATCCGAAGAGCTTGCGGCATGCATGGAGACCGGTCGTTTCAAACCGACGACGGATTACAGCATGATTGCCGTCATCGACGCTGTCAGCATCTGCGTGCCGACGCCGCTCAGCGAGAACCAGGACCCGGATACTTCCTATATCACAATGGTAGTTGATCAGCTCAAACACTTTATGAAGCCTAATCTGCTAATTACGCTGGAGAGCACCACCTACCCGGGAACTACGGAAGAATTGATTCAGCATCAGATTGAGAAGCTTGGCTATAAGGTAGGTCAAGATTTCTATCTATGCTTCTCACCGGAACGGGTCGATCCGTCCAACAGTCGTTTCAATACACGCAACACGCCGAAGGTCATTGGCGGAACGACGAGTGCTTGCCTGAAGCTGGGTGAAGCGTTGTACAAGCAGTATGTGGAGAAGGTTGTACCTGTCAGCAACCCGAAGGTTGCGGAAATGTCCAAGCTGTTGGAGAATACGTTTCGCAGCGTGAATATTGCCTTTGTCAACGAGATGGCCATGATGTGCGATCGCATGGGCATCGACATATGGGAAGTAATCAATGCGGCAGCAACCAAGCCTTTCGGCTTCATGCCGTTCTATCCGGGCCCAGGTATCGGCGGTCACTGCATCCCGCTGGATCCGATGTACTTGTCCTGGAAGGCCAAAGGCTTCCGCTTCTATAGTAAATTCATTGAGTTGGCACAATCCACCAATGACAACATGCCTTACTACGTTATCAGCAAAACGGCTACGATTCTGAATGAATATGCCAAGTCGATCAAGCGTTCCAACATCCTGCTGTTAGGAATGGCGTACAAGCCCGACATCAGCGATTTGCGGGAATCGCCAGGCCTTGAAGTGTACGAGCAATTCAAGGAGAATGGCGCCAATGTAGAATATTACGATCCGTACGCACACCGTTTTGAGGATAAGCAAGGCAATACAATTTACAGTGTGGAGTACGATCTCGCGAAGTTCAGTCGTTATGACTGCATCGTGCTGATTACGAACCACAGCAATCTGGACTATCATTCGATCGCTTCCACCGGTGTACCGATTCTCGATACAAGGAATGCATTTAAAGCCTATGCAGAGCCTCATATTTATAAGATTGGCCATTCCGTGCAGCATGTGTCCGAGCCGGGCGAAGCTGTCTTAATCTAATGAAATGGACGAGAAGAGTGGGGCATCTGAATGCAAAAGCGAAGTGGATCACCCTGATCGCGGGCACTTGTCTTTTGCTGGTCCTCCTCCTTCTTCTTCTTCCGTCACATCAGGTGAATCAGAATAAGGCAACCTGGCTGTGGGATGCAAGCTTGATCCAAAGTGAAACGGAGGATATTGTTTCCTTTAGCGTCAGTGAAGGAATAACAACGATCTTCCTCCAAATTCAAAATGAGGTTCAAGATGAGGAGTACCGGCATTTCGTGGCTGCGGCACATCAGCAGGGCATCAGTGTCCATGCCTTGGACGGCCGGCCGGAATGGGCTTACGAGGACGGCAGACGAAAAGGCATGGAATTGCTTAGCTGGCTTGAAGAGTACAATCAAGCCTCTGATCCCGAGGAGAAATTCGAGGGCGTGCAATTCGACGTTGAGCCGTACATCCTCCGGCGTTGGGAAGACGAACAGGAACAGGTGGTAGCAGAATGGAGCGCGAACGTGGAAGTGTGGATGCAGGAAGCTAAGCGCCAAGGGCTCCCGTTTAGTGCCGCTGTTCCCTTCTGGCTGGATTCGATACCAGGACCAAATCGCACAGATTCCGAATCATTCAGCAATTGGATGATCCGGAATACGGACGCGATTGCGGTTATGGCCTATCGGGACAGTGGTAAGCAGATGTACGAATTGTCCAAGGAAGAACTGGAACAAGCGGATGCGCTCGGCAAGTCCGTTTGGATCGGTATGGAGCTCGGTGACACGGATGAAGGTGAGCATCTGACCTTCTATGCCAAGAGCGAGCAGGAGATGGAGGATGAGGCCCTTCGCGCGGCTAAACTTGGCAGCAGCCATAATTCCTTTGCGGGTTTGGCTGTCCACCATTACCAGGCCTGGGTACAAAAGAGGACCGCAATGACCAAGGATGAACCTTGATTCCTGTGTCATTCAGTTAGATCAAGCCTCAAGCGTGCGATCATTTGATATCATTCACTTATATTCAATTCAACGTACCTCCAATGGTCTCAAACGAGACTTTTGGAGGTTTTTTTCGATCGCTGAATTAATGAATGAGCTTTGATGCTTTTGCTTTGCTGACAAGCCTGCTGCTGGCCTGGTTGATCGGCTTCTTGAGTAAGATCCCGACCACAAGTGCCATCACCGCGAAGATCAGCATGAACAAGATATCCAGGTAGACGATATCCCACAAGATGCCGCCGACAGCTTCCCTCATCATGCTGATGGCATAAGTGAATGGCAGATAGGGGTGTAGGGCCTGGAAGAAAGGAGGTGTCATCTGAATGGGGAAGGTTCCTCCAGCGCCGGCGAGCTGCAGGACGAGCAGCACGATTGCCATGGCTTTTCCGACATTGCCGAATACCGATACCAACGTATAGACAATCAGCATGAAGATCGAGCCGTTAAGCAGCGCGAACAGAATAAACCAGCCTGGATTCACTACATAGGCTTGTAACAAATAAAGATCGCCCAGGGTAACAAATAATGCCTGGAACAGGGCAATCGTCAGAAAGGTTAGGAAACGTCCAAAGTATACCTCGATGCTCCGGAACCCCTTCTCTTCCTCATGCACCTCGACAGAGAGCAGGGATACGAGCAGCAGGGCGCCAACCCATAGGGATAAGGTCGTGAAGAAAGGAGACATCGCAGAGCCGTAATTCGGGATGGGATAAAGCCGGTTTTCCTGAAGTGTGACAGGTTCGGCAAAAAACTGGCTTTCGAGCTCGAAGTTATTTTTGAGCAAATCGATTACCTCTTGAATATCCCCTTCCGCCTCCATCTCACGCATCCGATTAGCCAATGTTGTGATTCGAAGCTCGGCCTCCGGCAGTCGACTATGGGCAAGCTGAATTTCTTTGCCGCCCAGGTTGAGACCCTTCCGTGCATCTTCCAGCAATCGCTGGATGTTGGGAACGCTGGCAAGTGCCTGATTCAATTCATTCTGGACACGCTTGGCCATGTCGGATCCCTTGGCGAAGGCGTTGCTGATTGCTGGACCGATTTCGCTGTCATAACGGTTTAACAGTGTACCAGTCAAGCTCGTTATGTCATCACTCAGCTTCTTCAGCTTATCGATCGATTCCGCGGGCGCTTCTTTCCCTTCTTCAACGGCTTGCGTGATGGTCTGGAGCACGGATTGGGCTGTTGTCCATCGCTTGGCAATCTCCTCGAGCCTGGCAGCCCCTGATGCCGCTGCCGGGGATAGCGACCCCAGCCGCTTGAACAAACGGGCCAGCCGGTCTGCGGCTTGAGCTGCTATCTTTGCCCGCTCCTGGGCAGCGTTCAGGCGATCTGCCAGCTCCTTCGGATCGATATCGGTCTTCCCTAAAGCGTCAAGTACCTGCGAGAATGCTCCGGTGGCGGCATCCAACACCTCCAAATCCTGACGCAGTGCGGGTTCCAGTGATTTGGAGGCACTGGCAGCTTCCTTGGTGAACTCCAGCAGGGCTCCAGCGATCTCCTTGCCGTCCGTCGCAATACTCTCCAAGCGAGGCAGGGCGGTATTGGCTTGTTTGACCAGCTGGTTAGCCAGTTTAATATCCTCTTCGGCCACGCTGACTGCTTCGTTGAGCTCAGGAAAGCTCTTCTCCAGCCGGAACAGAAGGTTTCTGATTTTCTGGATGGCAGGGAGCTGGTTCTCAATCTCAATCCCGAGTGTATTGAAAATTTCGAAGATCGTGCCGTTGGCTGTCTTGATGAAATTTTTGCTGATTTCCTCCACGATACCGGATGCACCCTGTGCAGTTACCTTCGGAGAAATCGCGTTGATTTTCTCATTGGTATAATAGAGGATCTGAGCCTTGACCGGCTCATTGGTCAGAACGGTTCCTATCCGGGCGGAGAAGTCCTCCGGGATGACGATGGCGGCATAATCATCGCCGTGTCGTACGCCCTGAATCGCATTCTCGCTATCCGTCGTGAATCGCCATCCGAGCTTCTCGTTATGCTGCAGCGATTGGACGATCTCTTTACCGAGATTAATTGGTTGATCGCGCAGAGTAGTACCTTTATCAAGGTTGGCAACGGCAATGGATATACCTGAGGTCTGTCCGTAAGGATCCCAGGATGCTTCAATGTTAAACCAGGCATATAGGGAAGGAAGAACGGCCAGTCCGGAGATGATGACAACCGCAGCCCAGTTACGGATAAGTCTATGGATATCGGCAGCATATATGTGAAAGATATTTTTCATGGATACTCCTGTCTTGTGCGTTGTTGGAGCTAGTATGCCGCCAAATCCGTACCAAGATACGAAATAATCCGATCCTTTAACTCTTCCTTCATGGGAGGCCAGCTGCAAAGCAGTGAACGCTGATAGCCTCTGCATAGATATAACACCTGAATTTCTCCCTCGGGGGTCCAGCTCTTGCTCTCAATCCGAATGCCGCGCTGCCTGATCTGATGCTTAACGGTCCAGTAGGGATCAGACATTCTCTTGATAATGTGCTGCAGATTTAAGATATAGAGGTTCGTCATGGTTAACTCAAGAGTTTTGAAAATTTGGATGTCCCGTTCAAGAACCGTCTGAAGCATGCGATGCAGCAGGTAGTCTTTGATGAGTGCTTCGTCTTCCTGGGTAGGCGGAGGGGGGATGGAGGGTTTCATTAACTGTGACACCTCTTCAGTATAAATTTCAATCCATATTTAAAAGGAACGTATGTTCTTGTCTTTGTTCATAGTATGTCACTATAAAGATGCGTGCAACCCTTAATTTTTGGCATAGGATTGGATTCATGCCGCTGTATCGTTTAAACTCCAGATAAGGGTATTTACAGGAGGCGACAAGTTATGATTCTTCATAAAGGAGAAATATTGTTCCGACAGGGGGATAGTGGAGATCATTTGTTTCATATTCGGAGCGGGCTGTTCAAGGTGACACGTCTTCATCCGAATGGCAATATGGTGCTTTTCAACATTTTATATCCCGGTGAGATGGTGCCGCACCATTCACTGATTAGTCCGAAGGAAACCCATGGAACAGCGACTGCGCTCATTCAAAGCGAGGTGGAGGTCATCTCTGCCAAGACATGGTACCGCGAGCTTGAAGAAGATCCGAAGAAGCCGCTTGAAGTCGCAAGATTGCTGCAGGAAAAGGTAAGGTTTATGCAGATGAGGCTGGATCATTTGACGGTGGGTGGACCTGCGGAGCGTTTGGAACTGCTGATTCGCTGGCTGGATGAATATTCTCAGGGAATCCATCTGACTGAGTATTTAACACAGGAAGAGATTGGCCAGCTCATTGGCGTAAGGCGAGAAACCGTAAACCGGCTGCTGCGGGGAATCGATAAGGTCATTTAATGATATCAGCATAAACAACTGACGCTTCCCATATACTTACAATGGCTGCAAACTTACAAAGCATTAGTTGCTCAGCGATGAAAAAAATCATGTATCGAAACCAAAAAGGGATGTCCGTCTTCTGCAAGACAGGCATCCCTTGATCGGTTTGTAATGTATGATGATTTAGCTATCCAGTGTACCCGCTGGGCCGAAGAACTCGTAATGTACGCGGTCGGAAGGTACCTCGATGGATTTCAGTTGTTGATTAACGGCACGCATGAACGGAACCGGACCACAGAAGTAAAAATCAGATTTCGGATCAACGGTTTGCTGAAGGAACTCAAGATCGATGTAGCCCGTTTTATGGCATTGATCTCCTTCTTCCGGAATTTCATAAATGACGTAGGAATTTAACTGTGGATGCTTGGAGGCAAGCTCAACGATATCATGCTTCATTGCATGCTGGCTGCCGCATCTGGCTGCATGAATAAACGTGACTTTCCGGTTAGGCTGATGGATCAGAACGCTTTCCAGCATGGACACCATCGGAGTTAAGCCAACACCGCCGCTGATCAGCACGAGCGGCTGTTCGCTGTCCATATCTAAAGTAAAGGAGCCAGCTGGAGCAGTGACCTCAAGGGCGGTGCCGACTTCGGCATGATTGTGCAGCCAAGTGGATACGACGCCCGCAGGTTTCCCGTCCACTGCGTCCTCACGTTTTACGGTAATTCTGTAATAAGGATGTCCGGGTGCAGCGGAGAGGCTGTAGTGACGGTTGTGATAAAATTCTTCGGCCTCAGGTTTTACCCGGAGCGTAATGTATTGGCCAGGCTGATAAGAGGCAATCTCGCCGCCGTCCTGTGGAACCAGGTAGAAAGAAGTGATGACAGAGCTTTCTTCTACCTTCCGGTCGATAACGAAATTTCGATACCCTCTCCAGCCGCCGGGTTCATTTGCAGCTTGTTCATACATTTCTGCTTCAACACCAATGAACGCATCGGCTATGACGCCATATGCTTCTGCCCAAGCGTTGATAATTTCGGGAGTTGCAGCATCGCCAAGCACTTCCTTCATTGCGGCCAGCAGTGTTTCACCGACGATCGGATAGTGCTCGGGCAGTATATTCAATGCCCGGTGCTTTTGACCAATTTGCTTGACAACCGGGATGATGGCTTCAAGCTGGTCAATATGGACAGCTGCGGCGTAGACAGCATTGGCGAGAGCGAAGGGCTGTTTTCCTTCTCGTTGATTCGCATGGTTGAAGATGTTAAGAAGCTCTGGATGATTATGAAACAATTTTTTGTAAAATGCACTCGTAATCGCTGTTCCGTGAATTTCCAGGACAGGTACTGTGGATTTAATAATTTGTATCGTTTCTTGGCTTAACATGCGAAAATCCCCCTTGATTTTTGAATCGAAATTTGGTGCTGTTTTAAGTATAGACAGTAAAGAAATGGACTATTGTGATTCAAATCACAGAGGATTTAGCGAATGTGTGAACAGCCCCTTTAACGGCCTATTTCCTAACCGGCTGTTTAGCTTGTATGCCAACTGTGTTATAATATAGAGAAGCACAGAATTTAAAGAGAAAGGATCAGGATACCATGTGTCCCCGAAGGACGAATTCCCCAAGGACGATTTGGAAACGTTATGATCTCTCATACACATAGCTTCCTTCGTAGAGCAAAGTCGGACGTCTAAAGACTAGGACGGTCTCTGCGAAAGGATGGGAACTATGGTTCGAAGGATAAGCTCCTCCAGGTTGCCCCTATGTAGAGATTGGCCTAAGTCTGACCAATCTACTACGACAAGAGGGATCCTGTATGAGGAAAAGACAAAACACAATTATTACCATGTCAGCCATGTTGTTCGGAACGTTTTTAATGGCATTTACGTATTATCATATTAATTTTTACAATCATTTAAGCGAAGGCGGCTTTGTCGGCCTGGCCTTGCTGGGGAAATATGCATTCGATATTCCGCCAGCCTTAAGCATGATCCTCATGGATATCCCCGTGTTGCTGATCGCTTTGTTCATCAAGGGTCGGAAATTTATTCTTAACACAGTTGTTGCAGCGAGTATGTTTACCCTGTTCTATGCATTGATCGAGCGCTATTCGACGATTGTGATAGATCTGGGCGACCACTTGCTTACAGCCGCGATTGTGTCTGGTATTCTGACGGGCTTAGGTGCCGGCATCGTACTCCGATTCGGCGGGGCAACAGGCGGTGACGACGTGATTTCCGTTCTATTCAGCGAGTGGAGCGGGCTTAAAGTAGGGACGGTGTTTTTCCTGATGGATGCCATCGTACTGCTGTTATCGTTATTCTACATGCCACTAATGGAAACCTTATATACTATTTTAGCCGTATCGATCGCCGGGCAAGTGATCACGATCACAGTTACGTACGGTGTGGAGAAAACAGAGAAGAAACCGCTTCGGAAAACGGTCCGTGCATCAAGCACACCGGTTACTCCGAAAGCTGCCCAACATACAGTTAGCGGCCGTTCATAATACGGTCCCATTAAGAGAAGCTCGCCCGCATGCAGGGCGGGCTTCTTCCGTTTATTTCTTAATTCTCGTCTTTGGGATGATTCTCATCCCATTCCTCTGCCTTGGCGGTAGCGATCGCAATGGCACGTCCTTCATCATAATCCTCTTCCAGCAAGGCATTAGCGATTTCTACCGCTTTATTCCTTACCCGCGGCTCCAGGTTTTTCATGGATGGTGGATAATCATGTTTGCTCCATGGCATGTTAACGATCCCTCCATTCAGTCGTAATAAGGTATGTAATCTATATTACCCCGTGCAGTAAATTTGAATAGGCCGTTTATTATGGTAAAAAAAGTGCACCGCCATCTCGAGGCAGTGCACTGTAAGTCGTTCATTTTATTCGAAAAGTTGTAAATATTCTCCGTAGCCTTCTTGTTGCATCTCGTCCTTTGGCACGAACCGCAATGCCGCTGAGTTGATGCAGTAGCGAAGCCCGTTTGGTCCCGGGCCGTCTTCGAACACATGTCCTAAGTGGGAGTTGCTCTGTTTGCTTCTTACCTCGGTGCGAACCATCATATGGGTAAGATCCATTTTTTCCTTGATGTTATATTCACGAATCGGACGGGTAAAGCTCGGCCATCCACACCCGGCATCATATTTATCTGTCGAACTGAAAAGCGGCTCGCCGGATACGATGTCTACATAGATGCCTTCTCCCTGATGGTCCCAAAACTCATTGTGAAACGGTGGCTCGGTCGCATTATTCTGTGTGACCTCGAACTGGATCGGAGTCAGTCTTTGTTTGAGTTCAAGTGTATCCACGGGGGCAGTCCAATGCCGCTCAATGAAATCCTCGCGTCCCGATCCATTGCGGTAGCGCTTATAATGGCCCGGATTTTTCTTGTGGTAATCCTGATGGTATTCTTCGGCCGGATAGAATGTGCTGGCGGGAATAATCGGCGTGACGATCGGGCCGTCAAACCTTCCGCTTGCCGCTACTTCCTGTTTCGATTGCTCCGCAAGCTCGCGCTGCTCTTCCGTATGGTAAAAAATCGCGGTACGATAAGAGTCGCCGCGGTCATGGAATTGTCCGCCAGCATCCGTAGGATCGATTTGCTGCCAGAAGAGCTCCAGCAGTTTCTCGTAAGGGAACACCTCCGGATTATAGGTAATTTGCACGGCCTCGTAATGACCGGTCGTATCGGAGCATACTTCTTCATATGTCGGGTTTTCCTTATGCCCGCCAGTGTAACCGGAGACGACTTTGAGGATGCCCGGAAGCTCATCAAAAGGAGAGACCATACACCAGAAGCAGCCTCCCGCGAAGGTAGCCAATTCACTTGGGTTTGAACGATTATTCATCTGTTATCCCTCCATCGTTATGACATTATAAATGTAAGTCTTACTATTATTATAATCATATTAATGAAAGAAACCCAAATTCCTTCGTCCTTAGATTAGTTTTCCTTTAATTCTTCGGAAGATAGCGACACCTATAACCGTTACCAGCATGAGTCCGGCAGCGATCAGGGAGAACATGATGGGATGATCGGCAAATCCGCTGCCAAGCCAAGCATACAGTAGAATGGCAGGTGTTTTACCGATGCCGGTTGCGATGGCGTATGTCCAGAAAGGAATGGCAGCGACGCCTGCATAAATATTGACCGCCATTTGAGGGACAACGGGCAGCAGGCGAGCGAGCAATATTGCTTGAAAGGGACGACGTTCAACCGCATTCGTGAAGGAGCGCAGAACGGAATATTTATCAATCAAACGCCTCCCGGCTTCTAGATACAAGGTACGGACGATGATGTAGAGTATGATGGCAGCTGCGGTCGTTCCAAACCAGGAAATGGCAGCCGCCCAAACCGTGCCGTATGCATATCCAAGAATCGCAATGACGACCTTGTAGGGGGCAACAGGAAATAAGGCCAGCAGAGTTGCTAATAGAACCATGAGTATAAATGGGGGATTCTCCCCCAGCCAGTCCATGATTTCATGCCGATATGTAAAAGCAAGCACCAGAAGGGATGCGTAAAATACGGGTATGATCCATTTTTTCATGCAGGGTATCCTCACTTTGTCTCGTTCACCTGAATAGCCATATGATATCAGAAATTGTCTGTGCTGTGCGCGTTTTGGAGGTGTCATGCTTCGATTTTGTATGCGAAAAAATGGATATACAAGCGATTTTTCATATGCTATAATATGTCCAACCGAATAGTTCCCAAAGGGGAGTAGCTTCATAAGAAAACCTTCTATCGTGGTTTTTTCAAGGATAAGACCGCGATTCAAAGGTAGGTTTTCTTGCGATATAGAATTTCATGGGCTCTGCTGGTGTATTCTATACCGTAAGTAAAGTCGTCATTACGGGATTCACCATCCCCGGCTTTATTGGCAACGATGATGTTGTTTAGCGAGACCTTTGCCTGATTGTTTATTAATGAGGTAGAGGTCTCTTTTTGCGCCCAAAAAACGCTGTAGACCTTATAAAATAAGGCAACAGCGTTTTTTTTGGATGGAGAACATCGGTAGGTGGAAACCTAATAAAAATGCAGAAAGGGTGGAGAGGTATGGATTTATTGTCGATGGAATTTTGGACGGCGCTGCTGTCGATCGTTCTCATTGACCTCGTGCTGGCTGGCGACAACGCCATTGTTATCGGCCTTGCCGCCCGTAACGTCCAGAAAGAGGATCAGAAGAAGGTCATCCTGTGGGGGACCGTTGGTGCCATTGTCATCCGTATCGTGGCGACGCTCCTTGTTGTTCAGCTGTTGATGATTCCGGGCCTGCGCTTGATCGGCGGTCTTGCACTGCTGTGGATTGCCTACAAGCTGCTTGTTGATGAGAAACAACATGAAATTTCAGCTGGTAACCAAATGTGGGCGGCCATCCGAACGATTATTATCGCGGACGCAATGATGGGACTGGATAATGTTCTGGCTGTAGCTGGTGCGGCTGGAGAAAGCTTTATGCTGGTTATTATCGGTCTTGCGATTTCTGTTCCGATTATGGTGTGGGGCAGTACCATTATTCTGAAGCTGACGGATCGTTTTCCGATTATTATCACCTTCGGTGCTGCAGTGCTTGCATGGACGTCATCAAAGATGATAGTGGAAGAGCCATTGATTCACAGCTGGTTCTCAAATGGCGTTCTCAAATACGGATTTGAAATTCTCGTTATTGTCATCATTATCGGTCTTGGAACCTGGATGAAAAAGAAGCATGAGCAAAAAGCAAAGAGCAATGCCGTTCAAGTGAAAATGGTTGACTAGATTTCGGACTTTGTCTGAGTCGTAATACACGGTATAATGTCTTCATGAACGAAAAAGAGCTGAAGAAGCCCTGTTCGTAAGAGGAGGCGTACTACATGGAATCCGCGGATAAATCCGTAGAAGAACGGATTGTGGAATCGTACCGGCAGGATGAGGATATGATGATCCTCGTGTTTGCCCAGTGGTGTGTGAATCACGGACTAGATCCAGCAGAGCTGTACCGCAAAGCATATCCAAATCAGCCAGACAATGAGCGGCTGTCGCGAGTGCTGGAATTAACGGTGCCCAAAGAAGAAGCTGGTGAAATACCGGATCAGACCCTGCTAGGAGTCCTGTCGTTATTCGGAAATGAAGACTTGGCGATTATTGTAGCCGAGGCAGCGGCCAGCTTAGGTCCAATTAAGAAGTAGATGTGCACTTATGAGAAATCTTGCATGTAATTCATGAGCAAAGCGGGCCGACCAAGGAAATCCTTAGTCGGCCCGCTTTTTTAATAGAGGAAATGTGATTAATTAGATGTTCGGCTGTCCATTCGGTACTGCTTAGGTGAAACGCCGAATCGGGAGCGAAACACACGGTGAAAATACGTATAGTTGGCAAACCCCGAGGTTTCAGCGACATCTTCAAGGGATAGAGGGCTGAATACGATTCGTTCCTTGGCCATGCTCAGACGCACTTCCATGGCGTATTGCATTATAGTGGTGCCGAATGCTTCTTTGAACAGATGAACGGCACGGGAGACGCTAATGCCGACATGAGCGGCAACATCCTCAAGCTTGAACATGGAGGAAGCATTCTCTTCAATATAATTCTTCATCCGGTAAGCGAGATACGTTTTGGGAGTCGTGGACGGCTGTTCTGATAACAGGCGGTCGACTTCCAGACAGAGAATCCGCACCGTATAATCCGAAATCTCCGGATAAGGATCTGATACACGACGCTGCTCCAGCAGAATCTTCCGAAACAGGCTCAGGTAGCGTTCTTCAAGCGGTACACGGATCTTGGTTGGCCGCTTCTTGGAGTTCCACCAGGCATCAGCCCATGGCCCCTTGAAAAAAATATGATAATCTCCGCTTTCGATGGTCAATTCACCAGAAGCGTTGTATTCGTCATCAATTCGCAGTTCATATGGCTGTCCAGGCGTAAAGATCAGCAGGTCCCCTGCTTCAACTAGCGATAGTTGATCATCAATTTTGGCACGGCATTTGCCATCGGTCTGCCAGCGCATCAAGTAGGTGTCAAAACCGTCCGCCAGGGACATTTTGAAGGGTTTGCGATGAAACGAGAAATCAGCTGCGACGACTTGGTTGGAAAGATTTGAATCCATTGCTTGAGTCCCCTTTGAAGAATAAGAAAATAATGACCAGATTGTTCATGTTTTAATCATATTCTTCATTTTAAACGAAAGCATAAAAGAATACCATTGTACTAGTCCTAGCACATCTAAACACTCAAGGAGTGACAGCGATGCAAAAAATGAAAGCAGGTATAATTGGCTGCGGAACGATCAGCGGCGTATACTTCACGAACTTGAAGAACAGCCCTTGGGTTGAAGTCGTGGCATGTGCTGACATTGTATTGGACAATGCGAAGAATAAGGCCGAGGAATTCAACATCCCGAAAGCGTATACCGTGGAGGAGATGCTTGCACAGTCGGAGATTGAATTGATCATTAATTTAACGATTCCGGCCAGCCATGCTAATGTCGATATTGCTTCTCTGGAAGCAGGAAAGCATGTGTATAGTGAAAAACCGCTGGCTATCACCCTTGATGAAGCCCACCGCATTCTGAATGTTGCGGATCAAAAAGGTCTCCGCGTCGGCTGCGCACCTGATACATTCTTGGGATCAGGTATCCAAACGGCTAAAGCAGCCATCAATTCCGGGCAAATCGGCAGACCTGTTGCCGCTACTGCATTTATGATGGGGTCCGGGCCTGAGGCCTGGCATCCGAATCCGGAATTTTTTTATGCCTCGGGCGGTGGAGGCCCGATGATGGATATGGGACCTTATTATGTATCCGCTCTGGTTGAACTCCTTGGTCCTGCCAAACGGGTCAGTGCATCAGCAGGCATTCAGATCCCAGATCGGGTAGTTGCCTCCGGACCTCTCCAAGGGAAGCCGATTACAGTTCAGACGCCAACGCATTTAGCAGGAACGATCGATTTTGAGAATGGGGCGATTGCGTCCATGATTACTAGCTTTGATATCTTTGGCGGATCACATCTGCCTTGGATCGAAATCTATGGTACGCATGGAACTTTAAGCTTGGGTGACCCAAACTACTTTAACGGGGAAGTGAAACTCCGGAAACACGGCTCTGATGAATGGGTATTGCTTGAGCCCGCGTTTGAATGCGGGAAGAACGAACGGGGTCTGGGGATTGAGGATATGATTCAAGCGATTCATGAGCAAAAGGATCATCGCGTGAGTGCACGCCTGGCGTACCACGTGCTGGAGATTATGCATTCTTTCCAGCAATCATCGCTTGAAGGGAGACACATCGTTCTGCAAAGCACGTACCGCTATGGCAAACTTCCGGCCTTTGCAGCTGTGGAATCGACGAATTAAGGTACCAGTAAGTTGCTGGCTGGTTATGGACATCATGCAGCAGAATGCTTTCAGGCAACCCGGCCGGAGTTGAATCCGGCCCGAATAACTGCTTGAAAGCGTTGCAAACAGTATAAGTGTGTTCTCTTGTCCAGAGGACAACAAGCAGACGGGAGAGAGAATGGCCATGTCAAAAACATTAAAAATCGGAATTATCGGTTGTGGGGGAATCGCCAACGGCAAGCATATGCCGAGCTTGAAGAAGCAGGCGCAAGCCGAATTGGTAGCTTTTTGCGACATTGTTGAAGAACGTGCGCAGAAAGCAGCTGCTGAATACGGTATAGAAGGTGCAAAAGTTTATACAGATTTCAGAGATTTGCTGCAGGACGGCAGCATCGATGTCATCCATGTATGTACACCGAACGATTCGCACTCTGAAATTACCGTAGCATCCTTGGAAGCGGGTAAGCATGTCATGTGCGAGAAGCCTATGGCAAAAACCGTTGCCGAAGCAAAAGCGATGCTGGACGCAGCTAAGCGTACAGGAAAGAAACTCACGATCGGTTACAATAACCGTTTCCGCGATGATAGCATGTATCTGAAAGGCATCTGTGAGGAAGGCGAACTGGGCGATATCTACTACGGTAAAGCGCTGGCTATTCGTCGCCGTGCTGTCCCGACCTGGGGCGTATTCCTGGATGAAGAGAAGCAAGGCGGAGGTCCGCTGATCGATATCGGTACTCATGCCCTGGATTTGACCTTGTGGCTGATGGACAACTACAAGCCGAAGAGCGTGGTTGGCTCGACGTTCCACAAACTTGGACAACGCGAGAATGCGGCCAATGCATTCGGCCCGTGGGATCCGAAGGAATTCAAGGTGGAGGATTCAGCATTCGGGTTCATCACGATGGAGAACGGGGCGACGATCATTCTGGAATCCAGCTGGGCCCTTAATGTCGTTGAGACTGGCGAAGCCAAAGCCGTACTGGCGGGCACCGAAGGTGGTGCTGACATGAAGGACGGGCTGCGTATTAACGGTGAGAAAATGAGCAGATTATATGAAACCAAGGTAGATCTGAATGCCGGCGGGGTTGCATTCTATTCCGGTTCCAAAGAAAATGATACGGACCGTGAAGCAAGAATGTGGCTTGAAGCGATTGTGGAGGATAAAGATCCAGTTGTTAAGCCTGAGCAGGCGTTTGTTGTAACGCAAATCTTGGAAGCGATCTATGAATCGGCGAAGACAGGAAAAGCGGTTTATTTCGATAACTAATCTTGTAATATACTAAACTAAGACAAACCAGGAGGTTACACAATGAAATTAGGCGTATTTATGGTATTGCTGAGCGGTCGTAAATTGGAGGATGCTTTGGACTATGTAGCATCCAAGGGTCTGAAGGCAGTTGAGATTGGAACAGGCGGTTATCCAGGAAATGCACACTGTAATCCGGCAGAGCTGCTTGAAAATGAAATGGCATTGAAAAACTTTAAAAATGCAGTGGAATCCCGTGGATTGATGATTAGCGCATTGAGCTGCCACGGCAATCCGCTTCATCCGCAAAAAGCGATCGCAAAAGAGTTTCATGACATATACGTACAAACGGTACAGCTGGCCGAGAAACTTGAAGTCCCAGTTGTTAATACCTTCTCCGGCTGCCCGGGCGATCATGAGAATGCCAAATACCCGAACTGGCCGGTAGCGCCTTGGCCTAATGATTATCAAGAAATCCTGACTTGGCAGTGGGACAACAAGATTATTCCTTATTGGACGGAATGGGGCAAATATGCCGCAGATCACAATGTCAAAATCGGTCTTGAACTGCACGGAGGCTTCTCTGTTCATACGCCAGGCACACTGCTTCGTTTACGTGAGGCTGCAGGCGAAGTGATCGGTGCCAATCTGGATCCAAGCCACTTGTGGTGGCAAGGGATTGATCCGGTTCAGGCGATTCATATTCTGGGTCGTGAAGGGGCCATTCACCACTTCCACGCGAAGGATACAACGATTGATCCGGTTAATGTGAACAAGCATGGCGTTACGGATATGCAGTCTTATACCAACATGCTGGATCGCGCATGGCAGTTCCGCAGCGTAGGTTACGGGCATGATGTGAAAGAATGGGCGGATATCATGAGTGCCCTTCGTCTGGTTGGATATGATTATGTCGTCAGCATCGAACATGAAGATGGATTGATGTCGATTGAAGAAGGCTTCTCCAAAGCGGTGCAAAACCTTCAGCAAGTGCTGATCGAAGAGCCGCTCGGAGAAATGTGGTGGGTCTAAACAGCTTAGAATTTAGCCGAATAAGCAATTTAGGGGGAACAGCAACATGCTTAACGTAACCATATGGAATGAATTCGTACACGAGAAAATCCATGATGAGGTTCGAAGTGTATACCCGACAGGGATTCATACTGCTTTAGCTGAGGGTCTGCAGCATCCGGATTTTATCATCAGAACGGCTACGCTTGAACAACCGGAACACGGCTTGACGGAAGATGTGCTGGATTCGACGGATGTGCTGCTGTGGTGGGGACATATGGCCCACGACCAGGTTAGTGATGAGATCGTAAGCAAGGTCGTGAAACGAGTACAGGATGGAATGGGATTGATCGTTCTTCATTCCGGGCATTTTTCAAAGCCGTTCAAAGCTTTGATGGGCACGAGCTGCGATTTGAAATGGCGTGAAGCCGGAGAACAGGAAGTGATCTGGAGCGTGAATCCGACGCATCCGATCACGGCAGGAATTACGGGTCCAATTATCCTTGAACATGAGGAAATGTATGGGGAGTTCTTTGATATTCCAGCTCCGGATGAATTGGTTTTTGTCAGCAATTTTGAAGGTGGCGAGGTATTCCGCAGCGGGTGCACATTCAAGCGTGGACACGGGAACATCTTCTATTTCCGTCCTGGGCATGAAACGTATCCAACCTACTATAACCCTGAAGTGCTCAAAGTGATCTCCAATGCGATACATTGGGCTCATTCTACAGCAGGCAAGCAAACATTCGGCAACAGTCAGCCGGTTCGTGCGCTTCCCGTTTTAGTCTAGTCTTCGAGGGAGAATATACTAGACCCTAAGTAGGGGAGGCGAGTCGTCCAAGGTATAACCTTGGTCGGCTCGTTTTTTGTTATGCCATAAGAATGAAGCGAACGGAAATGTTTTTGTCAGCCAGGGATAGAATATAGGTAGGTATGGGGTATTGTATGATATACATGAAAGGGGGCTTTACACATGGATGAGGTACAAAGCGCACTCGTAGATCCCGCAATCATTGCCCTATGCCGGGCCAGGCTTGCCCATCAGCCTGTGGAGGGCTTTCTCCTGGGGAGAGGAGCCAAAGCGGCCAAAATCATGTTTGTTGGGGAAGCGCCGGGCGCTCATGAGATTGAGGAAGGCAAACCTTTTGCAGGACAAGCCGGGCAAGTAATGAATACTTATCTGGAACGTTTGAATTTGACCCGTGAACAGGTATATATTACTAGTGCGGTGAGAAGCAGACCCTATAAGGACAAGGAAATCGTTCGTTCTTCGGGCAAGAAGATTTTCAGTCGTTCCAATCGCAGCCCTACTAAGGCTGAAGTTTTAGCACATGCACCGCTGCTCGATGAGGAGATTCGGTGGGTAAAACCGCAGATCATTGCACCGATGGGAAATACGGCGCTGCATCGCTTAATTGGAAATCATGAAACGGTGACGTCGATGCATGGTAAACTGATGGAGGGGCCCATTCAGCAAGCGGCTCAAATGGATCATCCGGAGGCGGGGTATAGGTTTTCAGAGGAAATTTATAAGATATTCCCTCTGTTCCATCCAGCGGCAGTAATGTATAATAGGAAATTATCCCGTTTGATTGAGTCTGATCTGGATACTTTGGCCGGGATCCTATCAAATAAGCCTTGATTTTATGGGAAATAAGAGCTATAAGGTTTTCAGTTCCACGATAATATGTTAAAATGAAACATACTTACAATTTGTAAGTTTTATAAACAAGCTGAGATTTAGGAGTACCTATAAACAACGTGACTTCGTAAAGAGGTGAAGGGATATGGAAGTTACTAATGTTACGATGTGTCCCCGATTTGAAACGGCTTTTTCGTTTCTGGGGAAACGCTGGAACGGATTGATTATTCAAACTTTGATGAGCGGACCGAAGCGCTTTAAGGATATTTCGAATTTGATTCCATCCATGAGTGATAAGATGCTCTCCGAACGGATGAAAGATTTGGAATGTGAAGGCATTTTGATCCGGCATGTATATCCGGAAACACCGGTACGCATTGAGTATGAATTAACTGAAAAAGGCAAGGCGCTTCGTCCGGTCATGGAACAAATTGCTTCCTGGGCTGAACAATGGGTCGATTAATGATGGATCCCATGACGCACGTCGATGATTAAACCCTGATATGAGACCATTCTCATCTCAGGGTTTTTTTCTCGTGATGCAAGATAGCGGAGGATAAGTCAGTATCCTTCAGTTTAGGTGCTTGTGGCTCTTGGAAGACTGGGATAATTCAAATTTTATTTAAATTTTAACTATCAATGTGAAATATATCACAATAAAATCAGCATTCACCCTATATAATTTATATATAAGGATTGGAGTACACAATCATCATTAGATCATGTGTTTGGGGAGGAATCAAGTTATGTCTAATATAAAGAGAGAACAGTTAGTGGTCATTGGTAACGGTATTGCTGGAATAAGTACAGTCGAACAAATCATTAAACTGGGTGGAAGTTTTGACATAACCGTCATTGGACAGGAACCACACCCAAACTATAACCGGATTATGCTGTCCTATGTGTTGGAAGGAAGCAAAACATTAGATGATATCGTGCTAAATGATTGGAAATGGTACGAAGATAATCGGATCACCCTGCATACGGATGTTACTGTAACGGGGATAGATGCAGAGCGTAAGATCGTTGAAACGGATAAGGGAATAACGGTACCTTACGATAAAGTTATTATGGCTACAGGTTCCAGCCCATTTATTTTGCCTGTGCCTGGAAGTGATAAAAAAGGGGTTATCGGTTTCCGCAATATTGCAGACTGCACACAGATGCTGCAGGCCGCACAAACCTACAAGAAAGCGGCTGTTATCGGCGGAGGATTGCTGGGTTTGGAAGCCGCCAAGGGCTTGGTTAGCCTCGGTATGGACGTAACGGTCGTCCATCTCATGCAGGATATTATGGAAAGTCAGCTCGACCATACCGCATCGGAAATGCTGCAAAGGGAGCTTGAAGGGCAAGGTATTCGTTTCTTATTGGGTAAGCAAACAACGGAGATACTGGGAGACGCCAGGGTTACGGGCCTAAGATTTAAGGATGGAGAGGAACTCGAGGCTGATCTGGTGGTTATGGCTGTAGGTATCCGGCCTAATGTTGCAGCAGCCAAGCTAAGCGGTATCGAAGTGAACCGGGGAATTGTGGTCAATGATTATCTTCAGACTTCTGTGCCAGGCGTTTATGCAGTTGGAGAATGTAGCGAGCATCGCGGCGCATGTTATGGATTGGTTGCTCCGTTATTTGAGCAAGGCCAGGTGCTCGCCAAGCATTTATGCGGCGTAGAAGGCCAGCCTTATGAGGGCAGCATTGTTTCGACAAAACTGAAGATTAGCGGAGTGGATGTATTCTCTGCTGGCGAGTTTATGGAGCAAGCTGAGCATTCCGTGATTACGGCCAAGGATGATTGGCGCAAAACCTATAAGAAAATCTTGATGCGAGACAATATCATTGTAGGCGCGATATTATTTGGAGACGTCAGCGATTCGGCAAGTCTTCAATCCATGATCCGCAAGCAAACTGCCATGACGGAAGAGATTTACCATTCCATTATGGGTACCGAGTGTGCGGGGAAAGGAAAGGGCAAGGCATTTTCGCTGGAACAGATGCCTGACGATGAGATTGTCTGCGGCTGTAATGGTGTAACCAAAAAAGCCATCGTGGACGCCGTAACGCTTCAAGGTCTCACCACTGTGGATGAGATCAAGGCATGCACAGGAGCCACACGGTCATGCGGTGGCTGCAAGCCGGTTGTGGAACAGATTCTGCAAAGCGTATTGGGCGATGGCTTCAAGACGGCTGGTAAACAAGGGATATGCGCATGTACTACGCTTGACCGGGATGAAATTATAGCCGAAATCCGGGCTAAGGGCCTGACAACGACAAAAGAAGTCATGCACGTCCTGGGTTGGAGCCATCCTGAAGGCTGCTCGAAATGCCGTCCAGCCATCCATTATTACTTGGCCATGCTGAATCCGGTAACCCATCAGGAAGAGATGGAGTCCCGTTTTGTTAACGAACGGATGAACGCGAATATTCAGAAGGACGGTACGTATACAGTAGTTCCGAGAATGTATGGTGGCGTAACGACACCGGAGGATTTGAAGAAAATTGCGGATGTATCGCTTAAATACGATGTAAAAGTGGTAAAGGTGACCGGGGGACAGCGTTTGGACCTGATTGGAGTCAAGAAAGAGGATTTACCTAAGGTATGGGAAGAGCTGGATATGCCTTCGGGATATGCATATGCGAAGTCGCTGCGGACCGTCAAAACCTGTGTTGGTTCCCAGTTCTGCCGTTTCGGAACGCAGGATTCGATGGGGATGGGCGCATTCCTGGAAGAGAAATTCGAGAGACTGGATTTTCCGGCAAAATTCAAAATGGCGGTAAATGGCTGTCCGCGTAATTGTGCCGAATCTTGTACGAAGGATATCGGTATCGTCGGTAATGACGGTGGCTGGGAGATCTTTATCGGGGGCAACGGTGGAACAAAAGCCCGCCTGGCCGATTCATTCTGCAAAGTGAAAACCGATGAAGAGCTGGTCGAGATTTGCGGGGCTGTAATGCAGTATTACCGAGAAACGGGTAAGTATCTGGAGAGAACCTCGGAATGGGTAGAGCGTATGGGATTGGATACCATCCGTACGGCCATCCTTGATGATCCCAAGCAGCGTAAAGAATTGGTGGAGAGAATTGAAGTGGCTCTGCAGCAGGTGGAAGATCCTTGGAAAAAAGTGCTGAACGATGAGAAGCTTCGTGGTACATTATATCAGGATGCAAGACCAGTCAGCAGCAAATAGGAGCGGGGAAGGACATCCTTCCCTCTTGTCTCCAATGAGTAATAATAAACACCGCTTGGGATTGAATGGATAGAGAAGAGAAGTGGAGGTAACATGCTATGGAAACCAAACATTATATTCCCGTGGGATCCGAGAATGATTTCATGCTGCAGCTTGGGAAAGTGATTCGACTGGGGGAGCGGGAGCTTGCCATATTCCGGACCTCGGATGATCTGTGGTTTGCCCTGGATAATAAAAGCCCGCATCCTAAAGGGGGGCCTTTATCAGAGGCCATCGTATCCGGACATTATATTTACGATCCATTATATGACTGGAAAATTGAACTTTCGACTGGGCTTGTTCAAGCTCCGGATGAGGGGCAGGTTCAGGTCTATCCAATTCGCGTCGTAAACGGAGAGGTTGAGGTAGGTGCCTAAGGCAAGGTAACGGAATATACACAACAGCCAAATATAACGAATTCAAGAGGTGGTGTCCCATGTTCAAGGTTGATGTAGAAGCCGTCGCCAATGCTGCTGTTGCGAAAAAAGAACAGATGAATGGGAACTTGCTACGGTATATGGTATCTACCATGCTCGCCGGGGCGTATGTCGGCATTGGAATTGTGTTGATCTTTAAGCTGGGCGCACCGCTCGCAGCTGCGGGTTCGCCTTTTCAAACGCTGGTGATGGGAGCTGCATTTGGCATCGCCCTGACCTTGGTCGTGTTTGCAGGTTCTGAGCTGTTTACGGGCAATCATATGTTTTTTACGATTGGAACATTATCCGGCCGTACGACGGTAGGCGATACGCTGAAAAATTGGGTGCTGGTGTTCATCGGCAACCTGGCAGGAGCGATATTGCTTAGTTATCTGGTGTATGCCACAGGTTTGTTCAAAGGCCTGCCGCCCGATCATCTCATCTTTACGGCTGCTGCCAAAAAAATGAACGATCCGTTCATGGAGCTATTTTTCAGAGGTATATTGTGTAACTGGCTTGTATGTTTGGCCTTGTGGATGGGTAGTCGTGCCAAAAGTGAAACCACAAAGCTGATCTTAATATGGTGGTGTCTGTTTGCCTTCATTGCGACAGGTTATGAACATAGCGTAGCGAATATGACGCTCTTGACGCTCGCCACGATTATCCCGGGGCACCCCGAGACTATTTCCATAAGTGGTTGGATCAGCAATATGGTGCCTGTCACGCTGGGGAATATCATTGGCGGAGCCGTATTTGTGGGAATGGCTTATTGGTTCATCTCTTCGGAAAAAAGGAGCAAACAGCAAAAATCCTCTTAAAAGGATGGAGGAACGAGCGGACTTTACGTGGTTTATAACTGCAAAGTCCGCTTTTTTTATATGGAAATTAACAGAAAAATAAGCTGTCCCTACAGTCGATAGACTGAACAGGACAGCTGTTTGGCTTGTCTTCCAAATCGTTTACCGGTGTTCCACCAGGTCAATGGCGCCCAGGACAATATGAGCTATTCCAAAGCCGAGAATACCGGTTGCGGCAAGCTTATACTTGCTGCCAAGCAGAGCGGCACCAGAAGCAGAAACCACAGTTCCAAGAACAGCAGGAATCAAACCTTCACGCATGCTGAACACTCCCTTAAGTTTGGATTTGGTAGACAAGGTTATTGTAAACAAATCGCTATATATTATGCGATAGGATTCGTGATAGGTCAGATGCGGCAGATTTCAACCGGACACATCTCACAATGGCATACTTCCTGCAGCATCGGAAGATCCTTAATGACAATCATTCCGCCGGCATATTCGATGGCATCTTTTTTGCGAAGATCGCTCAGCATCCGGTTCACACTTTCACGGGTAGCTCCAATCATGTTCGAGAGGTCAGTGTGAGTAATCTTCTTGTTGATTAGAATGGTTCCATCTGCTTGGTGCTGTCCGTAAGTATTGCTCAGACGGATCAGTGTCGACGTTAAAGCACCCGGTTTGCCGTACATCATAAGGTCACGGAATTTTGTCTGGGTGATGCGGTGATGAATGCCCATCCATTTCATAAAATCAATGGCAAATTCGCAATGCTGACAGATCAGCATTTCCAGGTCTTTATGCTCAATCACCCCCACCACGCTGTCTTCCAGCACTTCTGCCGAATAACTGTGGTTGGTGCTGAAGAAAGGATCAGCTTGACCGACCATATCCCCAGGATGATACATATATAGAATAAGCTCTTTGCCTTCATCAGTCGATTTGGTTAATTTAATTCTTCCTTGTTTAACGAAGTAAAGCTTGTCGGCGAAGTCGCCCTCCCAGAACAAATGGGATCCTTCAGGGAGTACCCTTTCTTTCATGGTGATCAGCAGACGGTTGCGGTTTTGTTCCGAGAAGCACTGAGTGTTTCCCAAATTTTCAAGTTCCAATACGTGGTCTACAGTTTTCATGGTCATGGTGATATCCCCTAACATCCTCAAATTTGATCTGTTCAATCTTTAAATACATTATAACGTGAAAACATTCACTTTTGGGGAGGTTAGGGAGGGAATATATGGCGAATTTTCAAACAGTGTGATTTTTTTCACTTAAAGCCCCTGGCCAGTGTATAAAAATAACACAGAAAAGGAAAATAATATACATTGTGAAATAATTCACATAAAATAAGAAACGACTATGGTACGATCAAATCGTAGATAAAGACAGAAACATAAATCATGGGAGGATGAGAGTTATGGCTGTGAGTAAAGAAAAGGTAGAAGTGAAGGGACAAACGGCTGCTGAGTACATTCAAGCGTTGATTGACAGGGCGAATCGAGCACAACAGCAATTCATGGATCTCAATCAGGAGCAAGTTGATGGAATTGTACAGGCGATGGCTCTGGCCGGTCTGGAGAAGCACATGCAGCTGGCTAAGATGGCCGTCGAGGAGACTGGACGTGGTGTGTATGAAGATAAGATCATCAAGAATATGTTTGCAACCGAGTATATCCACAACAGCATTAAATATGACAAGACTGTCGGCATCATAGAAGATAACGAATATGACAGCTTTCAAAAAATAGCAGAGCCGATCGGGATCATCATGGGGATTACCCCTGTAACCAATCCGACCTCCACGACAATCTTCAAGGCGCTCATCTCCATAAAAACAAGAAATCCGATCATCTTCGGATTCCATCCATCCGCGCAGGCATGTAGCAGGGAAGCCGCTCGGGTTCTGCGGGATGCCGCTGTGAAACAAGGAGCTCCAGCCGATTGCATCCAATGGATCGAGGCTCCTTCCATGGAGAAAACCAATACACTTATGAACCATCCGGATGTTGCCTGCATACTAGCTACAGGCGGTTCGGCCATGGTCAAGGCAGCCTACAGCTGCGGCAAGCCAGCTCTTGGTGTTGGACCGGGCAACGTACCGTGCTTTATCGAACAGAGTGCGGATCTGGACCAAGCGGTGAACGACCTGATCTTATCCAAGACCTTTGATAACGGAATGATCTGCGCTTCGGAGCAGGCCGTCATCATTGAAGAGCCGATTTATAATATAGTGAAGAAAAAATTGATCGCCAGCGGATGTTATTTCGTCAACAAAGAAGAGCTGACTAAGCTGACTGCACATGCGATGGTATCGGAGAAATGCGCGGTGAATCCTTCCATCGTAGGACAGCCGGCCGCCAAGATTGCCGAAGCGTGCGGCTTTGAAGTACCGGAAAGCACGAAGATCCTGATCGCCGAGCTGGAGGGAGTCGGTCCTGCGTATCCGTTGTCGGCTGAGAAGCTGAGTCCGGTGTTGGCTTGCTACAAGGTGAAAGATGCGGAAGAAGGTATTACACGGGCTGAAGAGATGGTTGCTTTTGGTGGCATGGGTCACTCGTCCGTGATTCACTCGTACAATGAAGATATCATTATGAAATTCTCGGATCGGATGAAGACTTGCCGCATTCTGGTGAATCAGCCTTCTTCGCAAGGCGGTATCGGGGACATTTACAATACAAACCTGCCATCGTTGACACTCGGCTGCGGTTCGTATGGACGCAATGCTACGTCGTCGAACGTGTCGGGCGTCAATCTCATTAACGTGAAGAGGGTGAATCGAAGAACCGTGAATATGCAATGGTTTAAAGTACCTGACAAAATCTATTTTGAAAAAGGAGCTACGCAGTACCTCGCCAAAATGCCGGATATAACGCGAGTGGCTATCGTTACCGACCCGATGATGGTGAAGCTGGGTTATGTGGAACGGGTAGAACATTATTTGCGTCAGCGCAGACTGCCGGTAGCCATCGAGGTGTTCTCGGAGGTTGAGCCGGATCCATCGACAACGACCGTAGAACGAGGAACGGAGATGCTGGAGCGATTCCAGCCGGACTGCATCATTGCGCTTGGTGGGGGGTCGCCGATGGATGCTGCCAAAGCTATGTGGCTGTTCTACGAATATCCGGATACAGACTTCCACAGCTTAAAGCAGAAATTCATGGATATTCGTAAACGGGTCTATAAATATCCGAAGCTTGGAAGAAAGGCAAAATTTGTTGCCATTCCAACAACATCGGGAACAGGCTCGGAAGTGACGTCGTTTGCTGTTATAACGGATAAAGTACAGGGTAATACCAAGTATCCGCTGGCGGATTATGAGTTGACACCGGATGTGGCGATTATTGATCCTGAATATGTATACACATTGCCTAAAACAGCGGTAGCTGACACAGGAATGGACGTCCTTACCCATGCTATTGAAGCTTATGTATCGGTATTAGCTAGCGATTATACGGATGGGCTTGCGATCAAGGCTATACAGCTGGTGTTCCAGTATCTGGAACAATCGGCGCTCACAGGAGATAAAATCGCCCGTGAAAAAATGCATAATGCTTCGACGCTGGCAGGCATGGCTTTTGCCAATGCATTCCTGGGCATCAACCACAGCCTTGCGCATAAGTGGGGCGGACAGTACCATACAGCACATGGCCGCACCAATGCGATTCTGATGCCTCACGTTATCAGATACAACGCCAAGAAGCCAACGAAGTTCGCAGCATGGCCCAAATACACCCACTTCGTAGCTCATGAAAGATATGCTGAAATTGCCCGGATCTTGGGGCTTCCGGCCAGAACGACAGAAGAGGGAGTGGACAGTCTCATTAACGCTATTCGGGAGCTGAATGCTAAGCTTGGCATCGAAGAGTCGTTTCAGCAGCTTGGTATTAATCCTCAGGATTTTGAGCAGAACGTGGAACGCCTTGCTGACCGGGCTTTCGAAGACCAGTGTACCACGAGCAATCCGAAGCTGCCGCTGGTAACAGAACTTGCAGAAGTGTACCGCAATGCATTTTACGGACGCTTTTAAATCGAATGCAGGCTATGAAATTTTGTGATATTATGGAATAAACCATGCGATCCCAATTATGGAGTGATAAAAATCACGAAAATATACAACTTTGTGATTATTATCACAGATGTGAAATGACATCAGGCATACAATTAAATTGTAGAGAGAAACCGAATCTCAGATCTTTGTATATAGAAGTTGGAGGTACAGGGTGGGGTGAAAGCATCTTGGATCGTGAAAATGATCACAAGAAGATCTGAGATAGATCCAGATGCTCCCCCTTGTTCTTTGCAGGCTGTAGCATAATCTAGGAGGGATTCAACATGTCGGTGATTGAAAAAGAAAAAGGCTGGAGAGGTTTTACTTCAGGCAAATGGACAAAGCACGTTGATGTTAATGATTTTATTGCAGAGAATATTACACCTTATTATGGCTCTGATGAATTTTTGGCAGGAGCCACGGATAATACGAAGGCACTGTGGGATATTGTTTCGGATTTAACAAAGAAAGAACGGAATAATGGCGGCGTGCTGGATGTGGATGTTAATACGCCTTCCACGATCACTTCTCATAAGCCTGGCTATTTGGATAAGGAAAAAGAGCAGATTGTCGGTGTTCAGACCGATGAGCCGTTCAAGCGTTCCATACAGCCTTTTGGCGGGATCCGCATGATGATTGATGCATGTAACGCATATGGCTTTGAAATGCCGCAGGCAGTTGTGGACATCTTTAGCGGCATTCGTAAAACGCATAACCAAGGCGTATTTGATGCCTATACACCAGAGATGAGAGCCGTGCGTAAGGCCGGGATAATCACGGGACTTCCTGATGCGTATGGCCGCGGACGGATTATTGGTGACTACCGCCGCGTATCGCTCTATGGTGTGGATGCGTTGATCCAGGATAAATTGAGAGAACTTAGCGAGCTCGAAGTAGACGCAATGGTAGAGTCTGTGATTAGACTGCGTGAAGAATTGTCTGAACAAATTCGCGCGCTCCAGGAACTGAAAGAAATGGCAGCCATGCACGGCTTTGATATTTCCAAGCCTGCGAATACGGCGAAGGAAGCATTTCAATGGTTGTACTTCGGTTATTTGGCAGCGATCAAAGAACAGAACGGCGCTGCGATGTCGCTTGGTCGCGTATCCTCGTTCCTTGATATATATATCCAGCGGGATCTGGCTGAAGGTGCACTGACTGAAGAGGCAGCTCAAGAGCTAGTTGACCATTTTGTGATGAAACTTCGGATCGTGAAATTCCTGCGTACACCAGATTACAATGAGCTGTTCAGCGGTGATCCAACGTGGGTGACGGAATCCATCGGAGGCATGTCGGTAAACGGTGAGA
Organism: Paenibacillus solani; assembly: GCF_001277345.1. Classification (GTDB taxonomy): domain Bacteria; phylum Bacillota; class Bacilli; order Paenibacillales; family Paenibacillaceae; genus Paenibacillus_AQ; species Paenibacillus_AQ solani. Next base: position 1,189,378 of record NZ_LIUT01000001.1, read on the forward strand.
CAAGAGTGACTAAGAACAGCTTCCGATTCCTGCATACCCTGTACAATTTGGGACCGGCTCCGGAACCGAACTTGACGGTTCTCTGGTCGGAGAAGCTTCCGGAAGGCTTCAAGAAATACTGTTCGAAGGTTTCGATCGAAACCAGCTCCATTCAATATGAGAACGATGATCTCATGCGTCCGATTTATGGAGACGATTATGGCATTGCCTGCTGCGTATCGGCTATGCGTATCGGTAAACAAATGCAGTTCTTCGGAGCTAGAGCGAATCTTGCCAAAGCGCTTCTGTATGCGATCAATGGCGGTAAGGATGAGAAATCCGGCGACCAGGTTGGACCGGAATATCCAGCCATCACCGCTGAAGTGCTGAGTTATGATGAAGTTATGAAGCGTTTCAAACCAATGATGGAATGGCTTGCGAAGCTCTACATGAATACGCTCAATGTTATTCACTATATGCATGATAAGTACAGTTATGAGCGGATTGAAATGGCTCTTCACGACAGGGATATCCTGCGTACAATGGCATGCGGGATTGCCGGCCTGTCGGTTGCAGCTGATTCACTGAGCGCGATCAAATTCGCCAAGGTTAAGCCAGTGCGCAATGAACAAGGGATTGCTGTGGACTTTGAAATCGAAGGCGACTTCCCATGCTATGGCAATAACGACGACCGCGTTGACGGTATCGCCATTGAGTTGGTAGAAACCTTCATGTCGATGATTCGCAAGCACAAGGCTTATCGGGATGCCATGCCGACTCAGTCGGTGTTAACGATCACTTCAAACGTGGTATATGGTAAGAAGACGGGCACTACGCCGGATGGACGTAAAGCAGGTGAGCCGTTCGCACCGGGGGCTAACCCTATGCACGGACGCGATAAGAAGGGAGCTCTTGCTTCGCTGGCTTCCGTCGCCAAGCTGCCGTACGAGGATAGTCTGGATGGCATCTCGAATACGTTCTCGATCGTGCCTAAAGCGCTTGGAAAAGAAAGTGATATCCGCGAGAACAACCTGGTGGCCATGCTGGACGGTTATTTTGGCAGCAAAGCTCATCACTTGAACGTGAACGTATTCAATCGGGAACAGCTGATCGATGCAATGGAACATCCGGAAGATTATCCACAATTGACGGTGCGGGTATCCGGCTATGCGGTTAACTTCGTCAAGCTGACACGCGAACAACAGTTGGATGTCATCAATCGTACCTTCCACGGATCGATGTAATTGATACAAGCCGGGCAATCGCGGATACAGAAAGGATGACGCTCCATGTTAAAAGGTCATATACACTCCATAGAAACGTTTGGAACGGTGGACGGTCCAGGTATCCGCTTTGTGCTCTTCATGCAGGGCTGTCTGCTGAAGTGCCAGTACTGCCATAATCCGGATACCTGGGGACTCCATGAAGGACGCGAAATGACCGTGGAGGACGTGCTGGCAGAAATTGAACCTTATTTAAATTACTATCGTTCCTCTGGTGGGGGATTGACTGTCTCCGGCGGCGAACCCACATTGCAGTATCCTTTTGTGACGGAATTGTTTAAGGAAGTGAAACGCCGCTGGAATCTGCATACGACACTGGACAGCAACGGTTATAATGAACCGGAGAAAATAGCGGAATTGCTGGAATATACCGACTTGGTGCTGCTCGACCTGAAGCATATTAATGACGAGAAGCATATCAAACTGACGGGTAAATCCAATGAAAGAACACTGAAGATGGCCCGCTGGCTGTCTGATCATCATCGAAAAATGTGGATCCGGCACGTGTATGTTCCGGGTATTCATGACAGCGAAGAGGATTTAGTCGCGCTCGGTCAATATATTCGCACATTGGATGGCGTGGAGAAATTCGAGATATTGCCCTATCATCAGATGGGCGTGTACAAATGGAAGGAACTCGGCATGGCCTATCCGCTGGAAGGCGTTCCGTCACCGTCCGAGGAAGAAGTGGCTCGCGCGTACCGCTTGATTGGCGAAACAAGGGATACTACATCATTACAGCCATAATAAATAAGATCCTATAAGAACAGCAACCTTTCTCTAAGACGGGAGGGGTTGTTGTTTTTTATGGAGCAGTTTTGTCGAAAAGTGCTTGATTTAATTCAAGTTCGACAACCCATCCTTTAGAATTTAATTAACACCTAAAGTTAATATACATAACAGCGAATTTTCCTAATAATGGAAGAGCTTCTATTTTCTTTGGAGGATTTTATCCCTTGTCAAGATTAATAACGACCTATCGTAAAATGCAATCGCTTTCTATAATGAAGATGTAAGGGTTATGCCTATCAAATTATAATTCTTCGGGAGGTCAAATCAATGAAGAAAAAGGGTCTAGCGTTATTAATGACGCTTCTGTTCGTCTCATCTACACTTTTGTCTGCATGCGGCGGGAAGACAGCTGACAAACCGTCTGGCGGTTCAGATGGTGCGGGGGGTAATGAACCGTTCGAAATCACGATTCGTCATACGCAGGTAGGCGAGGCCAAGAAGTTTCGATTAGCATTGTTAAACGACGTAGTCAGCAAAACCGAAGCAGCAGTACCAGGGCTGAAAATTAAGCTGGACGCTGTAGACTCCGAAGTAAACCGGAAAGAGAAACTGAGAGGTGAGATGGCAGCAGGTAAGCCGCCTGAAGTGTTCGACGTGTTCGGTAGCCCGGATGCAGGCGTATTTTCCAAAGAAGGCTTAATGCTCGATCTGACCCCAATTTTAGAAGAGCTAGGCATCAAAGACAAGTTTTCAACACTGGACCCGTTTACGTATGATGGTAAGATCTACGGATTGCCGATTGGAATTTCCATCGAGGGTATTTTCTATAACAAGGAGTATTTCTCCCAAAAAGGCCTGAGCGTTCCTAAATCATTAACGGAACTGGAGCAAATTGCGGAAACCATCAAAGCTGACGGCAAGATTCCGTTCGCCCAATCCTCCAAGGATGCCTGGATTCCGCTCATGACTACAAACAACTTGTGGAGCTATTACGCAGGACCTGAGGTCACTTACGGCTTCAAGACCGGCGAAAGCAAATGGACCGATCCCAAAGTTGTTGAAGGTGTGAAGAAGCATCAGGAGTGGGTCGAGAAGGGTTACTTCAAAAAAGGCGAACTCGGTTTCGAATATGCAGATATGAGAAACCAGATTATTTCGGGCGAAGCCATGATGATGATGGACGGATCATGGGCAAACTCCGTATTTAGAGATCCTGAGCAAGCGGGTGATATGGTAGGCAAGGTCGGATATTTTAATCTGCCTCCAGTTAAGGAAGGCGACCCGGTCATCGTCATGTCGGATGCTAACAACGGTTATGGTTTCTCCGCAGCGGTAGCAGAAGATCCTCGAAAACTACAAGCTGTTAAAGAATTTATCAAAAATATGTGGACAGATGAAATGCAGCTTCGTGGCTTGAAGGAAGACGGTGTATTGCCGGCCATGACCATAGATTTGGCAAAGATGAACTCTACATCAGATGATCCGCTTATGCAAGACATATTCAAAGGGGTTAGTGAGATCGACAAATCCTACCCTGCCTTTGATGCACTTGTTCAAGCAGACGTAAACACCGCAGTGAGCCTGGGGATTCAACAGGTCATCGGCGGCGAGCTCGATGCGGCGAAGATGCTGGAGAATATTCAAGCCGTGCAAGAAGCAGCGAATGCTGCAGAGAAATAAATAAAATCGTAGACGAAAGGGCGCTACCCGCTGTAACGCATGGGGGTGCCCTTTTGCCTCGATTATGACAGATATAACCACGGAGGTTACCATGAACAAAGCGCTGAGAAATCCTCTGATTTACATTGTTTTTGTACTGCCGGCATTCCTGCTGTTTCTGGCATTCTTCATTTATCCCATCTTTACGGCAATCGATAACAGCTTTACAAGCTGGAACGGCATTTCCAAAGATGTGAATTATATCGGATTTGATAATTATGCAACCGCACTACATGACGCTGCATTTTGGAAGTCAGTTCGAAATAACCTCTATTTTATTCTCTTCTCCTGTTTCATTCAGGTTCCGATTATTATCTTGTTTTCTCTGCTAATAGCAAATGTTAAGCGTTTAAAGGGACTTTATAAAACGGCTGTTTTCGCACCCTCCATTATGTCAACGGCTGTAATCGGTATTCTATGGGGATTTATATACAATCCGGACTTTGGACTGTTTAACAAGGTGCTGGGGCTGTTTGGCGTTGAGTCCATCTATTGGTTATCCGATAGAAAGTGGGCCATGATTTCGATTTTAATTACGAACGCTTGGCAATGGACCGGCTTTTACATCGTGATGGTGCTTGCAGCGATACTGTCCATTCCCAAGGAGCTTGATGAGGCTGCGGCGATTGATGGTGCTACGGGGATTCAGAGAGCAACCAAAATCACGCTTCCGTTAATTATGCCAATTATCTCTGTTGTAATCATGCTCTCGATCGCGGGAGCCATGAAGGCAGCGGATATTATTCTGGTTATGACCAAAGGCGGGCCGGCCGGCTCCACCGATGTCATGGCGACATATATGATTCGATATGCGATTACAAGCTTCAAACATGGCTTCGGGAATTCGATTGCCGTGCTCATATTCCTCTTTACATTAGTCGTAACTGTACTTTACCAGGTGCTGATTGCAAGACGGAACGAAAGGATTGAATACTGATGAGAGCGATAAAGAAGCTAGTCCCGCACATATTCCTGATGGCTTATTTGCTCGTTATTTTATACCCCTTTCTGTTCGTTCTGTTCTCTTCAGTGAAGACGGATAACCAGTCGATCGCCACGAACCCATTCGGTATGCCAAGCACCATTATATTAGATAACTACGTAAATGCTTGGGTGAACGCCAAGATCAGCACCTATTTCTGGAACAGCTTGTATATCGGCGTATTGTCCGCGTGCTTGTCCATCCTGTTTGCGGCTATGCTGGCATTCGCCGTCACTCGTATGCGTTATAACCGCATAAGCGCGATTGTTTTTCAACTGATTCTGATAGGCATGCTGATACCGAACAACTCTCTTTTGCTGCCGATATACGGAATCATGAGAAAATTGGATATCTTAAATACGCATATTGCACTTATTCTGCCATATGTTGCTAACGCGATACCATTCTCGGTGATCATTCTGGCCGCATTTATGCGTTCGCTGCCTAGTGAAATTGAGGAAGCCGCGGTAATTGATGGATTGAGGTCTGGCGGGTTGTTTGCTAGAATTATCTTACCTCTAACTGTTCCGGCTATCGTTACTGTATTCATTATCAACTTCCTGGGTAACTGGAACGAGTTCCTGCTTGCTAACTATTTCCTCTCCAATGATGAACTGAGAACGCTGCCAGTGGGTATGGTTGGTTTCAGAGACGCTTACAATACGAACTACGCACAGATGTCAGCGGGTATCATATTCAGCGTGCTGCCAGTCCTTATCATATACGCCATTTTACAAGAGAAGATCATTGAAGGTGTGACCGCAGGAAGTGTCAAGGGGTAATACGAGGAGCAGGAGCATGCTAATGAATTTGCGTAACAAGCTTTTCACCGCCTTTTTGGGACTCATTATTATTCCGTTATTTGTACTAGGCCTGTTTACATTCTTTATTACCTATAATTCGATTGAAAAAAAGTACAGCCAGCAGGCCGAATACTCGCTTAAAGCGATCAGCTACAGCATTCTCAATGTATTTAAGGAGATGGAGTACGTTACCGATAATGGTATTGCCACCTCCGTCTTCGCCATGGCGCTGAATGCCAAAGATCCTAATTCGCAGAATCTGATCAAGGAATCCAATGCCGACCAATTGAAATTGAATGATAGACAGCGCAGCTTTCGAAATCTTCTATATAATCATCCTGCTATCAGTTATGCATTTTTGTATCATTTTGACAAGGAGTCCCGACCAATATCGATTTTCAGCAAAGAGAATTTTAGAACCTTGCCATACGAGCAGTTCAAGAACAGTCCTCTCTATGAGGAAGTTATACAGCTTAACGGGATGGCTAAATGGCTGGCTCCGCATGAATTTCCCGAATTGACGGGAGAGGAACCGTTGTTTACGCAGATCCGATTAATTAAAGATGTCACAACCTTGCGTAAGCTTGGTTTTCTTGTCGTCCAGATCAAGAAATGGGAGTTTGAGGAGATATTCCGTAATCTTACACTCCCCAACAATCTGCAAAACACTTCATTCATGGTGGTCAACAATGAGGGCTTGATTCTGTTTGACCCGAAGAATGATATGGACGGCCAAAACATCAATCAGTACATGAAGCAAGAGGTTGAGTACAAACAAGGGTATCAAAGTTTTAAGGCCAAGTTTAACGGCAAAGAGAACATTGTGTCCATCTATCATCTGAACGAATACGGCTGGAATCTCGTCTCGGTGACGGATTGGAACTCATTATCCCAAGAGGTTACATCTTTTGCTAAATGGTTTTTTGTCATCATGGGATTATGCATCGTCACAGCCATCGTGTTCAATCGGCTGTTCATGAACCGGATTACTGGCACCATTGCTGTCATTGTGCGGTTCATGCGCCGCGTCGAAGATGGGGATTTGAATGCAAGGGTCGAGGAGAAGGGGGAGGACGAGTTATTGCTGCTGTCAAAAGGATTTAACAATCTGATGAATCGCATCAATGATTTGTTTGCCCAGATCAAGAAGGAGCAGAGGCAGAAGACCGATGCAGAGATGCGCGTGCTGCAGGCGCAGATTAAACCGCATTTTCTATTTAATACCCTTGAATCTATCAATGTACTCGCCGTCCAGAATGAAGGCCGCAAGGTTAGCGAGATGGTATATCGGCTTGCGAGCATATTGAGAATCAGTATACAGGACAAGGAAGAAATAACGCTTGAAGAAGAAATCAGGCATTTGCAGAGTTATCTTGAAATACAGAAATTCCGGTTTGAGGATGTATTTGAGTATGAAATTGATATTCCTAAAGAGCTCATGCATAGTCGTATTCTTAAGCTGACACTGCAGCCGCTGGTTGAGAACAGTATTCAACATGGATTTGAAGGGATTTCCTACACGGGATGGATTCGCATTTCCGCCTGGAAAGATCTTGGTAATGTTATCATTCGGGTGGAGGATAATGGACTCGGCATGACTTCCGAGCAGCTCTCCATGTTTGAATATATGATGTCCGAGGATAATCCAGCTGAGCGGTCGACTAAGCTGAATCTAAAACTGAATCAGGAACGTCGTGGACTTGGACTGCGGAGCGTGGCTGACCGGATTCGAATTCAATACGGAAGTTATTACGGTCTGTTCATATGCTCCAGTCGCCCCGGCGGCACTGTAATACAATGTGTCATACCCAATTATGACAGGGGGGAAGGGCAGCATGTTGAAAGTATTATTAGTTGATGATGAGGCGCCTATTTTGAATAATCTCAGCAAGGTTCTGCCTTGGGAGGATATGGGCATGAAGGTCGTTGGATTAGCCCGCAGCGGAATGGAAGCGCTCGAAGTAGCCGATGAGTATCCTCCGGATCTGATCCTGTGTGATATCCGGATGCCGGTCATGGACGGACTGACCTTCATCGCGAAGATGCGCGAAAGAGGAAGCCAGGCGGAGATTTTCCTGTTGACTGGTTATCAGGAGTTTGAGTATGCGCGGGAAGCGATTAAGCTAGGCGTAAAGGATTATATCAGCAAACCGATCCATTATGGTGAATTGGAGGAAAAGATTCGGGAGATTGGGGAGGAGATCCGCAAGAAGAGGGCGAAAGAGAAGTATTATAATACCGTTTCGCTAATGGATGAGGCTCCGAATCCTGAGGCCGTTAAGAAAACGCCTGAACAATTGGTGCAGTCTGCCTTGGAGTATATCAATACACATATGGGGCAGGATCTGGGGATTGAAGAACTCTCCGAGCATCTGGGAATCAGCTCAAGCTACTTCTGTCTATTATTCAAGAACCATGTCGGCCTTACATTTGTAGAGTACTTGACGAGACAGCGAATGGAAGCAGCCAAATTCCTGCTGGTGAACAGCGATAAAAATATTGCCCAGATCGGATCGTTTGTGGGGTATCATGAACGACGATATTTTACCAAGGTATTTCAGAAGGCTACGGGTATGACCCCGTCTGAATTTAGGGAATTATCCGGGGAAGCAACGGTATAGATTAGGTATGGGATGTATGCTAGGCTGTTCAGTCATCATTAGAGTAATTTCATCTGACTATGCAGAGTCCACAAATTGATGGAAAGAGGTAAGTAAATCCATGAAATGGACAGCAGCAGATTTAACATTAGAACAAAAGGTTGGGCAAATGTTTATATGCGGTTTTAATGCACTTACGCCGGATGAACATGCCAAAATACTGATCGAGCAATATCAGGTAGGAGGCGTTTGTTACTTTCGTCGTAACGTGAAGACACTGCCTCAGCTTGCCGAGCTTTCAGAGTCGCTGCAAGAGCTTGCATCCGGCAGCCAGAAGATTCCGCTTCTCATCTCGATTGACCAAGAGGGTGGCATGGTTGCCCGGATCGACCATGAAGGCATCAGCCGGATCCCGGGCAATATGGCGCTAGGAGCCGCAAGCAGCGAAGAGGATTCCTACAAGGTAGCTCAAATTGGGGCACGTGAATTACGCTCGCTTGGCGTCAATATGAACTTTGCCCCTTGTCTCGATGTGAATAACAATTCGCGTAACCCGGTAATCGGCGTGCGGTCCTTCGCTGAAGATCCAAAGGTTGTGGCAGCGCTTGGAACAGCTGCCATTAAGGGATATCAGGAAGAAGGCGTATCCGCTACCGCTAAGCACTTCCCTGGACATGGAGACACCAGCGTTGACTCCCATCTGGGACGAGCTTCTGTCCCGCATGATATCGAGCGGCTTCGCAGCGTGGAGCTGTATCCGTTCACACAAGCGATCAAGGATGGCGTAGATGCGATTATGACAGCGCATGTCAGTTTTCCAGCGATTGAACCTAGTGATTTACCTGCCACCTTGTCTCGTTCCGTATTGACAGGTCTGTTGAGAGAAGAAATGGGATTCGAAGGACTGATCGTAACGGACTGTCTCGAGATGCATGCGATTTCCAAAGAATATGGCATTCCTGAGGGAGCTATTCGTGCCATAGAAGCGGGGGCAGACTGCGTATTGGTCAGCCACAGGCTATCGGAACAGACGGCGGCAATTACGGCAGTTATCGAGGCTGTGAAGAGTGGAAGACTGTCCATGGACTTGATCGATGCGGCTGTTGAGCGGATATTGGCGCTCAAGGAGCGCAATGCAAAGCTCGTGGAAGACCTTCCGGTCTATCCGATTGGCGAGGTTACAGATGAAACCCAACAATATCTGGCTGATCTCGCTGGCAGAGGCATCACGCTGGTGAAGGACGAAGGGCAGCAGCTGCCTCTTCAACCGGAGAAGGCGATTGCGGTGATCTGGCCAGAGCTTCTTCAAGCCACACAGGTAGACGAAGCTTGGAGCAAAAGCTACACCCTAGGCGATGCATTGAAATCTTATGGTGTTCAAGCAGATGATTTGCGTGTCGGTACAGACATGTCTGATGAAGAAGTGGAGCAAGCCGTGAAGGCGGCGGAAGGGTACAAACAGATTGTGGTAGCAACCTATACCTCCGAGAGTCGTCTTCCGGCTGGCCAACAGAAGCTTGTAAGCAAGTTGGCAGAGCTTCAGGACGTATCGCTTGTAGTTGTTGCTACTCGAAATCCATATGACTTGAATGATCTTCCTTCCATCCCTACGTATCTGTGCAGCTACGAGAACACGCCTTATTATATGAATGCGGTAGCTGGTGCTTTGATAGGTAGAGTTACACCGGGAGGACAGCTCCCGGTAAGTATCAGTGAAGCTTATCCGATGGGCTGGAGTGCTAACCAGGATTATGTTAATAATTAAATAATGCTTATTGGAACCGGAGTCTTCCTGAACAGGAAAACTCCGGTTTTCCTATTTTCCGGCCATGCTTGAGCAACTTTTCGGCAAAGTGCGCGTCTAATTACTGTAACCTATAGAGTAGACAGACTATACTGAGAGTTTTAAAGGAGTAGAGAATGAATTTCAAAAGAATCTCGATGATTACAGTCCTTGCTGCGGCACAGGTATCAATGGCCTTTCCCGTGGCAGCTGAATCACCGGATATTACAGCTCCGGCGCTATCTAGTCCATCAGCGCTGCAGTCCCCGGTGGAAGGACAAAGCCAGCAAAGAATAGAACAGCAAACGGACTTGCAGCAAGCAGAGGAGACGTCGATAGACCCGGTGGAAACACCATCGAAAGAACCGGCGACAACACCATCGGTTGACAAAGCGGAAACGCCACCGGCAGACTCCACAAAAATATCATCCGATGTAGTGGAGGGAACGGTAACTGATTCCCAAATCGATTCTTCTGTATCACACGAGGAGAAGGAAGAATTAGACAGCGTGCCTTCCGGTAATACGGCACCAGAGAACGAGACAGGCAGCCAGACCACGGATGAACCCAAGGCCAGCGCTTCCAATGCCTCTACTAATGAGCTTGTGCTCCTGATGAACAGCAATGTCATGTACCATAACGGTAAACAGTACAAGGCGGGACAGCCGATGGCTGTAAAGCAAGGGGTTTCTTATGTGGCTATTCGTGCCATGGTGGAGCGCGCAGGATTGAAGCTTTCTTACGATAACAAGACGAAGGAAACGATCATCTTCAAGGATGGTAACGAGCTTCGGTTTACGACAGGAAGCAGTCAATATAAAGTCAATGGACAAGTGCGCCAGATGAAAGGTCCTGCCTACCAGAATAATAACGTATTTATGGTGCCATTAACCTCGATCACGCAAGCGCTTGACATTCCATATAAGGTTAACCAATCCGAGAAGAAGGTTATCCTCGATTTATCCGGTATGGGCAGCGGCTCTCAGCAGCCAGGTGGCAATACCGGCGGGGGATCCGGCAGTGGGGTTCCTAACATACCGAATCTTGGTCCGAATGACCTTATCCTGATGATGAACAGCAACAAAATGTATCAGAACGGGAAAGAGTATACGGCAGGGCAGCCAATGGCCGTGAAAAATGGCGTATCCTATGTTGCGATCCGCTCCCTCGTCAATCGTGTCGGGTTAAAGCTGACCTATGACGGAAAAACGAAGGAAACAATTATCATTCGGGGTAATGATGAGCTTCGTTTTAAAACGAACAGCAGCGTTTACACGGTGAATGGCGTCAAGAAAACAATGAAGGGGCCTGCATACCAATCCAACAATACGTTTATGGTGCCGCTGACCAGCATTACGCAGGCGCTTGATATTAATTATCGTGTGGACCAGCCTAATAAGCGGGTTATCCTTAGCCTAAGCTCCAAGCCGGTGGCCTCCTTTACGGTTCAGCCTGGTGAAATATTGGCTGGACAAACAACCGTTACGTATAAAACGAATGCTTATTCGCCGACGGGACTGGATATTGTAGATGAGTATTGGGAAGGTCGCGAAGAAATTTTTGACGAGCCTGGTATTCATACAGTTACCTATTCCGTACAAGATTCGAGCGGGGAGTGGAGCGACCCATACAGCCTGAGCATTCATGTTTCCGCGCCGAATACTCCTCCAGTTGCCATGTTTGATACGGACAAACAGGAGTACAAAATCGGTGAGAAAATCACGTACATCAACCAAAGCTATGACAATGATCCCGGCGATACGATTACATCGAAGTGGGAAAATAATGATCAGGCGTTTTTTACGCCAGGACCTCATAAAGTATTATTAATTGTTACGGATAAGCATGGCGCTACAAGCTCTTATGAGAAGATCATTAATGTAACCACTGAAGTATTGTACACGCGTGATCAATTTAACCATTTATTTACGAATATCGGGGATAAATATACGTTTAACGGGACAGAGGTGCCGACATGGAATGTCATCCCGATGACTCGAAGTTCTGAACCATCCCTGCTTATTCGCAGTAACTCACCGGAAACTGTTTATCAAGAGGGAATCCTGTACCGTGAAGTAGGTAATGCCAGCACACGGTTTATGATCCACCACTTGAACGCGACCGGCAGAAATATGAAAATGTACGTTGTTGCAACGAACATCAACTCGATGACGGCAAGATTGACAACCGAGTATACCGGCGTAGGTGGACCGATCAATATTCCAACCGCTACGGGTAAAGCAGCTGTCGAGCGATATCTGGAATCTATGCAATCAGCGGACTCTTTCAAGACGATCTCTCTTGCACCTGGCGAAAGCCGGATCATTTTGCAGGATCTGAGTTCACAAACCTTGAAAAATCAACAGGTTCTTTCGATGTTTGCTGATCTGTATTCAGATTCCCCGATCCGTTATGATGTCATCATGATTGATGAAGTGAAGGATCCGATTCAGAAGCTTCCTTATCTGAAACTGCTCGCTAGAGACGGTGTGCATAACCGCGGAACTTATCCGGATTCGACCAGGATCATTGAATCGTACGATCTCGTAGGCAACACACCTACCCGACTTCCGATTGGCGACAAAACGAATGATCCAAACTTGGAAGGGTATGACGGCATTAACGGTTCTTATCAATCGAATGCCGGGAATTTTGGTGTGCTGTACAAAATCAAGCTGCACCGTGTAGCACCGCGGACGCTGATTACATTGAATCCGCGCGGTGGCAAATATATGGGCGTGATGATGGTGAACGGAAACATCATTCAGACGCCGAACACCAGCGGAGGCGCTGTTTCCGCTCCGAATGAAGCCGCTGTGCTGTATCGCACAGGAGATTATGAACAAACCGTGGAGATTCTGTTTACGGCCGCGCCTGGAAGCAGTTTACCGATCAATCTGCTGCTGCAGCCGCTTCCGCAGGTTAAGCACTAATAATTGATTATATTATAGGCAAAGAGGCAGTCCTGATCGCCATTTTCATGGTTGGGACTGCCTTTTTTGATACTTCTGAAGTGGCGGTGCCCCTGTAATGAAGTGTTTCTTTTTATTTGAAGGAACATGGCTTGCTTGACACGTGTGCGTGATCGCCTTCATTGACGCTGCCTTATTTTTCAGGCATTATAGGAGAAGAGTATCTTCATGAAGAGGGGGTTATTGCGTATGCTTACGACGGAACAGATTATTAATACGATGTCGGAACACGGGCTGCGCATTACCGATCAGCGCAAGACGCTTGCCAAATTGTTTGGAGAACATCCTGGATATTTGACAGCTAAGGATGTATACGAATATATGGGCCAGAAATACAGCGGTTTGAGCTTCGATACGGTGTATCGTAATCTTCGGGTAATGTATGAGCTTGGTGTATTGGAGCAGGTTGTGTTTGAGGAAGGAATCAAATTTCGCGGACGCTGCAGCGAAGATCATCATCATCATCACATGATTTGTCTGCAATGCCAGAAGACCTATCCCATTATGTTTTGCCCTATGCAGCTGACCGACGCGCCTGAGGATTTTCAGGTGGTTCAACATAAATTCGAAGTGTTCGGTTATTGCGGGGAGTGCGGCAAAGATCAAGGCGAGAAGGAATCCTCACCATCCATAGGAGGGAAGAGGGACGGCCGGGTATGAGCTCGCCACGCAGGATCGTCAAGGCACCCATACACTTTTATCGAAAGTTCATTTCCCCCTTAAAGCCGGCGACCTGCAGATTCTACCCAACCTGCTCAGCCTACGCGCTGGAAGCCATTGAGGTACATGGTGCATGGAAGGGGTCGTGGTTAGCGGCCAAACGTATCGCAAGATGCCATCCATTTCATCCGGGAGGCATTGATATGGTTCCGCCGCGAAAGGGAGAAACGCACACTTCGCTGACTGAGGAATTAGAATGAAGCAGATGGGCCAGCGCACAGCTTGACACACCGCTGTCCGTTTGATTAAAATGTAAGAAATTATAGGTATATCCGAGGAAGAGATAAGTACGAAAAGCACATGCCTTGAACAGAGAGCCGGAGCAGCTGGAAACCGGTCTTGGCGGATTTCGGAAAATGGTCTTGGAGGATCCGCTTTTGAGCGATGCAGCTGCAGGGCTGCCGTAAAGGAGCGGCGTGAGCCAGCGTTAATGGACGGCCGGTATATGACGGCAGATGAGCCTGTTACCCGCAAGGGGACAGGGAAATTGGGTGGTAACACGTGAGAGTAGCTCTCGTCCCATGAGGACGGGGGTTTTTTGCTATGTACTGCTGTGTATTCTTGAAACCATGGTCAATCGCCTCCAGTGGCGACAATCAAATTACGGAAAAGGAAGGTTACGATGACAGACCAAAAGACGTTTTATATTACGACACCAATCTATTATCCAAGTGACAAGCTGCATATCGGACATGCATATACGACGGTGGCGGGCGATGCGATGGCCCGTTACAAGCGACTTCGTGGATACGATGTCCGTTACTTGACGGGTACCGATGAGCATGGGCAGAAGATTGAACGCAAAGCGGCAGAGGCAGGGAAAACCCCGCAGCAGTTCGTTGACGACATCGTAGCAGGCATCAAGGATCTATGGAAGAAACTCGATATATCAAACGAAGATTTCATTCGTACCACAGAGAAGCGCCATACCACGGTTGTGCAGGATGTGTTTGAACGCCTGCTGAAGCAGGATGACATCTATAAAGGAGAATACGAGGGTTGGTATTGCACCCCTTGTGAATCGTTCTTCTTGGAACGACAGCTGGTGAACGGCAACTGTCCAGACTGCGGCCGACCGGTAGAGCTTGTGAAGGAAGAGAGCTATTTCTTCCGCATGAGCAAGTATGTGGACCGTCTGCTTCAGTACTATGAAGAAAATCCTGATTTCATTCAGCCGGTATCCCGCAAGAATGAGATGATCAACAATTTTATTAAACCCGGCCTTGAGGACCTGGCAGTATCCCGTACGACTTATGAGTGGGGCGTAAAGGTGAAGAGCGATCCCAAGCATGTTATCTATGTGTGGATTGACGCTTTGCTGAATTATATAACGGCTCTGGGATACGGCACAGATGACACCAGTTTGTATGATAAATACTGGCCGGCCGATGTTCATCTGATGAGTAAGGAAATTGTGCGTTTCCACACGATCTATTGGCCGATCATTCTGATGGCACTGGATGTCCCGCTTCCCAAAAAGGTATTTGCACATGGCTGGCTGCTTATGAAAGACGGCAAAATGTCCAAATCCAAAGGCAATGTGGTCGATCCGGTCACAATGATCGACCGTTATGGGCTCGACGCACTTCGCTATTATTTGCTGCGCGAAGTTCCGTTCGGTGCAGACGGTACGTTTACGCCGGAAAGCTTCGTAGAGCGGGTAAACTCTGACCTGGCCAATGATCTGGGTAATCTGCTAAACCGAACCGTTGCCATGGTCGACAAGTATTTTGATGGAGATGTTCCTGCTTTTTCCTCGGGCGTTACGCCATATGATGCAGCGATTGAAGAAGCGGCCAAGACGGTATATGAGAAAGTCGAATCCGCGATGGAGAATATGGAGTTCTCTGTGGCTTTGACAGCTATTAGCCAGTTCATCAGCCGCAGCAACAAGTATATTGATGAGACCCAGCCGTGGACACTGGCCAAGGATGACAGTAAGCGTAATGAGCTTGCATCCGTCATGAGCCACTTGGTGGAAACGCTTCGCGTGGCCTCTATTCTGCTCCAGCCGTTCTTGACCCGTACGCCGAAGAAAATGTGGGATCAACTCGGTCTGTCAGAAGGAGAACTGACCACTTGGGAAAGCGGTCGCCAATTCGGGGCCATTCCAGCAGGTACAAAGCTTCAAAAAGGGGAGCCGATCTTCCCTCGCCTCGATCCGGAGCAAGAGGTCGCCTACATTGCTGAAGCCATGACAGGCGGTTCGAAGAAAACTCAGGAAGAGTCCCCAGCTTCGGCAGAAGGAGCAAATGTTGAGGAGCCGGTAGAACTCAAAGAGGAAATCGGCATTGAGGATTTTGCCAAAGTCGAGCTGCGCGTCGCGCAAGTCATCGCGGCTGAGCCTGTCAAGAAAGCTGATAAGCTGCTGAAGCTGCAGCTTGATCTCGGCTTTGAGCAGCGGCAAGTCGTATCCGGCATCGCCAAGTTCTATACGCCAGAGGATTTGGTAGGACGCAAAGTAATTTGTGTTACCAACCTGAAGCCAGTGAAACTTAGAGGTGAGATGTCACAGGGCATGATTCTGGCTGCTTCCCACGGTGACCAGCTGACGCTTGCAACGGTTCCGGAGGGCATGCCTAATGGTGCGGTTGTAAAGTAATAAGTGCCTGAATTGAATGAAGACGTAATAGACGGTGTATCCTGTTAATGGGTACACCGTTTTTTTTCTCTCAGTTGTTGTAAAAAAACAACTCTATCGAAAAATTAATAGTAATTCTTACGATTTGGTTGACAATCAGGTTTGCCTGCTCTTATAATCTTGTTAGTAAAGATTACGATTAATAACTTTTAAACGTGGATATGGGAGATGAACATGAACAAGAGAAAGAGCAAGCTGAATGGTTGGACGTGGAGTGTGACCTCTATATTGTTGACAGTACTTATTTTGTCGGGCTGCGGAAGCAAATCCGGCGGCGGCATCGTAGAAGGTAAGGTAAATGTGATGACGACCTTTTATCCAATATACGAATTTACGAAGGAAATTGGAGGAGACGAGGTAAATGTGGTGAATCTGCTGCCAACCGGCGTAGAGCCGCATGATTGGACACCCCGCAGCCAGGATATTGTAAATACCTCCAAGTCTCAGCTATTCCTTTATAATGGTGCGGGACTCGAGGGATGGGTACCCGGTTTTTTGAAGGGCCTGGACCGCGATACCCAAGTGAAACCGGTTGAAGTGAGCCAAGGCATCAAGCTGATTGATGCTACCGGAGATGATGGTCATGGACATGGGGAAGGGGCAGAACATGATCATGATCATGACACTCACCATTCGGATCCACATACATGGGTAAGCCCGAAATCCGCGCTGGTGATGGCAGAGAATATTAAGAATAGTCTTGTCGAGGTTGATCCAGAACATCAGGACGTGTATGAACAACGGTATGAAAATCTGAAAGAGAAGCTGACCAAGCTGGATAACGATTTTACGAGCGAATTGTCCAAGTTGCCGAAAAAAGACATTGTCGTCTCGCACCAAGCTTTTGGCTATCTCTGCCGGGATTATGGCTTGACCCAGCATGCAATTATGGGACTCTCGCCAGATGCTGAGCCTAGGGCGCAGGATCTCGTGAACCTGACCAAAACGGTAAAAGAGAAGGAAGTGAAGTATATTTTCTTCGAAGAACTTGTATCGGATAAACTTGCCAAAACGCTGGCAAGTGAAGCAGGCGTGGAAACTTTGGTGCTGAATCCGGTAGAGGGACTGACCAAGGAGCAGGCGAATAGCGGCGAGAATTATTTCACCTTGATGGAGAAAAATTTGCAAAATCTAACGAAGGCTCTACAATAAATAAGAAGGGGGAATGATCCCCCTCTTCTTTATGAGGTAGTTCAAAAAGTCCGCTTTTGATAAGAAAACCAATCGAGGCAAATTCAAGGCTGAACGACCGCGATTCGGAAGTAGGTTTTCTTGCGATATAGAATTTCATCAACTTCGTTGATAACTTATAAATCCTATATCTAACACCAAGCGAATCAGGAAGCAACTCGGCATCGAATCTTGGAATTCAGAGCCGGGCCTAAGCAGATGCTTCCGAAGCATGTTTCCTCCAGAAACATTTCAGGTGCTCACGTACCCAAAACGTACGCTCCGCTCCTGACGTCCCTAGCTTCATCTAACCTAAAGCGTTTTGAAAAAACGCACTCCGGAAGCATAAGCTTCGGTGCTGAAAATCGACCTTTTTGAACACGCACTTTATGTATAATAGATATCCGGGATGTTCATATATTTAATAGAAACTACAAGAGAGAGGCGGCCTGATTATGGAACCGGCAGTACCTAATTGCCACCAACCCATTGTACAAATCAAAGATGTATCCTTCCATTACCGCGATCAACAGGTGATCAAGGATCTCAATTTTTCCATTAAAGAGCGGGATTTTGTAGGCATTGTCGGATCGAATGGCGCAGGTAAGACCACTTTACTTCGCATGATTGTCGGATTGCTGCCTGCTGCAGAAGGGACGATCGAGCTGTTCGGCCAGCCGATCCGCAAATTTCAGGACTGGGAACGGATTGGATATGTGCCGCAGAAGAATTCCTTCAATCCGCTGTTCCCTGCCACTGTGCGTGAAGTAGTCATGTCTGGATTA
This sequence comes from Paenibacillus solani, assembly GCF_001277345.1. Lineage (GTDB taxonomy): Bacteria > Bacillota > Bacilli > Paenibacillales > Paenibacillaceae > Paenibacillus_AQ > Paenibacillus_AQ solani. Next base: position 1,207,547 of record NZ_LIUT01000001.1, read on the forward strand.
TATAATAAGAAAAAAATGTTTCGACGTGTAAACCGTTTGGATCATCAGAAATGTGAAGACGCTCTTGAAGTGATGCGGATCCAGGATATTGCCGATAAGCGGATCGGCGCCTTATCCGGTGGTCAGCAGCAGCGTGTATTCCTTGCCCGGGCCTTGATTAATCGGCCGGATCTGCTTATTCTGGACGAGCCTACGATTGGTATTGACGCCGAGACTCAAGCCGGATTTTTTGAATTAATTACCCATATGCATGCCCATCATCATATGACTTTTTTGATGGTTACTCATGATTTGGATATGGTCAAAGACTATTTGGGAGAGTCCCCCGTTTCGCAGAACGGCAAGATTCAGTTCTTTGTAAGACATTCCCATGACATCGAGAATTGCGACGAAGTGGATTTGCAGCATTCACTGGTTTGAGTATGAGTATATAATTCGCAGACTGAAAAATTTTTGAAGCAAGAGAAGGAGACGTTATCATTGCTGGATATTTTGCTTAGCGATTTTTTTCAGCGGGCGCTGATCGGGGGAGTTCTGATCGGAATTACAGCTCCGCTAATCGGTATTTTTCTCGTGCTGCGACGTTTGTCCATGATCGGCGATACACTGTCGCATGTGACAATTGCGGGTGTGGCACTCGGATTTTTAATTGAAGTATATCCGCTTGCTGCGGGACTTGCTTTTGCGGTACTGGCCTCTTTTGCGATTGAAAAACTTAGAAAAGCATACAAAAGTTATGCCGAGTTATCGATCGCCATCATCATGTCCGGCGGGGTTGCGCTTGCTTCGCTGTTCTTCACTCTAGGGATGGGCTATAATACAGATGTAATGAGTTATTTATTCGGAAGCATCTACACTCTGGATTCCATGGATATTTATATGGTTGGCGGAGTGACTGTGATTGTCATAGCTGTGGTGATTCTATTCTTCAAAGAGTTCTTTCTGCTCAGCTTTGAAGAGGATGCTGCCAGTGTAAGCGGTCTGCCTGTCAAAATGATGAATATGATCATTACGGTACTGACCGCGCTTGTGGTAAGCACAGCCATCAAAATTGTGGGTGCGCTTCTGGTATCCGCGTTATTGGTGATTCCGGTAGCTATCAGTTTATTGCTGGCCAGAAGCTTCCGAAGCTCCATCGTATTGTCGGTGATCATCTCCGAAATGGCCGTAATCGGGGGATTGATGCTTGCGGGCGTGTTTAATTTGGCACCTGGCGCAACGATTGTGCTGCTGCTAATAAGCCTGCTAATCATTACGCTTGTCGGCAAAAAGGGTTTCACGACATAAGGGGGTTCTGAGATTTAATGGCTGATATCAATATCGGCATCGCGTTTGCTGCCGGTTTTGCTTCGTTTATATCTCCATGCTGTTTACCGCTGTACCCGTCCTACTTATCCATTATTACCGGCATGTCGGTCAATGACTTGAAGAACGAGCAGAGCCGCAAGGACGTCCGTTTCCGGACCATGACGCACACACTCGCGTTCATCCTTGGGTTTTCTGCCGTTTACTACACTCTCGGTTGGGGAGCAGGCTTGTTCGGTGAATTTTTCACGGAATACCAAGACTTGATTCGCCAGTTGTCTGCGCTGCTTATCGTTGTCATGGGACTCATGCTTATCGGCATTTTTCAGCCAAAATTTCTCATGAAGGACCGGAAATTCAACTTTAAATCCAAACCGACCGGATACATAGGAACATTCTTGTTTGGCATCGGGTTTGCGGCAGGTTGGTCGCCTTGCGTTGGACCCATCTTAACCGCAATTATTGCCCTGGCAGCTTCTGATCCGGGAACTTGGTTCCCGCTGATTACTTCTTACTCCCTGGGATTCGCGGTGCCCTTCTTCATTCTGGCCTTTTTCATCGGCTCCACCCGCTGGATTCTTAAATATTCAAGCATATTGATGAAAGTCGGCGGCGTATTAATGATTCTTATGGGTATTCTGCTCTTCACGGATCAAATGTACAAAATTACGATATGGCTGCAAGGCATAACACCGGAATGGCTTAAATTCTAAGACCGGATAAGGCTGGTTCAATTCATAAGTCCTGGCTTTGGGCAGGATTGGACCAGGACTTGCCAACCGGTCTTAAAAACATGTATCATAATTAGTGCAGGTAAAGCAGTTGTTATGAGCGTTATGTAATTATAGAAAAGAGGGAATAAGATGCCGACACCTAGCATGGAGGATTATTTGGAGCGCATCTACAAGTTGATCGACGAAAAAGGATATGCGCGCGTTTCGGATATTGCCGAAGGCTTGGAGGTTCACCCCTCATCCGTCACGAAAATGATTCAAAAGCTGGACAAGGACGATTATTTGATTTATGAAAAATATCGTGGCTTGGTTTTAACCAGTAAAGGCAAAAAAATGGGCAAGCGGCTCATGGAACGTCATCATTTGCTTGAGGAATTCCTTGAGATGATAGGTGTACAGGATGAAAATATTTACCGAGATGTTGAGGGAATTGAGCATCATTTAAGCTGGGATTCCATTATGAGAATTGAGACGCTTGTAGAGTATTTCAAGCGTGATGAGAACCGACTTCAGGATTTGCGTGACGTTCATAATGAATTAGTCAACGAATCGTAATGGGGCATCTGTCCGCTTGTGACAGATGCTTTTTTAACTCGATTGTCATACTTCCTATGTTATATTAATAAGTTAGATTACCTGCAAATTTCATATTTTCGGAGGATTAATAGAAATGAAACTGCGTAGATGGTTGTTAGTCCTGATCATGCTGTTATTGTGTCTCCCGTCGGTGGTTCCTCCCGTGCAAGCGAAGGCGGCTAGTATCAGCATTCAGCTGGATGGTGTAAGCCTTAGCAGCGACGTATCTCCTTACATATTGCCAAAGGTAAATGTCACCATGGTTCCTACGCGGATTATTAGTGAAGGCCTTGGCGCTTCCGTTGCTTGGAATCAGAAGTCGAGGACGGTAACGATCGGCAAGGACGGTTCGAGTCTGCAACTGACATCCGGTAAGAATACGGCCCTGGTTGATGGCTCTGCCGTATCGCTGGATGCCTCTGTTGAAATCAAGAATGGCCGGGTCATGGTTCCGCTCCGGTTTATCAGTGAGAACCTGGGATTGCAAGTTGAATGGAATCAATCGGCACAACGAATATCGTTATTTACTGGGGTTGAACTTGTTCCTCCCCCAGAGTTATCGAAAGAGGGGATTCGCGGAGCTTGGATATCCACGGTATTTAATCTGGATTGGCCCAAAGCGAAATCCACTGCACAGCAGCAGCAACAATCGTTTATAGCTTTACTGGATTCGCTACAGGATGTGGGCATTAATGCCGTATACGTGCAAGTTCGTCCAGCCGGAGATGCAATATATCCTTCAACCATGGTGCCATGGTCGAAAGTATTGACAGGCATCCAAGGTAATGATCCCGGTTATGATCCGGTCGCTTTCATGGTGGAAGAAGCGCATAAACGGAAGATGGAGTTCCATGCCTGGTTCAACCCTTTCCGGGCAAACACCGATCTTCAGACCGCTTCGCTACATCCATCCCATGTCGCACTTCAGCACCCGGACTGGATCGTGAATGCCAATAAACAGCTGTATATCAACCCGGGGATTCCAGAAGCCAGACAGCATATTATTGATACGATCATGGAAGTGGTGAATGGATACGATATTGACGGTGTTCACCTGGATGATTACTTCTACCCGTCCAACACGGTCTTTCATGATGAAGCCGCCTATCGCGAATATAATAATGGCGAATATTCCGATGTTGGAGAATGGCGCCGCGGAAACATCAATGATTTCGTTCAATCGCTTGGTGAGAGTATTCACCAAGAGAAACCGGACGTTGAGTATGGAATCAGCCCCTTTGGTGTCTGGCGCAACAAGTCGGTGGATAAGACAGGATCAGACACAAAGGCAGGTGTGACGGCTTATGACAGCATGTATGCCGATGTCAGAGCCTGGATCCAGAATGGATGGATTGATTATGTCGCGCCGCAAATCTACTGGAGCATGAGCAATCCTGCTGTCGATTATGATAAGCTGGTTGACTGGTGGGTCGGTGAAGTACAAGGAACCGGCGTTGACCTGCTGATCGGACATGCCCCATACAAACTGGGTACCAATGAGATCGGTTGGCAGAGTGCATCGGAAATCATCAACCAATTGAAGTACAATCAGAATTATGACGAAGTAAAGGGCAGTATCTTCTTTAGGGCAGAGAATATTTTAAAAAACCCACTGGGTTTTAAAGATCAATTGCAATCATATTATCGATAAAACAAGCCAAACCTGCAGGTATGAAACTTCCTCCGTGGTCATACATAGTCATTAGACTATGTATGAGCGGAGGATTTTTTATGCAAATCAACGCGGTTTTTGAGGGTGGGGGAGTCAAGGGCATATCGCTTGCCGGCGCTGTCAAGGCTGCGGAGAATGCCGGAATGGAATTCAGCCGCGTTGCGGGGACGTCCTCCGGTTCCATTGTCGCTTCGGTGCTGGCTGCTGGTTATCGCGCGGATGAGATTAAACGCATAATCGAGTCAACGCCTTTTCATTCGTTCCTTCAGCGGGCCCCCATTTTTAATACAAAATTTATTGGTCCAGCCTTGCGGGTGTTGATTAAGAAGGGGCTTTACTCCGGGGAAGCACTGGAGAATTGGATTCGGGAGATCCTGCTTGCTAAAGGGATCTTTACGTTCTCGGATATACCGGCGGGAAAGCTGTATATCGTTGCGTCCGACATTACAAACGGAAGACTGCTTGTGCTTCCGGACGATCTACGTCAATACGGAATTAACCCTGCTACCTTTCCTGTGGCGAAGGCTGTGCGTATGAGCTGCAGTATTCCTTACTTTTTTGATCCGGTCATCCTACGCTTATTGGGCCGGGCTGCGAAGGGGAAGTCTTTTGGCGAACAGTTTGTTTACATCGTGGATGGAGGTCTGCTCAGCAACTTTCCATTATGGCTCTTCGATCGGGAATCCAAGGGAGGACCAAAACCGCTGCCGGTGCTTGGATTCCAGATGGTGGGGAAGAACAGCAATGCACCGCACCTCATCGAAGGTCCAATCGGAATGTTAACAGCGATGTTCGAAACGATGCTTTCCACCCATGACGAGCGGTACATTGAGCAGCAGAACCGGAATCGTACCATCAAAATTCCGACACTAGGTATTGGAACCACCCATTTTGATCTGACCCGGGAAGAGAGCGAGAATTTGTACAATTCGGGATTATCCGCAGGAACCATGTTTTTTTCCCGCTGGAGCTCAGAGCATTAAAAAACCGTCCACCCGGATTCTGATATGCTCCCATCATAGTAGACAGTAGAAAAAACAAAACTCTACTTCTACCATGATGGGAGTTTTTGTAATGTC
>NZ_LIUT01000001.1:1213682-1344967 GCF_001277345.1 Paenibacillus solani
TCTTGATAACCCGAGGGGATATGGAATACTGATGATTTTGTTTTTAAGTCTGTCTACTTGACAGGGGGCACTTCATTCCTTGCACGGTGGACGGTTTTCTTGTCAATGATATTTAGGTACATCTTCGGACGAATCCGATTTGCCTTTGTTTCCATCAATAACCTGAAACGGGTATTGCTTGCGCTTAGTGGTTGGCGTGCTTTTCCGTACGGCCTGGTTCTTGGCTGCCAGCTTAGCGGCTGTTCGCTTGGACGGCTTCACCTTGGGCCGCTTGTTGAATCGGCGAGGCGGAAACTTGTAGAGCACGTACACGACTGCAACTATAATCAGTGGAATCAGCAGCTGCATTCGAGAACCAGGGTCTAACAGGAGTGCCAGCAGTCCAAAGCCGCCTAACGAGACCGCCGTCCAAAAAATGATCGCATGCCTTCTCATCGATTATCACCCTTTCGCGGGATCCAACACACTTCCTGTCACAGATTGGTGAACGGGAACATTCTCGTATTGAGCATCTAACTCACGCATTCTGTTGAAGGACGCGATGGATACTTCGACTTGATCATCGGTAGGTTCCTTCGTTGTCAGAAGCTGCAGCCACAGACCGGGATAACCGAGAAAACGGAGAATCGGCAGGTCTCGCATGGCATTCGTAAGTTTCAGGAACTCGAAGGAAACACCAAGCACAACCGGTAGAAGTGCGATTCTTTGAATGACTCGCTGCGTCATGGTATCCCATGGCACTACGGAGTAGACGACAACGCCGAGGACGATGGTCAGCATCATAAAGCTGCTTCCACAGCGGTAATGCAAGCGAGTATATTTCTGAACGTTCTTCACCGTTAGCTCTTCACCGGCTTCAAATGCGCTGATTACTTTGTGTTCCGCACCATGGTATTGGAATAGTCTTTTGATAACAGGTGTTTGGGAGATTGCCCATAAATACACAAGAAGCAGGATTAACTTAATGACACCTTCAATCAGGTTATGCAGAATGTAGTTATCAAATGAACTGCCAAATAAGAAATTCTCTAGAAAAACAGGAACGAGTGTAAACAGCAGCTTGCCGAATACAAAGGAGAGCACGCTGACAGCGGCTACACCAATGATCATGCTTAGACTCCAGCCTGAGTCTTCCTTCTCTTTCTGCTTCTCACGTTCTTCAGGCTCCAGAGTGTCGTCAGCGTATGCATCCGCCGAGTAATTCAAATGTTTGGAACCTTTGATTGTAGAATCTATGAGACTGACGATGCCGCGAAGAAGCGGAATCTTCCGCAGTTTCCGAATCCATGCCTTGTCTTCGCGAGGCACCTCGAGAAACTTGATTTCATTATTCTTACGTCGCACGGCTGTCACATTCACATGCTTGCCGCCGAACATAACGCCTTCGATTACAGCTTGGCCTCCATAGCTGATCGGGGTTGACTTATCGGACAACCAGCTCACCCTCCCTGACATGTTATTCGTTCTATTAACTATTGTATCGAATTTTGATCGTAATTTCTAGTTGGATTAGCTCAGCCGAAGCGGAGCATACTACTTTGGGATAAGAACAAAAAATATGTCGTTCTTTGATATGCCTAGAGAGGGGAATCCATAGATGCATGAACATCAATTCCGTAAGGAGAATCAAATCACCAATCCTATCTTGTTCGCCTTAGAGCTGGGCTATTACGCAGGATTAATCTGGGGTGCCGTGCTCTGGCTGTTTTACTGGTTGAAATTTACGAGAGTGCTGCCCGGTTTCTTGCTGGAGCCATTCTTTAAACATGACTTCCTTGTGACCGCGGCTGGGCAAATTGCCGGTTGGCTATCCTTTATCGCTTTTTCTGTTATTGCCTCGCTTCTCTATGTCATCCTGTTCAGGAAGCTCAAAGGGCCCTGGCCTGGCATCATTTACGGAATCGTATGGTGGGTGGTGCTGTTTGTAGCGCTGAATCCCTGGCTTCGCTTAACGGAACCTGTGAAGAAGCTGCCTTGGGATACGAATATATCCGAGTTTTGCATTTTTATATTGTGGGGGTTATTTATCGGATATACCGCTGCGCAGGAATTTACAGACGAAAAACTGCGAGAACCCAAGAAGGTAATTGGTTAAAGTGCATGTTCAAAAAGGTCGATTTTCAGCACCGAAGCTTATGCTTCCGAAGTGCGTTTTTTCAAAACGCTTTAGGTTAGATGAAGCTAGGGATTGAGGAGCGGAGCTACAGGTTTTCGCAGAAAAGGCCTTCGAAAGCATTTGCTGTTTTGGGTACGTGAGCACCTGAAATGTTTCCGCAGGAAACATACTTCGAAAGCATCTGCTTAGGCCCGGCTGAATTCAAGATTCGATGGCGAGTTGCTTCCTGATTCGCTTCGTGTTAGATATAGGATTTATAAGTTATCAACGGAGTTGATGAAATTCTATATCGCAAGAAAACCTACTTCCGAATCGCGGTCGCTCAGCCTTTGAATTTGCCTCGATTGGTTTTCTTATCAAAAGCGGACTTTTTGAACAACCTCTTAAAGAAGAAAAACTTCTCAATCCTACATCGCCTATGGTAAAATAGCTTTTGGTTATTTGACGAAAAGGTGGGGAGCCCTATGAAAACCATATGGGTGATCAACGGACCGAACTTAAACCTGCTCGGCTTCCGTGAACCGGGTATTTATGGTTCACTCAGTTTGCAGGCGATCGAAGAGCAATTGCGTAAACAGGCGGATATCGCCGGTATCCGTATTTCCTTCTATCAGTCCAATCATGAGGGTGCTATCATTGATCGTATCCACGAAGCGATTGGACAGGCGGATGGCATACTTCTCAATCCGGGAGCACTGACCCATTACAGCTACGCAATACGTGATGCCATCAGCTCTGCCCGAATTCCGACAGTGGAAGTTCACTTGTCGAACATTCATGCCCGAGAGGAATTCCGCCATACATCCGTTATAGCACCGGTTGCAGCCGGTCAGATTGCCGGTTTTGGCGCAGCGAGTTACACATTGGGTCTGTCGGCCCTATTGCAAGTCCTGGATAACCAAGAAGGGTAGTTATTTTTCTGTATAGTAATTGCTTGCCCTCCTATGGGACAGCTGCTATTGCAGAAAATGTTCGCAAACCCTGTCTGGCAAATCCGAACATTATCGAAGACGTCTTTTGCCGGTTTTATGCTGGCATGAGAGAAGGGCGAGGAGAGGGTAAGAATGGGCAACAAACGAGTCGTTAAACTACGCGAGAAACTCCAGACCAAAGGTTTGTCGGCCTTTCTGGTGGCAAGCCCGATTAACCGCAGATATTTATCAGGCTTTACTGGCTCCGCCGGATATGTTCTGGTTACGAACAATGAGAACTATCTGCTGACAGATTTCCGTTATATGACGCAAGCTCCGCAGCAAGCAGCCGGATTTAAAGTGGTTGAGCATGGTGCGAACGTCATGGAGACCGTTAAAGAACTGCTCGCTTCCGAAGGGATTACATCGCTTGGATTCGAACAGGATCATGTTACATACGGCGTGTTTTCCGCTTATTCGGAACAACTGGCGCCAGTCAGCCTGGTTCCGGTATCTGGGATGGTTGAGGAACTGCGAATATTCAAGGATGCTGAGGAATTGAAAATCATGCAGCGGGCTGCTGATTTGGCCGACCAGACATTCAGCCATATACTGACGATTCTGGCTTCTGGCAAAACAGAGCGTGAGATCGATCTGGAGATGGAAATGTTTATGCGTACGAATGGCGCTACATCCTCTTCCTTTGATACGATCGTAGCTTCGGGAGAACGTTCGGCGCTTCCGCACGGCGTGGCCAGCGAGCGCGTGATTCAAGGGAACGAATTCGTAACGTTTGATTTCGGTGCGCTGCTGGATGGATACTGCTCCGATCTGACGAGAACAGTCGCCCTTGGTAACCCAGATTCTAAACTGAAAGAAATTTACGATATTGTGCTGGAAGCGCAGCTTCACGCACTGGATCATATCAAGCCTGGTATGACGGGACGCGAGGCAGACGCATTAACGCGCGATATTATTTCACGTTACGGATACGGGGAATATTTTGGTCACAGCACAGGGCATGGTCTAGGTATGGAAGTTCATGAATCTCCGCGACTGTCCAAGCTGAGTGATGATGTGCTGCAGCCGGGTATGGTGGTCACCGTAGAGCCGGGGATTTACTTGCCGGGTCTTGGCGGTGTCCGCATCGAAGATGATATTGTAATCACAGAAACGGGTATTCACATATTAACAAGTTCGTCGAAGGATTATACCGTGCTTTAAGAGTTGTTCAATAAGTAGAATCTTTGAGCTTGTACTTCAAGAACGTTGTGTACTATATTAATTAGACCGTAACCTTAGGAGGGAATCTTAGTGATTTCAGTTAACGATTTTAAAACAGGTTTGACCGTAGAAGTGGATGGCGATATTTTTACCGTTTTGGATTTCCAGCATGTAAAGCCAGGTAAAGGTGCTGCTTTTGTCCGTTCGAAGCTCAAAAACCTTCGCAATGGCAATACCGTTGAGAAAACTTTCCGCGCAGGCGAAACGATCGGCCGTGCCATCATCGAAAACCGTGGCGTTCAGTATCTCTATGCTAGCGGGCAAGAGCATGTATTCATGGATAATGAAACCTATGATCAGTTTAGCCTGACCAGCGAACAGCTGGAATGGGAGCTTAACTTTTTGAGAGAAAACATGAATGTGCACATCATCAGCTACCAAGGGGAAATCCTCGGGATTAACCTGCCGAACAGCGTTGAGTTGAAAGTAGTTGAAACGGAGCCAGGCATTAAAGGCAATACGGCTACAGGGGCAACCAAGAACGCGAAATTGGAAACCGGCCTGAATGTGCAGGTTCCACTGTTCATTAACGAAGATGATGTACTTCTAATCGATACCCGCGAAGGTAAATATATCTCCCGTGCATAGTAGTATGCATGCGGGCGCCTTCACCTATTGACAGGCTGCCTTTATCTTCAGAAGCAACATGACTCCTGTACAATTGTACGGGAGTTTTTTGCGATGAACGGGCTTTTTTGCTCATATCATGCCCTTTTGCTCTGAAAAGCCTTGACGGGGTGACTCTCTTTCGTATTATACTGTTTTAAAGTGAGAAACCATCTGAGTACTGTTACATATTGATATTAGTGGGGAGTGAAAGAAGCATTGTCATTGTACGTCATGAAATTCGGAGGCAGCTCTGTAGGGGATACAGAACGCATGAAACGCGTTGCCAGAAGAATTGTGGAGAAGCAAGATGAAGGCCATCAATGTGTAGTCGTTGTATCTGCTATGGGGGATACGACAGACGATTTAATTGATCAGGCTAAACTGTTGAACGAGAATCCACCGGCACGGGAAATGGATATGCTGATGACCACAGGAGAGCAGATATCAATCTCGCTGTTATCGATGGCTATTCATGGCTTGGGGCGTAAAGCGATGTCGTTTACCGGCTGGCAGGCGGGATTCCGCACCGAAGCCGTCCATGGCAAAGCCCGTATAAATGATATTAAGCCAGAGCGCGTGCACAAAGCGCTGGCTGAAGGGAATATCGTTATCGTTGCTGGATTCCAGGGAATGTCTGAAGATGGAGAAATTACTACGCTAGGACGTGGGGGATCAGATACCACTGCGGTGGCTCTTGCCGCTGCAATTCAAGCGGATGTATGCGAAATATATACCGACGTGGACGGCATTTACTCGACCGATCCACGGGTTGTCAAATGTGCGCGCAAGCTAAAAGAGATTTCCTATGACGAGATGCTGGAGCTTGCCAATCTTGGTGCAGCTGTTCTTCACCCGCGTGCGGTTGAGTATGCCAAGCATAATCAAGTGAAGCTTGTCGTCAGATCCAGCTTTAATCATAACGAGGGTACGGTTGTTAAGGAGGAAGCAAGCATGGAACAAGGTGTGGTTGTCAGCGGAATTGCATTTGATAAGAACGTGGCAAGGATTAGTATTCTGGGTGTTTCCGATACACCGGGTGTGCTTGCACAAGTGTTCGGCGAACTTGCCAAAGCAGAGATTGACGTTGATATTATCGTTCAGAGCGGCGTACAGAATGGTGAAGCGGATTTCTCCTTTACCATTTCTTTGGCGGACACGGAGCGTGCATTGTCGGTCATTGACCGCATTCGCAGCGAAATTCCGTACCGTGATGTAACCTCGGAAGATAATCTTGTGAAAGTATCGATTGTCGGAGCCGGTATGGTCAGTCACCCTGGTGTCGCTGCCAAAATGTTTGATGTGATTTCCAGAGAGGGAGTCAGCATTAAAATGGTCAGCACATCTGAGATCAAAGTATCCTGTGTTATTGAAGGAAGCAATCTGGAAGGAGTCGTACAAGCGCTTCACACTGCGTACGGCCTCGATACAGATCAGCAGGCTTTGGTCGGAGGACCGCAGGTTCGGCGGTAAATAAAGCCTTATTGAAAAACTGTAATTATCTATCTTAATAGACTAAATCCCGGTCGATAATGACCGGGATTTTTTGCGTTGTCAGAAGCATATACATTCGTTTCTATGAAATTACAAAAAATAGAGATAAAACGAGAGTTCTCCGCATAATTTTAATCATCACAGATGTGAAGAAGGTAGAAGGAGGACAATATCGCATGTTGGACAAGTTTGTCGCTAGCATGGCAACGCTTCGCTTTTTCTCCGGAGGGCTCGAGATCGTGGCGGCTATTATCATGCTTCGTCTGAACCAGGTGGATAAAGCGCTGGCCGTAAATTCTGCATTGGCTTTCATGGGCCCGCTGATTCTCATCGTAACAACCACGATCGGTCTTGTGGGGATGGCAGATAAATTGTCTTGGGGGAAGATTGGGTGGATATTATGCGGGGTCTCCTGTCTCTTATACGGGGTTTTAAAAAGATGATAGATTCGCTGCATATTTCCCCGGTACAAGCATACACATGGGATAAGAAGTTCTCTTATTAGAAGATGATCAAAAAAAGGACAACTCTGGGGGAAATTGATATGACACTGAATTGGTTAGAGCTGTTTCCCGAAACCGTGAAACGAATGCTGCACAATTTATCGAATGAGCTTCTTGATCATGTGGAGGAGGTGCGGATCCGGGAGGGTCGTCCGCTTGAGATCAATTCAGCGGGCAGGCATCATTTTCTGGACCGTCAAGGCGGGCTTACTTTACGGCCTGAGGAAGCATATATTCCGACGCGCGAGGATACCCATAGGCTGCTCGATTTGATCAGCAATCACTCCCTCTACACGATGGAAGAAGAACTGCGCAAAGGCTTTATAACGATACCGGGTGGCCATCGTGTCGGGCTTACCGGCCGGACGGTGCTCAGCGGGGGGAAAGTGGAGCATATTCGGGATATCAGCGGTTTTAATGTCCGGATCGCCAAGGAGATTCAAGGAGCGGCGGATGATATGCTTCCGCATTTGCTTGATCGAAAACAAAAACGGGTGATGCACTCACTGATTCTATCACCTCCACAACATGGAAAAACCACACTGCTAAGAGATCTGGCACGACAAATTAGCTACGGGAAGTGGGGGAACTCGGCCTTGCATTGGCCGGGCATGAAGGTTGGAATTGTTGACGAGCGATCTGAGATTGCCGGTTGTTTGCGCGGAGTACCCGGCTTCGATGTTGGTCCTCGCACCGATGTGCTTGATGGTTGTCCGAAAGCCGAAGGAATGATGATGATGATCAGGTCCATGTCCCCGGATGTTCTGATTGTGGACGAGATCGGCAGGCCTGAGGATGCAGAGGCTGTCATCGAGGCGCTGCATGCAGGCATCAGTGTGATTGCCACCGCACACGGCTCATCCGTACAGGATATGCGGGTCCGCCCAGCGCTCTTTGGACTGCTGGAAAATCGGTTGTTTGAGATGTACGCGGTTCTGAATAGAAATGGAGAGCACAGATCTTACAAGCTGTACGACGGAGGTCAACGGGCCCTTCAAACGACAATGAGCCGTTCACCGGGTGGTGACGCCCATGCTTAAACTGGTGGGGGCTGTACTCGTGCTAGGAGCAGGTACGCTAGCGGGTTTTTTTCAGGCCCAGCAATTTGCAGCCAGACCGAGGCAGCTGCGAGAATTGATTCTCGCTTTGCAGCGGTTGGAGACGGAGATCAGTTATGGATTAACGCCCCTTCCTGATGCGCTGGAGCGAATCAGTGCTTCCCTCCGCGAACCGCTCAAGTCATTGTTCGGCTCAGCGGCACTCTACATGAGACCGGACTACGGTTTATCGGCACAGGACAGCATCCGCAAGGCGCTGGGTGAATATTGGAGGCGAACGTCTATGAGAAGTGCCGAGCGTGAAGTGTTAGAGCAGCTAAGCAGCGTACTTGGCACCAGTGACAGGCAGGACCAGATCAAACATATCGCATTGGCCGCCCTCCAGCTCAAGCATGAAGAAGCGGCGGCGAGGGATGACCAGGTCAAATATGAAAAGATGAGCAAAAGTCTGGGGCTGCTCATTGGAGCATTGATCGTCATTTTGATCTTTTAGCGAGGTGCCAAGGGAAATGAACATTGAAGTGAATGCCATCTTCCAGATTGCCGGGATCGGAATCATTATAGCCATGATCCATACCGTGCTGAAACAGATGGGTAAAGAGGATATGGCACATTGGGTAACCCTGATCGGGTTTGTGGTTGTGCTGTTCATGGTCGTACGATTGCTCGATGATTTGCTGAAGGAAATCAAAAGTATTTTTCTATTTCAGTAGGTGGACTCTTATGGAAATGATCCAGGTGGTAGGACTGGGCCTCATCGCTACCGTTCTGATATTGATCGTCAAGGAACAGAAACCGCTCTTCGCTTTTCTTCTTGCTGTGTCGACTTCGGTTCTCATCTTTCTGCTCCTGATTGGGAAGATCGGCAATGTCCTGTCCATGCTGGAAGATTTGGCGGAGAACTCAGGAGTTCAAATCATCTATCTGAAGACAGTTTTGAAAATTATCGGAATTGCCTACATTGCAGAAATGGGGGCTCAGATCGTGCGGGATGCCGGACAGGAATCGATCGCATCCAAAATAGAAATGGCGGGAAAAGTGCTCATATTGGTGCTCGCTGTACCGATTATCGGGATCATCATCGAGACGGTCCTGAAGCTCCTCCCGGCTTGATAAAGGTGGGGGGACATGGGAAGAGGAGCGATACTTCGAAGAAGCATAGCCGTCTTTCGACTACTGATCCTGATGTTGCTTCTATCCGGCATATTCTGCGGCGTAGTTTATGCAGCTGAGACAAGTAATCCGGCTGATGGATGGATAGAGCAGCAGACGGAGCAATTGCCGACAGAGCAGGTTGAGAAATACTGGGATCGGCTCATGAAGGATTATGGCGGTTTTTTTCCTGACGGAAGGACTCCCTCATTGATGGATATGCTGCTGCCGGGCGGTGACGGGCTGAGCTTCAAGGGAGTTATGTCGGGGATCGGTAAATATTTGTGGCATGAGGTGCTCTACAACGGCAAGCTGCTCGCTACGATCGTCATGCTGAGTATCATGAGTCTGATCCTTGAGAATTTGCAGTCAGCCTTTGAAAAGAGCACCGTAAGCCGGGTTGCCTATACCATCTGCTATATGGTGGTTCTGGTCATAGCTGTTAACAGCTTCAACATCGCCATTGGGTATGCACGGGACGCGATTACGCAAATGATCGATTTCATGATGGCTATGCTGCCCTTGCTCTTTGCGCTCATGGCTTCGATGGGCAATGTGGTAACCGTCTCGGTAGCTCATCCCCTCGTCATATTCATGGTACATACGGTAGGCACGCTGATCAGCACCATAGTTTTCCCGCTGCTGTTCTTCTCGGCTCTCTTGCATCTGGTCAGTTCACTATCAGAAAAGTACAAGCTGACCCAGCTTGGCAATCTGCTGCGCGGAATATCGATGGGCGTGCTGGGTGTGCTGCTCACCGTGTTTCTCGGCGTCATATCCGTTCAAGGACTAACGAGTTCGGTTACCGACGGAGTAACGATCCGGGCGGCTAAATATGTAACTGGCAATTTTGTTCCGGTCGTCGGCAAGATGTTCGCTGATGCTACAGATACCGTGATCTCGGCCTCGCTGCTTGTTAAAAACTCGATTGGACTGGCCGGTGTCATCATCATCTTGTTCCTGTGCGCCTTTCCTGCGATCAAAATTCTGACGCTGGCCTTGATTTATAACGTGGCTGCTGCCGTCATGCAGCCGCTGGGCGACACTCCAATCGGTACTTGTTTGCAGATGATCGGAAAAACGATGCTGTATGTTTTTACAGCTCTTGCCGCCGTGAGTATGATGTTCTTCCTGGCAATCACAATTCTGCTTACGGCAGGCAACATTACCGTGATGATGAGGTGAAACAACAAGCGGCTGCAGCGATGGATGGGGAGGAATACGAATGGACTGGCTTGGAGGTTGGTTGAAAAGCGTCGTCATGGTGGTTCTCTTTGCAGCTTTTGTTGATTTGATTCTGCCGAGCAAGGCGCTTGAACGATACGCCAGATTGGTCCTGAGCCTGTTGATTCTGCTAACGCTTTTAAGTCCGATTGTTAAATTATTTACAGAGTCGCCAGAGAATCAATTGGCGTTGGAACTGGAGAGACAGGAGAAGGGGCTGCCGGAAGAGGTTCAATTAGAGCAGATTATGGCACAGGCAGAGAAAATCAAAGATATGCAGCAGAGTCAAAGTCTTCAATGGGCAGGAAATGAATTGGCCCGCGTGATGAAAGAGGAAATTGAGCAAGAAATCGGGGAAGCAGTTCAGGAAGTCAAGGTCATGCTATCGGCTGTTGCTGGTAAGGACAAGGAATATGCAAGCGCAGCGATCCGCTCGGTAGATGTGAGATTGGCTGGAGGTGAATTGGCACATGAAGAGGTTATCAAGGAAACTCGGCAGCCCATTAATGTAACCCCAGTGGATTCCGTTCAGGTACATGTCGAATCCAACACATCTGAACGGAAGGGGAAAGCTGATACCGAAGAGAAGGCTGAAGCAGTCAGCAAAACCCAAGCAGCAAGAGAAGAACCGGTTCGCCGATATATCAGCAGGAGATGGGATTTGAAGCCGGATCTAATCACAATATATATGCCGGGTCAAGAACAAGATAAAAAGCTTTAGTGGAGGTGAGGATGATGGGAAACTGGTTGAAGAGGTTGGAACAGTGGCTTGGGGGCGGGGCGAATGGAGCAAGGAAAATGCAGACCTTCCGATGGTTGATTATACTGGGGCTCGTGGGAGTCGCGATCATGCTGTTCAACTCCTTCGTCAACGTGAAGAAGCTGGATCACGAGAATATCGGTCGCGAACCGCCGCAAGAATCAGCCATGATCTCAACAACCCAGGAGGGAACTGCAGGCAGCGGAGGCAGTACGTTTGAAAGCATCGAACAGGATTTCGAAATGCGCACAAAGACGATGCTGGAGCAGATTGTAGGTGTCGGATCCGTAGACGTCATGGTAACCGTAGAATCTACGGAAGAACTCGTGATGCAGAAAGATGTGAAAGACACACAGGAACTGACGGAAGAAACGGATGCTAACGGCGGTAAACGTCATGTAACGAGCTATCAACGTGATGGACAGATTGTCACCTATGATTCTTCGGGTGATGAGACGCCGATCATAACCAAGAAGATCAAGCCTCAAGTACGGGGAGTACTGGTCGTAGCCAAAGGTGCTGAGAATGAAGTTGTAAAGGGTTTGATCGTGGATGCAATCCAGCGCGGTCTGAACGTCCCTTCCTACCGCATATCTGTAGTGCCGCGGAAGCAGGAATAACAGTGAATTCTTTCAAGAATCAGGTCCCGTAGTATCCATGCATATGTTTTTCATCCAAAAGGAGGAAATGTTCAAATGAATAATAAAAGACAAACCATCTGGTTGGTATCCATGCTTAGTTTAATGGTTATTTTGTCAGCATACTATTTGTTCACGGACGATTCAGGAACGAAAGCGCCACCGGTTGCTGAAAGCACGCAGGTGGACGGTCAGAAGCCTAATGCCGGCCAAGAAGCAAGTGGAAACACAGGGGCTGTGGATGAGCTGGTGATCAATGAAGTGCTTGAAGAAGGTACGGATGGGGATTCCGGCGCCAATGAGCAGGGAGCTGGACTGACAGATACCGGAGTTACCGGTGTTGAGGACCCGGCGGAAGCCACACAGGGTAAAGAAGAGGACCAAGGCAAAACTAGCAGCACAGATAAAGGTAAAGCTGGCGTAGAAGCGGATCAGGCAGCTGAACCCGAAGTGAAGGAGTCCACAGAAGGATCCGAGAAATCTAAAGATACGAGCAGTACGGACACCGGCGTGAAAACAGAGAAGGAAGTACTGGAAGAAGTGGCAGCCAACGCAACATCAGCTGTAGCTCAATTGGATTCCTATAAGCTGGACCGCAATCAAAAAAATATGAAGCTGTACGATGATTTAATTGGCAAAATTAACAATCATGAAAATCAGCCGGAACAAACGGCACAGGCAGCGGAGCAACTGAAAGCGGCTGAATGGAAAGAGGAGGTAATTAACAGCATTGAAGAATCACTGCAGCAGCAATTCGGCAATGCTGTTGTTAAGGAAGAGAACGAGAAATATAATGTGGTTGTCCTGAGTGAGAAACTGGACGCAAAAGGCGCAGCGGGCATCATGAATCTGGTCATGAAGGAACTTAAAGTATCGCCTGATAAAGTAACTGTCCAATATGTTACACCATAAGCAAGTCTACAGATTTCAACAAAAACTCCCAAATTATGATCAACCTGAAAGAGTCTAAGGATTGCCTTGGACTCTTTCTATTTCGCTCGATTGTGATATAATACTCTAAGCTATTGACTGACTGTCCCAAGCGGGCTTCCAAGAAAGTGAAGGAGTGAACGTCGATAATGTTCAAATTAAATGAAATCAAGGAACTTATTAAGCTGGTGGATCAAACGTCCGTGCATGAACTGGAGATTGAAAGCGAAGGTACACGCTTATCCATTAAGAAACCGAATGCGGCTGAGATCGTAAACCATTACCAGGCAGCACCGCAAGCGTATATGCCGGCACAGCAAGTGATGGTACCGCCAGTCGTACAGCCGAGCACAGAGAATCAAACACCTGCAGCGGCACCTGTGCAGGAAGCAGTGGAGGATAGCAACAGCTCATTACATAAAATCGTATCACCGATGGTTGGGACCTTCTATCGTTCCCCATCCCCAGAAGCAGGGCCATTTGTAAGCCCTGGAGACAAGGTGAGCGACAAGACAACGGTCTGCATCATTGAGGCCATGAAATTGATGAATGAACTGGAAGCAGAGATCACAGGCGAAATCGTAGAAGTCCTCGCGCAGAATGGTCAACTTGTTGAATTCGGGCAGCCTCTGTTTCTGGTAAAACCGGAGTAATATGGAGGGACTCGCCAAGAACGAGAGTCATATGAGTCCGAAGGAGGTTACTGCATGACATTTCAAAAAATACTTATTGCGAACCGCGGAGAGATTGCTGTTCGTATTATCCGGGCTTGCCGGGAACTTGGCATCGCAACCGTTGCCGTATACTCAGAGCCGGATCGTGAATCTTTGCACGTTCGCTTGGCAGACGAGGCTTATTGCATCGGCCCGACTTTATCGAAAGACAGCTACTTAAACATCACCAACATCATAAGCGTCGCTACGTTGACCGAATGTGACGCGATTCATCCGGGCTACGGCTTTTTGGCCGAGAATGCGGATTTCGCTGAAATCTGTGAATCCTGCAATATCACCTTTATTGGCCCTTCTGCTGATGCGATTAACCGTATGGGCGACAAGGCGGTTGCGAAACAAACGATGCAGGATGCAGGTGTACCGGTTATTCCGGGGTCCGATGGATTGGTTGAGGATTTGAATGAAGCCGTTATGCTTGCCCGGGATATCGGATATCCTGTCATTATTAAAGCAACGGCAGGCGGTGGCGGTAAAGGTATCCGAATCGCAGAAGATGAAGAAACGCTAGTTAAACAGATCACCAACGCCCAGCAGGAAGCTCAAAAAGCGTTTGGCAATGCCGGCGTTTATCTTGAGAAATACCTGACTGGCATGAAGCACGTGGAAATTCAAATCATCGCTGA
Organism: Paenibacillus solani; assembly: GCF_001277345.1. Lineage (GTDB taxonomy): Bacteria > Bacillota > Bacilli > Paenibacillales > Paenibacillaceae > Paenibacillus_AQ > Paenibacillus_AQ solani. The sequence continues at coordinate 1,227,716 of NZ_LIUT01000001.1, forward strand.
TAAACATGGCAACGCCGTTCATCTTGGGGAGCGTGACTGTTCTGTGCAGCGTCGGAGACAGAAGCTTGTTGAAGAAGCTCCTTGTCCGGTGCTAAGTGAAGAGGTACGCAGCCGGATGGGTGAAGCCGCAGTTCGTGCAGCGAAGGCCGTTAACTATTCGGGAGCCGGAACCCTGGAATTTCTATTGGGTCCAGACGGTCAATTCTACTTCATGGAGATGAACACGCGGATTCAAGTGGAGCATCCCGTTACCGAAATGGTAACCGGAATCGACCTGATTCAGGAAATGATTCATGTGGCAGAAGGCAACCCGCTTTCTTTCAGCCAAGAGGATGTTGTCATCAATGGCTGGTCGATCGAGTGCAGAATTAATGCCGAGAATCCGGACAAGGGATTCATGCCTGCTCCTGGAACCATTCAGTTCTATTTACCTCCAGGCGGTCCTGGTGTGCGTGTAGACAGTGCAGCATATCCTGGTTATACGATTTCACCTTTTTATGATTCCATGATTGCCAAATTGATCGTTTGGGCACCGACAAGGGACGAGGCAGTCGCGAAGATGAGACGTGCATTGGCTGAATTCGAAATTGAAGGAATTCACTCAACTATTCCGTTTCATCAAAAACTCTTGAAACACCCTACCTTCTTGAAAGGTGATTTTGATATTAAATTTCTGGAAGAAAATGAGATTTAAAAACTTTGGCCAAGTTTGTCATAAACTTGGCCAAATGGTATAGTATGAGTAATAAGAGCGCATGTCCTTTACGCTGTGTTCGGATCATTCGCTAACTTATTCTGAAAGGGTGTTGAGACAATGGCGGAAACTTTGCCTACAGAATTTGAACGTACAGATATTGGAGAAATTCAAATTGCCCCGGAAGTAATTGAAGTTATTGCTGGGCTTGCCACGGTAGAGGTACGCGGAGTGGCTGGAATGAGCGGAGGCTTTGCAGGCGGCATCGCTGAACTGCTAGGACGTAAGAATTTATCTAAGGGTGTCAAAGTAGAAGTTGGACAGCGCGAAGCTGCTGTTGACGTATCCGTCATCGTGGAATATGGTCATCGTCTTCCGGAAGTTGCTGGAGAAATCCAACGCAATGTGAAGCGTTCCATTGAGAATATGACAGGACTCACGGTGATTGAGGTCAATGTACATATTCATGATGTCCATTTCATAAAAGCCGCAGAGAAGACGGAAGAATTGGATATGGCTCAACGCGTGAAATAGAATAGTTTCAGGCTAGCCCTGGGCAGCGATGTCGAGGGTTTCAACTAATTTAAGGAGGCTGTGCTATATCGTGGCCAAAATCATGGACAGACTTCTGCTGTTTATATACAGCTTAAGCATAGGTGTTATATCCGTAGTTGCCATCCTCCTATTGAGCGGCGCTGTTCCTTATTCATTGACGAGTGTTCAGGAACAACGCCTTTTCTGGGCTGGAATTATCGTTGCTGCGGTTTTGTTTCTGCTGAGCATTCGTTTCTTCTACATCTCTATTAGACGCGACCGCTCGAATCTGAATTCCATCGATCAGCGCACGGAATTCGGTGACATTCAAATTTCGGTGGAGACGATCGAGAATCTATGCTTGAAGGCTGCTTCTCGCGTTCGGGGTGTCAAGGATTTGAAGTCACGGATCAAGGTGTCCCAATCGGGTCTTGATATTGCGATTCGGGCTGTAGTTGATGGCGAGGAATCTATTCCTGTTCTGACTACCGATGTGCAGAAGCAGGTGCATGACTTTGTTGAAGATACAACAGGAATACCCGTATCCTCTGTATCCGTGTATATAGCAAACGTGGTTCAGGCACCAAGCTTCAAGAGCCGCGTGGAATAGAGGTGAGCTTCCCAAATGCCTTGGAAAGAAATATGGGAGAGTCACAGAGGAAGAATTGCCGGGGTAACCGGCGGGCTTGTGTGCGGACTGATTTATTTATTATCCGGTTTTTGGGATATGCTGTTCTTTGCATTAGTGGTATTTATCGGCTATATATTTGGCAAGCGTAAGGACTTGAAGCAGGGCTCCATGTTCCACTTTCAGGAATGGGGACGCTGGCTTTCCGAGCGCTGGCGGCCGTTTAAATGAACCCTGTGATATGCTTTCTCCGGAAAAAATGCTAAAGGACAGGCGTAGTGTGCCTTTTTTGCGGAGAGAGATATTCACAGGTTTTTTTTTGGCATTTTAATTGTTGTCAATTCTTGATGGCAAATGGATCATACTAATTAGAAAAAATGGATTCAGCAGGGTCCGCAGGAGGAACAAGATGAAAAGACGTGTAGCTAGAGAGATTGTCGTTCAGAGTCTTTATCAGATGGAAATGAACGAAGTCGACAGTGCGGAAGCCGTGTCGATGCTGCTCTCGGAAGCGGCCGAAGAAAATGAGACCGAGCGGGTCATCGGAGACGAAGTCCAAATGAGGGACTATGTACTGCAGCTGGTTGATGGGACTTGGGCACTCAAGGATGCAATTGATGAACTGCTCGCTCATTATTTAAAAGGTTGGCAGGTGAGCCGTCTTTCCCGTGTGGATCGTCAAATTCTGCGTTTAGCAGTATATGAGCTGACTCATCGCGAAGACGTACCAGGCAAAGTGGCAGTAAACGAAGCGATTGAGTTGTCAAAGCATTTCGGAACCGAGGAATCAGGTAAATTCGTTAACGGTGTGCTTGGCCGGATGATCCAGGAGCTGGATCAAGTGAAGGAGAAACTTTCTCCTCCATCAGCGAACGGCTAGGTTTTGCGTAAACGGCATCATTCTATCATAGTGGAGGAGAGATGAGGATGACAGCAGCAACGATTATTAGCGGCAAACAGATTTCTGAAGAAATTCGCAAGGGGATTGCATTAGAGGTAGAGCAATTGTCCAAGCAGAATATACGTCCCGGTTTGGCTGTTGTGCTTGTAGGTGATGATCCGGCTTCCCATGTTTATGTTCGCAACAAGGAGAAAGCATGTCAGGATCTGGGCTTCTATTCTGAGGTACACCGTCTGGCGGCGGAATCCAGCGAGGACGAAGTGCTGGCTCTTGTAGACAAGTTGAACGCTCAGGCGTCCATTCACGGAATTCTTGTTCAGCTTCCTTTACCCAAGCACATCCGCGAGAAGGCCATTATTGATGCAATCGCAGTGGAGAAGGATGTGGATGGTTTCCATCCGGTAAATGTGGGGAATCTCGTCATTGGCGATGACAGTCTGCTGCCTTGTACACCTGCAGGTGTCATTGAAATGATAAAACGGACAGGCATTCAGATCGCGGGTAAACATGCGGTAGTAATTGGCAGATCCAATATTGTCGGCAAGCCGGTAGCCCTTCTCCTTCAACGTGAGAATGCTACCGTTACAATGTGTCACTCGAAAACGCATAATATGGCTGAAATCGCCTCCCAAGCCGATATTCTGGTCGTTGCAATCGGCCGAGCGAATATGATCGATGCCAGTTATGTGAAACCTGGTGCAATCGTTATCGACGTCGGCATGAATCGTCTGGAGAGCGGAAAGCTTGCCGGGGATGTTGACTTTGAAAGCGTCAAGGAAGTATCCGGCCCGATTACTCCGGTACCCGGCGGGGTGGGACCCATGACCATTACGATGCTTATGCAGAATACATTGTTAGCCGCCAAAAGGCTGAACGGGCTGAATTAATTATGAAGTCTTCAGACCCGGGACGTGTATTATCCGTTAAGGATATAAACCGTTATATTCGTATGAAAATGGAAGGCGACGCCAGATTATCTGACGTATGGATCCGCGGAGAAATTTCGAATTTTACCCATCATTCCAGCGGACATATGTATTTTACTTTAAAAGATGAGAGCAGCCGCATTCGTGCGATTATGTTTGCGACTCATAATCAGAGGCTTCCTTTTATACCGAAGGAGGGTGCTCGCGTCATTGCCCGCGGCAATGTGTCGGTATATGAACGGGATGGTCAGTATCAATTCTATGCGATTCAAATGCAGCCCGATGGGATTGGCAGCTTGTATCTGGCTTATGAACAGCTGAAGACGAAGCTGGAGAACGAGGGATTGTTTGCTGTCGGACGCAAACGGCCTCTTCCTCGTTATCCTCAGACGATTGGCGTTGTCACTTCACCTACAGGAGCTGCCGTCCGGGATATCATGATTACCATCCGTAGACGCTATCCACATGCAAAGACGATCTTGTATCCGGTGCTCGTTCAGGGCAAAGGAGCTGCCCCTTCGATTGTGAAGGCTATTCAAATGATGAATGACATGGCTGAGGCGGATGTGCTTATCGTGGGGCGCGGCGGGGGATCCCTTGAGGAACTGTGGGCGTTCAATGAGGAGATCGTTGCCAGAGCCATCTATCAATCCGATATTCCCATCATTTCAGCCGTTGGACACGAAACGGATTTTACAATTGCTGATTTTGTTGCCGATCTTCGTGCCGCCACGCCAACTGCTGCTGCGGAGCTCGCTGTACCAAGCAGTGCTGAGCTGAGAGGGCAGCTTGTTCAAAAACAACGGCAACTGAATCAGGGACTTCAGCAGCGCCTGAAACGAAGTCGTGAACGTCTAAGCTCGCTGCAGCGATCTCCCGTCCTTATATATCCCAGAAGGTATATGCTGCAGCATGCTGAACGGCTCGATATGCTGACACAGCAGCTGCAGAGCAACCTGAAATCACGGCTGTCCTTAACCCGTGAGCGGCAGCTGTCCTTGCATCGGGGGTTGATCCGGTATAATCCGCGGACTCAAGTGGAGATTGCCGCCAAAAGAAAAGAGCAGGCCAACCGGCAGTTAATGAATGCGATGCAGTTGATCATGAAAACGAAGATGTCGCAGCTTCAAACGGAAATAAGGCATCTTGATGCGCTCAGCCCGCTGAAGATTATGTCCAGGGGATATAGCCTTGTGTACGATGAGAAAGAGCAGAAGCTTGTTAAGTCTATAGATGAAGTGCAATTAGGTGACTTGGTTAATGTAAAGGTGACCGATGGACAGCTGCAGTGCCAAGTGTGGGGAATGAAGGAGGATGAAGAGTATGGCGAGTGATACATTAGAAATTAGTTTTGAAGATGCAATGGCTCAGCTCGAAACGATTGTGGAACAGTTGGAAGACGGAGATGTACCGCTGGAAAAGGCCATCGATTTGTTCCAACAAGGCATGAAGCTTTCACAAATCTGCAGTAAAAAGCTGGAGCAGGTGGAGCAAAAAATCGAAATGATCGTAGAAGAAGGCGGAGAATTAAAGCGTAAGCCTTTTGGCGGAATGCTTGATGAGACAGGTGAAATCATTGAATAATCGAATTTCGATCCATCAATATATGAATGACATCGGAGACCGACTGGATCGCGAGTTTAGCAATCTTTTCCCGCCGAGCTGGAAAGTTCCTGAAACTTTGCGTGAATCCATGTCGTATTCATTAATGGCTGGCGGTAAGCGAATGCGACCGCTGCTTGTCATTGCTGCATGCGAGGCTGGTGGCGGCAACCGTGACGCAGCCCTTCCGGTAGCGTGCGCTGTCGAAATGGTCCATACCTATTCCCTTATCCATGATGATTTGCCGGCAATGGATAATGATGATTATCGTCGAGGCAAATTGACCAATCACAAGGTCTTTGGCGAAGCCAGCGCTATATTAGCAGGGGATGCTTTACTGACCCATGCTTTCTATAGTGTAATCCAAGCTTCGAGACAGCATGGTGTTCCAGCTGAACGCGTGCTGTCGATTGTCGAGGATCTTGCCGAGTACGCAGGCCCCCGCGGAATGGTAGGTGGGCAGGTTGCCGATATGGAGGGTGAGCAAGGATTAACGACACTGGAGCAGCTCGAATATATACATCTGCATAAAACTAGTGATCTCATCATGTTCTCACTAATGGCGGGTGGACATATTGCCAATTGTTCAGATTCACAAATCGAATCATTACGAACCTTCGGGCATCATATTGGGCTGGCTTTTCAGATCCAAGATGATATCTTGGATCTGGTCGGGGATGAGTCCAAGCTTGGGAAACCGGTACAAAGCGATCTGAAACAAGAGAAAGTGACCTATCCATACTTCATCGGTTTGGACGCATCCAAACGTGAGGTTGAGCGCCTGACAGCAGAGGCTAAGCGAGTTATTTCCGAAGGAAACTTCACCGATCCAACAAGACTTCTGGAAATATCAGATTTCTTGATGGCCCGGGACCACTAAGCACGCTTTACATGCAAACGGTTTTTTTGTGATATAATGTCTGTTAATGGCTGAAACATTCAGCTTAAGAAACGTAAACTTATTCAAGGAAAGCGGGGAGATTCTTCGTGCTTCTTCCAAATATCAAACATCCCGAACAACTTAAGTCTCTATCGGTGGACGAACTCGAGGATTTAGCAGGACAAATTCGTCATTTTCTAATCGAAAAACTCTCCGCCACCGGTGGCCATCTAGCACCGAATCTGGGAGTCGTTGAGCTCACGCTGGCCTTGCACTACTGCTTTGACAGCCCTCGTGATAAAATGATTTTCGACGTGGGGCATCAGGCCTACGTACACAAGATCTTAACCGGGCGAATGGATAAATTCGATACGCTCCGTAAATACAAAGGTTTGTGCGGGTTCATCAAGCGTTCAGAAAGCGAGCATGATGTGTGGGAAGCCGGACACAGCAGCACCTCATTATCAGCTGCAATGGGCATGGCCATGGCGCGTGATCTGAAGGGCGAAGACAACCGTGTTATTGCTTTGATCGGTGACGGCGCACTTACCGGAGGCATGGCGTTCGAAGCGCTAAACCATATTGGCCACGAGCAGAAAAAGCTGATGGTCATTCTGAATGATAATGAGATGTCCATTGCTCCGAATGTCGGCGCCATGCACAATTATCTGAGCAAGATTCGTTCTGACCGTTATTATCTGCGGGCCAAAGACGAGGTGGAAATGCTCCTGAAGAAAATCCCGGCCATCGGAGGCAAGCTTGCGAAGACCGCGGAGAAGTTGAAGGACAGCCTTAAATATATGATGGTTCCCGGCGTTTTATTCGAGGAACTTGGATTTACCTATCTGGGTCCTGTAGACGGACATGATCTGAACAAACTGATCGATACGTTAAAGCAGGCCGATAATGTGGACGGACCCGTTCTGATTCATGCCGTAACAACCAAAGGCAAAGGATACCGGCCCGCGGAATCGGATTCTCATAAATGGCATGGTGTTTCTACTCCTTACAAGATCGAATCTGGTCAAATGCTTAAAACTGTGGGCAATCCAATGTACACGGAAGTGTTCGGTCAGACTCTCGTTGAACTGGGTGAACAGGACGAGCGGATTGTAGCCGTTACACCAGCTATGCCTGGCGGCTCAGGACTCATTCCGTTTAGCAAGAAGTTCCCGAACCGGATGATTGATGTGGGAATTGCGGAGCAGCATGCGGCAACATTATGTGCAGCGCTGGCGATGGAAGGCATGAAACCTGTATTTGCGGTCTATTCCACATTTATGCAGCGTGCCTATGATCAAATCGTTCATGATATTTGCCGTCATAATGCGAATGTGATGTTTGCAATTGATCGTGCCGGGTTTGTCGGTGCCGATGGCGAAACGCATCAAGGCGTCTACGATGTAGCCTTCATGCGTCATATCCCGAATATCGTGATTATGATGCCAAAAGACGAGAATGAGCTTCGTCATATGATGAAGACCGCACTTGATTATAACGAAGGACCTATCGCATACCGCTATCCGCGGAACAATGTGCGTGGTGTCCCTATGGACACCGAACTTGTGCCAATTCCTATCGGTACATGGCAAGTCGTCCGGCCTGGTGAAGGATACGCTATTCTGGCTGCCGGTCCTATGGTGCAACTTGCCGAAGAAGCGGCGGAGCAGCTCAAGCGTGAGGGAATCATGGTCGAGGTGGTCAATGCCCGTTTCCTTAAACCGCTTGACGGTGATATGCTGAAGAGTCTGGCGAACAAGGGAACCTCGATGCTGGTTCTGGAAGAGGCTTCACAAGCAGGTAGTTTGGGCAGCGCCGTCTTGGAATACTTCGCTGAACAAGAACTCCATGATGCGGTAGTTTCCTTAATGGGCATTGAGGACCGCTTTATTGAACATGGAAGCATTCAGCAGCAGCGTGAAGAAGTAGGTTTAACATTAGAAAATGTTTGTCAGGAAATTCGGCGTTTAAAGAATGCCCGAACAGCTGTGCTTGGCAAGAGAGGTTTTATGTCTTAGTAACGATCGGGAGTATAATATGGATCCAACTCAGAAAGAACGCATTGATGTCCTGCTCGTGGAGCAGGGATATTATGAGAGCCGCGAAAAAGCCAAAGCGGCGATTATGGCAGGCCTTGTTTATGCCGGTACCGAACGGATCGAGAAAGCCGGCATGAAGATTCCAAGGACGTCGGAGCTGAAGGTCAAGGGTTCAGTGCATCCGTATGTTAGCCGCGGAGGATTAAAGCTTGAGAAAGCGATTCGTTCATTCGGTATCGATATGAAGGGACGCACGATGCTGGATATCGGTTCTTCAACGGGCGGGTTTACGGATTGCGCGCTTCAGCACGGGGCAAGCTACGTCTATGCCATTGACGTGGGGTATAACCAGTTGGATTGGTCGCTTCGTAATGACGAGCGTGTGTGTGTCATGGAACGGACGAACTTTCGTTATATGACCCCTGAGGACCTGAAAGGGCCACAGCCTGACTTTGCCAGCATCGACGTTTCTTTTATATCTCTTCGCATTATATTGCCGCCTCTGAAAAATCTGCTTGATCATTCCGGAGATATAGCCGCTCTGATCAAACCTCAATTCGAGGCAGGGCGGGAGAAGGTAGGCAAATCTGGTGTCGTTCGAGATCCGAAGGTTCATAAGGAAGTGCTGAAGCAAGTGCTGACTTTCGCTGATGAATTGGGCTTTAAGTTGAAAAATTTGACGTTCTCTCCCATTACAGGAGGAGAAGGAAATATTGAATTCCTGGCCCACTGGCGAATCGAGCCAGAGGTTTCTGAAAGCTCGGAAGAACCGACTCAGGAGAGTGGACAAGATTCGGTCCACTTGAGTCAATGGATTGACACCGTGGTAACGCAAGCGGCTCATACATTCACAGGAAACTCATCGAAATGATGGGTTTCTTTTGTTGAAAAAGAGGAATTTATGTTCTCATCCGCGAATACAAAATTCGAGGTGAGAGGATGAATGAGCGTTATGATTGGTTAATAATGATACTGCTTGGTATCGTCATTGCCCTGCTTATCAGCTACAGGCTGAATCGTTGGCTGATGTCGCCGTCACCGAACCGGCTGCCGGGCATCCCGATTAATGAACGCATTCCAGATCACCCAGTGATTGGGCTGCTTGAACAAGAAGGATATGAAGTGGTCGGGGGCAAAGTAAAAATAAACTTATCGTTTGATACAGGACATAAGCCCATCCTAAGTCGTTTGTTTATTGATTATGTGGCGTCTGATGACAGCGGGGAGCTCTATATGGTGAAGCTGGCCCGAGATCGAATGCCGGTCGATTGGACGGGATCAGGCATTCGCGATCGGTTGATGCCGTTTCTCCTGCTGTACCCCGAGTGCGCCGGGCTGCTCTACATTGATGCCAATGAGAAGGCGATCCACCGTATCAGCATGGATTGGTCAGACGAAGAATGGAATGGTCAAGATGAATACAACAGTTAAGAATTCAGGAGGCTCTTTATGAAGGGACAACGCCATATTAAAATCAGGGATATAATAACTCACCATGATATCGAGACACAGGATGAGCTTGTTGACGCTCTAAGGGCTGAAGGATTTCAGGTTACACAAGCTACGATATCGCGTGACATTAAAGAATTGCTGCTTATCAAAGTACCTACAGATGATGGGCGATATAAATACTCCATGCCGACAGATCAGCGTTATAACCCTGTTCAGAAGCTCAAAAGAGCGCTTGTTGACAATTTCGTTTACATTGATCGTACCGGTAATCTTGTCGTCATGAAATGCTTGCCAGGGACAGCTAATTCGGTTGCCGTATTACTCGATAATATGGAATGGACCCAGGTAATGGGTACTATATGTGGAGATGATACGATCTTGTTAATTTGCCGTACGGAAGAGGATGGGGAACATGTGGTTTCCCAAATCAAGAATTTTATTTTGTAATGAGTAATAAAACTCGTGTCTTTCTTTATGCAGTAGTGGAGGTGGTTACATGTTAAACACACTATCGATTCGGAATTTGGCTGTCGTGGAAAGTGTGGACGTTCACTTTTATCCAGGATTCCACGTTTTGACAGGGGAGACCGGAGCAGGTAAGTCCATCATTATTGATGCCCTGGGATTGATTGCTGGAGGGCGCGGTTCGGCTGAGTTAATTCGTTATGGTTGTGATAAAGCGGAGATTGAGGCTTTATTTGAACTTCCCCCAGCACATCCCGTATGGCATACGTTGAATAAGCTGGGTGTGGAAGCGGATCCAAATGAGCTTTTATTAATCCGGCGTGAATTGACCTCGCAAGGAAAGAGCACCTCGCGGATTAATGGACAGCTGCTGAACCTGAGCATGCTGCGCGAAGTTGGTGAGAAGCTGATTAATATCCATGGTCAGCACGAACACCAAAGCTTGCTGCGAGCAGAGCAGCATATGAGTCTCTTGGATACATATGGAGATAAGGTCATAGGACCAGCCAAGCGAAAGTATCAGGAGCTGTACGGCGAATTCAGCAAAGTGGAAAAAGAGCTTAAGGAACTGCAGGAGACCAGTCAGAAGGCCTACCAAATGCTGGATATGTATCGTTTTCAGTTGGAGGAAATTGCGGCGGCAGATCTGAAAACCGGTGAGGATGAGGAATTGTCTGAAGAGCGGATCAAGCTGTCTCATAGCGAGAAGATGATGGATTCCGTAGCTAGCGCATATGACCAATTGTATGGATCTTCGGGTCTTGAATCCGTCAGCCGATCCCTATCCAGATTGGATGATGTGTCCGGTTATGACGAGAAGGGCTTAAAGCCGATTGTAGAACAGCTTCAATCTGCATATTATCAGCTCGAAGATGCGGTATTTCAGCTAAGGGATTATCGCGACAGCATTGAGTTCAATCCGGAACGGCTGAATGAGATTGAGCTTCGTTTAGATATGATATCCGCATTACGGCGTAAATATGGGGATAATGTTGAACAAATTCTGGAATACTACGGGAGAATTCAGCAGGATACCGATATGCTGGAGAATAAGGACGAATTTATCCAAGCATTGGAACAGCGTCGGGACGAGCTGATGAGTGTGCTCTTGGTCAGCGCGAAGGAACTTCGTCATGCCCGTAAACAATGCGCATTGGATTTGGCAAGGCAAGTGGAGGGTGAGCTCAAAGATCTTCAAATGGAAAGAACCTCGCTGGAAGTCCGTCTGGAATTGCAGCTTGATCCGAATGGTTATGAATTTGAAGGTCAGAAAGTGCGTTTGACCAAGCAGGGAATAGATACGGCCGAATTTCTCATATCCGCGAATCCAGGCGAGCCCCTGCGTCCGCTTGCCAAAATTGCTTCAGGTGGAGAGATGTCCAGAATTATGCTGGCGATGAAGAGTATATTTGCCCGTCATGATCAAATTCCTGTCCTGATCTTTGATGAAGTTGATACAGGGGTCAGCGGAAGGGCTGCCCAATCGATTGCTGAGAAACTGTTCCTGCTGGCAAAAACATGTCAGGTATTCTCCATCACACATTTACCTCAGGTTGCTTGTATGGCGGATCATCAGTATTTAATCGAGAAAAGGCTTGAAGCCTCAAGAACCATGACCCAAGTAGACCACTTGAATGAAGAAGGACGGGTAAAGGAGCTTGCGCGGATGCTCGGCGGAGTCGAAATTACCGAAAAGACATTGCATCATGCCCAAGAAATGCTCAATCTGGCGGCAGCGCAAAAGGCATCCAGATAAGGCTTTGGGTCAATGATTGACAGTTATAAATCCTTAGGGGCAGGGTAACTTAAAGGTACGCAATTGGCGACCACCTTTTCGTCAAGCGAAAGAAGAAAAAGGGAGCGTGACAGCCATTGAAGCCCAACCTCAGGAGAAAACTGCTCGGTTTCGTTCTTGCTTTCCTTCTTTGTTTCCTTGGAACTGCTGATCCTGTCCAGTCGTTTGCTTCATTGCCTGATGAGCTTAGATTGATTTCCGGACAGCAGTCCCATCTTGATGTTGCTATGCCTGTTCAAGCCCTCGCTTCAGTTGATCGACCCGATGTCCTGCAGTTAAATGGTTCCCCTGAATCGAAACTTCAAGTATCATTAAAGCAGCCATTGGAGCTTCATCCCCAGCAAAGCGGCAAGGCCGAGGTTAGCCTGAAATTATTTGGTAAAATTCCTTTGAAGACTGTTCATGTGAATGTAGTGCCTGAGCTCAAGGTGATTCCGGGAGGACAAACCATTGGCGTTAAAGTAAAATCCTCCGGAATTTTGGTCGTAGGACATCATCTGGTTCGGGGCCAAAACGGTGCCAAGGTCTCCCCTGGAGAAGCAGCGGGGTTAAAGCTTGGCGACCTGCTCACAACGATGGATGGTAACCCTCTAGACGATGTATCAAAGGTGGCCGCCATTGTTGAGAAAGCGGGGAAGGCGAAACGTCCATTGGACATTACGTTTAGACGAAGCGGTAAGGAATTTAGAACGAAGCTCAGCCCTGCTTACGACCAAGAGGACCAAAGCTGGCGACTTGGCCTGTATATCCGTGACTCTGCTGCTGGTGTAGGCACCTTAACGTTCTACGCACCGCATCAGAAGGTGTACGGGGCTCTGGGCCACGTTATAACCGATATGAATACACAAACAGCCATTGAGGTGGGAAGCGGGCAAATCGTTCAATCCAACGTCACATCCATTAGCCGAAGTGAAGAAGGAGAGCCTGGAGAGAAACGGGCAACCTTCACTAAAGACGGCAAGGTGCTTGGCAATGTTGAACGAAATACTCACTTTGGCATTTTCGGCAAAATGAATCAACTACCCGAGCATGGTCTTTATCAGGAACCGATTCCTGTTGGCTTATCTCATGAGGTAAAGGAAGGTCCCGCTGAAATCTTAACTGTTGTGGAAGGCCAGAAGGTTGAACGTTATACTATTGAGATTGTTCATGTTTCCAAACAAGATGCCCCTGCAACAAAGGGAATGGTACTGCGCATCACTGACCCAAGACTCCTTAAGAAAACAGGAGGGATTGTTCAGGGGATGAGCGGCAGTCCCATCGTTCAGGACGGCAGGTTGATTGGAGCAGTGACCCATGTGTTTGTTAACGACCCTAAGTCAGGGTATGGATGCTTTATCGAGTGGATGCTCCAGGACTCCGGCATATTACAAACTAAAAAAGCAACACCTCAAAATCTTAAGGCTGGTTAGCGCCTTGAGATTTTTTTGTCGTAAAACAACGAAATACAGATTAATTTGAAACAAAATATTTAATTATAAATCAACTGCAAAAAAAAATAAAGAAAAATAATTTTCGACAGAAGGAATTTAAATCAGCATGTCGAAAACTTAATATTACAAGAAAATGTTAAAATTACAACTGATCTGTTAAAGGAGGAGCACGAATTGCAAAAGATCGAAGTATTGTTGGCAGACGACAACCGTGAGTTTACAAACCTGCTTGGTGAATACATTTCGGATCAACAGGATATGGTGGTTTCCGGAATCGCTTATAACGGAGAAGAAGTACTGAGCATGATTGAGGAATCGGGTAAGGTCCCGGATATATTGATCCTCGATATTATTATGCCCCATTTGGACGGCCTCGGCGTTCTGGAGCGTTTACGTGATATGAATTTGTCTCCGCAGCCGAAAGTCATCATGCTTACAGCTTTTGGTCAGGAGAATATCACCCAGCGTGCTGTGCAATTAGGTGCTTCTTATTATATTTTAAAACCGTTTGATATGGAGGTTCTTGCAAGCCGGATTCGCCAGCTTGTGGGTTCCACGAACAGTATGTCCTCCAGCGCATCATTTATGAATATGAAATCCAATGTGGTCCCCATGGGTAAGGGTAAGAATCTCGATGCGAATATTACTTCCATTATCCATGAGATTGGCGTTCCCGCTCATATCAAGGGTTATCAGTATTTGCGTGAAGCCATTACGATGGTATACAACAATATCGAAATATTAGGCGCGATTACAAAGACATTGTATCCGGCCATCGCTGAGAAATTCAAAACTACACCTTCCCGTGTGGAACGTGCCATTCGTCATGCCATTGAAGTCGCTTGGACACGCGGCAACATCGATTCCATCAGCCATCTGTTCGGCTACACAATTAATATCAGCAAGTCGAAGCCAACCAACAGCGAATTTATCGCGATGGTGGCAGACAAGCTGCGGATCGAGCATAAGGTATCGTGAAATGCTGGTGTAACGCGGAAAGATGATGATGGATAGAACGTTATTCGCTTGAACTTATCGGCCTGTTGGCATGAGATTCTGATAAACCTCAACGTTTTAACTGTGATTAACTTTTCCGTATTCACCTATGACTTATACTGATGCGTTACTTGCTTATTTTGCTAATAATAGTACTCAAAGTTACCCGCTGGCGAAAACCTATCGTCGGTGGGCTTCTTTGCGTTTGCATGGTCATAATACGTAACGTCTGCGAGATATGCCGCGCTAGGCCGGCTTATAGACCGAACGATTTACTACTTGCTGCTTAGGATACAGGCCGCATAACATTAAATATAGGAGAAAAGAAGGAGTCTGAGCTCTCAATGGAGAAATTGGACAGATCGCTATTTTCATTGGGTATGATTGTATAAAGGGGCGTCAAATCGAATCGTATTCTTATCCTTACAGGGAGGAATTATAAATGGCTAACATATTAGTATTGGGCGGGACTCGCTTTTTCGGAAAACGATTGGTTAACCGGCTGCTGGCTCGCGGCGATACCGTTACGATTTTGACACGTGGATCTCATAAGGATTCCTTTGGCGATGCTGTACAGCGGCTTATCGCGGATCGGAAAGACCCGGATCAACTAAGACAGGCCGTAGAAGGCCGGGAATTTGATATTTTATATGATAATATATGTTATACTCCGGAAGAAGCCGGGCAAGCCGCAGATATCTTCGCCGGTCGAGTTGGACAATATGTATTGACATCATCCTTATCGGTCTATGATTTTGCAGATCATCCCTTGAGGGAAGAGGACTTTGATCCCTATCGATATCCTGTCATGATGAATGACAGAAGAGATTACAGCTATGAGGAAGGGAAGCGTCAGTCGGAAGCCGTCTTATTCAGTCGGCATAATCTGAACGTTACTGCCGTACGGTTTCCTATCGTCCTTGGGCCGGATGATTATACACGAAGACTGCTCTTTCATATCGAACACGCTGAAAGTGGAGAAGCCATCGGACTGCCTGATCCGGATGCGCGGATTTCGTTTGTGCATGCCGAGGAAGCGGCTGAGTTTTTGGAGTGGGCGGGTCACAGTAAATTTGAAGGTCCGGTAAACGCCTGTTCCAGCGGAACCATTTCAGTTCGCGAACTGATGAGCTTGATCCAGCATAATATTGGACGAACAGTCCCTCTTCAAACCTCGGCAGCACCTGAACATATGTCTCCATTTGGCATACCGGGAGATTGGACCATGGACCATTCCAGAGCAGCTGCAGCTGGTTTTAAATTTTGGGATCTGAGCGAAT
Organism: Paenibacillus solani; assembly: GCF_001277345.1. Taxonomy (GTDB): domain Bacteria; phylum Bacillota; class Bacilli; order Paenibacillales; family Paenibacillaceae; genus Paenibacillus_AQ; species Paenibacillus_AQ solani. The sequence continues at coordinate 1,243,341 of NZ_LIUT01000001.1, forward strand.
GGATGCCAAATTTGATTGCTGAATTGACTGCTGACTTGAAGGGGCGTTAGCATAGGTACATGATAGACCAGCATAGAAGGATAAGTGGAAGTAGTTTCCTGAAAGGAAGATCAGCATGAATGACAAGTTGGAAGCATGGAAACAGCAGATCAAAGAGATGGAATCCAAGGGGGGCTTATCGGCGGAGGCCGGCATGCTGGTCAATGCGATGTATGAAGAAATCGAAACGTTAACGAAGCAGAATATCAATCTGCGGAAAACCGCATTAAAAGCAACCTCCAAGGAAATGAGAATGTCGAGTAAACTGAAAGACGCACTGATGGAATAAACGTGGGAGTCGAGGAACACACCAAACACCGGGGAGAAAGGAGCCCGGTGTTTGGTGTTTATGGACTACTGTTTAGATGGCGTGCCTGATTTTGGTGCCTCGCGTTTCTTTTTGAATCTCGGTCCCACGTAGTTTCGCTTGCGGTCCCGGAATAGAATCCATCCGCCCAAGAAACCGATCCCAATGACGAACAGCGCGAGCCCGCCCAGGAAAGAAAGCCACCCGAACGCAGGGTTTGCCACGGTATCGTCACCATGAACGGCAATATATAAAAAGACCGCATCCTTCATCATTAAGAACCCCTTCATCGCCAGAAAACCCGGAATAACCAGAATCAAGATGGCAATGAAACGGGAGATTAACATTCTCATAGAAGATTCCTTCCTGCCATTGAAGTCATTAACTAACGTTAATCATACCTTTTTCAAAGGGGGATGTCTATTTGGATTTATGATTCGTGATTTTGTAATCAGTAAAAAAGAGAGTACAATAATAGTGTGAAAATGGACTTATTATGGAGGTGCCGTTAGTGGCTATAACATGTGATGTAGCAATTCTTGGCGGGGGAACCGGTGGATATGTAGCAGCCATCCGCGCAGCCCAGCTCGGTAAAAATGTCGTCATCATTGAACAGGACAAACTGGGGGGAACCTGTCTGCACCGTGGGTGTATCCCAAGCAAATCTTTGCTGCGAAGCGCTGAGCTGTTTGCGGAAATGAAGGACAGTGAGAGCTATGGAATTGAGACGGACGGGGTCCGGCTATCTTTTGGCAAGGTACAGGAGCGCAAGAACGGCATTGTGGATAAGCTGCACCAAGGCGTCCAATATTTGATGCGCAAAAATAAAATCACCGTGGTGGAAGGCAAGGGAAGAGTCATTGGCCCCTCTATTTTCTCACCTCGCAGCGGAGCGGTGGCGGTTGAGCTTCCGGATGGAGAGATGGAAACGGTGGTGCCTGCACATCTAATTATTGCGACTGGCTCTCGTCCGCGTCACTTACCGGGGCTTGAGCCGGATGGCATACATATTCTAACTAGCGATCATGCGCTTGAGCTTGAGGAGCTACCTTCGTCGATCGTCATTGTAGGAGGCGGCGTAATCGGAGTGGAGTGGGCCTCGATGCTGAATGATTTTGGCGTTAAGGTTACGATCGTGGAGGCTGCCTCTCATCTCCTTCCGACAGAGGATGAAGACATCGGACTTGAGCTGACCAAGATGCTTACAGCCAGAGGCGTAGAAGTCTTCACCAACATCAAGCTTCTAAATGACAGCTGTACGATTCAGGATCAAAGCGTGGCCATCATGATCGAGCATAAGGAAGAAACAATTACGTTGGCGGCAGATAAGCTCCTTCTCTCTGTGGGAAGAGTCGGCAATACCGAGAATATCGGCCTTGAAAATACAGATGTTCGCGTGACCAATGGTGTCATAGCAGTGAACGCAAACATGCAGACTACGGAGCCTCATATTTACGCCATCGGCGATTGCATTGGTGGTCTTCAACTGGCTCACGCGGCTAGCCATGAAGGGATTACAGCTGTAAACCATCTTGCCGGCGAAAAGTCTGAAGCGTTCCCAAGCGAATGGATTCCGCGCTGTATCTATACACGTCACGAGGTGGCAAGCGTCGGCTTGACAGAGAAGCAGGCGAGAGAACGGGGACATGATATCAAAATCGGCAAATTTCCGTTTTCGGCGATCGGAAAATCGTTGATTCATGGAACCAGGGAAGGGTTCGTCAAGGTCATTGCCGACCAGAAGACGCAGGATATAATGGGCGTGCATATGATTGGACCACATGTTACCGAGTTGATCGGTGAAGCGGCATTGGCACAAGTGCTGGATGCCACGCCATGGGAAGTGGGAACTGCCGTACATGCGCATCCATCGTTGTCCGAAATTATCGGCGAAGCGATGCTTGCTGTGGATGGTCGTGCTATTGGTTTGTAGGGGGAGAATACTCTTTTGTGGAATACCTCATTTCTTTTTGCCGAGAAAGGGATTATAATAATATTAAGCCAAGTCTTAGTACCAGGTTTTAATACTTGATCAAACACACCTCTAACTAATGGATATTTAACAGATCAAGTCTCAAGTCATGGCTCACATAAAGGAGGGATCTCCATGAAAGAACAAGAAACGGTTACAACAAATAACAATAGGCATGAGCAGCTTGGACTGACGGACGGACAAGTGCTAGACATGTACAAATATATGGTGCTGGCACGGAAATTCGATGAACGCAACCAGCTGCTGCAGCGTGCGGGCAAAATCAATTTCCATGTGTCGGGTATCGGGCAGGAGACTTGTCAGGTTGCAGCTGCTTTTGCGCTGGATCGGGAGAAGGACTACTTTTTGCCTTACTACCGCGATTACGGATTCGTTTTGGCAGTAGGGATGACGCCACGCGAATTGATGCTGTCGGCTTTTGCCAAGGCTGAAGATCCAAACAGCGGCGGACGACAGATGCCGGGGCATTTTGGTAGTAAACGACTCCGGATCGTGACGGGCTCCAGCCCAGTGACTACCCAGGTTCCGCATGCTGTAGGAATCGCGCTTGCAGCGAAGATGCAGAAGAAGGATTTTGTCTCTTTTGTAACTTTTGGTGAAGGCTCAAGCAATCAGGGAGATTTCCATGAGGGCTGCAATTTCGCGGGCGTTCATAAGCTCCCTGTTATTATCATGTGTGAGAATAACCAATATGCCATTTCCGTTCCTCTTCATAAGCAGCTCAGCGGGAAAGTAAGCGACCGCGCTCTCGGGTATGGATTCCCGGGTGTTCGGGTAGACGGTAACGATGCGCTTGAAGTATATGCAGCCGTGAAGGAAGCCCGCGAACGGGCAATCCGTGGAGAAGGTCCTACACTGATCGAATCCATGATGTACCGTTTGTCGCCGCATTCCACCTCGGATAACGATTTGGCCTATCGGACGAAGGAAGAAGTTGAAGAGAACTGGAAAAAGGACGGCGTCGCCCGTTTTAAGAACTATCTGATCGACTGCGGACTCTGGGACGAAACACGCGAACAGGACTTGATCGCACAATTAAACCTGGAGCTCAAAGAAGCGACGGAATCTGCAGACTTGGCTCCGTTTCCTAAGCCTGAGGACACGCTTCTTCACGTATATGCCGATGCTGAAGGAGGCGCGTAAAGATGGCAGTAATGGAATATATCGATGCAATTCGTCTGGCCATGAAGGAAGAGATGGAGCGTGACGAGTCCGTATTTGTGTTGGGTGAGGACGTTGGCGTCAAAGGCGGCGTGTTTACAACGACCAAGGGCTTGATGGATCAATTCGGCGAAATGCGGGTACTGGATACGCCGCTCGCAGAGTCGGCAATTGCAGGTGTAGCGATCGGTGCGGCTATGTACGGGCTGAAACCGATCGCTGAGATGCAGTATTCGGATTTCATGTTTCCGGCCACCAATCAGATTATTAGCGAAGCTGCGAAGATTCGCTATCGTTCCAATAACGATTGGAGCTGCCCGGTCGTTATCCGCGCACCGATTGGCGGCGGCATATTCGGGGGCTTGTACCATTCCCAGTGTCCGGAATCGGTATTCTTCGGTACTCCTGGTCTGAAGATCGTAGCGCCGTATTCAGCCTATGATGCGAAGGGACTGCTTAAGGCTGCGATTCGCGATCCGGACCCTGTACTGTTCTTTGAGAATAAAAAATGCTACAAGCTGATTACCGGCGATGTACCTGACGATGACTATGTTGTACCGATCGGCAAAGCGAATGTGCTTCGTGAAGGATCGGATATTACGGTGATCGGCTATAGCCTGCCGCTGCATTTTACCATGCAGGCTGCGGAAGAGCTGGAGAAGGAAGAAGGCATTACCACTCATGTACTCGATCTGCGAACGATTCAACCGCTCGACCGCGAAGCGATTATCGAAGCTGCCCGCGCAACGGGTAAGGTGCTGATCGTTCATGAAGATAATAAAACCGGCGGCGTTGGCGGAGAAGTATCCGCAATTATCGCCGAGAACTGTCTCTATGATTTGGATGCACCGATCATGCGCCTGTGCGGCCCGGATGTGCCGGCCATGCCAATCAGTCCGCCGATGGAGAAGTTTTTTATGCTTAACAAGGACAAAGTCAAAGAATCCATGCGTCAATTGGCGCTTTATTAAAAACAAGGGAGTTGTGAGCATGTCTGAAAATCAAAAATTGACCGATGTTAAGATGCCTCAGCTGGCAGAATCCCTTGTTTCGGCGACCATTGCGAAGTGGCTAAAGAAACCGGGAGATTCGATTGAACAGTATGAACCCATTTGTGAAGTGATAACCGATAAAGTCAATGCCGAAATTCCATCCACCTTGGATGGTGTTATGGGAGAAATCCTTGCACAGGAGGGCCAGACCATCAATGTTGGTGAAGTGATATGCCGCATTGCCGTTGGCTCCCTTCCAGAGACGAACAATGAACAACCAGATGCAGCTCCGGCTACTCAGGCTCAGCCAAACAACAGTGAAGACAGCTCCATGCGTTTCCGTTATTCTCCGGCTGTCCAGACACTGGCTGCTGAGCATCAGATTGACCTGACGCGTGTTCAGGGGTCCGGCATGGGCGGTAGAATAACCCGTAAAGATGTACTGGCTTATATTGAAAAAGGGGGAGCTCCAGGCGCTTCAGCCGCAGCAGCTCCTGGCCAGCGTGTGGATGCTCCTAAAGAATCGGTACAGCGAAGCTCCGCTTCGCCGTTCAAAGGCCTCCAGTATCAGACACCAACGGAACCTTCGCCTCCGCTCGGTACAGCAATCCCTAATGTTCGCCATTCGGGACTGCATCTGACAGAATCGCCGAAGATTCCGACCATCGAAGTGGAGGGAATGGAGGGCGGCAGATCGGAGTATTATATTGATGTTACGCCGATGCGTAATGCAATAGCCAGAAATATGCGCCAAAGCGTGACGGAAATTCCGCATGCCTGGACGATGATTGAAGTCGATGTGACCAATATTGTGCTGCTGCGTAATCAGCTGAAGGATGAGTTCAAGCGTAAGGAAGGGGTAAACCTGACCTATCTGGCCTTCTTGCTGAAAGCAGTCGTGAACGCAATAAAAGATTACCCGATCATGAATTCGTTCTGGGCTGTCGATAAAATCGTGGTCAAACGCGATATCAATCTGTCTCTGGCTGTCGGCACAGAAGACTCCGTATTGACACCGGTCATTCACCATGCGGATCAGAAAAATATTGCCGGTTTAGCTAGAGAGATCGAAGAGCTTGCGCGCAAGACTCGTGAAGGCAAGCTGAAACTGGACGATATGCAAGGCGGTACCTTTACGGTGAACAATACGGGATCCTTCGGGTCGATTCTGTCCTATCCAATCATCAACTACCCGCAGGCCGCCATTCTGACATTCGAATCCATCGTGAAAAAGCCGGTGGTTATCAATGACATGATCGCTGTTCGTTCGATGGCAAATCTTTGCTTATCTCTGGATCATCGGATTTTGGATGGGGTGATCTGTGGAAGATTCCTGCAGCGAGTAAAAGATAATCTGGAAGGTTATACGCTGGATACAAAGCTTTATTAAGCACAATCATTCCATTACGGCGTATTTTTCAGAACGTTTCTTGTGGAGGAAGGCTCACCACTAGTTGAAGAATCGGAACACGATTCCACATGAAGTCGATGTCAGTTACATTGAATGGTTTATGGGAACCCTCATGAAAGAAGGCGTTGTCGCATGAATAAACCCTTGGAAATAACGTATACGCCGATCGTCGATTATGGCTTGGCTTGGGAGCATCAGAAACAGCAGGTGACCGCTATTGATACGGGGGAGTGTCATGAAAGATTGATGCTCCTCCAACATCCTCCAACTTATACGATTGGATCACAGCGTCATCCAGAGCACTTGCTATTAAGCAAGGAGGAGTTGGAAAGACAAGGCATCGGCTTGTTTGAAATTGATCGTGGCGGGGATATTACATATCATGGACCCGGGCAGCTTGTAGGGTATCCGCTCTTATTGCTGGATGGCGGTAAGAATCTGGATCTGCACGGATACCTTCGTGATGTAGAGCAGGTTATTATTGATTACTTGGCCTCCTACAATATCGAAGCAGATCGAAAACCTGAGTATACTGGAGTATGGGTCGGAGATTTGAAAATATGCGCCATCGGGGTCAAATTCAATAAATGCCGGCAGCATCGCGGATTTGTGACGAGCCATGGCTTTGCTTTTAATATTAAATCGGGAATCGCAGATGCCGGCTTTTCAGGAATTATACCTTGCGGGATACAAGAATATGGAGTGACCTCATTGGAGGATTGTACAGGGCGCACTTTTGAAGTGGAGGAAGTAGCCCGGGAGATCGTCCCTTTCTTCACCCGGGTATTTCCATATGAAGCTCATTGGTTGTAACCTCGTTGTTTTGGGAACGTCAGTTGTTAACGAAGGAATAAAGGCTCAAAAATAACGAGAAGCGTTGATCCGACCATGGCAATCAGCATGAGATAAATCACAATTCGAAACCACTTTTTACGTTGCATTGTGTAACTCCTTTAAAATAGGTTTAATGATGAACAGGCATGCTGCATTCATTACATGAGATATGGATATAAAGACATTGTATCGTATCTGCGAAAGAGAGGGAAGTCCAGTGATCTCAGAAGAACGTATCATCCAAGAATTTATGGAATTGGTTCAGGTCGATAGCGAAACCAAGCATGAACAAGAAATCTCGAAAGTTCTCAAACATAAATTCTCCGAACTTGGCTTTGACATCATCGAAGATGATGCGAAGGAAAAAACAGGGCACGGAGCAGGCAATTTGATTATTACATGGAAAGCGGATCAAGTGGCAGAGCAAACTCCTAAGCTGCTCTTTACTTGTCATATGGATACCGTAACACCTGGAAAAGGCATTAAACCGACGTTAGGCGCAGACGGATGGATTCGAAGCGACGGCACAACAATTCTCGGGGCAGATGATAAGGCAGGCATTGCAGCTTTACTGGAAGGAATCCGGGTCATTCAGGAGAATAACATCCCGCATGGACAGATCCAGTTTGTAATTACAGTTGGGGAGGAGTCGGGTCTCATTGGAGCTCGGTCACTTAACCCGGATCATCTGGATGCAGATCTTGGTTTTGCCTTGGATTCGAACGGAGAGCTGGGCTCAATTGCTGTTGCTGCTCCGACCCAAGCCAAAATTCAAATGATCATCAAAGGAAAGTCCGCCCATGCCGGTGTAAACCCGGAGGATGGCATCAGCGCGATCCAAGTTGCATCCAAAGCGATTGCCAAAATGAAGCTGGGACGTATCGATAAGGAAACTACAGCCAATATCGGCAAGTTCCAAGGTGGGGGAGCAACCAACATTGTCTGTGACTATGTTCAGATTGATGCGGAAGCGCGTAGTATCGTTCAAGAAAAAGTAGAAAAGCAAGTGAACGATATGCGGGAAGCTCTGGAAACCACGGTTCGTGAATATAGTGCCAATTGTGAGTTTATCAGTGAAATCGTATACCCGGCCTTTAGCTTCAATGAACATGATGAGGTTGTCCAGCTTGCGACGCGTGCTATTGGCGGATTGGGTTTACCAACGCGTACATTCCATTCCGGAGGCGGCAGTGACGCCAATATTTTTAATGGACTCGGGATACCGACTGTTAATCTGGCCATCGGATATCAGGATATTCATACCACGCAGGAGCGCATTCAAGCTTCAGATTTAGTTAAGGCTGCGCAGATCGTGGTAGGCATTATCCAAGAGACGGCGAAAGCCTAGTACATTGTGATTTTTAATCTAAAGCCCGTTGCAGATGATCCATTCTGCTACGGGCTTATTTATGATTGATCATATTAATTTAAGATGGACTTTGACTTAGAGTTTTCGATCCTGTCTTGAGCAGGCGACCATGTCGTACGCCAGTTCGTACTCTCGACGATATGCAGGGCAGCATTGACATTATTCATATGAGATTTGATCTCTTGGCTTGCAGATGCAGATGCGTATTGTGCTTCTAAACGTGAGGAGAGGGAGATCAGGGTCGATTGCAAATAGCAAGCCGCTTCGCCAAATCGTGTCTCCTCATGCAGAGGATCAGATAATCTGAGCTGTTCGAACAAGGAGGCGGCTTCGTGATATTTTCTGTGTATATACAAATTCTCAGCAGCGATAAAACATAGTTTCTTGCTGAAACTGTCTTGACCATCCAGAGGCAGCACCTCAAGCTGGTCCATTTTTGAGATAGCAAGATCTCTATACCCTTCATAATAAAGAAAGCAGATCAGAGCATAATAAGCAGAGGTGTCCTGTTCGGGAAGGAGGCCTTCTGCTATGGGAACCATATTAAGCGATATGGCTGTGCGAGCGAGCTCCAGGGTTTCCGACTTGAAAATAAACCTATCGGGAATTGAATCAGTAAGAGACCATCTGCATAGCTTTCCGATTCTGGACAGTTGGATTGCTTCGGATGTTCCTTCACTAGGTCGTTTAATGGGATCCCCATAACGGTCGATGAACTGCAAAGCTTCAGCGATTTGGCCCGTCATAACCAAACTGGCGGCATACTGTATGGAGCATTCGGGATGTATGACCTTGTGTTTAGCGAAGCAAAGAGAAGCATAACAGTATGCTCCGATGTAGAACATGGACTTGCCAACCATGCTTGGTACCATGTTATAGTTCCTGGTTTCGTCCAAGAGCCGTTCGCATATCAAGTGATCGGGCATTCCTTTCATGAGCAGAAGTGCGGCCCACTGATTTAATGCCTCTTGAGCATAGGTTCCGGAATGCTGCACGACAACTCTGAAAGCTTCCTCAGATTTAGCGAATAATCGCATGCGCATGCTTAATAACCCGTACTCGAGCCAGCTAGGGTCCACTTCCTTCCATTCCTGGCTTCCTTTGTCGGTGGAAGTAGTATGTGTGGCTGCCTTGAAGCTCTCCAAAGCCTGTTCAAGATAACCGCGTCTTTTGTACCATTTACCGCGCTCATAAAGGTTTGAAGGCGGATTGGCTATAGGTTCGGTTTCAATAATTGGTATATTTCGCATCACGAAGCCTCCCAATGATATAACACCTTTGTAGGAGCAAAGGTCATGGTCCTTGATCAAAAAAAATAGAAAAAAGTCGAAAAAAGGGTCTTAAGACCTAATTTATCAATCTATTTTTCGTCAATATCGCTTCTATTTTTTGTAAGTATATCCTTAATCATCGTTCCGGGACCCCATTGCTGCTGCCACTGTTTTAGCATGATTCGAATCTGCCATGCCTGTCCTACCATATGTATCGAGTGCTCCCCTTTATAGCTTTTCATCCGGCGCTTCCTTCTTTCTTGGGAATTTTGATATAATACACCTTATGCAATAGCATGGTCAGTCATACCGTTTTTAAACAAAGGAGGTCGTGATATGAGCGATTTCGGTCGTAATAACCGAGAAGCTTCGGATAAATTGCTGGAAGAAACCACAGTGTCCACCCAATCTATTTTTAAAGGAAACATCATTTCTTTACAGGTAGACACAGTTAAACTGCCTAATGGACAGGAAGCAACCCGTGAAGTGGTTAGGCATCCGGGTGCTGTAGCCGTGCTGGCTATCAAAGGCGATAAGATACTAGCGGTGAATCAATATCGTCAACCGCTTGGACGCTGCGAAGTCGAAATACCTGCAGGTAAGCTCGAACCAGGCGAAGATCCGCTGGAAGCTGCCAAGCGTGAATTGCAGGAAGAGACGGGTTATACATGCGGGTCGATCCGTAAACTTCACTCCTTCTATACTTCGCCTGGCTTTGCGGATGAAATCATTCATTTGTATTTAGCAGAAGATCTGATCAGTGGAGAGATGAATCCGGATGAGGATGAATTTATCGAGATGATGGAGATCACGCTAGAAGAGGCATATTCACTCATACAAACAGAGCGAATCAGTGATGCCAAAACCATTCTTGCCGTTTATGCCTGGGATATGTATATGCTGAAAGGAAAGATCTAAGATGCCGCAATCCGAGAAGAATGTGTCTCCCGCCGGAATTCACTCCTATTACTGTGACATGCACATTCATATTGGACGGGCAGGTAACGGTCAAGCTGTGAAAATAAGTGCAAGCAACAACTTGACCTTTGAGAACATCGCCGTTGAGGCTTCAATACGGAAGGGTATCCAGATGATTGGTATTATCGATTGCCATTCTCCCTCGGTCCAGGAAGATATTCTTGAGTGTTTGGACAATGGCTCCATGCGAGAAGTAGAGGGAGGCGGCATTGCGTATCAAGATACGGTAATACTCCTCGGAAGCGAGATCGAGATCCGTGAAAGCGGACGTGGTGCAGCCCATGTACTGGCCTATTTCCCTGATCTTCGCACCATTCAGGAGTTTTCTGTCTGGATGGCAAAATATATGAAAAATATACAGCTCAGTTCTCAGCGCATTTACGTATCGCCACGCGAACTGCAGCAGGAAATTACGGATCGAGGGGGATTGCTGATACCTGCGCATGTATTCACTCCGCATAAAGGCTTGTACGGCAATATGGCTGATCGCATGAGCGAAGTCTTCGACCTGAACGCAATTGCTGGGATCGAACTTGGGCTTAGTGCGGATTCCTCCATGGCCGGGCGGATTAGCGAACTGGACTCTTACTCGTTCTTGACCAATTCGGATGCCCATTCACTTGGTAAGATCGGCAGGGAATATAACCGGATTGACATGGCAGAGCCATCATTTGCTGAATTTCGCAAAGCACTAGCGATGAAGGAAGGCCGCATAATCAGTGCGAATTACGGTCTTAATCCCCGGTTAGGGAAATATCACCGCTCCTACTGTAATGGATGCGATAGTGTCCTGGATGAAGGAACCGATATTCATGAATTGGTTCGGTGTCCGTACTGTGGTAGCACGAAGCTGGTTCAAGGTGTATTTGACCGGATCCTGAATATTGCCGACCGCCCTGAGCCTATCGTTCCGGAGAGCCGACCGGCGTATCACTATCAGGTTCCGCTAGAGTTTATCCCGGGGCTCGGAAAGTCCGCCATGTCGAAGCTGCTTGATGCCTTCGGTACCGAAATGAATATCCTGCATCAGGCTACGGAAGCGGAGCTGGCGGCCGTTGCCGGCGAGGGACTCGCGGCAAGCATCGTGATGGCCCGGAATGGGACACTGCCCTTATCAGCTGGAGGCGGAGGCTCTTACGGGAAGGTGCTCCGGTAAATGGGGTCAACTCTTTCATCCAAGAGGTCATACAAGGCTGACGATTGTCATAGAATAGAGTAGAGACACCAGAAAGGAGACTCTATTCTATGCAATCATTTCGCCAAGCTTTTAAAGATCAGACCATGCTTTATGTGTTCGTGGGCGTCTTATTTTTGGTAGGCGTTCTGTTTGGAGCACTGATGGTCAATGCCCTTTCTTTGGAGCAGCAGCAAGATATGGCCCGTTATTTAAACCACTTTTTTGTCAATGTCCAGGATAGTGGAGAAACTACGGGTTCGTCTTCTTACTGGAGCATCGCAGCCTTACACCTGAAATGGATCGGCTTGATATGGATTCTGGGATTGTCCGTCATCGGGCTTCCGGGAATATTAATATTGGATTTTTTAAAAGGGGTGCTCATCGGGTTTACAGTCGGTTATCTGATTGGACAGTATTCCTGGAAAGGCCTGCTGTTCGCGCTGGTGTCGATCGCCCCGCAAAATTTGTTTGTCATACCGGTACTTATGATGTGCAGCGTGGCAGCGATCACGTTCTCGCTATATATTATCAGGGATCGATTCATCATGAATCGAGGCAGCAGTATGACCAAGCCTTTTGCCTCGTATGCCATGTTGACTTTCATTATGGTCCTGCTAACACTCGGAGTTGCTTCATTTGAAACCTGGGTAACACCTGTCATGATGCGCTGGGTCACGCCAATGTTGTTATAAACCGCGAATTTTTCCATATAGCAAAACCGTTTGACTTTGTTTGTCAAATCCCCCTATAATGAAGGAAGTGAACAATAACGTGCAGTGATTTCCAAGGGGGAGGGAAACAATGGAAGCGCGGATCGACAAAATTAAACAGCAGCTACAATCCCAAGGATACAAACTAACGCCCCAACGGGAAGCCACGGTAAGCGTATTGTTGGAAAATGAAGACGACCACCTTAGCGCAGAGGATGTATTTATGCTCGTGAAAGAAAAGGCTCCGGAGATCGGTCTGGCAACCGTTTACCGTACCCTAGAGCTGCTCAGTGAGCTTCATGTTGTAGAGAAGATAAATTTTGGCGATGGTGTTGCCCGCTATGACTTGCGGACGGATACGTCGAAGCATCATCATCATCATTTAATATGTACTCAATGTGGAAGCATGGATGAGATTCGCGAGGATTGGCTTGGTCCTTTGGAAGAGCGGTTGGAGAGAGAATTCAACTTTACCGTTCATGACCATCGGCTTGATTTCCACGGCATATGCTACCGTTGCAAAGAGAAGGGCAAGAACGACCAGGACAAATAATAATCTTATACCCATTAACAACCCGCAGTGATGACCATCACGGCAAGCCCTCTACGGCGTAAGCCGGGAGGGTTTTTTAGATGGTATCAATCCATATTACGTCGAGAAAGACGTTTTTTTTATTATTCTCAGCATTTTTCAGAGGCAGCATCATTAATGACACTGAACGGGGAACATCATAATTCGGCAGCTTGTATCATAAGCTTTATTTGATATGACACCAATGGCGATGGCCCATCTACTGTGATCATTCAATGATGAAAGAGAGGCGCTGCCCGTGATTATTTCGATTCGAAAAATAGGTTCCCTGATCCGCTTCATTTCGATTTTTGCTGTTCTGACCATGTTTTTCTACATTATATTGGGATGGGTAGGAGACTGGCTGACGCCAGTTGATCCGTACCGTACGCCTACCGGACAAGCGATTAAAGCGTTTCGACCTGAGAGCACGATGGATTCCCGTTATTCGCCGGCTGAACGTCTGCGACTTTATTATTGGTATGGGGAGTAACATAATTAGGGACGCGAGGAAATAGGAGCATGAACGATTATGAAGCAATATCTGCACGACTATACAACTTATTTAGAAGACGAGAAGAGACTCTCCCGCAATACGATTGAATCGTACCGGGCTGATATTGCCGGATTCATCGCTTATTCGGAGGAGAAGGGCATAACCAGCCCGAATGAAGTGAATCGAACTACGCTGGGACTGTATATGGGCAGGCTGAAGCAGCAAGGCCGGGCGGCCTCAAGCCTGCTTCGCAGCACTGCATCTCTGCATTCCTTCTTTCAATACTTGGTTCGTCAATCTGTGATCTCCCAAGCTCCGACTCAGCTGATCGATCGTCCTAAGCTCGAACGGAAAGACCCGAAGGCCCTGACGATAGAACAGGTGGATAAGCTGTTGTCTGCCCCGGATTCTGGCACACCCATAGGAGCAAGAGACAAGGCGATGCTTGAGCTGTTATACGCCTCAGGTATCAAGGTTTCGGAATTGGTGAATCTCAATACACACGATATTAATATTGAGATGCGGTATTTACGCTGTGCCGCCGGAGGGAAGGAGCGGGTTCTTCCGATTACGCAGATTGCTGCCAGGAGTATGGCTGATTATTTGCCTAATATGAGGGAACAGCTGGTAAAGGATACCGATGAGGAAGCATTATTTCTGAATCCCTTGGGTACTCGCTTGACAAGGCAAGGATTCTGGAAAATTATTAAAAAGTATGGCAAGCAGGCTGGAATTGAGGAGGAAATTACGCCGCATACGCTCCGCCATTCGTTTGCCATTCATCTGCTTCAGAACGGCGCTGATTTACGCTCTGTGCAGGAAATGCTGGGGCATTCGGCCTTATCCACAACCAGCATGTATCAGCCTGCGAAGAAAAGCATGAAGGAAGTGTACGATCATCATCATCCTAGAGCTTAAAGCGGCCGTTTTTGGAGTACTATAACTTAAATTCAGTTAGGAGAGGTATGAATTATGAGCACAGTTCAACAGCATATTAAGGAAGCTGCAGCATACATACGCGAACAGAAGGGCGTCGAACCTGAAGTTGGTCTGATTTTGGGTTCAGGTCTCGGCGTATTAGCGGAATTGATTCAAAATCCGGTATCCATCCCGTATACAGACATTCCCCATTTTCCGGTATCGACTGTAGAAGGCCATGACGGGGAGCTGCTGCTTGGTACGATTCATGATCGACCTGTCGTTCTGATGAAAGGCCGTTTCCACATGTACGAAGGCTATGGCCCGGAAGTAACCGCCTTTCCGGTGCGTGTTATGAAAGAGCTGGGAGTGAAGAGTCTGCTGGTTACGAATGCTGCAGGCGGCATTAACACCTCGTATGAGCCTGGTGACCTGATGCTGATCTCTGATCATTTGAATATGACTGGAACCAATCCGTTGATCGGCCCGAATGAGCCGGAGCTCGGCGTCCGGTTTCCGGACATGTCCCAAGCCTACAGCCGGAAGCTGCGCCAACTGGCAAAAGAAGTGGCTGTGAGCCAAAATGTTGTGCTCAGAGAAGGGGTTTATGCAGGCTTGCTGGGACCAACCTATGAAACACCGGCTGAAATCGTCATGCTGCGCACGCTCGGTGCGGATGCGGTAGGCATGTCAACGGTCTCGGAGGTTATCGTTGCAAGACATGCGGGTCTCGAGGTGCTGGGCATCTCGTGCATCAGTAACATGGCTGCAGGGATATTGGATCAGCCGCTCTCCCATGATGAAGTCATGGAAACGGCTGAGAAGGTTCGAACCAAATTCCTTGACCTTGTCATGGCTATTATTCCAAAAATGTAACTCAATCCTATAAAGAGGCTGAGCTCATGCAGATAGTGTATCTGCAAAAGCTCAGCCTCTTTGTCATATCTCGAGGTTAAGTCATCTAGAACTTTTCGTGATATGCTGGAATAATTTGTTTTCATCCTGACGACAATGAATAGCAGACCCGTACTTGTCGGGATGCCATGATTACGAATGTCAGGAGGGGACAGAAAGTGAAAAAAGCAATAATCGCTGGATTTCTCGTACTGTTGATGGGATGGTCCAGTGTAGTGGTGCCTGCCTATGCAGAAGAGCAGAGTAAAGGCGGCGGAGGTTTGAACCAAGGGGAATTGGCCCCAAGCGCGCGTTCCGCCATATTGCTGGATGCGGACACCGGGACCATTATTTATGAGAAGAACAGCCATGATAAGCTGCCTCCGGCCAGCATTACCAAGATCATGACCATGCTGCTCATAATGGAGTCGGTTGATGAAGGGCGCTTGAAGCTGACGGATAAGGTACAGGCCAGCGAATATGCAGCCTCTATGGGCGGATCCCAGATCTTTCTGGAGCCTGGCGAAGAAATGACCGTAGATGAAATGCTCAAGGGTATTGCCATGGCATCGGGAAATGATGCTTCCGTGGCAATGGCAGAGAAAATTGCCGGCTCAGAGGAAGGCTTCGTTAAGATGATGAATGACAAGGCAGCCGAGCTTGGAATGAAAGATACGCATTTTGTGAATTGTAACGGACTTCCCGCGGAGAATCATTATACTTCGGCCCACGACATTGCAGTCATGAGCCGGGAATTGCTGAAATATGAAAAGATTACCGATTATACGGGCATCTATCAAGATTATTTGCGCAAAGACTCAGAGAAACCCTTCTGGCTGGTCAATACGAACAAGCTGGTCCGTTTCTATTCAGGTGCCGACGGGCTGAAAACCGGGTATACGTCGGAGGCTAAATTCTGTTTGTCCGCAACGGCTAAGCGGGACGGATTACGTACGGTAGCCGTAGTCATGGGAGCTCCGGATACCAAGACACGAAACCAGGAAGTGTCCCGCATGTTTGACTATGCGTTTGCCCAATATACGATGCGTTCCATCTATAAGCCGGGTGAGGTGCTCGGCATTGTGAAAGTGCAAAAGGGAATGGAGTCGCAGATTTCAATCCAAGCGGATAAAGATTACAACGTCCTTGTTAAGAAGGGGGTAAAAGACCCTGATATCCGTCATGAGATTCAGATGGAAACCAATGTAAAGGCGCCTGTATCCGTAGGACAGGTCGTTGGCAAATTATCCGTTTATCAAGGAGATCGCCTGGTAAAAGAGTTCGAGCTGACTTCTCCTGTCGAGGTCAAGAAAGCCGGCTTCTGGAAATTGTTTAAACGGACAACAGGCAAGTTGTTTCATGTAGATTCATAGGAGTTTTCTTCTAGTTTTGTCATGATGCAGGAATGTCTTTTCCCTGTGTAGAAATCCTTGTTCATGACAGGGAGGAGAGTGAGCAAACATGAATCTGCACGTTGATATGGAGCATCACAGACATGTTCTGATCGTCCGTCTATCCGGGGAACTGGATCATCATACGGCTGATCATGTCCGGATGCAGCTGGATGAAGCTATTCAGAGACGCCAAACCGAGCACTTGGTGCTGAGCTTGAAGCACTTGGACTTTATGGACAGCTCGGGTCTTGGAGTTATCCTGGGACGCTATAAATTCATCAAGCAAAAGGGCGGAAAGATGGCAGTATGTGATGTCAAGCCGCAGGTGTACCGCTTGCTTGAAATGTCGGGGTTATTCAAAATTATGCCGATATATGAGAACGAGGGTACGGCGCTCTCGGGTATGGAGGTCGTGTCATGAGTGAGGGAAAAGCACAGCATAATTTTATGACGCTGCAGTTTGCCGCAAAGTCGGAGAACGAATCCTTTGCCCGTGTCGCTGTGGCTGCATTCATCTCCCAGTTGGATCCGAATATGGATGAGCTGAGTGATCTGAAGACGGTGGTCTCTGAAGCAGTCACGAACAGTATCATCCACGGCTATGACAGCAATCCGGACGGGGTTGTCAAGATAGAAGCCTCCATAGATAAGGATATCATTACGCTGTGTGTTGAAGACTCCGGAAGAGGCATTGAGGACTTAGAAATGGCCAAGCAGCCGCTTTATACTTCAAAACCAGAGCTCGAACGGTCCGGCATGGGATTCACCATCATGGAAAATTTCATGGATGAATTTGAAGTGATCAGCGAACCAGGAAGCGGTACGTCGATCAAAATGAAAAAGAGGATCGAATCTAAGAAAGCTTTATATAATTAGGGGTTGGACAAATGGATGCCGATGTGAAAAAAACTTCGCAGACTTATTTGGACGACGCGGAGGTCAAACGACTCATTGCACTTAGCCAAAGCGGGGATAATGTCGCCCGGGATACGCTCGTCAACTGTAATATTCGTCTTGTCTGGTCAGTCGTTCAGCGGTTTATGAACCGGGGGTATGAGCCTGATGATCTGTTTCAAATCGGCTGCATCGGTCTTCTCAAATCCGTGGACAAGTTCGATCTCAGTTATGACGTTAAGTTCTCTACTTATGCCGTACCGATGATTATCGGAGAAATTCAGCGCTTTTTAAGGGATGACGGGACTCTCAAGGTCAGCCGGTCGCTTAAGGAAATGGCCAACAAGGTCAGAAAGAAGCGGGACGAGCTGTCCAAACAGCTTGATCGACTTCCAACGATAAAAGAGGTGGCAGAAGAGCTTGGAGTAACACCTGAAGAAGTAGTGTTTGCCCAAGAGGCGAATAAACCGCCAACCTCTATTCATGAGACCGTTTTTGAAAATGACGGAGATCCTATCACACTCATGGATCAGATTGCCGACGACTCGCAGGAGCGATGGTTCGACAAGCTGGCTTTGAATGAAGCGATAGGGGGTTTGACTGAACGGGAGCGCCTCATCGTTTATTTGAGGTATTACCGGGATCAGACGCAATCGGAAGTTGCCAGCCGTCTAGGGATATCACAGGTTCAGGTATCACGACTTGAGAAGAAAATACTGCAGAGTATTCGCAATGAAATCGCGCAGTAACCTGGACCTTCAAAAATTGAATAATTTGCTCAAAGCAGCGCCGTCCATAGGGACGGCGTTTTATTCTATTGAAGCAACTTTAAGCCGTCCTGAGCTCACGGAAGAAAAGTATGATTCAATCCGAGTAGAATCGGGAGGCTTTTCCCATACTAACGGTAATTTAGCAGTAAAGGAGTGTTTCGGATGAAGATTAATCCCACTCCGACGGTGTTTCTGCAGCTGCGAAGCCGCATACGGTTACCCATAGACCAGACCGTCAAACTCGGTGATGTCGCCTTCATCGTCTGTGAGCCCGAATGGGAGGGTAGGCTTCGAGCCATGCCGCTAACGCAACCGAAGGATATTGATGGCAACCGGCTTGTCATGGATCTAATTCAAATCATCCCCAAGATCAAAGCGTTGGTTCCCGGCGTTCATATTGAAACGATGGGCAACCATCATACGCTGGTTGAGCTTGTCGGTCCTGACAGCAAACGCTCGAAATTGTGGTTTCCGCTCATCTGGCTGCTCTTGTTTTTCGGCTCTGCGCTTACCATCATGAACTTTCATGCTGATGTCAACATGCTTGAGGTACATATCCGGATTGTTGAGATGGTGACAGGGGAAAGAGATGAGCATCCATATTTGTTCCAAATTGCGTATTCCCTTGGCCTCGGATTCGGAATGACAGTGTTCTTCAATCATTTGTTCAAGAAGAAATGGAATGAAGAGCCGACTCCGCTAGAAGTGGAGATGTATCTCTATCAGGAAAATCTGGATCAGTTCGTCGTTGCCGAAGAATATCGCAAAATGAACGGCAGCGCCAATACAAAGGGTAAGAAACGATGAGCTTGTCCATTCTTCAGGGGATGTTCATTTGCCTGCTTGGTGTTGCCGGAGGCATTGCGGTCGGCGGTGGAGTGATAGCGCTTATCATTGTGCTGGACATCATTCCAAGACTATCCCAGCTGACGGCAACATATGGTCGGGTGCATTGGTACGAGGGGGCATTGATCGCAGGTTCTTTCATTGGCACGATGGCCGATTTCTGGAAATGGTCCGTACCGCTTGGACCGATAGTGAGTACCGTCATCGGATTGATGTGCGGGATATTTATCGGTATGCTGGCAGCCGCGCTTACGGAAGTATTGAATGTATTACCGATCCTGGCCAAGCGGCTCCGCTTGACAGGTTATTTATTTGGTCTTCTTATGGCCATGGTGGCAGGAAAGGTAGCAGGCTCTTTGTTCGACTGGTTTGTTTACAACAAGTGATTGTCATGGCTAGGAGGCAGCTTATGGACGACAAGACAATGCATAATGGTGAACTCGAAACCGGGATACCTTTGATCCCTCCATCGGAAATTAAAGCGCTGGAGGAAAAGGCGCTAAGGGAAAAGAGAGAGTCCGAAACATCCGACAGTACAGAGGAATCAGTCCTGTATTGGCAGCAAAACGACCACATTCCTGCAAAGCTGAGTGCCCTGAAAGAAACGCTTAAAGAGGTGATCGGCCTAGGGGTATCGTTTGATGTGGTATTTCGCGAAATGAACTTTGCCGGCAGAAATGCGGGGCTGCTGTTCTTAAACGGGTTCACCAATGACGATATACTGACAGAGATTTTAACCAGGCTCACGTACTTGAAACCCGAAGACGTGAGCAATCAACAAGTGCTGACCGAGATGATGACCAAGTACATTCCGCATGTTCAGGTGGAGCGGGACACAAGGCTTAGCAAGATAATCAATGAAGTGCTCTCCGGCTTGTGCGCGCTATTCATAGAGGATGCGCATTCCGCCATTCTATTGGATGCCCGGAAATATCCGGTTCGCGGACTGGAAGAGCCTGATGTGGAACGAGTCGTCCGCGGCGCGAGAGATGGTTTTACGGAGACGCTTGTTACTAACGTGAACCTGGTGCGCAGGCGGGTTCGCGATCCGGGACTGCATATAGAGATTCTGAAAGTGGGAAGGCGGACGAGGACGGACGTCGGTCTCGTCTTCATTGATGATATTGCCGATCGTACCCAGGTGGAAGCGATTCGCGCAAAAATTCAGGAAGTTGATTTGGAAGGACTCCCTCTCGGAGACAAACAACTGGAGGAAGCTATTGTGAATAAAGGCTGGCATCCTTATCCGCTGGTAAGATATTCGGAGCGGCCCGATGTGGTATCTTCTCATCTGCTGGAAGGCCGAATTGTAATCATGGTAGACACCTCGCCAAGCGTGATGATCATGCCCTCCACTTTCCTGGACCTCTGTCAGCATGCCGAGGAGAATCGCCAAACACCGTTTATGGGGACTTACTTGCGCTGGATTCGTTTTATAGGCATATTTGCCTCGATGTTCCTGCTCCCGCTATGGATGCTGTTAGTGGTCCATCCAGAACTGAAGCCAGTCGGACTTGATATTATCGGTCCACATGAGAATTCGAAGATACCGATTATTCTGCAGTTTATGATCGTGGAATTCGGCGTCGATTTGCTCCGGCTGGCGGCCGTTCATACACCGACCCCGCTTGCGTCGGCGATGGGATTGATTGCTGCGATTCTAGTTGGTGACATCGCCGTCAAGACTGGATTATTTGTGAATGAGGTCGTATTGTATATGGCGGTCGCTACCATCGGAATGTACGCGACTCCAAGCTATGAGCTTGGGCTTGCCAATCGGATGGTCAGGCTGCTTCTTCTGATAGCTACTGCATTATTCGGAGTGAAGGGTTTTGTCATCGGGACGACGCTTTTGATCCTGCTACTGACGACTCACCGTTCCTATAACTCGTCTTATTTGTGGCCCTTTATACCGTTTAGTGCCAAAGCGATGGGCGAGATTCTATTCCGCAAACCGCTGCTTATGTCGAGAAGACGCCCGGCTCTGAATAAGACTCGAGACAATACCAAAATGGGTTCTGAGATGAATCCGAGACGCGAGCATTAACAATAACACAAAAGTTGTGTTGAAAAATCCATTTTGATTACGTTCCGTTGTCTGATATACTGTGAACAATTATTCGATTATTTTAATTTGAATCAATGGATCGGAGGAATTGTAAGCATGTTTTTACACGGGACTAGCAAGATTAACGATCAGGGGCATTTAGAGATCGGTGGTTGTGACACCACCAGCTTGAAAGCTCAGTACGGAACACCACTTTATATTATAGACGAGCAGTCGGTTCGAAACCGCTGCCAGGAATACATCGATGCCTTCAAAGCCTCTGGGCTGAAGTTCCAGGTCGCCTACGCGAGCAAGGCGTTCTGTGTCATGGCGATGTGCCGTTTGGCCGAAGAGGAAGGGATGTCACTTGACGTTGTTTCCGACGGTGAACTGTACACAGCGCTCGAGGCAGGTTTTCCGGCAGACCGAATTCATTTTCACGGAAACAATAAAACGCCGGAAGAAATTGAAATGGCGCTGGATGCTGAAATCGGCTGCTTCGTTGTGGATAACCTGGTTGAGCTGCACATACTTCAATTCATAGCTGCCGAGAAGAATAAAAAGGTTAATGTTCTTCTTCGCGTGACACCGGGTGTCGAAGCTCATACGCATGAATATATTTCAACAGGTCAGACCGATTCAAAATTTGGCTTTGATATCGGAAATGGTTCAGCTTATGAGGCTGTGAAACTTGCAGAAACTCAAGCAAATATTCATCTTTTGGGCATTCATTCTCATATCGGCTCACAAATATTTGAGGTGGATGGGTTCCAAATGGCGGTTCAGCGCGTTGCTGAATTTGCCGCTTCTGTAAAAGAAGGATTGAACATTGGATTCAAGGTGGTTAATTTGGGCGGCGGTTTCGGTATTCGCTACGTGGATGGAGATACGCCCCTTCATGTTTCCCAATATGTAAAAGCGATCACGGATGCTGTAAAGGTTCACTTTGCCGACCTGGGCTCCGAGCTTCCCGAAATTTGGGTGGAGCCAGGCCGCAGTATCGTAGGAGAGGCAGGAACCACGCTCTATACGGTGGGTACAAGCAAGGATATCCCCGGCGTACGCAAATACGTTGCCGTCGACGGCGGAATGACGGATAACCCGCGTCCTGCATTGTATGAGTCGAAATATGAAGCGCTGCTCGCCAACCGGGCTCAGGAGAAGCCTGAAGAAACGGTGTCCATTGCGGGCAAGTGCTGTGAGAGCGGAGACATGCTGATCTGGGACTTGGAGCTGCCAAAAGTAGCAGCGGGCGATCTTCTAGCCGTAACCTGCACGGGCGCATACAACTATTCCATGGCCAGCAATTACAACCGAATCCGAAAGCCAGCTGTCGTATTTGTTAAAGACGGACAGAGCAAATTGGTCGTGCGCCGTGAATCGCTTGCTGACATCATCAGCCACGATGTCGTGCCAGCGAACACTGCGAAAGAAACCGTAACAAGTTAATCGTGTTATCAGATAAACCTCATCAGAGGGCCCACCCACGCCTCCGGCGTGGGCTGGGCTCTTTGCTCTGTTTTTTGCGTTGATTATATCTTGAGAGAATGTGTAAGTACGTTTTGCTTCAAGGGTCATTTCATAGTAAACTATAACTTGCATTGTAAATAATCGATGAAACGTTCTAAGAACGGAAGGAGATACACAAATGGCGAAAAAAGCGAAGATCACATTAGAGAATGGTAAAGAGGTTGTGCTTGATCTGTTTGAGAATGATGCACCGAATACGGTCGCAAATTTTGAGAAATTGGCAAACTCCGGATTTTATAACGGTCTTGTATTTCACCGTATAATCCCTGGGTTCGTCGCTCAAGGCGGTTGCCCGCAAGGTACTGGTACCGGCGGCCCTGGTTATACTATCAACTGCGAGATCAACCCTAACAAGCATGAGCGTGGAAGCTTGGCTATGGCGCATGCCGGCCGCAACACGGGCGGAAGCCAGTTCTACGTTTGCTACGAGCCGCAGCCGCATTTGGACGGACAACATACGGTATTTGGTAAAGTAGTAGAGGGCATGGAGTACGTGGATGCATTTAAAGGCCGCGACAAAATGGAAAAAGTAGAAGTATACGAAGCTTAATTTATCGCCTCGTATTGGACAGGCTCGCCTCAGAGGTGAGCCTGTTTTTTATGCTGCTGGAAGGAGTAGAGTCACACAGATTTAGGAAAAAATTTGCGGAGCTCCTCCGGAACGAGCCGGCTTTTACGCGTATCAACATCCATGGCAACACTGGTGACTGCAGCATCCGCGCAGAGTTCTCCCTGTTCGTTGAATATCCTCTGATTCAGCACATAACTTGTTCGACCCACCGCATGCGGTTCGGTTACGATTGTCAGTCGCTCGCCTTGCCCGCACTCCTTACGGTAATTTATGTTAATATTGACGGTTACGGTCTGGACGCCAAGCCGTTTCAGCACATCGTACGGAAGGTCTCCTGCTTCATACCATTCTTCCCGGCCCCATTCCAAATACTCCAGGTATTTCGCATTGTTTACATGTCCATTGACGTCGATCTCCGTAGGACGGACGATGATATCCAGTGAAGTTTTCATGATTGTTCGCTCCTTTATAAAACTGTGATCCATGATACGACTTTAACTTTACTGTTCTCCCCCTGGTGTGGATTCTCCTAGTATATCTCATGTTTGGTCTGATATTAATGTTATAAGTTTTAAAAAAGTTAGTTTAACGCGATTTTCGAAGATGGGTGAGTTGTGGGTAATCATCCGTATAAAATATCTAGAAATCGTTTGGTGAATATGTATATACTTATACGCAGTAACAATTCATTTTTGAAATAGAGTTGTGTTGGTTTCATTGTTATTTCGTAGATAGTCTGAAAATCAAAGAAAAACCTGCCAATTAACCGGCAGGTTTTTTCTTTGATTTCTGCATTTAGTTTCTCAAACAAGCCTATTGCTCAGGCCTTTGATTTATTTGCAATAAATTCTGCATATGGTCAGCCAATGGACAAATTAATAACTTTTAGAATTCACCAGAGAGTTGTTTCATAAAGAAACGTGGCAATAGGTATTGGTAGATTTCAGGTTCCCTATACGAGAATATAGGAATCTAGGAGTAAATGGACACTTGCCACTATACTTATGAGTGACAAGTGCACAATATTATTACTCGTAATATGAAAACTACTTAATTGTTACCCAGAATAACATGAACATAGGCATCGGAATTACTAATATTTTCAACAAAGACATAATACGTGCCTTGATCAAGTTGAACCATCTGGTTTAAGGTCGTTTCTCCTGTCAATGTATATGATTGAGGACTTCCGCTACTGTTAGATTTAACAACAGTGTATCTGACAGTTGGACTTGAACCACCTTGCGTTGCCGGTTTTTGATAAACAGCTAACCTCACTTGGTGTGAATAGGGCGATTCATATACATAGCCATTTCCAATAGACATATAGTAATTCCAAGCTTGAAGGTTGGGCAATACAAAATACATGTTTTTATTGGTGCTTAGCTGGCTCTCAGACTGAGGTTCGGGAGATACCGTAATTTCAGTAGCTGCAAATGCTGATTGAGACATTAGCATTGCACTTACTACACTTCCGCAAATAAATAGTTTAGACAATTTTTTTCTCAGACTCATAAGACACCTCCAAATAATGGTAAGATCGGATGATCTTGTAATAAATATATACTTTAACCTAATGATTGTAAATAATTATATATTGTAGTTTTTATGGTATTTTTTATAAAAAAATATAAAAATTATACTTGCTTCATTAATAATTTTAATTAATTCTAATAATTAGCCATACAATGTTAACTAAAACTCAACAAATGAATAACAATGTTATGAGGATGTTATATAATTAAGATTACAATTAAATAAAATAAGTTAAGATGGAGAAAGCACTAAGAATGCATGAAATGAAGGGGAATAGTATTCATTATTTTCCTTTGCTTTATTTCAAGGACCAAACCAAACTATAGCAAACAGATTTTGTTAGAAAACAGAGCATCTTAAAGACCCACTTTTCACGTGAAAGGGTTGGTAAGCGCAGAATAATTAGAGTGAGTAAAGCTGTCTTTACAGCCTGGCTAGAGGGAGAATAAATATATATGTTATAAAGCAAGGGTGTTTTTCACTTGCTTTTTTTATTTATGGGTGTTAATTTTAGAGTGAGTAGGAGCAAAACAAGGAAAAACAGAATATCTAGCAAAATCCTTCGGGGCAGGGTGAAATTCCCTACCGGCGGTGATGTACGCAGTACAGCAGCTTAACAAAGCTGAACGCTGCGTCTTAGTCCGTGACCCGGATATGTGTGTGATGATACACACCGTATGCGGTGGACCTGGTGTAAATCCGGGACCGACAGTATAGTCTGGATGGGAGAAGGAGTGAGAGACACATATGCATTAGGTGCTATTGTGTCTGCGCGCACAACGTGACATGCGTTTTGTGCAGGTTTTCACATGCAATTCAAAGCTGTTATGGCGATTATTTTGGCGCCTCTGATAACGGATTTGGATCGTTTGTTGTAGTCAAAATCTGCGTTCATAACGGTTATTTATCGTGTCCTTTATTTTAACTCTCATCAAGCCCTGGTAAGGATTCCGCCGAATCCTACCGGGGCTTATTTTGTTTGAATGCAATGAAAGGGGGGGCTTAGGATGGATATCGTAAACGATGAATTCTATATGACACTTGCCCTGGACTTGGCTGAACGCGCTCAGGGCCAAACGGGGACGAACCCGGTTGTCGGCTGCGTCATCGTAAAGGACGGCGCGCTTGCAGGAGTAGGCACGCATCTGGAGCGCGGAACCCCGCATGCCGAAGTGCACGCCTTGAATATGGCAGGCCAAAAAGCAGCAGGCAGCACAGTATACGTAACATTGGAACCTTGCAGTCACTATGGTGCGACGCCGCCTTGCAGCGAAAGACTGATTGCCGAGAGGGTTAAGCGAGTTGTCGTTGCCTGCGAAGACCCGAATCCCCTTGTAGCGGGAACAGGGATTCAGATGCTTCGTGCAGCAGGAATCCAGGTCGAGACTGGCATACTCAGAGACCGTGCTCTCCGCCTTAATGAAGCCTTTATTAAATACATTACGTCGGGCCATCCCTTCGTAACGCTTAAGACGGCGAGCACGCTGGACGGCAAGATCGCTTCGAAGACAGGCGATAGCAAATGGATTTCGAATGAGGAATCCAGGGAGCTTGTGCATACGCTTCGTCACCGGCATCAAGGCATCATGGTTGGCGTATCGACGGTGATAGCGGATAACCCGAGTCTTACGACCCGGCTTGGCGTTGAAGGGCTGCATCCAATCAGGATTATTGTGGATTCCAGCTTGCGCATACCGCCTGACAGCAGGGTTGTAACAGACGGATTGGCTCCTACATGGATCTTGACAACGGAGAAGGCGGATGCGACAAAGCGATCCAGGTTGGAAGAACAGGGAATTCAGGTCATTCCCTGCGGAGCAGGGCCTCGCGTTGATTTGAAGTCTGCGATGGCAAAGCTGGGGCAGATGGGGATGTCCTCCATTCTGCTTGAAGGCGGGGGTACACTCAATGGATCAATGCTGGAGAATAAGCTGGTGGATCGGATCATTCAGTTTATCGCTCCAAAAATTGTCGGAGGATTCGATGCCCCAGGAAATTACATGTTTAGCGGATATGAGTTGATGAATCAAGCGATTCAGCTGACAAAGCTTGAGATGGAAAGACTGGATGACAATATATATGTCACCGGCATTCCGGTCTGGCATTAAGAGAACATGGAAGGAGGCATGCCTGTGTTTACCGGATTGGTCGAGGAGATCGGCGTGATGAGACGGATTGGGCGCAAAGGCGAGGCCATGCTGCTGAGCATCTCAGCTAGCCGGATCATGGATGATTTAAAGCTGGGCGACAGTGTATCCGTGAACGGCGTCTGCTTAACAGCTACGACGATTAACAAAGGAATTTTCACGGTGGACGTCATGCCTGAAACCTATAGAAGCACCAATCTAAAGGATTTGCAGCCTGGAGGGAAGGTCAATCTGGAACGGGCGATGGCAGCCGGAGGAAGATTTGGCGGCCACATCGTTCAGGGGCATGTCGATGGTGTTGGGGTCATCCGCAGCGTGCAGACGGATCAGAATGCGGTGGTGTATGAGGTTGCGCCTTCGAACAAGGACGTAATCAAATATATTATTCCGAAAGGCTCCGTCACCTTGGATGGAATCAGCTTGACTGTTGTTAAAACGACAGAGACCTCGTTTACGGTGTCTATCATCCCCCACACACTGGCGGAGACGGTGCTTGCTGATAAAAAAGCGGGCGATACAGTGAATATCGAAACCGACATTTTAGGGAAATATGTGGAGCATCTTCTGCATTTTGGCTCACAAGATACGGGTAGAAGAGGCGGGACCAAGCGTGAATTGAGCAGAGACTATCTTGCTGAGCACGGGTTTGTATAAAGATTGCTTCTAGACAACAGACGTTTTGGAGAAAAAGGAGGGGCAACGATGGATGAACGTTTTTCATTTCATACAATCGACGAGGCGTTATCAGATTTGAAGGAAGGCAAGGTCATCATTGTCGTTGACGATGAAGATCGCGAGAATGAAGGGGATTTTATCGCTCTGGCAGACAAGGCAACCCCTGAGGTTATCAATTTTATGATCACCGAAGGCCGCGGGTTAGTATGCTTGCCGATGACGCAGGCAAGAGCTCAGGAACTTGATCTCAAACCGATGGTTACCCAAAATACAGATTTTCATGGAACGGCTTTTACCGTCTCCATTGATCATAAGGACACAACGACAGGCATATCCGCCTATGAGCGGTCCGTAACCGTGAAGAGTATCCTGGATTCAAGCGCGTCTGCTGCGGATTTCCGCAGGCCGGGACATATGTTCCCGCTAATTGCAAAGGACGGGGGCGTCCTTCGCCGTGCAGGACATACCGAGGCAGCGGTCGATCTTGCCCGGCTCAGCGGCTCCTATCCGGCCGGCGTCATTTGCGAGGTGATCAAAGAAGACGGAACGATGGCCCGTCTTCCCGACCTGGTGGAGATTGCGAAAAAGCATGATCTGAAGCTGATTAGCATCAAGGATCTGATCCATTACCGCAACGAAAAAGAGAAGCTCGTGCAGCGTGAGGTAGCTGTACGGATGCCGACCGACTACGGCGTGTTTCAGGCCGTTGCTTACACCAACGACGTGGACAACAAAGAGCATGTCGCTTTGGTCAAAGGAGAGATCGACCCACATGAGCCAGTTCTCGTCCGCGTTCACTCTGAGTGCTTGACAGGGGATGTGTTCCACTCCCATCGCTGCGACTGTGGTCCGCAATTTGAGGCGGCCCTTCGCCAGATTGACGAAGCAGGCAGAGGTGTGCTCCTCTACATGCGCCAGGAGGGGCGGGGCATCGGCTTAATCAACAAACTGAAAGCCTACAAGCTCCAGGAAGAGGGACTTGATACCGTCGACGCGAATCTGAAGCTCGGCTTTGCGGCAGATCTACGCGATTACGGCATCGGTGCCCAGATTCTGAAGGATCTGGGTGTGAGACAAATCCGCCTGCTGACAAACAACCCGCGTAAAATCAAGGGCCTTGAAGGTTACGGCCTGGAAGTAGTGGAGCGGGTCCCGATCCAAATGCCCGAGAACGAGGATAATACAGGTTACCTGCATACCAAGCAAGCGAAGCTCGGTCATATGCTGAAGTTCAACGATATCGAGCAGAACGAGAGTGCCAACTAATCACCAAATAACAAAAGGTCGATCATGTGGAATGATTTGCTTCTATGGTATGACCTAGCGAAGAGGGCGGAATGCTGTTGGAGAAGCGCCAGCGGTCGCCTTTAACTCCTGATTTCTACCCTGGTAAATTATTCGTGAAATCAGGAGTTAACAGCGATCGGAAGCAGCAGCCGTCAGCGCAGCGGGCAAACGACATCGAACTAATCTCATCTCCCTTGATTGACCTTATAAACTCCAAACCGAAAGGAAGTCATCCATAATGGCAACTATATTTGAAGGTAAATTAGTATCTGAAGGTCTAAAGTACGGTATCGTAGTAGGTCGATTCAACGAATTCATCACCAGTAAGCTGCTCGGAGGCGCTCTGGACGCATTGAAACGTCACGGTGCAGATGATAACGAAATCGACGTGGCTTGGGTACCAGGAGCATTCGAAATCCCGCTCATTGCCCAAAAAATGGCAGAGAGCGGTAAATACGATGCAATCATCACCTTGGGAACCGTCATTCGCGGCTCCACCACTCACTACGATTATGTATGCAACGAAGTGGCCAAAGGAGTTTCGGCCATTAATCTGAAGACCGGTGTACCAACGATTTTCGGAGTCGTCACGACAGAGAATATCGAGCAAGCCGTTGAACGGGCAGGAACCAAGGCTGGCAATAAAGGCTGGGATTCGGCCATGGCAGCCATTGAAATGGCGAACTTGACGAAAAGCCTAAAATAGTGCTTATTTAATGTAGTGCTCTTTTTTAAGAGCACTGCATTTTATTTTTGGCGGGAGGATTTACCGTGACCGTATTATACAAGCTGGAAACGTTTGAAGGACCGCTCGATCTGCTGCTGCATTTGATTGATAAAGCGGAAATCGACATCCAGGATATTCCCGTCAGTGAGATTACTGAGCAATACATGGCCTATTTGCACAATATGCAGGAGTTGGAGCTGGAAGTTACGAGCGAATTCCTGGTGATGGCTGCCACGCTGTTGTCTATAAAGAGCAAGCTGCTGCTTCCTAAGCCTCCCGTTATCGAAATGGACGAGTTCGATTTTTATGAAGAGGACGACATGGATCCGAGAGCAGAACTCATTGCCAAGCTGATTGAATACCGCAAATATAAAGGCATCGCACGCCATCTGCATGAGAAAGAGTTTGAACGCAGCCACATTTATTCCAAGGAAGCGGAAGATCTGAGCGCTTATATGCCGCTAGTGGAGGAAAACCCGGTACAGGGATTACATATATCGGATTTGATCAGCGCTTTCCAGAAAGCGTTAAGTAAGGCAGTCAAGCGTACTTCGTATGCCCGCATTCAGCGGGATGAAATATCGGTAAAGGATCGCATTCGCCAGGTCATGGACACCTTGGAACAGGCCGGCACAGGGGGAAGGGTCCTGTTCTCCAAGCTTTTACACGAAGAGATGGAACGGCATGAGATCGTGGTGACCTTCCTGGCCATATTGGAACTTATGAAAATGAAACAAATTTTGTGCTATCAGGAGAAGTTGTTTGAAGATATCGTTTTGGAGTGGAGAGGGGAAGAACGCATTGATGGATTATCCGAAGCTGAAATCGATTATTGAGGGGCTTCTGTTCCTGTCTGGGGAAGAGGGCTTATCGGTCAAGCACATTGCTGAGATCACCGAGCAATCGGATGGCCTGGTTGGTGAAGCACTTGAGGACATGAAGGAGGAATGGGAGCGTCAGGAGCGGGGAATTCAGATTGTTCAGATTGCCGGAAGCTACAAAATGGCTACATTGGCCGAGCATGCCCCGTACTTCGAACGATTGGCTTATTCGCCTTCCCGCTCTGCATTGTCTCAAGCGGCGCTTGAAACGCTGTCCATTGTCGCTTATCGCCAGCCGATAACGCGTGTGGAGATTGAAGACATCCGGGGGGTTAAATCCGAGCGTGCGATCCATACATTAGTGAGTAAGGGATTGATCGAGGAAGTCGGACGTGCCGAAGCGATTGGCAGGCCGATTCTGTATGGAACGACCAAATCATTTCTGGATTATTTCGGACTCGCTAATATCAAGGATTTACCCGAGCCGTCACAGTTTGAGGACACGGATCAGTTAGAAGAAGAGACGCAGCTATTATTCGATAAGCTGGATGATCGTCAGCTTACGTTTGATGATGTGGGGGAAAGCTAGTATCTCATATAAGAGTAAGATGTTATCCCGAGCGCTGTTTAAGCACGCTCGGGATTTTTTGTGTTTTCATGGAATCAACCAACCTTCCGTTAATATCAATTAACTTTATATTTTCAATACGGCTTATATAATCAGGTTCTGTTAACTGTATAGGGCAATATGTCACCACTTTTTTTCACCAATCTTCCACTGGCCATCTTCCTTAAACATTAGATATATAGCTGTTCCGAAATAAGCATTGGGGGAATCAGTGGAATTGGGAAGGTATGATTCTTCTTTAACACCTACTTCCATATCAGAAAAGTACTCTGATGGACCATCATAAAAAGTCGCTTCAGATAAATATGTTATTTTGATATTTTTGAGATATTCTTCAGTATCTGTTTGTTGGTAATGGTCTTTTGTCAAAACACTTCTATAGCCATCTACATTTTCCGTAAGAATGCTCTTCATCATATTATTTAGCACTCGAACAATTTCAAGTTCGTCCCCTTCGTAGAGACTTTCATCAAGATACTGTGGGTTATCGAGATATTTTGCCTTATAGGGTTGGCTAGAATTTTCTGATTCTTTGTCATTCTGATTGCTTGAAATTTCTTTCTCATCCGATGTTTGTGCATTCTGTCTCTGTTGAACACCATTGCAGCCGAGAATAATTGACAAGAGTCCCGCGACTAAAAGTAAACTAAAAATTTTACTCATCTATACACCTCCTTAATGAAAGGTTGCTACAGTATAAATTATACTGCATTATCTTTATTCTTAAAATTTTCCAGAATGAGATTTTGCTACTCACCACGGATATCAACGGAGCTGCTGTTTCCTCCTCCTTCTAGGTAACTGTTTCAACGCTGTATTGTGTTTTTCCAACCCTGATTCCAGCTGACCCTTAAATTCCAAGGGTATAACTCCACCAAAGAAGACACATGCCAGTAATATTCAAATCACTGGTTTTAGAATTGCCTTTGAAACTTAAAGTCCCGCATCTTTTAGAGAAGGTTTTGCCATACTAAGCCAAGCGGATTACATTTTACTAAGCACGTTTCTTGGGGGTTACTTCGTGAGGATATGGATCTTACTGGCGGCTGGTCTGGTCGTGCTCCTCATCTTATTGCTGATCGTTGTGCTGAGCTCCAAGGTAACGATTAAGCTGGATGTGGTTCTAAAAAAAGATGAATATAAAGTATTGGCGGAAATCAAAATGATTTTCGGATTGATTACGCGCAAATATGCAGTCCCCTTTCACCTGGCGAACGGTGGGATCGAGTTTAAGAAGGAGACCGTTGCTGGAGACGGAGAACAAGGAACTACGCATGATTCAAAAGAGGAGAAGGCTTCTAGCAGAACGATCAGATTTAAGGATTACGGGCGGGCTATGCTTTCAACAAAAGGCTTCAAAAAATGGACGAGACAGACGATGGCGGCTGTTCATCTCATGGATATGCGCTGGTCAACCCGGATTGCGCTTGAGCATGCGGCCGATACGGCGGTAGCGACCGGGCTGCTGCATGGCATAAAGCATACGCTTCTGGGATGGATGTCGTATCGCCTGATCATGGAAGAGATGCCCCAAATCGATGTGGTGCCAATCTTTAACGGTCCTCCGCAAATTTCCACAGAGCTATATTGCATAGCGAAAATCTCCTGCGGTAAAGCTATGTATGCTGGACTGGTACTTATAGTTCGCGTGTTAAAGGTGAAAGGAGGAATTAGAACATGGCAGAACACCCTATTCAAGGCTTGATGCAAACCGCTCTGGAGAACATCAAGGGAATGGTGGACGTTAATACCATCGTAGGCGACCCAGTGAATACGCCTGACGGCAGCGTTATATTGCCTATCAGTAAAGTGGCGTTCGGGTTTGCAGCCGGCGGCAGCGATTACAACATCGAGGGTGGCGGCAGCCATCAGCATGCTGCTAACGGGGCACATGGCGGCGACCATAATCCCCTTCCTTTCGGTGGCGGCAGCGGGGGCGGCGTCTCCATTCGCCCGATTGCTTTCCTGGTCGTAGGCAAGGATGGCGTGCACATTGTGCCACTCGACAACCAAACCCATCTGTTTGAACGAATTATCGACGCAACCCCATTTTTGCTTGAGCAAATCCAGTCGATGTTTCAATCAGGCAGCAATGCGCCCGACAACAATACGTCTGCGTATTGATAGGAGCAAGCTGATCCCTTCCAGAGATGGAAGGGATTTTTGCTGTAATAATTGGACATACCTTCAGCGAAGAGGACATATACTTGTACAAGATTTCTGAACCCCGGAGGATAGAATAATGAAAATGAAGCGGACAAACTGCAAGTCGTTGGTATCTTTGGTAGTCTCCCTATGTCTATTGCTGGTGATGTATGTTCCCGTATATTCGGATCATGAGAGTGGACCGCCCAATCATGCCCAGGCAGCAGCGCTGATTGATGTTACTTCCGGGAGAATCCTGTACAGCAAGCAAGGGGATGAGAGATTAAGAATTGCCAGTTTGACCAAAATCATGACAGCTATCGTAGCCATTGAACACGGCAAGCTGGATGATCGCGTTAAAATTTCCAAGAATGCTTTTGCCAAAGAGGGCTCTTCGCTTTTCTTGAAGCTTGGAGAAGAGATGACGCTGGAAAATCTATTATATGGCCTTATGCTTCGTTCAGGGAACGATGCGGCAACCGCTATTGCCGAGCATGTCGGTGGTACGGAAGAAGGCTTCGTTATGTTGATGAACGAGAAGGCGATGGAACTAGGCCTGACAAATTCACATTTTATGAATCCCCATGGACTTGATCATGATGAACACTACTCTTCAGCGAACGATGTAGCTAAACTGACAGCTTACGCGCTCACTAACCCTATATTTAGCGAAATCGTCAAAACACCGACCAAGAAGGCACCCAATCCGAATGAGGCATGGGATTACAAATGGGATAACAAGAACAAGATGCTTCGGTTCTATGAAGGAGCTGACGGTGTCAAAACGGGTTATACCAAAAAAGCCTTTCGCTGTCTGGTCAGTTCGGCTACTCGAAACGGCCAGCAAATTGCGGCAGTAACGCTGAATGACGGCAATGATTGGAATGACCACTCCACGATGCTGGACTATGGATTTGCGAAATTCCCATTAAAGAAAGTGACGGAAAAAGGACAAAAGATCCAGGGCTATCCACTTGTTGCGGGCAGTACATTTACTTATGCGTTCGCCCATGACGAGGAGGCACAGCTGGTTAAAAGGCTGGTACTGTATAAGGCGGGATCACCGGATCTGTCGTTTGGACTTCGCGGTCATATTGAGCTGCTGCTCCAGAATGTCAGCATCGGCAAAATACCGGTCTATGAGGAGGGGAGCAAGCTTCCTGAAGCTCCAGAGTTTGTGCAGAAATCGAGAAGCGCATCGGCTCCTGTTGGTTCGTTGTCGTTATGGCAGGCTACGGGAGAAGTGCTGAGGCAGCTGTTCAGAGCCCACCATAATTAGTCTTCGCTAAAGAGATCCTGGATTCTCATGCAGCGGGGCACAAAACGGAGGCGAAGTGATGATTAATTTGATTTGGATGGGGATGATATTGGTTGGGTTTTGCTTTGCGGCATTTAATGGCAATATAGATAGCGTTACAAAGGCAGCTTTTGATGGAGCACAAACCGGAGTGACCGTCTCTTTCGGTTTAATCAGCATCCTGGTTTTTTGGCTAGGTATGATGAGGCTGGCGGAGGATGCCGGGCTGCTCGCAAAGGTTGCCAAGCTGCTGGGACCGGTTGTCCGCTTCCTGTTCCCTGATGTGCCTAAGAATCATCCTGCCATGGGATATATACTATCTAATATGAGCGCCAACTTGTTTGGCCTTGGCAATGCGGCAACCCCGATGGGAATCAAAGCGATGCAGGAGCTTCAGAAGCTGAACCCGGATAAGCATACGGCTTCGCCGGCAATGTGTACACTTCTGGCGTTAAATACCGCCAGCATTACGATAATACCGACAACGCTTATAGCAATCAGGCTGAATTATGAGTCTGCCAATCCTTCTGAAATTGTTGGGACAACGTTATTAGCAACAGCAATTGCAACGGCCGCAGCAATTATTGCAGACCGGTGGTATCGGAAGCAGACGATACGTCGTCAAATACGGTCGGATATTCGAACAGATCTGAACCCGGATGTGAAGGGGTGATAAACATTGCTGTCATGGATAAATCTCGTTTCAGCATGGTCTATTCCCATTATTATCGCTTTTATCCCTCTTTATGCTTATACGCGAAAAGTACCTGTATATGAGTCTTTTGTGGACGGAGCCAAGGATGGTTTCTCAACAGCGATCGGAATTATACCGCATTTGGTTGGGATGATGGTGGCCATCAGTGTTTTCCGCTCTTCCGGGGCGCTGGAGTTTTTTGTTGGTTGGACGGGATCCTTCCTTCAAACCTTGGGGGTGCCTAGCGAGATATTACCGTTGGGAATACTAAGGCCGCTGACCGGGACGGGCTCACTTGCTTACACGACCGAACTGATCCGGGCATATGGTCCGGATTCGATGATCGGACGAATGGCATCAACCATCCAGGGAAGCACAGACACGACCTTGTATGTGCTGACCGTTTATTTCGGAGCTGTTGGCATTCGAAATGGCCGGTATGCGCTGAAGGTAGGATTGTTCTCCGATTTGGTAGGTTTTATCGCGGCGATTGCCGTCTGTTTACTGGTTTTCGGTTAATCGGTAGTCAACCGTCAGCATTTGCCTATACCCTTGGTTCCACTCCATCATATACTGCTGCAATGAAAATTGTGGGAGGGGTGATGAAATGGAAATCGAGGGTTTTGTTATTCATCATACCGCATGCATAGAGAAACACCAGAACTATGACTTTATTATTCATGCGGACGGTTCGGTCACCGCCTCT
Organism: Paenibacillus solani; assembly: GCF_001277345.1. Taxonomy (GTDB): domain Bacteria; phylum Bacillota; class Bacilli; order Paenibacillales; family Paenibacillaceae; genus Paenibacillus_AQ; species Paenibacillus_AQ solani. The sequence goes on from NZ_LIUT01000001.1 coordinate 1,279,177, forward strand.
TCGATATCTGTCCAGCCAGGACAGATTCATATTTGCCTGGAAGGCGACTTCAATATCGGCTACGCCGCCATGAGCCTGGACCAGAAAACCCAGCTGTTTATCGCCAGCAAAGTGATAATGGAGCTGTCCAGACTCCATGATATATCCCCGCTATACCTATTTCCGCACACAGACGACTGCCCTGGCTCATATTTTCCTTGGAACTCGCTTGTGATTTATCCTGTCGATGGTTATCATTAGGAATGAGGTGACCTAAAGAACATGGAGAGATTACAGAAGATAATGGCACAGGCCGGAGTTGCTTCCCGCCGCAAGTGCGAGGAATTGATTCTTGAAGGCAAGGTGCAGGTAAACGGAGAGACCGTTACCGAGCTCGGCACGAAGGCCGATCCAGCCCAAGATGTCATTACGGTTTCAGGCAAACCGATTAAGAACGAAAAAAAGGTATATATCATGCTCAATAAGCCGAAGGGAGTCATTACAAGTGCTTCCGATCCCGAAGGCCGAAAAATTGTATCCGATTATCTTAAAGGCATTAAAGAGCGGGTCTATCCGATTGGACGATTGGATTACGACACGGAGGGTCTGCTGCTGCTAACCAATGACGGCGAGTTTGCGAATCTGCTCAGTCACCCTAAATATCATGTGCCCAAGACATACTTGGCTACCGTGAAAGGGGTGCCTCATGGCACCGAACTGGACAAGCTGCGTCAAGGGATTATGCTGGAAGACGGTATGACATCACCTGCTGAAGTGGAGTATAAGGATGTCGATCCCGATAATAAACAATCCGTTATTTCGATTACCATTCATGAAGGACGCAACCGTCAAGTGAGAAGAATGTTTGAAGCGATCTCCCATCCGGTTGTGCGTCTGAAGCGAATATCGTACGGAGATTTGCTCCTTCAGAATTTAAAAAGGGGTCTATATCGCCATTTGACGCCAAATGAAATCAATCAGCTGCTGCAGATGGCGAAATCCGCGAAACCGGCCGGAAAATCAAAGAGAAAACGCTAAACCCGACACATAATATTCAAATTGGCGAGCGGCGTTTATGACAAATTTCGTTATAATTGTTCATAGGATGTTCACACCCGCGGGGTACGTTTATGATGATTGTCATAGAAAGGAAGCTGCTGCAATATGGGCAAATCGAAGAAAAATATACAAATCGTGATTCTGCTTGCCATCGTGTTGATTGGAGTATACGCCGTTGCCACGGTTGTATTCGGCTCTGACAAGGTACCTAAAGTGGGTCAGAAGGCAGCGGATTTTGAACTTCTAGGCATGGATGGTAACGTACATACCATGAGTGATTATGAAGGTAAGGCCAGGGTGATCAATTTCTGGGGAACCTACTGTCCGCCATGCGTGCGTGAAATGCCGGCTCTTCAGTCCCAGTGGGAAAAATGGAGCAGCCAAGGCGTTGAGATCATCGGGATTAACGTAGGGGAGAACAAAGTGACAGTAGAGAATTTTGTTGCCCAGACCGGTGTGAAATTCCCCATATTGATGGATCCTAAACGGAATGCTGTTGCCAGCTTCGGGGTAGGTCCCATGCCAACCACCTTCTTCGTTACTGCCTCTGGCAAGATTGACCATATACGTATAGGCGAACTGGATTTGAACACCCTGGACAAACAAATTGAACAGTTGGTGAATGCGAAATGAGTCAAGGTTCCAAGCCTTTGATCCAGAACACGAAATGTGATTGTGGACACCAGAATCCCACGGGAACCGTTCTATGTGAGGCTTGCGGCAAGCCGCTTACCGAGGAGGCTGAAGCGCAGCCTGTTTTAGAAATGCGCTACGATGGGGTTGCCCGCCGGTCACAGAAAGCAAATCCCGGGGTTATTGACCTAGTATGGAATTTCTTTTCCTCGGTAAAAGTAGCAATATATCTGATATTGTTCACGTTGATCGGTTCCTCGTTAGGGACGATTTTTCCTCAGGAGAGCACGTTCCTAAACATTGATCCCTCGGTTTATTACAAAGAGGAGTACGGACAGCTCGGGCATATTTATTACTTGCTTGGCCTGTCACATACATACACATCCTGGTGGTTTGTGCTGCTGCTCGTCATGATTGGCGCATCGCTTGTCATATGCAGTCTTGACCGTGTGCTGCCTCTCTACAAGGCGCTGAGCCGGCAGCGGATTCCGAAACATATGTCTTTTCTTACCCGCCAAAAGGTTGTTTATCAAGGGCCAGTCGAAGAGGGCGGAATAGAGTGGGTTGAACGCGTTAAGCCAATCATCAAGAAAAAAGGGTACCGCGTGCGCACAGACGGAGGGACTTTATTGGCGGAGAAGCAGCGCTTCAGCCGCTGGGGGCCCTATGTTCTGCATATCGGTCTGATCGTATTCCTTCTGGCGGTACTCGGACGGAATCTTCCAGGGCTGTATATGGACGAGCATGTGGCATTTCCGCAAGGTGAGCCGGTGCATATCAAGAACACCAGTTATTACTTGCTGAACGATGGATTTAAGGTTGAATTCTATACCGAAGATGATATGCCTGAAGAATTCAAAGGCAAAAATAAAGTGCTGCCAAAAGAATTCCAAACGCAGGCTGTACTGTACATGTGTGAGGCCAATTGCGACGACTTGGATAAGGACCCTGAGCTTGTGGAAGTAACACGTCATAACATTGAGGTGAATCATCCGCTCAACTACAAAGGGTTAAAGGCATACCAATTCGATTATGATCTGACCCCCATTCTCCGTTCGGTTTCGCCCGTGCTGGTTAACAGCAAGAGCGGCAAAGAATACGGCAAGATTACATTGTCGATCAATGATCCCCAGAGAAAGTACCAAGCGGGAGAGTATACGTTAACGCTGACCCAAACCTATACTGATTTTGGACTTGGCGATAACGGTAAACCGGTAAACCTGTCACCGAACCCGAATGCGCCTGCATTCTTATTTCTGATTGAAGGGCCTGATTTGCCGAAGGAAGGCATCCAATACTTTTACTTCCCGAAACAGATCGACAAGGAACGATTCAACCAGGAAGCGATTAATGCGCAGCTGGCAGGTGGGGAAGAACTTGTATCACTGGATGTGCTCAGCATGGACGATGTAGACTTTGCAGAATCGACGACGTATTTGAATATTCGTGTGGATAAAGCCATGCCGTTCATATGGGTAGGTTGTTTCATAGGCATGATCGGGTTGATTATGGGCTTTTACTTCACCCATCGCCGAATCTGGCTTCGTATTGATGACGGCATCTTGACTCTGGGCGCCCATACGAATAAAAACTGGTTTGGGCTTCGTAAGGAGATCTCTGCAATATTCAAGGGAATGAATATGGAGGTTGACGAGAAGTCATTGGAGAATAACAGGGGGAATAAGCATGAATCTAATTGATTTTAGTGGCGACGCGTTTGTCGTAGCCTTTGCCTTGTATTGTGCAGCGTTTATCCTGTATGCACTTGCCGTAATGGGAAGAAGATTCCGCAAGCGGGACCCGGAAACCCATTTGGCAAAATGGGGCAAGATTGCGTTTGTGACGGCAACGATCGGCTTGATCGGGCATCTGGTGTACTTCTTCACAAGATGGGCGGGCTCAGGTCATGTGCCTGTAAGCAATATGTACGAGTTCATGTCCTTCTTGTCGATGGCAATCATGATTGCCTTTCTTGTACTCTATTTTATTTACAAAAAGTCACTGCTTGGTCTGTTTGCACTGCCGCTGGCAATTCTGATTATGGCCTATGCAGCCGTGTTCCCGCAGCAGGTTCAACCGCTGATTCCATCTCTTCAGTCTTATTGGCTGGGCATTCACGTTACGCTCGCAGCATTGGGTGATGCATTTTTTGCCATCGGTTTCATAGCCGGTTTGATGCACCTTCTCCGTACTGTTAACTTTAGCCGAACTGACAAGGCTTCGCGCAGAGAGCAGCTCTGGCTTGAACTGTGCATGTTTGCCATCGTTATTTTGATCGGATTCATAGTGTCGGTATACGGCTTCCGTACGAGTGGTTATCAGGCTGAATTTAATCAGACATTGGTTGACCCGAAGACAGAAAATAGTACAATAGTAAAAGTGGAATACAACATGCCTCCACTTGTTGCGCCTTACAAGAGCGAGACGGAGAGCATGCAATCCTTCTTGGGAATGAAATCTCCTCTCATGGAAGCTCCATCTTGGATGCACGGAGTAAATGCAGGACGCAAGCTGAATACAGTCATTTGGTCTCTGCTCACCGGAGTGATTCTGTATGGACTGCTCCGCCTGATTCTGCGCAAGCCGCTGGCGAAATTCATTCAGCCTGCGCTTAACCGACTGGATCCGGATGATTTGGATGAGATTAGTTACCGAGCCATTGCGATTGGTTTCCCGGTATTTACGCTTGGCGGGCTCATATTCGCCATGATCTGGGCAGAAATTGCCTGGGGCCGGTTCTGGGGATGGGACCCGAAGGAAGTATGGGCGCTTATTACATGGCTGTTCTACAGCGTGTATCTCCATCTTCGGCTGTCACGTGGCTGGCAGGGTAAATACTCTTCCTGGCTGTCCGTTATCGGCTTTATCGTAGTCATGTTTACGCTGGTTGGCGTCAACCTGATTATCGCGGGTCTGCATTCTTACGCCGGAACCGATTAATCGAACATAATAGCAATGAATAATATCAGAAGGGCCCTTTCTTAATTAAGAGGGCCACTTCTGGTTTTCCCTATCATTCATAAGGAGTTGGCTGCCAATGTCAGAACACGGAAATCGTATTCTCGTTGTTGATGATGAAGAACGGATTCGCCGATTGTTGAAAATGTATTTGGAGAAAGAAGGCTATGAAATCGAAGAGGCAGAGGACGGTGAGACCGCCCTGCGTAAAGCAAGCTCGGAAGATTACGGACTCGTTATTTTGGATGTCATGCTGCCTGGAATGGACGGGGTCGAAGTATGCACTCGTCTTCGTCAGGTGAAGTCTACACCGATTCTGATGCTGACTGCCAAAGGCGAAGAGATCAACCGGGTTCAGGGATTTGAAGTGGGAGCGGATGATTATGTAGTTAAGCCGTTCAGTCCGCGCGAGGTGATCTTCCGGGTGAAGGCTATATTGCGCCGCTCATCGGCTACTGCCTATCTGACCAAAGAATCAAATCCTAGCAACAGCATCGTATTCCCTCATTTGGTCATTGAGCATGATGCTCACCGCGTAACAGCGGGCGGACATGAGATCAGCCTGACGCCGAAGGAGTACGAGCTATTACACTATCTGGCCTCCTCGCCAGACAAAGTGTTTTCTCGCGAAGAACTGCTTAAAGATGTATGGAATTATGAATTTTTCGGTGATCTGCGCACTGTTGATACCCATGTGAAACGGCTTCGTGAAAAGTTGAACAAAGTTTCCTTGGAATCTGCTGCGATGATCACGACTGTATGGGGAGTAGGTTATAAGCTGGAGGTCCCGAAGTAACGTGAGTTTCTGGAGGTCACTCGTCGGCAAGCTTTGGATTACGATAACTTGTTTGGTCGCGTGCGTGCTGCTGACGCTCGGATTATTTCTGCTCCCTTATATTGATACGACGTTTGCAAATTCAGATGCGATCAAGCGATTATTCACGTATGTGGCCATTATTGGTTTTTCAATGACTACTTTCTTCGGCTTGTTCCTGTTAACGAAGATTACGCAGCCGATGCAGCAGCTCATTGAGGCGGCTAATGACATTCGTAAGGGGAAATACGGGACTCGATTGAATCTTGTAACCAGTGATGAGATCGGCGAACTGGCAAATACGTTTAATCATATGGCAGCAGAGCTCGAATCGAACATTCGTAATTTGAACCATGAGAAGGAGCATTTGTCTAGTGTGCTGAGAAGCATGAGTGATGCCGTTATTACCTTCGATAACCATGGTCAGGTCATTTTGGCGAACCCGCCGGGACAGGATATTATGAAGACCTGGAAAGGACTGCAATGGGACGATGAGCTGCAGGGCGGAGGCTGGGCAGCCGATGTTATGCCAAAACCGTTAAGTGAGCTATACTATGCCACTGTAGATGAAGGTAAAGACAAGAGTGCCGACCTGCATGTCAACCAGGGGATTTGGTCAGCCCACATGGCGCCTTTATCTTCGGATGATACGATTCGGGGCGCTGTTGTGGTGCTGAGAGATATTACCGAGCAGGTGAAGCTGGAGAAGATGCGTACAGATTTCATTGCGAATGTGTCGCATGAAATTCGAACGCCGTTGTCTATGATGCAAGGCTATAGCGAAGCACTGCTTGACGGAATGGCGGCTTCGCCTGAAGAGAGCCGAGAGCTCATCCAGGTGATCCATGAAGAGTCTCTACGCATGGGACGGCTGGTAAAAGATTTGCTTGATTTAACCCGCATGGAGGCCGGACATTCGGAATTATCGCTTGGAAAGATGGATGCTGGTGAATTATGCGAACGGGTATACCGGAAGTTTACGGTTCGTGCCAAGGAGCGCCATATTGATCTTCAACTGAACAAGCTAAATTCGAACCTTCAACTTGAAGCAGCCGACGAAGACAAGCTGGAGCAGGTGTTGACCAATTTGCTCGATAATGCTTTTCGTCATACGCCTTCGGACAAGCAAATTCAGATTATTGCTGATCGGATCCGCCAATCGAATACCGAAGCTCTCCAGGTGAAGATCTGCGACCAGGGGATCGGAATTCCACCTGAGGATCTGCCTTTTGTGTTTGAGAGGTTCTACAAGGCCGATAAGGCACGTGTACGGGGTGAGACAGTGGGAACAGGAATAGGACTCGCCATCGTGCAGAATATTGTGAATGCTCATCATGGCACGATTACTGCAACGAGTGAAGTGGGAAAAGGAACCGTGTTTACGTTGACCATTCCTGCAAAAGCGCCAGAATCTTAGAGCATCTTCGCATATAAGACAAAACACGCTCCCTGGGAGCGTGTTTTTTTGTTGAAATGAAGGGGTTAATCTTGTTCTACGTGGAACAATGATTAACCCCTTTACGAATGATTTAGTCCAATATGTTAGCCCATAGCGATTTGTTGTGCGGTGTTCAGGTCTGACAGACCGGTAAGCTTGATTAATACGTCCTTAGGAACGTTCTTGTCGACCGTGAGGAGCATGATCGCCTCTCCGCCGATGACCTTGCGTCCAACCTGCATGGAGGCGATATTAACATCGTTCTCGCCAAGCAGGGTACCAACACGCCCGATAAGCCCTGGTTTGTCATTATGGGAGATCAGAATCAGATGACCTTCCGGAGAAATATCGACTGGGAACTTGTCAAGACGGACAATGCGCTCTCCATAACCGAGCAGAAGTGTGCCAGCGACAATTCGCTCCATACCGTTTTGCGTTTTGAGTGTAACAGTAACCAGGTTGGTGAAGTCCTTGGTTTTCGGTGTCTGGGTAACAACCACATGCAAGTCACGGCTTTTTGCGAGATGCATGGAGTTGACAATGTTCACTTCACTTCCAAGGTGGCGTTCGAGAACTCCCTTGACGATGTATCGGGTCAGGGCCTGCGTATCGACTTCAGCCAGCTCACCGGCATAGTCCAGATGAATCTCTTTTACCGCATGTGCGGTGATCTGGGCTGCTACACTGCCCAGTTTCTCGCCGAGGGAGAAATAAGGCTGGAGCTTGTTCATGACACTCGCCGCTACAAGCGGGAAGTTGACAGCATTCTTAAACGGCTCGTTCCGTAGAATGTGAAGCACTTGTTCCGACACATCGATTGCCACATTCTCTTGCGCTTCAACAGTAGATGCACCCAAATGCGGAGTTACGATGACTTTTGGATGACTCAGGAACGGATGATCACTTTCAGGTGGCTCATGCTCGAAAACGTCAAATGCAGCGCCTGCTACAATACCTTCATCAATGGCTTCCACGAGCGCGAGTTCGTCGATAATGCCACCGCGGGCGCAGTTCACGATCCGCATGCCGCGTTTCATGACTTCAAATTGTGGTCTGGCGATCATATGACGCGTCTCCGGCGTAAGCGGAGTATGAACGGTAATAAAGTCTGCATTGCGGATAATATGATCCACGGAAGAGAGCTTCACGCCGAGCTTGTCTGCACGTTCCTCCGTTAAGAAGGGATCGAAAGCCAGAATACTCATACCGAATGCTTTGGCGCGTTTGGCCACTTCGGTGCCGATTCGTCCCATACCCATAACGCCGAGCGTCTTGTTACGAAGTTCAACACCAAGGAAAGATTTTCGGTCCCATGTTCCGCTTACCGTTTTGGCATAGGCCTGAGGGATGTGGCGGGCGAGGGCAATCATCATGGCAAATGTATGCTCTGCAGTTGTAATCGTATTCCCGTCAGGGGCATTAATGACGACGATACCGAGCTTGGTTGCTGCCTCAAGATCAATGTTGTCAACACCAACGCCAGCCCGGCCAACCACCTTGAGGTTCGTGCCTGCTTTCATAATGCGTTCTGTAACACGGGTCTGACTGCGTACGAGGAGACCGTCGTATTCACCGATAATGGCAGTGAGCTCATCTTCGCTAAGCCCGGTTTTTTTGTCTACCTGCACATCGGTAGCATCCATTAACTGCTGGATCCCTAAATCACTGATCGGATCTGATACCAATACTTTAAACATGGTTTTCTCTTCCTCCTTAACATTTCTCTGTAAATGTGGTACTGCATATTGTATAAGGAACACGCTTTTAAGCGCAGTCCGTTAAACACATAAGAGGACTATGAATAGCTGACGCGTTGTCGTGGCAAAGGATGTAAAATATAAAAAACTCCCAATCCGCATACTACCTCCGTAGTAAGGGACGAGAGTTATTCGTGGTGCCACCCTTATTCGCTGCTGTCTTGCGCAGCCTCAAGCGGTCTGTTCAGACCATGATTGGTAACGGATATCATCCGATTTACGCCTACTATATACTTCAGCGAAATATCTCAGGAACGCTTAAGATTACTTTCTCGCCACCGATTTGCACCAACCATCGGCTCTCTGAGGGCGTTACAGCATCTTTTTTCCGTCATCGGTTTCACAGATTAATTTTTTCATAATGTATCATGGCTTCTAACATTGTGTCAATAGGTGAATCATTTGTTCATAGATTGGTAGGCAAGGGAAGAAACCGCGGAAACCGCGGATAGCTTGAACATCATGCTGTTAATTTGCTATGATGCATATGCCCGCCTATTTCATTGAATCATTTACAAAACATTATGATATATTTAAAAATCAGAATGAAAGACAGGCCCATCTTCTATGAAAAAATTTAAAATACGTGTAAAAAGAATTGAAGCGCATCAATTAAACGACCGGCTGCTCTTAATTAATCTGTATCTTACACAGGCATTGACGCTCATTACGGGATTGATCTGGATTTTATTTCAGAAGAGGAATCCCTTTGGGCTGTTCGTCATCCCTCAAGATATTGAGTTCGTTTACTGGGGGCTGGGTCTTGCTGGAACCATGCTGGTTGTGGATTTTGTTTTATCCCGGTTTGTGTCGGAAGACAGTATGGATGATGGTGGAATTAACGAAATGTTATTCCGAAAAAGGCCGGTATGGCATATATTTGTGATCGCTCTGATGGTATCCATCTGTGAAGAACTCTTGTTTCGCGGAGCGATTCAACATGCCTTCGGCCCCTATTGGACAAGTATATTGTTTGCACTTATCCATGTCAGATATTTAAAGCATTGGTTACCTACAGGTTGGGTGTTTCTGAGCAGTTATGGTTTGGGGTACGTATATATTCATACAGGCACCATTTGGGCACCCATCTTGTGTCATTTTCTGATCGATTTCATATCAGGAATGTTGATTCGGTTTCGGAGGAAAGAGGAGAATGAGTGAGCTTAGCAGAATGCAGAGACACCAGAGCCGTAATAAAGGCCGGAAAAACAAGACATCGGCTCAGTCACAAAAAGGTAAGACAACGAAGGTAGGACAAGAAGAGGAAACATGGGGTCATCCTACATCTTCCAACTCTGCGAGAGCAGGGATGAAACGGACGCAAAGCAGTGCTGCAACCGAAGGGTTGAGCCGCTCCAGATCGTCAAGATCAGCGCGGGCCACAATGGAAGAAGAATTGGCACCCAAACGAACGAATACATATTCCTCTTATCGCGTAAGAATGAGCAAATGGTTTGTGAACTCATTGATTATCGTCTTCATATTATTAATGGCAGCACTATTATGGTGGGGACTTATCGGAGCGCCTCCATTGAGCGAGTTACTTAAGGAGATATTATGAGTGTGCTGATGTGGTTAGCATGTGCTGCGGCTGTCGGAGCAGGCGCTATTGGGTGGATGAGTGCGGAGGCGCATGGCTACCGGATGCGTGAACAGGAAGTTATATCAGATCGTCTTCCGCAGTCGTTTGACGGGTATCGAATATTATTTATTACCGATATACACCGTAGAAAGTTATCAGAAGCCAAGCTAACCTCTCATCTATCCGGGGTTGATTGTGTGCTTGTCGGCGGGGACATTACGGAAAAGGGTGTGCCCTTTGAGCGGTTAAGACATAATATGTCGGTGCTAGTGCGTATCGCTCCGGTGTATGCTGTTCTAGGGAATCATGATCTGTTTGCAGGCAAAGATGCGGTGCGCAAAGTATTGCGAGAGACCGGAGTCACGCTGTTGAACGATAAAACTATCACCCTGCAGCATCAGGAAGAGCGAATTGTCTTAAGCGGAGTTAGACAACCGGCAAGCAGGCAGCACCCGTATACCCAATTTCGGGGAAAAGCACATGAGGAAGATTTTCATATTATTCTGGTGCATGATCCGATCTGGGTCAAGGGAAGGCAGGAAGTGCATGCGGATCTCTTGCTGGCAGGTCATACCCACGGAGGACAGATTGTTCTGCCTATAGCCGGTGCTATGCGCCTGGCGCGTTTCTACAAGAAGTTCAAATCCGGCTGGTATACGCTGCCTAGAACAGCTGCAGAAATCAAGCCTTCTTCCCAGATGCTGATAAGCCGCGGATTTGGCACGTCTCATATCCCGCTGCGCCTGCAATGCCCATGTGAATATCATTTGCTTACACTGCGCAAGCGCAAAAAACCATAACGATCGTCGAGGGAATGACGAAGAATTATGGTTTTTGCAGTTTTTATATTATGTTTGGACTTATCTCATTTTTGGCTCAATCAGCTGCGGATCGACGAAGCCGTATCCTTTGGCTTCCAGCTTGGTCAACAGCTCATCAAGTGCTTCAACGGTCCATGGAAGCTCATGCATAAGAATGTTGCTACCGGGATGAAGCTGTTCCAGAACATTTTTGACGACTTCATCGGGTTTATCCTTGTTCTTGCCTTCCCAATCCAAGGAGCCGTTGGACCAGGTCATAAACAACAGGTCATGTTCCGCGGCGATTTCCTTGACCGTATCTCCTCCAGAACCGAATGGAGGGCGGAAGAACCTTGGTTCCGAACCGGTTGCTTCCTTAACGATTTCCTGCACGTCCCCGATCTGCTCCTTAACCTTCTGTTTGCTCTCCTTTTTGAGGTCGATATGATCCCAGGAATGATTGCCAATGAATTGATCGCGATCGTGAATGAGTTTCAATAGCTCAGGATGAGCTTTTGCACGATACCCGTTAACGAAGAAGATAGCCTTGGCATTATGTTTATCGAGTGTATCAATCAATTGATTGATCATACCCTCATCTTTAGGTCCGTCATCAAAAGTAAGCAGCACCACTTTGTCAGGAATGGACTCATCGTTAGGTACGATTCGGTATACCTTGTTCATGTGGTACTTCGGTTCTATTGGTGCTGTAACATCGGTGCTTTTTTCGGGGTCCTCCGAAGTGCCTTCATCCGTCGCCTCTGTATCCGGGACGGCCTCTGGGTCCACTTCTTCCGTCTGTTCAACCGGTGGCTCGGAGACTTGTCCGGAAACTTGATTCTGTTGCGTTGCGGGCTGTTGCGCTGCGGGTACATTACCGCCTTCTGTGGCTGTACCTTGCTTATCTGCTCCGTTATTTCCACAGGCACTAAGCATGAGGCAGCAAGCCAACAAAAGGACTGTTCGTTTTCTAACCATGATTCCATCTCACTTTCCTGTATTTATGTAGCATGAGTTGTGGGCGGTGCGAGAACAATAATCTCGAGTTTACCATAGAAGGAGGTATCATGTATGAAGACTTCGTCATTTTTATGTGGTGTCATACTCGGTGCGGTAGCTTCCCGAGTGATCTCCCGTAAAAACAACATGTCGATTTCATCGATGATGAAAAATACAAATCTCGGCCAATTTGCCGATACCGCAATCAGCAAAATTCAAGGCACGAAAAGCCAGTATTCCGGCTCCAGCCAAGAAAGCATGGGCCAACATGACATCAACCGCACTACGGGTGTATCGGGGGTACAGACTTCGACCCATACGAAATCTGCCAACCTGAAACAAGTCAAGGATTTCATCCGCAATAACCCGGAAGTGAAATCCGAAGTCGAACAGATTTTAAAAGAGACTCACACCGTCATACCGGGTTTGTAAACGGCAAGAACCTTTTTGAATCATTCTCGGGGAACGACTTCTCTGGTCCCTGGAATGATTCTTTTTTCTTCTGCTACATATTTACGTGCATTTGTGGGTATTAAATGATAAAATCAATTATATAAAACCATTTTTATCACGTCATAATCCAGACATCATAATTTGTTATAAACTTTTGTTTACGTAAGGAGGATCCTGTCATGAAAATAGAGCGTTTGAGTCAAGATAAGATACGGATTTTCCTCACGTTTGACGATCTGAGTGAGCGAGGGATCCAGAAGGAAGAGATGTGGCAGGAAATACCGAAAGTTTATGACCTGTTTACGGAGATGATGGATCAGGCATACAGTGAACTCGGGTTTGATGCCACCGGACCTCTTGCCGTTGAGGTATTTGCACTGCCTGCCCAAGGCATGGTGGTTATTGTGACGAGAGGGAAATACGATCATCATTTCGGCGGCCTGTCCGAAGAAGATATGCCGGACGAGATCTATGAAATGGAGTTAACGCTGGATCAAAGTGATACAATCGTCTATGTTTTTCAAGATTTTGAAGTGCTCATTGAAGCATCACATATGTTGAAGGACCTAGTAGGCGGAGCAGGTAAGCTCTATCACTATATGGATAAATGGTTTTTGTACTTCGACCCTGAGGAATTAAACAGCGAGAAGCTGCCGGCGGTAATTGCCATGCTCGCAGAATTCGGAGAATCATCCTCAGTAACGGAGGCTATGCTGGAGGAATACGGGAAGAAAGTAATGCCTCAGCAAGCGGTTGAGGTGATCTGTACACACTTCCAGCGTCAGCAATAATGGATGTGGGCGTGCGCGCCGGACTCTAGGCCGCAGCGGATGGAAGGGGATTTTTTAGTGCTTGTGTTCTCGGTAATTGCGTCAGCTTTGGCGCCGGGACTCGCATTGCTCACATATTTCTACCTGAAAGACAGGTATGATCAAGAACCCCTGCACATGGTAATCAAAGTATTCATGTTAGGGGTTCTGATCGTTTTCCCGGTGATGATCTTGCAGCGGGGAATGATGCTGTGGCTAGGCGATAATCCTGTAGTCAACTCTCTGTTCGTTTCCGCGGGCGTAGAGGAATTTTTGAAATGGTTTGTGATGTATCATATTATTTTTAACCATACGGAATTTGACGAGCCGTATGACGGCATCCTGTATGCTGTGGCGATATCGTTAGGTTTCGCAACGGTGGAGAATTTGATTTATTCCTGGTACAGTCAGGCTGCTTTTGGTCCCATGCTCTTGCGCGCATTGCTGCCGGTATCAGGTCATGCAATGTTCGGTGTCATAATGGGTTACTACATGGGGCACGCCAGATTTACGGAAGGGAAAAGGAGACGTTTCTTTCTCGCTTTGTCCCTCATGCTGCCTTGGATGTGGCATGGTCTCTACGATGTTATACTGAATTTATTCACCCACACATGGTTATGGTTTATTGTTCCGCTTATGGTACTGCTATGGTATGGCGGCATGGGCAAAATTACAAGGGCCAACAACCGCTCTCCCTTTCGTTTAATCCAGCGGGAGGAAGAGGTTAATACGTGACAAATAAGGGCACACTTCATTCTATAGAGCCTGGCTGGCAGCCGGGTATTATAGAAAAGGAGGTGTCCTTTGTTGCGTATAAAAGTAAGAATTCTTTGCAGGGACTGCGGCGAACGTTTTGTGCTCCGAGGAAAGAAAGAACAAGGCAGAATTGAAACGGGCTTTAAACAATGTTTGTGCAACAATCGTGATCATTTCGATATCGAGGAAGATTATTAATTTCACGATGTGATGCTGGAAAAAGTGCATAAGACTTCTTTCTTCTAGTCAAACTAACTGCAGTGAGTAGAAGAAAGGAGACGATCGTATCATGTACAGACGAATAAGCGCTATACTGTTTCCTCTGGCGACCATTTTATTGGTCGGAGCTCTGGTGTGGGGATATCAAGAGAATAAAGAAAAAAACGCGATATTGATTAATGCGGAGAACCAATACCAGCGGGCGTTTCATAACTTGTCGTATAATATGGACAGAATTCATGCAGAGCTTGGCAATACGCTTGCTGTAAGCTCTACCTCTCAGGGGATGCACCGGAAAGGCTTGATGAATGTATGGCGACTGACCAGCAATGCGCAGAACGAGATCAGCCAGCTGCCGCTGACGCTGCTGCCTTTTAACAAAACGGAGGAATTCCTCTCTCGCATCTCCAACTTTGCTTATAAAGCTGGCGTGCGTGATTTGACGAAAGAGCCGCTCAGTGAGAATGAGGTCAAAACGCTAAAAACGTTGTATACCAACTCGGGAGAGATAACAAAGGATTTACAGCAAGTGCAGCATAAGGTCATCACGAACAGCTTACGATGGATGGACGTAGAGACGGCCCTGGCTACGAACAGTATAGAGGATAACTCGATTATTGACGGGTTCAAAACAGTTGATAAAAAGGTGGAGGCCTATCCTGAGCTAGATTGGGGTCCATCCGTTAGCAGTATTTATAACAAACGCTCCGTGAAACAATTGGCAGGCATGCCGATTACGGAGGAGGACGTAAAACGAAAAGCACTGAAGTTTGCCGATGCCGGCGATAATGCCAGAGTGCAAATAACGAAGAACGGGAAGGGAACGGACTGGGTATCCTTCACTGCAAAAGTGAAACATCCGAAGGGCTATATGATCAGTATGGACTTTACTGAAAAAGGCGGCCAAATCATTTCATACACGAATGAACGGAATGTTGGTGCGAAGCGGGTATCCGTTCAAGACGCTATCGAACGTGCTCAGCAATTCTTGGAGAAGAAGGGGTATCCCGACATGACCGCCGTCTCTGCGGATCCATATGATAATCTCGCTAACTTCTCATTTGTACGTGAAGAGGATGGTGTCCTGATATATCCTGAAAAAATCACCGTTCGTTCGGCTATGGATAACGGGGATGTCATCGGGTTCCAGGCCAGCGACTTTGTTTATGAGCATCAGATTAAGCGCGAGATTCCACAGCCTTCCATCAGCCTCGCCGAAGCGAAAAAGGTGCTGAATCCAGACTTTAAGGTGCTCTACCACCGGAAAGCCATCATTAAAAATGATCGTTCCGAGGATGTGCTGTGCTACGAATTCGGCGGACGCATCAACGGATCCCAGTACCGAATTTACATTAACTCGGATACCGGGCTTGAGGAAACGGTCGAGGTTGTGAAGGATGCACAAGCTGGAGTTAGATAACTTTTATAACGAGTATGCGAGCCGATTAAGGAAATCCTTAATCGGCTTTTTCTGTCGAAGTCGGCATGTGCTTGAAGATTTTTCCCCATGGAGCCAGGCAAGCCGTGATATAATGAAACATATTGATTATGATGAAGTAGTGGTGGGTGAGAGTATTGTATCCAAAGATCAACGATGTCCTCTATATCCAGCTGGATACGGGTGATGAAAAAGAAGCTAATATTGTGTATAAATCCCGTATTTCCGACATGGATGACGAATCGATGTATATGGAGGTACCGCTTCAGGAAGGAACCGGCAGATTAAAGAGACTGTTTATCGGAGATGAGCTTTCCGCTTATTTTTTGACAGAAGGCGGCGTAAAGAATTATTTCAATTCATATGTCCTAAGCCATCACGAGGATGTAATACGCCTGGTCCGCATCAAAAAACCGGAACCTGATCAGATCACAAAAGTGCAAAGGAGAAGCTTCCTGAGAGTGCAGGCTGAGCTCGAAGTTGCAGTTACAGCCAAAGACGGTACACAGTTCTTAACGAAGTCGGAGGATGTCGGCGGAGGTGGCATATCTTTCTACGTGAATCCGGAACAACGGATTAAGGAAGGTAGCGTATTGCATTGCTGGATACTCGTCCCTTATAAGAATGGATCGGTAGAGCATGTCCCTTTTGAAGGTGAAGTTGTCAGAATCAAAGAACTGCCTACGAACCGAAGCATCGCCATGTTGAAATTTAAACAGATTGTAGATATGGAACGGCAGAAGCTGATTCGTTATTGTTTTGAGAGACAATTTGATTTTCGTAATCGTTAATGAATAATCGAATCGATATGGTGGCATACTAGCGGAAATTTCATGCTGGAAGGAATATCTGCCATGTCGAATACATGCAATGAACAAGATCATATGACCGGGACGAAGAATGTCGATTGGACAGCAGAGGAGCAGGGACAAGCACTCGATGAGCGGTATGGCAAGGTGCTTCTGAGGCTGCTGATCGGACTGATACTTGCCCTGATTGTAATCCAGCTGCTGCTCCATTACGAGCCCAGCAGGCTCTATATTTCACCCGTTCAGCAAATGGAAGGAATTCCTGTTAACGAGCCACATGTAAACGATTGGATGTGTGGAAACACCCCTTCTCTTTTGCATCACTCTAGCTAGTGTGGTATAATTTTCACGTCGCAGGCGGGCGCCTGCTTTTTTATTGAAATATGAAGATTGTGTCGGAATATCCCTCACTTTCTTAATATTTTTGCTAAGTAACGGTGGTCTCCATCCTTTTTGGGTGGCAAGCTCTTTGATTTTGAAGGTTCATGTTTGAGGGAGGAATGCCCCGTTGGTTATGCAGGGGACAGGTTATCGCGACAACATTAATATTGCCATTGACGGCCCGGCCGGCGCAGGTAAAAGCACAGTGGCACGTATGGTAGCCGGCAGGCTCCAATACATCTACGTGGATACCGGAGCCATGTATAGGGCAGTCACCTGGTTTATGTTGAACCAAGGGATTTCTGCAGAAGATTCCGAAAAAGTGCTTCAACATGCCCAAAACATGGTGATTGAATTAAAACCGCATGAAAATGGCCAGATGGTTTGGCTTAACGGCGAGGATGTTACCCCCTATATTCGTTCCCAGCAGGTGAGTGCAGAAGTGTCGAAGTATGCGCGAATCGAAGGATTACGAACACAACTTGTCCATTTGCAGCAGCAAATGGCCCTGGAGAAGGGCGTTGTGATGGATGGACGTGACATCGGAACTACGGTTTTACCGGATGCCGAGGTAAAAATTTTCATGACGGCCAGTGTCAAGGAACGCGCGCTTCGCCGTTTCAATGAGTTGAGTGATGAAGGCATAACGCTGGAACAACTGGAAAAAGATATCGCAGAACGTGACAGGCTTGACCAGGAACGTGAAGTGTCGCCGCTCCGATGTGCTGAAGACGCCATCATTCTCGACACGACACATATGGATATCAACCAAGTTGTGGAGGCAATCCTTTCATACTGCAAAACTTAATTGGGATGGAGAGAAAAGAACATGATTTATGTTTTTTGCAGAGCGGTGGTCCGCGGTTTGTTCGCTATTCTCTACAGATTCGAATCTGTCGGCGTACATAACATACCTTCTGAAGGCGGCGTGCTGATCTGTAGCAATCATATTAGCATAAGAGATCCGATATCTGTCGGAATTCACGTCAAACGCCAGGTTAAATTCATGGCAAAAGCTGAATTGTTCAAGATTCCGGTGTTCGGATGGCTGGTTCATCAGCTTGGAGCTTTTCCGGTTAAGCGCGGTGGAGTTAGTAAAGAGTCCATCAAGACGGCTCTTACGATTCTGCGTTCTGGCGAGATTATGGGAATCTTCCCTGAGGGTACCCGCAACTCCGATGCGACGGCTGCCAAGCGGGGAGCAGCAAGCTTTGCACTTCGCAGTGGAGCAACCGTTATTCCGGCTGCAATTATTGGGGATTATAAACCGTTCCGAAAAGTGAAGATTATCTATGGGGCTCCTGTAGATTTATCCCGCTTCGAAGGCGAAAAGTCACCAGAAGCACTCGATGCCGCAACCGAAATCATTATGAGCAAAATTCACGAAATGCGAGCAAGCGGCAAACCAACCGTGAACTGAATTTATGCACTTCATGCATAAAAACCATGGGAAGTTTGGAAAGATACTACAGCAATTATGTTTTGAACTTCGCCTATGCGAGTTTAAATAAATGGGGTTTGAATTGAGGAGGTTATTTGACATGTCGGAAGAAACAAGAAACGAAGAGGCTGTTGAGAATCAAGAACAGCTCGACCAAATCGTATCCTTGAAAAAAGGGGACACCGTGAAAGGGACGATCGTCAAACTGGAGGACAACCAAGCTTATGTAAGCATTGGATATAAATATGACGGCGTAATTCCTGTTCGCGAACTGTCTTCAGTACAACTTGATAATGCTTCTGAGGCGGTTCAGGTTGGCCAAGAAGTAGAATGCAAAGTTGTAAGCATCAATGATGACAAAGAGAACCTGGTATTGTCCAAACGCGCCATCGATACCGAGAACTCGTGGGAAGAGCTTGAGAAGCATTTTGCAGATCAGGACGTCTTCGAAGTAACGGTAGCTGATGTAGTAAAAGGCGGGCTTGTAGCTGATGTAGGTGCTCGCGGATTTATTCCTGCATCCATGGTAGAACGTCATTTTGTTGAAGATTTCAGCGACTATAAAGGCCGCACACTTCGCGTAAAAGTGAAAGAACTGGACCGCGAGAACAACAAAGTGATTCTCTCCCAGAAAGATGTTCTGGAAGAAGAGTTTGAAGCGAACAAACAAAAAGTAATGTCCGAGCTTCAAGAAGGCCAAGTACTGGAAGGTACAGTACAACGTCTTACACAATTCGGCGCATTCGTTGACGTAGGCGGTGTAGACGGTCTCGTACACGTATCTGAGATTGCTTGGAGCCATGTTGACAAACCAGCGGACGTACTGTCCGAAGGCGATCAAGTGCGTGTGAAGGTATTGAAAGTAGATCCTGAAAAAGGAAAAATCAGCCTCAGTATCAAAGCTGCTGCTCCGGGTCCTTGGGAAACGGCTGGCGAGCAATTCAAAACAGGCGACATCGTAACAGGTGTGGTTAAACGTCTGGTTAACTTTGGTGCTTTTGTTGAGCTTGCTCCAGGCGTGGAAGGTTTGGTTCATATTTCCCAAATCTCTCACAAGCATATCGGAACTCCGCAGGAAGTATTGAAGGAAGGCCAGGAAGTTCAGGTTAAAGTGCTGGATATCAACACTTCCGAGCAGCGTGTAAGCCTGAGCATTAAAGAAACAGAAGAAGCGCCGGCTCAAGCTCCGCGTGCTGAAAAACCGTCCAAAGGTCCTAAGATCGACCTGAAAGACAACCCGAACGTTTCTTTGAGCAATCAAGGCATGAGCGTGACGCTTGGAGAGCGCTTCGGCGATAAGCTGAGCAAATTCAAGTAAGCCCGGGAACAGTTTTGTTCGGTCTATCGACCTATCATAACGAAGTTGGCGAACCCAGAGATCTGGGTTCGCCATTTGTTTTTTTAGAGGACGAATCGTAGCGGATGTTGTAACATGGGGTGGAGCATAATAGAAATAAGAATGAAAGGTTAGCCAATTGTAACGTTTTTTGCTATGATGATAATCGTAAGAATTGACAGGAGGAGTGACTATGGCAAGACCCGTAGTGGCTATTGTTGGACGGCCGAACGTCGGTAAATCCACCATATTTAACCGATTGATAGGCGACAGATTGGCCATCGTTGAAGATAAACCGGGTATTACCCGTGACCGAATTTATGGAAATGCCGAATGGAACGGCAAAGCGTTCAGCGTCATCGATACCGGAGGTATCGAAATTGATGGCGACGACATGATACTAAAATCCATACGCATGCAGGCCGAACTTGCCATTGAAGAGGCGGATGTCATCGTATTTATGTGCGATGCAAAGACAGGGGTTACCCAGTCGGATGAAGAAGTTGCACAGATACTGTTCCGTTCGGGCAAACCCGTCATCCTAAGCGTGAATAAAGTTGATAATTTGAAACGTGCTGACGATATTTACGAGTTTTATTCCCTCGGGTTTGGTGACCCTGTTGGAATATCGGGCAGCCACGGCACTGGAATCGGTGATCTGCTGGATGTGGTGGTAGAGAACTTGCCAGAACTGGAAGAAGATGAGTATGACGAGGACGTTATTCGAGTTGCCCTGATCGGCCGACCGAATGTTGGCAAATCCTCGCTGGTTAATGCTATTTTGGGAGAAGAACGCGTCATCGTCAGCGATGTTGCAGGCACGACCCGCGATGCGATTGATACACCTTTCGAGAAGGACGGGCAGCGCTATGTGCTCATCGATACGGCGGGTATGCGTAAACGCGGTAAAGTTTATGAGACGACGGAGAAATACAGCGTTATGCGAGCCATGCGAGCGATTGAGCGCGCGGATGTCGTTCTTGTGCTCATTAATGGGGAAGAAGGGATCATTGAG
Source organism: Paenibacillus solani (assembly GCF_001277345.1). GTDB lineage: Bacteria > Bacillota > Bacilli > Paenibacillales > Paenibacillaceae > Paenibacillus_AQ > Paenibacillus_AQ solani. Next base: position 1,299,853 of record NZ_LIUT01000001.1, read on the forward strand.
CAGGACAAGCATATTGCGGGCTATGCTTATGAAGCAGGTAAGGCCTCCTTATTTGTCGTGAACAAATGGGATATGGTTGAGAAAGACGATAAGACAATGCAGCAGTTCGAGAAGAAGATACGGGATCATTTCCTGTTCATGACTTATGCACCTGTTGTGTTCCTATCCGCTAAAACCAAGCAGCGCCTGCAAAAGCTGCTCCCTGTGGTTAAGCACGTGGCGGATCAGCACTCCTTGCGTGTGCAGACACATTTGCTTAACGACGTGATATCCGACGCGGTCGCGATTAACCCGCCTCCGACGGATAAGGGAAGAAGATTGCGTATCAATTACTCCACGCAGGTTGCGGTCAAGCCGCCGACCATGGTTGTGTTTGTCAACGATCCGGAATTGATGCACTTCTCATATGAACGTTATCTTGAGAATAAGATTCGGGCCGCGTTTGACTTTGAAGGTACACCCATCAGGATATTTACTCGAAGAAAGTCTGATGAGAGTTAGGGGAGAATAGTTTGTTTCTAGAAATCGTAGCGATCGTAGTGTGTTATTTACTTGGTTCGGTAAGCTTTAGCGTACTGCTTGCCAAAATCCTGAAAGGGATTGACATTCGTCAGCATGGCAGCGGTAACGCCGGGGCAACGAATACCCTTCGAGTCCTTGGAAAGGGACCTGCCATTCTCGTATTGGCTTTGGATGTTATTAAGGGCATCGCTGCGGTTTGGATCGGACGATGGCTCGGCGGAGATAATGCGTGGCTTCCCGGATTATGCGGCATAGCGGCTATTATCGGTCATAACTGGCCGATATACTTCCGCTTTCGGGGAGGTAAGGGAATTGCAACCGCCATTGGGGTGCTTGCTACGCTATGCTTTATTCCAGCGTTGATCGCTGGGATTATTGCCATCTTATCTATCGTACTTACTCGATATGTATCTCTTGGTTCCCTTATATTTGTAATACTTACACCTATTTTTCTATTGATTGCAGGATATCCCTGGCCAATCTTTTGGACGAGCTTGATCATTTGCTTATTCGCCATCTGGAGGCATCGCTCAAACATCGTGAAGCTGGTAGAGGGCCGTGAAAATAAGCTGGGTTCTGGAAAAGGAAAGGACAAAGGAGGGAAGCGAGTTGTCTGACAAAGTCGCTGTGTTGGTAGCAGGGAGTTGGGGAACCGCTTTGGCAAGTGTTCTAGCGTCGAATAATCTGGATGTCGTAGTCTGGACAAGAACGGAGGAACAGGCTCGCGAAATTAACGAGTCTCATACCAACAACCGTTATTTGCCCGGCGTGGAACTCTCCCCGAAGATTCGAGCTACAACGGATATGGAAGAAGCGGTCTCTTCCGCTACTGCCGTTGTCATCGTTGCGCCTTCGTCCGCGATGCGGGAGGTTACAGGGCAACTGAAGCAGTATTGGAACAAAGATATGCTCGTTATTCACGCAACCAAAGGATTTGAGACGGAATCCTTAAAGCGAATGTCCAGCGTTATCGCTGAAGAGCTGGGCTGCGAGGAAGGGCATATCGTGGTATTGTCAGGACCGAGCCATGCGGAGGAAGTGGTCAGACGTTGTCCAACCACGGTCGTTGTGGCTTCATTGGACGCCAACGCGGCCGCAGCTGCTCAGGATTTGTTCATGAACGCCTATTTCAGAGTCTATACAAATCGGGATATGATTGGCGTAGAACTGGCCGGTGCGTTGAAGAATATCATCGCGCTGGGAGCAGGGATGTCTGACGGACTGGGCTTTGGCGATAATGCCAAAGCAGCACTCATTACGAGAGGTTTGGCGGAGATTTTAAGAATCGGCATGGAGATGGGGGCCAATCCTCTCACTTTTGCCGGGCTTGCAGGGATCGGAGATCTGGTCGTAACGGCGACAAGCCAGCACAGTCGGAATTGGCGCGCTGGCTCTATGCTCGGCCAAGGCAAGAAGCTGGACGAGGTGCTAAGTTCTATGGGCATGGTTGTGGAAGGCATACGTACAACTAAAGCAGCACATGCGATCTCAGAAAAGTATGGCGTACAGATGCCGATAGCTGATCAGCTGTATCATGTATTGTTTAAAGACCGGAATCCACGCATCGCCGTGGAAGCCTTGATGGGCCGCGATCCCAAAACCGAGATGGAAATGATGCCGCTTGAAACTTGGGAGCAGTGGCACACTTAGCTTATTCACCATTCCGATGTTTGACTCATATATTGATGTGAGGATGTCGGAGGAGGGGTGGAAATGAGCAAAAGCTTTCACAAGGATGTTCTGAATGCGATCAACAAGAAGAGCGGCAAAAAAATTTCTTCAGGGGCTGTCAATAAGCTGGCTAGCACGGTTAAACCGTCTACAATGCAAAATGAAGCCCAGCTCCGCCAGCTGATCAAGCAGGTATCGGCGATGGCCAATATACCTGTGAGTGAGGATACGATCCAGGAGATTGTTGGCGCGGTCAAGAAGAGTGGCATGAATCCGAGCAATATGGAAGCCTTGATGAAAATGATGATGAACAAATAAGATAGGGCGATGCAGATCAAAAGCCGTGTCCAGATGGACGACGGCTTTTGTTTTACTCTTTTTGATGCATGCGGGATGAGGCGGAATCATTTTTTGTGATATAATAGGTTGAATAATTTGATGATAGAATGGAGAGTTTCATGACATGGATCCGATGCAAAAGATGTGGCTGTCCCTTGTCGCATTATTGATTATGGCGCTGTCCGTTATAGTGGTTACACTTGCGCGGAGCAAAACCAAGGGCTTTCTGCGTGGCACGTTGTCATTCGTGGCCTTTATGATGATGATTTTCGGGTTTATTATTGGACTGGCCTCCATTATTTGATATGGAGAGTCCCCATTCAGGAGAAATGGTAGAAGAGGTGCAGCATGACACTGAATGATATGCCGGAACTGGAGAATGTGTTAGCTACAGCCATTCATAAGCTGAATCAGGTCTCAATCCCTTGGCTGTTGGGTGGAAGCTGCAGTCTGCTGCTGCAGGATGTCAATTTACATAAGTCACCTAGAGATATCGATATATATGCCGATGCAAGCGGGATACAGCTGTTGCATCAGTCCCTGGCCTCGGTGGCAGTGGATGTACCACACTTGGACCAGGAAGGAATCTATTCTTCAACACTAAGCCACTATGAACTCATGAAATATTCAATTGAATTAGTTGGCGGATTTGAAGTGAATGCAGAGGGATCGTCTTATAGAGTGGAGATTGATCTGCTGCTGTACCCAGCAGCCGCAGCGCGACACATACAAGGTGGCACAGTACGGCTGATGCCCTTAAGCCATGAGCTTGTATTTAATGTCCTTCGAGGCCGGGCTGACCGTTATGAAGCTATTGCGGAGGCAATGCGGAAGGATAAGGAACAACATATACCGCTTCTCCAGCAAATTTTATCCCGGAATCAACTGAATGAAGAACATAAGAGGGCTCTGGATCAGCTTCTCGGACTTTAGCCGCACCAATATATCGCAAGGGATCACTTGTGTACATAAGACAAAGGAGCGCGGTTACCGTTGGACTACGAGATATTATTTCAGCCGGATGACAAAAAGGTCAAGGTGCGTTCACAGACAAATGTCTTGGATGCCTCGAGAAGGGCGGGTGTGCGTATTCCCACCCGTTGTGGGGGCAAGGCCGGATGCTTGATGTGCAAAATTATGGTTCAAGGCGAGGAAAAGGAACATTGTTCACCGCCGGAGCTGAAGGAAGTCCGAAAGCTGGGGACATCAATGATTGAACAAGGTTACCGGCTTGCCTGCCAGACAAAAATCACGAATCACTTGAAGGTTATCATACCGGAGGACCCTCTGAAAGCTGCAATACGTAAGCAGTTGGAAGCTGCGAGAAATCGAGATACGGATGACTTTATATAATGCGAAAGGTGATGTTAGTTGAATATGATCACTTGGATAACCCAAGCGGCAGGCCGTTCGAAGCGGATGTCTGCAGCCTTGGTCCTGGTGCTGTTTCCAGTATTGCTGACAGGTTGTCTGTATCCTGGTGAGAACATGCCGGAGAACAAGGTTTCCTATAGGGAAAGCGTCAAAAGAATCCAGTCGGCTGTAGACGATTTTTATCAAGAGCAGGGCATACTGCCGATTATTACGGCTGGCTCGGAAATTCCGCGCTATGAGAAGTATCGCGTCGATCTGGATCAGCTGAAGAACAGAGGATATATGGATCAAATTCCGAATACGGCATTTGAGAAGGGAGGCAGCGGGTATTTTCTCATTATCAATGAGGAAACCGAGCCAACCGTGAAGGTCATGGACCTGACCACCACGCAAAAGGTGAATGACGTTCAGAGAGCTGTCAATCTGTATAAAATGAGCCATGACGACGCCCTCCCCGCAGGGGAAGCCCTTTATCCTGGGTATACAGCGGTGGATCTGTCCAAAACCGATGCCAAATCCGTTAAATTGAACAGTGTGTATTCGGGTCAGGAAATGACTTTTATCATGGATGAAAACGGTACCGTTTATGCCGATTATGCATTCGATATTATGCAGGCGATCCAAAAGAACGGCACTGACCCTAAAGAAGGTGAAGATTTACGGAGATATTTGGAACAGGAATCCTCTTATGTTCCCGTGAAATCCGTGCCCTATACATGGCAGGACGGCCAACCAGTCGCTCAGCCTCTATCTTAAACCATCATACCCGCCGAGAACGGCGGGTATTTTTTTTGTGTCCGCTTGATCTGATTGGAATATCTAGTAAAGTGCGAGCATATTCATAATCCGAAAGAGTAGTGCGGGCAAGAGCCGGTTGCCCTCAGCATGAGCAATACGAAAACGACTGAAGGCGCATAAGGAAGAAGACCTGCGTCCATGCGGTAGTTTATCATTGAAAATCTGATGACGGTATCTAGTTGATTTGGCATTTCCTTCTCTCAAAAAAAATAGGAGGGACATAAGGAGCGACCGTCATATTTTTGAACCCGGTACATATGATGATACTAGTCCAAATGCATGTACGAGTTACGCCGCTTTGCCGTTTCCATCAAAAACTCATGGAACACCGGCGGCGGGATGCTGGCGACATTGTAAAGGCGGCTCATCTGTTGCAATGGCTTTGGCTATGAGTGGAACACGAAGCGGATGCTCTTAAAGCATTTTTCCTTCGGAGTAATTTGAGGAGGGGATCTCTTTTGGAAAAAGTGGACATTTTTAAAGACATTGCCGAGCGGACCGGAGGGGACATTTACTTGGGTGTCGTCGGTGCCGTCCGTACGGGAAAATCAACCTTCATCAAGCGGTTTATGGAGACGGTTGTTCTCCCGAACATTACGAACGAGGCGGATCGAGTAAGAGCTGTCGATGAGCTGCCTCAAAGTGCTGCAGGGAAAACCATCATGACAACCGAGCCGAAATTTGTGCCAAACAATGCAGTACAGATCAAGGTTACGGATGGCCTTGAAGTCAATGTAAGACTGGTGGATTGTGTAGGTTACGCGGTTGAAGGCGCCAAGGGCTATGAGGATGAGAACGGTCCACGAATGATTTCAACACCATGGTTCGAAGAGCCAATTCCGTTCCAGGAAGCTGCTGAAATCGGAACCCGTAAAGTGATTCAGGAGCACTCCACGCTTGGTGTGGTGATAACCACTGACGGAAGTATTGCCGATATTCCCCGCAGCTCGTACGTAGAGGCGGAAGAACGCGTAATTGAAGAGTTGAAGGAAGTCGGCAAGCCATTTGTGGTTGTCATTAACTCTACACGTCCACGCAGTGAGGAAACGCTGCAGTTGCGTAATGAGCTGGCAGAGAAATACGATATTCCAGTTATGACGCTGAGTGCGGCCACAATGACCGAAGATGATGTAACCGGCGTTCTTCGTGAAGTGTTGTATGAGTTCCCGGTTCATGAAGTCAATGTGAATCTGCCTAGCTGGGTGATGGTGCTCAACGAGAATCACTGGCTGCGCAGTAACTATGAGAATTCAGTTCGAGATACCGTTAAGGATATCCGCCGATTGCGCGATGTCGATCGTGTGGTAAGCCAGTTCATGGAATATGACTTCATCAACCACGCTGGCCTAAGCGGCATGAATATGGGGCAAGGGGTTGCCGAAATTGATCTCTTCGCGCCAGATGAACTGTATGATCGGATCCTGATGGAAGTTGTAGGGGTGGAGATCCGCGGTAAAGATCATCTGCTCCAGTTAATGCAGGAGTTCTCTCATGCCAAGCGGGAATATGACCGCTTCGCTGAAGCACTTGAAATGGTAAAAACGACCGGATACGGAATTGCTGCACCTTCCTTGACCGAAATGGCGCTGGATGATCCTGAGCTTATTCGCCAGGGCTCCCGCTTCGGGGTAAGACTGAAAGCGACGGCTCCATCGATCCATATGATACGGGTCGATGTGGAATCCGAGTTCTCGCCGATCATCGGTACAGAGAAGCAGAGCGAGGAGCTTATGCGCTATCTGATGCAGGATTTTGAGAATGATCCGATCAAGATTTGGGAATCCGATATATTCGGACGCTCGCTGCACTCGATCGTCCGTGAGGGAATTCAAGGCAAAATCGCCATGATGCCCGACAATGCCAGATATAAATTGCAAGAAACATTGGGTCGCATCATTAACGAGGGTTCAGGCGGTCTGATCGCAATTATTCTATAAGTGAGCGCGGAAAAGGCGTTAAAAATGCAGTCGCTAACGGGACAATAGTCCCGATTAGTGACTGTTTTTCGTGTTTTCTTTGGTCCAATAAAGCAAAGTGCTTGAAATTATGAGATGACTGTATTACTATAAATTTGTTCCGCGTCATGCATTCTAAACGCGAAATAGGGGTGAATTACCCGATTGCACGTATAATTTGCGGTAAAACGGAAACAGTGAATAGCAAGTGGAGCACATTCCTTGTTAGGGAGGTGAAAGAATGAATAAATCGGATCTGATTACACAAGTAGCCGAATCAACAGAGCTTTCCAAGAAAGATGCAACGAAAGCTGTTGATGCCGTTTTTGATGCTATCTCTGAAGCATTGCAGAACGGAGACAAGGTACAACTGGTGGGCTTCGGTAACTTCGAGGTTCGCGAGCGTTCCGCGCGGAAAGGCCGTAACCCGCAAACAGGTGAAGAAATCGAAATCCCTGCGAGCAAAATTCCTGCGTTTAAACCTGGTAAAGCGCTCAAAGACGGAATCAAATAATGATTTCTACATATTACCTAAGAGCACAGGTCGTGAATTCGTTCACGGCCTTTTCTTTTAGACATACGGTAAGGAGGTCTTAAAGATGGAGAACGCCCAAAGCGGTGATTATTTTATAGTCAAAGCGTTAGACCATGGAGTCCAAGTGATTGGTCTGACCCGGGGACAGGATACGCGGTTTCATCATACCGAGAAATTGGACAAAGGTGAAGTGATTATCGCCCAATTCACGGACCATACATCCGCTGTGAAAATTCGCGGTAAAGCTGAAGTGATAACCAAGCACGGGAAGGTCGAGTCCGGCAGCTGATCTATTCATTTATTCATAAGAAAAAGCCCCACCAATGGGTGGCGGCTTTTTTTGTTTCGGATGTTTATTCTCTCGTTATGTGTGTTAACAACTTGTTAAATGTATATTGCCGAGTATGGCAACTATGTATATACTAGCAGGAATGGGATGAATAAATATACAAAAAGGATGATTAAAGAAACGATGGCTAATTCGTACAAAGAAGGACAATATGTTGTGGTCCCCGAAAATCCAGTATCCATGTTTTTGTTTAACAGCACCCGGTCTGCATGGATATGGCTGTTTGTGAGACTGTATCTTGGTTATGCATGGTTATCAGCGGGAATTAAAAAGATGACATCTGAAGCATGGACTGGAAGTGAAGCTGGCTCAGCCCTACAGGGCTTTGTAGGCGGCGCACTGGCCAAGGCAGAGGAAGGCAAGGACGTAACCGGCTGGTATGCTTCTTTCCTCGAAGGTTTCGTGCTTCCCAATGCCAAGATGTTCTCATACATGGTAGCCTTTGGTGAGGTATTGGTGGGACTTGGCTTGATCGTGGGTCTCCTGACCGGCATTGCTGCCTTTTTTGGCGGGCTGATGAATGCCAGCTTCCTGTTCGCAGGTACGGTAAGCACCAATCCTCTGCTCTTTATTTTGGCTACCTGGCTCGTTATGGCATGGAAAGTCGCGGGTTGGTATGGTTTAGACCGCTGGGCCTTGCCGCTGCTGGGTACACCATGGAGCCGCAGACGACAAGAGAAGGATCTATCCGCGAAGGTATAATTCAACGCAAAAGTAACTTTCGTCACTTTCGAGATGGGTTTGTCAAGTACAATTCCAACAGACTGCGATCATGGAATCCTTTATTCTGTAATTAGATCTTTTGGATAAAGGATGATGGCCGTGGGAATACAAGCTTTTTTTAAATTGGTGGAAATACAGACCAAGGTAGCCAGCATGATTCCGTTCTTGTTCGGAACCGTTTATGCGATGTTTCGCTTTGATTCATTTGATGGTGTTCATTTTGCCCTGATGCTTGCATCATTGCTGTCATTTGACATGGCTACGACGGCAATCAATAACTACTACGATTATAAAAAAGCAATTAAAAAAAATGGTTTTGGTTACGAACAGCATAATGCCATCGTACGTTATGGCCTGAAAGAGTCTGCAGTCGTGTCTGTAATCGTCATACTGCTCCTGACAGCGGCAGGTTGTGGCATTGCGCTCTTCCTTTCGACGGGCTGGCTGATCCTGCTGCTCGGTGGACTGTCTTTTGCGGTTGGTATATTGTATTCGTTTGGTCCGATCCCGATCTCCCGTATGCCGCTTGGAGAATTGTTCTCAGGGCTGTTTATGGGATTCGTTATCATTTTTATATCGGCCTGGATTCATTTGGACAACCCTATCCGTCTTGCTGTCCTGGATATTGATTTATGGTCAGGCATGGCAGCGATTCATGTGAATTTCTTCGAGGTGATATTGCTGCTTGTGGTGTCTTTGCCTGCCATTCTTGGGATTGCTAACATAATGCTGGCCAACAACATCTGTGACATGGATGAAGATGTGGAGAATAAGCGTTACACCCTGCCTGTATACATAGGGACTAAGCATTCCTTGAAGCTGTTCCGGTTGCTGTACTGTTTCGCCTATTTGGATCTGGTAGCACTGCTGATGATAAAGGTACATCCCGTACTGGTTGCCCTGGTCCTAATCACGGCAGTTCCAATTTATAAAAAGAGTGTTATATTCACTGCTGATCCCTCGAAACAAAAGACTTTCGTGATCGCGGTACAAAACTTTGTGTTTATGAATCTTGCACGAATCGCAGCGTTGACGATCGCTGTGATCTTTACATCCCAATCGCTATTCTAAAACAACATGAGTTTGGTTGACCTAAAAGCAGGCATAGCCTGCTTTTTTTCTTTATACAATGAGGTATGGACTTATGGTGAGAGGAAGAAACTTAATAGTAGAGGAGGCAAGGGAGACATGAAGCATTGGCATTTCATACGAGCAGTATTATTGCCGGCGGTGATTTCATTTACGATGTTGGCTCTATTAACTGGGCTAAAGCCGCAAATGCTTGATAAGGCCGGAGCGATGACTGCCGCGCTTCCTTATCACAGCCGAGAATTAAGTGATGATGTATTAGTGGATTCCCTCATGTCGATACCTCTCCACCTCAAGATCAGTCGTGCGGATGTTGAGGAAGGCGCCCTCACTCTGGATATCAAACACCATGATGAAGCGGAAATTGCTGCCACCGATGTCTATGAAGATATTGCCAGCATCCTGTCATTTTCATTTGAGGGAACGGATAATGTGCAGCAGCTTTACTTAAGAGTGGTTGCCATCGATCGGTGGAGTGGGAAGCGATATTTGCTGCTTGCTTCGAATATGACGAGGGAAGCATGGGATTCAAGATATGCGGAATCTTTAATCGAGCTTGAGGACGGGGAATTCCCGCCAGGGCTTGCCAACTCGCTTAACATAACTTTTACGAATCTTTGGCAGAAGCAGTTCAGCGGCCGATGAAACGGTTAAAATAGTAGATGACAGGGCATGTACGTGCTCTGAACATGTGTTATAATAGATTGGATTGTGAGCTTATTTGGACAAAAGAACATCAAGTGCTCGGAGGCTAAGAATGAAACCGTATCGCGTACAAGAACTGGCAGAGAAATATACTCAATATGATATGATTCAAAAACACACGGACCTTCCTGAATTTCCGGATGCTCGTGTTCATTTGTTATACATATTTTTAAAGGATTCAGGAAAGAACATTGCCGGGCACGAAGAATTGTACGCGCTGGTTACCTCACTGGTTCAGTTGGGACTCGATACGCATGAAAGCATCGACATTACGGAGGGCAATCAAGGAGAGGCGATGATGCGTTCCCGGCAGCTAAAAGTGCTCGCTGGGGATTATTTTAGCAGCCGTTTTTATCAACTCCTTGCCCATAAGGGCGAAATTGCCGTGATCTCGCTTCTTGGCAAGGCTGTCAGCGATGTGAATGTGATGAAGATGCGTCTGTATGGCAAAATGAAAAAAACATTGCTGCCTTCTGAAGAGTATCTGCGGCTAACCGTACAGCTGAATATGCAGCTGTTTCTTTCTTTTACTCCGCTGCTTGAGGTATCCGTTCAAGAAACGTGGGAGAAGCTGCTCAAGGAATTTACAGCATGTGAAACCATTGTGCAGGAGATGGAGCGTTGTGCTGCGCCTGAAATCGGCAGATGCGGTTATGCGTACTGGCATTTGATCGAATCGGGCAGCGAAGAGGAACGAAATCTGCTGGTTAGCAAGAAGACGGATACGAAGGACTGGAGAAAACTGATTCTGAAGCATAAGGCTTCCGAGAAGCTGCTGGACAAGCTCCGAGATTCAGTTAATGCCATACAGCAGCTGCTGGCAAACCGCGGGGACAGTTCGTGTAACGGTATGCTGGATCCATTCTTGAAGCGGCTCAGTACGTACCGATCTGTCGTAAGTGAAGGGTAGGGGGATACAGTGGATAATCAAACAGTAGACATGAGCAAGCATGACGGCAAAAGTCCAAAAGAGGAGTATGTTCATTCCGTCTTCGAAAGCATATCGGGAAAATATGATATGATGAATGACGTCATCAGCTTCAAGAGACACAAAGCGTGGCGCAAATTTACCATGGAAAAGATGGGCATGCACCCTGGTGATACGGCGATTGACTTATGCTGCGGAACTTGCGACTGGACCATCAGCATGGCCAAGGCAAGTGAATCCGGCCACATAGTCGGACTTGATTTCAGTGAAGGAATGTTGAAGGTTGGTCGGGAGAAGGTTGCCATGCAGGGACTGGACCAGCAGATTCAACTCATTCAAGGAAACGCTATGAGCCTGCCGTTTGAAGATGAGTCTTTTGATTATGCCACAATCGGTTTTGGGCTTCGCAATGTGCCGGACTATATGCAGGTACTGAGGGAAATGAAGCGTGTCGTAAAACCTGGCGGGATGGTTGTATGCCTGGATGTGTCCAAACCGACCTGGCAGCCGTTTAAAGGACTATATTATTTTTATTTTCAACAAGTGATGCCTCGGATGGGGAAACTGGTAGCCAAACGATATGAACAGTATAAATGGCTGCCAGAGTCGCTGGCTTTATTCCCGGGCCGCGAGGAGCTTGCCGAAGCTTTCCGTCAGACCGGACTCAAACAAGTCCAGGCCTATCCCTTAACCGGTGGAGTCGTAGCCTTACATATTGGGACCAAGGAGAATCTGGATGTTTAAGAAAATAGGAACGTATCTTGAAATGATTAAAGTGGAGCATACGTTGTTTGCTCTGCCTTTCGCTTTTATGGGGGCGATTCTCGGATCGGCCGTTGTATTTAATCAATTGCCTTCCTGGGGAGATATTGGTTGGATTTTTCTCGCGATGTTCGGGGCGCGCAGCGCCGCTTTCGGATTGAATCGATTGGCGGATCGACATATTGATGCCAAGAATCCCCGCACCGCAAAACGGGCGATTCCGGCAGGTCTGCTAAAGCCGCTTGAAGTTATATTATTCATTATCCTTTCTTTTGCGGTGTTTTTCTGGGCCACGTACATGTTAGATCCGTTTGCATTTCGTTTGCTGCCTATTGCTATTTTCCTGCTTATTATTTATTCCTTTACCAAACGATTTACTTGGCTGTGTCATTTAGTGCTTGGGTTAACAACAGCTCTGGCTCCCTTAGGCGGATGGGTTGCTGTAACGGGTCAAATCGACTGGAAGGCGATCGTATTTTATATTGCACTAGCCTTTTGGACGGCGGGATTTGATATCGTTTACGCTTGTCAGGATGAAAAGTTTGATGCAGGTGAGAAGCTATACTCGATCCCTTCCCGGTTCGGCTTACATAGATCGCTCTGGTTTGCACGCGGGTTTCATGTTGTAACGGCGATCGGCTTTATCATCCTTTTCTTTGTTACGCCGGTTGGCTGGTGGTATCTGGCTGGTATGGTCATCGCCTGCGGGATCTTGTTCTATCAGCACTACATCTTGTCCCCGAATGATATGAGCCGATTGCAAACGGCTTTCTTTACGATGAACAGCACACTGAGCATCATTCTGTTTGTATTTACTCTGATTGATTTGGTGGTGCGGTATACCTAATGAGTTCCCTGCGCAAAAAAAGCTGGGTTGTCGGTATAACCGGGGCCAGCGGAAGCATCTACGGTGTTCGCCTTACCGAGAGCTTGCTCTCGCTGGGCTTCGATGTGCATTTGATTATTACCAATGCGGGCTGGCGTGTATTGAAGGAAGAAATGGGCTTTCAGGTCACTAGCCGCGAAGAGATGCTGGCCGAGAAATTCGGCGGATATGAGGGGCGGATAATCTATCACCCCATAACCGACATCGGTGCCACGATTGCCAGCGGGTCCTTCCTGGTTGAAGGAATGATCATCATGCCGTGCTCCATGGGTACGTTATCTTCTGTCGCACACGGAGCTTCCGATAATCTGATGGGACGTGCTGCCGACGTCATGATGAAAGAAGGCCGTCCGCTCGTGCTTGTTCCGAGAGAAACGCCGCTTCATGCGATTCATTTAGAGAATATGCTGACGTTATCCAAGCTTGGGGTCAAAATCATTCCAGCAATGCCTGCGTTTTATCATAAACCCAAAACGATTGATGATATTGTTAATTTTCTGGTCGGCAAGGTGCTTGACAGCCTGCGTATCGATCACCAATTGTACACCAGATGGGGTGACTAGAGCTGCCGATACTTGATAACGTTGACGAACGACAACAGGAAGGGTTACGCTTATACTTCAAGTTCGCATATGAACTTGGCCTGCGGATCGTCACAAGTAGTGGCCGGTACCGGTAATTAGGGAATGAGAATTTAAGCAGACGGGTGAAAAGATGAAACGATTTGACATATTCGGAACATTAAAAAAAGATATGGATGTTATCGAGAAGGAGCTCTACCTTAGTGTCGAAGGTGACAGTCCTGAATTGACGGAGACTTCATTGCATCTGCTTAGAGCAGGCGGCAAACGACTCCGTCCCGTATTTGTGCTGATGGGGGGCAAGTTCGGGAATTATGACATTGATAAGCTAAAGTATGTGGCCGTGCCGCTCGAACTCATTCACAGCGCCTCACTCGTTCACGATGACGTAATTGATGATGCCGACACCCGGCGGGGAAAGCCAACAGTGAAGGCTAAATGGGACAACCGAATTGCCATGTATACAGGAGATTATATCTATGGCCAGGCTTTAGAGCTGACGACCCGTCTGAAGCAGCCCGAGATTCATCAGATTTTGGCCAAAGCCATGGTAGAAATGTCCATCGGCGAAATGGAACAGATTCGAGATTTCTTTAACACGGATCAAAACGTCAGAAGATACCTTCTTCGCATCCGTCGTAAGACATCGTTATTAATTGCCATCAGCTGCCAGCTTGGAGCGCTGGCTGCCGATGCTGATCGTAAAGTGGCGAGCAGCCTGTACCGGTTCGGGTATAATGTCGGGATGGCATTTCAGATTCAGGACGATCTTCTGGATCTGTGCGGCACCGAGAAACAGATCGGCAAGCCGCCGGGCAGCGATATGAGACAGGGGAATATTACGCTGCCTGTTATATTTGCGCTAGAAGACAGCAAGCGCAAAGAGCAGCTGCTGCAGGAGCTGGATCGAATCCGCGCCCTGAATGGCCAGTGTGATGTGTCTGAAGCCGTAAGGCTCGTAACCTCAAGTGAAGGTGTACCGAGATCCGAAGCATTGGCTGATCGGTATATCCATAAAGCATTGGCTGCATTGGATACTTTGCCTGACATCAAGACGAAAAAACAGCTTAGAGATATTGCAAATTTTATTACCAAGCGCTCATATTAGCCTTACTCATGAGGTTGCTATCTGTTAAAATACGGGTACAAACATGTAACATCACCTAAAGCACGATATGTTTGTTCAATTACCTAGGATGGAGTGATGGGCCTATGGAACGTACTTTTTTGATGGTTAAACCAGATGGTGTGCAGCGTGGACTTATTGGCCGAATTGTTGGTCGTTTGGAGGATAAAGGGTTCAAGCTGGTAGCAGGCAAGTTTATGCAGATTTCGGACGAGCAGGCGAAGCGTCATTACGCAGAGCATGATGGTAAGGATTTTTTTGATAATCTGGTTGGATTTATAACATCCGGACCGGTGTTTGCCATGGTTTGGGAGGGAGATGACATCATCGCGCTATCCCGCCAGGTCATCGGCAAAACGAATGTGAAGGATGCCTTGCCAGGAACGATTCGTGGGGATTTTTCGGCGCACACGCCGCATAATCTAATTCATGGATCGGATTCCCCGGAAAGTGCCCAGCGCGAGATAGCTAATTTTTTTGAAGAGAAAGAATTGGTTGTATATAACAAAACGCTGTCCCCTTGGCTGTAATCCGGGAAAGCGAATACTATGATTAACAGGATGATACGATGACGGAACATGAACCTGTGCTGGAGGATCCGGATTATATCGGCTTTGTTCGCAGCATCGAACGAAGCACGGGGATCAATCTGGCGGATTATAAAGAAGCGCAAATGAAGCGAAGGCTCACCACGCTGCGAATAAAGAAGGGTTATGAAACTTTTTCGGCCTTTTATGATGCCATGATGAAGGACAAGCCGCTGTTCCATGAGTTTTTAGACCGAATGACGATCAATGTCTCGGAGTTTTGGCGCAATCCGAACCGGTGGGAGGTTCTTCGCGATAAAATTTTGCCGATGCTGTCCGCGCAGAACCCTGGGGTGCTCAAAATATGGAGCGCTGCCTGCTCTACGGGTGAAGAGCCTTATACGCTTGCCATGATTCTGGCCGAGAATAGGATGCTCAACCGTTCTCGCATCGTGGCGACGGATATTGATGACGGCGCGTTACATAAAGCGAAAGAAGGCCTGTATGTTGAGAGGTCCTTAAAGGATGTCCCTCCTGAAGTGGCCGCCCGTTATTTTCAGGAAGAGGGATCTGTTTACCGCTTCAATGACAACTTGAAGAAGGAAGTTACTTTTCATAAGCAGAATCTGCTGACGGACCGATTTGAAAGCGGTTATGATCTGATAGTGTGCCGAAATGTGATGATCTATTTCACCGAAGGTGCGAAGCACAAGCTGTATCAGAAATTTGCGGCCAGCCTGAAGCCTGGCGGCTTCCTGTTCGTTGGCAGTACCGAGCAAATCTTTAATCCGGGACAATATGGTTTGGAGAGTAACGAAACCTTTTTCTACCGGAAAATTCAATAAATAGGGCTGTATGAGTCATAAAGCGCTTTTCAATCCTGAGGATGAGAAGCGCTTTTGCTCGTCTAGCATATTCTTGTCAAAGCGTTTGACCTATACTATAATGAGCAGAAGATATTTACGGAGTTTAGCGGTTTAACGCTTAAAAGCCTAAAGGGGGAAAAGCAGCATGAGTTTACGTTTTCTTACTGCTGGGGAAACACATGGTCCTCAGTTGACAACCATAATCGAAGGACTTCCAAGTAATTTGGAGCTTGATTTCGAAGCGCTGAATTTTCAGTTGCATCGGAGACAGAAGGGCTATGGGCGGGGACGCCGCATGCAAATCGAAAAGGATACCGCTCAAATTCTGGGAGGAGTGCGGCATGGATATACGACTGGCGCACCGATTGCACTCGTTGTGCAGAATAACGACTGGAAGCATTGGCAGAACATCATGAACGTGGAGCCAATCGAGGGCAATGACGAGGCGAAGAGAAGAGTGCATCGCCCAAGACCGGGACATGCCGATTTGAACGGCGGGTTGAAGTACAATCTGAAGGATTTGCGCAATGTGCTGGAACGCTCCAGTGCGCGTGAAACGACGGTTCGCGTAGCGGTTGGTGCAATTGCCAGACAGTTCCTGGCACAATTTGGCGTCAAAGTTGCTGGTCAGGTTATTCGGATTGGAGAGATCGAAGCACCTGCACACAATCTGCCAATCGATGAGCTGATCGAGCGGACGGAAGCTTCCTCGGTTCGGGTAGTGGATGAAGAAACCGAGAAGAAGATGGAAGCTTACATAGACGAGATCAAGAAAGAAGGCGACTCCATCGGTGGCGTTGTAGAGTGTATCATTGAAGGACTGCCTGTTGGATTAGGAAGCCATGTTCAATACGACCGCAAGCTGGATGGACGCATTGCACAAGGTGTGATGTCAATTAACGCATTTAAGGGCGTCGAGGTAGGAATCGGGTTTGAGGCAGGGGAACTGAGAGGCTCTCAGGTTCATGATGAAATTATGTACAGTGAAGAGCGCGGGTACTACCGGGCAACGAACCGTCTGGGCGGATTTGAAGGCGGTATGACGAATGGTATGCCAATCGTTATCCGCGGGGTGATGAAGCCAATACCTACGCTCTATAAACCGCTTCAAAGCGTGGATATCGATACGAAGGAAGCTTTCACGGCTCAAGTTGAACGTTCGGATGCTTGTGCGGTTCCGGCAGCGAGTGTTGTCATGGAGCATGTAGTAACCTGGGAGGTCGCCAAGGCATTTCTTGAGAAATTCGGTGGTGATTCCATGGAAGAAATTCATGCCAACTATCAGAATTACCTGAAACAGCTGGAGAACTATTAATATGAGAACACTTCAGGTTGATTTGGGGGAACGTTCCTACCCAATCTATATTGGAGCCGGAATTCTGGACACTCTCGGCGAACTCAGCGAGAAGCATGGAATTACCCGGAAAAGTCCGCATCTGATCGTGACGGATGATCAAGTGGCACCGCATTATTTATCATTAGCGGTAGAACGGTTGAAATCACAGGGTTATACCGTAATTACGCATATCGTTCCCTCGGGAGAATCCTCCAAATCGCTTCAGGTCTATGAAGAGGTAATGACCACAGCCATTAACGGCAAGCTGGATCGCAGCTCCGCTGTATTCGCGCTGGGTGGAGGCGTTGTGGGTGACTTGGCTGGTTTCGTAGCGGCAACCTATATGCGCGGCGTGACGTTTGTTCAGATACCCACCACGATCCTGGCTCATGACAGCAGCGTAGGTGGCAAGGTAGCGGTCAATCATCCGTTAGCGAAAAATATGATTGGCGCATTTCATCAGCCGGTCATGGTTGTCTACGATGTGAATACGCTGAAGTCACTGCCTCCGCGAGAGGTTTCTTCAGGACTTGCGGAAATGGTGAAGCACGGATTGATCCTGGATCGTGATTTTGCTTATTGGTGCCGGGAGAATGGACAGAAGCTGCTAAATCTTCAGCCGGATACATTGATTTATGGTCTTGAGCGGGGCTGCGCCATTAAAGCCAAGGTTGTATCCCAAGATGAGAGGGAAGGCGGTCTGCGTGCCATCCTTAATTTGGGCCATACGATTGGCCATGCGATCGAAGCCGTCGGAGGTTACGGACGCTTTCTCCATGGCGAAGCGATTGCAATAGGAATGGCGGGTTCCGCACGTCTGGCTGAAATGCTGGGCAGAAATTCGGATTTATACGATGAAACGGTTAGTATGCTGAGAGCGATGAATCTGCCGGTAACGTTGCCGGATGATGTCCCGGTTGAGGGTATAATGGACGCCATGCAGCACGATAAAAAGTTTGCCGAAGGGCAAATGGTATTTATTGTGCCAGATGCTATCGGTTCGGTCAGCATCGTAAAGGATGTGCCTGTTGAAGCTGTTCGATCGGTGGTTGAACAGTTGAAGGGAGAGGAATAGTACATGATGAATCGGGGAATTCGAGGGGCAACAACTGTCACTCGCAACGATGAGCAGGAGATTGTGCAGGAAACGCTGCGATTGCTTGAAGAGATGGTGAGACGCAACGAGCTCGAGCCGGAATATATCAGCAATATATGGATAACGATGACGCAGGATCTGGATGCAACATTCCCAGCCAAAGCGATACGCCAGCTGGATGGCTGGGATCTCGTCCCTTTGATGTGTTCGGTTGAAATACCGGTTCAAGGCAGTCTGCCGCGCTGTATCCGTTTTATGGTGCAGGTCAACACCGAAAAAAGCCAGAGCGAGATCAAGCATGTATATTTGAACGAGGCCAAGCGGCTTCGTCCGGATTTATCAGGCTCCAAATCCTGATGTTTGCATTTTTAGGGTTGCAATAATATGGTATCATCCTGTATAGTGAGTATCAGAATAGCTGAGTAGAGTTTAGGTTTTATAGATGAGTTGAGTTGAGAAGAGCTGAGGCATTTTAGATCATAACATAATCGGGTAAGGAACCAATCAGATTTTTTGATGAATAGTACAGCATGTTCATATCAAGTTTACAAGCACGTCTTGTACTTGGAGTTGAACAACAGCCGCTGTAGTTTATCAATGGATATGATGGGAGAATCTTAACCGTGCTCTTTTTCCATAGACTTATTCTAACGTTAACCTCTACTTCGGTAGAGGTTTTTTTGTTGTATACATTCATTAAGGAGGGATTGACATGGCGAATCCATCAATGGAGCAAGTGGTGGCAATGGCAGGTGATTACAACCTGATTCCGGTAGCGATCAGACTGTTAGCCGATATGGAAACTCCGATTCGCATTTTTCAACGGTATGCGGAGCGGGAGCGGGCATTTTTACTTGAAAGTGTAGAGGGCGGCGTGCAGTGGGCGCGGTATTCATTCATCGGAACCGATCCCTTCTTAATGATAAGAGGCAAAAAAGGAAAAATCGAAATTGAAATGAAGGGTGAAAAATCCCTGCTGGAGGGATCCCCCCTTGAAGAGTTGAAGGCACTGCTGCGAACATACCGCAGCCCGCAGTTGAAAGAGATGCCTCCGTTTACCGGAGGAGCTATCGGATTTTTTGGATATGACCTTCTCCAATATTACGAAAAACTTCCAGCGCATGCCATAGATGATCTCGGCATGGATGATATCAGGTTCATGTTTTGCGACCAAGTGATCGTCTTTGACCATGTTAAACAGCAGATCTTGTTGGTCGGTAATGTTCATGTAAAGCCTGGAGATTCGGATGACACGATCCGCCAAAGCTATATGGACGTATGCCGTACTTTGGAAGCTTGCGCCGAGCAGCTGCAGGAGCAGGGACCAAGAGAAAACGTGAACTCCCGCAGCATTCCTGCTGATGTTGACATGGGTGACATTCAATCCAATATGACCAAAGAAAAGTATATCGAGAATGTGCAAAAAGCGAAGGAGTATATTCGTGCGGGCGACATCTTTCAGGTGGTTGCGTCCCAGCGCTTCCATATTGAAACCGATGTTTCGCCGCTTCACGTATATCGGGTGCTGAGAACGCTAAATCCTTCACCCTATATGTATTATCTCAAAATGGATGACGACATCATCGTTGGCACATCGCCTGAAGCCTTGGTAAAGGTGGATGGACGCAGGCTTGAAACAAGGCCGATTGCAGGCACAAGGCCAAGAGGGCGGGATGAAGCTGAAGACAAGGCGCTGGCTGAAGAGCTGCTTAAGGACGAGAAAGAGCGCGCTGAGCATCTTATGCTGGTAGATCTGGGCCGCAATGATTTGGGCCGCGTGTCAGAGTTTGGCACCGTGAAGTGCGAGACGTTCATGGAGATTGAAAAATATTCTCATGTCATGCATGTGGTATCCAGCGTTTCGGGACAACTGAGCGAGAATAAAGATTTCTTTGATGCGATGCTGTCCTGTCTGCCTGCAGGAACTGTATCCGGAGCTCCAAAGCTCCGGGCGATGGAGATTATTGCGGAGCTGGAGCGGGAAGCCAGAGGCACATATGCTGGAGCGATCGGTTATCTAGGTTTCGGCGGCAATATGGATTCCTGTATCACGATCCGCACCATTGTTTTTCGTCAAGGAAAAGCTTATGTGCAGGCAGGAGCAGGCATCGTATGGGATTCGGTGCCGGAGATGGAGTATGAGGAAACCGTGAATAAAGCCAAAGGGATGCTGAAGGCGATTCGCGTCGCGGAAGCGATGTTTCCATCCAGCACGCAGGGAAATGACTTAATAAATCAAGATTATCTGTATCAATATACACCTTAACTGAAGGAGGAGAACCTTATGAACAACACAATGGAAACGATGCAATCCAGTCTTTCAAAGCTTGTTAGTGGTCAAGACCTAAGCCGCGATGAATCCCGTGGGGTTATGCAGTCCATTATGGAAGGTCAGGCTACTCACTCACAAATCGGTGCGCTGCTTACAGCCCTGAGAATGAAGGGAGAAACGGTTGAAGAAATTACCGGATTCGCTGAAGCCATGAGAGGCGCTGGCGGGCGTGTCGTTACCGAGCGGAACAGGCTGCTGGATACTTGCGGAACCGGAGGCTCTGGTATTCACAAGTTTAACATTTCGACCGTGTCTGCTATTATCTCCTCCTCTGTTTCGGTTAGAGTAGCCAAACATGGCAATCGCTCCGCATCGGGCAGAGCGGGAAGCGCCGATGTGCTGGAAGCGCTGGGTGTGAATATCCATCTGACAGCAGAACAGGCAACGGCTTGTTTGGAGGATATCGGGATTTGTTTCTTGTTTGCACAGATCTATCACCCGTCTATGAAGCACGCGGCTGCACCGCGCAAAGAGCTTGGGGTTCGAACAGTATTTAATATGCTGGGTCCTCTGACCAATCCGGCGGGAGCTGATCGTCAGATGCTGGGGATATACGATATAAATAAAACGGAAACCATCGCACAGGTGCTTAAAGAACTGGGTTTGAAACGAGCCATGGTGGTAACCAGTCATGACGGTTTGGATGAGATCAGTATTTCAGCACCGACGCGGGTATCCGAGCTGCGCGGCGGAGAAGTCAGAACATATGATATTCATCCTCACGAATTAGGTTTGTCGGTTCATCCGATGAGTGATATTTTGGGCGGCGATGCCAAAGAAAACGCAGCAATCATTGGATCCGTACTGCGCGGTGAGCGCAGTGCATATCGGGATATCGTCCTCGCTAATGCAGGCGCCTGCATTTATGTTTCGGGGCTTGCGGATAGTTTGGCCGAGGGTGTGCAGCGGGCAACAGAGGCCATCGATTCAGGGCTGGCGCAGTCCAAGCTGGAGCAGTTGATCTCAAGAACGGGGGAAATGAGTTATGTATCTTGATCGCATTGTAGAAACGAAGCATAAAGAGGTTGCCGAGCTCCGAGAAACATTGAGCATTTCGGAGGCAGAGAGGCAGATAGCGGATTTACCTCCGACTCTCGGTTTTGAAAAGGCTTTGTCCACGGGACGAAAACGGAGCATGGGATTAATTGCTGAGGTGAAGAAAGCTTCCCCATCAAAAGGATTGATCCGGCCTGACTTTGATCCGGTCATGATCGCCAAAGCTTATGAAGCAGCCGATGCCGATTGTCTATCGGTGTTGACAGATAAGGACTATTTCCAAGGCAGCGGAGAATATTTGAAGTCCGTAAGAGCTGCAGTCAGCATTCCATTGCTGCGCAAAGATTTCATTATCGATCCGATTCAAATTTATGAAGCTCGTCTGTTAGGTGCAGATGCGGTACTTTTGATCGCAAGCATATTAGAGCCCAAGCGAATTGCAGAGTTTATGGACATCGCCGGTTCAATCGGTCTGGATTGCCTGATTGAAGTCCATGATCAAGCGGAACTGGATTCCGTCCTAGGTTTGGGGACAGCACAGCTGATCGGGATCAATAATCGTAATCTGCGGACGTTCGAAACATCGCTGCAAACAACCGCCGACATTGCGGCGCAAGTTCCACAAGGAGTTACTTTGATCAGTGAGAGCGGGATTACGGGGCCTGCGGATATTTCATATCTGCATTATGTGGGGGCACACGGTGTTCTGGTAGGAGAGCATTTTATGCGCCAGCAAGATGTTTTCCGGGCAGTGAATGATCTAATGGGACCCTTGCCGATCACCGTGGATACAGAATAAAGAGGGGACACAAAGATGATGACTACAGCTCTAAAAATATGTGGACTTCAAAGCGTTGAAGTGCTAAAATCGATGATAAACTTACCTGTGGATTATATCGGATTTGTGTTTGCTAAGAGTCGGCGGCAGGTATCCCCGCAGCAGGCTGCGGGGATGCTGCAAGTATTGCAGGAGTGGGAAATTGACAAGATTCCCTCCGCTGTCGGCGTCTTTGTTAACCCTGATTTGGAGGAGCTGGAAGTGCTCTTGCAAGAAGCGAAACTCGATGTCGTGCAGCTGCATGGACAGGAATCTCCGCAATTTTGCCGGGAAGTGAAGGAGCGCTTCCCGGTTTCCGTATTTAAAGCGGTATCGATCGAGAGCGAACGCCCGGAAATGGAACGCCTGTCAGCACTGCAATCGTATGCGGGCTGTATTGATGGACTATTAATCGATACCTACGATCCGGTTTATGGCGGTGGGTCAGGCAGAACGTTTGCCTGGGATTTGATCCCACCTTACCAGCAGTGGGCTAAGCAGCAGGGAATTCCCTTATTCGTAGCCGGCGGACTTGATTCTGACAATGTAACGCAACTAATGGACCAATACGCCCCATACGGCGTGGATGTATCCAGCGGCGTGGAGAGTGCGCCAGGCGTGAAGGATATAAACAAAGTGACAGAATTCGTAGAAAGGGTGAAGGGGATATGACACAACTTCCTGACCGTAATGGACGCTTCGGAGTGTTTGGAGGCCGGTTTGTACCGGAAACACTGATGAACGCTTTAATAGAGCTTGAACAAGAATATAACCGTTTTTCGGAGGATCCTGCTTTTAAAGAGGAGATTGCCTATTTACTGAAACAGTATTCCGGACGGGAAACACCGCTATATTATGCTGAGCGCCTCAGTCAGCATCTTGGCAAGGCTAAAATATATCTCAAGCGTGAGGATTTGAACCATACGGGTGCGCATAAAATCAACAACGCCATCGCCCAAGGAGTATTGGCCAAGCGCATGGGCAAAGGCAAGGTTATAGCCGAAACGGGTGCAGGGCAGCATGGTGTCGCTACAGCAACTGTAGCTGCTTTGCTGGGACTAGAATGCAAAGTATTCATGGGCGAGGAAGATACCAAGCGCCAGCAATTGAACGTTTTTCGTATGAAAATGCTTGGTGCTGAAGTCATTCCAGTCACATCCGGAAGCCGCACGCTGAAGGATGCTGGTAATGAAGCGCTGCGATACTGGGTCAGTAACGTCGAGGATACCTTCTATGTACTAGGCTCAGCCGTAGGGCCGCATCCGTATCCGATGATGGTGCGCAACTTTCAGCGCATTATCGGTGATGAGACTCGCAAGCAAATTCTGGAGATGGAAGGCCGCCTTCCAAACACGATTCTTGCACCGATCGGGGGCGGGAGTAATGCGATCGGTATGTTCTATCCGTTTCTTGAAGATAAGGAAGTCGGTTTGATTGGCGTCGAAGCAGCCGGCAAAGGAGTCGATACCGATTTTCATGCGGCTACGATGTCGAAGGGGACCCAAGGTGTATTCCAGGGATCAATGAGTTATTTGCTGCAGGATGAGTTCGGACAAGTACAAGAGGCACACTCCATTTCGGCCGGTCTCGATTATCCCGGTGTAGGTCCGGAGCACTCCTATTTAAAAGATATTGAACGAGTCAAGTATGTACCTATAACAGACCAAGAAGCACTGGATGCCTTGCAGCTGCTTTGCCGTACAGAAGGTATTATCCCAGCATTGGAATCCGCACATGCTGTGGCACAAGCGGTAAAGATGGCTTCTGAATGGACGGAGAACGATATCGTCGTGATTAATTTATCCGGCCGCGGTGACAAGGACGTGGAGTCCATCATGGCTTACACGGGAGGGAAGACGGAATGAATCGCATTGATCAGACCTTTGCGTCTCTAAAACAGCAAAACAAGACCGCAATGATGCCCTATCTGACTGTAGGAGATCCCGATATAAGAACAACAGTGGATATTATTCTAGAGCTTGAAAGTGCCGGAGCTGACATTATTGAACTCGGCGTTCCTTATTCTGACCCGCTTGCGGATGGCCCAGTCATCCAGCGTGCCTCCGAACGTGCGCTGAAGAACAAAGTGACGATCCGTACAGCGATGGAAACCGCACGGTTGGCTAGGGATAGAGGAAGTCAATTGCCGTTCATTCTGTTCACTTATTATAATCCGGTTCTGCAGACCGGACTCGATACATTCTTCGAGGAAGTAGTGAGACATGATATCAGCGGCTTGATTATTCCCGATCTCCCGCTGGAAGAATGCGAACAGATCAGATCCCTTGCTCATACAGCAGGAATACACTTGATTCCGCTGGTGGCTCCTACTTCTCATGAGCGGATTGCCAGCATTGTTTCGGAAGCAACTGGCCTTGTCTACTGTGTATCTTCGCTTGGCGTGACAGGGGAACGCACCGATTTTTATTCTGGCGTAGATAACTTCCTGGAAACGGTGAAACGATACAGCAAGGTGCCCATCGTGATCGGCTTTGGCATCTCATCTCAGGAACAAGTAGCCAGATTCTCGAAAATCTGTGATGGCGTGGTTGTCGGCAGCGCGATCGTGCGCCAGGTCGAGTCCAATATTCCTTTGCTTGAGAAGGAAGATACTCGTCAGCAGGGGCTTTTGCAAATTAGAGAGTTTGTGGCACAATTAATAGGATAGTGCTTGTGTATGGCAGTATAGAAAGGTGAGGCGAATATTAAATGAAACCGAAAGCGCAAATCGTTAATCTTCCTGTTTATCAACCCGGAAAGCCGATTGAGGAAGTCAAAAAGGAATTAGGTCTGGATGTAGTCATTAAATTGGCCTCAAACGAGAACCCGTATGGATGCTCTCCGCAGGCAACCGAAGCGATTACCGCCGAATTGGGAGCGCTCAGTCTGTATCCGGATGGCAGTGCAGCGGAGTTAACAGCGGCTCTTGCCGAGAAGCTTGAAATCGAGCGAAGCCAGATTATTTTTGGCTGCGGATCTGACGAGATTATCGCTTTGATTATCCGTGCGTTTCTGGAGCCGGGGGATGAGACCATCATGGCGGATCAGACCTTCTCGGTATATAAAACCAACGCGGACATTGAAGGTGCTGTAAGCATCGAAGTACCGCTTGTTGACGGTAAACATGATCTGCCCGCTATGGCGAAAGCTGTTACGGACAAAACCAAAATCATATGGGTATGTAATCCGAATAATCCAACGGGTACAATCGTTTCGGAGAGTGAACTGGTGTCCTTCCTCGATGAAGTTCCTGCCCGTACGATGGTTGTACTTGATGAAGCTTATTATGAATATGTAACGGATGCAGCATATCCGGACAGCATCAAGCTAATGGAACGTTATCCGAACCTGGTGATCCTGCGCACTTTCTCTAAAATTTATGGATTGGCTGCCCTTCGCATTGGTTATGGCATAGGCCAGCAAGAGGTGATCTCCTTGATTAACCGGGTGCGTGAGCCGTTTAATACCGGGCGTCTTGCACAAGTAGCTGCAATGGCAGCTCTCAAAGATCAGGAATTTATAGCGACATGCCGACGGTTGAATGCCGAAGGAATCACTTATATTCAGCAGGAGTTTGATCGTCTGGGTCTGTCTTATTTCCCGGCGAACGGGAACTTTATTATGGTAGATGTAAAAAAACCGGGTACTGAAGTATTTAATTCCTTACTTAGAAAAGGTATTATCGTGCGTCCGGGATTTGCAGTGTATCCGAACTATATTCGCGTCACGGTTGGCTCAGAAGAACAGAACAAAGCTTTTATTGGAGCATTGAAACAAGTGCTCAACGAAGTAAACGCACCAGTCTAATCTAATGATGCAACAATAAACGCAGCTTGAAACGAGTGAGAGAGAGAATATGACAATGCAAATTTCAATATTCGGCGTCGGTTTAATCGGCGGTTCATTAGCTTTATGCTTCAAAGGAAAACCAGGCATAACCGTTACCGGTTATGCCCATACCCAAGAGTATGCCGACCAGGTGACTGCCAAGGGTGTCGTAGATAAGGTGACGCTCTCGGTAGAAGAAGCAGCACAGAATGCAGACGTCATATTTTTGTGCGTGCCGGTAGGCAGCCTTGAGTTGTATATGAAACGGTTAAGCGAAATATCGTTAAAACCGGGCTGTATCATTACGGATGTGGGCAGTACCAAAGCGAGCATCGCGGAGTGCGCGTCCAGGCTAGCCCTTCAGGATGCTTATTTTATCGGGGGACACCCGATGGCCGGCTCAGAGCGGTCCGGCGTAGGAGCCGCTTCAACGGTATTGTTCGAGAATGCCTATTATGTACTTACTCCACCAGGACAAATCCCTCAAGAGAAGCTCGACATCCTTATTGAGCTCTTGTCTCATACCCGTGCGCATATCGTGCAGGTTGAACCGGGGCTGCATGATGAGATTGTGGGAGCGATCAGTCACCTGCCCCATGTGATCGCAGTTGCCTTGGTGAATCAAATAAGTGCATACAATGACGATAATCCGTTGTATCGTACACTTGCTGCAGGTGGCTTTCGGGATATCACCCGGATTGCTTCCAGTGATCCCATTGTTTGGCGCGATATTCTATTAAATAATCGCAATGTCATGCTGCCATTACTCCGTGACTGGAATGAGGGCATCCAGCAATTTATGAACATGCTGGAGGAAAAGGACGGTCCCGCCATTGAAGAAGCTTTCCGCAGAGCGGGTGAATTCCGAAGCGTCCTTCCTGAGAGGCGGAAAGGTATGATTGTGTCTCAGTATGATCTGTATCTCGATGTGCCTGACCATCCGGGTATCATCGGCCGCATTGCAACCGATTTGGGAACGAACAGCATCAACCTCAGTAATATGCAAATTATCGAGAGTCGGGAAGATGTGCCTGGTGTGATGAGGTTATCCTTCCGTAATGAAGTGGAACAGGAGCGGGCAAAAGAGCTGCTCTTATCAAAAGGACACTCGGTGTACCAGTGATCATTTCCGGTTGTTTAAAATAACCGGAAATAAATGCGTTTTCAGTATTGACAGAATGTAAACGTATACATATAATAAAAGTACAGTATGGTTTCTCTCCACTCCTATCCTAAAAGTGTGTTGCTCTAAAATGGGCAACGGGCCGCGATTTTCGCGGTCTATTTTTTTTAGTAGATGATCAGCTTAGACTTGTATTTCTTTGTTTCTGTGGGTACAATTTGTTTAACTTCTCCCCATTTGAAATGTACCAGCGTTGGCGCGCCGGGTACGATCTTCTCGACTAAGAGTTCCACGGATCTCCTTTTGTCATCATCATCGAGAACTTCAATGGCTTCTGCAAAATCTTTGAGTGCATCGTCATAATCCCCAAAGGATCTGGATACCGGCAAAGGAATTTTGTCCAGAAGCTTGTGTATTTCCTGCTTCCGTTTTTCGTACCGCCTAATAATATTGTTATATTGATCATCATTTAATTTTTTGTGCAAATAATAATCGTCAAATACTTGTTGTTCTGCTCGCTCGATATTTGATAATTCATCCTGAAGTTTACGGATCGAATTTAGACCTTTGTCTTCGGTATCTCCAAGCTCAGGCAATATATGATCTGGTTCAAATTTTTCTTCCGCAATCTTGCCTATGAGGTTAATTACAGCGGTGTTTAGGGAAGCTTGATCGATGTTGGGACTCTTACAATCTCCGGTTTGGATCTTACGGCTACATACATATTTTCGATTTGACCTATTGTTAAAATACCTTGAGTGCATTCTTGACCCACATAAAGGACAGATCATGATTGACGATAGCAATTGCCGTTGTTTCCCTTTCCAAACATTGTCGTTTCCGAACAATGTTGATTGGATGTATTGGAAATCATCCCATGTGACTAACTCCGGACATACAAGTAAAGGGTAATATTTATCTTTCCATCGTTGCATAGCGGCATAGGTAGGATTGGTCAGCATGTATCGCACTCCCCGAGGCGACCATTCTTTTCCCGTTTTTGTTTTGAAGTTTTGACTATTGAACCATCTTGCAATTAGATAAGGACCCTTTCCTTCTTTAGCCATCTGGAACCCTTTGCGAATATAATAGCTAACGTCAAAATCTTCAACAAATCCGTAACCATCTTTATTTTTTACCAAACCATACGGAGCCGGTCCACCGTTCCAACGTCCTTTTTCGGCGTTGGTTTTTTTAGTTTCATTCATTGTATCGCTCAAGCTATCACTATAATACTCGTTCATATCCACCAAGATACCTGCAACAAAGCGGCCGTTTGCTGTACTAAAATCCACAGCCTCAGATGCAGAACAAATGTCGATACTTAACGTCTTTAATGTTTCGTGTATAGCCTGGAAATCCTTCCTCAAGCGAGTAAGTCGGGACAGGTTAAAGAATACGAATTTCTTAACCGCAGGCCTATTTTCAACGTACTCCAATGCTTCCATCAGTCCAGGTCGTTTAGTATATTTTATGCGGAATCCTGAATAGTCGATATCTTTAAATACTTTGACCAATTTGAATCCGTTAAAATCACAAAACGCTTCGATTTTCCTCAACTGAGTTTGCTCAGAAATGTCCTCTTTGTCCTGTCGTTCATCACTTTGGCGGATATATCCGACAGCTTCAATAACCTCGGCTTCTTTTTGTCTAACAACCATTTTAATTTTTCACCTCCTTTCCAGTGGAGAAGCTGATTGAAGAATGGTTGAAAATTACATTCACTTTTCAACTTTTGATAAGCTATCTTTCCTATGAAGATTGGCAGATGTAATAAGGCTCATGATACTGTCAATCGTGCTTTGTTCGTAACCAGACAACCAAGCAATCGTACTAAGTTCATCTTTGGTTAGATCACGTCCAATACAAGCGCGTATACCTTCTACAAATGGTCTGTATTGCTCAACTTTCCATTCTTCCATAACCAATCCTTCTGGACGGTATGGAGCTGCGAGTTCACGTTCCGCCCATTCTTTGCGGCCTCGACTATTGACACCAATATAATGTAAATCCATATGTGCCACTCTCCTACAGTGAATTAAAATCTTCTACGCAACTCAACAACTTTTCCAATGATCTCTACTTTTGAAGAATCAACAATCGTTGGCTGCAATCTTGGATTAGAAGGCATCAGGATACAAATGGAGCCTTCGCATTTAATTCGTTTCACCGTGGCCGTTTCTCCTTCGATAGCAACAACCGCAATATCAGTGGAAGAGACTTCTTTCTGTTTGATACATACGACAATATCACCTTCAGCAATGTTATCCCCGATCATACTATCGCCTTTAACGCGAAGACAAAAAGCTTCATTACCACGAACAACAGACTTGTTTATGTATTCAATATCCTCAATCAATTCAATCCTATCTATTGGTTGACCGGCTGCGATCGAACCAAGAACAGGAACCTTTACAAGACTCTCAGCAATATATTGAGCGGGGGTTTCTTCAATAATTAGAGCTTTATTTAGGTCTTGTCTCAATTCCTTTAACATACTCAGTTTTGTTATTTTCTCTTTAATTTCAATTGGTGCCTTTTCAATCAGTGCGGCAGTGAGTAATTGTTCAACGTCTCCGCCTGTTACTGCTGCGAGTGCTCTATTCAATTCCTCGGTTGCTGGATTCTCCGTTTTACCATTCTGCAATTGACTGATGTACCCCTTACTAACTTTATAGCCATATTGTTCAAGCTTTTCGGATATCACAGAAAGAGATAATCCAGATTCCTTTATATAACTTCGCAGCAACTCATAGTAATTCAATTGAGACACTCCTTTCATTTGATACTAATTGTATTTTTGTTTCAGTAAAAAGTCAACACCATGATTTATTTTTAACTATTGACTGAAACGATATTACCGTTTACTATTTACTTAACGAATCGTTCACCGATTAGTAAACGATCGGAAAGGAGGTGTGATTTTTTGAATTATTCCGAATTGTTACGCAGTGCCGTAAAGGAAAGTGGTTGGTCTTATTCTCATATAGTCGAACAATGCAAAGTTCATAACAAAGCAATTTCGCGTTCGTATTTAAGCAAGATATCCAGAGGTTTAATGCCACCGCCTTCTGATGAAGTGAATAAGGCATTGGCGGTTGTACTTTCTTCAGTTACTTCCCTAACATACGAGAAATTAACATTGGCAAAGTACAAAGAAATAATCCCGGATGAAGTGCTTAAGGCAATAGCGTCCGGACAATGAAGGAGGGCAACATGAACAGCCTTAAGGATGTCCTTGGAAACTTGAGAAGTATGGGTATAGATCCATCCTTCCTGAATGATGAAATCGAACAGCTGGAAAATGAGATTTTTAGTTACTTTGAGAAGGAGGGCATGAAATGTCAAAACGCACTCTTGAACCCTATGAAAGAGAATTCGTGAAAATACTTGCAAAAGGTATCAGAATTCGTATGGAGCAACTTAAAGCAGAGGCGGAGAAGAGAAAAAAAACTGGATAGTTTGGGGGACAGTGTATGACTCCTGAAAGATTGATGCAAAGGTGTGCGGCAAGGATACGACTTAATGAACTTTTGAGGATTAAACAGAACGCACACCTATTGTACAATGCTGGTTCTGAATTTATTGATAGTGAAATATTCAGATTAGAATCTGAACTTCGAAGAAAGGAGGGACAAGCATGAGAGATGTATTTGCTCAGCGGGACAAGGAGCGCCGTTCGATCAGGAAAGAACTAAATTCTCTATACCGTAGGTTCATGGAGGCCCATTCCGCTAACGATCTTAAGTTGATGATTTCCCTAGATCAAAGAATCAGGGCGCTCAAAGGAACATTGTTGCGCATTGATCCGGTAGAAGAACCGGAATCGTGCAACAGAATACCTAAAAATGAACAAAGATCACGTCTGGGAAACGTGATCTAAGTCGAAGCTTTTTAAAAAATTTGTTTGTTCGATTATACCACAAAATTAAGTCATTTGAATAGTGATGCAGAAAGGGGAGAGAGGTGATGGCCCGTCCATTAAAGGAGAGCCTGGACTATTTCCCGTTAGATATCGATTTTGACCAGGACGATAAACTGATTGTTCCCCTGGCCAAGTTCGGAATGGAAGGGCTTGGTGTCATCGTGAAGCTCATGGGAGAAGTATACCGTAAGGGTTACTTCTATCCATGGACTGAACGTGAACATTATGTATTCAGTAACAGGGTTAATGTTGACATTAACCGAGTAAAAGAAATCGTAAATGATTGCATTAAATGGGGTTTCTTCAATCAAAAAGTGTTTGATGCAGAAGGCGTACTAACATCCAAGGGTTTTCAAAAGCGTTTTATTGAAGCTGCTAAGCGCCGGAAGTCCATCACCATCATAGATGATTACCTGCTGATCGACCCAGCAGAAGAATGTAAAAAGGTATCTCATGATATCACCATAGTTAATGCAGACGGAAACATAGTTAATGTTTACATTAACCCTGATAAATGTAACAACCCGTCAGCACAAATACCACAAAGTAAAGTAAAGGAAAGTAAAGTAAAGGAAAGTAAAGAAATAGAGAAAAAAGAATTACCCCCTGAGTCGTTACCGCCTTCAGGGGACGCCCCTTCTCATGATCCTAAAAAGGGGAAGGGTTCCAAGGAAAAACCCAAATACGATGAGGATAATCCATATTACAAAATGGCCAGTTACTTCAAGACAAAAGTTGATGAAATGGCTAAAGCTGAAGGATTGATGCATCTCACTGCTAAAACCAATTTACAGACTTGGGCCAATGATTTTAGGTTGCTTGTTGAAGTGGACAAGCAGGAAGACAAAAATCTAATTCGTAAAGTCATGGATTGGGTAGTAACTGATTCGTTTTGGAAATCCAATGTTCTCAGTGCTTCTAAGTTCCGTGACCAATTCCCAAAACTGGTATTAGAAATGCGTCGGCCGAAGCAAGGCAAAAAATACTCAGGTACGTCTGAAAAAACCAAAATTGATGTCGTACCTAGCGTAACAGACGGCCATCATGTGTCAGATGAGGAAATGGCCGAAATGATGGAGTTTGCACGTCAGATGTCGGGTAAACCGGATGCGTAGGCTCTGGTTAAACAAAGCCCAGGCGCAAGCCTCCCGGATGCCTTGTCTCATCCCACGTCAGATTGAAATCAACGGAGATTGGGTTTGGGAAGGGAAATGGGTCGGCGCACCTGAACCTGTCGCTGACATACTATTACCGTTTACACGCTGCTCTCAGCTTGGTTGTCCAGTAGGTAAAAAGGAAAAGCCTGCTGCTTATGTATATTGCTCCAGAGAACTCAGCAGTTACCGCTATGTGCCGATGTGGCCCAGGTTCATTGAGCAGATCGACATGAGCAAAGTCAACGAATTGGAATTACGAGTGCTGAAACGCCGGAGAGGCGATGGAGTAAGAGATAAATCGAAAGGGTGAAGTGAGATGGAACAAGCAGTGAAGAAGCTGCAAGACGAAATCACGAGCAGCAAAAGGAACCCCTATATCCAGGTCATCGGTAACTTTTTAATACAGCATGTACAAGCCCATTCAGACAGTGCGGAGCAGATCCTAGCGGAAGGTAAGACCATTGCGAAGAGCTTGGAAGCGATGAAGAAAGAGGCCATGAAGAAGCAATCAAACGGTATGGCCATGTTAACGGATGAAGAAGGATATGCAATCGTTTTGAATTACTTTGGGATCAATGGACAACCTCAAGTTTCACGATTCGATGTGAAGCTTGACGATTTCTTGTGAGGTGAGCGCCGCTATGAACCAAGCATACAAGGAGTGTAACAAACACTTTCCAAAATCGATAAGCCAGGAAATCAAGGATTACGTAACAGAAACGGTTTTGCGGGATAGCCGGTATATTTTCATCCGTAGAGTAGCCAGGGTCCAGTATGGTTACTGCACACATTGTAACAATCGTTTTCGTACTACAGGCGACTTGAAGCATAACAACAGCACAGAATGCCCGCACTGTCGATCTAAATGTAAAATCAAAAACCACGGCATGAGCCGGAAGTATTTATCCGATCATGGATTCGTTGTCTACTATGAGAAATCGAAGATTAATCCAGATTCAGCAATCATCGCACAAGCGTTTAGAGTATATCGGAACTATTCTGGAGATTACACGAAAGTCGAAACGAAATATGTGGCCGTAGCCCGGTATCTATTTGAATCAGATAACCCAGGTAGAGCAACCATGTATGAGTGGTGGGGTGGTTGGAAGGAAGCACAGTCTGTTCATTCTTTGTGGGCGCAGTCCTCATGCTCTAATAGTCGGTGTTCGATAGACAGCATCAAGGAAGCAATCCAAGGTACACCGTTCCAGTACAGCACATGGGATCAGCACGAGCAACCCCAACCGGATTATATTAAATTCTTTGCACTGTATAGCAAATATCCAGTCGTAGAGATTTTAACGAAAGTGGGTTTTAAATATTTTGTGAGTGCTAAATTATTCGATCAAAAAACATATAGCTGTATCAACTGGAGAGCAAAACAGTTCCATGAAGTTCTGAGACTAAGCAAACAGGATTTAAACTTGGTCCTCAAAGGCATGAAAGGCTTAAATCCAATGCAATTACGTTTATTTCAGATGTCTCGAAAAGACAGCGCGCCACCGACATTACAGGAGATAAAGTCCTTTTTCACTAAATCGGTAGGCGATGTGTTAAACGAACTAAATGTTGTTCTTAAATACAGTTCCTTACGTAAGGCAATGAACTATATGGGGAAGCAAATAAGAAACTGTGAAACGTATAGAACTTGTTCTGGCTTGCTGATCGCCTGGCGTGACTATATCCGAGATTGTGAGACGCTTGAATTAGATTTGGCACACGACTTGATTCTATATCCGAAAAACTTGCACGAGGAACATCAAAGAACAATGAGTCTCGTCAAAACCAAAATAGATGAAATTGCCAGAATGAAGATGATAAAACGGGCGGAGGCTCTTCAAAAATATGCGTTTGAAGATCAGAGATTCATCATACGGCCTCCTGGTAATGCAGATGAAATTATCAAAGAAGGAAAGACGCTGAATCATTGTGTTGCCCGATACGCTGATGATCATGCCAGAGGAAAAACAACGATCCTGTTCATTCGCTTAAAAGATAAGCCTGAATGCCCCTACTACACCATGGAAATAAAGAAAAACGAGATTACACAAACAAGGGGATTCAAGAATTCAGCAATGACGGATGAAGTGAAGCGATTTGTCCAGAAATTCAAGAGCCATAAACTAACTGAAAAAAGGAAGGAAGCTGTTGCGAAATGACAACTCGTAAGAAAAAGGAAGAGGTTCAGAGCAAAATTGTGCCAGTTCAAGAAACGTTGGTATTGACCCGTACACCGGATGTAATTGCCGTTGAAATAAGATCAGTCGACGAACAAGCAAGGAAGTACATGCTCCAATCCGCTATCGATATCGGCAAGAAGTTAAAGGAAGCCAAAGAACTGGTTCCCCACGGTGAATGGGAAGGCTGGCTCCAGGACAATGTGAATTATAGTCAGTCAACGGCAAACAACTTCATGCGATTGTCCGAAGAGTATGAGAATTCCCAAGCGTTTGCGAATTTGAGTTACACGCAAGCGGTCGCGTTACTCTCCATTCCGGCCGAAGAACGTGAAATTTTCGCGGAAGAGAACAAGGTAGGCGATCTGTCAACGAGAGAGCTGCAGACCCTGATTAAAGAAAAAAAGGAACTAGAAAAGCAACTGAAAAAAGCTAATGAACAAACCGAGTATGAACGATTGGAACTTGAAAAACTTAAAATCAGCCTGTCTGAAATGCAACAGCAGAACGGTATGAACTATGAGCTTGCCGAACGTTACAAGGCTGATCTGGAAGCAGCTCAAAAAACCGGAGATGTCGAGCAGATTAACAAGATCCAGACCAAACTGAATCAAAAAGAATCCGAGCTAGTGGACAATAAGAAGAAAATCAAAGAGCTTGAAAAACAGCTCAAGGCCAAGCCGATTGATATCCCGGCACCCGAAATTATTGAAAAGGTTCCGGAAGATGTAGAGAAAGAGTTGGCCCAGCTGCGCGAACAAGTGAAGCGAAATGAAAACAAGGCAATGGCAAAGTTCGCTGTGATTTTCGAAACAGTAGTCAAGGATTTTGATAATCTGCTCGGAGCATTATATGAAATTAAAACAACAGCCCCTGATGAACATGAAAGATTTTTAAATGCAGTCACTGGCCTGCTTGGACGAATGTCAGAAAAAGCGAAATGAGTACACTTATCCCGAAAGCAGCTCAAATGGTCGATGATGCGTTAAGTCGGGTGATTCGTAAGGGTAGCAGGATAGAGAACTTGAAGCTGGTGGTTTGCCCATCAGCTCCGATTTCTCAAAATCAAACGATTGATACCAGATTTGGAGTATTACGAGTAGAACCAGGCATCTACGTTCCAAAAGGAGTGGCTTACGTAATTGAAGATCCAATCCGAAAAGGATTCGGTTTTGCTTGGGTGTCTAAGAGGGAAGAAATCAAGGAGGCATGACATGAGAATCGATAAATTAAAGACTGGCCGAACATACGTATATCGTAATGGATTGTTACGCCGTCTTGAAAAGATAGAAGTTAAAGAAGGAATATTAACTACCGGCTATATACCGATTGATCGTAAAGGAAGCGAAGGTCAAATTCGATGGTCCAAAGCTGAAACGTTCGCTCAACATGCGTTGGGAGAGGCCAAAGCATAAATATGAAAGAAAGGAGCCAACTATGGGGGCTGCGGTGATGCAGATGGAGATATTTCCAAGCGTGACGGAATCCGAGCGCAAGATTGTGAAAAAACTGTTGAGTGATTACCCGAAGCTTTCCAGGCAGGTTAAGGACGTGAGACGGAGAGATCCCGAAAGCCTTACTCCCGAGCAGCGGAAAGTATTAAATGAAGGTGGTCCGGTCGTAGATGAAATAAATGTTGCTGTCGGTTTGATTATAGATGATGAAGTCAGAAAGATTTTCGAACATAGGTACATTAAAGGAGTTAAGTACTCTGGCACGATCGACACTTTTTGGGCGAAGCGAGGGAGAAGCGAGAAGACTATTGACCGCCGTATCGGTGTTGGGGTGGACACTATCGCGGAACATCTTAAACTATGCGGAATCATTGGAAAAAGTGACGGTAAACTGACGGTGAAATGACGCTGGATTGACGGTGTTATGACGCCAAAGTGACGGTTGATCAATTATAAAGTAGGCACATAGAGAGGAATTCAAACTCTCCGGTGTGCCTACTGCCCGTTATCCCGGTAGGACTCGATCATGCTGAATGGTTGCCCTGCTGTCATAGGGGGAAGCCGGAGCGCTCAGTTGCGGCGGTATGGATGCGGGGAAGGCGGGTAAGATCACCGC
Organism: Paenibacillus solani; assembly: GCF_001277345.1. Classification (GTDB taxonomy): domain Bacteria; phylum Bacillota; class Bacilli; order Paenibacillales; family Paenibacillaceae; genus Paenibacillus_AQ; species Paenibacillus_AQ solani. The sequence goes on from NZ_LIUT01000001.1 coordinate 1,336,446, forward strand.
TTATTATTATGGCCTAATGGAATGGATAGGTTCGAATCCTATCAAGGCCAACTGACAACAGTTTCACAACCTTTTTTTCATAGCCGTCCCTTCGGGGGCGGCATTTCTTTTGCTCATGTAATCATTGAGGTGGTGGTATGAAGAAAGTACAGCCGATTCGTGATGAACGAATCATAGACGGGATGAAGGAATACTTCCTGCTGCGGAGTATGCGCAACTATTTGTTCTTTTGTATTGGGATCTACAGCGGACTACGGGTATCCGATTTATGTAAACTTCGGGTTGACGAGGTTCGCGGCTCTCATGTTAGCTTGATCGAGCAAAAGAACAAACATGCTAAACGGTTCATTATCCATCCAAGTATTCGAAGTGATCTGGATGAGTACATATCCGGTATGAAGGGATCGGATTTCCTGTTTGCCAGCAGGCAGCGGAAGAAGATAAGCCGCATGAAAAACCAGCCGATTGACCGAACAACTGCCTATCGTTTTCTGAATGATGCAGCCAGGGAATTCGGTCTAAAGGAAATAGGTTGTCACACATTGAGAAAGACATGGGCCTATCGGTTATATATGCAGAATCCAGAGAATCTAGCGTTACTAATGGATATGTTCGGTCATAGTGATCCGAGGGAAACTTTGGACTATATCGGGCTTACACAGGATATGATGGACCGGGCTATCATGGCTCTTCGCTAATTTCAGTGCAACATAATTCCGCGTTCGTTGCAGTGACTTCATGATGGAGAGATCCATATATGAAGAAACGCAATTTTTTTTGCCTAAAACGAGTGCAACAGTATTACCATTATGTTTCACTCAAAAACCAGTATTTAGAAGAAAAGAGACGACGACCTTTAGCTCACTGAAGTAACGTTTGGAAACAACTGTTAAAAGTGTACTGTCCAAACTCGAATACCGTTCGGAGGTGGTGGTGATGAGGTGAGTAGAGGACGCAGTGAAAAACGAGACAAGGCATTTAGTTTGTGGGAAAAAAGCAATCGAACGATGCCGCTTGTTGATATTGCCAAGCGCTTGGAGGTATCCGCATCCCTCGTTCGAAAGTGGAAGCATGAGGATGCTTGGGAGGCTAGGCCGAGACGTAAGCGCGGAGGGCAGCCGGGAAATACCAATGCTGTAGGAAATAAAGGCGGTGGCGCTCCACCGGGGAATAAGAATGGCTGGAAGCATGGCATGTATGAATCCATGTGGATGAGCCAGATTGCAGCCGAACATAAACTGAAGCTCATGCAGATGGAAACCGATCCGCGACAGATACTTGTTAATGAAATTGCGCTGCTAGAGTATCGGGAGTTCATGTTGATGAAAAACATGAATGAGATTGAGGCGGGGCATGATCGGATCAGCATTGAACGGAAGTATCAGTTCTATGAAGAGGACGATCCAGAGGCAGAAGGTGCGGAGACACTTCACTTTGTGAATGGTGTTCCGCAGTTTAAGCCGGTTAAGACTGTGCAAAAGCAGATTGTGGAAGAGAAGACGAAAGAGCCGCAGAAGCTTGAGCGAATGCTTCAAATACATAGCGCGCTCACGGCCATTCAGGGTAGGAAGATGCGTTGCGTGACAATGCTTGATCAGTTTGACCGCAATGAGCTGACCACCGAGGAACTACAGCTGAAGGTAGAGCGGATGCAGCTTGAAGTGAATAAGCTTAAGTCGGAGGCGTGGTGATATGGCTAGATATGCGATCCTGAAAAGCTTCTATGCTAGTGAAGCGTGGCAAAAGTTCCGTCTGGTTGTGATCAATGAACGAGCGATTAGAGACAACGGGATGCGCTGTGAACACTGTGGAAAATATGTGATTAAGTCCAGCGAGCTAACCCTTCACCATATTATCGAATTGACTCCTGAGAACGTCCATGACGTAAACATCTCCCTGAATCCTGAGAATATCCTGGTGGTTCACCATGAATGCCATAACGAGATTCACGGCCGGTTCGGCTATCAAAAAGAAAAGGGTGTCTATGTTGTTTACGGTCCGCCGCTGGCAGGACACGAGGATTATGTTCAGCAGCACATGACACGAGGGGATTTGATCGTGGATATGGATAGGCTGTATGCTGCGGTGTCCATGCTTCCGAACTATGACAAGCCTGACGGGCTGTTATTTAATGTGAGAGGCATTCATAACATGCTGATCGACAACATCAAGACGCGCTATGGTAAGTGGCGTAGCGCTTGGGTGATCGGTGGGTATGCGGACAAGCGGAAGCGTGAACGTCTGACCGATGACTTAGGGGCAGAGCTAATCTTCTGTGATGTGAGTCGCGAGGAATGCCTGGCGCGCCTTGAAGTGGACGAGGACCGGAAGCATCGCCGGGATGAATGGCGTGGCTACATCGATAAGTGGTTTGAACAATATCAACCGTGATGAGATAATCAGGCAAAGGAGCTGAGTGGATTGACTATTAAAGAATTGATCGAGAAGCTAAGCCGGTTTGATGAAAATCTTACGGTCCGTGTGGAGTATGATGCATTTTACGTGGATGTTGAATCGATACACCAGATAACAGAGGACGGGGAAACGTTTATAGGGATTAATTAAGTCGCTCAATGAGCGGCTTTTTATTTTGAACAATATCAACCGTGAGGTGAAATAGTTTGACATGCATAGTTGGTCTTGTCGATGATGGCAAGGTTTATATCGGTGGAGATAGTGCCGGTGTTGCAGGATTAAGCTTAACGATCCGAGCAGACGAGAAGGCGTTTAGGAAAGGCGAGTTCATTATGGGGTTCACTTCCTCATTCCGGATGGGACAACTCCTGCGATATAAACTTGATATACCGTATCACAAACCTGAACTGGACACCTATGAATATATGGTGACTGAGTTCGTGGAAGCTGTTCGTCGGTGTTTGAAAGACGGGGGCTATTCTAGGAATGATAGCGGTGAAGAATCAGGCGGTACATTTTTAGTTGGTTACCGCGGAGAACTATTTATGATCGAAAATGATTTCCAGGTCGGAAGACCGGCAGCTGTCTATGACGCTGTGGGCTGTGGGTCAGAGATTGCAAAAGGGAGCTTATTCTCTTCAGGGAGATTAACCGATCTTTCTCCTGTAGAAAGAATCCGGGATGCATTACGTGCAGCTGAACAGTTCAGTGCAGGTGTTCGGGGACCCTTTGTTATTGTTTCTACTGATTGTAACGAATGAGGTGAGCTATCAATGAATGCTAATGGTTTTCAAAGATACATCATTGCCGCTACCAATCTTGCAGAAGCTGAACAGATTGCCCAGGATAACGGATTGCGTAGAAGAGAATGGACATACGCATATTGCGGATATCCAACAAGGCAATTGAAGGACGGCCTTCGGGTTGACAGTGAGGACAGATTGCTTGGCGATTTCAAGCCAGAAGAAAGATGGCTGCTTACTGCGCACTTGGATAAAGGGAGGACTCACGATGTTTAAGTGGAAAAGGAAGTCTGCTAAACCAATCCTGGTGGATGAATTGCGGGATGGTAAGGCTAAACTGATTGCTCCGTTGTTCGACAAACCAAGAGCAAACATACATGCAAAGATGGAATATCTGGATAGGCTGATCCGTCTGAAGGAAGGCAAATCTTATATGCTTGCTAGCTGGGAAAAAGATATCGACGAAAGATTGAATGAAGTGTGTGACAGCATTGAAAAGGATTTAGGAATAGATGATCATTCACCTGATTTCGATTCAGATATTAATGTCACTGTTGAGATGAGCAAGGGAACCGATGAGGCTGACGAGATTGTTCGCGAAGTACTTGAACGAACGTCTAACGCATTAAAAATTAATCTCTGAAATCTAAGCCCCCCCGGTAACAAAAAAATGGAGGTCCGTCCAGGACCGTATAGGGAACCCTTTTTTCGCACAAGGTCAAAATTTTGAAAATCGGAGAGGTGGTTCGAATTTCTGCCAAAATTGAAGTTTACAAACGAGAAGAAGCGAAGCTTCGGGAAATTTTCAGTAAAGTGGACCCGGAAAAGGCGGAGCTGGTTGACGGCCTTATTCAAGATGCGGCTTTTCTGAAAGCAGAAAATTCGGAGCTGCGCAGCCGGATGGCAGAGACCGGCATGGTGGAATTCCATCCGACGAATCCCCGGCTTCAGCGGACCGTCGAAGCGGCCAAGCAGTATTTGAAGAACGTCAATTCTTATTCTGTTATTGTAAAAACGCTGAATGGGGTACTGATGAAGGACGTGATCGAAGACGATGACGAATTCGATAAGTTCCTGCGTGAACGTCAGGGCGACTAACTACCTACTGCAATACAAATGCGCCATTGATCGTGGCGAGATTATTGCGGGTCAGGAATTAACGCAACTGCTGAATAACCTGGTCGCCGATCTGGAAAACCCGGATTACATTTACGATACTTCAGATGCGCATTTCCGGATCGAGTTCATCGAGACGTTTTGTCGCCACACGAAAAGCCCGTTTTACGGAAAGCCGTTTTTATTGGAGTTGTGGGAGAAAGCGTTCATTGAGGTTTTTTATTCATTCAAGTGGTCAGACGAAGGATACTTTCGATATTACGAGGAATATCCGCCGAAGCCGAAGCTGCGCAGATTTAAGAAAGCCATTCTTCTGATCGCTCGGAAAAATGGGAAATCAACACTGTGCGCGGCGCTGTGTTTAACGGAACTAATGGTCGGAACCGGCGGCAATGATATCGTGTGTTCCTCGAATGACGACAGCCAAGCGGATTTAATCTTTGGTGAGATCAACAACATGCGGGAGCAGTTCGATCCGAAAGGCAAACGGACGCATAAGAACCTGAAGGGGATTTACAATCAAAAGAACCGCAGCCGGATCTTCAAAATTTCGGACAAGACCCGAAACAAGGAAGGGCGCAACATCGATGGCGCGATCCTGGATGAATCCCATGAGATGAAAACGAACGTCATTGCCAAATCCATTGACCAATCACAGTCCACCAAGGACGAGCCATGGTTTATCAACATTACGACCGAGGGGTTTGTCAATGACGGTTATCTCGATCAGGAATTGAAGTATGCGAGGGGAGTCCTGGAGGGCGAACAGGAGGACGCCACGCTGCTGGCCTGGCTGTACACACAGGACAGCGAACAGGAAGTATGGCAGGACCCGAAGTCCTGGCAGAAGTCCAATCCAAGTTTGGGCAGTATCAAGAAAGTCAAATACATCAAAGACCAAATCCGCAAGGCGCAGAAGGACAAAGCCGAGCGGGTTTTTATGTTGTCTAAAGATTTCAATATCAAATCCAACAATGCGGCGGCGTGGTTGTTGGCTGAAGAAATTCGGAACAGCAAAGACGAGACGTTTCAACTGGAAGAAATGCGCGGGCGTGTCGCCATCGGCGGCGTTGACTTATCCAAGTCAGGCGACTTGGCATGTGCAAGAGCCTTGTTTATTAAGGATGGGAAGAAGTACACGGTTTCCCAATACTTTATACCACGAACGAAGCTGCTGAACCTGTCCAAAGAGGATGAGGACAAATACAAGGAATGGGTTCGACAAGGCCGCATTACGATCAGCGACGGGAACGAGAATGATTTCAGCCATGTAACAGCGTGGTTCGTCAAGCTCGTCAAAGAGTACGGCATTCGATTCTTAAAAATTGGATATGACAAATGGTCCGCCGTCTATTGGGCGAAGGAAATGGAAGACCTCGGGTTCGACACGGTAAGTGTGAAGCAAGATTGGGGGCCGATGTCGGAACCTATGCGATTGGTCGAAGCGGATCTTCGAAGTGATCTGATTTATTACAACGATGACAGCCTGGATCGATGGTGTTTGGAAAATACGTCCATTGCCGTCAATTCGAAGCTGGAACAAATGCCAGTCAAAATTCAAGGTAAGGAAGATAAAAAGATCGACGGCGCTGTGACGCTGATCATCTGTTATCGGGTGTACTTGGATAACCGAAGCGATTTTCTGCGGCTGTCCGCTTAATTCTAAGGAAAGGAGGAATACCATGTCGTTATTGGACGTGCTTCGAGGCTGGGCCAGTCAGCGAAAAGACGCGAAGACCATGCGTATGATGAGCGGTGGGCTGCCGATCTTTAGCCAATTCGGGACAGATATCTATGCATCCGATATCGTTCAGAACTGCATCAACGTGATTGCAACAGAGATGAGCAAGCTTCAACCGCGGCATATCCGCCATGGGGATGATGAACAGCATATCCCGAAGGGCAACATTAACCGGTTGCTGAAGTTTGGTCCGAATCCGCTGATGACAACCAGTGAATTTATCGAAAAAACGATCTGGCTGCTGTTCATGAATTACAACGCCTTTATCATACCGATCTTTGATTCGGATTCCAGCAGCGGCATCGAGAAGCGGACATACCGCGCCTTCTATCCTATCAATCCAAGCCGAGTCGAATTTCTTCAGGACCCGCAAGGCGTTATGCTGATTCGCTTCTATTTCCCGAACGGAACAAATTTCATGTTCCCATATGCGGACGTAATCCATCTGCGTAAGAAATTCTCGGTGAACGAGATGATGGGCGGCGGGATGAACGGCCAGCCGGATAACGCCGCATTGCTGAAGGTGCTCGAAACGAATCATACACTATCCCAAGGGTTATCAAGAGCGGCCAAGATTAATGCAGCTGTTCAGGCGGTGCTCAAAGTGTCAACCATGATGGACGATGATGCCAGCCGGGCGGAGCGTGCAAGATTTGAACGCCTGATCGCTTCAGGTGAAAGCGGGATATTGCCGGTTGACTTAAAAGGGGAATACATCCCGATTAAGGGGGATGTCAAATTCATAGATAAGGATACTCTAGCATTCCTTCAGCAAAGTGTGCTGAATTGGTTCGGAGTATCCTTGCCGATCATCACCGGCGAATTCAACGATGACCAGTATCAGGCGTTTTATGAAAAAGCGCTCGAGCCGCTGGTCATTTATCTTGGCCAAAAGTTCTCGAAGGTCCTGTTCACAGAGCGGGAGCTGGATGTAGGCAATGAGATCATTTGGTATCACCGGGATATGAACTATCTCAGCACCGGGGCCAAGCTGAATTTGATCAAAGTGACCGGCGAACAGGGCCTGCTCAGTGATAACCAGAAGCTGAAGCTGCTTGGGTATCCGCCCGTGAAGGGTGGTGAGCGCCGGACACAATCCCTGAACTATATTGATGTTACACTGATCAACCAATACCAGATATCAAACATGAACAAGGGAAAGGCGGTGGAAGACAATGAGCAAGACTAATCTTCCGGATCTGATGACCAGGGAAAAGCGTTCCTTCACATTTCCGGATTTAAGGGCCGAGCAGGAGAGCGGGGTCATTCAGGGACATGCTGCCGTGTTTGATCAAAAAACCGTCATTGGTGGATGGTACGAGGAAATCATTGAACGAACGGCATTCTCAAAAACGGATTTCAGAGACGTGGTGCTTACGGTGAATCACAATTTACAAAGCATACCACTAGCTAGAAGCCGTAATAACAATGCGAATTCGACCCTGCAGCTGAGTGTGGATGACACGGGTCTGCTCGTCCGGGGAAATCTGGACATCGAAAATAATACCGAGGCAAGGGCATTGCATTCGTCCATCGCAAGGCAGGACGTTAACGGCATGTCCTTTATTTTTTTCATCCGGGATCAGAAGTGGGAAGGGCTGGACACGGATATGCCGGTTCGCCGAATCCTTGATATTGCCCGCGTCATTGAAGTATCTGCGGTATCCTTTCCTGCCTATGCCGGAACTGATATAAACGCTCGTGACGAGCAGGCACTGGAAAGTGCCCGCGCCGCACTGGAGAGTGCGCGGTCCGAACTGGCGAGTTCGAACAACGAGCTTGAAATGTTACGCCTACGAAGTCAAATACTCTTGAAAGGTTGATGAACGATGAGAAAATTTTTGGAGAAACTGCTGGGACAGAAAGAAGCGCGCAAGAAAGATCTGGGGATTCAGGCTGATAAGGCCACAACGATTGAAGAGCTGCGGAGCATTAACACTGAACTGGATGGCATTAACGGGGAGATTAGCGAGATCCGCAGCGAACTGGACAAGCTTCCGGAGGAACCAGCAGGAGGAAGCACGCCGCCAGCTGAAGGCAGAAGCCAAGTTCCAGCGCCGGGAGGTTCCGCGCAAGCTCAAGTACTCAGCTCATACGGAATGCAACAGCATCAGCGGTCGGAGCAGCCTGCGGACCCGTACAGCTCGGTAGAATACCGCAGTGCCTTCATGAAGTTTGCCAAGACTGGAGAAATCACGCCGGAACTTCGGGCCAATGCTACGACAACAACGGCCGATGTGTCCGCTGTCATTCCGACGACGATCCTAAGTGAAGTTGTCCGACAACTGAAGGTATATGGACAAATCTTCAAGCGGGTGCGCCAGCTCAACATTAAAGGCGGCGTTGACGTTCCAATCGCCACGCTTAAGCCGGTAGCCCATTGGATCGGGGAAACTGCGTCCTCGGACAAACAAAAGGTTACGGCTAATATGAAATGTACCCCGTGTAAAGAACAATTGAAAAAAGGTTAGGCACTCTGAAGAAGATGGTTTCTGTACTGTACAGGA
>NZ_LIUT01000001.1:1345466-1429458 GCF_001277345.1 Paenibacillus solani
TTATTTTCTTAAGTATATAGAAAAGTACCCCGTAGGATAGACCTTTTTTAGGTGTCTACTCTATGGGGTACATTTCAATACGAAGGTATCCTTTAATTACTACGGCCTCGAATGTAAGGTGGCCATTTCGCTGCTAGCGGACACCACGACGCTGGAAGGGTTTGAAGCCACGATTACAGAGCTTATTGTGGAAGCCATGATTAAGGCCATTGATTTGGCCGTTGTTCGCGGGGATGGGAACGGAAAGGCCAAAGGCATTCTGAACGATACCCGGGTACCGGCTGCGCAAATTGTCACGTTGACCGATGCGGAATTCACCTCGTGGGAAGGTTGGAAGAAGAAAGTGTTGGCCAAGCTGCCGTTAGCCTATAAGGCAGGGGCGACCTTCATTATGGCGTCCTCAACGTATGAAGGCTACATTGATGGGATGACCGATGACCAGGGTCAACCAATCGCCCGTACCAACTACGGTATCACAGACGGTCCGCAGGGACGCTTTAGCGGCAAGGAAGTCATTGAGGTAGAGGAAGATGTCCTTCCGTTCTACGACGATGCTGTTGCGGACGAAGCGGTGGCTATCCTGTGCAACCTGAAGAACTACGGTTTTAATTCGAATCTTGAAATGCAGCTCTTCCGTTATTTTGATCATGATACAAACGAGTGGGTGGACAAAGCGATTCTGATTGCTGATGGCAAGCTGATCGATCCAAACGGCGTGGTCATCGTCAAAAAAGGTACAACAACTTAATCCAGAGGGCGCTACGCCCTCTTTACAGAAAGGGATGAGCCATTATGGCACGAGGCAAGAAGATAACCGCCGAAAAGGCGGAAGAAGTTAAAGTTGGTGAGGAAGTGCTGGTCATTTGGAAAGCGAATCGCCCACTCAGCATAACAGAACATGAACAACTGTCCGAGAAGATCCGTTTTGAATCCGAGCATAGCGGCGCTAGAATCGTTCTGGCGCCGTTTTCGGTTGAAGTGTCGGTAGATGTGCAGAACACGGTGAAAAACGCTCCTGAAGGCTCACGGAAGGTCACAGAGGACAACCCGACATCAGAGGACAGCGTTCCCCCAACAGGAAGTTCAGAAACTTCCGAATCGAATCCACCAACAGGAGATGTCACAGGGAACGAATAAACGAAATTCCCAAGCGATTGGGAGTATGAAGGAGATGGACCATGAACCTTCAATATGTAAAGCATTACCTTCGGGTGGATTATGACGAAGATGACCTTCTGATCACCGGTTTTATTGCCGGTGCAAAGGAGTACCTTCGGGGCGCGGGTGTGCCTGATCAGCAGGATAACGAGCTGTATAACATCGTGGTTCTGATGCTGGTAGCATTGTTCTATGAAAACCGTGAAGTCACGGACAAGGATATTAAAATCCCGACCGTGATCCAGAACTTCATAGTCCAGCTGAGTGTCCAAAGCGGGGTGACGCCATGAACGCGGGCAAGATGCGCGGGAGGATTAACGTCTGGCACAAGGAGAAGTTTCAAAACGAGATGAAACAGACGGATTACCGGGATGCCGTGTTCAAAGAGGTATGGGCCGAAATCATTCCGCAAACAGCGACATTGCAGCGGGCGCAAGCTGAAACATTGCTGAGTAATACCACGCATAAGATCATTGTCCGGTATGGAAGCGGGAAAGACATCAAGCAGGATATGTGGATCACTTTTAAGGACCATCGGTTTGATATCAAATTTATCCTGAATCCGTATTTCCGGAATGCTAAGCTTGAAATCTTTGCCGAGGAAGTGATTCGATGAGTCGCCGCGATGGGTTTAATTTAGCCGAACTGGATGAATTCAGTTCACAAATGCTGGACCTTGCAACGCGGAAGATGCCGCGAGAAATCCGGCAGTTTATGCGCGCCGAAGGAACGAAGCTACGGCGGATGACGGTATCCACGGCACGGCGGGAAACCAAAAAGCGGACAGGTTCCTATATCAAAGGTATTAAGCGGGGCAAGGTGTACTTGTATGAAGGGGATACGCTAGCCATTCGGGTGTATAATTCATCGCCGCACGCGCATCTGATCGAGGACGGTCACCGACAAGTGACCAAAGACGGTCGAGCGGTCGGGTTTGTTCGCGGGAAGCGGGTATTTAAGAAGGCCCAACAGGCTTTTGAATCTGAGTTCGCTAATGACTGTTTGGAATTCGTGGATGAATTGCTGGACAAAGGACTGAGGTAAATGGTCACACTGAAAGAAATTATCACGGCGATCAATGAACGATTGATTGCCATCGCTCCGGACGTGGAGATCCAAAGCAACGACATCAGTGAGGGGTATCAAACCCCCTCATTTTTTGTTGAATTGGAGGACGTTCGCAGTGCTCAGTATGGTAGTTGGGGCCGGGAACGAAGTATCCCCGTGGTTATCTATTATTTTCCTACCGAACGACAGCACAAGCAAATCGAATTGCTGGATATGCAGGAAAAGCTAGAACAGGGATTTATCAAGCCTTTCGAAATCATGAAAGGATTTACGGTCTTCCCTTCGGAGCTAAATGCTACAAAGACGGACGGGGTGCTTCAGTTCAGTTTTGATTTATACACGCTGGAATATGACCTGACGGAAACCGGGGAAGACATCACCGAATTGCATTTAAACATAGAAAAGAGGGATTAAGCGATGGCGATTGGATTACCAAGTATCGATATCGTGTTTAAAAAGCTGGCCGCTACGCTGGTACAGCGTTCCGCTAGGGGGATTGTAACCCTCATCGTCAAGGATGACACGGATACCACGTATGCGGTGAAAGAATACAAATCACAGCTTCAGATTGAAGCAACCAAGTTCACCGCAACCAGCGTGCTGTATATTAAGGACGTATTTCAAGGTGGAGCTGCAAAAGTCATTGTGGTGCCTGTGGCAACAAGTAGCGTGGCGGTGGTCGGTGATGCCATCGAGCGAATCGGCAGCCGCAAGTATAACTGGATTGGTCTGGCTGATGGGGCCAACGATGAACAATTGGATTTGACCGCCTATGTCAAAGAGCAGGAAGGAGCGGGTAAGAGCATTAAGGCTATCGTCTTTAATGTTACTGATCCGGATTGCCAGCATGTTGTCAATTTCGTGAATCCGAGTGTTACAACGACAAGTGGTAAGGTAACCGGAGAAAAGTTTGTTTCCCGGCTGCTGGGGCTTTTGGCAGGCTTACCGCTTACCCGATCCAGCACGTATTATTCCTTTGCTGATGTAATTAGTGTGGAAGAACCGGCAGATGTCGAAGCGGCTGTCAATGCCGGGAAATTCGTGCTGTTCAACGATGAAGAGATTGTCCGAGTGGCCCGCGGGGTTAACTCACTGACTACTCTTTCCGCAACGGTGTCGGAGGACTTCAAGAAAATCCTAATTGTTGAAACGATGGACTTGATTCGGGAAGACATTTCCGGGACGTTTAAGACTGATTACCTGGGCAAGTTCAAGAACAAATATGATTACCAGGTGTTATTGATCACGGCTATTAACAGTTACTTTTCGGCCTTGGCTGGGGAAGACATCCTGGACAATACCTTTGAAAACAAAGCGTTTGTGGATGTGGAAGCACAGCGGGCGGCATGGGTGGCCATCGGCAAAACTGAGGCGGAAGATTGGGACGAACAAACCGTCAAAAATAATACGTTCCGGAGCAATGTTTATCTGAGTGGCAATATCAAAATCACCGATGCTATGGAAGATTTTAAATTTAACGTTGAGCTTCAGTAAATTGAACGATTGGGGGAAATACCACTATGAATCCGTATATGGGGAACCATGTCGTAAGCGGCAACGATTCAGCCGTTTGGGTGAATAACGAAGTTTGGCCGGATTTCAAATCTATTGAATATAAAGTGACGGGTGAATTTGAAGATGTTACGTTCCTGGGTGATTCACGGACCTATAAGAAATATATGGGTTATAACGGTGAAGGAACATTAACATTCAACAAGATGCGGAGCCGGGGTGCATCGATTATGGGGGATGCATTTAAATCCGGCATCATGCCGGATATTAAGATTGTGACCAAAATCTTAAATCGGGCAACCGGAAGGTCCGAACGTGTGGCACTACTCGGGGTCATCTTCTCAGAGTTTGGTTCCAGTACGGAAGCGAAATCCATTGCTGAAGAAGAACTTCCATTCACGTTCTCGGAATATGAAATCTTAGAAACTATGTAATTCAAGAGGGGAGCGCCGAGCGCTTCCCTTTCACATTTAAAGGAGGTATTTAGAGATGGCAAACAAAGATAGAGATGTAAAACTGACATTAGAAGCACTGATTGCGAAGAAAGCAGACAAGGAAGCGGCCCGTAACCGATCCGAAGATATGTATATTGAAAGCTTGGACGGCAGCATCACGGTGACGGCTCCTAACCGGAGTATTTTTTATAAGGCAGTAGACATGGCGGAAGATACTTTAGAAAGCCAGGTATATTCCAATATGTTCCTAGTCTATAACGCCGTTAGTCTGTTTAGGAATCAGGAGCTACTCGAAGCATACGAAGTCGTTGATAATGTGGAAATCGTGGACCGTCTACTTACGGTTGCTGAAATCAAGGAAGTGGCCAACAAAGTCATGGTGCTAGGTGGGTTCTCGAAACCCGAAGAGGTGCAGGAAGAAATAAAAAACTAATCAAGCATGATCCGGATCTTCGCATGATGGGATTTTATGTGTTGCGGGGTCAGGATCATGAGAAATTGCTGCGGCTCTCTGAGATGGAGAAGGCGGTTTATTTCGCCTGGATGGAACTTCACTATGAAGAAGAAGCCAACAAATATAAGCAACTCCTGGGGGGCAAATAGCCCCCCTATTTTGGTTTGAGGGGGTGGCCTGCATTGGCGACCAAAACGATTAACACCGTCCTAAACCTCAGAGACAAGTTTTCATCCAAGCTCAAGCGGGTATCCGATAACACCAAACAAAACGGTCGGCAAATGAAGCTCTTGAATAACCATGTCGATGACTTCAAAAAATCATCCTTGGCTAGTTTTGGTGCAGCAGCCAAAGCCGCTGCGGGTGTAGGTTTAGCCATTGGTGGTATTACCCTGGCTGCGGCCGGCATTTCGGGTAGCGTTGACTTTATTAAAGAGTATGGAAGTTCCTTCGATAACCTGAGAGCAGCCACAGGCGCAACCGCCGAGGAAATGGCATCCATGAAAGATCAGCTCACGGACTTGTATAACAACAACGTGGGTGAAGGCTGGGCGGATCTAGCCGACTCCATGACGATTGCTAAACAGGTAACGAAACAGACCGGGGAAGAGCTGAAGAAGACCACAGCTTATGCGGTAGGTTACCGGGATGTATTCGGGGAGGATGTCACGCAGTCCGTGAAAGCAGCGGATACGATGATGAAGAACTTCGGCATTACCAGCGAACAATCTTTTAATCTCTTGGCCCAAGGTGCGCAAAATGGCTTAAATAAGTCAGATGAATTACTGGATACCGCAAATGAGTATAGCGTGTACTTCAAAAACCTGGGCTACTCGGCCAATGAGATGTTTGATATTTTCGGGACAGGGCTTGAGAACGGCGCGTTTAACCTGGATAAAGTCGGGGACGTAGTTAAGGAATTTAACATCCGTATCCAGGATGGCAGCGATAAGACCGCTGATGCCCTGGGGGCCTTGTTTGCTCCTGAAGGCATTGAAGATTTCACGATGGCGTTAATTAATGGTGGCTCCAAGTCTGCCGAATACATGGAGCTGCTAAAACATGTGTCATCTGATACCGCAAGTGAGCTGGTGAAAAATCTGAAGGAAGGCGGTAAAGGCGGGGAAGATGCGTTTATAGCCCTGTCCGGCATTTTAGGGGATGGCGAAAAGATTATGGCGGATCTCCGATCCGGTGCCATCCAGGGTAAAGATGCCATGCAGCGCGTCATTGCGGAACTTCAGAACATTGATGATCCGGTTTATCGTTCCGCGCTGGGTGTGGAGTTGTTCGGGACTCAGTGGGAAGACCTAGAGAAAGATGTGGTAGCTTCCCTGGGAACCGCCCGAAAACAGTTTGATATGACCAAGAACACCATGGGTGAAATCAACAAGATCAAATATAACAGCCCTACACAGGCCCTGAAGGGCATTGGTCGTTTAATTGAAACCTCGGTACTCATCCCGATTGCAGACAAGGTACTGCCGAAGCTCAGCGAGTTTGGTCAATGGTTTAAAGATCATACACCGGAGATCAAAGCGGCCATTGATTCAGCCTTTACGAAGGCGAGTCAGATCATGGACGGCTTCTCTGAGGCGCTGGGCTGGGCCAGGGATAACGCGGATTGGCTTATTCCGGTGCTTGGTGGTGTGACAGCAGCTATTGTGGCTCAGAAAGTCGTGGGGACCGTTAGCCAACTGTATAAGACATGGACAACCGTCACCAAAGGTATGACCGTTGCGCAGATTGCTTTGAATATTGCAGCCGCAGCCAATCCTTTTGGCATGGTTGCTATTGTAATTGGTGCCGTAGTGGCGGCAGGCATTGCGCTATGGAAGAATTGGGACACCGTGAAGCTGAAGGCGCAGCAGCTGGGTGGGATGCTTAAATCCGTGTGGGGCAGCATTAAAACGTTTATTGTGAATACGGTAAGCAGCGTAGGGAATTGGTTAAATTCGTTCCCCCTTGGTCAACAGTTCCTGGAGACGGTTCGCGGGGTCGTGAGCAGCACGAAGCAGATTTTTAGCGGTATTATCAACTTCCTCAAATCAGTCTTTAAAGGTGATTGGGACGGGGCATGGAATGGGATCGTGGAGTCCTTCAGCGGAACGTTCAGCTTGATTAAAACGTATGCCAAAGCACCGATCAACGCCATTATCGATATGATTAATGGTTTGATCGATAAGGTCAACGGAATCAGCGTGGATATCCCGGAATGGATGGGCGGCGGTACATTTGGGGTGAGCATCCCGAAAATCCCGAAATTCGCACTCGGGACAAGCTACTTTAAAGGTGGCTTAGCGCAGATCAACGAGCGCGGCGGTGAGATTGTAAATCTGCCTGGCGGCAGTCAGGTCATCCCTGCAGATAAGTCGGAGAAGATGATCAACGGCAACAGGGGCAGTGTGAGTATCAATATCATCGTGCAAGGCAATCTGATTGGCGAGGAAGAGGAAATCAATCGGCTCATGAATAAAGTCGTTCCTAGAATCCAGCTGGCTTTAGGAAATGTATAGGGGGTGTCTAAGACGGATATTGTGTTTGCAGCCAATAGTTTTGAAGAAATGCGAAGAATCCCCATTTTACCGCCAGAACTAAATATCGAACATCCCTGGAACAATGAAGAATTTGAAACGATCAATCTTGGCACTATCAATCTGATTGGTTTGCCAGGGCTGCGTACACTCAGTATTGAATCCTTCTTTCCTGTACGCCCTTATCCTTTTGCGAAGGATAAGCGTATGGCCTGGTCATATGTTCAGTTTTTTAGGAAATGGCGGGAGAAGCGGGTTCCGCTGCGTGTAATCATTACAGATAATGACGAACGCGAATTATTGAATATGCCGTGTACGATCGATAATTTTGTTCATGGACCCGACCGCAGCGGGGATATTCGCTATTCACTGGAAGTCAAAGAATTTAAGTTTGTGAGGGTAACGTGATGCATCAGATACTTTTGATGAAGAACGGGAAAAAGCAGAATGTCACGCAGCTGATCGGAAGCCTAGCATGGTCCAGTAATATCGATGCTTTAGGTGAGGAACTAAGCTTTAATTATGCTTATAACGATAGTCAGTTTTTCAAGAAATGGGATCTCATCGAAGTGGGCGATCAAGTCGCCCTTTTCAATGAGGGAAAATTCTTAAATTACTATGTTGTGATCACGGATGCCATGAATGGCCGATTCGGAAAATCCTTCACCTGTTTTGATCGTTCTTGGTACTTAAACAAGAATGAGACGGTGATCCAATTTAAAAAGGCAGCGGCTTCCCAGGCCATCGCTAAGCTGCTGGATAAATTCGGTGTCAAACATCAGATTGCGAGTATGCCTACACTGATTACGAAAATCTATAAAGAAGAGCTGGTCAGTGATATCATCGCGGATATATTGGAACAGGTGTATCAAGAGACAAAGCAAAGATACCGAGTGGAGATGAATAAAGGAATACTGACGATTCAGAAAATGTCTGACTTGGTGATCAATCCGATCAGCAGACTTAGTGATAATACCTATGCTTTTCCAGTGACGGACACGATCAGCAACCCGAGCCGTGAGCGCAGCATAGAAGAGATGAAAAACAAAGTGATCGTGGTTTCCGAAGACGAGAAATCCACTAAAGTGTTCGCTGAAGCCTCGGATCCAAAAAGCATCTCGAAATATGGACAGTTGACCGATGTTGTCACGGTCGATAAAAAGAATGCGTCCCAGGCTCGAAATATTGCGGCGAATACGCTCAGTGAAATGAACAAAATGGGAGAAACCATTTCATGTGAGATGATCGGGCATGATGAGATCCGAGCGGGGAGGATTTTGAATATGAATGAGCCGGTGACCGGCATTGTCGGGAAATACCTGATCAAGTCGGCCAGTCATACGGTGAATAATGGGATTCACAAAGTGTCTGTCGAATTGGAGGCGGTTTGATGGATAAGTGGGATGTTATGCTGGCTAATCTCTTTAAAGAGCGAAATAATCCGAAGGCACAAGGCATCTCTTTAGGCAAAGTCAT
Source organism: Paenibacillus solani (assembly GCF_001277345.1). Lineage (GTDB taxonomy): Bacteria > Bacillota > Bacilli > Paenibacillales > Paenibacillaceae > Paenibacillus_AQ > Paenibacillus_AQ solani. The sequence continues at coordinate 1,354,124 of NZ_LIUT01000001.1, forward strand.
ATCCGGACTTCCTAGCTTATCCGTATCGCTCGGAGACGAAATTATATTAGATACGGAAGATTTGGTTATTGCCAATCGGTTGTACCACTTGCCAACCGCCTTGACCGAAGGGGATTATGTGATCCTGGTACCGGCTCCCAACGGGCAAACCTATTACGCACTCGACAAGGCAGGTGAATAAGCGTGTTCCCGGAATTGGAATTTGATGAAGCTGAAGAGACTTTACCCGCAGCAACCATGGGTAAGGTTTTTTTATTTGACTTCAAAGAACAAAAGTACGTGCTGAAGGATGGTAAGCCGGTAGAAGCTTCATATGAGGAAGCGATAAAACAATGGGTGTCGATGGTCTTAATCACGGAAACGGACAAATACCCTGTCTACGGTCCAGAATTCGGGATCGGCATCGCCAAGTTTATTGGCCGGAAGGATATCCCCCTAGCAACAATCACATCCGAAGTCGGACGACAAATCACGGAAACGATCGTACTCCATCCGGAAGTGACGGGGATTGAGGAATTGAACGTTAAGCGCGGTGAAGGAAAGGCAATCTTGTCTTTTAGGATTTTGACTAGACGGGGAATCATCGACGGTTTTGAAAGCGAGGTGAGATACAGTGGATGAGGATAAGGTGTCCGAATTGCTTGATCAGCTATTGAGTTACATTGATCCTTCTTATGATAAGTCAGAAGGGTATCTGATTCACGATATGCTCAAGAGCGTGGCGATTGTCCTGTTGGAGCAAAAAGGTGATCTGGAAGGCATTAAGAGATTGCTGGACGTGGACAACCTTACAGGAGCGCTGCTGGAAGCATTCGTCAAGCAACGGAAAGGAATTACTCGTACACCGGCTACATATAGCTCAGGAATGCTTCAGGTGACTGGAAACGGCACGGTTAACGTAGGGGATTTGTTTGAAACGCCTTCTGGTGTGCAATTCGCAGCAGCTGAGACGAAGATGATCACGGGATCAGGCACATTACAGGTGAAAAGCGTTATGTCCGGGCCTGTTGGGAATGTTCCAGCGGATCAGATTACACAGATGCCTGTGACGCTCCCAGGGATAACGGCCGTCACCAATCCGAAGCCGACCGATGGGGGATATGCGGCCGAAACCGATGATAGCTTGCGTGAACGATATTATATTGCTGTCCGGACACCACCAACGAGCGCGAACATTTATCACTATCTGCAATGGGCGAAAGAAGTGTCCGGTGTCGGAGGGGCCAAAGTTTTTCCAGTAGAGCGCGGTGATAATACGGTTGAGGTGATTATTATCGATCAAGAGAAGCAGCCAGCGGCCCCGGTTCTGGTCGATCAAGTTCAAAAGCATATCGATCCGGGTAGCACTGGCCTAGGGGAAGGCGAAGCGCCTATTGGCGCGAAATGCTATGTTCTCTCTGCCGATCCATTAATTTTGGATATCTCCGTCAGTGTGACAATGGCGGGCGGGTATACACAGGATGAGGTGCAGGAGAACATTCGGGATTCGATATCCGTTTATCTGAAAAGCATCGCCTTTCAGCTAAACTACGTTTCTTTTGCCCATATCGGCCAGGCTATACTCGACAGCGTAGGCGTGGAAGATTACGCCGGATTGCTGGTGAATGGAGCTATCGATAACCCTCAAGTTGGAGCCAAGCAGGTTGCAGTATTGGGGGCGGTAACGCTTGTTTAAAGATAAGCTAAATCGAAATCTCCACAAGATTGTTCGTAAAGATCCGTTGACCAATGAAATTAATGGATCAATCGGCCTTTCTTTAGACAATTTCGAAGTTGAAATGAATTCGCTCTTGGCCCAGCTGAACATTGATACAGCTACTTGGGCGCTCAGCATCTACGAGAAGGAGCTAGGGATTCGGACGGATCTAAATAAGCCGCTCGATGAGCGCCGGAGCGTGATCAAAAGTAAAATCCGCGGAACAGGGAAAATCGGGGCAGCTCAGATCAAAATTGTGGCTGATGCTTATTCGAATGGCGATGTAGAGGTAACGCTGGAACACGGAATCCGTATTGAATTTACCAGTACTTACGGCATACCGCCCAACGTGGATGACCTGAAGCGAATGGTCCGCGAGATTGCCCCGGCGCATCTCTCCATTAACTACGTGTTCCGTTTTTATACGTATGGGGAAATGACAGCAACAGTAATGACCTATGGGCAAATCAAGGCTACAGGTTTGACATATAAGGAAATCAAGAACAAGGGGCTGATGTAATGGCAACAACGCCGAATTTAAATTTGCCATTGATTGACGAAAACACGGTGAACGATGTGCCTCGGGATTTTAATGCACTAGCCGAGGCGATTGATGTCGCCGTGGGTGGCGTAGAGACTGAAATTGAAGGTTTAAAGCAATCTGGCGTTGACGGTAAAAACCGATTGGAAACCGCCATCATCGCCAAGAAAGGGACGGTTTCCAAACAAGGGCAGGTTGCCACGTTTGCAGAGTTGGATACAGGGATTCGTTCAATACCTGTCGGGATTGACACTAGTGACGCCACAGCAGCGGCCGGGGATATCATATCTCCTAAAACAGCTTACGGTCCTAACGGCAAGATAACTGGTACCATCCCGGATAGAGGCGCTGGCGGTATTGTTACGCCTGGAACAACAGACCAGACTAAAGCAGCTGGACGCTATACAAGCGCGATTACAATCAAGGGAGAGCCAAACCTGATTGCGGGTAATCTGCCGAAAGACAAGACGTTTTTCGGTATAACTGGTCTCCTGGAACGAATGACCACAGCCGAGAAGCAAGCTATAGCTAATGCGATTACTGGAAAAGGCGTGGCTGCTTCCGTGAATGATACGAATACCGTATTGGCTAATAAAATCGGTCAAATCAAAACAGAGCTAAAATCAGCATCTGGGTCCCTAACCGTTCAAAGTGTAGACAATTACCCGTACCAAGTCACAAATTTGGCCTTCAAACCCGTACTAATCGTGGCGCATGTATACTTAAGAATTGGCTCCACCTATACAGCTACAACAAGAGGTTATATATTTGCTGATGCTTTTGGGTTCCTAAGTGAAGCTGCAAAAATTGATTATCATAATCCTAATGAACAAGAAAGTAGTGGGTCCAGTTCTGTGGCGATCGCTTCAGCGCAATTCGGAAGCAATTCCGTTACTTTTACACTCAGTTCAAGACTTTATTATGCTTCTAATATACCTTATGTAGTGTATGGGATTTAAAGGGAGGTGCAAAGATGAACTTAGGTCGAAAAATTTATTGGGACAGTATCACAGGTGGAATAATCATTGATCGGATGGAAATGGAAGGATCAGTGCGTGAATCCACGGTTGAAGAAGACTTTCAAACATATATTAAATTGGCCGAAAAAGCACCAGAAACAGTACTCGGGATACTACTCGACCACGGTAAATACTCACAAGATTTCGATGAAAGTGTATCATTCCACATTGTTGAATCTGCCAATCCGGTTGAAGGCATTACAACATTAATCGGCGAAAAGCACTATGATCTTGAATTCCAGTATCGTGATCCGAATGATCCAGGAACCCCTCAAGAGCCGAAAAAGCCGTTGTCGGTAGAGGTCGAAGCATTGAAGCAGGAAAATACTCTGCTGAAAGCGCAGAACAGCGCATTGACGGAACGAACGGAATTTATTGAAGACGTCATCGCAGAGATGGCCACACAGGTTTACCAGTGATACGCCGGTTCCTTTATTGGATACTCAGGAAAGGAGGTGGAGGCGATATGATGGCGATGTTTTTTGCTCAACGTGTGATTTTGAACAAAACCAAGTTCAGCGAGGTTCCGACAAGCTTGCAGCCGGGTGTACGCGATATCCTGGTTGATAGCGATCTGGAATTCCTTATCGAAGAATAGTTTCACCAGGAGCGCCGCAAGGCGTATTTTTTATGCCCCTGGGTGGTCCGGGGGCATCCATTATAATTAGGGGGAATTTACGTGGATAAATGGAAAGCAATATTCAGCTCAGCCGGGGCCGTCTTGGTCCCGGTTTTTGATTTTATGTATGGCGATAGTGAAGCCGTAATAGCTATTATGACCGCCTTGCTCTTTTTCGTCATTATGGATTGGTTGTCCGGCGTTCGCGCCGCCAAGCGCGATAATACGTATGGCAGCCGCTACGGCCTGGATGGAATAGCACGGACATTTTTTATTTTGTTGCTCCCAGCTGGTGGGCATCTCCTGGATGTCGTTTTCAACTTGCCAGGAATCATCTTTGGAGCGCTGGCAATCGGGACACTGTATCATGTGGTTCAAAGTATGACGGCTAACTCGATCCGGGCAGGTTGGGGCGACCATCTACCATTGCCGGTTTTGAACGCGATTATCGATTGGGTGAAGTCGGAGCTGGATAAAAAGATTCAACGTGCAGAGTCACGGAAAGGGGGAACCACTAAATGAAAAAAGTCTGGATCGATGGCGGTCACGGCGGTAAAGACCCAGGAGCTGGCGCCAACGGGCTTCAAGAAAAGAATATTGTTCTAACCCTTTCGCTCGAAATTAAAAAACAGCTGGAACGTGATTACGAAGGCGTTCAAGTGTTGCTGTCCCGTTCAACGGATGTATTCCTTGAATTGTCCGAGCGGACAGAAGCGGCAAATAAAGCAGGCGCTGATATCTTGGTATCGATCCATTGTAATGCAGGCGGTGGAGATGGCGGTTTTGAGTCTTTCCGTTATACCAGCGCTTCAACTGCTTCACGTTCCCTGCAAAACGTTCTTCATACCGAGATTATGGCAGCTTTGAAGCCTTATAACATAATTGATCGTGGACAGAAAGCAGCGAACTTGCACATGTGCCGTGAATCTAAGATGCCAGCAGTCTTGACCGAAAACCTGTTTATCGATGTTACAACCGATGCGGCCAAGCTTAAACGTCAGGATGTCATTGATGCGTTGATTACAGGGCATGTCAACGGGATCGCGAAATACTTAGGGCTGAAGAAAAAGGAGGGCGCGGCGGTGGTGAGTGATAGTGTGAATGTCGTAGTTGACGGAAAGCAGATCAAGGATGGAAAGCTAGAGGACGGTGTAACCTATGTACCACTCCGGGCAGTAAGCGAGGCGCTGGGTGCAAAAGTAGGGTGGGATAACAAGACCAAGACCGCAACCATTACAACTAAATGAAGTGATGTTTACAAAATGTCCCAAATGTATTAAAATGTTTCTAGCATTAACGGAAACACCGTGGTGTAAACCGATGGCATCGGTAAAGAAGTCCCCGCTGGTCTCAATACTGGCGGGGACTTCTTTTTTATGTTATTATACGGGAACATACATTCGTACTACAATACATCAAAAGGGGGTATTAAGGTTGTCAAAAGTTTATACCAAAGAGTTCGTTCAAAGAGTAGATGCCGTTTTTAACGAAATATTAGGCTACTATGAAGAGCGCGATGGAAATCTGGATGACGAAGACCGGCCAGCTGTGAAGTGTCCGCGCTGTGGTGAAGATACTAAATTTTACGGCTGTGTATGGAATTATAATAAACACATCCACCTATATTGTGAAAAATGTGGATGTTCGATCCGGCAGTAAGGTATGTTACCAGACCGTGAACGTAAGCTGCTCCGGATTCTTATAAATTACCCAAGCCCTGTACATAAAAGCCGGATGCCTGATTTTAAACGGTTAGAGATGATGACCGGATGGAAACGTCCGGATTTACTGAGAGGGCTTCATTACCTGGAGCACCAAGGATTTATATTGTGGCCGGAAAAGTCAACGACAGAGGGAATCCAGATCATTCAGACAGAAGTGCTGGAGAAATCGACGTCGAGAAAGAGCAATATAGACTACTGGACGAAGTACTAATAATCCCAAGCGTTTGGAAAATTGAAGACCCTACCGGCTATGTGCTGGTAGGGTCTTTTTTTATCTTATTCTAAATTATCTATCGCGTATTTCGCTTCTTCCTTAGTAAATTTTTCACCGTATTCAGAAATCAATTGATCGTAAATAGCATCATCTGACATATTCATAGATTCTGCATACTGTTTCGCTTTTATTAATGCATTTTCTTTCCAATCGAATTCAATGTTATCGATAGCATATTGAGCAGCTTTCTTAGGAAAATTCTCTCCGTATTCAGAAGTCAATTGATCGTAAATTCCTGCCTTTGACATACTCATAGTTTCCGCATACTGTTCCGCTTTTATTAATGCCGATTTATGTTCCCTAGGGACATCATCTTCTTTTGGTTCCTCTTTGGGTTCTTCTTTCGGCTCTTCTTTTGGCTCTTCTTTTTTAACATCTTCTTTGACACTAGTTTGTTCAACATTTTTCGCTTTGGTATCAGGCTCAGAAACTACTTCCTTGTCCGGTGCAGCTTGTTTTGGTTCTTCTGAATTTCCAAGATTACCTATGACCCCAACCACAATAACAATAAGTACCCAGAACCACCATTTCTTATAAAGCGGCTTCTTCAAAACGTTCTTCCCCCAATTCTGAGATATTATGACAAACATAGTCTATCAGAACTAGGATATTTTTACCACATTACATATGATTTTTTGTGAGGAAACTGGATTACTCCTAGGGAGCAGCGTCTTCATTCTAAGCTTGGATCATCTAAAGACGATCTCCAGCCGAAAAAGCCACTAAATAAATCATTTAACATACGCCTATACACGAATGAGCGTATTATTATGTATCCATGCAGAGGTAAATTAACCGTTGATAAGAACGTATGATCCCGTTAATATTAACTACAAGTATAATCAGTTAATATTATCAATTAATTACCAAACCGTTTATGACAAAAAACGACAGACTAAAAGCGTAGTATGGTAGTACAATTTAGGCATATATTACCTGTTTAGAACAAATTGTTCTAATAGTCTCGAGAGGGTGCGGAACTAATCCGCGTCTTGCTCTATCCACTCGTATAGATCTTCCATTTTGCACTTGAGTATCTTGGATGCAGTATACATATCTTCTGGCAGCATAATTCGCTCATTTGTGCAAAAATGGGATATCATTCTTTGGGATCTCCCTGACTTTATGGCGTAGTCAGTTTGATTTAAACCTCTGGCTGCGAGTAGATAAGGAAGCAAGCATCTCCCTCTGGAGACGCGTTTCAAAATGTTGTTTCTCCTTTCAAAGGTGAATCATAATGAGGTAAATTGTACCATGTTGAAAAAACTCAGTAAACATCACAGAAATTCAGGAGGGGTAGTTATGCTGATAGAATGGATAGAACCAGCAAAAGAAAAAAGAATATGGGAAGTTGTGAGAATGTGCGAGGACGAGCATAAAGAATATTATGATCAGTTTAATGAAGCTTTGAATAGGTTAAGAAAACACGTTCCAATTCATGTTATAGATGATCTAAATAAATTAGAGGACTTATTCCTTCAAAAAAACTCTTCATTAAATACAGCATATAATTATGGATTCAGTGATGCCTTAAAACTTAGTAAAGAACTTAGGGACTTAATATAAAAAAAACACACTTTGAGGAAAGGAGTCTCCACTCCTATCCAAAATATTGCACAGTGTGCAGCCGCCTTCAATGTTGAAGGCGGATTTTTTTTGCCTATTTTTCAATCTCTGGAAAACCTACTGGCACAAACCTGAACTTTTCTCCAATATGTGCTATAATGCTAGAGTGCTAGTGTAGAAGATTTGGGGAAATTGCCATATACATAGAATAGTCAGACATCATGAGGCGTAACTATATATGGTTTGACGGTACTTTTGCAAATCCTTGATTTTGCAGCCTTGAAGTAAGCACAGGGTTAAGGAAGAGGCACCGGTGGGTGAAGGAGGAACGATAAATCATATGACGGATTCCCAACTAATACAGGAAATTAAGCAAGGCAATACGGAATTATATTCGGAATTAATGAGGCGTTATCAGAGAAAAATATTGGCGTTTGTCTATCATATGTTGAAGAGCTCGCACATGGAGCTTATGGCTGAAGATTTATGTTCGGAAACGTTTTATAAGGCTTTTCGAAGTCTGCATTCTTTTCGTGAGGTTGATGCATCCTTCTCGACTTGGCTTTACACCATTGCACGCAATACCGTACTGAGCGAACTTCGGAAGCATCGCAGCGGAACATTGCCTCTGGAGGAAAGCGGGGTTGTACCTGTGGCTCCGCCGGAGGTGGCACCGGAACAAGCGATTCTTCGCAGCGAGCGAGTACATATGGTTAGAGAAGCAATTAATAATTTACCGGAGAAACAGAGGTCAGCACTGATTCTTAGGGAGTACGATCAATTGGATTATCAGGAAATCGCAGATATTTTGGGTCAAAGCGTCAGTTCGGTCAAATCGTTGTTATTCAGAGCCCGCGGCAGTGTCAAAATCCAGCTCGAGCCTTATTTTTATGAGCCGGTCTTTGAAGATATGAGAGGGATGAAGAGTAGATGACCTGCGATGAAGCCCAAGAGCTGATGGAAACTGTCTGGGATTTGCCTGACAATGATCTGCGGCGACAACGGCTGATGGCGCATGTTCAAACCTGCCAGTCATGTGCGGTAGAATATGAGATGTGGACGGATAGTCAGAATATGCTTCATGAGTTGGAGCATGAGATTCCGGATTTGGACGCTGAACAGATCAATCGCAATGTGATGGACCGCATTTATCGTGACTTCCCATGGCTGGTGGAGGAAACCTCCAAGAGCCGTGCTGTGAGCCGGGTGTTCCGTAAACGGTTGACTCTCATGATTGCAGGATTTCTGGCGTTGTTTGTTTGCAGCGTCGTCTATTTTGCGGTGACGGGCAGCCAGCCCGACTCCGTACCGGAAGCGGTCACGACAGGGATTATGCCAACGGGCATGGCCGACACACCTCAAGGAATCAAAATTAAAGATGATTATAAAATTCCGAAAACCAACAGCGGCATTATTGACCCGTTTGTGGTCGATATGAATCCCACTCAACCGGAGTATTGGATGATTTTATCGCTGCTGGGTATCGGTTTCGCTTTGTTTTTCCTGGCAAGACTAAACCGGGTTAGAAGATAAAACGAGATAGGATGGAGGAGAGGCGTCATGCAAATCGGCTTGGTCCGGCATGGATTAACAGACTGGAATGCCTTAGGCAAAATTCAAGGTCAAACGGATATTCCGCTTAACGAAGAAGGTCGTAACCAAGCTCGGTTACTTGGAGAACGGCTTCTGCAGGAATCTTACCGCTGGGATTTTGCGATTAGCAGTGGTCTCTCCCGTGCTGAAGAGACGGCAAAGATTATTTCTTCCATGTTGAATATTCCGCTGCTGCCTCCTGACCACCGCTTGCGCGAGCGCAGGTATGGCCAGGTTGAGGGATTAACGGCCGCTGAGAGAGAGGCGCGCTTCGGTACCGACTGGCATTTGCTGGACCTGGGTCAAGAAACGGATCTGGAATTGCAGTCAAGGGGACTGGTATTCCTTGATGACATGAGACTTAAGCACCCGGATGCGAATATTCTGGTGGTTAGTCATGGCGGCTTTTTAGCACAGCTATACAAGCTGGTGTGCCGAGGTGTCCTGAGCGAGCGTATTGGCAATCTGTCGCTAACTGTTTTAGAGAGAAAAGAAGATGATTGGGCGCCTCTACTATTTAATTGCACCAAGCATTTGATGACGAAGCAATTTTAATATTGAAGCAGCAGAAGGAGCCTTCCCCCTCAGGAAGGCTCCTTCTTAATTGTTCTTCAAAGAACACTACGCTTCTGCAATTAAAACAAACCGATGCTGGAGAACCTCGAAATATCCCTTACTTTCAATTATATGATGAATACGAAGTAAAGGCTCCAGGTAGCGCTCCACTGTAAAGTCGGGGATTTGCCAAGGGATTGCTTTTTAGTAATAGACCAAAGCGCCGATATCAAAAAAACGCTGAAGCGGAAAGTCCTCCCGACTGAAGGTCACGTTAAACTGGTGGTTCTGAAGTTCTTGGACTGCAGTGGTCATATTCCAATGAGCAAACTCCTCATTCAGCGGGACACCGAATATTTGGTTGATTCCGTAACAATCGGTTCCTCCTGCTTGCTGGGTGACAAACACACCATGCTCATTCAGAATTCTTCTTATTTCGGCGACGGAATAGGATTCATGCTGGTTAATGATAAGGTCGAAATAATGATCCTGCAGCGGAAGTGAAGTATCTTCTTCATAATAAACAACCTTTACACCAAGCGGTTCTAGGTTTTGCCTAGCGATCGGCACATTCGGCTTATATCCTTCGGTTGCATAAACGGTAGGCGGGAGTGGCTGAAGGCTGGATAAGAATTCGCCGCCGCCTGTACCCATGTCCAGCATCGTTGAGGCATTTCGCATCAACGGGATCACCATGCTGCCTAAAGACCAGGGCAGGGTGCTGGACTGCATGCGATTTGAAGCCGTGATGCGTGAAAAGTCCCATCCTGAAAAATGCTGTTCCGTTTCTTGAATAAAGGTTAAAAATGCAGGGTCTTTGATCATCTTTGAAATACCTCCAAGCAAAGAGTAATGTGTAGTGTAGTGTCATTAACCGAACTGCTCTAGCAGGAGGTCCTCGGATGCTATTCGCTCCAAGTTATAATTCATGTTCTGGATTTCTCACGCGCTAACTCCTCCCTTGTTTTAGTAAAAAACTCCGTTTAATGTATTCTTTCATCGTATTAGTTGCAGTATTTCATCAGCGAAATTTCTTGCTGTAGTTAGTAAGTATTCTATCATTTAATAAGAGAGCATAGTCATTTCTATATAACATAAAAATTTTTAGTAATTCGAAGTGGATCAGGTATCAAAAGTCCAAAAGCTTCCCATAATGGTTGTAAAACGGTGAGGCGATGGAAGATGAATCTAGCGGATATGCTTACGTATGCCGATATTGGACAGCTTAGCAATATTGCGAATCACTATGGGTGTGACGCAAAGCGTAATTCAAAGCATGACCTGATACAGAGCATATTGTCCAAGCTCGGGCGAAGAGAATTCTTTGCGGAACAGGTTCGCGCCCTGTCACCCGCCGATTTGCGGTTTCTGAATCATCTGGCCTTTGACACTCGAACAGGGTACAGTCTGGAAGAACTGACTGCTGCAATTCGCCGTACGGCAGATTCGGAAGAGGGAGACAAGCCTGCTCCTTTGAAGAAGCAGCCTGCCTCACAGGCAGAAAGCCCGCGGGATGTTGTTGCCCGTTATCGGAGAAGCGGCTGGCTCTTTAACGGATTTACCCACTCCACCAAGTATTTGTTTCAAGTTCCGTCGGATTTGAAGGAGCGTTTTCGGGAGGTTCTACGTGAACGGCTATTTCAAACGCTGGAACGATTGCCGGATGACCCGGAGGTATATCGGGATGAGCAGGGATTGGCTACGGAAGATCTGCTACTGATTCTTCGATATATTGGCAAACATGAAGTTGAGCTGAACCAGGAAGGATTCATGTATAGGCGAAACCAGCAGCAGCTTCTGAGTACATTGCATATTACGGAGCCTCTGATTGCGAAGGGGGCATGGCGTTTTGGATATGGCCGATCCTGCATTGAATATCCTGATCGGCTCGCCCTGTTGTATGATTATGCCTACGCAAAAAAATGGGTCAGCGAGAATAATGCGCGGTTGAGCCTGAGTGAAGGCGGAGCAGCGCTTCTTGAGCAAGGAAATCAAGTTGGCGTGATACAGATATTCCGCTTTTGGTTAAGACTCTATAAAGGCGCTATACCCAATCTTACCTCACTTGTTTATTGGATTAGTCAATGCGCCAGAGATTGGGTAACGGCAGCCTCTTTATACGAATCGCTGGGCTGGCTAATTCGTCCCTACTATTATGATAATCCGCAAAGCATTATGGAAATCCGGATCATTCGGATGCTGATGCATTTGGGGATGCTCCGGATAGGGGAGAGCCATAGCAGGGGAACGTCGTATAAGATGACCGCCCTTGGTTTGAAAGCGGCGGAAACCTGCGTACATATCAGCGATTCGAATGAGTTGATCCTCTAGCATAGTTGTATCGTCGTTATGTTCGCAGCAGAATGGAAAACTTGATGCAAGTAAAGCAAACAAAGGGAAAGAATATAGAGAAATGCAAAATTTAGTTTGGAGGTGCATCCTAATGGATAAGATGAAGGTTACTTACGAGGTTATGTTAGGTCTGGCGGCCGAGATGGTGTGGGACGAAGCCTTGCGCAAGCATCGGAGTGAGGAGCTCTATAAAGAAATTGACGAAGCGCTGGCTTCCGGTGACGAAGTGGCTTTTCGAAACCTGACGGATGAACTGAGGACTTTGAATTGAAGAAATGCTTTTTACGCATTTCTTCTTTTTTTTGCCTAACCTGTATCCCACTTGTATAATGAAGACAAAATCATTAGAAGTGAACAGAAAGGATGTACCTCGGATGAAATTTAGTGAAGTGGATGAGCAGACTTGGCCGGAGCTAATGCCTTTTTATGACACCTGTCTCATTCCGTATACGGGATTAACAGGTTTGGAGACACCATGGGAAACGACAGCTGCGCTTGAGCGTCTTCGTGATTTTATGGATTTGGCAGAAATTCCGTTTAAGGGAAGATTGGTTACATATCCTGCTATACAGTATGGAAAGACTGATGATATACAGCTTCTAAATGAAGTATGTCACAATGTCAAATCCATCGGCTTCAAATTTGTAATCGTTATGACTGTTGATACAATTCTGTCTGAAGAACAGGTCACGGAGAGCACGTTAGTCCTGTCACAGCGCAGGTTGGAGGGGATTGATGGTATTTCACTGCCAGCTTTGATATCAAGCCGGATTAGTGAAATGTGGCAGCAGGAAAGCCGAGTCGAATTGTGACAAAAAACCGACAATTTGTGAAGGTGCTATTGGAAGCGAACCCAAATATGGGGTTCAAATTCTTGACGGTCTTGGGTGCCTAAGATATTATTAGTATGTCCTAGTACGTCGTGTGATTTTAATCATTGATGACACTTAAGAACGGTTGACAAAGGGGGTTGAAACAGAATGAGCAGCAACCACAATGACGAGCATGCAGAATCGCACAATCCACCCCGACTGAAAGAGATGTCCCGCAGACAATTTCTTACATACACGTTGGGCGGTGCCACAGCTTATATGGCTGCTGGAGTAGTTTTGCCAATGCTCCGCTTTGCTGTTGATCCGATTCTTCAAAATAAAGAAGAAGGATCTTTCGTAAAGGTCGCAGAGGAGAGCAAAATTACCAACGAACCACAAGAATTCCATTTTGAGCTTAAACAGCAGGACGGCTGGTACAACAGTACAGCTACTCTGACGGCGTGGATTCGTAAGAACGATCAGGGTGAACTTGTAGCGCTTTCACCGATTTGTAAGCATTTGGGATGTCTGGTTGGATGGAATAACAACAAGAATTTCCCGAATGAGTACCACTGCCCTTGCCACGGTGCACGTTATACACCTGACGGTAAGAACCTGGCAGTTGCACCAAAGCCGCTTGATCAGTACGAAACGAAAATCGAAAACGGCTGGATTTACCTCGGCGCAATTGTGCCAAATACCGTAGTTAAATAGGAGGCGTAGATTCAGATGTTGAAGAATGTCTACAACTGGATTGATGAACGTCTCGATATCACGCCGATTTGGAGAGACGTTGCGGATCACGAGGTACCGGAACACGTAAACCCGGCGCATCATTTCTCCGCGTTTGTGTATTGTTTCGGCGGCTTGACGTTCTTTATCACCGTAATCCAGATTCTGTCAGGGATGTTCCTGACCATGTATTATGTACCGGATATCATAAACGCTTACAACAGTGTTGAATACCTGCAGACGCAGGTCGCTTTCGGGCAAATTGTCCGCGGGATGCACCACTGGGGCGCAAGTCTGGTTATCGTGATGATGTTCCTGCATACGATGCGCGTGTTCTTCACCGGTTCTTACAAAGCGCCGCGTGAAATGAACTGGGTTGTTGGTATGCTCATTTTCTTTGTTATGCTCGGTCTTGGTTTGACAGGTTACCTGCTGCCATGGGATAACAAAGCATACTTCGCTACAAAAGTTACACTGGAGATTGCGAACTCCGTGCCTTGGCTTGGACCAATCATTAAAGAATTGCTGCAGGGTGGTACGATTGTAGGTGCTGAAACGTTGACCCGTTTCTTCGCTATCCACGTGTTCTTCCTTCCGGCTGTCCTTCTTGCATTGTTGGTAGGACACTTTATTATGATCCGTAGACAAGGTATTTCCGGTCCACTATAAGAAGAAGGGAGGCGCATATTTATGGCACATGGTCATAAATCTGATGAGAAAGTAGTATTCGTCGGTGATTCTCGTGTAAAAAAAGGCAGCGGATGGGTTACACCGCCTGATTACACCGCTTATCCCGGCAAATCAGAAGCGTTCATTCCTAACTTCTTGTTAAAGGAATGGATGGTTGGTGTAGTTGTACTGGTCGGCTTCCTTGTGCTGACCATCTCGGAACCGGCTCCACTTGGATATCCGGCAGATCCAGGAGCATCAGTAATTCCGATGCCGGACTGGTACTTCCTGTTTCTGTATGAGTATTTGAAGCTTCCATATGCTTCCGGAGATTATGTCGTGCTCGGAACACTCGGCGTATCAGGCGTTGCCTTTGGTGCATTGCTGCTTGTCCCATTCCTCGATACGGGGAAAGAGCGGCGGTTCTACAAGAGGCCCATTACTTCGGCTCTCATGATTCTGTCGTTGTTTGCAGTCATTTATTTGACGAATGCTGCATGGACGCACTATACGCATGAGCTGGAAGCTACCGGACAGAAACCGGAGCACATTCAGCGTGAAGAAGAAGCGAAGGAAAAACACGCAGCAGGACTTCCAACGTCCAATGCGAAACAGTCTGAGGACAGTGTTGTGGCCATTGTTGATAAGGATAATCCAGCGATGGAGACCTTTAAAACGGCGACATGTATCTCTTGTCATGCTGCAGATTTGAAAGGGGCCTCCGGCCCATCCCTTCGTGGTGTAGGGGATACCCACTCGAAAGATGAGATTGTGGCTATTATTAATAATGGCCAAGGCAATATGCCGCCAATGAAAGACATAGCACTTGGAGCAGGCGTCACGGAAGAACAACTCGATCAGTTGGCTGAATGGCTTGCAAGCCAGAAGGCAGACGCAGCCAAGTAAGTTGCATAGAAGAACCTGACCGTTTACGGTCAGGTTCTTTTTTTAGGACATATATATATAGTAGAAACTTTGCGGCTCTTATCATTCTACTTATGGATGCGAAGACTGCCTGCGCTCATACGGAGATTCTTTCCTGAGACATCGTCAGTCGATCTTTTTCCCGATTGGCAGATGAAATATAGACGGGGTTTAGGTATAATCGGCTATAGTTGTTACTAATGAATACACAGTCAAGTCAGGAGGACAGAGTTTGTCTATATCGCATCTTTGGAGTCGGGAGTTTCTTAGCAAACGATCAATATTATGGTTGCTATCTATATGCAACATTCTTGGAACGGTTTATGGATACATATGGTATGGTAGCCAAATGGTTGATACGGTGAGCCATGGCTACATATGGCAGGTCATTTTTGTGCCGGATAGCCCAACAGCGAGCTTGTTCTTCAGCTTGGCACTGCTGCTGCTGCTCTACCCGCCAAAAGTGCTTGGAATCGGTCTGTTACAACAATTTATTGAGGCACTTGCCGTTGTCACATCGGTCAAATACGGGATTTGGGCGGTTGCTATCATCTTTGCCGGACAAGCACAAGGAGATGTGCTAGTATGGCAGGACTGGATGCTTGTTGCATCACATACGGCAATGGCCGTAGAAGCGCTTATTTTTGTTCGATTGTTTCATTACCGCTGGACAGCGCTTGCCGGTGCGATTGCCTGGACATTGTTGAACGATACTGTGGATTATACATACGGAGTATTTCCTTGGCTGCCAGGTCAGTTGTATGACCACCTATCCGCAGTCGAGCTGTTCACTTATCTTTTGACACTGCTCAGCGGTTTCGCGGCTTGGTATTTCATGAAGAGGACGCACGCCAAACGACGTTAGTCCGTTCGTTCGTGTGGTTCTATGTTCTTCCCTTCTGCATACAAATACGGTAGGAGGGATGTCCCATGTTTCGAACCGTTCCGAAGTTTCTGCTGGCTCTGTCTGCCCTGCTGATGCTAGCTGCCAATGCTATGGGTGAACCGATAAGGGCTAACCCGATCCAAGCACAGCCGCAGGCTTCACCAGCATCTCCGATTCAAGCCAAGGCACTGAATAAAGAAGCAGAGCAAGTATATCGTCACGTCGAGGAAGGTAATGTCCAAGCCGTGCTTGAGGATATGCGCCGCGTATCGGCATTGTTTGAAGCTTCCTCCTTTCAAGGACTGACCGGAGTGGAAGGTATTCATGCATTGTCAGAGAGTATATTGGAAATGAAGGAAGCCACTGCACGAGCCGTGCAGGACCCGCAGCATTGGATGAGGTCAGCAGGTAAACTCCGTTTGGCAACAGACAGTCTGATTCATACCAAAAATGCGTTATGGCTGCAATATCATAAGGTGATCCGCGAAGATCTCAGGGTGATGGGTCAATATGCTGTACAGAAGGAAACAGCAGGAATGAGGCGTGCATATGACAGTCTGATTGAACATTACGAGCTTATACGTCCGTCCATTATCATTCAGCGAAAGCCTGAAGAGGTGAATATGATGGACTCATGGATCTCTTATGCTGGAGGTTTGGTCTCTTCCGGGGATTCCGAACAGGTCCAGAAGGTAGTTGTACAGGGTGAGGAAATGATGAACACGTTATTTGGCAAAAAGAAGGATGAGCCCGCCCTTGCTCCTTTAGCAGAAGTTAAGAACCCCATGATGTGGCAGCTGGTAATTGGCGCTTTCATTCTGGCTGCGTTATCCTTCGCAGGCTACCGCAAGTATCGTGGTCAGCTGTACAGCGCAAAGCCCATGTTTCCACCCAAAAGGTAATCGGCAGACGACATATTGGCATTACGATTAGACGCCCGGTGCATGCCGGGCTATTTCTCTTTGAAGCCTTCGCCATGCACATCATTGACATCATTAATGATAATAAATGCCCGAGGGTCTAAGGATTTGGCGATTTCCGTGAGACGGCGGATCTCCTGCCTGGATACGACGCAGTAGACCATATGCTTCGCTTCCTTGGAGTACACACCGACGGCAGGGATTAATGTAACCCCTCGCTCCATCTCCGTCGAAATGTGCTCGGCTATATCAGGGGCCTTGTCACTGATAATGGTGAAAGCTTTAGCCGCGTAAGCTCCTTCCTGTATGAAATCGATGACCTTGGATGCGATGAATACAGCGACAAGGGTGTACAATATCCGCTCTAGCGGAATATAGAACAGGGAAAGCCCGATAATCAAGATATCGAGGGAAAGAATAATTTGCCCCATGCTAAAGCCGAACTTTCGATTGATGATTCTGGCAATGATATCAGATCCGCCGGTTGTTCCCCCGAAGCGAAATACGATGCCAAGCCCTGCACCTAATGTAACCCCGGCATAAAGTGATGCCAAAATATAATCATGCTCCGTCCGAAAGGGGACTACAAAGCCCCGGTTGATCAATAGCTCGAACAGCCACAGGAAGAGGGTTAACGACGCGATACCAATCCCCGTGTAGATCGACTGACGTTTACCGAGGATCTTCAGCCCGATCAGAAAAAGCGGTATATTCAGAACCATGGTTGAGATGGACGGTGATAGGTTAAAGGCATAATTCAGCAGGACGGTAATGCCGGTGACCCCGCCCTCCATCAGTTCATTCGGAATAATGAAATAGAGCAGACCAAACGCGTAAATGGCAGAACCGGTGATAATCGCAATGATTGCTTGAAGCTGATCGAACATCTTAGCTGTTTTCATAATAACCCTCGTTTCCCCGATCGTCGAGATTCCCTGGATGCCCCGGGTTGCTGTTATGCTTGCTTAGTATGCGCCGATAACGTTTTAGCCATAAAAATTTATTTGTTTTCAAATCCGCTTTGCGATAACATAGGTTTAAAACCAAACGCACAACATGAGAGATCACTGTTTCACTTGCCGGTGAACGTTGTGACAGATGGCGATATGAAGGGAGTCTAGAATCATGGGAAAATCAATGGCTGACATGCAGCAGGAAGTCGATCGTTACATATCCCAGTTCAAGGAAGGTTATTTCAGTCCTTTATCCATGATGGCCCGAATGTCGGAAGAGGTTGGCGAACTTGCCAGAGAGGTAAATCATCAGTTCGGCGAAAAGCCGAAAAAAGCGGATGAAGCCGATAATTCCATCGAGATGGAACTTGGCGATATTTTGTTCATTACGATGTGTTTTGCGAATTCTCTTGGCATAGATCTGACAGAGGCGCATGATAAAGTCATGCATAAATTTTCAACACGTGATAAGGACCGGTGGACGAAAATAAACACCGATTAGGCAGTTGCTACATATGCTGTACCAAACCCGCTGTGGGGAGGGACAGCCAGTGAAACCGGAAAGCTATATACAAAAAGCATATCGATGCATCCTTCAAAATGATTTCGAAGAGGCGCTGCGTTGGTTTGAACAAGCGATCACCGCAAATCCCGGCGATGCCGAGGTGCATTATCGATGCTCCATCACCTACGGTCGAAGCAATAAACTGGAGATGGCGATTACACATGCGGAAGAAGCCGTCAGGCTGCAGCCCGATAAACCGGAGTATGCCCTTCATTTGCAGCATATCAAGGCAGCCGAGCTCGTACAACGCGCCAGAAAAATGGTGGAGAATCGCAAGGATATCCCCAAACCTGTGCTGTATCAAGCCGTTTCGCATCTGAAATCAGCTGTGGCAATGGACCCTCTGTACGCTCAGGCCTATGTATGGCTTGCTTTGGTCTATAGCGAGCTCGACGAGCATGCGCGTGCCATTTCCGTTCTCAAAGAAGTTATCTTATTGTATCCGCAGGAGAGCGGACTTCAGCACATGATGGAAGAACTTAAGCAGCGCTTGAAATCATATATGCAGGATTCAACATCGGATGGAAAGTGAGGAAATGTTAAAATGGCAAATAAGATAACTGTTGCGGTCGTCGGTGCCGGCGGCCGTATGGGTAAAGAAGTCGTGAAGCTCGTACTGGGCGATGAAGAACTGGAATTGGTTGCAGCAGTCGGCCTATCAGATGCAGGTACCGATGCGGGGACGCTGGTCGGTCTTCCGGCTTGTGGCATCTCCGTAGTATCCGATTTGGAAATGGCGCTTGTTGAGTCGAAGCCGGATGTTATGGTTGATTTTACAACGCCACAATCCGCTTACAGCAACACCGCCTTGGCTATTAAACACGGCGTACGTCCAATTATGGGGACAACAGGCTTTACGCCTGAGCAAATCGAAGAGCTGGACAAGCAGTGCATGGAGCAAAACATTGGGGGTCTGATAGCGCCTAACTTCTCGATCGGAGCGATTCTGATGATGAAGTTCGCTGCTCAGGCGGCTAAATATTTGCCGCATGTTGAAATTATTGAAACACATGGTGACCAGAAGCTAGATGCACCATCCGGAACCTCGATCAAAACGGCGGAGATGATTGCTGCAAACCGGGAAGAGATTCGCCAAGGCAATCCGAAAGAGGAAGAGGTTATTGAGGGTGCTAGAGGCGGATATTACAACGGTTTCCGTATCCATAGTGTCCGCCTGCCGGGCGTGTTTGCACAGCAGGAAGTTATATTCGGAGGTTATGGCCAAAGCTTGAAGATCCGTCATGATTCCTATGAGCGTGCAGCATATATGCCTGGGGTAAAAATGGCGATCGAGAAGGTCACGGGTTATACCGGCTTGGTCTATGGATTTGATCATTTTATCGACTAACTTAGGGGAGAAATTACTATGAATATTGCATTTATCGCACATGATCGTAAAAAAGAAGAAATGGTCAATTTCGTTATCGCTTATGAACATGTCTTTGAAGACCATAAACTGTATTCAACAGGAACGACGGGTACGCGCATTATGGAGCAAACCAATCTGAGCATTCATCGTTTCGCTTCCGGTCCGCTTGGCGGCGACCAGCAGATCGGAGCTCTTGTTGCGGACAATGAGATGGATCTCATTGTATTTCTGCGCGATCCGTTGATGGCTCAGCCTCATGAGCCGGATATCAATGCACTGCTTCGATTATGCGACGTACAGGGAATTCCGCTTGCTACCAATGTGGCAACCGCTGAAATTCTCGTCAAGGCACTGGACCGCGGCGATTTTGCATGGCGTGAGCTCGTTCATAAATACAAACCGGGTGTGGATGCCTAATGTACAGCAAACTCGATATATTAATCTTCGGAGCCCACGCAGATGACGCGGAGATCGGCATGGCGGGAACGATTGCGAAGCATACGGCAGCGGGGCTGTCAGTCGGGATTTGCGATCTGACGGAGGCCGAAATGTCATCGAACGGCTCCGTCGATATTCGCAAGCAGGAGGCAGAGCATGCTGCCGGTGTATTGGATCTAAAGGTCCGGAGTAATCTCGGCTTACCGGATCGCGGGTTATTCGTGACGCCGGAACATATTGAGCGGATTACAGCCGAAATTCGCAGATTTGCTCCCTCTATTGTGTTTGCACCTTACTGGGAAGATCGGCATCCGGACCATGTCGCCTGCAGCCGTTTAGTCGAAGAAGCGGTATTTAATGCCAAGCTTCGCCGTTATATGCCTGAGCACGCTCCGGTTAAGGTGGACGAGCTCTATTTTTATTTCATTAATGATATCGGAAGAACGGATCTGATCGTTGACGTGACGGATGTATATAGCGTTAAAGAGCAGGCCTTGTCTTGTTACCGTTCCCAGTTCCAGAAGACTGAAGAAGATACAGTCTCTACCCCGTTAACCGAGGGGTACATCGAGCGTGTGCGGGCCAGGGATTCATTGCTTGGAGCGCGCAGGCTTATTCCTCGTGCAGAAGGATTTGCCACGAAGAGTCCGTATGTCGTTCATCTATTCGGCTCCAATCAGACATAATATACTCAAACGTACATAGAGGAGGCTGACATGAATCAAGAACCCTTAAAAATCGGAATTACTTGTTACCCGTCATTGGGCGGGTCCGGCGTGGTGGCGACAGAGCTGGGAAAACTTCTGGCTGAACAAGGACACCAGGTTCATTTTATTGCACACAGCATCCCATTTCGTTTGGGGTCTTTTCATAAAAATATTTTCTATCACGAAGTCGAAGTGAACGACTACTATGTGTTTCGATATCCGCCATATGATTTATCGCTAGCATCTAAGATGGCTCAAGTGGCCAAGATGCAGCAGCTTGACGTGCTTCATGTGCATTATGCTGTTCCGCATGCGGTATGTGCTTTGCTGGCGAAACAGATGGTTGGAAACCAGCTCAAAGTAGTGACTACGCTCCATGGAACGGATATTACAGTGCTGGCGCAGGATGAATCGCTTAAGGACTTAATCCGACTCGGCATTAATGAGAGCGATGCTGTAACGGCAGTATCCCAGGACTTGATTCGGGAGACGCGGGAGCTGTTGGATATCAGCCGTGATATCGACTTGACATACAACTTCGTGGACCCACGGGTATATTATTACCGCGATTCGAAATCGCTGCGACAAGATTACGCGAGTCCAAACGAAAAAATTATGATGCATATTTCCAATTTTCGGCCAGTTAAACGAGTCAATGACGTTGTGGATATCTTCGCTCGGGTTCAAGAGCATATTCCATCTAAATTGCTGTTAGTCGGGGAAGGACCCGATTTACCTAAGATCCAGTGCCGGATCAATGAGCTGGGCCTTGAGGACAAGGTGCGTTTTCTTGGCAAGCAAGATGAAATTGCCCATGTTATATCGATGGCAGATGTGCTCCTGCTTCCATCAGAGAAGGAAAGCTTTGGCCTTGTTGCACTAGAAGCGATGGCCTGCGGAGTACCTACGGTCGGTTCTACGGCTGGTGGCATTCCGGAATTAGTTACTCATGGAGAAACCGGATTCCTGGCTCCTATCGGAGATACGGAAACAATGGCACAGCATGTGCTGGAGATATTGAAGGATGAAGCGCTGAGTGAGCGGCTGCGGAAGGCATGCCTGGAGCGTTCCATGACGATGTTCTGCAACAAATTGATACGTGGAAAGTACGAAGAAATATATTACCGAGTATTGGGACGGGATGCTACCAAGCTAAGGCCAGCCTGCGGCTAGCTTCACCCTCTCCGAGTTTTTCGGATAAAGGAACGGGAAACGAATGGCAGATATGTTTAATTCTATACAATGGCGCAATGCGGACGGCCCAATGGCGGAGCAGAGCGCAGAAGTGATCCGTACGCTGCTTCGGCATGGACATGAAGCGTATTGGGTCGGGGGCTGTGTGCGGGATGAATACATGGGCCGCAGAGTCAGTGACATGGATATTACCACCTCTGCCTTGCCGGAAGTCACCTGTTCCATTTTCCCTAAAGTGATCCCCACAGGTATCAAGCATGGGACCGTGACGGTCCTTATGGGAGAACAGGCTTTTGAAGTGACGACGTATCGTGTGGAGAGCGGCTATGAGGATCATCGGCATCCGACAGAGGTCTCTTTTGTCAGAGAAGTAAAGGAAGATCTGAGACGCCGCGATTTTACGATGAACGCGATGGCCAGAGGGATTGATGGCACTTGGGTTGATCCATTTGACGGACGAGCGGACATTGATAAGCAGTTGATTCGGTGTGTAGGCGATGCACGTCTCCGATTTCGTGAAGACGCACTTCGTATGGTGCGTTGTATTCGGTTTGCCTCCGTGTTCGGTTTCTCCATTGCGCCGCATACATGGAGAGGGATCCTCTCGGAAAGAGATACCATAGGCTGGATAGCACTCGAACGCATCCGCAGTGAATTTGAAAAAATCATGGCGGGTCCATCCCCATTAAGAGGATTAGAGATGTTTGTTCGCAGCGGGCTTCATGCTCGGATGAAGGTGCCTTTTCCGTATACAGGGCATGACAAGGATACGATAGCAGCCATCGATCGGATCGGACCGGAACAATCCTGGATTCGTTGGTCACTGCTGCTTCTTTCCTGCGGAATTTCAGCACAGGAAGCTGAAAGGCTGCTGCGATTATGGACATTCTCCAATCGACAGCGGGAAGCTATCGTAAAGCTTCTGAAGCTGCATGAATCTTATATGCAATTGCCTGGAGACCGAGAGGCTCATATCAGAATTGACTGGATCAGGCTAGTCCTTGCCCAGGGAGCCGAGGCAGCCCACAGCTGGCTGAGTATGCAGAAGGCTCTGCAAGAGACAGGAACGGCTTCGATTTCATGGGACAGAATTAAGCAGCTTGAGCGCTGGCAGCAAGATCTTCTGATCCGAAGCTTGAAGGATTTGGCCATCACAGGCAGCGAACTGCTTGAAGCGCTGGGCAAGCCTGGCGGGCCATGGCTTGGGGAGCTTCTCGGGCAGCTGCTGGAGAAGGCGGCGGCAGGAGATTTAAACAACGACAAGGAATCGTTGATTGATGAAGCAAAGCGGGTGGTAATTCATAATGAAGGAATCTGATCAAGACACTACACTTCTCCATATATTTCAGGAAAATCCGGGTCAGTTTCTATCGGGTGAGGAGATCAGTCGGAGATTGTCCATCAGCCGGGCAGCCGTCTGGAAGCAGATTAATAAATTACGTAATTTGGGGTATGAATTTGAAGCCATCCCGCGTATGGGGTACCGCATGACGGATGTACCCGACACACTGAGCATGGATACGCTGACAGCGGGAATGACCAGTGAATACTTCGGCAAACCGTTAATATTGCTTGATAAGACCACCTCCACACAAGAAGATGCCCGCCAGCTGGCCGAGGAGGGGGCATCCGAGGGGACGCTTGTCATATCCGAAGAGCAAACGGGTGGCCGCGGCAGAATGGGCAAGAAATTCTACTCCCCACGAGGTAAAGGTATATGGATGAGTTTGGTGCTGAGGCCAAAACAGCCGCTGCATCTCACGCAGCAGCTTACCTTGTTGACAGGTGTGGCTGTCTGCCGAGCGATTGCTAAATGCACTGGCGTGCAAATGGATATCAAATGGCCTAACGATATTTTGTTTCAAGGCAAAAAGGTTTGCGGTATTCTATTGGAATCGGCCACTGAGGATGAGCGGGTGCGGTACTGCATTGCCGGTATCGGAATTAGTGCCAATCTGAAGGAATCAGATTTTCCGGAGGATCTTCGAAGTGTGGCGACTTCCGTTCGTATGGCTGGCGGAACAGCTGTCAACCGGACAGAGTTGATCCAGTCCATCATGGCAGAGATGGAAGGTCTGTATCAATTGTATAACGAGCAGGGTTTTACACCGATTGCCTCCCTCTGGGAAGCTTTGTCGGGATCCGTCGGACGCGAGGTTCATGTACAAACGGCCAGGGAACGTTTTAGCGGGATGGCTACAGGGCTAAACAGGGACGGCGCGTTGTTGGTACGCAATCAGGCTGGTGAGCTGATTCCTGTCTATTCCGGCGATATTTTTTTTGATACCCGGTAAATGAATCTTGGTGATTTCGAGATAATTATTTGTTATACTAAAACCAGAGGCGGTATCGCTGTGAGCGAACTGCACTCTGCAGAATGCGGCTATCTTGAATAGCGGTAAGTATTTAGAACACCTTCATAACTGTTATGCCGGTTACGTTGGATTCTGCTCTGAGCCGAAAGGACCGAGACAGAAGGGACGATCGCGAGTGACTCTTTTTTGCCTTTCGGACTTTTTAGCGTGTATTTGCTAAAAGGTTTTTTTATTGTGTCTAACTCATCTACACAAAGGAGGCTGTGTCACTATGGCAGGCAAACAAACACTGAACATTGTGAAATTGAAGAACATGAAGAAGAAGGGCGTACCGATCACCATGCTGACCGCGTACGATTATCCCTCGGCCAAGCTGGCAGAGGAAGCGGATATTGATATGATATTGGTGGGCGATTCTCTCGGGAATGTTGTGCTTGGTTATGACTCTACGATTCCGGTAACGCTGGATGACATGGTGTATCATACCCGTGCCGTCGCACGCGGTGCGGAGGATACGTTCATCGTAGCGGATATGCCGTTTATGACTTATCACGGGAACATTGATGAAAGCCTTCGCGGCGTGCGGAGATTGATGCAGGAAGGTCATGCGCATGCTGTGAAGATGGAAGGCGGCGCGGAAATCGCCGATACCGTGAAACGAATTGTACAATCCGGCGTGCCGGTGCTTGGTCATATTGGACTGACGCCTCAATCGGTCAATCAGATCGGGGGCTACCGTATACAAGGCAAGGATGCCCAAGATGCGCAGCGGCTCATGAATGATGCGAAGGCATTGGAGGCTGCTGGGGCATTTGCCATCGTCCTGGAGCTGGTTACGGAAGAAGCTGCGGCGGATATATCCAAAGAGCTGAGCATACCGACGATTGGCATCGGGGCCGGCCGTTATTGTGACGGTCAGGTGCTGGTGTACCATGACTTATTGAAATACGCATCGCCTTACCGTGACAAACGCTTTGTGAAAACATATGCAGACGTCGGTTCCATCATTCGAGACGGGATTGCCCAGTATGTGAAGGAAGTGAAGGAGCGTTCGTTCCCAGCTGAGGAGCATGTATTCAAAGCCGAATATAAAGCAGAGATCAGTGAAACGACTTTATACGGCGGCAAAAAGGAAAAGGTGGGCACGACTTCATGAAAGTAATTCGCTCCATTGCGGAATTAAGATCAGAACTCAAGGATCGCCGGGATACCGACAAGGGTCCCGTAGGTCTTGTGCCTACGATGGGATATTTGCATGAAGGACACGCCAGTCTCATGCGCAAAGCACGTGAGATTTCAGGCACGGTCGTTATCAGTATCTTCGTAAATCCAATTCAATTCGGACCAGGTGAGGACTATGAGACATATCCTCGAGATGAAGCACGTGATCTGGCGTTGGCCGATTCTGAAGGCGTGGATATAGTGTTTATTCCCACCGTTCAAGAAATGTATCCGCAGCCGATCAAAACCAAAATTTCCGTATCGGAAATTACATCTTTATTGTGCGGGGCATCCCGTCCGGGGCACTTTGACGGCGTCACAACAGTCGTTAATAAGCTGTTCAATATTGTAAAACCTGATTATGCCTTCTTCGGCATGAAGGATGCCCAGCAAGTGGCCGTTATTGAGCAGATGGTACAGGATTTGAACCTGGACGTAACCATTGTGCCTTGTCCAATTATCCGAGAGTCCGACGGACTGGCTCTCAGCTCGCGTAATGTGTATTTGAAGCCAGAAGAGCGGGCTGAGGCTCTTGTGCTGTCTGGTTCCTTACGGACGGCTCAGGAGGCAATCCGGCAGGGACAAGCGGAAACAGCAGGAGAGATTCGGACCCATCTTCGAAATTATATATCCCGGTCCCCACTTGCTGATATTGATTATGCGGAAGTGCTCACTTTCCCGGAACTTGCTCCCGTGGAAGATTCTTATCGTATTGTAGATGAAGACCGAACCGTGATTATGGCGCTGGCCGTACGTTTTGGCCGTACCCGTCTGATAGACAATGCGTTATTTCAACCGAAGGTAGGGGAATCCCATGTTTAGAACGATGATGAAATCCAAAATACACCGTGCTACTGTGACGGAAGCGAATCTGAACTATGTGGGCAGCATTACCATTGATGAAGATTTGATGGAAGCAGCCGATCTTCTGGAAAATGAAAAAGTCCAGATTGTAAACAATAACAATGGTGCCCGTCTGGAAACCTATGTGATCAAAGGCGAGCGCGGCAGTGGTGTGATTTGCTTGAATGGGGCGGCTGCAAGGCTCGTTCAGCCAGGCGACAATGTCATTATCATTTCTTATGCCATGATGTCCAAAGAGGAATACGACAATCATACTCCAACTGTTGTAATCGTTGACGAATTAAATAAACCGGTTACGACAGAATATCGTGAGGTACACGCCGCAATTCTCTAAGCGGTGGTCCTAAAAGTCATCTTCTCGGTGCTGAAAACTTGGTCTTTTTGAACATGATGTCAAGGAACCAAAATGTGTCGGGGCATCTTAGGGATGAAAAGACCGTCTTCTACAGAAAATGAGTTCAGGTCGACGCACTGATCTCATTTTTAAGCTAGGGGTGGGATGCAGCTATGTTTCAACATGTATTCGCTGAAATGAACAACATGTTAGATGAAATTGTGAAGCATTACCCTGCTGCTAAAGGTCCCCAAAAACAGGCGCTGGTACAAAACTGGAATATGCTCAAAAGCATGAGTGAGGGCATACTCGAGGAATGGCTTCATTTTGAAGAAAAAATGGCTATTTTTCGTGAGAGTGCTGTGTCGCCGCCGGTTTTTCCACCGACCGAAGCGCCTGAACTGCAGCTAGATGCGTTTGTTCGCGGTCAAGGTTATTACAAATTGCTGATGTTTCAGCCGGCGATACAGCAGTTTGAGGCCGCTGCTTTGATTTTCCCGGACAGTCTTTTGATCAAGTTGTACATTGCGATGTCCTACATGTATTTGGGTCAAACCTCACAAGCCTCCGATGTGCTTGTATCCATTTTGCCTTTGGCAGACGACAGGAAGCTTAGGGCGATTATCTACAACGCGCTCGGATGCATCGAGGTGCTGAATGGACAACAACGAAAGGCTGAGGAGCATTTTGTACTGGCTATGCAAAGCGACCCGACGCTTCCCGATCCCATGATCAATATGGAGGTCTGCAAGCAGAACTGTGGTGAGCTCCAGTACGGAAGCCAATTGATTTCACTGCTGTAGTCTTTCAAGCCAAACATGAAGCGATGCCAGATCTCATCCTTGAGACTAGGGTATCGCTTTTTTGGCATGGGAACAGGAGATGACCTATCCGCGAATTTGTACCCGGAATGTTCAAAAGCCGCAACTTCTGGTATGCTGGTAATTAGTCTGGAGGAAAGGGATTTTATCGAAATGAAATTTGCCGTATTGGATTTTGAAACCACGGGCAACCAGTCTGCAGATGAGATTATTCAGGTGGGACTGGCCATCATCGAAGAGGATCGAAGCATATCCCGCGTATACGGCTCCTATGTCAATCCCGGGATTCCGATCCCTCCTTTTATTACCGGTTTGACCGGCATTTCCGATCAAGATGTGGCGGATGCTCCGTCTCTTGAGGAGATGATGATGGAACTTGTGCCAATGCTCGACGATGTTGTATTAGTTGGGCATAATGTAGCTTTTGACTTCAACTTTCTGCAAAATGCACTCGATCGCTGCGGTTATTTACCGTTTAGCGGCCGCATTCTAGATACGATGCACTTTTTGAAAATATGCTTTCCATCTTTGCCATCTTATCAGCTTGGGATGGTGTCTTCCCATTTTGGCCTGGAGCATGACCGTCCGCACCAAGCGGACAGCGATGCACTTGCTACGGCTTACGCCCTGCTGAAATGTCTGGAGGAGATCGATGAGCTTCCACTGCTCACCATTCAGCGGTTAAGTGATCTGTTTGCTGATGAGGACAGCGATTTGGCCTGGTTCTTTGACGGGATCCGTTCCGATCGGGAGCTGCAGGGCATTCAAGATGATAAAGGCCATACTTACTACCGTCAGTTTGCGCTGGCTGTTGACGATTGGAATGATATTGCACCTGTGCGTGATGAATCTGAGCCCAATCCCTTGGCGGATGTAAGCTTCGAGCAATACATGGATGATGTGCGCGAGGGTCTGAAGGCGACTCTGCCTCATTATGAGAGCAGGGATGCGCAGGATCTCATGTTCCGTGAAGTCATGCAGGCGCTGGATGACAACAAACATTTATTGATCGAAGCAGGCACAGGGACCGGGAAATCACTTGGATATTTGCTGCCATCGATTTATCAAAGCGTGAAGCAGGAACAGAAGGTGATGGTGAGCACACATACGATCAACCTTCAAGAACAGCTGCGTGACCGGGATATTCCGCTACTCACTCAGGTTGTTCCTTTTCCTTTTAAAGCAGCAATATTTAAGGGAAGAGGACATTATTTGTGTTTGAGAAAATTTGAACATAAAATAAATAGAAGAGATTTTAATTCTCCGAAGGAAGATGTGATCATTGCCGCGCAGATGCTGGTCTGGTTAACCCAGACGGAGATTGGTGATGATGAGGAGCTGAATCTGGGCGGCCGCGGGGGCGATTTCTGGGAGACCATTTCCAGCGATTCCGATTCGTGTCTGGGACGTGCCTGTCCGTGGTTCCGCAAATGCTACTATCACAGAGCCAAGCACGAAGCAGGCATCGCGGATGTTGTCATCACAAACCATTCGAAGCTGTTCACCGATGTTAAAGCGAATCATCAACTGCTTCCGAGCTACGAACGTCTTGTTATTGACGAAGCGCATCATCTTGAAGATGTCGCCGGCAAGCATCTTGGCTTGCAAATGAAATATTTCACGGTTGTCCATACCTTGACTCGAATGTACAAGGACAGCCGCAGTGGTCAGCTCCCGGCTCTTCGCCAGCTGCTGCAAGCATCGGCGCACGAGAAGGCCGTTGAATGGTCCGCCGTGATCGATCGGATCTATCCTGATTTGATCACCGTAAAAGAGAATTGGGATCGCCTCAGCGATCAATTGTTTGGACTTCTGCCGGAGCGGGGAGATGCATCGCCTGGAGATGCCGGACAGTTCTCGCTTCGTCTATCGCCAGCCAAGAAACCGAAGAGCTGGGATGAGCTGGCCGAGCTGGAACACCAGATTCACATCACGCTAGGCGATGTTGTTCGCAAAGGGGACAAGCTGATAGCCGAGATGAAGGAAGATCTGGATGATTACAGTGCGGACAGCCTGCTTACCGATCTGTCGGGTCTATTTAAGGACCTGGCTGCACACCGCGAAGAGCTCCGGTCCTTTATGGCATTGAATGATGAAGGCACGGTATACTGGATGGAGGCTAATGGCAATTTCCGCGGTAAATCGCTGCAGCTTTATGCGGTACCTATCGATGTAAGCACCCACCTAAAGGAATTGTTTTTCGACAAAAAACAAAGCGTGGTACTGACGTCGGCGACCTTGTCGGTGGACAAGTCGTTCCAGTTCATGATTGAGAACCTGGGCCTTCAAGAAGCGGCCGATACAGGCAATCTGAATACTGTTCAGCTGCCCTCCCCGTTTAATTACAGGGAGCAGGCGCTTCTTGTTGTGCCTCGCGACTTTCCGAGCGTGAAGGGCTCGGTTGGCGATGCCCTCTTCGTGAATACGCTTGTACAATCGCTTGCCGACACGGCGAATGCCACGCATGGGCGTATGCTCGTTCTGTTCACCTCGTACCGGATGTTGAGGCAGGTGCATGAACCTTTGAAGGAAGCGTTGGCCTCCAGTGACATCACCGTACTGGGGCAGGGGATGGATGGTACCAGCCGGACCAAGTTGATCAGGAGGTTCCAGGAGAGCAGTGCATCCGTTCTGCTGGGGACAAGCTCCTTCTGGGAAGGGGTAGACATTCCGGGCGAAGCTCTGACTTGCCTGGCGATCGTCCGGCTGCCGTTTCAGCCGCCAAATCATCCCTTGGTTGAAGCGAAAAGCGAGCTGCTGCAGCAGGAGAAGAAGAATCCTTTCATGAAACTTTCGGTTCCGCAGGCCGTCATACGATTCAAGCAAGGCTTTGGCCGTCTGGTACGGACAGCACATGACAAGGGAATCGTGATTGTATATGACACCAGGGTGATAGAATCTTACTACGGGAAATATTTCTTGTATTCCTTGCCTGGTCCGAAGATGGAGCATATGCCGACCGAGGCAATTGTGCCGCGAGTAACGGAATGGCTGCAGGAAAGTGTAAATGAAGAAGAGTAAGTAAAGCAATGGATATATGATTAAAAAGGAAATGGTTATTAACCTATTATTAGGGGGAGCATGCATGAAATCGGAAAAAATTTCGGAGGCCGTGGTCCGCAGATTACCTGTATACTTGCGCTATTTGAATGAACTTCAGAAAAGAGAGGTCTCCACAGTTTCCTCCCAGGAACTGGGGCAGAAGCTGGACCTCAATCCCGCGCAAATACGTAAGGACCTGGCGTATTTCGGTGATTTTGGACGGAAAGGGATCGGTTATGATGTCTCATATCTGATTGAGAAGATTCGTCAGATTCTCAAGCTGGACCAGCAGATTAATGTTGCATTGATTGGGGCCGGTAATCTTGGTCATGCGTTGTCGAACTACAATGCATTTCTGAAGGATAATATGAAGATTGTGGCTATTTTCGATTCGTATTCTCCCAAAGTTGGTATGAATATTAACAATTTAATCGTTCAGCCGATGGAGGAATTGGAGAAAACCATTCGTGAGCACAGTATTCGTATCGGCATTATTACCGTACCTGATTTTGAAGCGCAAAATGTAGCAAATCAGTTGATTGCTGCTGGAATTGAGGCGATTCTTAACTTTGCGCCAACCATTCTGAAGGCTCCTTCCCATATCCGTATTCATACGGCTGATTTTACGACAGATTTGCAAAGTTTGGCTTATTATTTGGATAACGGTAAGGAGGATGCAGCCCATGACAACAACGAAGTGGATGGTTAAGAACGGAACATTTGCTGTATTGGAGGAAGGAAGACCCGTTCTTCGAGGTTATATGGTCGTTGAGAACGACAGGATCACGTACCTGGGCGAAGAGAAGCCGGTTGTGGAAGAAGGAACCGAAATCATCGACGGTACACATCTGTTCTTCCTGCCCGGATTGGTGAACACACACGGACACGCAGCCATGTCACTTCTTCGGGGTTATGGGGACGATCTGGCTTTGCAAGTATGGCTGCAGGAGAAAATGTGGCCTATGGAAGCCAAATTCACGGCTGACGATGTGTATTGGGGCACCTCCCTTTCTGTTCTGGAAATGATTAAGGGTGGAACCACCACATTCGTCGATATGTACGATCATATGGATCAGGTTGCCAGAGTAGTAGAGGATTCGGGAATGCGCGGCGTTCTGACACGTGGCGTTATCGGACTATGCCCTCCAGAAGTGCAACAGCAGAAATTGGATGAGGCTGTAGCGTTTGCAAAAGACTGGCACGGACAGGCTGACGGCAGAATCACAACGATGATTTCGCCGCATGCCCCGTATACATGCCCGCCAGATTTCATTGAGAAATTCGTTCTGGCATCGCATGATTTGAATCTGCCGATGCACACGCATATGTCCGAAACCAAAGCTGAAGTGGCTCAGAATGTGAATGACTACGGCCTTCGCCCCGTCGCCCATTTAGAGAAGCTGGGGATGTTCTCCCGGCCAACGCTGCTTGCCCATGCCGTTCATCTGACCGACGAGGAAATTGAGATTCTGGCCAAGCATGGCGTAGCAGTATCACATAATCCGGGCAGCAACTTGAAGCTAGCCAGTGGCATCGCCCGAGTGCCTGAGTTATTAAAAGCCGGCGTAACAGTGTCACTGGGTACGGATGGACCCGCTAGTAATAATAATCTGGATATGTTTGAAGAGATGCGCCTGGCTGCCCTGATCCATAAGGGAGTTAGCGGGGATCCGACTGCCATCCCGGCTTCGGAAGCTCTTCGGATGGGAACTGCGTATGGAGCTCAATCGGTATTCCTGAACGATATCGGCAGTCTTTCGGTAGGAATGAAAGCAGATATCGTTGCTCTTGACACCGATCAAGCTCACTTCCTGCCACGAACGGATTATATTTCACATGCCATTTATTCCGCCAGCGCGAAGGATGTGGAGCATGTTTGGATTGACGGGAAACAGGTAGTAAAGCATGGTGCCAGCCTTACCCTTGACGAGGAACGGATCCGCCGGGAAACACAGATGGCATTTGAGCGTCTTACAACCCTCTAGGGAATATTCAAGGGGAGCGAGGAAGACGGATTGAAGAAAAAGACGAAGTGGATATTATGGAGCATAACCGGATTACTGCTGCTGCTGCTTGGCATACAGCTCTATTATTCTTATGTTATGAAAGATACATGGAATGAAGAAACCATGGCCATCCAAGCTGCCAAACAGTATGGGGAGCTGGTTTCGTCCGAAAAAACCTATAAATCGGTATGGGGCGAAGACAATAATTACTGGGTAGTCACGGGGAAGGACGCAGATAATCAAGATCGCATGGTATGGGTGAAATTCACCGACGATAACGTACCTGTCGAAGCTGATAATGCCGTTCACTCTCTACTTCTGAAGACAGGATTGTCAGAGGCCCAGATGCTGGCTCAAATTCATCAGGAAATGCCGGATGCGGTCATTAAGCGATTGCTGCCCGGAATGTATGAAGGAGAGTATGCGTGGCAGCTGCAGTATGAAAATCATGATCAGCGGGGCTATCGATTCTATCGTTTTCAGGATGGGAATGCCATCGGAGATGATATTATTCTACCCAATTAATGCGTAAACAATGGAAAAGAGGCGTCCCTGAAAGGTTAAAGGGGATGCCTCTTTTGATTCAATAATCATGTAAGCGCATACAGAAAATATTGGAAAAAATGTTCTAAATATTTTCACAGTGATGCATGAAAAAGTATATAAGATATGATATACTCGTACATGTATCAGAAGAGTATATAAATAGACAAGTGTTTTGATATATCATTGTTATAGGAAATTAGTTTGCCATTTTATTATTTTATCGATAGATAAAAAATTAAATATATTGAAGGAGGAAATTCATGAAAGTACGCATCGTTCCTATCGTGCTGACTGTCGTGATTTCAGCATCGGTTCTCTTTGGTGGATGGTTTCTGTATCGGCAAATGGCTCTGCAGAATCCGCTCGCCTCGGTTGTGTCCCAATATGATGGCGTGAAGAATTCTCAAATAGATATTAAACAGGATACCGTCACTTTGAAACTTGATTTGGAACCAAATACGAATTTACAAGGACTGATTCAGCATATCAAGCATGAAGGTAAATCCGTGATCGGAAGTCGAGAACTGAAAGTCCAGGTTGAAGATCATTCATCGGAAGCCTTGGACCAGTGGTGGGATCAAGCCATGCTGTCAGTGGCGGAAGCCATGGATAATAAACAATATACTCAAATTCAAACTTCGCTGGAGCAGCTCGCTGGTAATTCCTCGAATTTGAAAGCAAAAGCAACAATTGATGAAAATAATGTTTATGTCAGCTTGTCCGATGGCAAGTCAGGTAAGTTTATAATCTTACCGCGTCAACCTGGTAAAATGGAGGGGTGGAATCATGCCTAAGCTGGCCAAAGAAATAATATTAGGCTTTATTCCGGTGTTGTTGGTATTTCTAGTATTTATTGGTGTGAACATTGTACCTCTATTGATCGCGGGAGGACTGGTCGGGGCCCTGTTATTTATTGCGAAAATGAAGGGCGGAATCGCTGTAGGGGCTGGGAATGAACGCAAACGCAAGAAGAGCGGACCGGCGAAGCTGACGTTCGAAGAAATCGGCGGGCAGGATAATGCAAAGCAAGAGTTGCGTGAAGCTCTGGATTTTCTGATTCGCCATGAAGATATTAAGAAATTCGGCATTCGTCCATTAAAAGGGATTCTTCTCACCGGGCCTCCGGGGACAGGCAAGACCTTAATGGCAAAAGCAGCTGCCCATTATACAGATTCAGTCTTTGTGGCTGCTTCAGGCAGTGAATTTGTTGAAATGTATGTAGGTGTTGGTGCAGGTCGTATCCGTGACTTGTTTAAAGATGCACGAAACCGTGCAGTTAAAGAAAACAAGCAGAACGCCATTGTCTTTATCGATGAGATTGATGTTATTGGCGGTAAGCGCGAAGGCGGTCAGCAGCGAGAATATGACCAGACGCTGAATCAGCTGCTGACGGAGATGGACGGTATCTATTCGCAGGAAACACCGCGCATTCTCGTTATAGCCGCAACGAACCGGAAAGAAATGCTCGATAGTGCGCTGCTGCGTCCAGGTCGATTCGACCGACATATTCAGGTGGATTTGCCGGATAAGAAGGGCCGCACGCATATCTTGAACCTCCATGCAGGCAATAAACCGCTGCACGAAGATGTGGATCTGGAGAAAATTGCCGAGGAGGCCTACAGCTTCTCCGGTGCGCAGCTTGAAAGTGTTATGAATGAGGCAGCCATCTACACGATGCGCGAGAATGAACAATTTATCCATCAGCGGCATTTATCAATGGCGATTGATAAAGTCATGATGGGTGAACGATCTGATCGCGAATCGAATCTGGAAGAGAAAAAGCGGGTTGCCATTCATGAATTGGGACATGCTATTATGGCAGAGCTTGTACGTCCCGGCAGCGTAAAACAAGTTGCCCTCAGTCCGCGTGGTAAAGCGCTGGGTTATGTTCGTCATAATCCGCAGCAGGAGCAATATTTGTATACCAAGACATTTCTGGAAGAGCAGATCATGATAGCGCTTGGCGGCGCCGCTGCTGAAGAAATGTATTATGGCGGCCGAAGCACAGGTTCCAGCAATGACTTTGAGCAATCGCTCAATATTGTGGAGACGATGATGAAGTCTGGTTTAACGGCTCTCGGCATCGTGAATATGAATATGGTAACGACGGAAGAGTTAATGAAAGAGAATAATAAAATATTGGAAGAGTTAATGAACCGTACTAAGCATCTCTTGGAACAACAAAGACTAATATTCGACAATTCTCTTGATATCCTTTTAAAGGAAGAAATTCTCTCGGGAGAACAATTTAGATGTCAATTTCGTGAAAACAAGCTTTTACCAGCATAAATTATTATGCTGGTTATTTTTTTTTACTTTTTTGCCGTGCTAAGATATCATTAGAGGTTGTGCTCCAAAAATGTATTTTTCGACAAATTTTTTCGACAAATGGGGTACAATAGAGTATAGAGATAAGGAAAGGGTGGAGTAGAAACCATGTACTTCAAAAAAATCGGCGTTGTAGGCGGCGGGACCATGGGACAGGGCATAGCGGAGATGCTGGCTGCCAAAGGTCTGGACGTGCTGCTCGTAGAGAAAACTCCAGAGAAATTGGACTATTCATACCGCATGATAGAAGCCAGCCTGGATAAACAACTTGAGAAGTGGGGCATTACTCAGGCAGAGAAGAAGCTCATCTTGAGCCGGATTCAAAAAGTAACTCATTTTGCCGAACTCAGCTCCTGCGATATGGTGATTGAGACCATTATAGAGGATTTGGAAGCGAAGAAAGAAGTATTTGCACAGCTTGACCAGGTATGTCCGAGCCATATCATATTAGCAAGTAACACATCCACGCTTAGTTTGACGGAGCTCGCCAGCTCTACCAAATATCCTGAGCGTGTTATTGGCATGCACTTTATTCACCCTGTTTCCAAAGTAGATCTGGTTGAAATTATTCGTGGACTGAAGACTTCAGACCAAACTTTTACCGAAACCAAACGCTTTGTCGAAGAAGTAGCGGATAAAAAAGGCATCATGGTATATGAATCCCCTGGCTTTGTCACAACCCGTATGATTACGCTGATGATCAATGAAGCTATGCATTTGCTTCAAGAAGGCGTGGCATCAGCCGAGGATATCGATGATGCGATGAGAATCGGATACAAGTTCCAACATGGACCACTTGAGATGGCGGATCGTTTCGGCTTGGATTCCATTCTGGCAGCTTTGGAGCGTATGTTCCGGGAATATGGCGAACTGAAGTACCGTCCATCGATTGTTTTGAAGAAAAGAGTTCGTGCTGGACAATTGGGCGTCAAAACGGGAGAAGGCTTTTTCAAGTACGACAAGGATGGTGACCGGGTATGAATATTCTCGTAATCAATGCAGGCAGTTCTTCACTGAAATATCAATTATATAATATGAATGATGAATCCGTTCTGGCAAAAGGCTTAGTGGAGCGGATCGGCATGGATTCCTCGATTCTGACACATAAGCCGACAGGAAAGCAGGATGTGACCGAAGTCAGTGAAATACTGGAGCATACCACTGCGATTCGTAAGGTGCTGGGCATGCTGACAAACGAGGAGCATGGTGTCATTCCGTCCATCGCTAGTATCCAAGCTGTTGGACACCGTGTGGTGCACGGCGGCGAGTCATTTAAAGAGTCTGCGCTCGTTGACAGTGACGCCAAAGCCGAAATTCGCCGTTTGTTCGACTTGGCTCCTCTGCACAATCCTGCTTCCATGATGGGGATTAATGCTGCAGAAGCTAACATGCCGGGGGTTCCGCAGGTGGTCGTATTCGATACGGCTTTCCATCAGACAATGCCGGAGAAAGCATATCTGTACGCGATACCTAGAGTGCTTTATAGTAAGTATAAAGTACGTCGGTATGGAGCACACGGCACGTCTCATGAATATGTAAGCCAGGCGGCTGCTAACTTTCTGAATCGCCGGATCGAGGATTTGAAGATTATCACTTGTCATATCGGCAATGGTGCATCCTTGACAGCAGTCAAAGGTGGACAGTCCGTGGACACATCGATGGGAATGACTCCGCTGGAAGGCTTGATGATGGGAACGCGCAGCGGTGATTTGGACCCTGCAATCGTCCCGTTTGTCATGAACAAGGAAGAGCTGACTGTCAATGAAGTGAACTCCATGCTGAACAAGCACAGCGGCTTGCTGGCGATCTCCGGAATCAGCAGTGATATGCGCGAGATTACGGAAGGCATGGAGAAAGGGGAGCCTAATTCCACATTGGCTTTTGACATGTATGAATATCGTCTCCGTAAATACATCGGTTCCTATGCTGCGGTAATGAATGGCGTGGATGTTATTGTCTTTACTGCGGGTGTTGGCGAGAATTCGATCGTTCTTCGTCAAAGAGTGCTTGAGCAGCTCACCTATCTGGGGGTAGAATTGGATGAGGAGCTGAACAGTATTCGTTCCGGCGAACCGCGCCGTATTTCAGCGGCCAATTCGAAAGTAGAGGTGCTTGTCATCCCTACCAATGAGGAATTGGTTATTGCCCGGGATACGAATCGCATCGTACAAGCTTCTAACCGTTAATACAGTAGTGATATAAGGGAGAGATTTTAGCATGGCCACCAAAAGTGTGATTCGCAACGTCAACCAGCATGTCGGCGAGACTGTCACGATCGGCGCCTGGATTAATAACAAGCGTTCCAGCGGGAAGATTCAATTCCTGCAGCTGCGCGATGGGTCTGGTTATATCCAGGGTGTTGTTGTGAAGAGCGAAGTACCTGAGCAAGTATGGGATGACGCGAAAAGCTTGACACAAGAAAGCTCATTATATGTTACGGGCGTTATACGAGAAGAGCCGCGGAGTCAATCAGGCTATGAGATGACGGTTACCGGCATTGAAATTATACACCTTACGGAGAATTATCCAATTACGCCTAAAGAGCATGGTGTCGATTATTTGATGGACCATCGTCATCTATGGCTGCGCACCCAGAAACAGCGTGCGATTATGGTGATTCGTGCAGAGATCATCCGCGCCGTACAGGAGTATTTCGATACGAACGGATTTACGCTTGTAGATCCACCGATCTTAACCCCTACTTCCGCAGAGGGTACAACGAATCTGTTCCATACAAAGTATTTCGACGAGGATGCTTATTTGACCCAGAGCGGACAGCTTTATATGGAAGCTGCTGCGATGGCACTTGGTAAAGTATACTCCTTCGGTCCAACGTTCCGTGCCGAGAAATCCAAAACTCGTCGTCACCTTATTGAGTTCTGGATGATTGAGCCTGAGATGGCCTTCACGGACCATGAGGAGAGCTTGCAGGTGCAAGAGCAGTTCATTAGTCATGTGGTGCAATCCGTGGTTAAAAACTGCCGCCAGGAGCTTGAAACGATCGGTCGTGACATATCGAAGCTTGAAGCGATTCAGGCACCATTCCCACGGATTACTTATGATGAGGCTATTGATTTCCTGCATACCCAGGATTTCGATATTCCATGGGGCGAGGACTTCGGGGCACCGCATGAAACGGCTATTGCCGAGAAGTATGACAAACCGGTCTTTATTACTCATTATCCGGCAGGAATCAAGGCTTTCTACATGAAGCCGGATCCGAATCGTCCTGAAGTTGTACTGTGTGCCGACATGATTGCTCCGGAAGGCTATGGCGAGATTATCGGCGGATCGCAGCGGATCGATGATCCGCAGCTGCTTGAAGAGCGCTTCAAGGAGCATGAGCTGTCGATGGAAACCTATCAATGGTACATGGATTTGCGTAAATACGGTACCGTGCCTCATTCAGGCTTTGGTTTAGGCCTGGAGCGTACTGTTGCCTGGATCTGCGGTTTGGATCACGTCCGTGAAACCATTCCGTTCCCTCGTACGCTGTACAGGTTGTACCCGTAAGCCGTGAGAGGTGAGTCGATGAACCACGGTCATGCTGGCAGTGACGCACAAGGCTGGAGCGCCGGCGCCGCTGCCGGCATGAGCCAAGCTATGGCCGTCATTCCATATACCTTGCTCCGGCACTACCGGTCGCTTGGTTTAAGTGATCGTGAAGCCATGCTGGTGATCCATCTCTTAGGCTATCAGCAGGTAGAGTACAAAGCGTTCCCTTCATTTGAAGAGCTTGCGGAAGTAACAGGCTCCCCGGCGGCATTCGTTGCCACAAGCCTGCAACGCTTGATGAAGATCGGGCTGATCGGTATCGATGAGTATGTGGACGAGTCGCAAGGGATTCACTATGAACGGTACAACCTGAATGGTTTGTATGAGAAACTTGCTTTGCGGCTGGCTGAAGACGGCAAGGAGAATGGAACGGCAGTAACGCCTTTTGCCTCCCCGCTATTGAATGCAAAGTCTGCATCCGCTAAGGGATCGGAAAAAGGAATGGATCTGCCCGATAAGGAAGAACGAAATTTGTTCACCATTTTCGAGAAAGAATTCGGGCGTCCGTTGTCTCCCATGGAGCTGGAGACGATCTCCGGCTGGGTCGATGCGGATCGCTATCCGGACGAGTTAATCCTGTTAGCCTTGAAGGAAGCGGTATTTGCAGGTAAGCTGCATTTCCGCTACATTGATCGGATCCTGCTCGAATGGAGCCGTAATCGCGTGCGTACAGCGCAGGATGCCAAAGCTTATACACAGAAATTCAGAAATATTGGAAGATAGAAGAGAAGAGGCTGTCCCAAACGTCATCAGCTGATGACTAAGGGAAGGCCTCTTTTTCATTCCATTCACTGTGTCCAAACGATCGAATATTATGACTGAGTTATTTGATGGAAAGGGAAAAGAGTGGCCTGTGAAGAATATACAGAAAGTGACTTCTCTGAAAAAGCTCCTGGTAGATTTTCATATAACTTGACTACTGAACAGGTAGTATTGGAACAAGGCTGGAGGGAGATGGAAGATGCGATATAAGGCTATTATCTTTGATCTGGATCACACGCTATTGGATTATAGTCAGAGTGAAAGGAATTGTTTGCAGCAGGCCCTTGAGCATTACCGGCTGCATGAGGAACTAACGTGGGAGGAATTCTGGGGCACGTATGGGCCGATCAATTTTACATACTGGATGAACCGTACTCAGAGTAATCATAATATTTGGCAGGTGTTGGAGCATTCTTTTACGGATACTTTTGTGCGGTTGAATCGGGAATTTCATCAATGCCGAGAAATTTCTGAAACCTATTGGGGATTGTTCTGCAGTTCCAACCATATGGAGCCTAATGCCGACCTTATTTTGGAACTTTTGCAAAGCAGCTTTACGCTCGGAGTCATATCCAACGGCATCGGTGAAGCTCAGCGTAAGCGTCTGACTTCAGCTGGATTAAGTCATTATTTTCAGTCCTTCATCATTTCCGATGAGGTCAATTGCTGGAAGCCGGACCCGAAAATTTTCGAGCTGGCTTTGCAGGATTTGATGGTAGGTCCAGACGAGGTCTTGTATATTGGAGATTCGCTTGCGGATGATTATGAAGGAGCATCGAGAGCCGGGATCGATTTTTGTTATTATAATCGCCGGGATACCCCTCTAAGTGACCATCAGCGACCTGCTTATATCATTAAGGATCTCATGGAAATAAAAGATTTTGTTTAGATTTAGATATTAAGAATGGAGGGGTACGATTCAATGAAATACAACCATATTCTTTTTGATTTGGATGGAACCTTGACGAATCCGCGCGAAGGTATTACGAAAGCTGTCCAATATGCACTCGAGAAGCATGGAGTTTACGTAAGTGATCTCTCCGAGCTGGAATGCTTTATCGGTCCACCGCTCCAGGCGACCTTCACAGAGAAATACCACTTCAATGAAAACAAAGCTTGGGAAGCGGTTCTGAGTTACCGTGAATATTTCAAGGACACCGGCATTTACCAAAATGAAGTGTATGACGGTATACGGGTTCTATTGGAAACATTGGTGATGCATGGACGCCAGTTGTATGTCGCCACCTCGAAACCAACCGTTTTTGCCGTAACGATCCTTGAGTATTTTGGGTTGTCTTCTTATTTTACAATGGTGTGTGGAAGCGAGCTGGATGGCACCCGATCTGCCAAGACCGATATCATTCAGCATGTGCTGGATACATGCCGTATTGATAAGTCTGATGCCGTGATGATCGGGGACCGCAAGCATGATCTGATAGGAGCTCAGAACTGCGGCGTGCACAGCATTGCCGCTGGATATGGCTTTGGCTCGGAGGAAGAGCTGACCGCATGCGAACCTACTTATTATTTCAAGACGGTGGAGGAGATGCAGGGGGCGTTTACAGGCTTGACGGTATAAAATTCTTCATTGACAGGAAAGTGCTTCGATTTTTTGTGCAATATCGGGTATAATGGTCACAACCAGTCGGATTGTCATTATTTTGAAGGGAGGGGCATGATCATGATGGGAAGATTGACAATGAGCTCTATGCAAGGTCTATATGATGAACAACGGCGGTTGTTTGCATGGAGCGATAAGAAAGGTACCGCCTAATTACCTCGCATAGAGAGGCCGTTTATCTTGTGGACTTTGCATCCTTAAAACCTTAACTTACATTTTAAGGAGCAGAGCATACCATGAAATATATAAACGCGGATATCATACTTCCTGAGGAACTGCTCAAGGAAGTACAAAAATATGTACAGGGTGGAATGGTATACATACCTAAGCCTGAAGGCTTGCGCAAGAGATGGGGAGAAAACTCGGGCAGCCGGTTATA
This sequence comes from Paenibacillus solani, assembly GCF_001277345.1. Classification (GTDB taxonomy): domain Bacteria; phylum Bacillota; class Bacilli; order Paenibacillales; family Paenibacillaceae; genus Paenibacillus_AQ; species Paenibacillus_AQ solani. Next base: position 1,396,026 of record NZ_LIUT01000001.1, read on the forward strand.
TTTGAAGAACAGGAACCAGGAGATTCGGAGACTATTCGGTAACGGTACAACGATTGATGAGCTTTCCGCTCAATTTTGTTTATCTTGCGATTCCATCAAGAAAATTGTGTATAGTAAGGACAAATAACGCAAAGTCACATTAGACTAAATTCTGATGTGGCTTTTTACTTTGTGTATGTAAACATTATGTTAAATCATTCGTTATATAGGATATCGAACTGCCTCACTACTATAATGGCTTTATGAACGATTACGGTTATAACAGAGGTGGTTTACATGAACGATTATGGTCAGTTTGAGGATGGAGAAGGGCGGAAAACGCTGCTCGCTAGAGCAGAAACGATTGCGCGATCGGTATTGCAGTCATTTAACCTGAAGCGGGTCGCGATTGAATTTATCGGTTATTCGGACACGATCACATATCAAGTAAAGACCGAGAAGGAGAACAAATATTTATTGCGGATTCATCCGGAGGGAAGAAGCCGAGCTGAATTATTGTCGGAGCTTCAATTTCTGGATGCTCTTCATGCTGCAGGTTTTATGGTACCGACAGGTCTAACCGCTCCTGATGGCTTAAGAGTGATCCCAATTGACTCATTCGAGGGTTCCTCGGCGCTTAATGTTACGTTGATGAAATGGGTCAATGGGGAGCACGCTAACGAGAGTCTTACAGATATCCAAGCATCTAATGTTGGTGTTATGATAGCCAAGCTGCACGAGGCAGCTATAGCTTTCGAAAAACCTGCTGGTTTTACCAGACCAACATGGGGGAGGGACAGCTTTAAAGAGGCGGTCGCCAAGCTGGAAAGGTATGCGCACAACTTCTTATCGGCAGCCTCGTGGTTGCTGTACCAACGAGCAGTTGACAAAGTTCTGTCTCAGTTAGATGAAATGAATGTTCATGAAGGTAACTTTGGTCTTATACATGCTGATTTACATTTGGGTAATATCGTATTTGCAAAAGATCATCCCTATCCGATCGATTTTGGCAGATGTGGATTCGGACATTATCTGTATGATCTGACCGCCGTTATGTTATCCCTTGTTCCAAAACAGCGTTATAAAGTGATTCTGGGATATCAAAGTGTGAGACCACTGGATTCGGGTTATATTGGATCGCTGGAATTCTTTTCATCATGATTATGATAGAGAATTATAGCCATCATGCTTCCAATCCCAGTGAGACGGAGGGTATCAAGCAGGAGCAGATGTATGCTCTAGCCTACATCGAAACATATTTGAGTGGGGATTCGTTTCTGCTGAATGTGGTGAAGCCGGTGGAATTATCTTGATAACTTAATTTCCGGTTGCCCCAGCTATTAGAGAAAGGTATCATGGGATCATTACACGTTTGAAGAATAGGAGAGAAGAGCTTGTTGGTAAGGAAGCACGCAGGCGAGTTTGCAATTTGCTTTATTTTAATGTCTGCAGCCATCACCTGGATTCAGTGCACATCACTTCCTATGCCCATGTTGTGGGTATTCGGACTTGCTCTGTTGGCTTATATGTTGTACAAGCCGAATAGCTTCACATTATCCAAAATATCAAATTTAATTAGAGAAACATCCATTCTGGCACTTCTTATGATTATCGGATATATTCTTTACCATTTATTCGGTGACCTGATTAGGAATGGATTAGCTGACCACGAGGCATGGGGAATCATTCTGTCGAGACTGAGCCTGATACTTTTTGTGATGCCATTTGCAATCACAATGATATTGATGAGAGAAAAGCCGCTTTATCTCGCAAAAGGTACCTGGGTGACAACGATTCATTTTCCATGGATATTCAAGGGCCCGTTAAAAGACCCGATCTGGCGCTTCATGCTGATTTTCCTGATTATCACTTGTGCTTTGTTTTCATTTTTTATTGACTGGGGACAACCGGGACTCCTCGTTCTTGTCGGTTATGCCCTATCTTTCGCGCTGATTAATTCAGTACTTGAAGAACTGTTATGGCGGGGATTTATACTTAGTCATTTTGTGAGCAGATTTGGCGTAATACAGGGGCTTATCATTGCCGGTACTACCTTTGGTTTATATCACTACCATCTCGGTTTTTCTTGGCCCGTGTGCCTGTTGTTTTCAATCTTTGGTATTATGATGGGCGGAGTAGCTATCCGTTCACAGGGACTGGTCCCCGTTATGGCCATGCATTTTGTGATGAACATTCTATTTGTGCTTAGCGGCATGATCCTGTAATCAGTTGTTTTACGGATGAGGTTCTGGATCTGCTAGTTATCTTCTTAAATATGGATACCAGTATCTGCGGTCTGTTCGTAATTAGGGCGTCTATAGACGCTCTTTTTTTCGTTTTTCCCATATAGGGAAATAATATGCGGCAGAATATGCTGGTCATGTTTTTTTAATTTCTTTAATTTTTTTATAAAAAAGTGCAGGGGCAGCTCGCAAAGCTGACGTCAATGGATATGGGAAGGGAGGGGAGAGTTATTGATGCAGAAACGTTAATCACGCGTATCCTGCAAGGTAAGCAAGATGCCTTTCGGGAGCTGGTGAACCAATACAGCCAGCACGTGTTCCATACGGCATATTCAGTCCTGAGAGATGCCAAGGAAGCGGAGGATGCGTCGCAGGAAGTGTTTATTCAAGTATACAAAGCTCTCCCCCAGTACCGATCTGAAGGCTTTAAGACCTGGATTACACGAATCACCGTGAATAAGGCGATTGATATGAAGAGGAAGCTTTCCCGCAAACCGCCGGAGCAGCTCTCCGGCGACCATGATGAAGTAATGGATAAACTCCCTTCCCGGGACGAAGATGTGGCCTCTCTGCTCATACATAAGGAGAAGAGAGAGGAGCTCCGAGAGAAAATCGAACAATTACCTGACAACCATCGCGATATCATAACAGCATTTTATTTGAATGAGAAAAATTACGAACAAATCGCTGACGAGATGAATGTTACAGTAAAAACAGTTGAATCCAAATTGTACCGGGCCAGACAATGGATCCGCAAGTCTTGGAAGGAGGAGGAGTGGAAATGAACAGGGAGGTTAACGAGTACAGACAGCTGACGGAACGATATGTCAGAGGAGAGGGTTCAGATGAAGAACGGTCGAATTATGAAGAACTCATGTTGTCGGATGACAGTGTGCTGACGTTGTACATGCAAGTTCTGGCGGAACTCGATTCTGAACTGCCGAACCTGCCGGATCCGGAAGCATTTGCGGATGAATTGGTTGGCCATGAGCAGATTAAGCCTTATGCCCATAGAGCAGCGCTGCGGATTCAGGAACGTCCAAAGCGCTGGTACGAACGAGCGATCGTCCATTATACCATTGCAGCGTCCATTACAATGCTCTTCCTCTTCACCGGGGCATTCAACCAGCTGCTTCCGGGTGAAACCAGCAGGGATAACTCCTTGTCAAATACACCTTCCTACAGCGAGCATTGGATGGAAAAAACGACAGGCTGGCTTGACCAGCTTTTATCTAGAACTGATAAATGAAAGGAAGATGCCTTGTGCAACCGCAACGAAATAAAGGGTTTGCCTTTATATTAAATATTCTTCCTGGCCTCGGCCATTATTATTGGGGAAGAAAAGGGCGTGCTCTGTTATACCCCTTCTTGTTCTTTGGATGCTTGTTTGGCGGATTTATGCTCGGGATCATGGCAGGTGCCGAGCAAGTTTTTGTGCTGGGACTTCTCGGCGCTATCATGTTCTGGGGGATTAGCATGCTTGATCTGTTAATTGCTCTCATCCGCTATAATCCCGTAACGATAATTCGCGATGAATTCGGGCGGCCGATGGAGATTCGCCAGGAAAAGAGCGATGAGTCCGAGCGCTTCTACACCATCTTGTTATCCTTTATACCCGGCCTTGGTCATTTTCAATTGGGCTTGATGCAGCGCGGCTTGTCATTTCTGATCGCATTTTTCGGACTTGGAACGATTCTGCTGTTTCTGACGGGCTTAACCAACCAAACGGTATTTCTGCTGTTCCTGGGCATGCTGCCAATCATATGGCTCTATTGCATGTTCGACGTGGTGCAGCTGGTCCATCGCAAACAAGCAGGCGAATTTATCGAAGACCGAACCCTCTTTGATGAGCTAGAGAGCGGCCGGGATAGCGGGCGCCGCAGTAAAGTGGTTGCTACCTTGTTATCCGCGTTTCCCGGAGCAGGACAAATGTATTTAGGGCTGCAGAAGCGTGGACTTCAGCTCATGGTTCTCTTTCTCGGCAGTATTTATGTATTGGACGTACTCAAGCTGTCGCTGTTCCTATTTTTGATTCCGCTGATCTGGTTTTATGCTTTTTTTGATGGTTTACAGCAAGTAAGCCGATATGGCAGAGAACCGCTACGGGATAGTCCAATCATCTCAGGGGCGGGCAATCACCAGCGCTGGCTTGGGCTTGGACTGCTCATTCTCGGTATCTATTTCGTATTTACAAGTGTGATACTTCCATATCTGAATACACTGTTTCCGGACATACATCATTATTCCTTTATCGGGGAGTACTTGAAGACGGGGATCATTGCCGTTCTTCTGATAGGCGGAGGAATTAAGCTTATGGCAGGCTCCAAAAAGGATTCAATGAAAAGGGAACGTCTATAGTATATATGAACGAAATATGGAGGAGATATAGTGGCCAAAAATCTGTATTATCTGCTGTATATTGCTCTGTTTGTTGTGACTTGTTTGTTTATCGTTAACGCTTACTCATCGCCGGACTCGCCTCCGTCACCTTCAATCACTTTATCAGAGCAGAATCAGAACCGGCTTTAGTGTAAGAGATGGATAATAACATACCGAAGATTTGCTGAGAAGAACACCGGAGACGGTGTTCTTTTTAAGTTTGGGCTCAAACTGGAAGGATATATTAATAAGTATCTTGCATTAATCAGTACTGGATGTTAATATTTGGATTAATGGTATTGAATATTAAACAGTACTGAATATAGCGATGTTGTTAGGAGGAGTATAGTTGATCAAGATCCAACCCAAGAAGGCAGCTATGATCAAGGCGGTGAATGTATGCAAATCATACGATACGGGAACCGCACAATTCCATGCAGCAAAAAGCGTGAATTTGGATTTGTACGAAGGGGATTTTACCGTCATTATGGGAAGTTCGGGTTCTGGCAAATCCACACTGTTGTATCTGCTGAGCGGTCTGGATACGCTAACCTCCGGGGAAGTGTACTTTAAAGGACAGCGGATTGACGAATATTCTGAAAAAGAAATTACTTATTTTCGCTCCAACAAAATCGGATACGTCTATCAATCGATCCATTTAATTCCCGATTTGACTTTATTGGAGAATGTTGCTTTTCCAGGATATGTGGCTGGCCGCAGCAAAAGCGAGGTCCATCACCAGGCGCTGAACCTGCTCGAAATGGTGGGAATTGCTGAACAAGCTGATCGCCTGCCGTCTCAAGTCTCGGGAGGTCAGCAGCAGCGGGCAGCCATTGGCAGAGCCTTAATCAATTCACCTGAGGTGATTTTTGCCGATGAGCCAACGGGAGCGCTCAGTCAGGAGCAAGGTACGATCATTTTGGATATTTTGACGGACATGAACCGTAAATCCCAATCGATTGTCATGGTCACACATGATATAAAGGCAGCGTGCAGAGCGGATCGTTTGGTCTTGGTGGAAGATGGGAGCATCCATGGAATATTGGAGCTGGGGAAATATTCGACAGATCAATTGAAAGCGAGAGAAAACCAGATATTCAAGTTCATGGCGGATAAGGAGTGATTAAGAATGTATGCGGTCTGGAAGCTATGCTGGTCTAACCTCATAATTAAAAAAGTACAGAACAGCTTCATAGCGATCATCATCATGTTATCTACCTTCCTTCTCACTACAGCGGTGCTCGTTATCAATAATACGAACCGGGTTTATGAGGATATGCATGCCAAGACTCATGGCGCCCACCAAATATTGCGTCTGGAGAATGGCATCCATGATCCCGGGCAAGTCCACCAGTGGTGGGCCGCACAGGAGGGAGTAAGGGCTTCAGATATGATGCGGTACCGCTATCTCTCCAGCATGTCTCATGCTGGAGAAGAAATTCCAAATGTGGACTTGTTTATGATGAATACGCCGCAAGGCCCTTATTCCGTCGATAAGCTTTTGTTTGTACAAGGAGAGGAGAGGAAGGCACCTGAGCCTGGGACAGCCTGGATTCCGACATCTCTTGCTTATTCCAACGATATTAAAGTCGGCGATCCGATAGAATTCAAGACAGATAAAGGAACATTTCAATTGCGAGTCGCAGCTGTTGTGATAGATATATCGTATTGTTCACCTTTTGCAACGAGCGGCCGAATATGGATGAATGATCAGGATTACGATACTCATATGTCCCCGCTGCATGGCGGCGATATGTACATGATCGGGCTGCGTTTTGATGATTACAGTCAGCATCGAGCCTATTGGGAGGGCTTTGCGAGAGCTCTTGGTGGACCATACCTGGAGTCAGTGAAGGATTTTGAGAGTATATCCTCTTACTATATGATCGCGAATCGTATTATTAGCTTCATTATGGTATTTCTTGCGGTTGTGATGATCTCTGTTGCTCTATATACACTTGGTTTTACGATATCCGATGCGATTCTTTCGAGCTACAGGACAATCGGTATAATCAAGTCCATAGGCTTAACCTCTCGTAAAGTGGTTTCAGTCTACGTGTCACAATATACGCTGATAGCCTTGATGTCGGTATTACCCGGGATTGGACTCAGTTTCTTCTTCTCCAACCAAATTGTTAACAGCTCGATGGCTTATCTCAATACGGGAACAGATAGGAATGTACAATTCTTGGAGCTCGCTATATGGGTAGGAGCTGTTGTGATCGCAGTCATCTTTCTATCAGCCCTCCTGTTTTCCTATAAGGCTCACAGTGTCCAACCGGCTCAAGCGATTCGTTACGGGATGTCAGAGAAGAAGGGTTCAAGAGCATTAGGTATGGAAAGCACATGGAAGAAGAAGCTGCTGAAGCTGGGCTCGCTTCCGATAGAGATGGTGATCGGCCTAAGAGGGATAAGGAAGAATGCGCGAGGCTCTGTGCTGATCCTAGTGATCTCGGCATTATGCACTGCGGTCCTTGTATTTGGTTTTATATTCGTTTACAGTATCTCTTCCATCCATGGAACGATTGGGAAATGGGGATATGATTCGTCCGATTTATCCATAAGAATCGATAATCCTGCTGTACTGAGCTATGATCAGCTTCGCGAGGATGTATTAACAGATGTAAGAGTGAAGAATTATAGCCGATATGGAGATGCCAATGCAGTCCTGCCACTAAATCAGGAGTTATCAGCCGGCAAGAACCAGGATACGATGGGCATCCTGCTAACGGTGGCAGAAGGAAATTATGATGAGATCGGCTATGAGAACATCAAAGGCCGAAATCCGTTGAATGACCAAGAAATTTCGGTAGGAGTTAACATCGCCAGAAGTCTGAATATCGATCTGGGAGATCCCGTGGATATTTATATTGAAGGAGTGAAACATACGCTTACCGTTACCGGCATTTATCAGGCGATTGCCAACATGGCCTATACGGGACGTATCACAGCGGAGGTCATCCAAGAAGGCAGTCGCGATGATGAATCCGTGATGAATACGGTTTTCATCAATCTGCAAGACGGCGTTTCAATCGAGGGCTTCGTGAACGAACTTCATCTCAGGTATGGCAGTGCGATCGGGACGGCAAGTCAAGCTGCGTTAGTGGATGAGGTGTTTTCTCAAGCGGTAATGATATTGATACTGCCCATGTCGATCATGATCCTGTTGTTCCTCATCATTACCTTTGTTATTATTTACAGCATATCCCGTATTAACATGAAGAAGGAAAGCAGGACGTACGGTATTTATAAATCAATCGGCATGACGTCCAGGCAGATTCGGATGTCGGTAACGGCGGGAATATTCGTTATCTCGACACTAGGAGCTTTAGTAGGGATTCCATTAGGACTTACAGGTCTGCCGCCATTGCTTAACTTCATTTTAGCGGATTACGGGATTGTTAAAGTTCCTTTGATTATGAATGGAGCAGGCGTGGCAGCGATGTTCCCCCTGAGTATTATGGCTGCATGCATAGGTTGCTGGTTAGCATCCCGATCTGTACGAACCACCTCGCCCCGTATCTTGACAATGGAATGAAAAAAACCTGTAAACGACTCCGTCGTTTTACAGGTTTTTCAGTTTCCGCTCCACCAGAATATAAATCAAGATGAAAACGATTATGGTTGCGATACCGGTGATCGTAAAAGAGCCGGTAAGCCTCGCAATAAGCAGCAGGATGACCCCGAAGATCATCAACAGCAAGCTGACGTATGCATTGGATGCTTTGAAATTGCGTTCACTCTTAAGAGAAGATGTAGTTTTGTAAGCATAGAAGCTTTTGGTACTCTTAGGTGGGATCAAAAAAAGCAGCAGTCCATACAAAATAAAAATGATCCCGATAAACAAACTTTCAAGCACTAGCCTTGCACTCCTCTGATAATAACGTGCCGGCTGCACCCGAGCCCTGTTGGTACCCGGATGCTAACTGTATGCGACTTTCCGGCTGTTACTGTTCTAATACTTGTATTCGTTCATTTTATTTGTTGCCGGCAGCGTTAAGAAGCAGTCGGCGATACGAATATTCGAATATAAATTCGAACGCCTCCAGATGTTTCTTCGCCTCAAAGGCATTTTTGCCCCACGCATAGATGCCGTGATTACGCAGCAGAATACCAGGCACTGCGGGATCAAGCGCATCAGGAACGAGCTCGGCAATCCGCGGGATATCCGCATAATTTGGAAGAATCGGGATGCGAATCGCTGCGTCTTCTTCCCAGATATTAAACGCTTTGATCAGCTCAATGCCTTGGGCGAGCATATAGCCTTGGTCTCCATACCAGTCACTCATCAAATTATTATCAATTGTATGCACATGAAAAATCGCCCCGCAGCCGGTTTTACGATAAATTTCACAGTGGATTAAGGTTTCCGCGCTTGGCTTCAAACCGGTTTCCTCGCAAGGCGCGCCATCCTGATCCACGAATAAATAATCCTCAGGTGTATGCACGGACTTGTCTTTCCCGCTGGCGGTTACCGCAAAATAAAACTGCTCAGGCGCGAAATCGCCAACACGGACGGATAGATTGCCGCTGGTGCCGGGGAACCAATTTCTCGCAGCAAACAGCTCCTTGATTCCTCTGAGGTCGTGCAGTGCGGCTTGTTTCTGTTCAAGCCGGATCGCTGAAAATGACATTTACAGCACCCCCTGTTTAAACTTGTTCTTCATATCGTTTTGAACATCCGTAAATGTCTCAAAAGGCACGTGATGTACACCAAGCTTCTTGCACTGCTCGGTGAGCGTGGAGCGGGAATAGACCAGGTCAGCCTGCTTCGCGCCTTCAAAATCGGTAAGGCTGTCCCCGATCAGAATCCGGTAATATCGCTCAGCAGGGAATCGGTCCATGACCGTCACTTTACACATTCCGCAATCGTTATTGCACGATTCTTTGCAAGGATGAGGCCATGTGATTTCAATATGTTCCCCATCGAAATTCGCACCGTTGCAGAAGATATGGTCTGTAGGAATATTAAACGGCTTCAACAATGGATCTACAAAAAAATCGATCCCGCCGCTTGTAACATAAAACTCAATCTGCTCGGACTTCAAATAATCAAGGAATGTCCCGAACCCTTCGCGTATTCCTGCATGGCTCAGAACGAAATCGGTGATCTCCTCCTGCATGGAGGAAGGGAAGAGCGCGAACATGCGGCCAACGCCCTCCCTTATAGAAATGGTTCGTTCGAGCGTATCCTGCATGATAGGCTCATAGCCTTCCGGCTTGAAATGCTTCATGATGGCGACAATGTTGTCGTTGTTCGTAATGGTTCCGTCGAAATCGCAAAAAATGATGGGCTGTCTATCTCTTGATGTCATGCTTCTCCTCCCCAGATATCGAGTGCTGCTTTTAGTTCCTCGTGTTCTTCGGCATATTGGGCAAGAGGCAAGGATCTCATCGTTGCCTCAATCGCTTGTACGAAGGCTTTGCCGCCCGCTTCAGTTCCCATCGGATGACCGTGGATACCGCCGCCGGCATTGACGACTACATCCATGCCGAAATCACGAACGATCCGCGGAACGAGTCCAGGATGAATGCCAGCGGACGGTACCGGCATGCTGCGTTTTACACCCAGTTTTGCACTGTGCAGCTCATCACGAATGGCGAGATTCTCTTCTCTTGGCATCGTTACAGAGCCGTAAGGAGAAGGGAAGAGCACCAGATCCGCGCCCGCGATCCGCATCAGTTGACCGAGCAGTACCGGAGCCGTGATCCCGTAATGGGGAGATGGATAGAGCGCGCCCGCGAGAGCGGGATGGGCCGCAATAGGGACTGTAATGTCCGGATCTGCGCTCAGCTCATGCAGAACGTCATAACCATAAGAGAGCACATTGAAGAGCAGGGCATTGGCGCCTGCATCGATCGCGCGTAGTGCTTGCTCACGGAGCTTTGAAGTCCTGCCAGTCAGATTGGCTGCATACAGCAGTTTTTTACCTGTCTGTTGCTCGACTTCAGCTGCCGCCTGTATGCACATGCTGACCCGTTTCTCGATCGGAGTTAGATCATTCTCGAACAGGATCTCGTCATCCTTGATCAGATCCACACCGCCAAGGGCCTGGCGGACGAATTGCGTTCTAAGCTCGTCAGCATTCAGTCCGATCACGGATTTAAAGATGCTCATGAGCAGCGGACGGTCATGGACACCAAGAAGGTCACGGATTCCGTCAATACCGTATTTCGGCCCAGGGAACGCACTTAAGAAGTCGGGAGACAGGTCTAGGGACGTCAGTTTGATGCGCCCGTCCATGGAAATTTTGCCGAACACAGTGACAAGCAGCGCCGGAATGTCCCGGCTAAAATTAATATCCGGATAGGCGATGCTGACATCGGCATAACGGCTGCCGGGCTCCCAGCCCTCGTTAACCTGGATATCAACGACTTCACCTAGATGCTGTTGCATAGCTTCGCGTTTAGCCTGGGGCAGCTCAGTCCAGCTGCCAACCGTCATGCCAACGGCAATGGAGGTTGCTTTTTTTCGAAAATCCGCCTGGTCGTCATAGATACGGTATGTTGCAATGCAGCGGCTCATGAGATTTGCTCCTTCAGCATGGCGCCCATTTCCTTAGAGCGCTCTGCACAGCGGTTTACCGCGGCAATGACGGTTTCAAAGAACTCACCCTGATCGAGGGTTTCCAACGCAGCCTGCGTGGAACCGTTCGGCGACGTAATTTTAGCGCGCAGCGATGAAGGCAGCTCTCCGGTCTGCTGTACCATGCGGGCCGCGCCCAGAATGGTTTGGAGCGTTAAATCGCCGCTTTGCTCTGCGGTTAAACCACCTCGGATTCCCGCAGCTGTCATGGCTTCCATCATATAGTAGAAGTAAGCAGGGCCACTGCCGGAAATACCGGTCAAGATATCCATTTTCTCTTCTTCGATAATGGTCACGTTACCTACAGCTTCGAATATGGTGAGTACCAGCTGACGCTGCTCCTCGCTCATTTCCTTCGAGAAGGAAATTCCTGTAGAACCCAGGCCAATCGAAGCGGAGGTGTTGGGCATTGTACGCGCAATGGGCTGCTGCTTCCCGAGCAGTGTCTGCGTTGTATAGATGGACAGACCGGCGATCACGGAGATGATCAATTGATCACTCGAGAGCATCGGACCGAGCTCCTTCAACGCTTTGGCAGCATCCTTCGGTTTCATGGCCAGTACAATGACCGGCGAAGTTTTTAAAATTTCGATTTTGGCGGCATCGTCGTTGTTGATCTGGATGCCATAACGTTCACTCAGTTCCTGAAGGCGCTGGGCATTACTCCGGTTGAGCATCGTGATATTCTCTGGAAGCACGACGGAACGGCTCACCAGTCCTCGCACGATCGCTTCAGCCATCGAGCCTGCACCGAAAAAGGTGATCGCTTTATCTATTAGGGGTCTGTTCTGTGGGGCATGGCACATCGTAGTTTCCTCCTTCAAGGATAAATATGAATGTCTTTATTCGCGAATTTGACCACTACCGATAATAACATATTTCGAGGAGGTCAGCGCGGGTAACCCCATCGGTCCACGTGCATGGAGCTTCTGGGTGCTGATGCCGATTTCGGCGCCAAAGCCGAATTCGAAGCCGTCCGTAAAGCGGGTCGAAGCGTTATGGTATACAGCTGCCGCATCTACCTCTTGTAAGAATCGGTTTGCATGATCCGCACTTTCAGTCACGATACATTCCGAATGCTTCGTTCCGTATTTTGAAATATGAGCTATGGCTTCATCCAGATGATCCACAATTTTCACATTCAATATATAGTCGTTGTACTCGGTAGCATAATCCTCAGTTGTAGCTTCAGTGGCCCATGGCGCATACTGCAGGGTGCGCTCACATCCGCGTAGTTCCACTTTGCGCTCCCCGAAAGCCTCAGCTAACGCCGTCATATTCGACTTTGCATAGTCAGCATGGACAAGCAGTGTTTCCATGGCATTGCAAACCGAAGGGCGCTGTACTTTGGCATTGATGCTAATGGCTGCTGCCATACTTGGCTCAGCGGATGCGTCCAGATAAGTGTGGCAGATTCCCGCGCCGGTTTCGATCACAGGAACAGTAGAATTCATAACGACATTTTGGATGAGGGAGCTTCCGCCACGCGGAATAATGACGTCCAGCATACCTCGCAGCTTTAACATTTCATCCACGGAAGATCGGTTCGGATCTTCGATTAGCTGAAGTGCATCCTTTGGCAATGCCGTGCGCTCCATGGCTTCGTGAAGCACCTCGACAATCTTGCGGTTGGAGGCGAGGGCGGATGAGCCGCCTCGAAGCACGACCGCGTTGCCTGTCTTCAAGCACAGTCCGGCTGCATCCACCGTCACGTTAGGACGTGCTTCATAGATGATACCAATGACACCCAGCGGAACACGTTTCTTAACGATGCTCAGTCCGTTGGGGCGCTCGATCGTCTCCAAGATGTCACCGATTGGGTCAGGCAGCTCGGCGATTTGGCGAAGGCCTTCAGCAATAGCTTTAATTCTGGCTTCATTGAGCGCAAGCCGGTCGAGCAGGGAAGCAGAAGTGCCGCCTTCTTCTCCGAGGCGCAGATCCTCTGCGTTCGCTTCGATGATATCAGCAGCTCGCTGAATCAATGCGTCTGCCATAATGATCAGTGCCTGGTTTTTCTCATCTGTACTTAATTTGCCGAGACTGAATGCGGCCTGCTTGGCGAGTTGGGCTTTACTGCGTACTTCACTCATGATAACTCCTCCTTGGAAATGGATTTGAATAATAACTGCAACACTTGGTTTACTTTAATGTGATCCATTCATCGCGGTGGATGACCTCTAATCGATGGATTTCACCGATGATGCCAATCACTTGACTGCTCGGTAAACCGAGCACGGCTTGGAGCTGCTCCTCATCGTAATTCACGATCCCTCTGCCGAGCTGTTCGTTGCTCATATTGACGACCTCGACCACATCCCCTGCGTGGAAGCTGCCTTCGATCCGTTTGATACCAACAGGAAGAAGGCTGTGGCCGCCGTGAAGCAAAGCCTGCTCAGCTCCCGGATCGACCACAATCCGGCCTAGCGGTGAGGACATAAAGCCAAGCCATTGTTTTTTCATAGGCAGAGAGGATAGGTTAGTGGCAAAATAGGTTCCTTTGCCTGTATGCTCCAGAACTTTCAGCAGATCACCGGTCTCGTTGGCTTTACCGATAAATACGGGAACACCGCCCCGGGTAGCGATTTTGGCAGCATCAATCTTGGAGCGCATGCCGCCTGTGCCTACACTGGAACCTGCCCCGCCGGCTATGTTGTAAATTTCCTCTGTGATTTCATCAACTTCTTCATATCTTGTCGCGTCTGGTGACTTGCGGGGATCTGCCGTGTACAATCCGTCCATATCGGTCAGAATGATCAATCGCTGGGCACGAACCAAATTAGCAACCAAAGCAGAGAGCGTGTCGTTATCACCGAATTTCAATTCGTCAATCGAAACCGTATCGTTCTCATTGATGATGGGAATGACATCTTGTTTGAGGAGTTCCGTAATGGTCATGTTTGCATTGTTCATTCGTTTGCGATTGGCAAAATCCGTTCTTGTCAGCAAAATTTGCGCAGCCTTCATACGATACGATGCGAGAGCATTCTGGTAGGCACGCATCAGCAGCGCTTGACCCAGCGCAGCCGAGGCTTGCTTTTCATGCAATAGCTTAGGTCTTGTGTCGTAGCCAATCTCCCGGAAGCCTGCAGCGACGGCTCCAGAAGTTACAAGCAAAACCTCATGTCCGCGCTTGCGCAGTGCCGCAAGTTCTCCGGCAAAAAAAGCGATGGCATCAAGGTTAAGTCCGCCTTCATCTGTCGTTAGAGAGCTGCTTCCGATTTTTACGACGATGCGTGAGCGCATCGTGATCACTTCCTTGTATGATAGTGGTATAACTGTCTGGATCTTTAGATAAAAATAAAAAAACTTCCGTCCTATATGAAAAAGGACGAAAGTCTAACTTCCGCGGTACCACCTTTGTTGATGAGCGTTAGCCCACCCGGCTTTAGCCCTGTAACAGAAGGCACTGTCCTGGCAAGCCAGGCCGTTCGGGGGTAGGTTTCGGAAAGGGGGTCACGGCAATCCTTGCAGCCAGGGGATTGCTCTCTGTTAAGGCGTGCCACATGCTTTCGTACTGGTCCCGTCTTCACGTTTCATTATGCATTTATAGATTACAGCAAGAATAGCACATCAGTTTGTTTTTTTCAAAAGGAATTAGGATCGGTTGAAGAGATTTAGTCTGCCTATTCGATAGGCTGCTTCCTTCATCCGTTCTTCGGTGCTTAAGAGTCCGACGCGGACATAGCCCTCTCCATGATTGCCAAACCCGACACCCGGCGCTACAGCAACCTTGGCTTCCTCGAGGAGAAGGTCGGCGAAGGATACTGAGGTAAAGCCCTCGGGCACAGGCAGCCAGCAGAAGAAGGAGCCTGACGGTTTCTTGGCTTCCCAGCCGATTTCAGAGAGGGCCCCATAGAAGGCATCTCTTCTTGATTGGTAACGCGCGACCAGTGCATCGACACAATCTTGGGAAGATGTAAGAGCTGTGGCAGCTGCCGCCTGGATGCCGCCGAACAGGCTGACATAGATGTGATCTTGCAGCATATTGATCAGCGAGATGATTTTCTTGTTCCCTAGGGCGAAGCCAACACGCCATCCGGCCATATTGTAGGTTTTGGAGAGAGTATAAAACTCTACGCCAACTTCTTTGGCTCCTTCGGCTTGCAGGAAGCTGACCGGACGATCGCCATCAAACCCAATCGCACCATAGGCAAAATCACTAGCCACGACAATGCCGTGCTCAGCGGCGAAGGCTACCGTGTCTTCATAAAAGGATAATGGAGCGACGGCGGACGTCGGATTATTCGGGTAATTCAAGAACATCAGTTTCGCTTTCTCTCTGTCTGCTGGTGATATGGCATCATAATCAGGAAGGAACTGGTGCTCCGCGGTTAGTGGCATGAACTTCATCTGGGCACGTGCCAGCGCGACCCCTGACCAGTAATCTGGGTAACCAGGGTCAGGTACCAGACAGACGTCACCAGGATTTAGCAGAACTTGAGGCAGCTCTACCAGACCGGTTTTTCCTCCGAATATGATGGCTACTTCCGTCTCCGGGTCCAGATCCACGTTATAGTCTTCCTTGTACCGCTTAGCAATGGCCTCTTTAAGAAAAGAAAAACCGGTAAATGGCGAATATTTGTGAAACAGCGGATTATCGGCCGCTTCCTTCAGGCTGGCTATAATATGGGGTGGCGTAGGTTGATCGGGATTACCCTGTCCCAGGTTGATCACATCATGTCCTTGTGCCACTTGCCGATTTACCTTGGAAACCAAGGTTGCAAAAAATTGCGTAGGCAGCTGGGACATGATCTCAGCGGGCTCTATGTGGAATTCGTTTAATTTGTTGTTCATCGCAGGTTCATCACTCCGTTATCTATTTGTGCTTCAGTAAGTCTGATATGGGAAACAATCAGGATTAATTTAACACGATTTATCAGAGGTGTATAGAGGGAGATACAGCTTTAGGTATTGCGGCAGCCGTGCC
Source organism: Paenibacillus solani (assembly GCF_001277345.1). Lineage (GTDB taxonomy): Bacteria > Bacillota > Bacilli > Paenibacillales > Paenibacillaceae > Paenibacillus_AQ > Paenibacillus_AQ solani. The sequence goes on from NZ_LIUT01000001.1 coordinate 1,412,140, forward strand.
AGTGAGGCTATGATGAGGACATATCGAGTCGGATAAATCCGTAATAGGAAGCGGTAACCAGAATGGTACAACCTCTTTCCGTTATCCTTATGGATTCAAACCGATAACAGGAGGCTGTAAGATGACTGCAAAAGCTGAAGCACCAATGAATATCGCCCTTATCCAAGCTGATATTGAGATAGGTAACGTAAAGGCCAATATGAATAAAATGCTGGACATGATGAATAAGGCTGCAACCGCAAATACGAAGCCGGACGTGATTGTGCTGCCGGAATTGTGGAATACAGGGTACGCGCTGGATCAGATTCAGGATATCGCTGATCCCATGGGACAAGAAACTTCCCGGATGCTGAGCGAGTTTGCGAAAGAGCACCGCATTCAGATTGTTGGTGGTTCTGTAGCTGAACGCGTGGAGGACCGGATATATAACACGATGTATGTCTTTAACCGGGATGGGGAACAGGTCGCCAAATATTCCAAGATTCATCTATTCCGTCTCATGGATGAAGAGAAGCATCTGGAAGCTGGTCAGCATACGGTGACCTTTGATTTGGAGCGGATCAAGGCAGGTGCCTCAATCTGTTATGATATCCGATTCCCGGAATTTATGCGTACGCTTGCACTGGCTGATGCTCAAGTGCTGTTTGTGCCTGCACAGTGGCCGCACCCGCGTCTGCATCACTGGAGAACTTTACTTATGGCCAGAGCGATTGAGAACCAAATGTATGTGGTAGCTTGCAACCGAGTAGGCACTAGCGGTGATACGGATTTCTTCGGCCATTCGATGATCATCGATCCTTGGGGAGAAGTCATTGTGGAAGGCGATGACCAGGAAGCGATCCTGACCGGAACGATCGACTGCAATCTTACGGATGAAGTGAGAGGGCGCATCCCGGTATTTGAAGACCGCCGGCCCAATTTGTATTTTAAATAAATGCTCATAGGGCTGCGCGTCTCTAAACTTTAAAGTAAAGTTTCAACTGCGCGTTGACGGGTATACTAAGGGTAATCCGTCTGAGAGGAGGCTTAGAATCATGGCAGAGAACAACCAATTCGACAGCCGAAACAATGAGCAGGAACAAGAGCAGAAAGATCAATTCCGCAGTTTTGTTGAGCAGGTCGCGGGAGAGAACAACAGCAAGAATGAATCGCTGCGTGATCAATCCCGTACCGCCGATGAACAGAACCGAATGATTGATCAGCAGAATTTGCGCAAATAGTCTGTTTTAGAGATGCGCATCACATGGTTAGACATAACGACAAATAGAGGCTCAGCCAAGTTGCGTACAGACCTTGGCTGAGCCTCTTTATGCGTGTTCATTCATGATTTCTTATACTTTCTACTACAAGATGGTCCATGACCTGTTTGAAGGTATCGATGAACGCATCAGCCGCTTTGGACAGATAACGGCCATCACGATATGCAACAACCAGCGTGCGGCTCGGGACCGGGTCAGCAAGCGGCAAATATACCGGGATAAACTCGCTGCGTTTGGCTCTGGCTATGAAACGAGGCACGAGCGTAATCCCCATTCCCGTTGCGACTAGGGATTGGAGCGTCTCAATGTTGTTGCTCTCAAAAACAACATTCGGTTCAAAGCCGGCTTCACGGCAAATATCAAAGGTCAGTTTCCGAAAGCCCTGCCCCTTCTTTAATACGACAAACGCTTCATTTCGGAGCTCATCTACGGTAATGGGGCGAACGGGATCGGAGGTCGCACGCAATGCAAGCGGATGTTGCGGTGGAACGGCTAAATCGATCATCTCCTCGCCGATGGGAATCCACGACAGTGACGGCTCGGATAGCGGAAGCGCGAGCAGGCTCAGATCGGCCTTACCGCTGGCCGTCAGCTTTTCCAGGTTCAAAGAGGAGTCTTCCAGAAGGGTGATCTCGATATCCGGATATCCTTTTTTAAAGGCGGGCAGTACTCTAGGCAGCAGATGAGAGCCTGTTATCGGCATGCTGCCGACAACAACTTTTCCCTTGCGTAGCTGCGAAATATCCGACATCTCCTGCTTCAATTGTTCGACTGCGTCCATAATCTTCTGGGCGTGCTCGACGAAGCTGGCCCCGGCATGGGTAAGCTCCACACTGCTGGTATTGCGCTGGAACAGCATGACTCCAAGCTCCTTCTCCAGTTTCGAAAGCTGCTGGCTCAAGGAAGGCTGGGCAATATGAAGCTTCTCGGCAGCGCGAGAGAAATTTCGATCTGCAGCGATTTGCAGTGTATATTGCAATTGTCTTAATTCCATATAAGCATCACTCCACTATAGCTGAATCCTATTACATTTATAGATATTATATCTTGGAACAATGAAGAAGGAAATGATATATTACTATCAACGTAAAGATGATGCGTTGTAGATCTTCCTCCTCATGTGTTGAAGATCCAAGCAGTTATCTTCCATGGACGTAAAGAACAATGGGGTGATTATGATGAGTAAGAAGACAATGTTCGAGAAAATTTGGGATAACCACGTGATTCATCAAGAAGAAGGTAAACCGGGGATTTTGTACATCGATCTGCATTTGGTGCACGAAGTGACCTCCCCGCAAGCATTTGAGGGCCTGCGTCTCAGCGGCCGCAAAGTACGCCGTCCTGAACTGACGTTTGCAACGATGGACCACAACGTACCTACGAAAGACCGCTTTAATATCACCGATCCGATCTCGAAACAGCAAATTGATACACTGACCAAGAACTGTCAGGATTTCGGTGTTACTCTCTATGATCTGGACACGATTGATCAAGGTGTTGTGCACGTTATGGGACCTGAATTAGGTTTGACTCATCCAGGCAAAACGATTGTGTGCGGCGACAGCCATACTTCAACTCATGGCGCATTCGGCGCTCTTGCGTTCGGTATCGGCACCAGTGAAGTAGAGCATGTTATGGCAACCCAATGTCTGCAGCAGGCGAAGGCAAAAACGATGGAAGTACGTTTTGTCGGTCACCGCAATCCGGGCGTAACAGCGAAGGACATGATCCTTGGCGTTATCGCGAAATACGGAACAGATTTTGCTACGGGCTATGTTATTGAATACACAGGCGAAGCAATTCGCGAGTTGTCCATGGAAGAGCGCATGACCGTGTGCAACATGTCCATTGAAGGCGGAGCTAGAGCGGGTATGATTGCTCCAGACGAAACAACGTTTGAATACTTGCGCGGACGCCAATACGTACCGCAGGGCGAAGCTTTTGATGCTGCAGTTGCAGCCTGGAAACAGCTTGTAACAGACGAAGGCGCCGGGTTTGACACTGTGGTTGAGTTCGACGTAGAATCCCTGATCCCTCAAGTGACTTGGGGTACGAGCCCGGGCATGGGTACAGACATTTCCTCCACGGTTCCGAATCCTGCTGACTTCAAGACTGAGAACGAGCGTAAGGCTGCTGAGAAGGCTTTGGAGTATATGGATCTGGTGCCTGGCACCCCGATGGCAGAGATTCCGATTGATTATGTATTTATCGGTTCCTGCACGAATGGGCGTATTGAGGATCTGCGTGCTGCCGCTGCTGTTGCGAAAGGACATAAAGTGTCCGGCAATGTGACGGCCATCGTAGTACCGGGATCGGGCCGAGTGAAGATTCAGGCCGAGAAAGAAGGACTTGACAAAATTTTTGTTGAAGCCGGATTTGAATGGCGTGAAGCAGGCTGCAGTATGTGTCTGGCCATGAACCCGGACGTGCTCAAGCCTGGACAGCGCTGCGCTTCCACGTCCAACCGTAACTTCGAAGGACGCCAAGGCCGCGGTGGCAGAACACATCTCGTATCGCCGGCAATGGCAGCGGCAGCTGCGGTTAAAGGGCGCTTCGTGGATGTACGTGACTGGAACTTTGCAACTGAAGAAGTTGTGAGCTAAGAAGGACGGAGGAGAAGGATATGCAAGCATTTACGACATTAAAAGGCTTAGTCGCACCCGTGGATCGGGTGAATGTAGATACAGACGCTATTATTCCCAAGCAATTTTTGAAACGAATCGAACGCACAGGGTTTGGACAATTCCTGTTTTATGAATGGCGGTTTGATGAAGAAGGAGGCAACATCGACAGCTTCTCGCTGAATCAGCCTCGTTACCAGGGCTCGACGGTTCTGATCTCCCGCGCGAACTTTGGCTGTGGTTCATCCCGTGAACACGCACCTTGGGCTATTCTTGATTATGGGTTCCGTGTTGTCATCGCTCCGTCATTTGCGGATATATTCTATAATAACTGCTTTAAGAACGGGATTTTGCCGATCAAGTTGTCGGAAGAGCAGGTGGAAGAGTTGTTCCAGCGCACGGAAGCGAATGAAGGATATCAGCTGAACGTGGATCTGGAGAACAAAACGATTACGGATGATCAAGGGCTTCATATTGATTTCGATCTTGACGAGCATCGCCGTCAATTCCTGCTTCAAGGTTTGGACGACATCGGTTTGACGCTCCAGCATGAAGATGCGATTGATGCTTACGAGAAGAAACACAACGATCGTCTGTTCGCGTAATCTCGCAAATCATGCAACAAAAGTTTACAAGATTATTAAACTTCCATTTCCGATGTAGGAAATGGAAGTTTTTTTTGGTATTATGGAATTAATATGCAAAGGTTGCCGGTAGAAACCAATGTTTTATGTCAGTATTTGTTCGGCAGATATACGCCGGGAATGCTGATTCACATTTTTGCAGTATCGCTTTATGCTAGATTGCTTTTCAAATTCAAACATGGGATGAACGAGGAGGATTCATGAAGAAGTTAGGGTTTGTAATGGTGTTGATCGTCTTCTTGCTAGCGTTTCCAAAAAATCTGGAAGCGAGTTCTTCAAGCGCGAACATTTATCTTGATGGGGAACAGCTGAATTTGTCTTCGGGTGTCCACGTAGCCAACATGAAGGGCAATGTAATGATTCCGATACGCGTAGTATCCGAAAATCTTGGTTTCAAGGTAGGCTGGGAGAAGGCCAGTCAAACCGTAACAGTCGAGAACAGCCAGAAGGCCGTCCGCATGGTGGTTGGCAGCCAGCAGGCCGAGATGAACGGAACCCAGGTTGAACTGAACTTGGCCCCTGTTTTGGACGGGAAAACGACCCTCGTTCCGCTCCGGTTTGTGAGTGAGCAGATGGGGCTAGATGTAAAATGGGATAATCAGATGAAATCCGTCTTCCTTTCCAGCTCAGTTCCGCCTGCTGCTGAAGAAGTTATAACTGTTCCGGAAACCGAAGAGGTACCGGATAGTCAAACGCCTCCATCCGTTGATTCATCATATGAATCTGCTTTGATCGGACTTAGCTTTAGCGATAACCGGTTAATGATCGCTACCGAAGGTAATGTCCAGCCGAAAGTATCCAGCATAACGGGACCGGACCGGATTGTCATTGATCTTCCCAATACCGTCTTCGCTTCTTCGTTCTTGGATGGACATGCAGGGAATATACAAGGCAGTGGTGAGCTCGCAATCAGTGATTATTCAGACGTCACAAAAGTACGATATGCCCTGTTCAGTGACAATCCGTCGACCGTGCGGATCGTGATGGACCTCACCGGGCCCAAGCATTACGCTGTTAACAATGAATCAGGTATCATTATGGTTGATCTGAACGTTGAAGGAGACATCCTTGTCCCTCCTGTTCCTCCAATGACCAGCAACGGCAAGAAAACGGTTGTAATCGATCCGGGACATGGTGGCATCAAACCGGGATCGGTCAGCATTTCGGGTATAAAAGAGAAAGCATTCAATTTGGATCTTTCGCTGAAGGTTGAAGCACTTCTGAAGAAAGAGAAAGATATTAATGTAGTGATGACTCGCACCGATGATTCTCATCTTGAACTTAGTGATCGCGTGAAGATCGCAAATAACCTGAATGCCGATATTTTTGTGTCCATTCACGCTAACAGCAGCACAGTCAGCAGTCCGAGTGGTACCGAAACTCTGTATACGAGGGATTCAAGCAAATCCTTGGCGAATATCATGCATAAACATCTGATCAAAGCGACCGGTTTGAAGGATCGCAGCGCGAAGTACAGCAATCTTCATGTTACTAGAGAAACAACGATGCCGGCCGTCCTGCTCGAGATTGGATTTTTGAGCAACAAGGGTGACGAAGCCCAGTTGTTTAATGACGATTTTCAGAATCGTGTTGCACAAGGTATTGTAGCGGGTATAAAAGAATATCTTAATATACAATGATGTGCTTAGCGGTTTTGGATCATTGAGGAGGGGGACGAAAGCGATGAATAAAAAATATTGGATGACAGGATTGCTGTCGTTGTTGCTGGTCTTTAGTGCTGGCTGTGGTCAGAAGCCGGCTGCTGCCCCCGCTGGGACAAGTCCGGATCATGCAGCAGGACAAGTGGAAACGGCAACGAATGAAACGGATAATACAGCGGTCGTGGATGATGGTGAAGTTGAAGATGTCGTGGTGAACGCTAACGAGGGCGGCGAAGCTCTTCCGCAGCAAACAGCTGGGGAAAATACGGCGACTACAACGGAAACCAAGGACGTAAAAGCGGCAAATGCTGATTCCAAGAAAGCTCAGATTAAACTCTATTATACGGATCCGGAAGTTATGGATCTGAAAGAGGCGAACAGAGAGATTGCCTATTCGGGCGAAGAAGATAAATTTAAGAAAGCCTTTGAAGAACTGCAAAAGAGTGACGATGCACAACTTAATCCATTATGGTCGGAGAAGATTAGGTTGAATTCGATCAAGTTTGATAATGGAGCATTAACACTGGATATTACAAAACCCGATGAGGCTAATCTTGGTTCTGGTGGCGAAATGTTTGCGATTGAAGCTTTACAAAAAACATTCTTCCAGTTTGAGGAAGTCAAATCTCTTGAATTGCTGGTCGATGGTCAGCAGATTGAAAGTTTGATGGGACATGTTGAGTTAGAGCATCCAATGGTGCGAAATTAGTCGCTAAGAACTAGTGACGAAAAACATACGAAGGACTAAACGCCTATTTCGATATTCGAAATAGGTGTTTTTTTGGTAAAAGGGGAACATTTTCGCAACTTTTATTGAGCCTTCGCGTCTATAGGTTGTCAGGTAATGTCGGACAGGCCGAGTTAAGAAACGCCAATCTATGGCAAAATAATAGGATGGTAGGGGTGAAGGATGAAGAAGTTCGGTTTTTTTATGTTTCTGGTTGTCATCATGATTGCGTTTCCTAAAGTGGCGGATGCGAGTTCGTACAACGCAAAGATTTACCTGGATGGTCAACAAATCAATCTGTCATCTGGCGTGAAGGTGGAGAACAACAACGGTACAGTGATGGTTCCAATCAGGGTGGTTTCCGAGAATCTCGGATTTAACGTTGGCTGGAACAAGGCGACGAAGACGGTCACAGTCCAGGACGGGTCGCAAAATGTTACGATGGTGGTCGGAAACCGGCTTGCTGACATTAACGGTCAATCGGTACAAATGACCAATGCACCTGTTCTGCGCGGCGGAACGACATTAGTCCCTATCCGCTTCGTAAGTGAGCAAATGGGTCTTCAAGTAAGATGGGATAATGCGCAAAAGGCGGTTTATCTTACATCAACTTACGGTGAATTCAACCCTGATGAAACGACTGGCTCCAACGCTGCTACCGTAGACGGTCTTGTCTTCGACGAGAACAGATTATTAGTAGCTGTTACAGGCAATGCGAAAGCCAATGTATCGAAGTTGAGCAATCCGAACCGTATCGTCATTGATATGGTGAATGCGAAATTCTCGGACACATTCGGCAGCAACAACAATTTTGATGAGATCAACAAGAACGGTCAATTTTCAGTATCAGGATATCCGGATGTACAAGCTGTCCGTTACTCCCTGTACGATACTAATCCGATGACTGTTCGGATTGTCATTGATCTCAATCACGCCCAAAATTATGCCGTCTCAGGACTTGAGGATGGTTCAGGCCTGCTCGTTGTTGATTTGAATGCGACCTCCGACCCTGTCCCGTCACCTGGAACAAGCGGGAAGAAACTCGTGGTTATTGACGCGGGACACGGGGCTCACGACCCGGGAACATTAGGGGCGACGAAGAAAAAGGAGAAAGATTTCAATCTAGCGATGGCACTCAAGGTTGAGAAGCTGCTCGCCAAGGAGAAGAATATCGAAGTCGTCATGACTCGCACTACCGATACTTTCCTTGAGCTAAAAGAGCGTGCGAAGATTGCGAACAGCCTGAAGGCAGATGTATTTATATCGATACATGCGAATAGCGGCCCTTCGACTGCAAGCGGAACCGAAACGTATTATTACCATGAATCTGACAAAGCGCTGGCAAACGCACTCCATAAAGAAATCGTCAAGGCGGTTGGTTTAAAGGACCGCGGAGTGAGGTTCGGGAATTTCCATGTGATTCGCGAGACAACGATGCCTGGTTCTCTACTGGAAATTGGATTCCTGAGCAACAAGAATGATGAGAGCAAGCTGTTTGATTCGGCGACTCAGGATCGCGTAGCAGAGGCTATTGTCAGAGGTATTAAAACATATCTGAAGGTTGATTAACGATACGACAAAGTTATCGTGATTGCAGGAGGTGGCTACTTTTGAATAGAAAATTTTGGTCAATCGGCCTATTGGCAGCTGTAATGCTGATTAGTGCAGGCTGTGGACAGAAGCCGGGAGCTGCTCCCGACAATACGCCTGAGCAAGTGACACCAGCACCTGGTGGTCAGACGGGTCAGGGAAATGAAGACCCTACTAGCGGGGCGGGTGGAGCTTCCACGGGTAACGAAGTAACGAAGCCTGAAACGAAAACGGAAAGCATTAAATCCTACTACACGGATCCAGATGTAATGGAGCTGGTAGAGGGGACAGCGAACATATCGTACAAGGAAGATCAGGACAAATACGAAGCTGCTTATCAAACATTACAAAAAAGTGATAATCCCGACATGATTCCTCTCTGGGAAAAAATCGAAATGAAATCGTTGAAATTCGATAACGGGACTATTACGATCGATGTTCATGTTCCGGATGAAGCCAATCTTGGCGCAGGCGGAGAGGCTTTTGCGATTGATGCGATCAAGAAAACCTTCTTCCAGTTTGACGAGGTTAAATCCATTCAACTTCTGGTTGATGGACAGCAGGCTGAGTCATTGATGGGACATGTCGATCTGGAGTATCCAATGACTCGGTAATGATGGTTGAAGGAGATCACGTTCTGCTGTCGAATACTAGTAGATGAAGCAGTAGTTATTGAAAGGGGAAAGAAAATGGTACTTAGACACAGCAAACATGTTCATTCCAAAAAAGTGGTCTCCGCCGTCATGGCCGGACTTATAGCTTTCGGAGGCGGCGCTTCGCTTGTCTCGGCAGATGAATCAGCAACAAATACGAGTGCAGCGAATGCAACCCAAACGGCAACTAACGTATTCAGTGACGTGAGTGCCGGTTATTGGGGAGAAAAGTATATCTACCAATTAGCAGCACAAGGGATCGTAACCGGGAATAACGGAAAGTTTCGCCCGAATGATCCTGTAACGCAGCAGGAAGCTGTAACTATGGCGATCCGATTCCTAAGTATGCAGGATCAATTAAGCAGCGGCGCTGCGACATTACCGACAAATATTAAAGTAAATGATTATTTTACAAAGTATGTAGAACTGGCTTTTCAGCAAAACCTGCTCGACAAGCAAAAAGAGTCCGGATACACGGATGAAAAAGTCATCTGGGGCGCGCAGAAAGCATCCCGGGAATGGATAACGGAAGTGCTTGTACGTTCCATTGGACGCACCGCGGAGGCCAATGCAGCCAAGAATAAAGCGACAGGCTTTGCGGACAATGCCAAGATATCCCCAGATCGGTTGGGATACGTCAATATTGCAGTTGAGCTAGGCCTTGCAAAAGGCGTGAACGGCAATAAGTTCGATCCGCAAGGGGCTGTTACCCGTGCTCAGCTTGCTACGTTTTTTAGCCGTGCCCAAGCCTATATTAATACAAATTACGAGAATCAGTTTAAAGGCTCCATCGCCTCTATTGAGAACGGCAAATTAGAATTGTATGCGGATGGAAAGCTGCACTCTTTTAAACTGGATGCTTCTACTGCTTACTTCTCATCGGATTCAGAGAAAAGATTGCAATCCTCTGATATTCTTCCTTATACCCAAGCTGTAGTCATTGTAAACAACGGCACTGCTGCATACCTGGAAGTTACGGATGCTACCCAGCAAGTGGAGCGGTTTGACAGAACATATGCCCGTTTGTCTCCGAACAACCTGATTTGGCTTGATACTGGCAGCACCTTTGAGGAGCTGAGCTATGATCCAAGTACGGTGTTCCTGGACCAGAACGGTGTCAAAATCGATCCGAAGACGCTCGCCGCAGGCAGCCTGCTTACAATTGAGCGTGAGACGTACAGCCCGCAAAAGAAAATTGTATCGATCCGCGTGAAGAGCGGTTTGGTAAACAAAACGGGAGCTGGCGTCGTCCAAAACGTGGATACGACGAACAAAAAAGTAACGCTTAAGGATAGCTCCGGTTACGAGGACACGTATACATGGGATGATGCAACCGTTATTCGCTATCAGAATCAAATATTGACTCCTGCGGAGCTCAAGAATGGGTTCACGGTTAACTTTACGGTGAAGAACAGCGTAGTGCAGTCGATCGAGGTTACGCAAAGCGTCGACCGGACGATTCAAGCGATGCTGTACTCTGTTGAAGAGAACGGAAAAACCATTACGTACAAGCGCAGTGGCAGTGCTCAGCTTGAAACGAAATTTTTGGTTGAAAAGCCGGAAATCATTATGAGCGGCGTGGCGAAACCCGTTCTGACCGATTTGCTCGCGGACGCTGTATCAGGAGATCAAGTGACGCTGACGATCAATGGCGAAGAACGAGTTACCAAGATCGAAGTGACGGGTCGCCAGATGGAGCACATGGACGCAGTTACCATCGTGAACTATGATCCGAAAACACATTGGCTTACAGTCAAAGATACCGACAATCAGCCTCGGGTCATTGTCTTAGATAACAAGACGAAGTTCGAGTCAAGCAACGGAGTGACGCTGGATAAAGTGGAGCCGCTGCTTGGCGCAGGCCGTAAAGTCAGCGTCTCACTGATCGGCACCCGTGCACTTTCACTTGAAGTAGTATATAAAGTTGAAGGGAAAATCAGCAATATTAATACTTCCAAAATGTCGATTTCGGTATTGACTGCTAACGGGAAGATAGAAGAAGTACCGTACAACAGTTTGATGAAAGTTGAGATCTTCGGCAAATCGAATGCTTCGTTAGCTGATGTACGCATTGGTGACGAAGTATCTGCCCAGCTCGCCAGCAATCAGGAGTACTTGCAGAGCTTGAAGGTCAAAACTGCGTCACAATTCGAGGTTGTCTTCACAGAACCGTTGAAGAACCGAATTCGGGTAAAAGCGAACGGCACTACAAGCGATATCTATACCGACAAAGCTACATTAGCCGGAGATAACGGACAAGCCATTCTGCTGGCTGACCTCCGTCCTGGTACACTGGTCCAAATTACATTCCAGGGCTTAACCGCTGTGTCCGTAGCTGAGGTCAAGTTGACGCTTGGTGAGGTTACTGGTGTAGATCCTTCAGGTCAGGTGTTGACGTTAAAGGACTATTCAGGCAATAGCCAAAGTTTTGGTGGAGGCGCGGACGTTAAAGTGATTAAGAACGGATCCACTGCGTCGAATCTGAGCCCAATTAATTCAGGTGATCGCGTCGAGATCCGAAAGGATACGCAGGGCGTTACGATTATTCAGGTTCTGGACAAGGTAGAGCGTCCATTCTGGCAGGCGAACCAAACGGAAATTCAAGTGAAGCGTAAATCGATGAGTGACAATTTCCGGTTTAACTTAGCCAGTAACGTATTTGTTCATCAAGGTGACACGACTTTGTCCGTGCAATCCCTCAAGGAAAATGATAATATTGTACTGTACTTAAACAACGGTGTCGTTGTAGAGATTGTAAAACAGTAGGTATTTACCTGGGGATTGCTCTAAAAACACCGTCTTGATGCGGGGATTCCCGCATCAAGATTTTTTTTTGCAGGAGGGAAATCATATGAATGCGGCAACGGTACGGCATATTCTGGATACGATAGAGACTATGTTTCCGGATGCACATTGTGAACTCAATCACAGCAATGCGTTTGAGCTGACCATCGCCGTGCTGCTGTCCGCCCAGTGCACGGATGAAACAGTGAACAAAGTGACAAAGGACCTGTTTCAGAAATACAAAACGCCTTTGGATTATGTATCGGTACCGATTGAGGAGCTTGAGCAGGATATCAGACGAATCGGGTTATATCGGAATAAAGCCAAACATATTCAGCGATTGTGCAGCATTCTGATTGAACAGTATGGCGGTGAAGTACCCGAAGCCCATGATGAGCTGGTCAAGTTACCGGGAGTTGGACGTAAAACGGCCAATGTCGTCGTGTCGAATGCTTTTGGTGTGCCTGCGATAGCGGTCGACACGCATGTGGAGCGTGTTTCCAAGCGACTTGGCCTGGCAGCCTGGAAAGACTCCGTCCTCGAGGTGGAGAAGAAGCTGATGAAGCGCGTGCCGCGGGATGAATGGATCATGACACATCATCGGATCATTTTCTTCGGAAGGTACCACTGTAAGGCTCAAAATCCGCAATGTCCGGTCTGCCCGTTGCTGGATGTTTGCCGTGAAGGAAAAAAACGTATGAAAACCTTAGCAGTCAGGAAGAATAAGGAACAAGCGTAAAACGGGCAAGAACTAGACAAAAGAAAGGTTTATCCGATTTAAGAAAAACATCGCTTGCTAAGTCACAAACGAATGGGACAGACTGGGCATAAGGTGCAGCGCTCGCCTTTGTCTCCGGATTTCTAAACCTGTCAGACAGGGAATGGAGATCTGGAAATAAAAGTGATCGAAACGTCGGTACTTCGCGAGGACAACAAGACGGTAATTTGAAACGGAATAAGCCAAACTAAAAAGAGGATGGGATTACACATGAAATGCATCTCCGTATACACCGACAACTTTGAGTTGTTCTCCGATATTTTTGAACATGTGGTGGAGAACCAAAACCAACTGAATGAGAATGAAGAGCAAGAAATCGAAGGCGTAACGTTTAGCCATTCCGGAGATGCTCCCGAACATTATTTGGAGCGGATGTCTCAGAAGCCGGAAGTGGTTGTCATGCGCGATAAATCCCGCGGTTTGACCATTCTGCAGCATGGAAACGTATTTGAAATTCTGATCCCTGCAGAGGACACAACTGTCGTATCATAAGCAATTCAGCAGTGATATTAATTATCAACGTGGTGCCGGCACCACATATGTTTGAGGAAATGGCAGGCAAGGAGTTTTACCTCCTTACCTGCCATTTTTGCATATAATAATGGTCAAGTGATGATGAAGACATCTTGTAAATGAAACAATGATTCCTTTACGAGCCGAGCGGTGATAAAATAAAATGATGTGAAAAGATTGTGTCAGATATTGAAAGATCAATGGACAGGAGCGAGACATGACATTGAAGCTGATTACTGAACAAGAAATCGGATATAACATGACAGAACTAACCGACGTTCGCGATCGATTCTTGACGTGGAATGATGAATCCTCCTCCGCGTTGGCGGAGGATTTAATACGCAAGGGGACGGGCGGCGAGCTTACGCTCGCTTTCTGCGGTCACTTTTCCGCAGGCAAATCAAGTATGATCAATGCACTCTGTGGTAAAAAGGTGCTGCCCTCGGGGCCTGTGCCTACGAGTGCGAATGTAGTTACAATCCGCAGCGGCGAGCCGCGGGCGCTGATACACCGGTCGGCAGCCGAACACGGCGGTCCGTTAACCGTGACGATCGACCAGTTGTCGGAATATTGCAAGGAAGGCCGCGAGTATTCGGCGATTGAAGTGTGGGATGATGTTCCTTTGCTTGGCGAGGACGGCGTGTTGATGGATACTCCCGGGGTTGATTCCACCGATGACGGGCACCGGCTTGCCACGCATTCTGCATTGCATATGGCTGATATTGTTTTTTATGTCATGGATTATAACCATGTGCAGTCGGAGAGCAATTTAATGTTTGCCAAGAGTTTGTCGGATTGGGGGAAACCGCTCTATCTGATCGTAAATCAGATCGATAAACACCGGGATGGCGAGCTATCACTGACTTCTTATTTGAACGATATCAAGAAGGCATTCGCCCAATGGAAAATAACGTATAAGGGATTGCTGTGCACTTCGCTTAAAGTACAGGATCATCCGTATAATCAATGGGAAACGCTGAAGTCTCTAATTGGTGAACTGATATCTCGCAAGGAACCTTTGCTGCGCTACAGCGTATCCTGCTCCATCCGTCATGCTGTCGATCAGCATGTGGAGGCTTATACCCGCAGCCATCTGGAAGAAAAGGAACGGCTGCTTACGGAAATGGGCGGAGAAGAAGCTGCAGCTGCGTTGAAAGCGCGCATGCAGGAGCTGGATGCGGAGAAGAAATCGGCCCAGCTGTTGCCCGAATCCGTTCGTGCAGAGCTCCGCAAAGAAGCGGATGCACTTTTGGCAAATGCCAATTTGACCCCTGCCGATGTACGGGATTTAAGTCTGTCCTTCCTTGAAAGTCGTAAGAGCAGGTTCAAGGTCGGATTCCTGTTCTCAGGCGGTAAGACGGAAGAGGAACGGAAACGTCGTCTGGAGGCATTTCATCATCGGTTAGAGGAACAGACGGCTTCGCAGATCGATTGGCATCTGCGTACAGCGTTCCGCCAAATTTTAGAGCAGCATACGGAATGGAGCACAGAATGGGAGAGTTTGATGGATGCTGAACTCCCAGGTGTTCACGAAGATATGATCACACGGACCGTGAATCCGGAAGCAACGGTATCCGGTGAATATGTATTGAACTATAACCGGGAGCTGGCCGAGGAAATCAAGGCCAGCTACCGCCGAGCCGTGCTGGCGCTTGCCGACCGGCTGAAGGAGGTATTGACGGACGCTGCGCAAGTCCGTCTGCAAGAGCTGGAACGCCAGAGCGCGGAGCTTCTGGCGCAATCCGCGGCTTCCGCCAGCTATGCGGCACTGGAGCAGGCGGAAGCCGCCCGCGCGGCCGAGCTGGCACAGCTGCTCCCGCCGCGCACCTCCCTCCCTCCGGGTCTCCTGCCGGAGGTGAGGGAGCCGGAAGGGCAGCCTGCGTCAGCGGCTGCCCTGGGCGGTGCCCCAGCGGCGCAGCCGGGGCACGGGCGCACAGCGCCCCGCCCCGCCGCTGCGCAGGCGGCGGCACCGCAGCGGCGCCAGCGGCTTGAGGCCGCTGCAGCCGAGCTGCACGCGGCGGCTGCGCTACTGGCGCCGCACCCCGCGCTTGCCTCGGCCGCGCGGGATTTGACCGCCCGCGCGGAGGCGATGGCGGGCGGCTCGTTCACACTGGCGCTGTTCGGAGCGTTCAGCGCCGGGAAGTCCTCCTTCGCCAATGGACTTCTTGGCGAGTCAGTCTTACCGGTATCTCCGCACCCGACTACGGCAGCGGTGAATCGCATTCTGGCACCGGCTGAAGGGAACAGTCATGGTACCGCAGCCGTGCGCATGAAGAGCCGGGAGATGTGGTGGGATGATCTTAAATATTCGTTCGGTGTTTTAGGTCTCCAAGAGCCGACCCCCGACCAGTGGCGCAGTGTGGCTGAAGGATTGAATCCGGCCGGCATTCACCCGGCAGGCCTGCCGCATTACGGCTTCCTTAAAGCCGCTGCTGCCGGCTGGGATGTGATGGAAGCCAAACTCGGTACAACGGAAACTGTACAGCTGGCGGAATATCGCGGTTATGTAGCTGATGAAACCAAGTCCTGCTTTGTAGACGGGATTGATCTGTATTACAGCTGTCCGATGACAGAGCAAGGAATCGTGCTGGTCGATACGCCGGGAGCCGATTCCCTGCATGCTCGCCATACTGGCGTAACATTCAACTATATTAAGAATGCCGATGCCATTGTATATGTAACGTATTATAACCATGCCTTCTCTAAAGCGGACCGACAATTTCTGTCCCAGCTTGGCCGCGTCAAAGACAGCTTTGCTCTGGATAAAATGTTCTTTGTTGTCAATGCAGCAGACCTTGCCCAATCCGAAGAGGAGCTGGATGAGGTTGTGAAGCATGTTCGTACCAATCTTACGGCTAGCGGAGTAGGCAGCCCGCACATCTTCCCCGTCTCCAGTCTTGCGGCCTTAGACAGCAAGCTAAGTGGAGATGAAGAGAACTTGAAAGGATCTGGCTTCTCGGTCTTTGAGGAAGCGCTCAGCCGATTTGCGGTTGAAGAGCTGCCAAAGCTGTCCCAGCGAGCGGGTTATGATGAAATAACTTCCGTTCGTGATCGTATCAAGTCTTGGGCGGACATGGCCGCCCAGGACGAGACGACCCGCGCACGCAAGATTGCGGAGCTGGAGGCAGTTCAGGAGCGAGCGCTGTCCCGGCTTGCCGCATTCGGCGAGCTGCAGATGACCCGCGAAATCGCGCAGGAAAGCAGCGAACTGCTCTTTCATGTGCGGCAGCGGCTGGATTATGCTATGACTCGCTTTTTCCAGGAGGCATTCAACCCTTCCGTGCTTAGGGAAGATGCCGGTCATTTGAAATCGGCCTTCACGGCATGTGGGCGTGATTTGATGCGCACGATGTCCCTGGAGCTCGATCAGGAGTTGTGGGCGACAACGCTTCGGTTGGAGATGGCAGGACGTCAATTAACGGAAAGCGCAGCATTGAAGGCTGCAGCCGATATCAATGGGATGACCGAGGGTTTATCCTTGGCCCTTCGTAAGGATAAGGAATGGGCACCGCCCGAGCTGGAAGAAACAGAGCTGCAAATTCAAGGAGATTGGTTATCCTTCTGGTCGACCTTTAAGAACCCGAAGCATTTCTTTGAAGGCAGCGGCAGCTCGAAGCTGCGTGAGGCGGCTGAGCCGAAAGTGAAAGAAGCCGTGGCTGACGTGGTCGCTATACGGGAAGGTCAATTGACTGAGCATTATGTCAGAATGGCCGAAGGCTCGCTTAAGCACCATGTTTCAGTATTAGAAGAGCAATTGAAGGAATCCATGAGTGCTATTCTCACCTCGCTAGAGGATGGCCAATCTCCATTCATGTGGAGCAGGCTGGCTGATGATTTGGATCAATTGATTCCTATTGAACAGAAGAAGTAAGACTTGCCTACCATGAAGATGAAAAATCGTCGATGATAAAATCTCCTGGCAGGATTGTGGAGTGAGCATCCATCGGATTCACTTCTCTATCATCAAATAATAATGAAAAAGACGTCCCACAGCTGAACATGAGCGGGGCGTCTTCGTATTATTAGGTCAGCCAGAGATTTCTGGTTGGCCTATTTTTATAGGCATCTTATGATGGTGGTAGCCGGGAG
>NZ_LIUT01000001.1:1430015-1552053 GCF_001277345.1 Paenibacillus solani
GTAAAAACGAGCCCTACAAAGCATAATCCCATATTTATCCATAACCTTCACGCCAATGAAGGTTATTTGTGTTGCTAATAAAAGTATATCAAGATTTATGAGATGACTTCAAGTCGCAATACTTGACAAACATTAGCTGGTTTTTTTTCTGAGATGGTCCATGATTCGGCCTGCCCACAACCATGTTTCATGTGCTTCGGACCCCGTCATTGGGAGAAAAGCGGGTTAGGATTTTACCCTTTTAGAAGGATGTTTAAAAAACTCAAAAAGAGTGGGCGACGCCCGACATGTACGGGTATTGACAATGTGGTTATATCCCCTAGTATTTATGAGAATTACCGATGATTTAATCAGTAAACAAAGATTTGTTCACCAAATTGCCCTCTTTAGGTTCTTTTGGCTCATTTATGACGGTTTTCTATCTTTGCCGCTGGTTCAGGTCGATGATAAACTTCATAAATGCTACATAACCTGAACGTAAATTATCCAAAGGAGGATAAACATGAATGTTCTCAGGCAACTGCAGGGCTTCTTTTGGGAGAAACGAAGTTATCTTTTTCTTTCCATTCTGTGTCTGGCGATCGCAACCGCATTGGGGCTGGTCTATCCGCAGCTGTTAAGAGTGCTGATTGACGATGCCATCAAAATGGAGAATTACGGCATCGTACCGCGTCTAGCGCTCACTGTGCTGGGAGTGGTCATCCTTAAAGCTATCATGCAATTTTTGCATGGATTCTTTGGAGGAAGGCTGGGTAACTATCTGGCTTACTCGATGCGAAACGCCTGCTACGAAAAATTGCAATTTTTATCATTCCGTTATTATGACACGGCCCGGACTGGGGATTTGATGTCAAGGTTGACGGGGGACTTGGAAGCGATCCGGATGTTTATCGGTTTTGGCTTTGCCCAACTCCTGAACCTGGTGCTCATGGTGACTTTCGGTTCCATCATGATGTTCACGATCAGCTGGAAATTAACGCTGATTACTTTGGTAGCGATGCCATTTCTTGTCGTGGTCGCACTGAAGTTTGAATCCAAGATCCACCCGGCGTTTCAGGAGATGCGCCTGGCGCTGAGCTCGCTGACTACGGCCGTACAGGAGAACATTACGGGTGTTCGTACCGTTAAATCCTTCGCTCGCGAGCCGCATGAGGTGGAGAAGTTCTCTGAACGGAATGAGCGTTACAAAGCCAACCAGATTTTCGCCTCTTCGTTATGGGCGCGTTACTTCCCGCTGATGGAGCTCTTTGCGAATATCAGTGTTGTCATCCTGCTAGCCGTTGGTGGCGCGATGGTCATCAATGGTTCCATGACGGTAGGGGAACTGGCAGCATTCTTTACCTTGATCTGGTACATCATCGGTCCTTTGTGGGGAATCGGATTCCATATTAATAACTATACGCAGTCCAAGGCTTCGGGTGAGCGGGTGTTGGAGCTCTTGAATCAGCCTGTTGACGTTGAAGACAGGGAACGTGCGGTAGATTTGGTTCCAAGCGAAGTGAAGGGACATGTTGAATTCGATAATGTCACTTTCGCCTATGGCAACAAGATGGCTGCAGTCCAAGATATTAATCTGGATGCGCGTCCCGGTTCTGTGATCGGTTTTCTCGGGGGAACGGGGTCCGGTAAATCGACCATTATCCAGCTCTTGATGCATGCCTACAATGTAAATCAGGGCAGCATCAAACTGGATGGCAGGAACATCAATGATATTAAAATCCGGAGCCTGCGTAGTCAGATCGCAACCGTTTTCCAGGAGACATTCCTGTTCTCGTCCAGTATCCGTAACAACATTGCTTATGGTATGAAGAATGTCAGCATGGATGAAATCATTCGGGTAGCCAAGCTGGCGAAAGCCCATGATTTTATTATGGAAATGAAGGATGGCTACGATACGATTGTCGGAGAACGGGGAATGGGTCTCTCCGGCGGACAGAAGCAGCGGATCGCTATTGCCCGTGCACTGCTGAAAGATCCTACAATCCTCATCTTGGATGATGCCACCAGTGCCGTGGATATGGAAACGGAGCATGAAATTCAATCCGGCTTCCAGGAAGTCATGAATGGCAGAACGACCTTTATCATCGCTCACCGGATTTCTTCCTTGCGTCATGCGGATGAAATTCTCGTTCTGGATGAGGGTAAAGTCGTGCAGCGCGGCAAGCATAACGATTTGATTGCAGTGCCGGGGCCTTACCAGGATGTATATAAAATACAATACGCGGACCTGATTGCCAAGCAAGCTCAAGCAGGTGGTACGCAAGGGCAGGTGCAAGCATGAACGCCAATGTAAATACTGAGCCGCATCAGCAGCAGAAAATTCCGAGGCCGCGAAAAACCTCGGATGAAACCAATGAACGTTTTGTTTACAAGGATGACGATGCAATAGAAAAACCGTTTAACTGGGCGCAGCTTACACGTCTGATTTCGTATATGAAGCCATATGCCAAACAGATCCTGCCGTTGATCGGGCTGATGATGGTCATCGGCACGATAACAAAGCTCGCCATCCCTTTCCTGACCAGTTTGGCTATTGACCGGGCCATTGATCCGCAGGATGGCAATCCGAGTCTAACCCTGCTTTATCAGATTACGATCGCGGTGCTCGCGATGTATATCATTCAATGGGTTGCCGGGATCTTCCGCATCAAGTTTACGAATATTATCGGTCAGCGTGTCATCTATGACCTTCGCGCAGATTTGTTCCGGCATATCCAGCGCTTGTCCTTTAATTTCTATGACAAGCGTCCGGCCGGTTCCGTACTGGTACGCGTTACGAATGATGTCAACTCCCTGCAGGATTTGTTTACCAATGGGGTCGTCAACCTGATCATCGACTGCGTTCAGCTTGTCGGTATCGTGATCATCCTGCTGTTAATTAACTGGAAACTCGGTCTTGCCGTCATCGTCACGGTTCCGATCATGTTCTTGATCTCCACGAAGCTCCGCGTGCGCATCCGCCGCGCGTGGCAGGAAGTGCGGATCCGGAACTCGCGAATTAACTCCCACTTGAATGAATCCATTCAAGGGATTCGGGTTACCCAGGCTTACACACAAGAAGAAGAGAATATGAAATTCTTCGATAATATGAACTTGGATAGCAAGAAGTCCTGGGATAAAGCATCAGCGATGAACCAGGGGTTTGGACCACTTATCGAGATTACCGGTGGTTTCGGATCGTTGATTCTGTTCTGGCTTGGCGCTGTCTTGATTCAGCAAGGCGAGCTCACCATTGGTCTGTTGATTGCTTTTACCCAATATGTCGGGAACTTCTGGGAGCCGATCAACCGGCTTGGTCAGATGTATAACCAACTCCTTGTCGCGATGGCTTCTTCGGAGCGTATTTTCGAGTTTATCGATGAGAAACCAAGCATAGATGATGAGCCGGGAGCCAAGAAATTACCGACCATCCAGGGAAATATCAAGCTGGAAAATGTGGTGTTCGAATATGAGAAAGGACGCCAGGCTCTAAAAGGAATCAATTTGGACGTAAAGGCAGGTCAATCCATTGCACTTGTGGGTCATACCGGCTCAGGTAAGAGTACCATCATTAATCTGCTCAGCCGCTTCTACGATATTACCGAAGGCAAATTAACCATCGATGGATACGATATTCGGTCCGTAACGGTGGAAAGCCTGCGAAACCAGATTGGTATCGTGCTGCAGGACACGTTCATTTTCTCAGGTACGATTCGGGATAATATCCGGTTTGGCCGCCTGGATGCCACCAATGAGGAGATTGAGGAGGTCGCTAAGGCGGTTGGAGCTCATGATTTCGTCGTTCAAATGCCCGGCGGTTACGATACCGAGGTAGAAGAGCGCGGAAACATGCTGTCCATGGGTCAGCGGCAGCTGCTGTCCTTCGCCAGAGCACTTCTTGCCGATCCACGTATTCTGATACTGGATGAAGCCACAGCGAGTATTGATACTGAGACGGAGTTGAAAATCCAGGAGGCGCTCAAAGTGCTGCTGCAGGGCCGGACTTCCTTTATCGTGGCTCACCGCTTATCTACGATCCGGCATGCGGATCATATTGTGGTGCTGGATCATGGTAAGATTATGGAGGAAGGGAATCACAGCCAGCTTATGCAAAAGCAGGGCATCTATTATGGATTAATTGAAGCACAGTACCGATTTTTGTAAAAATGCTTAACAAAGGTTTAACAAAACAGACACAAATGTAAAAAAAATGTCGGTTGAGACTTGCAATCTTCTTCATAAACTTACAAAATAGAAATAGAGTCTGTTCACATTTCATAGAAGAAGGGAAGCATGAGGGTATAATGAGCATCGAAAGCGTATTATCTGCGCCTGCACTGCTGATTCGAAACTTTGAGAAGAATGATTTGGAAGCTGTCACTTCCCTTATGCGGGAACTGAATTATCCGACGACGCTGAATGTCATGCGTGAACGGATGGAAGCCATGAACGACAACCCTCTATACGGCAACCTGGTTGCAGAGGTAGATGGCGTTGTAGTTGGTATGATTATGCTTCGTCAAGTCAAATCTTTCACTATGACCGAACCGGTCACTCAAATCACTTCGGTTATTGTAACCTCAAGCTGCCGCGGCCAAGGCATTGGCAAAAGACTAATTCGCGGTGCAGAGACATGGGGAAGACAGCATGGTAGCCACCTCTTGTTTCTCACAAGCGGCAATCGGGAAGAACTTGCTCCCGCACATGCATTTTATGAACATATTGGATTTGAAAAGGCGGGGTACCAGTTCAGCATGAAGCTGTAACTCTCGTCTTTTCATGAACCCGTCCCAAACTTGGGGCGGGTTTTTTCTTTGTGATGATCTTAGAACAGACCGATGAACCGCAATCTGGGAGGAAGCTTTTGATGGCGTTTCCAACAATTGTGGTCTTGTTGAAGGTTTCAGATGTGTTACAATGTGTTCGTAGCTGATTACAAAAATGTAACCAATGCTTGTTCGTCCAAGACATCATGAAGTTTGCTTCCAGGAAGGACGAACAGGCAGATCTATCAACTTAGAGCTAGGAGATGAGACAACATGAACAATCATTGGATCAAGAAAATAGCTGGAGGCAGTATTGCTGCTGTATTGGCTGTCGGATTAATGCTGCCAACGACGGCCTCAGCTGCCCCTGTCGAGAGAAATCAAAATGTAAACTGGCAACAAAAAATACAAGAGTTTCTCAAAAGCCAAGGCTTGGATTCCCAGTTCAAGTGGGCTATTGTTCAGAAGCCGCAGACTGAGAAACCTCAGACTAGTAAGCCTGTCGAAACTCCACAAACCAGCAAACCGGAAGTTAGCAAGCCTGAAACAAGTAAACCTGAAACCAGCAAGCCTGAGACCAGTGCTCCATCAACGAAACCGTCCCAGCCTTCCGGATCTACAGGTACTACGGAACAATCGAAGTTTGCTTCCGAGGTAGTTGAATTGGTAAACAAGGAACGTGCTAATGCTGGCCTTAAGCCGCTTACGGTCCATGCCAAGCTGACAACCGTGGCAGTGGATAAAGCGAAGGATATGAGCGATAACAATTACTTCAGCCACACTTCGCCAACACATGGTTCCCCATTTGATATGATGAAAGCTTATGGCATATCTTTCGGCTATGCCGGAGAGAATATTGCTAAAGGGCAGCGTACACCACAGGAAGTGATGAACTCCTGGATGAACAGCCAAGGACACCGTGAAAATATTCTGTCCCCGAATTTTACAATGATCGGTGTAGGATACTACAATGGTTATTGGGTTCAAGAGTTTATTAGCCAGTAAGCACTTATTTCATCTAATAACAATCGAGCTGCTACGGCACGCAGAAAGACTGCGTCCGAGGCAGCTCTTTTTGCATTCTCATTTGCAAATTTTTAATAGAAGTCTTAAGGTAATGTACATGAGGATTTTTTAGGGGGAGTGTCATGAAATCATCTGCATGGATATGGCGAATCACTGCCTCCGTGTCGGTAATTGTAACGATTGTACTGATTTTTGGTTTTGTGTATGCGTTTAACGATATTAATAATCCGCAAGGACAGCCCTTGGTCTCCGGAGACAAGGCTGATATTTCTGCAGGGGAGACAAGCCCTGAGCAGCATGAAAGCGTTCCTTCACAGCCGGTGCTGCCGAATCAATTGCAGGTAACCGTCCTAGGTGATTCCCTTGCCAAGGGAACGGGTGACTCTGCCGGGGGTGGCTTCGTGCGCCGAAGCGTAGAACAACTAAATGAAGATGGACGTTCAGCAGGCGTTCTGGCCAATCTGGCGATAAATGGGCTGACGACGGAAGGGCTGCTGCCCAAGCTGGATGATCAGGGAATACAGTATGCCTTGAAGCAAGCAAATGTTATTATGCTCTCTATAGGAGGCAATGACCTGTTTCAGGGCAGCGGTCTGCTGGAGGAAGCTTCAAGTTCCGATAATTTAGAGCCCGATCCTGCCAAGCTGATGAGTGCTTTGCCTCAGGCTTCCGAGCGCCTACAGACCATTTTAGAAAAGATTCGTGCGATTAATCCGGATGCCCGCATTGTTTATATCGGTCTATACCATCCTTTTGCTGACATAGAGGATTTGCTCATCCCTGGGAATATCGTTGTGACTGCATGGAATCATGCGGTCATGGAGATTGTGAACCGGGATTCCAATATGACGCTGGTGCCTACGTTTGATCTGTTCCAGCATAAGCTTGGTGAGTATCTGTCTTCCGACCATTTTCATCCGAACGGGGCAGGATATCAGGCTATAGCAGATCGAGTTGTACAGGGCATGCTGTAGATGGTTGAGGATGTCAAATAGGGAGTTGGATTCGATGAAAGAGCGAGCTGAAGAAATCGTATTGTCTATCCAGCATGTAAAAAAGAAAATCGGTCGAAAATGGATCATACATGATGTGTCCTTCGATGTGCGCGCCGGGGAAATCTTCGGGTTCCTGGGACCTAACGGTGCAGGCAAGACAACCACGATCCGCATGTTAGTGGATCTCATCAAGCCTTCAGCGGGCAAGATTACCGTTTGTGGATATAACGTCAACCGCCAGCAAGAGCAAGCACTCCGCCATATCGGCTCGATCGTGGAGAATCCTGAAATGTACGTCTATCTGACAGGATGGGAGAATCTCGAGCATTTTGCCCGCATGCAGCCGGGGATTGATCAGCAGCGAATCGGGGAAGTTGTGGAGATGGTTAGGCTGGATCGAAGAATACATGATAAGGTGAGCACGTATTCACTAGGAATGCGGCAGCGGCTTGGTATCGCCCAGGCGCTTCTCGGAAGACCGAGGCTGCTCATATTGGATGAACCGACGAATGGCTTGGACCCGAAAGGAATCAAGGAAATGCGCCAGTTCATCCGACAATTAGCCGATGAAGGGATGGCGGTTTTTGTCTCCAGTCATCTGCTGAGCGAGATTCAGCTGCTGTGTGATCGCGTAGCGATCATTAGCAGTGGCCGAGTGCTGGCCGTAGGTGACGTCGATGAATTAATTGCCGGCAATAGTGATCATGTGATCTGGGATCTGAGTCCGGCTGTCCAAGGGAAGCGAATACTGCTAAAGTTAGACTATTGCGAAATTGTGGAACGACCGGAAGAAGTGCTGGATGATAGTTTGTTGGCAGGAATGCCTCAAGGCGCAGTTGTGACCCGAATCCATTCAGCACATACGCCAAAAGCAGTTACTGCATTGGTAGCCGCAGGGGTGCAGGTCCGGGAAGTTCACCGGATCAATCCGACGCTGGAGCAGTTATTCCTGCAGATGACGGAAGGTGAGCGTATTGAGTAATCTGTTGCCGCTGATTAAGAACGAATGTATCAAGATTATAAAACGCAAGCGTTTCTATGTTATCCTGCTGGTCCTGCTAGTCCTGGTTCCCATGTTTACTTATGCCCAAATGAAGTCTGCCGAAAGAAGCCAGGAGAAGTTCAACAGCGACTGGCGGCTTGAGCTTCAGCAGCGTATCACGGATAATGAGAATTCGCTAAGCAGCGACAGGGTACCGGATGAGTGGAAACGATACCGTCAGATTTTTATTCAGCAAATGCAGTATTATTTGCAGCATGATGTAAATCCTAATCAACCAAACGGAGTAACATTTACTCGGGAATTTATGGACAATGCCATTTCACTGTTTATCCCGCTGCTCATCATGGCTATCGCTTCAGATATCGTATCCGGCGAACGGACGACTGGCACGATCAAAATGCTCCTGACAAGACCCGTCAAACGATGGAAAGTCCTGCTGAGTAAGCTCATTGCCCTGATTATGTTTACGTCACTGATCGTTGTTTCCACTATTATCATCGCTTATCTAATCTCCGGCCTGGCGTTCGGATATGCTGGTTTTGAATTGCCTGTCTTCACCGGATTCCGGATTGTAGGATCTGAGGTGGATATGTCGGGTGTTCATGCAGTGTCGCAGTGGAAGTACTTGCTGATGCAGGGCGGTTTAGTATGGTTTGTGGGCGTGAGTGTCGGCATGCTGGCTTTTATGGTGTCTGTGCTTGTACGCAGTACGGCCGCAAGCATCGTGATTATGATGGCTTCGCTGATCGCCGGTACGATATTGACGAATATGGCATCGGCATGGAGCAGCGCGAAGTATCTGTTTATGGTAAATCTGAATTTGACCGGATATTTAGCCGGTAATTTGCCGCCAATTGAAGGGATGACATTGAATTTTTCCCTTGGTGTACTGGCCCTCTGGGCGATTTGTGCGGGGATTGTTTCATTCAGTGTCTTTACGAGAAGGGATATCTTGAATTAAAATGGACAAAGCATGAAACATTTGTTTGCATTTTTAATAGAACCCTGTTCTACTAAAAGCAGCGAAATGTCAAAATAGAAATACACGAGATACGTGAAATTGAAGGAGGAGCATGAATGGTCGAACAGATCGATATGTTTGCAGAGTCATCAAAGAACGGCGGTAATTCCCGTTCAGGATACGATGCTGACGACATTCAAGTGCTCGAAGGCCTTGTTGCGGTACGCAAACGGCCAGGCATGTACATAGGGAGCACAAGCTCGTCGGGCTTGCACCATCTCGTATGGGAAATTGTGGACAACGCCGTCGATGAGCATTTGGCCAAGTACTGCTCGAGAATTGAAATTACATTGCATAAAGATGGATCTGCCACGGTATATGACAACGGACGCGGTATACCAACCGGCATGCACAAAACGGGTATTCCTACGCCTCAGGTTGTATTTACAATACTGCATGCGGGCGGGAAATTCGGGGGTTCCGGGTACAAGAAGTCCGGTGGTCTTCACGGCGTTGGGGCCTCCGTAACCAATGCGTTGTCCGAGTGGCTGGAGGTGGAGATCTATCGCGAAGGTAAAATCCATCGTCAACGATTTGAATACTGGCAGGACAAAAAAGGAAAAGAGCATGTCGGAGAACCAGTAACCGGTCTTGAGGTGATTGGCAACACGAACAAAACAGGCACTAAAATCACGTTTAAACCGGATAAGCGGGTATTTCCTGCGGGTACGCATCTGAATTATGATACGTTAGCAGAACGCTTACAGGAGATAGCATTCCTCAATTCCGGTCTGCGGATTGCATTAAAGGACGAGCGCAGCGGTAATGGCGAAGAATTCTTCTATGAAGGCGGCGCGAGCCAGTTTGTGCAATTCTTAAATGAAGGTAAGGACGTCCTGCATGATGTCATTCACTTTTATGCCGAAAAGGACGAAATCGAAGTCGAAATTGCGCTTCAATATAATGCAGGTTACACCGAAACGCTGGCCTCATTCGTAAACTCCATACCGACGCGCGGGGGCGGAACCCATGAGACGGGTTTCAAGACAGCGTATACCCGGGTCATGAATGATTATGCCCGCAAAAATAATTTACTGAAGGAAAAAGACAAGAACCTGGAGGGGAACGACCTCCGGGAAGGCATGATGACCGTCATCAGTGTGAAGATGGCTGAGGTCGAATTCGTGGGCCAGACGAAGGATCAGCTCGGAAGCGCTTCTGCACGAAGTGCGGTTGACAGCATAGTCACCGAGAAGATGCAAATCTTCCTTGAGGAGAATCCGCAGATTGCGCAAACGCTGCTAAGGAAAGCCATTCAGGCGTCCAGAGCGCGTGAAGCAGCCCGCAAAGCAAGGGATGAAATGCGCAGCGGCAAAAAACGCAGTGAAAGCTCCAATCTCGGCGGCAAGCTGACACCTGCGCAGTCCAAGGATTTTTCAAGAACCGAATTGTTCATCGTTGAAGGAGATTCGGCAGGCGGCTCGGCTAAGCAGGGACGGGATTCGAAAATCCAAGCTATTCTGCCGCTTAAAGGGAAGCCGATGAATCCGGAAAAATCGAAGCTGGCTGATATATTGAAGAATGATGAATATCGTGCGATTGTGGCTGCAATTGGTGCAGGGATTGGGACGGAGTTTACCTCCGGGGATAGCAATTACTCCAAAATTATCATCATGACCGATGCGGATACGGATGGCGCACACATCCAAGTGCTGCTGCTCACATTCTTCTACAGATATATGAAACCTTTGATCGATGAGGGCCGTGTATATCTGGCACAGCCTCCGCTGTACAAAATCGCCAGTAAGTCCGGCAAGCTGGAAACCGTTCGTTATGCCTGGACGGATGAGCAGCTGGCCAATTACTTGAAGGAATACAAGAGCTATGAGCTGCAGCGTTACAAGGGACTGGGCGAGATGAATCCCGATCAATTGTGGGAAACGACGATGAACCCGGACACACGGACATTGCTGCAGGTACAAATCGAAGACGCCGCGAAAGCGGAGCGTCGCGTGTCTACACTGATGGGGGATAAGGTAGATCCCCGCAAACGCTGGATTGTAGAAAATGTAAACTTCGCGGAGTTTGAGGAATAGAAGGTGAAGGAATGAGTTTATCGGAGCAATTTTTACCGGCTTATCTGGAAGAGGTTGTAGGTGACCGATTTGGCAGGTATTCCAAATACATTATTCAGGATCGGGCGATTCCCGACGTTCGTGATGGCTTGAAGCCCGTTCAGCGTCGGATTCTGTATGCCATGTACGATTCAGGTAACACACCGGATAAACCATACCGTAAATCGGCGAAAACCGTAGGGGATGTCATGGGTAACTATCATCCGCACGGAGATTCATCCATTTATGAAGGTATGGTCCGGATGGCGCAGCCTTGGAAGATGGGACATGTGCTGGTCGACGGGCATGGAAATTGGGGGTCTCAGGACGATGACCCGGCAGCAGCAATGCGGTATACCGAGGCAAGGCTGTCACCGATAGCCTTGGAACTTCTTCGGGATATCGAGAAGCGGACCGTTCTGTTCAAGGACAATTTTGATAATACGGCCAAGGAACCGGTTGTACTGCCTTCCCGTTATCCGAATTTGCTTGTCAACGGAGCTAGCGGGATTTCCGCAGGTTTTGCCACCGAAATTCCGCCGCATAATCTGCGCGAAGTCATAGACGCATGTATTGCCGTCATGCAAAAGCCGGAGATTGAGCTGGCTGAGATTATGACCTTTATCAAAGGACCTGACTTCCCGACCAGCGGCATCATTATGGGCGGTGAAGGTATTCTGGATGCCTATCGGACAGGCAAGGGACGCGTCTATCTGCGGTCCAAAACAGATATCGAATCGCTTCGGGGCGGCAAGCAGCAGATCGTCATTACGGAAATTCCCTACCAGGTCGTTAAGTCAAGGCTGGTGACGGCCATGGAGAATATACGGCTTGAGAAAAAAGTCGAGGGCATTGCCGAGGTCCGTGATGAGAGCGGACGCGAGGGACTTCGTATCGTTGTGGAATTGAAGAAGGATGCGGACGCAAACGGAATCCTTGCTTACTTGTTCAAGAAAACAGATCTGCAAATTACGTACAACTTTAATATGGTTGCCATCGTGAACAAGACTCCTAGGCAGCTCGGGCTCAAAGATATGCTGTCTGCATATATTGATCATCAGCGTGAAGTCGTTACGAACAGGACGCAGTATGAGCTGGAAAAAGCTGAAGATCGGGCGCATGTCCTGGAAGGTCTGGTTAAGGCGCTGAACATTCTGGATGAAGTCATTGCCGCGATCAAGGCGTCGAAGAATCGCCAGGATGCGCAGAATAACCTGCAATGGATGTTCGGTTTCACAGAGCGGCAGGCTGATTCTATTCTGACTCTGCAATTATACCGCCTCACCAATCTTGAGATTCATTCCCTGCAAAAAGAGCTGGACGAGCTGATGAAGAAAATTGAGGGCTTTCGTGCCATATTGAATAGCGACAAGAAACTGATTGCTCTCATACGCAAAGAGTTGCTTGAAATTCGTGAGAAGTACGGCATCGACCGGCGATCTGTCATTCAGGAAGAAGTGGAAGAGATCAAGGTTAATCTTGAGGTGCTGGTAAACGCCGAGGATGTGATTGTAACCTTATCGAATGAAGGTTACATCAAGCGTACAAGCATGTTATCCTTCACGCGTAGCGGAGGCGAGCTGGAAAGCTCTGGGGTCAAGGAGGGTGATTATATCACCCGTCTGTTTGAGATTAATACGCTGGAAAACCTCCTGATTTTCACGAACAGAGGGCAATATTTCCTCCTGCCGGTTCACCAAATTCCGGAATACAAATGGAAGGATGCCGGCACGGCGATTGTGAACGTCATTCAGGTACCGAAGGAGGACCACATCGTTTCGGTCATTCCGGTTTCCAATTTTGAAGAGCCCGGGAAATCGCTTGTCTTCGTAAGCCGTAAAGGTCAGGTTAAGCGCACGGAGCTTAAGGACTACGTAACCAAGCGAACAGGGGCCGTTGCGGCTGCCAAGGTTGCTGCCGAGGACAGCATTATCCAGGTTGTGATGAGTGATCATAATAAAGATATCGTGCTGATTTCTAAAGATGGAATGAGCATCCGCTTCAATGAACAGGAAGTTAATGCAATGGGACGCGTATCCGGCGGAGTTCGGGGAATCCAGCTCCGTGAAGGCGATGAAGTCGTAGCAGCTTTATGGGTGGAGAACGATGAAGGGGAAATTTTGACGATTACCGATCTGGGATATGGCAAGCGAAGCCTGCTTCTGGATTATCCGGTTCAAAGCCGCGGTGGTAAAGGGATGGCTACCTTCGAGTTTAAGGAAGGCAAGCGGGTGAAGCCGAATGGCAGTGCTATTGCAGGAGCATTCTATTGCCGTGAACCGCTGCAGATTACAGCTTATAGCGGAGACGGACAAGCTTATCAGATTCATACAGAGAAAGTTCCGATCGGAGAACGTAAATCGATTGGCAAGCTTCTTGCCGATGTTGGCAAGAATGGACAAATTGTTGATCTGGTTAGTCTCCCCCATACCGACGCAGGCAAAGAGAGCTAGGTAACCATCAGTAACTAACTGAAATTCATGAGTGATGAATAAGACAAATGGAGAAAAAGCACCTTGATTTGATATCGAGGTGTTTTTTTATATGAGAGACTGGGGTGCATGCATATTATCCGTTTGTACTATTTGACATATGTCTTGATATGTCGAGGGAGGGAGAAACATGAGAAAGGCCGTCATATAAGGATTGACGGGATTTGTCGCTTGATTAGAAATTATATTTTTTCACGGAAAAAGAAGGATTTTCGGCGATCACCCCCGAAACTTAATCCTATAAACTATTATGGAGTGCCGACTCGGTTTTTTATCTCAATTTTCTCCTGTTGTCTACAATATACATCAAGCAGTCGAGAGATGATCATGACAGATCTAACTGAAAGGACGGGATAGATATGCATACAGCCGAATTCGCCAAGGTATGGTCGAAGCTGGCCAAGGACTATAAACTTCATATGGAAGCGGGATTAGCACCGACATTGACGGAGTCACAGCTGATGGTATTGGAGGTGCTTGCAGAGCAGAAGCGGATGAAACCGTCCGACCTCATTCCTTATCTGGCTACAAGCCCGGCAGCGGTTACTATGCTATTAGACCGGATGGAGAAGAATGAATTGATCAAACGGGAGCGGGATGCGGATGATCGACGGATTGTCTGGGTGACCATCTCTTATAAAGGCCACGAGGAATACACACGCGGATTACAAGTTCGGGAAGAGTATCTATCCCAAATACTGAATCGTATATCTTCCCATAATCAACAGTTGCTTGTGTATCTATTAGGGAAGATAAGTGCAGCTCCGCAGAGAGTTTTGGTAGAGGCGTAGAGCTATAAATCGGGGGATAAGCATTAGAGAAGCCCTCCAAAGGGATGGTTGCAAGTTGCAGCTCATCTCTTTAGGAGGGCGGTCTTTTATCCGTGTGCCGAGACGCTGTTAGCCGTTAAGATCATAATGGTGAAGAACAGCAATGTGCTTCCTAAAAAAATCCACAGCGGTTTCAAATGCAAGTGGTGATTTGTAAAAAATGTTAAATTAATACAACTACTATTCTTCGACATTCTTTATTAAAAGTAAAGGGGGAATATATTCTATTAAGGGGATACAATCTTATATTACTCTCATGGTTACATAGAGATATAAAAAACGAAATCCCTTTGAGGGATTTCGTTTTTTATCGTTCTATAGATCAGATCGCAGGCTTGATTCCAGCTTATCCATGGGGAAGAGGCTCCACGGGTAAAGAGAAGGCGGCATGGATCGAATGGTAATGTCCTCTTTGGTAACAGGGTGAGGAAATCCGACAAGAATGGACCATAAGGCAATCTGCTGACCGGCTTTGTTCACCTTGCTTCCGTACTTCTGATCACCAAAGAGCGGAAGACCGGCATGGCTGAGCTGTACACGTATTTGATGCGGTCTGCCAGTGTGCAGCTCGATCAGGACCAAGCTGTAGTCTTCGGCCGTGTGGAGGACATTGTAATCCAAAATGGCTTCCTTGGCCCCGTCTGTACCTTTTGAGGTAACGTGGACGGTATTGGTTCGCGCGTCTTTGTACAGCATATTGACGAGCCGACCTGAAGTTTTAGCAGGAATACCATGAACGACCGCGACATACTGTTTGCGAAAGCTGCGGTTACGGACAGATTCCGATAATCGGGAAGCGGCTTTGGAGGTCTTGGCGAATACCATCGCTCCGCCTACAGGACGGTCTAGACGGTGCACCAAGCCTAGAAATACATTGCCCGGCTTGTTATATCGATCCTTGATGTCCTGTTTTAGTATGGTCAGCATATCGGGATCACCGGTAGCATCCTCCTGCGAGGGGATGTTTACCGGCTTGCTTACGCCTAATACATGGTTATCCTCGAAGAGAATCGGTACAACCGGATATGCTGCTGGCTCCCGTTTGTTCATCACTCAGGACTCCCAACGACCCAGGATGCCGCATGGCAGGTTCATACCGGAGCGAGTAATCGGCAGCCCGATTTCACCTGCGCTGATGGTACCGCCATACTTCGGCTTCATGGTCATGGTCAGCATGTTGTTCAGAACGGTAGGGGAGATGCCTGTTGTATAGGAGTTAATCAGCATAAACAGCGGTTGATCCGAAACGATGCTCATGCAGCTCTCAAGGAAGGGATACAGGCTCTGTTCAAGCTTCCATGTTTCACCGCTTGGTCCCCGTCCATAAGATGGCGGGTCCATAATGATTGCATCGTACTTGTTCCCTCGGCGCTGTTCCCGCTGAACGAATTTAAACACGTCATCCGTAATATAACGGATCGGACGGTCTGCTAAGCCGGATAATGCCGCGTTTTCCTTGGCCCATTGCACCATGCCCTTTGCAGCATCTACATGGACGACCTGGGCGCCGGCTGATGCAGCGGCGACCGTTGCACCCCCCGTGTATGCAAACAGATTCAGCACGCTGATTGGGCGCCCCGCGGAAGCGATCTTATCCATCATCCAGCGCCAGTTGGCTGCCTGCTCCGGGAACAGCCCAGTATGTTTGAAATTGGTTGGTCGAATATGGAATTTCAAGCGGTCGTACGAAATGGTCCATCGATCCGGAAGCTGCTTCTTCATATCCCATTGACCACCGCCCGATGAGCTGCGATGATAGTGACCGTGAACGCTGCGCCACTGGGCGTCTTCATGTTCAATCGGCCAGATGATCTGCGGATCCGGACGTCTAAGAATGACATCGCCCCAGCGCTCCAGCTTTTCTCCGCTTCCGGTGTCGATGACTTCGTAATCTTGCCAATCCTGAGCTACATACATGTTGAAAACCATCCTTCAAATAGTCATTTAGACTTTATTGTACAACATATCAGAAGCTGAATGCCACCAAGGATTGCCTTGCTTGACGAAACCTATTCGGATGATACTTGATCAGTTTCGTTATTCCGGCTTCGTTTCGATCTGCAGCCCCTCAACATGTTGTCGGTTCATCAGTTTGCGTTTCTTCCGGTTTTCCTTGCTCTCAAACACGATATCAAGGTCATAGTCTTCCGGATAAAGATCCTTGGCCGCGATATAGGGTTTGAGGCGTTTATGGTTAATCTTCAGACGTTCTTTCTGAATCATAACGCCAATATTCCCCATGTTATCCATAGCTTCATAGACTGTTCCGCTTCGTTTCATATAAGGAACGTAGACACGATCGCCAAGTTGGTATAGAGAAGAGGGAGAGGGCCCAATGTGGCTTTCTTCAGCGTCCTCTCGCTGTGCTTGATCATAAACCGGCGGCAAGGGGAGTGACTGTGGTGAACTCACGTCATCTACCCATGGCATAGCATCCGATGGTTGGAGCATAGATATTCCGTCATTCTTTACGTTCCCTGCTTCCGTGATTTCACGCGATCTGGCAATGATCGCCTCAGGTATGCCTAGTTTCGCAGCGATGACAAAGGCATAACTGTGACCAGCTTCTCCAATCCGCAAGCGATAGAGCGGTTCTAGTGTGTCCGCATCGAATTCCATCCGGGCATTCTCAAAGCCGGCAGTACGCTCCGCAAAATTTTTGATTTCGCTGAAATGGGTCGTTACGACAACTGTTGCCCGTCGTTTATTCAGTTCCTCCAGAATGGCAATGGATAATCCGACGCCTTCTCCCGGGTCCGTCCCGGAAGCCATTTCATCCAACAATACCAGCGTTGACTGACCGGCCGTCTCCAATATATCACGTATATTGCGAATATGCGCCGAAAACGTGCTGAGTGCATGCTCCAGACTCTGCCCATCACCTATATCAACGGATACCTCGTCAAAGATGGCGCAGTGGCTGCCTTCCGCCACAGGCACCAGCAGACCGGATTGTACCATAACAGTGATGAGGCCTACCGTCTTAAGAGCTGAAGTTTTGCCGCCTGTATTAGGACCTGTAATGATCAATGTTTTGTAATGTTCTCCTATCGTAAAGTCCAAGGGTACCATGGAGGAGCCGATTAAAGGATGGACAGCAGATTTCAGATTGATGAATCCCTGCTGGTTCAATTTCACGTTGCGCCCACCGATGGCTATGGCGTATTTCCCTCTGGCTATCACGTAGTCATAAATCCCGACGGTTTCGGCATTGATGTTGAGTTCCGATTGATACTGCTCAGCGAGTGCGGTTAAATCACTGAGCACCTTTGTTTCTTCTCTGCCCTCATCGGCATGAAGAAGATTCAACTCCATTTGAAGTCCCTGCAAGTCCGCAGGTTCGATGAATACCGTCTGCCCGCTGGCCGATTCATCCAGAATAGAGCCGATTACGGATCTGCGGTGTTCTTTCTTGATAGGCAGCACATAACGGCCTCCGCGCTTGCTGATGACATTCTCCTGCATGATGCTTCTGTAACGGCTCATCAGGCTGTCCAGCTTACGCTTGATCCGGTCTTCGGTTACGATGATTTTTTTGCGGATTTTTGCCAGATCTTTGCTGGCGCTATCCACCACGCGACCTCCGTGTATGCTGCGTTCGATTTCAGACAGCAGTGGGCGCAGTTCATGCATAGAAGAAGCATAAGAGCTAATGGTGGGGGCAAGGCTGCCCTTGGCATTCATGTACTGAATGAGCTGACGGCAGCTTCTTAGATACTGAACCATATTCCCAAAGTCACGCTCAGTCAGCACGTATCCTGTGCCGAGCAGGTCGAGGACCATCTGGATTCCCTCCAGGGAGGGGATCGGTACGCTAGCTCCGGCTTGGAGCAGGATTTTGGCTTCTTCTGTTTCATTTAATTTGTTGCGGATAGCTTTCAATTGGGTGAGAGGAGCCATTGCTCGAATATGCTCGATTCCCAGGTATGATACAGCGAAACGTTCGAGTTCAGTGCGTATTTTCTCATACTCCAACTTGTTTAATGTGAATGGTTTCATGGTTTGGTATTCTCCTTTTGGCTATAGAATGGATGATTATTCAACGCAAAAAAGGCGGAAAACGAACTACTTAGGTTCGCTTTCCGCCCATATATCGATATTCTGATTGGTTATGGTGCCGGGCACAGTTTGACTACCCCTCTTGATCTACAAGAGGGGAGACCCAAAAAATCCGTGCTGAACTCAGCACGGATGACCATATCTCATCGGAATAAACTCTAAAGAGGCTTCCATTGATATCCGCAGTTCTTAACTAAATCAACGGACGAAATGATTACGCATCAAAAAATAAACATATCCCAAAACAGGGAATGCCAATTTTTTACACATTTCGATCCATATGAAATTTGGTTAGTTAAGAACGACCACCGACATCAAAATTTCTCCTTTAAAATAGAGTATGACTTAAATATATCCACATACTAGGAGAAAAGTCAAGTGAAAAGTGTAGGTTTGATCCGTACACAAGAAAAAGAGGTGATCCACAGTATAAATTGCCGCAGATCACCCTTATTGGATAGAGATATTAAGATAAAAAGTTAATTGATCATATTGTCGTCACTCAGCGTACGAGTGGGGATCGTAAAGTAGAAGGAGGAGCCGGCATTCTCGCTGCTCTCTACGCCAATAACGCCGCCCATTAACTCGACTAGTTTTTTACTGATAGCCAGGCCGAGTCCAGTGCCACCATATTTACGATTCAAGGAGGGGTGGAGTTGTGAGAAGGAAGTGAACAGTTGATGCTGCTGTTCGTAAGGAATTCCGATTCCCGTATCCTTTACTTGAAATGCTAGCGTATACTCATGTGTACCCTTGCGGTGCAGCCCTTCAACACTCATCGTAATGCTGCCCTCATGGGTGAACTTGATTGCGTTGCTGATCAGGTTGACAAGCACTTGCCGCAATCGCAAAGCATCTCCCATAATGACATCTGGAACGGTGTCGCTGTCTATGCTGCAGGATAACGACAGGCCTTTTTCTATGGCCTTGGCCGAGAACAAATCAACGATTACTTCCAGCAATGAACGTAAATCGATTGGTTCGTCATTGATCGTCATATTGCCGGTTTCAATTTTACTGAAATCGAGGATTTCATTCAGGATATGAAGCAGCGATTCACTACTCTCCATTAGTATATTTGCATAACTTTCCTGATTCTCATCCAGTTCCGTCGTTTTTAACAGCTCAATCATTCCGATAATACCATTCATTGGTGTACGAAGTTCATGGCTCATCATGGTGAGAAATTCGGTTTTAGCTTGATCTGCCTGTTCGGCATGCTCTTTGGCACGGATGATTTCTTTCTCATCCGTGATATCACGAAATACCATGACCGCCCCTTTACGCTCCCCATGGTCCCAGATAGGATTAACTTGATAATCGGCCAGAAAGCTTGAACCGTCTCTTCGCCATAAGACGATCTCCGTTCGGGACAATGGAGTCCCACGTTTGACTGCTCGAATGAGTGGAGAATCCTCTCCTCTATAAAAAGTACCGTCATGGCGAATTTCTTTAACAATCTGCTCACAAGATCTTCCGATGGTGGCATCAGGTTGGTAATCCAGCATCTTGGCTCCTGCCGGATTGATGAACGCGACATGGCCGTTAATGTCTAGTCCGATAATTCCCTCTGACACGGTGTTCAGCAAAAGAGTGAGCTCCCGGCTGAGCTTCTTGATTTCTTCCATGGTTCGAATGCGTTCCGTAATATCCCGGGTAATACCGTATACACCCACAACCTCGTCATCCACGAAAATCGGAATATTGAGAGTATTGATCTCAATCGGATAGCCATCCTTATGGATAATGGTCAGATCGTAGCTCTGAGGTATGCCTTCCTTGGCCTGATTAAAATGGAACAAAGTGCGGTCTATATCCTTCTCTGCGACAATTGGACCGAAATACATGCCGATTAGCTCATCGAGACTGTATCCGGTAAGTTCTTGCAAATTTTTGTTGGCCGTTAGGTAATCACCATCCAGGTTCATGGAGTATACCGCCGATGGATTGTACTCAAAAAGCGAACGATAACGCTGTTCACTTTCTTTGAGCTTAAATTCCATGAGCTTACGCTCGGAAATGTCGCGGGCAATCGAAATGATTTCCTTTTTTTGTCCGTCCTGTGTAGTGATGTATTTGCAATTTACCTCAAACCAGATGTGGCGGCCATCCTTATGTATATAGCGGAAGGTGATGGGGGTGAGCGATTTGCCTTCCAGGCAATTCTTCAGATAATCCTGTAACGGTACAATGTCTTCAGGATATACATAATCGAATGCACTTGTTCCGATCATCTCTTCAGGATGATAGCCGAGCAATGTGAAACAGGATGGTGAACAGTATAGAAAGGTGGAACATTCAATTGTGCTGCTTGATATAAAATCTAGCGAGTTCTCGGTAATGAGCTTATATTTATTCTCGTTGACCAGAAATTGCTGCTCAATCAGCACTTGCTCTGTTATATCCTGTGCCATGCCGACCATCTCCATCGGTTTGCCTTCAATCGTTAATGAGACCTCCCACTGCGCCCTTATCGTTCGCACCTGACCGTCATGAAGCTGAATCCGGTAAATAATTTCATCGGCTTCTCCGAGAACGGCTTTTCCGATAGCCATCTCCAGACGCTTACGATCTTCGGGTATGACAAATGACAGCAATGAATTATGGTTTGGTTCGTTGGTGTTGATCTGATACCCAAAAATACGTCTCATTTCATCACTATAGGTGAGCTTGTTCGTTATCAAATCCCAACGCCAGGAGCCGATCTTGGCAATCCGCTGCGCATGCGCCAATGTATCTTCATCCGTTTTACGTTTGGTGATATTTCGTCCGTTGGCAAGAACTTTGGTTATTTCGCCTTTGAGCCCTCGTATTAGCTGAAAAGATGTCTCAAACCATAAATAATGGCCGTCTTTATGGCGGATGCGCCTTGTAAAGCTTTCCTCATCCGAGAATAGCTTACCTGGTTCTTTCATTTGCTGGGAATCGACCTGATGATAGTATTCGATTCGGTTCCTGCCTGACATTTCCTCCTGAGTATAACCCAGTATTTCTGTAACTGAGGGGGAAACGTACTCGATAATGCCGTCTGTATCGCTAATGGTCACCAAGTCTTGTCCGCTTTTGGAGATAAGAGCAAGCAGTTCATCTTCCTTTATTGCCGGTGTCATCGTTTCATTTTTCTGGTTTTTCAGCTCAAGACAGCATAGAATCCATTGAGAATCTCCGGGCAAAGGATGTTTTAGCGAAGATAGCTCCACTGAATATTGGGATCGCTTTCCATCACTATGGACGAAGTCAGAGTCCCATTGGAGCTGGGTAATTGTATTTTGTGTTAATGATTGTAATGCCTGATTGATCGATAGACTGGATAACACTTGGATTTCGGAAGGTTTGATATGGAGCAGGTCAGAACGCTTGGATTCTGTATAATCACAAAAACGATCGTTGACCATCACGACACGCTCATCAACCGCAGAAATCAGGATTGCCCCGCAGGGCAATTTATTAAACATCTGTTCCCAGACCCAATCCTCAGCTGAATGCCTCATAATATTAATTGCCTCCCTGAGCTATG
Source organism: Paenibacillus solani (assembly GCF_001277345.1). Lineage (GTDB taxonomy): Bacteria > Bacillota > Bacilli > Paenibacillales > Paenibacillaceae > Paenibacillus_AQ > Paenibacillus_AQ solani. Next base: position 1,451,758 of record NZ_LIUT01000001.1, read on the forward strand.
CTATACCATTTGATCATAGAGGATGTGATCACTCTATCGCAATAGAAAATATGAAAGAAAATGAAGAGGGTTCTTATAAGACACAAGAAAGCCAACCGATAAGAGCGCATTCTTATGGCCGGCTAAGCTGAATCTAAAATTGTACCCTTATCTCATGTTATAGGGGCTATTTACGGCTAGCTGTGGAGCAAGGCGCGATCTTCGATATTATTATCAAAATAATGTCCGGCATAGGAGCAGGCAGGGATAATTTTCAATTCTTCCGCCCGGGCATATTCAATCACTTTTCGAACAAGTTCTTCTGCGATCCCTTGTCCTCGAAGGGATGGCGAGATATAGGTGTGATCGATACTGATTACTCCGTCCCCTTGCGGGGTATACGTGATTTCGGCTGCGGTTTTTCCGTTCTCCTTGATGAAAAACCCACCGGATCTTGCCTGTATATTATGTTTGTGCGTCATGTTCTGTCCTCCTTCATCTGGTTGTACTATACCCGTATCCGGCAAGCATTAAACGTTTGGCAGATAGGCAAACACCCTTGGAGGGGCATCTGCATACAATACGAGCAGAAGAGAATGAAGGAGGAACATCATGAACCATTATTCAACTCAACAGCAAATGCTGTTTCAATGCGACCATCAGCTGGCGCATTCCATGAAAAAACATAGAGAACACGCTCATTCGGCTATGAAAAATGCAGTGAATCGCAAGGTAAGAGTGCATACGATGGATGATGAAGCCATTGAAGGTATCGTCATTAACGTAGATGCAAAGAATGTGTACATTCTTGTTGAGCAAGGAAACAGAGGTTTTTATCCGGGATATCCTCCATATCCGCCATATGGGCCCAATCCTAATGTAGTACTGCCGTTAGCCTTGTTCAATCTACTGGCTGTCAGCTTGTTGTGGTAGCACACGAAGAACCTGCAATTAGGTTTGCAGGTTCTTTGTTTTTGAGGAGATGTCTCCAGGTTATTGTGATATTCTGACGGTTAGTCAGACATTCGAGAAATGCTTTGGCCTCATGGAATATCTTGACACAAGGCATTTTTGATACTCAGGCTATAGGCTGCTTATCGATCGTCAAATCTAACCAGTCTAATTCTTCCTTTGTCAGCTGGATGCTGGAGCCTTCATCGCAGGATTGTAACTCTGCGGCAGATTGCGCGCCGATGAGCGCGCAAGTAGGGAAGGGCTGATTCAAGACGTAAGCAAGCGCGATCTGAATGGCTGTTACATTCTTCGTAGCAGCCAGTTGTTTGGCGCGCTCTAACCGCTTCCAATTGTCATCGCTGTAGAATACTCTCACCAGATCCGCGTTGTCCCGGATTTCCGGAGTGAATCGGCCGGTGAAGAATCCCCGTGCTTGAGAAGACCAGGAGAGCAGGGGAAACTGCTCAGCTTCATGCCATGCCATTGTCCTTGCATCGGCTGAGACGCAGCCTTCCCAGAACGGTTCATTCGGTTTAGCCAGACTGAGGTTGGGGCTGCTAAAGGAGAATCCGGTCAGTCCATTTGCTTCTGCGTATGCATTGGCATCTCTTATGCGCTCCCATGTCCAGTTGGATACTCCGATGGCGCCTACACTTCCATTTGAAGTGTATTCATTCAGAGCCTCAATGATTTCCCCTGCAGGGATGCTAGGGTCGTCGCGGTGCAGTGCGTACATATCGATATAATCCGTTTGAAGCCTTTCGAAGCTCATCGAAATATCGCTCTTGATGTCTCGTTTATTAACGCGGGGGCCATTCTGGTCATGATGGGCGCCCTTCGTCAGAATGACGAGTTGATCACGGTTTCCTTTTTCCTGCATATATCGGCCGATGACTTCTTCGCTTTGTCCCCCGCAATATATATGAGCGGTATCAATGGAATTGCCGCCAATTGCGAGGAACGCATCCAGATTGGCTGCAGCTTTTTCATATGAGTCATGATAGAAATAGTCTGTTCCTTTCATAAGTACAGAGACAGGTTTATCCAATCCCCGAATTGAAATATACTTCATCTACTTCTCCTCCTATGTGTGATTACAACACAATTCTTTTACGTTGATGGGCAGATTCCAGGCAGGCCTCGATGACACGCATATTGTGAATTGCATCCTCCGTGGAGAAGCGGAGGGGCTTGTTGTTTAAAATACTTTCTGCCAGCTGATCTCCTTGCTCACTGTATGCGTTTGCATGTGGAACCTCAACTTCTTTGCGTCCTTGGCCAGTCGTAATGAAGAAGTTCGCTCCGTCTTCAGGCAGGCTATAGGCATAGGGAACTTCAATCAACCCTTCCGTTCCTACGATTTCAAGCGGATTACGATAAGCCGCCCACATTCCGCAATCAAAAGTCAGGGACACATCGCCCGCAAATTCGAGCAAACCGGATGCCATCATATCGACGCCATCATGCTCAGGTGAGAAGAAAGCCTGAACGGTGACCGCTTCCGGTTCTTGACCTAGCAGAAGGCGTGCGGCATTGATTGGATAACAGCCGACATCATAAATCGAACCGCCGCCCCAATCTTTACGAAAACGGACATTTCCATGATCGGCTGAGCTGTTGAAGGTAAATGCGCTGCGAATGCCCCGGATTTCTCCAATCGCGCCATCGTTGATCATTTCCTTTATCAAGTCATACCTTGGGTGATATCGATACATGAAGGCTTCGGCAAGAACAACATTTGCTTTTGCCGCTGCATCAGCCATTTCGGCTGCTTCAGCTTCGGTCAATGCAAGCGGCTTCTCACATAGAATATGTTTGCCTGCTTCCGCCGCACGGATAGTCCATTCTTTATGTAGGTGGTTAGGAAGTGGAATATATATGGCATCAATGGAAGAATCATTCAGCAAGTCTTCATAACGGCCATAAGCCCTCGGGATCTGCAGTTCCTCTGCAGTTTGACTTGCTTTTGCTTCATCACGGCTGGCAATGGCTACGACTTCATTAAGACGGGATTGTTGTAAACCAGGTATGACTGCCCGTTTGGCAATGCCTGCACAGCCGAGTATTCCCCAGCGGAATTTTGGTTTCATCTTCATCATCTCCTAAGCATGTAATAAGATTATATTGTGATTATAGAAGACAAGAATTAAAATTAATATAATATTATTTTGTAGTGTCATATAACAATATTGTCATGAGGGAGTGATAGGGTGAAACGACAAAGCCATCTGTTGACCCTTCCGCACATGCCATTCTTCTGTTTACCTGAATCCGTCGGGATCTATCGTGATGAGCCGGGACATTCCGTGACCCGGGCGGCGGGATCTTTACATAATTTCAATATCCATTACGTCGCTTCGGGGAAAGGGTATGTCGAAATTGATCATGTCGTACATACACTTGGCCCAGGTGAAGCGGTCCTGTATTTTCCCATGCAGGCACAGCGTTATTACAGCAGTGAGGATGATCCATGGGATGTGCGTTGGTTTCACTTTTATGGCAGTGGTCTGCAGACGTATTTTATTGATCGCGGATTTCACAAAAGCCAGCTATGGAGCATCCGGCAGCCGTCTGCCTTTGAGGAAGCGCATGAAGAGTTGTTATCGGAGGCGGAGAACCACCGAATGCTTAAACCGGCCCGATTATCAACATTAACATATTCCTTGTTAGCTGTATTCGTGGAGCAGGCAACCTCCTTATCGAACAACAAAACCAACAGCTCGGCCAACCGGGTTCTTGAGCTGCTGCCGATCATGCAGCAGGGAGCTGCCAAGCCATTTATATTGGAGGAGTGGGCGGACCGACTTGGCGTCACGACCTATTATTTCTGCAAATTATTCCGCAATGTAATGGAAATGACTCCGATGGAATTCATAACGAGGTGCCGTCTGCAGATGGCCAAGCAGTGGCTGCTTGATCATAAAGACAAAACCATCGGACAAATTGCTGTGGAGGCTGGTTATCCGAGCGTCAGTTACTTTAACAAACGATTTATGGAACATGAGGGCATGACGCCGTCAGCATATCGACGCTTATATGGGGTGTAGTTACAGGAGCTGCATTAGGACAAAGTTAAACTCGACTAAGGTCCAGGATGTAATCAGACCTGTGGTCGGTTATGGAAACGGCTTGCCACCATTACAATAAGGTTAACGAAGGATTTGACGAAATCCTGTTCAATTATGTAAATGTGGGTGGGGGAAAGCTGAATGTCCGATAATTCGAATATATATGTTCTACTAACAGACACGGGTACGATCTTTACCAGGTTGATCAAACGAGTGACTGCTGCTCCGTATAATCATGCATCGCTTGCACTGGACGAGAATTTAGAAGAGATGTTCAGTTTCGGGAGGAAAAAAGCCGACAATCCTTGGGCGGGTGGTTTCGTAGAGGAAGATGTGTACGAAGGGATGTATCGGCACTTTCCGGGTACCCGCTGTGCCCTGCTGCGACTTGAAGTGACCCGGCAGCAATACGAATTGGTACAGAGCGTAATCCGGCACTATCAGGAAAATGAAGACGGTTATGGATATAACCTGATCGGCATGTTTGGTGTACTCATGAGACTCGATATTACGAGGGAGCGCTCCTACTTTTGTTCACAGTTCGTAGCCGAAGTGATGAAACAAAGTCGAATTAATCTGTGGAACCGGCCTTCTTCTGTAGTTACTCCGCATGATTTCTTCCAACATCCAGCGTTTGATGTGATCTATGAAGGGATGCTGTACGACTATCCACTGTTAGATCAGTCGAGATTGGCGGGACACCAATCTCCGCTGCTTCCAGTCGCTAGATGAACGGGGATAATACGAAACAGCAATAACTCTCTGCCTTAGGCAGAGTTTTTTTAATTCTATTTTAATATATTCCTTTCGTTTGAAATAGGAAAATGTATGGTTTTCCTATTACTATTAATATACCTATTACATCGTAAAGAGTAAAAAAGGAGTGATAGATATATGTCAACTTTTGATAATGTCTTGGTTACCGGCAATCAGGCCATACAGCAGCATCTGCAAGTAAACGGAAATACTACGTTACAAGGAAGTGTTCAGGTCAATACGAATCAAACCGTAGCAAATCATCAGTAGGCAGAAGTGCAAGTGTAGGAGAAAATTTGAATGTAACTGGAGTAGCGATCGCGGGTGAACAAGTGAAAGTAACTAATCAAGCAGTACTTCCTGCTGGGGCACCAACCGTGCAAGCCGTCCGGTACTTTGCCACGGGTGTTGCTAATCAACCGGGACTTGTACTAAAGGGTACGGACGGATTGGATTATGTTCTCTTCATCGACAATGCCGGCGGAAATGCAAATATTGCCAACCAGAGATTGACTTAATCGGGATTATCTCCGCAATGGAGGTATCCTTTTTTTATCGCTCGGGGGCAAAAGGGATACCATTGGCATCGAGAGCTTTCCTTACAGCTTCGAGATATTGAAATCCGTTATGTTTATCAGGCTCCAAATAGGCTTCCTCAGCCACTCGTTCCATGCGTTAATAAACAGAAACTCACTATTGTATAAATGGATTGCACGCTCAATCTGTTTCGAAAGATACCATTCGAATTTTTGAGGGGTCGCACCGAGACAGCTCAATCCCCTGACCCCTAAACGCGGGGTGTTATCCCAATTCACATAAGCTCCTGGAAATACAACGCGATCGCTTCGATGGTGAGACCGGTTAATGATAGAGTTCCATACATAGTCATAGTCAAACATCACGTGCTGCTGATTGTTAATAAGAGTGTGACTCCAGAGATGGTCAAGTTTGTCGTGAGCAAACGTATAATGGGGTTCGAATTCCAGACTTGCATCGAATATATCGAGAGAGGGAAGAGGGAAACCACCCAACGTCTGAACCATATAGAGTCCATCTAATCCATGCTGGAGAGCTAGTTTTCTCCAATATCGGATTATATCTTCGCAGCATGGAATAATTTCCGATCTGTAGAGTATTCCGATCTGTAGAGTATAAAGAGAGGTTTATTATCAATTCGAATATATCGTTTATCCCGGAAGGCTGGCAACAGCTCTTGAACATGCAGCTCCTAATCCGCTTCAGTTCCGTAATCCTGCTTGATTAAGATTTGCTTATCTCCACCATCCCACCGCTGGTCCAAGACTCATTCGCCCAAGATAAACAGAAAGGGAAGTCGGGATCGTTACTGGACATGATCTGTTGGAACGGGGTCTCCAATAATTGTTTGCCTCTAAACCAATAATGATAGTAGCAAAACCCGTAGATTCCGTAAGTTTTAGCAAGTTCGGCCTGTCGCAATCTGGCGGCGGTCGTGGTCAAATCATAATACGATGAAATTGTGGCAGTAAAAAGCGATGAGCTTCAACCCCAATACCTCCTTTATTCGTAGATGATGAGCGGTTAGACATAGCGTTTCATTAATGGGCACGGACGGTATATACCAATTGAGACACCATTTGAAGAAAAGAAAACCGGTACAAACTGCCTTGCAGTGCATTCGTGGCTATGGACCGCTTCTGATCCACTTGTGCAAAATAATAGATAAGGATGTCAAGAAGATCATCTGTGGAGTGAAACACGACGATATCTTCACCTGGTTTCATAAAGCTGTAAACACTCGGATGATCCTTCGTAATTTGGAAACCTCCGCAGGCTGCGCATTCAAACATATAACGGATCGGTTCGTTCCAGTTGATGATGATCTCGGCACCATTCATGTAATTTAACAGATTAGCATTTGCTGATAGCTGGATTACATGCCCGTAAGGCTCCCAGCCTTTACCCAATACAAATATCCGTTTCCCGTTGATGAGGTGGTCAAGCTTATTAATGAAATCATCATATCGTGGATCTGCATCTCCAAGGATAAGCAGGTTGGCTTTATAATCTTCCTCTACAGGCTTGGGATAATACTCGTACGAATCAGCTGCAAAAGGAAGGTGACTGATGTGCTTGATACCGGATTCAAATTGATAAAACGGGATATATGCTGCATTCTGTGTAAATACGTAGTCAAACATAGCTGCAACTCGCTTTATATCCTCAGAAGTGCCACCTTGGTCAGTTAGCCAAATGGCTGTCTTTGAGGACAATTGCTGGATCATATGCATATCCTCTAAACTAATTTCGAACGCATTCCCTACAAATAAGAGCATATCGGGATGGAATTGAGAAAGGGCTTCAAGGTAATCTGGATAGGCCTTTATGACATGTACTTCCTGAACAAGCATTCTGAACTTTTCTGTTATCATTTGATGTATACGCCAGTGCGGATCATCTTCCAAAGGTGTAACGATGAGTACTCTCATGCTTTTATAATTTAAGATATGGTGAAAATGGGATTCGATGTCGTTATTCTGTTTGACAGGGTGGATGTTCTTTACGGCCTTATATATCACTTTCGAAATATATTGCTGTGAGGACGGATGTAAGCGAATCACGGGGTACGTACTGCCTATGATCTTTCGCTTTTTTCTCTTATGCTCCTTCATAAGCTTGCACCTCCAATAGACATTCAAACGCTTGGATATACTATGTAGCATCATGATGTTTGCTGTAGTGCATTTGTACATCAGCCAACAGAAAAGGCGAAGGTCCATCCAATAACCATCACGTCAGACTTATAAAACTCAAACAATGTATGATTCATCTGAGTTGGTTCTGTGCACGCGCGATAATGCTCTCGATTTTTTGTTCATAGTTATAGATGCTTTTCTTCTTCGTCAGGATTTGACTTGACAGTGTTAGAAGTCTCTTAAGGATATCGCTGGTTCTGACGGCGTCATTGGCTTTTACAGCGGCCTTAAAATTTTTCCACTCGGTTGAGAGCAGTTTATTGGGGGTGGAGATTGCGCTTTTATCGCCTTTTATCTTGCTTTTGTATGGATCAATATCTGACAGGATAGAGCGGATTTTCGCAGCTTTGGCCGTTTTATCTTTCTTAGCTGCCGTAAGAGCTGCTTGTTTATTCCGAATATCCTGACGAGCTAAAGTAACTACAATTTTCATGCCATCAGCTTGTGACTGAAGAATCTTGGATAGGGTTTTGTCTTTGAGTTGTTTGGCTGCGGTAATTTGCTTGTTGAGACGGGTATAGGAATCAAACAGGTGTTGGGATTTGGCTTTAGCTGTTTGCAGCTGTTCCTCCAGCCTGCGGATTTTATCTTTATCGATATCTTTGATTCTTTTACGTACTTCAGAGATTTTGGCTTCGTTGGCATAATGAAGAGCAGAAATTCGATCATCCCAATCCATCGCCTGCTTTTGTTCGCTTTTAAAATCGTTATATTGCTTGATGAGTTTGGTTCGAGTGGTTCCGCCAGCTTTGTCCGCTGTAGCATTGAACTGGGCTTGAAGCGAATCAGTGAACTCGATTGCAGCTGCGCTAGCATATGGGGATAGGGTCAGGGTGATCAACAAGGACATAATAAGGCATAGAATAAATTGTTTTCTAAACATCATCATAACTCCTTTATAGATACTAATTTCAGCTGCATTGCAGCAAAGCAAAACCGACATCGTGACATAAAAAAGCACCGGTAAGAATGGCGCGGTGATGCGCCAGCCTTACGGGTGCTTCCTTCGTAAGAATATCGATATCATTATTTGTTAAATATACCGCTCAATCCCTGATTTTGTCAAATTCTTATTCTTGCAAACGTATTGACCATCCCTGAGTGACGATCTTCCAGGCATGTATGTCTCCCTCCCAAGTGGCGCCTTTCGGCATATGCATAATGTGCACCTGGTCTGAAAAGGAGGGGAGCTGTTCAATATGCGGAGTGTCATGAAGAATGATAAATAACAAGAATATATTCGGGTTGGGGTACGTTTCGCGAATCGCTTGATCAATGGTTTTGGCGTCTTTTTCGTGGGGGATGATGCGGACGAGAAGCGTTACTTGGTCGGAGTTTAAACATCGGTTAAAACGATCGATTCGTCGGTACAGCCGTTCCCGAAAAGCGGGGTAGTCATATAATGGTTTCTCGCTCGGGTCATTCTTGAAGTCATGAAAGGATAAGCAGGAAGTGTGTGTATCACGTACATAGTAACAGTTCACTGATTTACCATAGACCTCCAGATTTTCTCGAAGCATGAAGCCGTTGAATTGATTTCTGAGAACTTCACAAAATTTGGGGGGGGATGCGAAGTTGAACCAATCCCAAGGACCAGCCGCATGCCGCAGCTGGTTTCTTCTAAGCTGGGACGCAACCTGACAGTTGTAACCGAGACTATATATAGCATCGAATTGTGCAGGGGTTATCATGCTAGCTCACCTCCTCAATCTATCATTTGTTATCATATGCCATTTAATAGACTTGGTATGGACGCAGTGAAGAGGGCGAACCGCATTTTATAAAACGATATTAGCGACATGAAGCTATTTGCTTCTATATAAGGTTTACAACCTGCAAGCGAATAGGTTGCTCCGTTTCTCTACCGATTATGGTCATTTCCTGTGTCTTGCATTCGTTGACAGAACATGTGTGTGGTGATATCCTCCAATCAAAGACGGGGTGTATCCGGGATCAAATGAATTTATCCGTATCTGTTCCCTTGGCGGGTGATTAAACTCTCCAGAGGCGGAGTGTGTATACGGTCGTCTGAAGCTCTTCGCATGAAGAGTTTTTTCTATTTCTATTACAACGAAAAGAATGTGATGACAGATGTTGGTTCGATCGCGGACCCTAATGAACGGTTTGTTAAGTAAGTATTTTTCTGGTGAGTCTATGGACTACCGGCAGATTTTTGCTTTATTTATCCCCATATTGATTGATCAGGCGTTTATTATTGGCTTGAACCTGGTCAACACGGCCATGATCAGTTCATCGGGTGTATCTGCGGTCAGTGCCGTGAATATGGTGGATTCCTTGAATATTTTTCTGATTAACGTTTTTGTGGCGGTGGCAACCGGGGGCACCGTCGTGGTTGCGCAATATAAGGGAAGCGGTAATGCCCTGATGGTATCCCGTGCTGCCGCTGCCACGGTAACATCGGTTGCAATGATCGCTTTAGGGGTCGCGCTGTTAATCATCGGATTTCATGAGCCGGTACTAAATCTGTTATTCGGTTCAGCGTCGCCCGAAGTGCTGGAAAGTGCGAGAATATACTTGATTGGCAGCAGCACCTCCTTTATTGGAATTGCCGTGGTGCAGGCGGTGTGCGGCGGGCTGCGGGGGATAGGCAAGACTCGGGCTTCCCTTGCATTGTCGTTAATTATGAATCTGCTCTACGTACTGCTGAACATTGTTTTTATTAATTTGCTGAATATGGGTGTTATGGGAATGACCTTGGCCATTAACATTGCCCGTTTTGCTGGTGCTGCCTGCGCGCTTTATTATTTGTTCCGAGTGGATGCCACGCTGCATATACGTCTGCGTGATCTGTTTCATTTTCCGCTGTCCATGCTTCGGAAAATCATGTTTATTGGCTTGCCGTTTGCTGCTGAGCAGATGTTTTTTAACGGGGGGAAGCTACTGACCCAAGTATTCATCGTCAGCCTGGGTACCTACGCTATCGCAACGAACGCGATCGGGTCCTCACTTGCCTCCGTTTTTCAGATTCCAGCCAGTGCATTGTCTCTAACCATCGTGACTGTTGTAGGTCAATGCATCGGCCGTGGAAATATTGCGGATGCTCGCAAGTTCATTAAGTCGTTTCTCTGGGCAGGTGCATTCTCGCTGGCCCTTACGGGTATGATCCTGATGCCGCTCTATCGGCCGCTGGTAGGACTGTTCAATCCGCCTCCGGAAATTGTGAATGATCTATTCATAGTGCTGTTGATTACCACCATCGTGCAGGTTCCACTATGGTCGATAAGCTTCATTCTGCCGTCCGCCTTACGTGCTGCAGGCGATTCTCGCTTCACCTCGATTACTTCGATGATGACCATGTGGCTGTTTCGGGTAATTCTCGGTTACGTGCTGGGAATTACGCTTGGCTGGGGGATTCTCGGCGTATGGCTTGCTATGAACTGTGAGTGGGGCGTACGGGGAGCTGTTTTCCTGTGGCGGTTCCGCGGTAAGAAATGGTATGCGCATAAGCTGATTTAAGCCTCTTAATGATGAATATAGATGAAAGAGGCCCCGTGTATCGGAGCCTCTTTTGCATGCATTTTTATAACAACGTAATGGATATGATCAAACAGAGGCAATGGACTATTATGAATTGTTTACGGCAGCGTACGTTTTCCAGCCACCGTCGAGATTCTTAACCCGGAATCCATGCTCGGACAAAATACGTGCTGCCAAATACCCTCGCAATCCGACTTGGCAAGTAACGTACATTGTCTCATTCTCCGGTAATTCTTGCAGACGGCTGCGCAGATCATTCAGCGGAATGTTGATCGAACCCTCGATATAACCGGCTTTCCGTTCCGACGGTTCACGGACATCGATCAAGGTTGCTCCGTTTAAAACCAGTTGGTCGATTTCATGCCATTGAACGGTTTCCACCAAACCATCCAGGATATTAGTGGCAACATATCCGGCATAGTTTACCGGGTCTTTGGCTGAAGAATATGGCGGAGCGTAGGAGAGCTCAAGTTCCGTCAAATCCCATACACTTAAATTCCCCATGATTGCTGCAGCAATCACGTCGATTCGTTTATCCACGCCTTCTGCTCCAACTGCTTGCGCCCCATAGATTTGGCCTGTATCCGGATGGAACAACAGCTTTAAAGAGATAGGATACGCCCCAGGGTAATATCCAGCATGCGACAAGGGATGAATATGGATGGCTTGGTATGGCGATTGGATCTGCTTCAGGCGTTTTTCATTGATACCCGTCGCTGCAACCGTTAGATCAAAGACCTTCGCAATCGACGAACCGAGCGTGCCTTTGTAACGATTGGATTTACCATAGATGTGATCAGCAACAAGGCGTCCTTGTCTATTAGCAGGACCGGCAAGTGGTATAAAGGCCTGGCTTTGAAATATGAAATCCTTTACCTCGATTGCATCGCCGATGGCATAAATGTTCGGGTCAGCCGTTTGCAAATATTCATTAACCTGAATCCCACCGCGGTCATTGACCGGTAAACCAGCATTTATCGCAAGTACATTCTCGGGACGGACGCCAATCGAAAGTATGATTATATCGGTTCGGATTTGCTTGCCGCTTGTAAGTTCTATTCGATGACCGCCTTCATGAACGGCCTGAACTCCATCTTCCAGGATCAGACGAACTCCTTTTTTCCGAAGATGCGCATGGACGACAGAGGCCATCTCATAGTCAAGCGGAGCCATTACCTGGTTTGCCATTTCAATGACAGATACTTGAATACCTCGTTCAGCCAGGTTCTCGGCCATCTCAAGGCCAATGAAACCGCCCCCGACAATAACTGCTTCCTGCGGGTTGTTAAGATCGATAAATTGCTTGATTCGATCCGTATCCGGAATATTTCGCAATGTGAACACGCTAGAGGACTTGGATAAGCCAGGAATATCCGGCACGATCGGTTTTGCCCCTGGCGACAGGATTAGAACATCATAACCCTCCGTGTAGCTTTCGCCGGTATTCAAATTTTTAATCGTGACCGTCTTTTCTTCACGCTGAATAGACGTAACCTCGCTTAGATTTCGTATATCCAGCAGGTAGCGGCTGCTGAGGCCGGGAATGGTTTGTACCATCAGCTTGCTGCGATCCTGTATCGTTTCTCCTATATAATAGGGCAGGCCGCAGTTTGCAAACGAAATATATTCGCCGCGTTCCACGATCATAATGGTCGAGCTTTCATCTAATCTCCGCAGTCTGGCAGCTGCCGATGCTCCACCAGCAACACCACCGACAATGACGATTTTTTTGCCCATTTGCATAAACCTCCTTGTATTGGCGAATTTTATGAGTAGATAAATGATACCCCTCGGGGTATCATAACATATAGAAACTTGATTGGGTATGACAAATAATAGACATGATGACCATACAGCAAGAAGATTCGGTCAATAGAGAAATTGTTGCACCATACACTTGACATAATACCCCAGCGGGTATATATTGATGTCGTTGAGTCTGTAAGCATTCTAATGATTCGTAAACTATATATAATCGGGAGGTGTTCGAGATGAATTACGATGATCAAATGAAGAATCGGATGAAACGAATCGAAGGTCAGCTGCGCGGCATTTTGAAGATGATGGAGGAGAACAAGGATTGCAGGGACGTGATTACTCAGCTCTCGGCGACTCGAGCGGCTATAGATCGGACAATTGGCGTTGTGGTCAGCTCAAACCTCGTGGAATGCGTTCAGAAAGCCGGAGAAACCGGGCAGGACACAGAAAAGCTTGTGATTGAAGCGGTGAATTTGCTCGTGAAAAGCAGATGATCGTGGAGAAATGAACTCATCATCCCTTCAGTCTGTAACAAAATTTACGGATTGACATTGCTTTTCACATTGTTTAGTATACCCCTTAGGGTATATGATATAAAAAATTTATCCAATAAATGGAGGTAATATTATGAACTCAGATAAAGTATTGGATGCAAAAGGCTTGGTATGTCCCATGCCGATCGTAAAAACAAAAAAGGAAATGAAAGAGATGGTATCGGGTCAAATCCTTGAGATCCATTCGACGGATCAAGGTGCTAAGAGTGATTTGACGGCATGGGCCAAGTCAACGGGCAACGAATTGCTGGATTTTCAAGAGGATGCTGGCGTTCTGAAGTTTTGGATTAGAAAGGGATAAATTTTTTTGATTAAATAAATACCCGTATGGGTATAATTATTGATTATCATCCAAAAGGGGATCGCATCATGACAGAAACAAAAAAGACCACGATTATACTATTTAGCGGAGATTACGATAAAGCAATGGCCGCGTACATTATTGCCAACGGAGCTGCTGCTTACGATCATGAGGTAACGATTTTTCATACTTTTTGGGGGCTGAATGCCCTGCGCAAGGATGAAAATGTACTGCGGCCGAAGAAGAAGAGTTTCATGGAGAAAATGTTTGGATGGATGATGCCGCGGGGAGCTGATAAGATGGGACTCTCCAAAATGAATTTTGCCGGCATGGGTCCTAAAATGATAAAGGGTGTCATTAAGAAGCACAATGCCGTGCCGCTACCGCAGTTGATAGAAATGGCGAAGGAGCAGGATGTCAAGCTGGTCGCATGTACAATGACGATGGATCTTCTCGGTTTACAAAAGGAAGAGTTGTTTGATGATATAGAATATGCGGGTGTGGCTGGTTATTTGGGCGATGCTCAGGATGGTCATGTGAACTTGTTTATCTAATCAGGACGATTGCTTGCATAAAGAGGTGAAATCAAGATGGGTACATTTAATATCATATTCATTGCACTAATTATCTTGTTTATCGTATGGAGAATTCTCCCGGCCAAGGGAGTCAGACAGATTAATGCGGCGCAATTGAAGGAAGAGCTGAAGAATGCGAACGGACACAAGCAGTTTATTGATGTTCGGACGCCGGGAGAGTTCAAGGGAAATCATATACGTGGTTTTCGCAATATTCCGCTAGATCAGCTTTTATCAAGCAGCGACTCACTCTCCAAAGACAAGGAGGTGGTATTAATCTGTCAGAGCGGGATGAGAAGCAATAAAGCCAGTAAATCATTAAGGAAATCAGGCTTTGAGAAGGTCACCAATGTTAAAGGTGGCATGAGTGCCTGGTCTTCATATTAATAATCTTAACAAACAAAGGAGTGCAACTCTGATGAAAGAGATTTTACCTAAAGACGTTGAGCAGAAGCTGAATGACGGACTGGTATTGAATATTATCGATGTTCGAGAAACGGAGGAAGTCGCAGAAGGGAAAATTCCAGGTGCGGTCAACATTCCGCTTGGTTTGATTGAGTTCTGTAAGCAGGATCTTGATCGGTCTAAAGAATATGTTCTGGTATGCCGTTCGGGCGGCCGCAGCGGCCGGGCAGCGGAGTACTTGGAGGGTCAGGGCTATCGAGTTGTCAACATGACAGGCGGTATGCTTGCATGGGAAGGAAAGATGGAGTAGCTATAGTTCACGCTGTAAGGGAAGGTAGGTTTAAGGCACCTCTCTTTTTTTGAAACAAAATATACCCTAGGTGGTATTTTTAAAATGGAGGGTTAATGCGATATGACATACGTTGAGTCCAATGTAAAGCTGGATGCGAAGGGGCTGGCATGCCCTATGCCCATCGTCCGGACGAAAAAAGCGATAAAGGATCTTGAAGCAGGGCAAGTGCTGGAGATTGAGGCAACCGACAGAGGTTCCAAGGCTGATATGAAGGCATGGGCGGAAAGCACAGGACACCATTATCTTGGAACGATTGAAGAGGGAGAAGTGTTGAAGCACTATCTGCGCAAATCATCAGGTCAAGAAATGGCTGAAAAAACCTATCCGGTTGTAGCGTCCAATGAGCAGCTGGAAGAGAAGCTGGAGGACCGTTCACCTATCATTATTGTCGATGTGAGAGAAGCGGCAGAATATGCTTTCAAACATATCCCGAACGCGTTATCGATTCCTCTCGGCGAGCTAGACAAGCGGCTGAATGAGTTGAACAAGGAAGATGAAATATATGTTATTTGCCGTACCGGAACACGCAGTGATATGGCAGCCCACAAGCTTGCATCTAACGGTTATAAAAGCGTGGTGAATGTATTACCAGGTATGAGCGGGTGGAACGGTCAAACGGAAGGTTTGAATGATTAGTGTGTTGTAGTAAGTCGGTTTGCAATAGAGCCTATTTTATAAACGATTCTAGACTCAGTTGTGTGAAGGATCAAAGAAATTGAAATAGTTACTTTGCTTACAAGGAGGAAATCCAACAATGACAGTAAGAGAAATGCCTGTGCATGAGGCAGCTATGAAAGCAATGATGAAGGAAAGCCTGTTTATCCTGGATGTACGGAACTCTTCCGATTTTGAGGATTGGAAGATTGAGGGCAAAGGAATCCAGCATTTGAATATCCCTTATTTCGATTTGATTGATGGAGTAGAAGATATTCTGAATCTTCTCCCGAAAGATCAAGAAGTGCTCGTTGTGTGCGCCAAGGAGGGCTCATCAGTCATGGTAGCCGAGATGCTGGCAGAAGAGGGCCGGAACGTTGCATACCTGAAAGGCGGCATGAAGGCTTGGAGTGAACATTTGGTGCCACTTAAGATCGGTAACTTGGCAGATGGTGGAGAGCTTTATCAATTCGTTCGAGTAGGCAAAGGCTGTTTGTCCTACATGGTTGTATCCAACGGAGAAGCGGCATTGTTTGACGCAACCCGCATGACAGAGATTTATCTAGAGTTTGCCCAAAGCTTGGGTGCACAAATCAAGCATGTGTTTGATACCCACCTGCATGCAGACCATATCTCCGGTGGGCGGATGATTGCGAAGCAGACCGGGGCTCTCTACTGGCTTCCGTCGAAGGATGCCGGCGAGGTTGTCTTTAAGTACGAAGCTTTGGAAGACGGCATCGAAGTGGTGATCGGCAGCAGCACGATCCGGATTGAAGCTCTTTATTCCCCAGGACATACGATCGGGTCTACTTCGTTTGTAATTGATGATCAATACCTGCTTACAGGTGATAGTTTATTTATCGATTCCATTGGTCGTCCTGACCTTGCAGGTCTTGCCGAGGATTGGGTTGGCGATTTGCGGGAGACGCTCTATTCACGCTATACCCGTCTAGCGGATGATCTGATCGTGCTTCCAGCTCATTTTATGATCATGGATGAACTGAATGCGGATGGAACGGTCGCAAGGAGACTAGGTGAACTCTACCGTGATAACCATGGTCTGAATATTGCGAATGAAGCGGAATTCAGAGCGATGGTTACCAAGAATCTGCCTCCGCAGCCAAACAGCTATCAGGAAATCCGTCAAACGAACATGGGTACATTGACTCCTGACGCGGAGCGTCAGCGTGAGATGGAAATTGGACCGAACCGCTGCGCTGTGCGTTAAACCAAGCAGAGGTCCTATTTAATCAGATGTAAAACTATATTTGCGTGAAGATGATCCATGACTTATTTGCTATACAAGATGGAGTAAGGATTACACAGTATTAAGTAGAAAAAGGGAACCATTAGGGTTCCCTTTTCGAAAGAGGAAGGGGGCAGCACGATGGAACTTAATCTAACCTTCATCATTACCATATTTTTGATTGGATTCATTGGTTCATATATTTCAGGCATGGTCGGCATTGGCGGCTCGATTATCAAATATCCGCTGCTGCTGTATATCCCGCCACTTTTTGGTCTGGCGGCATTTTCGGCACATGAAGTGTCGGGCATAAGTGCAGTACAGGTATTCTTTGCCACAATCGGCGGTGTTTGGGCATACCGCAAGGGCGGATATCTGAATAAATCACTCATACTTTATATGGGTTCAGCCATATTGATCGGCAGTTTTATCGGAGGCTTCGGCTCCAAAATGATGAGTGAAGGCGGCATCAATCTAATCTATGGCATATTGGCGCTTATTGCAGCCATCATGATGTTCATTCCGAACAAAGGGGTTGACGATATTCCGCTGAATCAGGTCAAGTTCAACAAGTGGCTGGCTGCCGGGCTGGCTTTACTGGTCGGGATCGGAGCAGGGATCGTGGGTGCGGCGGGTGCTTTTCTGCTCGTACCGATCATGCTGGTTGTACTGAAAATACCGACCCGAATGACGATCGCCACCTCACTGGCAGTTACCTTCATCTCATCCATCGGTTCGACCGTGGGCAAGTTGACAACGGGGCAGGTGGATTATGTCCCCGCCCTTATCATGGTTGTTGCCAGTCTGATCGCTTCTCCTCTTGGAGCGGCGGCAGGCAAAAAGATGAACACCAAGGTCCTGCAGATCATATTGGCTGTCTTGATCCTAGCAACGGCCGTTAAAATTTGGCTTGACATGCTATGATCCAACTTGGAAACCTGTTTTCATATATGGTATTAATCTGCAACGATGAGACAGGAATGGTAAGATGGTGGAAGCATTGCTTTTTCTATCTGGACCACACAATAACAAGGAATCATCATCTTGGAATCTTGGAAAAGGGGTGTTCAAACGATGAATTCATGGAATGAACGGTTTCGGCGTGAGGATTATGTATACGGAACGAACCCGAATGTATTCATAGCCGATATGCATAAGAAGTTAAAATTAACAGGTGAAGCCTTGGCTATCGCAGAGGGAGAGGGACGGAATGCGGTTTTTCTGGCTCGGGAAGGCATGAATGTCACTGTATGGGATTATGCGGAATCCGGATTGGAGAAAGCCAACAGGTTGGCCAGAACAAACGACGTCCAGCTAAAGACTGAGCTTGTAGACCTTGAGGAAGCAGGTTGGGCTGAGAATCAGTGGGATGAAATTGTTTGTGTGTTTGGACACTTTCCCAAAGAACTGAGAATGAAGACGTTAAAAGGCGTTAAAGCAGCGGTAAAGCCAGGCGGGTATTTCCTGTCCGAAGTGTATTCCCCTTACCAGATCCCTTATCGAAGCGGGGGGCCGCAAGATCAGCAATTTCTATACACACCTGAGGAGTTCCTCGAGCTATTTACAGATTGGCGGATTGTTCATTTTTTCATGGGCGAGGTCTTTCGCCAGGAAGGCGAGGGACATCAAGGCTTGTCTCATGTCATTCAGTTCGCAGGACAAAAGCCAGCCGATTTAATGAAACAAAGCGAGCAGGGTTAAGTGAACAGCATGGATACATCGGACTGATCTCCCTGATGCACGTAGTCTGTCGGAGATAGCCCGGTGTATTTTTTAAACATCCGATAAAAATAGGAAGTGTCGTAGTAACCCAAATAATGGGCGATATGAGTGATGTTCATGTCCGACTGAAGGAGCAGGCTGCAAGCTTCATGCACACGCAGCTGATGCATGTACCGAATCGGAGAATGACCGTACACCTCCTTAAAGAGAGCGGCAGTATAGTTGGAAGAACGCTGGATTAACTTAGCCAATCGATCGATTTCAATCGGTTCACGGTAATGCTCGAGCAGATAGGATTTGATGGTGTCGGCATATTTACGTTTGCTGGGTGTCAGTTCGGTTTTCTCGAGTTCACGGGCCAGCATACCGATGAGCTCCTGGAGAATGCCTAGACAGATCATGTTACGGTAGCTTTTGCCGCCCCGCATTTCCTCGTATAAACGCTCACAGCGATGATAGGCATATTGAATATGGGACAGGTTGAATTTCAAACATTGACCCGCGTCCAGAAAGGGAATGCCTGTGCCTGTGGTGCCCTGATCATCCAGAGTAAAGAGAATAGTATGCTTCTGATGTGGAACACCATTCCAATTGCCGCCGCTTCGCTGAGCCGCCTGAGGGATAAAGAGCACGTCTTCTTTCTCGGCAATGATTTCTTCCCCGTTGATTTCGTACCTCACCTTACCTTCTCTTACCACCACAAGGACATTGTAGGCAAGCGTCTCAAGCTGTGTCCGCCAATTCGGTATGTAATCATCAAAGTTCACGCTCATCAATTGGATCATGATCGAACACCTCGCAGTGGTTTTATACCTACAGCCTATCATATTCATGGCTCATTTGAGTAGGAGTACATTCATTTCTATGATCTTGCTGGTTCGAATCGGAGTGGAATCGTACATAAAAATAACGAAATGTACATCGACTCTGCAAGGATTGCGGCCTATAATTTCAATCAAATGTAGTAATATGCAAACGCTGACATGCGCCGACATGTCCTCAAGACTTGGCAAGTGAAACCGAAAAAAGGAAGGAAATGATTGAATATGAGAGTGTTATTGCTGGATTTGGATTCAACCAGACCGGATCATCTAGGCTGCTACGGCTATCATCGAAATACTTCACCCAATATTGACCAAATCGCTGCTGAAGGCGTACGATTTGACAATTACTATACCTCTGATGCTCCTTGTTTTCCTTCAAGAACCGCGTTAATGACCGGCAAGTTCGGTATTCATAACGGCGTCGTAGGCCATGGCGGCACGGCTGCCGATGTGCGGCATGAGGGCATAACCCGTGACTTCCACGACAAGCTGGCTTCGGAGAGTTTTCCAGCGATTTTCCGCCGGGCGGGGATGAAGACTGCGCTCATCAGTCCGTTCGGAGAACGTCATTCGGCATGGACCTTCTACGCAGGTTTTAATGAAATGTACAATACAGGCAAGGGCGGCATGGAATCAGCAGAAGAAGTCTCACCTGTCGTTCTGGATTGGCTGGAGCGTAACGCAGAGGAAGACAACTGGATGCTGTACGTGAACTTCTGGGATCCGCATACACCTTATCGGGCACCTCAAACGCTAGGAAATCCATTCGAATCTGATCCTCTCCCGGATTGGATTACGGAAGAGGTACTGCAGGAGCATCAGAAGAAGGTTGGCCCGCATGGAGCGAATGAGATTAACATGTATAATAGTAATACATCCCCCGATTATCCGCGGCATCCCGGTGAGATTCGATCGATGGAGGATTTGCGGACGATGGTGGACGGCTATGATTGCGGCATCCGGCATATGGATGAGCATATAGGGGCTATCTTCGACTTGCTTAGGAGCAAGGGTGTGATGGATGATCTGGTGATCATTATTACGGCTGATCATGGCGAGAATATGGGGGAGCTCGGGATCTATGGAGAACACGCAACAGCGGATCAAGGCACTTGTCGCATTCCGATGATTATCCGTGGGCCCGGCATAAAGAAGGGAGCAGCGGATCGCGAGCTGCATTATCATTTGGATCTGCTGCCTACTATGGCGGAATATATGAATGTTGCTCCGGTTTCAAGCTGGGATGGAATCAGTTATTCGGAAACCTTGCAAAGCGGTAAAGGCAGCGGACGGGATTATTTGGTGGTATCCCAATGTGCCCATGTCTGTCAGCGAAGTGTACGATTTGGAGATTGGCTCTACATTCGGACGTATCATGACGGCTATCACTTGTTCGATAAAGAAATGCTGTTTCATATCACCGAGGATAGTCACGAACAGCATAATCAGGCGTCTCAAAGACCAGATCTTTGCAGGGAGGCCGTCTACCTGCTGAATGAGTGGCATGATCAGATGATGTCAACGATGCCGTTTGATGTGGATCCATTATGGACGGTCATGAAGGAAGGCGGGCCTTACCATGCTAAAGGTAATCTGCCACAATATATCGAGCGTTTAAAG
Source organism: Paenibacillus solani (assembly GCF_001277345.1). Classification (GTDB taxonomy): domain Bacteria; phylum Bacillota; class Bacilli; order Paenibacillales; family Paenibacillaceae; genus Paenibacillus_AQ; species Paenibacillus_AQ solani. The sequence continues at coordinate 1,472,759 of NZ_LIUT01000001.1, forward strand.
AAGACGGGCCGGGGTGAAGCAGTTCCGGAATTAATGCGTCGCCATCCTCGGGAGTTCGTATAGTGGATCATCATTTCGTATAATAGAAAATGAGAACAACAATTAAAGCAGGATAACCGCTACATAGCGGTTGTCCTGTTCTCTGTATCAAGCATAGGAGGAACCGAGTATGGGAGAACAACATTCTTGTTGCGCTGGCGCGAGGGCAAGCGTGAAATTGGGAGAAGCCGAACAGAGGGAACCCCATGACAATGAAAGAAAAGGCTCAGATCATAAGCAGCCGCAACAACCGCCAACGGATCTCCATCTGAATATGATCGCTATCCCTGGAGGTACGTTTACGATGGGCACGAATTCGCAAGAGGGCTTTGCACGTGACGGGGAGGGGCCTGCTCGCAGTGTGAACATTTCCGGATTTGAAATTTCACCGTATGCTGTTACGAATGGACAGTTTGGGCGATTTGTGGAATCAACCGGATATGTTACGGAGGCGGAACGCTTCGGCTGGTCATTTGTGTTTGATCTGTTGGCTTCAGAGGAGACTAAAGCTAATGTAAAGCAGGTCCCACAAGAAGTGCCTTGGTGGCTGGTGGTGGAAGGCGCATACTGGGCTGCCCCGGAGGGAGCGGATTCAAATATCGAGACCCGGATGGATCATCCAGTCGTACATATATCGTGGAATGATGCTGCAGCATACTGCCAATGGGCAGGTATGCGGCTTCCCACGGAAGCGGAATGGGAATATGCGGCGCGCGGAGGTTTGGAGGGCAAGACCTACCCTTGGGGCGATCTGTTGAAGCAGGACGGGGAGCATCAGTGCAATATTTGGCAGGGCAAGTTTCCGGTTAAAAACAACGCAAGCGACGGATATGTCGGTACCGCGCCAGTGGATGCCTATAAACCGAATGGTTACGGACTGTATAATATGTCGGGCAATGTATGGGAATGGTGCAGCGATTGGTTCAGCCCTTCTTATCATCAACAGACCTCAGCGAACAATCCTTTTTATGACAAGCCCAGCGGTGGAAGGTCGATGCGCGGCGGCTCCTACTTGTGCCACAGATCCTACTGCAACCGATATCGAGTCGCAGCGCGCAGCGGGAATACACCCGACAGCTCAACGGGAAATTGTGGTTTCCGTGTCGTGAGGGATAAAGCAATGATGATATCTTCGGACTAGCATTAGAAATGAGAAGGTCAGAGAGGTACAGACATGATTCAGCAGCTGCTGCAAGCTTATTGGCCAGACTGGACTGGAGATACCGTGGAAGGTCCTTCAGGCTGGAATAATACGACCCGCTTTATTTATAACTCTCAGCGTCGCTCGGTCATGCGCATTTACAATACACATCGTGACAAATCGAGGATCGAATTCGAGTTTGCGGTTTTGGATTCACTGCAGTCAATGTCTTTGAGCTTTAAGATTCCCACACCTATTCCGGCCACGCTTGGCGAGAAGGCGGTTCAGATTCAGGATGGAAGCGATCGTTACGCTTGCCTATTCGCATATATAGAGGGAGCGCGTCCAGAAGAAGACGACATTCAAGCAGCATACTCCTTTGGAGAGAAGACGGGAGAATTGGTTCATGCCCTTGCGAAATGTTCGGTCGAAGAGGAACCAGTGTATCCGCCTTATTTCGAGCTGCTTCAGTCCTATCCTTCATGCAGTAAGGCGTTCATCTTGGATTTCTGCAAGCAACCGCCCATTGAATTTCAAGAGCAACGTGCTGCTCTCCTTACACTGCAAGAAGCATACATCGATATATGCAGCAGGCTGGATTCTATCAAAAGTTTGCCACAGCAGCTCGTTCACGGCGACCTGAACTTTTCGAACCTGCTTGTGGATTCGGAGAACATGAATACGGTCACCGCTCTCCTTGATTTTGAATTTTGCACGCGAGACGTTAGGGCAATGGAGCCGGCGGTGGTCATATCGGGATTTTTGGGGATTCGGGATGAGAGGGAAGCCATACGGCAGTTCTGCGAAGGATTTGCGAGCACTGTGCGATTGAGCAAAGAAGAGATTATTGCGATTCCAGTGCTTATGCGATTGCGGTTGGTTGATGTTTTTTTGCATTTTTTTAGCAGGTATCGGGAAGGGACCGACGAGTTTCATATATTAAAGGAACAAGTGAATATGCTGGCTAATGGATTTAAGAGTTTGGAACAAAGCCAAGAGTGGATGGAGGATTTGTTGTTTCAAACGTTATTGTAAGTTTAAAAGCCCGGTTTCTCATGGAAACCGGGCGTGGTGCATTTTTCTTATAAATTGTCACTCGGGAGAAATGGCGAAATCCAAGCGTTATTTTTTAAGTAGATTAATATGATCCAGGTCCGTGCTGCTGTTAAAGATGAACTCTAATTTGTAATTTCCACGATTGTACGTGAGCTTCGTTTGCTTGGTTTTTCCATTGTTGAATGTGGTGGTAGCATCCGGAGCGAACCAGTTCTGCTTCAGCATTTTCATCGTAATGCCGCCGATGTTCGTCTGTCTTTCCACATTGGTGCCAAAATAACGCATTTCGCGTATTTTATTCAACTTATACGAGAAAGCGTAGCCCGGATTCCCCATATTGGCTCCGTATACGTCGAAGGCATCAGCATCCTTGCCGGGCATCGGAGGCTCGCCAATGGCTTTATATACGTCCTGCTTTGAGCTCTTGCCGATCGTTAAACCGCTGACGGCACCAGGGAATTGTCCTTTTAATGCGGGTTTATAGAAGCTGTTGAGCGTCTTGAGTGCGTGCTCGGAAGCATAATTGTCGGCACTTGCCGCCGTAGTGGCTTCAGCCTGCTGTAATGGAGAAACAGCATGATTTACACCGACAGAACTAAGGCTGACGATGCTTGCCGCTGATAAGGTGACGATTGCATATTTGACTGGTTGTATTAGGTTCATGTTGCATCCTCTCCTTCATAGCATCAATTACCACATGCGCAACATATTAAACAGTTGCGCAAGCTTATCTTTCCATTATTCCATGATAAATGAAGCTGAAGGGCAAAGGGTTACGATTCTATGAAAATGACATTGCAGATTTGATATTTGGATAAGAGTCCTTGTGTTCTGCTAAAACTAGAAGTCCCATGCGTTCTGAATATGAAGAATCCGCTCATGTACATTTACTTCATCAGAAAAATGGGGTAAGGGTTCATAAGATGATATGAATTATTGGAAAAATCGTGTAATCTATATAGGACCGATTTCTTCAGGAGGAACTATGGAAACCGAATCCTTACTCAAAGTGGAGCAGCTTGCTCTCAAAAAACACAAAATATTCAAACAAAGCCAGCTGCGTTACATCGCCCGTTCCATGCTCGCCAGCATGTTTATCGGCTTCGGTGTTATTGTTGCTTTCAAGACAGGCAACTTCTTTTATCTGGAGCATTCTCCGCTAACCTACCCGATGGCTGCCATCACGTTTGGCGCGGCGATCATTCTGATCGCGTATGGGGGAGGGGACTTATTTACCGGAAATACGTTTTACTACACGTATGCTGCTCTTCGCAAGAAATTAAGGTGGCTGGAGGTCGTCAAGCTTTGGATTTTCAGCTACATCGGGAATATCTTAGGGGCATGCGCGTTTGCATTGTTAATTTTCTTAACGGGACTATTTATGGATTCTTCCGTAAACGGATTTCTGCTTGATGTCGTTGAACACAAGATGACCACACCAACCTTACAGCTATTTTTTAGAGCGATTCTCTGTAACTGGCTTGTATGCCTAGCCTTCTTCATTCCGATGTCCTTAAAGGGCGATGGAGCCAAAATGTTTGCGATGATGCTGTTTGTCTTCTGCTTTTTCATCTCCGGATACGAGCATAGCATTGCAAATATGTGCACATTCGCCATTGCACTGGTCTTGAATCATCCAGGCACGATTTCTTTTGAAGGCGTACTGCATAATCTGATACCAGTAACGATAGGAAATTTGATTGGCGGTGTGCTGCTCATGGGTTTTATGTATTATTTCGTGAACAAACCATTTCTGGATGCCAAGGAATCGCCAGATGAATAAGACAGTTGGAACAATCAAAATATGAACAAAAGGGGCTGATCCATAGTCAATACGACTAAGGACCAGCCCTTTTTCATTACACAATTGCTACTGGATTCTCTATTGAATATTACACCCCAGCTGCCATGGGTTTTTTACTGATTTGGATTCGATTTAAGCTGCCCCCGTCCGCAAACAAGCGCTTGATATTACTCTCTACCTCGGTGTCCGGAATTAACGGCGGAGCTTGGTGCGGTTTCGTTCGTGCATCGATAATGACCGTATCACAGCCCCAGTGTTTGTGCTGATAGCGGCTGTTCACGCCGTGGATATCATGGGAAGGGTTGCTGCGCGTAAAGGTCGCCCAGAGAAAATTATTCACATTCTCACTCATGAACTCACTGTCATCGCACAGGATGATCATCGGACAGGAAGGGAGCGAACCCCGCTCACGAATCGCATCGCTAAGCCTTGACATTTCCTGCTCCACTTCGGAATAACTCGTGAAAGGAGCCCCCTGGATGGCGACAATGCCGGGCATGATCCATCGTGCTGGCGAATGGCCAGGCAGATCATTCAGGAGTGCGGGAACCTCTTGGCATAATTCTCTTTGTTTATCACCAACCGCTGCGAATACTACCTTGCTGCCGGTATTGAGACCGGTACCAGAATAATCGAGGGTATCAATTGTTGTGTTCGTCTGGAAGTGGATGTCCCTGCGCAGATCAATACGCTCCAGGATATAGGTCATAAACTCTTCGATGCGATGTGTGCTTAGAGGCTGCTTCTCTTCAGCCGCAATAAACAGGTATTTGGCTAAACTCAGCTGGCCTGTACCCAATATCCGATTGGAAATCGTGAGAAGCTCTGCCGGCTGTTTCACTTGTTGGTAGGGGGTGTACCGTTCGCTGCCAATCGCCAAGAGCAAGGGGTGTACACCCGCTGCATCAACCGCATGAACTTCTTTCACGCCCGGAATTTCCTGCCGGATCGCCCCGCCGGTCAGTTCGTGAATCAATTCGCCGAAGGAAGTGTCTTCCTGCGGAGGCCTTCCCACGACCGTAAATGGATAGATCGCATTCTGCTTGGCATAGACCTTATGCACACGCATAACAGGAAATGGGTGAACAAGGCTGTAATAACCGAGATGATCGCCAAAAGGCCCTTCGGGCTTGGTTTCCCCGGGGTAAATCTCGCCTGTAATGACGAAATCTGCATCATGGCTAATGCAATAACCGTCAACATAGCTGTAACGGAAATGACGTCCGGAGAGCAAACCGGCAAAAGTAAGCTCGCTCATGCCTTCCGGAAGCGGCATAACCGCTGAAATCGTATGTGCAGGAGGCCCTCCGATAAAACAACTTACCTTCAGCGGCTGTCCCAGTTTAGTTGCCTTCGCCTGATGGATCCCAATACCCCGGTGTATTTGATAATGAATGCCGACTTCTCGGTTTATATCGTATTCATTGCCTGTAAGCTGTACCCGATACATGCCCAGGTTGGAGTTCATGATACCGGGTTTTTCTGGATCTTCCGAGTATACTTGAGGCAGGGTAACGAAAGCCCCACCGTCGTCCTTCCAGTGTTTAATCAGCGGCAGATCGGTAATCTGGATTTCCTGAAAGCCGGGCGGGAGGCCTGTTTTTTTGATGGGGAGTGCCGATTTGGCTGCAAGTCCCGCTCCAAGATGCTTGAATGGTTGTTTTAACGCCTTCATCGGATTATTGCGGATAGCGATGACGTCCTGAGTGGACTCAAAGGTATCCCGAAATATGAATTTGCTGCGTTCGATTGTGCCGAACAGGTTGGATACTGCCCGGAATTTTGAACCCTTAACCTTCTCGAATAACAGAGCCGGACCGCCCGCTTCATAGACTTTCATATGTATAGCTGCCATTTCGAGATGAGGATCAACCTCTTCATGGACTCGTATTAAATGACCGTTTTTCTCCAGATCCACGATACATTCTTCCAGATTATGATATTTCATTGCTTGGCTCCAATCCCTTAAGATAGTGAACGTATCCTACTATTATCGGCAATCTCAGAGCGAAGGTCAATGATACCTGGTATAGCCGCTGCAGGGATGCTCGCTTATTATATAGTAATCGCCTTGTTCCCAGATGATGAAGGAACAAGGCGATGATAGACATGCCTATTATTTTTCTACTAACAGGACATCGTAGCCTTTTTCCTTTAATAGATCGACTACCATGCCCTCCACAACATAATGCGCTGCACCTACAACGACGAAGGAAGTGTGGGTTCCGTCTTTCTCCAGCAACTCGGCCAGTTTGATCGCCATATTCTTGTCTCTTTCTCCAATCAGACGCTGGTTTGTGTCACCTTCCGTAAACGCACCTTCAGCGGCAAGTGTTTTCTTCAGGCCCTCTGCATCGCCTTTAATCCAATATTGCTGCATTTGTTTCAGGTTATTGGCGATGTTCTTACTTCCGGTTTCTGACAGGAGTACATCCAGAATTTCCTCCAGTTCCTGCACTTGAGTGTCAACTGGCACGTCAGCGAACAGATCTGCTTGGAGTTTGATGCTCTCAAGCTCATGGATCGGTTTGCCTGTCAGCATGGCGCTGAGCAGGAAGTGTTGGTCGATTCCGGTCGCCATGGCCAAACCGCTGTCCGTCGGATCTTCAATATACCCAAGTGTAGTTAGGGTGTTCGATATGCCAAATGGTTTGTAGCTGTCGAACGTATTCGCTGGTATTTCCATCTTTTTCAGCAGACGTTGGAGCTTTTCGTAAGTGGCTGCCGGAATATGATCTTGCAGCTTGGTGCCGTCACTGTATACCATTTGGTTCTGGAAATACGTCATATCTCCGTTTACGATATCCACCTCGACCCACAGATCGTCTGAGGCTGCAAATGCATCACGTATGCTTTTATGCATCGGGTACATATCGGTAATGCCTAAATGAACCGAACCGAGCAAATACAGGGTGTTGTTGTTATGAGTTACTTTCCACAGCAGGCCTTCTGCTCCACCACCGGCCGTATCGTATGTATATTCGACCAATCTACTGGCCATTACAGCTGCTTGTTCCACTGTAGCAGGCTGATCCAGCTGAAGGCCCGTTTTCGTTCCTTTTACGATGCCTTTTTGCTGCATGTATTCAACCGCTTCAACCCCCGTGTTTCCAAAAGCTTCAGGTAGCTCGTAATGGGAGATTAGTTGAAATAAGGCAGTAATGAGTGTTTCCCTGTTAATGACTTCTCCTACGGGCAGGGAGGGGGTACCGGACTTCTTCTTAAGACCAAGCTGGTCCAGTTTGTTCTCCGTCGTATCCAACAGGGACTCGAACTTGGCTTCTGTAATGGATTGTCTGAAGGTCCCGTCATAGTACCAATCCATCGGATAAATACCGTATTTCTCGCCTTCGTTCAGTGTGGCCACAGACCAAGGGCTGATATCGGGTACGGCTCCTGGAGTATCGGCATAAAGTTGCGGGATTTGGCCCAACAGAATGGTCAAACTCAGCGCACCTGCACCTACCCAGCGCTTAATTCTGCTCCAGCGTTTATGTTGCTGCATGAATCGTGCTCCTCTCGAATCTATTTCGTATATGGTAGATAAAGACGCCATATTACTAGATTATACCATGAGATGAACATGTTCTGAAAAAGATGCATTAGTGAATGCCAAACGTCGAAGCAGTATACACATGTGTATGCGCAGATATCTCTGTCGCAGGGGGATGACGTTACATGAGTGACATCCAGTTATTGAGATGATAAAAGGGGGGAACATGCTTTGTTACATCCGGTGAGTCTGTTCATACCATTAATGATCCTGCTGCCTAATTTACTATTTTTCATATATCCACCCCGAAATATGTCCAGTCAGCCCAGCAGCAGTATTATCTTCACTGCGGCTGAAGGGATCGGGCGAATAGGAGTCATGATTGTTCCTATATTCTATGTGATGCATGTAGAGCAAGGGTATGAGATCATGTCAATGATCATCATGATGTTGTCGCTCTTGCTCTATTATGGATGCTGGTGTAGATATTATTGGGGCAGAAGGGAGTATCGCCTGTTATTTCAATCGTTTCTGGGCATCCCGGTGCCGCTGGCGATCAGTCCGGTGATTTATTCCTTGGCAGCCTCGGTGGTTTTGCATTCCGTCTTCTTGTTGATAATCAGCATCGTATTTGCAGCTGGCCATATTCCGAACAGCCTGAAGGAATGGAGGAGGATTAAGCAATAGCTTTAAGCTGTAATACACGTTCTGTTACCATCAAATGCGATTTAGCGAGAGCAAATACAAAAAAGCAGCCCTTTCGCGTGTTGGCGAAAGGGCTGCTTCTTGTATATATGCTTATTGCTGAACAACAGCAATAATTTCGTCTTCCAGCTCAAGTCTTACCTGCTCGCTGTAGGCACGGATATCGTACTCGGAGTGCAGGTAGCGGAGTATCGCCTCAATAAGGTTTGCCTCGATCAAGTATTGTGTTCTTCCATTGACCCATACTTCAGCAGTATATCCGGTTTCTTCGTCCCAGCTGAGTTCAAGCGATACATCGGTCGGTTTAACGCCCCTGCGCTCCGCCTGATGAAGACAGACCGCATTGATGATTTCATCCATGCTTAAAATCATAGATTAGTACCGATTTTGATGATCGTCACGACGCTCGTTTTGTTGACGACGGTTTCTAACGGCACGTACAATGGCCATAACGATCATAATCAATGCCCAGATGGCGATCAGGTTAATGACCAAGCCCATGATTTCGCCCATGAAGCCCATGCCTGCAAACATGCTGCCGAAGAGCAAGCCAGCGAGTCCGCCGATCATGAGACCTTTCATCAAGCTGCCGCCGCTAAAGAATCCCCGCTTTGCTGTATTGCCTGCTGCTCCTGTCGTATTGGAGCGATTGTTCGATTGTTGAACATTGTTGGTATTCTTTTTCGGTGTGCTGTTGTATGTCTTGGTCCCGGATTTAAAACCTCCTCCGCCTCTTCTGGCATCTACGGAATCAGGTGTCAGCGCTACAAAGAAGAGTGTAATCGCCACGAGAATAGTCAGTACTTTTTTCATTGTGTTCTGTCGAACCTCCCAGTAAATTTAGAGTATAAAAAAGTAATACGGACGGGTCACGATAAGGTTTCAAACTTTGTTCGTCCATGGTCAGAGTTTGTTATGCTTTGCTGCTGTCTCAGCAATTCCAGTACCCAATCGCACCATTTCAGCTCGGTTTCAGCCATCAATAACCCCTTGGTAGCGAGTATATAATTGCTGAAAGCCTTGCTTCCAATCTGGCGGGTATCCTCCGGGATCCCCTCTAAAATCTGTTCATAATAGCGCTGTTTCTCCAAATAACCAATTCTGCGATCCTCGAAAATATCAATGGCAATGCCGGTCTCTGTCAGCCACAGGCAAAAGGTGCGCAGAGAAAGCTCATCCTTCGTAACTGCGGGCGCGATCGGCTGGTACATCCATTCACGCAGCTTCTGCATGCCTTTTTCCGTAATCGCATAAATTTTCTTATCCGGTTTGTCGCTTTGCTGGACCCAGTGCGAGGACAACAGATGTTTCTCTTCCATTCTGGACAGCAGAGGATAGATTTGACTATGTTTGGCCTGCCAAAATGGCTGAATTCGAAGCATCAAATCATATCCCGATGATTCTTTTCTTGCTAGTAATCCTAACAAGCCGTATGACAACGTATTCATGGACATAGCTCCCTTTGAAACGCATATCGTGGACTGCAGGGGAGTAAATCCGCCCACGGGTCCGTTGTTAAAAAGTGTACACTGAAACTGTATGGTTTGACAACCGGGAGAGAGGGGAATCTCTCTGCATTTGGTAAAATTGTGACTAAAAAAGCACAAACGCAGGAGCGTTTGTGCTTCGATTTGACTTCAGCTGTTTTATTCGTTCTCGTATCCTTCTACGACCAGATCAAGCGCCCCGGTGGTAGGGTCGATGACCATGCCGTGAACGGGTACATTTGGCGGAAGAAGAGGATGGTTTTTGATCAGATCAACTGTGTTTTTGACGCCTTCTGTAATGTTATCGAATCCGCGGAGCCATTTGGACAAGCGGATGCCGGAGTTTTCCAGTGTGGACAGAACTTCATCCGAGATGCCGCGGTCTCTCATATGCTGAATCATTACCTCGGCATTCAGGGAAGCCATGCCGCATTCGTAGTGACCTACAACGATAACTTCTTCAGCCTGGAGTTCGTACAGTGCAACCATGACACTGCGCATAACACTACCGAATGGCTGGGAAATAATAGCACCTGCGTTTTTAATGATTTTGACATCGCCATTCTTGAAATTCATCGCTTTAGGGAGCAGTTCCACCAAGCGTGTGTCCATACAAGTAATAATAACAAGTTTCTTCTCTGGGAAGGCACTAGTCAGATATGATTCATATTCTTTGTTCTCTACAAAAGTACGGTTGTGCTCCAAAATATTATTCAGGTGTTTTTCCATTGATATACTCTCCTTTGTATCGGTTGTTTGGCCTTGCTTAAGCTCGGTCATCACTAATTTGGATATGATTTCCATAACTCTGTCCACTACTGTCAAGGCTGAAAGAGTAGGCTTCTGGATCGGCATCCAGCCTCATGGTGTCCTCGAAAAAAACGGCCTGCCGGCGGTTTACGACAAACGGTACAGAGCTGCCCGTCTCGACGGCGAGATCCTCGGTCGTCGGCTCATCTACAATACGCAGGCCTGGGACTCCGTTAACGGCACATCCGCATCCCTCCGTGTCATAGATCAGCCTGATTGACCCTGGCCTGTCACCGAGTTTGTTTTTCAGCTTCAGCTCTGCTTGTGGTGTGAGTTGAATCTTCACGGCATCCTGACACTCCTTTATATGTAGTTTGTTATTTATTCTTTCTGGAAGTTGATTATATACCTTGTAAAAAGTATCATCAATAGAGTAAAGAAAATCCCATAATATATTAAAAAGAAGGTGTACCAATATGGCAGTTCAACATTTACAGGAATGGGAACAATTTGATCGATTGGTTCGCAAAATTATGAGCTACTATGAAGCGATTGGCCTGCTGCATTGGGATTTGCGCACAGGAGCACCTCGGAAGGGCGTGGAAATCCGTTCCGAAACGATCGGGGTTCTGTCCACTGAAGCTTTTAAACTGCAAATTTCGGAAGAGATGGGAGGGCTATTGTCCTTTTTCGCCGAGCCGGGAAATACCGAGCAGCTGACTGAGCGCCAGCGCCGCATGATCGCAGAGATGCGTAAGACATATGATCAGAGCAAGTCTATTCCGCCCGAACGCTTCCAAGAATATTCCATTCTCGCCGCCCAATCGGAGACCAAGTGGGAAGAGGCAAAGAAGAATAGCGATTTTGAAAGTTTCGAGCCTTACTTAACGAAAATTGTAGCATTTAAACAAGAATTTATTGATTATTGGGGCGTGAAGGATACCCGGTACGACACCCTCCTTGACATGTTTGAGCCGGATTTAACCGTGAAAAAGGTGGATGCCATCTTCGAACGCCTGAAAGCGCGCCTGGTACCGCTTGTTCATGCAATCCAGGAGTCGTCCTTCAAGCCGGAAACGGGATTCCTTGATCAACTGTTCCCGAAAGAACAGCAGGAGAAATTCAGTCTGTTCCTGTTGGAGCAAATGGGCTACGATTTTGAGGCTGGGCGACTGGATGAGAGTGTTCATCCATTTGCAACGGGCCTGAATCCGGGAGATGTTCGGATTACAACCATGTACCTCCAGGATGATGTGCTGAGCGCGGTATTCAGTTCCCTGCATGAGGGGGGCCATGCCCTGTATGAGCAGAACATCGATAAAGAACTTGCCGGCACACCGCTCTCTGGCGGTACTTCAATGGGGATCCATGAGTCTCAATCCCGTCTATGGGAGAACATGATTGGGCGCAGCCGTCCGTTCTGGAGCCGTTATTTCACGGATCTGCAGCGGCATTTCCTTGACCAATTGAAGGATGTGGACGCTGAGGCGTTCTACCAGGCAGCAAATAAGGTGGAAAATTCCCTGATTCGCATTGAAGCGGATGAGTTGACTTACAACCTGCATATCATCATTCGTTATGAGATTGAGAAGATGCTCTTTAACGAAGGATTGGCTGTAAAGGATCTGCCGGAAACATGGAATGCCAAGTATCAAGAATACCTTGGCATTATGCCGCCGAACGACGGGATGGGCGTTCTGCAGGACGTTCACTGGTCCGGCGGCGATTTCGGATACTTCGCTTCGTATTCCCTTGGTAACATGTATGCGGCCCAGATGCTTCATACTATGCGTAAACAGCTGCCTAACCTTGATCAGCTCATTGAAGAGGGGAACCTGGCTCCGATAAAGGAATGGTTGACGGAACAGGTGTATAAATACGGTAAAAGTGAGAAGCCATCTGAGATCATCGAACGTGTCACCGGGGAGGAACTGAATCCTGACTATTTGGCGGATTATCTGGAAGAGAAATATAAAGAGATTTACAAACTGTAATTACCACTATAAACGACAAACGCAGCACAAGTGGCTGCGTTTTTTTGTAGTAGGACTGTCGCAGTTTTAGCGAGCAATTCAACAATCCATGAAAAGCAGCGGTTTACGTTACTTCGTGTAAACACGAACTGAGAGCTTGAAGGATGTTTTCCAGTGGGTGTAAGTCCCTCTCCAGGTATGACCGCAAAGGAGAGCATCTCGAAATCAAGTTTGTCTTTCTGGGGTACACCTCTCAGCCAAGACGCTTGAATAATCGGAGAGGGAATTCTTCATCAACTTTATGCCAAACGATAAGAGGATGGATTAACTATTACGGTCATTTCTATAAGTCGCAACTATATCTTACTACGCCATATCACATGAATTCGCTTGTCGTGTGGGCTCGGCGGAAGTACAAGAAGCTGGAGAGACATAAGACGCGGGCCATTCAGTGGTTGGGACGGCTTGCGAAGAAAGTTCCGGAACTGTTTGCACATTGGCGATTAGGAATATTGCCTGCGGCTGGATAATAACAACCGGATGATCCGAGAGGTTCACGTCTGGTTCTGAGAGGGCCAGAGGGTGCAATTTCCCTCGGGTTATTCACCTTTTCTTATTTGCGAAAATAGAAGAATAAATCCGGAAGCAGCTGAAGTTACCCGGAAACACTGAAAGAACTGGGACCGGAAGTCCCGATGGAGAAAACGAAAACAGTTAACTTCAAAAAGGAAGACTTCGACTTTTTAAGTTTCACGCTTTAACATTGGCGAGAGCGCAAGAAAGATGGAAAGCCGTACCTCATTGCGAAACCCAAAGAGGCGATGTGGGAAGACTTCAAGGTGAAGGAAGGTTAAAGCTAAAACACGGAAAACACTAAGGTTGAATAAGAAAGCATGTCTTGAACGTGTCAATCCGATTATTCGTGGGAAGATAAACTATTTCCTGAATCTGTACTAAGCCATAGAGGAAAACAACGATATGGGCAAGAGAGTCGTTGTTTCTTTAATGTATGCAAAACCCAGCTCTTTGATATGGATGGGTATGTCAGACGACGACTGCGAGTCGCCATGATCCATAGCCCTTCGATGAAAACAAAATGGAACAACGAATTCTTTGCCCGAATCGGTCGGGTCCCCGCGTTTTGGTTATGTTACAAGGTGCAGTACGGGTACACGCTTGACGATTACATCGACTACATGAAGAACAGGCAGAGAACAAAACAAGCCCGAAGTGAGCAGAAAGCAAAAGAACGGGGACAAGCGTATTACACGCCCGGACCGCGTACGTAAAATGCAATGTGCATAACGTTTAGAGTCATTTTGATTTTAAGTTGAAACACGTTGGTGATTCGTATGCTTAGTAGGGCACGTGCGGTTCGATATGGAACCAGTTAGTGAGTGTTTCCCCCTACTTTATTCTTTTTTTAGCTTCACAAGTAGGGGCATTTACATTCACATCCCACTGGATGAACGCAAAACAGAAATAGCCAGTGAATATGAATAGCTTATTGACAGAAAAAAAGATTATATATATAATTTTGGTAAAATATAGTTTTAAATTAAATAAAATTCTTAAAAATACATAATGTGTAAAAAATGATATGAATCCATGTAATTCACACAAGCGGGGTGGAGATGATTGCAACGAATACATTAAAGCTACTGGAGCTTGATAAGATTACGAAAGCTTTTGGAGATTATTCCGTCATATCCGAATTGAATACGGCGGTAAAGCCGGGTGAAAGGGTAGGGCTCATCGGACCCAACGGTGCGGGGAAAAGTACCCTGCTGAAAATCATAGCCGGAATTATTCCCAAGGACTCCGGCGAACTGCGGATCGAGGACCAACTGGTACAGAAAAAAAACAACGAATTTGCCAAATCAAGAGTAGCCTATCTTCCAGATGAACCTCCTCTTTACGATTTATTGAATGCCAATGAATATTTGGAATATACGGCTGCTCTTTGGAGAATTCCAATCGAATCTGTAGAAGCGAAAATAAAGGAATTGATGAAGCGATATCAGATGACGGATGTCTCCAGCCTGTGGATTAAGAACTATTCCAAAGGAATGAGGCAAAAGCTAGGCCTGATATCGGTCCTCTTCCGCGGCTCTCCTCTGCTGCTTCTGGATGAGCCGTTCACTGCGCTGGATACCGATGCCGTGGATACGACGATTCAATATCTTCAGGATCGGGCTTTAGTGCATGGATCGATGATCGTGAGCCATGATTTGGATCTACTTGAGCAGGTTGTCGACCGGGCGATTGTCCTGAATAAAGGCCGGATTATAGCCGAATTTCCGTCATGCATAAATCTCAAAGAGCAGTACGAGAACGCCAAAAGGAGGTTTCAACTGGAAGATGTCTCAGTCCAGAATTAAGCACTTCTTGTTGCCGTTCCTGCTGGAGTGGAGGCAGCTGTGGAGAAGCGACTTGGGTAGCCCCGGATGGAGCCGGTGGAGGAATTGGATATATGCTTTGTATATCGTCGTCCTCCTGGCCGTAGCCACGTACCGTCTGCTGACATCATCGTATGTTCCGGATGCCCGCGGCGTATTGTCTTTGGGATTCATCACCACGTTATTTTTATGGTCATCCTTTAAATCCATATCCTTCATTCAAAATCACTCGAATGTCTTTATCATTTCGATGGCACCTTACTCCAAATATCTGCACCTTCTTTTGAAGATCAGTGCCCATTGGCTGTATCACAGCGCTTTGTTCTTGCTATTGCTGTCTCCTACGCTGCTTAATATGATTTTCGGCGGTCATCCGCAAATAGTAGTTTCATATGCCCTTTTATGGATTGTTGCCCTCTGGACAATTAGCCTATCGTGGATTCTGATGTCCCTGATCGTGTATCAATGGGGGGCGGATGTGGCACGTTTTTTCCTGAAAATTATGTCTTTCTTTCTCTCCATTGGCGCTACAGCAGAGATTGTCTTCTATCCTCATGAGATCGAGCAAATTTTCCAATCTTGGATGAATGAACTGCAATCATTGCTGCCGAGCCTGGGCTTTTTCCTGGGTTCAGGCGTTGTTTTGCTGATGGCGGTATGGACTGCGAGTGGTTTGTTGACCAGAAGGAAAGCATCGCTGAAAAATAACGGTGGTGGAGCTGCAGAAATGAAGATGATGGGCTTTTCCGCATTGCTGATGAAAGAATATCGATTATTGTTGCGGCTTATACGCAAGATTGCCTTGTTCACGCTGTTTAATTATGCGCTCTCCTTCGGCATTGTCTGGGTGCTGTTCCGCATGGTCCATCCCAATGAGCTGTACTTTTATGTAAGCCTCATGATGTTTATCTTTGCGGTGTACATTGCAGGTCCCAGCAATATGCTGTCCGCTTGCGAGGAACAAGCTGTCAAGATATTACGGACCAGTCCCACCTCGATCAAAAGGGTCATCATGGCGAAAACCATTGCTGTTTACTCCATTCTGGGCCCTGTCTCTTTGGTTGCTGGCGGCATCATTTTAAGAATAAATCAGAAAGACCCGATTCAGCTCTATCTCATCATCGGGGCAGGTATTTGCATAGGCATAGTTTCGGTCTGGACCGGGGCCATAGAAACGTTTATCCATCTGTTCGGCTTCGGATTTCCCAAAATGATGGCGATCTCCATGCCGAGTCTTGTCGGATCCGCGCTGTTAGTAATTACCACCTATTTTATGGGGGGAATGAACACCGTTGCGATTGCGCTACTGCTGTTATGCGTTCTTGCCATCTATAGCTATTCCATATTGACGGGTTTGCGCTTGTTGAGACGTGCCTGACAAATGTATTTCATTTCAAGGGGGAAGAGTTATGCCTAAAAATAAGTCGAATTCATGGATCAAATTTTTAGCTATACTATCGCTTCTGACACTCGTGAATATTTCCGGTCATCAGAATCCGTTCCAAACTTTTTTTTCTTTTTTTGTATTTTTCATCTTTTGGAATCATAGCCATGTATGGCTGCACAGAGCTTCGTATTTGGGCTTTGTAGGATTTCTGGGTTTCATGGGTTATATACTAAATTTTTGAAAAAAATAAAAAAGTTGTAATTAAATGATTTTTATGTATAATTTATACAGGGCGTCAAACGGTCCGATATCCATCATCAAGACCGCCCTTTCTGATTCATGTATGAAAGGAGGTGATGTTTTGTTGAAATGGAATCGTATCACGAAGACTTTGGTCGGCACTGCATTTGTTGCTTCGCTGATCTTTGTCTCGACGAACCAGCAAGCGCTTGCAGTGGCAGTCTCTCCATCTATGGTTGAACCTGCTAAAGCGGGCGAAGTTCAGCCAATGTGGTGGACAGCTGCAGGGGCGGCTGCTGCTGGCGGAGCGGGGGCGGGCGCTGTAACTGGAGCTGCAGCAGGCGCTGGCGGATTGTCTTGGTCTCTGCCCGGCACGCTTGCCGGAGCAGGCGCAGGCGCCGCGTCAGGCGCTGCAGTGGGCGCGGTAGCCGGCTTTGTTGGCTACGCCGCTTCATCCTTGTTTGGCTCAGCGATGGAACCGTCCATCGAATCCATACCTGATATAGTATTTGATCATTAAAAATCCATAATCTCTTAAGAACGTCATCAGCATCCCTGATTTGGTTTTGGACAAACCCCGGGATGCTGATGGCTGTTTAACGCCAATTTTTGCGAGGGAGGAGGAGAAACGCTGGGGATTTTTCAAGAAGAGCGTTTCGTAAAGGTAACATGAAACGTAAAGCTATGTCTCGGGTTGTGCTTTGCTCCATGTTAGCCGTTTCCGCTTATATTTTCATCAGTCATTTTTTTCTGATCTTTCTGTATCTTTCTCCTGCCAATCCGGTCAAGGCAGCCATGAATCCGGTTATTCATCAGTACACGCAAGATTTATGGGCGCAAAACTGGTCGCTTTTTGCCCCGGAACCTTTACATAATAACACAGCCTTATTGGTTAAATGCAAGGATGACGCGAGCAAGGAATCCCAGTGGTATAACATTAACGCAGGTATGCTGGATTCGCTGCATAACGAGCCTCTGGGACCGTTTGTGAGGCTGTCGCGTATGCATTTGACCGCAATTCGCTATTACCAAGGCTTTTCGGATCCAACCTCGGAGCTATTCCGGCAAAAAATATGCGGTTCCGATCCCGATAACACCGTTTGCAAGAGAGATGACGCAAGTTCCAAGACAACCAAGCAAATGGGCACCAAAATGCTAAAACGCCTCGGGTCTGTAGCATGTACGCAATTAACGAAAAGTAACAAACTACAGGATGTTAAGTTTAGAGTCCTGTTTGCTTCAGTAAAGCCTTACTCTGAACGAATGAATCAGCAATGGAAACCTGAGATTTCAGGATTCGAAACCGAATGGTTGAAGTTTGAACAAGTAGCTCCACTTCCTTTTAAACTGACATCGGAGGAACCTGCGACATGAAGATCATATCATGGATTGATAAAGCCATTGACTTCATGTCCATCCCGCGTCATCAGGTCGGCATGAAGCTGGTCAGAATCCTCGTCGGGATCATCATGCTGTACATTTATTCCGTCAACTATGGCCAGCGTTTTTTTTTGTTTGGACCCGAAGGCATTTTTCCCGACTCCAATTTATTCAGTCTTTTTCATGTTGACAGTCCCCTGGTTTTTAACATTCTCTATCATGTTGCCATTCTGGCGGCATTGTGCTTTACGATCGGATGGGGCGGAAGAATCATTGTTCTTGTCAATTTTCTGTTTTTCTGGTCATGGACTTCCGTTTCGCTCTTGATCGGCGACGGTGGAGACAACCTGCTCCGGGTCATGTTTCCTTATCTAATCTTTACGGATCTGTTAGGCAAGCTGGATCGTAAGCCGGGGACGCTGTGGAAGAAGGCTCTAGGCATTTTGCATAATTTTGGGTGGATGGCTGTCATTCTGCAGCTTTGTTACGTATATTTCACGGCTGGGCTGATGAAAATCCAGGGAGGTATGTGGCAGGATGGCACTGCGCTGTATTATATCCTTCAGGTTGATGAGTTTCGAAATCCTCTTTTTTCGTCGATCATTGTCAATCATCCGTGGATCTCGGTTGCGGGCTCGTACGTGACGATCTTTTTCCAAATCGCGTTTCCGTTCCTAATCCTTTACGGGCGCGTAAAACCTTTTGTGATTGCCGTGTCGATCATGTTCCACTTGGGAATTTGGGTGTTCATGAATCTGCCTTCGTTCTCGCTTGTGATGATAGCCTTCGAGCTTCCGCTGCTTTCCGATGCCTTTTATCACAAAGCCTTCGGGATGATCCGTTACAGATGGAGTCAACTCAAGGGTAAGCGTTTTGTCTTGTCTACAGATAAAAAACAGACCGTCAACAATGAAGTATCCTAATATGGATGGAGAGGATTGCGATGCCATATGAACCGAATACAGCCGATCAGGTACAGGGCAATCAGCTTTTTGTTTTTTATGACAACTGGTGTCCGCTGTGTGCTCGCACGATGCGTTTCTACCGGAAGTGGGATTGGTTCAAGCGCATAAATTTTATGCCGGCCAGGGAGGGAGAAATCCTTGAGCAATTTCAAGTGAATCAGGAACAAGCGCTGAAACGAATGGTTGCCATAAAATACAGCAAGAAAAAGAATAGCGGAAAGACTGCGGACACGGCAAAGCGTCCGGAGATGTTGCTGTTTGAGGGTATTGACACCATCTACCATATGAGCCGGCAAATACCCATACTATGGGTGCTCGTTCCGTTTTTGTATGTGTCCCGCATCCTTGGGATTGGTACATGCATATACGACTGGATCGCAAGCAGCAGGAAGATCATTCCGATCGGCCAATGCGAAGGCGATGTTTGCCTAATCCCTAAGAGATGAAAAAGGTGTTCATGCCAACCGAGCAGCGAAATGGTGTTGAAATACATCGGCGGCATCCGTATACCAGTGGCTGCTCTAACGCCATAACTTCATTGAACTAAAACGCGGCGAAACCATAGCCGTTGCGTTCCGCATTCATCCGCATGATTACTGTCTGTACTTCGAGTGCTAATCCGAGATACACGAGAGGCTGCCCCGATATGGGGCAGTTTTTTGTGCGCTTGACAGCGCGACGACTAAGGAGTGAAAGTGTCCAGAATACCACGAGGTGGCGGAAATGCATAGTCGACATGGCAGTGAGTAGTCCGAGAGGATGCGTGCGGAGGGCTTGGAAATATGAGGTGATTGAATAAAGTCTATGCCGCGGCTGTAACGTATTGGCGTAATGTGCTGAGTAGGCGAAGTCAAAAGAGATATGTGACGTGGGAAGAATACCCCCGCATTCGAATGTTATTTCCACTTAAGCAACCGAAAATCTTCATTCCCTACAAACGATTGAAGGCTTAAGCTATACTGTGAAGCAATTTCTGAAGAGCCCGGTGCGGGAAATCCGCACGCCGGGTTCTGTGGGGGTACGGGCCACCAGTTGGATGGCCCTCCAATAAAATTTCAGCTATCCACTCTACGAATTTGTCTTGAATCGAGGTTTATATTATTTCATTCCCTGCATCCATAATGCCACTGAACATCCGCCAGCATACTCTGTCAGGCGTTTAACCTTAGGGCAGGCGTGTGCATATGCTGAAATGGAACATGGGTTTAATGGAATGGAGGGATACGGATGAAACGTCAAAAATGGTGGGGGCTGGCTTTGTCGATGCTCCTCGTATACGGGGCAGTACTTACCGGGTGCAGTGGTGGCGGCTCTTCTACAAAGGTCCGGATTGGCGAAGTGACACGTTCGATCTTTTATGCGCCGCAGTACGTCGCACTAGAGAAGGGTTTTTTCAAGGAAGAGGGTCTGAATGTTGAGCTGCAGACGACGCCTGGCGGAGATAAAACGATGACCGCTCTGCTGTCGGGAGCTATCGATGTGGCACTTGTTGGATCGGAGACATCCATTTATGTGTACCAGCAGGGCTCGGAGGATCCGGTTATTAACTTCGGGCAGGTGACGCAGACGGACGGCACGTTCCTGATGGCCAGGGACGGGGCGAGTGCTTTCGACTGGAATCAGCTGAAGGGTAAAGTGTTTCTCGGACAGCGCAAGGGCGGTATGCCGCAGATGGCAGGCGAGTTCACATTGAAGAAAAATGGGATCGACCCACAGGCGGATTTGGAATTGATACAGAACATCGATTTTGCCAATATCGCTTCCGCTTATGCTTCCGGCACGGGTGAGTTCGTGCAGTTGTTTGAGCCTCAAGCTTCGATTTTTGAAAAAGAAGGACGGGGCAAGGTTGTTGCATCCTTTGGTGTGGAAAGCGGGCATCTGCCGTACACCGTCTTCATGACGAAACAGAGTTATATCGATAAACATGATGCAACCGTGCAGAAGTTTACGAATGCGCTCTACAAGGCACAACAATGGGTGGAGTCAAGCAGCCCGGAGGATATCGCCGATGCGATCATGCCGTATTTTAAAGACAGCGACCGGGAGATCGTTGTGTCTTCTGTCAAACGTTACAAGGAGCAAGGCAGCTATGCAACCGATCCGATCGTGGATGAAGCGGAGTGGAACAATTTGCTGGACGTGATGGATCAAGCCGGAGAATTGAAGGAACGGGTGACGCCAGGCACGATCGTTAACAACAGCTTTGCCGAGAAAGCGAAGCAGGCAAAATAATCGCGTGCTCCCGATCCATCGAATGAAAGGAGAGAGCACCATGGTACCGGTAGTTGAATTGAATGATATTGCCCATGTGTACGTTACTGATCGGGAAGCCTCTCTAGCTGTGGAAGGAATACAATTGAAGGTGGACCCGGGAGAGTTCATCAGCCTGGTAGGCCCTAGCGGCTGCGGAAAGACGACCATCTTGTCCATCATAGCCGGCCTGCTGGCACCCTCCAAAGGAACAGTCTCTCTGAACGGTAAATCGGTAAACGGGCCGTCTTCCGAGGTGGGCTACATGCTGCAGCAGGATTATCTGTTTCCATGGCGGACCATAATGGATAATGCCTTGATAGGTTTGGAACTGACGGAGAGATTGAGTCCAGAAAGTCGCAGCGTGGTAGAGAACCTGCTCAAGGAAATGGGGCTAGGAGAAAGCGAGAGCCTTTACCCCTCGCAGCTGTCGGGCGGAATGAGGCAGCGGGTTGCGCTTGTAAGGACCTTGGCCACGGACCCGGGTCTTCTGCTGCTGGATGAACCATTCTCTGCATTGGATTATCAGACGAAGCTGCAGCTGGAGGATCTGATCGTTGAAACTTTAAAGGAACGTGGAAAAACCGCCATTCTGGTCACACATGATTTATCTGAGGCGATTGCGATGAGCGATCGGGTCATTCTGCTTAACCGCAATCCCGGACGGGTACATCGCTTGTTCGATATCCCCGGGAACATTCGGGCAGCCCAGCCTTTTTATGCGCGCAAGGAGCCGGGTTTCAATGAACTATTTCATGAGATATGGGAGGAAATGCAAGCGATCGGGAAGGAGGGGAGTCAATGACATCACGAGAAGAGCCTTCCGCGGCGCCGTCAAAGGGCTGGCTTCAGGATCTTTATATCCGGCATATGAAACTAAAAAGGCGGCGCCGAAGCCGGGTACTGACCGTTCAGCTAAGCCTGCTGCTGCTGTTCTTTATCTGGTGGGAAGCGGCAGGCAGGTTCAAATGGATCGACGTGCTGCTATTCAGCTACCCGTCCAAAATCTTCGAAAACATCGGGAAGCAGGCGGTGAGCGGTGAGTTATGGGGACATTTGGGGGTCACAGTTGGCGAGACGGTTGTCGGCTTTTTGCTCGGTACGCTGGTAGGTACGCTTCTGGCCGTACTCATCTGGTGGTCACCGTTTCTCAACAAGGTGCTTGACCCGTACATGGTCGTATTTAACAGCATGCCAAAAGTGGCGCTGGGTCCGATATTTATCGTGATGTTTGGAGCTGGCTTTACCGCTATTGTCGTTACTACATTATCCATTACAGTCATCGTTACCACACTTGTCGTCTACAACAGCTTTAATGAAGTGGATTCCAATCTGATCAAGGTCGTCCGGACCTTTGGCGGGAGCAAGCGGCAGGTGTTTCAAAGGGTCGTACTGCCGGCATCCTATCCGGCGATTGTCTCTACGCTCAAAGTCAATGTGGGCATGGCATGGGTTGGTGTCATCGTTGGCGAATTCCTCGTCGCGAAGTCAGGGCTCGGGTATCTGATCATGTATGGATTTCAGGTGTTCAACTTTACACTTGTGTTATCGAGTCTGCTCATTATCGCCGTTGTGGCTACCGCTATGTATCAGATCGTGGTGTATATAGAGAGGAAGTTGTTAACCCACCGGTAGAGGGACCTGCCAGTACAATCAAGTGCAGTTGTTTATGGCGTGAAAATAAGCTAGGATGAAGTTACCTTATTTATGCAATGAATCATCGTTCAAATATCGTTCATCAACTCGCCTGGAGGCTCTTCATCACATGGGATTTCGTGTCATCAAAACGGCTGCGGCAAGTCTGCTTGCCATACTAATTACAGATGCATTGAACATACCGGGGGCAACGTCCGCCGGTCTTCTTGCTATCCTGGGCGTTGATGTCACGCGGAAGCGAAGTGTGCGCTCGATATCCTCAAGACTCTTTGCTTCTTTACTGGGTCTGCTGCTGGCATGCATTCTGTTTTATTTTCTCGGCTTTCATTATTGGGTATTGGCATTGTATATCTTGCTTGCGTTCCCGCTGATCTCGAGAGCTAACTTCAAAGAAGGCATTGTGACGAGCTCGGTCGTAGTATTCCGCGTATTTCAGGGCGAGGCACTCAGCGTGGGGGTTCTAATTACGCAATTCGAATTGCTGATCATCGGCCTAGGTTCGGCTATGCTCGTGAATTTAGTTTATATGCCCAACAGCGAAGGGGCGATGATGGACATTCGTCGGAAGGTGGACGGGCTGTTCTCTGTCATTTTCAGTCACTTCTCACATACGCTTAGAGACCCGGAACATATATGGGATGGCAAAGAACTGATCGAGGCCAACCGGGAGATCGAGAAGGGAATAGAAGAAGCCAAGCGTGCTTCGGAGAACCAGATGATTCATCCGGATGGCGCCTGGAATATCTATTTTTATATGCGAAAGGAACAGATGGAGAATATTCAGAGCATGATCCATCAAATATCCCAGGTGTATGAACGGCTCCCAACTGGCGTATTGACGGCCGAAATATTCGAGCAGCTAAGCCACGATGTGGTGGCAGAGGAATATACGGGGAAGTCCGAGGGTCTTCTGATTGAGCTGGAGGATCGCTTTAAGGAGATGGAGCTCCCGACCACACGTGAGGAATTCGAGGTTCGGGCTGCGATATTGCAGTTATGCCGAGAGCTGGAATACTACCTGAATATTTCGAAGAAATACAAGGCGCCCACAGCGAAAAAAGCCCGGAATAGCGCGGATTCGGCCGTATCCCTGAGGGATCGCCAGAAATAAAACTCATATTTTTTAGCAACATATGAATTTATTTGGACCACTTCATTCAACATTCGCCCATGTCTTGCATACACATGTATGGAATGATTGTATGGAGGAGGTTCGAAGATGTCATTGAGTCATAAACACCAATGTAGAGAAATCATCACGAAGGCGATCTGCGGCAAGGGTCGTAAATTCTCTACCGTAACACATACCGTGACTCCGCCTAATAATCCGACCAGTATCTTGGGGGCCTGGATTATAAACCATCAATACGAGGCGGTTGCCGCCGGAGACGGAATTGAAGTTATTGGTACTTACGATGTTAACATCTGGTATTCCTATGACAAAAATTCGCAGACCGATGTGGCGAAAGAAACGGTATCCTATGTAGAACGTGTGCCTCTTTCCTATCTGGATCCGAAGCATCGTGCATCTACGGTGGAAGTGTCGGCTGAAGCGACACAGGAGCCGAGCTGCGTGGAGGCCAGCGTATCCTCAAATGGCAAAAGTGTCATTCTGCGGGTAGAAAGAGAGTATGCGGTGGAGCTGGTTGCCGAGACCAAAGTGGTCGTCAAAGTATGTACCGACCATCACGGTGATTATGAAGACAAGGAATTCGAATACGCCCTTGGAGACGATGTCGATGATTACGAAGACCTTGATTACGAAGGTCTGGAGGATGAGCTGTAAGTTAACCCTCCTGTAGGAATGATTATAATCTTAGCATATGCAGCGGGGGCAGCTTTGCGGAGGGCGGATGCCCTCTTTTTTATTTTTATTCGCAGGGGGCGGGAATATGGGCGGGTCTAAGGTAAAAGCAAAGGCTGCAAAAGAGTATGCAGCGCTGAAAGGGGAGGATGGGCATCTGGCGCAGGCACGATTGATCAGGTCGGGTATCCCATGCCGCATGAACCTGGGTTCAGGTGAGGACACACGTTATACAGCCCGTTACACGGTCCATGTTAAGGAGCTGGCGGCGACGTGGATCAGCCGTGGTCTGCTGGGAGGCAGTGAAGCGGGATATCAGCCCGATGCCGAGAATGGAAGGTATGAAGATGGCCTGCTCCGGAGATTGGAGAAAGCGGCGGTGCGATCCCTGTATACGCTGGGTGTGGATGAAGGTCAGGTCCGCATTGCGGCTCGATCCGGGCGCAGACATCTGGTAGAGGAAGTTCGAATGATCGCTGGCCATAACAAAACCGTGATGAGTGCAAAAGGGCAGGGGACCGAAGGGAACAGGGCAAGTTATGACGCACTTGAGTCTACTTCCACAATAACATTAGCCATGGGTATGGATCCGGAGTTCGTACTGATGAGGGATAATGGTGAAATTGTACATGCATCGGACTTCATGGAACGCGGTGGAGTTGCCGGCAGCGATGCCGTTCGTTTCCGGGGAGAGGTTATTTATCCCATCGCCGAGCTTAGACCGTCGCCAAAGCCGAGCCCGAAGGCGCTGATGATTGAAATGCAAAAAGCATTACATGAAGCTCATAGCCTGATTCGTGATCCTTCTTTAAACTGGAGGGCAGGTGCTCTGCCTTACGTGAATTTTCCATTAGGGGGTCATATTCATTTCAGCGGTGTACAGCTATCCTTGCCTCTTCTTCAAGCCCTGGATAATTATCTGGCGTTGCCTCTGGTCTTGCTGGAAGACCCCAAAGGGCGGTTTCGTAGACCACGTTATGGTTATCTTGGAGATTTCCGGCGGCAGGCGCACGGAGGATTTGAATATCGGACATTACCCAGCTTTCTCGTGTCGCCACTGGTGGCGAAGCTGTCACTATATGTTGCCTATTTGATAGCCCAGTATAGCGATCGGCTGCCAGCAAGGCCCCTAAATACCGAGCGTTATCACCGAGCGTATTATGAAGGAGATAAACTTGTACTCAAAGAGTGTATCGCAGGCTGGCATCGGGATCTGTCCGCACTGCCCGAATATTCGGATTACGCACGCGAGATCGAGCTGGCTCTATCGCATATGGAGGCAGGGAGAACCTGGGATGAAAGCCGAGATATCAGACCCTTGTGGAATATTCCCGTGAAGCCATGATGCCTGCGGCTGATTTCTGTTATAATGGAGGTCAAGCTAGATTGGTATTGGAGGTACGTCATGGCTAAATATACGCCGATGATTGAACAATATTTGAACGTAAAAGAACAAGCGCGCGATGCGTTTCTTTTTTTCCGTTTGGGTGATTTTTACGAAATGTTTTTTGACGATGCAATTCTGGCATCGAAGGAACTGGAGATTACGTTGACAGGCCGCGAGGGCGGCGCATCCGAGAAAATACCGATGTGCGGAGTACCCTATCATTCCGCAGAAGGTTATATACAGCGGTTAATCGAAAAAGGCTATAAGGTTGCGATCTGTGAGCAGATGGAGGACGCTTCCGTTACCAAAGGCATGGTACGGCGTGAAATCGTTAGGGTGGTAACGCCAGGAACCATTATGGACGGCAAATCGGTCCAGGATAAAGCTAATAACTACATGGTGTGCGTCACAGAGGCAGGAGGGTTAATGTCTCTCTCGGCATGCGACCTGTCGACAGGCGAGCTTTATGTAACCTCGGTTCCGGCGTCTGAGGAATGGCTCAGGGATGAGATTGGTATCTATGAGCCTTCCGAAATCATCGGAGATGCCTCTCTTCTAGAGATCATCTCGTCACAGGCGCTCCCGGGCAGCCGGAACATCGTGTATACGGCTTGGGATCGCAGAGAGGACAATCTGGTTCGCAACCAATTTGGAGAACCGGCATGGGCTCGCCTGGATGAAGAACGCAGAGCCTGTATTTCCCTGTTAATCTCGTATTTAAGTGAGACGCAGAAGCGGTCACTTGGACAACTCACCCAGATTGCTTCCTATGAGCCTGGGCAGTATATGGTTCTGGATCCGTTCACAAGACGCAATCTGGAGCTGGTTGAGACCGTCCGTGAGCGTTCGAAGAAAGGTTCGCTCCTGTGGCTGCTGGACCGTACAGAAACCTCCATGGGAGCCAGACTCCTGCGGCGCAGAATCGATAAACCGCTGTTGTCACGAAGTCGGATTGAGGAACGGCTGGAGGCTGTTGAGCATTTGTATAACCAGTACATACTGCGTGAAGATTTGCGGATGGCGCTTAAGGAGATTTACGATTTGGAACGACTGGTTGGCCGGATTGCGTTTGGCAGTGCGAATGGCCGGGATTTGAATGCGCTCAAGCTGTCGTTGAGGCAGATTCCATCTTTAAAAGAGCTTTGTGCACAGTCGCCTTCGGAAACGCTGCGGCGTGTGGCAGCGGATACGGATATTTGCGATGATCTGTGCGAACTGATCGAGAATGCAATTGTGGATGAGCCACCGGTGTCTGTGCGTGATGGAGGTATCATAAAGCCGGGGTATCATGAACGGCTGGATGAGTTTCGGGAAGCGAGCACCAGCGGCAAACGCTGGATCGCGGAGCTCGAGGCTAAGGAGCGTGCGGTTACCGGGATCAAGTCTCTGAAGATCGGCTATAACAAGGTGTTCGGCTATTATATCGAGGTGACCAAGTCCAATCTGTCTTCGCTGCCGGAAGGCCGCTATGAGCGCAAACAGACTCTGGCCAATGCAGAGCGCTATGTTACGCCTGAGTTGAAGGAAAAGGAAGGCCTGATTCTGGAAGCGCAGGAAAAGATGGTGGATTTGGAATATGCTCTATTTACGGAGATTAGGGAGAAGTTGAACACCGAAATAAGCCGACTGCAAAAGCTCGCAGAGCGTATTGCAGAGATTGATGTCTATCAATCACTGGCCGCGGTCAGTGCGGAATATCGCTTTGTGAAGCCTGAATTAAGCGACGGCTATGATTATATCGTGGAAAACGGTCGTCATCCTGTCGTAGAGGCAGTAATGAAAGATTCTACGTTTATTGCAAACGGAACGGATTTGTGCAAGGATGGTTCGTCCATTCTGCTGATAACCGGTCCTAATATGGCTGGAAAAAGCACGTACATGCGGCAGGTCGCTTTGTTGTCGATTCTAGCACAGATCGGCTGCTTTGTTCCGGCAGAACGCGCAGTAATTCCGATCGTGGATCGCATTTTCACGCGCATAGGGGCAGCGGATGACCTGATTGGCGGCCAGAGCACCTTCATGGTAGAAATGGCCGATATTCAGGTTATGACGGAAAAGGCCACGCCGCGCAGCTTGATCATCATCGATGAGCTCGGACGAGGTACCTCTACAAGTGAAGGCATGGCTATC
Organism: Paenibacillus solani; assembly: GCF_001277345.1. GTDB lineage: Bacteria > Bacillota > Bacilli > Paenibacillales > Paenibacillaceae > Paenibacillus_AQ > Paenibacillus_AQ solani. Next base: position 1,500,805 of record NZ_LIUT01000001.1, read on the forward strand.
GCGCAAGCCGTCATTGAATACGTGCATGATCATATCGGCTGCAAAGCGCTGGTATCAACGCATTTTCATGAGCTTGCCCATCTGCAGGAAAGCCTTGGCGGTCTCAAGAATTACTCCATGGCTGTTCAGGAAAGCGGGGACAAGGTGCATTTTCTTCGCAAGTTGATGCCTGGCGCGGCTGACAGCAGTTATGGTATCTACTGCGCAAGATTGGCCGGGCTGCCCGGAAGTATCATTGATCGTGCTTATGGGCTGCTGCAGGGGCTGGAGATGGCTTCACTGGCCGCTGTGGCTTCGGAGCAAGGCGCCTCTGCCATACAGGATGAGCAGCAAGGTTCGTCTGTGCAACTTGCAGAGAGCCGAAAAAGCGCGGATACCGTCCAGGAACACCAACATGGTCCGCTCACTTATGGCGGCGGTTTGGAATCGCCTGATAGGAGGGGCGGGGTTGTTCAGCTCTCCATATTTGGAGAGGAGGAAGAGCCTGAACCGAGAAATGCCAAACTTGGCAAGGAACAGCATGCCATTATACAAGAAAGCGCCCAAGACCCTGCCGTAAGGAGCATTATTGAGGCAGTGAAAGGTGCCGATGTGATGAATATGACGCCGCTTCAGGCCATGCAATTTCTGAATGAGCTGAAGATTCAAGCGAAGGATATGTAACTTTTATGGAATAGAAACGGAGGTAGGAAAGATGGGAATTATACGGATATTGGACGAGCATATCGCTAACCAGATTGCTGCCGGAGAAGTGGTGGAACGGCCTGCCTCCGTTGTCAAGGAGCTTGTTGAGAACGCCATTGATGCCGGAAGCACCAAAATCGATGTATCCGTTGAAGAAGGCGGACTGGACAGTATTCGTGTTACCGATAATGGCGCGGGTATGGATCCAGAAGACTGCGAGACGGCTTTTTACCGCCATGCGACGAGTAAGATCGCTGAGGGACGAGATTTGTTTCAAATTACCAGTCTCGGATTTAGAGGCGAGGCGCTGCCATCCATTGCCGCTGTTTCCAAGGTGCGTTTGGTTACTTCTAATGCTCAGGATGGCCGCGGACGGAAGCTCGAAATCGAGGGCGGTCATCTGCGTGTGAACGAAGAGACTGCTGCTCCGAGAGGAACTGATTTTCTCGTAAGGGAATTGTTTTACAATACGCCGGCAAGGCTGAAATATATGAAGACGATTCAGACAGAGCTGGGGCATATTTCAGATTATATGTACCGTTTGGCGCTTTCTCGTCCGGATATTGCATTTACACTTCGGCATAATGAAAATTCGCTGCTTCAGACCCTGGGCAACGGTGATATTCTACAGGTAATTGCGGCTATATATGGTACCCAATCCGCTAAATCGATGCTTCCCATAGCTGCGGAAAATATGGATTACACGTTGAGTGGATATATCAGCCGCCCTGACTATACACGGGCCAACCGGAACGGGATGTCGCTTATCATTAATGGGAGATATATTCGGAATTACGGCTTGGCACAGGCGGTGCTGCGAGGATATCACACGCTGCTGCCGATAAACCGGTTTCCGCTCGTCGTACTGCATCTATCCATGCATCCCTCATTAATTGATGTGAATGTGCACCCTTCGAAGCTTGAGGTCCGATTCAGTAAAGAACAGGAGCTCTTCGCTTTGGTTGAGGAAGAAATCCGCAAGGTATTGCAACAGGAAGTGCTAATTCCCCGTCCAGCCAAGCAAAGCATTGGCCAAAGCGACAAAGCTTTTATTCAGGAGCAACTACAGTTTCCTAGTGCCCAGGGACAAGCTTCTGCGTCCCGCAATGATGTAGGCCGCAGCATGCAGGAAGCAGGAAACGGTGAACGATCCGTTACAGGGAATACAACCTTCCCGGCGTCCCCTGCATCCTTAACGCAGGGCAATGCTGGAATACGTCCTGCGAACGGTGAGACTCGTTCTTATGTGGATCGACCCGCCGGTTCCAATACGCAGATGCGGGAAACGGCCGCGGCCTCCACCTACCGGAGCGATTACCGCAGGGAGACTAGGGAGAATAACGGGACTCCTGCCGTTACTAAGGAGTGGCTCCAAGCAGTTTCAGGACCGGTCCCCGAGATACCGCCTTTTCCGGAGCTTACGCTTATCGGGCAGCATCATGGTACTTATCTCATTGCGCAGAATGATACTGGACTGTACTTGATTGACCAGCATGCCGCGCATGAGCGGATTAACTACGAATATTACTATGAACAGTTTGGCAACCCGGCAGATGCATCCCAGGAGCTGCTGCTGCCGATTACGTTGGAGTTTACGTCTTCAGAATCGGAGAAGGTGAAGGAACGGCTGCACTGGTTCGAGAAGGTTGGCGTATATATGGAGTTTTTTGGCGGCCATACCTTCCTGGTACGTTCCCATCCATTCTGGTTCCCTAAGGGGGAAGAGAAGGCCATAATCGAGGAGATGGCTGAATGGGTTCTGAATGAACGCAATATTGATATCGCCAAGCTGAGAGAAACCTCGTCGATCATGTGCTCCTGCAAGGCTTCCATCAAAGCCAATCAGAAGCTGACGGAGCAGGAGGCAATGACGCTGATTCAGCGTTTGGGCGCCTGCCGGCAGCCTTATACATGTCCGCATGGAAGACCGATCGTGGTATCATTCTCGGCTTATGATTTGGAGAAAATGTTTAAGCGTGTCATGTAACAGCAAGGAGGACCTTCATGATTATTACAACTGGAGAAGCGGAAGCACCGGATATTGTGGAGCGCGCGCAGAATTTAGCCCAGGAAACCGGCTGCCGTTATGTCCAGCGCAGCGGTCATTCATTGCAAAAATTAGCCCGTAAATTCGGAGATGACGACGTGCTGGTCGTATTAAACGGTCATGTACGCCTAAGCGGACCGGGCGGATCGGTTATGGAATTTCATCCAAGTATGGGTTTCGTCCGCTTGAAACGCGTGCTTAATGGGAATCCGGACCCCATGCTGAAGGCTTCAGGCATGGAAGAAGGTGATTCCGTACTGGATTGCACCGCAGGACTTGGAGCCGATTCCCTGGTGTTTTCGGGCAAGGGCGGGGCGAACAGCCAAATCACTGCGCTGGAAAGCTCACTGCCCTTATATGCGCTTTTGAAAGAAGGACTTCGGACCTATGAAAGCCATTTGGAGGCCAGTGATCAAGCGATGAGACGAATCGAGGTTAGACACAGCCACCATTTGGATTACTTGAAATCACTTCCCGACAGAAGCGTAGACATTGTCTATTTTGATCCCATGTTCCGTGAACCGATTACTGATTCGGCATCCATTAATCCGCTAAGACATTATGCAAACGGAGAACCGCTGGATACGGAAAGTGTGAGGGAAGCGGTCCGGGTTGCTCGCAAAACGGTCGTTTTGAAGGAAGCCAGGTTCAGCGGAGAGTTTGAGCGGCTTGGCTTTACCATGCCTGAACGGGGTAAATCGAAAATAACGTACGGAGTGATTTCCATTGACAGATGAAACCAAACCGAAACTGCTTGTACTTATCGGGCCAACAGCAGTAGGTAAAACGAAAATGAGTATCGAGCTGGCAAAAGAATTCGGATGTGAAATCATTTCCGGCGATTCAATGCAAGTATACCGGGGCATGGATATTGGCACGGCCAAAATTTCACAGGAAGAAATGGAAGGCATTCCCCACCATCTCATGGATATACATGAGCCCGATCATCCTTATTCAGTGGCTGAATTTCAGGAACAAAGCCAGAGACTGATCAAGGAAATTCATGATCGGGGGAAACTTCCCTTTATTGTTGGGGGAACCGGGCTTTACGTAGAGTCTGTGTGCTATGGCTATCAGTTCAGCGAAAGTGGTGCGGACGAGGCTTATCGGGAGGAGCAGTTTGTCTATGCCAACGAACATGGGGCAGAGGCTCTCCATCAGAAATTGGCAGAGGTCGATCCTGAGACTGCCGAGCGGCTTCATCCTAATGACCTACGCCGTGTCGTTCGTGCTTTGGAAATATTCCATCTGACGGGTATCCCACTTTCGGCCCAGCTGGCACCACAAACTAAGCAATCTGCTTACGATCTGTGCTTGGTCGGTTTGACAATGGACAGGCAAATGCTTTATAACCGTATTGAAGAGCGAATTGATCTTATGCTGAACCAAGGACTTGTTGATGAGGTGGCAGCACTCATGGACAAAGGGTTTGCTCCGGGGCTAGTATCCATGCAAGGGCTGGGTTACAAGGAAATTGTATCGTACCTCTCAGGCGAGTGCAGCTACGAAGAGGCTGTAGTGCTCCTCAAACGTGATACACGCCGATTCGCTAAGCGGCAGTTGTCTTGGTTTCGTCACATGAAAGACATTGAGTGGGTTGATGTCACCGACTCTGGAAACTTTTCTGCAAACTATCAAAAGATCCGTGCTATAATAGCAGGAAAGTTTCACTGAAATCTTGAATATATTCTCAAAACAATCTAATTGAACCATTGGGGGTACGGCTAATGAACAAGTCCATTAACATCCAAGACACGTTCTTGAACCAACTGCGTAAAGAGAACATTCCGGCCACGGTATACCTTACAAACGGCTTTCAAATCCGTGGGACCATCAAAGCTTTTGACAATTTTACCATCGTAATTGACAGCGACGGCCGTCAGCAAATGGTGTACAAGCATGCGATCTCCACGTTCATGCCGCAGCGTAATGTGTCCCTGATGCAGGATAACAACAGCGATCAATAGACATTGGAATGGACTCATAGAGAGCAAGCTGATTATTTTGAAACTTTTTGGTTTATAATTCGTTAAGTGTTTATAAGGAGTGCAGAGAGCAACCTGAGAAGGTTGTTCTTTTCTTTCCGGATGCTGAACTAGAGCTAGAAGGCTTAAACCCGAAAGGGAGTAAGGAGGGGGACATATGGCTGGAAAAGATAATCAGATGTCGCGATTAAATAAAAACAAAGATGAATCTAAGACATCGAAAACAGTGAAGCCGAAAACAAAGAAGAAAAAAGGCAAAGGGAAGCGCATAGCATGGGCTTTGTTTTTCACGGCCGTTATTGCGATCTTCTGCGCACTCGCAGGATATTTATTCATCCTAATCAGTGGTGAGAAGCTGCTGGACCAGAACCGGGATAAGCTCAGTGCGTATGGTACATCCAAGGTGTATGATCGCAACGGTACGCTAATGGGCGAACTTTCCCTTCAGAAGAGCGAACCGGTGGACTACGAGGATATTCCTGAGAAATTGGTACAGGCGTTTATCGCTACAGAAGATAGACGATTCATGGAACATAACGGAGTGGATATGTGGTCGATCGGCCGTGCTGCTGTAAAGGATATCATGGCTCGCTCCATGGTGGAGGGCGGAAGTACGATCACGCAGCAGCTGGCGAAGAATATATTCCTGACAAGGGATAAAACATTCTTCCGTAAAGCGACTGAAATGTCCATTGCACTAGCGCTCGAACGTCAGCATACCAAGCAAGAAATCATGGGGATGTATTTGAACCGGATTAACTTTGGAGGCCCGTACTATGGCATCAAGGCTGCATCCGAGCGTTATTTTGGCCAATCGGATCTGAACAAGCTGGAATTGTGGCAAATGGCAACACTGGCAGCCATGCCGAAGGGGCCGTCCCGATACAATCCACTCAAGAACCCTGAGCTTTCCAAAGAGCGCCGGGCGGTTGTATTGACCTTGATGGAACAGCAGGGTTATATCACGGCTGAAGAGGCAGCTAAAGCCAAGAAAGTGGACTATACCTATACGCCGCCTGAAAGACAACAGAAGTATACGGCGTTTATTGACTACGTTATGGAAGAGGCTGAGGAGACATTGGGCCTCACTGAAGACGATGTCAACATTGGTGGCTATCAGATTTACACAACAATGGACGTTAACGCCCAGAAGGCAATGGAAGAAGAATTCAATAATCCGGCCAACTTTGAGGAGAGTCCTGATGATGTGCCAGTAGAGGGCTCTATGGTCATCATGAACCAGGAAACTGGGGGCATTGTAGCGATGGTCGGAGGTCGAGAGTATACGCGCGGCGGATTCAGCCGGGCTACCGACAGCCGTCGTCAGCCGGGTTCTTCCCTGAAGCCGATCGTTTCTTACGCACCGGCGCTGGAATCTGGCAAATTTACGAAGGATTCTAGGCTTAGCAATAAGAAGCAATGTTTTGGTAGCAATTATTGTCCGAATAACTTGCACGGATACTCGGAGACGATCGGAATGCCGGAAGCGATTCAGCGATCCGAGAACATTCCAGCTGTATGGCTGCTCAATGAAATCGGCGTGAAAACCGGATTTGACTTCGCTCAAAGCCTGGGCATCAAGATGACCGAAGGGGATGCGAACTTGTCCTTAGCCCTTGGTGGCATGAATACGGGTACGAATACCTTTGAAATGGCCCAAGCTTTCAGCGCCTTTGCCAATGGCGGAGAATTCAAAGAGGCGTTTGCGATCAAACAGATCAAGGACAGCAAAGGCAAGGTTGTGTATGAGAACAAGGGAAGCAAAGGAAAGCGTGTAATGAGCGCTACAACAGCTTCGCAAATGACAGACATGATGCGCCGTGTTGTAGAGGAAGGAACAGGTAAGAATGCTCGAATCAGCCGCCCGGTTGCCGGTAAGACGGGAACCACACAGAGTGGATTCAAGGGTGTCAGCTCGAACCGTGACGTATGGTTTGTTGGATATACGCCTGAACTGACCGCGGCCGTGTGGATGGGCTACGATAATCCTGACCGGCAGCATCTGCTTAAACGGAGCAGCTCTATTTCGGCTTCCCTTTGGGGCAAAGTGATGGAGAAGGCTGTTCAAGGCTACGAAGCTAAGAGCTTCCCGAATACGGAGCCGACACCACCACCCGTTGAAGAAACCAAATTAGGTGCAGTCAGTGGCTTGACCGGTTCCTATAATGGGCAGTCTCAAACGGTATCGCTCAGCTGGAATGCGGTACAAGGTAATAACATTCAGTACCGCATATACCGTAAGGAAACGTCAGAGCCGGGATACACACCGATTGTGGGTGCCCATAGCGGTACTTCCATTGAGGATATGAGTGCTATGGAAGGCTTAGCTTATAATTACTATGTAACCGCGATTGATCCGTCAACGAATGAAGAGTCGGAACCTTCAAACATCATTCAGATCGTGGCCGTTTCAGAGGAACTGCCACCTGAAGAGCTCGAACCGGATCCGGGAGACATGGAGGAGCAACCTCCGCTTGATGAAGACAACAGCGAGGAAGGCGAACTCCCTCCTGGATATGACCAAGGCAATGAAAATGGTAATAGCCCTGGTGACCAAGGTAACGGGAATGGTGAGAATTCCGGGAATCATGGCAATGGCAATGGAGTAAATCCACCTGATCAGGGGAACGGAGCCGGGAATGGCCATGGGAATCAAGGTAATGGCAATGGTTCCGATGGATCAGGTGATGGATCTGACAGTGGAGACGCAGGAGCCGGAGACGACAGCTCGGATACTGGCAATGTTACAACAGTACCGGGAACGATTGTAGAGCCGCCTGATGCCCAGAACGAATCTGAAGGGTCTCAAGAGAGCCCATAATGAATCAGAGCCTCCGCATAGATGCGGAGGCTTCTTTGTTTTGAGTGTGAAACTCAAATGTGGTAAGCTGGGAATACGAATGGGGAGGAAAAGTTCCATGAAACGTAAATTCGGAGACCGGGCGAATTGGCGCCGTATCACCCGCAGACACTTCACTTCCCGTTATGTGGAAGGTGAGCAATTTACTGGCTATTTAACGTTATATACCATTTATGGTCTTAAAGAACCTTTGTGGAAGACGTATGGCCATCATACTTACCGAATTGCGGACAAGGGCTACTCATGGCTGCAGTATTACCCGAAGGACAGCCATTTTATCGTTACGGCCATGTTTGATGACAAGCGAAATATCGTGCAGTGGTACATCGATATTTGCAAGAAACAAGGGGTAACAGACCAAGGCGTTCCATGGTTTGACGATCTGTATCTGGACGTGGTGGTGGTAAAGAATGGAGAAGTGTTCTTGCTGGATGAAGATGAGCTTGAGGATGCCTTGTGCCGCCATGACATAACCCGGGATGATTACAGGCTTGCCAAGGTGACTGCACGAAATTTGCTTAGGGCTATCGACGCGCATGAATTTCCTTACTTTATGATGTCTCTGAAGCATCGTGACCAGTTATTTCATAACGGAGAATTCAGGAGGAAGTAAGCATGCGTCAAAATCAGGAAATACATAAGAGTCTGCCTCGAGCAGGCGCACAGAAGAGAGCATGGTATCGACGAGGGATCTATACCCTGCTCTCTCTTGTTGTAATCGGAGTTCTATGGGTGGGTTATGTGTATTGGAGAATCGAACACCCGGTCAGCAATCCTGCGGATCGTGCCGATGTTGGCATTGTTCTGGGGGCTTCCATGTGGGGAGATCATCCTAGCCCTGGACTTCGTGAACGACTTGAGCATGCATTGAAGGAATATCATGAAGGTCGTTTTGACACCTTCATTGTATCAGGCGGCTTGGATAAGCCTGGATATACATATACCGAAGCAGAAGGAATGAGAAACTTTCTTGTCGCCGAAGGCGTTCCCGAGGATCGGATATTTCTGGAGAATGCAGCCACCAGCACATATGAAAATTTACTATATAGCCAAGCTATTATGGAAAAGCATGGATGGAACACAGCCATTATCATAACTCACGATTATCACGGGACGAGAGCTTTGGAAGTAGCAACAACGCTTGGTTACAATCAACCTACGATTTCACTGACGAAATCTACCGTTTTGCCCATGATTAAGCACAAGAGCAGGGAAGTGCTGGCCTATACGAAATGGACAGCAGACAGGGTATTAATCGCAATAGGTGTCCTATGATTAGAAACTTCTAATAAGCAGGCAGTAAATAGAATATATTGGAATAGACTGTTCAGTCTTTTGAAACAGGCGAGGAGCAAGGAGAGGCGCCTGATGGCCGCAAAACGACGATCTGGAGACTGTCACTCAGGCGGGCTCGGATCACGAGGGCGCTGCACGGAATATCCTTTAAGTATACCGTATACCCTGAAAGCAGTGTTTCTACCAAGGAAGAAGGTGACTCATTCATTTACGATAATATGAACTTGCTAAACGGGCAAATCGAACAATTTTCGGAGGTAAGGTAAACGAAGCCCACCTTCAGAGCTTGAGCAATTACAAACTTGTCGTTGCGAGGTGATTTCTTTGGGCGGGAGCCTTAGACAAATAACCATTAACGATTCCCGTATGAATATTACTTTTAAAGCACAGGAGGAGGAAAAACGGGCAGTAGAGGAATTCAAGGAAGCACCTGTTCACCCTGAACATGAATCCATCAATCATATCTTTCACGAGCTGAACTCTATGATCGGCCTAGAGAATGTTAAGGATCTTATTTATGAGATCTATGCGTTTCTTCAAATTGAAAAAATGCGCAGCGAAGCCGGTTTGAAAATAGGTTCCCAGTCATTCCATATGTTGTTTAAAGGGAACCCGGGAACAGGGAAGACTACGGTTGCTCGCCTTGTCGCGAAACTTTTTCAAAAAATGGGCTTGTTGAGCAAAGGCCACTTGGTTGAAGTTGAAAGAGCTGATCTCGTTGGAGAATATATCGGTCATACGGCGCAGAAGACGAGAGAATTGGTTAAGAAGGCAATGGGGGGCATATTATTCATTGATGAAGCTTACAGCCTGGCTCGCGGGGGAGAGAAGGACTTTGGTAAAGAGGCGATAGATTGTCTTGTTAAAGTGATGGAAGACAAAAAGGATGATCTCATCATCATTCTTGCCGGATACCCTGACGAGATGATGGACTTCCTGGAAACGAACACAGGGCTGCCATCGCGCTTTCCTATCAAAATTGTGTTCCGTGACTATACACTCGATGAATTGATTCTTATCGCTAACAAGATGGTAAATGAGAGAGAATATACGCTGAGTGATGCAGCAAGCAGGAGACTTAGGGAGATCATTCTTGATGAAAAAATTAGCGAACCGGTATTTAGCAATGCCAGACTGGTCCGAAACCTTATTGAAAAATCAATTCGCAATCAGGCCGTTCGTTTAATGAGCCGCCATACAAAATTGTCAAAACAGGATTTAATGCTGATTCTTCCTAACGATATGATGTCTTCCATGGAGAACAGCATAAAGTCTGAAAGCATTATTTCGTAATAAAAAGCCCCTTTGAAGAAATTCTCCTTCGAAGGGGCTCTCCCGTTAAGGGAGTGTGTTCAAAAATGGTTTTACCGTATTTGCGAGAGCATAATTGGTGGTCGCATCCCAGTTGACGGACCAGGTCATCGCTCCCCGGATATCAGGATATTTAGCAACAGGCTTATAACTTCCACAGCTGTTGCCGGTTGCCAAACAATTCAGGGCGTTATTCACGACCGTCGGAGAAACATAACCGCCTCCTGCTGCTGAAGAGGTAGCCGGCACCCCGATTCCCAATTGGGAAGGCGCTACCCACTGCAGCGTCAAATCCGAGAGTGCGGTAAGGAAATCTACCGTGCCCTGGGAATAACACTTACCGTCGCGGCCCAGCATACATCCAGAGTTGTAATACTGTACATTGATCACAGTCGTAATATCTTTCAGGTTATTGTACAGCTGCATATAAGTGGTATTCGGATTTTGCATGTCAATCGTTTGAGGAGCCATGGTCAGAACAAAATCATTACCTACTTTTTGTTTCAGTTGACGGATTGCATTCGTCAGGTTAGGTACATTCATGCCATGCTCCAGATCAACATCGATTCCATCGAGTCCAAATCGAGTGATGACTCCATACATGCTGTTCACAAAGTTTGTTACATTCGGTGAAGCACTATTCAAATTAATGTTGCCTTTTTCCCCACCTATGGAGATAATAACTTTCTTGCCTTGGGCACGTTTTGCCTGAATATCCGCAATCAGATCGGCATCCGTATAACCGCCAAGCGCTGAGGATAATGCAGAATCAACAGTAAAAGTGACGCCACCAGGATTGGCAGGGTCCATCTCGGCAAATGACAAAACAATGATGTCATACTGATTCGGGATATCTCTTACTTTTAATTTGGTGGCACCGTTAACGAAGTTCTGCCAATACCCTGTTAAAATATGCTTTGTTGTAGGCTGACCACCCCCACCTGTGCCTGAAGTTGTTGCATTCACGGTGCTGCTTGCAGGAGAGAGATTTCCGGCAGCATCTTTAGCAACGACTTTAAACGAATATGTTGTGCTCGGAGTAAGTCCTGATATGGTAGCCGATAGACCGGTAACCGAAACAGCTAGGGAAGAGCCCTGGTATACATCATATCCTGTAACACCTACATTGTCGGTCGATGCTTGCCAGGACAAAGTTACGCTTGACGACGTGACACCACTGACCGTTAGGTTTGCTGGAGCCGTAGGAGCTGTAGTGTCAGCGCCTCCACCTGTGCCTGAAGTTGTTGCATTCACGATAGCACTTGCAGGAGAGAGATTTCCGGCAGCATCTTTAGCAACGACTTTAAACGAATATGTTGTGCTCGGAGTAAGTCCTGATATGGTAGCCGATAGACCGGTAAACAGCTAGGNGTTGTGCTCGGAGTAAGTCCTGATATGGTAGCCGATAGACCGGTAACCGAAACAGCTAGGGAAGAGCCCTGGTATACATCATATCCTGTAACACCTACATTGTCGGTCGATGCTTTCCAGGACAAAGTTACGCTTGACGACGTGACGCCACTGACCGTTAGGTTTGCTGGAGCCGTAGGAGCTGTAGTGTCAGCACCACCGCCACCTTGTACCAGCTGCCACAAAGCAGGAACGTTAGGCGGTTCCCAACCGGTTAATGAGGTATGAGGTTGAATGACTTTATACGTTTTTCCGCTATACGTGGCGGTATCATTTGCAGCATAAGACACATTGGGTGCCCAAGGGCCACGGTCAGCAGCTGAAACCTGGGCAGGAAAAAAGCTCATTACCATAGACATGACGACAAGTAAAGGCAAAAACATCATTCTCGATTGACCAAGTGCTTTGAATACTTGCATTTTCACAATAAATTCCTCCTTAATCATAATGAATTAGACCGTCGTCTATCTTGCGTAAAAACAAGACCACCTCCTTTCTGGAAGCTATATATAGTAGAAATCATGAAAGCGTTATCAAATCAAGATGAAAGTAGGGATAAAATCTACTAAAGCAGGGATAAATTGTTCCATAAAATTGTTATAATTAACATTTTTAGTAAACGTAAATCCGTATTCAAAACTTACAATAAAGGTTAATCTCATTCAATAGATCGGAAGAATCAATTTCCTGCCTGAATGAGGGTCTTGGAATAACGTTCAGTGGTTTTTTTGCGCACGTAAGGGGTCTACACGTTCCTGATATGAATAATGAAAGAACTAAATAATCAATTGGGAGATATAAGACAGGGATATCTGCTTTGAATATTGCGTCGAGTATATAGAGGAATGTTCTGCAGAAGGCTTGTTGTGACGAATGACCATATTATGAGATATAATAAGGGGACCGTTCGTTTCCCAAAAAACATGGATCATTACATAGGGCGGAAGCGCGAAGCAGATCTCGTATCCATCTTTGCCAGCCGGCAAACTTTATGCTAAACGAAAAATTACAATGAGATTGACTGTATCTTCGAACATAATGGAGGGTAGTGCTGCCTTCTTTGGATCATAATGTTTACTGCAGGCAGCAGCAGTTTAGTTCAATAAGGAAACGGAATCGTTAGAAGGAGTTGGCTACATGACAAATATAACACATGATACCCGAACGGAAATCGATGATCGAGCAGTTTTGGTCAGTTTGGTGACGGATGCGGTTAAGCGCTCCGGTATCAATCCGGAACACTCCCTGCAGGAGTTGGTTCAGTTAGCAGAAACAGCAGGTGTTGAAGTGCTCGATGTCATCACACAGAATCGGGAAGTGCCGGATTCCAGGTGGTTCATTGGAAAAGGAAAAGTGGAAGAGCTGCGGATGGCAATAGATGGTTTAGGGGCTACAACAGCCATATTTGATCAGGAGCTGTCAGGCGCGCAAGTCCGCAATCTGGAAGAATCACTCGATGTAAAGATTATTGACAGAACCCAGCTGATCTTAGATATTTTTGCCCAGAGAGCCAAGACGCGCGAGGGGATTATTCAAGTAGAGCTGGCTCAGCTTACTTATCTGCTCCCCCGTCTATCAGGCCATGGTAAGAATCTGTCCAGGCTGGGAGCAGGGATCGGAACTCGCGGACCAGGGGAGAGCAAGCTTGAAACCGATCGCAGACATATTCGCGATAGGATCAGCGATCTGAAACGACAGCTGGATGAAGTCACCCGCCACCGCACGCTTCATCGGGAACGCCGCAAGAAGAGCGGAGCTGTGCAAGTTGCTCTTGTCGGATATACCAATGCCGGGAAGTCGACATTATTGAATCGATTGACGGCTGCAGATGTATATATCGAAAATCAATTATTCGCCACTCTGGATCCAACTTCGCGCGTGCTTGAACTGCCTAATGGCAAAGAAGTTGTTCTTACAGATACGGTAGGATTTATTCAGAATCTTCCTCATGATCTGGTCGCAGCATTCCGGGCGACGCTGGAAGAAGCTAACGAGGCGGATCTGATCCTTCATGTAGTGGACGCCTCTTCACCTATGCGTGACGACCAGATGGCGGTCGTTCAGAACATATTACAGGATTTAGGGGCAGCGGATAAGCCTCAGATCGTGCTGTACAACAAGATAGATATCTGCCAGCCTGAGCAGTTAGAGATGCTGCCTAACGGAGAAGGACATTTAAAAGTTAGCGCGTATAATGATCAGGATTTGGAAGCGGTACGCGAAGTGATCCAGGAGCAGCTCTCGGGAGGAAATGTGATATTCCGGATTCCGGCTGACCGCGGCGATCTAAACTCACTTGTATACCGCGTCGGTGATGTGCTTGATCAGTCTTTTGATGAGAGTGATATTCTATATACGGTCCAGATCCATAAAGCGGACTATGAAAAGATCGGGTATTTGCTCCAAGAATATGCTCAGAATTAAATCAGGCCATCTATAGTATGCAGTAGAAGCCCCCAAAGCGGGGCTTCTACTGCGTGTTTGGCGTGAGATGATTCATTTGCAAGAATTACATCAATGCAAGCTGATGTGTTAAGATATGAAACATTATGTGTAATAGAGGAGAGAGCAGGTTATCATGGCCAGATTTTCGCAAGATATAAGTGAATTAAGCAATGAGATCGAATTAAAGATAGGTCAACGATTACGGGATATCGACGCCATCGTTGATTTTAATCAGTGGAAAGTGATTGATGCCTTCCAGAAACATCAGGTGAGTGATTTTCATTTCGCGGCATCTACCGGTTATGCTTACAATGATCGCGGTCGTGAAGTGCTGGATGAAGTCTACGCAGACATTTTCGGAGCTGAATCAGCCTTGGTAAGACCGCATTTTGCCTCCGGGACCCATACGATATCTACGGCGCTGTTTGGTGTACTAAGACCCGGGGATGAGCTGCTATACATTTCTGGACGTCCCTATGACACCCTTCACAAAGTAATTGGTGAAACGAAGGATGGAGCGGGTTCACTGCGAGATTTCGGGATTGGCTATCAAGAGGTCGCCTTGACTGAACAGGGGGATATAGATTGGGAACGAGTGACGGAGGCCATCAGGCCTTCTACTAAAGTCATCGGCATCCAGCGTTCCCGGGGATATGATTGGCGATCTTCGTTTACGGTATCGCAAATTGGGGAGATGGTAAGCCGGATTCGCGCTATACGCGAAGATCTGATTATTTTCGTCGATAACTGTTATGGTGAATTTACAGAGCAATTGGAACCGACAGATGTAGGCGTGGATCTGATGGCGGGTTCCCTCATTAAGAACCCTGGGGGAGGCATTGCCGAAACCGGCGGTTATATATGCGGCAAGACAGAATATGTGGATCTGGCTGCCAATCGGCTGACTGCTCCCGGGATTGGACGTGAAGTCGGGGCCATGCTGGGAACGACCAGAGGTATATATCAAGGACTGTTTCTCGCTCCATCAACGGTTGGACAAGCGGTGAAGGGAAGTATTTACGCATCCGCGATGTTCGAGGCAGTTGGATTTACGACTAAGCCGGGTTGGCAGGATGAGCGAACCGATTTGATCCAGGCAGTTTCTTTTAGTGGCGCCGAGCATTTAATTGCATTTGTTCAAGGCATTCAACGTGCCGCTGCTGTTGATAGTCATGTGGTGCCTGAACCGTGGGAAATGCCCGGATACGAACATCCTGTGATTATGGCTGCTGGCACCTTTATTCAAGGAGGAAGCTTGGAGTTGTCAGCAGACGCACCTATTCGATCTCCTTATATTGGTTATATGCAAGGAGGATTAACCTACTCTCATGTTAAATATGGAGTGCTAATGGCTCTTCAAAATATGAAAGATCGCAAGTTGTTGTGAGTTTTCCTGACATGTGGTTGACGTCGCTGATCAGGAAATGTACAATAGGATCAGAATAGACCACTTGGAAGGTTGATGAGATATGGGTGATGAGATTCGGAGGAATATGGCTTTGTTTCCGATAGGCATTGTAATGAAGCTTACGGATCTATCTGCCAGACAAATTCGTTATTATGAACAACATAATTTAATTGTCCCTGCTCGTACTTCGGGCAACCAACGCCTGTTTTCCTTCAATGATGTGGAGCGATTGCTGGAGATTAAAGCATTGATCGAGAAAGGTGTTAACATTGCTGGCATTAAGCAAGTGATGAACCCTGTCACAAAAGAATCGGAAGAAGCAACAGTTATAACTCCAGATACAGAAAACAGACGTCGTGAAATGTCTGAATCTCAGCTGCGCCGTTTGCTGAAGCAGGAATTGATCACCGCTAAGAGACCGGGGCAGGTTTCATTAATTCAGGGGGAACTGTCCCGGTTTTTTAATAAATAAGGAATGCCATACTGCAATTCTTCATTAAAATCGGTGTTTATTTACAAAGGAGAGGATATAGTGAGTTATACCAGAGAAGACATTCTGCGCATTGCCAAAGAAGAAAATGTTCGATTTATCCGTTTGCAGTTTACCGACTTGCTTGGCACGATTAAAAATGTCGAGATTCCGGTAAGCCAGCTTCCCAAAGCACTTGATAACAAGATGATGTTTGATGGTTCTTCCATTGAAGGTTATGTGCGTATTGAGGAATCCGATATGTATCTATATCCTGACCTCGATACCTTTATGATCTTTCCATGGGTATCCGAAGACCGCGTGGCACGTTTGATCTGTGACATTTATATGCCTGACGGTACTCCATTTGCCGGTGATCCGCGAGGCATTTTGAAGAGAGCACTGAAAGTAGCCGAAGAGATGGGTTACACTTCGATGAATGTTGGTCCGGAGCCTGAGTTCTTCCTGTTTAAAACGGATGAAAAAGGCAATCCGACCATGGAACTTAATGACCAAGGCGGATATTTTGACCTGGCGCCTACAGATCTCGGTGAGAACTGCCGCCGCGATATCGTGCTGACGCTGGAAGAGATGGGCTTTGAGATTGAAGCATCGCACCATGAGGTTGCTCCGGGGCAGCACGAAATCGACTTCAAATATGCGAATGCAATCAAAGCAGCTGACCAGATTCAAACATTTAAATTAGTAGTTAAGACGATCGCTCGTCAACATGGTCTGATAGCTACCTTTATGCCAAAACCGCTGTTCGGCGTGAACGGCTCGGGTATGCACTGCAACCAATCCCTTTTCAAAGGCAGTGAGAATGCATTTGTCGATGAAAAGGATGAACTTGGCTTGAGCGATACCGCTCGTCATTATATGGCAGGTATTCTTAAACATGCACGCGCGTTTGCTGCGATCACGAACCCTACGGTTAACTCGTACAAACGTCTCGTGCCTGGTTACGAAGCACCATGCTACGTGGCTTGGTCTGCAAGTAACCGTAGTCCAATGATTCGTATTCCTGCTTCGCGCGGCCTTAGCACTCGTATTGAGGTGCGGAATCCAGATCCAGCGGCTAATCCTTACTTGACTCTTGCAGTTTTGCTGAAGGCAGGGCTGGACGGCATCAAGCGTGAGCTTTCACTGCCCGCTCCGATCGACCGCAACATCTACGTGATGAGTGAAGAAGAGCGAATTGAGGAAGGTATTCCAAGTTTGCCGGCTAACCTGAAGGAAGCCATTAACGAAATGGTTCGCAGCGAAGTCATTTCCGAAGCGCTTGGAGAACATGCGCTGACTCACTTCTACGAGTTGAAAGAAATCGAATGGGATATGTACCGCACGCAAGTTCACCAATGGGAACGCGATCAGTACATCACCATGTATTAATAGAGGAATCCCTTGCGCCGTAAGGCGTGGGGGAATTTTTCGTTTTTGGAATAAATCGACATATTCCAAATATTCAGCAGCTCAAAGAACCGATTGAGATGAGTTCCAATTGCTACAAATCTTTTGTGATTGTAAAGAGAATTCTCTCTGACTCTACAGTCATTTGTTGTTGCGGTTGCCATAAAGCAGTAAAGCCGAAAATAGAAATGACAAAAAAATGATAATAAACAAACTTATGATTTGAAGAATACTGTTATACGGATCAGGGATAACGAAGTACTGAAATACAATCTTCTTAACTAAGAAGAATAAAATCTGAAAGATGCCCCAAAACACCAAGATGCGAATTGTCCAGTTTCTTATGCTGTTAATAGTATCACCTGTTAAATAAATTTATTGTAGAAACTTTTATGTAACCTACGGAATTCCTTTAGGTCGCCAGCTCAACTAATATACTTCATGGCGAATAGTGAACATGCTCCGATAATCAGCAGAACTATGGTAAGGATAATGACAAATTTCTTTCCGTCCATGATTTTCACCTCAACAAGATTATACCAAACAATCAATCCATAAGGAGAAAATAAAATCTCGATTTATGAAAGCAACAACCTGATTTATCTACCTAATAGATATCACGTTCATTAGACTCTAAATCCTTATGAGAGTATTATTGAGATTGATTGCTTTTGTCACGTTTATGGGAAAGTGGCTTTATGGCCCCTCTTGTCAGCATATTATTTTTCCTGTCATAGAATTGAATATTAAAGCAACGAATATGTGACCGGGAGCGTTTATGATATATCCCCCCCCCGTGAAGGAGAAATGTGATGAAACAGAATAAAGCGGAGGATTTCAATAGTTCTCATAAATCCTCTTGTTCGGACGCAAATGATGGTTTCGATAAGAAATATAGAAAGGGTCTATTGGTATTCCGACAAGAAAGAAACCTGGCACGCCAAGGGACAATGCGACTCAGATCTGTAGGCGGACTGCTACTTCTTCTTGTATTTATTGCTGCTCAGGTATCAGTAGGCAATGAGAAACAACAAACAGCAGGGGGAATGGAGCCAATCACGGAGACCATTCGGGCTCAAGGTATAACCGAAGAGGGGATGTTAAGTGTTATTCCATTAATGAAGGAAAACATGCAGCAGCTTGGCGCACCTAGCTGCTTCGGTCTGGATACAGACCTGTCTATTACTGGAGATTATATTGTGCAGTATCGTTCCAAGAATGCTACGAATGAATTAGCTACTCTAAAGGACATGACCTTTATTCAACCGACGGATGATCCTGTCCAAATGATTCGGTTGTCTTTTCATGAAGCAGATGTATTTATACTTGCTCCACAATACAGAGACTGTCATGGAATCGAAATCTATGCCTTTGCCGTTAATCAAGGAACGGGACATGCCGTCCAGCTTCAATTCCAGGATGAGTCCTTGATCTCCAACACGTCTTATTACAGACCTGGCAGTATACCTCTGGTAAAAAACAATAGACTGGTTTTGGAGTCCACGGAGGGACCAGGAGGGGAAGGTTCACCTAATTACAAGCCGATACGGCTGTATCAGTTAGACTTAGAGAATGCGGTTATGATCTTGGCAAATTAACCATTTGTATATGAAAAGCGAAGAGGTTACCTTCCAATTATGGAGGTAACCTCTTATTCGTAGAAAACTAAGATTTAGTGTACGTCTCGGAAGAGACCGATCACTTTGCCGAGGATCGTGACATGATTCAGGCGCAAGGGCTCATATGTAGGATTCTCTGGTTGCAATCGTACGTGATCCTTCTCTTTATAGAAGGTTTTTACCGTTGCCTCGTCTTCCTCGGTCATTGCCACGACAATGTCCCCGTTGTCAGCCGTTTGCTGTTGGCGAACGATGACATAATCCCCACTGTGAATTCCTGCTTCAATCATACTGTCACCGACAACAGACAGCATGAACACCTTATCATCGCCTACATAATGCTGCGGAAGCGGAAAGTAATCCTCAATGTTCTCCATGGCGGTAATTGGTACGCCTGCAGTAACCTTACCAACAACCGGTACTCTGGCAATGGTGTGGGTAAAAAGGCTGGTACTTTCGGATTCTTCTTGGCCAAGCAATTCAATTGCTCTTGGTTTGGTAGGGTCGCGACGGATAAGCCCCTTCTTCTCTAACCGATCTAGATGACCATGGACCGTAGAACTGGAAGCTAGTCCGACAGCCTCGCCGATTTCCCGGACAGAAGGCGGATAACCCTTGCTACGAACTTCGTTGCGGATAAACTCTAAGATCGCCAGCTGGCGGCTGGATATTTTCGACATACCGTATCAACCCCATTTAGTAACGTTTGGGAAAATTATAACATAGAACTTCCGTTCGTACAAACATAAGTTCTAAATTAATCAGAACAAATGTTCTTTTGGGTATTGAATCAAACAAATGTTCGTGTTAATATGATTGCATAGCAGAACACTTGTTTGGGAGATGATGTTTCCATGTTGAGATACAGTACATACCGCAGTATTTATGAGAATGCTCCAGCGCTAGCGGAGAAACCTACAAGAACAGCGATCAATTCTTTGAAATCCGCCATAAGCTCCATTCCGTTTTTTAGACTTGTTATTATTTTATTTATCGCTGCTTCCTTCTGTACAGGTGCATTCTCCGTTTTTGCCGGTGGAATGGACAAGCCGACGGGTGAGAAGCAGGTTATTGTGCAATATGGGGATAGTTTGTGGCGTATTGCTTCTCTTCATAAGCCGGAGGATATGGATACGCGTGTATATATGGATAGCATTAGAAGAATTAACGGATTAAGAGGACCGGATATCCAGGCAGGAGAAGTATTATCCTTACCAGTCTGGTGATCAGTTTGCTGGCGCGCCACTCATTTATGGAGATGGTTCTCTGACAACCCCATTTTTATGGTCAAATTATCAGAGTAATTCGCCGTATTTACTCTGTAGTATTATAGATGATCTTCGATTTCTTGGAACGATAAGAACCTTTTCGTGAACACTCTAAGTCATATTTGTTCTTTATAAGAGTTTGCGAGGTCCAGTTGCCTTGACAAGCTCTTTTTCACATGTTTAAGTTATAATTGATATCGGAATTGGAGGAGAAGTAATGGACATCGATACTTTGGTTGAACGCATTAATGTACTTGCACGTAAACACAAGAGTGAAGGGTTGACCGAGGAGGAGCTTATAGAACGCGCCGAGCTTCGGGAAATATACCTTAATAATATTCGCAGTAACTTTAGACATCAGCTTGAATCGATCGAGTGGGTTGATGAAAACGACCAGAAGGGCGGCCCGCGTTTAAAGCATTAACCGCCCAAGCAGTCCATGAATGTTCAATGGACGTTTGAATGGAGTGAAAGAAGAGATTTTTTAATCTTGGGGTACCGAATTGATAAACGAACGACTTCTATCATCGGATGCCCCAAGTTTATATGGTGCGCCATCATTTTGATCATGAGTCCAGGGGGAACCAAATGTCACGTTCATGGGAAAGAAAAGTCAGCAAGAATATGTCCCAACTTAATAAGCAGCGCAAGAAGCAAGGGCTAACATCGTATCAAGGACAGGCTGTGTCTGATAATAATGACGTGTTTAAAGGTCGTAAATATGTACTTCCCTTAGTGCTTGTCGCTTTAGCGGGCGTATACGCGCTTCTAGGAAGTGCCACATCTGAAGCATCAGGCGGCAGCAATGATACGTTGAATTTGATTGGAGTCGGTTTATACATTTTGCTCGCGGTCATGATATTCTTCCGCAAACCTTACTTGAAAATTGAACGAGCGTCTGTGTCCACGATGAAATTCAATCGGGAACGCAGGCTGGCTGT
This sequence comes from Paenibacillus solani, assembly GCF_001277345.1. GTDB lineage: Bacteria > Bacillota > Bacilli > Paenibacillales > Paenibacillaceae > Paenibacillus_AQ > Paenibacillus_AQ solani. The sequence goes on from NZ_LIUT01000001.1 coordinate 1,521,958, forward strand.
TTCCGACATTGAGAAAATAAAAATAGCCTCAGGTTCAGTAGTCATTCAAGGAAAGGGGAAAGCAGGTAACTGGGTTTTCTCGCGGATGATGAATCTATATGATACGAAAGCCATGGGAGATCGGATGGAAGAGTTTGCGAAGGCTCATCAAATTCCGGTTGAGCATGACTGAGAATGAGAGACAAATCATAAACAGATTATAAATGGGTATGGGGGAGTGGGAGAGTATGCCAATATCAGCAGTTTTGTTTGATCTTGATGATACTTTGTTGTGGGATGAGCGAAGTGTGGAGGAAGCATTTGAAGTGACATGCCAGGCGGGAGCTGCAGAAACTGGTGTTGATGCAAAAGAATTGCTAAGCGCAGTTCGGGAAGAAGCCAGAGCATTATATGAGTCATATGATACCTTTGCTTTCACTAAGATGATAGGGATTAACCCTTTTGAAGGCTTGTGGGCAAACTTTACGGCTGGCTCGCAGCCTGAATTTAGAAGGTTAGAAGAGCTGGCACCAGTCTATCGCAAGGAATCATGGCGGCGCGGACTTCTTCGCTTGGGTGTTGATCATGAGGCTTTAGCTGAAACCCTGGCAAACCAGTTTGCGGCTGAGCGCAGAAACAGACCTTATGTGTACGAAGAAACTTTCGAAGTTCTGAAGCAACTGCATGGGAATGTGAAGCTTCTCCTGCTCACGAATGGAAGCCCTGATCTGCAGCAGGAAAAGCTGGACGGCGTACCAGAGCTGGTATCTTATTTTGATCATATCATCATCTCGGGTGATTTTGGAAAAGGAAAGCCTGATGTTTCCATATTCAAGCATGCACTTGAACTGCTAGAGGTCGAAGCGGACCAAGCTTTAATGGTAGGGGACAAGCTGACCACGGATATTAAGGGCGGAAATGCAGCAGGACTGCATACGGTTTGGATTAATCGGGTCGATCGGCCGCATGATCCGGCCATTCAGCCGAAGTTTGAGATTCAGCATTTATCAGAGCTGCATGCAATTATTGCTGACTTGTAAAAAGCTATTGCACACGTGATGAGATCGTAAAGCAATTACATAGCAAACAGCCATCACAGCAGAGATTGTTGGATGGCTGTTTTTTCTGTCAGACATCAAGACAAAGGGCGCTTCAACTGGCTTTTCTTGAGAGGTGATAAACGTCACACAATTGTAAGCAGAATGAGATCGAAAAAAAAGTTTGCTGAGATATAATGTATAAGAAACAAACACAGACATAGATCATTATGTGGCTGAACCATACATTGCACTCGTAAAGAGGTGTATACCATGAGAAGGAAAAAGATAGCGCTGTTTGCGGCGATGGTGTTGATGGCGGTTGCTCTCGCTGCTTGCAATGACAGCAAGGCAGATCCTAATGAAGACGTTATGGCAGAACCGATTATTGTTGAGCTGTCCCTTACGCCAGACCATATTAAGGCTGGTGAAAAAGTGCTGATTGAAGCGAAGGTGACCCAAGCTGGTTCCCCGGTGGAAGATGCGAATGAAGTGCAGTTTGAAGTGACATTGGAAGGCGGGGGCGTGCAAGCAAAAGTACCGGTCAAGCATGACCAAGACGGGGTTTACAAAATGGAGAAAACCTTCGATGAGGCCGGAACCTATCGGATCGTTTCGCATGTGACAGCAAGAGGCATGCATTCCATGCCACTAAAGGAACTGACCGTTACCGAATAAGCCCCACGTCAAATAATAAGGCAGCGCATGCTCCGTAACCGGATGCGTACGCTGCCTTGTTCCATATTCATAACAATCCTGCAGTTTATTGAAATTGAGGATCCTCTACCGGAGTAGCCACCCATCCGTTTTCTTCAATGAATAGGCGAACTGCAATGATTTGCTTGTTCTCCATTAAGGTGAAGAAATGAGGTGTGTTTTCCGGAACGGAAATGACATCCCCTGGCTCCAGTTCAACATTGAAGTAACCAACATCATCAGAGCCTTTAATAATGAAGATACCTTTACCGCCAACAATTGCCCGAATTTCATCTTCCGAGTGGGTATGAACCTCTTCGAATTTTTTCAATAAGTCCTCAATATTGGGCGTGGACTCGGAAAGTGTGATGACATCCCAAATTTTGTAGCCGCGTCTTGCAGCCAAGTCACGAATTTCTTCATCAAAGATTTCCAAAATGCGCTTCTTATCATCATCACTTAGCTGAAAGTTCTCTTGAAGCGTGGTCGGGAGTTTTTCCATATTCCAATGTTCATAAACAACCTCTTGGCCATTCAGGAATTCCCGTACATTTTCTTCCCCGGTAATACGTTCGTTCGTGTTGCGAATCACAATCTCTGCCATTGCATTAACCCTCTTTCTCCCGTTGGATTAATATGTATTATAGCCGCCTCCACCGCATTTGTCATCTGAAAATGTTGATGAATGCCTATTCTGACGCAATATTTCGTCTTTTCTATTGAAATAGATTCTGATACACTAAGATTTAACGTTTTCGGGGGAGGTTTAAGAGTTGAACAAGCCTAGCTTACACGAAGTACTGAAGGAACGAATATTAATACTTGATGGTGCAATGGGCACGATGATCCAACAAGTGGACCTCTCGGCTGAGGATTTTGGTGGTCCGGAACTTGATGGATGTAACGAGATGCTGGTTATTCATCGCCCGGATGTGATACAGAGCATCCATGAACAATATCTCGAAGCAGGTGCCGACCTGATTGAAACCAATACATTCGGCGCAACCTCGGTTGTGCTTGCTGAATACGACATACCCGAGCTTGCCCGTGAAATTAACTTGAAAGCGGCTCAATTAGCCCGTGCTGCCGTTGAGAAGTATAATACTCCAGATCATCCTCGCTACGTAGTAGGTGCAATGGGGCCTACAACCAAGACCCTCTCGGTTACGGGCGGTGTGACATTCGCAGAATTGATCGAAAGTTACGAGGAGCAGGCTATCGCCTTGATCGAGGGAGAGGTAGATGCACTTCTGCTCGAAACATCGCAGGATACATTGAACGTAAAAGCTGGGAGTATCGGTATACGTCAAGCTTTTGAGAAGACAGGCGTAACACTGCCTATTATGATCTCCGGTACGATTGAACCGATGGGAACCACACTTGCCGGACAGAATATCGAAGCTTTCTACGTTTCTCTTGAGCATTTGAATCCGATCTCGATCGGACTCAACTGTGCAACGGGACCGGAATTTATGCGTGACCATATACGCTCTTTATCTGAAATGTCCAGAAGCGCGATTAGTTGTTATCCTAATGCGGGCCTGCCTGATGAAAACGGCCAATATCATGAGTCACCTGAATCGCTCGCTTTAAAGATGGGTGCTTTTGCTGAAAAAGGCTGGCTTAATATTGCGGGCGGATGCTGCGGGACTACACCTGAGCATATTCGCGCATTGAAAAATACGATGGACACCTTCGAGCCTCGACCACTGACTGGTACTCATCTGCCCGCATTGTCGGGAATCGAGCCTGTCTATATCGAACAGGATAATCGTCCATACATGGTGGGCGAACGCACCAACGTGCTTGGATCGCGTAAGTTCAAGCGGTTGATTGTTGAGGGGAAATATGAGGAGGCCTCCGAGATTGCACGGGCTCAGGTGAAGAATGGGGCACATATCATTGATGTTTGTGTGCAGGATCCGGATCGTGATGAAGCCATAGACATGGCCAAGTTCCTCGAGCTAGTGGTCAAAAAAGTGAAAGTGCCATTGATGATAGATACAACCGATCCGGCTGTTATTGATTTATCCCTTCAATACTCACAAGGGAAAGCAATCATTAACTCCATTAACCTTGAAGATGGTGAAGAAAAATTCGAGCATGTAACTCCGCTCGTGCATAAATATGGTGCAGCGGTCGTTGTAGGGACCATTGATGAGAGCGGCCAAGCGATTACTCGTGAGGACAAACTGAAGGTGGCGCAGCGCTCTTATGATCTCCTTGTGAATAAATACAGCATTCCGCCGGAAGATATTATATTCGACACACTTGTATTCCCGGTTGGTACAGGGGATGAGCAGTACATCGGATCTGCCAAGGAAACGATTGAAGGCATACGCTTGATTAAAGAAGCAATGCCTAAGGTCCATACGATCCTTGGTATCAGTAATGTTTCCTTCGGATTACCGGAAGCAGGCCGTGAAGTGCTGAATTCCGTCTATTTGTACGAATGTACGAAGGCCGGATTGGATTACGCAATAGTCAATACGGAGAAACTGGAGCGTTATGCATCCATTCCGGAACAAGAACGACGCTTGGCAGAAGATTTGATTTATCGCACTAATGATGAGACGTTAGCTGCCTTTGTTGCAGCTTTTAGGGACAAGAAGGTAGAGAAGAAGGAAAAGGTATCCAACATGACATTGGAGGAAAGATTGGCATCCTATGTTGTGGAAGGCTCCAAGGAAGGTTTAATACCAGATTTGGAACAAGCGCTAACCAAATATGGAGCATTGGAAATTATCAACGGTCCTTTGATGGCCGGGATGACTGAGGTTGGACGTTTGTTCAACAACAATGAGCTGATTGTGGCGGAGGTACTGCAAAGTGCCGAAGTAATGAAAGCCTCCGTAGGTTATCTGGAAACGTTTATGGAGAAAAACGAAACGTCGGTTAAAGGGAAAATCATGCTTGCCACCGTTAAGGGAGACGTCCATGATATCGGTAAAAATCTGGTGGAGATCATCTTGTCCAACAATGGTTATCAAATCATTAATTTGGGTATAAAAGTACCACCGGAGCAAATCATTGAGGCATATCGTCGTGAGCAGCCAGATGCTATCGGTTTGTCCGGCTTGCTTGTTAAATCTGCACAACAAATGGTGTCAACAGCTCAGGATTTGAAGAACGCCGGTATTGCAGTTCCTATCATGGTGGGCGGTGCTGCCCTGACACGTAAATTTACAAAAACGCGCATTCGTCCAGAGTATGACGGCATGGTGCTGTATGCGAAGGATGCCATGGACGGTCTCGCATTGGCGAACCAGCTCAGCAATCCGGAACAGCGGACCAAAATGGAGGAAGCCATCAAGGCAGAACAAGAAGCGGAGAGCACTGCACCTCAAGCAGTGAAAGTGATGCCGAAGCTGTCTGAAGGACTGCGATCCAAAATATCGACGGATGCTCCGGTGTATCTGCCGCCGGATATGGAACGACATGTGCTGCGGGATTATCCGATTTCTCACATTCTTCCTTATATTAATATGCAAATGCTGCTCGGTCACCATCTTGGACTCAAAGGCACCGTGGAGCAGCTCTTGAAGGCTAATGATCCTAAAGCCGTATCCCTTAAGGAAACGGTAGACGGTATCTTTCATGAAGCGATTCAATCCGGAATCATTCAGGCGCATGCGGTGTACCGATTCTTCCCGGCGCAGTCCCGAGGAAATGATATCATCATCTATGATCCAAATGATCATACAAAAGTGCTGCATACGTTTTCCTTCCCGAGACAGCAGGTTGAACCCTATATGTGCCTGGCCGATTTCCTGAAGTCTGTAGACAGCGGCGTGATGGATTACGTTGGATTTCTGGTCGTTACGGCAGGACGGGGAGTCAGCAAATTGTCAGCTGAGTGGAAGGAGAAGGGGGACTATCTGAGGTCTCATGCTCTTCAATCGGTCGCACTGGAGACAGCTGAAGGACTAGCAGAACGAATTCACCATATGATGCGGGATACATGGGGATATCCTGATCCAGCAGATATGACAATGAAACAGCGATTAGGCGCACGGTACCAAGGAATCCGGGTATCCTTCGGCTATCCGGCTTGCCCGGATTTGGAAGACCAAGAGCCGTTATTTAAGCTGATGCAGCCGGAAGATATCGGTGTTCATCTAACCGAAGGCTTCATGATGGAACCCGAGGCATCGGTATCCGCGATGGTATTCAGCCATCCGGAGGCCCATTATTTTAATGTAGATAAAGCATAACATTTAGAATACCGGTCCGACCGGCTTGAAATCCTCCGGATGTTTCGGAGGATTTCTCCGGTTTACAACCGAAAGGGGAGAAAAGGCATGGAACTCTATTTTTTAGGAACGAATGCGGGGGTTCCTACGCTGCAGCGTAATGTTACCTCGATCGCCCTGCGTATGTTGGAGGAGCGTAGGAGCTTGTGGCTGTTTGATTGCGGAGAAGGCACGCAGCATCAAATATTAAAATCACCCCTAAAGCTGTCCAAACTCGATAAGATCTTCATTACCCATATGCATGGTGATCATATTTTCGGATTGCCAGGGCTGCTGTCCAGCCGTGGAGCTCAAGGCGTAACTTCACCGGTTACGATCTATGGACCCCCGGGCATCAAAACCTTCGTCGAAACCACCCTGCACATCAGCCAATCACGTGTTCCTTACAACATGGAAATTATCGAGCATACCGGCGGTGTGCTGTTTGAAGATAGCAGCTTTCAGGTGGAATCGGCTAAGCTGGATCACAGAGCCGAAAGCTATGGCTATCGCATTGTGGAGAAGGACCTTCCCGGCAGCTTGGATTTGAAACGTTTGGAGGCATTTGGTCTCAAGCCTGGTCCCCTCTATGGAAAGCTGAAAAGAGGAGAGAGCGTGGAGCTTGAGGATGGACAATGGATCCATGCTTCTGATGTACTTCTGACGCCCAAAAAAGGCAGAGTGGTTACGATTCTTGGTGATACGCGGCCTTGCGAAGGTGTGGAACTGCTCGCAAAGGACGCAGATCTTCTGGTGCACGAAGCTACCTTTATGGAAGACCTGAGCGATCTTGCACATGAATACTACCACAGCACAGCTAAACAAGCGGCTGAAGCAGCTAAGCGTAATGGGGTGCAAGCCCTGTTCCTTACCCATTTCAGCTCTCGTTATAAAGATATTGAGCATTTGCAGCCTCTCCTTAAGGAAGCGCAGGAGGTTTTTGAACATACCCGCTTGGCAGAGGATTTCGGATTGTATCCCATCCACAGGAGAGCTTAATTATACGAGAGAGACATGAGGGAAATGATGTGGGGGTTAGCAAATTATTTTCCGGGAAAGCGCAGGAAATGACAAAGCGGTGAACGTTTCGATTCTGCTTGGACAGGCTTCGATTTCATTCGACGTCTACGCCCGAATGCATTATCTAAGTTCTGAATCTTGCAACCGGAAGAGCTGTTCTTTACAATAATACTGCCGAGGTTTCTGCGTTTTCCCATGATTCTTGAAGATGTTGAGACCATGGTAATACATAGATTTAATAATTTATAGTTGTTTATAAGACAATGAGAAGGCTTATGCTTCAGCCAATGAATCATTCATGGCATAAATGAAAGAACATAAAGAAGGTGCTATCCACTCATGGAAAAACCAAAAGGGCTTCTGATCGATTTAGACGGGACCTTGTATCATGGCCGTCAACGAATCGAGGGAGCGGATCTACTCATCAAGCAGCTGAGGGTGCTCCAGACTCCATACCTGTTTGTAACGAATAATTCATCTCGAACACCAGAGCAGGTGGCCGAGCATTTGATGGAGATGGGAATTCCCGCCTCGCCGGAAGAAGTTTGCACCTCCTCACTTGCAGCAGCTAAATATATTGCTGAAGAATCTCCTGGCGCCAAAGTGGCTATGCTCGGTGAAGAGGGACTGCGGGAAGCGTTGTTGTCTGCAGGACTGAGCATTGTGGAACATAATCCTGAATATGTTGTTCAAGGCATCGACCGTGCTTTTCATTACGATAAGTTAACACACGCCGTACGCTGGATACAGGAAGGGGCAGTATCTATCTTGACGAACCCAGATCTGCTGCTTCCATCAGATGGAGGCTTAATGCCCGGTGCAGGCTCTCTTGGTGCCGCAATCGAGGCTGCTTCGGGGGTGAAACCGACGATTATCGGAAAGCCATCCTCCATATTGATGAAGTTCGCTTCGGATCGGCTTGGATTGGCTCCGGAAGAAACCTATGTAGTTGGAGATAATATTCGTACAGATATTGCTGCTGGTGTGTATGCTGGCTGTAAGACGGTGCTAGTCATGACCGGAATTACGACCAAGCTCAATATGGAAGCTCATATGAGGGAGACGGGGATCACACCTGACTTTGTCTGCGGGGATTTAAACGAAGTAATCGACCTGTTATGTTGAAGTGAGCGACAGCTAAACATTACTTTTTGGGTTGACAGAAGGGAAGATGAATCATGCCGGAACTACCGGAAATGGAGAATTATCGGAGATTATTATCACAGACCATTGTGAATGTGCCTATTATGAATGTTGTTGTAAACCGTGAAAAATCGCTGAATGTTTCGGTTGACGAGTTCACATCTGCTCTATTGGGGAGCAAGGTTATCTATGTGGAAAGACGAGGCAAACATCTCGTTTTCCACCTGCATAACGGAGGCAGACTACTGCTGCATCTGATGCTGGGCGGCATTCTGTATCTTGGACGTGTCGGAGAAGAGCGGCCTTCCCGTTCGACCCAGATCGAGATTACAATTGGTGATCATGTGCTGTATTTTATCGGTCTGCGGCTCGGTTATTTGCATTTCTTAACGGCTAAGGAAACGGAAAACACTTTAAAAGACCTGGGTCCTGAAATCTTGGATCGTCGTATGAACAAAGCACGTTTCATCCAGCTGCTTGGTAAACGGCGAGGTGCCTTGAAAACAACGCTGGTAAATCAGCAGGTTATCGCAGGGATCGGAAATTGCTATGCTGATGAGATCGCTTTTGATGCTCAAATTCACCCACTGTCCAAAATTCAGGATCTGTCCGAGCAGTCTTTGGAACAGGTGTATGACAGTACCGTTAAAGTGCTGCATGAGGCGACTGATGGCGGAGGATATATGGAAATGCCGTTTCAGGAAGGCGACGAACTGACCGGAGCCTATAACGACGAATGCAAAGTTTACGATCGTGAAGGAGAACCCTGCATACGCTGCGGTACGCCGATCGTGAAGGCCGAGCATGCTTCGCGTAAAATTTTCTTTTGTCCGAACTGCCAGCATGAAGCCTGACATCCGAATCGGAGGCCATGTCAGCACAAGAGGTGGATTTCTTGCAGCTGCCCAGCATGCAGCCGGAATCGGTTCCTCCGCGTATCAGTATTTCCCGAAAAATCCGCGCAGTCTTCACTTGAAGACGCCGGACATGCGAAATGCTGCCGCATGCTCGAAGTTCTGCCAGGAACAAGGACTGGTGTCCATTGCGCATACGCCGTATCCATCGAACATGGCTGTGGGCTTAACACGGGGAGAAGAGTTTTACCAATTAACGGTGGACTCCCTCAAAAATGACCTCCTTATCGCGGAAGGATGCGGATCGCTGGGGATTGTGGTCCATTTTGGACATCTCAAAAGCTCTGATATGCTTGAAGGGTATCAGAATATCATTCGATGCCTGAATGATGTGTTGTCAGACTGGACGGGCAGGGCCAAGCTATTAATCGAGAATCAGGCAGGTGACCACGGCCCCATGGGGATGACTCTCGAGGAGAGCGTGAAGGTTAGACAGCTAGCTGATTATCCCGATAAAATAGGTTTTTGCCTGGATACCTGTCACTTGTTTGCGGCGGGCGGCTGGGATATTTCGAATACAGCTGAACTCCTTGCCAGAGGACAGGAGCTTGGCTATTGGGAACCCACCGTTGCGGTTCATCTGAATGATTCGAAGTATGGGGCAGGTTCAAGAAAAGATCGCCACGCACGCATCGGGCAAGGTATGATAGGAACAGATGCACTAAAGCGTCTCGCTTTGGCACCGGAGCTTGTAGGCAAGGCTTTTATTTTGGAAAGCGAAAAGGGAGCGGACGGCACGCATCGGGAAGATATCGCCATGGTGCAATCCTGGTCCGTTTAAGGGGAGGGTACGATGATACATCTGTATTTGGATGACTGGCGTCCCAATCCGAAAGGATTTGCGCTGGCACGGAGCGGGGAAGAGTGTTTGTTGATGCTTCGTGAATGCGAAGTAGACATTTTATCTCTGGATTTTGAATTAGGTTATGATCAAATGAACGGGGGCGATGTAGTCGCCTCCATGATTGCGGAAGCGCTGCGTGCTAGAGAAATATTCCTGCATACCTCCAGTCCGGCCGGCCGCAGGAAAATGTACGAGCTGCTTTATACGCATATGCCCGAGGACGTGAAGGTCCATAACGGGCCCATGCCGGAATCCGTTCTGCGAGATGTCGCGCAGGGGTTAAGATAAATGATCGAGGTTACGCAGCGTGAACTGATGGAGCGGCTTGAATGGCAGGAACGTATGGCTATACGAAACATGAAGGCCGATCCGCTCATTGTATTTTTGCATACGCCATTATGCGGTACTTGTGCCGCTGCGCAGAAGATGATCGATATTGTAGAACATATCGAGAAGGATATGAATTTGCTCAGTGCGGATGTGAATTTCCTGCCAACCATCGTTGAACGTTATCAAATTCGGAGTGTTCCTGCGCTGCTGGTTGTCCCATCGAAACCACGCAGTGTACCGCAGGTACTGTACCGGATGGGTTCTGTGCAGGATATTATAACCTTTCTTAGAAGCGCAAAGCTCTGATTTTAGATAAAACAGTATGGAATGAAAGAGGAAATCAAGAACTCATCTAACAAACTTATGATAATGACGCTCATCTGAAAATGGATGGCAGACGTCCTTGGATCATAGTTATTTCTGGAGGTTAATCCGTTTGGACGAATTAAATGTAAAGCAAGAACTTGAGGAAGAGAATCAGAGTGAACGTGATTATCACAGCAAATGGGTATGTACGGCAAATCATGGCTTTGCTCCTTATGCACAGGAAGAGCTGCGGCGGATGTTTGGCAGTTTAAAAAGCACCATGATGATTCCCGGTGAAGTGTTTGTAGTCACAATTGACAGCTCGGAAAATGAGGCAAACCGCCTCATTACTACCAGGACGCCTATTTTTCTGCGACATCTGTTTCCGGTCCATCTGGAAATTGCGGCGGATACCTCTCTTGACGCATTAAGTGCAGTCGAAGAGTTTTTGCTTAAACGTGAAGAAATAGGCGGCAGCTCTGCAGCTATTCAGATTCGGAAAACAGAGAATAGCCCATGGAAAGAAAACCCTGCGGCACTTCGGGGAGAATTGCAGCGTAGACTGGCACCGCTTGAGCTTGAATATACGGTTCAGTCTCCTGCATGGATCATTTCCTTGTTTGCTGCTGATCATGTCTGGTATGTAGGCGTGTCTCATCCGGAGGACAATCTGTCAGATTGGAACGGCGGGGCCGTTCGTTTTCAGCGGGAAGAGGGGCAAATCTCAAGGGCGAAATTTAAGCTGCTTGAAGCCGAGAAACAGTTCGGGATCCCGTTTCATTCATTCCTCAATGCTCTGGATATTGGCGCTGCGCCTGGAGGGTGGACTTCGTTTCTGCTTGAGCGAGGTTTGGAGGTTACAGCGGTTGATCCGGCAAAAATGCATCCTTCGTTAGCTGGTAACAAAAATCTCCGAGTGATTCACAAAAATGCGGCGGATGTATCGTTTAGAGAAAATGAATTTGATCTGATCGTGTGCGATATGAGCTGGAGCCCCAAACTTATGGCTCGAATGGTCAAAGGGCTGCTGTACAGCTTACAGCCAGGGGGCACAGCTGTGATTACAGTCAAGCTGTTGACGAAGAAACCCATGGCCTTGGTGAAGGAGATCATGGAGACGTTCGAAGAATCCCGAATGCAGATCCAGGGAGCCAAGCAGCTGTTCCATAATCGGGACGAAATTACTCTATATATGATTAAGTATTAAAAAAGGCTTTACAAGTTAATGTAAGTTGTTCTATAATGATTCCAAAATTAACCAACGACAACCATAGGGAAAGCATCCCGCTACTCATCATTATTCAGTGATGGTGAAGCGGCTTGCTTTCCCTTTTTTGTTGTGTAAGTAAGTCAGAGGAGAGAGCATAAACATGAATCAGCCTTGCAGATTGGTGCATGGGGAAGTTTTAGGCGAACGTTATGTTATCGATCGGGTGATCGGAGAGGGAGGCATGAGCTGTGTTTACCTGGCTGAGGATTTGAAGCTGCCTGGGAAGATGTGGGCTGTGAAGGAGAGCTTGGCTGAGCCCGGTACACAGAAGGCTGTTCAAGATGAAGCTCAGCTTCTAATTAAACTCAGTCATCCGCGGCTGCCGCGGATTGTCGATTATTTCCACGTTCAGTCTACCGGTTATATCTATTTGGTCATGGATTTCATTCAGGGTATGAACCTCGAGAAATACTTCCGTGGATTTCGCGGGAACGTGAACCCTGAATTCATCATGGAACTGACGGAGCAATTATTGGATGTTCTGGAATACCTCCATAATCATGAGCCTCAAGTCATCTTCAGGGATCTAAAGCCATCCAATATTATGCTGACTGATCAATTGGAGGTTCGGCTCATCGACTTTGGTATCGCTAGAAGCTACAAGCAGGAGAGTGGCGAGGATACGGTCAAGCTCGGCACAGTGGGATTTGCGGCGCCGGAACAGTATGGGGGGAGGCAAAGCGATGCCAGATCAGATTTATATGGGCTGGGAGCACTTTTACTATATCTCTCAACCAACGGCAAATTCAGTGAATGGATAACCGGTGTGGAGCGTCATATTCGCGGCGACTTGCCCAGGGAGCTTGTTCCTGTTATTCGCAAGCTTCTGCAATATGCCCCGGAGCATCGATACCAATCGGCTGCAGAGGTGCGCTCTGCGCTTAGCAGGCAGCAGCCGGTAGCCACAAACAGGGCTGGGAGTCAGCCAGGCAAAGTAGCAGGGACGCTTGTGGCTGCTGTGCTTGGGGCATCCTCCGGTGTAGGAACTACCCACAGCTGCATCGCGTTTGGGCATTTCCTCGCTGCCAATTACGGACGTGTGGCAGTAGTTGAAATGAGCGCCAAATCCACGGCGTTTACTCGCATTCAAGAAATTGCCGAGGGGGGAAGATTGGGGGCGATCCGTAAATTCGAAGTTAACGGGATCCACTTTTGGCGCCAAACAGCCAGAACCGAAGTGATTTCACTGCTGGGAGGGAGCTATGACGCGGTTGTACTGGATTTGGGTGCATACAGGGACAGTGACCGAATAGAGGAGTTTTTGCGGGCCGATCTGCCGATAGTCATCGGGTCTGGTGCGGAATGGCGGCAGCATGATGTGGTGACATTGGCACGAATGTTATCCAGGCATCCCCAGCCAGGCCGGGTGTATGCCCTGCCGCTTGCTGGAGAAGAGACGATTCAGGAAATGAAGAAATTGCTGGGAACAAATAATGTTCAATCATTGCCGCTGCAACTGGACCCTTTTGAAGTGCAAGACAGCAGTCGAGAGGCATTCTCCCGATTATTTCAGGAGTACTTGCCTACGGTGGAGAGAAAACGAAGATTCAGGTTTCGCAAGAGTTGAATGCATTTGATCTGAAGGAGTTGAAGCAATGCCGATAATCAGGAGGCGAAGCCGCAAGTTCATTATCGCGGGACTTGCTGGCGCAGTCGTAACAGGAGCCGTGTGTGCCGGTGTCATGCTGTACTATATGCATGGTTATAAAGAGCAGCGGAGTTTAGAGCGAACCCAATATGAGCAGAGGATCACGGAGCTCGAAGAGGAGCAGCTTCGGCAGCTTAACTCGATGAAGGTTGCTTGGGTTCCTGTCCGAGATATTCCGCCCGGTCATTTCTTAGAGGCGAAGGACATCAAGGAAGTGCGTATTCCGTATGACGGGTCTTCTGGTAATCTTCTCTCCGGCAAGGAAGAGATCGCAGGGAAGGGTGCGAAGATTGAATTGCTCAAGGGAACACCCATAAGTCGAACCATGCTTTTTGAAGAGATGCCAACGCCGTCGGACCTCCGGCATCGGGAGATGAAGGCGGTATATTTGCCGAGTAATTTGCGTAAAGGGGATGTTATTGATGTAAGAGTCCAGTTTCCAACCGGGCAAGATTACATCATTTTATCCAAGAAAAACATCGACAAGCTTCAAAATTCAGCATTCTGGACGACACTCAGTGAACGGGAAATATTATTGCTCTCGAGCGCACTGGTCGATGCTTATCTTCATGAAGCTACGATCTATGCACTTACCTATGTAGAGCCTCAGCTGCAAGAGAAAGCGATTCCGAACTATCCTCCGAATGCGGAAGTAACGAAGCTGATCGCAAGCAATCCGAATATCGTGAAGACAGCGGAGAAGCACTTGGAGATTACGCTTCGCAGCACACTGGAAGACGACTTAAGCAAGCTTTCTCCAGATCAGCAAATCCAGGTATCTGATATGCAGGTCCATTCTTCCTCTGCGGAGACGAGAAGTCCGGATGCATGGAGCTCAGCATATAGTGCAGGTCCTTCAGTTAAAACTTCTTCTGCCGCTAAGCCTCCAACCATGCCGCCTGACGATGAGGAATATATAGCTACTCCGTTTCGTGAGGAACGGGATTCAGAGTCTGAACAGATTTTGGGATCATCCGATATAACAAATGCCCAGACGGGTGAGGATACAGAATTACTTGATCCGGATTTCATATTCTCGAGCCCCTAGGTGGTAGGGTGAGGCCGATTGGTGTAACAGGAATTAACGAAGGAGTGGAATCAATGTGAAGACATGGATATTTACGGGCATTTGTGACAAGAGCGACATGCTCTTGTACATGTGCAAGATATTAGCCACGGGCCACAAGCGAGTTCTGCTTGTGGATGGCGCGGTTGACGCCAAGTATAAACATTGCATCAGCGTCATGCATCCGCAGCTGCCGGTTAAAGAGTTTTCCGGATTCGACGTAGCAACCGGATTTGATAACTATCAGGCTTTGGTGGAATATCTGGAGGCAATGGAGGAGAAGACCTACGATTATATTGTAATGGACGTGGAGAAGTCAGATTTTCTGAACAAGCATGAGTGGGATACAGCGGATGCCCATGTATGGGTTAGCGGCTTCGAAGTAACGGGACTACGTAAGAGTATGGCTTTACTTGATGATCTGAGGGCTGCGAGAACGGATGACCCGCTCCCCCCTTTCTATCGGGTCTATGTCCAGGTCATTGATGATTTAACGGATGAAGCATACATTGAAGGCTATATGGAAGATAGCCGGATTCAATGGCTGGGCCCCCCGGTGAAAATGCCTTGGGATGAACTTTTCTTTGCCTTGAAAATTAAAAATGAACATGCAGGAAGACTAAGCATCAAGTCGTTGTCGAGGCAATATAAGAGATCGCTTTCTGAGCTTATCCGGATGTTGACGGAAATGGAACAACGGCATATCCGCCGTGCTCTCAGACAAGCAGGAAGGAGGCATGCATGAGCCTGATTGCTGTATGGAGTCCACTTAGCAGCGGCAGCGGCAGTACGATGTTGGCTTCGAGTTTACCGATCGTATTGGCAATGGAATATCAAGTCAAAGTACTTATTTCTCATGGTGGCTGCGCTGGAGAACGAGTGGAGCAAGCCTTTGCGTTTAAGCAGGAATCATTGGATTATATAACAGCTTTTCAGGATACGGGGATGGATGCCCTGGAACGGCTTAAGATTAGCGGGAGACTGAATCCTGAGAATGTGCGGAATTATACTTTGCCGCTCTTATCGGACCGGCTTGATCTTTTACGTGGACCTAAACTATATACTGCTCAAGAAATCGAAACGGAGAGGATGAAGGAGAAAGAGGCACACGCGAACCTGATGTCCAGTGTCCTGGAATCTTCCAAGCGAAGTTATGATGTGACGGTAGCTGATGCAGGCAATGGGGTGCCTGGAGCCGTCGACCGGGCGATACTTCAAGCCGCGGATTTGGTCGTCGTGGGTTTAAGTCAGAATTTGCATAAACTTGAGAAAGAGCTTGAGCAGCAGAGATTGCCTCATGAACTAAGGGATAAGCCATGTTTGTATATGATTGGGAGATATGATCGGGAGAGCAACTGCACATTGCAAAATATGAAACGCCGGTTTGGATTGAAAACGATGGTGCTTGGTGTTCCCTACAGCTCTGGCATGACAGATGCTTGGAATACGCGTTCGGTCATGTCCTATATCCAGCGAAGTCGTGGGGGCACGGACGCCAAACGTGTGAATTCAATGTATTATGCAATCCGCAATGTGGCGGATGCTGCGGCTGAACACCTTGGCCTTCCTACCGGCGGTTCGAAAGCGGGGGGCCTGCATGCTTTGGGATAACTCATTGAATACAGCTTGGATCATTGTCATCGTTTTGTTTGTGATGTTGTTTTTGTATCTGCGCTATCTGGATACCCGAAAACGAACGATTACGACAACTCGTGGAGCCGATCCCTATTCGCTAACCGCTATGACTTCGTTTGTCAAAGATAGTCTTCATCAGTTGACGCATAGCCAGCTGTCAGATTTAGGACTGCATGAAGAAGAATATCGCCGCAGGTTGAACAAGCGAAGTGAATTGCGACGTGCTCTGAAGGGCTGCGTGTCGGGCGATGTGCTGGATAAGGCTTATGTTAAGGATTTCTTGAAACAGCTCCTTGTCAGGGATCTCGGACTGAATGAGTCTAACATCGATGCAGCCATTCCGTTTGATAATCTGACTCGTTTAAACGCCCAGGATCAATTTGAAATCGTCTTATATCTTTATAAACTGAGGCATGGGGAAGATGCTTTATCGGTTCTTCTGGAAACTTACGATCTTGCACGGCCACGCGTGATTCCAGGTTACGGTGAGGGAAGTGTATATGCGGTCACCGCGGAAGACATCGCTTATATTTATGAATCCGAGCAAAGACCGCTGTTATTTACCGAGAAGCTGGATATTGTCGTGCAGCGCATATACCAAGAGTACAAAGGCTTTTCTATTGTCGATGAAATCAGGGATCAACGGATTGACGGGATAAGCGGTGGGGTTAGTGGGATTCATGTTGAACGTGACGGCGAGAAAGTGAATGGTCACTTTCCGGATGACTTTTTGGGACTAGGCAGCGTTAAGGGCGCCGACTCTCCTGCAACCGGTTGTGAGAGCGTGTGGGTTTTTTACCGTGGAGTCTCGCTGCATCTGGCCTTTCTCTCTTTCGGGACGATGCAGGAGCTTAAGAGGGTATGCCAAAACATATACAAATACAATCATCCGGGGCAGCTATCGGAAGCCAGCGGTTACAAAGTGAATGAGATGAAGGACGGCTCCAGAGTCGTTGTTGTCAGGCCGCCATTTGCTGAATCCTGGGCCTTCTTTGTCCGTAAATTCGATCTTCCTAAGGCATCGCTGGATCAGTTAATAACAGGCAGCGGTTCGGAACTCGCAATAGATATGTTGAAATATCTTATGAAAGGCAGCCGAATCACAGCTATTACCGGTGCGCAGGGATCTGGAAAAACAACGCTGCTTATGGCTATGGTCGGTCACATCTACGCGACCTATACCCTTCGGGTTCAGGAGATGGCCTTTGAGTTACACCTCAGAAAGATCTATAGTCGCAGAAACATTCTAAGCTTCAGGGAAACGGAGCATATTAGCGGTCAGGCTGGCTTGGACCTTCAGAAAAAAACAGATGGTACTGTCAATATTCTTGGTGAGGTTGCAAGTGATGAGGTAGCTTCATGGATGATACAAATGTCTCAAGTGGCAAGTTTATTCACTGTATTTACGCATCATGCCAAGACTTTCAGGGATCTTGTTCAATCCCTTCGCAATTCCCTGCTTAAGAGCGGCATTTTCAGACAAGAACATATAGCTGAGCAGCAGGTTGTCAGTGTCATTAATTTTGATATCCACTTAAGAAGAGATGCTTATGGCAACCGTTACATAGAACGTATTACAGAGTGCATCCCCGTCGAGAAGGGAGCTCTGCCAGAATTCCATGGAACTGAAGGGGATCGCTTGAAAAAAAGCATGGGTGAGTTTTTTGAGTTAGGTTCGGAGCATATGCGGAGATTGAATGAAGAGAGTTACTACATTTCCCGCAATGTAATCGAATACCGGGATGGAAAGTATTTGGCAGCTGCCAAGTTATCAGAACGCAGTATTCAAGAGATGATGGAACAGATGCACCCGGAAGACGCGGAGGAATTTAAGGGATTTCTGGCAGCGGTTTGGGGGGGACAAGGTGACATCTAAAGATATTTTGATTGTAGTTCTTATCGTATCTTTAATTTTGTTTACCATTACCTTTGGCATCGCAGCATGGATGTCACGAAGACAGGGATATCGCGATGCAGGTGCCGTCCAGACTGAAATGGGAGGCAGATCATGGCGTGATATTCACCGTCAATGGTTTCAAATTATTTATAGGTATGGCATCAAGATTCCGGTTGTCAAATCGTATCTGCGGCGGATCCGTCAACGAATTGCAATTATTCACCCTTATGATGAGATCGCGCTCCGATATGAGACAGTGAAACTAACCATTGCGATTACCGGGACGATTGGCTTGACCGCATTGCTGCTGATATGGAGTCAACCGGATTTGGGGTTTATTGTTATCGTCATTTTGGCTGCGGCAGTGATTAACAATATGCTCGTAGAGATGTTCATAAACCGCCTGGAGCGTAAAGTTCTTGTCCAATCAGTTGAGCTGTTTTCGCTTGTCCGTCATCATTATCAACAGCATGGAATGGTAGAAGAGGCCCTGTATGAGGGAGCGGAAGCTTCCGGACATGAAATATCTTTACATGCTCATCGGATATACAATGCCTTGGTTTCGGAGGATCCGGATGAGGAGTTGGAGCAGTATTATGAGGTAGCACCCAATCGTTATCTAAAAGCATTCGCAGGTATATCACATCTCGTGATGGAGTTTGGAGATCATGCAAGAAAAAAAGGGTCCATCTACCTGCATGGGCTAAGTGGCTTAACGAAGGAAATTCAATTGGAAATTTTGCGAAGAGACAAGCTGGATTATCTAATGAAGGGCTTGAACATCATTGCGCTGGCACCTGTCTTTTTCACTAGGCCGATTGAACGCTGGGCCAGAAGCAGTTTCCCATCGATGGATGATTTCTATATGAGCAAACTCGGGATTATAACCAAGATATCGATATATGTCATTATTCTGATCGCTTACCTCTTGCTTCAGAAGCTGCAGCAAAATCGAGAAACAGATTACCGCGCTGAGATTCAGAAATTGACCTGGGAAGAAAGGCTGTACCGATTGCCTGCGATCCGTTTGCTTGTACGCATGGTGTCACCGTCACCTGGTTCCCTGAAATATGACAGGCAGATCCGATTATTAAAGGAAAGCAACGCAAGAATCAAATTCGAATGGCTCTATATCAGAAGGTTGATGTTCTTTCTCCTTACCTTTCTCTTGTCGCTCTCGTTGGCAGTTGGGCTGCATGTACAGGCCAAGCATCATATCCTGCATGTTCCTGTTTCCTTAAATA
This sequence comes from Paenibacillus solani, assembly GCF_001277345.1. Classification (GTDB taxonomy): domain Bacteria; phylum Bacillota; class Bacilli; order Paenibacillales; family Paenibacillaceae; genus Paenibacillus_AQ; species Paenibacillus_AQ solani. The sequence continues at coordinate 1,541,219 of NZ_LIUT01000001.1, forward strand.
ACTCCCTGTTCGGTCAAATGAATGAGATTGAGCGCCGGCAGGCAGAAGATACTGTAAAGCAGGATCGGATGTTAATGGAGCATTTGCAGATGTCACCAGACCTAACTCGGGAGCAGGTCAGACAGGTAGTTCACGATGCGGACTCGCTTGGTATGGCCAAGGACCAGATCGAAAGCACAATCGACCGACTGATAGGCAAATTACAGCTATATAATGGCGAATACCTGAGATGGTGGGAGTTGTTGTTATCCATCCTGGCAGGTTTGACAGCATATAGTGCCCCATTATGGCTGCTGTATTTTCATCGTAAAGTGCGGAATATGGAAATGCGGCATGAAATCTACCAATTTCAAACCGTCATATCAATATTGCGCGGTGTGGAACGCATTTCGGTAGAATCCATTTTGGAATGGCTTAACCGATTTGCAGTAATCTTCAAAATTCCTATCCAAAAAAGCTTGCTCCACTATGAACACGGGGCTGAATCAGCCTTACTGGAGCTTAAGGATGATGTCTGGTTTCCGGACTTCCAGCGGTTGGTGGACAAGCTGCTTCTTGCGGTAGACAAGGTGCCGATCAAGGATGTGTTCGATGATCTTGATGGCGAGATGATATTTAGCTTCGAGCAGCGCAAACAGGAATATGAAGCCATGATTGATACCAAGGCGGCATGGGCACGAATGATTGGTTTTACCCCGATGTATGCTCTGATCTTTATGTACCTTGTGATCCCGCTGATCGGCATGAGCTTCTCACAGATGGAGACGTATTACGAGCAGATCCAACGTTTATAAAATAATACAGCAATTAAAAAATATAAAAAATTAAATGAGAGGAAGATTCAAATGAATAATGCATCATCTGCTTTAAAGGTTGCGGCAGGAATATTTTTGACCATCGCACTGATTACGATTGTTGTTATTTTGTTTATTTCAGCACAGGAAGCTACTAAAACTGCGCAAAACAACTTTTCAGACATTCAGACAGAGTTGTCCCAGGCTGCATTTACCGTATATGACGGGACGACGATCAGTGGTTCTCAGGTAACCAATGCGCTGCGCAAATATAAGGACAAGGATCAATTCGGGGTTTTTATTGCCACAGGAAAAAATAAAGGAGGGCAATGGTACGGTAATGTACTGGAGACAGACGGTTCAATCCCTAATCCGGACTCAAGACAAGGAAATATCCAAGATGTCTTGAATGAGAAAAGTGCAGAGTATGTTAATCCAAGTGGAAAATTCAGAGCAAGTATCGTTAAGGATGATTCCAATGTGATCAGGGGCATCAAATTCTATCAATAATGATAATGGTAGTTCATTGAAGTCCATAAATAGAAGGGTGATATGCTCTTGCGTGAACAAACCATAAGCATGCTTGAACTGGCGGCGGGGGTGGCAATATTCCTTGCCGCCAGCTTGTATGCATTCCATATTCAGACGGCAATAGACGGTGGTCTAACGGCCGCAGGACGAATGACTCAGGATCAGCATGCCGGAATCAACACGGTAGAGATGACTAAAGAAAACATGAAGTTGTCTTATAGGGGAAGTGAAGTGTTATTCACCCTGCGAGAAGTTCAAGCGGGCGGCTTTCATATATTTGTAGATGGCAGGGAATTCAGGTCAGGCAGTAATCCAGAGGAGTTGGATCTTTCGATCATTGACACGAATGCCCGTTATAAAACGGAGTATATTCGAGGAACCGATGGGGAAGTGGAGAGCATCCAGTTTGTTAAAGAGAGGTAACAGCCATGTCTAACTCAGTATCGAAATGGTTTGCGGCATTTTTGGCGCTTTTACTGCTTTATTTGGTTCCGGCAGGTGAAATGGCCCGCAGGCAGGATGATTTGTCGCGGCTCGTTGTCTATCAGTCCGCCACTAAATTCGTAGACAGTGTCCGAACGAAGGGGTATGTGACTCCAACTATGTACAATGACTTCCAACAAGAGCTGGCCGCAACAGGCAATATCTACAATGTGGAAATGGAACATCAACATAAGAAATATCATCCGGAATATAACGATGCCGGCACATTTCTGAATCGCTATTCCATCGTATACGATGTTTATTATCAGGATGATATTATGAGTTACATGTTCCCCGATTCGAGTGTGGGCAAGGAAGATGACAGCCGACGATACCGATTAACGACTGGAGATTTATTTCAGGTAAGTGTCCGCAGCTTGAATCGCACACCCGGAATGCTGATATTTGATGCTTTGACAGGATCAGATTCAGGTGGTAAAGCAGCTATCGCATTCCCTTACGGAGGTTTGGTTCTGAATGAAGATTACTGACCTTGCGATCATATTTACCGCTGTGTTCTTCCCCGTATTTTTTCTTTTGGGCATGCGGGCCGAGAGCTTGGAGGATGTCCGGTATGTGGAGATGAAATATTCAGCTGCACTCCGGACAGCGGTTCAAGATGGCGGGATGATGCTTAATGAGAATGAGACCCAAGCAAAGGAGTCGGTGTATGATTCATTGAAATTTATGAACGCCGATAAAGAAAAAGCGTTGGAAGCCTTTTCCCGGACGTTGTATATGAATATGGGAATCGCCGATGATCCTGCTGCACAGACTGCACTTTGGTGGTATATTCCTGCTATCGTCGTGCTTGATTACGATGGCTATTATATGTACGCTTCGCAGACCTTTACCAATGATAAGGGTGAGGAGCTCATGGGGCACCGCTGGACAGCCAAAATTCCTTATGCTTGGAGTGATGATGCAGGCAACAGCATCCAATTTACGTTGGATTCCTTCGTTCACGTGTATGAATCAGGTGCTTCTCGATGGCACTCTGGATTTCGGCAGGATTTGAGCGGTAGAACGGGAGTAGCATTGCTGGATAGTTCGGATATGTTCGAACAAGTCCGCCGAATCACCATTGTAAATAGGGTTCAAGAACAGCTCGCCTATTATATACAGCGGCATAATCAAACGGCGCTGCAGAACGGTATCTCCTATACCTTCACACTCCCGTTAATATCCCAGGAAGAGTGGGTGAATACGATTGACGATATCGGGATGATGGCCTTTATACAAGGCATCCCTATAGGCAATCAATACTTTAACAATTATGCGCTTGGGGGCGGGAGGCTTGTAAAAGCACCGGTCTATTTCGGAGGGACGGATAACAGGGGAATCAAATATTATTATCGAGAGGGTTGCAATAATAGCGTTCGAGTGGATGAAGTGTTTCAAAGTGCCAAAGAAGCGGCAGCAGCCGGATACCATGAGAAGAGCTGTTTTAATCCCGGTGTCCTGTAAAAAATGAAACTTGTAGTTTCGGCCAGACTCTATGATGTGATACAATAAACTCTTGACTGTGCATAATTCGCTAAATTAACATGAAATAAGTTCATTTTATAAAGACAGGAGTTACTATTAGCCATGAGTTTATTGACTGTAGAGAACGTATCACATAATTTCGGAGATCGTACTCTATTTAAGAATGTATCATTTCGTTTGTTGGCCGGCGAACATGTTGGTTTGGTCGGAGCAAACGGCGTAGGGAAATCCACGCTAATGAATATTTTGACAGGACAGCTGCTGAAGGACAGTGGCAAGGTAGAGTGGACGCCAAAAATCCGATATGGATATTTGGATCAGCATACAAAGCTGACTCCCGGCAAAACCGTTCGCGATGTGCTGAAGGATGCGTTCCTACCGTTGCTCGAACTGGAAAAAGAAATGATGGAGATCACCAATAAGATGAGTGATGCTGATCCCGATGAGCTGGAGCTGCTGCTTGAGCAGATGGGTGAGATTCAGGAGCAGCTGGATATCGGTGATTTCTATATGCTGGACGTCAAGGTTGAAGAGATGGCGAATGGACTTGGTTTATCCGTCATTGGCCTTGACCGTGATGTCGCAACATTAAGCGGGGGACAGCGCACCAAGGTGCTGCTTGCCAAGCTTCTGTTGGAAAAGCCGAACGTACTCTTGTTGGACGAGCCGACCAACTATCTGGATGTTGAGCATATCGAATGGCTTACTCAATATTTGAAGCAGTACCCTTATGCTTTTATGTTGATTTCCCATGACACGGAATTTATGAATCAGGTGGTTGATGTCATTTATCATCTGGAATTCGCGAAATTGACTCGCTATACAGCAAACTACGATAAGTTCTTGGAAATGGCTGATATCAATAAGAACCAGCATATTGATGCTTACGAGAAACAGCAGGAATTCATCAAGAAACAGGAGGACTTCATTCAACGGAACAAGGCACGCTACTCCACGTCCGGCCGAGCGAAGAGCCGGGAGAAGCAGCTGGACCGTATAGAGCGGATTGACCGCCCCGAGGAAGCAGCTAAACCTGTATTTAACTTTAAGGAATCGCGTGCTAGCGGGAAAACTGTATTTGAGGGAATCGACTTCGAGATCGGATACGATCGGCCATTGCTCCCCAAAATGAACATCCTGATCGAACGCGGAGAGAAGATTGCCATTGTAGGCTGTAATGGCGTAGGTAAGTCAACCCTGCTTAAGACCATATTGGGCAAAATCCCTGCGTTCTCTGGCAAGACATATCAAGGTGACTTCCTGGTGCCTGCTTATTTCGAGCAGGAGGTACGTCCGGGGAATCTGACGCCGATCGATGATGTGTGGAATGAATTTTCTCATTTGAACCAACACGAGGTTCGCGCGGCTCTAGCTCGCTGTGGACTCAAAAATGAGCATATCACTCGTCCGATGAAGGCACTTAGTGGTGGAGAGCAGGCTAAAGTCCGGCTGTGCAAACTGCTGATGCGCGAGAGTAACTGGATCCTGTTTGACGAACCGACGAACCATCTGGACGTTGTCGCTAAAGAGGAACTGAAACGTGCCTTAAAGGAATATAAGGGTACCATTTTGCTGGTTTCCCACGAACCTGAGTTCTATGAGGATTGGGTAACAAAGATTTGGAACGTTGAGGATTGGTCGACCCAGAATTCCTAAGTCCCATTGATCTTGTGAGATGCAAATATTCTATAAAGTTAAGGAGGATGGGCTGAGAGAGCTCGTTCTCCTTTTACGATCACAGGTCGGATCATCCATGGTTATAACTTATGTTAAAAGTGTAGTATGAATTTTTATTGATTAACTGCCCATCCTCTTCGCGGGATGGGTATTTTGATCATGGATGTGGTTAAAAAACAAGAATGTCATTGCGCTTGGAAGATTTTAAGGAAGAGTAGGGAGGAGAAGTTATGTCAGATAGAAGTGATAGTAGGGCAAGTACCATAAATGAACATCCCTTCGAGTCAGTCCCGGAGCCTTCGGACGACAATGAAACAGTTGATGTGGAGCGCAAGCATCGATATTCTAGGCAAGAGAGGTTTACTCCCTTTGGAGAAGAGGGCCAGCAGCGTCTCCGTCATAGTCATGTTCTTGTGCTTGGTGCCGGGGCGCTGGGGAGTGCCACTGCAGAAACCTTGGTTCGCGCTGGCGTCCGACATGTTACGATCGTGGATCGGGATTATGTGGAATGGAGCAATTTACAGCGTCAACAGCTGTTCACTGAACAGGATGCAATGGATCGACTGCCGAAGGCTGTAGCAGCTGCTAAGCGTTTATCTGAGATCAATTCGGATTGTTTGGTAAATGGTATCGTGATGGACGTACGAGCCGGAGAACTAACGACACTCAGCGCGGGCGTTGATTTGATGATGGATGCGACGGATAATTTCGAGACCCGTCTGATTATGAATGATGTCGGGTTCAAGTTAGGGATTCCGTGGATTTATGGCGGATGTGTCGGAAGCTCAGGTATGAGCTATACCTTCTTGCCGGGAGAAACGCCTTGTTTGAACTGTTTGCTTGGAACGATACCTATGGGTGGAGATACATGTGATATTAACGGCATTCTTCCTCAGGCTGTACAGATGGTTGCCGCACATCAAACGATGGAAGCGATGAAGCTGTTGTCCGGAAATCGGCAAGCTCTTCGAAAAAAAATGCTGACCTTTGATTTATGGCGTAATGAACGAGTGGAATTTGGCGTAGAGCGTGCCAAGAAACAGGGGTGCCCGACTTGTGGCGAGCATCCGGAGTATCCATACTTAACTGCGACGAATTCCGGAAAAAGTGAAGTTTTATGCGGGAGAGATACGGTGCAGATCAGACCGGCCAGACCGATGAACATTGACCTTAAGGAAATGGCTGATCGACTGAATAAGCTACCTCACGGAAAAGCAACCGTAACCCCCTACATGATCATCTATCAGGTGAAACCGCATCGGTTAGTTATTTTCCGTGACGGCAGAACCTTGGTACATGGCACATCGGATATTGCCAAGGCCAGGTCGTTGTACAATCAATACGTCGGCGGTTAAACGAATGCCAATGAAGAAGTATCCGTCTACCATTGTTCAGATTAAAGGAGGAGTCCGCATCGGACTCCTCCTTTTCATGGTATGCCGTGATTATTGCAAAATCAAGTTGAAACCGTTCTGAATAAAATACAAATCAGGATGAGCGATATTGCGCGTGGTCAGATTGTTAAATGTTGCGGACCCGTTGCCCGTATACGTGTAGATCGCCGCACCCGGATGAGGGTTCGAGAACCTGGAGGACGTTACTCCGTCAAGCCCCGTACCGTCAATAATGATGTTGTTGAATACGATGTTCTGAAAACCGCCGCCATATCCAAACTGTACAGCACTTCGCTGGGTGTTCAGAATATCGATGTTGGTGAAGGTGACATTGCGGATCGCATCATTCGATGCTTCCAGATCAATTGCACCGCGCTCCCCGTCGTACAGGTCTTTACTGGTTCCGCTGCCAATGATGGTTGTGTCAGAGAACAGAATGCCGGTATTGTTCTCAAAATGGTATCCCGGGAACACGGTATTCATTCGAATGCCTGATCCGCCCACGGTGTCAACGGTCAGATTATGAGTGGCCTTGTGACCGCTTCCCCAAAAAAACGCAATCGCTGCTGCACGCCAATTGTTTTCTATGGTGTTGTAGGAGAAGGTGTTGTTAACTCCTGCAGGCGCTCCGTTCACATTACTCGTCCAGACGGCGAGACCATCGTCGCCGTTATTGCGAATGCTGCTGTTGCGAACGGTCGAATGGCTGGTTCCCTGCGCAAAATTGACCCCATCCGCCAGGTTATTACGGATCCGGCTGTTCTCTATAGTCAGTCCTTCAGCGATAATGGCAGGAGTATGCGCATAATCACCTACCCAGAATCCGCACTCGAAATGTTCAACCCACACATTGTGGATTTTGGAGTTGGTCCCGAAATTATCCATGAATCCTTTGTATACCGCATTTTGATTATACCGCGACCGCAGATTCGAATTGAGGTAGACATGGCTAAAATCCAGTTGGCCCGTAATCCGAAGCGAGATCCCGCCTGAAGCCGCATTCGGGTTTGTAAATTGAAGGTTTGTATGCCAGATGCCTGCCCCCATGATCTTGATGTCATCAATCATATCGCCGACCGAGCCGATCTTCCACATGTTACCCAGATGGAACGTCCCTTCGGGAATGTATAGGGTTTTACCTGAAGAAGCGGCAGCCTGAACGGCAGCCTCAAAAGCCGGTAGGTCATCTTGACCATCATTCGAAGTCGCGCCGAAGTCTGTGACGGATATAGAGTTCGCCGGGCGGGCAATAGCGGTTGGCACCGGCTCGATTTCGATGAAATCTACGCCATACTCTAGGTTATCCGCATTAGACTTCTGGATACGGATCTTGTCTCCAGGCTGGAGTGGTACATCCAGTTTCAAGTGTACTTTGTCAAACCGGAAAAGTGGGCGTCCACCTCCAGGGGCATCAGCAGGATGATCGCTGGAAAAATATTGCCAGCTGTAATAAGAAGTCAGTGGAACGGTCTTTTTCTTCATGCCATTTACATAAACGTCGAGCGAGCCTGTCAAGCCCATACCGTCCGATGAGTCCGGCATCGTATAACGCATGGTGATACCAGCCCCACCTTCACCTTCTCTAACCGTCCATTCCAGGTTGGAGCCATTCGAAGGAAGAGCTACGTAACGTTGGCCGGAGGCTTCCGATGCCGTTAGCGCTTGATCGAATGTAGGTGCTGTTCTAAGCATTGCGCCGCCTCCGCGTACTGCGTCATCCGTATCATATCGGGTATACGGCATGCTGGCGCCGCGTGAGGAATACACGGTGAGATTGGCGTGGCTGACGTTATTCTCCCGTTTGATCGGTGCTTCGTTGGCATCCGCTGCCACGGATGTTGTTAATACATAGCTGCCATTTGCCGCTGTCCATGTACCGGACATAATGACGCTAGCGGAGGCGCCTGGGGCAAGGGTTCCAGGATAGCTTCCTGTAAAGGTTTGGATCGTTGAGCCAGCCGGATTCTTCAGTGCGACGGAAATCGCATGAGGCCCGCTTGTCGTAGCTTTGTTGCCTTGGTTCTTAAGATTCACGGTAAAAGCTACGGCGTTGCCGGCAACTGGTGTGACAGGCGTCCATTGTACCGAACCTACCAAATCGGAACTTTCAATGGCACCGATTACAAGAGGGGATGGATGAATATAGCTATTATTTCCTTTATCCTGCTCGATGATTTGGTTTTCTTCGTCAACCTTGCCACTGATGGTATACGATACACCCGCTACGGCTCCGGTTTGCAGCGATACTGTAGCGGAAGCGCCCGCGGCAAGCGGTCCTAACGGGGAGGATCCCGCCTTAATGTCATTCAGGTAAAAATTGACCGTCGTAGCTCCCGCATCCGCGCTGCCTATGTTTTTAACCGTAGCATGCAGTGTAATATCATCATTTTCGATCGGAGAGGACGGCGACCAGGACATGCCCGTAATGGTCAGATCCGGATTTTGCGCAGCTGTGCCATACACTTGGAATTCCGCAATCTGTCCGGCAGGCGCGCCTGAATTGGACGTTATATTTAATTGGAGACGTTTTACGGTTGCGGTTACGGGAATTGTCACGAAGCTGCCGGAAACGGGATTGAAGGTATAAGGCTGTGCCGATACCAGATTGCTGAAGTGCGTGGTGTTCTGGTCATGTCCCAGCACTTGAATGGTTTGGGTGCGAGCACTCCATTCCGGAGCCGGATTCAGTTTAAGTAGGATGGAAGTGATATCGTGATTGGATCCGAGGTCGAGGGTTAGCGTGCTTGGATTGCTTCCACCCTCCCAGTACGTATGGATATCGTTGTCATTTGCATTGGCCGCTGCATAAGTGAATGTGCTTGAGGAGGCTGTAATCGGTTTACCGACCGCAATATTGGTTCCCACAGGAGGCGTTGGCGGGGATACCGATGGTCCGTATATTTCGAATTCGGACAGCTGGGCTGCTGGCCAAGCCGTATTGGTGGATAGGCTCAGGCGAACATACCGGGTGCTTGCTTCGTCAAAGCTGATCGTCACCGAGTTTCCTTCGGCTGAGTTGAATTCATACGCTGCTGAATCTACGATGTTCGTAAATGTGGAGCCGTTCGTGCTGCCTTGCACGGTCAGCGATTGAGTCCGCGACTCCCAGCCCGTAGGAAGTTTAAGAACGATCTGGTTAATGCTTGTGTCCGTACCGAGATCGGTTTGAATCCACTGAGGAAATGCATGATTGGTGCTTTCCCAATACGAATCCGGATTGCCATCGTTTACGTTAGCCGGCCCGTAGTTCTGGGTTTGGCCACTTGCTGTCACGACTTTGCCAAGCGAAAGGTTGGCTGCGTCTGAGGCCGAAACCCGTGTTGGAGGCTCGGCGGCCGTGTAAACCATGGATATTAGCATGGCTACGATAAGAGGCCATACTCTGAGCTTGCTGCGCATGTTATTATTCCTCCTTTGATCATTATTGTCAATAAGCTGTACCGGTGAAAAATCCCCCTTTCTTCATTCTATATCCCCATTATAAAAACGGCGTCATGACGGTGATAAGATGCAATTCTACGCAAATCGTATGTAATCCGAGCATCTTTAGGATTGTGTAGAAATTATTGAAAGGAATGAAGTTCTGGCTGTCAATCATTCAAGAGAAGGAGTGAAAGCAGGCTGAATCAGACATACTTACATTATTAAGCGTTGAAAGCGGGGTGAGCCCGTGGAGAAAGCAATTTTAATCGCGGCAGACAAAACAGACCGCCTACAGATGCTCGTAGATATGTTAGAGCAAACGGGATATCAGGTTACGCATGTTACGAGTTATTCGGAGGTTGTCGGTTACATGCAGCACTCCCAGGTAGATTTGCTGCTGATCGACAGCAGATTAGCGGGTATGGACCAATTTAATCTCGTAGAGCGGTTGGCTGGTAAAAAGGAACAGATCCCTATCATTGTAATTGGAACTGAAGGTACAGATGAAGCTGTTGCAGCATTGGAGGCCGGAGCTCATGATTATATCTCTAACGATCGAGATCCTAGAGAATTGGCCGCTCGCATTGCTAATTTACTGAGACTCTTTCAGGCAGGTCCCTTGGAAGAGGAAGAAATGATCCGGATTGGGGATCTGGTGATCGATCCATCGGGCCGTACAGTGTTCAGAGAAGACATGCCCATCGAATTGACGCAGCGAGAGTATGATTTACTGCTGTTTTTAGCCAGGAGGCAAGGGCAGGTATGCACGCGTGAGGATATTTTACGACAAGTGTGGGATTATGATTTTCATACGGGCACGAATGTGGTAGATGTTTATATTCTTCATTTGCGGGAGAAAATCGATAAAGGACACAAACAGAAACTGCTGCGTACGATTCGAGGGACCGGTTATAAGTTGTTGTCACAAAAAGATATTCAAGTAAACCCAAAAGACCGTCTGCCATGAGATGGTCAAGACCCCATTTAATAGACATTGAAAAAAGACCCTAGGCTATAAACTGCTTCCGGAACTCTACCGGAGGCA
>NZ_LIUT01000001.1:1552395-1602885 GCF_001277345.1 Paenibacillus solani
AAAAATGCACCCCTAGAATTTCATCGGATAAACCAGGGGTTTAATCCAATGTCTATTCTAAGGGGTGCACTTCAGAGAGGCAGACGGTCTTTTAATATTCAAATCTATATGGTATATACGAATAAACGACTACAGTACTCGACGTGCTTTCAGATAAGTCTTGCTCCAGTTACCAGTCAGACTGGAGATGGTCACGCCAGGCTTCCCGTAAGTGTGCAGAATTTTATTGTTGCCCATATAAACGGCTACGTGAGTTACATTTCTGCCATTGGCACGGCTTCCGCTAGAGAAGAAGATCAAATCGCCGGCTTTCAAGTTCGATTTCGATACGGCTTTACCTACTTTGGATTGAGCTGCAGACGTACGGGGCAGATTCACACCGTATTTTTTAAAGATATGCTTCATGAATGATGAGCAGTCAAAGACTCTAGTTGTAGAGGTGGAAGCTCCAAATTTATAAGGTGTTCCCATATATTTTTTACCATAATTAACGACTTGAGTTCCTTTGCTTACAGCTGCAGCTTCTACAGGAGTCGCTGGTGCTACAGTAAGAACTGCGCCAACACCCAAAGTTGCGCTTAAGCTGATTACTACGGCTTTCTTGATCCATTGTTGTCGATTCATGTTGTAATTACCTCCATGCATTTTTGTTTTGGCGATGAACCGAGTATATCAGATTTGAAACCGTCTAAAATTTGGATAATCAGCGCAATTCCTTGGGCCGCATGGAATGAAAGCGAATTATTAAAATATCATTAAAAGTAACAAAAAATTAAGAATTAAACATATAAGCAGTGATAGAAATAAGAAAAAACCCTTGAAAAACAAGGGTTTTTTAAGATGTGAATGAAAGGTTAAATTGCGGATCTAAAGATGACAAAATAGTCATGATTAGCGATCTTTACTCTGAATGATGAGCAGTAAACCTCCCTCGATCCGGACGGTACCTTTCTCCCCGGAAAGTTTATTGCTGATTCCTAGTGACTGTCCCAAACGCAGTGTGGCATTTTGGAGCGGATACTGAAACCCTTCGAGGTAGATTCCGGTGACTTCCGTTGTAAGCGGCAGAAGAGAGACGTATGTAAATCCTCTGTCCTCAACTATACAGTTTGAGCCTGTGAGCATAATATAGTTGTTCTTATCAAGAATGGAACATGGTATATGATGCTGAAGTCCGCGAATCAGCATATGAATATTGGCCAGCGTGTGGTCCAGACGCGTACCGGTCGCTCCCAGAATCATGATGGAGGCAGGCGATTGTTCAAGTGCTAGTTCAAAGGCGAGTTCGGTGTCGGTCAGATTTTTGTCGATCGGGTCGCAAGCGATGACTTTCCCGCTCATGGCTCGGATATGTTCCAACTGATTGGATGGAATCGAGTCGAAATCCCCAACGGACAGGTCCGGCCTGATGCCATGGTCAATCAAGAACAGCGACCCGCGATCAGCGCCTATAATGAAGTCTCCTTCTTGAATCTCGTCTAAAAATGTGGGTGACAACTCCCCGCCTGTATATATCAGGACGCGAGTGTGATTCATCATAAATTCCTCCTTTTTCGAGCGAATTGTCATTGAATTCTAGTATAAAGCAGTTTTCATGCTTGCACAATTTAAACAGCCACGTCTACAATGTAAGATGTAAATCGATGGGGGAGCGGGGGAACTATGCTTTGGACATGCATATGTTTGATGTATTCAGTATCATTGGCACTATAGCGTTCGCGATGTCGGGAGCTTTCGTAGCAATGGAAGAAGAATATGATATTCTGGGTGTCGTGGTTCTTGGATTGGTTACTGCTTTCGGCGGCGGGATTATAAGAAACGTATTGATCGGTGTGCCAGTGACCACGCTGTGGAGTCAGGGAGATTTAATCATGCTGGCGATGATTTCAGTATTTGTCGCATTTGTACTGCCTCTCCGCTTCATACAGCACTGGAAGAAGACAGAAGCATTATTTGATGCGATCGGCTTGTCGGCTTTTGCTATTCAAGGTGCAATATATGCTACACAAATGAATCATCCCTTGAGTGCGGTAATTGTAGCTGCCGTGCTGACAGGCAGCGGCGGTGGAATGGTGCGGGATCTATTAGCCGGACGAAAACCGCTCGTGCTGCGCGACGAAATTTATGCGGTCTGGGCGATGGTAGCGGGGGTCGCCATTGGGCTCGGCTTTGCTACCAAGACATGGCAGCTGCTGGCTCTGTTTGTTGTAGTGATCGTGTTCAGAATGCTGTCCGTTCTCTATAAATGGAAATTACCTAGAAGGTCATTGCATGGTGGAAGACCTTCTCCTTCCCAGGGAAATGAGATCAGCTCGAGATAGTGGAAGGTTGAGAGTCATTCAGATATTACGCATGATCTAAATGGGGTTGTTATTAAACGTTAAAGGAGATAAGTTCATGGTATCCGTTTTGTTTGTATGTCTGGGGAATATCTGCCGCTCGCCCATGGCGGAGGCAGTGTTAAGACATAAAATTATGCAGCGGGGGCTGCAGGATCAGATACGTGTGGATTCCGCCGGTACCGGAGATTGGCATGTTGGAAGTATACCTCACGAAGGTACCCGGAAACTGTTGGATCATTGGCAAATTAGCTATGAAGGCATGGTAGCTCGACAAGTGATAGGCAAAGACTTCGAGGATTTCGACTATGTTATCGGCATGGATAATTCCAATGTTGAGAATATGCGCAAATTGGCAGGGTACGACGAAGCCAAGATTCTAAAGTTTATGGATCTGCTGCCGGATGAGAAGCTGCGAGAGGTGCCTGATCCTTATTTCACCGGAAACTTTGAAGAGGTGTACCAGCTTATCAATGCAGGGTGTGACATTCTACTGGACAAAATCATTCGAGAAAAGCTATAATCGAGTCGAACAAGCGGTGAGTCAGCCGCTTTTTTGACGAAGACAATTGAAAGCGATACCAAGATGAACGGGCTGCTGAAACAGAAAAGATGAACAATGCACATTCCATTAAAAAAATGCGCGGTTGTTCATCTTTTTTTTGAAGTGGAGACAAAGGGGGGAGCTGTTCACTCCTCTTATCTCCATATGAGTATGCGCTTTGCCAACTGCTCACATGTCACGCCACCAGGCCTGATAGGACAGATGGTGAAAATTATAGTAACAGGTTAAGCCAGTAGCAGATCTGTTGTTGCTGTGAGTAATGGATTAACCCAGGAAGTACATAAGGGCAGCAGGGAGCTCTTTTTGCCAGAATCCCCAAAGGTGACGTCCGTCTTTTTCATAATAAGTGATGGTGGCACCCCGTTCTTCCAGCAAAGCTTTTGTTGAACGATTCAATTCAACGAAGTTATAGACACCTGTATCGGTTGCATAGTTGTCTTCTTGGAGACCTACAATCATATAGATGTCGAGCCAGGACAAATCCTGTTCTTCCCGGATCATATTCTGGGACTTCTCATAGAAAGCACCGGACAAGCTAATGATTCTTGAGAAGAGTTGCGGGTAACGCAGGGCTAGATGAACAGAGACGCTTCCGCCAAGGGAATCACCAGCGAGAACGCGCTCGGCTGGCTCTCTGCGAACAGGATATTTCTGTTCAATGAAGGGAATAATCTCTTCGGCGAAACAGGACAGATAAGCATCGAAACGGTTTCCAAAAGGCGCATACTCCTCGGTGCGAATCTTTGTATTAACTTCTACGCCTACAATAATGAAAGGATCTACACCTTCTTCGAGTATGAGCTGGTTGGCCCACGTCGCGATCCGCCCGAAGTTGAAAAATTCTTCGCCGTCCTGACAATAAACGACAGGGTAGCTGAGAATTTCATTATAGCCGGGTGGGAGATAGATGCGGAGTGTTCGATTCTCCTGCAAAAACTTGCTTTCAATCACTTCTTTTACGATGGTTCGCTTCAATAAACGTTCATTCGTCATAAATCGTCACCTTTTTCGGGTTAGTTTTTGAAATGCGGTAAACAATAAGTTAAAATTACCCTGACCTATCTAAGATGTCTGTTGTTCTATGATGTTTGTCATTCTGTTATAGTATTGTTTGTGATCTGTTATACATACAAACGTCGAGAAATGTGAAATTTTATCCCGTATTCCTTTGACGAATGGAGTGAAACAGGTGTATAATAATTCTATAACAGCGGAACTTGATATTCAAATATTTATTGAGGTGAAAAAAATGACCAAGGTTCCTTATGAAGTATATACCGAGGAAGTAGGTACTCTATCTGTACTTTCCCCGGATGGCAAAATCGTAAACAAAGATCTTTTGCCGGAATTGTCAGACGATCAACTGAAAGAAATTATGTACCGCATGGTATTTACCCGTACTTGGGATGATCGTGCCGTAAATCTGGGCCGTCAAGGACGTCTCGGCTTCTATGCGCCTGTATCTGGACAAGAAGCTACAATGGTAGGCAGTGAGTTTGCACTTGAGAAAGATGACTTTGTTTGCCCGGGCTACCGCGATATGCCACAAATCGTATGGCATGGTCTTCCGCTTTATCAAGCATTCCTCTATTCCCGCGGACATCAGCATGGCGGACAAATTCCAGAGGGTGTTAACGTATTGATGCCTCAGATTATCATTGGTGCGCAAATTCTGCATGCCATGGGTATTGCTATGGGGTACAAACTGAAAAAACAAAAACAAGTTGTTATTACGTATACCGGTGATGGCGGTTCCTCCGAAGGTGACTTCTACGAAGGCTTGAACTATGCCGGCGTATATAAATTACCAGTGATTTTCTTTGTACAAAACAATGGTTATGCGATCACGACTCCGTTCTCCAAGCAGACAGCAGCATTGTCTATCGCTCATAAAGCTGTTGCAGCTGGAATCAAGGGAGTTAAGGTTGACGGTATGGACGTGCTTGCAGTAATCAAAGCAGTTCGTGACGCAGCTGAACGCGGCCGCAATGGCGAAGGTGCAACACTGATTGAAGCAGTAACTTACCGTTTCCGTCCACACTCCCTTTCTGACGACGCTACAAAATATCGTACGAAGGAAGAAGAGGGCGAGTGGAACGAGAAGGATCCAATTGCGCGTCTTGCGAAGTACCTCGAATCCAAAGGGTTGTGGACAGAAGAGGATACAGCTCGCGTGAAGGAAGAGGCTAAAGCGAAAGTCAACGAACAGATCAAAAAAGCCGAGCAAACGGAAAAAATGACGGTGCCTGGTTTGATCGACAGCATGTTCGAACAAACGCCTAAGCATTTGGAAGAGCAAAAAGCGGATTTCCAATAAGCATGACGGACCGATGATTATCGTTAGGTTGTACCTTCGATAATCATCCGGTCTTCTCATGGCTCCAAGGACGCTTATTAATATGAACATATAGCCGCATAAGGCATAACACTGGAAGTTTACTGTATTTCTTAAGGAGGAAATGAAGCAATGGCACAAATGAACATGAAAGAAGCGATTCGCGACGCCATGCGCGTTGAATTGAGCCGTGACCCTAACGTTGTCATCTTCGGTGAAGACGTAGGTAATGTCGGCGGTGTTTTCCGTGTAACGGAAGGCCTTCAGAAAGAATTCGGGGAAGAACGCGTATTTGATACACCACTGGCTGAATCCGCTATTGGCGGTATGGCTGTCGGTCTTGGTATTCAAGGATTCCGTCCGATCGCTGAAATTCAATTCGTTGGATTTATCTTTGAGGCGCTTGACCAAATCGTCGTTCAAGCCGCTCGTATGCGTTACCGTTCCGGCGGACGCTATAACTCTCCAATTGTATTCCGTACTCCATTCGGCGGAGGGGTTAAAGCAGCTGAGCTGCACACAGATGCACTTGAAGGTTTGATCGCTCAAACACCGGGTATTAAAGTTGTAGTGCCTTCCAATCCTTATGATGCAAAAGGTCTTATGATCGCAGCGATCCGCGATAATGATCCTGTATTCTTCATGGAGCACTTGAACTTGTATCATGCGTTCCGCGCCGAAGTTCCTGAAGGTGACTACACCGTTGAACTTGGCAAAGCTAACGTTGTTCGCGAAGGAACCGACGTTACGATTATTGCTTACGGACTGATGGTTCATACCGCAACGAAAGCGGCTGACGAGCTTGAGAAGAACGGAATCAAAGCGGAAATTATCGACTTGCGCACCATTTCTCCAATCGATATCGACACCGTGCTGGCTTCAGTTAAGAAAACCAATCGTGCGATCGTGGTTCAAGAAGCGCAAAAATCTGCGGGTGTAGCCGCAGAGGTTATCGCTCAAATCAATGAAAAAGCGATTCTCCATTTGGAAGCTCCAGTGCTTCGCGTGACTCCGCCGGACACTGTGTATCCGTTCGCTCAAATTGAGGATACTTGGTTGCCTACGCCAGCACGTATCATTGATGCCGTAAATAAAGTATTGAATTTCTAATAGCAGCAATATCTAGGGAGGTTTTACAGTTGGCAAAATTTGAATATCGTTTTCCAGAGCTGGGTGAAGGTTTGCATGAAGGTGAAATCATCAAAATGCATATTAAGCCAGGCGACAAAGTAACAGACGACGACATCATCATGGAAGTACAGAATGACAAGGCAGTCGTGGAAGTTCCTTGTCCCGTGAACGGTACGGTTCAAGAAGTTTTTGCCAAGGACGGTCAAGTATGCCGTGTCGGTGAAGTGGTTGCTGTCATTGATGCAGAAGGTGACATCCCTGAGCAGGAAGTTCCTGCTGAAGAGCAGTCTGCTCAAGAAGCTGACGCCGCTAAGGGAAGTGCTGATACGACTTCTTCCCCGGCTCAAAATGCACCAGCTGACGCTAAAGAAGGCGGAAACGGTGAGTCAGCAGCACCTGCAGCACCTAACCGTGAAGTTTTGGCTACGCCAAGTGTGAGAAAATTTGCTCGCGAACAAGGCGTGGACATCGCTCAAGTTAAAGGCTCCGGCAACAACGGTAAAGTGACTCGCGAAGATGTTGAAGCCTTCAAGAACGGTGGCGGCCAAGCAGCAGCTCCGGCGCAAGAAGCTGCATCCGAAGCAAAAGCAGCACCTGCAGCAGCATCCGCAGTGGACACTCGTGCAGAAGAAGAGCGCGTACCATTCAAAGGTATCCGCAAAGCGATCTCGAATGCTATGGTTAAGTCGGCTTACACAGCTCCTCACGTTACGATCATGGACGAAGTTGACGTAACTGAGCTGGTAGCGTTCCGTACCCGCATGAAACCGATCGCTGAGAAGAAGGGCACGAAAGTTACGTATCTGCCATTCATCGTTAAAGCACTTGTTGCGGCAAGCCGTCAATTCCCTGCACTCAATGCAATGATCGACGAAGAAGCGAACGAAATCGTGTACAAAAAGTACTACAACATCGGTATTGCTACGGATACAGACAACGGTCTGATCGTACCGGTTATCAAAGATGCGGATCGTAAGAGCATCTGGATGATCGCTGACAGCATCCGTGACCTGGCTGCTCGCGGCCGTGAAGGCAAACTGTCTGCTAACGAAATGAAGGGCAGCACGATTTCCATCTCGAACATCGGATCTGCAGGCGGTATGTTCTTTACACCAATTATTAACTTCCCAGAGGTTGCTATTCTCGGTACCGGCCGCATCAGCGAAAAAGCGGTTGTTAAGAACGGTGAGATTGTGGCAGCTCCTGTTATGGCATTGTCCTTGAGCTTTGACCATCGGATCATCGACGGAGCGACAGCTCAAAACTTTATGAACTATATTAAACAGCTGCTCGCTAACCCTGAGCTGCTTGTTATGGAGGTGTAACTAATGGTAGTTGGAGATGCTTCTTTAGATATTGATACTCTAGTCATTGGTGCTGGTCCTGGTGGTTATGTGGCGGCAATTCGTGCCGCCCAACTGGGTCAAAGTGTTCTGATCGTTGATAAATCGGAACTCGGCGGTGTTTGCTTGAACCGTGGTTGTATTCCTTCCAAGGCTTTGATCGCTGCAGCTCATCAGTTCGAATCCGCTAAGCATGCCGATGCTTTCGGTATTTCCGTGGAGAACGTAACGGTTGATTTTGCAAAGACTCAGGAATTCAAAAACGGTGTTGTCAAAAAAATGACCGGCGGTGTAGCTGGTTTGTTGAAAGGCAACAAAGTTGAAGTTTTCAACGGCGAGTGCATGTTCATCAACGAAAACGAAGCTCGTGTATTCAATGATCATGAGTCTCCGCGTTACCGTTTCAAGAACTGCATCATTGCGACAGGCTCCCGTCCAATTGAATTGAAGCCATTCCCATTTGGCGGACGCATCTTGTCTTCTACAGAAGCATTGAATCTGCCTGAAGTACCGAAGAGCATGATCGTCATCGGTGGCGGCTACATCGGTGCCGAGCTTGGCCAAATGTACTCCAAATTCGGTTCCAACGTTACAATCATCGAAGGTCTGGACAGCGTTCTGGCTGGCTTTGACAAGGACATGACAAGCCTCGTTACGAAAAACATGAAGAAAACAGGTATCGAAATTATCACAGGTGCAAAAGCTGAAAGTGCTGAGCAGAACGATAAAGAAGTTACCGTGAAATACTCCGTAAACGGCGAAACCAAAGAAGTAACAGCTGATTACCTGCTGGTTACAGTTGGCCGTCGTCCGAATACTGACGGAGAACTCGGTCTGGATCTGATCGGTCTCGATATGGATGAGCGCGGATTCGTGAAAGTCGACCATCAAGGACGCACCAGCATTCCTCATATCTTTGCAATCGGGGATATCGTGTCTGGTCTGGCTCTTGCACACAAAGCTTCCTATGAAGGTAAAGTGGCTGCTGAGGCTATTTCCGGAATGCCATCTGTCGTGGATTACAAATGTATCCCGGCCGTTGTGTTTACAGATCCAGAATGCTCCAGCGTAGGTTATACCGAAGCTCAAGCGAAGGAAAAAGGCCATAAAGTAAAAGCCGGCAAATTCCCTTACGCAGGTAACGGACGTTCCGTATCCTTGAACCATCCGGAAGGCTTCGTGAAAATCGTGGCTGAAGAAGGAACAGGACTTATTCTCGGAGCGCAAATCGTAGGTCTGGAAGCGTCCAACCTGATCGCTGAGCTTGGTCTTGCGATTGAGATGGGTGCAACACTTGAAGATGTAGCATTGACGATCCATGCGCACCCAACACTGGGTGAGATCGTTATGGAAGCTGCGGAACTGGTTATGGGTCATCCGATCCACATCATTGCCCGTTAATCCATACGACGCATATTCAGGGCATTATTATTTGGTCAGGGGACTGAGAGTGCAAGTGGCGCTCTCGGTCCCCTGTTTTTTTGCGAGGATAATCTACGTGATATCCGGCATCTTTCACCAGGGGGATTTTAAGCATCCCAATCATTCCATGAACATGGTAGACTGTTAATATGAGATTCTAGTGAGGTGACTATAGATGAAACAATATTTGGAGCTGCTGCAGGATATACTGGATCATGGTGTAGAGAAAGGCGATCGTACGGGGACAGGGACGTTATCCGTATTTGGAAGACAACTGCGTTTTGATTTGTCCAAAGGATTCCCACTCATGACAACGAAGCGAATTCATCTGAAATCGGTGATACATGAGCTTTTGTGGTTCTTGAGCGGAGAAACGAATATACGGTACTTAAAAGAAAACGGCGTTAGAATATGGGATGAGTGGGCAGACGAGAATGGAGATTTGGGCCCTGTTTATGGCTCTCAGTGGCGGGCATGGGAAACGCCGGATGGGCGCCACATCGATCAGATCGCCCAGGTCATCGATTCGATCAAGAACAACCCTGACTCCCGCCGGCATATCGTCAGCGCCTGGAACGTGGCGGAGATTGATAATATGAAGCTGCCGCCATGTCATTTTGTATTCCAATTCTACGTGGCGGGAGGCAAACTCTCCTGCATGCTTACGATGCGTTCGGTGGATTCCTTCCTCGGATTGCCGTTTAACGTTGCCAGTTACGCTCTTCTTACCCATATGGTTGCTCAGCAATGCGATCTTGAACCGGGCGAATTCATCTGGTCCGGGGGCGATGTTCATATCTATTCCAACCATATGGAGCAGGTTCGAACACAGCTTGAACGCGAGCCGTATGAACTGCCGAAGCTGGTTATCAAGCGGAAGCCGGATAGTATTTTTGATTACACCTATGAAGACTTTGAATTTGAGGGCTATCAGTATCATCCGACCATTAAAGCAACGGTTGCTGTTTAAAAAGGTTTTTCCGCACGTGGATTACCTAACAAATAATAAATCAAGGAAAGGGGAGACATACACATGATATCCATGATATGGGCTATGGGAAAGGATCAAGTAATTGGTCTAAACGGAACAATGCCTTGGCGTTTGCCGCGCGATATGGCTTTTTTTAGAGAGAAGACCCTGAATAAACCGATTCTAATGGGACGCAAGACATGGGATTCATTTGGCAGTAAACCGCTTCCTCATCGTAAGAACATCGTACTCACACGAGACGAGAGCTTTATGCTGACAGAGGACCAAGGTGTTGTAATTCACGATATCGAGGATTCTCTCGTTTATGCGGAGAATGAAGAGCTGATGGTCATTGGTGGATCGCAAATCTATGAATTGATGCTGCCGAAAGCGGATCGACTATATTGCACCTTTATCGATGAATCCTTCGAAGGGGATACGTTTTTCCCTTCTGTCAATTGGGATGAATGGAAAATCATTGAGGAAATACCCGGCATCACGGATGAAAAAAATCCATACACTTACCGCTTTGTTATTTATGAACGAAAGTAATTAAAGCTGCTCCCCTATAGGGTTGTATCTTCCGGTAACCTCCGTTTTATCCATGATCGCATTGATGTATGCAGCATGATAGTACAAATGATCATGCATATACTCCATTTATCAGATGAAAAGCGAGATGCTACTATATTTCTAATGATGAACGGCATGGACGAAACGGACGGGGGTACAACATTATGTCTACACCAACAGGATTTATGGAATATCAGCGCCGGCTTCCGGGGGACCGAAGCCCGCTTGAACGAGTTAAAGACTGGGAAGAGTTTCATAAGAATTTAGCAGAAGAGGAGCTTCAGACGCAGGGAGCACGCTGCATGGATTGCGGTACGCCATACTGCCACACTGGCATCGATATGCTCGGCGGAACATCAGGCTGTCCGATCCATAATTTGATTCCCGAATGGAATCATCTGGTATACCGGGGATTATGGAGAGAAGCGCTGGAACGTCTTCATAAAACGAATAATTTTCCCGAGTTTACCGGACGTGTATGTCCTGCGCCATGCGAGGGTTCTTGTACCGTTGGCTTGATCGGTGAACCGGTCGCGATCAAATCGATCGAGCAAGCGATAATCGACAAAGGGTTTGAAGAAGGCTGGGTTGTTCCCGAACCGCCAGAGAAGCGCACGGGATGTCGCGTCGCTGTTGTAGGTTCAGGTCCGGCAGGATTGGCGGCTGCGGCTCAATTAAATAAAGCAGGCCATTCCGTTACCGTCTTCGAACGTGCGGATCGCATCGGCGGGCTGTTGACTTACGGGATTCCATCGATGAAGCTGGACAAGGGTATTGTTCAGCGTCGTGTAGATTTGCTGGCAGCTGAAGGCGTAGAATTCGTTGTGAACACGGAGATCGGCAAAGACATTCCTGCCTGGCAGCTGATGGAGGATTATGATGCTGTTGTACTGTGCGGTGGAGCAACCAAACCGCGCGAGTTCACTATTGAGGGCAGTGATCTTAAAGGAATTCATTATGCGATGGATTATTTGAATGGATCGATCAAGAGCCTGCTGGATTCAAACTTGGAAGATGGTCAATACGTATCATCAAAAGATAAGGATGTCATCGTCATTGGCGGCGGTGATACCGGCTCCGACTGCGTTGCCACAGCCTTGCGTCACGGCTGTCGTAGTGTGACTCAATTCGGTACACATAAACAGGCTCCGCTGCAGCGTGATCCAATTGCCAACCCGTGGCCTCAATTCCCGAACGTGTATACACTCGATTACGCACATGAGGAAGCCAAAGCGTTGTTTGGCCGTGATCCACGTGAATTCTCGATCATGACAACGAAATTCGTTGGGGATGAGGAAGGCAATCTCAAGGAGCTTCAGACCGTTCAGATCGAGCGGATTGTAGATGAATCGGGGCGGAAAGTGTATCGGCCGATTCTCGGCACGGAGAAAGCCTATCCGGCTCAAATGGCCTTCATTGCAATCGGCTTTGACGGACCGGAGCGAACACTGATCGAGCAGCTTGGACTAGAGACGGATCGTCGTTCGAATGTAAAAGCACCGTATGGCAAATATACGACCAATGTGGATAAAATATTTGCCGCTGGAGATATGCGCCGGGGTCAAAGCCTCGTGGTATGGGCCATCAATGAAGGTCGCGAGGTGGCGCGAGAGGTAGACAAATATTTGATGGGTGCTTCCGTACTGGTTTAATCCTTCTTCCAAATATGCTATCATAATAGTAGTTTAAAGGACTTCGCGAGAGCGAAGTCCTTTTTGGAGTTAGCCACTTGCATAAGGAGCAGCTCAATCGGGGAGGAGAATGTCACTTGAAAACATTGGTCATTGCCGAAAAGCCGGATATGGGACGGAACATCGCTGCGGTCATCGAGCCGCGGGCCAAGAATAACCGTACATATCTCGAAGGTGAGCAATACATCATAACATGGGCTATCGGACATCTGGTTGGGCTGGCAGAGCCAGATGCATATGATCCGAAGTATAAGCGCTGGAATTTAAGGGATCTGCCCATCATTCCGGAGCAATTCAAAATCATCCCGAATCCGAAAACCAAAGATCAGTTAAAGGTCATTGGTGAGGTTGCCAAGCGCTGCAGCCATATCGTGAATGCTTGTGATGCAGGAAGGGAAGGGCAGTATATCTTCGCGCTCATCCAACAGCAATTAAAACTGAAACAGCCTGTAAAAAGATTATGGATTTCCGACTTAACAGCAGAAAGTATTGCACGAGGCTTCGCGGAGCTAAAGGATGGCGCGGATTTCGAGAATTTGACGCATGCTGCACGAGCACGTAGCGAAGCTGATTGGTTGATCGGTATGAATGCTTCACGTGCTTTTACGACTCGTCATCAAACGTTATTATCCGTTGGACGTGTACAAACACCGGTTCTGGCTCTGATCTATGACCGTCAGAAGGAGATCGAGGCATTTGAATCGCAGACATTCTATGACGTTAAAGCAGCGTTCAAACAAGAGCAGCTGGAATATATGGGGACTTGGCAGGGGGATCGGTTAACCTCGCAGGAACAGGCGGAGATTATTGCTTCAAAGGTCAATGGTAAGGATGGCGTTATCGCCAAATACGAAGTGAAAGAAACGAAGGAATATCCCTTTAAATTATATGATTTGACACTTTTACAACGTGAGGCGAACGCAAAGTATGGGTATTCTGCCAAGAAAACGCTGGACCTTGCCCAAGCATTGTATGAGCGCCACAAGGTGATATCTTATCCGCGGACCAACTCCAACTATGTGAATGAACAGAATATCGAGGGTATGCATAAGGCACTTCATATGCTGAAATCGACTTCATATGCCGCAATGGCTGAAGGAGCAGATCCCAGCCGGGTGCATGTTAACAATAAAGCGGTATGCAATCCCCAGCGGGTTGAGGATCACCATGCGATACTGCCGACACTAAAGCGGCCGGGCACGCTCAGTAAGGAGGAGCAGCATATTTACGATCTGGTGATTCTTCGGTTTCTGTCGCATTTTTACCCTCCGGCGATGTATAAGCAGCATACGGTGCTCACCGAGGTAGAGGGAGAGACGTTCAAAACCGGGATCAAGGAGCTGTTGTCTCTGGGCTGGAAGGTGCTGATCACGCAGGACAAAGAACAGAAGAAGGCCAAGTCTTCCAAAAAAGGCAAAGAGGATGAAGAAGAGGAGAGTCAGGAATGGAATGACCGTTCATTTGACCTCTCTCCCGATAAGCCTGTACACTGTAAAAACTCGGAAGTAAAAGAAAAGGCAACCCAGCCGCCAAAAAGCTACACAGAAGGCACCTTGCTGAAGGCGATGGAGAGTGCTGGAAAGTCGATTGAGGATGAAGCCCTCCGGGATGCCATGAAAGACAGCGGGCTGGGAACGCCGGCAACACGGGCGGCTACTATCGAACGCTTGAAAAAGGTCGGCTATATTACGATGCAAGGCAAGAAAATTACGGTAACCCAAAAAGGAAGAACGGCGGTAGAATTGATTCGGCATGCCGGAGTTGAGCTGCTCGCTTCGCCAGAGATGACGGGTCAATGGGAACGTCGTTTGCACCAAATATCCAAGGGAGAGGCTTCAGCGGACGTATTCATGCAAAATGTGCAGAAATTTACCATTTCGATTATTAACAAGGTTTCATCGCAGAGACAAGCACCTTCGTCGTTATTCGGTGGAGAAGAGGATAAGCCGAAGGGCAAAGGAAAGCGTAGTACCGAAAAAGCGACCCCTCCCGGTAGCAACAAGGAGGGCCAAACAGGAAAGAGAAGTACCCAAGCTGGAGCTACCGCCTCAGTGGAAACAACAACGCCTGTTACCGCACGTTCTTCGCTAGGACGCTGTCCTAGACCTGGCTGTGAAGGCCATATCATAGAAGGTCGTAAAGGGTATGGCTGTGCGAATTTTAAATCCGGCTGCCAGTTTGTGATCTGGAAGGAGTTTGCTGGCAAGAATATTTCACACGCGATGCTGAAATCCTTGCTGACTCAGGGGAAGACGCAGTTACTATCTTTTAAGCAAGATGATGGCAGTACCTATAAAGGCAGGATTATCCTGCTACCCGAGGGCAATGGAAAGCTTGCCGTTCAAACGGAGGAGAGCAGTGCTGCCTTGAAATCATAACATTGCCCTATAAGAAACAAACCGAGCCGAAATGAAGGAAAAGACTCCTAAATTGGCTCGGTTTGTTTGTGATTAATTGACATGATCATCAATGATTTCTGGCACTTCAGTTAAGGCAGAAACGGTATACAGTACATTATGCGGCTCTTGTTTCAGTTCTACCAGATTGTATTGCCATTCGCGCTGCTGCTTGATATAAATGCTGTTAATTCCAGCTGTCAGAGCTGGAACAACATCGGTACGAAGGGAGTTCCCGATCATCCACGTATCGGAGCGGGAGAAGGTTCCATCCTTAAGAATACCCTCTAGGGCTGAGATGTTCTTATGTTGGCGGATGTAAATCCGGTCTTCAAAATAATCCGTCAGCTTCATCTGCTCGATTTTGCGCTTCTGAATTCTCGTTTCGCCTCCTGTGTACAGATGAAGGCAATGTCCTTCTTCCCGGAGCTGCTCCAGCGTCTCTACCATGCCGGGATAGGCCTCAATCTCTTGGTCATATACGCTAAGACCAAGCTGGAGGAGAAGCTCTTCTTCTTTGCGAGAGCTGTCTCTGCCATGAGTACGAGCGAAGTAATGGTATGTGTCTATCAAGGATTGCGGAAAATTGGCGCTTGCGAATCCGAACTTGTTTACGCCCGCTACATCGATTTCCATCTGTTTGGTTCGAACTTCTTCTGTAGTAACGCCATATTGTTGAAACCATTCGGTCATCCATTCAAAATAATCACCGAGGATGAGGTCAAAATATTTATTGCAATGGATTAAAGTATCGTCCATGTCAAAGATAATCTGCTGTGAAATTTTACTCATGATTCGCTCCTTCTTACTATGAAATTCTAATGTAGTTCTCCAGGAACATCTGAAGCTCAGCAGCTCCGTCCGGCCGCATGCTGAATCTCTCATTATTCTCAGACTTCAGATGGGAGCGGAGCAAACCAGCTGCTCTTAATATCATCAAATGGTGCATTAATTCCTCATAAGGCTGATTCAACTCAGCGGCCATTTCTGATACAGCCTTTGGCTCATCTGCAATATAACGCAACAGTCGCAATCGTTCGGGGTCGGCGAGCGCTTCCGTCATACGCAGGAGAACAACAGGCGGCTCATCTTCATTTTCTTCTGGTATATCGATCGGATACTGGAGAAGAAGTACATTATCATAGAAGCAATAGGTATTGATCGGGCGAAAATGCGTACCCGGAAACAACACCACATTCTCCTGTGACACATCATCCAGTATGACGCCACTTGATGCATATTCAATTAAATTCTCGTCGTCCATTTTTGGGAGAAGCATACGTTTCTCCTCGGCATCTTCTTCCAGCAGCGAAGACAGGTCTTGCTCCACTTTGGAAAAATAGTGCTCATACCAAAGTTTGAGAAGAGGAGTATAGCTTTCTCTAATTCGTAATATTTCATCCAGCGTCAAGGACGGTATATGAGGCTGTAGCAGGGTCAGAAGTTCTTCAGCTGGCGATGATTCGATCCAATTCAGAAAATCGGGGATCGCTTTATGCTCTTGTCTTAACATAATCAAGGCATAGAGGACGTCGTAATCCGCCAGCGGCCAGGAACGGGCTTTGCTAAGCTGGACCCGCACCTGCTCGGGCAAGCGTTCGTCCATCTCCATGATCAGCTGTTTTCCGATATCCAGGTTATCGGTCCATTTTCTCGTTGCATATATCATGAAGCTGCCCAGCAGCTCGTACACGGTGGATACATCGATGCTAACTTTATATTTCATTACAGGTATACCCTCCTAATTGATGGCATTGTTATTATTATGGCTTGTATCGATTGGGCTTGTCCACTATAATGTTCATCTGGCTAAATAAATTCATCGTTTATTCATATAAGAGGAGGACCATATTTCAGTGACAGAAGATGCAAATCCCCGTCAAGGGAGAACACATTATTTCATACTTATTGCCGTTGTGGTTGCGGCTGGTTTAAGCCAGGGATTGCTGCTCCCGGTGCTGGCTATATTTTTGGAACGGATGGGCATTTCCTCATCCATGAATGGATTGAATGCAGCTGCTTTATATGTAGGCTCATTTGCCATGACGCTTGTCGCAGAGAGGTTGCTTGGCTGGATCGGCTTCAAAAAACTGATCGTATCCGGATTGGTGCTGGTGATGCTGTCACTGGTTGCTTTTCCTTTAATACCGAGCGTGGCAATCTGGTTCGTACTGCGTGTACTCGTAGGAATTGGGGACAGCGCCCTTCATTATGCAGCCCAGTTATGGGTGCTTATGATGTCTACGTCGCAAAACCGGGGACGAAGCATCTCGTTATACGGCATGTCTTACGGACTGGGATTCAGTATAGGACCATTAGGCATCCCTTTGCTTCATTATGGTGAGGCTGTTCCGTTTGCTGTACTGGCTGTGCTGTTCTTGGTGATATTGCTGGTCGTATGGTTCAAGCTTCCGAACTTGAAGCCGGAAAAAAGTGAGAGTGGGTCTACCCAGCCGTCTGGCCGCTATCTCAAAAGCTTTAGGCTGGCTTGGTTTGCTCTGCTCCCTGCGTTTCTCTATGGATATATGGAAGCGGGCATCAACAGCAATTTCCCTGTTTATGGATTGCGAAGCGGATTCACACTAGGCGAAATATCAGCGCTGCTGCCCTTTGTCGGAATCGGGGGACTTGTTCTGCAGCTTCCCCTGGGGATATGGAGCGATAAATTCGGACGTAAACGGGTACTGAGCATCGCCGGCATTGTGGGTGGAAGCTGTTTCTTGCTTGTTCCAGCGGCAGGAACAAATTTCTGGGCAGTCCTGGTACTGCTGACGATTGCAGGTGGTTTGGTAGGTTCCTTTTTCTCGCTGGGATTGGCCTACGCGGCAGATATCCTTCCGAGGCTCCTTCTACCGGCCGCCAATGTTGTCGCTTCCTTTCATTTCAATGTGGGCAGTATCGCAGGACCAAATGTGGGGGGAGCCATCATGGAAACGGGATGGAACGGAGGCTTTTTCATCCTGCTAGGAGGTTTATATATTCTGTTTGCCAGCACGGGTTTATGGTTCAAAATTAAAACAAGATCTCAGGCCTGATACAAACATCTGTTCTCATGGCAATTGCTTTCGCTTTCTTCTAAACTAGAGAGTAGGAATATGCACTTGACGGGAGAGACGATAACATGATTAAAGTGGATCGGCTAAAAAAAACGATGGGTCCAGACCGAATTCCGGTATTAAAGGATATCACGTTTCAGATGGAGCATGGGGAAATGATCGGTCTGATCGGTGCAAGCGGAAGCGGAAAAAGCTTGTTAATGAGCTGCCTGTCGATGCAGCAAAAGTGGGACGGCGGCAAGTTAACGATTGACGGCGAAGATATGATGAATCCTGCGGGTAAACGGAGAATACGCCGCGAGTGGGCTTATCTTGAACAGAACCCGGCTTTGAATGTAAATCGTACGGCTTTAAAGAATGTACTGGTTGGGCAATCCAGTCAAACGCCCTGGTGGCGGATGGTAACCGGGATGGTCCGATCGGATGATTATATGGGGGCTATGGATACGATTGAACATCTTGGCTTGTTGGACAAGGCCAAACGCAAAGCGAGCGAGTTAAGCGGCGGTGAGAAGCAGCGGATCGCGATTGCCCGTGCGCTCGTTCATGGAGCGAAGGTGATATTGGCTGATGAGCCGGTGACAGGACTTGACCCCGCCTCGGCTGAAAATGTGCTGAAGACGCTAAAAACCTTGTGTGAAGAAGAGCGTTTAACGGTATTTACCGTCATTCCATTAGAGCTTGCCGAGAAATATTGTACCCGCATTATGGGACTTTCCGGTGGACAGCTGGCAGTAGATGTGACCGGTAGACGTTTAACTCATGGTGAGAAGTCAAGACTGTAAATATGGATCACCCGCTGCAGGTGAGTGAATAGAAATGAGTGGATTCTTATTGAAATATAGAATATTACAAGCCCTGTTATCGGGCTTGTTACTATTTATTATAAGCGGATGTTCCTTTATAGATCCGGTGTCTTTAATGAAGAAACCAGATCTGCCGACGGATAAGGCGACGCTCAATGGCGCAATTCAGTCTGCGCTCCAGAAGGAGAATGGGTCCATTATCCGTCCAAGAAGTGACGTGGATAGCAGCTCCATCCGAATTCATGACCTGGATAATGACGGAGTTATGGAGGCGGTTGTATTCTATCAGACGCCAGATGAAGACGTGAAGATCCATGGCATGATCATGCAGCAGCAAGGCGATACCTGGGTGAAGAAGCTCGACTTCGATGGAGAAGGCACATTACTGGAGTCGTTTGATTTTGTTGACTTTACGAATGATGGCAGCGTTGATATTGTAGCAGGTTTTTCGCGCGGAGAAGAGAATCTTCAGAACTTGCTGGCCGTATATTCATTCTCAGGAGATACGCTGGAAAAAGTTCCGGCGCTGCCTTATACCCACTTTAATATCGGGGATATGAATGGAGACAAGATCAAGGATATTACGGTTGTCTATCTTCAGCAGAAAGAGCTGTCGTATATCAGCACCTATCAGTACGATAAATTTGAGAATGCCTTCGTAGAGGTAAGCAAGCTGGACTTGGGACCGAATATTGATAGTTATTACAATGTTGTCGCAGGTAAAGTGGCTAAAGACAAAGAAGGTATCATCTTGGACGCCTCGGTTGTCTCAAATTCCTCTTACTCCAAGCTGATCATCATGGAGGACAACAAATTTGTTGACGTGCTGCAGGATGAATTGCTTACTTATAAGGAACTGCCTGTTGAGAGTGAAGACGTCAATGATGACGGGATATTAGAAATTGGTGTTCTTACGAGACCAAGCGGGTGGGAAGATCGACTTATTATTGATGAGATCCCATTCTTCACCACCTACTATCAGTGGGATGGAGAAATACGCGAGAACAACGAAAGAGAAGGGCTTCAGTTTGTACTTCAGCGATACTACGATCTGAAGAATCGCTTCTATTTGGATTTCCCGCCGGAGATGTATAATAAGATTACCATTACTCCGGAATCCAATAAGAATTCCTATCTGAATTTTGTTATGACTGATACGGGAGAATCCATCGCGGAGATTAAGTTCTTCTCATCAGCCCAGTGGGTAAAAGCTGAGTCCGATTGGGAAGTATTGGTGAAGGAGAAAAGCCGCGTCATCGCTTACCGCAGTCATGGTGATCTGAAATTAAGTAAAAAAGATAAAAAGCCAATCAACAATAATGTGGCTCCTATCGAAAGAAAGGGGAACTAGATCTTGAGTAAAGTGCTTATATTAGAAGATGAAGAATCCATTCGCAGTTTTATCGTAATCAATTTGAAACGCAATGGTTTTGAAGTTCTGGAGACCGAAAACGGAAACGAGGCGCTTCGATTGCTGCAAACGACGCCGGATATCGATATTGCCTTGCTGGATGTCATGGTTCCTGGCATTGATGGCTTTGAAGTGTGCCGCAGAATTCGAGAGACAA
Source organism: Paenibacillus solani (assembly GCF_001277345.1). Lineage (GTDB taxonomy): Bacteria > Bacillota > Bacilli > Paenibacillales > Paenibacillaceae > Paenibacillus_AQ > Paenibacillus_AQ solani. The sequence continues at coordinate 1,572,591 of NZ_LIUT01000001.1, forward strand.
ACGAGCGGATTGGCATTATTTTTCTAACAGCCAAAGTTCAGGAACAGGATAAAGTATACGCTCTTTCCGTGGGTGCGGATGATCATGTAAGCAAGCCTTTTAGTCCTACGGAGTTAATTGCCAGACTGCAGTCCCTTTTGCGCAGAGTGAATGTCCAGCGTGCGGGAGCTGCCAAGGTTTCATTTCAATCGGGGCCGTTTACGCTGGACCTCATCTCCAAACAATTCAAGAAGAATGGGCAGCCTGTTGAGCTGACACCGACTGAATTTTCTCTGGTTCAGTTTTTCCTGGAGAAGGAGAATACGCCGCTTAGCCGTGATGTGCTGCTTGATCATGTATGGGGCAAAGAGTATATGGGCGATCCCAAAATCGTGGATGTGAATATTCGGAGACTGCGCCAAAAAATCGAAGGCAATCCTTCCGAGCCGGAATACCTCCAGACGGTATGGGGACACGGCTATAAGTGGAAGGGTCAGGGACAATGATCATCAAAAAAGGCATTCGGCGGCAAATCGTACTGCACTATTTTTTGGTAGTGTTCATCGCTTTGCTGCTAATCGAGGTTATATTTTTAATCGCATTACGAACGTATTATTACGATACAGTGTACAATCATATAACGAATCATTTCCGTACAGCCAATCCTTTCTACGAGCCTTTTCGATTGTCCGCTTCGGATAATGCCAACCAGTTGAGCGAGATGATTCGCCATTTTGAGCTGTACAACACCGAACTTCAAATATTGAATCCGGCTGGTCAAGTACTATCTACATCAACTGGCTTTGAAATCGAGCAGACGATCAAGACCAGTGATGTGACTCAAGCACTCGCAGGAAATTCAAGCCGATGGATTGGCAAGCAGCAGGGCACAGGGCAGATTGTAATGGCAGTCTCACAGACGATTTCTAACGGCTTTGAAAATACCTACATTCTTCGTTATGTGACCTCCTTGGAGTTTATTAACGAAAAACTCATGAAAATGACGCTGTTTGCCGTCAGTATCGGTGCGGCAGTATTGGCCATTGTACTGGCGTTCAGCATTGGGCTGGCGAACTCGATCGTGAAGCCGCTGAACAATATTACAACCGTATCGGCCCAGATGGCCAAGGGTAAATTTAATGTCCGAATCAAGGGTGACTATAAATATGAGCTGGGTGAGCTATCATCCACTCTGAACTATATGGCTCAGGAAATTGTGCGAAGCAACCAAGTAAAGGACGATTTCATCTCATCCATATCGCATGAGCTGCGAACGCCGCTCACAAGCATCAAGGGATGGAGCGAAACCTTGGATTCTGGCGGATATGATCCGGAAGAAACCAAGATCGGCATGCAGATCATCTCAAAAGAAACCGATCGGCTCATCGGACTCGTGGAAGAACTACTGGATTTCTCGAAGCTGCAGCAAAACGAGATGAAGCTTGTGAAAGGCATTGTGAATGTCCGGGAGCTTTTACAGGAAATCATGCTTAATCTATGGACCAAGGCTGAGAAAAAAGGCGTCAAAATTATATTGGAATCCGATGAAAAACCGATTATTTATGGCGATGTCAACCGATTGAAGCAGGTGTTCCTGAACATTGTGGATAATGCGGTGAAATTCTCGCATGAGAATGGTGTGATCAATTTATCCTTTGAGCTGGAAGGTAAATTTGTCGCTATAACCGTCCAGGATCACGGCATTGGCATATCGGATGAGCATTTGCGACGGGTAAAAGACCGGTTCTTTCAGGTCAATCCGCTAAACGGTGGCACGGGTCTGGGTCTTGCGATTACACAGCAGCTGGTAGAGCTTCATGGAGGTACGATGGAGATGCACAGCGAGCTGGGGCATGGAACTGCCGTCATCGTCAAGCTGCCGCTGCCAGAGGGCAAGATTCCCATGGCTGGTGGCTTGGAGAGCGGCGAAGATGATGGTGTAGGGCCGATAGCCTAAGCTTTGCCGGTTAACGGCAAAGCTTTTTCTTTCGAGACAATGCAAACTTAAAGGGGAATATTTTTAGGCAAGAGAGGGGAATAAGGAAGTGGGAGATGCGGCAGCTTCGTTTTCGTTACCACAGGGGAATTTTGAACTGAGAAGAGCAGGGGCAGAACAGGCGGAGGAGATGTTAAATCTTCTTACAGAGGCGGCTGTAGTCATGGAGCAACAGGGCCACAAACAGTGGCATCCATCCCTCTTTACTTTGGATTTGATGAATCAATACCTGACAGAGCGCGAAGTGTATATCCTTTGGCATGAAGAGAAGGCCGCAGGTATGTTCACACTTCAATATGGAGATCCAGCTTACTGGGGAGAGCGCGACGACCCCGGGTATGGATATTTGCACAGATTAACCGTTCGTTTCTCCTATCGAGGCCTTGGGCTTGGAGAGAAGATGCTGTCGTTTACAGAATCCTATCTGTTATCCAAAGGCGCCAAAGGCTTCCGATTGGACTGTGTATCTCATTTGCCCACATTGAATGATTACTACCAGCGCCAGGGTTTTCAGTTCGTAGCGGAGCAGGATATGAGTGGTCGTAAAGTGAATTTATATGAGAAGACGTTTTCTCCATAAACATACCAACGATGGATGCGCTTTGAGACAACACAGCAGGGCATACATGAGAAAAAAGCGATCCGCTTGCGGATCGCTTTTTGTATATCCAGGCTATGGAATAATTCTCGGACTTACGAAGAAGAAACATTGGCGCGTAGACGTCCTTTTTCATACACATCCTGCAGCAGTCGGGCAGGCTGGGTACGAACAGTCGGTTTTGGAAGCACCGTCTCGTAAGGTCCTACCACCACGACGTTACCTGGAGTGCCTTTTACTACAGCTCCATCTTTAATAATGGCACCTTCGCCGATGATTGCATGTTCAATATGGGATCCTTTGCCGACTTTGGCATTTGGCATAACCACGCTATCTTTTACGATGGAATATTTGCCTATCTCTGCACCGCAGAAGATGACGGAGTTTTTGGCTTTTCCTTCAAAGGCGCATTGGTCGTGGATCAAGCTGTCCGCATGCTCTGTATGACGAGCACGTGCAGCCGCAGGTTTCGTCTTCCAGGCACGGGTATACATTGGCCAGTCCGTTCTCTCCAGAACAAGTTCATTTTGGCTTAGAACGTCCATATGGGCTTCCCATAAGCTTTCTACGGTACCCACGTCTCGCCAGTAGCCCTGGAACCGGAACGCAAGCAAAGACTCATCCCCAGACAGCATCTTCGGGATTACATCTTTTCCGAAGTCGTGGCTGGAGTTCGGGTCAGCAGCATCCTCGATCAAGTGTTGTTTCAAATAGTCCCAACGGAACAAATATATGCCCATGGAGGCCAGGTTACTTTGAGGCTGCTGCGGTTTCTCTGCAAACTCTGTAATAATCAGATTGTCATCCACGCTCATGACACCAAAGCGGCTTGCATCTTCCCAAGGCACTTCCATCACCGAGATGGTTGCAGCGGCACCTTGCTCCATATGGGCCTCAAGCATTTGGCGATAGTCCATGTGATAAATGTGGTCTCCAGATAGAATGAGCACATGCTCCGGATTTTGGTCGTCAATATATTGAATATTTTTATAAATGGCATCGGCCGTCCCTAAGTATCCGTCTTGATCCGTATTGTAGGATGGAAGCAGCGAAATGCCTTCAGATCCTGTTCTATGTGTAAGCCCCCAGGGTTCACCTTGGCCGATATGTTCGTGTAATGATTCTGCCTCATACTGTGTAAGAACTCCGACGGTATCAATTCCGGAATTCACACAGTTGCTGAGAGGAAAATCGATTATACGATAATGGCCGCCAAATGGAACGGCGGGTTTTGCCAGCTTGGACGTCAGCGGGGCCAATCTTTTCCCCTCACCACCGGCCAAAAGCATAGCAATACAGTCTTTTTTCTTCATCACGTTTCCCTCCCAATGTATTTTCACGTTGTTCATTACATAAACGACATTCCCGGGGTTTGAAACGATTATATTGAAAAAGTGTTATGAAAATTACAAAAATATTTTACAAATACATTTTTTATTTTCATGATGGTTAGAATGGGGTAATAACATTAATAATATTGGATTTTTATGAAAAAGCAGGTGACGATAATTGAACCACGCAGTTAACGAAGGATATACGACGCCGGAACAAGTGTATTTATTTCATGAAGGAACCTGGTTTCACAGTTATCAAAGCTTGGGTGCACACCTCGCGAAGGAAAATGGGGAAGACGGCGTGCGATTTACCGTGTGGGCTCCGAATGCAAGGCAAGTTGGTCTTGCCGGAGATTGGAACGATTGGGATGGCACCCGGGATACGTTATATAGGATACCCGATTCAGGAATTTGGAGTCGTTTTTTCCCTGGGTTAAAAACTGGAACTCTTTATAAATATCAGATCACCGGACCTTACGGAGAAACTTTTCTAAAAGCAGATCCCTATGCATTCCAGGCGGAAGTTCGGCCTGCCACCGCATCGGTGGTTACTGATCTGTCCGGGTATCAATGGCAAGATGCAGCATGGAGGAGAAAGAACAAGTCACCTTACACCAAGCCGATGAACATATATGAAATGCATGTCGGAACCTGGCGGCAAAAAGAGGATGGTTCTTTCTTTACATACCGCGAGCTCACGGAACTGCTTATTCCTTATTTGCAGGAGATGAGTTATACGCATGTAGAGTTTATGCCTTTGGCTGAGCATCCTTATGATCTCTCATGGGGATATCAAGGAACAGGCTTTTATGCGCTTACGAGCAGATACGGCAGCCCCCACGATTTTATGTATCTTGTTGATCAGCTCCATCAGGCGGGCATCGGCGTACTACTTGACTGGGTGCCCGCACATTTTGCCAAGGATGCCCACGGGCTCCGTCAGTTTGATGGAACCCCCCTATACGAGTACGCTGATCCGCAAAAAGCGGAGAGACCAGGATGGGGAACTTTATCTTTCGATTATGCCAAACCCGAAGTGATTTCATTCTTAATCTCCAATGCATTATTTTGGATGGATGTGTATCATATCGACGGTCTTCGTGTGGATGCGGTGACGAGTATGATCCGGCTTGATTTTGAGAAACGCCATGATCAATACAGTCCCAATAAATATGGCGGTTTGGAAAATCTTGAGGCGATATCCTTTCTGCAGGAATTAAATAAAGCGGTATTTCATTATTACCCGAATGCGCTGATGATGGCTGAGGAGAGCAGTGCATGGCCAGGGGTCACCACCTCTGTTCAGGAAGGGGGACTGGGATTTAACTATAAGTGGAATATGGGCTGGATGAATGACACGCTGTCCTATGTGGAAAAGGAATTCCATGAGCGGCCCACCCATCATAATTTACTGACTTTTCCCATTTGTTATGCCTATTCAGAAAATTTTGCACTGCCGCTGTCCCACGATGAAGTTGTCCACGGTAAAAAGTCACTGCTTAATAAAATGCCGGGGAATTACGAACAGAAGTTTGCCGGATTACGTATATTGCTTGGATATCAAATTACGCAGCCGGGTAAAAACCTGTTCTTCATGGGAGGAGAGTTCGGTCAGTTTATTGAGTGGAAAGATCAGGAGCAACTGGATTGGCTGCTCCTTGACTATGATAGTCACCGCCAACAGCTGGCCTACACGGCAGCTTTAAACCATATGTATGTGGAAGAGAAAGCACTATGGGAACAAGATCACCGATTCGAAGGCTTCCAATGGCTCAGCGCCGATGATAATGAGCAGAGTGTCATTTCTTTTATGAGAATAGGCAAGAAGCCAGGCGATACGCTGATTATCGTGATTAACTTTAAGCCTCAGGCATATGATCGTTATCGGATCGGTTTGCCAAGAGCCGGACAGTATGTAGAAATATTGAATTCCGATCATGTTGATTACGGCGGCTCGGGAATTCTAAATACGCCAGAGATGAAAGCTGAAAAGATCGCTTGGCATGGGCAAACCCACAGCCTGGAGATTAAGCTGCCTCCACTTAGCATAGTGGTTTTAAAGAAAAAACCGCCCCGTTCCAGAAAATCGGTAGATCACCAGAGCCAGGAGTTGAAGGAAGCAGAGGCGAAGGCATCGTCCAAACGAAAAAACCAAACGTAGCAAAAGGGGGAAGCAGGATTGAGATTACTATTTGCAGCTTCAGAATGCGTACCATACATCAAAACAGGCGGATTGGCTGACGTTATTGCAGCGCTGCCCAAATCACTGTATGGCATGGGAGAGGATATTCGAGTTGTGCTTCCGAAATATCGCGGCATCCCTGACGAATACAAGGAACGTATGGAACACGTTGGAGAAACAAGGGTAAGGGTAGGCTGGCGTGAGCAGTACTGCGGAATTGAGTCGCTGCAAGAGGACGGAGTAACCATTTATTTTGTGGATAACGAATACTATTTCGGCCGTGACGGTATCTACGGTTACATGGATGATGGCGAGCGCTTCTCCTTTTTCAATCGTGCGGTATTAGAAATCCTGCCGGTGATCGGATTCAAGCCCGATGTGCTTCATTGCCACGATTGGCATACCGCCATGATTCCGCTTCTTCTTGAAGACGTCTATCGTTATGACCCGTTCTATTCCGGGATTCGCACGGTTTTCACGATCCATAATCTGTTGTATCAGGGCGTATATCCGTATGAGGTGCTGGTGGACTTGCTAGGCATCCACAGCCGGCACTTCACGACGGACGGCGTAGAGTACTACGGTAACGTGAACTTCATGAAAGCAGGGATCGTTTATGCCGATCATATAACGACAGTGAGTCCAACCTATGCTACGGAGATACAGACCGGTTATTACGGTTACGGACTTGATGGACTGCTGTCAGCCCAAGGGTCAAGACTGAGCGGGATTGTGAACGGGATCGATACCAAAAGCTATAATCCGGCGACTGACCCGCATATTGCGATGAAATACCGGAGCGGACTCACCAAAAAAACGCAAAATAAAATAGCCCTTCAAGAAGAACTGAATCTTCCCGTTGCACCACAGATCCCGTTAATGTCGATGGTCACACGATTGGTTGATTCAAAAGGCCTTGATTTGGTCATTCGAATTCTGGATGAGCTGCTCTACTATGATGAGATCCAATTCGTCGTCCTGGGGACAGGGGATCCGTCATATGAGCATTGGTTCCGGGAAGCGGCCAATCGGAACCCGCGTAAAATGTCGGCTCAGATCTGGTTCAATGAGCCTTTGTCGCGTCGCATTTACGCCGGCAGCGACCTGTTTCTGATGCCTTCCAAATTCGAACCTTGCGGCATCAGTCAATTAATTGCCATGCGATATGGCAGTGTGCCGATTGTCCGCGAAACCGGGGGGTTGAATGATACGGTTCAAGCATATAATGAGTTTACCGGAGAAGGAAACGGGTTTTCGTTCAAGGACTTCAATGCTCATGATATGATGAATACAATCCGACGTGCGACATCCATTTATCGCATGCCAGAGCATTGGCGTAAAGTGAGCAAGAACGCACTTGGCGGAGATTACAGCTGGAATGTTTCAGCGAAAGCGTATCAGGAGATTTACCGGCAAATTACGAACCAAGAAAGCGAAGTACATTAAAGTACAAGGCTTGTGTTTAACAACATATAACAAGTAACAGGGGTGCTAACGATAGCAAGAATAACTTGCTTTCGTTAGCACCCCTGTAGCTGTTACTTGATCATACGTTTAAATTAGTAGATATCGCCGCCTCATATTTTTCATCTGCATCTGTGACCCATAATAAAAAAGGCTGAAGGTGCATATTAATGCTTCAATTGGCGGCACAACATCCGGAATTCGTAAGGCTCCAGATCGATATGCATCGTACCGTTAACCGGCTTTACAGGCTCACCTGTTTCACAGTCATGCCAGTCGGTGGTCACAATTGGATGTGAGAGGGTTCGAGGTGAATTGCTGTTGTTCATCCACATAATAAAATGCATCGTTTCATCCGCGCGCTCATACACAATGCATGGATCATGGAAATTCGCCTGCAGGAAGCGGAAGCGCCCCTGGCGTAAAGCCTTATGCTTTTTACGAAGCGCGATCATTCTTTTATAGAAAGAATACAGGTCCTGGTTCCGTTTATCAGGGTCCCACTCCATACATTGGCGACAATCGGGGTCTCCCTCTCCGGCTAAGCCGATTTCGTCACCGTAAAAGATGCATGGCGTTCCCATGAAGGTAAAGAGGAAGGCTACGGTGAGTTTCAAGCGCCGTGTATCTCCTCCTACGCGGGTCAGAAGCCTTGGTGTATCATGGCTGCATAGCAGATTGAAGACCACTTCGTTCGTCTGCTGTGGATACCGCATGAGAATGGACCCGATGTGGTTGGCGAAAGTCAGCCCATCCATATTCCCGTTAAAGAACTCCAGCACCTTATCAGCAAAAGGGTAATTCATGACGGAATCAAATTGATCACCTTGCAGCCAAATTAAGGAGTCAGACCATACTTCACCTACGATATAGGCATCCGGGTTGGCTTTCTTCACGACCTGCCTGAAATCCCGCCAGAAATGATGATCAATCTCATTGGCTACATCCAGTCGCCAGCCATCCAGCTTGATTTCCTTAATCCAATACTCGGCTACACCAAGCAAATAGGCTTTAACCTCGGGATTGGCTGTATTAAATTTGGGCATATTTCCGAAGAACCCGAAGGTGTCATAGCTTGGGATGCCGTCCTTGACCTCGCAAGGAAATTGATTCACATGAAACCAGTTCGCATATTTGGATTTCTCGCCATGTTTCAGCACATCTTGGAAAGGTGGGAATTGCTCGCTGCAGTGGTTGAATACCGCATCAAGAATCACTCTTATGCCCTTGGCGTGACAGGTATCCACCACCTTTTTTAACAGTTCATTATCTCCAAAATGCGGATCTACTTGTTTGTAATCAACGGTGTCATATTTATGATTGGAAGGGGAGAGGAACAGAGGAGTGAAATAAATGGCGTTTATGCCCAGGTCAACAAGATCGTCCAGATGATCCAGCACACCCTGCAGGTCACCTCCGAAGAAATTATCCACTTCGGGCTTGCCACCCCAAGCCTCGGTTCCTACAGGATTGATGTCCGGGTTCCCATTCGCAAACCGTTCGGTCATAATTTGATAGAATACGGCTTCTTTTGCCCATTCTGGCACTTTGAAGACATCGACTTCATGTATATACGGAAATTCAAAATATCCTGCTGGCGGATAAGGATAATCCCAACCGATCCCGCTGTCTACCATATATACCGTCTCGTCTCCAGCATGAATACGGAACCCGTAAGATAATCTTTTGTATTTAGGTTTGACACCGCACTCCCAATAATCAAACATGTCGTCAGAGGCGGCTTTTTCCATGGTGATCTCGAAGTACGTCCGGTCCCAGTCATATTTGTCGCCTGTCATGGCAACAACAGAATCAATGTCATTCTTCTTGGTTCGGATTCTTAAATGAATGGTATTAGTATCGTATGCATAAGCCCATTTATCGCGGGGAACATGATACAGTGCTTCTAACAGCATGGTTACACCTCCTATATGAGTAAAGCTATAGCTAATTAATAACCAGCTGCTGGCTTGCATGAATCATCGTCTTCTTGGCCTGTAATAGCTGGCCGCAATGAACAGCCATTTCATATGACGACTAATTATAAGATGGGACGTGACTGAGAAGATTATGCATTTACACTGAGTATATGATGAAAAACGCATCAATGACTTTCATTTGAGTGCTTATGTATATTTCTTAAGACCTATACCTACATTTATATGTAGATATCGCATTTGAAGAGGGAGGAGTATATATTTACCATAATTATTGCATTGGATGTAATGCCAATCTCTTTATATTTTAAATTTGATTGTATTAAAAGTGAGTTTTGGATAGTCACTATTTGTTTCAAGCTTATATCTTATTGACCGTTGTAATAAAAAATCTCGACTTCTGTAATAAAATCAAACTTCAATTATGTGATATGAAAATCCATACTTTTTCATTGCATATTCATGCATCCTGTTTTATAATGACTCAGTTGCATCATTCCAATTATTATTGAATCGTAACAGTAAGGGGAGAAACAAGACGTATGAAACATAAAATAACGGCGTGGATGACCTTGTTTATGGTGATTGTGTTAGCATTTAGCAGTCTCGTCCATGCAGAAGGTGAGAAGAAGACGGTCATACTCGGCACAAGTGCTGATTATGCACCTTATGAATTCCACAAAACGATGGATGGTGTGGATACCATTGTCGGTTTTGATATCGAGATTGCGAAAGAAATCGCCAAGGATATGGGTGCGGAACTCGTAATCAAGGATACTTCTTTTGATGCGTTATTACCGGAGTTGACAAGCGGCCGGGTGGATTTCGTTATATCCGGTATGAATCCGACAGAAGAGCGCCGGAAAAGCATTGATTTTTCCGATTCTTATTATGCTGCGGAACAGTCCGTTGTTGTCCGTAAGGAAGATGCGCTCAAATTTAATACATTCGAAAGCCTGGAGGGAGCGCGGATCGGGGTTCAGAAGAGCTCCATCCAGGAGACGATCGCTAAAACAATTCCAGGAGCCAGTGTGATATCGCTTGATAAAATACCGGATCTGCTGATGCAACTGGATTCCGAGCGCGTAGATGCTGTGCTGGCCGAATATCCGATTGCCAAGACCAATATGGATGAGGCAACCATGGTGATTACGGAGGCGAAGCCTGAGGCAGAGGTCGATGCCTATGCCATTGGAGTTCGAAAAGGGAACGAAGAGCTGTTAAACCATATTAATGCTACGCTTACGCGCTTGAAGGAAAATGATCAAATTCAGAAATTTGTCGATGAGGCAAGTGACTTGGCAGCAGGGCGGAAAAGCGAAAATTTGAATACATTTCAATTTTTCTGGAAGTATCGTGATTATTATGCCAAGGGTATCCAGTTTACACTGCTGATCTCTGCGCTGGGTGTACTTTTTGGATTCCTTCTCGGTTTGATCATTGCTCTGCTGCGGATGTCGGGTGTGAAAATTCTTAAATTTTTGGCGACCGCTTATATTGAGATCATCCGCGGTACGCCGATGTTGGTCCAATTGTTCATTATTCATTACAGTTTAGCGGCTTTTGATATCAAATTCTCTCCAATCCAATCGGGTATTCTGACGCTGTCCATTAATAGTGCGGCTTATTTGGCCGAGATATTCCGTGCAGGAATTCAAGGTGTAGACCGGGGACAATTGGAAGCAGCACGCTCACTCGGGATGACGAAGAGCAAGGCGATGCGTCATATTATTTTGCCGCAGGCGTTTAAAGGCGTTCTTCCAGCCATCGGTAATGAATTTGTTGTTATCATTAAAGAATCGTCCATCGTGTCGTTCATCGGGGTCTACGATATCATGTATCAAGCCCAAATTCTGCGCGGCTCTACCTTCGCCCCGTTGAATCCGCTGCTTGTCGCCGCATTGATTTACTTTATTTTGACATTCGTTCTTTCGAAGCTTCTGGGTGTCTGGGAAAGGAAGTTGAGTGCAAGTGATAACCGTTAAAGATCTTCATAAATCATTTGGCAAGCTGGAAATCTTGAAGGGTATTAACATTGAAATCGCCAAAGGAGAAGTTGTGGTCGTGATTGGACCGAGCGGCTCCGGGAAAAGTACTTTCCTACGTTGTCTTAATTTGCTTGAAGTGCCAACCAGCGGGGAAATATCTTTCGAAGGTGAGCTCATCACTGCCAAAAACCATAATATCAATGCCACTCGGGAGAAGATGGGCATGGTGTTTCAGCAGTTTAACCTGTTTCCCCACAAAAAGGTGATTGATAATATAACTCTGGCTCCTATTCAGGTAAAAGGAATGCAGGCTAAGGAAGCAGAAGCTGATGCCGATGAATTGTTGAAATCGGTTGGACTGTTGGAGAAGAAGGATGCTTATCCGTCTCATCTGTCCGGCGGACAGAAGCAAAGAATAGCTATCGCTCGGGCGCTTGCAATGCGTCCTCATGTTATGCTGTTTGATGAACCGACTTCCGCGCTTGATCCCGAGATGGTAGGCGAGGTGCTGGAAGTAATGAAGAAACTCGCTGAAGGCGGGATGACGATGGTTATCGTGACTCACGAGATGGGATTTGCTCGTGAAGTTGGTGATCGAATTCTGTTTATGGACGGGGGCAACATCGTAGAGGAGGGGACGCCGGAGCAATTATTTGGCAACACGACTCATCCGCGTACCCGGGAATTTCTGAGTAAAGTTTTGTAATCGTAACTTTTATACATGCATTGAAGCAGATAAAAAAGCGTCTAAACCTTAGTGTTATCAGGTTTAGACGCTTTTTGCATTGGCTGTTGGTAACAATTGCTTGCAGTAAAGGTTACAAAATTGTGATATATTCATGTTCGTTGACATACGACATTCATCCGAATCATCCATGTACATATAAGGAGGCATCTTAGATGTTACAACAAATGAAATCCTGGACAAGAAATCGTGAACATCATCAAACCCTTAAGCGCGCGGGAAAAACAGCAAAATGGTTGACCATAACAGCGGTGGCACTTGGTCTGACTTTCGCTGGTGGAGGCATGACAGCTCATGCAAGCTCCCTGCATACCGCCAAGAATGGTGACACCTTTTATCGCTTATCCAAACAGTATGGCGTTAACTTGGACAAGCTGATGAAGGCTAATCCCTCAATTAAAGCGACAAATATCTATCCGGGTCTCAAAATTACCATTCCCGGTTTGGTATCGATAAATTCAACGGCATCAGCCGCACCTATCACCTCAGGAACCACTGCTTTTACACCTAGCCTGAATGTGATCCCACAAAACAAGGTGGTAGAAGCTTGGGGCAAGACATTCAATTACAGCAAAACGGTTTCGGTTAAAGCTACTGCCTATTCATCCGCTGCCAGCGAGAACGGTAAATGGGGAGCTGTCGATTACTTGGGTAACTCACTGGAGCTTGGCACCATTGCCGTAGATCCCAAGGTCATCCCGCTGGGCACAAAGGTGCTGGTAACCGGTCATGAGCACCGAGGATTGCCGAAGAAAGCATTTGTGGCAGAGGCTCGCGATATTGGGAGCGCCATTAAAGGGAATAGAATTGATATTTATATCCCTGGCTCCCAAGCATCTGTGAAGCAATTTGGTATTCAGGATATCAAATTGTATATCATCGATTAATCCGTATCAACCATAATTCATATAGACGGCTAGCGTGGAGTTTGCTCCTTGCTGGCCGTCTTTTCTATTTCACACTAACGAGACTCAGAAACACCCAGCATATCCGGCAGTGTTACCAGGCTGAACCCTTTCCTCTGCAGCTCGGAAATGATATCTGGCAGTGCTTCAATCGTCCCCGTTAAATCGGAGCCTACGCCGCCTCCAGCATGCTGGAGCACAATGGAGCCAGGTCCGGCCGCTGACAAAATGTTATGTTTGACCTCTTCCTTTTTGAGCCCTTTCCAATCGAGGGAGTCGACATTCCAGTTGACAACTTTGTAGCCGTTTTTTCGCGCCCATTGAAGTTGTTCTTCATTAATATCCCCATAGGGTGGACGGATTAAGCGAGGATTGACCCCTGTCAAAGATTTCAAAATGGTGTCGGTACGTTCGATTTGACCTTTAAATTTCTCGAAACTCAGCTTATTCAGTTGTGCATGGTTATAAGAGTGATTACCAATGGCATGGCCTTCCTTATGGATTCGCTTCATCAGATCGGGGTGTTTCTTGGCCCGTTCTCCAACGGCAAAAAAGGTTGCTTTTACTTGATGCTGCTTGAGGATATCCAATACCTTGCCGGTAAACCGCGGGTCGGGAACATCATCAAAGGTGAGAGCCACCTGTTTGATCCTGGGTCCGCTAGAACGAAAGGTATCGGGGTATTTTTTCAGTAATTGGCTTAAGCTTGGCGGCTTCCGGCTTGACCGGTCATGGTTATGTTTGGACAGATCCCTGAGTTGATCTGCTTCCGAGATAACGGAGGCAGAGGCATCATGTGGTTGACCTGCTAAGTTATGTAGATCGGATGCGTTTGCTGGCATGCCCGGCATTATGAGAAAGAACAACATGATCCACAGAAAGCAGCTTCCTGTGCGGAATCGATTGAACATCACGATCAGCCCCTTTCGCATTTTAGTATGGTATACCCCACTGAACCATTAATTATCCTCAATCTGGGAGGGCAATGATTTTTAGTTTTTCCTTGGAAAGGTGTATAATAACCCGTAACGGATTTTATTACATCTGGATCATTTGGATATGGAAGGAGATAATCGCTTGGCTGACTTGTTTACACCTTACAATTTCAAGAATTTGACTCTCAAGAACCGGATTGTTATGCCACCGATGTGTCAATATTCCGTGAAAGCTGAGGACGGGGTTCCGAATGATTGGCATTTTGTCCATTATGTCAGCCGTGCCGTAGGAGGTACCGGCTTAATTATTGTAGAGATGACAGGCGTTCACCCTGACGGGCGCATAACGAATAAGGATACGGGGATATGGGACGACAATCAAATCCCGGCATATCGCCGTATTGTGGAAAGTGTACATGCATATGGAACGAAGATTGGCATCCAGCTTGGACATGCCGGGAGAAAAGCTCAGGATGCAGAGCCCTCGGTATCCCCTTCACCGATTCCGTTCAGCTCTCATTACAAAATGCCGAGGGCGCTTTCAGGTCCCGAAGTGGAAGAGCTCATTCATGCCTTCAGGGAAGGTGCGCGCCGCGCGGTAGAAGCCGGATTTGACACAGTGGAGATTCATGGCGCTCATGGCTACTTAATTCATCAGTTCCATTCGCCTTTAACAAACCAACGCAGCGATGAATATGGCCAAGACCTGCCCCTGTTTGGCGAGCGGGTTGTTCAAGCCGTGAAGGAAGTGCTGCCGGAAGGCATGCCAATCATCATGCGTGTATCTGCCAAAGAATATGTGGACGGTGGTTATGACGTTCAATACTGTGCGGAGGTTTGCAAACGATATCGGGATGCCGGTGTAGATATTTTTCATATCTCCTCTGGTGGAGAAGGGCAGGTTGGCTCAAACGGCGGGCCTGAAGCAAAGCCCGGATATCAGGTGGATCTGGCCGCAGAGTTCAAACAGCTGCTTAAGGTACCTGTTATTGCTGTCGGACTGCTGGACGATTACCATGAAGCTCAAGAGGTGATTTTGTCAGGCAAGGCAGATATGGTTGCGATTGGCAGGGGCATGCTGCGTGATCCGTATTGGGCTGTACATGCTTCCAAAGCTCTTGATGGGGAACAGAAGGTACCTAAGCCGTATGAACGAGGTTATTAAAAAAAATGAAACCGTATTGGATCATGTAACGTAAATATATTTTATAAACCGCAATTAATAGTGAAAGCGAGAGGAAGAGAACGATGTCCATATTTAAAAGACTGCGCGATTTAACCATGTCCAACATTAACGCCATTATCGACAAGGCCGAAGACCCAATTAAAATGACGGATCAATACATTCGGGATATGACCGAGGATCTCGAGGATGCTGAGAAGGCTGTAGCTTCCCAAATTGCCATCGAGAAGCGCTTTAAGGCTCTCTACGAAGAGCAGGAAGCACTGGTGGAGAAACGTATGCAGCAAGCACACACAGCTGCTCAAGCGCAAAATGTTGATCTTGCCCGCCGTGCATTGGAAGAGAAGAAGGCTGCTGAAGCAAAACGTGATGAATACAAAGCCAGCTATGACCAGAATAAACTGGCAGCTGATAATCTTCGCAGCAAGCTGGAAGAAATGCGCAAGCAGCTCACAGCGATGAAGAATAAACGCGAGACTCTGGTTGCTCGCTATAATGCAGCTAAAGCACAGACCGAAATCAACAAAGCGATGAGCGGCTTTGGATCCGATACCGCTTCCGCCGGATTAAAGCGGATGGAAGAGAAGATGCTGGCTATGGAAGCACGCGCTGAGGCAAGCAATGAGATGTCGACGGGGGAAAAATCCCTTGATGAAGAGTTCGAAAATCTCGGGAAAGACAAAGTGGTTGAAGATGAGCTAGCAGCTTTGATGAAGCAATACGAAAACAAGTAATGTTTTTCAAGATCTGACAGGCACATCGGTTTGATAGGCGAGGGAGAAAGCAGCAGGTTTGTATCAAGCTGTGCATCTCCTTCGCTTTTGTTTGATAAGGAACATCATGGAAACGTCCAGGAACAATTTCGGGTCTGGCTTCTATTGGAACAACAGGATATGAGTAAAGTTTGAATGTTGAATGTGGAGGCTTAAGAAGATGGATTTTGATATGATCTTACGTGTTTTACTATGGACAGCTGTCGGGGGATTGCTGTTGTTTGTTCTGATGTTTGTGGATTCCCTCTTTACCAAATATAACGATCTCGAGGAAGTTAAAGCGGGAAATATGGCAGTCACCACGAGACTGATTCTTAAGCTGTTCGCTCAAGGTTATATTTTATCCGTGTCGATCAGTACTTCGTATCATCTGCTTGAAGCGATTGTGGTGTCTGTCGTTTCATTCATCATATTGCTCGCTCTTGAGGCACTGACGGAGCTGATGCTGCGAAATTTCGGGAAGCTGAATCTGGATAAAGGAACCCGCGAAGGCAAGACAGGCTACGGACTGTTCGCAGGCTCGCTGCACGTAGTCGGAGCGTTAATTATTACCGCTTGCCTATAGAACGCATAATGAAGATAGGGGACAGGAAAGATGAGTATGTGGAAAAGAATCAGCAATTTGTTTAGCAAACCCGAGCCACCTAAAGTAGAGAAAAGCATGCTCCAGCTGGCTCCCGGCGATATATGCGAAGTGTCTTTGGTTACTTATGAAGTGACGGGCCGTGTACATAATCGCGGTCGCAATGCGGTAGTCTTGACGCTTCAGGATGGAAGCACCATTGCGTATCTTCATATCGAAGAGCGAGAAAACATTCAATACGCATTATATACTCCAATCGACGGCAGGCTGGATTCTCTGGATGAGGTACCATCCATCCTTGAGCTGGACGATCATGTATTTCATTTGGAGGAGGAATATGGCGGGCATGTCTCAATAACCGGCCGCACGGCCTTTACCCAAGGTGGCGAGCAGCATGTATGGCAGTATCAAACAGATGATTACAAGCTGCTGCGGATCGAATGGCAGAATGGACGGTTTATGTTATATGAAGGCGAGAAAGTGATACCGGGGGACGTTCGAGTTATCCGGGCGACTTAGGAGTGGTGGCATGAAGGAACGCTCTTTTTTATCAATCAAAATCATACTGGTACTGAGTCTATTCGTATCGTTATTGAGTGGATGCGGCGCTCCGAATATTAAAGATACGTATCCGCTTGAATCCGTTAACCGGGACGGCAATGCGACCTCCTATGTTTATCGGGCGGAGGGTAAAGGTGTTCCCGAAGTTGCAGGCGAATTAATGGCGGCTCAAACGCCTGACCAATCGTCTCCGGAGAATGTCGAGCGGATGTTCTTGGTATATGGAGATGATTATTATCATTTGCAGCAAGACCCGCAGAAGCCTGCGGATACACTGATTGAAATTGACTCCAAGGAGTATGTTCAGCGCAACTATGACTCCAGTTTTCTGCAGGGCTATTTAACAGCCGTCTTGATTGGAAACTTATTTGATTCAATGGGTGGGGGCAGCTACAGGGGTTATACGAGTAAAGATGTATACAAACCGGCTCAGGGTACCTACAAAAAGCCCACAAGCCGTGATAAAAAGGTTGCCCCGCCGCTGACGGTGGATCGAAGCGGCAAGATTACGAGGCGTGGCCAGGATTCAGTTGGCAAGGGCGGAGGCCTATTTCAACGCAATCCGGCTCCCAGTGGGGACCGCGGCACCATCAAGCGTGGAGAGAGTGGCGGCGGATTGTTTGATTCTCCAAAGAAATCATACACCAAGCCGAAAACTCGAAGGGGTTCCGGGAAAATAACCCGCAGAGGACGAAGGTAGACGAAGAACAGAGAGCAAAGCGTACGGTTTTGGAGCCGTACGCTTTTTTTGCCGAATGAATTGATCCGCGGAGGGCGGTTACCCTGCTGTTTATTATAGTCCCCAAGGAAAGTGAAGGAAGCGAAAGCCCAGTTTAACGTTCAACCAGAATGTAGTACAGTAAGAATGTCAAAAGCATTTTGTCATAAGGAGAGGACTTGCTGTGAAAGATAGAGATCCGATTTCGGCTCAGAGCCGCCGTGATACATTTAACAGACGAGCATTACAAGTTTCAGATGCACAAACGTTGTCTATATCGTACGTAGAACGTGTTCATGAGGAGTCTATTCCGCTGCAGGATAGTGATGGTCGGGTACTGGCTTCAGATGTCATTGCCCCCCATCCGTTCCCGGCTTTTGCACGTTCGGGTATGGATGGTTATGCTGTGCGGTCAATAGACACCGCAGCATGCGATCCGGGAAAGCCGATCTGGCTGGAAGTTGTCGACCATATTCCTTGCGGGTATGTATCGTCCATCCCGATTGAGCAGGGAAAGGCTTCTCGCATCATGACAGGTGCCCAAGTACCTGAAGGTGCAGACGCCGTCGTTATGCTCGAAGCAACGGAACTTCGTACTGAGAATGGCAGGTCCTATGTCGGCTTGAAGAAACCGATCGAGAAAGGAAAAAATATTACGCCGCTCGGCTTCGAGCTGCAGGAAGGCGATTTGATTCTTCGCCGCGGAACTGTAATTGGACCGGGAGAAATCTCAGTTCTGGCAACGTTCGGTATACATACAGTAAAAGTATATCGCCAGCCTGTGGTAGGTATCTTCTCAACGGGAACCGAATTATTGGACATTACCGAGCCGCTTGAACCCGGCAAGATCCGGAACAGCAATACCTACATGCTGGCATCCCAAATCCGGGAAGCTGGCGGAATACCAATGATTATGGAGGCAATACCGGATGACGTACAGCTTGCCCGGGAGAAGGTGGAGGAAGCACTGCAGCTCTATGATATAGTCGTCACAACAGGCGGCGTCTCTGTTGGCGATTACGATATTATGGGAGAATTGGTGACATCCGGCGAACTGGACATGCTGTTTAATAAAGTAACGATGCGCCCGGGCAGTGTCACAACGGCTGCGGTCAAAGAGGGGAAGCTGCTCTTCGCGTTATCGGGCAATCCCGGGGCCTGTTTTGTAGGATTTTTGCTGTTCGTCAGACCTGCCATTCGAAAGATGCTCGGGATGGAACAGCTATATTTAACAGAATGGACGGCAGAGCTAGGTGCTGATTATTCTAAGGTGAATAACTTCACTCGTTATGTCAGAGGGAGCCTCGACATTCAAAATGGTAAACTTGTAGCTACACCTGCATCTCTTGATGAATCAAGTGTAATGATTACAATTAAAGACAGCGATTGCTTGATTGTGACCCCGCCGGAGCTTCGAGGAGCTGTCAAAGGTCAGAACGTGCAGGTGCTTGTGCTGCCTGGGGCCTGGACATGAAGATCATTCAGTTCTGCGGGTATAAGAATAGCGGCAAGACCACGTTGATTACCGCACTGATCCCCTTGTTGAAACAGCAAGGGCTTCGGATTGCGGTTATCAAACATGATAGGCACGGGTTTGAGATGGATCATGAAGGAACAGATACGTACAAATTTCGTGAAGCGGGCGCGGAGGGGATCGCCATCGCTTCACCTGGACGGACAGCGATTCTGCGGGAAGCGGAGATGGAGCTGGCGTCTTTGATCCAGTTATACAGTGACTATGATCTGGTGCTCGTCGAAGGCTATAAGATGCAGCCATATCCGAAGCTCGTACTGCTGCGTGGACCCGAGGATATCGAGCTAGTGGATCAAGTCGAGGAAATCAGAGGGCTTGTGGTACGTCCAGACATGTTAAAGGAACCGTCTGCCCTGCATCCCATACAGCTGCGGACAGCGGTTCCCTTGTTTACCTGGAATGACACGGAACGAATCACTTCGCTGCTGCTGTCATTATAGATAGCATTTTCAGACTCATTCATCGGCACGACGTTCAATGGCTTGGGACATGGTTTTGTCCGTCAAATGGGCATAGACTTCCGTCGTTTCGGTCGAAGCGTGACCCAATTGTTCCTTGGTTTTGTATATATCGTTCTGCAGGTAGTAATCGGTTGCGAATGAGTGGCGCAGCTTATGTACGGTCAGGGAAGGTTTGCCGAAACGTTTGGCATACTTGATGATCATTGCCTGAATCGCCCGTTTGGTCATTCGCTGCCCTTCGCTTTGACCGTTTCGCAGCGCGACGAAGAGAGCCTTTTCTTTTTTTGGTACCTTATAGCGAGCCTGCCGAATCTGCATGTAATATTCCAGATCGTCTTTGGCTTGCGCTCGAAAGTAGACGGGGGTCTTGAAGGTTTCGTCATTGTTTCCCTTACGGTATACATGCAGCATTTTGTTGTTAAGGTCGATATCTGCAAGATTCAAATTGACTACCTCGGATACGCGGAGACCCGAGTTTAGTATAAGACTGGCGATGCAGGCATCTCGGACTTTATTTTGCTCATGTGCATAGAGCGCCTGTTTATTCTTCTCCACATCAAGCGCGTATCCTTCGTGGATGTAAGCAATAAAGTCCTGGAGTTCATCCTCTTCCAGTATTTTTCCTTTTAATTTGGCTGCCGTATCCTTGGGTTTATGAATTCGCTTGATTTCTACTTTGGCCATAATATTGCGCTTCAGAAGCGGATAAAAGTCTTCATCTTCCGCAATTTGGCTTAAATAATGAAATAAGGAGCGCAGCGAAGACAGTTTGCGGGATACCGTAATTCTGGAGTTAGTCCCTTCGCGCCGCGTCGTAAGATACAATCTATAGCTGGTGATACTCTCCATGCGCAGTGTTTCCAGCTCCAACAATGACACTTCACGGTTTGAGGCAGCTTGCGATAAACCCTCCGAGCGGAGCCAATTAAAGAATGTCTCATAATCTCTTACATATTCAAGGAGTGTTGAGGGAGAGAGATCCGGAAGCTTATAGTCAATAAATTGTTGTACGAACCATGGCATGGATGGTGATTTTTCATCGAGTCTTGTACGGTCTATATCTTTTTGTATATTCATGTTTCACCTCAATGATTGTCATGATCGGCATAATTATATTCTAGTGTAACATATGAAATGACCATCGTGCCTGCATGCTGAGAAACTGTAACTTGCATGCACAACACTCGATTCGCTAATGGATGTCACCGAGGGAGGCGGCAGCATGATCTTAGACGCATCAAAACGTATGGGAATTGAACTTGTTCCCAAGAGAAAGCAAGCTGTAATCGTAAATCTCATGCAGTTGTATCTCTATGATTTTACCGAGTACCTCGATATATCGGTAACTGATCAGGGCTTGTTTTTACCATATCCCGATCTGGATGAATTCTGGAAAAAACGGGAACGAAAATACCCTCATTTAATTACATTTGATCATCGGCCAGCAGGCTTTGCATTGATCGAAAAGATGGAGAAAACAGGGGAAGCCGATTATTATATGACGGAATTTTTCGTAATGCGGAAATATCGGCGAACGGGCTTGGGAACTTGGGCAGCTACCTGTTTATTCGATTTATACCAGGGACGTTGGAAGGTTACCCAAGTAAGCAACAATATACCCGCCCAAGCCTTTTGGCGCAAAGTGATCGAATCCTATACTGGCGGCCGTTATGATGAATTTATAGATCCGGTTCGTAACAACCCGTCGCAATTTTTTAATTCTTGAAGAAGCATGGACCGAGCCGGATTTTAGTCTAGCACTGATAATAAGAGAGTGATATAAGTTGAAGAGCAAGGCCCATCCATATTGCCATGGATGGGCCTTGCTTGTTTAAGGAAAGGAGAGATTACATATTAGCTTAATTCATCATATGAAAAATTCACAATAGAAAAATTGATCCGTCTTGCTTAGCCATTTCGCACTTTACCCTTTATTCAGTTCTCCCGGCAATCATTTTGGTATTTACTGGTTGAAATGGGCATATAGTAAGTAGCTTGGAGGAATTTACCCCCCTCAAATATGAATGTCCCCCTTTGAAACCAGTAGGGGTTGGAATAAAATTTTGGTAGACAGCAAGATTTACATAGGTTCTAAAAAATACTTAGGGGGATTACAAATGAAAAGAACTTCCATGTTACTCATGAGTGTCATGTTGCTGCTTTCCATGCTGCTTGCGGCATGCGGTGGTGGTAAAAGCGGCACATCTGAGCCTGCTCCAGGAGGAGAAACAAAGCCAACCGAAACGGCTCAACCAGAAGAGGAAAAAGATTTCCCTCCGACTACACTCCGTGTGTTCTCGACATTCGGCGGAACTGACGCGGCTCGTGAAGCGTTCCAATCCGTTCTTGATGAGTTCACTGCAGCTCATCCGAATGTAAAAATTGATAACGATACCCTGTCTGCAAACGATGATGGTTTCAGAACCAAAGTCAACACGGACATGAACAGCGGCAATGAGCCCGACTTGCTGTTCTACTTCATCGGTGCTGATGCTGAAGGCTTCGTAAATGCTGGTAAAGTTGTACCATTGAACGAAATTCTTGATGGTGATGCTGATTGGAAAAATGGATTTATTCCAGATGCGCTTGAGCTTGCCAAGCAAAAAGATGGCAATATCTATGCTGCTCCATTAACTGGCTTCTATGAAGGTTTGTTCGTTAACAAAAAGATCTTCGAAGAGAATGGTCTTGAGCTTCCAACAGACTGGGATAAGCTGACCACAGCTGTGAAAACGCTCTCTGCTAAGGGTATCATTCCTTTGTCCGTACCATTTGACCAATCCCACTACCTGATCGAGCATGCAATCTTGTCTGCCGCAGGTCAGGCAGGCCAGAGCAAAGGTCTTCTTGATGGCATTGATCCAAACTGGGAAAAAGCTTACAGCGCTATGAAAGAGCTTTATGATCTAGGTGCATTCCCTAAAGATGCAGCAACAATTGATCTCAGCATGTCCGGTAACTACTACAGCGAAGGACTGGCTGCGATGACGCTCGAAGGATCTTGGGCAGTAGGTGGTTGGAACGAAGATACTCGTGACAACTCCACGGTTGTTCCGTTCCCTACGGTTCCTGGCGGCGCAGGTACAGGTAACGAAATCATTGGTGGATTCGGTTCCGGATTCTATCTTTCCAAAGCTACTTATGACGATACAGGCAAGAAAGATGCTGCTGTCGCATTATTGAAACATCTGACTTCCCCGGCTTCGATCCAAAAGATCGCTTCTGCTAATGGTGGTACACCTGCAGCTGACGTAGAAGTGACAGGATTGGCGCAAGTAGCTCTTGACGGTTTCGCTATGGCAGCTAAAGCAGATGCCATCGTTGCACCGGTTGACAGCAAAGTTTCGCAGGAAACATTTGGTAATCTTCGTGCAAGTGTTCAGCCTGTAGTGGAAGGTAAGAAAACTCCTACACAAGCAGTCGAAGAAGCGAAGAAAACTGAGGACGATAATAAAAAATAGTTTTCATCAGTAACCGTAGATTAAAAGTGACGTACGCCGCCCTTCAGCTTCCTTTCGGGCGGCGTAGTCATTTAGACATGGACGATAAAATAAACATCAAGGGTGATTAATATGAAGGGTGATCGCAAGTATATATTGCTGTTTTTATTACCCACAGCCGCCATCATGACAGTCTTTTTATATTATCCATTCTTTAAAAGCTTGTATTTGAGTTTTTATCGCACCACAGGATTTTTTGACAAAAAGTTTGTGGGATGGGCTAACTATGAGAGACTCTTTACGGATAAGCTGTTGGGAGCTGCAACGCTGCATACACTAGAAATTATGTTATATGTTATCGTGTTCCAGGTAGGAATCGCGCTTGTGCTCGCCGTCATGGTGGATAACATTTCAAAGTTAAAAGGTTTTTATCGAACGGTATTTTTCTTCCCGGTTGTTATTTCAGGAACAGCTATATCCTTGTTGTTTGTGCTGTTCTACAACTACAACTTCGGTCTGTTGAACAATTTGCTCGCAAGCTTCAATATAGAGAAAGTTCTGTGGCTCGATGCGAAAAATGCTCTTAAAGCGGTATCGATTCCAACGGTTTGGCACTATGTGGGCTTCTATTTCGTCTTGTTCATAACGGCTATGTCCAAGATCCCTCAAGATTATTATGAAGCAGCCAAATTGGAAGGAATCACAGGGTTCAAGAAAACAACGATGCTTACTATTCCGCTGATTATGAGCGATGTCAAAGTTGTTATTACCCTGGCGATTACAGGTACAATGAAGGTATTTGATTTCGTGTGGCTGCTCACGAACGGCCAGAATGGTACGGAAGTATTGGGTACGTATATGTACAAAAAAGCTATGGTGGATCAGAACTTTGGATATGGATCAACGGTTGCAATATATATGGTAGTCTTTGGTGTACTGCTTGCAATGTTTGCCAATCGTTTATTGAAAAAAGACGAGATTACATACTAAGCATTATAGGGGTGTACTGTTATGGAGCCAACCATCGTCGTTGAACACAAAACTCAGCGCGTTAGGAAAAGTCGGTTTAGTTTAGGCACCACGTTGATGTACGTGATTTTGACAGCGTGGTCCTTAACAACCATCTATCCTATGTTTTGGATTGTGAACAATTCGTTTAAGGTTTCTCGTGATGTCATGAACAATTCATTTGGCATTGCATGGGAACCGGTATTTTCGAATTATGTAAATGCATTTGACCGCATCAACATTGGACGAAGTTATATCAATAGTTTGGTGATGTCCTTTGGTACTGTGTTCTTGGTATTATTGCTTGGAGGACTTGCAGCTTACGTGCTCTCCAGATTCAATTTTAGAGGCAGAAGAACGATCTATTCCATCCTGTATGCAACCTTGCTGATTCCGGCTTTTGCTACAGTAGTTCCGGTTTATGAAATTCTCATTAAAACCAGCATGGTTAATACGTATTGGGGTCTGATCTTTCCTCAGACTGCAGGGAACCTAACATTTGCGACCTTGGTTATTGCAGGTTATATGTCCACCATTCCGAAAGAACTGGAAGAAGCAGCGTTTATGGATGGTTGTAACCGCTGGCAGATGTTTGTGAAGATCTTTGTGCCCATCTCGCAGCCGGTGTTCGCCTCGGCAAGTATCTTTGTGTTTATGTGGTCATACAACGACTTGTTCTCCGCGTTGATTTTCGTTAACAAAGAGAACGTACGACCGATCGTGGCATTACTGAATGAGATCAGCTCTCAGTATGGAACTGACTTTGGTTTGATGGCTACGGCAGTAGCGTTGACCGTTATACCTGTACTGATTGTCTATCTGTTCATTTCAAAGTATATTCAGAAAGGTCTGACAGAAGGAGCCGTCAAAGGTTAATAATAAGACTGGCAAATCCAACGAATAGGCAAGTCAGGAGGGGACGATTCGTCACCTGTTTGACTTGCCTATTCGTTGTTATGTTTAGATTGTTCCGTTAGGTAGCGTTGTTTTCGTTTAGAGAATTCAATTTATCGCTAGCATAAAGGAATATCTATTTGTAAACAACATGATTATTTCAACATATGAAAAATTCACAACAGAAAAACCTTTATCCATATCTACTCCCATTCCAGTCTACGCAACCCAACCACTCACATAGAAACTACTAAAAAGGTCTAAATGAGGGGGGAGCCTCTTTTTTTAATATCGCAACCTTTAACATGTAGATAGTAACTCAGATTTGAGTCAATATTTCCTGCATACAACATTCGATCCGTTGCATGCAGGTTGATATGAATGGCGCTTCTGGTTGATGTCCTTGTTAATATTGGTCTGATATCACAAGAAACGAATATTAATATCATGAAGCTTGCCAGGCGACATTTTTGGCATTTTAATTTGAAGTGTAGGCTGTCTATAGGTTGCAATGGCTTGCGCTGGCAAAATCGGTACGGGTAATAATATGGTTTGATGTTGTTCTTTTGGCAAGCCATTGATTTTGATCCGCGTTCGGTTCAGCTGAATCCATAAATTTTCCGGATGGATGCGTTTGGGTACATAACACTTCACAACAAGAAAGTTATGAGTATCTAACGTTTCATAGCGAAGTGTGTTCGGGTCAGGCAGAATTTCATTTCCGGCTGACGCTCGTCGTATCGTATCTTTGACATAATCCTCAATGATCGTTGGATCCAGTTGATAGTCCTCATTAAGGTGATTCAGGTCTTTAAATGGAAAGGAATTGTTGTTAAAGAAAGAATCCTGTGTCAACCAGTCTGGCTTTTTGGATCTTGAGCTCACGATAATCCCTCCTACCTTCTATGCATCCATTGTATGGGCGAAGGAATATTAAAGTGACATCTGGGCATTCGACTACATAGGATATAACCAAGCGGAGATTTTAAATGAAGAGGTGGAATTGTGGTTTCAATTATTGGAAATATGAAAATCGTAAACGTGGGCCCCAGTTCTACGGTATTGGTTGGAAATACAGGAGTAATCGATTTAAACAGCACTTCAAAAGCTTATTCTGGCGCCAACTCGTTCACCACCGGAGACAGTATTGGTACGAATATAACAAACAACCAAGCCAGCAGTACGAATACTTTGGATCCGGATCTTATTGATTCGCCTAATGCTTAATTAAGGTTGTGAGTCACATTGAATCTTACGGTACATCAATGCATTAATATACAGCAGCTTAGGATTAACGCGGTGACCAACTCATCGGTACTTCAGATTGGGACCGCAGGCGAGATCCGCGCTTTATCCAATATATATAACACAGGTGGTTTTACGGGCCCTGCTCCAGAATTTGAACCCCCGAATAATACGGCACCTCTGGTGCCGCTACCCGCGCCCATTGAAGGTCTATATCAACCAGAATGAGGTTCATATCATACGCATACAATCATTAGGGAGCGAGGGGGGATTCTATGTATCAGCATCATATCCAGCAATTGTTTTGTTGCCTTCAATCCCAATCAGAGCAGCTTACCAGAATGGAACAAATGCTAAAAGAAATGCGTAATGAAATAAATCAATTACAGCAAGGCAATCAAAAGACGACGGATCACGTCGAATATAATTTTGATTTATTGAAAATTGAAAAATTGGAAGGGACCTTAAACATCGGACTGACACCTTCGGATGGCAAGCCGTTGGAGAATATCACCGTCAATGGCCAGTCGGTAGAACAACTCCAGACTGAAACCGCAGAAAGAGAGTTGTACTCGAATATACATCAGCAGGTCTCTCGCCACCTGGAACATG
The DNA here is from genome assembly GCF_001277345.1 of Paenibacillus solani. Lineage (GTDB taxonomy): Bacteria > Bacillota > Bacilli > Paenibacillales > Paenibacillaceae > Paenibacillus_AQ > Paenibacillus_AQ solani. The sequence continues at coordinate 1,599,666 of NZ_LIUT01000001.1, forward strand.
CAGTACCGGCGCAGATCGAGCGAATGATCCCCCAGTCCAATCATGTACTTGGAGATCCGTATGCTGCTGTGATGATCGAAGATATCCGAAAACAACTAGGAGATCGCATCAACGTTTACTTACAGCAATACCACAATAACAGTTCAGCAATGAATCCCGTAGAAGTTGAGCAAACGATCGCCAATCAAATGAAAAGAGAAATCGAAAAGGCAGTTGAACAGCACCTATATCAATTGCAACAAGAAAAGAGGATTACTAATGAAAATGACGGTCATTAATAAAGAGCTCCGGGTGGGATCAATCCGTATCACCGCAATCTCAAGCTCATCCGTGCTGTTGATCGGAGATACCCGGGTCATTAATAGTAGCTCCATCTATGACACTCCTGCTGAATCTCTTCTGACTACTCCGCTCGTTCCATTATCTCCGGGTACCGCATCATGAAACGCCATGTACTCGTTGATAATGTATATATCATCAATATCTCAAATAGTTCGGCATGCATTTGTGGTGAATCGGGACATATCGATGCCTATACGCGAGCATTGGCGGTTCAACGTCAAGTTCCGGTTTTTTTTGAAGACGAAGGTAATTATGAGGACTACTCGATATTTTCAAGATTCATACCTGGATGGCAACTGCCATCAGAAGTAGAATTAGACATTATAAATGAATATAAAACGATTCATGTGGAATGCCTGGATGTTACAGCGACGGCATCTTCATCGGTTGTGCAGCTAGGCTCGAACGATACGATGGAATTGGAATCAAGGGTAAAGGCAATCAGGCACTTTATTACGGATGCGCCCCAGGAATTAAAGGATTATGTAGGCGTCATAGTCAGACAGAGTCCATAATGGGGGCACTGCTCTCATATGACAAAATAACAGGGAGGAGCTTCATAAGCTCCTCCCTGTTATTTTGTCATCCGTGAATTACTCTCCTTGCTGATGAGCTGCCTCGTCTTTGATTTCTTCCCGGAAGCCGGAAATACTGTGTTCGCGACGAGCGTTGCGATCTTGAATTTCTTCCTTCTCACTTGCAGGAATCTCATCTCCGAACTCTTCGAGATAATCCTCGGCTTCGCGGTAGTTTTCAATGGTGTTATGAACAGCTTGTTGCAAATGCTCTACATTGTCTTTGCGATTATCGGGTTTAGCCACGTAATTTCACCTCCAACATTTTTAATAACTAGCTAATCATTCACATCTCAAAGGTTTCCATGATGGTATCCTCCTTATGCATAAATAAATAAAACCAGCAAAAAAGATACATTATTGTAAATTCTACAAGTCGGTTCTTTACAAATCAGTTAGATGGAATGTGGTATAATGTCGAAATAGTAATTGTACAGCTGATGTTGAAATGATGATGAGGAGGAAGAATTCTTGAGATCAAGTCGTTTTATATTCTGGCTCGGTATGCTAATGATGCTGACACTGATATTAGCTGCCTGTACTTCAGAACCGATAAAACAACAGCAGACGGCTCCAGCAGAAGCCCCTCCCGAAACGGTTGAAGATGTAGAAGAAGGTCAGACAATAACAATTGTAACGCCCGAAACAGCCATGAAAGCACCTGAAGAAAAAAGTAAGTATCAGATACATACACGGTTGACGGATTTCCATCTCTTAAGCGAATCGACAGGAATTGCATGGGGGATAACGGATACCGCACTGCGTCTATATATAACCGAGGACTACGGGGAGACGTGGGTTGATATTTCGCCTTCTTCCAACGTTCAGTTTGTTGATAAGCTCGAGTATGGAAAAGATATCGTGTTTACGGATAAAAATCATGGCTGGATCATTCGCAACAAACAGAGATCTGCCGAGACGATATTGCTCAATACGACGAATGGTGGAGATACCTGGAAGCTGTCTTCGTTGCCCAAAACAGGTATTATCTCAGCGATGTCTTTTGTATCATCCCAACAAGGCTGGATTATGGCGAAGGGAGATTTATCACCTGGCGCAGAAGAGAAAACGCTATTTCATACCAGCAACAATGGAGAAATTTGGGACGAGATCATGCAGAATACCGAATATCCGCCTTCTCGAATTCCAGGCAGCGTAATCCCACGAACAGGTTCAATCATTGGTTTAACCTTTACGGACCCGCTCGTCGGTTTTGCGACGATTCGAGAAATGCAATATTCCAAATTATATATTACTCGTGACGGTGGTCAGAAGTGGAAGTCTTCTGGACAAGTATTTAAAAGTAAACGGTTAGACCAATGTGGATCGGTATTCGCCGGAGCCCCTAAGTTCCTCGGAAATGGCAGTAACGGTAAAGAAGTCTATATCCCTGTTAGCTGCATAAGAGATGATCAGGCGAGCTTTATGGGGTACTTTACGACGGATACAGGGAAGTCATGGAATCTGGTATCCTTTCCTATGACAGGTAATCCTGAAAAGGGGACGATACAGCCTGTTTTTTACCGGATCCATGACGGATTTAGAATGGTGAATGGCATTGTCTATCATTCCAAGGATATGGGGAAAACTTGGACACCCTTCCCTAAGAGCAAGCTGTTGACCAATAACCTAGCGAAATATCCAAATGTGGTAAAACTGCAATTTACATCTCCGAAGGTCGGTTGGATGCTAATTGAAACAACAGACAAGAAACGATCACGTCTTATGAAGAGCAGTGATGGTGGAAGAACCTGGCAGGGTATTTAAAGAAGTGCACCGATTGGCTGCATAATGTGGAGATGATTTCTGCAAGGACTTTATCGATTGAGGTTATTAGGATCGATAAAGTCTTTTTAGACACAATTTTGTGAAATAAATCACAAACTTTATCGTTTATATATGCTACTATAAAGATGTAATCAAAGACAATTCCAAAAGGTTCTGGAAGGGGACGATAATCATGTTTACAGATCAAACGACTATTAACTTTCTCCGCTTGTGCTACCATTGCGATGATGCTTGTTTATGTGAAACGGAAGAACAATGCCTGGCTTGCTGGAACGAGCAGGAAGAAATACCACAGGATCATGAACTGGCAGGGGAAGACGAAACAACGAAATGGTTGCGAATGGTTCACGCTTAACATGGAAATTAGAATGGGTAATGGAACAAAAGTGGTATCCAGCTCCCCATAAAGCCGATGACTGTCAAAGAACAGACATCGGCTTTTTTGGGTGCGCCCGGCATGGGCGATAACTTGGCGGTGAAAGTCCGCTACAGGCTTGGCAGTAGGAACTGTTAGC
>NZ_LIUT01000001.1:1603875-1644717 GCF_001277345.1 Paenibacillus solani
GCCGTATACCGAACGGTACGTACGGTGGTGTGAGAGGTCGGCTACTCAATTAATGAGCAGCCTCCTACTCGATTGTTCAAAAAAGGACAAGTACTTCAAAATTTCTATAAACTTTTCGCATGATAGGAGTTAAATTGTCCGATATAAAGCATATACATATTTCAAGACAAGGTGGAGGGGGGAGCCGTATGGGATCGGGATCAGTTTGGATGTTCGATTTTTTCGGCAGTGTTATGCCCGTGTTTTTCATCGTCGTCATCGGAATCATTTTGCTGTCGGCCGGAAAGGGATTCCTACAGTGGAGTCGGAATAATCGGCAGCCCTTGCTAGCGGTTGATTCCAAGATTGTAAGTAAGCGAACGGAAATAAAACAAATTCAACAAACAGATGATTCGATGTCAAGCCGCACACGTACCACCTATTATCTTACATTCGAAGTTGAAAGTGGAGATCGCATGGAATTTGTGGTGAATGGAGAGGAGTTTGGCATCTGCGCGGAAGGAGACGAAGGAATATTGCGTTTTCAGGGCACTCGGTATTATGGATTTGCCAGACATCCCAGAGCACATCTGCGCGTAGTCCAAGGTTATAACCATTCTGAATAAAAAGACGGAGCAGGCCCCGCCAAATAAATAGGAAGCCAGTAAATAGATCAGATAAAGATTGGAAAAAGAGCGTCTTCCCTAAGGAGGATGCTCTTTCTTATGGTTCATAATCGAGCTAATTGCCAAGTTGTTATACGTTATTCCGCGTACTTTTTTGTTCAGCGATTTACAGGTTATTGAGTTGTTTTTGCACTTTTCCGATCGCGTTGTATTTTTACGTGGAGTATTCGGAATGCAAAGGAGATTTGAGGAGGGCTGGCGAATCAAATGCAATGATGCAACATTCATGAGAAAAGTTATGATCGCTGCTAACAAAGACTAGGAGGGTTATTTGATCATGTGGGAGCAAGCAATTATGGATGCAGTAGCCAAGACAAAGAGAAACATCGAACAATTCCCAAATCTATTTCCACACATTACGGAAGAGAAGCGTTATGAGTGGGGGGACAGTCATGATTGGATTGAAGGATTCTATACGGGGATGATCTGGCTATGTTATGAATATACAAGGGAGCCTTTGTTTAAGGAAACGGCAATGGCCCATTTGGAGGATTATAAGCAGCGGCTTGAGGAGAAGCGGGAGCTGGATCATCATGACATCGGATTCCTCTACCTGCCCTCTGCTCTTGCAGCGTGGATTGTAGATCAGAATGAAGATGGTAAACAGCTTGCTCTTAAAGCAGCAGATCATCTGATGCTGCGCTGGAGGGAAGAAGGCCAGTATATCCAGGCGTGGGGACCGAAGGATGATGAGCAGAATGGTGGGCGCATCATTATTGATTGTATGATGAATATTCCACTGCTGAATTGGGCTTACGATCAAACCGGTGATGATCGATATCGGGTTGCAGCGAATGCACACGCGGATAAAAGCCGCCGTTATTTGATGCGCGGGGATGATTCCTCTTACCACACCTTCTATTTCAACCCTGCGGATGGAAAGCCCATTTCCGGAGGAACGCATCAAGGATTTCATGATGGCTCCACCTGGTCGCGTGGACAAGCGTGGGCAATCTATGGTTTTGCACTATCCTACCGATATACTCGTGATCCTAAATATTTGGAGACAGCGATTCGAGCTGCGCGATTCTTCATTGAACATCTGCCGGAGGATCATGTTGCCTATTGGGACTTTGATGTCACTATAGAAGAGGACACGCCACGCGACAGCTCTGCTTCCGCGATCGCCATATGCGGCATGCTGGAAATTCTTGAGCATCTTGATGCGGAAGATGACAATATAGGGCTATTGACAGAGACCATCGAGAAGTCCATGATCTCTCTTGTAAACCGATATTCTACTATAGGTGAGAGCGATCAGGAAGGCTTGATCAAGCACGGATCCTATTTCGTCCGAGGCGGGATTGGGCCGGATGATTACATGATCTGGGGAGATTATTATTACCTTGAAGGCTTGCTGCGACTGGCAAAAGGCGTTCCCGGTTATTGGTATGAGCGAGCACGGGCAAATTGAATCAACGAGATATACAGGGGAGGCTGCAAGGTGTACAGCCTCCTTTTATTTTGCAATAAATGCTAGAGCAGTATAGTTCACAATAATCTCATTAGCATTGTCAGAATGTCTTTGTTATGATGAGGTAGATTAAATTTGAGGTAATTGATTTGGAGGAGATATCTGTGTTAAAACATGTGAAAAGTTCAGTTGTGCTGACCTTGGTTTTCCTGCTTGTATTGGCGTTTCCCACAGCTACTTGGGCCCATTCAAAGCTGGAAACCAGTACGCCTCCGGCGGATGCCAAGCTGACGGAAAATGTGAGTGAAGTCAGTGTGTCATTTAATGAGAATATCGATGAGAATTTGAGTACGATCAAAATCAAGAACGAACAAGGCGAAGCAGTTGAAGTAGCCGAGGTCACCGTATCCGAGAACAAAATGGTAGGTACGCTGGCGGCACCACTTCCTAGCGGTTCTTACACCGTTGAATGGAAAATCGTAGGCGGTGATGGACATCCGGTAGACGGTACTTACAACTTTGAGGTTGATGCACCTGAAGCAGAGACAGTCCCAGAGACACCAGCCGAAACCCCTGCCAATAATGAGGATGCGCCTGCAGATACAGGAAATGCTCAGGAAGAAGCAGCCCCTGCAGATAATAACACTGCAGACAACACGGATCAGACGACTGATCAGAACCAGCAGGAGGAGAAATCTGCAACAAACGAAGACTCCCCGGGCAGCGGGACAATCGTGTGGATTATCATCGTTGTGGTCGTAGCTGTTGTTGCAAGTTATTTTGGTATTAAAGCATCGCGGAAGAAAAAATAATGTCTTACTTTTGGTTAAGTGAGCCATTTCTCTATTTAGCCTATGCCTTGTTAGCAGGTATGTCGGTGTTGTACCTAGTACCGGAATCCAAGAAACCCTCCATTTCCGTTCCTGCTTGGCTCGGACCGTCAGCGGCGGTGATCATCATCGTATCTGGATTTATGCCCTTGCTTAAGATCATTATGTTTTTTAAGGATGATCTCGGATTCTGGCAGTCATTTCAGAGCATTATGTTCAAATTCAGCGAAGGCGAGCGTTATGCCTGGATTCTCGTAATCTCGATCCTGCTGGCGGTACTGACTGTAATCGTTCGGCGTAAGCCAGGCTCCGTACTGCGCTGGCTTATGCCCATTGCGCTCTTAGGCATAGCTGTGGCCATGTCTTCGTTTAATCACGCAGCCTCTTTGTTTGATGGCGTTGGACAGCTTGCATTCATTGGTCATTTCACAGCAATGGCAGTCTGGACGGGCACTTTGCTGCTTACGGGATGGTTCAGTACAAATCAGGCACACTGGCTGGCGTTTCTGAGATGGTTTCACCCCGTGGCAGTTGCCTGTGTCATCGTAGTGATCGGTTCAGGTTTGGTATTAATGACAGCTGTAACGCCGGAACCGGTGAACAGCTGGACATTGTCCTACGGGCAAGCGCTGCTGGTAAAGCATATTCTAATTCTGCCGCTGCTTATATTTGCTTTTGTAAACGGCTTTCTTGTTAAGCGGAAGCTCCAGCGAGATACCCTGTATCAACCTGTGGCATGGGCTCGAATGGAAAGTGTTCTGATCTGGTTGATTTATGTTTTCACAGGTTATATGAACCAGCAGCCAGCCCCGCATGAAGTGACGGATTCTTTGGCCATTTACGGTCCTGCAGCAACTTTTGTCTGGTTCCATCCCGGGTTTACCATTGGTGAACTGACATTCACATGGAACTGGATCGGCATTATCAGTTTGTGTCTTGGACTGGTTCTTCTCTGGAATGTGGTACATGGATTTCGGAGGAACCGAGCTGCGGCAGGTGCGCTTTTAAGCGGGCTAGGCAGCGTTGTCTTGATCTATTGCGGGCTGATGTTCTCGGTCACTGCGGTTTAAATATTTCCTTGAGTTAAAGATCCTTGCTGTTACCCAGCAGGATCTTTTTTTTGATTTTTTTTATATCATCAGTCACATTTCTGGGCGAATGCACATACGATACAACGTGATCTTAAGGAAGCGAGGGGAAACTCTGTGGCAGTCATCAGCACAAATTCGAGTGATGTGGATCTTCTGGCAAGATTAATACGCGCAGAGGCAGAAGGGGAAGGCGAGCAGGGCATGCTCATGGTAGGGAATGTCGGTGTAAATCGCATTTTAGGCAACTGCCTTGATTTTCGCAACGTCCGCAATATGAATGATATGGTGTTCCAGAGCCCGGGGGGATTCGAAGCGACACAGAAAGGCTACTTTTATCAGCGGGCCAGGGATCGAGATCGTCGGCTTGCCCAAAGGGTAATTAACGGGGAACGCATATGGCCGGCTAGCAACGCGCTATGGTTTTTCCGTCCAGCGGGAGATTGCCCCGCAACCTGGTACGATCAACAAAACACAGGTCGTTTCAAAGCACACTGTTTCTTCACACCAACCTATGAAGATTGCCCGGGAGTCTACTGATTCACGTGTTACAGCCGCATTTGCGGGATATATACATTAAAGGAGGAAAATACTTATGTACAATCAAGGTGTGCCGCCTGTGAACTTTATGAATGGAGTGCGTTATCCGGGAATACCCGCTCGCGGGACAGCAGGTTATACCGCAAACGTTCCCCCGCAAGTACCAAGCGGGAGTCCGATGACGCAAGGGGGTACCGTGATGCCCGCTCCTCCCCAATTCGAGCAATCCTATATCGAGAATATTCTTCGTTTGAACCTGGGGAAACAAGGAACCTTTTACATGACATACGAAAACAATTCCCAGTGGAATGCAAAAGTGTTCACGGGTGTCATTGAAGCCGCCGGACGCGATCATATCATTATCAGCGAACGGTCGACAGGGCGGCGCATCATTCTGCTCATGGTAAATCTTGATTATGTGGTATTCGATGAGCCGCTTACGTATCAATATCCGGGTGTAATCGGCAACCCGCCTCCAACAGCAAGATAATTCGAGTTCATACGTAGCCTAACCTCCGTTTACCTAAGGTAACGGGGGTTAGTTGTGCTGAAGGGATGCAGAAACTATGGTTTGTGTTCATACATATATATAGATTATTCTATTCTATGAACATTTACGTAACTTGATTCATAGAATATATCAATTCATCGGAAAAGATGTGCTAAAGGGTGAGAATCAAATTAAAGCTTGTAACAACGCGGATTAATGTCATAAGACGGCGTTTGACTGTGTATCGTAGTACTATATAATTACTTATATAGCATGATCAAGACGGAATAAGATAAGGAGATGAGTCCATTGGGAAGTTGATGCGTAGTCCGAACACGCTGTTATGCTTGATGGCACCACACATTTTTAATAACCGAAGGAGGTGTTCCTATTCGCCATAGTATGCTGTATGGCGGGTAGGAGATCGATTGAGTGACCCCTTACCGAGTTTGATCAGTTTAACCTTGGTATTGTTTCTTGTTTTGTTAAATGGTTTTTTTGTATCAGCAGAATTAGCATTAGTGAAAGTAAAAGGCAGTCGAATAGACGCTCTGGTTGAAGAAGGAAATCGCCAAGCGAAGCTTGTGCAGGACATACTGAAGAATCTGGACGGATATATATCCGCATGCCAATTCGGCGTATCGATCATGTCCATTGGACTTGGCTGGATCAGCGAAAGAACGATATCCGCCATTATGATGCCTTGGTTCAACGGCATGGGTTGGAGCAATTCAGCCGTTCATATCCTATCCTTGGTATTAGCGTTCATTCTGATTGCACTCATGCATATTGTATTCGGAGCATTGGCGCCCAAGACGGTAGCTGTACGTAAAGCGGAACAAATCACATTGTTATCTGCAGGACCCTTGCGGGTATTTTATACGATCATGTTTCCGTTTATCTGGTTTGCTAATGGTCTCACCAATAATGTTCTCCGTTTATTTCGGATGCAGCCGGTGATTGAGCGCAATGTCCACACCGAGGAAGAGCTAAGGGATATGATGAAAGAGAGCAGTGAAAGCGGTCTGATGGATAGTGCAGAAATGGCATTAGTCGATAATATTTTTGAGTTTGCCGATACGACGGCAAGAGAGATCATGATTCCCAGAACCGAAATGATCTGCTTATACAACAATCTATCGATGGATGAGAATCTGAAGATTGCCAACGAAGGAATGAGAACCCGTTATCCGATCTGTGATGAAGACAAGGACCATATCATTGGTTTTATCCATATTAAAGATCTCATGCGGGGACATGTTCGCGACCATCTGTCTCTGATTCGACCCATCATTGCAGTTCCGGAATCGATCAAGATTAGCGAGCTGCTGCGACGGATGCAGCGGAGCAAGACACAAATCGCGATTCTTATCGATGAATATGGCGGAACTTCAGGACTCGTAACCCTGGAAGACATCATGGAAGAAATCGTCGGTGAGATTCAAGACGAGTTTGATGAAGAGCGTCCGGGGATTGAACAGGTGGGGGAGGATGAATACTCCATTGATGGATTGATGCTGATTGATGAAATTAATGACCAGTTTGGTCTGAATTTGGATACAGAAGACTACGATACCATCGGAGGATGGTTATCTTCCCGTCTTGAAGTACTGCTCCCTCATAAAGGTCAGTCTGTCATATACGAAGATTATTGCTTTGTGATTGAGGAGACGGAGAATAAGCGGATTTCGCGAATTCGATTGATTAAACAACAGCAGCAGCTGCTTCAAGAAGGAGCAGGTGCGTAGGGCTGAATGGATAAAAGCGACTACATCTAATGTCGTCGTTTTTTTCTATGTAAAGATTTCAAATATTATATCAAATTGTGAAAAAATAGATACTTTTGGGCTAGATTCATGTGTTAGAATATGGATGTTCCTAATAATTGAAAGAAAGGTGATGTTATGTCAAAAGTACGCAGTTCTAAACGTGTTGCTGCACTTGCTGTTAGTGTTCTCTTAAGTTTATCTCTAGCTGGAGGAGCTTATGCGGATTCCTCTGAAGACATCGCACCTGGTGCTTTAACAACACCGCCACCCGTGGAATTGAATTTGAATTCTTCTATCAACCTGTTAGCCAATACATATCTATTAAATTACTCTTCTTCAATTAGTAAGGTAGGCAGTACCCAAGTGAGCATTAGTGGATTTACAAGTGCAGGACAAACTGTAGATTCCATTGGCATTAACTATACCATTCAACGCTGGACAGGGTCGGAGTGGGTGGATATTGGTAGTTCCAGTGATAACGGGACGAATAGGAGTTCCCTTAGCGGCGTGAAGAATTTTAGCGTTACAGCAGGCTACTATTACCGTGGCAAGACCGTTCATTGGGTTAATAAGAGTGGTATATACGAGAGTGGGAATTTTACTACAAGTTCTGTTTTAGTAGAAAAATAATATCGATAGAACTCAAAGAAAGAAGAGCACTTTATACAAGTGCTCTTCTTTGTATTTGTACGATATGCGTTAATGGATGCTGTTAGCAATTTTAACAAATTCATCTTTGGAGAAGAACCCGCTAATATTCACCAGTATACTGTCATTGTCATGCATAAACCGGAGGTTGGTTTCAGTCAAGTAGGCCTTTTCTCCTGATTGTAACGTCAGTGTTCCGATAACCTCTCCCCCCATGCTAATCGCTCTTTCAGCAGACATATCGATTAAATCAATGTAAAAGAATTTATCATCTGCATTTTTGTATTGGAGGTGAAGATCCAACAGCGGAGCTTGCTCACTTTCCGCAATACCCGTTGCCTCATGGAACTTAAAACCTTCTGGAGTATAACCGATTTCAGGTATCTTGAATAAAACGCGCTTCTGCGACTCCGTTAAGGATTCGTCAGTATCCGTAAAGGGAACATCATTCGATTCCACTATTACGGCTTCTGGTACTTGGTCCGTACTTTCTTGCCCAGATGAAGGTGCTAAATCCGGTGGCGGGGCAGTAAGAGCCTTGCTTGTATCGACAGGTTCTTTCTTTCCGAATATTTGGCCAGTTATCCCGTCGCCCCAGTCCACAATCTGCTGATAGATTGGCGATAAGGCTTGTGTGATTGAAGGTTGAGAGAACACAAATGCCCCAAGCATCATGGAAGCTGCGATAACTCCGGCTAGTTGAAATCTGCGAAAGCGCTGTTTCTTTTTGTTCGTCCGTTCGATTTGCAGTTTGACTTGCTGCCATGATTGACGTTTGGATTCGTTGTTAGTAGGGAGTGAGGAACGTGAGGCCGCACGATCAAAGGCTTCGTCAAAGGCTTCGTCAAAGGCTTCATCAAACCAATCATCGTATCTTTCGTTGCTCATCCAATTCACCCCACTCTCTATATAGCATTTTCTTTACGGATTCTCTGGCCCGATACAAGCGCTGCTTAACAATTTCCTCGCGAGTATTCAGCAATTCCGCGATTTCCCTGTACGTTAGACTGTGTTTCCAGCGGTACTCGATCAACAGCTTGTATTCAGGCTTTAAATTGTCGAGGTAATACTCAATGGATTCCTCCAGCATGTTGGATTCTACCTGATGTTCAACATTGGTGGAGGAAGCTAGAACATCCTCGTCATTAATAAAAACACTATCGACATCCACTTGGTTACGGTATTTTTTATTTTTTCTTAAATAATTCATGGTTGAATTTTTGGCGACGACACGCAGCCATCCCCGCATCTTGCTTTCCAGTTCAAAGCTGGGTTTACTTGTAATCACTTTGATAAAAGATTCTTGAATGATGTCCTCAACAGCAGCATGATCCCGAACCACATATAATATTTGACCGTAGACGAGGTCATAAAATTCATAATAAATCTCTTCCTGAATAGGTTCGCTCAGATCAGCGAAATCTGCTGCAAGGAGGAGTTGCAATCGGTTGGACACGCAATAATCCCCTCTCTGGTGTAACCATCCTATTTCATTCATTATTTTACAACATATTGAATAAAAAAGCCTTACAATGTTGACTTCTTATTCTTATGCTCGGCCACCAAGCCATATTAGTGTAAAAAAACAGAGCAGCTATGTGTATCGCTGCTCTGTAATGATAGAAATGTGTATGTTCCAATCAGGGTTGGATCGGCCTCTATGCCCAGTTTCCATCCACGAATACTGGCTCTTCCTTGCCTTCGTGGGTGATTCCTGTAATATTAAGTTCCTTGGAGCCCATCATGAAGTCGACATGGGTAATGCTGCTGTTCAGTCCGCTGGCCTGCAGCTGTTCAGAGGTCATCGTCTTGCCTCCTTGAAGATTGAAGGCATAGGCACTGCCGATGGCCAAGTGACAGGAAGCATTCTCGTCAAAAAGCGTATTGTAGTACAGGATGCCACTTTCTGAGATCGGAGAGCGGTGGGGAACCAGGGCCACTTCGCCCAGATAGTGTGAGCCTTCATCCATGGAGATCAGGCGCTTTAATGTATCCTCACCTTGTTCTGCAGAGAAATCAACAATGCGGCCATTCTCGAATGTTAAGGAGAAATTATCGATGATGTTGCCGCCATAGCTCAGAGGCTTGGTGCTGCGCACCGTGCCATTCACACCGGTTTTAAGCGGAGCCGTGAATACTTCCTCAGTTGGGATATTGGCAACAAAGCGTTCGCCTTTTTCATTATGGCTGCCGGCTTGTGCCCAGATATGACCCTCTGGAAGCTCAATCGTTAGATCCGTTCCGGCTGAGGTAAAGCGAAGCTTGTGATATTTTTTGGCATTGAGCTCATCCGATTTGGCTTGAAGCGTACGAATATGCTCTTCCCACGCAGCAATAGGATCTTCCAGATCAGCACGAACCGCATGAAAAATAGCATCCCACATTTTGCTCACTTGCTGGTCTTCAGGAACGTCCGGGAACACTTTGGCGGCCCAATCAGGGGAAGCAAAAGCGATTCCGGTCCAGCTCATTTTATCCGCTTGCTGGTATTGACGGTATTTGGACATAGCCGAGCCATATGTACGTTGATAATTGGATATGCGTTCAGGCTGTATGCCTTTTAGCAAATCCGGGTTTGAAGAGAGGATTGTCAAGAAAGCGGCTCCTTGCTCTGCGAGCTCGGTGACCTCCTGTGCGTAGTAAGTTGGTGGTTCCAGAAATGCCTCATCCGGTGCGAGGTCATATCGAATGCGATTGACGATTTCATCACTATAGTTTACCTTTACTTGCTTGGCACCTATTTCATAAGCCTTCTTAACGATCAGTCGAACCAGAGGCGCAGCATCGATCATGGCGTTGACCACCAATGTTTGTCCCGGCTGCACGTTTGGACCGACTTTAACTGCAAGCTCAGCGTAGCGTTCCAATTTTTGTTCAAAGCTGGACATGACGTAACACTCCATTTCATTAGAGCTGCTATATAGGCAGCTTTTTGGGTTTTCTTGATTATCGCATATTATTTCCATTTGTAAATCAACCTGAGGTCAATTAATGACCGAGTAATTTGAAGAAAGCAGCTACTTCCTAAGAAATAGCTGCTGGAGGTGTTAATTTTTAGAATGCCCAGTTTCCTTTCAGGAATACTGGTTCTTCCGTGCCATCTTCGGTCACACCGTAAATATCCATCTCGCCAGAGCCAATCATGAAATCGACATGAGTGACACTCGTATTGAGTCCGCTTTCTACTAGCTGATCCTGAGTCATTTCTTTACCGCCTTCAAGACAGAAAGCATAAGCGCTGCCCAGGGCAAGGTGATTGGATGCATTCTCATCAAACAACGTGTTGTAATACAGGATGTTCGACTCGGAGATCGGGGATTGATGCGGTACAAGCGCTACTTCACCCAGATAGCGGGCACCCTCATCCATGTTCAAGAGCCGCTCAAGCGTCTCGTAGCCTTGCTCAGCCGTGAAATCGACCACCTTGCCATCCTTGAAGGTTAGAGAGAAATTGTCTACGATGTTACCGGCATAGCTCAATGGCTTGGTGCTATGTACGGTTCCATTGACTCCTGTTTTGAGAGGGGCAGTAAATACCTCCTCAGTTGGCATATTCGCCACAAAAGAATGTCCACGTTCATTGATGCTGTCACCTTGTGCCCAAATATGCCCTACAGGCAGCTCTATGGTCAGATCGGTTCCCGGAGCGATATAGTGGAGTTTCTTATATTTTTTGGCGTTTAGGACAGAGGATTTCGCTTCAAGCACCTCAAGATGCTGATTCCAGGCTTCAACCGGGTTATCCTGATCCACACGAACGGTATGGAATATCGCATTCCATAACTTCTCGACTTGTTCGGATTCCGGTGCATCCGGGAATACCTTGGCTGCCCATGCTGCAGAAGGAACAGCGATCAGACACCAGCTAAACTTGTCGGATTGCTGATAAGCGCGATATTGCTTCAGTGCCTCGCCGCGAGCTTTATAGAAGTTACTGATCCGTTCAGAATCAATGCCGCTGAGCAGATCCGGATTCTCTGCAAGCACGTGCAGAATGGCTGCGCCGTTCTCAACCAATTCCGTCATTTCGCCAGCATACCATTTCGGCGCTTCAGTAAATACGTCATCCGCTGCGTGTTCGAATTGAAGTCTTGTGATGGTTTCGTCAGCCCATACAATCTTAACCAGGCGGGCTCCCGCTTCGTATGCCTTGGTGGCAATCAAGCGAGTGAATTCCGCGGAATCAACAGGAGCATGCACCACTAACGTTTGTCCTTCCTGTATATTAACTCCAACTTTTACAGCCAGCTCGGCATATTTGTCCAAGGATGTTTTAAAATCGGCCATATGGTACCCTCCAATGCAAAGTTTAATGAACCAAACCATATTATACTAGATCACGCTGCATAATAAAAACCATAATCAGTTGTCACGAAAAGTGATATACTGAGTCATGAGAGTATACAGCGTGTGTTATAGAACGCAAGCGAAGGAGCGTGATGATGTGTCACAAGTTCGGATCGAGCATGCAGATATGAAACGGGATGAGAGCGATCAATTCGTGGGTTATACCGTATTTTCAATAGATGGACATGCATCGTCTTATGAGATCACATTCTTGAGCAAGAATGGGCGGGACTGGGATTACGCATTGAACTTTGCCGGCGAACCGGGTGTCGAAGAGCAGTTTCTCCAGATCGACGAACGGATTGAAACGGATGACGAGCTGTTTGATGATTTGCTGGATGCTGCCATTGATGCCGGCAAATTTGGGGAATAAGAACGATCCTTATATATCCCAAGCGTAAACAAACCGTGCGCCACCCACGATAGGGACGTACGGTTTGTTTTTATGTGCCAGCAGGGGAGAATGACTTAACCGATCGTGATTCGTCCTTCTGGATGGCGGTACAGCTCTTTGTTGTTCTTGCGGCTCAGCGCGTAAGCAAGCGTTAATGGACCCAACCGGCCGAGAAACATGAGCAGTGCGATGGTAACCTTGCCTACACCGGAGAGCTCTGTAGTAAGGCCCATAGATAGCCCGGTGGTACCGAACGCGGATACAGCTTCGAACAGAATTCCCAAGAAGTCACTGGATTCTGTTACAGAGAGAAACATCGAGGCCCCCACCAATAGGAGCAGCGATAGGATAGTTAACGTAATGGAACGATAAACCAGCGCCTGGGAGATTCGATTGCGATAGAGAACGACATCGCGTTTACCCTGAATCATTGTAATGACCGCTCCAATGAGTACTGCAAAGGTGGTTACTTTAATGCCGCCGCCTGTTGATCCCGGCGCAGCCCCGATGAACATCAGAAGGATCAGCAAGAATTGGGAAGATTGTTCAAGACCTGCGATATCCAACGTACTGACGCCGCCCGATCGCGGCGTGATCGATTGGAAGAAAGAGGCCATAATCTTCACCGGATAGGAAAGCGGGCCGAGTGTTTTGGGATTGCTGTGCTCCAGGATAAAGATCATGACAGCACCGATAACGATAAGAAGAGAAGTCACGGTCAATACAACCTTGGAATGCAGCGACAGCTTCTTGCACTTCGGATACTCGATAAGATCGAAAATGACGATAAAACCGATCCCGCCAAGGAAAACCAAAGCCATCACAATCATATTGATCATGGGATCTGCTACATAAGTTGCAAACCCCGAGAATGGTCCGTTAATTTGGCCAAAAAGATCAAAGCCAGCGTTATTAAAAACGGAAATGCTCTGGAATATGCCAAAGTAGGCTGCTTGCGGAAGCGGCATATCGGCTGAGAACCGTAATGTCAGCAGCAGAGCACCTATGCCTTCTATTAGCAGTGTGTATACAAGCACTCTACGGATCAGGTCCACAATGCCCTGAATTTGGTATTGTCCCATGGCTTCCTGGAGAATCA
Source organism: Paenibacillus solani (assembly GCF_001277345.1). Lineage (GTDB taxonomy): Bacteria > Bacillota > Bacilli > Paenibacillales > Paenibacillaceae > Paenibacillus_AQ > Paenibacillus_AQ solani. Next base: position 1,617,160 of record NZ_LIUT01000001.1, read on the forward strand.
TGCGCTCTCGCAGCGAGATTCGGCGATTGAACATTAAGGCAACCCAGGTAGCTGAAGTCATGAATCCCAGTCCGCCCAGCTGAACGAGCAGGAGCATCACAATTTGTCCAAATATGGACCAATGGGTCCCCGTATCCACAACAGTTAACCCCGTCACGCTGATGGCGGATACCGCCGTAAAGAGAGCGTCGATCAATCGAGTGGATGTTCCATCTGCAGTAGCGATGGGAAGTTTAAGCAGGATCGTGCCTACCAGGGTAATCGCGGTAAAGCCAATCGCCAGGAACTTGGGAGGAGTCATTTGATTGCGAAGGTCTTTCTTTTTCATACGAATGAATTCCTTTTTTTCGAGAGTTAATTTTAAAATCATTCTCTAATATAACACGAAAGGTGAATCATTTAACCATCATGAATTCAAACAGAGCCCCGATTCCCGTATTTATTCCCTTATTTATCGGCATTATTGCCATATCTTTTTCTTCCATTTTCGTAAAATGGTCCAGCAGTCCCGTATCCATACAGGCGATGTACAGACTGGCGATCACGTTCCTGATTATGCTTCCCTTTGCAAAACAACATCTGCCGTTCATCCGGTCGCTTAAACGATCCGAATGGTTGTTACTCCTATTATCCGGAACGATGCTCGCTCTGCATTTTTTGTTATGGATGGGCTCTTTACGATGGACCACCGTAGCCAGCTCCACTATCATACTTGCCCTGCAGCCCGTATTCGTGATGATTGGTGCTTACATTTGGTTTAAGGAAAAGACGTCGCCTGCTGCTATAGGTGGCATGGCTATCGCCTTTCTCGGCGTTTTCCTCCTGATTGGCAGCAGCGGACTAGGCGGGGTGCAAGGACATCTGACTGGTGATTTAATGTCTTTACTGGGCACTGCGGCCGTCGCTGTGCACATGCTGCTCGGTCAACTGCTGCTCAGACGCCTGCCTGCCTTCCTGTACAGCTGGCTTATTTTTGCTGTGGCTGCTGTTGTATTGGCATTGTACAATCTCATGATGGATATTCCGATGACCGGGTATTCCGGACGTGAGTGGGGGATTTTTGCATTATTGGCGATCGTGCCTACCGTATTCGGTCACCTTTTGTTTAATTGGCTAATGAAATTTGCATCGGCATCAACCGTATCGATGAGCGTACTCGGAGAGCCTGTAGGGGCGAGTGTACTGGCGTTTCTTCTATTGAATGAATCGATGAGCTCGATGCAGGCTGCTGGAGGAATGCTTGTCCTGTTAGGGCTGGTATTATTCTTGAAAGTCCGCAGACCGAAGAAGCAGCCAGTAGATATACAGCCCGAAGCTGAAGCAATCGGCTGAAGTCTCGGCTTTCCTGCAACATTCCTTTTAGTCTACTAATTTACAGAAAACACTTTCTCTGGCTGAAAAGTAGAGAAGCATTGACAAGACTTCCGGTAGAATTCATAGTAGTTAAAAATAGAAATGATAGAGTAAGAGAGGAAACATAACTCAGATGAGCACCAAGACAGAACATCAACTTGCCCAAGGTGTAGAGGATAGCCTGGGTACCTATTTTCAAGGGTTTAAAGATTGTATCCCAACGCTGCTGGGCTACTTGAGCATCGGCTTTGCGGCAGGCGTGGTCGAGCGTACCGCCGGATTCAGCCTGCTCGAAATTGGATTAATCTCATTGCTGCTTTATGCCGGCTCGGGGCAATTTATTGCAGCTGGCATGCTTGCGGCCGCAAGCCCGATTCTATCCATCATTGTGACAATATTTTTCGTAAATGCCAGGCATCTATTATTAAGTGCAGCTATTGCTCCGTATTTTAAAGGTCTGTCTCTAGGCAAAAGTTTCTTCATCGGTTCCCTGTTAACGGACGAGACGTTTGGTGTTGCAGCTGCCAAGGCTACCGAGCAGAAGCGGCTTGGTTATAAATGGATGGTAGGTTTGAATATTACGGCGTATCTCTTCTGGTGCGCGGCCAACGTTGTGGGCGGATTGGTCGGAGATTGGATCGCCGAACCTGAGAAATTAGGCTTGGATTTTGCACTGCCAGGGATGTTTATCGGTTTACTGGCCCTTCAATGGATTAGCCGAAAGAAGTACAAACTCGATTTCATGGTGGTTGTGGCTGCGGCGGTTACACTGATGGCTGTCAGCACGATTCTGCCTGGAAGTGCGGCTGTTATTATCGCGATTATAGCTGCGGCTACTGCAGGGATGGTGATAGAACGATGGAAATAAGATGGCATATCGCTATACTGATCATTGGCTGTGCCGTGGTCACTCTCATCCCGAGGGTCCTGCCACTCATGATATTTAGTAAGCTTCGCATTCCAGACCTGATGATCCGCTGGCTGGATCATGTTCCCGTAGCCGTGATGGGGGCGCTGCTTGCTCAAGAACTGCTTATAACAGATGGGCGCGTCAATCCCGGAGCTCATACGCTGGAGCTCATTGCGGCGGTTCCTGCTTTTCTGACCGCTTTTCTGACAAAGAGCCTGTTTGCCACCGTTATTGTGGGGATACTGACGGTGGTAGGTCTGCGCATGTTATTCTAAGTGTGTAAGACCGGCGGCTATGATTTCTTAAACTGAAGAAGGAATGCCGCTCTCCCATGCTGACAAACGACTTGGATGGGGTATCTACTGAATTTTGACAGCATGCTGCTCGGTCTGTAATACTTGTCATCCGTCTATGTATCAACAAAAAACAGCCTTCTTCCTAAAGTACATAATAGGGGAGAAGGCTGTTCTTTGCTGGCATGGATGCAGCCATGATTTGGCTTATATCAGGAGGAACGAAGCCAGTGACGGTAGGTTTCCTCAATCCCTTTTTCCAGACTGAATAACGGAGCCCATCGAAGCGATTCCCGAGCCCTAACATTGCTGAGGCAGCTATGCAGAATATCGCCGCTCTTAGCAGGTAGATAATTGACAGCAATCGGGTCGGGATGCAGTTTGCCGATAAGATCGACAAGCGTATTGACCGTATGAGCGGTGCCCGTACTGACATGAAGAATACTCCCGTCTCCGTGCTCAATGGAAGCGATGTTCGCTTCAACAACATCTTTTACATAAATGAAGTCCCTTGTTTGCTGGCCATCACCGAATATGTGGAATGGCTTACCCTGACGCAGACGATCGCCAAATACTGCGACCACTCCGCCTTCCCCCTTCGCAGTCTGACCTGGACCGTAGACATTTCCATAACGAAGTATGGTGTATTGCAGGCCGAAAAAGTGTTCATACAGCTGAATATATCGCTCGCCCGTCAATTTGGATAAAGCGTAAAAGGAAATAGGGTTAACCTCATCCTCCTCCGTGAGTTGAGATTTCTCCAGGTTTCCGTACACACCTGATGTTGAAGCAAATACGATTTTGCGAACACCTGCTTTACGGCAAGCTTCGAGTATGTTGAGGGTGCCCATGATATTGGCATCGGCGTCCAGCCCAGGCTCCATAATCGATCGCTGGACATCCGCCTGTGCCGCTAGATGAAACACGACCTCTGGCTTGAGTACGGATATATAAGCGGTTGTCTGCTGACTGTTCACATCGGCTACATGCAATATCGCCTCGCTATGAAGGCGACCCGGATCTCCGGTTGTCAGGTTATCAATCACATGAACCTCATAACCTACACTTACGAGTCCGTTCACCAAGTGAGAGCCAATAAAGCCTGCCCCGCCTGTTACAACCATCTTCATGTATTAACCCTCCAGCCTTTTAGAATGGGATGCTCTATCCTACGTCATTCGGGAGGTTCGTGCATTGGACAATTGACAGGGGTCACTGAGGAATGGGCGGATTAGATTGATGTTTACATTCCTGTTATAATAAAAAACGGCAAAACAATATATCAACGATAAAAAGAGGGAATGGAGAATGGAACGTAACCTTGAACAAAGGTTGAAATTATGCATAACCGTTTTTTTGACGCTCTTATTGAAGTTCATTCTTCTAAGAGTGTTTCTGTTTAATGGGGTCGCATGGGGAAAGGTCCTTACGGATGCATTATCCCTGCTAGCTCTGATTAGCCTTCTGGAGCTGTTACTGCCGGTTAAAGGCAAAAAAGCCGTGTATGCGGCCCTGAATGTCGTCTTATCCTTTATCATGTTTGCTTCTGCTGTCTATAATGTTCATTTTGGATCCATACCAACGTATACTGCGCTGGCAGGTATCGGACAAGTTAATCAGGTGAGAGCCAGTATTACGGCTTTGCTGGAGCCTGAGCACTTTCTGTTCTTCCTGGATTTGCTTGTTCTATTGGTCGTATGGGCAACTCGAAGTATTCGTTCGCGTTCCCGAAGTGGATGGCACTTCGGTGAGGGTCGATCGCAATATTCCTTAACTTTCTCACGCAGGTTTGGCATGAAATGGCGTGTATCCATGGTCGTTGTCCTGCTCGTTTCAGGTACTCTCAGCGTACTCATTATTCGGAAAGATTGGGGGATTGAGAACGAAATTGTACGGGCAGAACAAATGGGATTCATGAATTACCAGGTGTCTGCGGTGGTTCGCAACTCCCAGGAGAATCGTGCACTGGCAGAAGGGAATCTGCAAGACACCATCCTGCGGTCTCAGCAGCTGATGGCCACCTATCCTTATATAAAGGAAGCAAAAGATAAACCGTCTAATTTCGGAGCTGCAAAAGGAAAAAATCTGATCATCGTTCAAATGGAATCGTTGCAGAACTTTCCGGTTGGCCAATCCTTGAACGGCCAGGAGCTTACTCCAGTAATGAACAAGCTTGCGAGTGAGGGGCTGTACTTTCCGCATATCTTCCAGCAGATCGGGCAAGGCAATACATCGGATGCCGAATTTGCGGTAAATACGTCAATTTATCCTACAGGTACAGTTGCCATGTCTACCGGCTTTGGGAGCAAGGAGCTGCCGGGTCTGCCACGGCTCTTGAATAACCATGGTTATGTTACGAGCACTTTCCATGTAAATGATGTGAAGTTTTGGGATCGTAATAAAATGTACCCGGCGCTTGATTTTCAGCATATTTATGATAAACCGTATTTTAAGAATGACAACTTTAACGAGTTCGGACCTTCGGATGAGGAGCTGTTCCGAGTTGGCGTAGAGAAATTGCTGGAGAATCAGAAGCAGCACCAATTAACTTACGCCCACTACATTACCGTCTCCAATCATTCTCCTTATCGCGTAAAGGATGAATTTGCGAAGATTACCCTGCCTTCCGAGCTGGAAGGCACTCATCTGGGAAATTACCTGAAGTCGGTAAACTACTCCGATTATGCTCTGGGGACTTTGGTAGATCGTCTTAAGCAGAATGGACTGTGGGATGATACGGTTCTGGTTGTGTATGGAGATCATTTCGGCATTAACCCAGCGGAGGCAGATGCGAAACTGATCTCATCCACCTTGGGTATTCCTTACCATGAACGGGTCAGTCGATTTAACATTCCGCTGATCATACATGTTCCCGATATGGAGAAAGGGAAGGTCATTCAGCAGGTGGGAGGACAGGTTGATATTCTGCCAACCGTCGCGAACTTGCTGGGGATCTCGCTAGATGAGGAGGGCTTTAATGCATTTGGTCATGATTTGTTGAATGTAGACCATAACGTGATCGGCATGAGATACTATTTACCGACAGGCTCTTTCTTCAATAATGATATTCTGTTCGTGCCAGGGGATGGATTTGAAGATGGAACGGCGGTCTCGTTACAAACGCTGGAGCCGGTAACGGATATCACTCCGTACCGAAGCGATTATGACTATATCCTTCAATTAATGAAGCTGTCTGATGAATATGTGAAAATGCTGCCTAAGCGGGCTCCTTGATAACTCGCTAAGGAAGGGGACCGAAGATCATTGCTTAACAACCAGGCCTGATGCCACGGTCTCCTTGATTCATTGGGCAATTCCGTTAAAATGGTTGCGAATGGTCTGCTACTCCGAGATCAAGCTTTGGTGATGGCTATGATCTTGCAGCCAGAATTTTTGGTGTTGACATTCTTTTCTGCTCCACATACTATATACCCGTAGGGGTAAAAAGCTTTGATTTCGAAGATGTATTAGACTATATTATGGGGGAATGCTTCGTGCTAATCGCGTTGGCCGTTGTCATGATTAGTATACTCGGTCTATATTATCGAAGATATGTGCCGATATCCGGACTGCGTTTCATGAAGTGCAGTGATCTTCGACTGGCCCTCAAGAAATGTCCGGATCTGAAGATGCTTGATGTAAGGGATGTGTCTGAATATATGGCCAATCCAAGGAAAGAGACCATTAACATCTCCCTTGGCAGATTGTCTTATGTTTGGGAAAAAGAGCTAGACCCCGATGATGCGGTAGTCATCGTAACTCCAAAACGTTCGGATGGAATCTTGGCTGCACGCAAGCTGAAAAAAGCTGGCTTCACATCACTGTTTTATTTACAAGAGGATTGCACAACGTGTAATTCCTCGAAACATGCGTCATTTTAATATAATCTTAGTCTGACCGGCAGATGTTAGCCGGTCAGTTTTTTTTAGCGGAACGAGATTTGACATTGATAATCGTTATCATTTAGAATGGAGGTAGTTGGTAGTTCATTATTTAGGCCGATATCACTAAGGAGAGTGTTTATTGAATATGTTAATTGAAACAAAGACGATCATTGTCAAAGCGGGCACGTCGAACCTGGTTGTAGAACGCTTCAGTAAACCGGGACCGATTGAAGAAATTGAAGGATTCATCGATCTGAATGTGCTTGTAAAGCAAGCAAAGCGTACAGATGAAACAGAAGAAGTTGTCGTTATGATTCGCTGGGAGTCCAAGGAAGCATGGAAGCGTTGGGAAACCAGTCCTGCGCATATCCAGGGACATCGTGAGAAGCGCGGCAAGCCACAGCCAGAACATATCGTTAGTTCCAGCCATGGTATGTATGAAGTGATGGCTTCCAAAGGACCAAGACCTGTTCAGCAGGCATAATATATATTCTATGTATTTACGATGAAGCGGCTAATAGCCGCTTCTTTTTTATGAGTTCCTGCGATTCGAAATTGTGTCGGTTAAAACAGCAGATTTTAGGGGACGATAAATTGGTAAACATGTTGCTCCACTACGAGCAAGTCCACCTTCTGTTGGGAGGAAGCCACTGATGTATCATATATACAGCCATAATGATCTGGATGGTGTCAGCTGCGGTATCATTGCTAAATATGCCTTTGGTGAAGGGACGGATGTGCGTTATAACTCCGTTCATGGGTTGAATCAACAAGTTGCCAGATATCTAAAGCGGGCTTCCTTGCAGGAACATCCCTATGATGTTCTGTTCATTACGGATTTGTCTGTTGATTCCGAAATGGAGAAAGCATTAAATGTGTTTGTTGATGAGGGTGGTCAGGTGCAGCTAATCGATCACCATAAGACGGCTCTTCATCTGAATGACACCAGTTGGGGAATCGTGGAGGTCACGCATCGCGATGGCCGCTTGGCATCGGCTACCTCGCTTTTTTATGAATATTTAATTGAACATGGCCATTTATACAGGAGTGAAACGCTAGATCAATTCGTGGAGCTGGTTCGGCTCTATGATACCTGGGAATGGGAAGAGGAACAAAAGATTCAGGCCAAGCGTTTGAATGATTTGTTCTATATGTTGTCCATCGATGAATTCGAGGCCAAGATGATGCAGCGTCTTCGGGAATCAGGTGGCTTTTTCTTTGATGAATTCGAAGAGAAAATTCTGGATATGGAAGAGAATAAAATCGAGCGTTATATTAGGCGAAAGCAGCATGAGTTGGTTCAAACTTTTGTGGATGAGCATTGTGTAGGCATTGTATACGCTGAGTCCTATCATTCGGAACTTGCAAGCGAGCTGGGGACTACCTATCCTCACCTCGATTATATAGCCATACTGAACATGGGTGGCAGGAAGATGAGCCTTCGTACGATCCACGATAAGGTGGATGTCTCTGAAGTGGCTGCACGCTATGGCGGGGGCGGTCATGCGAAAGCAGCAGGGTGCACGATAACCGAGAAAGTGTATCCGTTATTCGCAGCTGATCCATTTGAGCTTGAACCGATCCGGTTTGATGCTCAGCGAAATCGGTTCAACCTCAAAGGTACTGAAACGGGCGTTTTATATGAAAGCTTAGGTGATGATCTGCTATTTGTTTATGCTAATGCAGGAGAATGGGTAGTTGAATGGAACGGCGAGCCTTTACCTTTTCGATTTCATTCATTCGAGGAGGCGGAGCGGCATATGAAAAGGCAGTATGGCGCTTGGTTGTCGCGTGATGATGTGTTTGTATCCATGTTAAAGGAACAATGGATGCGAAACCGAACCCATGGTGGTCTTGGCCTTCTTCCTGATCTGGAAGAAGAGAAATTAATGGAAGATCTATAGACTTTTTAACTGGGATCTGAGAAGAATTGAGGAATAAACCGTGAAGAAAACGTTGGCCGGTTGGGCTTTAGCCCTTCTAACTGCAGGTATTCTGGCATGGACTCATGCTCAGAATCATTCGGAACCTTCCATTGCTAAGGCGGCTCACAGTCAAGGGCTGATTAAGAATGTTCCTGTGCCTTGGTCTGCTACCAAAAATACCATTCGGCTCAATACGTCTGACCCTGTAGATGCAGCCGTGCTGACATCTAAGACATTATGGCAGTCTACAAGTGACCATAGCCGCCCGCAATCGGTGATTCTTGTGGATCCAGCAGATTGGTCCATAGCCGCCGTTAGTACCAAACTTACACAGCTTAGCGAGGGACCTTTACTGTTTGTGAATCATGACCGGATTCCGAAGGAGACTTTGGAAGAACTGCGGCGGTTAAAGCCCAGAGGAGTCGAAAATAACAAGGGGATTGAGATCATTACGGTTGGGCCGATCTCGGAGAAGGTACTACAGGAGTTGGATGAACTCAACTACAAGGTGGAACATATAGCTGTTAAGGAAGCTGCGAAAGCCGCGGCCGTAATTGATCAATATGCAGCCAAAGTAACCGGGAAGTTATCGGAGGCGGTCATAGTCGGCACGATGGAGCATCCCGATTACACACTGCCAGCGGTGAGCTGGATTGTCCATCAACCGGAAACGCTGCTGTATGTCAGCGAGAAGGATGTGCCCGAAGAGACAATCCAAGCGCTTGAGAAGCGTCAAGGAGACGCTCACATCTATGTCATAGGTCCCTACAAGGCAGTGTCTCGGTCAGTGGAACAGAAACTGCAAAAGTACGGAAAAGTGACAAGAATATCCGGTAGCAATCCCGTTGAGAATGCCATTCATTTTGCTAAGTTCAAGGACGCCGGGACAGGCTTTGGCTGGGGGATACAGAGGGCCGGTTACAGTTTCTCTATCACAACCTCAGAGTCACCTGTATTGTCGATCGCAGCTGCTTCCCTATCCCATATGGGAAGACATGCACCTCTTCTGTATACCGAACGAAACGGGGTGTCACATCCGGTCGTGAAGTATATTGAATCGATTCAACAACCTTCCACGGAGCCGACGATGGAGACCTTAAATAATCATGCCTGGATTATCGGCGATGAACATAACCTGACGACCAAGCTTCAAAGTGAACTCGATGAGATCCTGGATACAAAGGCTGGGCATGGGCAGTATGAACGATAGCTATCCATCATGTGATGCCAAATGCCAAAAAAAAAAGCCTCCTTCTCATGAAGGAGGCTTCTGCATCTGGATGAAGAATTCTACTTAAAGTTCTTCATCCAGTGATGCTATATGCATGGAATGTTACTTAATTACGAGTACCAGCCCCATACGAAGATGAACAGCGTACCGAAGATGGTCACCAGTCCTACGAACAGCGCGTAGGCGATGTTGATGTAAATGGACTTCTTGTTATCACTTTCTCCGACGTGCATGAACAGCATAAGCTGAACAGATGCCTGCAGGATCGCGGTAACAAACAGGATAGCCATTTTCGAAGCTGCCGGCATATCCAGCAGAACGACGAGTGCTACAGCTGAAAGGACGAGAGAGGAGATATAACCCGCTACATGCTTAATTGGAAACAGCTGTTTTATCATGTCACATCAGTCCTTTCAGATATACAAAGCTGAAAATGAAGATCCACACAACGTCCAGGAAGTGCCAGTAAAGCGAGAAGATGAAGGACTTGTTAGCTGTGGAATGATCGAGTCCATGCTTTTTAATTTGAATCAGAATAGCAGTTCCCCACAGAAGACCAAAGGTAACGTGAGCCCCGTGAGTGCCGAGCAATGTAAACAAGCTGGATGAGAAGGCGCTGGTTGAGAGCGTTACTCCTTCATGCACATAGGTGAAGAATTCGAAGATTTCGATCCCAAGGAATCCTGCACCCAGCAGCAAGGTGATGATCATAAACATCATCATTTGCTTTTTCAAGCCCAGCCGCATCGCATGAACAGCCAAACCGATCGTGAAGCTACTTGTTAAGAGCAAGAATGTTTCTAGCAGAACAGGTGTTATTTCAAAAATTTCTGCTCCGCTCGGTCCGCTGGCAAAGCGGTTAGCGAGAACGATATAGACTGTAAACAAGGTGGCAAAGAGCGCAATTTCAGCTCCAAGGAACAGCCAGAATCCGAAAATTCGATTACGGTTTTCTTCTGTACCATATTCCAGCGGCTGAGTGGCATCTATTTTCATACCGTATCACCCCGCAGTTTCTGTTCAGTTTGCACAATCTCTTCAACCGGAATGTAATAGCCATTATTACGGTCAAAGGACATGGTTGCCATGATAATCAGGACCGCAATACCGGCAATGATGGATGGAATCCACCAGCTGAATACCAGGAAGAAGCCAAGGAAGAAGAAGGCGATACCCAAAATAAACGGTTTTCCAGTGTTGCTAGGCATATGAATCTTGGTGATTTTCTCATCCGACAACGGTTCGTTGTTCTTCTTGGAGAACCAGTATGCATCGCGTCCCTTAACTTTTGGTGTAACGGCAAAGTTGTAAACAGGGACCGGGCTTGGTGTAGACCATTCGAGTGCGCGTGCATCCCATGGATCACCTGTTTTGTCGCGCGGCTCGTAACGTGTACTCCAGTAGATGTTGTATACCAAGATAATAAATCCGATTGCGAGTCCAATCGCGCCGACCATCGACAGCATATTCAGCGGACCAAAGCCGGTCTCAGCCGAGTAGGTGTAAGTACGGCGGGTCATCCCTTTCAATCCCAGGAAGAACAGCGGGAAGAAAGTCACGTTGAACGATATGGCAATGAACCAGAAAGCAAGTTTACCGAGCTTCTCATTCAGACGGAAGCCGAATACTTTAGGGAACCAGTAATGGAAACCTGCAATAACGGCGAATACGGCGCCTGGAATGAGCACATAGTGGAAGTGGGCAACCAGGAACATGGTGTTATGATACTGATAGTCCGCACTTGCCATCGCCAGCATAACGCCTGTTACGCCACCGATCGTAAAGATCGGAATAAATGCGAGCGAGTAGAGCATTGGTGTTGTGAAGCTTATTCGGCCTTTACGCAGCGTAAAGAGCCAGTTAAATATTTTGATCCCGGTCGGAACAGCGATGGCCATCGTCGTAATCGAGAAGAAGCCGTTAACCATAGCGCCTTGACCCATCGTATAGAAGTGGTGGGCCCAAACCAGGAAGGAAAGTCCCGAGATAATCACCATACTAAGTACCATGGAGGAATATCCGTACAGGTTCTTTCTGGAGAAGGTCGAAATAATCTCACTAAAGATACCAAACGCAGGCAAGATAACGATATATACCTCAGGGTGACCCCATACCCAGAACAAGTTGGCCCAGAGCATATCCATACCGCCATTGGCCATCGTGAAGAATTGGGAGCCAAAAACGCGGTCGAACAGCATAAGCAGGAGTGCAATTGTAAGTACAGGGAAAGCAAAGATAATGATGACACATGTAATCAATACAGCCCATGTAAACATTGGCATACGCATCAGGGTCATGCCAGGAGCACGCATTTTCATAATGGTGACGATAAAGTTAAGGCCCGTCAACAGTGTACCAATCCCTGAAATCTGAAGTGCCAGTGAATAATAGTTGTTACCAACGGTTGGACTGAACTCAATACTTGCGAGCGGGAAATATGCGGTCCAACCAGCATCCGGCGATCCTCCGATAACGAAGGAAATGTTAAACAGCATCGCGCCAGCAAAGAACAGCCAAAAGCTGATCGCATTCAGTTTAGGGAAAGCAACATCCCGTGCACCGATCTGGAGCGGAATAACGACGTTCATAAGTCCAAAGATGAACGGCATAGCCATAAATAGTATCATAATAACGCCATGCGTTGTAAATACTTCGTTGTAATGCTGACCGTCCAGAAACTTCATATCTGGAGCGGCGGTTTGCGCACGCATCATGATGGCGTCAACGCCACCGCGGAAGAGCATGATCAATGCACAGAGGATGTACATGACACCAATTCTTTTGTGATCCACGGTTGTGAGCCATTCCCGCCACAGATATCCCCACTTCTTGTAATAGGTCAAACCGAAGAGGATTGCGAGAGAGGCGAGTACGATGCTCACCATGGCACCATAAATTAACGGCTCACCGGTAACGAAAAATTCGTCCCATTTCATAAAGGCCTAGCTCCTTTCTGGATGTGTGAAGGATATCGGATTAAGCACGCTTGACTCGCCGATTTAATGTCCTTCATGTTGATGATTTGAACTTTCATCTAAAGACGAATCTGGATCTGGTTTGTTAGGATCAACGTTCGGTACGTTGTCAAACTCGGATTCTTCTGTAGTAGCAGGATCCGGATGTAGTTCATTATGGTCCATACCCTCCATATTGCCATTGGCATCTCCACCATGATGGTGGCCTTCGGCTGGTGGAGGACTGAACTCCAAGTGATTGCTCGAGAAGGTCATTCGTCCAACATGCTCTGTTTTGAGCAGCTTATTGAACTCATCTTCCTTCAGTTCAGGCGCAGTTTCTTTTACATCCTTAACCCACTTATCATACTCCGTTGGAGTCATGGCAAGTGTTTCAAACTCCATATGCGCGAATCCTTCACCACTGAAGTTCGCATTGCGGCCCAGCATAGAGCCTGGTTCCTCGGCAACCATGTTGAGCTTCGTGAGCATGTCGCTCATCGCGTATTTCTGACCATGAAGCTGCGGAATCCAGAAGCTTGTGATCGGACCGAAAGAGTAGAGTCTAAATTCAATCGGACGATTGGTTGGAATGTTGACGTAGTTTACCGTTTCGATGCCTTCTTCAGGATAGCTGAAGTGCCACTTCCAGTTGGAAGAAGAAGCGTAAATAACCAAAGGCTTCTGGTCCTCATAGCCTGCAGGCACCTTCTCAACAGCCACCGTCGTTTTCACGGTAACAACCGAGAGGACGACAACGATCAGAATCGGGATGGCAGTCCATAGGATTTCCAGCCATTTATTGCCCTCTTCATGCGGTGGCTCATAGCCTTCGTTCGATTTTTTGGCTCGATATTTGGTGAGTATCACAATATAGAGCGTGTAAACCACGGCTAAAATTCCGACCATCACTAATATGGAAAAAATGATTGTATCGGATAGGGTTCTAGCAGCAGGTCCTTTCGGATTTAACACAGTGAGCGAGCTGCATCCCGATAAGAGCAAGGTGAAGCTTAATAACATTGCAAATAACGGCCCTCTTTTGTTCATGATGTACCCCTTTCCTTGAAACGGCTTCATTCGAATCATGTTTTACTGACATATATATAGTAGGAATTTCCGATCCCCTTTGCAAAACACATAAATTAGAATCAATTACATATAAATCCATATTCGTGTCAAAACATGTACTATTGTGTGTTCAATTTGTTACAGAAGGGACGGCGTGTGAGCGAAATCATTGTAGTGGCGCGATTTTCGGGCAGTTCATACTTTGTTCAAACTTTCACGAGAGTTACTGGTTTCGTCACAAATTTGGGCTGTTTTTGACGGGGCATCACCCTCCATTTTCCAGACAAATTCCTTTATTTATAAGGACTTAGACGAATATGTAAATTTTTTCACAAGAATAAAAGGAGTTGATAAATGATGTGCTCCACCAAAATCACATTCGGTTGAATTTGTTTCTGAAATTGAGATTATCAAAAAAAGGTATTTTAAAATGCATAGGAAAAACTATAAGACGCGGTATAAAAGGAAAAAGACGACTTGGCATTCGATAGGTGAATGGTTATCAATTCCTGTATTCTGGTGGGTAAGCAGGTTGCTAAGAGTGAGGAGCATTGCATGCATTTTAGGGAGGTTCATACAGGTTATTGTACTGAATTTTTCCCGCTATGCCATTTATCACACTGCTTGGCCCATAGGTAGGTTCCGTGATCTCGTGTAGATCAACAATGGCGAATATATTAGACATCCGGTATAAAGTTACTCGTGAATCTGTCAGAAAAAAGCCCATATCGGCATCCAGAATTTTGCTGTGATATTGGGGTTTGGAATCATATGACTCTTTCACCCCCTGTTCAATAATATATGAAATACCTTCGGTAGGGACTCTCCCAGGGATCAATGATCTAGGGAAAGCCTTTCTTTACCAAGTTGGAGACGGATAAGCTCCGCAAGCCGGATAAGCCCGCTCTTCAGCTGATCGTATGAGGCATAAGCATAGGATAAGCGCAGGTGCTGCTGGTCGTTGCGGTCATATATATTTCCGGGATTAAGCAAAATATTTTCCTTGAGCGCCTGTTCAAATAAAGGACGAATGGAGAGGGGGTTATTGATGCAAAGCCAAATATAAAATCCACCTTGCGGGATATTCCAACATGCGATGTCACTGAAGTATTGGTCCAGTATAGAGAGAGTGAAATCTCGGCGTTTCAACAACTCTGCCCGGATATGATTGAGATGATTCTCATATAATCCGCTTGAGAGCCATTCGGCGACAGCATGTTGGGAGAGGGAGCTGGAGCCGTAATCGGTTTGCATTTTGATATCGGACAATCGATCAATGACCGGCTCAGGGCCAACGATCCATCCGAGGCGGAGCCCGGGTCCAAGTGTCTTGGACATGCTTCCCATATAGAGCACAAGTCCTTGTTTATCCAGTGCTTTCAGAGGGGGAGGAGCGGGCGTATCAAACCATATATCCCCGTACACATCATCCTCGATAACAGGGAGCCTTTCCTGTGCACAAACCCGAAGTAACTCTGCTCGTCTATCTGAAGACATGAGCGTGCCGGTAGGGTTATGGAAGGAAGGAATCGTGTAAAGCAAGGCAGCACTGTGCTGACGCTTAAGTCTGTCAATATCATCCAATTTAATTCCTTGATCATCCATCGGAATGCCGTGCAAATACATACCGGCAGATTGAAACACATGGATGGAGTTTAGATAAGAGGGATTCTCTACCAAAATGGAAGAGCCTTGCTCCAGAAGTCCCAGCGAGATCAATTGTAAGCCTTGCAGCCCGCCAGAGACGATCAGAATGGAGGAGGGGGAGGCTATAATCCCCTTCTTGTTCAGATGCTCACTGATGATTTCCCTTAAATATAGGCTGCCTTTCGGTTCCGAGTAGCCCAAAGTGAAATGGCTGGCCATATTGCCGCTAAACGCCTTCCGCATTTGGTCGGTCGGCAGAAGATCTGGCGAAAGCTCGCCTGTTCCGAGACGGATCATGTTCGAATCGGTTTCTGCACGATTGATTAGCTGGATCATATGGATATTAGGTTGATATGAGCCTGAATTCACATAGTGATTCCAATCAGGCGGGGGCGTGGCAGCGAGCAAACTCCAGGTGTTATTAATGACAAGAGTCCCTTGTCCCACGCGGGATTCAATTAATCCATCTGCGACGAGCTCCCCGAGCGCATATACAATGGTACTGCGGTTAACTTGAAACTTGGCAGCTAGATCTCGCTGCGTAGGAATCCGGATGCCGACAGGCCATTCACCATTCATGATTTTGCGTTTGATATATTCATAAATTTGTCGATGCAGCGGTATATCGGAGGAGGATTTATTTAACTTCCAATCTTCAGTCATAGGTATCAATTATCCTGCTTTCATGTAGTGTTATGCCTCAGTATAACGTATTGGTTGGGTTCCGTGCCAACCAATTGGTTGGAGACGCAGCTGATTTCCTCCTGTACAATGATGAAAAAATTCACTGGAGGTATGGTTACATATGTTAGGCGTCATCGTTCATGGTTTCATTCTAGCTTTAGGTCTTATTCTTCCTTTAGGTGTGCAGAACATATTTGTATTTAATCAGGGAGCGATACAAACCCGCTTTATCAAGGCGCTGCCTGTCATCATTACCGCATCGTTATGTGATACGCTGCTGATTTCCTTAGCAGTTATGGGGGTATCCGTTGTCGTACTTGAATACGAATGGTTTCGGTCCGTGCTGTTTGTATTGGGAATTTGTTTCCTGGTCTATATGGGGTTGGTGACCTGGAAGAGTATACCTTCAGGTCAAGCACAAGAAAAAGCTCGCTTATTTACCCAAAAGAAGCAAATCGTATTTGCCATGTCTGTATCCTTGTTAAACCCTCATGCTGTCCTGGATACGATAGGTGTCATTGGTACAAGCTCACTGCATTATTCAGGCTCAGAGAAAGCCGTATTTGCAGCTGTTTGCATCGCTGTCTCGTGGTTGTGGTTCTTGGGCCTGGGCATCGCCGGACGGGCTGCCGGAAGGATGGATCCATCAGGGAGATTGTTATCCGTGTTGAACCGTATATCGGCGCTGATTATGTGGGGAACAGCCGGATACCTGGGGTGGAGCTTGACGCTATCATAGTTAAAACGATTTAGTTGTGAATTTTTAATTATAGATGATTAATCTCTTTGTCAGCACTTTTTCCAACCTATATAATGAACCTAATTCAAAAGAGGGTATGAGGAGGGGGAGACATGGAATATAGATTGGTAAAGTCTGATCGCACTATGTTCTCAAAATATTTTGCTACCTATTATAAGAACAATTGGTTTAGACCAAGCTGGGATGATTTAACCAAGGTTCTTTCAAATTCGGATGATGGTTATTGGGTTTTTGCGGGTGACGATAAAGCAGCTGGAGTTTATTTGCCTGACCTTTCCATCGGACTTGTATTTGGCATATCCCCTTATTCGATTACGACAGAGCTGATCCATTTCTTGAAGAGACATGCCTTTACAACTTGGAATTTGACGAAGGAACTGCATGCATATAATGTTCTGGATGAGCAAGAGAGCGCTTATCGCGATGCTGGTTTTGTATGGGTTGGATCAAGACAATGCATGCTTCGGCCTACCGAGCAGCTGGAAACATCGATAAATATCAATTATGTAGACAGAAGACCTGCCATAGAAGATATGTCTAGAATTGCAGAGGTGTTTAGCAAAGCATATGCCAATGGTCCGGATGAGAGAGAAGAAGGGGTTTATGCAGACGATTTGGTCCGATATTTTGACCATGTGCCCGAGAAGCTGCTGAAAGCATCTAGTGTAATATGCGATCGAACGACGGAAGAAGTCGCGGGTGTGTGTTTGATTTCTATTTGGGAGGGCTTACCGCTCGTTTACAGTATAGCCGTGCTACAGCAACATAGAGGAAAAGGGCTGGCAATCGCAATGCTGGAGAAAGCCTTAACGGTCTTGGAACTTGAATACCCTGTGCTCCGTCTCTTTGTTACAAGGGGGAATCAAGCGGAGCTGCTCTATAGGAAGAAAGGTTTTCTCTCAGGTGGGGAATATCATCATTATAAATATACCATCGAGTAAGAAATGTAGGGTAATGGTCATGGGAGCAAGATAAACTGGAGATGGTACCCTTATTCAACCATTTTTAGTAGGAGGTCAAGCCAGTGAACATATCGATCGGCGGCTATTCTTTTTATAATACGTTTCTTGAAGGGAAAATGGATGTATTCGGTTATTTGGAGACAGTTAAGTACCGATATCGGATGGACGCGGTTGATTTGTGGAACGGCTTTTTCATTGATCGGAGCGATATCGTCTATAAGCTCGCGGATAAAAGCTACATTCGGAAAATCAGAGAGGCTCTGGATGAGAAGGAGATGAGGGTAGTCAACTTCGCCGTCGACGGGGCGCATTTATGGGATCCTGACCCGGATGTTAGGCAGAGACTGTATGAGAATGCGCTGGTTCATCTTGATGCTGCTGAAATATTGGGGGCGGAAACCGTGCGGATTGATACTGGGGGCAGCTACCAGGAATCGGAATCGATGTCGGATGAACAATACGAGTATACGGTCAAACGTTATCGTGAATATGCTGAACGTGCAGCGGATCGGGGCTATACTGTAGGTCCAGAAAATCATATGGGCGCTTCCTTGCTGCCACGGGAAATGAAGCGAATTGCGGAGGAAGTTCATCACCCAGCGTTTGGTTTCCTGCTTCATCTTGGCAGGTGGAAAGCCGATGAGTCCGAAGGGGATGAAATGGTTGCCCCTTGGACGGTTCATACGCATTTTGATGCAAAAACCGCGGTTCTTCCCGAAGCGGAGGAGAAGGTGCGCAGCCTCCTTGCGGGCGGATATAAAGGGTATTGGGGCGTCGAATACAATGCACCAGGCAACCAATATATCGAGATGGAGTGGATCATCGGAGCGGTAAAAAGGATTGTAAGCAGTGCAAGCCAAGCCCGAAAGAAATGATTGGTCAGCAGGCTCTCCCTTTCCACCTTCGTAAGTTTGCTAGACCAGAAAAAGGGAAAGCTGCATTTCGCCCGCTTGGCAGTTATATAGTTCATAGTTTTTAGAAAAGAGAGCCGATTCTAGCAGAATCGGCTCTCTTATCTATGATTACAGTCAGCAACTTATCTATCCTGCGGAATAAGAACGTTCCCTTTAACTACTTAGCTTTAACTGGTCATCTTGAACTGGCTGTTATACAGCTCATAATAGAAGCCGCGTTTAGCCAGCAGTTCCTCATGTGTACCACGTTCGGCAATTCTGCCTTGGTTCATGACCAGGATCTGATCAGCTTCGCGAATGGTACTCAGACGATGAGCGATGACGAAGCTGGTACGGCCTTGCATCAAGGTCCGCATCGCGGTCTGAATATGCATTTCTGTCCGCGTATCGATGCTGCTTGTCGCTTCGTCCAGGATGAGGATAACCGGATCGGCCAGCACCGCCCGGGCTATCGTCAAAAGCTGCCGCTGCCCCTGGCTAAGATTGCCTCCACCTGATAGTAGCTCCGTATTATAGCCTTCAGGCAGCTTCATGATGAAGTCATGTGCATTGGCTAGTTTGGCAGCAGCTTCAATCTCCTCGTCCGAGGCATCAAGCCGGCCGTAGCGAATGTTCTCCCGAATCGATGCGGAGAATACGTAGGCATCCTGAAGGACAATACCGAGCTTACTTCGCAGGTAGTCTTTGTCCAGCAGACGGATATCGTTACCGTCTATCGTGATTTTGCCAGCATCGATTTCATAGAAACGGGTGAGGAGATTGATGATTGTAGTTTTGCCTGCACCTGTCGGGCCTACAAGCGCAATGGTTTCACCCGGCCTGGCAGTGAGTGAGACATCCTCAAGAATAGGCATACCTTCTTTATAACTGAAGCTGACATGGTCAAATCGAACTTCGCCAAACATATCATCAGCATGCTGTTCTTCAGGCTTGTCTTGATATTCGGATTCGGTATCGATGACTTCAAAGACCCGTTCAGCTCCGGCTACGGCGGATTGCACAAGGTTAAACTGATTCGCCAAATCGTTCAGTGGCCGTTGGAACTGCTTCGAATAATTCAGAAAGGCCACGACGATGCCCACGGTGGTGTGGCCTGAGAAGGCCATGTAACCGCCAACTGCTGCAATCAAGGCGAAGCTTACGTTATTCAGGACGTTCATAACTGGACCGACGGTTCCTGAATAGATCTGGGCTTGAATGCTGGCATCTGTCAGCTTCTTATTCATCTGGTCGAACTCCGCAGCGGCGTGCCGCTCTCGACGATATACCTGAACAACCTTCTGACCCGAAACGGTTTCCTCAATGAAACCATTAAGTTCACCCAGCGTGCTCTGCTGCTTCGCAAAGTGCTTTCTTGTCCGGCTGGCAACCGTCTTCGTGAACAGCATAACGAGCGGAATGGTGACCATGCTCAAGAGTGTGAGCCATATATTCAGATACAGCATGATGGCAAGCGATCCAACCAGAGCCAGTACGCTTGAGATTAACTGAGTCACACTTTGATTCAGCGTCCCGGAGATGTTCTCGATGTCATTGGTTGTCCGGCTCATTAATTCTCCATGCGTCCTGCTATCAAAGAAACGAAGAGGCAGGACCTGAAGTCTTCCGAAAATATCTCTCCGCATCGCCCGAATGGACTGCTGAGACACGTTAACCATCACATGCTGCTGCAGCCATGCAGAGAGAGCCGTACCGGCATAAACGGCAAGAAGAACGGCACATAGTCCAATGAGTCCTTTGAAATCACCCGGTATGATGTAACGGTCCACAGCTGTCCCCAGCAAATAGGGAGCGATCAGGGATAGTATGGTTGTCATAAGCGTGAAAATGAAAACAGCAATCATTCCGCCCTTAAACGGACGAATATAACTCCAGATCCGGCGTATCGTACCCATCGTATTCTTCGGCTTGGCTTTCGCCATGGTCATTCCGCGTACGGGACTGCCGCCTCGCAAGCTAAGATCCGGAGCTGCTGTATTGCCATGTTGAGATTGTTGATCCGATTTAGCCATGGGAAGCTACCTCCTTGCCGAATTGCGATTGATAAATATCCTGATACAAATCACATGAAGCAAGCAGTTCGTTGTGCGTTCCTTGAGCAACTAGTTTCCCATCATCCAGAACTAATATGAGATCGGCATCCATCACGGACGAAATGCGCTGGGCAATCATGAGGCAGGTGCGTCCTATCATCAGCTTGGCCAACTCTTTCTGCAGCCTCGATTCTGTTCCCATATCGATGGCGCTCATGCTGTCATCAAGAATAAGAATCGAGGGGCGCAGCAATAAGGCTCTTGCGATGGATATCCTCTGCTTCTGTCCGCCGGAGAGATTGACACCGCGCTGTCCAAGCATGGTATCGTAACCTTCCGGCATGGATGAAATAAACTCATGCGCTTGCGCAGCCTTAGCCGCAGCAATGACGTCTTCATCATCAGCATCCGGCTTTCCGTAGCGGATGTTATCGCGGATGGAGCCTGAGAAGAGAATGGACTCCTGCAGGACGATGCCAATTCGCTCACGTAATGCGGACAAGTCCATATGCCGCACATCGGTTCCATCGATGAATATCCGCCCGGATGTTACATCGTATAAACGGGGGAGCAGGGATACCAGTGAGGTTTTTCCAGAACCGGTGGCTCCCATAATCGCAACAGTCTGCCCCGGCCGTACCTTGAAACTGACATCTTGCAATACAGGCTTCTGTATCTTGGGATCATAGGAGAAGGTCACGTGGTCATATAAGATTTCTCCTTGCTTGTACGAATTCATGGTCGGATTGGCTTCGTTCACGATTTCGGATTCCATATGCATGACTTCCTGGATACGATCAGCAGACACCTTGGCTGTCGAGATTCGCACCAGCATCATTGCGACAGAAGAAACAGAGAACAGCACCTGCGTAACATAGTTAATGAAAGCTACCAGTCGTCCGACCTCAAATGAACCATCGATGGCATTTTTTCCACCAAGCCACAGGACAATTACGATGCTGATATTCAGGATCATCGTCAGGATAGGCATATTGAGGGCGACGATGCGCTGAGTCTTCACCGAAACCTGCGTAAAGTCCGAATTGGCATGATGGAACCGGTCCTTCTCATAACCGGCCCGCACGAATGCTTTGGAAACCCGGATGCCTGCAAAGTTCTCCTTCAGCACCGTATTCACTTTATCAAGCTTCTTCTGAACGGTGGCGAACAAGGGCAGGGTAGCCCGGATCAGGAAAAACATCACAATAAACAACAGCGGAACGGCAACAGCCAGAATGATGGCCAGCTTGGGGCTGATAATGACCGCCATGATGATGCTGCCAATCGCCAGAAACGGAGAACGCACGAAGATGCGGAGCAGCATCTGCACCATCGTCTGCAGCTGGACGATATCGTTGGTTAATCTTGTGATGAGTGATCCGGTAGATATTTCATCGAGATTGCGGAACGATAGAGTTTGTACTTTGCGAAATAAATCCCGGCGCAGATATCGGCGCCAAAACGCTGCGAAGCAATCGAAGAATAGATTGTACACCCCACACCTCCGACAAGCCCGACGGCAGCTGCCCCCAGCATGAACAGACCGGTCCTTAGAATGTGTGAAGTATCGTTTTGCATGACGCCTTGGTCAATAATGCTTGCCATGAGCATGGGCTGCAGCAGGTCCATGGCAACCTCCAGCAGCATAAGCAAGGGTGCAAGCAGGGCCGCGGCCCAATGTGGACGTAAGTAACGAAATAGTTTGAGCAAAGATACTGGCACCTTCTTTATTCTTTTTGTCTAAATAACAAGGTAAGCCATCCGCTTCAATCTTGTCAAAGGGAAAAGGGACAGGCACACTTATCTCTCTTAAGAAAAAATTTAACTTTTCTCTACTTTTCCTTAAACTCTATTCATTATTCTGGAGAGACCAAGCTAGAGGGAGTTGTTTATGTTGAAAAAGGGTTTAATCATACTCGTTATATTTATATTGGTCGGATGCGATTCCATTTTGACGGACAGGCCTAACGAGAATGATAGAGTGGACATTAGAGATGGACAAAAATTAAAAGTGGGTACAGACACGCAATCGAATCAGCCATCAGGAACCATTACGATACATGTAACAGATGAACAAGTGACACGTGGAAATTTGGTGCTGGTTAATAAGAATCACCCGCTTGATCCGGAAGCGGTACCGGAGGATATCGTAACATTGTTTGAGAATCGAGACTTAATGCATGGTTATGTCGTTCTGGACAATACAATCCGGTTATCACACAGTGTGGCGGAACATTTCCGTAATATGATTGGAGCCGCAGGAGAAGACGGAGTCAATCACTTCATGATCAGCAGCGGATATCGCGATGAAGATGAGCAAGAACAGCTATATCGAGAAAAAGGTTCCGATTACGCCCTACCTCCAGGCTACAGCGAACATAATCTCGGGCTTTCGATGGATATCGGTTCGACGCAGCAGTCGATTGATCGATCGCCCGAAGGGAAGTGGCTGAAGGAGCATGCATGGGCGTACGGATTCATTCTGCGTTATCCTCAAGACAAGACAAAGATTACAGGTATTCAGTATGAACCGTGGCATTTTCGTTATGTTGGTCAGCCGCACAGCATGATTATGAAGGAACTGAATCTTACATTGGAAGAATATCTTGATTATCTGAAGGATAGATCCAGCTATAGAACGACCGTTGAGGGGAATGAATATGAGGTGAAATATGTTCCTGTTACGTCCAAAGATATGGAGATTGAGATACCGGCAGAAAGCGAGTATGAGATATCGGGAAACAATATGGACGGAATTATTGTGACGGTACAGTTAAACAGGGTTGAAACGAAATGAAATTATCGTATAAATGGTTCCTTGTCATACCATGTCTTGTTTATCTTTATATCTTGCTCAAGGTGATTTTGTTTAAGTTCGGTTCCGTAGATCTATCATTTCTGTGGGAGCAGCTGAATCGAGCGATTGAGAACCCGCAACGTATGCAGAACCGATTGCAGCTGGCTAATTTGACGCCCTTTGAATCCATTCGTATGAATTTGAAGAACCTTTCGAGTCCGCATGATGTGATTAATCTCTTTGGCAATATCGCCATATTCATGCCCACCGGTATATTCGTAGGTCTTTTGTTCAGGAGCAAGCTCCTCGGGTTCATTGGCACTTGTGTGATATCCTTCGCGTTAAGCTTGGGGCTGGAGTGCTCACAGCTCGTGTTCACCATGGGAACTTTCGACGTGGATGATCTCATTCTTAATACGATGGGCGGCGTCCTTGGGTATTTGGTGTTCCTTATACTTAGAGGACTCTATACAGCAGTTTCGTCTATCGGACCTGTAAGAACAGGAGAGCATGAGACGGGGAGCAGCTCTAAACCGCAGCATATGCGGCATGAAAAATAAAAGAAACCCGGCCCCCAGGCCGGGTTTCTTTATCAAGCTAAATTAGTTGGTTTTGTAACGCTTCTACCCATTGTCTATGAAGCTCTTCCTTAGTCAGGTGAAAGATGCCGTGATAATCATCCAGATTTCGGATGAATTGATTTAATCGACCTAGCCCATATTCCTTGGTTATATACTCTATGATCAGATATGAAAATTGAAATCCTGTCTTGCCAAATTCCCAGGAATGGTCGTTAAGTTCCTCGAAGCTGGGAATAGTCCCATTACGGATCGCTTCGGAAGTGGTGCTTCGAATGAAATCTCTGGACATTTGCTGAGCTTCGTAACCTCCGATCCCCTGGCGGATCCATTTAGGAGTGAGTGGATTAATGTCACTAATCAACCACATCGTATACAAGTGCAGCGTGGACCTTAGGATCGATTGATACGTATGTTCGGGCCCCGGGTTCAAGGGCGAGACGATTTTTAAGATGTTGTTATCGAATGTGCCCATGAACCAATCAGGTGCATCTACTTCTCCTACTGCTTGATGAAACGTTGGCAGATCGGGATATATTTCAATAACAATCTTGCTTGAAGGCTGATGTTTATATTTCGCTGTGATCTGTTCTACATTATTCTTAAGTTCTTGAAAGAGGTCCTCATGTACCTTGCTCTGGCGATGACTGCCTTCACTTTTGCTTTCAATGGATATCAAATCGAGAATCGACATCATGGTGATGTCCCCCCATTCTTTTAATTCTTTTTTTAACTTTTCCAAAGCACGGTATAAACGGTTTTTAACCGCACTTTCACGCATGCCCACGATCTTGGATATTTCGGATAGAGTACAATCCACGAAAAATCGCAGGGATATAATCTGCTGATCAAGCTCACTTAGCTGCTTAAGTGCCGCGCCAATATCAATTCGAATATCAACATATCTGGCAAAATCAAGGGAGATCGACTGTGATTCATAGCTTGTAAAGTCATAAGGCATCTCATGTTTTCGTGATATGCTTCGATATTCATTTTTTACAGTGTTCTGGGCTATTTTGAAGATCCAAGTGAACAGACTGGAGTTTCGATTAAACTTATCGAGATTCTCCATTACCTTTATGAACACTTGTTGTGTTAAGTCATCTGCAGCCATCGGATTTACTTTCAATGCGAGATAATGGCGAATCCTCAGGCGGTATTCTTCATACACATCTTCAAATATGTGCTTGGTTCCCTGATTATCCGGATAAACAGGGAGATTGTCATGAGCTCGTGACATGGATAAGAACCTCCTCTTGACCTTACAACTCATTAGACACCGGAAGAAGGTAAAAAGCCACATTCGACTGTAAAAAAAATTCTAAAGCAAACTATTGTGTTAATGTACTGTGCTGCCAGAGCTAGGTTATCGAAGCAATTTATATGAAATCTCTGGTAAAGGCACAGGATAAAAAGGCGTAATTGCATATGATGTCATCATCAAGAGCATGGGAAGCGAGGTGATCCTATAATGGCTTCAAATCGCGCAAGGAAGTCCAGAACTGCTTCCAAGACCAGAGCCCCGCAGCAATGGGTGGGTCAACCGGTCGTAGTCGTTCTCAAGGATGGCAGCTGCTACTTTGGAGAACTGACTCAGATTCAAGACCGTGAGGTGATGATATCGGGCCTTCTCGCCAACAAAAAAATGCCCACTTCAGTTGCTTGCAGCGGAGATAAAGCGCAAATATCCGGCTTTTTAAGCGGTTTGTTTGGGGGGCCACCCCGTGCACCAGTAGCAGAAGGTGCTGCGGAAGGGGGAGCGGCTGGCCGTCCAAGCGCCTTTGGTTTTTTTGGGCAAATCGTACCTCATATCAAACTTGGGATGGACGTAATTAAAACCATTATGCCGCTAATGGCGATGTTTAAAATATAATCACGGTATTACTTGCTTGTATGATAAAGAAGCTTGAACGGTTCATTCAAGCTTCTTTTTTTATATGAGACATGACCAAGGCATACCCATTCTCACGAATTGGCAATGGCACGCTGTATAATCGATTTAGCTTCCAATGCAATGACTTCTTCTTTGTCATTGATGGCCTGCATGAGTATTAACATGGGGATGTATACAGCGATCATCTGCGCCAGTATCTGGGTCTCTTCGTCTACTTCCCCATAAATCTCATAGAATGCATGCCTTGATGCCGGGGGCAAGAAGCTGTACGCGATACTCAGGTCACAGGCAGGATGCCCAATGTTAACGTCACCCCAATCAATGATTCCCGTGAGCTTGCCGGTATCGTCGACCAGCATGTTTTTAAAGTGGAGATCTCCATGGATAAGGACATGTTGAGGCTTCACCCGATCCAGGGTGATGCCATGCAGATATTCTGCGATTTCATTCAATTCCTCTTGAGTAATAAAGAGGGTAAGATGATCTAGAAAACTCAGCATTTTATCTTTGCGTTCAGCGAGATCTGTCAGATTGCGCTGATCAAACAGTACCCCCTCCTGCTGCGCCGTTGTTACTGGAAATGCGTGCAGGTTCTTCAGGAAGCGAGCGAGCGTTACTGTCGATTGCTTCCGAGCTTTATCCGATATGCCAATCGGAAACTTTCCTGATAGATAGGTATATCCGAGAAAGGGAAATGGATACTCTTCGCTCCCTTCTCCGAAGAAGAGAGGCTTAGAATAAGGAATCGTTATGTAGTTTTCAAGCTTAGGGAGAATTCTCGCTTCGGTTCTTAATAAAGAAACGGCTATTTGTCTTCTGGGAAAACGAAACACGTAATCATCGCCGATACGAAAGACGGAATTGTCCCATCCGTTCCCAATTTCTTGGATCGGGAGGGAGGATAATTGCGGAAATTGGTGGTGAATCAATTGCTGGACTAATGGCTTAGTAATCTCCCAATCCGCATCCCATAGTTGACGGCCCATATCAGGTTTCAACTCCTTAAGCTAAAATATTTGTTGGATGAAGTGGAACACTTATCAAGTCTATAGCTTCGCTCCGTACACAGCAAGTGAAACAATAAGTATAACCGTGTATTGCTGATGAATTTGAATATTAAATCATAGTGATTCCTTTCACATAAACATTATTGTATAGTAGATAGGAAGGACAAAAGTCACTTTGGACAGCTACAAGACAATAAATCGACGAAATGAAGGGATTAGAGTGCCATATTTACGTTTTAAGGGATTTCCAGAAGTCTTTCTTGAAGAACTAACGCCAAAGGTTGTTGAGGAATTCGCGGGGATTGTGCAAATCCCGAAGGAAATTGTGAAAATCGAAGGGCTTCCTTATCAGATCATTACAAATACGCCATTATCTGTGGAAATTCTTATGTTCCAAAGATCTCAGGAAATTCATGATGCGATCGCAGCCAGCATTCACGACATTCTGTCGGAACACGGGTATCGGAACGTACATATTTTCTTCGTGATTCTTCAGCGGAATCTTTATTATAAAGAAGGCAGGCCTTTAGAATAATAAAATGAAACAAATTAGAACAAGGGTGCATAAAGAGGCATCCTTGTTCTTTTAGGTGCGCCCGGCATGGGCGATAACTTGGCGGTGAAAGTCCGCTACAGGCTTGGCAGTAGGAACTGTTAGCCA
>NZ_LIUT01000001.1:1647544-1655075 GCF_001277345.1 Paenibacillus solani
TTGGAACCGCCTAGTGCGGACCCGCATGCTAGGTGGTGTGAGAGGACGGGGGTTAGTCACCCCCTCCTACTCGATTATGGGGTAAATTATGATAATGTTGATAGAACGCACCAGACTTTATGTATCACGATTGGAGGATCTATGGACCACTTAACTCGAGTATTGACGGATTTTTACGGTTTGGAGCATACCGAAGTTATACCACAGCAGGGTGGATGGGCCGCACTTGCATACAGGGTCCAAATTGACAAACAGACCTATTTCCTGAAAGTTTATGAGAAAAGCCGTGCATCCACCCCAAAATGGACTGCACTGATTGATGATTACGTTCCTGTCCTGTTGTGGCTTGAGGATCATAGTTCTTTAAGGGGGAAAATCCCTGTCCCAATACTTACACAGGACGGATACTATCAATGCGAGGATGACGAAGGAATTTATCTGTTATATGAATATATCGTCGGAGACACGATTGCAGATCATGAGCTGACGAAGGATCAAGTGAGACAGTTGGCAGAAATAGTTGCGGAGCTCCATCGCTATGGGGAAGAGATTCCGATGCTGACAAGTGCCATGAAGGAGAGCTTTGATGTCCCGTTTCTTGGGTCGTTAAGAAGCATCCTAGATGCGGATATACCGTTTGACATTAGAGAAGTGATGTTTCATCATACTGATCGCTTGAAGGGATTAATGCATGAAGTCGAATCATTGTCCGAAGTGCTGAAGGGTCGCAATCTGCGAATGGCATTATGCCATACCGACATTCATGGATGGAATCTAATGTCAGCCGGGCGGCAATTGAAGCTGATTGATTGGGAGGGACTGAAACTGGCACCGGTCGAAGCTGATATGATGTTTTTTGTAGAGAAACCCTACTTTTCAGAATTCATGAAGATTTATACCGATACGCACCCTTATTATGAGGTGAACTTTGAGGCGCTGAAGTTTTATCAAGGTAGGCGAAGATTGGAAGACGTTTGGGAGTTCACGGAGCAGTTCCTCTATGATATTCAAAATGATGAGGAGCGTAGGTCAACGCTTAGCAGTCTACGAAAAGAGCTTGAGGAGATTGTGCTCACCCAATAGGTATGGGGTCCTATATGTAAAGTTAGCCTCCTGGTAGAGTTCGGTACATCTGCCAGGAGGCTTATATCTTGCTTGTCTCATTGTTTTACATCACGTATTTTGCCAGCACCCAGCAGAGCAGGGCCATAAACCAAGAGACAAAGCCGAATATCATAACGATTTTGTTCTCGCTCCAGCCGTACTTGAGACTGAAGTGGTAATGAATCGGTGCCATCCGGAACAGACGCAGCTTGGTCCGCTTGTAATACCACACCTGCAGGATGACCGAAAATTGCTCCGCCAAATAGATAAGGAACAACAGAGGGATCAGAATTTCAACTTTTTCAATAACCGCTAAGAATGAAAGGGAACCGCCAATGGCAAGGGAGCCTGTATCACCCATAAAAGCCCTGGCAGGATAAATATTATAGAGCAGCAAGCCGAGCAGACAGCCGATCATAATCAGCGAGAACATCTGAACCTCTGGTTTTTCAGAGATTACGAAGAAGAAAAAGTAGGTGGGTATGGCTACATTAATCAATAGTCCGTCCAAGCCATCGGTAAAGTTGATTGCATTAGCTGAGCCCACGATGAACAGCAGCATAATGATGATGTACACGCTAACTGGCAGATGAAGCTGGAATCCATTGAAGAGCGTGATATCACTTGTCAGTGAGAAGGAATGGAACAGAACATATAGTAATATGCCAGTAAACAGGAACTGAAGCACTAGCTTCATGCGACCGGAAATTCCGGACGGGTCCTGCCATGCTGCCTTTTTGAAATCGTCCATAAACCCGATGGTGCTGAACAAGAGAAAGGTGGAGCATAAAAATACGGTAAGTGGTGCAGGATGAAACTGCAGTGACATTGCAACGCCTACCAGTAAAATAAGACCCGCCATTAATGGCGTCCCGCGTTTGGCTTGATGATCTGGAGGCAGTTCGGTACGGATTGGCTGCGTAAGTTTCAACGTGCGCAGCCCCCAGATAAGCAGGGGCGTGAATAATGCGACTAGCAAAAACGATAGACCGGATACCCCCAGAATTCCATTCATAGCATACACATCTCTTTCTATTTTATATCGTATTCACATTATTGTATTTCGATTAAATAGACAATTATTCCTTCTGATAATAAGTAGCCAATATATAAGTAACTACAAAGGAGACTAGAGCATCATGATGAACCATAAAGAAAGAATGTTAGCAGGGCTTCCATATAAAGCTTGGATGGATGGACTTGCAGAAGAACAATTAGAGAACAAAAAGAAGATTCATGAGTATAACCTCTGTCCTCCCCAGGAGAGGGAGAAAATCGATTCCATCATGAGAAGCATTCTGGGCAAAGCTGGATCCAATCTCAATATTTTAGCTCCCTTCTATTGTGATTACGGCAAGAATATTGAAGTGGGGCATAATTTTATGGCCAACTATAATTGTACGATCTTGGATGTAGGTAAAGTCATCATAGGAGATAACGTGATGTTCGGTCCTAATGTATCCATACTCACAGCTGGACATCCTATTCATCCAGATTCCAGAAATTCAGGCTATGAATACGGACTCCCGATCACAATAGGGAATAGTGTCTGGATCGGTGCTAATACCGTCGTCAATCCGGGTGTAACGATTGGTCATAATGTAGTTATTGGATCAGGGAGTGTCGTCACCAAAGATTTGCCGGATAATGTAGTAGCTGTCGGAAATCCATGCAGGGTTCTAAGAACAATCACGGACGAGGATCGACCATACTACTATAAAGACAGAAAATTTGATGTTAATGATTACTGAGCATATTGGATGATATGACTACTTGCTAAGCATAACCTAGAAAAAGATTAGTGTATCTTGAACCCGGCTGCATAGTGTAATGTTCAACTATATTTGAAGTTTCCCTTAAGATGTTCAGATGTGTTCTGTTATCATGGATCAAACCGAACCGAATTTGAAAAGGGGAGATTTGCATTTGTTGAATGTCATGAAAGTAGCTGATACGTTCGTTGATCATATAAAAGCTCATTATCCTCAGGACATTGCCATCGTTGCCTATTACGGGTCTTTCGCTCAAGGTACGGACACTGAGCGGTCAGACCTGGATTTGTACTTCATACCTGCTTCACCTAAAGGTTATCAAGCGAGTATTCAGTTTGTTTTGGAGGATATAAGCTTTGATTTCTGGCCGATCAGCTGGGAACGTGCCGAAAGGATGGCAGCCTACCAAGAATCGAAAACCTCCATTATTGCGGATAGCATCCTCCTGTATTCACGCAGTGATGAGGATTTGGCACGATTTCGAAGCCTGCAGCAAACGATAATCGATCTGCCTGAGAACCAGGAGTTGTTTTTGGATAGAGCAGAAGAACAATTGCATCATGCATATGTGCATTTATATAAGTTGAGTAAAGCTAATCTGGGCGATAACATCAACTATTATCACAATGCAGCAAGCGATGTATTAATCCATGTTCTCTCCTGTCTGGCACTATTAAATCGTTCTTACATCAAAAGTGGCTGGGGTAAGAACATAAATCAGATTTTGAACTTTACGCTTAAGCCACCCCTTTTAAAGGAACAGATTGATTCGATTCTGCAGGCCGATACGCCGGCCAGTATTCGCGCTGCGTGCGAACATCTTACAGAGAATATGCTTTCGTTATGGATGAAAGAAAGAGCCGCGTTAGCGAAGCAGCCATCTTATTCGGAACGAATGACAGGATTTTTCGAAGAAATAAAAGGTAATTTGGATAAACTTAAAACGGCTTGTGAGACGGGGGATTATCAGATTGCTTATTTTGGCTCGATGGGTGTCCAAGAAGAAACTGCACGTTTTATGTACTATGCAGAACGGGGATACTGGCCAACCTCACTAGAGCCCAGTCTGGATTATCAGCGTTATTATCTCGGTGCAGGCATGCCTGATCTGGTATCCTTACTCGATCCGCACAATTTCGCGCTGCTTCATGAAGCCGTCATCCATCTGGAGTCTAACTTGGAGAAATATCTACTTGATCAAGGCGTTACCATTAACCGTTATGAGTCACTGGAGCAATTGAAGCGCAGACTTGAGCAGTCGATCGAAAATATTGAATAGATGAAGAAAGGTCCGACCATGATGGAATTGGTCGGACCTTTCTAGTGATTATAATAGTTATAGAAGCTTATTTCGGTTCAATATGGACATGTACGTCATAAACGCCGTGTCTTTCTTTTAATTCATGTTCTACCTGGTCAGAAATGTCATGGGCGACCCGTATATCCAGATTCGATCTGACAAGGATCACGATATCGACAACAGTGTTGCTGCCATAGTTTCTGGCCCGAATATCTTTAACTCCTGCTACGCCGTACACTTGTTTAACGGTTTCTTTGTAGTTTTGGACAATGTTCTCATCAAATCCATCCGTTAAATGATGCGAAGCATCGCGGAATATATCCCAAGCGGTTTTACAAATTAGAAATCCTACCAACACGGCGGTTAGCGGATCAAGCCATGGCAGATGAAATTGGGCTCCGATAATTCCTATGACGGTACCAATGCTTACCCAGGCGTCCGAAAGGTTGTCCTTTGCCGCCGCCATGACAGCCTGACTGTTTATTTTGGTGGCAAGGCGCTTATTGTATCTGTACACCAAGAACATCACGATGGCACAGCCAATGCCGGTCCAAGCGGATATAAGATCAGGTGACTCATGGTTTCCTTCGAACACGGAAGATATAGCTTCGAACAAGACCTGGATCCCAACAGCCATCATAATAAAAGAGGCGATTAAGGAGGCTACCGTTTCTGCTTTCCAGTGACCGTAGGGATGATCATGGTCTGCAGGCTTTTGTGATAATCGAAGTCCGATTAATACGGCGACAGAGGCCACGATATCGGTAGCATTATTTAATCCGTCTGCCTTCAAGGCTTCGGAGTTAGAGAAATAACCGATCCATAATTTGATCACGGATAAGCAGATATAAGCAATGATGCTGATGATGGCACCTTTTTCACCCAATTTCAAATCATGATAACGCTGTTGTTCCAAATCTAGTCGACTCCTTCCGCACGCCCCAAAAAATAGTACCTGACTATATTACCAAGCAGAGTAAGGGTGGGTCTAGAGCAACGTTGTTTCCTCTCGCTTAATAAGTGACAGGGGGCAAAAAGAGTTGCCCCAGACTAAGAATGATAAAACAAGCTTCGATTAGCGCATAAAAAATAGCGGGCGAGATATTCTCTCGACACCGCTATAGCTACACGCATATGTTCCTACATGATCTTGTTTAAGTAAAGCATATATTCACCGCGATTGAGCGGATTGACTAGTCGCCGTTTATTCACAGGTAAATTGGAATGCACCTTTACGTATCCTCCAGGTTTAACAGAGAGCATGCCTTTACCGCTTGTCAGAGAATGGACTTCGGCTTTGAGCAAGTCGGTGGTCCGTACAGGGAGGGTACCATGAACATGGACTGCTTTATTGTAAAATATCGGTTCTTGATAGGTCC
This sequence comes from Paenibacillus solani, assembly GCF_001277345.1. Classification (GTDB taxonomy): domain Bacteria; phylum Bacillota; class Bacilli; order Paenibacillales; family Paenibacillaceae; genus Paenibacillus_AQ; species Paenibacillus_AQ solani. The sequence continues at coordinate 1,653,100 of NZ_LIUT01000001.1, forward strand.
CTTCCAGTACCGCCAATTTGGACAACACTTTGCTTAGACTGGATTCCGGCAGAATAAACTGGATCGTGTTCACGGGTTCATATACTTCCGTTCCGGCTTGGCTGAGCGCAGCCATAAGGACGAGCGGGGTCAGGCTGCGAAAATCCTTTGCTGTTGATACCGGACTTGCGTAACCGGTATGCGTCAGGGTCACGACAATATCAGTCACGGACCATCCATGTAATCCTTCCTGGAGCACCTCCATCACCGTGTCTTTAATCGCTTTCTGAAAGGATAAGGGAAGAGAGCCCAGTTCCACTTCCAAACGATATAGGAGTCCGCTTCCTCTCTCACCAGGTTCAACTCGCAAGCCTACTGTTGCATAAAAAGGACACTCCTCCATATATTCAACAGCTTCCCCGACATGTAACGGCTTCTCGATACAAATGACCTGTGGGGCTGAAAAAACAGCCTCGATGCCGTATTGGTGCTGGATAGTTTCCAATAGAATCTCTTGTTGGACTATACCGAATATGTGAATGATATGTTCCTTCGTGTGCGTATCCCGGATATATTGCAGGAATGGATCTTCTTCCGTAAGATTACTTAAGGCAGTGTGAAGTTGATGATCTTCGGCGGAATTCTTGGCCGAGACTTGGACTTGAATCGGCGGCTTCTGAAAGTGGACAAGCTTCATCTTGTCGGAAGCAGTGCCGATAACGTCACCCACCTTGAGTTCATCGGTAATAAGAATCGCAATGTCGCCAGCATCAATCAGCTCCACTGACATGGATTTACCTTGTTGCAGAGCGCGGAGGTGTTTTACCTTGAACATTGTGGTTTGTCCGTTCTGGGTTATCACCGTAATCTCATCGCGTGCCTCAATCCTGCCAGCGAACAACCGGAGATATACGTTCCGTTCCCCATTCGGAAGTTTAATGACTTTGAACACCAGACCGGATAACGGTTCATGCTGAAGCTCTGAGGTATCATTAGCAGGGAAAAATTCACCGAGCGCATGAAGCAGCGCTTCGATGCCGATCCCCTTGGCTGCTGAGCCTGCAAATAGCGGGTAAGCTTTACCTTGTCGGGTTTGACTGCGCAATTCCTCCAGCAGCCGTTCCCTAGTGATGGGGATATCCTGGATATAGTCATGCAGCAGATTTTCATTGGCCCCTGACAGAGTTTCGATCCACCCGTCGATATCGGGGTCAGCTGCGTCCACCCGAACGGTTGCACTGCCTTCCTCAGTTACAAAGCTCATCTCACATATATGTTCATCCAGCAGATTTCGGATCATGGTATAGACATTCTGGTAATTTGCACCCATTCGATCGATCTTGTTCATAAATAGAATTGTAGGGATACAATGTTCTTTTAGCGTTTGCATGAGCACCCGTGTCTGAGCTTGTACGCCCTCAACCGCGGAAATTACCAGTATGACGCCATCCAGCACACTTAGTGAGTGTTCGACCTCTGAGATGAAATCGGCATGTCCCGGCGTATCGATCAGATTGATTTTCATATCATCCAGCATGAAGGATACCGCCGCGGACTTCACCGTGATTCCACGTCTCCGCTCAATATCCAGTGAATCTGTGATTGTGTTGCCTTCGTCAACAGAGCCTGCATGTTCAATAATGCCGGATCTAAACAGGATTTGTTCAGTTAAGGTAGTTTTACCGGCGTCAACATGGGCCAAAACTCCAATATTCAATATTTTCTTCATATATATTAACCCTCATTCGTTTCATTAGTTGTAGTCCTTTCGGTTGGATGTTTTGGTTTAATTGCCGCATTCATATCGCCTCCATATAAAATAAAGTTACTTCTAGTTTATCCACTAAGAGAGAACCGGAATATGTAATAAATGCTTATAATCATTCATTATCTTGTTCTGCGTCTAGCATGGTGGGGCGACTTCGTATTATTAGGTCAGCCAGAGATTTCTGGTTGGCCTATTTTTATAGGCATCTTATGATGGTGGTAGCCGGGAG
>NZ_LIUT01000001.1:1655548-1782872 GCF_001277345.1 Paenibacillus solani
GTAAAAACGAGCCCTACAAAGCATAATCCCATATTTATCCATAACCTTCACGCCAATGAAGGTTATTTGTGTTGCTATAAAAGTATATCAAGATTTATGAGATGACTTCAAGTCGCAATACTTGACAAACATTAGCTGGTTTTTTTGAGTATACATATTTAATACCGTGAAAACGGGTCTCAATTGGATTAGGATTAGGGAATATACCATATATGAAGGAGTCCTGTATTTGATAACACTTCATCCGATAGATAAGGACAATTGGGAGGATTGCATACGCCTTAAACCCACAGCGGGACAGGAGAAGTGGATTGCTCCCAATCTATACTCGATAGCGGAAGCTCAGTTTATGGAGGGCTTTAAGACGCGGGCAATTTACCATGATGAAGAGATGATTGGATTTGTGATGTATGGCCTACATCCTCACGATGATAACTACTGGATCTACCGTTTTATGATCGACGGTAAGTACCAGGGATTGCATTATGCCAAACCGGCGATTCGATTGGTTCTCGAAGAGATTCGGAATTCATCACCCGATTCAACACATGAGATTATGTTATGTTATAAACCCGAGAATGAGCGTGCGGAAAGACTATATTCCGAGATAGGGTTTAAAGAAGCCGGGATCGCCCCTTGGGGGGACATTATGGCTAGATATCGTTTTATATAGTCAAAAATGAAGACCGTGCGTTTAACCATTATTAGTGGCAGAATGCACGGTTTTTAGCGCAAATCTCTGTAGCTCCGAGTATCCTCTAATCATTTCATTACTCGTTTTATAGATATACGATTATGGATGAGAATGTGCTAATATACCTAAATAGTAAAGTGGTTCGGATTCGATGTCTTTGAATTGTTCGGGTTCGTAAGAAGTGACGGGGAGGGTTAACGATTCGAATATTAGCGATTAGTGACATTCATGGCTGCTACGATGAGTTCAATCAGTTATTGTCTGATGTAGAGTATAACCCCACTCATGACAAACTGATCTTGCTAGGGGATTATGTAGATCGCGGGCCAAGGAGCAGGGAAGTCTTGGAGCAAGTGATGGAATTGCGGGATAAAGGTGCCATCACTCTGCGGGGAAATCATGATCAGATGATGCTGGATGCCATTTTATTAGATACAGATGAGGTGAATTCACGCTGGATTCGCAATGGAGCCGGGTCTACGATTGAAAGCTACTGCGGCGCCGATTTTTTTAATGGTGAAATGGACCATGACAGATATAACGAAGGTAAAGGCTATATTAAACAAAACTTTGAGCATCATATTTCCTTTCTGGATACGCTGGCTCTCTATTATGAAACAGACCATCATATATTCGTGCATGCAGGAATCAATCCGGGGATTGAGAACTGGAAACAGCAGTCTCTTCACGATTTCATCTGGATTCGCGATCCATTTTATAATTTTCCAACAGGTCTTAACAAAACAGTGGTGTTTGGACATACGCCGACCATGAACCTGCATGATTCGGAGCAGATTTGGTTCTGTGACGAAGGAGACAAAATCGGCATAGATGGCGCATGCGTGTATGGTAAGCAATTGAACTGTCTGGAAATCACGGATGAGCAGGAATACAGAACGCATTTCGTTCCGATCATGCACAAATGATATACGATCATACTATTTTCATCAGGAGGATTTGACCATGCTGATTATGAATGAAAAGATTAAAGCGCGCGAAGTTGAGCTGACTGGCCTAAACGGCGAAGATCTGGGCGTCATTTCGAGGGATGAGGCGCTTGCGCTGGCGAAGAAACACAAAGCCGATTTGGTGTGCACCTCGCTATTCAGCAGCCCCCCACCATGCAAGCTCGTAAGACGGGGTCAGGCGAAGCAGGAGGCTACGAAAGAGAAGAAGGGCCAACAAGGTTCATCGGCACTAATTAAAGTGAAGGAATTTCGCTTGACCGCACATATTGAGGAACATGATTACGATACCAAGCTGTCGCAAATGCATAAGCTGCTGGCTGCGGGTAAAGCTGTTCAGCCCGTTATTCGCATACAAGGCAAGGAAGGCGAGACTGCCCGCAAGCTGCTAGAACGACTCGTTCAAGATTTGGCTGAGATAGGCAAGAAGGAGACAGGCCTTCAGATTAGCGGTAAGCAGGCGACCGTGAAACTGTTGCCGATCTGATCTGTGGTGCCGGATTTCACTCCGGTCTTCCAAGCGAAAATTAGGGTTTACATTTGGAATTTCAGATGATACTATGGATCAAATTATAAACGCCATGAAGAGAAGAGTAGATGAACAGGAATCCCCACAGAGAGCTCCGGTAAGCTGAAAAGGAGTGGGAAGCCACTCATTGAACCAAGCCTCTGAGCGGTGCATCGGAACTTATGATCAGGGATGGTGCGACAGGAGCTCCTGTTATAGAGCTAGGGTATAAGCGATCGCGTGATGGCCGTACCTGATAAGGCTGATATTGTGAGATATCGGCGAATAGGGGTGGCACCGCGAAACCAATCTCGTCCCCAAGACTAATGTCTTGGAGACGGGATTTTTTTGTTATTCGATAAAGTTAGGAAGATTTACAACAGCCGAACAGGAGGGCTTTCCATGAGCGAAGAAAAAATCAGAGGAGAAGAAACGGTGGGTTTTTTGACCAGGATCATCAAGGAGGATGTAGAGAAGGCGTGTGCCACAGACCTGTAGCTACGCGATTCCCGCCGGAACCGAACGGCTATTTGCATATCGGCAGCGCCTATGCCATTTACGTCAATCATTCGATTGCCAGCCGATTTAATGGGTCTTTCAATCTTCGATTCGACGATACAAATCCACTGAAGGAAGATATGAAATACGTGCAAGCTATTCAAGAGGACATCGAATGGCTCGGACTGAAGCCGGACGTTTATTTCGGCTCGGACTATGCGCATCAAATTATACAAGCGGCGAAGAAGCTAATTGCTAAAGGGAAAGCTTATGTGTGCGATCTTACACCTGAACAAATGACAGAATATCGGGGGACGCTGACTGAAGCAGGTAAGAACAGCCCTTATAGAGAGCGCAGCATCGAGGATAATATGTCGTTGTTCGAGCAAATGATCGCGGGTGCATTCCAAACGTCGGAAAAAGTACTCCGAGCCAAAATCGATATGGCATCCCCCAACATAAACCTGAGAGATCCCGTCCTGTATCGTATCATTCACGCAGAGCATTATCGTACGGGAACAACATGGTGCGTTTATCCAATGTATGATTTCGCTCATCCCATCCAGGACTGGATTGAGGGCATCACCCATTCGTTATGCTCTTCAGAATTCAAAGATCACCGGCCGTTATACGAGTGGGTGCTTACGGAGCTGGAAGTGACGGAGCCTCCGAAACAGCGGGAATTCGGGAGATTGAATATTTCGGGATCGGTAACGAGTAAACGATACGTGAGGGAATTGGTGGAGGGAGGTTTCGTGGATGGATGGGATGATCCCAGACTGCCTACCTTAAGAGGCCTGAGGCGACGAGGCGTAAAACCCGAGGGTATCCGACGTTTTCTGGCCGACCTCGGCGTGCTTCGCAGCAACAGCATGGTGGACCCAGCGATGCTGGATCATTACATCCGCCAAGACTTGAAGGAGTGCTGTTATAATGCAATGGCTGTGATGAAGCCGCTTAAGGTGGTCTTGACCAATATGCCTGAGGATTGGAGCGAGCAGCTTGTTATACCGAATCATGAGCGTGATATATCCATGGGTCAACGGGAGGTTCCTTTTTCAAGAGAACTGTACATCGAGCAAGAAGATTTTATGGAAGTGCCCGCTCCCGGATTTCATCGGTTATCTCCTGGCAAGGAAGTGCGTTTGAAAGGGGCATATTTTATCAAGTGCGAACATGTCGTGAAGGACAGCTCGACAGGGGAGATCTCAGAAATTCATTGTACGTATGATCCGGCTACGAAGAGCGGCAGCGGATTTAATGAGCGGAAGGTGAAAGCAACACTGCATTGGGTGTCAGCGAAGTACGGGATTCCGGCTGAACTTCACTTGTATGATCAGCTGCTGAAGGAATCGACCGAGTTGTCAGAGTCGGATAACATCTGGGGGGAGCTGCTGAATCCTGCATCGTTGATTCGAGTTGAGAATGCCATTTTGGAGCCTTACATGCTGGAAGCCACCTTGAATCGAACATACCAGTTCATCAGACATGGCTATTTCTGCTTGGATTCTAAATATAGTACCGACAGCAGGCTAGTATTTAACCGTATTGTTTCATTGAAGGATTCATGGAAGAAGCCGATGGGAAGTTAAAATACGATTCGCATAACCACAACTTTTCAAGCCGTTGAGTATGCGATCTTCAACAGCAAAACAGCAAACAACTGGCTGCAAGTTTGTGCAGCTGGCTGTTTGCTGTTATTTAGTAAACTATGTTTTGTTACGTGCTGATATATGGATGAGCTAACTCATCCAATGTTCGGGGCGATTTAAGGTTGGAGGCAGTTTGGTGCTCGCGTCTCCCTTCGCTGCGTTAACCTGGAATTGAGTAAGGAAGAGGCTGCCCGTTAGATTGGCGCGCGGAGGTCCGCATCCCTGAAATCGGCACCAATCAGATCGGCAGCCCGGAGATCTGCTCCTCTGAGATCGGCGGCAATTAGATAAGCTCCTCTTAGGCTTGAGTATCTCAGGTCTGCTCCTTTAAGCTTTGCTCCTATCAGGTCTGCACCGTGCCCTCCGATCTTCTTACGTACTGGCGGCCCCTTGTGCTTCTTGCGTGCATCATCCCACACAAGTTCGCTGGTTCGAAGCAGCAGTTGATTCACTTCTGCTCGGTGTGCTGCCACATCCAACTGTAACAGAGATTCAGGAGAAAGCTGGGTCAACCGTTTCGTCTCGTCCAGCGATAATCTTAGATCGGTATGAATGTCTTGAGCAGGTTGTAAAGTAAGGGCTTCGTTCAGATACCATAACAGCTCATGAAGCTGCCGCATGATCGGGAAGACCTCGAACATTTCTTTTGCTGTCTCAGGGGCCTGCCGCCAGTCTCGTCTGTTATAAGTAATCTGCGATACCTTTTGACCTGCTCCAAAGCAGTCGTATACGGTGCAGCCTCTCATACCTCGCTGCCTCAAGCTGTTGTGCACACCGCAGCGAAAGTCGGATTGCAAATTGTGGCAAGGACTTCCGCCATCTTTGTCCATGGCGAAATCTGTTGAAGCGGCGAAAGGTAAAGCTACGCAGCATAGTCCAAAGCAGCGTGCGCAATCGGCTTGTAATGGATTACCGCCTTGTGCATCTGGAATTTGTTGTTGTTTGTTCAGCATAAGTTATAAGTGCTCCTTCCAGTCAGCGTTACGTCCATAAGTGACATCTAGTCATTATTTTAAAACAAAATGAACATAGAGGCATAGATACAATATTGATTTAAAGTGTTCTTTACCTTGTGAAGATTATCACATAAAAAACATAGATTCTGCTAAGAGAGCTAAATACATGGTTCTAATAATCCGAAAATATCATCGCATATTGCTGATTCCTTTAAGTCACCAGGAAGTTTCGGCGGCTTATTAGTATGTTGCATGCGAAGCGGACCGATAGTATATAATGAAATTCGTATCTATTCAGGACATATGTCCTTTCCTGTATGGAGGAAATTCACTTTTAATAGTATACAGACCTATTAGATGAAGGAGTACGTATAATATGAAAGGAATTTTATTTGCATTCGTTGCCGGTGCCTGCATAACGCTGCAAGGAGTGGCTAATGCCCGGATAAGTCAGGATATGGGCACCTGGCAAGCGGCTGCGGTTACACAGTTGACTGGATTTATAATAGCCTTAATTATTCTTCTTTTCGTCCGGGATGGAAGCAGACAAGGTTTTAGAAAAGTGAATCCGCTCTATTTAATTGGAGGAGCTTTGGGAGCTCCCATTATTTTCAGTGAGGTAACAGCGATTCAGAATATTGGTGTTACACTCACGATATCTGCTTTATTAATTGCCCAGTTATTCTTGACGTTTCTGATTGACAGCAACGGCTGGTTCGGCGTATTGAAAAAGAGAATGAGCTTGCCTCAATTCATTGGGATCGGCATGATGATTGCCGGTGTTGTGATTATGAAACTATGATAGCAAAACACGCGGTTCAGGAGTATAGAGTTTATCGGAAAGGAGAGAGGGCGTGAAGGAAGTTCATAATGCGGAGCTTATGCAGCATTTTCTGCTGAGCAACCAGCTCCAGTCCATTTTCAATGATGACGTATTGCCGTATGTAGTGCTACATCACTTCGAACAAGGAGAACTCGTCTGTACGCAAGGCGAGCCGGCCGAGATGCTGTATATTCTGGTTCAAGGGAAGATAAAAATCTTCACAACCTCTGTGGAAGGCAAAGCGCTTGTTCTATCTTTCAAAACACCGCTTGAGGTGATCGGAGATATTGAGTATATTCAAGGCAATCCGTTGATCAATACGGTACAGGCCGTATCCTCTGTTTATATGATCGGTGTCCCTAACCGCTGGCTTCGTAAATACGGACACGACCATGCGCCATTGCTTCAATTCTTGCTTCGGATTATAACGCGGAAATTCTATATTAAATCCAATTTCTTAAGTTTCAATTTGCTCCATCCGGTGGAGGTACGGCTGGCCAGCTATTTATTGTCCGTTTCGGTTGGAGAGTCGGATACACTTGCTACCGATAACTCGGCAGCGTTCAACTTGACTGATATTGCGAATTTGTTAGGGACCAGCTATCGGCATTTGAACCGGGTGATCCAGAAATTCAGTCAAGAGGGACTGATCGAGCGTCATAAAGGGTACATTCTAATTAAAGATCGGAATGCGTTAACACATGTAGCAGGAGGCAATATTTACGAGGAATAAACCAGAATGATGATGAAGACATGAAGTGAGGAGATAGAACATGTTAGCAGGACTGATATTGGCGCTATTCGCAGGTTCTTTGGTTAGTTTGCAGAACATTTTCAATAATCGGGTTAATGAACGGACTGGCTCCTGGTCTACAACGACGTTGGTGCTCGGGATGGGTTTCATCGCTTCGTTTGGCATGAGTCTTGCTGTAGAGGGTAAGGGGACTTTTGCTTTTCACAATATGCAGCCCTGGTATTGGATAAGCGGGTTGATCGGGGTTGGTGTGGTGATATGCCTGGTACAGGCAACGAAGCTGCTGGGCGCCACATTCGCTATATCCATTGTCATGACCTCGCAGCTCGGATTCGCACTGCTGTTTGATTCCATGGGATGGATAGGGCTCGAAAAGGTCCCATTTACCCTGAATCAGCTGATTGGCGTTTTTGTGATTGTCGGGGGGATATTAGTTTTCAAATTAGGCGGGAAGCAGGAACAACAGGAAACAGCTTCGCATTGAGTTCACATGACAAGGGAGGAATCCATTATGATAAAGGAAATTGACAAAGTTGCCTGGATTCAGATCGTTGAGGGTCGTATCTTATGCGCTCGTTCCAAAGGCAAGGATACGTACTATTTGCCGGGAGGAAAACGGGAATCGGGAGAGGCTGATATCGATACGCTGGTGCGGGAAATCAAGGAGGAGCTGTCCGTTCGGATCAAACCGGAAACCGCGGCAAGTGCAGGCAGCTTCCGTGCTGGTGCTCATGGCAAATCGGAGGGTGTTCGAGTAACGATGTCCTGTTACACGGCAGAGTATGAAGGAGAGATAAACCCAGCTTCGGAGATCGAAGAAATGGCTTGGTTAACGTATAAGGATCGGGAGCGAGTCTCTGAGGTTTGTCAGATGATATTCGATCATTTGCATGAATTGAAGAAGTTGGCTGATTAAGCATGTTGGGATAACAATCTGCGTCCAGGTTCCAACGTGATCAGTATATACTCTATACATGCTGGCCAAAGAATAAATTGAATACGAACATGCGCTGTAAAAAAGACGCTCCCGTGGAAGCGTCTTTTTTACATATATAAGGAACAAATGTTCGTTTTGTGGGTCATCTAAATTAAATCGGACGATATTCAGCTTTCATATTATTAGTATAGCTCAGCGATTATTATAAGTCTATATTTTGCCAGGGAATTGTTTTATAGTTTGTAATACCCGGCCGGGGAGCTTGATTTATCGTAAGTTTTTAAATTTTGTGCAGTTGCGACTGTAGAGAGGGAAACTTGTGCAAATACGATTATGGGATAACAATTTGAAGGTTCGATTATTGGGTGAAGCACTGTTCAATATGCTGTTTTGGATGTACTTTCCCTTTATAACGGTTTATTTCGGAGTGGCTTTAGGCAACCATATTGCAGGAATACTCATGACAGTTCCCCCGATATTCAGCATAATCGGCAGCTTGCTCGGCGGTGCATTGGCCGATCGGCTAGGGCGTCGCCCTATCATGCTGCTCGGCGCGTCACTGCAGACGATCATGTTCGCATTGTTCGCGCTATCGCCTTCGCACTGGATCGATTATGCCGCATTTATCGGTATTGGATTCGGAGGATCGATCTATAGACCCGCTAGCTCTGCTATGGTAGCCGATCTGGTTCCGGTTCAAGAAAGGCGGCAGGTATTTGCAACATTTACAACAGCGAACAACCTCGGTGCCGTACTTGGTCCGGCACTTGGAGCCATTTTCTTCTTTCAGTATCGGCAAGAGCTTCTGTGGTCTTGTTCATTTGTGCTGCTGATCTATTTTATCGCGATTTACTTCATTGTTCATGAAACCCTACCAGCGGGTGCAAATAGCTTAAAGGCAACGAGCTCAATTCTTCAGGTATTCAAGGAGCAGTGGAAGGGATATGGCATCATTTTTCGAGATAAAGTGTTCCTGGTATACATACTGGCGGGGATTTTTGCCCTTGTGGCCATCATGCAGCTGGATCTGTATTTGGCGGTATATGTAATCGATTATGTACCATCCCAAGCGCTGTTCTCCTGGAACGGACATTCACTTATGCTTTCGAGTACGGAGATATTAGGCTGGGTGCTGGGGCTCAACGGTCTCTTGTTCGTTCTCTTTATTCTTCCGGTCACCAAGTGGCTTCGGAATTGGAAGGAGCGTGATGTATTCGTACTATCTTCCTTGTTATCCGGAGTAGGTACTTTTGCACTCGGACTGAATACGAACATCTGGTTCCTATTCTTCGTAACCATTATTTTTACTTTCGGTGAAATGGTTCGTTCGCCAGTAACGCAAAGCTTTATTAGCCGTTATGCCCCAGAGCATGCAAGAGGACAGTATATGGGAGCTGATAGCCTGCAGTTTACGATCGGCAGATTTCTGGCTCCGGTGACGGTATTTCTGTCCACTTGGCTGCCGCCTATGGGGATATTCAGCATAATCTTGCTATCGGCATTCGTCAGTATAGTGCTGTATATTCTGTTATTTCGAATGTATGTGGAAGAAGACACAGCATAAAGAGCCCATGATATGGAGAGCAGAGTGAGGGCAAGCCCCGGCTGAATGCAGCCGCAGGCTTGCCTTTTTGTTTATGTGATCGAACGCAACGTCGCATATAAAGGATTAGTTTGGCAGGTTCATAAATGATTATCGTCTGCATACGATTAGGCGAGAAAGCTCTGAATAAGGGAGGACGCTAATATGTCCGTTAATGATCAGCAGCTGGCGCAAATAGCGATGGCTTATCTGCCCCAAGGGGCTGAACTTGCACGAATCTATCAGTCTACAGAACATGAACATCCTGCAGTGATCGCAGCCGACATCACGGGGGATCATACCCCAGAGATTGCTGGTGTATATCGATTAAATGACTCATTATATTTGTTCGCGCTGCAATACCGAAACGGTGGATATGAGATGGTAGCCAATGTCTTGGGACAGGGATATGCAGTTAATTTATTGACCGCTGCTCCGGTGTTGAATCCTCGCATGAATCAATTAATTGTGGGGTGGCAGCTCGGTTCCATCTGGTCCAAATTGTCTATATATGATTGGACACCTGAGGGTCTTCAAGATATCGCACCTGCTGATATAAATTACAGTTACATCGATATTATGGATATGCCAGGTGCTTCAGGCCCGGATGGTCAGGCTGAAATCGCACTTTGGATTCACGATACAGGCGAAGCTTATCGAGTTGAGGTCATCAGGTGGACTCAGGGGAGCTTAGTGACTGCCCCAGATGTATATTCGTATTATTATCCTGTTGTTGTCAGGTATTACGAGAAACTGACGCAAGAACATCCGGATTACTCATATTATTGGTTTTACCTGGCTGACGCACAATATCGGGCCGGGATGCCGGAGGCAGCCATTGTATCGGTTCGCAAAGCACTCACCTTCGAAGAACCCTATCCAGGACGTGATACGCTGCTTGAACTTGAGAGGCGGATCAAGGAAATGCTGGCAAGCAGAGGACAGCTGCAGCAGCATGTTGGGTTATTTCCGGCATCTCAAGAGACAACGGGCGGAACGAAATGGGGATATATTAATCGTAGCGGAGAAATGGTCATTCAACCCCAATATGATGACGCACAAGATTTTCAGGACAATGGTCTCGCTATTGTAGGCGTGAACGGCAAGTATGGTGTTATCGACAGGTCTGACCGTTTCGTTGTGAAGCCTATACATCAGTCTATTAGTCCGTTCTCGGAACATCGAGCGACCGTGATTGATGAACAAGGTTTCAAGATGATTAACGAGCAAGGGGAAGTGCTGACAAAGCGAGGATATTCGTATATAGCAGGACTCCAAGAAGGAAGAGCGGTTTACTATGTAACCGATAATGGCAGTGGAGATGGAGCGAATAGCCGATATGGCTATCTCGATTCTGCGGGCCAAGAGGTCATTCCAGCACAATATGAGGAAGCGAATGATTTTATCAATGGCAAGGCAGTTGTAAAAATAAAAGACAAACATTACGCGCTCATTGATCTGCATGGCCGCCGATTGGCCAACTATCTGTACGCCTACGTGGGGCCACCTGGTGATGGCTTGCTTGCCTTTCAGAAGGATAGCACCGGCAAATACGGCTATATCGACGAGCAGGGGAGCATCATCATCCCGCCGACATATACTTCGGCATTTCCTTTTCATCATGGTAGAGCCATCGTCAACACGGCTGAAGATTATAAATCGGAGTATGGCGTCATTAATAAGCAGGGAGAGTGGGTAATCCAGCCGGAATATAACGATATCCGGGATCTGATGGAAGACCGGTTTGCACTTGGACGTGCGATAGATCCTGAACGGCCATATATTGGCTCGATCTATGCCATTGCAGATTGGAATGGTAACAGGTTGTCTGATTTTGTATATCGGGACGTATCGGATTACAAGCAGGGGCTGGCCTCGGTTTATGATGCGAAGCAGACGTATTTTATTGATCGAACAGGTAAACCGGCGCCTAGCTATCCTCGCGTTAACGGCAGCGGTTCGCTAACGTTGGAGCCAGGCGGGCTGATAAAAGCCTTGGTCGATCAGCGTCTGTCTTACCTGGACCGGTCGGGCAATGTTATATGGAAGCAGAACACAGTAATTCCACTGCTGGCACCTTATAAAGTAATCGAGGAGAAGTATAAACCTAATGCGGATTACTTGGTCTATTATCCACAGATTGACGGAATGAGGGATCAAGCTGCTCAGCAAACGCTGAATACGAAGCTTAAAGAAATGTCACAGGTCAAATTCATTCCTGAGCATGAACAGCTTGATTATACGTATACAGGCGATTTTGACGTTATTTTCTACAAGCAGAAGCTGCTCGAGATGGAGTTAAACGGTTATAACTATCCATTTGGTGCGGCGCACGGCATGCCAACCAAAGTTTATGTAATTATTAATCTGGAGAACGGCAGGATGTATGAATTGAAGGACTTGTTTAAGCCGGGCAGCGATTATGTGAAAGAGCTCAGCCGGATCGTTGGCAAGCAGATTCAAGACGATCCCCAGTATTCGTACGTATTTCCGGACAGTTATACTGGTATCGCTGCTGACCAGCCCTTCTATGTGACTGAGAATGCGCTTCATTTGGTATTCGCACCCTACGAGATAGCCCCTTATGCGGCGGGTTTTCCGACATTCACCATTCCATTTGTACAAATCAAGGACATGATCAATACGGAGGGTGAATTCTGGAAGGCGTTTCATACTTAGCTACTCATTATGGGCAATTTATGTGGGGCCGAATCTTTCCATTTATTCGAACTAGTATTAGAATAAGTAGCAGTTTCAATTACACACGTAGTCGGTAGAATCCTATTGTTTAAATGATCACAGCATAGAGAGGACCTTAATTGTGGCAACATTTTTTCTTATTATTATTTATTTGGCTTTTATTAGTTTAGGACTTCCAGATTCATTGCTCGGGGTTGCCTGGCCAGCCATGCAGCCGGAAATCGGCGCCGCTTTCGAATCCGCAGGGTTGTTATCCATGGTCGTAACCGGAGGAACAATCGTGTCCAGCTTGGTTAGCGGGAGGGTAATCGAACGATTCGGCACGGGTATTGTAACGCTTGCCAGCTGTGTATTAACGGCGAGTGCACTGCTCGGATTTTCGTTCGCCCCATCGCTGTTCTGGCTCATTCTGCTGGCGATTCCGCTTGGTTTAGGGGCGGGGGCAGTCGATACGGGACTCAACCATTATGTAGCAAGCCATTACAAAGCTCACCATATGAGCTGGCTGCACTGCTTCTGGGGAGTAGGCGCAACGTTAGGGCCGATTATCATGTCCACTTCCATGGGTACTAACCATGCATGGAGAGACGGATACTATACCGTTTCAATACTGCAGTTTGCTTTGGTCTTCATTCTCCTGATTACACTTCCACTCTGGAGGATCGTGGCAAGCCAGCATGAGCCCCAAACGACGCTAGAAGCACAAACGGGAAATCAATTAACGAACAGCGGTGAAGCCTTAGTTCCAAAAAATGATAAACCACTTCAAATCCGAGGAGTAAAGGTGACCCTGTTGACGTTTATGTTCTACTGTGGTGTGGAAGCGACCGTCGGTTTATGGGGAGCGAGCTTTCTCGTAGGAACTCGTCATTTACCTCCGGAAACAGCGGCAGTGTGGGTGTCCATGTATTATGGAGGCATCACGCTTGGCCGTTTCTTTACAGGGTTCGTGACGCTGAAGTTTAACAATCGGACGCTCATCCGTGCAGGGCAAATCACTGCCATTTCTGGCGTTGTCCTGTTAATGCTGCCGCTGAATCCTTATCTTTCTCTCGTCGGGTTCATTGTGATCGGGCTCGGGCTTGCTCCCATATTTCCTTGTTTGCTGCATGAAACGCCGGCTCGCTTTGGCAAAGACCATTCGTCCAGAATCATGGGCTATCAGATGGCTGTTGCTTATACTGGCACTACGATCCTGCCCCCGTTGTTTGGTATCGTTGCAGCTCAAATATCGATAGGGCTGTTTCCCATCGTCATTTTGATGTTTGCCCTAATCATGATGCTGAGTTCCGAGAAGGTGAACCGGATTTTATACCAAAGCGGGAAGAGAGAGGTCTGATTACACTCCTCATATAACATATTTAAACATGAATGGCTTATCGAAATATGCAAAATATCCCTTGAATGACATTTCCATTTTAGTGACAACATGTACTAAGGTGGTGAATGTGAAATGCGAATAAACAAAGTGTTCATCGTGATGCTGTCTCTTGCATTAATCTCGGTGATGGGTTGCCAGCATCGAAAACCTGCCGAGCAGGATTTGCTGCGGGTTAAATCCGAACAAGGAGGAGCACATAAGAAAGTCATATTTTTGATGGTCGACTCATTAATGGCGCAGGCGATTGATAAGGGCATTTCTCAAAAACAACTGCCCACCTTTCAGTATTTGACTGAACATGGACAATACTATAAGGATCTGGTTAGTTCTTTTCCTACGATGTCCGTTGCGATCGACAGCACGGTGTTGACGGGACAATATCCGAATGGCCATGGCTTACCGGGTCTCCTATGGTATTCATCCGAAGAAAAGAAGATGATCAACTATGGAACGGGACCGATGGAAATTCTCAGACAAGGAATCAATCCTGTCCTGACTGATGCCTTAATCCATTTGAACGGCAAACATTTAAATCCGAACTCCCGTACGATTTATGAAGATCTAGCTCAACTTGACTTGAAATCAGGATCGATTAACGGCTTGGTGTATCGTGGTAATACCGAACACACCCTGACGATCCCGAACTGGGTGAAGGTTCCAACTTCCCTGCCTAAAGAAATTAAAGTGAAAGGACCTGATTTTCTAACGTTGGGAGCCTTGTCCAATCCTTTGGAAGGTACGAAAAAATTACCTGATGATCTTACTGACCGTCTGGGCTTAAATAATAAGTATGCAATTAATGCCGTTAACTATCTGATACAAGCGGACAAGCTCCCGGATTTTCTGTATGTCTATTTACCTGACCTGGACCAAAAACTTCATAAGCATGGACCATCCGAGCTCAAAGGCGTCATAAAGGTGGATCAGCAGCTCCAATCTTTATTAAATGCTTTTGGATCCCCGGAAAAAGCGCTAAACGAAGTAATTATCATTATCGCTGGTGACAGCGGAATGACACAGCTTCTTCCGGCCGAGCAGCATTCGGAAATTGATATGCCAGCTATGCTGAAGGGCATCTCCGTTCTAAAGCCCGGTGAAGAAGTAAAGGATGAGACCGAGGTTGCCCTCGCGGTCAATGAAACGATGGCTTATGTATATAATTTCAAGCCTAGTCGTTCCATGCGTAGCTTGGCGGATATCCTAAGCAAGGATAACCGCATCGATTTTGTCGCTTGGAAAGAAAACGGATGGATTCATGCCCTTCAAGGAGCCACTTCAAAAGAACTCTTATATCAGGCAAAGGGGAAATTGATCGATCGCTATAAACAAACGTGGACCGTGAAACAGAATGCCGAGGTGTTGGACCTCACAGTGAATGCCGATGGTCGGACGCTCAATTACGGACAGTATCCCGATGTGTTGGAGAGATTATCAGGTGCGCTGAATTCTCATCCAGGTGATTTCTTGGTTGTCACGGCTAAACCGGGATATGAATTGAAGGACCGCAGCTCACCGACGCATGAGGGGGGCGGGGGACATGGGTCGATCCGACAAGCCGAGTCGCTTGTTCCACTTATCATAGCTGGGACTGATGAGAAGCCGGCACATTTAAGAATGGTTGATCTTAAAGCCTATTTGCTTGGTCTGTTATCGGGTCACAAGCAGAGGACGGAATAAACAAAAAGGTTGAGTCAGACAGATCCATGCGATTTGAATATTGTAATAAGTTAAGACGCTATTTTTCATTTTATTTGGAAAATAGCGTCTTTTTTAGCGATTTTTTGGGCTCAAGCCATTATAATATGTTGTAACCCACCCTAATAATGTAAAAAAGATGATTATACTATGAGGTGATATGAAATGAAGAAACTCTTATATGTAATTGTTGCAATCATGATTGTATATACGCTAATTTACTTATTCGCAATAAGGTCAGCATAGTTTTACTATTAAATATAAAAGAAATATATCGTAACGGAGGGAGATCACATTGAACGAAGCAGGGGAAACTCAAGAATTGCGAATAACACCGCGTCAGGCATTAGGACGGTTGAAGCCGTACACGGCAGGTAAGCCGATCTGGGAAGTACAGCAGGAATACGGCTTGGATCACGTCATCAAATTGGCCTCCAATGAAAATTCTCTGGGTCCTTCACCCAAAGCATTGCAAGCCATTCAGAAGCAGCTGCCTGATCTGCACCGTTATCCTGATGAACGTGCTTCGGGACTTACCCAAGCGCTGGCCGAGCACCTGGGATTAACGGCGAATCAATTCATTGTTACAAACGGCGGAGATGAGCTGATCATGCTTATTTCTCGTGCGTACCTGGAGCTTGGAGATGAAATCGTGGTTCCTGATCCCACGTTCAGCGAATATGAATTTGGCGCTTTTCTCATGTCGGGAACGGTCATCAAGGTACCGCTGCGTGAGCAATTTGCTTTCTCTGTTGAAGATATACTCGCTGCGATTACAGAGCGAACCAAAATCGTGTATCTATGCACTCCGAATAACCCAACAGGCACCTACATTTCCGAATTAGAAATGAAAAAGCTGTTGGACCGCCTTCCAGCGCGAGTTCTGGTTGTGATTGACACGGCATATCGACATTACGCGACCGAGCCTGATTACTCTGACGGGATTGATTACATCAAGATGGGGTATCCCGTCATCACCCTGAATACCTTCTCCAAAATCTACGGGCTCGCTGGGATACGCGTAGGGTATGGCGCAGCTTCTGAGGGTATCATCCGCACGCTGCTTCAGGTAAAGGAGCCATTTAATGTCAATGTGCTCGCACAAGCAGCGGCAACTGCCGCACTTAGAGATGATGAACATGTCCAGTCATCCTGCAGAATGAACGAGCAAGGCAGGCAGCAAATCTATGATGGGCTGGACCGTTTATCGATTCCTTACTCCGAGAGCATGAGCAATTTCATTCTGGCGGAGCTTGGCGAACATGCGGAAATATTATACTTTAAGCTGCTTGAGAACGGGGTCATCGTCCGATACGCTAAAGGCTGGGGACTTCCGAGGCATATTCGGATTTCGGTAGGTACCTCGGAGGAGAATCAGAGGTTCTTGGAAGTTTTGGAGGAAATTCTTGAACTGCAGGATTGAAATAATAGAAGCAATACTACAAGGCTGCCGAATGGCAGCCTTTGTGTTGTTATGGGGGTGTAAGTGGAAGGCATATTGATTCATGGTTATCTGTGCAGAATCCTTATACATATCCGGCTTTTTTCATAAAGGTATGTAATAGGTCAATCCCTGCGCGTATTTCAGCTGGTTCTAGATGGCCGTATCCGAACAATAACTTGTTGGCATGCACGCCCTTTTGAATACAGTGATAGTCCAGGGGTGTGATGCGAATTAACTCCTTCCGGGCTGTCTGTCGGAAAACATCATCAAACATAGCGTCCTGAAATTCTACCGTAAGGTGCAATCCAGCGGCATCCCCCCAAACGAGCCAATCATCTCCGAAGTATTCTTTGAGAGAAGATAACAGGACTTGCCTGCGTTCTCGGTAAATCTTTCTCATCTTGCTAATATGCCTGTCCAACTTCCGGGTATGCAGAAATTCGGCAAGCGCGGCTTGCTCAAAGGGCGGGTTCTGGACATCGGTATACGTGCGTAAATAACACCAACGCTGCTGCAGGTTTCGCGGAACGACCGCGTATCCGATACGAAGAGCAGGGAACAACGTTTTGCTGAATGTACCAATATAGATGACCCGGTCGGCATCCATAGCATGCAAAGGGGCCACCGGTTCCCCATCGTACCGGAATTCGCTGTCATAATCATCTTCGATAATATAGCTGCCGGTATGTCTGGCAAAGCGAATGAGTGCAGCTCGTCGCTCTGCTGGCAGGATGCCTCCAAAAGGAAATTGATGAGAAGGAGTGACGTATACCGGATAACCAGGTGCATTTTTCAGGTGATCAGTTTGAATGCCGTATTGATCCACCGGGATATACGATATCTTGAATCCTCTGTTTATAAATGTCTTCAGCATCTCAATATTGCACGGATCCTCAAAGTATATGTTCTGGGCATCTTGATAGAGTAGTTCGGCTACAATATGCAGTGCGTGTGTTGCACCAGCCGTAATAAAGATATCCTGGGCATCTACAACAAGCCCCTTGCTTCGATGAAGCCAACAAGCAATTTCTTGCCGAAGCGCCGGCATTCCCTGAGGCCCCGTATAACCTAATAGTGAAGGACACAGTTCGGAGAGGGCTTTCATCGTTATCCGCTGCCAAGCATAACGCGGAAACAATCTCAGATCCGGAATCCCGGTTCGGAAGTCTGCTATATATTCAGGTATATCTTCGATCCCCGGTGATGGTCTGGACTCGGTCCTGGTATCCAGTATGAGGCCTTCCGCAACCCTTGTGGGGGCCCCGATTCGCCTTACGATATAACCCTCAACATTCAGCATCTCGAAAGCCTCAATAATCGTGTTGCGAGATACTTGAAGCTCCAGCGCCAATTGCCGGGTTGATGGCAGAGTTTCTCCTGCTTTTAAATTTCCTCGAATGATGTGTTCCCGCAAGGCAACATAAATCTGCCGTTTTAACGAAACATCGCTGCTTCGATTCAGCTTAATTCCCCACATATACCTGTCCTCCAACTGGTTTGTGTAAAATTGTGTTCATCTGGACCTGTTGTGATTCCCCGGTTTTTTCTATGATTGTAGCATAGTTTCTATTGATATCCATCTAGGAATATTGGGAGAGAAGGGATCTTAGTGGCACGCTGGAGCGGGATGTTTTATTTGCTGGGAGCTTTCACGCTTGCCGGGACTTCTGTCATTACGGCATGGTTTTTGAATGGAAAGTTGGGGACGTTTACTATAACGGCTGTCAGCTTGATATTGGCATTACTCTGCATGCTTCCTCTATGTATGAAGGATCTAATGAGGACAATTCAACGACTGACATTACGTGAATGGACATATCTCTTTTTTCAGGCATTACTGGGAATGTTTCTATTTCGAATGCTGCTGTTGTATGCTCTCCTGTACACTAGCACAGCAGAGGCGGGGATACTGACAGGAACAACACCGGCTTTCACGGTAATCATGGCTATTACTTTATTGAAAGAATCCATAAACCGCACGAAATTAGCGGGGATTCTTAGTACAATAGTCGGCATTATGGTAATCCAAGGATTGTTTACGCCAGGCCATTCTTTCACATTGCAGCATGTATTCGGTAATCTGCTGGTTCTATGCGCGGCTTTAAGCGAATCTATCTTTAACCTGCTATCTCGCGCTAGCACGGTTCATCAAAAGCGTTCAGAAGGCGAAGCTATTCATCCTGTAGTTCAAACGACATTGGTTTCTGCGATCACGTTGGTGTTATGCTTGATCCCTGCCTGTTTGGAGAGACCAGTGACTGCTCTATCAACAATCGGAGTACAGGAATGGTTTGCGCTCGTATGGTATGGACCCATGGTCACAGCAGTGGCTTTTATTATGTGGTATGCTGGCATCAAACGATGTCCGGTTTCAACTGCGGCCGCATTTTCTGGTATGATGCCTTTTACATCCTTGCTATTATCAGTCCTTATATTAAAAGAAACGGCCGGGTTGGAACAGTGGGGAGGGGGCATCCTGGTTATACTCGGCATGATTCTTATTGGCCGACAGCAAGCTAAGAATGTCCCGTTTAAGAAGAAGATTGCTTCCGATCAGCGAGTTTTAGCAGAGGCCCGAGAATAAACACAAACAAAGAAGCAGCCTATAGGCCGCTTCTTTGTTTGTTGTGTGAGCAGTAGCATTGAATCTAATAATGTTGCTGCGATTACTCTAACGAGTAATTATTCGGGTCTCTTGATTTGTAGTGGTGGCGGAATGAGCCAGCCTTTTTCCTTGTTCATTTGCAGGATTCTCACACCCAAAGCCGTCTTGGTGAGGTGATATTTAGCAAATAATGCTCCGATATCTTCACGAATGGATTGCCCCATGACGGAACTACAGGCCACCAATCCAAGTGATGTATCGGCTGCGATTTTGGCTGCGATTTCCGGATCTGTGAATCTTGCTCCAACCGGAATATCCTCAAGATTCGCCGGAGGACGCTCAGGAAGTCCCGGCGCAGGGGCGATTCCGTTGTCTGTAAGCAGTTCATCACATTCTTTAACTTCGAGTTTAGCTTGATCCAGCAGATTATGGAGGATTTTCTTCAAATCCTTATCTCCTGCATGGTAGAGATAAGCTTCATAGCAGGACACCATGCCTTTTGCCAACATGGATGCTTCCCACACGCTGAAAATCTCCCCGTAATGCATAGGCTCATCTTTAGGATTGCCGCTTAAAATTCCCATTTGCATTAACTCCTTTACGTTTTAATCAACAGAGTCATTATGTACTAATCGCTGTCAATTCATTCTCTGAAATGATCCGATACATGAATTGCGTTACAAACTCTATATAGGAAATCTTTGTTTATGGTACGGATGCATGGAACTGTAACTATTTATGCAAACTGGAAAAGTGACAATAAGAGGAATCGGGAGGCTATTTCCATGTATTTTTATAAAGAGGATCTAATTAATCTGATTGTTCCGGATCAACCTGATCCTTCCGCTGCCAAGGTGCTTCAGGAAACGTTAGGCGGCCGTTTCGGCGAGATGCGGACGATGATGCAATTCTTCTTCCAGAGCAGCAATTTCCGTGGAAAAGCAACGCAATATCGCGATTTGATCCGTGGTATATTTTTGGAAGAGATCAGTCATGTTGAATTGGTCCAACAAACGATCAATCAGCTGCTAACCGGGGCTGGCGCCGAAGGTGCCGGAGATTCTGGCATGGACGGGGCACCGCTGGATGAAGCAATCAAGGATGCGAATCCGCATCATTATATTATGGGCGCTCAAGCATCTCTGCCCGTTGATGCAGCAGGCAATCCATGGCAGGGAAATTACGTGTACGATCATGGTAATCTGGTCAGCAATCTGCTCGATAACATCGTGCTTGAATCAACAGGAGTGCTACAAAAAACACGGATATATGAGATGAGCACAAATAAAACGTTCCGTGAGACGCTTGCCTTTCTGATCGTTCGGGACAATGCGCATCAGAATGCTTTTGCCAAAGCACTGGAGACGCTAGGTGTGGAATGGGGTAAAATATTTCCGATTCCGAATTATGACATTCATAAATATCCGGAGTGTCAGAAATACGTCGATATGGGTTTTCACAATGCACAATTCAACTTCAGATTGGACGATACCCGCATCGGCGAAATCTTCAGCGGTCAAACACCAAGCAGAAATGGCGGCGAGCTGCGAGTGGTACAACCACCGGAAGGTTTCCCGCTGCCTGTGATGCCGGAGTTGGCTAACGAGCACGCACCTGGGTTGTATGATTTAAATCATTAAATCAAATATCCTGCACATGTGATGCAATACGAAGAGAAGCGGTTAACGAGCTGCTTCTTTTTTTGTTGTTTCATTGGTATTCATGGGAACTCAGGAGAATCGAGTGATACGCCGATACCCGCAGCAATGGTCCTCGGTGCTGGTATACGATGGTTTATACAAAGGATAATTTATAATCATATTGTCTATATAGAAGAAATTGTTGGGATGATACCCTTGATGTGTGGAGGGTTACATATAGCTTAGTTAAGATGGAATTACAATATATGGAGTACAACCAGAAAGGAGAAAGAATAGATGGATGTTACTGTGGAGCTAACGGATACTTCCAACAAATTTATCATTAATAATATATATCCGTTGTACTTACATGATTTATCAGGAATCTGGGGCTGGAAGCCCAATTCATATGGCATCTTTGAAGAAGATGACACAAAGACCTTGAATGATCAGAACAAAGTATTTGATATATGGTGGGAGAAGCCCTCGATTTTATTTCCTTACCTGATTCGGGTGGATGGCATCACGGCAGGATTTGCTCTGGTAGCAACCCCGCCATACACGTTTGGCAGTGATTTTTACATGAATGAGTTCTTTATAATGAAACCTTTCCGAGGCAAGAATGTTGCTGAGAAAGCTGCAGCACTAGTGTTCGACAAGCATGCCGGCAGCTGGGAGATTCAAACGAATCCCACGGATCGTAATAAACGAACGCAGGCATTCTGGAGAAAGACGGTGAACCATTATGCTTCTGGTATACATGCACAGGAACTTGTTGAATTGAGGGACGACAATGAGAAGTTAGTTTTTCAGTTTGATTCAAAGAAGAGTTAGCCTCTTACGCGATTTGTGAACTTGAAGCAAAGTTAAAAAGATCGACATTGCTTTTGTACCAATTGAAAAACCTAACTAGAAAAAGGAAACTATCGTCATTAACGGAGTGGAGTGTGTCTATACAGTTGACTCCAAAGGAAGGGATCACCTGGACTGGGTGGATGAGGAGCAGCAGATTCGTTACAGCATTTGGACGGAAGACGCCAAGTCGGATGTTCTAAGTTTTGCAAAAGGATTGCTCGCCAAATAAAATGAAATCTAAAGTAGAGGACTCTCCATAGCAACCTATTTTTCTAAGTTTTTCATTTTTTGCTCTATAGTCTAAGCTCTTTTGTTTATCGAGCATAGGATGTTGTGTTCGGAAAAATAAAGGAGGTTAGAACAATGGGTGAAGTTGCTGGATATGGTGGTTACAACAATTCTGTCGGAGCTATCCTGGTTCTCTTTATTCTCTTGGTAATCATCGTTTCTGCATTTGTTTAAGTCCTAATATCAAAAGCTCCGCACCGCGTAAGTGGTGCGGAGCTGCTATTAGCAAAACATGCAAACAGCCTCCTATCAATTGATAGGAGGCTGTTTGGCCAACAAGTGAAACATTAAGGAAGAATATTACCTGCTGCACGGTAGATGGCATACCATTCTTCGCGGGTAAGCTTTAAGTCACCGGCTGTGATGCAATCCTTCAAACGCTCGGTGTTCATCGTTCCCACGATCGGCTGCATGTGAGCAGGATGACGAAGAAGCCAGGCGATAGCAATCGTTGTATTCGTTACGTTGTATTTATCGGCGATTTCGTCGATTTTCTGATTTAACTCAGGGAATTTGTCGCTTCCAAGAAATACCCCTTCAAAGAATCCATATTGGAATGGCGACCAAGGCTGAATAGTAATATCGTGCAGTCTGCAGAAATCGAGAATGCTGCCATCACGATTAACTGCTGCATCATTCTCCATATTTACGTTAATCCCACTTTGGATCATCGTTGTGTTCGTAATGCTAAGCTGCAGCTGGTTTGCCACTAGTGGTTGTTTCACGGCCTTCTGCAAAAGCTGGATCTGCATCGGATTCTGATTGGATACGCCAAAATGACGTACTTTGCCGGAGGTTTCGAGTTGATCGAATGCTTCCGCCACCTCTTCAGGTTCAACCAGCGCATCTGGACGATGAAGGAGCAATACATCGAGGTAATCTGTTTTTAATCTTTTCAGAATGCCATCAACAGAATTCAAGATATGTTCTTTGGAGAAATCGAACATTCCTGGACGAATTCCACATTTGGATTGCAAAATAATCTTCTCGCGAATTTCCGCATTCATATGTAAGGCCTCGGCAAAAATCTCCTCACATTCGCCGCTGCCATAAATGTCGGCGTGGTCGAAGAAGTTTGCTCCTTCTTCTAAGGCAGCCTGTACGAAACGCTCTGCCTCCGCTTTTTCCAGCGAATTTATACGCATGCAACCAACGGCTACAACAGGGACTTCAAGTGAACTGCTTCCAAGCTTCATTGTCTTCATGATAGGGACCTCCCATTATACGTGTAAGTTGTTTGTGCGGCCATTATTCCGGGGCAGCTGAGATCTTGTTAGCTATGCTGGTTGTCTAAATTGATGCTGACAGTCTCCATGTTATTGTGACATGCAGGCGGGTTCAGGATCAAGTCATATTTGCAAAGAACAGCGGCGGCCGTTCAAGTTATATATAACGTTTTAACTCTCTGAATGATGATCCGGCTGTGGGGAAGGGAAGGCATCTTCTGAAAGCTGAAGCTAACGTCCTGCACGGGTACTTCATAACTGATCTTATTCGCGAGAAAATCCAAGCTCTCCTTCATAATCTCAAGTGTGATCCATTCCCCCGCACAGCGGTGACCGACATCATGATCTCCGCCTCCTTGAGGTATGAAATTAAAAGGACTTCCATTCCAATTATTAAAACGATCGGGTTTAAAAAGCTCCGGCTGCTCCCAAATGCTTGGATGATGGTTCGTTCCATAGAGATCGAGAAGTGTAAGAACGCCTTTTTCAAATGAATAACCCTGCCAAATAAAATCCTTGCGAACCCGGGCAGGTACAAAAGGAAAGAAGGGATAAAACCGGCGCACTTCCTGGACAAAATTCTTCAATAGTTTTTCGTCAGATGTCATTAATTTCTTTCGTTCATCTGGTTGTTGGATGATCGCCAAAGCAGTAAAGCATACATAAATGGCTACCGCCACGATGGGACGCAAGATATTAATGATTTCAACTGCAGCCGTTTTCTCATCCAGAAGCTCACAGGTAAGGTCTCGATGCCAGGACATCGTATGCAGGACAGAATCTTCAGGTGGTTTCAAAACCCCGTTACGAACATCAGCCACAAGTCTTTGAATCCATTCTTCTGCTTGCCCTCGTGTACTTCTTCCCTTTCTATGCTTAATTCCAAAGGCAGCGGTTGCTTCAATCATGGCAGCAAACCAGCCGGTTTTCTCTGTGGCTTCTGACTCAGGGAGCGGTACTGCGGCCCATTCGCAGGCTACCCTGCACAGCACTTCCTGGGCTTCCTTGTAGATTTCGACTTGGTCGGCGGATTCCCATCGGCTGCCCGCAAGTTCCCAGTGCTTACGCGTAATCATTCTCATCTGTTGAAGAGCTTCCTTGTTCATCAGCGACATGAACATCGCTTTGCGGTGGTGATGCTCACTATCATCCAATGTCTGGACGCCGCCTTCCCCAAAGAGGGTCTTCAAGACACGTTTGGGTGCTGCCCCTGTTCGAACAAATTTATCCGGATCATAAAACAATCTGGCCGCTTCTTCTCCTCGCATGCAGATTGCACGTTCGCCCAATAGACGAGTTTCAAATATGTCGGATTGGAATCCAATGTTACGGTTTGTTATGAACAAATAACCTTCACGAAGCACGTTAAGACTATGATCCATACCTTGTTCCTTGGGAATCCATTTGATGTTATCCAATAAGATCAGCCTCCTGGATTGTCAATATTTAATACGAAGTCACGTATCTAATACAATATTGTTTACATACCCGATCAAACCGGATTTGAACAAATTCATTTGCATTATAGATAACTACTGTCTATAATGGACACTAGTAGTCTATAATAAACTTTTAGCAGCTCAGTAAGGAGGTGTTTTTATGCAATTTTCCAAAAGCACGGGTTACGCACTGCATGCTCTGATTCATCTTGCACGTGCCGAGCGTGGGCAGAATGTCGGAATCAAGGAGCTCTCTGGGCTGCTTGGCGTTTCGGAAAGCTATTTATCCAAAATCATGTCCAAGTTGCGGCAGGACGGTATTCTTAAGGCTGTGACGGGTGTGAATGGCGGATATGAGCTGGCTCGGTCGGCCGATCAAATCACATTTCTTGATATCGTTGAGATCATTGAAGGCCGGCAGCAGCTTTATGATTGTTTTAATATGGATGAGGAACGCCATCAGTTATTTTTTGAAGCAGAGTCCGCTGGGACAGAAGCTGAGGGATTCTCCGTTCACAGTAAAGGTTGCCTAGTTAAAAAGGTGATGGATGGCGCTGAGAAGCAGATGAATGATTATCTGCGGCGGCACACGATCCAATCTGTATTGGACTCGGCATCCTTCGATTGCGGGCATGAAGAAACAAACAAGAAGTAACGGCTTCTTGTACTTTTATTATGGATATAAAAGATCTAGAATGGAGATGGTATGAATGATGGAACAAATAAAGGATGTCGTTATTATTGGCGGAGGACCTGCAGGATTAAGTGCTGCGTTGGTATTAGGTAGAGCGAGAAAAGATGTTGTGCTGATTGACGAAGGGAAGCCAAGAAACAAGGTTACCCGGGAGACCCATGGTTTTCTAACCCGAGACGGTATCGGTCCAGCTGAGTTTCGCAGCATTGCAAGGGAACAGATTAGTGCTTATCCCACTGTACGTTTTGTACAGGATACGGCTGTCGGCGTTACAGGAGCTGATGGTGATTTCCAGATAACAACCGGAGATGGAACGGTATACCGAAGCAAGAAGCTGCTTTTCACAGTTGGGAAGAAGGATAGTCCGCTGGATATTAACGGTTTGGCAGACGTATATGGAACAAGCGCCTTCGTCTGCCCTTACTGTGATGGATGGGAATTAAGGGACCAGCCGCTGGTGGTGATTTCCAAGGGGGAGGCGGCCATGCACTTTGCTAAAATCATTGCAGGTTGGAGCGACCACTATACGATCTGTACGAACGGACCTGATGGACTGACGGATGAACAACGGCAGGAATTAAAGGATCATGACGTTCCTCTAGTTAACTCCCCGATTCTTCGCATTGAATCGAACGAAGGGATGGTAAGGCAAGTCGTATTGGAGGATGGAGCAGTCATTCCGTGCACAGGCATCTTTTTCGCTCCGAATCTGGTCCCCGGTTCTCAATTGCCGGCAGCTATAGGCTGTGATATCAATGAAGCGGGAACTGTGGTCATTGATGCCTTGGGCAAAACAAGCGTGCCTGGCGTCTACAGCGCTGGTGATGCAGCCACCGAAATGTATCAGGCGATTGTGGCCGCTTCGATGGGAGCCATGGCAGCGGCAGCCATCAACGGTGAGCTGCTTAATGAACGATGGAATCGTTAGTTTATGAACATACGAAAAGCAGACTTGGCTAACATCCAAGTCTGCTTTTTTTGTACCATTGGGGATTATTATTTCTAAATTGTTTGTTAAACACGGTGTTCTATTCTAATCCGACACAAGATCTAACCTTGATGCGTCTTTCCGGGTTGCTGAGCTTCTACTTCCTTGATGGCATTATCTTCATCATGTACTTTCTGCTTTGAAGAACTAAACCATCCAACTACAGCAATCAAGACAAGAACTATATAGAAAGTTGCCTTCCAGATTGAGCTTTCGGGGAAATGATGGTTGATCAGGGCCACGTCTGGATGGGCAAGGGTGATAACGGCCAGTTTAACGCCGACCCAGCCCACGATAAGGAATGCTGCCACTTCAAGACCGGGACGCTGCTGCAGCAGCTTAACGAAATAGGATGCAGCAAAACGCATAATGATCAGACCCATGAATCCTCCCAGGAAGATGACGATGAATTGACCTCCATCCAGTCCGCCGATATTCGGCAATCCGCTAGGCGGCAAAGCAACAGCCAGCGCGACCGCGGCGAGGATCGAGTCAACAGCAAAAGCGATATCCGCAACTTCGACCTTAAATACGGTCATCCAGAATCCGGATTGCTTCTTCGGTTTCAACGTTTCCGACTTAGCATCCTCCGTTGCTTTTCTGCCTTTGAGTACGTGTTTCAGGGTGTGATTGATGGAAATATAGAGAAGATATAATGCACCGATTGCCTGAACCTGCCATACATCCACCAGAAATGAGATTAAGAAGAGTGACCCGATGCGAAACACAAACGCTCCAAGTAATCCGAAGAATAAAGCTTTCTTCCGCTGGGACTCCGGTAAGTGTTTAACCATAATAGCTAGGACTAGCGCATTATCGGCAGCCAGCAGTCCCTCCAGTGCGACGAGTACTAACAGTACCCACCCATACTCCAACATTAGTTCCATGCGATTTCCTCCTTCTATAAAATATTTGAAGGCACAAAAAGACCTCCACCGGCAGATGAAGGTTCATGGAAACCACAAACAGACCTTCACCACAAGTCAGTGGTAAAGGTCTCGCAAACAACGTTATCGTTGCCAGCAAAGCCGGGGTGAACTCCCGTAATGACGACTTTGCTGTGACAGCTACTCCCCTTTATTCACGTTCCTGCATAACTGATCTCTTCATCAGTTAAGCCGTGATATAAAGATATAGATTTTTGGGAAAGAAGTCAAGTTTTTGATTTTCTATTCATTTCATCATGAATTAATAACAGATTTGAAGATTATTTGAATTCCATCATGGATTTCTATAAATTCTCAAAAAAAAGTTAATGTGGAAGAGCAAAAAATCATGGTTCTATGGTCTCGTTACATTTTTACCAGAGAAGTACAATGTTTAACAAGGGAAAGGAAGAACATCCCAGTCAGTCATGATAAAAGATTGGCGAATAGGGGCGAAATCAATCAAGAAGTATGGGAGGACCGTTATGCCGCAGGCAACAGTAAAGGAACCAGACGCGAAGAATACAGCAGATTATAAGCCGATTCATCAAAGAAATGCCTTTCAGCGATGGTGGAAGCAAATTGATATTCAGTTAATGGTTTGGCCAGGAGCTATTCTAATCTTTGTATTCGCTTACATTCCAATGTATGGCGTGCTCACCGGATTTATGGACTACAACATTTTTACCGGAGCGAGGATTTTTGATAATCCTTGGGTAGGGTTTAAACATTTCGAGGCATTCTTCTCAGCCCCACAATTCGTAACGATCATGAGAAACACGCTGGCGATCAGTCTTATGAAATTCTTTATAGGCTTTCCGGCACCCATTATTCTGGCTCTCATGTTGAATGAAATCAGGGGGAGATTCTTTAAACGCACAGTGCAGACGATTACATACTTACCTTATTTCATGTCTTGGGTCATCGTCGGCAGTATGGTCATGAGTTTGCTGTCAACGGAAAACGGAAGCGTTAATATGCTCCTTCAAGGCGTGGGAGCTATCGATGAACCCATTAACTTCTTGTCCATGAGAGAGTATTTCTGGGGGATTCTCGTCACAACCAATGTGTGGAAAGACATAGGCTTCAACTCCATTATCTATTTAGCTGCGATTTCAGGAGTTAACCCGAGCTTGTATGAAGCCGCCGAGATCGATGGAGCAACCCGGTTTAAACAGATGTATCTCATTACGATTCCGACCATTATGCCGATCATCATAATTTTTATGATTCTGCAAATGGGCAGTCTTCTGAATGCCGGATTTGAGGATATCTTGATCTTGGCACAAAATCCAAGTCTGCGTCCTGTCTCCGATGTAATTGACACTTATGTATTCCGGGTAGGACTTCAAAATCAGAGATACGATTACGGCGTCGCCGTTGGTTTGTTCCGAGCAGTAGTAAGTATCGTTCTATTGACGATGGCTAACTATTTGGCCAGAAGATCAGGCAACAGTTTATGGTAAGTCATTCAACACAAGGAGGGGTGGAAACCATTGGCTTTTAAACGATTGGGATATAGCGACCGGGTTATGGTGATCATCATTTACATTTTATTAATTCTGCTATCCTTCACGGCGCTGTATCCGTTCTGGAATACATTAGTGGTGTCACTGAATGAAGGTTTGGATACGGCCAAGGGCGGAATTACATTCTGGCCAAGGGAATTTACTTGGACGAACTATGAGATCGTATTTACGAATGACCGCATACTCCAGTCCTTTGGCATTAGTATACTGCGAACCGTCATAGGTACGGTTTCGGCAATCTTTATGACCGCTTTGCTGGCTTATGGAATGAGCAAATCCTATTTGATGGGACGGAAGTTTTTAACCATTTTCTTCATTTTTACATTGTATTTTGGCGGAGGACTGGTTCCTACCTTCTTGCTTATCAAATCCTTAGGCCTGATGAATAATTTCCTGGTATTCATAATTCCCGGCTTGATCAGCGTCTGGAATATGATCATATTTCGTACTTTCTTTAAGAGTTTACCGAATGGTTTGGAGGAATCCGCGCAAATTGATGGCTGTTCTAACTGGGGAGTTTTCATCAGAATCGTTCTGCCCCTCTCAGGTCCCGTTATTGCAACGCTCAGTTTGTTTACGGCCATTTCTCATTGGAATGATTGGTTTACGCCCACGATTTATATTACCAACCAAGATTTGATGCCAGTTCAAACCATACTCCGGCGAATACTGAATGCCAACCTGATTAATGATGTAATCGGAGGAGG
The DNA here is from genome assembly GCF_001277345.1 of Paenibacillus solani. Taxonomy (GTDB): domain Bacteria; phylum Bacillota; class Bacilli; order Paenibacillales; family Paenibacillaceae; genus Paenibacillus_AQ; species Paenibacillus_AQ solani. Next base: position 1,685,035 of record NZ_LIUT01000001.1, read on the forward strand.
GGATAGTTTGGCGTCAGAAAAACTGTCTAAAAAAAGCTTGACCTCCAAATCACTTATTAGTGCGACGGTCATGGTTGTCTCACTTCCGATTATCCTGGTCTATCCATTTGTACAAACATATTTTGTGAATGGGGTCATGGTAGGTTCGTTGAAAGAGTAGTACGTAATCTGTGGTTTGAGGCGCTATAAGCGCTTGAGACATAAATATTAATCGAGAGGGGAAATAAGGAAGTGAAAAGAAGAAGAGCACTATTATTGGTGATCACCGCTGTATTCCTTCTGGCAACGGTACTCGCAGGCTGTTCGAAATCAGCCGAAGGACCGCAGACAGATCCAGCGCCAACGTCACCGAACAGCCAGAAAGAGGGCACAGAGAAAACGGGTGAGGAAAATCCATCGGACGTATGGGAGTTTGGTTCGAGCGAGTTGGAATTTTCAGCTTTTACTCATTACAGCTGGCAGGATTTCCCTGAAAAGATGGAAGATGCTCCTCTGTGGAAGTATTTAAAGGAAAACAAAAAGGTGAATATCAAATCTATCCTTGCAAGTGGGAACAATGATCAGTTAATGGCTACCATGATGGCAGATAATAAGCTTCCCGATCTCATCTATGCAGAACGTAATCATAATGATATTCAGAGACTCTATAAAGCTGGAAAGCTGGTACCATTGGACGACTATATGGAGAAGTACCCGAATTTGAAAAAATGGCTAAACCCGAAAGCAGCAGATTTGCTGCGCGCTCCGGATGGTAAACTATATCAATTCCCGAATTATTATGCCACCATTCCTAACGGAAGCTCGGCCTATGTCATCAACAAAAAGATATACAAAGAACTGGGATCTCCAAAATTGGAGACTATAGATGATCTGTATAATTACTTGGTTAAAGTTAAGGAGAATTACGGCAGCGAGATCGTACCGTTTGATCCGGAGCGTGCGCAGGACGCCCAAGGGATTGGACTTCTCTATGGCGGCTTCAAAGAGAATGCGTATTACCGGTCCTTTAACGCCAACACGATTGCTGTTGTAGACGATGCGAATAACAAACTTTCTTCTCTGTTTACCGATCCGACATTCCGTGAATCACAGAAATTTGTATCCAAGCTGTATCGTGAAAAGTTGATCAACCAGGATATGTTTACGACTGATCGAGGCCAGATCCAAGAACGGGTTATAAACGGTAAGGTAGCTGTTTTTGCAGGTGCAAGTCCACTGGCTTATGCATCTCAAGGGAATGCGGAGCTTTCGAAAGAAGATCCGGATGCAGGTTATTTTGTAACATGGCCATTTTACAAAGAGGGCCTGGACAAAAATAAAATTTACACAGGCGGTTATGATCAATTAGGCTGGAACGTAAACGTTATTACGACAGATGCCAAAGAGCCTGAGAAAATCTTCGCATTCCTTGACTGGTTGACAGGTCCGGAAGGCATGGCTGTTCAATACTTTGGTCCTGAGGGTGGTTATTGGGAAGGCTTCAACGAGAATCAGGAGCCGATTTTCACAGATGCATACGACCCTGTAAAAGTTGCCCAAATTGAGTCAGATAATGATGCAGTCATTATTGCAGGTAACAGCTCCTATATCGACCCAGTCAAAGTAAAGCGTGAAATGGATAAGCCGTTTGAAGAAAGAGGCTGGATGACGCGTTATCAGGAATCAATTACTTGGAAAACGCATATCGACCACACGGCACTGGGGACGAATCTGGTCCCAGAGGCTGGTACTGAGTTGGCCGATATCAGCGTTAACGTAGTGGATATCTTCCAACAAGCATTGTCAGCTTCCGCAACCGCGAAGAGCGATGCGGATGTTGATAAAATTTTGGATAAAGCAGAACAGGATGCTGTGGCACTCGGATATAATGAACTTCTGGAATGGCGTACACAGCAATGGCTTAAAAATAAAGAATTGTTAGGTCAGTAATACTTATAGGAGTTTAGGATCCATCCTTAGGAAATGTTGCATACATTCCTGGGGGTGGATTCTATCCCTTAAATAAGAATGAGTCTAAAGTATAAAAAGATGAGTAGATTCATAAACACAAAAGATTATGATGTATTCTTCTCCAAACATTGTTATAATTTGACAAACATGCTTTTCTACATTAAAGCAAATTGTCAGGGGGCTCAACACTGTGCGTGTAGTCAAGGTAAGACCATTACGGTTGCTATGGACTGGATTTATCGTGCTGATACTTTCAGGGTGCAGCTTCATACCAAATGAATCAAAGAATATCTCTAACCCCAACACTGAAGCGCAGCAGGTTGACAAACAGCAGAAAACATTTCGAACCAATGAAGAGCCGCTAGAACTAACTTTTTACGCTCATTATAATTCGTACACGATGCCGCAATGGGGTGCCGATCCATCATCCAAGTGGATTCAGGATACGATGAATATACATATTAAAGCAATAAGCTCGGATGGTAATGCCAAGCTGAAGCTGCAGAAGATGATAACGAGCAAACAACTACCTGATCTGGTATGGGGAGATCGGGATTATGATCTGCAGAGAATGCGTGAAGAAGGACTATTCGTACCTTTGGATGAATACATCGAGAAGTATCCCAATTTAAAGAAGTGGGCGGGAGACAAAGTTTTGGATTTACTGCGCGCTCCGGATGGGAAAATATATTATTTTCCGAATTACTACACAAGCAACCCTTATGGTAATGCCGGATATGTTATAAATAAAAAAATATATCGTCTACTGGGCTCTCCTCCGTTAGAGACGACTGATGATTTGTATAGCTACCTTAAGAAGGTAAAGGAGCGCTACCCGGACGTGGTTCCTTTCGAGACAGGGCAGGCGAAAGACGGTCATGGTATCGATCAATTATTCTCGGCATTCAAAGAAGAAAACTACAGTTTTACGCGATTGTACGCTGTCCCTAAGGGTAACCAAATAACCTCAATCTATCAAGATCCTGCGTTTCGCGAATCCGCAATATTCGTTGCCAAGCTTATGCGTGAGGGTCTCATGCCGGGCGAGGCCATGATCCAGACAGAGGATCAAGTCAGCGAGAAGTTAACAAACGGAAAAGTAGCGGTTTATGCAAGTGCCAATCCTATGATCCATGTGATGCCAGCTGATGCGGAGCAGCGCAAGCTCAATCCTGAGGATGGTTATATGTTTATCGATCCTATATATAAAAAGGGTTTGGACCGCTCGAAAATTTTTCCGGGGACGTACAATATTCTTGGCTGGAATGTGGCTGCGATCACCACAAGTGCGAAGAATCCGGAAGCAATTTTCGCGATGCTTGATTGGATGACAGGTCCGGAAGGATCCGCTGTGCAAATGTGGGGACCACCGGGACCGGATGGGTACTGGAACGGTTTTGGACCCGACGGGATAACTCCGCTTTTTACTCCCAAATATAGTTCGGATCGGGCTGGCTTAGCCAAGATCCAATCGATTTCAGGGGATATGATATGGGTTGGAAATACCGATTATCTGGATCAAACCAAAAGCAATTACGAAAGGTCTTTGCCTGAAGAAGAAAGGAATTGGGCGACTTACTGGCAGCAGAAGGTGACATGGAAATCACAGGGTGACGCCACCCCGTTCATCAATGTACAGCCTGCCTTGAATACCGAAGAAGGGCAAATCATGCGTGTTGTCAAGGAGATCTGGCTTGATGCGAGGGAAGAGGCGTTGTTCGGACAGTCCGATGAAGAGGTGCTGGCTATTCTTGATGAAGCACATAAGGCTTCCATGGAAGCCGGATTTCAGAAATACCTGGACTATATCACAGCGAGATGGCAGGACAATTTGAAAGTTCTGAATGATGAATAGCAACGAGCATTTAGCATGGATACGGCATGGGAGGAAGAGGCTATGTATAATGTGTTGTTGGTAGATGATGAAGAACTTGATTTGGAAGGAATGAAGCGGTTTATTCCATGGGCTGAACTGGGCATGGAGGTCAAAGGCTGTGTGAATAATGCTTTATCCGCCTGTGAGATATTGGATAAGCATGCGATCGACATTCTTATAAGTGATGTAAACATGCCGTATATGTCGGGATTGGAATTAGCACGGATCGCGCTGCAGCGGAAACCCAAGATAAGAATCATATTTGTGAGCGGTTATCAAGAATTTAGCTATGTCCAGCAAGCATTGTCTCTTAATGCTTATAGTTATGTCCTGAAGCCGATGGAAGACAGTGAGCTGATCGCTTCCTTAATGAAGGTCAAGAAGGATTTGGATGAGGAACACAAGCTGCGGGAAGTTGAGGAAGCCTATCAGGATTTGATTCCGATTGCCAAAAGCGATATGCTGCTGAGACTCTTCGAAGGAGAAGATACGTCAGATCGCGAGTATATGGAAAAGCTGATGAAAACGCATGAGCTTGATCGCTTAAAATGGCCTTTGAGGGTTGCAGTGATGGAACTGGATCTGATCTCGAGACTGAACGAAAGATCTCCAGCGAGTCATCAAGGGACCCGATCATTTATGAAACAATTGGATGAAGCGATTCATCGAATCGGCGTTATCCCATACTGCAAGCTGAGCTCCCACCGGGTTGCTTTGTTATTGGAATCAGAGGGGGTAGAAGACATTATAACCAGCGTGTTGGACTCTGCTCAGAGAAGACTATCCATCACGGTGACGACAGGTTTGGGTTCGCCGGTCCATACATCGGATCAACTCTGCGAATCTTATTTACAAGCCGTTCAAGCCGTCGAAGGAAAAATGTTTCTTGGTAAGGGAGGCGTCATCAAGTTTGAGGATGTAAGCGTTGAACCTGCCATGCTTGACTTCAATATGTTGAATGAACATATGAATGCATTAATGAAAGCGGTTAAAGAATACGAGCTTGTCCATATTCACGATGAGCTGGAAAACCTGTTTCGTTCCGTAACAAGCCTTCGCTCCAAGTTCACCGTACATAATCTGATCAGTTACTTTATTTGGAAATTGGATCAATATCTAAGCGCCATGAATGAGGATCTCTTTGAACTTCTGGACATTGATATCCGCAAACTCGACATATTACTTCAATTTGAAACCATTAACGATATTCGTCGCTGGCTGCTATACCGCGTATATGAAATATCAGAGAAGCTCCATCAAAAAAATAACACGAATGACAGCCAGTTTATCCGAAATGTGATGAAAACGATCAAGGACCGGATGAGAGAGAATATTACGATTAAGGATATCGCGCTGCAATTTTCGTTCTCTCCCAGTTATTTTGGGTTTCTTATTAGAGAGAAATCAGGATATACATTCAACGAGCTGCTCGTACAGCTGCGTATGGAGAAAGCCTGTGAGCTGCTGAAAATACCGGGAATGAAGATTTATGAAATATCGGATAAGGTAGGATACCGCCATTTGCCTTACTTCAGCAGGCAATTCAAAGAAAAATTCGGCATGACACCACTTGAATACCGGAAAAAAGTGCAGTAGTCAATGGAGGCAAACATGAAACTGGTGTGGGGGAAAATAAAAAAGCGCGGTTACATACCCATCGGATACAAACTCATGATGTCTTATCTTATTTTCATTGTGTTTTTGGTTACGATCGGGTATGTGTCCCACTCCATGTACGATTCTTCCATGCGGAAGCAAACGAGGGAAAATATTCAGAACACACTCGCTCAAATACGAGACAATGTAGCTTATAAAACAGAGGATATCGTGCGGATTTCGTCAACGCTTTATGATGATGAACAGTTTGTAGAAAACTTGAAGATGAATCTTACAAACGCACAAGAAATTCATACTAGAGCTAAAAAAGTCTTTGAACCGAAGCTGGAAAGTGCCTCGAAGTCAATCGGGATTAATCTGCGTTTATTCATATATGTAAAGAACGAAACCATCTCACAAGTCTATTATAGTTACAAACCAGGATCTAATTTTCCCAATCAAACGTTTAATATCTATCATATGGGACGTATTGTGAACAGATCATGGTACCAATCACTTCCCTCAGAAGAATACGGGATTACGATGCGCTGGGAAGAAGTAGAGAATGATCAAGAGAGCGGTCGTATTTCTATGATTCGCCGCATAGTCGATCTGCAGGATCCTATTAACATCCACGTACTTGGGATCATGAGGTTCAGTGTAAGCATGGATGAATTATTCGAGAGTGTGGATTACCGCAAGCTTGGCGAAGGCTCTATGCTGTATGTATTGGATCGCAGTGGCCGAGCCATCTATGCCTCTGACCAAGAGATGCAGACTGCATCGAGTGATAACAACAGCAGTTTGACCAGGCGGACCACGATACCGGAATTGCTGCCGGAGGATGAATATTTGACTTTAAAAGAATATATGGCACCGCAGGGTTGGACCATTGTGGCTCACGTGCCCTTAACCATTATCAAACAAGAGGCTGAACGTGTACGTACATTCATTATAGGCATATGTATCTTATGTTTCATTGTTTTTACCATTACCGGGGTCTATATCTCGGGCTACTTCTCTAAACGGATTACAAAGCTCGTTTCAACTTTAAACGCGTTCCGGGAAGGGGACTTGCGTAAACGAATCACCTACAGGGGAAAAGATGAATTCTCACAGATTGCAACAGCCATGAACAACATGGGAGAAGACATTGAGATGTTAATCGAAAAAGTATATTTAACTGAACTTGAGAAGAAGGAAGCTGAGCTGGAAATGCTTCAAACCCAGATCAATCCTCATTTTCTGTATAACACGCTCTCGTCGATTAATCAGTTAGCTAAATTTGGTGAGAATGAAAAGCTGCGCAAGATGGTCGTGGAGCTGGCTAAATTCTACAGACTGACCCTCAATTCAGGGAAGAACCTAATCCCGGTTTATTCAGAAATTGAGCAGGCCAACGCATATCTTGATATCCAAAAAGTAAAATATGGCCATCGATTGGAAGTTACCTTTGATGTCGATGTAGAAGTATGGAAATATGAGACCATTAAGTTGATATTACAGCCATTTATTGAAAATGCGCTGAAGCATGCTTGGAGCGGCGGTGATCGAATTCATATTCGGATTGTTGCCCGGTTGGAGAATGATGAAATCCTATATCGAATTATTGATGATGGAATAGGAGTCAGACGAGAGAGTATCTCCGATATCTTGAATCCATCGGGTAACAGTGAGACTGGATTTGGAATTCGAAATATCCACCAGAGGGTACAGCTTCAATATGGAGAGAAATATGGAGTATCCATTTTCAGTAAAGTAGGAATCGGCACCTCGGTAACGGTTCGTATTCCTGCTAGAAAACGTCGATTGTTTCTGGATGAAGATCAAGCATTGGGTGAATAAAGATCTGCAGATTAAACTGACGATGGATTCATGCACTTATATATTGAAGAAGAGCAAAACCTGATAAGCAGGTTTTGCTCTTTATTATTTGAATTCAGGTGTATAGGTGTCCAGCGAGACGGGGCCATTCTTGATCGTAGAACGTCTTCCCACTTTCACATTTATGCTCGATAAGATTACGCTAAGAAACACTAGGGCAGCACCCCAATATTGATGGCTGTTCATGATCTCGTGAGCAAACCAGAATCCAGCCAGTGCTGCGAATACAGGTTCCAGGGAGAATACGAGTCCCGTCCGGGTAGCCGTTGTATATTTTTGGGCGATCGTCTGGAAAATGAATCCGACAGCGGTACACAGAATGCTCAAGAAGAGAACTGCCATCCACGAGTTGGTTGTGCTGGGCCATACTGGAGTTTCAAAGAGCAGAGACGAGATGAACGCATACAATCCAGTAAACCCAAGCTGCAGGATGCCGAGGTTGAGCGTATCCACTTTCTGCGCAGCTGTACTTACTATATTGATATGCAGCGCATAACATAATGCCGCCGCCATGCAGAACAGATCCCCGATTCTGAATTTGAAAGGCAGCTGGATCGTTAACAGCGCAATGCCAGCTATGGCTAGCATAATACAGATAACCACTTTGTTCTCTAGTTTCTTCTTAAACAGAAACGTATGTATTAAGGGGACAAACACCACCGTTAGACTGACCAGGAATCCGGCATTGGATGTTGTAGTGGTCTTAAGACCGAAGGTCAGGGCGGTAAACATGATAAATAAAATGAAGCCCAGAAGCATGGCATATCGAATCGTCTTTACGTTAACCTGCCGCAAGCGGGGGATAAAAATCGCTCCAGCAATTAGAAAGGCCAATCCAAAGCGCAGGGCAATTAAATTAAACGCTCCGAGCGTATCCAGCCCTATTTTCATAAGAAGATAGGACGAGCCCCAACAAATGGTGATGAATAAAATCATAAGATCGGCCTTTAACGGTTTCAAGTTCTTTTTCCTCCTTCAAGTGATTGAACAGAATCAGTATACTCACGTACAATAGACAAGTAAAACGAATGTTTTTAATCTTGAACATGAATGAAATTCATGTAAATAAACTTTTGGAGGATATTTCTCATGAGTATCAATAAATTCAAAGTTCTAATGAAGGTTGTGGAGCTCGGAAGCTTAACCAAAGCCGCCGAAGTCATGGGATTTACGCAGTCTGGTGTCAGTCATATGATCAACAGCCTGGAAGACGAGTTCGGTTTCTCCTTGCTGATCCGAAACCGTTCAGGTGCGAAGTTGACGACCAATGGTGAGGAGATGCTGAAAACGATACGTGAAATACTGAAGTGGAACGAACATTTGGAGCAGCAGGTAGCGGCCATTCATGGGATCGAGCTGGGTACCATTCACATCGGTACCTTTACTAGTGTGGGTGTTCACTGGCTGCCGGGAATTATTAAGGATTTTCAGCGGGATTACCCGCATATCGAAATTCGATTGGTCGAAGGAGATTACCAGGAAATCGAAGAATGGATTGCAGAGGGCAAGATTGATTGCGGCTTCCTGTCGTTACCAACTTGGGATACATTCGATGCGATTCCCCTGCACCAAGACCCATTGCTAGTCTTACTGCCTCTTGACCATCCTCTTAATTCTGAGGATTCTATAACCTTATCCCAGATTGAGAATGAGCCGTTCATTATGCCGACCAAAGGGTCTGATTACGATGTGAATCGGTTGCTGGAGAAGGCCCGGACTAAGCCGGATATCAAATATACACTTGGAGACGATTATGCCATTATGGCCATGGTTGAGAAGGGGCTGGGTATAAGTATTCTTCCGGAACTCGTGCTCCGAGGGCAGCAGCGTAATATCCGGCTGATTGAACTAAAGGAAAAAAGCTATCGTTTACTGGGTATAGCGATAAGCTCAATGAGGGAAGTATCACCGGCTACGCAGCGATTCTTGAATTATGTGAAGAGCTACCCCAAGCTGTAAAGCATACATAGCAATGTAATGATGACGGCTATACATAGTATCTAGAATCTATAATTTCCGGTGTGCCATTCATTGTGTTTCTCCAGGTTAAATAATTCATGTCACAAAATGCCTGTTTGAGATTGTTATATAGGTAAACAAAGAAGGAGGTGAGCTCAGTTGCAGCCAACCATCCCCGGGGAAGCGGAAGGAAAAAGAGAAGCCATTGAAACCATAATCGAACAGGTCAAAGCAGGAGAGAAGCAGGCTTACCAAGCGATCATCATCCAGTTTGAACGGCAGATGTACACGTACTGCTACTATATTCTAAAGAATCATGCGGAGACTGAAGATGCGGTACAGGACATTTTCATTCGCGCCTATGAGAATCTACATCAGTACAAAAGACAAGTGTCTTTCTCTGCCTGGTTGTATAAAATGGCCTACCATCATTTGATCAATATTAAAAAGAAACAGAGCCGTTTCCTTAATCTGATTCAGCATTACAAGGAACAGCAGCCGGTTATGCAAATATCTCAGCACGAGTCGGTTGTGTACGAGCTGTTAACCTACCTTACAGCAGAAGAGCGACATATATTGCTGCTTAAGGCTGTTGAACAGTATACCTTTGATGAAATCAGCGACATTATGGGTCTTAAGTCAGCGACGGTACGGAAAAAGTATGAGCGTTTACGCCAAAAACTGATGGAACGAATAAGCCAAAAAGGAGAGGTGGCACGTGGGACAATTGCCGAAACAAACGGAATTCACTGAAATGAACGAACTGGAAGAGATGATACGTGAGTCAGCATTTCCGAAGAATAGCATGAGTTATCGAATCATGAACAAGATAGGAGAGCGTGAAATGACAAGAACATCAACCAAAGGTAAACCAAATGTTTTGAAAAAAGCATTACTCGTTGCATCCGCAGCAGCTGTACTGGGAGGAACCGTTATTGGATCGGGATTTGTATCACCCGTAATGGCAGCAACCTTGAAACAAATCCCCGTGATCGGCGTGCTGTACGAGGGAACAAGCGAAGAAGCGGTAAATGCCGCAATCGAACAAGGGATTTTATCCGAACCTAATCTGAGTGTGACTCATGATGGCGTAACTTTAAAGGTGGCTGACCTTCTGTATGATGGAACTCGATTATCCTTCATTCTGGAGCGTGAAGGAGTGGATCTGCCGAGTACGGCTTCTCCATACTTAAGCGAGGACGCTGTCATCATCGGTGATTCAGATAGCGAGTATGTGAAGTCGAAGAAAGTAGCCAAGGAAGATCAGGAAAAGGGATATATTGAAACACCAAAAATTCTGGTGAACGGACAACAGATTGAGATGGGTGAAGGTACCTTCGGAGACTATCCGCAACAGAATAATGCCTATATCGTTGAGCTTACTAAGGGTCTGAACTTGCCTGATCAATTCGAACTGACCATTCAAGCAAACGTAACTCAGGTAAATGAAAATTTTGAATTCAAGGTTCCTGTAAATGTCACGAATAAGCCGGTTGTTGTTAAACCCGAAGCAGCATCTAAATCGGATGGAGCGTTCAGCTACACGGTCAAGCAGGTGGATATTTCACCGGTATCGACCCGTCTGGTTCTGGACAGTGTAGGCCCAGTTCCAACTTCACCTGAACAAACCGGTGACTATAGTGCGAGCATGGTCTATTACGAGTTAGTAGACGACCAAGGCAATGTTCTGGCTCCGCGAAAGTTTGAGTACTTTAACAGCGAGCCTAAGAACGAATATCATATCGATCAACTGTTCAGTCCTCTTAACGGACAGGCAAAATCTATTACAATTAAGCCGTTTACCTTGACCGTAAATAACAAGGATTGGAGCGTAGTCGGTCAAGGACAGAACAGCCCGGGTGAAAAAACATATCTGACAGACTTGGAATTGACCATTCCAGTTCATCAATAACATAACTATGAGAAAAGCGAGACCCGATAACTTTCGGGTCTCGCTTTTTATTCGGTCGTGTTTAGCATGAAATATGCTAGATAGTCTTATTTTCATAAGATTAGCGAAGTGTTTTCAGTGCTCCGCTCCATGCAAGCACTTGGTCGAGCATGCCATTCAAGTTGACAAGATGCAGATCAGCTGGCTTGAACACAGAACCATTCTCAAAATCAGTAAACAATGAGAGGGCAGGGTGAATGCGAACATCGGCTATTGACAACTCGCCTAAGATTCCGCGCAAATGTTCGGCCGCACGAGCGCCGCCAACGGAGCCATAACTGACAATACCGGCTGCTTTATTGTTCCACGCTTCCCGTGCATAATCGAGGGCGTTTTTCAAAGAGGCTGAAATACTGTGGTTGTATTCCTGAACGATGAACACAAATCCGTCCAAAGTTGCAAGCTTGGTATTCCATGCGGTTGCTTGTTCGGTAGCGTCGGCCTCGCCTAGCAGAGGAAGCTTGTAATCCGCGATGTCTACGATTTCGTAGTTCGCATCTCCGCGCTCATCTGCAATACGTTTAACCCACTCGCCTACTTGAGGGCTCAAGCGACCTTGACGTGTACTTCCCAAAATAATGCCGATATTCAATTTGGACATAATACTTACCTCCTAATATTTGTTCATATATTTGATCGTGATGTGTTGACTATATCGCATGCTTAAATAATAATCTCAGTCGGTTAACTTTGTCAAGTAACTAACGAAAAGTTTGCTGTGTTCTTCTCAACCAACCGTTGAGTACAGCTCTCCAATCGCTTCTTGCTATGTAGTGTTTAGGCTAGACCCAATGCTATACTGATGTTATGCATGTTATGAAACTTAGTGTTGCCTGATTACATAGGAATGATTCTAAACGAGGTGAAGCGCTTATGGAATTAAGACAATTGAGATCCGATGAATTTGAAATCAGCACAAAATTATCCGAGTATGCGTTTCAAGTTTCGCTATCACAGGAGCAGCGGGAATCCCGCAAGGAACATTTTAAACCAGAACAAAGCTGGGGGATATTTGACGGAGATGACCTGCAAGCGAAATTGACGATAATTCCACTGCAAATCTACATGCAGGGTAGAACGATCAATATGGGCGGGATCGCGGGTGTGGCAACTTGGCCGGAGAACCGCAGACAGGGACATGTTAATACATTGCTCAAACATGCATTGCAGGAGATGAAGAACAAAGGCCAGAGCATATCCTGCCTGCATCCTTTTTCGGTACCCTTCTACCGTAAATTCGGCTGGGAAGTCTATGCAGAATATAAGAAGTACATCATTCCGATAAACAATTTTCCACGTAAAGTATCCGTAGAGGGCCGGCTGGTAAGAGATGTACTTGATATACCTACTCTAAGTGATATGTATCAAGTTTACGCCAGAAACTACAACGGTATGCTTGTGCGCGATGAAGCCTGGTGGAGGAGATCCGTTCTAACGGACGGGGTTCATAACGTTGTTTATTATTCCGCAGAGGGACAAGCGACGGGTTATGCGTTATACCATCTCAAGAACAAGGAACTGGTGTGTGATGAATTCGTATTTTTCAACGAGGAAGCACGCAGTGCGCTTTGGACCTTTTTTGGAAACCATGACTCCAGAATCGAGCAGGCAACGATGAAAATGGTACCCGTGGATGATCAGCTGCCCTTTATTCTGCCGGAGCCTCGAGTTATACAGGAGGTGGTTCCCTACTTCATGGCGCGCATCGTTGATTTGAAGTCCTTCATTGAGGGGTACGCTTTCGAACGGCACCAGGAAGCTGTAATTACCTTAGCGGTGAAAGATTCCGCTGCCCCCTGGAATGCTGGCATATGGCGATTATCCGTTAATGAAGCAGGAAGAGCGGAGTTGACAGAGCTTCCAAACGATCATGAGGAGCAGGCTGATCTGAGCACCGATATTCAGAGTCTATCCGCGCTGTTTACGGGATATAAAAGACCGCATGAGCTTTATTCCATCCATCGTTTAAATGGTAATCCACAAGCGGCAGCCCAATTGGAATCCATGATTCCTACAGGTCACACCCATCTTATGGATTTCTTTTAAGAAAGGAAGAAGCCACGTTGATTCGCAGACTTCGGCCAGAAGAATTAGACATACTCTTGGCATCGATTAATCAGGAACAGCATTTCCTATATTATTCTTACCTTACGAATCGAAGGCAAAACAGCCTACATTATGGTCAGTTTTCGGAATCGGGAGAGCTGCTGGGTGTTCTGGCTTACTTGAATGGTCTGTCCTTTCATGCATTCTCTGTTTATCCTATCAAGCCACAGTTTCAGCTGCCCTCTGTTCTGGCACATATAAAGCAAGAGCTGAATTTGCCCGACAGTGCAGAAGGTAGTTTTATCGTCCATGCAGATGAATGGAAGGTGCTTAGTCCGGAAGTGGATGTTATTAAACCTCCCATAGAAATCTGGTTGATGAAGCATGTCGATTCAGAGAGTTTACCGCTGACGGCAGATGAGGTCATCCTTCTGGGGCCTGCTCATTTTGATCGGATTGAGGATAAATTAGCTGCAATTCAAGCGATGGCTTTTGCAAAAGAAGAGCTTCAAAATCCGTTCTATGGTGTAATGCAAGATCAGGAGCTTGTTGCCGTTGGTGGCTATCATATATACGGTCAGGATTATGTGGAGCTTGGGAATATAGGAACGGATCGGGGATGGAGAAGGCGAGGATTTGGCAAAAAGGTATGCGCTGAACTGACCCGAAGAGCTCGTATTATTACGCCACATGTGTACCTCAATGTTCTGGCAAGCAATACGGCTGCGATCCAATTGTATCAGTCCCTTGGCTATGTCACTGTATGCAAGCAGTACATGGTTACATTCGCAGTTTCAACTTGTAAATGACCAAATTCTTTGATAAACGTTAAATGCAGTTTGGGAGCAACAGAAAGGAATGTCAGGTATGAAAAAGTCCAGAGAGGCTAAAGGTTTAATCGATAGTTTAATCCCATTGGGTATGATTGCTGGTACCGCTATCGGTGTCATTGTTTCCCTCTTTTTCAAACCAAGCTTTCTAGTATTTTCAGTTAGTATAGGAGCTGGGATAGGCTATTTAGTTGGGGTTATTGCTTATGTAATTTATAGTAAGAAAGGAAAGGGATAGTTGGAAAGTAAATTAGAAGCATGCTGTTTTTTCAGCATGCTTCTTTTTGGAGGTTAGACGGATAAGTAAACGATTTATTTACTAAAGAACTTTTCAGCTGTTTGACTATTAGTAGAATTATTTCTGAACGTCCTTCACGGAGAAAATATGCAGCTTTCCATCGTCAGCATATTCTGCATACGCGATATCATCCAAGGAATCATACCCTTGTTCCCGCGCCATCGACCTGATCTCCTCCAGATTTATTTGCTTACCCAGCATCGATTCTTTCAATAACCTTCCCTTATCGATCACCGTTACCGTAAAAGCATCCGGCGTGGCTTCCAACCCCAGATCCTGCTTGGAGGGCGGTTCAAATTCTGGCTTTCGCATGACGGACATCGATCCGTCCGTTTCCAAAATAGCGTATTTAACTTCAGTTAATGAGAAAATATTCTGGTGTCTCAGCATCGATAATAATTGTTTATATTCGATATCATATTTATCCAGCATTTTTTGATTCAGCTTTCCGTTATCGATCAGCATTACAGCTCGGCCTTCCGCCAAATATCCGAATTTCACGAAGTAAGTCGTTGCCTTCTCAAAAAGATAGGATAAGGTGGTCCATAGGGCAAGAGCGAATATCAGATGCATGATGGTTACGTCTTTATCATACAGGGTATTACCGACGATCTCGCTAAGCGCAAGCGAAGCTAAGAAGTCGAGCGGAGTCAGCTGGCTAAGCGTTTTTCTTCCGGTAACAAAGGTAACAATCCATAACCCAAAAAAGCTGACGATCAGTTTAACCCCTAACTGCATGTACATCTCCATGGGTCAGCCTCCTTGAATGGCAATTTACTTAGATATTAAACGCTTAGACATCAAGCAGAAACTAGGGAGATAGCCCCAGTTATGGGATAGCGGATGTAATGACAAGGGAAAGCTTACCTGTAGCCCAAGGGCCATCGGTTGTGTTATGATGACTCGCACTGTCTTTCCGGTATATTTACCTTTTGTGGTGCCAGGTGATGTGATTTTTTAATGGATAGGGATGGGAACGGTGAGGAAGAATTCTTTGAGAACGATACTGATTATTTCGGTCATACTTCATATATTTGGGGTTGTGCTTGTTAGTAATCATTACATAGCAGATCATAAAAAACATGCTGTGGGAGACAGCAGTTCATATAGAACGTTTATTCATGGGCTTGAATATTTCAGTCAATTCATTGGTGAATTGGATGACAAGCATATGAAAGAAGAAAATTTGAATCTATTGATTAATGCGGATGAACGACTCGATCTGGCACAAAGATCCATGATCGAATTCGAACATTCGATGTCTTCTACAGATCTAGATATGAGCGGTGTAGAAGTCATCCTAACCTCAGTCGAGGAATTGATGTTCAATGAGATGTCGACATATGCTTTAAATAACAACAAGACGAGCCGTTTCACCGTAATGCAAAGCAGTATAAATCATTTGTTGGAGAAATTACCCGAGAACTACGACGCTCACCACAAAAAGGAGTTTATTCTTCTTATCAACAGCATTCATTAATCAGATGTATGAACAAAAGCCGCAGTTTTACAGCGGTTTTTTTGTGATATTAGGCATTTCTCCATTCGAGATTAAATACGCACTTGAAAGTGACGCGACGTCATCTTGTAAGATATTAGTTGGCATAGAAGTTAACGAATGATGTCACATATCTTATGAGAAGGAGAGGAGTTAAATGAAGAAGGGAGACAGCATCATATATGCCTGTGTCATTGTGGGGGCCGGAATCGGATTAGCCTTGGGGAGTGCTTTTCCAGGTGTTCTTGTCGGTTTGGGAGTTGGCTATTTGATTAAAATGTCTTTAACAAACGAGGAATAATGATTGTCCAGAGAGTGTTGACAATTAGAATTTATTGACTTATAGTACTTTACTATCAGCAACGATCAAAGACATGATTCCTGAAACAACCTGTCCAGAGAGAGAAGTGATTGGTGAAAGCTTCTACAGTGCTTGCTTCTTGAATTACCCCTTTGTAGCTGTGTTTTTGAACCCTATAAGGTATTAGAGAACACCGATTCATCCCCGTTACCGGATGTCTAAAATGAGGATCCGAAGAAGAGCATGCCGCTTAGGCGAACGCTTGTCTTTCCGGATCAAATTAGGGTGGAACCACGAGCTGAACGCACTCGTCCCTTTGGGATCGGGTGTTTTTTGCGTTCAATCTTAATTTGATGGAGGGATAGCAATGTCAATCGTAGTTACACTGCCAGATGGAAGCAAAAAGGAGTATCCTGCTCAAACGACGATGAAGCAAATCGCGGAATCCATTCATGCGGGACTTCTGAAACAGGCCGTCGCAGCCAAAGTGGACGGGAAGCTCGTGGATTTGAATTATGAGCTGTCTCATGATGCAAAAGTCAGCATCGTTACACTGGATTCCGATGACGGATTGTACGTTTATCGACATAGCGCGGCCCATCTGATGGCCCAGGCGGTAAAACGGATCTACGGCAGCTCGTCAGTACATCTCGGTGTGGGACCCGTTATTGAGGATGGTTTTTATTATGATATGGATCTGGGACATTCCCTCACGAATGATGACTTGATTGTCATTGAGCGGGAAATGCAGAAGATCGTTCAGGAAGACCTGCCGTTTGTACGCAAAGAGGTCAGTCGTCCGGAGGCTGAACAACTGTTCAAAGAAGATCCGTATAAAATGGAGCTGATCCATGAATTGCCGGGAAACGAGATCATTTCCGTTTATCAGCAGGGCGAGTTCGTTGACTTGTGCAGAGGGCCTCATCTGCCTTCAACGGGCAAAATCAAGGCATTCAAGTTAATGAGTGTGGCAGGCGCCTATTGGCGGGGGAACTCTGACAATAAAATGCTGCAACGAATCTACGGAACAGCGTTTCCCAAAAAGTCGCAGCTTGAGGAGCATTTATTTTTCCTGGAAGAGGCCAAAAAAAGGGATCATCGCAAGCTGGGTAAAGAGCTGGGATTATTCATGTTCTCGGAAGAGGCGCCGGGTATGCCCTTTTTCTTACCTAATGGGATGATCATCCGCAATGAACTGGAACAATTCGCAAGAGAACTTCAGTTCCACCGCGATTATGATGAAGTTCGTACGCCGCTGATGATGAACAAACGGCTGTGGGAAATGTCGGGGCACTGGGATCATTACAAGGATAATATGTACTTTACTCAGGTGGACGAGACAGAATATGCATTAAAACCAATGAACTGTCCGGGACATATGTTAGTTTACAAAAATACGCTGCATTCCTACCGGGAGCTCCCGATTCGAATTTCTGAATTTGGGCAGGTGCATCGCCATGAATTCTCGGGCGCACTGAATGGCATGATGCGGGTGCGGACGTTCTGTCAGGATGATGCTCATATTTTTGTCAGACCTGACCAAATTCAGGATGAGATTAAGCAGGTTATCGATTTTATCAGCCAGGTTTATCAAGTATTTGGCTTTGAATATACAATAGAGTTATCGACAAGACCGGAAGACTCCATGGGGTCTGAAGAATTATGGGAACAGGCGGAGTCCGCCTTGCAGCAGGTATTGGACCAACAGGGGCTCTCATACCGGATTAATGAAGGAGATGGAGCGTTTTACGGGCCGAAAATCGATTTTCATATCCTGGATTCCTTAAAACGAAGTTGGCAATGCGGTACGATTCAACTGGATTTTCAATTCCCTGAAAAATTCGATCTTTCGTATATAGGAGAAGATAATCAGAAGCATCGGCCGGTTGTCATTCACCGCGCGGTCTTCGGATCAATCGAACGATTCATCGGAATCCTGACAGAACATTACGCTGGGGCTTTCCCGATGTGGCTAGCTCCCGTACAAGTCATGATCATTCCGGTATCGGACCATTATATCGATTACTCGTTGAAGGTGAAGAAACGTTTGGAGAATGCCGGCATACGGGTGAACGTCGATGTCAGAAATGAAAAGCTGGGTTATAAAATCCGTGAAGCAGGTCTGCTGAAAACACCATACACGTTAGTCCTTGGGGAGAAGGAAATGAACTCCGATCATGTATCTGTTCGAAAACGTGGCGAAGGTGAACTTGGTGAAAGCTCCATCGATCAAGTGATTGAACGGCTTCAGAATGAGATTGAGACTAGGAAATAAGAAGATGTTTGGATGATATTCTTCACCGTACATGGTTCTTAGGCATGGTATCATCTGGATATACCTGTTAAATGGAACATGGAAAATGAAGGGGAGAGTACCATTGCCAACGTACCAGAACAAAGAAGCTTTAATCACTGAAATCCAGAAAACGTACAGGCTCTTTGACCAAGAATTTGATGACGTTCCAGAGGATAAAAAGAATCTTCGGATTGGCGAAGTCGACAGAACGCCTCAGGAGATGATGGCCTATCAGCTGGGATGGCTAACGCTGGTATTGAGCTGGGAGAAGGATGAACTTGCGGGCAAAGTGGTTACAACGCCAACCCCAGATTATAAGTGGAATCAATTGGGTGCGTTGTATGAGCAATTCTATCGTACGTATGATGGATATTCTTTGAAAGAATTACGTTCACTGTTGAAGCAGAGGACGAATGATTGGTGTGAATGGATAGACGGCTTAAGTGAGGAAGAGTTGTTTCATTTGGGTGTTCGAAAGTGGACAATATCCAGTGCCAATTGGCCGATGTGGAAATGGCTGCACATCAATTCCGTCGCGCCGTTCAAAAGCTTCAGAACCAAAATTAGAAGGTGGAAAAAGTACACCGATTAGATCCTGGCGCACGGCAGGCATGAACGATTCGAGGATAACCTCGGGTCGTTTTTTTTAGTTGGATTCGATCGGAAAGGGATAGACTGGTTTCTTTTATACCGTCCTAGGTGCGCAAAAG
Source organism: Paenibacillus solani (assembly GCF_001277345.1). Taxonomy (GTDB): domain Bacteria; phylum Bacillota; class Bacilli; order Paenibacillales; family Paenibacillaceae; genus Paenibacillus_AQ; species Paenibacillus_AQ solani. The sequence continues at coordinate 1,704,230 of NZ_LIUT01000001.1, forward strand.
TCAAAATAGTGCACATCAAGGCAAAAATAGGCTCTACAAGATCCAGGTGACTCCCCCTATCATGAATCGTAATCAGATCGATTTGAAGGGAGCACGAGGGTATGTGGAGCAGTGCGATTAAAGATGCCGTTGAGAAAATCCGGAAGAACATGGATAGCTTTGGGACAAAATTCCCCCACGTCAGCAGGGATGGGGCTTATTTGCTGAATGACAACGATGACTGGACGAACGGCTTCTGGAGCGGTCTTCTCTGGCTATGTTATGAATACACAGGCGACGAGGACTTCAGATTGGGAGCAGTACGAACGGTAGAAGACTTTCGTCAACGCTTTGCGGATAAGAAGGTGCTTGATCATCACGATATCGGATTTCTGTATTCCTTATCCTCCAAAGCGCAGTGGATCGTTGAGAAGGATGAGAGTGCCCGCCAGTTGACGCTTCAGGCTGCGGACTTGCTCCTGACACGCTGGCGTTCACGTGGAGGATATATTCAAGCATGGGGCCCTGAAGGAGATAAACAGGAGGGCGGTCGCATCATTATCGATTGTTTGATGAATCTGCCGCTGCTCTTCTGGGCGGGGCAGCAAACCGGCAATCCCATATATCAGGAAGTTGCAATCATGCAGGCGGAGAAGACAAGACGCTATCTGGTACGGGGAGATGACAGCTCATACCACACCTTCTTCTTCGATCAGCAAACCGGGGAGCCAATTGGAGGTGCGACGCACCAGGGTTATACGAACGGTTCGACATGGACGCGGGGACAAGCCTGGGGGGTATACGGCTTCGCATTGGCTTATCAATATACTGGAGATCCAGCATACCTGGAAACTTCTAAACGAATGGCGAGGTATTTCCTTAAGCACTTACCGAAGGATCATGTCGCCCTTTGGGACTTTAATGCACCCGTAACCGCCGATACGTATCGGGACAGTTCAGCCTCCGCCATCGTAGCAGCGGGCTTGCTGGAACTGATTGGACATTTGGAGGAGGGGGATCTGGACAGAGCCTACTTAGAACAAGGATTGAAGGATTCCATGACCTCACTGGTACGGAATTATTCCACCATCGGCCAAGAGGCGGAGGGCCTGCTTCAGCGTGGTTCTTATCATGTGCGCGGCGGATTGTCCCCGGATGATTTCATGATCTGGGGGGATTATTTTTACCTGGAAGCCTTGATTCGAATGGAGACTGGAAACAAGGGGTACTGGTATGAACGCTGATGCGACTGAAGCTTTGGTGAGAGGCGTTTTGACAATTTGGAATCTGGAGGATCCTGAAATTGATCCGATGCGTGAAGCAGTGAATCAAGGTCATCTGCACGATGTACTTAATAAGCTGCATGAATACTTCGCTTGCCGAAAGACACCTGGATGGTGGATGAGCAGTGAAGATAAGCAGAATATCACCGAATATATAAAGCAACACTGTGCAGATGAACTGGAAACCGTAATGAAGACGGCGAACGAGGTGGTGGAGCAGACATTCCTGTTCCGCTTTCCATGGGATATGGAACGGAGCATAGTTTCCGTTACATTTGACGGTGAAATTGATTGGTGCCATATCCCCGATCAAGATGTGGAGTGGGCTTATATGCTGAATCGCCACCGCTATTGGGTGGCGCTGGGACAAGCGTATGCGATGACTGGCGATGAGAAGTATGCGGAGGTATTTTGCCGCCAGCTTGAGAACTGGATCGATCGGAATCCTGTACCCGAAAATCCTACAACGGATACGTTGACTTGGCGCCCGATCGAGGCGGGTCTGCGCAGTGTGAACTGGATTAAGGCATTTCGATATATAATCGGCAGTCCATCGCTGACTCCGCCGCTGCTCGCTAAAGCGCTGATTTCGCTTCACGAGCACGGGGAATATCTGGCTGCTTCCTTCAACAGCTGGAAGCATATCAGCAATTGGGGCGTGCTGGAGACCTGCGGTTTATATCATATTGCACTGTTCTTCCCCGAGTTCTGCAAGTCGGCAAGGTGGCGGGAATTAGGAGTAGAGAGACTGAAAGAGACGGCGAGACTCCAGGTGATGGCGGATGGCATCCACTGGGAGCAATCGCCAACGTACCATCATGAGGTGCTGGCTTGTTATCTTGATTGCGTTCATCTCGCCAATCTTAACGTGGTTGAGCTAGATGGTCCATTTCGACAAACGGTCCGCGAGATGGCCACAGCCTCCATATACTGGGCGAAGCCGAACCACAGGCAGCCGATGCTGGGAGACAGCGACGATAGCGATATCCGTGGCATTCTGACATATGCCGCCTGGTTATTTGGGGATTCTGTTCTGCGCTATGGCGGACATGCTAAGCCGGATTACGATAATGCATGGCTGATGGGCATGGAGGGAATACGGGAATATGAAGCGATGATGCCCGTGGAGCCTCCATCCAAAAGCCGAGCTTTTATCCATTCCGGTCATTATACAATGCGAACGGGATGGGACGAAGAAGCGCTGTACCTTTATTTTCACTGCGGCCCACTCGGGGGAGGCCACGGGCACGCCGATATGCTGCATATTGATCTCCATGCCTACGGTCGTGATCTGCTCACCGATCTTGGAAGGTATAACTATAGCGATCACACATCCCTCAGAAAAGCATTAAAAGAGAGCTCAGCCCATAACACAACGGTCGTCGACGGAATAGGGTTTACCGGGATCAAGGACACCTGGTCTTACGACCGAATTGCCGGGCCACTGGGCTGCAAATGGATTAGCAGGCCTGACTTTGACTATGTTGAGGGGACGCATGACGGCTATCTATATGGGAATGAACCGTTGATTCCTCGCAGAAGGATCATCTTCATCAAGCCGTATTTTTGGCTGCTGATCGACAGCCTGGCGTGCCTTGAGCAGCACACCCTGACTCAGTATTTTCATTTTCCGCACCCGCCTGGAGAAGTCTTGATGGAAGCAGATTCAATGATTTGCCGGACAAACACCCATGAAGAGGCGAATCTCTCAATCATTCCTGTTAACACAGAGAACCTTTGTGGGGAAGTCGGCGAGGGTGTCATGTCCCGGGAATATAACCTGCTCGAACCCAATTCGAATGCTGCTTATTCCAAAACAGGGAGAGGATTGATCAGCATCATGCAGGTGCTTTATCCTCATCGTCCAGGGGAGACGACCTCTCCGCGAGTCCGTAAGGTTCCCGTATATCGCCACACGGGTGAGCGGGTTCATGACGGGCAAGCTGAAGCATGTGGTGTTCAGCTTCCGGGAATGGAAGAAGAGTTTATTCTCGTTGTTAGTCATCGTCCTCCGTCCGGTCATTATGATTCATATGTGGTGGAGGGTGCGCAGATTTTCGGAGAGGCTGTGCTGTTGACCCTCCTGGGGGAACAAGAAAATGTAACCGTCATCATTTAATGAATGCTTCCAGCTCAGAGGATTGATAGAATAAAGAGGACAAAGAGCATAAAGAGAGGCGCGAAGAAAAATGTTCAAATTCACCTTCTACAAACGCATCCAGCTGTCGTTCCTTGTGCTGATCTTTATTCCGTTGATAGCAGTTTCTATCATTTCATTTGTCCTGATCCGGGATACGATGGTGGAGAAGCTTCAGCTCAGCAACGAGAATGTCCTGAACGTCATGACGAATGAGCTGAGTAAGACGATTGACGATGTTACGTTTGCTTCCCATTTTATCGTGAACGATAGGAATGTTCGCAATATCCTGGAGTCATTTGCAGATACTAAGCGGCTGGCTACTTATCAGGATTATGTACATTTTAGACAGATTCAGGATGTGTTTTCCCTCATTAATTCCAAGCCGCTGAACAATAACGTTCGCATGTACTTGGTCAACCGACAGAATTTCGTTATCTCATCCGGTACGGAGGATATGACAGAGATTAACGGAAGTGTCGACAAGTTGATGCAGCGTGTCGATCTCAATAAACCGGAAACCCTGCAATGGATTGGGGTGACGGGTGGCAAATCGGAGGGTCAAGGTAAAAGTTACTATATTGCCAGGGTCATCAATGACACACGTGAGAAAAGACAAGTGTCCGTATTGCTTAGTGCTATTTCCGATACATACTTCAACAATCTGCTTGATACGATCGACTTTGGCAAGGTGGCTCTTTTTGATGCAAACGGGGACTATATTGCAGGTCATTCGGGACTGAGCCCGGAACAGACAGAGACCAAGGGCAGTGTCCGAACGGATAGAAAGATTCTGAAATCGAACTGGAAGCTGTCCTATGAAGCTTCGGAGAAAGAGTGGTCAGGGCCAATCTCCCGAACCTTTTATACCGGTCTTGCCGGAGTTCTTCTGCTGTTTCTCGTTTTTTCCGGGATGTCTGTCCTGATCGCCAAAAGGCTGCACAGTCCGATTCTCAAGCTGCAGCGGGTGGTACGCCAGTTCGGAATGGGAAATCTGGATGTCAGACTGGAGGTCAAGGGTAAGGACGATATCGCTGAATTGGGGCAGACCCTGAATACAATGCTGGATCAATTAGAGCATCTGATTCAGGATATCGAGCAGGAGCAGGAACAGAAGCGGGTGATGGAGCTCGAAGCCTTGTTTATGCAAATTCGCCCTCATTTTTTGATCAATACTTTGAATTCGATCAAATGCAGCCTGATCTTGACAAAGGATACGCTTCACAGCGGAATTATTGATTCCCTGATGAGTTTGCTGCGAGCCTACCTTAAGGTCAATGAACCGGCAACTTTACGCGAAGAGTGTAAGCTGCTCGGCCACTATGTTGACATTATGAAAATCCGCAACGAAATCCCGCTGCAGTTAAAGGTTGATCTGGATTCGGAAACCGAGGGCCTCATTTTGCCGAAACTTATATTGCAGCCGATCGTTGAGAATGCCATCGTCCACGGACTTGTTGATCATCAGACTCCATGCATTGAGATCCGTTCCCGGCGCACCCCCGGTGGAATCAGGATTGAGATTACAAACAACGGTGCCAGGGCCGATGAAGAATTGCTCAAATCTCTGAACCGGAGTCTGGGGAAACCTAGCGAAGAGCAGGATGGATCGTATGAAAGAGTCGGTCTTATGAATGTAATCCAGAGACTCCGATTGACCTTCGGGCAGGAGGCGAGTTTGGCACTCGCCAACCTTCCGCATGAAGGAATGTCAGTTTCACTGTATTTGCCCCTAAGTCATCATCAGGGTTTTCTACCGGAGGGAGAGGAAGAATAATGTATAGAGTAATGCTCATAGACGATGATGTTCCTATGCTCAAGGTACTTCAACAGATGATTGACTGGGAGGCAAATAATCTGCAGATTGCCGGCAGTACGTATTCCAGCGCCAAAGCACTGCATATGTTTGAGGAAGTGCAGCCGGATATTGTCATTACCGATATCGGACTCCCGCAAAAAAATGGCATTGAGCTCGCGGACCATTTTATTCGCATGAAGCCCGAGGTACGGATTGTCTTCCTGACCTGTCATGAGGATTTTCATTACGCCCAGCAAGCCGTTAAACTGCAAGCGGATGACTATTTGATTAAGGATCAGCTTACAGCGGAGCAGTTGGAGGAGAGTCTCGGCAAATCCATGCATTTGTTAAAGAAGCGAACCGGTCTGATTCATCGCGAGACGGCGAATTACAACAGCCAGCTCTATCGGCAAGATTTGCTGCAAAGGGTAATCAATGGCTCACCATCTGAGGCCACTCTGGCTTATGCGGCTCAGATCGGAATCTCTTGGACTTATCCGTGGTTTATGATGGGGCTGGTCAGCATTCAGCTTTCCAGCTTTGACAAGCGTTTCAGACAAACGGAGTTTCCTCTGATTTTATACGCTGTCTACAATATCGCGGCGGAATTGTCTGAATTGTATGAAGGGATTACGCCGTTTATGGAGCAGGGAAACATCGTGATTCTATATAACTATCGTCTCAATCTAGCACAGAATGCCAGTCTGCATTTTCATAATTTCTTGCAGCGGCTGCGTTATCAGTGCGTCCACTTTCTTAAAATTCAACCGAATGTTATAGCAGTCACGGACAAAATGGAATTAAGCTCGATTGGCTCCATTTATCAGGAAATTCTTCATGGCAAGTACGAGTTCTATGAAAGTACCAACTATACGATTACTGAAGTTTCGCAAATCAGGTCCAGATGGTTTCAAAATGCGCCTCAGCGGTTTCTTGACAGCTATGTTTCGGAGCTGGAACGGATGCTCATCAAGCAGGATCTGGACGGTTTACGCACAACGCTCCAGAAGATCGCCAGATCTGCGAAAGAGTTGTCGATTGAACCGGGGGACGTTGCCAGGGATTTATCCTCCATACTTCGCAGCATTGAATTGATGTTCTCCAGCCTGAAATTCGGAGAGGAACTGTTCGCCTATCTTGCATTAGCTCGCAGCCTGGAAGATATGATGGAACTGGTGGAGAGTAAGCTGGTTCAAATGATGGGAGCCCGGCAAACGGGAACGGGTATGGGGAGCACCACGAACGAACCGAAGCTCCAGGTGATCCAGCAGTATATCGATCAGCATCTTGACGATAACATTACGTCGATTGACATGGCACGTTATCTGTATTTGAACCCGAGCTATTTTTCTCGATATTTCAAACGATTGACGGGGCTTACCTTCACGGATTACGTGCATCAATACAAAATGAAGATTGCCACCAAAAAGCTCAGAATGTCCGGACAAAATCTGGAGTCTTTGGCCATGGGATTAGGCTATTCAGATCGAACGTATTTTTCAAAAGTATTTAAAAAATACGTGGGGAGCACGCCGAGCGAATATAAAGCGAAGTACACTGCGCGAAAATAAATGGACCGATACGATACAGCAGCAAGTCGCCGCCTGATAAGGGCGGCTTTTTTACGATTTAAGAATGAATAAGTTTTTAGCGAAGAGCAAGTAATAATGTATTTGCTAGATGTTTTGGGGTCCCCGCAAAGTATTTGTTATAAGCTTCGAAGCATAGCTCCACTTTGTGGGACTTTTTGTTTTGGGGTCCCCGCAAAGTATCTGGAATAAGCATCGAAGCATAGGCTCCACTTTGTGGGGCTTCTTTAGGTCAAAATCTTGCACATGGCTGGTCAGAATCCCTCCTTCTTGATGAGATCGGATGTATTACTATAATGACAACTTACAAATTGTTGAGGTGATGCTTCATGGAGGCTGTACAACGACCAGCGCCCGAGAGCCGGCGGAAGTTTTGGACTCCCAAGCGGAAAGAGGCTTTAATCGGGTGGCTGTTTCTTGCTCCGGAAATTGTCGGGATGCTTCTATTAAACGTATTTGCGCTTGGATTTTCTTTGTATTTGAGTTTATCCAATTGGGATCTGCTGTCGGGTGTCAAGGGGATTGAGTTTGCCGGATTTGATAACTACATCAAGATGTTTCATGATCCGACCATTATTCAAGCGGTAAAGAACAATTTGATCTATATGGTTCTTACTGTGCCAATCCCGATTGCCATCGCCCTGGTGCTTTCGGTTTTGATTCACAATAGTGTGTTCTTCAAGAGTTATTTTAAAGTTGCGTTCTTCATCCCTTATATTTCTTCTATAATCGCAGTTGCTGCGGTGTGGAGCGCATTATTCCACCCATCGCTGGGACCAATCAACCAGTTTCTGATGGATCTCGGGATCAGCAATCCGCCGAAATGGCTGGTCGATCCGAAAACGTCGCTCTTGGCAATTTCAATTATTAGTTCCTGGGCGGGCCTTGGCTATACGATCATTATCTATATGGCCGGGCTCACGAACATTTCGAATGAAATTTATGAAGCGGCGGATATTGATGGTGCCAGTGCGATTAAAAAGTTTTTTGCGATCACGGTTCCGATGCTGCGTCCGACAACCTTCTTCCTGTTGATCACGATGTTGATTGGTTCCTTTAAAGTGTTTGATATCATCGCGTTTTTAACTGAAGGCGGACCGAATAATTCTTCTACCGTGCTTGTATTCCGCATCTATGAGGAAGGCTTTAAATATTACAATATGGGATATGCTTCGGCCATTTCCTGGCTGCTATTCGCGATTATCGGTCTGATTACCGCGCTCACCTGGAAAATGAGAAATGAAGAATAAAGAGGGAGAGGAATGTACATGCAGTTGCTTCGAAAAAACATGTCCAAAACGGTAATCACCCTTTTCATGGGGGCATTGTCCATCGTGTTTCTCGTTCCCTTGATCTGGATGATTTCCGCGGCTTTCAAATATGAGAAGGATGTTATGCGTTTTCCGATTCAATGGATACCGGAAAAGGTGAATCTGGCGTACAATTTTAAGACGGTTTGGATGGGGAAGGTTCCATTCTATGATTTCTATTTTAATTCTTTTAAAATAGCCATTATCACCACGTTGATCACGCTGATCATCTCATCCATGGCAGCTTATTCTCTAACGAAAATTCGATTCAAAGGACGGAATCTCGTCTTTATGGCCTTGCTCTCATTCATGATCATTCCGGATCAGGCGACGCTGATTCCGCGGTTTCTGCTCATTCGCTGGTTTGGTCTCTACAATACGCATGCGGCCATCATCTTCATGAGTATGTTCTCGATTTACTTCACGTTTCTGCTGCGTCAATTTATGATCGGGATCAGCGATGAATATTTGGAAGCGGCCCGAATTGACGGAGCGGGTCATCTGCGGACATTTGCTTCCATTATGGTTCCACTATGCAAACCGGTGCTGGCTACGGTAGCGATCATTAAATTCATTTGGACTTGGAACGATTACCAGAATCCGCTCATCTTCTTGTTAAACAAGGATTTATACACGATTCCGCTGGGTATGACACTGTTCCGTGATGACTACACCAACAACTATGCCATAATGATGACGGCAGCAGTATCGGCGATCATTCCGCTGGTCATCGTGTTCATCGTATTGCAAAAGCAAGTCATAAACGGCATCGCTTTAGGCGGGGTAAAAGGTTGATACGAATTTAATGCGAAAGAAATCAGAACTATTCGCAAAAGTCAAAAATGTGATCATAGAACATCAAAATTGTGCACTTGATCGGCCTTGCTGGTGCCTATAATGAACATGAAAACAGCGCGACAACTAATTTATCTGTGCAGGGGGAAGTAAGATGAAGAAAAAAGTTAAACACAGATTATCCGTCATTCTTAGCACGATCCTGGCAAGTACCTTGATTTTAAGCGGTTGCGGGAACTCCGGGTCAGAATCGGGTGCCAGCAAGTCGGACAAAGAGGTTACCACTATCAAGTACTATAACTGGGATAACGAGGCCCAACAGGCGGGCACGGATGCCATGCTCCAGGAATTTATGGATCAAAATCCGGAAATCAAGGTCGAACACGTGGTTCTGGTTCCCGGCGATTCCGTGGAAATGCTGAAAAAGCTTGATTTCCTGATCTCTTCCGGTGAAGCGATTGATGTTATTCAATTCCCAAGCTTGGGCGGAGTTCTCGAACGGGCTGAACGTGGAGCTCTTGCTCCTCTGAACGAGCTCTATGAGAAGGAAAGTTTGGTTCCGGAAGACGAGTACTTTGTAAATCCCAAGTTAAACGACAACTACTATGGCATGCAGTACACCAAGAGCACGAACTATGTCATGCTCAATAAGGATGCTCTGGATGAAGCGGGACTTGAGGTTCCGAAATTTGGCTGGACATGGGACGACTACCGCGAATACGCTAAAAAGCTGACCAAGGGTGATGGTGTTGACAAGCGTTACGGATCTTACTTCCATACATGGGAGCTTTATATGAACGCACCTGCCCAAACCATGATGAGAGATCCGTTCGTATATGAGGATGGAACGACCATTCTGGCCGATCCGACTTACAAGTATTTCTTCCAGCTCCGCAAAGATATGGAGGAGCAGGACAAGTCGGCTAAACCTTACAGTGACGTACTTGCTGCGAAGCTGAACTACCGTACGGAGTTCTTTAATGAAGAAGCTGCTATGATTCTTACAGGCAACTTTACGATCGCAGACCCAGGAAATACCGAGCAATATCCGCATGATTTCAAAACAGCCTTCGCTCCTGTACCTGTACCTCCTGCTGGCTGGGAACCTAAAGAGTATGAAGGAAAATACTTCACCAGCGGTAATATGCTGGCGATGGGCGCCAATTCCGCCAACAAGGAAGCATCCTTCAAGCTTATGAGATTCATGACAACAGCTGATTCCAACAACAGACTTGAGTTCTCTGGTTACAAGAAGGCGAATAACGAGGAATTGCTGACGAAGCTGGTTGCGGGTAAAGAGGATAAGTACGATATGGATTCGTTGAAATATACACTGTTTAGCGATGAAATCCAATATCTGGATGCCGCCAAAGTCATGATCGCGTCTACCGCGGAATTGAGCAAGATCATAAATGATGGCTTCGCGAAATTTATGCTCAGCAATGAGTCGATTGATGAGGTTCAAAAATGGATGGTCGATGAAGCTACGAAAATCATTAACGAAAAAAGCGTTATAAAGTAACAGAGATAGCACAAGATAGAGAATCCTGATAGGAATCGGGCTTCGGGGGCCATTAAGCCGGCTTCCCCAAAGCCCTTTTTTATTACGACTGTGGAGAGTGGGAGGGAAAAAGCATGTCAATAACAAGAAAACCAAAGGACCAGCTAGCAATTCCTTCGCTGGAGCAGCTGGCCTGGCAGGACATGGAGCTCGGGATGTTCTGCCATTTTGGAATCAATACATTCTGTGACCAGGAATGGGGGGAAGGCAAGGATGATCCTTCTTTGTTTAATCCAGACCGACTGGATGCTAAACAGTGGGCCCGGTCCGCGAAGGAAGCCGGATTCCGTTATCTCATATTGACGGCCAAGCACCATGACGGCTTTTGCCTGTGGCCGACGGCGACAACGGAATACTCCGTAGCCTCGAGTCCGTGGAAGGATGGACGTGGTGATGTCGTAAAAGAATGTGCGGAAGCTTGCCGGGAAGAGGGCATCGGCTTCGGTATTTATGTATCCCCTTGGGACAGGCACGAGCCGTGTTATGCTGACCCCAAGCAGTATGATGACTTTTATTGCAGACAATTGGAGGAGCTCTTATCGGGCTATGGCCCGCTTGTGGAAATTTGGTTTGACGGCGCGGGGTCGGAAGGCCGCGAATATGACTGGCCACGAATCATGGATCTTGTGAAAAGACATCAGCCAAGCGCTATGGTGTTTAATATGGGTGCGCCCACGATCCGTTGGGTGGGTAATGAGGATGGGGTAGCTCCGTATCCTTGCTGGAATACGGCCGATTCTTCGAGGGGCAGCATGTTCAGCGAAGATACGCTTAAATGGCTACCGGAGACGCCGGACTGGGTGCCCGCGGAATGCGATGTTCCCATCCGAAAAGACAGATGGTTCTGGCATCCGGATGAAGAACATTTGCTGTTGTCTCTTGATCAGCTAATGGAAATCTATTATCGCTCGGTTGGACATGGAGCGACCTTGCTGCTCAATGTCGCTCCTGACCCGCGCGGGCTGCTTCCGGAAGCCGATATAAACCGGCTCTTGGAATTTGGCAGAGAGATCGATCGTCGGTTTGGTCATGCCCTGGCCGAAAGCTCGGGATCGGGAGAGATCGTTGAGTTAATTTTTCCTCGTGCATGTGTGATCGATCATGTCGTTGTCATGGAGGAAATTGCTTACGGGGAACGGATAAGTCAATACGTGCTGGAAGCCTACATCGATAGAGAGTGGTACGAGCTTACACGCGGCAGCGCGATCGGTCACAAGAAAATCGACGCGTTCTCTCCAGTAACTACCGACAAGGTGCGTTTGCGGGTACTGGAATCGGCAGCAAATCCGGTAATCAAAAAAATGGCGGTATATCGCTGCGGGCAATAATCCTTGAATCATAACAAGAGGTGGAGGAGATCTGTAATGGGAGTGCTCACTTGGAAGAACGGAGTATACTTGCTGAACGGGCAGCCGTACCGGATCATATCAGGAGCGATTCACTATTTCCGTGTCGTTCCTGAATATTGGGAAGACAGACTATTAAAATTAAAGGCCTGCGGCTTTAATACCGTTGAAACTTATCTCGCATGGAATGTGCATGAACCCAAGGAAGGGGAGTTTAACTTTAGCGGTATGGCTGACGTCGCATCGTTTATCGAATTAGCCGGGAAATTGGGTCTGCACGTCATTGTCAGACCCAGCCCGTTCATCTGTGCGGAATGGGAGTTTGGAGGCTTGCCGGGCTGGCTTCTTGGTTATGAAGAAGTGAGGCTTCGATGCAGTGACCCGCTCTATTTAAGCAAGGTGGATCATTATTATGACGAGCTGATCCCAAGACTAGTTCCACTACTGTCTACAAACGGAGGGCCGATTCTGGCCGTTCAGGTCGAAAATGAATACGGCAGTTATGGTAACGATCACGCTTATCTGGAGTATTTGCGCGCAGGACTGGTGCGGCGCGGGGTTGATGTGCTTCTCTTTACCTCCGACGGTCCAACCGATGAAATGCTGCTAGGCGGGTCAATTGGCGATGTGCACGCGACTGTGAATTTTGGTTCCCGGGTAGAAGAGTCCTTCAGCAAATACCGGGAATACCGTACGGATGAGCCGCTGATGGTCATGGAATTCTGGAACGGGTGGTTTGATCACTGGATGGAGGACCATCATGTGCGTGAAGCGGCTGATGTCGCGGGCGTACTGGATGAAATGCTCGAGAAGGGCTCCTCGCTTAATATGTATATGTTCCATGGTGGAACTAACTTCGGCTTTTATAGTGGGGCGAATCACATCAAGACATATGAACCCACAACGACAAGCTATGATTATGATGCCCCTTTGACGGAATGGGGAGATAAGACGGAGAAATATGAGGCGGTGCGGTTGGTGCTCAGCAAGCATGGCTTTTACCCGGGTTGTGACTTCCCGGAGCCGATTCCCAAGGTAGCTTACGGAAAGGTAGTTTTGTCTGAAATGGCCGGACTGTTTACGGATACCAACCTTGAGCATCTCTCAGATCCGATAAGAAGCGTATCGATCCAGCCGATGGAAAAAATCGGACAGTCCTATGGTTTTATATTGTACAGTACCTATATTCAGGGGCCGCGGCAGGGACAACAGCTGCATATTCAGGAGGTTCGAGATCGCGCCCAGGTATTTCTGGACGGTCAGTCGCTTGGCGTTATTGAACGATGGGATACGCAGCCACTTGATATTACCGTACCCGCAAACGGAGCGAGACTGGATATTCTCGTTGAGAACATGGGACGGATCAATTACGGACCGCTGATCCGCGATCCCAAAGGAATTACGGAAGGCGTAAGAATCGATAACCAGTTCCTGTATGACTGGACGATCCGGCCCCTGCCGCTTGCGCCCGAGATGCTGGCATCACTCTCCTATAGACCGGTAACTGATCAAGGTCAGGTAGAGCATGTAGAGCTGTCCATGCCGAAGTCGGTAAGAGCGGGGCTGCCCGGATTTTACCGCGGCTGCTTCCCGGTGGAGGACATCGGAGATACGTTCCTTCGCTTTGATGGCTGGACGAAGGGTGTCGCCTGGATCAATGGCTTCAATCTCGGCCGATACTGGAACGCGGGGCCTCAGAAGGCCTTGTATATTCCCGGCCCATTATTACGTAAAGGGGAAAATGAACTGGTTCTTTTTGAACTGCATGGTGGTCCCGAATCTTGTGAAGTCGAACTGTCAGATCAACCAGACCTTGGTCAGACCGCGGCAGTGGACGAAGCTGTGCTTAATTTCGTTCAGGTCGAAGAGGACAAATAGTCAATAACGATAGGGGATTTACAGTTCATCGTGTTCGGGTAAACCCGGCCAGAGAGATTCTCTGGCCGGGCTATTATCGTATGTTCCTAATGTAGGAGTCCCTGCTGGATAGTATCAGAAACATATACGTTTTTAGTCAAAAATTCGCTTTTAGATTTGTTTATTTCGGTTCGATATGTATATATAAGTTCAAATTAGTTTATTTTTGTTCGTTTTTATCGTACAGTAGTGTTGGGAAGCAGATTTTTCATCGGATCGGGAAAGGAGAACAAATGAACGATTATAAAAAGAGAATGAGCCTGATTGTTCGGAATGTTGCGGAACAAGCATGGAATAAGCCCCTGCGATCTAGCGGACTGTGGTTTCATAGTGACGTACGTGACAACTTCTATTATGCCTCCTATCTGTTTGCAGCTTCGTTAGAATGTGAGGATGATTCGCAGTTCAACCGACAGGAAGGTAAGCAGCTGGCAGAGGAGGTTCTGGGTCGTGTGCTGCGGCTGCAGAACCGGGAACCGAAGAGCCCGATGTATGGACATTGGCCGCTGAATCTGGAGCCTGATCCGGAAGCGGCGAGTCCGCATGTGCTGCCGGTGGAATTGATGGGGAGCTTGATGGTTTTCTTCCATCATAAGTTTGAAAGTGACATGAGTGAGGGCTTGGCGAGGGAGTTTGAGACCGCGCTGGAACACATCTATCAAGGTGGTTTTTTTCGCAAGCCGCTCACGGTGTGCAATCATCATGAGGCGAAATATACGGCGGCCAAGTTAATATTCGGCCAACGGTTCGGCGATAAGGAACTCTTGGAGGACGGAAAACAAAGTCTTAGAGATACTCTGACTGTGCTCCGCCGGGAAGGTATGGCTGAGTACGGGTGCCTGCCGTGGTTTTGGCATTGGACACAGGCGTTCACCTGTGCGCTGGAATTGGCGGAAGAACCGGAATTGAAGCAGGAGCTTCATGCACTATTGGATGAGCTGTGGAGCCTGCGCACGGACTATTATTTGAAAGGGGCTTGGGTAGGAGCCCACTCCAGGGGATGGCCTCATGATGCACCGAGGGATGGTAATGTGCTTCACGATTATGTCCAGTTCGGCGATTTCAACCTCTCGGAGGAGATGCCACGCACGGAGTTTGCCGGTTTTCTATTCTACGAAGCACCGGAAGCGAAACGGCAGCTTGCCCTAAATCGGAGCGAACCGACAGAGGTGCGTAAGGTTGTGATGAAATCGGTTGATGACCAGATGCGGCAGCTGCACTCCTATGCATATGTGACGGAATGTTTTGCGGCGGGCGGATTGTGGGAACGGGTTCTTGAGTTCGACAACGAGCAGCTGCGCTGGATGTTCAGCCTCCCTGTCCGATCCGAAGGCAAGGCGAATCAGCTGTATTTCTTTCACCCGGGGGAGGGATATAATCCTTCCGGAAGCGATCCTCGCCACCAAAGCGAGTGGATGGAGGTGCTGTATCACAAAAATGTCGTGTTGGCTCTATACCCGCTGCCTGAATCAGCGGATGCCGGGGGCAGAGAAGTTGTCGGCGTTCTACCGGAAGGGGAATGGTTGTACGAGTCCGAAGCTTTGTACGGCAAAGTAGATGAGGTGTATTTTGCCATCCACTTGAGCCCTGGGACGGCTTATGACATCAGGGAACAATCCGGATATCATCTGGCCGTTTGCCGAGGCGACGGAATTGCTCTCACCGTAGAGGCGGTATCCGTTCGGGATGCGGAGCACAGGGGGATCGAACAACTGAAGGCGTTCTCGCAGCGAATGTCCAAGCAGAAGCCGGATTTCAAGACAGACGGCGGGCTTGAGGTAGTGTATACAGGATGGACGACTGAAGATCAACTATGTTTGAAACATACGGCTTCAGGCAGCTCAGCGAGAATGATAAACGGAGCTGAATGTACGTTTGAATTGTATTCTGTGTAAGTATCGAGAAGAAAAGAGGAGCAAAGATGAAGAGACTGCAGCTGATTCAAAAAATAGCGGAAGAGGGCGTGGTCGCGGTCCTGCGCGGTGAAACGCCGGAGCAGGTTGTGCAGATGGCCGAACAAGCCATCGCCGGCGGCATCAAAGTAATCGAGGTGACGATGACCGTACCATTTGCACTGCGGGCTATTGAAACGTTGTCGCGTAAATATTCATGGGACGCCAAAGACCCATCCTCCTATGCCATCATCGGTGTAGGTACAGTACTTGATCCGGAAACCGCGCGTGCTGCGATATTGAATGGTGCCGAATTTGTTGTTGGGCCGTCTCTGAGCAGGGAAACCGTAATGCTGTGCAACCGTTATCGGATTCCAGTCATGCCGGGGGTCATGACGATTAAAGAGATCCAGGAAGCGTTGGAACTAGGTGCGGACATCGTCAAGCTATTCCCAGGCAACCTGTATGACCCGTCGATGATTAAGGCGATCAAGGGCCCGCTCCCGCAGGCGAATATCATGCCGACCGGTGGTGTTTCGCTTGATAATCTTGGCGAATGGATCAAGGCGGGAGCGATCGCTGTCGGTATTGGCTCAGATCTGACAAGTGAGGCTTTGAGGCAGCAGGATTACAGCTTGATTGCTCAAAAAGCGGCTGAATACAAGCGAGCTTATTTGCAGGCTAAAGGTTGACGCATTAAATTTATTTATAAATTGGTACGGAATTTTGTTACACTAACGCCTGTTGCGGACTCCTCGAGTCTTCAATAGGCGTAGTTTATTGCTTGACTATTCATGCTTAGTATAGACTGTAAATCCAACCGTATGCTTTTAAACTAGCCCATAACACGGGCTTTTTTGTTTGTTTATTGGATCGGATCAAAATCGAAATTTTTCGTCAAAAAAGCTTGAAAGTGACGCAGCGTCATCATGTATAGTGAAGATATAACATACGAAGCAGAAAGCAGGTGTTACCATCGATTCCGATTCATGAATTATCAAAACAAACGGGCATTACAGTGCGAACCTTACGATATTATGACCAAATCGGGCTCCTCGTTCCAGCTGCCAAAATACCTGGCAAGCAGCGGATTTATAGTGATGAAGAATTAATAAAGCTGCAGCAAATTCAGTTTCTGAAGAAGCTTGGCTTCAGTTTGCGAGAAATATCGGATATGATGTCGAACCTGGAATGGAACTGGTCTGCCAGTTTAATGAACCAATTAGATTATGTACAGAATGAACAGAACAAGCTGGTACAAATGGAAGACGCAATTCGATCTGTCCTGCATAGCATTGCTATCGAGGGGGAGACAAGCTGGAACGTGATTCAGAAGCTGATCCAGCTATCTGGAAAAGATCCAGCGCTGAAGCAGTCATTTCGGCAACAAATGTTTGAGAAGCGAGAAGCGGACTTGCTGGGTCTTCTGCCCAGCATGAACAGCACGGACCCCGACTCCCTGGAGTGGATCGCCCTGCTTGGACAGCTCAAGCAGCGAATGGATGGCGGACCCGGATCACCTGAAGTACAAAGAATCATACACCGAATGGATGAAAAACGCTTGGAGCAATTTGAGGATGAAGACGTCTTTATCGATAAATTGTGGGAAATCCGTAAATCACCCGACAAATCTGAGGAGATGGGGTTATATCCGATTGAACCGGAATTAATTCGATTTATGGAGCAGGCCTATGAGATTTATGCATCAAGGAAGGAAAAACAACTCCGGGCAGGGAGGGAGACAACATGACGTTGGAACTGCTGCTTTCCATCGGGGCTTTGTCGCTTCTCGACACGCTAAGTCCTGCAACGCTCGGTGTTACGGTGTATTTGCTATTAACGGGGAAGGAGCGCTTGATTTTACGTTTATTTGTCTATTTGTCAACGGTGGCAGGATTCTATTTCCTGGTTGGCATCGCACTGATGCTGGGCATGGATGCGTTATTGCAGTCCGTGAATGCGATTTTCCAAAACCGAACGGTAAGCTGGATCATGGCGATTATTGGTGGTGTTCTGTTTGTTGCCAGTTTCTTTGTACCAACGAAGAAAACATCTGAGCCGCGTCGTCCCAAGTCACAAAGATTGGGAGCCATGGTTGGATTGGGTTTGACTACTTCACTACTAGAGGTAGCAACGGCGCTTCCGTATTTTGCCGCGATCGGTCTTATGACTACTGCTCACTTAAGTTTGCTCCAATGGATACCACTTCTTGCAGCATATAATGTTGTAATGGTACTTCCTCCGCTTATATTGCTTGGATTACATCTCGTATTTGGACGTGTTATGCAGAAACCGCTTGAGAAGCTGCGCATGAAAATCGCCCAAAGTTCCGGTTCGGTCCTTTCCTGGGTCATGTGTATAGCCGGAGTAATCCTGGTGCTCAACAGCATAGATAACTTGTGACAATCCGCGCCTAACATCACTGAGCTTGTTTTCAAGTTAGAGCTTTCGGTAAGGGAAGGACAACTATGGTATTAATAAATGTCCTATATTCAGGGGATATAGGAACGAAGGCTTATGCTCGGTGCTATTCAATTTAATTAATGGTATTAAAAATTAATGTGATTAATATTGTGAAAAACCGCATATTATCACAGTCTATCCTATAGTTTCCTAATAGATATCTAGACATTCACCAGTTTAGCTATAGCTTTAGGCTATCACTGGATATAGCTTATATGAGTTACACGCTCCTTCGTCATACGTGATATCTTTCTTGTAACAATTTGTATAGGAGTGTTACATAGATGACGAGAAGCAGTGTATTGGGATACCCGCGTATTGGTGCGGATCGGGAATGGAAAAAAGCCTTGGAAGCGTTCTGGGCTGGTAAGCTGGAAGAGCCGGAGTTTCATCAGAAGCTGCAAGAGATAAGACTGAATCATTTGCGCAAGCAGAAGGAGAGCGGGATTGACCTAATCGCGGTCAATGATTTCAGTTACTACGATCATGTATTGGATACGGCAACCATGTTCGGGATTGTTCCCGAGCGATTCCATTATGAGGGCGGAGCTGTTCCATTATCTGTTTACTATGGTATTGCCCGGGGAACGAAGGATGCACCGGCGAGTGAAATGACCAAATGGTTCAACACGAATTATCATTATATCGTGCCTGAATTGGATGGAGCGAACCCTGTGCTTACGGAGAACCGCCCGCTAACAGCATATCGGGAGGCCAAGGAGAAGCTCGGAATTGAAGGTAAGCCGGTTATTGTGGGTCCGTTAACTTTCCTGAAATTGTCCAAAGGTTATCAACCTTCGGAAACAGATTCTTGGCTTGATAAATTGCTGCCGCTCTACGTTCAGGTATTGCAAGAACTTGCTCAAGAAGGGGTACAATGGGTCCAGATCGATGAGCCAATCCTTGTAACCAAGTTAAGCGATGCGGATCTTACGCGTTTATCGAGAATCTATGAAACGTTTGCCGTGTCGGCTCCTGGTTTGAATATCATGCTGCAAACTTATTTTGAATCCATAGAAAACTATCAGAATATCATTCAGCTTCCTGTGAGCGGCATCGGGCTTGATTTTGTACATGGATTCACCGGCAATATTGAAGCCATCAAAGAAGCTGGATTTCCAGGTAATAAAGTACTGGGAGCAGGCATCATTGATGGACGCGGGATCTGGAAGGCGCCGCTGCGTGAGAAACTGTCCCAATTGGAAGAATTGAAGAAGTACGTGGCCGCTGAACGTATCATTGTGCAATCTTCATGCAGCTTATTGCATGTTCCTGTGACGGTGAGTAATGAGACAAAACTGCTGCCTGAACTGAAGGGCGCTCTTGCTTTCGCAGACGAGAAGCTGACTGAACTGGTCCTTCTCACAAGAGCTATCGCTTCAGGTACGGATCGGATCGCGAAGGAATTGGATCAATGTGATCTTGCACTTCAGGCTCTAAAGCAATCTGAAGTACGAAATCGACATGACATTCAGCAAGCTGTGGCCGAGGTAAGTGCGCAGGAGCCAGCTCGCAGTCTTCCATTCTCGGAGCGGCATGTTGCACAGCAGAACAAATGGCAGCTGCCGATTTTCCCAACTACAACCATTGGCAGCTTCCCTCAGTCGGCAGAGGTGCGTAAGGCACGGCAGTCATGGCGTAAAGGTGAGTGGGATGATGAGCGGTATGAGCGCTTTATTCAGGATCAGATCGATATTTGGATCAACCTGCAGGAAGAGATCGGCCTAGACGTACTGGTACACGGCGAGTTCGAGAGAACGGATATGGTGGAATTTTTCGGTGAGAAGCTGGGCGGATTTGCCTTCACTCAATATGGATGGGTTCAGTCCTACGGCTCCCGTTGTGTAAAACCTCCTATTATATACGGAGATGTTACCTTCGAAAAACCGATGACAGTGGAGGAAACAAAATACGCACAGTCGAAGACAAATCATCCTGTTAAGGGAATGCTGACCGGCCCTATCACAATCATGAACTGGTCGTTCGTCCGTGAAGATATTACGCGGGAGAAGATCGCATATCAACTGGCCTATGCGCTCAGACAAGAAGTGGAAGCATTAGAGCAGGCAGGCATCGGGATGATTCAGGTAGATGAGCCTGCAGTACGCGAAGGACTCCCACTGAAGGAAGAAGATCAAGCAGAATATCTTGAGTGGGCTGTCAAGGCTTTCCGTATGACTACGTGCACAGTTCAACCGACCACGCAAATTCATACGCATATGTGTTATTGCGAGTTCCATGATATGATCGATTCAATTGAGGCGATGGATGCCGACGTCATTTCGATTGAAACATCACGAAGTCATGGCGAGCTGATTCATAGCTTTGAAGTCAATACGTACGAACTGGGAATCGGCCTAGGTGTATACGATATCCACAGTCCGCGGGTGCCGCGCGTGGAAGAGATGACAAGCATGATTGAGCGCGCCCTGCGTGTGCTGGATCCGAAGCTGTTCTGGATCAACCCGGACTGCGGTCTCAAGACACGCGGACAGGAAGAGACAGTCGCCTCTCTTCGCAACATGGTTCAAGCGACGGAGATCGCTCGTTCGAAATATGCGTTAAACGTGTAACCGTAAATCTGACTTGTTGTCAGGGTGGGCTGAGATATGAATCGTTAAGATAATATAGAAGCAAGCTGCATCGGCAGCCTGCTTCTTTTTTTACTAACCAAGCCGATATCTATCACGAAGCGTATAGTAGGTATGGAATCCAGTTATATGAAAGGTTTGGCTTTAAAGTAGAATCCAAGTGACGTCTATATGTCTATGGAAGTCTTCTGACATTTACATAGAGTAGGTTGGACACAAGTTGTTGACATCTTGGTAAAATCGTTATCACATCCGGCGATTATATTCTTCCTATGGAATCGTATCTAGCACGATCACCTAAGAAGGAGGAACCATGATCTATCACAGGAAAGGAAAGAAATTTACCAGAGTCTTGTCTATTCTATTCATTGCAATCCTATTTATTGTCTGCTTCAAAATGGTACGGCACGTCGGTTCATCAACAGTGGAGTTGGTGCCAGCATCATCTGCTAGACTTGAAGAGAACTATAAGACGCTTCCTGCTGTGCCTAATCTAAATAAAACGTATCGAATCGTAATCGACCCCGGTCATGGGGGAAAAGATCCGGGAGCTACCGGAGCAAGCGGTGCCTATGAGAAAACGTTCAATCTATCTCTTGCCGGGCGGGTTGTTGACCTCCTTGAGGAGGACCCTTTGTTTGAACCTCTCTTGACACGTTCGGATGATCAATTCGTTGAATTGGATGAACGGGCGGCCAAGGCGAATGATTGGAATGCGGATGCGATGATTTCCATTCATGGCAATACCTATACGGACCCCATGACATCGGGTACGGAAACCTTGTACCGACACGAGGAGAGCATCCCCTTGGCCCAAACCCTTCAGGAGCATTTGGTGAAGGGAATTGGCCTTCGTGATCGCGGGATCAAGGAAGAACAGTTAAAAGTGCTATCTAAGCCCACGATGCCGGCAGTGCTTATCGAAGTTGGATATCTCACCAATGCGGAGGATGAGCGTTTCCTGCTGAGCAATGAAGGTCAAGATCTTGCCGCACAAGCTATTGTTGATGGGCTCAAGGACTATTTTGCGGAATCGCAGGAACTCTCGCTTGGACACCAAGCAAACGGTGAATCAGTTGAAAGATCACCCGGCACTCCGCAAAGCGGGAATCAGTCTATGGAGAAAAAGGTGTATTTTAATGGATCAGCCCAGGACGGTAAACAGGTCGCACTTACATTCGATGATGGACCGGATGCCATTGTTACGCCCAAAATCCTTGATATCCTGAAGGAAAACGATATTAAAGCCACCTTTTTCATTCTGGGAAACCGGGCTGAGGCCCACCCTGAGACTGTGCGGCGAATTAAAGAGGAAGGTCATGCCATAGGAAATCATTCCTGGTCCCATCCCGATTTTACGGAGTTATCTATGGAAGAAGCGATGAATCAGGTGATAAATACGCAGAATGAACTGAACGACATTATCGGCTATCGTCCATCCCTGTTCAGGCCGCCTTATGGGGCTTTGGACAAGGAGCAGGAGGAATACATCCAGAATATGGATTTAGCAATCGTGAACTGGTCCGTGGATACGATGGATTGGTCAGGTCTGCCCGCGCCGGAGATCATGGGAATCATCCACAAGCAGTTGAAGCCTGGAGGCATCATTCTTCAGCATACCGCAAACGGCAAGAACCATCTTGCCAACACGCTGGAGGCACTGGAGCTGTTAATACCGGATTTGAAAGATCAAGGCTACTCATTCGTAACGGTCCCGGATCTGCTGCATTTGCCTGAATCGCAATCTTAGTAAGCCTGTAACGAATCAGACTTATCATTTGCAAACCTTATATGCTAAAATCGATTCATCAAATAGGCGCATGGAATAAGAATGGAGACTTCATGAAAAAAACAAAAATTCTCATTATCGAAGATGAGGGGCCGATTGCCGATTTGCTTGCCTATGGTCTCAATATGGAGGGTTTCGAAACCCGTATTGCGGCCAGCGGAGCTGCGGGCTTAAGGGAGCTTGAGTCATTTCATCCCGATCTGCTCCTTCTAGATTGGATGCTGCCCGATCAAAGCGGACTCGATATATGCAAAAAAGTAACCGCGAACTATAACCTTCCCATATTCATGATAACCGCTAAATCCGACATCACGGATAAAGTGCTCGGGCTTGAATTTGGTGCCGATGACTATATTACGAAGCCCTTCGATCTACGGGAGGTTGTCGCCCGAATTCGCACGATCCTCCGACGACTGGATCAGGCAAACCAAGGGAATAGGGAAGGAACGCCGGAAGCCGTGATCCGCTTTAGGGGCATCGAAATCGTAATGGAAGAGCGACTGGTCAAGAAAGACGGAATACCGGTTGACCTTACGCCGAAGGAATTCGACCTGCTCATGACAATGTACGGCCATCGGGGGAAGATTTACACGCGTTCGGAACTGCTGGATTTGGTCTGGGGTTATGATTTTATGGGGGACACGAGGACCGTGGATACGCATATTCAAAGGCTCCGCAAAAAGTTGGATGCCGGCGATTTGATCACAACCGTATTCGGCATCGGCTATAAATTCGAGAAGCAGGCGGAATAAGAGATGATCCGGACCATCAGAGCCAAGTTTATTGTTGGTTTTTTTGTGATCTTCAGTCTGTCGTTCCTCGTACTCAATCAAACTGTCAAGGAGATCATTCGGACAAGCAATCAGAAAATCGTGACTTCCGATCTGGTCGGACTCAAAAACAACAGCAATGTATATGTAAGGCAAGCATTTCTAATCAACCATTTCACGAACAATAAGCTTTATTTTGGACAGATGGCCGAAGAGATGGTGAATGATTTGAAGCATGCGACATCAAGCGATGTTAGTGCGTACACCGTAGACGGCAAGTTATTATTCTCATCGGATGAGCAAGAGTTCTCCGGGTCATCCGACGAGGATCTGCGGCAAGCCATCGAGGGTAAAACAGCTTATACCATCACTTATGGCCGGAACAGCGGGACCGTTCTATACTCATACCCGGTTATCATCGATGGTGTTAAGGTCGGCATCTTAAGATTTACCAAAGATTTTACCCTGCTCTATGATCAAAGCGGGCGCATTATGGACATTATTTTCTACATCGCGCTTGCCATATTCGGGGCAGCGTTCCTGTTCTCGTATATGCTATCCAGGCATATCACCGTTCCATTAGTAAAGCTCACCCGTGCATCCACGGAAGTGAAGAACGGGAATCTCGATGTTCGAATCCCGTTCCGGCGAAGAGATGAAATTGGCGAGCTGGCTCTGAATTTCAATGACATGATTGACCGGATCGGAAGCCAGATTTCCACGATTGAGGGTGATCGGGATCGCCTTCAGGAGCTTAACGATCAGGAAAAACGTTTTTTCGACAATGTCACCCATGAGCTTAAGACGCCACTGACGTCCATTCTTGGTTATGCCGAGATTATTCGGGAGAAAGGGGATGACGACCGGGAGTTCTTCGATAAGGGCATGAATCACATTGTTGAAGAGAGCCGGCGGCTGCATAACATGGTGCTAAGGCTGCTGGAAGTATCCCGCAGAGCTTCGGACGACCGTGAATTCGAAAAGGTGGATGCGGGTCAAATTTTGCACGACGTTAGCGATTCCATGTCCTTCCGTGCCAAGCGTTATAAGAAGCGCATCATCTGCCAGACGGATGAACATTTGTATGTAAACGGACAACCGGACAGGCTGCGCCAGCTGTTCATCAACCTGCTGGACAATGCGATCAAATACAGCTCTCCCCAATCGGAGATTTCTGCTAAGGTCGAACTGGACTCCGGACTCGTTCGCTTTATTTTCGAAAATCCGGGTGAACCGATCCCACCTGACCAGCTTGAGCACCTGTTTCAGCCGTTCTATTCGGCGGGCCATAAGTTCATGGAAGAAGGCAGTGTCGGTCTGGGTCTCAGTATCGCCAAATCGATCGTCGACGACCATGGAGGGACCATCCGCCTAGTCAGCCGGGACGGGCAGATCATGGTTTACGTGGAACTACCTTACTTCAGGGAGGAGAGATCATGATGATACGGAAACGATTTGCAGGTTTGTCCGTGCTGCTTGCAATCATCCTCCTCTTGTCCGGATGTGAGGGAGGTCTGCGGTCGGAGACCATCGTTATTCCGAGCTCGGAAGATGAGCAAGTTGCCGATTCGGGCAGCGCCCCATTCCAAGTAAAAACGATATACCGTCTTCCGTTTTCGGACACGAAGGACGATCAATTGCTTGGTTGGGAGGATTCAGGATCCGTTCTCGGTCTTTTTCAGGCCCCCGACTCAAAGATGCGCTTGTCGCAATATCTGCTGCAGCGGCTCTCATCGCCGTATGAAAAATTCGAGACGCTGCAAGGCGTGGACGCTGATCATTGGAATCTCGAACTGTCGCCAAACGGCAAATATATCGCCGGTATTAAGAAGACAAAGGACGGCAATGTACTGAAGTTAATATCGCTTTCTGATGGACGGGAAACCATCATGGCCACCATAAAGCCCCGTCATGATCTGCTCTTGACAGAGCTCACTTGGTCGGATAACAGCAGATACATCTCTTATCTCGTCACAGACGTCGCTACAGATGTCGCTTCAGGCCCCGTCAGTGGACAAACCGATGTGGGTGTCGCCACAAACCCCGTTGTCAAAATGGCCGTGTATGACACAACCGCCCGGCAAGTCAAGGTCTATCCGCTGAAGGGCCTCCGAAACACAGGCAGCGTCTCCGAGGTGAAAATGTCGGACGATGGACAAAGCGCACTGATTGTGGTGCAAAATGAACGGACCCTTAGTATCAGCATGGGGACGATAAACGGAAGCAGCTTTCATATCGAATACGAGCATCAGGCGGGCGGTGATCAGATGGCATGGCTTAATAAAGATCAGTTTGTTTTCCTTGGAACGGAAGGCGAGATCTATGAGTACGATCGACGAAACATGGCTCTCTCTGTCCTGCTGGAGAAGGTTCTTAGCTTTCAATTATCGCAAGACAGGAAGTATATTGCTTATTCCCAGAAAGACGACAACGATACAATCTCAATTTTTGCAGGAAAGCTTCAAGGAAACAACGTCCTGTACAAAGAATCGGTATATCAGGGCGTCTTCCCGTCGGTAATGTATTGGAGTCCGCATAATGACAGTCTTCTGGTAAATGGGCGA
Organism: Paenibacillus solani; assembly: GCF_001277345.1. GTDB lineage: Bacteria > Bacillota > Bacilli > Paenibacillales > Paenibacillaceae > Paenibacillus_AQ > Paenibacillus_AQ solani. The sequence continues at coordinate 1,730,014 of NZ_LIUT01000001.1, forward strand.
AAAATATATTCCACTTCAAGACAACAAACGAATCCGGAGCCAAGTGTCGTCTCGTATAATCAACCGTTTATTATTAGGTTTCAATAGTTAACCTAACGCCACAAAGTGGAGCCCCAAAACAAATACTTTTCATAGTAACCTTATTTGCGGCAGACTGAACGAAATATCGTTCTGTCTGCCGTCTTTTTTAAGATATTAGAATTTATATGTTTGTGGGGTTATTTCAGAGACAATTTGTTTACAAGTAGGTGAAGTTTCGGAGACATCTTTACTTTATATTTGGAAAAGTCAGCGAAGATAGTTTCCATTCTTTTTACAAGGATCGTCTTCACGGATGACAAGGGGGCTTCCCGGAGGGGGGAAGGCTATTCCATGAACGAATGGCTGCCCACGCTGCTTAAGGAATCTAACGGTAAAGAAAGGTGAGTCATGATGAAGAAAATAGGCTGGATATGGATTTGTCTAATTCTCTGTCTCTCCGCCTGCAGTGGAGCTCAGGGAAACAAAGGCGAAATGGCAATGAAAGGAGCGACAGCGGCGCAAGACGGAAGTACGAAAGAAAGTGTGGATTCAAAAGGACATGTGAAGCTCGTGTTCTCGACTTTTTATCTGAGCAATTACATGCAGACTGCTGTGAAGAAGTATGAGAAGCTGCATCCCAACATCGAGATTGAGCTGCAGGCTACACCCTTTGAGGGGAAGGATCTCGACGAGGTATCTGCAAATATTGAAAAATTCGTTACCTCCTCGAACACATCCATCTTGGCCGGCAAAGGTCCCGACCTGATTGAGCTTGATATGCTCCCGGCAGATAAATATGTAAGCCGTCATCTGCTTGTCAATCTAAGCGACATGATGGAGAAGGATTCATCGCTTCAGACGAAAGATTATTTCACCAACATCTTGGACAACTCGAAGATTGACGGGGGACTTTACGGGATGCCGCTTTATTTCTCCCTTGCCGGTTTGATTGGCGATGAGGATGCCCTCGGAAAGAGCGGAGTCAAGATCGATGACAGCAGTTGGACATGGAGCGATTTTACGGATATTGCCAAGCAATTGACACAGAAAGGTGAGTACAAGAATGTGCTCATTAGCGAACCGCATTATATGCTGAGCGAGATGGTCGCTGAAAACTACCGCCAGCTCGTCACAGAAGGAAACGGGAAAGCCAATTTCGATTCGGTGCGCTTTGCCGGGTTAATGCAGCAGATCAAAACGATGTTCGATGATGGCTTGCTTTACGACATGGTTACAGATGGCGGTGGCAGAGGCAGCGAAGCTACCAGGAATACGAAAGCTTATTTCAACGAAGAAACCATCAGTTCCCTCCGAGGGTATCTGTTGAACAATTTCGCCGAGCATACCAAGCTGTATGCCAAACCGCATCCGCAAGATGTGGGGGCTGGAGGTTATTTTAAAAACTCTGGAATGATCGGGATTAACGCAAGCTCGCCTCATAAGAAAGAAGTCTGGGATTTTATCAAATTTCTCATAGAGGATGAGGCGCAGTCTTATACCGATGTGTATGATCAAAGCCCTGGTTTTCCAATTAACAGAATTGCCTACGAAAAACAGCTGAAGCAGCTTAAAGACGAAGGAACGATTCATGAGGCTGATCTTCCCGCGGTCAAGGTTGACAATGCATCGCTGGACCAACTGGACGCCTATATTACGGGAGCCGTTCATTCCATCGAGAAACAGTCCAAGATTGATGAGATCATTTCCAATGAATCAAAGTCTTTCTTCAGCGGACAGAAATCAGCGGACAATGTTGCGAAACAAGTTCAGAACAAGATCAATCTATATCTCAACGAGTGAAACGATGAGGAGAATCGTCATATGAAAAAAATCGGGTTAGGATTATTGGTTAGCTGTTTTATAGCCTTCTCTTTAACCGCTTGCGGTAGTGGAAGCCCAACAGGGGCAGCATCATCAGCGGGAACCAGCGGCGGCAATGAAGCGTCCGCAGGTACAAACGACGGTGGTTCGGTGCAGAGCACGACTCAGAATGATGAATCAGCCTCCGGTGGCAAAAAGACCATCGTCTTTTCGATGTTTTTCCCAGATGAACTGTTTCAGGAAGCAAAGAAGAATTACGAACAGCTTCATCCGAATATCGAAATCAAGCTGCAGACGGGCTATACCGACGATTCGCACATGGAGGCGGATGAGGAGAAGTTCGTCAAGAATACGAATACGGCGATGCTGGCAGGCAAAGGCCCCGATCTGCTCCAATCGGGTGAATATGTGAATATTCTGCCTACTGATAACTACGTTAAACATCATCTGCTGGTTGATCTCGGTGAATGGATGGACAAGGATTCCACTTTCCGAAAGGAAGATTATTTCGGTAATATCCTGGACAATTCTCGAACCGGCAAAGGACTTTACAGCATGCCGCTCGCATTCTTTCTGGAAGGCTTTGCCGGAGATGCAGATGCCATCGCGCAAACAGGGATTCAGATTAACGACAAAACCTGGTCCTGGAACGATTTTATAAATACCGCAAATCAGCTGGCGGCGGCTTCCAAGGTATACCCATCAGCGCTGGTATCTGGTGGACCCGAAAACCTGCTGGCAGACATTGCACTTGACAATTATTCCTTATTTGTGGATACGGAGAGCCGCAAGGGCAATTTCGAATCGGCCTCCTTTACCGGTCTGATGAACCAGGTGAAGTCCATGTACGACAATCATATCGTGACCACGGATCCTCGGAGCAAGGCTTATTTCAGAACCATCCATATCAACTCTCCTTGGGACTATCTCGTATCTCTAAGGGAATACGGCGAGAATATGAAGTATTACATGAAGCCTCATGCCCAGGAAACGACAGCCGGCGGTTATTTCCGGCCTTACAAGAGCATTTCCATGAATGCGAACTCCAAAGTGAAGGAGGAAGCGTGGGATTTCATAAAATTCTTGATGTCCGGAGAAATCGAAACGCCTTCCACGAAGGCAGGATTTCCGATCAACAAGAAATCATTTGCCAATCAGATCAAGCAATTGAAGGAAGAAGGAACGGTTAAAGCCTATGAGGAAGGCCCGCTGCAAGGAATGGCGATCAAAGTCGATCAGGCCAAGCTGAACCAACTGGAGAGTTTGGTGGGTGGAGCCACTCATCAGGTCGAGTACAAGTCCGCCAAAGTGAATGACATCATCGTAAATGAGTCCAAAGCCTTCTTTGCCGGACAGAAATCCGTAGATGATGTCGCCAGGCTCATCCAGAATAAAGTAACGACCTATCTGAATGAATAGAAGAAGTTTAAGGAGATGGATGCGCAAAGACGGGATGAAAGCTTTATGGTTCATGGCTCCCAGCCTGATCGGCTTTGCTTGCTTTTATATCATCCCGTTCATAATGGGCATTTACGAATCGTTCACGGACGGTTCATTGGAGGGCACATTAGTTGGCTTCGATAACTACAATGAAGTGCTAAGCAGCGGCTCCTTCCACAAGGCATCGGTAAATATGCTGATTTTTACCGGCATTGGCGTTCCGCTGGTCATCGCGTTGTCGCTCATTCTGGCATTACTGCTGAATCGGCCCTTGTTTATGCGCAATTGGCTTCGAACCTCCTTTATTATGCCGCTTGTCGTACCCGTCGCATCCGTTGTGATGATCTGGCAGATCCTCTTCGATTGGAACGGAACCTTAAATGCATGGCTGCACCATTTCCATAAAGAGAGGATCGACTGGATGCAATCGGATTGGTCGATGAGCGTGGTCATCCTCATGTATTTGTGGAAAAACATCGGCTACAACATGATTTTATTTCTGGCCGGACTTCAATCCATTCCGAAGGATTATTACGAGACGGCACGTGTTGAGGGCGCGGGGCGGTTCCGTCAGTTGTTTCACATTACGCTAATCTATTTGACGCCTACAACATTCTTTGTCGTGCTGATCTCCATCATCAATTCTTTCAAGGTCTTTCGGGAGACGTATCTGCTTGCAGGCGATTATCCGTATGACCGGATCTATATGATGCAGCACTATATGAACAACATGTTCTCCTCGCTTGATATTCAGAAGCTGACGGCTGCAGCCACGCTGATGGTCGGCTTCATCGTCATTCTGGTGACGGGACTATTGAGCGTTGAGCGCCGATTTCGGGATAACTTGGAGTGACCAAAGGGAGGCTCATCATGAAAAATATACGGTGGATTCCAAAGCTGGTACTGACGCTGCTGCTCGGATTGTTAGCCGTTGTCATGCTGGTACCGATTCTGCTTACCTTTACGAACTCCCTGATGACGGAGCAAGAGATTGGGCGGAATTACGACCTTCTGGGGCAGATGATCGACGTTGCGAAGGGTGGCAAGGACGCGTTCGTCAATCTGAAGATTATTCCTGATTGGCTATCCTTTGGACAGTATGCCGAGGTACTGGTTCTAACCACAAAATTTCTAAGGATGTTCTGGAATTCCGTCGCCTTGGTCGTGCCGATTGTTGCCGGACAGGCGGTCGTCGCCTCGCTTGCGGCTTATGCCTTTGCCAAACTTCGCTTCATCGGAAGGGACAAGCTGTTTATGCTTTATTTAATGACCATGCTTATGCCGTTTCAGGTAACGCTTGTTCCGAATTATATCGTTATAGACAAGCTTGGACTTATGAACCATACCGCCGCCATTATTTTACCTGGCATCTTTGGAGCCTTTGGCGTCTTTATGATGCGACAATTCATGGCCCATATTCCCGGAGCGTATTCTGAAGCGGCCATGATGGACGGTGGAGGAGCATGGGTCATCTTCTGGCGTATTATCCTGCCGCTGGCGAAGCCTGGTCTGGCCGCGCTGACGGTTCTATTGTTCGTCGACTATTGGAACATGATCGAGCAGCCGCTCATATTTTTGCAAGATTCCTATAAACAGCCGCTGTCTCTATATCTTGCACAGATTAACAAAGACGCACTGGGAATCGGATTTGCCGCATCGGCATTGTATATGGCACCCATGATTCTTCTATTCCTGTATGCCGAGTCTTATTTTATTGAAGGCGTTCAATTGTCGGGCATAAAAGGTTAGTTTTAGTACTAGGAGTGATGGATATTGGAAGAGGTAATTTCCCGGTCAAGAAAACGCAAGGTTAGCATAATAGCCGGACTGTTTACAGGTCTTCTGCTTGTACTGACTTTTGCAGGTAACACCCTACAAGCCTTGACGCTGCCTAAGGTAGTGATTACATCGGTAAACAAAGGCTCGCTGGTTCATTCCTATGTTGGCCGATCGACGATAAATCCAGAGGAGGAGAGGGAACTTATCCATCCTTCGGGCTGGAAAGTCGACAAGGTGCTCGTTAAAAAAGGAGAGATGGTGCATAAGGGACAAGTTCTTATACAATATGACGGCAGTGAGGTTAAGCAGCAGATGGCTGTGGAGCAGTCTGCTCTGAAGAAGCTGAATCTATCAATGGAGCTTCTCGAATATAATGTCATTCAAGCGATGCAGGAAGAAGACGAGGCTCTTCTTATAAGTGCATCCAGCGCGTTCGAAACGGCAAAGCTTGATATTGCTGCACAACAGCAGCAGATCGAGAACCTGAAACATACGCTTTCAGTTAATCGGCAGATGGTAGCCCCTTTTGACGGTATCGTTATAGAGATTGGTGCGATGGAGGGATTAAGTTCTACCGGGAAACCGGATATCACGATGAGCCATTTGGCAAAAGGGTATGGGTTAGAAATGTATGTACCGTCAGGTATCGCTACCACGCTGAGCGTAGGGGATGTTCTGGATAACATCATGCTTGAAGGCAAGGAAGAACCATCAATTACGGGTGAGATTGAAAGGATAGAAGAGGATATGAACTCGCTCAGTCCCGATGTTAACGAAGACGCTGAGAAATCAAGCGGTTCCATGACACGTTTGTTCGTTAAACTAAAAGGGAGTGGGCTATCCGGTGGCGAACAAGTGAGGATCAGTATAGTCAAAACTAAGAGCAGCGAAGGGATCCTCATACCGAATAAAGCCATTCACAAGGACAGCCAGGGCGCTTATGTCTATACCATAAAAGAAACACAAGGCCCTCTCGGCAATGCATATTATGCTGTTCGTACGTCAATTCAAATTACCGATTCCAACAGCCATACTACCTCCGTTGTCGGTGGTCTGTTCGATCAACAGGAAATTATCGTGGACAGCAGTGATCTTATTATGGATGGAGCGCGTGTCAATGTATATAACCAAAACTAACACCGATATGTCGCCAGCCAGAAAAATAGGATTGACAGTACAAACCAAAAGATGTTGAATTATCCGGCAACCAAAGCATGGTTTATGGGGTTTATATAGTGATAGGTGCTAAGCTTATTTATTATTTATGTGCAATGGAGGGGGATATGAAAAATACGCTTATGAAAAAGCCCGAATTCCTTAGGTTTTCAAGACGGAATCGTGATGAGTGACAGGTCATGGCGAGTCTTTTTTGTTGTGGTTGCATTGATCGTACTGACTGGAGTCGTCTATTCATTGATTCAATCCAGCACTTCTTTTAAAGAGCTGATGAAGGATCAAGTTTATGATACAGAGAAGATAAGTTTTATGAAAATTGATAAAAGGGACAGTTCATACGGTGAGAATAGTGTGGAAATTACCGACCCGGCAACTATAGATCGAATTATAAATAGCTTCTCTAATGCGAAATTGTGGAAAACTGAAAATTATGGAAGAGGTACGGAGTACATGATCTGGGTTAATGTCGAGTACACCCCCTTCGTCATATATTTTACAGAACCGGATGTTATCAAGATATCTTTCAATAGAAGTTTACATAAGAAATATTCCTGGAGTTATAGGATGGTCAATGGCTATGACAAATCGATCATTGAAGATCTTTTTAAGGAAAAGTAGAGGTGTTTCGCAATTCCAAGATATTATTCATAAGGGAGCCGCGCCCATCGCGGTTTTTTTTTGTGCTCATATGGACTTTGCCATATTTTTTATGCGGTTTTTCCCGAATAATGTCCGCTTTTCGTTTGCTGCATGGTTATATAGGTATCCAAGTTTCTAGAGAGGAGGGGAAGAGTCATTAACGCTGAAACAATTGAAAAATATGTTCAACAGATTCAGGAGGGGCACGCAGAGGCATTTATTCCTATTGTAAGTGAGTACCAGCGCCAAATGTATATTTACTGCTGCCGACTACTGGGTAGCGAACAGGAAGCGGAGGACGCCGTGCAGGAAATCTTCTTGAAGGCATACAAATCGATCACAAAGTATAAGCCTTCGGTCAGCTTTAACGCATGGTTATATAAGATCGCTTACCATTATTGTCTGAATGTAATTCATCGACGGCAATTATCGCAGAAGCTCGGGAGATTGTGGAAAGGACAGATTTTCGCCGAAAGTGCAGAGCAGGAGTATTTAAGAGGGACATTCAGCGAACCGCTAATGAGAGCCCTTGTGAATCTTACGGTACAGGACAGAAGCTTATTGATTCTGTATGCATTTCACGACAAGACGTATGCAGAAATAGGCGAAATAACAGGAAAGTCATCGGAAGCCATCCGTAAAAAGATAACCCGAATCAGAATGAAGCTGAAGGATGCCATGAATAAATGGAAGGAGGAAGAACAATGGGAAACATCGTTGATCCAATCGAAGAGTTGAGGCAGCAATCTGTACCGGACAGTCATTTTCGTGATGTTGAGTTTGTTTCAAGAGTCAGACAACATATTGAGGACGAGCAGCATAAAAGTCGTTCAAGACTCCAATCTTTCAAGCGAAAAACCGTAATGTCTATCATGATTTCCTCTATATTACTAGTCTCGTTCACTGCATATGCAGCAACAGGGCATATACAAATTTTTAATAGTAAAGGGGAAATTGTTCTAAAAACAGCCGATCCGTCGACATCAGGGCTGCCAGCCAAACTGAGCAATCTACTGGAGGAATACAGGACGAGGGTAAAATCCATGCTGAAGCCCGGAGAGCTGGCCGCATATTACATCAAGGATGATTACATTAATAAGGACAATGGGTACGACACGGCGAATCATATAAAATTTGAATATCAACCAATAGACTATCGTTCATATGATGATTTCCAGAAAGAGCGTGTTCATACTTCAGCACCCATTCTAGAGGTACCTGGTTATCTTCCCAAGGGCGTGAAATTCGCTTACGGTCAAGTATTTCCTTATGGGCCGGCACCTTCAGGAGAAAAGGATCGTGTGAAATACTTAGAACTAGAACAAAGATTGATGAGTCAGGCCTATTTATCGAGCAGTGGAGAGAAGCTGTTTGTAGAAAAGCTGAAATGGTCGAAAGCATTCAACTCCTTTATGTACTTATCCGATGGCAAGAGCAGCACAGCTATATCGATCATGGCGGGGTATGGTCAAAGTGCAAGCTTAACGAAGTCTCTGGATGCTTCCTCAGAGAAAATACAGCTAAAACATGTCGAGGCCATTTACCTCCATGATGAGTCAGATGGAGACAAGATCAGTTGGTATGATAGTAAACGAAATATCGTATATACCATTATGGTAAATGTAAAAGGTCTAATGACTAAGAATGATCTGAAGGCAATGGCAGAGAGTATGATTATCGACTAAATAAGAGAACGGACAGCAGGCTGCCAAGGGGCAGCCTGCTTCTTAGATTGTCGAAACAGAACTGAACAGAATCAACAAAAAATAGAATTGACAGCACATAACAGAGATGTTAAGTTATCCGAAAAATGGTGCGTGCTATTCTAACTAAGATAAGACTTTTCGATCGCGCTAATTGTGCAATTATCTTAAGCTAATCATGGAGGGGGAAGATGTGGTGGATTATACGGAACCGAATTTTTCACGATGTGCGGTTATAACCATCGATACGCAGAACGATTTTAGTTTGCCTGGCGCGATTGCCGAAATAAAGGGAACGCATGAAGTCATCCCACAAATGAAACGTATTCTGGAGGCAGCAAGAAAGAGCCACATCCCTATTCTGCACGTGGTACGGATCTATAAGGAAGACGGATCGAATGCTGATATATGCCGCAAAGCCTTGATTGAATCCGGCGCGCAGATTGTTAGTCCCGGCTCGTCAGGTGCTGAGTTGGTTGATTCCATCAAGCCTTCTTCAGACGCAAACTTAAGTCATGAGGAGCTTCTGAGCGGAAAAATGCAACCCCTCGGCGATTTGGAATGGGCGATGTATAAACCGAGATGGGGCGCATTCTATCAAACCGATCTGGAAGATTTCTTGCGAGGTAAAGGAATCGATTCACTAGTGTTCATCGGTTGCAATTTCCCGAATTGTCCAAGAGCGAGCATGGTACAAGCAAGTGAACGTGATTTTAAGGTCGTTATGATTGAAGACGCCATCTCGGGTGTTTATCCGCATGGGATTGAGGAACTCATCCGTATCGGTGTAAAAGCCTACACCACCGAACAAGTTATTTCGCAATTTAAATGACAGATCGATGAGAAATGAATACATAGATAATATATAAGGGGGGAAGTGAAATCATGAAGGAGAAGGTCATGGAGGCCTATGATAAGCTGGCTGGAGACTACGAGAGACATGTGGATTCACAGAGTGGGCATAATGCATTTTATGAGAGACCAGCTATGCTCAGCATGCTGCCTTCAGATCTGGGGCAGATGACCGTGCTTGATGCAGGATGTGCCGCAGGGTGGTATACGGAGCAATTCATTCAACGGGGAGCCCAGGTGACGGCAATTGATCTCAGCCCGGCGATGATTGAGGCATGTAAGAGACGAGTGGGCAACAAAGCAAATGTATTTGCATGCGATATGAACGAGGAGCTGCCATTTGATGATGAGACGTTTGATCTGATCGTAAGTTCACTAACACTTCATTACATCGAGGATTGGACTCCAATCTTTCGAGAGTTTCAGCGGGTGCTGAAGCACGGAGGAAGTTTGATCTTCTCTGTTCATCATCCTTTTATGGATTTTAAACATTTTGATCGCCATGACTACTTCGCCCGTGAGTTATTGACGGAGACATGGAACAAACCGGAAGCAGGCCCTGTCGAGGTTACTTTCTATAGAAGACCGATTCAAGAAATCATGAACGTAACTTCCTCCAGGTTTAACATCGAACAAATCGTTGAGCCGCAGCCCAGTATAGCGCATAAGGATAATCCGGAGGCGAAGGAATGGATGGCGAAATGGTATGATCGACTGATGACAAACCCTCATTTCTTAATCGTGAAGGCCAGGAAATCCGTTGATTGAGAGGAAGCTGCGAGCATCGCAGTTTCTTTTTTAGTCTGGAGGGAATCTGATGTACACCTGAGTAAGCCGACGATCAGTAGTTCGACAGATCCAGGATTGTTCCGACAGTTCCGCTATGGTAACATCGGATTAAGAGTCGATCGGTGTCATGAACGATCCACCATTAGCAGATATGGAGTCTACACTATGGGAACACCTTACTCGGCGACCATCACGTTTATTGTCACAGCAGGTGTATTAAACATTATTTTGGGATTATATGCACTGTCCGGACGTTCGAGAGTTATAACCGTCAAAAGCTTTGTCGTCTTCTGTATGCTGTCTGCAATCTATACCTTCGGTGCCGCACTGGAATTGTCCAGCAACACGATCCAAGAGATTCGTTTCTGGATTAAGTTTGAGTATTGGGGCATGCCATTTCTGCCGCCTCTTAATTTGATTATTATCTTGTCATATCTTGGCATGGAGCGATACTTGAAGCGCAAACTGCTCATTGCTATGTTTGCTATTCCTTTCGTGACCCTCCTGCTTGTGCTGACGAATGAATGGCATCATTTCTATTACCGGAACATCGTGCTTAACATAGGCGCAGCAGGCCAGAGGGTTGATATCCTTATCGGTCCCTGGTATATCATCCAGGGGGCTTATACCTTTGCTTGTATGATAGGTGGGGCTATTCTGCTCGTGCGGAGTTTGCGCAGGATGCCATCTTACCGGTTTAAGCTTGTTATCATGTTGACCGGTCTGGTTCTGCCCCTTATTGGCGATTTTCTGTATCTATGCGGACTAACCCCTAACGGAATGGATCCGATCCCCGTTATTATGACCGTTACTTCCACTCTCTATCTATGGGCGCTTACTGCCAAGGGCTTGTTTCATGTTGTTCCCATCGCAAGGGATAGCCTTTTTACGAGCATGAGAGATGGTGTTCTTATACTGGATCTGGACAATAGATTGATTGATTATAATCCAGCCTCAGCAGCTATGCTGCCTGAACTCCATCCTTCAGTTATAGGAGAACCCCTGGAAGCCTTATGGCAGCATCATTCAAGTCAGCCCATTTACACGATGGAGGAACGAACGGGAATGGAAGCGGAAGACGCGGACATTCAAGAAATTCGGTGGCGACTGGGAGACCAATCGTATAATTATCAGATTAGGTCCTCCGCTATACGGAACCAGGGAGGACATGAAGCTGGGCGATTGATTGTCCTTATAGATGTGACGGAAAAGACGCGCCTCCAGGAAGAATTGAGACAGCTAGCATATTATGATGGCCTGATGCGAATCTATAACCGCAGCCACTTCATGAATCTCAGTTATAGTCTTCTAAGCCAAGCTGTTCGGGATCATCAACCTATGTCATTCCTATTATATGATATTGATCATTTCAAACGGATTAATGACGATTTTGGCCATGACTTTGGCGATCAAGCACTCTTGCATGTTGTTGAGTTATCCCGTAGTTCGCTTCGTTCGGAGGATGTGTTCGCTCGTTATGGCGGCGAAGAGTTCGTAATTGCCCTACCAGGCTTAACGTTGTTAGAAGCTGAAGACGCAGCAGAGCGTATACGTTCAGCACTGTTATCAAAGCCTATGATCACTTCGCTGGGACCTGTTCGGGTTACAGCCAGCTTCGGCGTAGTCTCTGTTGGTTCAAGCTATTTTGATAAGTCTGATGCCAGGCAATGGGAATGGGATATAGAACTGAAGAGAATTTTGAGGTCGGCGGATCAGTCACTCTATGAAGCTAAACGATCCGGCCGTAATACAATCAGAGTGTCGGAAGAGGAAGTATCACCCGATGCTTAATAGACAACCCGTGAAACATAGTGGAGTTTATGTGTATAATAGCATGTAGTTAGACCATATCAGCAATGCGATACATCACAATAAAGGGGAGAATTCCAAATGCAATGGAATGAAATTACGACACTGGAAGAATGGGATACGATTTTGAACAAATCCTCAGAACGAGGCCAAGTTATTTTGAAGCATAGCACGACATGCCCGGTGAGTGCCAATGCTCTGGCAGAGTTTGAAGCTTATTTAGCTAAGACACCAAACGGCGAGGTAGATTACACACTGGTGAAAGTCATTGAATCACGCCCGGTCTCCAATAAAATTGCCGAAGATTTGAATGTGAAGCATGAGTCACCGCAAATTATTTATGTGAAGGACAAGAGTAAGTATTGGACAGCTTCACACTGGGCGGTTACGACAGAACATGTCTCAGCGGTCCTGGATTAGAACCCAGCATAGGTATGTTAAGGCGAGGTGCAGATCATGAGGGGAATGGAAGAACTAACATCCATTGAAGCCATAGAACGGTTCATTGCAAACCATCCATTTAGCTTCTTATATGTGTCCAGGCAGGATTGCAGCGTTTGCCATGCGATCTTACCTAAATTAAGAGAGCTGCTAGAACGTTTTCCTTCTATTTCGTTGGGACATATACAGGCGGAAGCCGTGGGCGAGATTGCATCCAAATACTTGATTTTCACTGCACCAACACTCCTCCTCTTCATTGAGGGTAAGGAAATGCTGAGAGAGGATCGTTTTGTACAGTTTGGCGTGTTGGAACGAAAACTGGAGAATCTGATCGAGCTCCTTAACTAGGAATCTATATAACGCTACGAAAAATATAAAGGCGATATTCCAAAGTCATGAGACTTCTGGCAATATCGCCTTTTTCATTTTATGGATTCATTTCCTTTAGGGAAGAAGTTTTACTGCGCGCACTAGAATTGAGACGATTAATTTGCTCATCCAATACTGCACTTGCCTTACTTAAGAACTGTGTAATGAGTTCAAGTTCTTCTTCCGAATAGGAGGAAGCCAGATCAATCATGGAAGCATGAAGCGGAAGGTACGTGCTGCTGACCTCTTCTTTATTCTCATACAAAGGAACAATGATGACTTTACGGCGGTCATTGGGGTCGTTCTCTCGACGAACATATCCATTTTTTTCAAGACGGTCGATCAATGCAGTAACACTGCCTGTTGTAAGTCCGGTTAGTTTTGAGAGTTCACCGGCCGTAATAGGTCCTTTCTCTTGCAGGATATCTATGGAAATAAAGTCGTTATTGTATAAACCAAGAGAGGAAGCTACATGCTGTTGGTACAATACAGTTCGGGTTCCAAGTCCTCGCATGCGTAAGGTAAAATTCACCTGCTGTTCTGTTGGTTGTTCCTGTCGATTGCTTGACAAAAGACTGACCTCCTTTTAAGATGTAAATATCTTGATGGTAAAGATATTTAACGAACGAGATATTTGATGATCGTGTTAATAGGTCGAATACATTCTATCGGAATCTCTGCAGATTTGCAAAGAGGATAAACACTTATTTCTCAGCGCCCCGCAGACTTCTGAACAACATTCATATTCTTGCAGATACATTCATTTGTAATTGGAGGGCTTTCCTGTGAAAGATACCATTATTATTAAAGGTGCTCGGGAGAATAATTTAAAGAATATCTCGCTTTCGATTCCCAAGTACAAGTTGGTCGTTCTGACGGGTCCATCAGGTTCAGGTAAATCAACGTTGGCGATGGACACACTCCAGCGGGAATGTCAGAGACAGTACATGGAATCCATGGGAATGGCATCGGACTCGATCAGTAAGCCGAAGGTTGATACTATCGAGGGATTGTCTCCTTCCATCAGCGTCGGACAGCATGTCACCAACCGTAATCCGCGTTCAACGGTAGGAACCGTAACCGATTTATATACTTATGTGCGTTTTATCTTTTCCAGATTGGGCGAACGGACTTGCCCATATTGCAAGGCCAGGATTGCTCCTTCTTTTGAGCCGACAAGTAAGCTTGTGGAGGAAGACGAACCGGTAGAGTATCAAACCACGGACTGTCCACATTGTGGAACTGAGCTTGAGAAGCTGGGTATGTCACACTTTTCATTTAACAAGCCGGAAGGAGCCTGCCAAACTTGCAGCGGGCTTGGTCATGCAGTCAGCATCGATGAAGATGCGGTTTTTAATCAAGAGCTCAGCATTCGAGAGGGAGGAGTTTCTTCTCTGAATGGAGTCCACCGAGATATTCAAATTCGTATTCTAGTAGCTGCTGGCAACCACTTTGGATTTGGTTTTGACCCGGACCTTCCATTGAAAGACTACAATGATGTTCAGCGTGATCTGCTGTACCACGGTGTAGAGAGTGAGGCATTTAAGCGACATTATCCGCATATGAAAGCTGTTCAAGGCACTAAATTTGAAGGTATCATCCCGGGTTTGTGGCGGCGTTACAAGGAGAAAGAGGAGGCCGGTAATCAGGAGAAAGATGGTGGCTTTTTCCGTGAGCAGCTTTGTCCGGAATGCCTGGGTACACGCTTGAAGAAGGAGGTTGCACAAGTTCGGGTAAATGGCTCATCGATTTCAGAGGTCGCGGAATGGTCCCTGAGCCAAATGTTCGAGTGGATGAACGGGCTGCAGGATTCAATCCCATCCGATGGTCTGCATCTGTTGGAGCCCATATTGGATGATATGCCTGTCCGACTAAAACGGATCATGAATGTAGGGCTCGGCTATCTCTCGATGAACCGGCAGACCGTGCCACTCTCCGGTGGAGAAGCACAGAGGCTTCGTCTTGCATCGCTGCTCGGATCAGGTCTGACCGGGGTGCTGTATATTCTGGACGAGCCAACGACAGGACTGCATCCGCGGGATACCCTTGGACTTATCCGTGTACTTCAGGAACTTCGCGATCTTGGAAACACAGTGCTCGTGATCGAGCATGATGTTGAAATGATGCGTGCTGCTGATCATGTGATTGATATCGGTCCTGGTGCTGGAATATATGGAGGAGCTGTAGTAGGTGAAGGAAGCCTGAACGACTTGATGACAAGCGAGCATTCGATAACCGGTGCTTATTTAAGGGAAGAGGGAATGGCTGTTTCCAGCCGTATTCGACGGAAGGGGAATAGTCAGCATATTACGATTCGAGAAGCGAAGTTTCGGAATATTGATATTCCTGTTGTTTCTTTTCCACTTGGCAAACTGGTTTCCGTAACGGGGGTTTCGGGTTCTGGCAAATCAACATTAGTATTCGATATTCTTGCTCAAGAAAGCACTAAAGGGGTTATACCGACAGGATGTAAGGAAATAACCGGCTTGGATCAAGTGGGTAATATCGTTATTTTTGATCAAACACCGATAGGCCGAATGCAGCGTTCTAATGTTGCGACCTATACAGATGTATTTACTTACTGGCGGCAGATGTTCGCCAGCTTTCCGGAAGCCAAGGAAAGAAAATTAACGTCCAAGCATTTTTCTTTTAACACATCGGGAGGACGCTGCGAGACTTGCCAGGGGCTAGGAACGCTCTCACTTGATATGAACTTCATGCCTGATCTGGAAGTGAGATGTCCGGACTGTAAGGGAAGAAGGTTTAACGAAGATGTTTTGCAGGTTCAGTATAAAGGTTTGTCTATTTCAGATTTGCTGAACTTGTCGGTGCAGGAAAGTCTCACCATCTTTGAGTCAGAAAAAAAAGTTGCAGCTATCATCGAGATGATGTGCGAGGTCGGATTGGGTTATCTGAAATGGGGACAGTCGGTCAAAACCTTGTCTGGCGGAGAAGGACAGCGTATCAGGCTGGCTAAAGAATTAAGTAAACCATCGAAGAACCATACGCTATACTTGCTGGATGAGCCAACAACAGGACTTCATCCATCAGATATCAAGCAGCTTCATAACCTGCTTGATAAATTAGTGGAGACAGGAAATACGGTTGTTGTCGTTGAGCATAGTCTGGAGCTAATAAGGGAATCCGACTGGGTTATCGATATTGGACCGGATGGTGGCGCAGCTGGTGGCAGATTAGTTGCCGAGGGGACTCCGGAGCAGATAGCAAAAGTGCCGACCTCTTACACAGGCATGTTTCTGTAAAACCGTGACAGGTCTATATGGAAGGAAACCGCGAAAATCGCGGTTTTTTTGCTTGCAGAAAAACTGTACACAAAAGGAAGCATTTTAGAATAGGGGAACAAAAAAATTCAAATATTTGTCGTAAAATAGGACCTTGATTGCATATGAAAATTACTAAAGCATTAAAAAATGATGCATAATAGCCGATCTATTAATAGTACAAAAGATGTCCTTTCTATATAAATATGATTCATTTAGACTGAATTTCGCATAACAGAACGTTCGCGTGAACAATAAATAACACGGCAGGATTTACGTGATTCTTTACATATGAACATTGCTGAAAAATGTAATAAATTTATGAAAAGAATCAGAAATATATGTGATGTTCAGGAAAGTGGGTGATGCGATACATTTGATAATGGAGGTACCCGTATTTGGTGAGTACATAATAGATATATAAAGGAGAGAAACCAAGTGAGCAACTCAAAAGCGTTCTCAAAGAGAATGCCCTTTAGAAACCTTAGTATTGTTACAAGAAATATGATGTGGACGAGTCTTTATATCTTCATCACGGGCGCTATTGTGATTGGCTCAAGCTTCTATATCCAGGACAGCGTGCTGACAAAACAGCTGCAGTCTGATTCGGGAAGTATTATGGAGACCTTGGTTAAATCCGTATCGGTCAAAGACGCAGAAGAGGTAAAAAGGACCACTGACCGGGAAGCCGATATCCAGAAAAAATTGACCAACGTATTTGATGAATTATCCGTGCATTATCCTAATATCGCTCAAGGATATATTTTTGGACCGGAGCTTGTAGATGGCAACAAGACAACGATTGTCGCCATGCCTACGGCAGTACTTGACATGTTTGCCGAAGAAAATCTGAATCTGGGCGATCTATATGAACAGCCAAAGATTCATGCAGATGCCGTCCGTGAGATGCTGGAATCGAAAAAATTAGTGTTTACCAAAGCTTATAAAGACAATTATGGTACCTGGATCACAGTGCTGCATCCATTCTTGGATGCAAAGGGCGATATTTTTGCTTATATGGGTATCGATGTCGACGCAAGTTTGATCGCTACCGGTAAACAAGAGTTAATTAAACAAACAGTCGTTGCGCTATTGATTACTCTGGTCATCGTCTTATTACTTCAATACTTCACGATAAGACGGACATTCGCACCGATCAAAGCTTTAATGGGAGCTCTGGATAAACTCAGCAAAGGTGACTTCACGGTTCAATTAAAAGCTGGAGAAGATGAGCTTGGACAAGTCAATGCCAAATTTAACACAACAGTCCATCATATCAATGAGCTTGTCACAACGATCAAATCGGTATCAGAACAATCCGCTGAACAGTCCAAATTTCTCTTCTCTGCTGTGGAAGTCAATAATAACAAATCTTCAGCGATTGCTACGAATATGGAAGAAATGTCGGATCGAGTCGCCTTACAGAGTACATCGATTACCGAAAGTGTTGTTTCACTTGAGGAGATCTCCTCGGGGGTATCGACGATTGCAGGCAATACATCGGATCTATCCGAAATATCCATACAGATGAAGGAACAATCAGAACGAGGGAACCAAAATGTAGAGCAGGTTATCCAGCAGATGCATTCGATTGATCATTCCGTCAAAAACTCGGTGGATATTATCGAGAAGCTGCAGAATCGATCACATGAGATTGGTCAGATCGTACAGGTTATTACTGACATTGCCACCCAGACAAATCTGTTATCACTTAACGCGGGCATCGAAGCGGCAAGAGCAGGTGAAGAGGGGCGCGGCTTTGCAGTCGTAGCCAGCGAAGTGAAGAAGCTATCGGAGGAATCCAGGCATTCCGCTGACCAGATTATTGAATTAGTTCGTTATATACAGGATGAAACGGCGCTTGCAGTTGAAGCCATTAGTGAAGGAGAACACAATGTTGCCAAGGGAATTGAGGTTGTAAAAGAAACTGGTGAGCTGTTTAAAGGGATGCTGTCGGCTACCGATACGGTGACCAGTCAAATCCAAGAGGTCTCTGCAGCAACACAGCAGATGGTTGCCGAGACTGAGCAAATTACTGCTGCAATTAAACAACTGGCCGAGCTGGCAGAGCGGAACTCCACTGTGTCGGGTGAAATCCGAATCAGTGCCCAAGAACAGCAGGCTTCCTTCGTTAAAATCTTTGAATCTGCAGAGCAGATCAGTCAGGTTTCTGCTGAACTGGAAACCCTTGTGAATAAATTGCGAGTGTAATGCTGAAAGAAGAAAAAGTAGAGATAAAAGATGGAGCTGAAACTTTGAATACAACATTGATTATCGAACAAGGCAAAGAATATTGGTTGAATGAGCTGCAGCAACCTTTACCGGGATTCTATCTGTACACCGATGGTCCAGCGCATCTTCAGCATCAAGAACTAGATCATATGGTGATAAACCTTCATATCGCTACCGACAAGGTTGAACGGTTCCGCGATTCATATAACATCAAAGCATGGATGCTGACAAACTATATGGTATTACTATACCGAATGACTCATGATGCCGATTTGCTGATTGGAGTGAATAATGAGAAGGGGAACTTGCTTCCGCTAAGAGTTAACATAAACGGGAACGATTCATTCATTCAGCTTTATAAGCAGATTTCAGCCAAACTGGAGCAGATCGAGGCAAGTCGTCTTTCTCTTGCAGATATGGAAGAAATACTTGGTCAAACCATTACCCTGCAGACGATCTATGGACTTAATGGGAACGGTTATGCATATAATGCCAGCTGGTTAAACTGGATGGTTCAAGAAGAGAAGAGAGACCACTGGACTCTCCATGTCTCTTATGATCGATCCCTGTACAATGAAGGGACGATTGAGAAATTCAGCAGGCATTTTGAGCAGCTTGCAGTGGATGCTCTTGAACATATGGACATCCCAATTGGCCGATTATCGATGATGACAGATAAGGATCTGGATGCCTACGCTATTCTCAATGATACGAAGCAAGAACTTCCGCAAGATCCAACGATTGTAGCGATGTTCGGCTCGGTTGTGGCGCGCTTCCCGAACAGAATTGCACTCTCATCTGATCAGAAGCAAATCACATATAAACAGCTTGACGGTTTGTCAAACCAAATTTCACATATGCTACTAGCCCAAGGACTTCGTAAAGGCCAGTTTGTGTCGATATTTATGGATCGAGGACTGGATACGATTATTAGTATGCTCGGTGTTCTCAAAGCCGGCGGTGCCTACATCCCGATGGATCCCTCACATCCGGATGACAGAAATGCTTATATTATTGAGGATACGAAATCGGCTATCATTCTTACACATCCGAGTTACACAGCGAAGCTGGATGGATTATTGGCTGGTTTTGATACGAAGCCTGAATATTTCTGTCTTAATGATGACCAGATTCATTCCTATCCGACCGATGACTGCGGTGTTTGCGTTGAAGCTGAAGATTTGGCTTACATTATCTACACTTCCGGATCTACGGGAAAACCGAAAGGTGCATTGATCGCCCATCAAGGGGTCGTGAATTTGGCACTGGCCAATCAGAAGAAATTAGAGATGAGTGAGCAGGATATTATTCTCCAATATTCAACGTTCAGCTTTGATGCTTCGGTTTACGACATATTCGGATCGCTAGCATGCGGCTCTAGGCTGCACCTTCTAACGGATGATCAGCGTTTCTCCATTGACGCTTTTACACAAGCGGTGGTAGAAACCAATGCTACACGTATTGCGATATTGCCTACCGTATTCTTCAATCAGTTGGCTGCGCATTTGCCGGTAGAAGATACCTACAAATATCGCGATATCAAGACGATCGTAGTTGGCGGGGAAGCATTGGCAGGAGAAACCGTTCGTATGTTCCAGAAGAAACTGAAGTTTCCTATTGTAAATCTATATGGACCTACTGAAACTACGGTGGTCGCCACAGGGCATGTTGTGGATTATGAGGTGCCGGATGATCTGGCCACGGTGTATATTGGGACACCATTTGATAATTATGAACTGTATATCGTGAATGAGCATAATGAATTATGCCCAACTTGTGTTACTGGGGAGCTGCTGATCTGCTCGGTTGGCGTAGCCAAAGGGTATCTGAATCAGCCGGAAAAAACGAAGGAAGCCTTTATCCAGGATCCTGTCACACCTGAATCGGGAAAGCAGTTTTATCGTTCCGGAGATTTGGTCCGCCTCCTGCCGAATGGGCAAGTGGAATACCGAGGTAGAAAAGATTCGCAGGTGAAGATACGGGGATTCCGGATCGAGATTGGAGAAATTGAAGATAATCTCGCGAAGCATAATGATGTTAAGGATATTGCGGTTATTCCGAGAACGGACGAAAACGGAACTAAAATACTGGCAGCTTTCTACACTACGAATAACGGGCAAGCTGCTTCCGCTAAGGAACTTGCGCAGTTCTTGAGTCAAAAGGTGCCAAGCTATATGGTTCCTAAATATATATGTTTCATCGAAGAGATGCCATTATCACCTACAGGTAAGATTGACCGTAAAAAGCTTGCATTATACGAGTTATCGTTGGAAATGGAAGAAGACGATACCCATTATGTAGCACCTGTTAACGATATCCAGATGGACGTGAGCACTGCATGGGAACAATCATTAGGACTATCTAAAATCGGAATTCACGATGATTTCTTTGAAATAGGCGGTTATTCTTTGAAAATCCTAGAGATACTGGTGCTCCTTAAGCCACGTTATCCACAGCTCAAGATCAATGATTTCTTCGTATATCCGACCATTGCGAAGTTAGCGGAGAGAGTAGAGGAATTGGGAGAACAAGGAACTCATGCGGATCATATAGAGGATAAGGATCTTCCGATACAAGACTTGGCTGAGTATCCGATCTCTTTTCCTGTACGCGAAATTTCTGGACAACCGCGCTTCACTCAGCAGCATGTTTTACTGACCGGAGCAACGGGATACCTGGGATCGCATCTGCTGTATGAATTGCTGCAGCAATCAACTGCCTCCGTATATTGTCTGATTCGACCATCGCAGCATATGCAGCCGTATACTCGGCTGGAGCAAATCATGATTGGTTATTTTGGAGAAGATGTTACATCGTTGATGGATAAGCGAGTGTTTGCCATACAGGGTGATTTGGAGCAGGAGCATCTGGGGCTAGGAGTAGAGGAACGTACAATGCTTGAAGAGCGTATCGACTCTATCATTCATTGCGGAGCAGAAGTGAAGCACTTCGGAGATTCCGACTATTTTGCCAGAGTTAATGTAGTGAGTACGGACCGCTTGTTGGCCTTGGCCCAGACCAGACCGCATATTCGGTTCCACTTCATATCTACGCTTGGTATCCCTGAAGATTTGGCATTGGGTGGTCAATGGGATTCAATCGTTGCTGGCACAGGATATGAAGGATCGTCCATCGAGAATGTGTATACGAACAGCAAGCTGGAGGCGGAGAAGCTTGTCATTAAAGCCGGTACAGAGAAAGGTATTCCAACATCAGTTTACCGCGTGGGGAATTTGTCATGTAACTCGAAGAACGGTGTATTCCAACGCAACATAGACAATAACGCCTTTTACCGAATGTTAAAAGCGATGCTGCTCTTGAAGACTGCGCCTGATGTAAAATGGGAAGTGGATATTACGCCGATTAACTATGCCGGAGAAGCAATTACAGCATTGCTGCTTCAGGATGAAACGGTAGGTCGGGTGTTCCATATATGCAACCCGGCCGCCATTTCCTATGAAGACATGGTGGGGCAGTTTAAAGCCCAAGGATATGACATATCATTGATGGATTGGAAGGAATACGAGGCTTGGTTATTGGATCCGCAGCAGCCGAAGAACAAGGAAGGCCTGGAGCTGGCAATGGCGCAATTTGAAGGTGACGGCGCTAAGAATTCCATTTATCGGTATACTTGTCCACAAACATCGGCATTCCTGCAGAATACAGGGGTGGCATGTGCTATACCGGATAAGCCATTTTTTGAAAAAATGATCGAATATGCCGTAAGTATCGGGTATTTCGTTAAGCCTGAATAAGAGCAGATATGTACAAGCATGAAACCGCGAATCGTTTTCGCGGTTTTTTGTATTGTTGTCATGTGTTACGGTAAGAAGAAAGAGATGTTTTTATTGACACAATTATGGTACGATCATGCTGAAATTTTAGTCAGTAACACCAAATGAGGTGGCCCATGAACAAGGAACGATGGAAGCAGGCGGAAACAGCGCTGGCTAATATGAAGGTTATTAAGAATGGTGTCAACGACCCCGTAACGATTGAGGGTGAATCAGATCAACTGCGTTGCATCGGAATCGGTACGGATGCTGCCGTATTCGTCTATGAATCTATGCCGGCCTATGCGTATAAGCTATATGCGGAGGAGGCGCTTCCCAAAAAGGAAGCGGAAGTTAAGGTCTATCATGAACTGATGGGCAGCCCTTATTTTCCTGAATTTTATGGAGCTGGCGAACGTTATGTGGCGATCAGCCACGAATCGGGATTAACCCTTTACGATTGTCTGCTCTATGGTGTGCCCGTTCCTAGGCAAGTCATCGACGATGTCGAAGCAGCACGCTCTTATGTGCGGAGCAAGGGATTAAATCCAAGGGACATTCATTTGAAGAATGTTCTATTGCAGGAAGGCAGAGGGAAGGTGCTCGATGTCTCAGAGTATGTTCAGGACGGAAACGACAAGCGATGGGAGCATCTCGTGTGGGCTTACGATAACGTATACCCGCTGCTTGAAGGCAAGAAGCTGCCGCTTTGGGTATTGGAGGCTGTGAAGAACGGATATTACCGTCTTGACCCGTCGAGCGTGAATATGCAGGAATTTGCAGATCGGATCAGCAAGCTGTTTTTCAGAAAATAGGCACGGAATGCTTTTCTCTTGTGCAGTACTAAGAACAGGGCAAGCAGGTTATCATAACACAAAAGGAGTGTGTGACGAATGAAACTGCTTGTAAAATTGTTGGTGCATGGAGTCTTGATCACTTCCCTGCTCGTATCACTTTCCAATACTCCCTTCACAGGGGCATTATTGACGGCATTAGGAATTGGTATCGTTGCTTATCTGGTGGGGGATTTGTTTATTTTGCCTCGTACCAGCAATATGTTCGCAACGATAGCGGATGCCGGTTTGGTATTTGTCATGTTATGGGTCATTAGAGAGGTTACAAATTGGACCGTAGATTTCCCTGAAATACTCCTGTTAGCCATATTCGCCGGATGCTTTGAGTATTTGTTTCATATGTGGCTCAGAGGCGAAAATTTGTTTAAAAAAAATCAACGAGTTTCGTAGAAATCATATACAGAAATTTACACTGAGACATATAAAACAAGGCTGCCATATCGTGATGGAAGCCTTGAAGGAACAATAAACTTAGCCCCATTGCTATATTGAAGCAATGGGGCTAAGTTTTCTATCAACAGTTAAGGCTTCGCGTTCTTCCAATAAGTATACGCATGTACCAGATTACCTGCATATGAAGGTGAATCTTTCAATAAATCAGGCAGCTTGGCGAGTTCTTGCTCCATGTAGGCAGCTCCTTCTTCATAGAAGGTGATATGGTCGCCTTCGTGGCTGGCTTTGATCTCTACCGATAGCTGGATCGGCTTGCCAAGCTCATCTGCAAATGCAATCTCTTCTTTGGACACTCCGACAATCCCGTTCGAACCTGCCGCAACATCCCGGAAGGCCATAAGAGAAACATGGTCCATTCGTTGAATCATCCACTTGCTAAGAGACATCTCTTCACCGGGTATGTTGTATTTATCCAGCCAAACGGCCATGTCCATGCTGGCTTCCAGGTTGGAATCCTTCTTCAATTCAGTAACGAATGCATCCAGATTCGAAGTCCATTCCGTAATAACCTGCTGTGTATTTTCGTGCCAAGCTGGCAGCACATAAGGCTCAATATCCAGGTGTATGCCGTGAAAACGGGCTTGGCCTTCCACAGCTCGATTATAGTCCTTCACGTATTGGATTAGCCGCATCATTCTTGGCCGATTCTCTTCTAGCGCCCAGATCGGATGACCGCCCATAGCATGAACCTCGATTCCTGCTTCAGCCGCTTGTTTAACAAACGATGAGAACGAAGTATATGGCTGCTCCAGGTCCAGCCGTACATATAGCCAGTTCAGCTTTTTTTCTTTGGCAAACGCAAGAATTTCCTGGCTGTTATGAATCACTTCAGACGCTTCCCATATATAGGTTCCTCTTACGATGGGATCACGATTTACGGGATCCGCATCGGGCACACGCCCGTTTTCTCTCGGATCAGGTTCCGGTTCAGGGGCGGGGGATGGGGAAGTTGGTTCGTTGCCGTCAGGCGGTGCCACTTCATCATTTGTCATGCTCTGCCAATTGCGAATGTCGTGAATGGCAACCCCGGCAAAAGATGCATAGGAACCGAGTACGCTAGCCAGATGATCCAATTTCCGATTCATCTGTTCCTTGCTTTGCCCATAAAAGCTGGTGTGAGATTCACCCGGCATTTCTTTGGTATTCACACCAATCATTACATGCTTTCCAAGCCGGTCGGCAAGCTCCAGCTCATGACGCGTCAGATTAAGGATGCCATGCTCGGACTCCACCTCATTCCGATAAGCCATTATGGTGACATGGTCAAAAGTTCTGATCAGCCACTCATCGAGGCTCTGTCCATTCGCCAAGGTATACGAATCAAACCAGAAAGGGATATCAATCCCAAGTTCTAGTCCGCTGCCGGAAACCCGGCTTAGGAACATGTTCAGATTCTGCTCCCAGCTGGCAATGATCTTCTGATGATCCGTCTCCCATTGGTTCAGTACATAGGGTTCGATATCCAAATGAATTCCGTCAAATCTTGCATCAGCCGCAACCTTGCCATTATAATCGTTCACCCAATCAGCGAGATCGAGCATATCATCGGCATGTTCGGTGAGAGCCCATCCGGGATCACCTCCCAAGGCATGAACTGCGATTTGATCTTCATGCGCACGCCGTATAAATGCTTCGTATGTGTCTGATGACATCTGACGATCGATCTGCAAGTAAATCAGGTTAATTCCTTCTTCACGCGAGAAACCAAGCAGTTCTTCGCCGCCATCTTGAATCAGATTGGTCTGCCATATCCAGGTTGCCTTCTTTACTGCATTCTCGCCGTAGACTGGGGTGTGCAGCCCTGCCAGTATCATGACCACCAAGAGGCCGGCAAGCTTCCGGTAACCCTTTGCCTTCAATGTTTTCCCTCCATTTCTCTGTGAGAACTCCATAGATTCTCTATATCGTAAACGGGGTTATTATAGCATTGATGTTTCGAAAAATGATGAGGCCATATTCTTAGAGGACAGACTGTAATCGCTGAACCGAACAGTTGATCGGTATAGAAGGAACTACTCAATAATTTCAAATTATTGGATAAATCATATAATTTATAATAATTAGTACAAAATAAGGCGAAATACTCAGGAATAAAGAAGCGATTCCCATACACATATGACCCAGTTTCCCTATTTAAAAATGGGATTAGCGTTTCAGGGCCAATAGGGGAAATTACATTTTTCAGACCGGTAATTTCAACCATCATAGTGAACACACCTTAAATTCGTGGGCGTGGAGGTTTGGATATATTTATGACCATAACCTGGGTTCGTGCTGGATAAACCGTATAAAGCTCTGAATTGACGTCTATCCTAGAACTAAAACGTAAGGTGGAGCTAACATGATTAATTTGGAATCGAGTCTGGAGAATATTGAAGATCGTTTCGTGAACATCGATACCTACCTGTGTAAGCATAATTTTTCTTTAGCGGGAAACTGGGATTACAAGCATGGGTACCTGGATAAGCGGTTGGATCAGGAGCGGATGGTGTGGTTGCGGATTCCTTTTCGAGTTACCCAAGGCAGCCTGGACGGCGAATGTGGAGGATGCCAAGCCATGGTCAGGCTAGGTCGGCCTTTTGTATTCAGACATATCTACAATAAGGGAACCGATAAGCATGCGGCCCCTCATCTTCTCGGAGCAGTATTTGATCAATTCCAGTCTCCCATCGATCCGGATGCTTCTTTGGATGAGATGTGGGTTGAGGAAGCGAAAAAAGTTCTGGTTGAGGTGGAGACTGGCTATTTGCAATGAATTTCAGTATCTGGTTCTTAGGTTGATCATTTCCCAGTTTGCTTTTAAAGCCGTGCAGATAATGTACGGCTTTTTTGGTTATGCTGATCGCGACAATCGGGGCTTATGTTATTTATGGGTGAACGCCTTGAGTAAATACTTTGAGAAAACTTTAAGAGATTTCGTAGAAGGAATACGAGGAGCAGCTATTTCATCTGGAACAAGTCTCAGATAAGCAGAAGGTGACGTTCATCATACTGCCGGTCACATAGAAATTTAATTAACCCTGCGGTATAATTAATTTTATCGACATACTTGAAGGGATTGTGATGAATATGAAGCAAGTTAACAAGCCAAAGGGCAAGAAGTGGAACAGGATACTCCTATGGACTCTATCAATTTTGGCCGTTGTTATCATAGCAGCTTATTTCCTACTGGACTCACTTACGTACAAACCGCTTAGTGAAGCAAAGGCCGTATTCCAAAGTAATACGGAGAAGATAACGATCACACAGCTTAAGAACGGATATCGTTTCGAACCTGCGGATGGAGGGGCGATCGAGCCGAACATTATTTTTTATCCAGGCGGCTTGGTGGAACCGGAGAGTTATGCGCCTTTTGCCAAAAGAATGGCGGAGAAGGGGCACCGCGTATATATTGCTTCCATGCCCTTGAATCTCGCTGTATTCGGTCAGAATAAGGCAGATGCCTTTATATCGGAGCATCCGGACAATCGATATGTTATTGGCGGCCATTCCTTGGGAGGTGTTTTTGCTGCGAGATATGCTTCTGAACACGCGGAGCGCATTGATGGTGTATATTTCATGGCTTCCTACGCTGATGATGGGGGCGATCTAAATGGGCTAAACATGTCCGCACTGCAGTTGAGCGGTACGCAGGATGGCGTTCTGGATCGGACGAAATGGGAAGCGGCAAAAGAGAATATGCCGAAAGCTACCACCTATGTGGATATTACAGGAGGTAATCATGGGCAATTCGGTTCCTACGGTTTTCAAAAAGGAGACCACCAGGCTTCCATTACAGAGGCTGAGCAGTTGAACGAAGTGATTGAGGCGATGGACCTTTGGATTCAGAATTTAGAGTAGTACCGACGGTTGTAACTAAATTGTAACCCGAGTGAAACTTCTACGTATAAAGGTTATAAACATGGCTTCATGTTTAACACTTAAAGAAGTTGAGGGATTCCATCATATGAATGTAGCGTATACAGATCATGCCGATACGGGATATCGGCGGGCTGAAGAGAAGGCAGCCCAGTATTTTGCATCACTTTATGTACAGGTTAAGGAAAAGAGTTATATACCTATCCTGACAGAAGACATTCTATTATGGAGACGCAAGCATATTCGTCGTTTTGCATGGCGATCTTTTTTTTCGCTTGAAAAAAGAAAACCGGATACTCGGGATTACCATAAATATATCGGATGGCTCCATCATACTGGCGAGTTGGATCAATACTTGGACCGAAGCATTTCTTATATATATATGCGAGATCTGGGGATGGCCCTTGACTCACCGGATACAAAAAGAAGAATTCTGCAGGTTGTGGAGGATACCAAAAAACTGCTGCTTCACTCCGTGAGCAAAGATGGGGGAAACAAGGCGCCGGATTTTATAAGTCTGGCCGGATTGTATCGGTGGGCCCAGAAAGAAGGAATAGAAACGGCCGTCATCTGGGTCATTAACAAGCTGAAGCATGTGGCGGATCATATTCCCGAGGAGATGGATGCAGAGCAAGCCCAGCGAAAACTGATCAAAATCATAGTGGGTGTTGTCATGCATGTCATTGAGGATCTGGGGGCGGAGGCATCCCCGGCTGAAAGATCGGCTCGTCTGGAAGATGCCATCCGGCTGGGCTATTCTTATGGGTTAACCTATCCCTTCATAGACGATCTTCTTGATTCCGGAGTATTGAACGTTCAAGAGAAGGAGCAATACTCGCAAATGATACGGCATGCACTGCTCACCGGAACTGTGCCGGAAGTTGGTCAGTGGAACGGAAAAAACATGGAGCTCGTTCATTATGTGCATCAGGAACTCACGGATGCGTTCGAGTATATTAAAGGCCGACAGAGGCCGGAAACGCAGCAAACTTTTTTCGAGCAGTCCAACGTGTTTTTCCATTCCCAGCATGTAGATCGGACCAAGGATCTCGCAAATCCACATTACACAAATGAAGAATTATATATGCCGATCATTCTGAAGTCAGCATCCTCCCGCTTGATTGTCCGTTCTGTCATAAGCGCATCAGCGGACGAAGACTTCGAGGAGCGAATCTTCGCTTATGGAATTTACAATCAGCTGGCCGATGATTTTGCCGATATGTTTCAGGATATGGGAGATGGAGCAGTAACGCCCTACACCTATTATTTGAAATATCGGGACCAGCGGACTGATCTCATTAATCCTTATGAATTGTACTGGGCTGTGATCTCGCATCTAATCCATAATGTCTACGACTCGGACGCCAAGACGCGAGAGCTGTTGCTTGACCGGGCCATCAATGGCTTAAAGCGTTGCAAACAGCGGGTCGGAGCTGAAAATTATAATGAAATTATGAGGATTTTTGCATCCGGGAATCCGGAATTTAATGAACTTATCCAGCAAATGGTCCGTAAAGCGGATCAGGTGGATTTTTTGGATAAATTGCTGCGGGATCAGATGGTTGCCATGCTGAGAAACGAGCGGAAAGAGAAGGATTATTTTATCGATACCTTTAAATCCGTGCGGGAAGAAATCAATCATAACTTGCAAATTGACAAGGCCCATGACATACCACCGATGAAAGCCACACTGATCGATGCGGCCAACTATACGCTTGAAGGAGACGGCAAGCGACTAAGACCCATCTTAACCTGGGTTATGGCGGTGAAGGAATATGGACTGCAAGCTTCGGCAGTTATACCGCTGCTGAGGTCATTGGAATACATGCATACCGCATCCTTGATCTTCGATGATTTACCGACCCAGGATAACGCCTCCGTCCGAAGAGGGCGGCCTACCTTGCACCGGGTTCATGACAGTGCCACGGCAGAAATTACGGGTTTGTACCTGATTCAGAAAGCCATTGAAGAACAGTCTTCACTCAAAGGATTCGATCCGGAAACGGTTCTGAAACTGATACAGTATTCGTCCTCGCGGGCGGGAGACATGTGTGCCGGTCAGGCGATGGATTTGAATTCCAAGGGGAAGCTATTGTCTTTGGAGGAGCTGAATACGGTCTGTTATTACAAGACGGGTATCGCATTTGAGGCTTCTCTCGTGATGCCGGCCATTCTGGCTCAGGTGAATGAAACCGAAATCGCCATCTTGAAGAAGTTTGCCTATCATGCGGGCATTGCTTTCCAGATTCAGGATGACCTGCTGGATGTGCAAGGGGATATGGAGCAGCTGGGGAAACCCGGCGGACAGGATGCGGAGAACAACACATCGACCTTCGTGACAATTTTGGGGCAGGAAGGTGCCAGCCGGGAGATGTGGGAGCATTATTGCCTGGCGATGGAAGCGCTGCGGGAGCTGCCGCGTCACACGGCATTTCTCGAACACTTACTCAATTACATGGTAAACCGAGACCGTTAGGTTCGCTCCTTGCACGCCGTAAGAAAGCGTTGGCTAATCTGTAATATTAAAAACAAGTAATTGTATTGGTATGAGTATTGTCCCAAACGACTATCTACAAATGAGTTTTGATTTTCAAAATGTCGATTTAGTTGTGCCAATCGACTATGAATTAAGGCTTGTGAACTGAACCCCGAATAGTGGACACTTTAAAAAAGTGAGCCTATTCGGGGTTCAGTTCAGAGTCGCCTTTAAGTTGCTTTATTATAAATTTATTCAATTTCTAAAGTGAATCTAAAACTATTATCAATTGGAACAAAACTATCTTCGTTGTTATCAATATTCCATTGCTTCCAATATATTGTAAGAGCCAATAAAAATTTGGTTGTATCCGCATACCCTCCAAGTGTATACGCTAAAGTTAATTCTTCATCTTTTTTCACTTCTAAATTATATGGGGGATACTTAACTAAAAGTAAATCCTTTCCTTCATTTTTTAAATCTTGATTAATGACTAATTCTTTCTTGTATTAGTAGTGTTTCAGCATTGTCCGTTATTCTTTTACACGGGCCGTTAATGCCTCTAATCGCGTCATTATTTGTATTTATGGCTTCTATGGGCATGACATCGACATCCACTTTCTTACCGGCTTCATCACATTAGTGATCGTTGTTGGAATAAAGGATCGTTCATTTACCAGGATTAAAAATCCTATTAAGCAAAAGGCTCCATGGTGGGTGTGGTTAGGGGGAATTCTTGGGGGAATCTTTGTTGTAAACTTTTTGATATAGGCAAGGTAACATTTTAGGGACACCGTAAGTATTTCATTCTCTAAACGCTATCCTTTATTTGTGGAGCTTCAATCTACTGAAGAGCTATGGTGATAACTTTTTTACAGCACAACACATTGACAAATTACAATATGTTAGTGTATTATGTCTCTATGGAGCAAATTGAAGTATTTAAAGCATTATCAAATGAGGCTCGTTTGCAAATTTTAGAATGGTTAAAGAATCCGGCAGTATATTTCTCTCCCCAAGAAGGGATTGATCTTGAAGAAATTGGGGTCTGTGTAAGTCAAATCACGGAGAAATTAGGTATGAATCAGTCGACAGCCTCTCAGTACCTTGCAATATTACAACGAGCTGGTCTAATTACAGCTACTCGCATTGGTAAATGGACTTATTACAGAAGAAACGAAGATGCAATTAATCAAGTAGGGTTATTTTTGAAAAAAGACTGAATCCAGGTTTCAAATCTGTTTTCAGTATTTTTTTCGGATGAAATATTTACAATTTGCGATATGACAATATAATTCTATAAATTAGAAAGGAGTACAAATAATGAGTAATGAAAAAACAAAATTTGGTGCTGCAATTGGAGGTCTTGGTTGGAATCATATAGCAACATCCTCTTTTATTTACACTTTATATATTGATATATTTTAATATATTAATGTGTTAGAATGCATATTATTATTTTGTTTCATATCATCAATTCGTAATATGTTGATTCATTATGTGTACTTTTGTGATTTCTGCTTTATTGACTAACTACATTCATGTACGGAGGATAAGAAAAATGGATAAATTTGCTTCACATACAGGCTATTCAAACATGTTTAAAGAGAAGGAACTTACTCTCGGGTTGTATTTCCCTTTAGAGTCTTATGAGGGAAGTATCGCGGAGATGGATTTGGAACATCAAATGAACTTGGCAAAAAAAGCAGAAGAAGCACGCTTTGCTTCATTATTCGTTAGAGATGTGCCGTTAAATGTCCCAAGTTTTGGAGATGCAGGACAGCTATACGATCCATGGGTTTTTCTTGGTTACTTGGCTGCCCATACAAAACAGATTTCATTGGGTACCGGAAGTATTGTCACAACGCTACGCCATCCGCTGCACGTGGCAAAAGCAGCAGCTTCTGTTGATCGAATTTCTGGGAAACGACTTGTTCTTGGAATTGCTACGGGTGATCGCCCTAGCGAGTTTTCAGCGTTTTCAGTAGACCGAGAACAACGGAGTAATTTATTTCGAGAATCTTTGCATGTCATGAGAAAAGTGTGGAATGAAGAATTTCCGGAAATTCATTCACCAAGTCTGAACCTTCAGGGTGGCGATTTGTTACCCAAACCGGAATTGAAAGATATTCCAATTTTGGTAACGGGTCATTCGACGCAGACGCCAAAATGGATAGCAGAAAACAGTGATGGCTGGTTTTATTACCCACGAAATATAAATAATCAAGCAGCGCTTATTAAAGAATGGCGTACATTAACAAATATCTTTAAGCCTTTTAGTCAGTCTTTATATATAGATTTATCAGAGAACCCGAATGAAGGTCCCACTCCTATACACTTAGGATTCAGAACTGGACGTCAATTTTTAATTGACTACCTCAATGCTTTAAAAGAAATCGGTGTAAACCATCTTGCATTCAACTTGAAATATGGTCAGCGGCCGGTTGAAGAGGTAATCCAAGAATTAGGGGAGGAAGTGGTTCCACTCTTCCCGGCATTATCCAATAAAGAAGTATAAAGTTTTTCTGTTAGTTACGAGAAATGGCTTAAATCAGCGAGCGTCACGAGAAAAAGGCTACGAGGATCAACTGGACATTATATGTGTATTTAACAGAAAACACATATAATGTCCAGTTTCAATTTAATGTTAGAGTGAGACAAAACTTTCTGATTCAATCAATATTTATAGCTGATCCACTTTTTGTATTTAATATTAACTGAAAAAGGAGTGTTTTTTTTGGTGCAAAAGATGTTCTTAAATGGCATTTTGATTTACTTACGTAGTTATCAGGAAGAAAAAACAAATGGATTGTATAAAATTTCAGTTGATTTTAACGTAACAAGTGAAGAATATCATGACATTTCGACTTTGCTCTATAGCGGAACATTTGACGTTGAGATTCCCGAGAGAGACTTAACATTTAGGGGAACCATTTATGAGTATTCTACTTCCCTTACTAATTTGTACGTAAAGGACCAAGTCGGACAATATAAATTGACTTTGATGGAAGTAGGTCATGAAGCAAAGGGCTGAGTTGTAATGAGATTAAGTATATTAGATCAATCCCCCATATCTTCAAATCAAACAGCTAATGATGCATTGATTGAATCAATGAAGTTAGCGCAAGCTGGAGAAGCACTAGGATATACAAGATATTGGATTGCCGAACACCATGATTTACCTGGACTTGCCTGCTCTGCACCTGAAGTGATGTTAAGTTATATCGGGGCTAACACGAATCAAATTCGAATTGGCTCTGGGGCTGTTTTGTTACCTCATTATCGACCCTATAAAGTTGCAGAAGTATTTAATATGTTAGCTACTCTATTTCCGTATCGGATTGACATAGGGATAGGACGAGCGCCGGGTGGATCAGCTGAAGCGACGAACGCTTTATCTGACAACTTTTTGCAAAAAGTTTGGGAGTTACCTGCGTTAGTGAAAGAATTACTCCATTTTTTAGAGGATGATTTTTCAGCAGATCACGAGTATTCGAAGATTTCCGCGTCTCCCATACCTGAAAATTCGCCTGTGCCTTGGCTTCTTGGTACAAGTGAAAAAAGTGCGCTACTTGCAGCAAGAAATGGCATGCCGTATACTTTTGGTCATTTTATGAGCGACAATGATGGGATAGCTATCATCCAGGCATATAGGGATGCTTTTAGACCAAGAAAGGAAGCACAGGCTCCACAAGTCATCGTAACTGTTTCAGCCATTTGTGGAGAAACTACGGAACAAGCAGAAGAAATTGCAGAAAGCTTTCTCATCTGGTCTTTGCAAGGGGAGGGACATCAAGGTGTTCCCTCGATTAAAGAAGCTAAGCAATACAAGATAACTGAAAAAGAAAAGGATTCGTTAAACAAAATGAGACAGAACATGATCATCGGCAATCCTCATGAGGTGAAACGGAAATTAATGGAGTTACAAACTGATTATCAAGCAGACGAAATCATGATCAACACAATTACGTACTCTCCGAAAGATCGGATTCAATCATATAAACTAATTGCAAAAGAGATATTTTCGAAAGAAAACCTTTGAATAGGGGTAGTTAAAAATCTGTTTTAAGAAAGAAAAAATTATGCGAGTAGCCTTGAATGCAGTTACTTCTAACCTAGGGGGAACGGCAAACCATAGCAAAACATATCTGACAAAAGCAGATCAGTACCCTATGCAAAAAGAATTTATAGAGATTGTAACAGGGTTATGGGATACCTATGAGGATGATGCGTTTATACGGAATAAAAAGCGTGTGGTGTTTTTCGATCCTGAAAAAATGCATACGATAAATTATAGAGGCGAGTATTTCTCGGTGGATGGTCCGTTGAATATAAATCGTTCAATCCAAGGTAGACCGCCAATTTTCAGTAGCAGGTACGTCTGCTAATTCAATGAATAGTGCTGCTAAATATGCGGATGTTATGCTGGCACCACGCCTTGATTTTGGACCTAGTCAGGATCCTTCTCTTGCTTTGAATTATTATTTTGAATATACTCTGAATTTTAGTAAAGATGTTAAAAGAAGAGTAGCCTTAGAAGAATGTTCACCAGAAGATTTTTTCATCGCGTCAATACAAAGACCGATTGTTGGCAGAACAGAAAAAGAAGCAGAAGAGATGTTCCAAGAATTACAAAGTTTAATGCCTTTCTACAAAATACCAAAACCTTTATTTTTCGGTTCAGCCGAGAAAGTAGCTGATCAAATTCAGGAGTGGTATGAAGCAGGGGCGATGGATATCTTAATCGTAAGCCAGGAACATCCTTCGGGTTTAGAGAATTTTATTGACTTAGTTGTTCCAATTTTACTTTCCGTACAGAATACGAATCAAATACGTTACGAGGAAACTTGGGATTACCCTTCCCAGAAAATAGATACGCAAAAAGGTATTAGGAAATATTAAAATGATTAGTCGATTCTCAAAACGTGGGAATCGACTTTTTTGTCTTAAAAGAAGCTTATAGACTATAAAGTTTCGTGTGGTGTCATAAGTAAAGATTGGTAATGGATTATCCTTAGAAATTCAGGAATGAGCAACACCATTACGAAATTATCCAACTTTTTTTAAAACGAAACTAATATCTGCTGATAAAGAATCCATTTTGATCAATCTTTTTTCAAACGGGATTCTTTATATTTATTGTAAAATGCTGGTTTGTGGGTTTTTTTTGATCAAACTTTATTTCAAAGAAACATTATGAATAATTATTTTGTCAAAAAAATCTATTACTTTATTCAACTAAACTGCGCCGTTGAAGAATACATAACTTAACATCTCGCTTATACTATACTGACATTTCATAAAGACCCCAATTTATATCTTTAATCACAAATAAAAGCTGAACTAACGCAAAAATTAGTTCAGCTTAAAAAAAACTTGTTATAATGTTGCACATTGTATAAAGAATGCTGATGTATTAAGTGCATTACTTTAACTCTTGACTTTTAATAAAAATTCATGCCAACGTTTTTTTGCCGTTCCGGTTTAGTAGAGGTGAATTTGGAGTAGCTGGATGCCCAGTATATGTCATATAATTCTTGTGACAATATATTGGGACGTGATTCCTTGCGAGACTAATTAATATTATGCCACGTCTCACATTCAGAATGATGGAGGGATAAGATGAACGAACAAGCACTAAAGAATCTCAACGACATGCAGGCAAGTCCGATCAAGAACAAAGTGGGCAGTATTTTCATCCCAGTCCGGGACATTGAGACATCGCGCAGCTGGTACTGCCGCATGCTTGGAATATCCGAAGACAAATGTCCTATTTTGAATGGTCATCTATGTCCTCTACCTATGGAGGGAGCAGGCGTAATTCTAGATACGATGCCGAAGTGGGGAGGAAATGAGCCGGGGGGTGCACCGTCTATCGATACGCCTGCGTTCATGCTGCTAACAGCAGACCTGGAAGGGTCCTTAGCCTACATAAAGAAGCTCGGCGTGGAACTGGTTACGGAAATTGAGCATGATCATTGGTTCGTCGTGAAGGACCCAGATGGCAATAAACTCATGATTTGCCGTGAATAAGCGTGAGTACTCTGTGATCAGTCCTGCTTGCCTGGACGAATGACGCGGAGGGATTTACCGAATGGACCATGTATAAACAATTTCAAATCGTCGTGAGCAAGCAGTCCTGTTGAGGGCTGCTTGCTTGTTTATAAGGAACGCTCGCTGACGAGTCAGGAGCCGGTCTGGTATAATCATGGTAAAAATATGGAGGGAATGGAGTCATGCAACCCGTTCTTTTTACAAATGGTGTTGTCTTTTCACCTGACAGCGCGTCAACAGCGGATTCGATATATGTGGAAGATGGGATCATTCGTGCCATCGGGAGTGCAGCCGAGCTTCGGCACCAGCTGGCTGGCAAACCGTATCGAACGGTGGATTGGGATGGCGCCTTCATACTACCAGGCCTGGTCGATGCCCATGTGCATCTTGGTATGCATGGACTAAAACTTGGAATGCTGGATTTCACCGAAGCTGCTTCCAAGGAAGAGATGCTGTTCATGCTTCGGGAACGTGCTGCTATTACGCCGCCCGGGGAGTGGATCATGGGGTTGAACTGGAATGAGAATAATTTCTCAGATCATATGATTCCGAGTATGCAGGAGCTGGACGCCATTACATCGGATCATCCTGTTTATCTGACAAGGACTTGTTTCCATGCTTTCCTTGGCAACTCGGAAGCATTCCGAAGAGCGGGAATAACAGAGGACAGTCCGGATCCGGAGGCTGGCGCTTATGGCCGAGGCGGTGACGGGTGTTTGAATGGCTGCATCTATGAGAATGCTTCGGTGCCTTTTACCAAGGTACAGCCTGAGCCTGACATGTCCATGATCAAATTGGCCATGCGAGAGGCATGTCGGGATGCGCTTCGACTTGGTCTTACGGCGGCTCATACGGAGGATTTGCGATTGTTTCGCAGTGTTGAAGCGATGCAGCGTGTGCATAGAGAATTGCGGGAGGAAGGGCTGCCCTTTCGTACCCATCAACTGATGTATCATGAGTATCTGGATGAAATGGAAGTGCTTGGCGTCAAGGCTGGCAGCGGCCATGAATGGGACCGGATCGGGGCCGTTAAATTGTTCGTGGATGGGTCGGTCGGAGGCAGAACTGCATTGCTAAAGGAGCCCTACAGTGATGCTAAGCATACCCATGGAATGGCCATGCATACGCGTGAGGAGCTAGAAGAGATCGTGGGCAAGGCCCGCAGACAGGGGTTCCCCGTAGCTTTCCATGCCATCGGAGACGGCGCGGCCGCGTTGATGACGGATGTGCTTGAAAAACTGCCATTAAGCATGGATGCACGACTACCGGACCGCTTCATTCATGCCCAAATTGTACAACCGGATACGGTGGAGCGAATGAGCAAACTGAATCTGGCCGTTGACCTGCAGCCCAGATTCGTAGCCAGTGATTTCCCTTGGGTACTGAACCGTGTCGGTCCGGATCGGACAAGCTACTTATATGCATGGAAGAAATGGTTACAAACGGGTCTCCCATGTGCAGGCGGAAGTGATGCACCGATCGAGCCGCTGAACCCGCTGCTCGGCATTCATGCAGCTATGGCTCGATGCAGACCGGGTGAGGATCATAAGGGATATTTGCCGGAGGAGAAGCTTAGCCTTACGGAAGCCATCGGGTTATTCACGCTCGGCAGTGCTCGGGCAGCTGGAGAAGCAGCACAGCGTGGCAGCATTGAGCTTGGCAAATATGCCGATTTTACAGTGCTGGATCGCAGACTGCACGACGGGATGGATCCGGATGAACTGCTGAAGACGAAGGTTAGAATGACCATCGTTAACGGGGAAATCGGTTATTCCGAGTAAGTCTTAGGTATACATCGAAATAGTGGATGTGTCAGAGAAATTTCATAAATAAGGTTTACCATCGATATAGTTTTATATATAATAATCGTAATCATAACAAATGCGATGAAGAGACGAGTAAATAAACGAATTCTTGTACAGAGAGCTCCGGCAGCTGAAAAGGGGCAAAGCGTTCTTTATTGAATAAAGACTCAGAGCAGCACATGGAACCCTCGATTCGAGGAGGATGGTGTGCCAGGAGCTCCTGTTATAGAGCTAGAGTATCTGCATGACATACGATGCCGTACTCGATGAGGCGAATATGGTGACATATTGGCAAATTTAGGGTGGTACCACGAGTATAACAATCTCGTCCCTGAGACTACAGGTCTTGGGGGTGGGATTTTTTTGTTATATCATAAGAAATACGGGTGTTCAGGGTAGAAAACCTACACCAATCCGGTCAGGTTGAATAGTTATCTAGAAAGAACTTATTTGCTTATTCATTGCATGCACTTGTCCGTACGGTAGATGAGATTCGATGTATGGAGAACATGACGCCATTATTGAAAGGATATGAGAAACGTATGTCACAAAAACTAAAAGCGGGCATTGTCGGGGGAACGGGTATGGTTGGTCAGCGCTTTATACAGCTGCTGGATGGCCATCCATGGTTTGAAGTTACTTCTATTGCAGCGAGCAGCAATTCAGCTGGCAAAACCTATGAAGAATCAGTGCAAGGCCGATGGAAGCTGGACACGCCGATCCCTGAACACGTGAAGAGCATTATTGTTCAGGA
Organism: Paenibacillus solani; assembly: GCF_001277345.1. Classification (GTDB taxonomy): domain Bacteria; phylum Bacillota; class Bacilli; order Paenibacillales; family Paenibacillaceae; genus Paenibacillus_AQ; species Paenibacillus_AQ solani. The sequence continues at coordinate 1,768,393 of NZ_LIUT01000001.1, forward strand.
TGCTGCTCAAGTGGAGCAAGTGGCAGCCGACGTGGACTTTGTATTTTGCGCTGTCGACATGAAGAAGAATGAGATTCAAGCATTGGAAGAAGCCTATGCCAAGACCGGAACGCCGGTTATCTCCAATAACTCTGCTCATCGCTGGACAGCTGACGTTCCTATGGTCATCCCTGAGATTAATCCCGGGCATATCGATGTCATTGCAGCGCAGCGTAAACGTCTTGGAACTTCTACAGGCTTTATTGCAGTTAAGCCAAATTGCTCTATTCAGAGCTATGTACCGGCGCTTCATGCTTTGCTGGATTATAAACCTACCAATGTAGTGGCATCCACGTACCAAGCGATTTCGGGAGCCGGTAAGAACTTCACCGACTGGCCGGAGATGCTGGATAACGTTATTCCGTATATCGGCGGTGAGGAAGAGAAGAGCGAGCAGGAACCACTTCGCATTTGGGGCAGCGTGGTAGATGGTGAGATCGTCAAAGCGGCGTCTCCGATCATTACGACGCAGTGTATTCGAGTTCCTGTAGCTGACGGCCATTTAGCGACCGTATTTGCATCATTTGAGAACAAACCGCCGAAGGATGAAATCCTCGATCGCTGGCTGAAGTTTAAAGGAAGACCACAAGAGCTGGAACTTCCAAGCGCGCCAAAACAATTCATTACGTATTTTGAAGAAGAGAACCGTCCTCAGACCAAGCTGGATCGCGACATTGAACGCGGTATGGGCGTATCGGTAGGCCGACTCCGTGAAGACTCAATCTATGATTATAAATTCGTAGGTCTTTCACATAATACACTGCGCGGTGCAGCGGGTGGTGCTGTACTGATCGCTGAACTGTTGAAAGCGGATGGATATATTGTAGCTAAATAATGTACTCATGATGATCAAAAGGCGACTGCTTGGTGCGGTCGTCTTTTTCTTGGTGTTTGTTCATGATTCATTCATTGACGGATTTCATGGTTATCGTTTATAGTGAACTTTGCGCTTCAACGCCCAAAAGCAAAAAAGCACAAAAGTAGAAAAGCGCGAATTGACACTCAATAACTCGGGATAGGGAGGAGTGCCTGTCCAACCATAAGCAAGGAGTTCGATCATCATGGAACGACATCTTAGTTTCTCAAAAAGCATCATGCTTATTGTATTTATTCTGGTTATTCTGTTTATATCCATCTTTCTGCTCAAATCCGAGCCGCATATCCCGCTTCTGGTTGCGACAGTGGGTACAGCAGTGTTGCTGCGCTTATTCGGATTCTCCTGGAAGCAGCTCGAATCTGCCATCATTCAAGGTATTCAAACGGCGATTATGCCGATTCTGATTCTTTCGCTCATCGGTATTCTCATTGCGGTATGGATGATGAGCGGTACTGTCCCGACCATTCTCTATTATGGCATGGATTATATCGAACCTCATTATTTTGCCGTGAGTGCGTTATATGTTACCATCGTAGTCTCCATGTTCACCGGCAGTTCCTTCACAACCGTCAGCACCGTGGGTGTAGCGCTCATGGGAATTGCCGTAACGACTGGGATTTCGCCAACACTGGCAGCAGGCGCTGTCATTTGCGGGGCATGTTTCGGTGATAAAATGTCGCCGCTATCCGACACGACCAACTTTGCTCCTGCTGTAGCTGGTGTATCTTTATTCACCCATATCGGCCATATGGTCTATACTACGGTGCCAGCTCTGGTCGTGACAACGGTATTCTTCTTGCTCGCACCCATGGCCAGTACGATGGATTTATCATCACTGCATCTAATTAAGACCGCGCTTAATGAAGGGTTTCATATCCATTGGCTAACTCTGATATCGCCACTAGCCGTGATTATATGCTCAATTAAGCGAATCCCGATTCTCCCGACACTGATCACCGGGATCGTTACTGGTCTCATCGTAACTGCGTTGGTTCAGCATCATACAGCTGTTGAAGTCTGGTTTAGCGTGATGCAGAACGGTTATAAAAGCCCGATTGCCAACGAAACCGTTGCATCAATTGTCAACCGCGGCGGCTTGCAATCGATGATGGGGTCCGTTTCCCTCATTCTGATTGCTTTGGCGTTAGGAGGGCTGCTTCAACATTGCGGCGTCATTGAGGCTTTCTTCCGTAGAGTCATGCAGCCGCTGAAGCGGAAGAGCAGCATCGTTATGATGACAGGCGCATCCTCGATGGCGGTTAACGGCATGACGGGCGAGCAATATTTATCGATTCTATTGCCTGGACAAATGTTCAGGGACGAATACACCCGCAGGGAGATTCCCGCAAAGACGTTGTCACGTACTTTGGAGGATTGCGGCACACTGGTGAACCCCTTAATTCCATGGGGGGTTAGTGGGGCTTTCTTCGCGGCAGCGCTTGGAGTGCCGGTCATTGAATATGTTCCCTATGCCATCTTTTTATGGGTGAGTCCGCTCTTTACTTTTGCCTACGCTTTGATTCCACGATTACAGCGGAACTCGCTAGGCGGGAAGAGTTAAGGTTAATTGATAATCATATATGATAAATTTAGGCTTTGTCTCCCGGGTTTAGGGAGACAAGGCTTTTTTATATGCTATGATGAGATCAATTTTAATAACGAAAAGTGAAATGCTGGTTTATAGAAAAGCTTCTGCTTGGAGGTTAAAAAATGAATCATACGAATGAGAATGAGCCCATTGCCAGGGAGTTAATGGAGCAACATGTTAGGGCAATGTTTAGGCATGATGATGATATGCGGATACGCACAATCAATGAGCCTTGGCCAGGCGAGAAGCCTGCACCCCGGTTTTTCTTAGGTCGAACGATCGACGGTTCTGTTGTTTGGAGGATTCGTCATGATGTTCCTGAGAGGCTTGCAGGGCAATTGAAGGCATTGGTTGAGAATGAGCCAATCATTCTCAGTAACATCCAGACGAAGCCCAAACATTACGCTGATTATATGAGTCTTCTTCAAGCTGATCACAGCACAAGTGGTCCTTGTTACCTGATCTCTAGGCAAACCAAGCCGACAAAACAGACGGTATCGATCATCAGTGACAATATAGCCGAGCTTTCGCTCTCCGGCTTTGAATGGCTGATCAAAGAAATAGATTATGACCAGCCGTGTGTTGGGCTATTACATGGGAATAGGGTTGCATCGGTTTGTCGCAGCGTCAGGATTACCCCTGATGCACACGAGGCCGGGTTGGAGACGTTAGATGAGTTCCGTGGAAGAGGCTATGCAGCTGCGGTTGTTGCCGGATGGGCAGCTGAGGTATATAAGAAGGGAGCGCTTCCGTTATACAGTACTTCATGGGAGAATACCTCTTCTCAGAGAGTGGCGAGTAAATTGGAGTTATCCTGTTACGGAGTTAACTTCACGATTTGGTAACCATACTAAGCCTAGAGGGTTGTATTTCTCGGTTAAGGAAAGAAATCCAAATAGATTATTCGATATTTTAACGGGGACTAGCCGTCTATCTCGACCTATTGTTTCTTATTAATAAAATCAGTTATCCTGCTCTGAAGCTGGTCATGCTGGTCAAAATGGTTGTACATGCGATAGGCCACCGTCTGGGCATTTCCGAAGAAGAATCTTTCAAATTGGGTTTGCCGGCCGCCGAACGAGCTTGCACCAAGCTCCCAAGAAAGCCTGAATAATGCGAGGCGTTCCCGAGCCTCCGTTGTTGTTCCTTTTAAATACTGGTTAAGGTAGGGTCCAGAATCAGAGTGAAGGTCCAATTCGGAAGGAATCATGATTAAGCCGCTGGAGCCTAGCAACTGGATCATTTCTACCATTTCAGTATAAAACTTGGAAAAGAGCAGGCTCGATGCGAAAAGTGGACTGGCGGCAGGAACGAAATACCCGAATTTATCCTCGCTGGCGCCTTGCTCGGAAGCCAATCTTAGCGCTTTGAAGGTTTCGAGAAAGGTAATGATTTTGGATACATTCATGATCATATGGGGTTCGAGCCCCACGTTCTGTTCATCTGCCAACGACTCGAGTAAACCGAGCATGAATTCGGTTTTTACGATAAAACGTATGGTCATTTGATGGGCGATGTGTGTATGAAAGTGACTCTCACTGAATAATCGTCCGGCATAAGCCTCGTCCCCATAATAAAATACCCGTTCGTGAGGGACAAGCACGCGGTCGAAGATAACAAGTGTATCCATCTCTTCATATCTGGCACTCAGGGGATAATCATAGGTGGATGAAGCGCCATAGCTTTCACGGCATATAAAAGTCATCCCTGGTAAATCGTTGGGGACTGCAAAAGCAAAGGCATAAGGATTTACGTCGCGGCACATGGTTGGAGCAGGTGTCGGAAATACCAGGATTTCTTCGCAAGTGGCACCTTGTGTTGCCATCATGAAAGCCCCGCTTACAATCATTCCCTCATCGTTAATTTCTATGACCTTGGCTGCTATAGAGTCTTCTTCAGTATCCTGTTGAGCGGATAATTTGCAAGAATAAGGCTGAATGAAAGCGTGAGATAATGTAATATCATGATCACGACAGTATTTATAATAGTTCCTCAGATTTTCCGCATATTTGGGATTATGCTCCTCGAGGATATCGGCCGCTGTATAGAGCGACATAATAGCTGTATTCATATAATCCGGAGCACGCCCTAAAAAGCCGTGGTGTCTGTTAGACCAGAGCTCCATCATCGTTCTGCGTTTCTGCAAATCCTCAACATTCCTCGGTGGCAGAAAAGACAGGCCGACTCTTTCTCCAGTATCGGGTGAAAGATATGTCATCTGTTCTATATACCGCGCATCGCACTGCATGTCGTATAGATCCGCCTGTGTTTGAATGAGGCCTCGGAAGGCAGGATGCTCGGATAATGGTCCTTCAATGCGTGAACCTTTATACCATATGTCGATATTCTGCTGATCAATCTGTTCGATATACTGCTTCCCCGATTTTATAGCCACGTATTCGTCACCTCATTTGCAGAATCGTATGCATTAATGAACATGTCTACTGCTGTTAATGTACGTCATTAGTCCATACGGAGTGCGTTGTCCGCCTGGAGCTTTGGGAAATATGCGAATGTACCCGAGAGGCTTAGATAAGGAGAGGGATACAAACAAGAAGAAACGAGCCTAAACAGGCCCGTTTCTTGATATGCGATGATTAGGATTGTCCCAAGTACTCCTCAAGCGTCAGATGTCGTTTCGATATTTCTCCTGCGATATACACGCCTACATAACGAACATGCCAAGGCTCATAAGAATAACCGGTTACTTTCTCTTGGTTTTTTCCATAACGAATGATGAATCCATATTTCGGTGCATTGGCTTTTAGCCATTTACCTTCCTTGGTATTGCCAAAGCTTTGTTCGAGCGCATAACCTACGGAAGCACTGGATATATCCATAGTCAGTCCGGTCTGATGCTCGCTTTGCCCTGGATGAGCGCTTGTCTTGTTGGCGACAGCTTCTCCTTTAATATTGGCGTTGCGCTGAAATATGGCTTTTTGGGTTGCATAGGAGCGATAACCCGACACGGCCCTCAAATCGATGCCGTCCTTCTTGGCGGCGGCGAACAGTTTTTCCAGCGCATTCGCTGCTATTTTTCTCATCTGCTTCTTGGGACTCGACCCCGAGAAGCTAAATGGTATATTAGGCACGACCAAGTCTTGTGGAATATAATTCGCTGGAAGATTCCTTTGCTTGTTGACCAGAACCACTGTGCTCGATAGATTAGTGACGGTATGGATTCCATGGATCGTCTTCAGCGTTCGCTTCGCTGCATTATCCTCCAAGAACTTGGAAAATGATATACTGGAAGCAGATGCTGCTTCTACATTGTTAATACCGTTGGTGGTGCTTAGAAAACCGGATAAGGCCAGGGTTGTAACAACGGAGCCTATGATGACCTTGGGTATGATGGTTTTAGCGATTTTAGTATGCACTTGATGTCCCTCCTTGTCAGCTATCTACGAGTATATAAGAGAGTTATATCGGTAGAATGTCTGACTTGTTTCTGAATTGTAAACAAAATAGATTAGATCGAATCTAATCATAACCCCACAATAGCGAATATTGATATGAAATAGAAACATTTTTCAACAAAAGGAGACAACATAGATGGAAATACGCGATTATATCAAACAAGGGTTTGAAACCTATTACAACAAATATCGCCAAGTTACGGAGGATGGTTTCTGCAGGTGGATGCGCCCCGATGTCCCCGCCGAGATGAAGGTCGTTGACACAGGTGAAGAGTGGTCTATATGGAGGTTGGTTCCTTCCCAAGTAAGTGAAGATGATATCTATGCTATGGAAAAGGAATATGGTGTGACATTTCCCGAATGGTATAGAGCATTCATCTCTACGTACCATCACTACTTTGATGAGATACCGGAGCAGCCCGTGGACGCGCCGCTGGATAATGTGAGAGATATGTACAATCCCTTGTTGTGCCGGCGGGGTTATCTTCCTTTTACATGGGATTCTGAATACGGGAAAATATGGTGTATTGATGTGAGTGAAGATGCTGGCGAGGGAGGCGGAGCTATCTATGAGATCGAACACGAGATTTTGTTTGATTTGGATGAAGAACGGACGGATCGGGCCGAACTTAAAGAGTCGCTTGTATTGCTATACCCGGATTTTAAGGCGTATTTTGACGATACCTTCCTAAAGGGATGACGCGATTCATTTCATGATAAGGAGAGTTTCATATGCGAAATGAACAGCTGCAGGAAATTTTAAATGAATACGACATCCGGGAACCGGAGATTATCTTTATTCGGCATAATGAAAATCGAACCTATAAGGTAAAAAGCCATGATGGAAGTACATATCTGCTGCGCATTCATCAACCGGTAAAAGAAGGCATGGCTGGTCAGCAGCATACCTATGACGGTCTGCTGGGTGAACTGCAAATGCTGGAGCACTTGTCCAGCTGGGATCATCTGCTTGTCCAAAGGCCTGTGCGTAATCGGACAGGTGAGCTGATCACGATCATCGAACATGAGGGGAAGTGCTGGAACAGCTCCGTGCTTACCTGGCTGGAAGGAAGAGACTTGCAGAAGGGTGACTTAAACGACAAGGTATTGGTCGAGAAGCTGGGGGCTCGCATTGCTGAGCTGCACAAATTCTATAGCCGATACGAGCAGGAGGGCTTGGACAAGCGTCCGAGTCAGGGGATTGCCTACAATCTATATATGATTGAGGTTATAAAGCAAGGATTAGCGAAAGATTTGTTTGCTTCCTCCGATGTTTCCATAATTGAACAAACGATAACGTTGGTTAACTCGCGCCTTGTGGACAGTGGTAACATCGAGGCTTCGGGGCTTATCCACGGTGATTTAAGCTTGGGGAATATCATCATGACCTCGAATGGAGAACTGTGTTTTATCGATTTTGGTTTTTTCGGACCAGGATATAATTACACGGATGTTGCAATGGGGGCCATGATGGTTCCTTCGGAGCATCGGGATAAATTCCTGAAAGGGTATTATGGAAGTGACCATACAGGCAAAGAGAAGCTTGTAATGTTAGAAGGTTTCATGCTGCTGGCCATTATTGGCTATTATGTCTTTCAGATGGAGAATGAATCCGTTCATGCATGGATGCGTGAACGAATGCCGAAGCTGTGTGCCGATTACTGCATGCCTTATTTGGAAGGTGAACGCATATTTTATTCCGTTTAAATCCGGGGACAGGCAATACAGGAATTGATATCCGTGAAACTTAATTATAAGTATTCATTCCCTTGGTCAGCAGGCTGATCGGGTGATACCATATGAGATGTACAACATAAGGTTTAGAGGTGAACACCGTATGGAGGAAAGCAAACTTCTGCTGCAACAAAAAGCTCTCCAGGATGAGGCTTCTGAGGTAGCAGATGAACTACGACTTTACGAGTTATTAAGTCAAGCAGGCGAACCAGTGCGTGTCGGCAGTTCAGCCCTCGGGTTGATGGTATGGAGAGACCTGGACATGACGGTAAAATGTTCTCGGATGAATCATTCATTAGTAGTACAAATCGCATCAGAACTCATGCTCCATGTCGGTGTACGGGAGCTGAAGTTCATTAATGATACTGGAGTTTATAATACAGATCCCGCTTATCCTGATGGATTGTATATTGGCCTGAAGTATAAATCTAAGCGCGGGAAGGATTGGTCCTTGGACATTTGGTTCGTAGACGAACCGGAGAGACAACCTGACTTGAACCATATCATAACGATGCCTGAACGGCTGACTCAGGAGCGCCGGGAAGCTATACTGAGAATCAAAAATCGCTGGGCAAGCCGTGAAGAATATGGCAAGACTGTGCGAAGCTTCGATATTTATACAGCGGTTCTTGAAGAAAACGTAAGTACGGTGGAACAGTTTCAGGCTTGGCTGAATCAAAGGTCCATGAATAAACAATAAAGCCCATGATTTAATAATAGGAGATTTGCATATGGATATTATCAAGCACAACCAAGACAATTGGGAGCTTAAAGTAAAACAGCAAAATCAGTGGACTGTTCCTGTAAGCAGCGAAGAAATCCAGAACGCGAGAATGGGCGAATGGTCTATTATCGTCACCTCAACCAAGCCAGTGCCCAAAGAATGGTTTCCTGAACTAAGTGGGAAGAATGTGCTCTGCCTAGCTTCTGGTGGAGGGCAGCAAGGACCTGTTTTGGCCGCTGCGGGAGCAAGTGTAACCGTGTTGGATCTGTCCGATTCTCAATTGGAGCAGGATCGTTACGTAGCCAAACGGGATGGATTGTCCATTCGGACGGTTCTCGGTTCAATGACGGATTTAAGCATGTTTGATTCTGAGAGTTTTGATTTGTTGGTTCATCCCGTATCTAACCTTTATGTGCCTCATATTCAGCCGGTCTGGCAGGAGGCATATCGCGTATTGAAGCATGGTGGCATTATGATAAGTGGTTTTATGAACCCGGTTTTTTATTTATTCGACTGGGAACTGGAAGAACAGGGTACGCTTCAAGTGAAGCATACTCTTCCATATTCGGAACTGGATTATGCCTCGGAAGAAGAGATCGTTAAAAGCGGGGTAGCATTGGAATTCGGACATACGTTGGAGCAGCAAATTGGAGGTCAGATCCAGTCCGGATTTATGATTGCCGGGTTATACGAGGATTCCTTCGGAGGCAAGAAATTGTTGGATCGTTATGCGAACAGTTTTATTGCGACAAGGGCCATAAAGCCATAACATCATGTTGATTTCCAGAGTTTAACAGAAGAGTCATCCTTACGGATGGCTTTTCTTTTTTAAGTATATGTAAAACTTAAGCAAATCCTATTTTTTAAATATTATCCATATGGTTTAGCCTGTGATAGCATAATCGTATATCTGGGAAGAGTAGAGAGGAAGGATAGATATGAATTCAGCCTATTGGTTAACAAATGCCCGATTAGAGAGTGGTTATGAAGTTCAAGATGGTGTGATTACGGGAACAAAGACGGAGATTCGCCATTTATTCATAGAGGATGGAAAAATCGCGAGAATCGTAGATTCGAATACAATCATAACAGATGAGTGGCCTCAGCAAGATGCGAAGGGTTTATTGCTTCTACCATCCTTTATTGAGAAGCACTGTCATTTGGATAAAACTCTGCTTGGTGACCGATGGCGTTCCGTTACGCCGGTGTCCAGCATTTTCGAACGTTTGGATATCGAGAAAGCAACACTTCCTTCGCTGGGTACGTTGACGCAAGAGCGTGCGGAGCAGCTGCTTCAAATTTACTTGGAGTCAGGCGTAACCCATGTGCGTACGCATGTCGATATCTATCCGGAAGCCGGATTAGATAATTTAGAAGCGGTTCAGCAAGCATTACGCGCATTTGAAGGAAAGTTATCCTATGAGATCGTAGCTTTTCCGCAGCATGGTTTGCTGCGCTCTAAATCAGCAGAGTTAGTGAGACAAGCACTTCGCAGCGGAGCAGGCTTGGTTGGCGGGGTGGACCCGGCGACGGTGGATGGCGATATTGAAGCATCCTTGCAGCAGATGGTGGAGCTGGCAGTCGAAGCTAATGCGGGAATCGACCTGCATCTGCATGATGCCGGCCATCTGGGAACATTCACGATGAAGCGATTAGCTCAGTTGACTATTGAAGCTGGACTGCAAGGCAAGGTTGCGATCAGCCATGCATTTGGTCTTGGCGATATCACTGCATCTCAAGCAGAGCAAATGGGGGAGCTGCTCGCTGATGCCGGGGTTGCCATTATTACAAGCGTGCCTATTGACCGAAAGTTTCCGCCGGTTGGCTTACTGCACCAGCACGGTGTAGAGGTAGCAGTCGGGTGCGATAATATTTTTGATGTGTGGTCGCCATTCGGTAATGGGGACATACTGGAGCGCGTTAGCAGACTGGCGGAAGTATCCAAGTGGGTGGATGAACGTTCCTTAGCGCAAACACTTCAATATATTACCGGCGGTACTACTCCGTTAAACCATGACGGGGAACAGGTATGGCCGCAGATTGGTGATGTTGCGAGTATTGTATTCGTACAAGCTTCATGTTCGGCTGAAGCTGTTGCGAGAAGATCCCAACGCGTGGCGACGATGTTTCAGGGACAGATCGTTTCCGGTTCGTTATAGGCGACGTTCATGTCGATTAGAATCAAGCTATTGTTGTCCTTTACCGGCATGCTGGTTATCAGCTTGCTGGTCTTTGTCTTCACTGCATGTTTGTTCACCATTGCGACTACCGGCGACATTCATGGGGTGCGGGATTTTTATAAGGTACACTATCAGATTAACCCGCTTACAGAGCAGGAGGAGTCTATTTTCCTGGAATTAAAATATTTGGCCAAAAATGAACCTGATGAGCTCCAGGACAAGGAGCTGCTGACGGAATATGACTTTAAGCTGCGAACCGTAAGAGCGGGATTGTATGTCCGCAGGGAAAATGACCAGGTGTTTGAGTCTAATACGATGAACCAGCCTGAACTAGAAGCGAATCTGCCTCCATATGACCTGAACAACAATCAGATTCGCAATACCCTTAATATCGGGGAACGGTTCTATGCTTATGCCAAGTATGATTTCCGGTATACAGATGGAGCGAGGGGCAGCGTGTATGTTATTCGAGAGCGAAGTCCTTTCGGCGAAGTCACACGCAGACTGCTGCCTGTACTTGTCTTGAGTCTTGTTGGTATAGCAATTGTTGGAAATGTATTGTTATATCGCTGGATCACGCGCAGTGTGGTTAAACCGCTTAATACGCTTCGAAATTCGGCGGAACACATTAAGGAGGGCAATCTCCAATTTTCTCTGGATTTGCATTCCAGGGACGAGATCGGCCAGCTGAACGAGGCGTTTGAGGATATGCGAAAGCGTCTGTATGAATCGATTCAGCTGCGGCTCCGGGATGAAGAGAACCGGAAGGAGCTAATCTCCAATATCTCTCATGATTTGCGCACGCCAATAACGAACATTAAAGGATACATCGAGGGAATACGCGATGGCGTTGCGGATACGCCGGAGAAAATGAATAAATACGTGAACATCATATACACCAAAACCATGGATCTGGATAAGCTTGTGGACGAGTTGTTTCTATACTCCAAGCTGGATTTAAAGCAGGTACCGTTCCTGTTTGAGCATGTTGATATTATCGATTTTATAAACGATTGTATCGACGAACAGCGCTATGTGTTGGAGGAAAAAGGAATACGTCTCGAGTGGGAGGCACGTACCGGTCAGTCTGTCCAAGTCGTTGCTGATCTGGAAAAATTAAAGCGAGTATTGCTTAATATCATCGGTAATGCCCAAAACTTCATGGATAAGCAGCACAAAATCATACATGTTTCCGCAGTTCTTTCCCCTGAGTGGGTAACAGTTGAAATACGGGATAATGGCATGGGTATTGATCCCGAAGCAATCCCAAATATTTTTGAGAGGTTTTATCGTGCGGAGGCATCCCGTAATTCGACAATGGGCGGCAGCGGCCTCGGTCTTGCGATTGCGAGCCAGATCATTGAAGGACACGGGGGTCAAATCTGGGCTGAAAGCGAGCTTGGCGTCGGAACAAGCCTGTACTTTACCCTTAAACGAGCGACCAGGAAGGAGGCACGGTAACCCATGACCACACGCATTCTCATCATTGAAGATGAGACGACCATCGCCCAGTTGGAGCGCGATTATTTTGAGCTGAATGGTTTTATTGTTGATCTATGCCACACAGGCGATGAGGGTTTGAAACTTGCCTTAAACGACGACTATAGCCTTATTATTGTGGATTTGCAGCTTCCCGGGATGAATGGCTATGAGCTGTGCAGTCACATCAGGAAGAACAAGGAGGTACCGATCCTGATTGTATCCGCCAAGACTGAGGAGATTGATAAAATCCGTGCCTTTAATCTCGGTGCTGACGATTACATTACCAAGCCATTCAGCCCGAGCGAATTAGTTGCAAGAGCCAAAGCCCATTTGATGAGATATGTAAGGCTTCTGGGCAAGCAAAGTCCGAGTCCAAGCTCAGAAATTCATATCCGAGGCCTGGTCATCGACAAAACGGCGCGAAGGGTGTTCGTACGCAATCAGGAAGTCACGTTTACGACCCGGGAATTTAATTTGCTTGAATTTCTGGCGAGCCATCCGAACCGGGTGTTTAACAAAACCGAATTGTTTGAGCGGATTTGGGGTATGGATTCCAGCGGGGATATAGCAACCGTAACCGTCCATATCCGCAAGCTGCGCGAAAAAATGGAGCTGGACCCATCCAATCCGCAGTATATTGAAACGGTCTGGGGAGCAGGTTACCGCTTTTCGGTCTAAAAAATTTAGAAATTGTTAATAAAAGTTTTCGAAATGGTTAATCTGGGCTTTCTTCGGAGTTTAGGACTCTCTTCTATTATGGGGTTATGACGATTAACGTTCATATTTCATGATTATAGGGAGGCTTTACTGATGAAAAAACTTTCTAATAAACTGGCGGCCATGATGGTGGCGGCTGCCCTGGGAACGACGGCTTCACTTCCGCTTCATGTTCTGCAGGCTGAGGCGGCGTCAATCCCGCTGGCAGCGCAAGATATAGAACAAGCGACTCAAGTACTGTCTGAGCTTCGCGTGATGCAGGGTTACCAGGATGGCACGATGGGGATAACCAGTCCGATCACCCGGGCAGAACTGGCGAAAATGCTGGTGCTCGCGTTTGGACTTGAAAGCAAAGGGGAGACAGAGCCAAGCTTCACGGATGTAAATCCAAACGCGTGGTATGAGCCGTACGCAGCTGAGCTGGTGGCCCAAGACATCATGCAGGCGCCGGACGGTCGTTTCGATCCACGAGGAACAGTCTCCCATGCCGAACTGGTGCAAATGGTGTCCAAAGCTTTGAAACGAGATGTGAAGTCGGTGGATTACTGGGCACAACGTTTCTATTCCGTGGAAGGCCATACTACTCGTGGTCAAGCTGCATACTTGATCAGCGTTGCCCATGAGGCGATACCGTCAGAAAATGCTAAAATCACGAGTGTTCACTCACTGAATGCCATCACCTTAATCGTTACCTTCGATGCACCTTTGACCACGGACAATGAAGCGTTTGCCAAAGCAAAAGAAGACTTTAAATTTAATAATGGACTTGAACTTACCAATATGCCTCGCTTGAAGACGGGTTCAATTTCCACATACATCGTACCTACTGCCGTTCAAAAACCGGGTGCATCCTATACGCTTACCTATAAAGGTAAACCAGCAGGCACATTTACAGGTAAAAGCACAAAGCTGGACATGACCGAGGCTAGACAAGTCGCTCAGGATACGTTTGAGTTGGAAGCACTTAAAGAGAATGGGGTCGTTGATTACGGTTATGTGATTTCCGCTTACAGTGGAGGCCGTGGAGCCAATGCGTTCGTACTGGATGAGAATAACAGCGCTGATGGAAAAGTCTATCAGATTATTTCTTCTGGTCAAGCGAGGGAAGTTACGATTACGCCTGCAGGCGGACAACCTATCGTAGCCAAATATGTACCCTTCACCCAATCTACTGACGGCAAGCAAGAGCCGAAATTCCGATTGCCGGAAGGTCAAACCTTAACGCCAGGTGTAACCTACACAGTTACCTCGGATTGGGCACAAATTGCTAACCCATCTTTTGTAGCAGAAAGTTACGCACCGCTGAATATTATTGAAGCGGAGGCGATCAGTGACAGCTCTGTTGCCATAACATTATCTGAAGATCCTGGAGATGAGCTGTTCTCCGGTCGCAGCGTTGAATTGATAGATGCAGAAGGCGGCAAGCAGGTAGCCACATATAAGTATTCAAGCCGCAAAGGTGCCGTGGGCATATTCGATCTTACGCAGGAGGGGAAACTGAAGCCAGGAACAACCTATACGATTAAACCGATTGGCGAATGGGCAGTGGAAACTACAGCGGTACTGACCGTAAAATAATACACACCGAGAAAGAGAGTCATAAATACACCTAAGTAGGACGAGCTTAACAGCTCGTCCTATTCTTTTTAGTACGCCCAGCATGGGCGTCATCTATACGGTGAAAGTCCGGAATGGGGGCTGGCAAGCGCCTACCATAGCCAAG
>NZ_LIUT01000001.1:1783808-2163393 GCF_001277345.1 Paenibacillus solani
TGGAACCGCCTAGTGCGGACCCGCATGCTAGGTGGTGTGAGAGGACGGGGGTTAGTCACCCCCTCCTACTCGATTGATGTTGATTTCGGCAAGTGGGACTATTCTTCCCTTTCTTAAACAGAGGGAGGAGAATTCATTCCTGTTGTTGAAGCTATCTAGCAGCAATTGTCCAAATATAACTGAAATATAAGAGCCATATATAACACGGGAGGTCTTAGCTATGAAAGAAGAGGTCGTAATAGGAATTGATGGTGGCGGATCCAATACGCGCGTTATGGTCAGCGATTTGAATGGTAATGTTCTAGCATATGCCGTTGGAGGGGCCTCCTCGATTCATAAGGACAGTCATGCGCACGAGAATGTTCAACAAACGATTCGTTCGTCCCTTGCCATGGCGGGTTGTGAATTGAATCAAGTTAAGGGTCTATATGCGGGTATAGCCGGCTATGAGTCGGAACAGGATATGGAATGGGTTGCTCGTTTAACGGAGATCGAAGGATTGGATTGTCCAAAATGGTATGTGAACGATTCGGTTGTCGCGCACGCTGGTGCATTTATGGGGAAGCCGGGAATCGTTGTTGTGTCAGGGACCGGGTCAATGATTTTGGGTATTACCGAACAAGAAATACCGATTAGAAATGTGGATTTCCACCATTATGCCGCCAGTGCTGCGAGATTTTTATCTTATGAGGCTGTATACCAATTACTGGCCGGAATGATTGATCCATCGGATGAGACTTTGGTCGGCCAAATTCAATCTTTCTGGGATGTCGAGAATATGGAACAGCTTCGAATGTTGGCGTTGACGGGTTTTATCAAGGACCGACAAGAGCGAGATAAGAAGTTTGGGGAGATGGCCCCTCTCGTTACTTCAGCAGCCGAAGCTGGAAGCCGATTAGCTCGAAATGTATGCGATGAAGCCGTGAAGCAAATTATGATAGGGGTGGAGATTCTAGGCTCATACTTCCAATCTGATCGAATAGCCGTTACTGGCATTGGCAGTGTCATAAACTGTCCTTACATGACAACAGAACTTAGAGTCTGCTTGAATTCAAGTCCTAATAAACAGTATGAATTCGTAACTCCCCAGTTATCGGCTGCGGCGGGCGCAATTCTTCTTGCTTTTCGTAACTTAGGTACGGATGTGAATGAACATATGATCGAATTGATGCGCAGACATCTTCATGCTAGATGTTAGGAATTTTATGTTTACATAATATATACTATGTAAACATATTACGCTTGGTAAAAATATGAAGTGGAAAACGATGTCGTAATTTTAGATAGGAATTGTCGCATAGTTGGACTATAAAATTCAGCAAGATGTGATAACTTATATGTGGATGTTATCAATATAGAATTACATATTAGCCGCCTCCATTTAAAAGACTTATGGATTGGCTGGATGGAGCAATCGTTTATCTAAATTACGAAAAAGTGATGGTGAATCGATCATGTCTAAATTGTATCGTATTGGAATTATTGGCTGTGGCGGAATAGCAAACGGAAAGCATCTGCCCAGCTTAAGCAGATTAAAGAACGTAGAATTGGTCGCATTCTGTGATATCGTTGTTGAGCGCGCAGAAGAAGCGGCGCGTAAATACGGTAATGAGGACGCGAAAGTATATAGCGATTACACGGAGCTGCTGCAGGATCAGAGTATCGATATTATCCATGTGCTGACGCCGAATGATTCTCATGCCGAGATTTCCATAGCTTCACTGGAAGCAGGAAAGCATGTTATGTGTGAGAAGCCGATGGCGAAGACAGCTGCGGATGCCAAGAAGATGATGGAAACCGCCAAGCGCACAGGCAAGAAATTGACGATCGGATACAATAACCGATTCCGCGAAGATAGTCTTTATTTGAAGCAGGTATGCGAAGCTGGTGAACTTGGAAATATTTATTTTGCCAAAGCACATGCGATTCGTCGAAGAGCGGTTCCGACATGGGGCGTATTTTTGGATGAAGAAAAGCAAGGCGGCGGGCCGCTCATTGATATTGGTACGCATGCTCTCGATCTGACTCTGTGGATGATGGATAATTACAAGCCGAAGGTTGTACTGGGTACGACATACCATGAACTGTCCCGTAAGGAAAACGCGGCCAATGCATGGGGACCGTGGGATCCCGAAAAATTCACTGTTGAAGATTCCGCATTCGGTATGATTGTGATGGAGAATGGCGCTACCATTATGCTGGAATCCAGCTGGGCGCTTAATACGCTTGATATCGATGAAGCCAAATGTTCCCTGAGCGGATCGGAGGGCGGCGCCGATATGAAGAATGGCCTTCGTCTTAATGGGGAGAAATTCAGCCGCTTATACACAAATGAGATTGAACTAAACTCCGGCGGCGTTGCATTCTATGACGGCAAGAAGGAAGAGGCTCCTGACGTGGAGATGAGAAAATGGATTGAAGCAATTGAACAGGATAAAGACCCTGTCGTCACTCCAGAACAAGCTTATGTTGTATCACAAATATTGGAAGCTCTTTATGAATCCGCTAAAACCGGCAAAGCCGTTTACTTGGATTAATTACAGAGTCCTTATAAGCAAGCCCTGATTATTCAGGGCTTGCTTTATTATTGTGAATCTAGCAATGTCTACTCCACACAGATGTATGAGATGAACGTCAAGGGTCATACTAACCTCATAACATATGAAAGAAGGTTAGTGTTATGATCTTTATTTACAATGATTATGGTGGGACTCATACGACCTCGCTGGCGGCAGCTTATCATCTAAATCAATTACCCACGAACCGACCGCTCTCAACCGAAGAGATTTTGGGAGTAAACTATTTCAATAAACTGAGCACTTCCGATATGGGAAGGCTCATATTCCATGGGCTGGATGAGAACGGAAATCCCGTTTATACCTTGGGGCGCGGTTCATCCAAAATCGTAATACCGGCCTTGAGTAATCTTAGCCATATTCTGCAGGACAAATATCAGAACGCTGAGCCTATCGTATTTTCCAATACGTCGCCTACGGTTCCACTTGTTATGTCGATTGGCGGATTTCTAACTAAAAGAATGAAATTAAGTCGAATTGGCGATCCACTGCTGATTACAGGTGCGAAGCAGTGCTGCGGTCTTATCCGGGAACTGGTCCTACATACGAAACAAACCGCAGCTGCAAGGTCCGGAACCGAGAGCGTTATCGTGATCGATAACAAGAATTTCTCTTCTTAGCTCATGAAGATTATGGATAAGCACCCTGTCGATTTACCCTCCTAAGATGATCCTGTGCGCGTAAGGGGTCTTCTTTTTTTATGAGGATATGTTTGAAAAACTGTCGTGTGATAGCAGCCGGCTTTGTTATAATTTGGATAGGTTGCTGCAAAATAAGGTGAACCTCATGATACAAGCTAGATAATGAAGGGATCGTGGTGGTGATGAAGCGTTATTTCAGGATGGGAATATGGATCGTTATCTTATTGTATCTGGTACTGCTAGGGATTGGCATCTACCAAGACTCATTAACCATTCGTACAACTGTGCTAATGACTGGGATTACCGCCATGATTGTGACCATACTATATTGGATTCCCAAATTGTTCACCTACTTGAATCGAAGGTTATACGAGAAGTTGAGACGAATGATGAAATAACCATGCTTATCTTGTAGATGACAGTAAGATTAAACATTCTGTGGTCCAATCATAACGATAGAACAAGAGGATGGTATCCTGGACAATCGATTTCCGGGATATCGTCCTTTTGTTTACTCAGATCATTTTCTTATGGAAAATCAATCGATTTCATGTCCAGCTCCGTCTTACTTTAAGAGGAGAGCGGATAGAGGCTTGTTTCCCATTAATCATAGATAGAAGAAAGGGGGACGATGGGGTGGAGAACACGATGAAGGAAATCAGGACAGCTGATTCAAAAGTGATAGAAGAAGAGAACTTCTTTAATAACTTATCAAGCGAACAACGAAAATTGTACTCAATTGCACTCAGTTATATGAGAAATGAAGCTGATGCGCTGGAAATGGTGCAGGAAGCGTCTTGCAAAGCATGGATGAAACGTAAAAAGCTCAAGGATCAACAAGCATTTGCCCCCTGGCTAATTCGGATCACAATCAACTGTTGCATGGACGAGCTGAGGCGTAAAAAGCGTATAGTTCCGGTGGATACCGTGAAGGAAGAAGCGGTTGAAGAGATGAAAAGCAATGATCGAATCGATCTTGCTCAAGCTATGACTCGGATGAAGAAGAAGTACCGGCACGTCGTCATGCTGAAGTATTACCAGGATATGACCACGGCTGACATTGCAAAAGTGCTCAAAAAACCGGAAGGCACGATTAAAACTTGGCTGCGTGAAGGGTTGAAGCAGCTGCGGAATTATATGTAGGGCGATATGGGAGGCGAGGCAAAATGTTGGACAAAGAATATGAGCTTATGAAAGATTCAACGGTGCTGAATGAGAAGGCCAATTCCCTACCGGAATCGAAGCTTTCCGCTGCAGTACGAGAAGGAATGGAACAGGGGAGGAAACGCGAACGACGACGTATGTATTCTGTAGGCATGGGTACTCTAGCAACACTGACTGCAATGGTTCTTTTATTAGTTATAGTGAATCGTTCTCCGTTCACAGAGATTCAGGATCGCCACGTCCAAACCTCCAGCATTAGCAGCGTGAATAGTCTGGAATTGTTCCCAAGTGAACTCCTAAGGGACAGTTCCCTTAAAAAGGCTCTTGAAGGGGGATTAGTTAAGCCAATTAACCTGATCACTGAGAAGAATGGATATGGTGTGGAGCTATTGGGAGCTGTTACTGATGGCCGTAAAGCCTATGTCGTATTTAATGTAATTAATAATAAAGAAGTAGATATTATACTTAGAGATTTCAGTCTTGAATTTGGAGGTTACCTGGCACCGTCATTTGGCGCGAGGTTCGACATTTTGAGCGGAAGCGGGCAGATTTCAGCAGGGCAAAGCTCCTATTATGTTTATTCTACGGATCTCTTGCCGAGCGATCCTTATACGAATGACGCAAAAATCCGCATTTCCTTATCAGACACATCAACACAAGCGCTAAATTCAACCAGTAAAAAATATGTAACCAGCATGGACATCTCATTACAGCTTGAACCCAATATGTTTAAAGACAAGGAACGCGTTTATTCTCCCAATCGAACACTGAAGGTAGATGGACAAAAAATAAATGTTCGTCAATTACTGTTTACGCCTTTGAACACCTATGCGGACTTGGAATATGACCAAACGAACGAGAAACAGATTTACAAATTGCTGAACCCGGTTCTGATTGGTAAACGGGGAGAACATGTTGAAAAGTTATACTATCCTCAATCTACTTTAAGGGATGATTCCAAAGTTACGCTGGTTTATAAGTCCAGCCAGCTCGATCAGCTCGGTACATTATCGTTAAAAACATTTGGTATCGCTGCTGTGAATAAGGATAAGCTTAGGATTGTCGTTGATCTGAACAAAAAACAAATCGTCGAAGCACCAGATGATTATCTTCAGATGGTCATCTCTGACCAGCAATCGGGAGTAGGGGAAGTGCATTTTCAACGCAAGCTTGAAAATGCTCACGCTGCGGAAAGCTTCGGCATGTGGCTGGAGGACAGCTTCACCGATGCCTCAGGAGTAAAACATAGCAGATCATCTGAAGGTTTTGGTCAAAGTGTGCTCGCCACGTCGGTAAAAGATGATACGATGGAAGACAGTACTTCATATAATTTTGGGAAGGAAGCTGTAAATTATCCTCAGCCGCTAACGATCAAGGTCAAACAATATTGGATTCCGATTAAGGATACACAAGCGGTAGAGCTGCTGAGCGAATAAAGTAACGATCTTTATGGATCATCAATTTCCCCTCATGGCAGACAGTGCAATAGAGATCATGATCACCGTGAACTCTGCATTGTCAGCTGGAGGGGTTTTTTGTAATGAGAATGAACCATCTAAGTTTACAGCTTGTTCTCTTCGGCAATAATGGGGGAATAGCATCTAGGAGAGGAAGATGGTTTGCATGCGGAATCGTAGAAGCACCAATCATTCCAGCCAAAACAACACAAATGATACTCCGCAGGCGGAAGCAAAGAATTCCGATGCTTTGAAGGGGAGTTTAAAGGAAAGTCTGGATCATATCCAAGCATCCCTTGGTCACAGTACCGACATTGTGATAAGAGAGATCTCTATTGGTGCAGAGAAAGAATGCCAAATTGCCATCCTTTATACGGACGGTCTCGCAGACCCAAAGATGATCTCAGATAATATCATGATGGTTATAGCTGACGTGACTGGGTCACCGATAGGAGAAAATCCTGAACAATCTCGGTCCTTTGATAGTCACGCGCTATGGGAGCAAATCGCTGCCTTTAATCAAGAGATTCAAACCATACACGATTACCCTGAATTATTCCATTCTTTATTGTCGGGAGATACGATTCTGCTGATGGATGGATTGGATCAAGGCATGGCAGCAGGTACGCGTGGTTGGAAGGACCGCGGGGTCACGGAGACGTCTGCGGAGAACGTTGTCCGGGGTCCGCGGGAAGCTTTTTCGGAATCGTTGCGCACAAATACAGCCCTGATTCGTCGGAAGATCAAGGATCCTAATCTCTGGATGGAGACGAAGCAGATTGGGCGAATTACCCAAACGGATGTCGCCATAATGTATATCAATGGCATTGTAAACGATAAAATCGTCGAGGAAGTCCGCGCTCGGCTTCAGCGAATTGATGTAGACAGCATTTTGGAGAGCGGTTATATCGAAGAATTTATCCAGGATAAAACGCTGACACCATTTCCCACGGTTTATAATACCGAACGTCCGGATGTGGTTGCCGCTGAGCTGCTGGAAGGAAAGATCGCTATTATTGTGGATGGCACTCCCTTTGTACTGATCGTTCCAGCCCTGTTTGTCTCTTTCCTGCATGCAGCCGAAGACTATTATCAGCGCGCTGATATCAGTTCTTTCCTCCGTATACTGCGATATCTAAGTATTTCTATTTCATTACTCGGTCCGTCTCTTTACATCGCTGTAACCACGTTTCATCAAGAAATGCTGCCAACACAGTTATTATTCGGGCTGGCGGGGCAGCGGGAGCAAATCCCTTTTCCTGCGTTTGTGGAGGCTGTCTTCATGGAGGTTACCTTCGAGATTCTGCGTGAGGCTGGTGTACGCCTCCCTAAAAATATAGGCTCGGCCATTTCCATTGTAGGGACACTTGTAATTGGACAAGCGGCTGTTGAGGCTGGAATCATCTCTCCAGCCATGGTTATCGTTGTATCGATAACAGCCATATCCAGCTTTGTTGTTCCCTCCTTCAATATGTCCATTGCCTTTCGGATGCTGCGGTTTCCATTAATGGCGCTCGCCGCTTCCTTTGGCCTCTATGGCATTTTTGTCGGGATTATCGCTCTTATGCTGCATTTGTGCAGCCTTCGCTCGTTCGGAGTCCCTTACCTGTCTCCTTTCGCGCCATTGATTCCGGAGGGACAAAAAGATACGATCTTGCGACTGCCACATTGGCTGTTAACCAAACGTCCTCGGTTGGTCAATCAGAATGATATGACTCGAAAAATAAGCTCACCTCCGCGCAAATCGCGCGAATAAATACATCAAGACCAGCGGGAAAGCGAGTGAGTTGAATGAATCGAAGGAAAAAGATCTTAGCGATGATTCTCTTGCAGACTGTCATTGCGCTTCTACTGAGCAGCTGCTGGAACCGCAGAGAATTGAACGAACTGGCTATAGCGGTAGGTGCAGGGGTTGATTGGGTGGACAACCAATATCGTTTATCGGTTCAAGTCGCCATTCCGGGGCAAGTGACTTCTAAGAGAGGCGCGAGTACCCAGGCTCCTGCTACCTTGTATACGGCAGAAGGCGATACCATATTTGAGGCGGCTCGAAGGATGACTCAGATCAGTCCGCGGAAAATTTATTTTTCTCATTTAAGGATATTCCTGATGGATGAGGCAATGGCAAGGGAAGGGGTAGCCAAAGTTCTGGACCTCTTAGCAAGGGATCACGAATTCAGACCCGATTTTTATCTGGCAATTACCAAAGGAACAACGGCAGAGGAAGCCTTGAAGATCATGACTCCTATGGAAACCATTCCTGCTAATAAACTATTTAACTCTCTGCAGATTTCAGATAAGTCCTGGTCATCCAGCATGGTTGTGACTCTGGATGAATTAATCAATGGTATAACCAGCACAGGAAAGCACCCCGTCCTCACTGGATTAATGGTAACTGGTGATAAGAAGATCGGAGAAGATAAGAAGAATGTAGAAGACATCTATACTCCAAGCCAATTGCAATATTCAGGGCTTGCTGTTTTCAAATTCGATAAACTAATTGGCTGGTTGAATGAGAAGGATAGTAGAGGATATCGGCTGATTAGAGGAGATGTTAAAAGTTCTGTAGGCTATGTTTCTTGCAGAAACAAAGGAAAAGTCGTCTTGGAGACATTGCGCACGGACACCAAGCTAAAGGGAAGACTTGTTGACTCTCGTCCAGAGCTGGATATTAAGGTTAGTCTTGAAGGAAATATCGGTTCTGTGGAATGCAGCGGGTTGGATTTGACTGAACCTTCAACGATACGACAGCTTGAAGTCGATATGGAAGAGAAAGTAACAAAAATCCTGGAAGATGTCATAGATAAAGTGCAAACCGAGCATAAAGTTGACATATTTGGTTTCGGTGAGGCTTTTCACCGTTCTCATCCGAAAACTTGGAAAAGAATAGAGCAAGAATGGGATGATCGTTATTTCACCTCCCTTGTAACTCATGTAAGTGTCGATTACAAAATTCGCGGAACGGGAACAACGAATGATTCTTTTCTAAATGATCTTAAGGAATGAGGGCAAGTCATGCTGAGTTATACATTCATCGCCATCGTTGCCGCGGTTCTAACTTGGTTGGAACTCCCGAGGATGCGGCGGGAGAAGGAATATAGGGAAATTTGGGGTTTCGCGGCGTTCATGCTCCTTGCCATAGGAATCAGTGTGGCTCAGACCATGCTGAAGGAAATTCCAACTCCCTTGGTTTTCATAACGGCTATATTCAAACCGTTCAGTGACTTGCTCTCAGCGGTAGGTTTGATTCAATAGGAAAAGGAGCAGGAAATATGCCCGAAGTTAAAATTTCTCTGCGTCAAGTGAGTATATTAACTGCAATGTATCTTATCGGCAGTGCCATTCTGATCCTCCCCTCGGGTATGGCCTCCATGGCGAAACAAGATGCCTGGATTGCTTCTCTGGTTGGGATGGGTTTCGGATTCATCATTCTCACGGTGCAATGGCAATTGTCCAGGAAATACCCTGAAACCAACTTGCTGTGTTTGTCCGAGAAGTTGTTAGGCAAATGGGTCGGCAAAATCGTGAACCTCCTATTCTTGGTCACATTGTTTCTAGGGGGACCCGCTCCCGTGTTACATGATATTGGCCTCTTCATGACAGTTCAGATGCTTCCGGAAACCCCGATTCAGGCAATTATTTACCTCTTCGGGCTATTGGTTATACTGGGTGTACGCTTAGGGCTAGAGGTGCTTGCCCGTTCAGCGGAGCTGCTATTTCCTTGGTTCCTGCTTCTGTTCCTCTCGATGAGCATCTTGTTGTTATCGACAATTAAATGGGAGAATGCACAGCCTATTTTGGAAACAGGAGTTAGTCCAATAATCCAGGCAGCGATTTCGTTTGTCAGCATAGCCTTCCTGCCGAACATCGTCCTGTTGATCGTTTACCCAGGCTCCGTTAACCGCTCAGAGGATACTCACAAAGCCGTGTATATCGGTTGCTTAATCGGAGGGTTGGTGCTGTTTATGATTATCGCCTTGTCGATTCTGGTCTTAGGTCCGGAGGTTACAGCACGGAATCAATATCCCAGTTATATACTGGCCAAGAATATCAATATCGGCAATTTTCTACAGCGTATCGAAGCCGTAATGGCTGTGATGTGGTTTATCACTTTATTTTTTCGCATCTCTCTGTATACTTACGCCATTACCATCGGCTTTAGCCAAATTTTTAATATCAAGAATTATCAGCCGCTGGTACTGCCGATTGGGTGGATTATGGCGATGGTTTCCGTCTTCATATACCCCAATGTTCCCTACGAGGCCCATTTTAATAAAAAGATATGGGGCCCTTATACGATTACTGTGGGGTTTCTTTTTCCATTGTTTTTGCTCTGCTTGCATTATCTGCGTAAAAAGCGGCCCCAAAAGTCAAAAAAATCATCCAACTCGGCCTGAATCGTTAAAATCAAACAAGTTATCGGATAATCCATTGAGGATAATTTTAGGTAAGACGTAAAAATCCAGAGTTGAGAGAATCATGTCAGCGACAATAGTAAACATAAAATATATTATGTAAACTTAAAATGAGGAGCCGCATGAATCATGCGGTTTTTTCAATGTTACCCAAAAAAAAGGTGATTCTCTACTAAAGCTGTGATTGAGTCGCAATATTATTGGGTTTTTTCCATATTTTTGTTACTATAAGCGTAATGTCATGAATGCAGGGGTATTGAAAGAGCATTGACCCAGAATGAAAGCTACTTTGACGTTCATAGCCTGCTATAAGAGGAGGAATATGGAGGCATTATACTCATTTATTGGACTTGTGTTGTTAGTGGGCCAGTGGATCCTGCCTAAGATTATTGATGTGGGCGAAGAGGAGATGCGGGACACGCCGGTTTATAGATGGTTTCTCTTGGGTTCATGGGCTCTGTTGATTCCCGTTCTTATTCTCATATGGACGATGGATAGGAGCAGACCTTATCCCGTATGGCCATTCTTATTAGCAGTTCTTTATTGTTACCGTGGTTGTATGGAGTGGAAATACATACGGGAAACCATGCGTCACCAAGTTTCATTCATCCTGGCAGGAGTATTCATTCTGTTTGCACTTTTAATGGTTTGTATCCTTTTATTTGGTACAACGAATCTCTGAAAATGTTAAACGTACACCTTTGCAAATATGGGGGGCGCAATGAACTATGAATTCAGTATAACTGCTTCGATGTCTGAGCTGGTATGGTTTCCAGATGAGTGGGCAGATGAGTATCAAGTCCATCCGAACTTCAAGGCGGTTATGGATTGGCTTGGCATCTCGGTTCCGGTATCCGATATTTACGAGCGTTATTTCGAGAGTCCCGTGAATAGTGGACATATCCTTGTCTTCGAACAGACGTCGGATTCGACTTCCTGCATCGTGCTGGATACCTATCGTGATCCGCTGGATCAGATGGATGTGATTCGACTGGGTTGGCGAAGTAAGTATGAAGATCGCGAGATACGCCGGATATCCCGTAAATTTTATGATGAATGTGAATTTGCAATCCGATACCAGGAAGGGCAATCGGTATTAAGCGAGTGGCTCCGTGAAGAGCTGTACCCGCGTAAATTCCACTATCAGACGTTATTTGAGCAGAGAATAAAACGATATGTGAACCTTATGGAGTCCTCCAACGAGGACAAATGAACAATAGGATCATTAGACAGCGGATCTTTCATAAATAGCAGGAATATCTAATGCCATATGGTCAGCCGGGTCAGGTAACTCAACTGCTTCAAAAGTTAAAAGAAAGCTACCCAGAGC
Organism: Paenibacillus solani; assembly: GCF_001277345.1. Lineage (GTDB taxonomy): Bacteria > Bacillota > Bacilli > Paenibacillales > Paenibacillaceae > Paenibacillus_AQ > Paenibacillus_AQ solani. The sequence continues at coordinate 1,795,392 of NZ_LIUT01000001.1, forward strand.
GCCTGTTAGAAGTGCAGAACCTGTTTAAAGAATCCGGAATCATGGATATGGATTATCCGGTTGCACACCAACAAAAAAGCATAGAATGGTCAAGAGAGATGGATGCAGCTGTCCCATTGTTGGATGGCGGCAGCATGGAATTAACGCCGATGCTTCAAGAGAGATATAGTTATGCAGATTCGATCCAAGATTTGACCTGGTATTTTCCTAGCTTAAGTGAAATCAGTGACATGGTGGACGAAGAAGATGTAATCGATGCTTATGAGGCGCATAGGGAGGACTGGGAAGATTCGGCGCCAGCAACCTTTCCTTTAAGTCGACTCTACAATCGCTATTAAGTGATGTGCGAGAATAATAACAAGATCCTACAAACCACGTAAAACGTGGTTTTTTTTATTTGGATTTATGGTTGCTGTAATTGATTAGTTTAAATGGATATAAGTTGTGATATTCGGGTTATCCTAACGTCAGAGGTAAGACTTTGGATGCACCCTGATATGCCGCTGGAGGGCAATCATGAATAATACAGGACGATATAGGAGGCTTGAGCATGAAACCCATAACTGGTACATTGAATGTCGCGATCCTTGGAATGGGCACAGCATTGCCTGTGCACGCAGTGGCACAAACGGATATTGCAGATTTAATTGTCTCAACTTTGCAGGATCGACCTGATCTGGCTCGCTTTGCCCGTAAAGTATTTCGATCATGCGGTGTTGAAAAACGTTATACTTGCGAATCCAATTACCTGGGGCCAGTTGAGGAATGCCGCTATATGCCTTCACCTGACGAGAACGGTGTCCCGACTACTGAGGAGCGAATGAATACATATAAAAGAGAAGCTCCCCCACTAGGTATAGAAGCAGCACGGAACGCACTTCGGGATGCCGGAATGTCACCCGAACGAATCACCCATCTCATAACCGTTAGCTGTACGGGACAGTATCAACCGGGACTGGATGTTGCACTGATCCGTCATTTAGGGCTATCTCCGCGAGTGAATCGGCTGCCGCTGATCTTCCAAGGTTGTGCGGCCGGTCTCAAGGCCATTCAAATGGCCAGGGATGTGGTCTTGGGGAAGCAGGACGCCCAAGTACTTGTGGTTAGCGTCGAGCTATGTACCCTTCATTTTCAGCCCGTTCAGGGGAGGGAGGCTTTGTTTGCATCTTCGTTCTTCGGAGACGGAGCTTCTTCCTGTGTCATTGGTTCCCCTGAAACACATCATCGAGATTATCTGGAGCTCGGTGCAGGATATTCTGTTCTGCTGCCTGATACGACCGAGGATATGACATGGGAAATTGGTAATAGGGGGTTTGATCTGTTCTTATCCCCGCGTATTCCGAAGCTGCTGGGTACCCATCTGGAAGCAGAGCTGCGTGCTTTATCAATAAACGATACACTTCCAGAGCTGTGGGCCATCCATCCGGGTGGACGAGGCATCGTTGATTCCGTACAAGAGGTGCTGCACTTGAACGATGAACAAACCCGCTATAGCAGGGACATTCTACGAACGGTAGGGAATTTGTCTTCCGCGACAATTATGTTTGTATTGAATGCTATGCGTCAAGAAATGCATGATCGGAATAAAGCTTCGGCGGAAGGGGTAGCTATGGCTTTTGGGCCTGGTCTGACAGCGGAGCTTATGCGTTTTACGTATGTCAAAGCTTATGCACTATCGGCTAAGGAGCAGGATCATGTCCTTCTTTAGAACCTTGTCCAACCGCGCGCGGGAAGATGAGCTTATGGATGACTTCAGCATGGGAGGAGAAGAGCTGAGCGAAGCGCTTCAGCATCTAAGGCGGCTGAATCGGATATTTGCAGCGCCTGGGCCAACGTTATCCGGCGTCGAGAAGTTATGGAAATCGATGGGCTGCCCAAGCACTCTGAGTATCATGGATGTAGGGGCCGGTTCCGGGGATGTCAACCAGAAGCTGTTGCGGTGGTCGGATCAAAAGGGGATACAGCTGAACATTACCTTAGTGGATAAGACCGAGGAAGCATGTGATGAGGCAAGACGGCTGTTTCGTCATGAACCAAGAGTTCAAGTACAGCTCGCCGACGTGCAAGAGGTCCCGGATGCATCCGCTGATATTGTGACCGGTTCCCAATTCATTCATCATTTCGAAGGAGAGCAGCTAGTTGAGATTGTTTCGCATATGCTTCGAGCCTCCATTCATGGCGTCGTGATCAATGATATTCACCGGCATCTGTTACCATATACAGCAGTCTGGCTTACCACCCGCATGATCTCAGCCAATCGTTACATTCGCCATGACGGGCCGCTATCGGTTGCCAAGGGATTCACAGGGAGAGATTGGAGAGAATTGAAAGAGCGGCTCCAGCGTGAAACGATGACCTATGAATGGAAGCCGTTATTCCGCTATTCCGTTGTCATCCCGAATGATCCGTAGAGATATATTCTAGTCCACTGCTTACTGCGTCACCAAGTTCATCATGCAATAGGAAGGCAGGGATTCTCCGATGTCGAAGCAAGCGGATGTCATTGTCATCGGAGCTGGAGTGGCAGGCACCAGCTGTGCGCTTCAGCTTGCGAAGAAAGGGCATCATACGATTTTACTGGATCGCCAAGCTTTTCCACGCCACAAAACCTGCGGGGAATTCATGTCACCTGAAACCCGGGAGATGCTGAATTATTTAGGCGTTGATCTACATGTCCAAAAGGTTAACCCCACTATAATGGATCATGCCAAAATCGTGATGCCTCACGGCGGTGAGATAACGGCTCCACTTCCGGGGCAGGCAACAGGTATAAGCCGCTATGAGCTGGATCGTCTTCTGCATGAGAAGGCAATAAGTATGGGGGTGGAGATTGTTACCGGCATTACGGTCACCGATATTCATAAGCGTGGTGATCATCACTACGAGCTTCATACGAAGCAGGGAAAGGAGTCTGCTCGGTATGAGGCTAGGGTTATTATTGGAGCATATGGCACCAAAAGACCCCAAGGCGTTGCTTCCCCTGATGGATATCGGGATGACACCGTATATGTTGGCGTAAAATCTCATTATAGCGGCATGACGGTGGCTTCACGGGTGGAGCTGTATTTTTGCACTGGTGGTTATGTCGGGATCTCGCCAATCGAGAATGGAACAGTCAATGTGGCCGCATTGCTAAGCTTGGATTCGGTTCGGGGAGGCGGTAAGTCGGTTCCGGAAATTCTCCGAGCTGCTTCCAGAACGAACAAAAGGCTAGCTGAACGAATGGCTGAAGGAGAACCTGTTCCAGGAACTCAGGTATCGATAGCCCCGCTTCGCTTATCCAATACACCGGAGCCATGGTCTCAATATCCGCATATCGGCGATGCCATGCTCATGCTTCCGCCCCTGTGTGGAGATGGGATGTCGGTTGCTCTGCGGTCTGCATGGTTATGCTCCATGTGGACCAATAAGTATTTAAATGAAGCTATCAGCTTCGAAGAATGGAAACATCAATATATCGATGAAGCGAATCGTACCTTTGGTCAGCTTGTCAGAAGGGCGAGGAGAATCCAAAGCTTGGCCTTTGCCAGAACCAACAGATTCTATCCAAGCATCGCCCGGATGATGCCCGGACTGGCATCCTATATCGTAAAAGCTACCCGATTATCAGAGATGGATATCGCAACAAGATAAGCCGCTATTTGCGGCTTTTTTGGGTTGTGTGGTCAGAATAGATTTAATCACGGAGCCTATCATTGTATAATGAGATCTATTATGACGGGATAAATGATCCTAAAACAAAGCAAAATTAGCCCATGGAACAAGGAGTCGTTTTCATGAACATAGCAGACCTCGAGCAGCTAAGAATCCTTTTTGCAGAGCATCGAAATGATTTTTTGGCCGGTAAAATGAAAGGGTATATGCGCAATCAGTTTGAGTTCTATGGCATACAGTCGCCTTTGCGAAGAGAGCTAACCAAGAAATTCCTTGATGAATATGGTTTTCCGCAGGAAGATCAGGTTTTCGAAGTGATTACAAAGCTATGGAGCATGGACGAAAGGGAAATGGCGTGCGTTGCGCTGCAGATCATGGATATGAGAAAGCGAAAATTCCACCTGGATGACATCAAGCTTATTGAATATATGACGGTCCATAAATCGTGGTGGGATACTGTTGACCATATCGCTTCAAATCATGCAGGGCATTATTTTAGCAAATATCCTGAACAGCGGGGGATCGCAGATGAATGGATTCGTTCAGGCAGCCTCTGGCTGCAGAGATCGGCTATCTTGTTTCAGTTAAAATATAAGCAGGAGACGGATATAGAAAGACTATTCCACTATATTACTTTAACTGCGGACTCAAATGAATTCTTCATCCAGAAAGCCATAGGCTGGAGCCTCCGCCAATACAGCAAAACGAACCCGGACGCCGTAATTAATTTCGTGGAGTCGAATTCTTTAGCAAATCTAAGTAAGCGTGAAGCCTTAAAAGTGATTCAGCGAACAACGCTTTCTCCGTAAAGCCTATATTATTCCTTTAATAAGTTGTCCTCGTCAAATAAAATAAAGGCTTCAACGTTGCATGTACAACCTTCAACCTTGAAGCCCTCTATGTACTCTCTCTAAAAAAATCTACTTAGTTTTCGATTACGCTACGATTCAGCTTGAGATTAACGGGTGCAGCAATCGTATCTCCTACGGGGCATTTACTCTCCAGAAATTCCACGAACGCCTTGACTTTCTCGGCGGGTGAAGAAGTCTTAATGTAGAACGTATAACGAATATCGGAGTAGCCTGGGCGCACGTCAGAACGGTTAAAGAATCCGTCGAGATCCAGATCCCCTTCTACATCAACCCTGAAATCATCGAGAACTACATCGAACTTAGGGGCATATACACGCGCTACAATGGATTGGCATGCTCCCAAAGAGGCGAGTAATGCTTCTACAGGATTCATTCCCGTGTCTGTACCGCCGAGGCTGGCGGGTTCATCGATGACCAATTCAAATTGTCTTGCGCGAGTGACGACTCGCACTCCTTCTTGCAAGTGAGCCGTTGCTTTGAATGTTTGAACGTTTGGCATGGTTATATCGCTCCTTAATATCCATGTTGGAGTTGCTTCAGACTATAAAAAACCAACTTTTCTTGTATGATTAATGTGGATTATATCTTTGCAGCTCTTATCTGTCAATAAGAAATCAGTAAACAAGCGAAGAGGGGGGCTGAAGCGATTGCGTGAGGTTAGAAGAAAGGTGAAGGAGTCCAAAAAAAAAGAGCATGTCTCGTAAGGAGAACATGCTCTTGCAGCGATACTAAGAACGGTCGGGCGCGTTATTTTGCTGTTTCAGCAAGTCGCGAATTTCTGTTAGTAATTCTTCTTCCTTAGTCAAAAGTGCTGGCTCTTCCGGTTTAGCTTCTTCTTTTCGTTTAAATCGATTGAGAGTCCGAATGAACATGAAGATCGAGAATGATACGATCAGAAAGTCCACTACCGTTTGAAGAAATACGCCGTATGTAAGTGTTGCATCCCCGATGGTCGCCTTCAATCCGGAGAGATCAACTCCGCCTAGAAGCAACCCGAAGACAGGCATAATGATGTCGCTCACTAGAGAGGAGACGATTTTGCCGAATGCTGCCCCGATGATTACCCCAATGGCCAAATCCAGGACATTCCCTTTGAGAGCAAAGCTCTTAAATTCTTTTAACAAGTTCATATGTATTCACCTGCTTTTCAATCCATAATATTAGGCAGCATACTGCCACTCGAAATATCCTAACAGCAACCAGCTCAATGTGCAAGATCACAACGTCATATTTTTTCATGGCATTTTTTACTTCTACCAAGGATTACTAATACATGAGGAGGTGTGCTTCATCGGTCCTCAAGCCTGGTATACAGGTTGACCGTGAGTTATATCCATGTTAAGTTTTTATTATTCGAAATATAACGGGATTGTATAGAGGAGGGGTAAAGCGATGACTGAGCTAGAGGTTGTAGATGTTTATGTGAACCTGTCGATACTAAGCAACGTAGACAAGGTTCACACCATAACGAATCAGATACCGGAACTTTATCCTTCTATACTTATAAACATCTGTGCTTAGCGATGGCTTGACTGTCGCTTAGTTTCTTTATGGTATAGTTAGGTTAACGTAAGCGCGAAAATGCACCGGAATTCTGGTGTTTTTTGTGCTTTTTTTCGTTCTGAAATATTGCCATAGAGGATGAGAAAAATGTCATTAATCAATGTTTCAAACCTTTCGTTTAGTTATGATAGCAGTTATGATCCGATATTCGAAAATGTAAGCTTTCAAATCGATACCGATTGGAAATTAGGATTTACCGGAAGGAACGGCAGAGGGAAAACCACATTTATGAATTTGCTGCTGGGCAAGTACGAATACAGCGGGACGATTTCGGCTTCCGTAAGCTTCGAATATTTCCCCTATCATGTCGAGCACAAGGAGCATCTCACGATTGATGTTATCGAGGAGATCTATCCGGAGTATGTTCATTGGCAAATCGTGCGCGAGCTCAATTTGTTGCAGGTCTCGGAAGACGTTCTCTACCAGCCTTTTGAATTATTGTCTAGTGGTGAACAAACCAAAGTGATGCTGGCGGCGCTGTTCATTAAGGAGAACCGTTTCCTCTTGATTGACGAACCAACGAATCATCTGGATATGCATGCGAGAAAATTGGTGAGTGAATATCTCAGCAAGAAAAAAGGGTTTATTCTCGTTTCTCACGACAGGTCCTTTCTCGACCATTGTGTGGACCATATTCTCTCCATAAACAAAACCAATATCGAGATCCAGAAAGGAAACTTTTCCACATGGTGGGAGAACAAGAAGCGGCAGGATGAATTTGAGCTTGCCAGCGACGAGAAACTCAGGAAGGATATTAAACGTTTAACCGATTCTGCCAGACGGACGGGAGGTTGGTCCCATGAGGTGGAAAAATCGAAGAACGGCACCCGTAATTCCGGATCGAAGGTAGATAAGGGGTATATTGGCCACAAGGCAGCCAAAATGATGAAGCGCTCTAAAAACTTGGAGCAGCGGCAGCAATCGGCCATTGAGGAAAAGTCGAAGCTTCTCAAAAATATTGAAAGCGCGGAGAGTCTGCAGATATTTCAACTGGATTATCACAAAAAACAACTGGTCGAGCTGGAGAATGTATCGATTTCCTATGGCCTTAAGAAGGTGTGTGACAATCTGAGTTTTGTCATCGAAAAAGGGGACCGGATTGCCCTTTCGGGTAAAAACGGTTCAGGAAAATCCAGCATCCTTAAACTGATATGCGGAGAAGAGATGCAATACACGGGCCAGTTCAGCAGGGATAACCAGCTTAAGATATCCTATGTATCTCAGAACACGTCCCACCTACAAGGCAGTTTGACGGATTATGCCATAAGCAGCGGGATTGATGAAAGCCTGTTTAAATCCATACTGCGAAAGCTCGATTTCTCCAGACTTCAGTTTGAAAAGGATATTTCGACCTATAGCGGGGGACAGAAGAAAAAAGTGCTGATCGCTAAAAGCCTTAGTGAGCATGCTCATTTGTATGTTTGGGATGAACCGCTTAACTTTATCGATGTGATCTCTCGCATGCAAATCGAAGAATTATTGCTCGGGTATGCACCGACGCTTCTGTTCGTGGAGCATGATCGTGCATTTTGCGAGAATGTGGCAACCAAGATCGTTGAGCTTGATGGCAATCAAGAAACATAAGGAACAACGAAGACTGTTATCCCCAGATGGAACGGGAGTATGATTAAGCTGGTCAAGTTCCTTAATAAGTAATATCAAAAAAAGCTGTCCGCTTATTAGCGGCAGCTTTTTTACGTTTCGTTATGATATCAACCAGATGCACTTCTCTTCCAATATAACTAACCCTTCCAGTAGCCTGTCAAATACATTCCTTCCATCGCTTGATTCCAAATGGACTCATCATTAGGACGGTCCACGACTTCATCGGTTATCCCATCAATTACTTTCTCGAAGCAACTGCTGCAGTTGATTGGTGTAAAAAGTCAGCTCATTCTCCGAAGACAGATCCTTAAGCAGCGCTTGGATCAAAAAGGAACGTGGACGTTCAGCGGTGAACTCTTCCCGCAGCATCGCCGATACCTCAGACAAGTCTTTTTTTCTGGAGTTCGTTATGGACATATCCGGGATAATCGACTCAATCGTATCCATCAACGCCGTTCTTCGTATTTCCTGCGTATGAATAAGTGCCTCTAAATCAACCATCGAATATTCCTTCATGAGTTCATCGGTGAGTAAGGGGCGGGGAGCACGTTGTTCCAATCCCAGCACGAGATCATCCATTCGCTCAGCAATGAAAACAGCCAATTCCTTTTGAATGAGCGGTTTGAATCCAAACAAGACATGAAAGGTATACTCGCGGATCAATCCGTTAAAGACGGCTGTAGCATCCCATTTCCATTCCGCTATCGAGCCCCCGTAATGACGGAGCAAAATATCCTGGTAATAACGAAACATATTCAATTGAAGCTGATGGATGACGGTGCCGATCTTGTCACTGTTCGCCGGTGGGAGCTCGTTATGATCACGGGAAATGTAATATCCATGCTCGATGAAAAAATCGAACTGATAAGCGATCTCTTCTAGAAATGTATCCCTGCGGGATAAACCTTTTTTGCGGATTTGTTCTACGGCATCAATCATATCTTGCTGTCGTTTCTCCAGAATACGGATGTATAGCCCTTCTTTGGAGCCATAGTATTTATAGATTGAGCCTTTAGCGATGCTGCAATCATCCGCGATATCTTGAATCGAAGTAGCTTGATATCCTTTTTCGGCAAAGGAACGAATAGCCGATTGCAATATTTTTTCTTTTAACAAACTCACAGCGTGGCCCCCTTAACGATGTACAAATAAACCGGATTCGATCATTATCATATCGTTTTTTGCAGAGCTAATCCACAGGCGTAAGAAGGCATCTCAATCTTGAACGAGCTCAATATCCGGATATTTCTTCACCAGTTCATCCATGGCGTTATTCCGTTTTCCCTTGAGATACTGGTCAAAGAAAGCAACGCTCACCTCGTTTACGACGCGATGAACCGATTTTGCATTCTCTCCCGGGTTAGGCAGCAGCGGAGAGAATAAATGAAAATCCGTATAACTCATATGGGAAGTATGCGGGATCGTCATCGTGTATCCGCCTCCCTGCAGAGCATTCATACGACGCCTTACCGTCTCCTCCCAAAATTCTTCGTAATACTCCCGCGTATGGCCGCTTTGCGCCATGGCTTGCTCCAGCGTATTGTCAAATATCGACTTGTCAATACTCTTCTCACCATTCATCTGTAAATATGGCTTATTCAGTCCCGTGCTCGGCATGGGTTCTCCATATAAGGTTCCATCCATATTAATCGCAGCTTTGATACGTGAATCCTTCAGCAGCATCTGGGCAGCGGTGGCTCCGCCGTAAGAGTGCCCGAACATCCCGATTCGCTCCAGATTAAGACGACCCGTAAAACGGTCCTGTTCATCCTGTCTATTCAATTGTTCCAGCCGATCCAAAATAAAGGATACATCGCGGGTCCATAGTGTCATGTGCTCGTCAAGTGCTTGAAAACCAGAAAGCTGTTGTTTGTTGATCAAAATCTCCCGGCCGTCTGGGTATACCGTTGCAGCCGCATCATAGGCATGGTCGATTCCAACCACGATATATCCATGGCTGGCCAGCTCTTCGATCTGGAAGGTATTCTGGTTGCGGAAACCCGTCATGCCATGGGAAAAAATCAAGATCGGATATTCCTGCTCCATGGAGGACAGCGGGGCATTGCTGTAGGCATGGGTCTTCACGAGGCCCAGATGGCTTAACGTCCAAGCAGGGAAGGACAAGGCCTGTTCGAGACCTTGTGTAATGGCTGCTACATCACGGATATAGGGTGCGGCTTCTTCCCCCGCTTCAGATTCGGAAGGATACCATAACTGTACCATCAGCTCGCGGTGATCCGTCGGATCGGCAGAGTACTCATCGGACCGGTCATTGTCAATAAAGTGGTATACCGCTGTTCCCACAGGATAGGGACCCTGAGGTTGATTTAATGCGAATACAGGGAGCAGGAGAGGCAGTGCGACCATGACCGAAGCGTAAAGGAACAATACCGTGGTCCACAACCAGGCTTTCCATCTTCTCCTGCTCTTACTGCGCGTTTTTTTATCATGTTTTCTAAAAATGATGCAAACCGTTAGGATAACGGATGCCGCATAACAAGGAATCATTTGCCATCGGCAATCCTCAACGATGATCTGCACAACCGTAACGATATATAGCGCGATTAACGAGTAAATCAGCAAGCTTTTCTTCGATTTTGGTCCCCAAATCGTAATTATAGCCAGCGCGATAATGAATAGTATGATAACCATTTCTCCGAATCTCAAGTAAGTTCCTCCTATGTTTAACGGTTATTGTGGTTTATTAGATATCTGCCTTTGAGTGGAACGAAGATTCATCGGTAATTTGTGTTGGTTTTCTAAGAAATAAGCTGAGAACCAGTCCCGTACATGCAATGCAGGCAGCCAGGAAAAAGGTGTCCGCAAAGGATGCTGCAGGAGATTCCAGAGGGTTGGTTCCAGCAGGGTGACTCGGCAGGTTTGATGTCATCCGGGAAGATAAATATCCCGTGAAGCCGGCTACGGCAAACGAAGCGATGACCTGCTGTGATGCACTTGTGAGCGGAGTAACCCGGCTTACAAGGTGTTTAGGGGTTGCATTTAATACATGCGTATTCAGGGACATCATCGATAACCCCATGCCGGAGCCCATGAAGAACAATACGATCATGATGAGTAGTAAAGGGGTATCGGTTCGAACAAAGGACATCGTGAACAACGCAGCTGTAATCAGCGTCATTCCGGCCACAAGCGGGGGACGTGCGCCCACTTTATCAAAAAGCTTGCCGGCCATAGGCATAAAGATCATGGAACCGACTGCCTGCGGCAGCAGGATTAGCCCGGTCGTCAGCGGAGTGAAACTTCTAATCTGCTGAAGAAGCAGCGGGAATAGAAGCACGGAGCCGAACATCGCGGCCTGCATGATCCAGGAGATGATGATACCACGTGTAAAATCAGCCGATCTGAACGCACGCAGTTCAAGAAGCGGTTGTTTTTGCCGCAAGCAGGACCAAATAAAGAGCAAGAGCGCAATTCCACCGATGGTTATTCCGGATAGCGTTCTGGCGGAAGTCCAGTTTACCCCTCCCTCACTGACCCCATAAGTAATCATGGCAAAAGCTACAGGCCCAAGAATCATGCCGACAATGTCCAGAGACGGAGCCTCATTTCCTGAAAAAGAAGGCAGATGTTTGATGCCCACGAATAGTCCGATCATGCCAATCGGGAGATTGATCAGAAATATCCACTGCCAGCTGACAAACTCAATCAGCCATCCGGATAATACGGGACCTAGCGCTGGGGCAAGCAGTAATGGAATTCCAAACATCCCTATAATAGAACCTCTTTTATCCGGAGGTGCCAAACGGTATACCATGGCCATCCCGATCGGCGATACCATGCCGCCACCCATGCCCTGAATAACCCGGAAGGTGATGAGCTGCTCGGCTGTCTGGGCAAAAGCACATAACACCGATCCTATCGTAAACAATCCGATCGATATGAGAAACACCCGTTTGGGCTGAAATTTATCCGACAGCCATCCCGCGAGAGGGATGACCGCTGACAATGCAAGCGTGTATGCGGCAATCGACCATTGAATGGTATGGAGGGGGCTATCAAAATATTGAACTAGCGTAGGTACGGCGACATTTACGACGGTGCTGTCCAACAGGACCATAAAGGTGCCGATGATGACGGCAAATAATGGCGCAATGATGTCTTTGATTGCAAAAGCTCTTTCTTCTGAGGTATTACGGACAATTGCAGATGGATCTGACATGATGGTGAACCCACTTTCTTTTTAATAATCTTGCGATTTGGACTTATTGGTTTTTAAAAAAACCAAAAGGTCATTTATAATAGTAACGATGAACGTAATCTGTGTCAAACGGGTATCCATCAAGTTTTTTATCGAAAAATATAACATTTTGGTATGCTCGTCCATCTAATCTTATAGAGGGCCCTCAAAAGGAGATGAATATCGTGCGAGAATTGGAACATGAAGTCAAGAGAGCACAGCGAGGAGATCGTGAAGCGTTTATCCGGCTCTTCCGGAGGCTGGAACCCGAACTGTACGGCTTGGCGAAGTCCATTCTAAAACGCGATGAAGATTGTGCGGATGCTTTTCAGGAGACAACACTTAAAGCATATAAATCTTTATCTACATTACAAAAACCAAAGTACTTTAAAACCTGGGTGATTCGGATTCTGATCAATGAATGCAATCAGCTGCTTCGAAGCAGAGAGCGTACCGTTGTCATGGCAGAAGTGCCTGAGCGCATACGAACATCCAATTATTATGAAGACATCCACAAGCTGGATCTTCGTGAAGCGGTAGAACGCTTAGATGAATCGCTTCGAATCGTTATACACTTGTTCTATTTTCAGGATTTGCCCATTAAGGAAATCGCAAGCGTGCTTGATATTACGGATGGAGCTGTAAGGGCACGTCTTCACAGAGCGCGGGGAATATTGTTTGATCAGATAAAACAAAATCGGAAGGGGAAGCTGGCCTATGAATCCTTTTGACTTGGATAAAGAACTGCGGGAGATAGGAAAGGGGCCACGGAGCGAGGTTCCGGATATGATTCGCCGCCATCAGGATGAGGTTTACGCTTCTCTGACAGATCTTCCGATGTCAACGAGATCGAATCAGCAACAGCGTTCCACTAAGATACGCAGAATGGTAGCAGCTACAGCCGCGACGGCCATGATAGCGGTGATAAGCAGTGCTTACGTTTCACCGGCAATGGCAGAATCGCTAAAAAAAATTCCGCTGATCAGCAGTATTTTCAGGTTAGCCGATGATTTGGGGCTTCAAACAGCGGGGGAGCGGGGGTTGGCAGCTGAACCGAACGCTAGCGTAACGCATGAAGGTGTGACCATTCGAATACCGCAGGTTGTATATGACGGGACTCGTTTGTCCTTAGCCGTGAAGCGGGAGGGTGAAGGATTTACCGGGGGGATAACGGATGTGGAAGTTATTAATGAGGGCAAGGGCACATCGCATCGATTTCAAAGAGGAGCCATCACCGATGTTGAGATGCTCATAGACGGCACCTCGATCCATGATCCCAGCCTGAGTGATAAACCGGGTCTGATTGGTAAGCCGACCTCGGATCCTAACGTCGTACTGTACGAACTTATAGGATTTTCACATTCAGAAAATCATAATCAATCCTTGCCGGATCAATTCCAGTTAACGGCCAAAATTACGCTTGAAGGAATTGATGCCCCTTATATCTTTAATGTACCTGTTCGGAAAAATACAGATCAAATTACGGTCTCGTCTGGAGAAACAAGAGAATGGAACGGACTTCAAATTTCGCTGGAGCAACTGAAATTTACTCCAATCACAACAAATCTCATCGTGAATCTCGAACGGATGGAAAAGTCCGGGAAGCTTGGTGACCATAATCTGCTGTTTGAGGTTTGGGATGATCGGGGAAGAGAACTCGGCAGGATCTCCGGGAAGGGAGTCTACAAGGATGATCGACAACAACAGCAGCGGCTGGAGTTGATGTTTGACCGGTTTGAAGAAACGCCAGATTCCATAACGATCAAGCCATTCCTGCCCGTCTTTCAAGATCCCGCTGCTAATGGCGGCTTGTATAAAGTCGATAGTAAGGGAGAAGTCGTCAAGACGTACCTGAAGGAATTGGAAATTTCCATTCCAGTGGATCATCTCGGTTTGGATAAGCTGTATGACGTTTCGGTCAAATAGTTCTGAAGAAACCAATTTTAGGAGGAAAAAACATGAAAACAATATATAAAGTAATGAGTTCCGTGGCACTGACAGGTATGATTTTGGGTGGAGTCGTTTGGGGAACTGCTCAAGCGGCGAGTATAACGGCAACTAAGCCTCAAGCGTCAAAGAGCTTGCTCCAAGACGAATTCAAGGCAGCTAGCGATACCCAACAAGGGATTACCCTTGCAGTGTCCAAAGCATTTTACGACGGAAACCATGTTAAGGTTGAACTAAAGCGAAGCGGTAAAGAACTTGCCGGCAGTTTAACAGGAGGCCAGTGGGATGAGCAGATGGGTGAGTATGTCCACGATAAAGGTTCTATCCGCCAAATGGACGTCTTCATTGACGGCAAATCCATACACGAATATGGGGGAGGGGATTTGGCAAAAAGACCAAGCGTAAGCACATCACCGGGTACAGATCCGAATCATGCGGTTATAATACTGAGCGATGCATCCCTGCTTGGAGGCAACCTTGAAGCTTTTCCTGATAAGTTCAAGTTAACGGCTAAAATAGATCTGGAAGGTGTTCAAAAACCGTTCACCTTGGAGATTCCGATTCAAAAAGTGATGAACAAACCGGTTATTCTTCAGCCTAACATAACTAAAAAAATGGGTGATCTCCGCTTGACGCTAAAGCAGGTTCATTCAACAGCTCACTCCACCCGAATTCAGTTCGTTCTGAAGGGCGGACATAATTCAACGATCCTGTATGATTTCTTTGATGATCAAGGTAATGAACTGGAGCGAATATCGGGAAGAGGCACCGATGAGAACAACAAGAACGGTGATTTCTATTACGACTTTATTCTGGAGACTCCGGATGCGAGCGCAAAATCGATTATCATGAAGCCGTTCACGCCTGAATTCAAAGATCCCAATGCAGCATCAGGCGAATTCAAAATGGATAAGAACGGAGAGATCGTCAAAAATTACTTGAAAGATCTTGAGGTGAGTATCCCTATTAAATAATTCACTAGACTACCAATTTTGGAGCAAGTGAAGAAGTGCCCGCAAAATATCTTGACGGGCACTTCTTTTTACATTTTGCTAAATTGCGAAATTCAACCAATATTTGACCTACATTAGCAATTGATAAGAAATATACTTGCATCTGGCATGCTATGATCTGAAGAGAAAAGGAAGTCTTAGAAGCAAGCTGGTTTTGACGTTTAATTTACTTATACGAGGGAGTGTAACAATCGATGATTAGCAAAATTGGTCAAATCATGGTGTACGTGAAGAATCAGGATCAAGCCGTGAAGTTTTGGACTGAAGTGGTAGGATTTCAAGTCATAGCAGAAGAGAATAACGGTGAAATGAGATGGATAGAAATTGCTCCTTCGAAGGAAGTAGAAACAAGCATCATTCTGCACGATAAGGAGCTAGTAGCCAAAATGTCGCCGGGATTACATTTGGGCACACCTTCTTTAATGTTTATTACGGAAAATTTCGATGCGCTGCACAGCCATTTGACCAGCCATAATATCACCGTGGGCGAAGTGGTGAATTTGCCTTCTGGAAGAGTTTTCAATTTCGCAGATTATGAGGAAAATTACTTTGCTGTCATGGAAAAATAATAATAACCGGTCCGTAAGAAAAACCATTGATCAAATGGATGTGAAGTCGCCTATTTGGCGGCTTTTTTGTATGTTCGTTTGTGTTATACTTTTTCCCTGCATTCGCTATAATGGATACAGTGATTTAAGGAAAGGAATGTCATGCATGAAGAACGTGATCGTTATTGGTTCGGGAATACTTGGGGCATCGACTGCTTATCAGTTAGCCAAAATGGGAGCCGAAGTGCTTATTATAGACCGCAATGATAAAGGACAGGCTACGGATGCCGCGGCAGGCATCATCTGCCCCTGGCTATCGCAAAGACGGAATCAGGCTTGGTACCAATTAGCCAAGGCCGGCGCGCGTTATTACCCTGAGTTAGTGAAAGAACTCATCAGCGAAGGCGAGGCAGAAACAGGCTACGCACAAGTCGGGGCTCTTAGCATCCACGAGGATTTGGATAAAATCCGCAAGATGGAGGAACGGGCTCATAACAGAAAAGCGGATGCTCCGGAAATCGGTGAGATAACCCGGCTGAATGAGGAAGAAACCCATGAGCATTTCCCATTGCTCCGAGATGGCTATCATTCCGTTCACATTAGCGGCGCCGCCCGTGTCGATGGTCGTGCACTGCGCGATGCGCTGATCCGGTCCGCTCAGAGGAACGGGGCAAAGCTTATAAACGGGGATGCCGCATTGTTATATCAAGCTAATCGCGTAACCGGAGCAGCTGTCGGAGCAAGTAGCTTTGCGGCAGATGAAGTCATTGTTTGTGCTGGTGCATGGGCTAATCAACTGCTACAGCCACTAGGCATTCATTTTCAGGTTCGTTTTCAAAAAGCGCAAATCATGCATGTGCAGGCGGCTGAGCAGCAAAATACAGGCATCTGGCCGGTCGTCATGCCGCCATCGGATCAATATTTACTCTCTTTTGATAAACAGAAGATTGTGATCGGAGCGACTCACGAAAATGAAGTCGAAGGCTACGATACGAGAATAACTGCCGGCGGCATGCAGGAAATCCTGAATAAAGGATTGGCCTTGGCACCTGGCTTGGCAGACTGCACATTTCAGGAGGTACGCGTGGGTTTTCGTCCGTTTACACCCGGATTTCTTCCGGTTATAGGTGCTGTCCCTGATTGGGAAGGCCTTATTACGGCTAACGGACTCGGGGCGTCCGGACTGACGATGGGTCCATTTATCGGTAGTCAATTGGCGAAGCTGGCGCTTGGTTTGCCACTCGATATCGACATCCATGAATATGATATTCGTTCGGCGCTCGGAGAGAGTTGAGGTAAATACGGCACAATCGGATTTGGTACAAACCGATCATTCAAGGGCAGACTTTTGATATCGAGGCCATATGTAGCATGTGGACAAACAGAAACTGTAGTATGATGAAAGCCGCGAAATTTTCGCGGCTTTTATCGTTGAGATGGCGGTAGTCCAACCTGTTATACAGTAGATATTGATTTGTTCACTTGGTTCGCCTTGATCTTGCCGAATATAAGTCGAACTGTCGGTCCTATAATGAGAAGCTGAAGCGGCAGGGCAAAA
Source organism: Paenibacillus solani (assembly GCF_001277345.1). GTDB lineage: Bacteria > Bacillota > Bacilli > Paenibacillales > Paenibacillaceae > Paenibacillus_AQ > Paenibacillus_AQ solani. The sequence goes on from NZ_LIUT01000001.1 coordinate 1,812,350, forward strand.
ATAAAATTTTTCAGGAATATGGAGAAGTAATTACTAAACAAAGAGTCTCCAGCAATGCTGTTTGCATGGTAAGCGGAAGCCAGTCCGTACATGGACATAAAGGTAACCATGCCGATCACCATACATAGCGCCATCAACACAACCATAGGGATCTTGCTGGATTTATTACGCAATAGGGAAAATACGATTTTCTTTGCTACGGGTCCCACAACAAACGATTCCAGCAAGAAGGCTATTACAAAGCCCAATATTAATTGCATGAGTATGGCCATGAACGATATCTTTCCAATTAATCCGTTTGTGATTAGATTGTAAATTGTCATGAAAATGACCATTCCCGTGCACATCATCAACCCGAAATAAATATGTTCTTTCTTTGTTGCTGGCAATTTCATCATCCTTTCTAGTTACCTTAGTCATTATAGAGATCGGGGAAAGTCTCTCGTAAGTGAACATTCTGTGAACATTTACAGAAAAAATTCCGTTTTTTATGAATTCTTAGTCCTAAAGTTTTAAAAATGGAATGAATCCTGGTTGAAAAGTTATAAGCGAATATCAGTGGACCTAGATGATTTTACGGACCTCCGGCAGATGTGCGGATTATCCATGTCATGATAGGGTAAAGATAGGATCAGACAGTCATTGTAAGTGAAAACGAACGATGCAGCGTCGAGTCCTCCTTTTTTAACAAAAAATGACCATATTACGTTATTGGTCACTTGGTTCTGTATCGAGATCCATCATGTCTCAATGGGACAAACTTTAAGAGATTATAGGATTATGGAGGGAGATATCATGACACAGAATAAGGCAGTGCCTCAACCTAAAACCTACGGTCCGCTGGGCAATTTACCGCTGCTGGATTCAGCAGCTCCGGTCCAATCGCTTGTGAAGGTTGCTTCAGAACTTGGTCCAATCTTTCAGTTTCAGTATCCTGGTGGACGTAAGGAGCTGTATGCATCCGGCTATGAATATGTGAAAGACGCTTGTGATGAGAAGCGGTTTGATAAACGAGTCTGGGCGCCGCTCCAGAATGTACGGCCTTTTGCAGGAGACGGATTGTTTACGAGCGCCACACATGAGCCCAACTGGAAAAAAGCACATAATATTCTGCTCTCCAGCTTTAGTCAGCGGGCGATGCAAGGCTACCACACCAAAATGGTCGATATCGCCATGCAGCTTATCCAGAAATGGGCCCGGCTTAACCCCGACGAAACCGTTGACGTTCCTGCTGACATGACGCGGCTAACGCTGGATACCATCGGCCTGTGCGGATTTAATTACCGGTTTAACAGCTTCTACCGGGAAGACAATCATCCGTTTATTGACAGCATGGTGCGAGCCCTGGATGAAGGCATGAACCAGCTCCACCGACTGGGCATTCAAGACATGTTTATGCTTAAAAAGAAGCGGCAGTTTCAGGAAGATGTCCAGAGTATGTTCTCACTTGTTGATGAGCTCATTCAGGACCGCAAGAAGCATGGCGGCGATGAAGGAGATTTGCTCGCGCATATGCTGGAAGGCGTTGATCCTGATACAGGGGAGGGTCTGGATCAGGAGAATATAAGGTACCAGATGATTACTTTTCTGATCGCCGGGCATGAGACGACAAGCGGTTTGCTGTCTTTTGCCATCTATTTCTTGATGAAAAATCCGGATAAATTGCAAAAAGCGGTAAGCGAGGTAGACCGCATCCTGAAAGATCCTGTGCCGACGTACAACCAGGTGCGGGAGCTCAAATACGTCCGTATGGTTCTGAGCGAGTCACTGCGATTATGGCCAACTGCGCCTGCCTTCTCGCTGTATGCTAAGGAGGATACGCTAATTGGTGGAAATGTTCCGATTAAGAAAGGCGACAGTGTAACGGTTCTGATTCCTGGACTGCATAGAGACACCCGTGTGTGGGGAGACGATGTGGAGACGTTCAGACCGGAACGTTTTGAAGATCCTAGCAAGGTACCGCATGATGCTTACAAACCTTTTGGCAACGGACAGCGAGCATGCATCGGACAGCAGTTTGCGCTGCAGGAGGCAACCTTGGTGCTTGGATTGGTGCTCAAATATTTTGATTTGATCGAAAATCCGCCGTATGAGCTGAAGGTTAAGGAAACGCTCACTTTAAAACCGGAAGGATTCCATATTCAAGTTCGAAACCGTCAAGAGGGAACAGCACTCTTGGTCTCTGGAGGAGGGAAGGCGCAGTTATCCGATCCGGAGAAGAAGACAAACGCCTCGGCGTCCAATACGGCTGTGGCTGATGCCCATCATACACCACTGCTTGCTCTATACGGATCCAACCTAGGTACGGCTGAGGGAATTGCCCGCGAGGTCGCAGATGCTGCAATGCAGCAAGGGTTCGACAGCCAGGTAGGCACATTGGATGATTATGCCGGAAAGCTTCCGAAAGAGGGCGTTGTTATTATAGTCAGCGCCTCGTACAATGGACAGCCGCCTTCCAATGCAAGAGCATTTACAGAATGGCTTGAAAAGGCCGATGAATCGGAAATCCAGGGTGTGAAATATGCCGTATTCGGCTGCGGGGATCACAACTGGGCCAGCACCTATCAGCGGATTCCCCGCTGGATAGACGAACAGCTTGCTGCCAAAGGAGCGAAGCGATTACTCACGCGTGGTGAGAGTGATGCCAGCGGCGATTTTGAGCGTGAAGTCGATGAATGGACCGAGCATTTATGGCCGGATCTGATGCAATCACTAGGACTGCCTATGACTTCTATCAAAGAGCCGAAGCGCAGTGCCGTGTCCATCCAGTTCGTCCAAGGAGCCGCCGCCGTGCCCCTGGCAGAAACTTATCAAGCCGTCACAGGGCACGTGGTTCACACACGCAATCTGCAGCATACGGATAGCGGAAGGATCACGCAGCATATCGAAATCGCGCTACCCGCTGGAACGGATTATCATGAAGGAGATCATCTGGGGGTGCTTCCCATTAATCCGGTGGAGCTGGTGCAGCGTGTTCTCCGAAGATTCAAACTGGACGCGGGAGCGAACCTGATCTTGTCTGCTGAAGGAAGAAGCAGTGCGCATTTACCGACAGGCATTCCTGTGCGTCTGGATGACCTGCTGTCCCGCAGCGTGGAGCTGCAGGAGCCTGCCACAAGAGCGCAGATCCGGGAGATGGCTGCCTATACGGTATGCCCGCCACATGCTAAGGAGCTTCAAGATTTGCTTGAGGAAGCGACCTATCAGGCTGAAGTACGGGCCAAACGGATCACCATGCTCGACCTGCTGGAGCGATATGAGGCTTGCGAGCTCCCGTTTGAACGTTTCCTTGAGCTCCTGCCTCCATTGAAGCCAAGATACTATTCGATTTCCAGTTCTCCGAAGGTTAGCCGTCATACGGCAAGCATCACGGTCAGTGTTGTTCGAGGACAAGCATGGAGCGGCCATGGGGAATACAGAGGTGTGGCTTCCAACTATTTGGAGCAATTAAAGACAGGTGCAGAGGTTCTGATGTTCATTCGTACTCCGGAGTCGGGCTTTGCGCTGCCGGAAGATCCGGCAACACCAATCATCATGATCGGACCGGGTACAGGCGTGGCTCCCTTCAGAGGATTCATCCAGGCAAGACAAGCGCTTCAGAATTCTGGTCAGGAGCTGGGTGCTGCGCATTTGTACTTCGGCTGCCGGAATCCGGAACATGACTATCTTTACCACGAGGAGTTTGAGCAGGCGGAGCGGGAAGGTCTGGTGACTTTGCACACGGCGTTTTCGAGGGTTGACGGTGTAGAGAAATGCTATGTTCAGCACTTAATGACACAAGACGGCGAATTATTGCTATCACTGCTGGAGTCAGGAGCGCGAATGTATATTTGCGGCGATGGATCGCGTATGGCGCCGGATGTGGAACAAACACTGATTCAATCCTATCAGGAGCGACATGGCGTGGATGAGGAACAAGCAGCCGCCTGGCTATCCGGATTGGAGGCGTCTGGACAATATGTAAAAGACGTCTGGGCGGGAACATCATCATAACACCGTGATTTGTCGTTCTTCAGATCTCCTTGCGATCTGCTACGGTTATTATGTAAGATGGTCAGTACATGATAATTGGAAAAGATTCGAAGGAGAGTGTGACCTATGCGCGAAACTGAAACCTGTGTTCCGACTGGTGTGAATCCCCAAGACACCGGCTTTGGTTATACATTATCCTTGATCGGCGGTAAATATAAAATGATCATCTTGTATTGGCTGGCTGAAAATAAGGTGATGCGGCATAATGAACTGAAGCGAAGCATTGGTTCCATATCCTTTAAAACACTAAGCATCATGTTAAAGGAGCTGGAGGCAGATGAGTTAATCGTTCGCACGGAATATCCGCAGGTCCCTCCAAAAGTCGAATACACCTTATCAGAACGCGGGCTATCCCTCATTCCTGTGTTACATATGATGTGCGAATGGGGAGAGAAAAACAGTTTGCCGGCTCTGGAAGCTGTACAGCGGAAAGTGTGAGGTTGTTCTATCCAAAGAAGTATTTCCTTAACCAGGAAATACTTCTTTTTTTAACGGTTTCATTCTGTTCACTCATCACAGGTTGTCTATGAACTTCAAATAATCTCGTGCACTTATATCCAGTGCGCTATCAGGAGGCGATAGGTCCATGTCAGGCGTGTTCCCGCCAGGAGCAGCTTCCTGCCCGTAAAAGGCAAAGAACGAACGATAATCTGCGTCGCAGTAGAGGAAGGTTGTTTCAAATGGTGCTAGTATCTGTGCAAGCGTGTAGCGATACCTTCCGTCTTCCCGATAATCTTCTTTTTTAATTCCGGCGGATACAGCTAAAGCCACTTTGCGATTCTTTAATTTATCGCCTCCTTTTGAACCATAAGCCCAACCATAAGCAAAAACATCGTCAAGCCATTTCTTGAGGAGAGGGGGACAATTAAACCAATAGATAGGAAACTGCAAAACAAGATGGCTATGCGATTCAATGAGCTGTTGTTCTTTTTGCACATCAATTTTTCCGTCTGGGTAAACCTTATGCAATTCGTGAACCGTATACCGCTCCGGATATTTTTGGAGTTCCTCGACCCAGCGCTTATTTATGACCGAGGTTTCCAGACTTGGATGCGTTACGATAACAAGTGTTTTCAATGATATGTCCTCCTTGAGCATGATTGATTTCCTTGAGTATAAAGTTCGAACTGCAATTTTGTAAGTATGCACTTTTAGTACAGGTACTTACCAAAAGGTGAGTGTTAAATCACAGAAAATTAAATAAATCGGACATTACATGCCCAAAAGTACATCCTGCGAATGCCCATATGTACGATTTCAAACCACTGCACGGACGTTATAATGACAGTTATTCTTGCTAATAGAGGAAGGTGATTACGTTTGGCAGCATTTTTGTATAAACTTGGAATTTTAGCTGCTCAAAACAGAAAGAAGGTCTTGTCCGGAAGTTTAGCGGTTCTCATCATCGCCGTTTCAGTTGGTCTCGGCATGGGTGTCCATTTAAACGGTGAAATGACCATTCCTGGCACAAAATCCGAGGAAGCGATGAAAGTATTAAAAGAAGAATTTTCGCAAGGAGAAGGTACTGAAGGCGGGACGATTCAAGTGATTTTCAAGGCTCCTGACGGTCAAACGCTGGAATCGGAATCAACGCAAAAAATGATCGCCAAGACGCTTAAGTCCATATCTAAAGACTCAGAGATTGCATCGATCGTAAGCCCATACGAGGCAGGTACAATCAGTTATAAAAAAGAGATTGGATATGCGGTAATCACGTACAAATCAGAGGCTTTGCAAGTCACGGATGCATCTAAAGAGCTCGTGTTGGAAAGTGTAGAGAAAGCACGTAAAGAGGGCTTACAGGCTGAACTCGGAGGAAGCGTCGAACTCTCCGGACTTGAAATAGGCGGAATCTCCGAGATCATTGGCATTATTGCCGCATTTATGATCCTGGCCATTACATTCACATCCTTGCTCGCAGCCGGGCTGCCTATACTAACAGCCGTAATCGGACTTGGAATAGGCGTCATGTCCGTCATTATTGCTTCTAATTTTATCGAAATGGCGTCGTTCTCTTTAATACTTGCCATCATGCTTGGATTAGCCGTCGGAATTGACTATGGCTTATTCATTATTTCGAGATACAGACAAAATCTTGTGGAAGGTAAAGGTGTTGAGGAGTCCATTGCGCATGCAAATGCTACCGCCGGCAGCGCTGTTATTTTCGCCGGATTGACGGTTATTATAGCACTTGCCGGATTATCCGTAACGGGAATTCCGTTCATCACGGTAATGGGCGTAGCGGGAGCATTCACGGTACTTGTGGCCGTAATAATTTCCGTCCTCGTCGTTCCTGCGCTTCTTGGATTTGCGGGTGAACGGATTCGTCCGAAGTCGAAAACGGCTTCCATTCAGGATCCCCCTAAAGTCATCGAACAATCGAATCGGTGGGGACGAACGATAACGAAGTATCCATTACCTATCGCACTTGCAGGCATTTTGCTGTTAGGAGCCATAAGTCTGCCTGCACTGCATTTGCAAACGGGCCTTCCGGATAAAGGTTCAAAATCAATCGAAACAACGGAACGCCGCGGTTATGATTTGATAGCGGAAGGGTTTGGGCCTGGTATGAACGGACCGCTCGCTATTATTCTTAAAGCAGAGTCAATAGATGACGCACAAGAGACATTTGCTAAGGTAGGGAAGAATCTAAGCGAGCTGCCGAATGTGGCAATGGCAACTCCGCCGGTCTCGAACGCAACGGGCAAAGTAGCCATGGTAACGATCATCCCTGGAACCGATCCGAAAAGTGAGAAAACAACCGAATTGGTTCATTCGATCCGCGATAAGGCGGCCACAATTAAGCAACAGGATCAAGTTGAGGTTATGGTTACGGGTGCAACGGCTGTGAATATCGATATATCTGAGAAATTAAATGAGGCTTTGCCTAGATTTGCAGTTCTGATTGTGGGACTGGCTTTGATTCTACTTATGATGGTATTCCGGTCCGTCTTAGTTCCGATCAAAGCCGTGCTAGGTTATCTCCTTACGCTTACGGCAACACTCGGATTCGTGGTTTTTGTCGTTCAGGACGGTAACCTGGCCAAGTTTTTCGATATTCCTGCAGCCGGCCCTGTATTAAACTTCTTGCCCATTCTGACTGCAGGCATACTATTCGGCTTGGCCATGGATTATGAAGTGTTTCTGGTCAGTCGCATGCGCGAAGAATTTAACCATTCGGGAAATGCGAAAAATGCCGTACTCTCCGGGCTTAAAAATAGCGGCAGCGTTGTAACGGCCGCTGGTCTCATCATGATTGCCGTGTTCGCAAGTTTTATCTTCGTCGAAGATGTCATGATTAAATCAATGGGCTTGGCATTAGCTTTCGGCATATTGTTCGATGCATTTATCGTAAGGCTGACGATCGTGCCAGCGGTCATGACCCTTATGGGACGCTCGGCATGGTATCTGCCGAAATGGCTTGGACGCATATTACCAAATATCGATGTTGAAGGCGAGTCCATTGAGAAAGAACCGAAGAGCAAAAAAGAAATCGCCTCGTGAGCTCAAAACTAAAATCCGTTTTACATTTTGCCCGATCGTACGTAAGAGTCTCTGCCCTTAAGTACGATTTTTTCATGTTTACTAGGGCCTGTATGCAAACTGTGACCCTATAATTTGGGTAATTAATAAGTATGATGAGACGATATGAAATACGNTAGCAAGCTCATTCAAGGCTTTTTTAACGCTGGCATCAATTATGGTCTGGCTCGCTTAGGTTTGCATACACGCCCTAAAAGGTATAATAGAAAATACAATTGAAAATTGTAATTGTTGTTATAATAGGTGAACGAAAGGGGAGAACTCATGGAAACGGGGAACGAGTTCAAGCGGTGGTCGCCAAAAAATCGAGATAACAACTTACCCGATGCCATGTTTAATGCCAGAGTCCCGAGCATGACTTGGGTTTTTTTCGTTTATTTCATATCCATGATTGTACAGGTTCTGCACGATCCGTCGATTATTTCTTTGACCTTCTTTTCGGGATTGATGCTGCTCCACGCCTCATTAATTTGGCACTTCTCATCTCTAACTGAAAAACATCCTTGGATCTATTTCATGATTCAAGGTCTCATAATTCTGGGATGTTCGCTTATCATGGATCAGGCAACTTTCATGCTATTGCTCGGGATGTATCCCGTGTTAACTGGCCAAAGCGTCGGGGTCTACTTTCAAAGAATCAAAATGGTCATGCTGTCCGTTTTCTACTATGTGTTATTCCTATCGACTTTCTTCATTATGGGACAATTTGAATTGTTGATTTTAATGTCGATTTTGTACGTAATGATGACCGTCATTTTCGTTTCTTTTGCGGATTTATTTTTAAAGCAAGTTCATGCTCGGAAATGCACACAAACTTTTCTTGAAGATCTAGAGCGTGCACATCGCAAGGTTGAGGAATTGACATTGGCTAATGAACGTCAAAGAATGGCCAGGGATTTGCATGATACGCTGGCACAAGGTCTGGCTGGTATCATCATGCAGCTGGATGCGGTCGACGCACATTTGACGAAAGGCAATTCTAAACGGGCTCAAGAAATCGTCCAGCATTCCATGATTCATGCAAAGAAAACGTTATCGGGAGCAAGATTGGCCATTGATAATCTTCGTTCAAAAACGTTCGCGACGGTCGATTTCTCAGATGCCATTCGAGACGAAATAGAGAGGTTCCAGAATGCGACCGGCATTCAAGTATTTCTTGATATGAGCATAAATGGGAGCATCCCCAAGTTGATGATGGAGCATGGACTTTATATTATAGGCGAATGTTTAACCAACGTAGCCCGTCATGCTGAAGCCAGTCATGTCTGGATGTACATCCGCATAGAGGCCGAGATTATGAATCTTGAAATAAAAGATGATGGGAAAGGCATGACTTCGAATCAAAAGGGCTCCATGTCTGGGCATTACGGACTAATCGGTATAAAGGAGCGAGTACGCATCTTGGGAGGATCGTTTATTATAACCAACAACATCCCTCGCGGAACTTTAATTAAAATTGATACATCTGATGAGAAGGGAGAGAGCTCTGATGGCATATAACGTGCTTATCGCCGATGATCATCTTGTGGTAAGGGAAGGGCTAAAATTCATTATTGAGACGAATGATAATTTCCATGTTCTCGGAGAAGCGGAAAACGGTGAGGAGGCCCTGAGATTATTGGAGTCGCTAACCCCAGACGTCATTCTTATGGACTTAAATATGCCTAAAATGAGCGGATTAGAGACCATGGAGGAATTAAATAAAAGGAACATCGACATCCCTGTCGTTATATTGACGACATATAATGAAGATGAACTGATGATAAGCGGACTGGAATTGGGGGCCAAAGGATATCTCTTGAAAGATACCGGCAGAGATCATTTATTCCGCACGATAGAGTCCGCGGTTCGCGGCGACACGTTGCTGCAGCCTGAAATTATGGCAAGAGTATTCGCTGCAAGGAACAAACGCGAAGAGGCACTTGCTTCGTCTTCAGATCAAACGGTGCTCTCCGAGAAAGAGCGAATCGTTCTACGGGCCATTGCGCTCGGTTATCGAAGCAAAGAAATAGCCGGCGATATGGGGATATCCGAGCGTACGGTCAAAGCTCATTTGACGAACATTTATAACAAACTTGGAGTGAACTCCAGGTCCCAAGCAGTCGCTGTTGCAGTCGAACGGGCTATCGTTCAGTTATAGGATGATGGCGGACCTCATGAACAAACCACAAGGCACAGAATTCCCATGATTGTATGCCCATAAACAAGGTTGCTTGCCACGCTAATGCGGATTGCCATAAATTCATAGCCCCGTATTTCGATACTAACATTATTGCATATTATGATATAATAATTTGCACTGACTGTAATTAGAATGAACTCTCGCGGGTACATAAACACTAGATCGCTCTCTAGATCACGGCTAGAATTATGCAAGGCACAACATAGGAGAACGTATCGGTATCATACTTTTTAACTAAAAGGAGTTCTTGTGTAATGGTCGATTTCTTTATGAATTTCAATCCCATTATCCAAGCATTACTAGCCACCTTGTTTACTTGGGGCATGACGGCGTTAGGGGCGGCTCTTGTGTTTGTGACAAGAACTTTAAATCAGCGCCTGCTGGATAGTATGTTGGGTTTTGCTGGTGGTGTCATGATTGCGGCGAGTTACTGGTCCTTACTGGCACCAGCTATCGAAATGTCGGAAGGCAATGCGATCGGGAACTGGTTTCCCGCAGCCTTCGGATTTTTATTAGGTGGGGTCTTTATATGGGGTATCGATAAGGTATTGCCTCATCTTCATCCCAATTCTCCGATTGGTGGAGCGGAAGGATACAATCCAAAAGCAAGAAAACGGAGTACGCTGCTGGTACTTGCCATTACCCTCCACAACATTCCTGAAGGACTAGCGGTCGGGATTGCGTTTGGTGCACTGGCCAATGGAGGAACCGAAGCTTCGCTGGTGGGCGCTCTGACGCTGGCTTTGGGGATCGGCATTCAGAATTTCCCGGAAGGCGTAGCAGTTTCCATGCCACTGCGAGGAGACGGAATGTCTCAGCGAAAAAGTTTCTTCTATGGACAGTTCTCGGGGATGGTTGAACCGATTGCCGCTGTTATCGGCGCAGTAGCCGTCGCCTTTATAGAACCCATGCTGCCTTACGCATTGAGTTTTGCGGCCGGTGCCATGATCTTCGTTGTTGCCGAAGAGGTAATTCCGAGCTCGCAAGAGAAAGGCAACAAGGATTTGGCTTCGATGAGCCTGATGTTTGGTTTCGTATTGATGATGATTCTCGATGTGGCGTTGGGATAAAGAGCAGAACAGCCAGCCGGATGCGGACTGGCTGTTCTTTTGTCATTCAGATCCGCTGACTAGGAACAAGGATATACATATGCATACGTGCGAATGAGAGTATATTTCCTGCCCAGTCATACTGGACTCAGGTCGAGGTCTCTAATTCATCCGCGGGTCCAATGTTCATTTTCCTAAGGAATGCTATACTATTTCTGGACTTCAAAGATTTGGCATTAAGGAGATCGTTAAAAAGGACCGTGGAGGGAATGAGAGACTCGATATGAAGAAAAAAACAGGTGTATGGATTGTGGTGGCCGGTGTAGTGCTACTGCTGCTTATGATGAATCCGTGGAACATTTTTTCGGATGTTCAATTCGGATTCTCATGGGAATCGAAGAAAATTAATGAAGAGAAAACATGGGCAGCGAATGATGTCCAGGCGTTGAAGGTAGACACTGGAAGCAGTAATATTGCCATCATTAAAGGAAACTCAGATGATATTAAGGTCCGCTTAGACGGAAAAGTAAGCAAGACGAATGCAGATCAGGTGAGATTGAAGGCTGAAGCAACCGGCGATACGCTGGTGGTCGGAATTGATATGCCTGAGGGAATTCAGTTTGGAATTCGTATTACGGATCTCGAGTTAACGGTGGAGCTGCCGGAAAAGCAATGGAAGGATGCAGAGATCAGGAGTGGAAGCGGCAATATTGAAATCGATGGTTTACGCGGTGATACGGTTTCAGTAAAGTTGTCCAGTGGCAATATGGATATACAGGATGTGAAAGCTGGATCACTGACAGCGCATACCAGCAGTGGACGGATCAAAGTCGCAGATATGGAAGCTGAATCATTGAAGTTAACATCAGGGTCCGGCAATATATCGGCAGAACGTTATCATGCCACTACGCTGAGCTTTCAAAATGGAAGCGGCAATGTTGAACTAAAGGACGGGGAGTCGGCAGTCCAAGGAAAGACAGGTTCGGGAAACATTCGTTTGGAAGCTGAGCGCTTGATTTATGATACCGATCTGCAGGTTGGTAGCGGGAATGTGACCATTGATTTAGAGCAAGAGCCAACTTCCCTGAAGGTTGATTATCAGGGAAGCTCTGGCGGGGGGAAAATCCAGTGGGACGGAATACAATATGAGTTAAAGAACGAAGACAGAAACAAACTGAAGGGAACGTTCGGAAGCGGCGAAGCGGTGCTGAAGGTTCGCACAGGCTCCGGGAACTTCAGATTGGAATAAATGTAATGGTGAATAATTACCTGAGATGACAAGAAGACACCCCGGCTTGGGGTGTCTTCTTGTCATGTATGAATGATGAAAAGAGGGGGGAGCTGAAATCCATCGCAGCCGCTGCACTCATATCGTGATATCTTTATTCATTAGCAAGATGTTGCTTTAGGCTAATTCCTGGGATTAACGAACAAGGGATTGCTGAATCAGTTTTGCATAGATCGCTGCAGCTTCCTTACGCAGAAGTTTGTCGGACGGCCGGTAATCTGCGGCCCCGTTCGCATCAATTGTTACATCAGGGCCATGCAAGCCGGCACCGACCATAAATTGAACGGCTTCATCCGCCCAGACAGCCGGTTGCGAGCTCAATTTTGCCGGAACCGCTTCTGCTCCTAGCATATTGTGTGCTGCCCGCCATATGATGGCCGCAGCTTCTTGGCGCGTGATCGGCCGATCTGGCTCGAAGTTTTGGGACGCCGTGCCGGTGACAGCGCCCATATCCACCACGTTCTGCACATAACCAGCGAGTGGGTGCCTTTGCAAATCGTTGAACGAGCTTATATTCGAATTTGGCTTGATGCCAGCCAGACGGCTGATCACACTGACAAACTCTGCCCGCGTGATCGGTTCATCCGGTCGGAAATTGGATGACTCTTGATCTCCGAAAGCCTTGAGGGACGAGACGAAGTAAATTTCCTTGGCATATGGATTCTCTTCGGTAACGTCATTGTATGGGGCGGGTTTCGCCAGCTTCTCAGACATGCTATCCATCGCTGTATAATACATATAAGCTACTTCACCTGTATCATCCTGCTTGAATGCAGCCGGAGTACCCTTTTCATCAACGAAGAGCAGAGGACCCACTGGCGTGAGCTTATGTTCACCCTGAGCATCCAAGACTGATAACCCATCTGGAATAGCCTTGACTTGTGTCGTTATTATTGGTGTCCTCAAACTTCTATAGAACCCTTCAAAGTTATTGAGCTGTTCCTGACTGAGAGAAAAGTTGTTCTGCTGTACCTGCTTCTGCGGATAGAAATGGTTCATGAAAGCGGTGAAAAAGCCTTCACGGATCGGAATGCTAGCATCGCTGTTTACAACGATCATACCTCCAACGTTCTGGTCGGGGAGCAGCCACAGCCAGGAATGGTAGCCGTTCAAGTCGCCACCCTTGCCAATGACGGTCTGACCGTTGTGGCTGCTGTGCAAAAATGACTCGAAGCCATACGACATCAAGGGAATGCCGGCTGCATCAACATGAGTCTGATGCATTAAGTGCATGGTTTCTTCCTTGAGGATGCGGGAGGACCCGAATTGGTCTTTATTTAAGTGAGCTCTAATGAAATTGGCCATATCGGTGCCCGTGGCGAACATGCCGCCCTCAGGCGCGATTGTAGGCATGTTGGGATATGGTCTGATCGGTTCACGATTGATATTGTAGCCTGTAGCCAGATTCGAGATGATTTTCTTATCCATCCGAAATGCAGCTTGCTTCATATTTAATGGGGAGAAAATATGTGTATTTACATATTCCTCAAAAGGCAGTCCCGATACCCTCTCGACAATATAGCCCTGCATGGAAGAGGCGAGGTTATCATACCGGTAAACTTCACCTGGTGAGCGGACCACAGTCGGTGCGTTGACCCGAAGGAAGTCGGCTAGCGGTATCTCGTCGTTCTGTAGGAGCTGCGGGGGCACGAGGTTGCTGTCTGTATAATCAAACCCGGTGGTATGAGTTAATAAATGCTCTACGGTGACCGGCTTGCCGGTATTATTAACGATTTTGATATCGGGCATATATGCGGTAATATCCTGCTTCAGATCAATTCTTCCCTCTTCGACCAGCTGCATGATCGCCGTAGCAGTGATCGACTTGGATATCGAGGCCATGCGGAACAAGGTTCGATCAGGATCTATCTTTTTCTTTGTTTCCAGGTCGCCATAGCCGTAGCCGGTATTAAGCAGTACCTTGTCGTCTTTTACAATTACGACCAGCGCACCAGCCAGCATGTCTGAAACCTCGGGCTTGGCAAAATAGGCATCGGTGAATGCCTTGACTTCTTTGGCGCTCAGTAGCGGTGTTCCCGTGTGCTGTATTACGGTTTGCCCCGTGGCGGGTTTTGCCGTATCAGCATACATATCGGCGGGATGAGCCAGCAGGCTGGCGGACAGCACAGAGGCTGCCAGGATACAGATGGTTCTTGACTTGCTTTGTTTATTTGACTTCATGCGTTCCTCTCCTTCTCAATCGCAAATGGTTTCCATTTCATGGTAGACGATGGAGGGAGAGGGAAGAACGGACCGCAGAAGGAGATTTACACAGGTCTCCAGCGGGAATGGAGGACTCGACTTAAGTCCAGGTAAGTTAGAACTTTCTCGTGGAGCCAACCACTTGTTTGTTATACTATAAATGATGCAATTATATTTCATGCCAATAATCATTAATGACATTAATTATAAAACAGGAACAGGAGGATGATCAAACTGAACAATCTATACATAAAGGAAACCGGAAACAACGAGGCAGAGAGACTGATTGTATTTTTGCATGGCGGTGGAGTGAGCGGCTGGATGTGGAACCATCAAATCTCGTATTTTAAGGACGATTATTGTCTGATTCCCGATTTGCCCGGTCATGGGCGCAGTCCAGGCACCCCGCCTTTTTCCATAAGCCGCACAGCGGAGGTCATCAACGAGATGATATCGGCAAAGGCAGACGGAAGAGAAATCGTGGTGTTCGGCTTTTCGCTGGGGGCACAGATTCTAGTGGAGATGATAACTCAACAACCGCGTCTTATCAATTACGCAATTATAAATAGTGCATTGTTAAGACCGATGCCGTCAGCGTACAGATGGATCGAGCCTTCAGTTCGCATGACTTATCCGCTCATACGTTACCGATGGTTCTCCGGGCTGCAGGCCAAGACGCTGTATGTGGATGAAACCCATTTTGAACAATACTATGCTGAATCTCTGCAAATGTCCCGGGAGATGCTAGTTTCGGTACTCCAGGAGAATATGTCCTATGCCGTCTCACCGGCAATTCAAGAAACAACGACGAAACTACTGATTACGGTAGGAGAGAAGGAGAGAGGCAGTCTCAAGAAATCAGCGGAGGATTTAGAGAAGCTGTGCGTTCATGCCGACAGAATTGTCTTTCCCGGTATCGGACATGGCATACCGCTCGCCGATCCGGGGCTATTTAACCGGGTAGTCGATCACTGGCTGGTCACGGGTACCGTTCCGGAGGATATCACTCAAGGATAGAGACTCGCTTATTCTCTACATAACTCATCATACGAAGGACTGGGCTGGAGAGTTTATCCTTTGGGGCAGGGCTCTCATCGCATCCCGAAAAATAGCTGTAGACATTGCCCTTACGGCAAGATGTATAGTGGTCTTGAACAAAGGTCGTTACCAGAAAAGAGGTGAATCAGTGCTGTCGATTGGAGAGTTCTCCAAAATATGCGAAGTGTCCACCAAAACGCTTCGTTATTATGATGAAATCGGATTAATCCATCCGGATCAGATCAACCCGGACAATGGCTACAGGTATTATTCCATCCATCAATTGAAGAAAATGCTTTATATCAACCGATTGAAATCATATCATTTTTCACTCGAAGAAATTAAAGAAATTATTAACGGGGAGATCCATCCATCCGAAGAGAAGCTTCGCTATGCACTCCATCGCAAACGTAGGGAAATTCAACAGAAGCTGACGAGGTATGAAGATACGCTGGTACAGATGAATCAGGATATCTTGAACCTGGAGCAGGGGATACATGTGATGGCGTATTTAGATGAGATCGAAGTGCAGCTTGTTGAAACAGAGTCTATGAATATTCTCTACGAGCGCCAATTGATGAGCAGGGAAGAATATGTACAGGGATACGGAAGATACTACAGCAAGCTATATGAACAGATAGCCAGGGAGAATCTGACTTTGGCAGGTACGCCCATGACGATTTACCATAGCGAGGAATTCAATCCTGCAGGAAATGATACGGAGTTTGCTCTTCCGGTAAAGGAAGCAGTCAAGGGTACAAGAGAATTATGCGGCGGTCTCTGTGCGAGGTCTGTCTTGAAGGGCTCCTATTCGAACCTGACATCGGTATATGCCAAACTACGGGAGTGGATCGAACAAGAGGAATATGTGCTGACACAATCCCCGTATGAGGTATATGTCACGGACCCCTATCAAACATCTACAACCAATGAACTGGTTACCGAGGTGTACTTTCCTGTGGCGAAGAAGTAGCAGAATGGTTGATTCAACCTATTAGTTTTTAATAAACGAATCTGTGAGGTATTTTCAATGAAAAGAACCTACTGGCCAACGACAGCTTGGCAAAGCCAAGACCCAGCAGCCTCGCGAATGAATGCAGACAAGCTTGCGGAGCTGGAAGTAATAATTCAATCAGAATACCCTGATATCAATGGCATGGTCATTGTTAGAAATGGCTCTATCGCGTTTGAACAATATGCAAATGGATATGGTCCGAAGGATACGCACCATATGGCATCGGTTACGAAAAGTGTTCTATCCGCTCTCATTGGCATCGCCATCCATTCAGGCTATATTCAACATGCAGATCAGAAGGTGCTGGACTTTTTCCCCGAATATGGACAAGAGGCTGCAGACCGACAAATACGAGATATCACGATACGCCATCTTCTCACAATGACGGCACCTTATCCATTTGAGGACTGGCACGAGCCGCTCGACAAGCTGTGCATGCAATCCGACTGGGTGAAGTATACACTGGATATGCTGGGAGAAGGAGGAAGGGTAGGGGCATTTAAATATTCTACCGCCGGGGCTCATCTTCTATCGGCTATCATCTCCCGCAGTACCGGACAAAGTGCCCGCGAGTTCGCAAACGAACACTTGTTCAAACCGATTGGCATGAATGAAATTCCGGATTATGACATGGGCTCATTCGGATTTGATGAGTTATTCGGAAAAGACGTCAGGGGATGGGTCAAAGACCCGGCCGGTCATTCTACTGGTGGGTGGGGACTTACATTGAGTCCTCAGGATATGGCTCGTTTTGGATTTCTATATCTGAACCGCGGCATATGGGACAGTCAGCCGATACTTTCGGAGCAGTGGATAGACCAATCAACGGCGATGAACGCCAACCATTATGGCTATCTGTGGTGGTTGCGCGAAGAAGACGGCCTATCAACATACTCGGCCATAGGTGATGGAGGCAATATCATCTGCTGTATTCCGGAAAAAGATATGGTCGTTGCGATTGCATCCGCTTTTTCCGTCAATCCAAAGGATCGGTGGAGCTTGATCAAAGAACATGTTATCCCGGCTATCGTTGACTAGCATAGGATATCAATAATGCTTCAGGTATCAAAACCGGATAACGAAGGTAAGGTGTCACTATAGAATTCTATCTATATAGAAGAAGCCGTCAAGCTGAACTGCATCTCCAACTGTTAGAGAGTGTCTAACAAATGGGGTGCAGTTTAAGCTAGCGGCTTTTTTCTTGTAACTAGTATTGTATGCAGATAGGAAAGATATACATGGCTCCTCCTTATCATTCTGATTATACGCGCATGTTCATACAATATAGGGACAAGCGAAAACGACGGTAAGCAGGGGGAGATCAACCTTGGTGAAGCTGCATCAAATTCATGTGACGGGAATGACATGTACAGCTTGTGCAGCCCGAATCGAAAAAGTTCTTCGAAAATTGGAAGGCATTCAGTCCGTTCGTGTCAGTCTCGCCTTGTCACAAGCGACCATACATTATGAACCGAAGCAGATTGGATTGAAGTCAATCCTGGAGAAAATCGAAAAACTTGGCTATGGCGCGCATGATCGGCTGTCTGATCCCAAGGAAGGGAACAAGGCGGAAATAGAGGCATACCGCATGAGGTTTATCAGTGCTGCTTGTTTATCAGTCCCGCTCATCTGGGCGATGATGGCGCATATCCCCCTCTGGCCTGCACATTGGACGCCGAGTTTGTTCATGGAGCCGGTCTTCCAATGGGTGCTCGCTACTGTGCTTCAGTTTGGTGTAGGTTATCCTTTCTATTACGGTGCTTACCAGGCACTAATCCATCGTACGGCAAATATGGATACCCTTGTTGCGTTAAGCACCTCTGCAGCTTATTTTTACAGCCACTTCGTTATGTTCGAATCGAGACATAGCCTAACTCATCCCACGTTATATTTTGATACAATCGCGATGGCGATGACGGCAGTTTTACTAGGCAAGTGGCTTGAGACGATGGCCAAAGGCCGAGCACTGAAACAGCTTAGTTCCTTATATGCCCTTCAGGTTAAGCGGGTTCGAATCGCACGTAACCAAGGGGAAGAGTGGATTACAGCAGATCAGGTGCAGATTGGGGACCGTATTCGAGTGAAGCAAGGCGAATGGATCTCCGTGGATGGTTACGTACAGTCGGGGATGGCGGATGCCGATGAATCCATGCTAACAGGGGAAAGCACAACGGTGGCCAAGGCAAGAGAGGATCGCGTATATGCAGGTACTAGATGTCTGGTAGGCAGCTTGGACATTGTAGCGGATAAGAATCATGCTGGCACCCGTTTATCTCAAATGATCGGGCTGATCGAGACTGCGCAGCAGGGTAAACCGGCCATCCAGCGAACCGTTGACCGAATAGCGGCATATTTTGTACCTTTGATGATTGGTTGTGCTGTGCTCACTTATGCTGGGTGGCTATGGTTCTCCCAGGCTTCGGATGCTCCTGAAACGGCCATGCGCCATGCACTGTCTGTTCTGCTGATCGCCTGTCCCTGTGCTCTTGGCTTGGCTACGCCGGTATCCATTCTGATCGCTACGGGTTCGTCAGCCCAAAGAGGTGTTCTCTTTAAAGACGGCGGCTCTCTGGAAAAATTACGGCGAACCAATATCATCCTCTTGGATAAGACAGGCACGTTGACAGAAGGCTCTCCCCAGGTCACGGCCATTCATCCAGCCGACGGCAGTCATAAGGCTTATATGCTATCCATATCGGCTGCGCTAGCTTCCCAGTCGGCTCATCCGCTCGCACAAGCCATTGTACGAGCCGCCCGCGACAAACAATCCATCTATTCGGAAGCACAGAATTTTCTGGAGACGGCAGGCAGAGGGATGGAGGGTTATGTAGCCGGAAAACGCGTTGTTGTAGGAAACCGGAGATGGCTGCTGGAGCAAGACATACATTTTAAGGATCAGCCAGACCAACCCGGCTATACGAGGCTCTATATCGCCGTGAACGATAAGTTTATCGGTACGCTGGTACTGATTGACGAACTTAAGGAAGACGCAAGGAAGGTTGTACAGGCATTACAGCGCCGAGCCGAGGTATGGATGGTAACTGGGGATGAGGAGCCGGCAGCTGCTGCCGTAGCTATCCATGCAGGGATTGACCAGGTCAAGGTGCGTGCGGGCATGCTTCCTGAGGACAAACTGACATTGATTCGTGAGCTTCAGCAGCAAGGGCGATCTGTCGCCATGGTTGGCGATGGCATCAACGATGCAGCTGCGCTTGCGGCGGCAGATGTGGGTATGGCAATGGGTGGTGGTACGGATGCTGCTAAACAAGCCGGAGACATTGTGCTGATCGGAAACAGACTGAGCCATATTATCGATGCCTATACCTGGAGCCGCCAAACGATGCGGAATGTTCATCAGAATCTGCTCTTTGCCCTGCTGTATAATACGGTTACCGTGCCACTCGCAGCTTGCGGTTATTTAGACCCGCGAATTGCTTGCATGGGCATGGCGGCAAGCTCTGTACTCGTTGTTGCAAATGCGCTTAGGCTTCAGGTCAGCTTGAAGAGAACGATTAAGATGGGCTTAACCAGCTGAATGGTTGAAATCCAGAAAGCGTGACGCTACGATCACGATCATGGAGAAATCTTAAGATTCTCAATTCCTATCAATTCTGTTAGAATATCTCATATAAAGGAAATGAGATTGGTTGTGAGAAAGGAAAGCCAAACCATGCTAGCGGCAGGTCCTTATTGGTATGAAGCTTACCTTGCGGTATGTTACATTCATTGTCGGTATTGATCTTCAACTTGAGATGGTTTGATTCGTTGGCAAGGAGCGAATTATCTATGAATGAAGCATTAATGGAAAGATTACAGAAATTCCTGTCAAGGGAGGATCGGGCCTCACTAGTAGGATGTCCGGCAACCCAAGAGGAAATCTCACATGCAGAGCAGTTGCTGAATGTAAGTTTTCATGAGGACTATTTACGTTTTATAAGAATGTTCGGCGGAGCATATGCGGGTCTTCCGATACACGCATTCTCTAATGGTTCCAGTATCGGAAATGAAACGATCGTTGATTTAACGCTGGATTTCCGTGAGCAATGTAAGGAGCTTCCTTTTGGAGAAGAATTACGAGTCAGTTATGTCATTTCAATCGACGGTTCTGGCGATCCGATTATTATCGATCAGACGGGAAAGGTGTTCATCTGCTATCACGACACAGGAGAGGTCAAATTTTTGGCAGATTCCTTTGAGGCGCTCATCGAGGACAATTTTTATGAATGGTAAGTCATTCTTAAGTTGTTGATTGATACAGCGGTCTACAACGGAATCAACAAGGTCGAACGAGAAGAATACGCAAAGCAATCTCCCTTGGCGAAGGGAACTATACATACCGAGCGAAGAAAACATATTGATAGTGGTTAACTTACCTGCTTCCCAAGACTGGTTTTTTATATATTTAAGTTTAAGAGGCATATCCGCCCCCGTTTTTCACATAAAATGTACAAGCTTTGTATTCGGATGCGGGGGTTGAATGCGGTTGAATGTGAATTTGTTAATTAGTTACGTTATATTAGGAGTAACTTTGGCCGCCCCCATTGGGCCGGTCAACTCAGCCAGACTGGATAAAGGGATCAAGAACGGCTTTTGGCATGCATGGATCGTAGGAACAGGCTCGATGCTGGCGGATGCTATTTTTATGCTGCTGATCTATTTGGGGCTTGTCCAATTTCTCAACATACCGATCGTGCAAATTTTTCTGTGGCTGTTCGGGGGATTTGTCTTAATATACAGCGGCATTGAAAGTGTTATGAAATTGAATACACTGGATGTTCGTTCGGCAGCAAGTAAAAAGGATTCCATGCTGAGTTGTTTTTTACTCGGATTTTTCATGTCGATTACAAGCCCGTTATCCATTCTTTTCTGGCTCGGGATTTACGGTTCAATTCTTGCTAAAACTGCTTCTACATTCGGCACGAACCACTTGCTCATATATAGCAGCATGATTTTTTTGGGTCTCTTCCTTTGGGACTTGTGCGTGGCCGGTTTAACGACAGGTCTGCGTCGATTCTTGAACGAGAAGATGCTGAGGGCTATTTCTGTAATTTCGGGAGTATCTCTCATTGGTTTCGGCGTCTATTTTGGCATTGAAGGCATTCTGGCACTGATTGGCTGAGCGAATGATTATCCGCCTATTTATATCCAATAGGTATGGGACAAGGTGACAAGGAAACGGGTTAAACATACACTGATTTTACGTTCAATAGGCAGACGCATACATTTCTCTTTGAGAGGACGGAGACTATTTGTTGAGAGCTATTGTAATTCCTGAGCGTTACGAATCCATTTTGGATAAGAAGGAAACGGCGGCGGCCATTCAGAATATGAAATCATTTTTCCAGACCCGGTTGGGGCAGGAGCTCCAATTAACCAAAGTATCGGCTCCGGTATTGGTCCGAGAAGGTACCGGCATTAATGATAACTTGAACGGCACGGAGCGGACCGTATCATTTGATGTTATGGATATGAAGGAAGCGCGTGTCGAGATTGTCCAATCCCTGGCGAAGTGGAAGAGAGCAGCCCTTGCCCAATACGGCTTCTCAAGAGGAGAAGGGTTATACACCGACATGAAAGCGATCAGACGTGATGAGGTAATGGACAATTTGCACTCCATATATGTAGATCAATGGGATTGGGAAAAGATTATCTCTGAACCTATGCGGAATATGAGCACCTTGCAAACTGAAGTGAAACGAATTTATGATGTGCTGAAGTCTACAGAAAAGTATATGTGTGAATTCCATTCGAGCCTGGAACCGATTCTCCCGGAACGAATTCACTTTATAACGGCACAGGAGCTGGAAGATCGATATCCTGCGCTGTCTCCCAAAGAGAGAGAGCAGGAAATAACCAGGGAATATGGCGCCGTGTTTATCATGCAGATTGGTGGAGTGCTAAATTCAGGGCGAGTTCATGATGGACGCTCGCCGGATTATGATGATTGGTCGCTGAATGGAGATATCGTACTGTGGTATCCGGTTTTGAATTGTGCAGTAGAGATATCTTCAATGGGCATCCGGGTAGATGCACAAACGCTGCGCCAGCAGCTCTCAGTTAGCGGCAATCAGGAACGATTAAGCCTGGACTTCCACCAAGCCGTCCTTTCGGGCGAACTACCGGCTACCATTGGGGGAGGTATTGGTCAATCCAGACTGTGTATGTTCTTTCTGAAAAAAGCGCATATCGGTGAAGTACAGGTCTCTGTTTGGAATGATAAAACAATTAAAGAATGCCAAGAAGGCAATATTCCGCTTCTGTAGGCATAGAAAGAAAGGATATCTCGCTGTGAGATATCCTTTCTTCATGAGTTTTCGATTGCATTGGTCTGCATCTTATTCCAGATCCGAACCATGATCAGCGTAACCCCTGCAACCAATGCAGCCAAGATCAGACTGACAAAAAAACCGGGTCGAATGCTCTTTTCCATTATGGTACCCGTTACGGCACCCAGAAGAAGTAAGATCCCGGCACCGCCTAAAATTACATCCCATGTTTTTATTTTAAGGATCTTATATGCCGAAATGATAATGAAGGTCCAATTATACATCTGCAGGATGCCGGCTGCGGTTGTAATATATTCGTATATTTTTCCGGGTAAGAGCAGCGCGGTTATGATCGAAGCGGACAAGCCTACTGCTGCCAGCACCAGCGAGGGTAGAGGCAGCTTCTTGAACTTCTCCAGTTTCTTAGTGAATATATTCGGTGCGTCGCCATCCTTGGCCATTGTTACAAGCAAATTCACAACTGCAAACAAGGAAGCGCTCATTGTCGAAAATCCGGCCATAATAATCGCTCCATTGAATACATGGGGGAAGAAGGTTAGCGGATAGCTGGAAAGCGCGGTGACGAAGGGACTTTCTTTCTCGCTCAAGAGTTTGTAGGACACCATGAAGACAACCAGTCCGATGGAGATCATATAGATTACCGTAAGACCCAAGAGCATGACCTTGCCGGATTTCGGCGCATCCTTTTTGTTCTTGAGCTGCATGGACATTAGGCCAATCGTCTCCACCCCTCCATAAGCGTAAAAGGCATACAATAGCGAAGACCAGAAGGCTGGGAAACCTCCAGGGAATACCTCGCCGTATGAGTTCGGAAAGCCTGGCCTATCATCGCTTCCGCCACGAATCCAGCCCATGAGGGCGATAATGGAGAGCAGAATGAACATGAGAATTGCCGCCGTTTTAATGACGGCCAACACATTCTCCACTTTATCGAATCCTTTGGTACCGAGCAGCACTACACCGATCGATAATACGGCATAGATGGCAGCGAATATCCAAAGCGGGATATCGGGGAACCAGAATTTAGTCAGAATCGAAAGCGCAGTGAGCTGGCTGCCCATGATCAGGATTTTCGTGCTCCAATAATTCCAGGCGCTACCGAAACGGGCCCAGCGGCCAAAAGCTTTTCCCGCATAATAGCAAAAGGATCCTTCTTGCGGATCAGCCGTTGTCATCTTCGCCAGGAAGTGAAAGACGATATAGGTGCCGAGAGCAGCAATCAGGAAGGAAAATACCATTGAGGGCCCGGTTAGCTTAATACCGATCCCTGAGCCTAGAAAGTAGCCTGTACCAATTGTACAACCAATGCCCAGCAGAGAGAGTTGCCACCACTTCAAGTGGCCTTTGCTTTCACCATCGGATGTCTTTGGTGACTCTTTTTGATTCGTACATCCAGTTGAAGCCATAGCGCATTCCTCCTCTACGGTTAACATGTTCCTATGCTGGGCGGAGTATGCACTGCTAATGAAGTTCATAAATGTTATAGAGAGAAGCAGCTTGTCGCCCGGTTCACTAACCGGATGCAAGGCTGTTTTTTTATTATCTGAACGGCACGAGAGCAGGCGGAAGACACGGCTCAATTTTGCAAACGCATGTGAATAGTTTGCACGCCCTTAATGGATAATAAGGTTGAATTGCGAAAAAATTTCAAGCCGGTAGATATCATTCGGTGTCCTTTAGAAGCAAAGAACTAAGAAAAAATGGAGGTAAGTGTAGAATGAATCAACAACCACAAAATCATCAGAATATGCAAACAGGTACGGTTCCGCCGCAGTTGAATCATGGCGGTCATGAAATGTTTGATGTGCACGAAGTGCTGAGCGGGGCTATTAATACGATCGATACCTATACCATGCTGAGCGGGCATGTACAGGACCCGGAGCTGCGGGATATCTTGCAGCGCCAAAAGCAGTTTATGACAGAGGAATACAACATTACCCTGGAGTGCTTTAAATCAGGAATGGATCCGTCCCAACCGACGAAAAGCTACAAAATGAAACAAGGCAATGATTTTGTTTACGGTGTAAAACCAAGTCAACCGAAAAAGCCGATGCAATCTGCAGCCGAACTGACTGATGAATGCATTTCACTCAGCATGTTGAACGCAGTGAAGTCCGGCGCCACGATGAAAACCACGGCTGCGATGGAATCGACGAATCCGGTTGTCCGCCGCGTTCTTGCGGACTCTCTTCCGAATTGCATCGAGATGGCTTACGAGATCTCACTGTATCAAAATAAGCATGGCTACTATCAAGTACCACAATTATCACAACAAGACATGCAGCATATACAGAACAGCTATGCAGCTGCAGTAATCCAGCCGCAAATGCCTGGTAAACTGACACATTAATCATAGATAAGCGCCGCGTCTGTTAAAGGACACGGCGCTTTTTTTGATCGTTAACTGCTACCTGATTAACAATTGCATCGTACATACATGAAACCAGTCCGCATTATGAGCTGGTTTTTTGGTTTCTAGAAAAACAGGCGCTGAATCTGTACACTTGTGAGAAACTTCACACTATGTTACATGTATCAAATGGTTTATAATGATTAGATGACAGTAGGTATTTTCAACTTTGAATATATATTATACACTATAATATGGTTGGAATTGACACAAATGACCATGTGATTTCAGGAGACGCCTTGCTTTATTAATCACATTAAGCAAAAAGCGCCTGCCTTTTTTTCAAATATATGAGATAAGGAAGGTTATCATGAGCAACGTGGACAATAAAACGGATGTAATCTTGATTGGTGCCGGAGTTATGAGCGCCACATTAGGATCTATACTGAAAGAGTTGGTACCTGAATGGGATATCAAAGTGTTTGAGAAGCTCGGAAGCGCAGGAGAAGAAAGCTCTAACGAATGGAATAACGCAGGAACTGGCCATGCCGCATTATGCGAACTCAACTATACATCCGAGAGACCCGATGGATCTATAGATATCAGCAAAGCCATCAAGATCAATGAGCAGTTCCAGCTTTCAAGGCAATTCTGGTCCTATCTTGTGAAACATAATCTGATTCGGAATCCGCAGGATTTCATTATGCCCATACCTCATATGAGTCTCGTTCAAGGCGAAAAGAATGTAGCCTTTTTGAAAAAGCGTTTTGAAGCGCTGTCAATCAATCCATTATTTCAAGGCATGGAATTTTCCGATGACGTCGATAAATTAGAGGAATGGATTCCGCTAATTATGGACGGCCGTACTTCGAGTGAACCAATCGCCGCAACCAAAATCAACTCCGGAACGGACGTAAACTTTGGCGCTTTAACGCGTATGTTATTCGAACATTTGAAGAGCAATGACGTTGAAATCAATTACAAGCATAGCGTAAAGAATATTAAACGCACGAATGATGGCTTGTGGCAAGTAAAGGTTCATAATCTGAATACCGGGGTCATCGAATATCATACGGCTAAGTTTTTATTTATTGGAGGTGGCGGCGGAAGTCTGCCATTGCTGCAGAAAACCGGCATCCCGGAATCGAAGCATATCGGCGGTTTCCCTGTAAGCGGGCTGTTCCTGGTATGTAACAATCCGGAGGTAGTC
The DNA here is from genome assembly GCF_001277345.1 of Paenibacillus solani. Classification (GTDB taxonomy): domain Bacteria; phylum Bacillota; class Bacilli; order Paenibacillales; family Paenibacillaceae; genus Paenibacillus_AQ; species Paenibacillus_AQ solani. The sequence continues at coordinate 1,838,546 of NZ_LIUT01000001.1, forward strand.
GAACAGCATCATGCCAAGGTATACGGCAAAGCCAAAGTTGGGGCACCTCCAATGTCGGTTCCGCATCTGGATACCCGATATATCGATAACAAAAAATCATTGCTGTTCGGTCCGTTTGCCGGCTTCTCGCCTAAGTTCCTGAAAACTGGTTCGAATCTTGATTTAATCGGATCGGTAAAACCGAATAATGTGATCACAATGTTGGCCGCAGGTGTTAAGGAAATGGCACTCACCAAATATCTGATCCAGCAGGTCATGCTTTCAAATGAGAAGCGGATGGAAGAATTGCGAGAATTCATTCCAAATGCCAAGAGTGAAGATTGGGACATCGTGGTTGCTGGTCAACGCGTCCAAGTTATTAAAGATACCGATGCTGGCCGGGGAACGCTGCAGTTCGGTACAGAAGTAGTTAGTGCTTCTGACGGCTCCGTAGCTGCTCTGCTTGGCGCTTCGCCTGGTGCTTCCACTGCAGTACATGTCATGCTGGAAGTATTGCAGAAGTGCTTCCCGCAGCATATGAAAGAATGGGAACCGAAAATAAAAGAAATGATTCCTTCTTATGGCCTCTTGCTCGCCGAGAATCCTGAGTTGTTCCAACAGATTTATAATGAAACTGCTCAAACGCTTGGGCTCAGCGGCAAAGAACTGGTTTACCATTAGACTCTGGCTATCATTCCATATATAATACGAACCCATGATTCCACTTAAGGATCATGGGTTTTCTTATTTCATATGAATGATGATTCATAAATCAGGTCAGGGGGTAATGTTGAATGAACTTTTTCTGTAGAGTTAGGCAGGAGGTGACACTCGACAAATATAACTGGGTAGCCCGTTATCTGGATTCGGGTTGTCCAATATACTTATTTTAATGGATGGAGGTTTGTTCATGTATCGATTCAAATTAAACCAATCATTGAGAGTTCTGACCTCATTGTCACTCGCTATACTCCTGTTTGGGATGTCGGGCTTGTCTGCTTTTGCGGCTACGCCGGGGAAGACAGTTAATGCTTCAGCCACGCTCGCGTACAATCTTAAAGGGCTTAATCATAACGTTGCGGTTCAGAAGGCTTATATCGCGGATAAGTACATTTACGTCACCCAGCGGTCGAAGGGTACCTGTTATCTATCCCGATTGCTCATTAACGGAAAGGACGCTACATATGTTGATGAGATGACGGTTACCAATACAGGGCATTGCCAAACGCTCGATATGTATACTTACAACGGAGTAAACTATTTTTATTTCAGTTCTAAGGCCGATCCATCTACCGATTATTACTGGTCTCTCCAAGTCGCTAGACTCCAATACACAGCAGGCAAGACAGTGGATTATACGGCACTTCCGCGATTCACCTATATGAATTACGCGAATAAGACGGGCAGTCGATTAGGTGAAACTTACCGTGTTGATGGCGGTGGTAATAGTACCCACACGGTCTTCCGTGTGCAAACTGCTGAGAAAACCGTGACTTGGTCCATTTACGACACCGTTGCATTAAATAAGCTGCTGGATAGCAACCAACAGGTGCGGATGGATAGCGTGGCTGCGGTAAATGCTGCGGTCACCAGCTTTACTCAGTCCGGGAGTAATATTATCAGACCCAATGGATCATTTCAGGGAGTTGACCTGCTCGGTCAAACGAAAATATTTACCTCAGGCGGAGCAGAAGGTGAAACCCCGCAAATCGCATTGATAACAAGTTCAGGGGCTTATAAGACTCTTGTAAAGATTACGAATGTGGGCAATCATGAAATTGAGGGTGTGCAAACGAAGAATGGAAATGTGTATTTTACCATCGTGACAGATCCTGTGAACAAGAAAAACACACAAAAGATCTATTATGTTGCTGACAGCATATTTAATTAATAGATCAAGGACAGTTACTAGGCTGCCGCCGAGCTATTGCTTGGGGCAGCCTTTTTACCGCAAACAATCACATAGGATGGTAACTGCGAATTCACAGAGTGTTGCATTTCAGTATGATTGTAATCACAGTGGTGACGGAAGAAGTTTCATATACTTGAGTCATAAGAAGTGAATTTTATCACAAAACGAATCATTATAGAGGAGGCTTCAATATGAGTTCATTTACACTTCAGACTCTTGTATCCGATATTGTAACAGCTGTTCCGCAGACAGCGGATGTATTCCGATCACTTCGCATTGATTTTTGTTGCGGAGGGCAGGTGCCATTGGAAGAGGCGGCTAAACAGCGCCAGTTGGATCCTGCAGCCGTGTTAAAGCAAGTGCAATCCTTGGAGAACAAGTTTGCAGATTACCTTGAGAGCCGTCCATCGTCACTGAAGGAGGCGGAACTGATTGAATATATTCAGGAGAAACACCATGCCTTCTTGCGGGAGGAGCTACCGGCTCTAACGCCGTATGTGACAAAATTGGCCCGTGTCCACGGCGACCGCCGTCCCGAGCTTCTTGAAGTACAGAAGCTTTTCTCAGGTTTGAAACAGGAGCTTCTGGATCATACACAAGACGAGGATGATCAAGTATTTCCGCTTATCTTAAAGTTCGTCACAGATCCTAATCCTCAAACTGCCGAGCAGCTTAAGCCTCATGTGTCTGAACTGGAGCAGGAGCATGCTCAAGCCGGCCAAATACTTCAAGAGCTAAGGGATGTAACGACGGATTACGAATTGCCGGCAGATGCATGCGGAACGTACCGACTGGTTTATCAACGGCTCGCGATGCTTGAAAAAGACACCTTCGAGCATATCCATCTTGAAAACAACGTGTTGTTCGAACGTATTCGGGCAGCAGTGTAATTGAAATAGAAGCGTTTCCTCGTATATGTGAGGAAGCGCTTCTTGATTTTTTACTGGTTAGAATGTAATCGCAGCTTGGGTTAAAATAACAGGTACAGGCCGAAAATATACGACGATTACAGTTAGGTTTAATATTAGTGTAGGTATAGGGGGGATTCGCATCGATAAGCTCTACAGGAGATTAACTGAGTTAGGAGACAGAGGCCATACGTTAATTCTACATCGTCTGCTCCAAAGAACGATGCATCACGCTGCAGGAGAAGTTTGGGGAGAACAGCAAGCTTCGGAGAGCATGTATCGGCTGCTTGAAGAGGAGATTGAGTCCGTTTACAAACAGCAGATGCAAGCCGAGGAACTTCAAACGCACGTCCATGTCGTGTTCGGTCTCTCAGACGCGGGTTCACTGAAAGTAGTGCTAAGCAGGCTTGGAAAACGGGAGGAAAATAAAGTATTAGCTTTTAATGATGTTTTCTCAGTCGGCCCCATCACAGATTTGCACACGACGGAAGGACAACAGCATCGGCAAATGTGGTTAATGGAACATGACAAAGATTCCTTCTATGGAAATCTTGTCAATCAAGAGCATCAAATCATGCGTATGATCGAAAAGTTAAGGAATATACAAGAGAACAAGACGGTTGTGATTTGGTTTGCGGATAACGCACACGATCAAACGGGACTTCGCTTCGCATTGTTTTTGTTGAGGGAACGCAAAGCACCAGTGCATATTGTTAACTTGACAAAGATATTGGAAGAGACAGGATCATACGGAGAGAAGGGAAAAGCTCCTTTTGCTCAATCGTTAATCGAATACGAAAAGTACTTGGACATTGTCAGGGACTATGGTAATGGTTTTCTTCTGGATGCTAATCAAAGAGAGCAATATGTCTCCGAATGGATAGAGTTGGCCGGCCAAGACCATCTTATCCGCTTGTGGGAACAGGGGAAAGTCATAGGTGGTGATGAGAATCAACTGGATGAAGTGATTATACAATCGGTTATTGAAATGCAGGAAGGCGTGGCAGCTGATGATTTCGTCAAGGCAGGGGAAGTCCTGGAGAGAGTCATGGAAAATTCACAGCAGCTGATAAGTTATTCTTATATCATCAACCGGATCTGGTCATTGGTCAATGATGGTCACCTTATATTCAAAGGTATACCCAATATGATGCACCAGTTTTCTGTTCGTATATCTAAAGGTTCATTCTTAGCATAGAAGATATGCACCATAAACATAAACAGCGCGCATCGATGAGCAATCGTTGCGCGCTGTTTATATTTTGATCAAGACAATTGTAATTGCTAATTACCTTAGGTGAATTACTCACTGAGTAACTCCATCTTCGCGATCCTCTTATTGTACACGATCCGCGACAGTCCGACGCTGATCTCGTACAGAAGGAACAATGGCACAATCACAAGAATGTCCGATACAATGTCCGGTGGTGTAATTGTCACGGCAGTAATGGTCAACAGCAAATAGGCGATCTTCCGCATTTTAGCCAGACGGAGTGGATTCAGGATGCCAAGCGAGGTCAAGAACATGATGACCACAGGCATCTCGAACAACACGCCAAACGGAACGGTCATATGGATCATAAAGCGAAAATACTTCTCTGCTGTATAGGCTGTGATGAAGTTATCCGACAGCGAGTTCAGGAATGACAGCACCATGGGATATATAACGAAATAGCCGAAAGCAAGTCCCATAATAAACAGAATGCCGATCGCCGGGATATAGGCAAGTGAGGTGCGGCGTTCAAGGGTGCTCAAACCGGGTGCAACGAATCGCCATACCTGAAATCCAGCAATAGGCATCGTTACGGCAATGGCAATCACGCCGGCAATCATGAAATATACCCATATGACATCGGTTGGTCCGAGGAGCTGGAGCTGGCCTTCAACATCCCGGGTCAACCTTTGGTATAGCGGTTCTACATACAGAAAAGCAGCACAAAGGGCAACCAAGAAGGTGCCCAATGTGATGAGAATCCGCTTGCGAAGCTCCGTCAAGTGCTCCGTAAGATATTGCTCCGGTTGTTGCTGATCCATCATTTCAATTTATCTCCATCACTTGCATCGTCACTGGTTACCAGTTCCCGCGTTGAGTTTTTGAACTCGGCTAGCGTTCGGCCGAATGCACGACCGAGCTCGGGAAGTTTGGAGGGACCGAATATGATTAATGCGATTAACAAAATCAGAATCAGCCCCGTTACGCCTATGTTTCCGAAAGGCATGAAATCATCTCCTTCAGCTAGTTATTGGTTGGATGCCATCTGAAGCAACTCGGTTATATCCTTTGCGATCGAGCTATCCTTCGGTGAGTTGTGCAGTTTTGTGGCGATTCGGTCAATAATTACAGGTGCTTGTGGATTGGTTACCGTGAGAATATGAATTTCCTCATTAAACATGTTCTTCACCTGCTCTTTGGCTTGCGCCAAACTATCACCATCTGCAGACTTAGCACCTCTTACGCCTTGATCCGGCTCACCCTTACCTGACAATCCATAATTCTGGTTCAGAACCTTCTCTTGCATTTCGTCATACCGGTTCGAAGAAACATGTGATTCTGTTCGAGCAAGAATTACCGTGTCGTTGAGTACAAAAGCCTGAACTCCTTCAATACCGGCACTTGCAAGTCTGGATCGAATATGGGAGGAGATGCCCCCTTCGTGCAGATTGGAGGAACCAATCACACTGTACACCGACATGCCCATTCCACTTGTGGTGTTTCCATAGACATTGGTCGTTTGCGTTTTGGGTCCATGATAGTTCGGAATTACCGACGAGTCATGAAGATGCGCCGATTCGGCATTGTTTTTTTTCACGGATTGACTCTGTTGTTGTTGTTGGTTGTCTGCTGCTTGATTGGAACATGCCGTTAGAGCAAGAAGCAGGGATGAGCCCAACAAGAGACCTTTCCAACTGCCCCACAATTGATTCATAACATTCGCCTCCATCATCTTGGTATAGTTATCATGCCCGGATGGAGAATAATGTATGAATGGAATTTTGATGGGGACAATACCCATTATCCAATACATGAAAGTGAGTAGGAGGGCTCTAGCTTGAGTGAGCAAGAACAACAATCTAAACCATCGAAATCCGACCAAGGACAGACGATGTCGAGGCGGAAATTTCTGACCAACTCCGGTTATGCCGTAGGAGGCGTTGTGTTGGGCGGGGTACTTGGTTATTTGCTGCCAAAAGGAAAAAAGCAACCCGCTGCCCAGCCCGCTCCTCAACCAAATGAAAACAGAAACTTTAATGAAGCCTTGATGTTCTTCAACCAGGAACAATATATGATCACGCAAGCCGCCGTTGAGCGGATATTCCCTGCGGATGATAATGGGCCTGGGGCAAAAGAGCTGGGTGCTGCTTTTTTCATCGATCACCAGTTAGCTGGGGATTGGGGTTTCAATGCCAGAGATTATATGCAGCCGCCATTCTATGTCGGTGAGAAGACGCAAGGTTACCAGGGGCGGCTCAGAAGAAGAGAGATCTTTTATATTGGGCTCCGTGAATTGCAGAATTACAGCCAAACCAAGTATAAAAAGGACTTTCCAAGCTTGACGCCTGAGGAACAGGATGCTGTCCTGACCGCTTTTCAGAATGACGATGTCAAATTATCGACGATTTCCGCCAGCGGTTTCTTTAATCTGCTCCGCAGCAGTACCTTGGAAGGAGTCTATAGTGATCCATTGTACGGCGGAAACAAAGATATGAAGGGCTGGGTCATGAGGGAATACCCGGGCAACCAAATGTCGTATACGAATGTCATTGAGCAGAAATTTACGGTCATGCAGCCGAAAAGTCTGAGAGATCATCTATAAAACAAAGGATCGAGAGGGGTATCAACATGGCAAAAAAATTGCCGAAGACAGATGTTGTGATCATAGGTGTCGGCTGGGCAGGCGGTATCATCGCTTCAGAACTGACTAAAAAAGGACTCTCTGTTGTCGGGCTGGAGCGAGGTAAAGAACGTGTAACCGAAGACTATTACATGGCTCATGACGAGCTGCGCTATGCGCTGCGGTATGATTTAATGCAGGATCTATCCAAAGAAACGATCACGTTTCGAAGCAATGAGAAAGTTCGTGCGCTGCCGATGAGGTCATATGGCTCTTTTCTGTTGGGTGAGGGGCTTGGCGGTGCGGGTGTCCATTGGAATGGACAGACTTTTCGCTTCCTACCATATGATTTCAAAATCCGGAGCATGACAATAGATCGATATGGGAAAGATAAAATACCCCCAGGCATGACGATCCAGGATTGGGGCATAACCTACGATGAGCTTGAACCGTTCTTCGATAAGTTTGAGAAGACTACGGGCATCTCGGGTGAAGAGAATCCTATGGCAGGTAAGCGTTCGAATGCTTATCCGACTCCGCCTATGCTGCACACGCCATCCATGAAGATGTTCACGGAGGCGGCGAACAAGCTCAAACTTCACCCTTATACGGTGCCCTCGGCTAATCTGTCTGAGAATTATACGAATCCGGATGGAATATCGCGAGCAGCCTGCCAATACTGCGGGTACTGCGAAAGGTTTGGTTGTGAATATGGAGCGAAAGCCGATCCGGTCGTTACCGTCATTCCTGTTGCGAAGAAAACCGGTAAGTTTGAAATCCGGACCCTTTCCTATGTGAGAAGAATCCTTCATAAGGGTGGCAAAGCCACGGGGGTGATGTACACGGATCTTACGACCGGTGAGGAGATTGAACAACCAGCAGATATTGTTGTCTCGACAGGGTATGTGTTTAACAATACTCGGTTGATGCTGCTCTCCAAAATCGGCAAGCCGTATGACTCGGCAAGTGGAACAGGCGTGATCGGCAAGAACTACGCTTATCAGGTTATTAAAGGGACCGCAGCCGGGTTTTTTGAAGATCAAAAATTCAACTTGTATGCCGGCGCAGGGAGCCTGGGAGTCAGCCTGGACGACTACAATGGTGACAATTTCGATCACTCGGATTTGAAGTTCATCCATGGGGGGAACATCGCCCATACAATGACGGGACAAAGACCGATCCAGAACAATCCTGTTCCGGAGGGGACGCCAATTTGGGGAAAGGATTTTAAAGCGAAATCCTTAAAATATGCGAACAGTGTGCTAACCGTTGGTTCTCAAGGATCATCCATGCCATTTAGACACCACTATCTAGATTTGGATCCGACCTACAAGGATCAGTTCGGCGATCCATTAATTCGCATCACTTTTGACTTCGAAGATCAGGACCGTGAGCTAGCAAGATATCTGTCCGACCGCTGCGGAGAGATTGTGAAGGAAATGGGCGGCCAGAACATTTTGAAGTTAAAGGAATTGGGGCCTTACGAAATTACGACTTACCAGTCAACGCATAATACTGGAGGGGTTATTATGGGGGAGAATCCCGGAAATTCAGCGATTAACAACCACATGCAAATGTGGGACATGGAAAACCTGTTTGTCATTGGAGCATCCGCCTTTCCTCATAATAGCGGCTATAATCCGACAGGAACCATCGGCGCTCTCGCATATCGTGCTGCAGATGGGATAGTCGAATACAGTAAAAAGGGTAAGTTATTAGTGTAGCCTAAATAATTCACAACAGGAGGTAACGAAATGATTAAAAAGAGCTTACTGATTATGATGCTGCTCGCGGCTTTTGCCATGGTGTTCACGGCATGCGGAGGCGGGAATAATACTTCCGAGCCAGCGCCGGAGACAGGGCAAGCGCCGGAGACCGGACAAGCGCCGGCCGGAAACGAGGGCGGAGAAACGGGTGGTGACGCGACGAATGCGGAAGCTACTTCGCTATACAATGCGAACTGTATGGCTTGTCACGCAACGGATCTGTCGGGTGGAGGAAATTTCCCGAATCTGCAAAATGTAGGAGGGAAACATGACGCGGCTGAGATCGCGGGTATTATTTCAAACGGCAGAAATGGGATGCCTGCATTCAAGGGCAAGCTGACGGATGATGAAATCGACACATTGTCCCAATGGTTAGCCGCAAAGAAATAAAGCGAATAAATACAAGGGTCATCCCGAATGCTGGGATGACCCTTTTTTAGCGACATGACCTCAGAAGCACATTCAATTAATGATGATGATGCGAATGGATATCAGAGGCATCCCCTTTAATTGAGCATAATATGGATTGATCGTGTAGATGCTTCTCTGATTCTAATTGTAAAGTGACATGTTGAATCTCTTTATGCTCCAGCATATGTTCAATTTGTTGCTGTATGAGTTCGGATTCATAGATGGTTTTATTCCCATTGACTACAATATGAGCTGAAAGAGCATTGAAGTTACTTGTGATGGACCAGATATGAACATCATGGATGCCTTCGACGCCTTCTACATTTTGAATCGACTTAATAAGATCTTGCAGATCAATATGAGAAGGGGCTCCTTCCATTAGAACGTGTAGCGACGCCTTGGTCACATTATACCCACTCCGTAATACAAGAACTGCCACAATGACGCTTGCGAGAGGATCCGCCCAACCCCAGCCAAAGAACATCATCAACAATGCGGCTGCAATGGCCCCCACAGATCCGAGCATGTCACTGATGACATGCAGGTAGGCGCCGCGCATGTTTAAATTGCTATGAGTATCCCCACCGCGCATCATAATCCACGCAACAAAGATATTAACAAGTAAACCAATAACGCTAATGATAAGCATACCAGTCGTTGCAACTTCAGGAGGATTTGCAAAACGGATGACAGCTTCATAAAAAATGTACAGCGAAATCGCGATTAATGTAATTCCGTTAAGTGTTGCGGCCAGTATCTCGAATCGTTTGTACCCGTAGGTTTTTCCATGGTTTATTGCTTTCTCTCCAAACTTGAAAGCCAGAATGGCAATCCCCAAGGAGATTGAATCAGACAGCATATGACCTGCATCAGATAACAGCGCTAAGCTATTGGTAATAAAGCCACCGAAAGCTTCAACGATCATATACAAAGTGATAATAGAAAATGAGATAAACAGAATTTTCTTGTTCTTGGTATGGCCATGATTATGGCTGTGGTTATGCTCAGACATATGGAAACCCTCCACATTACATATTTGTATTTGAACAACTGCTCATATACTCATAATAATTATTTGTTATTGGTTTGTCAATCCATCTAAACCTATATTTTCTCAAATGATTCGAATTTATGAATGAGGGTTGAAGAATGTTTCATCACATCAGCATCAGGTAATCTCTAGTGGCCCTGAAGGAATGCAGGTAAACAGGTAGAATAATTCCATAATAGATGATTAGGATCATTCCAAAATTTTTAACCGGTCTACATAGAAATTCAGTGTGCAATATGGTGGATGGACTCATGGGTTCCCTCTTGACCCTGTACCTTAGTACGGGGTGTAAGATCGTGAGTGGAAGGAGGAACGGTTCATGACTCATATAACGATCGGAGAACTGGCAAAGCGCGCAGGCGTTCATCTTGAAACCATAAGGTATTATGAGCGGCGTGGATTAATTGCTGAGCCTCCACGGAACAAAGCGGGTTATCGGCTGTACAGCATATTGGATATTGAGCATATCCGATGGATCCGGCAGGCACAAGGGATTGGGTTCTCTTTGGAAGAGATTCGTTATCTAATGAGTCTGCGTATGGGAGAAGTATGGACGGAAGCAGAACTGCGTCAACATGCAGAGGAGAAGATTATGGATATTGAGAATAAGATTAAGCAACTGGAGGAGATGAAAGCTCTTCTGATTCGCACCGTGGGTCAATCGAACGAATCACATATGTCATGCCCGGTCCTCCTCACGATTACTAAAGGAGGAGAAGCCCATGAGCAAGAAAATTGATGTGTACTCTGACGGGAGCAGCTACAGTCAATCTCTCGTCAAGTTGGTTCAAGAACTTGCATGTTCGAAATGTGAGATTACGATTCACCATATTGATGAGGGACAATCCATGACACCTTCAATCTGGATGGATGGGAAGCAGGTAGATGTCACTAAGTATGAAGTGAAAAAAGCTTAAAGAATGAATGAAGAAGCTGCCGGTACGATCGGCGGCTTCGTGTTTTTGAAACATAGAAATCCATTTAAAGTATAAAAAGATTGCTGTTTCTGTTCATATATATTGCTTGACTTTTTTGTAGTGTGTAGGCGGGTACTTGACAGCCGTGTGCTATATTAAAAGAAGATGGCTTCCTCTATTATCATGACAAGCCATAACACTAAAGGTTACAAATCATACATAGGAGGCAACTCATGTTTCAGTATAGCAATCAGAATTATGAAGGAGTCAACTTCAGCACACAAGATTTAAGATATGGCGAGCTCATTAGCTGTACATTTAATCAGTGCTCGTTTACTAACGGATCACTCGAAGAGATTACATCCAGCAACTGCCGCTTTATAGAGTGTGATTTTCGCGGAGCGATGTTAAACGGTTCTATTCATACGGAGTCAGCATTTGTGAATTGCAGCTTTAACAGCGCCAATCTTTTTGTTTCCAAATTTGAAGATTGTAAAATGACAGGATCTGATTTTTCCGGATCGAATATGGATGGAATCACGATTTTGCAAGGTGATTGGTCCTATACGAATTTGAGACACTCCAGATTAGTTAAGCAAAATTTACGTTATGTGAAATTTCATGAAGCAGATCTGTCAGGTGCTAATCTGGAAAAAGCCGATTTAAGAGATTGTGATTTAAGTATGGCAATCATGGCGAATGCGAAATTACAGGATGCTGATGTTCGAGGGGCAGATATGAAAGGAGTAGATTTTACAACATTAACGATTAAGGGAATGAGAATGGATAAAGAGCAGTCCGTGTTATTCTCACTGTCTCACGGTGCCAAGGTCGATTAAGATAAAGGTTAACAAGATAGAATGAGCAGTGTTTGATTGGTAATATAAAATGGACAGCTGCTAATAGCCCATACAGAAAGGTGAAGTGAAGAGGATGATAAAGTCAAGGCAAACGATCCTGTTCCAAGGCGACTCCATAACAGATGGAAATCGGGGAAGAGACCAAGATCCTAATCACATTCATGGACATGGATATGTGTATTTGATTGCGGCTCAGCTGGGATTTGAATTAGCAGAAACTCAGCCGCTATTTATCAATAGAGGGATCAGTGGCAACAGGGTATCAGATATGTATGCGCGATGGAATGAAGACGCAATTAGTCTGTGTCCGGATTTAATCAGCATTCTGGCTGGCGCAAACGATGCAGGACGGATCATAGATGGGTCACCAGGCGGCGCTACCGACAGATTTGAAAGGGCCTATCGCCACATCTTGGAGGAAACGAAAGAAGTATTGCCACAGACAGGACTCGTATTATGTGAGCCGTTCGTGATGGAGACAGGCGCGCGAACCCTAAACTGGGAAGTGTGGCGCCAAAAATTGGATGAATATAGTCTGGTGATTCAGCAGCTTGCACGAGAGTTCGATACACTATTTGTTCCGCTACAAGCGGCGTTTGACCATGTGTCTGCACAAACAGGGCCCGATTATTGGACATGGGATGGCATACATCCAACAACAGCTGGTCATCACCTGATAGCTCAAGAATGGTTGAACGTCGTTCAGAACAGTCCATGGGCTATACGATAAATGCCGGATGACAAGAACATTGTTACATCCCCGATATGAAGTCATCGACGTCATTTAATAAAGATGATTAGGCGCTTAAACTAACGAGAAACTAAAGCTCAATAAAGACAATAAGCCCGCCGGTCAAAGTGATCGGCTGGGCTTATTTAACTCAAAGGCAGTATAGTACACCAAGCAAGCTGCGATGGGTAAGAGTGGTGTACTTAAATTTACTGTTGTCGGATAGATGGAAACTTGATACGGCTATACATGTAGTCATCCAGTGCACTCTGCAATCGGTTAAAAGTATGGCAAGAGTGCAGCACAGGTTGCACTTCGTTAGAATTTTAACGTGGTATTATCGTAATTCCTAGAACTTAGATCTTATATCTAATATCACGCTAGTATGAAAGAGAGACCCTTAATGGTTCTTTCATCTTAATTAAGTTTTAATTTGTCTAATGATGTCTTGAACATCAACAAAAGATCTTTGCTCAATAATTTTGCCTTCAGAAATACGTAATAATATCACAAGAGAAAAGCTTGCTGTTTGTCCAAATCAAATTGTGGATAAAATACATAGTCTTCATGACAAAAGTCTTTAAGTGCTTTATAGTTCTTTCTTCTATGGTTTCAAAAAATCGGCGAACTAATTGTTTATTATTGATAAACAGCCACACTTATGAAGTAAGATTCTTAAATTTTTGATTGTCGGCGTGCGGTAATTAAAAATTTTCAAGAAAGGTGTTGACTTAATATAGGGTAGGGGGGTATACTTCATTTGCGAGGTCAACTTGAACACATCCTCCAGTTCTAATAATTTTTTTAGTTTAGGTAGATACTAAAAAACCTCCAGCGGAAAGGACGAAATACAATGAAAAACATCACATTAATAGTTCAAGGCATGAGTTGCCAACATTGCGTGAATTCCATTGAAGGCGGACTTAAAGAGATTGGTGTAACTGGTAAAGTAGACCTCCAGAATGATTCAGTGGTTGTTACTTTCGATGAAAACCAAGTGACGATTGAGCAGATTAAAGAAATTATCGAAGAACAAGGATACGATGTACTCTGACGGATTATGGATTGGGTTAATTTTTTTGTTTTTATATATAGGGTAGGGGGGTATACGATAATAATTCGTACTACGAAAGGGAGATAGAAATGAAAAACATAACATTAAAAGTCCAAGGCATGAGTTGCCAGCATTGCGTAAATTCAATTGAAGGTGCTCTTAAAGAGATTGGTGTAACTGGTAAAGTGGACCTCCAGAATGATTCGGTCGATGTCTCTTTTAACGAGAGCGAGGTTACTATGGATCAAATTAAAGAAGCCATCGAAGAGCAAGGATACGATGTACTCTAAATTATTGAAACGTAAGGAGTTGATCTACTGTGGAAACGACCGCTGCTCAAACGAAACAATCGAGCATTCAAATCACCGGTATGACTTGCGCAGCTTGCGCAAACAAAATTGAAAAAGGGTTAAGCAAAATGGACGGGGTCACTTCAGCAAATGTAAACTTTGCACTTGAAAAAGCAAGCGTGACCTATGATCCTGCCAAAGTGGAAATAAAGCAGCTTGAGGAAAAAATTAAAAAACTCGGATATGGCTCTCTTTCGGAAGTTGCACAATTTAATCTTGAGGGTATGACCTGTGCAGCATGTGCGAACAAAATCGAAAAAGGGCTTAGCAAACTACCAGGGGTTACTAATGCTTCGGTAAACTTTGCAATGGAAACAGCCCGCGTTGAATTTTCTCCTGGCGAAGTTTCTATTCAAGAGATGCAAAATAAAGTAAAAAAACTGGGTTATACTGCTATCGTCAAACAGGAAGACCAAAAATCAAGTGACCACCGGAGTAAAGAACTTAGCAATCAAAAACGAAAATTACTGATATCGGTCATTCTCTCTTTGCCTTTATTGTGGACGATGGTAGGTCACTTTTCCTTTACTTCCTGGATATATGTCCCGGAACTATTTATGAATCCTTGGTTCCAACTCATTATGGCTACACCGGTACAATTCTATATCGGTAAACAGTTCTATGTAGGTGCTTATAAGGCGCTCAGGAATGCCAGCGCGAATATGGATGTTCTAGTGTCGCTCGGAACTTCGGCTGCCTACTTCTATAGTTTATATTTGACCATTGAATGGTCCAGAATGGGTACCATGCATCACGGTCCGCAGCTGTATTTTGAAACAAGTGCGGTACTTATTACCTTGGTCATCTTGGGGAAATTATTTGAATCACTCGCGAAGGGCCGCACCTCAGAGGCCATTAAATCGCTCATGGGGTTGCAAGCCAAAACAGCTTTGGTTATTCGTGATGGAAAAGAGCTTACTATTCCGGTAGAAGAAGTAATCGTAGGTGATGTTGTACTCGTTCGTCCAGGAGACAAAGTTCCTGTGGATGGTGAAGTTTTGGAAGGCGTATCATCCGTAGATGAGTCCATGCTTACAGGAGAAAGCTTGCCTGTAGAAAAAAGAGCTGGCGATGCAGTCATTGGAGCTACGATTAACAAAAACGGTATTCTTCGAGTTAAAGCTACCAAAGTAGGGAAAGAAACGGCACTTGCTCAAATTATTAAAGTAGTAGAAGAAGCTCAAGGGTCAAAAGCGCCGATTCAGCGCGTAGCTGATGTAATCTCAGGTATATTTGTACCGATTGTTGTAGGAATTGCCGTTGTGGCCTTCTTAGTTTGGTATTTCCTAGTTACACCTGGTGAATTTTCCGTAGCGCTGGAAAAAGCAATTGCTATTCTTGTCATCGCATGTCCATGTGCGCTTGGACTGGCAACGCCAACATCCATTATGGCAGGATCTGGACGCGCAGCAGAATTGGGTATTTTGTTTAAAGGTGGTGAACACCTGGAACAAACTCATAAGATTAATGCAATCATTTTAGACAAGACAGGTACGGTAACAAAAGGTAAACCTGAATTAACTGATGTCTTAGCTGAAGGCAATGAAGCAGAATTCCTCAGACTGGTTGGAGCGGCTGAGAAAAACTCAGAGCACCCGCTTGCAGAAGCAATCGTAACTGGCATTCAAGAAAAAAACATTGAATTGCCTGGCACAGAATCGTTTGAAGCTATCCCGGGATTTGGAATCAAGTCCGTAGTCGAAGGGAAGGAATTGCTTATTGGTACACGCCGACTCATGGAAAAGTATGATGTCGATGCGAAGAAAGCTTATGAATCGATGTCACGTTTGGAAGAGTCGGGTAAAACGTCTATGCTGGTGGCCATAGATAGCCGTTATGCTGGAATGGTTGCTGTAGCCGACACGATTAAAGAAACATCGAAGGATGCTGTTAGCCGCCTGAAAGAGATGGGAATCGAAGTCATCATGATTACAGGTGACAATGAGCGGACAGCTAAAGCAATAGCCGCTCAGGTTGGAATTGATCATGTTCGTGCTGAAGTTCTTCCTGAAGGAAAAGCAGAAGAAGTGAAAAAACTGCAAGCTCAAGGTAAAAAAGTTGCAATGGTCGGAGACGGAATCAACGATGCACCTGCACTTGCAATGGCGGATATCGGTATGGCCATTGGTACAGGGACAGACGTTGCCATGGAAGCAGCGGATGTAACACTTATGCGTGGAGATTTGACAAGCATTCCAGATGCAATATACATGAGCCGCAAAACGATGGCAAATATTAAACAGAACTTATTCTGGGCTCTTGGTTACAATACCCTAGGTATCCCTGTTGCTGCCATTGGTTTGTTGGCCCCATGGGTTGCGGGTGCTGCAATGGCATTAAGTTCCGTTTCCGTCGTTCTCAACGCCCTTCGATTGCAACGAGTGAAAGTCAAACAGTAAAAGAATTTAAAGGAGGAAGTATAGGATGTTTAAACTAAATCGTGTTTTTCTCTTTGATGGTAGCAAGGCACCTCAAGAAAGTTCGCATTCCGATGGTCATGGAGGACACAGTCACCATCATCACCATCATCATGGTGGTGGACATTCGGAAAGCAATCTTAAAGCTATATTTTCTTTCCCGGCAGGAACGCTGAAAGCAAACGAAAATGCACGGATCAACATTCAAATTAAAAACTCCGATGACACGATTGTAAAGGATTTTGAATTGGGCCATGAAAAATTAATGCATCTTATTGTGGTGAGTAAAGATCTTACTTTTTTCAATCATATTCATCCTGAGTTTGATGGAGCTGGAGAGTTTACGATTGATACAACATTTCCAACTGGCGGAGAATACAAAATCATCGCCGATGTTCTTCCAAAAGGAGGATCGAGCACAACCCTAAGTGAGTGGGTGAAGGTCGAGGGAGAAGCTGAAATGTCGGGAGCAATAAATGCTGATACTGAGCTGATGAAAATTGTCGACGGAAAAGAAGTAGAGCTCACCTTGAGCAGTATGAATGCAAATGAGGAAGTTACCCTTACGTTTAACTTTGTTGATACGCAAACGAAGGAAGGGATTAATAACCTCGAACAATATCTGGGTGCTGTAGGACATGTCGTAATCATATCTGAAGATGCAAATACCTATCTTCATGTTCATCCTATGAACGAGGCAGAAACCGGTCCTAACGCAGCGTTTATGACAGATTTTCCAAAAGGCGGCATTTATAAGGTGTGGGGACAATTTCAACATCAAGGAAACGTATTTACAGTACCTTTTGTAGTCGATATAAAGTAATTTTTAATTTGAAATAGAGGCGATAAATCATGGAGGAAATTAAAATCGCCATTAGCTCAGCAATCCAACTAGGAGGCAGCTTGTATACTCCCGATCGGCTTAAAAATATTGGGGGTAGACTTGGGCCAAATAAAAAGGTGGAAATGACTCCCTTCAGACAACTGTATGCAGAAGTGCCGATCAATCAACGAGAGGCGATCACTGAGGAACTTGAGCGAAATGGTCTTGAAGTGAATCCTGCAGGTTTTGTCACTAAGAGTCTGTTCGATTACAACTTCTGCAAGGGTGCTGAAGAAGCGAGGCTGGAAACGGCAAAAAAATAAGACAATTGCGGTTAGAGAAGTTCAGCAAATTCGCAAATTGAATTTCGCTGGGAGAATTAAAACTTATTGCTGGGTAATGAACCTGATGGAAAGGAGGTGACAACAAATGAAAGAAGCGAGCATTAAAGTGCAAGGGATGTCTTGCCGTTCTTGCGTTCCTAAAATTGAAGGGGCAATCCGTACGATGGGTGCTGAAGGTGAAGTGAATTTTGATCAAGGTACAGTAGATGTACGATTTGACGAGTCGAAGATCAAAATTTCTGACATAGAGAAAGCGATCCGAGAAAAAGGATACAATATAGCATAAAAATAATCGTTTAAGAGGAAGGGGAAGTAAACATGAATCATTCGGTGGAAATTTATACAATCCCGACCTGCAGCGACTGCAATTATGCCAAACGCTATTTTAGAGAACATGAAATCACCTATAAAGATTACAATTGTGAAGAAGACATCAAGTATGCAGAGGAAGTCTACAACTTGACGGGGAAACAGGTGGTTCCGACGATTGTAATTGATGATCAAGTTTTCATCGGTTTCGCAGAAAATCTAACTGAAATAAGCAGTTTGATTAAATAAAGTAGACCCGGTCGAATTTCGACCGGGTTTTATAAATAAATATTAGCAAAGTGTCAAAGTATCAACTATAAGATCTTCAATTAGAGAAATATAAAGGGATATTTCTTGAAGAAGTATTAGTTCTGAAATCAAAGTAACAAAGTCTAAAACTAGCAGGAGGTAGGAGATGGCAAAATATACATGTGTAGACAAGGACACTTGCATTGCGTGTGGAGCTTGTGGAGCGACGGCACCCGATATTTTTGACTACGACGACGAAGGATTGGCTGAAGTGATCTTCAAGGGAGATAATAATCGTGGGATCAAAGAGATCGACGAAGACTTACTGGAAGATCTTCTGGACGCGCAAGAAGGATGTCCAACGGATTCAATAAAAGTGGAAGAAAAACCTTTTTAATAAGCTTTCAAATACTACGATAATAGCTGCTTTTTAATAGAAAATAATATAGTATCCTTTTGCCCTTTATATAGGGAGAGGAAATATATATTCAAAGGAGTTGATTTAGATTGAAACAAATAACGTATGATACCATCTCATGTCACAATGTATCTAATATTGAGCGGAAAAGTCACTATTCAGAAAAATCAAAGCTTAACTTAATGCACCGACTCAATCGTATCGAAGGACAAGTTCGCGGTGTTAAGGGAATGATCGAACGAGATACGTATTGTGATGATGTACTTCATCAAATTGCTTCGATCCAATCAGCTCTTAATGGATTGGGTAAACAACTTCTGGATCATCATTTAAAAAGTTGTATCATTGAACGAATTGAGGAAGGCGATCATAACGTGGTAGATGAACTGCTAACAACCATATATAAATTGATGAAATAAATAAATCTAGGTTAGCACATAATTAATAGTACCAGAAAATTTAAAAGAAGAGGAAGATTCTATGTATCCTGTATGCTCAAGGAGGTGAATATTTATGATTAGATTAGAGCACTTTCATAAACAAGACTTTGATTTGCTTATAAGTTGGATTGACTCACCTGAATTTCTAATGCAGTGGTCAGGAATTGACTTTAATTATCCTTTAGATGAAGAACAATTAAATCAATATATAAAAGGTGCAAACGAAGAAAATTCAACAGTATATATCTATAAAGTCGTTTTAGATAAAACCAATGAAACCATTGGACATATTTCACTGAACAATATTGATTTAAAAAATCGTTCTGCAAGTATAGGCAAAGTTTTAATAGGTAATACCCACTTCCGTGGTAAGGGACTAGGACAGAAAATGGTTGTAGAATTACTCAAAATTGCCTTTAATAATCTGTCTCTGCATAGGGTTGGATTAGGCGTATATGCTTTTAATGAACCAGCTATAAAAAGTTATGAAAAAGTAGGTTTTGTAAAAGAGGGGTTACTCAGAGATTATAGGAAAATGGACGATGCCTATTGGAGCTTATGGCAGATGAGTATTTTAGAGGATGAATGGATCAAAATCTTTAATTAGGTTTTGATACATTTCACATTCCAGACAGATGACAAGATCCTTGTTATATTCCCGATATCGTTTCATCGACAGCGGCAACAAATGGGCTTACCACTGCAAGGGAACTCATAAAAAAAACAGTGCGAAAATTGATCTAAATGGTGTATGAGAATAAATGAAACACATCAGACACAAATTGTAGGTTTACATAATAAATATTATGTAACCATTCAAGGCTGGACTGATTGTATTTTCATAAAAATGAGATTTTGTACTATCAATTATGAATCACAAATAATGCAAAGAAAGCACGAGGAAGCCTGAGCTCAGGCTTCCTCGTGCTTGTTTAGAGTATGAAATCTTGTCATACGAGAGTATGTACAGTCAGGCAATAGGAAAAGCCTTCACTTCAACAACTGCACATCGATTTCTTGACCATCTAAGGAGTACGCTTTATATTCCACTTTACCTATAGGTTGTTCACTGTAATAGTAATAGAGCCTGGTGTCCTCATTTACCGTGTTGTTAAAAGCAATTTGATCTCCGCCATTGCGAGTGGCCTTGATCTGATCCACTTGGTTAATCAGTGTCGGCATCAAGATTAGGTGTACATCTTTCTTTGATCTGTAATGGAAGGTTCTCTCGATCACATCGAGAGAATCTGGACCGGGATGATGGATCAGCAGCTCATCGGTAACGTTCCATCCCCATAATCCTTTTGACACGCCATACACCTTAAAGCCTTCTTCAACCGGCTTTATCGTTAAATTATACTTCTCGGCCTTATCAACAAACATGCCAATTCCAGGCCCGCCTTCATAATCTTCCAAAGCCTGCTCGACCGTTGAATTTGCAAAATAAACATCCCACACGAATAATCGAAACAGAACGATACCTATAATGATCAACAATACGATATAGCTGTTTCTTCTAGCGGATGTGCTGCTTCTAGTCTTTTTCGTGTCCATCTCTGTCTCCAACCTTTCATCGGGTCATTGTTATGTACATAAGACATGAAGTACAAGATTAAACATATTTGGCATAGCTTAGAACACATTGTACCCGAAAGGCTGCATAACGCCAAGTAGTTATCGTGCCTTACAGAATCCGAAAGGGCTATGTCACACATGGAATAGAACACTTATTGGATCAATCCTTGAAACCGATAAATGATATAGAATGTGAAGAAAGTTCTACCAATTTCAAGGAGGTATATTTTTGAGAAGGCAAATTTTCATCTTTGTTCTTGTACTCTGTACGACACTGACTGGCTGCTCGTTGGGCGAGGGTACAGAAACAACAAGCGAAGAAAGTTCTCAACAAACAATGCTCAATGCCACCTCTACAGCAGAGGAGGATCTGCTTTTGATTCACGGCATCCGGCTTGGTGACAGCAAAGAGAAAGTAGTTGAGAAACTTGGATATCCACAATCCAAAGGAAAAGTGATCGAAACGAAGAATAACGATACGGCTACTTCGTACAAATATGGTGAACTGACTTTTGGAATCTTGAACGATAGCGTGGCTTCCATCGAAACCGAAGATCGGGAGTACAAGACCGCAAGCGGGATTGGGATAGGCAGCACATATATTGAGCTAATGAATACATACGAGCACATGGATCCAAGAGAAAGTGAAGGCAGGGAGTTTGTATACATCACGGAGCAGGACCGTTTCCTGTCATTTGTGATGGGTTCCGATGAACGAATTGAACAGATATCCTATGGATATCAATCCGTGTTTGAAGAATTCAGTGGCATTACTTTTGCGGAATTGGACAGCAACTCACGGCAAGTGGATGTCTCTAAAACTCAGGCCAATTCATTGATTGAAGCGGTTTACTTAAACGACATCGAAGCAGTCGAACGTTTATTAGCCGAAGGAGCAGATCCCGACACGACTTTTTCGTCTATGGCTGAAGGTATTGAGCCAAGTGACCGAATCTCTGTCCTGTGGTACTCGATATATAAGGAGTATTATGAAATCATTACATTGCTTGAAAAACATGGCGCCAAGCAGATCAAAGATGTCCAAGAAGTACGTTTAAGGGGCCATGCGGACGAAGCCCTGCAAAATCATGATCTGGAAAAAATGAAGAGGCTGTTAGAGACAGGGCTGGATCCCAACGGGTACATCGGTTTTGGACAGTGGGAGGAGACTTATATGAGTTATAGTTCTTCTCGTAACGACCAAGAGATGGTGGATTTATTGTTGAGTTACGGAGCGAACCGCTAACATAATTCAATCACTGCCTCTATTAAACTAAGGGAGACATTTGTTCTCATTTTGTAAAAATAGGCCCTCCAAGTCAGGAAAACTGATTGGGAGGGCCTATCATCGTTGTAAAGAAGAGGCATAGTATCAGTATCCGATCTTAAGTGTTTCACCACTAAGATACACGCTCTCCGAGCGGGTGATCGGAAGCTTATGCTCCGCTGAAAATCCGATGGTTTCCCCATCCCTTAAGGTAACATCCTGCTCAACAATGTATAGCGAGATATCCATCAAGAATTCACGAAGTTCTTCGGGCGTTACCTGGCTGTCCAACACTTCAATCTCATCCTTACCAAACGATCTAAGTCCGTAAGTATATCCGCTGATTCCAGTCTCGGTTCGTACTAGACCGAAGTATACCAAATTTAACAGAGGCAGTAGATCGTCATCGGATTTCATCAAGTCTGCCATATCCACATAAAACTCGGGCTGAAATACCGTTCCTGAAGAGTAGAGACCAATCGCATTAGGCAGCTTCAGACAGCTTGCCGCGAGCTTGGTGTACATTCTGCCGGCTGCCAGTGGTGATGCCTTACGTGGAAACAAAGCCAGAATAAGCTGACTGACATGAGTCTTGGTAATCTCCTCGGCTTGTGGCCACATGTAGTTACCCTGAGCATAATACTCGGCTTCACCATCCGGAATCGGAGCATCGACAAAGCTGATTGCGGCCATACAGCCGTCAGCTTCAAAAACGAGAATGCCTTCCTTTTCCTCTCCCTGGCTACCATCCTCATCTTCCCCAGGAGAGCAAGTGATATTCCAGTCACGTAACAGATTGGCTTTGATCTGCTCCAGATCACATTCCGATGAATTGAGTAGAACGAAGCCGTTGAATAAACCGGATGATTCCTGTGTATCTGCGGCATCTTCACCTGCATTCTGCGCTGCTTCATATGCGGCTGCTTGCTGCATCCAATACTCACGAATCATTTCAACCATATGTATGGATTCCTCTTCGGCGGTAGCAGCGTTATATGGCTGCATCTCACTGAATACGTGCCCGCAATGCTCGGTATCCGAGGGATTCTCATAACCACCGCAGACGCCAAGAAGCCATTTACCAAGCAGAGTTTTCTTATATTTGAATATGTAGTAATGCATGTCGTGCAGATCGAATTCCCCCGCTAATTCAATTCTGCTGGGCATATGACCAAGCTCTTGTTCATTCATCAACCATTCGATCATAGTGTCCTTAGCCGCTTGCTGTTGCGCTGTCATGTGTTCTTCTCCTTTAAAATAATAATGTAAAATGACGACTGTTATATTTTACCGGGTGGGAGGATGTTCAGCAATAGAACAGAGGTACCTTGAAATAGGGATTCATTTTTATGTATATAAATACCTTAGCCCTATGAAAGTGCAGGTTTTGTGAAGGACGAATCAACCATTTTTACTCAAAGATTCGTATCGCTGGAATTGTATATGATAAAATATCTTATATAGGAACATACGATCTGTATTAGATGAGAGGAGTTTACATACATGCTGGATATGATCAAGCCTCCTGCGGAGACGATGTATGAAGAGGAGCTGCGCGCCCTGCGGGAGGAGGATACCGGAAGACGGCCTCCTAACTGGCTGCTGTCGCCGGCTGCGGTTCGTGATTTCATTATTGGCCGTGAGAAACCTGTCAAGCTGGACGGACGGGAAATACCGATCACCCGCAAGTTCTATGGTAACGATGTGCTGGTGGAACGGGCTGTCGTCACGCTTGCCGGTAATCGGGGACTTATGCTGGTGGGGGAGCCTGGAACAGCGAAAACGATGCTTAGCGAGCTATTGTCGGCGGCTATCTGCGGAACCAGCCTGAATACCATCCAAGGGACAGCGGGTACGACAGAAGACATGATGAAATACTCCTGGAATTACGCCATGCTTCTGGATAAGGGGCCAACCGAGGCAGCGCTGGTTCCATCGCCGTTATATAAAGGAATGAAGGAAGGTATTATTACCCGCTTCGAGGAGATTACGAGATGTCCGGCCGAATCCCAGGACAGTCTGATCAGTATCATGAGCGACAAGGTCTTGAACATTCCCGAGCTCAGTGGCGGCATACTGTTTGCCAAGCCGGGATTTAATATTATCGCAACGGCGAATATCCGGGACAAGGGAGTCAATGAGATGAGCGGCGCGTTAAAACGCAGATTCAATTTCGAGACGATCCGTCCGGTGAACAATGTCAAAATGGAGGCCAAGATCATCGAATCCCAGGCCCGCACACTGCTCGATCACAGTGGCGTGGATGCCGAAGTGAATTCTGATGTGGTTGAGCTTCTTGCAACAACCTTCATGGAGCTTCGAACCGGAATAACCCGTGAAGGCTACAAGCTGGAGAGTCCACAGGCGACCCTTAGTACAGCTGAAGCGGTATCCGTGTATGTCCAGAGCGCCATGACTTCCTATTATTACGAGAATGAACATATAGCTTTGAGCAGGCTTGTCCAGAATATGCTCGGCACGATCGCGAAGGAGAATGACAAGGATCTGACCATTTTAAAGTCCTATTTCTCCAAGGTTGTCAAAGAACGTGCGAAGCAAGACGAGGTATGGCAGGCTTACTATGAGGAAAAACAATGGATCGGTTAGAGCAATTGACGCCCGGGAATGCCTCCCAGAATGAAGGAGTTTCGGAATTCGAAGAAGCCGGTATACAGGATCGCGTTATGGAAATGAACCCGGATTGGAGCATGGATCCATCGGGGGATCTACGCCAAATTTTTGAGGAAGACGTCATGAACTTCAAGAAGGGCATCGTCTATTTTCCAGTACGCCATCACAGCCCGGCTTGCTCCTATCATGTTAAGAACGTGATAGAGAGCTATAAACCGGAGATTATTTTAATAGAAGGACCTGAGAGTGCAACTCCGCTTATCGACATTCTGGCAGACCAAGCTACCGAGCCGCCTGTAAGTTTATACTGCACCTATGAACAGGATGGAGAGCGATCAGCCTATTATTATCCGCTGCTAAGTTACTCTCCGGAGTATGCAGCCTTAAAGCTGGGAACAGAGCGGCAGATCCCCATTCGCTTCATCGATTTGGATTTTCGTCACCAGAATCGTACAGAAGAAGAACGGCAAGTTGAAGCTTCTCTGCAGGATGAAACCCTGCTGGCCGGATCTGAATTCATGAAGCGGTTATGCGATACATTTCATTGCCGCAGCTTTCATGAACTATGGGAGAAGTTGTTTGAGATCCCCGGGACCGCTTCAACAACTACGGTATTCGCTCGGAACGTATTCACGTACTGCACATTATCCAGACTGTGCTACACCGATCATGAGCTGGCGCTTTCTGGGGATGTTGAGCGTGAGGTCCATATGAGAATGCAAATCGCTGGCGCTTCCCGTGACTACAAAAGAGTGCTGGTCATTACAGGCGGATTTCACACCTATGCGCTTCTGCAAAGGCATATCGAAGGGAATGCCGAAACGTTAAGTCATCTGTCATTACCGAAGAAGTCGACCGCAGCGCCACATCAACCGTTTACTTTGCAAAAAGAAAACGTGATGACTGAAAAAACCGTGGTGAGCGATCCAGCCGTTACTGACCATCAAGTATATCCCATGGTTTATACATTTGCCGAAGCGGATCGCTTAAATGGCTATGCGAGCGGCATGCCTTATGTGAATTATTATCAGATGGTCTGGAATGAAATGCAGAAACATAGCACTCATCCCTTCCACAGGGCTGGACTATCTTTTCTGGCACAACTCACCCGGCATCTGCGTAATCGGAATGAGGCTGTGTCAACGAGTGATGCAATAGAAGCTTATCGAATGATTCAAGGGCTTGCGGATCTGCGAGGCAAACGGGAAGGCGGCGTCTTTGAGCTGCTGGATGCTTCACTTTCATCGTTTGTCAAAGGGGAGCATACTTTAGCCTCTGACGAGCCGCTTGAACAACTTGCGCGGATGCTGACAGGGGATAAAATCGGTTCGGTAGCTCCTAACCGCCTCAGCATTCCGATTGTGGAGGACTTCAAGAAACACAGCATGGTGTTCAAATTGAATCTCAAGGTTACGGCCAAGCATCAAAAAACGCTGGATCTTTATGCCAAACCGCAGCATCGACGGCTCAGCCAGTGGTTTCACTGCGTTAGCTTTCTCGTTCCGAACTTCGCTGTCCGGCAATCCGGGCCGGATTGGGTAGCTTTTAAGGATATGAGTCTTGTCAGAGAAACCTGGAGCTACTCCTATTCCTCCCGGATTGAAGCTCGCTGGATCGAATGCTCGATTTATGGAGGTACGGTCCAGGAAGCAGCTGTGCGAAAAATTGAGCAAGCGGCCGCTGAAATTCCCGAGCATCACAGTGAAAAAATGGTGGAATTGCTGTTACAGGCATGCCTCATGGGGCTTGAAGATATGGTTCATCGGCTCTTTGACGGGGTAAAAGCCGCCTTGCTGCTGGATGGAAGCTTCTTGTCCCTATGCAGAACGCTGAATGTACTGAACCGAATGCAGCAACATACGCGACTTCTGGGTCTATCACCGGACATTCGTCTACCGGAGCTGATTCATGAAGCCTTCGATCAGGCCGTTCGCCAGATGCTGCAGCTTGGACATACGCATCCCGATGAGCATGCTCTGATCACACAGTCACTTAAGCTGTTATTTATGCTATCGACGGCATCTGGCGAGCGATATGATCGGGAGACTTTTCGCCTGCATCTGGATGAGCTGTTAGCGGATAACGGCTTGCCAGCCCAACTTGAAGGAAGCTGCACTGCCATCTCGGTAGGCCTTGGCAATCGGAGTAAAGAAGAGATCGTATTGCGGGCAAAGGGCTATATGCGTGGAACACCAGAGAAGATGAGAAAGACGGCATCTTATCTGCATGGTGTCTTTGCGGTGGCACGTGACGCCCTCCTGTATGACGACACGTTATTAATGGAGTTAAATCATCTAATCGCT
The DNA here is from genome assembly GCF_001277345.1 of Paenibacillus solani. GTDB lineage: Bacteria > Bacillota > Bacilli > Paenibacillales > Paenibacillaceae > Paenibacillus_AQ > Paenibacillus_AQ solani. The sequence continues at coordinate 1,865,093 of NZ_LIUT01000001.1, forward strand.
GAACTGCCCTATGAAGATTTCATCAGTATGGTGCCTGAGCTGCGGCTTGCTTTCACATATTTCAGTCCCATGGAGGCAGATCTGGTTGCAGAGCGGGTTGCGAAGATGCTTGAAACGGATGTCGAAGAGCTCGATAGGCCGCCAGTGGATGAACAGCTTCTACAGTCAGCGAGAAGTATGGACCAAGCTTTACGGGAGGAGTTTGCCAAGTGGAGCCTGACATGAATCGATCAGTCCAAGAAAATCTGAACCGTTGGCGCTTGATCCTGGGCAAGTCGGCTGATGAGGGCCTGTCCACGACAGGACATTATTCCTCTGATCATTTTGAATATGCCGAAGCCGATGAGATTTTGGATTATTTATATAATCGGGAATATAGCGAAGAACAGGGGTACCGGCAAAAAGCAGGGGGCCGTGGTGCCACGCAACTTACCGTACCGAAGTGGCTGCACCAAATGCGCACCTTGTTCCCGAAGCAAACCGCAGAGATTCTAGAAAAGCAAGCGCTTGACCGTTATGGGCTGTCCGAGCTTTTAACAGATAAGAAGCTGCTTGAATCGCTCGAGCCCAACATGAATCTGCTTAAAAATATCATGCAATTTAAAGGCCGAATGAAAGGTGCTGTGCTTAAGAGTGCCAAGGAGATCGTTCGGAAGGTGGTTGAAGATTTACAACGTCAGCTGGAATCCAATGTTCGGATGACCATCAATGGTAAACGAAACCGTTATTCCAGCAGTACCGTCAAGTCCCTGCGTAACCTGAACATCAAGAAGACCATCACACGGAATTTGAAACACTATGACAAAGCGAGATCGCGATTTGTTATTGATCGGCTATATTTTGACGGGAATGTGCAGTCCTGCAATCCATGGGAAGTTATTATCGGTGTAGATGAGAGCGGCAGTATGCTGGATTCTGTCATATACAGCTCAGTAATGGCCAGCATTTTTTATAAAATCAACGCACTGCGAACCCGGCTGTTCATCTTTGACACCCAGGTCGTTGACCTCAGCGACAGACTGGATGATCCGGTTGATCTGCTGATGAGTGTACAGCTCGGTGGCGGCACACATATTACGAAAGCTCTTCGTTATGGAGAAACCATGATCGAGAACCCCGGGAGAACGATGTTCATTCTGGTGAGTGATTTGGAAGAAGGATACCCTATTCAGCATATGTATCGAGCTTGTAAGGACATTATTGATTCGGGAGCCAAGTTATTCGTTCTAACTGCCTTGAACTTTGAAGGAGAGGCGGTATACAACCGACAGGCTGCACAGACACTCGCTAATATGGGAGCTCACGTGGCAGCTATTACACCGAATGAACTGGCCGATTGGATCGCGGATACGATACGTTAAGAAGGAAGATCTATGGCAGGTAAGTCCGTTTGAAAACGATGGATGACAATGTATATAAGAGAGAGGGATGTTTATGAACATGATTACGGAAGATCGCACATTAGAGACGCTGGTGGATCGCTTTGCCGATGCCTGTGCCGACGATTATTCCCTTGCGGAGAGCCGGAGCCGGCAAATCACCGATTACGTCATGGGACGCACGGATCAGTTTCCTGAACTCATGGCGAAATCTAATAATTATTCTTACCGTACATTGGAGATGCTCACAAAGTTGTCTAAGAAGGACACAGGAGATGTCTTTTTCCGGGCAGCGGCTGTGGTATTGAGAACTCAGTTGGATTATAACCCTCGCCATTACTGGTATATGCGTCCATTCCCGATCACGCTGGGGGAAGAAGTGAAAGCGTTTGGTTTGGGAGGTAAAAGCGTCCATGGACATCATCGAATTCCAGCTGCCGCATCCCGTCTTGAACAGATCCGGAAATTCGCAGGTGACGAGCCGATACTGAGCGAGATTCAGTATACACTTCGTCTGTGCAAGTTTAACTCCAAAAATTTAGGTTCGGTGTATGAAATCGTAACGATGCTGCTGTTGGTCAAATCTTATTCACTTATTGCTCCAAGTGTGCTGGAGGACATAAAGGATACAGCCAAAATGCCTGAGCTGCTGCGGGCTGTTTTGGCTGGCGATGCAAGTTTGATAAAGAGTATTCTTCCAAAGCTGGTGGAACCGCTAATCCGGCAAACAACACAATCACTCAAGGATCATAACTCCGCACTCGATTTAGATTCTGATTACATACAGAAACGACGGGAAGAGGTAATTTCCAGACATTTCGCGAAGCAGCCTTCTGCATCAGGTGAAAAGCTCACTAGAGAGCAATTTCAGGAGACCTTTCTTGCGATTCATGCGGCGTTTTTGTTCTCAGTCAATCAGCATGGCGGGAAGGCTCGCCTGCTTAGCGAACCTGATGAGATCAGAAGCGAGCTGCTGGAAGCTGTTAGAATGCTGCACGAAGTGTACCCGCTTGAGGTTCGCGAGTATCTGTTATCTATAGATGGGCACTCGAAGAAACGGGATGAATTGCTTCGTGGCATCGTACCTGTGGAAGAGCCCTTTGAGCTGATTGAGCTGCTGCGGACGGAATTGAATATGCATCAAGTGTCATGGAGTACACTTCAGGCTGCTGTTCTGTCACAGCCAGCGGAAGCGGTTCGTGCCTTCGAACTCATTCAGAATCCATATATTCGTGCTTATCTCCGTAAAATGCTGGACGGTCAACAGTTCCTTCTGAAGGAAGGAACACCATCAGTGGAGCAAACCGTCTTTGATGTACTCAGGGATAAGCGCTACGGCGGCCGGTACGGATTGATGTGGGCTCGGTACCTGGAGGGTGAACTGACACTGCAGGCATTCTGGGAAGATGAGCAGAACAAGAAGTTATTTCAACAGAACAATCAAGATCCTAAGCGGAAGCATCTGCTCATTGCTACCAGTTTTCTTCCGGTTGAATCTTCAGCATACCGACGGCTTGCGATCCTGCTAACGGCCAAAGAGGAAATCACAACCGACCTCCTCTTTGTACTATACAACGCAAATGTGTTTGACGGAATGGCGATGCTGAAGGCATACGATCAAGACCCTGAAGTGGATACGAAGCAGCTGCTGAACTCCTTGTTCAAGCTGAATGGCATTCATTATTACTATACACACGTGATTCCGGAGGAAGCTTACCGCACATTAATCCGAAATTATATGCAAGAGGCGTTAGCTCTGTACAAGGACCTGCCTCTTGAATCTCGTCTAACTATTCTGGAGGTGGCTTTCAAGGAAATTGAACCTGACTCCACCCAGCTATTGTCCGAAGCGATCCGGGCTGGACTACAGGATACTTCCAAGAAAGCCCGTGCGGCGGCAACTGCGAAATTCAATGAGGATCCAGAGCGGAATACGGAGTTATACATGCATATCTACCGGACCGAGAAGAAAGCTTCCATTAAAGAGCTTGTGCTGCACGCCATTCGAAGTCTGCCAAACAGCAAGGAGCTGTATCAGCAGCTTCTCACTAAGGAGAAGACCGCAAGTTTGAGGACGATGATCCAGGTGCTTCTCGATACGGCGGATCAGCGTCCGGAAGAAGCGCATGCTGCGATCGCTGATTTAACCGACGCCAAGACATTAGGGCGACTGGGCTGGTTATCCATGGATGACTTGCCAAACCTGATTGGACATGACGGGGAGACACTCGATTCACGCATTAAGCTGTATATCCTGGTTCAGGCCATGGATTACAACTCTGGACCCAATGAGCGCTTGAACGAGGTTCGATCTTATGCAAATGATGAGTCTCTTGCCCAATTTACTGCGGAATTGATCCAATTATGGATTCAAAGTGAGGCTCCTGCCAAGGAGAAGTGGGTACTCTATGTCGGAGCGTTGTTCGGAGATCGGCGGCTGCTAGACCTGTTGGGACCGCAGATCAAATACTGGACAGAGAACAGCCGTGGCGCCATTGCCGCAGAAACGGTGAAAATGCTGTCATACCTGCGAGAGCCAGCTGCGCTGATGCTAATTGATAAAATGATGCGGATGATGAAGAATCGTCAAGTCAGAGGCGCAGCTGAGGAAGCACTCGAGCTCGCGGCAGAGACACAGGGACTGACCCCTGAGCAGTTGGCAGATAAGCTGATTACCACGCTTGGGTTCGATAATCGGGGCGAGCAGACGTTTGATTATGGGGAACGCTCTTTCCTCGTCAAGGTAAAAGGAGATTTGCAGCTGATCGTGCTCAATGAAGAGACTGGGAAAACACTAAAAAGCCTGCCAGCTCCCGGTCAGAAGGATGATCCGGAATTGGCCGCGCAGTCAAAGGCGAGGTTTACTCAACTCAAAAAGGACTTGAAAACCATGGTTTCGCTGCAAGAGCAGCGTTTGGAAGAGTCATTGTCCAAGCAGCGCTTATGGACAGCTGACGAATGGAAGGAACTCTTCGTTAACAATGTCATTATGCAGAAATTTGCACTAGGACTGATCTGGGGCGTTTATGAGCAGGGGGAATTGGTGGACACTTTCCGTTACATGGAAGATGGTACGTTCAATACCATGGATGAAGAGGAATTTACCTTGGAAAGTAATGCGACTGTCGGTTTGGTTCATCCCCTGGAGCTTGCACAACCGGTTTTGGAAGGTTGGAAATCGCAACTGGAAGATTACGAAATTGAGCAGCCGTTCCCTCAGTTGGATCGGGATACTCATCTGATTACCGAACAAGATGAGACTACCAAAGTCTATGAAAGCTTGCCTGAGGGAGAATACTCGCCAGCCGCTTTTCCTAAAGCTCTGGAAAAATACGGATGGGTGAAGGGAATGGCGATGGATGCTGGATTCTATTATGAGTTATATAAAGAATACGGTGAGCTGATTGCAGAATTGCGCTTTAGTGGAACGAGCATTTCTTATTATGAAGGCATGGAAGATATTACGCTCGAATCCTTGTCCTTCTATGTAAATAAAAAAAGTAAATATCACTACTATGACGTAAATCAGGCATTGACACTTAAAGACGTGCCTAGCCGTGTGTTCAGTGAGACTCTCCATGACATTTTACGAGCAGCAGGTCGCTGAGATGTCCATCCGTAAGTTTGAAGAAGCCTTTCAAGATTTTATTGAAAAATGTACGGAGGATTACCTGATTCGGTCTGCCAACAAGGGGCTATATAAGCGGGCCCATAAAGAAATCGATCAGGGTATAGAGGTGGTCTACACCTTTGGTGAGCAATCGGTGGAGGCGGTTTTAAGTGAGGGAACGATATGCGTATTGGAAAATACGCTCGATCGCTTTTCTTGCTCTTGTCCTTCCGACAACCTCTGCAAGCATGTATTAATCGCGATCTTGTATTATCAGAAGAATAACCTGAAAAAGACAGCAGGCGAGAGGGTATCCACGACGGAATCTGATGAAGACAGTCGGCAGCACCATGGCTCGGATGCATTCTCATTCAGGCAGCACCAAGATTCGGATGCATCCTCATTCACTCCAGGAGCTCCGAATCCTCATGGAGCTGAATCGGCGGGGAACGTTGGAGGAAATGATGGACTAGAATCGGTAATTGAACCGCTCCCAGCTCGATTCGAATGGCTGGTACAAAATGACTTATCTGTACTGCTCCAACCCTTTGATTCGTCCATCATCGAGGAAGCTCGGTTCCAGCTTCGATACGATGAGGAGCTGGAAATCAAGGAGGATACTTTGTTGACGGTACGTCTGGTCCGCAAGCAGGCAGAGGTGTCGTTCACGGAGGCGCCGGATGTTGGGAGAGCATTATGCAACGTTAAACAGCGTGAGGGTGATCTGCTAAGAGTAGAGGCTTTATTGAGATACCGGGCATATAAGGGGCTGGAGGAAGAGACAATCCTTGCGGAAAGAGCGGCACAAGTCAAGTTTTCGATTCCCGCCATCAGGGAATGCCGAAAGCTGATCCGCGAGATATTGCGAATCGGGATCGCCCGTCTGCCTCAGTCGTATGCTGCTCAGCTGGAGACCATGGCAGTAGCCGCACATAGCGGCAATCTGCCCGAGATCGAACGTAGTCTGCGCGGCATTCTCGGAGAATTGAATCTCTTCTGGGAGAGGCATGTACGTTTCTCCATGCCGATGCTGCTGGATCGGCTGACCCGCCTGCTATTAAGTCTGGAGCTTTTGGCCCAGGAGCAGCTCCCTGTCGTCCAACAAGCCCAGCTCATCGGCAAATTTCGTTCGAAGTTCTACAGAACCTCTCATCTCCATTTGTATGGGTTGGGTGCTGAACCTTGGGAAAGCCGCTCAGGATACCGCGGGATTACCTATTATAGCTATTGTTTCGACGACCACCATATCTACACCTATAGTGATATTCGTCCGATGTATTATGACGACAACCGGTTCTCTTATTCTAGTCAATACACATCAACGTCTCCCTGGCTCCCTGGCTTATCCCTGCGCCAATTCTCAGGTTCAGAAATGAATTTTGAGGGGATGAAAGTAAATGAGGAACGCCGTCTTTCAGCCGGCGAGGGAGCGAAGCTGGAACTGCTTCCTAGAAGAGCGGTAGAGGAAGTGGACTTCGGGAGTCTTATCAAACAGGATATCGATGCAGATCATAGGGTTTTATGTCAGCCATCTCTATTCTCGGCACCCTCGTCACCACTTGCAATGATTCGCATGTCTGAACTGATTGGCACGATGTATGATCAGCGTACTCAGAGCCTGCTGATATCAGCCCGGATGGAACAAGACCGGACTATCGAGCTTACACTTCCGTATAAGGCTGAGTGGGCAACCGCCATTTCTAAGCTTGAGCAGGGCAGATTCCGGACGGGTGCTAGTCCCTTTTTCATGCTGGTCCGTGTGGAGAAGGATCATATGGAGCCGATCAGTTTCCTCCAGGGTCAAGATGTGATCAGTATAAAGCTGGATTTGTGATGCTAGGAAAGATCAAGTTCGTTTACTTGTAGAAAGTTGCTTTTCTTCGAGTCATTCGGTGGAAGGAGGGTGCAAGTGGATCAGTTGCAGTTACTGTTGAATCAAGCGCATGGCTGGGCGGTCAAACATTTGCTTCGGGGTTTGCAGCAGCTTACGTTGGAAGATTTGGATGAACTGGAACGTATAGCGGGCGAAGCCTCGCAGCTACAGCTAGCTTTTATGTCTGAGCTGCTGGAACATTTTATTAAGGAAGCACGTCAGGTTGTGCTTGGCGGAGATCAGGAGGAGGCCATGCTCTTCCACTACGCCCGTCTTGTTCAGTATGTGGAGCAAAGCGGCATATTAAAGGATGAAGCATATGAGAACGCATGAGGTGAATTTTCAATAGGCTCGCGGTTCATAAGCAGTAATACATCTGGTAGACAAGCATAACCAAGCGAATATAGCGGATAACCACAGCAGAGATAGAGATCTGTTGTGGTTATTTATTTTTTTCGCCCATAAGGTCTGAGGGCATTGACTTAAAAACCATTGATTATATGCCGATATATAAAATATTGGTAATAGATTGAATGAGGAACCATAAGGGTCCACTTATACAGGTTGGAGGATACGGACATGAGCAGCATAACGGAACAAAATACGCAGCAAGAGTTGATAAGAGCCTTTATACAGGTAGCTCCATTGTTAAAAAGTCTGACGAATGATGATATCACGATTGGCATTTATGACACAGAGAAGCTGATCATTAACATTCCGGGGAATACGTTCTCTTTGAATGTCAGTCCGGGTGACCCGTTAATGGAAGGGGATATCGTGACTGATGCTATCCGGCATAATAAGGCTTTATCGGCTGTCGTTCCGAAAGAGCTGTTCGGTTTTCCGCTTGTCGCACGTGCGATCCCGCTTCATGATGAGCAAGGTCGAGTTATTGGCGGCATAGGTATGGGGACGAGTCTTGAGAAAGCCAATAAGCTATTCGAGATGGCTGAAGGTTTCTCTGCCATTGTTGAACAGACTACAGCGTCCGTTGGGGATATCAGTCAATCCATCTCTCATCTTACAGAGCGTATGACCGAAGTAACAGACCAGATGAAGGATGTCAGCACGAGCGCACAGCAGATTGATCAGATATCCATGGTTGTCAAAGAGATTTCCGAACAGAGTAACTTGTTAGGTCTTAATGCAGCCATTGAGGCAGCCAGAGCGGGTGAAGTGGGGAGAGGCTTCTCCGTTGTTGCTGATGAGATTCGGAAGCTGGCCACTGTCTCAAAAGAAAATGTAGATCGGATTAATGACGTAACGAAGAATATCCAGCAGCTCTTATTGCGCTTAAATCATACCTTTACCGATATTCACAAGCTGACGGATGCCCAGTCAGGGACGATTCAGGAATTCTCTGCCACGATCCAGGAGATTAATGCAAAAGCAGAGGAATTAGCACAGGTCGCTGAGCAAACCCTTTTATCAAAAGAACACGATAATCAGTAGCTTCTCAGGCACAGGCAAATCTACATAATTATATCCAAGCGAACAAGCTGGGGAGAAATACGTATTTACGTATTTCTCTTTTTTATGGCTGCGATGCAGATAACACCTTCATAGGATTCGGCTTTTATACCTGGATGAAGAAGCCTACCTGCCACTACTTGTAGGAAATACAATCGTCGCCCTGTCTAAAAAATTCAAGCGCACCATATCATTTTTATAGTAAAATAAAACTCGTGGCTTTTCATAATAGAATAGGGCCTGCGACTTTAGCGGAAGAGGAGTTAAGATGCAAGTGAAAAAGTTATATTCAAAATGGTTCGGAAGCTATTGGAGTCCCTATCTGGTTATGGCTCTGGCGGGTATTCTCAGTGCTGTCTATTTCGGAATTACCCATACGGTATGGGCCGTTACCGGTGAGTTCACTCGTTTGGGAGGGCATATACTCGAATTCATGGGAGTGGATGTATCGGATTGGGCGTATTTTGGCCTTGTCCATATGGACGGCACGACCTGGACGCGGACAGATGGATGGATTGTATGGGGCATGTTTATCGGAGCTCTCATCACCATTCTGCTGAGCAGCAATTTCAAAATCCGCAAACCGAGACAGAAGCGCCGGTACGTCCAGGGTTTTGTCGGTGGCATCATCGCCGGCTTTGGAGCTCGGCTGGCTCTGGGCTGCAATCTAGCAGCTTTTTTTACCGGTGTGCCGCAATTTTCCCTTCATGCCTGGATTTTCATCGTGGCTACGGGGGCAGGTACTTATTTGGGTGCGAAGCTGGTTAATACAAGATGGTGGAAAGGCAAGCCTGTACTAAAAATGGGCGGTACTTTATCAGCTGTTAAATCAGGCAAAAGTCGGCAGCCTCTCGTGGGAGGTATTCTGGGTCTCGCCTACATTGCACTGATTGTATATTTCTATATCACTGGTCATACGATGCTGGGAACAGCCGCCTTATTCGGAGCTGCATTCGGTATCCTGATCGAGCGAGGGCAAATCTGGTTTTACCTCAGCGTTTCGCGATTTGTGGATCAGCGGCCGGGCCACGATGACCAAGGCGATTATTCTTGGCATGGCCATCAGCTCTATCGCTACACTCATCATTATTTTGGTGTACGGTCTGGATCCGATTACGAAAATAGCTGCGCCAAGTACGTTTGTTGGCGGACTGCTGTTCGGACTGGGAATCGTCATGGCCGGGGGCTGTGAAACCGGTATGATGTACCGGCTGATGGAAGGGCAAGTTGTCTTTTTACCTGTGTTTATTGGAAACATCCTGGGAGCTACTGGTCTGGCATATGCATGGGATCACCTGGGCGTATATAATCTTCTTGTGAAGAGTGGATCGCCTGTCAACCTGATTACCACCATGGGACCGGCGGTTGCCTTGATTGTTACACTACTTGTCCTTGGGGGCGGATTTGCTATCGCCGCTTATTGGCAAAAAAACTACCGCTTTGGCGTAGGATTCAAGAAAGGGGAAACAACCAATGTCCGTTGATTTTACACTGGATCTCCGGGGCGAATCTTGTCCATACCCGGTTATTTACACACTCGAAACACTGCGAGAACTGAAGAAGGGACAAACGCTCCAGGTCATATCAGATTGTCCGTCTGCTTTTCGAAACGTACCGGAAGAAGTGGTTAAGCACGGCTATACCATGGCTCAAGAGCCATTCAAAGAGGGCCAGGAATTCAGCCTGTTCATCCAGGTGTAATTACAAGAAATTTGACCGAAGTGTCTGAAAACCATAGTTTTCTTCTGTATTTTCATCTGTTTTATCTGTAAGAAGCCGCCAATATGAACTGCACCCCAATTGTTAGACACTCTCTAACAGTTGGAGGTGCAGTTTTTCATGACTAAATTTTCCAAGGATAGGAAATTGGCGATAATTCAAGGGTATGATCCAGATTTTCTATCACAAATGGAATACGCCAATCAAATGGGCGTTACCAAGTCCCAATTCCAATATTGGTTGAAGCTCTATGAGATGCATGGTGAGTCTACCTTTACTAACGGCTATACAAATTATCCGGCAAGCTTTAAACTGGACGTACTCAATCATATGGCTCAATCCGAAGCTTCTCTCATGGATACCGCTGCTCTGTTCAACCTTCCGAACTTCTCCATCTTGCATTCCTGGCAGAAAAAGATGGAAACAGGCGGTCTAGAAGCCCTTGAGCCGAAAAAGAAGGGGCGTCCATCCATGAAGAAAGTTTCCAATTCGTCTAACAAACGATCCGTAGTTGAAGGATCTGTCGAAGCACTCGAAGAACGTATCAAGCAGCTCGAAATGGAAAACGAGTATCTAAAAAAGTTGAATGCCTTAGTTCGAAACAAGGAAAAATCACCAAACAAGACAAAGCACAAGCGGTCTGGGAACTGAGGCATAAATATCCGGTGATGGCACTCGTACAGCTGGCTGGTATCCCACGCAGCACCTACTACAACCTTATAGCACGTATGAATCAACCCGATTCGAATGCCGACTTAGAAGCTGAAATCCAGTCCATTTATGCGGAACATGAGGGGCGTTACGGATATCGCCGTATTCGTGATGAACTGGCAATCCGTGGATGGAAAGTAAACCACAAAAAGGTGCAGCGGCTCATGAAAAAGATGGGCCTTCAATGCTTGGTCCGCATGAAAAAGTATAAGTCATATAAAGGGACAGTCGGCAAGACTGCACCGAATCATCTGGATCGCCAGTTCACGGCTAAGGCGCCCAATGAGAAATGGGTGACGGACATCACGGAGTTTAAGTTGTTTGGAGAAAAGCTGTATCTATCGCCTATTCTGGACCTATTCAACGGGGAGATTATCACCTATACCATAGGTTCACGACCAACATATTCTCTGGTATCTGAGATGCTGGATGCAGGACTGAAACGTCTGCCGGAAGAGCACCACCTTCTCCTTCATTCAGATCAAGGATGGCATTACCAAATGAAACCGTATCGCCATGCACTTAAGTCCAGAGGCATTCTCCAAAGCATGTCACGAAAAGGGAATTNGCATAGAGAATCGGTATTCTCAAGTCGGAGTTTCTATACTACAAAGAGTTTGAAAATGTAGAGCATTTCAAAGAAGAGCTGAAAAAATATATTGAATATTACAATACCAAACGGTTGAAGGCAAAAATAAAAATGAGTCCGGTACAGTACCGAACTCATTTGAAGAAAGCTGTCTGAAGAAATAACCGTGTCTAACTTTTGGGGGTCACTACAATAAGGCGGCTTCTTTGTTTTATATAAGGATGTTATAACGTCGCATGTTAGAATGACTGTGAATCGCTAAATTTTCATTTTCATGTGTGTAATGATGAGTAAACCTTTGCGTGATCTACTTCCCGGCAAGGTTCTTGCCATAAATCCCATTATGCCTTCCTCGTTCTACTCCATGGCCTGACGCATATATATTTATGACTATGCATATGTGAGAGGAGGCCATGCTTGATGAGTGATCCCTTGTATGAACACCGGTTTTGGCTGCAGATTCTTGGCGACCACTGTCGATTTATTTTTACGGCACTGTCACCTAAGGAAAAAGCGGATATCGCCATAGCGGAACGTTTAATGACCCGATTTGATACGCTGCTTGACCAGTCTCGTCGTCCGGATGCAGCTGCTATTCTTCCAAGACTGAATCAGGAAGCCAATGAAGCTTCACTCGAACTGCGCCAGTTCAAATTGAGTCTGCTGGAACGTCAGCTTGCCGGCCAGATTGATCTGTTATTGACGCCATCCTTCGTGAATCATATGGTGAATGAACTTGAGGAGTATCTTCGAATCTTGCAGTCCTTGCTGGAAGGCAAGGGAGTTCCTTGGTTCCATCCCCTGCACTATGATTTGCTCTGGTTGCAGGATGCATATGGTCATGCCGCAGCTATAGCATCTGATCTGGACTTAACTGAAAAACCTTTAATTGCAAAGAGTATGGCATTCCAAAAGGATTTTGAAGGATTTTATCTGAAGGCAGTGGAAATGACAGGATACTTACGAACTCAGTTAAAAGACTTTCCGGCCCTGCGCAAATTCCATGCTGATGTTAATTTGGAAATGAAGGTATTTATGCATTTTCTATCGGAACTGGAGGAGTTTGAACTGACCGGGGAGGTGCTGGACCGGATTAATCCGCTCATGCCAGATCATATGTATCGTGAAGAATGCTATTATCTGTCCAAGTTGGCTGCGTTGGGAGAAGTCCAGAACCCGCAATGCGATCCGACGAAGCCTAGAGTTATGGGTTAAAGAATATGTTGTACGGATTAATAGGATGTGTTTTTGATTAGACAAAGTAGGCGCCGAAACACCACAGATCGGATAAGAGGTCTGTGGTGTTTTTATGTCATGAGGATGATATGAATAGAGGATATCGGTGATTCCGAAATCCGAAGGGAAGCTACACAGAGAATTAAGAAATGATTGAATTTATGGACATCTATCAAGATTCAATGAACGATATATCACCTATTAACCTCATAATGAAGCATACGAGGAAGATTAACAGCAACTGAATGATTAATCGATAAGACGATTAATTACACATGCTAACTTGAATGAAATCAAGAAGGAAGGCGACTTCTTTTAGGGGATTATACGTGCTATAATAAGTACGCCAAACACGTATTTTGCGCCCTTTGCGATTTAAACGATTTATATAGTGATACATAGGTCATTATCCATTTGATTTTACGCCGAAAATACTATTTATTCCCAAACAAATATAGACGGCATCATAGAAAGACGAGGGATGGCATAAATGAATAAATATGATATTGAGGAAATCTACTCCGAACCTATTCAAGCCTTCACGATATGGATGAAGCAGTCGGGTTATACCGAAGCGACAAGAAAAGAATATATGCGAGAGGTTTACGACTATCTCTTGTCATTGGATGAACTGCCTGTTCAGCAGGCGGGGAAATTGCATGTGGTTGGTTTTCTCGTATCCAAGCAGGAATCGGCTGGCGATAAAACGAGGAATCGAACCTTATCTGCAATCCGATCTTTTTATGCTTCGTTAATCGATTTTGAACTCACAACCAGAAACCCTGCACTTGAAGTTAAGAAATCAAAGACGGAGAAGAATAAAATACCGGTCTATCTGGAAGAGCAGGATCTTCAGAAAGCACTATCTTATGTAGAAGGACGTTATCGAAATCGCAATTTAGCCATATTCCTCTTGATGGGATACTGTGGACTAAGGGTGGGAGAGGTTCATCGGTTGAACCTATCTCATTTTAAGAAGGAGAAAGGTACGCTGGAAGTGTTGGGTAAAGGGCGAAAGTGGAACGAGATCCCGCTGCCGGCTTTAGTCGGAGAATACCTTGAGAAGGTGCAGGAAGAACGCATACAGCCATACAGCTCGAAGGAGGAAGCCTTCTTCGTCTCCCAGAAAGGAAGAAGGCTTTCCATCCGCCAGATTCAAAAAATTACTACTCAGGTCTTTAATGGGTATAAGCAGGACCATCCGCATATGACTGACTTGAAGTTGTCCTGCCATAAGCTTCGCCATTCCTTCGCGACCATGCTGCTGAATAACAATGTCGATATCCGTGTGGCCAAGGAACTACTAGGCCATGCATCTATCGAAACGACGATGATCTATACCCATATCAACGATGAACAGAAGCGCAGCGCCATGACAACGATTGAGGTGCCGAGGATCTGAATATGTATTCGCCATGTATAGAAGTCGCTGGTATCGGCGGCTTTTTGTGTGTATCGTATAGGGAGGAAACATATCAATTTCAGTATATTGTGCAGGAAAGTACATAGGTGCCGTTGAATATAACGGAATGCAGGTGAAGAGAGATATACCTAAACCGCAGGAGGAGAACAACCATATGAAGTCGATTTCTGTTCAAAGTCTTACGGACATGTTTCATTTGGAAGTACTTGCAGGGGCAGAGGGGATGGAACGTATGATTACCCGTCATCAGACGCACCGACCCGGGCTTGAGTTCGTTGGGTACTTCGATTTCTTTCCTATGGAGCGAGTTCAAGTGCTTGGCCGTAAGGAGATTACTTATTTATTGACACTAAGCGTGGAAGAACGCATGCTGCATATAGGAAATATCGTCAAATACCATCCGCCATGCTTCATCGTAACATCGGGACAGCAGGAAATTCCCTATCTGACGCTGTTTTGCAATCAGGAGGGCATTCCATTGCTCCGAACAACGGAGACAACAACGGAGTTTATTGCCAAGCTGAACGGTTATTTAGTGAAGGCGTTGGCGCCAGAAATGTCGATACATGCGGTATGCGTGAACGTATCCGGCATAGGGATCTTGCTTAGAGGCAAATCGGGTATTGGCAAAAGTGAAACGGCCCATACGCTTATTAGAAGAGGGCATCGGTTTGTTGCTGACGATATCGTCGTTCTCAAGAAGCTGGGGCCGGCGACGCTTCTGGGAACTCATAATGAGATCACCCGTGAATTCCTCGCACTGCGAAGCATTGGGCTGATCAATGTCGTGCGTCAATATGGACGGACGGCCTTTCAGGACGAAACACGCATTGTACTGGATATCGAGTTATGTCCATGGAAAGAGGACTCATTGAATAATGAGCTGGAGGCAGTGCCCCAATTCACAGAATATTTGGGCATTCAGATTCCGCATATCGAGGTACAGCTTCAGCCGGGACGGGATGTCGCCAGTCTGATCGAGGCAGCTGCGAACAATTGGTATCTTCGCCAACTGGGCTACAGCGCAGCCGAAGAGTTTATGAAACGAGTCGAGGATGAGATGCAATCGTGATAGGCACAACAATCTGAGATTTACGCTTAACAATGTCATCAGGCAACAAACATACCTTTTTTATCGCCAAGTATATTTCAAAAGGTATAGACCCGAATAGGGTCTATTTTGTTATGCCAACGAGCGCATCTTCATGCATAATCTGGTTGGCAAAACCTCAAGGTGGAACAAAAGATACTAGCTCACTTAATTAAGTTTGTCAGAAGTGGGTAATTACAAAGAATTGTATGTTAAACATACATATGAGCCATGTACTTGCTGTTTAGATAAATGGACGAGTGATTGGAACGCGTCATCCAGGGGCATATAGCAGCAGTCACTAAGCATACCCCGAACCACGCATCGTGCGCATTCCCGGATTTCTGGCTGAATGCGGTTAGCTTTACAGACATAAGTATATACATCATCGTTAGGAGGATCATCCGAATGGGAGAATTGAAAAAAACAGAAAATTGGGTTGCGGGACTGCAGTGGTTATTTTTCATATTTGCCAACATCGTTATTATTCCAGTCACCGTAGGAAAGGCGTTCCAATTATCGGATAATGCAATTATGACGACGCTGCAGCTATCCTTTATCGTGACGGGGTGCGCATGCGTCTTTCAAGCATTATGGGGACACCGCAGGGCCATTCTGGAAGGGCAATCCGGTTTGTGGTGGGGGATGATCTTGACTACGGTAAGCATTGCCACCGCTCAAGGGATTTCCTTGGGTGAGTTGGGGGGCAGCCTTGCCGTGGGGATTCTAATCTCTGCAGCCATCACGGTGGTCGTCGGCATATTCGGCTGGGGGACCGCGCTTGCCAAATTATTCAAGCCTGGCGTGATGGGCGTGTTCATGCTTCTATTCGGCTTCCAGCTAATTCAAATTTTTCTCAAAGGGATGTTGGGAATCCCCATGGGCAACACGCCTGACAACGTTTCGATTGTAGGGAGTATTGCCATTCTGTCCATCATTATGATGCTGCTCATGGTTGTTGTTAATGTGACCCTGCCAAACAAGATCAGTAAATATTCTCTCCTCATCGGCATTGTCATAGGCTGGGCTGCATTCGCTATTTTCTTGGGCGAAGAGAAGACCGTGGAGAGTAGTTCATCGTTTACCTTTGATTTCTTTTTGTTGGGGAAACCGGAATTCAATATCGGCATTATTATTGTGGCTGTGGTAACAGGTATTCTCAATTTGGCGAACACCTTTGGCGCCTTGAAGGGTACAGAAGATCTGTACGAAAGCGATACCAGCAAAAAACAGTTTAGCGCGAGCCTCATCATATCCGGCATATTCACGGGAATAAGCGGATTATTGGGGTTGGTTCCGTATGCTCCGTTCGTATCTTCGATCGGATTCTTAAAGCAATCCGGCATTATTCATCGAATGCCTTTTATCATTGGTGGGGTGCTATTTCTCATGATGGGCGTGTTTCCGCCTGTCGCTCATTTTTTCTCTAATATTCCGTTAAGCGTGGGTAGCACTGTGTTGTTCGTCTCTTATCTACAGCTGCTGATGTCTTCGCTCGATTTCTTGAAAAAGGTGAAATTCAACAAACGCAACGTATACCGGTCAGCTATACCGATCTTTGTAGCCGTCGTGATTATGACGTTCCCAGAGTCCTATTTTGCCAGCATTCCAACGTATATTCAGCCTTTTATTCATAATGGTCTGCTCGTTGGAATTACGTTAGCTTTGGTGCTGGAAAACATCATTCCATGGGACAAGATCCAAGAAAAAGGAGATAAAAACCAAAATAAGAGTTTAATCACGAATAATTCGGTTAAATAGTACACTAATGTTTCCTATTCCACTGGAAGCAACTCTATATTAGGAAGGTGAGCAGATGAATACGAACACGTACAAGATAGGACGGGATATCGATCCCCGTTACGGAAGATCTTGTATAGCCAGGAAGTCAGCAGTAGCTACACCAAGCAACTTGGCATCAATGGCTGCTAATCGAATTCTTAATGAGGGTGGCAGCGCAGTGGATGCCATGGTTGCAGCTAACAGTGTACTTGGTGTCGTATTCCCTCATATGACGGGCGCTGGCGGCGATGCATTCTGGCTGATCTACGATGCAAAAACAGGAAAGACACACTCCCTGAACGCATCAGGCAAATCAGCATCAAATGTCTCCATGTCCGATTTCTCCGGGAAGGACGAGATTGATGTACGTGGTGCCAAGGCAGCTAATACGGTTCCGGGAGCCGTGAGTGGTTGGATTGAAGCGCATCGTAAATTTGGCAAGCTGCCATTATCCCGATGTCTCGAACCTGCTATCGATTATGCTAAGAATGGTTTTCCAGTCGGCGATTCTGTAGCGAGATTCTCAGAATTTGCTATCGACTTATTGAGGACCTACCCCACTACAGCCAAAACGTTTTTGAAAAATGGAGTAGCTCCATACGTGGCTAGTGACATTATGAGAAATCCGAATCTGGCAAAGACCCTGGAACAGATTGCGGAAGGTGGCTTCGATGTCTTCTATAAAGGCGACATAGCCAAACGCATATGCGACTTTCTGCAGGAGCAGGGTGGATTTCTGACACCGGAAGACTTTGCAAACCACCAGGTCGATTGGACGGAACCTGTGGAAGTGAGCTATCGAGATTGGAAGGTTCTTGCTCCGCCGCCAAACTCCGCCGGGTTTGTTACCTTGCAAATTCTTGGCATGATGGAACATATGAATGTTAAGCAGATGAAGGAAAGCGAAAGTGATTTCATTGATCATTTTACTCGCGCAACGGCCTTCTCCTTCAAAGATCGGGATACCTATTTGGATGATCCGAATTTTAATCATATCCCGCTGGATACGTTACTGAGCAAGGATTATTTCCGTGATCGGTTCAAGCAGATGCACAATCCATCTCTTGGACCGCCGGAAACAGGCTTTGGCAAAAAAGGAGATACGACGTTCTCCTGTGCTGCTGATGAAGAAGGGAACGTAGTCGGCGTGATCCAGAGCTTATACTGGGAATGGGGCTCCGGACTGGTTGCAGGTGATACCGGAATTCTTCTGCAAAACCGGGGAACTCATTTCTCCTTGGACCCGATGGCCAGAGATCGGTTAGAGCCCAATAAACGGCCTGCTCATACGCTGACGTGCTCCATGGTTCTTAAGGAAGATCAACCTGAAATGGTGGTCGGCGCCATGGGTGGTGACGGAGAACCCCAGACGCAAGCACTGATCATCATGCGCGTACTGGATCAGGGATATTCGGTTCAAGAAGCTATAGATGCACCGCGGTGGCTCCTTGGCAGAACCTGGGGCGACCACGTCAGGGGCTTGAGGCTGGAAGGAAGATACGAGGAGAAAATAGCGGACAAGCTGCGTGAATTAGGACATGAAAATGTGGAGATTATCGAAAATTTCAGTGATTTAATGGGTCATGCCCAAGCAATTCGCATTTGGCCGGATCATCTCGAAGCAGGTGCTGACCCACGAGCGGATGGACTAGCTATTGGCGACTAACAGGCAAACTGCGATATGATATCCAACTATTCCAATAAAGAAAGGTGATATAATATGAATAATAACATGAACAATAATGATAACAATATGAAGAATGACATGCACAACCCAATGAACCAGAATAACAAGAATCACGAGTGTATGGGCGAAAATACACCTCAGCCGAAAAAGGGAGACCGGGGCGGCGATATCTGGGGCGCTCGTAACGTCGCCAGGGACTTGCAAAATCCTGATATTCTGGTACCCCCAGATACGGACCATGGTACAATGCCGAACCTGAAATTCTCCTATGCGGACTCCCATATGCGCGTAGAGCATGGAGGTTGGTCCCGTGAAGTAACGGTTAGGGAATTGCCAGCGTCGACTGAAATTGCCGGCGTTAATATGCACCTGGAGCCAGGCGGAGTTCGTGAGCTTCATTGGCACAAAGAAGCAGAATGGTCCTTTATTATCAAAGGAAAAGCACGTATCACAGCGATTAATCCGGATGGCAGCTACTTCGTAGATGATGTCGGGGAAGGCGACTTGTGGTATTTCCCTCCAGGAATCCCGCACTCCATCAAAGGCCTGAGCGAAGGTGTGGAATTTATATTGGTCTTTGATGACGGCAGCTTCTCCGAGAACAGTACATTCTCGATTACTGACTGGTTCTCGCATACGCCTAAAGATGTACTGGCTGCAAATTTTGGTGTCTGTGAAGAGACCTTTGACAAGATACCTAAACAAGAAGTTTATATGTATCAAGGAGAAGTGCCAGGTCCTATCATTCAAGAGCTGCCGAGGGATCTTAATGATTCGGTGAAAGAATCCTTCAGCTACAAGCTTACAGAGCAGAAGCCTATTGAGACTTGCGGCGGCAAGGTATGGATTGCCGATTCGAAGAACTTCCCTGTTTCCAAAACCGTGGCGGCTGCTCTGGTGGAAGTGGAGCCAGGTGGTATGCGAGAGCTGCATTGGCATCCTAACGCAGATGAGTGGCAATATTATCTGGAAGGACAAGGAAGAATGACGGTATTCGCTTCTGGCGGTAAGGCCCGCACCTATGACTATCAAGCCGGAGATGTAGGTTATGTGCCATTTGCCATGGGACACTACATCCAGAATACCGGTGATAAGCCTCTTAAATTCCTGGAAATGTTCAGAAGTGATTATTTCGCGGATCTTTCTCTTACACAGTGGATGTCTCAAACGCCACCATATCTGCTGAAGGAACACCTGAACCTGGATGATTCCTTTATTGAGAAGCTTCCGAAAGAAAAAAGCCCTAACGTAAAGCATAAAAAATAATCATACGAAGCATTGTAGCCTTGACCTCGCATACCGCTGAGGTCAAGGCTATTCTTATTGTATGGCTTGCAATTCTTGGCCTCCATTCTGATAATAGAATTAAAACCAACTAGAAGTGAAGTGGATATCATGAAAATTGATCTAGGTTCTCAGCAGATTGAATGCCATGTCGAATACAGCTCACGTAAGAAAATCTCAATTGAGCTTCATGCTTCAGGCTTGCTTATCGTAAAAGCACCCAATCGCACGGAAGATGAAGTGATCATCCATACGGTGAAGCAGTATGAGAGCAAGATTTTGAAGCAATTGCACGCCCTGGAAGCTGCTCGTACGGCTCCCAAGGTTAAAGCATATGACGAAGAGGGCCAAGGAAAGTTCCTTCATCTGGGGAAATACTATCCCCTCCATGAGTTAATCGAAACAAATGGACGAACCCAGGGAGAACTCCAGCAAGATCTGAAGAAGTTCTACTTCGTAAGTCTTAAGAAGGTGATCGGCGAACGTATTAAAATCTATCAACAGCAGTTAAAGGTCCATCCTAAATCATACACCATCGAAGAATCTCAGACGAAGTGGGGCAGCTGTAATTCATCCAAGCATCTTACCTTCAATTACCGCCTGGCGATGGCACCGTTAGAAGTCATTGACTATGTCGTTATCCATGAGCTGTGCCATATTCTCCATATGAATCATGATCGTTCCTTCTGGCGACGTGTTGGCAGCGTGATGAAGGACTACAAGGAGAAAGAAGCTTTTCTGGCAAGATATGGGCAAGCTATGACATTGTAAGCATGTAATGTATGAGGTGAAGAGGGAGGCCACGGCCATGGATAAGAATAAAGTTACGTACGAGTCGATTGACCATTATATCTCAACCTTCCCGGCTGACATCCAAGAAATCTTGGAGTCCATCAGGCGAGTAATCCGAGAAGCTGCACCCGAGGCGAACGAGAAGATCGGTTATCAAATGCCAACGTATTGGCAGCAGGGTAATGTTGTCCACTTTGCGGCTTTCAAGAATCATATCGGCTTCTACCCGGCGCCAAGTGGCATATCAGAGTTTGAGCAGGAACTGGCTCCTTATATTACAGGTAAAGGAACCATACAATTTCCGCTTGGCAAACCTATCCCATACGATCTGATAACGAAAATTGTAAAGTTCAGGGTGGGCGAGAATATCGCTAAAGCTAAGAGGAAATCATCGAAGAAGAAGTAGCAGATATCATTTAAGCTGGGGTGAGCTGGCGAATCGTAGTTTTTGGCATGATGACAGCGCACAACTTTTAAGTGCACAAACTGTTGCGAAACAGCGATTGCTGCTGCACTATACTTTGATTGAAAGGAGGGAAAGAGATGGATTGGCTTGCGAGAATGAATAGGGCGCTGGATTACATTGAAATGAATCTGTGCGGAGAGATTGAATTGTCTGAGGTTGCCAAGCAAGCTTGTTGTTCGTCATATCAATTTCAAAGGATGTTCTCTTTCATTACAAATGTATCACTCTCGGAATATATTAGACGCAGGCGGCTTACTCTGGCAGCCATTGATTTGCAAAACAGCGATGAAAAGGTAATCGATATCGCGATGAGGTATGGTTATGAATCTCCCGTATCTTTTGCAAGGGCATTTCAATTGTTACACGGTGTTAATCCAGCAATCGCTCGTCAGGAAGGAACTGCGCTTAAGGCCTATCCTCGGCTTTCTTTCCTTATTTCAATTAAAGGGGCAGAGGCCATGAATTATCGTATCGAAACAAAAGAATCCTTTGAAGTATTTGGAATGGAGCGGGTGTTTCATACCAACGGAAGCGATGGAGAACTTAAAACTCCAGCAGAGTTCTGGCAGCAATCTCATGCAAATGGTGAGGTTGAGAGACTTGCCGGGAATGCCGGCGACTTGCCAGGGAATGTGAGTGTAGATTTGCATAAAGTACATGCATTATGTAGTTATAGAAAAACGGAGAAGGATACTTTTCCCTACATGCTTTGTGCTTTTAAGAGCGAATCCAGCAAAACCCATGGATACACCACGATAACGATTCCTGCGTATACTTGGGCAGTATTTTCCTCGGATCCATTTACATGGGATCAATTTAATGAAACGATCGATACAATGTATCAGCGATTTTTTTCTGAATGGCTGCCTACGGCGGGGTATGAGCAAATCGATGGAATGGAATTTGAAATCTATGGAGCGAAGGATAATCTGAACTATCTTGAGCTATGGTTCGCGGTAAGAAGAATCAACTGAGTTCTTCACGGGAATTGTCATACATTTTAAAACGACAGGGTCACCCCAATCAGGGTGGCCCTTCTGCTCGTTATATGAGTCTAGTGAAAACTGCTGCATACAAGAACATATTGCACTTCATCAAAAAATGCTAATATGATCTAATTGCATATAAGTAGTGAACTCACACTTTCCGCCAATTATGGTAACGGCCAGGGAATACGCGCATTTACGCTGTCCGCTTGGGATGAGTCAACACAGAGCTGGATAGATCAAGGCGTGGAATATACGATTCCATGGACAAGTGCAGGTGAGCGTGAAGCGGGTGAAACGGTTAAGGTGAATCTCCAGCAGCCTCTGACTGGATCGGCTATCAAAATCAACATCAAGTCCGCCAACACCACATGGGGGAACAAAGTCGTTATGCGAGAGATTGCCTTTAACGAGTAGATTATCAAGCTTGATGTTTCGATGAAAGGAAGTATTCATAGCAGAGCAAGCAGCAGCGCCGTTCAAGGGGAATATCCCTTGGGCGGTTTTTTATGGCTATTAACTGCGTGGGGACCGATTAAATTGGGAGCAAGACAGCCTGTAAGGCGTTTCCATTTTAATAAAAATTTTAGGATAAGTATCTGCGAGGAATAAATTGGATTTTAGACCCATATTTTCATGTGAAAACCATTTCGACGCAGTCAGAAACTAAATCCCGAGGAGGAATGATTAATGAATTTGGCTTCACCGGATCACCGTTTGTTACACAAACTGTTAGGTGCTTGCGGCATCCTGATCATCTTCACGTTATTGATGATTTTGTTTCCCAGCACCAGCTCCGCCCACGGTTATTTAGATTCACCGGCGAGTCGCGGTCTATTATGCAAAAATAAAGTCAATACGGATTGTGGCGGAGCAGCGTATGAGCCGCAAAGTGCGGAAGCGCCTAAAGGATTCCCTAACGGCGGACCGCCCGATGGCCATATTGCAAGCGCAAGCAATACCTTTCCGAAGCTGGATGAGCAGACTTCGACCCGTTGGAGCAAAGTGCCGATTCAAGCAGGACCGCAGCCTTTTAGCTGGCAATTGAACGCGGCGCATGCAACGACCACCTTTAAATATTTCATCACGAAACCAGGCTGGAATCCAAATGCACCTCTGACGAGAGCATCTTTTGACTTGACTCCTTTTTGCCAGGAGGATCTAAATGGATCAAGCCCGACGAACTACCACACCACGAATTGCAACGTTCCCGCACGAACAGGTTATCATGTCATTCTGGCGATTTGGGAGGTTTCCGGAGCACCTACCGCTTATGTTAACGTCGTTGATGTGGATTTTGGTGGAGGCAGCCCACTGGCCGCACCTACAAATTTAACCTCGACTGCCATAACAGACAATAGCGTATCGTTAAGTTGGTCTGCGGTAAGCAATGCGGCGAGCTATCAAGTATTCCGCAACAATACTGCGATAGGCACGACAAGCTCCACTAGCTTCACGTCCACAGGCTTGGCGAGCGGTACATCCTATAATTTTACGGTGACAGCCATCGATGCCTCGGGTAACTCTTCTCCGGCATCTTCAGTTTTAACAGTCAGTACGACAGGCACCAATACGACCACATACCCGGCCTGGAGTGCAACCACAGTATACGTAGGCGGAAATAAGGTGTCTTACAATGGTGTCAATTATGAAGCCAAGTGGTGGACCTTAGGGGAAACGCCAACCGGCAATAATGTTTGGAAGGTTATTCCTTAGGGTTTACGACATGAGAAGCCCTGAAGGCTGAATCCCTTCAGGGCTTATTGCAGGTTATTTAGAAAATGGGTCTATAATACATCATAAGGAAGCTTGTTATCTCATGGACGTCTAGGTGGTAAATAGAAGTGTACAGATATGTTATTATAAAAAGCGTCTTGACGTTAAAAGGATGATTGGCTGTTCAAGCTATTTATATATTGGACCATCAATGAAGAAGGGAGATGGCATCATGTTAGAGGCGTTCGTATCCCCCAGCAGCACATGTACCAACAACTGCCGAACTGTGGTTTGCTTTATAGCTGGTATATTAACGTATCAGAATAACTTTGAGGCCGCTGCCAGCGAAATTGCTCTAAGATATCGGGACGCAAAAATCATCGTGATCTATCCCTACGGAATGGCGAACGGTATAGAGGGTTCCTCGCTTATCCGTTTATTATCAAGGCAGCTGACTCAAGCAGGCTATGATCTGACTCGGCAGCAATCCCGGCGAGTAATAAGTACGACAGAGATTATTCGAGAACATGCAATGGGTGCGAAGCATCTGATATTAATCGGGCATAGCGCCGGAGGCGTGATCGCCTATCGGACAGGCCTATATCTGGAGCAGAATTATGAATTTCAAGGAGTTCAGGTGTTCACTGTAGGCTGCCCTAAGTTTTATTTGAAGGACATCCCTTATAATGACAGGTTTACATATATAACGGGCCAAAATCGGGACAGAATTACTCAAATCGGCACTTGGCGGAAGCCGGGTTCCAGGGTGTACCAAGGAAGGCCGGGACGTGAAATACATATGGAGTTTAATCCGATTCATCAGGGATGGCGGTTTCATGCTTCGTACTTCCTGAAATCAGCGTGGACGGATTCTAATCAAGTATTGAATACGAATTCGGCAGCTTTGATCTCTAAGATTCATGAAATTTATCCGGATCAATGATTTGAGAATAGCTATGGTGAAGGGAGAAAAGTATCATATCAGCCTCTATCTGTATCCGGGCTGCCCCAGATTGAATGGGAACTAAAAGCGGTAAATTGTAACGCAGAAGAAGGCTATCTCATCCGATAGCCTTCTTTTATATCTGGAATTGATTCCTTGGTCAGTTATAACAAGCTTCCTATGGGCTCACAATTACCCCAAGAAAGCTATGGAACGTTTAACTTTTCTTGCAAATGCAATGGGATCATCGATGGACTCCCAGTGAATATACATTAGACGAGGGTTCTCAAACAACCAGTGATTGTGGACGGCTGTTACTTTAATCCCGTTCTTGCGAAGATTGGTCAGCAATTGATTGACTTGGCTTTGGAAGAGAGCTGTTTCTCCTAAACAGAGAGCACGACCTGAACTATCCAACGATTCAAAAGAGAATAATTGATAACGGATCAAGGGAGATGTGGTGCGTTTTCCTAGAATAGTAGCTCTGATTCTTCTGTTCCTCGAAACAAAACAAACAGGTCCTTTTGTAATCTCGTGCTCGGTTCCGCCTAGAATAGCTGAGAATCGATTACATAATCTTCTAAAGCGAGCACTCGCTTGTACTTCCGCCATACGAAATCATCCTCTCATTAAATGATAGAAAGTCAACATGGCTATCCATATTAACCCAAGAATGCAATGGATTCTTTTGTTTTTCTAGCAAATGCTACAGGATTGTTAACAGACTCCCAGTGCATATACATTAAGCGAGGTTGTTCTTTTAACCAGTGATTATGAACGGCGGTTACTTTAATTCCACGTTTGCGAAGATTCGAAATCAATCGATTCACCTGGTTTTGATGTACAGCAGTTTCACCCAAACAAAGTGCACGGCCCGATTTATCAAGCGATTCAAACGAAAACATTTGCATTTGAACCAGTGGGGATCTTGTTCTTCTACCCAGGATGGTTTCTCGAAGATTAGTCATACGCGTTACAAAACAAACCGGACCTTCTTCGATTTCCGATTCGCCTCCCAGGATTCTTGCAAATTGGGCACAGAGTCTTCTAAATTGTGGGCTTACCTTCACTTGTTCCGCCATTAGTAATCCTCCTTTAATCAAATTCTATGTATCCTATGACTAGAGGAGAGTATTGGATTGGACCAAAACATAGATTATTTAGAATAGTTTTTCTCGCCTTGCTCTCACATAGACAGAAGATCATTGATATAGCGTAATTGACTCATTGATAAGTTGAGCTTGATCTGTAACGGTGATAAATTTCCAATACTCAAGATTCCAGGCGAAGGGTGCTGCTGGAAGTGGCAGATGTCCGATCAGGCGTGACCAGAGCAGATTAATGAGAGGGGAAAGCCATTATTGAAGAAGTAAAGTGAGGGATGATAGCATATTGAAACATGCCATCACCATATACTCTGCTATCAAGCCAATACAGATGGTTGTCTTTAAGTATGCCGAAGGGTGGGGTATGGTTTGTCGGATCCTTTTGTAGTCAGATCATTAGACGAAATACGTTTTTGGTCACGCATTATGAAAGAACATTCCTTTTTTCTACGACTAGGCTTTAGATGTGAAGACACACAGTTAATTAATGAGGCTAATCAATTTCATGCAATCTTTGAGGATATTGAAAGAAGATCGCATTCTTTTCAAGCAGATACTGACCCACAAACAATTCGACAGTTTAATTCAGAGGTTCACAATGCTGCTGCAAACATTTGGGCATTTAAGAGAAAGGTACTTGGGCTTATACTGCGGTGCCAACTTCCTGGGGGAACAAATTTCCCACTGCTTGTAGATCATGTTAGCCGAGAAGCAAATTACTTTAGAAATCGGTTAGAGGAACTCAATAACGGAAGACTTGAACCATTACCTGATGCGATTATCGATGAGAATGTTTTTTTTCTAAAAATCATGGCTGACCATGCAAAATTTATCGGTCATCTGCTTGATCCATCCGAACGAAAATTAGTGGAGCAAGCAAGGGAGTTTAGCCAAGACTTTGATACGTTGATGTATCAAGCCATTGACTTAAGCTCCATGCGTCCACAATCGCAAACCCAGCCATTACTAAGTCAATTTGTTGATGAAAATCGTGTTTCAGTTAAATCATTGCGAGATTTTAAGAAGACTGCGCGCGATTTAATTGAGGAGTGTCGAATCAAGAGTATCATTCATCCCTTATTAGCGGATCACGTTTTTCGTGAGGCTGAACGATTCTTATTTATTCTTGATATGTTCGATCGGTCATTGTCTGGTGTGAAGGTAAATAAGAAAGAAATCATGCATTAATTTAAGGGAGGTATATTTGATGGAAATACCCATAACGGGGTTTGTTTCCAATGGCTCCGATTCGGGACACTCGCATCAACTCTTTCTTACATCTTGGGATGGAAGACCAGTTAACGTTCACGTCCATCCCTTTGAAGGTAATACATCCTTTGATGTTGGACACTTCCATCATTATGTGGGTGTGACGGAGCCAGCTCCAAGTGGTGTTCCACACGTCCATCAGTATCATGCCCAAACATCATTCAATGACCAACACAAACACATGATTAGAGGTACAACTGGTCCGGCTATTCCCTTGGCGGGCGGTGGGCATTATCATTATTTTGAAGGTTACACCACTGTTGATGGCAGGATTCCACATGCTCATCGATATAGTGGAAACACAGGTAATGAGCAGGGTTAAATAGTAACTTCTATGCCGGATTGAAGAGGCATTCACGTGTAGTTTCCTTTTCAGAACTAACGCTGTTCTCGACGAAGCGGCATCTCTTCAATAAATAAAAATCCCATCATGACTTCACGATGGGATTTTTTGGATATAATGGTTTGTGCGGAAAGCCCTCGGTTTTATTTTGAATTGCCCTCTAATGGATCCGCATGACGGTTCGCGGTTTTATGAATTGCTCGGTCGAGTTTCGATTGTCCCTGGATTTCTTCAGCCGCTTCCATTTGATCATTTAACTGCTGTTCAATCTGTCCAATTCCATGAGCTTCTTGATGCTGTTTGCTCTTCGCCAAAACGATCCCTCCATGTTGTCTTAATAATCTCTGCATGACTACAGTTCGCCAAACCGCACCAATTTATACAATCGTCTGTACACTATGCTATACTTGATTTGTATAAAATTTCATCATTCAGAGGCCATCCACATCGGGTGGCCTTTCCCAGCAGAATCATCAAAATTGAACTTAACAGCGAGATCCGTAGATTAATTTATGAACAGAAGTTCCTGGGGGGGAGTATAAGTGCCAAAGCGTATTCTGCTTGTAGAAGACGACAGGGATATCAGCCAGCTGATTGAAAGTCATTTGAAGCAGGAAAATTATGAAGTACTCATTGCATTGGATGGAGAGGAAGCAGAATCATTCATTGATCAGGAGGAGTTTGATCTCGTCCTACTCGATTTAATGCTCCCTAAAGTGAACGGCATGGAAGTCCTGAAGCGGATCAGGGAAAAAAGCGTCGTTCCCGTCTTGATTATTTCGGCTAAGGGCAGCGATCTCGATAAGGCGCTTGGACTTGGTTTTGGAGCGGATGATTATTTAAGCAAACCGTTCTCCATGATTGAGCTGACCGCCAGAGTGCAGGCTGCCATACGCAGAGCAACGCAATATGTCCGGACCGAGAGTCAGCCGACGGGGGATCGGATTCAATTTCATGACCTCAATCTTGATTTAAGCACATTCTCTGCACAGGTCCGTGGTCAGAACGTCCCCCTCACCTCGAAGGAGTTTCACATTTTGAAATTGTTCTTAACGAATCAGAGCAGGGTGTTCACCAAGGAGCAAATCTATCAATTCGTATGGCAAGAGGATTATTATGGGAACGAAAATGTGATAAATGTTCATATCCGCAGGCTTCGAGAAAAAATCGAAGAGGATCCGTCAAACCCTCAGTTTATTCGTACGATTTGGGGTATCGGATATAAACTGGGTGGCTAGCGAATGATAATTTATTTTCTATGCGCAGTGATTGCTGTTTTGCTACTGATGAATATCTGGCAATATGTTTCCCGAAGAGGATGGAATCAGAACATACAGCAAATAACGAATAAAATTTCCGACATCATCGAACACCAAACCGCTGAGAAGGTGCTTCTCCAAACCGACCAGCAAGCCATCCAACATGTTCTTATCCAAATCAACCGTCTTCTGGATTATAACCAAAAAGTGATTGCAGATTATGCCCGAACCAAGGATAGCCTCAGGAAAATGATCTCTAATATGTCCCACGATTTGAAAACGCCTCTAACTGTCATTCTTGGATATGCAGAGAAGCTAAACCTGGAAGAATCTTTAACTGAAGAAGAAAGAAAGCAGGTTATTTCGCGGCTGAACGATAAGGTGAATAATCTTGGTGCATTGCTTAACCAATTTTTTGACCTTGTAAAAATCGAGTCAGAAGACTACGAAATCCCGCTCAGCAAAATTTCGCTGGGTGAGATTTGTCGCCAAAGCGTGCTTGAATTTTATGAGCTGCTGTCATCCCAAGGTCTTCGGGTAGAGCTAGAAATTCCGGAGTGTCCATTATACATATTTGGCAATGAACATGCGCTGCATCGAATCCTGAGCAACTTAATATCGAATTCGATCCGGTATGGAAGTGACGGGGGCGTGTTTGGTTTAACACTTCGCGAAGAAGGGGAATCGGTTGCTGTTGACGTTTGGGATCGCGGAAAAGGGATTATGGAAGTTCACCAAGATCGCGTGTTTGAAAGGCTCTATACCTTAGATGATGCCCGAAATCCGCATTTTCAGGGAAGCGGGCTAGGTCTTAGCATTTCGAAACGTTTAACGGAGGCCATGAAAGGTTCGATTCGGTTAACGAGCACACCGTTTGAGAAAACGACGTTTACGTGTACTTTTAAACAAGTGTCCTATTAGATCTCCCAAGAGAGGTGTTCTGTCTGAACGCCTCTTTTTCACAACTTAAGAAACTTGTAAGGAATGAGTAAGAAAAATCAACCAATCCTTGCTTTACGATGGAAGTAATTCAAAGAACGATTTTATACGGGAGGATCAAGCGCACATGAACGACGTCATTCGAACCCATGAGCTCACCAAAAAGGTAAAGGACAAAACGATTACCTCGAATGTTAATCTCACGATAAAACAAGGAGAAACCTACGGTTTACTCGGACCGAACGGGGCCGGTAAAACAACGATTATGAAAATGATCACCGGACTCATCATTCCCACTTCAGGAGAGATCATGCTATTTGCCAAGAAGCTAACCGAATCCACAAAAGACGGGTTGAAGCGAGTCGGGAGCATCATTGAATATCCAATTTTTTTCGAGCATTTAACGGCCATGGAGAACCTTCGGATTCACTGTGAATATCTGGGCTTTTATGATAAAAAGGCGATCACCCAAGCGCTGGATATGGTCAATTTGCAAGGGATCAATGACAAGAAAGTGAAGGATTTCTCGCTGGGCATGAAGCAGCGTTTGGGAATTGTCCGGGCCATGATTACGAAGCCTGAGCTGATTGTCCTGGATGAACCTACGAATGGGCTGGATCCCATCGGTATTAAAGATATGAGAGAATTAATCCGGATGTTAAACAAGGAATATGGTATTACCTTTCTCTTGTCCAGTCATATTCTGGGCGAAATAGAGCAGATGGCAGACCGAATCGGCATGATTCAGCATGGGAAACTGGTGAATGAAGTAGCACTGGCGGACATCCAGAAGCTGCGGACCGATTATATCGAATTGGTAACCTCGAATGTACAGAAAACAGTCTACTTACTTGAACATGAGCTTCAAATTTCCAATATTAAAATTGTGAAGGAAACAAGGATCCGTATCTATGATATGACCCGCTCCACACGTGACATTTCAAAAACGCTCTTATCTAACGATATTGAAATCGAGGAGATCCAAAAGCATACAAGTACGCTGGAGGACTATTTTTATCATCAAATCCAGGGGGGCGGTAAGGTTGGCTAAGCTGATTGAACTCGAGTGGAGAAAATTAGATCAGAAAAAAGTAATTGGTGAAGTGATGGTCTATTGGGTAATTATTATGTTTTTACCGACCTTCTTTTTTAAAGTTATATTTACTGATGATATGGCTTTTATGGGTTTTACGGAAAGCTACGCAAGTGCCTTACAGCTGATGGTGCCTATTCAAATGGGGTTTGTTCTGTTCGGGGCTTCCATGATTAATCATGTGTTTATTGAAGAATATAAGAATAAAACGATGTCTCTTTCATTCGGATATCCCATCAGCCGCAAGAAACTGCTGATGGCAAAGGTGCTGTTTATTTTCCTGGCGGTTTTCTTGTGCACGCTCATATCTTTTGTCTTATCCGGCATCACGACCTACGTGATTGATCAGATATTCGACGTAATTCATGGACAACCAACGATGGAAGACATCATGGCGTATACGACCAAGTCGATCATTTATTCCGTCGTTGTCGCTCTGATTAGTTTTGTTCCGCTGTTCTTGTTCGGGCTTTGGAAGCGGGCCGTTATTCCGACTGTGATTTGCGCCGTTTTTCTTGCGCAATTCCCTAATTTCACCGGACTGCTTCATATTACGTTAAATACGGATATGTTATACGCCGTGATGAGTCTTATCGGCCTAGTCAGTGTGTACTTGTCGGTTGCCAAGGTGAATCAATTAGGTGATATTTAGCGATGAGAGACTTAGCCGGATTTTTGTATAATGCGATTATGTAGTCGAATCAGATACCGAACTTAATCGCTCTCCGCAACCTTCCCGGGGTCCAGGAACTTCCCTATGACATGGTTGTGGAGTTTTTTTGCAAAAATGAACTTTTAATGCCTTTGACAGCTCTTATCTATGGAAGGAGGAGGAACATGTACATAAGCCGTCTTGTCAAACAAGCGAAAAAAGGAAACAAAGAAGCTTTATTGCAACTCGTTATGGCCGATCAGGAAGCTTATTATCGTCTTGCTTATTCATATATGGGAAACGAGCATGATGCAATGGATGCCATGGAAGACATGATTGTATCCATTTATGAAAAGATCGATCAGTTACTATGGGAGCAGACATATTCCTTTATCACATCGAATCAGCCGGAACAACTGCTATTAGAGGGATATAGATATATAAAAACCTATGATAAAAAGATAACTATTCCGATAGAAAGTAAAAAATAAAGTTATTAAATAGAATTTTACTCCATTTCCTAATATAGTTATAATGGATTGTTTAAGAAACTATTATTTGCCCATACTTATGACTAAAATGTAATTTGGAGTGTGGGAAATCGTGGTCGAAAATGCCATCATCTTGTTTCGCAGCTTCTCGGCATTCGTGCTTCTGTTAATTATTACGCGAATACTAGGAAAACAGACATTATCCAACATGAATTTTCATGAATTTGTTACTGCTGTGGTCATGGGTTCAATCGCAGCAAATTTAGCCTTTAATGAAAAGCTGCAAACAATGCATTTAGTTATTTCTCTGGCCGTATTTACCGGCACATCGTATTTATTATCAAAAATCGTTGTGAAAAAACGTAATATTCGCATGTGGGCTGAGGGCACACCTACAGTTATTATTGAGAGCGGAAAAATTCTTGATGATAACTTGAAGAAAAACAATTTAACGATAGATACATTAAATCAGATGTTACGACAAAAGGATATTTTTGATTACAGTGAAATAGAGTATGCATTGCTGGAGATAAACGGAAAAATATCCGTTATGAAAAAAAAGCAGCATCAAAATGTAACTTTAAAAGACTTGAGGAAAGGATCGAATGCGAGTCAAAAGATGCCCATTGAACTTATCATGGATGGAAATCTGCTGGAAAAGAATATGAAAGTGAACAGTATACAACCAGATTGGATCATAGAGAAATTAAACGCTCGTGGTAAAAAGGTTAATGATGTCTTTTATGCTGTAAAGGGATCTGACGGGCAACTCTATATGGATTTTTATAAGGATAAGATTCAACATCCAATTGATATAGAGTAGTAGGAATTGATGCCTTTGAATATAGAACCCTCAGGAACGTATTTTGCGGCCCTGAGGATTTTTTCGTGCTGGCGGAGAGAAGAAATATTTTTATTACGGTATTGCGATGAGGGGAATTCGGAGTTATCCCTTTCCTTAGGGTGTGGTTGCTACCCGGATCAACGCTACGTATCTTGATGTGCTCCTTAGCAAGCTGTAGTGCGATGGCTTCAGTCTATAGCGTGAATCCTAATGTTGAAGCCGCGTATTCGAAGCCAACGATTCTTTGACGGCTTCCTGGATATAAAAATGATCTTCCGGAAAGTCCGACCGATTCAAAGCTATCACCTGCCGACCCTGCGACAGTAATTCCGAGTTAATCGTGTATCTGTCGAATGGATGTGTTTTTTGCGATTACCCAAGAAATAATCAGAGGTTTTTATTTAGCTGCAAGTTAGCAAGACATACACCGAAAAATCGAGCGGGCTGACATGGTAGAAGAGAGGTATTCTGGCAGAGGTTTATGTAGGGTGCACGGAAATAATGGAGTCGTGGATTACTCGGCTCTTAGAAATTAGAAGGTTGACCGCCTACTATGTAATATGATTAATTAATTTAATTAATCACATTAAATATTAGAAGGAGATAGTGATCGTAGATGCAATAATTGAAAGAAGAAGTTGTATTTAATGTCATTAAATAATTTCACTAAACCCCGTAACCAAGGGGCGGGACAGGTTCTATGTCACACCATAAAAGCATCGCAAATCCATGTATTATTGGACCTGTGATACCCTTTTACATCTGTCACTTTTTAACGGCCCTCTAATCCGAAAGTGCTCAAAATCATTTATTGCAAGATCAGCAACAGCGGTTTCACCATAACGTACCGAGCTTGATATTCTTCATCAAAACGATCTGACGGTTGAGCCGGATTTGTTTGCCGGATATCGGAAGACGGACTTTCCCGCCGGCGAATTTCAAACATGAGCATCATTGGCCGCATAGTCTGATTGGCATAAGCGGTAAGCGTACGCCGAAGGTTATTCTAATGTTCTATGAGGGATTCGATTTAACACAAATAGAAACATATATTCGGTGTTGGTTATGCAGGAGATTAAGGTCATTTTAATGGACATTGCCACAGAACTTGTTTCGTATGTAAAGCAAGGTATACTGTCGTAGTTGTAGAAGCAATTCGAAGATGCGGTTTTGATCGAATCAGAACATATGTTCGACATCCCATTATTTTGTAGTTGATGTACTGGTAAGATAAGTCCGTTTCCATGAACTTGACGGAAGAGAGGCAAAGCGCTCAATCGAAGAATGGGGCTTGGAAAGCGGGAAAATACGCCAGGTTGCGAGCGATTCCATTCTTATTTATGCACCTGGAGAGTTGCAAGTTCTTTCAGGTGTAAATGAGGAGTGCTCAATCGACGAAAGAGGAACAAACGTTCGATACGGGGCGAGAATACAAGGAGGTACTCATTCTCGAAGATTTCTGGCGTTTCCAGACACTTGAACCAACATTTTATTACTGTGGACCAATGGTAGGTCACGCTGAATGATCGAAAGGTCCAGTATTAACGCAACGTCGCCTGGACAAGTGAACATGTATGGTGCAAAGAATAGCATGTCCCAGGAATCGATCGAACAGCAACCAGGGAGTCATGGCCTCTATTTGTGACCGGATCTTTTGTAATAGAAGATCGGATGAGGCTTAATATATTTTAGAACATATGTTTGGTTTCTGAGTATTTTCCTGTTATCTTTATTATACGGCAGCGGGAGAATACACGCAGCAAGTGGATTTGACCCAAGTCAGCTTGTAGCTTCAGACGAAAAAGAAGGATTGTGGCTAAAAAAGGTTTACATAAAATATAATATGTAACCCTTAGGAGTGATCATGCTTTGTTGAGTCTTAAATCCGGTAGGTTTTACTACAGATGAACATCTGGTCCGCCTAATGGATGGCGGTTTTTTTGCTGTTCTTTCATTGCCACGAACGCAGAATGTGTCATTGTTTACCTTGGTGCATAAGTTTTGTGACAATTTCAATAATATAGAGAAACGATAGCATGTAAGAATTGGACTAGTTGGATTAGGGAGAAGGAGGCCTCATCGTTATGAATATAGCTGAACATAAACTGCTGGTCGCAGCACTAGGTGGCGTTAATGAAATTGGAAAGAATATGTACTTCATTCAGTATGATCAAGATATCGTAATCATTGATTGCGGTTCTAAATTCCCTGACGAAAATCTACCCGGCATCGATTTGATTGTGCCTGACTTTACCTATTTGCTGGATCATGCCGATAAGGTCAGAGCTCTTGTTGTCACCCATGGACATGAAGACCATATTGGAGGGATTCCCTATTTACTGAAGCAGCTCCCGATACCTGTGTATGGAACAAAACTCACAATTGAGCTGATTAAAATCAAGCTGAAAGAGCATCGCATTCTGCGTGAATCCGATCTTCATACGATCGATGCGACTTCCACCATTGAAGCAGGCTCCATTCATGCCTCTTTTTTTTCGACCAGCCACAGTATTCCGGACTGCGTAGGTATCGTCTTTCAGACCCCGGAAGGCAATGTTGTCCATACGGGGGATTTTAAATTTGACATGTCACCTGTGAAGGGACCTTATCCGGATCTGCATCGAATGGCTGATATCGGCAAGCAGGGGGTTAAGGTGTTACTGTCCGAAAGTACAAACGCTGAGAGACCGGGATTTACACCTTCTGAACGACTTGTTGGCGGACATATTCTGGAAGCATTTGCGCAAGCAAAACAGCAGGTATTCATTTCTACGTTTGCTTCCAACGTGAACCGTGTACAGCAGATCATTGATGCCGCCGTTGAAACAGGGCGAAAACTCATTCTGCTCGGCCGCAGCATGGTTAATGTCGTTGCCGTTTCGAAGGAGCATGGCTATTTAAACATCCCTGATGACTTACTGATTGATGCAGGTGACAGTGAGCGATACCCACCGGATAAAATCGCCGTGCTATGTACGGGAAGTCAAGGCGAGCCTATGGCGGCATTATCACGATTAGCCAACTCCAAACATCCCCATATCGAGATTTTGCCTGGCGATACCGTCATCATTGCTGCAGGAGCGATACCGGGGAATGAACGGAACCTTGCTCATGTAATCGATAATTTGTATGTGCTGGGCGCCCAGGTTATCTATGGTTCCGGTGCAGCTTCAGGTATGCATGTTTCGGGGCACGGTAGCCAAGAAGAGTTGAAATTAATGCTTACCTTGATGAAACCGGACTATTTGATTCCTGTTCATGGTGAATTCCGAATGCTCTATCAGCATCGGCAGCTGGCGGATTCCGTGGGGATTCCTAATGAAAATGTGTTCATCATCCAGAATGGCGACACGATACAGATCGAGCAGGGAATGGCATCCTTAGGTCCCAAAATACCTTCAGGTAACAGCTTGGTGGACGGATTGATGATCGGAAACGTAGGCAACATCGTTTTGCGTGACCGTAGACAGCTGTCCTCCGATGGGATGCTCATTATCGTAACAACGCTCAGCAAAACGGAAAAGCAGATGGTAGCCAAACCCGAGATCATATCTAGAGGGTTCATCTTCGTGAAAGATTCGGAGGAATTCATCGGTCAAATCCACGATATCGTCACGTCATCAATGAGGGATTTAACGGAGACCGGGTCTACCCAATGGAATCTTATCAAGCAGACCTTGAAAGATCATGTTGGCAAATTCATATATAGCGAGACGAAGAGAAGGCCGATGATTTTGCCCATCGTTATTGAAGTATAAGTCACTTGGAATGTAAAAAGCACAGCCTAAAACAAGGTTGTGCTTTTTACATTGATTTTGAAGTGAATTAAATGGATAGTGAAGCTGTTCATAAATAACAATAAATGGGAAATAATAAAAATGTAGAAGGGAGGCAATATGAAAAATAGTAAAGAGCTAATACAACAAAAACAAACAGATAAATGTGTTATTAATTTTTATGTTAAGGTTTGGCAGTACGTGAATGAATATGGACAATCAAATGAAATTAGGATTGATAACAAGAGTGACAATGTTAAAATAACCGGACACGAAGTTATTCATTATGATTGATAAATACAAAATTCAAAAGTAATTCAAAAGCGACACAAACAAATATTATCGAAGGTTACACAAACTGAATTATGAAAGTACGATAAATGAGATGATAAAGGATGATAACGAGATGATCGTGAAAAAAGTGAAATAAATCTATAAATCTGATCTAATAAGAATAAGCAACAAAATCAAAGGTCAGTTAGAAAAACTTTGCATCTATTTCACAAAACTCGTATTTTGTACATATGTATGTATTATTTTTTATGTTCTTAAATAGCATTATCCCTTCTTATCTTATTTCTCCTCCTCTTCGGCGGCTTTAGATCTTCCTAAAATAAAAAAGAATTAACTCTAGAAGAGCTAATTCTTTTAAAACACCACAGAAACCAATACAGATTTCCGAACAAGCAAACTTACTCTTCTAAAGTGGGATGTCAAGTCTTATAAAAAAGAGAATTCGCAGTCCTGTTTCTTGTTCAGTATTTGTAACAAACCTGGATTGGCGGAACTACTTTAACCCACCGATTCGGGTCTTTCTTCTACACCACAGAAAGCTGTTGTTCGCTTTCAAATAAGTTCTGTACCATTAAAAATGATCTTGCAAACGCTTCTCTTGCTTCGTGCTGCAAAAGTGACAGAACTGGCCTTCTCGTTTCACCAAGCTTGATCGGTTTTTTGATTAACGAGTCAATTCTCAAATAATGGTCTTTAAGCATATATGAAGCCATATGATGTGCACCTGCAGTCTGCGACTGCATCGTTAACTCTACAAGTCGCTCTCGATATCTCAGCAGAGAACTTGCCTTCGCCACGTTGTTATTCACTGCGTACATATGACATCCGGTGCCAATAGACAGCATCTTGATGGATTCCACACCATAATTTAATGCATGAGCTTCAGCGATCCCTACAATCGATGGATTATTCGCCCAAAGCCCACCATCGATTTTGCAATCTGACCCATTCGTTTGTACAGCTGGAAAATAGGTCGGAGCTGCAGAAGTTGCTAACGCTACACTCGACATTCGACAATTAGCATCTACAAAATAAGTTGGGAGGTGAGGAGTTTTAAACACTTTAGGACTTGCCTTACCATGCTCTACAGACGGAATACAGAGCATAGTTTTAGCGTCAGCTATAATCTTGTCTCCAAACTTCTGATCCAGCATCTGCCGAAGACCATCATTGCTGTACTGATGCGTTAGTGCCCCAAACCTTCCAAACCACTTCTTCTTAAATATTTTGTTTGCATTTTCTAAATATAAGTCCACAAGATCCTTCGCCGGCATACCTATTGATAATCCAAGGGCTAGTATTCCTCCTGTAGACGTACCCACAATCATATCGAAATAATCCGAGACCTTATATCTTGTTTCTTCTTCAAACATAGCCAAAAAGGTTGCCGGAAAAACACCTCGAATTCCGCCTCCATCTAAAGAAAGTATCCTGAGTTCCTTTCCATGTCTTGTCGCCCACCCATTGTTTTTAATATTCTCCCAATCCATTAAAGAACTCCCCTCGCGTACTTCTTAGCAATTCTCTTTCCTTTGTTTGAATCTAAACGGTGTGGAGCCTCAGGCCCCCACCAAACCCCTTCCTCTTGCCAAACCTCATAATAATAAACCCACTCACACACCCAGGGTAGGATCGTCTTAGCGATCATTTTTTCCTTATCAAAGCTATGATCGCTTGGATAGTAAAGGCACAATGAATCATCTTCGTACACATGAGGGCTCTTCTTAAGCAGTGGAGGGTCAAGTATAAAGACTTGCGGTCTACTTGAGTGATAGACGATTTTCACTTTGTAGATTACATCACGGTTTGATGTGATTTCGCCTAGCCAATATGATTGTGTCGCCCTCGTGTAAAATTTGAACTGCGGGAAGTATTGCTTCATTAGCATATCCTGACACGCGATGTTGATGTAATGTTTACGGACAATAGGCTTGTCTTCGCGCTTTTTTTTCAGCCTCATTGGTGGCTTCCTCCGAAAAATCGGTGCTTAGGGGATGGGATCCCGTCCGTATTACTTAATTGACCTAACGAGTTCACAACAATTGCGCCCGAGTTGATCTTCAACGCCATGTTTGAGGCTTCACTAAGCTCTTTAGGGAATTTCGGAAAAATTTCCTTCCATTTATTTAAACTCTTTTCTTTATCTGTTTCATCAAAAGCATCCTTTACATCGCTTTGAAGCTTGGTAAGCTTTTTCTTGAATGTTCTCAGCCTATCCTCATCCCAGTCCCTCGCAAGATTCTCCTCAGATAATGAAGGATTTCCGACAAAGACGGTACGGTCCCATTGAATATAAGAATCCAGGGCATCAAGCATTTCGTTCAACGTCTCTAACAGACTTTCCGCAACAGAGTTTTTGCCAACCATGTTCTCTCCAATAAGCGTTGTTAGAAGAATTGATTTTGGTGCCGTGTCTTTTCCCACTCTAAGATCTCTCCAGTAACGAAGAAGTTTCACTATATTTTGGAACTGATAATTATGATCAGCATGAATTCCATCACACCAGGTTTTAAAGCCTGCTGGATTCGTCTTTTTCCACTGCCCCTCCTTCTTGCTAGGGATATAAATATAATCCCCGAATGATGAGGGCTTAGCTAAGACGACATCCATGTGAAAATCGCCGGCGTAATTGATTCTAACGCAGCGATCCCTCTCTTTAATGTCGTACTCATCATTTTCTTTCATTCGCTTAGCGAGCCACGATAAAGCCTCCTTGGGCTTCAAATCGCTATCAAGCTCTAACAATAATACCGCGTCGACATCAAACTCTTCATCCTTTTTTTGAGGACGTATGGATGTCTTGGTGGCATAGGATCCTTGAAGGTAAAAATCTACAAATAGATCTTTAATTTCGTCATCCTTTTTCAATAAACTCTCCCAATTACTATAAGCTTTATCAATTCTTTCTTCGCGTGTCGGATTGAGAGAAAGCCCCCCGATTAACTCCTTAAAATGCTCCGTATGTTTCATGTTTCTGACCCCTCGTTTCATTTTCAAGGCATAGATTAGCTCAGGTGCAATTCTTCACGCGATGTCAACTTCTCGCTCCTATACACTCTATGTTGATATATATAATTATTCTAACACAATATATTGTATACACAAACCTTATACGTTAAGATTTTTTTCTGTCGAAGGGTTTTCGTAAATTCGATGAAATACTATATAGAACTTCGGAGGATAGAACAGGCAGCTAATCTAGCGCACAAACTAAGAGCTTAATTGCTAAAAGATCGGGATTATCACACTGCCGGATGTTCAACCTATTTCATAAATATAAAAAGTCGCATATTATGCGACTTTAGCTGTGAGATTACGAAGAGGTATCAAGTAGAATAAGAAGTTCTATCATGTATGCCGAATTACATTCGAAGCTCCCGATAGTCTTCTCTACCTTCAGTAGCCTCGTCAATAATATACTCGGTAAACCGGATTCTTTCAAAACAAGTACGTAACAAGTAATACTGGATGCCGAAATGATAACGATATGAACTAGGGTTGTAATGTTCAAGATTATTATCTGTCGGGTATCTGTAACGCGAAGAAGATCCATCTACTGCATTAACCAATTTAATATAGAAATCAATTTGCTCTGGATGAGGAATCGGGAAAAAATTCATTGGTCCTTCTGCATGCTTATCTTGAGAACCATTCCAAAGTTCAAGCAGATTGTGTTTCTTTGTACTTATTAGCTCTATAGCATCATCGTATTTTAAACATCGTGTACAGAGCTTTTTTAAAGATAATTCGATAGATTCACATGGGTTGTGTCACAAACCAACATTATCGCTTGTCCCTCGCTTAAGAGCTTTAGATCAAATGCCCGTTAGTTTAATAAAAAGGCAGTCTGCTGTTGTTCATGAAACCATATCGCGAATGTAACAATGTTCTTGTCATCTGTCGGGAATGTTATCAAGTTCTTGTCATTGTGGTTTGACAAGAACTTGATAACATAAATAAAAAAACCGCTTAATAAGCGGCTTCAAATGTTAACATGTTTTTGTCACCCTACATTATTTTCTTACGGCTTCAAATGTAAAGATTTGACTCGCATTTGATGGTTGCTCCATATATTTATAATTAGCTGAACATGTGATATCAGTAAAGCCTATACTTTCTAAAATAAGTTTGAATTCTTCAATACCATACCAACGCATGGCGAATTTTTGCAATTCAGTTCCAATCAACGTTCCATTTCGCCACTTCTCATATTTTATATAGGATACCGTTATTTGATTAAGCCAATCCATTTCAATACACTTGCTTTCCATCGTAATCCCATCCCCACTTGGTAGAGAAAGAGTTGAAGTGGATATCACACCTGGTTTCCAACCATGAGGTAATTCAAGGTCAACAATTAAACGCCCCCCTGAAACCAAGTGCTTATAAAAACATTTTAATGCGGCTAAAGAATCTTCTCGATTTTCAATCAAACAAAAAGAACCAGTAGGAATAATAATCGCCTCATAATTTGACGGCAAAGAAAATCCCTTTAAATTTTCTTCATACAAATTCGGATGATACCCCCGTTCTTCGCAACGTTTTCGACAAGAATTTAACATTTCAGGAGAATAATCGATCCCATCAACGATATATCCTGCCTCTAGTAATGGAATAATAAATCGACCTGACCCAACTGCAGCTTCTAGAACTCGCCCTTTGCATGTTTTTAATCGTTCTAGGTAGTATTCAATATCACCGTCAATTGAATATCCCACTGGTTTGGTAAAATCATAAACCTCCGTACATAATGCGCCATAATAACTAAACATTTTATTCCCTCCGATATTAAAACTTATGATTTCTTTTTAATTGGTATATAAATTTCCATTACTGCATTTTCTAAACCATGACAACGTTCATCGTAAAATTCAAAGTCTATTTTTGTTTCATCAAAAACATATTCACTGTTTTGAAACCATTCTTCAAAAATATATTTCCATGTTGCCTTTACTGCATCTGATAATGGGTCTTCATTGTAGGTTGCTGCTGTTGCAACATTGTCAACAGGTGGAGTTGTGAAAACGGCATATTCTGCTTCTGGAACATCAAATGTCATCATATCCGTCGTTACCTTTGAAAAATCATCTACAATGAGGCCGAACAAATATTTGACATTACTTTCGTCAGATGAAGATACGCAAATCCCAACTTCTCCATGCTTTGGTGGATTCAATTGCTCATACATTTTGCTCTCTAAATTTTCACCAGTATAAGTATCCCAATATGCAGCAATATCTTTCATATACCCATTTGAGATATTCGTTTCGATCCCATAACCAGCAACCTTAAAAGCAGATTTTTTAGTAAAGGTAGGAATCATGTTAAAACCTTCAATCTTTATTATATTTTTGCTTGTACTCAAGCTATTGTTTCTTGCAATATAAATAGTTGGACTGTAACCAAATTCTTTCCGAAACGCTTTTGAAAATCCACTTGCTGTTTTAAAACCAAAATCAAAAGCAATGTCAATGATTTTTCTGTTTGATAGAAGTTCTTCTCTAGCTTGAATCAATCTTTTTTTACGAACAAAATCCATAAGTGATGTTCCCTGCAACAAACTGAAAACTCTGCAAAAGTGGAAAACAGAATATCCGACATGCTCTGCAATTTCATTTGCGCTAAGTTCTTTCTTGATGTGCATTTCAATATATTTGATACTACGATTAATGTCATCATTATAATTCAATGTACCAACCTACCCTCTTCTGTATGACGAATTTATTATAACAATTTGTAAAATGAGATGCTGTTCCGTTTTTGCTAATATACTGTTTACATTTTTGTTTCTTTAGATATTGAAGAATCGCTCTAGTTCGTTCAAGTCTGCTCCATTTGATTTAAACAATTGTGTCACGTAAGCTGAAACTTTTTTGAGATACAATTACATTCCATTAGGTATTGCATTGCGTTTAACTGCCCGTCAGTTTAATAAAAGAGCGTCTAATCATCTTTATTAGACATCGTCGATGAGATCATATCAGGAATGATACTATGTTCTTGTCATCTGTCGGGAATGTTATCAAGTTCTTGTCATTGTATTTTGACAAGAACTTGATAACATAAATACTTACTTACTTACTTACTTACAACAATTATTTGAAGTTAGTTCTTCCATCCGTTAACCAATGACCCATCTTATATTGTAAAATCATAGCCTGTAACTTGCTTATTTGACGTATCTCCAGTGGGTGTTTAAGATTTGAGTATGTTCCCAAACTGAGAAAGAAGCTAATCGCCTGTGGCATGTACGTTTTACTCATATCTGTGCGAACTTTTCCCCAACCGTCTTGATAATCGTTGGAGATAACCGCAAGTCTGAACGACATCTCCTTACTCCCTTTGGTGTCGACGCTCCTTCAAGTTATTAGGGCTTTCTCTAAGCAGAACTGCTTAACCCCGGCCCATCGGAAGTGCTTGGCAAGGCTCTTCACTTCTAAAGTCCCCAACCATTCCCCAAAATTGAGTAGTCATTTTTTTGTTCACATCTCCCT
Organism: Paenibacillus solani; assembly: GCF_001277345.1. Classification (GTDB taxonomy): domain Bacteria; phylum Bacillota; class Bacilli; order Paenibacillales; family Paenibacillaceae; genus Paenibacillus_AQ; species Paenibacillus_AQ solani. The sequence goes on from NZ_LIUT01000001.1 coordinate 1,908,409, forward strand.
TTCGTTTTTATCCTAGTATACTCATAGAAAGTTAAATCGCTCGTGACATATGGATTTTTTTCGATCCGCAACAGAGCTCCCTCCATGGCACTCCTCAAAAGTAAAATCAGAGAGGTTTAAACCCTTAAACGAATCTTTCACGATACAAAATCTTTTATATTCCACGCCGATATATTTAAAAGCTCCGTTCCGGTAACGTGCATATCTTTTTCCTACATTAACCCTGCCTGTTAGTGAATAAAGGTAGGCGATCATTTTGATCGGCTGCCTCCTTTGGTTTTATTGATCTATCGTTCCCAGTTAGTTTAGTGAACCTCAATTATGCGGTCTCACTTTTAGTATATAAAGATACTTTTTTCCGTTCAACTATGGGAGGATACAAACTAGGAGCACGAGCCGAAGTTCTTCGATGTTTGTAATTATACATGTATGAGTGATCCGGTAGGACGTCCAATTTTTTTTGAAAATATCCCAACCTTTATTTCGCCTGGCACACTATATAATTGTCAGGAATTACAAATGCAACTATGGAGGCAAAAAATGGATTCAATTGGGAAGAACGGAAAAGAAGCGGCGGAAGCGATTCGGAGCTATGTCAAACCGATTTTCGGTTTTGCGTTAAACCGGGTCAAGCAGCGGGCCGAGGCGGAGGATCTGGCTCAGGAGATTATGCTGCAGTTGTTGAAATCCTTCTCCGGGGTGCGGGACATTAGATGCCTTGAGGCTTACGTTTGGACGGTTGCCCGATACACTTGGGTGAATTGGTTGAAAAAGCGTGCGAACGCTCCCCAAGCGATCGAAATCAACGGCATGTCCGAACTGTCGGCCGCCCCTTCCCGGGAGCCGCTTGACCGGCTGCTGGTAACCGAAGCTTACCGCGAGCTGCGCCGAGAAGTCGCGTTTCTGTCCGACATCCATCGCCGGATCGTGGTCATGCATTACTACGACGAGCTTAAAATCGGCGATATCGCGATTGCTCTGAACATTCCTGTCAACACGGTGAAGTGGCATTTGAGCGAGGCCAAAAAGGAGTTACGGAAAGGGATGAAACGTATGCGTGCAACAGGAACTTTAAGTGTCAATCCGGTCAGCATGGGGGAAATGGGCCATTCCGGTTCGGCCGGCAGACTGGGCGAAACCAACGATTTTCTTGGACGCGCCTTGGCGCAAAATATCGTTTACGCGGCTTATCACAAGGCGCGTACCGTACATCAAATCGCGGAGGAGCTCGGAATGCCGCCGTCTTTGCTGGAAGGCGAAGTCCGGCACCTGGCCGATTACAATTTTCTCATCCAAACCTCTCCCGGCAAATATCAAAGCAATACCATCGTCTGGGACCTCTTCGAGTTGGCCATAGCCGGTCATCAATTCTGGCAAGATTGCGCCGCCGAAGTGGCTGATGTTCATTTCGACGCGTTAATGGAAGTTCGCAGGCAAGTCGAGGATAGCGGAGTGTACGTTCCGGACGGAGACTATAACTTCCTGCTCTGGACCTTGCTGCCCAAGAACGTCGAGGAGCAATCTTGGCGGAGCATGCCGGCGGGCGACAACTTCGATGCGGTCGCACCAATGCGAAAGGACGGAGGTCAGTATATTGCCTATGCGGCGTTGAACCGGAGCCGCAATGCCGATCCGGGTTTTGATTTGAGTAGTTACGTCACCTTCGGTCCGTCGCTCCGCTACGTCGAAGACACTCCCTTATACTTGTGGCAATTCAATACGTACTGGAGTGACCGCCAGGTGGATTGGCGTTTCCTGGAATACCGGAATGTCGAGATTTGTCATGCGTTCCAACAAGGGGAACTGCCCGACAACGAAGAGAACAGCGAGCAATATTCGTTCCTGCTGGAGAAGGGGTACATCCGCAAAACGGAGGAGGGGTACAAGTTCAATGCGGTTTGGATCGACTCTCCGCAAACGTTGGATCGGTTGAACAAGGCAATGCCGGATTTGTCCGCTCTGTATGCGCCTGCTGTCGGCAAGCTCTACGATAAAATGCTCAAGCTGTTCCTGCAAAATCAGCCGAAGCATTTGGAGCCGCAGCTTGCTTACATGGTGAGAGGCAACACCGGCGGAGGCCGGCTTGTCGCTTATATTTTGAAGCATTTGATCGATAACGGGAAGTTGAAACCGCCGTTGCCGCACCAGCAGAAGACGATTTCAACCTGGATGGGGCCGGTCAAGTAAGTCGGTTCGGAAATGTATACGAAGAATGGTCGTTCCCGGGCGGTGGCCATTTTTACACAAAACTCTGTCTGTCCAACGAAGTGATTATGACATCGCTATTTCACCACTGCCCCTTGTCATCAGTCGGGAATGTTATCAACTTCTTGTCATTATGTTTTGACAAGAAGTTGATAACATAAATATAAAAAGCCGCTTAATTAGCGGCTTCTAATATTACTATGTACGCATCTCGCGCCCTAAGGCAAAATAACGAGATGCAAGACGGTCAAATTGATACTTTTCATATCCATAATTTGCCCTACTTGTGGTACGGTTCTCCGCGCTGTCTGTAACGGCAAGTTTTAGGGCCATCCTCTGAGGCATAAGACAGTCTGAATCAATGAACTCTGTTGTGGATGTCATTCTTGCAGGGGAATTATCCTTTTCAAAATAATCAAAAAAAACTTGTTCCATTTCGGGTAAATCCTTAATACTTTTGAGGTAGACATTAACTTTTACAAGGTATTGAAGTGGTACATCAAGTTGGTTAAGTGTGTCTTTTAAATGAGAAAAAGTATCATGTATTTGCTCAGTAAAGGTTTGTCCAAAACCTCTATGTAATCCAAGAAACACATAATCTCCTGCCGAAACAGCTGCTGAGTAGCTAAATGGTGTTAGAATCCGGTTTATCATTTCATGAACCTCCTATGTATATGCGATAACCCCTCCATATTAGAACGTATGTTCCGAATTGTAAAATGATTTATTTAACATGTATTTCCATGTCATCCTGCCCGTTAGCACAACGCGGCTGCCGATCATGCCGGCAGCCGCGTTTTAGTTATTTATTATGTTATCGTGTCCCGTTAGTAGAACGATTTACTTCGAGCTGATACTACATCAACTAGTTCAAATTTGGTGGTTGACGTAATAGTGTAGCTTGTTCAAAACTGTAGGCGATTCTGATTAGTGTTGGCTCACTAAAAGCCCTCCCTGAAAAAACTACACCAAAAGGACCCTGCGTCGAATCACCATTCGCATCAATTATTCCTTTTGATGAATAACCTGCTGGTACCGTAATTAGAGGATACCCTAGCCGTGCAGCAATGTACATTCCATCAATGTCACCAGGTAGCATTAATGCATCTAATCTGTGTTGATCGAGTGCGTAGTCAATCCCTTCTGCTATAGCCGGATGGTTATATTCTTTTCGTTTAAGTTGATAGGTTGCTTCGTTTAGACCATTTCGTTCAGAGCGTATCAGATTGTCTTGACCAAACTTCAATGAAGATGCAGCATGCTTCTGATTATATGCAATCAATTCTTGTAGAGAATGCACGGGGAGATCCGGGTTCAACTTAGATAAGTACTGATCTAGGCCTGTTTTGAATTCGTAACAGATAACATCATTGTTCCATGGATGCAGTTCCAAATGTAAATCTACTGGATCGATAACTGTAGCACCTTGCTCTCGTAGAACATTGATGGCGGACTCCATAATTGAAAGTCTTTCTTCATCTAAGGATTGATAGTAATGTCTAGGAATCCCGATGCGAGCATTACGTAGAGAATCCTTGTTGAGATAAGTTGTATAGTCATGATAAGTAGGATGTGGACTATTCCAAGTTGCCTGATCATTCTCATCATATCCAACAATTACTCCGAGTAAAGTTGCTGCGTCAGCGACTGTTTTACAAATTGGTCCCGGTGTATCCTGACTTAAAGATATCGGGATAATACCGCTACGGCTTGCGAGCCCAACCGTTGGCTTAATCCCGACGAGAAAATGTTGGCTGGCCGGTCCAATAATCGAACCTGCGGTTTCTGTCCCTATTGCAGCAGCTGCCAGGTTTGCTGCTATGGCTGCAGCAGATCCTGAACTTGACCCGCTAACGAAAAGCTTGCCAGGCCCATATGGATTCAGTACATATCCACCTCTAGAACTGTATCCGGCTGGCATACGGCTAGACATAAAATTTGACCACTCGGTCATATTTGCTTTTCCTAAGAGAACTGCGCCGGCAGCGCGGAGCTTTGTAGCTATGAACGAATCTTCATAAGCAAACGACTCTGCCAATGCAAGTGAACCAGCGCTTGTATGCATTTGATCATGTGTATCGATGTTATCCTTTAGTAGAATTGGAATTCCGTGCAGAGGTCCCCGACTTCCGGTTGATTTTAGCTCACGGTCAAGATTCCTTGCGATCTCAATCGCATCTGGATTAATCTCTAATACAGCATTGATTAATGGATTATACCTATGAATTCTTTCGATATATGCAAGGACAAGGGATTCAGAAGTACATTCACCCATAGCCATTGCCTTTTGAATGCTCATGAAATCTGCATTCTGAATCCAATCATACAAGTTGGTGTTCATATAGTAAGATACCCTCCGGTACAGATGAATTTTAGAAGTATATTCCATTCAGTTGATGATGAACGGTTTGATGGGATAAATTATAAATAATTCGATAAAGTACAGTAAAGGCCATATTCGTTTATAATCAAATATTACCTAATCCTCTTGATGATATTTACTTTACTTCACCTGTTTAGCGAAATATTAAAAATCGGAAATAGATCCATGTTCTGACCCATTTGATTTTACACTTAAATAGCCATACAACTATTTCTGATAGTTGAAAAAGACAGCCAAAACTGGCTGTCATCAAATGTCTCTATTGAACTATCCTGCCCGTTAGTTGAGAAAACTGCAACCGTTGGCCGGCTTCCGCTGTATCGTAATTTAGCTAAAGTATCTCCGTTAGTGCATTCACTCCCTAATCTTGTTCTTCAAATTCCATCATTAACTCCTGTGACCTTTTCATTGCTTCCGTTTTGTCTCTCGCTGGTCTTGTTATCATTTATCCGTTTGATGAAGGATGGCGTCATGAAAATTTTATTTTTAAAAATGATGTGGCTTTTTACCTCCCTTCGGTGTCTAATTAATTGTAAGTTCAGGAGGAGGTACTACTGGTGTCAAGAGCTCAAGACAAAACGAAAATCCCTGTTCTTCCGGAGGAGCAGGAACACATCCAGCATTTCGAAGAAATTTATAATCAATATCAGGAGAGAATTCGAAAGTATATCGCAGTAAAAACAAATTCAGCAGTTGCTGATGACTTAACGCAACAAGCTTTTTTAAAAGCAATGGAAAACTTTCACTTGTTTAAGCATAACTCCAGTATATTTACTTGGCTATTCAAAATCGCGCAGAATATCGTGAAAAACGAGTATCGTAAAAGATCACGAAATAAAGAAATAGTGCACGAAGTTATCGATTTTCAGTCCCAATCGATTTCCCTCGATATCGTTAAAGATGTTGATATCCGTCTTGATATTAGTGCTGCATTAGCCCAATTGAATGAGTTAGATCAGCAAATCATATCATTGCGGTTTTTCGTCGACTGCACTCTATTAGACATATCCAAAATCATCGGAATGCCTGAAAGCGCGGTTAAGAACAGACTCTACCGCGCATTAAACAAACTAAAAATAGCATTAAAAGAATGGGGTGACATTACAATCATGTCTATCAAAGAATTGATATCGATTGTGGATAAGAACGAGGCTTCCACCAAGAATGATGGTATGAATAAGGTATACCATGACTTATTCGAGGAATTGAAATCAAATGTAGAGCGAATTCTAACAACCTATCGTCATCGACCATCTCAGAAAATCACTATCGAAATCTATCCGGATCTGTCCACTTTTCACCAAGCAGTAGGCGAACCGGATGCGCCTAACTGGTTCATGGGTACCTACGAACACAACAAAATAAGAATCGTATCCCCACTGAACCCAGGCCCTGAACATACGTACCAATCGGTACTACGACACACGATAAGTTTGTTTACGATGTGGTTAGTGAATGATATTAATGCGTTGGCACCGAAATGGCTTACTCATGGGCTTGGCGGACATGAAGCCAAACAAATGTCGCAAGAATATATCAAGTATAGCACCTCCGAATCGATTCGAAATGAGGCTGTCCCTAGCTTTCAAGCATTAACTAACGATACGTGGGAATTCGAGAGGATGGGGGGATATGGATTCTCGTATTTGATCGTTGAATTTCTCCTCCATTCTTACAGTTCTGATGAGCTTAACAAATTCATACGCGATGCCACTGATTTTCATGGCGCATTTCAGGTATCGGAAGCTGAGCTGCACGCGATGTGGGTGCAATATTTAAAATCTAGGCTATGTTAAACTTTAATAATGATATTTGACCATAACAAAACCACCTTCTAAAAGGTGGTTTTGTTATGGTCTCCCTTAGCTCAACAGTACACTATACATTGTTCTATCTAGTACCGCCTTATAGTCCCTATCATTAAACTATCCTGCCCGTTAGTTTAATAAAAAGGCGTCTAATCATCTTTATTAGCCGCCGTCGATGACATCATATCGGGAATGTAACAATGTTCTTGTCATCTGTCGGGAATGTTATCAAGTTCTTGTCATTGTGATTTGACAAGAACTTGATAACATAAATATAAAAAGCCGCTTAATTCGCGGCTTCTATTGTTACTATGTTTTTGTCACCCGACATCTAATGGATTGTGTCACAATCAATCATTTATTATAGGTTAGTTGATTTATCATTGTCCTTTAAATTTAAATTCCTTCCTTCCTTTCCTGGTGACCGAAATAAAAAATCCACTGAATGAAGAATCAGTGGATTTAAATTTTTATATAGGGTTGTCATTCATTTGTTCGTCATTTTTTTAGAGGTAGTCATCTCCTCGGCGCGGTCTCGTTGAACAGAAGTATTCAACCAACAAAATCATTACGCTATCCTGCCCGTTAGCTTAATGAAATTGCATGGGAACATAGTTAGATACTTATCTAAATCGTGAATCGGCTCATGTTCTTGTCCTTTACGGCAATCGGTACAAGTTCTTGTCCCGAGCCAAGGACAAGAACTTGTACCGATAAAATAAAAAAAGCCGCTAAATTAGCGACATTCAATGGTACCATGTTCTTGTCCCTCGACACGTGAGCTATCTTTTCCCGTTAACGCTATATTAGCGACTTTCTATGTGACCATGTTCTTGTCCCCCGACAGTTTTTTTCTATGTTTTTGAATTTTTTAAAAGGTCACATGAAATATTTCCCTTTCATGTGACCTTGTTATCAGTTAAATGTCGTCATCCATATAGGGAGACTCCAACGACTCAACAAACAATCCTGATGCTTTTATGTTATCCACCACGTCTTCACACTTATATGAAGAGATTATATACATGTAAAAATCATAACCAAAATGCACTTGAAGACCACTCTGACTTATTAATTTGCATCCTAACTCATCTCGGAGAGCGAGCTTTGCTATATTAACAACCTCACTAAGAGGGATTATCATTCCTTCTCTTACATGTGAGTAAAATCGTAGCAGTTCTCCAGGATTTATCTCCGGGTAATTTTTTATATCAATTTTATCCTGCCATTTACTTAGCATCTTCAATTCTAGGCAAGGTATCTTTAAATATTGCATAAAACTAGTAATCGCCTCGATATAAAGGTTTTCAATTTTTAGATACTCTTTTTTTGTTAATTGGACACCATTGAACACTTTACAGATATCTGTCATTGAAGTCCAATCGTCCTTAGTGTATCTTCCTCTGTCATCTCTACATTTAGGATCGTATTTGGTTACTCTGTAGGAATGCAACATCTTATTCACCAATCCAGTTTAAGAGAGCATCGTAAGTCCCATACCGAGTTTTCTTTTTATTCAAATCCTTAATACTTTTCCCCATTTTCCAAGTCCCTCCAATATGTGAATCAACATCTTGTACAATAAATACTTTTCCGTTCGTAAATACAGGTTGTTTTGCTTTATTTAATTTGTAGCCATTCTTAACCTCAGTAAATCCAAGATATTTTGCTAACTGCAACACCTCACTTTTTGTAAGTTTCTTTGTGCGGCCAATTACCTGGGTTTTTAGTGTTTTATTTTTTCCGTGCCCATCTGGTCCAGGTAAAAAATTTAAAGAGGCAATCAATGCTGTTAAAGGATCTGATTCTGGATTAGTTAGATCAAGAAGGTCTTGCCGTCCTGTTAATTGATCGAGAAATTCTATTACTTTATCGGAACCACTCTTTTTTTGTTTAGGCTGATTGTTATCTATTATTTGTTGAGCAAGAGTCTTAATTAATTGTTCACGAACAAACCATAACCCACCATTTTTTAAAGTATACTCTATTGCTTCCTTACGGGAAAGTCCTTTAACCTTTGAGTCTGGTACATATAATCCGTAGTCATCAGAACAACTTCCACTATGTGAATAATACCCATTTGTAGATACACAATAATTCCCACTCGGATCCACCTGAGTCAATGGATTATTGTGAACATACGTATAACGATTCTGACTTAACGGGTTATCCATTTCGCCTTCATACGTATCCTCACCCATAAACCGTGCCGTACCCGGATCGTACCAGCGGGCACGCAGGTACTGCAGGCCCGTCGTTTCATCCCAATACTCGCCGGCATACCGCATTACGTTCGGGACGGTTTCTTCGGTTTCAACCGGACCACCCCAAATATCATAGGAGTAACTGTTTAGCTGCTTACCCTGCTCATCAACCAGACCAACGACATCGCCATGGCCGTTGAATTGGTAGTACTGTAGCTTCCCAGTGGCTCGGTCCTGCCTTGCCGTTAACTGACCGTACAGGTCATAGACATAGGCATAGGTAAGGGTAACATGGCTCCCGGAGACTTCCGCTTCCGCAATGAGCTTGGCTTCCTCGTCATAGTAATAACGCGTCGTATCCGTACCTTCCTTACGTTCATACAGTAACCCGTCCCCGTTATAAGTATAGCTGACTTTCTTGCCTTCCCCAGCAACCTGGGTTAACCGGTTCTGGCTGTCGAACGTATAATCTGCTTCCTTCAGGCCGAATATCTTGCCGCTTCCCTGCTCCAGCCGATTCCCGTTAGCGTCATACGTATAACTTAAATTCTTGTCACCTGACGTTTCCGTCTGAATCCGGTTCAGCGGATCATAAGTGAATTGCCCTGACGTTCCGTTCTCCGTGCGGGAGATGATATTTTTGTTCAGGTCATAGCTATATCCGAATTCGTGCACGGATGTGCTTCCCTGTTGAACGGTTACGCCTGACAAGTCATATCCGTCATAGTTATAACCGGTACTGAGTCCACTATCAAAGCTTCGGCGCTCCAGTAAACTGTTAGCCCTATATTCAAAAGTCATTCGATCAACCGGAGAAACAAACATCAAGGAAGGTCCACTGCTTCCTGTGCTGATATCCATCGCCAAGACCCGGTTCATTTCATCAAGCTCAGAAGATATGCGAATGGATGCTCCGGCAGCGTCCGTCAGGATATATCCGGTTTTCGACTGCGTATTATATTCATACAACACCTTGGTGCCATCCGGAAACTCCAGTTCCTTCAGCGTCCCATCCTCAGGATTGTAAGAATACGCCGTCTTACCCGTAGAATCGGTCATACTGGTCCGGCGACCTGCGTCATCATAGGTGTAATTCACCGAGAAATCCGGTCCGCTTTTTGAAATAAGCTGATTCTCGGAGTTATAACCGAAGTTATAGATCTGGTTCTTACGGTCCACCACTTGCGTGACATTACTACGATTATCGTAATGGTAGGCCGTGGTTTGATTAGCCATATCAGTCTGACGGATCAAACGGCCCATCTCGTCATACGACTTTGTTACTTTCTGTTGGTCGGGCAACACAACCTGAATCAGATCACCAGCCAGACTATAAATATAGCGGGTAACCTCCCCCTTCGGGTCCTTCACCGAGGTCAAGCGGCCCAGCACGTCGTACATATACTCGGTGCGCTGCTGATTGCCGTCAATGGATGCGGTCACCAGACCGAGCAGATCGTATTCCAGTTGCTGAAGCGGCGTAAACCCTCCATTTTTCCACTCTTGCATTGATATTGTTCTTCCCAGTACATCATAGGTTTCACGCTGTTTGTTTCCAGCAGCGTCGCTATATGTGGTTGTCCGTTCCACAACCTGATAATCCGTGCTGCTGCTGGTTCCATCAGCGTATACCTTACTTGTATTTCTTCCAAAAGCGTCATACGTTAGGTTCGTTGTGTTGCCCTCGGCATCGGTTACTTCCGTCATGTTCCCTTCATCATCATATTCATACTCGTATAATGCATCAAACGTCTTTTCCTGTACCAACAGCCCAAAAGGATCAAACTGCTTTGTCGTAATCACGCCGTCCGGTGCTGTTTGAGTAACGCGATTCAGTGCATCATCGTAACGAACGCTCGATAACGTGCCGTCACTGTATTCAAGCTGGGTGATTCTCCCCCATTTATCATAAGTGTATGCTTGCACGTTTCCATCGCTATCTCTCTGGCTCTTGAGCTGTCCTGTCGGCCAATATGAATAGTCCGTCGTAATGACGGATGACCGTGCAGCTGCGTCCTTCACGACCATGCTTTGGTTTGTCAGCAGATGACGTCCATACGGAGACTCGTACTTGTACGTCTGTTCAATAAATCGTGAATCATCCCTGACTTTGGTTTTTGTCCGGTTGCCGAAAGTGTCATACTCATACTCGGATTGAGCAAGCAGTGTTCCGCCCGTTCCTTGGGACACTCCCACTTTCGTTACACTGCCCTGCCCGTCATATTCCAGCTGTGTAACCTGAGACTGTGTATCATTCATTTTGACGGTTACCTTGGAAGGTTCCTTCCACTCTGCTGTACCCGTCATTTGCTGGTATTCATAGCTTGTTTCCTGGCCGGTGCTTGACCTCTCCGATGTGATGAGACCAAATTCATCATAGGTATACGATGTGGAAACAGGCTCAGAAGCTGCACCATTTTGAATATATCGTTCTTGGGTTTGCTGCGGTGCATTTCGTTTGTTCGTCTCATCATAGGCATACTCTTCGATATAACTAACCGAATCTCCCGATTGGCGATACTCCTGCAAGTAATGAAGTGCTGGGCTTGAGCTTCCCTCAAAGGTACTGCTCAGCTTGTACGTTTCGTCCCATTTACTGCTGCTTACTGTCGTGGTCCAGTTCACATCTTGACCATAACGATTCAAGTCTTCACCCGTATACTTAAAGCTGCGGGAACCCAGTATTTTTTCTCCAAATGTGGAACTGAATGAATCCTTGCGGGAGCTGACCTTAAATACATGCTTAGTTGCATAATTCCCAATCTGTTTCAAAGACGCATCATATTGAATATCGGTGATCCGAGATGTCGGGTACACGATACGAGTCAATAAAACCGTTCCGTCAGCTTCATGCTGTTCAGGTATGCTCACCAGCCCGGATAGGAAATTAAATCTCGCTACCGGTTGGTTGTACACATAGGTGGTACTTCGAGACATGGAGTCGACAGCCTCCGCAAGAAGTGTAAAACCCTCTTTCTGAACCTTACGATATTCCATGCTTTGGTCAGTTCCCTCCAAAACCACAGAAAGACTCAATGTATTATAGTTAAATTGGAGAGTATTTCCTTCGCTATTCGAAATCCGCTTTAATACAGGTCCATCAGGTTGCTGATCATAATAGAAGTTTACTGTATTGCCGTAATTATCCCTGATCTGCAGTAGATGGCCGTTTGCATTAAAATAATAAACATATCCATTAAGAACAGTCAGTTTATATTGACTCTGTTCTCCATTCACCATCACACCTTGATCCGTGCTCAAACTCATATCATTCCAGGTATATCCGACGATATCTAGAGTATCGGACAATGAGTAGGTGCCCGCTCCGGGAAAATACAAATAATGTTTACCACCATGCTCTTGGATATGGGGAAGATCCCATCTCCAACCCCGACCTATGCCGTAAGTTGACTCCTCTCTTCGCATATTAGTGTCGTTAACGGCCTGTCCAGTTCCCTCATCCTTGCGGATTCCGATCTCTTCGTTCGCCTTCGAGCTGTCGTATACCCGTGTTAATGAAAAAGGGATCATACCCGGTAGCTCCAAATCTACACTGGCATAATTTAAATCACCGGTAGCCATGGAGACCGAATCGAGACCGTAGCTGTTGAAGTAGGCCGACGAGTCGTCATGAATTCGTACCTGCTCAAGAGCTGCTTCGTCCACATCATTTGAATCTTCAGCTAACGTTTTGGATAATGACACGATAGCCTTCTCATCATATTGCACAGCATCCGGTACCTGTATATTAGCCAGAACGGTATCGGCTGCTTTTGAGCTTTTATTGCCGTCCAGAGATGAGTATATCTGATACAAGGTATATCCATCCGCAATCTTCTCTTGAATCCAAGCGGTGTCTACACCATACTGTTGAGCCAACACCGGAATCGTAATTGCAGGTGAAGAAATCTCTCTTGACTTGGCTGTTATCTTACTGCTGTCTCCATATACCAGAGAGCCCATACTTGCCAATAATAAACATATACATAAAACAGCTATAAATCCTTTTTTGAACACATCGTCACCTCTATCGCATCTGATGGAATTAGAATGGAAATACCTTTTTGCTTCGCTTCGTTACGTTACCATTATTGTCGTATTCATATAGGATCTCATCTCCCGTACGGAGAATCACTTTAGAAAGCCGGTTATTTGAGCTATAGTGATACTTGTTTTCCGCTGCTAGTATCATTAGAGCAGAATTGATCACCCCTTCAAAAGCGGCTCCATCTTTCTCTACTAGTTTTAAATAGTAAACCTGGCCCGCTTTCAGTTCCCATTCCAAGACGGTGTAATCCCAACCGTGCTCTCTCTCTTGGTCGACAGTCGTAGCTAGTTCATCGGTTAGTCCAGCATCAGTGTACAATGTCAGTTGAGGCTCCTTCTCGAAATTCTTGCTCTCTTTGACAACAAATCGGTATAATCCATCCGCCTCCGGCTTAAATCGATAGTAGTTCTCCTGTTTCTCCTTTAAGTCAATGTCTTCTGCTCTCCGTTCTAAGAGGTCGATAAACGGATCCGTCATTTCAGTAAATGTAAAACTTCTGGATGGTCCCGCAAAAAGTACGTTCTTTGATGATGATATGGTCACTTCTAGACTTGCACCGTTCGGCACGATTTGTTCCTCATCCGTTTCGGTTTCCTCTCTGATAACGTTTCCAATTGCGTCCAGCACCCGATAATCATAATACCGGTCAGAGACAACAGATGCATCCGTCAGCAGCTTGGCTTCAAATTGCCCCGTATTTGTAAACTTTCCTAGCTCTCCAGCAGCCAATTCCTTTTTAAGTAACGCCTTCTCATCGCTAGCCTCTGCAATAACTGGTATCGAATATTTATAGGTAATGGATTTCGCTGAATTTACCGTTACTACGAGGGTACTGCGTGCAGGAATGGTAACCTCCTGATCAGTAGAATTGATTTGAGCCTGTTCCGGTTTATTCCCCGGACCGTATATTGCATAATCGTAAAAACTCTTTCCTTCAATAGCGTTCGTTTTAATCATTTGACTTGTGGTTTCTGGGTTGGTAAAGATTACGCTCTCATGCTGTCTTACGGTTATCGTTTCTCCCACCGGCTCCTTAGCAGGTTCTGCCTGAAATAGCCGATATACGGCTCCAAACAAAACTTGACTGTCTGAAGAAACCGTCACGATCACCTTATTTCCAGGTGCAACGACAGGCTCAATGCTGGTACCTGTTCGACGATCGATTTCCACGCCGGAACCATCATAGAGAACATAATCGAACGTACGGCCACCATGTACAGGCTCACTTACGATTGCCTTGTCAATCGTACTGATATTAGTAAATTGATAGCTCTGTCCCTGATTCAGTGTAGCTCTGTGGAATGCGGGTTCTGTGCTTGCCTCAGCTGTAATATCTCCTCCTGTATACTCATAAAGGATCGGAACAGAAGAAGGATTCGTGATTACGATATGGGACTGAGACGTGATTTCAAGTTTCGATGAAACGTTAAATCCGTCCGAGGAAAGCGTTCCATTGGAACGATACAGGGCATAATCCATGAAACCGCCCAAGACATCCGCATTGTGGCGAAGTTCAACATCAGGTCCATTATTATAAAGAACATATGATTCATTTGGATAAATTGTGAGATGCTCAATTATCTCGCCCGGATCATCTTGTCCACGAAATACACGGTATAGGCCACCGAAACTAACAGCTTCGTCTGAAGCCGTCGTGACGACTGCTTTATAGCCGGGAGGCACCTTAGGCTCCACTGTTGCCCCTGCTCTGCGTGAATGTTCTGCTCCTGTTGCATCATAAATGACGTAATCAAATGTACGACCTCCCGCCAAAGAAGCAGTACTTTCCAAATACTCGCTTTCCATGCTGACATTGGTGAACGAGAAGCTTTCTCCCTTGGACAAGGTTACGCGCAGGTAAGCAGGCTCTGTACTTGGTTCCACCGTAAAATCGTCTGTATAATCAAACACGATAGGCTGGGAACCGGCAACAGTGACATTAGCGTAGCCCTGTTTCGGTACTTGCGGACTGGAGCTCCGGTTAAAGGCGTCCGAAGATCGACTGCCATCAGCTTTATACATGACGTAATCAAATATGCCCTTTACTTTACTAGCATTATTCTTAATGGGATTAGACAGTGTCCCATGGTTGCGGAATATATAGGACTCCCCTGGATTGAGGGTAATTTGACTGATGGCCTCATTAGGCCTTCCGCTGCCTTGGAACACAGTATATATAGCACCAAAAGTTACCGGGTTATCCGACACGGCCGTAACAACTGCCTTGTTATTCGGATATACTTTGGGTTCAATACTTGTCGCTTTTCCTCGCGAACGTTCAGTCCCATCTTCGTAATAAGTAACATAATCAAATAATCTACCGGACGAGGAGGATGCGTCGCTGTCCAAAGATTCAATACTGGTACTAATATTCGTAAACTCGTAACTCTCCCCTCGGTTTAAAGTCACCCTTTCAAATGCAGGTTCCGCACTCTCTTCAACCGCAAAATCATCGGTATAATCAAATACGATAGGTGTATATCCAATGTTGGAGACAACCGCGTATCCTAATGAAGGAATGCTTGGACTACCTTTTTGATTAAATCCGCTTCTGTATATGGTATCGTCGGGTCTATAAATGACGAAATCAAATAAGCCGGTAACTTTACTTGCATCATTCCGAATGGGATTCGTAAGCGATCCATTATTATAAAAAACATAGGTATCTCCCGGATAAACGGTTATCCGGCTGATGGCACTTCCTCCTGTAGGCCGTACATCAAACGTTCGGTATGGAACGCCAAAGGTAACAGGATTGGCCGTAACCATAGTAAGTACTGCAGTACGTCCTGCTGCAACACTAGGTTTATTTGATGTATTCGTTCCCCTTGAGTACTCAGTTCCATCCGGTAAATAAACCACATAATCAAAGCGGTCACTGGACTTACCGTCACTTTCCAGCGTATCCGTCTTCGAGCTCACGTTCGTAAACTGATAGCTTTGTCCTTGATTCATTATGATCCTCGTATACGCTGGTTCCGCACTGTACTCACCGTTAAACATATCGTACGGAAACCCGACCGTAACTGGGTTGATCGTAGCGCCGGTTACAATGATTTCATTCCCTATGCCTACACCCGGCTTTGAGACACTATTAAAATCCGATCTGTCTAATGTGCCATCAAGGGTGTATACAGCAAAATCATAACGTTTCTCCTGGCCACTGGAAGCATCACTTTGGAGATTAAGGGACTGATTCCCTTCATTCGTAAAAATATAGCTTTCTTCCTTATGAAGTGTTACACGTTGGAGTGCTGGTGTTGAGGATAGGGAATATGTCACTTCAGGGAAAATGGAGAACGTAACTGGGAACATGCCTGACACCGTAATGATGGTGGATGCCCCCTTTGTCTGTGAAACATTCCCGCCATGATTCATATCCGCGCTGGTAATTCTGCCATCCGCATTATAGGTTACATAGTCAAACACAATCCCCTTCGATGTTGACCCATTATTTGTAATGGATTTGGTTGAGGTAGACGTATTATTAAATCTGTAAGATTCGCCTGGGTATAAAGTTACCTCCCTTTTGTCCGCAAGCAATTCTACATTTGAATTATGATATACAGCATCCGTAACACTGGGTGCAGCCACTCCTTCCGATACCATCTCTTCTTCGAAAGGTTGCTGAACTCCTTCAGCATTTGCCATGAATGGATTCCATCCGTTAAGACATAATGCAAATACCAACAGCCATGGAATCATTCGATTTCTCTTAGACTTCACCTTCTCTGCCTCCTCTAGCAATATCATCAATCAGCCACAGGAATTAACCCCACCTCCTTCCATTACCTGGGACATCTTATAGATATCGGTGTACTCTGTAGGCAGTTGAATAGGAATATCGGCTCTATCGCACGACAAATTGTGAGGTTTATAATGTCGAAATTTGTAAAATAACAATAATCCCCGCATCTTTAAGCAGACGGCAGGGATTTCTTCCTTCCATTAATTAATAATGCGGTTTGGGTTTTTCTGACCTTATGCGAAGTATTATGTAGTTACCCTAAGGTATTATGAAACCAATATGCCCGTTGGCTTTATGAAATTGCATGGAAACATAGTTGGATACTTGCCTAATCGGTAAAAGGCTCATCTTCTTGTCCATTTCGGCAATTGGTACAAGTTTTTGTCCTCGGCTCGGGACAAGAACTTGTACCGATAAAACAAAAAGGCCGCTAAATTAGCGACTTTCTAAGGGACCAAGTTCTTGTCCCCCGACACTCGTTGATGCCGACATGATGACAAGAACTTGATAACATAAATGTCATCGCGGCCTCATCCCTCTCCTCCAGAATGCTGCAGAAGAAGTTGACGAGAAGGATGACGTTGAATACGGAGGCAGAAACAGCGCCCAGATCGTATCCAGCATTCCGTAGGACTTGATCGTGATAAACCAGGGAATCAGCCCACCGCTGAACAACCCTCCAACCCGTGTTTGCCCTATTTTGAGTAAGGCCGCGTACATCTGCGCAGCTGCAGGTGTTCAGGAGCGGCCGGCAAGAATTTGTAATCGATTTTGCAGTTGGATACCGGCATACTGTCCATCTGGAGAATGACTTTCGACACCATAGAGCCATTGGACATATTCGCGCACCGCTGGTCGCGATACTACTGCACGGACGTTACTGCCACATCGAAAATCCAGAGAAAACAGCTGTATCATACCCTGAGCAAGCCAGCTCCCCCGATAAAAATACGTCCCTTCAGATAATCCAAACCCATTGTCCAATACCGAGATGGTCTAATTCCACAGCGTCTTGGTAAGGCATGCTCTACCATACCGGATCGACCTCTTCGATTGGGTGCTGAAGCGGGAAGACATCGGGGTGATCGGCGACTTTTTCGAACTGGGAGGTCAATCGTTTGAGGCGGTCCGTAGGGTCCGGGCTGGTGGCTGAGCGGTTGAGCAGGAGCATATTACTGGGCGGAGGCGGGCACGCTCATGATGGTTTATCGGCAGGCGAGCATGTGATGTGTGCTACGGTGAGCTGAGCGGGCATCTTGAGTAGCCGGTGATGGCGACTCGGTATATGAAGGCGCTTCAGGTTCACCTGCCGGAGGGTCCGGTACTGCTGGGGGGCTGGTCGTTGGGAATTACTTGCCTACGAGTTGACGGCAGCCGAGGAAGCAGGACCGGCCGGTGGAAGGGCTGACGTGATTGACAGCCTGGCGCCGTTGTTGCATGAGCCGATCGAGGAAGAGGAGCTGTCTGAACTTGCCGACGGAGCTGGCTGATCGCCTGGCCTCGCTGGAGGACATGGCGTACGGAATTGGGGGCTGGAAGCAGCGCATCTGGAGCAAGTTGTATGGGGGGTTCCGCGGCATCGTGCAGGGAAGCCTCAGCCATTGGACGTGGAACTGCTGGTGCTGCGGGCACGGGATGAGAGGTGGAGGAGTTTGCCACCTACCCGGACAGGGAAGAGCAGCGGATTGGGTCGCCGCTGGGAGTATGGACGGTGAGTTCCTGGAGGGCACGCAGTACACGCTGTTGGCTGCGGATTACATCAGCGCGACTCCATCCGAATTTAGAGAAGACGAATGAAAAATTAGATGTTCTGGTATCCAGAATCAAGGCACATGGAGAGCGAAAGGAATTATTGGGATTGTTTTAATGTGCCGGCAATGTGTTCAGAAAACTGAATACATTTGTGTTCAATAATGTTATCATGTGAACGGTATTGTGTTAATATAGACTATGTATAGTCTATATATAGGCTATGAATAGACTATGAATAGACTAGGTATTACTCAAGTCTTATTTAACTATACTAAAAATAGAGTCCTCACCGCTCGCAACGGTAAGGACTCTAAGCAGGAACAAAGGCTGTGAAACCCACGGCGTGTTGGCAAACTTAATTAATCAGCGAAAACCCACCGAAGGTCGCCAAACCTTATTCGGTGGGTTTTCGCTTGTTTAGCTTACGACGAATCCAGCGGAGCAGCTTACGCACACTCAGCAAAATGCTGAGTGCAGCTGCAAAACCTTTGAGTACGTCTACTAGCTCGACAAGGGCGATCATGGCATCACCCCCTTTAACGAGAGGTAGCCGTGATCGCTCCACCGCACTTTGTCCTACAAGAGAGTATAGCATTAAAAGAGCATCCCCGTCCCAAGATTCCCCAAAATCGATGCAAAAAGAAATTCCGGATAATGCTTGTTTAACTTGCAGAGTGACAGCCATCAACTTACCGTCTAGTCAACCGTTCGTGACCGTTGACGAACTTTCCTAGCCCTGCATTCGCCATCAAAGTGCACTCTTCGTTGTTCGTTCTGGGCATGAAAAACCGCAAAACAAACGTTCTCCTGGCCAAGTCGATGGAAAACCCCAGAAGAAACTCCTCCTCAAACAGGGTGAACTTCATGACCTGCAGATCTTCCGGCCGCGGTTGCCGCATCGCCAATTCGATTTTGCGTACGATCGGTTGTGTGAGCGCACCTGAAATGGCCTCGCTCGTAAAATACGAGAACAGCCGCATTGTCCTAAAGTCGCAGGATAGCCCGGTCATCTGGGTTATGATACGGTCGAATTCTCCAGCGGCCAGCACGATCGGCACAGTCTCGTTGACGATCATTTGCGACAGCAAAAATTCGTTCCATACGTGCATCGTGCCTAAATCGGGAAGCTGCATCGTTTTTTTAATCATTTGATTACAAACGGTGCCGATGTCCACCAGCAGTAAATACTCGTCCAGCCTTCCCAGATTGGCATTAATTCTTCGCTCTAGTTTGATTGTCCAGACCAGTTGAAACACTTCCTCGACATTCATCTGTTTCGTCATCTTCTTAAAAACAGACGTAAGAGTGCGCGGTTTCCCGTCTGCTAAATAGTACTCATTCTTAAAGGCGTACTCATCATCCCCCTCAATCAAGGAGTGGCTGAGCTCAATTTCCTGCAAGCAGCTGAGCAGGAAGAGCGTGGTCAGTTCCTGCTGATCGCCGATCTTTTGCTTATTATACTGCGCCAGCAATTCGGGAACGGCCGTTGCCTGTTTCAGCAAAAATCTCCTATGCTTTTCGGTTATCTGCTCCCCGGGGTAGATAAATGGTGCAACAGCATTCATGTGCTCCCGTACGAACGTTACTGCATCCGTGATAACGGAAGGGGGGAACGGCATTGGCCGTACTTCTTGTTTTCTGAGGTCCTCCGTCTGTTTGGAGCTGGCGATGAAGTTTGTAACCCGATCAATGTCGTGAGTCCGTGCGATTTGCTTCAATTGGAGCACTCGCAAATAGAATGACTCGAGCAGGTTTTTGTCAGACACCGGTTGTGGCTCGTCCAGTCTTTCCAAAAGCCGCTTCCCGTAGTCCTGTATTCGCTGCAGTTCCGCCATACGGACTTCTTTCGGCCGTGGCGAGTGAGTCAGGGCGCCGATTTGTAGAAGCTTTTCGTTCCAGGCCATCGTCAAGTCAATGATCGCTTGATTCGCGCTGGCAGGAAACCGCTGTTCAATCGCTAAATGTACTTGCGTCAGCAACTCCGTAACGATCTGACCATGAACGCTCGTCTCGCCGAGGACACTGCGGTCGACGATTTCGAGCGATAAATCGCCGAGCAGTTTCGTGATGTTCACCTTTTCACTGTGATGTTTTTCGGTGCGGTACAAAATTTTGAGCAACTTGAGCTCTTCGTACTTCTGAAACTGCCGGTACGGCGCGGTATCGAAGCCGACCCGCTGCTTCAAATTATCGCGCAGCCCACTCGTGCCGAACAGCTTGTTCTTAATATTCTCGTAATCGTACTTCGGCTCGTCGTCCCATGGGGTCCCCGCTAGTTCGTTGAACGTCTCAAGGCGAATTTCCTCGATCAGATCGTTCGCATTGACCGGCTTGCCATCCCACTTCGCCTGCGGATCGAACCGCCCTCTCATCCCTGCTGCAGCCACGTTAGGAAACCATTCCTGGCGGATGTAGTAATCCAACGTGACGAAAATTTGATTGAAGTACACCTTTTCATTTTTGAATTCGCCGTAACGCGGGTCGCCCAGCAACGAAGGTTCGTCCGGATCGAGCCCGTGATCGCGAAATCTCTTTTTAAGCATATCGTCGAAAAACTTTTGCATCGTCGTTCCCCTCCTAAGAGTAGATATTTACTGCTTTAGCTTGTTCTCATCGTAACGGAAGAGGGGGCGAGTTCAAATTATAAAAAACTCGCAAAAAAGATAGCATACAAATATTCGTCTGGATCGAACCGGCTGCAAATCGCACCGAACCGGCGTTTCCGAAAGGCATCAATAACAGGTAGCATTAGTCTCTTTCGGCATATCTTCAAAATCATTCTTGAACTGCTCTAATCTTATAACCTCATACAAATAACCTTTTCTAGCTGGAGCATTTGTACACATTTCGAATGTATCACTATTGACTAGAAAGTCCTTAAGTTTTCCTAAGACATTATCTAAATGCTCTGCTCTAATAGACCTATCTTGTTCACGTGATTCATTTATTGCATCTTCATATTGATCTTCCATCTCTTCTAAAAAATCCTCTTTGAAATCAGGGTATAAATCGATATTGATGTAGTTGAAATTGTAGAATATGCCCTCATGTTAGAAGAATAGCTTTATGTTCTGCTCTTCACCAATATTATTAAGCAAATTTTTTAGTCTGTTATTGATTGCAACTATTTGTTGGCTAATTTTTTCTTTGATACTTCTAAGTTCTCTTGTTTCCAAATCTTCATCTGAGATTAACTCTTCCTCAATCCCACTTTCCTCCAGTCTCTCTACACTGATAAAAACAACTTTTATGTTATATTCTCTAAATAGATCCAGAAATGTGTCGTAATCCTTCAATGAAATATCATCACGATCCGTTTCTGCTTCAATTAATTTTGTCCCTTACTCAGTAACATCGCCAGTGATCCTTTTAACATTAACGTTAGCCATACTATTCCCCCTTCTCAATCAATGCAACATCAAATGCACCTGATGTCTTAGCAGTAAATACCTGAGTCTTAATTAGGTATCTACATTGTATATCGGTACTTTCATAAGCATCCAATATAATCTTTCTTCATCACATATTCGCCAGCTCTTAGTTTCGTGATTTTAGCAGAGTTGTTGTTTCGCGCTGATGGATCTTGTTACAGTGTTGCCTGACGTTCTTTTTTGAAGTTTTACTCAAACCGTGCAGCCAGCTTTAGGAAGGCCATTTACACTGAATTCTAATCCCCACCCGAGTTCATCTTGATATACTGCAGAGCGGTTTATGTTGAGGAACTTTTAAATAAAATCTCTGAGAGAATAACGGGCCGGCCAACAACAAATAGCCAACAAGCAAAAACAGCTTTATCTCAAACTAATCCTCCTATCTTCTATAAAGACCCCAATTGAATCTGGTTCAGATATCTACCTTAGAAATCTTAAGGAGATATAATCGCAATTTTACATAAGTTAACGTATAGAGAGCATATTTTCATTAAATGAAATATGCTCATTTTGTACAAAGTGTGGGATCTCTGACCTTTTAATGAGTCGATATTCTCCATAAAAAATCTAATATAGTCAGGTGCCCGTCTTTACCTCTCATCGTGTCCTTTGTTTCATAACTTTGTGAACATTTTCATGTATTATGGTACTTAACGAGCTTCTAAGTACATTTGCTCATTATTTAGATGAACATCTAATCGGCAATCGGACTATTTTCTTGTCCATTCAGTTTATCGGTACAAGTTCTTGTCCTTGGCTCGGGACAAGAACTTGTACCGATAAAACAAAAAAGCCGCTAAAATAGCGACTTCAATGGGACCATGTTATTGTCCCTCGACAAATACTAAGTTGTTTTTCTTATGAGGTTTATCCCGGACGTTGCAGCCAACGATTCCTTTTTCTTTCTCTATATGTAGAACAAGGAGCAAGATCTCCATGGATCTTACTCCTTGTTTGTTGTGTTTTGGTGTTTTGGAATTATTGAGAGGGAGTGAAAATATCCTAAAAGAAATTGCTGCTGCCCCACCCCATCCAGTAGGGTATCTTTTTACAAGTAATTCGATAGTCGCTCGATAAAACATCTGCTCAGTATTCATATATCTGGGACCATACCCTCTCCAATTCATTGAAGATAACTGCCCTTTAGTTTAGCGACGGGCAATCAATACAGTCCTTCGCTATTACAAGCTAAAAGAATCTGCGGTAAAGTTCCCTCCGGCGTTCGCCACAGAGCTGAGCATATATTTGTGTGGTTGATGCCTTTTCATGACCCAACATACCTTGGATGAAATCCAGGGGCACCATTATCTAGTAGCTGGCAAGCATAAGTATGTCTAAAGCGATGCGGATATACATTCGCTTCGATTTCTCCCCGATCTGTAAGCCGTTTAAATGCCTATCTAATCGTAGGAATGGCCATTCGCTTAATGGGGTTGAAATTAACGTCTTCGACCTAAACGTCAGACAATTAGACAAACACCAGCTGTTTATTTCATGTCCTGCCAGCTTTTGAAATCGTGAACGGCAAAGCCGGCATAGCTTGCGTAGCGCGCCAATTGATTATGGGCAGATTGGAGCTCCTTTTCCATCACTTCATTGCTCATGGAATAGAATGAGACCCGCGGACCCTCTGTGCTTTTGACTGTTTCTACAGCAACAACAACTTTCTTCTTCAGCGTGGAGGCTTCTCTCAGCATGGCCTGCGCATTTTCCACAATTCCATTGCTGCCTATTGCATGATTCCGATAATTCATGATGACGAGGCAATCAAACTTCTCAAGCAGCCATGCGCTCATACTGTAATCCTTCCCCGGGACATTAATCGTATTCAGCCAATACGGAACATCGATAGCAATTTTCAAGCCGCTCCCTCTGGTTTCTTTCTCGATCAGTCTCAAATTGTCCATCCAGCTTTCAATAATCGCCTTGTTGTCCTTTGTCCATTCGCTTAGCGCATAAGGTTCAATATCGAAATGCAGTCCTGTAAAGCTTGCTTCTGGGCCAACAGAGGAATTATAGGTTTTAACCCACGCGATGAATTTTCGAATATCCTCCTGCTTAGACTTATAGACCCATTCGGGACGCCCCTCAAGTGCTTCCACTTGAATTCCTTCGCTTTTGGCTTTTCGAATAAATCCCTCATATATCGCTGGATCGATATCTCTATTTACCTGAAGGTAAATAGATGTCACACCCTTCATTTTTGCGAAGCTTATAATTTTCTCTTGATCCTGTTTGATGATGTGACTGTCCCATATCCATGTTCCTTTCGGAACATTGGCCACGGAGGTCATAATGCTCACCAGATTGCGCGTGGGCTGCCACTCCACATTTGCATGCAGGGCTTCACTTATAAAACGCAGCGGAACCATCGTGCGGCCGTTTTTGAGCACTGTCGCCCCTTCAAAGTCTACTCTTTTTCCGTTCACCAGTGCATGTTGATCGCCAATCACCAAAATAACAG
Organism: Paenibacillus solani; assembly: GCF_001277345.1. GTDB lineage: Bacteria > Bacillota > Bacilli > Paenibacillales > Paenibacillaceae > Paenibacillus_AQ > Paenibacillus_AQ solani. Next base: position 1,932,452 of record NZ_LIUT01000001.1, read on the forward strand.
TATCACGGTTAAGCGAGATCGTGATTTGTTTTAATTTTTGGTCCCATTTCGTAGCAGCTCCGAGCTTGTCGGATAAAAAAGCAAGTGGAACCATCGTAAGGTTGGATCTCTGATCGACATATGGGTGCTCATCCGGGAATTGTAGTACATCACGCCCATCCACGGATACTTGGACTTCGGAAGCGTAAATAGCGGGGGTAAACGCAGCTAAACTTAGCATGACAGCTAACGTGCATACTAGCATTTTTCTCATGGGTGATTTCCTCATCTTTTTGAATTTGTTCTTTTTCTTAATGTGCACGCATTGTCACATAATGAGATTATACGGTATGGAATAATTGGTAACAAGATCAACAGGCTCGATCGCTGTGCAGAATTTGATAAAGGATGGCTTTTACATAAATCTCGCTTATCGTAATTGATAACATCAATTATGGTTAACCATTTATCTTCTTGTGTTTTCGGAAATTGGTACAAGTTCTTGTCCCTCGACAGATGAGTTTTTATGGGTGTGTCACTGATTTTATGATGATAACATTCCCTCCTACCTTACTGTCCGTTAGCGCAACGCGGCTGCCGAACTAAGCGGCAGCCGCGTTTTAGTTATTTATTAAACTATAGTTTCCCGTTAGTTCAATGAATGATTAACAACATGAAAACCACTCACTTTGTATCCGTCAAAATTAGCTTTAAAAGTAATTTGAACTATATCCGAGTAAGAATTCGTAGTAACTCTTCCCTCTAGTATGAACTCATGTTGAGGATAAGAGTTCGATTTCCTCAAAGGTAAGATATGCTGTCTATCGATGAGAAAGTTACTGGCATACTCTTTCCTAAGTACGTCCATGATCTTTGGACGAAGTTCAAAAATTAGAACTTCTTCCAAGCTCTTATGTTGAATATCGACATTATTCATAGTTGGTGACTCATCGCTGTAAGCATCAACACCATCCAATATTGTAAAGTTGATTACCCCTATGGCCCAAATCAAAATAATACATCTCCACCACATGAGAAATATCCTCCATTAATTTTGGCTATTTTGCCCATGAATTTATCGAACTATCCTGCTCCATCGATGAGATCATATCGGTAATGTAACAATGTTCTTGTCATCTGTCGGGAATGTTATCAAGTTCTTGTCATTGCGATTTGACAAGAACTTGATAACATAAAAATAAAAAGCCCCTTAATCAGCGGCTTCTAATGTTACTATGTTTTTGTCACCCGACACTTCAATTCGGCCGCCGTGCAGTTCCACGATCGATTTAGCGATGGCTAGTTAAAAACTCATCCTTTTTCTTGGTTACCTTGTTGCTCTTGTAAAAATTCTCTGTTTCATTGGACATGTCCGGCATATATGCGGCGCCAACGCTAGCTATGGTTAAAGCCAGGCCCAGTCACGGTGAAAATGAAAAATCGAATGATCTTAAATTTATTTTTCATTGAAACACCCTTTCAACAAGCAGTTTTTTTTCTGAAATGCTATTTCCTTCTTTGGATTGCCTCCCTTTTCTGGACAGAACTGCACAAATGATCCCCAGTGTACGGAAAACTAACCCGTTATTTTCGAATCACCTCTGACCCTTATGCGAACGACTGCTTCCGTCTGATTGTACCTTACATATTTGTGAGATACCCGTGAATATACTTCGAGATACCTTAGAATTACCTTACAGTTTCTTGATCCACCACCACGGCAATGGCCGTTTGGACAAGAACTTATATCGTTAAATAAAAAAAGCCGCGTATGTATCCCGCGACTTCTTATGCTTGTATGTTCTTGGATTCCATACACGCCCTAGTTAAAGCAACCGATCCTTTTGGACCGGTTGCCATAATATTGTTTACTTAGCTATCGTATCCGGTTTTCTCTCGTCATGAAATAATTATCCTAAGTAATTATTATCTGGATTCGTTTGTGTTTTATTTTTCTTCGAACAATTTCTCGCCGCGATGGAGCCGCCAAGCAATTTTAGCCGTATGGGGCGTCTCACGGGAAGTCGGCGCATGAGACGCCAAATACCGAGTAACCGCAAGGACCAGCGTTTCCCGGGCCTTCTCGGAAAACGCCCCAGGTTCGGATGCCCAGTGGTCATATTCCGCCACAGCCGCCTCGTACATCTGGAAAGTATGGAACTCCGCATCCTCACGAAGCAGCGCATGACCCAATACATTGAATAGTGGCTCTGGCTCTCCACCGCTGCGTAGATAGCGAATCACCCATGCCGCTGCCGGCGCCACTTGCTGTTGCTTGTCGAGAATCTCAAGCAACTCCGATGGTTGCGGTGCTTCACTCGTCGCGTCCATTACATTCGGTCTCTGGGCAGCTGGAATGTTCAAAAACCGATCAATGTAAATTGTAGCTGCAGTGTGGAAAATACCGCGAACCAGCATGGAATCGGTGGAACGGATCAAACCTTCGTGAACGGCGTGAGCATGTGTAAATGTGTGTAATACTGAAATCCAATCCCCGAAATCGTTATTCGTATGAAAGCGGACGATCCGTTCTGCAGCAGCCAAAGCAACAATTTGCGAAATGCGCACAGGAGAGGCGCCTCCAAACAATGCTTCCGTCAACATGCGAATCGTCCGGAGTGGATCGTCTCCAAGTAGTGCTTGGAATAGCTCCTCGTCATCGATGATAGGGCTACCGCTTCCAGATGATAAGTCCTGTTTAGAAAGCTCCTCAAAGACTTCCGTCAACGGTTGAACTAAATTGACCGGGGACTGCCAGCTATGAAGCTCTTCGCTGCGGGTTACGTTCCCGAACATTGGAACGAGCGAAGCAAGGACATATTTGCGTTGCTCATGTCCGACATACTTCAAACTCTCGAATGCTTTATTATGGAAATCCAATGTATGACCGCCATTTATATAGAAATGGTCTGTCGCTGCCATGCTCATCATGGAGAATAACCGCTTCTCTTCGACCCCCGCCTGTACGGCAGTCAATAGTACCCGTTCCGCCCCCCGTGTATCCCGAACCTCGATGCAATCACGGTACCATTCCGTTAATCGTTCTTCCGAGACGCTTGTATTCGGAAGCGGATCGAGCAAGTAGCGCGTTCCGCTTCCGGCTGATTCGCGTGCCGTGTGCAACAATCCTTGAAACAACGCAAGAATGCGGCCTTGTTTATCAAGTTTTGGTAATACGTTGGCCATCGCTGCCAAAATGGTTAATCCGGAGCCCCACCCTTGCCTACGCTGTTTGACCCCAAACTCGATCCCGATCGCTGCAATTTCCGTTTCTGGAACGCCCGCTTCCATTAATCCAACTATGGCCTTGGCTATGACAAGCCCGATATTTTGTTTAAGGCCGTTCAGAAGTCGATCTTTGTACTGCTGTACTTGATAACTGTTTCGGGAATTCGGGTTGACCCAAACCAATCCGTTTTGAATGGTTACATCGTGTACCGGAACGTCGTCCGCCCAAGGATCGAGCGTTCCGCCGCTGCATACGTCAAACCGTGCATGATGCCAATGGCATGTTAAAATTCCCTTGCATAAACTTCCCATATGAAGCGGAAAACCGAGGTGTGGACAGCGGTTATCAAGCGCATGCACTTTATCCTCGTGATAAAAAACTACGATGCCCCCCTTGATCAGTTTCGGTCCTTGTTCTTGAAGCACTTCTACCGTACCCGCTTGAATCCATCCATTCATGTAAACGCCTCCAATTATAAAATAATCGAATTACTTTTACCGCTTATAGAATATCTTATTTCGAACACTTTTTAAACATAAATGTTTAAAAAGTGTTCGTTTTATTTAGCATAGGTCATAAATTCACTCTTGAACTTAAAAAGCCCTAGTAGACATATTTTCTTCCTCCCTTGTAATTGCACCTTTTATTAGGTGATTCACTTTTTTTCGAACGCAGCACTATTCTAATTCGGCTCTATAAGTTTAGCGATTTTTTATGCATTTCGAGTCTTTTCTTTGCGCAAAAAAATGTATCATCAACCTTTACCAATCCATTCTTTTTCTATCTCTGAAAAGTAACGACGCGGTCTCTCGGGACTGTAACCAAGGATTGAAAACAGCTTCCGATTCCTTTGTTATTGATTTTAGCGCCCTTTATATGCATAGCAAATACTCATATCGTATAACTCGATATGCTTGATAAGCATTTCTACCGTCTGCCGCCGTCATATCGGGAGTGTAACCATGTTCTTGTCATCAGTCGGGAATGTTATCAAGTTCTTGTCATTGTGTTTTGACAAGAACTTGATAACATAAATATAAAAAGCAGCATAATTAGCGGCTTCTAATGTTACTATGTTTTTGTCACCCGACATTTACATTGTGTTTTAACTCAACTACTGCCCAGGCCGAATATCTTGCCGCTTCCCTGCTCCAACCGGTTCCCGTTATCGTCATACGTTTAACTTAAATTCTTGTCACCTGACGTTCCGTTCATCAATGGAGAATCCAAATAAATTTAAAAGGGTCCTAGGCAAGCCTAGAACCCTTTTAAAGGTTTTCCATTAAATTTTTAACTGTTTTTTACTACTGAAACGTGAAATCCAACCATCTTCCGTGTATAATTCTCCTGCTAATCCATCGCTAACTTCTTTAATGTTAACAAACACGTGGTCATTTGATTTAATCATTACATTTATGTCTTCCTCTTGCTCTAATGACCATAATAGATGATGTAAAGTGGTATCAATAATTTTAGGAAACATATTAAATATAAACTTTAATTGTTCTGCGTCAAAAGACTTTAATGCCTGGAATACTTGTTGCGATCCCTGGTCTTTCATTTTTCCACTGAGTATTCTCTCCCAATCATCGATAGCTTCATCTCTAACCCTTTTAACTAAGTACTCTCCGAAAAAACTCAAAGCAAGTTGCTCACTCATATAAACATCTCCTCCAGATACATTATTTATACCACGGAATATTACTTGGAACCTTTACACCCTGTTTACGAAGGTTATTAAGAGATTCTGCAACCAACCTACGTGCTTCTTTACGAGTTGCTCCGCCTGCTTGTAATGCTTCAACTGCGATACGTGTATGCTCAGTCATAGTATTTGGTCGTCCACTTTCACTAAGTTCTTTGAATAGCTCTCTCTGTTTGTTGGTCATAGCCTGATGGTTAAGTCCATTGTTTTTCATGAAGTCTTGACTTATACTAAAACTTTTTTAAGGATCATAAGAACTTGTACCGATATAACAAAAAAACCGCTAAAATAGCGACTTATAATGGGAGCATGTTCTTGTCCCCCGACATTTATTAAGCTATCGTGTACCGTTAGCTTTACGGGCTACCGATCACCCCAACCACTTTCCCCTCAATTTTATCTGTGGGTAATGGGCCGAACAATTTGCTATCATTACTGCGTAACCAATCATCACCTACAAGATAAACGCTGTCTTCGGGGATCTCGATTTCCTCCATGCTCAGTTGTTCAAAATTATCCACATTATTTTCCATGTTTTTTCGTATGTAATCTTCTAAGTCAATACGCTCTATAGCTTTTTTCAAACTATCGAGATCAGCACCGTGTCTATGTGCTCTTCCGTAAAAAGCATCAAGCAATTTCCCGTTAATATAGATCTGTCCTTTTTCAATCTTCACCTTTTCGCCAGGTAACCCGATTACTCTAGAAATACTGTACTCTCCAAGATTCTTTTTAGTTTCAGGATTTGTAAAGTATACGATATCACCGCGACTAATCGCATGCTCATTGTAATACTTCAAATCAATCACAACCTCACCTTCTAAATCATGATTGCCACGATCCATGTTGTCATAGTTATGATTGTAGATGACCTGCCCGGAATCCAACTCATTTTTTGTTACTGTTTTAATCGTTGGTTTGGTTATGGAATCAGTGATGATTTTACTTGACTCATCTGAACTACTACATGCTGCAAATATGAGTCCAAATACAATAACAATAATGACCACTTTCATCATTTCCCACTCCCCTCGACTTCTTTTCCTTTATACGTAAACATAAGGTTAAGTGGTCCAAAATTACAGTAGCTTGATTGAACTAATCTGCCCGTTAGTTTAATAAAAGGGCGTACTGCCGACGATGAAATCATATCGGGAATGTAACAATGTTCTTGTCATTGTGTTTTGACAAGAACTTGATAACATAAATATAAAAAGCCGCATAATCAGCAGCTTCTAATGTAACTATGTTTTTGTCACCCGACATTTATAATTTCCCATACGATTTCAGTCTTGGCATCTACATAGTGCCCCCGTCAACAATTCTTAACAAACTTTGGTGAAGCTTTGTCTAATTATTAGAACCATTCTCTGCAAACATATTTTTAAAATCTTCTTTTGAGACAACACACCAACCGTTTACTTTAAGTCTCTCTATATAGGTCTCTATCTCGGTTTCTTCCCTTTCTAACTCAAGGGGGCATAGTGAAACCCAGCATTCATTTAAAGCATAATTCATTGTAATCTTAACAACTTCATATCCATTATGAAATCCTGGATGAAATCCTGGATCATCTAAAATGTCCCCTTTTACAGGACGAATATTAGATTCAAATGTTTTTATAACTATTTCTCCGATATTGTTTTCTTTTTGTTCTTTTATGGATGATATAAAAATCATTAAATTAATTTTCATCATAATCCCCTTCTTTACATTAAAATGTATTAATACAGTTATCTCTCTCCACGATACTACAAAATGGTGATATTATCCTTTCACTTATTGAGCTAATCTGCTTCGTTTGTTCAATAAAGTACATTCCATTCATTATACAAGTACTTGTACCGATAAAATGGCCAAGCGATATGCCAAGCCCTCTTCGATTGCCGGATTTGTCATTCATTCTGGATTCTCGGCAACTCATAACGTTGTTACAAATGGCACTCCCGAAACATCAGCTATTGTTCCGCGTTTTTATTAATGACTCCTTTAATCCTTCTAACTCCAGCAGCAGAAGATTGTTCTTTTTTAATACTGAACTTTCCTAAGTTTGTTGTATCTTCTACATGAGGTCCTCCACATACTTCTCGACTCCAAACTTTCCCTTCGTTATCTTTGATTGTATACACCTTAACGATATCCGGATATTTATCCCAAAAATTCCCTTCAACATTACTTTCTTTCGCTTCAATTTTAGGCATCTCTGAAATATAGGTAACTGCTTTTGATGAAATCGCATCATTCACATATTTTTCCACCTCAGCTATTTGCTCTGGCGTAAGTTTTTCATCATGGTTGAAGTCAAACCGTAATCGTTCTGAAGTAATATTACTTCCTTGTTGATGAACATGATCACCTAAAACTTCCCTTAAACCAGCAAGTAATAAATGAGATACCGTGTGCAGCGCTGTTGTTTCTGTTGAATGTTCAGCTAATCCACCTTTAAATTTACCCACAGAAGCAGTTCTGCTCTTTTCAGCATGTTTCTTTGCCGCCTCTATATAAGACGCCTTGTCCTCCATGCTATATCCACTTTCAGTTAGAAACTCTTCCGTCAACTCCAAGGGAAACCCATATGTCTCGTAAAAATAAAAGGCATCTGCACCTGTAACTTTACCCTTATTCTTAAGATGTTTTTGTATTTCAAATTCTCCTTGCTGTAAAGTTCTATAGAAAAGATTTTCTTCCTTATTTACTATTTCGATAACTTTCTTTTTATTACCGATCAAATCTTCATAAGCTGTTGCTTCATCTATATAAACTTCAGACAGCTCACCCACAAAACTTCCTTGTATACCTATTTTTTTACCAGCACGAATCGCCCTTCTTAATAACCTTCTTGTTATATACCCTGCATCACTATTAGCTGGAACCGCACCATCATTAATTAGAAAAGTAGCCGCTCTCACATGATCAAGTATGATTCTAAACGACTTTAAATCGTCAGTATATTGTTTACCACTTAACTCCATCAATTTTTTCTTGGGATTAAGGAAGAAAGCCGTATTATAAATATCCTTGTCACCATTAAGGGCTGTTGCAACCCTTTCTAATCCGCCTCCATAATCCATATTGGGATTTTGCATTTTTACAAATCCGGTGTCTTCTTTTTTGTAACACATGAATACGTTGTTCCCAATTTCCAGAAACCTCTCGCTCACAGAAGCAGGATGATCCAGTGGATCACCGCCGGGTTCAAGATCATAGAACATTTCACTATCAGGCCCACCCGGTTCACCAACAGGCATATGGAGTGGACTTCCGGCTCGACTCCACCAATTTTCTTTTTCATCGTATAAGAATATTCTTCCACCTCTAGATGCCCCATATTGATAGGGATCATCTTCAATGATAGGTTCTATACCAACTGATTTGAATTTTTCTGACCAGATTTGAATAGCTTCCGTATCTTTCTGTATATTCAAATCATCACTTCCTATAAAAGCACTGATATACAGCCTGCCAGGATCAATTCCTAATTCGATAATATGCCAATTCCAAATGGCATCGATTTGCTTTTTCTTATAGTTATTTTCATTTGCTTTAAACTCCCATCGACCTATCATTTCAAAAAATGTCAGATGCGATGTATCTCCTACTTCATCAATATCCACTGTCCTTAAACACTTCTGAATATTAGCAATCTCATTACCTATCGGATGCTTTTCCCCCAATAAATAGGGAACCATAGGTTGCATTCCACTTCCTGTAAACAACGTGGAGGGATCATTTTCTGGTAACAAGCTAGAAGATGGCACTTGGCTAGCCCCTATTCCTTTCATAAAATCAATATATGATTTTCTTAACTCATCTGGTGTCATTTTCACCATGCTCAATACCTCCATTTCAATTATTATTTATTCTTGGAAAACCCAAAAGTCTTTATTCTGCGAATATTCAAACGAAAAGAAATAAAACAAAAAAGCCCTGAGCTGACATATTTCTTGTCAACTTAGGGCGAACTATGATGTCCGTGTTACCACCTAATTTCAGATTCCTCTGCACTCTATCAATACGGGATATCTCCGATATTGTTTCCTGAATAACGGTGGAACTCCGTTGAAGCCTACTAAGATTCCTCTGTTCGGTTCACAGCTCCGAGACTGCTTCACTATTAGTTCAATGAAGATTCGCACCAACCATCTTCTCTCTGTGAGATCCCTAATAGCTACTATTTCTCATCATAGCCTTTTCGTTTTAAATTAAACCAATGCTATCACACTCAACTTGCTTCGTCAATTTAATTCCATTATTACCGGAATATGCATAACTTAAAAATCCGTCAAACTGCATGAATGTGCCAGATCCACTTAAACTTAAATTTGCTCTATCCGTACACCATCTCCCCGAATAAATGGAACAGATTCAAGGGGATGGACAATCAACTCCAATCCCTTCTCCCTTGCTTTTAACGATACCTTTTGGACGGACTGCTGGACAACATACCTCAAGTCAATCCATTCCATGTATAAACTGGTCTTTCCTTCTTTTGTTGTTTTTTTATTCGCCTTATACGAACAGCAGCATGACTGCTGCTTTTTTCGGAATTACTTCATTAGTTTATTCATTGTTGTTAGTATCTCATCTAATACGTCCATATCGCCTTCCTGAATGCGATCAATCACGCAGCTCTTCATATGGTGCTCAAGTAGAAGCTTTCCCACACCATTTAAAGCTGCTTGAACCGAAGCGATCTGATTTAAAACATCATCACAATAGGTGTCCTTTTCGATTAAGCCCTTGATCCCTCGAATCTGACCTTCAATTCGGTTTAACCTGGAGATGATATTATTTTTTACTTTATCGGAATGATGGCTTTTTCGACCGGAATCAATGGAGCAGCACCCCGAACTATGTTTCAAAGCATCATTCATCAATTCCCAATTAACGCTCATTTTATACCCCCCTACCCTATGAGTCAAAAAGTTAGTTGCCAAATCCATTCTAAGTGAAGAACTTCAACCATTTATTACGGATCGGCTGAAGTTCTTCAATATTTCAATTTACATTGTTTTTGGTATGTCAGATTCTGCTTTCTTAGGTGAACGAATGAATACAAGAGCCAATACTGCACCTGTAAATGCAACTATTCCGGACCAGAAAAACGCTGCCTGAAAACCGCTATTCAGTGCTTCTATAGTATTACTTCCGATTTCAGATGCGGATGTTGTCGCTGCAATTGCCACCATAACGGCAAGGCTGATGGCTGAACCGATTTGATAGCTGGTATTGGCAAGGCCTGACGCAAGTCCAGCTTCCTCTGGCTTCGCTCCAGACATCGCTGCCATCATGGATGGAATATAAGCAAGGGACATCCCGAGTGCACCTAATAGTGATGCCGGCAGCACATTCATCAGGAAGTTACCATCGACTGGGGTATAATTAGAGAACAAAATCATGGATCCTCCAAGGGCTGTTAATCCGATAACAATGTTTGCTTTGACACCAAATGCAGCGATCAACTTTCCAGTGAGTACGATCATGAAGATGGCGATCAAAATCGTCATCGGAAGCAAAGCAACCCCGCCAGCAAAGGCAGAAAACTTAAGAACTTGCTGCATATAGAGGTTTAAGAAGTACCACAATGGAATCCACCCACCGGAGAGCATTATCAATGCAATATTTCCTGCAGCCAAGTTTGGTGTTTTAAGTATGCCCAGAGGAACAAGGGGCTGCTTCTTTACGACCTGAATGATGAGGAAGAGAATAAACAGAATTGCACCTAAGACCAATGTCCAAATTGTTTCCGGTGATCTCCACCCGTTGTGTTCCGCGGCCACAATGCCGTAAACAATCAAAACCAATGCTGCAGTTACAAAAACAGAGCCGATGAGATCAATGCTTCCTTTTCCTCGTGTTCCTTTCGCTATAAGGCCCGGAGATAGTACTAAAGCTAAAACTCCAACCGGAACATTAATAAGGAAGGTCCACTCCCAACTCAGCCACTCGGTTATAACCCCGCCCAGAAATACCCCGGCAGATCCCCCTGCAGCTGCTGATGCTCCCCAAAACCCCAATGCTTTACCTAACTCTTTGGGATTACCGCTAAATAACATCATAACAATGGTCAGAGCAGAAGGCGCAATTAGTGCTGATCCGAAGCCTTGCAGTGCACGGCCCAAATTCAGTGCCGTTTCGTTCCAGGCAAGGCCCGCAAGTAGGGATGCCAAAGTAAGGATAAGAAATCCCCACATGAATATCCGTCTCTGCCCGAAAAGGTCGGATAACCTTCCACCGAGTAATAATAAGCCACCAAAGAAAATGACGTACGCATTAAATACCCATTGCAAGCTCTCCTGAGAATATCCAAGTGCTTCTTGGATGGCTGGCAAAGCAACCCCAATAATTGACGTATCCATAATAACCATAAAATTTGCAAGACATAATAATGCAAGAGCCATCCATCTTCTGGGATCAGGTTGTGAAAGACCCTTAACTTGTATTGACATATTATTCAACCTCCAACAAGTGCTGATTACCGGCCTTCATACGGACACTCGTTTTAACTCGCGACGGCCGTCTGATTAACGAGTTACGACCCATCCATATTCCTCCGTTTGGATATATAGTATAGCCCCCTACCCTATATTGTCAAGCGGATTATTTTTTACTTTGGACTGTTACATCGTGCTTTTTCCTTTTGGTTGTAATCATTTGGCTTTCCTTTCTAAGTCTTAACATAACAAAGAGAACCCTAATTAGCTTATGGATCTCTTTGTAAGCTATGATTTTATATACTCTTATCCACACAAGCAGTCAGGCGTTTTTCGATATCGGATGCAGTGCCCCATCCAAGACATCGTGCTCTGACAACCCCGATCAATGCTGTAGGTTTCGGCATGCCAGTCTTGGTTATACGCCGAACTTCTCTGCTTTCAGAGATACTGGACAAGAACTTGTACCGATAAAACAAAAAAGCCGCTATTTTAGCGACTTTCAATGGGACCATAATCTTGTCCCCCGACTGCGGCCTCTAATTATGATTTTTTAATAGGAACCATCAGGTCCACTTGTAATTCCGACTGGAGCTGAGTTAGACGTTGGTATTGAATATTCCGTAACATCACCTTTTGTGGTTGTCTTCCTTCATGTATGATCTCTCTCCCTCCCTAGAGCAAGAGCTACAAGAAATCAATGTAGTAAAAAGACACTGATATTCTATTCATCAGTGTCTTTTATTTCACCAGCATCGTGTTTCATCGTTGAACTCAGACTAAATCACTTTAGCCCTATTCGCTGTATTGTAATTTAAAGCAACTCAATTAGCTTTTCTAGCTCATCAACCAATACTTTTGCATATTCAAAATTAGTATCTTTTAAAGCCAATTCTATTTTCATTTCAACTGCTTTTTTGTTTTGTTCCGCCTCTAAATAGTCTTTATCAAAGTGGCTAGCATAAATCATCTTTTTGAATTTTTTCATAGTCATTTTTCTCATCGTCTTATTGTCAATGATTAATACATAATCCATACCATTTACTACAGAATAGAAATCATGAGATATCATGAGAATTGCACCTTTATAGTCTTCAATGGCTTTTTCCAGTGCAATTTGTGTATATGTGTCTAAATGGCTTGTCGGTTCATCAAGAAGCAATACGTTTGCATGACTAGCAGAAACTTTAGCCAACTGAAGTATGTTTTTTTCTCCACCAGATAGTGATTCAATCTTTTGATTAACGATTTCGCCTTCAAAGCCATAGTTTGAAATATACGCTCTAACTTCATCATAAGTTTTAAACCCAGCATCGATGAATTCTTCTAGTATTGTATTAGAATCTTTTAGCACTTCACCTTGATTCTGAGATAAATAAGCCATTTTAACATCATCATTTATGTCAATGGATTCATGATTATTGTTAAAGATATCTCGGAGTAAAGTCGTTTTCCCTGTACCGTTTGGACCAATAATGGCTACTTTATCCGTAGATTTTATCTCAAAGCTAACATTCTCTAACAGCAGTTCATCAAAGGCAACACTATAATTATTGACTTTTACAACCATGCTGTCTTCAATTTCATTCTCAATACCGAAACGGATATTCGGTTGCTTAATATCAACAAATGGTGCCTTAATTCTACGCGCTTCCAATCTCTCTTGAAATCTAACTCTAGCTTTTAACGCTCTACCTCTAGATGCATCTGAATTAATAGTTGCTATAGCTCTAAGATTATCAATAATGTTATCGTATCTCTCAATTTCTTCAGCTTCAGCGACTGCGATTTCTTGCAACTCCATTTTTGTCTGAAGTAATGAGAAATTATACTCAATATATCGCCCATCAAACTCTTGGATCTCTGTGTTTTCAAGGTGAATAATTTTGTTGAAACAATGATTCAATAGATATCGATTGTGCGTAACAACTAACAGTATGCCTTTGTGAGTATTAATAAGTTTTTTAAGCGCATTTAGGTTCTCAAAATCTAAAAACACATCCGGTTCGTCCATGATCATTAAGTCTGGACTATGAAGCATTTCCTTCATTACTTGAATAAGTTTGAATTCCCCGCCGCTCAGGTCGGATACCCTAACATCTTTTAGCTTCAAGAGGTTTGCTAGATTTAGCTTCTTATTGATGTTACTCTCAAAATGATCTCCACCCATTGCATCAAATGCGTCTAAAGCGAATTGATACTTTTCGATTAACGGCTCAATATCGGATGATGTTTCCATTTCATTACAAATAGATGTTATTTCATTTTGTAGCTTAATAAATTCTTCTCCGATATATTCAAAAACAGTTGTTTCTTTAGTACTGTCTAGTTGGGAGAACTGACTTACATACCCAATTTTGCAGGTTGGATCTATCTCTAACTTGCCTTCGAACAAATATCTTTCTGGATCCATCAGTATATCGATCAGTGTACTTTTACCACTGCCACTTGTTCCAATAAAAGCGCAATGCTGTGCCTCTTCTAACGTAAATGAAATGTCTTTATATAGTTCTTTTTGTGGGAATGAGAAGGATAAGTTTTCAACTTTTATCATAGTAGTGCCTTTCTTTATAACTAAAATGGTGACTATTTATTAAATGTATTGTCGAACACAGACTTTTAGAGTAACACTCTTTACTACCAAGTACAATTCATTTTTACCCCTTACTCTCACTTCGATATTCTAATACTTACTTTAGAATGGTGGCTTGTTGCCCGTTTATCCAATCCCATGAAAATACATCAAACAAAATCATGACAATGCTCCACCCTACGCATATTATGGGACCAAGCTTTGTGCCCTGGCACAATGATATGATTTATGCCATGCTTCGAGACGATTTATGATACGCTTCCCCGCGATTAATCTTAAACTACCTGCCCGTTAGCTTAATGAATTAACGGACATAAATCGATTAGATGCATGCCTAATCGGTAATGGGAACATGTTTTTGTCCATTCAGGCAATCGGTACAAGTTCTTGTCCTTGGCTCGGGACAAAAACTTGTACCGATAAAACAAAAAAGCCGCTAAATAGCGACTTTCAACGGGAATATGTTCTTGTCCCCCGACATCTTATTATACAATTACCACCCATTGCCACTAACCCGTGAATAACGTTCCACCCCATGAAAAAACAGCCGAATCTCTATTAGAAACGGCTGTTTTTCTTCACTCAAGAATTATTTTTGGATATAGTCGACTGTCGTATACTATGGCATTCTATATCCAAATATTAATTGTGTCCATCCTATATGACGCGTTTTTGCATAATTCAATTTTCGATTCGAAATCATAGTTTGACTACGTCCCGAGTACACAATTAGGTTTATTGAACTTCTAGAGCTTTTTTAATTTTATCATTTAAATCTTTGTCTCTCGATATAGTAATGTATTCGTCCGATTTATTGAAATAATTTTCTGAGCCTAGGATTAATAGTTGGTCTACACCATTTTCTGAAACGACATATTTATATTCCCCACTATCAGTTGCTTCCTTTTCTACAATATCTATTTCCTCGCCGTTCTTATGTTCAAGATGTACAAGTTCGAATATTCCCATATCTGTTTTAATGTACATTGAGTAATTAGGATTTGTATTGAAGAATGCAGTGTACTTAGAGTTATGAATCTCTTGAATGTTGAGCCCCTCATTGTTTAAAAGATCGAGCATATCCTTAGCATGTTGATATTCGCTTGGTACAACTAATGGTTTTGATTCCTGTTGTGAACACCCGAGAGTCAGGGTGCTTAAAATGAACACGAAAATGATATAGATTTTTCTCAACAAAAAATCACCTCTTAATCATATACTATTAGATATGTTAAACATTTACAAGTTCTTAAGATCAATAACGAACACAATAAAAAGCGTAGAACATATTTGTTATATACATTATGTTCTACGCCATGAAATTAAGGATTATAAATAATTTAGGTCTTGAGAATTTTCTTACCGGTTTTTTCCTGTTTCGATATTCAGCAATACTGCCCGTTAGCTTAACGAAATTGCATGGAATCCCAAATACTTATCTAATCGGTAATCGGCTCATGTTCTTGTCCTTTACGGCAATCGGTACAAGTTCTTGTCTTTGGCTCAGGACAAGAACTTGTACCGATAAAACAAAAAAGCCGCTAAATTAGCGACTTTCAATGGGACTATGTTCTTGTCCCCCGACAGCATGGCTTGTGTCAATGTGCCACATTATATAGGTTTGTTTATGAGTTGTTCTCCTCGCTTGAAATACTAAGTTGTTTTTCTTATGAAATTTGTCCCACATTGGGTCTTCGTAGCAGCCAAGGATTCTTTTTTCTTTCCCTAAATGTAGAACAAGGAGCAAGATCTCTGTGGATCTTGTCCTTGTTTGGTGTTTTTGAATGTGTCTCGGGATTCGTGCCTTTCAACTTCATCCTGGATGATCACATGACCGACTGCCGCTGTGTACATTCAACTATCGTTCGCCGTTAGCTCAACAAATTGATTCTAGTAATACAAATAAGTAGCCGCCCTTCAATTAACTAGCATCTTGCTCTATCTACCGGTCGCTGTGTTCGGGGAAAACAACCTGCCCACGCCCTGCATATTTCGAAAAACACTCATTCGAACACTGACCGATGTGTTACTTTTCTTTACCTGTACCATAAAACTTGAAAAATATAAAAATTCCGATCAAGGCCACGACAACCCCTGACCAGAAAAACCAAACTTGAACCCCGAATCGGTCGGCAACCGGTCCCGCCAAAGCGAGCCCGATCGGGGAAGACAATAGTCCAATGCTCGTGACAAATGAGAGCACACGCCCCAATATTTCAGGCTCGTAGGACTTCTGAATCATCGCCATGTAAGGACCGTTGAACAAAGGCGCAGCCGCACCCATAAGGAAGGATAGGACGATGAAAGCAAGGAACGCATCGCTCCCTACTACCCCGCTCAGGACGCAGGCCAACCCAATCGCAACCAAGCTCAGGCTCATATAAGTGAAATCCTTCCACTTAGAAGCAAGAACCGACAACAGTGCGCCACCAAGGATCATGCCAATTCCGAATACTGCCTCAATCAGGCTGGCGCTATAACCCCCGCGGCCGAAGTGAGACAGCGTCATCAGGGGAAACAGCATCGCCAGAGGCATAAAAACAACGCTAAAGATCGCCATTGCGATTGTAATCGTGACAATGGACTTTTCAGAAAGGAACGCTTTCCAACCGAGAGTAAACTCCCTACGGAACGAAGACGTTGGTATGATCTCCGGCTTCGGTTGATGAATATTGACCAATAGAAGCATAAGATTAGCGATTAATGCACCAACCACATCCAAGAGCAATACCGTTCCTAGTGAAGTAGCCGAGTATACCGCTATTCCGAGCGCTGGTCCGAGTACGCTGGATGCGGAGAACACTAACTGATTCCAGCCAGCCACCCTGGTTAATTGTTCTTCCGGTGCGATCAGAGGGATCGCGGCTTGGAACGAAGGAGCATGGAAGGACGAGGCTATCGATCGAATAAATAGTATTGCATACACGACCCATAAACTTGGTTCGCCCCATAAGTAATAGGCGCCTAAAACCAAACTGGAAAACGCAATGACGCTGTCAGAAACGATCATTGTAAGCTTACGATTCCATCGGTCAAGCCAGACGCCAATGAATGGGCCTAAGAGCGCTTGCGGCAGGAACCCGGCAAGACCTGCAAACATCAGCACGGTAGCCGACCCCGTCGTCTCAGTCAAATACCAGATGATTGAAAACTGAACCATAGAAGATGTTAGAATCGAAAAAATTTGCCCGCTGAAGATTAATGCGAACGTCTTTTTCCATTGCATATACATGAAGTCTTGTACCCCCTAATTTCGTTCTTTCGGATCGCCTTACTTACACATTACTTCAATAGTACAAGCCGGCCATCACTCACCTCATATACCTGATCGGCGACACCCCCGAGCAGACGGGCATCGTGTGATATAAATATGATGGTGCCTAGGTAATTTCGCATTATGGTCTCAAGAGCCTCTACGGCGGGAATATCCAAAAAGTTACTCGGTTCGTCCATAAGCAGGATGTTGTGGCGTCCAAGCAACAATTTGGCTAACTGGAGCTTTATGATTTCGCCGCCGCTTAATACCGAGAGCTCTTTGCGAACATCCTGGTGTGTGAACCCCATGGATGCGAGTACCGCCCGAATGTCCGAAACCTGACATTCACAGTTTTCCTGCATGAATGTCATTACGTTCTGATTCCGATCGAACTTGTAACCGGTTTGGACAAAATAGCCGATTTCCGCTTTGGGCGATAACTTAATACCGCTCTCCCGATCGCGAATCATGTTGAACAAAGTGGTTTTTCCGGCCCCATTAGCGCCGGTTATTGCAATTTTGCCCCCGAGCGGGAACTGGAAGGACACATTGTCGAATATCACCTTGTCTCCGAACCGTTTACTGATTTCGTTTCCCACAACCGGAAATGGATTGTGCAATTCCAGCGCTTTGCTCTGCCGGAATTGAACGTTTCGTATGGCTTCAGGCGCAGTGACTTCGCCAAGCGCTTCGATTCGCCGTTCCATATTTTTGGCTGCGTTATGAAGCTTCTGCTGCTTGCTGCCTTGGGATTTCTGATGGCCGAGGCGTCCGCCACTATCCGTCCTGTTTTTTCTGTCTGCTCCTTTTGCCTTTTGATCAAGCTTTCTGGCCTGACTTTTCTTTTCCTCAAAGGCCTGTTCCAGCCGTTCACGTTCCACTACATATTGTTTATATTCGGCAGCCTGGCTTTTTCGTTCTTCTTCTTTTTGGGCCAAATAGTCGGTATAACCACCCCAATATTCGGTTATCTTCCCTTCTTTAAGCTCCCAGATCTTATCTATGACCTGGTCTAGGAAGTAACGGTCATGACTAATAATGAGCAACGCCCCCGAATAATGTTTAAGCCGGTTTAAGAGGAAGTCGATGCCTTCACGATCCATATGGGATGTCGGTTCGTCTGCAAAAATGCCATGCGCCTCTCCCGACAGTGCCTGCGCAATTTTTAACCGCGTCTCTTCCCCGCTGCTCATTGTCTCCACATGTACCTGACTGACGCCTAACTTGCCCGCTATAGCGTGATCCTGTACATCTTGGGTAACCGCCTCTTCCAATTGGGGAATATAGGTAAACGTCCCCTCCCTCGCAATCTTGCCATGCTGCAAAGGGATTTTGCCTAGCAACGCTTTGAGCAACGTACTTTTTCCAGCTCCGTTGGCGCCAACCAGACCGATTCGATCACACTCATACAACTCCAACTGCTCGATATCAAGCACGCCGCGCCCCAAAAATTCCACATAAATATCCTTCGCTTTTATCAATAACATACTTAATCCTCCTTCGAAAATCGCAGTTTCCGTTTTACCGTTCGCAGGCTGACCCGCGATTTACTTAGAGAGGATTAAATAAAGAAGTACAGATGTATGCCTCGCATCGTTACGACTCCTTTTATAATTGGATTCAAAGCAATAAAAAAACAGACCCAAGTCCGCATAGGGGCTTTGGTCTGCTTGAATTACACAATTGGACAGAGCGAAACAAGGCACAGTAAAAAAGGCCGTAGAGATCGCAATCGATGTCCTCATACGTAAAGATAAGCAACTCAAAAAAGCCCACATTGGTGGAAATAAGCTTTTTTATCGTGTGCTTACCAAATACGTGGAATCATAGATCGCAATCCTCCTCAATTTTTATAGACGAATCTTAACATCGACTACTACAATTGTCAATATTCGTATCCCGGCTCGATTTGATAGACTGTCAGGATCTTGTGACATTCATATCTGCTGGTACCATTCCGCTTCCACTTTCGTTTACATACAAGACAATTGGCCCCTCTACCTTTACACAGTTTCTCAGAAAGTATAAAAAGAACCATCTCCCCTCATAGGAAATGGTTCTTCTAAAACATTTATATATAAGAGATCTTAAAACTCTCCCTCTCCCCAGCCATGACCAAATGTCGTTATTCCAGGGCTTGGTTTTGGATGTATAACTACTTGTGGTCCTTCTATTTGTTGAAATATAAGATTCAGACTACATACTAGAAGAAAAGTAGCTATTCACTAAGTATTGATATTTGTTTTCTTCCTCTGAAGTAGACAATCTTCTATTTTGTTCGAAAATAGTTATGCACCTGATTATGTTTTTGTCGTTATTACACTTCACGGAGAATTCCAATCCTTGCAGTATAGTTTTTATGCCCATCTCTGGTTTGTTTCTCAGATAATAAATACCTAACTCGATCAATGTTCTTGCATGCCGTTCTAAAAGGATGGAGTCACTGAAATGTGGTAATTTTCTGTATGTAATATATTCCGAAAAGCGAGACAAAGCATAATCAATATTTGTCTGATAATGATTAGCGACACTAAGTATTGTAAGAATTGCTAACGGTATCTCCCTATCTTTATCTGCGATCCAGTTAATATATTCCGGTAGTACTTGTAATTCACCTGACTTCAAGCGATATAGAAGCCGGTTCACATGCGCCCACTCTTTGAATTGACTACTTATCCGCTTAGCCTCAGCGGTGTCTTCCTCAATCCAGTCTGTATCTTCATAGGAAGATACATATAATAGGGCCTTATTAAACTGTCCATATTCTTCAGCCACCGTCGCCCTCATTAGGTAGGAATAGAGAATATAGTAATAGGCTGGCCGGCTGCGCTTTTGACGCAAGTAGCTATTTTTCAACTCGAGTTCGTATTGAATTTTAGCGATTCTATATAAATCTTCCGCGAGCATATCAACTTTATTCCATCGACCTAACGGTCCAAAAACGTGAGCCAATTTCACAATTGCTCCAAGTCTATCATTCAGTTCTAGACGATCCACATAACCCTCGAATACAGTTGCAGCTCTATAATTGGAATCCAAGTCCTCACTCAGTGAAATATGGAATAAGCGATACTGGCAAAGCGCTAATCGCTCAGAATGTTGGAATTTCTCACTCGCGCTAATTCCTTCGTATATGACTTTAGCTGCGGGATATTTTTTGTCGTTAAAGAAGTCTTCTGCCACGTCAAACAACATGGGAACGTAGTTAAGTTCATCCAGGATATTATTGACGATCTTCATGATGCAGTCGATCCTATCCAAGTCAGCACAACGATATAAAAAGGGCTTGATTCTACGCCATGTCACTTTAAATTGAAATAAACATACATCAACATATGCATTAAAGAAGTAGTCCTCAGGCAACCCCATAGTTGCTGTAATTTTGTCCAATTCTCTCATGGACATCGGTCTTGTATCATTCATTATACGGCTCAGTGAACCTGAATTAATCCCAGAAATCGTTGCAAAATTTGAAAGTGATATATTCGTATCTCTAAGATAATTCTCCAATGCGGATCTTACTTCGGAAATATGATCATTCATTTGTTTCACCTCAAAAATTACATTCTGGATAAAAGAATTAAGCACCGGTTAAATAATTATAATATATATTTACAATCCGAGATATATTAGCCTTTAATACTCCAAGTCTCAAAGTTTCTTATACTTCTGACTGGATGGTAACTGTTGTTTCTGTTGTGTATTTATTCTGAATCGACTACCTGGACAATTATTATCAGATATTCCGACCAAGGGCTGTCCAGATGACATATTAAACTTTCAACGTATTGCATATATTTTACAATTCAACTTCATAGATTTTTAAAATAGACAAAGAGACTGCACACCTGCAGTCCCCTCAACCAGCAGTTTTACACCAGACGGTTTCACATTAATTAGTATATTCAATAAAATGGTTTTTATACTTAATTAGAATCTGCTTTCTTTGCTTAGATGATCTTTGCTAGTAAGCTCTATTAGCTAAAGATTAGCTCTAGTATTAACAGATTCAGTTTAATCGTACTAAAGTTATACGGGGCTTATTACGTTGTGAAAACTTCATGCCTTAATTAGGTTTAATGAAAACGCTATCACCATAAGAGCTTACGCACAATGAAAATTAAAAGCAAAAGCTATTATCTTCATACTACTCTCATTTGTCCGTTAGATTATTTTTTTGTTTTCAGCATAGTGTTTTTGATACTGATTCAATAGCTCATCAAGTTCCGAAGACTTCGCCAATACGTTTGGATCGGTTATCCCATATTTTTCGACCAACTCATACAAATGAAAACGGAATGTTTCGATTTGCTCTCTTAAATCATCTAATAGCATAATGGCCTCAATTTAAACATCTTATCCCCAGATACAACCAGATACATATCAAATACCGAAGGATAGTCTTGTTTGATGACGTATGATTAGAATTTTTCTGTAACAGTAACAGCAAACACTTTTGTTCATCACCTCTAAATTGAAATGAGGAATAGATATTCTTAATTAGCCAACACTAATTCAAGTTCTCATTTATAAACCAAGCAAATTAATGGAGGTATATGGAAAATTATACAGAACTATTCGGAAAACAACAATCCCTATTCGAATTTAGGCACTATAAGACCTCCAAATGCTCATGTTACATGACTACACTTAATTATGAGGTGTAGAAATGGTAAACTTCCAAGAACTTATAGGGGCAAAAATTCGATTGTATCGATTATCAAAAAATTGGACTCAAGATCGATTAGCTGAGGCTATTGGCTCAACGGGATCCTATATTGGGCGATTAGAACGTGGTGAAAAGAATGTGCGAATTCAAACACTTATCAGCATTGCGGAAGCTCTTGAAGTTAGCATATTTGCATTGTTAGAAAATGACCAAGAGGAATACCTATACCAAAAACCGTGGGTTTGGAATAGTGTGACATTGATTCTTCAGCAAGATGAAAAAACACAAAAGATGATATATAAAGTATTAAGTGCAATGCTAACTGAAGATAAATAAATCAAGTCAATTTCCAAAAAGTAAGATGGTATATCCTAGAGATTCTTTACCACCGCCCTCCAGTAGCTTTTGGAAAAGGACCTGGTCATTACTTGATGCCCTTCAGGAGATTACTCAGTAAGCTTTTTACGAATCTATTGAAATGGCATTAAACAACTTTATCCGTCCCCCGACACCGACAGCTCATTTTTCATCAAATAATAAGTTCTAAAACCTCCCCGGATTGTTCAATGAAACAAAAACAACCCCCATTCATTTCATTTGATTGGGGGTTGTTTTGAATACGGTGTTGTCTGATGGATACGTCATCTATGAAACACTAACATTTCTTTTACGTGATTTTTTAAATACCGAGTATTCCTTATTGGACTTAATAAAACTTAATATCTTTTCGGCACATTCTGTTGGATTCATCTCTTCCGTATTTACTTCGAGGTCATATTCATCAAAGCAATATAATTTGCTAAACTGTGAAGCTGCTAGGGCCTGTATGCAAACTGTGACCCTATAATTTGGGTAATTAATAAGTATGATGAGACGATATGAAATACGTGACNGCAAGCTCATTCAAGGCTTTTTTAACGCTGGCATCAATTATGGTCTGGCTCGCTTAGGTTTGCATACACGCCCTAGTCCAATCTGTCTATCTCCTCTTGCTTGCTCTCTTCTTATGAGTTCTTCTTTCGAGCATATTACACCTATAAATAACGTAGGCTGATCGAAAAATTGATCAAGAAACTCATTAAACCTTTTGTCATTGTCGATTACGGTATCTACTATTACATTAAAACCTAGTTCTGATAACAATTTAATTGTCGAATGATACACTGAAAATATGGAATCATCAAGTATTTGTGAGACAACTTGATGATCTATTTCTCTTGTAGGTTCATCTGGAAATTTATTATTAATAAAATCATTGTAATTATTAAAAAAATCATCAATTGATAAATGATAAAAAGGAATCTCTTTCTGATTTATCAGTTCAGTCGATATGGAGGTCTTTCCAGAACTTGAAGTTCCATTTAGATAAACTAATATCCCTTGCTTCAATTTAATCATCCTTCAAAAATAATCATTGTGTATCTTTCAGATAACGTTATATTCACAAAATTTATAAAATTATTCCACTGAGAAAACATTCGAGAAACGATTCAAATATCCTGCCAGTTAGTTCAACGAGCTGTCGATGGTATCCATATCGGGAATGTAACAATGTTCTAGTCATCTGTCGGGAATGTTATCAAGTTCTTGTCATCGTGATTTGACAAGAACTTGATAACATAAATATAAAAAGCCGCTTAATCAGCGACTTCTAATGTTACTATGTTTTTGTCACCAGACAGTTCCCTACGAAAATGACGGCAACTTTATGTTTAAATGAGCATCTATTCACCATTCTCTCTATTAGTTAGTCCATATTATGGTATTGGGCCGATCTTATCACGATATGAAAAAATCGACCAACCGAATCTACACATTACAGTAACGCTGCTCACTAAGCTAAAGTTATTTATCTTTTTCAAATATGCTGAACAAATCTCGGGCCTCATGAAGTGCTCTTATGTTCTTTTGAAACTCCAAAGCCTCTTCATACGTCTTAAAGTATCTCATCGATCGAAAGCTTTTCTGATCGAACTCATTTTCAACTATACATTCCAACTTACCTTGCTCTTTTTTTCTAGGAATTATATCTGAAATACGCAAATTATATACGCCCATCACTGCAAACAATTCCAGATCTACACCGATTAAATTGATATTCTCAGGCTGCAAAAATGTAAAACCAGCGGCTTGACTAATTAACCGATCTTTATCAAAATTCTCAGGGGGAGCAAATGTAATCGAAGTATACTTAATATTTTCTCTGAATGGCTCTTCCTTAACAAAGGATGAGTACAGTTTCATTAACCAGATGTCTTCCTCATCACTTAGTGGCAAATCTAATGGGAATTGTACCCCCAACTTTTTCTCAACACTACTCATCTTGTTCCAGAACGTTAATAGATCATTCAATGTCTCTCTCTCTACGTTGCTAGTTGGAGCTGGAGGTAATTTCATTCCAGCAACTTGTCCGTCCCCTTGAATAAATGCCTGATATACGAATAAAACACTTAATAGTTCATCGATTGAATGAACTATTTGCAGATTGAAATTAAAGGAAAACCGAAGCGTTTCTGTATCCTCAAGTACTTTCATAGATACCTGCAGACCGTCATTGTCTATATTCTTTATCAACGTTTTATTAAGATCAGCAAGCGGCTGCCTTTGCATGGTTAATGTTCTACTGTGTCCATTTCCAGAAAACTCAAGTTCATAAGGTGACGGGAATGCTCTTGGTTGTAGAAAGAATTCAGTATTCTTACTTGCAATTAAGGGAGCTAATGCCGCTTCATCTAAAGCTATATCGATCCCGTTTATTTTCACTGGCACATTTTTATCAATCTTAAGTTCAGTTTGAGTTCTATAGAGAATTTCAAAGAGTTGCTCCGGTTTGTAAATTCTTAGACTTTCAGGGATTTTGATATTGGCAGACATCTTGATCTCCCTACCCTCGCTAGGAACTGCAATAACGAGGTCTTTAGCTACTCGCTTATATATTAGACCATCAGGCAACCTTTTATTGAGAGATTCAACAATTTCTTTTGGGATGATATGACCATCCGATTTTTTAAATGATTCTTTAAAGTTGGAAAACATAGTTCACCAATCACCAATCCTTCTCTAATTGAGTAAATACCATAATTTTAGAGATTAGAATATATTTTGTGGCATGATCAGTTTGTAATTCATCCATGATGAAATGAATTAGATTATCTCGATCTTCAACTGTATCCACGATGAGATATTCAATCTTCTCATACTCAAATTTTAACCACAGTTCTTCCTTTTGCTCAATGCCGTCTGAGTACGCGTTACATACCACATTATTCAAATTATTCACCAAAACCGATTGTGGAATTATTAAACTCAAATCTGTATCTACATCACTAAATTTTGGGACGAATCTCCATTCCCTCTCATCATGAAAATTCTTAGAAATGTGTTCAAAAGAAGCCTCTCTTTGCTTGGCCATTTCTCCGTTTAAGGGTTTAATAAAAAGCAGTTGTGTTGCTAGTTGATTATGAAGGATTTCATCCCCAATACCATCACGCATTTGTTCCATAGCATGTTTGAATGCTATTTTGAAGTCAGACAGTAGAGCCGATGAACTATTCATATAACTGATCGGCTGAACACCTTCTTGTATGCCCCACATCTTGCTCATACCAATTCCGTATCGCCCGTACCCATCAGAGCTATTGGAGCCTCCCATATGGTACGTTAATTTGTTTAGATGAATATCACAGAAGCAAACCATAGGAAATGCCACTTTATCCATCTCGGACAAATCCAAGTAAGCGATATTTTCTTCATAAAATCTCGGAATCATTGCTTTATTGCTTAATTTACTTTTCAGGTATTCAAGTTTAGGCATGAAATTGAAAAGGACATTCGCACTTTGTGTGTAAGTGTAATTAGCCTGAGTCACCTGTGGAGCTGAGTCCAATAAAATATCACTATACTGTTCAATGGCCATAAGAGTCTCCTATAGATTTTCGTGTTATATTGCTAACTGAAAGAATCATTTACAATAAAATTATACCTTATGGATTACGAGGACGCATTAATACAAGAAGTCTTTTTATCTCTTGGAGAAAGTTTATCCCCCTGGCATTCAATTGAAGATTCTCAGGTATCGTTGAGATACCATCTCATCCAGGTCTTAGTCTGTGCCTTATTTCTTAAAGTAAGCTACTCCACGCAAAAACACCTCCAAGTCGTCCAACATATCTTACGACATGGCAGTTTTCTCTTGAAGATGTTTTGATTTGTCTCATGTATTGGGGTCAGTCCCGTCCGTCCCCCTTGTTTGCGAATTCTTTAGCTGTTTTTTGTGTGTAAATAACCATTGCTAAATAATGGTTTATAGCATTGCCTTCATAAGTAGCTGCTACCTCGCTGCTGAACTGCATAGATCGATCTTTTTCGCGAGATTTATGCAGTTCGTAAAGTGCATCGGTAATCGGATCAAGTTCTTGTCTATTACGGCAATCGGTACAAGTTCTTGTCCTTGACTCGGGACAAGAACTTGTACCGATAAAACAAAAAAGCCGCTATTTTAGTAACTTTCTATGGAACATGTTCTTGTCCCTCGACAGCTTCCCCACCCTTGTTGGCCCATCCTCTATCCAGATATGTAGAAAAAGAAATATGATCATAGCTGATAAAACTCTCAATTTCTTCTAATGATGCCGTCTTATCATACGTTTATCACCCGAATATATTGCCGCAAATCTGTAAGGGATATCTATAAATATATCTCTGCACTCAAGAACACTTCATGACTAGTAGTTTGATCGCCATGTTGATCCATAATCAGAATCCAAGTTTTCAGAAGTGTCATACCCTGCTCCTTTTGATGTTTAAATGAATTTGATCAATAAATATATAGGCTCAAGTTCTTGTCCCTCATTATAGCCACAATCTAACCAGTTGAAGTGGATGCCGGATTAACAACAAAGAAGCAAATCAATTAAATGACTCGCTTCTTTGTGTGCGAATATCCAATTTATCGCAATATAATGTTTACTCTATGACCTCATCATACAATTTACTCTTTTATTCAGATTATGTTTCTCTGCTTTGATACAACCCTTAAAGTTTTTTCGCATAATACATCCACAGTGCAAAAAATACGATCAAAACAAATAATAAGCAAACTAGTAAGGTGTAGAATATCAAGGGATTAAAGAAACCGGCGATCACGGAGGCAATGCCGAGTCCTATGAGAATGATGGCTATGCTGAGAATACTGGCACTATGGAGTATCATTATACTCCGCTCGTCATTCTCCTCAATATACTGCTTCTTCAGCTCGGCTTCATTTTTGCTGGCTTTTATATACTTGACGAGGAAAGAAACGACGGCCACTTCAATCCCGATAAAAGCACCTGTGTGAAATCCCTTTATAAAACTGGGTAAATCCGGTAGTCCACCTCTGTAAAATACAAGTCCTACATAGATCAATAGCGTAGCAGTAGCTACCAGTGACAGTACGTTTTTGCGAGTTTTTACTTTAATCTTGTACTTGTCCATTTACATTTCCTCCACTTCGCTGAAATCAAAAACATCTTCAATGGCGAGTCCAAAATAACTGGCAATTTTGTAAGCAAGAATAAGGGAAGCCGTATACTTTCCCCTTTCAAGGGAGGTGATGGTTTGCCGGGTAACACCAACAATTTTTCCTAGATCTTCCTGTGACAGCTTATGCTGCTTTCGCAGTTCTGCAATTCTTGTCTTCAAGTTATCACACCCTTGCAATGTTTACTTTTCTTTTTTAGCATAGTTAACTTTGCATTTAGTGTCAAGCAAACTTTGCATTTTATGTGGTTTTGTAATTTCACCGAAGGAAACCCCGGAATTTTGTCCATTTTGATTGCCTTGTAGCTTGCTGCCAGGGTATTCTTTTGAAACAAAAAAGAACGACTACCTATTGGAAGCCGTATAAACCGTGCCAAAACAGTTATTCTATTTTTAACTCACCCTTAATTCTGTACTTCACCTTATTAGAAGGCTCCTCTTCCCTCTTCGCCATATGTATCTCTGGTTCTTTTTGCACGTGCAAGTGAGGTAAGGCCCGACAACTTGAGGATCTTCGTCAAGTTCATTCTTCACTGGAAATGAGAATTGTTTTTGCTCTCCTGTTCTTATGTTTATAGCGTAAAGTGATGTGAACATAGTTGGTGGACGTCCTTCTTCCCACTCCTTGTTCTCTTTCGCATGAGCCACAATTACCAAATCTTTAGAGTACCATTCCAGATCAAGGTCTACAAATCCTTTAGGTATGTGTTCTTCTTGTTATTTAAATGTTGGTATTTCGGTAACCGTCGTTGTCTTGTTTTCAACGAAAAATCTTCCTTCTCCTGAAATATAAGCCAATTAATTGGCAGAAGGAGCCCACTTAAACCAGTCTTTAAACCCTAACATTTTCCCCACTGCTTGAAAGTGTCTTCCTTGTGAAGATAAAACACTTAACGTATTACTATCCATGGACCAAGAATTTGTAGGAAGAACTAAAAAGCTAACCCACTTCCCATCAGAACTCCACTTAAAATAATCGGCATCAATCCCAAACAAGTCAGGTACTTTAGTTTGAATCGTATAAAATGGCTTTATTTTATCTTTAGCAAGATTTGCATCTACTGGAATTCTATAAAGTGGAATTGGACTCCATCCTGTAGGAAGTAAGTTGGATTGTGAGGAAACAATAAATTCTTTCCCGTTCGGAAACCATTCAAAACCACTAACTCCTAATGAGACATTTTCAAATCCTTGCGGCCGGCCATTCTTTATTTTTGTCACTTTTAATAGACCATGATCCGTGAGAGTCGAATTGGTTCAAAGATACTCCTTCTGTTCCATTCAAGAGAGAACAGAAACTGCGTCCTGGCAAATCCGTATCCGGCTTATAAGCAGTTACCTGCATAATCCAGCAATGTCGGCATTACATTATATTGACTTCCCTTGGGTATCTCTCCGCGCCTAGTTGGTAGCGGACATACTTGCCTGTTATCAGTAATCTCAAAAAATCGTTTTTGAGATGCATAACACAAGAAAAATGTCACCCTTCAGCTTACTGAAAGGTGACATTTTATTTCGAGAGCCAAATATTCCATAAACTCGCCCGATTGTTGAAGCGTGAATTCGATTACTACACAATACTCATGATTTGTTCTATCGATTTGAAAATACGATTCAAATTTTCCTCTGAATAGAATCTAACTGAACCATGAATGGCTCCCGGCAGAATTCCACACACGACTCTTTCTTCATTGCAAATTTCATTGGCTTCCAAAGCAAAATTGATGGACTGCTGCATTGGAAGAATTTCGTCTCCACTACCGTGCTGAAGTAAGATTGGCGGGCTAGTTGGGTTAATATGACTAATCGGATTAGCTTGCTTTAATGTTCTTGCACTTTTCGGTAATGAAGATCCAAGAAAAATCGAACCGTTACCATCTTCTCTATTGTGGTATGGAAAGCTATCTGCTTCAGAAGGTGGAAAAGCTTCCACGTGAAGTTCTGAGGTATCCTCATCCATTTTTATGAATCTTTTAATGAGACTATTTATTTTCAATTCATACTCTAATGTCGTGAAATCAGTAACCGGGTAAAGAGCTACGGCTCCTTTTATGTTTGACGTAACACCGATATTCGGGTCTTCTTCATTATCGAAATAAGGGTTGTTACGGTTTAGAGCCCCCATTAAGGAAAAGTATCCTCCCGCGCTGCGGCCAAATGTTATGAGTCTGAAAGGGTCCAAATTATATTTAGCAGCATTAGCCTGGATAAATCGAATAGCTTGT
Source organism: Paenibacillus solani (assembly GCF_001277345.1). Classification (GTDB taxonomy): domain Bacteria; phylum Bacillota; class Bacilli; order Paenibacillales; family Paenibacillaceae; genus Paenibacillus_AQ; species Paenibacillus_AQ solani. Next base: position 1,962,062 of record NZ_LIUT01000001.1, read on the forward strand.
TTAATATCCATTACAGGAAATGGGAAAATCGATTCATCATTCATCCTATAGTTGGACTTACAACTGCATAGCCACGCTTAATACCTTCCAAAATAAACTCGTTGGCATCACTTGATCTTTTATCTAGAGCAGTAAATCCTCCACCATCTATCATAAATAATATAGGTAATGGACTTTGGCAGTTATCAGGCAACCAAATATCTAGTTTTTTGTGCTTTTAACTCTCCATATGAAACGTCAAAATAGCCTTTATTACCCGAAACATCTAATATTTTTTTAGTGGTTCCCCACATTCTTTTTGTCATTTGAAGTCCTCCTGCGATTATCTTTTCTAAAGATTGAGGAGCATTGTGCCATATGACAAGCTAGGGAACACAATAGACATATGGACCATTTCTCTACTACAGTGCACAAACGATTAAAGATGCGATAATTCCCCTTACCTTAAACAACTCGGGCTATCCCGCTGCATGGAGAACAAAGTTAACAAGAAAGAGAGCTGCAGTGCAATATAACGGAAGTGAAATTTCTTTTGCTTTTCCTAGCGAAATTTTCAGAATAACATAGGCTATAAATCCAAATGCCATTCCATCCACAATGCTGTAGGTCAAAGGGATTAAAGCAATAATGAGAAATGCGGGAAACGCTTCGGTAAATTGATCGAATTGAATGCGTTGTACCCCGGAGATCATCAAGCCTCCGACAATAATCAATATCGGAGCAATCGCACTATCCGGAATCAGCTTAATGATAGGAATGAAGAACATTGACACGAGAAATAAAACACCTGTCGTAATTGCTGTGAGACCAGTGCGCCCACCCGTCGATATACCCGCAGCGCTTTCCACTGTTGAAACCGTAGGACTCGTTCCGAAAATGCCGGCAGTGATAACCGAGATCGCATTGGCCTGCAAGGAGCGTGTGAATTTTTGCGGCTTCCCCACCATACTCAGATGGCCGTGTATCATACCAATATTTTCGAACACAATGACAAGAGCCAGTGTAAAGGCCGCAATCCAAAACGTCGCCGAGGCCATGTTGCCTAACGAAAAGGCCCCAAAAACGTCTAAGTAGGCATGAAGCGACACATCACCGTACGATACTTCACTTAGGTTCACTTGGCCGAAGCCGATGGCAAGCAAGGTGCCAATGGCAATGGTGATCAGAAAGTTACCCGGGACATTGCGGATGAACAACACCAGTGCAATGGCTAACGTCACCAAAGTAAGCATCGTAGAAGGGTCGGAGAAATGACCCAAGGCAACGAATGTTTGTTTATTGGCAATGACTATGCCGCCTTTTTGTAAGCCAATAAACGTAAGAAATAAGCCGATGCCTACCGTTGTCGCTTCCTTTAGCGAGTCGGGAATGGACTGTGAAATCGTTCTGGTGAGTGGTGTAAATGCAACAAGAGCAAACAGCACACCTGACACGACGACCGCACCCAACGCTTCCTGCCATGTAAGCCCCATCGTCTGAACAATGGTATACGTGAACAAGGCATTGATCCCCATCCCTGGCACGAGAATGATTGGAGTATCTGCCCACCAACCCATCAACAAACACCCGACGAATGAGGTTAAGGCGGTAGCGATAATCCCTGCTTCAAGTGGGATGCCTGCATCCTGTAAAATGGACGCATTCACGGCGATAATATATACGATCGTGAAAAAGGAAATGACGCCTGCCAGCAGCTCTTTCTGAACTGGGCGTTCAAGATCTGCGGTTTCCTTTAACCGACCGGATCGTTTACTCATTCATGTTGTACCTTCCTCCTATATAATCCCTCGCCCACCCTTTGCTTATGAAACCGTAATTCGTTACTAATAACATGACCGTCCGTAATGTCGCCCGGATCCACTTCAGCGCACAGCCTCACGAGTCGGTACAGGAAACGGTTGTTTACGATAGAAGATTCATGAACGACTCCCCATTACCTGTTCCCTTAATATCGAAATTTCGCGCTAGAGATGCTGCCAAATCAGAGAATGTTTCCCTCACGCCCAAGCTTCTTGGCTGTTTCAGAGCTGGGCTGTAGACAAGCAGAGGCACGTATTCTCGGGTATGGTCTGTTCCCTGATACGTTGGATCATTTCCATGATCTGCTGTTAAGATCAGTAAATCCTCATCAGTTAGCCGTTCTATTAGTTGAGGAAGACCGGCATCGAATTGCTCTAGCGCCTGAGCATAGCCTTGGGGATCGCGCCGGTGACCGTATAACGAATCGAAGTCGACGAGATTTGTAAAAATCACTCCTCGGAAATCGCGCTCAAGTGCCTCAATCGTCTTTTGCATTCCATCCGCATTGCTCTTCGTCGTTATCGCTTCTGTAATGCCTTCGCCAGAGAAAATATCATTGATTTTACCTATCGCGATGACATCCAAACCCGCTTCCTTCATATGATTTAGCACGGTTGGCTCCGGCGGCTTAACAGCATAATCGTGACGGTTCGGCGTACGACGCCAAGCCCCCGATTCCCCAACATATGGACGAGCGATGATACGACCGACGGCAAACTCATCCTGCATGGTCAGCTCACGTGCTATACGGCACGCTTGATAAAGTTCCTCTAACGGAATTATTTCTTCATGAGCGGCAATTTGCATGACGCTATCCGCTGATGTGTAAACGATCCATGCGCCCGTTCTTATTTGTTCATCACCTAACTCATCTAGGATATCCGTTCCAGAAGCGGGTTTGTTGCCGATCACACAGCGACCTGTCGCCTCTTCGAATCTGGTGATCAGTTCGTGAGGGAAGCCATCGGGGTATACGTTAAATGGCATCATCACTTTAAGTCCTGCCAGTTCCCAATGCCCTGTCATAGTATCTTTTCCAACAGATACCTCCGCCATCTTGCTATACGTTTGAATCTCATGTCATGTCCCCCGTTCATAACTATTTGTTTCTAACCGTTCAGCGTTTTGCCGTTTCTTGAACAATCCTGCACTTTGATTAAAAGCGCCTTGGCCTGGAACAAACCACTAACATTGTTTACAGCTCTCCGATTATACCAAGGACAAGCTGCAAAAATTTGGGTTTGACTTGTTCCGCTGCTTCCATAACTTCTTCGTGCGACAAAGGTTGCTCAAGGATTCCCGCGGCTTTATTGGTGATGCATGAAATTCCGAGCACCTCCATGTCTGCATGTCTGGCTGCGATAACTTCCGGCACTGTCGACATACCAACTGCATCGGCTCCAATGACTCTTGCGAATCGGACTTCTGCAGGCGTTTCGTAAGTAGGACCAAGATTACCCATGTATACACCTTCACGTAAGGTGTAGTCCTTGCTGACTGCAACTTCACGAGCCAATTGAATCAGGCTTTTGCTGTATGCTTCGGACATGTCCGGAAATCGGTCTCCCAGTTCTTTGTCGTTCGGTCCGATTAGCGGGTTGGTTCCCATATTATTGATGTGGTCAGTTATGAGCATCAGGTCCCCGACTTCAAATTCCGCGTTTACTCCCCCGGCAGCATTAGTGACGATGAGCTGGTTAACGCCAAGCGCCTTCAGCACACGCACCGGAAATGTAACGTAAGTCGCCGTGTAACCTTCATATAAATGAAATCGGCCTTTCATCATGACAACGGGTTTACCACCTATATGACCAGCAACCAATTCCCCCGCGTGACCTTCTACCGTCGAGACGGGAAAGTGAGGAATGGTGTGATAAGGAATAGCGGTTGCCTCTTCTATCAAATTGGCTATAATACCTAGCCCTGAGCCTAAAATTAATCCAATCTCAGGTCGAAAGCCTATTTGTTGTTCGATAAATGATACAGCCTCTTGAACTTGTTGTTTAATGTTGGACATAGTCAGCACTTCACCTTTCTAAGAACATAGTTGATCACTTCTCATGTGTTCATCATATACATCACTCAAAATAAAGCTGATTTTACAAACGCTTAGGCTCTTGCCATCGCAAGTGTCCTTCAATTTTTAAAAGTCACTTCTGCTGCTTCAACTTCTCCATATGCAATCTCCCCGCTTGATTGAACGCAGGAATTCCAGTCACATTCGGTCCCGCAAGGTTACTCTGTCCTGTCCCGGTAACAGGCATGCGTGCCCCATCTAACTCTGGAACAGCATACTTCACGAACCATTGCTCGAGCTGATTCCTCATCTCTTGGATCATCTCCGCGTAAGCTGGCTCATCATACAAGTTATTACGCTCCTCCGGATCATGCTCCAGATCGAAAAATGCAAACGGACCGTAAGGATAACGATGAATATACTTATATTTCTTGGAGCGAATCATACGAACAGGACCATATTCATCATAAACAACAATATGGCCATCTTCCTGTTCCCCTGTTCCATTCAATAGAGAATTGAAACTACGTCCTGGCATGTCCGTATCCGGCGTATAAGAAATTCCTACATAATCCAACAGCGTCGGCATGACATCGTATTGACTCAATAACGCTGAACTCACCTCGCCTTGCTTAATCAGGCCTGGATGGCTGAATATTGCCGGAACTTTAACGGAGTTATCGTACATATTCTGCGGGTAAGTTGCATTCCCTTTGCCCCATATGCCATGTTGCCCGCAGCTAAATCCGTTATCGCTCATAAAGCAAATCAACGTATTTTTACGCAGCCCTAGCTTCTCTAGCTTCTCCAGTATGAGACCCACGTTATAATCCATCGCTGTAACCGCGGCGAAGTATCCCTTCAGATTCTCCCTGGCCTCTTCGAATACATTCGCCGGATTAGACAGAGATAAGAAATCTGGATGTACCGGTTCCTGCGGACAAGAGTGAAATTCGCAGTCGTTATATTGGTCGACATATTCCTGCGGATGCTCTCCAATCCACAAGTGATGGGGCGCCGTATAATGAACACTAATGTAGAATGGGTTCTTGCGCTCGGCTTGCTCTTCGATAAAGCCGATAGCATCCTGCGTAATCAAATCGGTTAAGTAACCTGATTCCTTGACCACTTCCCCATTTCGTACCATCTGCGGATTGTAATAATGTCCCCCGTCATACAGATACGTGTACCAATGTGAGAACCCATTTTGTGGTTCATAGTCATTGCATAGCCCCCATTTACCGCTAAGCCCACAGACATACCCTTGTTCAGCTAATATATCCGTATAAGCCACTTGCCCGTCCAAATAGCTCAAATGCGGATTATCATTCTCTCTTACGAAGTCATGTACACCATGCTGAGAAGGGATTTTCCCGGTAAGAATCGACCCTCTTGCCGGTGCACATACAGGAGATGTACAGAAAAAATTATCAAATCGTATCCCTTCGCTCGCTAATCGGTCTAAATTTGGCGTCTTGATTTCATCATTCCCAGCGCATCCAAGCGCCCAAGGCCCCTGATCATCCGTTAGTATATATACAATATTTGGTTTCTGCATTGACATACTACTTACTCCTCCTCCAAATTACATTGGTTCTCTATTTCTCTATCTCATTCATTCATTCATTCATTCATTCATTAAAACTTTTAAGAAAGCGTATCCTGCGGCTTTACATTTTTCTTAAAGATGACTAAGAACATCGATGTCGCAGCTATAATCATAACTAATAATATCAGTGACATATTACTGAATTGCGCAGCTTCCGCTCGGCCGGAGAAATCCACCAGTGCATGATTCATGTACGAAGCGCCGAAGAACATCCCGATAAAGGCAGCCCCAAGTGAAGATCCTAATTGTACGATCAACTTCTCTACGCCAACACCTGCACCATGGAATTCGGACGGCAATAATTGCGTGTAGTTCGATAAGTAACCAGAGAAGAACAGCACATAACCAATATTGAAAATCCCAAGCCCTATAAATACAGGAACGACCGAGAATCCAACAAGAAATGCAATGATAATAAGACCGGTAAAAATGAAACCGCCTCCCAAAATCACCATATTTCGATATCCAATGGCCTTGATAATTCGCCCAGAGAACATACCTACCGTAAACGCTAATATATTCGTAATCATATTGAACATCCCAATCACGGTCAGAGACATCCCGTACGTATCTTTCACTATGAATGGGAAAATAAACAAGAACGCTGCTTGGGTCATATAGAAGAGCAAGCAAACGAGAAGTGAGCCGCTTACACCCTTAATACTGAACAAACGAATATCGACAAAAGGATCCTTCTTCTTCTTAGAATAGAGCATGAAGATCACGCCAAGCACAATAGCTGCCCATAACATCGTTGGATACTGCATTTTAGAGGTAAAGAACAGAATAATGAGTGTGACGATCCCCGTCAACATAACGGCTCCAAAGTAGTCAAATGAATGCTGCTGACTTTTCTCTTTTGGCATATGCTTATAGATGGTTGGAACACTAAAAATCGTTATACATGAGAACAGGAAGATGATATTCCAGCTTAAATGCTCCGTGATATACCCTCCAAGCGCATTTCCGACAGCCGCACCAAGCTGAAAAATAGCCCCGACAAATCCAAATAGCTTCGCCGCCTCAAGTTTGTTGAAATAACGGAGTGCAATGATCACAACTAGAGCAACGGGTGCTGCAATCGACATACCGAATAAAACACGGAAAATAATTAACAAAGTGAAACTATAAACGGAGAAAACACCGAGAAACGATATGATCGGAAATGCGGTACAAGCAACGAGTAACAACTTCCTCATGCTGATGCGATCGGCTAATATCGTATACACGATTGAACATACGCCGAATGCTAACGTTCCTAACGAGAAGACGAGGCTCACTGTCGACGGTGCAACCTTGAAATCCTCAACAAGCTTTGGGGAAATCAAAATGAAGACATTGTTATTGAATACAAAGAAAAATTCTAAAATCAATAACCAAGTTAATACTTTCCAAATACCACGTTTCTCTTCTTTGGACAACTGGATTGCAGTTCCCATGAAGTGATCACCTCGTCATTTAGTATGTTCCTACTAATTAGTTTCATGTAACTGCTTTCATTGTAATGCGTTCGAGGCGATTTGTACATATCTTTTTTTGTATTTGAATAAAAGTGTTTATTATTCAATAATAATTCCCAATGTTTTAACCATGATATAGCTATCTTAATTTGTTTTTGAATGATTGTTTGCGTTATTCCCTGGCTTATTATTTTCACCATTCTTGTATCACCATAAGGATTCAGTTAGAATGAGAATGAATTAATTTTCTTTTTTTAATGAATAGGAAGTGATTCTTCTGCTCAAACAGTTTACACAACCAATGTCACCCAAAAACTTGAATTTACAAACCATGTATCGGATTATCCATAAATTCGGGCCTGTGTCGGTCAGTGATGTCGTAGAATTATCCAAATTAAAACCCAATACCTGTGCTCGCTTATTAGAAGAGCTCATGCAAGCGAATTTGATTCAATTATCAGGGTATGGCCTCTCTAGCGGGGGCAGAAAACCACTTATGTATCGGATTAATCCGGAAGCTTATTCGGTAATCGGCGTCGACATTTCACTCTCTTATATCACGATTGCATTACTTGATTTGGAGCTGAATATCGTCGATGTATCGAAGAAAAAATTTCATTCATCTGAAAGTGCCGAAGCCATTCAAGCCTTTTGTGTTGAATCCGTTCAGCGTCTGATTCTGGAACATCATATAGATCAAGAGAAGCTGCTTGGAATTGGACTTGGGTCGACAAATCTTCGTCCTGTAAATGGAATCGTGCAACTACTAGAAGAACGATTTAAGGTCAGGGTCATTGAAAAGAACGGAGCAGATCTCGCAGCCCTTGGAGAATACCGCAAATTCAACCCTGATCGGGGAGAACGCCTCATCTACACCATGTGTAGTATCAGCATCCGGAGCGGATTGGTTACAAACCTCGGTATCGAAAATCGTCTTTCTGTCTTATCCGATCGTGCATTCGGCCATATGGTCGTCGATGTAAATGGCCCAAGGTGCTCCTGCGGCTCCTATGGATGCTTGGAGGCGTTAAGCAGCATTCAAGCCATTCGTCACGAACTCATCCGCCTAATTAGGCTAGGACAACCTTCCAAACTCACTGAGCTCGTAGACAATATCGAGTATTTCGAGTTCGAGCATTTGCAAGAGGCGCTTACACTTGAAGATCCATTGACCTGTCAAGTCGTAAGAACCGCTGCATATTATTTTGGCGTAGGTCTGTTCAATTTGATCCTCATTACACAACCAGATACGGTTATTATCGGAGGTGCTTTAGGTCCGAATCCTGTTTTTTTCAATACTGCCGTCGATGCTGTCACGAAACGAATGACAAACATGCCCGAGATGAACATCCAATACAAGCCTGCTGCAAACTACAATATTGTTGCCATTGGTGCTGGTTGCCACATCATTGATTCATTTACGGAATAACAACTAGTCTTGAAATTATAAAAAATCCATCTTAAAAGCGACGTTTTCGCTTTGCAAGATGGATTTTTCTTTTGATTAAATGCATTGCCCTCTGTCTTAAATTCATATCCCAATTAGTAATTCTGTTACAAGATAAGGGGAAGATCAGAGGCGCAACAGGTTTATATTTTTTGCCGCTCCCGCAAGGACAAGGTTCGTTGCGACCAGGGGTCTTTCCTTTGAAATAGCGTTTCAAGTTGTTGGAGTACATTTCCTCACGTAACCTTTTGCCCAATTCGAGCATCCTCTCATGAGCATAGCTATATATTTGCTTATAGCTTTGACAGAAGAAGTCTGGAGAAGACTGATTTCCTTCGGGGCTCCACTTACGGTTACGTGGGCAGCCGCCATAGCATAATCGTTTCCAGTTACAGGTGCGACAGTTTTCTGACAGAGTTGGCTTCAGTAGGCGGAAACGGTCAAAGTTAGGATGGGCAAGCATACTCGATATAGAATCAGTTCTAACATTGCCGACTTTCCAATCTTTATTGATGAAGAAGTCACATGGAAAGGCATCCCCGTTCTGCTCAAGCACCAGGTTTGTGGGGCACTCTCCCTGATGGATACAGAGCTCTGCGTCCCGATTAAGGTAGACGTTGAGCATATTATCGAAGAAGCGGATAGACATCTCTGGGTTTCCGTTATTGTACCATTCGTCGAACACTTCACAGAGAAAGTCTCCGTATTCCTGAGGAGTAATTTCGTAGACTCCAGGCTCGTCTACATGCTGGGACTTGAAATCCATACATGGGATGAGCTGGACATAATTGAAACCATGCTCACGATAGAAATTCAACAATTCTTTCGCTTTACCTACGTTGCCTTTATGAACAACCGTTAATATATTAAAATCAACTTGATGGCGGTGAAGATGCTCGATTCCAGCCATCACACGATTGAAACTTCCCTTACCGACGGAATTCACTCGGCGGGCATCATGAATCTCCTTGGGGCTATCCAGACTTAAACCGATCAGGAAATTATAATCTTCGTTTTATGGACTACGTCCAGTTATCACCGGCATGATTATTTACGCGGCTATTCACTTTGGATTTAGCGGGAGAAGTGAAGCTTTACTAAGCTGGCCTATGATAGGCAGCCTGATTATCAGCGCCGGTGCCTTATTGGAGTAACCAAGTATAAAGTGCATCCCTTTGCTGTTATTTTTTTAGCAGCAGTGGCTGGAGTCGTCATTTTCTAAGTCAATTTCTATATGCATAATATTAATTGAAGGTTTTAAACGCAGTAAATTGAAGGGCTTTTCATAAGCCTCTATGAGTCGTGCCAATCGCCGAGTCCGGCCGTATCATCGTCCCGCTTACCGAACCAGCCGTCATCAACGACAAAAGGCTCAACGCCATGTTTCGCGGCTTTTTCTAGGCTCCTCGCCCCACAAATATTGCCCATACTGTTTTCGAACTATACTGCCCGTTTGCTTAATGAAGTAGCATTGGGATTACTTAGATATTCATCTAATCGGTAATCGGACTATGTTCTTGTTACAGCAATCGGTACAAGTTCTTGTCCTTGGCTCGGGATAAGAACTTGTACCGATAACATAAAAAAGCCGCTCAAATAGCGACTTTCAATGGGACCATGTTCTTGTCCCTCGACAAGTGACGGTTTTCGATAAAAACAAAGCCCAGTGATCGGGTCTTGAATCCTGATCAATGGGCTTTCTACTTATTACGCTACACTGCAGCTTCTCCGATCATTTGCCGCTCGATTTTCTTCATCTCATAAAAATAGCCTTTTTGCTCCATCAACTCCGAATAGGAACCTGTTTCGACGACCTTGCCTTGGTCCATGACCACAATTCGATCCATCTCTTCCAATCCGGTAAGCCGATGACTTATCAGAATAAGTGTATCTTGAGCCGTCTGTGCGTAGAGATGCTTCATGATGTGTTGCTCTGTCACATAATCCAGCGATGAAGTGGGTTCGTCCAGAAGCCACAACCGCCCTTGGCGGAGCATTGCTCGCGCCAGAGCCAGCCGCTGCTTCTCCCCATCCGATAGATTCTCCCCTTTTTCATACACCATATCGGTCAACGATTTATCTGGCAGCTGCACTTTAGCCAGCACATCCAACAATTGTTCGTCAGAATGTTCTTCCTCGTCCAACAGCAAGTTAGCGCGGATCGTTCCCCGGAAGAAATGACTTTGCTGCAACACGACATTAGCCGCTTCCCAAATGCTCTTCTCCTCAAGCTCCATTACCGAAACGTCGTTTAGTCGTATATCGCCAGCCGTTGGTGTACGCAGCTTGAGCAGTAATTCGATAATCGTTGACTTTCCTGACCCGCTCGGCCCGACAATCGCTGTTTTGGATCCGGGTGAAATATGCAGGGAAACATCCTTGAGCGCCGGTCTCCACTCCCCTTCATATTGAAACGTAACCCCGGATAGCTCTAACGAAACGGCTTGATCAAGAGACAACGCGCCCCCTGGCCGCAAAGACTGCACGTCGGTGGGCTGAACCGTTTCCGTCAGTCGTTTGGCTGCGTGTTCGCTATCCTCCTTATACGCGGGTAATGTAGCCATGGCCGCCGCTTCTTCAAACACGGTTAACGAGGCCATGACCAGCATAGCAAGAAACACACCGGCAAGCGCTCCGCTCATAATTAAGTAGGCTCCAAGCGCGAGCACCCCCCAGGAAATGAGAAACGTAACCAAAGCGTGCATCGATTGCCCGCGGAGCAAGTGCCCTGCTGCTCGTTGCTGCTCAGCTGCCAATGTAGCGGAAGCCTGCTGAAGCTGCTGCTCCCGCTGTGCCAATTGCCCGTATACTTTCAAGTCCCTGAAACCATACAGTACTTCGGTGACTTCCGTGGAAAGCTGCGCCCGCTGCTCGCGAACGCGTCCATGTATTCTCCGCTGCCCGAGCAAAACAATGCCCGGTACAACGAATGCCGTTGCGAGCATGCCTATTACAAACAGAAGAGCAATCCAGAACGAGAAGGCAGAGATAAACAACACCGTAGCCAAAAACACCATGACGACCATGATGGGGGGATAAGCCACTCGCAAAAAATAATTTTGCAAGCTCTCCACATCCCCAACGATCCGCGCAAGCAGATCCCCGCTTCGATTTCTATTCAATATACCAGGTGTTAAAGGAATAAGTTTGGCAAAAAAGGACGTACGCAAACGACTAAGCATCGAGAACGTCGCCCGGTGAGAATACAAGCGCTCTCCATAACGGCTTGCCGCCCGAAGCAGACCCAGCAGTTTGACCATCGAGGTGAGTACAATCAAAGTATAAAGCGGTGGCGAAAATACGGTTTGCGAAACTAGATACCCGCTCGCGGAAAAGAGCGCCACACCCGCTATGCCTGCGATGAATCCACCCAGAATCGAAAGCAAGATGTCTTTTCGCTCCTGAATCATCGCCTTTGACAGAACAGCCAGTTCATTCATGATGCTCCCCCCTTTTCCGCTCTATATCGATCATTTCGGCATACTGTGGCAGGCGCTCCAGAAGCTCATCATGCCGTCCGGCGTCCACTAACACTCCATTATCCATGAACAAAATCTTGTCGGCTTGCTGAATAGTATATAATCGATGAGCCACCGTAATCATCGTAGCCGTTTTTGCCAGTTTGGCAATGGAGCGTTGCAGTACGCGCTCGGTGTGCAAATCCAGTCCAACGGTAGGTTCATCAAACAGAATGATGGCAGGCCGCTTCAAAAAGGCTCGTGCCAAGGCAAGCCGCTGTCTTTCCCCGCCAGATAGCCCCCTGCCTCCTTCACCAACAAAGGTACCCAGTCCATGCTCCAATTGGGCTGTAAGAGCAGCAAGCCCGGCTTCCTCCGCTGCCCGCTCTATTTCAGCACTAGTAATGTTCCCACCAGCACCAATAGCAATATTCTCAGCCAATGTGCCTGCAAAAATATACGGGTGCTGTGTAATGTAGCTAACATGCTTAAACCATGCATTCTCATCGAATTGGGAGAGTGGGCTTCCATTCACCCGAACCGTTCCCGATGCTGGCTTCAGCAAACCTGCAATGAGATGGAGCAAAGTCGTTTTGCCAGAGCCGCTTTTACCAACGATAGCAATGTGCTCTCCCGGACCCATCGTGATCTCTCCAGTCTTAAGCTCGAAAGAATCACGCGCATATTGAAACCGGAGATGGTCCAGTTCCATGATTGGCGGCATGTTGTCGATCTCGACGATTTTATCGGATGTACCTGCACCTTCAGTGCTATTCAGGTCCTCGCTCTTCCCTGCTGTTTCCTCAAGCATCTGCTCCACCTTATGAATAGCACCCATACTTGTTCGACCGCTGTGAAAGGCGGTTCCCGTATTCTTTAACAGGCTGTAGAACTCGGGAACGAGCAGCAAAACAAGAAACGCGGTGTGGAATGTCATCGATTTGAAAACAAGCAGCTGGATAGCCAGTTCGAGCGCGACAATGCCGATACTTAGCATCACGATCGACTCCAGCATGAAGGTATTCGTAAATACAATCTTCAAAATGCCCATCGTGGCATCTCGGTAACCCAGACTGCTGCGTTCAATTTCCTGCTGCTGACGGTGAGCACGTCCAAATATTTTTAGCGTCACCAGTCCTTGAAGAGAATCCAGAAATGTACCAGAGAACTCGGCCAGCTGTGCATATTTTTCTTCGGATTTGTTCTTCGTTTTAAGCCCTACCAAAATCATAAACAAGGGGATGAACGGGGCTGTAAACAGCATAATGAAACCTGTGTTAGCATGCTCAGTAAATGTAACAATCAGAATCAAAATCGGGATGATCGCCGCTTCCATCATACGGGGCATGTATTGACTGAAATAACTGTCAGCCTCATCCACCGCATCTAGTGCAATACTGACCTTCCCTCCTGTCTGTCCACGAAGGGTTGAAGGCATGGAGGCTTGAGTCAAGTCCTGCAGTACGGCTGCTCGCATATTCGTCTTGGCCGTGGCAGCCATACGCAGTCCAACTTTACCGTTTCCATATGACAACAGTGTGCGTACAACCATAACAATCAGAAGCAGGCCAAGCAGCGCGATAACCGATGAAAAGGTAGCACGCTCCACAAAAACCCGCTGGACTGCTTCAGCAAGTAATCCAGCCTGACTCAAAATAGCTGCACCAAGCGCAAGTGAAATGACTGCGAGGAGAGCTGTATTTTTTCTTTGTGAAGACATTTGCTGAGAAATCAGACTGGATTTCCTTTTCACAGTTTTCTCCTCCTTTATATACAGGCCTAAGATGAAATCTCATATACGATGTAATGGATAATACCGCTTTATTTTTTTCCTTTTACATAATCCGCATCAAACAGGAATAATTTGAAGACCAATATCAGGGACGGGATTAACAGGAACAGACCACCAATAAATGCAGCAACTAACGCGAAGCCCATGGCTGGAGTAGTAGCGCTGCTCTGAACCGTGATGTATGGATCCAGAATATAAGGGTAGTGCCCGATTCCGTATGCGAAGAAAGCAGTGAAAAATTGCAGCATGACGCATATAAAAGCTAATCCGTATCGGCGTCCGTTGTATATCAGCCACATGGCGATCATGAAGAAGGCAACGGAAAGCCCGAGCAGCCACCATAAATCCATCATATTTTGAAAATGCCGTTCATTGTGTTGACCCAAATAAATAAATGCTGTCAATGCGAGAATAATCGTCGGTGTGCTCCAGAATAGGGCATAGTTTCGCATCAGCTTCAGAGCAGCGTGATCCTCTGCCCGAGAAGCGTAAAATGTCAGAAATGTTCCGCTAATGAACAGTACGGATACGATTGCGAGTCCAACGATGCTCCAGGATAACGGATTGGTAAACAGCTCCCAGTAATCCAGAGAAACCGTCTCACCCTGCTTCACAATAAAGCCGCCTTCAGACATCGTCAGCGCCACGGATAACGAAGCCGGAATAAGTAAACCTGTAGCTCCGTATAAAAATAGATACACAAGGCTTTTCTTGGAACCGTAATTTTCAAATGCATAGAACGAGCCGCGAATGGCAAGCAGTATCACGGCTATGCTTGCTGGTACAAGCAGCGCGGAGCCATAATAATAGGCCGTGTCCGGAAAAAATCCGACGATGCCAATATAGAAAAAAACAAAAAATACATTCGTGATCTCCCAAACGGGTGATAAATAACGGGAAATCAGACGGTTAATCAAATGATCCTGCTTCGTCAAACGTGCATAGAAAGCGAAGAAGCCTGCTCCGAAATCAATCGAGGCTATAATTAAATAGCCGTACAAAAACAGCCAGAGCACCGTGATGCCAATCAATTCGTAACTCATTGTGCAGGATCCCCCTTTTCTATAGTTTGATTAGGATTTTCTTTTAACCATTTCTCCATCTCAACTTCCGCCGGCTTATTGTTGAACAAGCGTCTTAACACGATGACACACATGATGCCAAGTAAGATGTACAGGAGCAAGAAGACGAAGAATAAAGTTCTTACCGTCGGTGAAGTCGTAGCGGCTTCCTCTACACGCATAACTCCACGGATAATCCATGGCTGTCGCCCAACTTCCGCATAAAACCAGCCGAGCTCAACACCCAGAAAGGCGAGCGGTGTGCTGAGTGCGATGAGTCGTAGCATCCATTTGTTCAGCTCATTGCGTTTTTTCCAAATCTTAAAAAGGAAATAAAGTAAGGAAATCGCTACGAGAGCAAATCCGATTCCTGCCATTAAATCAAACAAGTAATGCACGAGAAGTGGCGGCCATTCCTCCTGCGGGAACTCCACCAGCCCCGTTACCTCTGCGTTAAAGTCGCCAAAGGCCAGGAAGCTAAGGAATTTCGGCAGATGCAGGGCACCCAGAATTTCATGCTCGGCATTCAGCCATCCCATTAGAATTAGGTCCGCACCACTTTCCGTCTCAAAATGCCACTCTGCCGCTGCAAGCTTCTCCGGCTGATGCTCAGCCAAAAACTTGGCGGATACATCCCCAGCGAGTGTGTTCAGCATGCCAAACAACAAAGCAACGGCCATCATGAGGTTCAAGGCTTTTTTGTGATAAGCCTTAACTCCCCTTCTCAGCATCGCAAAGGCTGCAATTCCGGCTAATAGAATCGCCCCTGTCAAATAGGCCGAGCTTAACACATGGAATACCTTGGAGAACGTGGCCGTATTCAACATCGCTTGCACCGGATCAACCGCTGTGAATTGACCTGCTTCCATGACAAAGCCTTCAGGCTGGTTCATAAATCCGTTCACCGTCGTAATAAACACAGCAGACATGCCTGCCCCGACCACAATCGGAATCGTCAGCAGCCAGTGGATATACGGGTTTTTGAATCGATCCCAGGTGTACAAATAAATGCCCAGAAAGATGGCTTCAAAAAAGAATGCGAACACTTCCATGAATAACGGCAGTGCGATGACGTTCCCAGCCATCTTCATAAAGTTCGGCCACACCAGGGCCAGCTGCAGGGAGATGATTGTACCGGTCACGACACCAACCGCAACCGTAATGACAAATCCCCTCGCCCACCTCTTCGCCATCAATGTATAATGGGGATCTTTCTTGCGGATCCCGATGAACTCTGCAATTGCGATCATTAATGGTATACCGACGCCAATCGTTGCAAAAATCACGTGGAATGCGAGTGTCAAACCTGTCACCAGCCTGCTCCACAGTACTGTGTCCATTTCCATAAATACTGCCTCCTTTCAAACTTCTGTTTAATCCAGGGGTAAATTAATCTTTTGAACAGGCCTGCCCGTCGTTCCCCTGCAATCCATACCCGGGTGGTATAAGGTGTCCCTCGATCTCAACTATGTAAAAAGAGATTTTTTTCACAAAGCAAGGTGCTAAATTGGCTACGCCAACATTCTTGTGTCATACTGCCCTTCGCTAGTGAACAGAGATCTGACGAGCCTGTATTAACCTGGTACTGAATGCAGACAAAAGTACGAGTGCGAAACCTGATCGTAAAGTCATTATATCTTTGTTCACCACGAATTCAATCACTGACACATGTTCGTCCTTGAATGTTCAAGAAAAGGTCAACCTTTTCTGACAACTTAGTGAAAAACATCACAGTGAGCAATAACATAATCGCAAAAATGGACCAAGGAGTTTTGTACTCCTCTGGTCCACTGTTTCTTCCACCCGGTAGGTTCTTCAATTTCATTTAAACATCATCCTTAATCTAGCACACGAATGTGCATGGCTTCATTTATAGCTAATTTTTATCTAAGGCTACACGCCTCTGCATTTCCATCCTCGACCGAACCCAAGATTTCTAGAGCATGCTCGATTCTCATGAATGTGAATGAAGCGATAACGGGGTGCTTAAGCGTGTTACGGCGAGGTACGATTGTCATTAGCGTGCTCAGTCAAATGTTAGCCTCGATAACACCGGAGCTATATGTCTTTACAAAAGGAACTCGTGGTTTAAACAAAAATAATATCAAACAAAACGTAGTGGGATTGTATATTGATCCTTTGTTTAACGTTTTTCATGCGAAAGAGCCTTCGAATGAAGTGCATTGACGAGGGGCATTTGCATTTACTCAACGAATAATTGACAAATAACAGCCTTTCACCGAAATGGTGAAAGACTGTAAGGCTGCTGCGTTATATCGATTTAGTTCGATACATCAGGAATAGGAAATAAGGCGCACCAATAATGGCTACAACAATCCCGGTAGGAATGGCTGTTGTGGACATGATCGTTTGACCAATCGTATCTGAAACTACAAGTAAAAGAGCACCTGTCAACAAGGCAATGGGTAAGAACAATTGATGTCGTGGTCCAACAAGTGATTTAGCTATATGTGGCCCCATTAACCCGACAAACCCAATGGAACCCACGACCGCAACAGCGGTTGAAGACAAGAAAGCAGCGGAAATCAGTAATACTATTCTTTCTGCATTCAAGTTTACCCCCAAGCCTATCGCAAGTTGATCATGCGTATTGATAATATTCAATACATTAGATTTCAAAAACAAAAACGGAATAATGGTAATCACCCAAGGAAGAAAGGCGATGACAAAAGGCCATTCATCACCCCAAATGCTGCCTGCCATCCAGGCAGAGATGAATTCTGTCTGGCTTTCATTGAATTTTCGAATGATCGCAATCGAACCGCCAGATAAAGCGGTAGATATGCCCACGCCGATTAAAATCATACTCGTTGGACTTATTCCTCTTCCTTTATTAAAACTCAATAGAAATATCAACGTTACAGCCAATACACCGCCAACTGCGCTGACAAGCGGCAATACGTAAATAAACGTATTTGGATTTACTTGCCCGATGCTGATGAGTACAGCAATAGCAAATCCCCCACCGGCGTTTATACCGAGGATTCCCGGTTCAGCCAATGGATTTTTTGTAATGCTTTGGATAACTGCCCCACTGAGACTTAGAGCCATACCCGCCAGCACAACAATAATCATTCTAGGCATTCTAAATTTCATTAAGATTAAATGATCCGTATACTCGCCTTGCCCAATTAATGATTTAAAAAACGTATATATATCCATTTTATAATCGCCAGCCGTGATTCTCCAGGTGATAGCCAGAAAGAGAAGAATCGAAAAAATGATAAATATGACCAACTGCAATTTCTTCGAGCGAGGGTTAGTCATATCGGTTTCCCCCCTTTTTTAATCAAGTATAAAAAGTAGGGAACCCCTATAAAAGAAATAATTGCACTGACAGGCGCTTCTCCCATTAAACGTGCAACCGTATCCGCACCGACAACGAGGCTCGCTCCCAACATGGCTGATAAGGGGATAACTCTTCTATAATCTGTGCCAACTAAAAATCTTGCGATATGCGGAATCATTAATCCTACGAAAGCTACTTGCCCCACGATGGCTACTGAAATTCCCGCGAGCAGCATACTCAAAATTATAGTTGCAACTCGAGTGAATTTAACATTTTGCCCCAATCCTTGTGCCACGGATTCTCCTAAATTCAGAATCGTTAATTGCCTGCTCATGAGGAAAAATATAATGACAGCCATTATGACTACGGGCATGCCGATGTATAGCTGCTCCCATGTTGTACCAGAAACGCCTCCGGCACTCCAAAAAATTAATGATTGATTAAGCCTAAAATAAAGGGAAACCGCCTGACTTATTGCACTAAGCAACGCGCTAACCGCAACACCTGCCAAAATGAGACGGATTGGATTAAATCCATTCCTTCTTGAGCGCCCGATCATCATCACCATCGTTCCGCCTATTATGGCTCCTACAAAACTCGTCAATATTAAAATCGAAAATGGTACCGAGGGCGAAAGCGCATAGGTCAATGAAAGCGTAAGTGCAGCTCCCGAACTCAAGCCAATTAAACTAGGATCGGCAAGACTGTTTCTCGTCACACTCTGAATTCCAGCTCCTGAAACAGCAAGTGCTATACCAACGAGTAAAGCACCTATATTTCTAGGGATACGAATATCTACAATAATCATATGATTTATATTCAAAGGGTCAAAATCAAAGATAGCTTGAAAAATAGTTGGAATATTAATATTGGCACTACCCAATACGACCGACAATAAAAATAGGGCCATCATAATTAGACCGGCAATGGTAAACTTGAGAAAGGTATGAATTAGAGCCAATCTTTTTGATCTCATTGATTTGAATATTTCCTTTTCGCTGGGATATCAATATTCAGATCCTCAATGATCATTTTATGACCGTATGCAATGCACAATCCGCGGCCTGTAAGTCGAATCATAGGACTCTCTCCTTTTGAAAGATTACAGATAAAACCTTTTCACAAAGTATCCTTTATGAAAAGGTTTTAAGTTTTTATTTCATATTATCAAGTTGCTCTTTTATAATATCTCTTTGAGCTTCTAATGAAATCGGGTCATTATATCGTGTTACGGATAAATCCAATTTAATGACTTTGCCCTCTTGAACCGCTTTGGAGTTTTTCCATACTGCCGTATCCGTAACAGGCGCCGGTTCATTCCCGATCGTTGCCAAAATGATAAAATCACCAACATATTTCGGAAGATCTTCATTCGACAAGGTGACATTAAATTGATCTTTTGTAATTTCAGCCAATGCTTCAGGTTGTACAAATCCATATCCGTCATACAGTATTTCACCACCGCGGCCGTAGTCGGTATTAAACGATATTAGCCCTTTCGGAGAGGATTGAAAGATGGAGAGCGTCTTGCCTTTTATCAGCCCTTCATACTCAACGGCATCTTGAGCCATTGTCTCTTGCCATTCCTTTAACCAAGATTGTGCCTGTTCTTCTTCCCCGACCAGTTCTCCAAGTAATCGTGTATTATCTTTATAGGTACTAATCATGGAATCGAAGGTTACAGTAGCGGCAATCTGTTTATATTTATTTAAGTTTGGCTCAGTAGCGGTGGCGATAATTAAGTCCGGTTTTAAATTCGTTATACTTTCAACTTTTTCCGGATCGATCCGTACGATGCCTTCTGTAGCTTTATTAAGCACCTCATCTTGATCGACATAATAAGATACGCCCACAGGCATATGCCCAAACTTAATTAAAGCTCCTACGTATGCAGGATGAAGAACGACAATTCGTTGCGGATTAACAGGTACTTCTACTTTATCCCCGCTGTCTGTAGTGAACGTTTTGGTTTTACCTACGCTCGATTCGTTCTGTGTCGCTCCCTGTTCACTATTAGAGCAAGCCGCTAAAAAAATCAAAAGCAAGATGCTTATTAAAAGGAGTGATGTTTTTTTCATTATATTTTCTCCTCGTATAAATATTTCTTGTTTCTTTCATCCAAAATATCATTATGTGAAGATACTAAAGCGGTTTTACCAGCGTCTGGTTCAATATATAATTTTGCGCAATTTACAGCATTTGTTGCATCTTGATAGGCACCAGCGATCAGTTGCACTTTGCCATCGTATAAGACACAGTCCCCAGCTCCATAAACGCCGGGTACATCGCTATGTCCCATAGAACTACTTTTGATAAAGAAATTATCGACTAATTCCAGTTCTACCTTTTTCCCTTCCCCGCTAAAAAGTAAATTGTCCTTATGATAACCGTGATTGACAAGCACCGCATCAGTTTCGATCTGAAAGACCTCGTCTTTCTTATTATTGTAAAGTGCTACTTCGGTAATATGATCCTTGCCTCTAAGTTCACGAATCTCGGTATTATAGAGTATCTCCACACCATTATTGATGAGTTTCGTCCTGTTCGCTTCCAACCCTCTCATTTGATCCCCGCGATAAATTAAAGTAATACTCTTCGCAATCGGGGATAAATCATTCCCCCAGTCAATCGAGGTCGGACCGCCACCCGATATAAGCAATGACTTTCCTCTAAAGTCATTTACATCGAGTACCTTATAATAGAGGTTTTTATCTTCGAATTCAGATGCTCGCGGCACTTCAAGCTTCATATGGCTAATGACGCCACCCATTCCAATAGCAATAATGACAGTCTTGGAATAATGAGTGCTTCCTGTTGCGGTAGTAAGTAAAAAAGAGCCATCTTCATCTTTTTCGATATTGGTTACGACTTGATCCAATACAACGGTTGGATTAAATGTGAGTCCTTGCTCAATGGATTGCTCAATTAATTCTCTGCCTGTCAAAGGAGGCATTCCGCCAACATCCCATATCATTTTTTGCGGATAAACATGAACCTTGCCACCCAGCTTACTATCCGCTTCAATGATTTTCGTCTTCATTTCACGCAAACCTGCATAAAACGCTGCGAAAAGCCCGGCTGGCCCTCCGCCAATGATAGTAATATCATAAAGTTCTTCCTGACTTCTTGACACTTGTTAACACATCCTTAATGTTCATTGTCATAATCGATAATGATTATCAATATCATTTATTATATATAGCGTTACATTTCTAGTCAATAGAGGTGCAGTTTTCTATCACAAAAATATATGACCTGGCGAACTGTCCATTTTAAGCCGTTTTGGGGGATGAGAGCTTATACGTCTATTGAGTCGAACATCCTAACTAGCAAAAAAAGCTCACGCTATTACAGCGTGAACTCCCCCTTTTAAAAGCATACATTCACCACCACCGGCGGTGTCTTTCTTCTTACTGCTAATCATATCTTTCTCGGACGCATCCTCAGCATCACCAGTGAACAGGAAGGAATTGTTTTTATATGTAACCCCGCAGAACTGCACTCCAATCATTCAAATCGTTACCGTAGGTTTTAACCGGAGCAACAAATTTTGCTGATACACCTTTTATAGGAATAATGACATCTTTCTTTGCACCTTAATAGTTAATCCTTTCCTTTTAACCTCGAGCAAGAAATCCTTATAAGTATCTGTGGCATGCGATACTTTTGGCGCGTAGACCTCTTTAACCTTAAATGCATTCAATACATCATCAAGATCGCCAATATGGTCGGCGTTAGGATGGGTGGCCACAATTGCATCTAAGGTAGTGACGCCAAGGTGCTTTAAATATTTCACAACATTCTTTCCTTCCTTGTTGTCACCACCATCGATGAGAATGTATTCATTCTTTGGTGTGCGAATTAATGTAGAGTCGCCTTGATTGACTGAAAAGTAATATACTTGAAGAGTTCACACTACTTGTTTACTCATATACCTAAGTCCTAAGTAGCGAGAGGCGATTGTATACATTTGATTGAAATGATTATCTGCAAACTCCATAGTATTAGCAGCCAGTAACCCCCTATATTCCTCAATTTGTTCCGAGGTACCGCAGCGAAGAGGAATGTCTAGGAATAAAGAGCCATACCTAGCTTCTTCCCAATCAATAAAAATTACATCCGTATTGTTATGGACTAACACGTTTCCTGGATTAAGGTCGTTATGAATTAATGTTTGACTGCTCTCATCTTTTATTACGTATTGTATATCCACGGAAATCGTATTTGCCACAGCTTCCACTAAAGGTATGTATTCTCCGAAGGTGGCTCTAAACTGTTCGTTCCCCTTAGCTGCTTGCCATTGGGGTTTCCACCGCTCGTATATCATCTTTTCAATATGGAAGCTGTCTACCTCAGGTTACCATGAAAGTTCTTTTCTTTGACCAAAGTTAGAGATGTGAATATGTGATAGTGCACTCGGTTCACTTTTCTGAAGCAACCTAATATTTATAGTTTTATAATCCGTTTGATAATCAACATCCTGTAAACAAATAAGAGACCTTTCATCTATTTCAGAACCATATGACAGAGAAAAAGGCACACTTGCTTTTTGTGAGTAAAGCCTTGTTAGTATCAGCCGTTCTATCCTGGTAGCATGTTTTGAAACAAGAGACAACTTCGAGGTTTCGTCAAGTATTTTTATTAGTACACTATGTCGCATTAACTCAACTGCTTGTAATCCCATATTAATTGCCTTACTTTCAATGCTTAAAACTTCTGCTTTAGGATCTATAAATTTCTTCACAGTCTCTTGTACCAATTTTAGGACATTATTATTTATTAACGTCAAGTTACTCACCCACTCATTTAATACTTTACCGAATTATACCGTAGTTCTAAGCTTTAGTGTGAAAAAGAGTTCTATACAACTTGTTCTACTAACCTGCCCGTTAGCTTAATGAATTGCATGGAAACATAGTTAGATACTTATCTAATCGGTAATCGGCTCATGTTCTTGTCCATCGACAAAATAAGGCATTCACACAGCACCGAACATATCACCCATTGTACCCCTACCATCATCTGAACTCGGTTTATACGCGAGTAACCCTACAAATAAATTGATAAGCATTGCGTCCGGATGATTGACAGTTAACACGGATGCATTATTTGATGTTCGGATTGTTGATATACAATACTCGGATTTTATTATCTACACTGGGTACCCCTATTTTTGTTTGTCAGCAATGGTAGGTCTCTTAGGCAAATCTAGCTTCTCATATTTTCAAGTGTTCCGAATAATTCCTGGCGGCTTAGCAGAACTTCATTGTAACCACCCCACCAGAATCGCAGTTGCGCAGTTCTAGTTGTCCTGCGTGCGTTTTAGCTACTTGTGCTGCAAACCAAAGGCCAAGGCCATTGTGTCCATCGGCGCCACGCGCTGCATCTCCGCGCCATAGACGCTCTGTCGCATGGTGTAACGCCGCCTTGCTAAAACCGGGGCCTTCATCACACACAGTAACTTGCCAGCCGCCATCTATCATGCTGCTTTCCAAATACACGTTTCCCCCCGCCGGTGTATGCTCGATGGCATTCTTCACCACATTATCGAGGGCACGAAGTAAATGATCTTTCTGAATGCTCGCAGCACCCTTCAGGCCATTTTGGGTTTGCAGGCAAACTCTCTTGGCTTCTGCAATAGCTATTATGCTCTGGCAAAGCTCGTCAAACATGGTGGGCAGGCAGGTGTTTTCAAATGCCTCATTCGCACCGGTGGAGGTTTCTAGCAGGCTGGCAACATACTGCTTGGCCCGATCGTTGCTTACCACAATGGTTTCCACCATTTTGCGGCTGCTCTCAGGCAGTTTTTCATCCAGCAGAAGCTCGGCGTTGCCTCCAACCAGGGTGAGTGGGGTTTTTAAATCATGCGCGAGTGCTGCCATTTCCGCCTCGCGTTCTTGCTGTGCCTCCCATTGGGATGACAGGGATCTGTACAATGCCTCCCGCATATGCTCCATAGCATCGAGCGCCTGATCGTACTCCCGTATGCCGGCGTGGGGAATTGTGAAATCCAGCTCCTGCGCGCCTACCTTCTTGCTCACCTCGCTGAACAGCTTCAGCTTGCCGGCGAGGCGCCGACGAAGCCACAGGGTGTTGAACAGCAGACAAAGCAACAATGTCACAACAAGCGTGGCCAGCCCCAGGTATTCCGCGGGGGGAAGCATGTCGCGCAGTACAGGATTGACAAACTCCGCCCTGAAATGCCAGCGAAGGATTACGGTGCTTCCATCCGCGTAGGTGTGCCGCGAAACATCTATGCTGTTGGCGTCCTCCTGTAAACACCCGGCCAGGACTTCCAGCTTCTTTCCCTCTACGTTGCTTTCCAACACTTCGCCGTTCCGGCCAAACAAAGCATATTCGGCCAGAAAATCATTACCAGGAGAAACAAAGGTTGTTGGCTCTCCGGCCAGCATTTGCTCCACCTGTTGGTTGGAGACGGCCCCCTGGTAAGTAACGCCAGTGTTTTGAAACCGCACCATGACGAAATACCATACCAGGCAACATAACAGCATACAGCAAAGCATGACGATGGCAAAGCGTAAAAGCACAAAAGAAAGGCTTACCGAACGCTGTCTTTTCGCCATTTGTAGCCTACCCCCCAAACGGTTTCTATGGGGCTGAGTCCGCCCGCTTTCAGCTTGGCGCGGATATTTTTGATGTGCTCCGCAACGGCCGACGAATCGCCCTCGGCGTCAAAGCCGAAAACCGCTTCGTATAATTGTTCTTTGGTAAACACCTGTCCGGCGTGCAGGACCAGGTGCTCACAGATGGCGTATTCACCCTTGGTAAAAGGCAGTGTGTGTTCGCCCGCGATGGCCACTTTTGCCTGCATATCAAAGCGCACACCGCCTTGACTTAGGGTGTGGGTCGGTTGCCGCACCTCCCGCCGCAGATGGGCGTTTACCCGTGCGCGCAGCTCCGCAATACTGAAGGGTTTTTTAATGTAATCATCGGCGCCCAAGCCAAAGCCCTGTACAAGGGCCGCGTCTTCCGCCTTGGCGGTCAGGAACAGTATGGGGCAGTCCACCTCGGCACGAATACGGCTGCAAAGGGAAAAACCATCCTCGACGGGCATCATCACATCGAGCAGCAGCAGGTCATACAGATGGCATCGTGCGGGCTGCACGGTAGTGGAATCCGTTTCGGTGTCTACCTGGTGACCGTCCTTTTCCAGGGCAGCACGCACCAGGGCCAGCATATCAAGGTCATCATCGACCACTAACAGTTTCGGCATAGCCTATCCCCCTTGTTTTACTCTTGTATGACTTTACCTTCCCATCTACTGAACCATAGTATTGATAAAACTAGAATCATCGAAGTAATCATAATCAGAGAAATAATCCCCCAAAAAATAGGGGCACTTGAAAAGTCAAAAGCATTTTTTAAAAACCGAACACCCCATTCCCAAGGAATGATCGGCCAAATTTCATCACCAATCGCATTTTCGAAGAAACCCGCTAAAATTGTACCAGATATCCCTAACAAAACAGAAATACTTGAACCAAACCTAAAAGCAATTGGTAAGTGTAATAAATATAAAAATAAGTTGCTAAATAAAAATATATAAAATAGGTCAAGATATAAATCAAAGTGCGTTACGCTGATATCTAAAAACAAATTGACTCCAATATAGAAACAAAGCTCATATATTATGATACTTATGCTTGAAAGAAATAGTAGAAAGAACAATTTCCCCAGATATACACCTCTTAGAGACTCCACTAAACCTAGAGCATTTTGAATATTGTTTATATTCCGATCTAATTGAATTAAAATTGGCACAACAATACCAACAAAAATCGGATAGCCTATTTGTAATATAACGAAAAATAACCTCACATCAGAAATAATATGGTATCCAGCAAAAGCGTAATAAATTAAAAATAATGTTGTAATCACTATAGGCAGTAACAAGTGCAATAAAATTATTGGAGTTCGTTTGATTTTGGTAAAGTTAGAACAAAACTCCCTTATCATCGTCAATTGCGATACACCTGCCTTCTATACCAGCGCGAAAACAAGGCGGAAAGAATCAGCATAGCAAGCACAGAAATCAATACCAGCAACGAGCTTTCTCCTAAATTCAAAATGTATCTTGAATCGGCTTCGACCAATAATCCGTTTGGCAAGACTCCAAAACATGTAACCATAAACTTTGCAGGCCAGCTATATGGGAAGAACCAAAACAAAGGCGTCAAGGAAAAAAACAAACCACCTAACGCACTAGCAAACAAATTAATGATCACAGAACCAATAAATCCGATTTTTTGATCCAAAAATAAACAGAAAGGAATCTGCCATAATAAAGAGAGCCACAATAAGCAGTATCCTAAAATAAAATATCCGGTATGACCAATTGCAACTGAAACACCTGACGATACGCCTTCGGAGATAATAGTGATAAGCGATAGGAATAATGATATGATCAAATGATTAAGTGCTATCAAAATAGTTTTAGAAATAAATGTCTTCTTCAAGTCGATGGGCAAACTATAAATAGTTCGGTATTTGTGTTTTTGATCCTTGTTATTTACTAAATGACATAAAATCACTATGGACAAAGATGCAATCGGCATACTCCAATTGCTGACCATAGCACTTGAAAAACCGCCTAAACCAATACCAATAAATATGAATACCATAGATATCATAATTAAAGCTGTCGGAATCAATATAATAAGTTTTCTGAATAGAGAGCGCTTATATTTTAGGTTTTCTGCTTTCAAATAAGTTTGCAACATCAGGAAACACGCTCCTGTCTAATGATATCCATAAACAGTTGTTCCAGGTTTCCATTTGCATCAATTTTATCTTGATACAAAAGTGATCCATTGTATATGATCCCTATGTCATCGGCAACTTGCTCTACTTCGCTTAAAATATGACTGGATATAATCACAGATATCCCGGACTCCGCAAAAGTCCGAATCATTTTCCTTAATTCTTCAATACCAAAAGGGTCTAACCCATTTGTAGGTTCATCTAAGACTAATAATTTGGGGTTATTCAACAGCGCCAATGCGATACCCAACCTCTGTTTCATTCCCAACGAAAAATCGGATGTCTTTTTATTTTTAGCATCCATTAAGTCCATTTTTTGTAAAACTTCATTGCATTTATTTGTTGAAATCCCCAAAAGAGTTGCTCGCACTTTTAAATTTTCAAATGCCGTTAAATTCTCATACAGTGGAGGTGATTCGATTAATGAACCAATATTCAATAAATCTTTTCGCATCCAAGGCTGATTGTTGAATAATATTTCACCTGAAGTTGGTCTGATAATTCCTGTAATCATCTTCAAGAATGTTGATTTGCCAGCACCATTAGGTCCTAATAAACCGTAGACAGAATTTTTTCTTACAGACATAGATAAATCTTTTATTGCATATGTCTTTTTGAATTTTTTAGAAACATTGTTGGTTTTTATTATATAGTCATACATCATAACTTCACTCCTTTTCATTTGTTACTACTATGGTAACAGCCATTTTTAAGGAATTTATAAGGAAGAGGGCTACGGTATAAGGCGCCAGCGTTGAACACCTGACGGAACCAAGGCATATTGAGAGTTGTGGTATGCGTTTGTACATATTCCAGGGACCCGAGGGAAATCAGTTTGAACAGAACCTCCCTCTGAGCCCTTTACTCCTGATAAGCGTGAACTCCACTGCCACTGTGCTGGGGCCACACTCGTGGAAGGAAATCAGCTTACCGTCCCGCGTCTTGTTCGGGTTCTTGCCATAGTCTATGCTTTCCGCGATGGTGGCGAGGATACTGCGCCCGGCATCGATATGCCGGGGCATCAGCCGGGTTGTCGCCATAAAGCCAGCCCTCCTTTCCGGTGAAAAAAATAGCAGGTGCGAGGTCCGCCCCCACGCCTGTTAGGGTGCTCATGGTTTAGATGGATTTCATAAGGATGTTCAAATCGTCCAGCCCCCGCTGCTTTTTATAGGGCCTCGTGGAATGTAGGCACCTATTAGGGCACCAATTACTACATCTTAATTTCTAATTTATTTGAGCCGCGGTTGCGGCTCTTTTTTTGTATTTCAAATAATAATTACTTCGAAATGTTGTTATTTGCGTAGCATCTTTTATTGCTGACTAGCTGCTCCAATTGGTTCCTTCCAAACTGCGATACCATCACCTCCTAATCTCCGCTTTCCTAAGAACATTAGATCTTGTTAAATTGTTAAACCGTTCCGCTAACCTCCCCGTTAGTTAAGAAAAAGGCAACCGCATAAAAAGCCGGCTGCCTTCAAATGTCTTCATTGAGCTGTATCCTCTTTAATATACAAATCGATCAAATAATAAAGACGTTAGTTACGTCATCCTTCCCGTTAGCTTAATGAAGTAGCATTGGGATTATTCATCTAATCGGTAATCGGACTATGTTCTTGTCCTCGGCTCGGGACAAAAACTTGTACCGATAAAACAAAAAAAGCCGCTAATAGCGACTTTCGATGGGACCATGTTCTTGTCCCTCGACACTAATCGCAAAAAGAAGCTTCTCATTAATGAGAAGCTTCTTTTCCTGTTCTGTAAAGCTATAATACTTATGTGATAGTTCTTCGAGCTTATCTATAATTTTTTGTTCATAATCGCCTTCTAGAGAAATCGTTTCATCCGCATATTTCCCTAGCTTTTCATGATTACCAATTCGAACTGAGTAACGAGCCTCTTTAAACATGCTGATGTCATTAGCATCATTTCCAAACGCAATGAACCCTTTCTCAGTAGTACCTATTTTCTGTAGAGCGCTCCATTTATGAATATTTTTAGGGCTAATATCAATTAAGTTTTCGTTGCTATGTTTGTGAATAACAACATCCAATGGAACCAATTTTTCTGATAGTTCTTCCGCATTTGTAGCAGATAAAATAAGTACTTTAACGACCTTATCGAGTAACTCAATAGGTATTTTCTTAGCGATTATCAAAGTATCCAAGTTATTCAAAATAGGATGATCCATCGCACCTGTATAAGCATAATCCCAATCACCATCTATTAAATATGTAGCCTGATACTCTTTAATAAGACCCATACTCGCTTGCGTAAATGTTAACCATAGATATTCAGGAAGAATGGAGTGATGACCGCTAATACTAATCTGGAAATGACATTTTCCTAGACCTGAATTGTTTTCAATATTATAATGATAAAAATTAATCACATCATGAGCAGGAAATGGGGCGAATACATTGATTGAAAAAGCAACTTTTGCCGGAGGGTGTTTTTGGTGCATGGTTAGTCCTTTCGAGGAGCTGCCGGGTATTCACGGCATCATTTCAGGTTACATGGGCGGTTCTGTTGAGAATCCCACATATGAGCAAGTTTTGACCGGAGAAACAGGACATTTGGAAGTTGTGCAAATTACGTATGATGCGGACATTTTTCCGTACGAAAAACTACTCGAGTTATATTGGCCGCAGATTGACCCGACTGATTCTATCGGCCAAGGGAACGATCGAAAGAGCCAGTACCGTGCTGTTATCTTATATCATACTGAGGAACAGCGTGAACTCGCAGAAAAATCGAAAGCAGAACTGAATCAATCAGGACGTTTCCTCCAACCCGTTGTGACTGCCATTGAAGCGGCTTCTATATTCTATCCTGCAGAAGAGTACCATCAAAACTTTCATCGTAAAAACCCTGACTACTATAAGGAATCTCGCATCTACTCAGGTCGTGATGAAGTTATCAAAAAATTCTGGAGTGAGTAAGTACCTAAAACTTGAGACAAGTGAACTTTTAATGTCACGTTTGCTTCCTTGGTTTGATTATGCTACCGTTTCCCGTTAGTTTAATGAATTAACGTGGAATTTTGACATTTCAGTAATCGGAACATATTCTTGTCCATTACGGCAATCGGTACAAGTTCTTGTCCTTGGCTCGGGACAAGAACTTGTACCGATAAAACAAATAAGCCGCTAAATTAGCGACTTTCTATGGGACCATGTTCTTGTCCCCCGACAATTCAGGACTATTTGAAATAATACCGATAATACTTAAAATCATGTCGCTCATTCATCATATGAATTAGCAAATTTTGCTCATTAACAAGTTGGAACCCACAGTATTCAAGAACCTTTTGAGACGGGATGTTGTCAATCGCAACTGTTCCAATGATATATGGAATATCGTACTTTTCCTCTATCCATTCAAGAGTTCCTTTTGCAGCCTCCTTAGCGTACCCTTTCTCTCTTGCACATGGGAGAATCCCATAGCCAAATTCAGGTTCATTCAGGTCATCATGTGTTTGTGCAGCGACTTGACCAAGAATAGCACCTGTTTCCTTTTCAAAAACACCTAAGCATAATGTTCCAGTGATAATATCCATCTTATAATAATTAGAAAGGTGCCAATCAAAAAACTCTTTTGCTCTTGGTTTCTGCATTTGCCAACCTCCATACAAATCCAAAAGCCTTTTAAATTGCTCAAAATCGTTTTCGTCAAAAGTTCTGACGACCAGCCTTTCTGTTTCGATATAAACAGTGTTTAAATCACTCATTAATAAAACCTCTCTCAAAGTATCTGTGAATTAAAAGTATCCACACTTACACGTTACCACAAATGGGCATTTTGGGTTTGGTCTTTTTTCGCTAATCTGCCCTTTTGTTTAATAAAAATGAGGAGGCGACAGTAGCCTGCCCGTTAGTTGAAAAATCACTTTATTTCCATTGAGTTATATCGTTCTTAGGCTTCGAGTAAAATTATCGGTACATACAATCATAATATTCATTAAATCCATCCCCCATTTCTATAACCATTTCATGGAATTATAGCAAGTGAAACAGGAAAATTACCATCATTATTTTTCGATAGATTATTAAACTAATCTGCCCGTTAGTTTAATAAAAAAGAGTCTAATCATCTTTATTAGCCGTCGTCGATGAAATCATATCGGGAATGTATCCATGTTCTTGTCATTTGTCGGAAATGTGATCAAGTTCTTGTCATTGTGTTTTGACAAGAACTTGATAACATAAATAAAAAAACCGCATAATCAGCAGCTTCTAATGTTACTATGTTTTTGTCACCCGACATTTATTTAGATAATAATTTAAGCGCTCCACTTACTTACAAAGACCATCCATCAGTGAGGCTTGTTTCGTATAAAATTCGCCTCTGATCCTCCACCATATCCGATATGTTCTTGTCCCTCGACAACTTTTTATTATGCTTTTACTTATATTATCTTTTAAAAACAGCTAGATAAACAGTTTCTGCCCATTAGTTTAACAAAGGCAGCCAATCATAATGATCAGCTACCTTCTTATGTTATTGGAATAAATCAAGGCACTTTTTATGGATGTTTTTAGTTCATCCAACTTTTCTAGGAAATCTTCATTTTTACACTCAGGACTATATCTTGGACTGTTATTAGATACCTATTGCGAAGTTACTGAGCGGAAACCTCGAACTTCGTGCCGGCATCTCCGGCAAAAACAATAGATCCTCCAGCAGGTAGTTCAACCTGATCCTTCCCTCCAATGACACTAAAATAGGTGCATGATCCCTTTGCATCATAAACGGCGAAGGAAGCGTTCGGGGACATGTTCACCTTAATGGACTTACTCTTGTCTTTGTCGCTTATCTTATACCATTGCGCGTATCCGTTGGTCGGAATTGTAACGATTGATTTTTTAGCGAAGTTTTGAAGGCTTCACGGCATCCTCGTTCACTAAAATGCTCCCATTGTGATTCATGTACTCAACGCCGTCTTGTGTAAAGAACGTATACCTTGAGAGATCCCTCCCATTTATTCCCGGAATTTGCAATTCGGAGATGGCTGAATTCGGGTCGGTTATTCGCCCATCCAGCACGTACCCTGGAAGTTGTTTCGACATATTCAAAGGGATGGTTATAGACATCAAATACATAATCGACGTGTACTTCTCATTCAGCAGATAATACTTCTTTCCATCACGCTTCATCCATACCTCTATTGTCTTTGCTGGGAGATCATGAGACTCGAGCTTCTCGGCGTTGTACTCTGCATTTGCTCCACAGCACCGTATCTATAACCACGAGATACTGCCTCCTTTCAAACCCTGTTCATTCGTTGATCGGGATTGACCCTAACCATAATTACCCGATAATTAAACGTTATTATAACGAAGCAATGTCTCAAATGAATCACGAAAGCCTCTCGTTCAACAAACAATCGTATCTTTCCGACAACTCGGTGAAAAACAAGAAAATCACTCTATCGAGTCATTGATCTATTAACCGATGTATGGTATTTGAAGCTGCATGCTCATCTACTCGTACATTCGATAAAAAAGAAAAAGTCCCCGTAAATACGGGGAGCAGACACTCTTCTTTGAATGAAACAACTGACTATTCTGCAGGTATAACCGTAGATTCTCTTACGATAAGTTCAGGGTCAATCCGAACATTGCCCCCACGTTTCATCGTACCATCCATACGCTTCAGCAGCATTTCCGCTGCGGCAAGCCCAATCCGGTCAGTAGGCTGCCGGACCGTTGTCAAATGGGGGCGCAGCTTAGATGAGATATACTGATCGTCATAGCCGACAATGGCTACCTGTTCTGGAACCCGGATGCCTTCTTCCAGAAGAGCGTTCATGACCCCGAGCGCGATATTGTCATCACCTGCGAATACGGCGGAAGGAAGTCGCCCTTCCTGCAGCCATTTGCGGCAGATATCATAGCCAAAGTCGATTTCGAAATCACCTGTAATCATTTCGAACGGCGCCATGCTCTCTTCCTTAAGTGCCTGTAGAAAGCCACTGCGGCGTTCCCTCGTGCTGCGGAACATATCCTGCCCGCTTAAATGTGCAATGGAAGTATGGCCGAGATCGAGCAGGTGCTTCGTTGCGGTATAACCGCCTTTGTAGTTGTCTATGGTGACGGAAAAAGCGTCATTATCTGGCTTCTGGTTGTCAATCAGGACATAAGGGATATTGCGTCGTTTCAATTCCACGATATAGTTGTCTTCTTCCATTGGCGAGAGCAGAATCAGTCCGTCCACGCGGTCTTCCTGAATCAGATAATGGGCTTCGTCAGAGCCTATGCCCGTAGAGACCGAAATGGCCAGGAAATAACCGTGAAGTGCCAGCACTTCATTCAACTCCTTGACCACAGCGTCGAAGAAGGAGTCCTGAAGGGTGGTCACGATCAAACCGACAATCCCTGTCTTACCGCGGGCTAAACTCCGAGCGGCAGCATTAGGACGGTAATCAAGCTCCTTGATGGCTTCCAGAACCTTTTGTCTGTTTTTCTCTCGAACAGATTCGGCACCGTTTATGACACGTGAAACCGTTACAACGGACAGGCCTGATTTTTTTGCTACGTCAAATATACTAACCTTCATTGTTTATACTCCTTGCGGCGGATTTTCCGTACGTTTACATTGGCTTAACACTAGTATACATGGACGGAGGCCTGGCCGCGAAGCTAAATTAACAGATGCACCGCCCCTTTCGGGGCGGTACCATAGTCTGCATTAACGTTTGATAATTTCCGTGACTTTTTTCTGAATCGTTGGCATCACTTCTTCAACGGTCTTGTGTCCGGTATCGATCGGCTGCATTTCGTTGATGAACATGTCATTGATTTGCGAGTAGTTGGTGATCAAGTGATTATAGGATTCAAAGCCGTATTTCACAGCGCCTTCATAAACCTTTTTCACATCTTCCGGATCGATGCCCTCAAAATGCTTGTAATAAGCTTCGGCTGCCTTCGTATTGACAGGAGGATTGCCGCCGCTCAGGTCAATGGATTTTTCCTGAACTTCTTCGCTGACCAGATATTTGATCCATTCAAAAGCTTCCTTCGGATGCTTGGAACCTTTCAGAATAAAGAGTGGATCGACGAACAGCACGCTGCGGATCTTGTCGTTGCCGCCGGCAGGAACTGCAGCCACGCCGACCTCGAACGGGAAGTCATTGGAGCCTGCAAGGCTCCAGGAGCCGCTGACGGTCATGCCAACCTTGCCGGTTACGAATGCATCGCCATTTTGCCCGGCTACGCTCTTACTCCATTCCGTCGTCGGGGAAACCTTATCCTTCAAAATCAGGTCAAACAGTTTGTTGTAGGTTGCAATCACTTCAGGAGAATCAAAATGAGTCTCCGAAGGCACGCCGCCGTTGGTCCAGGTATCCTGGGAATAGGGCTCAACGCCGAAATACAGCGGGCGCATATCGCGTTCGGACCATGTGAAGTCGACGCCATACTGTGTTTTAGCGATATCGTCGGATACATGCGTCATTTTCTTGGCTTCTTCAACCATTTTGTCAAACGTCCAGCTCTTGTCCTCGTAATCGCTTGGAGGATAAGGAACATTGGCAGCATCAAACATGTCTTTGTTATAGAGCATGAGGGTCACATACATATTGACCGGAATCCCGTATACATGGTCTTTGATGGTATAGATGTCCATGAGGTCATCCGGGATGCTGTAATCCGATGCCTTAAAACCGTCTTCCTTTATAATGTCGTTCATGTCAAGCAGCATATCTTTGTTGAAATATTCCGCAAAACCGCCGTAGCCATAATGGCTTGTCACGTCAGGTGATTTACCGCCAGCGATCAGCGTTTGCAGCTTGCTATCGAACTGCTCGTAAGGAGCCTTTTCTATTCGGACCTTGATGTTAGGGTGCTTGGCTTCAAAGTCCGGAACCAGCTTTTCAATAAAAGTCCGGTCTTCCGAATCCATCGTGTAATGCGTAATGGTTACTTGCTCGCCTGAAGAACCGCCGCTGTCGCCTTTGCCTTCGGGAGCCACTTCTCCCGCTGATTTCCCGCCGGTGCAGCCGGACAATGCCAATACGACGAGCATGCTGAACGCAAGCAGAAGTGCATAGGTCTTTTTAATCCTTCTATTTTTCATGAACTACAGTCCCCCATATACTCAAGTTTGTTTGCCGCCGCTGCGGCGGGGTCTTTACTTGATGCCTGTAAGTACAATTCCTTCAACAAATCGTTTCTGGGCTATCGCAAATAAGGTGACAATCGGCAGCATGGCGAGCACGGAGGCAACCATGAGCAGATGCCACGGCGGAATGCGAAACCGTGACGAGGTGAAGGAAGACATACCGACCGGAAGCGTAAATTTATCCGATGAGCTTAGGTAGAGCACGGGTGTCAGCAGGTCGTTCCAGCTGTAAATGAAGGCAAAGATGGCAACGGTTGCAAGTGCCGGACCAGACAGAGGCAAGGCAATCCGCCACCACATCCGCAGCTCGCTGCAACCGTCCATGCGCCCTGCGTCAAACAACTCATCCGGCAGCGTGGAAAAGAACTGGCGCAGCAAAAAGATGTTGTATGCCGAGCCGAAAAATGCAGGTACGATCAGCGGCAAGAACGTATCGATCCAGTTCAGCTTGGAAAAAAGAATGAACTGCGGGATCATAATCGCTGGATAAGGAAGCATCATGGTGCTGAGCATCAGCATGAACCACAGGTTGCTGCCCTTGCCCCGGTATCTGGCGAAGCCGTAGGCTGCCAGCGCCGACGACAACAGAGTGCCGACCACGGTCAAAGTGCCGATAATGAGACTGTTCATGTACATTTGGCCGAAGTTTAGCGTTTCGAAAATTTCCTTGTAGTTGCTCCACTGCCAGGAATCCGGCAAAAAGGTCGGAGGAAACTTCAGGAGTTCCTTCTTCGATTTCAGCGAGGTCGAAACCATGAAAAACAAAGGCAGGAGCATGAGAAAGGTGGTGACCACCAAGGCAATAAAGCTGGCAATGCTTACGGCATCGATTTTGCGCCGGCGTTTATTCGTAGAAGGTGAAGCCGAAGGACTGGCTGTCGGAATGGTTCTCATTTGCGTCCGCCTCCTTCATAGTGAACATAACGGTTCGAGAATTTCATAATTAGTGCCGTAAACAGCATGACAACGATCAGCAGAACCCACGCGAGAGCGGATGAGTATCCAGCCCGGTATTCTTTGAAGGCGCTGGTGTACAGGTTGTAAACATAGAACCATGTTGAGTAGTTAGGACCGCCCTGGGTCATGACGTACGCTTGCGTAAATACCTGGAAGGAGTCAATGACACCCATAATCAGCTGGAACAACAGCACCGGTGATATCATCGGGAGCGTCACATTCAGAAAAATCCGGAAGCGTCCCGCACCGTCAAGCTTGGCGGCTTCCACGAGACTTGCAGGCACGCTCATGAGTCCTGCGAGGAACAGAATCATGCCTGAACCTACTGTCCAGAAGGACATAATGATCAGAGCGTAAAGCGCATAATCCGGACTCATAAGCCAGGACGGGCCACTGATGCCGAACCAGGACAGAACGTAGTTGAACAGACCGATCGATGGATTGAAAATCCAGTACCACAGCAGTGACATCGCCACGCCGGATACCATGCTCGGAAAATACATGGCGGTCCTGAAAAATCCGCGGAACGGTATTTTCGTATTGAGCAGGAGCGCAAATCCGAGTGCCAGCAACAGTTGGATCGGTACGCTTATAAACGTATACCGTACCGTTACCACGACGGATTTCCAAAACAGATCATCTTGAAACATTTCGGTGTAGTTCGCCAGGCCGACATATTTCGGTGGGTGGATAATGTCATAGTCCGTGAAACTGTAATAAAGGGATGACAGAATCGGATACAAGGCAAACACCAGGAAACCGATAAGCCATGGAGCGATGAAGAGGTACATGTATAACGTCTGCCGCCGGCTTTCGCGATGGGTCACGGAAACACCAACCTTTCTTTTTATTTTTGAAAATTATAACGCTTTAACTTTCAATATAAGATTACCCCTGTTTTCAGGGTTTCATAGGATGATGTATGCATAAAAGTTAAAGTGCTTTAATTTTCATATCCGGTCTGATGACAATATCATAGAGGATGATTTCTCAATTATCAACTCTTTTTTTAAGAAAATGAAAGCGCTGCATCGCTTGCCGCTGCTGAAACCATTTGACGGGAAGTCTGCCAAAGGCTGATACAGAACGGTTTGTAGCCGATATCCAGACTCTGAAACATCATGAAATTTTTGGTTGGGAAAACACCTACGCTGGAAGGTAATAGCCCCCCTTCCAATGTCGTAAGATATGGGGATAACCTTGGAGGTGTTTTTGCGTTGGCAACAAGAGTTAGCTACCCATTCGAACTTAAGATGAAAGCCATTGAAATGAGATTAGAAGGAGTTCCGGTTAGAGAGGTCATGGAGCAACTTGGGATACGGAATAAGACACAGCTAAAGACGTGGATGAAGTGGTATCGAGAAGGTGACGTGCATCGGCTTGGTAAAGGGAAAAGGCATTACCATGAGCATGTCCCGCAAGGGTACGCCCGCTGATAATGCCCCCATCGAATCGTTTCATTCCAGTCACCGGTTCATTTCCGGCAACTGGCTGCTTAAACTTGCAAGGTGTTTTGATCCCTGTCTCACAAACTGGGGTCAGTCCCTCATGATACCATGTGGACTTTTTTGAGTGTCTACTTGAAGGGGATAATACCAAACCGGCTAAAGTCTTTTTTTCTAGTAACTTCGGGCTGGCTGGTGGTCATTGCGCATGAATGAGCTTATAATAGGCCTTTTTCTTGCTGATCAGTTCCTCATGATTCCCGCTTTCCGCTACCTGCCCTTTATTAATGACATATATAAGATCCGAATCAATTATGGTGGATAAGCGGTGAGCAACCATGATTGTGGTCGTATTTTTTCGAAATTGCTGAACGTTGAACAAGACTTGCCGCTCCGTTTCCAAATCCAAGGCTGAAGTCGCCTCATCCAATAATAATAGTTCCGGATTGCCGATCAAGGCTCTCGCAATCGCAATCCGTTGGCGTTGGCCGCCAGATAGCTTTACCCCTCTTTCCCCAATATTAGTGTCATATCCCTCTGGCAAACTACATATATAATCATGAATTTGTGCAACCCGGCATACTTCTATAATCTCATCATCCGTATACGAACGTCCGAGCAATATATTTTCTCGGATCGTATCTGAAAACATATAGGGATCCTGCGGGACAGTCGCTACTCTTGAAACCCATTCTTCCATAGAAATCTTATTCAATGGCACATTATTGACAAGGATTGAGCCCCCCGCAGGCTCATAATAACGGCTAAACAAATGAACAATCGTTGATTTTCCGCCGCCGCTCTCCCCGACTAAACTAATCTTTTTACCAATAGGAAAATTCAGATTCAATTGATTGAGAATAATTTTCTCCTGATTATATCGAAAAAGAACTTCTTTTAATTCCAGGTTTGTTATCGGGCCTTTAATCGCTTTACCATCATTCGAAATTTCAGGACTGCTTTCCAATGAACGAATTTTATCGATATAGGCCATGTCACCCGAAACACTCATCAAAGATTGGAACACATTGATAAACAAATCAGTGAATTGCGTGCTGAATTGAATAAAGATCACCAGTGTTCCAATTGACATATTCCCTTTGATCGTTTGAAACCCGCCAAATCCCAATACTGTAAGGCTCACCAGCCATTTCAGAGGGTCGGTATACAGCATTTGCCTATTGATTATTTTTCCTTCCTCAGTTACCTCCTTGAAATAACTTTTAAATAGACGATCATATAGCTTGCGTTCCCAGTCCATTCGATGATATGCAATGACTTCCCGAGTGGAAGCTATGCCTTCTTCCATCCTCACAATTAGATCCTTTTTCCTCTTCAATATCTCGCTTCTGCTGTTCTTTAAAATCGGAGCAAAGTATCGTCCAACGTAAATATACACGATAGACACCGCACAAACAAAAACGAGAAACAGCGGAGAAATAGCTCCCAAAATGAATGTGATAATCAATAACTGAATTGTCTCTGACAATATAATTCTTGGGAACTTCCAGCATAGTACTTTGCCCGCTTCTATCGCGCTTGTCGTCAGCGTCTGGATATATTCTCCCGTTCGATTAGATTGAATAATGCTAATGGGCATGCGTTGAATTTTCCCCAGCAGTGTAAACACGATTGATTTGCTGACATGATATTCATTCCGTATGGCCACGTAACTGCTGAGCGAGAACATAATCGAATGTACAAGAGCAGCCAATAAAAAGCCGAGAAGCAGCAAAATGAATACTTGAAAATTATTGGTAACAAAAACACTGTCAATCAAATACTTTTGCAAATAAACAACCGCGGCCGAAGATAAGGCGTCAATGACAACCAATAAAATGGCCAGTATATATCCCCACTTGATCGTTTTACAGTATTGTGCTCCCCATTTAAGATACCCCATTTAATAGATTCTCCTTTGGGTTACTCCGTTGTCCTTCCACTAACTCGTATAATAGCCCCTTGTGTTTCATTAATTCCTCATAGGTTCCAAACTCCGCTGCTCTTCCATCATGAATGACAACGATTTTGTCGTAATGAATGATTGTAGATAGCCGGTGGGCAATTACGATAGTCGTTTTATTCACTGCAATTTTCTCCAGCGCTTGCTTGATCATGTTTTCGCTGGAATTATCGAGGGCAGATGTCGCTTCATCCAATAATAAAATGGACGGCTGCATAAGAAATAACCGTGCAATCGAAATTCGTTGTTTCTGCCCGCCGGAAAGATTAATGCCTCGTTCGCCGACTATAGTGTCGTATTTTTGAGGCAGCCGCTTTATAAAATCGTCTGCAAAGGCAGCTTTTGCAGCATGATAGACCTGTTCATCAGTCGCTTCCGGCAGCCCAAAGCGAATATTTTCTTTAATGGTGCCCCCAAACAAATAGGCCTCCTGAAACACATAACCAATAGACGATCTCAATTGTTCAAAAGACAACTGGTCGATCGGAACCCCATCCAGTACAATTCGCCCCTCTGTTACGTCATAAAACCGCCCGATAAGCTTGAATAAGGTTGATTTGCCGTTGCCGCTTGTTCCTACAAAAGCTACTTTTTCACCGGGCTTTATATGCAGATCGAATCCTTTTATTAAAGGTTCGTCCTTGCTGTAGCCAAAGTGAACGTTATGAAATCG
Organism: Paenibacillus solani; assembly: GCF_001277345.1. Lineage (GTDB taxonomy): Bacteria > Bacillota > Bacilli > Paenibacillales > Paenibacillaceae > Paenibacillus_AQ > Paenibacillus_AQ solani. Next base: position 2,001,953 of record NZ_LIUT01000001.1, read on the forward strand.
CAATTCCCCTCTGACATTGTCCAGCCTGGTCGGTGTTGCCGGTTCCGACACATCAACGGATCTAGTATAAAACTCATATAGCGTTCTAACCTGTGTAATAATGTTTTTCTGTTCGGTAATGGAGGTTACCAGGAATGTTAATTTTAGCATCGCGGTAAAATATAACAGAAGAAATGCAACCAGTCCGCCGGACGAAATCATTCCCTGTTGAATAAACTGATATCCCAAGTAAAAAATAGCCACGGCTCCAATATAGGATACAAATCTTCGGTAGCTTCCGCGAATATTAGTCAGGATCATTCCCGATCGCACGCTTTTGGAAAAATCCTCAAAAGAGTCCACGCATTTCTTTTTATCCCAAGCATCTGCGCCGAATGCTCTGAAGTCTCTAATTCCCGATAAGCTCTCGTAAATTTTTTGTCCAAAAACCATTCTTTCTTGCGAAACCTTCTGGAAGGCAATTGCTGTTTTTCTCTCTAAATAAGGGCCAAAAATGTAGTACATTAATAAGCATGGAATCATGATTATTGTTAAATAGAAATTGATCGACAACATGTAAATAACGGAAATCGCAACAAACAGGAAGTGGTTGATCATGGAGGGGAGATGCGTGCGATATAGCTCTAACACAGTTGCTACTTCCGTATTAAAAAGGGATAAAGTTTTGCCAGAAGGGTTTTGTTCATAATAAGAAAAGCCCAATTGTCTAAGCTTCAAAAAAATAGAATATTCGAGATCTCGCGAACTTTTTTCAGAAATGGAACGTTGCAAAATATTGCTAAAAGCTTTAGCCATATAAACTAGTACATAAGAGATAAACAAAACGAGCAGCAGCACCCCAAACAATTTCATATTTTGATGGGGCAATACCCGATCGATAAGTATTTGTACCAGTTTCGGAATTAAATTTTCCACAGATGTTGTGGCCACGATACAGATGATTAGAAAAACAATTTCTTTTTTATAGGACTTCAAATAGGATAAGGTCCAAAGATAGGATTTCCATGCATGCCTTTTTTTCTTCTCTCGCATGTTTGATTTGTTCCCCATTCTCTAATAATTAAAGCTGTTCTATTGCGAAAGCGTATACGACTTCCCCCTAAGTATTTCCAAGGAATGGGCTAGTTGAGCTCCTTGCTGCAAGCCTTCACGCAATCTGCCAAGATGTTTAACCCTTTTACAAGCCCTTCATGGTCAATAGTGAGCGGAGGCATAATTTTGGCAACCTCATTATCGGCTCCTGCGGTCTCCATAATCAGCCCGCGTTCGAAAGCGATTCTACAAACTTTGTCCGCCAGCCCCTCAACTCCAAACGCAATTCCTTGCATAAGCCCTCTTCCCCGTACTTGCCCTTTCATATTGGGATATTTTTCCGCTAGTTTATCTAAAAAAAGGCGGACGGTCTGTCCATTCTTCTCTACATGGTTATAAAGCTCATCATTTTCCCAGTAAGAAAGAGCCTCAGCAGCAGCGACAAACGCCATGTTGTTGCCGCGAAACGTTCCATTATGTTCGCCAGGCTTCCAAATGTCCAAATATGGCCGAATCAGCGTAATAGCCATCGGCAGCCCATAGCCTCCAATTGATTTGGAAAGACAAACGATATCCGGCACAATTCCCGCCTTTTCAAAGCTGAAAAATGTTCCCGTTCTGCCGCAGCCTGCCTGCACGTCGTCAACGATCAGCAAAATATCTCTGCTTTTGCAAAGTTCAGCGATTCTTCTCAACCATTCATAACGAGCTACGTTGATGCCGCCTTCTCCCTGAACCGTTTCCAAAATAATCGCCGCAGGGATAGAAACACCGCTGGACTGGTCATCCAAAATTTTGGCGATAACCTCAACAGTGTCTACCTCTTCCCCGTAATATTTATCAAAAGGGACAAATACGCTATGTTGCAGGGGCACGCCTGCCCCCTCTCTTTTGAATTTATTCCCCGTAACCGCAAGAGAGCCCAGCGACATGCCATGAAAGGCGTTCGTGAAGCTCATGATCGTCTCTCTGCCTTTCACTTTCCTTGCCAGCTTCAGTGCGCTTTCCACCGAATTTGTGCCTGTTGGGCCAGGAAACATAATCTTGTAGTCCAGCCCCCGGGGTTTTAAAATCACCTGATTAAATTTTTTGAGAAATTCCGCTTTGGCAGAAGTCGCCATGTCCAAGCTGTGCGTTATACCATTGTTCATCATATAATCGATCAGCTTTTCTTTCATTTTCGGATTGTTATGCCCGTAATTCAGAGCGCCGGCGCCGGCAAAAAAATCGATATATTCTTTGCCCGCAACATCACGAAGCTTATAGTTCTCCGCTTGAGTAAATACAGTTGGGAAGCTTCTGCAATAGCTTCTTACTTCAGATTCAAGCTCTTCGAAAATGCTTATGTTCGGCTTGTCCAACAACTCTCTCATGCTTGTTTCCTCCTAAAACGTTACTCGTGATTGTTATCATTATTTGAAAGGATGCACTCTTCCTAAAACGTCCGGCCCTATCCTTTAATCTGAATCCGAATCCAATTCTCGTCCTCGTGCGCATTTCCCGGAAATAAATGGGCAGAATATCCGTTGCCTTCCTCGTATGATGAGCCTAAATCTTTTGCCAAATGGGCAAATAACGATCGGGAAGGGATATTTGAAGTGGACACCGTTGCCTCAATCGTGCGGATCCCGGCGTTTTCCTCACGCTCCAGCAGTTGCTTTAATAAGGATAGTCCTACTCCCTGCCCGCGCTCAGATTCAGCTACGGCTATTTGCCATATGAACAATGTATTCTTTCGTTCGCTTGGCTGAAAGGCGGATACAAAGCCAACCAGTTCCCCGTTCTGTTCAGCCACAGCGCAGGTCTCCTTAAACAAATCACATAGCATAATGTAACAGTAGGATGAATTCAAATCCAAAACCGCAGTTTCCTTAATTAACCGCCACACACGGGAACCATCTTCTGCCGAAGGTTTTCGGAACTGCAGCGCTTCATTTTGCGGAAAGTTATTCATGACCCGATATTCCACTGGATATTTCCGGCTCATCAACACTCGGTGCGTAGGCTCCATCCTCGTCATGAACCTCGCGTCCGGTGATTGGGGGATTAAATACGCAGACCATCCGCATGTCATTGTTGCTATGTGCTCTAAGGAAATGCTTTTCATTCCCATTCAACGCATACATCGTACCGGGCTTAATTGGATACGTTTTGTTCTCTTGGACAACCTCGATTTCCCCTTCTCCCTCAATACAATAAACCGCTTCTACATGATGTTTGTACCAGATCATTGTCTCGGTTCCTGCCTTAATGATCGTATCGTGCAGTGAAAATCCCATGCCGTCTTTTTTCAAAAGCAAACGGCGGCTATTCCATGTCGGAGTGTCTACGTCATTTTCCGTTCCTAAAATATCTTCAAGTTGCTTTACGATCATGTAAAATGCTCCTCTTATTTGGATTGGTAAGTGATTCTTAAAAAACTTGAACCCTATTGTCTACTAAGCGGATGAACCCTTTACTAGGAACCATCCATTCAACAAGTCTGCACGGTTATAATCGAATCGTTCATCGTCTTCATAGCGGGTCACTGTTCCGCCCGCTGCTTCAACAATAGCTTGTCCTGCTCCGGTATCCCATTCCATTGTCGGCGCATACCTTGGATAATAGTCTGCTTTCCCCTCTGCAACGAGGCAAAACTTTAAGGAGCTGCCGGATGAAACAACTTCTATGCCGCCATGCTTTGCTTCCAGATCTTTAATGAAAGCTTCCGTTTCCTGCGACATATGCGACCGGCTAGCGACTACGCGAATAGCTGAATGTTCTTTTAAATTCGGCAGCTTTATACTTTTTCGGATCAGCTCTTCTTCATTGGGTACGGCTGCTTTCGAAGCGTGTTCCAGTTTGTAAGCAGCATCGCCGTTGCGGCCAAAATAAATGACGTCTAATGCCGGGGCATAAATGATGCCGATAGTAGGATAATTCCCCTCAATAAAAGCAATATTTACTGTAAACTCTCCGTTTTTCTTGATGAACTCCTTTGTTCCATCGACTGGATCAACCAGCCAGAAACGAGTCCATGTACGGCGTTCACTATACGGAATTTGTCGCCCCTCTTCGCTTAACACCGGAATAGTACAGTCCAGCTCATTCAAGCGCCTCATAATCAAAGCATGGGCCCGTCTATCCGCCTGTGTTAATGGGGAGTCATCCTTTTTAAATTCCACGTTAAAATCCTGTGCATACACGTCCATTATTTCTTTGCCAGCTTCCAATGAGATATTAAATAGGTCGTATAAATGGGAATTCCCCACCTGCTTCCAGCCACCTTTTTCTGCTATTTATAATCTCGTTTTAAATATTGGGCAATTTTTTTCATCACATAATTCGTTGCGTCATCCAAAGAATATTGACTCGTGTCAATTTCAATTTCAGGGTTTTTGGGCACTTCATACAGGCTAGATATGCCTGTGAAATTTGGAATCTCCCCCCTGCGCGCTTTTTTGTATAAGCCTTTCACATCGCGCCGTTCGCATTCTGCTAGCGGAGTGCTGACATAAATCTCTATATATTCTTTTCCGATAATGTCTCTGGCATTTTGACGATCTTTTTCGTAAGGCGATATAAACGATGCTAGAGTAATCAATCCTGCATCATTCATTAACTTAGCGGCTTCAGCAACGCGGCGAATATTTTCCACGCGGTCGCTCTCTTCAAAGCCCAAGTTTTTATTTAAGCCGAGCCGGATATTATCGCCATCCAGCAGCATGGTATGGTTTCCGTTAAACAGCAATCTCTTTTCAACTTCGTTAGCAAGCGTCGATTTCCCTGAACCAGAAAGACCCGTAAACCATAATGTTAACGGTTGTTGTCCTTTTTGCTGCGAGCGGATTTCTCTCGTAATATCGGTCTCTTGCCATACAATATTGGCGGAGCTATGGAGAGAATGATGAATGCTTTCGCAATTCGCAGTAACATTTGTCATTCGATCGATTAGAATAACCCCCGATACTTTAAGGACTTCGATTAAATCAAACTTCTATTTCAAAGTGTTATGGCTTCAAATTTTCTTTATACCATTTTCTAAGCTGGTTGATATTCGCCTGATGATAACGGCTATGGTCGGCTATATGCCATATGCCCCAACGAACGGTTGCTTCCTTTTCATTTTCATGCCCAAAAGTCACGATTCGATCCAGGTCCTCATCCGTTAATTGCGCGCATGTATCCTTCAACATGGTGATGACCGCTTTATAATCGGATATAAGAGTATGCAAAGGTTCTCCCTTAACCATTGGGAGTCTGCCATTCGCATCGATCATCGGGCCATGCTGCACTTTCAAAGAAAGAGGAAGCGGTTGTCCTTTTATCCGATAAACCCAGTTAAGGTCCACATACAAAATATGTTTGATCAACTGCGCTGTACTATTGCTGCTGCCATCGGGCCCCTTATAATCGACTTCTTCTTGCGACATGCCGGCAGTGATAAGCTGCAGCCGGTCGCTGTTTTCCTTTACGGCAGAATATAGCATTCCCACAATGGGCGACATATTGATTTCGCCTTTCAAATCGTATCGCATCTTAACGCTTCCCCCTTAATTTGTCGTCCTCTTCAGATTACTTCACGAGCAGTATCCCATATACGTTGTCCGTGTCCAGTTTGATCATCCTTGTTGTTCTGTGCATCGGATCAAATATGTGGATACCCGCGTCCATCGAAACGCTTTTTACTGTATGCGCAATGGCATTTCGAAACGTGCTTTGTCCAATATAAAGCAAGCGGCCGTCAGACTCTATTCCTCTGGTAAATCCTCCATAGCTTACTAACTCTTCGTCTTTTTTCACTACATTGAAGTTTAGCGACTCACAGTAATACAGTTCTTCGTTATATACTTTTACGCTATGCGGAAAATTTAAATTTTGTTTGATAATGTTTTTTGGCTCCAGCGTTTTTTTGTCAAATTCGACGATCGCGCCATCTTGTCGATCTGTCCAAAGATTTTTAGTTAATCCTTTCATGGAAAGCATAGAGAGATATATGCTTTCTTCGCCAACAAAAATATCATTGATATGATTCAAATCTTCATCCGGCTTGCTTAAATTGAGCTGCTTTTCAATTTCCATGCTATGCTCGTCATATACCGTTAACGTATTGGTCGCGGTTTCAATGATAAAAAAGCGTCCATCATCATAAGCGATGCCATGCAAATCAAAATCACGATCATGCAATTTCTTTTCCTTGTATACGGCAAATTTTTCATCTAAAAAAATGATCGAGGATTCATTCAATACGGAATAGCCATTCGGACCATAAGAAATCCCTCTAAAATCCCCGCTCATCAATTTGGTGATCGTATCATCTCGCAAATTGATATGAAATACGCCGCCCCCAGACCCGCAGCATGTCACAAGGATTTCCTGATTCGGATAAAGCCCTGTCGGCATTGGAACATTCGGGAGCGCATATACAAAATCAATATCTTCGCGAAAGCCCCAATCCGTTAATTGTGAGCAGATCTCATAATATGAAGAAGAGGTGATGAGAATAAAAATATTGTCTTTTTTTTCTTCTAATAAATGGTTCGGACTTTTAATCTCCAGTCCTTGCTCGGTTACTGTCCCCCACTTACTCTCATCGGTGTCTACCACATATTTAATCGTATAAAAAGGTAAGCTTTTATAAACCTTGTCCAGCCCGGAACCTATGCCAAATAAAATAACTTCTTCTTTTCCTGAAGCTATTAGTTTTTGTTTCAGCTTCAACATATAATTGAAGTCCACAAACCTTTTATCCATTTCCTTCCTCCTGATTGCGTTAAATTAAGTTTTATCCTTCATATGGAACGGGCAACCGCCCTGTATCGGCTCATTATCATCTGAAATAATGTATTGTTTCCAATAATAATCCTTTTTCTCTCCCAGCTTCGAACTATCCGCGGGAATATCGACTTCGGGCTCATCCCATTCCAATAAGCGGGTGCGGATAATGTTCCTTGCTTTTATTCCTTCGGGAACGTCGCTTTCGAAGCCGTTAAACAGCCTAGTCGGTTGAAAAAGTAAAATCAAGGAGTTGCCGTAGTTGCGGCTATGTCTTTTTTTGTATGCTGGAGAAGCTGAGAATACAAATACCGGCTCCCCGTCAAAACAAAATTCCCAAGATCGATTTTGCGAATCATAGGGGACTTCTTCCGGCCACGGGGCAGGATCGTGGCTATGCAGATATTGAAGAACTTCCCATGTCTTGTTTTTATAAAATTCTAACGACTGTTCTTCCTTCTCCGGCTCAAAAAAAACCGTTAAATTTTGACGTTTATCCGGGTTAGCACGCGATAATTCTAAAAAAGAAGCTAAAGTATGCGGTAATTTTCTGTAATCATCTTCCTCGATATAGGTATATCGGACTTCGCCCCTTTTTTCAGCGAGCGTCCCAAAATAACACGGAAATTTGGGAGCCGAAACAATGCTGCTAAACGTCTTATACTCCCCTTCTAACCATTTAGGTATCTTGGTTAAATCACTCATTTCTTGTTGAGTAAACATCCGAATGTTCTCTTTCGTTTGCATGTGACACTTCCTTATAAAAATATTAGTCCAGCAAGAGATACATGGGGATCACCGATTCAATGCTCGCCGGATGCTTTGCTCCAGTATAGAGTAGCCCAAATCCCCTTCCCGATTGAGCTCCATCTTCTCTTGGAGGGGAACGGGAAAGTTGCACATGATACGAGCTTTGCCCGAATGATTCTGAGATCCTGTGCGATAGATGAAGGGGTGAATTAAAAACACATCTCCTGCCTCGCCGGTGCATTCAATGACTTTAAGCTGGGCCCCCGACTCATCCAAATGCGCTCGTTCCATAAACTTGATGATTCGATCCTCGCCTGTAGCTCCCACACAGTTTCCGGTTAGTTCAGCCAGCCAAGGATTGCTCTCATCTATGAGAGAGAGGGCATCTTCTTTGTACGCAATCATGCCGTCTGAATGGTTTTCGAGAAACTGGACAACCAGCTTATGCGTACCTTCTGCGAGCAGGGCCGCTCCGCCTCTAGGCTCGATATCCGAAAACAGCACAAACATTAACAATCCGTGGTCGGGATGTTTAACATGAGGACGGAAGTGAAGCCCGTCCCAATGCCATGCTTGAATTGGCACATTCCAATCTTCGTCAGCTCCTACCCCCACGTTGATAGGCCACCATCCAAAGGGAATGCCTTCTTTCTCATAACGCTCATCCAAACGATCGTGACCGATCAAATTTCTGATCGCATCCATCAATTCCGGGGTGCTGCACGGGCCGAATACACCGTGTCTATAATTTTCGGACAGCTGGTATGAGGGCAAGCTCCAAGATTGTCGATCTTTCGTAATGCCAAACTTTTTTTCGGCTATATTCCACAGCTCTTGTTGGGCTTCCAATGTCAATTCCCTTGGAATGGCTCCTTTAATTTTGACCCAGCCCTTTTCCATGAAGTGTTCGACTTGTTCCTCGCTTAAGCTCACTTCAAACCGCACTCCATTTCTAATGGTTTATAGTAGACAAATAGTTAATCAAATCGGTTAGTACATTCCGTTCTTTTTCCTTCAGCTCAACCATTCCTTTTATAATCTTGGATAGAATAGCGGAGTTGCCAGTCAGTTCGAGCTTTATTCCGTTATTTCTTAATGTCTCGAAAGATTTTTTTAGATTTTCAAACGCCTCTATGAAAGCAGCCAGGTCAGCGTGAGGATATAGCTCGGCTATAAATTTCAGGCGCTCGACCATAATCTGTTTATGCTCCATAAGCAGGTGCAACGGGATGATTACCCTTTCTTGCAGCTTGGCAACAGGATCTTGAAGCAACTGGTTTAAATGGTCGATCATGCGATCATAAGCGGCCAAACCATAGCTGTACTTGCAGTCCGCGTGATAATCCATCACGTTACAAATCGCCTGCTTCCCGCTCTGGTAATTCAGCAATTGCTCAATCACATAGTCAAGATCAAAGCTCAGCTTAAAATTGGAATCCTCACGCAACTTAAGAAAATACATTCTATTTTCGTTTCTTTCACAACTGTACGTATTATCGTAAAACGCCATTTCCAGTTCATTTACAGGTATGCTTCTTACAGTTAATGATCTATTCGTATCGTAGATGAGAAAAGATACTTCATCCGTCGCCTCGTCGTACCCATGGAGCAGGAGGTTATGATTAAAATCCATGCCTTTGGCATGCCATGCTGTTCCCGGTATATATTTCTCATTTACATATAAAAAAATATAGTTCTGATTAAAGATTGCATGTTTGACAAGCCCCTTAAAACTCAGGTTGCATTGTCTAATAAAATCTCTCGTAAATACGCTATATTCAAACCACGGTGTCAAACTGCTCCAATTGCAGCCCGAATAGTCCGGCAAATAGAAAGCAATGGGATCATTGCGGTTTCCTATTTCCGATACCAGGTTGATGTAATTCATAAAAACCCATGTTCGCGTTTCTTTTTTGCACGCCAGAATAGCCAGCTGATAAGCGTTATGAGAATAAGCTTTTGATAACGGCGCGCCTAGCGGAAGCAAAACCGATTGCAATTGAACCCCTCCAAAAATTTAAATCTTAGCTACCAATCTGCTCATTAATTCCGTAATCGTATTAATATTTTCGTAGTTTTCAATAAGCAAATCTTCATCTTCAATCTCAATATTGAACTCGTTTTCCAGCTCCACTATAATTCGCATGCACACAATAGAATCCATGCCTCGTTCTTTTAAGGAGTCCGTTTGCTTGATTTCTGTGCTTGATTGAAGATGCTGATTGACAATGCGCGTTACTGAATCGGTAATAGCTTGAGCGTTAATTTGTGTATTCATAAAAGTTCTCCACCTATTCTAAAAATATTAGGGTCTGCTTAAATAATCATTGTTCAGCCAGCAGCTTCAATTGTTCCTTGTCGGTTTTCCCATTTAGTGTCGTCGGAAATCTGCTGTATAGAGTTAACGAATTCGGGATCATATAATCAGGAAGCTTTTCCTTTAGTTGAGCCTTGAGCTGTTCTTCATTTGGGCCATGATCCCCATTTGAAAGCACAACATGACCGGATAAAAAAGCCCTCCCGCCAGACTCATGGTACAAAACAACTGCCGCAGAGACAGCTTCATTAGCCAGCAGAGCGTTTTCGACCTCTCCCAGCTCTAATCTCATTCCGCGAAGCTTCACTTGCCCGTCTGTCCGGCCAACGTATACGATATTGCCATCTTCCAGTTGACGAACCAGATCTCCCGATCGGTATAATCTAGCATACAATGGCGCATTGTCATGGTTATGGGGATTAGAAACGAATTTCAAATTGGTTACATCCGGCTTATTCAGGTATCCGCTAGACAGACAAATGCCAGATATGCATAGTTCTCCAATCTCGCCTTCCTTCACATAGTCGAGCTGTTCATTCAAAACATAAAATTTTGTGTTCGCAATTGGTTTTCCAATTGGAACGAGCCGATCAGGATACATGCCGTCAAATTTCCAGTAAGCGACACCGACTGACGTTTCCGTGGGACCGTAGCCGTTGTAAAGCTCTACATTTAGTTTTCCCAATGTCTTTTCCCCAAGAGAAAATGACCATTTCTCCCCGCCGCACACAAGTATTCTTAAAGACTCGCAATCCCCGGGTTTAATATAATCCAAAAAGAGGTCAAGCAAAGGCGGAATAAAATGAACCATGGTCACTTGGTTTTCTTTGATCTCTGAAATCAGCTTGCGAATATTTTTATTGCTGTCCGGTTTAGCGACAGCCAATACAGCCCCGCTTGTCAAAGGATAAAATATTTCGCATATCGATACGTCAAAGCCAATCGGAGCCTTGTGAAGCAAAACTTCATGGGGTTGTAATTGATAAGTTTCTTTCATCCATAAGAGCCGGTTGCAAATGCCTGAATGCTGGATAGCCACGCCTTTTGGATAGCCAGTCGTGCCCGAAGTATACAAAACATAGGCAGTATCGTCGGCATTGTAGGATTGTTGCTCTATTTTATGGTCAGACAATGGATGGTATTGCCCTATGTCGTTTATATTCAACACGGTAAGCCCTGTTATGTTTTCAAACATGGGCATTAAGTTCTCTTGCGTAATCACGATCTGGATTCCAGCATCTTCGATTATGTATCTGACTCGCTCTTCCGGATATTCTACAGAAAATGGAACATAAACCGCCCTGTTTTTTAGTATGCCGAGTATAGACGAGATCAACTGAAAGGATCTCTCTATGAATACCCCGACACATTGCTGAGGCTTTACACCGATCTCCAGCAGCTTTCCCGCTACTTTATTTGCTTCATCATTTAACTCTTGATAAGACATGGACTGTTTATCAAACTGTACAGCTTTCCGATCTGGATAATGCGACACTATTTCTTCGAATAACTGCGGTATGCATGCTGTTGATGCACTCATAAATAGGAATCCTCCACTATAAAATGATAGTTCCTCTGTTTCTCACGAAGTTCAGAATACGGATATCTCCCATAGCGAATAGCCATATACCGAGGCTCTGCGTATTCCTAACACTTTTATATATCTGGCAGAAGCCTCTGCGAGGTTAATTTCAATAATTCCCGCTTTACCGTTTTGATTATGGTAAATGTCATTCCACTTTTCTCCATCGTTGGAGGTTTGCAATTTATATTCTGCAGCGCAAGCATTTTCCCAATTTAATAAAACACGAGAAAATTTTTTCACTCGCCCAAGATCAACATAAATCCATTCTGAATCGTTGTGCAAACTGCTCCAGCGGGTAGCCCCTTGCTGGTCTACCGTGTTCGCAGCCACGAACAGATCATTTTCCTCCGACGATGCATATACAGGCTTATACCGTGAAAGATTGCCCTCTTCTAACAATGGCGTCGTCTTAACTTGCACGCTAGCTCTTTCAGTGCTGCTCTGATTCCATTTATTTACACTTTCGATACTTATGGAATAAACGCTGTCCGGAGAGAGATTTCCGATGATAATGTTATCGGCGGCACAAGTTCCATAAAAAGTATGATCCACATAAATGTTATATTTTAACATCTCAATTTCGCCGCGGCTATTATCCCAAGTGAGCCATGCACTCGTATCCGTTAGATGTTTTACATTTATTTGTGCCGGTGCTGCCGGCTTTATGGACTTATAGTCCGTTTCAATCCCGGTAGCCAATTCACGCTTGAATTCTTCTAAAAACTCATGCTCCATTTTTTGAAGTTCTTCAATATTCGTTAAGATCTTTTCAATATTGTAATTCTCGGAAACGGAAAGCCTGACCAATTTTTGCTTGATGATTTCGGCCAGATTAGAGATGCGCAGCAATCTTTCAAAATGTATGCGGGAGTACTCTTCTTTTTCGATATACTGAGAGAGCATTTTTCTAGATAATGCTACAACCCCAAAAAACGATATTAATGTTTTCGCCGCCGGGCAGCTGTCACTCATTACCTTTCGTAAACGTTCATAATAATGGAAGTTGCCGTCGCTATTCAGCATCCATTGTTTAAAGTCATTTTTGGTATTTTGTTGAAACCTATCATATTCGTTTTTGTCGATTGTAATATAACTAAATTCTTTAATGGTTGAATGATTGCAAGCTTCCTGAATGATGTGTAGTTCGTACTCTTTATCAAAAGGGTAATCCCACACTCTATAGATGTTCTCACCGGCATCGTGAGAAATTAGAGTTATCGAATGTGTACCTTCCAGCTCACTGCCAGTTAGAACCATATGGGGAACAAAACGATTCCGAATGTAGATAAAAATATGTTTGTTTTGGCTTAGTAAACAATCAATCTCATTCTTTGCTTCTTCAAAAGTGACGAATGGTTCAACAACTTCATGAACCCCCGCCTGCGGGGATATCGGATTCGTATTCCATGGATAGGTCCATCCGCTTCCCCCTTGCTCAATAATATGCTCGTAGATTTCCTTGATATCTTCAAAGGAATTCCAGAAAAAAGGGGTAACGTCTACAGTGTGAGACAGGTTTTGGAAATATTGTCCTTTTCTGCAGCTAATAAAACTATAAAACAATGAGCTATCAATGATACTCAAGTGATTTTCCTCCATACGTCTCTAATCTTCGATCTCTCAGAATATCCAAATCTATACTTATATAGACTCATATCAACAAATATACTATTTTATCCAATGTATTAATATGACAGAATTCTACTATTTTTGTCACTTTTGAGGTTTTTTTACTTGGATAAGCTTGCGTATAGGTTCATCGTATAAGTCGAGTCGTGCGTTCTTTGCTTGAATTTGGTTCTTGTCTAAGGCTCGGATCCCCGTACCAGTGGGCCGACTTGTCTGTCCAGCCTTTAAGTTGTTTTTGTCGCCCAGTGCTCAGCAGCCGTTTCGATTACAATCTGGGATTCATTCATGTTGACCTAACTCGCCATGTGTTGAACGAGTCAACATCTTGCATTCATACATGTATATGTTTGTGTCATTAGAAGAATAAAAGGGGATTTTTGTTTCACTGATGAGCGTCAAAGACATCCTCTTCAGACTACATAGAACCCACCCTTGCTATTTCTGTATTCTATTTATGGCGTGTTTGGAGGTGAATCCCACTGCTTTCTTTCGTGTATGGAAACAGCCATAACGTATGTACAGCCTTTAAAGTGGCTACTGTATTAGAATTGCGGCAGCCTTAAATAAGCCGCCTGTCGTCATTTCTCCTTTAAATATGAGCCAACTTACTGCTTCCATAATTCTTGTCTGCAAAATTGTATCAGACATTAGATTTCTGAGTTGACTTACTTTGATTTTCTTTTTGGATATAAATTGATTCAGACAATATAAATCGGTATCAATGGGATAAAGTCTGTTTGAAACAAGAGAAATTAATAATTTATTGTTTGAAATAAAGAGGGGATTATTGCGAATTTCGTGGTTGGTAATTACTCGATGAAATATTTTTCGATCTATACACAATTCTTTTTCACCGTACAATGTTATCTAATGCATTACGAATTTCTTCATCAGTTAAGTGTGTGTATATCATTGTTGCTTGAATTGATGAATGTCCTAACTGATTCTTCAATCTGGGTACATCGTTATTTTCTAAATGATATTGTGTTGCAAAGGAATGTCTAAGTGGATGAACTTTTAATGTTGGCTTTCCAAAAGCTGCTGAGTACTTTTCAGTTATCTAATTTTTCTGGTTTATAACGCGTTTCCCTAATTTTCAGATAGCTTTCTAGATCCATTAAAGCCTGCTTACTAAAGTGTACATATTGTTCTTTGTCACCCTTGCGTATAACACGGACTAATGCCTTTTTTATATCCAGATCATCCATATTAATGCCTGCAACCTCAGATAATCTTAGACCTGAACCCAATATAAGTGAAACTATTGCTGTATCACGTTCTCGATTAAACTGATGAAAATTGTATATTCTCTTGTTATCTTTGAATTTCTCGCCAAAGTCATAAGCAATAAATCTCCGGAATAAATCAAAATCATCTTCTCTAAGAATTTTCCCTTCTATACGGTTTGCAATAGTTTCTTGGCTTTCCTTGATAGCATTTAAGTCCATTTTGGCCATTACATTTCTTTGAATATAAGGCTTCAGATCGCTTGTTTCAGCCTTATTCTGAAGATAACCAAATAAAGATTTTAGCGAGGATAATTTGCGATTTATCGTAAGTTTCTTATTCCCAAGTTGATAATCCACTTCGCGAATTGTTAATAGTTCAAGTGTCTCTAATTTTATTTCTTTCCGGTTAGAATTCGTGTTTCCAAAATAAAAACCGACCGAGCATCTATTCATCATTCTCTCTATTAGTTAGTCCATATTATGTATCACTTCGGCGGATATTGGTCAATAAGATATTTCGGCCCCTTCGATGAAAGGATATTTCTCCCAAACGTCGAAAGTATAATCGATTTACTGACCAAAGGAGGCATGCTAAACAACCATGAACGAAAAACGACACTCAACATCAATCCATTCTTCGAAACGATTGCTTATTATCGACGGTATCCCCGGCTCCGGCAAAACGACGACGGCGACCCGCATTTATAACCGGTTGACATCACAAGGCAAAGGCGCAAGATGCTTGCTCGAGCAGGCAGAAAATCACCCTTTGCTGCCGCCCATGGAGCAGTACTATGCGTTGAATACGGATGAAGGCGCTGACGCCTTCATCCGGCAGCTAGTTGACCGGTACAGCCGGTTCGTCGAAGAGCAATTAAGCAGCTCCGAAGACATCGCCATTATAGAAAGCGTCCTTTTCCAGGACATTGTCAGCGTTTCGCATCTGCAAGGCATGAATATCGCTCAGCTCCAAAGCTTTACCGAGTCGTTGCAACTGTTGTTGATGCCGCTGAACCCTCACCTGATCTACTATTACCACACCGATGTCGAAGGGCAGTGGCGGTACATATGCGGTATTCGCGGCAACAAATGGGGACCAGTCTCCTTTCAATCGGACGAAGATATCGTTCAGGCTGGCGAGGTGTGGAGCGCAAGTCAGGCATTCGTACGCGCGGCGATCGATTCATGGCCGATCCCAAAGTTGATCATAGAGAACAAGGATTATGCATGGGCTGAGTATGACGCTCGAATCGACAGCTTTGTGTCGGAATCGTTGCTGAGCGACGGTATGAACATACGACCAAAATGAAAAAGGGAAACTAATTACAAGCTAAACGATAGCACCTATCACTCCAGCAAATCAATATTTAAGACTCCTTGAAGTAACACCCCCAATAATTTATTTCCATGCGGTATCCGATGTTCTGTTATCATTTCTTCACACTCATTCTTATCTTTTTTGAAAATTTCTCCATATCATCCCCTTACATCAATACGGTTCAATCTACAGGTTCTTCTTTCTAACTTAGAGAACAGATACTCAATACGTCGCTTTTGGAGCAAACTGACCTTGATTCTTTAGAGCATAGTCAAAAAAACGAAGGATAAGCTCATTTTGTGTTTCAATCGCGTAATATTTATCGATATCTGCTTTTCTGCCTTGTTGCAACAGGTTTGCCAATATAGGCGAGAATAAAGGCAGATCGGTTAAACTTAAATGTTTTGCGCCTTTAAAATGAACGGTGTATGCACCTTTAAAATTTTCATTCGAAATTCTATTCGCGATATACGAAGAACTGCTGTCGAGCTGTATCCACACATCATCCGAATAAACGTTAAGAAGCGGGATGGTATAAGCTTCGGATTTTGCTTTTAATTCGTTTGTAACTTTATCATACACAAGCTCGCTAAAGAACGGAGCATCTATATTTACTACGGCGTCAATGTCATCGCGTTCTCTGCTCAGTGCTATGCTTGCGGCACCCCCCATAGAATGACCGAACACACCTATTTTCTGTGTATCGATGCGTTTATATACAGAATCTTTTTTTTGCTCGGCTTGTTCCAGAATCGTATCCATCACAAAATCCATATCATCCGTTCGCAATTTCATCCATTTTTGAGTAAGCTCGAAAAACTCACCAAGCGAATAAACCCCTTTATTTGCATTGTTGACTTCTTGCATGTACATGGGATTAATCGTCACGACCTTTCCATCCTCCGAAACGGTATAAAAAGAATGATAAGGATGGTCAATCGAAACGACGACATAACCGTGGCTCGCAAGTTCCGTAAAGGTAGAAGTATTGCTTGTTTTAATACCGAATGCTCCATGGGAGAACACAAGCAAAGGATAGGTTCCGTCTGCCTGTTCAGGATACCAAAATTCCACGTTAACAAACCGATTGTCTTTCTGATCCGTAAACTCTTCGATACGATTCTTGTCCGCATAGCTGTAAGTGGCGGTCGCCACTGGATACGGACCTGTCACTTGCGGCAGCCTATGCTGTGGAAAAAGTAAAACAGGAACAAGGGTAACGACGACGGTCGGTGCTAACAAGAGGAATTTCCATATCGGAGAAAAAACTTTGTAACGCGGAGTGTGGTGTGTTTGATTGCGCAGGAGTGCAACCATTTCCTTGAACGCTAATATAAAGAGCAAGCCTGCAAACAGTCCCCAAGTGTACTCCCATACGACAACTTTACCCACGCTCAGTATCATGAATACTATAAACATTGCGATTCTCGTCCAACTCTTTATCTTGCTGCGGCTTTGCTTGGTTACAATGGAATAAACGGCAATTGCCAGCTCGAAGACCAACGTAACAACAAGTATTAAAATCTCCATAAGACTTCTCTGCTCCTCCTCCAACTTTTTATGAGTTCATCATAATAAATGGAAGAGCGGGTGTATACGCATAAACGACAAGCTGTAGCTGAGAGCCAATAGGTTGTAAAAAACAACGCAAAGAATTGTTCTCACGCTGCGAATATGACTTTATTTAGGAGCGGTTTGTGTATATATTCTAAACCTCGTGTTTAAATGTTTTTAGTCTTTCATTGATCTTTTGAGCTTCCTTTTTGTCCTTCTTATACGTCAACAGGCGAACGATAGCGTAAACTACGGCAATTTCCAAAGCCAATAATAGTATGTCGAAAGTGCCATATACGAGATTCAATAGGACAGCCAGAGAAATTAATAGAGTCTCCAGAAAAAGGAAATGAAAAATCATTCGAAGGCGCATTTTATTCTCGCTAATCGCATGCGGCGTATATAAAATGATTCCGGTCAAAGCACCCAGAAAAGAGAAAGCCATAATTGTAAAAATCGTATTTAATTCGAAACTTGCTTCTGGAGCATAGATTTGCCGCAAAATAGCGATGATTATAATGATAGAGGCAAATATAATTAAGAAATCTCTAAGCATTTCTTTTATGAGCTCGAAATACTTCATATAGTCCCTCCTTTTATAATCCAAGCATATGTTTAAGTATTGGCACATACTGCCGTGAGATGACTACCTTTTCCCCGTTATCCAATAATGCTTGAAAACGGCCGCTGATCGACGGATGAATACTGGAAATCTTGGCTATATTTAGAATAGTGGATTTGGAGGCGCGAAAACAATGTATCTCTTTGCAAAGTTCCTCCAATTCATAAAGCTTTTGTTTGACTTCATGAACATTGTTCTTACAATACGCAAACACTTTTCCGTCAACAGCTTCAAAATAATAAATATCACTAATTTTAATGCGGCTGATCTTATCCTCATGATAACCAAGTATAATGAGTGTTTCGGTTTTTAATTTATTAACGAGCTCATGTATTTCTTCGTCTACTTGGTGACACCTGATGCGGATCTCCTCTTCTTCTGTATGGTCTATTACTTCGATGAAAATTTTGATGAAAATCACCCTCGAAAATTCGAATTAAAACTTGTTAACGTTTATTACGTGAATCATACAACGAAAATGCGTAAGTTTCTACTTTAAGCAACTTAATTCCTAAAAGAGGATTTCGATCTGGTCGCCGGGGGACGGCTCTCCTCGCCGATCAGGCGTGGGCAATGAGTTTTCGAGAAGGCCAATACCTATGGCGAATGAGAGAACGACGACGCCCAACACGGATGAGTTGCCTTGGATAAAGCCGATAAACGTCGTAACATTGGCAACCAATTCTTCTTCGATATAAGTTTGAGTGTACAAACCCTCGGCGAATTGATAAATTCCTAGCCCAATTTTGATCATTTCTACAGCAGGTTCTTTCCTGCCAGCCATTTCAAATAATTTTCAACCGCCCGGTCCCAGTAAGGCCAAGTGTGATCACCTGATTCTTCTATATAATGAAGTTCGCGT
Organism: Paenibacillus solani; assembly: GCF_001277345.1. Taxonomy (GTDB): domain Bacteria; phylum Bacillota; class Bacilli; order Paenibacillales; family Paenibacillaceae; genus Paenibacillus_AQ; species Paenibacillus_AQ solani. Next base: position 2,020,605 of record NZ_LIUT01000001.1, read on the forward strand.
CCATGGTTTTGACATGCATTACGGAATGTAACATTGTGAGCATACAAAAAATCCCCCGTACCGCAATATTGATACAGCAAGGGAAGATTTATACCTGTCAGCTGGCGGCCCAAAAGCGCCAATAAATCATTATCCGAGCCTGCAACCGTAAGGTTTCCATAAATGGCCTGAACATCTCTGCCGACAGGAGACTCCGCTTCATAATCTCGGGTTCGGAACGCTATATCAAGCTCTCCGGAAAAGCTTCCAGCAGAGGTAAACATCCCCGGTTTGCTGCAAAGCCCATTTGAAAGCACCGTAGCCTCCCATGGACACCCCTGCTACAAAATTATCTTCCTTCTCACAAGAGAGCGGGAAAAGCGAACGGGCCAACCTGGTTTTCTTACGGAGAGCTCTCTTTGTGAATCATCTGAAGTAATGGGCATTATCGGCATCAATCTTTGACAGTATCGTGTAGGTATGGCTATTTGGAAATGTATGTTTGAGTCAATACAATTATATAAAAATACAAAGTCGCTAAATTAGCGACTTTGTATTTGGCATAATCAAATTTTGATGTTAGTTCGTTCAATCTGTGATTCAATTACATCATATAGAGCAAGTTTATAGTTTATTTTATCCAAGTTAAAATACAGTTCCCTTATGCTCTTCTCAATTTCTTTTTTATGTTGCAGCATCATCATTTTTCGTTCCGAAATCGTCGAATCCCCTTCTTTATACAAGTATACATACTTCTGAATTTGAGAAATCGGCATTCCTGTTGCTCTAAGCGCAGTAACGAAGTGAATCCAGCTTAAATCATCTTCGTCATATAATCGCTTCCCATTTTCATTTCTCCTCACATGTGGAAGCAGCCCCTCCTTTTCATAGTATCGAAGTGTGGGAGCCGCTATTCCTGTCAATTCAGTAACTTCCCTTATAGTCAACATAAATAAAACTCTTCGCCTCCTATTAAAGTGAACTTTAATTGCTTTTTTGGCATATCTAATTAATAAATCCAAATTTACACTATAAAAGATGAGAAATATATGATTAATCCAAGTATTTTACGGTTTTTATTATACACTTTTTCAGAGAAAAAAGTCTTGACTTAAAGTGAACTTTATAATCTATGATAACACTGTAATTATAAATGAACTCTGGAAGGATGAAGTTACAATGAAAAATATCTCAATCGTCACTGGTGGTAGCCGTGGACTTGGTCGCAATACTGCCATCAGTATTGCGCGTCATGGTGGTGATGTCATCCTGACCTATCGTAGCCAAGCAGAAGAAGCAAAGTCTGTTGTTGCTGAAATCGAATCTCTGGGTCGTAAAGCAGTGGCATTACAACTTGATGTTGGAAATATATCCAGCTTTACGGCCTTTGTTGAGACAGTTCGTTCGACCCTGCGGTCTACTTGGGATCGTGCCACTTTCAATCATTTGGTGAATAATGCCGGCCACGGAGAAATGATAGACTATGCCGAGACTACAGAAGCTCAGTTCGACAGCCTGTTTAATGTGCATGTCAAAGGCGTATTTTTCTTGACTCAGGCCCTTCTGCCGCTTCTTTCAGATGGTGGTCGTATTGTGAACTTTTCAACGGGACTCACTCGCGTTTCTTTTCCTGGATTCTCCGCCTATTCTGCCGCAAAGGGCGCGGTTGAGATTCTAACCCTCTATTTGGCCAAGGAACTTGGTCACCGAGGCATTACCGCTAATACGATTGCACCTGGAGCAATCGAAACCGATTTTTTAGGAGGTTCTGTACGCGACATACCTGCTTACAATGACACGTTTGCCTCGATGACTGCCCTTGGTCGAGTCGGCGTACCCGAGGATATCGGTCCTGTAGTCGCCAACCTACTTGGATCCGACAATCACTGGGTTAATGCACAGAGAATCGAAGTCTCGGGTGGTCAGAACATCTGATCGCAAGTAATGGCAATAAAGACAATCCGTGAGTCTGGGCCTGTTTCCGAACGAATACGACCATATTGTGTGTCTAAGGATAGGGTTAGCTACGTTGGACTACCAAGTAAAGGTATCTAATATTGAGTTACATTAAGCATTCATCTAATCGGATAAATAGCCAAGTTTTTGTCCCTCGACAGCATCATAACTGGTTTTGAGGTTCCTAAGATTCCTATTGGAGTCTGGTGCAATACATGCACGGTCTGTGAAACTGCATACTCATTCCAATTCACGAAGAAGGACAACTGAAGCTACGATGATTATCGCTCTTGACATTAACTCAAGAATTATCATTGAAGTTTCAGGTATCCACAGTTTTAGAAGTTTCTTCTGGCTCGTTGTGTTCCGATGCACAAAGTAATCAGTCATAACCACCTTGTGTTACGGTTCACGATAATGATCAAGCACAAAATACGGTTCGACAGCAACATATACATCAGCTAATAACAAAAGCCACTCCTAACAATGGAGTGGCTTCTCTGGTTCAAGGCTCGACCGAAAAACTTCACGTTCCTCCCCGCTGGAGCTGAAGCTTATATGCGGGATATTCTATCAGCGGAAGTCTATTTACTTGATACGGGGCATTTTGCTCTCGAAACACATGCGAAAGAGATCAGTGAGCTAATTCATCAATTCTTAAAATAGCTCAACAAAAAATGAGTAGCCTGCAAAACTGCAGCCTGAAATACGAAAAAGGCCCTCAGAAGATTTATGATCCTCTGAGGGCCTTTTTACTCTTTAACAAACGCATGTATGCCCGCCGAAATGTTGTTGTTCAATTGTCGATTTCCCATTAGTTTAGTCAAGGATGCTACGAAAAAACTATATATTTCGATTTTATATTCAGACTAATGCCCAATTACTGAACATGTATTTCCGATTTGATATCATTTTGACTTAAAAATTTCATTAAATCATTACTCAGCTGCATAATCTCATTGTTAGCATTATTCGAAAAATCCGGCAACATCATATCACTAACCATTTTAGTTCGTAGCCATGTCATAAAGAAAAGATCCAAAAATAAGTTTGGAAATTTAAGCACCATTTTAAGCATGGGTGGATCAATTGAAACGCCAGCTTTTTGTATTGCCCTTAGATACGCTCTTAAAGTGACTGTTATTTTGCGTGCCGTCTTTCTGGTTCTGGCTGTTTTTTTGTCCATTATCTTATTCTCAGAATACAAAACGCCCATCATGGCAATGTCTGATACGGAATGTGTAATTAGATACGCTTGCATATCTTTTTTAATAACGTAGGGAAGCTTTGCTATTTTAAATAATTTTGCGAGGTTTTTTATGCGTTCTGTTACTACACCATTAATTTCTCCAAATGCAGTTGCCACTATAATCTTTGGTAGAGATCGAGGATGCAATATTCCATCTTTAATCTGTCCGCCGAAGCCGGGAAAAGCCGGTAAAAGTCTATTCCCTACGATATCCAGCCACGAAGAAAATCCAATTGAATTATTAGTCATCGTAACTATATTTTTGCTTTGATTATCTTTTAGCGCTAACAACGCTGATTCGGACCGATCATAACGAACGGTAACGAAAATAAAATCGTATACATCGTCATTTTCGAGCGTATCAATGACATTCACTTGTATCGATTTAACCGTACCTTTATCCTTATATTGCAGGCCATTTTCTCTTAATGATTTAAATCTATTAGAACGTGCAAACAGGGTAACGTCAAACCCTGCTTCAATGAGCTTAATTGCGTACATGCTCCCGATAACACCTGCACCAAAAATTAAAATTCTATCTTGTTTTGCTGACATTAAAACCACTCCTACTTATTATCATTTCCTTTTAATTATCAGACAACATGTTGTATGATGTGATCATAAATCTTTATTATTCCTTGATCAACCATCAGTTTTTTATGATTTGTCGGATGATAATCTTATTCGCTAGTAGGAGGGAAACATGAAAAAGCAACCCCAAATAACGGAGAAAACAAGACAAAAGTTCATAGAAGTTTTTTGTGAGTTATATAGCCAAAAGCCGATTGAGAAAATTTCGGTTCAGGAAATTGCGAATAAGTCAGGATATAACCGGAGCACCTTTTATCAATACTTTACTGACATTTACGAATTGTTAGACTCTGTTGAAAATGACTTGTTGAATGACATAAAAAAAGAATTGGCGAATAAAGAGCTATCGATACATACGGTTCAAGATACGCTCTATTGTCTGGACAAAAGAGAACATCTCCTGGTTCTTAATGCCCTTTTGGGTGATTATGGAAGTGCCCGTTTTTTAAAACGCTTAAAAAAAGAAATCACTTTGGATCAATTAGAATTAAACGTTCCCCAAAACCATTCCTTAACGCCATATTTAATTGAGTTTTACCTGGCAACTTCCCTTTCTTTATTTCGTCTTTGGCTTCAGCGTCAAAAGGATTTATCGTCAGAAGAATTTTTCAAGTTAGTGGAGAACCTATATTCAAGAGGGATTACGCCCTATTTTAAACAATGAGTCTGTCATTCAAACCAAATCCATAAAGGCTGACCTAACCTACTCTTAAGGGCCCTCATCTGTAAATACAGATTCTACAAGTTTTTCTTAAGAAAAGTGTATTGCCTCTATTTGTGATACGGTTCTCGGCATATGATTCCTCGTTCTTTGATCCAAAAATCATATTCACTATCCTCTCCATTTCTTTGCTAAAGTGTTTACTAACGGGTTCACAGTTCTAGTTGATATACTTTCGATCAATTTTGACCATAAACCAGCCTTCAGAAGTTTCAGTCACTCACAAGACAAAAGACCCACCACATCCACTTAGATATTCATCAAATCGGCAATGGGAACATGTTCTTATACTCCGACACTCATGTCGGATGACAAGAACTTGATAACATTCCCCACCCTTCTTGACTTTCATAGGATTCTGTTGGTACAAGCCAGAGTAATTGAGTTAATCTATCCTACCGGTTAGCTTAAAAAGGCAACTGATCACTCTGATCAGTTGCCTACTTTTTTTTATTTAACTATCGTTCCCCGTTTGATATTTCGGCACATGGCATTTTAAAAACTTCCATATTTATCCGTCTAGCTAACCATAAGACCCCTTTCAAACCACTCAATTTTGGCCACTAACCCATTCATTGGAACAAGCGTTCCAGAGGATACACGAAAGATGAATTCCTATAGGGTTTCCGCGTTCAAACGCTTTTCCTTCCGTAGATCTATTCTATAAAGAAGAATGAAACTTATACCGATTGCTTAAAAGGATAAGAACATGGCCCGATTACCGATTAGATTAATATCTAATATTTATTACAATATGTGCTTACCTGTATTCTAGGTGTCTACTCTATTGGCAAGTGTATGCTGCTTCAACACCTCATGCATGCTATTACACCAGAGTATACCCGCCTCCTCGAAATGAATTCCCATTTTTATAACAGAAATTGTAGAGAATAAAGGATGATTGACGTCAGGGTTCTGTTCTTGAAAAGACGAGACTCTCTCCTTATAATCCTTCAGCATGTGTTCATGTTGTTCTTTTTTCTTCCGTATCAGATCAATCAATGCATCTGGACTTACTAACCAAGAACTGTATTGTTTCAACAGAAAGGTATCTGTATCACCAACTTTAGGAAGCTCTAACACCCAAGACTTTAAGGCGTCAATGCCACTAGGCGTAATTCTGTAAATTTTTCGGGGAGGACGATAAGACTCTTGTTCAATGGCTTGTAGTTCAATAAAGCCGGCTTCCTCTAGTTTCGAAAGAGATGGATACAGCTGATTATTATTAATTTTGTAGAAATGGGTAATTCTGTTGTTGATCTGCTGCTTCATTTCATATCCGCTTAACGGTTCTCGTGCCAACAATCCTAATATGGTGTATTGAATATTATTCATGAAGTTCTCCTTCTCCTCTCTATCTCTGTGTTCGAGTCCAGTCTTTTAAGGTATAGGTTAATTATAACATAAAACAATGTTGACACAATGAATGAAATGAGCTAGGATTCTTAAATAGGTTAAACATAACACATGTAAGGAGTGTACTAATCATGAAACTTATTTTCGATGATCAGACTTTTTCGTTCGAATTACTTCGTACAATGGGTTACGCAGCTTTTGGTGGAGCGGACGTAGGCGAATGCCTATCTACCGCTTATCGAATCGAGGAAGGCAATTTTGAAAGCTGGTATGAGGAATGGCTTAAGACAGCAATCCGGGTTCATCGGGAAGCTGAAGAGAGCAGCAAGCAAGGCAATAAGACCAGCGCGAGAGAATTCTACTTACGTGCATCTAATTATTACCGTACTGCTGAATTTTTTCTCCATGGTAATCCGGAGGATAAGCGTATTCTTGAAACATGGAGCCTGAGCCGCAGCACATTCAGACAGGCGCTTTCTTTGCTTGATCATCATTGGGAAATTGTTTCGATTCCTTATGAAGATACAGAGCTGCCGGGTTACTTATATTTAGCCGGGGATCAGCCCGGGCCTGTCCTGATTGTTCACGGTGGATATGATTCCACTGCAGAAGAGCTTTATTTTCAAGTCGTTAGCTCTGCTTTAGAAAGAGGCTATCATTGCATGGTTTTCGAGGGTCCTGGACAAGGATCTGTTATCCGCGAGCAGCGAATTCCATTCAGGCATGACTGGGAGGCTGCTGTAACTCCAGTGGTCGATTACCTGACCAAGCGCCCAGAAGTCATCTCTGACAAAATAGCGTTAATGGGTATTAGTTTAGGTGGGTATTTGGCTCCGCGCGCGGCTGCTTATGAACACAGACTTGCTGCATGCATAGCAAATGACGGTTTATTCTCCTTTCAAGTGGGGGCACTGGCTGAGGCGTTGGGTATAAATACAAGTGACAAATCCGATTTAAGTTCACCAGAGACGGAGAACTTAATCGCGTCGATTATGGCCAAAGATACAGGCACTCGATGGGGAATTGAAAATGGACAGTTCACGTTCCTAGCAACGAATGTAGAAGAACTCGTACGCAAAACTGAACCCTTTACCTTAGAGGGTGTTGCTGAGCAAATCATGTGCCCGGTACTCGTGTGCGAAGCTGAGCATGATCATGCCTTTGCAGGACAACCTGAACGATTATTCCAATCTTTAAAGGGTTCCAAAACATACATGAAATTTACTGCAGAAGATTCTGCTGAAGAACATTGCCATTTTGGAGCATTGAAATTGGCTAATCACCGCATGTTCACCTGGTTAGATCAAGTTTTGAATAAAAATTAAGTTTCTTTTAAAGAATACCGAAGCTAGGTGAAGATTACATCACCTCTTAAGTGCCTTTCCCAAACACAGGAAAGAAGGCGTTTGTGTTTGTCTGAAGTTCTTAGAGCTGCCTGTTCCAAATGTATGTTCTATCTTTATAGCAAAAGGAATCAAGTTCTTATCCTCAGATGAGAACAAAAGCCTGATTCCTTAAATCCTGACCACCCGTCCAACGGGTGGTTTGCTCTTGGGGTAAAATCCACTGTTGCCAAACTTTGCCTAAAGACCTTCGCTGTTTCTTCATTAATAGACATTCATCAAATTTGGCAATCGGCACAAGATCTGTCCTCGACTCGGAACAAGAAATTGTAACGATAAAACAAAAAAGCCGCTAAATTAGCGACTTTCTATGGGTCCAAGTTCTTGTCCCTCGACAAATGTCGGATGACAAGAACTTGATAACAATCCCCCACCCATTCAATACTTGATTGATCTCGAATAGGATTCCGTCTATACCCGCTTAGGATTCCCCGAATCGCTTAGCGGATCGTGCCCGGGCACGAGCGATCTCGACCTCTCGATTGCGGGGTTCGGCTTGAGTCACCAGAGAATCCAGCAGCTGCCGTGCAACGACGGTAAACTCTTGCACCGCTTGGTTAAACGCCGCTTCGTTCGCTTTGGAAGGACGGTTAAAGCCCGAGAGCTTCCTTACGAATTGTAGCGCTGCAGCCTGAATTTCTTTATCCGTCGCAGGCGGGTCGAAATTGAATAAGGTCTTGATATTTCGGCACATGGCAGTTTAAACCCCTTTCTTGAAATGAACGTACTATGTTGTATCCAGCATAACATAGTTTGTTCATCAAGTAGTTCCTCAACCTCTCATATTAAAAATCGGCAGTATCAATGTGGCGATATCGGATAGATACCATGGAGGAACGATGACATGGCAAAAGTAGACCGAAGAATTCTAAAAACACAAGAATCCTTGAAAAGAGCTTTGATCTGCTGGACCAGATTACGGAGAACCAGATCAACGAATTAAAAGAGATGGATACATGAGCATGCGAACTGGAATGGGAAGAGGCCCTGGTTCACTATTTGGAACCATGCTGGAGAGAAGTCTTTAGATCTAAGTCATCCAGCTTGACCGATTTAACCGTCCGTAATAAGATGCTGTGCGCTGTATTTGTCCGTTAATGCGTCTTATTGCCGTGTTTACGAATTAATATAACAAGGATGAGAGTCAGTTTCTTTGCTATTAAGCTCATTTCGTTTGTTCATCTAGCTCATTCTTTCTTTTAAGGTAACAACCGTGTGATCACTTACATGCCTTCTCCCTCACGTAGTCTTGTATTAAATTCACAGCATTCATAGCTTTTATAGAATCGTCTTCTTCTCTTTCTGGTCCATAACTCCATAATGGTAAAGTCGATAGTCAAGCAGTTGCTTTCTACTTATCTAGGGTTAGGATTGGACTGAATTCTAAACTCTTGAGGAGTAACATGGTATACCTTTCGGAACATTTTAGAAAAATGTGAAAAGTTATGATAGCCGAACGTTTTGGCTACATCGGAGATGGGGATAGATGTGGTCGATATCAAATCTCTGGCTAAAGACATCCGGACATGCAATATGTAATCCGTTATTGATTCTCCTACCTCGCGTTTGAACAGGCGTGATAGGTAAGCAGGATTAAGATGCACGAAATTCGCTAGCTGCTCTCTTGTGATCGGTTCGTTTATATGCTTTTTTATATAGTGTTGTATACGTTGAATCACGGAGTAGTTCTGATGAAGCTGATCATGAATAATCTGTACCGCTTGAAGCGAAGCCGCTTCCAATTGCTCAACGTTACGCAGCTGAGCATACAGTAGAATTTCTTCCTGATGCTGAAACAGCTCAAAAGCAGACAGTCCATTTTTATGAAGGATATAATGCACCATTTGCATAAATTCACGTCGGAAACCTTCAAGCTCACTAACTGAAAGTTCCGGATTATTTCTCAGCTCTGTAATATGTCCACGTATCTCTCTCTGAGTTTCATCCAGCTTGCCATGCTCCATAAGGAGGGTCCAAGTCGATATTCGCGGGATCATGGATTTCATCGTTTGGGAGCCTGATGGAGTCAGTGTATATACTTGATTGGATTTATTCAGATTGTTGTACTCCATTTCCAGCAGCTGCCTGTAAGTATCGGCAATTTCATACAATGTGGATCGATTGCCAATATAGCAGGAAATCTTACAACCAAAGTATGTGTAACAGTCCTGAATGTATTTTTCACAACGCGAGTTCAGCTCATGAGGATCTGCCTCAGCCTCTTCTCCCCTTAATCCAACAATAAGGACCACATTCACTCCTTGCTTGGTCTGAATGACCTCTCCTGCACCTGTTGGCAGCAGCATTTCGGATGCACCTTTCCGTATAGCGTATTCCATGATCTCTTCATCTTTGGTGCCAAGCTCCCGCAGCCAGGATTCCACACTTACCAGAACAGGCAGAAAAACGGCATTTTGATGTCCGCTGAGCTCATGCTCTTCAAGAACATCCGTAACATTATCCGGAGTACATACAATTCTGCCTGAAAGAACATCATTCCAGAATTTATCCGTAATCAGGCTTTTTTTCTTTTGCCACAACTCGTAATATGGCTTGTAATGCTTGCGCATATCTATGAGCTCCCGCTCCTGTTTAATCGAGTCCAACGCTTTGGCGATCGTCTCCTGAAGCACATCGAATTCTATCGGTTTTAGCAGATAATCAAATCCATCCAGTTGAATTACTCTCTTCATGAAGTCATAGGCGGAGTGGGCGGTTAGGAAGATGGTCTCCGTATCGGGAGAAATTTCATTTACCCGCTCCAGCAGCTCAATCCCCGTCCCTTTGGGCATTTCGATGTCACAGACCATAATATCAATCGTGGTGTGTTCAAATATCCGCAAAGCATCCCGCATATTATAAGCCTCGTACACCTCAGACACCTGCAGTTCCTTCCAATTCACGCCGCTCTTTATTCCCATTACCGCATAGATCTCATCATCTACAATAAGTGCCTTATACATGCCATTACCCTCCTGATCATCAATAAGAAGTAAACTGCTCAACCGTTCGGAAAGGAAGTACAATGGTTACCCTGGCCCCTGAATCCGGGACGTTATCAAACTCAAGTCGAGTCATATGGCCAAAAATATGTTTAAGCCGGTACTGCACATTGCAAATCCCCAAATGCTTTCCATTCTGATTTTCCGCGTAAGATCCTGACTGTAATTGCTGCAGGACTTCCGCAGAGAAACCATTTCCATTATCTGTGATCACTATTTCCAATTGATTCTGCTCGAGAAGACGGATCTGTATATCAATATGAAATGGATGATCCATGAAGTCGAATCCATATTTGATGGCATTTTCGATGAATGGCTGGATTAACAGCGGCGGTATTGCCGCTTGATCGGCACTATCGGAAATATGTATTTCATAGGTGACTCGTTCCGGGAAGCGTACCTGCTGTATTTTGATATAGCTTTCCATATGCTCCATTTCTTCTGCGATAGTCACGGCGATTTGATTCGTTTTTGTCGTAAATCGAAAGTACTTCACGAGGTTCATGCACATGAGCTGGATCACGCTAAAATTTTTGATTTCAGCTAGATTGTAGACGATATTGATGGAATTCAGTAAAAAATGGGGGTTTATCTGGAGCTGTAAATGCTTGAGCTCAGCCTTATGTGCCTTGATTTGTTCTTCATACACGCTGATCTTCAGCTCATGAATCTGGGAAGCCATACTGTTGAACGTTTCGTTGATGATGGTGAATTCCTTCGATTTGGATGAATGAAGTCGGATATTCCAATCCCCGAGCTTAATTCTTCGCATACCACGGACGAGATTGTTCATTGGTTTAAGGATAATCTTATTAAGATAAATCAAATAAATGATCAATATGATGAAGGTCACGATGGATAGGATGACAATTCCTCTCCGGAAGTGATACAGATTCTTAAGCATCTGAGCCTCCGGTACAGCAGCGCTTAAGATCACATCGGTGCCTTGAATTTCATTCATGACCACGATATATTTTCGATTCTCCTTCTTCACGATTTGATACACTTCGTTGGACTCAGAGGCAAGTTCCATGTTTAGCCGTTGCGAGCCGATCGCTGACGTATTCGTAATCAATTTACCATGTTCATCGACGAAGCTGGCAAAACCAGCATCCAAGTGAATCAAGTCTAGAGGTATCATCAAATTCTCCATCGCTACAAAAGCCCCGAGATAAAAATCATCTCCCGTATCCACCAGCCTGATCAGCGCATATTTGTCCCGACTGTATTCAATGGCTTTCCACTCCATGAAATAGGCGCTGTCCGGTTGTACTTCCTTGACCAGCTGTTCAATGGTGGTTTTGATGGACAACAGTTCTTCATAGGACTTCGTCTTGATCGGTGTGTTGAATAAATCCTGCTTCTTCACGGAGTAGATAAATTGAAGATCGACGCTGTTGTCGAAACGGTGATATCGTGTGAGCGTATTCAGGATTCTTGCCTTGGCAAGATAGTACTCATCGGGATCATTCAATAGCTGCGAAAGGGCCGCAATATTGGGGTCTTCAACAGCGATATTGTACAAAAAATTCGTCTCTTTGTTTAAAGCAGCTTCGATCTGATGTGAATAGAGGATCATCAAATTTTTATTCGAATCCGCAACCTGCTCTCTAATGGTATTGGAAGCGTAATAATTGTTGTAAAGCAGCAGGCCGACCAAGGGTACAGCAATTGTAAAAAAACCGATGATTAACTTAAAGCGAAGCGAGTTTTTAATATTCAACATATTCATAACACTACCTCGGCTTTGTGGAAGGTTAGCAGATGAGCTTTTGCAATACTTTGTTCATCTACCATTTGAGTATATTGACATATAGAAAAAAAGAAAATCCCTTAAAGGACCCAAAAACGATAGTCCTAGTTCGGAATCTCCTTTATTTTTCAATATCTGTTACTGCTGAGTCTCTGCCCACTCCGCCAGCTGCTTTTCAACTTCGGCTTTCACTTTATCAAAGCCTGCAGACTTTCGTTTTTCCTTCCATTTGGCAATAATCTTCTCCGGATCAACAGCTCCCGCTCTCAATGTAGCCCCGAACTCTTTATCCACGTTTGCAATGGAGGCCATCTCTGATTTGACAGGCTCCTGATTGAAAGCAAAACCTAAAGCGATGGAATGCTCTGCTCTCTCATTAAACTTCTCGAACTCTTCCCATTTGTTCGGATCCTCATTGGCCCATAGATAGGAGTTGAACTGATTCCCGAACATCCAGCCTCCAGGATTCGGATAGGTTTGCGTATCCGCATTCATACCCTCAGGAAAATCAATGACATTATCGGATTTCTTCACATAGTGTTTGCCCTCAATTCCCCAATCCAGCATATTGATCAGCTTCGGATCACTGTACAGCAGATTCAGGAACATCATGGCTCTTGCAGGATCTTTGGAAGTGCGCGATATTCCCAGCATGGCGCCTTGTGCGTCTCCAGTTGTCGTAAATGGCTCCGCCGTTACGACCTGTATAACCTCAACGCCTGAGCTTAAACTCATCTCTTTGTCTTTTCCCGGCTTTAAGGACTGGGCAACCGCAAAGGCTTTGCCTGCCTTGATCATATTCATGCCTTGGTCGGCGTCGGATGTTAGAATATCCTTATCGAACCAACCATTCTTGTTCCACTGATGCATTCGTTTATAAAATTCGATGAACTTCGAATCCTCCAGGGTATCCACGGCTTTCAATTCAGTACTGCCCCGTGGTATTGCAAGATTGGCAACGATGCCATCATAATTGGATGCTTCCCAAATATTTGTGAATTTGCTTGAAACGATTGGAATCACACTAGGCTCATTCTCCTTAATCGTTTGGAACATCGCTTCCAAATCTTCCAAGGTCTTGACGCCATTTGTATCGAACTTGTATTTATCCACCAGCTTCTTGTCGAGAAGAAATCCAAATCCCTGTCCGAATTCCTTCTTGGTTGGAAGAGCGTACAGCTTTCCGCCGATTCGGGATCCTTTGATGAATTCTTCGCCAAGGATATCTGGGATCTCTTTGCCGTATTGGGCCATCAAATCGTCGAGTTCCAAATACTGCCCTTTGGCGACATCTTTCGGGTATGAGAACCAGCTGGCTGTAAACATCAGATCAAACGGCTCATTGGAGATTTTCATCAAATTGGTTTTATCGTCCCAGGAAGCCCATTCGATCGGCTTGAGTTCAATCGTGGCATTGATCTTTTCCGTCAGATATTGGCTCATTTCTTCCTGTACAAGCTGCATGTCTTTAGGAGCGGTTGCCGGATATACGAGGGTTATTTTATAAGGACTAAGTGAGGAGTCTGAATGTTGTCCCGTTCCCTCCACTGGGGCTTTCGCGGTCCCGGCGCCTGCATTATCCGTTGTTCCCCCCTTACCACATCCAGTCAATGCCAACATTCCACATAGCATGATCATAAGTACCAGTTGATGCGCTTTTTTCATATCCCTGAGTTCTCCTCTCAACAATTACTTTAAATACAACATGGCATGTAATGAGGCTCGAATCGCTTCGCCCCACCTCCCCTCCAACGCCGGGCGCGTTATATCTAACCTTTTACGGCACCGGTTGTTATCCCGCTAATGTAATACTTTTGGAAGAACGGGTAGGCGAACAACAATGGGGCAATCCCGACAATCGCCAGCGCCATGCGGACGGTTTCCCTCGGCATTGTGGCGAGCAGATCCCCTACTTGGGCCGAGCTATTAGACTTCATGAGAAGATATTGAATATTGGTAAGCGTTTTTGTCATCAAATACTGGATGTTATACAACTCGGGTTTATCAATAAACAACATACAGTTGTACCAGTCATTCCAGTAGGATAATGTGTTGAATAGCCCGATTGTCGCCATGATCGGCAAGGAGAGCGGCACCACAATTTTGAAGAAAATCTTCAACTCGCTGGCACCGTCGATCGTTGCCGATTCAATCACGGATTCAGGAATAGTCGAAGCGAAAAAGCTGCGCATGAGCAAAACGTTGAAGGCACTTAACAGTAAGTTGGGAATGATCATAGCAAAAATCGTGTTTTTCAGATCAAACATGTTGACATAAGTAATATACCAAGGGACCATCCCCCCTCCGAACAGCATCGTGAAGAAAATATAAAAGGAGATGGTACGGCGAAACGGCAGCTCAGGTCTGGATAACGGATAAGCAAAAAGTGATGTAATCAGAAGACTTACGATGGTTCCCACCACCGTGGTCAGGATCGTAACGCCGTAAGCTTTCGCTATTTCCGAAAAATCATGAAATAAAAACTGATAGGCTGCAAAGCTGATTTGACTGGGAAACAAGGAGTAACCGTTCTGCATGATGGAATCCTCACTGGATATGGACACCATAAATACTAAAATAAATGGAATTAACGAAGCGACTGTAAAAGCCCAGAAAAACAAGTGAATTGAAGATGCAGCGATCCATTTTTTTGGGCTCATTTCCTTTAGCATTCCTCTCTCCCCTTTCTGCTAAAATAAAGCGTCACGTTTATTAATTCGCCTTACTGCCGAATTCGCTGTTAGTATAAGCACCAAGCAAACTGCGGATTGATAGAATCCGGCTGCTGTTGACATGCCAATATCTCCGGATTGAATCATAGCTCGATAGACAAAGGTATCGATCGTATTTGTGGTTGGGATCAGGGCTCCAGTATTCATTGGAACCTGATAGAATAACCCAAAGTCCGACCGAAGAATACCGCTGACCGCAAGCAAAGTCATGGTTGTGATGACAGGCAAAATAAGCGGGATGGTGATCCGGGTCATCTGCTTCCACTTGCTCGCACCGTCGATCTTGGCGGCTTCGTAATATTCTTTGTCTATTCCAATGATGGAAGCGAAGTAGATGATGGACAGATAACCTACGTTCTTCCACCCGTTTACGATGACCAATATGTATGGCCAATATTTTGGTTCTCCATACCACGATATCGCCTCAGCACCGAACCATTTGATCAACAGCTTGTTAACAAGGCCGCTATCCACATTCAAAAAGCTGTATACCAGATAGGCAACCACTACCATAGAAATGATATGCGGCAGCAGGAATGTGCTTTGATAGAACCGACTGATCGCTTTATCCTTGATTTCATTAATTAACAGCGCTACCAGAACGGCTAACACCAGATTGAGCACGATAAAGACGATATTGTATAGAAAGGTATTCCGAGTTATGATATACGCATCTTGTGAGTTAAACAAAAATTTAAAGTTATCGAATCCGGTCCATTCACTTCCCCATATGCCATCAACATAATTATAATTCTTAAACGCTAGAATCACGCCGTAAATCGGGATATAGTTATTGATGAACAAGTAGACGATCCCCGGAAACGTCATGATCAGCAGCCACTTATACTTCTTCAATCTCTTCCTTAAACTCGACGTGTCCCTCATGTTCCAGCCCCTTTGTGTCAAGTGATGAAAACCCTTACATCTCATTCTATATTCAACGAAAATGCTCAGCCACTATCCTCATGACTTTCTAGTGCAACGATGGTGACTTTTTCTCTGTATAAGGTGAAGAATAGGACTTCATGTAGCGTCTTGATTCCATCAAAAAAGACGACTGCTGCAAGCAGTCGCCTCAGAATACATTTTATGGCCTAATACACATTCTCCTGACGAACGATTTCTCCTTTAAACTTCGATTGTTGACCGCGAGATAATCTTCCCACCCCGTACCACAGGATCTCTACCAGCGCGATAGCACCGGCCACGTCCAGAAGGACATGCTGCTTCACGAACAAAGTAGAAACAATGATCGACCAGGCACATACCTTCACCGCTGTTCGTTCCCGTTTTGAAACAAAATCGCTACCCACAGCTCCCTTGATCATTAAATAACTGGTCAACACATGAATGCTGGGGAAGCAGTTGTAAGGATTATCCGTACTGTACACCAGGCCCACTAAGCGCTCAAAAATTCCTGACCCCATGGTTTGAGGCCGATCAACTGTCGTCTGGAATAAGAAAAATATTAGATAGCAAGCAAGCAAACCGATACATTGGGTAACCAATGTCCGGTAATACACTTTTTGTTCCCTGACACAGAGCAATATCAGCACGATGAATATGAAAGGGTACCATATCAGATAAGGAATTATAAAGATCGGCACAAAAGGTATATGGGCATCAAGATCCGTCATCAGACTGTATACCGGTATATGCGCTTGATTCAAAATAGCGTAAAAAATGTTGATTACAGGTATGATCAGTATCCATAACAACGGGAGATAAGCTTTCCAACTCCGGCTCACATGCTCCCTCCATCCTGCTTCGACTCATGGGTCTGATTCATGTATATGAAGCGCCAGCCTCTCGACATTACTCGTAGGAATCCGAATTTTTTAGCCCCCGCCACCCGCTCTGTGCCTGCGACGATTACTCCATCAAGGGTTTGAGCATATGCACGGTTATTAATAAATGCATCATGGGTAAATAAATTTCCAAGCTCCATCATTAGCACTCCTAAATTTTACAGTAGAATCATTAATATACCATGGGCTCAAGTTAAATACTAGACTTGTATTTTTCTTCATTGATTCCCAAATCAAAACAAGCAGTCCAAGCTGGACTGCTTGTTACCTGTTGACCATAAAGACACAAGTGGATCGATTAACTCCGCGTCGGAAGAACAGTTGAAGTGCGTGAGCCATGTCAGAAAATTCAGAAACATACAAACACACACAAATGCAACTCTAGAATAAGTGCCTTCCCAATAAATAAAAAAGATTCCTGGTTCGTGGAACCAAGAATCTTTCATAGGATTATGATTATTTATATACGATTTCGATGCCGTTCTTGCGAAATTGTTCAACGATATCTCGATCGATTTTGGAATCCGTCACAAACCGTTCTACTTCCGCTGCTCCGCATACTTTGATAAATGAATTTTGTCCGAACTTGCTGCTGTCTGCCAGAGCGATGCAGCGCTTCACGTTCGAGAGCATTATTTTTTTCACTTGAATTTCGCCGACTCCGTAATCTGTAATCCCTGCTTCCAACGTAACCCGGCTCATACTCATAAAGAACAAATCCGCATGAAAGCGCGATGAAAACTCTTCCGCCAAATCCCCGATAATGCTTTGCTCTTCATGACGAATAACGCCTCCTGTCATAATCACCGTATAACCCGGCATCGAAACGAGTTCGTTTACGATCGAAAGCGAATTCGTAATCACGGTTAGTCGGTCAAACTTAGCCTTCAACGCCTTGGCTATCTGGGTGTTCGTCGTACTTGGGTCAAGTGCGATAGACATCCCTTCAGTCACATTACGAACCGCAATCTGAGCTAACTCCGTCTTCTCTTCCATATATATCGATTCGCGGATTGGAAGCGGGATTTCCCTGCTGTAGTCAGGCTCATTCGGAATCGCTCCGCCATGTACTCGCCGCAAATAGCCTTCGCTTTCTAAATATTCGAGGTCCCGTCTGATCGTCTCGAACGAAACTTCGAAATGCTCCATGAGCTCCGAGGCTCGGATCGATTTGTATTGATTCAGTCTCTGAATAATGATTTGATGCCGCTGCTCTGCAAACAACTCTTCCACTCCTTGCATACCTAGACTTCTTGATTAGAAGTTTATCCTCCCGTTCAGGAGGTTTGACGACAATCGGGCAACCGCATTGTTAGGCTGAAATCGTTACCGGTGTCCACGATTCTAACATTCTTTCTCAAAAGCGTGGCAAAAACTACGGAGTGGTTGTAGGACAGTTAGATATTTTAGGATTGTTCATCCAAAAAGAACTCGAAGGCGTATTGGACTACCTGGGGCAGCATGATTTAAACGTTTCCAGTGGAGGAAAGTTATTTTATCGATTCCTAATAGCTTAATTGAGTTAGTCATGGTAATAGGTATTGTATTAGTCGTCCCATATTTTAATATCACAGCTGCTCCTACGTTACTATTTAAATCCCTTCACTTCTTAGGATTGACTCAAATATTTTTTTACCTGTAAAGTCTATCATAGTTCCTTGAGAAGGCTCTTTTTTAGTAAACCATTTTAGTAATTGAGCCAAATAATAATCCATAAGAGAATTCGTGAAAAAAGAATAATTGGATAGCAATACAACTCCTGCGCGGAGTTCCTTGTTGAAAGCTAGATAACTATTAAAGCCAGCTGTACCCCCGTTGTGCCAGAGGATACCTTTGTCTAGAATTTTGTCCCCACCCCAGCCAAAATAAAGATTTGAATTTCCAATCCATATCGGAAGATGACTTTTTTGTAGTGTAGAGGCTATCGGATGATCATCATTTAGATTGGCTTGGACAAATAAACTCAAATCGCTAACAGAGGACTTAATCCCCCCAGCTCCTTCATATATAGAAAGATCCCAATGAGGGACTCTTCTGCCAGTTGAAGCATGTCCATTCAAAAACCTGCTATTCTGTTCTGAATCAAGCATAACAGCTGTCTCATTCATCTTTAATGGTCTCGTAATATATTTTTTTAACAGTTCGTCATATGTATTTCCCGACACCTTACATAGTATATTTCCTAGTAAGCCCACACCGAGATTGGAATATCCAAATGAAACAATGCTATCCGTGTAGTCAGCATTAGATAAAAAAGCAGTTAAATCTTCCTCGGTATACATGGAATAAGGATTTGATCTTTTTTTAGTCAAGATATGGTTTGTTGCCAATACAGGTAATCCAGAGGTATGAGTAGCCAGGTTTTTCAAGGTAATCTTATTCAAATAATCGTTTTCTGCGTTCTGCACAAACTTACCAACCACATCATCCGAGGAAAGCAGTCTTTCCCGTTCCATTTCTAATAATAGTATTGATGTGAAAACTTTGGTTATGGAGCCGATTTCATATAACATATTTTCGGGAGGGATCATACTTTTCTTTTTATTATTACTAAATGAATGGTATTCAATGTCTCCCTCCCTAACAATCCCGATAGCAAGATGTAAATGTTTCTTATCTTTCGTGTAATCGGAAACGAAACTTTCTAAATCTTCCATTGTAAAAGTTACTCCTTTTAATAATTTTAAGATTCATACTTGAGTGTTGAAATTACGTTAAATCAGCCTGTTTGGGTAATTATGTATTCGTTTCCAACTCTCAACATTCCTGCCCACCCCCTTCCTCATTTCTACTGGATTCTATGTGATGAGAGACTCGTGCCCCGTTAGTGGAATATCAGAATCTACCCGAAATATTGAAAAGTTAACTGATACAATGCTATGAGAAGTCCTAAAATACTCGCTTTCATTTTTGAAGGATGATTTCTTTTGCTACGAAACAAGTAAAGGTAAACCACTATAAACCCTAAGGGAATCCATAGCTGAAATACACCTTCTGTTGTAGCACGAGTAAAAACTGGAGTAATGGATGTGCTAATCAAAAAGTAAAAGAAAACCGTAAAGTGTCTTGTTTCTAATTGCTTGCTCCACCTTACTAAAAAGAGAATAATAATTATTGCTATAATCGTAATGTGTAAAGGCGGTAGCACAATAGCCGCGCTTCCAAATTTGAATTCCATTTCTGAATTGCCCTCCTCATGTTAGTGCATCACCACTTATATTCGCATGAAGACATATCCTTCTTCTCCGTAAACTAATTAACTAAACAAATAAATCGGATAGCTAAATCCAATTATATGCTTACTTTGAATAACGGAATAATCGAAGGATTAGTTACATACTAGGTTAATCTGCCCGTTAGCTTAATCGTGTGTATCACTTCTCGGTCTATTCAAAACTATTAAAATAATACCGATAATACATAAAATCATGCCTCCCATTTATCATATGAATCAGCAAACTTTGCTCATTAACAAGCTGGAACCCGCAGTATTCAAGAACCTTTTGAGACGGGATGTTGTCAATCGCAACTGTTCCAATGATATATGGAATATCGTACTTTTCCTCTATCCATTCAAGAGTTCCTTTTGCAGCCTCCTTAGCGTACCCTTTCTCTCTTGCACATGGGAGAATCCCATAGCCAAATTTAGGTTCATTCAGGTCATCATTTTACGTTATCCTGCCCGTTAGCTGAATAGGCAGCCAATAATCACAGTTGCCTATTGTAATAGTGCTATCGTTTCCCGTTAGCTCAACAAGGTCCACTCACTTCGGCGGATATGGGACAATAAGATACTTCGGCCCCTTCGAAGACAGGATATTTCTCCCAAACGTCGAAAGTATAATCGATTTACTGACCAAAGGAGGCATTCTAAACAACCATGAATGAAAAACGACACTCAACAGCAATCCATTCTTCGAAACGATTGCTTATTATCGACGGTATCCCCGGCTCCGGCAAAACGACGACGGCGACCCGCATTTATAACCGGTTGATATCACAAGGCATACGCGCAAGATGCTTGCTCGAGCAGGCAGAAAATCACCCTTTGCTGCCGCCCATGGAGCAGTACTATGCGTTGAATACAGATGAAGGCGCTGACGCCTTCATCCGACAGCTAGTTGACCGGTACAGCCGGTTCGTCGAAGAGCAATTAAGCAGCTCCGAAGACATCGCCATTATAGAAAGCGTCCTTTTCCAGGACATTGTCAGCGTTTCGCACCTGCAAGGCATGAATATCGCTCAGCTCCAAAGCTTTACCGAGTCGTTGCAACTGTTGTTGATGCCGCTAAACCCTCACCTAATCTACTATTACCACACCGATGTCGAAGGGCAGTGGCGGTACATATGCGGTATTCGCGGCAACGAATGGGGACCAGTCTCCTTTCAATCGGATGATGATTTCGTTCAGGCTGGCGAGGTGTGGAGCTCAAGTCAGGCATTCGTACGCGCGGCGATCGATGCATGGCCGATCCCAAAGTTGATCATAGAGAACAAGGATTATTCGTGGGCTGAGTATGACGCTCGAATCGACAGCTTTGTGTCGGAATCGTTGCTGAGCGATGGTATGAACATACGACCAAAATGAAATAGGGGCTGACCTGAATTTGCTTTGATCTTCGAGCAACAATATTCCCGTTTTAACTGAAAAATGGAGCAGTTTCCGACTGATGAGTTGGCTCCATTTGATTTAAGCTAGCCTTCTTCATTCTCTTCAAACGGTATCTCCTCTTAAACTATATGTGTCAGGTGCTTCTTCGATTAATTCAAGCCACTTGTCTGATATCTTTAATAGCTTCTCTGCCCCTTGCTTATTAATAACAGTTACCCCGTAGTAATTTAAACCTTAGCAATTTTATTTTGTTTCGGGGTTATATGAAGGTAACCAGTTGTCCGGCCAGCGCCTGCGTCACGTCAAGATCACTCGCAATCTGGGGCAGTAGCCCTGCAGGCAGACTTTCTGTAAGTATGCAGATAAATCCTGCCATGGCTAATGCCAAGAGACTTGCCCAGGGCAGACTTTCCTTTTCAGTATCGGTGACAGTATACATTTCGTTCGAGATCACAAAAAATGCTCCTTTATGCTGTATTTTGAGATAGCTCAGATATCCATTTACTATCTTTGATAAGCTTACAGAATTATGCTCTCATTTTGCACACAGCATTAAAGGTAGTTGACTCTTATCACAAGGATAATCCATCTATTTTGGAATGCTTACATTTATTTTAATGGTCAGCTTATTTTCAGATACAATGTTGTGTTAACCTGCCCGTTAGCTTAACGAAAAATGGAGCAGCTGCCAACCGGCAAACTGCTCCTTAATGTTTAAACTAACGTTTCCCGTTAGTTTAATAGTATCAACTTTAAATAAGACTTTATTGATTCAGTTGAGATGGATTCACTTTTTGAATATGGACGATGATGTCAAATGTCTTGCCTAATGATACATCAACAGTTGTTGGGATATCTGGACCTACCATAGTTTTTCCAGCGAAAACGGGATGTTGCTCGTTTAGCCAAGTTTTTGTCACTCCAGTGTAATCAGCGGCTTCTAATGTTACTGTTTTTTTCTCACCCGACAGTTTTTAAACTATTGAGTGCTGTATTAATTCCCTCCAATGCATTTTCCAGTGTAAAAAAAGTACCCATAGCCAAGATACTTTTTTTCAAAGTGTCCCGTCTATGGGTACCACCAGTTTAAAATCCTGGCCCATGTTCTTTTAAGGTTTAGATTGTTCTACAAGCTCCTGTATATTATCTACATCCAGGTATAGATTCTTCAATCTTAAAATAGGCGGTCTCTTGGTTACTCGTGATTCGAACATACCGAGCTCAAAGACCAATGTACCCACCGTTGGTCTAGGACCATCCTTTCTTTTGAATTTGTCCAATATTTTAGCAGCCAATGCATCTACGATGTCTTTACCTGTCTGGGTATCCGGATCATATTCGAATTGCACTAATAAATTTGACGGGACACTAACCGAGTAAATATCCGGCGTTCCTTCAAACAGCGGGAAACGATATTTCACCCATCCTTTCAAGGCATGGCCTTTTTGCAATCTGCCTTCCAATACATGTTCGAATAATCCATTAATGTGCTGATTAAGCGGCATGATCGTCGGCGAACCATCTAGCTCGGCAATATTCATCGGCTTGCGATGGATTAGTAGCGGCTCGAGCGGGCTGCCGAACTTCACTGCCATACTTTCGAATACAAACTTTGGATTGGTTTTCATGTAAAATTTGGACATTCCGGTATCAAAGATTCCCTCATTACGGGTGAGCTGAGTTTCTGCCCATGCTGTCCGATACTGGATGATGTCAATGTTGTCTAAGTGGACGGTTTTTTTCAGATGTTCCTTCTTCCCTCTGTCCTTAAAGATCAGGTATACCCTTCTTCCATTGCCCAAATCCTGTTCATTCAAAAATCTATACATACCGGTCGTAACAGTTTCGGTCACATACCCGTCAATGGTGATCACAGGGTATTCAATATTGATCTTAGAGCGGGTATTCTCACTAATTGATATCACTAAAGGTGAATCATGATCTCCATCCTTGTCTGGCATCTCCTGAATTTCATATTTTAATACAGTAGATGAAAGGCCTTCATCCGAAATGGCAGCCTGAGAAACCCACCATCTCCACTTGTCGGTCAAAAGAGTCAGGCTCGTCAACAAAAACTCAATCGGAATTTTAGCTTGGCTTGTCTGACAGCCTTGAGGATTCAATAATCCGTCTAATACCGCTTTAATGCCTAGACAGGAAAGGCGAAACTGTGCTAGCGCGTGTGCAAATTCCTGAAACGGATCGTTCTCGGTCAGGTTCGAAGGAAAGTCCAATATGATCTTTACCTTGATCCGATCCTGAATGGACATCATTTCCACCATCTCATAGTTATACTTGTATTTCCAAAGACGTGCCTGCTTCAATGTAGAAGCTTGCTCTTGGTGCTCATGCCAATGCACAGGAAGCGAAGGTGAAGAACCCGGGCACTCTTTGATTATAATGGGTATACTTGGTTTTTCATTGTTTCCGCTGTTAATAGCCACGTCATATGGTATGATCAGCGCCAGCCATGATGCGGTCTGATATCCTTCCATGCTTGGCAAATCTTGAATATCGTGCTCAACATGGCTAATTCTGAAGACCAATTGATCCCATTGCTGAATTTCATAGTCTTTTGGTTTTTTGGTGTCAAACAAATACGTCAAGTAGGTGGAAGTGCCTTGAAGCGGAATTTTCGCGTCTGAAAAGACATATTCCTTCTGCTGCTCGCCCACAGTGGTCATCTGTCCATAAAGTCTCGGAGCAATCTTCTCCTGAACAACAGGCATAGTAGTTGTAACCATATGTTGAACTATCGCATCGGTCTCGTAAGCATCGGATAATTTGTATCGCAGTTGCTGTTTGAATCTTTCTTGAGCCTCGGCATGGTTGCTGTTATCGGGATAGTCGGGATTTAGCACCCCCGTGTGCTCCAACGAAGACGCTATGATCCCGGCCAATGTGCGTTTGCAGTCCATGATCTTTTCAAAGGTAATCCCGTCATCTACGCGGTATGCAAGTTCAGCATAACGGCACTCCAGAAGCTTATCTGTTAGCTGCAGGCATTCCTTGGCAAGTAAATTAACGTCCAATACTTGATGATGCTCAAGTTCCGGTAATCCATCATAAGTTTGAAGATTAAACGTCGCCTTTAGCTTACGTCTAGCATTCAGAGCCGGCGAGAATGCATAGCTCTTATGGTCAATTTGAATCTGAAGCTTTTGGAGTTGTACGACCCAGAGGGCTTTATCCATTCCTTGTTTGCATCCCTTGTTACGTGAAGAACCGGTCGCCAGCTTCGCCTGAAAATACTCCTCGAATGACTGAGCAAAAGCCTGTAACGTAGGTTGCTCCAGTGGATGATTATTGTTTGTAAGTTTTCCTTTGAGCGCTGAAGGCAATATCATCGACATTCCTTCCCTGACTTCCTTCACATGGCTAAATGCAGGATCAATTAAATCATCCATTCTATCCGTACGCTTGATAACCAGAGAAACGGTTAGTTCGAAGATCGTATCAGATTGATCGAGAACCACTGGATAAGAGTAAGTCAGCAGGTCGACATGTATTGCTCCTTGCTGGGGATCAATGATCACAGCTTCAAAAAACGCAATGCATTGGTTGATATAATGTAACAACCCAGCTTTGTCCATATTATACGATTGAGGGGCTAACGATGCATCAAGAAAGACATCCACTCCATCCTGAGCCATTTGGATAAGGATTTTCTTGTAACAGACCAGTGCCAGTCTGGCGCCTTCTCCTTTGGGATCGTTGACGCTGCTATAGAGCTCTTCCTGTAATCGGATGGTAAGCTTCAGATGAATACCGCCCTGATCTTTTATAAAATCATACTGGAGTTCTATACCTGGCCATTGATGTATCGGTATCATCGGACTGCGCAGATATAACGGAAGGGAAATCAGGAAATCAGGCTGTGAAAGCCGGTTTCCGAATCCGTCCTGCAAATGAAGTCTGATCTGTACGCTCTCTCCCGCTCCCGCATACGGATTAGACACGACAGGACCACGCAAAGTATTAAATTTATAATCCTTGTGAAACTGCGAAACAGGCACCACGAAAGCATAATGCTTCTCACCGTTCTCTTCTATATGGGCGCTTACAGGCAAGGCAGCCTGGTTTTGGGCCGGAATTGTAGCATGTCCTCCCGAAGAGCCTTCCAAAGTGAATCCGATTAAATTAAACTGATCCTTCAAATACCTTTCTAAATACGTTTCTCCTTCAGAGCTTTTACGTATCACTTCGATGCCAACATGACCCTCTGGTATAGCGGATAACCTGACCGATTCACTTTGCTCCTCAAAGTACAATTCATGCTCATTTAGGTCAATATCCGAACCTTGAATCCAAATCAGACTGTTCATATAGGGTTGAAGCTGCTGATTGGACTCGTATTCAATAAAAATGGTAACCCGTGCAGAGTCCTTTCCATCGAATACTTCCTTAGGCAACCCTTTATTATCTTTACAGTAAGCCAGAAAAAAACCATCAAAGCGGACAATGCTGGATTGAAGTAGATAGCGAATGATCCATTGTTGCTTGTGAATATCCTCTTTCAAAGATTTTGTCAATGCTGGTGGTTTGCCGAAATTGGACAGGTTAGTCCTGAACAAAAACACTTCCGCTCCATCCTCTGATTGCAACCCATCTACTCCTTTGGTTGAATACAGTAGTTGTATGGATTGAATCGATGCATTTGAATCTTGCGTCATCGAGGAGTAAAGCTTTTCCAGCAGCCGCTGGCTCCCCTCATCTGTTCCGATGACCTCGTAAATCGCCTCATTATCATGATCCGAAATTCCTGGAACTACGTGTCCCCGGCGTATTTCAACCTCCAGTTTTGTTGCTAACTGATATCGCGAAGGATCGACACTTTGGCAGGTTTTCTCTTTTTTGTTATATATCATGAGATCAACCTCTATAGGGGGATCTGCCAGGTACTGTTTACGCATTAACGGTTCTGAAAAAGGCAAGATCCACTTGTCCGTGTTCCATATCAAATGGGCTTTGAAAGAATACTTCTCCCGTACATCCCGGTAAGATACCATCGGGCTGACATTTTTAAATTCATCTTTTAGTTCAATGCGCTGCAAATCGCGAAAACGTTCTAATTCACACGGCGGGACGTCAATAGCGACATCGGGTTCGCCCTGCCCAGTTGCATCCGGATAAGGGTAGAAATCAACGCTTAAGGCTGGATCCGGATTTCGGACATTAGACATCCGAATAAGTATTTTGTCATTCGCTTGCAGCATCGGTACAGTAAATTGTTGGCCGATTAATTGATAGATCGGATATAGCGGAGTTCCCTTTTTAAATGCTGTATTCTCGGGACCGGGTACTGTCATGCCGAACAAACAATACCGGGAAGCCATCCCGGCGAGATCCTGTACCATCTGCATTGTCATGACCTTATCGTCTGCGACAAGCTCTCCCAACTTGATGCTGTTCTTGCCGCTCTGTGCCATCCAAGCCAGAGCCGCAGTCGTTGATTCTCTAGCGATCATGGTGACGTAATCTTGCGTGAAATGTACCGCAAAGGTCTGAGGTGACTGGCTGTATTGCGCTTTGCGATAACTCGCCAAATCATGCTCTTCTTCCGCAGATGTCTTAAAATCGGGGAGCATAGATCGGATATAGTCTTTTATGGCCTTTAAATAATCGGGATCCCTTGGGTTATCTCTTCTGAAATCAATTTTAGGATGCAGCACCTTTTCGCTCCCATCGCCTTTATAAAGCGTAGCTTCCAGCGTCATATCCGGAATCATCGGGAAATAGCATAATTCTAACTCTTGGTCGGATTCACCACAATTCGTCCCATCCTGTTGCTCCGGATAGAACATTTTGATGGAAAAATAATGATTCATAAAGGTCAGGATATCCTTCTCGTCCGAATTTCCATATTCAATGATGGTTTGTCCAGTCGATTTGTCCCCGACCAAATATTTCATAAACTGTACCAAATCATCAAGACGTACATCCAAATTCAGAACGTCCTCCAAGTTAGAACTCGATGAAGGATTAGTCCGCTTCAGGTAGGCATTTATCGACCAAATCAGAATGCCGCGGACGAGCTCTTTGAAAGACGGATCCGTCTGTCCCTCGCTTCCGATGTATGTCATAACCGTATAATTCAGCACTCTCTTACCATTTACATCGTCACACACACTGATATGCGGGATCGTAAACAGGCCGATTTCTATGGGCTGTCTTGGAATGATCCGATGCCAGTCTAATGTAGCTTGAGGGGCTTCCAACCGGAGGCTATTTTTGTTCTCAATGACAAAGTCAGTGCTTAGTTTGGTGTGGAACGATTTCTTAACTTTACCTTTTGTAACTTTAAAGTCCACCTTAATTTCGGCTTCGGCAGAAACATCCACACTTACTTTAACAGGAGTATCTTGATTCGTTTCAAAAATGACCTCTGCCGGAGCTTTCACATCAAATCTAACCGCAGCGGTGACGACTGAGAAATCCACTTCGCCGTATAGTTCACCCGCTACCCCAAGCACTCCCTTCAACCAATAGTTCTTGTCATCAGAGGACAGAACGAAACCTCCGGGCTTAGTGGCGATCACTCCTTCTACAATGCCCATAATGGTCAGATTAAGCCCTGCTTTGAAAATCCCCTGTTCAATAGTTTTCCCCACGCCGAGTCTCATGCCGATCCCGAATTCGGTAACTGATGTTGAATTCCTTGGAATATTTCGGCGAGAGGAAGCCTGTTCACTTAGTTTCCCAATGTAAAATCCGCCACCACCAGTGTACGGGAATGCTTCAATGGATAAAGAGCGTGAGAAATCCAAATGTTGCGGAAAACCAATATCCACATGAAAATCGCCATTCGTATAGAGTTCTACGTAAATTTCGGGCGTAATTAATACAAAGCTGCCATAGTCCATCCGTTTAAAATTTGACGGTAATGCCAATCTTCCTTTATAAGCTCCAAGGCTTCTTGATATTTTCTCGTACAGGATTTCGAGTTCCAGTCCTTCTAGATCTCCTGCCTTCGGACTTGAAAGGGATACGACGATTCCATATTGGCCCGGGTCCAGAAACAGCGCCTTCATACGGATATAATCCAGCACAGTAAAATCCAGGCCGATGATCCAATTGGTGTCTTTGTCATAATGAAGTCCGGTTGGCAGTGGCGAAACCTCGGAGCTTGGTTCTTGAAAAACGCCCTCCATTTGACTGATCGTCTCTTCTATGGTCGGCTGTGGGCTCAGCATGACATGCTGGCCAACCCCCAGGAAATTCAATTGAAAGCCAATAAAGTTCTCGCGTCTGCTCATGGCTCTGCTCCTCCCGTATCTTGTACTGCCCCATACCATCCAAGACTACCAGATAAAGCGTCAGGACCAGGGAACAGAATAATTTTGTTAGCATCTCCCGTTTCAGGCGAGAACGTCTGCCCTAGAAAGCGCTGAGTTAGATTTTGCAAAACAAGACTGTAACGCCTATTCCCGTCAAGTGACGACACCTCGTCAGCCAGGCATATCCCCTCAAACTGGGTATCCACTACTTGCTGCAGCTTCAGCAAGCTCTGCGCCATATTAACTCCAGGTATCCTTAGTCCGACAAAGACTCCGCAATCCGCACTCCAGCAGACGGCAACATTCGCAAGAACTTTAGGGTTCGAACCAAGACCTCCCAAGCTCCCTAAATCCATAATGAACTCGATTCCGAACCATTCTTCTTTATCAATAGGCTTCTCTTCTAATCCTGTCGATACCGGCATATAACCTGATTCTAATAATTCGGATATCCCCTTTCCGGTGATGAATTTGCTGATTTCGAGCGGGATAGAATTAAGCAAACTGTTCTCTCTTATAAAGCTTTGGCTCCTGTCCAGGAGAATGGAAAATGGATCGAACGCAAAATCCTTCTTAAGCTGCCGGAATGATACTGCTTCCGGAAACACCAATTGAACACCCAGATTCGTATAAGCCAGCCCTTTTGTAGCTATTGTAGGATCTACATCATCTGCAAATGAAAAAACGTCTTGTGCCAATTGCCCAAAAATCAATGATCCTTGAAAGGAAAAACGAGTTTTGATTTGACCGCCGGTGTCATCCAATGTTTCGAAGCTGGCTTTGATAAACTGGACGGCTGGCAAAATGTTGTTGTTTAGTTTGATGTGGTGCTCTGCCGCCGTACGGAAAACATACGTCTGTATTCCATTCTGTTCTTCCTGTGAACTCTCAAATTCAATGTTCGGCAGGCTCATGACGTTGTTTCCAAACAGCTTGCGGACGGCCAAATTCATTTTCGCATCAAAAAGCGCCAGTTCGGAGTTGAGGAAAAGTGCTTCCAGCTTAGTGACCTTGAAATCGAATGCCGAATCATCGTCATGCGTTCTCATCCCCGCATCCTTATATCGGATTAATCCAAAGAGTGAACTGTCATCGATCTGAAGTCCGGCGTCGTCAGAGCTGATTCGGCTAAAAGCAAATCCGAAATGATGAGCAAACAGGTTCGCAGGGTCCATTCCTCCAAGTAAGCATTTGAAATTTTTGGGCATCTGTTGGGGAATGATACTAACTCGAAATGACAACATTCCATTCCAGGTCTCATCCTGTAGGATGGATGCCAAATTCTCAAAAGCTTTGGATTCATCATCATCTTTTTTGGAAAGACTGATCGCTTCTTCGCACTGATCATTGAGCCAATTGGCTAGCTCGATCATCTCACCCTCCTTGTTGAACTCAGATGCGCGGGTCCAGCGCTTCGGATCTTTAACATAATCCAAGACAGTTCCCGCCCCATATTTAAAAACGATTACATTTTGTAAGGGGCTGTTCTCGTCGTCTACGGGCAACTGGATTTGAAAAGGCCACCCCGCAATGGACATGAGGTTATCAAATTTGTTCACTCGTCCGGATAAGTTTCTCGAAATAACCAAAAACATCTGATTCGTCTGAAACGCGTTTTTCAACTCCCTGGAAACATCACGAAACGATAACTCCAGATTCTTGGACTTAGCCAGAAGAAGTTTGGTCCATTGAGAGCCGTTATCGTGAACAAGCAACCCTTGAGGAGTAGCCGCTTGAACTTCTTCTTGATATAGAGGTTGAACCTGGTTAAAAAAGAGGCTATCCATCATTTCCTTCCTGACAAGCGCTGCTATTCTCCTCTCAAAATCGCCTTCGGTCCATAGAGGGCCTGGTGTGATTCCGGCATGAGGAATTAAAGGAACCGCAATGACTGCGTTCGTCAGATCAGCGACAGTTGATTCGTAGAAATCAAGGACCCGCTTATGATCTACGGACTGAAACTGTGCTTCCTCCTCAGGCTGGGAAAGGTATCGAATGGGATACCCGCTGGAGATACGCCCCTCCATAGCCCGAACAGCTACTCGCGTTGTGACAAATTCATCGGTTAATAAAGGTTCGTGATAAGAGGCCAGGCGTCTTCCAGGTTCTAATCCGAAGATTGGGGAATATCCGGGATGACCGACTTGAAAATCAAGTATGTCTCCTGCAAATTCCTCTGTTTTCACCAAGCATGCAATCGTTTCCGTTCCGGAAATTCCGCAAATGATATGAACGGGCTCTGTATGGCTAGGACCAACAGAAGGCACTTCCAGGTGATATCTCCCGCGCGGCAAAATGCGCATCGTAAATTCGTCTGAGATGGAATCCTTTCTCTGCCGGGAAAATACCATCATGCCGCAGCTGGAGTCCGGGATAAGGTAGGGTAACCCCTCGGGGTTCACCATATAACTTGCAGAAGGGATTAAACGCACCTCATGGCCAAATTGGGTGACGTAGTAACTGGACAACGTATCCGAAGATTGGCTCCAGTCCGGATCAAAAGCGAGAAATGTTCTGGATTCGGTATTTGGACTCAGCATATTTTCTTGATTGGCCGGGTCTACAGAAGCCTGAAAAGACAGCCTTTTCGCATCTCTTGGCTGGAAGATCGGAAATTCCAACCGCTGGACCGGTTCTCTGACGGATTCAGACGAATAGTAATAATTCATTGTAATTTCAAAGTTAATGAACAGTTCCTGTTCCGTCGTATCGAGCAGAAAGCGGAATGAACCGCCGCTTGGTCCAATGAAGGGCAAAAACGTTTCGTTGCCTCGAATCGAGGTATCGGATTGAGAAGCCACTCGCGAGAAAATGAAATGCTCTGCTGGGCTCGGATTCATTTTCTGCACATGGATATGCTGATGGGTTTTATCTAAACGAACCGAACATTTTTCTGGGATTGAAAAAACGACATACCGCCCAATGTCGATATTCATCGGATTCAAGGATACATAACGACCCGTTCCCTGTGCCGCTTTTCTCAAATTCAGATACCAGGCATTTTGGGTATTCAAATCCCCTGCATTTGAATCAGACAGGATCAAGATCGTCGTATGAAGTCTGCTATCGTTCGTTGTAGCCGTCACGAATGCACGTACCTTTTGAATGAAGTCCTGAAATTGCTGCGGGGAAGTTTTCGCAAAAATGAATATGCCCTTTTGATTCCATAACTTCTGTAGCGGGAAGGTCGTGCCAGACAGCTCCTCATTGGATATAAAAGCCCTCCAGCAAGGTGACCAAGTGGACTGCTCCTCCTCAGCAATCAACAAAGTGGAAATATCGCTTTTACGGAATTGTAAGTCGCTCATTGGCTGATCATTCCTTCACCAGCGGCATGGACAGCGACTGGATCACCTTGTGTGTCCCAGTTGAATAAGGTGCCGGTTATAGGTCTTGACGTGTTTCCATCAAAAATGATAGCATCCAATTTCAATTTTCCCATGTAATCTTCTGTTGGAGGGAACATCTCGGCAGAGCGCACGAGTAACTTATAGGGTTTATTGATTTCTTCGGGAGTCTTGAATATATAATCCTCCTCCTGCATTGGAGTTTCTTTCGTATGTCCCTGATACAAATATATCCAATCTTCGGTCGCATCCTTTTTATACCATCGAATCAGAGGAAATTGATTACGACCGTCATGATAAGCAAATGAAATACGGATCAGGTCATAATTATTATTTTCCGGATTTTTTGCAACACTGGCGTAAATCACGACCTTAGATTTTTCTATGGAGCCTAAGGGTTTCATTTCTGTGGATTCATCGTTAGCGCAGTGTGCTTCTGATCCCCACTTGGCGATTACCGTTTTAAACTTTTGATGACTTCGCCCGTATCGGTCCGAGAGAATACCATCAAATAAAACATAACCGTCCTGAAATACCGTATTTCTATGAATGGATAATTTACCGTCGATGATATGTGGATCCCGGCTTGGGTTATCGTGAGAAGTTGTCAAGTCCGTTTGCAAAACGAATATCTGTTCATAATGGCATTTTTCTTCATCGACATAGAGCCATCTGCATCCTGAACCTGGTTTAAGGAAAAACTGACTTCCGCGTATAAATTGAACATTAGCGAAATCAATCTGTTCGCTGTTCATAGCATACAAAGTAACGAGGGATTCAATTTCGTGATCCCCTCTTCCTATTTTGGATCTGCATATCAAGTAACAATCCATTTGATTCACATCCTTGAACATTTTTCTGAGTCGCTTACTTGTAGTATGCTCAAATGGCTTGTTATTAATTTTGGTGGCACTGGCATAATAGGTGAGAAGATCATCGGCTAAGCATCCTAAGGTCGAATGAAGTACGACCGACATTGGATCATTCTTCTCATCATCTTGATAACCCACAAAAAAAGAAGCAGACATGAACGCTAGTTCATACTGCTTCTTGCGATAAGTTGATCATTCGGATCATGCATGCATTCCGCTATTCCAAATCTGACTTACATCGCCGCTTCGTTCAAAATCTGCCGCTGAACAGGCATTTTATTAATGGTCCGCAGAAAGCTGATCAGCTGGTTTTGCGAATGCGTGATGACAGAGTGTGTGTCGGCCTTCTGGTTCGGCAGGTAGCGGACCCCGTTCAGAAATTCTCCGGATGCGACACCGGTAATCAAGAACAGAACGCTATCATGTTTCATGACACAACTTTGAGTACATAAAAAAGCCTGATAATTGGTTATACCCCTGTCAAGTAGACAAATGAAAAAGACTAAGCAGCCAGCGCGTGCCGGTACTCAATCGGCGCGCGCTGTTTGAGTTTTGCCTGAAAGCGCTGGTAGTTATAAAAATAAACATAATCTTCAACGGCTTGATGTACCTCTTCTTCTGTTTTACACTGAAGGAGGTACAACTTTTCCGTTTTAAGATGCGAGAAAAAGGATTCGATGCATGCATTATCCAGGCAGGTTGCTTTGCGAGAGTGGCTGCCTTTAATGCAGAATTCTTTCAATCGTGTGTTGTACGCCTCAGACGTGTATTGGAAGCCTTGATCCGAATGGAGCACGGCTTCTGAGACGTCTCTTTTTTGTGTCCACTGTTCGACGGTGTTAAGTACAAGTTCAACATCATTACGTCTAGAGATTTGCCAAGCTACAATTTCATTATTAAATAGATCTTGAATGACAGACAAATAATGAAAGTTTGTTCCGTCAGAGATATATGTAATATCCGTCACCATTTTTTGTCCCGGGGCCGTAGCATGAAATTGACGTTTGAGTCGGTTAGGGTACACCACAGATGGTGTATAACTGGATGATTTTCGTTTCTTTCGAATCACGGACTGAATCGACAGTTCTTTCATCAAACGCCATACNATCCCCTCTAAGTTAAGCTCGATTCTCATGATAACATGAGGCTTTTTTCGAGTGTCTACTTTGAGGGGATAATACCATAATTCAGGCTTTTCAGCTTTAATAAATGTAGACTCTTTTGTTCATTAGATATGCACATTTCGATCTCGCCTATTGTTTCTTCTTTTCACCTTGTAGCTTTTTATCATCATCGTTTTAGAAAAATAAAAACCCATTGGATCTAATCATCAACGGGTTTCAAAATTCAATTTTTTTAGTAATTACTGATCTCGGTCATCACCATGAGATATGAGCAGAAGACATTCTGTTTATGCGAGGTGTCCTAGATGTTGGAACCAGAGTAGCTGACGAATATTAATTAGATTTCAGTATAATCGGTTATCGGACCAAGTTCTTGTCCATTACGGTAATAGGTACAAGTTCTTGTCCTTGGCTCGGGACAAGAACTTGTACCGTTAAAACAATAAAGTCGCCGAAGCAGCGACTTTCAATGGGACTATGTTTTTGTCCCTCGACATTTTGCTATAAATACTAAGTTGTTTCTTCTTATGAGTTTATCCCACACCCTGGATCTACTTCGTCATCCGTAATCTTTTTTCTTTCCCTCATGTAGAACAAGGAGCAAGATCCACGGCCATCTTGCTCCTTGTTTGTTGTGTTTAGGTTGTTTTGGAATGTGTCTGGGGATTCGTGCCATTCAACTATCGTTTTCCGTTACTTTAATGACATTTATCTCTGCATGATTGCTTCAAATATTTTTTTACCTGTAGAGTCTATCATAGTTCCTTGAGAAGGCTCTTTTTTAGTAATCCATTTTATTAATTGAGCAATATAATAATCCATAAGAGAATTCGTGAAAAAAGAATAATTTGATAGTAATACAATGCCTACACGAAGTTCCTTATTCAAAGCTAGATAACTATTAAAGCCAGATGTGCCTCCGTTATGCCAGAGTATACATTTATCTAGAAGTTTATCCTCACCCCAGCCAAAATAACGGTTTGAATTTCCGATCCATATCGGAAGATGACTTTTTTGTAGTGTAGAGGCTATCGGATGATCATCATTTAGATTGGCTTGGACAAATAAACTCAAATCGCTAACAGAGGACTTAATCCCCCCAGCTCCTTCATATATAGAAAGATCCCAATGAGGGACTCTTCTGCCAGTTGAAGCATGTCCATTCAAAAACCTGCTATTCTGTTCTGAATGAAGCATAACGGCTGTCTCATTCATCTTTAATGGTCTCGTAATATATTTTTTTAACAGTTCGTCATACGTACTTCCTGACACCTTACATAGAATATTTCCCAGTAAGCCCATACCGATATTGGAATATTCAAACGAACCAATGCTATCCGTGTAGTCAGCATTAGATAAAAAAGCAGTTAAATCTTCCTCGGTATAAATTGAAAAAGGATTCGATCTTTTTTTAGTCAAAATGTGGTTTGTTGCCAATACAGGTAATCCTGAGGTATGAGTAGCAAGACTTTTCAAGGTAATCTTATTCAAATAATCGTTTTTAACGTTTTGCACGAACTTACCAACAACGTCATCCGAGGAAACCAGTTTCTCCTGTTCCATTTCTAATAATAGTATGGATGTGAAAACTTTGGTTATGGAGCCGATTTCAAACAACATATTTTCAGGAGGGATCATACTTTTCTTTTTATTATTACTAAATGAATGGTATTCAATATCTTTCTCCCTAATAATCCCGATAGCAAGATGCAAATGTTTCTTATCTTCCGTGTAATCTGAAACGAAATTTTCTAAATCCTCCATTGTAAAAGTTACTCCTTTTAATTGTATGATTCATACTTGAATGTTGAAATCACGTTAAATCAACCTGTTTTGGAAATCCGAATTATGTATTCGTTACCAACTCTCATTTTTCCTGCCCCGTTGGCTTAATGGATTAACGGATCAGCGGTGCATCACATATTGGAAATATCCTGCCCGTTAGCTAAATGAATTTGCATGGAAACATAGTTAGATACTTATCTAATCGGAAATCGGCTCATGTTCTTGTCCTTTACGGCAATCGGTACAAGTTCTTGTCTTTGGCTCAGGACAAGAACTTGTACCGATAAATCAAAAAAGCCGCTAAAATAGTGACTCTCAATGGGACTATGTTCTTGTCCTGCGACATATTTTTCCCGCTCACAATACATGAAGTTAAGGCCATGCTAACGGCGTTTAGCAGCGTTTCGAACCATGACTTACTTCTCCATGAAAAACCCTCCATCAATCCGACAGCCGTGTTCACTCTAATGAACCGATGTCGTTCGATGGAGGGTTCTTTTAAACCATGTTCCAATTATTCAAGCTGCTCAGGGTATTCTACATTCAAATCGGGCATTCTCCAGCCACTCGCCAGCAGCAAAATCCCGCCCCCTGACGATAACACGATCTTTATAAACATCGATGAACAGCCCCTGACTCCCTTCCTTATGCTCGTCTTCGTCAGTCCATAAGTATGCAACCGACGCGGCGTTAAACATATAAGGTAATCGTTCCTGCCCATCGAACATGGTATAGGGCGACTCTAGTTCCCAGTGAGTGTGCCCGGTGAACAGCATAGCGTGCCGGTGCTTGGAGAGAACTTCCTTGAGTGCTTCGTCTTGAGTAACCCCATACCACCTCTGCGACTCGTAAGATCCCGCGACTGTATCTTTAAGCGGCTGATGCAGGAAGACAAAGGCCGGACGAGCCGGGTTCTTGCTCTCGCTTAGCTTGCTGTCGAGCCATGACAGCTGAATCTCCGACAAGGAAGCGAATAGCTCTAGCCCTTCCTCGGTTCCGAGGAAGATAAAGTGATACCCGTTCACCCAGTGATCGTGGTATGCCCCACTCATCCCCGTGGCATCTTGATAAGCTCCCAATTGGGAAAGCCAATGTCCCCAACCGACATCGTGATTGCCTGAAGCAAAATAACTGACCGGCAATCCGGCACCATGCTCCCTCCATATTCTTTGAAACTCCGCATATTCCTCCGTATGCCCTTGGTCAGTAATATCGCCCGCGTGCATAATTCCGTCACTGTCTGGCGCCACCCGCTTAATATCTTCGAGTGCCCTTGCCAAATTACGATTGTACGTATGTCCGGGATCTGACCTCACGTGCGTATCGGTAATCACCTGAAATTGGAGCAGCACGTTCCCCTCCCGGTTTCTTCCTTCTTCATTCTGCATATTCAAGCTCTTCTTCCTCCTTCAAAAATGATTTCTATTTAAATTCCCAACATGCCTACAAGCAAGATGCCGGTAAAAATGATGCTTGCTGATACGATTCGCAGTACCCCCTTTCCTTCCTTTAGTAACAACACTCCCATCAGGGTACCGAAAACGGTTCCAATTTCTCGAAGAGGTGCTATGTATGTTAATGGCGACATACTCATGGCGAACAAAAACAACAAATAGGAGCCTGGTGAAAGAATTGCACCTGCTGCCACTAGTTTTCCATGCTCTCTCATCTCTCTCAACCAGCGTACTTCCCCAAAGCGAATAAAAGGGGCGAGACCCAGCATAAATCCGATATTGGAAATCTCCAGAAGCAAAGTTGGCGAAAAATGCTGGAGATTCACTTTGTCTACCATCACGTACGACATCGTGCAGAATCCTACGGCTACGGTATTGAAAAGCACCATTCTCGGGACTTGAAATCGTTGCTTCTTCATCGAGATGCCGCTTGATAGTATGAAGCCCAAAGCAATCAAGCCGAGTCCTAGCCATCCCCAGACGGATAACCGCTCGTTCAGAAGGACGACTCCGCAAAGAGGCAATAAGAAAGTGGATATCCCCCTCATCATCGGGTATACCTGGGATAAGTCGCCAAAGGTTAAGGACTTGGATAAGAAATAAGCATATCCCGCCTGAATAAACAGAGACAGAAATAACAGGATATAACCTGATAAAGGTGGATTTGCTGCGGCGATTTCGGCAATAAAGCCTGGGAGAAGAATAAGCGAAGTAGGGATATAGATGATAAATAAAAACAACTGCTTGTTCTCGCTCTTCTTAGCCAACATATTCCATACCGCGTGCGCCATACCAGACCCCAGTACCAATAATACTGCAAGTGAAATAGTTAGTTCTCCTCTCATAAACACAATAATAAGCCCTGATTAACACATAAACACACATAAATACAACCTAGTTCCGATGGTATCATGGGGAATTCTTACTGTCAATTCAAAATGAACAAAAAAAAGAACCTTGACGAAAGGTTCTGCTTGTTCCTGTGATATTAGTTGCAATCGATCTTGATTCCCGCCTCCTTGTATCGTTCAAGAACATCATATTCTAGCCGGGAATCCGTTACGATCCGCTCAATCTGATCGAATCTGCACACCGGTGTGAGCGAAACTGCGTTAAACTTGCTGCTGTCTGCAAGTACGATGACCCTTTGCGTTCGCTCCAGCATCTTCTTCTTCAATTGAATCTCACTTATGCCGTAATCCGTTAAGCCTTCGGTCAAGGATATGCCACTTACGCTCATAAAGAACAGATCGGCATGAAACTGTGAGACGAACGATTCGGCAAAATCGCCAACCACGCAACATTCCGAGTTGCGTACCACCCCTCCGATAAAGATAATCGTGAACTGGGGTTTTACCATAAGTATCGAGGCGATCTGAAAGGAATTGGTCAATATCGTCAATCGATCAAAGCGGGCCATCAATGCCTTGGCGAATTCGGTATTTGTGGTGCTTACATCCAGGAACAAGGATTGCCCTTCTTCCACGTAGCGGAGGGCAATCTGGGCCAACTCGCGCTTCTCTTGAAGTCTCTTCATCTCCCGCACGGTGAAAGGGAGCTCTATCTGATAGTCCACTGCGGGTAGGGTCGCCCCCCCATGAACCCTTTTCAAGAAGCCTTCCTGTTCCAGATATTCCAGATCCCTTCGAATCGTCTCGAAAGAAACTCCGAATTGCGCAATTAATTCCGATGTCTTGACCGATTGGAATTCATGAAGGAGTTGCATGATTTGTTGATGCCGATCATGTACAAGCATTCGATTTTCCTCCAATAATACGACTACGATTCATTTACTAATACAAGAATACCACAAAAACACAAAAACACACATTCATCTATAAATTTAAAAAGCGAGTTCAAATAGCTTTGACCGACCATCTATTGTCTTTCAGCCCATGTCAGGTCAGTGATCTGTTATTTATTTGTTGGACAGTAAGGCTTACCAGAACCATCAAAAAGAAGGGTATATGGTGTGTTATTTCCGTTGAATTAGCCACCTTTTGTACATACTTATTCAAAATGTTACCTTAGCACAGCCAGAAATATTTTCTTCCTTCGCAACTATTTTTAGTTCTTTTTTCATGACTCGGGATAAGAACTTGTACCAATAAACAAAAAAAGCCGCTAAAATAGCGACTCTCAATGGATCTATGTTCTTATCCTCCGACATCTCTTATACATCATATAAAGGTAGAGTAGATTTCTCGTCCGCCCTAATGATAGTAGACCCTGCTATTCATCGGATACGCCAAGCGCTTTGTTCCGTTCTTTAAACCTCTCATTATGCGACGATACATAAGCCATTCTTGGTGCCTCGGGATCCATGTAATGTTTGGCGCTGTTAAGCGCTAAGGCCGCATCCGTGAACGCCCCTGCAATGAGGTTGAGCTTGCTTTCGTAATTGACGATGTCACCAGCACCGAAAATGCCCGGCAAGTTCGTCTCAAGTCTCGGGCTGACGAATATGTTCCAGTCGTCCATATCCAATCCCCAATCCTTGATACCTGTAAAATCGGACTTCAGCCCGTGGTTGACGATAACCTCGTCTATTTCTAGCTCGTGCGAGTCCCCTGATTCGGTATGGGTAATCGTCACCCGTTCAATCGTCTTTCCGTTGCCGCTGTATAACTGTGTGACTTCATATGGCGTAAGCACATCGGCAGAAGACTCCTTCATTCGGACAATGTTTTTCTCATGTCCGCCGAAGCGGTCGCGCCTATGCACGACTATGACTTGAGCAGCGATGGAAACCAGCTCGTTCGCCCAATCGACAGCGGAGTTTCCCCCACCCGAAATAAGTACCCGTTTCCCCCTAAAAGGCTCTAGTTCCTGCACGGTATAGTGAAGATTGGACACCTCATAGCGCTCAGCCCCTTCCAGCTCCAGCTTCGCCATTCGCAGAATGCCTCGGCCGATAGCCAGAATGACCGTACGTGTCCAGTGCTTCTCCCCCGTTGCCGCCTCCAGAATGTAGGTCGAATCCGCTTGTTTCTCCAATCCGATAATGTGCTGGCCGAATACAATTGTCGGGTCGAACGTCTTCGCCTGCTCCGACAATTGGGCGATTAACTTCTCGCACAGGATCGGCGTAACCCCTCCAACATCCCAAATCATTTTCTCGGGATAAATAAGCATCCGCCCGCCCAGCTCGTCTTTCGCTTCTATTAACTTCGTCTTTAAATCCCGCATTCCACTATAAAAGGCAGTATACATTCCCGCAGGACCACCGCCGATAATTGTCACATCGAATAATTCAAGCTGCTCAGTCAATTGATGTCCTCCTCCAGCCGGCTCATGTAACGTCCATGCTATGATAATCATTATCAACCTAATTGTAGCCTCGGCGACGTGACATTAACAATGGACAAAATCGACGGGTGCTTTATACAAAATACAAAAATGGAGGATTCAGACCTTTCAGTGGCAAGCAAAACCAAATCAAGCTAACGAACGCAGTATATCATCGATTTTTTTACCGTTGGAAATAATTCCGTTATTCATCCAAGTTAGAAAATCAACCTCGTAAACGCGGTTGTTTCGTACAGCCGGCAGATTACGCCACTCTGGCTGCTCCAGCAGTTCCCTCTCCTTTCCTTCTGCTTGGCTATGCCACTTATCGAAAGTAATGAACAGATGATCCGCGGTTAACGTACGCAGGTCCTCTACAGAGAGATTGAACATGCCCGGCCTATTCGCTTTTGAAGCTACACCGACTGCGGAGTGGGAGCGCAATCCAACATCGCCATAGAGAACAGTCGAAACAAAGCCTTGCCCTTCATCCGTATATTGAATGATGTGGTCCGCCGAGATACGCAAAAAAGCGACCGTTTCACCTTTCATAACCTGACTCAACATAAGACTCGCGCTCCGTGCTTTGAAATCATATTTTGCGATAGCATCTTCGGCCAATTCCGTGCGACCGAAATAATCGGCGACGGTACGGAACAGCGCACGCCAATTATGGGTCTGCTCACGCAGGATGCACGTGTTGGATATGCGTCGGCACTGAGAATATTGCTGCTGCTCGTAACGATCCATAAGCAATATCAAATCCGGCTTATAACCGGAAAGCGCGTCAAAATTGCCGCCATTCTCATCGAACGTCGGAATATGGTTTAAGCCTAAATAGTCTTGTTTTCCCCATTTCGCATGCCAATACTGAGCGATAGGCTGCATATCCAGCGCGACTATGAAATCCTCCAAATACGGCGCTACCACTCTAAGCTTTCCCTTGCGGCTGCGACGGTATTGTCCGGGCGATATGCCTACCGTCTGCTTGAAACGACGATTGAAATAGTATTCATTGTTGAAACCTACATTCAGCGCAATATCGAGCAGCTTGTCATCGGTTCTTGCCAGCCACTTCTTGGCTCCATTAATCCGAACTTCATTCAAGTACTGGAGCGGTACTTGACCCGTAGCCTCTTTGAACAGACGAGTATACTTCCAGCGATCAATGCCTGCGAGTGAGGCCAGCTCCTCCACGGTCAGAAGCTCACGGTAATTCTGATGAATATGCCGTATGCTAAGCTCTACCCCATGCCGCTCGATATCCGTTCCCTCATCCTCGGCTGCAGGTGCATTTTGGCGGAATAGAAAGAGCAGCAACTCTTGAAATCTCACAAAACGTTGGAACATCTCGAGCCCGCCTGTCGCCCCGCGGAGTCCATATAACTCATCAAGCAGCTCCATCGTCTTAGCGAAGGGTGCGCAGGCAAGCTCTTGCTTATCCGGCAGCAAGCTCGAAGCTGCATCATAGTCGCTCGTTTCGAAGCACAATCGGTAATAGCTGCAGCTCATAACCTTTTGATCAACAGATAACGATCTCCCAGGCCCCTGCAAATAGCATTTTCCTTGTCCCGTCCCGCTCGTTACAATGAACAGTTCAAAGCTGTCCTTATCGTTTCTATCGCTACCGTCCAAATCACTTATGTCTGCTTGCTCGCCCACAACGATCAAGCGGATTGATCGCAGCACATAATGAACTAAAGGAGCTGCCCCGTCTTTTTTGCGCTGTTCAATATCCATCATTACCATCAACTGCCTTTTTAATTGATATTCATTCTCAATGAATATAGTGTAAATCAAAACGAGCCGCCCATCAACCTTCGTTGAGTAGCGGCTCTTTCTCACTTATGGCGATGAGTCCCGTCAATGAACTCAATCACTCTTATTTCCTGCTAAGAAGCCAGCAATCGAAGTAAA
Source organism: Paenibacillus solani (assembly GCF_001277345.1). Classification (GTDB taxonomy): domain Bacteria; phylum Bacillota; class Bacilli; order Paenibacillales; family Paenibacillaceae; genus Paenibacillus_AQ; species Paenibacillus_AQ solani. The sequence goes on from NZ_LIUT01000001.1 coordinate 2,062,831, forward strand.
TCATCCATCTTCAATCCGTTGGCCGTAATGGCTCCCGTCTGCCAATGCGATCTCTCTACGGGATATACATGGCCGTTCTTAAATGCAGGAACGGTCTGCCATAGCGGATCTGCCTTCATTTCCTCAAGCGCTTTCGCGTTGCTCTCTTCCTCCCACGTTCCGTTGGACGGAAGCACAATAATATGGTCCGCGTCAAGCTCCGGAATGACCTCTCTCGACAAGACGATATTGCTCTCCGTCATCGCCTCGGCGAACCCCGGTGCCTTCAAACCAAGATCCTCATACAAGATTTGTCCGACAAACGTGTTATGAATGCCGAAAATATTCATCGATTTGTCTACGACGTTCATCCGCAGAACAACAAGCTTCTCATCGCCGATCGCCGCGTTCAGCTTCGCCTTCACGTCAACAATACGGGCTTCGTAATCGGCAAGAACCTGCTCCGCCTTCTCGCTGAGACCAAGCAATTCGGCGATTAAGGTCAATGTTTTGCGCGAATCCGCAAGTACGTCGTCCGGCAAGCGGAACGTCGGCGCAACCTTGGAGTAGAGCTCGTATTGTGCTGCATCGACCTCTCCGGCGCCGATGATCAAGTCCGGTTCGGACACAAGCAAAGCTTCGATGCTGCCGGTCACGTCGAACAACGGCACTTCCAGCTTCAAATAATCCTGCTTGCCCCACATCGGGTTATAATATTGCACAATAGGAGTTACCCCAAGCGCAACCAAATAATCTTCACGATAAAGAGCTGAGACTCGCTTCGGATTTGTCGGAATCTCTACCTCTCCGAAGCCATCGGTTACGACGCGCGTTTCCGTCTGAGGCGGAGCTTCGCTTGGCGCTGCGGTTGTCTGTCCAGGTTGATCGGTAGTACCGCCTGTCGAGCCGCAACCTGTCACCGTAATTATTGCTGCCGTTATAAGTGATATCCATCCTGTTTTCATAAATCCTGATCTTGCCATGATTTAATTCACTCCCATAAGTTTTATGTTTTGTAGCAAAACAATTCGTTTATTAATAATGATAATCATTATCATTTTGCTTGAGTAGATTTTACCCCAAATTGGATTACATGCTCAATATACATTCTCTACGACAGGCTTTATACAAACTCGTCACTTCCTACTAACGAAAAACAATAAAACATTCATGACCCTCGACCGGGTCACAGACTACGATGGCAATTTTCATAACCTTTAATGTCTTCTAAACCCTCCAATTTGAACTCGGCGAGTGGCTAATGGAGCAACAATGCACGCATGTTGCTATGGCAAGCACAGGTGTCTTGTGGAAAACGGTTTGGAATGCCTTGAAGCTTTTGACATTTCTTTGCTCCTAGCCATCGTCTACCACATCAAGAATCTTTCCGGACGTAAAACCGACATGAAAGATGCGGAATGGATTGCCAAACTGCTTCGTTGTGGTCTTATCGAAGGCAGCTTCTCCTCCCGTAGAAATTCGTGAGTTGCGCGACCTAACAAAATAGCGTAAGAAGCTCGTTCACGATGCAACTGCCGAGAAAAATCGAATTCACAAGATGCTTCAAGATGCTAACGTGAAACTCAACACGTTATTTAGATAACCATCGAATCGGTAATCGGACTATGTTCTTGTCCTTGGCTCTGGACACGAACTTGTAAGAAAAAAACAAAAAAGTCGCTAAAATAGCGACTTTAATGGGACCATGTTCTCGTCCCTCTCCTTATCTTCGAAAACCAATGTGCATTACATTAATATATTGAAAATTTGTAGGAACTACCTACCTAAATTCATGGTAAAAGACTATTCTCCATTTAAGTCCTTCTAATCAAATGATTATGGTGACGCATCAGTAAACCTGATTCAGTGAGAAAGAATGGATGCTCCACAACAAGTCTTCAAGAGGAATCATTTTACCTTAATCAATGAGAGGTAGTCTTCGCATTTGTGATTGATCAATCACTAACATGTTGGTATTGAATGTTATCTTATCCAATAATGCAACCCATACGATTTATAAGCTCCGGAAGCGGTACATCATCATTTTCCAGGCTTTCTGGTGCGACCCTCCCTCCTTCTCGAGCACTCTCTAGCCACCATTCCAATTGTTCTGTCGATTTCGGACCTCCACGCCATGCAAGATGAGCATCCGGGTGGATCAGCCACCATTCCGTTTCGTCCGGTCCATCATCAGCAAGTGTAAATCACAAACTCCCCAAGTCGTTTCTTAACTGCAGTTATTTACGGACTTGCCTCGCTAACCGCGGGCCCAAGCAGCACCCATCGTTTTCCAATAACTGAATACATTTCGTTGTTATAGTCAGTCAGATCCGTTTCAATGAGAAGCTTGTTCTTTCTGTAGTAGGCCCATGTAATCTCAGGTTCATCTCCTACTAGGGTTATTCGCTCCTTTATACCTTAATGTTTTCCTTTATCCAAAAACGCAACTTAGCAGCGGGTTGACGGACCAAGTAATTCCCCCATGTAACCATCTAGATGCATGCATCATGTCTGCAGTTTTTTATCCGCTGACTGCCCCGCCGAATACCGTGATACCATGCTGAACAAAACAAACACGGCAATGATGGCGATGAGTACGCCGAGTACCCCGAACCAAGTAATGGATGCCAAAGAAACACGGTTAACGATCAGCCCGCCCATTCCTGCGCCAACTGCCATGGCAAGCTGCATCATGGAACTGTTCAAGCTCAGCATTACTCCCGAGGATTCAGGAACAAGCGAGACCAGGTTGAATTGCTGGGCAGGTGCGGATGACCAAGCGGCAAAAGACCAGAGGATCAAAATGGCGAATACGGCAATGGCCGACTGCCCGACTAAAGATAGCAAAATCAACGAAATGACGTGAAGCACCATCCCTGAAACGAGCGTGTATTTGATGCCACGTTTATCCGTGCTGTAGCCACCGACTTTTGAGCCAATCAAACTGGCAATGCCGAACACGAACAGAGCTGCACTTATCAATGATTCATTTACATGAGTCACCTCTAGTAGAAAAGGGGTGATGTAGGTATAGGCGAGGGAATATCCTCCCAACCAGAAAAAAGTAATCGCTAAAGCTACCAAAACCTGAGGTTTTTTTAACAAAGCAAATTGGTTGATTAATGGGACAGGTTTGTCGCCCTGCATACGTGGAAAAACCGCAGCTATGACAAGCATAGAGATGACCCCGACAATTGCGATGGCCAGAAATACCGCTTTCCAACCAAAAGCCGAGGCTACCATTCTGCCGAGCGGGACGCCGATGATGAGCGAAGCGGTAATACCCATAGTGACGTTAGCGATGGCGCTGGCCTGCTTGCCTGGCGGAGCGATTTTGGCGGCGATGCTAAGCGCGTTAACGGTGACTACCCCGGCGCCTATTGCCGTAATGATTCTCGCGGCAATGAAAAGACCGAAGCCGGACAATGTATATGTCAGCAGATTTGCCGCAATAAAGAGACCTAGCGAATAAAGGAGAAGCTTGCGCCGGTCCATCTTGGCCGTCAGTGCCATCAATATAGGCGTGACGACCGCATAGGCCAGGGAATACACCGTAATAAGCTGGCCTGCTGTCGCAACGCTTGTTCCCAACGTCTCTGCGATCCGGTCTAATATCCCAGAAATGACGTAATTGGATGTTCCAACTAAAAAGCTAATTAAGGCTAGAACGTAAACTTTCCATGTGCTCTTCATATTTCACTCTCCTGATGTGTTTTAAATAAACTATTTTTCAAAAGCAATCTTTACATATGGTTATTCCTTAAGCATTTTGTTAAAGAAAGGTACATCATCGACTGCCAGCCTCACCGTCGGATGACCAGACTTCGCCGCCTTTTGCGCGGGCAACAAGCATGAGTTGCATCTCTACTAGCCCGTTATGACTCTCCAATCTCCGAGTACCGCAATGACAGCCGAAGCCTCAACCACTTGCTGTTGATTGAATGCGATCGGAAGCAGCTTCTGCTTCAGTTCGGGTGACGGTTCGTAAAACCGACATGTTTCTCTCCTCCTTTTGAATAAGCGGTATTCTGAATTTTGTTTCTATACAACATTTGTTGTTTGAACAACATTCGTTGTATTCATATGTTATAATTCCAACCAGATGGTGAGCAATCATCAATAACCATGAACCGTTGTATAGACAACACCATTTCTATAATGTCGTTTTATTAGGAGAGATTTTAACCATGACAATTAAAAAGAATGAAGCTGATCCTCGAGTGATACGTACACGGCGACTTCTTCAAGACGCTTTTGCTTCATTAATTCAAGAAAAAGACTTTGAATCGATAACCGTTAGGGATATAGCAGAGCGGGCTACTGTTAACAGAGCGACGTTTTATGCGCACTTTATAGATAAATTCGAAATTCTTGAGGCTAGACTAATGGAATCATTTATGACAATCATAAATCGTAGATTATGCGGTCACAAAGTATTAAATGAAGAAACCATTCAGAGCATTTTTCTGGGTGTATGCGATTTTCACAAGGGTCTAAGCACGATGTGCAAAAGAAGAAATACATCACTCGGTGCTGTATTTGAAACTCAAATAAAGGAAAAAATTCAAGCGATACTTCTTTCCTTTATAGACAAGGACAAGATGCTATTGAGTCCAAATGAGCAATTCTTAATAAATACAGCTTCTATTATGTTAAGTTGGGGGATGTATGGATTGGCATACGTTTGGAACAATGATGGGTGTCTAATAAGTGCGGAATCATTCGTTGAACAGAGTATGCCCTTAGTGATGAACGGAGCCAAAGAACTGCTGGAATAGAACCTGTCGCTATTGCTGTGAAAAAACAAGATGCATACCAAAAAAGACCCACTCTCCGCCTTCGCGAGGAGTTGGGTCTTTTTTTGAGTTTAACGGAATCTATCTCTATTAATTTGGAACCCGTATTCTTAACATTCCTTATTGCAGCATAAACAGGCCCTCATGAGCATACAGCGTGGCGACGGTTCAAAGCGGGGCTGGTACCGATTGAATCTTAGAAATAATGTATTATGGTTCATAAAAATATCAGTTATGTTTTGTGAGCCTTAATTCTCCCTCTTTTAAAGCAATCGTATCAGAACTTGCATTTATTATGTAAAAGTAATATCGCCCTGATTCCTCAATAGTTAAATTGTAATTTCCCTTTAATTGATCGAACTTTTGCGATGGATTTAGAACACCGTCTTTAACGTAACCAATTAATATATTTTGATATTCAACGACCTCCGATTTATACTTTTCAAATACATATTCTACAGAGTTACCAGCTTTTAGTTCCCATCCCCTTCCATTAGTATCTGTTAAGACGCTTAATGAACCATTTACAGTAATGATCTCAGGGGAAATATATACTCCGTTTTTTTCTTTTGTTTCTAACTCAATAATTGAGGAAGGTATAAAATTATCTTCCATTATCTTTGTGATAATACGGTTATTCCGGTATACTAAAACCGCTGTGTTAGGAAAATACAAATCCCTTATTTTTTCGATATCTTCCCGTTGAGGAACCCAGAATAAATTGTTTGGATGGATAGCTCTTACCGATAGAAAGGCCAATCGGCTCCAAGTTCCCCCGGTCCGATCGGCCATTCGCTTGTCTTTCTATATAATGAATTAAGCGGCGTGCTGCGGTAGGAAGCCCCCTGCTCTGACACGAACCTGAATACGGTCGCTTTGAGTCACGCCTGCAGCATTGATCCATTCGGCATAATATTCGTAAGTGCCTGGCGTCCGATCATGGATTTCTGTGGTAGCCCGCTGCATACCAGGCGAGGCGTTAGTCAACGCCTCGGTGTCGATCAGAACGCCGTTCTCATAGAGACGGTACTCGGTAGCGTTCGTCCCCCACCACATGTTCGCGCTAATCTGATAGCTGCCAGCTCCGTCCCAATTGTCATGCGACAATACTGGCTTGCCCGGTGAAGCATCTGTCACCGTTACGCGAAGCGGCTCCGACTGCGATACGCCCCAGGCATTGATCAATTCACCGACATATGTATATACGCCGTTGGCCTTTCCCTTAATATCGATAGAAGCCGTCTGCTTCGAGGGGGAAGCCTCCTTCAATGGGATGGTCTGAATCAAGACGCCGTCTTCATACAGTTTGAATTCCGAGCCGTTATTTCCCCACCACAAATTCATCGTCACCGTATAATCTCCGTCTCGAAGTCCTGTATCCGAACCATTATTGTCAGACAGTATAGGTGTGCCCGGCGCTGCGTTGGCATGCAGCTGCTTCACCTGGAAGACAGCTCGGTCCGAGGCCACGTTACCTGCGGCATCTTCTACGCGATATTCAATAACATGCTCACCTGCTCCCAGCTCCTTGGCGCTGATCGCCTGACCCTCTTCAACCAGCTGGTCGTTGAGGAGAAGCTTCTGGGTAATGACCCCCGAGAGCTCGTCCGTGCTATGAAGCTCAAATTTCAGGGTATCCTGCTCCCATAGGTCTCCAATTTGCTTCCCCGATTGAGTCAATGTCACGGCGGGTGCTGTCTTATCCAGCTTGATTTCTACCTTCTTTACCTCTTCAGCCACACCGCCCGCAGAAGAGTAGTATTGAATGACTTGGATACCCTCTCTGTCGACAACCAATGGACCCGAGTATACGGACTCAGCCCCATCATTCAACTGATAGGTTGTCGATACCGGCTCCGAACCCGCAGCCGTCAAAGTAAGGGTCACATTCCGGTTAAACCAACCGTGCGAGTTCGGCTGCTCCGATAGAGCGGCGGAGGTTGCCGGAGGAACGTTCGCCTGTGCAAGCGAGATATCGTTTATTCCCCGGACCTTCAATTGATATACGTCTTTAAAAACCGAGGATACACCTTGAAGATTTACAATCTGACCTTCTTCATAAGGGAAGTCTGCGAGTGTCAGACCCGTTCTGACATCCACGCGGACATGATTGCTGACTCCATTCGCGCTGATCGCATCAAATTCGAAGGAACCAGATGGAGATGCTGTAATGATATTGGTGATTTCCACCTGCTGAAGTGCAATCAGTTGGCCTTGATTGGCAGCATTTACGGAGTCGACCTTAACTGCCTCCGGCAGATCTGCCGTCCCGATCTTTTCGATTAAGACTGGACTCACTAATTCAAGCTCTGTGTTATAAAGGGCTGTCGAGGCCGTAAGCTTTACTACATCTCCTTGATGAAATCCCGTGCTGCTCTGAAAGACATAGATTCCGCCGGTAGCATCCTGCAAATAGAAGGTTTGCCCACCATAGATGCCTGGTTCAGTGGTTACAGTACCTTGGACCGTGATCAGACTTCCTTCCGGCTTGCTTCTTCCTTCCGCGATCATAATCACGTCCGGGATCGAGCTGCCTGCATCCGGCAATGGCTCGGCAGGCACGTTACCCAGCGTCACGGGTTTGGTCAGCAGATTATTACCGTTCTGCCGCAAGCGTAGATTGGCCGCCCCGGAAGTGCCTGGCATGATGCGTATTGTCAAATCCTTATAGGCCCGTCCTTGACTATCAGCGGTCAAGCTGAAGGTGTCCCCATATCCATACGCGGTAGGCCAGGTTCCGTCCGCTCTTTGGGTCATGGCCACCTGAGTTCCCCCCGTCACGTAGATTCCTGCACTAAAGCCGGTCACCGTTGAATTAGCAGGCAGGTTCTCGATGAGAACGCGAATTTGGAACTCTGATGCATTGGGCAGAACCGATTGATGAACAAAGCTGTAAACTGGCGATGCACTCACTGTAGCACCACCGTAGGAACCTGGCTTGAAGGTCGAGCTGTCCCACCATTTATAGCCGGCTGCCGGTGGAGACCATGGTTCTGTCTGGGGCTCCGTTGAAGCCTCAGGCGCTTCGAAGGAATGCAGTTCTGTCACCTCATCCAATTGAAAGCCATCGATTTGTGCCAGACTTGTATAGCTCTCCTGTTCCGCCAGCCAATTGATCAAATTGACTAAAAGGACGGCATCATCCTGCTCCTTAAAGCCATCATAGGTCGTCTTTTTAGCTCCTGTCTCTTCACGCAAATATTTTGGTGTCGCGTCTTCTACTGGCGAGGAATCACCGATGAAAGCCGCTTTACCCGATCCGACCTTGGCTACGGCAACATAAGGTCCCTCCTCAATGCCGCCGCCGTTATATACGCCCTGATCGACCGCATTTCCCCATGCCTTATTCGTCTGCGGGAGATACACAATGCCTTTGGCCTTGTCCGGATCGGTAATTGCTAGTGTAGAACCGGCATGCATCGCAACTCCATTAACTCCCTCGGTGATTCCGAAGGCCTGATCCGGCTCTACAATTTGATTAGCCATAATATCGCCCAATGCGTTATACCGGAAGCGAACTCCGAAATTATCCGCGAGCCAATCCGAGCTGACGACGCCTTGCATCGCTTTTGAGTTTCGCTCTTCCGAGCTCATGCCCTTAGTTGGATCCTCCCAGGCACCTCTGCGATACCCGTTGAACGCCTCGGAGCCGTCCCAACGGTTCTTGTTACGGTCAGCATTATAGTGATCGCCAATGAAGAAAATACTTCCTCCATTTTGTACATACTGCTCCATCGCAGCCTGTTCACTCTGCTTGAAGGGAATGTTTGGCTCAGCAATAACAAATACAGAATAGCCGCTTAGATCGCTGTAGGTAATGGGTGTTGACTTGCGCAACTCAGCGACATCAAATCCGTCAGCTGCCAGTGCTTGTCCAAAATCGGAAAACCCGCCGTCAATAACCCAGTCTGCGGCACCTGCGGTTTGGGCATGAGTGTTGTCAAAAAGAATTTTCTTACCGGCATTCTCATTTACCACTTTGGCAGCAATGTAGGGTGCGGGATCGTTCGGGCCCTCGGCATGCACTGGTGCGAGAATTGCGCCCAGCTCCAGTTGAATCGTAAATGCCAAGGATACAGCAAGTCCGATCCCCAACCACTTCGTCCCTATCTTCTTTCCAAGTCCAACCAGCTTTCTGCTCATAATTTCCCTCCCATAAGATTAAGAGTAGTGTAACACCCTTATTTTTACATGGGATTATTAGCTAAAAAGTAAGGTTGTGTAAAATTCAAAGAAAAATATTCTTCTTTTCATCGGTGTCCTGTAAAAATAACACTGCGTTTACCATATCGCCGAAGCAGTTGTTTATAATAGCTGTATTCCATGCAAGTTCTGCACTTTTCTGATCGGCATAAGGAGGCAGTCATTAATGGCATCTATGAATTCTATAAGTCTGACGATTCTGCATACAAGCGATATTCACGGTCACCTGTATCCGACCGACTACCGTGGCCCTGGTGACAAGCCGCTTGGCCTTGCCAAGCTGTCACGTCTGATTCAGAGGGAGAGAAGTCGGAGCACAAGTCTAATCCTGATTGATAACGGAGACTTGCTTCAAGGAACGCCGCTGATGTATCACTATGCCAAGTTCAACCGCCACGGTCTGCATCCTGCAGCCAGAGCGCTGAATGCACTTGGATATGATGCAGCCGTGCTTGGGAATCACGAGTTCAATTACGGACAGGAGCTGCTTCGACAGGCGATCAGCGATTCCGATTGTCCTTGGCTATCTGCGAACATTGTAACCAAGACTGACGGTAAGCCGGCATTCGGCAAGCCATATCGGATCTTTGAGCTTCCCCAAGGCATTCGCATCGCCCTGCTCGGACTTACCACCCACTTTATTCCGAATTGGGAGGAGCTGAATCACATCGAAGGCTTGTCCTTTATTGATGCGCATGATGCTGCTAAGTACTGGGTAGACAAGATTCGCTGCACTGAACAGCCGGATGCGGTGATCTTGAGCTATCACGGGGGCTTCGAACGCGATCCCATGACTGGTGAAGCAACCGAACCCTTAACCGGTGAAAATCAAGGCTATGCTATATGTGAGACGATCGCGGGTGTCGACGTACTGCTCACCGGCCATCAACACCGCCTGTTAAACGGGGTGATTAACGGGGTAGCCATTACGCAGCCTGGCAGTGCCGGACAAGCGGTCGCAAAGGTAGAGCTTGAATTTCAGGCGATTCCAGAAGAGGGGTGGCGGCTATCGGGCAAATCTTCCTCTTTGCTTCTTGTAGATGAAGCGGATCAGGCGGATGAGGATTTTCTGGCTCTATTTGCTGAGGATGAACGGCAAACGCAGCATTGGCTCGATCAACCCATAGGCCGCACCGAAGGAGATCTCTCGATTCCCGATCCGTTCACAGCTCGTCAGGCAGATCATGCCTTTACGGAAATGATAAATCGGATTCAGATGGAGGTGACTGGGGCGGAGATCTCACTGGCCGCCATCTTTACCAATGAAGCCAGAGGTTTCGGAGAATTCATTACGATGCGGGATGTGGTGTCCAACTACATATACCCTAATACGTTAAAAGTTGTCCGCATGAGGGGCAGCAACATCCGAGCCATGTTGGAGCAGACTGCTGAGTACTTTGAGGTGAATGAGACCGGTGATGGACTATGCATTGCACCGTCATACCTGGAGCCAAAACCGCAGCATTTCAATTACGATATGTGGGAAGGCATCGAATATACGCTCGACATCTCTAAGCCCGTCGGACACCGGGTAGTCAGATTGGAGCGCCACGGAGCCCCTGTGAGTCCGGATCAAAGCTTCGATGTCGTCATGAACAGCTATCGTGCTGGAGGTGGCGGTAACTTCGACATGCTGAAGGACGCGCCTATAATTCGTGAAATTCCGACCGATATGACCGAGATTCTTGCAGATTACATTTCCCGGGTGGGCGTGATCCAGGCGACTTGCAATCATAATTGGGAAGTTGTTTACTAAGCTCATTAGTCAGCCTCTTCCCTCTAAATCCACAACGAAAAAGGCGGCGTCAGAGACACATTCTCTGACGTCGCCCTTTTCAGTTAAAGTTGGCTGCCGATTACTTTATGGGAAAATGCCGATTTAGTTGCTAGGCAACTAGGCAGCACCAGCAGCCTGTCCCCTTCTTACCCTTTTACCAGCTTAGTCCGAAGCTTGTTGGATATCCACTCGATGATCAGAATCAGAAAGACCAATCCGATCAGAATCGCCCCGACCTGATTCCACTTATACCCGTTCATGGCAAAAATCAGCGGCGCACCGATCCCTCCCGCGCCAACCAAGCCCAGAATGGACGCTTCACGCATATTCATATCGAACCGGTAAATGGTTACGGAGAGGAACAACGACATCAATTGCGGCAAAATGCCGTAACGTACCTTTTCAAAGGTCGTGCAGCCAATGGAGGTCATGGATTCGAGCACCTTGGTATCGAGTTCCTCAATCGCGTCCACATACAGCTTGGACAGCATTCCAACCGACGTAATCCCTATCGTCATCACGCCTGAGAACGGTCCAGGACCGGAGACGCGTATGAACATCAAGCCATACACGAGGGCCGGAATCGTTCGGATAAAGATCAGCAGCAGGCGGATGAGCCAAGCCACCGGCTTGGGTACGATATTCGAAGCTGCCAGAAAGGCAAGCGGAACGGATAAGATCGCCCCTACAATGGTTCCCAGAAATGCAATAGCCACCGTCTCAAGCAGCAAATACAGTACACTCTGTTTTGAGACGCTCAATAGTAAGTTCAAGTCGGGATTCATAATTCCTGTAATAATATTCTGAGCGATGTTGAGACCGCTCTGATGGATATCCTTCAGATTAACAGCAGCAAGCGACCAGATAAACAGTGCAATAATAATTACCGAAAGCGTCAGCACATACCGCATATTACGAGGATGGGCCTGAAGTTGCTTCTCAATCGTCGTCACTCACGAACCTCCTCTCTTTCATCAAATCAGTTTTTTACGGAAATGCTCACTAACTGTCTCAATCAGATAAACGGTGATCACCAGAGCCAGAATGATCATTCCTACGTTCTGATAATCACGCCAGCCTAAATCTTCTTTAATTAACAGGCCGACTCCGCCTGCCCCCACGTATCCCAGGATCGCCGCATAACGTACATTTCCCTCAAAGCAGAACAGCGAATTGGACAAATAGCTTGGCAGCACCTGTGGAAACAAGGCATAGCGGAATGCCTGAATTCTTGTCATACCGATGGATTCCATCGCTTCAAACGGACCCATATCCACATTTTCAATCTGCTCATACAGCAGCTTGCCTACATAAGACAGTGTGAACAGCAGAATCGCTACTACGCCCGCGGTTGGCCCGAGCCCAAAGATAAAGGTAGCAATCAAGGCTGTGACCAGCGTTGGCAAGGTACGCAGCAGACTCAGCACAATTTTAAAGAAGGCTGTCACAAACCGGTTTGGAATGACATTGGACGAAGCCAAAATCGCTATAGGCAGCGCAAGAAGCGCACCGATCATAGAACCGATCAGCGACATCTGCAAGGTGTCTACAAGCGCTCCCCACAATTTAGGGAAGTACGCCCAATCCGGCGGAAACATTTCACCAATCATCCCGAACAGCTTGCCTATTCGCACAAACAACACTTTTAGATTAAAATTCGTAAATTCCACGGACAGAACAACTGCTACAATGATAAGCAATAGAATCAGCGGCGTGCGGGAGCGTTTCTCCATGACGATCTTGCCGCTGCGAAGAGCAACTTTTTTAGGCGGGAATAGTTTGTCATACATAAGCAATCCCGGCCTCTGCTTGGACTGACATTTCCTCCTCAAAACGACCGCCGTAAATCTCGCCAAGCACTGCCGTAGTGACCCCGGAAGCCTCCCCATCAAAAACAACCTCGCCCTGGCGAATGCCAATAATGCGGTCGGCATATTCCAGTGCTACCTCGACATGGTGGATATTCATAATCACCGAGATGTTCATCTCCTGGTTAATACGTTTGAAATCATCCATGACCATCAGGGATGTCACCGGGTCAAGCGAGGCAATCGGTTCATCCGCCAGAATAATATCCGGATTCTGAGCAAGCGTCCGTGCCAGTGCTACCCGCTGCTGCTGACCGCCCGACAACTGATCCACACGCACATATGCCTTATCGAGAATACCTACCTTATCTAATGCCTCCAGTGACTTGATCTTATGATCCTTCGCAAAGATTCCGGTCAGCTTCCGCCACAGCGGCAGATCAGGGACAAAGGAAACCAGTACATTCTTGATCACAGAAGTTCTTGTCACCAAATTGAAGGATTGAAAAATCATGCCGATTCTCCGGCGGAACCGGCGAACCTGGCTGCCCTTCAGCTTCCCTACATCTACGCCATCCACATTGAGCTGGCCTCCGGTAATCTCATGCATTCGATTAATACAACGGATCAGTGTAGACTTCCCCGCACCGGAGAGACCGATGATGGCGACGAATTCGCCCTGCTCGATGGACAGATTAATATTGTTCAATGCTGTTGTTCCATTTGCGTATTTCTTATCCACCTGTTTGAATTCAATCATGACATAAGCTCCAATCCTTTAGTCTGCATAGAAACGTGAAAAAATGAGGGCATCACGTTGCCATGATGCACTCATTTCATTCCAAAGCTTCCGCCCTAACTTCCTCGCCTTGATCCTGGATTACTGCTTTTGACTCTTGATCAGCTCTTGAGCCTTGCGCTCATTATCATAATCCGAGGATTTTGCTTCTTGGTAGCCTTCATGACTGTACACGGCGATAACTTCTTTTCCTTTATCTGTTTGAGCAATGGCGATAAAGGCCTTTTGCAATGCAGACTTGAATTGATCATCCATCAGCGAGGAGTTTTTGCTTACGCTGATTGTATCGTTATAGATTCCTTGCGTAACCCCGATCACATTCGTCTCATCCCAAATCGAAGCGGAACGGCTGAACTCGGTTGTCCATTTTTCCTCATAATCTCTTCTTGCATCAGCAAAAGCAACAAGGATATCCACTTGACCAGCCGCCAGACGGGCGAATGAGCTTCCGTAAGAGTCCGAAGTCACCACATGCTTCAGATCTGTGATGCTCTTGTTGTAGTTATTTTGAAGCCACAGTGTCGGGTAAATGTAACCCGCGGAAGACGAAGTGGACATGACTGCCCAGTTCGCGCTGTCCAGGTCTTCCCAAGTCAAGGGTTCGCCTGCATTCACCTTGGCTGCCAGCTCTTTACCTTTATCCGTTGGGCCAGCAATCGCAATCGAACGGTAGTAAGTTGCTTGCTTGTCTGTAGGTGCCGTCGGTTTATTGTCGTTCCAATCCTTCGGATTGTCGGAATCGTTGGACAGACCCGCACGGGTAGCAGTCAGAATTACATCTGCACCGTCATCATACAGGGCATATGTTCCACCCGGGATGAACCCGATGTCCGTCGTCCCTGCCGTTAACGCCTCACCAACCGCCTCATAAGTCGTACCTACATCGATCGTAACCTTTTCCACATTGTAGCCTTCAGTAGCCAATTGCTCTTTCAGCAGATCCTTTAATGGATCTGTTGCCGTAATGATTTGGTCAGGGTCTTTGGATGGAACGAAGCTGACCTTAAGCTCCTTGATCTCTGTTGCAGAAGGCGTTGTCTCTTGAGCCGTATTCTGCTGAGGTGTAGGAGTCGTATTATCCCCTGCCGCTCCGTTATTTGCCGTGTTTCCGTTAGAACCGCATCCTGCAAGCAGGCCTACGCCTAATGCAAATACTGCAGTTAACATCCATCTGTTCTTCACTATCAAATACCCCCACTATTTATAATTCGGATTCGCCAGTGTCTTGCTCCCCTATTGCAAACCCAAATTCATCATACAAGCCCTTTGTTATCGAGTGATTATCTACCTGTAAAAAATTGAAAGCACTCATTTACATAGAGTTAACCCTATGAAAACAAATCTCTGGGGGATGGTTAGTCCAATGATGAAATATGGAAGGTACAGATGCTTCAGTTAGATATTTATTTAATTGACAAAACAAAAAAGCCGCTAAAATAGCGACTTTTAATGGGACCATGTTCTTGTCTCTTACTAAAAATATTGGGCAACTATAAGAACAACAATAATAACAATGATTAATATTAAAGTGCCTTTCCAACCTAAACTACTTACTAAATTAACTAAACTACCATGCTGAGTCCTATAAATTCCGTCTTTCAAATGACCAAATGGATTATTTAGTAATTCTTCTTGTCTCAGTCTTTCCCTTGTTCTTTCAGGAGTTTCATAATCATTGTTCATTATTTACCCCCTAGATAAAAAATTCTAATTAGATATCCAAATACTACTATATTGATGAATTATTATAATTATAACATTATTATCCCTATTTAGACACTCACTGATATAATTGATCCAACCCTTTGAAGAATCAATAATCCATTATCAACACTCTCAATGAAGTACTTCTTATCATCTAAAACAAGAACATCACTTTCCTGCAATTTGACTTCGCTTCTAAAATAAATGAAGTTATCTGATCCAATTACTGCTCCTTTATAGTAATTCATGCTTTCTCAACTCCTATAAAATTTTATGGATGTACGTCGAAGGCCTTAACAAAAACGACCTGAACCGCATCCTCTGCGTTTGCCGCAGAGCCTGTCAATTGATACGCCAGTGTAAACAGCAGCGTTTTATATTAATCGTACAGTTCTTCTCTTTGACATGCTTTCACTGCCACGGAAACTAAGTGTGCTCTCGTATGCCAGGTAACACCGCAAACGAAAACGGCCATTTCCGCCCCATCGGACGGAAATGGCCGTTATGTCGGTACCGGGGAGCCTTTGTCGTTAGCTCGCCTTCGCGAGTTTCGCGCTGCGAATCGATGACGAAGCGTATACGACAAGCGCTGTCCAGATGAGTGCGAAGCCGACAAGTAGAACCGGTGAGACCGTTTCCTTGAACACGAAAACGCTCAGTAATAACATGATCGTCGGTCCGATGTATTGTACGAAGCCGAGCGTAGACAGCGTCATCCGGGCGGCCGCCCGCGCAAAGAAGAGCAGTGGCAGCGCCGTTACCACGCCGGAAAGCAGCAGTTCGACGAACATGGGCGCAGGCAGCGTCCATGCCGTCGTTTTTCCCACGGCGGCTAAATAGATCCAGTAGCCGAGCGCGACGGGCAGGACTACTGCTGTCTCCGACAACAAGCCTACCGAAGCGTCTTGCATGATCTTCTTCTTCGCAAGACCGTACAAGCCAAACGACACGGCCAGCGAGATCGCGATCCAAGGGAACCGTCCATAGTCGATGGCGATGATGATCACCGCGGCACCTGCGATGGCAATCGCGAGCCATTGGCCGCGACTTGGCTTCTCGTGAAGGAAGACCACCGCAAGCAGTACATTCAGCAACGGGTTCAAATAATAGCCGAGACTTGTCTCGACAACATGGCCGTTGTTGACCGCCCAGATGAAGATGAGCCAATTAGCTGCGATCAGCAGTCCACTGGCGGCGAGCGACAGCAGAAGCGAGCGGTTAGCCGCTATACGCTTCATCTCACCCCAGCGGCGCTGAACGGCGACGAGAATACCCATGAAGACGAACGACCAGACCACCCGATGTGATAGAATTTCGCCTGCCGGGACAGCGTCAAACAACTTCCAATATAGCGGGAGAATTCCCCACATGATATACGCGATAATAGCGTTGACTAATCCATTGTTCATTATTTTTCCCCTCTTCTCTCTCTCTCGGATGTCTGAACGGATTATACGCCTCGATCCTCGCTAAAGTAAAGAAAATATTATGTATGAGCTTACTCAAAAGAAAAAGACCGCAACTAATGCGGCTTTTGATGTCCATAGGTTTTATGCTGTATGTATAAGCATCTTGCTATTGATAATAGATGTCTTTCTGCTTCCAGATGCCATTGTCACACTCTATGTTGGATCTTAACTCTACGTTTACATAATCTCCCCAATATCCCATTGTAATAGAGTTTTCGAGTACTGAAATCCACTGCAATGACACGATATAATTTTCTATTTTAAAATTACTGTTTTCATAGACCTCTTTACAAAAAAGCTGCACTCCATTATCAAATACATCAATTTTAGATAGAAAGTGTTCAAACATTTGATGAGAGATATTTTGGATATCGTTTACTTCTATTGACCAATCCGAATTGGCGAATTCTAATAGTATTACATCTTTTGATTTATCCGCGTCTTCCCATGCTGTCAAAACTTCATTTGTTGAGAATCTATTGATTTTAAATTGCAGGTGTTGTTTTATCATTAGTGTCACTTCCTTTCAAACTTTATTTACCTATGCTCCTAAATTCATCAAGCATCTTCTTGCGTTCTCCTAATGAGCGAAGTTGCACAATATCGCCTCTTTCATTTAAAGTAAAATGTCCTTTGAAAGCATCTGGCATGGCATTATATTGTTTTTCTTCCTGCTCATATGCCTGAATAAAACAAGCATATCCATATTGATTTACTAAATACGGAAGCCCAAAAGCAGAACGAAGCAGTTCATATTCTTGATAGTTATAAGGGGTGCTTTCAGGACGCTTCAACAGAATCTCTGTGAATGTAGACATCAGTTTTTCTACTTCTTTTTCAGTCGCAAACTTTGCATAGCCCCGAACTGCAGTCAACCTCATATCTAAATATCGTTCTTTTTTAAAAGCTTTGAAGAAAAAATCCTTTAAATCAATATCTTCACAGAACACAAGTGCTTTCAATATAGTGTTGCGAATGTACAAATTTTTAGCCTTAGAATATAGTTCTATTAAAAAATCAGCATCTTCATTTGACAACGTTATATCCTTGCACCTTTCCAACAGCTGATGAAAATCGTCTTTATTCTCAAACCCTCTTTTCTGGGACATTTTCTTAAGCTCTTCAATTATGTTTATCAGTTTGTATCCCTCCATCATTTCCTTCTCTTCGCTGGCTTCACCTCCTTTCGAGGGAAACCACGTCCACACCAGATTTATGTGTAGTTATATATCTGTTTATCGTTAAGCACGTTAATTCTATGCTCACTCATTCTCCAGGACTTGAGCGGCTCTGTATGGATAAATACCGCTGCTGACCGATCGAAGAGGTTGCATTTCGTTCTTGTTCGGACCAAAACGCTGTACCTCAAAAACTTCAGCAAATACACGTGCTGGAACATAAGTTGTCCCATTTGTACGGGTTCTTTGACTGTATGGAAACATATTATGATGATCTCATAGAAGCCAATAATTAATTATGAGATCGTACTGGTGAAATTAAAAACATGGTAGATGAATCGGTATCCTCAGATATGATGATTATGGGGCCCATGTTTCCAGTAAACCTTACTCTAACATTATTACTTTCAATGGATCGGAGCAGATCAACTAAAAGTTTACCGTTAACGGAAATGGTAAAATCATCTCCCTCCATTTCTATTAAGGGTATCTCATTTTGGATCTCCCCAACGTCGGCTGTCTGAGAAAACAGTGTTAAGGCACTCATAGTTGTCGCTATTTTCATTTTACTTTCACCTGCTAAAACTGCGACGCATTCCACGGCTTGCAGTAAACGGTTTGATTCAACTAAAACTTCAGACATATAAGATTTAGGGATTATATTCAATATTGATGGAAAGACTCCATCAATTAGAACAGAATCAATCGTAAGTTTATTCGTAGTAAATCTAACTTGACTTGCAAACGTAACAATCTCAGTTGTATCATCATCATTTTTCAGCATTTTTGATATTTCATATAGATTTTGGGCCGGGATCAAAATTTTTGTATTGTTGTTCCAATTATTTTCGGTATAAATAGTTCGGGAAGCAAGGCGAATTCCATCAGTAGCAACTAATCTCAGATAATCATTGTTATAATCGAACGAAACTCCCGTCAAAACCGGTCTCGCTTCGGACGACGAAGCTGCAATTGCCACCTGCCTAATTGTTGACTTCAATAAAGCATTATTTATTCTAAACTTAGCACCACAATGGTACTCTTTATTAATTGACGGAAATTCATTAGGGTCTATACCTTGTAATCGAATCTGTGAACTACCAGATATAATTGTGAGAATTAAACCTTGATTAACCTCAAATATAATTAACCCCTCGTTAAGTTTGCGAATGACTTCAATAAAATACCGTGCTGGTACAACAATTCCACCTGTTCTATGTATAATCAATAAATCACTGTCCTGGGAAACCCTATACTGTATTGTCATACTTGTGTTACTTGTCGTAAACACTATTTCGGTTGTATGTACCTCTATACATATGCCTGCTAAAACGGGTATTAGGTTGTTATGTGATACAGCTTTTAATACAAGTTGCAGAACGCTAATAAGAGAATCCTTTCTTATATGGATTAGCAAAGGTTCCACCTATCTTCCAAATAAATTAATTTGAATAAAAAGATTCAATCATATTGCGGATGACCTGCGAACGGGATTGATTGTTGTTTATACACTCTTTTTCAAGTCTCTCCCACATATCATCTGTTAAGGTTAATGATACTTTCTTAGTAATGCCTATACTCTTTCTACCCGCTCCCTCTCTCAGACCACCTCTTGAGAACAAAAAACCTAGTTGACCTTCCTTATTGGATACACCTATTTTTATGTTATTATCGCTCAATCCGTTCCCTCTTCCTTCGTGATTCTGATTTAAGTAACTTTTTTCAAAATGACTTACTTTCATTTTATCACATCAATTTCGAGCTGGCAATTTTTTTCAAATGATGAGTGGGCTATCTAAGTTTAGAAAACTACAATTCTGCTACCCTTCCTGTTAGCTTAAAAAGGCAACTGATCGCTCGGATCAGCTGCCTTCTCTTCTTTATGTTTTTTCATTATGGCAATGACTTGCTCAGTTGAATATCATGCTCCTCAATATAATTGCGGTAATATTCACCACTAAAGTAATCCACAATATCCTTATTAATTTCTGGATATAGTTGAATAGAATGTAACTCCGAAATAGGGATCCACTTGACTCCACTCTGGTGACTGTCTGGAATCTTAGGA
The DNA here is from genome assembly GCF_001277345.1 of Paenibacillus solani. Classification (GTDB taxonomy): domain Bacteria; phylum Bacillota; class Bacilli; order Paenibacillales; family Paenibacillaceae; genus Paenibacillus_AQ; species Paenibacillus_AQ solani. Next base: position 2,082,612 of record NZ_LIUT01000001.1, read on the forward strand.
AGTTTGGGAATCGATCCTGGTTTCAACTTACATTCAAATGTAACTCCTACTAAGTGAGTATCTCCATAAATATAGTTGTTTTTCGTTGGTTGATATTCGTAAACAAAAGCAACTGGACCAACTTCGACCTCTACACAAGTCTCTTCTTTTGCTTCCCGTTGCGCAGCTTCAATCAATGTTTCACCTGGCTCAAGGCCACCTGCTGGAAGGTTGTAATGTACGCCGTCATCATTTTTGAATTCGACTAGTAAGATTGCCTCGTTTTCAATGATTAATGCACAAGCGCGAAGTCTTATCTTTTCCATCCTTTATCACATCCCATTAGGTATATTATGTTCTATACAACGTAGCGCAACGGTGCCTGCCGTAATGAAAGACAGCGGTTGATCGGTTTCACCGCCTAGCTTCCGTCTTTCGAACTGTTGGTGAGTTTCCAGTGTAAATCAGAGTGTCAAAACGGTGATTAGTTCGTCTCCAAAGATTTCGCCGTTGTCACGGAATCCAAAGCTTTCATAAAGTTTTTTAGCGGGCAAGTTATCTGCCTTATAAGAAATCCAGCAGTAATGTGCAGGCCCAGCCGGATAGGTGCGGATAAAATCCAAGATTTTGTTCATAGCTTCCCGACCGTAGCCTTGGTTCTGGTAATGCTTGTCAACCATCAGTCGTAAGATACAGTAGCTGTCGTGTGCGATTGACGGGATCTCGTATCCGGTAATTCCATAAGTCAACATAACAAAACCGACCGGCTGCTCATCCGAGTAAATGGCAAACGGAAGTGGATGTCCTCCGTTGGTAGCAAGGACATAACACGAAGCCACGCTTGACAGATTGGACGCAACGAAACGCCGTTGTTCTTCGGATACTTCCAAGTTAAATATGGCGCGTCGATTTTCCAGCGTTATTTTTCTAAGGGTAATCATGCAGATCGTCTCCTTCATAGATCAAGGTTTTGCGCCGCGGTCGCATGTATAACTTACAGTTTTCACCAAAAAATTAATAGACTTATGTTGAATTTTTTTATATACTATCATGTATCCATGGCATTTTTAGGGGCATCCTTTTTGGCATATGACAATTGGTTAATCGGCACATAATTGTGCCGGTTTTATTTTTTTGTTAATGTATCCTGCCCCGTTGATTAATCAAAGAGCGTCTGCCGCCCTTGATAACATAAATAAAAAAAGCCGCATAATTGTAGTGACCCCCAAAAGTTAGACACAGTTATTTCTTCAGACAGCTTTCTTCAAATGAGTTCGGTACTGTACCGGACTCATTTTTATTTTTGCCTTCAACCGTTTGGTATTGTAATATTCAATATATTTTTTCAGCTCTTCCTTGAAATGCTCCACATTTTCAAACTCTTTGTAGTATAGAAACTCCGACTTGAGAATGCCGAAGAAATTCTCTATGACGGCGTTATCGTAACAATTCCCTTTTCGTGACATGCTTTGGAGAATGCCTCTGGACTTAAGTGCATGGCGATACGGTTTCATTTGGTAATGCCATCCTTGATCTGAATGAAGGAGAAGGTGGTGCTCTTCCGGCAGACGTTTCAGTCCTGCATCCAGCATCTCAGATACCAGAGAATATGTTGGTCGTGAACCCACGGTATAGGTGATAATTTCCCCGTTGAATAAGTCCAAAATGGGCGATAGATACAGCTTTTCTCCAAATAACTTAAACTCCGTGATGTCCGTCACCCATTTCTCATTTTAAATGAGGGGACTGGCTTAAGGGCGATAATTATAAGACAAATATTTTTTAAAGTAACTAAATATAAAAACACTTTGTATCAAGTAAAGTTTGGTTTCATATCTTTAGATTTCCGTCTAATCGGTAAACTGACTATGTTCTTGTCCTTGGCTCGGGACAAGAACTTGTACCTATAAAACAAAAAAAAGCCGCTAATAGCGACATGTTCTTGTCACCCGACAGGGGGTTGTTGCAGCCTCATTGAGTTCTTGTACCCGTTTATTCGATGGTTGCATCGTTCATCTTCTTCACACTAAAACTACCTGTATAGTTCGTTCAGTATAGGCGTACATAAAGGTTGAGCTTACTACGGTGTATTACGAGTTTATTAATTTGGCTTTAATAACTAATAAATTATGCCCTTGTTCTTGAACCGTAGATGCACCTGTTATCTGAAACTTTGATCCTCTTGGTAAGAGTACTTCCTTTTCGTTTGGAAATCGAGAAATAGAATCTATATAAGGCGCGGAAGTCCCTTTTGGTACCAGTATTTCTAGACGGATCGGTCTTTTATTAAAGACAGTATTTTTTTGGGTAGCCGTACTTGTATATCCTAGTGCTGTATTCGTTTTACCTTTATTGGCTTTTACAATTTCAATTGCTTTTGTAATGTACTCTTCGTAAGTCTTAAAGTTTTCTAGAGGACTAAAATCAAGTCCCAATGTAGTCTGTAAAAAATCTTCTTTCTTGTTAAGCTCTTGTTCCCCCGTATTTCTATACACTGTAATGTCCTCTTTTAGGCTAAACCTTCTCATCGCAGCATCTATTTCATGTATTGTGTTATCTATTCCCGGCTTTGACAACCGCTCCTCTAGCTGTGTCAACTGTTCTTTTATCACATTTTCTGATTTTCCCTTCTGTTCTAGTTCGTACCTTAGATGATTTAGCTCTGCTGTTAGTACATTTTTTAGCTCTTCTTTTGATAGGAGTTTGGTTTGGTTACTTCTTAAATAATGATTTATACTTCGGTAACCGAGTTCGCCGGTGTAATACCTTATAGCTTCGTATTGTTCGTGTGCTTTAGTTTCTAGATTTTCTGCCCATTTTATACTATCAGTGTATTTCGGAAGTAACCAACCTGTTAATTTTGTAACCCAGTCTCCTTTCTTACTTTTCACTTTAGAACTATTTGTAATCGAGAATGAAGTATCTCTTTTTAATAATATATTATTAGGATCTTCAGATGTCCCAATATAAATGACACGCTCTCCTTCTGGAACTGATAATGCTAAATAATCTTTCTCCCTCTCCTCACTCTTTAGGGAACCTGCTAGATACCCGATTTCATATCCTGATTGACCTTCTTTTAAGTTCACATTCTTTTCACTTACATCTACTTGTATCTCTGTCGTTTCTTCCAATTTTGGTGATTTTTCCAAGAGTTTATCAAGAGTTTCGATAGTCCGTTTTTTTTCTTGGGATAACTCTTCTACTTTTCCTTGTGTTTTTTGTAAGTCCGCATTTAATTCTTGAATCTTATTTGGCTCATTTAAGTCATTTACAATGTTTTTTTCTTCTGAACGTAATTCATCTTTCCACGTATCCGTTTTTTCTTTTAGTTTGTCAATTTCCTTTTTTATTTCCTCGGGTGTTTTTTTTTCCTCATTTGCAGCAAATTCTTGATAAATATCTTCGGGGATCATATTTAAAAGATGTGCACATTCTTTTTTGGTAAAGATAGAATGATTCATATCTATTCTCCTCGTATAATCGTATTTGTAAGGTCGTTTTGTTCTTTTTTTTGGTTGATCCAGACAGATGAGAAGGAACGAATTGAATTTCCAGATGGTGTTGTAAAGGTGGAGGGCATAGCCAAGTCGGGGCGAATTCTTTTAAATTCTTCACTCCACGGTGTTCCATTAGGACCCGGATCTTGCTTGGAAATCGGATACCATCTGGGAGCCGAACTCGTTCCTATGTGGACATCCAGTCCGGCACTGTGAGTGACAAATGTTTACATTCGTTCTTCATCCAATCGAGTAATTGGGACGATTGGCGCATTCGTATGAAAGTCTCCATTTTTCTGTACGCGGTCATTCAGCAAAAAATCGTTGAGCCAGCATGCGGTTTTGCTCAATACGAATGCGCACAGTTTTTAGGTTAGGGTCGAACCACCCAATAGAGTCTCGTATGTTTCTCCAATCGCCGTATTACTCAGTATGGAACAATGCTTATCGACCCAACCCTCATTTTCATGTCGGGGATGCGGATATAAGCCATGATAATTTTTTTAGTTGGGGATATGAACATAAGTAATGTATTCATTAAGCAGTTTCTTGGATGCTATAGGAAATTCTTGATAGTATAGTGAGATTTTTGCCTCTCCAGATTTTAAGTTATCTGTTAATGTTACATCAATTTGGGCTCCACCAAATACTTTGTCATAAGTGAATTTCACTTCGGCTGTTTTGTCAAGAGTATTGTTGACATATACATATGTTCGGTGTGTTTTTACCTCAAATAATTTCGTAATTTTAGGATCAACTCTATAACTTATAGTATTTAGACGGCCAACGCCTTCACATTCAATGTGATATTCTTTTGATAAAGGTTCCTGGAACTCTTTTGGTTGAATAATAATACCCATCCCAGGCTCTAACATTACCTTATGTCCTGCATTTTGTTTTTCTGAAATTGCGTGTAGCTTCTCTTCACCTTTGTTATCGAATATAAATGTTGCGTTCTCATCGAGCGTAAACTCTTTACAATTTAAATGCCCATTATGATCTTCTGTACCACCAAATGCGATTCGAACTGCGTCATATAAACAAATAGGTGGTGTAAAATTTTTTGGATCCTGTATGTCAGATGACTGACATGCAACGCGGCGATCGTATATTTTCCCCTCCGGTGTGATTAGCGTTAAACGTGCAGTTGCAGCTTCAGTGTCTGATATATGTGTTAATGCTGAATCTTTAGATGGAAGATTACCATAAAGCCCTTTAATTCCAGTTAATTCAATTATGAGTTCTTCTCCAGCTAACACACATTTCAATTGTTCTGCATTTAAAGCCTGTGAATGCGAGCCGAAGTCATCATTTGTTGTAATAGTAGTGTTTTTAGCTTGACCAGGATTTAATGTAAGTATTTTATTATTTTCTCTTGTGACAAATGTACAAATAGCCCTCTTATCATTCCCATTTTTACTTGCAAGATAAACGTTAAATTGGGCCTGCGCCTCAATAATTGGAGCTGTACCAATATTTTCGATTTCAACAGCGAATCCGATATATGCAGCTTGTGCATTGTGCACTGTTTCAGAGCTGCTGTTTGTTATCTCGTGACTCTTATCATAGCTAGTTGTTGTTGAATTAGTAGTAGATTGTCCGTATCCGCCTGAAAGACCTAGGCCTATAGAAGGTCCTGTCATGCTCATTCCTACATCTCTGGATCCTCCTATATTCCAATTTGTCGTTTTAGATTGTGTTGTAGCAGTAGAGTTTGCTTCTCGGTCGGAAACGTTGCTACCTTTAGTTACATCATTATTCGTTGAAATAATAATCTCTTTAACAGTCAATCTTAGAGAAGGAAAGGCTGCTACAAGTGGATGACTTACTTCAGATGATGTACCTAGGCTTTTTTGGTTCGATGGTGTAGGATGTTGCAAATCCGTATATGGATCACCAGTTGTATATTTTAAATAGGGGTTTGTTACATATCGATTATATTTTTTTAAATCTTCAGGAGATAATTCGGAAGATAAGCTTTTCCAACTTCTTTTATCTTTATCTCCATCAAGTGTCCATCCGTCTTTCTCCCAATCATCATATATACCATCTCCATCACGGTCTTCATCAGGATGATTTTTTTCGACTTTATAATATTCTCCTTCTTTTTTTCCTTCAAATAGGGTATATGATGAAGCATGACCATATCGTTTGTTTCCAGAAAAATCAGGATGAAATAAACATGTATCCGGAATCGGAGTGAAGGATTGTCCATTGTATGACCAAGACAATTGTAAAGGTGGCATTTCATTATAGAGAAGTTGTTGAGGAGCTTTATATTCTAAGCGAACTCGATAGGTTGTATCTTTTTCTAATGGAATGGCTTCACTCTTTTTTGACATTAAAACTAATTTATTATCGATTTGTAAAGCAACATGCGTGTTATCCGATGAGGAGAATGTATAGTTCCCAGTTTCTTCAGGTTGAATATCCCCAACCCATCGAATAAATTTAATATCCTTTGTTTTCTTTTGTGCCAATAATGCACCTTTTTCTTCACGCATTAAGACAAGATCTTTGCCTGCATCATCAGTAAAATAATAGCCTAAAAGCCCTTGCGTATGTTCCATGATATAATCAACCTTTCTGATAAGATAATGTATCCCTTTATATGCTTATTATACAAATCTTGGTTAATTACTCTTTTTTAACCTCCCGTCCTATTCTTGGCCGAAGCGCGGGGCGTCAAATATCCACTCATCGTCCGCTACTGGCGAAATAACTGGGAGGAACGCTCGAGAAGCGGAAGGCACGCCTTGGAAGGCAATCTTTTGCAGGTCGTGATTCTAAATCATCGTTGACCTTTATCGAAATTGCTAGTTAAATACTTATCTAATCGTTAATCAGACCATCTTCTTGTCCATTTCGGCAATCGGTACAAGTTCTTGTCCTCGACTCGGGACACGAACTTGTACCGATAAAACAAAAAAGCCGCTATTTTAGACTTTCAATGGGACTATGTTCTTTTCCCCCGACAGTTTCTGAACTGTAACGGGTTCGTCCTCAACCGTGAGAACGACCTCATGCGCAGAAGCTCGCACCTGCTCTTTCAACACAGCTGCTGCAATCCCAATGATTAGCGTGAGGCTTATCAACAGTAATAACGTGCGAGATTTGGGATGTTTTCCAAGCATAATCTCCATCCATCCATTTGTAGGCACTTACATTTTTGAGCAACCCTTTTAGATAAAGTTAAAATACAGATATAATGAACCAATTTGACGGATGCCGCACGAGTTTTACCTCTTTGGCAATTGCGGTTTTAGCCACATTCATGCTTAAAAACCTCTGCAAGCGAATGGTCGCCCACAGAGCTGTTTTCCACTTATACTTCATACCAATAGCCCTTAATTCCTTGTTCGAGCCGGACCAGGGCTTCCAAATAAAAATAATCTCCCCAGATCATATAATCATCCGGTGCCCGGTCCCCTCTCACATGGTAGGAGCCGTGCTTCAACAGCCCTTCCGCATCCGGCAGATCCATCGTTGAATAATGCTCCACCAATGCCTTCATGCTGCGGTGCAAGGCATCTTCGAACAGCAACCGGTCCGGATCACGGTCTTCGATCAGCTCCAGCAGTTCCAACAGGCCACACGCCGCAATAGCCGAAGCCGAGCTGTCGCGCGGAGTGCTCTCCTCAACCGGCACATCGAAATCCCAGTAAACAACCGCATCCGCTGCCATATGCCTGATGAAATAACGGGCAAGATGTTTGGCCGTGTCCAAAAAGGCCTCATGCTTCGTATACCGGTAAGCGAGCGCAAAGCCGTAAATCCCCCAGGCCTGACCGCGCGTCCAAGTCGATCCGTCTTGGTACCCTTGATGGGTTCCACCTCGAATCGCTTGTCCATTGTTAACATCAAAGTAAAACGTATGGTAGGAAGAGCCGTCTCCCCGTACCAGAAACTTCTGGCTCTGCAAAGCGTGTTTCATGGCAACATCGTAGTACTTGGCATCACCTGTCTGCTCATGAGCCCAGAACAGCAGCGGAAGATTCAGCAGGCAATCAATAATGATCCGTCCCCCGTTCTCGGGATCATCCGCCTGTCCCCACGCCTGAATAATCTCCATATGGGGACGCCATCGCGCCAATAAGGTATCTGCCGCCTGAAGTGCCACAGCCCGGGCGGTATCACTCCCCGTTACACGCCACTGCGCTACCGCAGACAGGGAATATAGAAAACCGATATCATGGTGGTCCAAAGCGACGTGCCGGTCCAGCCGATCTTTGAAATTGGCCAGATACGATTCGGCCGCCTCCTTATAAAAGGGGTCCTGACCATATTCATAAGCAAGCCACATCATGCCGACATAGAATCCTTCGATCCAGTCGTTATTTTCGCCCCATTCGTATTGCTGTCCCTCGGTAATATGAGGCAGTTTCCCCGGATGTTTCACTATGTTTTGCTTTATTTTCTGCATCGCATCTTCAATGGCGCCTTTCCACATATTCATCCTCCCCATACTCGTTGTGTGTTAGTGTGACAGGTCCAAACAAAATTGGACGCTTCCGTTCCTCGGATCTGTAACCGAGATTTTCCCTTCATGGCTGCATTCCACCGCGGGAGGAAAGCCGTAGCCTATACGATTCTCATCACAGTTGGAAGCACCGTATACGGCCGAGATCAACACATGTTCTCCCGGTTCCAGCCGGGCGGTTAATGTTGGGATCATCGTTCTCGGTTTGAGCAGGTTCGTATTGGCTTCCGGGTAGACTATAATGGCTCCACCGTATCCCTGCACATTCACAATGCCGCTGATTCCCCCAGGCATCATCGCGGCGATCCGGTCGGCTTCCGCCTTGACCGCTTCCGTCTCATTTAGAGCAAAATCCGTCATCCTTCCGACGGCAAATCCGCCCTCTGCGGCAGTCAGGGGCCGGTCTGAACGAATACGGTGAATGCGCACATGCCACAATCCGACCGGAATCAGCCATGTCCGTATTTCAACATCATGCCAAGGAAGCCATCTGGAATAAACATGCGACTCTTCAATGCGGAAGTCCTCGCAAAAACGCCGCACGCGATAATGCTCGTCGCATTCGCTCAGGGCAAGCATCGAATCATAAGCCCCTTCTCCGAGACCGTAGTACCCTTTAGGAACACTGAAACCAAATCGTGTAGAGTAGGCGAATTTGGCATATTTAGCTGCACTGTGCGCCATCTCGAAATTCGCCATCTGCCCGGATGCCAAAGCCGTAATATGGCCGTCATCCTCCGGCTTGCATATTAGCATTCTGGCATGAGGCTGAACTGACACCGCTTTCAAACTTGGCAAGGGCTCCTCCTCCACGCTCCAGAACGGGTGATTATCAGGCAAATCCAATATTAGAAATGATTTAAACGCCCAGTACGGAGATCCCGGAGCATTATAACTCTCCCCCATCATGAGGTTTGGATAAGCATACCCGATGCTTAACAGACCGTCTGTCGTAAAGATAGGCTGGTCAAACCACCAACGCAAATGCCTCATAATGATCCCTTTGATCACGCCGAGGGAGAATGGCTCCACACCAGCATACACAAGCGCACACCAGAAGGAGACCTGGGCGAAGCGGTAAGTCTGGCTGCGTCCGAAGGGAAGACTGCTTCCGTCCTCGGCAAACCAATAAATGAACTGCTCGGCAAACGTCTTTGCCCGCTCCTTGTACATCAAAGCACGCCCGGGATCATCCTGCTCCATCAGCTTCGCATATATCAGCGTGTAGAATTGCATCGCAAACGGAATGTAATAATCCCGCTGGTCCGTCTTGCCGTCAGAATACCATCCATCACCCAAATAGTAGGTATCGATCATATCCAGATATTCATCCATGATGGCCTGATCGTAAGGCATGCCTACCTTCTTGAAACCCATATTAACCAGCACCGTAAACATCAGCCAATTATTCGGATTGGAATGGTCAACCAGATTGATCTGATTAAGCCAGCGGTGCAGCCGCAACTTCTCCTCCTCCTGCAGCGGCTCCCACAGCTTATGCGGAGCAAGCGCAAGTCCCAATCCGAACGCCGCCTGCTCAACCATCCGCTGATCCTGGGTGACGAAGTCTCCCCAATATTCGGCATGCGCAGGGTTCGTACCGTTCACAATCCCTTTCAGATACCGGGGCCATAAATCCGATTCGCCACCCCCGCTGGCATGCGGAATCAGCCCCCACAGCGGCCTGGCAAACGCCTCCATCAGCGCGATGGCTTCATTATGTATGGCTGCAGTAGATCCGAGTATCAGCCCTGCATTTCCTGGCGTGAATTGCCGCTTGATGGGCTCCAGCATATCCAGGACGGCTTTCTGCAAATCACGCTTCGTACGAAGCTGATTGCCTTGCAACATTGCTGTTGTCTGCTCCATGATCTCGCTTCCTTTCTCTTATTCGCCATAAATCAATTCCAAGACGTAAACTCGCTCGGCGTCATTCCGATTTCCCGCTTGAACAATTTGATAAAATAACTTTTGTTGGCATAACCCAGATAGTCCGATATCTCCTCTACCGTCTTATTGGACTGTTGAAGCAGCTGCTTCGCCTTCTGAAGTTTGACCATATTGACATATTCGATAAAATTCTGGTTTGTTTCACGTTTAAACAGGCGGCTGAAGTAACTTGAATTCAAATTCAAATAACCCGCCATCTCTTCAAGCGTCAGCTTCTCGGTCACATGCTGAATGACATATTTCTGTGCCCGAATGATCTCCGAACGCTTGGAGCGAATGGACAATACGCTTAATCTGCGGGAGAGCTCTGTCAGATAGACCACGACCCAGCTCCGCAGATGCTGCATGGAATGAATATCGTTGATCACGTCATACAACTTCTCTTCGGTTATGCTATCCTGAACCTGCAGCGTCACTTTGGTTTTCATCTGTAAATCCATAAGCAGCTGCAGCACCCATTCCTTCACATCCGCTGGAGGAAACCGGTTCGCCTCCACCCATGCCGCCCATTCCTTGACAATCTCCTCCAAATGCTCCGGCCGGTTTAAGGCCAAGGTGTCATTGATGCGCGAGAAGAATGCGGCATACTCGTCATACATATCCCCGCTGGCGAAGGAGTTCTTCTCGAACCGGCAGATGCTGGACTCCTCCAGATAGAAGCGATGGCTCCATTCCTTGAGCATCGGCATTAATACCATTCGGAGGTCTTCAGGCCCTGCGGTTTCTCTTCCTAACAAACAGGTGACCGATATTTTTAAATATTGTTTAATCGACGTTATGCACCGCTGGAGAGAATAATAAAGCAGCTGCTGTTCCTTGGCAGGATCATCACAACAGATAAGCACGACTAATTCCTTGTTGCTGAAATGAAAGATCATGCAGCGATGCATCGAATCGAGCACTTCCTGCAATACGTTCTCGACCGCAAATGCTATCGTATAATCGTTCATTTGGCGTATTCTTGATACTTCAGGCATGCGGTCGATAGAAACGATGAAAGGCAAGTAACATCTCGCCTTAAGGTCGACTCCGTACAACCGGGCATGCTTGATCCACGCTTCCTTGGTCCAGGATAGCTGGTACAGCGTATCCTTCAGCAGTTTATCTTTCAATGCGGGGCGGTTGAGCGATTCCTTGTACATATACATCATGACTTCTGCCGCTTTATGCTTTTCCGCGTTCAAATCAGCGGCTATGTTATGCAGCAGTTGCTGAAGCTGATCCACATTGAGGCTTTCTTTTAGAATATAATCGCTCACTTTCAGTTTCATGGCTTGCTGCGCGTAATGAAATTCGTTATGGCAGGACAGAATAACTGCCCGAAACTGGGGGTTCGCTTTGTTGAACTTTTCAAGCATCTCCAGGCCGTTCATCTTGGGCATCCCGATATCCGTAATGATAATATCAGGCTGCTTGCCTTGCGCATCCTCCCAAGCCTCCAAACCGTTTGAGTAACAACCGATCAACTCAATGTCTAGTTCCTTCCATGCAATGCTCTGTGACAAATAACGTACAACGGGGTAATCATCGTCCACCAGAATCGCCGTCAACATCCAGTTCACCTCTCTCCACTTCGAATGGAAACCTTAACGTGATGTTTGTTCCTATGTCCTCTTCACTGTGAATCTCCAGTTGGGCGCTAGTCCCGTAAATTAGACGAAGACGCTGGAATACATTCTTGACGCCAATGCCGGAGAATCCCTTTTTGGCAGGGGCCGCGGTCTCCTCCTGAACAGGGTCCACATTGGCGCGCAAGATTTGAAGCGTGGCCTCACTCATCCCGATTCCGTTGTCACGAACGGTGATGCTGATGTCATTGTCTCCTTGTTCGGTTATGTGGACCGCTTCAATGAAGATAACACCGGCAAATTGCTCATATCCGTGAATGATTGCGTTTTCAATGATCGGTTGAATCATTAAGCGCGGAACCAATGCCCTCTCGCAGCCTGCCTCGTAATATACCTCAAGTCTCACCTGGTTGGCATGCCGGAAATTCATCAGACGGATGTAGTGGTGAACCGTCTGCACTTCTTCATGAAGCGGAATAAATTCGTTGTCACGGTTAATGGTCATGCGAAGCAGGGAAGATAAGGAAGCAATCAATTCGGCATTCTCTTGATCCCCTTCAATCAGGATGTTAAGCCTGATCGAGTTCAGAAGATTAAACATAAAATGCGGGTTAATCTGAGCCTGCAGCATCTCTAGTTCAGCCTTCCGCTTCTTGGTCTGCTCCACCGTAATTTGCTCGATATTGGATTCAATCCGATCCAGCATATGATCAATCGTCTTCGCAAGCTGAGTCACCTCATTATTGCCGCGGATACCCGAGCGAATATCCAGCCGACCGCGGCCAATATGGGTGATAAAGCTGCTGAGCTCCCTCATCGGTTTCGTAAATGCCGAGATCAATACCATCAGAAGAATGCAGAACAAGGTAAAGAACAGCACCTGCAACCCAAAGCTGATTAACAAAATCTGTTTGTACTTGGAGACCGCCGAGGATAATGGAATCAAACTGACCAGATTCCAATCATTCGGGCGGATAGACTGTTCGGCATAGACGTATTCCTGCCCTTCCATGTGAATGGTTCGTGCAGGTCTGTCCTGGTTCCACCAGGTCATTCTGCTTCCGATCAGTGACGAATCGGAGTGGGAGATGACCACGCCCTCCTCATCCAGCAGCATCATATTCTGATCAGAACCCGAGCCGCTTTGAAGATGGCTGCGGATTTTGCGTTCATTCACACTGATGATCACATATCCAATGATGCTGTTGGAAGACGTTCTTATCGGCCGTCCGATCGTAACCAGATGAGAATCCTTCGGGTTCGCTGCAAAATAATTGTCCTGCAAGCCCACCCAATAAGTGGAGAACGAGGGAACTTCGTTCATCTTCTTGAACCAATCCTGTTTGTATAAGAGTGCCGGATTAAAGTCGTCGTGTGCATAGTTGGTATATGTAAAATTGTTCTTTCCAAGAATGGTGACATAATAACCGTCATGTTGTCCAAACAGCTCATCAAGCAGCCGGATCAAGCGGCTGTGACTAACAAGCGTCTCGTTCCGGTATGCCTGTGTCCCCCGCTTCTGACTGGCAATAATCTGCTGCCTGATCTCCGAATTCATCAGCACCATGTTGGACAACTCCAGCGTTTGGTCCAGAATTCTGTTCACGTCGGATTGAACCGCTCGCAGCGCATCCTCAGAGCTGACAATGGCCCGGTCCAGCAGAAGGTCTTTGGTTAAATAATTGGTTAGTCCATAGATTCCGCCAAGTGGAAGCAGAAAACATAGCAATGCCGACCAGATCAATTTTTTTCGCAATGAAAATTTGGGAATCATCACAGATGCAGTCCTCAAATCCTAATGAATTGGAATAGGGAAAACCTGAGTTTTCCCTTGACCATCCTCGTTATCCTATTGCTTTATTAAATACTGCTGAATACCGCTTTTTACCGAATCGACGGATACCAGCCTAATTTTTATTACTGTTCACGACCTCGGTAATCTTTTGGTCGATGCTGTCGATCGTCTTATCCAGATCGTCCTTATTCAGAATATACAGCTCAGCTTCCGGAATCACAACATTTTTTGCTTCCTCTGCATATTTGACAGGCACGGGAGCCGAACCCGGCACGGTGTTATGAATCGTATTTTTCAACGACTCCACATCTATCTTCGACGGGTCCTTCGAGGAACCCACAATTGTGTCGATCAGTTTATCCGTGTCCGACTTGGCCCAGCCGGAGAAAACTCTACCACCGATCTCAAGTCCCTCGGATGTATACCATCTGACGAATTGATAAGCAGCCTCCTTGTTTTTGGATTTTGCAGCCACAGCCATATAGGTCGGTTGAACCGGGGAGTAATGCTTGCTCTCTCCTTCCAGCTTAGGCAGAGGAGCAAATGCGGTTTCGAAGGTGGCCGGAATGGCATCCGTTCCACCAGACTCCGCTACCATCCAGTCGCCCATTGGGAGCATGGCGGCAAGCCCGTTGAAATATTGGTTACGGTAAGCCAATTTTTGCGAAATAATGTCTTCGTACGGATTCGCGCTCTTATCCTCATACATCATCCGTTTCATCATTTCCAGATTGGCTTTCAACACCGGATCCTTGGCATTGGACGTCCCGTCCCCTTTGAGAAACGTGTTGTCCGATGGTTTGCTCATCAATTGAAGCTGGAAATAGTCAGGCCAATTGTGCAGGTAAGCGCCGTACCGTTTCTCTGCTCCGTCTCCCTTAGTCAGCTTCTTCGCATACTCCTCGAACTCCTTCCAGGTCCAATCCGTAGGAATCGGCAGACCGGCTTCCTCCAACATCGATTTGTTCATAATAACGAACCAGCGCTGCATGGAGGATGGCAGTGCATAAATACTGCCGTTGACTCTGGTATCGACCAAATACTCCTCGTCGTATTGGTAACCCTCTTGTTCGATGTAGCTATCGAGCGCTTCAAAAAGTCCGATATCGGCCCGCTGCGAATAATTCGTATAAGGAAGCTCAACGATGTCGAGCTGATCGTTCGAAGCAGCCATCAGGTCCAGTTTTTGCATGGAAGCTAGCGAATCTCCCTTTTCGTTCAAAAGATCCAGCTCCACCTTGATGTTTGGATGTTTCTTCTCGAATTCTGGTATGATCTTGCTCCACTGCGCTTTTGCATCCGTCTGCCATGTGCTTAATTTCAATACAACAGGAGTTGGTTCTGCTTCCTTGCCAGATCCCGAACTGCCTGAAGCAGCCGGATCGGAAGTCGTGCCGCCACCGCCCCCACAGGCCGACACAACAAGCGCTAAGGATAAACTGAACAGCATCGCAGGTATTCTCTTCTTTTTCATATAGACCCTCCTCTAATATAACTGCTTGTGTTCATGCATTGAAGTAAGTGCTTACAAAATCATCCTATCATGATCGATCTTTTAGCGTAGTTCCTAATTTTTACGGAAGCGAAACTATTTTGACTTTTATCACCCCTTTACTCCGCCAAGCGAAATGCCCTCGATGACCTGCTTCTGACCGATTGCAAAAATGATCAACAGAGGCAGTATGGCCGAGACTGCGCCAGCCATCATAAGCGAATACACATCCCCGTATTGGTCCCCAAACAGCCGGATGCCGAGTTGGATCGTAAACAGGTCCTTGGATTTCAGGAAGATTAACGGGTACTGGTAGTCGTTCCATGTCCAGATAAACCGGAGAATGGCATAGGTAGCAACCCCCGGACGGATCAGCGGAAGGGCGATCTGCCAGAATGTTCGGAAATGTCCCGCCCCGTCCATTTTGCCTGACTCGATATATTCGTTGTTCACGCCCATGAAAAATTGTTTTAACATAAATGCTCCGATAATGCTGAAGCTGTTCAGCAGAATCAGGCCCGTATGGGTATCAATCAGATTCATCCAATTAAATAGTAGGAACTGCGGCACCAGGGAGGCTTGCGGCGGAACCATATACAAGGCAAGAACCAGCACAAACATCCCGTCTCTGCCGCGAAACCGAAGTTTGGAGAATCCATAGGCGGCGAGCGCACACACAAACACATTGATGACCGTTGTAGCTATCGTGATATAAATGGAGTTCCAGTAATAGCGTACAAACTGTCCGCTCCATACGGTCCGGTAATTCTCCACGGCATTCCAATGTTCCGGAATCCATTCAATCGGAAATTTAAATACGTCCATCTCCGGTTTAAAGGAGGTCGACAACATCCATACAAACGGTAGAATGAACAGGACACCGATCAAAGCCATGACGATGGTCCAAATCAATTTGGATATATTTAATTTCATGGGTACCTCTCCTCTCATTAAAATTTGCTTAAAAGTGCGAGTTCAAAAAGTCATGATTTCAGCACCGAGAAGGTTGGATGAAGCTAGGGACTGAGGAGCGGAGCGTAGGCAAAACCTACGTGAGCACCGTAAGGCCCGGCTGAATTCAAGATTCGATGTCGATTAAGCTTCATGTGTTGCTTCGTGATCAAAGGATGACTTTTTGAACAACCTCTAATAGTTGACCCATTTCTTCTGAACCAGCATCTGTGCGCCTGTGATCAGCAGACAGATCAGGAACAGGATTAGGGCCATGCTGGAAGCGTAACCCGTCTTCAGCTGGTTGAAGGCCGTATCGTACAGCTCATATACGATGACGGTGGTTGAATTGGCGGGTCCGCCCTGGGTCAGTACCTGGATTAGGTCAAAGATCTTGAAGGTACCGATAATCCCCGTCACCAGCAAGAAAAAGGTGGTTGGCGATATGCACGGCAGCGTAATGCTGCGAAATTTCACCCATGTATTGGCTCCGTCAATCTCGGCTGCTTCATACAGATCCTTAGGAATGGACTGTAACCCGGCAATATAGATGATGATGTTGTATCCCAACAGGATCCATACTTGGATCATCATCAGAGACGGCAGTGCAAAGTCAATGTCTGCAAGCCATTTCGGCGGATTGTCGATGCCAAGGGACATCAGGGTTTTGTTCACGGGTCCGAGAGAGGGGTGAAACAGAACCTGCCAGACCATGGCCACAGCAACGATGCTCGAAATATAAGGAAGGAAGTAAATAACCTTAAAAGCATCCTTAAGATAGACATGCCGGTCAATAAGCACCGACAGCACCAAAGCCACAATCATGGTAATCGGTACGGTAATAATGAAGACCAGGTTGTTCACCAAGCTTTGCATAAAAGCGCTGTCATGAAATAAGGTGATGAAATTGCTTAGTCCTGTAAATTTGATTGCACCCATTCCGGCTACGAAGTTCCATTTCGTAAAGCTTAGCAGCAAGGACCCGATAACGGGTATCAATGTCAGAATGAGAAGCCCAAGCATCAAAGGGGCAACAAATAAATATCCGGCGATTTGCTCCTTTGCTGCCATGCTGAGATGGGCGGATTTGTCGGTTCGTTTCATACGTCTCTCCTCCTGGGCATTTTTGCTTAGCACCTTCGTTCGCTTGAAATCTTGGATCGAACCTGATGCTGCTTTCGTGTAGAATCGATGTACCTTCATTGTAAAAAAGTCGCTTGCCGCTTATAAGAAATAGAAATGTGCTATTTGGAACAAATTTTACTTTTTGCGCGTTTGCGCGGATCATTATACATTCACAAAACGAAAAAAAGAGCTTAGCGGCTAAGTGCCAACTGAGCTCTTCTTGACGTGTTACTGATTGCTCTATAGCGTGGTCGGTGTGGCTCAATCAGCATTTTTTGTTAGCGTATCTGGCCGGCCCGTTAGCTTAATGATTTAGAGCAATGAAATGTAGTTATATGCTTTTCTAATTATCGGTAATCGGTCTATGTTCTTGTTATACCTATTAGTAATGGGCCGGACAAAATCCGGGCAAATGCCTGTACTGCGCTCTAAACGATCCCAACGCACAACAAAGAGAGCATGGATGGGTGAATTCCAGCTCTCTTCATTGGATCAACGATAATTGATCGGTTTATCTATTCAATGCCAGGATTGGATGAACGCGCGGATTACGCTTTGGATGTATGTCCGGGTTCCTTCCTGGATGTCTCCATCCCCTGAACGATCCAGATGCTTCAGCGCATTCTCCAACTGATGAACCGCTTGTTCGAGGCGGTCCTCCCCATAGTGAAACAGTGCTTGACGGATTGCATTAGAAAGCTGCTTTGCGAGCGGGTGTTGAATCTCACCTTGCTCGATTCGAGATTCGATCAATTCCGGCAGCTGATCCGGCGTGACCGTCTCCATATAGGTTATGGATGCATCATCATAATACGCCTTCGTCATCCATAACTGGGAACAGAAAAAAACCAGCCTGACGTAAGTAGCATTTTCCGGAGCAACGGCGCTCATCTCAAGCTGCTGCCATTTTCCGTTTCCTGCGGTAATTTGAAGCGAAGTCCCGCCGACTTGCTTATGATTGTCATCATAGTAATTCAATGAAGCGAGGGTGCGTCCTTCCTGCAGGTAAACCTGGAATCTCGCCGAATACGCCGTGCCCGGTTTCACGGGAACGGAATCGGATGCGACCGCAACCGTTTCCGTCGTGGAAGTATCCGTTATTTTCAGACTGCTCGGCCCGCTTAAGGTCTGCTCATTACTTAGCCCAAAAGACACGTTTGGCGTTATATTGAACAAGGAGCTCCAGCCCGGGATCACCCCGCTATCTGCAGGTTGGTCAAAGCTTCCGTTCAATAGAGGGAGCTCGATCGGGATGTGAACGGCTCCGTTTCCCTTCGTCACTTCGATTTTTTTAAGTAACGTATCATCTGAATAATAGATATGCCCGTCATCACCAAGCGTCATCAATGGAGTTGATGACAGCGTGACCGCAGCTTCCGGCTCTTTCGGATCGACGATGGTAATCCTGCCCGCAAGCGTCGTAACCATAAAGCCGTCCTCACTCCAGCGGATGTGCACCGGACGCCATCTTCCATAATTGGATACGGACGGATAAATATTGGCGCTCTTCACAATGTCCATTGTCTCCGGATCCATGGCAAAGATCAATCCATCCGCCGCCGCCCAGAGTAATCCGTCAGGACCGATGCTAAGTCCGCTGATCATTGTAGGTTGAATGGTTGCGCCTGGAATCGCAGGAACGAATTCTTGAAGCTTTCTTCCGCTGGCGATATCCCATACAAAGATTTTTGCCGCCGTTTCTGTCGGATCGATCCCGAGCCCGCCAGCAACAGTCGTCGAACCGTACAGCTTCCCGTCGCGGACGGCAAGGCCGACGATCGATTGGTTGTGCACAACATCCTCATAGACGGTAAACCCGTTCTCAGGACCGAGCGACGGATCGTAAACGGTCAGCGAGCCACCGAGTTCGCCGTAATCCGGAATCGTGCCGATAAACAGCTTGCCTTCGCCCGGCGTCATGGCGAACGGTCTGTCCTGATGAGGAATTTTATATATCTCTTTCGGATTGACACCATCCTGAATCGGCTGATTCACATCCAGCTCCCAGATATAACCTCCCGGATAAACACCAAAGTACATTTTGTCACCGAGGGCAGCCATGCCTTCCGCCTGTCCTAAAGAGAAGATTTCTATTTCACCGGAAATCGGGGAATATGCAGCCCCTTTCCCACCCGGATAGCCGCTCATATACAGCTTGCCGTCCGGCCCTTTCTCCAGCGTCTGAATCGGAATCGGATTACCGGAGAATGGGTAGGTAACCGATTTGACCTTCTTCGTCTCCAGGTTCATGTAAGCCACCGCTCCCGACCACATGACAGTAGCCAGCGATTTCCCCGGAAGCTCCGGATCGTTCGGCATCTCGACCCACGCGGTATTGCGAAGGTAGGTGGTATATTCGATTCCGGTGTCGACTGCGTCCATCGTGATGAGATCGAGCTCCATCAACCGGTTGTTCTGTACGAAATATACTTTGTTGCTGTCCGGCTCGCCAAACGATAACCGAATTCCCTTATTGTCCAGAAAATAGGTATCGCTCCAATCCCCGGCTTCTGTGTCATAGAACAGCAGAGCGTTATTCCCACCGCTCAAGCCGGCTACGATATACTTGCCTGCTGCATCAAGCTGATATACTTGCGCAGTCTGCACCGCACCGCCATATGTCGGCAGCGGAATTTGTTCCTTCTCCCCCGTGTCTACGTCCACTTTTACAAGGCTTCCCTGAATACCGATACCTGCATATAGATATCCATTATGATAGGCTGTGGCCCGGGTATAACTTTGACCAGGCATTACGTTGCCGTAATCCTTTATCTCGCCGGTGGAGGGATCGTAGCGGCCAACCTTGGCGTTAGGATAAGAACCGAAATATACCCGGCCCTGTTCGTCATACGTCAGCCCGTATACGACACTCTCTCCGATCCCGCCCAGGTCGCTCAGCTCCTTCGTTACAGGCGAATACGTATACAGCTTGCCGTTACCGCCAATATAGACCGTACCGTCCGGCAGCGTGATATGCGTCCAGGAGCTCTCGGTTCCTTCAAGCCTGTATTTGCGCAGCACCTCCCTGCTCACCAGATCAACCACCTGGAAAATGGCCGGCTTTCCAGTTACCGTCGTATACATGACATCTCGGCCATCTTCTTTTCCGAAAGTCGCGTCAAAAACAGCTACATTCTCAATCGGGGAAGCGATGGAGACCGGCTCGCCGAATGCTTTGTCCACTCGTGCATCTGCCGGAGCCGCGAGCCACCATTGCGATACTATAACCAACATGAGTGAAAGAATGGATACAGTGCTTCTTTTTGCGTAAACGATTCTTTTTGACATTAATGTAATTCCCCATTTCTTATGATGATTGAAAGCGCTTTAAATTGATTCGTCAACAAGTTGACGCGATTCCTCTTTACCCTCCTCATGCTATAGTTCCTCTCTCTGAAGCAATAAAGAAGAGGCGCAAGAACTCGATTGATATCTAGTACTGCTCAGTCCCCCCTCATGATCATGGGCATTACCATCACTATCACCATGATCCTCAATTTATTGCCTTTACTGTCATTTTCTCTCAGAGGTTGGCCGATGTGATCATATACTGTGCAATCCTCCAACACCAAGCGAGCATCAGACTTAATAGGCTGCTTTAGTATAAAAACACCTTAATATTTTAGTAAAGTTGCATATTTCCATAGGCTGTTGTTTTTCTGTTTCTGTCGCTTATCGAACCCTGTGCACGAATCTATCAAGGGGAAAATGATGTGTAGAAATTGCTAAATGGGTAGAAATACATAAATGTTTTCGGAGCCGATACTCGCCCTGCTTGGATCTAGGACCTGTTACTGGCGGACGGTTGAAATCATGACAAATCTAACTCGATTAGTACTTGTGGATTCAGTAAACGGAAGAACTTCCGATTCGCCCATCTTTCGCTGGATGAATACACTGTAGGAGATGATCGTTCACGAAAGGTGGAATTCTGAGTATGAATCGCATGGAGAATGCAATACTTTTTACGGCCGCTTCTAGGAATTCAGGTTTTGACATATGGCTTTACCGGCTGGCAGACGGCCGTATATTCAGGCTGACCGATAATCTGGGCGAAGCGCATTCCATTCCATACTGGTCGCCGGATAACCATTTCGTTTCATTTATCGGGCGAAACGGTATTGTGTATGTGTTGGATTTCATGAATGGAGGGGTGGCGCGCATCGATCAGATCGAGCCCTATACGCTGCTTAGCTGGTCGCCGGACAGCCGGTATTTATCATACGTAAAGGACGGTAGGATCGTCATTTACGACATTCGCTTACATGCCAGCAATTCGATAGTTCAAGAGGGGGCGGCTGATGCCCAGTGGTTTCCTTCGGGGGAAGCGCTCCTCTATGCCGCTCCTGATGAAGCAGGGAATGTTCAACTATTCCGGAGCAACCTGGCTGGCACAGATAGGATCCAATTGACACAAAACACCGAAGGCCCGCTCCACAACGTTAGGATTTCCCCAGACGGACGGTTTGCGCTCTATACATCTCCTGGAGCCAGCATATCATTGATTACGGTTGTTATCCTGGCCACTGGCGAGAACCGCCAGCTTGAAGGCGGCCCACAGGCCAAAAACTATTTTCCGGCATGGTCTCCGGACTCCTCGCTGATCGCGTACAGCGCGACAGATTTTGTTCAAAATCAGTATGTTTCTTACATCCAGACCGACAGTCGGAATGGGGGACAACAACAAACGTGGGCGGTCTCGAGCTGCTTCGCAACGCCGGTAAGCTGGTCCCCGGATGGAAGCCGCATCGCTTACTTGTCGGGCTGCCGCGAACAAGAGCCAGCATCTCAAATTTGGATCGTGAATACAGCAACATCCGCCCCGCCCGTTAAAATCGTGGATGCAGAGCGTATTACGGCTTTAGCATGGTCCTCGCGCAAACCAGTTAACCCTGCTTACAGTTTGTATCGCAATACAACGTACAAAGTATCGTTCTTCTACCCGATGAACTGGGTGCAGGTAACCGATGAACGATATGAAGGTCCAGGCGGTTTTTTCCAAATTTCCGCCATCATGTCGGGAGCAGACATTCACGAAGTGTGCAAATCGGAGGCATTTCATGTTTTAAGCCCTTATGGAAGCAATCCGACAATAATCCCTGCGGCCATTCAATCCCAAGCAGCCTGCTATATATTTCCTTCCGCAGACCAGCCCCCTGAGATGAGGACCCAGTCGGCGCTGATCGTTAAATACCCGGAACCGGTTGTTATTCAAGGCGGCTCCTATACGTATTTTATTCTATGGGCCGATCGAAACCACATCATCCAGCTCAGCCGATCGCTAAAGTTCATTCGGTAATCAAAAAAACAATCGGATCGTGAGTTCCTCTTCCCCCTTCTCTTCGATCACATGCATCACGACTCCGACATGACAAATGCCGCTTGGGGCTGGGGGCATGCATCCGGATGGTCGCCACAACTGATGTGCACATATCGTCTTTAATGCGCTGTTTTTTACAGAATTGCTGTCCAGGACGTCCGGATCGATGATTGTATATCGGAATGTTCGTAGGCGATAAATCTCCATTAACCTCCAAATACAAAAAAACGACTACTTAAATAAGTAGCCGCTCCAATCATTGATGAAAGACCAAAATGCTTTTCGATCGCCGATAATTTCTAAAGGGTTTCTCACAATATTAGCTAATTGTGAATATTTCAACTATTTATTCTTCTGCTTTGCAACTTGCATACCACCGATGAAAAGCATGATAATCCCAATTACTGCTAGAATAATCTGAACTAAGAATGGACTCAATGAAAACACAGTTTTACCTTGCCAGTGCAATCCGAACAACTCTTCGTTCAGCCCCACAATCGCCAATAACGGCTTAAGATATAAACTCAGCGCTAGTAATACGATCCCGCTAATAATTTTGCTATTCATGTTTCAAAACCTCTTTTCCAGTTAGGATAAATGAATATGATAATTTCTTGTTTAGAGTAAAAATAGTAAGAATTTGTTTTCTTTCATTTTCTTTATAAACTTAACGATTCCTCGAACAATAATTATTGATAAAATGATAATAATGACTGGACCAATTTCTAACATAAAAACAGGAATTAAACCTGATAATGAAACGAAAATCTCGTAAATAAAAAAATAATCAACTATTCCAGCAACTACAAAAGACATTACAATGAACTGAAATTTCTGATAGTAAAAACTTAGCTTATAATAGGCTCTTCTTAAGTAATCAAAAGCTTTCATGCTTCACCTCAATGCTATTTATTTACAATATGCTACGTTTATGTTTAGAGATGGTTTCAGGTGAGGATTTAAACTAATCGGCCCGTTAGTTGAACAAAAGCAGCCGATCCATATGGATCGGCTGCTTACTACTATTGAAACATAATCTTTTCATATTTCTCCAAATAATCGATTGGAATAGCAAGACCTACGGTGATAGATTGGTCTCCCTGTGATGTAGTTGTTGTGGCATACACAACTGCAATAACCTTCCCCTTATTGTTAATAACAGGGCTGCCGCTGTTTCCGTTATGAATTGGCGCCTGTATTATGAGCATGGGAAGCTGGCGGCTCTCTGAGGGGGTTAATCCTAGCACTGTGCCTTCAGTGGCGATTCGATAGAATGCTAGCGGATTTCCGATGACATGAATAGGGTCGCCCTCTTGATACGCTATCTCTGTTTCCAATTGCAGTGTAGGTAGGTTGGTCGCATTGTCTCTAATTTTAAGTATGGAGATATCGATCTCGCTGTCACTTACGATAACATCGGCCAGATATGTTTTTCCATTAAGGAATTGGATTATTCCAGCCTTGTCATCATCCAAGACATGTTGATTCGTAATAATGATTCCATTTGGAGCAATATTAAATCCTGTACCTTTCCGATCGCCGATACTAACGTTGACAACGGCTTGCTTATATTGCTGGATCTGTTCATCTTGTGATAACTGTGAATCCTTTTTCAAAAACCGTAGTGTCGGTAGATTATATACCTGTGGTATAAAAGCGATTAGATTACCGAGTAGCAGAATGGCCAGCATAACAATCATTGTTTTTTTGATCCATGTTCTTTTGGGTGGGGGATTCAACTCATTTTCTTCATCGTCATCCTCCAGGTTCCAAAATTCTTCTTCCCATTCAACTGGGACATCGGTATCATTTACTGGATCGGCGGGTGTTTTGGGATCATTCAGCTCATCGTTACGGATGGAAAATACCTCCCTGCTAATGAGAAATAGAATAAAAAACACTGATTCAAGATAATTATACCAAACCTTGGCAGACTGTGATCGAAAACGAATGGATAAACGTGATTGATGAGAAATACCGATTGCCAAACTTCTTTGTTCATGAGATAATTATAGTTTTCCTAATAAGAATTTGATAGTGTTGGAGGCGTAAGCTTGGAGCGATATCCTTTCTCGTATGATCCGACAGAACCGTTCGTCAAGCAGGTCGGCGATTGGGTTGCGGATGTTTTTTATGATGTTTTACCTGAACATGGATTTGATGTCCGTGATGAACAAATTTTTATGGCCTATCAGTTGGAAAGAGCGTATGCCAATAAGAAAACTATTTTTGCAGAAGCAGGGGTAGGCACGGGAAAAACACTCGTGTATCTGCTTTATGCAGTTAACTATGCCAGATATACGCGTAAGCCTGCAGTGATTGCCTGTGCAGATGAGTCGCTCATTGAGCAGCTTGTGAAACAGGAAGGAGATATAGCTAAGCTTGCCCGTTATTTAGATTTACAGATTGATGCGCGGCTCGGTAAATCCCCTGATCAATATCTATGTCTCAAAAAAATAGACGGCGTTCGTTTTCAGGATGAAGATGCGGCGGTTATTGAAGACGTGTATGAGAATCTTCCTGATTTTGTTCATTCCCCAGGAACGATGCAATCTTTTTACCCTTACGGCGATCGTAAGGAATACCCCGATCTGAATGATGAACAGTGGAATAAGATCAACTGGGATTCATTTCAGGACTGTTTTGTATGTGATAAAAGACATCGCTGCGGCATGACTCTATCTCGGGACCATTATCGAAAATCTACAGACCTTATTATCTGTTCCCATGATTACTATATGGAGCATGTGTGGACCTATGAGGGAAGAAAAAGAGAAGGTCAGCTTCCCCTCCTCCCGGAACATAGTTCAGTCGTCTTTGACGAAGGACATTTACTCGAATCGGCAGCACAACATGCCCTCAGCTATAAGCTGAAGCATAGTGCATATGAAGAGATTATTACTCGTCTTCTAGATGGAGAGATCAGGGAAACGCTAGCCGAACGAATTGAAGATTCCATTGATCAGAGTCAGCTTGTGTTTTCTCTGGTAGCGGAGCAAAGCACAGCGATACCCGGTTCTGATCGTAAACGAGTTCGAATGGATGAGAAGCTTCGAAAAGAACTGAACCGCTGGAAAAGCACAATTGAAGCTATTGATGAAGAACTGGTCTTTGAGAGTGGCCTATATACGCTTGATGAATATAAACTGCGTATCGTTGAAGAGCATCTGGAGATGATCCAAACTGCACTTCATCTCTTCCGTGAGTCAGATACCTACATTTGCTGGGCGGAAGAAAATGAGGACGGTGCTGCAACACTTGCCATTATGCCGCAAACGGTCAAGGAAGTGCTGGAGGAACGGGTATTCGGTCTTCAGATGCCAATTGTATTCTCTTCAGCAACCTTATCGGTAGATGGATCTTTTGATTATGTAGCAGGAAGTCTCGGTATCAGTGAATATTTATCTTTTTCCGTGGACTCTCCGTACGATTACGAGAAGCAGATGAAGTTATTAGCACCGAGTGAACTTCTGCAAGATGGAGAGATTAGGAGTGAAGTTGCTGCGGCGAAGAAGCTGGCCTTGGCGGCCGAGCTGATCAAACGTACTGAAGGACGAGCTCTATTGTTATTTAGAACGATGAATGAGCTTCGTGAGTTCAAGCAAGCCGCTTCCCACCACCCATCTTTCACATCCTATACCATGCTGTATGAAGGTGACCGTGAGATTAGCAGTCTCATCGCTGAGTTCCAAAATACAGAGGAAAGCGTGCTCTGTGCAGCAAGCCTATGGGAGGGTCTGGATGTGCCAGGGCCTTCATTATCCAACGTTATAATTTGGTCACTGCCTTATCCACCGGAAGATCCAGTATTTATGGCTAAACGGGAAGCTGCTGATTCCGCCTATGAAGAAGTAGACCTGCCATATATGCTGCTTCGCTTACGGCAAGGATTAGGTAGACTCATTCGCTCATCGACGGATCAAGGTATTGCAGCCATCTTGGATGCGGAAATTTTGCTCAATCAGCATGTCAGAGATAAAGTCGAAGCAGTATTGCCGCCTGGAGCTATACTTGAAGTAGAATCGCTGTAGTTATTACTTCAAATCGTATAAAAGTAAGCTGGAAAAAGACCTGTTCTTTAACGCAATTTAAGTCATAAAGTAGACTTGGAGCGTGTTAGAACAGGTCTTTTTATACTGTGTTATGTGTGGAATGTTACTTATAGACAATTTCCGCTGGATTATATTTTATATTCGAGGTTGTCCTAATATTACGAACAGAGCACGGTGAGCGAACATAACCACCAGCACTCTGTTTTTGGTTGCTCAGTAAAGGGTAGGAATCGGAGGGCATGATACGGCATCGATAAATCGCAGGTCAATACCATAGAAGTACCAGTATGATCCGCTCCATCTATACCCTGCAACCCCCTCCATATCGACATATGTCGGATAAAACCAGAAGTTTTCACCAGACCTAAGCCAAACATAGGTATACTGGTAAACACAGTCGACGATATAAGAAACTGCGGGTTTCGGCGGGATAAATGAGGGAGGAGACAGCGGCGGTTGTCTCATGGGTCTTTTGTTTCCCATATGAGCCATAACTTCACTCCTAGCAGAAGGTTTTCATAATTTTACATGGAACTTTAAATCATCCTATGTAGGTGAATAACCACTTGACTGTACTGATGCCTACCTAAATTGGTAATTGGACGGTGTTCTTGTCCCATATCAAAACGGGAATCACCCAATTGAATTTGAGGTGATTCCCGTTATTTTAGTACTTATTATTCCAAATAGCCTTCGGCAAGTTTCATCATGGTTTCTTTGCTTACTTTATTCAAGTCTCCATTTATACTATAGACGTATTTTACCTTTTTGTCTGGGCTCTCGTATACCCATTTCAGCTCGTGCCACTGCGAAGGACCAAATTCTGTATGCAGCATTTCTACTCCCTTCACATGAACCTTCTCCTGCTTAAATTCAACGTTCTTGTCAATATACATTGTAGGGTCGCTTTCTCCAATCAGTTTAGTGATATTAACCCGAATTTTATCCTCTCCATTTTGATACGTAGCATTGAGAATGAAAAACTGATCTGTCATTTCAACCGGCATCATGGCATATCCCTGATTGGATTCTTCCGCCTGCTTTCTCAGCTTTTCTGCCATTTTCTTTTTTTCTTCCGAAGAAGGAGGATTCACTTCCTGAGCATTTTTAAAGATTACGTCCGCCGTTTGGAATGTATAATTTCCATTGAGGTTGTCTGCGATCTTAATGGATTTATCCGTAATCTTATCGCGCAATTGAGATAGATCTTGGAAGATAGTCACCTTCGTTCCAAGAATTGTTTCATGATTCGGGTTATTGCCAACCATATAGAACAGCCCAGCTTCCCCGTTCTTTAGCATCTTATCCTTAAGTTCATAAAATGCCTTGTAACGCTCTATCTCATCTTTCGATTCTGTTTTTCCGTAATCTTTCGTAGATTTAGTCTCATATACGACTTCGCCATCCTTGTTGTTCAAAGAATGATATTGAACTGCCGCATAACCCGTGGAGGCCATTAACATCATTCCTACAAACGCAGTCAAAGCAACTTTATATTTCACAAAAAACCTCTCCTTTTCTTTTGGCTTAGCATGTAGTATTCTCATTACTTTTCCTGTCAAGTCGGCGTCGGGAATGCGCGGGTCATCAAACAGTTTTTTCAAATCCCGATCCCTGTCCATATTCATACACTCCCACTCCCTTCACTTGAGCATAATACTTTCGAAATTTTGCAGATGTACGTTCGTATTTTTTACGAAGGCTGGCGCTGTTTTTGCCGAGAATCAATCCGATTTCCTGGTAGCTTTTATCCTCGACACAACGTAAGATTAACAAATTACGCTCATCAGCCGATAATTTAGCCATGGCTTGATGTACGGATTCATCAAAATAATTGGCTTCAATATGCAAATCGACTTCATTATTTTCTTTATCATCCTGGTAAAAGAAAGGCAAATATTTCACCAACCTTCGCCTACGGATGATGTCGACACATTGATGGTAGGCAATCTTGTATATCCAGGCGTTAAAATTCATCTGATATTGAGCATATTTGTTCAGGGTGCGGAATGTTTTTAAAAATACTTCCTGTGCGTTATCCTCGGCTTCGGCATAATTGCCCAGCATATGATAACAGTAGCGAAAAATCGGTTTTTGATAAATCTCCATGATTTTCGCGAATTTTACTGTGTTCCCATCCAACACTTCTGCAATGACCTGACTTAACTCCGCATCATTCAAGCCGTCTCCCCCCTTTCACTCTATACAACGAACAGCTCGCCCCCAAATGTGACAGCAAAAAAATACTACAATCTAAATCGAGAGTTTTATTAGTTAAATTATCCTGCCTGTTAGCTTAACAAAGGCAGCCGATCACAATGATCAGCTGCCTTCTTATTAGGATTGTGCTATTTTCTCCCGTTAGTTGATTGAGATATATAATGCATAATAGCGCTGTGTAGGAAATCCGCGAAGTCTTCGTTGCCATATTGATTAATATAATTTTTCATTCGTATATCATATTTATATGTATCGGCAATGCAGGTTAGCAGATTTGAATCACAAGTCATGAGTTGCTCTAAATTATTCCTCCACTCACCGATTAATCGCTGCACTATAGCGGAGGAAGGAGACTGATTCATATTGGATGCAATATTTTTAAACACTTGTTCAACATTAGAAAACAGCTTCACTCTTTCATCTGGTGATAATTTCTCTAACCTTTCATTGTACTCTTTATATGCCTCTGTCTTGCCATAAAAGAAACTCGCCTCATTCGCATATTGTTCTTGCAATGGCAACACAGAAGAGCTATCAAAAACATGCAAACTGCCGATATCTTTCCCTGAAACGTACTCATCGATAGCGGTCTTGATCGTTTCTAATCTTTTTATTCTCGATTGTAAAATATGACTTTGGTTGTTCAGTATTTGTTTCTGTTCTTTCCTGGTTAGCTTTAAAATGTCCGCAATTTCTTTCAAGGAAAAATCCAATTCCTTTAGGAAAAGAATCGTTTGAAGTTTTTCCAAACTGCTTCGATCATAGAGGCGATACCCTTTCTCTGTCAGATGCGTCGGTTTAAATAAATGAATTCTATCGTAGTAATGCAGGGTACGAGCTGTAATGCCGGTAATCTGAACTAAATCTTTAACAGCTAATAATGGTTTCTTCATCCCAAAATCCTTTTATTTCGTCTAGTATTTGAGCAGCAGGTGTTATGGTGGCCTCAAAGATCGTACTTCCTGTCTTTCTTAAATAATACTGAATTAGATGATATCCGCAAGC
The DNA here is from genome assembly GCF_001277345.1 of Paenibacillus solani. Taxonomy (GTDB): domain Bacteria; phylum Bacillota; class Bacilli; order Paenibacillales; family Paenibacillaceae; genus Paenibacillus_AQ; species Paenibacillus_AQ solani. The sequence continues at coordinate 2,112,049 of NZ_LIUT01000001.1, forward strand.
GTAGCCGGCGCTATAAGGCATATTGACCGGTTCTAGATTTTGAAGTTTGGCGATCTCATCACCGTAAAGATACGGGGCCAATTGATCAAACCCGGTTAATTGCAATTGTTCTCTTAGTACAGGTTTTATGTGTGTGTTAAGTATTTCTGCGTTGGTTTTCGTTACCCAAGGGCCGAGCAGTTCCTCTCCAAACATGAACGTTGCATAGTTTTCAGCTAATCCTTCACTTACAAGTAGCTCGCCCAAATTAACGGTGTGATCCCACTGAATAAATTGATATCGTACATTATGGTTGCATTCGTGTGCGAGCGCAGCCTTCATTCGAGGAATCGTATACTCATTTGGCAAGAGTGTACCCCAGATAAACCCGGGAATGCCCCCGAAACCGCTATATCCTTCATTTATTGTTAAGGCGCGGCTTTCCGGATTGCCTAGCTGAATGGTAAACAAATAATCGGATACGGGGAGGTTAATTTCATGCTCTACAAATAGATTTAGGCTTTTCTTCACAGCATGCTCACACTCTAACCAAAATGATTCGGACGAAATGAGCTCGATCTCTGCACAAATCTGCGGGCTAATCTGATCAGGGGATCGATGCATCATACTGTTAAACGCAATAACGTCAAAACCATTCTCCTCTTCAGCTTTAAAAGGGATCTGTTGAATTTGCCATTGTTTCATAAAGGGAGCCATCATTTCATTTCTGAATAATTCAAGCTTTTCTTCGGGCGAAGCTTGGGCAACTTTTTGATAAATATGATCTGAGCGCAGTGTTTTAATATTCATAATTCTCACTCCAAGTAGTTTATAGTGAGAATTATGCACTATGACCTAACGTCATAGTCAAGTACCCTATTCATTTCTTATGTTATTAATTATTCTCTGTTCATCGGGGAGATATTGCAGCCCCCATTTGCACATATCTTCAAGAATCGGCATGAGAGTTTTACCCTTTGGAGTTAAAGAATATTCCACCTTTAGTGGTGTTTGTGAGTACTCCACCCTTTTGATGATCCCGCTTTCTTCTAGCTCTTTCAATTGAGAACTCAACACCTTATGTGTGATTCCTAAAATACTTCTCTTGAGTTCACCGTAGCGTAACACTTTTTGGCATGCTATTTGATACATGATTTTCATCTTCCACTTTCCGCCCAAAACGGTTAACGTGTAGTCAAATGGAGTCAGGAGGTTATGTTTTCCACTAAGTTCGGAATCATTGGTCATCAAGATCACTTCCCTAAATGTAAGTACGCACTTATAAGTGCGTACTTTATTATTCTTAAAGCACGTGTCTATACTTAACAGAGTACATAAATAAATTAACGAAAAGGATAATAATTATGCCAGGATATGATTCACTACATTTTACTAAAACCGATTTAAACGAGCAAGAAATGTATAAGTTAATGATTGGTTCGGTTGTACCTAGACCAATCGCATGGGTTTCCTCTAAAAGTAAAGAAGGATTTCTTAATTTAGCTCCCTTTAGTTTTTTTACAATTGCCTCTCGCAACCCACCGACATTGCTACTTTCAATTGGACCCGGTGTAGGAGAAAGGGCTGGCACAATCAAGGATACACTTACCAATATTCGGGAGGTTGGTGAGTTTGTCATTAATATGGTATCTGAATCTTTAGGAGAAGCAATGCAGCGTTCGTCTGCCAATCTCGAACCACATAGGAATGAGTTTGAGATTGCAGGTGTCACGCCTAAAATCTGCAAAACAGTCGATGTGCCCGCGGTGCTCGAAGCACCAATCGCTTTTGAGCTAAAGCTGGATCGAATTATTCCTGTCGGCGAAGATCATCTGATTCTTGGAACAGTAGAACACGTGCAGTTGGATCCTGCGGTATATGCAGGAGATTATAGAATAGAGATTAACAATTGGAAGCCTTTAGCGAGCCTAGCTGGTGACTTTTCTGGGCTCACACCTACATTTTCAATCGGCCCAGATAATAGTAAAGATCAGATCTGATATTGCCCCCATATGTACTTTTCATTTGCAAATGCTGTAAGCTGAGCCGCACGGTGAATTTCAACAGCGTAATCCGCAGGGAGTTCAAAGATGTTCTCGAACATTTGTATCCATCGTGCCTATGCGAAAATGATGTTCTACAGTTAAAATAAAAAAGCCGCTAAAATAGCGACTTTTAAAGGATCTATGTTCCTGTCCCTCGACTTTTTTATTCTGTTTAAAATACCTATTTGGTCAAGTTTAAAAGCTCATTGCGAAGTCCAGAATAAGCATCTTTCCATCCCATCTTCGCATAAAAACGTAATCCGATCAGTCCATTGTAATATTTCGCACCAATTAATCTTTCCTTAAAATTGGGAATGGAAATTCCCATCTGTTGCAGATACTTTTGGTACTCCCTAATCACATCAAGATTTCTTAAATGCCAGTCTAACGTTGCGAGATCAACAAGAAAATCGCCATATTTACCATTAGTGTCAATAATACCAGTTATACGTTGACCATTAGACATAATATTAAATTGATGAAAATCCCCGTGAATAAAACACCGATATGGTTCATTATAGCTGGAATAGGCTAATAAACGGTTATAACATTCATCAAACACATCTTTCTCCAGGCAAGAAGTTTTAAATAAGTCGTACCACCCATCCCAAAAGGTGCCCGCCTGGTCCTCTGCATTAACAGCAATAATATGTTCCCTCCATGAACTATATGCTCCATTTCCGCTCGTATTTATGAATCCATAACCGTGTGTTTGGCCTAACTCAATGTGGTTCATCTGGGTTAGAAGTTGTATAACCTCCGGAAGCAATTGGCGTTGTTGCTCAGGAGAGCAGCTTGCCAGATTGAGTCCGCTGATCTTTTCTGAAATTAGGTAGTTAAATGATTTAAATTCACCTAACCCGAGACAAGAAGGAAATGGAATTCCCTGTGATGTTAAGAGGTCTGAAATAAATCGTTCAGTTTCAAAGCTTCCTGCTAAGTCACTAAATTTAATAACGTATTCCTTATCAAAAACCAAGAAAGAGAATACCGCGCTTAAATTCCCCCCATTTAATGACGTTACCCCTGTCACAATCGAATCAAAATGTTTACTCAGCACAACTTCTACTTCCGAAGTTTCCAATGTTGGTTTTTCGTATGCAGTCATCTATTCCTTCCTTCCTTATTACCGATTCTTAACTCAGAAATAGCCCAAAATAGTCCATTTAAGAAGCCCCTTCTTAAGAAGAATATTAGCAAAGAAGACTGCATCGATCCCGACAATTCTGATATTGCTTTTGTCGGATCAATTCATAAAACTTAGTTATAATAACTGCAATGAAAGACTGAAATATTTCTTTGATTGAAGCTATAATAATCAGAGAAGGATGTGTAAAACAAACATGAACTTACTAGAGCACATGAATGATGCTTTAACCTATATTGAGAATAACCTAGATCATGATATCGATATGGCGACAGTAGCAAAAATAGCTCACTGTTCAGAATTTCATTTCAAAAAAATGTTCTCGTATTTAGCAGGCGTTACATTACTTGAATATGTTAGAAAAAGACGGCTAACCATGGCTGGTTTTGAATTAAAGGATCAAAATATAAAAGTTATCGACGTTGCCATCAAATATGGCTATCATTCACCCGATTCGTTCGCGAAAGCCTTTTATCAATTACATGGAATTAACCCCTCCGAGGCTAGCAAACCCGGGAAATATTTGAAATCCTTTCCGCGAATGATCTTTCAATTATCCATTTCAGGAGGAAACGAACTATCTTATTGTATTGAAAATAAAAATGCGTTTACTATTGTGGGTATTAAAGAAAGAATCCCACTCGTTTATAAAGGAGAAAACCCTGCTATAACCAAAATGCTAACAAAATTAACAGATGACGTTTTCTCTAAATTGAAATCTCTAGCAAATGCTGAGCCTTTAGGAGGATATAGTGTTTCATTCAACATTAGGGAGAGAGAAAATGAGGTAAAGGCTAAACTTGATCATCTTATTGGTGTAGCAACAACTAAAAAAGACCTAATGGGGCTAGCTTCTCTTAATGTTCCACCTTCCCTATGGGCTATTTTCGCTGTAAATGGTAATCTCTCCGACATACAGGAAGTGTGGGGACAAATTTATGCTGAATGGTTTCCTTCATCTAATTATCAAGTTGTAGAAGGTCCCGAGATTTTATTTATAGATAAGAAGAATAGCGGTACGAACAAAAGCGAAATTTGGATCCCTGTAGAGAAAAAGTGAACTTTTGGTTAATAATCAACCAATGTTGAGCGTTTAGCGTCTGAAAATTAGATGGTCAGCAACAGTATTAATAATGATTCGTATATGCTTATTCCAAAATACAGAAGGCTTTGACTTCACTATAAATGCACGTGCCGGTTGATATCTCACTGAATTTGTATAAACATATAACAGACTCTTTCAACGAGAATGCAAGGAGTATTTATTCTGTAGCCAGGTATTACTCTTACCAACTTGATAACATGAATAAAAAGCCGCATAATCAGCGGCTTCTAAAGTTACAAAGTTTTTATCACCCAACATACACGGTTAAATGTTCGCTTACGTAGCCAGTAAGTATAGGAGTTACTTTATTTTAATGACCACCTTTCCTTTGGCGCTTGCGTCTTGCAGGTACGAGAATGCTTGCTCAGTCTCTTCCATTTTATATGAATGTGAAAGCTTTCTTGTTCGGATAATCCTTATTTTCACACTATAAAGAGACTTGGTTTTCGCTTTTATCGTGACGGCGCCACAATATAACCGGGATAAGTATTAATGAAAGAATGCTCCCAGAAACTGAAAGTGTGGCATAACTGGATTGAGCTACCACCATACCAGAAAGGGCACCACCAGATGCTCCTGCAAGAGCAATTAATACATCAACAGACCCTTGCACTTTCGCGCGATTTGCTGGAGTTGTTGCATCCACGATTAATGCTGTTCCACTTATCAAACCAAAGTTCCATCCTAATCCCAAAAGAGATAGGGCAACGATCAAGACTATCATGGAATCAGTTGGGGCAACTGCAGCGACTATCCCTGCAAGTAGTAGTGTGACCCCAGAAGCAACTGCCATCGCTGTACGACCGATTTTATCAACGAGAATACCAGTAATAAGGGATGGTAAATACATCGAGCCGACATGAAATCCAATAACAAGGCCAACTTCGCTAAGTCCATGCCCATGGTGTCTCATATGTACGGGCGTCATTGTCATGATGGCTACCATAACAATTTGCGTAGAAATCATAACCATTGCGCCAAGAGTAATTCCTCTCTTTTCTGCTCTTGTATTAACTATTTCCTTTGATGAAGAGGCGTTATCATCGGCCTTTCTCTGAAGAGCAATAGCATTAGCTACCAACAAAGGATCGGGACGCAGAAAGATAAGCAAAACGATTCCCGCAAGAGCATAAGCCGCCGCTGCTAATAAAAAAGGACCCGCTAAACTAGGGATACCCAATGAGAGTGCGAAATCACCTGTGACGTTCACTAAATTCGGACCTGCCACTGCACCAAACGTAGTAAACACCATGGCTGTACTGGCTGCAGTTGCTCGTTGCTTAGAGTTTGCGAGGTCAGTCCCGGCATAACGTGCTTGTAAATTTGTTGCCGTGCCTCCGCCATAAACCAATAAAGATATTAAGAGTAGTATAAGGCTATTTGTCATGGCAGCTAACACGACTCCAATCGCTCCTATACTTCCTGCCAGAAATCCCAGACCCAATCCCAAATTCCGTCCATATCGCTGGGATAGACGTCCAACTAGGAAGGCCGCAGCAGCTGATCCTAACGTAAACAGAGCTGTTGGAACACCTGTAAAATTGTCGGTTCCGAGCATTTCCTGAGCTAAAAGGGCTCCAACGGTAATTCCCGCCGCTAGACCGGCACCTCCAAAAATTTGAGATATGATAACAATCGTTAATGTCCGCCGATACAATTTACGGTGTTTTTCTGGTGAATCAACATAACCCTGTATAGATGCTGGTAGCTTCTTCAGATCCTTATTTAAAGTCATTAGTTTAGACATCCTTCCACAGTAACCAACTGTATTAATTTCAAATGAATTATGACCGCGTTTGTTTTACCCTATAACCTCCTCTTCGCCAGTTGGCATGGTTGTAATTGCATCCCAGTCTTGAACCCTCATGCTGAATCGAGCCGCATCCAACCCTCTAGACTTTAATAACTCAATGGCCTTTACAGACATTAGACAGTACGGGCCTCGGCAGTACGCTACAATCTTAGACTTTACTGGTAATGAATTTAACTGTTCAGCTAACTCCTCAATAGGCATTGAAATAGCGCCAGGAATATGAGCAGCTTCAAATTCATCCTTTGGACGGACATCAATAAGTGTCACTTCTCCTGCTTCCATCCGGCTCAAGAGTTCTTCCAAAGATACTTCTTCTATATCTGATAGCTGATCTAAAAATTGTTTTTTGATGTGCTGTACTTCAATGAGCTGTTTCTCAGATAACCTATATAAAGAATCTAAAAAGTGTAAAACTGCAGGATCTGCAAGTTCGTAAATAACGAAATTTCCTCGTTTCTTATTAGCTACTAATTTGGCATGATGGAGAGTCTGTAGATGCTGTGAGACATTGGCAATAGACATGGAAGTGACTTTTGATATAGCTTCAACAGATTTCGGTCCTTGTGTTAAGACTTCCAGGATTTCTAATCGTTTGGGGCTGGAAAGACATTTACCGATTCGTGTAAATTCCTTATATAAATTATCCTTAAAATCTCTCTCATTCATCGTTCCAACACCTCAACTCATTCTATTCAATTGATTTCTTGAATAGTTTATTTTCTTTTCTGTATTGTGTCAACTTCATATCCTTAATTTGAACAGGCAGCCAATAAATATAACTTTTTAGCATAAACAAAAAATAGCCGCATATATGCGACTATTCCATCCAATAAACGATTTATATCCAGAAGAATTATCAAATGTTTCATTTCTCCCGTATCCTATTTTCTGATACAAAGATGAAACCCAACCTTAGGCATCTCGCCTACGGTAAAATACAATGGCTGCTGTAATAAAGATCAGTGTCCATAACATTAAAACCCCTGTCGCTTGTATTGGTGTAAGGACATTTATTTCATCAGCTGAAGGTGGAATATACATATAAGATCCTGCCGTATCCGGAAAATAACTTCTAAACTTAGGCAGAAAATCTATAGTCAATGGACTGACAACGAAATAATAACCAAGCAGGACAACTAGAGCAGGAGTGGTTCGTCTAAATAAAGCTCCCATTGCTGCGCTGAGAAGTGTGGTTAATGTTAGATAGCCTGTTGCCCCTACCAATGCTTCTATTATTGTGTCTATTTCAAACCCTACTGCTGTGTCTCTCATCATAATAAAAGTATACAGTATGCCTGATGCAGCAATAATAAAAGCCGCCGGAAGGGTAATTACTGCCAATGCCAAATACTTCATGGATAATTGAAACCCGCGCCAAGGTATCGTAGTTAAAGTCGTTCGAATCTGTCCACCCGTATACTCGGAACAAGTAGCTAAGATACCAAGAATAATGAATCCTGCTTGAAGATATCTCATAGAAGCAAGTCCTATATTCAGCATACTTTGCGTTCCAGCTGCCGCTTGTAGACCAGCAGAAGTAAAAGTTGCGGCTAAAAATAAATTAAGAATGAAGGTACCCATAATAGTGAGGCATATCCATGGTAATGTAACTAATTTATCCAATTCAGCACGAAGGATTTGTGTTATCTTTCTACAAGATGAGACTCTCATGATGCAGCGTCCCTTCTATGGAATACGATAGCTGCAACAATGAAAATAACGACTACCCAGGCAAACATGACTAAACCGCCTGTGAACGGGGTGTGAAATCTATCGAAGAAACTGCCTGTGGATGGAGTGTGAAATTTGTCGCTCGTAAACATAAACATTTCAAGGCCAGCCCGATCTGGTAAGTAGAACGCCAACTTTGTAATCTTAGAAAGCAGGACACTGAATGATACAACGGATGAATTTATCATGAGCACAGCAAGCGGGATGATGCCATTCTTAGTTAGCAAAGTCATCCCAAGTGCTAAAAGAGCAGTGAATGTCCAGTAACAAACTGCACCAATCAGTCTAGTCCATTCAAATGCAGGGGCATATTCACCAAGTATAAGATGTGTTGTTGGGACAATTGTCATCATAGCAACTATACAAAGCAGTATGCTGATTACCGTCACAGCGCCAGCTTTTGCCAGCAAAAAATGAAACCGGGACTTCACAACAGTTAAACTTGTTGTAATTTGTTGTCCTCCACCAGATTCACTGCTCTCTGTCAAATACTCACTGCTAACAGCAAGCACGCCGAGAATAATGACACCTTGCACGCCAAAACCTAGTCCAATATAGCCAACTTCTGATAGCCGTGTGCTAACTCCAGCTATGATCTCCTCTTTTTGTGCTAAACTGTCCAAGGCCGCAACGACAGCTGGGGCAAATACTCCAATTAGAAAGGCAAGCCAAATGCCCGGCAGGGAGAACAATTTAGATAATTCTGCGTTGAATGCTCTCATACAACATCACCTGCATGTTCAGATGTCAGGTCAAAAAAGGCTTCCTCCAGTGTAGAATGGTTACCTATGATTTCTTCCAATGTTCCATCTGCAACGATTTTTCCATGATTAATAATCACCACATCATCAACCGTCTCTGCAAGCTCTCCCATGAGATGACTGGATAGCAACACCGTGTTACCAGAGGCAGCACGTTCACGTAAAAATGTCCGAATCCAGCGAATTCCTTGTGGGTCGAGCCCGTTTACGGGTTCATCTAAGACTAATATTTCGGGATCACCAAGAAGTGCAGCTGCCATTCCAAGTCTTTTCCCCATACCAAGGGAATAACTCCCGACCCTTTTGCCAGCTGCATTTGTAAGACCTACTATTTCTAGAACTTCCTCGACACGTGATTGAGGCAATCCTGCGGCCCGAGCAATCCAGCGCAAATGTGCTCGTCCTGTTCGCATTCGATGAGCTCCAAATCCATCAAGTGCGGCACCTACTGTTGTTAGAGGATTATGTAATTCTGTGAATGGCTTGCCATTAATGAGTGCACTTCCTGAGGTGGCACGATCTAATCCAAGCAGGATGCGAAGTGTAGAACTTTTGCCTGCCCCGTTCGGACCTAAAAAACCAGTTACTCTACCTGGTCTGGCTTTAAAACTGATACCTGATAAGATTTCTTGATTACCGCGATGTTTGACTAAGTTATTGATTGTAAGCAACCATAACACTCCCTTTCTGTTATGGTTCTCATTATAAAGAGGCAAAGTTACATCTCGGTTATCATGCTGTTTACGTCTGGTTTAACTTTAGGTTACGCTCTACTAATTGGAGGGTTTCGTGGGCTATTCAAGCGACCACCGATTCACCTCACCACTTGCAGAAGTGGAAGTCCTCTCGGTATGTTTGATAGTTACTCTTGTGCCATTTTCATTTGATGTAAAATCTGCTTTCAGTCTCATTTTTTTCAACATATAATGACAAGTCGATAAACCAATCCCTGCCCCACGCTCATGAGAAGAGTTACCCATACCTGGACCTCTGTCTGCAACAATGATCTGTTCTTTTTCTACATCGACCATAATGTTTGCGTATTTCCCCTCTGCGGCATGACGCAGAATATTCTGAAATAAATTATCCAGAACCCGAGTCATCCATTGTGGATCCGCTTCCCAATAAAAAGTTTCGTCTCCCGGTAAATCAACATCGAGTTGAATTTCTCTTTCTTCAAATACAGGATACCACGCAGCAACTGATGCTCTTACTAAACGTCCAATATCTGTTGTAACGGGTACAAAAGGAAGTTTCCCTGATGTAAGTAATGTATAGGTAAGTAAATCATCCATTAGATCTCCGACTCGTGTAATCGTATGGTTGATCTCAGTTAACGAGTTTTGTCCTTCTAGACTCAAGGATTCGTGATTTAATCTGGTAACATGTCCTCTCAAAATGGTAAGTGGCGTTCGTAAGTCGTGAGATAAATTCGCAATGAGACGATGTCTTAGTAATTCCTCTTCATATGCTCGCTTGCGGCTGCCTTCAAGCTGCTGAATCATCCAATTAAAAGAACTTCCTAACTGGTCTATCTCATCCATACGATCCGCTTGAACAGATATGGGTTTAGGAAATGAGTTGTTTTGAGCTGAACATGACATGACTTCCTGTAAGCGGGCGAGACGTTTTTGGAGTTTTAAGAAGAACAGCCAAGATAATATAACAAATGCGACAATTATAAAACCAAACAATAGCACGGTAAGGTAAAACAGATTTAGCGAATTTAGATCTTTCTCATGGGCGTTGGAAAACCCAACAAACGCACTGAAGAAAATAAGCATAATCGGAGGAAAAAAGATAAATAGAAAATGTACTTTTAGAAACCGACGAAATATGGATCTATTCTGTTTCATAGTTTCACCCGATAACCTATTCCCTTCAACGTTTCAATAATCTCCGGGGAATCTGGATGACGCTCTAACTTTTGACGCAATCGATGAATATGCACCATTATGGTTTTATCACCCGTTATGTATGTTTCATTCCAAACCGCTTCATAGATTTGTTCTTTTGGCAGAACTTGATTAGGGTGCCGTAAGAAGTACATTAAGATTTGATGTTGTTTCCCTGTCAATATAATTTCTTCTCCTGTGCGTTTGTCATATACCAGTTGGCCTTCTGGATCTACTTCAATCTGATTTCCTAATGAAATACGTTCGGAATGTGTTCCACCCCTTCGACGGATTAATACTTCTAATCTTGCAATTAATTCATCCGTATGGAATGGTTTCGTTACATAGTCATCAGCAAATTGTAAACCATCTACCTTGTCATCTATCGATGTACGAGCAGATAACAGCAAAATAGGAACAGCAGGAGCTGCCTTTTTTAATCGTTTTCCCACCGTAAATCCGTCTAACCCGGGTAACATGATATCCAAAATAACGACATCATGCTGATTTACTTCTTTGTCGGCACCTTCACCAGAAAGGAGCCACTGAACTGAAAACTCTCGCTTTTCCAATTCTTCTTTTACCAAACTACCTATCTTCTCATTATCTTCAATATATAACACGCTTCTTTTCAAGTAACATCCCTCTCTCTACATGGGGTTCTCTATTAGACAGATTAACACACAATGAAAAAAATGGTTTCCAGTTAATATTGAAAAAAGAGCCGCAATCGCGACTCAAAAAGAATTGAAAACTACATCATGATAGCTGACTATATTTAGTAGTTAAGGTGTAGTAATGGTTTAATATGCTCCTCTGCTGCACGAAACTGATTAGAAAATTCCTTAGAATTCTCGTATTCTTTTGGTAGATCACTTAGAAACAACTTGATCTGATTGTCTACTTTTAACTGTACTTCAGAATCCACACCATTACCTTCTAATTGATTTCTTAGGAGATAACCATACTCATCCCTGAATATCAAAAAATCATTTATTAGAACATCCATATCAGTAAAACTTTTAGTGTTGTTTTTTAGTAGATTTAATCGGTCATTCACTAAAATAATCGATGTATACACATCAAGCATTTGCACAGGATCCCCAATAGACCTTGTATCATTTGTTTGAGCAAGTGTCTCCTCTAATCTCTGCACTCTCGAAATGAAACCCGTATAATAACGGGATTTAACCTCATCTTCTTTCTTAATGCTTAGGTTGTTAATCAATGTACCAATTGAAGCAATAATCAAGCAAACGACAACCAATATCATGATTTTAGAATTTGCTTTCTTCATAAATTAATTTCTACTCGAGCTTTGATTGTACCATTCATTTGAGTCTGTCCTCCATATTGTCTGTTCCCCTGACTATGTCATAAACTTGTCCATATTATTCTACTGCCCCTGTTGCGCCGATCCGAAGGTTAACCTCTACTTGAAATTTAGCACGGGCGAGCTCTTCGCCCCAGCTATCCTGGGCGGCCTTGTATAAAGGATAATGATAGGCTCTTGCATAAAGGCCGAAACCTACCGGGTCAATTTTGTGCTGCTGAAATTTACCGATGAGTTTCTCAATGCTTTTCTTCATTTCGTCGCTTAAATCATTCGCCATTTCCTCGGAATTCTCCTGAAGTTCATATTCAAGAAACTTTTCTGTAATGCTGATAAACGAGTTAATCTTAATGTTGTAGTGGAACCTGCCATCTTCATATGAAGTTTTAATCTTCACAGAAATGTTCCCTATGCTAAAACTCACCAAATCGGTGTTGAAAGGCAACTGTTTCCGCATCCCCTCAACAGGAAAAGTGAGGCTGACTCCGGGTTTAGATTCTTTTTTTAAAATTTGCAGAAGCGAGGTTTCCTGATAACTTAGCGAATCCCGGTACTGACCTTGTTTGGACAGCAGTGTCGTTCCCTTGAGCAATATCTTATTATTCTCAATCATGATCTCCGAGATGGCAGGGGTTATTGCACGGTCATGCAATTGTCTATGAAGCTCTTGCTCCGTCGTTTTTACCGTTGTTGACCGTCTGCTTCCCGAATCGATCAGCCCTCTTAAAAACACGGAAGTCGTTGGCTGATCCTTTGCTTGAAAATGAATGACATCGGTAACGGGACCATCATAAGCAATGATGCGGTCGGCGGTCGTATTGCGAGGGTCGCGGAACGTAACATCCAGCACTTTAAACCAATCCTTATATTGAAGCAGCTTCTTCCCCACAATGATCACCTGGTAATTGCGAAAGGCAACCGTCCCCGGAAACTGGGCGTCCTCCTGATTTCTTGCCTGTCTTAAACCTTCTGCTATTCCTTCCCCTTCTCGGCTTTTCTTCTCAATGTCTTTGCTGAATACCGGTGCTGACAAATAATAATGAAGCTTTCCATCTATGACGTCCAGACCGAGGGATAAAGGTACAGTTGCATCTTCAAGATTGTTTTTGTCACTGCTACAGCTTATCAGTGCAAGCAGCAGCGTGCAGCTCATTGCGACAGCAGAGAATTTTTTGAACCATCTCATGATCGCCTCCCCCCTCTTACCTTTTTGGCGATGGCCACATACAGAAGAAGGCATAAAGGCAAAGCAAATTCCATCACAAAACCAGTGAGGTTTAGGAAGTTATTAACTCGAGCAGCATCGATAAAGCTGGGCTTATAGATGAAAAAACTAACCGCAATTGCGAAACACCACACAACAAGACTCCCTCTTTCTCCACCCCTTCCTAATAGCCATGCCGAATTCATGGATACAAGATGCATGGAAGGGATCCATACGCAAGAGAACACGAACAGATAAAATGCAATGAATGGAACTTCCACCCGTTCGATAAACTGAAGTTCGATCGACTTCATGATGCTGATAACAGGATCATTGAATTCGCCGATTTCATCAGGACTGAAATACACAAAACACACGAGAGTAATACCCAAATATACAAGGCAAGTGAGCGTATTCGATATCACCATAGCTTTCAAAGCTTTTTCTTTATTAACGAGATGGGGGTAAATAAAGAACACGAGACCGATGCCCACCATCGGAAAGAACATGATTTTTACGGTTGAAAGCACCGGAAGCCAGCCCTCTTTTAAGACAGGCAGTAAATAGAGCCAGTGGGCATGGCGAAGCGTAGATAAATAAACGAACGGAATCCATATGGAGATAAGCGTTACAATTTCGCAATACCGTCCGATTGCCTGAAACCCATGCTGGGCAATTTGATAAGTAGGTATGAGCAGGAGCAGTACTAGAACATAGATATACGTGCTGGGCAATAACCAAAGTTTCATAACAAGCGAAGCGATCATAAAGCCGTCATAGGCCAATGGTAAATAATAGGCTATAAAAATTACAGCTGCTATTTTTGATGCCCAGACGCCCATAAATCGTTGGATCAACTCAAGGATCGAACCATTTGGACTATTTTTCATCACCTTAACGAGCACGACAGATGCCAATGTGGCCATTCCCCAGCCAAAAAAAATCGCGATCCAACCATCCGTTCCCGCTTGCCTGGCCAGTTCTCTTGGAAGGGATAAAAACGCCACGCTGATTTGAAAAGCCGAAACCATTAGGGTGAATTGTAGCGTGGATACCGGACGAGTCGTCTTCATCTATTATTTTTCTCCTTCCAGCCTCGATTCCTTCCTTGTCGTCTTTCTTGGATTGTTCTTGTACTTAAGGGACGGTTGGTCATCATCCAAAGCGGCAAACGCAGAAAGGTATCCTTCCAGTCTGGAGCTTTAAATGGTGCAAGCGGTGTACTGTAGGAGGTATCCAGCGAATTCAGCGTAATGAGTCTCGCCATGATGGTCATCATTCCAACGACGAGGCCAATGAAACCGAACCAAGTCGCAAGAACCATGATCATGAACCGCATGATACGGACCGCAGCCATCATGTCCTGATTCGGGATAATGAAAGAGGAGATGGCCGTAAAAGCAACTACGATCACCATGACATTGCTGATCAGCCCTGCTTGCACCACAGCCTGTCCGATCACAATACCGCCGACGATCCCTACAGTCTGTCCGATCGGCGCAGGAAGCCGAACCCCCGCTTCCCGTAACATCTCAAGCGTAATTTCCATAATAATCGCTTCCACGAATGGCGGGAACGGAACTTGTCCCCGTGATTCGCCAAGTGTCAGCAGCAGTTTCATAGGTATGATTTCAAAATGATAGGAGATGACCGATATATAAAATCCGGGCAAAAAGATAGCGATAAAAAACGCAAATATTCGCAGAATGCGAAGGAAAGACGATATCGACCAGCGAGAGCTGTAATCATCCACAGTTTGAAAAAAAGACATGAAAGTTACAGGCGCTACCAAAACACTGGGCGAACCGTCAACGACAACGACGCAGCGGCCTTGTAATATATGCGAAGCGGCCGTATCCGGCCTTTCGGTCGTCAAGATCTGCGGAAGCAGTGCAAGGGGATGGTCTTCAATGAATTCTGCCAGCTCGCCTGTATTGATAATGGCATCTACATCAATGGCTTGTATTCGTTTCTCGAATACTTGAATAATCTCTGGCTCTACAACATCTTCCAAATAAACCAAAGAAACCGCCGTTTGCCCCCTTTTCCCAACGATATAACGCCGCAGCTTCAGCTCTTTATCCGGGATGTAACGACGGATCATGGCAATATTCTGAGAGCCGATTTCAATGAATCCTTGATGTGCACCTTTCAGTGAGGGCTCCTGCTGCGGATCTTCAATCGCGCGCTTTGGCAGTCCCTTCGTATCCAATATATAAGCAGTGGATCGGCCTTCGATGAACAGCAAGCTGTTACCGAGCATTATGTTCAGCTTGAGCACATCCCACTTGGACTCCGGTATTACATAACCTACATTTGTGACGAAGTCTCCGGAAGGGTTCCCCGATTCAAGCTGAAGCGGTGCGAGAACGTCATGATTGAGACAAGTCTTGTCGGTTAATTCGTCCATGTATACGAGAGCCGCTTCTTCCCCAGTTTGTTTAATATGCAGCTTACGTATGATCAAGTCGGGTGTGTCAGTGAAGACTTCTTCAATTCTGTCTATAGATTCTTTTATGTGTGTGGTAATGTGTTCCCCTTGCCCGAAATTGGCTGATCGCTCCTTCACTATCCATTTGCTCCCTTCATCCCCGCATGTTTTCCTTATTATGACGATTTTGGACTTTGATATACATATCCTCTGAGTACACATCCAGTTTCAATGCGGTAATATATCTTATGAAGGCACAGAAAAAGCACCCATTAGGGTGCTCAGATTGTCGAGAAACCCTGTACTTTTTTCAAAGGTACAGGGTTTCTCGACTTTTCTAAAGTGGCTAGGTATGAAAAATGGGGGGCTACCCCCGTTTTTCTAGGCGATCCAGGTGGATCGCTATCTTCTTCATGTTCTGCACGGCTGCTGTCATCAAAGCTTGCTCCCTGACGTTCTGCAGACCGCGTNAGCGAAACCCATGGAGCTCTTTGGCATCCGCGAAGCTTCGCTCAATCGTTTCTTTTCGTTTTCGGTAGAGATATTTCCCGGATCGACTCAACCGGTTGCCTCGCACCCATTCTTTGCTGTCCTCCCAGACGTGACGGGTTACCACCTTTCGGTGGTTGCGAGACCGCGTACATTCGTTTAATAACGCGCAGTTCTTGCAGTGCTGCGGATCCGAAGCATACTGCCGGTATCCCTCTCGGTTGGTCGTCTTGTACGGTAATTCGTGCTTTGCCGGACAGACATAAAGATTGCGCTCTACATCATACGTGAACTTCCATTTTGGGAATAAACCTTGGGTCGGATGGAATCTTCGGTGAGCAATAACAGCAAAAATGNTGTGCATTCCGGTCGGCCTCGACGGCGGTATTAAGTTCACTCACATAATCACGGGTGTTTTGTAAAACCTGTTCCTTGGTGTACTTATGCTTATTCGCATTCGCTTTGACGTGGGTGGAATCGGTAACTAAAACACGTCCGCCTACCATACGATGCTGAATAGCTTGAAGCACAATCTCATCGAAAATCTCCTGGAAAATCTCTGTGTCTTTAAAGCGAGTCCGACGATTCCAACGAATCGTTGAATGGTCAGGCACTTTGTCGGTTAGCCCTAACCCCAAAAACCAGCGGTAGGCAAGATTGGTCTGAATTTCACGTTCGAGTTGACGTTCGGAACGGATGCCGTAAAAATAACCGAGGAATATCATCTTAAATAACACGACAGGGTCAATCGCAGGCCGCCCATTATCAGCACAGTAAAGTGGACGAACCTTTTCGTCGATGAAAGAGAAATCGATATACTTGTCCACTTTACGGAGAAGATGATCTTGAGGAACCAATTCTTCAATCGAAACAAACTCATAAGCCTGCTGTTTTTCCCGGTTAGAACGCAGCATAGTTAACACCCTTCCGAACGGTTTATTTACTTATATTATACAACATAACGCGGTGTCGTGTTGAATTAAATGCATAAAAAATAGCTGCCGAGACTTTCTCGACAGCCTGAGCACCCATTAGGGTGCTTACTCCATAAACATATTAGTTAGAATCATAATTTCAGTGTTACTGTTATGGATGCACGAATTTATTATCATCCATATTTGCTTGTATAACATCCACCCAATTGGTGTTATGCATCATCTCGGAAGAATCCCCATGAAATGCCTTCATGGCTTCCTGATCATCTAGCAGCCGATATCTCATCCAAGCTGTCAAGTACCCCCTATGATTGCCACCATTACCTTCGATCGCTGTATGAGCTGCACCTTTTGCCATCCCCATCATAACTGGCGTGCTTGGGCTAGTACTTTGCATTGCAAATTGATTCGTTGATAGCGGTGAGATTAGAAAATCTCGTGTACCGCCCATAATAAGAAAAGGAACGGTAATACGTGCTGTATCGTACACATCTTCTGGATCACAATACTTCAAATCCGGGAGAGCGATGGATACAATCGTCTTAATCAACGATCCACTTTTATAGTTGGTATGAGCATTAATGGCCCCTGTAGACCCTTGAGAATGTCCAGCTACTCCAATATGTTCCATTTGTATTTTTTGATAAAACAAGCTGTTTGCTTGTTCGTTTTCATTTTTTAAATAATCAATAGCCTCCATAATTTCTTTGCCTGTTCCTGTTGTCTTGCTATAGGAATCTATTACAATGAATCCCCAGCTAGCTAGATGAGTTAAGAGCTCATCATAACGATCTGGCGTGGCATCTGTTCCATTCCCCCATGAAATAATAGGATAGGATTCGTCTTCTTGAAATGTTGGGTAGTATATTCTAAATAAACCCTCCCCGCTCATTCTCTTAACTTCTTCTACCTTTACATGATAGCTTCCTTTCTGTGCATATCGCTGCTCAATGCTTCCTTCTGCAAGTTCTGGTACATTAGAATGAATGATTATTTGTATGAAAATGGTTATTAGAACTGCAACGATAAGGACTAAAGCTGACAACCAAGAAATCCACTTTCGTTTTTTCAAAACCGACATACACATGACCTCTACGATAGTCTATAGATTTCTCTATCGTTTTCTCTGTTAAAGTATGAATCTGATTGAATATACGTAAAAGATGTAGTTATGTTGCATTTCCATAACCCATATTTTCAAACACAGACACCTCATGGGATTTCATTAATAACACAAACGAAAAGCAGCCGATCATTATGTATCGGCTGCCTGCTTGTCTTTATTGTGCTGAGACCTTTCCCATTAGTATAAGTATAACAGTGCACCATCTTTACAGTTACCGAAGCCGTTAATGTACAATGAGGACTGGGCAATTTGATAGCTGTGAAACCTTGTGGCTGACACTTCCAAGCATCATTTCTTTTATGCCACTTAGCCCACGGCTTCCAATAATAATGAGTTGCTGCTCGGTATCCCTTGCATATTTTAAAATTTCATGTGCAGGATCTCCCTTAAGATGAACTGTTTCTGGGTTAATCCCCGCAGATTTTTCTAATTTGAATTTGGCTTGTTGCAACTGTTCCAAACTCGCTTTCTCCATTTCGTTCAATATTTCTTCCAAGAAATTCTCTGGTACATATGTCATGCCATTCGACACATAATCCTGGCTGACATTAACCAAGGTAACTTGAGTTTGTTTGTTTCGGGCTATTTCAATGGTTGCATCGAGAAGTTTGTTCGTTATTTCAGCTTTATCAATGGCCACAATAATTTTATCAAACATATTTATCGTCCTTTCCGTGGCAGCTCGTAACTATTTCGGCTACCTACAAAACGGTTTCTTGCTGCTCCTATACCGACTAAAAAGAGTAAGACCGAAGCGCCAAGCAGAATGAAGAGTGGCAGGTTCCAACTATTTGTCGCATCATGCAGATATCCTATAAGGGCAGGACCGATTGCGGCAAGAAGATATCCGATCGATTGCGCCATGCCAGACAGTTCCGCTGCTTGATGCGCATTTTCAGTACGTAACCCGAAAAACATCATGGACAAACTAAAGGCGAAGCCTCCACCAATTCCGAGTATGATGATCCACAACAGAATGATATTGGAGCTTCCGTAAAGAAGTCCGAGCGTTCCCGTCAAAAGCAAAATGGTTGTGATGACCACTAACAAACGTTGGCTAGACATGCGCCCAGCAATAACGGGGACAATAAAGGTAAATGGAAGCATAGCTAACTGCATGAACGAGAGGTACCATCCTGACTGGCTGGAGTCAATTCCTTGCTGCTTTAAAATTTCAGGTAACCATGCGACCAACACATAGAAAACCATGGACTGTATACCCATAAACAAGGTTACTTGCCAGGCAAGCGGGGATCGCCAAACATTCACATCGTTGCTGGCCATCTGTTGACTCGTCGTAGCTGTTTGCTTCGTCTGATTTCTTAATTGGGGTAACCAACAGAGGATCGATACAAAGCTTAGAATCCCCCATATTCCCAATGCTCCCTGCCATTTTAGACCTGCGTTCACGGCTAGCGGTACGCTGATTCCCGATGCGATTGCTCCACATAAATTCATTGAAATGGAGTAAACACCTGTCATGGAGCCAATGTTATTTGGGAAATCCCTTTTGATTATACTTGGCAATAATACATTACATACGGCAATTGCGAATCCAAGAATTGCTGTCCCAATAAACAGATTAGCTGCGCCCGATAGAGAACGTAATACAATACCAACAGTCAGAAAGATTAGGGCAATCAAAATGATACGTTCAACCCCATACCTTCGTCCTAATTTTGGTACTAGAGGGGATAATAAAGCAAAGGCAAGCAAGGGTACCGTTGTTATCAGGCCTGCTAATGTATTTGAAATATGAACGTCATCCCTTATGAGACTCACTAAAGGACCGACTGAGGTTAAGGGAGTACGTAAATTAGCTGCAATAACAATAATGCCGAGAATGATCAGCCCTATAGAGGATGGTACGGCTTTTTTATTTTGTTTATTCGGCATTCTTCAATTCTCCTTCGTGAATTCATACGTATTATTTGCTTCCATAGAAAAAACTATGCTATAACATTCGCGCGAACAATAAAAGTATATTATAATATATCAAATATAACAAGAAATATTTTATGGTATACCATAACTCGTCTGAACAAAAAAATTACAACTCTGAATTCCCGTCTTGGAATTCGGAGTTGTATTTAATAAGTGGGATTTTCGACTTTTAGAAACCATACTTTAAGGATAAATGGAGCACTGTCTCACTATTCGTATGATTGGTATAAGCGTGAGGAGAATCTGCACGAAAACTAATCGTATCATATTGATTCAATGTGTAAATCTCTCCATTGACTTGTATTTCAATGGAACCCGTCATTACTGTCGCAATTTCAGTTGTATTCACATGATGACCTTCAGGGGAATACGAGCTATTTGGCTGTAAGTATGCCCGACACATTTCAGTATCGTTGCTTTTAAAGACTGGTTCAATGATCCAATTTTTTTGATCATTTGAAAACCGCAATCCTTCGCCTGCTCGATACAAACTAACAGGGTCTTCTGATTTGAACAAAGCTAATAGCGGTAAAGATATGCCTTTTGAAATTTTCCATATAATTGCCAAAGTTGGATTTGTTTCGCCACGTTCGATATTCCCCAGAGTAAGTTTGCTTACGCCCGTTAATTCCGCTAAGTCGTCTAAGCTCATGTTTTTTTCTTTTCTGTACTTTTTCAAGGCACCGCCGATTTGTAATACAATTTGTTTTGATTCATTGACATCATCCATTTGATATTCACCTCAACAATAAACTGTTATAGCTAGTATATTGTTAATCTAGATTCTTTTCCATACGATTAGTATTTGATGGTGGAATAACACTCCTATGCAAAATTCTGCCGTCTATGTAACTAGTCTGCCCGTTAGTTTAAAAAGGCAACTGATCGCTCTGACCAGCTGCCTTCTCTATTTATTCAACTATCGTTTCCCGTTAGCAGGTCTCAGACGCTCGAACATATCCATGGCTTGTACCGACATTGGAACGGGATGTATTACAGCTCATCAATAACGTTGATCATTTAATACATAAGAACCGGAAAAATAAATCAGAGGTTTTTAAAGTAATGGCGGAGTGTCTCTCTGTTGAGCATTCAAGCTCTTATCGAGATTACTGCTTCAGAATGCTCCTACAGAATTATGTCACGTATATCCTTTACTTTAACTTTGATGAATTGAATGACCTTGTGGATTACTTCAACAATACACCGTTATGGTACGAACAGATCATCAATACTATTTTTACCGATGCCATTTTTATTCAGAAAATTCTTCGGGATAATCGTATAGACATAACCAAGTATAAAAATATAACAGACTTTTTCAACGAGAATGCAAGGAGTATATATCTGTAGCCAGGCATGTGAGTGTGAATGCTTCAGCAGCCTTATATGCATCTAATGTTTCCGTTAATATCTCTTTACTTCATATTCGTACGGAATTAATTCATATAAGGCTCGAACATCACAACCGATGGAATCAGCGATCGATATGGCCATTTTGAGTGGCATCACTCTTTTGTTTTCAATAAAGTCGTAAACTCGTTCTGGTTTGATAAGCAAGTCTTTTGCCAGCCATTCCGCTGACTTTCCGGATTCCAACAATCGTTCATTCAACAAGCAACGTCCAAGTTCAAATTTCAAGAAGCAATGACCTCCCGCATAAGATAATACTTCATCTTAAGCGTTGTCCATTGCCAGCATGAATATACTTTATGTAGGAGCGATAACGATCGCATTCCCATGTGTCTGCTCCATGAATTGGGTGAGTTCCGTCGCCGCGCATGGTGTGCAGTATTTCCTTGCTCATTGGCTTCTTTAATCATTAGTTTTTTGATTTATTTGGTAAGATATTCAGATAGAGTTATAACAATCTTAGTGTTAATATTACTCCTGTTGTTTAGGAATCCCACACAACAAAAAATTGGGGGTATTTTACATAATGAAGAAAGATAAAGTTTTAATTTAATTAATCATGTTAATAAAATATTCTAGAGTCATCATATTCGCTCTCGTATTCTTGATTACCGCTACAATTAAACAAATGGAGCAGAATCTAATGAAGTTATTTTACATATGTTTGATGTGTATACATCGATAATTTTCGTGAATGACCGATTAACTCAACTAAAAGAAAACACCAAAAGTTTTAGTGAAATGGATGAACTAATCAATGATTTTATGATTTTTAGGATTCGCTATGCTTCTCTTGTAAGACAACAAATAGTTAGTGATAGTGTTCATTCGGAAGTACTTGCAAAAGTCATCGATCAAATCCAGTTATTTGAAGGTGATTTACCAAAAGAATACGAAAGTTCTAAGGAATTTACTAATCAACTAAATGCAGCAGATCAGCATATTAAACCATTACTATACATTTCGATTAATCTCTAGCTCTAATAGGAACGTATAAATCAACCTTAGCCTTTCCTTCAGGATCTTCAAATGGATTATTCATACAGAATTCAAGACATTCCCGCTCGTCTGGTTCATACTCACTATTTGGAAACCATTGACCGAAAATACTTTGATAAAAAATGCCTAGCTTATCTACTGTGTCATAAAAATGAAACATGCCATAAAGCCCGCCTGGCAATATTCTGAATTGAATTTCAGAATCATGCTCTTTAACAAAAGAGTGTGGTATGGTCACACAAGCGTCATAACGGCATTCGTACTCTTCTGTAATACTTGTATCGTCCAGAGAGATTCCTATGAATTGCTGATTCGGTGGATATAATTGATGCTGGTTTGTCCATGCTAATAATTGCTGCCACGCCTTTTGCGTATCCAGGTAACTTCCAACATGTCTCACGTATGCAACTTCATACTCAGGTAACTCTTTAATTGAAACATTCATTTGCCAAATCCTCCTCAGAAAGTTGTTTTTAACACTTTCATCATATCGAGGAGGATTTAATTCATCTATTTGTTTATTGCCAAGAAATAATGAAATATTGCTATCCTTATTTAAGGCTTTTCTATATTCACTTGGGGTTGTATTGAATTGCTTCTTAAATGCAGAATTAAAACTAGAAGCAGATTCAAAACCGCATAAATTGGAGATTTCTAGTATTGTTCGATTTGAATCAGCCAAATAGTGAATTGATTTATCTAATCTTACTTTTGTCAAATATGCTACGGGCGTTATCCCTACCATAGCCGTAAAGACTCTAGAAAAATGATACTTTGAGAAGTGGGCTGTTTCCGCCATTACGTCGAGTGATATCTTATTACCTAAATTGTTTTCAATAAAATTCAACACCTTGTTAATTCGATCGACGTAATTGTTTTTATTCATCATTTTCTTTATGTCCTTTCGCCGATTCTTATAAAGTCTTATCTACGAATTTCGAAAAAAATTTAATACATAGAGTATTCGCGAAATTATTGAACGATCCTGTCTCATACCCAAACTATACTGTAAGGCATTGATTTTTTTACCAAAATAGGTTATTTTATAGAAAGCTTAGCGATAAGCAAGTTCCTGACACGAAGGGAGATGTGTTTTAATGGCAACTACTTATATGGTGGTTTGGTCTTAAAACTGAATAGCAGGCATACACGAAAAAAGCGGGAAAACGCCCGTGGTATTCGGCATGCCACTCAAAGTAACCTTTCGTGAATATTGCTGTTTGCGGGATACGATGAAGGTCGTATCTTTTTTGCGCCCTGATGCCGCGCGACAGCAGCTTCTTTAGAGGCTGCTTGTCCGTGGCATTTTTGCGTCCAAAAAAACAACATTAAAAAGGAGCTAACAAAAAAATCATGATGAATTTAAAAACCTATGGTTACACAGAAATAGAAGCAATCCCTGATGGATTAATCTCCGGCAGAGTGACGGAGCTTCGACGCGAGCGCTTCACGGTTATGACCGAGCGCGGCGAAGTAATGGCGGTACTCAAAGGGGCGTTCTACCACAGCGCGGAAACGCGCATAGACTTTCCATGCGTCGGTGATTTTGTCTTGCTGCAGTATAACGAGAGCGGAGATTCTCTCATCGTTACGGTACTGCCCCGCCGTTCCAAGTTCTCGCGCGCGGATTACTCAGGGCATGCCGCAGGCTATGCCAAAACCGTGAGGGAACAGGTCGTTGCAACCAACTTTGACTATGTGTTCATCCTCTCTTCTCTGAATTGGGATTTCAATGTTACCCGTATCATGCGGTACCTGACACAAGCCAGGCAGAGCGGCGGCCAGCCGGTCGTCATCCTGACCAAGGCAGATCTCGTTGAAGATCCTTATCGCTCACTCGCAGAAGTTACAAATAACATCCCTGATGTGCCAGTCCACGCGATCTGCAGCCATACAGGTATGGGGCTTAACGAACTCAATCCCTACTTGTTGCCTGGTAAAACAGTCGTATTTCTCGGTATGTCCGGCGTCGGTAAATCGTCTCTGCTCAATGCGTTGATGGAACAGGAAGTCATGAAGGTTCAGGATATCCGGGAGGTCGACAGCCGAGGGCGGCATACGACAACACACCGTCAACTGTTCATGCTCCCCTCCGGTACGATGGTCATCGATACACCGGGGATGCGTGAGCTTGGACTTATTGATGCCGACGAAGGCATACGCGCAAGCTTTACCGATGTGGAGAAGTGGTTCTCGTTATGCCGATTTACAGATTGCCGTCATCAGGCCGAGCCGGGCTGTGCTGTTCTCGCCGCGCTTGCCGACGGTTCGTTGCTGCGTGAACGCTGGGAGCTTTACGTTGCCCAGCAGCATGAGAATAAGTATGTCCAAGATAAAACGAGCTACCTCATCGACAAGAGAGCTCGAAACAAAATGATCGCCATGCAGAGCAAGCAAACGAAGAAAAACGGAGGATGGAAGAAATAAAAGACAGCCGATATCGTAAAGGATTCGTTTCTGAAACGTAACTGTCGTCTTCATAAAACTCATTTGTATAATACAGATCTTTTATGTATAATTCGGGAAGGAACTTCATTTTATAACATAAGGGCTATGCTTTTCTGGCGAGCAGCCAGTAACAACCCCGCTCATGCAGCGGGGTTGTTTTTTTATGTTGTCATATCGGGAGGGATTCGCATGATGGAGGAGCAGGCAATACAGTCAAGAATAATTTTAACGAAGCAAGATCTTATCGAACAGCTCGGACGGTGCGGGGTGTCAGCAGGACAGACCTTAATCGTTCATACTTCTTTGAAAAGTCTCGGTTATGTCGTAGGCGGAGCGGAAACGTTGATCCGTGCACTGCTCACAATCATTGGAGAGCAAGGGACCGTGATGATGCCAGCGCAAACGTGGAAAAATCTTGATCCGGTGACCGGCGTTCACTGGGATGCAGAAGAAGCTTGGTGGCCGATTATCCGGGAACAATGGCCCGCTTACGATAAGGCAGTCACTCCGGCGATCGGGATGGGCGTTGTCGCCGAGATGCTCCGAACATGGCCGGGAGCGCGGCGCTCCGATCATCCGGCACGATCTTTCGCGGCCGTCGGCAAGCATGCGGAATATTTGACGGAAAGCCACGATTTGAGCAATATTTTTGGCCAAGGCTCCCCTCTCGACAAGCTGTACGTACTGGATGGCTATGTACTACTCATCGGTGTCGGGCATGACAAGAATACCTCGCTCCATCTCGCGGAGACCAGGGCCAATTTTTCCGGAAAGACATATGCTGATGAAAGCAGTGCCATGATTATTGACGGACAGCGTAGGTGGGTGACCTATTCGACGCAAGTGGTTGATGATCGGGATTTTGTGCGGTTGGGCGCCGAGTTCGAGCAGGAACATCGTGTCACTGTGCATCAGGTAGGAAACGCATTTGTCCGGCTGATCCGCCAAAGACAGCTGGTTGACTGGGCAGCCACATGGATGGAGCGTAACCGGGTGTAAGGATAGGAAAAGGCATATGCGGAGAGCGCGCGCCATGCGACTTCTCTGCATATGCCTTCGGTATCTTTTGAGTTTATTTAGCTAAAAAGAAAAGTTCCATTAACCGGCCCGTACAGCATTTATTGTCAGGAAATTGTCAAGAGGGTTATAAAGTACCGACAACGGGATGTGGAACATATGGTTCTTCAAGGTATTTAACCTCGTCCGAAGCTAACATAATAGAAAGTGCCCCTACAGCATCTTCTAGGTGACTTACTTTTGTTGCACCAACGATCGGAGCTGTAACAGGTTGTTTTTGAAGTAGCCAAGCGAGTGCAATTTGAGAGCGAGAAACATTATGTTTTTGCGCGAGTTCAGAAACACGGTCAATAATTGCCTGATCAGCAATCATCATGCTATCATATTTTGATTTTTGAGTTTGATCCGTTTCGGAACGATGCGTTTTTTCTGAATTGTCACGCGTGAGTCTTCCCGAAGCAAGGGGACTATATGGAATGACGCCAATTCCTTGATCAAGGCAAAGCGGTAGCATTTCGCGCTCTTCCTCGCGGTAGATAAGGTTCATATGATTTTGCATGCTAACAAATTTTGTCCAACCATTTTTCTCTGCAACAAGATTTGCTTTTAAAAATTGCCAAGCATACATCGCGGAAGCTCCAATATATCTCACCTTTCCAGATTTCACAAGGTCATGTAAAGCCTCCATCGTTTCTTCAATCGGAGTATTATAATCCCAGCGGTGAATTTGGTAAAGATCAACATAATCCGTGCCCAGTCTTTTGAGACTATTATCAATTTCTCTCATAATTGCTTTTCGGGAAAGCCCCTTTGAATTTGGAATATTACTATTTAAAGAATTGCCCATTGGAAAATAAACTTTTGTAGCTATAACAATTTCATCACGATTTGCATATTCTTTTAACACTCGCCCGAGAATTTCTTCGCTAGTTCCATCGCTGTATACATTCGCCGTATCAAAAAAATTAATCCCTAGTTCGAGGGCTTTTCTTATAATAGGACGACTATTCTCTTCATTCTGCACCCAGGGATGAACCCACCGTTCGGCAATTCCAATTCCCATTGTGCCGAGGCAAATCTGTGATACATCTAATCCTGAATTTCCTAATTTCACATATTCCATTTCTCAAACCTCCTAAATTTTATGATTTAAATATCAAGCTTACGTGTCCCAATCCATTTGACCATTTCTGGATCCCTGTGTGAAAAGAACAAACTCTCTTTCGTATCTAAGGTGGCGCTCAGGTTCATATCCTCTTGGTTTAATTCAAAGTCAAAGATATTGAAGTTTTCGATGATCCTTTCCTTACGGACAGACTTCGGAATTGCCACAATTCCCCTTTGTGTCAACCAACGTAAAGCCAACTGAGCAACGGACTTATTATATTTTTCAGCGATTGATACCAAGACTTCGTTCTGGAAAAAGTTGTTTTTCCCTTCAGCAAAAGGTCCCCAAGACTCAATTTGAACATCGTTCTCTTTCATAAAGTTATGACTTTCAATTTGTTGATTGAATACATGTGTTTCAACTTGATTTACAGCAGGAACCACTTTGTTATGGATAATTAAATCAATCAAGCGGTCTGGATGGAAGTTACTTACTCCGATTGCTCTAACCTTACCCTCACGGTACAAATCTTCCATTGCGCGCCAAGAACCATGGACATCGCCAAATGGTTGGTGAATTAAATACAAATCAAGATAATCAAGTTGCAGTCGTTTAAAGGAATTTTCAAATGCTTTCTTTGTGCTCTCATAACCGGCATCCTGAACCCAGAGTTTTGTCGTAAGAAACAATTCCTCTCTTGGCACACCACTGCGCTTAATTGCTCTGCCGACAGCATCTTCATTAAGATAAGAAGCAGCAGTATCAATCAGGCGATAGCCTGCCATAATCGCATCATAAACAGCTTTTTCACATTGATGTTCATCTTGAATTTGAAAAACACCAAATCCCAGTATAGGCATCTCAACACCATTGTTTAAAATAACTTTTTGCATATGTAGCCCTCCTGTTTTTTACATGTTGAATATCTGTTATTTTTCCATTGTATATTCTGCAATTATAATAGGATCATCTAGAGGGAGTACAAAGGAGAAGCTTATGATTGAACAAGTATATAGACAAAGAGTTGAGCTCACCAAAATCATAGAGATACACACTGGACTGGACGGTACTCAAATGACGGCTATACCCTCTTTATTTTTCTCCCGTTACTCTAATCATACTGGACCAAATTACGGAGTTCACAAGCCTTCCTTATGCATTGTCGTTCAAGGGATGAAAGAGGTATTGCTTTCACAGGAGCGCTTCAGGTACGGTCCTGCCGATTACCTGGTTGCATCCGTTAATCTGCCAATTACCGGACAGGTCACCGAAGCGTCTTCTGAAGTACCTTATCTGGCTCTCAAACTTGAATTCACCCCCAGTGAAATATTGGAGGTGTTACGTGAATTCGAAATGGGAATCGAAAAGAAAGAGAATACCAAACGAGGAATGTATGTCAGTAGAATAGAGCCATCTTTGCTAGACTCAGTAACAAGATTAGCTCGTTTGCTGGAGACTCCAAAAGATATTAAAGTACTTGCCCCTCTAATTAGGAAAGAAATCATCTATAGAGTTCTGCAAGGAGAACATGGAGGAATGTTAAAACAAATAGCCATAGAAGGAAGTTCCACAAATCAAATCAGTGACGTGATTCGACATATCATGAATAACTATGAAAAGTCTTTTAAGATTGAGGAACTTACGGAAATAGCAAATATGAGTGTTTCTTCTCTACATCGGCACTTTAAAGAGGTAACAGCAATGAGCCCCATTCAATTTCAAAAACAACTGAGACTTCAAGAAGCTCGGAGCCTGTTATTATCCGAATCAGAGGATGCGGCAGATATTGCATTCCGGGTTGGCTATGAAAGTCCATCACAGTTTAGCCGTGAGTATTCGCGTATGTTTGGCTTACCACCTAAAGAAGATGTAAAGCGATTGAGAGAACACCAAGATAAAACGATAAACCTTTGAACCCCCTTCCTTATGGTAGGGGGCTTTTTGTGTATAGGAAATGGACAACGATCGTTCTTGATACAGCTTCTTAATGAACTGCTAATCCGTATTATGGCTCAATAACTTGTCTCCCCACATTCACATCGTCTACCTTCCATTTGCCATCAACAAATTTATAAAATACATAACGATCAACGAGCTCGAGATGGGTAGGGCCACTTTCAAAATAAGCAGATTGGTGCATTCTCGCCGCAGTGGTGCTGCTATAGGTAATATCGGCTTTTTTTGTTAGTATGGCGTTATTTTTAATGCCTTTACTGTGAATAATCTTGTTTATAAATGAGTCAGTGAAATAAGGTCTGAAATATGTTCGAATTTGAGAGAAGTTTGAGAGATCGGTGGCTTCATTTATCTTTTCATTAAGTGTGTCTACTCTGTCCTGACTCATTCTCCAAGCTTTAATCGGTTCTGTATGGATAAAGACCTGTGCTAGACCGATTGTAATGGTTGCTTTTCGTTCTTGTTCGGACCACAGCGCTGTACCGCCAAAGGTTTCAGCAAAAAAACGCGCTGGAATATAGGTGATTCCATTATCGATTTTTGCAGGCACCTCAAGGCTGAGAGTAGCGTTATTTAATAATGCAGTGCGCGAATTAACTTCTAGTACTAGCTTTCTTTTGCCACGTATAATCGTAATGCTTTTTTTTGCCTGGTTCCAAGTGACTTCTGAATCGAAACTTTCTGAAACAGCACGTAGTGGAATCAGTATTCGTCCATTTTCAATCTTCCCATTGTCAACCGTATTCGAAATATCATTGGCGAGGCTTAGCGCCGGGTTACCGATTAGTAAGGTACACGCTAAAGATAGTGTTAGCGCAATTTTTGATTTATTCATAGATGATTACTCCCTACGGTTCTAGAAAATTCTTGATCCTAGTTAAATTTTGTAGTCAAATTTTTTGCGAAATGCTCATCAGTTAGGTTAACGCAATTTAAATGGATAATGTTGCAGATTTTAATAAGAAATACACCAATCATGTAATATACGAATCAGGAGAAAATGTATGAATCAATTAATTCTAAATATGAATTATTCGAACCATACTAAAAACAAAAAAACCGCAACTTATGCGGTTTTTAATGTAATATTTCATAAGGAATCGTCTTCTTTATATACGCTCATTGATTTTGATTAACAATTTCTTTAAGACTTGCTTCTCTTCGTCGGTAAGGACTTGAACGATATCCTCCTCCACCATTTGGAAAGAGTCTTGAAAATTTTCTATCAGTTCAACCCCTTTTGGCAATACATATATATTTTTTTGCCGTTCATTATTGGCTGGAATTTTACGCTCGATGAACCCTTTTTGCTCTAGACCTTGAAGCATGCTCGTAATGCTGGCCCCACGTAGATGAAACCGATCTGCAAGGTCCTTTTGAATAATTTGATTACTTTGATTCTCATAAATATATTCAATTACTTTTCCTTGTTGAGCATTTAACCCCAGTTCTTTTATACTCTCGTCCGCTCTTTTCTTTAACTTAAGACCGATAATCTGAAACAAATCCAGATAAGGTGTATCCTTTCGGGATTGCATAGTCTTCCTCCTCCCCTATTATTGTTAGAAACCTAATTGTAAGTAATTAAACTATACAGTGACCCTATTGTCAAAAAAATATTAGTTTATTGACAGTTAGGAACCTAACAGTTATACTCCGAATTGTTGAACAACAAACACCTGGGAGGAAATCAAATGGAGAATATAACTCGAAACGCTGCGTTAGAACAAGTTACGGCGATTACAAATGTACGTATCTTTGATGGAAATCAGATTATTGCGCCTAGACATATTGTCATTAAAGGGGAGTCCATTATTTCAGTAGGCGGAGATTTTCCGGCCGATGCAACGATTATCGATGGGGAAAATGGGACTCTACTGCCTGGGCTGATTGATGCACATGTGCACACTTCAATCGGTGGATTACGAGATGCCTTAAAATTCGGTGTTACAACCGAACTCGAAATGAACGGCGATTTTACTAAAAGAGGGCGCGAGATTCAGTTAAAAAATGTGAATGACGTCGCAGATGTTCGTTCTGCTGGTACAGCCATCACCGCTCCGGGCGGACACCCAGATGAATTACTGCCGGATGGAGATGAAATACCGGAATTCGTATTAAAGGAACTAGAGAAGTTATCGGAGGAAGACCGGGAAGCGATGTTGGCCGCATACGCTCACGATCACGAAGAAATACCGCAAGTGACGACAGTTGAAGAAGCGATTAAACATGTGCATACCCAAGTGGAGAACGGAGCCGATTATATTAAAATTATGATTGAAGAAGGATCGGTCATGGGTGCACCTGGCCTGCCTGTATTAAGCGACGAGATTCTAAAAGCAGCCGTGACAGAGGCCCACAAGTTCGATAAGCTGGTCATCGCCCACGTCTTGACGGCTCTTTCATCGCAAGAAGCCATCGATTTTGGAGTCGATGGCTTGGGACACTTGTTTATCGACAGACCCGAGTATACGTCCGAGTTAGTGAAATCCATAGCGGATTCAGGCGCTTTTGTTACACCGTGCTTGGTGTTGAATTCATCGATTATTGGAAATCCGGCATCGGAATTGGCAAATGATCCACGTGTTCATTCCAAATTAAGTCCAGATTGGATCGATATTTTGAACTCAAGCTTCAATACGTACCCGCAAGGCAATATGGAGAACAGCTTTAAGAATGTGATGGACCTTCACCGTGCCGGAGTTGATATTCTGGTAGGGACGGATGTCGCGCCGGTTCCCGTTCCGAACCTTGGTGGCCTTGCTCATGGGGCCAGTGTCCACCATGAAATGCAGCTGCTGGTGAAGGCCGGGCTCACTCCGCTTGAAGCTCTTCAGTCGGCTACTTCCAAACCGGCCCGCTGTTTTGGTCTACACGATCGCGGCCGTATTACCGAAGGCGCTCGCGCTGATCTTATTCTCGTAGACGGTGATCCGATCAATAATATTTCGGATACCTTGTCGATCAAATCTGTGTGGTTCAATGGTTCACAGCAACTAGGTTAATCAGATTCGGTCTCCGAATCAACCATAAAAAAGAAGCCCGGCGCTCTTTGCAAGCGTCGGGCTTCCTGTTCTTCTAAAGCCTTTAGTTTATGGTTGTAGCTGCCAGAGTGCGGGTACGTTGCTAGGCTCCCAACCAGGCAAGGAGGTATGGTTCTGAATGCATTTGTACACCTTGCCATTATAGGATACGAGCGTATTGGCCGTATAAGTGGTATTTGGCGCCCATGGTGTTGCACTCGGACCGTCAGGCGTTGTCACCGAGACAGCATTGCTATCGCCAGATTCGTTGTTGGACGAGTCGTAAGCGCGGACTGTGAATGAATATTGCGAGTTCGGCGACAAACCGGTAACTTCCTTCTCGGTTGCCGTTCCAGTGACGGTAGCGATCACCGTGCTGCCGTTGTAAATCCGGTAACCAGCGATGCCGGAATCATCTGTGGATGCATTCCACATCAACGTGACTGACGTCGACGTCGGCGTTCCCATTACATGCAGGCCGGTCGGATTGGTCGGAGGCGTCACGTCAACCGGTAACTGCGTGGTTGTAAACTGGACACTATTACTGTTTGGCGACCGATTGCCGGAAGTATCAAACGCTTTCACCGATAAGTTATAAGATGTGCCTGCCAATAGATTGGTAAGATTGGCTGTCGTTTGATTGGCAGTTGTAGTGGCGATAACATTGCCGCCATTGTACACTTCATAACCCGCGACGGCTTTGTTGTCCGTCGAGGCTCCCCAAGTCAATGTGGCGGTTGTTGTGCCAACGTTACTGACGGCCAAATTTGTCGGCGCCGTAGGTGCAACGTTGTCGCCAGCACCGAATTGAGCATCAATGACGATGTACCAGGCATTTTGGGTATCCGCGATATCCCACACGCCGAGGATGACATGGTAACCGTCTCTTTGCGGCACGTTACAAGTGTGAGTTAACGTGGAAGGCGGCTGCTGGCCATTCCCGTTGATCGTACAGAACGGAGTCAGATCAAACTGGGCCCGTGTTAACGGAGCGTTGGGATTCCAATCCGGCTTGGTAATGAAATAACGGTAGCTTGTCGTGGCATGACGAGCGGTAAAAATCCAAGTGAAGTTATTGGTGCCACTGGTCATGTTGACCTTGTTCCAACGTGTGGCTGATTGCTGATCAAGCTGAGAGAAGCCGGCAAGACCGGCACTAGCGATTTTGCCGTCAGCAGGTCCGGCAGCAGGAAAACCTTTCGGTCCCTCCAGGCTCTGGGGCTCATAAATAATCGGGCCGCAGTTGGTATTCAATCCATTTTTACACTGGATCGCGCGGCTGGCTGGATCATTAATATATCCGTGGGCTGACACAGTTTTCGAGAATGCGAACATACAAGCGAATATTAGCAGCAGTCCGCCGCCAATCATCATTAAACGTAGTGTGAAACTGGAATCCGAACGGGTTTGAAACATCATCACATTACCTCCCATTATTTGGTTTGGCCATGATAAACCTTTCATTTTCCGACACCATCTTTGCCGCAGTCTTTAGAACTGCCTCCTCTCTTGAATATGATCCTACCAATGCTGTGTACAAACACCGTAAACGTGTGGGCATCCGCTCCTTTTTAAGCCGATTTATACAAACTCCTATGGAGCTTATATACTCTTACAAAGTCAGGAATAACCATACTAATTGCATTTCTGAGAAGCATAAACAAGCCGGTTGGAAATCTTCGCGGGAAGGGGGAATTTAAATAACCGTGAGCAACTCTGCTCTACTATAATGAAGCAGCTATGTAAACTGCTGATGATTACAGACATTCATAGCGCGCAACTAGGTGGAGGTCGAAACCAATAAGTACGCTTATGAGTAAAGCATTGAGGGGTAAGGGATCATGTCTCAATTTGGAGGAATCTATATAGATTGGTATTAAAGAGATTGGTCACAATGGAGTCGTGTTTAACGGAGTGTCAAAAAGCTAAGAGAAGTTAATGATGTATGGGTCAGTAGAAAGGAAAGATATGTTACCAGTAATTGGTTGTATTCATTATTAAATAATAACCATTTCTTGTCAAGAGTGTATTTTATCTAACAGCTTTTTCTCGTCTAATGGATCACTTGAAAATAAAGAGCCGTTGTCATAGACAACGGTCTCTTGTTGCTATATTTCTTAACAGTTTTAAAAAGGGCCGGTTATTTTCACCTTGATTTTATTGGATTCAACGATTACCCCGTTCAATGTTATTCGGATCGACAACTCGGCTTGGCCCGGATGTTTGGCGATAATCTTTCCGCTGGGATCGATCTCCGCCTTATCCGGACGGCTGCTTATATACTCAATACTAGCGCCGGATAACTCCTTTGTCATTCTTCCTTTTTCAAGGAAGACTTCGTAGGAATAATCGACTTCAGCTCCAGGATGGAGCTGAAGCGATTTGGCCGCCATAAGCTGTATTTTATCTATCTGTACCACCAAATTCGGATCGCTGTATTTCATCAGCTCGCTGCCATATTTGAAATATAAGTTGCCAAAGTCGTCCTGTGCCAGCTTCTCCGCATTGCTCTCCAGCAAGATGGACAGCGTTTTGCTCGCTGCATCGATTTTAAACATCTTACTCGTATACGTCTGGTCAGCAACATAGCCTGTAAAAATAGTTCCGTAAACATTGCCGTCTGTGCCAACGGTCAAGCGAGGATTGCTGTGAGCATAATCGGCGGAGGGAAACATATCGTCGCTGTAAATAACTTCTTGAAGGTCCGGATCATAGATGAATAGTGCCCCGAGCGCCATCCCCCATATGTTGCCATCCGGGCCCCATATTAAAGTGGTTACTGCTTTTTTACCCGGTACAGGTATCTGTTCCAGCTCTACTCGGCCGGATGCTGTATCGTAAATGGCGAGCTTTCCTTCCCCACCAGTCATCGCGCCTGTACCCATAAACAGCTTTCCATTGTTATAGAGCAACGAATTGATCGAATGTCCAGCAATAATGTCCCGTTTCACATCGAACTTGCTAGTCACGGGATTGTAGATCGTTAGAGCTCCGCCTGTTTTGCCTGCAATCGGATAGGACCCGATGTATAACAGGTTTTCTTCCTCGACCCCGAGCATGGCGACGGGCCGATCTTGATCAGAACCAAGCTGATTAAGCCTAAGCGGATTATTCGGTTCTGAAGGGTTCGTTCGGTTCCATGGTTTGGCCGGATCGTATTCAAAGATAGTGGCTTTAGGATAAACACCAAAATACATTTTCCCGTTCAAGGAGCCGAATCCCTCGACTTGGCCGATCTGAGGATAGTGCTTGGTTTCGTTACGTGTCGGGGAGTAAATTCCCATTCCTCCGCCTGAAATGAAGCCCGAAGACAGCATCTGCCCGTCTGTGCTCTTCCCGATGTTAAACAATTCTACAAACTGTGGCGGAAAAGGAAGCTCCGGCGTTTCAATCAAACCAGTCTCCAGATTGTAATAGAAGGCTCTTCCACTATTTCCAGCCAAACCAACCAATGTCCAGCCCGGATACTTTGTCTGGTCAAGCTGTACATAACCAAATGCAACGCCTGCCCCTTTTACATCCACACCCAGCGAGCCGTAAACACCCGTATTCACATCGTATGAATAGAGAGACCACTGCTGCGCACCCTCAGGAAGGGTCTCGTAATAAGTGTAGTATACTTGTTTGCCGTCAGGCGATAATGGTGAAAATCCGCGGGTATTATATGCTGTATTTTTATTTACGATCCAGCTTACAGAATCGGGGTCATACACGAACATGACAGGTCCCGGATCCACGCGCACGAATAATTTACCTCCGGCATACCGAAGATCGTAAACCGAAGTCATCCCGTTAAACTCAGGAGGATGAAGTGCTATGGATGTACCACTAGCGAGATCGTATTGGTAAAGCTTGGCGACATCGGCTCCCCCCACATAAATCACTTGGCGATCGGAATCGTAAGCAAGGCTGCGGATATGAGCTTCTTTCGATGAAGTCTTGAAGGATTTAAGGATTCGAGTCTGGTCAGATACGGGATCGTATTCAAACAGCGTTTGGGAATATCCCGTTCCTCCATACACTTTGCCATCTTCTCCGGCAACAAGTGTCCATATTACGGTATCGGTAGGAACCGGTTTTCCAATAGCACGCAGCTTATCCTCTGTCGGATCATATTGAAACAGCGTCCCGTTCGGCGTACTGCCGATGTATACCTTTCCGTCGGAGGCTGTCACAATCGCCCATGCTGCAGATACGTTGCTCCCGTCAAGTGCAACTAAAGGATGGGTTGCCTTCACTTCTTTCGATGCCACATCCATCACGATGAATTGTGCCGGATCGCCCTGGGCGACCGTAAACATGGCAGCCCGCCCCTCCTTGTCTTTACCGAACGCAGCAGTCATCAGAGTCAGACTCGAAGATTGCGGCCCTAAATTCGTTAAGTACGGGGAGGAATTTTGCGTTTCCAATGCTACACTATCAACGAAATATCTGCCGATCTGATCGCCATTAAAATAGAAGGCTACCCTGACCTCTGCTGCATTTTTAGGTGCGGCAGCAGCCACTCTTAAACTTTGCCATTTGCCCAATGGTTCACCGACCAGGCCGCTGACTACCGAGACAAGCTTACCGTCTGGATCATAAAACCTGAGGTCGGCTTTGCCGCCATGACCTTCCTCTGAAAGCACATTTGCTGTCATGATGACATTACCAAATGGCTGTACGGCGTAAGCGTCACTCACCGCTCCGGAACCTTCTGTAGGCAACAAGCGTTCCACCTGAAGACTACGCTGCCCCTCCATATACACGGACTCACTTATGGCCAAGGCAGTTGCATCTTCATCAGCCTGCCAGCCCGGTAATCGGCCATCTTCTTCTGAAATCTCAAAGCCGCCGTTGACCAATACGTTGGTCGAATTATCATCTGCATACGTTCTCGGCATTGCCCACTCGACACTTGCGAACATCATGATAACTGCTGCTACTATAGCAACCCGACTCCTCCACTTGCTTCTCATTAACTCTCTCCTTTGCGATTAAATTTTCTTGCTGTTTTTGGTAAGCGCTTTCAGAATCGTTATCATCTTATCATATCTCCTCATTCGTATACAAGTAAAATACATGTATATATCATTCGAAACTGATAGCGGTGTTATGATACTTAACTATAGCTTTCATAGTTTTAAAAGCCCGCCAACTATTTAAGTCAGCGAGCTTTTTGATAGGAAATCAAGTACTGCTTGATTGAATTCATTCGATGCCTCGATAAATGGGAGGTGACCACAGTCTTGCATGGTTATTTTTATGGAAGGTTCTATACTACTATGTAATGTTTCAGCAGTTTCCTTGTTAAATACATGGTCTTCATCAGAAATCATGATAAGAGTCGGTATGTTTATTTCGTGCAACCGATTAGAAGCATAAGGCTTAACTGCAATAGCAAGACTTGGAGAGTATCTGCAAAAGTTATTAGGGTTGCTGATATTTTGAATCAATTTTGTCCTAGCCTCTTCTTTTCTTGTGGAAGGAAATAAGTAACTCCAGTAGGGATTACTAATGAATGAAGCAATGGCTTTCTTGCGTCCTTTCAATCGAAGATTGATATAGTTTTTTGTTCCTTGCCACATCATCCTCACAGGATAAGGTTTACCGTTTATAGAGGGTGCGACCAAGATCAGGTTTTCGACCAAATGAGGATAAGTAAGAGTAAAGTCTGTAGCAATGCCACCACCCATGGAGGAACCAACTAAAGTAACCCCGCGGAGCTTCAAAGAATCAATTAGTATCCTTAAATCTTCTGTATTGGAAAATGTGGTATTTGGCGTACTGGAAAGGCCGTATCCTCTTAAATCATATCGAACTAATTTGTAATTTGCGGATAAAGAATCCACTTGTTCATTCCAGATTTGATGATCATTAAAATTCCCATGGATCAGGATAACGGGATTACCTTCTCCTGACACCGTATAATAAAGCTGCCCATCATCCATTTTCAAAAAGCCTTCTAGCATAACACGAACCTCCAACAACTACATCATAATAGATCGGCATTATGGAGATTATCTTCGATGATGGATCGTATGACTTCGGAAACAGAATAATCCCCTCTGTGACAGCACCGGTCGATTTGTTCCCAATATTCCTGCGGTAAAGTTAGTGAAATTTTCCTGGTTACACCTATTGGCTTGCGACCTGCCCCTTTCCGGTTACCTCCCCTATTGCTAGCCGAACAATCCGTATCTTCTGTATTAACTAACTTCGCCATTTCATCACCCTATTTCATGATTCCACAATCCTATTTCATAGTCAATTTGTGCTACTTTAATCAAACATTCATTTCTCAGTCCTACTGCTCATTTTCTTAAATAGCAAGATGGCAAGAAGCAAGGCTATACATACAGCAGCAAAACCCAGCCAATTCAAATACAGGACAGATGTACGACTGACGACAAGCCCGCCTAATCCAGATCCCAGTGCAAACCCAAATTGGATGAACGAAGTATTTACGCTAAGGGCAATGTCCGGATTTCGAGGCGCAAGAGTAACCAGGAATAGTTGCTGGGCAGGAGAAATACTCCACGTTGCTAACATGAAAATCATGAGTACCACGATTAACACAAAGAGATTGACACCTGCTAGAGCGAATAATAGAAGAGTCGCCCCTTGTAACAGAAGCCCGAGATAAATCGTAAATTTCGATCCCTTTGCATCTGCTAATTGTCCTCCTATCTTTGAACCGACAAAGCTGCAAACGCCCGCCAGGAAAAGAACTCCGCTAATTTCGTTCATGGAAAGAGAGGATGTCGCTTGCAAGAAAGGCGTAATATAAGTGAACAGTGTAGCATAGCCACCGACATACAATAACGTAATAACCAAGGCAATCAGAATAGTAGGATTTTTCAAAATGGAAAGCTGCATTCTGATGGTAACCTTTTCTTCTTCTTTGATTGCTGGCACCTTTTTATAGATGATAAATAATGGAAGAATACTTAATAAACTGATTAAAATAAACAGTACTCTCCATCCAAACATCTCACTAAAAAATGTGCCAATAGGAACACCAAGCACTAGCGAACTGCTAAGCCCCATCAAAATGATGCCGATGGCATTGCCCCTTTTTTCTTTTTCAACGAGTCTTGTCGCTACTGCCATGGCTACTACAGTTGCAATTCCTCCGCTAGCCCCTTGAATAATTCGTACCCATAGTAATGATTCATAAGTAAGATCTACTAACATGAGTCCATTGCTGGCAATAAACACTCCAAGGGTTGTCATGAGTAGCTTTTTACGATCTGCATTGATCGTGAGTGTAATTAACATTGGAGCGATAATGGCCGCTGCGAGGGCAAACACAGTCACCAGTAACCCGGCTTCGGAAGTTGATACTCCCAAATCCATAGCGATCATTTCAATGACGCCTGTAATAATGTATTCAATGGTCCCGATTAGAAAAACAGCCAGTGCCAGGATGTAGATGATTCCTTTATTTTTCAATTTACTCCACTCCACCTTCTTCAGTTATCTATGTATAATTGGAATTTGTATTTCGATGAATTGCGCATCTTGATCTGGAGATAACGGTAAATATAGTTCCCTACCCGATTCGTTCTCCTTGATCTGATAGTTATTCTTCTCAATCCATGTAGCTAAATGAACACAGGCCGCACCATCAAACTTCGAATTTGAATGAAAAGCCATGGTGGCCATCATTGGTTCTGGAGGAAGGGTCCGCAGATAAAACGGTTCTGGAGATGATTGCAGCTCACAAGTTAAAAAATAACCGACTTCAAATTCAAACTCTTCCTCTCTTCCGTCGATTTCTTTCCACAAAACAACCTGAGGTCCTTGAGTCAACTGGCGAATCTCCTTGGTTAATAACTGATCAAATTGACGTAATAAATCTGGAATGTCCTCTTCTCTCCCGCATGCTTTCTGAAAAAGAAAAGATTGTGCACCTTCTGCTTTGACTCTGATTTCTTGACCTGTTTCGAATTGGCCCTCTTTTTCAATAAGCTGCATACGCTCCTCAATCCTGACGAGCTTGGCTTGTTCTGTATCAATAATTTGCTGGATTTCACTTCTCTTCAGCTTAAACATCCCTTGAATATTCTCCAGTGTAATATCCTCCTGGAGCAGCTGTATGATCTGTGGCAATGTGAATCCGAGTTCTTTATAGATTAAGATTCGGTTGAGCTCAAGAAGCTGATCTGCGGAATAGTAACGGTATCCCGTATCGTGATCTACCTTTCTCGGCTTAAGTATGCCGATCTGGTCGTAATAACGCAGTGTCTTTAAGGAGACCTTGCTTAGTCTGGAAAACGCACTGATTTTGAACAAAATATCAACTCCAATCTATGACATAATCCGATTATACAGTTTCCTGTGCAGGGGAAAGTCAAGGGTGTGAATGTTTCTCTTTTTCATAGCTAAAATCGGCTGCCTTTCTTGTCATCACTCTATGTTGGTTTTATTGGTAAGACAAAGAAACGTTTGAAAAATCCTTTCCAAAGATGCTGAAATACGCCATTACTTTCGACTGTCCATTTTAACACCTAACCTCCATGCCTATGGAGCTTTAAATTAAGTATGGTATGCACTCATTCGACGAAATATAATTTAATACTTATCTAATCGGTAATCGGACCTTCTTCTTTGCTAAACGGCAATTTTTACGACAATCGGTAGAAGAACTTGTACAAGAGAAAACAAAAAAGCCGCTAAAATAGCGACTTTCATTGGGACCACGTGTTTGTCCGTCGCTTGTCCTTCAACAACGGCGGCCTCCAAACTCTACCTTATCCTCCTAGGTTATTCTTTCGCTCTTATAAAGTACATTTCCCATAATTAATTCCGCTGAGTGACTTTCTATTTCAGCTTGTTTTTTGATCGATATAACAGTAAGTGTAAATGCTTTAGGGAAGGGGGCATTAGACTTAGCTGGTTGAATGTTCTAGTCTGAGTTTACCGAAATCGTCCTTTTAAAAGACATTCGCATTCGGGGATTTAATAAGTTAACTTTGATGTTCGGTTCTTCTTTGATTCCACTCATGTTTGTATATGTATTTCGCTTTTCTTTTATTTATTAAACATCCGCATTTATAGTTTTTTAGTCTCTATTAGTTTGTTTAGTTCTTTTTCCGCTGGTGCGGTAGTTCCGATTGATTCTCGTGGTCTGGACATCTATAGTGCGGACTGCATTTGGTATTTTTCTGACTGAGCTTGAAACATTTTCGCATAGTAGCCCCCATGTCCCAACAATTGGTTATGCGTGCCGAACTCATGAATCTCGCCGTCCTTGAATACAACGATTCGGTCAGCTTTGATACAACTGCTTAAACGATGCGAGATAAAAATAGCTGTTTTGCTTTCCGTCAATTCAAGCATCTTGTTAAATATGTGTTCTTCGGCAAGCGGATCAAGCGCTCCTGTCGGTTCATCGAACACGATAAACGATGCGTCACGAATAAACACCCTCGCAAGTGCTATCCTTTGCCATTGACCTCCAGATAGATCTGTGGAATCCTGAAACAGATGACCTAATGCAGTATCCAGCTCTAGCGAATTGTTCTCGCTAGAAAGCCCGACCACTTTCAAAGCATCATGCAGTCGTTTATCATCCGTAACCCCATCCATATTGCCCACCATAAGGTTTTCTCGTACCGTTAGCTGATAACGGACGGAATCCTGAAATACGGCGATACTACTTTCCTTAAGACTATCACTGCGAATGTCACAAATATCTGTCTTGTCATAAAAAATCGTCCCGTTTTGCACAGGATAAATCCCCAATAAACATTTGATAAATGTTGATTTTCCCGCCCCATTGTCGCCAACAATGGCAATCCTTTCTCCCTGTTTGATGTGCAAATTGACATTTTTGAGAGAGGACTCTTGTCGATTTGGATAAGTAAAGGATAAATCTTTCACTGTAATTCCGTGCGTCAGATTTTTAGGAAATTCCAGCTTCGCGTCTTGTTGTTTACTTTCTGGGTATTGCAGATAGTTGAACAATCGCTCAGCGTACATCCCATCTTCTCCGAAACGCACAATATAATTAACCAAGCCTTTCATCAAAGCGTATGCGGAACTAACCACGATGGTTAGAGCTACATACTCGGCAATCGTCATACGCCCCTTGGACGCAATGTGCACAAGAATAACCGTTGTGCCAGCAATTGATAATTGT
Source organism: Paenibacillus solani (assembly GCF_001277345.1). GTDB lineage: Bacteria > Bacillota > Bacilli > Paenibacillales > Paenibacillaceae > Paenibacillus_AQ > Paenibacillus_AQ solani. Next base: position 2,154,077 of record NZ_LIUT01000001.1, read on the forward strand.
CCGATGTTCTCCATTACATAGTTCACAATGCCAGATTTTCGTTCTAGTTTCATGTTCTCTTCCGCTTGTTCCCAGTATACGTCATTCCATTTCTTCTTAAAATACGCGCCCATGCGAAATAACTGAATTTCCTTTATCGCGTCTCGATTACGGAACAACTGTTGTAAATACGACGCTTTCCTCATTAGCGGAGATTGAGTGATTGTTAAACGGAAGCGATCTCCGCTTTGTTTTATATTAGCTAAAAACGAAGGTATTGTGACAATGAGAAGGAATAGGGCAAGCCATGGGCTGAAGTACCATAACGTAAGCAAGTATCCGGAAATCGTAATGATGTTCATGACCATCTGCCGTAAAGTCATAATCATTTGCATTCCACGCTCACCGCTTCCGCTTGTCAGCTGTAACAGATCATAAGAGGCGTGCTTTTCAAATTCCAATAATGACAGACGCAACGTCTTATCAATGATTAAATGCTCAAAATAATTAGCCGCGCGATAACCCAGCCGCCGCCCATTTAATTGCTCTACGAGCACCATAATACTTGTGAAAGCGCTTAAGGAAACTTGTCCCAACAGCCAAAAAACGGCATATATATACGGCAGTTCTCCCGCAATCACCCGCTCAGTCGTTCCTACAACCTTAGCGACCAGATAAACTTGGACAAGCGGTAAACAGCCCTGAATAATCATAATGATATGACTAACTATCAATGCTCTCGGTGACATCTTCCACACTAATGGTAAAATTTTATAAGTTGTATGAATGACTTTACGCCATTTCACTTGACTTGTCATTTTTCATCTCCCACCATTCCGCAAAGCCATCTATTTCGGTCACCATCGAATAGACTATCCGCTTAGAATGACTCCTTTTACAAACGAGAATGAATGGATAGTCACTGCCTTGTGGCAAAATACTTTCTGCGGATAAGACCAATACGTTATTCCATTTTTGTCGTTTCATTGCGATAAACCAATCTGGTGCATCCAAAATGACTGCCATATCATGGTGTTGCTTCGTGTCAGTCGATACAGCCGACAATAGATTATCCATACCAGCCGTCACATCGGTTTGATGACCCAATACGGCAATGTATGTATGGATCTTTCCCGTTTTTCGTCTGACTGCTTCTGCAATCCCAAGACTTGAAGCGCGAGTCCGTGAGAAAGCTGATTTCCCTTGCAATCCATATGACAGAATCACTACCGCTACTAGTACTAGCATCGTGATCCACAATTCCGGTGGACGATGCGGTAGTAATATTAAGCGTACAGCAAGTAGGATGACAATCGTCCCGTTCCGATAAACTGGCATCCGATTCAGCCAACTATTATGTCCGAAACAGTGGCATCCTTTCGCGCCTGTTAACCTTCGTTTTCTCCAATACAAGATGGTGAAAAAGCCAAGTAACAAAATCGCCAAAGCAATTCCCCATTCCAACATTAGGCCTGTAGCAAAGCAAAGCACAAGGAGCGCTTCGGAGATCAGAACAAAACACGCTGCTACATTTACAACTAACGGATTGTACACTACCCCATATGATATGATTTCATAGCGAAAATTCATTACGTTAGTTACCTTGCTACGTAGTGCCAGCAAGAAGAACGCTGAAAACAGGATATCAAGCGCATAACTAAACACGATCACGGCTTATCACCCGCCTGTTTCTTCTACCCCGTCGCGCTCAACAGAATCAGTTAGTCTTCCGTCTTTCATACGGATTACACGATCTGTTGCTGATGCAACTAACGGGTCATGCGTGACGATAACTATGGTCACTTGCTTGTCTGTATTTATCTTGCGTAGCAAAGTTATTATCGCCTTCGATGTCACTGTATCTAAAGCTCCAGTAGGCTCATCAGCCCAGATGACGCAAGGATTATGGACAATAGCTCGGGCAATTGCAACCCGCTGGGCTTGTCCTCCGGACAGTTCATGCGGCATGGCTTTCAACTTATCCGATAGCATGACATCTTCAAGTGCTGCCTTTGCAGCTTTGTGGGCAACTGACATCTGAGCGCCCTGACTGATAAGCGGTAATGCAACGTTATCAATGACATTCAACACAGGAATCAGATTGTATTGCTGATAGACAAACCCCATCGACGTCAACCTGAGCGCGGAGACATCTTTTTCGCTCATTTGGTGTATTGCTTGCTTGTCGAACCAAATCTCGCCACTGTCAGCTGACTCAATACCTGATAGCGTATAAAGCAACGTGGACTTGCCACAACCAGATGGCCCCATAATGCTCACCATCTCGCCCCTATGGATGTGTAAATCCACTCCTGATAATGCGGCTGTTTGTGGAGTCGCTACCATGCCGTAGTTCTTACGAACAGCTTTGGCAGCAATCATGATCTAGAAACCTCCTCTACCTCGGGCATAAGACCTAATTGGGCAATCGTTCCCTTCGTCGTCGCTACCTCTCCCACATGCCCCATGTAGGCAATGGTACGGTCAGGGTTAAGCACATAGGCATATGGGGTGATTTCCGGACGGTACACATTATAGAATTCTTCAGCGGATGCAGACAGTACATCGAAGGAAAAGTCAAAGTGCTGCTGGATTGCTTGGGCTTCGTTCACGTCACCATCGATTACAAGAACAATCTCCCCATCGAATACATCGGCAACACTTTCGAGTTTTGGCAACAACTCCACACATACTGCACAATACAGAGAGATAATGACAATTAACGTGGAGTTGCGATGGGGCGTTCGCCCAGCAAACATCGGCACTTCACCCAAGTGATATTTTTCAGGCGCTTTACTACTCGGTTCTCGCAATGAATCGAACAACCGGTTGATCTTATTCATCATGGCGAATCATCTCCCTATCAACAATAAAGTCTAATACCGGCATCAGTGTCGGTAAAGACCTGAATGGTGCCGATTGCAATATGACCCCGTTTCTGTCCAGTGCTGTCGCCCATGGAACGCCAGCAAAGTGTTTTTTCCAATTCTCCGTCTCCATATGAAACACTTCCGCATACGCAGCAAACGCTTCATAGAATAAGGGCATATTGTCCTCCTGTGTGTCCACTAGCATGACCGTATTAACCGAATGCATCTGATAGTAATCGGATAACACAGCAAGTGCATCTTGGCAAGGTACACACCGAGTAGAGACGACAATCACTAACAGTCCGTTTCCTAAAAAATCATATAGATTTTTCGTCCCTACGGGGAAGTTAGGCAGCAACTCTCCAAGCTCGGGTACAACACGTTGCTGCACCTTTTTCAAAAATTTCCTGTAACCTATATGTTCCATCAGTCATCCTCCTCCCATGTTACTCTGTCCGACTGATCTGTAAACGTCTTAATCCGGCTGTGCTGAGTCGGTTAAACAACCAGATGAAGATCAGCAATCCGATGATGAGACCTGTCACTTTCAGATAAGGGAACGAAAACTCAACACCCATCCACGCCAAACGCATCAGCATCTCCGAACCGAGCATTCCGACCACAATACCGCTAATCAACCCTACGATACCAATCAGGCAACCCTCTACGATAAAAACCTGTTTCAACGACTTTTGACTTACACCCATCTGCCATAACATAACCATATGGGGAACCCGCTCCTGTACAGATCGAATCTGAATCACATACATGCCGAGCAAGGCCATAAGCATCATGAATGACATAATATAAGAGAACAGAGTGAATTCAGCTTTAACAATCATCGTAATGATTGCCTGGTCCTCACCAGGCGTACTCACCGTAACACCAGCTGTTTTTGTAAAATGGTATTTCAGTGTCTTTATGGGATCTACCGCCGTCACATCTGTATCATTCAACTGCAACAGCGCATAGCCTTTGGGATCCCCAGGCCACTTATAGGCGCCGCTTTTGCTATATTTGTTGTAAAGTTCGTCAGCCACTATAAATACCTTGCCTTTGAAGCGGTTATCATCACCAATGGCGAACGTTCCCGCTACCGTGACCACTTCCTCTCCAATCAGGTTCTCCTCTTTGCCCCCACCTTTCAATAAACGAAGCGGAATCTGATCGCCTACTTGGTATGTGCCTTCCAATTTATCATCCACGAGAACGACAGACGCTTGATCGCTCAAGGCTTGAAATACTTCTGCATCGCTCTGAAATTGCGGCGCACGGGAGGTAAGCGGTAATTGGTAACCTTTCCCTAGCCACTTTCCCCACACAACTTGGGAATGTGCCCATTTGTAACCATTCATAGGGGGTGTTAATTCTGTAAGATCAACTGCATTGTCGGGAGATGAAACGAGTATTCTATACGTATCCACGTAGGCAGCACCTTGGACGATTTCTTTCACTTCATTCATATTGACTGTCAGCTCATTTTTTTCCAGCTCATCGACATAAGACATATAGGCGTCGGTAGCCATAAAAGAATCTCTCTTGTTTACAGCGGCATAATCTTCAACATTGGAAGCGAAACTTATCATCACAATCAAACAGCAGGATAATACCGTGAACAATAAAACGATGCCAAATGAACGATTAAACCGCATATGCGGGTACTGCGTGCCTAACGTAACAGCCAAACGATTCAACCACCGATGTGGCAAAATGGAGGAGGCCCGTTTCATCCAAGGTACAATGAGAAACACAAGATAGGCAGTCGTTATAATTCCAATAAGCCAACTTATAATCGAACCGAATACTTTTGCATCAAGCCTATCGCCATCTGAAATCCCCTCTGTGGCGATATAATTAAAATATATGAATGCCACTGTGACAAGGAGACAACCTAAGATTTTGAGTAGACGCTTCTGTGCCGGATTCACACGATTATCCTCCTTGCCCATAAGGTGCAAAATGGATGTGCGCTTAATGAAACGCCCGACAAAACAAGCAAGGAGTAAGAAAACGATAAACATGGCCAACGCAATCCAGCATGTTGCCGTCACATTCACGTGGGGTTGGATTGGATAGGCGTAAGCGGCATACCGTTCCAGTAATTGTTCGATATAAAATACATTAACAGATAATAATCCGAAACCGAGTACATTTCCGAGAACAACTCCCGAGATGGTAATGACCGCACACAGTAACGTACACTCACTCATGTAGATGACAAAGCATTTGCGGTTACTGAGTCCAAGCGATCGGAGCACGCCAATATAAAATTTGCGCCTTTCTTTCAGAATATTAAACAACTGCGCCAACAGCAGAATTCCAGCGAACAAAGAAACAGCGACAAAAAATAAAAATGGAGGCGTGAAAATACTCTGCACCATCGACATATGAGATAGTGCTTCTTTTTTGATTGCTCTCTCCGTGAGATCCGTAAAGAATGAACTGCCTGGTAATGATGAATACATCTTGTTCGTCGCCAGTAACATACTGTGTGCGCTTGCTTCTGGAACGCCGAATAGCTGATGCGCAAGCGTATCAGAGAGAATAACTGTCCCTTGTGCCCTCATTGTTCCGCGAAAACCTGTTAATCCACGTTCCTCTGCTATATCACGAATCATTACAGGCACTTCTTGCCCAGCAAACGAGATTACCATTGTTTCACCGACACTAAGTCCCAACCTCCGTGCTAGCGGAACCGATACAATCGCTTCTTCTTCTGACAGGGGATCCGTAGACCACAGCGGTTGCTTCGGTTCTAAGTCCCGAGCAACTTGAAAATCAAACCCTAATGCAACGATGCTATCTTCCCTGGCTTCATCACTATTCCCGCTGTGCACGGAAACGACCTGAGAAACGTAGGGAAGACTGGTAATATTTCTGGTTTGAAGCTTCGTTTGAACATTTTTAATCTGAGCCTCGGTCAAATCAAGTCCGACACGCGAATAAATCTCTGTACCAATTACACCAAAGTGCTTTTCTTCCCATTGTGATTTGCTATGTGTAATAGAAGAAATGACAAAATAACAAGAAAAAATCAGAACGACACCGATAGACCCTATGCATACGGTGAGTAGCGTTTGCCGTATCTGGGCCATGAAATTTCGAGCTCCCATTTTCCAAAATATACTTATTATGGCACCAACTTTCTATTACGGGCGCTTATAATCTTCGTCCCCTTAATGCAGAAACAAAGAGTAAATCTAAAGATACTTTTACGTATTCCGTAGGACTACTTGACACGTTTTCGTGAACCAATATCTTGCGTTTGGATTGACTGGTTTATCCCCGCCGTGCTCGGTGACGGCATGTGCATATACACGAACACGTCACCGAAACGGGTACTGGGGGTGCAGGAGTTTCAATTGCATGTCGGTCATTCGAATTCGCTGCAATTCCCACACTCTAACGTACTACTGATTGGATGCACAATCACCAGGATTAAGGGAACTCTCAAGTCACAGTCGTTCAAGAACGAATGACATCAGGAGCGAACCTAATAATCGACCATCAGAAAGATGGATTAATTAGGACATGTACATTCAATCTCGGTATTAGCGTACACGTCTTGGATAGCGCCATCCGAACTACGAACACAACGAATGTATATATGCCTAACTTTTTGGCGATCCGAAAACGGATTTAATGGACTACACCATTCTCCATTACAGAACCAGCTGCCATATGAATTCCCTTGTGCAGAATATCCGGAAGGACACGCTGCTAATGGCTGAATTTCCATACTTTTCACCTCCTTGACATTTACGAGAATAATAAGATTATTAGATTACTCTCTTGTAGTAGAATGACCATATTCTCGACTTCAAGAGCAGTTTCTTCGATGCTGAGTGTCCTTGCAAGGCACTACTCAATCGGTTAGGCTAAGTATAACATAAATGTTATGAAATGGAATAGTTAGTCAAAAAAAGGTATATTTGAGTTTTAATTACACATTTAGAATATTCATGAATTTATTGAACCGTCCTGCCCAAGCCTAATGAAATTCCATGGAAAATGCTTGCATTCTCTCGAAGGCGTTTTTATTTTAGCTCACTACAGGTCAATCCATTACTGAACTTACTTGCTGCTTTTTTACTTGTCATAAATCCTATAAAGGAACCAATCAAACTGACAGCAAACACTATTATTACACTAATAAATCCGAATGCTTCATATGATACTGAGGGTAAGAAATATCTTAACCCATACACTGGACCTAAAATAATTATTCCTACTGGTATTGCAAAAAGTATTGAATCTATAAGATACATTACAAAAACACATGCAATAGAGAAAAGACAGTATATGGAGCTGAACTTAAGAAAATGAGTGTTCACTTTGTTCCTATAATGTTTGTAACCTCCCCATGACATCCATAAAATTAAAAAGAGAATAGTACTCACTAAGTTCATAATTGAAGGTGGGTTGCCTTTTAGGTATGCATTGAAATTTATAATTGTAAACGGTACGCTAAGAAGCAACGCAAAGAATAATTTTAGAAACAAGGCTTATTGAGGAGCATAGCCATGTTCAAAGTCATGTCTTTTATAGTTTTAAACATTCTCACTTCTCCCGCGACATTTTAATTTTCGTAATGTGACCATGGCATATTCACTTCACCATATGATTTATGATTCCCACTCCTTGCCTAACGGTTATCTCCTTCAACTTAATAAACACCAATAGAGCAAAAAAGTTACATAGAAAAATTGAATTCGATGGAAAAGAACCTTTCGGAAGTGGTATTGCTCATACTCAACTCATGTTGTTAAAAAAAAGCCGGCCATCGGCCAGCAGTATACACAAATGCTCGTGAAGCATGATTTAATTATTCAATCCTAGACTTCGTTTATATGCGAAGATTTCTTCGATGATATCCGCCCGCAGGCCGAAAAGAACCACCATTTCAAGGGCTGCCTTTCGTATTGATTTGACCTTGAACACACGTTCTACCGTCTCTCTGAGCTCTTCCGCGGTCAATCTGTCTTGATTTAAATGGACGCCTGCTCCGATTTCAGCAACACGCCGCGCCACCATAGGCTGGTCTGCGCTTTGAGGAATTACAATCAGCGGCACGCCATAATAAAGGCCTTCGCTGGTGCTGTTCATGCCACCGTGTGTAATAAATAACTTGGCTTTTTGCAGTACCTCGAGTTGCGGGACGTAGCTGTGAACGGAAAAATTCTTTGGGATCTCCCCCAGTTCAGCAATCAGGGATTGCCCTCCGACGGATAGAATTACGCCGTACTTCGTTTCGGCAAACGCAGCAAAACAAATCTTATAGAAATCCATTGCTTGATTGATAACCGTGCCGAAGGAAATATAAATCAGGTGATCCGAGTCCACATGAGCAAAATCAAAAGGACCACTTGAACGCGGAACGATTGACGGGCCAATGAACTTAAAGCTGTCATCGAAGCTTGCTCCACCCGGTTGAAAGCTTTTCGAAGTATAGACGATGTTCAATGGCGCAGGATTGCAAGAAACCTCGTAGGCAGAGCCAACGTGTACATTGTATTTCGCTTCCAACTTGCTGGCTAGTTGCTGAATCTCCTGTTGTGCACGCTCATTCACTTCTGCCGGAAAATGGCTTGAAAGCTGGTCTTGCAGACGGTCAAAGTTATTTTGTTGAGATGCAAAGCTCGTGCACGAGTTGATTGCTGGCAAGTCGAAGATTTGGGCAAGCAATCTTCCGCAGCCGAACATTGAGTCATGAATAATGTAATCAAATCGTTTTCCTTTGGTTTGCTCCAGGACGCCGGGAATGATGATGTCAGCAGTACGCAAAAGTCCGCTCACTCGTCCCCAAGGGCTTCTTCCACGGGCCAGAAAAGCCTCTACAAATTTGTTGATATCAAACGTGATGACTTTTATACCCTCCTGTTCGACGCGATCACGGTATTGATCTGCTATACAATAAACGACTTCCTCGCCACGACGAACCAGTTCTTGAACCAGGCCTATGGTCGGATTAATATGTCCTTCGGAACCTCCATTAATAAACAAAACGCGTGCAATCGTCATTATCCTCCTTCTTTACATACTCCCAGTCTTTTTCTACATTTTTTCCGACTCTTGTTAGCAGGTTAAATAGAGTTTCTGCTTCACTTTCGTAGAATTCTTCTGAAGCAACAGTATTAGAATAATCATGTTCCCGTTTGATAAAAGGATAAACCTGTTCCCCTCTCTCTGTCAGAAAGAGTTTTTTGTTTTTTTTATTATGCTCATCGTCTTTCTTTTCAATAAAGCCGTTCATTTCAAGTTTTTTTATCGCGCGTGCTGCGGTTGTTCGATCTACTTATATCATCACAGCTAGCAGGCATTAAGCCATCTTCGATAATCCATCATAAATTTCTCCCATCGTAACACGCACATAAAAAAAGGCCAGCCAGAGTTTGATATGCTCCCATCATAGTAGACAGTAGAAAAAACAAAACTCTACTTCTACCATGATGGGAGTTTTTGTAATGT
>NZ_LIUT01000001.1:2163884-2242097 GCF_001277345.1 Paenibacillus solani
ACAAAAAGTATGTCTCGTGTAAGCCGGTGTTTGGACAACCAACCCATTGAACGATTCTGGGGTACCTTTAAAGCAGAGAAAGCTTTTATCTGGAGAAGTACGATACGTACGACAGTCTCCTTCGTAGTGTAAGAATTTATATCCATTATTACAATAATTTTCGATACACCGAACGACTAAACGGCTTATCCCCTAACGAATATCGACGAGCAGCTTAATTAAGAAAAATATCCCCTCAGTCTTGATAACCCGAGGGGATATGGAATACTGATGATTTTGTTTTTAAGNGTTTCTGGCTAACCTAATTATACGTAATTAACTAGTTATCTATAAATCGTGGCCAAGAAGATTTGTCCATCCTCTTCCTCATAATGAAATGACAGTTTGCCTGAACCGAAGTTGTAGATCATATCATACACGCCATCGGCTTCATTGAGATACTCATCATTTGGTTTTCCAAGCCACAATTTTACTGTAGACGGATACAAATTTCGTTTTTCAGCAAAAAGGTTGAATACCATAACTCTTGCATTGGAATCCAGCTCATGGAGATAGTAATCGAAGCCAATCGCATAGTTTGGATAAACATAGAAGGCACCCCATTCACCGTTCTCCCGCAGCTTGGCTTTTTTAAGCGTACTTTGAAGCGATTTATGAGTCATGCCAAGCTTGATCCCTGGCTGGTCGGGAAGAGTCCCTTTCTTTGCAGCAGCCTTCAGGCTTTCAAGATAAGCACGGTCACCCATTCCCGAGTTAGGCCAGGAGGGATGATTATAATCCATGTACCGTGTGTCCGCCAAACGCAGTTCCAGCTTGTTCACGTTAAGTTTGAATGTATTTACGGCATACTTGGTAACAGCGTTATTGTAAAACTTGAACTGTACCCGCGCATCTGACAGCATGCGCACACCGTCTCCCCGTCCTGCAGGATAGTAGTCATCCATTTTTTTGCCATTGTGATTGACGAACTTCACGGGCATCAGCGATCCCGAACGAATAATAAAGGGTTTAGCCAGATTAAAATTGGATGTTCCCCATTCCGTGATCATCAGAATATCCGGTGTCCCCTTTTCTTTGCTTTGAACGGTATAATGCCATTTCTGAGGCATCGTAACCGAATGCAGGTCAAGGTTCACGGATTGTATCGTACCATACGACGCTCCTTTTTTGACGAGTGCTGCTTTATATGTACCTGTGTAATGCTTGTCCCCCGGCTTATTTCCGGTCCAATTGTCCTTTTCGGTCAAGGTTGATGATTTTTCATCTTGAGCGAAAATATAAACCGTGTAAGAGTTCTGATACGCATCCCGTAGAATAAAAGACAATCGGCTTATCTTTTTTAATTTTTCTACAGGCATGCTCTTTCCTTGTGCTTGTGCAAAATCTGCTGACACGAATATGCAAACTCCTGCCAAAATAATTGTCAGCAGAAAAGTGCACAACCATGTTTTGTTGCGAATGTTCTGAATCATCCTTCGTTTTCCCCCTGTTAGTTGAGATGATATGTATGTTGTGCCGTATTTGAGTTTATCATCTCTCATGGGGATTTCCTATACAAGTTCAAACCATGTTGCGATATTCCAGAAGATTCATCAAATTAGAGATTTTATGCAGCAGCTTCTTCCCGACATTGGTTTCCCTCACCAGCTTCCGCTCCAGTTCTTTGTCCACCAGTCTTTTTACAGACAATACGTCCGTTCCGTTACATAACACGTCTTCTTTTGAATTAAATTTCTGATGGGCGACGAGCTGCATGCCAAAGGAATTATACAACAAGGTATATCCGGCGATTCCCGTTGTGGATTGATAGGCTTTGGAAAAACCGCCGTCAATGACGACCATTTTCCCGTTTGCTTTAACGGGATTCTCTCCACGGATTTCTCTAACTGGCGTGTGGCCGTTAATGATATGTCCTTGATCCGGATTCAAACCAAACTCCATCAGGATTTTCCGGCAGATTTCCTCATTTTCACGCAAATGGTAGTAAGGGTTCTTTCTTTCCTTATGGGTTTCTTTATCTTGGATAAAGTATCGTTCAAATGTGGTCATTTCTCTCTTTCCAAAGAGCGAGGAACATTCTCCTGTCCAGATGTACCATACCATATCCGTAGCCAAATCATACGTCTCTTCCGGATGTGCAAAGGCGTAACGCAAATAATATTCAAAAACATCGATAAGGCGACGTCCCGAATACGTCTTGTCTTCAATTTGCATTTCTTCCATGTTTCCTTTTTCATCCAAAGGAATACAACCATGGATTAACAAATTCCCGTTGTATTTTAAATAAAAGCTGCCCTTTTTCATAAGGAAATTCATATGTCTCGCCAGCTTTTCGGAATGCTGAACGGAGAACAGCAGCTTTTCCATCACCTGCTGTTCTTCCTCCAGCAATTGTTCAGGCTGCTGTGGATTTACAGCTCTGAAACAGGTGTTTTCCAGTGGGTAAGTTTTTCCGCGGATCTTGATCTCATTTTTGCCGTAATCGATCTGCTCCAGCATAAGCCTGTCAGACATATTAAAGTATGGGCGTCTCTTGACGATCGGGATTTCAAGCTTAAACTGGATCATGGCAATGGCTTGATGAATTTTGGTAATCTGCAGGATTTCCTGCTCCGATACGTTATGTCCAGCTTGCAGTTTCGGTCTGAAGGCCGGATTGTCATCATAGTATTTCTCCGCCAAGTTTAGCAATGGGCGAAGATTGATCCCGTAAACATCTTCAATGATGTCCAGATTGTCGTATCTGGCGCAGATCCGGATAATATTTGCAAGGCAGACTAGGGATCCCGCATAGGCACCTATCCACAGGACATCATGGTTCCCCCACTGAATGTCTACAGAATGGTAGTTGATCAGCGTGTCCATAATTTTATCGGGGTCCGGCCCGCGGTCATAGATATCTCCGACCACATGAAGATGATCAACCACCAGGCGCTGGGTCGTATAAGCAAGGCCAATAATGAGCTTGTCTGCCTGGCCCAAGGAGATAACTTGCCGGTATATTTCCTCATAATACGGATCCTTATTGTTGGTCGAATCGGTTTTGTAAAGTAGCTCTTCTACAATATATACAAACCGCTCCGGAAGAGCTTTACGCAGCTTCGAACGTGTATACTTGGAAGAGGCATAAATAATGAGCTTAAGCAGGTGTTCAATCGTTTGTCTATACCATCGGTTCAAAGCTTGTTTATTGCACAGGTCACCTTTAACCAGCTGTATTTTTTCTTCTGGATAATAAACTAACGCCGCAAATTCATTGATTTCTTTATCCGTCCAATCCTCACGGAACAAATCTTTGATTTTTTCTTTAACCATACCCGATCCGTTTCTTAATACATGCTGAAAAGCCTGGAATTCCCCATGCAAATCACTGACAAAATGCTCAGTACCCTTAGGAAGATTACAAATCGCTTCAAGGTTGATGATCTCTGTTACGACTTTTTCTTCCGTATCATATTGCTGGGCCAATAAATCTAGAAATTGTGCATCCAAAACAGATGTCCCCCTCAAGGAAATATGATGATTTATGCAAAAGGAATATTGCCACTCTCGAAATGACATCCTAACAGGTCATTCATGCGGTCGATGTTACGCTCCTTATGTAGTATAGTTAACCAAAAAAGTAAAATTATTTGTGTGGTGGTATCAAAAACGAGCTTATATACACATAAAAAAACCAGAGACCGTGGGGGTCCTGGTTATTGTCATCAGATCTTTGATAGTTGGCTCATTGCTTCATATTCTTTGCTAGATAACTCCATAAGAAGATCTGAAGCCTGATTTAAGAATCGTATTTCATGAGTTTCGCCCGCATTTCTGATAAGATTAGATACTTCCTCCCACATCGGAGCAATTTTGGTAAAGAGATTATAGGCATTTTGTAGAGGAGCATGTTCAAGCATAATCAAACACTCTTTTAAGAAATCTCTGTACATATTTCTAAAGAGAGAACCTCCGGTTCCCCCACGCTCCATTAGAGTCGCTGTAAGGACTAAATCATCTTCGATTTTTTCACTTCGCTCAAACCAATTTTTAATCTCTACACTTGTTTTCTTAATGCCTTTATAGCCCAAGTTTTTTATAGGAGGATTTAGATAATCGATGGCATTACCTTTGATTGCTTTAATAATGACATCCCTTAAATTTGAAACATCCCCTTCTTTCTTAATTGTGTAAGATAGATTTTTTGAGGACATCGGACCTTTTTCGTTTCTCGCCAGTGCTAAATTACGAAGACTCGTTTTTACCATACCGCCCTGTTGTTTTGTATCTACTAAGTAGGCATAGCAATCGTCATATCCATACATGGCCACATAATGACCTGCAAAATGTACCTTGTTTGTGAAATAATCAAGATGATAACTGTCAAGCTTCAAACCTACAATAATTCCTTTATCGATGTTCTGCTTAACATTTTCCCATGCCTTCTTACAGGAGGAAGTCTCCTTAACATCCATCTGTAAATTTAAGTTACTGACAATCTTTTGGGTAAGCAGATCTGGTTTCACTCTTCCCCCGATAAACGGAAAGTCCATACTTTTCATGTCCCAATAGATATAGCCTAGTCCTTCACCAACTCCGAACAACATGGCCTCAGACATTTCAATTCCTAAACTTTTTAGCAAGGTTCCGGTAGCCGTAGTCTCACAGTGTTGGCCTATAAAAGGTGAAAAACTGTTAATGATCATGGATCCACTCTTCTTTCGTCATTTTTTCTAACCTAATATTTTGTCATATCCCATCTATAATCAATTCAACAGCTCTTTCAATGTACTCGTCTCTGCCTTCCATAAGGCCTTCAATGGTTGGATCAAGGCGAATATCTGGCTGCAAGCCTACTCTTTGCGTTGGTTTTTTTTCTGGATCAAATACACCGAATCCGCTGATAGCGGTTTTTATTTTTCCTGGAAGCATGAAGATACGGATATCACCATCCGGCCCGGCTGACGGCCTTCCGAGAACTATGGAATTATCAGCATTTCTAAGGGACATTGTTGCAAACTCCCCTTGACTCGCGGTATGTTCATTGATTAAGATCACTACTTTTCCTTTATAAACCTCATCATTTGTTTCTTGAGGTTTCCCTGAGATCATGGGTTCAATATAATAAAATTCACCGGGGATTGCACGATTGGGGGCTGATGCTGTGGCAAATATTTTTTCTGATGGAATGAGATATTTGGCTAATTCATAAGTAAGTGAGCTAGATGGGTAGTTTCTTAGGTCTACAATAAGACCTTTCGTGTTCCACCACTTCTTCATGATTTTATCAATCTCTCCATATTTCAAGAGACCGGCATTGATATAGTAGATTTCTCCATTCTCCAATTCCTGTGATTTTGTGTCAATCATGAAACTAATATCTTCTTGACTGCCTACTGAACTAATATTCATCGTATTACCGCGCCGAACGACGGTAACGTCCGTATTCTTCTGCTCTATTCGGAATAGATCCAGAAAAAACAAACTGGCTGTATCTTCTCGCGACTGTGAAATATATTTCCTTCTATCGTCTAATAATTCATCGATACTTTTGTCGCCTACAGTTAATATAATGTCTCCGACTTCAAGTCCACATTTGCGAATCACTTTACTTATAACAATTTGATCATTAATCTCAATAAAGTTTACGGGCAGCCGATATGTACCGTAGTAATCAGTAATTACCTCTCTATTTTTGCCCACCAAAATAGCATGTCAATCATGTATTTTAGTTGTCAGTTCCACTAAGGTCATGAAATAAGAATCATAATCCGACCCATCAATCATTTTGGGGATGAAAACGAGAAGTACTTGCTCCCAATCCTCACCGATGACATCTTTATAGGGATAGTAATATTCAATAATGTTCCAATAGCGGAATAAACTCATCAACCTGTAGCCTGTATCATCGAAAATCATATTCGAGTATGGGTTTTCTTTATCCACAAAACGAACATATGCATGTTCACGTTTTGATATATTAGAATCCAATAGCTTGGACAATTCAAGACTCAGTTCTGTTCCGAGATATTTCTCATCTTTGCAACAATCTGTGGATGGACTAAGCTGTATGGAATCTTCAGAAAATTGATATTCTGTTGCAAGCTCTCCAGGAATAGATTCGCTACCTAATGAATGAACCCACCCATAGAGAATGGAGTTAACATCCGAGTCTTCTGCTAAAATAGATGGTATAATCCGAAAAAGCTCATCATCCCAATTTATTTCTCCAGATACAACCTTGGGATGATAATATTTCACCACTCCCCATACCTTACTGGGCTTAGCCAGGTCCTCGATCTTTTGCTCAGAAAGGCTGGAGAATTTCACTCCACTTCCTGTATCAAATTTGCGATCCTTCTCTCTCTCGAGTTGATTGCTCTCTTGTGATGTAGAACATCCTGCGAAAATGAAAATAAACAATACAGTGAAAAGTACAAGGGACTTCCAACTTCTCCTTGTTTCTTCTCCCACCATTTTCCCCACCTTTCAGCTCAATAATTTATACATTTTCTTTCTTGCAAATAAAAAGCCCCAGCCTTAGATATATTACTTATCCTAGGCTAGGGCGTATGTTGTCTGAGCTTTAATTCTGGTTATTCAGATGGTATTCATAAAGGTGATAACCCTGTATCAATAATATTTGTCTATCTCATTCTACACTTAACTGCTGGATGGGTAAGTTTTCGGTGCACGTGTCGGATCAATTGGTTCTTTAGCTTCGCGATGATTCTTAGAAAGCAATGAACCATTTCCCTTCAATTGAAATGGTTCATTTAAAGCTTTTATATAGAAGGTTTGATCTCTAGGTACCGCCTTCTCCCCATCCATGGCTTAATGTCGTTATTCCGGAACCAGGTTTTGGATTAGTTACTACTATTGGTCCTTCTATTTGTAGAAATATAAGATTAAGACAACACACTATAAGAAGAGTAGCGGTTATTTTTTTCATGGAGATTTTTCACCTCGTTTACTAAGTATTTGTATTTGTTTTCTTCATCTGAAGTAGACAATCCTCTATTTTGCTCAAAAATAGTCATGCACCTGATTATGTTTTTGTCGTTATTACAATTCACGGAAAATTCCAATCCTTGCAGTATGGTTTCTATGCCCATCTCCGGTTTATGTCTCAGATAATAGATGCCTAACTCGGTCAATATTCTTGAGTGCTGTTCCAAAAGGATGGACTCACTGAAGTTTGGTAATTTTCTGTATATAATATAATTCGAAAAGCGAGACAATGCTTCATCAATATTTGTCTCGTATTGATTTGCGACAGTAAGTATTGTGTGAATTGCTAACGGTATCTCTCTATCTTTTTCCGCGACCCAGTTAATGTAATCAGGTAATACTTGTAATTCTCCTGACTTCAAGCGATACAGAAGCCGATTCACATATGCCCATTCTTTGAATTGATTGCTTATCTGATTAGCTTCAGCTGTGTTCTCCTCAATCCACTCTGTATCCTCATATAATGATACATAAAATAAGGCCTGATCAAACTGTTCGTGTTCTTTGCACACATTTGCCCGCATCAGATGGGAATAAAGAATGTAGAAATAAGCCGGGCGGTTGTTCTTTTGGCGTAGGTAGCTATTTTCTTTCTCGAGCTCATACTGGATTTTAGCGTTGCGAAATAAATCTTGCGCGAGCACATCAACCTTATTCCAACGACCTAACGCACCATAAACATGTGCCAAATCTACAATAGCACCGAGTCGATCAATCAACTCCAGACGATCCACATAATCTTCGAATAGGGTTGCTGCTCTATAGTTGGAGTCCAAATCCTCATTCAGTGAAATATAGAATATTCGGTACTGGCAAAGGGCTAACCTCTCAGAATGTTGAAACTTCTCACTCACACTAATCCCTCTGTACATGACGCTAGCTGCCAGGTATCTTTTCTGGGTAAATAAATCTTCCGCAACGTCAAACAACATGGGGATGTAGTTAAGATCCTCAAGAATATTATTGACGATCCTCTCAATGCAGTCGACCCTATCCAAGTCAGCACAGCGATATAAAAAAGGCCTTATTCTACGCCAAGTCACTTTAGATTGATATAAACATATTTCAACATATGCGCTGAAAAAGTAGTCTTCAGGCAACCCCATAGCTGCTGTGATATTATCCAATTCTCTCATCGACATCGGTCTTGTACCATTCATTATACGGCTCAGGGAACCTGAATTAATCCCAGAAATCGTTGCGAAATTGGAAAGTGATATATTCGAATCTCTTAGATAATTCTCCAACGCGGTCCTTACTATAGAAATCTGCTCATTCATTTAATTCACCCCAAAAATTACATTTCTGGATAGTATGAAGAATTAATCAGCGGTTAATTAACTATAACATAAATTTACAAACCGAGATATATTAACCTTAAATGTTCCAATACGCTAACGTCTTTAAAGGTTCTTTTGACTAGTGTGTCTCGATAACAAATCTTGTAGCCAGTGTTCGAAACAGTCCAGAAATAGTAGCATTTTTATGTCTCAACAACGGGAGTTCTTATATAGAATCTGATCGATAATGGTTTCAATTTCTTGTCACAACGCTAGCACAACAAATGTATCGATAAAAGAAAAAAGTCGCTAAAATAGCGACTTTCAATGGCACAAATTCATGAATCTCGATTGCCCACCAACACGAAACTGATTAATAGAACCCGTCTACTCCTCATCCTTCCTCCCTTATAATTAGGTCTCGGAAGCACATAGGGCTTGTACACACAAATAAATTTTCATATCTAATGCAATCTTCTCTTATAGTGTTTGCTATTTTTGATATAGAACTGTTAAGAAATAGTTTAATTTCCCTGTTTAATCAATTCTACAGCTTTCTCAATATACTCGTCTCTGCCTTCCATAAGGCCTTCAATGGTTGGATCAAGACGAATATCAGGCTGCACTCCTACTCTTTGCGTTGGTTTTTTTTCTGGATCAAATACACCGAATCCGCTTATACCTGTTTTGATATTTCCAGGAAGATAAAAACTAACTGCATCACCATCAGCTCCGGCAGTTGGTCGCCCAAGAACTATTGAATTTTCTGCATTTCTGAGCGACATGGTTGTAAGCTCACCATGACTAATCGTATGTTCATTGATTAACATCACTAGTTTCCCTTTATAAAGTTCTTCATCTTTATTATCTTGATGCTTCCCTGAGACATTAGGCATCAGATAATAAAATTCACCAGGTATAACAGGATTAGGGAATGACATCCAGGCAAACTCTTTTTTGGAAGGAATCAGATATTGAGCTAACGTATGGGCTATTTCGCTAGCAGGGTAGTTTCTTAGGTCAAGAATCAAACCTTTAGTGTTCCACCAATCATTCATAATTTTATCAATCTCTCCATCTTTCAAGAGACCGGCATTGATATAGTAGATTTCTCCATTCTCCAATTCCTGTGATTTTGTGTCAATCATGAAAACAATGTTTTGTGGACTGCCTACTGCACTAATGTTCATCTTATTTCCCCGTCGAATGACGGTAACGTCTGTATTCTTCTGATGAGTTCTTACTGATGCAGAAAAGAATAAGCCGGACGTGTCTTCTCGAGACTGAGAGATGTATTTTCTTCGATCTTCTAACACCTCATCGATACTTTTGCCACTAACTTTTAATACAATGTCTCCGACTTCAAGTCCACAATTATTTATTACTTTACTTATAACAATCTGATTGTTAATTTCGATAATGTTTACGGGAAGCGAATACGTTCCAAAATAATCAGCAACGGTAGTTATTGCCCCTCTATTTTTGCCCAACAAATAAACATGAGAATCATGTATTCGAGTTGTTAGTTCTGCTATAGTCATGAAATAGGAATCATAATCCGACCCATTAAAAAATTTGGGAATAAATTCCATAAGTACATGATCCCAATCCTCTCCAATCACATCTTTATAAGGATAATAATATTCGATAATATTCCAATAACGGAATAAACCAAGTAGTCTATAGCTTGTGTCATCAAATTTCATACCATAATATAAATTTTCATTTGCCATAGAAGGATAAGGTGAGTCATCCTTAAAACTAACATATGCATGTTCTCGTTTTACAATATTAGATTCCAACAGCTTGGATAATTCAAGACTCAAATCCTTACCTAGATATTTCTCGTCGTTACACCAATCTGTCGTTGGACTCAGCTGTATGGAATCTTCGGGATAGTGATATTCTGTTGTAAGCTTTCCAGGAATGGATTCGCTGCCTAAAGAATGAACCCACTTATAGAGAATGGAGTTTACATCCGAGTCTTCTGCTAAAATAGAGGGCATGATCCGAAAAAGCTCCTCATCCCAATTTATTTCTCCAGATACAACCTTGGGATGATAATATTTCACAACTCCCCATACCTTACCGAGCTTAGCCAGATCCATGATCTTTTGCTCAGAAAGGTTGGATAATTTCATTTCACTTCCCGTATCTAATAAAAGCTCCTTTTCTTTCGCAATTTGATTACTGTCTTGTGATGCAAAACATCCCGTAATAATGATTACTAACAAAACACTGAAAAACACGAAAACCCTCATGCTTCTTCTTTTTTCTGCTCCCACCTTTTTACCCACCTTTCAGCTCAGTTTTTTTTCTTTTTGTCTTTCTTGCAAATAAAAAACCCCAGCCTTAGATTGCTCTTATCCTAGGCTGGGGCTTATGTTGTCTGAGCTTTAACCCTGATTATACAGATAATAACAAGATAGGTGAAGTGCCCGGCATCAAGATGGTTGACTACTAGATTTGAAATGTTTCACTTTTATTATGATCAATAATATTGAAAGCAGTGTGAATAAGATGCCACTCCAGATCAGCTGGTGAATTCCTAATTGAGAAATAAACCAGCCGCCAATAGAAGTTCCTAAAGTAATTCCGAGATTTGAAAACGAAACGAATAAACTGTTGCCGAATTCAGGGGATTCTTTTGCCTCACTCATTAACCACGCCTGACCTACGATTAATCCACCTGAATGAATGATTCCCCAAATAAATACCATAAAAATCATGGGAGCGAAATAAGACCCTAAATAGTAAATCAATAAATAAGCTAATAAGTATGCAATTAGAAATGATATAACGGTATTTACGATATTTTTTTGCAAAAAGGCTCCAAACAAATGATTACCTGCAATCATAATGACGCCGAATATGAGTAACATGATACTGATGAGTGAGCCATTCATGTTGGTTACTCTTGCAAGGTACTCAGAAAAGTAACTATAAACCGAAAACATGGCTGCAAAAATAAACACAACCGCTGCAATATTTAACCATAACCCCGGCTTACGTAAGATACCAATCTGTTTTCCAAAGGACAATTTTTCTTTTACGGGCATAGACGGAAGCAAAGTAAGGATCCCTATAAAAGCAAGTGTGTTTACCATCGCTCCAAACAAGAAAGCAACTTCCAAGGAAAACTGTTCTGCAAGATAAGAAGTCAATGGTACACCTAGAGCAAATCCTACGGTAACTCCAGAGAATACCTTCGTAATGGCTTGGCCGCTTTTCTCTGGCGGGACAAGTGAAGCTGCAGTTACAAGCGCTATTGAGAAGAAAAGCGGATGAAGCGCTGCAGGAAGGATACGAAAAATAAGCATGACTTCAAACTGTGTTGTAAAAGCATAAATAATATTAGAAATAACGAACATGAATATTGCTGTTAGTAATAGTACCTTACGGTTAATCCCAGATACTAGTATGATTAGAAATGGCCCAGAGATCGCAACTACAAGAGCGAATACACTTACTAATAAGCCCGCTTGTGAAGTTGAAATAGTAAATTTTTGTGCTATTTGTGGTAATACCCCGACAACACTCATTTCTGTTGTGATAATTCCGAATATACCTAATGCCAGGATAATAATAAGCAAAGGGCTTACCTTTTTCATATGTGAAAACTCCATTCTTTTTATGTATAATATATTAATATCTAGATATATAGATATGTTATTTCAAAAAAAGTCCCTCCTCTCTATTTATAATTTCTTTTGTACATAGTCGGCGAACTCTTTTATTGTCTTTTCATTGCGGCGATAATACGTCCATTTTCCAATACGTTCGGATTCTAATAATCCTGCATTTTTCATCGTTAATAAATAACTAGAAATAACCGACTGCGCCAGTCCCGTTTTCACTTGGATTTCTCCAACGCATACTCCAACTTTAAAACTAATCCCTTGCTGTAAATAAGGCTCCTCATCAAAATGATTCTCTGGCTCTTTCAGCCATAATAAAATTTGCTGTCTCGTTTCATTTGATAATGCTTTATAGATTAGTGAAGGTTCCATAACCAATATTATATCTACTTTTATAGATTTGTAAATATGTTTTTTCAGTCTATTGGTTGCAGAAGTCGATGAATAAATTATCGATTCGCCTAAATATCACGAAGCAGCGATGTACCTAACATCTCTTTTCCTAAATAGCCGCTACAGATGACAGGGCGGTTAATGATTTCATACAATTTTTTAAGATCCGATATGTACTCCTGGGTCCATGTTTCAAACGAATCGAATTCTTCTTTAGAAATTTGGTGGTACTCCGGGGAGTCGGTTACCCCTGTTAGAACCTCATATGCATAAATATTGTCGCCAAACATTCCTACTGATTGGTATCTACCAGTTTTCAGTCGGATATAATCGGTATATCTCACGGTCATCACGTATCCCTTCCTAGGTTTCCAAGCCAGCAAAAGCTCTGCTTCTCCACAAGCTTGATTGATCAGATCGAGATGTGCCGTCTCCACTTCCCAAAGCCAAAGCTCGTCCACTAGTTTTTTAGTATAGTTTCTTCGCCCCAACGTTCAAATTCACCAGTATCTATATCAAAAAGGTCTAGTACTCTTCCAACCGTTTGGTTAACAATATCATCTAATGTATTAGGTCTTGTGTAAAATGCAGGAACAGGTGGGAATATAATTCCGCCATTTTCTGTGACAGCTTCCATATGTCGAATATGAGATAGTGATAAAGGTGTTTCGCGCAACATTAGGACTAATCTTTTTCGTTCTTTTAAAACAACATCCGCTGCTCGAGCGACTAAATTATCAGTCATACTATACGCTATTTGGGATAACGTTTTAATTGAACATGGAGCAATGATCATACCCATAGTTTGAAAAGATCCACTCGAAATAGCTGCTCCAATATCCTTATGAGAATAGGTAACATCAGCTAGTTCCCTTAATTCTTTAATATTCATGTCCGTTTCATAATTAAGAGTCATTTTAGCTGATTGGGAAACAACAAGATGAGTTTCAATATCTAAACGTCTAAGAACTTCTAAAAGGCGGATTCCATAGACAATACCTGTTGCACCACTTATAGCGACAATCATTCGTTTTTTTACGCTCATATACTCGCTTCCCTTAATATTATGTGTGAGTCACAGTATTTCAATACAGTTCGAAATCAATCCTCAATCTCGTATTTCTCCAAATCTACATCCTGGATGTCAAGACGTTCAAACTCCCAATTTCGTGGGTATGGCGCTGTAGCGTCAATACCAATTTTTGTCCCTAAACCTTCGTCTGTTATGGGATTAAGCTCGTGACCACGTGCATCTGGTATAAGGATCATATCTCTATCTGGATCATGCCGTGTAGCAAGTGCCCATTCCATATCTTCTGGATTGTAAATATCTACATCCTCATCCACTACAGTTACACGACGTAAAGGAGGAAACGCAGCGAACGTTGCCATTATGGCATTCATTTGTACACCTTCGCTACTTTTTTTAATCTGAATATTCGCATGATAAAATCCACAACCACCATGTGATAAATGAACGTCCAAGACATCGGGTATCATACTTGAAACTTTTTGATATATGCTAGTCTCAGCCATGAGTCCTACAGCATTAAATACTTCTTTGCCGGCTACAATAGTATGAAATACTGGTTGCTTTCGACGTGTTACAGCTTTGACATTGACTACCCAGCGATCATCCGCAGAAGCATAATAGCCAGCAACCTCTCCAAATGGTCCTTCATGTTCTCTTACGTTTGGTATTATTTCTGCTTCTATTACGTATTGAGCATCAGCAATACCTTCTACATCGACACTTTGAGAACGAATTAACTTTAATGGTTCCCCTAACAGTGCTGAAGCAATTCCTAATTCATCATGATCGATTACAGCAACGTTACTTGGGCTCGTTGCTGCAAAATGTACAGGTAATCCTACGCCAACATTTATCGTTATTTCTAATGGTTTTCCTAGTTTTTCTACCTTTTCATAATATTCACGTAAATGTCTACCCAAATCCAGCTGCATGGTCATACGATTTGGTCCTGCCACCATACAACGATGAATGGATGCGTTTCTTATCCCAGTTTCAGGGTCTTTTGCAATTAATACAGAGGAAGTCAAATAAGGACCCCCATCCTTTAAACCATGTGTTGGAATAGGAATGTCGGCTAATAAATCATTTTTGTTTTGTACAATTACTTCATTTGCTGGCCCATTATCAACTACTATTGGATTAAGAGGAGTTTCACGCCACTTCTCTATAGCCTTAGATATTAATTCAGGTAGATCTTTTTCATTAACATTGAAGATTTTTGCCAATACTTTACGACTCCAGTATAATCCTGTAAATAAAGGAGTATCCGAATCGTGTAAGTTTTCAAATAAAACGGGCTTACCACCGTCATAAAGCTTTGCAATTCCAGCTACTTCATGCTTTTTATCAACTGAAGATTTAACCCGTACAAGCATATCCTCTTTTTTTAAAAAATCTATGACACCTTGTATATCAGCGAGATTTCTTTTTGCAAGATCAAAGCTGAAGGAAGGTTGGATATCTGTTTTTTGCAGATCCTTGCTCTCTACATTATTCATTACTAAACACCCCTTAAACTTATATTAGGGTTAGGGAGAATTGGTTTCAAAACTTCCTAGCTCTTAATTTAATTTTACATTTACGAATAATCATACGTAAAATATATATAATATTATAGTGTCATATATAATATATATGCATAAGGAAGAAAGGTTGAGATTATGGATTTAAAAAAAATAATTTATTTTGTAACAATTGTTGAGGAAGGACAAATTACACGTGCAGCAAATCGTTTGCACATTGCTCAGCCACCCCTAAGTATGCAATTAAAGGCTTTGGAGGAGGAGCTAGGAGTAATTTTAATTAACCGTGATAAAAAGGAGTTTGAATTAACTCGTTCAGGAACTACTTTTTATAGAAGAGCCAAAGAAGTCTTAGATTCTATTGATGGGATGATAACAGAAGTAAAAGAGGAGCAGGAAGGATTGAGAGGTAAGCTATCTATTGGTACAGTGAAGTCTTGTGTACCTTATCTTCTCCCCTTGTTAAACAAATTTAAAGAAAAGTATCCTGATGTTACTTTTCAACTCTGGGAGGAAGACTCTCAAAGGCTAGAGGAACTACTGTTGAGTAGAAAAATTGAACTCGGTATTGTAAGATTACCATTGCAATCTCAAGATGTTAAAAATATAAATAGCCTTTCCATTTATCCTATGCATTCAGAACCACTTGTAGCTATCCAACCAAAAGATTGGGATAAGTTTGAGAGCGATGTAATTACTATAGAGGAGCTTAAAAACTCTCCTCTTTTAATACTACATAGTCAAGGTGATATATATATCTTTCATAAATTTGTTGAGACATGTAAAACCCATGGATTTACTCCAAACATCATTTGTGAAAGCTCGGACGTTTCTACACTTATGAAATTAACAGAATTAGGTGTAGGTATAGCAATTGTACCTAAGGTAGCTATACATCTACTACAACCGGAATCGCTATCTTATTTTGAAATCGTTCCTAAAATAAAATCTGATACTGCACTTATTTGGATAGACAATAAATATATGTCTAAAGCCGCACACAACTTTAAAGAGCTTGCAACCAACTTATTTTAGGTATTTTTTGAATGTGAATTAACTCCAAAATATAAAATAAAGGTTGATTTTAGAGTTGCTTTTATGGGTACCTTGCATCTAGATGGTAAATCCGTTGACCACGGCAAGACTTTGTCGATTTCCTCTTTAGTGTTAAAAGGACGCATATCTTTGCCGTAAACAAAAGAACCATAAGCTTCCCGTTTTGGCAAACTTATGGTTCATATCACAAAAAACAACAAATTTCCTTTCGCTCGCGGTATAGCCAGAACGCATCACAAGCTCCGGTTAACACATTCTCTTTTAAACGGTCGAGAGAAATATCGATCAGTTCGTGGTCCTCATTATGATCTCCATCACTCAGAAACTTGTAATACGTAGCGGCGTTCACGCAAACGCCTATGGCATCAAAAAACGATAATCCAATGTCCAAAGCCTCGTGCGCGTTAATATTCTCCGTATCATAAATCGCAATGCCCTTAATCAAGACAACTCCTCCAATTATTCAATACTTATACTAAAGCAGCCCCTTTAAGCTTGGAAAAGAACAAGCAGGAACCATTGTAATAGTAAAGATTGTTATTTGTGATATACTTTTTATCCGCCCTCGAGTCTTATAAAGGTATGAAAAGTTTGAAATTACTTATAATTGATTACATTACTAAGGAATAATGCTTTTAGCAGAACATTGTTTGCACCAAGGAGGAAGTTAACAGCATGTCAGATTTAAACAAACAAAAAATTGTTGAGAGCGTTCCGCAACAGGGTTTTTTTGGACATCCCAAAGGGTTGTTTACGCTATTCTTCACCGAGTTTTGGGAACGATTTTCCTACTATGGAATGAAAGCAATCCTTCTTTATTATATGTATTACGAAGTGAGTAAGGGCGGACTTGGCCTGGATGATAACACGGCTCTTGCCATTGTGTCCGTCTATGGCTCACTCGTCTATATGTCCGGAATTATTGGTGGATGGTTAGCGGATCGAATATTCGGTGAGTCCAAAGCTGTGTTCTACGGCGGGATATTAATCATGCTCGGGCATATTACCTTGGCCGTCCCCGGCAGTTTGACTTTATTTTTTGTTTCCATGGTCCTGATCGTGCTCGGTACAGGTTTGCTCAAGCCTAATGTATCTAGTGTGGTAGGAGAACTATATAGTGAGCAAGATCAGCGCCGGGATGCAGGATTCAGTATATTCTATATGGGCATCAACCTGGGGTCATTCATCGCTCCGCTCACCGTGGGAACCATCGGCATGAAGTATAATTTCCACCTGGGCTTCGGCCTCGCAGCCGTTGGTATGTTGCTAGGATTGATCATGTTTGTCTTCACCAAGAAGCGAAACCTCGGCCTTGCAGGTACTTACGTAGCAAGTCCGCTATCACCTGAGGAACGAAAAAAAGTGTTCCGTATCATCGGTGCCGGATCCTTGCTTCTGGCGATTATCATAGCAATTACCATTCCATTAGGTTGGTTAACATTTAATTCGCTTATCGTGATCATAGGCATTCTGGGAATTCTGATTCCAACCATATATTTCGTTGTTATGTTCCGCAGTCCACGAACCACAAGCGCTGAACGCTCTAGACTTATCGCATATATTCCGTTATTTATTGCAGCGATTATGTTCTGGGCGATTCAAGAGCAAGGGTCAACGATCCTTGCCAATTATGCGGATAAACGGACGCAACTGGATTTTGCCGGTATTCGTATATCTCCAACCTGGTTTCAGTCTTTGAATCCTTTATTTATTATCATTTTTGCTCCTGTATTTGCCTGGTTATGGGTGAAGCTTGGCAAACGACAACCTACGATACCGAAGAAATTCGCCTTGGGATTATTGTTTGCCGGTTTATCTTTCCTGGTAATCCTCTTACCGGCTTATTTGGGCGGCGAGGATGCCTTGGTTAATCCTTTGTGGCTCGTTCTTAGTTATTTCATCGTTGTTCTGGGGGAATTATGCCTGTCCCCTGTAGGACTGTCCGCTACGACAAAATTGGCACCCACTGCTTTCTCATCGCAGACCATGAGCTTATGGTTCTTATCCAATGCGGCTGCCCAAGCGATTAATGCACAAATTGTTAAATTCTATTCACCTACCACAGAGATGCTATACTTTGGTGTCATCGGAGGGGCGGCAATCCTGCTCAGTATTGTGCTCTTCTTGTTCTCCTCGAAAATCCAGGGGTTTATGAAAGGGATACAGTAACAGGACAGGGTCCGGATTCCGAAAACAAAAAAGAAGTCCAATTAATATCATATCCGGCATGTGATAAGCTCCCTGAGAGAACTTATCACATGCCGGATTTATTTTTTATTAAACACCTCTGATCGTTCCTGTGAGCTGGATTATCCTTAAAAAAACTAACTCCGCAGTAGCTCGTCCCGCGCTTCAGTCAACGCAAACCCCAGCAGATTTCTCCCCCGCCATTTCATGGGATTCTCCACGTCCTGATTGGACTGGGTCAAGCCGATTCCCCATATCCCGGTCCTGCGGGCTGGCTTCGACAAGGATGCGCTTCTTCGTCGACTTGAGATATTCGCCCAGCTTCGGATTCTGCGAAAATTTGGCTAAGCTGGCTCTTTTGACGATACCGTAACATTCTTTGTCCCAAATATCATTATCAAAATTTCGTACCGCACGCCCATAAGCTTTCATCTCCTTAGGATGCTTCGCTTTAAGAACCGACTTTAGCATTTCGTCATCATCGAACAGCCTAGCCTTCTCAGCCATCATAAACTGCTCGGCGCAGGAGTACTCCGTTCCCTCTACTGTAAAAGGGCATATCCACCATTGGCTGAAGCAGCTTTTGTCGATGCTTCCGTCTTTAGGCGGCGTATGGCCCCAAAAGAATACGAATTTGAACGTTTCTCCCTCGTTATACGCTTTTCTTAACTCATCAAGACTGTAAATCATTGTGTATCCTCCAAATTTCTCCGATACAAACGGGATGGCCGATGTCCCGCATTCTCGGTGTAATGATCGGTTTCCGTCACGAGCTCAGAAACTTTGCGACGGAAAGCTGCCTTTAACAGCTCTTTATCCATAATGACCTCATAAACCTGCTGCAGTTCCGTCAAGGAAAAAAGCTTTGGCATCAAGTGCAGCGCAATATCGGTATAATTCACTTTTCCCCGCAGCCGCTCGATAGCGCATGCTATGATCTTCGCATGGTCAAACGCTAATCCTTCATTGGAAACAATCTCGTACTCCGTGCTAGCTGATGTTGTCTTCGCTGTCATCTTCCTCGCGACGACTGCCGAAAGTTCTTCTGTTTCACTGCTTAGCTTCAGCTCGTACTCCAGCGTCTTGACGTATCCGTCCTCAAACAGCTCTTTCTGCTCCCGCAGAAGCCGATAGGATACCTTGAACCAGGCGGCGTCAGCCGCATCGTCTCCTGACTTAAGCTCCAACTTATCGCTGTTGATCAAAGCCATATAGCTACAGCTTATCACCCAGGTTCGGGGGTCGCGCCCGATATCACTGAACGTATATAATTGCTCCAGATAGACATCCTCCACGCCGGTTTCCTCACGCAGTTCCCTAGCCGCGGCCTGATCCGTCGTTTCGGTCGGCAGAACAAATCCGCCAGGCAGCGCCCATTTGCCGAGGAAGGGATGACCTCCCCGGCGAATGAGCAGGACCCGGATCTCTTTCTCCGGCAGTCTGCGGTAGCTGTCTGCCTCTGCTTTCGTCACGGTGAAGATCACCATATCTGTCGCCACCGAAGGTCGCTCGTAATCACCTACACGGTACTGCTCCAAAAATTCGCGTTCCGTAAGTCCATCCTTATCCAATAAATCCACGTGAGTTGCCCCCTTGATTTTGAATTAACCGTTCAGCTCTCCAAAGTAGTTTCCGTAAGGCTCGAACTTGGCTAATACTTCATCTACCTTTCGCATGCGCTCTTCCAGGCTTCCCCGCAATGTAATGTAGGGAATTCGCCGTGTCTTTAGATCCGCAATAATCTGCTTATGAAAAACATGCCGCTTCTGATCCCCACTGCGGTCCCACGTATCGTCGTATGGAATATCATCATCGCACAGGAAGAACAGATCGTAGCGCTGCGCGTTCTCCAGAGCGATTCGGGTTAATAAATCAGGAACCCGGCCGTGGTAATCCAAGGCGAACATATACGTTGTAATCGCATTGGTATCGACGAACAGATACCGCTTCGCCGCAAGCATTGCTTGCTCTTCACGCTCAATATGACCTACCGCGATTTCATCGAATGCTTCGAGGCCGATTCTGCGGTCCACCTGATGCTCGGTCCAATAATCGCGACCGTATTCGCTCGCGAAGGTCGTGCCATACCGCTGTGCCAGCGCTTCGGTGATCGTCGATTTTCCCGTCGACATCGCTCCAACGAAGACCACTTTCGTGATCAAGTCCCGGTACACGATATCACTTATGAACTCCCTGTACTTATATGGATCCGAACGGACCATCGTCGCTGAGATCGGAACCCGCACGCGGGCTTCATCTACCCGCCGGTCTATTGCACCCAAAGCTAGGCCCATATGCTGTCCATAAAACTCGCTCGAGTAAAAATGTGTGACTTGCTCGCCGTTCAGCAAACCAAGTATATACTGTTCTTCCCGAATCTCATGCTCTCTGTCATCCGAATACCCATCGGGGCCGTCCCAAGCTTCAATTACCCTGACTGTCGGATAAAGCTTGCGGATCCAGTTCGCCCGGACATGAAGCGGGATCGGGGTGACCGTCGTCTCGTATATGACTACGATCAACTCATCGACCTCTTGCAGCGCCGTTTCGATCATAAACTGATGCCCTTTGTGCAGCGGAGCAAACTTTCCAAGTGTTAGTCCAAGTGTTTTCATGCCGTTACCTCCTTGGCTCCTTTATTCCAAATGTAATATCCATATACTGCGTTGACCAGGTACGCGCTCCACATCACGATCATCATTAAGCCTTCACTGCTCCCCTCGAGCATCCGAATCACCCACAGCAGCACCGTAAACAAATTCAACACAATATAGACCAACCATTGTTCCTTGAATCTTCGTACCATTAAGAAAGTCGCCACAATGGATAGTACGGTAGTAGTGGCATCAATGTAAGGCGAGTTCTGTCCCGGAATGAACGAAAGCCCAAATCCCAGCAGCAAACATCCTATTACACAGACCATCCCAACTAGGAACAGTCTTCTTAGATCCATCTGGCGCATGGTCAGCTTACCGTCTTCTTGGCGGTTATTTTTCCACATGTAAAAGCCAATAACATTCATAGGAACGAAGAATAGCAAATTCAGCATGACCTCTCCAAACAAACCGTTAATATAGGCCAAATATGCATAACCAACGGTATTATACATGCCGAAAACATAGCTCATCAGGTTGCCCTTCGCAGCAAGCACGACGCATAGCACTCCAGTAATAAAAACCGTAAATCCGAATAAAGAGTCCCTAGATATCACCGTGAATCCAACAGCGATCGAGGTAAACAGTACTAACCACGCGATTTCGAACAGATTCCAGCTGCCCGCAACCTTCTTCACTTTGCATCCCCTCGACTTTCTCCACTCATTTGCAGAGTAAAAAACACAATCACCACTTAGTATCATTTTGTTAATAACAAATTGTTACTATCAAATTTAACAGAAAAGCCTGCGAAGAGCAAGTGTATTCTTCCTCTTAATGCAGGACGGTTCTTATTAATGGGTGATGCTCGTTATGGTATGGGATATAGGCAAAGTATGTAATCCACGGATTGCGAGCAGTTTCATGTCCTAGTATCAGCGTTAACTCAACGGTCTTTTAATCAGTATTCTCGAGCTTCGTCGAACCACGATTGAGCCATCTCTTCCGTTATAGGCTGACCTATCAGGTGATCGGATTGGCTGAGTTGCCACACTGCCTCACCAAGATCTTCTCTTTCGGTGGTTTCGATGCCCTTGAGATTGTTGAAGCGTATGGTGAAAGCGGTAATGGCTGCCTCGGCATCAGCAAGGCTACGGGCCTGAGCCAGGGAATTCTGTGCATCGTTGTAAGCTTCATTAGCGAGCTTGGCAAGACCTTTAGGCCAAGACGAGAATGGGCGGCCATATTCAGTCATCCACCACTCAGGCTTTCGCAATTGGCTCACTGATGCATGACCGGTCCACGGGCGGGTTTTGGCGCGTGATTTCAGTTGCTGCCTCAGGCGCTTGCCCGTTGTCTCTTCCACATTGTATGCGATAAATCTGTCAAGCAGCGGCCATATGTCCAAGGAGGGCAAGTCCTCCAAATCAGGCATGAAGCGCAGCTCCAGATTCGTTAACCGGGTTTGACGAGCCAATAAGTTTAAGTCGCAGAAGTTTCCCCATAACCTCAGTGAGTCAAGACTGGGGAACCGATCTAGACAATCCAGTGAGATGGGCTGTCCCAGTGGCGTATTTTGCAGTGTCAGGCACGTCACCTGGTGCAATTCACCAAGTTCGGGCAGTGTAAAAGGGGGATCATTCTTGCGCCTACTGGTACGCGGAGCTAGTGTCAGTGAATACGGCATATCGCCAGTGGCCGAGAAGCGTAATAGATCGCCGGATACGTTCAGGCGGGTAGGTTCCTTCGGAAGTATCAAGTTTAAGTGCCCAGCGGACGGGTTCAACTCGACATGCAAACTATGTATAATGGACTGGGTAGCATCCACCAGCGTATCGGCAGTCAGGGCCGGAGCCCACGTCATCTCTTCAATTGGACGTGTCTTCGCCCAATCTATGAAGCCTGTGTCACTGCCCGAATAGTACAAAAATCTCGGCCAGGGCGAGCCCGCTGGCGTAGCAAAGTCCTCGAATACACTCCAATCAATGCTCGCATCAGGCGAGACGTGTAGGTCCACCTTTTTCCCAAAGTGCGACGGTCCGATCGATAGGCTGCCCACACCGGGCCGAATGACAAGAGTGTGACTGTGAGGACCCGTCAAGTCAATGGGATAAGAGCCATTTTCTTTAATAGAAGCAGAGGTGCGGGCTTGGTTATCATTTGGCACTTCCGTCATCCTTTCTTTTTTAAACTATTCTTCATATTCTTTATGATCTACTAACATAACTTCATTTACCCAGTCATCAAATGAGTTGAATTCTCGTGTTCTTGGCCACTTTGCGGGTCTATAACTAGCATATCTACCATAAATACTCATAATGAATGAATACTTTTAAGGTTTTTTATGAATATGGTACGGAAGTAATTTCTATCTCTTGATCTACATTAAGCTTATTAAAATGACTTATTAAGGCGTTATACCTTTCTTCATCTATATCATATTCAATGTTTATAGAATCATCTACGCCAAGTGATCTTGCCGTCTCTTCAGATAAATAGATGGAAATTAACTTTTGACTAAGTGTTATCCTTAATATCCCACCATACTCAGACCTATTTTCACTATTAAGAGTTATATGAACCTTATTCAGCATAGGTATGTCTTCATTATATAAGGACTTTTGAAATAACACATATTCATGGGTCTCAAATTCCTCATCTGCAAATCCAATTAACAACGTCTCGTCCTCAACACCAAAATAAACAAATGAGGTTTTTAGTAATATTGACACTTACTTACTCCTCTCTCACTATAGACTCAATCAACTTACAAGAGCCAGCAGTTTCGAAAAAATAACCCTTAGTTCGAGCTCCGTCTGCCCTGATTTAACGGCTTTTCCCAGCTTTGTACGGCTTCCGAAAATGCGGTATAGAACCTGTTCCCGTTCATATATTTCTTTAGACAGCAGCGCTTGAAGTAGTGCTTCAGCTACCTCGACCCGATCGATTACGAAGTTGTTCACGGGTCTAGCTTCATCATTTCCTGCAAGCAGAATGTCCACCAAGACCGTCATGAGCTCCGGCTCTACACCGTGTGCATCAATAAAGACCTCAGCATAACTATCCTGTATCATTTGGTGCTCCGTATCTACCATCTCCATATAACGAGAGAGGAGTGACAAATATTCCCTGCTATAAAGTCCCAGGCCGAGTACCGCATAGGTGCCAGGCATAACTGACTTTTCACTCGGTTCTGTGTCCTTGTACCACGCATAGCGTTCCATAGTGGTGTTCGCGTACACAGCTAACTTAGGATAAAGGGCGGGATATGTAAGGGCTACTGCGAAAAACTGATGAAGACCTGATTTAGCCATTTTTTTAAGAGGTAGATAGTTCTTTTGTTTGCTTTTCAGCTTCAGATTATATTCCTTTGGGAATCCTTTCTGCAGCAATTCCGTAATTTGATCCAACGCTTCTCCATATGCTGCTTCCTCCTCAGCCAAAATCCGCACTTCAATGGTTTGAGTAATATCATTATTATGAATTTCTGCACGGCTCCCTTTATATACTGGAGCGAATTTACCGCTCCCCCGTCGGATATAATCTGCTGCCTGTTTTGAACCAAGCTGGACTGCTAATTTCAAATAGCGCTCCCGAGTATCCGGTTTCGACTTTCCTATTTGCAGAGCAGCATAGACAAAAAATGAAAGTTGATCTTCATTCGGATTCATAAGAGACATACCCTCTTTGGGTGTCCAGTCCATATCATAGCTGTCTGCACGCATAAAATAGCGAGGAAGATAAACATTCTGTATCCAATCATCCATAGCTGAAGTATACTGACCAATCCATTCATTCAAGCGTTCCCTGTTACTTCTGAGCTTGTCGGATAAATGCCGGATTAAGGGGTCAACCACTTCTTCTTCCTGCTTCATAAGATCAGGGTTCATCAAATGACGAGAAAAGAAAAACTGGTCACTCACACTCGGCAATACTGGAAGATCAGGCATGATGTCGGATGATATAAACTTCTCTATTGATTGGCGGAGTTGGTTCAGCTTCTCATTATTTACGAGCTGATCGCAAATCTTTATGTCCTCGTCTTCCATTTCAAAGGAAAGTACGATCTGGAATCGGTAATCAAAGAAACGAGGTCCCAGTTTATCCGATAGAAAGAACTCCTCCATTCGCTTGTGTAATGCAGGATAAAGCTCAGATCTAATCAGTTCATCCGTGAGTTCGGCAATATAAGGACCTGCTTCGATCGTATAAGAGCTATCAATCCAATCAAGCGGTTCTTCAACATCAATATGTATTTTTCCGTCACGCCAAGCTACCTGGAGATAATCCTTTACTCCAACCTGAAGCGGACTTTGGCCTATGAACTCATTTATTCTTACGCTCTCTTTGTTGTATATGATCATCAGCTCGTTCCACACATCGTCTAAAAACCTCTGTACAGCTGCGTCCATACCGCTCCTCCTCTATGCTAAAAATACTTCTTTCAAAATAGAAATTTGAGCCAGTTTTCATCGCGCTATATGAAGATGCTACCCAACTGTTTTTCATAATGAAGTCTTAATTACATATATTTGCGAAATCGTATGGTCAAGTCTTTCTTTAATGAGAATCGCATTTGCATATTGAGCTGGAATACCTTCATAGCCATAATAAATACCTGCCAACCCTCCGGCAATGGCACCAATCGTATCAGAGTCACAACCTAGATTGGCTGCCTTCTGTACGACTTCTTCAAAATTGGATGTATGAAGCAAAATATGTAATACCCATCGGAAGGTATGTACGATAAAACCACTTGGTGGACAATCCGGAAGCGCTTCTATATATTCTTCGTATTCACTTCCTGCAACCTCGGCTTTAATAGACTTTTCTAAACCTTCCCCCTGCAGCAGACGGTAAGCAATGCGGTTGTACATGACGCAGACTTCGGCACACCTAGGATCATAATGCGTCATTCGGGACTGCATGATCGTCACTCGATCGATATCAGCTTGTTCCTTATAAGCCAGCGCCACAGGCAAGCACCGCATGAGTGAGCCGTTCCCACCGCTTTGCCCCATGTCCATGTGAGCCACAAAAGCTGCTTCAAACCAGTCTCCTTCATATTTTTCAAAAACATGACGAATGATGTTTCCGATATCTTTAGGCCGTGATTGGTACCATTCCATAAAATAACGCCCGATCGCTTCCATAGGCTCCACCGTATTCTCGAGAATCCCATCAGCTACGCAAAGCGTCATCATTGTATCGTCGGTTACTTCTCCCGGCTCCAGGTTCCATACCCCGCCGCCGATGATTTCCGTCAAATAACCATACTTTTCCTTAATCTCCCGCTCAGTCATAAACTCAGTTGTTCCGCCAAGCGCGTCACCTACAGCCACGCCATACATTCCGCCCTTGATGCTGTCCATTAACTTATTGTCCATTCCAATCCCTCACTCTGTTCAAACTGGACTTCCTACAACTTCAGCACGGGTAAGGAGTACCCACTGATTAACTTCATCGTATGCGGATACTTCGGCGATCACACGAAAGCCCGGGTACATCCATTCAGTAGGGGTTTCAGATTTCAAAGCGGATGTGTCCGTTATTCCTACGGCATGAGGTTCCTGTAAGTTAACCAAAGTACCCTGTGGGAAAAAAGCTTCTATATACCCTTCCACTCGAGTCCCGATAGGGAATAGTCTTTGGGTCCGATTCCAATCTTCCATACCGAGCTGAAGCTGCTCGTGCCAGAGTTCCTCGAATTCCGCCTGACTAATTTCCTCGTAATACGATTCCTGCGCATCTAGTGGCTGTTCTGCTAACATGAAATGATAGTGCTCATGCTTGCGATTCGATGTGATACAGTTGGCGTCGTCATGATAAACCATCTGTCTGTATGCCATACCGTCGTTATCAATTTCGAAATACCAGGTTCCCATTCCCGGCTCTTGTATATCTTTTAAATATTTCAACCCAGACACTCCAATCAGATGAAAATACTTCTGGCTTAACTCGAATATAGGGAACAATACGTGTTAGCGAAGTTCCCTGCGAGCAGATCTTCCTTTCGAATATAAAACTGTAATTCTCCAGCGTCCCACCAGCAGAATCCCACATCCTGATCGGAGTCTAGCGCGAGCAGCAATAGTGTATCCTGCACTTCCTGCTTCGCCCTATCAGCATTACCTTTAAAATGATCCGTGATCTTCTCCATTGCAGACTCCATCGAATAGTTATACTGTTGGCCGGTCAACAGATGAAGAGCTGCTTCGTATTCACAATCCCCATGCTGGGTAGAGGGATACCCGAACATCACAGCCAGATCATTGGAGTTCTCATCGTTCAATTTGAAACATAACTCTTCATACTGTTCATAATCATGTTCATCGTCTTCCACAATCTCGTAATCTACATAACCATAATTGGGAGGTTCCATTGTGGATCTAGCGCTTACCCGATAACCGGTAAACTCACCCTCAAGGGCAGTTACTTCAGGTGAATGGTAACGATTAGCTTCCTGAAGTTTATCTTCTGATAGATAGATTACCTTGTGCTCGATTCCATATGCAGGTTCATCCACTCCTACGAAAAAGTACAACATCCCTTTTACAGGCAGCAGTTCTGATGCTTCATGAGGTACCAATTCTCTTAAACTCAGCTGGGCCAAGAACGTCATCGGTGTTCCATCAGAATCCACAGGCCATTCTATCATGGTAGGAAGATCTGGATCTCCCCCGATACGTGATGAGCCTATTTCGTTGTATGATTCGATCTCTTTCTTGGACAAGCGAATGCCTTGACGTACAGATTTTTTCAAATAGTCCATCGCATGTTCGAACTGGAATTCATGGACGATACGTCCGAGCTTATTTTGATTGTTTTCACTTAGCATCCTTATACCTTCCTTTATGTATAAAACTCTATTTTAGTAGGTCGAACTTTCAATCTTAAAATCTGAATGGATATCAAATTCCGCTGGCCCCTTCTTACCTGTCTTTCGCAAAACAAACTCAAATGTGGGTTCGTAATATGAATCCTGCAAGGTTTCTCCGCCTAATACCTCTATGCTATACCATCCGTTTTCAATTTCAATCATTGGCTTGTTGTATTGCCGGTAATGATTAAGTAAAGCGCTGACTCTTTCGTTAGTGAATTGCTCTAATATTCTCCAAGTAAACAGCATCAGTATGTTGTTTTCAACTTTAAGCGAATAGCCTTCACGTCTGAATTGTAAACGGCTATCTGACTTCAACAATTCGGGAGTATCATCAGAAAGATTAAATATGATGGTATAGGGATAGTTTTCAATCCCCACCATAGGAAGTATGATACCATCAAGCACCACATGATCGCCGCTCTCGTTTGTTGTGAACTCCATTGCTAAGTTATCTGAATAATTATTGGACTGTTTCCAGCTCTCGAGTAGCAAAATATCCCCGAGAATGAAATAGTTTATAAGATCATTCAGCACTTCGTTAAATTTGTATATCATGTTAAACTCCTTTTTCCCTTTTATCTCTAACTCAAACTTTTTCAGAAAACCACTGAGGGCTAAAACAATTCAGTTTGATCTTAAAGGAATATTCTAGAATCCCTCATTTAGAGATGTTACTATTTTAAGGGAGTGGCTACCAGTTACATATGGAGTAATTTTATAAATAATCATTTGGAGGTAGAAATGGAACAGAGGCTTATTGATCAATTGAAAGAATGGCATGAAGAAGACGAACATCAGCAGATTGTCGATTCGCTTTCAGCAATGCCGGATGAAGAACGAGACTATGAATTGATCAGCCTATTGGCCAGAGCGTATAACAATTTGGGGCATTACGAAGAGGCGCTCTATCAATTTGGTATAATCTCTGAGGCTGGCAAACAGGATCCCCTATGGCATTATCGGGTAGGCTTTGCTTTTTATCATTTAAAGCGATATGAGGAAGCAGTTCAAGCTTTCAGCAGGTCCGATCAATTAGAGCCTGGTGTTGAAAGTACGGAATATTTTTTGAGTGAGAGTACCCATAAAGCGAAGAAGCAGAAAAAAGAAGAACTCCGGCTCGCCAAGAAGAAAGCTTCCCTGATGCATGGTGGTTCTGTAGAGTACAAGGCTGATTTATCAGATATGTTTCTAAGTGATTTTTGGGATGACAGTGATTATGCAAGAGAGTCCTATCAATCTGAGCCACCCACGGATGAGCTAATCACTTCTATAGAGAAAGAGCTTGGTTACAACCTTCCCTCCTCATATATTCAGTTTATGAAGCAGCAGAATGGCGGAGTACCGAAGAATACAAACTTTCCGACAGACGAACCCACTTCCTGGGCCGAGGATCATATTGCCATTTCGGGCATTTTAGGTATTGGGCGAGAGAAAAGCTATTCACTGTGCGGGGACATGGGTAGTCAATTTATGATTGAGGAATGGGGATATCCTGACATTGGTGTGGTGATCTGTGATTGTCCTTCAGCCGGTCATGATGTTGTCATGTTAGACTATCGAGCTTGCGGCAGAGATGGTGAACCTGAAGTCGTTCACGTCGATCAAGAAGATGACTATGAAATTACGTTCCTCGCAGATAATTTTGAGGTGTTTATTAAAGGCCTAGTGAACGATGATGAATATGACACTTCGGAGGAAGACAAAGAACGCGACCTTGATAAAGTAGCACACGGCAAATTTTCTCCTCTGCTGGAGGAGCTGTGCTCGCGGGTAACTGAAGTGGAGCAAAGTGAACAGAAAATCCGCAGTATATGTACACAAGTTGTAGAAGAAAAAGGCCATTTTTCTTTTCATGCCGATGAATTATCGTATCTCATGTATGATGTGCAGTTCTGGTTATATACGAAGTCAAATCCCGACACCAGTCGTGATCAATATGTGGCAGCCTATCAGAACATAATCGCTTTTGACGGAGAATTCGGCACAGGCGGATATGCCCCCGCCTTCATTACAGATTGGCTTGATGTCCGCATCAAGGAAGGACGGATTGTACAGGATCACGGTACTATTAGGTTAACTGCTGAGTATACAGAGGAAATAATTAATAAGTTAAAAGAAGCCTGATTTCAGATCAGCTGCAGATCAAGTTCATGCTTAGAAATGTGTAAGAGTCCGCTTCCAAAGCGGGCTCTCATTATTGTGATCTCATCTTGATCTCCACCATCCAATGGTTCAGCGGTGGTTTTGTCCCAATCTTTCCCTTAGTGCCTGACCATGCGTCTCTAAATGGTTATTACGAACCGATATACAACTTGTTTTCTGCAAAGATCGTTGAGAATCCGAGTCGATACAGCTCAAAATACGGTGCGAATGGATCACCTTTCAGCCCATAGCGGTGCCACTGGAGATAATAGGAGATCCAGTAATCACAGGCAATCGAGTAGTACGCCTCGTCCAATACTTCAATCGGTTCATCATAATCCTTATGATCGCTGATGATATCGAATATCGCCTCATAAATTTCAGCATCATATTGCTGCCGAATATCATTGATCGATCCATGGGGTACAATTCTAATCCCTTCGATTCCAGACAGGTATGCCACCGCATCTGTCGTATCCATTTTTTCAGAACATTCGCTCGTTAGCTCTTTCAAGCCTTGAATAAATTGTTTGCCATAATCTATTAATTTCTCGTTGGGTTCATCCGCAACTTTACTATTAAAATAGCCTGGTACTTCGTTCCCACCGAAATCCTCAGGATCAAGCATTTCATAAATTTCCAAAATCCTCTGCAAATAAGCATCTCCATCCTCAAGAGGTTCAAAGGTAGCCTCTACCCCTTTTCCGGTTGGCATGTACATTTGAAAATACCCATAAAACAGAGCTTCATCCATTTCTGATTCATCAGGGTCTGTCTCTTCATCTATAAGTTTAAGCAAATACCTTGCATAAGTCTGTTTATCCATATGTATCTCTCCTCTTTTCGCTTATGAGCAGCGTAATGAATCATGTCTAATCATATCCTATGCCGACAACATTCCTCAATATTTGATAAAGGGGAGCGCGTTAGGATATTTAGCTGTCAAACTTCGATTCATAATAAGCTTCTTCAGGTTATCAAAGTGAAAAAAGCGTCCCCCGAGAGACGCTCATAATAGACTCGCATATAAGATGAATTAAATTCCTGCAACGTTCCCCAGCGTTTGTTATCTTACTCACTTCAGCGAAGCGGGTAGCTTCACTCCAATGAGTTTGCCTTTTGCTTGAATGATGATCATATCATCTGTCTTGAGCGTAGCCCCATGCAAAACTGACCCCGTCTTTACTTTAAACACGGGTTTGGTTGTTAATAAATTGATTCCAAGAAGCGAACCGTTACGCTGTGCCAGGTAAACTCCTTTTCCATATACATCAACCTGCTCCAAATTTGCATCCCCATACCAACCGACCTGTCGATTGTTCACCATTTTAATACCAGCCAATTCATGCGTTGTAACATTCTCGAACATCAGCCGGTCCTGCACAATACCGAGTAATATCCAGTTATCTCCGTTAGGAATCTTAAACGTTCGAAGTGGAGTCTGGTTAGATTTATATGTGTCGAAATCGTACTCAGCCACCTTATTTTCCTCTTGAACGTAAATCTTGTCTCCGTGTACTAATAGATTTCCTTGTCCATACGGATACGGCGGTTCCCCGGACCGTTTCCAGTTGTATTCCCGGGTGCCTTTCTTTACCCCAGTCTTCAAATTGTATATATTGACGATGACTTTGCGTTCCGGCAGTGACTGGTAATCGGACATTAACTGTGAATGGTAGTCAACAGAATACACAAGGCCATCTTTAATGCGAATCGCCTCACCTTGACCGAAGACTCCCCATAGCTTCTTGCCAGTTTTTTTATCAAAAGCGTCGAGTTGTAGAGATGTTAGTGCCCCTTGTACCAAGAACGTCCGAAGAATGACTCCATTCGATTCCTCAAGGTACTCGGTACCGCTCCCATCTGCCATGGGCTCGTCTGTCTCCCAGCGTAACTTACCTGTTGTTTTATCAAAAGCGAAGGTTTTACTGCCTTTGATTACATATAGCGAATCAGATGTAGGCACGATTGCCTCCGTACGCAGCCGTGTATCGATATATGTGGATGAACTCGACTGCCATTTCTTCTTTCCCGTTTTAGCATCTAGAGCATATGGCTTATGATCTTCTGAAAGTCCATAAATCACGCCCTTCTCATAGATAACGTAAGGTATCAGGTTTTTCCCATAACTCCACAACTGCTTACCTGTTTTCGCATCCAAGGCAACTAACTTTTTTCCAACAAAAGTAAATACTTTGCCATCCTCCGCAGCAGCATTGTAATCTGAAAAGTACATTTCGTTTCTGTCTAACTTGTTGTCAACTTTTATCGTCCAGGAAGGCTTCAGTTCGTTCGCTTTAATCTCTGACATTGCAGATCCGTTGTTAATCGAAACATCAGCCTTTTCTGCATTCACCTGCAAAGACAGTGAAGAAGTTACTAGCAAACCCGCAAGTACACCTACAGCTAAACGTTGAAAAAAATATTCATTCGATCGTTTCCTTTTGATGATCATATGACGTTCATCCTTCCTCTTGTTTAGGTTCTTTGTCCATATGACAATAAGACACTTACAAGAAGATAAAAGTTGCATTTAATTTACATTGGGACCATTATCTATTTTATATTGTTACAATCCGACCAATTCGAGGCAGCTATTCTTGAATCTAAGTCAACCCATAAATCGTCTTTTTAATTTTATCCGATGGTCGATACTACATTTCCATCCTGATCCTTGATGTATGTTTTTACGACTTGTATGATTAAGTGCTTGTACGAAGACAAACGAATTTCTCCTTCTATGGGTAAAAGTTTGTGCATGAGCTCGTTAACAATCGCTTCATCCAGTTTCAATTGTACCTTATGCTCATTGATTTCGAATCCGGTCGTTGAAGAGGGCTCCAATGTTACGCTTATCTCTTTACTCATTAACATTAATTCTTTACCCTTAAGCAGTCGGCCTCGCAGCAGCTTTTGGATCGTTTCAGCTTGCTTCGCTCCTAATGTGAGCACAGACGGCTTCTTACTGAACAAACTATTCTTACCGGGTTCCCAGGCCAATTGATCCACATATAAAAATCCAGTGCTCGAACCGTCACGATCTATGCCTAATTGAACACTTTCCTGAATTGCAGGGACTCGCAGCATAGA
Organism: Paenibacillus solani; assembly: GCF_001277345.1. Taxonomy (GTDB): domain Bacteria; phylum Bacillota; class Bacilli; order Paenibacillales; family Paenibacillaceae; genus Paenibacillus_AQ; species Paenibacillus_AQ solani. Next base: position 2,196,697 of record NZ_LIUT01000001.1, read on the forward strand.
ATTTCGGGATAAATCTGTAATATAACCTGGAATTTCTTCTTTTCCGGCTTCTAGTAGTCCGCGTGTATTCCATATTTTCATAGCTTCCAGTTCATCATCCGTGATCCCTACCATTTGAAGAAACTCAACGCGTCCGTTAGGCGTGTGGATGATATCTAGTTCTGGATCCGGTATAAAGGCAAGAGCAGTTAGCTGTGTATCGGCTCCTAGACAAATTGGGCCATTCGCATCCAAATAATCACCTGCAGTGAATACATTACCGCTGTTAAACACATATCGCGCCATATTTTGGAGCAGGTTTAATGCCCATGCCGGAGGCTCCACCTCGTCCTTTTCACGGGCTACCCGAAAAGTAAGCTCAAATCCATAGCCACTATACTCAGGATCTTCCGATTCCTTCTCATATAGCTCTGAGAAACCAAAAGTTACAATATGCCAGTGTGGTGACGGTGATTCCGCTTTATAAGCGCTAAGCCCATCTAACGGGTCTTGACCACCAAGAATATATGGAATAGCGGTACCATAATGCTTCGGTTCCTGTTCCCCATATAGCTTTGTTACTGCTTCTTCAATTGCATCCCATCCTGCCGTGTTTTCTTCTTGAGTCATTATTTTTCCCTCCAATATGACCTACATTATGTAATTACAAGAATATTTAAAGCCTCTAGCAAAATTTCTTATGGAAGTATACCTGAGATTATTCTCCAAATCCACAAACACAAAATCCAACTTCACCTTATAAGCTCAAATTCTCTAGTGTAAATAAAAATGCCCCAGCCTTAGATTGCTCTCATCCCAAGCTGGGGTGTTTAAATAATTCATCAATAAATCATCGTGCATTCCCGATCTCATTGATTTTTTGCAGGGTGCTGAGGTGCAGTGTTCTTTCATCATCCGATTCTTGGAGTTTGTTTCCTGAACCTGCGTCCATATACCACTCTACAAGCCTGTATCCGAACATTAGAAGAATCAACTCATAAACACAGTTATCCGTAATGTGTGAAATATCCGTGTATTCAGAGAAGCCCTTGTAATACGCCGGGATACATCTACGGTAGTATTCAACCATGTCTTCAACATCGGCTTCGTCCGCAATAAGACTTGCCATATCTTCACCTAGATAGCCCCACCCTGTGGTATCCCAGTCGATAATGATGGTTTTACCTTTTGAATAGAATATGTTTGTCACCCAAAAATCCCTGTGGCACAGCACGATAGGCAGCTTCTCAAGACGATTAAATATCTCGTCTGCGTTCTCATCAATGTCGATGAGCATTTTACATAGGTGTTTCGGAATCTCGCAATCTTCAGAGCGTATATAATCGTACACTCTATTCCATGACCGATAATGAAGATAGAAGTTCTTCATATAATCCACTTTGCTCAAGTTGGTCAAGTTCTGTAAAACAACTGGCTGTTCGGCATATAACTTGCCTTGGAATCTTCCTAATTCCTCGGCTACACGTTCATACATATCGCCGGTCAAGTCTAAACCCGATATGCCGTCGATATATTCCATCCATATCTGTGTTTCGTTTTGTTCATCGTTCATTTCGGCATGATAACATTCAGGCCAACGAAAAGATTCAGAGAACAGAGCTCCGAAATTGGATTTATAAAAATCATATTCCCTACGCCATGAATCGGGATCGCCGTAACGCTCAAATTTCTTCTGCGTTTTTGATACGATTTTATAGGGCAGCTCCACGCCAGCACTAGTTGTAGCATGGCCCGTTACAAGCTGTACATCCCCCAGTGTACCGCCTTGTAAGGGTTTGCTTTGGAAATCGACGCTGATTATTGTGGTACCGAGCATTTTACTTATAACCTCTGTCAGTGTTTCAGCTTTTATTTCACTCATTTGCATTCCTCCAACTGTATCTGATATGCTAGTCGTCATTTTTATGTAAGTATTAATTGATCATAGAGTTTGAATAGGCATTTTTGGGTTTTTGGGTTCGTGATACATCACCATCATAAATGAAAAGAAGACCACGATGAAGGTTAACTATAGATTTACTCATTTATTACCTCTCTTGTTCTTATCGATAATCGCTACAGCAAAACAAAAAAAGCCGCCAAATAGCGACTTTCAATGGGATTTATTCACCATGATTTTTGACCATACTCTTCTTTTAATATCGAATAATGTACGCTATCTGTTAGGATACCTTTTACCATATGGTTTCTACGACGGGTACCTTCATATGTCATACCTAAGCGATCCAATACTTTTCCAGAAGCGCTATTCCTAACATCATATTCCGCAAATACGCGTTCTAAACCTAGTATGTTGAAGGCTAGTTCGAGTATTAATTTCCCTGCCTCTGTCATGTAGCCATTACCCCAAAAATGCCTGTTTAATGTATAACCCAGTTCACCGCTTTTATTATATTCATGTACTCTGAACTCGATCGTGCCAATCATTTTGTTGTTTTCTTTTAACAAGATTGCGTATTTACCTATAGGCTCTTTGATGAAATAGTTAGCTATTAAGTTCTTGGTTCGGTTTATATCGGTATGTTGGTCATAAATGAAACGAGTAGTTTCCTCATCCGATGTATATTCATACATATCTTCAGCATCCTCAAGGATAACCGGTCGTAAGATGATACGGTCACTTTCCATCTGACTGTGTTGAACTATTAATAGATTCATATTACTCATTATACATTCCTTCTTTATGATGTAATTTAAACTTCCTGCTTATTTATTGAACTTACTTATTATAATAGTATACTGCAAATTAGGTAGACAAACTGGCTCTTTCGGCTAGGACAATCATATTGAAATCTATTCCAGAATTTGAATGAGGTAGTTTTTGATTCTGCACACCCAGCTTGCATCGCTTTGCGCCTGCACTTCCATTTCTAATGCGAGAAGGTTAGATTTTCCGATATCCCTTAACAGTTTAAAGCTGTATTTTGATTTTGACTTCGTATAAGTTAGATATTAACATTGCTGTATCTCTATAATGTGGACTAAGCTAACACTCTAGAGATGCCATTTCGTATGCTTTATTCAGACCTAATTGAGGGAGATCGTATATGATTATTCGAGAAATTAAAAAAGAAGACAATGCAAAGGTAAAAGAAATTATACAAGATTCACTAAAATCCCTTGGATTAGCAATCCCTGGAACGGCGTATTTTGATCCTCAACTTAACAATCTTCATCACTATTACAAGCATTTACAACATGCGAACTACTGGGTCGTAGAAATGGACGGAGAAGTTGTTGGTGGAGTCGGCATAGCACCGTTTAACGAACAAGAGGAAGTTTGCGAATTACAAAAACTATATTTAAGTCCAAAAGCACAAGGGTTAGGACTCGGAAAGAAGCTAATGGAAACAGCACTGTCATTTGCCTCAGCGTATTATGCAAAGTGTTATTTGGAAACAACGCATGAATTAATTGCTGCTTGCAGATTATATAAAAAATTTGGTTTCACTCTGTTACAAGAGCCACTACCAGGTTCTGATCATTCTGCTATGGATGCTTGGTATATTAAAGAATTGAATTAACGGTCCCTTGTACAACTATCTAGGATACTCTTAATACTGAGATTTTGGGGAACCATTAAAACCTTTCACGTTGTTTTATAAGGAACGGCACAGAGCTTGTGATCGAAGTGTAAAGAATAAAACCGCTCCTCCTTTGTGGGGGAACGGTTTTATTTTCTCGACAAGCTGTTTTGTTTATAACGATCAGTTCTGCTATCCTACCATGACGTTTCCGTTTTGTGTTCAATCACTTGAGATACTTTGGGTGCTAATATTTGTTTTAATTGTTCCAAGGTTTCGTCATCAGAAGCTTTTCCATGCAGATCGGCTTGGATTTGTTTTTTGGCCTGCGTACTTGCGATCACATCTAATACTTGTTGTTTAGAAATCTTCTTAGATGCCGCGATCTCGACGACAGATATACCCTTTGCCAGTTCTTGTTTCAATTCAGCCGGACTCATTTGAAGCAAAGAAAAGAGATTTTCATCGTTTAAAAAGGCATCCGCAGTATAGTCAGGCTTACCGTTTGTAGTGAAATAGCCTTCCACTGACGGAGCAGATCCGCCTCCGATCAGAGAAACACTGATCGTATTCCCTTGAACTAATGCCTGATAATACGGCGTTGTCGATCCCTTTTCGGCATAGTTCAATATAAGCGTTTTTTGGTCTGGATTCTGAATTGGTTCCATGCTGTATTCGTACTTTTCACTGCTTCCGAACAGTTTGTTAATGAGCTCATCTACTTTTAATTTGATCTCTTCATCGGTTAAGGAGATAACTGGCTTCCCTAGAGGCTCCCAATTCTCCTGGTTTACATGTTCGATCTCACCCGTGATACCATTTAAATCAAGTCTGACCTTTTTTCCGTAAGCTCCTTTTTCCTCCAGCACGATGCTTGTTTGAATGGCTTTCCCCATACTCACATTTGTGGGGTCTACTCCAAGCTGGCTGGCGTCGGTAATTACAAACGATTTGGTTTCCGGATAAGAATGATAGAGTTTCTCAAGCGCTGCTTGGCCAACCGAATCCATCCTAATTTGTTCAGCCGTCATCGGTGTTCTTGTCATCATTTCAATCAGGGGAGGAGCAGCGAAAGCTGCGGTTGGAATCATAATTACTGCAGCAACGATGCCGCCGATTAGTCGTTTTTTCATAATATTTTTGCTCCTTTGTTGTTTTAAGTATTGAGAATAGGATTGTTCGATCCGTTTGGAAACGGCCTGGGGGCATTCCAAGGTTTCTGCCTCTTGATGCAGGTGCTCGCGGATTTGGCTTTCAATAGGCATTGTTCTTTTCCATCCTTTCCAGAGAATGATTTCCCATGTGTTTTCGAAGCGATTGCATGCCGGCATGATATCTGGATTTGACCGTACCCACTGGAATATCTAGCAATGTCGCAATCTCCTCCAGCGTATAGTCGTGGTAAAAGCGGAGGATGATCACCGTTCGCTGTTTGTCGGTCAGCTTTTGCATCGCTTTTGATATTTCGGGGTCTATCCCATCTGTTGTCTCCTTGGGCTGATCCCAATATAGCTCTTCCCGAGAAAAGACACGGATGCGATCAAAAATTCGAAATCTCCTCCAGCTTTTCACTCGAAATCTCTGCACTTGTCGGATAACCAAGCCGTGCAGCCAGAAATGGAATGGACGATCTAGGTCGTAGTTGGGAAGCGAGGTCCACATTTGCATGTAAATCTCATTCATGATATCTTCGCGATCCTGTGGATGATCCACCAGAAAAGAAACAGTCCGGTAGATATCTCGATAGGTGGCATCATATAACGTGTGAAACGCCTGCTGATCTCCTTCGATCATTTTTATGAGCTCGTGGTACATAGATTCACTTTGCATTCAGAGGGCCCTCCTGTGTAAGCAGCTACACCCTATATTGTCGCTCGATGGAAAAAAAGTTCGGTTTTTTATATCATTCTAAAAAAATATAATAGGCGTATATCCCAAGTCGCTTCTAAATTTCGTTATTGAATCAACCATAAGATTATGAGATATATTCGATAAAAGTCCAACGCACCAATTATCATATCAAAGGAAACTGCTTTAGGTTTTAAGCGGAAATAAAGCTTGATAAGAATGTAAACAACAGCAACTATAGGAAGGATGGTATTAAGGAGCCGAACCTTACTGTGTTAGCAATGGAAAGACGAGATATGTGTACATGGTAAATTACTCGAACCTTTCATGTGAGAGCCATTAGCTATATATTAATTATGGATGACCATGGTATGTTCTGTCTCTTTCGGCTAGCGATACAAGTCTTCGTCCTTTCGCAAGACAAGATATTGTATCTCTAAATAAAAAAAAGCCGCTTTCGCGGCATCATTTGAATATACAACTTCCTGTCGTCTTATACGATTGTACTTTTATTTGTTTAGACACCTCAAAATTATCTTCCGCATCTTACGACATGGAGGCTTTCTCCTGCTGGTGATTATACTCATGTTATAGGCTTAGTCCCAGCGAGAGTCTTAGTGAGCTTGTGTTCTTGTTCTACGCACAACTTACATGTTTCTTGCATTGGTCAATGGTCACGGCATGTGCATGGCAAGATGCCCTATCCATCCGATGACAGCGACTACGCTCCGTACCTCTCCAGCACCTGGTAAATCGCATCAGTGCCGAACCCGATCGCTTCTACGGGAATGCGTTCATCCGCCGCATGAATCAGTTTAGTAAACTGCATGTCCTTGGGCAGCGGCATTGGCAGGAAACCATAGGTTTGGATGCCAAGCCTCGCAAACAATCTTCCATCCGTCCCTCCGGGCAGCAGCATCGGCACCGGAACGGCTTCCTTATCCGCTTCTTTCAGCACATCGGATAACAAATCGAACATCCCCATGTCGGGAGCTGCGGCGCATGGGTCATGGCGCAGCACTTCCAATCCAATCGAATCATCAATCGCGAACCGGCGGAGCTCGTCTATAAATTGCTGAGGAGTGATGCCCGGCAGCGTTCGACCGTCCAGCTCGACCGTAATTTCGCTTGGATGAACGTTGATTTTCTCGCCGCCGCGGACGACGGTCGCGCTGACCGTATTACGTAGAAGCGGGGTGAACATCTCGCCCTTTTCCCCAAGCAGCTTCAGGAGGAGGGCGCTGAACCGTGGACGCAGCAGCCCTCTCAGCAGCAGCGCCGGCAACAGCGGCAGCGCGGCGGCCATGCCTTCAATCATTAACCGGGCCGCTGGGGTCGCACGTATCGGCAGGGTATTCTTGCTAAGCGATTGCAGCATATTCCCCAATTGCCCCATGCAGTCAGCCCCCTGTTTGCCCATGGAACCATGGCCTCCGTCCCCTCGAATCGTCGCTTTGAGCCAACATAATTGCTTCTCCGCTACCATAATCGGATAAAAGGTTTTTCCGAGTGCATGAAACGAGAAGCCGCCAAATTCTCCGAGCGCATACTTTACGCCCGCAAAATAATCAGCATGCCGCTCTACCAAGAAGGAAGCCCCGAATTCGCCCCCTGCTTCCTCATCACTGACAATCGCCAGAATGAGATCACCTCGCAAGGGCAGCTTACGGACATGCGCGCGGAGGAAAGCTGATACGAGCATCGCCACGCCGCCTTTCATATCAAGCGTGCCTCGTCCCCAGACGAAGCCGTCGTGGACGTCACCCCCGAAGGGATCTCGGCTCCATGCTTGTTTGTCGACACCGACGACATCGACATGACCATACAGCAGCAGCGGCGGTGCATCTCCGCTGCCCTTGATTCTGGCCAACAAATTGGGCCGGGCCGGATCAAGCGCTTCAATCTGCGTCTCAATGCCCGCCTCATCAAGCAGTTGCCGGATATACATAATACATGCGGCTTCCTCGCCAGGCGGATTTGTTGTGTTGAAGCGGATCAATGCCTGCAAAATCTCCACGGGAGACGGCAGCTCCTCATAACACTGGGCTCCATCTTGTTCCAACTCATCATTGGCCAGCCCGATACCCATGACCCCGCTCCTTCCTATAAGAGGATGTTCATTAACTGCGTTTTGGAAAAAACACACAGCGGAAGAATAAGCTTAAGTGCTGAAAACCGATCATTTTAAACACGCACTATAGTAGACTGCCCGAGTATAGCTGGTCTTCTGTAACTACGCCTTGCAAGCCGCGCAGGTCGAACTCACCTTGTAGTCTTTCAAGTCGACGCTGTTGCTCTTGGGGAGATGTGCCTTTGGTACGAAACACCGATTTCAGCATCTCCAACGCTTGCAGAACATGCGCCTCCGCTACTTGCTCTCCCGTCTCCCGCAGTCGATCAACCAAAGTCTGTACGCCGCGGTAAGGCAAAACGACGCCTTGTTCATATTCCGCTGGGTTCCAGTTGCGGTTGCGGAGGCAAGTGACGATAGCCAGACAACGATTAAGCAATTCAATGGAGTAAACGCCCGCCTGCTGACTCGAAGCAACCAGTTGTGCCTCATCCCCCTCGTCGTCAAAAGCGTATACTCGCAGTCCGTCTGGAGGAGCCAGCCGTTTCAACACATTACCCGGGCCAAGTTCGACGGCAGTGGCAATGCCCATGCTTTTCTGAAATGCAAGGACCGCTGGCCAATTGACGGGGTCCGTCAATCCCCTTTCCAGCATAACGGTGATCTCATCTGTGTTTTCATATGGATGGCCTGTCAATGAGGAAACTACGGGAAAATCCAACTCTCCAAATGAGACATGACTTAGCACTTCGGCAAAACGCTCCGCTACGGGTAACATTAACGGGCTATGAAACGGCGCACTTACCTGAAGCTGAATGACTGAGGCCCCAAGTGCTGATAGTCTTTCAGACGCTTCTTGGACTGCCTCTTTATGGCCCGATATCACCGTTTGCCGCTCTGAATTTATATTCGATATTACAACAATGCGACTCTCCTCTGCGTAGCCTGCGTTGGTTTCCAAGCATACGCTGGCGACGACATCAGAACTCGGACCATTAACGGCGGCCATTGCTCCGATTCCCGCAGCAGCAGCTTCCTGCATCAATTCGCCGCGTCGGCGTACGAGCCGAAGCGCATCAGGGAATGTTATGGCTCCCGCGCAGGTTAGAGCGGTAATTTCGCCCAAGCTGTGCCCGGCAGCCAACGCCGGAGTGTACCCCCATTCTTGGCTGTAGACGCGGTACATCGCCACGCCAAGCGCAAGGATAGCGGGCTGGGCGTTGTCCGTCCGCGTCAGCTCGGTCAACGGACCCTCAAACATCAGGCTGTCAAGGCGCATGCCCAGCACTTCGTTCGCTTCTTCTATTGTCACTTTGGCAACCGCATGCCTTTCGCTGAGCGCTTTTCCCATACCGACTCGCTGCGAACCCTGACCCGGAAACCATATCGCATGTTTATTTAGCATATTCATTCACGCTCCTTACTGGTCAGATCGGGGCAGGCGCCTCGGTCAGCATTTTGTTTATCATTTCTACAATCTCACTTTCTCGCTCATGTAGAAAAAAATGTCCACCTTCAAACAGCACCGTCTCACTGCCTCCCGTAGCGTAATACTCCCATTCACTGAGCGGGCCCTTGACGCAGTCGTCATCCTTGCCACACAAGATAGTGAGCCGGAGCGGCAGCGGCGGCCGCATCCGATGCTCGTATTCACCGATAAGGTTGAAGTCGGCTCTTAGTATCGGCATAAACATATCCACCAGCTCCCGATGTTGGAACAACTCATCTGAGATGCCGCCATACTTCTTCAGTTCATCGAGAAACTCGTCATCTGCAAGCATATGGATTCGGCGAGCCTTCTCCTGCTCGCAATGCGGCGCCCCTCTGCCGGAGAGGAAGACTGCTGAAGGCAGTGGGAATCCTTCCTCGTAAAGCGCATGCAGCAGCTCATATCCGAGCAGGCTGCCCATGCTGTGACCAAATAAAGCATATGAATCGGAGGCAAGAGCTGTCTCCTTCACCAGCGGCAGCAAATCCTCCACAGCTTCTATCACGTTCGCATAGAACCGCTCACTCATACGGCTTCCTCTGCCCGCCAATTCGGCAGGCACCAGACGAACGGCAGAATGCAGCCTGTTCGACCAGCGCTTGTACACTTGTGCAGAGCCTCCTGCATATGGCAAACAAATCAAAGATACCGTCATAACACCCGCCTCCCGAGTAACATGTTGGTGTAAGCTGTCTTTACGCGCCAGCGACAAGTGTCGTCCAGAACTTTTTTTCTTTGGCGAACAAATCGTCCGCGAGTGCCAGCTCTCTTCCGCGATCGAAGTCACCCGTCACAAAGCGATCTTTTAGTAGATCCCAACCGTCCCGCACTGCATCAAGCTGACTGGACAGAGAATCATACAGTGCTGCGTCTATCAGCTCCTTCTCTTGCATGGAGCGAAGCAGCGACATATTGGCAATATGCCGATTGCAGATGATATTAACTCCCACTAGGCCATAGGTTAAGTGAGCTTGCTTCTTCTCCGGGTCGGAATCTACATTCCACATGCCCTCTACCGAGAATTTCCCCAGCTCCCTCGTCAGCCGCTCCGCATTTTCTACCACTTCACCGAGCTTGAGCTCGTAGGGCTCAATTTTCTCCTGCAGGTTATATACGTAGTAGGCTGGCCCCAAATAGTCCGGATTCACATTGTATTCCGAGTTGCCATACGCCTTGAGCAGCCTTTCTTCTGGCACCTCATGTTCCTCGTAGCCCGCAAGTGTGTCGTCAATGACATAAAAGACGCCGCGCTCCTTGTCATATCCGTTAAACAGCGAATAATGATACCAATGGAATTTTTTCCAGGCCATGCTGCCCGGGAGCCAGTCATACAGATCAACATTGACACTCAAGTTGCGTCCGCCCGTAAGCATTCCCCTGATTTCCTCCAGCACCGTCTCTTTGCTTCGGAAATGACCGGGTTCGATTAAGCGAATCACCTGCGACAGCGGGAATCTGGCAGGATCGTCCAAATAATACAGCGTATCAATTGTTGGATAGCGGAAGTCCTTGTCCGTTGCCGCCTCCCAAGGAAAGTAACGGTAGATGTTCAAATACGCGGCATCCTTGTAGCTTGGTTCCACCGATACCGCAATGGAAAATGCCTGGTTCAGCATGCAGTTCATCCAAAACTCGTTAAACGGTTTTCTTTCCATCGACAGCTTCATTGTTCGCCGCCTCCTTAAGCTCAGAATGTTAGTTCAAGAAAGCTTGCTTGAGTCAAGCACAGCACTGATTTTTTTCTTAGCTCCGTCTTCGACTAAGGCGTGAATGATCGCCGTATAATCCTCCGCCAGCGCCCAGGCGGTCTCTTCGCGGAAAAGGCTTGTCGCATATTCCAACGTAAAGCCGATCTTGCCGTCCCGCTCTGCCGCTTCAAGCGTCAAATCAAATTTGCTGACGCCCGGATCAAACTCCTTGGGGTCGAATTCAATGCCGCCCGAACGGTAAGCGACGCGGTCGATATTTTGCAAAATAAACATCGTATCGAACAGCGGATTGCGACTGCGGTCCTGTTCGATTCCGAGCTTTTGCATCAAATCTTCGAACGGATAACTTTGATGCTCCAGCGCCCGCAGTACATCCTCGTGCAGCTCAGACAAATAATCGCCAATGGTCCGGTATGATTCCGGGAAGCTGCGAATCGCGACTGTATTGATGAACATTCCGATCAGCCCTTCCAGCTGAGAATGATTGCGGCCCGCTACTGGCGTGCCGATAATGATATCCTCCTCACCACTCCATTTGCTCAGCAGTATTGAATAAACCCCGAGCAGAACCGTATACAACGTCGTGCCACGCTCGCGTGCAAAGGCTTTGACCTTAAGTGTCAGCTCCTCGTCCAGTCTGAAGTTGATCAGACTACCCTCGAAGCTTTGCAGCTCCGGCCTTGGTAAGGCCGTCTTGAGCGTAAGCGTCGGAAGTTCTCCTTCAAACGCCTCCAGCCAGTAGCGCTCATGCTCTTTATAGATCTCGCTGCCGACTTGTTCCTCTTGCCATACCGTGTAATCCCGATATTGGATACTCAGCTCGGGAAGCTCGCCACCGCCGTACAAAGTGGTCAGTTCCTGCAGCAGGACACTGACGGAGACGCCGTCGGTAATAATATGATGAAGATCCAGCAGAAGTAGGTGGCGTTCCTCGCCAAGCGGAATCAATCCGGCGCGGAAGAGCGGGAGGCTGCCGAGATCAAACGGGCGGATAAATCGCTTCATTAACCCACTGATGCCGCTGAATAATCCTTCGTCTCCGCCTTTTGAGAGCAGCTTGCCCGCCGCCATTCTCAGCCTGGCACCATGCTCCAGCGTAAACACCGGCTCCGCATGTACGCACTGGCGGAACTCGTCTTCCTCTTGATGGAACGTCGTTCTGAGCGATTCATGACGGCGTATCATCTCAAGGATAGCTTCCTCCAACCGCTCTATATCGAGCTTGCCTTGCATATGCACGGCGAACGGTACATGGTACATCGTTGCCTCGCCCGAGATCAATCCCATCATATATTGGCGGCGCTGTGCCCTAGACATCGGGTAATGCTCGCGCTCCGGCTGTTTCGGAATGCTCGTGACCGCCATAGTTCCATTAGTGTCCAGATGGGCAGCCAAGCCCTCAAGTGTGGGATTCATAAAAATATCGCGCAGCGGCATTTGGATGCCAAAGCGTTCTGCAATGCGGCTGACCATGCCCGCGGCCTTTAGGGAATGACCGCCAAGCTCGAAAAAGCTGTCCTTAGCGCTAATTGAATCTGTACCGAGCAGCTCTTTCCAAATCTCGGCCAGCTTGCGCTCTGTATCTGTTGACAACGGAACAAGTTCGCGTATACCCGTGTCGGCCAGTTCCGGCTTCGGCAGCGCTCTTCTGTCGATTTTTCCCGTTGGCGTAAGCGGAATCGCATCCAAGATGACCATGAAGGACGGAACCATATAAGAAGGCAGCTTGCCTCCAAGATATTCGCGCAGCTGCGCGGTCAATTGGCCGGATGGCGCGGCGCCGTCTTGCTCTGCATCCTCTGTCGCGGCGTTCGGCATTACGACATACGCGCATAGCGCATATTCGCCATCCTCTTCCTGAAACGCGGTGACAACCGTTTCCTTCACCTGCTCATGACGAAGCAGCTGCTGCTCAATTTCACCGATCTCAATCCGGTGGCCTCTGATTTTCACCTGAAAATCGCGGCGTCCCGCATAGGCAAACTCCCCATTTTCAAGCCTGCGTCCAAGGTCGCCTGTGCGATACATCCGCTCGCCCGGTGCATACGGATTGGGCACATAAGCGACATCCCATTCAGGATGGCTCAGATACCCTCGCCCGACGCCCGGCCCGCCGATGCATATTTCGCCCGTCACGCCTGTCGGCTGCAGCTTCAATCCTTCGTCAAGCACCATCATGACGGAACCCTCGATCGGTGTTCCAATCGAAATGTCCTCGCCTTCGGTCACTTCCCGGATGGAGGTCCACACCGTCGTCTCCGTCGGACCGTACAAATTAAACAATCTGGCTCCGGTAGCGGCGCGCAGCCTGCCGAGCACATCGGCCGTCAGCGGTTCTGCCCCGATCATCAATATGCGAAGCTTTTGCAAACCGTCCGTTTCGCCTTGCTGATTCATCCACCATTTAAAGCGCGATGGCGTAATTTGCAGTACATCGACGTTATGCGTATCGATCAGGCCTTGCAGCAGGGCAGCGTCGCCTCGTTCCTCTTCGCTCGCGAGTACAATCCGCATGCCCTGCGTGAGCGGAAGCAGATTTTCAACGACAAAAATATCAAAGGATACTGATGCCATCGCCAGGATGCCTAGGCCTTTCCCAAACGGAATTCGGCTTCGGAAGCCGCTGATGAAATGCGCCAGCCCGCGGTGCTCAATCATCACCCCTTTGGGACGCCCGGTCGAGCCCGACGTATACAGCACATACGCCAAATGGTCAGGCTTATGGACACACTCCGGATTGCCTCTGTCCGCCGCATACAGCTCTGGATCGTCCAGATACCACTCGGCAACGGCTCGCGTTACAACTCCTGCATATGCCTTCTCCGTCAGCAGTAGCGCTTCACCGCAATCCTCAAGCATCCAGTCGATCCTCTCTTTCGGGTAAGCGGGATCAATAGCGACATATGCCCCTCCGGCTTTCAGAATACCCAAAATGGCAACTAGCAGCAGTGGGCTGCGGGACGCCATCAGCGCGACAATACGCTCAGGCCCTACACCCTTCGCTCGCAAGGAATGGGCAAGCCGATTCGCACGTTCGTTCAACTCAGCGTACGTTACCGTCTCCGCGCCGAATTGAATCGCTGCCGCATCCGGCGTGCGTGCCGCCTGGCGCTCCACTTCCTGGACAAACCCTGTCCATTCCACTGTTGTTTGCACGGAAGCCGCCACCGCGTCTCCTTGCCGTTGAGTCATGCCTTTCTCAGCTCGAAATTCCATCCTGTCTTCGCTCCCCTCTCTGCTCGCAGCCTGTACCGGCATGCTTCCTCCGGCCAACAGAGCCAGCAATTGGTCCCGCTCGCTTTCACTCATCAGCTCAAGCTCGCCGATCGTGCGATCCTGTGATTTGCACATCTCCCGCACGAGTACGGTATAGCTCTCCGCCATGCGGCGCGCGGTTTCCTCTTGAAATAAATCCGTTGCGTATTCCAGTTGAAGCTCGATTATCTCTTGCCGCTCCACCGCTTCCAAAGTCAGGTCGAACTTGCTTGTTCCCGTCTCGAACGGTATCTCGTCAAAGACTAAACCGCCTGCTTCCATTCCCGCCTGGTCCATATTTTGCAAGACAAACATGACATCAAACAATGGATTACGGCTTCTATCCCTGTCTGCCTTCAGCCCTTCGACCAGCTCCTCGAAAGGGTATGTCTGGCGCGAAAGTGCATCTACAACATGGTTATGCAGCTCCGCCATATAGGTTTGTACCGTCTTGTCTCTCTCCGGCCTCGTTCTCAGCGCCAGTGTATTGACGAACATGCCGATCATTCCATGTGTATCGGCATGATCTCTGCCGGCGGCGGGTGTACCCACAATCACTTCGGCCTGTCCGCTGTATTTGGCCAACATAGCGGCAAAAGCTCCCAGCAGCACCGTATACAGCGTTGTTTTCGCTTCCCTCGTCAGTTTTCGCGCAGCGGCTGTTGTCTGCGCGTCCAGCTGGAATGATATTCGCCGGCCCTTATAGCTCGGCAGAGATGGCCGCGGCCAATCTGTCGGCAGCTCCAGCACAGGAAGCTTGCCTTCGAAGATATCCATCCAGTACCGCTCATGCTCAGCATAAGCAGCATTTGCAAACCCGGCTTCCTGCCACACCGCATAATCGCTGTATTGCACACGCAGCTCCGGCAGCGATTGTCCGGCATACAGCTGTGACAGCTCATTCACCAGCAAGCTGGAGGATACTCCGTCCGTAATAATGTGATGAACATCCAGCAGCAGCAGATGATTTTCCTCATTCACCCGCAGAAGCCCCGCCCGCAGTAATGGCAGCTTGTCCAGATGAAACGGGTGCTGGAAGACTTCCATTAGCCTTGTTACTTCGGTAGCGTCCATTGTTGCTTCCGGTACCACTTCATCGCCTGTCAACACTGCAAGGTCCAGTACGTCCAGCTTGAACGAATACGGTGGATGAATCACTTGGCTGAATTCTTCATTTGTCATATGGAAGGTCGTCCGCAAGCTTTCGTGGCGGCCGATCAGTGCCGTAAACGCGTGTTCCAGTCTCGCCACATCCAGCCTGCCCTGTAGGCGGAGCGCAAACGGAACATGATACATGGTGGCGTCTCCGGCCAGCATCTGCATCATATATTGGCGATGCTGGGCGTGCGACATCGGATACCACTCGCGGCGCTCTGCCTTCGGGATCGGTTCGGCCGTCGCTGTGGCGCCGTCCCGCTCCTTCAGCGAGGCAGCCAATTCCGCAATGGAGGGAAGCTCGAATATAACGCTGAGCGGAACCATGGCCCCCGTCATCTGCTGCAGCTTGCCAGCCAGTACGGCAGCTTTCAAGGAGTGGCCGCCAAGCTCAAAAAAGTCATCGTGAATGCCGATTGGCCCGGCCGTATTACCCAGTACTTCCTCCCAAACAACGGCGACACGCTGTTCCATCTCATCACGCGGCAGCTCCGGCTGTCCCCGCTCCCGAAAATCGAATGCCGGCTCCGGCAAGGCGCGCCGGTCCACTTTCCCGTTCGGCGTTAGCGGTATCGAATCAATTGCTGTGATATAGGCGGGAATCATCGCCTCCGGCAGCTTGTCTTTCAGCTTTCTTCGCCATTCTCGCGAAGGGAGTTTATCCGAAGTAACCACGTACGCGCACAGCTCCTTATCGCCGCTTGCCTGCTCGCGGACGACCACAACCACATCCTCCACGTCCGGAAGGGACATCAGTTGTGATTGAATCTCGTTCATTTCAATCCGCACGCCTCTGATTTTGACCTGTTGGTCGGCCCGTTCCACATACATCACGTTGCCGTCCGGCAGCCATTTTGCAATATCGCCAGTACGATACATGAAGCGGCCCTCATGGTACAGATGCGGTAAGAAACGCTCAGCTGTCATATCCGGCTTGTTCACATAACCGTCGGCAAGTCCGCTGCCGGCAATATATAACTCTCCGACTGAACCGATAGGGGCAAGCTGACCGCCATAGCCGAATATATAAATTTCGACATTATGCATCGGCCCGCCAATCGGCACATAGCCGCCACGATAAGCGCCCGGCTTATAAACGTACATATTGGAGCAAACCGTCGCCTCCGTCGGGCCGTAGCCGTTCATAATCCGGATCTCAGGATTAAGCTTCGTATACAGCTCTAGCGTTTCATCTTGGATCGGCTCTACCCCTACGAGCATTTTGTCGAGCGTTATCTCGGAAACCGATTGCTCCAGCAGCCGAGCAACCTCTTTCAGCAAGGACGGCGGCAAATAAGCAAATGTAATTCGCTCTTCCGTAATCACTTCGGCAATTCGCCGCGGATCAAGCAATTTCGGTTCCGGGTAAAGCACTGTGCAAGCGCCGAACATAAGCGGCATAAACAGTTCTGCTACGCTGACGTCAAAAGAAATATTGGTGAGACTGAGGCAGCGGTCTCCCTGGCCGTATTGCCCCTCAAAAAATGTCCTGAGCGAGTGTCCGAAATTGTAGAAACTGGTGTGCGGCACAATGACGCCCTTCGGCTGACCCGTAGAACCCGAGGTATAGATGATATACATTGGATCGGTTGCATCCTGCGGTAATGGGACAAAGGCATCCTCTCCACCGGCAAACAGTGCCTTATCCGCAATATCCAGCACCTCCAAGGAGGCAGGCAAGACGTCCGCTGCTCCGCAACGCGCGCCGTCCGTAAATACCAGCTCCGCACCGCTATCCTGGAGCATATAGCGGATGCGCTCCTCGGGATAATGCGGATCTACAGGCATATAAGCGCCTCCCGCTTTCATAACGGCGAGCATAGCGGTCAGCATAGGGATGGAGCGTTCTGCCATGATGCCGACTACGCTGCCGCGTCCTACACCTTTGGTGCACAAAGTTCGCGCCAGCGCATCGGTGCGGCGATCCAGCTCTATGTAGGTCATGGATTCACCGCCGCAAGATATGGCCGGCAGATCAGGAACGGCCGCCGCCTGTTCCTTGAAGCAATCGTGCAGACAGTGAGGCGGCGGAAAGTCCGCTTCGCGTCTCCCCAGTGCGAGTATGTGCCGGCGCTCCTCCTCTGTCAGCATTTCCGCTTCGCCGAGCGTGACTTTTGGACGGAGTGTGACGCTGCGCAGCAGCTGCACATAATGCTTCATGAACCGCTCGGCTGTCGCCCGGTGAAACAAATCGGCATTATATTCCACGACAAGCCGCAGTTCCGCGCCAATCTCCACCGCCTGAATCATCAAATCGTATTTAGCCGTGCCATGCTCAAAGCGCTCATGGCGATATGACAATCCCTCTGACGAAGCGTTTGGAATACCCAGATTTTGCATGATGAACATCGTGTCAAACAGCGGACTCCGGCTGGCGTCCCTTCTGTCGATCCACTGTGCGATTTCCTCAAATGGATAATCGGCGTGAGCGTAAGCCCCAGTCGTTATCTCTTTTACTTCGGACAAAAAGGTTCTAAATGGCTTGTCCGTGCACGGATATGCGCGCAGCGCCAGCGTGCCTGTGAACATGCCTGCGATTGCTTCAAGCTCGCGCCTGTTCCGTCCCGCAATCGGTGTGCCGACGGCAATGTCCTCGGCCCCTGTATAGTGGGCGAGGAAAGTGTAATATACCGACAACAGTACGTTAAACAGAGTCGTGTCCGACTCAGCCGCTAAGCTGCGCACTGCCGTCAACAAACCCGCCTCAACGTACACATCGAACGTTTCGCCGCGACTGCCTTTGACGGAAGGTCGCGGGGCATCGGTCGGGAGCGTAAGCAGCGGCCAGTCTCCCCGGCATTGCTCGCGCCAATATCGTTCGGCATCTCCGGATTGCGGCCTTCTCTCCTGCCATACCGCATAATCCTTATATTGCAGCGTCAGCGGCGGCAACGAACCGCCCTGATATAAAGTCATCATATCGGATAGGAGAATGCCCGCAGACATGCCATCAGATGCAATATGATGCATATCAAGAAACAGAACATTCCGCTCCGGCCCTATCGTGAGCAAGGCTGCGCGGAGCAGCGGAGCTGTATCAAGCAGGAAAGGCCGAAATAAGCTTTGCAGCACGCTGTCCACTTCCGTCTCATCGACTTCCATGCGTACCAAGCGAAAAGGAATAGCCTCGTGAATACGCTGCCTGATCTCTCCGTCGATGACGTGAAAGGTGGTGCGAAGTGTCTCATGACGTTCCACGATGGCTTGCAGGACAGCCTCCAGTCGGTCTGCATTAATAGCCCCATCCAAGTGCAGCAATTCGGGCAAATTGTAGCTTCGATCATCCGGGATCGCCTGCTGCTGCAAGTACATACGTTTTTGCGGCGATGATACCGGATAATGATCTTGCGGGGCCGCTTTTGGAATTGGCTCCAGCTTTTCACCGGACAAAGAGCTTGAAGCTCCTGAACCCTCATTCACGCTGGTCGCCGCTTGACTGTCATGAGCGCCAGCTGCCGCTTGGCCCGTCAAAAGACCGTCTTGCTCGCTGTCCACCCCTAATACGCCATTAAGATCACCTGCAGCACGCTTGTCACCAGCACCGTCAGCCATTTTCCCGTCATGGTTACCGACAATCGCTTGCCCGCGATGCCCCCCGTCAACGGATTGCTCGTCAGCACTGACACCCATTTCCCTGTCAAGAGTACCTGCTGGAGCTTGTCCTTCACGTCCGCCGTTCATCGCTGGTCTGTCATGATTGACGTTCGCCACGTGTTCGCTGGTTCCAATATCAGCACCTTGTCCATCGTGCTGGGCGGTCGTTTCTTGCGCTGTCACCGCGCTGCTCTCCTTGACCCGTCGCTCAATCAGCGCTGTAAATGAAGGCAGATCAGCATGGCTCAGCAAATCGGCCGCTTGAATGCGAACGCCTGCAAGCTCGCTGAGCCGGTTTACAATTTTGAGCGCGATAATGGAATCTCCGCCCAGCTCATAAAAACCGACATCCGCGGTCAATTGGTCATAACCTAGCAGCTCTCCCCAGACATCTGCTACACGCTGCTCCCATTCCAGGCCGGAAGGCTCCCCAGTTAACGCAACGCTGCGGCGGCGCTGACTGTTCACCCCGCCGCCTCGCTCCAGCTCGGTCTGCCACCTGGCGAAGGTTTCGTTCATTTCCTGCTGGAGCTCCTCTGGGATATCTTCACCAAGGGTGTATCCACTCCAGGCTGCAAATGGCGTATGAAGTACCGATCCAGCGCTCCCCTCTTCCACCCAGCAATGGAGAGAATCGAAGGGATATGTAGGAAGCGACAATCGCTTTCGGCGCTGCCCTAAGTAGATTGCCTTCCAGTCGATTTCGTATCCGCCCACGTAACATTGACCCAGCTCCAACGCTTCCAATTCCCGCCCGTTAGAAACGGTCTGCTGCCGTATATTACTGGCCGTAGCTGAATCAGCCGTTCCAAAGAGGACGTTCGGCTGCGTAAGGCCGGTAAGACCGCTTGCAGCCGCGGCTTGCAAGGTCTGAGCTAATTCTTCCCAGCTGCTTACCACAATCGCCAGTCGATACCGATGGTCTCCCCGGCCCACGGCCAAGGTGTAGCAAAGGTCGGCCAGATTACAGCTCGCATCGTCCCGATGCTGCATAGCACAATTCCGCATCAGCAGAACGAGCTGCTCCAGTGCGGTCATGCTGTGGGCGGATAAGCAGAACAACTCCACCCTGTCTGAATGATCCGAAGGTACCGGGGCAGGAGCCTCCTCCAGCACAACATGGCAATTGGTCCCGCTCATGCCGAACGCGCTTACGCCACATCTTCTTATTTCGCCGTCCGTCTCCCAAGGTGTCAATTCATCATTGACATAAACGGGCGATTCTACAAACGAAATATTGCGGTTCGGAGAGCGGTAATGCAGCGTGGGCGGAAGCTGCTTGTGGACAAGCGACAGGATCGCCTTGAGCAGCCCTGCAATGCCGGCGGCATGGTCGAGATGGCCGATGTTTGTTTTCAAAGAACCGATAGCACAAAATTGTCGTTTATCGGTATATCTTCTGAAAGCGCGCGTCAGTCCATCGATTTCGATCGGATCGCCCAGCGAGGTCCCTGTACCGTGCGCCTCCATATACGTCACCGTTTCAGGATCAATATCCGCATCCTGCCAGGCGCGTGCAATGACGTCTTCCTGTGCGAGGGCGTTTGGGGCGGTGATGCCAACCGAGCTGCCGTCCTGATTCATCGCGCTGCCTTTGATGACGGCATAAATAGGGTCGCCGTCCTCCTGTGCACGGGAGAGCGGCTTCAAGAGCAGCGCAACTACACCATCGCCGATGCCCGTGCCGTCCGCCGAGGCGTCGAACGTTCTGGCCCGGTTGTCGCTTGACTCGATGCCAAGACGTATGCCGGTATCCAGCGGTAGCACATTAATTTTGACGCTGCCGGCAATCGCCGCCTCGCATTCGCCGCTCCGGATCGATTGGCATGCCAGATGGACCGCAACCAGGGAGGAGGAACAAGCTGTGTCCACGCTGATCGCCGGTCCACGTAAATTAAGCAGATATGAAATTCGGCTTGGAATGATGGAGCTCAGATTGCCGGGCGCTGCCATGGACAAGGCGTCCGGGTTCAGCGTTTCGATAATTCGCTTGTAATCATGAAGCGAATCGCCGTTATAACCGATAAAGACGCCGGTGCGCGAACCATTCAGTGCATCTCCACCGTATCCCGCATTCTCAAGCGCGCCCCAGGCGGTCTGCAGGAACAGACGCTGAGCCGGACTCATCAGTGATGCTTCCTTGGGCGAAAGTCGGAAAAATGAATAGTCAAAACTTGAGATATCCTCGATATACGCGCCGTCAAAAAAGGAAATAGAACCGTATTGAGCCTTCATGCGGCGCAAATACGGCTTTAATTCCTCTTTACGCGAATCCGGAAACTCGCCTACCAGGTCCTTGCCACTTCGTAGAAGCTCCCAGAAGGCTTCGTGTGATTCCGCGCGCGGCAGCTTGGCGGATATTCCGACAATAGCAATATCCTTGAGGGAAACTTTGGAGATGGAGCCCCCGCTCGGGCGCTTCCGCGTGGATGTGTCCTTTTTGGTGTCCAGCAAATCCAGTTGAAACATGGCGTCCTTCCCTCCTAGCTAGTAATGAAATCACTGACGTTCTGTTCTTTTACCGCTCTGCCGCTGCTGCCGCGAAGCAGAAGCAATACATGCGCCGCGATGCCGAGTCCGCTGATCAGGGCTAATAATCCAAGCATACCGGACTGCCAATCGTCCGCCCATCGCAGTACGATATACAAGGTGCCTGTGCTGCACACATGAGCCGCCAGCGACCCCCAAAGCGAATTCGAGCCTGCGCGGACGACGCCGTAAATAATCGCACCTAGCGCTGCAAATGCGCCAACCGTCACATTCATAAATACCGCGCCGAACAATACGGCCTGGAGCAGAACTGTCCACAGAACCGAAAGACGTTGACTGAGCGTATGGAACAGCATTCCTCTGAACAGCCATTCTTCAAGTAAAGACCCCAGCAGCAGGCTGCCGATCACAAAAATGATCAGGCTGCCGCCAGCAACAAAAGCGACCAGATCCGAAATGGCCGGAAAGGTCGCTTTTACCCATGGAAGGCGAGTAAAAACGGCGATAAACAAGCCGAGCCAGATGCCTGTCCCTGCGGACAGCAGAAGCGATCTGCCATGCGTAGGAACAAATCCCAAATCCTTTAGCGTAATCTTTTGCCAGCGAAGAAGTGGAAGATAGATCGCAAGCACGATTATATTGGATACGATCAGCACAATGCCGGAATTGGCTCTAATCCAGTCTTTCAGCCCCGGATCGCTGACCCAGTTGTAAAGGACTTGATTGACAAGCATCACAATTACCGCATAAATGACCAAATATAAGACGGTATTTCCAGCTATCCGCAATCCCTTCACGTCGGCGTCACCGCCTCGGAAGACGGCGGAACGGTAATCGATGATCGATGCTTGACCGCAAGGAATATGCCAACTGCTATCATCGCAGCTGCCACAGCCATCACGATGGACATGAGAGTTACGTCCGTCGTCTTTGGCCCGTAATGCCATAGCAGATACTGGCTGCCCTGACAGGCGATCTGCGCAGCAATCGGCGCCCAGATGGATTTAAACCAGACATACAAGAGTGCAAAAATAACTGCGCCAAGAAAGCCGTACAATGACAGTGGAATATCTCCGAGAAAGAACAACGCCCCGTACAGCACACCCTGAATCACAATCGCCATCCATACCGGGAGTACCCGTCTGAACTCATTCATCAGAATGCCTCTAAACAACGTCTCTTTGTAAATATTTCCGAGAATCAGAAAGACCAGAAACACATACCATTCTGCACGGTTCAGGTAATCAAACAATTCAAAGAACTTGTACTTGTCCGATGCAATGGCAGGAAGGCGGGAGAATGCGACCGTAAACAGGCCGGCTCCAAGCCCGATCCATAAAGCTATTGCTACCGATTTGCCGTCCATCACACGGAACTTAGCCGCCTTAAACAGATTTTCTTTGAATATAAATTTCCAGGCCAGCAGCATGAGCGGCAAACCCACCATATCGTTCAAAATAATGACGGTTACCGTATTCTGCTCAAACCACGTGCTTCTGGGATAAACATAATTAAAAAATAATTTCTGTGCGGCAATAAACCATGCAAAATAGAGGCCGATAACAACAGCCACGCGAGCCAGCATCATTCCCCATGCCTTCATACGGTCAGCCCCCCTTTTGTGCTATCGGACTGAGCGTCATCCGGCAATCCTTGACCTGCGCGTACACCAATGCCGCCGTTGCCGGAGGTCCGCCAGACATAGACGGTACCTCCAATCAACGCAGCTAGACAAAGCACAGTGATGATATACAGCCAAACATCGCCCAGCTTGCCAAACCATTCGTAGAAACCGATGTATTTAAATAAAAAGATTGTCCCCATGGTCGTATTCTGTACCAAAATAGGCGCCCACAGCGACCCAGTGCGCAGATACAGCGCTCCGTAAATCAGACCCGAACCGATACTGATGACCGAAAGCGCCATGCTTGGTTGGAAGTAAGCGTAAGCCGCGGCTTGCAGCAACAAGGCAATATAAACCGGCATAACCCTGCGAAGCTCGTTGAAAATGAGGCCCCTGAACAATATTTCTTCATATGCCGGACCAATCAGACCGGCACCCAGAATGACGTACCAGATCGAATCCCCCCTGATCGAATCGTCGACCAGCGCGGGTATGGACGGAAATTGCCGTGCAATATCGTCAATGACGATAAGGCCGATGCTAAACAAGCTTCCGGCAAGGCCCAGGCCAATCATCAGCATTACGCGCGAGGCCCTCAGCCGTTTGAAGCCCGACGCGCGAAACAGACTTTTCTCTGCATGGGGCCAGATCCATCCTTTGATTCGAAAGATGAGCATGTACACGAGCGTAATCAGTGTGAAGAGAACGGCCATAAACATGGCCGGGTTGCGATCCAGAAACTTGGCGAAGGACAGCGTCACTTCATAGTTGTAAGTAGAGCGAAGCAGATAGAGCAGCGCATAAAAAACTCCGAGATATAGTGCGATATTCCCTATCATGGACAACACTTTTTTCACAGAAAAACTCCTTTCTTCCTTCTGTCATCTATCTCAGAATCGCGGTTGTTCAGCATTGAATTTGGCTTCGAGGGGTTTTCTTATCAATGAGAACTTATTTAAACAACCTCTGTCCGATGATGTTCAGGTTTTGGACAACCCCGCTTGTCCGTGCTACGTCCCCGAGTCAGTGTTATCGACTACAGCGCGATATTGCTCGACCACGCTCGACAGCAGCTCCAGGTACGTGGAAGCCCAATTGAGCACCGCTTCTTTGCTAATGCGCCGGGCATCGTATATCCATAACCCGCCAAGCTCAGACACCTCTGCCTCACTTGGTGCGGCATCGCAATTCATATACAGCACAACATCGAATCGTTCGAATAGCGCCTCCCGTTCCTTGAAGTCGTGCTGCGCTGCGCCTGCAAATAACGGGAACAAGGTAAATCCCGCTTCAGCTTGCTGCTGCTTTCTGATTTGCCGTATGGTATAGCTATCTCCCGCGCTCACCCGTTTAGCAGCATGCTGCAGCAGCGTATCGAAATCGCGAACCTCCGCAAAGTCGATTTCCTTCGGAGCAATCAGCCCGATGTCCGTCAACGCCGGTAGAACAAGCCGGCTTATGCCGGATTCGCCGCGCCAGAAGTACATATATACGGCATACGCGGCTGCTTCAACGGCCACCGCGCAAGATGCCGCAAGTTCCGCAAGCCCTTTTGCAACCGCCGTGTCTAGTTGGAACTGAATACTACCCATACGCTCCGCAACATAACTGTTACTGAGGCAGTCGTCTGCCACAGGCAGACCGCACCAGCTCCAGCTCGCGAGCTCACGATTTCTCGACTCCAGGTAAGCCGCAAGCGATGCGATCGTAGGATAGGTGAACAAATCCGTTACGCTGAGAGCGCCAGGATACAACTCCTCTAGCTGTTGATGCGCTCGTACCAGCAGCAGCGATTCTCCTCCCACATCGAAGAAACGATGATGAATGCCGAAGTCATCTCTTTGCAGGATATCGCGCCATACGGCTGTAATCTCCAGTTCGATATCACTCTCCGCCTCGACAATGGGGGTGCCGTTATCCGCTGTCCACTCCGGTTCCGGCAGCTCCTTGCGGTCGATTTTGCCGTTTGGAGACAGCAGCATAGCTGGCAGTTCCACCAAGATCTGCGGAACCATATAATCCGGAAGGTGAAGCGCTGCGAATTCCAGCAGTTCCTGATGGTTAACAGGTTCGGAGCAAACGATGTACGCGCATAAATATTCGCTTCCGCTTGTGGCGTCCCGCTTCATGACGACAGCTTCTGAAACCGCTGGATGCCCGAGCAGCACATGCTCAATTTCCCCGCATTCGATGCGCTGGCCTCTTATTTTTACCTGATGGTCGATTCGGCCTAAATATTCGATCGTTCCATCAGGCAGCCATCTGGCAAGATCACCTGTCCGATACATCAGACTGCCCGCCGCAAAAGGATTATCGACGAATTTTTCTTCGGTCAAATCGGGCCGGCCGATATACCCCCGCGCCAGACCTGCGCCGGATATGCATAGTTCCCCAGCAATCCCAACAGGCTGGAGCTTCATCGCTTCACTCACGATATAAAGTGAAATATTGTCGATCGGCTTGCCAATCGGTACATTGAACGAAATATCGTTGATCGGAATATCATCGTCAGAGCAATCGTAATAGGAAACGTCAACCGTCGCTTCGGTTGGGCCGTATAAGTTCACGAGTCTGGCATTGAACGGAACACCAATCCGTTCGCGGAACCGCCGCACCTGATCCGCAGTAAGTGCTTCTCCGCTAGCGAACACATGTCGCAGACTCTCCAGCCTGGCATCGCCGCGCAGCAGAACAGGATTCTGCAGGAACAGATGCAGCATGGATGGCACAAAATGCATCGTCGTTACGCCATGCTGCTCGATTGTATCTGCTACAAGCGCAGGGTCCTTCTCGCCGCCGGGAGGCAGCAGAACCAGCTTGGCTCCCGCAAAGCTCCACCAGAACAGTTCCCAGACTGATACATCAAAGGTAATCGGCGTTTTTTGCATAATGACTCCGCTTGAGTCCAGTCCGTATTGCTTCTGCATCCAGCCGATCCTGTTGATGACGGAATGATGCTCGATCATGACGCCCTTCGGCTGTCCGGTTGATCCAGAGGTATACAGCACATAAGCAAGCGAACGTGAATCATGCAGCTTCTCCACAGGAAAGTCGTCCGATACCAGTGCCAGCGCCTCGTGAACGTCCATAAATGGCAGGAACGTATCCAGCTCTTCAGGGGCTTTGCCCTTCGTCAAGACGAGCTTGGCTCCCGAATTGTCCAGCATGTAGCGAATTCGCTCCTGAGGCAAGCCGGGCGCAACAGGCACATAAGCTCCGCCCGCCTTCAACACACCGAAGATGGCAATCATCATCTCCAGACTGCGATCCATCATGACGGCTACCCGCTCTTCACGCTTGACACCCTGCTTTCTGAGTGCATGCGCCAACCGGTTCGACCTCCGGTTCATTTCCGCATACGTCAATGTTCCTTCCTGCGATGTAATCGCAACGGCATGCGGCGTTTCCGCCGCTTGTCTTTCGAGGTGAATCTCTACGGTATCCTTGCTTGCATACGGCACGACCGTGCGATTGAACGCTCCGCTCTGGGCCGCTGCAGCCGCGGGGGTTAACAGCCCAATCCCTCCGAGTGGCCGTTCCGGCTCAGCCAATGCAAGGTCAATAATACGGAAATACCATTCCGCCATTCTACGTATGCTGTCTTCTTTAAACAGCGACGTTGTATATTCAATCGTCAAGGTCGCGCCTTTAACACCCTGATTCACAATCTCAAACGTCAAGTCCAGCTTTGATACGCGACTGTCCGGCACTTTCACCTCAAATTGCAAAGCGTCAGCCACCGCTTGTCCGGCCTCCATATGCTGCATGACAAACATCGTGTCAAACAGCGGATTGCGGCTCAGGTCGCGCGGCACATCCAGCATCGTCACCATATGCTCAAACGGAAGCAAACCGTTATCCAGTGCCGCAAGCATTGTGTCTTTGAGCTGCTCTACGAATGCTCTAAATGGCAGTTCGCCGGATGGATGGCTTCGAATCGGTAGCGTATTGACAAACATGCCAACCAGAGATTCGGTTGCAGGGTGGAAGCGGCCGGCAATCGGCGTACCGACAATCAAATCGTCCTGCCCCGTCATCAGATGCAGTAACGTATGGTAGGCCGCAAGCCAGATATGAAATGGCGTTACGTCCCATTGCTCCGCCGCCGCCGAGGTGCGCTGGGCAAGCTCCAATGGAATCGGTAGCGATAGCTTGGCACCTTTAAAGTTCTGTTCAGACGGACGGGGATAATCGATCGGCAGTTGCAGCATAGGAAGCGTACCTGTTAACCGGGTCGCCCAATATTGCTCTTGCTCCTTTCTCGCCTCCGAAGCCATCCAATCCTGCTGCCATACGGCCACATCCTTAAATTGAATGGGCAGAGGTTGTAAGGAGTTGCCACGATACAGCTGCTCGAAATCGCGTGCCATGACATTCATGGATACGCCGTCTGCAACAATGTGATGAATATCCAGCAGCAGTATATGCCGACTCTCGCCGTCTGTCGCAAGATACGCCCGAATTAACGGTGCCTTTCGTAAATCGAACGGGCGAATGACCCCGAGCGCGAACGTATCCAAGTCCACTGCATCCGTCAAGTCACATACAGCGAGTTCAAACGGTACACGTTCCTCAACACGCTGCACTGGTTTGCCATCTATCCAGTCAAAGCTGGTGCGCAGCGGTTCATGGCGGTCGATGAGCCCTTGAATCGCCTTGCGAAGCATGTCCTGATCAAGCTTGCCCTTCAGGTTTATAGCAAGCGGAAGATTGTAAGCCGTGCTGCCCTGATAAAGCTGCTGCAGTACAAACAGTCTGTTCTGCGCGAGTGACAACGGGTAGAACGGCCGGCTTTCTGTCCGGGGAATTACCACGGTTCGCTTAGCAGCTGCATTGTCGATGCGTGCCGCCATTTCCCGCAGCAGGGGAGCATCGAACACATCCTTCATCGCAAACGCTGCTTCATAACGCTGCTCGATCAAGCCCGCAAGCTGTGCTGCACGTAAGGAATGGCCGCCCAATTGGAAGAAATGAGCTTCTCTCCCGATCGTCGCTGTGTCGTCCGGCCCGCCTACTGCCAGACCGAGGACCTCACACCAAAGCTGAGCCAGCCGCTGCTCTGTCACTGTAGCCGGTGCCTCGCCGCAAGCCGCCGATTCTGCGAACCGAGGTAGCGGCAGGTGGCCGCGGTCGGTCTTGCCGCTCGGACTTAACGGAAAAGCTTCCATAGCAACAAAATACGAAGGAATCATATACTCCGGCAGCAATTCCTTAAGTGCGGCCCGTAGGTTAGCTTCTCCCGGCATCTCCCCAACCGCTGTCACGAGATATGCACAAAGTGCCGGCTCTCCCGCAGGGTCCGTCACCGCCGTTACGATGGCATCGCGAACTTCCGTCTGCAACAGCAGTGCATGCTCGATCTCGCCGCATTCGATGCGAAGACCGCGCAGCTTGAGCTGATGGTCAATGCGTCCCAAATATTCAAGATTGCCATCCGGCAGCCACCTTGCAAGGTCCCCGGTACGGTACAGCTTTTCTCCTGCGGTAAACGGATTCGGAACAAAGCTTTGCTTCGTCAAATCCGGCCTGTTGTGATAGCCGCGCGCAAGACCGGCACCCGCTATGCATAGCTCACCGGACGTGCCAATCGGCTGCAGTTTCATCCGCTCGTCCACAATGTAAAGCTGAATGTTATGGATTGGCTTGCCAATCGGAATTGTATTCTCACAGGCCTCCGGGCAATCATAATAGCTGACATCAACCGTAGCTTCCGTCGGACCGTACAGATTAATGAGTTGGCATTGGCCTCCACTGCGCTTCATCAGGCTGTAAAAACCTGTGACATGCGCAGGCTTGAGCGCTTCGCCGCTCGCAAATACATATCGCAGGGAACAAAGCTCGCCGCCTCTTCCGCTCTCCGCTGCATAGTTCAGGAAGACACCCAGCATAGATGGTACAAAATGCATAACTGTAATGCCCTGCTGCTCAATCGTACGCAGCATGATAGACGGCTCCTTCTCCCCGCCGGGCCCCAGTAAATATAGCGAAGCGCCGGCAAAACTCCACCAGAACAGCTCCCACACGGAAACGTCAAACGTGATCGGCGTTTTTTGCAATATAACGTCGTGCTCATTCAGTGGATAAGCCGTCTGCATCCAGTTCAGCCGGTTGATCGCCGCCTGGTGCTCCACCATAACGCCTTTGGGTTTGCCGGTGGAACCTGACGTATAAATGACATACGCCAAATTTCTGGGTCCCGATTGAGGCCACAGGTCCATTTCTTCTTCGTCTTTCGGCAGCTCTGATGCAGTGGCAGTCGCAAGCTCGTCCAGATCAAGCGTTTCTCCCTGGAAGGCTGGAAGTGTTGGCATCCACTTGGCTCCAGCCAGTAGCAGTCTTGCTCCGCTATCCTCCAGAATGCTTCGGGTCCGCTCGGGCGGATGCTCAGGGTCGATTGGCAAGTAGGCCCCTCCCGCTTTGAGCACCGCCATGATCGCAATCATCATGGACAACGAGCGCTGAGCGGCAATCGGCACAATCGTCTCGACTGTAACCCCTTTACTTCTCAGCACAGCAGCCATGCGTTCGGCCCGGTTATTCAGCTCCCCGTACGTCAGCGCCCCTTCGGCAGACCGCACCGCCGGGAGGTCCGGCCACCGCCGAGCTGACTCGGCGAACCATCCGTGAATCGTCTTCTCCGCCGGGTATGGATATTCTGTATCATTCCATGACGCATAAGCCGCTTCTTCGGCAGGCGTCACCATTATGACATCGTCACAGATCAGATCGGGACTAGCTGCCGTTTGCGCCAAAATGTAAACCAGCCGATCCGCCAACCGCTCCATCGTGTCTTTATTAAACAATCCCGTATTATACTCCAGCTCTCCCCGCAGACCCCCTTCACCGTCACTGTACAGATCAAGCTTGAAGTCCAGCTTGGATGTTCCGTGATTGAAGGGCATAGGCTCCATACTCCAGCCGTCGCCATACGCCGCCAGTTTCTCGTTTTCAAATTGATTGTGCACGATCAGCATCGTATCGAACAGCGGGTTGCGCGATGGGTCATGTGGATAACCGGCCACTTCCATCATATGCTCGAAGCTGACATCGCCATGCTCGTAAGCAGCAAGCAAACGTCCATGGGTCTCAGCGACAAAAGCCAGAATCGGAAGATCATCCGCCACCCGCATCCGAATCGGAAGAAACTGGTTGAACATGCCGATCATCCGGGCTGTGTCTGGATGCGTTCGACCTGCTGCCAAAGAACCGATAGCAAATTCCGACTGTTGCGTCGTTCCCTTAAGCAACAGCGCGTAAGCTGCAAAAAGCAGACTGTTCAAGCTCGCACCGGCGCTTGTGGCCATTTCTTTTAGCTGTGCTACGAGGGCTGCCCGAATGCGGAACGTATAGGTATCGCCTGCAAATGTTTGACGATCACCGCGCGGGCGATCTATCGGCATATCGAGCGGCGCCGGCGGTTCTG
The DNA here is from genome assembly GCF_001277345.1 of Paenibacillus solani. Classification (GTDB taxonomy): domain Bacteria; phylum Bacillota; class Bacilli; order Paenibacillales; family Paenibacillaceae; genus Paenibacillus_AQ; species Paenibacillus_AQ solani. The sequence continues at coordinate 2,226,879 of NZ_LIUT01000001.1, forward strand.
CGAGCTGCTCCGTCCAAAATGCCCGGCTTGCCCAGGCCCGATTTGAGCCGGACTGTTGTTCCTGCCAAAGGGCATAATCTTTGTAATGCAGAGCCAAGGGCGCAAGTTCCGCACCATCGATCAAATCGGTCAACTCCTCCAGCAGCAGCTTGACGGATATGCCGTCCGCCGCAATGTGGTGGATGTTTAGCAGCAGGTAGGCCTCCGCTCCTCCCAACTGGGGCCGACAATAACATGCGGAGAGCAGCGGCGCTGCGGTAAGCTCAAGCGGCCGGAAAAACTCTCTCAAGCATTCCTGCAGCGGCATCTCCACAAGCTCCGCTGATTGCAGTACAAAGTCGACCGAATCGTGCACGATCTGGGCTGCAGCGCCATCGATCCAGTGATAGGAAGTCCGCAATGGTTCATGCCTTTCGATTAACTTCCTGAGTGCTGATCCGATCCTGGTCTCATCTACCTCGCCCGACAGTTTAAGCGTCAGCGGAATATGATAAGTTAGGCCGATATCAGCCATGCTTTCCGCCAAAAACATGCGCCGCTGCGGCGGGCTGAGCGGATAGGATGCGGCTTTTGGCGCCCCCACAACAGGTTCGTAATCTTCCTTGGCAGCCCTGTCGATCCAGGCCGCCTGCTCTCTGACAGTCGGCTGCTTGAAAATTTCCTGAAGCGGCATGCGTACCCGGCAATGCTTGTAGATCGCCGAACTCAATGCTGCCGCCTTCAGGGAATGACCCCCATGCTCAAAGAAGTGATCAAGCGCGCCAACATGCCCCGTATGAAGTACTTCTTGCCATAGTCCTGCCACAAGGACTTCCGTATCAGTAGCCGGCGCTTGATACGGAACCGTGCGCTCCGTAACGTCTAATGCGCGCTCCGGTTGAGGCAGTCGTTTTTTGTCCACTTTGCCATTTGCGTTGAGCGGCAGATTCTCCAACTGCACAAATGCGGCGGGAATCATGAATGGCGGCAGCTTGCCTGCCAGTTGGCGCCGCACGCTTGCCTGCTCTTCGGTTTGCTCCGCTACGATATAAGCGCATAAATATGGCGCACCATCATTCTCGATAAGTGCTACAAACGCTTCCTTGACGCTCGCGCAATCCAGCAGCCTGCTTTCGATTTCGCCCAATTCAATCCGGTAGCCCCGCAGCTTGACCTGACTGTCGATCCGGTCCAAAAACTCCAAATTTCCATCAGGCAAGCGGCGTACCAGGTCGCCGGTTCTATACACGGTTTCCCCTTCCCGGAACGGATGCGGCCGGAACTTAGAAGAAGTCTGCTCCGGCAAATTCACATAGCCGGAGGCTACACCGTTGCCAGCAATCCACAGCTCGCCTGGAACCCAGTCCGGCTGCAATCGGCCCTGTTCGTTCAGCACCAACATTTCCGAACATGCGATCGGCGAGCCGATCGGCACCGTGGCCGTTCCTTGTTCGTCCCATGCTTCCGTGACCTTATAGCAGGTAGCAAACACCGTCGTTTCCGTAGGACCGTAGACATGCAGCAGTACGCCCGGTCCAAGCACGCGGAGCGCTTTGCGGATATGCGGCACGGAAGCCCGCTCTCCGCCAAATAGAATATGACGCAGGCCGTGCAGCGATTCCAGCCCATGATCTACCAGCGTATTGAACATCGCCGTTGTCACAAAGAATATGGTAATGCCTCTACACTCAATCAGCTCAGTCAGTCGTAGCACGTCGGCTACCTCTTCCTCCGCGACCAGCGTCAGCTTCGCGCCGTTCAACAGTGCTCCGTAAAAATCAAATGTTGAACCGTCAAAGGCGTAGTTGGAAAGCTGTAAAAGCGCATCATTTTCCGAAATATTTACATAATCGGTATCCACGGCAATCCGGGACACATTGCGGTGAGTGGTCATAATTCCTTTCGGCTTGCCCGTTGAGCCGGATGTGTACATGATATAAGCGAGATCATCCGCCGAGCCGTCGATATCCAGATCATGATTAGGTTCGTCTGTCCAAACCGAATCGAGTCCATCTATGTTGACGACATCTATGCTGTCACTGGCAAGCCTTGAACCCATCTCTATCGTCGCAGACGTAGACACGATCGCCCTCGCTTCCGTATCCCGCAGCATAAACAGAATCCGTTCTTCGGGATATTGAGGGTCAATCGGCACATAGACGGCCCCTGCTTTCAACACAGCTAATATGACTGCAATCATATCGGGAGAGCGTGTGAGCAGCAGCGCCACCTTCGTCCCCGGCTCGATACCGCGCTGCACAAGCACGCGCGCGAACCGGTTGGCACGTTCATTCAACTCGCTGTAGGTATACGCCAGCTCGCCCATTTCAACGGCAATCTGCTCTGCTGTCTTCACCGCTTGCAATTCAAACAATCTGTGCAGCGACAGCTCCTGCGGCGGTGTGGCGTATGAATGGCCAAGCCGTAGCAGTCGTTCCCGCTCTTCAGCATCGATAGGATCTAACTCACCAAGCGTCGCATCCGGCTCCGCGATGATTGCCCGCGCCAGCACTGCATAATGCCGGGATAATTGTCTGGCGGACCTCTCATCGTACAAATCCAGCGAATACTCCAGCGTAAACGCTATGCTTGTACCGTTATCCTCGCACTCCCAAGTCAGGTCGAACTTGGCTGAGCCGCTATCCATCGCTTGGTGTTTATAAACGATATCCTTGCTGCGCCATTCGGGCAGCTCCATGTTTTGTAGTGTAAACACCGAGTCGAACAGTGGATTCCGCCCGTATTCCCGGTCCACATTCGCTAGCTCGACTATTTCTTCATAAGGTACATCCCCGTTGCCGATAGCCGCCAGTGTTTCTTCATTGACCAGCTTCAGCCATTGATCGAAGCGCAAATCGCTTTGCCCCTGTAGGCGGATGGGTACCATGTTAATGAACATTCCGGCCACACTCTGCATCTCCGACCGTATTCGTCTCGCGGCTGCCGTGCCGACAACGATGTCGGATTCACCCGTATATTTCGTAAGGAGCGCATAATATATCGATAGTAGTACTGTGTATAATGTGACTCCATTGCGTCTGGCTAATCCTCGTAGCGCTTCGGAAAGCGCTGGCTCCAACTCAAAGTGTTCGACTGCCCCCAGATAGCTTGGCGTCTGCGGCCTTGGGCGCGGGGATGTAAGCGCCGGAGATGGGACACCATCCCGAAAGATATCACGCCAGTACAGCTTTTGACGCTCCAGCCAGTCGCTGCTTTGGCCCGCTTCCTCCCACAGCGCCACATCCCCGCCGTGAATGAACAACGGCTCCAGCGTGTTCCCCTCGTATAATCTCGCAAGATCGGACATTAGAATGCCCATCGACGTTCCGTCCGTAATGATATGATGCATATCGAGCAGCAGCACGCTTGAATCGCGCCCCAGGCGTACAAGCTCCATGCGCAGCAGCGGCGCTTGGTCGAGACGAAACGGCTGCAGGAAGCTGCGCTGCCGTAGCGCTAATTCCGACGCTGGCCAGCCGCTCCCATCAACGACGGCAAGCGGCGGCTCGCCCACCTTCTCGATCCGCTGCATTACTTTGCCATCATCCATGTAGAAGGACGTCCTCAGCGCCGGATGCCGCTCTATCAGCGCTCGCCATGCCGCTCTGAATCGTTCAATATCAAGCAGACCCTTCACCTGGACGGCAAACGGTAAATGGTAGGCCAGTAGCCCTGGATTCATCTCTTCCAAAATAAACAGCCGCTTTTGCGCCGAGGTAGCCGGATAAATCATCCGCTCCTCTGCTTTGGCCACCGGTGGTGCTACAACAGAGGTGTTTCTTTCGCCCTTCTGCATCTTGTCCTCCAGTAATGTCGCCAGCGAACTTGCCGAATCATGCATAAACAGCTCGGTAAGCGTAACCTCGACGCCGAACGCCTCTTGCAGCTTTGTGGCTGCATAAGCAGCCTTGAGCGAATTACCCCCTTGCTCAAGAAAACTGTCTTTCCGGTTTATGTAATCCTTTTTCAAAACTTCACGCCAGATGGATATGATCCGCTGTTCCATCTCCGTAGCAGGCTCCAAATCGACATCCCTGCTCAAGGCGGCGTCTCTTTCTGCCTCACGTAACTCCAACGCGGCTGCTGTTTCCAGCTCAGCCAGTTCGGCAAGCACTTCGGCATACTCGCCTTCACGCAGCGCTTCCGCCAATATGTAGCGTTGAATTTTGCCGGAGGTTGTTTTCGGAATTCGCCGAACGGGAACAACAAAAGCAACGTCAAGACCGGCCGCTCCGTTCAGAAGTTTTTTCACCTCGACCATCAGCGGTACAAATTTGTCAGGCTTACCGCGGTGCTGGATAAAAACGGCGATCGCATCTCGTTTGCTCTCTGTATCCTGAACAGCGGCAATCGCCGTTTTCCCGATTTCGGCCCCTTTCAGGCCGCTGATCAGTGCCTCCAGATCATGTGGATACACATTTTGCCCATTGACAAAAATGACGTCCTTCATGCGGCCTGTCACATATAAACGCCCTTCCAGCAAGAAACCTAAATCCCCTGTATTCAGCCAGCCGTCTGGAGAAATCATCACCTTGTTAACATCATGCCGCTTGTAGTAGCCTCCTGTAACGTTGCGGCCTTTAATATGAATTAAGCCTACACTTCCTGCAGCAGAAGGGTTTCCGGCTTCATCGCAAACGCGAACCTCGCACTCTTGTACCGGGAAACCCAACTCGACGATCTCGATTGCAGTAGGATCCCCATGCAAGGCTATTTGTACAGGCTGTCCAATCGCGAGCGATTGGCGCTCAAGCTTAACGGTATTTAAGCGATCTTCCGTCTCTGGAAACGTCACGGCCAGACTCGCTTCCGCGAGACCATATACCGGGAAAATGCAATTTTCCTTTAACCCGTATGGCTTCATTGCTCTCAGAAAATCACGGCAATGAGCCGCCGATATCGGTTCGGCCCCGTTAAATATCAGCCTGACGCAAGACAAATCCCAATCAGCCGCTCCGTCCGGCTTCCAATGCTGGAGAAAATGCACATAACCAAAATTTGGTGAAGAGAGGCATGTCACCTGATGCTTATGCGTAAGTTCCAGCCATTTCATCGGATGGAGCACAAACGTCGAGGTGGGCAAGTGCAGCTGATTCATGCCGCAAAAAAGCGGTGACAGGTGAAAGCCAATGAGCCCCATATCGTGTGTAAGCGGTAGCCAGCTTAGCGAAGAATCCCGTTCTGTTGATTGCGCCCCATGGATAATGGCACGCATGTTCGACAGAAGATTGCCATGTGACAAGACGACTCCCTTCGGGTCTCCGGTAGAGCCCGATGTAAACTGGATGAATGCAGTATCCGTCTCGTCCGCGTCATACGGCTCAGCTTCAGGGCGGTTTACATCCGCTGCCGCTTTAAGTATCTCAGCAATTGGCAAGCTGCCGGACTCGAGCTGGGCCAGTGCCTCCGTCTCCCCATGGTTCAAAGCGAAGCTTTGAATTCCAGGCCAAAGGTCTTCATCACAGAACAATTTAAGCGCTTCCAACTGCTTGCATACCTGGATCAGCTTTTTGCGTCCTTCGTCCGAACGCGCCGCCGTTATTGGTACGGGGACAATGCCGCCGAGCACGCAAGCCCAGAACAGAAGGATAAACCGTTCGTTATCTTCTGTCTGCAAGACGGCAAAGTCGCCTGGGAGAAGACCCTGCTCGCGCAACAGATGAAGCGCTCTTCCGGCCATTGAAAGTAATTGGCCGTATGACAAGTACCGCTCCTGACCGCTTTCACAAAATAAAATACCTGCATCGTTTTCCTTACGCTCCAGCAATACGCCAGACAAATTACGGATGGTTCTCATCATCAGCAGCCCTCCGTTCTGTGTTTTAATCACACCGTTGTGGAATGCAGTTCTTGATAATCCTCCCTTACGATGTGATTGTGCTCGTCCAGTATGACAACGTGCGGACGATACGTGCAGGCTACCGATTCCTCCATCATCGCGTACGAAATAATAATGACCAGGTCACCCGGCTGCACCAGTCTGGCGGCGGCGCCGTTCAAGCACACGATACCCGAGCCTCTTGGACCTGTAATGACATATGTCTCCAGCCTGGCTCCGTTATTTATATTGACAACTTGCACTTTTTCATTCTCGAGGATGTTCGATGCATCCAAAATATCCTGATCAATGGTTATGCTTCCTACGTAATTTAAATTGGCCTCTGTCACGACGGCACGGTGAATTTTGGACTTATGCATCTCTCTAAACATGAATTCACTCTCCTTGTGGAGTAGTCTATTGGAAAAACTAAGCTAACTTTTAACCCTCCTATTATTCTGAATTTCTTGTTAAAGAACATTCACACTGCAAACAAATTTAGGTTGCTTTTCTTTCTTAACAAAAAAGAACTAGCTGTGAGGAATCATACTCTGCGAAAAAGAAATTCTGTGACAAAATCTAACAAAATGGGGATGTACATACGGGCAAGCAAGTTCATGGTTATATGTGGGATCATGCTGAAAGGGTTACTTCTTGCAGTTGAAATGGGGTCATGTTGACTGGGATGCCTAAGCTGATTATGTGGAATCTTGGAGATTGAGTTCATTGCTGTGCAAGGGGGAATTCGACGTGTAACAAGGTGTAGCTGTAAAGAGTTAAAGCATTGTGGTGCAAGATTGATATTAATCTCATAAACAGGTAATTTATTGAAACCTAACTTTATAGTAGTGCTAAACTTTCACTTGTAATAGGGAGACAATCATACAATTGAGGGGGAAATTCTTTTTACTTTTTTTGGCAAGCATCACCACAAATTAAGAGCTTTATGCAAAAAAACATTTCCGCTCTTGCTTGAACACAGCAGCTTTACAAACAAAAACAGATTAAAAATAGTAATTTTAGAGCGAATGGATTGGTGGCAATATTGGAGCGCTTTTTTGCGGTCGTGGCGGTTCAAATAGCTGAGTGTATAGTATTTGCTTGAGATGCCGATGTCAATGTAATAGAGCTGTTTTCTTTTTTTGCTGATGGAATCGGACTGTGCGACTAAATCCCGAATGTGCTCGCGGACCTTGATCGATTTGAAGCTAAGTCCCTCGATTTTATTGTATATTTCCTCGTTGAGATGAATCGTATCGGGATCAAGCTGCCAGCGGTCGCAAAATAAATAAAGACTGTCAGGAGATTCTCGGTAGACCGAATGAGGTTTGGTTTGCAGCGCAATTCTGTATTTGTCGAAGAATCGGAGTAGATAAGTTGTATCTTCACCCAAATAGAAATCTTCGTTAATCAACCCGACTTCATCCAGCAGCTCCCGTCGAAATACCATCGTATTCAGTTGAAAAAAATTGCGCGTATGCGACAGAAACGCCTCAAACAATCCTTTTTCGAATACGATTGTCTCTTCGTCATTCCATGTTTCGAATCTAGTTCTCATCAAGCGCAGCAAATGCCGCTCAACCTTGTTGTCGAAGTTGTAAGAGCTAATATCACCATGCTGCTCCACCCACAGTGCAAAGCTGATATCCGCTTTTGTCATCGCGAGCGTCTTTATACTGTCAGTCAAATGGTAAGGATACCATTCGTCATCGGAATCAAGAAACGCCAAATACACGCCTTGGGCTGCCAGCATCCCTGTATTTCGAGCACCTGCCGGTCCTTTATCCCGGTCATTACGCACATAGTGGATTCGCGGATCTGTGTTCGTCCACTCGCGGATTGTCTCTTCCGTATGATCGATGCTTTGGTCATCAACAACAATCAGCTCCCAGTTGACGTAAGTCTGTCGCAAGATGGATCTGATCGCCCCCGAAATGATGTGCGCGCGATTATACGTTGGCATCACAATGCTTATCAACTGCTCCATTCACTTCACTCCAATCATTGGAAATAAATGTCTTAAATCATCGTCAGTGTAAGTGCGGAAGTGGGAAGCCGTCAAGTCAAAAAAGCACTGTTCCCATGATTTCCATAAGTCTTGTAGATCTGGCATTAAACAAAAAAGGACGGTGCTCACCAGCTCCGTCCTTTAATAACTCTTATAGAATGATTTAGTTAACGATGCTAAAACCGCTAAAGACGAATGATGCACGAATCAAATTTTTGACCACCCGAAGATTGGCCCCGCAATCTTCCGAATCCAAAAAGCAAATACGGTCATTGGCGTCCATGAACTGCGTCTATTCTCCAAGTATTGATCGTTGATAATATAAGTCCGCGTGGAAGCAGGGCTCTTCAGCCCGAACTCTTCCCACTTCGCCGGATCATTCGAACCTTTAAGCTTTTTGAGCATATCTTCAGACGATTTATTTATTTTTTCCCGCATTTGCTCGTAGGCATAAGTGATCTTAACATGAAATTCGTCGATCGGGTTGTAACTCGCAAGGCTCTCCAAGTGAATCCCTTCGCGAATGTAAGAAATGTATGACAGATGGTCGGCCCAGAACTTGTCGATATAAAAAAGCCTTACCCGCTGCTCCGAAGGGCTCATCGGTATTTCACCTTTCAATATTCTAAGCCGTTCCTCGTGTAAAATTCGCCTCTGATCCTCGACCATATCGGAATAGCCGTTCAGTTCTTGTCGAATATGGAAGTTTTGGCCCATGATCACACGCTGAACATGCACGATTTGTCTGCTAAGCATCGGATCTTTGAGAGCCTCCTCCTGCTTAGGAGCGCGAATCGCTTTACTCATACCGAACCGCAGCAGCAGCTCGTCCTCCAAGCTTACAAAAAAAACGGAGTCTCCCGGGTCGCCTTGGCGGCCTGACCGCCCGCGCAGCTGGTCGTCGATCCGCATGCTTTCGTTTATATGTGTACCAATCACATACAACCCGCCCAGATTGGCGACAATTTCTGCTTGCGATGAGTCACCACCGCCTAGTCGAATGTCTACGCCGCGTCCCGCCATATTCGTTGATACCGTCACGGCGCCGATTTCTCCTGCCCTGGCGATGATTTCAGCTTCTTCTGCATCATTTTTTGCATTCAGTACATGACAAGGTACACCAGTAGCAGCTAGCGCTTCCGCAAGCATGTCAGATTCCTCGACGCTTGACGTACCAATCAGAATGGGACGACCCGTTCTATGGACGGATGAGATTTCTTGTACAAGTGCTTTAAGCTTGGCTTCTTTATGAGTATAAATCCGGTGTGGATGGTCGATCCGTATGTTGGGCCGGTTGGAGGGTATTTGTACAACCTGCAGTGCATAAATTTCTTCAAATTCCATTGCAGACACGTGGGCGGTAGCTGTCATACCGCAAATTTTTGGATATAAGCTAAGGAAATGTTGAAGAGTGATCATCCCGAGAATTCTCCCGTCGACTGAGGGTTGCAGGCCTTCTTTTGCCGCTAGTGCGGCTTGCAGCCCGTCAGGTAAATACCTGTTCTCTGCCACACGACCGGTATATTCCTCGATCAGCTCAATTTTACCGTTCCGGACTATGTAATCGACGTCTTTTTTTAATAACGTTTCCACATGCAATGCGCAATTTAATGATGTTAACAAATCGCTATTATGGCTATCGTATAGATTGCCGCACCCCAGGAGTAATTCCGCTTTTGCAGCACCTGCTTCATTTAAGTAAACGTTCCGCTGAAACTCGTCGAAGTCGTAATGCTCCTCTTGCTTGAGCTGCCTGGCCACCTCTGCGAAACGAGCGCCATCACTCTTGGAAGTGACGGAATCGCCTGTTATGACAAGTGGCACCCGCGCTTCATCGAGAAGCAGTGAGTCCGCTTCGTCTACGATGACATAGTGAAAAGGACGATGCACCGTATCCTCTTCGCTGAGTGCAATCGTGTCTCGCAAAAAATCAAATCCCGCTTCTTTGGCCGTAACATAAGTTATATCTGCGGCGTACGCTTTCCGTTTATCGGAGGCGCTCATTCCGGCTTGTACCGAATGTACCGTTAATCCGAGGAAGCGATAGATCGGGCCCATCCACTCCGCATCGCGATTTGCCAAATAGTCATTAAAGGTGAGAACATGAACACCTTCACCCGTTAGCGCATTTAAATACGCGGGCATAACAGCAGAAAGCGTTTTTCCTTCTCCGGTATGCTGCTCAATCAATAATCTCTCGTGTAGAGCGATGGCTGCCATGATCTGGACATCATAGGGTTGTAATCCAAGCTTTCTCTTCGCTGTCTCGCAGACGAGCGCATAGGCATCGACAAGCAGCTTGTCCAAAGGAGTCCCGGATTTTGCTTCTCTTTGCAGCCGTAGAGATTCTTCCAGCAGCTGCTTTTCGTCCCATGTTTCCAAATTCCGTTTCCTGATAAGCTCGAATTTGTCCCGATAGCCCTTCAGCTTAAGCCGGGTTTCGTAGTCTTTGAATTTTTGTTTCAATGTGACGGCTAAATTCATCGGAATTTGATCCCTCCTCGGTAGAATTACGCGATTCTAAAGTGGCAAAAACCATAAATTCCCCAATATTGTAGCACCGACTCCAGTATAATGTCAGATACCTCTTGGTAAATTTCTCCTTACTCATCTTTTAACCGTCTTTGATACAAAACAACAGACACCATCGTTAAACCAACCGTCCAAGCTAAAATAATGAGGAGAGGTTTTAATAAATCTCCCGTCGTAAAGCCTATTTTGCCGATAGCTAACAAATGCACAAGTTGACTGCTTGGTGCGTAATCCAGCACTTTAAGGATCGGATAATCTTCCTCTAGAAACGTTCCCCATGGTGCCGCAGTGAATGTGAACGCAACTGGAAGTATAGATAATGAGGCATCAAGCGATGTCTTAGAGAATAAACCACATATCATCCCGGCTACTATGTATAGAATAATCGAAAGAAGGATTGCTGCCACAAACGCCCCAATACTGGCTGGCTTATAACCCATTATCAACGTAGCAAAAGCCAAAGCAACCGAAGACATGAGAAAGACTAGAGTGCCTTTGCCGATCAAAACTTCCAAGGTTGTGGCCGGAGTCATCATTAAGGATCGTAACGTGTTACGTTCCTTTTCTTCAGCAATCAAGCATGCTTGAACTAAACATGTTAGTAAAACAAACGAAGTATTAAGAACAAGACTGAAAGCGAATGCTCCACTCGCAGATGGGCCTATACCCAAAGCCGGGCCTGCGCCTCGAAAAAGAAGCGCTAAAATAATTGGAAAAAGCAAACTAATAGAGAGCCCATAATTGCGTGAAAACTCTTTGTAATCCTTCACAAATATTGCCCCGGCACGTTGTAAAGAGATATTCATCGCAGCTCACTTCCTGTCATTTTAATAAAGATCTCACCTAGACTTGGCTCTTTCGTTTCTAATCGATCAATAAACCCCCGTTTCATCCAATCAGCTATTCGATCAGCTGTTCCTTCATCGATCGGGAGCTCGTGTGTATCACCATTTATTAAGTCAACAGAAATTATATTTTCCCGGTGCTGTTTTTTAAGCTCCTTTGGTGAGCCGATGGTTTGGATTTGTCCTTGAAACAATATCGCTACACGGTTACACATTAATTCGGCCTCAGCCATATCATGTGTAGTTAAATAAATCGTTGTTCCCTTCTCATTTAAGTAGCGTAAGCCTTTATAAATATGTGCTGAGTTTACCGGATCTAAAGCTGAAGTAGGCTCATCTAAAAATAGTAATTCCGGCTCATGTATCACCGCGCATGCCAATATAACACGCTGACGCATCCCTTTCGATAAACGTTTGACTTTCTTGTGGCGCTCTCCGCTCAAGTTAACAAAATGCAGCACCTTATCGATCGAATATTTAGGAAGATCATATAATTTACGATACAGCCTTAGATTTTCCTCAATTGTTAATCTCTCATATAGACCGCTGTTATCCGTCACGATCCCAAAGCGCATTTTTTGATCGGACTCATGCATCTTTTCTGCTGGCTGATTAAATACACTTGCCTGTCCACACGTCGGATTCAACTGAGCCGTTAAGATCTTAATTAATGTGGTTTTTCCCAAACCACTCGGACCCAGAAAACCAAAAATTTCTCCTTTCGGAATGGTAAAAGACACGTTCGATAACGCATCCTTATGTCCAAACCTCTTAAGAATATGTTCTACTTGGATAACATCCATGAGCACCACTTCCTTCGAGTTGATGGCTTAAATATATAAGGATTGCATGCCTCCAGCCATCAAAACCCGCCGAAATGTAGCTATTATCGCCTGAATGGTACCATTAAATGCTTGATTGGTTCGATATTACCTCGGAAATTAAATGTTAAGAAGTGCTTTTAATTCTTGTAATTTTGAACGAGATAACGGGACAACGGCATCTTGATCTGTATTTAATCGCAAGCTGTAGCTATTCTTCGTCCATGTAATAATCTCTCTTACTTTTTGCAGATTAACGATGTAGGAACGATGACATCTAAAAAATCCGAAATTTAGCAATCTATGCTCGAGCTCGGTTAACGTCAAGGCACAATCATAATTTTCTCCACCCACATGAACAAGGATCGAACCTTCTATGCTTTCTATGTAATCGATTTCAGGTGGATTAAATAAAATGACTTTTTCATTTCTCTTTGTAGATATTTTCTGTATGGTTATATTGGCTTGATCTTGTTCCAACACTTCCTGCTTATCCTCTTCTGAGTCTCGAATATCCAATGGATAAAACCCGAATTCGTTCAATCGGTAAATGACATCACAGGATATCATGGCATCCTCTAAATTCGAAGTTAAAATTAAAATTTGCTTCTCTTTCGAAAGATCCTCCAAGATCCGTTTTAATTGACGACGATCTTGCTCTTCCAAATAAAAATAAGGTTCCTCCAGTACTAGTGTAGGTTGATGCGCAAAAAAGACACGCATCAATGTCACATACATCCTTTTCGATGGGCTTAGATCCTTGATTTTTACCTTCCGTTCTTCTTTTAAAGCAAAATAATCCATTAATGAAGTGACTCGTTCATTCCTTTCCGTTATTTTGTTTAGAAATGTGATTAGTTCTTCCACTGTTAAACGCATATACTCAGCTTGCTGAGCTTGAAATAAATAATAATTGGAATGATCAACTAATTGATCCATTAAAAGCTGCTTTCGCTTCACATCCGTTACAATTCCTATTGCTTGGCACGATGCCATATGTAATTCAATCTTCGGTAAAAGTAATTCCCCATCATAATAGATTGGTTGAAATTGCATGCTGTCCTCCTAGTCGATGTATCTATAGGATATATATAACAATTATAATGTTGGGATACTTTTTTGTCATTTCTCTTAAAATATAACGGTATGTCTTCTCTAAGCCTATCAGTATATATTTAGAACATAGAATAAATATCGACAATGTATAGGCAGGGTTCGAGCCTGGAGAATCTTCGTCGCCCTTTGAAAACAGACAAAGAAGAAGCGTCTGATCGGAGGCGGCTTCTTCTTCATAGATGATAATCATTTTGTAGGGCGCTCAAGTACAAACTCGCTAGTTCATTGACTGGAGTGATCCACGAATTGTTTGATCCGATCGTTCAGTGGTCCGGGGGCTTTTGTCGGGATCCGATGATCGACTTTTTTAATGAAAACCAACTCACTCATAGGCAGTCGTTGATGTAACATTTTGGCGTAAGGATGGAAGTGCTTGTCTTTTTCTCCGTAAACGAGCAGTACGGGAAGTTGGATTTCCCGAAGTTGCGATGTACAGTTATACTTCAAGCTGTACTGGTAATACTGTTCCGCATTTTTGGCATTTCCTTTTTTCGCATCGTTAAATAACTCACGGAAGAACGAAATATTTTTAGCTTGCGTCAAAGCAGTGGAAAACGCGATCGTGCCGACTGCCCCGATTTTGGAGAAAACGGCTCCCAAAGATATTTTGTTTCTTAGACGCCATTCGTTCACTTCCGACATTCCCCCGATGATGATACCTCCTAATGCTCGATCGGGATGAGACAAGAGAAACTCAAGCACAACCGAACCGCCAGTAGAATATCCACACAAGAAAATTTTTTCGATGTTTAACTGGTCTATCAACTGTTTGATGTCCTCAACAATTATAGGATATGTAACCGCTTGTTTGGAAGGTTGACTCTTGCCGTGTCCTCTGATGTCAAAAGCAATGGTTCGAAAATGAGGTGAAAGTCCTTGGATTTGATATAAGAAATTTAAGCTTGTTAGTACAGGTGGATGAATAAAGAGGATTACTGTTCCTTTTCCGCAATCGATATAATTCATCGAGTATCCATTTATATAAGCATTAGTCATTTGATCGTCACACTCCAGGTATAATCATTTATGAGTTTCTGCTCAATTATGAATTAGAGTGTCCAGATAAAAGGAAAGTACTCCATAAAATAAATCCTCTCGGTATTTGAAACGTTATTGTTGTTGCGCTACAATCGTGCGAAAAACACGCGCGGGAGGGAGTTCTTGCGATGCTTAACTGTGTCGCTTCAGAATTTCAGGCCACAAACCAATTTAACACTTAGGCAATCATTTAATCGGATATGAATATAGATTCTTGTCCATGCCTAGGCACGGTCACAAAATGTAACTTGATCATAGTCTCCTTTCTTCTGTGTGCTTAAGGATAAGGGTATTAAAAATGAAGGTTAAGGAAAACTATATACGACTTATGACTAGCATAGGTAATCAAAAGTAACGGAGGAAGCTTATGCCTATTTTCAAACCTTCACAAAGTGTACGATCAATTTATGACATTGATGGAGACGCGCTGCAACGGGCAGGAATTAAAGGAATCATATTTAATTGGAATAATACATTAATATCGAAAAATTCTTCGGCTGAATCGGATTCGATGAAGAATTGGCTGAAAGGCTTTGAGTCCCGATATGCGATTAAACTGATGATCGTCTCGAACAGTAAACCCCCTTCGCAAGGAAACGAGCTGGTTAATGAGATTCCGGCTTTATTCGAAGCGAGTAAACCGAAGAAAAAAGCATTTATGGCTGCTTTGGATATACTCGGAACCCAAAAAAATGAGACAGCGGTTGTCGGCAATGGCATTATTACTGATTTATGGGGTGGAAATCGATTAGGAATGTATACAATTTTTGTTTCTCCTTCATGGTCAAAACCGCGGATTATAGGCGCAATAAAACGTTTAGTGGTAAAAGCACTTCGAGTGTAAAAGGAAATAATCACTAGATCAACAGGAGTAAATCCTGTTAGAAGGTAACCGTGGGGCTCCGTTCTTTAAATAACTGGCACCATTTTCATTGAAATGAAATTGGCGGACTGATCTTAAAATACAAAGAAGAGCAGGCTTAATTGATATTATCCCCTTTGAGTAGACAAGTGCTAAACAAGAGCACTAAAGTTTACTTGGAGGGGATTTTCTCATGGGTG
>NZ_LIUT01000001.1:2242447-2286688 GCF_001277345.1 Paenibacillus solani
TTAGTCCGGTGGAGTACCGAACCAAGGTTGCTTAGTGCTCTTATATTATAACTGTCTACTTGACGGGGGTAACTTCAAATGCACCTGCTCTTCTTTGTATTTATTATGAATTTTATTCTTTTTCTATACGGATTATAAGAAAAAGATCATAGATAATATGAACATAAACACTACGCCAGCAATCATCGGAACCGATGTTCTTTTTACAAGGGCAATCGGATCTGTCTTCACCGTTCCAGCAACAATGAGTATAACTGTTGCTACTGGTGAAACCGCTCTGAAGAGATTGCCTGACAGACCGAGTGGTACAGAAATAGCAATCGGGCTAATTCCAGCTACCACTGCCAATGGCAGGATGAGCGGTACCATGGCGAAGATCAGAGCAGTACCACTACCCCTCAATATCACGATGAGAGCCGTTAATGCTACTAGGATAAGAGGGAGAATAAAGTCTAATCCATTACCTTGGATACTTTGCATAGCGGATTGAAGCTCGTCAACCAAACCAATCGATTTCAAGCCCGTAACAATACGGATGCCGCTACCAGAAGAGCTACAATGGGAACAGCTCCACCCATTCCTTTAAAGAAAGTTTCTGTCTTTTCCAGAACGCTCTTGTTTCCTTTATGTCTGATTAATTCACACACAATAGCTAGAACAAAGGACACTAGGGTGGCAATCTCAACGCTAATATCAATGGATTTGCCAGTCGTTAATTGAACAGCGTAATTACCTAGCAACAGAATAATTGGGAAGATTGGGAGTGTAGCATATACGGTTTTAAATAATTTGTCTTCCGTGATTTCTTCAACCTTGCCCGCATCCACATGCTCATGATCATCGCCTGCTTGATTCTGCAGAGCTGCTTTTTTATCCATTCTCTTCTGCCAGAAATAGTGAACAATCGCTATAACAAGCTGAGTCGGGATGGAAATCAAAGCATGATATTTAAATACATAGTCTGTTACTGTTAACCCTGCAAATGAAGCGTGTTTCGCTAATTCTTCCGCGATCGCTACGTTGTCGCTTCCTAACGGAGTCGGAACAATCGTTGCTGAGGTGGCGATAACCGCTCCAGTCGTTAATGCCGACATCCCCGCTTTTCTTAATATAGGGTACAGTGTTGCCAGTAATATAATGGCCAAATTCGAAGCACTTGGGATAACGAGTGACAATGCATTACCTAATAAATATACAAGCGGAACCAGAACATAAACGGATTTGATCTTTGAAATAGGCTTCGTTAATGCGCTTACAGTAACCTCATTCGCACCAATCGATGACATGTAAGCTGTATATCCTCCCAAGAGGAGAATAATAAAACCAGCAGCAGTAAGGGGCTGCTTAAACTGAGTGATAATTACTTGAAGAGGATCCAGCCAAGCTGATCCCATTGAAACAAAATCTTTGACTGCTAAAATCTTGTGTGCATTCTGTAAAATGATATATAGCTTTTTATGGACGAATCATTTTTGGCTATTGATAAATTCTTCGACCTCGGCGCTGGTCGGCATTCCTGTCTGGGCTCCAAGCTTAGTCGTTGATAAAGCAGCAACTGCATTACCGTATTTACAAGCATCTTTCAAACTTAGTCCTTTACTTAGTGCATGAGCTAAGCCGCCATTAAATGAGTCACCTGCTCCAGTCGTATCAACAACATCAACTTTGTAGGCAGGTATGATGACCTCCTCTCCATCTTCATAGATACAAACGCCTTGACTGCCTTTTGTGACGATGAGTTTACCATCTAACTCTTCTTCAGCTCGATTTTTTCTAAGCAGCTCCTGCTCATGTTCATTTGGAGTGAAATAATCAACATCCTTAAGCAGCTCTGACGGTAGTGCTTGGATCGGTGCCGGATTTAGGATGACCTTGACTCCGTTTTCTTTGGCAATTTGAACTGCCTTTTGCACACCCTCTAACGGTATTTCCAACTGAAGGACTAAAATATCACTTGCTGCAATCACATCTCGTTTGGATTCAACAAACGATGCCGTTACATAATTATTGGCTCCGGGGACAACAATAATACTATTATCTTGATCAGAAACGATAATTGTAGCCGTGGCAGTTATATCTGTAACCGGTTCCACATTGCTCACATCTACACCTTGTTCTTGTAAATGAGCTACAATATCCTCACCAAATCTGTCATTTCCCACACAGCCAATCAGTTGAACTTGCGCTCCAAGTTTGGCTGCAGCCACTGCTTGATTGGCACCCTTTCCTCCGGGATTCATTTGGAAATGTTCGCCGAAGAGCGTTTCCCCTCTCTTCGGCACTTGAGAAGTGATTGTTACCAAATCCATATTTATACTTCCGAGAACAGTAATTTTTGGTTTCTTATCCATCTCTATCTACCCCTTAGGTTGAATTTCTCTCTATAAGGTCCACATCAAATTTATAATAGGTTTGCCCAACTTCTTGCTGATTCATTAAACTAACTAACATCTTTGTCGCCTTTTCACCCATTTCGTAAATCGGCTGGACAATGGTCGTTAATTCTGGAATCGTTACAGAAGATAACTTAATTCCATCAAATCCAACAATCGCGAGCTCGTCAGGCACCTTTGTCCCAAGCTGGTTAGCAGCCTTCATAGCGCCAATCGCCATAATATCATTCGCAGCAAAAATACCATCAATCTCAGGGTGGGTCTTTAAAAGTTCCAACGTTGCTTCGATCGAAGATTCCATGTCATAATCTCCGTCGACAATGTAGCTTTCGCTGAACCATGACTCCTGCTGAACGACTTCTCTATAGCCTTCACAACGTTCGTCCGCATTCACTACTCCCTGAGGTCCTCTGATGTGTGCAATTCTGCTGCATCCTTTACTTATCAGATAACGAGTAGCTGTATGGGCCCCTTTCATGTTCTCCACTACAATCGTCGGAAGCCCTTTGCTAATCTCTCGGTCAATACTTACCACAGGGATATTCAGCTTAATAACCTGTTCAGCGGTCATTGTATTTGATGAAACTATGATACCGTTTACATAGTTCTGCTGTAACATATCTAGGTATGCTTGTTCTTTCACTTTATCTTCATCAGAGTTGCATAGAATGACATTGTATCCAAACTTGGAAGCCGTATCTTCGACAGCTCTAGCTAACTCGGGAAAGTAAGGATTCATGATATCCGGCACGATTAAGCCAATCGTACTCGACTGTTTCTTGAACAGACTTCTAGCTACCTCATTTGGTTTATAGTTCAATTCTTTAATCGCTTGCTCTACCATTTCCCGTGTATGCTGTCCCACATATCCTTTGTCATTTAGTACTCTGGATACGGTGGCAACAGATACGCCAGCAAGCTTAGCCACTTCTTTTATTGAAGCCATATCTTCACTCCGCTTTCAGAAAGGGTAACCGGTTACACATAGAAATATACTCCTAAATGTTTCATAAGTCAACACCAAGTTAATAAGCATTTTGATTTATGAATCTCATTGGGTGGAGACATGTCTTGTGATTTTCCTCTCAATGAAGCCCGTTTATCGTGTATAGCATTAACGTGTAATATAAATAACCCTGCTAGCTTCAGCTAGCAGGGTTAAGTCCGTATAATGATGCCAGACATTTCCTTTAGTAAAGAGTGATTATCTATTGCTCGGTTAATATTATTGGGCCATCCGCCGTAATAGCAATGGTATGCTCGTACTGTGCGGAAAGCGAGCCGTCAGCGGTCCTAGCGGTCCATCCGTCTGCGTCAATCTTCATTGTTGCTATTCCGGCATTTAGCATCGGTTCGATCGTGAGAACCATCCCTTCCTTCAAGCGGAATCCCTTGCCCGGCTTCCCGATGTGGGGATAATTAGGTTCTTCATGCATTTCTCTTCCTACACCATGACCGAGCAGATCACGCACGACCGAGAAACCGTTTTGCTCGGCATGGGTTTGCACCGTATGCATCACATCGCCGATCCGGTTTCCGACCAGAGCTTTTTCGATACCAAGGTCTAAGCATTCTTTCGTTACCCGCATCAATTTGCGGGCTTCTTCCGACACCTCGCCGATTGCATAAGACCAAGCTGAATCGCCGATCCAGCCATCCGCCTCCGCGACGATGTCAATTGTAACAATGTCGCCTTCCTTGAGCGGAGTCTGGTTCGGAAACCCATGCGCGATGACGTCGTTGACAGACGTACAGGTCGCAAACGGATAACCGTTGTAGCCTATCGTATAAGCCTTGGCGCCATTCTCCTTCAAGAACCGCACTGCGAACGACTCAATTTCGAGCGTTGTGATACCCGGCCGGATCATATCTGCTAATGCTTGATGAAAAGCTGCGACAATTCGACCGGCTCTTCTCATTTCTTCAATTTCCGCCTTGGATTTTAGGATGACCATCCTATTCATCCCTCCTTATACTTTATACCTGAAAAAATCATATCGATGATTCCATCCACATCCATCTCGTTATGCATATTGTGGTGGATATTTAACGCTGTGCAGCCAATAAGCGAGCCAAAAATTAGATTCGCTATTTTCTCCGGGCTTACGGGATTTATACCTTCACGAATCAATTGAACTAAAGGCAAAAAGATCCGTTCATGAAATTCGGCAGACAGCTTGCTGAACCGGTTCCCCGGGAAGTGGTGAAAATTATCGGCAACCGTTTTAAGTAATATAAATACAGCAGGATCCTGTGTACACTTCTGCAGGAGCAGCCTGGAGAATGACTCAGCTTTATGCAAACTGCTGCCGTCCCCCGTCAATGCGGGCTGTACGGCCGACTCCGTTTGATTCAGGGCATCCCATAGTAGATCTTCCAAAAGCATATATTTATTCTTGTAGTAATGATAAACGGTACCATAGCCGAGCTCAGCCTTGACCGAAACATCGCGTATTTCCAATTGGATGCCCTTCTCCAAATATACTTCAGCAGCCGCTCGCATAATTTGATTCATCCGCATTACCCGGATTGCTTCATTTTGTTCTTTGGTACGTGGTGACATGGCTCCTCCTTTTTAGACCTGCTGTAATGTCGATATTAAATCAATATATATCATTTGGTGGTACGGATCAAGTTAAAAGAATTCAGGATTCCCCTCCCGGGACGATTTGTGGATAACCATTGTGGAATTTCTTCAACTAACAAAGGATGAGTCAATTCTAATCCAGCATGATATGTTATAATGAACCACAAATATAAAGGGGGCTGATTTTATGAACTTATCGATCTTAGCTCTTATCTTTGTTGGGATCATCTCCATCTATGCTATTGCATTTACCATGATAATTAGGTTGCTTGGCCGAAAATTCAAAGACAAATCCAATATGTACTTTCTCTACGCATCCATTATCTTGGTTATCCAATCTTATCTAATAGTCAAAGGTTTTTTAGGAAACCAGCCCTTGAGTTCAGTCAATATTTTATTTTTCTTAATGGGGTGTATGCTGATCTTCCAAGGAATAAAACGAAAAAAATCAAATGTGTAGGATGCTCTTCTCTAATCAATTATCAGCGCGAATTTACACTGCTAAAACAAAAAAGCCTGAATGTTGGTATTATCCCCTCAAAGTAGACACTCGAAAAAAGCCTCATGTTATCATGAGAATCGAGCTTAACTTAGAGGGGATNGTATGGCGTTTGATGAAAGAACTGTCGATTCAGTCCGTGATTCGAAAGAAACGAAAATCATCCAGTTATACACCATCCGTGGTGTACCCTAACCGACTCAAACGTCAATTTCATGCTACGGCCCCGGGACAAAAAATGGTGACGGATATTACCTATATTTCTGACGGAACAAACTTTCATTATTTGTCTGTCATTCAAGATCTATTTAATAATGAAATTGTAACTTGGCAAATCTCTAGACGTAATGATGTTGAACTTGTACTTAACACCGTCGAACAGTGGACACAAAAAAGAGACGTCTCAGAAGCCGTGCTCCATTCGGATCAAGGCTTCCAATACACGTCTGAGGCGTACAACACACGATTGAAAGAATTCTGCATTAAAGGCAGCCACTCTCGCAAAGCAACCTGCCTGGATAATGCATGCATCGAATCCTTTTTCTCGCATCTTAAAACGGAAAAGTTGTACCTCCTTCAGTGTAAAACAGAAGAAGAGGTACATCAAGCCGTTGAAGATTATGTTTATTTTTATAACTACCAGCGCTTTCAGGCAAAACTCAAACAGCGCGCGCCGATTGAGTACCGGCACGCGCNCAATGTTCAGGCTTTTTTATATGGCATGTTATGTAAGTTGCATCGTTGTGATACAAGTATTGTTATCTTTAAAAGTAGCGATTTCAGATTCTGCTGTTTTTCCATCATACATAATTTTCACTTGATATTTCCGATCCCGTGGTAACCATAGATCAATAAAACCATTCTCCAAAGAAGTAATCTTCTCATCCATGACTACAGTACCTTCTTCATCCTGAATATACACATCGAAGTTTTTGGCTGCCAATTCACCTTGGCACCCCGTTAAGCTGTGGATCGCACATTCATGTGTACTTTCAATAAACGGTGCAATGGAAACAAAGAACTCATCCTTTGGAAGGTCATAAGAAGTCTTGTTCCCCTTATCCGTCACAATGAGTTCATGTGATGTAATGGATGCACTGACATCCTCAAAGGTACCAACACTATACATATGGACTTTTTCTTTAATATCCTGTGGCTCCGCATCATTCGATGCACTGTTATCGTTGTTACAAGCTACTGATACCAGACTCAGTAATAAAGCTGAAGCTATGAGCAAAACCTTTTTCATACATTATTTCACTCCTGTTATCTTGTCATATTGAAAGTCAAACTTGTTTGATTGTATCACATATCCACTTAAGAAATCGGTGCTTAAACTCACATTCGTCTCCCACTCTAAGACTCTAAACAAGATCATACGTCAACATAAAAAAAGCCCCGGATTTCCGCGACTTCTTAAGCATATATGATCATGTCGTCCGACTTGCCGGAATATGAACTGTTATTATTTGCTGATGGGTTGACCTACAAAAGCCTCAGCATGTAAAGGGGCTGTCAAGTATTTTGGAGCTTTTGCTACGAACGCCTGGAAATGGCTGCTTGCATTGTGAGCTGCTACTGCATCTTGGTCTTTCCACTGTTCGACCATCAGATATGTGTTTTCCTGGTCGGTATCCTTCATGAGCTTATACGATACATTCCCTGCTTCCGCGCGGGATGACTCAATTAGTTCTTGTACGGTCTCCAGAAACTCCGCTTCTACTACCGGGTTGATTTTCATTTCTGCATGAATAATAATCATTGTCATATCCTCACTTCCACTCCGCAATACGATCAATAGGCAGACGAGTAGTTCTACGTGCCTCTTTAGCAGCTTTACCTACAGATATAAGCATAACCGGGACATAACGATCCTTCTCCATACCAAATGCTTCTGCAATTCGGGATTTGTCATATCCGCCAATCGGGTTTGTATCATATCCATGGGCACGAGCAGAAAGCATAAGCTGCATGGATACCAGACCACTGTCAATAAGAATCATTTCGCGAAAAGCTCGTGCTGGCATACGTCCAAAAAGATCCGTATAGTTCGCCATAATTTGCTCTTTGATCTCTTGCGGTAAGAATCCTTTCTCTACAGCAGAACTCATGATCTCGTCTGCATTGTCAAATGCATTCATATCACCGAAAACAGCAATGACTGCCGAAGAAGTTGTAACTTGCGTTTTGTTGCCTGGTGCAAGCTCTTCAAGCGTCGATTTACCTTCTGGGCTATCAATGACAAGAAATCTCCAAGGCTGAAGATTAACGGATGATGGTGCCAATGTCGCTTCTTCCAATATTTCAGTCATTTCCTCACGGCTAATTTTGACCGCGGGATCATACACACGTACAGAGCGCCGAGAAGTAATAATTTCTTTATAATCATTGTTTAAGGATGTTACAGTCATGGTATTCTCTCCTATTCTCTATCATGAATTGGTCTTACTTGTATCTTTCATTCGATGTATCTGGTTGTTTAGCTTCTGAAGAGCTTGAATTAACCCAAGTCGTTCTGATTCTGTGAGGTCTACCTGCAGTTCCTCCAGGAAACGATCTTTCTCCGCTTTAAACATGGCTACTTTATCTTTGCCCTCTTCGGTTAGCTGAACTAACGTAATCCGATTGTCGCTCTCACATCGGGTTCGCTGAAGGATTCCTTCGGCTTCCAATTGCTGAACATGGCGAGTTACAGCAGCTGGATCAATAGACACTGCTTTCTGCAGATCCGATTGGCTAATTTGGCCACCCGTCAGTTTGCACAGAAGTTCAAGTCGATTGGGACTAACCCCAGCACAGCGTTCAAACCGGGTCGCAATATGCTTGTTTAAATGCAATAGCAAATACAGCAGGTCGTCTGTATGACATCTAGAGATGATAAAAACCTCCTTTTGATTGACCCATCAATAGTTGATGGGTCAATGATAAATCTTTATGTAACGAAAATCAAGTCCCTTTGCACTGATTTCCAGAAATTTATATATAGAAACAGGAATCGATTCGCAAGAAACTTTATCATGTTAATAATTATGAATATGATCGAGAACGATTGGTTTCTATTTACTCTGAACATACCCTTTCCGATAAAGAGAGAGGATGCTTGCTCTGAATGGACATCCTGCAATAAGCCAAAAGAGATGCACGGACAAATTATGGAGATATTGCTGCGAACGAGGATTACTTAAATAGCACCAAAGGACGATCGGATATGGAAATGCCCTGGGCAGGATGGTTTGGGTCGCTAAAGGTAAATGAGGATATATTAACTGAGCTTTTTGGGGATTATGTATATAAGTAACAATAACGAGAAAAAGGGACCCATTTCACATCGATTGGGTCCCTCTTCTTATTCCTACGGGTTCGCTGTTCCGTTAATTTTCTCGAAGAGCGGGGCCAGCTTTGGGAGGAGCTGCTCAAACTGCTGCTGTTCTTCTTTGGTTAGCTTATCCATATGTTTAATTCCTTTTTCATCGGTCATCTTCAGCTTTAATTGCACCATCTGCTTGAATAGGTCCATAAATTCCTCGAATTCCTCTTCGGTGAGCTTGCTCTTTGCTGCTTGAAGCATTCCCTCGATCTCGTCATAGCTTTCCTGCGATCCGCCGTGCTGTTCCATAGTCTTAACGGAACCGAATATTTCATCGGCTAGATAGGAAGAAGCAAATACGGCTGACGGAATCAGGATTACTGCTGCGATAATACCTGCGATCATGCGTTTTTTCATTGGAGATCTACCTCTCTTATTACTCACATAGTGTTGATAGGACTGACTTACACGCCCATGTAAATCGGATGGATAGTGCATCGAATCGGCCACCTGACGAAGCTCTTCTTGCAATTCCTTTTCAATGGACATACGATTCTCCTCCCGTCATCTCGAATCGTTTCCGAAGTTCTTTGATTGCCAGATGATGTCTGGATTTCACTGTGCCGACGGGGATCTGCAGAATGTCTGCGATTTCTTCGAGAGCATAATCGTGAAAATAGCGCAGGATGACGACCACGCGCAGTTTGTACGACAGCTGGCGGACAAGGCTGAACAGCTCATGCTGCATTTCTGACTGCAGGACAGCTTTATCCGTCCACTCAAACTGTTCACAAGTTAACTGGCGGTTTCGTTCAAAGATACGAATTCGCCGCCAGGCCTTTCTTTTCCAATCCTGGACAAGCCGCACCGTAATCCCGTGCAACCAAAATCGAAATGGCCGGTTATGGTCGTACTTGTCAATCGAGCGCCACATATGCATGTAAACTTCATTCACGATATCTTCAATATCCTGTTTGTTGTAGACGAGAAAAGCAACCGTCCGATAGACGTCTTGGTGAGTCGCCTGATAGACAAGCTGAAAGGCTGACTCATCGCCCGTCGCAGCTTTTTCAAGCCACTGAAATAAATCTTTATCATTCATGGGGGCCCCTCCTGAACGTGTTACAACTCTTAATTCGCTCCCGGGGAGAAAAAGGTTCAGTAAAAAATAAACTTTTTTATAAGCTGGCAGCGTTAAAACATCATCTATATCGTCCATGATTATACTTTGACGATCCCACAGCGATATCCCTTCATCGTTTGAAATAAAAAAAGCCGCGTTATTCGCGACTTTAAAAGACTGTATATTATTCTCTTCTGATGCCATTTAACAGCACAAAATATTAGAATTTATTTCTCATATATAGGAGCTTATACTCCTCTGCGTCCCCAGCCGAATACTTTGACATGCACAATGGCTTTGGTTACCCAATGTGAGAGTACATACAACACGATAAACAGGATTACCAACGGCCTAAATAATAGCACCGCCACCATCCAGGTGAGCAGAATCTGCCAAGCCTTCATTTTTCGCAAAAATTTTATTGGCCATAAAATGATTTTAAATAAGATTTGGTTATGCTGAAGCGCCTCTAAATATTCATTCTGATACTGTTTGTCGTCCGGATCCAAGCGAACAGCATTCCTCATATACGTCTCTTTCAGCTTGTATTCCCCGCGCTGGCCAGCTGCCATACCGAGAAAAAAATATACTTCACATGATTCCATATTATTATTAAGTGCGACTCTTTCCAAGCTGGCAGAATCCTCATAGTTTCTCAGCAATGCTTCTGTATAGCTTAATAGGGCCAAATATAGCGGTGATTCCGGACGCAATTCAAGTGCATGCGAAATTGCCGTCTTCGCTTGGTTTGGTCTGCCTTTAGTGTTATACATATTGGCTTGCAGATAATAATAATGAGGCTCATAGGGATCTATTCTTAATGCTTCCTGCACAGCTTCTTGGAAAGCCCGATCTTTATCCGTAGCGTAGTAAACACTAACCCGCACGAACCATGCCAGCTGCTGCTCCGGTTCTCGACTAAGCGCCTGATTCGACCAATAGAGTGCTTTGTCATATTCGTTCATAAAGAGGTGAATTTGTGAGATTAACGCAAAGACATCCGGGTCCTCCGGTTCTTGTCTAAGCAGCTGCTCAGCTTCCTGTAATGCTTCTTTATACCGCCTCCATTCGATGAGCTGCTGCGCCTTAGCATATGCGGTGTAATCATGTATGTTCTCCACCTGCTATTTCCCTCCTGATACAATTATGACTTGACGCCATGCTTCTTAATGTAATCCAACACGATTTGATAATCGCGGTTTGAATCACTGAATGTCGCATAATTCTTTGCCGTAGCGAACCAGTCGAGGGTCGTTGCCTTCCGCCCTTTGGCCGATCGTTTTAAGTCATCCTGAGTAATCGGCTGGATCTCACCCTTCTCAAAAGTTCGTTCCATCGCTGATTCCACAGCATCCTTAACCAGCTGCTCTAAGTCGGCTCCGGAATAAAGCTTCGTCTCTGCAGCTATTTTGGACAGGTTCAGCGTACCCAGAGGCTTGCCTGAAAGCTTCAGTTCGAGAATGGTTTGCCGCTCTGACTCTTCAGGCGGCGGTACAAAAACAAGATGGTTAAACCGTCCAGGACGTCTCAATGCGGAATCCAGATACCAGGGTGTATTGGTTGCGCCGATGACAAATACGTTATCATTCTCCGCTTGCAGACCGTCAAGCTCCAACAATAATTGATTAACGAGCATGCGATCATGATGCTGGCGCATTTGATGACGGCTGCCGCCAAGGGCATCGATTTCATCTATGAAAAGAACGCACGGCTTGCTCTCCCGCGCTTTTTCGAATATATCGTGTAGGTTATGCTCGCTCTGGCCGGAATACATGGAAAGAATCGACTGAAGCTCGACATGAAAAAAATTAGCATTGATCTCACCTGCCACAGCACGCGCCAAGAACGTTTTGCCACATCCAGGAGGCCCGAACAAGAGCAGGCTTCCTCCAGCTTGTTTGCCGTATGCGGCAAATACTTCCGGCTGCTTCAAGGGCATTATGAAGTTCATTCTAATTTTTTTCTTAACCTCTTCCAGGCCTCCGACGTCGGCAAACGTCTCTTTAGGTTTCTCCGACTCCACAAGCGATTGATCTTCTTTGCTAAAATGAATGAGTTTTAAATTTTTGCGTCTTTGTTCCGCTAGTTCATCATAATCCGACATCTGGCTCTCTCTCCCTGTAGTATTTTCTATTAAGAATATCATATTTCCATATATTAGGGATTAAATAATGTCGATTATATCCAATATTCCTTGAAATGAACAATTTCCAGATGTTACATTTAGATAGTGTAGTAGAGTCAATACTAAAAATGGAGAGAAGGATGCCAAGATGGGAATGTACGGTTATTACTTTGCTCTGGATGACAAACTGGTGCAGCAAATCGATGCAGGCGAGATTGAATTGAAGAGTTTAAACATAAAAGATTATCCCGGACTGGATATTGATAGAGCTTGGGAGGCGATTCACTATTTGCTATGTGGAGATATAGCCGAAGGTGAGCCCCCACTTAGCTATGTTGTTCCCATAACGACAGAGCGAGGCATCGACTTTGGTTCATTCGGGGCGTTCTCCTTACGTGCCGATCAAGTTGCAGAAGCGCACCAGAAGATCTCTGAGCTGAATGAAGAGCAGCTCCGATCGCGATACGATTTCCCGACCATGATCAAGGAAGAGGTATATCCTCTTGAGCCTGGCATGGTTTCAGTCGAGGATGAGGACGAGTTCTTTGCCTTCATGCTGCAGCATTTTAATGAGATACGTCGTTTCTACGGCGAAACCGCTGCCGAGGGCAAGGGTTTGATTTTTTACATTTTCTGATTTGCATGGCCCTGCTCATATCCCCGCACTAATGCTTTTTAGAAATATGTAAGAGGGCTCGAAATTATTTGAGCCCTCTTTATTTCTATTGTTCAGTTGGGGGCAGTAGTTCATTGAAGCGTATATTACGCTTGTGGTGCTACAAATCGGAATAAATAGGATTGTTCATACGCAAATTGTAATTGATCTACTACCCGGTTATACCACTTCTTCCCATGGGAAAGATCAACAAAGCCTGCTGGCAGCATGCGGCGAACGCTCACCTGAAATCCTGCCTGCATGAACGCTTGGGTTATAGTATCCAGGTTGTGATCCTGCATCGGAATAACCGCATTGCTATTAATGCGCTCTCGTATTGCGGGCAAACTGGGATTGCTTGTGTAATCGGCAAAGGTTGCATAATAGACTCCGCCAGGTTTGAGACAGGATTTGATCTTCAACGCATGATCATCCAGATTTGGAATCAAATATAGCACAGCAAGACTAAATGCAAAATCAAAACGATGCACAAACTGTTCAGGCTGCCCGGTAGCATGAAATTCAAGCGGCAGTCCTCCCTTGCGCTGGTTCGCAATTTCAATAGACTGTCGTGCAAGATCTGTTCCAACTCCTTCTTTGAAAGGGCGTAACTCATATAGAAGTCTTAAAAACCCTCCCTGGTTACAGCCAAAATCAAGGACACTGCAATCTTCCAGATTCTCTTCCGGTATGAAACCGAGCACTCTCTTCCAGTGTGGAATATGATCATCCTCCATCCCCTGCTCCCCTTCACCCGGATGTTGCCACCACACCTCATATAGCGACTGTTCGTTCAAATTAAGAACCTCCTTCATACAAAATAAATGGGCAGAGTCTAGCGCGCTTTAGCCGAGACCCTTCGACTTGATAAAGCGATACATCCCGCAACAATGATCACACCACCGATCACGGTCAACATGTCCGGAATCTCTTGCCAAAATATAAAACCAAACAATCCATTCAGTACAAGACCGAAATAACTGACAACTTGAACCACAATAGCACTCTCATGCGTAAATGCCCGAGTCAGGAACACTTGTCCAAGCAGTGAAACCACACCTATAGCCAGCAGGTATGCTGACTGCAACAAATTTGGAATGACAAATTGCTGCCACATAAAGGGCAACGCCACCAGTGTCGATGTTGCCACAAAATAAAATACAATTTCATAGGATGGATGTATTTTGCTCAAATAACGAATGGAGATTCCGGCGGCTGCTGAAAAGACAGCACTCAGTATTCCTACCAAAGCATAAACTGAATAACTGGAATACTCATGTGGCTTAACAAGGAGAGCAGCACCCAGGAAGATAAAGGGCAGTATGCCCAGAGTTCTTCGGGAAAGCTTCTCTTTTAAGAAAATAACGGACAGCACGATCACAAATACGGGAGACATCTGTGCGAGTATGCTTGCATCCGTCAAAGGGATTCTGGACAAGGTGAAAAAATAGGCAAGCATGTACAAACCGCCCAGCACACCTCTTAATGCCAGCATGGGAATTCCTGATCTGGAAAAAGAGATCTGTTTGGAACGCATCAACACAAGGATCAGGATGGTTCCGATCAATCCACGGAAGAATGCAATCTCCGCTGGTGGAATCGTTCCACTAACCTCCTTCACCAGAACATTCATCACACTAAATACCAACGATGAGAACAAAGCTAACCATACACCATTTTTCATGAGAACCTCTTTCATCGTAGATTATATAAACTCAACATATTACTCCAGATCGTATGCCGCTGATAACAGGCACTTCGTATACTCATGCCGTTCAGGCTCACCGATTAGCTCACTCGCAAACTCATCTACGATTTCCCCATCCTTCATGACGATGATTCGATTGCTCATCTGATAAACGGCTGCAATATCATGAGAAATGAACAAGAATGACATCTCCAGATCTATTTGCAATTGTTTTAACAGCTGGAGAATATGATCTTGCACCGTAACATCCAGGCTGGAAGTGGGTTCATCACAGATAAGCAACTGTGGCCTGAGACTGATGCCTCTTGCAATCGCGACCCGCTGACGTTGTCCTCCACTGAGTTCATGGGGGTAACGATCCAGATGTTCCGGGCCGAGTCCCACCATATCCAGCAGCTTTACTGCTGTTTCACGTCTGGTATGCCTTACATTCGCAAGAAAGGATGGTTTAACTTCAGGAAAATTATCGAGAGGTTCCAGCATGGATCGCCAAACAGGTAATCGATCATTCAAGGACGTATTACTGTCCTGAAATACAACCTGTATGTGCTGCCTCATATTTCTGAGTAAGTTCTTTTTTGCATGTACAAGTGAGTTCCCATTCAGACATATATCTCCACGATCCGGCCTTTCCAACGCAAGGAGTAAACGTGCAAGCGAACTTTTGCCACTGCCGCTCTCGCCTACAAGTCCCACGCATTCCCCTTTCTGTATAGTGAAGGACATCTGACGGACCGCATGAACAGCATCCTTGCCATGTCCATACGTTTTAACCAGATTAGAAACATTCAGCAATGATTCCATTATCCATTACCTCCACATTCCCGTTTCTTGTATATGGGGACCATGCTTGCGAGTGATTCGGGGACAAGCCCGCAACAGCGCTTGCGTATACGGATGTTGGGGGTCATCCCGAATCTGATCGCGGCTTCCCGTTTCCACAAGACGACCATTTTGCATCACTGCGATCCGATGTGAACGCTTGATGACCTGCCTCAAATCATGGGAGATCAAAAGAATTGCACAGCCGACTTCACGCTGGAGATCCTCCATTAAGTCCATAATAGCTCTTCCTGTGATGACATCCAGCGCAGTGATTGGTTCATCTGCAACCAGCAGAGCCGGCTTCAGCATTAAAGCGGCAGCAAGCGCAATGCGCTGTAATTGCCCTCCACTCAACTGATAAGGATAACTCCGAAATGAGCGTTCTGCTGGGAGTTTCACTCGATGCAGCCAGTCCATGGCCATTTTTTTCGCTTCCGCATGTGTGACCTGAGCATGTGTGCGAATGACTTCCACCAGTTGATGGCCCACTTTTATGAAAGGTGTGAAGCTGCCTCGATAATCCTGAAATACGCATCCAATTGCTTGGCCTCGCAACGATTTTACGTATCGGGCCGGGGCTTCTAACAGATTTGTCCCCTGAAAAAGAATCTGTCCATGAGTAACGGTGAGCGGTCTGGCCAAGAGGCTTGCTATGGCACTCGCTGTAATGCTTTTACCGCTTCCGCTTTCTCCAACAATGGCCAGTGTTTCTCCGATATGAATTTCGAACGTAATGTCCTCCGTAATGCTGTGGATACTCCCTTTATTCAAGACACTTATCGCCAGCTGATTTACCTTAAGGACGGGATGTCCTTCTTGTAATTTCTTCACTACTAACCCTCCCATCCACATTAAATTTCATTAGCGATTGCGCACATCCAGGTGATCCCGTATGCCATCACTGATCAGGTTACAACTAAACACAACGATTAGAATACACACGCCCGGATAAATCATCAGCTGCGGAGCAGCCTGGAAATATGAGCGTCCCTCATTCAGCATTGCTCCCCATTCTGGAGCAGGAGGCTGCACGCCTAGACCAAGAAACGAAAGCATGGATATTAGCAGAATAAATCGGCCTACATCAAGCGCAGTCATGACAGCAAGTGGAGACATGACTTGTCTTACTAAATGACGATATAGAATGGTCCACATCCCGCTGCCTGCTACAACAGCTGCCTTGACATAATCCTTTTCCTTCTCCAGAAGGATAATACTTCGTACCAATCTTGCATAAGTAATCCATTTCACACACGCAACAGCCAGCATGACATGCAGAAGACCGGGTCCCAGGAAACCGGCAACGGCAACAGCGAGCAAAAATTCAGGTACTGCACCTATGCCATCAACGAATCTCATCAGCAAAGTGTCCAGGCGTCCACCCCAAAATCCAGATAACATACCGAGAGGCACACCAATCAGGATGACCGTAAGCAGCACCAGAAAAGACGTACTCATCGTGGTGCGCGTCCCTTCGATAATACGAGATAATATGCATCTGCCCAGATGGTCTGTACCTAGTGGGAACTGAGCACTGGGAGGAAGTAAACGATCTGACATGTTAACCAGCAATGGATCGTTTGGCACGATCCAGGGTCCAATGAGAGCGACGAGAATAAAAACCAGAATGATGCCTGCACCCATCCATACCAGTGGATTGGAGCGAAGTTGTCGACTTTCGTAAGGGGTTATACTCTGGAGAAGAGATATTCTTTTCATACACCGCGCCCCCTTTTGGCACGAATTCTGGGATCGAGCAGTCTGTAGCTAAGGTCCACAAGTATATTGGCCGTTACAACAAAAACACCTGTAAGAAGAACGTAACCCTGAATAACAGGATAATTCCGTTGAATAATTGCCTCCATGACCATGCTGCCCAGGCCCGGCCATGCAAAAAGAGTCTCTGTCACAACAGAGCCCGCCAGAAGTCCACTCAGACTCATTCCGAAAATCGTCATGACCGGAAGCAAGGCAGCGCGTAGAGCATGTTTGGCAAGGATCCTCCATTCGGCGATCCCTCTAGCGCGAGCGGCACGAACATACTCTTGAGATAACGCATCGAGTATTCCGGACCGGAGCAGCCGAATGTACTCGGGGGCCATAACAAACCCCAGCGTAATCGATGGCAGAATGAGATGTCTAATGTCACCGCTTCCCATCGTAGGCAGCCAGTTCAACTTGAAGGCAAAGGCATAAACTAACAACAATCCAAGCCAGAAGCTGGGGATGGAAGCGCCGATTAGCGCAAATAAACGGCTAAGGTGATCGGGCCATTTTCCTTTATATTTTGCAGCTACAACTCCAAGCGGTACGGATACGAGTAACAGCACGATAACAGCACCTGCAGTTAGGTTAATGGTAGCGGGAAGTCTATCCATCATCAGGTCCCAAACGGCCCGATTGTTAACCAAAGACCTTCCTAAGTCGAGCTGCAGGACACTCCAAAGCCAGAGACCATACTGTTGAATCAACGGCAGATTCAACCCGAGTTGTTCCCTCACCTGCTCCTGATCCAATTGGGAGACCGCTCCCTCACTGGCCTTTAATATCGTGAGCACCGGATCACCTGGGGCCATCTTCATCAGCAGGAACGTAGCGATACTTAGCATTAAAAGAACAAAAATTAGCTGAATCATTCGTGAAAACAACTGCAGTAACATATCACTTCACATCCAGTGTATGCGTTAAAATGTAAAACTCCTCTGGTCCCGGTTTCCACCCGGTTACCCGATTGTTCAACCCTACCAGGATGTTGGGATTGATAATATAGGAGTGAGGCATAGCTTTGTTGATCATAGTGACCGCCTGTTGTGTGAGTTGGTTTCGCTTCTCTGTGTCACCTGTCTCATTAAGTTCCTTCAAAATGGGCTTAAGTTCTTTCACTTCAATGTTGGCAGGATTATATGAACCTCCCGGAACGTATGCGGAGTTCAGGAAAGAACCCCCGTCTCCCCTTGGTGAAGTTAAGTAACTGGTAGTAGAGATGTCCCAATCCGTATGATCTGCGATGTAGACTTCGGGATATTCCACAGAAACGATCTCAATGGTGATCCCTGCTTTAGCCGCTTCAGACTGAACCACCTGAGGGATCAGCGGCAGTTCAGGGTTAACTCCGGTAAAAGCGATAAGCTTCAATGTTAGCGGCTTCCCGTCCTTCTGGAGCTTGCCATCTGAATCCTTACTGTACCCTGCGTTTTCCAATAACTGAAGTGCGCCTGCTTCATCTACTTTCTGGTAGCCCTCTTTATTGCCAAAAGAAAGTGAGGCATTAAACGGCCCATTGGCTGGTGATGCATGGCCGAGCATAATATCCTGAACAATCGCATCCCGATCAATGAGTTTATCGAGTGCTTGACGAACGTGAATGTCGCTAACCTTAGAACTGGCTGGGTTATAGGTGAAATAGTGTGTTCTCAAGCTCGTAACGGAGTTAACATCCAGCTCGCTGTCAGCATCAATGGAGACGAGCATCTCTGGAGATAAGTGAAATACAATGTCCGCTTGCTTCGACTGGTAGGCGAGTGTTCTGACATTGGCATCTGCGTTAAACTTGAATGTAGCTTCGTTTAACTTTGGCTTTCCATCCCAGTAGTCGTCGAAACGTGTAAGGCGTATTTCACTGCCTGAGGTAAAGCTAGTCACCATGAATGGACCCGTTCCTACTGGGGCACTGTTAAATGCCACTTTGCCCATACTGTCCTCCGCAGCTACACTGATAATGCTGGTGGTCGGATGTACAAGTTCCGTTGGGAACGCAGGGTAAGGTTCTCTTGTTGTTATCTGAAGCTTCTGTCCACTTGCCTCGATCGAATCAATTTTCAGCGCAGCGTCTAGTGCTTTACTGTCAGTAATACCTCTCTCGAATGACGCTTTTACAGCTTCAGCATTGAGAAGGGAACCATCCTGGAATTTGATACCTTCCCGAATCGTGAAGATCCAAGTCCGTTCGTCTTTGGCTTCCCAGTCAGATGCCAGCCAAGGAGTGATCTCCATATTCTCATCAAGACGCAGCAATGTTTCTGTTATACCAGCGCGCAAAGCAATCCACGTATTATGCGGATCAAGCGTATCATTGGGAAGACTATGTATGATAGTGACATGTTTGGATGCAGATGAACTGGAATTGTTTGTCTCACTGGGTGACCCGGAAGAAGTATTCCCCACCTTGTCTTGTGTGCAACCGAATAGAACGATGGACAGACATAACATCAATATAAAACCTAAGAAGACAGTACTGCGCTTAGATCGAATCCATAAACTCATGATTTGAAAACATCCTCTCTATCCTTTAAGTTTATCGTTTGCATTTCTCTGATAATCACTTCTGCTTCATCCCATGTGCTGTCATTGATGAGATCAGGAAGAAATGCTTCCGTTCCTTGTTCCTCCATAAATTTTCCTAAATGCTTTTCAAAGTTTACAATTAACGTCTTGGCTTGGGGCATAGGAAGGTGAAATGCTTGCCCGACAAGGTATAACAGCTTCAATCTTCTGTAATCTTCATAAGGAACACGAGGAATAACCCATCTGCCCGCTTGATCTCGACTCACCTGTTGGTAAGGTACAGCTGCGAATGGACGGTATTGACCCTGTTCGTCAGGGATAGAGAATGGATCAATAAGGAGAGACGCATACCTAATATATAATAAGTACTCTTGGTGAATATCCTCGAACTGAACAAATCCCTCGATGTCTAATCTGGAGAGCGTTTGCTCCTGTACGGGATAGTTGTCATCATTCATAAATTTCAGCAGATTCACCGGTTCCGCTCCAAACTTCACAAGGATACTGGAAATTTCCTTCCACAGTCTCACCATACTACGGATGGCATCTGGTGTAATGGGTCCTTCCGGATATAGCTTGTACATATACTTGCTGGAGCGAGTGAGGCTGAAAATTTCTTGTAAAGAAAATGAATTTAGGAACAACGGTGGATGGACATAAGTCGTAATACTTCTGCTTTCTGCCTCGATTGGATGTGATGTACGTTCAGCTTCAATGCCGAGGCTGGACATATAATCCTGAAGTATAAACAACATGCTGCTGTTTGCCTGGCTGGAACCGATGTATATCTTCCTTTTCAGGCCTTTGACAATCGATTTTAGGAGAGTGGATGCAGCTGGGGGGAACTTTGTCGCTGCATAGTATGTTGAGAAGCTAATCACCTCTATAAGATCGCGAGACTGGCCAAGGCTTTCCTTCACTAGAATATTAGAGCCTATTCCTGGTGATATCAGAATAATTCGTTCAAGCTGAATTCGCTGATCCAGCTTCAATTCACGAATGACCTCAACGTAACTGTGGCTGGGAACACATAGAACGATGGTATGCCAATCATCTTCAATGGTGTCGAATCCTGCATAAAACTGGTCCAATCGGGCTGTCGCTGAGAGATGCTTGGCTCGCTCAACCAGTACTTCCGTGCAAAGCTGGAAAGAATATTGATCAAGCTCTTGTTGCAGTCGTTCCGCATGAATTCCCTTGCGGTTGGTCAGACCCAGACGGCAACACCAACCTTTAGACAGATCTACGGCAACATGAATACCCGCTGGCCCTGCACCAACTATCAATACATTGCCAAGAGGGGCAGTTTCGTGCAGTTTGTTCACCCTCTTCACCTTCCTTATACTATGCTGTGCTTCGGTTCGATAATTATTGTTTCATAAAAACCTTCCCCTGCTGAAATGGCAGTCCGTCGCCAATCGTCAGACAGATCTTCTTCAAGCGGATAATTAAAAAGCGATTTCAATCCATTTCCATACCTCATCATGATGCGCGTGCCGGGTTGAATCTTCTCTTTCAAATCATTTAAAACATCCAGTTTGTTACGAACAAGAGAGGCAATAACAATATGCGTAGCTTCATTCACAAAAGATATTTCCTTGAGCGGCTTTCCCGAGAATATGATCCTGTCCCCAAGTCCCCAAGTTTCTGCTACTTTTCTCCCCTGCTCTACGGCTTCCGGATCGATATCCAAGCATACAATTGTAGCATGGGTCTCATGAGCGATGGTCAGTGCCGAGAGAGGAAATGCGCCTGATCCGATAAAAAGAACTTTGGATCGATGTCCAATACGGAAATCACGCAGTTCGTTTCTAACGGATCTGGATAGTATTTCGATGTACTCACTTACATTTAAGCGTTGCTCAATGGCGAGTCCGGATTGATATTTTTCCATATCACATAGCGCTTGTACAGATGTTTCACGCAGCTGCTCAACGTATAACTGGATTTCCTCCTGACCCCCCCACTCAAGCCACTGCTTGTCGTTTTCTTCGATCGTCATAAATTGACATAGCGCATCCAGCTTCATTTGTAAGAGATCGAAACACTCTTCGTGCTCCTTCGCATAGGCACTTAATTGTTTGATTTCGTATTCAAGTGATCTCAAGGAAAGTAAGAAGGCATATTTGCTTTTCATTTCATTCCCTCCGTTCTGGACTAGACACATCATCATTCCTTATATCGTGGCAGTATCAACAGAGGTGTGGAGAAAGCGCTACCATTTGTAGTGTTTACATTATACATAAAAAGGTATTTTTGCCATATAGCTCAAAATGGCTATATAAATAAAAGCCCGCAATTTGTGCGGGCCTTTACGCGTAATCTGATAGAATTGTTATTTCTCGATTTTCGGCGTCTTGATCATGAAGGCAAATATACTAATTAGTGCCGTAAAAAGGATCAGTACGTTGAATCCGTTTTGGATTCCGAAGGATTTAGAGATCTGACCGATCAGTATTCCAACAACGGCACCTCCGAGACCCGAGGCAACGTAAATCAAGCCTTGTAAGGATCCTGTTTTTTCTGTCAGTTTGGAAGCGATACCTTGCGCAGTTGGAAACAAGACGGACATTGCCAATCCGAACACCATGATAAGATAGCTGAAATCTTTCATGAAGATGCGTCCGGCAATTAAAGAGACAAGGGCGAAGAGCGAGAATAATACCAATGTGCGGCGCTCTCCAAGTTTGTAAATGATGAAGCCTCCGGCAAACCGACCAATTGTGAACAAGAAAGCAAAGCTTGCAATGATATAACTTGCGGTTGCGGCCTTGTGTGCCGCATCCATTCCTGCAATGTCGAGCGACGTGTAGAGAATCGGGAAGAAATTCAAGAACCCGGCCTCCGCGGCGACATAGAATAAGATGAATAGAATGACCAGTATGATCTGGCGATTCTGGAAGAGCTGTAGAACAGATTTGACTGTAACATCATTTTGTCCATTTGCCGAAGAGGTTTGGGACTGTTTGAAAGAAATTAAAGCGAATAAGATGATGGCAATAATGACGGCGACGCCGATATAGAATGCTCGCCAGGTGATGTTGTGCTCAAAAATCATATTGATAATCAGCGGAGTCACGATCATACCGACCCCGAACAACGCATTTGCCAAGTTAAAGACTACACCTGCGCGTTCCTTGAAGAACGCTGGAATCAGGGTGGCAACCGATACGGTCATGGAACCGATCCCGAGACCGACGATAAGATAGAATCCCAGGAAGAATGTCACGGTAAACGCCATGCTGGTTCCGAATAAGCCGATCATCATGAGCACGGTTCCGGCCATCATGACGACTTTGATCCCTTTACGGTCGGCGAGTATCCCCGCCACCAAGCTTGCCAGCAGGAATCCGATTTGGAAGATGGATACCATGAGACCGACCTGACTTATATCAAGCTGTATATCGTATTGTACCTTCTCCAAGATGATTCCTTTAGTATTCTGAATCCCGCCGAGTACGAACATCGTGGCAAAAATCAAGAAGAAGATAATCGGTCGTTGTAGTTTTTGCATGATCAGTTTGCTCCTTTTTCACGGAGATTTTGAATAGCTTCGAACAGATCGTCTGTTGCCCAGCCGTAGCAGTAATATAACAGGTCGTCGGCTGCGCTCCTTTCGCCGGCATGGATTGCTTCTAGTAAATTTTCCGGCGTGAGGTTCCACATTTGGATGCCGCTAAATATGCGAGTATCCGGCGCGGATTTCGCACGAACGATATTGTTCTGATCCGCAACGAACTCAATTGGGAAACCTTCGGCTTTGAACGTCTCGTACGACAGGTCATATGGTAGATCGAAGAATTTCTTAAATGCATGGAATGCGTCTTCTTGTTCCTCTGGTGTAGCCGTGAGTTTATGGATCAATCCTTGCACGTCAGCACCTCCTCCAAGCTTGTGATAAGGGAAGTGTTTCAGTGCAGGAGAAAGTTTCGTCAGGCTGGCATAATCTTGTCCGAGCAACCAACCGTAAGCAGGCGGCCACAAGTCGAGCCAGATCGTAAACTCCTCATTGATCTTTCGTACCCGCTTGATGAGATGCTCCACGAATTCCGAGACACTGTCTTGACGGAATTGGATCCAGGCCTGGATAAGTTCATTAGCGTTCGCATACGCGACGGCCGAATCGAATTGTTTTGCTTTGAACATCATACTCCATGTGTTGATTGCTTCTTTGATGGCATGAACATCTAGGTGCCGATCGTGCATTTTTGCTTGGCAATGCGGACAGAAGCAGGTCAGCAGTTGCTTGGGATTGATCTCCTCTCCCGCCCAATCCGGAAAGCGAATACGATCAATCATGTAGGAAGTGAATCCATAGCGTTGATTTAGATCCACGAAAGCTTTCTCCCAGAAATCGATTACATCCGGCGCGTTCGGACAGAGCCAGTGCGGAATGACTTGTCCCGTATAATCCGTCACCAAATTGTTCTGGAGCTTACTTCCCTCAAAGTGGCCATTCAGAATATTCAGCCATGGAATGATTTCGAAGTCCTCTCCTTGCATCGCGTTCTTGATGATCATAAGCGGATCCTGCTCAGGAGAGAGAGTAGGTTCCCGGCGTTGATCCAGGCCCGACTCTGCGTAAGAAGGCAAAATCGCATGCATTGTACCTGTCCCGAAGACGACTTCATGGACGGGGTTGCGCGGTAATTTCCCAACGGGAACCGGATTGCGCTCGAAGATGGTGTTTACCTCAGGGAAGACGTATTGAACGTCTTTTAGCTTCTTAATGTAAGAAATAATCTGCGACATACCTTCATCAATAATGTCATGCGGGTGAAGTTGAATGCCTGACATAAGCTCACGCTCCTTTAGTTTTGATTCTATATTTACCGGGTTATTACAATTGCTTGTCTTTCAAGAATTGTAGGGTTGGATAGGAGTGATTTAATCCTAAAATCGCTATACCTTGTAAAGCCGAGTGATGCTGAAGCTTGGAAATTTCAATCGATACGTCCGTGACCTCTGTCGTATGAAGCTTTACTTTCCTCATGATGTGATCCAGTGATAAGGACTTAGTCACTCCGCCCATCAGTAAAATTTTTTCCGGGTTAATGAGGGCTATCATATTAAGAATCCCCATTGAGAGATGATCCTCGAACTTGTCAACAAGATACTTTGCCTGAAGATCGCCTTGCTTGGCTTGCTGGAACACCTCTTTTGCAGACATCTTTCTCTTGTATAGCTTAAAGGCCGCGTCCTCAATCCCCGAACCGGAGCATGACATTTCCAAATGTCCCTTTTCAGAAGGCGCATACATCTGGTCACGATGAACAACCATATAACCGATTTCGCCTGCGGCATTATGCGATCCTCGAATGACTTTACCGTCAATCATCATGGCCGACCCGAGTCCGGTACCGATTCCGATCAGCACGGCTGAATCCAGATCCTTAAAGGCGCCAGAATACATTTCACCAACGAGCGCGGCGCGTACATCATTCTCGATAGTAACTGGTACTTGAAATACTTCTCTAAAATATTGTCCCAAGTGAATGTTCTTCCATTCGGGCAAGTTAGGGGAGCCTTCGAGAACTATGCCCGTAGCCTGATCCACAATGCCGGGAGTCGCAATGCTAATAAACGAAAGCCGTTCGATCGGGTGCCCTGATTGTTGAATGAAATGTTTCAAATCGGCAGTCATTCGCTCCAGGAATTCATTGCTTGTCTCCAGATCATAAGTCGGAACCGTCTGCTCAAAGAAACACTCACCCGCTAAGTTAAACATGCCCAGATGAATCGTCGTTCCGCCTAAATCTATAGCAATGCCATAAGACGCATTTTTTGAAAAATGCAAGTTGGTTCCACGCTTGCTTGCATCAGCGTCATCCTTTTCATCGTAGATGAGGTTCTCATCGATCAATTCTTTGACGATCTCTGATATTGTTGCTTTGGTAATGCCGGAATGCTTCGCGATTTCAGAGCGTGGTAAAGGTCCCAGGTCTTTGATGATATTCAAGACGATTTCTTTGTTCATCTTGCGTATCGTGCTTGGTAAATTAACATTCATTAGAGTTAGTCACCTTACTTTCTTACTATGATTTATAAGTTTTTAAGTTTATATTATAAACTTAAATGAGATAAAAATAAGAATAAAGTTTTCTATTACGTATAAAACTAAATTATTATTGCGATTTAAGTTTATAATACATCCTTAATGTAAGCGGAGTCAACTGTTATATTATCCAATTTCGGAATGATGCGTAGGCTCTCCCACCACGAAACTTATTATGCAGCCCGCTAAGCAAAAAAGAACCGTATCCAGGATAACCCTGTATACGGCTCTCTTCCATCATGTATACTTACTGCCGATATTGATCAATATTAGACAATCATCTATCGGATGCCCAAAGACATTCCTAGCTCTGGATTACATTAGTACACCCGTTCTTTATTGCAAACCATCTGTCTCATGTGTAAGCAGTTGCCTATATGTTCTCCTGCTTTAATGCATCAATGATGTTTTCCTTCTTTACTTTAGCACCTGAGAAAACAATCGCTGAACCAACTATAACAAATACGGCAACAATGACAGAAAGAATGCTCATCCAAGGTAGAGTAAAGCCGTAGCTAAACTTGTTCGCAAACGCTCTATAGATCAGAACCATCACGGCGAAACTAAGAGGAAGTCCGAACAACAGCGAATTGGCTCCATAAAAAACACTTTCATAGTTGAGCATTTTCGTAAAGCCTTTTGGCGTCATGCCAACGGATTTCAACATCGCAAATTCTCGTTTTCGAAGGGATAAGCCCGTCGAGATCGTATTAAAAATGTTCGCTATGGCAATTGCAGAGATTAATATGATAAAACCGTAAGAAAAGACGGACATCATTAGAATCTGTTGCTCTTCGCTTTTTCTGGATTGATATACATTATAGACATTCAGATTGGTCTCATACATTTCTTCGATTTGCTGCTGTGTTCTCATCGGTTCTGTACTTTTCAAATGGAGGAATGCCTGGACGTTAGCTTGCTCCTCTTGGTCTGCCAGACGATCCATGACGCGTTCCGACACGATCATATTTAACCCCCCTA
This sequence comes from Paenibacillus solani, assembly GCF_001277345.1. Classification (GTDB taxonomy): domain Bacteria; phylum Bacillota; class Bacilli; order Paenibacillales; family Paenibacillaceae; genus Paenibacillus_AQ; species Paenibacillus_AQ solani. The sequence goes on from NZ_LIUT01000001.1 coordinate 2,268,990, forward strand.
AGCCTGCCGGGCTCACCCCCATCGGAGCTTGATCCGTCAACGCGGCAACGGTTACTTTGTTTACCTTCGTTTCTTCCGCATTTTCTATATAGCTATTCGTTAATTCGATACTTTGACCGACATTCGTATACATGGCCTTCGTCTGTACATACTTCCCTGTGTCCATATCTTGGTAATGAGTCGTATATATGACAATAGCGGCGAGAAGATCCGGATCCGTAAGATGTTCATAATTTGCACCCACCGCTTTGGCATAGGCTTGCAAACTCAAATCGTTTAAAGCATGAAGCTTAATATCGTAACGATACTTTCCGTCTTGCAGTAAACTCTTATCCTTCTTAACCATCTCTTGCAATTCATCGGCGATGAACGCTTCATCGATCCAAGCGTTCTTATACAACTCTTGAACCACATTGTATTCCGTTACGCCATCTAGAGATACAATCGATTGCAACAACGGGTCGTCTATTCTCTTTCCATTGCTGTACGACACTTCAATATCGTAATTGACGCCTTCCCGTGACAGTTCCAGGGATTGTTTCATGCTGGCGGTAAAGAACGATACCGTCAAAAACAAAACGATGCTGATAACGAGCGAAAAAAGAATAGCATGATATCGTCGTTTGTTCCTTTTTAAGTTTTTCAATCCGATTTCTGCTTCGATACCGAATAGCTTGCGGATGAACTTCGACGTTTTCACAGCATTGGCCGTAAGCTTTACGTCGGTTGTTTGACGAATCGCGTCCATAGCGGAAACCTTGGATGCTTTGATCGCCGGGAGATACGCCGAAATGAAAATCGTCATCATCGAAACCACACAGGCAATCAGTAGCGATAACGGCGTGACGATGACTGTCAGCTTTTCACTGGTCCATAATGCTCCTTGGATCATGGTATTCATGAACCAAAACGTAATCCCTATCCCGGCAAGACCGCATAGGATGCCAATGGGAATGCTGATCAAGCCAATGACGACACCTTCAAAAAGCACGGAATTTCGCTTCTGCTTTTTCGTAGCTCCTACGCTCGCAAGCATTCCTAAATGGCGGGAACGTTCAGAGACGGATATTGCAAAAGCGTTATAGATTAGCGAAATCGAACCGATCATAATGATCGCCATCAGGATTGCCGATAAGGAGTACATCATGCTTTGCGAAGCACCACTTTTAGATAAGCCGTAATAATGCAGCAAATCGTTATTATATTGGACCGACGCAATATCGTTATTCTTAGCCAAATTTTCTGCATGGACAAACAAGGACGGATTGATTTTCTGTAAGACCACCGCCGCATTGACTCGATCGTTTGCCCCGATGATGTTTTCATCGATATAACTAATAATCGTATAACCCGGAGCCCAAGCTGTTTCCCATACAGGACGCTTAATGAAGCCGACCACCGTATAATCCCTTGTCTTGATATGCTGCAACGTTTCGGTCAATGTACCATCTTCCCTACGCAGCGGTTCAGTCTGATCAAGAGGATGATCGCTCCCTTGTTCGATTCGTTCGCCGACGCGAAGGGATATATGATCGCCGATTTCGTAATTCACTTTGGCGTTCGTTGCAACGGGTTCGGAAATAACAACTTCCTTATTCGTTTGCGGAAGACGCCCCTTGCTTAGTTCAATCTGAAATTGAGTGAAACCTAGTGCATCATATTCTTTGATGAATAAATACGGTTTATTGGGATTTTGTCCCCCTTCTAAAGGGGCGTAGCCAAGATCTCTTGTGATCGCAACGGTCTTAGTCCTATCATCGCCTTGTATCGCATCAAGCTGTTCTTTGGTTACACCTTGATATTGGACATGCCACTCTCCTCTATCCGCGATGGTTTGCCTAATCATTAGATCGGAAAAGGAAAAAGCAAGCGTAGCGACAGCGGTTACCATGGCAACCGAAATGATGACGCCGATGATGGTGACAAGCGTACGTTTCTTGTTTTGTTTTAAATTTCGGATAGTGAGTTTGTAGACAATATTCATCAACGGATCACCTCGTCTTTGGCGATTCTCCCGTCTTCAATGGAAATGATCCTGTCGGCCTGTAAAGCGATTCGTTCGTCGTGCGTGATGACAATCAGTGTCTGACGATAGGTTTTATTCAACATTTTCAGCAAGTCGATGATCTCGCTGCTATTTCTACTGTCCAAATTACCGGTCGGCTCGTCTGCCAGCATGATGGCTGGGTTGCTGATGATCGCTCTACCGATCGAAACTCTCTGCTGCTGTCCACCGGATAACTGATTAGGCAAATGGTTTAAGCGGTGCTCCAAATTTAACGTCTTAACGAGCCCATCGAACTGCTTCTTATCTTCCTGTTGGTTGTCCAGCAAAAGCGGCAGCGTCATGTTCTCTTTCACCGTTAAGGTGGGAATCAGATTAAAAAACTGGTAGATCAGTCCGATTTGTCGCCGCCGGAAAATAGCCAGACGCGTTTCGTCCAACGCATAGATGTCCGTATTCTCTACGAGAACCTTGCCGCTTGACGGTCGATCCACGCCGCCCAGCAGATGAAGAAGGGTCGATTTCCCTGATCCGGATGGTCCGATAATCGCAACGAATTCGCCTTTTTGAACCGTAAATGAAACGTCGTCAAGCGCCTTAACCGCCGATTCACCAGTGCCGTAAATTTTAGAAAGATGCTCGATTTTTAAAATTTCCATGGCCGTACCTCCTAAAAGTTTTGTGAGCGTTACTTCTTGGATCGACTTCGTACAAAGCTCACTTCGGAAGCATCGGCTCTCCAGTTGCTAAATTCCAGCTATATACCATCTCTCTAAATCCTACATCCCACAGGGTTACATTTCCCTCAATGGTTATCGTAAGCTCATTGGCCTTAGGGAGATAAATCAAGCTCATATCCGGCTCATGGCGCCCGGCTTCTACCGATACGGTCAGGAACTCATGCCCATCGGCAGTAACCCTAATGCTGCCTTGGGAATCCTTTTGATCAGGAATTCCATAATTCAAGAAGAGGTATACCTCCTTCTTATTGCCTAACGAATACATATACGTTTCCTTGTTTTTACCTTCGGTGCTATACACATTATATTGGGGTTCCACGTCTTGACCGCCAACCTTAAAACTGGAGGGTTTGGTTCCCGTTGATGGATTCCCAGTACTATCCCTTAAATCGTTTATCGCTACAAAGGGGCCCATTTCTTTGGTAAACGTGTGGTCAACCACCCCAAAGATCCCCCACACCCCGAGCATCAAGATAACGCTGGAAATACCCGTAGCAACAATATTTCTCCTGATGTTTCTCGTGCGAAAACCAAGTTTGTATGCCCCGAATCCGATGGCTGCACCCAATGAGTTCTGTATGACGTCGTTCATGTCGAAGCTGCCGAGGAAAGTTAGTGCCTGAATCGTCTCCAGCATGAGAATGGACAGGATGAACGAAGTCATAAAGCGAACAAAGCTGGTCCGATATAACAACGGAATCAATATGCCAAATGGGATAAAGGCTGCAATGTTCCCGAAACCCACAAGATCCATCAATGTAGGATGCAGAAGGTCGGACAGACCTGGCAATCTAAAAAAATCTTCCGGTAAAAAAATAAATGTGTACCCGGTATTATGATCAATCTTTCCTACTCTACCAAAAGCGAAAAACAAAAAATAAAGAATAAACAGGGTGTAGAATATCGTGATGGCAAAAATAATCTTACGCTGCTGCTTCAATTGCATTGCCTTACCTCCATCGTTCATCTGATGAATATCATTTTATCTGTCTAAAATGACTTTCAAGTGACGATGGAGGTGACAATTCAGTCACTTTAGGAGTAACTCTATATCACATGCTTATAAAATTTAATCCGAAACTGCGTACCCTTCTCATTGTCGCTCGTCACATCAATCACGCCATTCTGGCTGGCAATGATGCTGTGAGCCAACGCAAGCCCTATGCCGATGCTCCCTTCGCTGGCATTCTTGCCTTTGTAGAAGCGTTTGAAAATATAAGGCAAATCCTCTTTGGGAATGCCTTTTCCGTTGTCAGCAATAATGATTTCCGTAAATAATGCGTTTTCGGAAAATGCGATGGCGATCGCTCCGCCTTCAGGCGTATGCTCCACGTCGTTCTTCAAAATATTGATAACCGCTTCAGCAGTCCAATTGAAGTCTCCGATAAAAGTGACGTTGTCATCGCCATTGATGGAAACCGTCTGTCCCTTAATATCCATCGGAATCATAACCGGCTCTAATGCCTTTTGGATAAGGTTTTTCACGGGGATTCGATCTTTTTTGAATTGGATGGTCTTTGCGTCCATTTTCGATAGCTTTAGTAAAGAGGAAACAAGCCAATCGATCCGTTCAAGCTGGATGCGAAGATGATGGGTAAACTCCGTTCTTTTAACCTGAGGCAGGTCAGAGGCGCTTAGCAGATCCGCCATGACGGTCATGGAGGTGAGCGGCGTTTTGAGCTGATGCGAGATATCGGAGATAGCATCCGTCAGTTGAAGTTTGTCCCGCTGCAATAGCGACCGATGCTCCGATAACATACGCGTCACTTTGTAAATATCATTTTTTAAGATGCTAAGCTCGCCTTCCTGGTTATCGCGAAGATCAAGTGAAAGGGAATCATTGCCGTTGCTAATTTCCCGTAAGTACACAGACAGCTTTTCAAGCTCGCGGTATCTCCATCTGGTATGCATCATGCTGCTGCCAGTAAGCAAAATCGATAGCAAGAAAACGAGCACCGCAGAGACAGGAGAAATCATAAGAGCTGCAATAATCGCCGCTAGGCTGATTGAACCCATGACGAACAATAACATCTTAATTTCTCGATTGCGCAGCATCTAATCACCAACCTTATATCCAAGGCCGCGTACGGTTTTGATCAAAGTCGGTTGTCCTGGATCATCCTCCAGCTTTTCCCGCAGCCTTTTGATATACACGGTTAACGTATTGTCGTTCACGAAATCGCCGGCCACATCCCAAATTTGCTCTAGCAGCTGATTTCTGGAGAGCACTTGTCCAATATGATTGCCAAAGATCAGCAGCAATCGATATTCCAAGGCGGTGAGCGAAATCTCTGCATTGTTTTTAAAGACTTTCCCTACCAGCGTGTTTATACGGATATTGTCGATGTCTATGATGTTCTTGGCCTGGGACGGCTTTTGATATCTCCGCAAGACGGACTTGATCCGTGACAGAAGTTCACGAACTCGAAAAGGTTTTGTAATATAATCATCAGCTCCCATATCCAGCCCCATCACGACATTGACCTCATCGTCAACCACCGTTAAGAATATGACCGGAATGTCTCGCTGTTCCTTCACCATCTTGCACAATTCGTAGCCGCTACCGTCTGGAAGCTGTAAATCAAACAGGCATAAAGTGAACTGATCAATGCCTTCGGCAAGCACCTCTTTTGCAGATGCGACATCATGGCAAATAACGGTTGAATAGTGCTCTTGCTGCAGCGAATATTCCAGGCCGGACGCAATCGTTTTATCATCCTCAACTAACAAAATTTTCATCCACAGATCATCCTAACGTTAAAATTAATTGCAATATCTTTATTGGGTGTGGGCACCAAGAGCTTCAATAGCTGCTTCAATAGAAGCAATGCGTCTTTCAAGTAACGTCTTTTGTGGACTGCCATCTTTGACTTTTTCATACTGTTTTTCAACAGATGGAAGGATACCAATTAGAACATTTCGGGCTTCAAGGATATCTTCTGCCTCGTATGAAAAATCTGTTCCATGCCAAGCATTTTCCAGACGATCTAAGGCGATTTTTACTGCATCTCGTCGTTGCTTGGCGAGGGTTGTGCTTGATCCGTTCTCATTCATTTTAGTACAAGCATTCTCGAGTTTGCTTAAAGTTGACTGCATCGATTTTATCAATAATGCTTGGCATTCTGGGCTAACGGCTTTCATTTTTTCAATCCCACTTTTTTGTATTGTGCACCATTCTCCACTTCTACACCAATAACCTCCCTGGCTGCTTCTATGAAAGACGATATGATGGGCGAAAGCCACTTATCTTTATGCCATGACATTTGTGTGTAAACGTGCAAGTCCGGAATTATCCAAGGAAGAGCAACAAGTTCGCCCCGTTCAACTTCGGCTTCCGCAACGATTTCAGGAAGAAAGGCAATACCGATTTCCGAAATGGCACATTGTTTAATGGCCTCGGCACTTTGAAACTCTAAATACGTAATCGTGTCTATGCCCTCTTTCTCAAATCCCCGGTCGAACATGGTTCGATAAGGACAACCCTTTTCATTAGTCAGGAATACCTCTCCGTGAAAATCCTCCAGCTGCAATTCAGTTCTTTTCGCGAGGGAATGGTTTGGGGAGGCAAATAAACGGAAAGTTTCCTCCACCATCGGCTCAACTGCAAGTCCACTCGAACGAATGGGTTCGTCAAGTATAAAGACGACATCCGCGGCTCCCTCAAAGAGTGCTTGCTTGAGTTCTTGATTGGGAACGGAGCGAAAGATGAGACGCACTCCAGGATAGCGTGAACGAAAAAGTTGAAAGACAGCTGGAAGCCGATAAGCGCAAACAACCTCATTCGCACTGATCGTTAGGGTGCCGATAAGGTTTTCATTATCATGAACAACGCTGCGAGCTTCGTCCAGTTTGTCTAGAACACTTTGAATTTGAGTTAAAAAACGTCTACCCGCCGTTGTAAGAACGAGCTGCTTGCCCAAACGGTCAAAGAGGCGAACACCCAGCTCATCCTCCAATGCTTTTATTTGCATCGTGACGTTGGAGGGGACATAGTTCAGCACTTCTGCTGCCCGACTGAAGTTTAATGTTGATGCAACCGTGCGGAACGTAATCAGTTGGCGTAATTCCATCATACGGTCCCCCTTTATTATCAAAATAATTGAATACTACTGTTAATATCATTCACTTTTATTGAGAGTATCACAGATCTATACTAGCAACAAGAAATACATTTTCTTAATTAACGATTCATTTTGAAGGGAGAAATAAACATCATGAATTACGAGATTTTTGATTTGGGTGACGTAACATTACAATCAGGAGTGACGTTACCAAGAGCTTTTCTTGCTTATAAGACTTATGGACAATTGAACGAAAAGAAAGATAATGTCATCGTCTATCCAACTGCTTTCGGTGACCAGCATGTTCAGAATGAATGGTTAATAGGAAACGATATGGCATTAGATCCAGATCAATATTTCATTATCGTTCCAAATCTGCTGGGCAACGGATTATCTTCGTCTCCCAGTAACACACCTCCCCCATTCAATCAGGCGAATTTTCCACAGGTAACCATCTATGATAACGTTCAATTCCAGCATCGGCTGGTGACCGAGAAATTCGGCATTCAAAAGATTGCTCTTGTCGTTGGATGGTCCATGGGAGGCATTCAGGCATTCCAATGGGGGGCAAGTTATCCAGATATGGTAGAACGAATCGCCCCTTTTGCCGGAGTTGCCAAGACTTGGCCCCAAACGTACGTGGTCCTGGAAGGAATGAAAGCTCCGCTCATGGCTGCAGTCGGCTTCGATTCAAGTAAACTAAACACGTTGACTTCATCAGACATGCGCGCCGTTGGCCGCGTCTATGCTGGTTGGGGCGTTTCGCAGGCGTTTTATAGAGAGGAACTTTATCGAGATATGGGATTTGATTCATTGGCAGATTTTATGTCTGGGGTCTGGGAAGATAGCTTTATGAATATGGATCCGCACAATGTCCTGGCGATGTTATGGACTGGGCAAAATGCAGATATTAGTGCTAACCCCATCTATAACGGAGATTTTGATAAGGCGCTAGGAAGCATTAAAGCACATGCCTGCATTATGCCAGGCAGCACAGATCTCTTCTGCCCGGCAGATGATAACGAATACGAGGCTAAGCTTATGCCTAATGCTGTTTTTAATCCAATTAATTCGATCTGGGGCCATTTTGCCGGACGCGGAATTAATAGCACCGATAATCAATTTATTGATGATAACCTAAAAAGCTTGTTAGCGCTTAGTACGAACGCATAAATCATCATGAACAGGGTTATCCCGTCTGATCGTATTATGAGGTCACCAGAACTTACTGGTTGACCTCCTTTTTTAATTGCCAAATGGTTGACCCAAATAATAAAAAAGCCGCTTGTTATGCAGCCTTAATGATCTTTAGCATTGACATTCTATTTTGATATACCATCTCTTTCAACAATATAATTTTCATTGGAATTTTTTATAACATAATCAAAATTCCGATGATATGGATGCATAAATAAGTCATATTGAATTCTTCGCTGTTTATGAGATTTTCTTAAATTATCAATATCTTTTCCTCTTTCAGCGACATCACGTGTACTTCTTCTCATCAATTCGGTTTCCTCATCAGTATACAAGTAAATTTTCAAATCATATAAATTGGGATCTGTGAAGGCAACCGTCATGCCCTCCACTATATATATTTTATTATTGGCAGGAAGCAACAAGCTCACTGTATAGTTCGTACCTATCGTATATAAATCCAAACCGTCTCTCATCATCTGAATGTCTCTCTCTAAAGCGAGTACATTATGAGCAGCAGGATGACAAGCTGTCATTTTCTCTTGATGCTCTTCACCATTACATTCATAATTAATTAAAGTGTACTTCCTAAGATGTGAACCGATAATATAAGGATCTGTATTGATATAGTTCACATGGTCATGTCCCAGAAGGTTTATGAGATTATGAGCCAGCGTTGTCTTTCCAGATGCGCCATGACCCGAAATCCCAATGATAAACCTGTTCTCTTCCTCTCTAATTGAATTCGCTATCTGATGCAATATACGGTCCATAATAACCTCCAATTGCTTTATTGGTTTATTGGTTTATTGGTTTATTTCACTATCTTTCGTTCTATGCAATTTGTAATTATATTTTATACTATACTGTTAAGCTAATCTGTCACAACAATTATAATATATTGAATTCAGCTGATATCTATATGCAAAAGAACCTCCAACTCCACTGACTAAGTGGTGTTAAAGGTCCCCGGATTCATATAAAAGCCGCCGGTATGCATCAAGAAGATAAATCGTGGTCGCCGGCCTTAAATTCTGGTCACTTCATGACCTCATAACGAAGTCTCATGGAACCGCTCGTTTCATATCGTTTTGTAGCTATGAGCTTCAAATCGTTTCTAGCGGAGATGTTATCCAGGTATCTTTTACCGTTCCCGAGAACGACGGGGTGAACAATCATATTGATTTCATCCACGCATCCAGCGTTTAGTAGACTTTGCACAAGGCTAGCACTTCCCGGTACGATAATCGTGCCTTCAATGTTGTTCTTAAGCTCCGTCACACGTTCACGTAAGTCACCTGCCAGGAGTGAAATGGTATCGCCGTAATCCCCCCATTGCACTTCCGTTGCCTCGCGGTTACGCGTTGCTACATATTTGGGAGTTTTGTTCATAGCGTCGGCAAACTCTCCCTCTTCGAAAGGCCAATAGCTAGCAAGGCCTTCGTAATTAACCCTGCCCATCAAGATGGCATTAGCTTCCTGAAACATAATCAGATTGTCGGCGGTGGAGTCGATAATTCCGGGCATCGCCCAGCTCACCATATTATTCTCATCACCTTGCGGACCAGTGTAGATTCCATCCAGTGTACAACTAACCGAAGCGATTATTTTTCCCATTTGCTTCTCCTCGATTCTTATATTAGAATTCAACCAAATTTGCAGCTAGCTTATCTAATGACTGATTCATACCCGTGATAGCGTGTTTTAACATCTCTCCGACTGTCCATCCGAACTCCATAATCTTTAAGCTCTGTTCGTTCGCCCTTAGCAATGAATTCGATAACGAATTCGATATGTCTTGGAAAATCCGACGGGACACCCGCTTGAACCGGATCGATGGCGTTTCCATCTCGGTCGGATAAGTATGAAGAGAATTCAAGCCGCTTCATCGGAACGATTTTCTTATAGATACCCGCTGAATATGATTCCATCCCGCCTTGCGCTTCCGGTGCACGCATGCTGAATACGTATTTCCCGCCTTCGCGAAAATCGATCTAGCATCGAGGTGAGGTATAATGCGTCGGCCCCCACCATTTCATTACCAGCGTAGGATCCGTCCAAGCCTTCCAAACAAGTTCCACAGGATAATCATACTCTCGCGTAATGACAATATCTTGCTTGTTGGAACTTCCATCCATAGGAACGTTCTCCTCATCTTTAAGTTTGATTTTTAAGTTTTTCCATTTCGGCCTTCAATACAGCATCCAGCGCGTCCAGTCGGCTGCTCCAGCGCTGTTTCATGCTATGGAGCCAATCTTCCAATTCAGCCATTGATCCAGTGTTAATCCGATATATGCGCTGCTGTGCTTTTTTCTCCACATGCACCAAATTGGCTTCTCGAAGAATTTTCAAATGTTGGGATATAGCCTGAGGACTGATATGGAATTGGTTGTGAATGTCCGATGCAGGGTATCCATCATGGTCCGCCAACATCTCCAGTATTTTTCGTCTGGTAGGGTCAGCTAAAGCTGAGAATATATCTGCCGGCATATATCGTTTCGCTCCTCCTTTCTCTTCCTTTTCGGAACTCATCGTTTTATAGTTTGTTATTATTTGTAATTCTATAATAAATCATTTTCTTTATAAAGCAAATGCTTAATTAAGGATTTCGCTTAAAGATAACTTCGGTGTAGGTCTACACCTTGGATTCAGAATTCAGCATTCCGCGTCTCCGTCCCCAGACGGAGACAAAAACCATTCTGCCGCCCATTACTCCTTGGGAGAACAAATGATAGCTTTATATTAATGCCTGATTTACCGTATAGTATACTTAAGCACCATCCAGCAAAAGCAATATCAGTCAAAAAATACATACTCCTGGGCCCAGACACGAAAGCAGCATAAACATAGCACGAACAGAAAGGAGTTTAGAATGATGAAGCTGATCTACCAATTAGAGGACGTGAATAAAACGTATAAAAAAGGAAAGGTTGTTGCCAATCAAAATATAAGCTTCGACGTTCAACAAGGGGAAATTCTCGGTTTGCTTGGTCCGAATGGAGCTGGCAAATCTACCTTAATTAAGCAGATGGTAGGGCATCTTGCTCCCACTTCAGGTACGGTGTGCTATAAAGGAACCAGCGTACAGACCCAAACAAAGCGAGTGGCCCAGGAGGTGGCATACTATTCGCAAGAGCCCCACGCCCTGACCAGTTTAAAAACCTGGGAAGCTTTATATTTTACGGGCAGATTGCGGGGATTGACGAAGGAGTACGCCGTAAAACAAACAGAGGAATTGTTGGAACGCTTTGGAATGCAGGATCTCCGTCATAAGCTGCTGAAGAATGTTTCCGGCGGACAGAAACGTTTAATCGGGATCGGTACTTGCTTGATCGGCTTCTCCCCCGTCATGATTCTGGATGAACCCACCAATGAACTGGACCCCAAAAAGAGAAGGCTGGTATGGGATCTGATACAAGAACGCAATCGACAAGGAGTAACCATAATCCTGGTGACTCACAACGTGCTGGAAGCCGAACAGGTTGTGGACAGAGTAGCTGTTGTGAATCACGGCAAGCTACTGGCCATCGATCATGTAAGCGTCTTAAAACAACGGGTTGATCAGCGAATGAAGCTGGAAATTACGACCTCCTTAGGGGAAAGCGATTATGTTTGCCAAAGCTTAAGCGCGCTGGGACATTGGACGCAAACGGGAGAAAACCGAATCCGGGCACTTATCGAGAAGCAAAACGCCAGTTATGCGATTGACGTCCTGACCAATCAGCATTTACCGATTGAAGAATATTCCTTGGTCCCGCCGAATCTTGAAGATGTCTATTTTCACATTGATGACGAACAAGATAGGCCTGCCAAAGCGGAGGTGGTCTAAACATGGGAGAAATAAAACCAGCCATGCAAAATCAAGACTTGCAATTCCAAGACACAGTCTTTCTCCAAGGGCAGGAGCAGCAGAGCATAATTCAACGCAGAATTACAGAATGGTTGATCCTGGCCCGCATTCAATTCACGATCATCCGCGAGGCATGGGTTTGGATTTTCATCATGGCATGCATGTTTCCGTTAACAACGCTGCTGTTTCTCAAATTCTTTACGGTCGACCCGACGCCGGCTGTCATGACACGTATTATTACGGGGAACATGCTATTTGGCTTAATCGTCATGGGACTCAACTCCATGGCTCAAGAGATATCTTGGCAGAAGCATCAAGGTCACTTCACGTACTATTCATCCCTGCCAATCGCCAAGATCAACTTCATCTTCGCCAATCTGCTGCGAGGCTTGATTATGAGTGTACCGTCTTTTATTATTTTAGCGATGATTGGTCAACTTGCTTACGGCATTCAATTCCACTACAGCTGGGGACTTGTCCCCGTACTGCTGCTCACCGTTTTCAGCGTGGTTGGCGTAGGTGTACTGATCGGCTTCTGGTCGCCTAGCCATCAATTGACGAATATGCTCGTTCAGGCGTTGATGATGTTCGTCTCGTTTTTGACGCCAGTTATGGTGGATATGAATCAATTGCCTACGATCCTGCAGTGGTTCTCTTATATCTTTCCTACCACCTACGCCGCCGATGCCATGCGGGAGGTATTGATTTCGGGCTGGTCCCCGTCTGTCGCTTGGAACACGCTTGTACTCTTGCTTTTCTCGTTGATTTCCATCGTCTTGATTCTGAAAAAAGTGGACTGGCGTGTAGAACAGTAGAAGCACTGAACTAGCCAATGCTGCTGTTGACTTCTTGGCTGGCGAACAGTCCGCGGATTCTGGCCAAAGGCGCATTATTAAAATTTCAATAGCACCCTTCTTCACATATAAGTTTCGTCTTACTTCGGCCATAATCTAAGGGCACCCGAATGGGTGCCCTTAGATTTTCACAGCTTCCTGTCTTAAAGTGAACAATCACGAGTCGGCGAAGGACCTAGACAGATATGCCAGTTTACCGCTTTCAAAATCGGCTACAGCCTTCGCCAGTACATCAGGTGCCATTACAACAGCAGAATGGTCTTGACCTGACAGCGTATGAAATTCGGCGTTAGGTAAGAGCTTGACAAGCGCATGTGCTGCGTCATGAAAGAGAGGCTCGCTGTTTTCACCAGTCATGATTAACGTTGGAGCTTGTATAATCCATCTGCTGTCTGGTAGCGGTTTGCCTGACTGAGTGGTACCCATAATCAGGCCATCATATGCAAGGGTGTGTGCCAAGGTCTCCATCTTATTCCAAGAAGGATCGGCTTTCATGTATTCGATGAATTCTGCTGGAATGCCCAAAGCCTCGGATGCGAAGTATTCAGCTGCTTCAGATCTCTTGCCGTCATCAATCAGAGAATTCAAATGTTGGACATAGTCAACAGGCACTGGCTTGCGGCTGTCATTAATAATAAACGGCGGTTCATATAAATAGAGCTTCGCTATTTGATCCCCCAGCAAGTTTGCCGCCTCAAGTGCCAATACAGCTCCAGACGAACTTCCAAACAGGCAAGCTTTGCCACCAGCGGCTTCAATCAGAGCCTCGATATCTTCGACTTCTCTCTTGACGTCATAAGGCGCGGTATCTGAACTTTGTCCTCGTCCACGGCGATCATAATTATAGACAGTGAATTGAGCTGTCAAATGCTCAGCCAATTGAGACGCCTCCAGATGGTCTGCTGCTGCCGAAGAAACGATGATGAGTGCAGGACCACTCCCTTGTTTTTTATAGGCAATCTGTGTTCCATCCTTTGAAATAACTGTATCCATAGTGCCCTCCTTTAAAGATTCCAAATAGTCTTCCAGTCGGTCATACGCATCGGTATATCCTTCGATCATTCCCATGGCTTCTGCACTATCCAGTTGTTCGCTGGTTGCGAATCGCGTCATGATGCTAATCCGTGTTCCTAAGGCAGCTTCTACAAAGTGAACGGTCGTGAACATTTCACTGTCCTGTACGATATTCCAGTCACTGTCTGCGAATGAGTCAATATAGACGAGTTTATGAGGTGCCTCAACTTCTTCATAAATAGCTCTACAGTATGTCTCTTCGCCGCACTTGGATTCTCCACCGCTGTTGTGATCCGCCTTCAGACTATACCTCCAAACGCCGCCTTGTCTTACATCCATTTCATAAACAGTTGTCGTCCATCCTTTTGGACCCCACCATTTGGTGATATGATTTGGATCGGTCCAGCCTTCCCAAGCAAGCTGTGCTGGCATAGCCACGGTACGTTCAACGATGAGTTCTCTACGTTCACGATTTTTATGAATGGTTGTTTTTCTTTTCATCTGCATTTATCCTTCTCAGATAATAATGTTCAAGTGCCTCCAGTCTTTGGTTCCAGACATTCCGATAATTGAGAATGTAACTAGCCATAAAACTGTTAATGCCTGTCATAGTTCCTCCTTTTTCTTGTAGTCCAGCATATACGTCTCAAATTGATCAAAACGCTCTTCCCACAGAACGCTAAATGAATCAAACCATTCATCCAGCTCCTGAAAAGGTCCGGCTTCGAGGCTGTATATTCTCAGCTGCGCTTCCCTGCGGGAGCTAACAATCCCGACCTCGCTTAAAATGCGCAAATGACGAGATACGTGCGGCTGGCTAATACCTAGGGCTTGGACGATATCTCCTACTGACTTTGGTCCTTTTTTGAGCAGTTCAACAATGTTGAACCGATTAGGCTCAGCAAGAGTGAGTAATGTTCTTTGCATAACTAATGTGTTCATGTGTTTAATATATACCAATGTGTATATACATGTCAATATATATAAATTCATAAAAAATATCATTCACCCGCATGTTCTGTCTTCAACTTACATTCCTATGATGGAATTATCATGTCTTCAGATTAAAATCAGGGATAGAAAGAAGATCAGGTGGATTTGTTCATTGAATAATGGTACATTATTTGAAATCTATGACGACAGATTATTCTTCTTTTATCTCTATTAGTAGAATAAAGTGCAATTCGGGATATACGTTTGTGCCTTTAAACTACTTTATATTTTGGGAGGTCGCTCATATGGACAAGGGTTCTGCATTCAGTACAAACATTATTGGTGCTGGCGAGGTTGGCAGCGTAATCTCGGTCGATATGGACAAAAATGATGTTCATAAAACAAACAGCTACTATTGGGATACATACGGAAATGACTTCTTGGGGGCAATCGTACTACCTTTTTACGGATCGTTTGTTTCAGAAGAAAAATGCCAGCTTTTTGGCGATGTCTCTGGGAAAAAAATGCTGGAAATCGGCTGCGGAAACGGTCAATCCTTACAATATCATGGGGAACGCCAAGCATCCGAACTATGGGCTGTAGATATATCAGAACAACAAATTGAGAAGGCAGCTCAGCATTTGAAGACATGTGGACTTTCTGCAAATTTGATCTGTTCTCCTATGGAAGAAGAATGCGGCATTCCCACCGATTATTTTGACTTTGTATATTCAATTTACGCCATCGGCTGGACCACCGACCTTGAGGGTACTTTTCGTCGGATCGCTTCTTACCTTAAACAAGACGGAGTTTTTATATTCAGCTGGTCTCACCCTATACATAAATGTGTGGTTGCGGAAAATGATATGCTTGCCTTCAAAAAATGTTATTTCGATGAATCTTGGTACTCGGTTTCTCTTGAAAAAGGTGAACTATCATTATCTGATCGCAAACTGTCAACCTATGTAAATGCTTTGGCCAAGGCGGGATTTATCATTGAGGAAATGATTGAAGAATCTGATGAAGACATAATTCAGTCGCGGAATGATGACAGCGATTTTGCTAAAAAAGCAAAGATGCTACCAGTTACTTTTGTAATCAAAGCTAGAAAACTGTAGTGCCCCCTTCCATTGCATTGACTATATTCATGATCAGGTGAGTTGTTGCAATTGATTTATAACAAATATCAGATTATTATATAATCATTCACTTATATAATTGTAAGGAGGAAACGATATGGAGCAGATCCAAGAAATGGCGGACAAGCTGAAGCTATTAAGCGACGGTACTCGACTGACGATCTTAGCGTTGCTGAGGGAACGGGAGTATTGCGTATGTGAGCTCGTTGATATCCTTGAGATTTCTCAACCGGGCGTAAGCCAGCATTTACGGAAATTGAAATCCTATGGCCTTGTAAAGGAAGATAAACGCGGCCAATGGGTGTATTATTCGTTGAATGTTGATGATCAACCATATATTAAGTCCGTACTCGAATATACGCCTAATTCGAAAGCCATCTTGACTGCAATGAACAAGGAAGAAATAACTTCGGTTTGTAAATAAGTTATTTCTTGTCCCTTATATATAAGTGAATAATTATATACTGATTTAAGTTAATCCACATTGCACGGTTCGGAGGTCGACATGGTAACTGTTGTTTTAGCATGTATTATTTTTGTACTCACACTAACTCTCGTCATCTGGCAGCCAAAAAATCTATCGATTGGATGGTCAGCTTGCGGAGGTGCCATCCTTGCGTTGCTCGTAGGAGTTGTTCATATACAAGATGTATGGGATGTTACCCTAATGGTCTGGAATGCCACCTTAGCTTTCATTGCGATTATCATTATTTCGCTAATTCTAGACAAGATTGGATTGTTTGAATGGGCTGCTTTACATGTGGCACGAGCTGCTCATGGAAACGGCATCCGTTTGTTTGTTTACGTTAGTATTCTGGGCGCTATTGTTTCCGCCTTTTTTGCCAATGATGGTGCGGCACTTATTTTGACACCGATTGTGCTGGCTATGGTAAGGGCGCTTCATTTCGATGAGAAAAAGGTATTCCCTTTTATTATCGCGAGTGGTTTTATAGCAGACACTACCTCTCTTCCGCTCGTTATAAGCAACTTGGTTAATATCGTGTCCGCTGATTTCTTTGGGATCGGATTCGCGGAATATGCTAGTCGCATGATAATACCGAATTTATTTTCTCTGGCCATCAGCGTCTTGGTTCTGTACTTCTTTTTCCGAAAAAGTATTCCGCGCCAATTTGAAGACAAGCGCCTGAAGAATCCTGACGATGCAATCAAGGACCCCGTAATGTTCCGTATTTCCTGGTATGTTCTGACGGTACTATTGCTCGGGTACTTTATTAGCGAATTTCTAAATATTCCAGTATCCGTCATTGTCGGATTTGTAGCTATTATATTTCTTCTAATTGCTAATAGAAGCCGTTCTGTCCCAACTGAAGAGGTTCTCAAAGGAGCGCCCTGGTCGATTGTCTTTTTCTCTATTGGCATGTATGTCGTGGTATATGGACTTCGAAATGCGGGGCTTACAGACTTACTCGCCCAGGTCATACAAACTGTTGCAGACCAAGGAATGTTTGTGGCCACAATGGGCATGGGCTTCATTGCTGCGATCCTATCATCCATCATGAACAATATGCCTACCGTTATGATTGATGCGCTGGCCATCGATGCCACCCGAACCTCTGGAGCGATCCGAGAAGCATTAATCTACGCCAATATTATTGGTTCGGATCTGGGACCTAAAATAACGCCTATCGGCTCATTGGCAACCTTGCTTTGGCTTCATGTACTTGCAACCAAAGGAGTCAGAATTTCTTGGGGGAGATACTTTAGAACGGGATTAATTCTCACGATTCCCACGTTATTTATTACTTTGCTTGGGCTGTATCTATGGTTATCTGCCTTGTAGTTTAGAAATATCAAAAAGAACAAGCCGACAATCCTGAAGTGACCCCCAAAAGTTAGACACGGTTATTTCATTAGGCAGCTTTCTCAAAATGAGTTCGGTACTGTA
>NZ_LIUT01000001.1:2287114-2448418 GCF_001277345.1 Paenibacillus solani
TCCTTCGTAAATTTAGTCATAAAAAACTGCACCTCCAACTGTTAGAGTGTGTCTAACAATTGGGGTGCAGTTCATCCTTGGCTTGTTCTTTTTTCTACCTGACGATATGAGTTGTTCTTAAAGAATCAAATTTAATTACAGCATCTGGCCTCTAGTATTATTACATCAATGTCGCTGCTCGTTTTTATTTTGCTGGAGGAATGCTTTGAGGATTGTTAAATACATTCCCCGGATCGTATTTTGCTTTAATTTTCTTTAATCTTGGGTAGTTCTTTCCATAATAGACTGGACCCGAATGTTTGATACCTTGGTCAGGAACGTTAATGTAGGATCCTACGATATAAGGCTGCAATTTCTTCCTCGTATTTCGAGCTAAAGCAATATTCCTGGCCGCATGCGATGGCTTCACCCATGAGCTGTTCCACTCCACGTAGAATTTAGCCTTTCTCCAGTAGAATGCAGTTTCTTTGGGAGCGATACGGCTTATAGCTCCGCCCCAATTCAGGAAGAAGAAACCGGCTGGTGTCCCTCCCTCCGCTTTTTCCAGAAACTTGCGCATAGCTTTATAGGCTTTATCCGGAAATGGGCGTCTGCCAAAACCGCTGGAGAACTGGTTGCTGAACCTTTGCGTTAGGATCGGGTCGGGAGCAAGCAAAAACTTGGTGGCTTCCGTGTACGGCAAGTTGCGGATGACTTTTTGGGTCGGTGCTACGCTAAGAATAGGTTCCAGCTGGCGAAGGGCCTCGCTTTTTGAACCGAGGTAAATCCCCAACATGCTGACATTCCCGCCTTTTTTGGGACCAACATTTAATTCGCTTCCGAGCTTGGTGCTGGCATTAGGTGCCCACAACTGCCATTTCTTTACGACTTGTTCGAATTGCTCCCAAGGCCAGGTAATCCGGAATACGGTGGCTTTGGCCGGGGCGCGCAGCACTTTGAATTTGTACTTGGTATATACGCCAAAGTTGCCACCGCCGCCGCCTCGGGTTGCCCACAGAAGGTCGGCGTTCTGATTTTTGTTCGCCCGAATAATTCTTCCCTTGGCGTCCACCATTTCGAGCTCGAGGAGGTTATCACTAATGAGTCCGATCGTCCTTTGCAGTGGCCCGATTCCGCCGCCAGGTGTTATTCCACCAATGCCCACTGTCGGACTATCCCCAAATGGCGCCATATAACCTTGCCGTGCAAGTGTATCCACAATTCTCCCTACACGATTCCCTGTCTCAACTACAGCTGTGCCGCTTTTTTTGCTTAGTTTAATTTTCTTCATTTCGCTAACGTCAATTACAATGCCACCATTCACTTGTGATAGGTTGGTTTCCAAGGCGTGCCTGCCGCTTCTCGGGCGGATCGGGACATTGTTTTTGCGAGCCCAGCGGATCGCGTTTGCTACATCCTTTGTGTTCTGAGCAAAAACAAAAACCTTAGGAAATCTGTCCGTATGAGGATCCCAATTTTTTCGAGCAGCTTCATACCCAGGGTCTCCCCTGAAGATCACCCGTCCTGTAAGTTTCAAATCTGACTTCACGGATTTGTCCAACTCCCTAGAATTGATAAGTAATTGCTTGTTGTTAAAGAATTAGGCGGATTCCGTATAATGTATGAAGGAAATCAATGGTGCGTATGGGCTGAAGCCAATAATGTTTAATGAAGGATATATAGAAGATTGACTAGAATTATTAACATTACCTAAAATGAAATTGGTGGAATTTACGGGAGTAGGTGAATTATGAATAACAAGATTAATGAATTTATGATTTGGGCTAAAGAAAACGGTTGGACTATCACCCTAAATCAGGATTGCAATTTGAATCTAGGTGATAGCATCAGATCCAGATATAAAGTCATCCCTAATGAATATATAAGTTTTCTAAGTGCAGTAAAACAATGCACCACACCTAATGAAAAGACCTGGTTTCTCTGTGAGGATGAATATAACAATCGTTCAGACGATGCATTTAAATGGAATGAATTTGAATTACTCAGCTTAGAAGCAGCAATGGATAACGATATTTGGAGATCAGAGATAACAGCGTGGTGGGATAATTACCTGCCAATTGTAATCTCGGTCGATGACGGCTATTCTTTCTACGCGATTGATTTAAACAATGATAAAGGTGCTATTGTACGCGGGCATGAACCAGAATTTGAAGAAGTTGAAAAAATAGCAAATCATCTTGAACAGTTTCTAGATTTGATTATGACAAACTCAATAGAGTTCCAATGAAATTAGAGATAGTACTGTATTTTCCAGTTTGGATGCCTCAGGCTGAATCACGAACCGTGAAAGTAACTTTTACCGGATTACATCGTAACAGCCTAATCAATTTTTGATTTTTTAAAAGAGTACTTATCCTAACTGTCGTTTAAATGCTTTACCAGCGAAGAAGTATGCGATGACCATGATGCCGACACACCAGGCAAGCGCGATCCAGATATCCTTATCAACAGCTCCATCATACAAGAGTGCACGATTCGTATTCACGATTGACGTCACGGGTTGGTTCTCAGCGAACGCACGGACAATTCGAGGCATGGTTTCGGTGGGAACAAAAGCCGAACTAATAAACGGCAGGAAAATCAGCGGATACGAGTAGGCTGTCGCACCTTCCATAGACTTCGCTGTCAATCCAGGAATGACCGCCAGCCATGTCAGTGCCAACGTAAACAACCCGAGTATCCCAGCTGCCGCGAGCCAATCTAGAATATCAGCGTCTGAACGGAAGCCCATCAAGAGCGCGACGAGGATTACCACCACGACAGTAAGAGCATTGGAAACAAGCGAGGTTAACACGTGAGCCCACAATACCGAAGATCGTTTGATGGGCATGGTAATGAAACGTGCCATCAGACCGCTTTTTACGTCCGTAAACAATCGCAGTGAGGTGTAGGCGACACCAGAGGCGATAGCCATCAGCAAAATTCCAGGTAGTAAATAATTTACGTAATTGTTAGCACCTGTGTTTATAGCACCGCCAAATACGTAGACAAACAGCAGCATCATCATAATCGGCGTAATCGCCACCGTGATAATCGTATCCGGACTTCGCATAATGTTGCGCATTAAACGCTCTAGTAATACCCCTGTTTTGTTCTTCATTTACATCTCCTCCTTCTTGCCGATGATCGCGAGGAAAATTTCCTCCAAAGTCGGCTGCTTCTCGATGTACTCCACTTTCGCTGGCGGGAACATCGCTTTGAGTTCGGTAAGGGTACCGGTCGTGATTATGGTTCCGCCATGCAAGATGGCGATACGGTCCGCCAATTGTTCCGCTTCCTCCAGATACTGCGTCGTCAACAAGATGGTCGTACCGCCACCGGCAAGCTCTTTGACGGTATTCCAGACCTCAATCCGCGCTTCCGGGTCAAGCCCTGTTGTCGGTTCGTCGAGAAAAATGACGGCTGGACTGCCGATCAGACTCATCGCGATGTCAAGCCGGCGCTTCATCCCTCCGGAATACTGGTCCGCCCGGCGGCCCGCCGCATCGGTCAAGCTGAATCTTGAAAGCAGATTATCGGCAACTTGAACGGGGTCGGAAACTCCGCGTAACTTGGCAATCATTATGAGGTTTTCCCGCCCTGTGAGCATGCCGTCAAGAGCTGCGAACTGCCCTGTCAGGCTGATGCTTTGACGAACATGATCTGCTTGACGCTGGACGTCAAAGCCGCAGATACCTACTTCGCCCCCATCGGGCTTCATCAGCGTCGATAGGATGTTAACCGTCGTCGTCTTTCCCGCTCCATTTGATCCCAGCAGTGCGAATATTTCACCACGCCGCACTTCAAAATCCACTCCCTTAAGGACTTCCTTGTCTTTAAATGATTTTTTCAACCCTTTTACTGAGATCACTTCATGACTCATAGTTACTCCTCCTTAGGTAGCCCCACAAGGCCGTTTAAACACAGAAATTACGGTCCAGCCCCAGGTGGGTCTAGATAGGTTTCACACATCTATTGAGTGCTACTGATAATCAGTATTACTTAGTACTGAGGTAAAAATATAACTGAGTAGCACGGGAGTGATTGACATACGTAGTCAGCTAATCAGTCTGTATTTATTACATTTATTTGTTTTCAAATCGTTTTTTGATACTAAGATTTAAATCTTCTCGGTACTTGGCAACATAGGTTTTAGCATTTGCGACTAACTCATCGGCAAAGCCTGCTACGTCCTCCCCTGTGATATCCAGCACTTGTCTGCCCTCCGCTGCTCCTGCTTCGAATAAATCGATAAGCTCATACTGAATGTGCAGCATATCCATTCCGTTGCCTGTTGCAAAATTCCACATATAGGTTTGAATTTTCTTAAATACAAACTTGTAGTCCTCTGGCAAGGCTTCAACACGTGCCATCATCATCTTGTACTCTTTTTTATCACCAATCAATTTTTTGAACATTTCCATCATATCATTTCTCCTCCTTTGATCATAAAGCTTAACAAAACACTCCCAAATCATGGTGCGGGATATCTTATGACGTTAGGTTGACTTCAAGACGTTGATTTTGGATGATACAAAATCCCATTTTTCCCAAAACAATTTAAGCTCTTGGCGGCCAGCCTCGTTAAGCGAGTAAAATTTACGGGGCGGACCCATATCGGACGGTTTCTTTTCGATGCTCACCAGCTTTTTCTTTTCCAATCGCACAAGGATGGTGTAAACCGTCCCTTCCACGACTTCGGTAAACCCAAGTTCGTTCAATCGGCGGGTAATCTCGTAGCCATATGTTTCATGTCGGCTAATGATTTCCATTACGCAACCTTCCAGCGAACCCTTCAGCATTTCGGTTAAATTTTCCATGTTCAGATCCTCCTTTATTTCGTCCCTCCTCTAATTAGTCTAACTTATATTCAGTATGACATAGTACCAAGGGGAATTTTTACTCAATAGCTTTTGGGGATTCAAAAGCTATTGAGTAATACTTATTACGAGTATATCGTAACACTGAGTAGTGATGAAGTCAACTGCTTTTTCAATTCATTTTGTTTGACCATAAAGATCCCGGAAACGCCGGCCTAACAGCTCATATCCCTCGGCTCCTGGATGCAGGCCGTCCGTCAGAAAGGCTTCATCCTCCGGTCCAAGCCAGTTCAGGCCATCCTGATAGTATAATCGGCGATCGCCCCGCTCCCTGAGCATCTCCACCGTCTCGCGGATCGCTTGGCGCATCATGGGCAGGGTGAAGCCCAGCGGATTGAGCTCCGTTTCGCGGACGGTGCCATAAATCGGGGAGATGACAAGCAGCGGAGTCTCCCTGTGTTTTTCGCGTATGGTCTCCAGCAGTCCAATCAGCTGCGGCTTGAACATGCGAGGGCTTAAGGTGCCTGCGCCATAGATGTTTACGCCCGCACATATGGAGATGAACTCGGCCGGCAGGTCGCGTATCAGCCGCCCGATCATCGGTTCCATGTGGCAGTTGCCGGAGAAGCCGAGATTGGTCAAACTGAAGCCGCAGGCTTCGGCGGCAATGGCAGGCCAAGCGCGAGAGGGGCCGGAAGCCCCGACACACTGGGTAATAGAGCTGCCGTAAGTAATCCAGCGGGGCCGGGTGTCCGGCAGCGGGACTCCGACAGCTTGGGTGCCAATCCGCAGGCCGGTGACGGTCATTCCTATGTTTTGCGGGAGCCAAATCTCCACATCCTTAATTTCGGCGGGAAGTCCGGTAAACAAGGCTTCTGTGGCTCCGACGGGCAGGCGAATTCTCTGGAGCAGTTCTCCTTCTGCGACACAATCCATAACGGCAGCATCCGCAAGAGATGTGAAGGATACTGCCACCTCTGCGGAATCCGTGCGCAGCCGCAGGCGAACACCGGCACAAATCTCGGCCTTGCCATCAATGCCCGCAGGCGGATACAGCTCGTAATCCATGTAAGGAATACGCCAAGGCTTGATTCCCTCCTCCCGATGCTGGAGCGACACGGCGCCGTGAAACCACTCATCCGTTAAAGGAAGCTGCTTCACGGTGCATCCCCTTCCTTCTGTTTCTCAGCCGGTGTGAAATCCTCTCCCAGCCATACATCCTGCTCCAGCAGCCGCTGCTGAAGCTCGGCTACGGAAATGCCGCGCGAGGCGGAACCATCCCGCAGCGCCAATGCAGCTGCCGTGCCAGAAGCCTGGCCCATGGAGAAGCAGTTCGGCATCACCCGCAGGGAGCCTTGCACCGCACGATCGGAAGAGACGCTGCGTCCGGCCACCCAAAGGTTGTCGATGCCAACAGGCAGCATGATCCGATACGGTACGCCGTGGGAAACCCCCGGCGGCAAGTGGTTGAAGGTCATGTCGCTCTTGCTGTTAGCGAGATGAATATCGATATAATATGCATTCCGGGCAATGTCATCCGGGAAGGAACGCGCAGCAAGAAAATCATCCACTGTCAGGATATAATCCCCTTCGATACGCCGCGTCTCCCGGATGCCGAGCTGCTCCCCGCTCGCCACCATATGGGCGTGCTCAAATCCCGGCACATAGCGGCGGAAGAACTGCAGCTGGCGTTCCGCCGTACGGCGTCCTTCAATTGCCCCGCGCGTCAGATCCTCCGCAAGGGTGCCGTCCACGCCGAATACATGGCCGAAGTTAACCCCTACCAAATAGTCGCTGACCCAAGCCAAGCCGGAGATCGACTTTCTCCCCTCCGGCAGTGCACCATCGGCAATCGCCAGTTCTACCGTCTTATGCAGTTGACCTGTATCCCCACTCTCTTCCAGGAAACGCTTGAACTTCGGACGGTCCACATTCGCAAGCAGATAACACATGCTGCCGGGCTGAAGTTCGCCTTCATCCCCGCCCTTTTGAAAAGGAACTCCCGCCAGAGCGGCAATATCCCCATCTCCCGAGCAGTCGATAATATACCGGCAAGGAATGAACGAACGTCCTGTTTTGTTGACAACAATGACACCTTCAATCTTCCGGCGGTCCTCAGACAGCACCACATCGTAAACAAAGGTATGATACAGCGGCGTAACGCCGTTTTCCAGAATGGCATCGTCATAAACCCGCTTCAGCACCTCGGGATCGATTGGCACCCAATCCAGAAGCTCCTGATATTCCTCACGGTACTGGGGATTGCATGCCTGCTTCATCCGTTCCATCAGCTCAAGTCCGAGACCGCGGATAATCGGCTTCCGCTTATCCGTAAAGGGACAGAAGGCCGGGACAAGCGCAACAGTGCCCATGCCGCCAAGGAATCCTCTCTGCTCCACCAGCATCGTTCGCGCTCCCCCTTGCGCAGCGGCAATAGCCGCGGCGATACCGGAAGCTCCTCCGCCGATTACCAGCACATCCACCTCATCGGCAACCGGAATGTTGACCGATGGCAGCGTCATATGTCCGTTCATAGAGATCTCCCCATTTCTGTATAGCTTTATGATGTTATCATTGCTTATTTGACCGTGCCTTTCAGACAAAGATGCAGCAGCTCATCTACGTGCGCAGTAGCCAGGCATTCTACGGTATCGGCGGCGCCGTAGTAGATTTTGACTTCACCGGACTCTTCCAGAATCATGCCCCCTGGAAAAATAACATCATTGCGGAAGCCCCCTTCGGTCTCATAAGCAGCTTCCGGCGCCAGCAGCGGCGTCTCCGCCCTGCCGATGATCCGGCTGGGATCTTCGAGATCCAACAGCATAATGCCGGAAGTGTAACGCTTCTGCCAACTGTCCTCCCAGCCGTTCTTGCCCCGGCTGCGATCAATGTCCACCGCATGGAACAGGGTCAGCCAGCCTTTATCCGTTTTGACAGGCGGAGCGCCCGGCCCTACCTTGTCATTGGCATAGGCTACATCTTCCACCGCCAGCAGCAGCTTGGAGTTGCCCCAGTATTTCAAGTCAGGCGAGTCGCTCATCCACATGTCAAAGCGGTCTATGCCGCCCCGGCTGTATACAGGCATTGGACGTTCGAGCCGAACATACCTACCTCCGATCCGCTCCGGGAACAACACCATGTTTCGATTGTCCGGCAGCGACAGGCTCAGCACCTTAAAGGAAGCGAAATCCTCGGTCACGGCGATGCCGCCGCGCAGCCCGTGCTTGGTATCGACCGCAAAGCACATATAACATTGTTCGCCGATTACCGTTAAACGCGGATCATACACACGGATGACCTCTTCATCATGCCAGGACCAGCACGGTGTCGGCTGCACATCCCAGGCTATGCCGTCATCACTGAAGGCCAGCCCGAGATTGGTCGTATGATGAGGGGCGACAAGGCCCTGATGTTCATCGCCGTAGTCATTGCGAAATACCATCACATATTTGCCTTTAAACTTGGCAACCCCGGCGTTAAAGACCATCGCCGGACCGTAAGGCACATCACCCGGGGACAAAATCGGGTTCGCGGCATGCCGGGTCATAACCGGGCTGGAAAACAAAGGTCCTATTGTAGAATCTCTCATTTGCATCATGCTCCTTGTAGAGGTTGTTCAAAAAGTCCACTTTTGATAAGAAAACCTGATCGATGTTAGTTCAAGGATGAGCGACCGCGATTCAAAGGTTGGTTTTTCTTGCGATACAGAATTTCATCAGCTCTGCTGATAACGTATAAATTCTATATCTAACACGAAGTGAATCAGGAAGTAACTCGGCATCGAATCTTGCATTCAGCCGGGCCTTCCGGTGCTCACGTACCCCAAACGTACGCTCCGCTCCTGAAGTCCCTAGCTTTATCCAACCTTCTCGGTGCTGAAAACCGGCCTTTTCGAACTCGCACTTGTAGATGGAATTGAATTTAACCTTTGACTGAACCTGCTGTCACCTGAATAAATGACTTGTTTGCCACAATATAAGCGAGCAGCATTGGCAGGATAGACAGACATGCTCCCGCCATCATCAAGTGGATCTGCATCGCCGCAGAGGAGCCGTAACGGAGGTTCGCCAGACCGACGGTGAGCGTCTGCAGGTGCGGATTCGTCATCGTGAACACCAGCGGAAGAATGTATTCGTTCCAGGCATGGCGGAAGGCAAACAGCCCGGCAACGCCCAGCCCCGGTGTCAAGAGCGGCAGAATAATTCGGAAGAAGGTGCGGGCGAACCCGGAACCGTCCACCATTGCCGCTTCATCCAGCTCGCGGGGAATCGCTTTGAAGAAACCCAGCAGCATAAAAAATGTACTGGAATGCGCGCTGATCAGAATCAGGATAACTCCCCACAGCGTGGTATTCAGGTTCAGCGCGACCATCAAATCAAATTGCGGGCGCATCACAATGGCACCAACGGATATAAACATCATCGAAGCCTGAGTTGTCACATACAGAGATTTGCCGGGGAAATTGCGCCGATCTACCACATAAGCCGCCATCGCAGCTACCAGCAGAGTGCCTGCCGTAACCATAATGCTGACAAAAGCACTGTTCCAGGTATAACGGGCAAAATTGGCCTGCTTCCAGGCTTCCGCATAGTTGACAAACTGCAGCTTGGCTGGCAGCAGGCTACCGCCAGTCATCATTTCAGCTCCAGTCTTGAGAGAACCGGACAATGTCATCAACAAAGGAAATAATGTCAGGATCGCCGTTATTAATAGAAACAGCCACATGACCGTACGCCCCATAATTCTGCCTGCGCGACCGGTTAACGGGCGTTCGGTTTTGCCGCGTCTGGCCGGCTGTTGGGTTTGAGGTAACACCTGTTCTTTCATTTGCTGATCCTCCTGCACGCCTGCAGCCGTTCATTCTAAACCGATCTGCGGCGTTGTCATCAAATCTTAAAGTCATACATAATCGCTAATACATTTTGTTCATTTTACGGCTCAATAAGAAATACAAGCCTGTAATGGCCCCGACAATAACAGCGGTTGCGAAGCCTACCGCGCTGCCATATCCGAGCTGCTGCTCTACAGGCGAACCCGTGGATACCGGGAACAACAGTTTATACAGATAGAGATACATGACCTCGGTTTTGCCGATCGGTCCGCCCTCGGTGATAAGCATAATGCTCTCATACCCTTTCAGGGATGCGATAATGGCGAGCATAATGACCAGCTGGGCAACCGGTGCCAGCATCGGAAGCGTGATGTTCCAGAACCGTCTTCCGGCGTTCGCCCCGTCAATGGCCGCACTCTCGTACAAATCCTGCGGAATACTTTGCAATCCGGCCAGAAACAGCAGCATATAATTGCCGACCGCGCCCCATACGGCTACAAGAATGACCGTAAGCATCGCATGCTTCGGACCTAGCCAGTCAATCGGCTGGGAGACCAGGTGCAGCTTCATCAAAACCGTGTTCACCATCCCGTTGTAGGAATTGAAGATCGTATAGAACACAACGGATATCACTGCGGTACTGATGATCGTTGGCATAAAATAGATCCCGCGCAGCAGATTTCCGCCGCGCAGCTTGCCATTCAGGATGACAGCCAACAGCAGGGACAATGGCAGCGTTAGCAGCAACTTGCCTCCGGCATAGATAAAGGTGTTGCCCACCGATTCCCAGAACAGCGCGTCTCGCATCAGCCGGTGGAAATTATCCAGGCCAACGAACAGCGGCTGGCCGTATCCGGCATATTCGTAGAACATATAGCGCAGCATCCAAAACAAAGGGTAGATTCCCAGGGCCGTCGTCAAAATAATGCTTGGGGCCAGAAACAGGGAGTTCTCCCCAAGTCGTTTCCATTTAAAACTCACGATTCGTTCCTCCTTCGGGGAAAGAAAAGGGGCATCCGCCAAAAAGTGCGCGGCAGCCCCATCCTTGGCCAGTTATTCTCCCTGCGGTTTGGTTGGATCAAAGGCAGGGTTCGGCGTTGCAGTGGCCTCGCCTTTCTCGACCGCTGTGGACAATGCGGCGTTATACCTGGTGTTCAAATCTTCTGTAATCGCTTTCGTGTCTCCACCTTCGAGAATGTATTTGAAGAAAGCGTCCGCATAGTTGGAACCCTCCGGCGTGATATTTGGCGACACAGGCCAGAGCGAGTCGTGTTCTCCAACCAGGAAGCCTTCCATGCCGCCGATCTCAGGTTCTTTGGCCTGTTCCACAATACTTGGCACAATGGCGATACCGAAGCCTTTTTCATGATAGGTCTTCAGAATCTCGTCACCGTACATATACTGTATGAATTTCCAAGCGGCTTCCTTATTGGCCGATTGGGCGCTAATGCCGAGCCATGTTCCGGCAGACACGATTTCGGAAGTCCCTTTAATCTGTCCGTCCAATGTTGGGGCCAGGGCACCGCCCCAGTTGATTTCAGTCGGGAATTGATCCATGTACACACCCGGCTCCGTCGAGAAGGACAGATACATACCGATCTTGCCTGCGGCAAATTGAGCACGCAGCGGGTCGATGTCCAGCGCCTCCGCCCCAGGCAGAATGCTGCCGTCAGCATACATTTGCTTGAAATATTCGATGACTTGAGCGTAAGGCTCAAAATCGAATTGTCCTGTTTTCAGATCAAAGCCAAGTCCCTGATGACCGCTCAAGGAAAGAATCTCCCGGATGGAACGGTCAAATGCCTGCTTCGGATTTTTGAAGTTCAGCGCGAAGCCATAGATGCCTTCAGCTTTGCCAACTTCGGTAATTTTCTTGGCATCGTCCACCATTTCCTGAAGCGATACCGGGGGATTCTCGATGCCCGCTTTGGCAAAGAGGTCCTTGTTATAGACCAAACGCAAGGTGAGACCAGTATTGGCGAGCGTATACACTTTGCCATCAAAACGGTTGACCTCATCGATCAGCAGGCTGCCGAATTTCGTATTCATATCATCGGTAAGATACTCGTCAATTGGCGCGAGATAACCTTTTTTGACAAATCCGGACGTATTGGCGCTCTTTAGCCGCAGCACATCCGGTGCCTGGTTGCTGGAAAATGCAATGTCGACGCTTTGTGTGTAATTCTCAGACATCACCGTCAATTCCACCTGAATATTATCCTCGTTTGTCTCGTTGAACTTGTTGATCAATTCCTTGATATACTCTTGATCGTGACGGTCGTCGGTCCAGTATTTAAGCTGTACGGGTTGGCCCGTCTCGGCTGTGGGAGTTTCCGTGCTGCCCTCGGACTTTCCATTCGTTGAACCTCCATTCGCATTGTTGTTATCATTCCCGCCGCAGCCTGCGATGCCGACGGCCAGAACGAGGCTCAAGCCGAGGCCTAACCATTTTTTTCGCATACATTCTCCCCCTTGATTGACTCTTATATTGTGAACTCGTTGTTATTATAGACCCTCGTATTCAGAAAAGGAGTGCGGCAATTTCACTCTCCAGGGACAGAATTCTATGGTCTGTGCAGCATGTACCTTACGTCTCCGGTCGGTCCATATGATAGCCTGCCCTGAACTCCGAAGGCGTCTGCCCCGTGATTTTCTTGAACATTTCACTGAAATATCTGCGCTCCTCATACCCGACAGCCGCAGCCACCTCCTGCACCTGCGCCCCCTCCACAAGCAGTAGCCTCGCTTTTTGGATACGTTCCGAGGTCATATACTGTGTGACGGTCATCCCGGTCACCTGCTTAAACAAGCTGGAAAAATAGCTGGCGCTGAGATGCACGTGGGCCGCGCAATCGCCGACGGTAATATCCTCGGACAAACGGCGCTTGATATAGTCAATGGCTTTATAAATAACCTTCTGCCCTTCGGATAAGCTGTTCCGGCGCACCAGTTCGGCTCCCTCCGTGCACAAGACAAGCAGTTGACGCTGCAAAGAGGCCAGCGGTACCCCTGTCGTCCCTTGCCCTGCCCTGAATCTCTGGATCAGCGGTTGTATGTCCGAATATGGAACCATTTCATAAAAGGTGCGGATTGCTGAAGCGGCCAGCTCATCGTACAAGCTGAGGAGATAGTCCGGATTTTGCCTGGAGATCAGCTTCTGCAGCGTTTCCGAAATTGTGGACAAAATAGTGTTCGTCCGGTCCACGTTCCCGGAACGAAGGGCAAGCAGCAACTCGTCCTTGTATTCCAGCGCCAGCGGCTCCTGACTTCCGCTCTGATGAATGTCGTTATACATAATAGCCGCATTGCCTTCGGTGAATAGATGGTGGGAGAGCGCGCGATGAGCCTGACGATAGGAATCCGGCAGCTCGCTGATCTCCTCCACTCTGCCGCCGACACCGACCGAAACCGTGAACTTGGTATAGTGTTCAATATTCCGGCAGCACTGCTCGGCAATTTCGATCGGACTGGACGGTCCTGTATCGTTCAGTACGGCCAAGTACCGGTCATGGCGGGCGCGAAAAACAACTCTGCAAGCATATTCGGCAAGTGTCTCCTGCATAATGTTCAACAACGAGAACCGGATCAGCTCCATCTCCCGGATGGACTGCTCGGCAACCTGCTCCCGAAAACGGTCAATTTCAATCAGCATCACTACGAACCCCCGCGGCTCCAGCTCGATATTCAGAAAATCCCACCGTCCCGAGGCCTCTTCCCATGAAGTGCGGTGGCTGACAAGCAGCGCAAAATATTCCTGCCGCAGCACCGGCATGCTCTCACGCAGCTTGTTCTCCAATTCCCTCAGGCTTAGCAGCTTGGACTTCTCTTCCATAATCTCCGCTTTGGCTCGCAGCACTGCCGACATAATATCTTCTTCCGAGAAGGGTTTCACCACGAAATCAAATGCCCCCAGCTGCACCGCCTGCTGCGCATATTCAAAGTCCGCATACCCGCTGATCAGAATAACCTTGCAGCTGCGGTTCTCTTCCAGAACTGCGCGCAGCATACTCAGCCCGTCCATTCTCGGCATTCTTATATCGGTAATGATCAGATCCGGCTGCAATTCGTTGATCAGCTTAAGCCCATCTTCCCCATTGCTCGATACACCCGCGACCTGAATGCCCTGTTCTTCCCAGTTCATCGCGGTCAGCCCGTCTACCACGCTTTTGATATCATCAATAATGCAAAGACGGATCGCCTCAGGATTGCTCATCCCAATGCCCCCCTTTCCTTGGTAAAGAAATCCGTATTTCTGTTCCGCGCTCCGGCGCACTGTTCACATGCAACTCCGCATCATCCCCATAATAGAGCTGGAGCCGCCGGATCATATTGGACACGGCATACCCTTTCTTCGATTCCAGCCAAAAGAGCGCGCGTACTTGGGTCTGATCCATGCCGTTGCCGTTATCGCGCACGGCAATTGTCCAGCGCTCCCTGTCACCGGCAACGTCGATCTCGATCCGACCGCCGTCCTTCAGGTCGCGAAATCCGTGCAAAATGCTGTTCTCAACCAGCGGCTGCAGCATGATGCGCGGAATCGAAAGCGCGGACAATTCCGGTTCGCGTACATGGATTTCATAAGAGAATAAGCCTTCATAGCAGTTTGACTGCAGCTCCATATACTGGCGCACATGCTCCAGCTCTTTGGACAATGTCGTAATTTCCCGGCCATTGTTCAGCCCAAGTTGGAACAGACGGGAGAGCGACATAACCATCTGCTGTGACGGCTCGATCTGCTTTAATTTCAGCTTCCAGTAGATGGTGTTCAACGTGTTGTACAGAAAATGTGGGTCCATCTGCGCCGACAGCGCTTTGATCTCCGCAGACCGCTTATGCGTCTGCGCTTCCGTGACCTCATCGATCAACACCACAATCTGCTCCAGCATCCGGTTGAACCGAAAGCCCACCTGTCCCAGCTCATCTCCGCTGCTGCTCTCAAATCGGGCGGTCAGATCGTTATTCTCCACCCGCTTCATCACCTTCAGCAGTCCTTGCAGCGGCTTTAACAAATGGCGCGAAAACGCGCCGGAGATCAGCATGGTAACCACGAAAGCAACCAAAGCTACCCCGGCGATCAGCCATTTAACATACACCAAGTCCTGAAGAACATCGGCCTGGGACCGAATGGTGGTCATCGTCCAATCCGCAATGCCAAGCTGGGCATAATTAAGCAAATAGGTTTTACCATTCAGTTCAAAGGATTGTCTGCCCTCAGGACGGTTCATGACGCCGCTTAAGTTACCCTCATCAACCGCCTGCCGAACCAGCGGCTCCTTCACAGGGTAGACCGCCTCGCCCTCAGCGTTCAGCAGGAAGCTGGACGCTCCTTCACCGCTATCTCCCTGCACCAGCTTTCGGAAGCCGTCCTCCCGGATATTCACGACAATATAAACATCGTTTACCGGGTTGTCAAAAATCGGCACCAGAATCAGCGAAATAACGCGTTCTCTGCCCGAGAAGAGCATGTCCTCATGCCCCTCCACCCAAAGGTTCTTTTTCTCCTGTTCGATGCGCTCATACAGGAAGGTATCCTCGAATGCGGTAAGTCGGTTGCGATTCGCAGACGAGGGATAAAACTCGCCAATTGGCGTGGATACATAGATTGACTGGATTAGCGGCTCAGCGATCCGCGCCTGTGAGAAAACGTTATCAAGATCGTTCAAATGTGTAAAATACCTGCCGGTTTCGCCGGAGGCGGCATCCCTTAGCATATCGTAGAAAGGCTGGCTGACCATGAACGTCATCATAATCAGCATCAGTTTATTCAGCTTCTCATCCACAATTTGCGCCGAGCGGACCACCGTGTCCTGCGTGAGCTTCAGCGCATTTTTCTCCAGGGTAGCGGCCGAGATGTAATAAGATAACCCGCCGGTCATCAGAACAGAGAGCACAATGACGGCCAGAAATGCGACTTTGAGTTTGTTGCGGAATGATTGCCTGTGGAAATAATCCAAGCTTTTCACGCCTTCCGTTAAAATCTGTATCCTTCGATTATGTCACCGCAGTCCCCTGTTCGACAATGTTAAAAAAGAAGCTGGCCCCAAAAGCCGTTTTTTGGGCTTTTGGGGCAGCTCCTTCGCAGGATTCCATTTACGTTGGCCGATATATGACTCGATTCATATTGGACGAATACGGGCCTGCGTCATGCGGTAACCGTTAATTCGGGTCGGGAACCAGAACCAGAGCTTCATCAAAAGCTACGCCGGCTGAGGTTGTCCGAAATCCTATCTTCCCTTCCGTCAATTCCGTTACAGGATTGGTCCATTCCACTTTCAATTCTCCATCCACATAACATTTCATGGTGTTCCCTTGGATGGCAGCCTTAATCGTATACCACTGCTTCTCCATCGCCGTGAACGGAGTACTGGATACAAGCGTCATGTTGTTATCTACGGATTTGTACAACTCCAGCTTTTTAGCTGCTGAATTGATTCGATACATATAAAAATTCTCTGCGTCCTGTACTCTGAAGAGAATGCCTGCATTGGCATTACTAATGGGCATCTTCACTTTGGCTTCATACGTATAGTCCGTCCATGCATCACCGGCGGTAATGAGTGCAGCAGCTGAACTATGCTGAATCAAAGCATTGGTGTCGTCTGCTGCAACGCTCCAGGATCCTGAAGCCGGCGTCCATCCAGTCGTATCTCCATCTTCAAAATCGTCGCTGAATTGGATGAACGTAGGGACCGGATTAACGGGAGGTTCATTCACATCCGTGACCTGGATCGTAAACATCTTCTCGTAGTACATTCCCCCTGAGTCTATGCTCTTCACCCGGATACTGTAGCTGTCCTGCACTTCGTAATCAGGCGTCACAGCAAGAAACAATGCATTGTCCGATATGGTGAAGCTTTTGTTGTCCGCGTCCCCGGCTCCTGCTGTCAGCATGTAAGCAAATGTCTCCCCCTCATCAGGGTCGATGGTGGAGAATGTTCCGACCATACCTCCTGCCGTTGTGTTTTCAACTACGCTGCTGTGGGAGAGCACAATATCCTCAGGCGCTTTATTGATTGAGGAAACAATGGCATCGTCAAAATGGACGCCCGCCGAGGTTGTCCGGAATCCGATTCCCCCTGCTGTCAATTCTGTTGCAGGATTGGTCCATTCCATTAGTAATTCTCCATCCACATAACAGGAAATCGTGTTCCCTTGTACAACCGCCTTAACCTTATACCACTGCTTCTCTCTGGCTGTGAACGGAGTGTTGGCTACAGACGTCAATTGTCCGTTTACAGATTTGAATAACTCCAGCTGTTTAGCTGCTGAATTGATTCGATACATATAAAAATTCGCTGCATCCTGTACTCTGAAGAGAATACCTGCATTGGCATTGGTAATTGGCATTCTCACTCTGGCTTCATAAGCATAGTCCTTCCATGAGCCACCGGCATTCGCGGTAATCAGCGATGTAGTCGTCTGGTTCCCGCTGGATAACACTTTATTTGTGCCGTCTGTCGGTACTGTCCAGCCGCCAGAAACCGGTGTCCATCCCGCCGTATTTCCGTCTTCAAAATTGTCGCTGAACAGCGGTGGCTTGGAATTGGCGAAGACGATACCATTTACATTACTGTTAGCGGTGGCATTCAGGTCGTTCAAGTTGGTTGCGAGCTTGCCTTCAACATACACATCCGTGAACGTGACACCGTTAACCATTCCACCTTTTGTGGCATTCCCGGAAAGCCTGGATTTCTGAGATCCCGTCTCACGAACATTGATGTTCTTGAATGTAACATTGCTGACATCGCCGGAAGTACTGGTTGAAACCCCGAACCAATAATTCCCGAATTGATTGATACCGACTCGTTCGATATCGATATTCTCAAATGTAATATTCTGGGCGTATCCTTCCTCCGGAAGGGTATTCAATTGGTAACCATGGTCAATGAGCAGTGCTCGGGCGCTCTGATACACATACGAATTTCGGATGGTTACGCCAATCTGCGGCTGAGCTACCCCCATGCCAATCTTGAAAGCCGCACATCGGGTCCATGCAAGAACGTCGTCAAAGACCACATTTTCCAAATGTTCAAGCTCTCCCGGCCATCCTTTGGACATGCCCGTCTGCAGCCAGGTTTTAGTAGAAAATGTGTCATCATCCGATATCCCGATCGCGTGCTGGACCAGCACGTCCTGACTTTCGTTTATATCGATAACGTCATTCTCGATTTTGTATAAATCCTGGAAGCCCTTCAGATTTTTTATCGTCACATTGTCGGAACGAACAACCATAAACGACCAGAAGCCGCCGTCCCGCAATATTAAACCATCAAAATTAAAATTCGTGGTTGCGATCGGAACCAGCAGGTTATTCAGGAATCCTTCATTTTTGTTCGGTGCCGGCATCTTCCGCTCGCGCATCGCTATGCCTTTACCATCAATAGTTCCTCGTCCCCGTATCGTAATATTGCTGGAATCTGTCGCCGTACGAATAAAATACGTTCCATCCGCATTACGTGAATCCTTGCGAAAATCATTCGTGTAGTCCTCACCCTTGCCTGTGCCGACAATCACGGCACCTCCGGCGAGGTAAAAGGTCACATTGCTCTTTAAAGTCAGGTTCCCGCTTTTATAGACACCTGCCGGAACAAATACAACACCGCCGCCGGCTTGATTAGCGTCATCGATAGCCTGCTGGATACCATCCGATGCCATCCATGTCCCCGTGTTATCCACGTTGTATGGCGACTCTGTCACATTATAAATCCCGGCACCTGTGGACGGGGGAATATCTGTCTCCAAGGGATCTGCTGCGATGACAATTTTCTTTTTCCAGTCGTTGATTTTTACGATCACATAAGTGGAGGAAGAAAGCGTAAATGTCAGCTTGTTTCCATTGACCGTACCTGCGATGTTTTTGGCCTGCGGACTGATGGAGTAAGATGTAATCGGCTCATTCACAGTAACTTCGATCTTGACCGTGCCGGAAAAAGAAAATTGAGCGTAATCATAGTCAGCCAGATAACTGATAACAGGAACCGCTTCGTTATCCGCTTTTAATGAAAACAGACTGGATGCGGTATAGATGGATGGCATCGGGTAGTTCTGTATCGTGGCTGGACTACTTGCGGCCTGTGTCAACGATGCCGGATCAATGGCATCTATCATATCCGCCGAATAAACAGAATGGCTCTCCATCTCGGTCGCATTCGCAGCTCGGGGTAAAAATCCGGTGATTATAATGGCAAGCACGACCAACAGACTCACTGCTTTTCTTGTCATGGTAAGCATTAATACCTCCTCAACATTATTCGTCTTCCCACCGATAATAAGGCAGCGCAGCTCCGTTCGCCCAACCGTATTCTTGTTTATGGCGCTATGAATGCGCTACCATTTTTTCGGACGATCAAGCCCTCCCTCCGTTAAAACTTTTCACTGTCAAATTGGATTATAATGCCTGTCCAAAAAGAAAGGAGTGAGGCAGGCCCACTCTCCAGGGATACATTTCAACTGTTCTCCTTACACGCGGGAAATGTGAAATCCGCAATATGTTAAAGAAGAGAAACTGAAAATTATGTATGTACTCTTTTATAGACACTTTTTCATAGCGCCTGAAGCGGGTCTGAAAATATGCCAAAAAGGCTTACTCCCTCTTCAATAAGTGGAGTAAGCCTTCCAAGTATTTGGTCAACATTCAATTTACTGTTTACTCGACATAACTCTATCAAGAAACTGTTCTGCATCACGATTAAATTTCCAGGATATGCCGAACTTATCAACCAGCATTCCAAAGCACGAAGACCAAGGAGTATTGGATAAAGGCATTAGAATTTTGCCACCAACAGACAAATTATTAAAGTAATCTGTCAGTGTTTGTTTATCATCAATGACTAGACTTATAAGTACATTATTTCCTTGCACCAACTCACCTGTTAGCCTCTTCATGGAAGGTAAAATATCCGACATCATGAGTTTCCCGCCTGCGAAATCTATCGAGGATTCCATGATCATATTTAATTCATTCTCTGGCAATGGGTAGTTGGGATCTTGAGGAAAATCATTGAACTTTACCTTTTTTACCTCCTTTGCATTTAATGCCTCCGAATAAAATTCAATCGCTTGTTCTGCGATTCCATCAAAATTCAAGTATGCAACAGCTGACATAAAGTCATACCTCCTTCTTGTGATAAATGAAGTATAATTTATGAATGGTGACAGCAGTATGTCGTCTTTTCTAAATTAATTACAAAAAAGGAGTAGCCCATGGAGAAGGTCGAGAGATTAATATCTATTATTATGATTTTGCTGAGAAGAGATATTGTTTCTGCAAATGAATTTGCACAATTATTTCATGTTTCCAAAAGAACGATTCTTCGCGATATGGAAACACTGAGTCTATCAAACATACCCATCTATTCGATCCATGGAGTTCATGGTGGTTACGGCATTATGGATGAATACAAGTTTGATAAACGACTGTTAAGCAGCTCCGACCTGGAGAATATATTGACTGCGCTCAGCGGATTGGAACAAATTCTAATTAGTGAAGAAGTGGCAGTGACCATTAAAAAAATTGAAGCAATGGTTAGCCCATTTTCTTTGAATGGTTCAATAGAGCTGTCATTTTATGATTGGGAGGGTCGAGCTGAGATTCTTCAAACCTTGAAGACATGCCAAGAATCCATATCAAGAAGAAGGATAATTTCATTTAATTATACGGATAAGGATGGTGTCCAAACGAATAGGAAGGTCGAGCCATATCAGCTTAATTTTAGCGAAATGAGTTGGTATTTGAAGGGTTTCTGTTTAGATCGTCAGAGTTATAGAACATTTAAATTATCCAGAATTGATGATCTCTCCATAGATGAGCAAACATTTAACCCTCGAGATTATGTATCGGAACGAGAGCATGAAGTAGCTTATCAGCCACCACTAGCCACGATTAAGGCCCTTATTTCGCCCAGCATAAAGGACCAAATTATAGAAAGGTATGGCCGTAAGAGTATTGCTGAGTATAGTTCTGAATTATTCTTAGCCACAATTCATGTTCCTCAAAACAGTATTGGATTTCAGTTTTTAGCGAGTTTCGGTACAAATTTAAAAATAGTTGAGCCCCTAACCTATGTAGAAGAATTTCGAAATTATTTATATGAAATGGTAGAGATATATTCTTAATGGGTCCCTCTTAACATAAAACGTTGTGGGGACCCTTTGTTCCTCCATGAAATTAATAATTATAAAATTGTTTAGATGACCCAATCCGTGCTCTTGTATATTCATTATCAGTGTGTTGTCTTTTTTCAAACGCCTGAACAGCTGCATTCGCAACGTCTATATCTTGGGCGCTTGTTCCTCCACTTACACCAATGCCACCCACAACTTTGCCTTGGTCTATGAGAGGAATTCCTCCACCCAGTATTACAAGCCTGCCTTGATTCGTTGTGTTGATTCCATATGTTGCTCCTCCAGGAAGCGCTGTCTGAGCTAAATTCGCTGTCGGCATTTGCATAGCTACACTGGTCCATGCTTTTCCTTGAGCAATGTCTATACCTGCAATTCGAGCATTATCCATTCTATAGAAAGCAACCAGGTTTCCTCCTTCATCGACGATGGCGATATCAGAGCTTAGACCTAATTGCCTGGCACGCTCTTCGGCAATTTCTAATAACTTCTTAGCTGCTGTTAAAGTAAGCTTATACATTAAAACTTCTCCTTTACTTCTCAAGTTATGATTAGAATATGGTCAAATGTCCTGAGTGGTGAATCCAAGACCTCGCCTTTTTATAGCTGCCAATAGTACAGAAATAGCCCTGCATCCTTTAAAGGACGGAGGGCATTGCCTTCACGTGCGGCTGAAATCTCAGTAAAATTTCGATTTTCGTTCCTTGGTGAAGCTCGCTTTCCACATGGATTTCCCCATCATGAGCCTTCACGATATCGTGCGCGATGGCCATGCCGAGGCCCGATCCCTTGTGCAGCTCTCCCGTGTTCGTTCCGCGATAATAACGGTCGAAAATCCGTTCCAGCTCTTCTTTCTTGATCCCTTTACCATGGTCCTCGACAACGATGCGAACGAAATCCCCTTCTTTCTCGACACTGACTTCAACGGCCACACCCTCTTCATTATGGACGACAGCGTTGTAGATCAAATTGGCGATGGCACGGCGAATCAGGATGTCGTCGGCCTCGATAAGAATCACTTCGTCACTGTACCTGTATTCGATATTTCGATTGCCGTACCGAGCATCATTCAACGTATCGATGACAACGTTCCGGACCAGACTGACAATGTTTACGCTTTTTGAATTGAGCGCTAGTTCCTTGTTTTTCAGACGGGTGGACAGGTTCAGATCCTCGATCACGTCTTTCAAATAAAGCGACTTCCGTTCAATAATTTCCGCGTAATCCCGCATTTCCTCGAATGTAAAGTCATAATCCTTGTCCCGCATCATTTCGGCGTACCCCTGAATCGAAGCAAGCGGTGTTTTGATATCATGCGAAATGTTCGCGATCCACTCCTCTTTCATCCGGTCCAGTTTCTTTCGTTCCAATTCGCTTGCCTGCAGCTCCTCCGTCAGGACATTGACGTTGTAAAACACGTCCTTGTAGATGCCCTTCGTTTCGTAGCGCACCCGGTAGTTTTTATGAGCCAGCTGTTTAATCCCTTCAATGAGCGAGGAAAGCGGCCTGGTTAACCTTTTGCTGAACAAATAAGCGATGCAAAGCGCGATGAAGCCGTCGATACAAAGTACGGTAAGGATTCCGATTTGAAGGAACCGCCCGACCTTCCGTAAATCATAGGTAAGTATATTCCGCTCCAGATAAGGGTTTTGGAAACCGATCAAATAACTGTAGCGATCCCCGTTCTCAAGCTTTTCCCCGATAAAAACGGTCGACATCAATTCTTTTTCCATATATTTGTAGGTTTGGATGATATCCATCGGCGTATATTTGATTCTCGCTTCAGACGGCACCCGATAGCCATAGACCTCTTTACCGTTTTCATCCAGAATCTGAACCCACGCGTGATTGTGCTCTAGCGTCTCCTTCCCTTGACTGGTAATGGCGATCCCCGGCTCGGATAGAACGATTTCTTTACTGAATGAACGGGTAATGGCTTCGGCTGAAGCTTCTTCTTGTTGGATCGGGTACTGGGGAGATACACTTTGGTATATAAAAAAACCCGTTACCAATAAAATGTTAATAAAAATAACAACGACAACAATTAGAACGACGGATGCCAAGTATCTGCCGGTCAGCCGCCATTTCATCGCTCCTGTTCTCCCAAGACTAGCTTATATCCCAGTCCCTTTACGGTCACCAGATATTGCGGGTTTGAAGGATCCTCCTCGATCTTTTCCCTCAGCCGTCGAATATGAACCATAACCGTGTTGTCATAACCGAAGGATTCTTCCCCCCACACCTGATCATACAGGCTTTCCTTACTTATAATTCGGTTCGGATGCTTCAGCAAATAGCTAATGAGGCCAATCTCTTTCGGTTTGAGATCGATGATCTCACCGTTTTTCTTCAGTTCGAATTTGTGTTCGTCAAGCTCGAAAGGCCCAGCTTTCACGGTGTGCTCGTCCTTGTTCTCCTCCGGGGCAGCCTCCGTTCTTCTGAAACGGGCCTTGATTCGATAAGCCACTTCCTTCGGACTAAACGGCTTGGTGATGTAATCGTCACCACCGATGGCAAATCCGAGTATTTTATCGATTTCCTCATTTTTGGCTGATAAAAAGAATATCGGCACGTTCGAAACACTGCGAATCTGTTTGCATACGTCATACCCCTCGCCATCCGGTAGCATAATGTCCAAAATGACGAGGTCGGGCTGCTTATCCTGAAACCGAATCCAGCCTTCTTCAGCGGAAGAGGCAGTATACACATACTCGAAGCCTTCCTTAACCAGCACGGTTTTCAAAAGCTTAACGATATCCTCCTCATCGTCCACGATGAGTATTTTTTGACTTAGCGGCAATGGGTCGACCTCCTTTCAGCAAGCAGGGAAAAAGACCGACAGCTAAAATCTGTCGAGTCTTCAGTAATCCTCTTCCCCGCCCTTCCATTACTATAACCATATATTGAAATTGTCATATTGGCCAGAGACTCTATTATTCTTCGGCAAAATATCTCGCCATCGGGTTATCAGTCTTTTCGACGGATACTATTTTGCCTGATTGGTCTAGTACGTAATATTGATAAAAGTCGCCGCTGAAGCCAAGCGATTGCAGCATCTGCTCAGCAAAAGGCTCGACCCCGCTGTCGCTCAATGCATCACCGTTCCAGAAAAAATGAAGCAGCAGGCGGTTTTGATTGTAAGGATGCTTAATCACGTATGCGCCAGAAGATGCTTTTTGGTTCATCTTGCCTTTCCAGTCGAAGCTGATGGCCTTCGATTTCTGGATAATTCCGGGTTTAATCGCCTGGATGAGTCCGTTCGTTTTCGCGCTGCCGATGACAATGATATTGCTGGTTCCGAGCTCCCTTTTCAGCTTTTTCTTAAGTGTTTGTCGGTCGGAAACTACCTCGTATGGAATGCCCATGATCCCAAGAGTCCCTTCAAGCTGGGCTAGGATTGTCTGCTGCTGCTTTTTCGCTTTGCTGCCAGCCTGATCGCTCAGCACGATCGTCAGCGGTTCTCCTTGCAGTGCCTTATCCATGATACGGCTCATCATTTCCTCCGGAAGATTCGGAACTTGGGTCAGGGATGAACGGTACATGTTCTTGAACTGCTCATGCCAATATGCGGCTGCTTCTACATCAGACAACTGATATTCGGGTTTAAGGACAAAATGCGGGTCATGCAAGATCTTGTCCATTTCCTTTCTCGCTTCATCACCGAGCGTATCCTGGATTGTCTGCAAAAGACCGTGTATCGTCGCATTTTTGTATACGTGTCGCTTGAAATATTCCTGCATGAACGCATCGAAATTGTCCTCGCCCACCATGTGGTACAACTGGTAGATCGCCTGGCGACCTTTATTGTAAAAGGTTGGACTCTCCAAATCTCCCACTTCCGTATTGGTGGCGGCGATCGGCTTGTCTATCGAAGACAAATCATCGATTTGAATCGATTTGAATCCGTTAAAGTTGTCACCTTGATTTTCTGCGAAATACACCTTCGAAAAGTCGGCAAACCCTTCGTCTAAAAATGACTCTGTTTCCGAGTTGTTGCCGATCAAGGCATGGAACCATTGGTGGGCGATTTCATGCACGAACACGTAATCTTGAGCCGGATCGCTCTTCGCCCCGATTTGTCCCATTTGAATGACCCGGGCAAACTCTACCGCTACCCCCTCTACGTACGACTCCGCGATCCGGAACTCAGGGTAAGGATACTTCCCGTATTTATCGTTAAAAAACGAAATGGCCTTAAAAGCTGTATCGATGTATCCGTCCACGAGTTTTTTCTTATCCGGCATGTTGTCGAAGTAATAATATTCAACCGTCAGGCCGTCACGCGTTACACGCTCAACCTTATAATTCGGGCTGGCAAAAAAAACGAGCTCCCGGGTGTTATCAGCAACGGCAGTCACGATTTTACGGCCGGGCTCCTTCGGTTGGGCCTTCGCCGTAATATTTCCCGGCATCAGGATTTGATAGGCTTCCGGCACGTTAAAATGCACTTCGAAATCGGATGAATCATAATAATCGGTCTCGAACGACTGGCTATAAGGCGTTTTGTCCCACTCATGTTGGTTCTCGTCGTAGACTGACATAACCGGGAACCAATGTGCGCCGTTGATGATGTCTTTGTAGTAAGACAGGCGCTGCATGCCATAAGGGATTTTCACTTCAAAGCCGATTTCGACCGTCACCGCTTCGCCAGGTTTTAGTTCCTGCTGCAGTTTAACGGTCA
Source organism: Paenibacillus solani (assembly GCF_001277345.1). Lineage (GTDB taxonomy): Bacteria > Bacillota > Bacilli > Paenibacillales > Paenibacillaceae > Paenibacillus_AQ > Paenibacillus_AQ solani. Next base: position 2,312,547 of record NZ_LIUT01000001.1, read on the forward strand.
AAGCCTGATTGCTGTTCGAAAAATCCAAGGATTGTCCGTCAGCAGCAGCGCTCTGGATGTAGATGCCACCCAGATAGTCCTCCGGCTTCTTTTCGGGATTTTCCTTCCGGATCTCCTCATTGTTTCGCTCAAACATGGAAGTTTGGGTCGCTTTGGACCGGTTGGCGTCGGCAAACGTATGAAAGACGATTTCACGCAGCGTATCGTTGGACGTGTTCCGGTAAGTGACGGTCTCGCTTCCTTGAATGCGCATATTCTTCTCATCTAGCCTTGCATTGATCCGATATTGAACCTGTGCATGCGTTTGCGCCATTTCTATGGACTCCGTGGATGCGGCGGCTGGTTTTGCAAGCGCTTGGCCAGCGCCGGCGACCGGACAGGCCGCAAGCGTAAGAGCCAACGAGTAAGCCAGCGTTTTTTGTGATACTGATTTGAAGGTTGTTCGATACATTGAATTCTCTCCCTCTTGCATATGTTTAGTAGACTACATCTTTGTTTTCGTATAATAGTTATTTCTCGGCACCCTCGAGCTTTTGTTTCGCTTGCTCGGGCAGCTCGCTGACCTGTACTTCCTGGTAAGAGCTGACGTCATTCCCCTTCACATAGACTCGAAGGTATGCGTCCTTGCGCAGTTCCTTGCCTGCTGTAAAAGTCAGGCTTTTTTCCTTACCTTTTGCATCAAAGCCTTCCAGGGTGTATTCGTAAGAAACATGCTTTTCTCCACTGTCCGACTTATCTTCCATTCTCTTTCCGTCTTGGTTAATCTGCACGTAATATTGCTGTGCGCCTAGGCGGTTCACATTCACATTTTGGATGAAAACAACGAATCCGACCAGTACGATCACCACAACTGCTAAAGTGATAATCCCCTTTTTCATTTCAATTCAACTCCTTATTTTGTATTGGTAACGATTTTGCAGTACGCATGTACAGTAACGAAATAATAGATCAGGTAAATGCAAACATAGACCGCCATGCAGCTCACGACGGGAACGACCAGATTGGTCATCATCAGCTTCGACAATGCAGACAGAGCGACAGCGCAGTGGGCGATGCCGAAAGCAAGCGGCAGGGCAAAAATGAACAGCACCTGTTTGGCGACAGATTTGCGAATTTCCCGTTTTTTGACGCCGATTTTATGCAAAATCACATAACGGGCTTTGTCGCTGCCTGCTTCCGTTAACTGTTTGAAGTAAATGATGCTTCCCGTTGCTGCAAGGAACACGAGGCCGAGGAATCCCCCCATAAACATCAAGAGGCCGGATGATTCCATTCCCTGCGAATAAACGCTGTAAAAACTTGAAAGCCCGGCGTTCTCCGGTAAAATCCCTTCCAATTGCTTTGTCAGCTCTTTCGCCTTGTCCTGATGCGTGATGCCGTATGCTTCTACAGCCATGGCCTTGGCATTCGGCTTAAGCTCCGCAAACATATCATCGCTGACGACAATGGTGGAATAGACCGTTCCAAGATTCAGCACGTTGTAGTTTTTTAAAGTTTTGAATTGGATGGTTTTATGGATTCCGTTGCCCTTCAGCTTAATCGAAGAACCGACGTACTCCGGCGATATGCCTTCCAAATAGGCAGGTTCGAGCACTGCTGCCTCGCTGCCTTTAACACTTATGACATCATCCCGCCCCTGCAGCTTGGCCAACCGGTTAAAATCACTGCTTGATATGACGGTAAACGATTGCTCATCTGATCCTTGAGCATTGTTTAAGCCGGAGGTGTCGGCATCTACCTCGAGGAGAGGTATGGACTCATGGTACAGCACTTTATGTCCCGCAGCCTGCTCGATCGCCTGATCGGCTTTTCCTGTGGCTGTTCTGTCCACCCCGATAAACATATAGCTGTTCGGATTCGCAAGCGCCGCGTTCGTCCGCGTGTTGTAATACGTGCTGTACGCCGTTCCAACCGCTGTCAGCGTCGTTGCGCTTAGCACAGCGATGATCGTGAGCGTCCGCGCGTTGCCCTTCATCCGGTACAGCAGCTGGGAAGTCCCGATCAGGTTCAGTCCACGCCAGTAGCTTTTTTTGTGTTTGCGGGCCAGCTTCAGCAGCGTAACGGTCAACGTGTTAAACAGCAGGTATGTGCCCAGGATGACCGATATCAAAATAACGAGCGGAGTAAGCATATACCCGATGGTCGCCCATGCCTTGGACGTAAGTATATTTTGCAGCGCAAGCCAATAGCCGAACCCGATGAGCGCTACGGATAATAACGCAATGATCAGGGAAGATTTTGGCTCTTTCTCACGCTCTTGATCTGCCCTGAACAGCTCGATTAGCTTGAATCGATAAATCAAGCGATAGCCTTGGACCGAAGTAATCAGCGAGATGATCATGAACACCAGGAATGTATTCAGGATCGCAGCCGGGGAAATGGTGAAATCCGCCACGACGGCGTAACCCATCACTTTCATCAGAATCATCACAAAAAACCGGCTAAGCACCGCTCCAAGCGCGATTCCGATGATCAGGGCCAGAATGCCCATCAGGAAATTTTCGTAAAACAGCATCCGCCCGATCTGTTTTTTGCGGACGCCAAGCAGCGAATACAGTCCGACCTCTTTTTTGCGTTTGCGTGTGAAAAACGAATTCGAATACCAGATGAACACGGCCACGAAAACGATCAGCACGACTGCGGCTCCGCTGAAGGCCGAGCTGATCTTCTGTGATCCTTCTGTTGCGGATGAAATAGTGCTGTCGTATTTCAAGGACACGAACGTAAAATATATGACGATGCTGAATATCATCGAGGCGAAATATAGAAAATAATTCGTGAAGTTCTTTCGGATGTTCTTCCCGGCGATCTTAAATAGTGTCATGATGACCACCTCCGAGCGTCGCCAAAACTTCAATAATCTGTCCGAAAAATGCTTGTCTCGTCATGCCTTCCTTATGGAGCTCTTTGAACAGCCGGCCGTCGTTGATGAAAATGACCCGCTTGCAGTAGCTCGCCGCGTAGGCGTCGTGCGTAACCATCAGAATGGTCGCTCGATTGTGAAGGTTTAGCTTGCTCAAGCTTTCCAGAAGACCGGTCGCCGATTTCGAATCGAGCGCGCCGGTCGGCTCGTCCGCCAAAATCAGGCTCGGATTCGACACGATTGCCCGCGACGCAGCCGCACGCTGTTTTTGACCGCCCGAAATGTGGTACGGGTACTTATCGAGAATCTGACGTATGCCGAATGTATCGGCGATTTCTTCAACTCTCTTTTCGATTTCGGCTGCCGGAACTTTGGAAAGAGCCAGCGGAAGTAGAATGTTTTCCTTGACTGTCAACGTATCAAGCAGATTGTAGTCTTGAAAAATAAATCCGAGTTTATTGCGACGAAAATCAGACAGTTTCTCCTCGTTCATAGCAACAATGTTTTGCCCATCGATCGTAATTTCACCGGAGGTCGGCGTATCGATGGTCGAGAAGATGTTCAACAGCGTCGACTTCCCGGCTCCGGATGGGCCCATAATGCCGACATACTCCCCTTCTTCAATGCTCAGATTGATGTTTTGCAGCGCCGTATATAAATTTCCTTTTGTGCCAAAGGTTTTGTTCACATTTTTTGCTTGCAGTATGGTTTTCATGGTGTCTCTCCTTAATCGTTGGATTTCATGAATGTAAATCCAATCTTAAAGGCCCTATCTTACACCGTCTTAATCCCAACCTTACAGCAACCTTAAATTTATACAAAAACCCTCAGGGTGCCTTTGTAGCAACCTGAGGGTTATGAAATCGAAGCTATTCAAAATATAATGATATCCTGAATTTGCAGGAAAAGTTATGTAATCTTTGTAGGTAGCAAGAGAGCTATAAGCAGAAGCCATGGGTCACAGCGTGAAAAATCACGCTTTACCCATGGCTTTTATTAGGAATCGTAAGTTATTGTACATCATGAGTACGACATAATTTGTCAGGGAATTCCCTGCAGTTACCGGATGCCCGGTATTTACGGCGTCGGTGGCAAAATTACGGCTCCATTCGCCTTGCCGTCAATGCCAAGAACCTCGATTTCATCCAGGAATACCCAGCCGTTGACCGGGAACTCGATCTTGACGTAGCGGGCGTATACTTTATCGGCTCCCGCTTTCCCTGGCACGCCGTCTGCTGACCCGCTCCATCTCACGAATTCAGCAGAGGCAGCATCTTGTGCCGGTGGCGGAGAAACGGTTGCCAGCGTGCTCCAGGTTTGGCCGTTCGTTGAAACGGAAAAAGCGACGTTCTGAGGGAAATAGATGCCGGGTCCTTGATCCTGAAGAAAATGGGCTCTGATTGATCCGATCGATTTGTTGCGGCCCAAATCCAATGTGATGGTGCGGCTTCGTTCCTCAGGGTAGGCGCTTCCCGCATGACCCTGCCACTGTTCATTGCTGAAGTCCGTTCCGCCGAATAGGCCGTTCGTCAGTTCATTCCCGGAATCGGGATAGTTGCTGTTCGACGGTCGCGAAATGGTATAGCTTAGACCTTGAGCCAGATTGCTGAGGCCCCAGTCGTCAGACCAAGTTTCCATGAGAATTTGGGCATAGGTATCAAGCACCGTTGCTGCCGGTGCCGAAATCAACCCTTGTGCTTGCACGGCCGGGTCGTGTATGTGTGCGAGGAAATCCTGCATATACGTTACGGCGTCCTTCGGCTTATTTTGTTCCAGAAGCAGCTTGATGATCTGCAAACGATACAACAACTCATTGCCAAAAACCGAATTGATTTCGTTCGATGCGACATAACTCCGTACAAGCTCCTCCATTGTCTCCAGCGCCGGGCTGCTGTCAATCGTGTACGTTCCGTTCAAGAACTGGTACAGCCAGTCATACATTAAACGCAAGCTCGGGTCCTTGTTTACCCCTAAGTTATAAATGGCATTATTGCCTTGGTAATAAGCTCTAAATCCATTCTGCATCAAACCGGTTTCAACGCCGCTGTTCAAGTATTCGATATAACGATCGCGGAATACGCCCTCCGTCAGCATCCGGTCATCGAACTCAAGCTCGATCGACATCCCATACTGCTTGGCCAGGTTCGCGGCGTCTTCCAAGCGGTCGGAATCCATTTCGCCGAAGAAATAGTTAGGCTGAAGCGCCACGGCATCAAACCCTACCTCTTTCCACATAAAGCTTTTATAAGCCAATGAGTGAGGAATCCAGAAAAATTTCAAGTTCAAGTCATGAACTTTGCCGCTTACAGCTTTAAGTAAATCGGGGCCTGTATCGCTTGTGCTGATTTGTTCTTCCAGCCAGTACATGCCGACAAGCTCCAGATTGGAATAGTTCGCCTCTTGCCATCTTTGGCGGACCTGATCCAGCCACCACTGCATCGCTTTTATCCGGTTTTCGAGCGCTTTCTCTTTGCCGACAACCGAGTCGTTAAAGCTATCGGATACCCCGTCACCGTCAACGTCGCCAAAGTCATTTACGTATTCCCCCGGGTTCGGAATCATGAGCACGACCTTCATTTTATGATCAGGCTGGTTCAGCTTGGCTCCGACTTCCACTGTAGCCTCATTCAGCTGCTGCATATCCCCCGCGGCTGCGAAGGTTTTATCTAAATACCAGTTCCAGTCCTCCAAGATCGTTTGTCCGACACCGAAGTCACGGCCGGCAGGCGAAGCCAGTCCGAGATATAATATCCCGTCAAAAAGCCAGTCGACAGGCTCGCCGTCTTTATTTACATAACTGATGTTGGGAATGATCCGTTCCTTGTTCCAATCACCCAAACCATTTGCATATTGACCGTTATACAGCAGATTCAGATTACGGATACCGGCGGTAGCTTCTCCCGGCTCCAAAAAACGAGGCTGTTCGGCAGGAACCTTTACCGCCCCTTCAGCCTTGCCGTCTGTACCAATAATTTCGATTTCATCAATGTAACTCCATTGCGAAGGATGCATCGTAAAGGTAACTTTAACATAACGGGCATAAGCCAGCTTACCGTCTGTATTCCAGCCTTTGATTCCATCCCGGCTGCCGTCCCATTCAAAGGTCTCCTGTCTTGGCGGTCCTTCCCCCCAGAGCAGCTGGGTAGCGTTATGGGAAAGCAGTCCCCAATTTTCTTTATCGTCAGAGACATACATCGATACCGTCAAAGGTACGAGGATCGAGTTCGTAGGATAATCTTGGAAGAAGTGAGCTGCAATCTTTCCGATTGATTTTTCCTCACCGAGATCAAAGACGACTTCCCGCGTTTTTCCACGCAGATGCCCTACCCATGCCGGGTCATTCATATCCAATGTGCCGTATTTTCCGTCCGTAAGCTTGTACCCGCCGTCAGGACGTGACGCTTCCGGCTCCTCGGACCATTCATAAGGGAGTTCGGCCGCAAGATTGCGGAATTGCGTCTCCTCCACTGCCGAAGATGCTGCCGCCTGGTTTGTATTCGATACTGAGGATGCCTGTTCCACAGCCGGTTCTCCGGCATCCATCGGTTGATTCAGGTCGAACTTTGGATTTTCTGCATCTTGTCCTTCCATCTGCGCTGCATTTCCTGCCTGCGCAAGAACCACTGCCGGAACAGGCGATTTCGCCTGCACCGCAGAAACCGGAGCCATCAGCAATACGGTTGCCATCAGGACGGATCCCCACTTCTTATTTGAAATCATCTCGGTCAACTCCTTTTTTAATCTTGACTGTAGAAGTACCTGAAATCTTTATCCGCTTTGTGATGAATATATAAATGGATCCCTCCTTTCACGAAATTTGACACGCCTTAACTTGTAAGCGCTTACACCATTCAAGAGATCTCATTCCCCATTTCCTTCTTTGCTCACGAACTTGTGCGGCGTCCGGGGTACGAACTTCCCAAGCCCGGATGCCGCGGATGTCCGCCATGATTACTTCGCAGCACGTGATTCTGTTCTAGTTTGCCTTTGCCACATCGTCTCGCAGATTTCAACAATTAAACGCCCGCTGATTCTTTCTCATACATCTCGGTCAACTTTATGCTTCTGCCTTGCTGTAAACGGGATCGTTCGGAAGCGAAGGCAATCAAATGGCTTTGCAAGGAAGCTGTAGCCGATGTAAGGCCTTGGGACGGGTTGCGATCGAACTTATGTACATTGTTAAGGAAGGAGCTCATCATGCGCTCATCGCCTCCGCCGTGTCCATCTCCCTGCACGCTGCATTTAATTTCAATCTCTTCGCCCGTCGCATAGCGGTACAGCGTAAATGAGCCCTTATCCATGTCGCCAATGATCTCTCCCTGCGTGCCCATAATCTGCACACGACGAGTACCGCTTTGGGTTAGACCCGACATAATAAAGTTAGCGTTGGCGCCGCTGGCAAATTCCATATTGACGACCTGATGGTCAACAACATTGTTATCGCAGCGATAGACGCAGCGGCCGAACGGTCCTTCCTTGAGCGCCCCGATAATGCCTTCCTGTGATAAATCGTGCGTCATATAGCGCGCCCAATGATCGGCAGGTTGCTCTAAATACATTTTAATCGCTGAAAAGGCACATTCCCTCTCGGCTTCGCAGCCATCGATGCAGCGGTCCGTTGCACCCTCCGGCGCGTTCTCGGCTTTAAAATGAAGCAAAGAACCGAATGAGCTGACCGCTGTGCACGGCTCATCCATCAGCCAGGAGATGAGGTCCAGGTCATGGCAGGATTTAGCCAAAATCATCGGGCTTGTTTCCTCGGAATTCCGCCAATTACCGCGTACGTAGCTATGAACCATATGGTGATAGCCTACGTTCTCGGTCAGCTGAATGGTGCCGATTGCGCCCAGTTCCCCATCCTCAATGCATCTCTTGATGCCCGACCAGAACGGGGAATAGCGAAGCACATGCGTGACCACCAGCAAACGCTTATGCTTAAGGGAAGCTTGCTCCAGTTCTATACATTCCTGCACATTCGGCGACATCGGTTTCTCCAGCATGACATGATAGCCAAGCTCCATCGCTTTCATTGCTGGTATATAATGCATCCGATCAAGCGTGCAGATGATCATCACGTCGGCTATTTTTCCTTGCTCGAATGCTTTTTCCCACGAATTGTAAACGTGTTCTTCAGCGATTTGATGAATCTCTGCAAAACGTTGTCTGCGTTCATCATCCGGCTCGGCTACGGCAACAAACTTCAGCTCATTCGGAAATTTTTCCGCATACGGTCCATAGATGTATCTTCCTCTACTGCCTGCGCCTAATAGTACAGCTGTTAATGTCTTCAATGTTCTTCCCCCTTGCCTATACAATTGCATCATAATTTCATTGTAAGGGGTGATTCCGCGCATCAAAATAGATCATTGCTTACATTCCATATACATTTATTGACCTTGCTGCATCGTTTCGGTGCGGGCCGTCCGAAAATCCTGCGGTGTCATATCATTTTGCTTTTTAAAGAAGCGGATAAAGGCAAGCGCTGAATTGTAGCCGAGCTTGGCGGCAATTTCATTGACCTTCATGGATGTATTGAGCAGCATGTCCTTTGCAATGACATTGCGGTAATCATTTACGTATTTAGAGAGTCCAATTCCTGTTATCTGCTTGTAAAGCCTTGATAGATAGGATGGATTCAAGCTGACATAATCCCCAAGAGCGGTTAGGGAAATATCACCCGCAATATGCTCCTCTATATACCGATGCACCTTATTGACGACCTCCGCCGGCAGCTCTGTTCCCCTAATCGCATTCCATTCAAAAAAGCAGTCCGCAACTTGCCAATAGTATGGAATGAGCTCCGTCCATGAAGCCGTTTTCTCCTGGCGGAACAGCATATCCAAATTAATCTGAGTATTCATATAGTCTCGCATATCTTTACTTTTGTGCAAATGCGCCAGAAATACCGCAGATAGAAAATGGTACAACTCAATCTTGCGCTCATAAGGAGTATCCGGATCGTTCCAGATGTCTGTCAATTCAACAAATAGATGATTAAACTGCTCACGGTGATTATTTTCAAGACAGCTCATCAGCAGCTGTACGCGAGCGTGTAAAAAGCTGTCATGATAGCTGTTCGCCTTCTCTTTTTCTTCGGACTTCTGAATATCTTTATCTGTCATGATGACCTCATGGAACAAGCCATGGCCTTGCATAAGACCGTATTTCATCGCATGAAAACGATCCGACAGCCGATTCCATGGGACAGCCTCGCTGCCAATAAGAAAAGATACGGAGAGGCTCAGCAACTTTTTGCTGGTAGCTTGTATCGTCTCCAAATTGCCGCTCACATAGCGGTATGCCCTGGTCCATTCCATCGTACCGGTATCCGTCGTTAACTCCGGGCCGGCTTTAGGCTGAAAGATCCATGCCATTTTGTTCATATCAAATACGACGGAGAAGCAGCGCATATGGGCGGATAAATACTCATCGCCGATATTTTGAAGAGCGTAAGCGAGCAAAGCCTTGTCCGGCGCCGTGAACATTTCCTTCCAGGCATCGATCCGGCCAATCAGTAAATAGACAGGCAGCGATGCGTCAAGCGGAATGTCCATTTCCGCAAAAGCGTCCCGAAGCTGCTGCCCCGTCATCGTCTTGCCTTGAAATAAGCCCCAAATATATTCCTTCTGCAAGGAAGGCATCGCTATTCTCATTTTGGACTGGGCACGTAAGATCATTTGCGCCTGATCCTGTTCCTCTTCAATTTCCTCTATGGCCCGTTCAACGGTATGAATGATCTTCTCGTCGCTTTCCACTTTCAGCAAATAATCAAAAGCGCCAAATGTAAGGGCGCTCTTCGCATAGTGAAAATCATTGAACCCTGTCAATAAAATAACTTTGCACGCCGGCCACTGCGATTTGATTTCCTGCAGCAGCTCAATGCCCTCGATGCCGGACATCTTAATGTCCGAAATCACAATATCCATCCGATGATGGGACAGCACCTCAAGCGCCTCTTCGCCGGAATAGGCCTTCATGACTTCAAGCTCCAAATGCTCCGTCTTCTCGAACAACTCCAGAAGACCATCTACAATAATCGGCAGATCATCCACGATTAATAGCCTGTACATGGCGATTCCTCCTTAGCTCAAACTCAGTTTAATAATAGCTTGAAGCCCGCCAAGCTCAGAGCGTGATACGGTAATCCCATACTCTTCTCCATAACGAAGCCGAATTCTGCGATGAACATTAAGCATGCCGGTTGTCTCCTCCATCAGGTTGGTTGAATAATGCAGCCTCTTGTCAAGCGCTTCAATCTCATCGTCCGTAATGAACTCGCCATTATCTTCTATATAAATGTAATAAGCATCATTGCGCAGCTTGCTGTGCACCCATAGCTCGCCTGTGCCGATCATATTGCCCAGGGCGTACTTGTAAGCATTTTCAATAATAGGCTGCAAAATTAATCGGGGAACTTCTATCGACTGGGTTTCAACTTCAAACAGCACTTCGATTCGATCCCCGTAACAGATCGACTGCATCTCCACATACGTGCGGGAATGCTCAAGCTCCATCTCCAGCGGAATGTCGTCATCATGATGACGGGTAATGAACTGAAAATATTGCCCGATGTATAAACAGAACTGGTAGGCTTTTTCCCTCTGATTATCGGATTTAATCAAGCGGCAAAGCACGAAAAAGCAATTATATAAAAAATGAGGGTTAATCTGCGATTGCAATCGTTTCAGCTCCGAACGCTGATTGCGAATTTGCTGCTCATAATTTTCCTCAATCAATGTTTTCAAAGATTTCACCGTATCGTTAAAGGCCTGGTATAGATAGCCGAACTCATCCTTTCTGCGGTCGATCAGGATCGGCTCTAGCTCGTTTTGCTGCATGCGGCGGAAGGAACGCACCAGCTTGATCAACGGACGGTATATTAACCGGATTAAAAAATAGGTAAAGAATAAAAATATAAAAACAGCAAGCGCGCAAGCCCACCAAAACAATGCTTTATATACCTCGAGCGATCCGAGAATCATCTCCTCCGGTATGCTCGTTACCATGTATGAATTCCATAGGCTGGAATACTTGAATACGGTTAGATATCGCTTATTTTTATAATGGATGGTGTCATAGCCTTCATCCACTTTCCCTGCCTGTTTTTCAAAAGCCAGCTGCTTCATCAATTCATGCAATTCAAGATCGGAACCGCTATCGATTTCCCAGCCGCGCTCCAGATTAAATAATACAGATTGGCCTCCCCTGTTATTGCCGATTTGCGCTAATGTTTCTTTCATTTTGCCGGTTGAGAGTTCTACGCCTACCACATAGAGCGGGTCTTTTTTGCTTGCAGGGTACTGCATCGTAATAAACAGCCGGTCCTTCCAATAAATAAAGGGCTCCGTATAAAGCTTCTTGTCTGACTGCATCGCTTCATATTCTTCCGTATTCAGCCTGGTTTCAAAGCTGTTGCTCAGCACGGTGCGCTCGATAAGCGGAATGTACGCCTTCGCCTCGCGAATGAACGGACTAGAATTTTTCATTAAATCCAGGCGGTGCTGAATATCCAATATTTTATACGACCGCTCATAGGAGTTCATCTGCTCGCCTGTCGCCGCTACTTCCATTAAATCCCTGTCCATGACGTAGTTAGGCAAATATCGGCTGATCCGGTCTGCTTCCTGATCCAAGGAGTCTAAATAAAACCGCGTCGTATTTAATATCGAATCGGATATTTCACTACGGATATGATCGGCCCCTTGCTCATTCATCATCCAGGTAAATGCCATAAGCGGCAGTAAGGCCGCCAAAAAGGCAGCCATTATTTTTCTGAATATAGAGGAATCCTGTAAAAAGAATATACTTTTCATCGTTTGTTCTCCTGTGCCTGAGATCTACGACCTTCCTTGTCTATTCTTTTACACTTCCCATTACAATGCCTTTGATGAAAAACCGCTGCAAGAATGGATAGACAATAAGAATCGGGAAAGCCGCTACGAAGATTTGTGCTGCCCTGCTTGTACGGTCAGACAGCTGGAGCATGAGTTCCACATTTTCTGATTTAAGAAATCGAAAATCCATCTTAATAATAACGGTTTGCAAGAAGGTTTGCAGCGGGTAATTTTCCGGATGATTCATATAAAGCATGCCATCGAACCAGCTATTCCAATGCCCTACCATCGTAAACAGCCCCGTTGTCGCCAGTGCGGGAAGCGATAGCGGAACATATATTTTCCAAAGTGTTGAAAAATGCCCGGCTCCGTCTATCCGTGAAGCATCCTCAAGCTCCCTGGGCAAATTGCGGTAAAAATTCAACAGCAGGATGACGTTAAACACGTTAATCGCCATAGGAAACACCAGCGCTCCGAGAGAATCAATAAGTCCCAAGCTTTTAATCGTCAAATAGGTAGGAATGAGTCCGCCGTTGAACAAAATCGTAAAAACGAAAATCCAGGCATAAACGGTTCTTAGACGGAACGTATTGCGGTCCTTGGATAAAGGATAAGCCGTAACAATCGTTAATAGCATGCTTAATGCTGTCCCGACAACAACCCGTTGAATAGAAATGCCGAAGGCTCTTACATATTCAGGCTTGCCGAACACGTTATCATAAGCCGCCGTTGTAAACTCTACAGGCCACAGCGCAACCTTGCCGGCTGCCGCCGCTGAACCCGAGCTAAAGGAAATCGCCAAAATATGAATGATCGGCATTAAGCATAAAAAAGATATAAACGCAAGAAAGATGAGATTGCTAACGAGAAAAGCCCTTCTTCCGAATGACGGTTTAATGACCACGGTCTGTCTCCTTTCTGAATCACCGACTTTTCCGTTACTAGAAAATACGGTAATTCGCTAGTCGGTAGGCGAGTACGTAGGATACGGAAATGAAAATAAAGGATACGACGGATTTCAATAAGCCGACAGCTGTGGCAAATCCAAACTGGGCTTGCTGTATCCCCATGCGGTAGACGAAAGTATCAATGATATCGGCACTTTCATAAACCGGTGCGCTGTACAGGTTAAATATTTGATCAAATCCGGCATTCAGCACATTGCCGATATTAAGCGTCAGCATAAGAACGATGATCGGCATCATGCCCGGCAGGGTCACGTGAAGCGTTTGTTTCCAGCGGCCCGCGCCATCAATTTCAGCGGCTTCATAAAGCGTAGGATTAATTCCTGTCAGCGCCGCCAAATAAACAATGGTGCCAAATCCAAATTCTTTCCATACATCGGAGATGACCATGACATAAGGGAACCAGTTATTGTCGCCAAGAAAGAAAATCGGCTTAATGCCAAACCATCCAAGCATCTGATTGAATATGCCGGAGGATGGAGACAAAATGTCGACCAAAATACCGCTCAGCAACACCCATGATAGGAAATGGGGCAGATAGACCAGGGTTTGGAATGTTCTCTTAATCCATTCTCTACGCAATTCATTAAGCAAAATAGCAATGGTAATCGGCACGAACAAACCGGCAACGATTTTCATTACAGCAATATATACCGTGTTAAAGAAGACACGGCGGATATCCGGATAATCCATTAACAATTGGAAGTTCCTCCATCCGATAAACGGGGATCCGAACAACCCTTTATTCGGCACATATTTTTGAAAAGCCATCATGATTCCTGACATCGGAATGTAACTAAAAATAATAATAAAAGCCAAACCCGGCAGCAGCATTAAATGAAGCGGCCATTCCTTCTTCCACATGCGCGTCAGACTATTCATATATTCACCTCGCTGATTCACTTTTCATGCTGTTCATTCCTTACTCAAGAACCTGATTGTTCTTGAAAAAAGGAGGGATTGCATCGATTCAACCCCTCCTTTGCGCTACTGATCCTATTGAAGCGATTGATACCACTCGTTAACTTCTTTCGTGATTTCATCGCCGCCAAGCTTCTTCCACTCTTCAACGAATGTATCGAACTCGTCTACGGATACTTGGTTCATTATAATTTTGATGAATATTTCATCACGTTTCTTCGTTAAGATTTCTTGACGGTCTGCCATCGTCGGAGTAGGCGCTCCGTAGAATTTGTTTTGCAGGTATTGTTTGTTTTGCTGGATTTTAGGGTTATGCGATACCGCTCCGTTCGGACCCGAAATCAGGTACTCCCACCACATGTTGATATCGCTGCCGTCAACATATTTCATTGCACGCTCATAACGCGTTTTTTGGTCTTTTGTTTCCAGAATGCTAGCATCTTTTGTTTCGATCGCTTTCGGCAAGATCTCCCCATTATTATCGATTTGTCTACCTACACGAAGCGGGTTAAGCAACCAGTAGTTAGCTCCTTTTTCTACCCGATCTTTACCGTATTCGTAAACCTTTTGTTCTTCTGTTGGATGAGACTGCGTTACGATGTATTGGTTCAGCAATTTGATTACGCCTTCAGGATGCTTAGCTTTTTTGGAAATAACATAGTACTCGTCAACACCTAAACCGATTTGGTTCAGCGTTGGGCTAGCGTCCACAGAAGGAATCGGGTATACGCCCCATTCTTGAACAACCTTGCCGTCTTTCACAGCCCCTTTTGCAAGCTGCGCCGGTGTCCAGGAAGCGCCAAATACCATGCCAATGCTGCCGTCGTAGATGAGCTCAGCGGCTTTTTCCGAATCTTTGACCGCAAACTCAGGATCGATCAGCCCTTTTTTGAACATGTCTTGCAGCGCTGCAAGGGCCTGCTTCATCTCGGGCTGAATATCACTGTTCATCAAACCGCCGTTCCCGTCTTCCATCCAAGTGTTTTCATAAGCATGATAGCCGTTCAAGAACGCTCTCAGACCGGTAACTCCTGTCTCTGTACTAAATGGGTTCTTGCTGACCGAAATACCGTAAGCTTGTTTTGTACCACCAGGATTCTTCGCTTTAAAAGCTTCGGCAATTTCAATGAGATCATCCATTGTTTTAGGCTCAGGCAGGCCCAGTTCTTTCAGCCAGTCTGTACGAACGAACAAGAATTGATAGTTGAACGGGTTGTATGAGCTTGGAATACCCATCATTTTCCCGTCGAACATCGCTGTTTTCATTTGCATGCCGCCGTCCACGGTCAGAAACTTTTTCGTCTCTTCCGTAGCATGCTGATCATAAATCTCTGTCAAATCCATAATCATATCCGCTTCAGTCAGCTCTTTAAGTTGTGAAGCGTTTACAAGCAAGAAATCCGGAAGATCGTTGGATGCAATCGCAATTTTTACTCTCTCTTTAAATTGGCTTACATCTGCAATCCACTTGTTTGTAATTTTGACACCGATATCTTGTTCATAAGCGTCATAAACTGAGTTTTTGTCGAAGTCTTCACCTTCGTCAAATTTCAAGTAAGGATCGCTTGGCGAAACCGTTGAAACCTCAATGATATCATCGCTGTTTCCTGTGCCTGTTGTTTGGATCGGATCCTTGGAGTTTCCAAGCTGTTGGTTTGGCTCAGACGACGATTTGAAGCCGCAGCCTGAAATCGCCAGTGCAAGCGTCAAGGAGATCATTGCAAGTGCCTTTTTGCTCTTCAAATTTAACCCCTCCGGTATAATTCGTTATAGTTCGCTGCAAATGGTACTGCAGCCTTTCATAATTCCAGTATAGAAAGAAGCTCCCCGCTGTTCTATATACTAGTCTTTACTTTCGTATACACCTCTTGACACCAGAGAAAATGAATAATTACGTGATTGACGTATAAAAGTAAATTACAGTATCTGGTTGAACGCATCCCTTGTCTATATACTTAGCACAGAAATTCATGATTGTCTGGAGGCGTTGGAACATAATGAAACTTCATATTGCCTATGACCATCCCATTGCTATCAATGCTTTCGAATGGACCCCTGCCACTTATCGGCAGCCGCCTCATGTGCACGCGAGTCTGGAGATCGGCCTCTGTTTAACAGGCAAAGGCTATTTTTTCTTTGGCAACAAACAATATGCAGCTAATCCTGGCGACTTATTTCTGGTCAATAATGAGGAACGGCATATTGCCCAATCTGCTCCCGACGACCCGAGCCGCTATCTCTTTATTAACTTTGATCCCGCGCTGCTGCTAGCGGAGGAGCCCAGTCTGCTTCTGCCCTTCTCCTATCGCTCCACTCATTTTTGCAATCATATTATGAGCGGCTCTCCCCTCGCCAATCAGCTTACCCCATGGGTGCTGGCTATAGCGGAAGAACTGCAGGAGCAGTCACCGGGTTATTTGGTCATGGCCAAAAGCGCGCTCATTCAGCTGTGCGGCCATCTCCTTCGGCACTACAACGGTTTGCTAACCGATGATGAGCGTCATCATATGGTACATTCCGTTCGCCAGGCGCATTCGCTGGCCGCTTTGGTTGAGCATCGTTACCACGAGCCGGTTAACTTAGGGGAATTGGCTGATGAACTTGGTTTAAGCGTCTCGCGCGTGAGCCGGGCATTTCTGGAAACGACCGGTTATCGCTTCTCGGAATATGTTTCCTTGCTGCGTGTTCAGGCTGCCAAGCGAGAATTGGCGGGAACGGACAAAGCTGTTTCTGATATTGCATTCGAATGCGGCTTTCAGAGCTTGCCGACCTTTTACCGCGTGTTTAAAGAGAATGTTGGCATGTCTCCGATCCGTTATCGGCACTCTGGAGGGATGACAGAATGAGCAAATAATGAGAATAATGCTTTCATTAGTTGAGAAGCCATTGTCGTCATGGCTGGATATAATCAAGGTACATATTAATTTCACTAATTTCAGGAGGGCAACTGTGATGACGAAATGGATTGGACTGAGGGAACTCGTTCGGGAAGAAATAAAACAGCGCGGAGAAGAAGGTTGTAATATTGAGGGGATGTCCGAGCGTCTGGAAGCAGCCGGCACAGACGAAGCAAAGCTAATGAAAGTATACCAGGCTTTAATGGCTCTTGAACCACGTGCGGATTTCAAGTATATCGAGCCGTCGGAATTGGAAGCCATTCGCGCCGAACGTCCGGATGGACCGAGATTCCTGTCCGGAAACTGGGATGAGCTTAAATGGCAGGATAAATTTCATGGTGCGTGGCTTGGCCGTTCGGCTGGTTGTGCGCTCGGAAAACCTCTCGAAGCTCCTTCCTTCATGCAAGGCTCCGGCGGAAGGCCAGGCTGGCACAATATTAAATTGTGGTTCGAAGGCGCAGGGCAATGGCCAATTCGCCATTATACACCGGGCGAATCAACTGCAGAAGCCGAGTACGGTATCGAGATAGCAAGGTGGAGCAGCTTGGCCAGCTGCCGGGAAAACATTCGCTTTATGGAAACAGACGATGATATTCGTTATACCGTTCTCGGCCTGCTCATGCTTGAGGAGCGCGGGCTTGATTTCAACGCCTGGGATGTGGGCAAGCTGTGGCATCGTCATTTGTCATTCGGGCAGGTATTTACGGCTGAAGCGCAGTCCTATCTTAATTTCGCTCGTGTCACTTCACATATTAGCGGCGAGCGGCCAGACGACTGGGAGAAACATATCCATTGGGGACGCTCTTATCTAAATCCCTACCGCGAATGGATCGGCGCCCAAATCCGTGTGGACGGCTATGCATACGGCGCTGCCGGCCAGCCCCAGCTTGCAGCTGAGCTTGCTTGGCGGGACGCTTCCTTCTCCCATGTGAAGAATGGTATTTACGGCGCCATGTTTTGTTCGGCTATGATTGCCGCCGCATTCGTTGAACGTGATATGAAGCGAATTGTTGAGATCGGATTGAGTGAAATTCCGAAACGCAGCCGTCTTGCAGAAGATATCGCATTAGCGGTCAACATTGCTGAGGAAACGGAAGATTCATTAGAATTGGTGAGTACAATATGGGAAGCATTTAAGCACTATCACCCTGTTCATACCAATAACAATGCTGCATTATGCGCGGCTGCGCTCATTCATTCCGGAGGCGATTTTGAGAAAGGCATAACGACAGCCGTACTTGGTGGCTGGGACACCGATTGCAATGGCGCCACCGTCGGTTCCATTCTTGGCGCATCACTTGGAGTAGCGGCGCTCCCTGAGAAGTGGATCTCGCCGCTAAACGATACGTTGTATGCCGATGTCAGTGGCTTTCACCCCATTGCCATCTCCGAATGCGCTCAAAGAAGCTATCGTGTTTTCCGAAAATTACAGCATTAAAATGATTTAGGATGAATGTGGAAGAGGGGCTTCTAGCCCCCTTCCTCTCTGTGTTAAGCTTTGCGTTAGCCATAGTGATCGGCATCGCTAAACCAAAAAAATCCGCGGAATCCGCGGATTTTTTTGCATGTTAGCTTATTTATTGAAGGTTACTTTCTCCAAGCTACCTTCCAGAATGATCGATGTATCACGCGGCTTCGTTTCCGCGATTTTGCGTCCTTCTCTGAAAGAATACAGCACTCCAGCCTGTTTGCGAATGGCTTCATATTCGTTCTCTGCTTCAAGAACGATAAAGTTGGCAGGCTTACCTTCTTCAATGCCGTACTTATCTTCGATATGAAGTGTTCTTGCACTATTCTTCGTAATGAGATCAATCGAATTCACGATTTGGTCGTAACCAAGCAGCTGCGAAGCATGGATGCCCATGTGCAATACTTGAAGCATGTTTCCTGTACCGAGTGGATACCACGGATCAAAGATGTCATCGTGACCAAAACACACGTTAAGACCGGCTTCCTGAAGCTCTTTAACGCGAGTTAGCCCTCTTCTCTTCGGATAGGTATCAAAGCGTCCCTGCAGATGGATGTTAACCAAAGGATTGGAGACAAAATTCAGGTCAGCCATCTTCAGCAATCTAAACAATTTGTAAGTATATGCATCATTATATGATCCCATCGCTGTCGTGTGACTTGCCGTCGTCCGGGAGCCTAGCCCGCGTTCGTAAGCTTCTTTGGCGACAACTTCCACGAAACGGGATTGCTCATCATCGATTTCATCGCAGTGGATGTCGATGAGACGATCGTATTTTTCTGCCAGGTCAAATGCAACCTTCATCGAATCTACGCCATACTCTCTCGTAAATTCGAAGTGAGGAATACCGCCGACGACATCAACGCCCATTTTCAAGGACTCTTCCAGCAATTCTGCACCGTTCGGGTAAGAGTGAATACCTTCCTGTGGAAAAGCGACGAGTTGAATATCAACATATGGCGCCATTTCTTCCTTCACTTCAAGCATTGCTTTTACAGCAGTCAAGGTTGGATCAGTAACGTCCACATGTGTACGTACATGCTGGATGCCCTGCGCGATCTGCCATTTCAATGCTGTTTTGGAACGTGTTTTGACGTCGTCATGTGTCAGAAATGCCTTGCGTTCTGACCAGCGCTGAATACCTTCGAATAGCGTACCGCTCAAATTCCATTCCGGCTCACCAGCCGTTAACGTTGTATCCAGATGAATATGCGGCTCGATGAATGGCGGCAGTACCAGCGAGCCACCCACATCAACGACTTCCTCATTCGCAGTTGTTTCAAGTGACTTCGTAATTTGCTCAAACTTCCCGTCTTTCACGACGATATTCCATAAACCTTCTTTACCCCGCAATTTTGCGTTCTGTATAATCATTGTTTTTCCCCTTTTCTGTAGATTCTTTGGCAGGAATGATCAGCATCAAGACGATGTAGGTCACTGCCGTACCGATGAGTGCGTTCAACGGCGTGATTCCCGGTGCCAGTTGAGCGAAAGCAACGCCGATAGCCCAAGCAGCCATCGCTATCCAGTTTACATTCTTAAATGTCATTTCTGCAAACGGTTTGTAGTTTCTGCGCTTCACGAAGAAGTAATCCGCGATGATAATGGCACCGATGGACGGGATCGCTGCGCCCAGTACATTCAGGAAACCGACGAAATTGTTGTACATCCACATGGCGAATACGGTACCCACGATGCCGTTTATGACGACAAAGAACTTTTTCGAAATCTTAGTGATGTTGGCGAAACCTAGCCCGGAAGCGTAAAGTGCGTTATCGTTGGTCGTCCAGATATTCAGTCCCAGAACGATGATCGCAGGAACGATCAATCCTTGCAAGAACATAACCTCTGAAATATCGGACAGATTATATGCCATTGCGCCGACTGCACCGAACAGGAACATGAGTGAGTTCCCCAAAAAGAATGAAATGACGGTTGCGGTAACTGCTTGCTTGGACGTCTGAGCGAATCGGGCAAAATCGGGCGTCAGTGTTCCGCCGCTAATGAAGGACCCAATACAAATGGTCAATGCTGCTGCCGCGGTGAGTGACTGTGTTGGCGTGTAATCGAGCAAACCTTGCAAGCCGTCCAGTGTGTTAACTCCTTTGAATACGGAGTAGCCACCGAGAATCGCTATGGCCGGAACCGCTACATAGCCCAGTATAACGAGCGACTTCATACCGAAGATAGCGGATGCTGTCATCGCGAGACCAAACAAGAAGATCAGCAAGTACACGTTCCACCCCATCGCTTTGGCAACCGGAACTGCGAACATGGCTACACCGACGCCAAACCATCCGACCTGTGTGAAGCCGAGCAGGAATGAAGGCAAGTACGAACCTTTATTACCAAACGAATATTTCGCCAGCAAATGTGTGGAAAGGCCTGTTTTGGCCGCGATATGTGCGAGTGCTCCCGTATAAATACCAAGTACCAAATTACCACCAAGCACAATTGCCATAAACTCCATGAACGTCAAGCTGACTCCGAGCGTCCCTCCCGCCAGCATGCTTGCCGAGAAGAAAGTGAACGCCAACATGACGGAGAACGTCTTTCCAAAGTGATTTCTCTGCGTTTTCGGTACCGCTTGCCACGAAAACTCCTTATCTAGTTTGCTCATCAGAATACCTCCAGTTTAAGTGTCCTGATACCAAAAAAGCAGAAAAAAGAGGCTACTCGTCAAGTCTCAAACTGACAAGTAGCCTCTTCTTTGCATCATAACCCGCGCGAAGACGCAGAACATTCCCTGACGGGATATGCCCTGAGTTACGCGTGATCATAAAAATCCGCTGCCCTTGCCAGCCTCTCTGGACTGATTTAAAGGTACCAGTATTCAATTACTTTCTATTATTTTGGAAAAGCCTTCTCTTGTCAATGTCAGTATTATCCAACGGTTAATTCTCTACATCAACGATCCCCGGTTTTTAAGGCTTGGAGCCACTCAAAACTAATAAACAAGCAGTATGTTTCACGGTTTATGAATATAAACACAAAACTGTGCGTCACCCTTTGACCACAGCAGAATTAGGCACCTTTGTCAGAATACATTAATATCCTGAACTAGTTGATTTCTAAAGGAGTGTGTTAATGGACAAAAAAACAACTTACGATTACATTATCGTAGGCACAGGTCCAGCTGGGGCTGTACTCGCAGAGACACTAACTGATGACTTACAGACTTCCGTGCTTGTTTTGGAATCGGGCGGTAATCATGACAAAGACAAACCAATCAAGGATTCATCCATGGCACTTGAACTTGAGGAAAGTTTCTTTCCGAATTACTTTTGGCAGGGAGAAGGGACACCCCAGGAAGGACTTGATGGACGCGCTTTTGAATGGACAACAGGGCGGTTGTCAGGGGGCGGCTCTTCCATAAACGGAGAACAATATGTACGACCAACAGCGGCTGTGCTGGAAAAGTGGGAACGACTGCTTGGACCTCAGTGGTCACCTGATAAAGCCACAAGACGATTCAAAGCTCTGGAGAATTATAATGGTGAAACCACAGATCCTGCTGCTCGCGGGTATCATGGAAGAATTAACATTAGGCAAGCACCGGACACGCCAACTCCGATGGCTCACAAGCTGACAACTGCGATCGAGCGTGCAACAGGTTATCCTGCCATTCTTGATTATAATGATCCGGATACACCTCTAGGACCGTTCACTCGTTGGCAGTTATACCAACAGCCTGATGGCCGCAGGGAAAGCTCTTCCACAGCCTTCCTCTCTTCGGATATTATGACACCAACAGGTCGTGGAGTTCATAACCGAAAATTAACTGTTAAATTTCGGACAACGGTTCTCCGAATCCTATTTTCCGGCAAGCGTGCCATAGGTGTTGAATATTTGAAGGATGGTAAGTGTCGGCGTGCGTATTCGAGCAAAAAAGTTATCATATCGGCTGGAATCAACAGTCCTCAGTTATTGATGCTATCTGGAATCGGACCTGCAAAAATCTTGAAAAAGTCGGGAATCCCGGTTATCTTCAATAATCCAAACGTCGGACAAAGATTAAAAAACCATACTTTAAATACTGCTGTATTTGCTACCAATTCTAAAGATCATCCCCGCCCTGCCCTGGATCCGAATGCTCTTTATACAGGAGGAGCTTTCCTGCCAGATCCATCGGGTATTAATGATCAACGGGCGGTTCAGCTTGTTGGCATCGGATCGGAAGAACATTTGACATTAGCAATTTTATACTTGCAGCCGAAGAGTAAGGGTTCCATCCGTATTCAGAGCAAAGATCCGCTAAACATCGTACTTGCAGACGAAGGATTTCTCTCTGATCCGGACGACATGGAAGCAATAAAAAGAATTTATCGAACGTATATCAAAGATATTGCGCAAGAATTGGAAAGAATTGATTCCTCTTATCAGCTCGTATCACCCTCATTTGACATCATTGAAGATGAGAACTTGCTTGAAGAATTTATTAAGGAAAACTTCGATCACAATCACCATCAGCAGGGCTTTCTGCGTATGGCCCCTTTATCTAAAGGAGGAGTCGTTGATCGTAAAGGACATGTCCATGGAGTTAAAGATCTGATTGTTGCAGATGCATCCATCGTACCTTTTACAGTGGATGGAAACACCTCCTCTGCTGCATATCTTATCGGGTACACTATAGCGAAGCAGCTCTGTAAGCACAAGAGTAATAAACGAACACGATTCGAAGTTGGTGAAGAATGAGTACTGCAGGGGTTAGATAGCCCCTGCAGCCGATCTACTTTAATGACTACCTAGTAGTATAAGATTTGAAACGAAAAGCAGTATAAATAATACTGCATCCAAAGGGTTCACAGCATGAAAAGCCGCCATATAGGCGGCTTTTCATGGAACGGACTCTCTGATTGAGTATCCAGGTGATCACTAATGGACAAACCATAACCAGCTAACACACTTATTCCATAATATTGTCTGGCTCGGCAACCTGCTTGATCTTTCTCTCTATATGCTTCTCGCTTCCCAGATAATATTTCTCAATCGGATATAATTGGTCATCAAGATTATATACAAGTGGAATCCCCGTTGGCAGATTCAAATCAATGATTTCTTTTGGACTCAGATTGTCCAGAAACATAATTAAGGATCGCAAACTATTGCCATGTGCAGCAATAATTACATTTTTACCAGACATGATTTGCGGTGCAATTTCCCGATCCCAATAATCCTTTACTCGAACAATGGTTTCCTTCAGGCTTTCCGATAACGGGATAAGCTTCTCATCCATGTTGCGATATTTAAGATCATGCTTTGGATAGCGTTCATCATCTTTTGTCAAAGCAGGAGGCAGTACATCATAGCTTCTGCGCCATAATTTAACCTGCTCTTCTCCATATAACTCAGCTGTGGTTTTTTTGCTTAAACCTTGAAGCGAACCATAATGCCGCTCATTCAGCTGCCAAGTCTTATACACAGGGATCCACAGCAAATCCATTTCTTCAAGTACATAATCCAATGTTTTGATCGCTCGCTTCAAATAAGAGGTGTACGCTATATCAAATACGAACTGTTCTTCCTGAAGTAAACTGCCAGCATGCTGAGCCTCTTGAATACCTTTATCCGTTAAGTCTACATCCGTCCAGCCTGTAAATAAATTTGCTTTGTTCCACTCACTTTCCCCATGTCTAATCAAAACCAGCTTATGCATATCTCCCGTCCCTTCATAATTCCATAAATAGGTTGCCCCTTGCTCACTGATTAATGCGGAAACATGCCTGCAAAGGCCTCTCCCTTATTATATAAACATGAATCCATTTATAATTTCGATCCCAGGAAAGAAAGGCAGTGTCTGAATTGAAACTTTAGCTAAGATGATGTAATCTTGTATTTATGGTAACAAATGTAATATCTTTTTTTTAGAAATAAATGTAATAACTGCAACATAGCAATCCAAAAGAAAATATTATATTCATCATATGTTAGCATAAGCATTAAACATTAATTTTTACAGTTAGAAAGGAGTAGGAAATGGCAAATATCGAGCACTTGCAAACTGTACATGTCCCAGCGTCGAAGGTGTATGAATCTTTAACCACCGCTGAAGGGCTGTCGGAAATATGGACCAATGAACTCATTATTAATAATCAGATTGGCTTTATTAATGAATTTCGTTTTGGCAGCAATGACATAACTAAGATGAGAATAGAAGAATTGATCCCTAATAAAAAAGTTGTTTGGCAGTGTATAGATTCAGATCCAGAATGGATTGGTACGATTATTTCCTTTGATATTCAAGAGAAGATCGGGAAGTCTTTTATTACTTTACGTCATATGAACTGGAAAGAAGTAACGCCATTTTATCGCTCATGTAACTACAACTGGGCTATTTTACTTTATAGTCTCAAATCCTATTGCGAAGATGGCGAAGGTATCCCCTATCATAAGCGTAAGTTTTAATAATTTTAGTTATACTGATATTCCACTAAGGGGAATGATCAGTACTACTTAATAAACCGCCTTTTCACCAAGGCGGTTTTCTTATGTGGAAATTTCTCTTTTAGGGATATTATGCAAAAACGCAGGGAAATGTCCCTGCGCCTAGTTTAATCATATCTGTATGTTATCGTACGATCCAACTGAATCTTTGTTCCCTACAGACTTTGTGCGGCTTCCATCAGTTTCTCTTTAGTCATAGAAGGCGAATCGGTTCCAATTCGATAAATAATCGCCCGCCCCTCTCGTTCGGTCATCCAGCTGATTTCTTGGTAGAAATTGTTATCGGTATAGAT
Source organism: Paenibacillus solani (assembly GCF_001277345.1). Taxonomy (GTDB): domain Bacteria; phylum Bacillota; class Bacilli; order Paenibacillales; family Paenibacillaceae; genus Paenibacillus_AQ; species Paenibacillus_AQ solani. Next base: position 2,337,232 of record NZ_LIUT01000001.1, read on the forward strand.
ATAGGAATCGTTTTTAAAATAATGGGCCGAATATCCATTCAGATCCATTTTTTCATATTTCGTTGACGGTGGAGTAACCAATTGTACTTTAATTTTGGAATCAAGGGCGGTTTCCATAACCAAGTACAAGGTTTCCTGTTCTGAGTTTCGGTATGTGGTGGTGTAAGACAACATTGGTAATGAACTCGGCGCCTGCGTAATACGCCATACCATGTCTTTTCCACTCGCTTCACTCTCATCCTTCATTTCCTTCTTAAGTGTTGTCATGTCCGTTTCAGATCCCCAAAAAACGCCGAAAGGAGACAATTCCATACCTCCTGCAAAACTATACGATCCAAGCAGGGAATCCGGAGGCAGAACATTGAATTGATGAGCCATTGCCTTGCTCCAGTTATCCAGATCCTCATTCACTTCCGGCTTAGAAACAGTAATAAACGGTAGGTCCGTGATTTTATCCAATTCGGTTAAATAGACGACAGCGGACTCTCCGGGATTCAACTGTGCTTTCACTTCTTTTCGAGCCTCGCGAATGCTTTCAATCTGGGTGTTACTTAACTTGAACTCCTCTAACTTAGCGGCAGACATCGTCATATTACCTTTCGTCTCTTCGAACAGCAGTGTCCGACCCGCATAAGCAAAGCCACTTACGACAGCGATCACTAAGATGAACATTATAGATTTATACAATTTTCCTCTTCTTCTCATTGGTTGTACTCCCTTCTTTTCCAGCATCTGCTCTCTGCAGGCGTTCATTACACGCAGATCTATAGTAGGAGGACACACAATATTTTTAGCGTTATGTTTAAACTCTTCTTTCAATTGTTCTTCAATAGACATAGCCGTCCTGCTCCTTTCTGTGGTCCCGCTGACTATACATAGAGCGCAGTCGCTTCAGGGCATGATGGTGCCTGGATTTAACGGTACCTAACGGAATCTTTAACAATTGGGCGATTTCTTCAAGTGTGCAGTCCTCATAGTATCTGAGCACGACAACCTCTCTGAGCTTCAAAGGCAGATCTTCTAGCATCGGAAGTAGCTCAAGACGGTCGCTAAGAAGAGAGGCGCGATCTTCCATCACCATATGGAGCGGTTCAAAAGACATCCCTTTCATTCTTTCCATTATGCGAATTCTACGCCAGCTCTTTCGCTTCCAGTTTCGAACTTGCCGAATAATCAAGCCATTGAACCAAGAACTGAATTTCTGCTCCTGCTGATAATTGTCCAGACTCTTGAATAATTCGATATACACCTCACTCATAATATCTGGGACATCGTGCTTGTTGGGAGCAAGGTAATAGATCAAACCGTAAGCCTGATCACGCGTTAGATCATAAACTGCCTGGAATGCTTCTTCATCTCCCTGGCTCATCCGGATGAGCCAAGGTTTTACATCCATTTCATTCATAGGGCCGGCCTCCATTTAAGACTTACACCTGATATTGGCCCGATAGCCCAATAAGGTTCATTAAAATGTTAAAAAATAGATTTATAATAAGGATTTTCCCCTGATTGTAATCGTAACCTTGAACATGATCTTCCTCAAGATACTAAAAAAACGCAGCCTTTCGGCTGCGTTTCATGTTATATTGCTAGACTCTTGATATTCACTTACCAATTTACTTTTATAGTTAGGAAATACCCTTAATTTTTGTCAGATCACCGCTGCATAGAGTCTCAAGATTATCGAAAACTTTACGAGCAGGCCATTCCCACCATTTAATGTTGAGGAGATGAGCGATGAGTTCGTCATCAAATCTTTTCTTAATTATTTTGGAGGGATTCCCGCCTGCAATATGGTACGGCGGAACATCTTTTACAACGACAGAATTAGCTGCAATGATTGCTCCATCACCAATATGCACACCGGGCATTACAGTGACATTTTGACCGATCCATACATCGTTTCCAACTACAGTGTCACCCTTAAGAGGTAAGTCATCCAGTGTTGGAGTCGATTTCTCCCAACCATTGCCCATAATGTTAAATGGATAGGTAGTGACACTGTTCATTCTATGGTTAGCACCATTCATTACAAATTCAATACCCTTTGCTATTGCGCAAAATTTACCGATAATCAGCTTATCTCCAATAAATTCATAATGATGTGTGACATGCTCTTCGAACTTTTCTGGACCGTTAATGTCGTCATAATAGGTGTAGTCACCGACAATAATGTTTGAGCGTGTTACAACATTTTTAATATAACATATACTTTTGATTGCCTCATTAGGATAGATTGCATTAGGATCAGGTCCATATTGCATATGATAATCCCTCCTTCGTGTGGTAATTGAGTTCACCTACTATGATACTATGAAAAACTTCGATGCAGTCGTTATCATAATATTTCGATATATCCATCTGTCCCATGCACGCGAATCCGTTGCCCGTCTTTGATCCGCTTGGTGGCATTATCCACTCCTACAACAGCAGGCAAACCATATTCACGGGCAATAACGGCTCCATGAGTCATCAGTCCACCGACTTCGGTAACCAGCCCTTTTATGGATACAAACAATGGTGTCCAGCTAGGATCAGTAAATGCGGTGACTAAAATATCCCCGTTCTCCAGTTCTGCATCCTCCATGTTTAAGATGACGCGTGCCCTTCCTTCGATCACTCCGGATGAAACAGGCAGCCCTACAATCGCATCGTTAGGGAGATTGTCTCGTTTGTACGTACCTGTAATAATTTCACCGTCAGACGTCATCACACGTGGTGGAGTTAGTTTTTCATATAATCTGTACTCGGCTTTTCGCTGGCTAATGATCTGTCTGGTCGCAAGCTTCGCTTGCTGCTCGACCATGGATCCCGGGTCTTTCCGTTCGTTTGAACGTACGACTTCGCGAAGTTCTTCAAAAGTGAAATAGTATATGTCTTCTTTTTCCTGAATAACGCCTGCTTGCACAAGTCGCTCGGCTTCTTCCAATAATGCCAGCTTATAAATAAAGTAGCGATGAACCATGCCGTACTTAGGATATTCCCTGTACCCGCTGAAATTTCGGATGTAATCGATCATTCGTTTGGTTTCTTTGGCTTTATGTTCACCGTCCGGTAATTGCTTCAATCGACTTAATAATTCTTGTTCTTTTGCTAGTGCAACGCGGCGTCCTTGCTCAAATTTTAGATGGCTGGCATTAGGCGGAGTGTTTTTGATGTTGCCAAGAATTAACGGGACAAGTGTCATGGGTTGTTCGCTCCACCGAGTTCTGGTGATATCGATTTCCCCGGCACATCGCATGCCGTACTTGCTGAGGTAATCATGGATCGCATCACGGGTCTCCGGTCCACCTTCCAGCTTAACCAGTTCATCCATAAAGTGATCATCTTCTACTTGATCCAAAAATTCAATGACTTCCGGATATGGACGAATTACATCTGCGACATCCAGCAGCGCCAGGCCCATTTCCGAAGTTATATTACCAGGTACAGATTGAGCTAGCGTATCTGCTGCGTTCTTTTCACCCAACCACTTGTGCATATTTTCATTGATCCATGTTGCAGCATTCATAGCAGCCATAATCACGGCAGAACTCTGTGGGTCAAATAGTATTTTCTTGAGCTGCTGTATATCTTCCAGAACAAAATCGAATAAATCTTCTCCTGTTTTACTCTGGATATGTTGTTTTAACTCTTCGATTGATATTTGACTACGCTTGATCAAATCAGATACGATGGTCGAATCGTTTTCAATCTGTGTTTGAACACCAAGGGACGCTACTCCTTTGCTGCTATGGTTAGGTTGCGCCCCTTCCGGTCCAGCAGTTTCTGATCGTATAAAATCTCCCCGGTCGATTATGGTCATAAGTGCGTCTTTAATGAGCGGATCTGATTGTCCCAAGGTATTTAATATCATATCTCTGCTGGCAGGTGAGATGAGCATAGGTGTAACATCCACAAATAATCTTCCCCCAGCTGTACGCATAGGCGCCGGAGTTGTAAGCAGATAGAAGGACAATCCCAATGGTTTGATCGGATCCGTCATCATTTGTTGGTGACCCACAGATACATAGACGTGATTGTCTTGATCATTCGCTTCAGGAATCGGGTATAAAGTCGTAATCGGCCGGCTCTGGACAATATAAAATGTATCATCGGACAGACACCATTCGATATCCTGCGGCTGGCCAAAATGAGCTTCGATCTGTCTGCCAATGCGAGCCAATTGCATAATTTGTTGATCCGTCAGTGTTTGAGTCTTTTGCTGGTCAGGATCAAGCTGGCGGGTCTCTGTGCCGCCTTCTGCCCGTGCATCTAAAGCCATTTTTTTTGCTGCAATTCGTTTATCGATTATTTCCTCTTCCTGTACTGTATAGCCATCAGCAGATACCAAGCCAGAGACCAGTGCTTCTCCTAGCCCAAAACTTGCATCAATGGATAGCAGCTTTCGGTTAGAGGAGATCGGATCTGCAGTAAACATAATTCCTGACGCTTGGGGGAAGACCATCCTCTGAACGATAACAGATATATAAACTTGACTATGATCAAATCCATTTTGCATACGGTAGATGACTGCACGATCCGTAAAAAGGGAAGCCCAGCATTTGCTGATATGCCTTAGAATAGCTTCTGTACCGATAATATTTAGATAGCTGTCTTGTTGACCAGCAAAAGAAGCATGCGGCAAATCTTCGGCTGTTGCACTGGAACGCACGGCATAAGCATGTTCTTCGCCATACTGGAAGAGATAATGAGTCACTGCTTGCACCACATCAGAAGGAATTTCAGTTTCTAAAATGAGCTGCCGAATTCTTCTGCTAATTTCACTAATTTGCTCCCGATCTTCTGTTTTTAGCTTAGTTAATCGACCCAGCAACCCATGATACATCTCGTTTTGTTCGATTGCTCGTTGAAATCCAACCGTAGTAACACAAAACCCTTCGGGTACCTGTATTCCTTCGATGTTTGATAACTCACCCAGATTTAATCCTTTTCCGCCAACGAGTAAAAGCTGAGTTTTATCCGTTTCCTGAAAGCTCACAGCTAAAGAATTCACTAAGCATCTCTCCCACCCATTCAGTTTGCTAAAAAAACATTTGACAAGAGATTCACCCGCATGTTATTCTTGATATATAAGATGAAATTCTCATGTCTAAATGTAAGATACGATTTGCTTTCTGATTGTATCATTGACTCTGTACATAAGCAATAACAAAGAATCTGATGATTTTGCACAGGTTCTTTTTTTGTTGGACTTTTTTCTGATTTAGAGATAGAAAAAGCGCGTACCGCAGTCGGCACGCACCTATGAAATCCATATGATCTTTTATTTATGTATAGACGACTCCACATACTTCTTAAAATTGTCCAGTATCGCTTGCCATCCGGCTCGCTGCATTTCAATTTCGTTGCTATCTTCTGCATCGAACGATTCGACGACCCGTGTGTCGTTATCTTGACTGAAAAACTCAACTTTTACTTTTCTGCCGTCAGGGATCGTATACGATATTCTTTCGTTCTTATTCACTTCGTCATAGACTCCGGTAAAATCAAACCCAAAACTCCCGTCTTTCGCTTCCATTCTCGAGACAAACGTACCGCCAACCTTTAAATCATTCTCCGCATATGGGGTGTGCCAATCTTCCGAAGCAGCATTCCACCCTGTAATATGCTTCGGCTCTGTCCAATATTCCCACACCTTTTCAATAGGGGAATGAACAACGGTTTCCACTGTAATCGTTGATGCCATAATACAGCCTCCTTTAAATTTAGTACGATTGATTACACTTTTTAAAATAAGATTCAAAGAATGATTTGCCTGCTTACATTTTACCAGAAAATTGCATCTGTGATTTGTTTTTTTGATTGCTATGTATATATAAAAAAAGCTTTTCATAGCCACCCCTAAGGATGATTATGAAAAGCGTATCTGCTATGCAACTTCTATCTTAAAACTTTTCAGGAAACTGTTTGATAATCCCTTCTGTGAGGATATCCGCTAAATGAATCATATGGATCTCGTTTTTGTCGGTTGCAGCAATATCCGCTTTCTAGTCACCTTTCAAGCAGTTAACAACGATCTCCATAATCCTTTTGCTACGTACATTTATCTGCTCCTCTGTATGTCTGAAGGTACCAGTTTTATACAGAGAATGTTCTTTAATTGTTCAACCTGATACATAGTGTCAGGATTTAAAACTAGAGGCCGCTGCTTGGTATACGATTTTCGGTCTAAGTCCTATAATTTTATCTTGAGGCTCTCCATGATGATATACAATCACTGTCGGCATCGACATGATCCCGAACTCAGCTGCAAGCTCTGGTGACAGGTCACAATCCACCTGAAGGACTTCCAGATACTCTTCTTCATTTCTCAGCTCTTCAAGAATTGGCTTAAGCACTTTACAAGGCGGGCACCAGCTCGCACCGAACTCAACTAAAGTGATGGACTTTTCATTAATTGCACTTTGAAAACTTACTTGATCAATCATAGGTAAACTCATCATTAAAACTCCCCTTCAATTGTATTTTGTTCATCCAGAATGGACTGGATACGTTCTTCTAAATTAGACTTGATGTTATTTAACAACTGAATTTGTGTCTCAATTTCATCAAGCTTTTGGCGATAAATAGGAAGCACCTCTTGGCAGAAAGCTTCTTTGTTCTTTAAAACACACTGTAAAAAGCCAGCAATTTGTTCTGTCGATAATCCAAGATTAAGGTACAATTTGATACTCTTGACCTGCTCCTCCGCAAAAGGAGAATATTCACGATAACCGTTCTCACTTCGTACCGGTGTAATTAATCCTTGCTGTTCGTAATATCGGAGAGATCGAATGCTGACACCGGTGCGGAGGGATAATTCCCCGATCTTCATACTTCAACACCTCCTTAGTGAACGATTCGTAATCATTGTAAACCCTGACATTAGTGTCAGAGTCAAGTTATTTTTAATGAATACGTTTGGTAACAAACTTTCCTGTTTGTAAGTAAAAAAAGAGCCGTGACCGGCTCTCTCTTATTATTTAGCTTCTAAGAATACGTACCGCGTTCAAAACGGCTAACAGTGTTACACCAACATCTGAGAATACAGCTTCCCACATGGTCGCAATTCCGAATGCCCCAAGGATCAAGAATATCGATTTTACTCCTAATGCGAAGATAATATTTTGCCATACGATTCTTCTTGTACGCTTTGCAATATGAATGGCAGTCGATATCTTGGAGGGTTCATCTGTCATGATCACGATATCTGCTGCTTCAATAGCTGCATCGGAACCAAGTCCGCCCATGGCAATCCCGACATCCGCTCTGGCCAATACCGGCGTATCATTGATACCATCACCGACAAAGGCGATTTTCTCTTTCGGGTTCTTTTCACGATCCAATTTTTCAATCTCTTCGACTTTATGTTGTGGGAGAAGTTCAGCATGAACTTGGTCCAGACCAAGCTGACGTCCGACTGCTTCACCTACCGTTTTCGAATCACCTGTTAACATAACCGTCTTTTTGATGCCCAGTTTCTTCAAAGCTCGAATGGCTTCGGCCGAGTCCTCTTTCACTTCATCGGAAATGACAATGTAGCCTGCATATTCCCCATCCATACTAACGTGTACGATGGTACCCAGATCTTCCGGCTGCTCAAAAGGAATGTTCTCTTTGATCATTAACTTGGCATTTCCAGCGAGAACTTCCCTGCCGCTTACTTTTACTTGAATACCATGACCTGATATCTCATTATAATCCTCTAATTCTTGCTCATGTATTTCTTGTCCATACGCAGCTCTTATGGACTCAGCAATGGGATGGGTAGAATGCATTTCAGCATAAGCCGCAAACTTAAGCAATTCCGCTTGTGTCATTGTTCCTTTTGGCTGAATTTTTGTTACTTTAAATGCACCTTTCGTAAGCGTTCCCGTCTTATCAAACACAACATATTTCACATCGTTCAGTGCCTCAAGATAATTGCTGCCCTTCACCAGCACACCCTTCTTGGAAGCTGCTCCAATACCGCCAAAGAATCCAAGGGGGATTGAAACCACTAAAGCACAAGGACACGAGATAACAAGGAATATAAGAGCACGATATACCCATTCAGAGAATGTAGCCCCATTAATAACCAAAGGCGGGATTACGGCAAGGAGAACCGCAACAATCACAACCACCGGTGTATAATAACGTGCAAACTTTGTAATGAAATTCTCCGTTGGAGCTTTCTTATTGCTAGCATTCTGAACCAGGTCTAGAATTTTGGAGACCGTTGATTCGCCAAACTCTTTGGCGACCTCGATCGTCAACACACCGTTTTTGTTAATAAAACCACTCAATACTTCAATGCCGGGCTCCACTTCTCGCGGTACGGATTCCCCGGTTAGAGCTGAAGTATCCATAGCGGATTTACCTTCGATAACCTTCCCATCAAGCGGTACTCTTTCACCAGGTCTTACGACTATATAGTCGCCAACTTTGACTTCCTCGGGAGAAACACGCTTGGTGTCATTCCCCACTTTTAAATTCGCATGATCCGGACGTATATCCATTAGGGCACTGATTGACTTCCGAGAGCGGTTAACCGCAATCCCCTGAAACATCTCCCCGATTTGATAAAACAACATAACAGCTACACCCTCAGGGTATTGTTGAATTGCAAAAGCACCCAGTGTCGCAATTGTCATGAGGAAATTCTCATCAAATACCTGTCCACGAACGATGTTCTTCACAGCTCGAAGGACAACATCTCCACCGATAATGATATATGCCGCTGCAAAAAGTGCGAATTCGACATAGCCTGAGAATGATGTGAGGAAACCAATTACTGTAAGGATCGAACCGATCACTAATCGAATAATGATACGTTTTATATTTTCATTTCCGTGATCATGTGAATGGCCATGCTCATGATCATGCTGATCCTCTTCCGATCGCACAGTGCCAGTTCCGGCATTCCCTTTTTCGATCACACGAATATGAGGTTCCAGAATGTTTACTTTCGCCTTGGCTTTGGTTACGGCACTTTCCTCGTGCCCCGCCGCCGTTTCCAAGGTTAGCGTTTTGGTTACGAAATTGACGGAGCAGGTTGTAATTCCATCAATTTTCTTTACGCCATTCTCAATCTTCATTGCACAATTTGCGCAATCTAATCCTTCCAGGATCAATTCTTTTTTCGCTTTTGATGTAGTTTGAGCATTCATTCCTTATTCTCCTTCCATCAGCACTCCCGATAACACTTGAACACTTATTCATATATTATTAAACCCATTATATTCAAATGAAAAGTCAGATGTCAATGATTTCGCATATTCTTAACAAATGAAATGAGAAATAGTCTCACTGACATAAAAAAACACCAGCAGTCGCCTGCCGGTGCTTTTAATAGTATTATGCATGCATGGTATGTTCTAGGGTTTGTGTGAAGATTTGCTCGATATGCGTATCATCCAAAGAATAAAACACAGTCTTACCAACTTTACGACGTTTCACAATTCTCATATTGCGCAGATACCGCAGCTGATGCGAGATCGCGGACTGTCCCATCTCAAGTAGTACAGAAAGATCATGGACACATAATTCTTTCTGTAATAGAGCATTGATTAATTTAATTCGAGTTGGATCACTGAAAGCTTTAAACCAGTCTGCCACTTTAATAGCTGCCTGCTCATCGATCATGCCTGATCTAACTTGCTGCAAATCAGCATCAGTGCCAAAGCATGATCCATCACAATCTTCAACCAAGGGATTTTTATGCTCCATTTATGTTCCACCATCCTATTTACCATTACTACTTATTGTATAGCAAAGGCAAGAAAAACGGAAGGATTACGATTAAGAAACCCGAATTGATTGAAAATATACATAATCTCATTATCGTTATCTCTTCAAGGCTGGTTCACTAAATGATCAACAATTCTCTTGGCATCGTACTTTACCCATCCCAGTAATGCAGAACCTCTGCTTGTTTGCCATGGAAATCCTACAAAATAAAGACCGTTCACGACAGACACACCTTCCTGGTGTGCAATATGTCCATTATGAAATGCTTCCTTAATTTCGATCCACTCATGATCTTGCCTGAAACCTGTAGCCCAGATCAAGTTATCGATATGTATAGGTGCTGCCTCATTCTGAAAATATGCCTCATGGTTCGACATCTTCACGGTTCGTGAATGAAGTTTTATGCTTCCTCTTTTGATGAGATGTTTTAATTCTTTTCCATATATTTGTTCAGGTTGTTTATACAACCAACGACCCAGCGTACTATTCCTATTCGCCGTTAAGAAGCCCATTTTATTGAAGTACCAAAAAATACTTTTACCGAAAATATGTAATGGTTTATATCTAATTTCACCGCTCGCGGATAGATGTACTTCATGGGTCTTTGCCAGTTCACAGGCAATCTGTGCTCCCGAATTGCCTGCACCGACTACAAGAACTACCCCTTTCTTAAGCTGCTTACGGTTACGATAATGTGATGAATGCAATTGGATTATGTTACTCCCCAATTGTTCTTGAATGGAAGGTATGAATGGTTTCTGAAAAGGTCCTGTCGCTACGATGACATTCTTCGAGGTAAACAGTCCATGGGATGTAGCTGCTTCAAATACCCCGGATCTCTTTATTAATGAAAATACTTGAGTATTTCCTTGTACTGAAAGCTCCATTCGCCTAACATAATTCTTCAGATAATCAGCAACCTCATCTTTATGAGGTAGGCCCTGAGGATCTCCGCTAAAGGGGACAGCCGGTAAGCTATTGTACATTCTTGGTGTAAACAGATGAAGTGAATCATATCGGTTTCTCCAAGAATCACCTACCTCCTTATGTTGATCCAGAATAATAAAATCCCGCGAATTTTGTTTGAGATAATAAGCAGCCGCTAGCCCAGCTTGTCCACCGCCGATAATGATCGTATCCAACATCAAAGTATGCAGCCTCCTGCAATTTTAGATGCTATATTAACATATGAGCACTTATTCATCAATTGATTTAATTAGTAATACTCCCAGTATTACTTTTCAGATGCCAGCATAAGATCATATATTTTGCGAGTTGTATTTACATTTCTTGCTGTTATTTTGCGATATATATTAGATCCGATAATTTTGGTCATGCCACTTCTTGTGAGATTCTGCTTATCAACGGACCAGATGATTGCTCCTGCAACATATATCACCGTATCAATATCGGGTTTGATGACCAAGCTGTCCAGAACAGTTTTATTATTGATTTCGTCCCATAAAAAAAGCACATCGCATTTCATATTAGCGTCGTTTGTCCACGTTTCCGGAAGCACGGACATGATTGTTTTCATATCATCAAAATTAAGAACCAGTACTTTGATTTGTAATCCAAAGTTTTCTTGAATAGATAATTCCAAAATGCGGGATATTTCCGCCTTAGTTCCGGTATGGCATGTGAAAACAATATTGCCTGAATTGATATACGTAACGACATTGTTCATACCGGCCTGCTCGAAAGATATTTTTAGCTGCTTCATATCGATTTTATTATTTCCGCCTACATTGATCCCGCGGAGTAATGCGACATAGACCATAGTTACCTCCTAAATTGATATTGTTCGATACTCGGGTGTATCTGCCTCTCCTTAATTATTCACTCGGGAGGGAAAATTTCCTTTTATAATGTGCATTATACTAAAATAAAAAAAGGTCTCATATTATGCGACCCTTAGATTTATATATGAATGAACATGTGATGATAGGCTTTTAGGGTGTGCGCATGCATTATCTGCTCAAACTAGTCAGATCCAACCCAATATTGCCAAACTGTTCGCCAGCCCTCATCCGGCGGAATGCTTCCACTGTCTCATCTAGCGGGTACATCTGGTCGATCAGCGGCCGAATGGCGTGCTCTTCCATAAACCTTAACATATCTCCGAACTCCTCCCGACTTCCCATCGATGTTCCGATCCAGGAAAGCTGCGGATAAAACAAAGCCCTTAGCGGAACCTCTACCGCATCGCCAGAGCTGGCCCCAAAGCTGACGATCCGCCCATTCGGTTTGATCACTTCCAAGTATTTAGAGAAGGTAGCCGGACCGATGCTATCCAGGATCACATCCACCTTCTCTCCTTTCAGTTCTTCATTCCAATCCCCTCCGCTGAGCACAGCATGTTGCACAGAAAAGCGGCGTGCTTGTTCAAGCTTGGTTTCGTTCCGTGAAGTGACGCTCACGACAGCTCCTACAGCTTGCGCCATAAGCATGGCGTAGGTAGCGACCCCGCCTCCAATTCCAGGGATGAGCACATGCTCGCCTGCCTTGAGCTTCGCTCTTGTGAACAGCGCACGATAGGCTGTTAATGCTGATAGTGGCAGCACTCCTGCTTCCTCCCAGCTTAGGTTCTCCGGTTTGCTGAAGGCATTTTCCGCTGGAATAATGACGTTCTCTGCAAATGTTCCATTTGTGGGTCCTCCAAGGATCTGCGGCACGGTCGGTACTTCTTCGATTTTATCCCAACCGATTGTTGGATGAATGATCACGCTTGCGCCAACATCCCATCCATTCACTCCTTCACCCACAGCATCAATGATGCCTGCGCCGTCGGAACCCGGAATGAGCGGACCATCCGATGAACTTCTTCCCTTCATGATAAATAGATCACGGTGATTTAGTCCGGCCGTCTTTAAACGGACCCTGATCTCACCGGGACCCGGTTGCTCCGATATCATATCGCCGACCCGAAGTCCATCCAGCCCACTGCGACCATGATGAATAGCTGCTTTCAAATGAATTCCTCCCCTTCTTTTAAACTGTAGGCTGTTTTGTTCATTGTATAGTAGGCCTCGAAGCATGTAAAATTATAAATCTGCTTTTTAGCGATGATAATATCCCAGTCGATAGAGCAAGATGCTAACCAAAATCATGGGGGGAATCCCTTACTTTTTCTCCTCAATAATTTCCATATGAATGTTGACCATTAAAAAACCTTCTGACAATTAATCAGAAGGCGTAATACAGTAATAGGTATGTAAATAGAAATTGTGTGTACATGGTCCCGCGGCGTTATATTTTTGTTCAGCGGGCTCCCTGAATTAGCATTACAGATATGCTGGAGATTACTGAAGCTGTTTGTTTGTCACGTGTTGATCTCCTTTTCTTATCTCGTTAAATAAGGTTGTCTCTTGGTTAGGTAAGTTCGAGATTGCAACATCACTCCCATCTTCTGTACCGTTGAAGTATTTAGATAAGAGGCTTTCCAATTGCGAAACAGTTACCGGTTTGGCCGAATCCTTCAGTTCGTAACCGAGTTGGCCGTTTGGTTCGATCGTTGCTGTCTTAACATCGCTTATTTTTGATATTCCCTGCAGCCGCAGCTTCATTTCCAAAGCATCCACGGTTAATCTCAGTTTTTTTAAATTACGCTCATCCAATTGTCCGCCCTCAATAACAATAATGGCTGGCCCTTTAATCCACTTCTCAAACCGATTGAAGCGAACCTGCAAAATCTCAACAGATATTAATACTAATATAAACACGATTGCGGCAAGGCCGGTAAGGAGTATACTTTCTTCAGCAATGGGTTGAACAATGATAGTGCCAATTGAAATCATGGTAATCGTTGTAGGAATGGTCATCTGTGATATGGACTTTCTTCCCGAAATACGAAGCAGCAACATTCCAAATATAATTAATACAAGCGATTTCCAAAACTCATCCCAATATTGATTCATAAGAACATATTTCCTTTCTCTTCAAGTCCCCCCTTACTCTGTACATTTTATACAGCAATTATTCGTCAAAATCTTCCGACTGTACATTAAAAGAATCGGATGTGTAAACCGAGCTGGCGTAATAAATATGATATAACATCGAGCTACAAAGGTAGCACGGGTGAACGTAAATCATTCGAGGAATAATGTGTAAACAACCCGGCTTTTTTCTTTGGTATGAATAAAGTTACTGCTTCTTTACTGGCTTGTTTGTTGTTTCTGCGAGCGAACGGCCATCAATAAAGCAATTGCGATGAGCACGAACGCGGTAAATGCCAGCATCGGTATAGTCAACCAGCCGAACCAATTCAAATAGTCATTCAAGCAGGACACCGGCCCACATGCTGCACTATCCGACGCTTTGGGGAGCTTTTGAATAATACTGTGATAAGTAGATATACCTCCGCCAATAATGACAAGGGGTAGGATGTATGGGACGATGTGTGTCTTTTCCCGATATGCTGCAATTCCTAACACGATGACTAACGGGTACATAAAGATCCTTTGGTACCAACATAAGACACATGGCGTAAAATGCCAAACCTCGCTAAGAAACAAACTTCCGCTAGTTGCCACAGCAGATACAGTCCATGCAAAGAATAACCAAATTCCTGTTTTACTCATCTCTAATAGTTCCTCCCTTCCATTTTTGTCTGCCACCATACGAGATGATTTGTTCATTATTCATCTGGTTTTCTCATTTTCTCTTAATTGTCTATATATGAAAATGGCTCCTTCGGGCTATAGAACGTACGATGGCTGTCGGCTGTGAAACTTAATAAAAAAAATCGCCGAAATGGCGGCTTTTTAGTTGCTGCTTTATGTTCCTTCCGTGAACTCATCACTCTTGTATTCTAAAATATCTCCTGGTTGGCAATCGAGCGCTTTGCAAATAGCTTCTAACGTTGAGATCCTAATTGCTTTGGCCTTTCCGTTTTTCAATATAGACAGGTTGGCCATGGTTATTCCAACCCTCTCCGAGAGTTCGGTTACGCTCATCTTTCGTTTAGCCAGCATGACATCAATATTGATAATAATCGCCATAGTTATCACCTCAGACCGTCAAATCATTTTCAGATTTTATATCAATTGCCTCTTTTAGAAGCTTTTGAAGAACAGCAGCAAAAACAGCAATCACCATGGACGCAAAAATTAGAGCTAATCCAATGATTATGATGCCTGGAGCATCGTCCTTCTCGGCTATCAGATAGAACAGCGGCATGCCTACCACAAATATGCTGCTGATTATGGTTGCACAGTATTTTATATTTTTTAATACGCGTACAGATAGTTCTGAAAAAGCTTTGTTCTGGTCAATATAGCCTAAAAGCTTATAAGCCTGATACAAAGCAATATAAAAAGGTATCGCGGCTGCATACAAATCGATAAAAACGAGATATTTCAAATAATTATGTTCTGGATACAATTGTGCAATAAAATGTGCTATCACAGGCACCACAAATATGCACAATGCAAGAACTGGAATACCAATGAGAATTACGGCTATCCTTAGAAATAGTGTAGACCCTCGCTTCATAAAAAGCACCTCACTTCATTATTATGAAATTGATTTTAGCAAAATATTTATCGTTTTGCAATAAATAAGTATCGATTAATATTGTATTTATATTGTTATCCCATGAAAATGTAAAAACGAATCGACCACTCTTCACTTTTGAGATATAAGCTTGAATACCTGTGCAAATGGATAAATTATTGCAAATAAACGCAATAAAAGCCGCATTCACTGCGGCTCTCCGATGAAGCAGATATTATTTATGAGAATCAAGAATAAACATCGATGCATCTTGTCCCATGAATAGCTTACTCCCGTTATAGAAGGTTTTAGACTGAATATGCCTATACCCTATTTGCGTCATCATGTCAGTGAGCTTGGCTTGATCAAATCCGTTATGAACCATATCGGAAACCACATTTTCGTTCTTATTAAAATCTATGATCAGTAGATGCCCTCCATCATTCAGAACACGGTAAAGCCTGGACAACACCAATTCAATATCTTGAATATGGAGCAGCACCTGAGCCATGAATATATAATCAGCATGTACGCCTGCCAGTTCTTCCTTTTCAATATCAAAGCATAATGTAGCAGCATTATGAATATGTAGATCAGAAATTTTATGCTCTATTTGCTGAACCATACTAGGAGAAGTATCCACAAATAGCATCGAATCAAAACCATCTATCAAGTTCATACCGACTAGGCCAGTACCACACCCGAAATCCATAGCTTTCTTACTCTTGGCATCAACGATATATTCGCGAAGGGCATCAGCAGATGCCTGTGCAATTTGAATTCTCTCCGGCGTGTCATAGGTATGAGCAATCATTTCAAACTTATCAGTATTTCCCATTAGCATCCACCTCTCTAATCTGCTTTTGATTACATACATGGGATGACATTCTATCAAAGTAGCAGCCTATAGTCCACATTTTTTATTTGTGATTGTGGAAGAGCAGAACACTGTATGAAAGAAGGAGCATTACCGTATAACGATGAAATAGAAGATAGCTGCTAAAGCAAAACGGTATAGAGCAAACCATTCCAATCGAAGCCGCTTAATCAGTTTAATGAACGTTGCAACGGCAATCAATGCCACAAGAAAGGATGTTATAAAGCCAATTACCATCAGAATAAGATCATCGGCATTCAGTAAATTGCGGCTATCGTATAAATCCAACAAACTTGCTCCAAACATAACAGGCACAGATATCAGGAAGGTAAAATCAGCCGCGGCTTTTTGGCTAGCACCGAGCAGCAGACCAGCCGAAATGGTCGTTCCCGACCTCGAGAATCCCGGCCACAACGCCAAACATTGGAACAGGCCAATCCCCAAAGCTTGTCTATAATTCATATCATCCATCGTATCAGCGGTTTTCGTCCTCTTGCTCCGTGCTGCGAGGATCATCAACAGCCCTCCTGCAATTAGACCGATCAAGACAGGGGCCGGGCCGAATAACTGGCTTTTTATCGTGTCCTTTAAGAGAAGATATAAGATTAATGCTGGTAACATCGCCAAGATCATATGAATGACATTTAACCCTTTACTTTGGGCAAAATCCATTCTAACCAGATTAGCACCAATCTCCATATATCTTTTCCAATAAAGGATCAGAACAGCCATCACAGCACCCAATTGAATCACAATTTTAAAAGTTATGGCAGCCTCTCCATCAAAATTGAGCAAATCGCCCGCCAAAATCAGATGCCCGGTTGACGATACTGGTAAAAACTCAGTTAAGCCCTCTATGATGCCAAGGATGATTGCTTTAACTACGTCCGTCATTAGTCGTTTTCCCCCCATCGGAATTAATCTCGTATAACCATTTCCAGTATAAGGGGGACATCCATAGGTTTCCCATCGATTAACATGACATTATTCAGTTTCGCATGACATTTTTGTCACTTTACTTAGTTTGTAATTTACACTTTGCTGCATGAATGAAGGCTGCCATCGAAGGAGAAATCCATTTTTCACGATGCCAAAGCATTTGCGCCGAAAATGAAATACTTGATAAATCCCACGGTAAAGCAACCAACTCCCCCTCTCTCAACTCATCCTTTAAAGCCATTTCTGGCAACAGGGCAATCCCAAGGCCCGCCATGACACATTGTTTAATCGCTTCTACGCTGTGAAACTCTAGTTCGTTTAAGGCGTTGGCTTCTTTCAAGATGGACTGGTGAATATGAGAGCGATAAGAACAGCTCTTCTCGGTCAACAAAAAATGTTCTCCATGAAAATCATCAAGGACCAGCTGGGAACGGGATGACAGCAGATGATCAGGAGAAACCACCATTTGAAATGACTCATCCTTCAAAAACTCTGAATGAAGGTCTTTGGCTGCAACGGTTTCATCCAATACAAAAACAATATCAGCAAGCCCTTCTCTCAGACTTTCTTTAAGCTCATGGCCAGACAAGGGACGGAACAAAAGCCGAACGTCTGGATAATGATCACGAAAATGTTTGAGCAAGGGGGGAAGGAAGTATGCGCAAAGAACTTCATCTGCTCCTATTACAACAGTTCCAGCCAATTCTCCAAGCTGACTGGATACACTTTTTGCCTCTTCAACATCATTCAATATTTTATGGGCATACGGCAAGAATTGGCGACCGGCATCCGTTAAAACGACATTCTTGCCTAAACGATCCAGCAATTTCACGCCCAACTCTTCTTCCAGTGCTTTTATTTGCATGGTTATGGTTGAAGGAACATAACTCAATAGTTCAGCAGTTTGACTAAAGCTTCTCGTAGTTGCAAGAGTGCAGAATGTTTTTAGTTGTCGTATTTCCATAAGTTTAGCACCCTCTTCGTTCAAAAAAAATGAATGTATCGATCAAAAACGTTTCGTTGATTTGATGATATGCGTATTGTAGAGTGAAAATCAAGTTATTACTCATTTTATTTTGAAGGAGCATCCATCTATGAACGATTATGATACATATCATCTTGGAGATATCTTGCTTCAATCGGGCCAGCAACTCCCTCAAGCTTTTCTTGCTTACAAGACCTACGGAACCTTAAATGCAGAGAAAGACAATGTCATTGTATACCCGACTTGGTTTGCCGGTCGGCACACTGATAATGAATGGTTGATTGGTGAGGATAAAGCGCTCGATCCCAATCGGTATTTTATCATCGTGCCCAATATGTTGGGGAATGGATTGTCGTCTTCGCCCAGCAATACGCCCGCTCCATTTGACAAGGCGGATTTCCCTCTCATCTCCATGTATGACAATGTACGCTTTCAGCATCAGCTAATCACTCAGCAATTCGGTATTAACAAAATCAAACTCGTTGTGGGCTGGTCCCTTGGAGCTATGCAAGTATTTCAATGGGGAACGAGTTATCCTGAAATGGTCGAACGTATTGCCCCGTTTGGCGGAACGGCAAAGACCAGACCACATGCACAGCTCGTATTTGAAGGAATGATAGCGGCACTGCAAGCGGACACGAATTTTAGAAAAGGAAAGTATGAGCATCCTCCGGTTGCCGGTCTCGCAGCGATGGGAAGAGCCTATGCTCCCTGGGGATTTTCGCAGGCGTACTACTTGGAGAATTTGTATCATTCTGAGGGTTACTATTCCTTGAAGTCTTATGTAGAAGATTACTGGGATCAGGTATTTTTGTCTTTCGATGCTAACGACTTGATTGCCATGTTGCGTACAGGAATACATGGAGACATAAGTGATAATTCAGTGGACCGCTGTAACTTCGAACAGGCATTACGCAAAATCACCTCCCCTGCACTCGTTATGCCGGGTTCAAGCGATTTGTTTTTCACCCCAGAGGACAGTGCGTATGACGTTCAACATATGCCGAATGCTACGTATCAACTCATTGAATCTAAGTGGGGACATTGCTTTGGGATCGGAGCCAACGAAGCGGATTCTCTCGTTATTGACGGCTACTTGAGGCGCTTTTTGCTGTCAGATTAAATGCTATTTCAGATCATGCTAAATCCATCTGCTTTTTTACTTCGAGGCGGCTGGCTGGTAGAATAGACCCTATAACAAACATATTTGAAATGGGGCTTTATGTGATGTCGTCCAGTGTAATTGATATACTGCAGCTTGAATATCAACGTTTTTCTGCGAAAGAAAAAGAAATTGCTGATTATGTCATGCGTAATCGATCATCCATTAACAATATCAATATTAAAGAATTAGCTGCGCATACAAATACTTCAACATCGACGATCACTCGATTTTGCAAAAAAGCGGGCTGTGATACGTTTGTCGAATTTAAAATCCGCCTGAATCGTGAGGTGCAAAAACCTCGTAATGATGCGAACTTTTTTATGAAGACCCAACATCTATATAACGATATTGTCAATGCTACGGCGGAGATGCTAGATACCTCAAGAATTGAAGAAGTCGTTAAACTCATTAAAGTATCGCGCAGAATCTACATATACGGGCTTGGAAGTTCAGGGCTATCCGCCCTGGAGTTTAAATACAGACTCTCCCGGATGAATATCGTCGTGGATGCCATAACGGATGCACATATGATGATGATGAGCGCTTCCCTTCTAGGGAAACATGATCTTGTCATTGGGATATCTAACTCCGGACTTACTACAGAGGTGAGTCACGCTATGGAGGAAGCCAGAAAAAGAGGCGCCACGACGATTGGGATCACAAATTTTGACCATACCCCTCTATCTGAAGTTTCGGATATTTGCCTGTTTACTCCGGATATCGGCCGATCGGGAGACGTGAATTTCATCAATAGCCAACTCGCTATTATTTATATTTTGGACGTCGTGTCCCTTCTCTTACTTGAAGATGAGAAATTGCTACAGGCACGGCAGCAAACCCTCAATGCATTGTACTCGGAAGAATGACAAAACAAAACAGCCAACTTGATCAAGTTGGCTGTTTGTCTTTTCTTTCATGATTTTATTTTCCGGAAGTTGCCGGATTTAACTTCGATATCTCTGACACAAAACGTTCCGTGATTTGCTGCGGACGAGTGATCGCTCCACCAACAACAACGCAATACACCCCAGCCTTAAGGCAAGCTGCCGCCATTTCCGGAGTCATCACATTCCCTTCCGCAACGACCGGAGTTTTTACATGCGACACAATATCTTTCAGTATGGCAAAATCCTGAGCATAAATCTTCTGCCCCGCCGTCTCTTCTGTATAACCAACAAGCGTAGAGGATATCAAATCGAAACCGAGTTGTTCCGCATATATGGCTTCCTCTCTTGTCGAGATATCTGCCATCAGATAGAGATGAGGGTACTTGCTACGAATATCGCTGACCAACTCTTTCAATGTCTTGCCGTCTGGTCTTTCACGCAATGTTGCATCAAGGGCCACAATTTCTGCCCCTGTCTCGGCAAGCTCATCAATTTCGCGCATGGTCGGCGTGATAAATACCGGGTTGGTTCCGTAGTTTCTTTTTACAATCCCAATTACGGGTAAATCGACCTGGGTTTTAATTTCTTTAACATCCTGTGCCGAGTTCGCTCGAATCCCAATGGCTCCGCCTTGTGCAGCTGCAACCGCCATTCTGCTCATAATATACGGACTGTGCAGCGGCTCATGCTCCAAAGCTTGGCATGATACAACAAGACCGCCTTTTAAGCCTAATTTGTCTATATCCATCATTACAATTACTCCGTTTCCAAATATTCTTCAATTTCATTCTTGATCACGGTTACCTGCGGTCCGTAAATCACTTGTACACCATTCCCGACAAACACAACCGCTTTTGCTCCAGTTTCCGTAAATGCATCCTTCTGCACCTTATCTTTATCAACGACGGACACTCGAAGCCGTGTAGCGCAGCAGTCCAAATCTGTAATATTGTCCTTTCCTCCAAGAGCATTCAGAATGGCAATCGATCTGGCATTTCCGGTTTGCGCAGATGCGCTGCTATCTTCTTTCATACCTGCTTCTTGATCAGCAACAGCTTCATCCTCGCGTCCGGACGTCTTCAGATTCATCTTGACGATCAAGATTCTAAATGTGAAGTAATACAACAAGAACCATACTACACCGATGATCGGTACCCATATCCAATTCGTTTTATCATTGCCTTGCAATATTCCGAACAGGATAAAGTCGATGAGTCCACCGGAGAACGTCTGACCGATGGTAATCTGTAAGATGTGCGACAACATGAACGCCAGTCCATCAAATACGGCGTGGATGACATACAAGATTGGAGCTACGAACAAGAAGGAGAACTCCAAAGGCTCCGTAATTCCAGTTAAAAATGAAGTCAGAGCGGCAGATAACATCAGCCCACCAACCACTTTTTTACGTTCCGGTTTAGCCGTATGGTAAATAGCCAGTGCTGCACCCATGAGTCCAAACATCATCGTAATAAAACGGCCTGACATAAATCTTGATGTTCCGGAGAAGAATTTCTCGGTTGTCGGATCCCCTAGTTGTGCGAAAAAGATATTTTGCGTCCCTTCGTAAACTTTACCGCCAACTTCCATAATGCCGCCGATTCCGGTTTGCCAAAAAGGAAGATAGAAAATGTGATGCAGTCCAAGTGGTCCAAGCATCCGTAATAAGAACCCATAGATGAAAGTACCAATGTAACCGGTTTTGTCGACCAGATTTCCAAGCCCTGAGATCCCGAGCTGGACTGTTGGCCAGATCAAAAATAGAGCGATTCCAATGAAAATGGCGGCAAAGGACGAAACAATCGGAATAAATCGTGAACCGCCGAAAAATCCGAGGAACTGAGGAAGCTCTATTTTGTTGTACCGATTATGCAGCCATGCTGTAACCAATCCAACAACGATACCTCCAAGTACGCCTGTCTGTAACGTTTGTATCCCTAAGACCATTCCCTGTCCCGCACCTGCGAGATTATCTACAGCAAGCTGCCCGGTATTCACCAGCATGGCATTGATGGATGCATTCATGACAAGGTAGGATAAACCCGCAGCCAATCCTGCCGTTCCTTTATCCGCTCTTGCCATCCCCACTGCCACGCCAATAGCAAAGATCAATGCCAGATTATCAAATACAATGCTTCCGGCGCTGCTCATGACGGTGAATACTTGCTGCAGCCATTCTATTTGCAGAAATGGATACGATTTGATCGTATTCGCATTCGATAATGCTCCGCCGATGCCTAATAATAAACCCGCAGCCGGAAGTACGGCAATCGGAAGCATGAAGGACTTACCAAACTTCTGCGCCTTCTCAAAATAACGTTTCACTTAGGCGACCACCTTCCAATAATCATTTTCACAACAATATTAATCATGAAAATGGTTTTCGTCAAGACAAAATTTAAATCGCTTTCCTCTCGTATTAGAAACTTACGATAGCCTTTGAGTTGAATATTCCCTTTTTGTCTATCCTCTATGCGATACTGTATCTTTGTTTAAGGCTACTTCCTCGGATGGCTGTATTCAGGGGAATTATCATTAGATATGTGATGGGATCTAGTTGACACTCATGAACTAGTACTATATAGTACTAGTATGGAAAAACTAAGAAAAAGAAAATCGAATCGTGATACCGTACTACAAGTTGCCGCACATTTGTTCCTAACAAAAGGCTATCAGCTAACAAGCATGGATGAAATCGTTGACCACTCTAAAGTTTCAAAAACAAACATCTATTATCACTTCAAAAGTAAGGAGGATTTGTTGCTACAAATTATGAGCCAGTTTATGATTCATTACCAAGAACGGATTGACACCGTACTGGCGCGAACGGACTTGTCCGTCATTGACAAGCTAGGAAGTTTCATCAATGTTATAGCTGAAGATAATACTGGAACTGATTATTTAGCGGGATGTCCATTTATTACCTTCTATACTCAAGTTTCTAATGACTTGATTAAAGTTCAGGAAATGGTTAAGGATTTCTTCGAACATCAAACCACTTTACTGGAACAACTGTTATCGGAAGCCATTCAAAATAAAGAATTACCGGAACAAACCCCCATCAAACAAACAGCAGCATTGATTATTTCTTCCATAGAAGGAGGATTGTTCCTCACCAAAGCCACAAACAACCCCTTGTTGTTAAATAATATCCTTACTTCTGTAGCATTTTTGCTAAAGAAGTAATTTTTTTCTCATTACTAGTACTAATCAGTACTATATCAAAGGAGTAAATTTATAACATGAATATATTTTTGACAGGCGGGACAGGTTTTATCGGAAAACAGATCATAAAGCTTATTCCAAAACATCATCGCACCATTGTTTTAGTTCGTTCCATCAACAAATTCAATAAATTGGTAGACTCCTTAGTGCCCACTGGACAACAAAATGTGGTTCCCGTCTTGGGCGACCTTACACAGCCGAACCTGGGTTTAAAGGGAAATGACCTACACCTTGTCATGGATGCCGATATCATTATTCATGCAGGTGGCCCTATGAATATAGAACTGGATCAAGGCACAGCAGAACGGGTCTTTCTACAAGCCTCCAAGGAAATCGCCGCAATTGCTCAATTGGTTCATCAGAAAAAAGCTTTGAAGCAATTCATACACATAGTCGGATTTATGAGCCCTTATAACGAGGAGAATTTCTCAGACGATCAGACGGGCTTCCATCTAGAGAAAGCCCCACCCTATGAACAAATGAAATTCAAAGCGGATATGTATATTCGACAAACCATGCGTGATCTAGGCATACCTTTGTCTGTCGTTAACCCCGGCGTCGTAATCGGAGATTCCGTAACGGGAAAGACAGAGCAGCTCGGCGGTTTAAGTATTTTGGTCGATTCCACGAGGAGAAAACTAATGCCTCTCGTCCCTGGAGGAAAAGAATACTGGATTCCTATGGTTCATGTGGATCATGTTGCTTCTTTGGTTTCTGCCTTAGTTGAGGAGGATCAGCCAGAAAACAACACGTACTTTTTGCTGGATGAGAAATATAATACCCCTAATATGAAGGAACTCGTTACAGCAATCGCAAAAGAAGTTCGTGTAAAACCTCCTGTAGGCGCAGTTTCACTAAAATTAATGAAAAGTTTACTTCGTTTGGGAGGAGGGAACTTAGTGAAAATCCCTGAAGCCTCCATGGATTTTATTGTGAAACCAGATTTCCCTACCAAGTCAAAAACAGATATGAGTGTTAAACACAATTTGAATGTATCGCTTCAACAAACTATCCTGCCATTTGTTATTACTGACTTGGACCATCGTTTATCCCATAAGGATTCAACCCTCCCCGATAGATTCCACAATAGCCGAATTGGGAATTTGACTGCACTAGTTAGGGAGGGAATTGGAATACCGATTATCATGCTCCATGGTACATTTTCTGGGGCGGATTGCCTCATTCCATTGGCAAACTCCTTGCCTCAAAGGCCGATTTGGCTTGTAGATCTGCCTGGTTTTGGGCGTACACCTTATCACCACAATCCCCAAACGATGGTTGGTTACATTAATTCCGTTGTTGATTTGATCCTTAGCTTTCAATCACAGGTTATCTTGGTTGGACACTCTTTTGGGGGATTGGTCGCAGCACAAGCAGCAGGACTAATTCAAGAGAGACTCCATAAGTTAATTCTCTTACAACCGGTCTTACAACCAGCACCTTACATATATCGTTCTCCCAAAGTAACAAAGTTCTTTTTATCACTGATGAATGAATCGATGTTCAAAAGAAGGCTCTTGGCAAACGGAAGCTTTGTAAATGAGAAGGAGATCCCCGAGTCCTATTTAAATTACGTAATGGAAGATTTGGAGTCGCCTCGAGTTAGAACATCTTCAGCGGAAGTTATGGCTGCTATTTCAACCCCCCATTCGATTCAAGCGAATCCTGACGAGATTGATTTGAACAAGCTCAACATCCTTTGGGGAGATAAAGATTTGGAGTATTCTGTTCCGGATGAATGGAGCCGCAAACCAATCACTCACTTACCGTTAGGACATCAATTTCCTATTTCTCACCCGGAAATAACTGCACAATGGATTCAAAAATGGATTCAATAAAAACTGGACCTTAGTCGAGGTTCGCTACCTGCCGAGGACGGTTTTCGAATGCCGGAGATTTTCGTACAATAAAGGGAAGATTTACGGAGGAGCGATTGATCATGAATTATGAGCAAGAAATACAGAAGGAAATTGCCGATTGGGAACAAACCCTGTTCAAACCGCCAGGATGGCTGGAAAAAACATCGAAAAGCATCGGCAGTCGGATCAATCATTGGATTCCGCCGAAAGTGCATAGCATCATTACGACCACCATTCGATCAATCGTGCGCACAGCTCTCTTCGGTGCGGAATATACGCCTAGCCGTCCAGTGCAAAAAAGACTACAGCTGGAGTCCGCTGACCAAGAAGCTAAAGAGTTATTTGCCCTCTATCAAAAAATCGCGGTCGCCGAAGGCGCTGGTACGGGAGCTGGCGGCATGATGCTCAGCATGGTCGATTTCCCGGCACTAATTGCCATCAAAATGAAATTTCTGTTTGAGATGGCACATGTTTATGGTTATGACACCAAACACTTCTCCGAGCGTGTATTTATTCTTAAGGTATTTCAGATGACTTTCTCTGGGCCGGAAAACCGTGCCCGTCTGCTCGATTCTATCAAGCGTTGGCATATTGAGAAGGAGCAATGGCATTCTGAAGCGGAGTATTCCAAGAATATGGACTGGGAGACCTTTCAGATCGAGTATCGCGACGCCATGGACTTTCGGAAAATGCTGCAGATGGTGCCAGGCATCGGTGCCATCGCAGGTGCATGGGCAAATTACTCCATTCTTGAGGAGCTGCGTGAATTCGCCATGAATGCTTACCGCCTGCGCAGATTGCACGATGATCTCGGGTCTATGGATTAATTATAGAGGGATGAATCGCTCCCTTGCATGGTCTGCATCATGACATCGTAATATTGAGAATCGTCAGTCAGGAAGTAGCGATACCACGCTTCTAATGTTTCATGATGGAACAAATCCAACAGCTTAATAACCTCGCGTGCTAGTAATAATCCGCCGGCAGCACTGGTCGTGATCAGGTTGCCGTCTACAACGATCTTCTCATTTCTGTAGCAAGCAGCGCCCTCGTATGCGGGGCAGCATATAGCCAAATACTCCAGACTGTTGCTCATATGTTGACGATGATTTAATATACCGGCATTGGCGAGCGCAGCGGTTGCTCCGCATATTGCAGCAACATTGCCGCCTGCATCAAGCAGTTGTTTTGCTTTTGCAACAATGGGTGTATGTTCGGGAACATGCCATTGGTCTGCCCCTGGCAGGAGCAATATAGCGGTGCTTTCAAGGGTGATCTCTTCTATCGTTGTATCAGGCAGGATCGTCATTCCACCCTTGGTTGTTATGGGAGATTTGGTAGCGCCCACCGTTTTAACGGGGATACGCCCCTTTCGATTTTTAAAATATTGACCTGAGTTGAGCTCTGCAATGACATAACCAAGCTCTCAATCGGCCATCGTATCCAGTACATAAACATAAGCGTATTTCATATATTCCTCCTTGATGATTTAGGTTTCATCGTCATCTATCCGAATTAATCCGATTTTGCGTGTTGTTCTCCCTCCTACATCTGATAATACAGGTCTAATGTGGACATCAGTATGTCGGTGTTCCTCTGAGTTGCCTCTCCTTCTATCGATTTCGAATAGAATTTGTTAGTAAATCTTGTTCATTTCGAGATTGTTCAGCTCAAGATTATCGGATATGATATATGTACTACTTATTAGAGGTGTACTACATATGAAAAAGACTTTAGCCCTACTCATCATGTTGGCATTATTTATTCTGCCATCGCAGGCCTTGGCCGCCCCCCAAGTCAAAATGTCTACTTCCGAGGTAAACAAAATCTACTTCGAGGAGTACAATGTCAGGCTGAAACAGGTGAAGAGCAACATAAGCAAAATTAAAGCTCCAGTGTGCCAAAACGTAGCTTCACTCTCGAGCCAGTACAAGCAATTAACAACGAATTACAATAATCTCAAGAAATCCAAGGCCGACAAAACAGCACTAAACCAAGCCAAGACAGCACTTGATAAGTCCAAGAAGAGTCTTAGTGAAGCTAAGAAAGCCTGTAGTATCAAGACTGCTGAGCTGAAAAAAGCTGCCAATAACGATTTAAAAGAAATCACCAAATTTAAAACTTCAACCGTCAAAGAGCTGATAAATGATTACAATAAAGGCAGTATTACTTCGAATCAGTTCAATGAGCGCATGCTGAATCTCGTAAAGCATGTAAATGATTACTTCTCGGCTATTCTGGAAGAGACTGAGTAAATCCCTATAAACTGTTTACTGTCCTTCTATTCCGCTATCCTATCCGAACACAATCTCATTTGATCTTCCTCGGAAGCCTTGTCCTCAGTTTGGTGACAAGGCTTCCATCGTTCAATAACAAAAAGCCGCGATTCCATTCGCGACTTGTGTCCCATCATATTCTCGTCATCCACGCTTTGCGCAGCGTTAATACCACGTATGCTATGAACTTTCGATCTTAATACTCTCCTTTTATTACAAAGAACGAGCCCCGAATGGTTCCGGCTAATTTAGACTTCTGTCTTGCAAACTTAAACTTCCCTTCCAGCTCCTCGGGTACCTCCATCCCTTCCGAAAGCTTAAAGCCAACGGCCCGCTTCTTAGGATCATCAACCGTATACATGACATTGAGTCCGAGACCATCCTCATAAAAAACATAGGAAAATTGAATGTTCTCCACTTGAAAACGGGATGTTTCTAATGGTTTTGCCGCAAACGCAAGATCACGTTCTTCTTTCAAAATGCGGTTAACATAATCAAGGGTCTCTTGGCTTTCACTGGCGGGTACAACTGTAAATTCATGCTTATATTTGTTCATAAAATAACGGGCTTCATTCGCTCGTAAACCAGCAAGAGCCTCTGCTACAGGCGATGACTCTAAACCAGCTGTAGACACATTCTTAAAGTCAACGATATAGGACATGTTCAATCATTCCTCCTAAAAGTTTTGCGAGTTTTACTTCTTAATCGTACTTCGCGTAAAACTCGCCTTGAATGCATTATTAATTCATTATTTCTTTACGACTGGAATCCATAATTCACCAATGACCAAGCCATTCTGATGTTCCATTTCAACGGTTGCATTCGGCCCACCAACATAAGCGAAATTTGTAGCTTCCGGCAGAACTTGACCAAATGCAATGCCAGTCAGCTTGTTGCTCAACTCTTCGGCAGAATTCCCTTCCCCTTTGACGACAAGATATTCCCCCTTAGGAAATTGAATGACTCTGGTGGCTTCCGGTAACGATGCCTTAGACATGACACCAGCATAAAACATCATCTTGTTATTCACCGCTTCGTTCACTGCGAAAATGTAGTCATTGTCGGCCACACCTTTTAAAGTGTCAAGCGTTCCATCTTCTTTGACTGCCGACCAAAAGTCTGCCTTTTCCTTGTTTATACCAGCATAGTCTGTGTAATGGCTCTTAAGCTCAGTTCCAATTCCTAATACGATAAAGCTGTCTTTTTCTTCAAGCGTATATTCTGCCATGTTCAAAACCTTCCTTTGTTTTAAATTTACCAAATGATTTGTCTTTTCACTTGATAGGTTTATAATATCCTTAAATCATGTCAAAAAATGATACTGTTTAGGGGGCCCCTATGAAAAAAGTTGAACGGATTAATGTCATCATGCGGTATATCAACAACCGTGCCCACTTTTCCATTTCTGAAATCATGCGAGAATTTAACATCTCTCGTTCGACAGCTATTCGGGATATCCGGGAGATCGAAGCTATGGGGATGCCGCTTGTCGCTGAAGTTGGGCGGGATGGCGGTTATTTTGTCATGAATAACTCCGTCCTGCCCACAGTCCGCTTTACTGACACTGAAATTAAAGCTTTGTTTATTGCCTTTATGGCTACAAGAAATCAACAGCTCCCTTATTTAAAGAGTCGTCATTCTTTAGCTGAAAAGTTACTTGGGCTTATCTCAGAAAACCAGCAAGATGCCCTTGTTCTTTTAAATCAAATATTACTGTTCGAAGGGACCAATCCCAATAATCCCGACTTGCTTGATCTGTCAGACCTGCCCCATCCGATGCTAGAAAAACTCATCCAAATTATTCTGCTCGACAGCTGTTTATTGGTTTCCATCCAAGAAGAGAAAGAAATAAAATCGTATCCCATTTATCTCCTGCACCTATATCGGGAGAAGAGTTTATGGTTAATTGAAGGTTTTGACTTGGAGGAAGAAAAGAGACGGATTATTCCTGTCGATAATCTCACCCATGTAGAACGATTCCAGACGAAAAAAAAAGTAAGCAAGAAAAAGATTTTAGAACAGCTCAGCAAACAGGAAGAAGCCACTAATCTTGTCCTTGAGCTTGGATCTAAGGCGATTGCCCAGTTCAAGAAATACCATCCTTTAAAGTTTTCAATTGCCTATACAAATCCTTACCAAACCACTGCCATTCTTAAAACTTTTATCCATGTGGATCACGCAGAAGAATTATCCGAAATCATTAATTGGCTGCTTTTTCTAGGTGAAGATATTGCGGTCAGGGAGATGCCAGATGCCGTCTTAGCGGGTTTACAAAAGAGATTAAGTTTATTCTGCCCATAAGCAGGCCAAGGGAAACGATGAACTTGCTGAATAGAAGAGCTTTTGTCATAAAAAAAGAGCCCGGTACAGGACCGGACTCAATAAGTAAGAAAAACTAATCTATATGTAACCTTCAAGGTTGCTTTTATATAATGGGAACTTGTTCGTAATGAAAACTATGGTTTCGCCACGGATACAAGAAGCTCGTTCCCGCCTGAAATAACCGTCAGCTCAGACGGCAAATCCAGATCCTTCACAAACAGTGTATCTCCCACTTCCATCGCGCTGATATCCAGCTCTACGGAAGATGGCAGGTACTTCGGCAATGCTTCGACTTCCACAAAAGGGTCCTGCATATGCACGACGCCCCCCGTCTTCGTCCCAACAGGAGTACCAATGAACTTCACCGCAAGTTTCGTACGAATAATTTCGCCCGTTTGTACAAGCTGAAAATCAACATGTACCGGAGCTCCGGTCACAGGGTTCCGCTGAAGATCCTCCAGCAATACGGTCAGCGACTTGTCGCCATCCATCTTCAGTTCGATGAACCCGGACTCCCCTTTTTTAAGCCACTTCTCAAATTCTATGGTGGAAATGTGTATGATCTCGTTGTCTACGTTCTTTCCAAATACGACCCCGGGCAAACGCCCCTTTTGACGCAAATTACGCAGTCCGGAAGAATTCAATCTCGGACGTCTTTCAGTATGAATGCATGTAGCCATGCTCTACCTCTCCTTTATATGAGTGATCTTAGCGCTGTAACAGCGACCCCAGAACCTCCCCTGCCAGGGGACAAATAGAGAAACATAGCATCACGACCCTCCAAATCCTGTCAGATAGTTAGCCATACATTAAATGTAAAAAACCCGGAAATACAGACGAAGGCACCCCACTCAAAAAAGAGTGGAATGCCCATGGGTTTCATACATCATATCATAGATACCGAGCCTTGTCGAAGTTACTGCCGCGCGGCAATATTTCGTAAGAACATGTTCAAGACTTTTTCACAATCACTCTACAACCACAACATCGCAAGTATCAGAAATTGAATGGAGCCTATGATTTCAATAATCCCCACCTTCATCGGACGTATGACTCGTCCGGCATACAGGAAGGTACGGAGCAGCGAGAAGAGATAGGCAACTGCCATCCAGGGATTCCCCACAATCCAGGGCACTACCAACAAGATGATGTGATAGCTTTTGGCATAAACGGTCCAGCGTTTGTTCTTCCGCTCGCGAAATACCGACTTGACAAAGAAAACACTCCCCATGAAATAAAGAACATTGTACAGGATAATGAGAACCATCATACGGTCCCATCCTCCTCCGCCAAGCAGATAGGCAGCTGCGCCCCCTAACGAAAATATGAGAATTGCACATAAATCGTTAAATACTGCCCGCTCCTTCTTCCGCTTAACGTTCCATATGTTGACCATGAGAAGCACGAGCAGAATGGGTGCGAATAAGGCAAGCTGCGGCAATGTCAGCAGCGGTGGAATCAGACTTAGAACAGCGATCGCCCCGTAAATTGCCCCCCACTTGATCATGCGGGCTCGATCAGCACGCTTCTTTAACGATTGTAGAAACGGATAGGATGACAAATAAAGAAATAGCCATGCTACAAATAAGAATACGTGCATCCAATTCGGTTTACCGGATAACATACCGATCACGAATGGAATGCTGACCATCGCCCACCCACCATGTTCATGGGGAATGACCATTCCCTGCTTCTTCACAACTCATGACTCCTCTCAAGGGTTACACATCTACCCGCCGATATAGGACATGTTTATTTTATTGCGCCGGATCGCGGTCTGCTCCGTTCTTTCATCAGAGTAACGATCCGCTCTCTTCTCCCATACGCCGCGAATCGCAGCCAGAATCTGTTCATCTGTCGCCCCGCCGCGAACAAGTTCACGCACATCATATCCCTGTGAAGCAAACAGACAGGTATACATTTTTCCGTCCGAAGATAATCGGGCTCGTGTACATGATGAACAGAATGATTCCGATACAGAAGTAATAAAGCCAACCTCTGCACCATTGTCTTTATATCGATAACGCTTCGCAACTTCTCCATAATAATGCTGCTCAAGCGGCTCTAATTCATAAGAAGAGGCCATTCGTTCATAAATCTCTTTCTTCGTGACGACACGCTCAAAGCTCCAGCCGTTGTCATTGCCCACATCCATAAACTCGATAAAACACAGCATTATTCCCTGTTTCTTAAAATAAGCCGCCATGGGCAGTATTTCCTGATCATTCATGCCTTTTTGCACGACCATATTGACTTTGATCTGAAAACCTATATCCCGAGCATGCTTGATATTCTCCAGAATAAGATCCGGTTTAATCCCGCGGCCGTTGATACTGGCAAACAGCTCCGGATCGAGTGCATCAAGGCTAATGTTGAGTCGGCGTAAACCTTGATCATACAATGGCTGGGCATACTGCTTCAGTAAAAGTCCGTTGGTCGTCAGTCCGATGTCTTCGATTCCCTCAACCTCAGTAAGCATACCTACAAGCACCGGCAGATCTCTTCGCAAGAGCGGTTCACCGCCGGTTAAACGGATTTTCTTCACTCCAAGCGATGCGAACAGCCGTGCGACACGGCTGATCTCCTCAAAAGACAGCAGCTCTTGTTTCGGGAGGAATGGAAAGTCATCGCCGAATATTTCCTTCGGCATGCAATAGGTGCAGCGGAAATTGCAGCGATCGGTCACGGATATGCGCAAATCGCGGATCGGTCGTTGCAGCTGATCTCGCATGGGTATGGTTGTCATATATCCTCTTCCTCTCTTGTCATGCTATCCCGGCGTATTCATATTCCGAAACACCAATTCTGTATTCACGGTTAATTCGTTTGCTTGAATCCATGTTGTCTTAACTTGCTTTAGTAATTTCATCACACTGTATTGACCATGCTCCAGCGATTGGCGAATCGCAGACTTTAATCGTTGATCAAAAATGGCAACCAGCGGATGGTACACACCATCTGCTTGTACAGCGATCACATCTTCATCTGCACAATATTTCACAAGTGTTTCCATCACTTCAGGACGCATATTAGGCATATCGCAGGGTAATACAGCATACCGCGAAGCGGGGGAGATCGTCATCGCTGAATAGATACCGGCGAGTGGTCCACATCCGCGAAAAGGTTCAACATCCGTCACCATGCTCATTTCTGGATGATAACATTCCCGGTGTTCCTCACGCCCTACAATGATAACTTGCGAACATATACCTTTAAGCGCATGGACCGCAATCTCGTAATAAGCCATGCCGTCCGCCTGGGCGAAAGCTTTGGGGGAACCGTAGCGACTGGACAATCCACCTGCCAGAACGATTCCAAGCGTATTCATCATCCGCCGCTGACCGGTGGGATAAGGGCCACGATATCACCGGAAGTGATAACATCTTCCCGGCTGGCATACTCCTCGTTCACAGCAACAAATACCGTCTTGTTTCGAAACGCCGGGTAGGCTTCTTCTACCCAATCGAGAAGCTCTTGCACCTTCCACTCTGCTCGATCAATCGTCTCTTCGGCCTTTCCGGCAGCATCACGCAGGCCTGCAAAATAATACACCTGAATCATACCATCGTTTCCCCCTGACTAGGCTTCTTCTTCTGATCCCCTATCCATTCCTCGCCATCTTCCCATATTTCCTTCTTCCAGATCGGAACCATTTCCTTAATCCGTTCAATCGCATACTCATTAGCTTCATATGCTGCCTTGCGGTGCGGCGATGATACCGCGATCACAACGGCAATATCCGAAATATGCAGTTCACCGATCCGGTGGGCAATCGCCACGCGTGCACCTGGCCATTTCTCTTCAATCTCAAGGCCTACCTGAGCCAGCTTCTTCTCTGCCATGGGTACATATGCCTCGTAAGCCAAATACAAGGTTCTGACTCCATGCGTCCATTCACGGACATGACCCGTAAACGTGGTCACCGCCCCTGCCCCCGGATGCAGAACATAATCGATGTAATCCTGGACATTAATGGGCTCCGCTACAATTGCATATGGTTTCATCTATTGATCACCTTCTATATAATCTAGCATCCATTGATTGATCAAAAACTCGTGCACATGATTTTGGAAAGTTCGCCTATCCCCACAATGGAACATCTACTCCATTATAAACGATCACAAGCCCAATGTACGATAAAAAAGAGACTTGCAAGAAAGTATGATGATCACGTTACCTCAAGTTATTGAAGTGACAGCATTTGTCTGAACCCAGAAGGGAACAAATTACCAACAATACTCTTCTTTCATATAGATGGTTCTCAATAAACTGACTTACCCGAACAGCTTGTGATACAGGCTCCGTCCAGTATTTACATCACGCAGCCCATGGATAATGAGCCTGCCAGTATTAAATAGCACCATGCGATATCCTTCCGCATAAAACTCCACAAAATAGGGCGTTCTCTTGCACCTGGAACCGAGCCTTCCAGCAAGCTGCTCCGCATCGTCCAAGCTAAGACTGCGGCCATGGTCGGCTAAGATCTGAACGGCATCTCGTCCGCATAAGACTGCGTATTTCATTTGCTCATGCTTGATAAGTGACGGAAATGTAGGATGGTTTCCGCATGTTTCACAGTTCTCGTTGCGAATACGCGTAATTCCAACTTCCAGCTGTTCAGAGTGCCATAGATCAAAGTTATACATTTTCTTACGCATAGTTTCCCGGTTGCCCGTCAGCCATTTCAGCGCTTCCGCGCACTGGCAGGATGCTGTCATTTGTACTGCTGGCGCGATGATGCCCGCCGTGTCGCATGTCTCATTCATTACCGGAAGTATGGGCAGCAGACACCGAAAACAGGCTGATTCTCCCGGCGCAAAGGCAAATACCGTACCAGCACCTCCCACACATGCACCGTAAATCCAAGGAATTGCATATTTATGGGCGGCATCATTAATTAAGAGGCGAGTTTCAAAATTATCTGTCGCATCGATAATCAGATCTGTTTGCCCCGCTAAATCTTCCATCAGAGCTTCGTCCACATGCTCGAAATACGTATACAGCTCGATATCTGACCGAATCTCCATGAGTCTATTCCTCGCTGCATGCACCTTCGGCATCATACCTGCAGCATCTGCTTCCGTAAAAAGCTGCTGCCGCTGCAGGTTGGAATATTCAACTACATCCCGATCGGCAATATGGAGCGTTCCAATACCCGCCCGGACAATCATTTCAGCAGCGGCTGTACCCAGCGCCCCACAGCCAATAATCGCCACTGACGCTTTAGATAAGCGCGTCTGTCCCGCTTCACCAATAGGCTTAAATAACACTTGCCTGGAATACCGATGCTCCAAGTTATTTGCCTCCCTTGACGTTCATGCTAAGCAAGTTTCCTGCATGACCCGAAATCAGATTTTTTTCCATCTGATGATGGAAAGGCTCACAGCGATTCCACAACCAATCAATAGGTTGTTGTGATATCACTGAACGATCCTACGTAACGAATGACCTCTCCCGCATCGTTTCGAACCGCATTGATTGTCAGCAGTTCCAGGTATTCCTCACCATTCTTCCGACGATTCCAAATCTGTCCTTGCCATTGGCCGGTCCGGGTAATGATCTTCCACATATCAGCGTAGAATGAGCCAGACTGCCTACCCGATTTTAGAATGCTCGGTTTATGACCAACGACTTCCTCCTCCGAATAACCCGTAAGTTGCGTGAATTCCGGGTTTACCGCTCGAATGACTCCCGACTGATCAGTGACCAGAATTCCTTGACCCGTGGAACGGAATACTTCATCCGATAGGGCAAGTCGATCTTGATAGTACATCCATATGACGAGAATCAAGCTGGCAAGCGCGACTTGGGACAGAGCCATAAAGCCAATCGAATACTGCCCCGTAATCGAATTAATGGCCGATAGCATCAGCGGAGGGAAGAAGCCGCCTAAACCACCCATCATCGATACGATTCCATTCACCGTACCAGCCTGCTTACTGAAGTATTGAGGGACCAGCTTGAATATGACCCCATTACCGAGACCCGCACACACCGCGATCGTCAAGCTGCCTAATGTGTATAATCCGATCGATGGTGAGAAGGCAAGCAGAATAGCCGATATTGTGAGACCCGAGAATACTCCCATCAGTAAGAACAATGGCTTGAATTTATCTCCGAGCCAGCCGCCCACCGGACGCAAAAACGTAGCCAACGCGATAAAACCGGCTGTGCGCATACCCGCATCTACCTTATCCAGTTCAAAATGCGAGACCAAGAAATTCGGTAAATATACAGTGAAAGCGACGAAGGCGCCGAAAGTAATAAAGTAAAATAGAGAGAATAACCACAATTTATCGTTCTTATAAACACCTTTTATTTCATCCATAATCGGCGTCTTCACTTTGGCTTCCTTACGATCGCCGAGCACAAAGTTTAAAGCCGTGAAGATTAATAGAAGTACAATGAACAGCTTGATTGTGAAGGACCAACCCGCAGTCGCAGCAATTAAAGGCGCTGTAAAAGTTGTGATCGCTGTTCCCAGGTTGCCGAGCCCGTATACTCCATTTATGAGCCCGTGCTTTTCCTTCGGATAATATTTCGGCAGAGAGGTTACACCCACGGAAAACACGGCGCCGCCGATACCGAGGAACAGACCACCGATCACCAGATCGGTATAAGATGATGCCTCGCTAATATAGAATACCGGAAATAGCAACAGGATAAAGCTCGCCAGAAACACCTTGCGGGCTCCCAGCACATTGGCATAATAGCCAAACGGAATTCTTAGAATCGATCCCAGCACGACCGGGATGGCCGTTAATAGCGCCAATCGCTCAGTCGGAATGGGAATATCTTCTTTAATAAAAGGCAATAGCGCAGAAATGATAACCCATACCATAAAACCAAGCGTCAAATTCAGCGTTTGCAAAGGCAGTTGCATTTTTTTCATCATCACATCACCTATTCAACATGTCTTGATAGACAACATCTTGATTCCCATCTCTATTGTAAGTGGTATGAAGACAAAAAAATAATAGGGAAATCCCCTTATTCGAAAGAGGAAATCCCTATATATGCGTTAAATATCGAGCAGCTTTTTCTTAAGAGCATATTCAACCAATTCCGGTCGACTTTTTAGGTTTAGCTTCTCCATAATCTTCGCCTTGTGCACCTCGACGGTCTTAACGGAAATGAACAGTTTCTCCGCTATTTCCTTGTTCCCGTAGCCCTTAGCAACCAAAGGCAGAATCTCGATCTCACGTTTGGTTAAAAGATTAAATGGATCGGTATCGCGCGATTCCTGATCCTTCTTAATAAACTCCCTTACAAGGGAGGTCGCCATCTTGGAGTGGATATAAGTTCCGCCCTGATGAACGGTGCGAATTGCAGACAGAAGCTCCTCATCAGGTGCATTCTTAAGCACATAACCTGCAGCCCCATTCTTCAGAACATGGAACAAATACTCTTCATCATCATACATGGTGAGAATCAATATCTTCGTATCCGGATAGTCGCTGCTGATCTTCCCTGTCGCTATTAATCCGCTCTCGCCTGGAGGCATGCTTAAATCCATTAATAACACGTCAGGATGATGCTTGGCTACCATCTGGTACGCTTCAATCCCGTCGGCTGCCGTGGCTACAACCTCCATATCGGGTTGGTAATTCAAAATCATGGAGAATCCGCTGCGTACAACGGCATGATCATCGGCAATGACAATTTTCATTCATTATTTCCCTCCTCGCTTTGCATCGGCGGTAAAGGAATGCGCAGGTGGATGGTTGTTCCAGCCCCCACCTCCGATTTGATCATCAATTGACCATGTACCAGCTCTGCCCGCTCCCGCATGCCGAACAGACCGAGTCCCGTTCCTTTAGGGTCCCTTGTATTCAATTGAAAACCGGCACCCTCATCCTCCACAATAAGCTGCAGATCCCCTTCGCCTTCGAACAGTCGCACATGAATTTCATCCGTATTGGCATATTTCAAGGCGTTGAGCACCGCTTCCTGGCAGATCCGGTAGACCACCGTCTCGATCTCATTGCTGTAGCGGGCCGAAGAAAGCTCTGTTACGAAATCTACTACAAGGCCATAATTTTTGTCTATCCATTTGAAATGGGAACGAAAGGCTGCTTCCAATCCGAAGTCATCCAAAGATGCCGGTCGTAATTCAACAGCCATATGCCGGATGTCATCTAACAATCGGGTTAAGGAGGCTTCTGTTTGCTTAACCTTGTTCAACACCGCATCATCTGCGTTGATATA
This sequence comes from Paenibacillus solani, assembly GCF_001277345.1. Taxonomy (GTDB): domain Bacteria; phylum Bacillota; class Bacilli; order Paenibacillales; family Paenibacillaceae; genus Paenibacillus_AQ; species Paenibacillus_AQ solani. The sequence continues at coordinate 2,375,179 of NZ_LIUT01000001.1, forward strand.
TTTTAATACGCGCAGATCAACGAGTGAGCTCAGCAATTCCTGCGCTACACTGTCATGCAGTTCACGGGAAATCCGCTTCCGTTCGTCCTCCTGCGCTTTAATTACGTACTTGGTCATATTCGTCTTATACAGCTTTTCCTGAGTCCGGTACTGCTTCGTCAGGTTGAGCAGCATGAAGACACGTACACCTTCTGCCTCATCAATGGTATGAAAGCTGGCTGCATATGGCACAATCCCCTGCCCCCGGGTATTCAGGTAGACCTGAAAAGAAGAAAAGTCTCCCTTCGTATTCCCCACAAAGCAATTGAGGCAGGACATCATCGCTTCCTCATTCGTATAGCCCGCGCAAGTTTGGCAGATCGATATTTTATTTCCTTTATGAATACCTTCGATCACATCAAGATCAAGAATATTCTCCGCAGCAGGATTCATATCCAATATCTCTCCCTCATTATTGATGAAGAAGATAGCCTCCATGCTGTTTTCATACATTTTCTTCAACAGATCATGCTTATCCGTATCATTGAATTGAATCATATTCTTCCAACTCCTTGGTGAGAAATGGGCCGATGGACGGCTCAATCTCCTGCTGGAATTCATGCAGCCGGGAAGAGGTTAACCGGTTCTCCTGACGATAACCTGCTAACAACACACCCGCAACGCGGCTATCCTTCCATAATGGAACGGCGCCTACGCTAAGAAGCTGCTCCGCTGCGATAATAGGATAGTTAAATAAATCATTGGGGTCAAGTTCTTCGGCCACATTTTGAATGAGCACAGGTTTCCCTGTTTTGAATACGATTCCGGCCAAACCTTTACCTGAATGCAAAACGATGCGTTTATAACGTTCATTTAAGTTGCCTGAGGCATATTGCCATGTTAAAACAAATTGGTCAGTTGCCGATTGGACGAAAGCGATCGATACAAGATCGAACTCAAACCGTTCCCGAAGAGCGTCGATGGCCTGCTGAAAGTCAAAAACCGGTTCATCCTTCATACTGTTATACTCCCTTGCTTATTAAGAAAATTTCCGAAGAAGTTATCCGAAGATCAGAACCTCTTTAAACATGGCGGTCAAAAGAAAAAAGGCCGAAGCCTTCTCTCCTACATTCCTTGTTTGCGATTCTTCCTATATAGGATATAACTTCTTCCTACATAATTCAACGGAACGCTCCAGACATGAACCAGCCTTGTAAATGGCCATAATGCAAAAATGAAAAAGCCGGCCAAGATGTGAATCTGAAATGAGATTGGAACAGTTCCCATTAATCCGGCATCTGGACGCAGTATAAAGAGATTGCGGAACCAGACTGAGATGGTCGAGCGATAATCGAAAGCGGGATCGACCACATTGGTCACGATCGTGCTGTACATGCCCATGAGCACGATGAACAGCAGCAGCAAGTTCACGATGATATCCGACGCAGAGCTTAACTTGCGAACATTTCGGATCGTCAATCGGCGAGCCGTCAGCAGTAGCATACCGCCCAGCGTGAGAAAGCCGAACAGGCTTCCGATATACATCGCTCCGATGTGATACAGATGGTCGCTGACGCCGATGGCCTCCATCCATTCCTTTGGGATGCCCAAGCCTGCGATATGGCCTCCGATCACGGGTATAATGCCAAGATGGAACATAAGACTGCCAAGCTTGAGATGCTTCTTCTCGATGAATTCGCTGGACTTGGCTGTCCAGTTAAACTGATCATGTCGATAGCGATAGATATGACCGCCAACAAATATAACCATACATAAGTAAGGGAATATGACCCACAGGAATTGATCAAGCCAGTTCATGGTCGGAAGCCTCCTGCCTTACACAAGCCTTAAGCGTTTCTCGCAAAGCTTTGACGAGATGATAATAGGGACTGTTGTTCTTCTCAAGCGACTTCAGCAGATGATAAGTACCGTCCTCAATTACACTTATAAACACACTGAAATCCTTCTCTGCTTGCGAATATCCCTTCCACTCCGCTGCGTATATAAATTCACACATCAGCGGCAGATAATCCGAGAGTTCTTCCTCTGGCATATCTAATCCAAACATCTGATACAAAATTTTCAGCTTGGCCAGCATCTGCCCGCGTTCCTTCGAATCCTCGAATTTGAAGTATGTCATGTACAGCGTCGAATCCTTTTGAAAGTCAAATGTCTGTACGTACATCTCTTCAATTTCTTCCATGCTGTAGCCGTGAATAAGTTTCCAGAACCGTTCGATATGTTCATATGCCGGGTCCGTTTCTTCTGTTAATCCCTCCAGAACCGAAGGGTGAAAATCCAGTTTATCCGGGTAGGTCAGCTGTTGGGCAAAAAAACCGAACAAGTGCTTATATGAGTACAGCTTATCAAGATTAATCACGCCAAATTCCCCCATAGAAATACTCCGAATCTTTCGCGTTCTTGTCTGCCGATGAACCGGAAATACCACAGCCCCCGCAATTCATGCCGAAGCCTTCAGAGCCTTGTGCATGATAGGTATCCAGGTATGTTTCTTTGTGCGACGTTGGGATGACGAATCGATCCTCGTATTTAGCAATAGCAAGCAAACGATAGATTTGTTCTGTCTGATGAGCTGTTAAGCCAAGACGTGCCAGCTTCTGCTCTTCGAATGATTTACCGGTCGAGAAGGACCGCATGTAAGACCGCATCATCGCCAAGCGCTGCAGTGATTCCTTCACTGGCTCCGGATCGCCTGCCGTGAGCATATTAGCCAGATATTGAATCGGCATCCGCATTTCTTCGATTGCCGGGAAGATCATATCCGGGTTCTGAAGGGAATCTTTGCCTTCAAAATAATTCATGATCGGGCTAAGCGGCGGAACGTACCAAACCATTGGCAGCGTCCGGTATTCCGGATGCAGCGGGAAGGCTAGCTTGTATTCAATGGCCAGCTTATATACAGGTGAATTCTGCGCTGCCTCGATCCACTCTTCTGAAATGCCGTCCGCTCGGGCCTGCGCGATGACAGCCGGGTCGTTCGGGTCCAGGAACAAGTCACATTGGGCCTGATACAGATCCTTCTCATCCGGTACCGAAGCGGCTTCCTGCACCCGGTCAGCGTCATATAATAATACGCCCAGATACCGGATACGTCCTGTACACGTTTCGGAACACACTGTAGGAAGTCCAGCTTCAATACGAGGGAAACAGAAGGTGCATTTTTCTGCCTTATTTGTCTGCCAGTTAAAGTACACTTTCTTATAAGGACAGCCTGTCATACAGTAACGCCAGCCGCGGCAAGCCTCCTGGTCCACGAGAACAATGCCATCTTCATCGCGTTTGTACATTGCGCCGGAAGGACAGGATGCCACGCAGCTAGGATTCAAACAGTGCTCGCATAGACGAGGCAGATACATCATGAACGCTTGCTCAAAGTTAAACTTGATTTCTTCTTCAATTTTCTCGATATTAGGGTCCTGAGGGCCCGTAACATGCGCGCCAGCCAGATCATCTTCCCAGTTCGGTCCCCATTTCAAGTCCATGTTGTCTCCCGTTATGGCCGACTTCGGACGTGCCACTGGCTGATGCTTCTTCTCGCCTGCATTCGTTAGATGCTCATAATTGTATGTCCAGGGTTCATAGTAGTCCTTCATCTCCGGCATATCCGGGTTATGAAAGATTTTGCCTAAAGCGATCTTGGACAGCTTGTTGCCCGATTTCAATTCGAGCTTGCCGTTTTTCAGCTTCCAACCGCCCTTGTAATGCTCCTGATCCTCCCAGCGCATCGGATACCCGATGCCTGGCTTCGTCTCTACGTTATTGAACCACACATATTCGGCACCCGGTCGGTTGGTCCATGTGCTTTTGCAAGTTACGCTGCAGGTATGGCATCCGATGCACTTATCCAGATTCATCACCATGCCGATTTGTGCTTTAATCTTCAAGCCAATCTACCTCCTTCATCTTGCGGACCGCGACATAGACATCCCGCTGGTTTCCAATCGGGCCGTAATAGTTAAAGCCATAGCTGAGCTGAGCATAACCTCCAACCATTTGCGTAGGCTTGACGTGAATTCTTGTCGGTGCATTGTGACTTCCGCCGCGCTCTTTTGTAATCTCCGAGCCCGGCACATTAATATGCTTATCCTGCGCGTGATACATGAACATAGTACCTCGCGGCATACGATGGCTGACAACGGCTCTTGCGGTAACAACACCATTACGGTTGTACACTTCTAGCCAGTCGTTATCCTGGATTTGATGCGCCGCCGCATCCTCATCGTTTATCCATACGGTCGGACCACCGCGGAATAAGGTCAGCATATGCAAGTTATCCTGATACATACTGTGGATATTCCACTTGCCGTGCGGTGTTAAATAACGCAGCACCAGCGCATCTTTTCCGCCTTCAACCTGTTTATCCCTTGATCCGAACACCATAGGCGGCAGGGTTGGTTTATACACGGGCAGTGCTTCTCCAAATTGCAGGAACAGTTCATGATCGATATAGAAATGCTGTCTTCCTGTTAGCGTTCGGAATGGTACAAGACGTTCGATATTCGTCGTGAATGGTGAATAACGTCTGCCCATCTTGTTGGACCCGCTGAATACCGGTGTCGGAATGACTTCTCGCGGCTGAATCGTAATACTCTGGAACGTGATTCGTTCGGCTGCACGATCGGCGGATATGTCCTTAAGCGCAACACCTGTATCCTGCTCAGCAGATTCCCATGCCCGCTGGGATACCTTGCCGTTCGTTGCAGATGATAAATTCAGAATGGCATCGGCAGCATGACGCGCTGTTTCAAGCTTCGGCAGGCCGTTCTTTATCGTGTCATCGTGATAAGCGCCGTTGATACGTTTTAATTCCTCGTACTCCTCGGCAACAGAGAAGCTGACACCATGAGCACCCACTTTTCCTGTAGCGAGGTTCGGTCCGAGAGTTATATATTTGTCGTATATCTTTGTATAATCCCGCTCAACAATGCTTAAGTTTGGCATGGTTTTACCCGGAATCGGCTTGACTTCACCCTTGCGCCAATCCTTGACTGCACCATACGGTTGGGCAATCTCGCTTACCGAGTCATGCGCAAGCGGTGAGGATACGACATCCTTGTATACACCTGGCAGATGCTCCTTGGCTATAGCTGAGAACTCTTTTGCAATTGTCCGGAAAATATCCCAATCTGAGCGGGATTCCCACAACGGATCGACCGCCGGGTTGAACGGATGCACGAACGGGTGCATATCCGTCGAGGACAGATCCGTTTTCTCGTACCAAGTTGCAGCAGGCAGTACAACATCGGCGTACATTGGTGTTGAGGTCATGCGGAAATCCAGTGCAACAAGCAGATCAAGCTTTCCTTCCACCTCATCCCGCCAAACGATCTCCTCCGGCTTGTCTTCTTCATTCGGCATGGACAATAATCCGTCATGAGTACCAAGCAAGTGCTTCATAAAGTATTCCTGGCCCTTTGCCGAGCTGGAGATCAGATTGGATCGCCAAACGAATAAGGAACGCGGGAAGTTCTCCGGTGCGTCCGGATCCTCTACTGCAAACTTCGTCTCTCCGGATACTATCTGGTCCAGTGTATGCTGAATAATATCTTCGTTCTTCACCGCTCCCTGCTGGGCGGCTTCGGCTTCTTTCGCAAACGCTAAGCTGCTCTTGTTAAATTGAGGGTAGGATGGCAGCCATCCAAGGCGAGCGGCTAACACATTGTAATCAGCAGGATGCTGATAGCGTATTTCTCCACCTGTCGGCGATTTCAGCGATTCAGCGCCCATCTCCTCATACTTCCATTGGTCTGTTGCGAAATAGAAGAAGGAAGTGGCATTCTGTTGTCGCGGCGCTCCCTGCCAATCCTTCGCAAAAGCGACCGTGGACCAGCCTTCGATCGGACGGCATTTCTCTTGCCCAACATAGTGAGCCCAACCTCCACCGTTCACGCCTTGTGATGCGGTCAGGATAACCAGGTTCAGAATCGCGCGGTAGATCGTGTCGCTGTTAAACCAGTGGTTAATGCCCGCACCCATAATAATCATGGAGCGTCCACCGGTATCCAGTGAATTCTGAGCGAACTCGCGGGCAATTTGTATGACGACTGACGGCTTCACACCCGTAATCGCCTCCTGCCATGCAGGTGTATAACGAGAGTCTGTGTCGTTGTAGCCTTTCCCCTCTGTATCGCTGCCGAGGCGGTCTATCCCATATTGGCTCATCATCAAATCGTATACGGTGGCAGCGAATCTTTCCGTTCCATCGGCAAGCTGTATCTTCCGTACCGGTATCGTCCGCTTGAAGATCCCGTTGCCGGCATTATCAAAGAACGGGAATACAATCTCTTGCCACTGTGCACCATGATCTGCAACCGATAGCGCAGGGTCGATCTTTGTGCCGTCCTCACGTTCCAGGATCAGATTCCACTTCTTGTCCTCTTCCCATCTCTGGCCCATCGTTCCGTTCGGAACTATGATTTCATCCGTCTCTTCATCCAAAATAACCGGCTTCCACTCGGCATGCTGCGATACATCTCCGAGATCGCTGGCCCGTAGAAAGCGGCCTGCTTTATAACTGCCTTCATGCTTATCCAGCAGGATTAGGAATGGCATATCGGTATATTGTTTGGCGTAATTCAGGAACATCGGCTCCTGGCGCTCATGGTAGAATTCATTCAGAATTACATGTGTCATTGCCTGCGCGATAGCCGCATCGGTTCCCGGATTCGGAGCCAGCCAGTTATCTGCAAATTTGACGTTTTCCGCATAGTCCGGCGCGACGGACACCACCTTCGTCCCTTTGTAACGGACTTCCGTCATAAAATGAGCGTCCGGGGTGCGTGTTAAGGGAACATTCGAGCCCCACATGATCAGATAACCCGAATTGTACCAATCACTTGATTCAGGCACATCGGTCTGTTCGCCCCATATTTGCGGCGAAGCTGGAGGAAGATCGGCGTACCAGTCATAGAAGCTGAGCATTTCGCCGCCGAGCAGTGAAATCAGCCGAGCGCCTGAAGCATAACTGATCATCGACATCGCCGGAATAGGGGTAAACCCTGCAATACGATCCGGTCCATACTTGCGAATTGTGTAGATCAGCTGCGCAACGATTAATTGGGTTGCTGCTTCCCAAGAGACGCGAACATGCCCGCCCTTCCCGCGCATTTTCTTATAAGACGCTGCTTTCTCCGGATCTTCAACAATGCTTGCCCAGGCCTCGACCGGATCTGACGATTCCGCCAGCGCCTGCTTCCACATGCGCCATAATCGGCCGCGCATATAAGGGTATTTCACTCGCAGCGGACTATATTCATACCACGAGAATGATGCGCCACGCGGGCAGCCGCGCGGTTCAAATTCCGGCATGTCCGGGCCGCAGGACGGGTAATCTATTTGCTGGTTCTCCCATGTAATAATTCCGTTTTTCACAAATACTTTCCAACTGCAGGAACCTGTACAATTGACCCCGTGCGTTGTGCGTACGACCTTGTCATGCGACCAGCGCCCACGATACATGTTTTCCCAAGTACGATCTTTCTCTTCGAGTATCGACCAGTTTCCCGAGTAGCTCTCTGTAGGTTTGAAGAACTTTAGTCCGAATTTTCGCTTCATAGGAACTCAACACTCCTTCTGCAGAATGACAAAATATGACGGGAATCAATGATTTGTCTATTCTTATACCTACATTATGAAAGGCTCACACTCTGCTTCCTATTAGGGAATGTTCCTATTTCTTCTCGGGAAATCCCTTGATCTGTCACGAAGCCTCTGTCTGAGAACCACACTGCAGCTTATAGATATACACAAAGAACTGTTTGTTGGATTAGAATCCTTTGGGCTTCCTGTATTGTCCCTTTTGGTTAACGATGTGAGTTCTTGTCCTCAGATCAGGACAATTACGTACATTGTTAAAACAAAAAAAGCCGCGAATTCCGCGACTTTGAATGCGTATATGTTGTTGTCCTCCGACAATTTGATTTTTGACGGCAATTTTGACACAAATGTTACCCATATTTTTAAATGCTCAAGAATCCAAATCGGATTCATATTTTTCAAGCAGGTTAAGCTGAGTTATGCCCGTGTCAACGCTCCTACAGCAGTTCGAACCTCAACTGGAGCTCAGGAGCCTCGGGCTTCTCTTTAAGGTGAGCTGTGACGTACCCCAATTCCAGTACCGCAGCGATACGCTCGCTGCCCAGAACACCAAAAGTTTCTGCACGGCTCCGGTCATACATCCAGTCATGCAGTGTGCAGCGCACACCCAAATCATGCTCATGGGCCAGCAGGCGGAAATTTTGGATCATACAACAGACGGCTGCAAAGTCCTCCTCCCGCTTATGACGGTCCGCCTCTTCTCTCATCACTACTAGCAGATACGCCGGAGCCGGTTCCTGCAACCCCTGCATGAGTCCCCCATTCTGGTTATCGGCAAAAATAAACCGCCATGGCTCGCGGAGCCCATCGTTCGGCGCCCATATTGCATAATTAAGCAGCTCCAGCATCAGCTCCTGCGGCACTGGACGATTTAAAAAATGTATCGGATTGCTCATTTCTCCGACCAAATCGGATAGTTTCATCTTCTCACCCTCCTCCTTTATGTGGCATGTCCCTGAAATACGGTCCACTTCTGCTCGGCTGGCGTTCTTTTGCGGCTTCTTGGTGCTTTGTCATAGTAACCCAGATGGAGAATGCCGACGAATCTTTCATCCTTACGCAGGCCAATTCCTTTGAAGAAACCTTCATGCTGAATTATGGACTCCGTATCCCACAGCATGCCTAACCCGCGTTCCCAGCCTAGCAGCTGGAAGTTCTGCATCATCCCGCAGACGGACGCATAATTACGGTCGTTAGTCAGACGGTCGGGCCCTACTGTGGACATGACAATGACATGGGCGGGGATATCGGTGAATCTCTTTTTAAATACATCTAATAGTTTTCCAGGGATCAACTTACCCAGCTTGCTCTGGGACATCTGTGCAAGCATACAATCGACCAGCCGTTTGTTAGCTTCGGGAGTTCCGGCATACACAACGCGCCAGGATCCAGCGTCTATGGGTGGTTGCAGCCGGGCTGCGCTGCTCAGCAATTCAACTACCAGCTCTTGTTCCACCGGCCTGGAATTACTTTTACGGATACTTCTGCGTTCCCTGATCAATTCAGACAAATTCATACCCTTCACCCTCCTTCGGTTCATCTGGATTCGATGTCTATACTAATATCATGAAGAAATTTATGGATCACCTTCAATTCCCTATCCGAATATTTGTCCAAAAAACGGTAGAAGCCTTCAGCTTCAAGCTCATGAAGACGTTCATGCAGTTTGAAGATCTTTTTGCCTTGCGGGGTCAATCGGAAAAAACTCTCCTTCTTGTTGTCATTCATTTGCGCACGTTTGACAAATCCTTCCTCCAGTAGTTTGCTGCCGATCTTGGTAATACTCGCCTTGGACAAATTCATCGCCTCGGCAATCCCCGTATTGTTAATCGGCTCATGCCGACCGATGCAATCAATCACATGAACCGCGGTCAAATTCTGGGGTAATTTCTCGATGGTTTCCCTTTGGGCGATACCGAGAAAATGTTCGATTTCCATATCCTTATAACCCTCGTACACATGTAAAAAATGGATATACTGCTCATATAGCAGTTGTTTGGTTCGAGCTTCTGTGTCCATCCTTCGATCAACTCCTTTTTTACTCGTGAATAATCAAAATTGCTTAAATAATAAAAGTAAAACAAGAATTGAGATGAATATTGTTAATTAGTTAACAATATATCATAAATGATACTGGTTCTCAACTATACACTATATAAGTTCTTGTCGTTGATTAACAACGAGAACTTATATAGTTAAAACAAAAAAAGCCGCAATCAAAGCGGCTTAGATACGCCCGACAATATACCAGCATCCGTGTAGTATATGCGTTTCCCTTCTTCCTCTTCTTTTTTCTGCAAGAGGAATTTAATCATGCATCCTTAAATTGGAAGTTCGTTCAACCATTATGAAAGAGCAGTTTCTTGTTCATTCAAGCTCCTTTTAAGTACTGCGCTGCAGACTTCGCCAATATATTTTAAAGGAATGCTATTTAGTTGGGCTTTCTTCTATATTAAGGGAGGAAGATAAAGATATGTCGATACGTCCGCCAATCTTGCGGAGGGGCGATACCATTGGAATCGTTACCTTGGGCAGCCCGCTCGCTGCAAGTATTATCAATGCCCGAATCGAATTTTTGAGAGCGCTGGACTTCAATGTTGTATTGGGTCAATATGTATATGCTCAAAACGGGTTTCTTGCCGGAACAGACGAACAGCGGGCATCCGATTTGATGAGGATGTTTCAAGACGATCAGGTAAGAATGATTCTGCCTACCCGAGGCGGTACAGGAGTGGCCGGTATTCTCCCCTACTTGGATTATCGTGTGATCCGAAACAATCCGAAAATCGTTACTGGCTACAGCGATATAACCGTGCTATTAAACGTACTGCATCAATATGTGGATTTAATAACATTCCATAGCCTGCTGCTTATTGATTTCAAATCCGGAACGCCCGATTATAATTTCGATCAGTTTTTCTCGGCAACATCTGTATATTCATTAACCCGGACCATCTTAAACCCGCCAGGGATGCCGCTCATAAGCCGTATTCCAGGTAACGTTACGGGGCAGCTTGTAGGTGGTAATCTGACATCGTTTGTCGATACGCTCGGAACACCTTTCGAAATCGATACACGAGGCAAAATTCTGCTTCTTGAAGAAACACATGAACCTACTAATACAGTGTACAGATACTTGAATGATTTGAAGCTTGCCGGAAAATTTCGTGATTGTATCGGAATTATTATGGGGGAATGCACAGGCTGCTTGGCAGCTTATGGCCAATCCTATGAGGATGTAATCACCGAATTTCTAATACCTCTCGGCAAGCCGATGATCACGAACCTTGCCAGTGGACATGGTATTTATAAAGCCGCTTTGCCGATTGGCGCAACCGTGAATCTGGATTCGGTCAACACCAGAATAACGATAGTAGAACCTACTGTCAGCATTAGCCAATCGGTATGAACGACGTCTTATGTTGGCTCGATTCGGCACATAAATGCGCATTTGACTAATCGAACCCGTCAGCTTCATGCGATCTTTTTCCATGAAATGCGATCAACATAAAAAAGCCCCTATAATCTGCGGCTTTTTTATGCTGTATGCTATTCTCTTTGTCTTGTAAGAAGCAGCATGATAAACGAAATGATGATCATCGCCCCTGTCCAAGCCCATGCCATCGTCATATTCCCTGCATCAACTGCAACGAATATCGCTGTGGGGATGGTCTGGGTTTTACCCGGTATATTTCCAGCAATCATTAATGTCGCCCCGAATTCGCCCAAACCACGGGCAAACCCCAGAATATATGCGGAGACCAATGAGCGATAAGTCATGGGAAGTGTTATGTGCCTGAAAACCTGCCATTCATTAGCTCCGGTTGAACGAGCAGCTTCCTCCAACCTTCGATCAACGGAAGAGAATCCTACCTTCATCGTTTGGTACACCAGCGGGAAGGCTACCACAATCGAGGCGATCACTGCAGCCCACCATGAGAAAATGATCGGAGCGGCAAAGAGCCATTCCACCCATTGCCCAAACCAGCTTTTTCGACCCAACATAACTAACAGTATAAAACCCACCACGGTTGGGGGAAGTACTAGCGGCAGCATAAAGGCTGTTTCAAGCATCGTTTTGCCTTTAAAGGATTTTCGAGACATCCACCAGGCGGCAGCCACACCAAGCAGGATAACGATTAGGCTGGATAGCACGGACACCTGCAGTGATAGTTTAATGGGGATCCAGAATTCGTTCCAATTCATAGGGCCTCCATTAGTGTATAACGGAGAATCCGTATTTCACAAACACGTCCAGCGCATCCTGTGTCTGCAGATAGGCGTAGAAATCTTCCGCCTCTTTGCTATGCTTCGTTGCCTTTACAATGCCTATCGGATATTCAACCGGCGTGTAGGTTGTGGAATCTACAGCGAAGGCGACTTTTACTTTGTCCGAGGTTAATGCATCTGTTTTATAGACAAACCCGACATCTGCATTTCCGGTTTCCACATATTGAAGCACTTGTCTTACATCTTTAGCTTGTACCATTTTGGATTGGAGCGAGTCCCAAAGCTTCGCACTAGTGAGCGCTTCTTTGGCGTATCCACCCGCGGGTACACTTTCAGGAATGCCGATAGCAATATTCTTCACATCGGACTTGGGCAAATCATCCAAACCCGTAACGGATACTTGTCCATCAGTGGAAACGACAGCGACCACTTCATTGCTTAATACATTGTTTTGTTGGTCAACATCTATAAGTTGCTTGTCCACGAGCGCTTTCATGTTTTTGGTTGCGGCAGAAAGGAACAAGTCCGCCGGTGCCCCCTGCTCAATTTGCTGCTGCAATGCGCCGGACGCGCCAAAGTTAAAATTCAATTTAATAGTTGGATTTTGCGTTTCATATGCCAGTTGAATTTCCTTGAGTGCATCTGTCATGCTTGCTGCGGCGGATATAATCAACTCCACCTTTTCATCCGCTTCCGGGCTTTGTTTCTCCACACTTGAAGCTTGTGAACCGGTAATTCCGCTTGCTGCCGTACCACAGCCTGCTACGATCAGCAGCAAGGCTAAAACAAGAGTTAATATTGCACAAATCTTCGCCTTTTTAAACATGGTTTCTCCTCCGAAGTTATATCTAGTTATAATTGAACATAAACATTATACTTATAAGCGGCATGGATTGTAAATTAAATATATCTATTTATATTTAATTATAATTAAACAACTCTACTTTCGTACTCAATCGTGCAAGGATATGCAGCTGCGCCTGCCTTCTTCTTATTGTGATATAATTAGCCATAGATAGATGTTAACCAACTTATATAGCTAACTGGGAGGATCATGATATGTCCAACGACATGTCCTATACAACTGAAGAAATCGCCAAACTCTTAAAAATATCAAAACTCACCGTGTATGATCTGATCAAAAAAGGAGAGCTGCCATCCTATCGAGTCGGCAAGCAAATGCGTGTGGACGCCGCTGACCTGGAGGCTTACAAACAACGCACGAGAACGGTTCCAGTGCTTGTCCAGTCGATTCAGACCCATTCACCTGCACCTGCCCAGCCTTCGGTTTCCGACACTGCAAACCGTCCAATCGTAATAACCGGGCATGACATTAGCTTAGATATCTTGGCCAAGCATATGGAGAAGGCCATCCCCTCCATTCGGCCTTTGCGTTCATTTGTCGGTAGTCTCGACAGCTTAATTTCCATGTATCGAGGCGAGGCAGATATTGTTAGCACCCACCTCTTGGATGGTGATACCGGTGAATACAACCTGCCGTATATACGAAGACTGCTCGTTGGATCTTCCTATGTGGTCGTTAATTTGCTATCCAGACATGCAGGTCTCTATGTCCAGCCGGGAAACCCCTTCGATCTGAAGCAGTGGTCCGATTTAAGCCGTCCAGGATTGCGATTTGTCAATCGGGAGAAAGGATCAGGTGCCAGAGTACTGCTTGACGAGCAAATCCGCCTTCATGGAATCAGGCCAGAACAGCTTGCCGGTTATGATAATATTCAGACCAATCACCTCGGTGTGGCGACGAAAGTCGCTTCCGGTGATGCCGACGTGGGCGTTGGCATAGAAAAAGCTGCTTCGATCGTCGGGCAAGTTGATTTTATCCCTTTGATTCAGGAGCGTTATGATCTTGTACTGCTTAAAACAACTTGGTCCCAGACTTGGATTCCTACCCTTTTGCAAATATTGCAATCGGACACCTTCAAGAAGGAGCTGCAGTCGATTCCAGGGTTTGATTTGTCCCGCACAGGGGAAATCTTATTTGAGACATGAACAAGCCGTTTTCATTGTTTGCTATAACCCGATACAATAATAAATGCATCGAACCTGTCAGGTTCGATGCATTTATTTGTACACCCTTTAGATATGATTGCTATTTACTAATAGCTCAAGACCAAGAAATAGAAGCAGACCGCTAACACTTGCATAAGCACTGAGGAGGTATCGCTTGGAGTTCTTTTCAAAACGTCTTTCAGCAACGGATCGGAAAGCGTGCAGTATAGCCAGTATAAGAATAATGTCATGATAAGCCGATAATCTCCATTTCATCACAAATCTCATGTAGAAAATGGCGATTAGGGAAACAGCTACAATGATGAGCTCCCCAATTAGATGAAATCGATTAATATGCTTATACATCGGACTATCTGAATTGTCAGATAATCTCAGCTTTTTTTTGATCCCATAGGTACCCGACAATGACTACAATCGCATACAAAACGATACTGATGAGAAACATTTGTAAAGTCACCCCTCTATTTGATTAGCGCCCGTATTATTAAAAATATAAGCTTTCCAGGGTGTTTACAATTGTGCTTAACAGCTTATATTGATGCCTTATCCAGTCACAGTATTCACGATTTTCAGAACTGCATTCCTCGTTAACTTGCTTCCACCAGCAGAAATGACCTTGAGGGTAGCATGAGCTAACGCTAGCGGAATTTTGCAGAATTTTAATGCCGGACCATTCTTCAAGTCTGCAATATAAGAGTCGGCGATTTGTAAATTGCGACGGGTGTACTGCTGCATCTCTTTAAATCCCCAACCATCCGGAAAGAAGTCAACACCACGCTTAATATCTTCATCTCTATTTCGGAGGATATTTACCGCTTGGAGCCCTCTTCCGAAAGCAATCGCTTTCGTGGAATCAGATTGCGTTCCATCATGCCAGAACCACAGCTCTGATAACATTTCTCCAACCATCCCAGCAACGCTATAGGTATATCCGTCCAAGTCCTCTTCCGTATGAATCTTCCACCCGTTCTTCACCCATTCAGCCATATGCAATGACATCTTTGCAGTATAACGATATACAATTGAGGCTGCGGAAGGCGGACAAAGAAGTGCCCAGTCATCCAGTTGCATAGAAACCGCTGGTAGTACCGTCCGATACGGAGATAGAATTTTATGTGTTTGTGGTGCTTCCTTAATATCTTGTGATTCGAATATTTCGGAAATGCCAAGCAGCAGTTCCACCTTCAATTCGTCACTGAGATCGTTATGGTCTTCGATTTCATCTATTGCACGCATACATAGGTAAGCAGATGCAACAGCCTCTTTTATTCCTACATCCAGATAACTTATCGGTATATAGAAAGTACGGCTTGTGTCCTTCAACATGGTCATTGCTTCATTCAGGGCGATGTTATTAATGACGATTCCCTCCAAGTAGTAGCTCAGCTTTATATTATTTAACCCAATGATAACACAAATTGATAGGGTCAATCCAAACCCAATCACCGCTATCTCTTGACACGCGAAAAAAGTCGCGGAATACGCGACTTCAACCCGATATATGTGTATGAATGCTGTCGTTGATACATCCTTTAATCATCACATACAAATCACTTTACAGTGAGATATAAAAGAACAAACACCGGGCACCCAGAGCATGCCCGGTATTTGTCTGAATCAACTTCCGGTGACGTTTATTTCACCAGCCATAGGGCCGGAACATTTGGTGGCTCCCATCCCGTTAATGAAGTATGCGGCTGACGGCATTTATAAGTTTTCCCGCCATATGTGACCTCGTCATTTGCTTTATAACTCACATTGGGAGCCCATGCCTGTGGACCTCCCGGGGACGCGTCTGTAGTCACACTTATCGTCGTGCCCGGTGAGAGATTGCCTGCGGCATCCTTCGCTTTTATCGTGAATTGGTACGTGGTGTTAGCAGACAGGCCGTTGATCACAGCCGTTGTCCCGTTTACATCAAGATTATTGGTTCCATAAGTTATTGTATATCCTGTAACGCCAACATTATCTGTAGATGCTGTCCAGCTCAAACTTACACTGCTCGCCGATTTATTCGTTAATTGGACATTGCTTGGAGCTGTAGGGGCTACCTGATCCCCTCCACCCACCGCAGATGTGGTGACAGTTACGGGATTGCTGGCAGCCGACTGATTACCTGCGGCATCCCTGGCTTTAACGGTAAATACATAGGATGTTGAAGGGCTCAGGCCGGCAATCGATGCGCTCGTACCCGTTGCGTTCACGGCTTGTGTACCGAAGTATACGGTATAACCTGTTACCCCGACATTATCAGTGGAGGCATTCCAACTTAAGTTCACGCTGGTCGAGGTTACGGAATTCGCGACAACATTCGTCGGCGCTGTTGGAGGCTGCGTATCTGGCGTCGATGGAGTCAAATTATCTAGATATGCACGATGACTATTTGAGAATTCAAAATTGTTAAATTTGTCCCAGTTGATCGACCAGGTCATGACTCCGCGGAAGCCCGGATATCCATTCGTACTGCCTCGTGTTTTGTAGCTTGGTAATTGTACACCTTTTATCAGTGCATCCAGCGCTTTCTGCACTTCGGCTACCGAGGTAAAGCCTCCCCCTGCATTCGCGTTGGCCGGCAATCCCAGCAATACTTGATCTGGCCGTAGAGCCGGGAATTGATGATTCGGATTTTTAGCTACCGGGAAACCCGTCAGCAGCATATCTGCCATGGCAACATGGAAATCGGCATTGCCCATCGTATGGTATTGATCGTCAAGCCCGGTGATTGGTCCCGAATTGTAATTCTGTACCTGAATCCAATCCAGGATATCGCGTGTCGCATAGATAACAGGCAAATAAGACCCGGCACGATTGTCACAACTGATGCAGCTGCCTCCGTAGAAGGAGTAACCCAACTGCACAAAGAAAGTCTCAGGCGCCATCGTCAAATAAAAATTCTCGGTCCCAAAATGGTTATTAATCGTTCGAAGTGCGGAAATCAGATTGACGATGACGGGAGTCGTAGGATTTCGGAAATCATTGTCGCCTGCATTTAGGAACAGGGAATGACCTTCAAAATCAACGTCCAGACCATCAAATCCATAGGTTTCAATTATGGAAGTCACGGAGCTTACAAATTGATCCCTCGCTGCCGTGGTGGGAAGCTGTACTTGACCGTTAGCCCCTCCGATGGAAATGATGACTTTCTTGCCTTGACTTTGCAGATAAGCCACATCGGCTTTAAATTCAGCAACCGTATAATTATAAGGCGTGAATCCAATCACCCCGCTGCTTACGCCCGAAGTAGGTTCTGCAAAAGACACATTGATGACATCAAACTTCGGTGACACATCACGCAGCTTAATAAACCCGGAACCATTGTCAAAGTTGTGCCAATAACCGACCATTGTTTTGCTTACTACTGCAGCGCGGGCCGGAGTTGTAAACAGATGAACTTGAAATAACGACAGAATCAGGACAGCGATCAGAATCATCACAATCGGCTTGCGTAACGTTTTACCTTTCATAGCCATTCTTCATTTACCTCCTTCGTATTACGCCTTATGATGGCGTTTACATAAATTCCAAAGTCTGGTGAGATCCTTCCCCTCCTTTATGTGTTGGATTGTGCAGGACGCCAATTGTTATTACTTGACGCTCTCCTACTCTTCCATTATCAGGATAATAGGTTGGCCACATAAGGGATAATATCGAACAATCAGGGAGATTATTTGTTAATGTTAATGGAGCGGTTAGATTGTCAAAACGAAGCGGACACAAATACACCCATGTGATTCATTCTCACGTGGGTGCAATGATTTCTATTTTTAAACTTTCATAGATTCCAGAACAATCCTCAATCTTTAAGATGACCAGGTGGCGCTGACCAACTCCTTCTTCTATTTATTGAGCTGGAATCTCCTTAGTCGGTATTTACATAAAGCTCGGCCAGCCGCACAAGTTGTTCTTTCGCAATATCCGCCCTTAATTCAAGCGTTACAACCTTACGATCGACTGTAGCATGCTTTACAACCAGTAGATTCTCCAGTTGGCCGGGCAGGTACATCGCGAGCGAATCTCCGGTCATATCAATCGATTCCCAAGGGCCTTCATTGAAGGTAAGCGACATGGTAGCATGTGGGTCCTGCAAGGTTCGGGTCATTTCTCCGTCCAGATTTTGTCTTACCACAATAACATGCCCTTTCCAACTGTATATTTCGTACAATCCGCCGAGCCACCATTCATCAGCCGATTTCACACGGTAGTCCCGTTCCTGCGGAACGACTCCATACGATGTCTCAAGGGAATACTCCGGATCTGCTGCTTTTAGCGGAAGAAACGAATAATGTAATGCTGCTTCTTCTGTAGTGACCTTCTTCCACACCTCTTCTGCATTTGCAAGTGCTGTTTCAAGTTGCTGCGTGTACGGTTGTTGACTGTGATCGAGGAAAGCATCCACAGTTGTGTCCGGAGGTTCTATCTTAACCGAGACACCGTTCCAATTGACATTGAAATAAGTGGCCGCACTGACAGTTGCTGTTGTTATTAATAACAGAGCTCCGGCTAATGTCCAAATCAGTTTCACTCCATAGGACCTTCGCTGCTGAGGAACCTTATTCCTATATTGATAGTTTCGCACTTGCTGCATGACTTTACCGCTCACATCGACCTCTCCTATCCGGACTTCCTTCATGCCTTGGATTAGTTCATTGACTTTCGAATCGTTGTTCATATATGGTTCCCTCCCACTGCTCTTTATTGTTTTTTAGTTTCAACCTGATCCGTTGAAATCGTTTGCGAACTGTCGCCGAACTTATATCCAATATCACTGAAATTTCATCAAAAGGCTTGTCTTCAATGACCCTTAAAGCCAGAATTTCTTTTTCTTCGGCCGTCATCCCTTGTAGCCAATCCAGACGATGATCTTCCTGCTCGGCATAAGCCTGCTCCGCGCTCTGCTCGTCACGTATGCTGCGGAATAACAACAGGAGAAGCTGCCCTTTCTTTTTACGTTTCAGCAGCGTATTGCAATAGTTGGATGCAATCCGGTACAACCAAGCCAAGAACATATCCTCGCTCTCATGGTTGTAATTGGACAGACTTCTATAGGCTTTGAAAAAGACTTCTTGCGCCGCATCTTCTGCTTCCTGTCGGTGTCCCAGCATAAAATAACAGAACATGTAAATTTTTTGTTGGTATTGTTGAACAATAGTTTCAAATGCTTCGGTCTCGCCTTCAGCAACCCTTCGGATTACTTCTTGCACTTTCATTTTCAACATAACCTCCTTCCTACCAAGTTTCTTACTTTTGCTTTCACAATGTATAACTATTAAGGCATAGGTTATGTGACCATGTTCCCAATATTTGAGACGAATCCAGCAAGGAGTTCAAATCTTCCAAACACACTTATATTTAAATATATAAAGGACGCTCTCTTTATCCTAAGAAAGCGTCCTTCCGTATAATTAAACTACTTGAAGATAAGACCTACTCAATTAAAGGAATCTCAACTTGAAAAGCCTGTTCAAGCAGGGCCACTGGTACAAGCAAGTTACCTTGCTCTCCGAGGAAAGAGGGCAAAGCATCTGGTAACAGGACTCCGTTCAGCAGAACTTCCTCTCCCCAATGCTTCATCTCTAACACAGTATCCCCTTTTGAAAATACGACCCGAGAGTTTGATGCATCCCATGATATTTCAGCTTCAATCCTTTCTGCAAGTTCCCTAGCCGGCATGCGGCTTTCATTATAAGCCTTAAGGTCTTCTATCGTATGGATATCCTTCAGCTTTGCCCCTGGTATCTTATATTCGATGCGATAAGGCTTGTCTTCTGGCTGCAGCAGGAATACAATGATGCCAAATCGAGGCTGTTCATAGGGTTTTAAAGCCGTTAGGATATGAAACATTTGCTCCAGGTCATTTTTTTGCAAGCCCCTATCCAGTTGAAATATTAAATCGAATTGCAGGTTTGACTGGGTGTAAGATGGGATCGTCCCTTCGATTACTTTCACCTGGTCCTTTACTTCTGCACAACAAGTGAAATCTATAAAAGGCTGACTCTTGATATCGCTGTCTATGTTCAACAAACGTTGTTCCACATCTTCTTTTACTTGATGAAGCCATAATGTTTCTGCATAATCATCCCTATACCCTGAAGGTGTATCCTTGCCTGGATATACACTGAATTCCAGATTGCCTGAGCTTTTGGGATGCACTCGTGCACTGATAGGTTCAATATTATCCCATAAATAGGTGACTTTTTTGATAACCATTGGCTCGTTATATGTTTGTTCGAGATAATGTCTCACTTTGTATGAATAAACTGTTTTTTGAATCATGCCGTAGTGAAATTCCAGCACGCCTATAACAAGCAGCAGCAAAAACAAACTAATCGATCCTACGACGATTCTCCCAACAAGCCTTCCTCTTCTCAACTTGGCCGCCAGCTCCTTTCAAACATGTAGACGCGCCAAATATTAATTAAGTTTCATATCTTACCAATTGAGCATATTGATGCCACTACAAAGAAAACCGCAGTGTATCGGCGGACATGCCGATGCACTGCGGCTACACAAATCTGCCTTTATTGTTTCACCTCATCGGCCGAGAGACCGTACATGCCCGGCACCGGAACATCTAGCAACCGCAAATATACCCCGAGCTGTGCCCGATGGTGAATCATATGGCTCAATCCGAAGGTGCGCAGCGCCATCGCCCGTGGTTGGCGCAGTATGATATGATCCCCGTTCCGCAGTGTCCATTCCTCGCTGAGCGTCTTCTCGTCACAATCGGCTAACATCTGTTCAATCTTGGTCAAGTTCGCATCAAATTCCTTCAGAACATCTTCACGACTTGCCAAAGCTTCTCGCCGAGACGATACGGCCGCTAGATCGAGTACAGGGTATTGAAGAATCGCTAATTGCCAGTTCAGCAGATTGATCAAATGGGTGGCTAATCCGCCCAATGTCATAGATTTTACATGCGGCTTCCACTTCATATGCTCCTCGGGTAAAACATTCAGTATGCGACGCGTCGCGGCAAGCTCATGCATGGCGTCTCCGATGATCAATTGTTTCTGCATAAAGACCTCCTACTTTTTTTATATGGATTCCAAATTCGAAGTTAAAATTGTTCCATGTCAGATTAATGGTTGGTACCTTACAATAACTGAGGCATCATAAATTGAACTTCCGTATACATAGCCTTATGAATCCACAAAATTCTTTCCAGCCTGGACAAACGATCTCTGCGATTGGTGTTGTGCGGGTCTGTCTCAAGCTGAGCTAACATGGAGAAATATTGAGGAACTTCCCATACGCTCCTTAAGGCCGTACTTAAACAGAATCCATATCGAACAAGCCTCTCGTCTCCCTTCCAGCCTGCTGCTCGCAATCCTTCCAAATATGATCGATATAGTATGGTTTGGAATTCCTCATACTGATCAGGCTGAATAATTCCTAGACTCATATTTACGCCATACAACTTGCCTAAATCCTCCCCTACACCAGAAATACTCATAAACTGCCAATCGATTAATGCAAGCTGTGTGGGGTGGTGATCATCTGTCACAAGGAGCATATTCATTTGGCTCAAATCTTGATGTGCCAACACACGAGGTAATTGCTGAAGCGATTCAAGCGTCTGATCAAGTTCCGCAAGCAGATTTTGATACCAAGACCATAACATTTGCAAACGATCGTTAGAGATCCTTTCAGCATATGTAGCAACATCAGGCGCATAGTTACAGCTGGCTGTCGTCCAGGATGTAAGCCATGCTTCGCATAACCAATCATAGCGTGGCAATATCTTGTCTCCGGTTAGAAAAGCACCATTAAACCGTCCTATTTGTTCTGCGATAAAAGAAAACTCATCTAACGTTTCTGCATATTTGCCTCTAATATGCTCCATCCATATCCATGTGGTAGCGTCTGTTAGCTCTTCTACACCAAAACATCTTGTAACCTTGATATCATTCGGCAGATCATTCAAAATGCCCGACTGGAACACCTGAGCTTCGCGCCGCCAATAATTGTGATGTGTGGCAGAATTCTTCTCTTCGCTGTCCGGTTTAATCACCTTAACGATCATACTCCATGTTTTTTCTTCGCGGTTCTGGATTCTTGCGGACCCATGTAAACGATAGATGCCGGATGTCGTAAAGTTTGGTGTTTTGTATCCGATATCGTCGCAGCACACATTCAATAACTCGATCTCTTCTTCCTCAAGACATTTCTTTACACAGGCAAGGATGTGTTCAATCTTTCGTTCAAAATCCATCGCTGTATTGTTTGTAATCATTATGTTGTCCACCGCTCGATTCACCTCCCTCTTAAAAATCAACACCCTGCTCGGACATGGGCTCGTCCAACTCATAGAAGTGGATACACCCATAAAGACCGTCAGATACCCGTTGGAATATCTACGGTTACGATCAGAAAATAATGAAACTGGGTAACTTGAGTGAAAGACTTGCCAGAAGCCTGCCTGCAAATCTGCTGCGACTGAAGAGGTCGTTCATATGCATTTAAAGTGCTGATTGAAGAGTAGTGCGATAGCCCCCGAAAACTCAGGGAGTATCGCACTTGATGCTGTTCCTCACTTTAAATCAAGCCCGCCTTCTGCTTCTTCCTCTTCCCTGCTGTAACTCTGGCACTAGTGCTTACAGACACTTGATATTCCTTCTTGGCGCTGCTTGTGTTATCCCCCACTAAAGATTCCATATAATCCGGAAGTCTCCTTGCAAAAAGATAGTAATCGCTCCAGCGCTTTTGTTTGGCTTCATTAATAATCTCGGAGAATTTAGACACGGTGACTCCCTTATATCTGCAAGAATGCAGCATTTTGTTGTCCCCCAGGAAGATGGCAATATGAGCTACCCTCTCGATCCCTTTCTTTTTGCAACGCATGCGATTCGTAAAGAATAACAAGTCGCCTCGTTTGAGTTGATCTTTTTCTACTTTTTCACCAAGTAAACACTGCTCGCGAGATGTTCGCGGAAAAATAATACGAAACCGGCCATATAAAAATTGAACAAATGAGCTACAGTCAAATTCACTCGTCTGAAATGGCTTTGCTCCCCAACGATAGGGTGTAGATAAATATTTGCAGCCTTCTTTTATGATCTTTTCACCGCTAGTTTTGATGGTTAATTTGGGCTTCCGTTTGACTTGAATATTCATGTATTCACTCTCCCGAGATAAAGCCAGGAATCAGGCTTCATCATATTAAACATCCGCAGTTATAACACCTTCCCGTTTAAGAACTTGCAATATCTCCTTCGCTCTGTACTTGTACATATGCTTTTTGATAGTAGATTGTCCTTGAAGCTGTATCGCCTTTCTTTCAGCCGGATGATTCAGATAGTATTTAATTGTTTTCTGCATTTCCTCCTTATTTCCTGCTGTTACCCAGTCCTTCCCCGGCGAAAACTTGCGAATGAGTTCCTTGGCCGCTTCCGTTCTCCATGGGCTTATACTCGACGCGATGCGCTGAATCTCAAACCCCATAGGCAGTCCATATTTCCATAGGAGATGACTAAATAGGATAAGACATTCCCTATTCCCTTCTGTTAAAGTATCCCTCACAGATTATGCAATATATCACTGTAATGTCATTCATCACATGGATTTAGACATAAGACAGCAGGATCATTCAATTCTGTTCATTACCGTAAGGAAGGAACATTAGACTCCAATGAAGTCTACTACATGCGTTGTCATGGGCATAACCGGCAACCGGCACCTTCCCCCAGAAGAAAGCAGAAAATCCCCTTCAAAGGGGATTTTCTGCTGCAATCATATTTTTGTACATCCGCTAAAAGGTTGAACAGTCTGCCCTCATCCTACATAAAGCTGAATCATCTTCGTCTCAATCGAGCGACCCTCTGGGAGCTGCATAGGTTGTCATTACTTTTTCAGGTGATACGGAACGGTCGTAACAATGACATCTTTGCGATACAACAAATATGCACGAAGCATAAAGCTGGTTTGGTTATGAAGTAGGTTTTGCCAGCTTTTTTTAGGGATGAATTGCGGAATTACTACCGTTACTTGATACTGGGACTCCGTGGCTTTGCGTTGTATCGTATCAATAAACTTGCTTAATGGATGAATGATACTCCGGTAAGGCGAATGCAACGTTACAAGCCGCACATCGGGGCGCCACTTTTTCCACTTTTCGTCAAACCGAGATAACTCCTCCCGTTCGAACGGGATGTACACCGCAATAATTTGATCAGCCGATAATGACTTCGCATAATTTAAGGAATGCTCGACGACATGTGTAATACCGGATACCGGCACAATAACAACATTACCTTTAATCTCGACGGAAGGTTCACAAGTTGTAATCCGCAATTGTTCACCAACAGCATCATAGTGCTTCTTAATGGAATAGAACAGATACACCATGAAGGGTAAGAAAATAAAGAATGGCCAAACCTGCATAAATTTCGTCATGAAGAACATCAAAAACACCGTCAAACTAATCAGAGCACCAATCGTATTTATGACTAGTTTAGGGACCCAGCCTGCCGGTTTTTCACGAATCCATTTGAGCATCATCCCCGTCTGTGAAAGCGTAAAAGGTATGAATACGCCAACCGCATATAGCGGAATGAGATGTTCCGTTTGTCCGTGAAAAGCAATGATCAGCAGGATAGATAATAGACCGAGAATCAATATGCCATTCGAATAGCCGAGTCGGTCTCCCCGCGCTGTGAACATTCTGGGAATGAACTTATCCTTGGCAAGATTGACTGCAAGCAGCGGAAACGCTGAATAACCCGTATTCGCTGCAAGAATTAAGATCAAAGCCGTAGTACCCTGAATAAAGAAATACATTATATTACGTCCAAAGGTTTGATTAGCGATCTGGGATACGACAGTTTCTTGAGCCGTAGGGGTTATGCCTAAATAATACGCAAGGAATACAATACCTGAGAACAACACCGCCAGCAAAATTCCCATCGCCATTAACGTTCTAGCTGCATTTTTGGGTGCAGGATCTTTAAAGTTCGGGATTGCGTTAGATATAGCCTCAACTCCTGTGAGAGCTGAACT
Organism: Paenibacillus solani; assembly: GCF_001277345.1. GTDB lineage: Bacteria > Bacillota > Bacilli > Paenibacillales > Paenibacillaceae > Paenibacillus_AQ > Paenibacillus_AQ solani. The sequence continues at coordinate 2,400,031 of NZ_LIUT01000001.1, forward strand.
TCCTGAAGCGAATGCTCTTAAGAGTAAGAACAAACTAATGCCTGCCACCGGTGTTCCTATGGGAGCATGTAGCTCCGGGGAAACATGACCTGTAAGAATATTATATATCCCCACCACAATCAGCAGGAGTAACGCGAACACGAATAGATAAACAGGGTAAGCCAATACGGTAGCAGACTCGGTAACCCCTCTTAAATTCAAAATAGTAAGCAAGATAACAAACGTAACCGCGATCGCCACTTTATGTTCATGCAGAGCCGGGAAAGCTGAAGTTAATGCATCCGTACCTGCCGAAACACTGACAGCCACGGTTAAAATATAATCTACAAGCAAAGAGCCTCCGGCAATAAGTCCAGGAAGAATTCCTAGATTCTCCTTGGATACGACATACGCTCCTCCACCCTGCGGATAAGCGTATATGATCTGCCGGTATGAAAGCACCAGCGCCGTTAATAGAACCAATACTCCAATTCCAATCGGTATGGAATACCAGAGAGCCGCTCCACTGATTGTGATCAGAACAAGCAGGATTTGTTCCGGACCATAAGCAACGGAAGATAAAGCGTCGGAGGACAGGATAGCTAACGCCTTTTTCTTGTTCAGCTTTTGTTCTCCCAACTCATTTGATTTCAGTGGACGACCAATTAATAATCTTTTTAATGCTGCCATCGTTAGCTCACCGCCAGTGTATAAAATAGTGGAATCAATGTGTCTAAGCGCGTCCTGCCCGCAATTTAGACACAACAAAAAAGCCACAGGAAAGTTGGACTTTCCCGTGACTTTAATAAACAAAGCTCACGACAAATTCCTCTTTCTTAACGCTTACGAGGTTAGCTGACGGATTCGGGATAGAAAGTATCCCTACACTTGCCATAATAGCCAGTGATTCACCCCTGAGATGAGTATCCTCTCATCTTGTTGGTTCCCCCGCTTCTGGTTACAGAATTAAGCGATCTAGGAATATTCAATTTATATTCCAATTTGTAATCTCATTCATGATTACGAATGAATCTTACTCCCATCAGGCACTTACTGTAAAGAACCATAGAAGCACATATGAGTTTAAAAATGTTAAAATTAAGTTCATGATACCGATTACAAATGGTGTACACGATTATTATCATGAATTATCACCGATTCACTCTCATTTTCATTTTATGATGAACTCTAGCGCATTTTCTTTAGCTTCCTGTACGGATGCAAATGATTGACTGAATTCTGGATACAACTTCATTACGATAGATTGAGGGGCATCCAGCATATTGCTGCCAAATATATATTGAATTCCATCCTTGGTTCCGCTTCCTGACACGCGAGATGATTTAAATACACGCCTATCAGCTGTTTTTGATACAATTTCATAAGGATTTAACATGTCACTTATTGAAATCCTTGTCTGAAAGTCATTTTTCTTGCCCGGATCGAAAACGAACGATGCTTTTGTCATGAGCGGTGAAATCTCCACTTTCGATAACAACACCTGGTGGCCGCCTAGCATGATGATTTGATCAGGTTTATAGGTTTCTGTCTTAATTGAAGAGAATTTTGAATCCAAATCGAACTCTATTTTCATTCTCTCTGAGTAATTCATCTCTGAGCGGACGGTACCGGTCTTGGGATCGGACAATTTTCCGGGATCTACGGATGCAATTTGAAAGTCGGCTTCAATTCGATCCGGTAATGGATCGTTTCGATCGAGCTCCAATGTTGCTCGCCCTTGCCAGCTTTGACTATCTGCAGAGCTGCCTATTTTCGATGTGTTTCCTAGATAACGACCTGTTTGTGCATCTGTAAGACGAACACTACTCACACTGTAGATTTCCTGACTGGAATCCGACGTACCCGTATATAACAATATTAACTTGTTCTCGTCAGCAGTTACGGCATTGATCGTAATCTCGTAAGGTCCCGATTTCGCCGACTGGTTGACCATCTGAATGTAATCGTTTCTTATCGCCGACTCTAATGTACTCCGATCGATATCATGTACAGCCAACTGCTTAAAGTCATTTAGAGCGCCCCAATCCAAGGTCTGTTCCGGGGCTGTCTGCACTGTCTGTGATGTGAAGGTATCCTTAATGGGATTGAACAATAACAAACCAGCAGCCATGATCATTGTGAGTGATATAGCAGCTACTTTTATCGAAAAGGCTCGTGTTTTCCGACGATTCCTCCCCATCGCTAACCCACGCTGAATGGCATATGTAGCATCGATTGTCTGCAAGTGCTGCTTCTGTTCCTGTCGGATCATGGCCGCCTCAGTATACATCGTCTGCTCTTCTGGACTATTCATCTTGCCATACCTCCCGATTAATCATTAATTTTCGTAGCTGCTCCAGCCCCTTGTGCTGCCATGTCTTTACCGTACCCTCTGGCTTGCGGAGGATTGCAGCGATTTCCGATAGTGTCATGTCATTGTAGTATTTCAGCAGCAGCACATGTCGGTATTTGGGCTTCACCTTCTGTAAAACAGTCCACATAGCAAGTTTGTCATCATTCATCTCTCCAAGGACAGGCTCATTTATGGCTTTCTCCAGCTCATCATCTGGCAGTGGGACAGCCCGCTTTCGACGTCTCTGTTCATCAATGCAAACATAGATCAAGATGCGAATGATCCAGGACTTGAATGCCCTCTTATCTTTTAATGATGAATGCTTAATCCATGCTCTGCATGTCATCTCCTGCACTGCTTCCAGGGCATCATGTCGATTGCGCAAATAACTATAGGCAATGTTCATCAAGGTATCCCGGTGTTCCATAATCGTTTGAAAAAAATCGGTTTCGTCATCCGATTCTGCGAGTACTACCCTTTTCATCTCCGCTTTGGAGGCCATGATCTCCTCTCCTTCTCTCTATAAGATGTTCTGTGGTTTAAGACGGATTAATAGAATAAACAGTTTTTTTATTTTTAAAATAAGAAAAACCCGCTACATGCGGGTATGGTTCGTTTCAACCAGGCAGTCCTAAACTGCCTTTATTTAGTTACTTAATCGGATCGCTATATCTTCCATATCCTCAAGCTCTCCACTTTGTACGAATATGCTCTGCTTCCCTCACCATTCTGTCAATCAACTCCGACACCGTCGGAATATCATGGATCATGCCCGTTACTTGACCGGCCCAGCCCAAGCCTTCGTCTTTCAGATCATCGTAAATCCAGCGCTTGATGGCTTTCCCGCTTATATAGTCTTTTAAAGTCTCATACGTTGGTGACGACCGCTCCATTGCCAGGATTTTGTCAGCATATTCATTACGTAGTACCCTCGCAGGAGCATGAATCGAACGTTTAATGACAACCGTATCATTTTCCGAACTCTCCAATAATGCTTGTTTATATGAAGCGGCGGCATGTACACATTCCTGCGTAGCAATGAAACGCGTCCCCATCACAATTCCTTCTGCACCAAGGGCTAGGGCAGCCATCCAGCCCCGACCATCGCCGATTCCCCCAGAGGCGACAACCGGGATGGAAACGGCATCGACGATCTGAGGGACAAGCACCACAGTTCCAACATCGTTGCGTCCTATATGTCCTCCACCCTCTTGTCCCACAACGATTATGGCAGACGCGCCGAGCTGTTCCGCTTTCTGTGCCTGTCTTCTTGAAGAAACAAGCACCAGTTTAGGGATACCCGTAGGTTTCAGCTTCTCTAATATCTCGGCTGGATTTCCGCCGGTAATCGTCACTGCAGATACTTGCTCATCAATGGCGACCTGCACACGGTCCATATAGGAAGCACCATGCATGCCTATCGCAAAGTTCACCCCAAACGGCTTGTCTGTCAATTGCCTTACCCGCTTAATTTCTTGACGAAGTGCATCTGCATGAGGAAGACTCATGGCTGTAATCTGTCCCATTCCGCCGGCATTCGAAACGGCAGCTGCGAGGTCTGAATAACCTAAATATGCGAGTCCGCCTTGGATGATCGGATACTGAATATTCAATATCTCGGTGATTCGGGTATTCCATTTCATCATGTGCGCCTCCACCATAAGATCATTCATATTCCGGCTATCTTTAATAAGAGTGGGATCAAAGCGATTAGAATGGCGATTCCCCATACTTGATAGTCTATTCTGCGAAGCTCCTGTTGTTTAAAGCGGATTCTTCCTCTTCCATTACCGTAAGCACGTGCATCTATGGCGTAAGTCAGTTGTTCAGCACGCTGAATCGTTGTAAAGAGTAACGGAACCAGAATCGGAATGTAAGACATGACACGTTTAGGCAGCGATAAACTTGGTATATCAAAGCCTCTAGCCTTTTGCGCAAGTAGGATTCGATCCAGCTCCTGCTGAATGGTCGGGATAAACCGGATAGCAATAACAATCATTAACGAAAACTGTTCCACGGGTACGTTAAGCTTGGATAGCGGAGACAGTAATTTTTCAAGGCCATGAGCTAGTGTTAGAGGTTTAGTTGTTAATGTTAGCACGGATGCCAGCAAGACGAGTAATACTATCCGCCAAACAAATCGAATCCCATTATACAGCCCTTCCTGGGTTAACTCGAAAAATGACCAAGACCAAATGACCGTTCCTTTGGTGAAGATCACGTGATATATAAAAGTAAATGATAAAATAAATAAAATAGGCTTGAGTCCTCTCCAAACGACGTGAGCGGGAATCTTCGATAAGATCAACAAACCAGCAACAAATACAGTTGCGAATACATAACTTAGAAGCGACTCTAACAACAGAAAGCTCAGCAGTATGACAAATATGCCTATAAGCTTTGTCCTTGGATCCAGCCTGTGAAATAAGGAATGCGTCTCTACATATTGACCTATTAATACGGTATTAGCCATTTATTACGACGCTCCTTGTATTCCATATGGGCATGATCGCACGAATGATATCTTCTTCTCTAATGCTATGAACTTCAATCTTCCGCCCTGATAACTCCTCGAATAGATTGAGCAGCTGAACCGGCTCCGGGAGTGACAATCCAGCTTCCTCTACTACATATGGCTGCTCCAGGAACAGAACAGCTGGATCATATTGCCCCAGGAGATGACCTTTATGAAATAGAAGGATTTCATCGGAATACTCCGCGACATCTTCCATCTGGTGAGATACGAAGATTAGAGTACGATTTGATTGTTGCTGCTGCCAGCTCTTTAACAACTGTAACATTGCCGTTCGGCTGATCGGATCAAGACCCGCTGTTGGCTCATCCACAATCAGCATTTTGGGCTCCATCATTAACACAGAGGCGATCGCGACCCGGCGTTTCTGCCCTCCGCTTAATTGAAAGGGAGCCCATGACAGGATCTCCTCCGGGAGTCCGACTAGTGGCAATATCGTCTGAATTCTCTCCATAATCTGTTGATCCGAGCATCCCTGATGCTTCATGGCAAAGGCAAGCTCCTTATGAACCGTTGTCTCGAATAACTGATGCTCGGGATATTGAAACACAAACCCGATTCCCGGAATCACCTTGAGTTGACCTTTAGCATCGCGCTGAACGGGCTGTTGATCAATCGTATATGCTCCTTCAATGTGAGGTACCAGACCCTTCAACACTTTCACAAAGCTGGTTTTTCCTGCACCGGTTTGTCCTATAACAGATATCCATTTTCCTTCTTCGATCGTACAGCTTATTCGGTGCAAAGCCTCCTGGTCAGAATAATGCACACTAACATGGCTTAGTTGGTAGACCATTGTGAGCGAATCATCTCCTTCCAATCGGCTTTCAGTGGGGTCTCTTGGCCAAGTTTTTGATAGAGTCGCACGGCAAAGGGTGATTGCAGCTGATAGTTCTCAGCAGGCATCGTTTCAAAAAAACGCAGCGGATCGCCATCATATTCGGGCCTGCCCTGATGAATAAGGAGCATGCGCTTTGCAGACAGGGCTTCCTCCATATGATGAGTGATGTGGACAACGGTCATGCCCTGCTGGTGCAGCTCATGCATGATGGACATAATTTGTCCTCTCCCCTGCGGGTCCAGCATGGATGTAGCCTCATCGAAGATAATCATTTGAGGGCTCATCGCAATGATGGCTGCAATGGCTACGCGCTGTTTTTGCCCGCCGGATAACTCGTGAGGTACAGCCTCTAAATGCCCCTCCATATGAACAGACTTCAATGCATGATGAAGCCGATCCAGCATCTCTTCTCTTGGCACGCGTATATTTTCCAAGCCGAATAATACCTCATCCATAACGGTGGTTGTAATGAATTGATCTTCTGGATTCTGAAACACCAGTCCGATCTGTTCATGAATGGTCCTCAAATCAGCCGGAATGGACGTATCCAGGTCATTAAACTGTACGCTGCCCTGCTTTGGAAGCACCAGTCCATCCATCAGCTTTGCTATGGTAGATTTTCCGCTCCCGTTCGCTCCCACAATCACCACAAACTCGCCAGGTTTGATGGTGAAGCTGATGTCTTCTAAGACAGGCTGACCCTTTTTATAATAAAAATGAACTTGATTGAATGTAAGCATCTATGTACTTCCCTTCTGTCGGTACCATGTAGTGAAGAATTCATCGATATGTTCAGAATAGGAAGGCTGGGGCTGCTCCCATCTCGTTATCTGCGAACCATTCACGCCAAAGATTTCACCAGTTAAGCTCGAATCTCGCTGTACAAGCAAAGCAGAGACGAAGCGGGCGATATCCTCGGCTTCACCTACCTGCCAGAACGCAGGAAATGGCTCTTGACGACGGGCATATTTCTCTCTCAGATGATCAATGACAGGCCTCGTCATATCCGTTAAGGCTGCCGGTGAAATAGCATTGACCCTGATGTGATACTTCTTTAATTCGGCTGCAAGCGTCCATAGGATGCCGAGCATACCCGCTTTGGCTGCGCTATAATTCACCTGCCCGATCGAGCCGGTTAAACCCGCGGTAGAAGTCATGAGAATGATGTCGCCTCCATTCTTAGTCATATGGGGCAGAACTCGCGAAATCGTATAAAAGGCTCCATTCAAATGAACATCAATTACGGATTGCCAATCTTCATCCGTCATGCGAATACTAGTTTGATCATGCAAATTACCGGCATTATGGATCAAGACATCGATTTGCCCGTACCCAGCCACAGCCGTGTCGATCAAGGCCGTAACTTGCCCCGGATCTGCAATATCGGCACAGCAGCCGAGCGCATCGCCGCCTGCTTCATGAATCTCCTGCAGGACCTCGTTGATTAGCGATTGGTTTGTCCCGTTCACAACGACTCGATATCCGGTCTGTGCAAGAAACACAGCAATACTGCGACCAATTCCCCTTGTTGATCCTGTTATAATCGCTACTTTATTCATTACAGCCTCTCTTTCGCTGTTAAAGTGCCTGATGCAATCAGTTCGCCATCCTCTCCCGTAACCGTCACATCGACATCACCGCTTGTACCCTCAAAATTAAAAACCACGTCTGAATCGACATAAAGTGGATTTATGAATTTTAAATCATACGTTGAGATCCATTGCTGAGGGTGTTCACGGATATATAGGGATTGCGCTAAACCCATGATATACATGCCATGCACGATAGGCCGTTTGAAGCCTGCACTAGCTGCTGCGTCAGCATTCAGATGTATAGCTGAATCATCTTTAGAAACGTCAGCATATTGCCGGATCGCTTCCGCCGTTATACGTCTCTTCAATGCTCATCACCTACCCGAATTAACACCGTCTCAGCGGTGACAATAGGCTCATCGTTACAGGCACATGTAAGCGTATGGGTGAGCAATGTTAGTCCCCCTTGTCTTCCTGCTTTTCTTTCTACTTTTGTTAAGGTTAGCTCACAGTCTAAGACCATACCTTCCCTGATCGGTGTCACATACGAGAAATTTTGTGAACCGTGAATGTAGGGTTCAAGCGGGTCCAACCAAGGAATATCAAATGCTTGCCAGAAAATGATAGGCATCGTGGCTGAAGCTATTAGATCACCATCTATCCTCTGCAAGGGAGCTTCGATACACTGTGCATACTGAGTAATCCACTGCGCCGTAATATATAACCGCTGCTGCACCGGACTCATTTCACAGCCTCAACGAGAGTAGCAATCCCCATGCCTCCGCCGATGCCGAGCGTCGCAAGACCTCTTTTATAAGGATTATATAGCATTTCAGAACATAGTCGCGTCATTAATATAGCCCCTGCTGCACCGTAGGGATGACCAATAGCCAAAGCGCCGCCCCCCAGATTAACCTTATCCTCGGGAATTTGAAGCTCCCTAAGGGAAGCTAACACTTGCGAAGCAAAAGCTTCATTGAATTCCACCAGATCAAGATCATCTACAGTGAGCTGCTGACGATGAAGCACTTTTTGCACTGCTGGAACAGGACCTATCCCCAGTATATTCGGATCTACACCGGCCGCTTGAGCATCGACAATTCGCAGAATTGGCTTGAGCTTATATTCTTCACATTTTTCACGAGACATGATGAGTACTAGCGCGGCTCCGTCATTGAGCGGACAGGCATTGCCAGCCGTAACTGTCCCCTCTTCGAGGAAAATGGGCGGCAGCTTCCGCAGCTTATCGAGGCTCGTATCGTCTCTGGGACATTCATCTGTTGTAATCCACTCACCCTGAACTTGAAGAGGTACAATCTCCTGCTGGTATCGGCCCGTTCGCTGCGCAGTGATCGATTTTTGATGGCTTTTAAGTGCATACTGATCTTGCTCTTCTCTAGTAATAAGGTACTTAGTAGCGACATTCTCCGCCGCAATACCCATATCGGGATCGCCGTAGGAGCTAGGAGTAAAGGGAGCGCGTGAATAGAGCTGCGGCATTCCCATTAGTGTCTCAGGCTTGGCCATTCTCCATGGTGCACGGCTCGTGCTCTCCACACCACCCGCTAAATAAATCTCACCTGCTCCGCTTTGAATCAATCTGGCCGCTATATTAATAGCCTCGAGTCCCGAACCGCATTGCCGATCGATCGTTACGCATGGTACAGTGACTGGCAGCCCTGCTTCAAGCGCGGCAACTCTGGCTATATTTCCACCGGGGCCAACAACATTGCCAATGATCACATCATCGATGCTCCCCTGAGGCAATTTTGTCTCACCCGTAATATGTCGTATGAGTGGTGCTACTAGTGACGATGGTTCAACCCGGCTCAATACACCGCCCAATCTGCCAATTGGGGTGCGTTTAGCCATGACTATCACAGCTTCTGTCATAGGATCACCCTCTTTACATAATCGGCCATAGCTTGGCGCGCTATCTTGCCGCTGCTGGTATAAATGAATTCATCCACCGTGATGAGCCGCTTGGGTGCTTTGTAACTGGCTGTATGTTGACGGCAATAATGCTTCATATCTTCAATGGATAATCTCTGTTGTCCTGTCCATTTTACGAGTGCCGTTATCTGATCTCCCCAGTACGGATCCGGAAGCCCCAGCACCATGACTTCATGAATTTCCGGAAGTTGCAGCAAGATCGACTCTACTTCCTCCGGGAATACATTAAGCCCGCCGGTCACCATCATATTCTTGGAACGACCTGCTAGATACAAATAGCCATCCGCATCCATATATACAACGTCTCCCAGGATCAGCCAACCGTTTTGAATCGTTTTATTCGTTTCTTCAGGTAATCCATAATATCCAAGGAACATCATCTCACTTCGTATGTAGAGCTGACCAGCAGCCCCTTCAGGAACTTCCTCTCCGTTTGCGTCTCGGATAGAGATCTCTACACCTGGAAAAGGTTTGCCTAATGAATTCAGTTTACGTTCATCGTGAATATTCAAATAACTGATGTAACTTGCTTCAGAGGAGCCGTAATATTCAAAAATTTTAGTACCACTAAATACTTCCTTGCTCCTCTGCTTCGACGCTTCTGTCCATTTACCGCCAGAACTCATAATTGCTTCAATCTTCAGCTTTCCTGGAATAGCCAGCTGCAGCATGGCCTCAATCATGGTAGGCACAACAAACAAGGTTGCGTGTGGGAACCTCTGACAAAGCTCCAGTACTTCGCTAGCCTTGAATTGGTGTACGATATGAAAGGTTGCTCCACTGGTCAAGCTCTGCATCAATGCGAATAATGATAAGGAATGAACGAGTGGCCCCGGTGCAATCATGTGTTTCATGTTGTCGAGTTCAAATGCAGTTCCTGTCGCCTCAAAGCTTTTGATCCATGATCCATGCGTTCGCATAAACCCTTTTGGCTTGCCTGTTGTTCCCGACGTGAAACCAATAAACAACAGTTTGTTCGTTTCACCCATATCAGTTTCCGCACTCAAAGCCTCGAGCCAGCGGTCGTAGGAACCTTCACCTTGATCACCCAACGTTATAATTACTGACTCCGCAGTGGGGAAGACTAGATCCTTGACGAATCTAGTCTCTGTAAAGATCATTCTCGGCTGGCATTCTTGAATAACCGAATATATCTGTGTACTGCTCCACTTCGGGTCCAGAGGCACGGGAACACATCCCGCATAAATAGCTCCGAGAAAAACTTCGACGAATTCGATGCGATTGGCAGATAGAATTGCAATCTTATCCTGGGTAATTCCTTCTAGTTGGAGTCCTTTGGCGATTTGCCTCATACGCTGTACGAGTGCCGAATAGGTTCGTCCCTCATTACCATGGGATAATGCCACTCTGTTCGGATACTTACTAGCATAATGAAGCAAGGGTTGTACGATATTCATCTCAACACATCCATTTAAAAATTTATGTAATGAACCGTTTTGAGAAGGTCAATTTATGTACGGTTTACTTTATCTTCAATCGGGCTGAGTGTTTTTAATTGAACCGCTACGATCGATGCAACTACCGCTTTTAGCAAATCCCCAGGCAAGAAGGCTGTTGCACCCACAAGACCTGCCCAGATGGAAGTTCCTGTAATAAGAGCCATTACCGGAGCACCGATTAAACTAATCAGTAACACACCGAACACGAAGTTGATCACGATCAGTTTCCACATGCTTAACTTCGACCATATCTTTTCCGTTGCATAACCGATACAGAATACGGCCAATGGCCAGCTTAGAAAATATCCCATCGTAGGCGACACAAATACGGATGGCCCACCTCGTCCACCGGATAACAACGGCAAACCGATGGCTACCAGAATGATAAATAATAACAAACTGATGAATCCCGTCTTCCTGCCCAGGAAACACCCTGCCAACATTACGCCGAGGGTCTGCAATGTAATGGGTACAGGAATAAATCCAAGCGGAATGGGCGGAATCAACCCCATTACAGCGATTAACGCAGCAAATAATGCGGCAAATACAATCTCTTTAGTCTTCATGGTTTCCTCCAATACGATGTTACGATTTAGAATTACTAGAGTCGACATCTAGGTATGGATAAATGATATACTGATCTTTTTCGATTGTAAACCAAAAAATTAATAATTTCGGTTAACAATAGAAAGTGAACAATAAAAAAGCCGCGATCTCCGCGACTTTGCATGTGTACCTTAACCAAACCAATTTAGGCTCTATCCAATGATTCAAGCCCTTCATATAAAGGAAATTGTAATATAATCTCGCGTACCGCTTTCTTTATCTGGTCTTTAACGGTCGAACTGTTGGTATTCTTAAAAGCAAGTCCAATAAGCTGGCCAATCTCTTTCATTTCCTTGGGTCCCAGTCCTCTTGAAGTCATAGCAGGTGTCCCGAAGCGAATGCCACTCGTTACTAACGGGCTTGCCGTATCATAAGGAATTGCGTTTTTATTGGCTGTAATCCCCACTTCATCGAGAATGATTTGAGCTTCTTTCCCCGATAGTCCAATCGTGCGTAAATCCACCAAAACAAGATGATTATCCGTTCCTCCCGATACAACGGTTAACCCTTCATTCATGAGTGACTCTGCCAATACGTTGGCATTGTCGATAACCTTCTCCATATACGTCTTGAATTCCGGTTGCAATGCTTCGCCCAGCGCAACCGCTTTGGCCGCGATAATATGCATAAGCGGGCCGCCTTGTGTCCCAGGAAATATCGCTTTATCAATCGCTTGCGCCCATGGTTTACGGCACATGATAATACCGCCTCTTGGTCCTCTCAGCGTTTTATGCGTTGTGGTCGTAACAAAATGTGCGTGAGGCAGAGGGTTAGGATGCAAACCTGCTGCGACAATGCCTGCAATATGTGCCATGTCTACGAAGAAAAGCGCACCCACTTCGGCCGCAATTTGGGCAAATTTCTCAAACTCGATCGTTCGTGGGTAGGCGCTACCGCCAGCCACGATCATTCGCGGTAGATGTTTATGCGCGAGCTTTCTCACTTGGTCAAAGTCAATGAGTCCGGTTTGTTCTTCCACACCATAAGAAACAAAATTATAGAATCTTCCGGAAAAGTTCACCGGACTTCCATGAGTAAGATGGCCTCCATGGGATAAATCCATGCCCAAAATCGTGTCACCAGGCTTCACGGCAGCAAAATAAACCGCCATATTCGCCTGCGCACCGGAGTGAGGCTGCACATTGACATGATCAGCACCAAAAAGTGCTTTGACGCGTTGAATGGCAATCTCCTCGATCTTATCAACATACGCACATCCGCCATAATATCTTCTTCCCGGATATCCTTCAGCGTATTTATTGGTGAGTACCGTACCCGCGGCTTCCATGACAGCCTCGCTTACAAAATTCTCCGATGCAATCAGTTCTATTGTATCCCTTTGCCGTGTAAGCTCTTGCCGAATCGCTTGGGCCACTGCCTTGTCTTGTTGATCCAAATGTTTCACAATCATCTTCCTTTCGCTCTATTGTCATGCTAGTATATCAATCAATGGAATGCTATTTAACATCCAAATCTCTGTATAGTAAGCAATCCATAATTTGCAGAAACACTGGTGATGAATGAAATGCTCAAAGTTAACCGAGATGACAAACGCCCCATCTGGCAGCAGCTTCTGGACCAAGCAATCTATAATATTACGACCGGAAAATGGCCACCTGGAGAATTGCTGCTCCCATCCCGTGAACTCGCTTTATTGATTGGTGTTTCCCGTTCAACCATACAAATTGTTTACGAGGAGCTATTCAGCCGCGGGTATACCACAACCTCTCGCCGCGGTGGGACAAGAGTTAGCGAATGGACCTATGCGACTCGTCCTTCTGAGGAAGCTCCCTCACAAGGACCCGTCCCCCCCGAATTGCCTATATTAAACGATTCAATCGGCCATTTACATAGTTGGTTCGGAGACAAGAATAATCGAAAGATAGATATCGATTTCAGTCCTCATGTGCCTTATTTGGACGAACATTTCAAGAAGAATTGGAGACACTCATTTTTACAGACCTCTGCAGAAACGGATCTGGACAGTTGGGCTTACGGTGATGCGTATGGATTCTTGCCCCTGCGGGAGCAGATTAAACGTTATCTGTCACTTGAACGGGGTATTCATGTGGATACTGACCAAATCATGTTAACCTCCGGCGCACAACATAGCATCGATCTCATCGCTCAATCCCTGTTACAAGAAGGGGATACGGTTTCGGTTGAAGATCCCGGCTTCCCAGCTTCCTGGATCGCCATGAAGTATCGGCGTATGCAAGTTGTACCCGTTCCGGTCGACGAATACGGATTATGCGTAGACGACATTCACCCTCAATCCAAACTCGTGTTTGTTACACCATCGCACCAGTGTGCCGTTGGAGTCATCATGTCGGAACCACGCAGGCAGCAATTGCTGCATTTGGCTGCCGGGCATCGGTTCTGGATTGTTGAGGATGATTACGACAGTGAATTTCGATATCGCGGTGACCCGCTTCCAACCTTGTTCAGTAAGTCACCTCAGAATACGTTGTACATGATGAGTTTTTCTAAAATGGTTGCTCCAGGTATTCGATTATCAGCCATCATTGGCCCCAAGGAAGCGATTCGTCAGCTTGCAAGAGTCCATGAATTAACCTATCGTCATCTGCCGATCATGGAACAGATAACGCTGACTCATTTTATCGAACATGGCCACTTCATGCGCCATATGAGACGAGTTCGCAATGTGTATCGACGCAGACACGAAGCCATGACGAAGGCGATCATCAAAACAGGCCTTAGTGAACACTTTACGTTAAGCGGAGTAGAAACGGGGCTGCATATGCTGCTTGAGGCTGACCCATCGTTTGATGAACAAGCCGTGACGAACCTAGCACTCGAACAAGGAATCCGTGTTTATCCACTCAGTCAATATTGCTTGGAATGTGATCGTAAAGGTTGGGTTCTGGGTTTTGCCAGAGTAGACGAAGAAACAATTGATGAAGGCATTCATCGTCTGGCGGAGATGCTTGGATAAACCAGGCTTCACCGCCAGATTATTTTCTTACTTGCGTCTTCTCGCATTTCCGCCGTCCCTCTCTTGAGCAGCTCAGTAATCTGTATTCATTTTTACAACTTCTATTGTTTTGGTTCGGCTTGCTGTACTCCACTTGGCCTGAAATGCTTCTTATGATATTTCCCGTGGATCAATAGATGTGCAGTCAAGCCCGCGACAAGTCCCCAAAATGCGCCGCCAACGCCAAGAAAGTTCACATTCGTAGCGGTTGCCAAAAACGTAATCAATGCCGTCTCACGTCCCTTGGGATCCGCTAAAGCGCCCGTGAGACTTCCGCCGATGGTGCCAAGCAGTGCCAATCCCGCTAATGTCGCGATAAATGTCGCTGGAAGAATCAAAAACAGAGAGGCCAGCGTCACGCCAAAAATGCCAACAATTATGTAGAAAATACCGCAGGCAATGCCTGCTATATAACGTTTGTTCGAATCCGCATGCGCATCTTTTCCTGTACATATCGCTGCAGTGATAGCTGCTACATTAAAAGCGTGCGAGCCGAATGGGGCTGCAAGGAGCGAACCTAAACCCGTTATGGTCAAGATCGGATTTGCACTCGTCTTGAATCCGTCATTCCGTAACACGAGCATTCCAGGCATGTATTGACCAGTTAAGGTTATGATAAACAGCGGTAAAGCAACGCCTAGTAGAGCATGAAACGAAAACTCCGGGACGACAAATATCGGGGATGCGATTGCCAATTGAATTGAACTGAAATCGACTTTTCCCATGCCAATTAAATAGATAAGTCCAATGGTCAGTATTCCAACAATCGCATAGCGAGAGGTAAACCGTCTTAGCAAGATATAAGCGGAAAACAATACCACGACAAGCAGTGGATCAATTTGCGCTCCTCCAAAGGCAGAAATACCAAACTGCAGTAAAATACCTGCCAGCAGCCCGGAAGCAATCCCTGGTGGAATGAGCTGTACAAAACGTTCAAACATCCCGGATATTCCGAGTATGATAAATCCTATAGCAGAGACTATGTATGCACCAATAGCTTCGGGATAAGGGGTTACCGCTAATGATGATACAAGAAAAGCTACGCCTGGTGTTGACCAAGCCGTAATGATGGGTTCCCGGTAGCGATAACTTAGCCATATTCCGGTGATCCCTACGCCGATGGAGATCGACCATATCCATGAAGCGGTCATTTCAGGACTTAAACCAGCAACTTTAGCAGCCTGAAACACAAGAATAAAGGTACCTCCGTAGTTGACAATGACCGATATTAAAGCGGCAATGGTCGGCGATATTATATCTTTGCCGCGCAGCGGTGGGTTGATTGTGTTCATTAGCGTTCTCCTGCCTTTCTCTTAATCGCCCTGAAGTACGTTCTCGTTCCAGTAATAGTTGTCCGGCAAGTAACGCTGGCCAAATATGCTTGTTCCCACGCGGATGATGGTAGCTCCTTCTTCGATGGCCACCTTGAAATCACCGGACATGCCCATCGAAAGGATGTCCATCTCTACACTTGGAAGCTTTTTCTCCATTACCTGTGCTTGAATCAATCTTAATAAGCGGAAGCAGTGCCGGGTCTCATCGTTTGTAGCATTCAGTTTGCCAATCGTCATTAAGCCTTTCACATTTAACGTTTCCAACTGTGCTAGTTGTTCCACCAACTCCACTGCCGTTTCCGGAGCAGCACCAAATTTACTTTCTTCGTAGGACGTGTTGATCTGCACCAGAATATCCATGGTCTTATTCTCTTTGAGGAGCTGATGGTGCAGCGCCTGCCCCAGTTTTAAACGATCCAGCGAATGAATGAGCGTAACATATTTGACAACTTCCTTTACCTTATTCGTCTGCAAATGCCCGATAAAATGCCACTCCACCCCATCGTCCTCTTGTATAAGCGGGAATTTATCCCGAAGCTCTTGAGCTTTGTTCTCCCCAAATAAGGTTTCACCCGCTTGTATAGCCATTTGCATTTTTTCAGGCGGCACGGTTTTGGTCGCCAGCAGCAATTTCACGTCCTCTATATTGCGCCCAGAGGCTTGGCAAGCCAACTCCATCTGCTGTCTCACCGTTTTGAGATTTTCTTCAACGAGATTGCCCATGACTAAAACCTCTCTCTCCTCTAAGTTTGTCAATGATCACTTAGATCTTAAAGCACATTGGATTGTGTTTAAAGGTCCATAATTTAAATTTTGACAAGTCCATAACTATAACAAACCTCCTGATCAGTAAAATCCTGTTACCAAAGAGCGCAAAGAATAACTTTATATGTATAAAACAAAAAAAGCCGCATCAAATGCGGCTCTCAAATCAATCTCTTCTATGATTAACACCTTACATATTTGCGTTTAAAACCTAGTCTCCCTTTATCTACTTCCTTTTGAATATTGCCATAAGCATTCAATGTGCTGCTCTTCTTCTCGCCCCGATTGATTTCAACCGGACCTATAGCTTTAGCTATTTCAACTGCCTTTTCATGAAGTGGTAAATAAGAAATTCCTACGGTATATATAAAATTATTCATAGATGATTTCGTGCGGTCGGGAGATTGGTGGATTGTATTTTTCACCTGCTCAAGCATACTGGCAATCTTGTTCGTATCAAATTCAGTATCCTTACGATTTCCCAAAAGCCAGCAGTAACAGCTCCACCCTGCCGACATTCTGTATTCTTCACCGCTTGCAATCCATTTATCGGCCACTGCTTGAGCAATATCTGCTTCTGCTAAAGTCACAGCAACCACATAATCTGACAGCATATAAAAATACGCTCCATCGATCCAACGATCAAAATCTGCCTCCGTCATGAATTGTGGGTCCGCAATAACGCCGGCAAAATACATAGCATCGTAGTTGCCAGTAGCGTACAGTTGCTCCGCTAAGGGTTGGTTTTTCTTGATCTGCTTTGCGAGCGGCTTCATGGCACCAGTAGCTACTCCAAAAAGCGGCTCGTGTGCACCATTGCTTATGTATATCTTTTTGGTTCGTTCCTTTCCGAGCGCTTCCAGTTCAAGCATTACCGTTTCGAAATCCATCGTATTGCACTTCCTTCCTCTATATTCATTCCTGTTTTATTGTAACCATCAATCTTATATCCTATATGCCCAGTGTTATTCATACTAATTATACTCTAGCAGTATAGGGATTCATAAGGAGTATTGTCAATTCGGGAAAGTAAGGACATTCATCTCTTTAGTTCATTGCAACTATTCCCTACGTGAGGCGTCTATTGAGTAAGGAGGGATTTTTTATGCGAAAGCTAGTTGTAATTATGGCATTCGTCCTTGTATTGTTAGGCTGTGAGAGCAAATCAAATCCGCCTGAAGTGAAGGCTCCAACCGTACACATGGATGCGGCTGTTGCTCATTTAGCTGATACAGTAGGCAATCCGGATAAAGTATATAACTCTGCTAAAATCCCTCGGGACCAAGCGCTATCTGCTGCGAAGGAATACCATCCCATGACCGGAAAATGGTTTAAGGGGGAGGACGGGCTTAACCTCATCACTTCCTATACTTCGGAAGAAGCGCTGGCTGGGAGTGAGGTAGGAGCTGCTCTAGGCAAGATTCCAGCTGGGCGATCTGTGCGTTTTCAAATTACAAGACGGGCCACTGACGGTGAACGACTTCAGCTGATAACAGAGTACGTGGCTGACTATAATAATACAATTGATGGACGCCTTGATTTCTCATACAAAATCCCAGAATACCCGAATACAAACTATCTCCTCAGTATCGAAATTATTTCTCCTCAGGGTGATGTTGAGGATACCATGATCACTCCTATCTTTGTTCCACCGACTAAACTCAGCGCTCGCCTGACTGTAAAACAACCTCTTAAGGGTTCAAACCAAACGGAGCTAACTCTTTACAATGCGGGTCCAACAGATCTGTATTTTGGCTACGGGTATTCTATTTATCAAAAGGTTTCAGAAGGATGGATGCTGTTGCCTGACGGTCGCGCCGTCCCTTCTATGGGGTTCCAATTAAAACCCGGCGAATCACACCAAGAAGCGGTTAGCTTTCCTCACGAGCTTGAGCCTGGAGAATATCGGATCGTAAAGCAGATAGAAGGATACATGACCGACGTATCGGCAAGATTGGCTGCAGAGTTTGAGATCAAAGATGCAGATGAATTTTAATAAAGTAAATACACAGTGGGTATTTCTGATCTGCCACAATAAAACAGGAAGGACCGTCGGTAAATTTTCTCCGACAGTCCTTCTCTGCAAGCGGTATACTCCTCTTCCTACTCGCTGGATAACTCCTTGAGCGATTTGATTTTACCATGAGGGTGCTGTTCTTGCTTACGCGACTTCCAGGCAGCTTCTTTCCTTCTCTTCTGGTGAGCCATGCAGAGGTCCTCCTTTGGTAATTAGGATGCATACCACTTCCTTATGTTGTCATACCATGGTTCCGTTCATTCAAGAAACGACGTTTATTTATAATGCCTCTCCCTTTTCCTCATACCAGCGAATCATTTTCCATGCCCCGTTTACTCTTTTCCAAACTTCGAGTGAAATGGCGCGCACGATTTTAGAATCATTCAGGTGGGAAACCTCGTATGAAACTGCTGCCTGATCCACTGCTTGGGTAACGATTGTTAATCCCGAGAAAATAAACTTTATGTTCTTTCCTTGGTAATAGTGTGCGGCATCTTCGTTGCCTTTTCTGATTTGTTCAGCGTTGTAGATCTCAATCTTTCCTGTTGATGGCATGTACAGAATACCTTGAAATTCATCTGAATATAAAGAGTTCAACTCTTCGTAATCACCATTTGCAAAATTATTATGTAATTCCTCCAGCCGGTATATTTGAGAAGAGAGTTCCGATTCAATACTCATGATATGAACCTCCTTAAATGCAAGTTATACATTCATAGCAATTACCAAGAGGATAGTTCTGTCCTTTTCCAGCTATTCTGAGCAACACAAACATATACATATTGGTCGTCCCACGCCATCTGTCCTTGGCTGCAGGCAGCAATGGAGGAAGCGGGAGTATATTTGTCGCGAATGCGAAGCTTGTCCCCATTTACATCGAGTTTAGTGTCTGGGTCATTTGTGCCTATCCCGACGTTCCCATCACTCCGCTGTATGGTTAACGGGGAATCGACCACTTCACCATCGTCACTGTAACGAATGAACTGCAAGTCGGCTCCTGTATTTTTCCCGGATTCCTTTGTACTGTCTGCCCGGATTGCCCATCTTGGTGTCGTCTCATTTTCTTCACCGGATACACTAAACTGAATGTCTCGGTTGGTCTCACTTTCACCCGCGACCCGTAAGATTCCACTCATTACATTGAAGTTGGAGGAATGAGTGCGTATTTCACTGATGTCAGTATCAAAGGGAATCTCAAAACGGGTGAACAACTGATTCGCATATTGACCTGTCGGCGACATAGTCGTCTCAAAAGAAATATGCTTATGGTCGTGCTGCTCCGGATTGTTAGCCTTGTCGTGAGAAATAATTGCTGTCTTATCCTTACCTTTCTCGTCAACCCATACGATCGCCGGTTTGGCCCTTTCTGCCGTCCATTGCAATCGAATCAAATCTGATTGATGACCCTCCTGTTCGATCCATTTCTTATCTGTGGATAAGTGCAGCCGTTCATTATGTGGAATGCGGATATCGTCGCCGCTTTTCTCGCTTTGCCCAAGCGTTACCTCCGGCTCTGTATTCCGATCTGTGCAGCCCATACCCATCAAGCATAAGCCTCCAAACAAAAGTAACATTATCTTTAATAATTTCATGGATTATCCCTCCAATTAACGTTAAGATCACACCTTGTTCAATAAATACTTTGTCTGATCGTATTATATACAGCACTCGGCGTATACCCATTTCAGCAAATTTCCCGGAAAAATGATTCTTTTCGTCTATAAAATCTTGACGGGCTGTATCCGATAAATGTGACCTCTTTGTCTAGGCCTTTAGAAGCTCAGTATCGGCTTTTTTGTCTCATTTCACAAGGTCTGGCTTGGACTAAGAGTGCCAATTCGCCGGATGATACCTAATCCATTAAAGACATAAAACTGTAGAAGACATCCCCAATCTATTAAATAGTTTGATGTTATATTGGGTATATAATCCATTTTTTTGAAAGGGTGCTTTCAAATATGACTAAAGAAGTAAGGCGGAAGTTAAACGAGGGTCCTAAAATTCGAAGAGAACAAGAAATTGTAGCAAAAATGATTCGTATATATTGTAAGAAAAAACATCATCATAGAGGGTTCTGCGTGGACTGTCAGGACTTAAATGATTATGCAATTAAGAGACTATCCCTGTGTAAATTTGGTGAGGAGAAAACAGCTTGTGCCAAATGCCCCATTCACTGTTACAAGCCGGACTATCGTCAAAAGATCAAGGAGGTTATGCGTTTCTCAGGTCCATGGATGCTACTATATCACCCCATTGAGTCCATTAGACACATACCATTGCCAAGTAAGTTAAGAAAATAACCGAAATAGTAAAAACAGCCGCTCACCATGTGCGGCTGTCTAAATCCTAATGTTTAACCATTTTATATAAGAAAATTTGAAACACCGTTTGAAAGAATAAGAAGATCAGAACACTACATAAGGAAACAACAATGTAGTGATAGACAAAATGAAATTTATAAAAGAATATACTTACAAGTGCACCTCCACCAACACCCAGCAACAAATAAGCCAATAGAATGGTAAGAATCGCTTTAATCCCTCTCAACCCAAACTTTTTATAAATGAAGCGATCAATCATAGGTGATAAGATGACACCTAATATGATAAATATGACAAAGTTGGGCGCAAAATTAATTGCAAATAGGCCGCTAAAAGAAGAATAGTCCGTGTCCGGCAGCCTTTCGGCGACGGGTGTGTAAATTTTCCAAGAGCTATATAAAGTGAATGCAATGGCTGAAACAATGGCTGCAAATATTTTAACAAAAACGATGATATGTCCATTATACGTCATTTCAACCCCTCGCTTTCTGTTGCTATGTTGGTGTCTTATATATTTATAAACTTCCCTATATTTACATAAACGGATTTCTTTTGATTTTAGTTGCACTCCATGATTACAACCTTGTTTATCTGAGCATAAGAATACAAAAAAGCCGCCTATTCAGGCGACTTCGTATAACTCTTAATGCTCTTATTATCAATCAGTAACTTAACATCCAAGATAACATCGTGTATGACCCTATAAGTCTTTTCTAGTAAACAGACTGATCGTTAAGAAATATGAAGCAATGAATAACAGTAAAACGCCTGCTGGTACCAGAAGCCATGTTTGAGTACTGACGACATCTTGTTCGTTTATTATCTGTATAAGCTTGGCAGCAGGCTGTGCCAGAACTATTAAGGCTATTAAGAATATGGCATTGATAATGCCGGCTCCTTTTTTGCTGAGTGTGTAAAATAGCGGCATATAGACAGCAATGAGAACAAGCACGATTCCGATTGAAATCAAAATAACCCATAATGAATAGTCCGGTTTGTCAAGCTGTGGAAATGCAAGTTTTGCGAGCCAATGAATCCCATAAGAAGCTACTACGGCCAAGATTGTGTACAGGATTGCTGTTATGTATTTGGCTTGCACGATCTGTTTCCGGTTAATCGGCAGTGTGATCAGAAATTGATGGTTATGGTTTTTGATATCGATCATCGTTGTGAGAATAATGGCGCCAAAGGCTGTATAAATACCTACAAAGTATATAGACATCTCAGCATTGGGTATGAAAGTGAAGCTGAACACAGCCAGGTAGAGAATAATTGTCCATAATGAGCTTTTCAAAGCGATAAAGTCCTTGCGAAGTAAATTAAGCATGAACAGCACCTCCCTTGGCAGTAAAATACATGATATCTTCCAGGGAAGGTTGCTCCAAGACAGCATAACGGCCAAACAACTGTTCAGCCTCTTCCTTATCACCCAGTAAGCCTTCAAAACCGACTGGTGTCTCACGAATACCTATAAATTTACTTCGAATATCCTGATCAAGCAGCTGTCGGTCTCCTTTCACGATGACGTATTTCTCAAACACCTCTTCTTTCGCTTCATGAAATACGAGTTTCCCACGATTTATGAAGGTGATGTAGTCAGCGATGCGGTCCAAATCCGTCGTAATATGCGTCGAGAATATAATGGTATTTCTCTCGTCCTGCATCACATCTGTAAGCAGATCAAGCATCTCCCTTCTAAAGATGGGATCAAGTCCAGAGGTCGGCTCATCCATTATTAATAGCTCCGCCTCATGGGATAACCCTAGAGCAAGGGATAGCTTGATTTTCATGCCCTTAGACAGATCTTGAACCTTTTTCTTAGGAGATAACTCGAATTGATCAAGATACCTGTGAAATCTCTTATTATCCCAATTCTTGTAAAAAGGTGAAATCATCTTCATCGTGTCTCGAATCGTAAGATGTTCATAATAGAAACAGTCATCTGAGACGATGCCGACACGCTGCTTGATGTCGACCTCATGTTTAGGCATCTCGCAGCCCAGGATCTTCACACTTCCCGCGTCGGGACGGACAATGCCAAGCATCATCTTAATCAAAGTGCTTTTGCCTACGCCATTCGGTCCAATAAGGCCCGTGATAAAACCTTGCTTCACATCCAAAGATACATCCTCTACTTTAAATAAGGGATATGCCTTCGTTAAATTTCGTATTTCGATTGCATTCATAGCTTCATTCCTCCTCGAACAATAAAGTCAGGTGGTCAATTACATCCTGCTTGGTCATAAGCAGCTCCTTACTTTCATTAATAATGTCCATCATCTTCTCTTCCAAGCGTTTCATCCGCTGCTCACGTATAAACTCCTTATTTGCCCCGGACACGAAACAACCCTTTCCAACGACCGAGTCAATAAGCTGCTCTTTCTCGAGCTCTTCATAAGCACGCTTCGTCGTAATAACGCTTACCTGCAAATCTTTGGCTAGCTGGCGAATGGAAGGCAGACTGTCTCCTGCAACCATTTCTCCGCTCAAGATGCTTTGTCTGATCTGATTCATAATTTGTATATAGATGGGATCGCTCGACGCGTTGGATAATATGATGTTGATGTCCTTCACCTCACTGTTTTCAATCAGTATATACCGTATATATATAATATATACACTTAACTAACTGTTCGTCAATTATGTATTTTCTTAAATGCGAAAAAGCCGCGTTCACCGCGGCTTCAACAAGAACTTGCATCGTAGTCGGTTATTCCTGCTCATTTAGCAATACGGACCAGTCCGGGTCCTTGTACCGTTTATCCACTACTTCTCTTACGAGGGTAAGTTCCTCTGGAATCTGCTCTAAACCCTGAACCCGAAATTCTATAGGCTGCTGTGTATAGCGGTCCCCCATGCTGATCAACCCCTCTCTCCAATTATCTGGTAGTGTGTTTACGAATGAATACCCGCCCCTTAAGCTTATTTCATACGATTTGCCTGCTGGATCATATGCATTCCACTCCTCATAGGTGGCTTCATTTTCCAATTCACCGTAGAGTGTGATAACCGTTTCATATGTGCTATCACCGCTTAGTGATGCTTCAAGCGAAGTCCCAACCAGCTCCACTCTATCTTTCAATATGTCAAAAGTTTTGGGCTCCGTCAGCTCTGAAGGCTTAAAGGAAATCCTGCTTCCGTCTTTCTCCGCCACAGAATATGCATCCAAAACAAAGCGGTACGACTCATGTTCAGGTAGGTATTTAAAAGTATAGCTCCAACGCATCTTCCCGTTGCCTATTACTTGATGTTCTGATGTCATCAGGCTGTCCTTGTAACCCTCTTTTCTCGGGTTTACCGAATAAATTTCTTGTCCTTCCATCGTTTCGAAATGAAAGCTCAGCATCTGCTTTTCCCATAGATCACCGGGTGATCTCGCCATAGCTGTATCATCCAGTTCAGTCTCCAGTTCGAAACGCACACCCTGTACCATTCTCGTCAGCCTCTTTAATGTGATGGTCATGCCATGCGGCGTTGTATAGCTGCCAGACAGTTTTTCTATTTGCGTCTGCCTATTGGCTTCTTTCATATCCATGTCAAAACTAAAATCCCAATTCCCCTCTATTAAAGGTTCTTTCTGATATCCAAGCGTCCTAATATTTCCTTCAATCGTGATCTTGTCGGTTTGCAGTGGCTTACTAAAGAAAGCAACCATATAATAAAAGTCATTCGTGAGCCCCATATCGTACATGCTGCCCACTACATTACCATGATCATCTTTGATCGTAATATTGTTGGGATCAACAAAGACCAGCTTGTTACGATCATGCTCCCCTTTTTTATCAAAAAGTTGAAGAGCCATCGTCACGCGGGTAGGATCCGCAACAGCTTCGTTTATCACCAGCTTGTAACCTTCGTCCTTCACTTTAATATGAGGATCATATACCAGCCCCAGTTCCTGCGCACGCAATAGCCCGATATCCGTGTAGTCCTTGGCGAATAAAGACCTGACCATTTGTGCAAATGTCGGCACTGTAAAAAATGAAACTGTACCTAGGAGGACAATGAGGGCCATAATTGCCGCAGTCCATCTCCAACGTTTAAGGGTGGTTCTCTGTTTGACATTTGACTCAGGTAGTGAGGAAAGTGCGTTGTCCACCGCGTGCTGTACGATATCTGGGATAGCCATGTTTTGTGATTTCGTCTTTAAGAATTGTTTAAGATCACGGTCAACTCGTTCATGATGATCCATATTTGGCCTCTCCTTCCCCCAGGGCGAGCTCGGACAATTTCTGTCTGGCCCTGTATAAACGTGATTTTACGGTCCCTTCGGAAACTTCCAACACTTTGGCTATTTCCTTGACGGATAAATCCTCTATATAATATAGCGTCACAATCGTTTGAAGCTGTTCATCCAGTTCATCTATGACTTCAAACAGCTCGATTTGTTCATATTCGCTGGTATATGTTGTGTTTCTCATATCATAAGGGACGGGATGCACACGCTTCTTTTTTCTAATCATTCGATTACACTCGTTGATCAATATTCGTATAATCCAAGTTTTAAAATAAGCAGGTTCTTTCAATGTATGTATATTAGAAAAGGCTTTGGCTATGGTCTCCTGCATCGCATCAGCACAATCAGCCTCATTTTTAACGATAGACCTAGCTACAATAAATAGATTC
The DNA here is from genome assembly GCF_001277345.1 of Paenibacillus solani. GTDB lineage: Bacteria > Bacillota > Bacilli > Paenibacillales > Paenibacillaceae > Paenibacillus_AQ > Paenibacillus_AQ solani. Next base: position 2,425,346 of record NZ_LIUT01000001.1, read on the forward strand.
CGCTCAACAGCTCGAATCAAACAAACAAAAGCTTCCTTATCTCCTTGTTTGGCAAGCTGTGCTTTCTCAGATATATTCACACATGGACCCCCTTTCCTCTCAAAGCTATTTCTAATTAGATCATCTAAGACCTTGTTTGGTTCACAAAAAAATAAAAAAACGCCTCTTTGGAGACGTTTATTGTAAATCTCATTCGAGCAAAGTCATATTTCATTACTTAAACATTTCTGTATAGAGCTCTTGATTTAATTTATTAGTTTCTTCATAAAACATATGAAGCAGCGAATCTCTATGCACTGACTCCCCATTTAAATCTTGAGATTGAGCTTCCAACAGGGAATTCTCAAATTGAGCAATCAACTTTCCCTTTTGTTCTAATTCGTATAGTACTTGCTGAACAGCCGTGTCTTCTAAATTTTGGTGGTTTTCGTAATATGCACTTTCAAGCTTCTCTTCCAGACTTGGGCTATTCGCATCAGTATGTTTAATGATAATACCAGCCCATATTGCTCCGCCTAACATCAAAGAACAACATATTATGATTAACCCCCCTCCTTTTGTGTTCAACTTATATCACTCCTTTATACAGAATTATCTGTTGATTATTATCGAAACGATCCATGCTGAGGCATTTCGGCTGTAAGTTAAACTTTTGAATAGGTACAAAATGTAAACACCTTAATTCAATGAAAGGTTAGTAAAAATTCAAAGATTATGCTATTACACGCTGTATAATTGAATAGTTTGCGTACTCATAACCAGCAAAACAAACCCAGTCATAATGCAACTGGGTTTGATAACATGATTTTCGAGATTTCAGCCTTCGAGCAGTGTAATCAATTTTTTCAATAGAGCAGGCTCTTCATTTCGGAATTGCTCGAACCTAAGCCTAAGCTTCTCAAATACTTCCTTGTCTTCGCGAATTTCATGCCGTATGTATTGATCCCTCAGCTTCATCGCTCTTTTGGTTATATCCCTGTAACCCTCCACAAGCTCTTCATCGTAGGGGATCATCCCCTCTTCGACCAAGTATTCGATCCGCTCACTCATCATTCTTTTGTGCTCCCAGAGCGCATGAAGATGTCTTACATCGTTTCGCTCACCGAGCCTTGGATCATTGCTCTCTACAGCATCAAAGTACATTTGCAAATAGCTGTATACGTTAATTCCAAAAGCTTCCTTATTGTCAAAGTTGTAATTGATCCGGTTTAAATGAGTCTCCCCGTTAAGGTAATCGCGCAATTGGTCGATCGCGGCCATCTTATCGAAAGAATAAGAAACATGCGGTTCGTATTTGTAAAAATACGTATGATGATCGGCCGTGAGGCTGTCCTGTAGAAGATGCCTAATGGACTGGACCGCCTCCAGGAACTCCTGAAACGGGATCTGCACATTGCGATAAACTCCGGTATGGTCAAACATGGAAGCATTGAAGACCTTCTCCTCCCAGTCGAAACCGTATAGAAAAAGATGATGGGGGAACGGATCTCTCTGATAGGAGGCCGCTGGCGACAGCTTGGATTCGTCCAGAAACACGACACAGTAGTAACCGCTGCGGATCTGATCCGCGAAGAATTGTGGCCAGGCGTCTAATGCCAAATTCTCCAGAATCGTATAATTGACGGAACAGGTAAGAAGAAAGGGATTATTGAAATTCAGTTCATTAGGTTTGCCACGAAAAAAATCAATATAGTACTGTCTGCCGTCCTCTAGAAAGTCCTTTTTGCAAGATAACTGGATAAAATTGCTGTAATACCAAGGAATCGTTTCTTCATGGGCGCTGGTGATCGAAAGTGTATAAGCCCAGCGCAAGAACCCTTTAAGCGGCGGATTTTGGATTGGAAGCTGAACTGCGTTCATGGATTTCTCCCCCTTCTGACAAGTGATTCGAAAACTCATCTAACTGCTCGCGCTGCTGTACCCCTTCACAGCCTGATTCCATAGCAGGCGTACAACTGCGAAGAGCACAAGCGAAGCGGTCAAAGCCAGTCCCCCATAGAGCCAGTTAAGCTGCCCGAGCAGAAACATAGGTCCGAAATTGGTAATAAGGAACAATGGAATAACAAAGGTCCCGATTCGGCGGACCCAGGCCGGGTAAATCGCCATGGGGAAGTTGTTGGCGTCCCAGACGGAATGAGCAATCTCCGACACAGAGCCAGTCTGAACAAACCAGAATGAAAGCAGTGCCGGGATGATCATCAGACAGTAGGTGATGATAACCCCGATAAATAATAGCAAGCCAAATCCAGCAAGCTGCAAGAACGTCAGCGGAATATCCATAGCATGCCATCCAATCCCGATCATGACGAACCCAACCAGAATATCAGGTATGGGCAGCGCAAGATCAACGTAACGCAAGGAAGCCATAAACTGGAGGGAAACCGGCTTTGTCAGCATTAAATCAAGTGATCCATCCTTAATATATTCCGGAATTTTCATGAAGTTTGTAAAAAACACGCCCACATAAATTCCGGTCATCACGGTGTGCATACCGATAAATAGCAGCAGCCCTTCGGGGGGAATACCGTCTACATGAAGATCGGTACGGAACACAACGAGAACATATAACAGCTTGGCGAGCAGATAGACGGATTCCACAATCAGGCTCATCATAAAATTACCCCGAAACTCCATCTGGGCGATGAGGCAATTTTTGATGAATAAACCGTACAGACGCATGTATTTCCGCGTGATTTTTAACATATGTATTGTCCGCTACCCCCCTACTGCCGAATATTTCTTCATGGAAACATGCCATGCGAAACGGGATAGCAAGAAGAACAACACAATCCACCCACACTGGATAAGCAGCCCTTGATACATTGCCGCAACTTCCGTTTTACCGCTAAGGACATTGACCGGAAAATAGATCGTATAGGGGAACGGTGTGTACTGAAGTGCCTTCACAACTGAATCTCCGAAAATCTCAAGTGGAAACATGCCTCCGCTCAAAATATTGACGAGCAGACTTGTAATCACAAAAAAGTATGAGATTTCATGCAGATAAAATGCACTGGCGCAGATGCAGTAAGCGATCAGAAAATTGAGTAAAAGCGCACCCCATAGTGTGATCGCAAACAAGACCAGCCGTACGGCCTCGACCTTGAGTACGCCCCCGGAAGCAGCGAACCAGATGATTCCGACGAGCAGCATAACGGTGATTCCATAATAAATCGCCTTCTGGCCGAAAAAGGAAATCAGTCGATACCCGAAGTAGCTAATCGGCTTGATCAAATATTTGTTAAGTCCCCCATTCTTGATATCATCGGCAATCTGATGCTCGAACTGAGTCGCAATGAGCTTGGACACCAGCCCTGCCAATATCGTATACATAATAATTTGACCATACGAATACGAGAACAGCGCATCCTGACCGGAATGCTGGTACACTGCCGTCCAGATGAAATACTGGACAAGAATGGGAAACATAGCCCCGATAAGACCGAGAAAGAAGTGAACACGATATTCCATCGAATGCTGGACGCCCATTGAAAAAACAGCCGTATACAATTTTCGTCTATTCATCCGACGGATTCCTTGCGATAGAGCATGGAGATGCTTTCCTCGATCGGTACGTCTTCGATCGTCCAGTCAACGATTGGAAACGAATCGAGCACGGCACGCGACACTTCCTTTAAACGGTGCTTCGGCAGCTCCAAGACAACATTGTATTCGTCTCCACTGACGATTTTTCCGAATTTGGCCAACCGCTGCTCAGCAACCGGCTCGGAGAAATGCAGCCTGATAATTTTCTGCTCGTTAAAAAGATCATTGATTTTGTGAAGCTCCCCGTCATACAGAAGATTTCCTTCGTTAATGATGATCGTACGCTTGCACAGATCCTCTACATCCTTCATGTAGTGGCTCGTCAGCAGGATCGTCGCGCCGAACTGCTCATTATAGTATTTTAGAAACTCTCTGACCTTCTTCTGGGAAGGGAAATCGAGGCCAATCGTTGGCTCATCGAGATAAAGCAGCCTTGGGCGATGAATCAGGGCGGCGATCAGCTCCATTTTCATCCTTTCACCCAGGGACAGTCGGCGCACCTGCACATCCAGAAGCTCCTCCACCTCAAGCATTTCCGAAAGTTCGGCAAGACTCCGGCGGTAAACATCATCATCCACATCGTAAATACATTTATTCAAATATATCGACTCGCTGGCGGGAAGGTCCCACCAAAGCTGGTTTTTCTGACCCATAACGATGGAGAAAAGCCGTTTGAACTCGTTCTTCCGCTCCCACGGCACATAGCCGAGCACATTCGCCTCCCCGCTTGTGGGATACAGAATGCCCGACAGCATTTTGAGCGTTGTGGTCTTACCTGCTCCGTTGGGACCGAGAAACCCGACGCACTCACCCGGGCCAATGTCGAAGGAAACGGATTTAACCGCTTCCTTCACCAACGCCTTGCGGGCAAATAAATTTTTCAGCGAATTTTTAAGCCCCGCTCCTTTCCGGTAATACACGAACGTTTTGTGCAGCTCCCGTACACGGATAAAGTCCATTTCCGCTCCTCCTGAACGTCTGCCTGTTTGCCTGATTGGCCGGCATGAAGTCTTAACGCTTAAATTCCATTATTGTAAAGCAGCACGCATTTCGAGCAGATCGGCATCAGTCCGCAGGCTAAAACCTCGCGCTGTTTTCGAAGATCTTCCCCATGGAAAATATCCGCCACACTATCTTCGTGCAAATTACCGACACTGAATTCAGGGAAGAACTTGCACGGATTCACTTTGCCGTCCGGCATTACGTCCATCCGGTTCGAGATAGAGAAGCACTGCGTCCGGTTCATGGCCGGCTTCTCGCTGCCTCGGATAAATCCTTCCACTTCCTCAGGCTCCAGCGCAGGCTGATAGCGGATGCGCACATTCCACACGCGGGAATTGACTCGTTTAAGCTCTTCGATTAGTGTATCGTAATTGTCCGGAGAGATATGGAACGTGAAGGAGTGCCAGCTGTTCTTGTGATCGTCAGCAAAGCGGGAGGCAAGATGCGGAAAATGTGCATCGAAGTAGGTGTCCATTTTCTCCGCTGTACCGGAAGGGATATACCAAGGGAAGCAGAAATAGACGGAATCCACGCCCATTTCTTCGAAAAATTCCATAAAACTGTATAACTGACCGACCATCTGATCATTTACCGTTAAAGCCACAGAGACCTTCCCTTTATACAGGCCCTGCTTCTGCAAGTCGAGCAGCAGCTGTATGGCATGGATCACTTTCTTGAACGTGCCTTTGCCCCGAATCGCGTCATTCTCCTTCTCGAAGCCTTCCAGGCTGACCAGCATGACCAGATTTTCTGACATCTTCAGAATGGAATCCAGCTTCTGCTCAATAAGAATCGCATTTGTACAAATGGTCGTATACCGGTCTTCCTTGGCAAGCAGCTCGGCCAGCTCATCGAACTTGGAGTAGAATAAAGGCTCACCGCCCCACAGGAATACGCGCGATTTTCGCTCCCTGGTTTCGGCCAGCAGCTTCTCCACGACCGGAATCTCGATTTCGTCATTCTTCACTTCTCTGGCAAAGCCGTGATGGAAGCCGTCCGGATTCCATTCGAAGCAGTGCTTACAGCGCAGATTGCAGCCGTTATTGAGCTTGATCCCGATCTCGTAAGGCACAGGGGCTGCATAAGTTGGGTCTTCACGGCGTTTCCTTCCGGTTTCCGCCAGCGGAACCAAAGTTCTTTTCATATTACGGAATGTCTGTGGGTCAAACGTAACTGCTGTTTTCGGCTGCATAGGTATTCCTCCCAAAATGGTTGATTTTTGACCGTTGCTCAAGCAGACGTCTGCATATCTCCTCTAGAAGATGTACTGAAAAATTCCGTCCTTTCCATTCCGAAAACCGGATACCCAGACCGCGGGCTTCCCAATAGGTTGAATTATGAAGCTCATGGTCTCCAAATGGCTCCAACATGACAAAAGGGATTCCGTACGACAGCGAGTCGTTCAGAGTCGCTCCCCCCGGCTTGCTGATAATTGCAGCACAGTTCCGTATCAGGTCAGTAAAAACTGCGTAATCCCGAAGTGGGTACTCCTGAAGAGATCCGCCTTCACGAACATACCGTGCCATAGGAGGGAAAGTATGATGTCCCTGCGCATTCTGGCTCCACGGATCCCAAGAAGCCATCGTTCCGAAGTAGCGTGTAACTCCATCGTCCTCCTCTACCTCAGTAGGATCATACACAATTACATCAAGGCAGTAACCAAGCTGGCGAAGCTCTGAGATAGTCCCGGCATAGGTCCCGATCCCCCAGCCACCGCCATGGATCATCAATCGCCCTGATCGCTGCTCATAAGGCAAAGGCTCTGTTTCGTTCGAAGCAATATAGCTGCTAGGCAACAACTCAGAGGGATCATATAACCAGACGTTTTCATAGTTAGGATACAAATGCTTATGTACCTTGAAGGACGGTGTATCCCACGCATCCAGCCGAATCAAACGAATGTCCACAGCTCTACCGATAGCTGTCTTGTAGCGCTCCAGAATCGGCAACCAGAAACCGGTAAACAATGCAAAGCTGGTGACCTCGGCTTTCTTCCAAACGTCCAGCAGCTTCAGAACTGCCTCCTCATTCAGGGAATTGTCGATAGGCTTGGCCAGCTTATGCCCCATGCGGGCAACGGAAAAATCAGCATGGAATGCTTTTTTGGTGGATCGGATCTTACTCCGGACTTCTTCGTGATACAAGTTCTCCAGCACATGAACGTCCGTCTGGATTCCTCTGACTTGCAGGTACATATGCAGATGCATGGCGGGAATGTATGCACCTAGCGAATTGCCCGATGCCAGCAAGGCAACCTTGGATGAATTCATGCGTACCTCCCCTGTTCAGGTTTAGTTGTACACTTTAACGGACATGTCGGCGAGTACCTGCCTCAGGCTTTCGACCAGCTCACTGCGATGTCCATCGTCACGGCCCAGCACAGCTACATACAGCCTTCCTTTCGGCATGCCTCGTTTGTTCTGTAACCCCTCGGCCATACGACGGCGGGTTATAATCTCATTTACCATTACCGTATTGGATGAGAGAGGAACGATCCCGTAACTCCCAGGGACTGTCACTAAAAGCCCGGAATTTCCCAGTACCTGCAGCAGCTTCCCGATCGTAAATCCCTCCGGAAGACCGAGGGACAAAAATGTAAGCCAGCCTGTCTGCCCGTATGGTTCCCAATGCTTATCGAGATACGAGTTAATCAGGCCCATGGACTTGCGGGCGTTTATCTCCACAATAGGTACGACTTCACCATCGGTGAGTATCATTGAGTCGAAGCAAACGAAGCCGTGGTAGCCATCCTCCGCCAGTAGCCGGAGCGCTTTGTCAATTACGTTGAAATAGCCGGCGTCCTCCAGCATGCGGAGTACATCTTCATCAGCTTTGATAGACCCGCTGTAATTTTGCTGGTGATTCATCATCCGCTGAACGGAGATAAACTCCCTCTTACCATCCTCTCGAATGAACCAATGCGAACTAAAGTCGATCTCCTTGTGCAGCAGCGGCTCCAGCAAGAATTGAGATCGCAATCCGCCAGCCTCCTGTGCAAGCAGATGCTTGGCTATTATTCGCTGCATGGCTTCGCTCTCAATAAGCAGGTTCCCCTTCCCTGAAACTCCAAATGGATCTTTCAACAGATACGGCCCGTGCTTTAGAAGTATATTGCCAGCTGCCACTATTTCCGCTGCGCTGTTCGCTTCCGTGCCGTAGCTTTTCTCGCCAATTCTAGCCAGGAGCTGATTGGAGTACAGCTTGGAGTTAACGCGTACAACTGTTTCAAGATCCGGCAAAGGTCCAAATGGTCCAGCAGTGTGCTGGTAAGCTAGTGTATCAGCCGTAATGGCGTAAGGAGACAGAATATGCATGGCGTGGGTGGATACGAATTCATCCGGTAATAGCGTCTGCTGTAAATCTCCAGGAACGTTAATAGGTGAGATCGATCTCGGCAAGACTGCGTTCTCAAGATAATCCGAACCGACCGTTTGCAGCACCCTGTTATCTGATGTGAAATTCTGAGCTTGATCGGCCGCAAGCCTGAACATGCACTGCTTGAAAACATCTGGCCCAGGAAGAGGCATCTTCTCATTGTTCAAATCATAGAGATAGCGCGTTTGAAAGGAAAAGTTGAGTCCGTTTAGGTATTCGTGCAGCGCGGGATCGATTCTACAGCGACTATAAAGTACATCATGAGGTTCACAAAATGGAAAAAGCAGCTCGTCCATACACAGTACAATCGCTTCTCGGTCCTTGTCAGGCATAGCGGGCAGCCGGGTCAGATCCGAATCTCTCCAACGGGTTTCAGGGTCAAACGTACCCATAATGATTTTTGGAATCACACCAGGTTCACTGCTTGACATCTTCATATACTGGCTGCGCCTGTGGCTGGCAGCTTATCAGAAAAGTAATAAAAGCGTCGATCGAACGGAGATGTTCGTAATCGAATTGATCATAATCAATGACCACGTTTAATTGATCTTCTACCTTGAGCATAAATTGGATCATTTGTAGGGAATCAAGACCTATATCGTTGTTTAGATCCGTTTGGGGGGATAGGGATTGGCGGAGTTCTGGCTGATCATCTTTGATAGAGCACAAAATATCTACGATATTATCGAACATGACTACACTCCTTTAAAGGTTAATGTGTATAGGGAACCGGGTCCTTACATACCTACTCCAATCTACTAGAAGCTACTTCAAGGCTTCCCCCTTCCTTTTCCTGTGTTACTATTATTATCTTTATTATGTTAAAAATTGTCAACATTTAATAGAAAACAGTTGATGTCGTTATAGCAAAAAAACGCTCGGCACCTTTAGGACATGCCTATTTCGTTACTTATATGGCGTTGTTATCTACTTCTACCCTTTCAATCAATGGAATATCATGATGATCATTCACTTTCATTACAAAATCGGAAGGCAGCTCTTTAGTGCAAAAAGAAATATCCTCGCGTAAAAATTCCGGTCTTTCATCGTCGTAAAACTTTTCTGCTGCCGCTGACTGTTGAATCCGTGTAATAGCTTGATCTGTCGATACCCGATCGGAACTTTGGAGAATTTCCGCCATATACTCTGCGCATGCCAAGTCGTCATCCCCTGATGGATGCGAGGCGATTAAATTAATAGTCATGTTCTCCTCTTTTAATAAACTCCTCTTTATATAGGCTGCTGTTGTTCTAGCATTAGAGAATCCTGTAACAAAAACATGTTCGGCATTCAACGAATTTAAGGTTGCCCTCACTCCATTGGTTGTTTTCTGGATCAGCATTTTTCCATCAAGGTCCAAGGCTTGTAAACGTGCAGGTGAATTGTCGATTTCGAACCCAGGAATGGGCAGCCCCTTTATTTCGCCTGCTAATACATACTGTGGGAAACGTTTTTTAATACGCAAAGCCTCGTCTACAGTGCCTGCAAGCATGATACCTTGTGCCCCGTTTATAAAAGCATAATGTGCCACGGTAAAAGCTCGTATTACATCAATGACAACATTAATGTTTGATGCTTCCAACGAATGGTCGTTCCCTTGAATAATTTGTATCGCCCTCATGTAATTTCTCCTCTCAACCAGCATCCTTGATGTCAATTTACTACAGTATATTGAGCGAACCGTAAGGAGTGCCCATAAATAACCGAATAGATATTCACGATGTGGTGATAATTAGAAAGCATAATAAAATAAGCAATTTTCTTTTTTCAACGAACTTCCAGTCCGAGGAGCGAAATTATGGAAAAGACCAAAAAAAGAAAACTGAACATCAGCTTCATTAGCGATATCGAACTGCCAAGCGATTCTGATGAAAAGAATGAAAGCGATGCTGCTGAAAGCTCGCATTCTTCTGGCAGTTCAAAGGGTAAAATCTCAGAATTTATTGCACTCGCTACAATTCCCATCGTGCTTGTGTTTGGAAACTCCATGCTAGTTCCAGGGCTCCCTGAAATGCAAAGGGAACTTGGCATCAGTAAATTCCAAAGCAGCCTGATCATCTCCATTTTCTCACTGGCAGCGGGCTTATTTATACCCATCATCGGGTATTTATCCGATCGATATGGACGCAAAATCATTATCATTCCGGCCTTGATTACATATGGAGCTGCTGGTATCTTGGCCGGTTTTGGTGCTATATGGGACTCCTATGCGGTGATTATTACTGCCAGGGCGATTCAGGGGCTGGCAGCTGCCGGAACCGCGCCCATTGCCATGGCACTCGTAGGCGATTTATACGATGGCGGAACAGAAAGCAAAGCATTAGGTCTTATCGAAGCGTCCAACGGTGCAGGTAAGGTACTCAGCCCGATCATTGGTTCCCTGCTTATGCTGATCGTATGGTATGCCTCTTTTTTCGCATTTCCTGTGTTCTGCGCGTTATCACTGTTAGCCGTTATTTTTATGATCAAAGAATCGAGTCATAATTCAAGGCAGGAACTAGGGAAATACCTCGGAAAAATTCGGGGCATATTCAAAGAAAAAGGACGCTGGCTCATAACGGCTTTTTTTGCCGGTTCACTGGGGCTTTTTATCTTGTTTGGCGTACTTTTTTACTTATCCAACATCCTTGAAGACAAACCTTACCAGATCGATGGAGTTAAGAAAGGCATGGTCATCGCTATTCCTCTATTGGGGATGGTGATTACTTCTTATACTACAGGGAGCTTGATCAAGAAGAACGGAAAGCTGATGCGCTGGCTAATGAATATCGGGTTGCTCGCCATGACCGTTTCACTGGCGCTGACTCTCTTCTTTTTGAAGAACATTTACGTATTCATCGGACTGCTAACAGTCAGCAGCATCGGAACCGGAATGCTTCTTCCTTGCTTAAATACGATCATCACCGGCGCAGTTGAAAAAAGCGAACGGGGTATGATCACTTCACTTTATAACAGTTTGCGATTTTTAGGAGTTGCTGCAGGTCCTCCATTATTCGGCTGGATGATGGATCGATCCGATTATGTCGTGTTTATTACGGTATCGTCACTATCCTTGATCACGTTAGGGTTGGTATTCTTTTTGATTAGGCCTCCCCGGAAGATCGGGTAACGACGATTCAATTGGCAGATAGCATAAGATGGGCACCTGTCATTAGGAAAGCGCATATACTACCAATGTCACTTGGATGAAACGACTAAATCATAAAGGAATTGAGGAGATCCAAAATGAACAATTCCCTGCGAACATTTTGGCCCATGGAGATATGTGATCCGAGCGGGCTGCGCGAAAATCCCGAACACGGCAAGAAAAACTACGAAACCTTCGGGGTCATGGAACGCGGGATGACGATGGTTATTGACAAAGGTCTTGGAAGAAACATGTTTTCGGATGTGATCGAAACAGCCTCTGATTACATCGATTGTCTCAAATTCGGTTTTGGAACGGCTCCGCTTTATCAAACGGAAATACTGCTTTATAAGATCAATCTAGCCAAACAATATGGAATTACGGTTATGCCTGGTGGGACCTTGCTTGAGACGGCCGTACAGCAGGATGTGGTCTCCTCATTTTTCAACACGATATCCCGTCTCGGATTTAATTCCATAGAAGTATCCGACGGCACGATTGAGATGTCTCGCAAGAAACGAACAGAGCTGATCCGGGAAGGCAAACAACGTGGACTGCGCGTCTTTACGGAGTTTGGCAAAAAACAATCCGGTTCCTTCATCGACGCCGAAAAGCTCGCGTATACGATGGATGCTGATTTGGAAGCTGGTGCCGAGTTTATCACGGTTGAGGCTCGCGAATCAGGAATTGGCGTTGGTATTTTCGACAAGGATGGCGAGTGTCGGGAGGAAATGATTGATAATATTATCCAAACTGTACCGGATGCAAGAAAGCTGCTTTGGGAGGCACCTCTTAAACAACAGCAAGCGATGCTTCTGCGCAAATTTGGATCCAACGTGCATTTGGGTAATATCCAGCCTACGGAAGTTCTTGCCCTTGAAACGATGCGCCGGGGACTTCGTCAAGACACGTTTGAACTTGGAGTGAAGGAACCATCGGCTGATGATTTTTGTTACATTATTTAACCTTTACCTATAACGAAAGTCTAGCAATCAGACTTAACTCTTACACATATCTTAATGAAATCCCATTCGGCTCACCTTTTGCCGGCATTCTGACAAGGCGTTATGCCCAGAATGCCGGCATTATCTTTTTAACGTTACCGGTATCCCCTTCATATGACTAGCATACATTTAAAAAAGCAGGACTAGCTCATCACTCCATTTCAACGAAGGATGATATTGTGTGAACATACAGAAAATACGCCATCTAAGAAATACATATTCCTATGGCCTTATTTTCAGGAGGTTCTTCCTCATTACCGCTGGCTCCATATTGCAAGCTTTTGCCATGGCCGTATTCTTATTTCCTCATGCCATCCCCTCTGGGGGAGGTGCCGGAATCGCAGTCATTTTGAACCACGCGTTCAGTATTCCTATCAGTATCGGGCTGTGGTTAGCCAATTTTGTTTTCCTAGTCTGTACGGTCTCTTATCTTGGCAGCGTTAGTGCCTTCGGGACCATATTTGTAATAACAGTAACTTCCGTGTCCGTTAATTTCTTCGAGGTATTTGTAGAACCTCCGTTTGGAAACGTATGGATCGATCTTCTATTCGGCTCTGTCCTTCTTGGAAGCGGCGTCGCCATCCTCATCAGGCAGCGGGTATCCAACGGAGGAATAGGATATGTAGCTCTGGCCATTTACAAATACAAAAGAATCAACCCAGGCACCTCTTTATTCTGGATGAATGGAATCATCTTTGCCTTTACCGCTTATGTAATCGATTGGAAAATTATCATTCTTGCCGTAATGTGCCAATGGCTGTCGACCCGGATGATAAACTGGATTTACCAGTTCCCTTCGCCCAAATCGACCTATAAGCCCGCTTGGCGCAAGAAGTGATGCCTGTACGATTCCTTTATTTAATCTATGGTTTCCAGAATAACAGTCTTTCCAAAGTCATCGCTTAACAGAATTTCTGTTAATCTAGATGCCGTATGGGAAAGAAATACTAGGAAACAAGAACAACTTGTTGCAGTCTTTGGATATTAGCGTTTGGTTTCAAGAGGCCTATTGAGAAGCTGTTTCACTTTCAGGCCAAATAGGACACAACAAGTCAAGACGGCACAGAAATCTGCGATCGGTTCTGCAAGAATGACAGCATTGGTTTTCGAAGTAAAGAACATAGGAAGTAAATACACCAACGGGATAAGCAATATGATCTTACGCAACACAGCAATGAATATAGAAACTTTAGCTTGACCAAGCGCAATAAATACTTGCTGAAACGCTAATTGTAATCCATAAATGCAGGTCCCTAAAAAGAATACTTTCATTAGTTTCGCAGTTAGTGCAATCAACTCAGGATTGTTCGTAAAAATCATAATAGGCAGCTCCGGCAAAAAAATAGCTATGCTCCACATCGCCAGTCCGAATACACCACAAAAAATGCTGCAAAACACTATTGTAGATTTCACACGTCTTAGGTCACCAGAACCGTAATTATATCCGATAATTGGCTGTGCTCCTTGTGCAAAACTCGTTAACAACAATGTGAATATTTGCATAAGGCTGCTCATAATTCCCATGGCTCCTATGTACAAGTCCCCACCATATCTGGCAAGTGAAGTGTTAAATACAATTTGGACAAGGCTTTCAGTCGATTGCATGATAAACGGGGAGAGCCCTAATGCGAGTACACTGCCTGCTATTTTAGTACGCAAGCGCATGTGCTTCAGTCGGAGTCGCAGATTCGATTTTTTTGAGATCAGAAACCTTATCACCCAAGCTGCCGAGAATGTCTGCGAAATAACAGTTGCCATCGCTGCCCCTTGAACCCCCATGTTCAGCACAAAGATAAAAATAGGATCAAGGATGATGTTAATAGCTGCACCTACACAAATCGTAAGCATAGCTGTTTTCGCAAAACCCTGGGCTGCTATAAATTGATTCAGGCCCATTGAGATTAAGACAGGCCCCGTTCCGATCAAACAAATGGTGAGATAGTCATCGGCATAGGGGAATGTGTCAGGACTTGCTCCGAATAAAGTTAGAATCTGACTCTTAAAGAACAGCAAGGTTATCGTCAATCCAATGGATGCGATCAACAACATCGAAAAGCAGCTTCCCAGTAGCTCCTCGGCCTTTTCGTGTTTCCCCTCCCCCATCTTAATCGAAGCTAACGGAGCTCCCCCAAATCCGATCAGTGCAGAGAATGATCCGATCATCATAATGATCGGAAATACGATCCCAATGCTGGTTAAAGCAAGGGTACCGGTGCCCGGCATCCTGCCGATAAACATTCGATCGACCACATTGTAAAGCGCATTAATTAACTGAGCTACAACGGCCGGTGCTGCCAGTGAGAGAATGAGCTTGGGGATTTTTTCATTAGCAAATCGGTTATTCATCATAACGTTCATTCCATTAACTCCTTTTTAAGCAGTTTATTAAGTGAATAGTCGGAGCATGGATATACATAAGAGGCGAATACAAAAAAGGAACCTTTCGGTTCAAAAAAATCTTCCTTTTTCTAAATTGAGAGTGGACCTTTCCTCTAATTCTATCCTCAATCATTATAACATAATTCCTTATTCCAAAATGGAGTAACAACATATAAATTTTCGTTCCTAAACCCTTCTAATTTCGTTTATAACGACATTCAAACACTGGTTTAATGATCCTATACATTATTAAGATGAAAATCCATTACAAGCAAAAATAGAAGGTTTTCAGAAGGTGGTCTTTTGAGTGGTAACTTTCAGAATAACCAATAATTTGCATTATTAAATCAAAAAAAGTCGCCAATGTGGCGACTTTATCCATTTGACACTTATATTTCCTCAAACATCGCTTCCGCGACAAGAAAAGATGTGCCATCGTACTCATAACGCAGCCTTACCGCGACCGGGAATTCGCCCTGCCATACCTGAGCCGGTATGGACGCATACAGGGTGTTTCCTTCCACGGAGTAGTTAACAATGCTGCCAAGTGCCGGCTCGCCTTGCCAAATGCCAGCCTCCTCTTCATTGTATTCGAAGGTTCGTGTCACACCATCCAGTGTAATTCGAAGGATGCGTTTCCCCGCTTCCGTTTTGACATCAGCCTGTATCTTGGACTCTGCCGTAAGCACCGGATCAGCAGCTTTCACTTCGGTGAAATCACTCCTAAGCAGCCTAAGCACAGACTCATGTACACCGGTACCATAACCGGTTGTCATAATGACAGCCAACACATCCTCTTCATTATCCAGGGTGGTCAGTAAACCGGCTTCCGGATAATAGGAGTCGTTGTTCACATTGCTCCAATCTTGAAAGATTCGTTCCTTATCTTTATATTGAACGCGGATTGAGCGAATCATGCCCTCATTCGGTGATAGAGTTCCCGTTATCTTCAAGCCCATCTTCGGATCTTCTTTTAAAGTTACCGTTCGTCCCTTTACTGCTTCAGACTCGTATTCATCTAACGGAGTGCCCGTTTCGTCCGTATTCACCAGCTCGATAAGTGAAATTTTGTGAGTATTATTACGAATCGTGATGTCTATCGTCTCCTGATAAACCATAGGAATTGAATCCCGCAGCTGCAGTCGGAGTCGATACACGGTTTGCTCCTCTTCTGTACGGACCTCTTGTACGTAAACTTCGTATACCCATGGACTGGATACGTCAAAGCGTTCTAGGGGCTCCTTAACCTCAGGAGTCTCCCAAATGTCCGGTGTTGGTCCGCCCCAGATGCCTAATTCCCGATTCATAAACGCAAGAGCCAGCTTCACAATGGTGTCATCATTACCCTGAAGTCCCTCACGATCGAAGCTCCACCACTCAAAGCCGCCTCCGCCTCCTAGCTCAAAACTCGATTCAAAAGAGCCTCCCCCTTGCGTAGTCGGACTTGGGTCAGCGGGATTATGGATAGGTACTTCCTTGCCTCCGAACCATATCCCTGCGCCCAGCATAAGCAGCAAAGCCGGTATAAAGATCATAGCTATACGACGAAAGCGATGCCGTGAGCGTTTCCTTTCTACAATCTTAATCCGTTGTTCTACATTCTCCATCAAATCTGCATGAAAGCGCTGCTTCTTAAAAGGTTTCAAGGCCAATCTGCGATCCCAATCAGGTTTCCAATCACTCATCGTCATTCACTCCCTTCCATTCAGCGGCGACTTTCTTCTTGGCCCTGTGAATTCTGGATTTGACCGTCCCTGGTGCTAGCCCTGTAATGATCGATATTTCCTCCATAGACAGCTGATAATGTACACTTAATACAAGCGGGTCACGAAATTTACCAGGCAGCTTTAGAACCTGATGCCACAATTCATCAGCGATTTCCTGTTCAAAGTATTCTGACTCTGCAGACGGCGAAGATGGCCCCCGATTTATCCGATCCAGCCCGTCGTCAGATGTTCGATCACCAACCAGCACGACTCTTCGTATGAACGCCCGTTTCTGATAGGATAGTGCAGTATTTCGCGTAATTTTGAGCAGCCAGGTCTTGACTGAAGCCTCGCCTCGAAACGAAGCAAAATGTTGATAGGCTTTTATAAACACATCCTGTGCAACATCATCTGCTGTATGTGTATCTTTGGTGATGACATAAGCATAATTCCACACGTCTTCGCCATAGGTTTCCATTAACATTCGAATATCCGGTAGGCCCATTTCCGCGGCATGCAGCATCTGCATCTCTCTCAAGTCCTTCTCCTCCCCCCTTAATCAAACTGACTCCGTGAGCAAGGTGAAAGTTCCCAACCCAAGATAATAAGTATTAAAAATTAATAACCTACTTATCCCAAGAGTCCGCGCGCCTTGTTTAGGCTCACATCACTCCTTGGTTAGGAAGATACCTATCGACGACCCTACCAACGGCTTTACAGAGGATAAATTGTGACTGTCTAAGCTAAGGACATAACAGTGTAATTAATGAAATTAATCAATTAATTAATTTCATTAATCAGATTCATTGGGCTTTTCTTCCGCTACCAATGGATAAGACAGAAATCTAGCTGTTCAGATTTTAGCTAGACTTTATGGCTATATAAGAATAACAGCATCAATGCGTTTCTAACGAGGTCAATTCCAACCCAGAGAGGCGAGGTATAATAATTGGATCAATTGATGCCAGAAAATTATTTCTTGGGTAATCGCAAAAAACACACACTTTCGACAGATGATTCGACTTCCAACAATCCTCCTGCCTTCTGCCCTGGCTCATTCGCTAAAACTGTGGCTGTAAATCCCCCCTCCCTTCGTTTCATACATAAAATACGCCAAATGAGGGATACTCTCTTTACTAACCAAAATAAATCCCTACATATGGAGATTAGAATCATGGCAACGATAAAAAAGCTGTCCCTCATTGATGTTTACTTTATTATGCTGTTATCTTTAGGGATCACCAATCATGTTACGCTTATCCCGCTAATCCTTCAGACTTCAGGCAGGGATGCATGGATGGGCACCCTGCTGACCATGATTCTTCACCTAGGCTGGGTTTATATTTTATATTTCATCATGAAGAGAACCGATCAACAATCCATCGTCACCTGGTTTAAAGATCATTTTGGTCCTGTCGTCGGTTGGATTTTTATTATTATGACCACGCTCTATTTTTTTTGGATGACCATGGTGATTCTAAGAGAAACCACAACATGGATTGGAGTCACCTATCTTCCCCAAACACCAAAAATAGTCGTTTCCCTCTCGATTATGCTGCTCTGCGTGTATGTCGCGAATAACGGTCTTCGCTCTATCGCTATCATATCCGGCATATTGCTTCCCATTGTATGGGTGCTGGGTCACTTAGTGGCGGTATCGAATCTCAAATATAAGGATTACTCCTTGTTGACTCCCTTGTTTGTGGATGGATATACCCCTTTATTTAATAGCATGATCGTGGCAGGCGGGGGATTCATGGAGATGATTCTGCTGATCTTCCTTCAACATCACATGAAACGAACCATGCGTTACCTGCACATCGTGATATTGGCTGTATTGCTGGGTGGATTAACGCTGGGACCCTTAATGGGCGCAATTGCCAATTTTGGTCCCACTCCTGCAATGGAATCCCGCTATCCGGCATATGAACAATGGATGCTTGTGACTCTTACGAAATATATAAGCCATGTGGACTTCCTTGCTTTATATCAATGGCTCTCCGGAGCGCTCATCCGAATTTCGTTATTTTTGTTTATTATCGCAGAGGGTTTTTCTATGAAATTGTCCAAACGTCGCTTATGGTCCATTTTGGCCACAAGCGTAATATTATGTGTCGTCCCTCTCATTCCAATAATCGATAGACAACTTGAGTTATTCGTACTGGGTGCATACTCGCTAGAAACTCTCGGTTTTCTGTCCGTACTGACACTATGTATTGCCATTGCAGTTAGATTGAAGACTAAACCAAAAGGTGGGTAGCAGATGCGCAACCGAAAACCTCGAAATCAGTTTCGCCGGATTATGAAACCAAACGGATCCGATATAGAACGCAGTTCCTCTTCGAAACTGTTGGACGAAGAATCTCTGCGTTCCAAGTTTTCTTCTTCTGCCGATGTTGTTTTCAAATCCTTCCCGGAAACTCAAGACTCTCTCCCGGTACGAATACTGTATAGCGAAGGATTGATTGATTCCAGGGTTATGACTCAATATGTGCTGCCTGATCTGATGGATAAATTGAAGCGTTTCCATAATTGGGAGTCCCTGGCTAGAGATTTGGAAAACTCGATGCAATGGAGCAAAATCGAGCAGCTCGATGACATTGAAAAGCTCTTGTTCTCTGGACGGGTGATTTTATATCCTCCTAATGTAACCAGCTGTTATTCCATTGATATCGCCGACCTTCCTAATCGACAACCCGAAGAGTCCAACACGGAGGTTTCAATCAAAGGAGCGAGAGATGCTTTTACGGAGAATCTGAATACAAATGTGGCACTTGTTCGAAAAAGACTGTGTACAGCCTCACTCCACAATGAGAAATGGACGATCGGAGTTCGCAGCCAAACGAGAGTAGCGCTGTTGTATATATCGGATATCATAAATCCGCACTTCATTGACGAGGCTAAACGACGATTAGAGGGGATCAAAGTCGATGCACTAGTAACCAGCGGTCAACTGGAGGAGGCAATTTCTGATTCATCCCTCTCCTTGTTTCCGCTTGTCGATTATATCGGGAGACCGGATTTTGTCGTTGAGAATTTGCTCCGTGGCCGTTTTGTCATCTTAGTGGATGGTTCGCCAATGGCCATGATTGGACCTTGCAATTTGCTGGAGCTGTTAAAAACCCCCGAAGATTCCTATTTTCCTTACCATTTCGTCATCTTCGAGCGACTCCTGAGAATACTGGGCCTCCTGCTTGCCATTATGCTTCCAGGATTCTGGGTTGCCTTAACATGCTATAACATGGATCAGCTTCCCTTTTTGCTCCTTGCAACCGTCACCGTCTCACGATTCGGGCTTCCGCTATCCGCCCCTATAGAGATCCTGTTGATGCTGGGCATGTTTGAATTATTCAGAGAGGCTGGCATCCGGCTGCCCAAAGCTGTCGGTCAAACTCTTGCGGTCTTAGGTGGCTTAATTATCGGTGATGCCGCCATCCGTGCGGGCCTGACGTCACCAACCATGCTGGTAGTTTCAGCCACAACGGCAGTTGCAACCTTCACCTTGGTCAATCAGACACTTAGCGGAACTGTCAGCATTATTCGTCTATATGTGTTGCTGTGGTCTTCCTTGCTTGGCATGCTCGGATTCTTTATTGGAATATTCAGTATCATTGCATACCTCTCCGTATTGGAATCCTTCGGGCTTCCGTATCTTGCTCCTCTATCACCACTGACTTTCAAGGATCTAATGAGTTCTCTCTTGAAAAAACCGTGGGCTTTCAACAAAGAAAGACCCGAAATGCTTAAAACGATAGATAACACAACTAAAGAGAAGGAACCTGTATGAGATGAGAAGCTGCATCAGCATCATAAAATTCATGTGGTTAATGATAGTACTCAATATGCTCACGGGCTGCTGGGACATCAAAGAAGTGCAAGACATGAACTACATCACAGCGATTGGCATTGACCAAGAGGATGGTAATTTTATCGTTTACACGCAGATGATGGACTTTTCATCCGTGGCCAAAAGCGAATCGGGAAAGACGGATAAGCCCGTCCAAGTATGGACGTCCAAAACCAGTGGCAAGACGTTCGATATGGCAATAAACGCCATGTATAATTCGGCGCAGGTACGCACAAGCTGGAGCCACGTCTCTTGCATTCTCATTAGTAATAATGTATTGAAATCGAATGTTCTAACCAAACTGGATACCATCGGTCGCTATCAGGAAATTCGGATGACGCCATGGGTATATGGAACAGAAGAATCAATTGAACATTTGTTTAATGTTCCCGCGTTCTTTAATCTCTCTCCATTAAATACGTTGGCTCATGAACCTGCCGAGGAGTATAAGCAGAGATCCTATATTTTGCCGCTTCGATATTTCGACTTCATGTCCTTGATGACAGAACCAGCCACTACGGTGCTCCTTCCTAGTCTATCGGTCGATAACAAGACTTGGAGTCTAAATCAAAAAGAAAATCCGAAGCTGACTATTAACGGAGTATTCGCGATATCTAAAGGAGTATCCAAAGGCTTATTCACCAATGACAAACTCACAGGTTTACGCTGGTTAGAAACCAGCACAAAACGCTCACCGCTGCCAATCACAAATAAAAACGGTGAGTATGCTGGAGTCGTGGTATTGACCAAACCTAAAGTTCGTAAGAAATTAGACATAGTCAACGGAATACCCAAATACCGGGTACATGTAAAGTTGCACGGTAATGTAGTAGAAGCTCTTAATGACCTAAACAAAACTCAACTAGAAAAGCTGGTTGCATCCGAGGTACGTGATGAAATCCTGGCTACGTTTAAAAATGGAGTGGCTGTAGATACGGACCTGTACAGCTTGGAGCATGTGTTGTTTAAGAAGGACACCCATCTTTGGAAAAATATCAATAAGTCGTCAGCCCAGCCGATTGATCCAGATACGCTGGCAACCGTTCATGTAGAGGTCCATCTGGATCATGCAGGCATGAAATTGCTGCACCATCACAATGGCCCCATTACTCCTGACGCCCAATACGAAACTGACTACTGACGCTCTGCAATAGAACAAGAATATATCCAATACAGGCAGCCTGTCTTATCATCAAGAACGGCTGCCTGTTTGTTGCGGATTATTCCCAATGTATATGATAAATGTCTTAATCGTTGTGGTTATCCAAGTGAACCACCATACCTGTTTTATCATCGGATTTTTTGAATCTTGCATGTGTCAAGCACTCCGGGTCAGCGTCTTCGATTTTCAGTAAGTCATGCGCATATTGCTCCAGGCCCTTCTCAAGTAAGCGCTGCGCGGTATATTCCCAATAGGATTGATCATTGGGTACATCCTTAGGAGGCCAGAATAGGCCATCCGTTAACAGAATTACGTGCGTTAATCGTGACTTGTTGATCTTTCCGTATTCTAGAAATCGAGTGGCTTCGGGCTCACCGTTCAGTACTCCATAACCTTCATCCGTGTTACTCTTAAAACGATTTTCCCTGATCGTGTCAATAACTGTCTCGTGCAGGTCTTTTTGACTTGATAATCCCTGACTCACACCTTCCTCCCATTTTGCGATAGCCGCGGATTCTAGATGAGCGACTTGTCTCCAGGTTAAAGGGCGAACTTCTCCATCTTGGTATACGGCAATAATCATGCAGTCGCCGGTCTGTATAAATTCCAATCGATCCTCATGAAGACGTACAAGAGCCATCGCCGTACCCCAGAGCCCGTCTTTCTTCTCCATATCGATATTGGCTTTCAGCATAAGTTCTCTTAGCTTCTGGTTTGCCTCCGCAAAATGCTCTGTAAGCTGTTCAGCACAGCCCAGAGATTCGAAGTAATGCTTCACCGCTTGAGCAGCAATGAAGCCTCCGGTTTCCTTCTTGTCGCTGAGATAGGGAACGATTGATGAAACCCCATCTAGCACGCCATATAAAGCAGCTCGCTCGTTTATGATAAGTGCATCTTCATTTAAGAAATGGATTCCCCTGTGTGTGAATTGCTCAATATTTACCATTACGCTCCTCCTGTCGCCGATTCTATCTTATTTACGAGATTAGCTGTTTGCTCCTTGCAGCCCTCCAAAACAGCAGACATGTTATAAGCAGTGCAAGCAGGAAACTGCTAATTGCCGGGACGACAAGCTGCAGCACATAGGCCAGCCCTTCCCCTTCAACCACAGATACACATGCAATAAGCATAACTACAACATACACAGCGGCCATTACGCACCAGAAAGGGAAGCTCGAATAAGAAAAATGCTGTCTTGCCTGATGAGATACAAATAAATGACGGTGTATCCACCAGGCAATGAGTACCAAACCTATGAGACTGCTGCCATGCTGGCATATTTTATATATAGGAATTTGTATGAAACTGATATGTATGACTTGGGTGAGAAGAGGAATCTGATTGACGATCCATGCTCCCTTATGCGTAAACTGATCCCATAGCAGATGCGTACCTACGCCTGCCATTCCCAGCAAAGTCACCGTTAACCAGCCAATTGGAGTGGCCGGCAGCCTGCCGTCCCGATTCCACCGGTAAGGGAACCAGGAAGGTAAATAGACATATAGCACGGGTCGAACCACTGTCTCGAATATAATATACAGCAACACAACCAAGGGAAGATTAAACAGTAGAATCCCTAGTCCCTCATGACTCCATATGGCTGCAGCACGAAATCGCAAGAAATACTCAAAATCCGGGGCCATGCATCCGATGATGAGAGCGGATACCGGTAAAGTCTTCTTCTTCCACCAAGACATCGTGATTACGGGGTGAGCGAATGTAAACGGCATGTTATCTCCTAACTGAGGTATAATACGATATCTAACCATCCATATTTTACTATTCTATCATTTACCAATGGCATAGGGATAACTTCGCCAAATAAAAAAGGACAGGCATCAGCCAGTCTGAAATGTACCCCATAGAGTAGACACCTAAAAAAGGTCTATCCTACGGGGTACTTTTCTATATACTTAAGAAAATAA
>NZ_LIUT01000001.1:2448877-2505696 GCF_001277345.1 Paenibacillus solani
TCCTGTACAGTACAGAAACCATCTTCTTCAGAGTGCCTAACCTTTTTTCAATTGTTCTTTACACGGGGTACATTTCAGTCCTTTCATGTCCTTCTATTACAGCAGTTCGCGAGCGAGCAGACGGTAGACCTCCAGTCTTTTCTCTTGTGAATGCGGAATACTGCATATCATCGCCTCGTGGAATCCATAATGTGCTTGCTCTTCTTGCAAACGTGACGCAATATCTTTAACCGCGCCGACAAGATGGATCTTGCGACCTTCCTGAATGGCCATCCGATCGATCTCATTTAGGGATACAGCCTGTGCTTCTTCTGGTGTCAGCACTTGCGTAATGCGGCCCTTGCTCATCATCAACCGAAAAATATCCTGCGGGAGCGCTTCATACTCGGCCTCTTCCTTCGTTTCGGCTGTCGTTACCATATAGGATACATTAATCTCCGGCTTCTCCATGAATTTGGATGGCTTGAAGTTATTACGGTATTGATCCAATATGTCATTGCTCATCGCCCCATTAAAGAATTGTGCAAAGGAATAGCCGACGCCCATCTGAGCCGCTTGCAGCGCACTGTTGCCGCTGGACCCAAGCAGCCATACTTCAGGCAGGGGGACACCCGTTGGAGCAGCAGCGTTCTTGGCATACAGTTCATCATCCGGTATCTCATCGCACAGAAGCTGCATGGTAACCGCAAGCTTATCATACATGTTATGAAGCATCAGCTGCCGACCTTCCGACAATGCATACATGGCGCTTGTATCACCGCCGGGTGCTCGGCCTACGCCGAAATCAATCCTACCAGGAGTAAACGCACTTAAGGTTTTAAACACTTCCGCCAGTTTAAGAGGAGAATAATGCATCATCATAACTCCGCCGGTGCCGATACGAATTCGCTGAGTTCTTGCGGCAAGCCGTGCAGCTGTCACTTCGGGGGCGGAGCTGGCAAACGTATGACCACCATGATGCTCGGCCATCCACATTCTGCTATAACCCAGTTCATCTGCGAGAATCGCCAGCTCTTCGGCTTTATGCAAGGCGCCTTCCGCCGTGTTACCGCTAGTTACAGGTGCCTGATCCAATACGCTTAATCTCATGCAATTCCATCCCTTCTTCGGTCAGATGACCATTCTCTTGCTGATCCATTCCTCTAAAGCGACTATTTTGTCCTTAAATGGTTCGCTGCGCATTTCTTCTGATAACGAAGCAATAGTCTCTCGCTTCAATACCTCTTTCCAGGAGGACTCAGCCTCTTCCATCAAATCGGTTAGCAGGCAGCAGCTCTCCTCTCTCTCCAATTCCAGCATGTCCGTGAGGATACCGTGGGATGAGTATAGGGATTGCTGTCCTTCCACTGCGAGATACACATCATATACTCGGAT
Source organism: Paenibacillus solani (assembly GCF_001277345.1). Lineage (GTDB taxonomy): Bacteria > Bacillota > Bacilli > Paenibacillales > Paenibacillaceae > Paenibacillus_AQ > Paenibacillus_AQ solani. The sequence continues at coordinate 2,450,252 of NZ_LIUT01000001.1, forward strand.
ATGCTCAGCCTTCTGTTTTAACCTGAACCCACCCTTCATACCGGGAACAGACGTAATCAGGTTGGCGGTTACCAGTTTCCTCAACAATTTTTGAAAATAAGTTGCCGATGTTCCGAGCTGCTGGCTTATGGCTTCACCAGGCAGCACTGCTTTACCCGGAAGCATATTCAGCAGCAGCAGAGCATACACCGACTGCTCCACGCCGGTTTTCATGTGCACGATTAACACCTCAATAATAGAGAGACATAAGGAATCCCAAATCAGTTTCATTCTATTCTATAAAAGCGGATAATGATTATCCACGTTATATCTTATTTTAAACAGTAAACACTTCAATAGCAAACCCAACCGCCAGCGTCTGGTAGTCGAAATTGGGAAACACCGAGATTTGGTCATGCTCCTCTTGATCCCTTATACTGGATAAGAACCTATCTTTTTCGAGAGGAGACCATATCCAATGCATGCGAACGAATCTCTGAAAAACAAGTTGTTTACGAAGGAATTTACACATAATCCATACCCTGTTTACGAGAAACTAAGGCAAAGCGAGCCCATTCTCAACCTGCAGTTTCCGGATGGGCGATTCGGCTGGCTGATAAGTAACTACGACGATGCCATGGCTGCTCTTAAAGATGGTCGTTTTATTAAAAATGTCGCAAAGGCTTTCGGTGAGGAACACACCAGCGTATTCAGTACCAATATGCTGTTCTCCGATCCTCCGGATCATAAACGTCTGCGCGGTTTGGTACAGAGGGGCTTTACACCGCAGAGAATTGCGGATATGCGGGATCATATTCAGGAAATTGCTGACAGTCTTCTGGACGCGGCCTCATCCAAGGACACCATTAATCTTATTGACGAGTATGCCTTCAAGCTGCCCATTATCGTCATTAGTGAAATTCTTGGTGTACCGACGGAGGATCAGGATATGTTCCGAGTATGGTCAAACTCCATCATCGGCGCTTCTAATCGGGTAATGGATGAGCAAGTTGGCCGTCATATGAATGAGTTTATAGCTTATTTGAAGAATTGGTTTGCCAAGGTTCGCGAGAATCCCGGCGACGATATGATCAGTCAACTGGTCATTGCCGAGGATCAAGGTGATCGATTATCCGAGCAAGAACTATACGGCGTCGTTACATTAATGATCATCGCAGGTCATGAAACGACCGTGAATCTGATCGGCAATGGTGTCATCACGCTTTTGGAGCATCCAGATCAGCGCAAGCTATTGCAGGAGCAGCCCGAACTCATTCACGGTGCTATCGAGGAAATGCTGCGATATAACGGACCCGTGGAATTCAGCACGTCCCGCTGGGCAGCGGAAGACATGGAATTCCATGGCGTTGACATGAAAAAAGGGGACCTGGTTGTCATTGCCTTGAATTCTGCCAATCGGGATGCCGCCCAATTCGAGAATCCGGAGATATTCGATATCTCTCGAGAGAAGAGCCAACATTTAGCCTTCGGCAAAGGGATTCATCTCTGCCTTGGGGCACCGCTCGCCAGGCTGGAGGGTGAGATCGCAATCAATACATTACTCAGACGTTATCCGCATTTCGAGCTTCAGTCGGATATCGATCAGCTTGAATGGAGACCTGGTATGATTGTGAGGGGCGTAAAGGAAATTCCCCTGCGCCTTCATCCGGAACGGATGACTTAAGAATCCTATCCTATTACCCTATACCATATTCTTGAGGCGAATCCACTCGATGGATTCGCCTTTATCTTTTCCCAAAGCTTGATTTCCATTTTCATATATTTTTCTGTTGGTTAACATAATATTTAATATGTTTACACTTTATATAGCCGTTATGGTTATGGAAAAAATGGGCAAGCTAAACACTATAACTGTGAAGAGGAATGAAGTGTATGAAGAAAGAAAAAAGAGCGGATCATGCCATGCAGCGTGCGAGATTCTCAGCTCGTAATCTGGGATCCGGCGTTTTATTCGGTTTGGGACTGGTCGGTTTTATCGACGAGGCGGTGTTTCACCAATTGCTGCACTGGCACCATTTCTATGACAAAGCCACAAGCGATATCGGTCTTGTCTCCGATGGCTTATTTCATGCTTTAAGTTGGTTCGCGACCATCGGCTCATCTTTTATGCTCGCTGATGTGCACCGCAGGCATGCATTTTGGCCAAAGCGGTGGGTCGGTGGGGTTCTACTAGGAGGCGGTGTATTCCAATTGTATGACGGCATTATCCAGCATAAATGGATGCGATTGCATCAGATTCGTTATAACGTGGATATTCGTCCCTATGATTGGATCTGGAATGTGATCGCCGCAATCATGATTATCGTTGGCATTATTCTCATAGTCCGCACTCAAACACACGTATCTATGACCAAAGGCAGTAAGTCATAATGAGTAAACAGACGATGAGTTTCGTGTCAGAGATGCCTAATTATTCGGTGGATTGGCTCCTTATCGATTGGATCGTTGGTCTATTCATTTTTATAATGATCTTTATCTATATAGCAGCTGCTTTACTATCCAATCGTAATTATCGAACATGGCCAACCCATCGTTATATTTGCTGGTTAGCAGGAGCAGCATGTATTGGTTTGTCTCTATCAGGACCATTAGCACGGCTAGCTCACACGAATTTCACCGCTCATATGGTAGGACATTTGCTGCTTGGGATGCTGGGCCCGCTGCTTATTGCGTTCTCTGCTCCTATGACCCTGCTGCTCAGAACGCTTCCTGTGGCTGTCTCCAGACGAATCACGAATGGGCTGAAGAACCAGGCGATCCGTACCCTCATGCATCCAGCGACAGCATCTGTGTTGAATATCGGAGGCTTATGGGTCCTCTATACAACCGGGTTATATATGTTAATGCATCACAATCCTTTATGGCATATATTGATTCACATTCATATATTTGCAGCCGGATATTTTTTTACCGTATCACTAATCTACGTTGATGTGACCCCGCACCGCTACAGTTATCGGGTTCGGGCGGTTATCCTGATTTTTGCCATGGCCGGGCATGGAATGCTGTCTAAACATATCTACGCCTATCCGCCAGTAAGCGTCCCTGCTGAACAAGGAAGACTTGGCAGCATGCTAATGTATTATGGAGGCGATGCCATCGATTTAATTCTGGTATTCTGGCTCTGCATGCAGTGGTATAAGTCGGCTCGTCCACTGGTATTCGCAACAACTATTCACAGCAGAGACTAATGCCCATTAACCGGATTATGCTTGGTGTCATCACGGATTTCCTCTGGCAAATGGTTGGAAATGCTTGGTACATTCCGCGGTTTATACTCGATGAGCTCCGACGAATATATGGAAACGGTCATTCTTCCCCCACTCCCGAAGGCCCGGATGAGAACAGGTTGGTTATAAATATTTTCAAATACAAAATCAGGTCCCCCCCAGCTCACGGTGGCATCTCGTCCTGGCAGTACATAAGGCACGTTTCGACTATGGGAATACCGCTTTACAATCTTCAGTCCAGCCCGATCAATGGCATTATACAACGTAGAAGACACCTGACAGATCCCTCCGCCTACACCCTCAGACAACTCACCTCTCACAATCACGCCTGCCCGTTTATATCCTCTGTCCATTGTTCTCATGCCAACCACTTGATTAAACGAGAATGTTTCTCCCGGGAAAACAACAGCACTGTCAATGGCTTTGGCGGCTAATGCAATATTGTGGGAACGATTGCTATTGTTCGAATTAAAATAGGTGACATAGTAACCGATCGGTTTCACTCGCAGGGAGGCAAGAAGCTCGGCATCTACTTTCGGATAAATAGGATAACTTGGTACTTCGATGGACCTCGCGCCAGCACTAAACCAATACGAATAGTATTGCTCCATCAGCTTGCGTCGATCTAGCCGGCTGCCATTCTGTCCTGAAACAATTTGATTGCTGCTGCCAATTTTAGCGTTTTGGGCTTCCCGGTAAGTTTTCCGATCAAGTATGTCCACCCACTGATCATATTTCTCCATATCCAGCAATGGAAAAACTACAAGTGCATGCTCGCTTCGATTGATACTTCCCATAACCTTCCCGTCCTGCGTAATCGTTAAATCATGATTCTCTGGTTCATTCCCTCTCAGGAGCAGAAGCGATAGTGCTATAACTGACATCCATTTCAAGTTGCCTCACCTGCTTATCTCTGTGTTTATCCTGCTTTTAATCTGCTCGAATGCTTCGATGCAGCTGTTCTTCTCTTTGGTATTATGATTGCAATGACCTCAATTCATTCAAATCTGATCATTCACAAGAAAAAAAGAAGCCCGCGTCAAGATGGCGCGGACTTCTATTTAAGACCATGAATCAGATTTACCGATTACATCGATATATTCGACTTTGTATTACGGCTGCGAGGCACAACGAGGAACAAGAAGGCACACACTGCAAGCCATTCAGCAATCCCGATAACCGTTCCCATCGGCGTTGCGGTAGTTCCATCTCCAAGCCCTACAAGAGGACTTGCCGCTGCCCCCAGCAATAAGGGCAGCAATCCCAGAAGCGCAGACGCACTGCCTGAAGTATGCGCTGCCTGCTTCTGCATCGCCAGAGAGGTCGTTGTTGCACTAACCATACCGACAGCGGAAACTATCAGGAATAACATCGGTGCAATAAGCATTAATCCGCCCCCGAGCCAAGTAATGGCGAACAGCGAGGTTCCGCCAAATACAGCAATGAGGAGACCGGCCTTCAGCAGCTGGGTTTCACCAGTGCGTGAGGCCAGTCTTCCTGTAATTTGCGAAAAGAGTACGATACCAATGCCGTTCACAGCAAAGAACAGACTGTACATCTGAGGAGAGACACCATAAATATCCTGTAATACGAATGGCGAACCCGAGATATACGCGAACATGCCGGCTGATACGAATGCTTGGGAGAGAGCATAACCGATGAATACGCGATCTCGAACCAGCGTACCGAAGGTACGGAAGGTTTGCTGGATGCCTCCGCTGGCTCGCTTCTCCCGGTTTAGAGTTTCAGGGAGACCAAACCATACCGCGAGCAGCATAAGCAGCCCAATCACAAACAGTACAACAAACACGCCCCGCCAAGATACGAAGTTCAGAATAAAAGCGCCAAATACGGGCGCGATAATCGGTGCTAAACCATTGATTAGCATGAGCAATGTGAAGAATTTGGTCAATTCCGTACCGGTGTATAAATCCCGAACAACCGCCCTGGAAATGACAATACCGGCTGCACCGCTCGCTCCCTGAATAAATCGGAGTGTAATCAAGATCCAAATGCTGGGAGCAAATGCACAGAGCAAAGAAGTGATCGAATAGATCATCAATGATATGATAAGAGGTCCCTTTCTTCCTCGAATATCGCTCAGCGGTCCTGCTACAAGCTGACCCAATGCAAGACCCAATAAGAAAGCGGTCAAACTCAACTGGGCGAGTGACGCTGTCGAGCCCAAACTTTCGGAAAGTTTGGGAAGCGCAGGTAAATACATATCAACCGATAGTGGGCCAAAAGCCGATAGCGAGCCGAGAATCAAGGCAAATCGCATCCTTTTACTACGTGTTAACACTAAGGTTGAGCCTGCTTCATTAGTGGAAATTGACATACTATTTGCTACTTCCTTTCCTTTTGCAACACCAAGATGCATGCATATAAGATAGGAGCAATCCTGCCCGGACTGCTCAATAACTATCCTATCATAGGATAAAAACGGCGATAATGCCATCCATAATTTCTAAGCAAGTGGAAATCGCAAGGTAAACGTCGTCCCGATACCAAGCTCGCTGTGGACGGATATCTTCCCTTCATGATCCTCCACGATTTTCTGGCATAAGGAAAGTCCAAGCCCCGTTCCTTCTTCTTTGGTTGTATAAAAAGGATCAAAAATTTTGGTCAAGTCTTCATCAGCAATCCCTTTTCCGGTATCCGCAACTTGTATTACTGCCATATGTTCTTCCATGCTTAAGGTGATTTGTACTGTGCCGGTAGATTCCATGGCTTGGAAGGAATTACGTATAAGATTGATTAGGACCTGGATAATTTTGTCGCGATCCATAAAAATATCCACCGGCATATCACTTAACTCAATTTTAAACAAATGACCATAAGAGGCTGCCTCCGATTTACACAAAGAATAGACGCTTACCACGCAATCCGTTAAGGATTCCTTCTTCATATTGCTGGCATGGGGCTTGGAGAAATGCAAAAATTCTGCTGTCAGCTCACCGACCCTTGTGATTTCCCCCATAATGACCTCATACCACGGCTTAATGTTATAGCCCTGATTCTTCGAAAGCTGAATGAAACCTTTAATGGATGTAAGAGGATTTCGTATCTCATGGGCCATGCCGGCAGCCAATTCCCCGACCATCTTCATTTTCTCCGTGCGGAGCATTTCTTCCTGACCCTTCATCCAGGAATTCCGGCGCATCTGAAAGATTCGCTCTTCTGCGGTGGTGATCATCTCTTGATATGTCATCGCTTCCTGTGGATAGCATGTAATGCTGTAAGTTAGCTGTATACCAATATGATCAAAATTGAACTTGCTGCTGTCGACCTCCACATCCACAGGCAGCAATACGGCGAAGCGATCTCCTGCGTACCGGGATGCAGCCAGCATATCCTTCAGGAACAACTCGCGCAAGGCACGAGAAAAGCTGATGAGAATTTCATTGGCGGTCGTAATATTCATGGCGTTTAATGATTTGAAGTTGTTGATATCCATGAGCACCAACTGAAAGGGTTGGTTCGCTTCAATGAGTTGCTGCATTTTATGCAAATAGCCGTCGTAATTCAGCAATCCCGTTAAAGGGTCATGAAATGTTAGATAATCATTTTGTTTATATAGCTTCTTCTTCTCGGATTCAAGAAAACTCACAAAGTAAAATGAGATTACAATCACAAGAGTTGATAAGAAATCAAAAGCAACGACCATAATTTGATACTTGGTAAAGGGCATGTAAGTTAAGCGGATAAGAGAATACTGAAGGATGATAAGGAGACAGAGTGGCAGCATTTCCCTGAACCGCTTTTTCTTATGTATGAGATTAATAATCAGAAAGTAATACAACAAAATACACCAATTCAATTGGCTGACATAGTGAAATACACCAAGTAAAAAAATCTGAACATACCGCAGCCACTCATACTTTCGATCAAAGATGACGGACAAACATAATAAAATCGCGCTGACCAGCAAGGCCAAAACCGATGTATGGTATCCCAGAATCATCGAAGATATCATGATGAATATCAATATCAACGGAACAAATAGGAGCTTAAGCACGATAAATGGCACAAAAATCACTCCTGAACGCGAAGTACTAGCGCATAATGTTGAATATCGGAGGCAAGTTTCACCAAATATGGTACACCATATGCAAGCGTCTGAACAGCAGGAAAACAAGACTTCGGGCAAAAATAATGGTATTTTTTTCCGATTATCTTGTTTTTCCTGGTAAAAAGCTCATATTCAGTTAGAACTCCTCGAAACGTATCGATAGAAATTGATTCTTTATGGGATGGTAGGCAACAGTCGCATAAACACCGAACTCTTGTGATCCCTTCTTCAGCCATAATTTGAATTTTTCCTCAGCCAATACGCTAGATATGGTACTCCGCCCCATAAATAGATAATCAATCACATCCGCATTGTACTGTCTCTTTGTCTGCTCTATAGCTAAACCTCCCCATGTGGCGTAAGCCGGTTCTTTCTGATTGACAACGTCAATTAAGGAATTCGCATTGTCCTCAAGTTCCTGCTGACCGAATAACAGCACATGAAATGTGGGGGAAGGTCCCGGATTCCATCCGATCGTTAATAATCCCGCTAAAAAAACGCAGCCCAGCATGTGACTCCTCCTCTTATTGGCTTGTCTATCAGGACAGTCTGATCCCTGTGCCTAACATTCCCGCACCAACACTTCCTATTCGCGAGCGCTTGGGAGAGGTTGGATAATTATCGGAGAAAATACACACACTGTGACAGACTATCCAGCAATCGGAGGTGAAGGACTCGTGGGGATCAAACAAAAGTTACAATCTATCTTTTTAGTTAACGATGAGCAATCGGATACCCCCCCAACCCTTCCAGACAATCAACAGGAGGCGAATTTAACAGGAGGAGAACCGGTCACGCTGCAGCATATTCTAGATCAATTCGATGATTCGGCTGACTTTATTCACAAAACGTATCAGAGTGAACATCTGGATGTTCTATATTTCAGTCATTTAGTGAATGAGGATCGATTGGAACGTGATGTTCTCCCTCCTTTGCTAAATGCCGAGTCGCCGGTGGACATTCTATCGGAACAATCAAAATATGTTCGAGTAACGAATGCAAAGAAATGTGTGGAAGGCATTCTAAGCGGTATGGCCGCTATCTTTTGTCAAGAACAAGCATACCTCATCGATGTCATATTTCCGGTATCCCGGACGGTGGCTGAATCCGAAACAGAATCCATCATCGTTGGACCGCACGAGGCTTTTACGGAACAGGCATACACCAATCTGTCCTTAATCAGAAAAAGAGTCCAGAGCTCTCATCTCAAAGTCATACAATTATCCGTAGGCGAGGTGACAAAAACTAGTGTCTATATTCTTTACGTAGAGGACATCGCCAACGAAAAATATATAAAAGAAGTCATTAATCGAATCAAGAATATTGAGATTGACGCCGTCCATGATACCAATATGCTGATTCAATGCATCGACGATGACCCCTATTCGATTTTTGCTCAGTTTCTAACTACAGAGCGGCCGGATACGATAGCCTCCAAGCTGGTGTCAGGTCGAATTGTGGGTATTATGGATGGGAGTCCAACAGCCTTCAGTGCACCAGTCAACTTTTTTGAATTCTTCTCCTCTTCGGATGATTATTACCAGAGGTGGAGTATAGGTACGGCAACATTGTTCTTGAGATTTGCGGCTTTGATCATAACCGTGACCTTGACGGCCCTTTACGTCGCGGTTACATCGTTTCATTATGAGATGGTTCCCCAGAATCTGCTCTTGACTTTAACGGAGTCGAGAAGCAAGGTGCCTTTTCCCCCAATCATTGAGGCGCTGCTAATGGAGATGACCATTGAGCTGCTGCGTGAAGCGGGGGCACGGCTGCCTACTAAAATCGGTCAGACCATTGGCATCGTTGGTGGTATCGTCATCGGACAGGCGGCAGTACAAGCAGGACTAACCAGCAACATTCTGATCATCTCTGTTGCATCTTCAGCTATCGCTTCCTTTGTCATTCCCAATTATGTCATGAGTGCTGCCTTCCGTTTGTTCCGCTTTGGGCTTATAATTATGGCCGGTTTATGGGGAAATTTGGGATTAGCCATGGGTTTGGCGTATATTGTCATTCACTTAAGCGGTTTGACGAGTCTTGGCTCCTCCTATCTGACACCCGTTGCCCCATTTGAGCCCTATGACTGGAAGGATGTATTTCTGAGGCTCCCTTTTTCCAAGCTCGTCAAGCGGCCAACCCAAGTTAAAGCGAATAATAAGGTCAAATTAAAAATGAAAAGGTGAGGACATATGAACGAAAAATTATCTCAATTTCATACAGCGATCCTCATCTATATGATTCAAACGGGTGTCTATGTTTTCAGCTTTACGCAAATCGAAGCCAAGTATTTTGGCACGAACGGCTGGCTTGTTATGATTCCCGTTTCCATCCTGGTGAGTTTGAACATCTATGAAATGTATTGGGTATATCGGCTTGGGAATGGGCAGTCAATCTTCGATATATTGGAGAAAAGCATACCGAAGTTCATTTTAGCCCCCTTCTATATGATTCTCAGCACAATATGGGCATTGATCGGCTGCCTGGTCGCCAAGCAATATGTGCTTATATTCCAGATGTTCGCGTTTCCGACAACCAATCCGATGGTGTTCAAGATTGCGATTGATATCCTTGCTTTTATTCTGCTGACTAAGGGGTTATATAATATCTCCAAAGCATCAACCATTTTCTTCTGGTGCACCATTTGGCTCAGTTTTCTTCTCCTTTACTTTGTTGGAGATTTCAGAACCGAGAGATTGACGCCTTATATTTTTAAAGAAAGCTATAACATGACAGAAGGTTTCTTCCAAATTTATCTGGCATATATGGGGTATGAGCTCTGCTTGCTTCTGTTTCCCTATACTGATAAGAAGACCCGATTGTTCAGAGCGGTTATACATGGTCATCTATTGCGTTCAGTATCCTACATTATCCTGGGACTCGTTTCGTTTGGCGTTGTTGGCTACGACATGCTGAAGGTCATGATGTTCCCGTCTTTGGATCTGCTGGCATATATCAAGCTTCCATTCATGGAACGAATCGAGAATCTCTTCTACGGCTTTTTCTTGTTCACAACCCTCATTACCCTTGTGCTTTATTTCTGGGCAGCCGGTGAAAGTACTCGGAGAATCTTCCCGAAAATCAAATTGAATGTTCAATACTTTGTGATCATTCTGGCAGCATTGCTGATATCCTACATACCAACCGTCTTGGATACAATTCGAGAGTGGATACTGATCCTGGGTTATTTCCAGATTGGATTCTCTTATATTATGCCATTGATCTTAATTCTGCTGCTGCTGTGGCAGCGGCGAAAAAAGGCAGTGTGAGTTGCTTATGTTAAAGAAATTCATAAGTTGGCTCCTTCTGGTATGCATCATCCCTCTATCAGGCTGCGGAGATCAGCGCATCCTGGAAAGTTTGGGATTCATTCAAACTGTCAGTTACGATATTCTTCCGGATGGAAAGCTATCCATTTCATTTTCGATCCCGCAGGCAGATCCGGAAACGACTGCTAATCGAGAAGTGTTGTCAGCAGTAGCAGCAAGCAGTAAGGAAGCGACAATGAAAGTCTCCCGCGAGACAGGTATGATGGTGGTGAGCGGCCAGCTGCGCAACGTATTGTTCGGTCAATCCATGGCTGAACATGGACTGCATGGACATCTGGATACCTTATTTCGAGATCCGTCCATCTCTTCCCAAGTGAAAGTCAGCGTGGTTGAAGGCAATGCAGGCGAACTGTTAATTGAAGATTACAAGCAGCATCCGCGTACAGGCCGGTATATTGATATGCTGCTTGAGAAGGAAGCACTGGGACAGACCATTCCAAAGGTAACTCTGTTTATATTTGCCAGAGACTACTTTGATGAGGGCACAGACCCCGTTGCGCCGATTCTGAAGAAGCATGCAGACAATTATATAACGACAAACGGAATCGCGTTATTTAAAGATGATCGTTATGTAACGAAGATCGAACCTCAGAACGCATTGGTCTTCGCCTTTCTGAAGGGCAGCTTCAGAGAAGGCCAAATCAGTTTGGAACTGGCGGATACCGGTGGCGACAAAGAAATCGTCATGTTCAGCTCGTTAATCAGTTCACGGAAAGTCAAAGTTGTCCATGGCACTGAAGGTATTGAAAAAGTAACATATCACGTTAAAGTTACCGGCTCTGTACTGGAATACATCGGCGATGCCAGATTAAGTAATGACCGGGAGCGGCATGAGCTGGAGCAAAGGATCAGTAAGGAGTTAACCAAAAAAGCCAATGCCATGATCTCGCTTATGAAACAGCACCAATTAGATAATATCGGGATCGGCAAATACGTCCGCAATTCGGTCGGTTATAAACAGTGGAAACAAATGAACTGGCGAGAAGAGCTGGAGAAGCTGCCGGTTGAATGCTCATTTGAAGTGAAGATCAAAGATTATGGTAAGTTCCGATAAAGACAGCAAGGGATCTCGTTATGAGCAAAAAACCATGAACCGCTTTGTAGCAGTTCATGGTTTTTGTGTCGTTCAGTCGTTTCTTAATAGGGCATGCGAGCATGCCGTTTGAAGATCCCTCCAGCAGCGGTTGACTTCGGTATCCTCCATGGCGGCAGACAGTCCTAGCAGCGGAAAAACGTGTTGGCCACAGGATAGCGCGGCTTGGACTGCTGCTAGACTAGCTGCTGTCACACCAGCTTCGGTGTCCTCCGCCAGCCTGCCATCCCGCTTAAGTTCCCTCCACGAGTCTTCGACCGTTTCATAAAAAGTAGAAAGGGCTTGCTCAAGTGCAGCCTTGCATTTGTTCAACTTGTCGAACACTAGGGCCGAACGATTCCGCTGCATCGCAAGCGACTCGGCTGCCTCAAGAAAATGATCCGCGATTCCAGCTGCAACAGCGGCAAATGATACCTGCGCAAAAGGTAGAAAGGGATACTGGTAGATTGCTTCTTCCTCATACTCTATGGATTCTGCAAGGGAGAATGTCATCTCAGAGGAGACGAAGGAATCTGCAGCCGAAATCGTATGACTGGCTGTTGCCCGAAGTCCAAAGGCATTCCAATCCTCCACGATCTTGACCTGATCCGGATGCAGAATGAAGGAACGAATCTCGGGCTCAACACGAGTCAATGAGGCTCCATCATTTCCAGCATCATGATCCGTAGAACCCGAATCTATGACAGCATTGGCTGTAAAGGTCGTTGCATAAGTTGATCCACTGCAATATTTCCAGCTTCCATTAACGATATATCCTCCGTCCACCTTCCTTGCCGTGCCTGTCGGCATGCCGCTGCCTGCTATCACTGCTTCGCGATGTGCAAATAACCGCCGGCTGATCTCGGCAGACATGTATGCAGCAAAAAAGCCTCCACCTGCACCTATCGTAACCAACCATCCTAAATTGCCATCGATTCTGGCGCTTTCCTGAAAAATACGCGTAGCCTCCGGAAGCGTAGTCATTCTTCCCTCAAGCTCATCGGGAACAAACAGATGAAACAATCGATGATCATAAATCGTCCTCAGCATCTCTGGAGATACTCGTCTATGCTTGTCCATCTCAAGTGCCTGTTCTCTAATAATCTGTATTTCCTCAGTCGTAAATAACATATCCCCACCGCTTTCTGTGTATATTCTCTGTGTTGTTATCATTGATCCTAGGTACATCGTGCTCCCTTACTCGTTAGGATCTGCATTATCCAGTCGGCTCAGTATCTTCACCAATGAATCCATCATGGAGCCCCGTTGTTCTATATGAGTCTTGTATGTAATCATTAACCCATCGATATGGGATTGTATGTCGCTCACAGGTGATTCGGTTTCTGTCTTGGAAACAGGCAGATTAAGCTCGGCAACATCCATCTGACTTAGTTGTTCCATGATTCCTCGCTCTGCTAGATGAATCTCCATCATCTCTTCAAGCAGCATCTTCACCTTCATGCTCTTGGCTAATCGCTGTTCATTGCTCCACTGCTCCTCGGGTGTTGAAGGATCAACAAGAGAAACACTGTAATTTCGCATGGCATCCAGCTCGCCGGTATAGTTAAATGCTCCTTGCTGGATCAAGTGGCGAACCCGATATTCGATGAAAGAATCGGAAACAGCCAATTCACCATGACCAATCACTTCTCCTACAATGCGGGCTGACTTCTTATAGAATCCGTTCCTGGCTTCAATGCGATATGCTGCCTTCAATATTTCGTCATCATAGTAAGACTCAGGAACCGTAACTAATACGTCACGTTGCAGCACCCGAAAGGTCCCATCTTCGTTCAGGAGTCGCTGCCAATCTTCGCGGTAACTGGCCTGTTCTTGCAGAGATAGCCTAACATGCTCGGTGTTGTCCAGCACGTTCTGAAGTGAATCCGGTCCCATCTCAAACGTTCCTCTATAGGAAACATTCGGATTTAGCCTATGAAGAATACTTGTCGCATTCAACAGCACAGCGTTAGGATGGTCCGGTATTAGCGATAACAGCCTGCGCAGGCCTAACTGTTCCGAAGCAGCATTCCCTGTCCATATGACACAAGGCCATTCCATTAACTGCTGCGGCCATATCAACCAATCCACGGCCGACTCCAGCAGCATTGACTTTTTCTCATCCGCATCCGAAGCGCTGTACCGCGCTTGAAACCAATCATTCCGGGCAGCAAACGAACGGGAGAAGTCTTGATCCTTCACAAGCGGTCCAACCATCAGGTTATCACCCAGCGTGACTACCATCTCCCCGGGTTTTGATCGCAGCATGATTCTTAACGAGCCTGCCGTCGAATCATCGAAGGCAATATGGATACGTGACACATGCCCGCGATGAATCGGGGATTCGTGTAGATATGCTTCATTTCCCATCGCCCACTCTTTATCGAACGCCCTGAGAAACAGTTCGACTTCCTGGTGCTTGCCATTCGCAAGGAGCTTTGCCGATTCTGTATTCAACAGGTTTTTCAGCTTTAGAAGCTTCTCGTAAAAATGGTTAATGACTGTGCTCTGGCCCTTACGATACTCTTCACGTGTCATTTGTGTACGAAGCGGGATAGCAGGATCATACATGCTCTGTCCCTTCCATCCCGAATATGCAAATGAACGGGCAACCCCGATGGCGCCAATTGCATCCAGACGATCAGCATCCTGTACGATCTGACCTTCCAAAGTGCGCATCGGCCGCCCTGAACCGCCTGAGAATGACATTGTACTGATGATCTCCAGCACAAGCTCCTGGTCAGAGGCTTCGACTCCGGTCTGCATCAGCCATTTCTGAACCCGTTTGTAACCCGCTTCCTTCGATTCATTCAGTTTCTCATCAGCGATGTCATGGAGATACGCGGACAGTTCACACAGGTATGAATTTGCACCTTCAAGATAAGCCAGAATCCTGGCAATCCTTGTAACACGCTGGATATGCCACCAATCATGGCCGCTGGAATCCTCTCCATGCACGGCGCGTGCAAAATCTTGAGCTTGTTGAATGATCTCACGTTGATTCGAATTCATGTGATTTAAGCCCCCTCTCCGAATTTTTGTTCTAAACTTTATTATTCCTGATAAACTTCAGCATCGCAACAAACAATGTTGTATCTCTCCCAAGGATATGGGCATACGATAGACAGAACCGAGTTGATCCGCTTGGATGCACTATGAGGATGCGAAAAAGGAGCTGGATGGCCATGCTGGTATTTATTCTTCCAGGTGTATCTCCTCACTTATCCGGGAAGACTGCAGCTTCCGTGAAACATGCTTTTTCCGATGCGCGCGTCATCTTGATACATAACGAAGAGGAGTCCGCAGCAATGGTGAATCAGACTCTCTGCGAAGAATCGTATCCATGGTTCATGACCCTCCACGCGGGAGACGTGTTGCTTCCACATGCAAAGAAAGAAATAGAAGGATGGCTCGAAACATCCCCTGATAATTCCGCTGGTTATATCTTAAATACCGCACGTACCCAGGGTTCAGCTGAAATATCCAAGAAGACGCCAAGCTCTCCCGCTCAGGCTCCCCAGGTTCCCTTGTTATGGCGTACGGAGCTTGTCCTAAATGATCCCTCACCGGGCTTTACGGCTATAGAGAAGTTCCCTTTCCAAAAATACGTATTAACAGATAAAATGCTTGAGCTATCGACCCGATACGAATGGACGGAAGTGGTTTCCAACTCCATCTTTCGTCACGAGCGGAAAGCTCCTGCTTGGATGAAGGAATCCGAGGAATGGCATGCATTATGGCCTCTTCTCCAAGCAACAGCCCAAGGATACAAGCAGGCTCCGCTCACTGGCTGCTCCCCGCTAGTGACCATAGCTCTATGCACTTATAACGATGGCGCCTATCTTCCTTGGGCTGTCCGATCCGTAATGGCACAGACCTGCGAAGCTTGGGAACTGGTCATTCTCGATGATGGTTCTACCGAAGAGAGGACATCCCATTATTTAATGAGACTGCCCCCGGATCCGCGCATAAATCTGATTCGCCAGAAGCAGAATTCAGGAAAAGCGCAGGCGCTAAACCGCATTTTAAATGTGGCGAAGGCCGCGTGGTTGCTGGAGCTGGATGCCGATGACTGGCTTTCTCCCTTCGCGCTGGAGCGCCTGCTGCTAAGAGCAGACATGGAACAGGGTGTTGCCCTCATCTATGCTGATCATATCGAGTGGGTCGAACGTGCAAGTAAACAGCTGATCTATCAAGGAGTTAGAGCTGCACCCGCCTCCATGTCACCTTCAAAGCTCCTGGACGAAGCCCCAGCAGTTGCTCCCCGCATGTATGATGTCTCGGTACTCAAACAGCTGGGCGGCTGGGATCATCATCACGTATACGGCGGGAGATTGTATGAGGATATCGCACTATTGATGAAGCTATCCAGAAGCCATGAGCTTCTTCATGTGCCAGAGGCGCTTTACCACCGACGATTAAGAATGTCCAGTATGACTCATCGCCACCCCCATCAATATGCAATATGGAAGAACTCCATGAAAGACAAGATTTCCACACCCGAAGCAGGAAACCAATCAAGCGGGCAGAATGCGCACGAATGAAATACCATCAGTGAATACGGTGACCACTTGTGAGGTGGGAATATAATTCGAGCTCACTACCTCCACCGTAATGAATCCATCAGCTGCAGAACGCAACTGACCTAGCAGAAACTGATTAGTCTGAATAACTTCTACCGACCTGCCTATGAATGTAGCCAGAATTTCTGAATAATTCATTTTCTTTTCTTCCTCCCGTCTTTGTTCATGCGACAGACAAGAAACTACGGAGCGGAATAATGGCTATGCTGCCATTCGGCTCGGCAATCTGGACATAATCCTCTCCGATCGCGATAAGCGTCCCGAATACAGATCCAGCCGTTGTTTCAACCGTAATTCGGGTGTTTAGCTTTCCTCTTAACAAAGCCATAACACTGCTGCTAGGTGTCCCTTGTAAATCATTAACCTGTTCCTGCAGTGCATTGATCCGTGAATTCAGTCGTGCAATCATTAACCGAATCTGTGTCAAGCTGCGCATGAGCTTTCGACGCAGCAATAGAAGCTTCTTCCACACCGGATGCGGGGAAGTTCTCCGCTTCTTCTTTTTATGGCCTGTGATTTCATTGCATTGTCCGACATGACTCCTGTTCCAATATCTCCTCACAAGTGTCCCTCCTTATGGATAGTCATTGGTACTTTATGTAATTACCGGGACAATGGCAACCGGGATTGACTATGTTAAGGAAAGGGCCTAAGCCCGTAATCATCTAAAGCCCTGAATCAATTGCTTCATTCCAATCTTTTGTGGTATTTCCGCTTCATCTGGTGTTCTACCCATACAGATTTTTTGATTGATACATATTTTGTTAAATAGACCCATGTACCAGAGAGGAGGCTAGTCTTGAAACAAATCAAGCAGCACCGCGGCCGCAAATCGGCGTCCCGTCCATCGGCTTTGCGCTTAAGGAAGCAGCGCCGCTCGGGGCTGAACTACGGCAGAAGGAGGCAGTCGCCTCCCATTTCCTCATCCGTTTGCTCATCTAATCAAGCTCGGTCCGTTCATCATGTGAATCCGGAACCCGCCCAATCCGCGATACCCATTGTGCAAACCATAGATAATCCCGAATCTCCAGCATTGTCACGGTACGACATCATGCGCTTTCCCGTGATCGATTGGCAGTTTCGCTGGCAGCGTCCTCAGCAGTTGTCGGAGCAGTTTGCACTGCAGGGCCATCGGGTGTTCTACGTGTCTCCGGTGATCATTGGAATAGGTGTAGAAGAAGCATCACGAGAACAAATCAGCCGCCAAATCAAGGTTACCAATATCGACCGCAATATATGGATGGTCACCTTATGCGCCAAGCGGCCGTTGAATCTATATCAAGATCAAATGGATCATTGGGATATCCAGTATTTACTGTGGTCGGTTGAGCATGTCCGAGAGAAGTTTGGCTTGACCCAGCTGGTCTCCATCGTCGACCTTCCGTTCTGGACGCCACTCGTTGACGCAATGGATCAGCATCAAATCATCTACGACTGCATGGACCACCATGCCGGCTTCACTACGAACGACAAAACGATGCTCCTGGAAGAGGAACAGCTCCTTCAAAGAGCAGGACTTGTGGTTACGACCTCTCAGCATTTATTCGACTGGGCTGCACCATATAACCCTTCCACAGTTCTAATCCGCAATGCGGCTGATACTCTCCATTTCTCTAATCCGCCTAATGATGCCCCCCCGGAACTGGCAGACATCCATCAGCCCATTATTGGTTATTACGGAGCAATTTCCGACTGGTTTGATATTCAACTCATCGAGACACTGGCCAAGAATCGACCGGATTGGGCTTTCGTCCTCATTGGACACACCTTTGGCTGCGATACCTCCTCGGTCGAGAAGCTGAATAACGTATGGTTGCTAGGAGAAAAGCCATATCATGAGCTCCCTGCGTATTTACATCGGTTCCATGTGGCATTAATTCCGTTCGTAAAGAACGAATTAACCCAAGCTACCAACCCGGTCAAATTATATGAATATTTGGCAGCCGGAAAACCGGTCGTCTCTACGGAACTACCTGAAGTAAAGGCAGTTGCGCCTAATCTGGTCAAAATTGCGGGTACTCCCGTACAATTTGAAGAGGCCATCGAAGCTGCTCTTCTTGAGTCCGATGATCACATTATTGAACAGAGACAACAGTTTGCGAAGCTTAACAATTGGAATCGGCGCTATGAAGCCCTTCACGCAGATATAATGAAGTATCTATATCCCAAGGTCAGTATCATCCTGGTCGTTCATAATAATTGGTCCTATACGCAGCAATGTCTTCATCGGCTCCTTCAACCAGGGCATTATCCGAACCTGGAAGTGATCATCGTGGATAATGCTTCGACGGATCAGACTTCTTCTTGCCTTAGGATTCTGAATCATCCGTTGATCAAAGTGATCACCTCGTCTACAAATCTCGGCTTTGCTGCCGGCAACACGCTGGGATGCGGGCAATCTACGGGAGAATATATAATTCTGCTTAACAATGATACGCTTGTCCCCGATGGAAGCTGGATCTCCCGTTTGCTTAGACCTTTTCAGGAAGATGATATGCTGGCTATGACGGGACCGATGTCCAATCATGTGGGGAATGATCAGGCGCTGGATCATTTTATAGGGGATGCCGTTCAAGGCGCCCATCCTCGATGGCTTAGCGAATTCTATGAGCATTACCGGCGAAGATACCGCTATACCGACTTGCTTGGATTTTTCTGCGTTGCCCTTAGACGAAGTGTGTGGGAACATGTGGGCGCACTGGATCCCGCTTATGGCATTGGGATGTTTGAGGACGATGATTATTGCGAGCGAGTCCGGAGTACAGGGTACCGCTTGGCCATCGTTGAAGACGCCTTTGTTTATCATCACGGAAGCGTAACGATCAAGAAACTGAAAGATCATGTCTATGACGCATTATGGAACAAAAACAAAGCGTTCTATGAGCAAAAGTGGCGCAAACCGTGGAGAATGCCAAAAGGACCGGATAGCATTTTCCATATGGTGGATCGTCCGGAAGATATCGCGACCAGAGTCAACCAAGCCGGAAAGAAGGTCGTGCTGGTGCTCGGACTTACCGTATGGGAAACTAATACCCGGCGCTGGCAGCAGATCGTGAAGGGACTATGCGAGGATGAGAATCTACTAGTGGTGGTATATACCCATGTATATCTTGGTGATCTCATCGTAGGAACCCGAAAAATAGGTCCGCGGCTGTATTTTACAAACCGAATTGATCTATTTTCAGAGGTGAGATTTGATCAGGTAGTATATTGCGGCTCAACGGATACCCACCCGCAGCTCCAAGCTGATCATTATTGGGCAGACTCTCTTAGCTATCATGAACAACAACTGAAATCCTTGCTTGCTCAGAACGACAACCTGCAAGTATGGGATTCTATCGGTGTATCCCAAGCGGTTCAACAGGTCCGCTCTGCCAGCGCAGAGTAAGGGAGTTCGCAGTCGAATAAACAAGCAGCCCCTCCGCTATGATTGATGTAAGATCAGTCATGGAGGGGCTGTTATTCGTTTATTCTGTTGATTCATAAGCATCCTGGCCACTTAGATAGTTCATAATGACCTCAGGATGATGGCCTTCATAAGGCCTTGTGACGATCTCATACGTCTCGGGCTTGTAATCCCAATCCGGCTGCCCGAGATTCATGTGCACATTAACATCACCTCGACGGTTATCATTGAACTTGATTTTGTTACCGAGTGCATAGTGGTAGTGATATACGTTCACATCGCTCCGTCCACGTGGAATACTCCATATGCTCCTGCCTTCGGCTGCTTCTAGTGTGCAATGATGCTTCTCATCACGATAGCGTATCCCTTTCATAGCCCGCCACATTCTGGTGATGTCATTGGACCAGCGTTCATCGCCAGGACTATTGATCCGAACCGTCCATGGATCCCCCCAGAAATTAATGAAGGGAAATTGATAGATGTCGATGTCATTTCGATTCATAAGCTCAGGCAAAACGTCAGCGAATCGGTCATCCATCAGCTCATCGATATCCAGATTCATAATCCAGTCTCCTTGAGCCTGATCGATCAAAAAATTACGAACCTCAGATTCGTTCCAGTCCTCGGTGTATGGCAATCCGTTCTGCTGAACATGGAACAAACGGATCGGGTACCGTTTCTGAAGCCGCTCAATCTGCTCGATGGTTCCATCGGTGCTCCCACCGTCGGCAATGATGATTTCATCTGCATAACGGCTTGCGCTTTCTATATACAATGGAATGAACGTTATTTCATTTAGTACCGGTACAATGACGGAAAGCTTCATAGGCCACTCGTTCCTCCTTATTGAGAGATTGATTCCTGAATCAAGCGTCGCATTTCTTTCTCATCACCGCGTGCGAGCTGATATCGCTGATACAGCGCATAATTGGATTCGTAATGGGGATTGCCATCGGGCCCGACGAATGGATGCCAAAAATGAACCATTTCCCCATCCAGTCGAATATGGGGGCTGACCAAAGTATCCAGGGCGTAGGCAAATGCCTCATCCTCCCCGCCCCATCCGATAAATCGTTCATCATAACCTCCAACCGTTTCATAAGCATTTCGGTCGAGCATATTGAAACCGCCTACAAAGCCAGTGGCCGCCTCGGCAAGTATCTCAGGCTTAACGGCCAGCGGCCACCCGCTTGTCTGTCGAAGCAATAATTGTGATGTGTGTTCAGCTAGACGAAGGATTCGGCTGAAGGGAATCACCCACTGCCCGCTGGTGACGTGGGCAGCGGACGCCCTCAGCAGATCCGGGTCATATACGATATCGCTATCGGCAATGACGAGGATGTCCTTGGAAGCCTGGCGATAGGCTAAGTTGATGGCTTTGGATCTGCTGAAGCGTTCCCCAGAACCTGATATTTCTCCTATACATATCTGGGCTTCTGGCATACTCCGTGCATAATAACCCAGCACCCATTCCAAAGCTGCATCTCTGGGTCCGTTACCGTCTGATTGATAAGGAATCAGGACTGATATTTGATCAAACATGCCTTCCCTCCTCTTACCGTCGCTCCTTCTCCCACTGGAATAGCACAGTGAGCCAATCTTCAATCACTTGCTCAATTGTCCAAAATGCTTCTATATGACGCCTGCATTGCTGTCCAATGTCACTGAGCTTGCACTGCTGCCCCATCCATTGATGGATTACATTGATAAAATCAGCCGGATTATCGCTGTCCAGGATTAAGCCATGTGCATCCGGGTGGGACGCAGCCTTGACGTTGCCCACGTGGGTGCTCAACACAGGTACACCGCAGGCATAGGCTTCCAGCGCTGTAGCTGCGCTGCCTTCATTCGCCGAAGTGACGAGCAGCAGATCCAGCTGATGATAAAATTGTGGCATCTCTTCATGGGGATATGCTCCAGTCGTTTCAATAAATCGGATCCGTTCATCATCTCGAAAGTGGTCTCTAATATGCTTATATAATGTAGCGTAATTCTTGGATCGTTTGGCAGGATCACCAGCCCAACCTACTACAAAAGGCGTGCTTTCCCTACGCAATACAGCGGATGGCCGGAATACTTGATGGTCCACAAAATGCCCGATATATTTCACGTTAGCCTCCGGGGCAATCTGTCGAAGCATTTGACTCAGTCTTTCGTTTATCGCGCCAATCACACCGATTCTGGGGATGACAAGCCTGAGAAACTCGGGATCGGGTATCAGTTCATCATTAATCCATTCGCGAAACGTCTCGTAGTTCTGACTAAAATAATAATAGGAGACCGCGGCCGAGGCATCGATTCGGATATGCTTAAAGATACAATACGCTGCGATTCCCAGACACATCGCACCTATTCGATCATAAGCCTGATTGATATCCTCGCTGCTGTGCAGTTCTAAATATCGATCCAATTCCCGGATGGACATCAGATCCAGAGCGGGATGATGCTGCCTAATTACCTTTGCATCTTTTCCTAAGATCCACCAGTCCACATCATAGATCAGCAGATGCCTTCCCATGCTCCAATCCCCCTTTAAATGCATAATGAATTATATTCCTTGGGAGGCCGCCAAGTTTGTCACCGTAGCATAAATGATGAATTGGTCTAAATTCCACGTAAAAAAGAGCCGAACCTTTACAGCATTCTGCATAGGTACGACTCTTTGTATGGATATCTTGTAGGGGTGCCCTGCCTATACTTTTTTATCCACAATATGCTTGTTCTCTTTGAGCTCTTTCATGTCTTTGCGAAGCAATCGCATCTCTTGGAGCATAGCATCCATCCTAATGATGACTTTAGATGAATTGATAGCATAACGAATGACAATGATGGCAGCGATTATACTGAAAACAGCCATGAATAATCCGATAATTTCCAGTTCGTATGTAACCTCCGAGTTTATTGCTGAATGAATCCCTTGAGCAAGCCTTGCATCATCGCAAAGATCAGCTCAGAATCCTGAAGCTCGTTATCTCTAATTTGACGCAGGCAATCCTTCACACTCATTCTAATGACGTCAATGTTCTCGTAGCCTTCCAGTTGTTGTTCCGCTTGGCTGATGACCTCATCTGTGTAATAAACATGAGCGATCTCATTACATCTCCAGGATGCCGGGTATAACTTCCCGAGATAATGAAGCTTACCACAGCTGCAGCCTGTTTCCTCCAGCATCTCGCGACGGGCTGCTGATTCCAGGTCTTCTCCATGGTCTACGCCCCCTCCAGGAAGCTGAATGACGTAGTCATCCACAGGAGCGCGGTACTGGCGGATCAACAACAACTGATCATTCTGCTTAGCCAGTACGACAACCGACACTTAAATTCTCCTTGGTATAATACACTTTGCCTGACGCTTCCTCGTAAATCGATATACCATTATGGCGTGTCAACAATTTTGTATCTCTCATGATCGACACCTGCTCCTTCTCAACATCAAACAATTTGTATTAGATTTCGAAATCTTCCCGCAGAACCGAGAACAAATAAGAGTCATGAAAACGACCTTTGAACCACAGATGCTGCCGGAGATGTCCTTCCTGCTTCATGCCAATCTTGCGCATGACACTTGCCGATCTGACGTTGCCTGGTCGGCAAGTAGCATAGATGCGGTTTACCCCCAGCTCCTTAAATCCGAAGCGGCACATGGCAAGAGCGGCTTCCGAAGCGTAACCTTGACCCCAATAAGCGGAATTCAAGCAATACCCAAGCTCTGCATTCGTCTTCGAACGGTGAATACCAACACCCCCGATTAAGCGGCCGCTATCTTTGAGGACAAGTGCCAGTTCATAGCTGTCTCGAGGATCCTGCTCCTTCATCCGGCTTATCTCTTCTAAATAATTTACAGTATCCTCTTCTGTATTCGGCCCCCACATCGTAAACTCCGTAACGATGAGATCCGCTGCATAAGCATGGACACTTGCAAAGTCCTCTTCTTCGAATTCCCGGATTATCAGCCTAGTTGACTCCAACTGCATCGCCATCTCCCCTTCATGATTACGTCAATACTCACAGCCAATCACAAAAATTTTCCCAATTATACCACAACGTCAAGGATAAGATTGGAACAAAAAATGAAGCCTGAGCGTTTACCACTCAAGCTTCATCAAGCGTTTCTTATCAGGATATACCCTTTATGTTCTCCTTGCTGCGACGTGCACCGAATCTATGGACATGGCGGGAAAGCATACCGTGTTTCGGAGAACACAGAAAGCTGACAACAAATACAATTCCGGTAGCAAAGGCCATAGATCCGGAGATGGAGGTGTCCAGCCATACGGCAATGTAGTAGCCCATAAATGCAGACATCACGCCGAAAGCACCACTGAGTACCAGCATGATGGAGAGCTTATCCGTCCACAAGTATGCGGCAGCGGCAGGTGTTATAAGCATGGCTACCACCATAATCGCGCCGACTGCATCGAATGATGCAACCGTTGTGATGGAGACCAGTGACATAAATACATAGTGCAAGAGTACGACTGGAATGCCGATACTGGCCGCAAGAGCCGGATCAAAGGAGGTTATTTTCCATTCCTTATAGAATGCCAGGATCACGATGACAACGACGAGTAGAACAGCTGCCAGCATGAAGGTAGCCTTTGGCACTTCACCCAATAGGGGAACATGCATGACATCCCAAGGAACAAACGTAATCTCACCCATGAGGGCATGCTTGGTATCCAGATGTGCATTACCAACGTGGGTAGCGATCAGGATAACGCCGATGGCAAACAAGGTCGTAAACACCACGCCGATCGATGCATCCTGCTGAACGCCGCGGGAATGAAACCATTGAACAAGCACCGCTGTCAGCAGCCCTGCGATAATGGCGCCGATCAGCATATGCGGCCCGCTTAATTCTCTCGTGACTAAATAGGCTGTAACGATACCCAGCAGCACGGTATGGCTGATGGCATCGGCCATCATCGCCATTCTGCGCAGAATCAGGAACCCGCCGACGATCCCGCAAGACAAACCAACGAGCGAAGCCGTGAGTAATATCCATCCTGTATAGGTCATTGATTGCTCCCCCTCTCCGACAAACGGGGGCTTAGAACCGATGGATTCGGATTAGCAGCTTCCATATGTTCTTTTTTCTGCGAGCGAAGCAGCAATGCTTGGGTTAACAAGCCTTTCTCCGCCCCGAAGACCAAGGATATCGTGAACAATACGGAGGATGCCACCACGATGAATGGTCCTGTAGGCCATCCCTTACCCATGGTGCTGACCAGCGTACCGACAAAACCCGATCCACCTCCGAATATGGCCGACAGAATGACCATCATCCTGAAGGATTGCGTCCAATACCTTGCGCTCACGGCAGGTATGATCAGCATAGCCGCCATAAGTATGACACCGACCGCCTGGATGCCAATCACGATAACGAGCACGAGGACTCCCATGTATAAGCTATTCATAAGTCGACTGTTCAACCCTAACCCTTTGGCAAAATCGGGATCGAAGAGAAACAGCTTCCACTCCTTAAAACCAATGAAGACGACCAGCATGACCAGAACAGCCAAGATTAACATCGTAACCACATCCTTGCGGACCATGGATGCAGCTTGACCGAATATAAAGTTATCGAGCCCACTCTGATTTCCGCCCGCTGTTCGATTGACGATCGTAAGCAGCATGATGCCTAATCCAAAAAACACAGATAGGATCATGCCCATGGCAGTATCCTCCTTAATGCGGCTTGAGGAGCGAATCCACTGGATCATCCACGCGCCGATCAGAGCGCTAACAGCTGCTCCTAGAATCATGACGAGCAAGTTCTTGCTCCCGGTCAGCGCAAAAGCAACTACGACTCCTGGCAGCGCTGCGTGGGACAGCGCATCACTCATCAAGCTTTGGCGTTTCCAATAAGCGAGACAGCCGATCATCCCTGCAGCCATTCCCAGTATTAACGTGCTTAACAGCACCCATTGCGTATTCGGTGATAATAAGGAATTCATCATGATTACGCCTCCTTCATCCAGCGAAGCGAACCACCGTAGGCGCGGTACACCTGCTCCTTCGTGAAGACATCTTCTGTCTTTCCGTGTGCAATGACCGTACGGTTCAGGAGCAGCACATGGTCAAAATAGTCCTCTACGGTTTGCAGATCATGATGGACCACCATGACAGTTTTACCCGCCATCTTCAAATCGTTGAGCGTAGTCATGATTGCTCGTTCGGTTGCGGCGTCCACCCCGGCCAGCGGCTCATCCATGAAATATAGATCAGCATTCTGGACGAGCGCCCTCGCCAGGAATACACGCTGCTGCTGTCCGCCTGAAAGCTGACTGATTTGCCGATCGGCATAGTCTGCCATGCCCATTTGGTCAAGCGAAGCCATCGCTTTTTCCTTGTGATGCTTGTTTGGCCGTTTAAACCAACCCACCTGACCATATAGACCCATCATGACAACATCCAGAGCATCGGTCGGAAAATCCCAATCTACGGACCCCCTCTGCGGAACATAGCCGACCCGGGTTTTCATACGGCTTAAGCTTGAGCCGAAGAATGAAACATCTCCGGACAATTTGGGATGGAGCTCCAGCATGACCTTTAACAGTGTGGATTTACCGGCGCCGTTTGGCCCTACGATGCTGGTCAGGGAGCCTTGCTCCACTTCAAAAGTGACATCGTGCAGAACTTTGTTTTTACGATAAGAGGCATTTAGATCTTGAACTTGAAGTACGGACATTTTATTCACCACCTCCGCTTAAAGCATGATAAATCGTTTCGACATTATGACGATACATTCCAATATACGTCCCTTCTGTTGTGCCTTCCTCGCCCATGGCATCCGAGAAGAGCTCCCCTCCAAGCTTTAAGTCCAGCCCTTTCTTAGACGCACCTTCAATAACGGCATTGATCGAAGCAGGATTCACGCTGCTCTCAACGAAGACGGCAGGGACCTTGTGCTGCAACAGAATATCAATCGTTCCATTAATATCCGAGAGTCCGATTTCAGCCTCTGTGCTCAGGCCCTGCAGACCAACGACTTCCAGGCCGTGCATGCGGCCGAAATATCCGAACGCATCATGCGCAGTTACCATAACTCGCTGCTCTTCAGGAATCTGGCTCAGCTTATCCTTGGCCTCCGCCTTCAATTCATCTAATTGGGCAAAATATTGCTGTTTATTCTTCTCGAAATAATCAGCGTCCTTCGGGGATAGTGTCTTCAGCTTCTCTACAGCCGAATCCAGCGATAATTTCCACATATCAATGTCAAACCACACATGCGGATCAGTGGCCTGCGCGTCATCCTGAAGCAGCTGATCCTTCGGGATCGCATCGGCAATGGCTAATACAGGCTTGTTCTTGCCGATCTGTTCAAAGATTTCCGTCATGTTGCCTTCCAATAGTAGACCGCTATAGAAGATGACATCCCCGCTATCCAATTTCTTAATATCGCCTTGCGTAGCATTATATAAGTGCGGATCAACACCCGGTCCCATCAAGCTCAGCACCTCTACCCGATCTCCGCCGATCACGGAGATGGGCTCGGCAATCTGGCCAATCGTGGTGACTACACGAATCTTATCTCCTGCCTGCTTTCCTGCTGCACCCTCCTGCTTGGCTTCGCCCGAAGCGCAAGCTGATAATACCAGCATCAAACTTAGCATGGCCGCTCCAATGAATTTCCTGCTTCTTCTAATCCTCCGATGTTTCATCTCTCTTCCTCCTCCACTCCTCAATTTGGTTTGCTTTTTTTATGTACGCTTGAAAGCCTCGTCCTGCCTAAAACCAATAAATTTGCATCAGTGCAACTTTAATTGCCATGTACAAAAAATAATCCATCTTAAGGGTTTTGTCAACATGTTATTTGGAATTTCCTATATTTCACTCTATACTTCTTTTTCACGAAACCCTGTCAATATGGGGTTTATACGAATAAAAATACTAATTTTTCATTAACACAAAATTCTTAGCTGTAGCTAAAAATATTTACAATCTGGATTTTTCTAACTCAAAACAAAGAAAAGACGACTTCCCTTTAAGAGAAATCGTCTTACTTTCATATATTCAGCTATCGCTAATACTCTACATTGTTATCTAAAAAATCTAATATGCGAAAATTTGGTTTTGATCCGATCCAGTTTTTTCTTGGCTGAACCGCGATGATCCGGCAATAGTTCCACTTGTGCCAAAGCCGCGATAGTCTCTACGACTTGGTCAATGGATAGTTGATCGGTGTCGATATGATGCCGGAATACTTCGTTCGTGAGTCCGTGAATACAGCGGTCAATCTGATGTGCACCCCATGAATTGGAACTTTCTCCTCGGCTGCGCAGACGTCTGAGGAGTACTTCCTTGGAAGCGCATAGCGTAAAATGCTGTATGACCACGCCATCACGTCTTAAGTTCCCCACGATTTCATCGAAATAATCCACGTCCGTGATGGTCATCGGTGCCAGAATCAATTGATCGGATTCCTGATCCAAATACTTAAACATGGAGTAATTGAACTCCCTCCACATCGGATAATGCTGAAAATCATCACGCTTTGAATCCAGCGGCACATTATCGCGAATGAAGTAACCTGCATTCTCGGGATCATATACGTAGGAGTTCGGTATTCTTCGCTGAAGCTCAAACGCTGCCTGGGTCTTACCGGAACCGAACGCGCCGTTAATCCATATAATCATTTCTGACCCCTTTCGTTAACAGATCAGACTTATATATACAGGGTGATAGGGAAACTAATCCTTTCGAAGAAAGTCAGGCATCCGGGTCAAGGTTTTGCCATGATCACGGACGAAACCGAATTGCTCGTATAAACCATGGGCATCCCGCGTAGCCAATATACCGAACAGATTACGATAATCATTGTGGGTGGTAATCGTTTCGATCAGTTTCTTGCCAACTCCTTGTGCTCGATAAGCCTCATCCACGAATACATCACATAACCAATAGACTGTCGCTCCATCAGAAACGACACGGGCAAAGCCGATCTGATGGTTATCGTAATATGCACCAAAGCAAACGGAACCATCAAGGGATTTCAAAATGAGACCATCGGATCGCTTGTTAGCCCAATAGCTTTGTCGCAAAAAACGGATAATTGCATCCCTATCCAACAGGGAAGGGTCACTGCTGATAAGTATTCGAGTTATATCCATGTCACCATCACTTCCACTATTCCTTTTTTCCGCTACCAAACGCAATGACATAGTTGTCCGGATCTTTAATCGCAAAATCCTTCCATACTCCCCAATCAGCTTCTGTTAATTCGGGTTCTTGTACGACCTCAGCTCCTCTGAAGAGCAGTTCCTCATACCATTCATCCAACTCTTGGTGTGTATCCACGTAGGCGTATGTATCCCATGGCGTAACTTGACCCTTGGCTGGGGGATTCGGCTAAATATCACTGCTCGATGCAGCTTGCATCAGCTTGAATCCGAGCGCAAAATCATCCCGGACTGCCCAGACGTCATTTACTTCACAACCCAGCACTTCTTCATAAAATCGTTTGGAACGGGTAAGATCAGATACCAATCGGACTTGAACTGAGAATTGAATCCTGCTCATCACATCACCTGTCTATTTTTTTACTTCATATTACAACCATTCAGTTCACATAACAAGAACCTTTCAAGCACAACATAGAAGTTTATCTATTATAAAAATTAATAGTAAATGTAATAGGCATGTGGCTATCAGTTCAAGGGAACAGATTATGCGATAGGTGTTCCATCAGGCAGGTCGAACTCCGGTTTCAGTAGTACAACATCCCCCTGTTCCGGAACTCCGCCGAGCACGAGAACTTCGGATACATAGCCGGCAATTCGTCTGGGAGGAAAGTTGACGATGGCCGTTACTTGGCTTCCCACAAGGGATTTGGCATCATAACGTTTTGTGATCTGAGCGCTCGTCCGCTTGATTCCAAGGGGTCCAAAATCTATCTTCATCTTGATAGCGGGTACGCGTGCTTCCGGAAATGGTTCTGCTTCCACTACTGTCCCGATCCGAATATCCAGTTTGCTAAAGTCTTCGATGGTTGCCATTGTATATCTCCTTTTCAAGTAGGTCATCACGATAAACTTAAAATTCGAACAACGAACCAAGTTTATGATTCATCATATCAACCGAGTCGACGTGTGAGCAAGAGTCAAAATGGCTTAGTCCGTTTTATACTGAAATATTTAAACCGTGATAATCCTCACACATCTACTGCCTAAATATTCCTGATATGTTATCATTGCTATGAATGTAACCTTACAAAAGACGCTGTAAAGACAGCTTCTCTATAAGGTATGCAAGTCATTTAGAAGCTTTAATACATATCGACAAGGGAGAGAATCATTGTATGATCAAGAATGAAACGCAGCGGCCGACCCGTGCAGTCATCATCGGAGCTGGAGCAGTCGGAACAACAACAGCCTATACCTTATTTTTGCGTGAGAGAGTATCAGAACTCGTATTAATCGACACCAACCATGATAAAGCTCTGGGCGAAGCTCTGGATATGAATCATGGACTTCCCTTTGCTGGAGGTGTCAAGCTGTGGGCTGGAGATTACAGCGATTGCAAAGATGCCGATATCATTGTCATTGCCGCAGGCTCCAACCAAAGACCCGGTGAAACGCGAATTGATTTATTGAAACGGAATACAGCTATTTTTGAAGACATTATTCAAAACATCGTAAAGTATAACGATCATGGCATTATTCTGGTGGCAACGAACCCGGTGGATATTTTATCCTATGTCACTTTGAAGAAAAGCGGCTTCCCTGTAAATCGGGTTATCGGATCAGGCACACTGCTGGACAGCGCTCGTTTCCGATATTTGATCGGTCAGAACAAAGGCATTAACCCTCGCAGCATCCACGCCCATATCATTGGGGAGCACGGCGATTCCGAGCTGCCGTTGTGGAGTGTTGCCAACATCGCGGGAATCGGAATCGATCTTACAGATGACGAGCGAACGGATATTTTTGACCGCACAAAGAATGCAGCCTATGAGATTATTAACGCCAAAGGTGCAACTTCCTATGCCATTGCGTTAGCCCTTGACCGGATCATCGCTTCCATCCTGCTGAATGAAAGCTCTGTACTGAACGTATCTACGCTGTTAACTGACTACCATGGTGTGTCCGACGTATACTTGGGCGTGCCTTGTGTGGTTGATCGTACAGGGGTGAGGGAAGTTCTTAACTTGGAGCTGAATGATGAGGAATTGACGCGTTTCCACGCATCGGCCAATAAGCTCAAAGAGCAAATCGCAAGCATATTTGAGTAACACAAACAAGGCTTTCCGGGCAAACACCCTGGGAAGCCTTGTTTATTAAGCGAAGCTTCATAATGACGATGATAAAGCGAGAATATCAGTTCGCGGTAAAAATAGAAACTGCACTGTAGATCAGAAGTAAACCCATGACCAGATTAAACGGGCGCTCATACCGAGATAACCAATTTTTGAATAATGAACCGAATAACGCCCAGGTCATATTGGCGCAAATACCAATGATCGTGAGCCCCAGCGAGTAAAACAGCAACTGTATAGGGGATGTGGAAATCGGCATGACAAAGGATGAGATCGCCGTAATCCCGTATAATATCACCTTCGGATTCATGAACTGAAAGATAAATCCGAAGGTAAAAGTACATAGCGCAACATCTCTTCTCTCTGCGTCTTGCGGCTTGCTTCGCATTATTTTTATGGCAAGATAGATCATATACAGGCATCCGAGGATATTCATCATAAAGTTGATCTTGGGGATGAAAGGTTTAAGTACCAGATTGAAATAACTCCACAGCAACATGATGACCATACAGCCGGCTGCCACACCTCCAATAAAGCGCATCGTTTTTCTTACACCTTGGCTTCGTGCATTGGTCATTGAAATTATATTGTTGGGACCCGGCGTAAAGGAAGAGACGATTGCATAGGTCAACAACGGAATGATAAACACGATATGACTCCCTTCATTAATGTATGTTATAGTGAATATAAATGTACGCTATAGCGTCTGTACATTTTAATTATACATCATGTGCGTTATAACGCACAATATAAAAATAGGAAGTGAATTCTTATGAAGTCCATTAATGAAATATTAGCAGATAATCTGAAGAAGCTGCGGGAGCAAAGAAAACTGAGCTTGGATAAATTGGCGGAAATGACTGGCATCAGCAAGACGATGCTGGGGCAGATTGAACGCGGAGAATCAAGTCCTTCCATAACGACCGTATGGAAAATCGCGAATGGGTTGAAGCTTTCATTTACTTCATTGATCCAAGAACCTCATTCTGATACCATCGTTGTTTCTCGTGAAGAGGTACAAGCCTTGATTGAGGATAATGGAAAGGTAAGAATCTATCCTTATTTCCCATTCGAGGACGGGCGACGTTTCGAGATGTACACATTAGAGATGGACCATGATGGTTATATCAGTGCAGAGTCGCATATCGAGGGGACGGAGGAGTTTATTACCGTCTTTGAAGGAGAGATCACCATTTGTATTGATAGCGAGGAATATTTGGTAAATGAGGGTAAATCCATTCGGTTTAAGGCGGATAAGCCTCACAGTTATCGCAATATGGGTAAATCCATGAATCGGTTAAGTATGGTGATTCATTATTCCAATTAACGAGTGAGGCATGTAAATATGAGAAGCAGCACCCTATTAGGAAGGGTGCTGCTTCGTATTCACATGTAACATACTCAACGACGCAGTGAATTCGTGCTGACCACACCATACCGGGACAACAGCTTGCGTCCGAGCAGTCCAACCGCACGGTCCGTTAGGAATCCCATTAACCCGAGGCAGATTAATCCGATAAAAATCCAATCAGTGCGGAAGAACAGACGAGAATTCCAGATCAGGTACCCTACGCCTTCATTGGATGCAATCATCTCTGCTCCAATAATCGCCATGAACGAGGTTCCCATAGCAAGCCGGATGCCGGTAAAGATGTAGGGCACGGTTGCAGGGATCATGACATGGATGACGATCTGCCACTCCGATGCACCCATGCTGCGAGCGGAACGGATTTTATCCTCTTCCACGGACATGATGCCAGTCAATGTATTCAGCACCACGATGAAGAAGGTTGCATAAAGAATCAGCATAATCTTTGACGTTTCTCCGATGCCAAACCAAACCAGAAACAGGGTGATGAACGCAATGGGGGGAATGAATCTAATGAAATTTAGGAACGGTTCTGCAAAGGAACGGATGGGCCCTACCTTTCCGATAACGATTCCAACGGGGATCGCGATCAAGCTGCCAAGCGTCCAGCCGAGCAGCACCCGGTACGAACTGATCCCTATGTATTGGAGCAGGGTACCGTCCATCAACAATTCGTAACCGCCCCTTGCGGTATAGATGGGTCCTGGAAGGATTTCGGGGCCATAGGCAAGCGATAAAACTTGCCAGAGGCCAAACCCTGCGATCCATAACAGCAAGTGAAGCGACCATTTTTTAAGTGGAATGTTCAATGGGCCTCCCTCCTTTCTACTCACCAAAATGGGATTGGATTACATTATACAGCGCATGAAAGCTTGGATCGGCTAGATCCCGAGGGTAAGCCAGCGGCACTTCGTAAATATCCGTAATCTTCGAGGAAGGTCCCGCTGACATAATGCCAATGCGTCCTCCGAGCAGAAGCGCCTCTTGAATATCGTGCGTGACGAAGATGATCGTCTTGTCTGTATTCTGCCATATGCGCACTAACTCCCGCTGCATTGTCCTTCTCGTCATAGCATCTAGTGCGCCAAACGGTTCATCCATGAGCAAAATTGCCGGATCATTAGATAATACCCGTGCCAGCTGCACCCGTTGTTTCATGCCGCCTGACAGCTCGCGAGGATATTTGCTTTCATGTCCCGCCAGACTTACAAGCGCAATATATTGGTCGGAGATTTCCTTTCTCTGTGCGGCGGGTACGCGTTTCATGCGGAGACCAAACTCCACGTTCTCCCTAACGGTGAGCCAAGGAAACAAGGAGGAGTCAGCCTGCTGAAAAACGACAGCGCGGTCTTGACCCGGCCGTTCCACCTCCTTCTCTCCCACTTTAACCTGACCCGATGTTTTGGAGACGAAGCCAGCAATCATACTAAGCAGCGTCGACTTCCCGCAACCGCTTGGGCCCAGCAGAACAAAGAACTCCCCGCCTTTCACAACCAGGTTGACGTCCTGAATAATATAATGCAAATCACCCGCTGCAGCGTGCTGTGCATAGCTTTTATCCAACCGTTCGATATGGATTTCATTCTGTCTTGATGCTGCTCTCATGACGATCATCTCCTTACTTCAGGTTTATTACGCGATCAGGAAAAGCCTCCCGTACCAAATCGAGGTTCAATTTGTCGTTCAATTCGAAGTCTTTCTCGATAATGCCGTTTGCGACCATATACTCCTTCTGCCCTTGCAAGCCAGCGTATGCTTGCTCCGTAAAACCGAGGTTCCATGGATTCTTCGGCAAATCCTTCAAAGTCGCCTCTCTTGGCTGCTTCACTTCTTCATACATCAAGTCAGCCGTCTCCTCGG
The DNA here is from genome assembly GCF_001277345.1 of Paenibacillus solani. Classification (GTDB taxonomy): domain Bacteria; phylum Bacillota; class Bacilli; order Paenibacillales; family Paenibacillaceae; genus Paenibacillus_AQ; species Paenibacillus_AQ solani. Next base: position 2,484,429 of record NZ_LIUT01000001.1, read on the forward strand.
GATGGGTCTGTGCATAAGCAGACGCTTCATCCAGTGCTTTCAAAAGGTTTACAAAGCCTTTCTGATTGCTGCTGATGATATCATTCGATGCAATCAATCCTGTGCCAAGACGAACAGGCGTCTTGGACATATCCGATAACTCTTTGGCTTCGGATAGCGCGCCAAACTTCTCGTTCAGCACAGCACCGTATACCCATGCTGCATCGATTTCACCTTTCTTGAGCGCCACGTAAGCCTCATCGAACCCCCCCTGTCCGATGAGCTCCACATCCGACAGTGCAACCCCATTCTCGGCTAGATAAACATCCCATAAATAAGGAATGAAAGTCCCTCTGGAGAAACTCAGCTTCTTGCCTTTAAGATCCGCGGCACTTCCGATTTCTTTACGGACGAACAGCTTCCATTCGCTGGCACTTAGATCCGTGGCTGTTCCAGATGAAGCGAAGATGGTATAGTCGCCTTTACTGACAGCATTCAGAAGCGGAAAGTCCGCACCAAAGGCAACGTCCACCTGCTTGATAAACAATGAATTAACGCCTTCAGCCGGCGTAGCAAAATTTACAAGCTCGGCATCAATCCCATGCTTGTTGAAGAACCCTTTACTCTTCGCTACGCGAAAAACGGTATTCGTAGAAATATCGGCTATTTTCAGCTTAAGTTTGCCCTCTTTATCCTTACCAGTAGCAGTACCGCATCCGCTGATAACGCTGATTGCAAGAATAGAACTTAGTATAATGGCTATCCATTGCGTCTTCCGCTGTTTGCTCATTGTGATCTACCCTCTTTCTGGGCAGTTTCATCACTTCTGGCTACGCATAGAGCTCCCTCGCCATAAGAGATCGTACCCTCCACTTCCACGGTGGTTATGGCACCCCTAGGGGCAGCACCAGGAAGACGGAAGTCAGCAACATCGATTGGAGTTATTTCCGTTTCCACAGGCAATTCAAGCTGAGGCACCCATTCATAGGGAACCCGATAAGCACGATAAACCATGTTAGAATTGCGACTGTTCTTGTACGGTGAGATATATTCCCATACCAGCTCGAATTCTCGCGTGACCTCGAAGATCCTGCCGTCAGCCCCTTCCGTGATCAAGGTATTTCCATTGGGCAGACGCTGAGCCGAGCTGATATAGGGGCTGTAAAATCGGTAGGAATCAAGCGGAGCCTGGAAACCAGCTTCCGTTGGAGTGTACTGCCATTCAATCTCCAACGTAACAGGATTAATCTCCAGGATACGGGAATGGTCACGTCGCGCTATTTTTAGCCCATCCACCGATTCCGGGTTTGGCCGTCCATAACCGCCCCAGCCTCCATTGTCAAAGATCAGAATATTGCCTTCACCCGGCAGACCCTGCGGAATCAGATGAGCATGATGCTGTCCAATAATCCAGCCGATATGCTTCGTTTCTTCTGTAGAGTAGTCGGGTCCCAGCTTCCAGACGATTTTGTCCGTTCTCTTGTCGGTTATGGCTATAATGTTGCTTTCTCGTGCATCCCAGATAATATTATCAGGGTGGAAGCGTTCATCCCCCACATCATAGAACTTATTAGGTCCGAGTACCGATGCCGAATTGATGTGCATCCAGTCGCCGGCATGCGCACCGAAGCCCCGAGTGTTCGGGTCGCGAGATATCGCCAGCTTGGCATCTTCATCGAAGCCCAGCTCCTCAAAATGATCACTAACAGCCCATTCCCAGATGACGTTGCCCTCCCAATCGACTTCGATAATCGTGTCATCCAGCAGTTCAATATCGGATATCTCGGGACGGTTCACATTTTTGTGAGCGAGGATCAAGGTATTGCCGGAATCCACTTTTGGGTCTTGCCCTGGAACATAATAGCCAACGGGGTTGCCTTCCCGCTGATAATCATGATGCTGACGAGCCATCCATTGAGCCGGGTGACCCGGATCCTCTATGTACTCATACCGATCAAATTTCCAGACAATGTTGCCGTCCCAATCCACTTGCACCAGATTAGTCTCATCCTGGAATCCGTATTTCGGATCGCGTTCGGATGTACTGCCAAGAACATAACCTCCAGGAAACAGCTTGTTCGGGAATCCTCGCAAACCTTTCCATAAGCGAACCTCTCGGCCATTCATATCAATCAAGAGCGCCCCTGTTTCTGCAGCCTGATAAATCGTGTAGCCGTTCCAAGCCTTCTGCGGATTGTAAACCGTCGTACCGGTTGGATAAATCGTTGGATGTCCCATATTTCCCTACTCCCTCTCCCATTTGATTTTTTAGTAAGAAATATATTTATTCGAGCGTTTGGTTCTGTCTTTATTAGCTGTCTGAACATTTGTGTCCCCTGTCCCTAAAGAGGATTGGGATTGGTCAAGTACAGCTTCCGCGAACCCATCCAGATGTTCATTCAGCCGTTCAAATAAACAGATTAATTCTCTAAGCTCCTCCTGTGAAAAAGAACCAAATAACGTATCGATCATGTATCCGCCGATGTGTTCGTTGCGCTCCAACATCTCTCTTCCCGTATCCGTAATGTCCAGAACGATCGCTCTCCGGTCAATCTTGCTTCGCCTTCTGACCGCAAATCCGGCAGCCTCCAGTTTGTCACATACTGCTGTTACCGCCCCGGATGTGAAATCGAGCTGGTTCGCAAGTTCGCCAAGTCTTTGCGCTCCTGTGCGATGAATCGTGTTTAAGATCAGTAAGCCGGGCAGTGAAATGCCTTCTACCGAAATTTTGTCACGCTCTCTAACAAATCTGCGTACTACTCTGCGGAAAAGCCAATCCGCTTCCTCCAGTAAAGCCCAGTTCCTCTCTTCCATGTCGCTCCTCTCTCATGGTCTTCGTCCTTGTCTGTCAGTCCATTTCCATTCATGGCAACCCACGAATAAACGTAAAAGGCCCCCGTCTACCCTTCCGTTGTCACAACGAAATTGGAGTAAACAGGAGCCTTTGGTGGACCAATCGGCTGACTTATAGTTTAAAGTTAAGATAATGAAAGTTCATTAAATGAATGACTGAATGATGGCTTGTGGCTAGATTAAACCAATTAATACCACCTGTCAAGTAGGAATTATTTTTGGAAAGTTCTATTATCAAAAAAATTCAAATATGCTACTTCCTTAACTGTTCAATTCTTGATGTACGCTTTATACATGCTAAAAGCTTCCCTCTCAATCATTTCATCAATGAGATACTTAGTTTACTCAAATGAGAGGAAAAGTAGCAGAGGTAGAAAAAAGGCAACTCCATTGACTCGGAGTTACCTTTTAAAAGTTAATTAATTTAAGAACATTAACTGTATATTTCAGTTGGGCTATTTTTATCAACATAATCATGATTATTTGAAACACAGCCAAAAAATTCATCAATTGTATTATAAAAAATTTGATAAAGTTGAGAAAACCTAACATAATCCCAATTATCAAATCTATAATTTGATATTTTTTTATTCATATAATCCCTTACTTTGGTTAAATAAACATTATTTAAAGTATCTTCTCCATATTTTACAGAATATTCGTTCTTCCATTTAGCATTTGAATTTTCAATAGCTTTCACTGCTAAGTAACGATTAATGATTGAATACCCACCAAAATTAGCCCATACATCTGTAAAAGAATTCTGTAGTACATACTTTAAACATTGCTGAATCTCAAGTGTATATGTGTTCAGTATGTCTATATCATCTGGCATTTCAGCATATTTTTTAATTGAATTTATAATGTCTTGAGATTCACAAAGATCAACTATAAGCGTATTAATTGTTTTCCAAGCTGTAACTGCAAATACACCAGTTGCACCGTAAGTATATGACCCATCTTCTGAACGAGAGGTAATGCCATCTTTTGCACCAAGTAGTTGTCCATGTACTAAATTATTCAAGAGATTATCTTTTGAAAAGCCCTTAGTTACTGGACGTACAATACGATCTAGGTTTAAATGATAATCATAATATTCCATAATTATACGTGAGAACAGACTTTCATAAAACGAATTAAAAAATTTATCATGAATATCATTCAGCTTAATTTTGTCATCGAAAAACAATACAATTTTATTGAGGAGAGTTCTGAAATCAGAAAGACTACTCAACAATCTGTCGAATACCTCCATAGAACAAAACTCATAAATATGATATTCAGCTTTATCATAATCAACTTCTTTTTCTTTTAAAACACTTACTTCTGGAAGGAGCAGTTCTCTTTTATGGGCCTTGATAAGCTGGTTCGAAGCATTCCCTTCCTCATTAATAATATCCAGTGAATAAAGGAACTTATGTACCTCATTGAAATTTAGACTTGAAACTTTCTTATTCTTAACAAGACCATTGTAAACTTCTGTACTAACATTGATACCGTTATCTTCGCAGTCTTCCAACTTGCCTGCAAGTTTTCCGCTTCGTTCAATAATAAATGTAGGAACTGCCTCAAAAATCGATTTAACAAATTCCCCATAAATATCCCTACCCAAATTAGGCATAGGTGAATCCTGTCCATTCATCAAAATACAGGCTTGAATACCATCTAAACCTGTCTCCGCTAAACTAGGAGTTTTCTTTTCAATTTCATCTAACTTAGCATCTAAAAACCCGCGAGTATCACGTAAAACAACAGATTTAAAACCATGTTTGTGCATACTATCAAGAACCTTTTCAGATGCAGGTACGCGTAGCTTAATATATCTCACTAATTTATCAGCCTTTGAGTGATTTATAATGGAGATAGCAAATTTAATATCATTCTTAATTTTATCAGCAATCTTATTCAAATTTTCTTCTAAAGATTTATTGAAGTATCCATCCTCAGAAGCAATAACTGGTTCAATTTTGAAATATTTATAATCATTACTGTTCAATTTTTGGTTCATACCTTCTATATCATTGTTGATAATACCATGAGTGATCTGCCCCAAATCAAAGACCACCTCACTTACTACAGTCTGTTTACAATCCGAAAGTTCGTAAAATGTCGTTACCTTAGTTAATCCTCCATCATTCTGATGTAATTTCCCAATCAAATCTCCGAACTTATTTCGATCAATCATTGATGCAATGAATGTAGATTTACCGGAGTTAGTTAGTCCAATAACTGCAACATCGATAACATCATCAAAAATTGTAATACTCATAAAATAACCTCCTTGTATAATAAAACTTATAAATCAATTACTCTTCCACTACGCTATCAAACCTAAAAACTAAATGATCCAAATTTTCAATTTTTACACTAACAGCTTCAAAATCATTACCTTTGTCAGATATTTTTTTAATATTAGGATATACCCCCACAAAATAACATCTTATTTCTCCATTAAATGTTGTGAGTTTTTCGAGCACTTCAAGTAGTTGATTTTTCTTGTTGTATGATTGAATCAAATCAGAGTTAAGATATATGGTTATCTCTAAGCCCTTTTCATTAATCCAAGCTTTCTTCTTGAATCTAATCCTATAATTTTTTCCGTATTTCTTTAATTTCGTAACCTCTCCCCAATAAATAAGTCCTTCTTCATCTGAGAAATATTCACACTTTTTAAAAAATGAATAATACGATTTCTCTTTCCCATTTATAGTAAGAGTCTGAGTTTTTAACGTATTTGGATCATTGTTTTCATAACAATCAATTATATGTTCAAAATAATGAGTTTTTACATTTGAAACTCCTTTAGTAGTTGAACCAATACTTTTAGATCGTGTAACTTTATTTATAGTGTTATTATTAGTATTCATCGTATTCTCAACACTTCGAAGACTTTTCATGAGTTGAGTTGGTTTTATGAGCAAAAACTCAGAAGGTAACACGCTTTTTTTCTTATGATTTGACTTTTTAGCATTTACTTCATTGGTAAAATCTTGGTCTACATCATAATAATAATCACACTTTTTTGGCGAAAAAATATGATTAGTAAGACTTTTAGTTCTAAAATGAATTTTGGCTTTGGTCTTTTCTTTTCTATAAATTGCAACTTGAAGTAATGGTACTCTACAATGTTCGCTAGGACAAAGAAAAGTAAGCTTTCTCATATAGTAATTAGAATCATTGCTAAAATATAAATCTCTGGCTTCATATGGATCTATACATCGATTTATCTCTTCACAGTAGGCTTTTTCAAATTTCATAATTACCTCCAATAAAATCCCAAGAAAACAATTCACTATGTTAGAAAATATGATAAAACGAGACTCTTTTATCAAATATTCGACATAGTTCTCTCCCTCCCTTCCAAAAAGAACTAAATTTCTCCATAAAGTAGAACAGACCTCCGGGAAAAATTCCAGAGGTCTCAATATGGTCGTATATCATTAATATCAACTTGCATTTCTTGTTTCAAGATCACTCAAAGAATTTTCAGCATTTCACTTTTGCTTCTCTGAAACCAACTTAACACCTTTTTAAATTCTTCACGAATATCTTTGAAACCCTTTACGATAACATGAAACTGCAAACAAGTAGATACTTTTATGCAATACTCTCCCTCAACATAAAACCACTTGTTGATCCTCTATCGACTAGAAAACTAAGGATACATATTACTTTCTCCCGTACTTCAGGGTATTTTTTAATATCAGCTTCATATTGCATGGTATATCTACGCATAAACTCTTCAATATAATATTCGGTGTTTACTTGTAGAACTATTTTCTTTAGATGAGGATTATTTTTTATGGTTATAAACAGCCAATTCAGGCCCTCCTCAATATAATTATATCCAATGGTATTGAGAACTCTCGAAACAGCATATAAGATAACTGGATTATATCCTATATCTGTTGCCAAACGCTTGAAAAAAATAGTATTGTGTGGTTTTAATGTATGCCAAGATCTCATATCTTTATTCCACCAAGGAAATGCAAGAGCATACGTAGTAACAATTTCATCTAAACCTCGTCCATAATAACGTTCTCGAGTAGTACTTTTATCATTTTCCATTTGTTTTTCGCATAGGTTCACTATCGGTTCATATAGTTTATCCCATATATCCCAAAAAACTTCGTCCTGTTTAACGTTGTCTTGTAGAACCGTTATTTCACAAAGAAGTTGTTCCATATAATCAGAAGATGTTATATAGGGGATAAAATCTTTGATTAAACTCAGACGTATATGAGCATTAGGTACATTAAAGATATATTTTGCCAACCAGTCTATATAGGCACTTTCCAGTTTATAAGATCGATGAACATTACGATCCCTTAAATGATCCTCTTGAAAAAGATATTGCCATGTTACTGGCCCCACCTGTTTTAAAATAGCATATGTTGATTCTTTTGAAGGAGATAACAACATGCACGCGGTAAGGAGTGCATTTTCATTCAATTTAGAGAAATCTAGATCATTTATACTTGGTGTAGAATTTAAGATATTTTTGATAATTTTCCTCTTCTTCTTTAAAAATTTGATTGGTGAAATACCGTTATATACTAGTACATTTAAATCATACTCAGGTTTTAGTCTAATATATGCCGCAAACAATTGCTCAGTATGAGATCGACATATTTCCCAGGCTTTAGATGAAAAGCTTTTTACCGCCACTTTGTTTAAATCACCCACATCCATAAGAAGAGCGAGCAAAATAACTGCTGGTTCATCCAATGTCCCTTGAACTGATTGTTTATAACCGTTAATTATTATGGGAAGTGATGCAATCGCGGCTTCAGATCCATCACCAATTTGATAATTCCGTTGTTGCTGTATTGTTGATTTTGAATATAAAGTTAAAAGTTGTTCACAATTTTCTCGTTGATCTACTGTAAGAACATAAGGAAAGTCTCTTACTAATACAGCAGACACATATATGGGAGCGCTTCTAGTGAGATAATTGTAATCTGATGTATTTTTCTCAGATAGAATCTCTTTCATTTCTTCAAGCGCTATCAAGGGATTCTCTTCAAAGTTACTATATTTATAGTAACTTTGAACATCATTTTCAAACCTTGCTTTTGCCCAAATTGCCAATGGTGTATGCTTATATAAAGTATCCGATTGCTCTTTTGTTATCCTGCTAATCTCCTTAAGATCATCTGGCAAATCAGAAACCAGAGGAATGTACGTCGCGCCATTCTTCTCGATAGCTGCATCTGTATCAAAATTCATTCTTCTTAAATCGATCCGATGCAAAACAAAACGAGATAAAGTATCTTCATCAGTTATATCAGAGAAAGCAATATCGATATTTTGATAAAGGGTCTTTACTCTTTCAGAGAACTCTAATTCAGCAAGATCGTGCTTCTGAAACTGGTACTCCAAAATGATATCTTCGAACTTTTTCTTTCTAAAGTCTAGATTGTTTGAAGCTATCCTTTCGTCGTCATATAGTTTATTAGATGGCAGTCCTCGAAAAAGATTTGCATGATTTTCCTGTACGAATCTTTCAACATCGAAATCAAATACTTCTTTAGTTTTCAGCAGTATGCAGGCAATCTCAAATAATTTTTCGGGATATGATATTACTGCACTGACTACGACAGACGTAATCGCGGCTGTATGTGATTTTGACAATAATTCGTAACATGCACCTTCAGCTTGATTTCTGTCTACTTGTTTCACGAAAAATAGAAGCCATCTCTCTAACGCCATAAGCATAGACTCAAGTAAATTAGGGGCCGTTGATGTACCTCGGTGCATAAGCCAAAGCCTGCTACTTGCAGTCTGCTCAATAACTTTCCCATTGGGCAAATTGATGTATATGGTGCTGCATTCGTTGTACTCTTTTCCAAGAAACGAATTGGAATAACTTTTTGTAACATGATTAAAAAAATCTATTATAAATTCGATTGCTTTTTGAGGTGACACCCTTAGTAACTGAAATATCGGAGTGTGGTGAGCACTTGTAGGATAAAAATCATTTTCTGTATCGGAATTCACATCAAAAGCATCTTCTATACTATCACGGCGATTATACCTTGGAAATTCAGACTTCTTATCGTTTCTTTTCCAAAAACATTTCGCCAGTCCTATAACTATATCTGGATTCGCTTCGCATAACGCGTAACTATCCACAACACCTTCCAATAATTGTGTACTCAAGTCATAATATTTCGATCTATGATCATTTTCTTGGTTGTCTATGACTTCTTGAAGAATATGTGTTAGCTCTACGTGGGTTTCCAGTGCACTTCCAAGTATAACACTTATAATAGACTTCAATTTTCTATCTCGAAGAGTATAGCCCAGATGGTTAGACGACTTAATGATATCGTAAAAATTCAATGCAATAAGACCAGCATGTTTTGTTTCAATACCAGTTTTATGGTTACTTACCCATGTTGATAAAGAATCTGTTACGGTCATAATGTTTTTCGCATCCCATGTAATGCGATCAAAGTTATCGTTAATAAATTTAAATATAAAAGCCCAGCCTGTTCCAGATGGTTTTGTATATCTATAAACATTAAAAGTTTTTTGCTCCTCTTGAGTGAGTAACGCATTTAAAAACTGTACATTTATAACTTTACATGTTGTATTTAGTAAGAAAACTGCGCGCATTAACAAAGAAAATTGATCGTTATTGAACATTCTTTCCACCAAATACAAAGAATTCAATTGTCTTTCATCGTTCATTAATGAGATCAATATCTCATCCTTCCAGATTGAATCCAAGTTATCGTTATCTAATGCCTCGTTTAAAAAAGTAGATAGCCTCACAACATCCATATCGATCTGGTCATGTATCCATAACCGAAACATTTTTCGCATTATCAAGCTGTTTCCAATACTACAAAAGAAATCTATTAGTCTGTGATTTTTGGTGAAAGCACTCTGGATTACACGTTTTAATACCCATTCTTCATAAACATCATGAGTTAAATAGTATCCGTCAAAGATACTGTCGAAGGCAATGATCTCATCATTTTCAAGTGCACTAATCGCTTCATGGTCATCGTCTTTCGAAAGAATATAATATGACGTTCCATTGTTCGCATTAACAAAGACCATTTTACAAATAGCAGTTTCACGTCTTAAATGAATATTGTTTTTTGCATTCACAATATTTTTGATTTTTTCATTCCATATCCGTTCTTTAAAATCTTCAATTGTTTCATTAAGTTCACCTTGAGAATGCGTGGTATTCATATATACCTGCAAATAGAATAGATTACACAACAGTATTTTTATTTTATTATCAATGGGCAACGAAATAGTATGTCGACTAAAGATATGTTCCAATTGGCCGATTGTAATGTCTTTTACTTCATATTCTTGATACTCTGATAAACGTAAAACGTAATTTATGAAATTATCTTTATAGACCGTTCTAATAGTAAAAATGATTTTCCACCCATGGTTCACAAGCAACCATATGATATCTTTTAAAACATCCTTGTTGTTCATTGTAAAAACTTTCTCCACTGAGTCAATAACAAATATTTTCTTGTCGTCATTGTTAAACATGCTGAGAAAGTCTTCAAAAGTATAGTCTCCAAACTTCCTGGAGAATTCTGAAATATTTACAGCTTCAAAATCTGTAGCTTTAAATACAAAAAACGGAATTTCATTTGGAACATTAGTAAAACTGTCTTTAATTAATCCAGATTTTCCAGATCCACCATTTCCAAAAATTATTAGGTACTTACTGTATTCATCTCCGATAAATGAGTCTAAGTCAAAATCATCGTGTTCAATTTTAGTAAACGCACCATTATTTTGAATTGTGGAATTTATATTACCTACAATAGTTTTAGTATGCAATTGTATATGATCTAAGTATCCTTTTATACCTTCATTTGGATTAAAGAAAAAATCCCTTACATGGGTCATTTCAGGACTGAAAAGACTTACTTCGAAGTTGCTTTTAACTCGCCACTCAATGTTTATACCAAATTGCTTTCCGTGATTTTCGATTTCAGTTTGATACTGAGGTCTGTGCTGTCCTTTTTTTTTACTTGAAGCTAGTTCCTTGTTAACATAGAAAAGCATTCGGTTAATATTAGGATAACTCTGTCTTGATTTATCTATCGCAGCTATAAGGTCAGCTTTTCTATTAGATAAAGTTATATTGGCATCATAGTATTTTGCTTGAAACCCAATAATATCTTTATCCACTTGAATCATTTCTGTTTCAATACCAGTTTGATTAAAATATCTAAAAATACCGAATGGTCTATCAAATTCATGACAAAACAAAATATATGCCAATTGTTCAAATGCGTTTCGAGTATTTCCTGAAAATTTATAATTAAAAACATCCCAATTAATGCTAACGTTTTGATACAAACTAATACCCCCTCTAGAAAAGATCAATGCTGTTACATATTTATGTAGACAGCAAATTTCAATTCGAATTTAAACGACATATTTCCTGCTTTTGGAACAAGTCAATGTTAAATGATCCCCATTCTAAATAGTAAAAGGCACCTATTTGTTCTTAGAAATAGAAACAATAGATGCCTGATTAATAAGAGTAATTAAGTAAATGTAGCTCAGGTACCAATCCCTCACTCACAACATCCATCACTCTGCATGTGTTCAGTCGGTGGAAAGGACAACAACCATATTAGCTTTTACTATTAAACCATCAATTTTATCTTGTTCTATTACCTTCCCTATCAATAAATAAGCCTCTCAGCTTCTTGAGCTATCTTCTACTTCTAATTAATACTACATTTGATTTCACATCCATGTTTGCTTCCACATCGGGTAATTTTAATATCAAATCTTCAATTTCCAAAAGGAATTTCTTCTTTATATTACTTTCAATCATGAAAAAATCTTGACCCATATGAATAATTTTTTTATAAGTACCCACTGCTAGCGCAATAAAAAAGCTTACACCCATTAAAGCTGCAATAAGTAAGATTACCTGATTAATATCATCATTTTTTATTCCTTTGAATAGGAATATAATAGATTGAGACCATGCAGGAATAAATAACGCAATAAATATACTTGGTGCTAAAAAAGAAGGCGTTTTGCTACGCTGGATCTCTTTTTCCAAAAAAATAATCATTTTTTCAAGCTTCTCTTTTGAATAGACATTCTTTGATTCAAGATAGGTTATTAGCATCTGGGTCTGCATGGTATCAAAATCCGCTGTTCGCCATATTCCTTTTTTCACATCAATACCATAATGCTTGCGTAAAACAACCTTCGCTCTCCTACTAATATTTGCAACAATTAATATTGATAAAAAAAGCGCTACTACAAATACAATAGTAAAGTATTTAGCAACTTCAATACCAATAATAAGTAACGGTAGAGTAAAAATCATTAAATATCCTGATGACAATAACACAATTAATAAATATGTATTTAAAGAATATGTTAATTTCATGTATTTAAAGACTAAAGAATACACCGTAAGATTTTCCTTGTAGTAATTTATGAGTTCATCTAACATTTTTTACAGTTCACCTTCACCTTAATAATTCAGAAATGATCCTTTACATTTTTCAATTCGACAAAATCCCTATTTATTCCTGCTACTATTTAATACTAATCTTGTTTTTCAAATTATGAGCCCCCAAGAAATCAGGAGGCTCCCCCCTTCATTTGTCTTGAAATCACCTATAACAAACCGTCAATTCCACCTGATGTCCTTCCCGATTATACACAATCCGCTCCACCAGCTTCTTCAACGCCCGTTTCTTCTCTTCACTACTCACTGCTTCACTCCACAACTTCCTAAACTGCCCAATCCGCTTAACGATCTGCTCCACAGTAGGGTAATTACCTTCATCTACTACTACCTTCCGCAAATCCTTCAACTCTTCCTCCAGCTTCTGTATCTGCCTTGATCGAACAGCCTTTCGCTCTAAAAACACTTGCTTCGTTATCATCTCCTCTTCATAAGATTCATGCAGCTTGTCCAGCGCCCGCTTCTGCTTTTTCAATTCCTGCTCTTTGACCTCGATTATCACCTGAGTATCATTGTAACGGCTCCGATGCAACTCATTTCCCGCAGAATGTTCGGATCTACATGAATAATCCGATCATACAGAGCATTAAAAAAATCGGCATCCATTACTTTGCCACGCTGTTCACATTTGCTGCCATTTTTGTACTGGTCATAGCACAATGCACTCCAGTGCTATCCCTGCTTCTTATTCTCTCCCACCCGGAACCTCATCCATGGACCGCATTTTTTACAATAAAGCAAACTTGACAAAAGAAAAATGTTTACGTCTTGAATTGGGATTCAACATGCGATTCTTAAGCAGCCGCTCCATAATCGCTTCATGTTCTTCCGGTGTTTTCAGCTTTTCATGAGTTTCCATGACTTTAATCCGCTCTTCTTCGGGAACCTTTTCCAACTGACCACGTTTGGAACGGCTTTAACCATAAGTGATGTAACCCAAATGGATCTCGCCTTGCAAGCAACCGTTGAACCGTAATATTTGACCAGCCCTTGTTTCTTTCCATCAGGCTTAATGTAGTATGGCGTGGGTATCTTGTTATCCGTCAACCAAATGGCAATATGACCAAGGTTTGTTCCATTAAGATATTTCTCTACAATCGCTCGATAAATCGGACGCTTCGTTTCATCGACCAGTACCGACCTTGTGTTCTTATCATAATAGTATGGAAACGGTGGCTTTCCGTTTGTACACATGCCTTTCTTCGCTCCAGCCTCTTTGCCCTGCTTCATTCTTCGCTTAATCGTTTTGTACTCTATTCGAGCAAAAATGGACATGAAATCAAAGGATACATCGTCATTGTCTATTTCCAGATCGTATATCTTGTTCGGTGTAATTATTACCGTCTCTGAGTTCAAAAACGTATCTTTTATGAGTGCCCAATCCTTGTTTTCTCTCCGACCCAAACGGTCAATGTCCATGACAACTACTCCATCATAGAGCTGGTCTTCAACATTTCTATGTAACTTCTGCATTTCTTTCCCGAGACTCAATCTTTTCCCCAGAGGCCACTTCTTCGTATAGCCTATAGGTCCAATTCCGATTCTCTACCAAGGCCAGAAGAGTATCCCTAAGCTTCGAGAGAACGTCTTCAAACTCACCATCGTCCCCGTGATTTTCTTAAATAAACGGCTACGTGTTTAATTGTTTTGCTTACAAAATGTAGCGTTACGCTATCGCTACACTAAAAGATAGTCCTATAGTCATGACTCTGTATGTATTTTCCTTTAAACCTGTTATAAGATGTAATAACGATTAATCTTATGATTTGATGATGAGAAGAAACTAAACAGCATATGCCTTACAACTCACATAGAACACTGTCAGATTATTGGGTATTGGGATTACATGATAAATAGGAAAACAGACTTTTTTACGCTTAGCCAGTTCATGAGGGTTTGCTTGGGCATGGAATGTGCGATTCATTTCATCCGGAGAATGAGTAGTTCTGAAGGAGATTCGGGATTTGTATTTGAATTATTGTCTATTGAATTTCTCACAGGAAGGAAAATAAAATGAAAGAAAATCTAAGTCGTTGTTTCGTAGTTGAGATACATGCTATTTTGTTTGGAGTTGATGACAAAATATTTGATATTATTCTTATAAACGACTATCAAATAGAACGAATGTCTTTGGTCCCAAACATATCCCATTTAGATAAATTTTTTAATGTGAATGCAATAGAGCTGAGAAGAAATTATAATTCTGCTGCTATAGATGATTTTCTTAATGTTGCTTGTGTAACCAAAAAGCTCCAAGTTGATCTTTCACCCCAACATCCTAATGACACTATTGAAGCGCTTCATCAATTAATTGCAAATGAGTTAATTATTTTGGATAATCAAATTAGAGGAATACGACTATTAACAGAGTACGCCATTCGATTTAAAGAATTTGTCTATAATATCTATTCAAAGACATCAGACAATACTATAACATTATATTTGCAAGGAAAAACACCAATTCAAGAGGCTTATTCCCGTTCAATTAACTCTTCTCTAACAAATGAAGATAAAGAGTATATTAATGAAACTTTAGCCACAATTAAATTGCCATTTAGAGATCAGCATTTAAATCACTGTCACTTACTTTATGACTTGTCATTTCATCAGCTTACTTATTCAAATGCTCTCTTGTTATTAATAACATGCTTAGAAATGTTATTCTTGAAAAAAGGCGATTCAAAAAAAGTAGAATTATCTAAACGCTGTGCTATCTTCATTAGTCAAGATCAACAAGAACAATTAATAATATTTTCCGAACTTAAAAATCTGTACAAAAAAAGATCGGATTTCGTTCATGAAGGGAAAATAAACGTACATGAGAAAGATATAATTTACCTTCGTAATTGTGTTAGAAAGTCCATTTTAAAATATTTTGGATGCGCTAAAAATAAACAAACTATACTTAGAGAATTAATGAACGAAATTAAGTCATGTGATTATTTCCCTGTGTAATTAGCATGTCAACTTATGAGTTGTTGAGTCATTTATCTATTTTAAAAATTGCATTCCTAAGTTTTGAATTTTTCTAATTGACATCCATTATCCTAATTATCACTTAAAATGGAGGGCACCTTGCTAACTAAAAATCTGCTGCACTATTATTTAGAATGCCTAAAGTATGAGAGTTATTTTTCAATTGAGCTTAAACAGAATGAGCTATCTCTTTCTCAGATTAATCCAGAGGAATTAGATAAAGCACTTGAATACTATGAAAAGATCAGCAAGCATTTAAAAGATGATCATACCCTAATGTTCGGCTACCCATTATTGCGAAAAGGACAAGGTGAAAAAACTACATATTTGCCATTGTTTTTATGGAGTAATTCGACCTTTTTATCGGATTGTAATTTATTTAAAGTAGATCATCTCGGATTTCATCAAGAATTAATTAAACCTATCACTGATAAAAGTTCTATTGATACCATACATAAGCTAAAGGAACAATTTGCTGCATCCCCTAAATCCTTTTTGGAAGATAAGCAGAATCTGCAAAAGCTGTTGGACTATACTGAATACGATATGAACAAAATTGTTCCAAATTACGTAATTGTCCAAGCTGCTAATAAAAGTGCAAGCAACTACCTTATTGTTAATGAAATACAAGCAATACTAGAAGGTAAGTTTCAACCAAGTACTGTACTTAACAGTTTCCTTACACATAGCTTTGCATTGCCACATCCATACATCCAGAGAGCTCCACTACATATCGTTCCAAGTAATTATCCTCAAAACGTTGCAATTTCAGATATTCAAAATACAGTGAGCATTATCAAAGGACCGCCTGGTACGGGAAAAACTCAAACTATTATAAATTTAATAGCAAATCAAGTCGACCGGCAAGAAACATGTGCCGTGGCCAGTACAAATAATCAAGCGGTAGACAATATTGCCGAAAAGTTGGAAGGAGCAGGAATTAATCGACATTTTTTTGGTTTTGTTCGCTTGGGTAATCTTTCTCACAACAAAAAAGAATCTTTTAAAATACGAAATACAATTGAACGTATGAAGGAAGAAATCCAAGCCTTATTGCCTGATGAAACCTATATTGCGTATACAATGAAAAGTCAGACGTTACTGGAGCGAATCAATCAAGCCGAAGGCACTGAGCAACAGATGATTGATATGACAAATACAATCAATCACCTTCAACAGTTGATTGGTGTTTTGAATGACCGTCTACGCCTACACCACTTGACGACCATGAAAAAGGACTTTGAAGAACTCTCCATCTCCAACGAAAAAATTGAACAGCGATTACGTGAACTTGTAGACGAGCCTTCACATCTATTTGGCAGTGATATTTTTCGTAAGTTCCGCTCCTTTGTCGCAGGGAAAATTGATGCCTACATGAAAAGACGTGTTAAAAAATATTTACGCTCAATCGATGCCCCCCATTTGTGGGAGTACATCGATATCACAAGTCCGACACATTCGCTTGCCCTTTGCGAAGAGATTGTTAAAGTCATTAACTTGGAGCATCGACTTAAACAATACAAGGTTGAACTTTTGCAATTGCAACATCAAAAGAAAGAGCAACCTTACAACTTACAGACACTGTATAAAGAGAAGAACGGAATTGATCTAATAATCATTCGTTCACAGTGGCTTCGCAAAGCAAAAACGATTTTAGAGGATGCAAAAGAAATGAGAAACATTGAAAACCTCCTCAAAGAGCTCAATCAAGACGGTAGAATTCGCCAAACTGCGTCTGCTTTCTCTTCCTTTGTTAAGTTGTTTCCTGTTCTTTTAGTGAGTAGTTTATCAGCTCGGAGTTGTATTCCATATGGAACCTCATTAGACCTAGTCATTATAGATGAATCGTCACAATGTTCAATCCCAAGTGTATTTTCTCTATTGCAATCTGCTAGGAGAGCTTGCTTTTTCGGTGATATCCATCAATTGAGTCACATCGTTTCGTTGGAAGATCGACTCAGCAAAACTTTATTCAATAATTATGCTTCTGGCATTGAATTAACGCCTTACTGCTTTCGCAACGTCTCAGCATTTGAAAGAGCAGAGCAAGCATGTCAACACAGCGAATACGGAAAATATTTACTAAACTACCACTATCGCTGTATCCCATCCATTGCTTCGTTTAGCAATAACAATTTTTACCGTGGACGTTTACGAATGATACGTCAAGAACCAGAGAGAAGACCTTATCATACTGGAATTTTCTCGAAAAATGTGTACGGAACCGTTTATGGAACATATAACCCGCAGGAATTAAACGAAATCAAATCAATTGTAGCCGAACTGGAAAGTAATGGTGTTACCCAAATCGGCATTGTAACGCCGTTTGCTGCTCAGAAAAAAAAACTGATTCAAGCCTTTCGCAATAATTCTAATATTAAGGTGGGGACGGTCCATACGTTTCAAGGCGGGGAATGTCAAGCCATTATATTCAGTACGGTTATTTCAAATGGCTCGACTCCTTTTCAAATTGATTTTGTGCAAAATAGTTACCGTTTAATCAATGTTGCCCTGACTCGAGCATTGGATTACTTTATTCTTGTAGGCGATTTATCTAAGATCGACAACGGTCAAGGCTATTTGACCAAGCTAAGCCATTATATTTATACCATAGAAGCAAGCAACTTCCACCGCCCTGCAATCGAATTGTCAATTGAATTTAACCAAATTATTCAGCAAGAGAGTCGTAAAGCACTTATGCATCAGGGAGAACGAATGATTTTTAACAAGCTGCAAATTTTCCTTGGCGGCATGCCGTTGATTGTCTTTCCGAAAGTGCCCATCAAAGATGTATTATCCATCAACTTCGAGCTTGACAATACACTAAAATTATATTATTTCACCAGCCATATGGACTTTGTCATCTATGAAAGAGAATCACTTCAACCACTCTGTTCTATTGAATATGATGGGGATTTTCATAGACGAGATGCAAAGACGATTGAGAATGACGCAAAGAAAGACAGGCTGTGCAGATATACGGAATTCCAACTATTTCGTATAGCCTCCAACGATGAAACAGAGGGATGGGAGAAGTTGAAAACCTATTTGAACTCTTTTGCTTAGAGTACCTAAACTAACTGAATGATAAAATGAAAGGATTACAGTAAAATGACTGAGTGGAATTTAAAATATAAGGTCGATTCCTTATTTAAAGTTGTGGAAGTAGAACACTTTGCTGGGGTAAAATTTTATTTGAAAGAAAATACAATCTTTTGCGAATTATGCGTACAAGCAGATAACATAGATGAAGCTGTGGTCAAAGGAATTAACGAACTTAAAGTAGTCCGTACTGCGATTATCTTTTCTTTAAAACAATCATTAGATTTTGAATTAATTGAAGTTCATGAACTTTCATCAAGTTCTACAGCAAAACAAGGAGCGTCCTTTCTCCCACTTACATTAAATATACGAGAAGTATTGACTTTAGAAAAAGCCGATAATATTAGAAAATTGCTAGCTCAGATCGAAAAGTTTGATAAGACAGCAACCTCTGCCATATTTTTTTACACACGTGGTGTTGAGATCCATGAATGGAATATTGAAGCTTTCATTAATTATTTCAAATGCATAGAATTGATCGCAGACAAATTCCTTCAGGAATATATCGTGAAGAACGAAATCAAGAATAGAAGTAACACAGATAAATTAATTGAAGAGTTAAAGATACTAATTATTGATAATAATAGTGATAAAGAAAATATAAAAGAACACGTAAAATCAATCTATAAAACAGAATTAATTCATATAAAACTAAAGGTAGAAAATACACTTAACAAATTCAAGCTTTCTAAACATGTACCTCGGATGAAAAAAATGGTGGATTTAAGAAGTTCTGTGGCTGCACATGGTAGTACATCAACTATTATAAAAGACGAACAAGTTGATTATTTGCAAGGTGTTGCTAAGGAATTAATTCTAGAATACATTCAACAGTTAAATATTGATTGAAGATCACAGAAAATAATTAAAAGTAACAATTGATTCACACGTACATCCCATCAATGAGAGGTACGTGTGGGTCAATACATAGCTGTATTCAATAGATTTTAGGACTAAACTAAACTACCTATTCATGAAACAAGAGTCCTTTACGAAGTCCTCAATTGCTCGATAAGAGTTTGCCTTGTTACCGCACCACAACTAACAATACAATAATTCCGAGCCCAATCAGCCAGCTTATTGGGTGACCGAAATTTAATCCCCAGCCGACTCCGAACCTTTTCTCGACGATTAGGTTTCGATCCTTGCGATTGAAATAAATCATACCTAATAGCCATTTATCATCATCATGGACAGGTCTGACATTGGAGCGATCGGCAGATCGCTCCAATCGGCTTCCGCCCTGACCAGCCCAGAACGATAAGGCGAAGGCGTATAGCATGATAAAGGCTATTATGATTAGGATAATGGGGATAGCGAAATTGATGTTAAGCAGAGATATCATGTTTAGTTGCACGACGGAAATCAGGATAACTATTAAGAAGCTTGCTGTAATCATAAAACATGACCAAGTACGCCGGAAAGTTACGTCTTGTCTGATGGAACGGTTAGGATCAGTGTGTTGAGCCTGCTGCTTCACTCTGCGAATACTCCAATTCTCAAATATAAACACAAGTGTTATGAACACTTGGATTATCGTAGGCATAAACACAGAACTATAAGATTTAGCTGCATAGCGGTCTACGTTCCAACTGCTGTTGTAATGGATCGGAATCTGACCAGGAATCAAATCGTAGTTGCGTAGCACAGTTACAATACTAACAACAATAATTAAAGCATGAAGGAGGAACCAATAACTGGACAAGCCAATGTTTCTTCTCCGAAATCCAGTGTCCACTGCCATGATCGATGGTTCCGGAGCAATAGGCAGCATAGGTAGTAAACTTTTCATTTTGTAATGATAGCTGATGTTTATCACTAGGGAGATTACGACCATGGCGAGTGAATAAGTGACAACGATCCAGCTTTGTTGCTTGGAAAGTTCACCACCATATATCAGGCAGATGATACAAACAATGAATAGGATGGAATGCAAGGTAGCACTAATCCTAGCATATGACTTCCGCATCTGGCGCAGAGGCTCACTGTGGAATTGCGCAGCGCTGACGGTGACCCCAAAACTAATCGTCTCCCTTGTTAAATAAGGCATGCTTACCATGAGTACAATGGTAGGTACAAATACAAAGATCATGATTATAACAGGCATTATCGTCAAATCATTCGCCTCCTCTTATACATAAGTATGTATTCGAAAACTCTAAAATCCTTATAGCATAGGCAATTCATCACTATGCCTTTTGCGTATGATTATCCTATTAACTTAGGATAGGTAATCGACTTGAACATAAAATTAATTATAATCGATTTTAGTGACTATAAGGGTGGAATTAACAATTTATCCAGACCACCATATCGGGGTTTAGCAAAAGTAATAACTTCCTGCTTTCTTCGTAGTTTGCTTAATGCCGTTTGTACCTTCTTCGGCAAAATCAGCAACCCGGATCTGCGTTTCGGCAGAATTGTTGTAAAGGGCAAGATCATCTATCGATCCTCCGTATCAACCATAGAACCAAACCTTTTTTTCTCCCGTATAAAAGAGAAAAGGCAGCTGCTATTATGATCCCATCATAGNCTACTTCTACCATGATGGGAGTTTTTGTAATGTCCAAAAGAAGCCCGATTTCATATGAAATCAAGATTCAGGTTGTAAGGCGTTGCCTGCAACATGAATCCAATCCCAACCATGAGGCAAAACAACTGGGGGTCCATAAAAACACGGTTACCGATTGGATAAGAAAATACAAGGTAGATGGAGAAGATGGATTAAGAGAATCCAGGGGATGGAAATCTTACTCCAATGAGCTAAAACTATCTGCCATTCAAGATGTAAGCTCTGGTGAATACTCTGTACGAACGGTGGTGAAAAAGTACCATATTTCGAGTAAATCTGTGTTAGAGAGCTGGATT
>NZ_LIUT01000001.1:2506202-2689186 GCF_001277345.1 Paenibacillus solani
TCTTGATAACCCGAGGGGATATGGAAT
This sequence comes from Paenibacillus solani, assembly GCF_001277345.1. Taxonomy (GTDB): domain Bacteria; phylum Bacillota; class Bacilli; order Paenibacillales; family Paenibacillaceae; genus Paenibacillus_AQ; species Paenibacillus_AQ solani. Next base: position 2,506,230 of record NZ_LIUT01000001.1, read on the forward strand.
ACTGATGATTTTGTTTTTAAGTCTGTCTACTTGACAGGGGGCACTTCATTACGCAGCTGCCTTTTTATTTAGCTGAAAGGGAAGATTTGCTGTCCTTCCAAGCCAGATCAGGTCGCGTTAAGGAATAAATAGCACAGAGTAACGACACCAAGACGATTCCGCCGCCTACCCAAGCTGTGCTTACTACCGTGCCCCCCTGCTCTAATACGAGACCACCGATGGCGGAGCCCAATGCGATTCCGATTTGCAGAGCGGAATTGTTGAAGCTCTGCTGAATATCGGACGAGCCCGGATCCACTTGAATCAGATAGTTCTGTAGTGGAGGAGCCAGACTCCAGCTCAATGCTCCCCACAACATCATCACGACTAAAAATACACCAATGGAGAATGTGGATAATGGCAGCAGGAACAGTATCAGCATGAATGAAGTAATGATGATCAGGATGCTTTTATGCGATCCAATCTTGTCAGCAAGCGTACCTCCGAATGCCCCTCCACCGACTGCGGATAAGCCGAACAGGAAATAACAGATGCTGATCCAATAAGGATTCAGTCCGAGCTGCGATTCAAGAAAAGGCGTAAAGTAAGCATAAATCGTATAATGCCCTGCAAGCATAAACAAGGTGGCCAGATGCGCACCGGCAATTTTTGATTGGCCCAGCGCCTTGATTTGAACGGATAACGGCGTAACATTCTCAGGCTTGATGCGATCCAGGAACATATAGATCAAGATCATGGAACCGATCGACAGAATACCGATGCCAAGAAACAATACTCGCCACCCGAAGGCTTCGCTGATCAAAATGCCGAGCGGCACACCAAGCACCAATGACGAGCTGATCCCCATATAGATTACACCAAGTGCCTTCGCCCGGTGGGCAGGCTCAACCACTTTGGCAGTCATCGTCAGTGATAATACAATGATAAGTGCTGTACTCATCGCGGTTAGTATTCTGGCTGCCATCAGCATTGGGAAATTCAGGCTAAAATACGCCAAGACGTTGCCAATGAAAAAGATAAACAAGGATATCATATAGAGTTGTTTTCGTTCCACTTTCGCTGTAAGCGCAAGGAGAACCGGACCAGATATTGCGAAGACCAGAGCAAAGACCGTAATCAGCTGTCCTGCTGTACCAAGTGAAATATGCAAATCTTCTGCTATAAGCGGCAGTATTCCACCTACAATGAGTTCAACCAGCCCGACGCATATCGTCGAGATTGCTAGAATAATTACTTTCAAATTCATCTGGAATGGCATCCCCTTTCATCGTTGTTTAATAGCCTATTGCCAACCAAAAAAATAAAATCCTGACTACAAAAAATGAGAAACATTTTCTGTAGTCAGGATTTTACGGTTCCTGGTAGAGACCCTCAGACCATATTAATGAGGTTATACATTTTAAAAAATAAACATTATTCAAGTAAGCAACAACCGTTGACTAATTTATCATATTCGTTATGAAAGATCAACCGTCTTTGCCCGAATAAAATCCCCTATTCGTTTTGCAGCTGCCTTTAAGTCCGATTCTTCCTGAACGAGCGCAATCCGCACATAACCTTCTCCCTCTGAGCCAAAAGCATCTCCGGGGATCACCGCGACGCCTGTATCAAGCAGCAGCTCCCGAGCGAAACGACGCGAGCTCCATGTCGCATCATGAAAGGCTTCAGGCAGCCGAGCCCATAGAAACATTGTAGCCTCCGGTTTAGGGACAACCCATCCTGCTTCGGCAAGTGAAGCTATGAGTAGATCTCGGCGATGCTCATACAGTGAAGCAACGCCCCGCTCTTCGCCCGTAGATGACATGGCTTCCCGCAAAGCATGGACGGCTGCTTTCTGAATGGGCTTGAAGATGCCGAAATCGATGTTGCTCTTGAAATCCCTCAGCGATCTCACTACGTCTGCATTCCCGGTCAGAAAACCGATACGGCAACCTGCCATATTGAAGCTTTTGGAGAAAGAGTGAAACTCAACCGCGATGTCAATGGCTTCTGGTATTTGTAGAATACTCATTGGCCTATAGCCGTCAAATCCCATTTCGGAATAAGCAAGGTCATGCACAATGAGTACATCCCATTTTTTAGCCAAGTGGATCAATTTTTCAAAAAAAGCAGCATCGGCCTTTACGGCAATCGGGTTTCCGGGGAAGCTGAGCAGAATGAACGTTGCTTTAGCCCAAATCTCGTCTGGAATAAGATCAAGCTGGGGTACAAATCCGTGTTCTTCCCTAAGCGGTAGATACCAAGGCGTAACGCCGGCAATAGCAAGTGCTCCAGTATAAATTGGATATCCTGGATTTGGCACAATAGCAACATCACCTGGATTGCATATGGCTTGTGCCAGATGGGATAATCCATCCTGAGAACCCATCAGGGACAATATTTCATTATCCGGATTGATTTGAACACCGAATCGGTATTTCATCCAAGCCGCTGATTGTTCTCGAAATTCAACGCTTCCTGTTGTTCCTGGATATGTATAGTTATCCTCCTTCAGCGCTTCCTGACCCAGCACCTCACGAATATCTAGGGCAGGTCCCCGGTCAGGGCTGCCGATACTCAAATCGATGATCGACCTTCCTGCTGCAAGAGCCTCTTGTTTCCACTCGTTAACCTCGGCAAATATGGAAGATCCGAGGCTCGCTAATTTATCTGCACGCCATGAAGACTTCTTAGTTGGGTTCATCCAGCTATCCACCTACTCCATTCTTTTTCTCATCATTATAGCATGAAGACTGAACAATCTAGCGATTATTAACAATTGAGGCTTGACTTGAAAGGCCTTTCATAGCGTAAGATCAGATCATAAATAGAGATATCAGGAGAAGAGACAACCATGACTAGAACGAGAGAAACCCTCTTTATTATCGCTTTTACCTTTGCAGCTTTTGTACTTGGAACCACGGAATACGTTATTGTCGGGCTGTTAAAAGACATTAGTGTGAGCCTCAGCATTTCGCTGGCTGCCGCAGGCGTCCTTGTGTCAAGCTTTGCCATTGCATATGCAGTGGGCACGCCGTTCGCCGTAACATTACTTGGCCGTATACCCCGGCATGTGACCATACTCGGTGCTTATGCCGCGGTATTGGTGTTCAATTATTTGACGGTCTTTGCAGCCTCATATCCTGTCATGTTATGCATCCGCATTATAACCGCAATGCTATGTGGGTTAACCTTATCCTTAGCCATCGCCGCCACCAGCGAGCATATGAGTCCCTCACGCAGAGCCGGAGCGGTTGCCTGGATCATCGGTGGTTTTTCGATTGCCAATGTGCTGGGCGTACCCGTTGGAACTCAAATCGGCCAAATGGCAGGATGGGAGACGGCATTCACCGTGACTTCACTCGTTGGCATCATCCCGCTTGTCCTGATGTTTGCTGTCATGCCGAAGAGCAATACCATCAGCGTAAGCTCGATGAAAGATCAGTTTGCCTTATTCAAGAACAAGCGAATTCGCCTGGCTTTCTTCATACCGGTTCTGGGCGTAGGCTCCGTGTTTATTGTGTATACGTACATCACCCCCTTGTTAGAGAATGTTATGGGGATTTCTCAGCAATGGATCAGCACCGTATTGTTAGCCTATGGTGTTTTCACCATCTTAAGTAATTGGCTCGGTGCCAAAGTGGCGCAGGGTAACTCGAGAGTGAAGTTAAAAGTAATCTTCATCATCCAGGCGACGATCATGGTCATCCTGGCGCTTACTCTATCGCTCACCTGGATCGCCTTAATAACCTTGATGCTGGTTGCCTGTTTCTCTTTTGCGCTCAGCACCGCTGTTCAGCTCTACCTTATTGATTTGGCGGATGAATCATCCCCAGGTTCGAAGGATTTCGCTTCCACACTCATGCCCGTTGCATCCAACTTGGGTATTGCTATCGGTTCTCTACTGGGCAGCGTTGTCGTAGATCGTATAGGACTTCAATATCTGCCTTGGGCAGCAGTTGCATTTGCAATCGGAGCATTTGCCGTTACTTCACGTTGCCATCAACTGGATCAAGAGCAGCTAGACCTCACACTGCTGGCATCCGCTAAAGCTTCTTAAGAATGCTGATCCCAGACCCTTCCCCTTACATGAAAAAGGTTCTCTTCATAACAGAAGGCTGCCACTCGGCAGCCTTTTATTCTATGATAGCTTATCATGTTGTTTCTCATATTAGGCAGCCATCTCCCGACAAACTTTTGCACATCGAAGACATGCTTCTGCACATTCCTGACAATGCTTCATATCATGCTTCTTGCACTCATTACCACAAGCTTCACAGACTTCCGCACAGATTCTGCATATTTCTCGGGCATACATGCTATTCGTGGACATAGCTTGAGCTGCAAAACCGCAAATATCTGCACATTGCCGATCCAGCCGGATACATTCTTTCATCATAGCAACGTCTTCTTCTTCCAGACATGCAGTGTAGCAATGATTGCACGCTACCATACAGCGCAAGCATTCCTCGATACATTGTTTAAATTGTTCATGTGACATTCAGCATTCTCCCTTCAAGTATCTTACAAGGTTATGATTTCCTCCTGACGAGGTTATATGTCATTAACCAGAACTTGTGAAGATCTTATGAGGAATAATCACAGTCCACAATTTACTGTGATGAGTTTGGCGATGGCGTTATTCTAAGAAGAATGACAGCTCATTCTGATGTATCGCGTTCCACACCATAAAACAAGAGACCTCGTCTCTTATGACAGCGACCCGGCTACAACCGGATCGTCTGCTGGAGAGATAAAGTCTCTTGTTATCTACTTAGCGGTTTTTTTCAGGCATTTGGGTAAACAGCAAGTTAACCGGCAGATTACTGCCCGGTGCTGCCGTAAGCATAATCTCAACCTTCTGCTCAAAATCCCCTGTGCGATAGAGAACCGCTTGTTCTCCCGGAGATACTTGTCCAAGAGAATAGATCGGCACAATCGTTCCGTTCATCATGGCATATCCCGAGTATTTGCCGCCCCGCGGGTTGAAGGAGATCAAGGTGTCAGGCGCAACTCGATCCAGTGTAATTTTGTACAGAACACCGAAGTTGCCGGTATTGTGCGTGATGTCTCCAACCATAGGATCCGTGCCTTCCAGGTTAGGGTCATCCTGGTTATCACCTAGAATGAGACGCTCCGACTCAGCTCCCACCAACTCGGAATATTGAATAACACGGGTTGAATTTGGATAGGTTCCGCGGTTATGAACACCATCCCGATTCAAAATTGGCAGAGTGTTCAGCACTTTCAATGGATCGGATTTCTCGTCAATCATCACGACATCGAACTGAATCGGCAGGTCGCTATACATATCGGAGTACAGGGAAATAACATGTCCCTGCTTCATTCTCACATCGCTCAATTCCGTCATAACCAGCTTTTGTTCCCCTGGCTTAAGCGTGATCGATGCTCTCTTCGAATTATCCTGCATGGAAGCGAAGTAGTTTAACACCGATTTCTTGCCCGCTGCCGTTGCGATTGGCGATGGACCTGCGAAGCCCAAGTAGTCTTGTCTAAGTGTAACTGGGGTGCTGTTCTTATTCGTTGCAATGACGTACATCTTTACATTTTTGTTCAGATTGTTCACATGGTGGATCATGAAGCGCATGTCGCCAGATGCTGTTTCCCGATATACGATACCCTCGGTATTCACGGTTTCCGGGCTATTGCTGCGAATCAATGTGCTTGGCTCATCATAGAAATCATAATTGATTTTTTTACGTGATGTAACATTGCCAATGAACGAGAATTTTTCTCCTTCAGGAATGAAGAGCATATTGAAATCTTCTTCTTCATACAAGGTCTCTTCTGATATATTGACCGTTACTTCATAAGTCGAGCTCAGACCCTGCTTATCCGTAGCGGTCAGCGTGATGATATGAACGCCCGGCGTGAAGAATGCATACTTGTTGTTATCCCACTTGTAAACCAAATCCTCAGGCTTGTCCTGGTCATCATAACTTTGATTCGTATAGGTGATCAGCTCACCCATTTTATATTCAGACTTGTCCGTTTCGAACATGGCTGTAGGCGGCTGGTTTGGCTGGATAACATTGATCGTTTGGCTATAAGGATCACTCCATGTACCGGTTGAATCTTGTACCGAGTACGTGACTATGTATTGACCTGGAGATTCGAAGATTTCCTCGCGGCCTTCCCAGCGTTCGTCGATAATGGCACCTTGTGCATTCTCCACTTGAGCTGTGTAGATTACGGTCGTCTCTCCTGCAAAGATCTCTTTAGGTCCTACCGTAAACTTGGCGATCGGCTTGGTCTCCAGATTCATGATGACACGCTTACCCACATTATCCACTTTATATTGGATGTCCAATGCCTGGGTAATCGCTGTCAATGGAACCATGAACGTGCTGTTCGTCTGGTATGAAGTCCCTTTCATTTCTTTGGTTACGCCATTCACGGTATATTTGCTGCTGTCCGTTTTGAAGCGAAGCTCGTTGCTTCCTTTTGTAATGACGGTTTCTTTTGTCTTTTTATCATAAGTGACCTTGAAGCCTACACGATCCACAAGGGCACGAATAGGAACATAAGATACCCCTTTTTTGACTTGCATTGGCTGTGGTGCATTATAGGTAACACCGTCTTGAACCATCTTGGTACTGTTAAAATAAAGGATGAGTTCCTTGCCCGTTCCTGTTTGCTGATTAGGCTGTTCAGCTTGATCATCCGTCGTGACTTCACCTGTAACTTGTTCTGGAACCTCGTTTGCTTCTTCTATAGGTACTTCGGTTGCTTCCTCAGTAGGTACCTCGGTTGTTGCTGCATCACTTGGATCGATGGACTCTTCGGTCGTAACTTCTGTTGTCTTGGGAACAGCGCCCGATTCCTTGGCTTTTGGGGTGGTTGATGTTGCCTTGTCTTGCTGCTCATATACTTCTTGCGTGACTGCCGGTTGCGTGTTGCCTGCGGGGGTTGTATCCGCGCTCGCCGGATAAGCTGCAGCTAATTGGGCAACAGCCAATACGGTTAGCAATGATAGTCTTCTCAGTTTCATTCCATAACTCCTTCTAATCCTTTTTGATATATTTATTTAGGTCATACTATTAGACGTAAATTTTGGTAAAAAAGTTTCTCTATTCTATGAATTATATTTACAATGATATAGAACACTACGGAAAACAACGATTAATCCCGTTACAGCTGCATGGCCGAAAGCGGGATAGATTGTTCATATTGGCATTCCTTCAGAACGCTCAGCTGTTATGTACGCCGATGTGAACAGATGATTATTGTTTGTTTCCAACCGCGATCCAGCGCCCGTCCACATCCTCAAAGACAAATTCGTGATTGCTATAATCCGTTACGGATAATGGCCTCACAATCTTCACATCCAAATCAATTAACTCCTGCTCGATTTCAAGTTGATTATAGGTTATAAAATAAGCATCGTAGCCATAGCCGTAACGAATTCGATTTGGAACGACGTCAACGTCAGTCTTGGTTAGTACGATCTCAATCGAATCCCTGTACAGACACACATGAGGTTCAGCAGCATCCAAATAGTTCACAGCACGGAATCCGATCCGCTCATAAAATTGACTTGTTTTGTTAAGGTCAGACGTGGGGAATATTTGCAGGCAATGAGAAAAACCCTTATTCATCATTCTATCTCCTATTCGAGTCAAAATTTACGGTAATTTCATCCTCTAAGATTACGTTCATATCAACCTACTTGGTAATCAAATGATTTAACTGTTTCTCAGTACACTAGATGCGTAATATGCTAAATCTCCCTGTTCTTGTTATGCCAATTCCTTAATCAAATACAGATTCAAATCGTCATCTGCGCATACCATGCTGCCGGGCACTACAGGCTTATGGTTGTATATGAGTCCGTTGCCATCAGGAATGTAACCGCGCCGTACATATACTCTTTGAGCTGCACCATAGTCTTGGTATAATCCCACCCCAATGCCTATGCGTGGTAATCGCTCACGAACGATATTCTCGAATTCTTCAATGATTCTATTGGCAATCCCATTCCTCTGATATTCCGGAAACACATTCAGATCATTGATTTCGGGGATGTTCTGATCTTTGAAGTAAGGATAATCCGATTCGAATTTCAAGTGGGAAACACCTGCCAGATTCCCTTGGACAAAAGCAAGCAGCGTGACTCGTGTCCCAATTTGATTCTCAAATTCGCACCGATCATAATACGCATCGGGCCGAGGAATCTTATGCTGTTCGAACGCTTCCTTCCAGATGCGTTTATACTCTGGTTGATCCAGAACTTTCAATGTAACATCCATTCGTATACCTCGCTCTAATATAGTATGTAATGGAATAGTGTGCACTCATTTCCCATTTGTGTTCACCATTGACTTCCATCATAATTGTTTCCCATATCCTCGGTAAATCCTTTCACAAGTCACTTTACCTGACCATGCCTCCTTAAATGGCAATCCCTCTCTCCATCATGATCAGATTGATTCATCGATTGAGAATTTGTATACAGTTACCGATCGATAATACTTAACGCAGACCAAGCTCCTTATTTTCGCGCTGATATTAGCAAAAACATAGGGCGATGACATTCTTCCTCCCATTCGGGATGTGCTGCCAACTGTGCATCCGAAGGGCCCCAATCCTCAACATGAGTGATGGTAAAACCAGCTTTGATCATCATGTTCAGATAAGAGCCCAGCGTTCGATGCTGCTTAATCACGCCTTCAGCAAGCCAATTTGTCGTTCGCGCGCCCTCTTCTTGGTAGTGATCCACCGGCCAGGTCCGATGCCCGCCCGGATGCTTAATCCATTCAGGAGCACTGGACGCCGTATAAATTGGATGCTCAACCGAGCATACCAGACTGCCCCCCCGTCTAAGAGAACTGTACACTTCCTTTATGAGGCCCTGCAAGTTTTTAATATAATGAAATGCAAGCGAACTGTACACCAGGTCATAAGATTCTGATTCTAACGCCAGTGTCTCCATGTCAGCTCGAATATAGCGGATGTACGAATCCTCCGTTTCGGCCTGAGCTCGTTCCAGCATATTCTCCGACACGTCAACCCCAATGACCTGATTCGCGCCACGTTCTCTCGCCCAGCGGCTAAACCAGCCGAAGCCGCAGCCTAAATCTAGGACATCAGCTTCCCTCAGATCTGGCAGCAGTGATTGCAGTGTCGCCCATTCGGGAGCCCCGTCCAGTCCATGGATGGAACGGCTTAGTTGACTGTACCCCTGGAAGAATTCATCATTATCATATATATTTTGAGTCATAAACGCTCTCCCTCTCTGCCTTAATGTACCTCCTCTAACTTACCTCTTACATCCAAACTTCTCAAGTTTATAATGACTTCTTACTCGATGCCAAGGCTTCGCGCTGTATGTTCAGCTCCCAATAGACTGAGCAATAAGCTCGACCGCTTCTTGCAGAGTGATGGTAAGCACCGTGCCGTCGGTCATTCTCTTCAGTCGCACCAATCCAGCTGCCGCTTCATCTTCGCCGATCAGGATGGCATATGGAATGCCTTCAGCTGAAACGGAAGCCAGTGATTTTTTCAATTTGCGCTGATTGCTCGCCAGTCTTGTACGTATTCCCCGGTTTCTGAGCTCTGCTGCTGCCAGCAAGCCTTCAGGGATGCTCTCCCCAATCGGGATAATCACAGCAAGCGGCTTACTTGACTCAAACGGATGGTTTCGGATCATTTCCATAATAGATTCCATGCCAAACGAAAGCCCAACTGTTGGATAAACCATATCATCACGTCTAACGAGCTGCCCGATGATTGCATCATATCTCCCGCCTCCGCCCAAGCTTGAACGGAACCCGCTTGTAGCATCAAAGATTTCATAGACGGTTCCCGTATAGAAAGACAAACCTCGAGAAAGAAACGGATCAAACACGCAGACGCTCTGCAGCCCCACACGCCGGATCATTTCCTGTAAAACTAAAACTTCTTGTGCACCCTGCTCCTGTTCAATACCATATTTTCTAGAAATCCCTTCGTACGTTGGCTCGCTCAGATCAACAAAGTCCAGAACTTGTTGACAAATGTCCTGGGCGAGTGCCTTATTTGCAAGCTCTTGTCCTACCCCTTCCCTTCCGATCTTATCCAGTTTATCGAGTGTCAGCATTACGGATGGTTTCATATCGACTGGTACACCTATTGCTCCTAAGACTTCACCCAGAAAGCTTCGATTATTCCATCTGAGAATGATGGGTATATCAAGTCTTTGGAAAACCTCTGCTGCAAGCTGCATTAGTTCTACCTCTGCTTCAGGACCCGCCACCCCAACTACATCCACATCGCATTGGAGGAACTCTCGCAACCTGCCCCGTTTAACGGGGCCATCCCGGAATACCTTCCCCATCTCATAACGCCTAAACGGCTGAGAAAGTCCAGGATTAAGAGCAACCACCTTGGCAAAGGGGATCGTTAGATCATATCGCAGCCCCAGACGTCGTGCACCCTGGTCCGTCAGCTGATACATTTCCTTCAGAATCTCTTCGCCACCTGCATATTTGGAAGACAATAACTCCGATTCATTCAGAATGGTTGACTCCATTTCCGTATAATCATAACATTCAAATACTTCGCGGAGCGTGGACTGCACCCTTCTCCGGACGGCCTGTTCCTGTCCAACATAATCATACGTTCCTTTAACATTCTGCATCGTTAATCATCCTTTCTTTCTGAGAAAATAAAAAACGCGCCGGACCTCTTGGTCCCGCGCGCTTTTATATGCGGCAGGGAGGCCAACGCGAACAGCGTTAGCCCGCCCTGTAGATTTACAGGAGTGCTAACGCTGCTTGTGATGATGAAGTTGATTAAGTTTGATGTTTACCATGATATAATCCCCTTCACTTTCAGCTAATGATTTACGGGGATTATACCGGAATCACTATTTATTTACAAGTGCTATGATAGCAAAGTTATTGGGCCCTATCCTGCTTAGATGGCACGCGACCAATGGCGATGGGCGGCAATCGCTTCAATGAAGGCTTGTCCGAACGGTTTGAGATCCTCACCCTCGGCTGCAATAACGATTCCATCACCGCTGGCGGAAGGCAGCAAGTTAACCCCTTCGGCTATGGCCGCAATCGGTTTGAAATGCTGATAAGCCTCCTTAATGAAGTCCAACACCTTCTGCTCGGTCAGAAGCTCCGATACGCTTAATGCACCGCCTGCTACCAGCACCGCATCGAAAAGTACGGAGTCCGCACCAAGAAGGGAATGTTGCACTTCCAATTCTCCACTTGTTCTGCCTTGAATGACGCCAAGCTTCACGCTGACTACTTCGGTGATGATCCCGGCTTGCTGCAGCTGACTCAGCACAAACGGCAATTCGTCCGTGAATCCATTGCCTGCCAGCACGGCCACTTTACGGGTTAACGGCAGTTTCACGGTATTCATCATGCTAAGTGCCGGAGAGGATTCACTGGAAGCGGAACCGTGTGTTTGCGGAGGGATGGTGCCGAGGCCATCCGAAATCCGAGTCGCCAGATCACTGTCAACATTTGCGAACATATCGACAACCTGCTGGCGAATTTCCTTTCGCTGCACTTTACCTAGCTCAAAGTGGAACGCAGAAACGATATGCTGCTTCTCAACCTCGGACATACTGTTCCAGAACAGGGCGGCTTGGCTGTAATGATCCTTGAAGCTGTCACTGCGGGCACGTATCTTACGACCTTCCACCTTCTCGGTATAATGCTCATAGCCGCCTTGCTCAGGTGGAACAGGCCTTGGAGTATTACCAGCAATGCCATTTTTATGGTAGCTGACAGGCCCCTTATTAATGGTCATACGGTGCATCCCATCCCGCTGGTTGTTATGAACGGGGGCAACCGGGCGGTTAATCGGAATTTCGTGGAAGTTCGGTCCACCAAGCCGGGACAGCTGCGTATCAGTATAAGAGAACAGGCGTCCTTGTAGCAGAGGATCATTCGTAAAATCGATCCCCGGTACGACATGTCCGGGATGGAAGGCAATTTGTTCAGTCTCGGCGAAGAAATTCTCCGTGTTGCGGTTGAGTGTCATTTTGCCGATAATTTTCACCGGGATGATCTCTTCCGGCCAGATCTTGGTCGGATCAAGAATATCAAAGTCAAAACTGAACTCATCCTCCTCCGGGATCATCTGAACGCCAAACTCAAACTCAGGATAATTCCCTGATTCGATGGCATCCCATAAATCCCGCCGGTTAAAGTCGGGGTCCTTCCCAGCCAGCTTCTGCGTTTCATCCCATACAAGCGAATGCGTACCCAGCACCGGCTTCCAATGGAATTTCACGAAATGCGCCCTCCCTTCCTCATTCACAAAACGGAAAGTATGCACGCCGAATCCTTCCATCATTCGGAAGCTTCGCGGGAGCGAACGGTCGGACATCGCCCACATGATCATATGTGCGCTTTCTGTATTGTTAACAACGAAATCCCATAATGTGTCGTGAGCGGTTTGGGCCTGCGGAATCTCGTTATGAGGCTCGGGCTTTACAGCATGAATGAAATCGGGAAATTTCATGGCATCCTGAATAAAAAAGACCGGCATGTTGTTGCCTACGAGATCATAGTTGCCTTCCTCGGTATAAAATTTGGTTGCAAAACCGCGAACGTCACGAACCGTATCGGCAGATCCTCTCGATCCTGCCACGGTGGAGAACCGGACAAACACCGGCGTTACTACGGAAGGGTCCTCCAGGAATTTGGCTTTTGTATAAGCTTTCATCGATTCATATAACTCAAAATAGCCATGCGCGCCAAAACCACGGGCATGTACGATGCGTTCGGGGATTCGCTCATGGTCGAAATGCGTCATTTTCTCTCTGAAATGAAAGTCCTCCATTAAGGTCGGACCGCGTTCGCCAACCTTTAATGAATGTTCATCTTCAGAGACGTTCAATCCCTGATTGGTTGTCAGATTCTTACCGTCATTGTCTACCGTAAATTGCTCCAGCTGTTGGTCCTTGCTTGTCTTGTTCTGACTGTTGTTAGCATTCGAATTGGAATTGTCCATGGTCGGGAACCTCCTGGTATGTAGTAGATAACTAACTGACGAGTGTGTTCTCACGGCAACAGAATCCGCTTTCGCGAACCCGAAAATTAATTACCCTGCAAAATGGAATACGAATCCAGATTTAGGATTCCTTCACGAAATGCTCATCATTCCAGAATCTTTGTTATGATAATACGAAGATTTAATAGCCATGGCCCTTTACCTTCTCTAATTTGACGTTCTAATATATGATATAAATATATATTACATAAGTCTTACTACTAACAAGCTGACAACGACGAAAGATGTGGTGATCGAATGAGTAACCCGGCAAACAGCCTGGATGTAAACCAGTATCTTGATCGGATCGGATACACGGGACCTATCGTTAACAGCGCTTATATGCTCGCCAGATTGCAAGAACAGCATGTGCATACCGTGCCGTATGAGAATCTTGATATTCTTAATCAAATCCCCTTATCCCTGGACATTTCTGATCTGTACGATAAAATTGTAAACCGTCACCGCGGTGGTTATTGCTTTGAGCTCAATGCGCTGTTTGGCTGGCTGCTCCAGGAATTAGGGTATAAGGTCACACACTACTTCGGACGCTTCTGGAGAGATGAAACTCATACGCCAGCTAAGCGGCGGCATCATATACTTCAGGTGGATATCGACGGTCAACGATTTATTACCGATGTTGGAGTTGGTGGAGCCGGGCCCAGGCAGCCACTGGAGCTGGTTGATGGTCTGGAGCAAACACAAGGGGATGAAACCTACCGATTCACTCATACCGAAGCGTATGGCTGGATGTTGGAGGAATGGAAAAAAGAGGCCTGGGATCCCGTCTTCTCATTTACGGAGGAACCAAACCTACCCCAGGATTTCATTACCACCTCTTATTGGTGTGAGCATGCTCCCGATTCACCATTCAACAAAACAGCACGGATCTCCATCCGCACGGCAGAAGGCAGAAACACCGTGGATGATCGAGAGTTCAGAATCTACAAAACGAACGATGTGTACACCTTTGTACCAGGGAATGAACAGGAATATGCCGCTGCGCTTTCTGCTTACTTCGGGATTAACGTCACATCGTAATACCAAATATAATTCAAAAAACCGGGCTTCATGTACAGGGAGCCCGGTTTGTTTTTATCTTAATATTCTATTTTACGCTCTGCAGCACTCCAAGCTTGAAATGGCAGAAGATAGTCAGCAATCTGAAGCTGTTTCATGGAGATGGAGCGCTGATCCATCGGCTTTGCGATTTCATCGTATATGAATTGATCATCAAATCCGACTTTCGCAGCATCCTTTTTCGTACTTGCATAATAAACCGCATCAGGTCTGGACCAGTAGATGGCCCCCAAACACATCGGGCAAGGTTCACAGCTAGTATAAATGATGCAGCCAGTTAATTGGAAATCGTTCAGATGTTGGCATGCTTCTCTAATGGCCAGGATCTCGGCGTGAGCTGAAGGGTCATTTAGTACTGTAACCTGATTCCTCCCCCTTCCGATCACCTGCCCATCCTTTACTACAACAGCTCCAAAAGGCCCGCCCTCCACGTTTTGAACGTTCCGATGGGCTTCTGCGATCGCTTGCTGCATCCATTGCTCATGTTGATGTTCGCTCACTATGTACAGCTCCCTCCTATTGTTCTTACCGCTCCCGGTGGCCTATCCACTTCTGTTTTACTTCTATGGGCACGGCTCGCTTCTATCATAGCATAACTCCTGGCACACCTTGCATGGTAAAAAGAGATTGACGAAATGTATACATATGTATACAATAATCAGTAAAAGTATACATATGTATACAAAAGAAGGATCAGGAGGCTGAGGATATTGCGTGAAGAACGAGGAACTTCGAATAGATCTGACCAGGAACGTTTTGAGCACCGCGAGCGGGATCAGCACCGTCGTGGTGGAGGCAGACATGGAAAACGCCGTGAGGAGGGCCACGGCGGCAGAGAAGGCACTAAGCTGGCACAGACGTTTCGCCGTGGACGCGCACTGTCTTTTTTGGACCAACTTATTGTGAAACGGGATACCTTGAAGAAACAAGTCAATGACCCGGATTATCAAGCCATAAGAGAAGTGGTCAGCGGGGAACTGAAAGCGGTGGATCAGATCATACAGGAGTACATTCAAGCTTTTGAGTTGTATGATACAAAGCTGTCAGAGGATGACCAATAATGGTTATCGACCTAGACTTTGGAACGAACAAATAACTTGTCAACGATAGGACTTGGAGTGTGATTATTTTTGATTAGAAGATTTTTTTCGTATTATCGACCCTATAAGGGGTTATTTATTCTGGATTTCACCTGCGCGGTGATTGCCGGTCTTCTGGAACTGGCTTTCCCGCTGGCCGTCAGTAAATTTATTGATGATCTGCTGCCAAGCCAGGATTGGCCGCTCATTCTGATTGCTTGTCTTGTGCTGCTCTTCATCTATGCGTTGAATACCGCGCTGCAATATGTCGTGACTTACTGGGGGCATATGCTGGGGATCAATATCGAGACCGACTTGCGGGAGAACATGTTCTCTCACATTCAGAAGTTATCCTTCCGCTTCTTCGATAACAACAAAACCGGTCATCTCATGGGCCGCATCACGAATGATTTGAATGATGTGGGAGAGGTTGCCCACCACGGACCCGAAGACGTATTTATCGCCGTGATGACGCTGCTTGGTTCGTTTTCATTAATGGCATACATCAACCTTGAGCTTGCACTGCTGACCTTCATCATCGTGCCTTTAATGGCATGGCTGATCATTAAATTCGGTGGCAGAATGACCACAACCTATCGGCAGCTGTTCCGTAATGTCGGTAACTTCAACGCACGGATCGAAGACAATGTGGGTGGTATCCGTGTGGTTCAATCATTCGCTAATGAAGAGCATGAAAAGGCGCTTTTTCAGGAAGAGAATAAGCAATTTCGAGCTACTAAGCTGATGGCTTATAAAACGATGGCAAAAAGCATCTCCGTCAGCTACATGCTGATGCGTTTAATTACGGTATTTGTCATGATTAGCGGTGCCTGGTTCTTCCTGCAAGGCAAGATCGAGATCGGAGAATTCATGGCCTTCCTGCTGCTCTCCAACATTTTCTTCCGTCCGATTGAGAAGATCAACGCTGTTATTGAGAGCTATCCCAAAGGTATTGCTGGTTTCAAACGCTACCTGGAGATTATGGATACCGAGCCAGAGATAGCCGACGTGCCTGATGCCGTTTCCCTATCCTCGGTACGGGGAGATATTCGCTTTGAGGGCGTTTCTTTCGGGTATGAGCCATCTCGGACGATACTGAATAACATCCAGCTCTCGATCCGTGCAGGGGAAACGGTCGCATTCGTCGGTCCTTCCGGTGCGGGCAAGACAACCATCTGCAGCCTTCTTCCCCGCTTCTATGATGTGGATGAGGGCAGGATTACGGTGGATGGAATCGATATTCGGAATATTAAATTACAGAACCTTCGCAAGCATATCGGAATCGTGCAGCAGGATGTATTCTTGTTCTCCGGTACGATCCGCGACAACATCGCTTATGGCGATCTGCACGCAACGGACGATCAAATATGGGAAGCCGCACGCCGCGCATCCCTGGATGATCTGATTCGCAGTCTGCCTGATGGCATGGAGACGGTGATCGGAGAACGCGGAGTCAAGCTGTCAGGCGGACAGAAGCAGCGTTTGTCCATTGCGAGAATGTTCCTTAAAAATCCGCCGATTCTTATCCTGGATGAAGCCACTTCGGCATTGGATACAGAGACCGAAGCACAGATTCAGAAGTCCTTGGCTGAGCTATCGGTCGGCAGAACAACACTTGTGATCGCTCACCGATTGACTACGATCCAGAACGCGGACCGCATTATAGTCATCCATCCCGAAGGCATTGCTGAGCAAGGCACGCATCAGGAATTGATTCATTCCGGCGGCGCGTACAGCAGACTTCATCAAGTTCATTAACGAAGCACATGTAGGCGGTTATTACAGATATTCAACTGGATAAATGACCGTCATTCTCTTCATAAAAGGATGGCTCCCAAGTGAGGGAGTCATCCTTTTTTTGTCGAGATCATATTTGGTTCATAACGGATATGCTGATTACTCAGTATTCCTACGGTAACTTTAAGCTTATTGTCCATGGATAATAAAGTTGTTACGAGGAAACATTAATGGCGTACTGCAATAACATTTATACAGGAGGACTTCTATGTATTACCTATACAGTGCCGGTTTACTCTTTGGAGGATTGTCGATCATCAATCTTGTCTTCTCTTACCAAGCCAAACACATTCAACATCTGTTCTGGCCTACACTCCAGTTTCAGTTGTTTATGCTTCCGCTGTTCCTGATCGCCAATATGTGTATCGGTTACGGAATTCGCTATGGTTTTAAAGCCACCGATCAATTAGGATACACTCTGATTTTCTCAAAATGTCTGGAAATCCTCATATCGTTAGGAGTCGCCTATTTGTTTCTGAAGGAAATCCCTACATGGAAGAACTGGGTCGGAATCGGTATCATTGCACTAGGCATTTTCCTCGTGAAACAAAAGTGAATGCTGCATCACCTGAATGTGCCTGATTATCTTTCATAGCTTCCTTCATTCGACGAACAGCACTCTAGTTTCACCTTCTTCTCCTCATCCAGCCCTGCTCAAAGGCATAACGAGTCAGTTGGACCCGGTTCTCCAAATGCAGCTTCTGCAAAATGTTCTTCAGATGGTTCTTCACGGTATTCTCCGATATGCACAAATCAACTGAAATATCGCGGTTGGACATCCCCTCGGCCACAAGTTCTAATATTTCTATTTCCCTTGAGGTTAAGGGACTATCATTAGGATCGGGCTTCTCATACTGGGAGAACTCCTTCAAAATGCGAAAAGCCAGCTCCCTGCTCATCGGTGCCTCGTCCACTGCAATGGCTTTGAGATACTCATGCCACGATTCGGGATTCAGATTCTTCAACAGATAGCCTTGAGCGCCGCGTTTCAACGCATCAAACAGATGGGCGATGTCGTCGGACACCGTAACCATCACAATCTTGACGTAAGGAAATTTGTCTTTTACCCGCTTTGTCGCTTCCAAGCCGTCCATGTCAGGCATCTGAATGTCCATTAAGATAATATCGGGCATCCAAATTTCAGTCAGCCTTAGCGCTTCCTCTCCACTCTTTCCTTCTGCCACAATCTCAAACGTTGGGTCACTGCTCAATATCGTGCGGATACCTTCTCGTGCAAGATCGCTGTCATCAATGATTAATACGCGAAATGGCTGATGTGTCATGTTGCATTCTCCTTCTGTATGCTGATCATCGTTCTGTCATGCTGTCTTCCTATCTTAAATGTCCATCCCATAGCCTTGGCTCGATCCTTCATGATGTTGATTCCATAACGATTACCGCTTGGCTGCTTGTCGAAGTCAAAACCTTTGCCGTCATCGCTCACAGTACAACGCCAGCCCGTCGATGTTTCGGAAGCAGTAATATATACATGCTTTGCTTCGGCATGCTTGTGAATATTTAGTAAGGATTCCCGGATCGAAGCCAGCAGCTCCGCCTTTTCTTTGGCAGACAGCATCGTGTCGGGAATATTCCATTGAATGGTGAAATGGAGGTTCGTCTCCTGCTTGATTTCCTCAATCAAGCTGTTCATGCTTTGCATCCAGGGGATAGCTTGCGGATCAGCTGGATACCGGAGATTGGCAATCGCCTCTCTTACGTAGACATGGGTGCGGTGAACGCTTTTCTTAATTTCCTGATATGGAACTTGGCCTCTCGCTCCCTCCCTCTCCAGCCGGTCAACTTGTGCACTCAACAAGAACAAGGATTGAGCAATACCGTCATGAAGCTCTCGGCCAATCCTCTCCCGTTCCTGCATGGCTGCCTGCATCGCCCTGGCTTGATTCAGCTCCTCCTGGTTGCGTTCAATCAGCGAGAACAACTGAGTGAGAAACAGGATAGATACCAGAAAAACGATGACAGGTGCAAGCAGATTACCGAGGTCCATAGATATATAGGGAAGCAAAAATTCATGACGGACATATTCCCAGAGACCAATCGTTAAGGTTGGAATAATCAGAATCAACCATTTCATTTGTTTATAGGACATACGCTGCCTCCTGAATGTTTATAATGAAGATGAGCAGCAAGCTCCTCTTCCATCATAGTATCATGAGTGATCCCTCCATACTAATGAAGTTTTCATGTTAACGGAATGACTCTAAAGAGCTACAGTTTATGTTATTATTTGTCTTTTCTGCAATAACCTATTTACAACTTCATTGAATATCGCTTATATAGAGTTAAAGTTATCATTTTTTTCCACTTCCGATGAAGGGAGCTGCAGTTATGAAGACGCAAAAAATTGCAGTGATCATTGTACACGGATTGGGAATACAGAAGAAAGACTACGCCAATAAATTCATGAAAAATTTGAGAGAAACCTTCTCTCAAATTTCAGGAATTTCTGATCAAGAACTGGCCATGGAAGCCGTACATTGGGCCGATGTATTCGCATCACGTGAAGAAGAGATCATCAGAGGCAGCATACGACCACACCGTTTACGTTATCGGCGACTTCGGCAATACGTGATTCATCATCTAGCAGATGCAGTGGCTTATCAGCCTGTTGAATCGGAAGATCAGAACTACGAGGCCGTACATCGGACTATTAGCGAGGCGCTGCATAGACTTTCCTTGTCAGCCGGACCCTCTGCTCCTCTATGCGTCATCTCGCATAGTTTGGGATCCGTCATTGCCAGTAATTTTTTCTATGATTTGCAATTCTCCTCTCGTGGCCATCGCCTGGTCATTGATCCGACTTCCCCACTAGAACGGGGAGAACTCCTCACGATGTTCTACACACTTGGAACGACCTTGCCTCTGTGGAGCATGCGTTATCGTGATTTCGATAAACCGATAGAGGTTCCTGCTGAACAATTAAAGCGATATCATGCCCAGCTTCTGGGAGAATGGGTCAATTTCTACGATCAAGACGATATTCTTGCTTATCCGCTAAAAAGCATTAATGAAGCATATGACCGTACGGTACGCCAAGATATCCCTGTTAATGTGGGCAACTGGTTGACCAGCTGGAATCCGCTGTCCCATAGCGGTTACTTCTACAAACAATCAATTCTTGACTACATTGCCTCTAATTTGGATATCACCTGGCGCGCTATCAATTCGTATAAATAACAGATAATGCCGCCAAGACGCTGCTTCCTGGCGGCATTGCTGTCAAATCGCTAATCTTACACGACAAAGACCAGCCCTTCCAGGAGGGGCTGGCCTTCATAACCTTGGGGTTATGGATTCTTGTGACTCGCTTATGTCTCAGATACTATTTTCAAAAATTGATTCATCATCTCAGGAGTCAGGATTGAATTCTCCTGCCTGCTTGCTGCTCCTTGCTCGGCTAATTGAGTGGCCTCATGAGTTCGGCCCGCACTTGCTAAAATATTGGAGCGTACCTGCCCATCAATGACGTCAATATGACCATGGTTGGCAAGCATAATCATGAGAGCCACACTTCCGAGTCCGACCGACCACATATTCATGATGTTCTTCTTGTTCATCTGCGCTGCTCCTTTCATCACTTGTGGTGACATACATAGTATAAGCCGGGAACCTTAGCGAGAGATGAAACCGATCTAAAATTCATTTAAGCAATCCGAAAAACAACCACCTACATCTTTTAAATAACCTTAAGATGAGGTGGTTATCACAGGGAATATCGAATTTAAATGGTTAGGATGTATGCTCAATACTTGTTGCCGATTTCTCATCCGTAATGTTATGCACCTTGCCTGGCCAGAAAGCCCACTTGCCGAGCAACGTAGTAATTGCCGGTACCAGGAATGGTCTCACGATGAATGTATCGAGCATAACACCGATTGCGGTGATAATACCAAATTGCACTAACACCTGGATCGGCAGCGTTGCCAGTACAGCAAATGTCCCCGCCAAGATTAACCCGGCGGATGTGATGACAGAACTGGTCTCGCCAACGCCCTCCCGTATTGCCTGCTTCAGCGGCATTTGTTTCCGTTTTTGCCAGATGCTTGAGATCATGAATATGTTGTAATCTTCGCCTAAGGCAACCAGGAATACGAAGGAATACAGCGGTATGGCCCCTTGAATCGCATCCGCTCCCAGGCCGTAGTGAATGATGATCCAGCCTAGGCCTAATGCCGAGAAGTATGACAAGATGACGGTAGCAATCAGATAGACAGTGGCTACTATAGATCTCAAATAGACCAACAGCAGAAACGCAATTAATCCGATGACCACAGGAATGATAATTTTGGCGTCATGTTCCCCAGCAACCTCTGTATCATACTGAGTAGCCGTTTGCCCGCTGATCCACACGGCCTCAGCAGGGTTGCTTATCCCCGCCTCTTGAAGGGAAGCTTCTGCAATTTCCCTAAGATCAGGAATATGCTGCATCGCTTCCATGGAATAAGGATTCATGGAGAGCTCAATCTCATAACCGATAATATTGCTGTTCTCCGCCCCATTCTGAGAATCGGATACCTGATCCACATAAGTTAGAGCTTTCAAACGCTCTTCAAGATCCAGGGATTTCCCCCCACTGTCCACCATTAACCGGACAGGTGCAAGCTCTCCTTCCGTGAACTGCTCTCCGATGATTGTAAATCCTTCTCTAGAAGGCACATCCTCAGGGAAAGAAGAGAGCAGATCATAGGTAAACTTGATTTGGGATGAGAATGTTGCAAGACCACCCAGCAAGACTAACGCGACCAATACAACAGTCCACGGCTTTGTGGTTACGATGCGTCCGATCCAGCTTTCCTTCTCTTTGTGAGGGGCTGGTACCGGCTTGCCTTTTTCCCGTGCGCGTTCCGCTTGCATTTCCGGTGTACGCGGAATGAAAGGATAGAATGAACCTCTGCCGAATATAGCTAACAATGCCGGCACTAATGTCAGACTGGCGATAAACATAATCAGAATCGATAAACTGAATGGTACCGCAAAGCGTTGATAGGCCCCGTACTGCGCCAATAGCAGGGCGAACAATGATAACACGACCGTAAAGCCGCTCATCGCGATGGCGCCAGAAGAGCCCTTGATTGCTTGAAACAAGGCTTTACGTTTATCAGGCTCATGCCATAGGAGCTGCCGGAATCTCGAAATGATGAATAAGCAATAATCCGTTCCGGCTCCAAACAGCAGCACGGTCATAATGGCGATGGATTGAGAGTCCACCGTGATGATGCCTTGATCAGCCATGAAACCGAGAATCGGACTTGTAACCATATAGGCAAAACCGACTCCTACAAGCGGTATTAACGCCAGGATTGGAGAGCGGTAAATCAAGAGCAGCAATATTAATACCAGCAGCACGGTGGCAATCATGAGCGAGACGTCCGCATCCGCAAACAAACCGGTAGCATCGATAGATATTCCGACAGGTCCCGTTACACGGGCACTGATTCCGTCACCACTTTTGACATCCGTCTGGAATGGGTTGCTGCCCAGTACTTGTTCGGACCGCTGCTCAAGCTCTGCAATTCCTTCCTTAAGCTCATCCGTTTCCTGATCCTCTTCAAAGAATACCGGCAGCACAAGCGTACTCTGGTCCTCCGACAACTGGGCACTTAATGCTTGCGGAGGAAGCTTATGGAAAGGAACAACGAATGTTTGATACGGGAGAGGATTGGACTCGAGGTTCGCTGTCAATTCCTGCAGCTTGATCAAATCCCCTTCCTCAAGTCCATTTTCTTTGTGCCATACGATAAGGGCCGGTACACCACCATTGCTTGGGAATTCCTTATCGGCCATGGCTTCTGCTATGACGGATGGAACATCTTCCTTCAAGTTGGCTGCATTATTATCCTCTTTATCGCCAACAGCTGGCCATAGCAAATTCAATGCCAACGCAAGGAGCACCCATACACAGAGCGTAACCCACTTGCTTCGCTTTCCCGCAACCCATCTGCCATAATCCGGTCCTGATTCGTGCATTTGTAGATCCTCTCCATTCCATGTATGATTTGTGTGCAACCTAAATTCTTCCTGAAAAAATGCGAAATACATCAACGCAAAATTAATTATATATACCGGTAGGTTAATTTTCAATATTTATTTTGAAAAAGAGCCCGGCATGTCTTACACTATAGAGAGGAGGTCATCATGACAAAAATACGTAACCCCCGAAATCCCGGACGTCCCAAGGCAGAAGCTGATCAGGCACCGATCCAGGAAACCATCCTTTGGACAGCCTCCATGCTATTCATGGAGAACGGCTACGAATCCGTGTCCTTGCAACAAATCGCGAAGGCTTGCCAAGTGACCAAGGCTTCTATATACTACCATTTCACAAGTAAACCTGAGCTATTTAAAATAGCGGTTACCACGATTTTAAATAAAGCATATGCATCCACTCGTCGGTTTCTGGAAGAAGCCGAAACCCTTGAAGCCGGATTAATCAAGGTGGCGGAGGCGAAGATTGCACGTCCCCATGCCGAGATGGAAACCATGATGCGAGAAGCGGAACCTTTTTTATCGCAAGAACAAATGGCCGCGATTCGCGAGGCCGAACAGCGAATCCATGAAGTCCTTGCTGAATATATCAGTCAAGCTATGCAATCCGGCGAACTACGGACAGGCAATGCCATGTTAATGGCTCAGGCCTTCTCGGCCATGCTCATGCTGGGTAATCGCGAGGATACACGAAGCGGTTATGACAGCGCCCGTGACATGGGAGCCGAGATCGTCGATCTATTCCTGCATGGAGCATTGAAGCTTCCAAAATGACATGGGGTTCCTTACCCTTGAATGACACACCTGAATCGGGATTCCTTTTGAATGCTTTGAATGCTTTGAAAATCGAGTCCATAGTACAATTAAAGAACGGGGATCCTGATAGGGTCCCCGTTCTTCTCGTTAGATTTATATTTCGTTCCAGAATGCAACGTCCTCAAGCGGCAATCTTACCGTTGGCCGGCCTGGAGCAGCTGCCTTTCCGATCGCAATTAACATCACGCTGCGATAGTGGGAAGGCACTTTAAATTCCTCCATGAATTGAGCCTTATTATATCCTCCCATCGGTACGGTATCATAACCTCTGGCCCGTGCGCTCAGCATCAGCTGCATGGAGATCAACCCTGCGTCCACGTCCACGATGCTTTCCTTCACAGACGAGTCCATATTCGCATAAATATGTTCCGCTGTATAGATAAAACGCTGTTTCACTTCTTCGGTCATAAATCCCGCTTCTTCGGCCATGGAATAGATTTTCTCACCTTTCTCATACCACTTCATATCCCCTAATACGGCAATGACAGCAGATGCCTGCAGAACATGCTCCTGATTATTAGCAATCGGGTGAAGCTTCTTCAAGCGCTCAGCGTCGTCGATCACAAGAAAGCGCCAAGGCTGTAAATTGCTTGAAGATGGTGCCAAAATGGCGTCCTTGAGAATCTCTT
Source organism: Paenibacillus solani (assembly GCF_001277345.1). Lineage (GTDB taxonomy): Bacteria > Bacillota > Bacilli > Paenibacillales > Paenibacillaceae > Paenibacillus_AQ > Paenibacillus_AQ solani. The sequence continues at coordinate 2,530,633 of NZ_LIUT01000001.1, forward strand.
CCATCTCTTCCCTTGGAATTTTTACGGACGGGTCGTATTGTCGAACGGAATGCCGTTCTCGAATCACGGTTTGAAAATCAGGTGTAGTTATGGTAGTCATGGTAATCCCTCCAAATTTATATTGTGCAATTAAATGCACAGTTCAAGACGTAATTTAACTGTGTTGTTTAATGCACAGTATAATGCAGCATTAATTTCATTGTCAACATTAAAATTAATTGCTCAAGTCGCGACGTCGGCAATTGTGCGGGATCCCAGAATTTGCAGCGTGCTCTCCTCAATTTCGGCTAATATCTCGTTAAAGGACTCCTTGATTTCATCTGCAAAATCATGTCCGCCTGTCGCATCCATCATACTGCTGCTGATCGAGTCATGAACCTGAAGAACCGAATATACTTCAGCCAATGTGATATCGCTGGCTTTCTTGTTCAGACGGTATCCGCCGTCCCGTCCTTCACGCGATACAATAATGCCCGCTTGGGCAAGCGTCTTCATTATACGTCTGATGAGTGTTGATTCTGAATGCATGTACGAAGCGATATCACTGCTTGAGCATTTGCCTGCGTGTCGTTCAAGCGCCACCAGGGCTTGCACAGCCAAGCTGAAGGTCTTATAAGTGGACGGACAGGTCACTGTCGTTTTCTTGGAAGCCTCTCTGTTGATGCTCATATTCCTATCCCCTTTGTGAGAATCGGCTTGCCTTGGTTGCCATTCATGGTCCGGCATGCTTTTCATTATTGTAGCCCAAACCCAAGGCGCCATCAAGCAGAACAAGGACCATTGCTTAAATGGTCCTCTGCTCCTTTTCTTGTGCTTATGCTTGCGATTCATACAGATGGGCTTCGCGGTAGTTGATGTCCATTCTCAGGTGGCTGGCCTGTGCTCGATCAATCTCTCCTTCTTCAAACATGCTCTGAATTTGGTTTCGCTCCGCCTGAATCGCTTTGAGCTCGAGCTCCATGCTTTCACTGGTGAATTCCCGTTTCCTGCGGCTCCACACACGATCATTCAATAGCTCATGCTCCATCGCACGATAGTCTGCAATCACTGCTTGCAAGATCGCTGGTTTTTCTCCTCTTTCCATCGCTTGAATCTTATGGATAGCTGCCTGAATAGCTTCCTGCTTTAATACTTTATACTCCTCCCATTGGGGGTGATCTGGAGACATGGGCATCTCGTTAATCTCAGGAGACTTGTTCGTGAGGCGCTTCAACTGTCGCCATAAGCTTCGTATTAACAGCTTGAACTTATATCGGCTGGTAAGCAGCATTTCGACTTTATTAAGTGAAACCAGGAACCCCTCAACCATCCTAGGAGATCCCTTGCGTTCTTTAAGCCATGTTTCGGCCACATGCCGTTCGGCATCCAATCCGATTTGTCTGACGGCAATTGTGGATGACCAGAATTCACGCATATCGCTCTTATTCATGATCTGCGCTTGCTGAATTCGCTTGGAATAGGTATAGATCAGCTGCATGGCTTCATCTTTGTTCTCATCCGACATTTCTTCACGTATGGCGCAAAGACCTGCTTTCAGCATTTGAACCCTGGCAATTCGTTCATCATGCTTTGCGTTTATGACATCATCATGACTTTCACGCGTCAAGATCGGGAGCAGGATGCTGGCGATCATCAGTGTTAAGAGAATCACTCCAGCGCATATAAAGAGCATCAGGTTCCGCTCCGGAAAAGGGCTGTTATCCGACAGAGTAAGGGGAATTGAGAATGCCGCTGCCAGCGTTAATGCACCTCGGACACCTGATAGAGCAGTCAGCAGAGAAGATTTAAATTGACGATTTGTCGAGGCCCATACCCATACAAACCGCAGTAAAATGAGTACAGCCGTGATTAGTAAGACATAGCCGATGACCTGCCCATTATTGTAGGCGGGGTCACTCCAGATTTCATTCACGACATCGGGTATTTCATGACCTAATAAAATAAAGACCAGTCCGTTTAACGTGAACAGGATGATAGACCATGTGCTATCGGATACGACCCGCAATTTGATAGATGCCGACCGCATGCGGTCTCTCTCCACGGCGTGAGTAACGCCGGCTGCAACAACAGCCAGAATACCGGATACATGAAACTCCTCCGCTACGAGATATATGATAAAAGGCGTCAAGATGATGATCAGCATATGAAGCGTCACATCTTCCATACCAAAACGACGCAGGAGCATGCGGAACCATATAACAAGAAATCCTAATAAAGCTCCAATAACGATGCCACCAACTGCAATGACAACAAAGCTGCCTATGGCTTTTGTTAATGAGAAGTAGCCCGTTACTGTCGCCGCAATCGCAAAATTAAAAGCGACTAGACCCGAAGCATCGTTCATGAGGGCTTCGCCCTCGAGCAAACGCATAATCTTTCCCGGAAGCTTCACCCTGCCAGACAAAGAGCCTACCGCCACGGCATCGGTTGGTGATAGTATCGCAGCCAGCGCGAAGGCCGCTGATAAGGGAATCGCCGGAATGAGCCAGTGAATGAAAGGCCCGGCAATGAGGACGGTAGCAAATACCAGACCAAGCGCAAGCAGCAGAATGTACGATCTGAGCTTCCATAACTCATCACGCGGAGTTAGCTTCCCGTCATTAAACAGCAGTGGCGCAATAAACAGGACCAAGAACAATTCAGGGTTCAACTCCACATGATGGAATCCGCGGACATACGCAGCACCAATCCCCAGCGCGATCTGTATCAGCGGAACCGGGATAAAGGGAATAAATCGATGGATAATATTCGATATTCCGATAAGGACCAAGAAAACAAGCACCATAATAAATAGTTCCACAATCCGCCTGCCCCTTTTCTCAAAGATGTAGATCACATGCTCTGTCATGGATTCATTTAGAATATGTAGAATAATGCAGGTTTATTTACATCCTGGAAAAATATCAGAAACCATACTTGTGCATCTTAATAGATATACCTCATTATCATCACTCTAATCATTCATTCTTGGGAATTCGGATATAGAAGCAGCTTCCGCTCATGCCCCCACCACTCTCGGCCCATACCTGACCGTCATGTTTGGATACCAGCTGTTTCACGATGGCAAGTCCCATGCCGTTGCCTCCGCTTAACCGGTTCCTTGACTTGTCACCCCGGTAGAGTCTCTCGAATATATAAGGCAGATCCGAAGAGGAGATACCTCTTCCGGAGTCTTTAATCCGGATAAGGGCATTTGTCCCTTCGTCCAAGAGCTCCGTCTGTACCATCCCGCCCTCTGGCGTATGAAGCAGCGCGTTACTTAGCACATTGATAAGTACTTGTAGCATCCTGTCAGCATCAATGTTGGCTATGATCGATACACCGCTGCTGCTATATTGCAGATCCACTTGTTTCTCTTGATACATCGCTGTGGTCAGATTGATGGCCCTCTCTATGATATGTCCCAAGTCCTGATCCGTTCGGGATAGCTGAAACTCAGGGGATTCCATATCATGAAGATCCTCTAGTTCGGTCACGAGTTGAATCAACCGATCGATTTCTTCAAGGCAAGTTCGGAATCGCTGAGCGGTTGGCTCCCACACCCCATCCTCAAGTGCGCGAGTGTGACTCTTTAATGTGGTAAGTGGCGTGCGCAGTTCATGAGCGATATCCTGAGTCATGTTCCGCCGTAGCTGTTCCTGCTTCTGCAGCTGCACAGCCAGCTCGTTCAGCGAAGACCCCAGCCCTTCAATTTCGTCATATCCCCTCGTGTTGACACGGATATCCAGATCCCCTTGCGTCATTCTTTCTGCTGCTTTCTTCATCTGCACCAAAGGAGCTGATATCTTTTTGGCTATATATATTCCGATAATGCAAGCTACCGCAATAGCAAGTAGACATGTCAGAATAATGGACTGCATCTGCGCCTGCTCCAAATGATAGTTCAGCTGGTCCATCCCATGCTGCCCGGCAGATTGCCGCTGAAACATGGTGATATGATAATGGTTGGTTATGATATTGATGACAGTAAACACAATCAGAATCCCTGCCGTGATGCTGACGATAATGGCAGCCAGCTTAAGGTCTAGCCGATGCTTCACGCTCCGTCACCCCCAAAACGGTATCCGAATCCGTAGACGGTAATGATAAACTTGGGCGCTCTAGGATCCGCTTCAATCTTATGCCTCAAATTCTTGATATGCTGATCAATTATGCGATTGTCGCCGATAAAATCATAGCCCAGCACCCGCTCGACCAGTTCTTCACGAGAAAAATTCCGCTGAGGGTACTTGGCCAGCAAAAGCAGCAGTTTATATTCACTTGGCGTCAAATTCACGATTTGCCCATGGCAAGTTACTTCATGTTTTAACGAATGAATAACAAGCGCGCCTTGCTGATATGTAATCACGTCCGCCAGCAGCTGATTATCATCCCCTCTTCTCATAACGGCTTTCACTCTGGCCACAACTTCCCTAGGGTCAAACGGCTTCACGATGTAGTCATCAGCACCGCTGGTCAATCCATCAATCCTGCTGCTCTGTGCCACTTTGGCTGTCAGCATAATGATCGGTACCGAGCTGAACGTTCGTATGTCCCGGCAGACTTGTTCACCATCCAAATCCGGCAGCATGAGATCCAGAATAACCAAATCCACCGTACGCTGCCGCAAGGAGTCTAGCGCTTCGGAACCACACGTTGCCTCCAATGTCAGATAATTTTCTTTGTTCAGATAGGATACAAGAACTTCCCGAATATGCGGTTCATCATCCACGATTAGTATGGTCTTCATTCAGGTCCTCCTTATCGCATTCTTCATTGGCATACATCCACTTTAACATAAGGTTTAATTGTAACTAACACTTGTGAAGATTCTGTGAGTCTCTGGCTCAGATATACCACAACCAGGCACAACCAAAAAAGAACGAATGCACGGCTCCTTCAAAACAGAGAAGTATCTGTTTCTTGGAGTCATGATTCGTTCTGGTTTCTAAACCTTCCTTCCCCTTATGCCTGAACCGGTATGGAGACGGGTTTGACTGGGGTGCTCAATCTCTTAATGCTCAGATAATAGGCTATTCCCAGCGGGATCACGGCTCCCAGCCAAGCGAGCGGATTGGCCAGGCTGGCGCCGAGAAATCCGATTCTAGCGGTCAGGAAGATGGCAGCCAGTACCCTCATGATTAATTCCATAATGCCGGCAACGGTTGGGATCAAGCTCTGCCCCAGCCCCTGCAGCGTAAAGCGATAAATGAACAGCAGCGACAGAAGCAAGTAGGTACTGCCGTTCGATAAGAAATACAGCCTGCTAAGGGACAGCAATTCCTCCTGTCCTTGGCCGACAAAGAGGCTCACGGCGGCAGGACCCGCGAAAATAACTAGCAAGCCCACGGCAATGCTGAATGATCCCGAGAGCCAAATGCACTGTTTTACCCCGAGCCTGATCCGGTCGATGCGATTTGCCCCGAAATTCTGAGCTGTAAAAGTTGCCATCGTTATACCAAAGGAACTCATGGGCATCGTAGCCAACATATCGATTTTCTGGGCAGCGGTGTAAGCAGCTACCGCTGTTGCACCAAGACCATTGAGCGTAATCTGAAGAATAATGGCTCCGATCGCAATGATAGAGGCCTGAAAGCCCATCGGAAATCCGACCCACATATGCTGGCGAATAAACTTCCAATCGATGGACCAATCGGCGTTCTTGAATTGAAGCAGAGGAACCTTCTTATGAATATAGATCAGGCAGAGCAGGCAGGAGAACAGCTGCGATACCACGGTTGCGAGTCCCACACCGCCAAGTCCCATCTTAAACACGAGGATGAATAACAGGTCCAGTACAATGTTCAAAATGCTGGACAGCATCAAAAAGAAAAGCGGTGTACGGCTGTCACCGAGTGCTCTCAGGAGATTCGCCAATAAGTTGAACAGAACGGCTGCGCCGACGCCCCAGTTGATTACGATTAAGTACGAATACGCATCTTCCAAAATTTCTGCCGGTGTGTTCATCATGACAAGGACAGGTCTCGTAAATATTACACTCACGATGGTGAGAAAAATGCTGAAGATTAAACTGATCCATATACTCGTCCCCACGCTTTTGCGAACGCCCGCGATGTCCTTCGCGCCGAAGCGCTGCGCGGTAATAATGGACAAGCCTGCCGTCAAGCCTTGGGCAAAGCCGATGACAAAAAACAAAATGCTGCCTGTCGAGCCTACGGCCGCAAGCGCATTTACGCCAATGGTGCGGCCCACGATCAACGTGTCCGCCATATTGTAAAGTTGTTGAAACATATTGCCGATTAATAGCGGGATGGTAAACATCAAGATTAGTTTTATCGGATTGCCTTGCGTCATGTCTTTCATGTAAATTCTCCTATACAGTCAACGTGTCTCTATGTAGCCATAGCCAGTCTATAGGGGGGCACCTGTAGTTGTGTCTTTAAGTACAGATACAGAAGCTCCATCGTTTGTATTCTTGTGTATCTTATCATGAACTGCTGCAAAATTCCCCACTTTTATTTTCAGCACGGTAACATGGTAGCGAATCATAACAATTTTCCCTTCCCTAGTAAAAAAAGGCCCTCCGATGCATTCGGCTGACCTTTTTTTCGGCTTCGATCTAAGCACTGCGCTACCCCGTTTATGCTTCTTCAACAGCGAGCTTATCCAACGATTGCTTCGCGTGCATACGCGCTTCTTCCACGCTGTCGGCTGTGGACAGTGCAACGGCTACGCGTCTTCCGACCTTCGTTACCGGCTTTCCAAAAATACGCAGCTGCGTATTCGGAACAGCCAGCGCTTGTTCCGCTCCGGTAATCGTGTAATTCTCCAGCTCTCGTGCCGCTTTTAACGGTCGGCTGGCACCTGGCGTGATCAATTCGATCTCTGGAATTGGAAATCCTAGAATAGCACGGACATGAAGAGCGAATTCGGATAAATTTTGCGTGACCAATGTTACCAAACCCGTATCATGCGGACGGGGTGACACTTCACTAAAGTATACCTTATCCTCAGTCAGAAACAGTTCAACTCCGAACAAGCCATACCCTCCAAGCTCGTCGGTGATCGTCTTTGCAATCCGTTTAGCTTCTTCGATTTGCTCTTCTGACATATGGTGGGGCTGCCAGGACTCAATGTAGTCTCCGCCTTCCTGAATATGGCCGATTGGAGCACAGAAGCTTGTACCATTCACGGAGCGAACAGTTAATAGCGTGATCTCTGACTGGAACGTAATAAATTCCTCAATGATCACTCTCCCGTTCTGCACGCGGCCGCCTTCCATCGCAAGACTCCAGCAGGATTCGATATCCGCTGCTGAGCGGCATACGCTCTGACCTTTTCCGGAAGAACTCATTAATGGTTTAATTACACATGGATAACCCATTTCCTGAACAGCCTGTTTAAACTCCTCATACGTATCGGCAAACTGATAGCCCGCAGTCGGCAGCTCCAGCTTTTCTGAAGCAAGCCGGCGAATCCCTTCACGATCCATCGTCAGCTTTGCTGCCCTGGCCGTAGGAATAACCCGATATCCCTCTTCCTCCAGCTTCACTAGTTCTGATGTAGCCAGCGCCTCGATCTCGGGTACGATCAGATCCGGCTTCTCCTGCTCAATAATTTCACGCAGCTTGGCTCCATCCAGCATATCGATGACATGGCTGTGATTGGCAACATACATGGCAGGCGCATCGGCATAACGATCAACGGCTACGGTTTCAACGCCCAGTCTCTGAGCCTCAATGACGACTTCCTTTCCCAGTTCTCCAGATCCTAGCAGCATTATTTTTTTCGCTTTCAACATCGTGTTCATAACCCCTTTTCATAGTTTCAGTGACGCATAAAAAGCATGAAAATCATAAAGAGGCAAGGGAAATAATCTTCCCTTACCTCTGCCCAGGCGTACGGCCGTTGTCATCCATGTGCTCCCTCATGGTCCCCCATGTTACGCCAGTCACACATAAACCAATATATTATAAAAGAATCATACTTAATCTTTTCTTTAAATGCAATATTATTACACACACGGAATTCAAGATTCTGATTTTAATAGTTCGATCGCATCCCGCAGCGAATGGGACAACCACTTTTTGGGGTGAACCACTATCTGAATGTCCAATCGAATATCAGGGTGGGTAAAGGGAAGAATCGCCAGCTCACCCCGCTTGATTTCCTCCTCGGCAACCATCCTCGGCAACAGAGAAATGCCTGTTCCAGACATCACATATCTTTTGATTGCCTCGGGGTTGCCTAATTCAAGCCCTATTCGCAGAGGAATTCCGCTGGCACGAAGCACCTTTTCCAGCATCAAACGGTAATTACAGCTATCCTCAGTCATAATCCACTCAGCATCAGCGAGCTGCTCCAGCTCTATGACGGGCTCTGCAAGCAGCGGATGATCCGGACGGGCAATCAGTAGTAGGGGTTCTTCACGGATTGAAATCCAATTCAAAGAGGAGTCTTGTGGTTTATTTTCCAGAATAAGACCTAGATCATACTCGCCCTCTCGCACCTTGTTTACAATGCTATCTTCCCGATCCGGTTGCAAACGGATAATCAGATCCTCGTGCTTTGTTCTCAGCTGATGAATGACAGAGGGGAGAAAATAAGCGGCCAGTGAGTCTATCGCGCCTATCGATAATGTACCTCCACCTTGCTTTGTCAGCTTTTCCTTCGATTGATGGTACAGCTCCAGCATTTGAATTGCATACTTGAGCAGTTCTTCTCCGGACTTCGTCAGACGCAGGCCTCGCCCATATCGTTCAAACAGCTTGACACCGTAGTCCATCTCTAGCTTCTGAACCTGGGTGGTAACGCTGGATTGTGCATAACCCAATTCCTCCGCAGCTTTGGTAAAGCTTTGGCGGGCAGCTACTTCCCTGAACGTGTGCAAGTAATTGAGATCCATCGCCCTCCCCCTTATCAATAATTTTGATATTCATTATCTATTATTATAGATAACGTCGATCGTCAAATCCATGCTAAAGTAATCTCACACCTCAAAGAATGGAGGAAGGATCATGTTGAATCAGCAGGATTTGCAAGGAATTTATGTTCCGGTGATCACGCCCTTTTTAGAAACCGGCGAATTGGATTTTCTGTCTTATCATCGTTATTTGAAAAGTTTACTGACCCACGAAATTCAAGGTTTGGTCATCAATGGGACGACCGCAGAAGCTCCAACGGTAGCTTGGGAAGAAGTCGTTCAGATTGTGCAGGAAACGAGGAAGGGTCTGGACGGACGGCAAATGCCGCTCATAATAGGTACCGGCACGAACGATACGGTCTCCAGCATCAAACGGACGGAGCTAGCAGGTCAGATTGGGGCAGAAGCAGTTATGATAGTCACCCCCTATTACAGTCGTCCTTCGACTGAAGGTATTGTACAGCACTTTCAAAAAGTAGCCGAGGTCGGGGTACCGATTATTGTGTATGAAGTTCCTTCACGTACGGGAATCCGGTTACCTGTCGATGCCATCAGAAGGATCATGGACATACCCGGTGTCATCGGGATGAAGGACAGCACTTCGGGTACCGAGCTTATAAGAAGCTTAGCACCCTACGACACAAAGCCTATTCTCTGCGGTGATGATATCCACTTTCATGACTTGCTCTGTCATGGAGCAACCGGCGGAATATTGGCGTCTGCCAATGTGAATACTGAGGTTTACATTCAGATCTTTCGATTAGCGCTTCAAGGGGACTACCCCCGTGCCGAAAAGCTGTTTGATGTATTGAAACCATATATTCATAAGCTGTTCGAAGAATCAAACCCTGCCCCGCTCAAATGGCTGCTAGCCAGGCAAGGTCTCATCTCAACAGATACCCTTCGTCTGCCGATGGGCCCCATCACGGATGAACTTAAGCTGTCTTTCGATAAACTCCTTCACGAACAGCATGAGCCGATCCATTAATAAACATCATTGCGAAATGGTGAAATAAACTGATAACCAATATAATAAAAGACTTCCCTAAACAAGAAAGGGATTTTGCTTCTTAGACTCCGATACGCGCTTTCGGTTACCGGGGAGGGGTTCGCATAGAGCTTCATATCTTCTGCCATCATCATTGCCCTCTTCATATGCAGCGGGTCACTCACGATAAGATAGGAAGATAAGCCTGCCTTCTCACCGATCTCTTTAGCATAATACAGATTCTGCTCGGTGATCGTCGACTTGGTCTCTATCAATATGTCACCCTCAGGAACGCCGTGGGCGATGGCATATTGGCGGGCTACTTCAGATTCGGCAGGCTCCCCCTCCACTCCCCGTCCCCCTGTGAAAATCAGCTTGCTCACAAGCTCTTGATCATATAGCCATATGGCATGATCAATGCGTCCCTGGAATACAGGTGAAGGACTCTCGTCCCACACGGCTGCCCCAAGCACGATCGCTGCATCTGACGGCAAACTCACCGTTCGCTGTGCATAATTCCAAATGGTGTATCCAACATACAATGTATATATCAGCACGATACCAATCAGAGTCAGCACAACTCGAATGAAGAACCGCTTTCGGTTGTCTCGTATTTTTCTAGCCGGGTTATCCCGTATCATGCTGCACCTCCACCATCCATCTCCCATAAGGGATTGCTACCATTCTATCACGCTTGGGTTCCTTGGTCATAGACAGTAAAAAGAAGCCTGATATTCCGCTAAGAATATCAGGCTTCCTCACGTCTTACAGCGTAACATCAGTTCGATGGATCAAGCCATCGAGCCAATAATTGCTTCATGGTTGGTCGCTCATTGTAACAATTGCGCTAAGCCATTCGCCATTCCGACGCTAGTATAGCGTAGAAATATTCATCCCACCAGTTATTCCCATGAGGGATGCACTCTTTAAAATAGCCTTCTCGTCTCATGCCGAGCTTCTCCATCACCCGGTACGATGGCGTGTTCTCAGGCTGGCATGTAGCAATAAGCCGGTGTATCCCCAAAGTCTCGAATCCATATTGAAGCAAGGCCCTCGCTGCTTCCGTAGCATACCCCTTACTATGATAGGCGGAATTGAATATCCAACCGATCTCATACGTATGTTCGCCGAACCACGGGAAGAATACGATATGACCAATAACATGCTGTTCATTAGGCAGCACGACCGCATAATTGCGGGCTTGATCACCCTGGTTTTCCTGCAGAAATTGCTTCACCGTCTCTTCCGTATAAACCAGATCCGGCATGTAATGCATTACCAAAGGATCCGATGTATATTGAAGAACATCCTCCCAATCCCCAGGTTCAAACTCACGAATGATCAATCTTTTTGTTTCGATACGCATTTGCCCTAACTCCTTTTTTGTTGTATTAAGTGTCCTCTTCAACCCGCACACTCAATACAGTGGCAAATGCGATTCGCCGTGTATACAGATATGTATCTGTTTGGATAACGCCGGTTCACCCTCTTTCATGAAAAGATCTGTTCTGAGATTTATATTCGATCCGAATCAAGAAACTCCTTCAACCTGTGACCATCTTATATTAACGGCAAAGAAGACAAGCAATTTCTCTAATAGAGACTGTCGCTTGCCTTCTTTATTATATGTGGGCTCCCTAACTTAATAGGGGTCACGAATTTTTATCCCTGCGCTGCCACATGGGTCAATTCGATCAATCCAGAAGGCGGCACCTCAAGAACATGGGCACCCTGTTTCAGGGTTACGATCTCATCTTTTACCGTCAAGCCATGGCAATTCCTCACGATCATTCGCATATCACCGGCAGCTTCTGTCCAGTTTACGATCAGACGATCCTGAGACGTACCGTTAACCAACCAATAACTTCCGCTTACTGTGCGATCCATCGAGGCCACGAAGTTCTCGCCATACACTGCCGCGAGCCAATCGTTGTCGTGATAAGCATATACAACCGGATACATCATCTCAGGTGACATTGGACGAAGCGTACCCTCCAGCAAAAGTGAACGATGCTCTTTCCAAAATGCCAGCCAATAGGCAGCAACCTGCTGATGTGTTTCCGGGATTTCATCCAGCCGTACCGATATTTGGGGCACGGAGAACAGCGAGTGGATAAATTGCAGGGCTACATTCTCATCAAGGTCTCCCTTATTCCACATCATCATGTCGGAATGAACAGCTGTGTTCCCGCTAAGCAAACGGATATCCAGAGAGCCGATCCGGTTTTGATTATGATGGTTTGGACAGTCCGCGACCCGGAACATATTGCCGTATTTACGCATCAAGGGACCGATGTAGTTCTGACGGAACTCAATCATGACATCCGGCTTAATCGCTCGTAAACGGGCCATGACATCAGTAAGCAGGCGGTCTACTGCCTCAGGTACCGAATCATAATCTCTTCCTTCTCCGCCCGAAAATCTCATATCCTCTGATAACAGGAAGGAGTCCACAAAATCTAATTTGAACCCGTCAATTCCCCAATCGTTCAAAGCCTGCTCATACGTATGAATCAGATATTCTCTTACCTCTGGGAAACGAGGATCAAGAACCGCTGTATCCTTGCCGCCATATGTATTGATGTACTTCCCTTCAAATCTCTTCCACGCTTGAGAATGTACACCTACAAAAGGCACCGAGTACCACAGCATAAATCTCATGCCCAGTTGATGAACACGGTCAACGAATTGCTTCATATCAGCAATCCGTTCAGGGCTAACCTGCCAGTCACCGCAAAACGCATATCCCCGCTCATCGTTTGCTGTTTGCCAACCGTCATCTACGATGACCGTATCACAACCAAGCTCTTTCGCAAGCAAGCATTGGCGCTCAATCTCATCCGGATCGACTTGCTGGTGAAAGCTGTACCATGTGGAATACATCGGTTGGCAAGCTGCCTCCGGGACACGGGATGGTGTATATCCCGGCAAGCCTTCCCACCATCTGCTAACCTCCCTTAAACTCTCCGCATAGAACATATTCCGTGTATCAACTCGCATGATGACCTCATAGTCTGTCATTTGTGGACTTGCTTCTGTAAAGAGCTTGACCCATACCTCAAATTGAGCGGTTTCTTCGTGGATGCCTGCACGAAACTGCATCGGACGAAGTGCGTCAGACAATGCAACGGTCAAACGGTTAGCTCCAGCCGAGTTATAAAGACTGAAGACCGGAGCGGAGAAAGTCGCTTTGCTTGCTGAAGGCTCACTGAAATCAATACGAAGCCCCTTATCCCGGTTAGCGGTAGGATCCCAGTATCCATGAATATCCACGGCTGGGTGCTTCCAGGATAAAGTAACCGGATCTGGATAGTACGCTTTATTTGCATGCATAGAGAATCTTATATAATCCACGCCTTGATCTGAATATAGATGCTCTACCGTGTATTGGAATTTCTCCTCTCCACCTGTTACGGAAATGATCCGACCACCTGCAGAAAAATCCATTGTTTATATCCCCCGTTCCGATTTCTGTAGTTATCCTTTTACTGCCGAACTTACGGTTAACGCGTTCTCGACCTGTTCAGAGAACAACAGATATACGAGGATAGTCGGAACCGTGGACAAGACCATTACAGCGCCCATAGCCCCCCAATCGGAGCTGAACTGGGTCTGGAAATAGAGCAGACCGAGCGGCAGTGTTTTCAGAGCGTTATCACTGATCATCACAAGTGCTACCAAGAATTCATTCCAGGCGAACAAGAATACGAAGATGCTCACCGAAGCGATGGCCGGTACGACAAGCGGAACCATAATGCTAAAGAATGTCCGATAAACGTTTGCACCGTCAATCGCAGCCGACTCTTCAATCTCTTTTGGCAAGGAACGAAAGAAGGCATAGAAGATAATACAAGCAAATGAAAGCTGAAATGCCGCATAAGGGACGATGACTGCAAGATAGCTGTTTTGCAAATGCATGGAACGTACGATCATTAACAGCGGAATCAGAATAATTTGCATCGGAATGAACATGCCTGCGGTCATGTATATTCGCGCCGCGTTGGACAGTCCCCATTTCATCCGGGCTGAAGCGTAGGAGAACATCAAGCCAAGCAGGACTGTTAATGCTACCGTTCCGATGGATACGATGAAACTGTTTTTGAAATACATAATCAAATCGAAGGATTGGAAGGCGTTAACATAATTTTCAACGCGCCACTCTTTCGGAATGCCGAATACATTCGTCGAGAAAATTTCCTCATTGTCTTTAAAAGAATAGAACAGCAGCCATACCAACGGGTACAGACTGACCAATACGTACAACAGGAGCGAACCGTATTTTAAGGTTCCGTTCGTAAGTCGTTTAATCATTGTGTCATCCTTCCCATCTAATAGCTGATTTTTTCCCGGGCTACGAATTTGTTAATCAGGATCGTGAACAACAGACATTCAATAACCAAAATGGCTGCTGCCGCCGAACCGTATCCATATTCGTTAGACCGGAAAGCGGCTTTGTACATCATAAATGTGAAGGTGTACGAGATATTGCCTGGTCCGCCATTCGTCATGACAAACATGTTTTGGAAGGCGTTCAGACCCCCGGTAATCGCAATAATTAAGCCGAATTTATAAGTTTCACTCAAAAGGGGTATCGTTATTTTGCGATGAGTGTGCCAGAACGAAGAGCCGTCAATTAATGCAGCTTCATACAGATGCTCAGGTATCGATTTAATGGCTGTATAGATCAGCACAAGCAGGATACCCATGTTCTGCCACGCGTTTGTGAAGGCAATGGCCCAAATGGACGTATGCTCCCCGCTCAGCCAGGCCTGCTGATAATCCATGCCGAGGGCTGCGAAGATACTGTTCAACAGTCCCCCCTCCGGATTATAAATAGCAATCCACAGCTGTGATACCATGACGCCGGAGAGTACAACCGGAATAAAGAAGGTGGTCTTAAACCATTTCCGGCCGCGTACAGCCTTGCTGCTCAGCACAATAGCAAGAATCGTTCCAAGCCCGATTTGATAAACGACTAGTACGAACGCAAAGATCAGACCATTTTTCAGAGAAACCCAGAAATCGGGATCATCAAAAAGACGAAGATAATTATCAAATCCGATAAATATGGGAGTGCTCAAACCGTCCCAATCAAAGAAGCTTTTCTGGAAGGTTTGCAAGATAGGTATAAACACAATAATCGTAAAAAAGAGCAGTGTGGGTACGGTAAATACCAGCAGAGCCACTTTATTTTTCCATTTTTCTGACATGGGACCTCCTTAGTCAAAGAGGTTATTCTTTATCAGAATAACCTCCCTGTCACCGTACCTATTATTTTCGTGCCAGTTCAAGAGATTTGTTCATGGTGTCGATAAATGCATTGGTGTCGTAATCCAGCATCAGCTTTTGAACATTGTCTTCAATCGCTGTTTTGAATTTAGCGTTAACCAATCCCCAAGGGAAGGTTGTCATTGTTTTGAAATTCGCAGAGTCCTGCTTATACTTCTCCTGGAGCGAGGAAATTCCATTTAACGGTTCCGGATTTTCCTTCAGGATCGGGTTAGGGTCGCCCAGATGAATAACGCGCTGCTTCGCAAATTCAATCGAGAACAATGCGGCATATTTAGCTGCAACCTCAGCATTTTTGGAGTTCTTCGACACAGAGAAGCCCTGGTTGAAGCCGCCACCGCTGACGTTCCACTGCACCTGATCGACTTTGTCGGCATCTGCAAGTGGAGTGTACAAAATGTCCACCTTGTCTCCCATCGCTTTCGAAATGTCACTCATCGCCCATGCACCATTCAGCACCATTGCTGCTTTTCCGGAGGTGAACTGAGCCAATGCATCGTCCCAAGTCGTGTTGAACGCATTTTTGGACAGGAGTCCTGCTTTGGACAATTCGGCAATCTTCTCGGCGCCTTGACGGTATGCCTCATCGGAGAAGGTTCCTTCACCGCCGTCAAGCTTTGTTAGACCAGCAGGTTCAGAGCCAACAACAGCCATATCATACAGCTGCACGCCTGGCCATTTTTCTTTGGCGAACAAGGCCAGCGGAGTAATTCCCTTGGCACTGAAGCCTTTTACAGCTTCTAAGAACTCATCATAGTTAGCAGGAACCTTGATGCCATTTTGCTCGAACAGCTCCTTGTTGTAATAGATCAAGGATGACCATTGTCCAACGTTTGGTACTGCGTAAATATGACCGTCATCATGACGGAGCATCGCTTTCGAGGTTTCATTTAGCTGATCCTCGATTTTATTGTCTTCCACAGCCTTGTCCATCATATAAAGATTGTCCGAATTTTTAAGAGCTTCGATCAAACCCGAGGATGCGAAGAAAATATCAGGCAAGGTACCGCCAGCAGCATACGTTTTAATCTTCTGCTCGTCGTCCTGTGCAGCGACTTCGAATTCCACGTCTACTTCAGGCATGAGCTTCTTCATTTCTTCTTTGGCTGCATCGTATACGGCAGTGTTCTCTCCGCTGTATTGTGCATAGAACTTCAATTTCACTTGTTGATTTCCGCTCGATGCTTCTCCAGCGGAACCGCTTGTGCCATCATCCTTCGCGCCGCATGCGGAAAGCGCTAACATTGCGGTGGCCAACAGAATCGGCAGAAATATTCTTCTCTTCTTCATTGCCTATTGTTCCCCCTTAATTCTCTTGATGGGTTCATTCTACCTAATATCGGACAAGTGCCGTGAGGGACAAAACGGAACACATTTGTATATTTCGACCTACTTTTTATGAAGTACCTCATACTCACTTGGCGGTAATCCTGTATATTTCTTGAAGCTTTTACTAAAATGAGACGGGTCGCCGTACCCAACCATCTCTGAGATTTCGGATAATTTCAAATTATGTCCAGCCAGTAGAAGCTCCTTTGCTTTCTGCATACGGACATCTGTAATATAGTCACTAACACCTATGCCTAGCTCCTGCTTGAATATCCTCCTTAAGTATCTGGACTGGATATACAGGCTGCGGGAGACCTCCTCGACTTTTAACTGGCTGTCCTGGTAATGGTTCTGGATATATTCACATGCGGCCGCTAGTATTTTTGCTGATTTGGAGTGTTTCACGCTCTTGGAATACTTCATAGCCGTCGTGTATAGATTCGTAATCCATTCAAAAGCCTCTTTTAACGTGGGTTGATTGGTGATTTCCTGAAAAGGCGAAAATTCTGGTGTGAATATTTCCTCAACGGTTTTGCCAATCTCGTAGATGTAGGTAAGACATAACGAAACAAGCCCGGCAAGGATCATATGGATATAATCTCCGGACAGCTGCCGATCACGTATATAATGCTCGATGGCCGCAAGTTGTTTACGGATTTCTTCTTCATCATGAAGGCGGAGTGAAATCAGCAGATTCTCATTCATCTCACTTGGATAGAATCCAACATTCGATGTGCGTGTTGCCGTATCCCGATAATGAACGATGTTTGTTTCTTCCGTCGAAATTCGGTTTTTGAGTGCGATGACAGACTCCATGTAAGACTTTCGAATCGATGAAATTCCTTGTCCTGCATTTCCGATCCCGATCGATATACTAAACCCGAAACGATCGCGAATCAGCATAAATAATTGATTGTATCCCTTTAAGCTGAACTGTTCATGGTCTTCGTCAGCGGCAAACTGGAGCAATGATACGATTCGGTTCTCCGGTCCATTGAAAATAAACTGCCGGCCCTCTGGCTTCACCAAATCCATCAGCAAGTTGGAAATAATATATTTCTTGAAGCGGATATCGTTTAACTGCTCCCATTCATGCAATAAATCATCAATTTCGACCGATATCACCTGGAACACGGCGGGATACTCAGCAAAATCAAACTTGGTCATCTGGTGCAGGATATATTCGTCGTCATCCCGGTATTCACCGCTGATTAGGAGATTCAGGAAGCTTTCCCGCCATAATTGACGTTCCTCCTGTTCCTGGTGTTGTCCGATTATGGTCTTTTGCAGATTGTTCTTCACCTGATGAAGAGCCGATAGCAGCTCCTCCTCATCAAAAGGCTTCAATATGTAATCCTCAATCCCGATTTTGATCGCTTTACGTGCGTACTCAAACTCACTGTGACCCGTGACTAGTATGACAACCATATCCGGGTTGAACTCTTTCAGCTTCTGTGCTAAATCCATCCCGTTCATGTAGGGCATATTAATGTCGATCAGCGCCAGATGCGGCTTCTCTCTCTGTACAAGCTCCCAGGCTTCCATGCCATTCTTCGCTTCCCCGCAGTATTCAAAGCCCTCCGCTTCCCAATCCACCACTCCACGAAGATACTTGCGAAATACTGCTTCATCGTCTGCGATCACAACTTTATACATCTTGCGAATCTCCTCTCGTTGTAAAAGGGATGACAACAATGACCTCGCTGCCTTCACCCGGTTCGCTGTGAATGCGGGTTCCATAACGTTCCCCGTAATACAGCTTTATTCGTTCATCCACACTGCTAAGTCCAAAAGAACCGCGTTCCTCGCTTCGCTTGTGATCCATCTGCTTCAGCATATTCGGTGAGAAGCCGATACCGTCATCTCTGACGATCAGCTCCAGAACATCGTCTTTTTTCACACCTTCTATCTGTATATGTCCGAAGCTTCCCTTCTCTTTGAGTCCGTGGTAAATTGAGTTCTCCACAAGCGGCTGAAGTGTCAACTTGGGTATGGCATAATCCATCATGTCATCCTGGATCTTAATCTGAAAATCGAATAAATCGGAATAGCGTGTACGCTGTATCGATAAATAGCTGTTCACATTTCTGATCTCTTCGCGAATGGTGATGATCTCCTGGCCGTTGCTAAGCGCAACCCGGTAGAAATCGGCCAGAGATTTCGTTGCCTTGCCTGCCGTTTCGCTCTCACCGGATTTACATAACACATAAATCAAGTCCAAGGTATTGTAGAAAAAATGGGGTTTAATCTGATTCTGAATGAGTGCCAGCTCATACTCCCGCTTCTTCTTCTGCTCGTCCTTTACTTTGACTAGCAGATCATTAATCCGGCCCAACATAACGTTTAGGCCTGAGCCCAGGATGCCAATCTCATCATTCGTCCGCACATCAATCGGCTGATCAATATTCTCCTCCCGGATTCGCTTCATTTGTTTACTCAACTGCATGATGGGATTGCCGATAGATCGCGACAGCATGATGGCTCCAAGAACAGCCAGTATTAAACAGATGCCTCCGATCATGAGGATAACCTGAGATACCTGCCTCGTGTCCCGAGTCAGTTCCCGGACCGAAATCTCATTGATAAGCTTCCAGTTCATCTTGCTAAAGCCCACGGAGGACAATAAGATGTTATGGCCATCTGATCCCGGTATTTCTTCCATCATGGCCTCCTGGCTCATCACATCTACCCTGCTGATTTCTTCCATCGGCTGCAGCATTTCGCTTTTGTCCTGGGATGATATAATGGTTCCTTTCTCATCGATGATATAGTAACCGTTCGGCTGCAGAGGCCCGATGCTCCGGTATACGGAGGCTAATGTCTCTTCTTTGATATTGACCAATAAAATGCCGAGCGGTTCAAGCGTCTCGGTGTCCAGTATTTTTTTACCGATCGTAAGAATAGGTTCTTCGGTATGCGTCACCCAGTAATCCCGATTTTCCATCGGAAACCATATAGGTTTACCGTTACTCTTGTTCACATCTCGGTATATCTCACTCCGCAGACCCTTCTCGGTACCGTACTGCATGTCGGAGTTCGTACTGTATACGTTTTCAGCTCTGTCAATGAAAAGAGCCGATTCTACCTCCGGAAAGATCATCTTCGCAAAATCCAGTCTATTCTCGATCGCTCTGAGAAGCTCATAGTCGACAGAATCACTATTCAGCTGATCCCCCTTTTGCTTCAGCTTCAGCTTCTCTTCCTTGTTCAGCTCCAGCATCGAGACATTCGCAAAGCTTTCCGCATTGGACAATATCGTATCAATCCTGGTGGTGATCAACCTGGATTCATCCTGAACATTCTTCTTCGTTTTATTTATGGATGACGCCGTATTGATCTGATAAGAGAATATCCCCAAGGTCAGTAATGGTATAAAGACCAGCGGGAGGTATATCGCAATAATTTTTGTTTGGATACGCTGGTTTCGAAACCAATGAACAATTCGTGTTCTCAAGGTATCTTCTGTCCCCTCTATGTCAATTACATCGATAAGTATACCTCATAATTCGACTTTGTTTTACAAAATTTGCAGGACGACCATGCGTAGAGAACCCTATCTATAAATTCTTCTGTTGAACAATTTCGATCGTCTGTGCAACATTCGTAAACTTTCTCCGTCTATGGTTATATAACAGCCAGTACATTTTTCCAGCACGACTTGACTTGGCTGTATCCTAACTTACAGATCATCGATAATTGGAGGAATCTATCATGAACAACATCTACAAAGTACTGGCAACCACTGCAATTCTCGCTATGGCGGCTCTGCCGGCAGCAGCAAATGCACAGGCCGTCCCTCCCGCTTCTATACATGCAGGACAAGGGAACATCGTAAACCAGGAGAAGAAAATGGTACCTGGAACTATGGGATACATAACAGACTACGTTAATGACGAAACAGGCAAATGGATTACTGTAACGGGCCGCGGCTTGGGAACAGCCAATCAATCAGAAATCAAACTTTCCATATCCAAAAATACGAAGATCGTAGATGCTAAAGGCAAGAAAGTCCAATTGCAATCCATCGTGGATCAGAACAAAGCGGTTAAAGCGTTCTATAGTCCAAAATTGACGAAGAGCCTCCCGGCTCAAGGGTCGGCACTGACCATCATCGTTCAGGAGCAAGACTTTTCTGCTATTGATGGAACGATCACCGAGGTAAACGACAAAGCAATTCTTGTTGAGGGTACGAATTTGTATCGCGATGGCGAAGAGACCATTCTGCTTCATCTGGATCCAAAAGCAAAGATCATCGCTCCTGATGGCAGCACGCTGCAAGCCAGCGACCTTAAAACAGGTATGAGCATCCGTTCCTTCTATGGACCTGCGGTTGCATTAAGCTTGCCGCCTCAATCAACCACCAACTATATTCAAGTTCAAGCTGACGCGGAAGCACCTGTACAAGAAGAGCCAGCTGGAACGAATGGTATCATTACAGCCACGGCCGATAACAGTATCACCGTGATCGGTCAGGCAAGGGAAACAGGCGGTGTTAATTATGTAATTCTAACCGTCGATAAAGAGACTGAAATTGTGGACGCGAATGGTGCTCCGTTGACGGCTGAAGCTTTGAAGGCGGATCTCCGGGTAGAAGCCTATTACAGCCAAGTCATGCTGGCGATTTATCCGGCCCGCACGCATGCAGACAAGATCGTGGTTTCGGAAATTTCGGCTCCCAAAATCGAAGGCACCATTGCAGCTTCAGATCGTACGTCGAAAGACCAGCTCTACATTAATGTAGGTTCTGACCAATCTACAGACAATGACATCATCCTCAACATTACGGAAGATACACAAGTGATTACGGCTCTTGGTATAGAATCAGACCTTAAACCAGGTACGAAAATCGTGGCATACCACTCCCCGATGATGACAAAATCTATTCCAGCCATAACCTCAGCCGAAGTGATTCTGGTTAAAGCTGACGAATAGACTAGTATCCCTGTTGGCGGAATGAGAACCCATCGTGTAACAGCAAAAACCATCGTATTCAGCATTACTGAGTACGATGGTTTTTTTAAATGAATCAAATTAATTGTATGGTCCTCCTCAAGTAGCCGATATAAACATAGACTGCTATTTTATGATTGGAGGTTGTTATTCATATGCATCTCTTAAGAAAAACAACAATGGCGCTGCTTTCTTTGCTCCTATTGATTTCGTGCTTTTCAGACTTATCTTGGGCAGCAGAAGCAAAGAAGATATCTGTTGAAGTTACAAGTAATTATACGACCCTGGTTCCCGGAAAGAGCGTCTTGGTGAGCGTAAAAATATCCGATGTGCCTTCCGAAAGCAAAGGGCCTCGTTCCGCCAAGATTGTTTTGAGCTATGATGAAAATGTGTTTACGACAGAGGGCAACATTCGCTTTGACGATGATCTTGGAAAGTACATATGGAGAGACGATACCTTTTTCATTCCTTCCAAAGCCTATGAGACTTCTGATTATAAGATCGAAAATCCGTATCCATTAGATCTCAACCCTGATGATGGCAGACGTGAAGTAGTGTTGTCTATACTCAACCAAAATAATAAAACGATCGGCTCCACGGCCAATGAAGCATTCGTATCCTTTTATCTTACCGTAAAGGGAGAGATCAAGACACAGGGTACTTCAATCAATATTCTGTCTGATGAAACTAGACTGGAGGGGGTCTCAGGAACCGCAATTCTTGATTATGATACAACCTCTGCGCACTTATTTGTTGGTGTTCCCAAAAAAATTGAAATTGTTCGCGGGATTCTCCCTCCCACTTCCGAACCATATAAACTAAGCTTAAACAGCGGACTGGAATTAAATGCCCTGGCTGTTTTCGATAATGGAGACACGGCCTATGTAACCGAGCTGTCTTCCTGGAAGACTACCGACTCAGGAGTTATAACGACTCCAGCACAGGGAAATATCCAAGCCGTCGGATTAGGAAGCGCATCTGTCATAGCTACTTTCGGTTCAGTGACTGGAAAACACGAAGTGACGGTTTACCCGGCGAACGCCCCTGAATTAATCGAAGAACAAATCGCCTATGTCATCGTAAGAAGAATCCCAAATGAGAAAAGTTTCGCTGCCGCTACGGTCGTTCAAGTAAGTGTGAATGGCAAAACTGCGAAACAAGGACGACTTTTTGATGGTACCGTGTACGTTCCTTTGCGGTCTGTCAGTGAATTATTGGAAGCCAACTTAGGCTATGACGCGGCCCAAAAAGCTCCAATAATAGATGGTAAACCTGTGACTCATTTTTATAATTTTTCAGGTATCACTTACATTAAGGCGCGCGATATATCTTCATTGTTCGGAGCTGAAATTAAATGGGATAAGAAAAGGTCAACCCTAACGGTCAAATCTTCGGAACGAAAACAAAATAAATAACCGTTCCTCGATTGAGTATCGAGAAACGGTCTATCCTAAAAAAGTGGTGCCCTATTTCTTGCACAGATTCTACTTGGTCAGCCACTCTTCGAACTCACTACCATCTCTGAGCGAGAGATTAGGTGAAATACGAATCAAAGGATTTGTTCCTATTACTCCTCGAACTCCACGTTGTGATAAACCTGCTGAACATCCTCAAGATCTTCAAGTGCATCAATCAGCTTCTCAAACTGTGCCTGTCCATCTTCAGGAAGGGAGACAAAATTCTGTGCCAGCATCGTAAGCTCGGCTACGGTGAAGTCAGAAATGCCAGCAGCTTTGAACGCCTCTTGAACCGCATGGAACTGATCTGGTTCAGCGTAAACGATCACTGCTTCATCCTCTTCAAGAATATCACGAACATCCAAATCGGCTTCAAGCAAGAGATCCATAACTTCCTCGGCTGTCTTGCCTTCCACGCCAATGACTGCCGTTTGATCAAACATATAAGATACCGATCCACTAACACCCATATTACCGCCGTTCTTGTTAAAAGCAGAACGAACAGCTGGCGCCGTACGATTCACATTGTTGGTTAATGCGTCCACAATGATCATGGAACCATTCGGACCGAACCCTTCATATCGCAGCTCTTCATAATTCTCATCACCGCTGCCTTTGGCTTTATCCAAGGCGCGGTCAATAATAGCTTTTGGCACATTATACGTTTTAGCACGCTCAAGAACGACCTTTAGGGCGCGGTTGGATTCAGGATCCGGCTCGCCTTTTTTGGCGGCAACATAAATTTCCACACCGAATTTCGCATAGACGCGACTTGTATTAGCATCCTTGGATGCTTTCTTTTCTTTAATATTATTCCATTTACGACCCATATATTTCGCTCACTTTCATTGTTGAATCTGTAACTGGTATTCGATAAATACCCTTGTCCATTATATCTCTATTAAGTCCTATGAACAAGATTAAGAGCGCAGATCCGGAAAATAGACACATGCCCGTAATAATCAATCAAATTCGAAGGTACTTCAAGCGCATGAACCGATGCGGGAAGTGCCTTTTTGGCGAGCGATATATAGGCAACACAAAATTAATATTGATTAATTATAGACAAAATATTATTATGTCTATGTATAAACAAACGAAATGCGCATTCGCTTGTTTTTCATAATGTCCGGCCTGCAATATGCAGGCCACGAAAGGAGTGTCATTCATTATGCTTAACAACCCGTATGTCCGAACGGTTGTATTCTCACGCGTACTCTTGAACCTCGGCATTTGGGTTCGCAACTTCGCCATTCTGTTATACGTTACGGACATGACAGACAATAATCCAGTGTATGTATCTCTCATATCTGTAGCCGAATTCGCCCCCATTTTCTTGTTTGCCTTCATCGGCGGTACTTTCGCGGACCGCTGGCGTCCTAAACGTACCATGGTCTGTTCGGATGTTTTGTCGGCGTTATCGGTATTTGTCGTGCTGATCGCCGTTCATAATGGGTCGTGGCTGGCATTGCTGGTACTCACGTTCTTCTCTGCCACCGTGTCACAATTCTCCCAGCCCTCGGCGATGAAGCTGTTCAAACAGCATGTGCCCGCTGAACAGCTGCAGTCCGTAATGGCTATGTTTCAATCCATGGTTGCCTTCTTTATGGTTATCGGCCCGATTGCAGGCGCATTTGTATACCAAAAGTACGGCATTGAAATATCGCTGATCGCCACAGGCACGCTATTCCTGGGCTCTGGCTTGATTCTGGCTTTGCTGCCTCGTGATATGCTGGAAGAGACATCATCCAAGCGACAGAACCTGCAGCAAGAACTTATCGAAGGCCTTCGTTATGTATGGAGTAATCAAACGCTCCGAACACTAGGTGCTGCCTTTGCCGCCGCTGGCTTGGCATCGGGACTTATTCAGCCGCTCGCGATATTTGTGACGATGGAGAATCTCGGTCAGGATAAGTCATTCTTGCAATGGCTGTTAATGGTCAATGGGGTGGCGATGCTAGTTGGAGGTGGCTTCGTCATGGCATTTGCCAAGAAAATCCCCCCTCAAACCTTGTTAGCTCTTGGCCTGACCGTTAGTGCTGTCGGAAACCTCGGTATCGGCTGGTCAACAAGCATCATGTTTACGCTGCTGCTTCTAGTGCTTAACGGATTCTTTTACCCCACCATCCACATTGGAATCAACACCCTGATCCTAAACAATACGGAAGGGCCATATATTGGTCGGGTAGGCGGCGCCCTCACCCCGATCTTTATGGGCATGATGGTGCTGGGCATGTCGCTGGGCGGATTGCTCAAAAACCAGCTGTCCCTGTTCTTCGTCTACGCAGCAAGCGCACTCTTGCTCCTCATAGGTTCAGCACTGCTGATCCCATTGTTTAAAAAGAAAACGAGCACCGCCTCCGTATTGGAGCAATGACTAGCAAACAAGAGCCGCCTCCCATTTCAAGAGGCGGCTCTTTGGTTTGAAATATGGGGCGAGACGGACAAAGAGGTGAGATGAACATAACAACCCGGAGCTCTTCTTGAAGAAGAGCTCCGGGTTGTTAATAACTTAGTATAATTACGCGTGAAATTGTTGACCGTCCAATACTTCCTTGACGTAACCGGCACGAATGACATAATCGCCGAAGCGCTCGCCGATCTCGCGTTCTTGTGCATACTGCTTCATGATCTGGCGAAGGGAGTCCAGAATCTCAGTCTCCCCGATGTTCTCTTTATATAGCTTGTTCAGCCGGTGTCCGGAAAATCCGCCGCCCAGGTACATATTGTATTTGCCCGGCGCCTTACCGATAAACGCGATTTCGGCCAGCATCGGTCTGGCACAGCCATTCGGGCATCCTGTCATTCGGATGACGATATCCTCTTCGCTCAGTCCGTTCTCTTCCAGTATCGGATCAATTTTGTCCAATAGCGTCGGGAGATAGCGCTCGGATTCGGCCATTGCCAAACCACAGGTTGGCAATGATACGCACGCCATAGCATTTCTTCTAAGTGCAGAGTAATGATGACCATCCGTGAGCCCAAAACGTTGAATGAGTTCTTCAATCTTTTTCTTCTTATGACTGCTGACGTTGGCAATAATCAAATTCTGATTTGCCGTTAAACGGAAGTCTCCGTTATGGATTTGGGCAATTTCGCGAAGCCCCGTCATCAGAAGGTAATCGGCATCGTCTTTCACACGTCCGTTCTGGATGAACAGCGTGAAATGCCATTTGCCGTTGCTGCCTTTTACCCAGCCGTAACGATCTCCGTTATGGTCGAAATGGAACGGCTTTGCCTCCTCCAGCTTCCATCCCAGACGATTGCTGAGCTCGTTGACAAACCAGTCGATCCCACGGTCATCAATCGTATATTTGAAACGAGCATGCTTACGCACCGCGCGGTCTCCATAATCTCGCTGGATCATGACCGTCTTCTCAGCCAAATCAATGATCTGTTCCGGTTTGCAGAAACCGATGACTTTTGCCACTTGAGGGTAGGTTAATGGGTCACCGTGCGTCATTCCCATACCGCCACCAACCGAAACGTTGAAGCCAATCAATTTCCCGTCTTCCACGATTGCAATGAAGCCAAGGTCTTGCGAGTACACATCAACATCATTGGAAGGTGGAACAGCCATTCCAATCTTGAATTTCCGCGGCAGATATACCGGACCGTAGATCGGTTCCTGTTCTGCTCCATCCTCAAGGCTGTCTACAACCTTCTCCCCATCAAGCCAAATCTCATGATATGCACGTGAGCGAGGGTCAAGATGACTGCTGACTTTGCGGGCCCACTCATACACCTCGGAGTGAATTTCAGATTGATAAGGGTTTGGATTACACATCACGTTACGATTGACGTCACCGCAAGCAGCCAGTGTACTAAGCATCGATTCATTGACTTCTTGGATCGTGCTCTTCATATTCCACTTCAGCACACCGTGCAGCTGGAAAGATTGGCGCGTTGTTAACCGAATCGTCCCGTTCGCATATTTCTGGGCAACGCGATCCATCATCAGCCACTGCTCAGGTGTTACAACCCCGCCGGCAGCGCGAACCCGCAGCATGAACTGATAAGCGGGCTCCAGCTTCTGCTTATGTCGTTCGTTACGCAAATCCCGGTCATCCTGCATGTAACTTCCGTGAAACTTCATCAGCCGGTTATCATCTTCCGGAATGGATCCCGTGATACGATCCTCTAAAGTTTCTACGAGGCTGCCGCGCAAATAGTTACTGCGACGCTTTATATCTTCCACATCACTATGGGGTGCACTATTCGGTGATACCAGATTATTATCAGACATGTTTCTTATCTCCTCTCGCAATCACGGTATGCACCTCAATATACATCCCGTTGATAACGTTTCTGCTGCTGCATCAGCGCCAGATATTCCGCAGCTTCTTCAGGGCTCATACTGCCTTCTTGTTCAAGTATAGTGCCCAGGGCGGAATGCACATCATGAGCCATCTTCTTCTCATCGCCGCAGACATATACGCATGCTCCTTCTTGCAACCACTGATACAGCTCCTTGCTCTTCTCCAGCATCCGGTGCTGAACATATACTTTCTTATCCGTATCCCGTGAGAAGGCCACATCCATGCGTGTCAGTACCCCATCCTTTAACCAGCGCTGCCACTCAATCTGGTATAAGAAGTCGGTCGCGAAATGCTGATCTCCGTAGAACAGCCATGACTTTCCTTCTGCACCCGTTTCTTCCCGCTCCCCAAGAAACGCTCGGAATGGAGCAACGCCTGTACCAGGTCCGATCATAATAATCGGCGTGTCCGGATTCTCAGGCAGCTTAAAATTCGGATTGTGCTGAATATACACAGGAAGCGAGTCTCCAGCTTCCAGTCGTTCTGCCATTTGAACCGAACATACTCCGTATCGTTGTCGGCCATGAGCCTCATAACGAACACTCCGAACGGTAATGTGGACTTCATCCGGGAATGCTTTCGAGCTGCTGGAAATGGAATACAGGCGAGCAGGAATTTTTCGTAATATGGATACAAAATCACTTGCAGGTAATTGCTGAAGACCATAATCCTGAACCAGATCAAGCAAATCCCGCTCATTGATGTAAGTCCGTAATTCCTGTTCATGACCAGGCTCAAGCAGTTTGCTCAGCCCCTCATTCCCTGAGAGTTTGGCCGCTTGCTCGATTAGGGGTTTCGTAAGAACCGTAATTTCATAATGGCGCAGCAAGGCATCCCGAAGCTTTCGTGCTTCCCCATTCTTATGAACAACGACCACTTCATCTGCATTCCAGTTCATGACTGAGATAAGGTCATCTACCAGCTGAGGATGATTCTCCGGGTAGATTCCAATGCTGTCGCCCGGTTCATATTGTAAATTCGATCCTTCAAGAGAAATTTCAAGATGGCGTGTTTCCCGGTCAGATCCTCTTCCGTTCAGATTCAAATTCTCCAGGATCTCGGCTTGAAACGGATTGCTTCTCGAATATTCCGACTCCGTATCCTCGCTCAAGGCTATAGCACTCACATTGAATGTTTGGTTAGACCCGGCACCAGCCTCATTCAACGACGACAATACTTGGTTCATCCATTCTGCGGCAGACTCATCGAAATCCACGTCACAATCCACTCTCGCCGTCAGACGTTTGCCGCCTAATTCCTCTAGTCGCTTGTCAAAATCCTTACCTGTCTGACAGAAGAATTCATAAGAGGTATCCCCCAGTGCCAATACCGAATATTGCAGCTGTTCTACTTGAGGTGCACGCTTGCTATGGAGAAATTCGTAGAACGGAATCGCATTATCTGGCGGCTCGCCCTCTCCATGCGTACTCACAATGATAAGAAGATTCTGCAGCTTCTTCAGATTATTCGGCTTAAAATCGCTCATTGAAGACAAAGTGACCGTAAGTCCTGTCTCTTCAAGCTTCTTAGACAATTTCTTTGATAATCCGTGCCCATTTCCTGTCTGCGATCCGTATAAGATCGTAACTTCTTTAGGTTCGGCTGTCACTTGTGCTGTCACCGTTCCCACCGCGTTAGGCTGTGGTGCGGCTGCAATGGCTGCACTCGAAGCCGTTGTCTGCAGCGCAGCGATAAAACCGCTGAGCCAGGTCGCTTGCGATTCCGTCAAAGTCGGCAGCAAGCGGTTTAGCAATTCCACTTGTTCCTGATTAAAAGGACTGTTCGTTACTTGGAGTTCCAAACTATATCCACCTCTCAAAAGCGCCCATTATTAATTCCTACTATTACGATACAATTAATTTATTTCTCCTCTGAACCTATCACAGCTTGATGGAAGGGTCAATTCCAATCTTCTTATAGCATTTATCAGTTTTATTGATAAATTGACGAATCATGTTTGACTAGATGTGGAAAATGGCCCGCAATATAGAATATCGATATGGGGAAATGGTCATCATAAACATGATAAGGAGGAAGATAACGGATGCTAGATCAGAATTGCAATTTTACACCGCTTAAACACAAATTGAAGGAACAGCTCACGGACATTACAGGACATTTAACTAAGATGATTGTTCATTTGGACGATGACAGCTCTTGCCTGCTGGGCGAGCTCCATCTCGTAAGAACGAAATTTATGGAAGCTGAATCCATATCATCTACGTATTATCTCAATTGTTTTCTCTTCCCCTTCACAAGCAAATATCAAGAAATCGCCAGATCCATATATCATCTCGCTCAAAAAAAGCGGGGCGCACTCATTGTCATTCAACGGGAAGATCATCTGGACTCGTTAATGACGCCAGGTATCCCTTTATCCGCCGAAATTACAAGTCCCCTGCTTGAATCCATATTCGTTCCCGGCAGTCCCCTGCACGATGGGGCCGTGCTTGTACGTAAAGATATGATTATTTCTGCCGCAAACGTGCTGCCCTTAACATCTAAAACCTACGGTGACCGGAAGCTCGGAACGCGTCATCGTGCAGCCATTGGACTATCCGAAATGTGCGATGCCTTGGTACTCGTTGTTTCAGAAGAGACCGGAAAAACTTCCTTCTGTCTGAAAGGGACTCTTTACCCTCTATCCATCAGCAGTCCATAGTGCCTGAACCTGGATTTAGACGTTGCTTGCTTAGAAGGACCCACCAAGCCATAACACAACAGACCAAACAAAAAGAGCCACAGATTCCTGTGGCTCTTTTTCATTGTCCATCACAAGATGGCATTTATGAAAATGTATACGTCCAGAAACGCTCGGTTCCGAAGCGCTGCTCAACTTCCTTGGCTTTCATCTGTTTCTTGCCCATCAACTCGGCTGCTTGGAACTGAGAGCGATGAGCTTGAATGGAGTTCAGCTTCTGTACCATAAACATGGACACATCTTGGTAAACATCCGGTTTGCCAAGCTCCTGCTCACAATTGTTCGAGAACGCCAAGCATTGGACTAACGGTCTGTCCGCTGCGGGCATCTTCTGTATAGTTCGAACGACAGCTGCACCTGTGGCATCATGATCCGGATGAACGCTGTATCCTGGATAGAACGTGAACACCAAAGACGGTTTTACTTCCTCAATTAACGATGCAATTACGCTATCCAGCCTATCTTGATCCTCAAATTCAATCGTTTTATCATGAAATCCAAGCAATCTTAAGTCCTGTATACCGATAGATTTACAAGATTCCTCCAGCTCCGCTTTACGAATGGTCGGCAGTGTAATTCGGTTCGCAAATGGAGGAATACCCATGTTACGGCCCATCTCTCCAAGTGTTAAACAAGCATAAGTGACATGCGCGCCTTCAACAATATATTTAGCCAACGTGCCGGATAAACCAAATGCTTCGTCATCCGGATGCGGCAATATAACCAGTATGTTTTGCTCCATATTCTCGTCTCCTCCCACTTATTAAAAAGGCTCCCGGCTCAGCTGTAATGCAACGACCAGCTTGCCCTGATTGTCATGACCCGCCATGATTAGACGGTCCGTATCGGCCTGTTCAAAATGGGTAAGCCCTTCTGTGTACACCCATCCATGGTTCATCTTCAAGCCCACCCGATAAGGTCCATTACCAGATATGGAACCATGGCTGTAACGAATAATGGCATTCGTTATAAAGTTAGCAGCAGGATGCTTGGTGCTGTCATAATGTGCTGCATAGGCACCTGTCGTCATCTCAAGATGAATATATAAATCCTGATCCTTCAATTTATCAATCATTTGCTGTACTTCTGTTTGATTAATAAGCTCCATAATTCCCTCCAATGTAAAGAATCTCAACACTATAAGAAGTTGATATGATAATTCTATCATATTTATAGGATCAGGACGAAACTGCATATTATTACATTAATGATACTACAACTTACGCAGAAAAAAGGGATGCGTATTCCGGCTGGGCTGCATAGGCACTGAGCTCATGTTCAGAGATCACCGTGTAACCTTCCCTGCGCAAAAGAGCCGTTGTTACGCCCGAGCCGGCCATCTTTTTATTATCGAATTCACCGTTGTATATCTTTGAACTGCCACAAGATGGACTGTCCTCTTTCAATACGATCAGTATGGCTCCAAGATCGCGTGCCGTCCTGAGCGCCTGCTGTGCACCTTCTATATATCTCTCAGTCACGTCTCTTCCTGACAATTCAACCACTCTGGCATGCCCGGATAGAACATCATCTCCAGTTCCACCAACAATCTCGGCAGGCTCACGCGGAATCGAAAATCCACCAAGGAGCTCAGGGCATACGGTTACTGCCTTCTGAGCTCTTACAAGCTGTTCGATATTCTTGTCCAGGCAATCTGTACCATTATAACGAACCTTTAAACCAGCTAAACAAGCACTTACAACAATCAAAGATGCCACCTCATATCTATTTGTTCTTACGGAGGGACTGCCCAAGCCACTCGTGCTCATATCAGCAACATGATCTATCAAACATCAATTGCATGCACCATGGGCATGGCTCCAGTCACCTTCACACGAAGAACAATTGTTCGCGCTTATACTATCATATCCCTCAAATAAATGGAATCTTTTTCTTGTCGGTCAAGGTTATATTATCAGAAAAAAAGCCGCGCTGGTATGCGCGGCTTTCGTATCTATTCTATAGATCTGGAATATGGATTTCCACTTCCCTTTTGCTTTGTGAAGAACGGAGGATTCCGTCCAAAATCGCTTGATTTCGAAGCACCTCTTCACCCGGAATGGGAGCGGGCTTGCCTTCACGCACTGCGCGGACGAAATCCTTGATTTTCTCCTCAAATACGTTAAGCTGATGGTTAATCAGCGGGATAGAACTCTCCGTATGATGTCCTTGTATATCGTGGAATAAAGAGATGGATCCTACCTGTCCATCCCAAACGCCGCTCCAAGGGCCCGAACCTGCCGGCGTAATTTTCAAGCCTGCATCGGTCCCGAGGAACATCGTCGCACCTAAGGTATCCATATGCATAGCCCAGGATGTTTTGAAGTTCAAGACAAGATCACCTTCAAACCGAACGATGGCTACGCCGAAATCCTCCACATTAAATGATGCGTGCTCCGCATGATATTTGGGATTTGTACCGAAATAGTTCGAAGTATAGGCCGATACCGTTAGAGGTTTGGGATATCCTAGGGCACTAAGTGCCATATCCAGGGAATAACATCCGATATCCGCCATAGCCCCGGCCCCGGAAATTTCTTGTCGGATAAATGTGCCGCCCGGCATTCCCCGCCGACGTCCGCCACCGGTTTCAACATAATAGACTTTGCCAAGCTCACCGTTCTGAACGAAATCTCTAATGATGCCCATATTGGGGTCATAACGCGGCTGGAAGCCCACATTGAGCATATTCCCGGTCTTCTTTGAGAGCCTGACCATCTCGATCGCTTCATCCAAAGTGACCGACATCGGTTTCTCAAGCATGACGTGTTTACCTGCCGACAGCGCATCGATGGTTGTTCTGTAGTGAGCGACGTTTGGTGTACAAATACTGACGCCATCCAGGTCGAGATCCAACAATCGGCGATGATCATCAAACCCGATCGCTCCCTGCAAACCCCAACGCTCAATAAATTGATCGGCTCTACCAGGTAAAATATCAGCCACGGCGACGATCTGTACATCTTCAATCTTTTTGTAATATTTAGCGTGTTCCCCCGCAATGCCGCCACTTCCAATGATTCCAATTCGAATGGTTTTGCCCATGGCTGATACTCCCCCTACACTTTCACATTCTTTGCACGATATGTTGATGGTGTATATCCATATCGTTTACGAAATACAGTATGCAGATAACTGCCGCTTGAGAATCCCTCATGCATGGCGATTTTATCGATCGACCATGTGGTCTCGAGCAGTTTCCGGCAGACCGCTTCAAGTCGCACATGCTCAAGGATTTCACTGAACGAATGTCCGTCCGACTGTTCCTTAAATATGCGCTGCAGCTGCCTTGAGCTGATATGCAGCTTCTCGGCGACGTCATCCAGCACGATCTCACCCGATGAATTCGCATAAATATATTCCAGCGCCAGTTGATAACGGTAAGCCTTCATATCTCTTGAGGGTAATTCGGCCTCCGTTGGCTCGGATTCATATGCACGTACTGCACGCAGCAATATCTGGATAATGCACTGCTTGATTGTGGTGTACAGACCCGGATACCTCTCCTGAGAAGCTTGATAAGCCTCAAGAAAATAAGGCATCGCACGATGGATATCCATCGTTGGCTTCAGAGGCATCCCCCGCAGCTTCTCCATGCAATCATCAGCTTCAGTAATTTCCCATGGGTCCGACACCGGCCGTGCCTGACTGGTCTCATTAGCTACCTCTTCAAGCGGAATGATGTCCACATGCAGACACAACTCATCCATCGCTTCAGTTTGATCAGCCTCCTGATAATGAAGCACATTCGGACCCGTGAGATAGAACATGCCTTCACGCAGAGCATACGGCTGCTCGTCCATAATAACCGTTCCTTTGCCGCGTGGTATGAAATGAAATTCATACTCTGCATGTTTATGGAAGGACACGATCTTTCCGGGCGGGAAGGTCGTGAGATGGAACCGAAGAACCCGGATCTCGTAGCGACCCCAATATACCTTCAAATCAAGTCGTTCCAAAGCATCCTGCCGGTCTTTCATTCGTTCATACGAAAAGTGATTATTCATATGGCAGTATCATCCCTAATTCTTATCCCTGCAATTCATCCAGTCGTACCGCACGATGCTCCTTAGCAGAACGGTTGGATGCCTCCATCAGTTTGGTTAACTCAACCGCATAAGCGATATTCTCTTCTGCCAATGTACCTTCTTGAATATGTGTCACCCATTGTTCAAAAGCACTTGCACGGTTAGCAGGAACCGGCAGTTCCACCCACTTGTTCGAATACTCTTCTTTCTTCGTTGTACGAATCAGAAGCTTTTCGTCCGGAGTTCCATACAGAATCGTTCCGTCTGTTCCATGAATTTCGATTGTAAAAGGCGAGAAGCTGTTCACAAAACCGGCCTCTACCACACCCACAGCACCTGAAGCCGTGGAGAGAGTAGCTACCGCGTTGTCCTCAACCTCTTTACCCGTAATGTATCCGAAATTGGCATGAACATCGACCGCTTCCTCACCAAGGAACAGGCGTGCCAAATACATCGGATGACATCCAAGGTCAATCAACGCTCCCCCTCGGCATTCCTCCAAGCTGTAAAAATGCTCAGGCAGCCAGCCGGCTGTTGCTCCATTATGAGATAAACGTACCCGGACAAGCGTTACAGTGCCCAGTAATCCTTCTTCCAATACCTTGCGAATTGCCAATGTATAGCCGTCGTTCAGACGCGGCAGCGAAACCGTTAATTTAACCTGATTCTCATCCACAGCATGGATGATGTCATTGACCTCTTCCAGGGTAGCAGCAATTACTTTTTCCGTGAAAATATGTTTACCTGCCGCAGCAGCTTTCATCATCACTTCTCTATGCATCGATGTGGGAGCATCTACGATCACAGCATCGATATCGTCGCTTTGCAGCATTTCATCCAAAGATTCATAAAAAGTTACGCCCTGCTTCTCAGCAGCTTCTCTTCCGCGCTCAGGATTCTCATCCCATACCGCTACGATTTGAGTATCTGGATGCTCCTGCGCTTGTTTCGTATAATCCCATGCATGCACATGCCAATAACTAATTTTACCGATTCTAATCATTGTGGTCACCTCAGTATCTAATATTAAGACATCATGCAATTAATCTATCATACGAATCGCCCGATTCCCAGTGTAAGATTGCGACAACCAAGTTAGATATTACGACATCCGAAACTGTATAAAAAAACTCCGCCACTAGGCGGAGCAGTAAACTCATTATGAGGGTGCCCATACAGCATGAAATCGAAAACAATTCAATGAAAAATATGCCTTATGTTATGCCGTTAATCATCTGCATATTTAGTAATGATTGTGAGACTCGTTAGCATAAACTTCCCTGTTAAGCACCTCATATGGCACCGGATTCATATCAGCCCACTCTCGCGAAGGGCGGTAATTCTGCTGAATATCCATTAATCTTGTCAGAACCGATCGCGCCGAATCCTTATGCGTGTTTATAGCCGCTCTTCGCTTCATCTCTTGCAAAATGGAGGGACTCGTCATTAAAGTCAATAATTGATGCTGCAGTTCTCCTGCCATCGCTTGCCGTGCCACGCCAATGCCAACCAGATAGTCTGCGTTATCCTGCTCTTGGCCCGGCAATGGTTTAACCAGCAGCATGGGGCACTTCATCGTCAACGCCTCGGAAATCGTAAGTCCTCCCGGCTTTGTCACCATCAAATCGGCCATCGCCATCAATTCATGCATACTGTCCACATAACCCATGACCGTAATTTGTGGATGATCGGCGAAATCCTCCAGCAGGGTTTGATATAACTTCATATTGCGACCGCATACAACCATAAAACGAACATGATGAGGATATATCCTTGATTTCATAAGCTCGATAATTTCTTTATCGATCATCCCTTCCCCGCCGCCCATAATCAGGACTACCTGCTCGGATGTCTTCAAGCCATAATACGCCCGAAGCCGATCCTGATCTACTGGTTGACTATAAAGCGGATGGACGGGAATACCGGTCATGGATATTTTGGCGCTTGGTACGCCTTTGCGTTCCAACGCTGATTGTACCCGCTCAGAACCCACCATATAATAATCCGTATGCGAATGAATCCAGTAACTGTGATCTGTGTGATCCGTCATCACGGTAACTGTCGGTACATCTGTGTACCCCATCGCCTTCAATAGGGACATCCCCGCCGCTGCCGGAGGAAACGTACTAACCACGACAGCCGGCTTCTCCGCCTCCAGCATCGTTCCCAATTTATGCAGACTAAAGGTGCTGAAACGTTTCAGCATATGGATTAGCGCGTTTTCTTCACGAGTTTTTTGAAAAAGATATCCGTAAACAGATGGAAAATGCTTCATCCACTGCACAAAGAAAAACTGTCCGGCCACATGCAGCCGTGGATGAGTTAATTCCATGTAATCAATAACTTTAACGCGCAGATGAGGGTAGTTTCTTTTTGCGGATTCCATAATGGCCTTTGATGCCTGGTTATGACCCTCTCCCAGACTTCCGGTTAATACGATGATTTTTTGCTCATTCATGGATCTCATGGATATTACTCCTTATCTAACGTTATATGATAATTGCAATCAAAGGGGATACCCGAAGATCGCTCTTCGCGCTTCCTTAATCATTCATTCTTACCTGTCGTAAGGTTCATTGAATCCTCTTGTCCTTGCATGATTTGGGTATCCGAACGTTTTTTCTTACGGTTCTTGACGTAGCGTACGGTTAGCCAAATACCCCCAATCAGAGCACCAACGGACAGAAGTATAATGGTTAACACACTGTCCACCATATTCTCAGCTGCACGGCCATACACGTAGAACAGCACACCCACAGTATAAAACTTCACGGCACGTCCGAGAGCTGCATAACTGAGAAGCTTCCATAAGGGATAACTCATACAACCGGATAATATGGTGAAAATTTTGAAGGGTATCGGTGTAAATGCACCGACTAGAATTGCAGCTTCGCCATGCTTGGTGAATAAGGCGGTAGCAGAATCATACCATTTTCGCTTCATGATCTTGTTTAATACCAGGCTGCCGGAAGCTCTGCCAATTCCATATCCGATTGGCGTTCCGATCAAGCACCCGACAAAACCGATTGAGGCTAGCCAGATCGCACGATCCGGACTCAATGCACTTAAAGAAAGCTGCGAGAACAACGCTGGAATCGGAAAAATAATCGCATCGATCATGGCATGAATGAATAATCCGATATCGCCTAAGTTACGTAAAAAATCCATCCGGGCTGTTCTCCTATGCTTGGCTGCCGATCAAGCAGCACGTATATTGCGTGACCCCGCTAATCAATCTCAAGTTCGAACTCATTCGATCCATTCCTCTCTCGTACCATGTTAATGTAAGGATATCATGTTTGAAAAAGGATGCCTTCCGTCTTCAGACGAAATTGAACCTAGACTTAGGTCTAGATACTAATAGTAGATCTAATATAGTAGATATAGTATAAACGAGTTGTATGATCAAAAAGTTGGGTTTATAACCTTAAGACTCAAATAAAAAAACAGTTTAGCCGCAATACGCGGCCAAACTGCCAAAATTCAGTCTTCTTAACTATTCAAATTCACAAATCCCCGGAACTTCCCGGATCGACTTCACGACATAATCAGCTTGCGACAAATCCTGATTGCCCGAGTTCGGGTTTACAAAGCCAATGCATTTCATTCCGGCTGCCTTTGCTGCTGCGACGCCATGCCGGGCATCCTCCAGCACCATGCAGTGCTCGGGTTTCACACCTAACATTTCCGCAGCTTTAAGGTATACATCCGGTGCTGGTTTTCCTCTATCCACCTCTTCACCGCTCACTACGCATTCGAACTGATCCAGGAGATTGAACTTGCGCAATACGGCCGTAATAAATACGGGTGGCGATGATGATGCAATCGCAACTGGGATTTGACGCGCTTTGAGCTCCGCCAAAAGTTCGTGGATGCCGTCAATCGGCTCCATTTCCCTTGCGGTGAGCATTTCTATTTTATTGGACAATTGATACTCAATAATTTCGGCAACCGATTGGGTAAGCTGATATTCATTTTTAATGACTGCCCACATCTCAGGATTGGTCATGCCTACATACTTCTCCAGATCTTCATGAGTAATGGCTGACCCAAAGTCGTTCATCACCTGAATATCCACTTCAAAATGCAGCGGCTCACTGTCAATAATGACGCCATCCATATCAAAGATAAATGCCTGTATCATGTTTCATTCTCCTATTCTGCAATATGATGTTAACGCCAGATGATATCTAACACCGTTCCGAGCACACCGGATTTATGGCCTCTAAGCACATCGGGATTGAATACTTCCACGAACCCGCACTGAGTGCAGGATACGAAGAGATAATGGTGATAATCGATATCAAAGATTTTGCTTAACCCCGTGCCGCTCATGCTGACCTCCTAACCTTCCCCCCGATTATGTATCCATCAGCATGTCCTGTTTCTCCCCTACGTTATCATTCCGATGAAATGATATCACGCAGCTCTCCAAGCGTATGAATCTCATACTTGGGCTTAATGGACGTCGGATTTGGCTTGCGCTGCGGGTTATACCAGCAAGTATCAAGCCCGTAACGAATGCCTCCTAGTATATCTGAAGTTAATGAGTCGCCAACAATGAGTACATCCTTCTTCTCAGGGGAATTCAGCTTGTCAAACGCATAATCAAAAATGCCTTCGTGAGGCTTTTGTGACCCGGCATCTTCTGAGACGATAATACATTCAAAGGAATCACAGAGCGGCGACCTGCTGATTCGGTTAAATTGCACTTCCTTGATTCCATTCGTGATGATGGCCATTCGTTGTCCGCGTTCGGCCAGTTGCCTGCAAATCTCTTCTGCCCCTTCCGTCAGAAAGGAGCCTTGTCCTAAATACTTTATGTAGGCATTGCTGAAACCTTCAGCGTCCAAAGCACATTGGATGCTGTGTTCGGCGAGCAGCCGCTCAAACCTGGCCGTACGCAATTCACTTTGCGTAACGCTCCCCTGCTCAAATTCGTTCCACAGCTTCTGGTTAATGCTTCGGTAACTGTCGACGATAGCATCTGTGCATTCCTGATCTATCTCGCCAAATACCCCAGATAGTGCGAATGCCTCCGCTTTGGCATAGTCGTATAACGTGTCATCCGCATCAAATAATATGACCTTATATCGCAATGCTGTGCCTCCTTACATGCTGCTTACCTGTTACAAATTTGCCATGCAGAAATGCTCTGATCTCCGGTTCATGTGTGATCTCGTAGATCGGATCAAGATCTTCCATCATATACTCTCTGAGCAGGATGTCCTCACACTCTATGGCAAAGGGTTTATCTGGGACATCGTTAGTAGGCTTGTTATTCAAAATAGTCCTTCTGTATGCACTCGTTTAATTACTTTGGCTCCCAGTAACGAGCGCGATCAACTGATCGGGCCGCGTATAAATATCATCAGGTTCAACGCCGAATTGTGCATTCTGAACGGTATCAAACCAATGCGCTCCTATGGTCAATACCTGGGCTGATTTGCCTGCTGTTATATCCGCATCACTGTCGCCGACAAAAACCACATCTTCCGTGCTCAAATTCAGTATCTCAAGTGCTTTGAATATCCCTTCCGGGTCAGGCTTGGATCGCTTGACCTCATCTCCCGCGATCGTAGCGACAAAATAACCCGTCAACTTAAGATTTTGCAGACAAATATCCAGGCATCTTCTACTCTTACCCGTAATAATGACCATGGGTATTCGTAAAGCGGATAACTTCAATACAAGCTCTTGGATCGCTTTTGACAATTGAACATGTTCTTGTAAATCCTTCTCAAAGACCTCGTAATAATATTCGATAGCTTCATCTACGTGCGCCGGATTGGAAATATGATTCGCAATAATTTCTTCCTCCGTCGGACCGAAGGTCTGCACGATTTCTGCATCTGTCAGCAGCTTGCCTTCATATTTTAAGAAAACTGCCCGGAAGGCATTAAACGAGACTGGCAGCGTATCGGCTAATGTACCATCAAAATCAAACAACACTGCCTGCACGGTCCTCATACCTAGTTCCCCCTTTCACCCTAATAGCAGATGAAATTCACATTTTCATCTTAAACCAAATTCAGTCTCATCTGAATAGTCATGATCGGTTGATGATGATCATCTAAAGTTGTAACTTGTACATCGTAAGGCTTAAAGCCAAGTTTATGATAAAAAGCAAGCCCTCTTGAATTCGTATTATGGCAGCTAAGATGAATCTGTTTCATTCCATATTTGTCCCTGGCAATGCTTAGCATGGTCTGTAACAGCTTCTGTGCTGCTCCCCGCCCTCTATAGGATGGAGCTATGATAACATTGCCAAGCCACAGTGTCCCACCCGTCTCTTCATAAAAATTCGCATAACCGATCACCTGTCCCGTCGTTTCCTTTATCAAAACCGTAGGCTCATAACGATTCTCAAGCAAACTCAGGATTTGTTCGGGTGTCAAAGGAAACTTCGACTTGGGACTTATATACAGCAGCTCTTCTGGCGTTTGGGGAAAGTTACATATCGCTGGTAGATCTTCGTCTATCAGCGGCCTATAGGTATACATGTCGCAGCCTCCTTCTTACTTCGTCACTCGGGCAATATACATACCTCTTCCAATCAATCCTTGTGGATCATGCTCCACATCCAGTCCCGCTTCCTGAAATGCCCAGATCATTTCCTCCACGGTGAAGAGCCCCAGGCGATGCTCCTCCGTATGATGCTCAATTCCATGCTCGCTGCCAAACAAATACTCAAATTTCATAATAGAGATATTCCCCTCGCGATCCGCATGACTCATCCTGCTCATATGGATTCCTTGACGCTCAACCGTGATCGTATCCACTCTTCCAACAGTCCATACATCCGGAGTAAACCATGGCTCAACCAGAATGACTCCATCCTCGTTCAGATGTGTCTTGAACTGTATAAGGGTTTGGACCAGCAGATCCAGCGTCCTCACATAACCGATAGAGCTGAATAGACACATGACTACATCATATTTCCGTTCCAAGCGAAATTGGGTCATATCAGCAACTGTATAATGACCCTGAGGATGTTTTGACTTTGCAATCGAGATAAATTCGGGATTTAGATCGATTCCATCCACATCATAATATGGTTTCAGGTAAACAGCATGCTCTGCTGTTCCGCAAGCAACGTCAAGTATAGCCCCATACTCTTTTCCCTGATTCACGAGATAATCACGAACCTGCCGTGCTTCCTGCTCATAATCCTTAGAGCTATAAATGACATCATAATATTTGGAAGATAAATGGAACATAATATAACCTCTTTCTACTAGAATAGACCCGGTTTAGAGAGCATAATCCAAGCTTAGCTCATCGGCATAGTCTTTTCCATGATTATACATCTGCTGTCAAACGGGATACCCAACGTAACACAAATATTGAGGCGGTTTCACTTTAAAACTTAGTCCTCAACCTGCTTACATCTATACCAATATGTATAAATCTCTTTATACTGTAGACCATCATATAGGCGGTTAGCCGGAACATTTTGCTGAACCACTTGCAGATAACTACTTGAAGCTCCTTTCGCTTTGGCCCATTGAAGAACATGCAGCATCAGTTGTTTGCCGAAGCCCCGATTTCTTGAGGATGGCAGTACAGCAATATCATAGAGGCCCAGGACCCCCTCTTCTATTGAGCCTATTCCGCATGCTACAGGTATAGATTGATCATAAAGCGTAAAGAAACCATACGGTATGACGGATTGACTTAATAGTTTTCTAGTTATCGCTAGATTCCTATCTGACAGTCCCGTTATTTCCCCCAAGATTGATAGCCAGCCCTCGTCTAAATGCTCCTGAATCAGGATTTCACTATGTATTGGCATGGCGATATCATTCAGATCATCCAATACTTTTACGCTGGATGGCTCAAGCAATGAATAACCCATACTATCTAAAGCAGAGTCCAAACCGGGAGGATTAAAAGGAGTAATTTTGAAAATAACATCGAGTCCGGCTTGGGCATAATACTTCTCACATTGATGAATCTGTGTGTGCAGGTCCATCGATTTCTCTGAATACAGGGCGTTAATCGAATTAGCTCTCTTCGTATACCCCTCAGCAAATCGTAACAACCAGCCATGATGAACCACGGTTTGAAGTGCTGGCCAAGCATTCAGTGTCAATTCTTCGATCCGTTTGTGCATGTATATCACTCCCGTTCATAAGTTAGGAATAAATATACATTATAATGAATTTTTACTCAAATCCTATTTCACGAGTTTCTTGCATGTTTAATTCTTGAGAATCACAATCCCTCCCAACATATCCAGCAAATAAGATAGAGGTTTTACCACTCCGGGCTCGTCCCACCAGAGCAACTGGAGGGATCAATCTTTTCGATATCTCCCGACTATCAGTTATCCTGGATATATTTTGTTTTCTCCAATCAGTGATATGTATCCCTATCTTTCCTTAACTCGTTTAAGATGTCCTGCAATACGACCCAGATCGCTCTTAAATATACAATTACAAATACAAAGCCAACTCCCAGTATTAATGCGATGATCTCCAATGTTTCTCCCTCCTACACGATTGAAGGCTCGAAATCAATCTGTTAGATGTAGTCCTTCTCACCCTCGGCATTTTTCCGTATCAACAGCTGATCAAACAGCCGACCATCATCGTC
Source organism: Paenibacillus solani (assembly GCF_001277345.1). Classification (GTDB taxonomy): domain Bacteria; phylum Bacillota; class Bacilli; order Paenibacillales; family Paenibacillaceae; genus Paenibacillus_AQ; species Paenibacillus_AQ solani. The sequence continues at coordinate 2,573,155 of NZ_LIUT01000001.1, forward strand.
GATAGCGCGTATCTCCAAACGATTCTCCGTTACAATGACCTGCAGAAAATGAGGCACCGCCAATGATTGCGATGTATGCCACTCTCGCTTAGGGAGGAGCCAGTTCGGCATGGCACCGGCACCGCCCACAACGACGTAGACAATCCCGTTGTCATAATCTACTTTTCCTTCAGTCACCGGGTGACTTCGTTCGTACACAATAGTGTGCGAGTTGAGAACCAGATCCACCCCATATTTCTCCAACACCGGGCATAGCTGACGTAAATCCTCGACCTGATAACCACCTGAAACATAAGGCGGATAGTGAAAGAATACAATTTTCCATTTGGAAACACTGCTCGATAATTCACGCACCAAGAAATCATACTGTGCATTCCCCGGACTCATCCCGCCTGAGCTGTGAGGATAATCCTCTTTTCTAATCAAATCCGTACTGTCCAAACAGATGAAATGAACATCCCCATAATGAAAGGCGTAGAAGTTCTTCGGTTCCGGAAATGCAAAAAGGTCATAATACCAGGAGGCGTTATCCTCGTGATTCCCCAAACAGCTATAAAGGGGTGTATTCACAAGAAAATCGCGGCCTGGATCGAAAAAGTACTTGTTCCAATCTTCCTCATTCTTCCCATCATTAACGATATCTCCAATAAACAAGGCTATATCTGGTCGATACTGCTTCATCAAGCTGAAAATTCTCTGATTAATATGTCCTCCCGACGAATCGAACCCGCTATAACCTCCGGTTTCACTGGTCACCGTAAAAGAGAATGGCTTACCTTGTCCTGCTGCTGTCTTGAACATATAAAAGTCCGACTCAATCTCATCCGATTCATGCTGGGAGTAGACCTTGTAATAATAAGTGGTTCCAGGCTCGAGGTCCTCCACGGTGATTTGGTGTATCCGTGTTGGAGACTCTTCAGCAAAAGTACCGAATAGGTCTACAGGCTGCTTGTAGTTCCCTTGATGTCCGCTATGTATTCTCTCGGCATGCAAGACGTCCACCCTGGAAATTGCTGGGTAAGACGTTTCCCACATTACGGTCATGGTGTGTCCGGTCGGGTTTTGCAGGTACGGCCCTTTCACAATGGAAAGCATGTTACAGCCTCCTTCGAATCTATTATTCGGAAAATGATGATTGCCTGACTTCGCTACCTCTCTAATTATAACTATCTTTTTAGCTAAAAAGTTACCCCAACCTTATATTCACACCAATGTCGTATCATTTGGATCCCGTATTCATCTATATGGCTATGCTTCCACCACTGCAGCCAGGTAAAGGAGCCAAAGAATAGGATCAAGGCAAACAGGATCATATCTCCACGTCTTATTTTGGACCACATGCTTCTTCCTGACATGAACAGTCTCTGGAACCCAGGTATGAAGTATGCGCGAAACCATCGAAATGAATTTTGTCACGTTTTTCCACCTACGCCATACGACTTGTACAAACGGAAAGGTTTTTTTTACTTTTGTCCATTGAGTCCGGAATCAGCATCCGCTATGATGTTTCTATCGAGAATGATTATCATTATCTCTAGCTATAGAGAACCGTTGTGGAGGAGAAACCATGAAAACTACTAAAAAGTTCCCCTTAACCATCAGCATCCTGACGTTGATGAGTCTCATGCTAATGGCATGCAATGGGAGCAGTGAGCCAGCTCCCGTTCAGCAAGATACGGCTGGCACAACCATTCAGCCAACCACCCGTTCAAACGATCCCCTACGATCTGAAGCTGACAAGGGAGATGCCAACCGTTCCTATACCGATTATAAAGGACATCATGTTGAAATCCCTGTATCACCAAAGCGCATCATATTCTCTGGGGAAACCTATAGCGATTTATTCGCCTTGAGTGTTCAGGCGATCGGTACTGATATGGACCGGGTAAAAGGATCCGTCTATGAAGATAAGACTCAAAACGTTGAAGACATTGGCTTTCCGATCAGCTACGAGAAGGTACTCGCTCTTAATCCGGATTTGATTATTGTCGCAAACCCGGACGAAACGGCGTACGAACAGCTTTCCAAGATTGCCCCCACTCTTATGTTTGATACATTTGCTCCTTTGGAACAACGTTTGCCTGAGCTTGGCGATATTCTCGGCAAAAAGCCGGAAGCTGAACAATGGGTAACTGATTATCAAGCTAAGGCGGACGCCATGTGGCAGCAGTTGAAATCCGTCGGCATGCAACCCGATGAGACGGCCTCCGTCTTCACGTATTATCCGGGGGATCGGCTTTTTGTTATGGCCAGCACGGGCTTATCTCAAGTACTCTATCATCCTAGCGGCTTTAAGCCCACGCCTAATATTCAACAGTTACTGGATGAAGAAACTGGATTTAAGGAGATCTCGATGGAGAAACTTCCGGAGTTTGCAGGAGACAGAATCTTTATCCTGAACCCCGTTCAGCCCGAAGCGCAGAAATCCACGCAAGACATGATGAACAGTCCGATCTGGGCAAACCTTCCTGCTGTCAAGGCTGGGTATGTGTATACCATCGACATTGCAAAATCAGGTAGTGACGCAGCTACAAGGGAATGGTTACTTCAAGAGCTTCCGAAAATGATAACCAATAACTGACCACCTATAAGAGACAGTTCAATACTTCCCTATTGAATTGTCTCGTTTTTCTATTTACAATTATCGATATTGATTATCATTATCATTAAATATTATGGAGTTGTTGCCATCATGAAGGCGAATCCCTCTCAGATCCCCTATCGCTCCTTAACTTATCATTTAGTGGATGCGGATAGCCGAACGGAGTCCATTGGATGGACATCGGGTAGTTTGACGTCGAATTCCCATACCTTGTTGATCTTTGCCAAAGGTAAAGGCAGTCTGCATGTCGGTCAACATGTCCTCACTATTACGCCTGGCAAGTGTTATTTACTGGGCCCCGACACCACTTATCAGGTTCATAACGGAACGGACAATGCCGTTCAATACTCAATGCTCACCTTCACCGTCATTCAAGTCGATGAGCAGCAGCATATGACATATAAAGGCGAACTTATTCCGGGAAAGCTTGAATTATGTGCCTATCCTAGCTCTCATTTGCTTGGGCTGATTGAATCGTTACATTCCAACCACGAATATACATCTCATATCCACTGGATTCAGCAGCATGCGAGATTTCATGAATTGCTCGCCTTTTTGCTTCAGCAAAATATCCAATCAGACCATGCCCCAACCTCTGTGCAAGCCGTTGAGAGCGTTATTCAATATGTTAACGAGCACTACATGTATCCTGATCTGACGGTAAAACAACTGGCGAACATGGCTGAATTATCGACCTGGCGTTTCACGCACATATTCCAGGAACGAACCGGAAAAAAACCTCTGCATTACTTAACCGATTTGCGCATTAACCGCGCCAAAGAACTTCTAGCGCAAAGGAATGAACCGCTGCGAAACATCGCCCAAGAGATTGGATATACGGATGAATACTACTTCAGCCGCCGTTTCCGCCAAATTACAGGAATGTCTCCGAAGCAATACGCCGAACGCATGGACGTCAGTAAACGCGTAAACGACTGGACCGGACATGAAGTCGATATTCCGAGAGTACCAAGGCGCATTCTGTATTACGGCGAAACTTTCGGTGATCTGCTCGCGATCGGAATGCAGCCAATGGCAGGCCCTTGCTCGAACAATACGCTTAACCAGCAGGCTGATATTCAGTATGCGCTTGATATCAGCCATCGGAAGAAATCAATTGAAACCATCGAATGGAAACCGGATTTGATCATTTTGGCGCATGCGGATGAAAAAGAATACCGAAGGTTCTCCAAAATCGCCCCTACCGTCACATTCAATTCATTCGCTCCTCTAGCCCAGCGTTTACATACGCTTGGCGATTGGCTTGGAAGAGCGCATGAGGCGGATCAATGGATGAAATGGTATCGAACCAGAACCGATAACATGTGGAGGGAACTGCAGCAAGCCATGGAGCCTGGCGAAACCGCGTCCATCTTCGTATTTGACCACGGATCTCGTCTCTTCGTTATGGGAATGTCCGGTCTGTCGACAGGACTATATCACAAGCATGGATTTCAACCGACGGAGCCTATTCGCAACATCCTGAACGACGGTTTGGGTTATAAGGAAATTTCGACTGAGGAGCTGCCCTTCTACGCCGGTGACCGTATCTTTATGCTAATTCCGGTCAATACCATATCCAAGCAAGTCGCGAAAGTCATGATGCAGTCCTCGCTATGGGGCAACCTGCCGGCTGTTCGGAATGGGCATGTTCATGTGTTGGAGGCAGAACGCTGGAACAACGGAGATGCCTATACGCTATCAAAGCTTCTGAACCTGCTGCCTGAACTATTATGGTCAACTTCCTGTACCACCTGATAGTTTCTCAATCGAAATACTGGATTGCAAAGTTGATATCATCATAAATGGCATACATCACGTACCTTTTTCTACTATTTAATACAACTCGGTTGACCTGCATGCACAGATCACATACCGCCCATAGATTTGCGCTCCCTGATAACACCAATTACGTCCGATATAAGGATGTACATAGCGCGATATGCAATCCTGGCACTTTGCCCGGTGTCCCGCCGGGTCGCTCGTATACCACCAGCCGGCGGGATAAGGACATAAACCTTTGCAGTCGTCGATCACCGTCTTGGGCGTACAAATAATATAATCGGACGGGCAGGAAGCATCTGCTCCGCAGCCCGAGCAATATTGACCATGCGGAGGCCGGCAGGGCCCCGCAGCAAACGAGATTTTGACGATATCGTTTTCATCGGGCCGGACCAATACTTTGGCAAGCGTCTCGGCCGTTTTTTGCGCAAATTTATTCAGTAGCGACTTCCGATTTATCTTCCGGGTAACCCGACTGATCAACACCTGCGTCTCTTCGTCCTTGTTCTCCGGCTTTCGCCACATACTCTCACCTCATCTTAAGAAGCCCTTGATGCTATCGCATATGCTTCAAGCTGTTCCCGGCTGTTGACCAATCCCTTATGCCTGATGACGCCATTCAGATCCACTGCATAGGCATAGGGGGTGACCTGCACATCCAGATGATTCGCAAACTCTGAACTTGCGATCAGCACCTCATCGTCATAAGCCATTTTTCGGACATAATCCGATGCTAAATCCACGGACGAGAATAACAAAAGAATGGGTTTCACGTTATTCATCCTGGCGATCCGTCTAAAATCCGGCAAAATATCGGCGCATTCCTTACATGTCGGCGATCCAAACAGCATGATGGAAGGCGTGCCAATCAACTCGCTCGTGGACCACTCGGCTCCTTGCAAGGTCGTCGTTGTGGCCCTGGGTATTTTTTTGCCAACCGGAATCCCGGACTGATTCACTCCCCTAGCGGTACCCATCACCATGATCCCCAACTGGCGGAATAGGACCAGATTCAGAATGACCAAGGGTACGACGAGAATCCACAGCGATATATATGAGATCCAGAAGATCGTGTTCATTGCTCCTCCTTACAACCTTTTTATTTTGGATACATAAGGTGCAGCAATCTCACGGTACACTCGGATCGCATACAGCGCATCCGGAACCCCTATTATGATAAAGAGCGATAGCAGCAACATCATTCCCTCCATAAGCAGACCGATAACAGCGAAAGAGTGACTATGCTCAAACCAGACAGGATGGCTGTAGGCCAACCCCATAAGACCCATCGCCAGATTAAACCACATCAATGGAAAGCCAAGCTTGGAGTTGATCTGAGGTCCGAGACAGCCGCAGTCTACTCTTCCTTTTTTCCGAATGAAATAAGCGACGCCCAATCCTTGAACGAAATAGAGTAAAGAGATGCCAAGGAAACTGATCCACGAGGGAAAGCAATACACCATGGTAACCAACAGTAGTTGCGATAGGATGAGCATCATATGGAGACGGGGGCCACCAGGGAACAGATCCGGATCACCGAATACACGGCTCCAGCCAAAACTCACCACCGACAACAGCATGGGCAATGTCACGGATATCGCGAGCAGTTCATGCATGGGCTTGTATGCTCCTCTCTCTTCAGTAGAAGATAATCCAGATGATGGAACCTATGAGCAGCAGCTTGGAGGCGGCTTGTCGCACGGTCGAGAGCAAGGTGAGGTTGCGTACCCTTATTTCGAGCATACGGAACACGATGGATCGGGTCAGCGGGAGACTGAACACCGTGCCGCGAACAATTCCAAATATGGCCCCTGCCAGCAGACTAAGCCACCATGGAGCAGCGAATAAGGAAACCAGGATATAAGCATGAAAGAGAACACCCACCTGCAGGGTGATGAAACCCAAACCTAGAATCATGCCCCATAATACCGCGGAACGGTATCCCGCGTGCTTGATCCATTCGGAGGGAACGATGAAATTGCCGGATGGAAGAATGCCCGTCTTATGAACGAACTCCACGCACAGGAGTAAGGCCAACAGCACAACCAAAATATAGTTTTGAAATAAATCAACAACGGTTAATTTCAGCAAAAAATTTATCAGTCCAATCGCCAGTCCAGTCACTGCGCCGCCCAGGGCACAAGAGAAAATATACACCAGCGCATATTTGGATCTACTGCTCTTCGTGCTCTCCAGACTGCCCAACACATTCAGGCCGCAGGTGGTGTCCACACTGGCCACTGCGGCAGAAACAGCAAATATAAAGAGCAGCATCGACAGCAAGTTACGCCACCTCCCCATCACCTTTTGTATTGAAATGAACCTTCACTTCTTCATCTTATGAGTCACAGCCTGTCGATTATTTGCACAATATTTAAGAGGCGTGGCTTAAGATGATATGGGACCATAAGTAACTTTATTTAGAATAAAAAAACGTCCACGGACTTCTCCGTAGACGCTTCTATAGTATGGCGACTTGCTCCTCTTGCTCCAATTGTCTTCTGTCTGATATTGAAAACCTCTTCTTCAGTGAGGAACGGGTATGAATCAACATCATCGGTACGAGTTGCTCGGTTCTGCGATCGATTCGGCTTTTCCCCTCCGGGTGCATAACAGACAACAAGATGCGCAGGTAGGAAGTGGTCAACTTTTGAAACAGGTCCGATTTCATTGTCCGATGCTCAAAACCGAGGCCATGCGTTAACCCGCGATGCAGCAATGTAATTCCCACCAAGGCGTTGACCTTCCTAAATTCGGACTGGCTTTCATAAGCGCGGCTAATCTGCTGCATGGACTTTCTCCCAAGTCTCGCTATTTTGAGTGCTGCACGATCCGGTCCCTCCGATCGAATGAGCTTCAATATGGTCTCATTATCCAAATGAAGCTCGCCTACCAAATCTCCACTCTGGATGACCGTTGAATCCTCACAAATGATAGATTCCCCCCGGTGCTTCTTGATAATGACCGTGCATATGCCAAAGCGCGAAATATGGACGCTGCGAAATCTCGATAAAAAGCTAAAAAGGCGTTCCCATATCATCCAGGTTGATTGCATCACAGTTTTCAGTAGTTTTTGCAGCAGATAAACTCCCCCGCTCATAAATTATTGAAATCTCTATCCCACCTTTTTCCTAGCTATTCCCATCATAGAGGAGTCGCGTATGGGATTACACAGTCTGAGGTATAGAATCGGGCTCGGTCCTGGGACTGATAAACGTAATGAGCGATGCTCTGTCGATCCGCTTTATCGGCACTTGGGTTCTATTTTCTTTTTTTTGCAATATAAGAAAGTAAGCGCTTTTAAAATACGAGGAACAGTCTTTCCTCCTTCAACAAGCTATACTGGCCGCCGGTAAAGTTGATTCAAATTACACCAAACTGATAAAGGATGTGAATAACATGATGCTCTTACAAATACGCAAGTACGTCCTCGTGTTAATGGCAGTAGTGCTACTACTTCCTGGGATCTGCGTACGAATTCCAATATCGCATGCTCAGGCTGGCGCGTTCATCACCTTGGATTCTCATCAGAATGGACAAGCAATTCAACCGGGTGTTGCAGAATTATTCGGGACTTATTCCGGCGTATATGATCTCCAACTAATCGTAAACGGTAAGATCATTGCTGATGTTCTGATGGATGATCCGAATGGCGATGATATAGGGTCTTGGTCATACAAGCTGGACACTAGTCAACTGGACGGTACGATTGAGCTGGTTTTGAAGGGTAATGATACGGTTTCGCGCTATGGCATTTGGTCTCCTTGGACCCACCTCAACATTGATAATCCTGCCGCTCATATTCCCGAAGTACAAGTTACAAGTTCATCCGGACCTTCCCAGCAGCTTAACAAGCTAGACATCAACATAACTGTCGAAGGTAGAAATCCGCTATCGCTGGTTGAGCTCCGTGTAGGCGGAGGGGAATGGCTCCAAGTCCCTCCCTCTAAGAAAGGATATCATTACAAATTCAAGTTGCCTCATTCTCGTCAGGCAGTTTACAGTTTAGAAGCCAGAGCTACCGATACATTTGGCAATACGGGCTATAGCCAAACGTTCTATGCCAGAGTCAGTCCTCATCCCCGTGAGAACAGCAGCAATCCTGCGTCAGTAACAGAGAATGTCTATCAAGATCAAATACTTTCTCCAGCTCTTGTTGGCCTAATGGAGGGGGACAATGCTTCCATGGAGAACAAACCTGAAGCGCCAACAAGCAGCATCTCTAGCTCGTATCCGCTGCCGGATCAGGATCGCGCAATCTGGATTTGGGAAAATGCATCTTATCCTCTAATCTTGAATCCTAATTCCCGGGAAGTCCTCTCTTCTATGGCAAAGGATACAACAACCTTTCAGCAGCGTCCTATTACAACACTGTATTTGGCAGTAGGCCAATATAACGGAACAAAAATGCTGGAAGATAATCGGAAGGAAGTTCAACAATTCATCGAATGGGGGCATAGGGAGGGCTTTCAGGTTCAAGCCTTAATTGCCGGCGGTACATCCCCTCCCTATTTTGGAGCTTACCAGCGCTATCATACCCAAGCTGTAAAGGAATTTGAGCAAATCTTAAATTACAACTTGGCTTCAGGTACGTCTGCTCGCTTTGATGGTGTAAATGTGGATACCGAACCTTATATTCTTCCGGATTTCAAAACAGCAAAGCCTTCCGTGCAAATTCAGTATCTGGATATGCTGCAGCTTCTCATGGAGCGCAAAGAGGCGTCGGGCCTCCACTTGTCGGTTGGCGCAGCCATTCCAAGATGGTATGACACTTCGGCAGATGCCAGCGATATCCCCTGGAATGGAGAGACCAAATGGTTGTCTGAGCATATTCAAGATACTGCCGATTATATCTCGATTATGAATTACCGTGATCAGGCGGAAGGTAGTGCAGGCATTATCGCGCAAGCGCTAAATGAACTAGCCTACGCTAATAAGATTGGCAAGCTAAAGTCGGTTGTCATCGGTGTTGAAACCAAAGACATCGCAGATGGCGGGGATCCGGAAACCATAAGCTTTCATGAAGAAGGTCGAACCTATATGGAGAAAGAGTTAAACAAGGTCTACGATGTGTTCCTGAACGACTCGGCGTTTGGCGGTATTGCGCTCCATCATTATTCATCGATTCTTGATTTTCCTAGTGAGTGGGGACCTGGAGGCTACACTTGGCAGCCTCCTGCTGACGATGAACCGCCAAGTACGGTCCAGGGGGCGGCCGCAGCAGCTTTTGATTTCCAGCGGATTCATATCACGTATGATATGGCAATGGATAATGCAGCCGTGAATTCGTATCGTATCTATCGTGGAACCGAAGCCGATTTTCATATCGGACCCAATACTTACGCGGGAACTTCAAAAGGACTTTCTTACAAAGATAGCGGGTTGCTTCCTGACACCACATATTATTATAAAATCACTGCAGTCGATATCGGCGGCAATGAAGGGACTCCCAGCATGGCTGTATCGGCAACGACGGCGCCATCAAGCATGAAGCCGATGGTTATTGACCACATGAACATCGTGTACTCTTCTGGCATTGCAACCGTAACCGTGAAAATGGTCGACATGGTAACAAGAGAGCCTGTTACTGCCAAAATCAGCGGGCGTTTCACCCATATGGCAGGCAAGTATGTCAATGCTGCAACAAACGCAGAAGGTCTTTTCCAAGCACAGTCTGAGACAATCCCAGCGCTTCGTGGTGAAATCGGCTTTCTGCCGCGTCGTATTATGGCGGACTCCTATTATTGGGCTAGTGCCTATGACCAGCTTCCTTATCCGACTGTAATATGGGGGGAGCCATAAGACGAACAACGCTGCGGAATTTTCTAATACAGACCAGAATAAACCCAGGCCGTGGCCTGGGTTTATTTGTTTTCGATAGAATTGGTCCACCAATTGTCTCGTCTCACCTGAACCTTTTACTTGGGATTGTTGATGTGGACGGTCGAATAAATTCCATTCTCGTAGATTAAGCAATTCAACTGCAAGCCATATGCACAACCACCATCAATCCCGATCTTGTCATCCTGGAACCAGACATCTGCCGAATCATGGAGTTCAATGGCTCGGGTATGACCAAACACTACCGGTTTGTCCAAATCTAGCCGAGCATCATGAAACACCTTTTTAATATACATGAAGTCATAATCAGGCTGCGTGCGCCAATCCGCATAGCTCGGATTAATACCAGCATGCACGTATATATGATGCGAATCCTCATGATATAACGGCAGGGTCTCCAGGAACTCAATATGATCTATGAAGTTTTGTTGAATATGTATTCTTGCTTGATTAAGTAACTCTTGATCAACATCCGTGCCAATAACATCGCAATAGCTTTGGAGCGTCTGCAGTCCTCCGTGCTCCAAGAACTTGGCCTGAACGGCAGCATCATCCGTCCGAATCAAATCGACCAGCCGCTGATCATGATTACCTCGAAGGGCAATAACATCATGATCGTGCACCAAGTCTCTCACTTGTTCCACCGTCTCTTTACTCATACGCCCCCGATCCACATAATCGCCAAGCAGTACCAAGGTGTCACGATCAGGGTGATAATCTACCTTCTCAAGCAGTTTCAGAAACGCCTCATAACAGCCATGAATATCACTTATCATAAGCTTTCTGTTCAAAAAGATCATCTCCATCACTATGATATAAAGGCATTTATCAAAATATTTATCTTGATGAAGCCCAGGATTCCAAAAAAGGGCGGATTGAATGATCGTCCCATATCTGTGCTTCAATATAGCGTTCAGGTCCTAGATCTCCATGTTTATTCCAATCCTGTGGCCAACCATATTCATTCACCAGCCCAAGGATTTCATCCTTTAAGTAAACCTTTCCTCTGTATGGCTTGTCGTCTTTATAACGCATGGTGGGAAATAAGTCGCCATAAGTAAAACTTATGATCTCAGGGTCAACATCATCCAAGAGAAGCTTAATTTCCTCACCATTCGGGTACCAGCGTTTAATCCACTCACAGGGGCCAAGGGTCATGTAATGCGGATATTCCTTCGTTGGTCTGCCACCCTTTGCTATGAATAGCTCTCTTGCCAGTAGTTCTACTTTCCGCCGAATGGACACATAATCATCCGCTCGTCGACTCGCATACCAATCTGTATTTTGTTTCAGTCCTTTTTGTATTTGCTGCGCTTCATTCAAGGGGAGTGCGGACAAATTCCGAAAGGGACCCGTTGCTACATCATAGTAATGATATAAAAACAATGCCATGCTTAACCTCGTTTCACCTGACTTTTTTCACATCGAATAACTGCCGATTTTCTTCTTTTCCCTGTCTATGTAGTCATATACTTTGAGTATCTCTTCCTCGTAGTTATTCTGAATTTCAAAATATGCGACATCGGATGCCAGACACTTTTCTCGAAATGTTACATGCTCTTTAATATATTCAACGGCTGTCCCCTCTTCTGGGTACATTCGTGTTTCGATAACATTTCGATGGCGAATGATACTGGAGCGAAAATGCTGCTGAATGTATGGGGTTGAGAACCCTAAGAAAACGGCAATGATCTGCTCCTTGTATGATGATTCAATATCCTCAAGATGATGCGGCAGTATGTAGCAGCCCTCGATGATAAGACTTTGCTTATTCTCGATGTTCGTCATGATGATTCCCTTAAGGATCGGCCATAATTTGTCTCCGATATCCTCGGTTGAATCCATCGGCGTAAATCCGCAGTTCTTATCGGCTCGATACAGCCCCATTTTCAGATGATCGATCGACAGATATGGAACATGATATTTCTCAAGTAATCGTTGAGCCATATAAGTCTTACCTGTGCAACTATTCCCACTGATTAATATGATCAAGAACAATCCTCCCGTATCGGCAAAGTCATGTGATAGTCGTTACGTTTGCTACTCAAAATACCTTTTATAGTTATCCAATAATTCTACAGGACTTACCTCATCTTCATCATTAAAGGCATCCTGATCCGATTCAACCTGATAGACGTGAGCATGTACATGGAGATCAATTACACTCTGAAGCAATTTCATGAGACTATGGTTGAATTCATATTCAAGAACAATATGATCTCCGTCTTCGTGAACGGGAACACGACATAGTTTCATTTGTATTTTTGAAATTTTGATCACCTCGTAAAGTCAATGCTTGACCCAAGTGCTAACAAATAGAGATCTCTACTATACGATTGTTGCACAGTAACCCTGTTCTTTACCTTTTATAACCGCCTGCATGTATCCTTCGAAATAGAAAGGAATATGATCCTCGGTACCATTTAGAATTCTTCCTCTTACTTTATCAAAAGCTAATATGGATATTGAAAAATCCGGTTCCCCCGTAACAAATACAGGTTGATTTCTCTCTTCACTCCAATAATATTTCCCGCCATGTATTCTTCTTGCGACTTCCATAATGTAACACCCCACCATAGAAGAAACCGAGTTTACATGGTCCTCTTCAAGTTCATAATCACACAACTCGTCTAAAATATCCTCAACAATCTGTAGGCTTTCAATGCTCAAATCAAGATTTCCCTTGTCGGAAAAGTTATTCTTAAAACTCTCTGCTGTCGATATTATATCTTCTTCTAATTTGCTTCTCATAAATTCCCTCCCATTAAACAATACATCTTCGTTTATTCACATATATGTTTCCGAATACCATAAGCTAACAAAAAATATGATTTCAAACAAGAACAACATCATAAACAATAGGATGACAATAACTAAAATGATTTTCATAACTTGCTTAAAAATATTCTTTATACGGAACGTGTTCATATTTCATCCCTCATTAATCTTGTTATAAGAAGTATACCGTATTTATACCTCATGAATATCCTCTTTAGCTATTCGTAATATAAGAAAAAGAAAGCCCCGCTGCATTTGCAGCAGAGCCATCCTCTCATAACTCCTGCATTGGAGCCTCACTTCACTCTTGATTGCTATGGGTTCATATTGTTCTCCCTTTCCTTCCTGCTATCCCTGACCGCCTTATCACGCTCTTCCCAAGTTTCATCGACAATTGAATCTTTTTGCTCTCGTATTTGTTTGACTAACGCATCATTTTCTGCTCGAACCCGCTTAATTACCTCTTCCCCGTAGGCCTTGGCTTCCTCGTCATTGCGAGCCTTCCGGAACTGCACCTCTGCATGTATTTTAGTTGTCTGATTGGTCAGCTCCACCCACTTACAGTTAGCCACCTGTGTTTCTTTGATCCAGATGGAATTGCTGTAATTTGTTTCCTTGAGCCATATGCAGTTATAATACTGGGTCCATGCAACCCAATCGAAGGATTCCTCAAAAATCTTTTGTAACTCCTCTGCATTCCTGGCATCAAAATACTTTCCTTTCCCCTGAGCAGCGATTTCTTTTAGACTCTCTGTACTCTCCGATACATCAAATCCAATGACATTCACAACACCCTCGATTCCTGACTCCGCCAAGGCAGCTGCCGCAGCTGCTGGATCGCCACCACAGGTCTCCAATCCATCTGTAACCAAATAGATAATGTTGGTATTGGTCACACTATCGTAGTCTGCAAAATCCTCCTTGGCCTCTTCTAACGCTTTTGCTATGTTTGTCCAGCCCGCTGGCTGTATTTGACTTAAGTTTTCCTTGAACTCTTCCTTCGCATAAGGCTGAAATGGATATACCGTCTCCGTGGCGGCACAGGAAGCCTCCTTCAGTGCCAAATCATTAGCTCCCTCATGACCATATACTCGTAGAGACACATTGGCTTGCTTCGGGAATCGACTGGCGAACCTGGCAATCTCTTTTTGGGCGATTTCCATCTTCATCCGACCATCCAGCTTCTGATCCATACTTTTGGAAGAGTCCAGAATAATCTGTATGTTAATGTTCTCTTTTAAATCTCCATTCAATGATGACGGCTTCTTGCATTCTCCTTCTTTCTTTACATCCTCCTGCTCACAGCCTGCCAGATCAGCCGGAAATTGTTCTTTTAGCTCCTGATACAGCCTTTCTATATGATCATCTCGGGAGTCTTCCTCGACCACCGATTCAGTAGATTCTTTGTTCACCTGCTCTGCCGTCTCCATCTTTTGATCAGCCACAGGCTCCTTCTCTTTCGAAGTACAGCCTGCCAGTGCTAACAATAACAATCCAAAGACAAAGATAACCAACCATTTCCTGTTCATGAATTCATCCTCATACCTTTCCAAAATTTCCCCATCATTACCCATAATCTCATGCATTGAACCAGCAAATACTTATTTTGAGAATAAAAAAGGGCAACTGCCCCCTTTCCTACCGAGAGACAGCCGCCTTATAGATAGAAACCTGTTGTTACGTTATACCATACCAGAATATTCTGTAATCAAAATCCGGGATCATACCAATCCCTTCGGCAATTCGAATAGACCCTGTATTATCCGGAGAGCAGTCCCAATAAGGTTGAATTCCTTTTTGACTACATTCTTTCACGTAGGCTGTGGCTGCTTGCACGCCATAATTCCTTTTTCTATATCCTTCAATGGTTTCGATGTCGATCGCATGCGTTTGACCGGCAACAAAAGCTGAGAAGCATAAGCTCACTAGATTATTATCTTCTTCGACGTAATACCCGAAGCCTTGCTGTAAGAAGGCATCCATGGAATCCCAAAAATGAAGCAGCTTCTTCTCCAAAAATGAATGGTTGTCCAATCGTCTTGATTCCAGCAGGTCTCTATCGATTCTATGTATGGCAGGAGGATCAGACAAGTCAGGTCTTCTCGCTAGTAAATTGCCCTCTGAATAAAATACATGTTGAATATCGCTTAGAACATTGCGGTTATTAAATATGGTAGAGATCGTGCTATCCCATGTATCCAAGTTCGCACCCATCTCCACGACGCTGATATTTTGCTTCTTTAGCACAGGTTCAACGTGAGTGATCATATAGTCGTTCAAGCCTGTTAAAAAACCTTCACTCTGCGGATCCCCAACAATCTGAAACCCTTGTTGACCTTGAATCCAAATCAAGGCCGCTGTTGGTTCGGTTTCCCGATCTACATAGACACGTCCCGGGTTGTTCCCCTGTACCACTGCTCTGACCTCGATGTTCTTACACTGATCAGCAATATAACTTATTTTGTAATACTCTTCTTTATTTAACTCTACTATCATGTTATAACCCCAATTCTCATCATATGTCATATGTTCTCCGTTATATCTCCAAAGTCTAAAAATAGGTCCTTGTTGTTGAATAAGTAAAAAAGTTGAACTAAGTTTCTCTAATATGTACTTCCTTCTCCCCTTCATCCCACACTACATGTATTTCAAAGGTGCCTTCCTTAAAAAAATACGGAATCCTCCTTCTAATGGATGTCTGCATGGGCACAAATTCAAGTTCGTTAATATGAATCCATTCTGGATTTCCTTCTTCAGATTCTGTTATTAATTCTCCAGAGAACTCCCGGGTCAAATAGTTGTATATGATATGTCGATCTCTTGCTTTCTCATTCACATATTCATAAATCCCTTTGAATCGTAGATTTCTTACATCTAATCCGGTCTCTTCTTTAACTTCTCTTATAGCCCCTTCAACAGGACTTTCTGGAAACTCCAGTTTCCCGCCGGGTGGAATATACCCCTGGAAATGATCATGATTTCGGTTCAGCATGAGAACCCGATCTCCATCTTGGATCATGCATAAGGTCCATACTTTATAGTTAATGTTATTCATAGAATCCTCTGTTTTCATATAATCATTACATGTTGTTTGTTATACATTCGCATTCAGCATCAGATTATATCCGGCTTCTGCCCGCTTCCATCGTGCTCAGAACAGGCTCTAATTTCATGATCCCCAATTCAACCGCTGTCTCGATATAGCCGATAATTTGTACCATCGTAAAAAGACGCAGGTCTTCGTTTATTGCATCCTTGTCGTATTCCATATCACCTAGTACATAGGGTATGAAGCTTTTCACGTCTTCACGCTTGACCTCTTCCAAATCCACGATAGCTGGGACATGACTAAGCACTCTTTTCAGCTCATCTGTACATCCATAATGCTCCAATAATTTACCGTTTAATAATCGAAAATCCTGATGAGATACATCATATAATTGTGGATCAGCTTCCATTCTGTTTCTTAGCCAGGGAAGATTAAACCCTCTTAACCAAATATCGTCAGCAATTAAATGTGTGTAATAACCCAATACATAGGGACTACTCCTCTCCGATTGGTATGTATCTAAAAACCCCTCATAATCAACATACCTTGTATAGTTCTGTACCTCACCTTGGAAGAAGTGGGATTCGTTTTTAGTCGAGACCGCATCTGGAGCAACGCTTCCCACCAAAAATGATGTTCGCTCTTCGATTGACAAGCTTTCTGCGATTCGATTGGCTATGATTAAGTGCATAATTCTTGAACCCATGGTTCCCATCTCCCTTTTATTGTAGAGAAACCTCCATACGATATTACTAGATGTTAGCGCTTTCCACGAGATGTAGAGCTTTCTTGGCTTTTTGCATTCTATGTTTAATGCGTATCGATTTATTCAGATGCAAGAAGATATGTCTTGTTGCTGGCATCAATATTAATCCTGCTATCGTTTTATACCCCCAATAATCAAGCAACCATAAAGCTTCGTCCTTAACAGCATTTTGCTCTTTAAGCTCATTGATTCTGTTGGCTTCGACTTTCTGCTTAAAATCACCTGGGGATAAGCAGCTCACGATTTCACGAGTTTTACGTCCAACTTCCCTACGATATTCCATAAGAGCTTGAATATCCAGTTTCGCACTTAAATCAGCAATCTCGGCTTCTGTCATTTCATTTCCCGAATGCGCATAATGGGTTTGAAGTTTCTTGCCCCATCCTCCCAAGTGCCAAACTTGCTGGTCGTGATGGACCAGTACATTCATGGTCATATCTTCAATTCGGGTAATATGCCACATATGCCATATAATCGAATTCTTCGTATCCGGGGCCGATACAGGATAGTTCGCCACGTTTCTTCTCCCAGATTCGTCACTAATTCATCTTCCAACGTAGCAACGGGTGAATGACTCATCTCCGATGCATGCAGCAAACTATGCTGCTTCAGAAACAAATCCACAGCAGCCTGATGCTCAGCTGGTTTCAAAATGATGTTTGTCAGTTTCTTATGATTCACATTCCATTGTTTTCTTTGATTTAAATCCATCTGAAACCTTCCTATTCTGGTTTGGATTTTGACAAGTACATCAAACTGAATCCCTTTTCGGGTCTCGATCGAGAAACCATTTCGTTTTATGTACTCCGGCTTCTCCAAGGAAATCTCCCCTTGTCAGTCCATGTTCCCCTAACAACATACGATAATTTGTGATCGTGCCATCATGGGAAATGATGATGAGGCGCTTCTGCCTTTCTTGGCACGAGCTTAATAATAACAAGGCATATGTCTCAAAAAGCTTCTGATCCATTGTATTAATTCCTTCACGCCAGCAGTCCAAACCGAAGTCAAGGATTTCAATTCCATGATGAAGGCCAGCAAGCTCATCTCTTGAGTAAATCTGATCACACATCAATGTAGGAAACTCCGGATGAAGCGGGAACATTCTCGGACCTACAAGAGGAGAAATTATGAAATTAGTGTGGTTCGTAAGGATATGAGCCGTTTCTATCGTTCGTTTTGTCGGGCTCACAACGATCATGTCATCGCTAGTCCATTCAAATTGTTCACGTAGTTGGCTCACCTGCAATTTTCCTAATTCCGTAAGGCTCGGATGTAAGGTATGTAAACGATCAGGGTAGTCTTCGAGATGTTCACCATGTCCATGACGAATGAATATGATTTCCACAGAGTCACCTCTTTTCAGATGAATAATGGTCACGACCTGTCTGCCTACTTAAAATACTGCACTAGGTTAAGGGGATTATCGACCGATTACCTTCCATAATTATACATAGGGCTACCAGACTGTGGAAGCCATTCAATATAAATATTAGGGCTAGTCATTATTCTTCGCTGCTATTTTCCAATATCCATTTCACGGCTTCATTTACATTCTTAGCGATAAAGTCAGGGTAAGCTTCTAACCAACCACCAAAAACTATTATTTCTATATTGTTCAAGGTCCCTCTGACCAGATCCTGTTGTGACAAGAACTTTAATACACCCTGCTTCTTGTGCAGCAACCAGGCCTCCTTATTATTCAAATAAACATTGTTCCTCGGAACCATTGCTGTATGGTCCGGGACTCTGGTCATGAATGTTCCTGACTAGAATATATGGTTTGAGTTCAACGTTTTTTCTACCTGCAATTTTTTTAATAACCTGCCCATCTTCTGAACTAAACTCCCACTTTGCATCAATGTTCTGTTTTATAATTTCTCCAAAACAGTAGCTTATTGCATATGTATCCACCTTCGAGAGGAAGTACCCTTCCGATACTCACAACTTATAGCATTTTTATAACATTCGTTTTTTTCAATTTCGATGAGTTCCTCTACCCCATCAATCTCTCTAGTAAAATTCCAACCCGTATCTGACTTCTCATAATTAAACCCAAGCTGAGCGAATCTATCTACTAAAATATCTTCAATACACTTAGTAGTATTCATAAATTTTCTCCTTTTTAACGTAATGGTAGTACACCATCATAACGTATCCTAACACCATAATACATCATACCCGGGTCCGTCTCACGGAATCCTCCAATTCGTTTGAATGTTAAGAGAATAACAATCACATTACACAACTATCAGCATCCCTCAGACACAACAAAAAAGACCAGGAGCGATCTCCCCGCTCTGGCCGGTACTTTTTCTATCCTTGAAATACCTACTCTACTGATTACTGATCTGCTAGACCCAATAGTCTATCCACACCTTAAGGCTCAAACCCCTTCTGACTTACAAATAACTGCTCCTTCGGAAATACCTTGCTAAAACGGTCGTAGACCACTTTATATGATGCAGGATTATACCATTGTTCCTCACCAAGCTCCTCATACAGCGCCTGAACTGGCAGCCGCTTCGTCCGTTTACCGCCGCTGCCGTCCCCCATAAAATAATCGTCGATACACACACGATGAACGAGCGGTCTCAGCAAATGAGGAAAATCTTCCGTGCTCGGAAGCACGGGGGCAATAGCTGCCTGAGCGGGAATCCCCGCGTCCCTTAGCAGCTCGAGGGTTTTTAGTCTGGCTTGGATAGGTGGAGCTGACGGCGTAAAATGCTTGCGTATGTCATCACGATCCGTTTCGACCGTCATGCTCACCCGCACGTGTTCCCCTAACTGCTGCAGCAGATCGATATCTCGGCGGACCAGTGGACTGCGCGTTTGAACCAACAGAAAATCCGGCGGTTCGCTAACCATAGTCTCCAGCAGAGCGCGGGTCACTTCTTCCTTGGCCTCAATCGGCTGGTACGGATCAGTGCTGGATGACATGAATATCGTGACAGGTCCTTTGGACTTGGCACGCTGCAGCTCTTTAAGCAGGATGTCAGAAGACTCGAGCTTCACATCAACCCAGCTTCCCCATTCCTGTTTCCGAAATAACGATACCGGCATTTGCCGGACATAACAATAAGAGCAAGCGAAGGTACAGCCCGTATACGGATTTAAGGTATGGCTGTATCCATTCAGGAATCCCGTTCCTTTATTGAGCAGGGTCTTCGGCGTTTTATAGAGCACCTCATGATTCACCTTGGACACCCCATTTCTACACTTTCTTCTATTATACTATTTCCCTCCTTACATCCATAACGAATGAATGAGCACCCTTATGCCCCCTTACTTAGCATCATGAAAAATAATCCCTAGACTGTATCTTGTCCCCGACGTGATCGTGCTGACGCCATGCCGGAGTGTAGTCCGATAATACCCGCGCATTCCCTCAACAGGACGATGGCTGGTCGGAAAGATCAGCCCCGCTCCCTGTTCCAAGGTGATCACATGTCCCCGGCTTTGTGCCCGCGGCCGCTGTTCCATCAGCAGGAACTCTCCGCCAGTGAAATCTATTTCCTTCTTATTAAGCACAAACACCACTTGAAGCGGGAAGAACTCATCTCCGTACAAATCCTGGTGCAAGCAATTATAGCCGCCCTCCTCATATTTCAAAATCAGCGGCGTTGAGCGCTCCTGCCCTTGCTCATGGCACATCTCCAGATACTCATCTAAGCTCACCGGGTACCTCTCCTCATGGCCAAGCTGGGTCAACCAGCGATTAGCCGTCAGCGCAAGCTCGGGATAGAAGCCCTCGCGAAGCTGCTGCAGCAATTCCGGTAGCGGTGCTTGATAATACTTGTATTCTCCCCGCCCGAACCGGTACCTCTCCATATGGATCGTGCTGCGAAACCGTTCCTCATCCGAATAGCTGTTCATCATGTCTGTACATTCTTCAGACAGCAGCAGCTTTGGAAGTACAGCATATCCCTGCTCATCCAACGTTGCTTGTAAGGCCTGCCAATCCAGCTCTTCTATACACTTTGGTAACGATTTAGGCATACTCCATTGTCTCCCTCAATGAGACATCCTCTCGCTCCAGTTCCAGCAGTCGAGTCTTCATGTCCAGTCCCCCGCGATATCCCGTCAAGGCACCGCTTTTGCCGATCACCCGGTGACAAGGCACGGTAATTAGCAGCGGATTAGCCCCGATAGCCGCCCCTACGGCTCGAACAGCCGCCGGTTTTCCGATCTGGCTGGCGATGTCCGAATACGTGAAGATCTGTCCATATGGGATCTGGCACAGCGCATTCCATACCGCATTTTGAAAAGCGGTCCCCTTATAATCCATAGCCATCTCAAATCGAGTACGTGCTCCCTGAAAATACTCCACGAGCTCGGCGGCAAACGGCTGCAGTTTTGCATCGTCCTGTACAAGTTCACTAGCTGGATATTTTACCTTAACCCAATCCGCCAGCTCATCAAACGGCTTATTCTGTGAACCCACGTAACATAATCCGTGCTCTGAAGCAGCTATATATACATTCCATTGATCATGATGCAGCAGAGTCCAGCTTATAGTTGAATGATTAATCTTCATGGTCGTGCACCTCCGTACTCGTATTTTTTGAATATTGTCCTCGATAATTAAGGGGGGTTAGCCCCGTCTTCTTCTTGAATAACGTGATAAAATAAGCCGGATTCTCCAGGCCCACCCTTGAGCCGATATCAGAGATCGCCAGGCTGGAATGCTTAAGAAGCTCCTTCGCCTGATCGATTCGATAGTTCTGAATGTATTCCATCGGAGTTAACCCGGTGACGCGCTTGAATATCCGATGCAAATGGTATGGACTGCCGTGACTCACATCCGCCAATACCGCTAGTGTCAGATGATCTGTATAATGATGGGTGATATATTCCGTGACAAGTTCAATCCATTCATGATCGGGCAGACGCTCACCCGTCGGCTTGCACCTTTTACATGGCCTGAAGTGCTCCGCTTTCGCTTCATCGGCCGATTGAAACACGCGGACATTTTCAAACCTTGGAGGTCTGGACTTGCAGGAGGGCCTGCAGAAGATTCGGGTAGTCTGCACCGCATAGAAAAACTTGCCGTCACTTTCTTTGTCATTATGGATAATGGCCTTCCACTGGTCTTCGGTTGGCTTAATGCGTTCTGCCACGTAACCTCACCTCCGCTAACATTATAACCACAGGATCGTCTTGTTGTACGCTTTTTGGAATAGAAGAGCAAGATAACAAAATGATAGCATTCATAGTTATGGTACAACTAGTGTAGAAGAGAATAGGAACCGAAAGGAAACGATGACCATGCAGGAACCCAACCAGACTCATTGCAACAATCACCATACCAGACATGACCAGCTTCCCTCTGACAGCTGGCAGGACCTGGTCCATTCAATAAAGCTGTTCGTGCCGCAGGAATTCAGCTTTACGCAGAATCTCCATTATCTGCAAAGATCGCCAAACGAATGCCTGTACCTAATACGAAACAACAGCATCTGCCGGGCAATCCCGCTCGGGGAGGACATTGCTGTGATTGAAGTCAGCGAAGCGCCTCAAGAACAGGCCATCATGGTTCGTTTTCTGGGAGACACCGCACCAACCGATTCAGTTAAGCGGGCCGAAGTAGCGGCCTATGTTCGGGACTGGTTCGATTTAAATACGGATCTCGTACCGTTCTATACGATGGCTGAGACAGATCCACTGCTCAGTCAAGCAATCCTATCCTTCTACGGACTTCGCAACATGGGCATTCCTGATCTGTTTGAAGCCTTGTGCTGGGGAATTCTCGGACAGCAAATTAACCTGGCTTATGCTTACACATTAAAGAGACGTTTCGTTGAAGCCTTCGGCCACAGCGTAGAGTGTGAAAATGAAGTTTTTTGGTTATTTCCGAAGCCTGAAGACATTGCTCGATTGCAAGTTGAAGACCTGGCTGGTCTGCGAATGACATTGAAAAAATGTGAGTATCTCATCGGGGTAGCGAAGCTGATAGCAGATGGGGAATTAACGAAAGAGCAGTTGCTTGCAGCAGGCAGCCTGAAACAAGCGGAGAAACAATTGGTCAGCATCCGCGGCATCGGCCCGTGGACAGCTAACTATGTGCTGATGCGCTGCTTGCGCATTCCCAATGCTTTTCCCATCGACGATGTTGGGCTGCATAATGCCATCAAACACCTCATGGGCTTGGAAGCAAAGCCGACCAAGAAGGAGATATTAGAGTTGTCAGCCGCCTGGGCGAATTGGGAGTCCTACGCGACCTTCTATCTGTGGAGGTATCTCTATTAATAGACAATAAGAGGAGGTCCCCTGCTCTGCATGGCAGACTGCTAGGAGATCTCCTCTTACTCATCGTTATTCAGTTAAATGTCACTATTCAATAAAATACAGCTTGCCGTCAACCTCAAGCGAAATCGCTTCTTGTGCGAGATCGTCCTTGAGCTTCTTCGCGTAGTCCACCACCTGATTGAGCGAATTCTTATCCAGTTTCTCGGCAAAAGCGTAAACAATCGTCACTTTTTCCTTGATCAACGTTTTGCTGTTGTCCACCCACGCTCCTTCACCTGGAATCGCAGTCGCCCCGCCAAACCAAGTGGACAACTGCTTCAGTGTCTGATCTACAAACTTCTGATGAGCAGCATCCGTAATCGGAATATCTCCCTTCACGGTCGAAGGCACATAAATCTTTACGACATGATCCAAGTGAAACTGATCGTTCAGAGCGCTCTGTGTGATCGCTGCCGCCGATGGATTTCCCTCTGCGCTGTAGGACTGCTGAACCGGAATTAAAATAAACAGTAACAGTACGGTCGCAGCGAATGCGATAAGCCAACCTTTTCTCTTCATTCCCATTTCTCCTCTATGTATGTTCTAGTTCCTCCATAATCAAGCAATCAACAAAGCATACACATCAGCCTTCTCGATATCCTTGTGTAGCAAGAACTAGACCATATTATATACCGGACTATATCTGTCAGCTATGGGACAAATGAAGTATATTGGTCGGAATAATAAAAAAATACAAACTAACCCGATGGGTAAAGTGAATGTATCAACTTACCACGATTGAAAACCTCTATTTTATAGTCCCAATCCAGGTTAAATCTCTCACCGTCCGATGATCCATGCTGCCATTCAGAATCGCCTGAACATCTTGCAGCATATCTTGCAGCGGCACCCGCTCCCCCGGCAATCCTGTATAAGCCTCGGCAACGAAAAAAGGCTGCGTTAGATACGCCTCAAGCCGTTCACCTCGCTCGTAAACTTCTGTCTCCGACGCCGGAATGGCCTGCATACCACGTACCTGAACCAAGGAACGGAGCTCGCGATAACGGCGCAGCAGCTTCTGGGCCCGCTGCTGGATAGATAGGTGGTTCTGCTCCAGATGAACACCTTCCAGGACGGATGATGTGGAGTATAACGGGTTCACAGCCGGGAACATTTGCCTTGCCGCAAGGTCGGCATCGAAATACCAGAGCGTCTCCAGTGGCCCGTAAGGCAAATCTTCGTCAACAACGGCGCCTTTAAGATCCACCAGAAAAGTTGTAATCTGCGTTATGCCTTCCTCTTGGAAACGTTCCTGAAGATCGTAGATTTTGCCCGTCAAGACATGCTCCCGGTCCGCAGCAAATACGATCTCGCGACTGGCACTCGTATCTGCCACAATTGAATAGGCTTCTTCGATTGAATAGACAATCCGTTCAGTATCATCCAGCAGCTCCTGCAACCCGGGATATTCACCTTCAGGCTTCAGAATGATCGTCAGATAACCTTCCTGCTTGAAGTGATGAAACAATTCGCTAAGCAGCACCAGCTGTCCCATGCCGGGACGGGCAACCAGCCCGACGGTGCCCCCTTTTGCCAGAGGAGCAAACAGATCAAGCGGCTTGATGCCTGTCTCGATCATGTCTACCCGCTCGCCGCGCAGAATCAATTCATCAAGGCTGCATTTAGCCAAGGATGCCAGAGCAGCAATCGTACGGACTTCCGCACGTCCCACAGGGATCTTCCCGGTACACAGATTGGAGACCGTAGCTGGCCGTAGTCCAACAGATTTGGCTGCGCTGGTCAGGTTCGGAACCCTTTGTCGTAAAAGTGATACATTAAGCTTCAAATGATCCACATGCGTACACCCTTTTAATAGTAGATTAATGGTTACTTCTAATTTCGCTCATAAAAGAATTGGCCGTTCGGATAAACATATCCGCATCCGGTTCAAAAATATTGTGATCATGCTGCTCAAATTCTATAATTTGTGCCTGAGGCAGCACTGTCTTGTAATGTTCCGCTGCTTCTAATGATAACGCGGAATTGGGTTTAGCGCCACGGATCACCAGCACGGGACAAGTCAAATGAGCCAATTCATCCCACAGCTCTACCTTCTCAGACTCCTTCTGCAGCTCGTGTAATGTCTGTGGTTTCATCCGATCAAAGAGCGCTTTTCCTCTCCAAGGCGGAAGCGAGGCTAAGAACTCTACCCATCCCTCTGGTAGCTTGGTATGAACCGCTGGATAGTCCCCGATGATCAGCCCTTGAATGCGTTCAGGATTCTTCACGGCGTAGCCTAACTGATAGGACACTCCCCGGGAGTAACCCATGAGAACGAATGAATGAAGTCCAAGATGCCGGATGACGGCCTCGATGTCGCTAATATGATCGTCCAACGTATATCCCGAATCAGGAGTT
This sequence comes from Paenibacillus solani, assembly GCF_001277345.1. Classification (GTDB taxonomy): domain Bacteria; phylum Bacillota; class Bacilli; order Paenibacillales; family Paenibacillaceae; genus Paenibacillus_AQ; species Paenibacillus_AQ solani. The sequence goes on from NZ_LIUT01000001.1 coordinate 2,598,619, forward strand.
TCACTTTGGCCCCGGCCGCGGAGCGTTATGACAACCATATGCCTCGGCGACAGCTTTTCCATAATCGAGAGATAATCTTCAGATGACTCGGATAGCCCCGGAATAATGACCAGCGGAACCTGTTCGTTCCGGAGTTCTCGATGCACCTCCGTGACATGAATAAGAACCCCATTGTTATTAACCATCGTTTCATATAAGTTCATCGATATGTCCTCCTTAGTATGATAGGAATGAATATATCTTCAAGATCATTTCTCTCAGCAGGGAAATACCTTCTCCTCTATCTCATCGCGTCAAAAGGTAAATATGCATGCACACCCTTTACAATATTCACGATCTGAGTGACCCGCAGGTCTACAACCAAGGTGGCGTAGGCATACGCCTCCGTTCTTGAAATCGAGTAAAGCTCGGTCATCAGATCCAGCATCCCGCTTAAGGCTATCCACATCGCTTCATCCAGGTCCTCGTGCAAACCCATCGTAATCCAGCCTGTGTTTGTTTTAGCTCTGGGCATCGTTAATGGCATATCATCATGGACTTGAAATGTGAGACTCACCTTCTCCATGGGACATTCCAGTGCGGGTCCGCTGACTTCACCATCTCCCTGTGCTGCATGGCCGTCGCCTGTCGAGAACAGCCCGCCATCTACAGAAATCGGCAGGTACAACGTACTGCCAGCGGTTAGCTCCTTACAATCAAGATTGCCTCCATAAGGACGCGGTACAAATGTCGAGTGCTGACCTTTTTCCGGAGGCGGCATGCCCATTATCCCCATAAACGGTTTCAGGCCAACACTGTATTTGAAATTTCCGAACTGACTCCGGGCGATCATCGCTCTTGTATCCAATTCAAAATCCAATAAGACTTCCTCGCAATCGGCCATTCCCAGTTTCTCGTTCCAATAGCTGGGAAAGCCTCCGGCAGATGTCCACCCCCACGATCCGGGAAGAATCTCGTTGATCTGGACTTCCAATGTACCCCCGGGCTTCGCCCCATGAATATGGACGGGTCCCATCAACGCATGACCAAACTCCCTCTCCTGCCGCTCTGCCTTCCGCTCCGTAAACTTGGTTCTCGGCTGCCCTGGAGCCGACCGCTTCTCAAGTCCCCAACCCGCATCCAGCGTTTGATATATCACCGTATCCCCCGGCTGAATATATAGTGCCGGCTCCAACTCCCTGCTGAAAAATCCATGCAGCGTGTGAATATCCGGTTTTAACATATGTATCGTAGACATCTGATATCCTCCTTTGCTCCCAAAATGAATGTAGTATGCAATCGAGCAATTCTATCTTGTTACTTTATAAGGTAATTTATATTACTCCAAAAGTCAATAAATAATTACTTTGAATAGTAAATTATATTACTCTCTGAATATAAAAAAGCAGTTCTGGATATACCAGAACTGCTCTTCTTTTGCGGTAAAGATAAAGACGATTTCAAGTTCTTAAGCGTTTGTAGTGAACTCGCTGATCATGTCATCCAATAACCGACTGACTGCTTGCTCTGAAACGGCTGGAGTGTGATAACCAACGGATAAGGTAAGCGTGTTTTGATAAGTGCTGGCCCCCATGCTAAAAAATGGAGAGTACATAATAGGCGCCGTCATATAACTCTCTACCACTTCGGCATCTCCAAAATAAATGGATGACTTCGAAATTATGCCCAGATTCGTCAACAAGGGCAATGCCATTTGGGCCTGCTTGGCTAATTCCACCTGACTACCAAACATCGCTTTTGCCGATGACAGCGGCATAGAAGCCATTCTTTCCATCCCTACCGCAGAAGAGAGGCCAGGTTTATTTTCCTTGATGATATCCATAGCACGTTTCACCTTATACAGCGTTGCTTCAAACGAATCATTTTCATCCATCTCGATGGCGGGCATTTCCATGGCAGACAAATTACACAGGTTTCCTGTAGTTCGGTTCGGCAAATAACGCCTCAGATCGACCGTGATGCCAATGGCCTTCTCTATGGTGCGTGGTTCCATGTAGATGGCCTGTTTAGCGATGGAACGAAAATAACTAGCAAGTAATCCGTCATTAACCGTTGCTCCGTTTGCTTTTGTGATACTAATCAGCCCGATCATCTGCTCCCTATCCAGTGTCCGGGTTGTGATTGCCGGAGCGTGATTATCAAGTGTGGAAGGGAAAGACCAGAGCGAAGCCGTTCCCGGCTCCTGAAGAGGAAACGATGAGATATCCGTAATCCCTGCTGCGGCGAACAGCGGTCCTTGATCGCGAAAGCCCGCTTCCTCTCCAAGCAGTTCTTTCTCAATTCGCTCGTATGGCTCCTTCTTGTACAGGCGAGTATACAAGGAAGCTAACAAATGGGTATATTCCTTCAGTCCTGCTGCATCCGAACATAAATGCGAGATCTTGATGCACAGTACATCACATACAGACCTGAATAATGTAGCCTGGACCATTGGCCCTGATATCCACTCCATGGGCTCAGCGAGATGTGCTTTTAACATAGTAGCTTCTTCGCTTGTAGTACAGAATTTAACGTTTAAAATAGATTCCTCAATTCTGCCAGTGAATCTATCCCAATACGGAATCTCATCCTCCACAAAACGGCAGCTCAGAATGGGATACTTCTTAAGCGTGAGCTGTAAGACCTGCTTTAACAAGTCAGTATCAAGCTGCCCGGAGAATTTCAATACGATGCCAATTTGCTGTACTGCCGAATACACTCCCAGCAAATAATTCATGCGATCTTGCGGTGTGACCGGATAAGAATGAACCTTATGCTGCTCCGTCATTATGTTCAACCTCCCACAGTGAATATTCATTTTTATAAAATTTATACTCACAACATTTAATTACGTCTATTAATATAATAGATATATTTATTTATGTCTATAAAATTAAATAAATCAAATAAAAAAAGAAGATGCACATTTATTGCGCATCTTCTTCCGTCTATCCTAATGGAATAGTCACTCCGTTTTTTCCCAAACTCATGTCAACCATTCTTCATTCTTTTTCTGATAGTCAAAATGATATGGATAATCCCATAAATCAGCATCACATTGAAGAAATACAATAACAATTGAATCTGAATATCTTGGATTAACCAAGGATTGGTATCTAAAGAATTGGACATATGATTCGGGTAATACTTAATAATGAATCTAAATGGAAAACCATATTCAATACGTGCTACGTCTTCACCCTCGATGATTACTTTTCCAGGAGCGAGTAAGATCGTTAGCAGAGCGATCCACGCTGAGAGATTAAAAATTCTCCTCCTTTTGATTCTCATTCGTTCTCCTCCTTTAGCGAGTTGAATTTAGCACCTTCTCTCAGAGCTAATTCCATTTTCCCAACAACTACATATTATGTTTATTTCTAAGATACGTAAACACCTAGTGTAGATTCAGTCAAATCTTAACAACAAAAAAACCGCGTTTTACGCGGTTCTTCGTAAGGATCTATCCATTCTGACGAAAAGCCGCGCAAGCTCTCAGCTTACGCGGCTCTTCCAAACTTATGAGGTTGGGGACTGTTTCATAACTTCCTCGATCCATTGTACCAATTCCACTTCGGTAGCATCTTCGCTTGATACCTGACTATTCCACAAATAATCCACTCCATCTTTTGTGAAAGTTCCATTCGTCCACGTGGCGAAAATTTTCCCGGTACCCTTGTCATGTGAGAAGTAAACTTCTTTCCCAAGGATCGTTTTCTTCGAACCGTCAGAAATGTCTTTTACATAGGTATGACCTGTAACGACACCCTCCGAAGCAAAAATGGAATATTTAAAATGGTGCTGCTCCTCATTTACGAAGTTCAGCTCAATCATATGCGCCTTTTTGGTCACTGGGATAATTTCGTAGCCGAATTCTTTCCCGGATGCAGTCTTAACATACGTTAAGGCATCAAAATCCAGTTTGTCTTTGTTATATACCCGACCGCTGTCCCGGTTGTTCGTAAGAACGGTAGCTTTTTCGAAAGAAAATCCGTTCATAGGCCCTAATGGCGCAGGCGCCTGTAAAACAACGCCGCTAAATTTCTTTAACTCGGTATTAAACTGCTCAATAGTATCGTAACTATACGAACCCTGAATGACTAAGCCGTGTTCAGAGCGTCCTTTTTCCTTATGCTTTTCTTTTGATCCGTAGTATAGCCTTTGGCCCTCTTCACTTGACAATTGACTTTTGATCTTTTGAATCTCTTGCTCGACCTCAGCATCTGTGGAGAAGAACATTCCCCTCCTTGTCGATTAATTCCACTTTATTGGTTGCAGCATAGACGGCCGCGCCTCGCACATCAATTTTTTCAAGCTCTGACTGGTTTAATTGAATAAAACGTTCAATCTCTCTTTCATCGGTACCCAAGTTTCTCGACACTTTGTTCTTCCTCCTTCGCTAAAAAGTTCTTCCTCTGTTTTCGGATGCGCTCCACTCTCTTCCGGGCCGTTCCTTGCGTTATGCCCAGAAGCTCGCTGAGTTCGGCATACTCGTACCCTTCCAACGATCGGAGTATGAACAAATTCCTGTCACTTGGCGTTAGCTGCTGCAGCATTTCCTCAACAAACAAATGATCCTTCATACTCGATTCCTGCTTCGGCATATGACGCCTGTAATGGGATACTAAGTTCAGCCAGCTTTTTCGTTTCCGCAAAATATTTAAGCATTGACGATAAGCCAGCTTATATTACTCCTGGCATAGCATCAGCAAGTTTCCGTCCGGGTCCTTAATGACAAACCAGTGATCATGTTCAATATCTGTTTGATTCAAAACCGAAAAATCCAATAACCGTTTTCAGCTGGCACAGCGTTTAACCACCTTTTAAACTTGTTATGTCTCTTAGTGAAGTTGTATGGCGGAATACGTGAGGAGTATCTAGATGACATAATAGTGTTGTTTTTTCTATTATGAATTTTTCATATGTTGAAATAATGGAATGGTGAATGCTCAATCAGATCTTCCCAACAAAAAAACCGCGATTTACACGGTTTTTAAAAGGACCTATCAATCTTGACGATGATATTGATGAGCTTGCTGACTTACACGATGTCAAACCCACATCCTCTAAGCCGGAATGCCGTTCATAACGATAATACCAGCGCAAATCACTGGCACACTCAAAATACACTTCGTACCAAACCCCCATCAATTCGGAGCGCTGTGCCGTTGATTGCAGAGGATTTGGGACTGCTAAGATAAGTCACAAAATCGGCAATTTCCTCCGGACGAATCAACCGCTGAATAATGGACGTCGGCCGATTTTCCTTCATAAATCGCTGCTCGGCTTCTTCAATGGTGAGGTCCTTATTCGGATAGAGAGTATTCAGCATTGTTTCAACGCCTTCCGTAAGAGTGGAGCCAGGCATGACGGTATTTACCGTTACGCGGGTACCTGTCGTCAGCTCAGCTAAGCTTCGGGAGAGGGAGAGCTGCATCGTCTTGGTTGCGCTGTAATGCGCCATCTCCTGGGACGGCATGACAGCCGCTTCACTCGCGATAAATATAACTCGTCCTTCATTGCGATTGATCATGTTCTTCAAATAATGCCGGGTTAACCGAACACCGCTCATGATATTCGTCTCAAAGAACCTAAACCACTCCGCATCCGGGATATCGAAAAATTCAGCAGGCTCAAAAATCCCCAGATTATTGATAAGTATATCGACAACCGGAGCAGATTCCCTGACTTGATGACAGCCCTCTTCTGTTCCGAGATCCGCCACAACGAAGCGCAGCTCGGCATCCGGATGCACGGTATGAATGTCATGAATCGTCTGCTTTACTTTGTCTTCATGTCTTCCATTTATAATGACGGAAGCTCCCTCGGCTGCAAGCGACATGGCAATTGCTTTGCCAATGCCGGATGTCGAACCCGTTACCAATGCGACTTTTCCCTTCAGATCCAGATTCATTATCCTCTCTCCTTCCGTTATGTAGGAATGGACCCTCCCGATCCTGTCATGGTGACATCGGTGCAGGAGAGCCACAATATTCATTACACTTCCACTCTTGCCGATAACCCAGACTTCTTAGAAATCAAAATTGTCCGGATCCGGTCCCACTCTGTGATTTTGATTCAAGCTGTCGATGCGCTGCATCTCTTCATCGGACAATTCAAAATCAAAGATTGCCGCGTTCTCGATAATCCGATGTTCTTTGGTTGATTTCGGAATCGTGACGAAACCGTTTTGTAAATCCCAACGAAGAATAATCTGCGCGATGGATTTATGATGCTTTTCTGCAATGCGCTGAAGATCCTCTTGATCCAGCAGCTGTCCTTGCATTAATGGAGACCATGCTTCGAGCTGAATTCCATTCGCCCGGCAGTACGCCTGCAGTTCTTTTTGCGTTAATCGGGGATGATATTCCACCTGGTTCACCATCGGTTTGGTTTCGGTCTCCTTCATTAACTGCTCAATATGATGGATCTGGAAGTTGCTCACGCCAATGACTTTCACGCGACCTTCTTTGTACAACGTTTCTAATGCCTTCCAAGCCTCTATATATTTCCCTTCAACCGGCCAGTGTATAAGGTACAAATCCAAATATTCCAGACCCAGCTTCCGCAGACTTTCATCGTAAGCCTTCAATGTCGATTCATAACCAAGATCAGCATTCCATACTTTAGATGTGACAAACAGATCTTCCCGCTTGATTCTGGCAGCTTCCAAGCCCTCGCGAATGCCTTGTCCAACGCCTTCTTCATTGCCGTATATAGCGGCAGTGTCTATGCTCCGATATCCATGCTGGATGGCCGTGCGAACGGCATTCACCAGCTCCGGTCCTTCTTCTACTTTAAATACGCCAAGTCCAAACCAAGGCATGTTGACACCATTATATAAAGTGGTTGTATCTTGTAAGTGTTGTGCTGTCATGTTGATAAACCTCCGTTTTTTTGATTATGAATAAGTTAAACCTATATTGTAGTATCTCCGATAATACGCTTAGACATCACCTCCCTTCATAAAATGATCATTTAGGCTGCTTGCTTACTCGGTATCTCCGTCTCTTTCCGTTCCAGCTTCAAGCTCCATCCGGTGAGAGCGACCGCGCCGAGCACCATCAGCGCCCCGATCCATGCTGTATGAATCAGGCCCATGGAATTCGTGATTAAGCCGCCCAGAAAAGCGCCGATGGCGATGCCGGCATTAAATGCGGCAATGTTCAGCGCGGAAGCCATATTCACAGCCCCCGGTGCAAACCGCTCAGCCAGCATGACGACGTAAACCTGTAGTCCCGGCACATTCATGAATGCCAGAAATCCCATGAGAATAATCGTGATCAGTCCGGCCACTTGAAACGGTGCGGTAAACGTAAGCGTGATCAGCACCAGCGCTTGGGCGATGAACATATAGAATAGTGCTCGAAGCGGGTTGCGATTGGCTGCCTTTCCGCCGATCACATTGCCGACCGCAATGGCGATCCCGTATACAAGCAGGATGATGGCCACCGTATTTTCCTTAAAGCCTGTTATATCCTGCAGCAATGGGGATAAATAAGTGAAGACGACGAAGGTCCCGCCATAACCGAGGGCCGTAATCAGGAGCATAAGCAGCAGTCTTCCATTCGTCAGCAATTTAGCCTGGTCACGGAATGAAGTGCGTTCTCCCTTAGGCAAGTCCGAAGGGACCAGGATACTGTTCGCGATCAGCGCAACAATACCGACAACGACAATGGCGACAAAAGCAAGTCTCCAGCCCCACTGTTGACCTATAAACGTACCAAGCGGAACGCCGGTAACCGTCGCTACCGTCAGGCCCGTAAACATAATGGAGATCGCTGATGCCCTGCGGTTCTCTGGCACCACGCTTGCGGCAATGATCGAGCCGATCGACATAAATACGCCATGAGAAAAGGCCGAAAGCACGCGTGCTGCTAGCAGAATACCAATGGAAGCTGCACCCGCTGCCAAGCTGTTACCAGTGATAAAAATGATCATAATCCACAGCAGCAAAGTCTTTCTGGACATCCTTGATGTCAGCGACGTAAGGATCGGCGCACCGAAGGTAACACCAAGCGCATACATCGATACGGTTAATCCGGCGGTCGTCACGGATATACTCATATCCTCGGCAATCAACGGCAGCAGCCCTACGCTGATAAATTCCGTTGTTCCGATGGCAAAGGCACTGACCGCAAGCGCAAGCAGCGCAAGCAAACTTCTTTTTTTATCTATCGTCATGGTGTAGATATTTCCCCCTATCCTATTCTCTTGCTTGTATATTGTAAAAATATTGAGTATGGTGTAATCCAGCTGGCAAATGCTATTATGATCTATATCAGTTTTTGTGTGAAGAACGTACTTTTTTGTAATGTAGGTACCTGACAGTACCCTAGGTACTTTTTAGTGCCTATTAGAAATAGGAGGATGGATATGCAAGCGAAGAAATACAACATCGCCGTCGAAGCAACATTGGAAGTAATTGGTGGCAAGTGGAAATGTGTCATCTTGTGCCATCTGACCCATGGCCGCAAAAGAACCAGCGAGCTGAAGCGTCTCATGCCGCACATCACCCAAAAAATGCTGACGCAGCAGCTGCGGGAGCTCGAGGACGATGGCGTGATCAATCGTATTATTCATAATCAAGTACCGCCTAAAGTGGAATATGAGCTGAGCGAGTACGGCATGAGTTTGAGCGGAATTCTGGATAATCTCTGTGCATGGGGCGAAAAACATATCACGAAGGTATACGGGGACAAATTCAGCGTGCTGGAGGACAGTATCCTGAATGATAAACTGAAAGTCTCGGACGAGCCCACAACCACAGATGCACGCTAAACCTGATTTATAAGCAATCCTGATGCAACAACAAGGGCAAGGTCCGTCATCACGGACCTTGCCCTTTTCATATACACCATTCAATGCCCTCCGGCACATTCCATGCGTTAGCACCGAGACCGGTGGTTACTTCGCATTCTCTTTCTCTTTTTGGCTGACGATCATATCCGTCACTTCCTCCGCCTGGGCCAGCACAGCAATCGGATCAAACGGCCAGAATCGTTTGGCATCGAGGTAAAACACGCGATCTTGTTTGACGGCCTCAATCGAAGTCCACACCTTATCCTTCTTATCCATCTCGGCACCGTTAGACTCATCAAAGAAGATATAATCGCCTGCATAGTCTTTGAGCACCTCCAAGGAAACCTCTTTGTAAGTCACGTTGGCATCAATCAATTCTTTTTGGATCGTTGCCGGAGGGGTAAGCTTGAGCTCCTTGTAAATCGCCAAGCCTCCTCGATAAATGCCATCGCCGTACAGGTAGAAGGTTTTACCGAATGCGCCAAAGATCGAGAATGTCTCCCCCTCTTCCAACACGCCGCTGACCTTCGCCCGCAGCTCCTCTATTTTTTCATCGAAACCGGCGAGCCAATCTTTCGCTTCTTTTTCCTTGCCTAGTATGGCACCCAGTCCCTCCACTTCTTCGTGCACGCCTCGATAGCTCTCATAGGGAAGAATGACCGTCGGCGCAATTTTGGACAATTGCTCGTATAATTCCGGGTCCGAGTTAGCGCTGATGATTAAGTCGGGATTCAGTGCCAATATTTTTTCAGGGGCGCTTGCCCCCGTGTTCTCTATGTCGTTAATCATGTCTTGGATATGGACGTTCTCGAGATCGGTCGCTGTCGCGCCGACCGGCTTTTCTCCCAACAGCAGCAGGGTTGGCAAGTAGGCGTCGACTACAATTCGCTTGGGATCGGCCGGAATTTCGATTTCTCCGTTAATCGTTTCCACCTTTCTAGTCGTAGGAGCTGAGGTTTCAACCTGGGGCATGTCCGTACCTGCAGCTGTTTCGCCTGAAGAACCAGCGTTATTGGTGGTATTTCCATTTCCGCCACATGCGGAAATCAAGAACGAACATAGGATGAGCATGGAGAGAGTTATCCGAAATTTAGATGCGAACATATTTTCATCCCCCTTTAAAGCTTATGGCTGAATCAAGCACCGAATTGAGCTCGATGTAATCGGCTGTATATGCCGTGCGCCGCGAGCAGCTCCTCATGGATGCCTTGCTCGGCAATCCCGTTGTCTGCGACTACCACAATGCGGTCTGCATTCTTAATCGTTGCAAGCCGGTGCGCAATCACCAGCGTCGTTCGTCCTTCAGACAGCTCTGCAAGAGCCTGCTGAATCGCCGCTTCAGTCTCCGCATCCAATGCAGACGTCGCTTCGTCCAGAATGAGGATCGGCGGGTTCTTGAGGAACATCCGGGCGATCGACAGGCGCTGTTTCTGTCCGCCGGACAGCTTGACGCCCCTCTCGCCAATCAATGTGTCGAGACCGTCCGGAAGCGAAGCGACCAGATCCTCAAGCTGGGCACGGCTCACGGCTTTCATAATGTCACTATCATCTGCATCCAGTCGGCCATAGGCAATGTTTTCGCGAATGCTGCCGTCAAACAGGAATACGTCCTGCTGGACAATGCCAATATGGGAACGAAGGGATTGCAGCGTCATGTCGCGAATATCGATCCCGTCAATCGTAATCCGGCCAGCGACTGTATCATAGAAACGCGGCAGCAGAGAGCACAGCGTAGTCTTGCCTGCTCCAGACGGACCCACAAGCGCAATGGTTTCACCGGCTCGAATGGACAAATTGACATCCTGCAGCACTTGATCTTTATTCTCGTAACCGAAGGATACACCGTGAAAGCCAATGTCTCCCCGCAGATGGTTAATGGGCTTCGCGTTAGGCGAATCGGCAACGTCCGGTTCGCTCTCAAGCAGCTCCAAATAACGCTTAAAGCCAGCGATTCCTTTCGGATACATCTCAATAACCGCATTGATCTGTTTGATCGGGCCGAGGAACACATTGGACAGCATGACAAAAGCGATAAATTCCCCATTGGTCATACGCCCTTCAATCACGAACCAAGTACCGCACACCAACACGAACAGGGAGATGAATTTCATCAGGATAAAGCTGATCGAAGAGTTCCACGCCATAATGCGGTAGGCAATCAGCTTTGTTACGCGGAAGCGGTTATTATTCTCGGCAAAACGAGCCATTTCATGCTCCTCATTCGAGAAGGCTTGAACCACGCGGATACCGCTGACGTTATTCTCCACCCGTGCGTTGTAATCGGCAATATCGGAGAACATGCGCTTGAACGCAGCCGACATTTTCCCACTGAAATACAGCGATAAATAGATCATCAAAGGAACAATCACAAACGTCATCACAGCAAGCTGCCAGTTGATCCCGAGCATGATGCCCAGCGCTCCGGCAAGCGTCATGACGGCGATGAACAAATCTTCCGGACCATGGTGGGCAATCTCACCGATATCCATCAGGTCATTGGTCATTCGTGAGACGAGATGTCCCGTCTTGTTGTTGTCAAAAAAACGAAAGGACTGCTTTTGGACCCGATCAAACAGCTTTTTGCGCATATCCGTTTCAATGTTGATACCAAGTTTATGACCCCAATAGGTGACAACGTAATGCAGGAAGGAACTGACGACATAAATGCCGAGAAGCCCAAGACAAGCGTATAAAATCCACTTCCAGTTCCCGCTTGGCAGCAAGTCGTCGATCACGCGATTGACGGCAACCGGGAAAATCAATTCAAGTAAAGCCGCAAAGATAGCGCAGCAAAAATCCAGGATGAACAGCCTTTTATAAGGCTTGTAATAGGAAAAAAATCGACGTAGCATAAGGACCTCCTTACATCCGATATTCCGTAATAGAAATGAGCAAGTCCTTCCTTTTAACAATCGCCCATTTTTAGATCCGTGACGAACTTATCCTTATTTAGCTCTCGACCTGGATAACAGGTATAGGAAATAGGGAGCACCGATCACCGCAACCACGATCCCCGTCGGAATCTCAGATGGCTGAATGAGCCAACGCCCCAGGGTATCCGCTGTGATGACCAGCAACGCACCGACCAGAGCCGTTACCGGCAGCAGCATCTGATGCTTCGCACCGACCAACCGCTTGGATAGGTGGGGCGCGATAAGTCCAACAAATCCAATTCCACCGCTTACCGCAACGCAGGCGGCTGCCAAGCCGACCGCCGCTGCCAACAGCTTAAGCTGCTCTCTTGTGACAGAAGCACCGAGCCCGATTGCCATCGGTTCCCCAAGATTGAGAACATTCATCACCTGCGCTTTATACATGACGAAGGGCAGAAGCACAAGGATCCATGGGAGCAATGACAATACAAACTTCCAGTTCGAACCCCAGATGCTGCCCGCTAGCCAAGTGGCAACAAACTGATATTTTTCAGGACTCAAGCGCAGCGTTAGCACGATCATAGCCGCACTAATGCCAGCGGCAACGGCAATCCCCGTTAATAGCAGCCCCGTCGGCTTAAAGCCCTCATTCTTCTTATAGGCCAGTACGCATATTAATGCAGCGGTTAAACTAGCCCCAATCAATGCAAGCACCGGCAGTAGATAGACAGGGGCCGCCGTCGTACTTGGGAAAAATGAAATGAACAGCATCACCATCAAGCCTGCTCCTGCATTAATCCCCAGGATTCCCGGATCCGCAAGCTCATTACGGGATATCCCCTGCATCACACATCCCGATATCGCTAATCCGGCCCCAATAAGCAGGGAGATGACGATCCGAGGCAAGCGAAATTCGAACAGCACGAGCTCCTGCTTATCCGTTCCGCTGCCAAACAATGTTTTTATGACCTCAAGTGGCGATAAACGAATGACGCCCGTGTTCATACTGATCAGAAATACCAAAACGATCAATACAACCAGCACAGACAAGGTGATGATTTTGCGCTTTTTGTCTTTTCGTACATGCATGGTGTTTGTGACAGTCTCCATCTACAGTTCCCTCCTTTCTTTGCGTGCCAAGTAGAGAAAGAAGGGCACCCCGACCAACGCGATGATCGCGCCCACCGGTGTCTCGTATGGAGGGTTCACCATTCGTGCTGCCAGGTCGGCAATGACCACCAGCAAGCTCCCAAGAACGGCCGAGCAAGGAATGATGAGGCGGTAATCCACACCGACCAGCTTCCGGGTGACGTGCGGAATCATGAGACCGACAAAGCCTACTGCACCGACAACCGAGACGGCAGCCCCTGCCAGCACCAGCACGATCACCGTTCCGGCCAGCTTGACGAGTCCCGTCCGCTGCCCGAGCCCACGGGCGATCTCATCGCCAAGGCTGAGCATGGTAATGGAGCGTGACAATGCAATAGCTCCCAATATTGCAACGACGATCCATGGCAGCATAATCTTCAGGTGGAACCATTTAATCCCCGCGGTGCCGCCGGCATACCAAAACGCCATGTCCTGTCCGACCTGAAAATACAATGCAATGCCTTCGCTAAGCGCACTTAACAAAGCACTAATTGCAGCACCCGCAAGAACGAGGCGTACCGGTGATAGTCCCCCTTTTGCCATGGAACTGACCCCATAGACGAGGACCACACCTAATCCTGCTCCAAGGAATGAGAACAGAATCAGATACATATAAGGCAGCCCTGGAAAAAACGAAAAACAGAGGGCAATGGCAAAACCAGCTCCCGCATTTAAACCAAGCAAACCTGAATCAGCGAGCGGATTTCGGGTCATCCCCTGCATGATCGCACCCGATACGGCAAAGCAGGCGCCTACCATTGCCCCACCGAGAACCCTCGGCAAGCGCAATTCCCTTATGATCTGATGCTCCGTCACACCGGGATTGAAGAAGAACACCGCCTCCCATATATTTCGCAGATCAATATCAGCCGCTCCGAGCGATATCGATAAAGCTATGCCAAGCACCAGCGCTGCCACGCCTCCCGTAAGAATCAGGGTCGCAGCCCAGGGTCGCCCCTTGAGTTTAACGTGGGTCTTGGAATCTGTAAGACTTGGATTGGACGTGTTTGATGACATCATTTTCCCCTCAATGCTTTGATATTGATTCTCATTATCATCTGTAACTATAAAATAAAGCTCTCTCCTTCGTCCATGGACATCTTGGAATTCTCTTCAGAAAAAAGTCCATGTCCAAGTCAAGCGCTTTTTTCCAAATAAATGCGATACTTCTTTGGACTCAATAAAAAGCTGCACTCCTATGGATTGTGCCATTGACAGTGAAACCTTTATTCCATTACAATAAATGCTAATTGAATAAGGCGATGGAGTTCGCCATAACCGCTTTCATAGCTAATGACTCCTACCAGAGGTCGCTTTCCTGGTAGGAGTCTGTTTGTGTATGGAAGGGTTAGCGGCGAATTTATAGAAACGGGTGAGCTTACATGATGAAGAAATGGTTTGAACGGATAAATCAATGGTCCTATGCCTTGCTGGCAGGATACTTAGTGAAGTGGATAATTCTAGGGAGCTTGGTTGGGCTGTTGATCGGAAGCGCCTCCGCCTTCTTTCTGTACAGTCTGGATTACGTGACTTCCCTTCGCGTGGAGAACCCATGGCTGCTCTTCCTCCTACCGTTAGGTGGTGCATTCGTCAGCTTCCTGTACTACAAATATGGCAAGAGCAGTACCAAAGGAAATAATCTGATCATCGAGCAGATCCATGGTGGAAACGAAGCTATTCCCTTTCGTATGGCTCCATTGGTTCTGATCGGAACACTGATCACGCATCTGTTTGGAGGCTCTGCGGGGCGGGAAGGCACCGCAGTCCAGATGGGGGGCAGCTTATCGGAGGGGCTTGGCAAACTTCTTCGCGTGAAGCCGCTGGATCGGAAAATCCTGCTTATATGCGGGATCAGCGGCGGTTTCGGATCCATCTTCGGTACACCGCTTGCAGGAACGCTGTTTGGACTAGAAGTGCTCGCCATCGGGTTGATTTCGCACCAGGCATTGCTACCTGCATTCGTAGCCAGCGTGGTTGGAAACATAACCGCTACATCTTTATGGGGTGTTACCCATTTGCACTATCCGATCGGAGAGATTCCGGCCATGAGCCTGATGGTGATCCTAAAGGTCATTGCAGTCTCCATTCTCTTTGGCTTAACAAGTAGACTTTTCAGTGAGCTGACGCATGCCCTGAAGCGTTGGTACAGCTATTTCTTCGCTAATCCAATGGTTAAGAGCGCTGTAGGTGGCGTCATCATTATTGCCCTGGTTTATCTGCTTGGTACACGAGAATATTTGGGTCTCGGCATTCCCCTGATTGAAGAATCCTTCGCTGGCGATGTGTCGCCGTTTGCTTTTCTGGGAAAAATCATATTCACTTCGCTCACGCTTGGAGCAGGGTTCCAGGGCGGCGAAGTAACTCCGCTGTTTGCCATTGGAGCGACACTTGGCAACGCGTTATCGGGATGGATGGGATTGTATGCGCCTTTCCTGGCTGCCTTGGGATTTATCGCTGTTTTTTGCGGAGCGACAAACACCCCGTTTGCTTGCTTCATCATGGGAATTGAACTGTTTGGAGGGGAAGGCGCTGTATATATGCTTATGGCCTGCATCATCAGTTACTTGTTCTCGGGACATACTGGTATCTATACATCGCAGCAAATCGGCACTTCCAAGCATCCCTTGCTCTTGTTCCCTCAGGGTACAACGCTTGCGGGAGCGAAGATTTTAAATAAAACGAAGCATAAACCAAAGACGTCCGATTAATCGGACGTCTTTTGCCTTACACCGAACTTTTACGAATCGAGCGGTAACTGACGAGTGCGAGGATAACCGAGATGGGAGTGAGCCACAGGGACAATTCAAAGGCAGTATGTTTGACAACCCAGTCAATCACTTGCCCCCACCAGCCGTATTGAGTAATCAGCACGCTGGCCCCCGACAATATAATGAAATTGGCCGCAATCATGACAAAGGTTTTAATGCCGCGATGGCGAAGGTAGAACACGCCGGTTCCTATCCCGATAAAGGCAAATGTAAGAAGCAATATGAAATAAATGATGAATTGTTCTAAGAGCGTGCCATCATTCAAGTACGGCAGTTTGAAGAACGATAGCCGGTCTCCCCAAGAACCCGTAAAGCGTTCAATTTCGGCTAATGCCAATAATATAATCGACGTTATGACGCTGTATGATACCACCATCAGAACAGAGCCCAGATAGAAGTCCGTTCTTCGAATGCTGAATCCGAGGGAGAAGGGAAACAGCTGCAGCACAGATACCAGAGCCGCGATAAACACATAGATAAAGATTGTTGCCAATCCCCCGGCATAGAAAGCTTCACCATTAACCAATACGCTGATAATGTAGTTGATCAGAAAGCTGAATACTGTGATGGCCCAGGGCAAGTAAAACCAGGATAGTTTCTGTCTCGAATAAATATGGATTACGCCAGGAATTCCGTTCATGGTTGGATCCCCACCTTTTCGCGCTTAGTTAAATATACGATCAATTGTTGAAGGGAAACGAGGGTTGTTTCCAAGCCCAATTCTTCCGCCTCTTTTTGCAACTTCGTTGTCGCGCTGCTTCCCATCACCGTGACGGACAACATGGAAGCGAACGATTCCCGATGTATCACTTCCTGCCCTTGGATAAACGATTCAACCGTTCCGGAAGGACCGACGATCTTAAACGCACGTCCCCGCAAGTCATCCGTAGCATCGTCAAGTAAGATTCGGCCGGAATCAATGACGATAATATGCTCCAGCAATCTGCTAACCTCATCAATCAAATGCGTGGACAGAATAATCGTGCGCGGATGATTCGTGTAATCCTCGATCAGATGATCATAGAACAGCTCTCTGGCCACGGCGTCCAGTCCAAGATAAGGTTCATCAAAGATCGTTACGGGCGCGCGGCTGGCGAGTCCGACGATGATGCCTACCGATGAGAGCATGCCGCGGGACAATCTCTTTACAAGTCGTTTCATAGGCAGCCGGAATACCTCGATCAGTTTGTTCGCATATGCCGCATCCCAATTCGGATAAACGTTAGCGGCAATCCCCATAACGTCCTTGACCGTAAAGATATCCGGATATTTCTGGCCTTCTTTAATGAAGCATACCTGCCGGATCACCTTCTGATTTTCGTATGGATGCTCCCCGAATACGCGAATCTCCCCTTGGCTCGGGAACAGCTGCGCCGTTATCATTTGCATGATGGTCGTTTTGCCCGCGCCGTTCCTGCCCAGCAATCCATAGATCTTATTCGCCTCGATGGTAAAGCTCACATTATCGACAGCCGTCGCATCCTTGTATACTTTACTCAAACTTTTGACTTCGATCACGGTTTGGCTCATCAGTCTTGCTCCCCTCTGCGGATCATTTCCGATAATTGATCTTTGGTAATGCCCAGCTTAGCCGCTTCCTTAACCATGGAAACAACATACTGTTCATAGAACTCCGTCTTGCGTTTCTCCATTAGCTGTTCACGAGCTCCTGAAGCTACAAACATGCCAATCCCCCGTTTCTTATACAGAATCCCTTGATCTACCAATAGATTGACACCCTTGGCAGCTGTAGCTGGATTGATCTGGTAAAAGGCCGCAAACTGATTCGTTGATGGAACCTGTGTCTCCTCAGGCAGTCGTGCCTCAATGATGTCGTCTTCAATTTTGTCCGCAATTTGCATGAATATCGGCCTGCTATCATCAATCTGAAATGCCATTTACCTCACCACTTTCATTTATGACCTCTTTACATAACTGGTTAGTTACTTATGTAATTAACCATACAAGAAGCAAAGTGTGTTGTCAATGGTTGACCGGAACTTTTTAACAAAAATAAACGGGAACCCAGACTTTTGAACTAAACAAATAGTCCTGATCATCCGATAAAAAATAGGCGCAGCAACTGCGCGGCTCAATACAGATACAGATGAGAAAAGGAGCTTAAGAAGAAACATGAGAAGAATCATTGCAATCGTTTTACTAGCTATGCTGATGGTTTTCACACCACTGTATGCTGCATCACCGCCCAAGAATCTAGCTTACGTCGACAAGAACAGCCAGTCCTATATTTCGGTTGGGGTTCTGAAAACCTATGATGGTGTAAAGGTCGCTTATACTCCTGCCGAGAAGAAGCTGGACATTACCCGCGAAGATACGGCACTTACACTCTATTTGGGCAGTCGAAAAGCATATATTAACGGTAAGCAGGTTCAAGCGAACGCCGCACCGTTCTCCGAGAACGGCTCAACATACGTTCCGCTGCAATTTGTCAGCCAACACCTGGGGTTAACGTTATCTTGGAGCAAAAACAGATCAACCTTGAATATCACGGATGGTAGTGTGGCTAATACCCTGCCTGTTATATCGGGAACCATGATATCCAGCCAATCCAAGCCCGTAACTACGGCTAGGAAAACTTTCAAAGTAGGGTCGCGTTCGTTCAGCGCACAGGTTGTTACCGTTTCACTTCTGCACCCAAAAGTAGAGCTGGATGTTGTTCTTGCAGGCAATAAAGCTGGAAAAGTTGAGGATTTGCGCAGCATAGCCAAGCGCAGTAATGCTCTCGTGGCTATTAACGGTACATTCTTTAATGCTTATACTTCTGACGCATACAAAGCCCCTTATGGCTATTTGGTAAGTAAGGGAAACATTTTTCACAAAGCCTCCGGCGATAATCGGACCATCTTCACGTATGACAGCAACAATCTGGCTTCTATGATGCCAGGACTTGATTTCAAGTCCGTCTACGAAGCCGGACATATGGAAGGAGCACTTCAAGCCGGCCCTCGTCTGCTGACAGATGGCAAAGTGACGCTAGACGTCAAGAAGGAAGGATTCAAGGATCCAAAAATTCTGACAGGCGGCGGAGCACGAAGCGCGCTTGGCATCACGAAGGATCATAAGCTGATTCTGTTAACGACTGGCGGGGCAACCATTCCCCAACTGGCAGAAATCATGAAACAAGCTGGCGCATATCAAGCGATGAATCTGGATGGCGGAGCCTCCAGCGGATTGTATTATAACGGGTCTTACCTGACAACGCCTGGCCGGCAAATCAGTAATGCAATTGTCGTCAAATATAAATGATCTACCCATACCTTCTCTGGCTGTCTGGAACTTTCTCTTCCGGACCTGACTAGAGAAGGTTTTTCTATTACAAAAATAGGGACAATTTTTGAAACAAAACACATCAGGGAATCAAGGAACTGTTTCAGGATGAAGCACCGTTGTGTAAGTATAAGGAAAACTGTTTATTAGCAGCAGTAGTAGAGCTGAGGGCAGATCGATTTATTATAACGACGAGGAGAGCGATTTCATGTTTGAATTTCACGGCTGGGCTACGATCCGGCAGAATCCTGCTGATTCGGATCAAGAGCAGCTCGACATCATCATTCAGAAAATCCAGCTTAAGATTACCGAGTTTGCCTGGGGCAGCGGATTGCTATCCTTGAATGCCGCTAACGGCTCCTATTATCTTCATGTCGGAGGCTTTACGAACCGCAAGGGGGACGAAGCTGCCGAGATTGTAGAACTGTACCAATGGATTGGAGAGATTGCTCCCGGTTCATATGGTCTTCTATATACCAGGGACGATGACAATATGGAAGGTTTCGATAACGAATTCCGCGTCCAGGTATTGTCCCGTGGCCGATTAGAGGACCAGCGCGACCCGTTCCTCTCCCCTTACTTTCCGGTGATCGAAGATCACGCTGATTCGCGAAAGTCAGAATGAATTTAATAAGATAAATAAATCCCGCAACCCTGCCCTGCCATGATCTCATGGAGAGCGGATTGCGGGATTTTTATGATATTCATATAAGTGCAGAAATTGTGATTGCAGGATAGTGCTTGAATTCTGATAGCACGCTCTACGAGTGTTCGTTTAATTGGTCAATCGTGGTCTCAATTATGACTCGCAGTCCATTCAGCATCATTTCAGGAGATAATGTCGGCAAGGACGGCTTCTCTACGGCCATCTCGGTCGAAGCTGGAAAATGTACGAATCCACCAAGCGTCTTTTGCTGCCGAATCCGGATTTCGTTTAGAACGGCATACATCGTATT
Organism: Paenibacillus solani; assembly: GCF_001277345.1. Lineage (GTDB taxonomy): Bacteria > Bacillota > Bacilli > Paenibacillales > Paenibacillaceae > Paenibacillus_AQ > Paenibacillus_AQ solani. Next base: position 2,618,431 of record NZ_LIUT01000001.1, read on the forward strand.
GTTACAGATATAAGTTCCTGCCGTGTTGGACACCGTTGCTGGAATCCCCGCTTCCTTGAGGCGAGTCACCATGGAGCGGATCGGCAGTGTAGAGAATAATCCATCAGGACCATTGGGATCAATGATTTCATCCTGCGGTTTGGCTCCCCGATTATCCGCAATACTAGATTCCGGAGGTATATCCTTAATATTAACAGCTATCCGTTCTGGCGTAATGGCTGTACGGCCACCTGCGACTCCACAAGCGATGACGGCATCAGGTTCGTATAGGTTCATCTCCTTCAAGAGAATGTCGGCACACTCATCGTAATGAACGGGAAGTAGAATCGATCTAATCTCTGCCCCAGCAAAAGCATGAGATCTAATATCCTCAATAAGCCTTTCCGTAGGATTAACTGAATCTCCTCCAAAGGGTTCAAACCCCGAAATCAATATTTTTTTCATTCATTCTGACTCCTGTTCTTGTGATGTTAAGTTAGTCTTATCTTGTTTTAAACCGAAAAAAGTTCTGTACTGCTCCCTGTGCGCACGATGCTTGATTCGCCCGGCTTAGACGGCTGTCGGCCATCTTGCAGACTATATTGTTTAGAAAAAAGCTTGTACGTTCACACCTTCAACTTCAAGTCTGGCTCTTAAAGTGCGGGCGAACGAAGCAGCATTCACCCCGTCCCCATGAATGCAGATCGTGTCTGCTTGGATCGGAATCATTTTTCCCGTCATTGTAACAATTGTACGTTCTTTGACCATCCTGATCACCTGTGCAATTGAATCCTCGAGCTCGGTGATGATGGCATTCGGCATATTTCTTGGCGTGAGTGAACCGTCTTCCTGATATGCACGATCCGCAAACACTTCGCTTGCCGTGCGAAGACCTGCCGCCTCCCCTGCCTTGATCAGCTCGCTGCCTGCCAGTCCATACAGGATAAGCGTTGGATCAAGACGGTTGATTGCAGATGCAATCGCATCCGCAAGAGGTCTGGAGGCGGCTGCCATATTATAAAGAGCACCATGAGGCTTTACATGCTGAAGGCCGGAGCCCTCTTGTATCGCAAAAGCCATTAGCGCGCCAACCTGGTAAGTTACCATATCATAAGCCTCTTCGGGCGTGATATCCATCCTTCTTCTACCGAAGCCGGCCAGATCCGGCAAACCGGGATGCGCTCCGATCGCGACTCCCTTCTCGATTGCCTGGCGAACCGTTGCTCGCATGACGGCCGGATCACCTGCATGATAACCGCAGGCAATGTTTGCCGATGTAATGCTGAGAAGTAGCTCCGTATCATTGCCTAGTGAATAGACACCGTAACTTTCCCCCATATCGCAGTTCAGGTCTACACGAATCATGCTGACTCACCACTCCTTCAGTTTCCTTTTAATCATCGCTTCTATGAGTCGAAGTTCTCGAATGCGGGCACTGCTGAGCTGTTCTGCTTCTGGCAAGGATATTTCCCTGAATCGGATCTTACCACCTGCTGGCAGCTGGGCAAGCAGTGGAATATCGACAGAAGCAATCTGTGCGATCTTCGGATAGCCTCCCAGCGTTTGCCGATCCGCCATGAGAATGATCAGCTGGCCATCGGCAGGTACCTGAACCGTGCCGACGGCTACCGGCTCGGATATATATTCGTTGGAGTGAATTACTTGTAGCGTCGGGCCTGACAATCGATAACCCATTCGATCCGATTGCGGAGTTACTGTGAAGAATTCATCGAACAAAGCCTGCTGGCTAAACTCGTCAAAGTCATCATATTGACGTCCTTTCAGCACACGTATCTCTATCTCCCGATTGGAGTCCGTATACCCGCCTGCTGAGACAAACCATCTCACAGTGAAGAAACCGCCATATTCATCAAGAAAGCGTTCTGGAGCCTCCAGTGGAAGCCGGGAAAGGCGCACAGACAGGGTATCCCCTTTCTTCAGTGCTCTCCCCTCATAACCTCCGATGCCAGCCCTTAGATATGTACTGTAACTGTTCATCATGATTGGAACATCAAATCCGCCCGACACGGCAAGATATGCACGACAACCGGCAACCGGCTGTTGAAAGCTCAAGCAGCTGCCAGCCTTGATCAACACGGGTCGCCACATCGGTACCCTCTCTCCATCAATGGTTGGCGTTAGGTCTCCACCTGTTATCGCAACCCACAAGGAACGCTCGAATTCCACGGCGAATCCCGACCATGTAATTTCCAGAGCAGCCTGTTCATCTTCATTGCCGACCAGACGATTAGCGATGAGGTAAGCGAAGCTGTCCATGGCTCCCGCCGGACTTATCCCGAATTTGCCATATCCATATCGGCCGGTATCCTGAAGAGTAACAAGCAACCCCGGCTTTATGACGGTTATACTCATAGACTCACTTCCCTCAAATGTTCATACTCCTCTGCTGTAATCGGCAGAAACCGGATATACTGCCCACTATTCAACAAGGTCGGCGACTGAGCTTCCGGCTGGAACAAAGCAAGCGGTGTCCGCCCGATGATCTGCCATCCGCCAGGTGTCTCAATCGGATAAATTCCTGTTTGCATGCCCGCAATTCCTACAGAACCCGCAGGAATTCGCAAGCGCGGCGTCTTCTTCCTCGGTGTTGCGATCTTCTCCGAAACACCTCCGACATAGGGGAAGCCTGGCGCAAATCCGATCGCGTAGATGAGGTAATCCTGTCCGGAATGGAGCTGAATAACCTCTTCAGGCAAAAGTCCATTCCTCTGCGCTACTTCGTCCAGATCAGGACCATAGTCGGCTCCATAACAAACGGGTATCTCAACAATCTCTTTGTCCACGCTGCCTTTCTCTGCTGTTGCATCGTCGAGCTGCTGTTCCAGTATGTTACATACATAAGCATACACCGTGTCGTAGCCGTCGGGCTTTATGATCTTACGGGCATCATAGTACACCGCAATGCTGGTAAACGATGGAATACTCTCAATCCAGCCTCGAAACGGGGATTGTTCAAGCGTCCTGGCAACTGTTGTGACTTGCCGATGAACCTCCTCGCTGACAATATCCGCGAATTGAATGAGAACCGCTGCATCGCCGAGAGGATAGAATGAATAAGACTTGCTCATAGGGCATTCTCCGTTCTGTTATACCAAGCCTGATATCCATGAAAATTCGAAAGATTACTTTTATGATAGCAGAGAAACAGGCATTTCATGAATAGGTATCCCATAATTAGCTGTGCAAAAAAGTCGCTTATTATGTACGGAAGACTTCCTGCCTTGCTGCTAGTATTGCTGAATAATATGAGGCCAGCTTTGGCAAAATACAGAAGTCGCATTCGATAAGGGAGGTGCCAATATGAGCAAAGAAAACCGTAACAGCAACGAACCAACCAAAGCAGAAGTACAAACGACTAAATTAAACAAAATGCCGCTTCCAGGTGATTTTGACGTCGAATTCTCGGCCGAAGAAGCAGCTGAAGTGTTTGAACAACAGCCTAACGGGGGCCATAATTCCGAGAATCAACAATAATACATGTCGAAGACCTCCATGCGCATCAGTATAAATGATGCCCGGAGGTCTTTTTATACCACGCTAATTAACTCGCGAAAAATCCATTCCATGCTCGACCTGAATGAACTGAAAATCAGCTAATCGTCGCACTCCATGCTTCCAGCTTCTCATCGATAAATCGGATCCATTGGCCGTCAGGGTCGGCCAAGACAGGTGTCCATGCTCCCCGGTCCATAGCGGTTTGCGTATTTCCGCGGCAAACAGGCGTTTCAACTCTCTATAGGTGATTCCGCTTGCACTTGCCGTTTCATGCCAGAATCCAGGTGAAAAGTTTGTGATTAATACACCGGCAACATCAAGGACCAATTGTATATTCTTCATATTACATCTCCCATGAATATCAGATTTTAGGCAGCTTCATGTCCCAGAACAACTTCAATAAACAACCATCGTCTTTTCATCTTTCCTATTTTTTGACCTGGTATCTTCCTGTCCTGATCTCAAGTATGTACTCTTCAGGATGAGGCATCCCGGATTGAAGAGCATCCTGTACCGCCTGCTCTATGGGATAAGGCACCCGAATGAATTGAATATTCAGCGGAGCTCGAGCTTCACTGTTATAGTTCCCTTCCAAAATTACATAAGAAGCTTCAGGCAATTCAAGAGGATTCCCGACGCTGCCGGTATTAAACAGAGTTCTTCCCTCCAGATGCTCTTGAAATGCATTGTGAATATCCGCATAACCGACGACATCTGCTATTCTAGGACTTGTGCATAGAGGCGAACTATCGAACAAGGTAGCCCGTTTCTCCTGGTCATCCCAAGGCTGAATCCGCTCATACACACTGCGAGGCGAAGCATGAAATAATCGGATCCATTTGCCGCTCATCATAAATTCTATCGTAAAGGGAAGACTCGCAAGATACTGAAGCCTCTCGCTTCCCAATCTATTCTGATGCCATAACAGAGTCGGGTCGTCGGTTTCCTTGCCGATAAAGTCATCCCAGTTTCCCCTGATAACCTGCTGGCATTGGGCTCTCACTATATCAACCGCGATATCTCCATGCGGGCCTTTGCCAATCAAGTCTCCCAGGCAGTAAATCGCATTGATTTCACGCTGCTGGATATCCTTCAGAACGGCCTCCAATGCAGGAATGTTTCCGTGTATGTCAGCGATCAAAGCAATTCTCGTCATGAACCCGCCTCCTCTGTTGATTAATTTGCCACTGCATTATATAAGTTATAAGATATTAGTTCTTTCAATTCAATTCGTCAATTCAGCGTTTCTTTTTCCATACAATTTTAACTTATAATGAGAAGGCTTTGAAGCATGCGTACATACCTATTCATGCGGATGAGGTTATATTACACGCTGAAACTCATTTATCACCCTAATGCTGGATGAGTCCTCTGTAAGTCTGACCGGTGTAAGTAGATTTCTTATCACTTGAATCACCGCCCCCCTCAAATTTATGTAAAAGAAAAAGCACCCAACAGGGTGCTCAATGATGTAACTAACTTTTCATTTTCTTCGTGTTGGCTAACAATTATGGAATGATACCTCTCTATGAACTGCTCGTAACTACGTCATATAATAGTCCTAATATCTAGCGTGCAAATAAAACCAATTAACGTTTCCTTCGTTGCCTTCGAATTGGGCTTGTACAACTACAGGATTAGCGTAAGGATTTGAATACGTTGCAGAGCAGCAATAAAGATCGGGACTATAAATCACAGCGCTTCCGCTGGCGTCAAGCGTAACGGTGACGTCAGAACCATAGACAGGTTCGCGTTGCCCCGAAGGTCCTTTGTACATCAAAGTGACGGTTACTTCAGTATTCGGTTCTCCCGAAACAGACACTTCGTAGGCATATTTATAGTGATTCACCGACCCGTATCTCGTCTCTTGTGATTCCGCAGTATACGCGGCAGAGGCCGAGCTAGAGAAAGCCAGCAACGCAATGAGGACTAATAATACCACTCTTTTCATTATTTTCACCTCCTCACTGTGAAGGATTCGTAAAGAAATCAGCACACCCCTTGATGAAATAAATGGAAATCCAAATATATTATATAAAAAAAGGTGTAAATAAGAAATGATTATTTCATTTAGCGTTACATCCAATTGGGTCAGGCACGTCACGCCGCATACTGCACATGCGCCTTTTTCCTGTGGGAGCTCCTAGTTTTTGTAATCGAGAAAGGGATCTTTACATCACTATTAATAAAGTAAGCCGGCCAATGTCTGCCCCCGACCACCAAGGCATTCATGCCCATACGGTGTCCTCTTCACGATTTTCTAAGTTACAAATATATAATCTTTTCGGACGTGGGGAACCTTTTTAAAAAAACAGGAGTTAAAATGTGTTTAATACCAGTGCGCACGAAGTGTGTGGAGCATGCTTGGATGGCCTTGTATCACATGTTAGAATGAAATAGACATCTGAAATGGAGGAATACTACATATGGACCATTTTGACAAAAATCTGGAGAAATACGCAGAGCTGGTCGTTAAGGTAGGCGTCAATATTCAGCCTGGCCAAGTCCTGCTTGTCAATGCACCCATTGAGACGATTGAGTTAACACGCCACATCGTAGCCAAAGCTTATGATGCAGGCGCCAAATACGTTCAGGTCGATTGGGACGATGAGAAAATCACCCGCATCCGCTATGAGAGAGCAGCCGATGATTCTTTCGGATATTATCCGCAATGGCAGGCGGATGCCATGCAGCAGCTTGCTGAAGCAGGAGGAGCCCTGCTTCGGATCAAGGTTCCGGACCCTGAGCTGTTCCGCGGGATTGATTCCGCCAAAGTATCCACAGCAGTAAAAGCTGCAGCTGTGGCCAATGAGAAATACCAGGGATACGTGCGCAACAATAAAATCAGCTGGTCACTCATTAAAGCTCCTACCCGCGCCTGGGCTGACAAAGTATTTGCGGATCTTCCCGAAGAAGAACGTATTCCAGCTATGTGGGAAGCGATATTCGAGATGAACCGTGTTGGCAGCGATGATCCGGTTGCGGCATGGCGGGATCATATCTCTCGATTGAAAGAGCGCCAGCATCATATGAATGCCAAACGTTACAAGAGTTTTCACTATCGTGCGCCGGGAACCGATCTGCGCGTCCAAATGCCTGAAGGGTATCTCTGGCTCGGAGGCGGTGACGAGAATGAGGCTGGTGTATATTTTGTAGCGAATATGCCGACAGAGGAAATCTATACGATGCCTCACCGTACAGGCGTGAACGGAACGGTCACCAGCACGCTTCCGCTTAATCTGAACGGTCGTCTTGTTGAAGGCATTAAGCTTACCTTTAAGGACGGCAAAGTAGTTGAATATGAAGCAGAATCCGGCCGGGAGCACCTCACAACACTGCTGGAGACCGACGAGGGAGCATCTTATCTTGGAGAAATGGCACTCGTTCCGCATGATTCCCCTATCTCCCAGTTGAACCGGGTCTTCTATAACACCGGTATCGATGAGAACGCATCCTGTCACTTCGCACTGGGCAGTGCCTATCCCGTCAATATCGAAGGCGGAACGAAGATGAGCAAGGAAGAGCTCCTCGCGCACGGTGTCAATGTAAGTCTGACGCATGTTGATTTCATGATCGGATCAGCAGAACTGGACATTGACGGCGAGCTGGAGGACGGGACATTTGAACCTGTATTTCGTGGCGGCCGCTGGGTATAAATGCAATTTCGAGAATAAAACGAACATCGTTCAAACAGTTAATCACAATGAAGGTACTGAACCAAATGAGGCTGACACTAAAGCACCCGCTCTAGTGTCAGCCTTTTGTTTGAATTTATTTACTATTTCTGCAGCTTCTCATGCTCCAACATGCGAAGAATCATCATCACCGCTTCCGCGCGGGTCGCCGATTCCCGAGGAGCAAAGCGATTACCCGAACGGCCATTCACGATCCCAGCCTCGGCCGCTGACGTTATTTCCTTCTCAGCCCAAGCCGGAATATCCTGTTGATCTTGGAATCGCGTTTTGGTAACTTGTGGTACAAGACCAAGGAAACGCGTGATCAGTGCTGCCATCTCTGCCCGATTGACCGATTGATTCGGCCGGAATGAACCGTCTTCATAACCCTTCACCAAGCCTTCAGATACAGCCCATTGAATCGCTTCAAGTGCCCAGGAGCCGATGAGAGAGCTGTCCTTGAAGCTCAACTTTCCGGATTTCCCCTGAGCGTTCAGCGCTTTAGCCATCATCACCATAAATTCTGCACGTGTTACCTGACGATCCGGTTTAAAGGTTTGGTCCGGATAACCGTTAACAATGCCCATTTGGACCGCTTGCTCGATCGCTGACGATGCCCAATGCCCAGCGATATCCGTTAACAACACCGGCTTTTGCTCCGGTTTAGGTTGTTCCTCTGCAGCTTTCGCCTTGCGATGAATGTTCAACTGATATGTGCGGGTAGTACCGTTCTCTGCCCGAACTACCAGTTTCAACAGATTATCCCCTTCTTTTAATTCGATAACCTGATCCTTCTTCAGGGGTTGTTCTCCCAGAAGCACGGTTGCTTTGCCATGAGCCGCTTCAACACGGAGCTTCACGGATTCAGCTACGGTATCCAACCGATATTCGGTTGTGTTCTCGTTGAATGTAGGCGTAAGTACAGCTGCTGTGCCATCTATCAAGACCTCAATCTGCTTTAATCTGTTTTCGCCAGACAATACATTTCCTGGTGGAGGTTCTGGTCTTGAGATCGGCGGGGAAGGATTCACCGGTACAGCAGGATTTCCCGGCCATGGAACAACCGCAGCGTCATAGGATCTGATCGCTGCTTGCAGGGCGCTAATCGCCTCTTTTACCTCCATAGCAGTTACATCTTCTCGTTCAGTTACTGCACGGGCACTTTCAATGGCAGCCCGGAGATGGGTCCGAGCATCAGCAGGATACTGCCCCGGCGAAGATCCTTCACTTGTTTCGTCAAGTCTTCGCTGTGCTGTATCGATCCATCTGTTCAATTCACTCTTATCCACTTCCGCTGCCTTTGTTGTGACAGAGCCATGCAGCCCTGCACTCTCTCCAGCGGCATTATAAGCTTTTACCGTAAAATGATATCGCGTGTCCGGCTCAAGTCCTGAAGCGGTATAGGAATATACATCGTTCGTGACACTTACTATCGGTTCGGTAAGACCTTTCAGATACACGCGGTATTCTTCTACACCATCATCAGCCGTAGCCTCTGGCCAACTCAGTGTTACACTGTCTTGCAAGATGTCCGTAAAATCCAGTTCGCCGGATGTCCATACAGGAGCACCAGGAATTTCTACAGATTCAGTGATAACTGTTAAAACATCACTGCGATCTGATTCCATCCCTTGTGCATCCAATGCAGAGACTTGGAATTCATACAGCGTATCCGGCATGAGCTCCGTTGCTTCATACACGCTATCCGTAACCGTAGCCACGCGTTGACCGTCTTGGTACACATTATACGTAATAGGCTGCTGGTCCTGACTTGTTACAGGGTCCCAACCCAATTGGACCGTTGACGATGTTACATCAAGCACTTTCAGATTCGTAGGAGCAGCCAGATTCCCTTCATTTGTAGTGAATGTCCACACATCTGATCTGACGCTGCCTCCGAATTTGTCCTGGGCAAGCACGTACCAGGAGTATGTCCCATTCGATCGCAGATCGGTCCAAGTCTGTGAAACCTCAGCACCACTCGTTACAGTTTGCGGTATACCGATGGACTCGCCGCGCAGATGATTCACTTGGATCGAATCGGTTGCTACTCGCTTTAATTTCGGTTCCAAGTCCAAATTAATCGTAAATTCATCCACACCAGGTTTCTCATAATAATTGTACTTATCCAGGTAAGGAGAATACGTATTGACATAAATCTCCTTGCTGTCTTGATTAAAATGGAGCAACCTCAAGTATCCGCTGCCGCCTTCGGCATGTCCTTGATAGTCTGCAAGCATTTGATATACGGTCCGATCTGTGATACCGTCCCCGTCATCATCCAGCTCATTTTTAAGCAAGCTCGCACCTGTGTAGTGTCCGCTCAGGACAGCAACCACATTCGGATTCGGCACAACCACTTCTTTGTATAACCTGTTTCCTACACCCGAACGAGAACCGTTCGCGAGCATATAATCATGGAAATTAAGGAATGCCATATGATTCGGATACTGTTTCAGGACTTCATTCATCCACTCGATATCCTCGTCCTCAATCCCCCATCCCATATACATCATGATGAAGTCATTGCCTTCAACATTGATCAGGTCATAATGCCCTCGGTTATCCTTGTAGGAACCCCCGTAATACGGCTGATTCTTATAACGGTCTTCTCCGAAATACTGACTGTAGGTAGTGTAATCCCAATCATAGCTCCCCACATCGTGATTACCGGCAAGCACGCCATTTGGGAGATTGGCATCCTCCAGCATTTTCATGTAATCACTGGCCCGATTCCATTGATACTGTGCGGTTGGATCGTTCACAAGGTCACCGGTATGGAATAAATATTTGATGTTCATTTTCTCAATAGAATCGACAATCCACTCGAATTGCTTCTGTTGAATATGCGGATACAATTCTGTGAGAAATTGAGTATCCGATACCCAGACAAAGGTGTAATCATAATCCTCGCGGGAGACGATCTCATCTTGTACAATGACATCAACTTTGTTGTTCTGTACGTAGTCACCTGCTGCCAGTTCGCCCCGAAGTGTAAAATCCGCCTCGGACTGGGCTACAGACTTCGTTATTTCTGCCCACTTGTTCTCAGTATGGTTCCAGGCATACATCGTCACTTTCCGTCCCGGAACCGTATGACCTTCCCACGCAACTCCAATACTGTCGCCTAGCTGGACAGAATGCTCCAGCTCTACTTCAAACCGGATATAAGGAAACTGGGACGTTGAATCCACAGTCACATACTGATCATTGGATTCGGATATCGTCTTCAATTCCTCTGCGGTCAGCAAGGTTTCGCCAGCAGGGAACCGATCTTTAGGTGGTTCTTCATCCGAGGAGTTCTTGGACAGTTTCACTCGATCGCCACTTAAAGCATCATACGTATAAGCCTGATGAAAGGAAACCACAAGCTCGTCATCCGTAGGATCACTGACTTGAACCTTCAGCTCAGGAGACAGCCCGGTACTGGTCGCCTTATCTGCTGGTGATACCAATTCAGGTGCATTCGGCTGCTCCTGTGCTGTCTGAAACTTAATCATGCGTTCTGTTTTATTACCAATCTTGTCCACTGCACGAATTTCCAGCTTATGCTCACCTGGATCAAGCTTGGATGATGATGTTTCATACGGTATCTGGATGGTGCGGCCATCAAGCAGCACCTTCACTTGTTCCACGCCGGACACCGCGTCTTCGGCAGACACATCAATCAAGAAACTTCCCTTATAGCTCTTTCCCTCTTCAACAGATGCAGTGATACTCGGACCATTGTTGTCTACCTGCACCGTTGCATGGGCTTCAGGCTGACCCTTTACATTCAGTTGAATCCTGTGCTCACCGTCCGAAACCATCGAGGTATCCCATGTATGAGATAACGCTGTTATTTTATCGGAAGGGATTTCGAAGTTGAATGTCACATATGGCAGAAAACGCCCGTCATCACCAAGGTCATAAATAACCGTGGGGTCGCTATGTAGCGGATCTCTTATTTCCGTCCCATCCCCTAAGAGCAGACGTACATTACGGACATTAAAATCATCCAGGTTGCCCGTTGGCTTATCATCGTCAAAATAGGTTTTATCGTTATCGCCTGCTCGAAGTGTAATTTCGTTCACACCGTTTGTCAGCCACTCTGGCTCGATCGGAGCAACGATGGTTTGATACCCGTCAATGTTAGGATCGGTCTGAAACAGAACGTGTTTGCCGATAGTCACCGTGTTGATTCCATCGTCAATGCCATCGCCTTCAAACACAAAGTAAGCGTTGTGTTCCATAACAGGTGTACCTTGAACAGGTTGTCCGTCGATTTGAAGCTCAAGATCTGCAGGACCTGCTCCATCTGCAGCGCCACGGATATAGGTGATTCCGCTGACTGTCTGCTGATCGTCAACATTCAGGCTAGCCGGAGCGCCATTGCCTGTAAGATCGACTTCGTATGTGGGACTTTTTACTTCTTTAAAAGTGTTGGACGCTGTGAAGAAATACTCCAGCTTTTTCTTCCCTAGAAGCTCCAAATAAGAAATCGTATGGCGGAAACCTTCCTTTCCTTCCTGTAGCTGTACAACCTGGTAAGTGCTCTGTCCATCGACTCGATAGTTTAACGCAAGCGAAGTCACCATACGCTCATCGTGCGCATCTGCAATGATCTCCAGATCATCTCCAGGCTCCACATTTGTAGTAGTTGTCAGGTTGGTTACGGTCGGTTCCTTATCAACGTTGATGTTTACCGGCTGGGCGGGCACCTCGGAATGTACTAGAGAGCCGGGTGTTGCAAAATGCTCCTTATACGAAATCGTACGCATTTTAAGACTTCCAGCCTCAGGGTACTTATAAAATATTCCTTGGTCTTCAGCGTTCTGCACTTCCCCGTCATTGTAGAATGCAGATACAACCAGGCGTCCGGTGTTCGTTACAACGACAACCTCACGCATGCGTGAATTGGACATGCCGCCTGAGAAGATCTTTACGATCTCTGTGTCTTCTTGTAAGTTGGTTCCATAATTTTGATTAAAATCGGCAACCGTGGATTTTTTGTTCTGACTGTTAATAATCCAGAACACCAGCGTGCCTTGAGAGGGGATCGTCACTTGGTCGGGCACATGCGCCCATAGCGTATCACTCTCCAAGTAACGGTAGCGAATCTTGTAATTACTGAAATCGATGTCTTTGTCCGTATTGTTATAGACTTCGATAAACTCATAACCGTCTGCGGTGCCTACATTCGTAGAATCAGGCACAAGCTCGGTAATCAGGAGTTCAGGCATACTATTCACTACATTGGATGTTTGTGCTGAGGCTTGTCCGGCTTGCAGGGTAAATGAGGCCGACAAGATGATACAGAGGATAAGGAAACAGGATAAACATCGATTAAGGACAATCTTAAACATGGATAACCTCCTAGAAATGATGTTGTAGAACAATCAATTCAGTTTCCCAATTCTCCAGGTCTCCATGGGATTTCCAAATTATTATTTTATAAAGCGCTTACATCACAATATCCCTCACGATCTTTTTTTAGGATTATCCCCAGAGGGATATATCAACTTTTCATCGTTCACCTCCCAAGATCCATAATTACATATTCCAGCCTTTTTTGAAACCACTTTATGTAAAATCTGATAAATGATATATAAGTCCCGATATCCATCTACGAACTAGTTATTTAGGTTTAAATCGATGATATAACTTCCTAACTATATTATCTGCCTCTTCATATTACGTAGGATATATAAGCACTTTCTGAAAGATGTATTTGTAAAAGCGACTTCCTGCCTATCCTAGTCTTATATGTGTGAGTGACGATCGTTCTCAACCCTTGTTTCTGATGATGTGAACCGCTAAAATCCAAACAAAAAAAGACCCTGCGAATATATCGCAGGATCCTTATCCGTGGGAAGCGATTTAACATTCATTATGCCGCAATTTTCCAATTGCTAGGGTGCTTTACCAGAAAAGAATCGAAGAAACCTCGCTCTTCTTCTCCTTTTGCGAGTGTTCATGGTGAATCAACTGCCTTTCGGAATGACATCAAGTTCTTCCGTCCGTCGATTGACAATACCACTTCCCACTTATTCTATATATACCCGGTTCTTCTATTTGCGAAACACTTCTGCCCTCATTAATTCTCGATATTTTAGTCTCCGATATGTTTCCTAGGTTCGAGTAATCTGTTTAAGAATCAGACCGGCCGTCTTCTCCCCGTTCGCCATGCAATCCGGGATACCTACCCCATAATAAGAGCAGCCTGCTAAGATTACATTAGGATATAAGTCCTCCATTTTGCGTTCCAATGATTCTACAACTTGCATGTGCTTCAAATGATAATTCGGCATATCATCATGCCATTTGGTAACTTCGCATGAAATAGGCTCTGCTGAAATGCCTAGACTAAGTTTGATATCGTCCATTGCGACCCGTTTCAATTCTTCATCACTTAATTGGATCAATTCCTCATAATGCGGACTGGAGCTCTTGTAGAACAACCGCATTAATAAACGTCGGTTCTCCGATGTGTGCTCCCACTTGCGGCTTGTCCACGTGCAGGCATCGCACTTCACCTCGCTATCCTGGGACGCAATAAACCCCGTTCCATTATAGGTAAGCTCATCATCCGAAATATCGTAAGCAAGATATACGCTGATGAGTGATTTGGTATACAGCTGATCAAAATCCTCGTTTAACCGGGAATCCTGCAGCAGCTCCTTTGCAGAAGATCCAAGCGTGCTTATTACTACATAATCCGCTTCAAGCACTTCGCCATTGGACAGGTCCAGTCGATAACCATAAGTTTTTCTCTCCACCTTCTTGGCAGAAGTGCCCTTGTAAATCTTCGCACCTCTTTGAACTACCGAGCGTTCCAGTGCGTCAATTAGTACCGAGACGCCATGTTTGAAGGAGATAAACTTCTTGTTTCCCGAGCCCAGATACTTCTCCTTATTCGCTGCCAGGCCTCCCATAATGCTGCCGTACGTATTCTTGTATTCGAGCAAATAAGGGAATGTGGATGCAATCGTTAGTTCATGCAGGGCTCCGGAGTAGACGCCTGAAATAACGGGAGCAATCTGCTTCTGTACAATTTCCTTACCTAGAAATGCTTCCAGGAATTCTCCGAGAGAATCATGCTTGGTAAAAGTCTCATTCGGTGTGTAATAGTCCTTGAGTGCCTCAACCTTCCCCTCTGCCGACACCAGTTCGCTCTCGGCCAGAGATTGCAGGCTTAGCGGGATGCCAAACACACTTTCATCGGGAATTTTCTTCAAGCCCTCATTCGTATAGATGAACGAGGTGCCCGTAGCATTATATACAACCTGATCCGACAAATTAAGCTCCTGCAGAAGAGGAGCCACATTCGTTTTACGGGATACGATCGAATCCGCCCCGGTCTCCATTATAAATTCACCGTCACGAACGGTCCGAATTTTGCCTCCAAGTCTTTCGCTTGCTTCAACTAACACCAATTCTATATCCTGCTGCTGATCCTTCAGCTCATTTTGCAGATAGTGCAGGGTCGAAAGTCCAGTGATTCCTCCGCCTATAACTACGATAGTTGTCACTTCATATACACCTCGATTATGTAGGTTCATCACGTTTCATTAAGTTCTATTACCATTCTATCCAATTGTTAATTATATCATAGTCGCTTTGAGATCAAGGAACGCCAATCCCTCAAAATTGTGAACAGCTGCCGCATATGTGAGACAACCAACTTCATCCCCCCCAATGGAGCAACAAAAAAACTCCACGAGAACACTCGCAGAGTTTTTTCTTATGTGGGAAGCGGTTAAATCCATTCTAATGCAATCCTTACATTGCTTACGTTGTACTTTGGGAATAAATCAGGCAAGGCCTTCCTTATTCCTCATCATGTTGTCCATGGGTATCAAATCCTTTCGGTCAGTCCGACAATACGTCTTGTTTCCGTCTGGTGATGATGTGTTTCCACTTCCCACTTAGGATATATATACCCGGTGTCCCAATGATGAAACAAAGAACACATATTTTTTTCATGTATTCGCAGACGCTTATTGATCTTCAGTCAATACTTCAAGCAAACCTGCCGGCAGCTCGTATTTGCGGTTATTGATTTGAATACTCTTCAGCTCTTCCAGTAAGGAATCATCACTGTCAGAGTCCTTAATGGCTTGTACCTCGTGATGCAGCTGCTCCATCTGACGGTCCAGCGCATTCGCTGTGTCTGCAGCTTTCTTAAGCTCTCTCAGCAACGATTCTGGTACTGATTTATTGTACTTGTAAAAAATTTTATGCTCCAGACTCGCCCAAAAATCCATGGCAATGGTCCGAATTTGTACTTCTACGCATACCTTCTCCACCCGATCCGAGAAAAAAACAGGGACTTGAACTAACAGATGCAAGCTCTGATATCCGTTTGGTTTCGGATTCTTAATATAATCCTTTACATCAAGAACCGTCAGATCGCTTTGCTTCTGCAGCATATCGCTGATTTTGTAGATGTCGGTAATAAAAGAGCAAGTAATTCGAAGTCCCGCAATGTCCTTAATGTTATGCTCAATGGAAGAGAGCGATATGTCTCCACCTTTGCGAATCAGCTTCTTCATAATGCTTTCGGGCGATTTCAGACGGGATTTCGTATGTTCGATCGGCGTATAATCATGAAGAGCTTGAAACTCTTCTTTTAATATTTCAATTTTGGTTTCAATCTCGTCTAAAGCGAATTTGTATTTCATCATAAATCGGGTAATTTCATTCCGAATGATTTTGAGCTGTTCGATCTGTAAAGAATTCATGGAATACTTCCTTTCAATTGTGTGATTCTTTAACCGTACTATTTATAAAGTTTAGATGATAACGAGGCATGACTGCAACTTTAGTACGATAACGTGAAAAAAGACGCCACAAACGCAAAGCAGCAGCGTCTTTATCATATGCTGGCACAGAGCCGAGTGATTCACCTTATAGCCTATCTCTGTGCCGCTGGCACCCCGGCCTGTCTCTGCGCCGCCATTTGCGGATAGGCGATGCCCAGCAGGATGACAACGACGCCGATCCATTGCAGTACGGTTACCTGCTCACTCAGCACCATCACGGAAGCGATAACCGCGACGGGTAGTTCTCCTGCTCCGAGGATGGTTGCCAGACCTGTGCTGATTTTGGGAGCACCGAGAGCAAACAGCAGTACAGGCAGTACAACGCCGAATAGTCCTAAGATAAGACCATACATCCATAATCCATTGTCGAATATAGAGACCTCTGTGTACACTTTCGGTGTGAGCAGAATCGTCAACAGGATAAGACCACCTGTCGATGTATAGAAGCTCCGTGTTATCGGTGACATCTGAGTCTCAACCCGGCCGCTGAAGAAAACAAACAGAGCCATCATCAGCGCTGCAGCCAGCCCCAGTAAAGTCCCTACCCAGTTCAGTTGGATCTCACCCGCACCCATAATACCTCCTGCCATCAACGTCCCAAAGAATAGGATGACAACCGAGATGATCGTCGGTTTATCCGGCCACTGCCGATTCACGATCGCTTCAATCACGACACCAATCCAGGTGAATTGAAATAGAAGAACGACGGCAATCGATGCCGGTATGCTCTGCAAGGCGAGATAATAGGTGACGCCTGTCAGACAGGTACACAGCCCAACCCCGGTAAGGCGCAAGAATTGTTTGCCTGTAACTTTTTGCCTGCCAAACAGAAGCATAAGAACGAGCAGGATTAACCACCCTGAGGTAAATTGACTGATCATGACCTCTTGAAAGACAAAGCCATTCTGATACGCAAGCTTGACTACGGTCGATAGAATGCCAAAACAGCAGGCACCCAAAAAAACAAACAGCGAATTTTTCAACAAATGAAACAACAATACTCCTCCTAACACAATAAAAGCCCCATTTTTCACTGTTTTGGAATCCAGAAAACAGTAAAAAGTGGGGCTGACTCAGTTTGATATCGAATTATAATTATCTTAAGATAAAATCTCTACATTGTAAATACTAAATTGTAGATAGCATCCTCTACGGGAGTTCCTAATTGTTTGACCTGCATTATTTGGACAGCGCTGCATACATTTCTTTCAACTTGGCAACAACCTCGATCTCAAGCTCCTTTATTTCTTGTATCAGGGATATCGCCTTTGTTGCCTGAGCTTTCGATTTGGGGTCACCGCCCTCCGGGAAAGGAAACATCTGATGCAGAACACTGAACCTTTTGCACATTTCTGTATATAACACACTTGTCTGTTCAAATTTCGGCGCAAAATCCGGCCATTCCCCAATCTCACTCGGCCAAACAGACGTCAGTTCCTTGAAGAATTCAGCACCGTAATACCTCGCATCTCGTAATACTTCAATATTATAGGCATGGCCATTCGGTTCAATTCCATTTCCCTGCAGCGCTTCAATCCAGGCATCATAAGCAGCTACCCCCTTCACTGCATTCGGTACCGCGCCCTCTCTTCCTTCATAATGTTCAATAGCCGTTTCCAGCGCACGCTGCACCTGCTGCCCGAGTGTTACATCCATGGGGCTCTCAATGGCCAGGACAAACAAATCTTCCATGACGCTTCTGCCGAGATTTTCGTACGCCAGCGTATCCACTCGTCCGCATACCTCTCCATAAAGGGTTCTGGTTTCATCGTCGTAGCCATACAGTAATCCAAACTCCGGGAAGAAAATATCCCAAGCCAGCACCGTATATCCCCGGTCAAGTGAAGCGTGAATTAGATCGAGTGCCCTTGGCAGCTCCTGATGGATGCTGCGTTTGTTCATGGCTCCCTTTTCCAAGACGGTGGAATCCAGAAGATTGGCGTTAGGTCCGATGCCGTCTGACATGCCATCTACATATTTGGAGGTGAACCCGATATTATAAAGACCGCGCGATAATACCTCGCCGAAATAAAAGGCTGTCGGTCCGGCAATATGAACATCGTTTGGTATAATATTGATGCGGAAAGCATGCCCTGTAAGCCCCATGACCATCGGCAGCGACAAGCTCCGATCTGTAAACTGCAGCATCTTGTAAGTGGCATCCGCCGCGGATGTCCATGTTTTGCTTTCTCTCCGTGACTCTTCATAAGGAAGTATCTTCTTTTTCATAATTCCCAAATCCCTTCTCGTCTTAATATAGGAGTCAACGGTGACGCGAATTTTCTCCTGAACCACCTTCTTGCGTGATCTCGATATAATCTGATACACATTGGCTGAGGAGAGTTGGAACAACTTCGCAATTTCTTGTGGGGACAGCTGATCGAAAAAATGGGATTCGAAAACAAGCCGTTCACGGGGATTCAGGCATTGGATGATATCCGTTAATGCGCGCAGCGTTTCCTGCTGAACGATTCGTTCCTCCGGTACGTTGATATCTGCCGCAGCTTCACTTGCAGAATGGTTGAGTCTGCCGAGAATGCTGTCCAGGTTGTTCCATTTGCCCAAGTCTGCTCCCGGATCATCAAGCCTGGCGATACCTTCAAGCTCGGTAAAGGTCTGTTCTCTTCTGGCTGAGCTCCCTTTAAGCCGGGTGTATGCCTGATTCCGAACGATTCGATGGACCCAAGGCAGGAACCGCTGAACATCGACCAGCTTGCCCAAGTGCATAAATGCCCTAATAAGCGCTTCCTGCACAATGTCTTCTGCCAGGTAGGATTCACGCGTGATCGTTCTGGCATAGCCATATACCTTCGACCGATGACGCCGTACGAGCTCACCGAAAGCCTCGTGCTCCCCTGCCTGCGCATATTTCACCAAATCACGATCTTCCATCTCATCCCACTGAAACTTGTTAACTGTCTGCTCCAATTGTTCAAACCCTCTTTCGCGTCGTTGACTACTTATATGACTCGAGAAGTTTATCATTTCTGACATTTACATTGAAAAATATTATACCTTTTATTAATGAGGAATGAACAAAAAGAACGTTTCAAGATGACCTTTAACCTCAGTCACATTGAAACGTTCTTGAGCCTACCATACTGTTTTAGATTATTTCGGCTGCTGCCTGAGGAGCTTCCTGGCGAAAATGTCCCACTTCGGGACGCGCCAGACCCAGATGTTCTCTCAGCGTGCTGCCGCTGTACTCGGTACGGAACAATCCTCGCTCTTGCAATACAGGGATCACCAAATTCACGAAATCGTCCAGATCGCCCGGCAATACCGGCGGCATAATGTTAAATCCATCGCAAGCATAATCTTCAAACCACTCCTGCATCAAATCGGCTAATTGTGAAGCTGTACCCACAAACTGCATATGGCCCCGCGAGGACAAGATCTTTCTGCCTAACTCCAGAATAGACAGATTATCCTGATACGCCATATCCATGTATAACTGGACCCTGCTCTTCATACCGTTGGAAGCCGCTACAGGATCCGGTATGTTTCTTGGCAGCGGCTGATCCAGTGGATAACCGGTCAGATCGTAATTCAAAAATCCGGACAGAACGGTAATGGCCGAGGCTGGAGGGATTAACTCCTGCAGCTCGTGGAACTTGCGCCATGCCTCCTCCTCTGTAGCTCCAATGACAGGCGAGAGCCCCGGCATAATTTTCAGACTGCTGCTCTCCCGGCCATAGCTTGGCAGCTTCGAGTGAACACTTGCGTAGAAATCCTGCGCTGCCTTCTTGGACTGCTGTGCTGTGAAGATGACTTCACCATACTGCGCTGCAAAGTCCTGTCCCGGTCCGGAAGAGCCGGCTTGAATGAGCACGGGATAGCCTTGTGGAGGTCTGGGAACATTCAGAGGACCTTTAGTAGAATACCATTTCCCTGTGTAATCTACCGGATGCACCTTGGACCCATCCGCATATCTGCCCGACTCCCGATCAAGCACCAGTGCATCATCTTCCCAGCTGTCCCACAAACGGGTTACCACTTCAACAAACTCACGTGCCATTTCATATCGAAGGCCATGCTCGGGATGCTTCGGCTTCCCGTAATTATGAGCTTCAAGATCCAATTGGGACGTCACGATATTCCAGCCTGCTCTTCCTCCGCTGATGAAGTCGAGGGAAGCGAATTTCCTTGCCACATTGTACGGCTCATTGTATGTGGTGGAGACCGTGGCGGTCAGACCCAGTTTGTCCGTAACAGTAGAAAGAGCTGATAGCAGCGTTAAGGGGTCCAGCATACCGGAAGCGGAATTCTCGACATGAGTCACATACAGCAAGTCGGCCAAAAACATCATGTCGAACTTTCCTCGCTCCGCGGTAGCGGCAAGCTGCTGGTACAATTCGATGCCGAACATCCCCTCCACGTCGGAATCAGGATGGCGCCATCCGGCATGATGATGACCAGTATAATAAATGAATGCACCCAGGTGCATCTGTCGATCTCTTCGATTCTTCGTTACCATTGTTATAACACTCCCTCTCATCCACATTGACTAAGCTCTGAGTCCCCTCGGATTAGCCCTTATAAGTCTCTCTCCAGCTCAATAGCCTGGTTTCAAGCAGACGAACACTGGAATCGGACAACTTGCCTATCATTGCAAAAATTATAATGCCTACAAATACGATATCGGTCTGCGAATAGGCTCTGGCGTCTTGAATCATATAGCCGATGCCCGCGCTGGTCCCCATCATCTCCGCAACGACCAGAACAAGCCAGGAAACGCCGAGTGACAAACGAATGCCAAGCAGTATATTCGGCAAAGCGGAAGGGAGGATCAGCCGGGTCAGCAGCTGCAGCTTGGAATATTGGAAGATCCTCGAAACTTCATACAGCTTTGCATCCACGCTTCGAATGCCAAGGAATGTGTTCACATAGACCGGGAAGAACGCACCGAGAGAAATCATCAATATCTTCGAGAACTCCCCGATACCAAACCACAAAATAAACAGCGGGATCAGCGACAAGAGCGGCACGGTGCGCAGCATTTGGATCGACGGATCCAGGGTGCGCTCTGCCATGCTGCCAAGTCCAGTAGACATCCCAAGAGCAAGGCCCGTCAAACTACCCAGGATAAAACCTGAGAATGCCCGCAGGATGCTGACCTCAAAATGCCCCCACAGCTCACCACTAACTCCCAAATGAACGAATTGCTTGGCAATCATAAGCGGAGTGGGCAGCAGGGCCTGTGAGATCCAGCCCAATCCACCAGCCATTTGCCATAGTGCTGCAATAGCTACAGGTACAAGCCAGGCATGCAGTGACCAAGGGATAAAGCTCAGCCACCCCTGCTCTGCGGTTCTACGAATGGCTGTTTGTTGATTCTTCAACGTTTGTCAGCCCCCTTATAGCTGTCCTGCCAGCGCAGCAGCCTGTTCTCAAACCATTTCACGATCGAATCCGAGAATTTGCCGACAAGTGCAAATACGATAATTCCGACAAATACAACCGTCGTCCAAGAGAAAGAGCGGGCATCGTTGATTAAATAGCCAATCCCGGAGCTTGCTCCCATCAGCTCTGCTACTACCAGACCAAGCCATGCAACCCCAATCGATAGGCGAATGCCGAGAAATATATTGGGCAGAGAAGCCGGTATGATCAGCCTGCGGATCAGATCCCAGCGGCTGAACTGCAGAACACGCGCAACATCAAACAACTTGTTATCCACCGACCGGATGCCCAGGAATGTATTTACATAGAGAGGAAAAAATGATCCTTTTGCAATTAGCAGTATTTTCGATGTTTCTCCAAAACCGAACCATAATATAAACAATGGCGCAATCGCCAGATGGGGTAGGGTTCGCAGCATTTGCAGCGAGGGATCGACGAGTCGCTCCGCTTTGTAGGAGAATCCGACCCATATGCCCGCAGCTAACCCCAGACTGCCCCCAAGCAGGAATCCAAGCAAGGCACGCCAGGACGATACCCCCAAATGGCTGATCAATTCGCCAGTGCTCACCAATAGAACGAATTCGTTCCAAATCTCCAGCGGAGTCGGAAGCAGGATCGGATTGAGCAAACCTAACACGCCGGCAATCTGCCACGTCAATACGATTAGAATCGGAACAAGCCAGCCAATGAGTACATTTGTCAGCTTCAACAGCCACTTGCGATCAAGTTGCTGCTTTAGAGGCTGGGCAGGCTTGGCCGGCACAATCACCGCCCCTTTACTGATCCTATCTTGAAGCATTCAGGCTCCCCCCGTTAGAATTTATTATTTGATGTTTATTTGGATGCTGCCTCAATATATTGATTGTCAAATACCTCTTGAACCTTAATCTTTTTGCGAATCGTTTTTTGCTCAAATTGGAAATCGGCTGTCTTCTGCTGTTCAGCAATAATCTCATCCGATACCGGGATGTTAATGGATCTGGATCGGTTAAAAGTCGCTTGGATCACTTCTTGAGGAATGCCGCGTTCATCAGCATAACGTTTAAGGGCTTCAGCCTCGTTGTCCTTCTCCCATGCCAGCGTTCGATTCAACACTTTTAGATACAGCGTAACCAGATCTGGATATTGCTCCGCGAATTCCTTGCGTACGATCTGGAACGATGGGGACAGAACACCAAGCTGCTCGCCATCTACCAGCACTTTGCCTTTGCCTGGAAGGGTGTTCAGCGTAATATATGGGTCCCAGATTGCCCAAGCATCAATGCTCCCGGAATCGAAGGCTGGTTGAGCTTCATCAGGCTGAAGCTGGATAATCTCAATATCAGACACCTGGACACCCTGATCCACCAAGCCCCGGTAGAGAAAATTGAAAGCATTACTACCCTTGGTCACTGCAACCTTCTTCCCCTTCAGATCACTCAGCGTTTGTGCTGTACTGTCCGGCGGCACGATGATGGCTACATTTTTCTGTCCATGCAGGCTCTGCGATATGACCTTAAACTGAATATCCGCTGCTTGTGCAGCGATAATCGGCATATTGCCAAGCCCAGCGAAATCCAGCCGATTCGAGGCCATCGCTTCGGTCATCGGGGGACCGCTTTGAAATTCCGCCCACTCGACTTGAACCCCCAGCTTGCCAATTTCCTCTTCGAACCACTTCTCTTCACGCGCCTTACCGAACAAACCGCCGCTTCCTTGAACTCCAAGTCTGACCGTTACATCTTGATATTTACCGTTCCGCCCTTTCTCTGCGGCTTTAATTTTGGATTGGCTGCCATTGCTCCCGCAGCCTGAAACCAAAATGGCTATGGCTAGAAACAGCATGATCGTTATTTTCGTATGATTAGCTTTCATAAGGAAACTCCCCCTGGTTATCTATCTTTCATCTGACCGGATGGCCGATTATAGATCTTGTATTTTCAATTTTAAATACCAGCCCCCGTATCGAACTCCGGCTCTTCTACTTTCTCAAACTCGCGCAGAACCTTGGTCCTTAGTTCCTGAAAGGATGAACTGGTCCGTTTGCGGGGAAATGGCAGATCGATAGGCTGGATGGAACGGATGTGACCAGGTCTGGGATTCATAATGACGACACGCTCGCCAAGGAATACAGCCTCATCCAGATCATGGGTAACAAAGAGCATCGTTGTACGGTTATTTTGCCAAATATCCAGAAGCACCTCCTGCATATGAGAGCGCGTAAAAGCGTCGAGGGCACCAAACGGCTCATCCAGCAGCAGCACATCCGGATTCCGCAGCAGAGCACGGGCGATTGCTACTCTCTGAGCCATTCCACCCGACAACTCCCGTGGATATGCCTTCTCAAAGCCTTCTAGCCGGACAAGCGCAATATATTCTTCCACCTTCTTGCGGACATCCTTGTGCTTCAGCGACAGATTGCCTGCGATATTCTTCTCCACCGTCAGCCACGGGAACAAGCGCGGCTCTTGAAAAATAAATCCCTTCTCAATACTGGGTCCCGATATAGGCTTGTCATTCAGCAAGACACTGCCCTCGTATGATGTATCCAGCCCAGCAACGATTTTTAGCAAGGTGCTCTTGCCGCAGCCGCTCGGACCGATCAAGGTGATGAATTCTCCCTTTCGAACCCGCAAATCGATTCCCTTGAGTGCTGTAACTTTTCCAGCCGGGGTTTGAAAGACTCTGTTTACCTGTTCAATGATTAACGTGTCCGCTGACATATTCATACACCCTCCAGTCCATAAATTAATTAATCCTACATGTTTACTTGGTAAAAAGCATAAAAAAAAAAGAGATATCACGCATGTCTAAGTACCTCGAATGGGATGTACTTAAATTTCGGCGTTATATCTCCAGTTTACTGGTCGATTAACTCGGTATTAATTTGGTATGAGGCTATATTACAATTGTCGTGTAAGGCTGTCAACCCTTTTTTATCCAATCCATCCACCATTCAGAGCTTACTTATCCTCGTAAGCCCCATGGACAAATGACGCTCAAAAATGCGACAATATACTCTGCACGTCATGCCTAAAAGCGATAAAATATTAATACGCAATTCATTGATGCTGTATGGCACCACCTAATAAGAAGGGAACGAAATCATGGCTCAATTGTTTTTTAAGTACGGTTCTATGAACAGTGGTAAATCCATCGAAATTCTAAAAGTTGCTCATAACTATGAAGAACAGAACAAACCGGTCCTTCTCTTTACGTCCGCTATCGATGACCGGGATGCTGTCGGCTACATTTCTTCACGAATTGGCCTGCGCCGCGAAGCGATACCGGTGTCGGAAACAACCGATATCTACGGGATCGTAAAGGAGCATCAGCCTAAGCCCTACTGTGTACTGGTGGATGAATGCCAATTCCTGTCCAAGCATAGCATTCTGCAGCTGGTTCGTATTGTAGACGAACTTGATGTGCCTATAATGGGCTTCGGCTTGAAGAACGATTTTCGCAACGAGCTGTTCGAAGGCAGTCGCTGGATGCTGACTTATGCCGATAAAATCGAAGAAATGAAGACGATCTGCTGGTTCTGCGAGCGCAAAGCCATCATGAATCTACGCGTCATCGACGGCAAACCCGTGTATGACGGTGAACAGATTCTGATCGGCGGGAATGATACCTACTTCCCTGTCTGCCGCAAATGCCATACTCATCCTCCTTTAGCATAGATCGACTACCTAGCCAAGCTATACCCACCCTAGGAAAGGAGCAGGTTGAACCATGCCTATTGTCAGACCATTATTGACCGACAAGGATTTTCAAGAAGTAATGGAGCAGCAGATCCGCATACGCATCTTCAAGGATAACCATCTGATTGATTCAGGAAGTCTGGTTATCCGATTTACGGACGAGACCATCATTACCCAATCCAGTGTAAGCTCGTTAGGTTACCATAAGCGGGATGAGTGTGAATTTTTTGAAGTACGGAAGTAGTTGTCGGATTGCCTGGAAGCCATCTTGTTTCCCATCTCTTTGATAGAACTATCGATACTCTCCCCAGGCAATCCGTACCTCTCCCTCGCATAAAAAAACAGCGGTCTTCTGCAGACATAGCTGCAAAAAACCGCTACTAACTCACGATGATCCTAAATTTCTAGTGTATGTCGGACTTCGCCATGCTTCCGCCCAACACATCGGCAACATTCTGAATCGAAATAAATGCACTCTTATCAATCTCCTGCACAACCGTTTTCAGCTTCGCAATTTCCAGCCTTGTGATAACGCAATAGATCATCTGTGTCTCCTCTTGCGAATACCCGCCCTTGGCATAGATCATTGTCGTGCTTCTGCCCAGACGCTGCATGATGGCGCTGGAAATCTCATCATATTCATTGGATATAATCGTAACGGATTTGGATTCGTCCAAGCCCTCTACCACAATATCCATTACTTTTGCCGCTATGTAATAAGAGAAGATTGAATACATGGCCGAATCCGCTCCGAATACAAATCCTGCCGTGATAAAAATAAATATGTTGATAAACATGATGATCTGTCCTACCGGAATCCGCAGCTTTTTGGACAACAGAATCGCCACGATTTCCGTCCCGTCCAGTGCTCCCCCATAACGGATAACCAATCCTACACCAAGACCTAATATCAGCCCGCCGAACAATACCGCGAGAATCTTCTCATTCGTAAACGGTTCGAAATGATGCAGAAAGGATGTTGCAACGGATAATACGATAATCCCATATAAGGTAGAGAAAGCAAAAGTCTTTCCGATCTGTTTATAACCGATGAATAGAAACGGCAAGTTGATCAGGAACAGGAATATACCCAGATTAATGGGTGTAATTGCTGATAGAACAATAGAAATACCCGTGATGCCACCGTCGATAATTTCATTAGGCACCAGGAATATTTCAAGCGCCACGGCCATCATGATCGCACCCACTGTGATAAAGATGAGTCGCTTAACAATTTCGCCGATTGTCATTTTCTTGTGATTTTTGACCATGCCATTCTCCTTTTAGTTCATGTTTCATGCAAATAATGCCTGTCGAAGAACAATTGTATTAAAAAAAGGAATAGCATGTCAACTTAGGAAGCTCTTCACCTTCATATCAACTGTCATTTCCATTACTCGCTTGCCATTTATGATATCGAACCCATTTATGCTATAATATACTTCGTCCGCAATCGACCAGAAATATACATAATTTCACCCAAATGCAGGAAAGGATTTACTCATCATGTTGGAATGGTTACAGAACTTATGGACCCATTTGAAAGAAATTAATATGGATCAAGTACAGGGCTGGCTAGAGCAGTATTCACAGCTTGGGCCCATCCCGGGCATACTGCTTCCATTTATTGAGGCGTTTCTTCCCATCCTGCCCCTCATCGTGCTGGTGATGGGAAATTCCGCAGCCTATGGTTTATGGTGGGGATTCTTCCTGTCCTGGATCGGGGTTTGCCTGGGATCCATTTCGGTGTTTTGGATTGTTCGCAAGCTGGGAGGCAACCTGGGCATGTATATTCAAAAGAAAATGCCGGGATCGCAGCGTTTCTTCCATTGGATTGAAGAGAAGGGCTTCACGCCGATCTTTATCATGTACTGCTTTCCCTTCACGCCTTCCTCGCTGATCAATATCGCATCAGGCATAAGCACGGTCTCGGCAACGACCTTCACGATTGCCGTTATGGCAGGAAAGTCCGTCATGATCTTCATGGTTGCCTTCATCGGCCATGACTGGCAAGCTTTTATTCACCAGCCTTGGCGGATCCTCATCGCAGCCTTCGTACTCTGGCTGCTGTGGCTGGCCGGCAAAAAGATGGAAAACCGCTATCACCATGAGGAACACACAGACAGTGTTGTAATAAGCAATAATAAGAAGAAGAAACGTTAAGTTACAACATAACAAGACCCGCCCATCCTAAGTAGCAGGACAGGCGGGTCTTGTTATGTTCAGTTGATGTATCAGGATACTTGTACCTATAGTCAACCCTTCCCGGGATGATCAGCGTTCGAGGACTCGCGCATCCGCTCCCGTTCGCGCTTGAGAGCTGGCTTCAAGTCGTCGTGAACGCTTTTCTCCCACATGGACACACCTGAGCGGTAGGCCGCCCGTCCGTTCAAGTGACCCGCGACCGGACCTGTAATGAATACGAAAATGATCCCTAGCAATAGCTTTGCACTGACATGCTCCAGGTAGAAGGTGAAATATAGAAATGCACCTGCAAGGATCAGGAGAACCCCGAGTGTAGCGCTTTTCGTAGCGGCGTGCGATCTCATATACACATCCGGCAGACGAATCAGGCCAAATGCGCTAAGAGCGCCAAGTAAAGCGCCGAGCAGCACCATAAGTGCAATCAGAAACTCACCGATCTGACTCATCGTCTGTGCGTTCAATGACATCACCCCTCTCAATATATCGCGCGAGCGCTGTAGTACCGATGAACGTTAGAATTCCGATCAGCAGAATAATATCGAAATAAACCGTGGTCCTAAACAGCATACACAAGACAGCAATCATGGATAGCAGAATAATACCGATCGTATCCAGCGACATGATTCTGTCATTCATGGAAGGACCCTTGATCAGTCGATACAGGCAGCCAAGAATGGCAAGCGACAGGATCACCAATGAGGCAATCAACATGCTCTGAATCATGTACGGGTCACCTCCTTGATCGCCTTCTCGAAGGTGTTTCGGATCTGATTCGACAGCTCATCAACATCTTCGATATCCATCGCATGAATATAAAGGGTCTGACCATCATGCGAAACCTCCAATGTCAGCGTACCTGGTGTCAAGCAGATAAGGCACGATAGCACTGTAATTTCCCAGTCGGATTTTAACTCGGTGGTGTACGCGAAGATGCCGGGTTGAACATCCAGCTTGGGTCTTAGAATCTGCCGAATGACCGTGATGCTGGATTTAAGCAGCTCGCTCAGAAACAACAGCAAAAGCAGCAAGATCGACCACAGCTTGCGTAAATAAAAGTCATTCGGCCAGAAGCGTCTTAACAGATATATCAACAGAATTCCAATCAGATACCCGACAATAAACTGCTGGGGCGACCAGTCACTGTTCAGGAACATCCAGACAACGGCAATCATGATATTTAACAGGATTTGTTGGCCCATACCACTACTCCTTTAATACAGCTTGAATATATAGTGATGGATCAGATAATACGGCACCTGCCTGAGATGTATAGGAATAAACCCATTCGGAACCGATCCCCAGGACAAAAACCATTACCGTTAACCCGATCGCTGCGACATATGCCGTCCGCGGGATGATAACGGTTTGTGATTCTGTATGTGCTGGTGATTCGCCCCAGAATGCTCCCATAAACACTTTAATGAGAGAGTACAGCACCGCAAGGCTTGAAGCCAGTGCAAGCCCCGTTAGCCAGTAATGGCCCTCGCTCAATCCGCCGCGTACAATGAACACTTTACCAAGGAAACCGCTAAGAGGGGGAATGCCGACCAGAGCCAGCGCAACGATGAAGAACATCCATCCCACCAAAGGATGGCGCTTCATAAGGCCCCCCATCTCACTCAGCTTGTTCGCGCCGGCAGTGGCAATGATGATCCCGCCCAATATGAAGAGCAGCGCCTTGGAGATCATGTCATGCATCAGATAGAACACAGCTCCGTTTAATGAGTCTACGTTTGCTACGGCTACTCCAAAAGCAATAAAACCGACGCTGATGATGATGTTATAATTCAGAATTCGTCCCAAGTCCTTATACGCTACTGCACCCAGACTTCCGAGAATCATTGTTGCTGCTGCCATCCATCCAATGACGGCGTGAATTCCGCCGGTATCATGATAGAAGATCAACGTGAAGGTTCGAATAATCGCGTATAATCCAACCTTCGTAAGCAGCGCTCCGAACAAAGCCGTAACCGCTGCCGGTGGAGCACTGTAAGAGCCGGGCAGCCAGAAGAACAGAAACAGTCCTGCCTTCAAAGCAAATACGATCAGGAACAAAAGTCCGATAACCGATATGATCCCACTTTGCTGGATCTCTGCCACGCGCAGAGACAGATGCGCCATGTTCAACGTGCCAACCGTGCCATATAAGTAAGCTACGGCGGCGACAAACAAGGTGGACGAAATAATATTAATCAGCATGTACTTCAACGTTTCCCTCAGCTGTCGCTTGGTGCCACCAAGTACGATCAGTGCATAGGACGAGATGAGCATCACCTCAAAGCAGACGAACAGGTTAAACAGATCACCTGTCAGGAACGATCCCAGAACACCAGCCAGCAAAAATTGAAAAAACGGATAGAAGTAATGCTTCTCTCTCTCCTCTCCAATACTTCGAAAGGCATAGAATAAGCAGCCTGTTGCTACAATCAGCGTCGTGAGCACAAGCAGTGCCGCAAGCATATCCGCCACGAACACAATCCCGTACGGTGGCAGCCACCCGCCCATATGAAGCGTCTGAATGCCTTGATGATCGACCTGATTGACGATAAACAGTGCAACGAGCAGGTTTGCGATGACACTAAACGCACTGATCCAGCGCTGAGCGCGGACGTATTTGGAGCAGAATATAAGAATAACAGCAGTAACCAGCGGAATGAGGAGCGGGAGAACAATTACGTTATTCATCGTACTTCCCCCTTAACTCCTCCATGTTGTCCGTACCCAAACGTTGATAGGCTTTATACGCCAGAACGAAAAAGAACGATGTAACGCCAAAGCTGATAACGATGGATGTCAGGATCAGCGCCTGTGGTACCGGATCAACATAGGACGAAGCCTCTTCTCCCAGCAGCGGCGCAGCGCCTGTCTTCAGCCTCGACATCGTGAGCAGGAGCAGATGGACACCATGGGTTAACAGGGATGTGCCGAGAATGATCCGCAGTAAGCTTTTGGATAATATCTGGTAAATCCCTACTGCAAAAATAATCCCGATGGCAAGCGACATATAAAGTTCCATGATCAGTTATCCCTCCCTATCGATTGGATGATGGTCATCGTCACACCAACGACGGCTAAATACACGCCGAGGTCGAAAATTACCGCGGTTGCCAGCTCCGTTTCACCAAGCAGTGGCAGGTTGAAGTATCCGAAGGCATGACTTAAGAACGGTGCACCAAATACGAAAGAACCGATTCCCGTCAGCAGTGCGATGGCAAGTCCCGTTGCCGTAACCTTTCGGAACTCGATCGGAATGATTTTGCGGGTCATATCCATCCCGAAGGACATCGATAACAGAACCAGCGCCGCAGAAGTCATCAGACCTCCAATAAATCCTCCACCCGGCTCATGGTGTCCCGAGTTGAACAGGAACCAAGAGAAGGTTACGACGATAAAAATGACCACCTTGGAAATGGTTCGCAGAATGACATCATTACTGTCGGGCAGATACGCCCCTTCATAACGCTCCCGCTTGCCCAGAATCCCTTCACCCAAATCGACTTTAATCAAAGCATAGATCCCCAGGGAAGCAATGCCGAGCACCGTAATCTCAAGCAAAGTATCAAATCCGCGGAAATCTACCAAAATGACATTGACGATATTATTTCCGCCTGCCAAGTTATAGCTCTCTTTAATGAAATAGTCGGCGATAGAGTCAAAGCTTCTGCCGCTGCTCGCAGCCAGTGCAATCAAGGTGACAACGGCACCGACGCCTGCTGAGATGATCAGATTTCTCCATTTCAAACTCATCGGCACCCTCTCCCGCTTCAGCCTCGGCAGATGGTAGAAGCAGAGCAGGAACAGCATGACCGATACCGTCTCAACAACCATCTGGGTCAATGCCAAATCCGGAGCCCGGAACAGAACAAAGAACAAGGTAACCATATATCCTGCAGCACCTGTTAGAATAATGGCCATCAGTCGTGTACGGACGAACGGAAGCGCGATAACCGGAATAACAAGACCCAAGATAGCGACGGCTTCATAGAAGGACATCGGTGCGTAAGAGGTCATATCGAATCCGATCTGATCTACCAGGAGAAGCCCTCCACCCAGGACGGCGATAAAAAATACAAAAATGTAAATGACGTAATGACGAAGCGAACCTGTCATGTAAGTTGAGGTCAGCGATTCCCCGCCTCTTTCAAGAATGCGCAGTCCACTGTCATACAAATTGTTTAGTGTCCATCGCTTTGTTAGTGCAGAATTCAATACACTTGTTCTACTGTGAAGCTTATACAGAACAGTACCGAGGATAATGATTCCGATGGTCATAAATATTTCAGTCGTCCAGCCGTGCCACATCTCGATCTTTACGTGGAACCGATCCTCTGCACCAAGCAGTCCTGGATGAATGGCAGCCATCGCCGGTTCAATCAGGGTTTGGGACAAGAGATTCGGGAACAGGCCGAATACGACAGCCAGCGATGCCAGAATAACCGGGGGAATCAACATGCCAAGCGGCGCTTCGTGCGGCTTTTTCTCCAGCTTTTCAGGCTGGAAGCGCCCGGTGAAGGTTTTGAAGACCAGGAGCATACTGTACAAAAATGTAAATACGCTGGCGAGCCAAGCTACGACAGGGATCAGCACACCCCAGGTTTCCGCATTCCAGAAATTCATATGAGACGCTTGCAGGACTGCCGTAAAGAACATTTCTTTACTGAGAAAGCCGTTGAATGGAGGCAACCCTGCCATGGAAAAAGCCCCTATTACCGCCACGGTAAACGTGATCGGCATAAGCGACATCAGTCCGCCAAGCTTCCGAAGATCCCGGGTGCCCGTCTCGTGGTCTACGATACCGACAACCATGAACAGCGCGCCTTTGAAGATCGCATGGTTGATCAAATGGAAGATGGCAGCAGTCGTTGCTTTCGTATAGAGCTGCGTATCTACGCCGCCTCCATAATAAGCTGCGGCAGAGCCAAGGCCGAGCAAACTCATAATCAGCCCCAATTGGCTGATGGTTGAGAATGCCAGCAATGCCTTCAGATCCGTCTGCTTGATCGCACGGATTGATGCATAGGTCAGTGTGGTCAATCCCGTGATCGCGATGATCCAGAACCAGGAAGCCTGACCGGCAAATACCGGGCTAAAGCGGGCAACCAGATAAATTCCTGCCTTGACCATCGTTGCCGAATGCAGATATGCACTAACCGGCGTCGGTGCTTCCATGGCATCCGGCAGCCAGATATGGAAAGGAAACTGAGCGGATTTCGTAAAGGCACCAAGCAGAATCAGTATCATGGCTGGAATAAATAACCCATGATCCGCAATGCTCCCGACATTAGCTGCAATCTCTCTTACACTGAATGTGCCTGTCATGATATACAGCAGGATAAATCCTGCGAACATGGCGAGTCCACCAAATACAGTAATGAGCATGGATTTCAGAGCTCCGTATTTGGAGCGGTCGCGATGATGCCAGAACGCGATCAGCAGAAATGACGAGATGCTGGTCAACTCCCAAAATCCGTACAGCACCATCAGGTTATCGGATAAGACGACACCAAGCATGGCGCCCATGAACAGGAGCAGATACACATAGAATCTGTGAACGGCTTCCTTGTTCTTATCCATATAGAAGATGGAATACAGAACGACAAGCGAGCCAATACCGGATATTAATAGTGCAAAAATCAAACTCAATCCATCTAGAAGAACAGTAAAATGAATGCCTGCGCTTGGTATCCATTCCAGAACAGCCCGAACCTCTTCACCTCTCTGAACGGCAGGAAGAAGACCCACAAAATACGCAAACAGAACAACCGGTACCGGCAAAATCACCCATCCGGTGTGGACGCGGCCGATGAGCTTGTAAGTCAACATAATCAAAAGCGCTACAATAAAAGGTGCCATGACGGCGATGTGCAGCAAAGACAAAGTCTACTCCTCCTCCTATAGTCCGTTTTTTTCCTTCTTACCTAGTATTTCCCCATTTATAAGGCATAAGTCCAAAAAAACACAAAAAGAGCCCGCTGTTGGCAGGCTCCTCCAGGTAAAACCATATGGTATTTTTTCGAATCACACTGAAAAACAGTATATCTTGAGATGAAAGCTTTGTCAAAGGGTATGCCCGAATAAAAAAGAGGCCATCCGGAAATCACTGTTACAAAGGAGTGATGTCATCATGATCAAAAAAGTGATCGTATGCGCTTTCACGTTTGTTGTTATCCTCGCAGCGGCAATCGCGGCAACCATCCTTTCGCACCCCGATGGTCAGCAGGAAACCTACTCAACCAGAATAAATCAATGGCAGCATGATCCACATGCCGGACCTCTGCCTTTCTCACCAAGAGAATATGTAAGAATCATAAGATGGTCACCAGACACCCCATTACCGGAAGAACGTTGATGCTATGGTATGCGAGTTGAGTCGGATTACCCATGCAACTGTATATCTGTGTTCTCTTCCTTTTGCTTTTTCCTTCGAGTTCCCCGCAGAGTGACCAATATCACGACCAATACGACAACTGCTCCCCCCGCATAATAACCATAACGGTTGATAAGAACACCAATATGGTCTACGACCTGATCTCCCATAAACATTCCCAAAGAAAAATAGCCGAGAGTCCATGCAAACGCGGCAGAGTACGAGTATAAAGCAAACCTTCCATAAGGCATGCCTTTCATGCCGACCGCATAAGGCGTAACGTTGCGAAGAATGGGCAAAAACGCGCTAATGCAAATGGCATAATTGCCGTATTGCTGTGTCAGCCGTTCGGACACATCGAGAAACTGACGGATTCTTGATTTGTCCCCTACGCGCTGTAACAACTTATTAGCTGTGAAACGACTCAGCAAAAAACCTACCGTCGATCCCGAGCATACCCCCAGAAAAGTCATCATAAAGGACGGAAGCGTAGATAAGATGTCAGATGCCGCAAGCGCACCGCCAGTCATAGCCACGATTTCATTTGGCACTGGAAGACCGACCAATCCAAGGCATAACACGAGAAATAATGCATAGTGCCCAATCTGTTCAATGAAATCGAGTAGCGTATCCACGCCTTGGCCCCCTCAACCGAGCTGGAATATATCTTATAGCTTATATGACAAGATGGCCTTCTCAAACATGCTGCAGACGAGGATATGTACTGGACTTAAGACCAGGGTCATTCCATGCTATACATTAAGATTTTTGAATGCGGTTATGAACGACTCGGGGTCATCCTTCAACGTGTAAGAATACACGCCTTGCTGGGTATGCAAGTATAATAAACCTACACCATCCCCCATGGGACGATAAGACAGGTCAAACACCTGCTTAATCGGAAAATGACGATGCTTGGTAACGATTCGGTCTTCATACAAAATCATTTCCCTGGCTTGCTCCTCCATCCGTTGGTCAAGTCCATCCACCGTCCGGATGATTTTGTAGTAAGGCTGTACGGCTACCCGATTCATAAAGTCCCTCCTCAGTGTTCGTATTTACTTGGAAGAACCCTCCTTCTTCTTTTTGCTGCGGTTTTTGATTCGTTCCAGCAATTCAAGCGCCCCAATAAACAGGACGAAGACAATAAAGAGCGCAATCGCCCGACCAGATGTGATCAGTTCTAAATATGACGCGATGATGCCAGTAATACCCACGATAACAATACCCAGTATGGATAGTTTCCAACCTGTAAACATATGCCTGCTCCTATACTCCATGTTTTCGTCATTCAAGACACACACGAAAATGTATCATATAATCCCCTACGCATTCAAGTTATGTCAAAACCCGCATATTCGATTGTCAACACGCATCATATTTGCCATAATTTATACTGGTGATCCATAAATCAGCCTTAGGTATACCAAAGACCGATAAGACAGGAGGTACATAAAATAAACTCACCAAGCTGGATAACAATTTTGCTAGTCATAGTGATCCTTAGTTTTATCATTGCTTTTTGTAATTTCATCTGGAACTCGTTACGTAAAATTAGAGGCCGACAGCTGCATGGAAGTCGTAAACATTCATCACGAGTTACACCTGAATTGCCCCCGATCGTCAAAGCCGGCAGTCCGGCAAGTGAACTAGCCAGCAGATTAGAAGCTGCGCTGCCTGCAACCTATCAAGACATGCTGAAACAGCGGGTATTAAGCGAACATCCTGACATGACTGAACAAGAATATGCATGGCGATGGCAAGAGCTAAAACGGTTCTTTGTCCTGTGTGCCGTTCTGGATCGAGTGCCCATGTTCAGCAGGGATGTCGATGAAATATGGCATGAGATGTTGATGTATACATACGAATATCAGCAATTCTCGGAACGGTATCTGGGCCGTATGCTCCATCATGCTCCCAATACCGGCAACGAACAAACCCTCTTACCCACTGAGCGCGCATGGTTTGATACGATCTATGTAGAATTGTTCGGCTGGCATGAATATAGCGCAAAGCTCTGGGGATCTTTCTTTCGCGTACCGCTGCCACGCGAAGAGCTGGAGGCCATTACTTCCTCCCATTTCAATGTGAATCATGGCCAGAAGCGATTTAATGCCTGGACCTATGAGAAACTTCCAGCGGCGCGTACGGCTATGGATGCGGTCATTCGGAATCTTCAGGAAAGGGTTCAAAGCGCACAAGCGGAAGCTCCCCGTCAAGAGAAAAGAGTCAGCTTCCAAAATAGTGATGTGCTTCTAGCAGCCGCCGTCTATTTTGCCTGGAACTCACCGGATCAATTTAGAGAGCATATGATTCCGGATGAGCAAGAGCTTCAGAAACACCATAGCAGCTCCTCATGCACATATTCTTCCGCTTGTGGATCCGGTGGCTCGGACCCAGGTGACAGTTCTTCATGCAGTGGCGACTCTTCTTGCAGTAGTGGGTCCTCATGCAGCAGTTGTGGCAGTGGCTGCAGCAGTTAATCTAGATTGATAAATATAGCACGTCCGCCATTCCTAAAGGGCAAATCGTTCATCGAGCAGGAGCCTGAGAAGATCATCTCTAGCCCCTGCTTATTATATTTATGCGTATACTCCGCTATATCGATCCTTGCCTTCTGGAAATTTCGGGCTTGAAAACAAAGAAGCGCCCGAGACCATCATGGATGGTTGAGGCACTTCTATAGGGGTAAACCTCGAATTAATTTCATCATATTAACTGTTGGATGACGACAGAACCATGCCGGCACGAGTTTGTGGTCCGACCTTACGTACCGATACTTGGTTTCGTTCAGCCCAGCGCGTTAGACTCCGGATTCCTTCACATTTCTTATTATCAAATTTAAAACAGCAGTACATTGGATTCAGATTCTTGTCCTTGAGACTGATATGGAAAGTAGCTTTATGGCACCCGGAAACCTTAATCTCTCGGATCTGGTCCGCCTGAATCTCTACGCCGTTAATCATAATCGTCTTCGAATCTCCCTGAATTTCCACTTCCCGTTTCACCAATCGGGCATACCCTTCAATAGCCAGCGCTGCAACAACAACGACATTGACAACCATCTGCATATAGAAGAAGACAGGATAGGAATACTGCGTCACCGTTGCTACCTGGAACAGGATAACACTAATGACAAGAGAGAATAAAATAACGTCTTTCATTCTTGTAGAATAGTGAATTGCGTATTTCATCATAATCAGCTCCGTTCTTTCGGTAAGGGTTTTCATTTGACTCTTACCTTATTATAACACCATTGTACATAATTTTGACACATATAATTCACATTTTCGTCAAAAAAATGATTTGCTTCGTTCATCATCCTATGCTTATTCTTCTGACACGTACCACCTATAGTCCCTTGAACCCCGCAAAACATTTCTATTCATATCCTTTTCTCAGATACAAATCTGCTTAATACGGAATCTTATTTTCGATGTACCTGCTATATTTCTTTCGGCCTAAGAGGTTAATACTTCCTTTTCACTAAACAAAAAGGAGCTATCCTAAACGGATAACCCCATACTCTATCTGTGAGTAATTCTATTTTGTAAGAACCGTTTTGCCTTCCTTGCTCCGGAACAACTTCATTATTACGGATGCCGTATCAATGACCGCAATGATTACAATGACGTAAATTAGGCCCTCCCTGGCTCGGTCCCAAATGGAGTTCACCACATCATACGCTTCATTTCCCGGTGTTAATGTACCTGCTTGAACAAGCTGATCCATAAACGTTGGATTCCAAATCGTTGTATCGGAGAGCAAGATAATCGCTCCAATTACCGAAGCTATGTTAAAAACAACTCGAACAACAACAACCTGCGGTGTCCACTTTCTCGCAATTAATTTGATGATATCTTGTAGAATGCCGATAGCCGTCAGTATCCAAATAAGCGGCAAATACTTGGCAAACGCCGCCTGAGCAAATACGGGTATGGCAACCAAGGACTCATCCCATCGATATACGCTAATCAGATCAATCGAGAACGTGAACAACACGAAGAACAGCAAGGAGAATATAATACCCAGCACCGGCTCGATCGGTTTAATCTGCGTGGCTGGATCCGGGATTATGGGCAAGTCATACGGTTTCCATGCATCTTTGGGAACTTGCTTAGTACCGCGGTATTCGAGATAGGCAAATATCACCGTGACCCAGACGAACGCTTGAATCTCCCCATTCAACAGGGAGACAAAGTATTCGATAAGCAGCTCGCCGGCAGGCTCGGAACTCGTGAAGAAGTCCACAATATATGCAAAGCTAAGCAGGATGCCCAGAGAGTACAATACAATCCGCAAGACAGATTTATAACTATCAATCAATCCGGGACCGATGAGATATCGTTCTCTTCCTCTGTATCTTGCTGCCATTTCTTCGGGTGGACCGAGCTCAAGCAGAACCTGCTCCACTTCCTGATTAGTTGCAGTTTCTACATGGGCCCCCCTGTCTTCCAGCATATCTTCGATAAGGCCATGAAGCTCTTTCTCAATCTCTGTTCTTTGCGACTCTGAAAGTTTCTGCGTGACTGCATAAATATAGCGCTTAATCAGATCCATCATCTTCGTCCCCCTTGTCATGAACCAGCCCTTCGAGACTTGTCATCATACCCTTCCATTCTTCGTACAGCTTTTGATATATGTCCTTACCAGTTGAACTGATGATGTAGTATTTCCTCGGACGCGCTTCATTTGTATCCCACTCGCTCTCAAGCAAGCCTTGTTTCTCCAACCGTCGGAGCAAAGGATACAGTGTCCCCGCTTCCACACTGATTCCCCTCTCCTGCAGAATGGTCACCAAGGAATAACCATACTGTGGTTTGGATAATTGGCTAAGCACACCCAGAATAATCGTCCCTCGCCGAAGCTCCTGGACCAAGCTGTGCAGAATATCCTGTTCTTCTGACATATCATCATCTCCTGGAAATTATTATACTGTATGTCGTACACTATTGTATATAGACTAATAATTATTTTTTTATAACAATCTCAAATATAATTATGATGTGATCCCCCACTCAACATTCTGCATCTATAGGTAACTTGCCT
Organism: Paenibacillus solani; assembly: GCF_001277345.1. Taxonomy (GTDB): domain Bacteria; phylum Bacillota; class Bacilli; order Paenibacillales; family Paenibacillaceae; genus Paenibacillus_AQ; species Paenibacillus_AQ solani. The sequence continues at coordinate 2,657,108 of NZ_LIUT01000001.1, forward strand.
TACAAACACAAAAAAAGGTTATCTTAGGTCAGTTAAACCCTAAGATAACCTTCAGTAATAATCATCTGATCGTGAGTCTACAGGATGTCATCCTTAATATCCTAAGTCAAAGCTCAGTCTATCTGCTGTGAATAGCATATATGTTTCATCATTATCTTGAAACTCGGGGAAATCCGGTCTGATATTGCGTTGGGATCGCGGTCTCTTGTTGGAGTACCGTCGCCGCCTCCAATGCCCAATAAGGATTACGGAGCATCCCTCTTCCCACAGCGACGAGATCCGCATCCTCGTTCCCAACCACGGCATTCGCTAGTGCAGGTTCATCCAAGCGTCCAACGGCAATAACCGGGACTTGCAGTGCTTCTTTCATCTGTCTTGCAAGTGGAACTTGATAGGCCGCATGCGTGCCCGGGCTTCCTGCCGCAGCAAAAGGACCTTCACCACCTGAGCTGACATGGAACATATCCACACCTGCAGCCTGGTATTCCTTGGAGAACGCGATGCTCTCCTTGATACCATAGCCTCCGGCTACATATTCTTGAGCAGAAATCCGCATGATCAACGGCATATCGGCAGGCATTTCACGTTTAGCGGCTTGAATGACTTCTTTACCGAACTTGGTTAAATCCTGTCCATATTCATCCGTTCTTTGATTGGTCAATGGAGAATGGAATTGATGGATCAGGTAACCGTGAGCCCCATGCAGTTCAATCGCATCAAATCCAGCCTTGATCGCGCGGCGCACTGCCATTTGAAATTTCTCCACCATCTGCTTAACTTCATCTGTTGTAAGTGCTCTTGGTGTTTTGGAATTCTCATCAAAGGGAATCGCGGATGGAGCCACAGGTGTTTCAGCATCCTCCGCTTTGCGTCCGGCATGCCCAATCTGGATCGCTGCCTTCGAGCCATGCTGGTGAATCGCATCCACAATGCGTGACAAAGCCGGGATATGATCATCTGACCATAAACCGAGATCATAATCGGAGATACGGCCATCCGGCTCAACGTCCGTCATTTCTACAATAATGAGACCCGTTCCGCCGATTGCCCGGCTTGTATAGTGCAGATAATGCCAATCTGTTGCTATACCGTCTTTGTTCGTTACGGAATACTGACACATAGGTGGCATAACGATCCGATTCTTCAGTTCCAGAGCTTTCAAGCGGTATGGGGTAAATAAATGTTCCATCGTAACACGCTCCCTCAAGTAAACTATATAAACTCATTCTCAAATAAATAAATGCATGCACATGCATTTAAAATAACAAAATGATAACCATTCGTCAAGAATGGTTATCGAAATCCAGCTAATTCTGGATATGCTTCAAAACATTTTCTAACCCATGTTTCATTTTTGGCGATGCGAATTGCTGCTCCAATACTTCCTGGAATGTGCTCTTGGCTCGTTGCAGCTTCTCCTCGCCAATGGAAGTCAGCGACGTGTAAATGCCTCTTCTGTCATTCTCGCAGATGGCTCTTTGCATTGCGCCGCAGCCTTTGGCTTCAAAGCGGCTGACCAGCCTCGACATCGCGCTTTGGCTCAGCCCCACCATCGTTTGGAGCTGCTGAAGCCGCAGCTGTTGACCGGGAGCCTCGGACAGAAATAATAGAACATAAAACTCATTTAACGATAGGTCGTGTTTCTGCTGGAGCGCTTGTTCCAACTCGTTTGTAATCATCGCCTGAATCTGCGTCAAAGATAACCAGTTCGTTATCAAATTATGCGTGTGATCGGGTGACATCATGTCTCCACCTGTTCCGGTAAATTCCCGCACGATGAAACATTTCGCCATCTGACGGGTCACTATTAGTTATTAATAATAACAAGCCCCTGTTTCCGCCGTCAAACCTCACTCTGTCAAAACACCAGAAAAACTGCCAATCCAATTACTTCCTATATACCCGAAAACTCGCCAGCCTTATTACTTCATATATTATCCATGTTCCGGCAGGCTTTAAGGTGTCCTACTGGGCAGAAGACTCATGCGTTCTTATTCAATTCCTTGTTCAACAGGCCCAGCATGCGGAGGCCGTGCCGTATTCCATCTTGATCGACATCCCGTGTGACGTGCCTGGCCGCCTGCTTCACGATTTCAGGTGCATTACCCATAGCTACTCCATGACCCACGTAAGCGAGCATTTCCAGGTCATTGAGATAATCACCAAAGGCGATCGTATCCTCCAGATCGAATTCGAGCAACTGTACCAGTTGTTTGATGCCTCCAGCTTTGGAGCCGCCGGCAGGCAGCACATCAATTCCATAAGGTCCCCAACGTACGAAATCGCACTGTCCTGCGAATCGATTGACGTAGACCGCCTCTTCTTCCTCCGTACAGAATATAATAGCCTGGTAAATATCTCTACCCACATAATATTCAGGATCATACTCCGGGATCGTTAGCTTTAATTCTCCCCAGCTGGAATCAATATGAACATGCTCGGTTACATTCATCTTCATCGCTTCGCTGCCTGCATATATGATGGGATGGTCAAGCTGTACGGCTTGCTCCGTCAGCTGCTGCAAAGCCTCCTGCGCTATCGGATTCCCGTAGACCGGTTGTCCTTGATAAACAACATATTGACCGTTTAAGCACACATATGAATCGATGTCAAGCTCCTCGCGCAGCTCTTCAAAATGATAAGGAGCACGCCCAGTCGCGATCGCAACGATATGGCCGGCTTCTTGCAATTCGCGAATGGACTCCTTCGTCGTTGCCTTTACTTTTTTGTCATGATCCAATAATGTCCCGTCTATATCAAAAAATATCAATTTCTTCATCCAGGAAATCTCCTCACTTCTATATAGTTATGCCTGCACAGGCATTATACGGGATGAAAAGCATTTCAGAGCAAGGCTTTTTCCAATCAGCAGCTAGAATAAGGCGCTAATCTCATTCACCAGAATAGCTCATTAACCATGTGTGAACATTGATTCTCTTGTACAATAAATACAAAAAAGCCCGCCCTACAGGCGGACTTCTTCAAGTCTTATTTTGCTTCCGAACGAACCTCATCCAGCATTTTATCATTAAATCCGAACATCCAGGTCAACACAAAGGTGATGGCCATCGCTGTAACGTTGCACAGAATGTAAAGCGGGAGCTGACTATTCAAGTATAAGAGCGTTCCCGGAATAACGGTGATTGCCATACCCGTGGCCTTAAGCTGGAAGATGGAAGCCATGAAACCGCCGATGCCACCGCCGATCAAGGCAATAACAAAAGGTCGTACATAACGAAGGTTAACCCCGAAGATTGCCGGTTCCGAGATTCCGAGCATAGCCGAGAATGCGGATGGCAGAGATAATGCCTTAAGTTTCTTGTTTCTCGTCTTGAGTCCGACAGCCAGACAAGCAGCACCTTGAGCTGCCATGGCACTTGTCACAATCGCATTAAACGGATTGCTGCCTGTCTGTTCAAGCAGTTGAATTTCCAGGAAGTTGAAAATATGATGCACTCCAGTGACAACAATAATCTGGTTAAAGAAGCCGATCACGAGACCCGCGATGCCGAATGGCAGCGCCAGCAGGTACGTTGTTACGTTCATCACGACCTCTTCCAAAGAGTGGAAGACAGGCCCAATCGCAAACAGACCGAGAAGAATCATGACTAGCAAGGTTAAGAATGGCGTAACAATCAAATCAATGGCTTCAGGTATCCGTTTTCTTAAGAATCTTTCAAATTTAGCGCCGAGCAGCCCGATGAAAAAGGCTGGAAGTACTGATCCCTGATAGCCGACAACAGGAATAAAGTCGAAAATCATGAGTGGCTCGGCCGAACCGTTCGCAACGGCATACGCGTTAGGCAGGGCCGGGTTAACCAGCATCAGACCCAGCACGATACCGAGCACGGGACTGCCCCCGAATACCCTGAACGCGGACCATGCCACCAAAGCAGGCAGGAAGGCAAAAGCAGTATCCGTCAGAATTTGAGTAAAGAGCAGGAAATTGGCCGATATATCATCCGGGACCAAGCCGAACCATGCGAGGACGGTTTCTTGTGTCAGCAATCCCCTTAATCCCATGAACAAGCCCGTGGCGACCAGCACCGGAATAATTGGGACAAATACGTCACCAAACGTACGAATCGCGCGTTGGAACGGATTACCCGCTTTTTTCGCCTCGGATTTCAGTTCTTCCTTGCTTGTGCTCTCCAGTCCGAGTGATTCGACCGCTTCAAAAATCTGATTAACAGTTCCTGTTCCGAATATGATCTGGTATTGACCGGAGTTGAAGAAGGCACCTTTGACCTTATCGATATTCTCAACCTTCTTCTGGTCGATCTTCTTCTGATCGTTAACCATAATTCTGAGTCTTGTGGCACAGTGGGCAAACGAAGCGATGTTCTCCCTACCACCAATGGCATCCACTACCTGCTTTGCGATTTCCCGATTATCCGCTGCCATCTTCATTCAATCCCTTCTTTATCATATACGGCTTGGCAAAGATCCCATTTCGCGACTTTCAAGCCGGTACTGCCGTTCTTTGCAAAAAAACGAATATTGCGGCTGTCCTTTTTAGGGAAGATACGGCTTGTGAATACCTCTTCGCCATCATTGATAAACAGCTCTGCTGATGATACATCTACAAAGAGATGGATTTTGATCGAATCTCCCTTTGCTTCCAGCACGCAGGATCGTGTTGATCCATGATTACTGACAATTGTTTCACCTGACGAAGTGCGATCCAGCGTAATCTTCTGCGTCAGAGTGTCATACCAGATGACGGTGCGCTCCGATTCGCCAGCCCGAAATTCAATACCAACGACGTCTGCCTCGATATCATGAAATTCGCATATCATCTCGAAGACTTCCCCATGAATCCCAGCGTAACTTTTCGCTTCACTGTGAAGCGTATCCGCTGCCTCCACTGCATTTTCACGCAGCACTTCCAGCTCAGGAACCGGCTGCTGTATCAGCTTACCCTCCCGGAAAGTAAGGACACGCGGGAGAGTCAAACAATGAGCCCAGCCATGGGAATCTGTTGGATACTCGATCTCCGGCAATCCCATCCACGCTACCATGATGCGCCTGTCTTTCTCATCCAGCGTGGTTTGCGGTGCATAGAAATCAAAGCCTCTATCCAGCTCGTGAAATGCTCCGTGCTCAAACTTCAGCGACTCTCTATCAAGCGGTCTGCCCAAGATGTAACCGGATTGGTATATGTTCTGAAACTGGTCATCCTGTGGACTCAATCCTTGCGGCGAGAACAACAGCACTCCCTGACCATCCAGCTCGAAATAATCGGGACATTCCCACATATAGCCAAAATGGTCGAGGCGGGTATGGATCTCCCCTCTATGCGTCCAATTCAGCAAATTCGGCGATTCATACACTACTGCTGTTCCAGTCTGATCCACCCTTTGAGCACCGATAACGAAGCGATACTTATCCTCGTCCCTCCATACTTTCGGATCACGAAAGTGCTCGGTATATCCGTCGGGAACTTGATCAATTAATGGCTTATCGAGCTTCGTAATGGTACCTCCCCGGTCCATCACCGCCATGCATTGATATGAATGCCGATTCCACTCTTCATCCCGGCTATTTCCGGTATACATTAGATGCAGCTTGTCGTCTTTCACAATTCCACTTCCCGAATAGGCGCCATACGCATCATGTGGGTGTCCTGGCTCAATAGCAATACCGTTGTTTTGCCAGTGTACGAGGTCCTTCGAAGAAGTATGGTACCAATATTTCAAGCCGTGAAACGTACCAAGAGGAAACCATTGATAGAACAAGTGATATTCCCCGTTATAATAAGAAAATCCGTTAGGATCATTCAGCAGCCCCATAATAGGCTGTATATGATACCTCTGCCTCCATTCACTTTGGCTCACTTGGGCCTTCAAGGAAGCGATCTCTTCGGGAGAAGCCTGATCCAGGCGTCGGTATTTCCATTCTCTGTCCATATCTCTTCTCCTTATAAATGAGCTTCTCAAACATCCAACATTTCTTGAAAAACAATGATGAGAACAGCAGTATTCAAGCTTGGTTGGAACCGGTTCCAACCAATGTTAAAAATAATGAACTCAGTTCCAACGCTAAGAAAATCAATCATTGGAACCGGTTCCTCTTTTTTTAGTATAAAATAGCTACTTTAGATTGTCAACGCTTTCGCGCTGAATAATTTCGCAGTTCATCACTGTCAGCAAATCCACTGGCTCATCGTTAACCAGCTTTATAATATGCTGTGCAGCAAGGTGGCCTGCTTGCGAATATCCATATTTAACCGTTGTCAGCCCCGGATGAATCACCTCGGTTACATCGTATCCGCCAAATCCTGTAACAGAGAGGGTGCCGGGGATTTGAATGCCTTTCATATGTGCCGCTTTCATCACACCTAGTGCAATGTTGTCAGTGGCACAGACGACAGTAGTCGGCAAAGTATGATTAAACTCAAAAATGGTCAAAGCTGTCTGAACGCCATCTGACATCTTAAACCCGCTCTCATAGAAATGCGCATTAGCGTCTTCATACTCGCTTAACGCCTTTAAGAACCCTTCCTTCCGCTGCACTCCGACAGCGACATCTTTTTCCGTCACGCCGATATAGGCGATATGGCGGTGACCTTTGGACATGACATATCGGCCCATGTCATAACCTGAGGCAAAATCGTTATAAATCATGCTGTGGACATCCTTGTGCTCTTGTCCGAGCAGGATGACGGGAATGTTAATCTCTTCTATTGCGGTAAGATGTGCTTCCGTTACTTGTGTGGCGAACAGGATAATGCCGGATATTTTTTGTCTGGCGAGATCATACAGTGCCTCAATCTCCCTGGATAAATCCTGGCTTGCGTTGATGATCAGAAGCTGATACCCTTGCTTCCTTAATTCCTCATCCATACCGGCCACGGTCTGGGATGCCGAGAAAGAATCCAGACGCGGCACAATGGTACCAATCATGCTGTTTTTCTTCGCCTTCAAGCTCTGTGCAAAAGAATTAGGAATATACCCAGTTTCTTGAATGACCAACTCAATCTTCTGGCGTGTTGCACGACTGACCGATCCTCCGTTTAGGAAGCGGGAAACCGTGCTTTTGGCAACCCCGGCTTTGTGAGCAATATCAGTAATCGTAATATTCATTCGAAGAACCTCTGCTTATTATTCGGATGAGATCCGGAATGAACGGCTCGCTGCTGCACCCATAACAGGTCTGCCATCGCCGGGTTATATTTCAAGGATATAGAACGGTGCATTAATCTCTCTCCTTCATGTTCACTTCTTTCTAAATATACCATGACGTCCAGCTTGCGTGAAATATGGACTCCAAGCCCTGAACTTTTCATAGGAAAAGGCATCACCCTTGGCTTTCCTCTTAAGGGATATGCCAAAGATAATGCCTTTTTAGATTAACAGGAATTACGATTAGACTTGCAGGGTCCGCTCTGCCGATTCAACCGTATGCTTTAGCAGCGTGGCAATCGTAACCGGACCGACGCCAGCGGGAACCGGGGTAATGGCGGAAGCGACCTTGGCGCAGGCTTCATAATCGCAGTCTCCGATATTTCCTTTATTATAACCGGCATCCAATACGACAGCTCCCGGCTTGATCCAATCCCCTTGAATAAAATTAGGCTTACCCACAGCTGCAACCACGATATCAGCCTGAGACACGATCTCCCCGAGGTTCTTCGTTCTCGAATGACAGATAGTCACGGTAGCGTTACGATTGAGCAGCATCATGGAGACCGGTTTGCCCAGAATCGGGCTGCGTCCGACCACCACTGCATGTTTACCCTCAATCGGCAGGCTGTAATAATCCATAATCGCGATAATAGCAGCAGGCGTGCACGATGGATAGTCGGCAAAACCAAACGCATTTTGCGAGAAACCGAGCGTGGTTACGCCGTCTACGTCTTTCGCGATGTCGATGGAATCAAAAGCTGCTCTTTCATCGATATGATGCGGCACAGGGTGCTGAAGCAGAATACCGTGGACATTCGGATCCTCATTCAGCTCTTGAATTGCGGAAATGAGCTCCTCGGTCGTTGTTGATGTCTCCAGCGTCACTTTCCTGGATATGATACCAAGCCGCTCACAGGCATTTCCCTTCATCCGGACATAGGTTGCCGAAGCAGGGTCTTCGCCTACCAGAATCGTCGCCAGACAAGGGGTTACCCCTTGCTGCTTCAATTCCTGCACCTTCACCGCCAGCTTTGCCTTGATATCATCGGATACTTTTTTGCCATCCAAAATTACGGGTTCCTTACTCATGCTAATCCGCTCCTTCGCCATTGTAGTATAAAAACATAAAGAGGCAAGGTGACTCGAACGTCTCCTTACCTCTTGCCCAGGCGTACGGCATATGATCCTATGTGCTCCCTCTTGGTACCCCAAGCTACGCCAGTAACACATAGATAACTTTTTTTAATATACCACGACTTTGGACATCACGCTACCGAATTTACTCGGCCTATATGACTGTCACTCACCAAGCTTACCGATTAATCTCTGGGGTAATTCACTTCCATGATATCCATAAAAGGAACTTTCGTTATCACACCATCCTGCTTTATGTGTACTTTCCCTGTACGGGAATCCATCTGATCGATTTGTCCGCGGACTGTCTCTTCCCATCCCCATACCGTCAGTACAATTACGGATTCCTCCTGAAATGCCTCAGTGAGTTGATTGCCAAGCTCCTCAAGTACAAATTCATCTCTGGTAGGTCTCTTAGGAACCTTTGCTTTTGCCATTACATTGTCCTCCTGATTTATGTTGTTCATGCGTCAGTTTTACATTCTCAATGAAAACTAGTTTTTCATCCATTCTATGAATTAGGAATCTACTTCCTATTATACATGAAATTCGATTCAGAATACTTAGGTGCTCCTATACAATCAGTATTAAGAAGCCAACCCGTTTAGACGAGTTGGCTTCTTAATACTATTACTGCATTCTATAATCGGATTGAACAGCTGAGCAGCCTTACAGCGGTAGCTCTTCAATGTCCATCCACGGCAACGGATTGTTAAACATTGACCAGTCCAGCTGCATTTCCCGGTCGGTCAACAAACACTCGTCCAGCTCCCGAGCGATTTGTTCCTGTTCCATCCCAATCCCAATCATCACGAGCTCGGTCATCCGGTCTCCCCAGACGTTATCCCATTTCCTTCGAACATCCGGCTCACTTCGTAACAGCTCCTGCTGCTCCTGCTCGGTTAAAGCCGCGACCCAGTATCCTGCAGGCCCGAACTGAATCGAAGGCCCCGCCTGGCTTACACTTGCCGCAACATCCTCGCGCACGGCCAGCCAAGCGATCCCTTTCGCACGTACGACTTCTTCCGGCCAATAACTCATGAATGCCGCCAGTCGCTCCGGATGGAACGGTCTTCTTCTCCGATAGACAAAAGAGCTGATGCCGTATTCATCCGTTTCCGGCACGTGCTCCTCCTTCTGAAGTTCCTGAATCCAGCCGGGGGACTGACTGGCTTTTTCAAAATCGAATAAGCCGGTATTCAGAATTTCCGCAGGTGCCACTTGCCCCTTCACGGTGCGGATGATTTTGGCGCTTGGCTGAAGTTTTCGCAGCATACCCTCTACCTTGGCCAATTCGTCTTCGCTTACCAGATCGCATTTGTTCAACAGCAGCACATCACAAGTCTCTACCTGGTCGATTAACAAATCCACCACTTCCCGCGTATCCTCTTCGCCCAGCGCTTCCTTCCGATCAAGCAAGCTTTGCCCCGAAGAGAAATCTTTCCAGAATCGGTTCGCGTCCACTACCGTCACCATGCAATCCAGCCGGGCGAGATCGGACAGCTGTACGCCGGACACCTCATCCGGGTAAACAAAGGTCTGCGCAACGGGCACAGGCTCGCTGATTCCCGTCGATTCGATCAGTATGTAATCAAAACGGTTCTCTTGAGCCAGCTTCTGAACTTCCTGCACCAAATCTTCCCGGAGCGTGCAGCAGATGCAGCCATTGGACATTTCGACCAGCTTCTCATCCGTTCGGGACAGGCTTCCTTCACCTCTCACTAAATCCGCATCGATGTTCACTTCGCTCATGTCGTTAACGATGACCGCTACCTTCAATCCTACCCGATTATGAAGCACATGATTCAGGACCGTCGTTTTGCCTGAACCGAGGTAACCGCTAAGGACAGTAACCGGAATTCTATTGTTGTTATTCATCAAATGAACTTCCTCCATTCCTTAATCGTAATTATTACGATTAATATGGTATGATGATATAACTCCACCATTAAATTGTCAATCCATCACGCATAAAAACATTTTTTCAAACAAAACAGACCTCCGCCATATGATTATGATTATGAGACGGTCTTTCAACCGTCAGTCAAATTGCTGAACGTTTTCATATCCCGCAGCCCCATACTTCCAAAATCGCTGAATACCTGAGTCAGCATAATTACATTGAATGAAAGAAGCTCAAACCAGCGGAGACGAACCTATTGGATCTTTTTTTAAAAATTCTTCAGATTTCAGCATCATCTCACTCAAAAACCCCCCTTAAAATTTAAAGGGGGGTTCCATATTGCATTGCTCTGAAGTTATCTTATGGCGAATCTTGCTGTCACTCGGATCCCGCCGAATAAACGACAGGCTTCCTTGATAATTAAGCCTCGGAATGTATGAATCTGCTAATTACAGCCGGATGAATTTGGGTCGATCCCGTTGCTCATTCATTCGCATGCACGTTCGAGAAATTACAGTTTTTGGGCGACTGCTTGCTCCGCTGCCTGTTCATCGTCTTTATTCTCAGACAACTCGCCATCTCTCCAGACGACTTGTTCGCCGTAATCTTTTCCCCAATCGTACATTAACTTCAAGATTGGCATTAAACTCTCCCCGTAAGGCGTAAGCGAATATTCGACCCGAGGGGGAACCTCAGGGTAAACCACGCGATGGACCAGCTGATCTTCCTCCAATTCACGAAGCTGATTGGTCAGCATTTTTTGCGTGATGTGGGGAATCATTCGGTTCAGTTCACCGAAGCGTTTCACGCCCTCCAAACCTAGATGCCAGAGGATGATCAGTTTCCATTTGCCGCCGATGACCGCCAGGGTTAACTCCTTATGGCAGTTTATTTCCTTCAGATTAATTCGCTGCTTGACCTCGTTTGCCATAATGTATCACCCCTTCTTCCCTATAGTATACAATGGTTACAGGGATATCATCAAAGCGGCAAACTTTTTATCTTTCGGCTCCTCTTATTCCAAATTAGCATGGAGGCTAAACATTTGGTCGGAGCGAAGTTTGCTTTTCTCCATCAATCTCAGGATAACCGCATCAAGCACGATCAGCATGCTTTGCTCAAATAATGAAGCCATTGGTTGAACGGTGACGAGGATATCCTGATTCTGCTCCTTCGTCGTTCCCGGAAGCTGGACGATGGCATCCGAAAGCTTACCGATAATCGATTCAGGCCTCACGGTTATGACCACAACAGCGGACCCGATCTCTTTGGCTTTCCGAGCCATGGATACCAATCCTTGCGTTTCGCCGGAGCCTGAACCAATAAGAAGCAGGTCATGCGCTCCGATGGCCGGTGTTACCGTATCGCCGACGATATGAACCTTAAATCCCACCTGCATTAACCGCATGGCAAAAGCCCGGATCATCAGACCGGATCTGCCTCCCCCTGCCAAGAAGATGGCACCAGATTTCATAATCCGTCCAATCAATTCCTCGATCTGGCCAGCATCCACCTGCTGTACGGATTCCGATAACTCCTTGGCAATGACGGATGCATGTTGAAAGATGTTATGACTCATGGTGACTTATGCCTGCTTCACAAGCTCATTCATTTGAGCAGCTGTGGCCTTCTTGTCAGCTTGACTTGTAATTCCTCCACCAACGATCACAAGATCGGGATTCGCCTGAATCACCTCAGGGAGCGTCTCCATTTTGATTCCGCCCGCAACGGCAGTTTTGGCTTGTTTAACGACACGTTTGATCGCCGCCAATTCCTCGAATGAGTTTTTGCCTTCCGCCTGGTGGTCGTAGCCGGAATGAACGCAGATATAATCCACGCCGAAAGCATCAATCTCACGCGCCCTGCCTTCAATGTCCTTTACATTGATCATATCCACCATCACTTGCTTGCCTTGCTTGAGGGCTTCCGCTACCGCGCCTTTGATCGTGGAATCGTCGGATACGCCAAGCACCGTAATGATATCCGCACCAGCTTCGGATGCCTTCATCACTTCATAACCGCCTGCATCCATAATTTTAAGGTCGGCCAGCACGCGCAGATGCGGGAACGCCTCTTTAATCGCTTTGACGGCATGAAGCCCTTCATTAATGACAACCGGTGTGCCGATCTCCACGATATCGATAAACTCGGCTACCTCTGCCACGACTTCTTTTGCTTCCGGAATATTCACCAAATCCAATGCCAATTGAAGTTCCATATTGTCAATCTCTCCTTATGAGTGTATTTGTTAATAACTACACGATCATTGTAGAGTAGACAGTTTACTTTACGGAAGTACGTACTTATAAGTGAGATACTTACGTGAAAGTAAGTATTACGGAGTTACAAGGGTTCTCAGGTCTTCGTTTATTTGCGAATCTCTGTCTCAATGCTGGTAAAAAACAATTAAGCCTGTTTTTTCACTTAAGGTGCGCTGCAAGCTATGTTTTAATATAGATGTCAGGCCGGACAAAATGATCGGAAAGGAGGCTGAACGAGTTGATTCAGAATATGGAGGTGGCATCCGCTTAAGCGGGTGTCACATTAAGAGGAGTCCTGTAGCAGGGCTCCTCTTCATTTCGAATCTGACAGAACAGGAGGAGTAATAATGCGTTTTTTACGTCAACCATCTGTTATCGTCATCACTGGCGTGATGGCTTCAGGCAAGTCTGCCGTTGCACAGCTGCTAGCCGAGAAGTTTGAACGCGGAGTCCATTTAAGAGGAGATTCTTTTCGAAGAATGATTGTTAAGGGCAGGGAAGAAATGCTTCCGGATGCTTCCCATGAAGCCGAAAAACAGCTCTCATTACGATATCAGTTATCGGCTGCCACTGCCAGAGGCTATGCAGAAGCCGGTTTTCACGTCGTCTGGCAGGATGTCATTCTTGGCCCTTCCCTGCAAGAGATAACCCAAATGCTTAACGATCTTCCCGTCTTTGTCGTTGTGCTAAACCCTTCCGAGACTGCCATCAGCGCACGCGAGCAGACACGTGACAAAAAAGGCTATGGGGTATGGACCATCCAAGAGTTGAACCGGCGATTAACCGAGGAAACTCCTAGGATCGGCCTGTGGCTAGATACCTCAGAATTATCTCAAGAAGAGACTGTTGATGAAATCTGGAAGCGCATTTGGGACGAAGGGATAATCCGTCAGCCTCAACAATGAGGTACATCATGCGCACCTGTATAAAATCAAGAAAGCTCGGCTGGTTCATTGAATCGGGTCCAGAGTACCCTTCATTCGAAGATCCCCGTTAATAACATAACTGCTCGTTTAGGAAATCATTGTTTCATTCCTAGAGCTAAACCTACAGGAGAAAGCCCTTTGGCAGTTACCACCAAAGGGCTCTTAACGTTGTTTTTATTTGCGGTTGTTCATCCATGTGATGAAATTGCTCACCACGATATCGATGAAACCGATGGTCGGTTCATGGATCAGCTTTCCGGACTCATCCATCTTCTCATGAACCGCACCGATATATACTTCATTATTGGGTAGCAGCGGCGAAGTAATGCCGACGGAAAACAGGATATCCCGCAAATGCTCTTGCGCGCGGACCGTTCCCAGCTGCCCCATTGACGCCCCCATGATCCAGGAAGGTTTGCCGTTCATGACCTTATCCACACGCGACAACCAATCCAGCGCGTTCTTGAGCACCCCAGGGATGGAGTAGTTATATTCTGGTGTGATCCACAATACCGCATCAGCTGCAGCAATCTGCTCCTTGAATTCCCGAACAGCCGCAGGCGGGTCCAGTTCAATATCTTCATCGTAAAACGGAAGATCACGAAGCCCCAAGATTTCAAACGTAATTTGGTCCGAGTAACGCTGCTTTAAATATTTTGCCAGTTTCATATTGTACGACTCTCTTCTGATACTTCCTACTACGATTGCAACTTTCATAATACCCTCCAGTTCTATGCCTTCTAAGCATATATCATTCAGATTTTGGCAACTATTTTTAGACTATCACCATTTTTTACCAATGTCAAAATGCCCTTTGTCCTGTTCATTATGACTGGGTTCACCTCCTTCCCTCAAGGGGCATTCGGCAGATTCAGCCTGGCTGCGATGTCTTTGGGGAAGCTTGTTATTTTCATTCGGATTCTGTATCCATACATTTTAAAGATCAGACCTTCATCGTCATCCGCAATGATCAACCGCCGATCCAGGGAGGAACGAATTTGATCCACATAACTCTCGTCTGACACACCATAAGTAATTTCCATGGAAGGTACCAGCGCATACATCGTGATAGGAATCCACTTACGTTTTGTAGAGACAACAACAGCATGGGCGGTTCCCCCAATGACAAAAGCGAAATCCTCCGACTCCCTGGCGATCGATAAACCAAGTAACTCCTTCATCCATAATCTCGCGGCTACCGGATCTTCTACAGGCAGTCCCACCTCACGCAAGTACAGAATGCCATAGGTACCACTCGGTGCCAGCACCCCTTCTCTCAGATCGTCATGCGCGATAAACTCAAGCAAATGTCCATCGCCATCCTTGAAGTACATATTTACGCCAGAGTCAAAGCGATCGACCACTTCGCCATTCGGCCATTTCAGCAGCGATATTTGCTCAGAGAGCTTTCGGAACGCTGATTCGAACTTAGAACTCGCCACTTCAAACGCGAGATGGACAGGCGCTATCGGTTCATACGCTTCTTCAAACGTCAGCGTGAATTCGGGAGTAGGCCGAAACACGATCTCAACCTCGCTTTCCCTTGTAATCGGGAAATGAAGCACGCCATTGTAGAATTGTTTCACACCCTGAATGGAGACGGTTTTTAACTTTAATCCGGCAAAATGGGTGATCAAGAGGCTTCGACCTTCTCTCCACTGCTGATCTTCTTGACCAGCTCCATAAATATAGAAAGCGCCTCTTTCGCCCGGTAATCCAGTACGATCACACCTTCCGCTGCTTCGGTTTCATAAATGGAACGCTGCGAACCGCCAATAGAGATCCACTCCGGACTGTTAATGCCGTGTAAATTGCGTACGGTAGCCTGCATCTGCTGCAATGAACTGACCCCGACCGCGCCGCCGGCCGAACTTACCGATAGAACCGGCTTACCTGAGAAATGCAGCTTACCCATATGATCCAGCGCGTTCTTCAGTACACCACTCATCCCTCCGTGATATTCGGGCGTAGTCAAAACAATGCCATCCGCCTCCAGCATCAGGCGCTGCAGCTCTCGCACCCCATCATGGGAATTGAATATATCGTCTGGGGAGTAGAACGGGAGCGGCGTTTCATACAGATTGAACAGCTTCACTTCCACGAATAACCGATTCATTTGAGCTTCCAGAGCTTTGGCCAGCATGGTACTCGTTGCATCCTTGCGGTTGCTGCCCGCGATAATCACGATTTTCATCGTATAACCTCCCTTGTTTGTAAACGATTGTTTTGTTAAGTACATTGTAGAGGAGGCAAGCGATCGAAATCGTCATTATTTCGAGTGATTTTACAAGCAAAAAGCTCCCATGCCTTTGGCTGAGACCTTCTACAACTTTAGTCTTACAAATGATCGTTATGTACCTAACTTTCTAAACAATACCATGCTTGAGCGCGTAGATGGCCGCCTGGGTTCGGTCCGCAACCCCCAGCTTATCCAATAGATGGCTTACATGAGTTTTCACCGTCTTCTCGGTGATATAGAGCGCTTCGCTGATTTCCCGATTATTCATGCCTGAGGCAATGAGCTGCAGCACTTCTTGCTCGCGACGGGTAAGCTTATCTAACAGCATAGTCTCATCATGACCACCAGGTTCCGGGGCTTCATCTGCTCCCTCCGTTGTAGTAACATGTGTCATCAACAGCCCGGCTGCATCCGGATGAAGCTCCACCTGCCCTTGATGCACACGTCTTATAGCTGTTACCAGATCCTCAGGCTCTATATCCTTCAGTAGATAGCCTTTAGCACCTGCCCGAATGGCTGGCAGGACATGATCATTATCAATGAAAGAGGTCAGCACAATGACTTTCATATGAGGCTGCTCTTTTGCTAGCATAGCTGTTGTTTCGATTCCATTGAGAAGCGGCATATTCAGATCCATCAACACCACATCTGGATTCAGAAGCTGGGCTCTCTCCAACGTTTCCTTACCATTCGCCGCTTCACCAATCATTTCAATATCTGGCTGGGTAGCTAAAAAAACCTGCAGCCCCCGGCGAACCATGGCGTGATCGTCAGCGATTAACAATCTTATCATCAGTAGTCCCCCTCCTTATCAGATGATCTCGCCTCCAAGGGGATCATTACTTCTACAATAGTACCTTCTCTGTAGACACTGTACAGACGGAATTGCCCTCCAATGGATTCTGCCCGCTCCCGCATGCTCGATAATCCAATAGAGTGTCTCGTCAGCTCATTTAATCGTTGTTTGGTAATCCCGCGCCCATGATCCTCAATCCGTAGTTCAACATGATCATCTTGTATGATCAGTATCAGCAGCACGTCCTTCGTAGCCGCATGCTTGCTTACATTGTTCAACGCTTCTTGACCGATTCGCCATAGAGTTTCTTCTACGATCCTCGGCAGTTCCTGAATGCCACTGATATGAGAACGCACCATAAGTTTCAGGCGTTCACCATATTGCTTCAGACCAGTGACCAGCCCTTCTTCAAGTCCGGGTGGCCGAAGTTGCATGATCATTTCTCGCATTTCCTTGAGAGCACTCTGCGATAACGATTGGATGTCATGGAGCGTATCCTGCAGCATGCTGTTCTGCCCGTGCGACTGCATATCAAGCATACCTCCGACTCCTTTGGACATCATTCCAAGCGAGAATAAAGTTTGACTTACGGAATCATGCAGGTCTCGGGCGAGGCGATTCCGTTCATCCATCCTGGCAAGCTCCCGCCGATTCTCTTCCAAACGGATACGCTGAAACGACATACCGATTTGTTCAGCCAGAACCTCGATCACCTCAGAATCTCCGTGATTCGAGCTCCCATACGTATCGTATCCGACCATTAGCAGTTCATATGTAAAGTCCCCTGCCCTTGCAAGCGGAACAGCGATCACTTGCTTAATAGGGGGTATCCACCCCTCTTCAACCAATTGTTCCGCAAGCCGCTGAGCATCTTCGTTACGGATTGAATCCAGCTTGTGCCTGCCAATGCCCGGGCGGGCTGAACTCATTTCAGCAATCGTAAATTGAGCATGCGGCAGGGTCGTTTGGCCACCAGTGTATAGCGAGCGCAGTTTCATTTCATTACCAGCGAGCTCCAGCAAGGCAGCAACCGGCCAATCAAAATAGCGTCCCATCAGACTCATGACCTGCTCCGTTAATTCAGACCGATTCACTGCCTGAGAAGCATAGGCGCCAAGAGCGCTGCTATACTCCCCAAGCCGGGCGAACAAGTCGGCACGGCGCTGTTCGGAAGCATATAGCCGCATGCGTTCCATCGCGGTGCCGATTTGATAAGCTACGGATTCCAGCAGTTCCAGCTCCTCTTTTGAAAAATGGAGTTTTCCCGGCGCTGCCACATTCAATACACCGAACCTGCGATTGCCGGATCTGATCGGAACGGTTGCATGGTGAGTAATTCCTTCCGTATCGCCCCATTGATATCGAACCGCGTTATCCAATCGTTTACAATTCAGAATGTTCACGGCATTTTTCAGACGACCATCATCATAGCGCTCCAAGCACCAGCAGCTGCCGCAGCGCATGGGTTCGTTATTCTCCCGGCTTAGGGCTGGCGGCAAATTCCGGCTGGCTACGAATTCATGCGTTCTCTGCTCTTCCACTAGAAACATCCAGCCGGTCGTAAGGCCCGTCAACTCCAGCAGCTTGCCAATGACTGCATCCAGCATGGGAGTTAACTCATTGGATTCATTCAACGTTTCCGCAATAGTCTTTAATGTGATTAATTCCTGGATATGCGGATCATATTCGGCCATACACACTTGCTCCTTCTCTGTATTGCATTCTGAAGTAACTATAATATATAATCCTGTCACACACCAACCATTCCTTATCGAGCCACACTCGCCTCTGGAAGATCATTCATCCCATGAATTATGGTAAAGAACAATTAATATTGTTTTATCTCTTGCAAATTTCCACCTACATATGGCTTAATATAGAAGTCGGGGCCGACGAAATGAGCTGAAAGGAGGCTGATTGCAATGATTCAGATCCGTGAGGTGGTATTCGCGTAAAGCGAATATCCGTTAAATGGGAGCCCGCTGCGGGCTCCCTATATCTATTTTTAATAACAAATACCAACGAATTTTAAAAATCCAAAAACCAAAACCAATATCACGAAAGGAGGAGGGCAAGCATGATCAATGCAATTGTTTTGAAACTCAGCGATAGCTTAAATATGGTTACAGAAAGAGGAGGGCATCGATGGGCCATTACAAGAACGGAAGAGAAGTGCTTCCCCCCGAGCTGCTGCAGCAAATTCAACAGTATATAGACGGAGAATTACTCTACATACCGAAACAAAGCGAGCAAAGAGCCGGCTGGGGAGAGTTAAGCGGTTCCAGACAACGCATCGAAAGTCGTAATAAAGAAATGTATCGCGCTTACTGTAAAGGACGGTCTATTGAGGAATTGGAACGGACCTACTTCTTATCTGGAGAAAGCGTACGCAAGATCATAAGTAAACTTACTCGCGTAGGGACCTAAGTCGATGAGACGAGACGGTCTTCACACGGATTAACATAGGACTGTCCCCCTGGGGTACAGTCCTTTTCATATTGCTTCATCCACTATCGTCTACAGGAGAGATATGTTTTTTTCGGGGCAGCACTGGCCGTTTGACCATCCATCTCACCACATAGAACATGCCCGGCTGCAGAGTAATCCGCAGCCGGGCATTATTATGCTCTATTGATCTTCACGCTTCTCCCCTGCAACATCCCATCGATGACTAAATTTCTCCAGCCTAGGATGCAAGTACGACGGCTTGGACAACAGGATCAGCCTGAGCTTAACAATCCATTCCTCAAATGAAGAATACGATGCAAAAGAATTAGCCACCTCTGGTGTCAGCAGAAGAAAATAGGGACCTTTATATTTCTCCGCCAGATGATGGAGTGCAGTGTCGATCGGCGTGTATTTTTTCCGTTTTGACTCAAAAGATTCGATCACAACCGACCGTGCAGCATGCTCCCCGATCCATTCTTCAAGTTGTTTCTCCCGTTTGTGATAGGGGCTCACCGTACCCTTGAACATCCGCCTTGCTGTCTCTTCATGCAGCGGATACAAGACCAGCTTTTCAAAAGACCTCTCCTCTTTGATAGTTACAGCTCGTTGCAATTCCTCTTGAATCTGCTCAAACAGATCGTAAAATATCAAGGTTCCCTTGGTAGTCGGTTTCGGGGGCACGTAGCCGTAAGGAACGTATTCCAAATTGCGTGGCATGATGAAACTTCACCTCTCCTTACTCGGATGACTGGAATGAAAGCTTCGGTGGTACTCGATGCTTGGCAGCTTGTTCATAGCCATAGGCTAACTTGATCAGCAGAGGCTCGCTATAGGCCGTTCCAATAAACGTTATGCCCTGTGGCCCCTTTGTGTTATATCCGCCAGGAGCAATGACGCCATGCTCGGCATAGCCTCCAGGAACGGTAATCGATGGGTATCCCGCCCGGGCAGCCAGATCCGGTCCCTCTTCATTACCCAGAAACAGCAATGCGTCCAACTGATATTCCTTCAGCACATGGTCGATGCCTTTGGCGCCTGCCATCTCTTTATTTTTCCGCTTGCTCTCAAGATACTCTTCTTCGGTCAGTGTGCCGCTAGTTTCCTCGGCCCAAAGCAGTGTACCTTGCCCATACTTTAACGCGATGTCTGCATGCGCTTCATTATAAGCAATGACATCAGTCAATGAATGAACCGGCAGCGACGGGCCAAGGTTCGCTAAATAGTCGTTAACGTATTTCTTAAACTCATAGCGAAGGACATTGGCATCCCAGCGGGTGTCCTGGCAGGGCAGCTCTACCGGATCGATAATTGTTGCTCCCTGTTCACGCAGAACCTCAATCGCGGACTCTATAATATGTAGTCTATCCCGATCCAGGTGCTTATAGTAGTACCTTGGAATCCCGATTCGAGCTTTCTTTAAATAACTGGAATCCAGGAACTCCGTGTAATCCTTGATCTTATACTGTGAATCGATCTTGGTCGCATCATCTGAATCATCAGTCCCCACGATTGCGCTAAGCAATATGGCGGCATCCTCCACCGTTCGAGTCATAGGGCCTGCCGTATCCTGCGTACGTGTGATGGGGATGATGCCAGACCGGCTCACTAGTCCGATTGTCGGTTTAATGCCAACCAGGCTGTTTTGACTGGCAGGACTGATAATCGAACCCGATGTTTCGGTCCCGATAGCCGCCGCGGCCAAATTCGCTGCCACCGAAGCACCGGAGCCCGAGCTTGAACCTCCAATGAACATTTCACCTGGACCGTAAGGATTTAATGTGAGTCCATGTCTGGATGTGTAACCCGCCCACATGGTCGGAGACATGAAATTTGCCCACTCGGTCATGTTGTTCTTGCCCAATATAACAGCACCCGCCTTACGTAGCTTCGCAGCTACAAAGGAATCTTTGACAGCATACGAATCGGCAAGAGCGATGGAGCCTGCGCTTGTATGCAATCGATCCCCGGTATCGATGTTGTCTTTCAACAAAATTGGAATGCCATGAAGCCAGCCTCTTGCTCCCTGGTCACTGCGCTCTCGATCCAGTTCTTCGGCAATCTGCAGCGCATCCGGGTTCACCTCAATGATCGAACGAAGAAAACCGTCATATAAAGCAATCCGCTCCAAATACAATTGGACCAGTTCAGTGGAAGTCATCCACCCTTCTTCCATTGCTTGCTGCATATCTTTAATGGTTGCTTCCACAATCCATGTTTTTTTATCCAAGATCATTAGACCTCCAGTGTTTGTTATCTGTATGAGTTCGTCATAAATTAGAGTCACATATTAAAGTTTCATCTTCTAGCCTCCAGACCGTACTATTCTTTCATTACTAATTCGAGTTGCAGGAGCAGAACTCCTCTTGTTCGGTGTGGAACGGAGCTAATTCAAAGTAGTTTCTAGTCGGATTCAGCCCAAATGCAAGAAGCAGACCAAGAATGTCATCTTGATCCGCTTCTTCAACTACTCCATGCGGTTCTTTTTTAACTGATGATCGTAATCACTGGCGCAGATATCGTGGGCTGTGTTGTGATCGCAGACGCTGTATTGGTAAAGCTTGCAATCTCCAACAGAACTGGTGTACCTGCCAGAACATCCGTCGTATCCAAAACCAAACTAGCAGTCGTTAAAGTGGATAAAGCTAATTGTTGAAGCATGCCGTTAATATACACATTATAATATTCGGCTCCAGTCAACGCGGGAAAAGCTGTAATGGCCGCTTCGGCATCATCAATAAAGCTCGTTGCCGGCATGGTGATCGAGTCTGCTCCGATCATCGCTTCGGTGATCACCGCAAAATACCGAGTCACAGCTGGCGTTACCGTTGTCGTGATCGTTCCACCTGTGGCTACAGGGATCGATGCAACTGCGGTTATGATTGGTTTAATAACTGGCATATCATCTCTCCTCTCTGCTGTTAGACAGCATTTATTACATTTAAAATATGGCTTTGCCATAATGCTATTAAATGATAGTTTTTAAGTTTTGGTTCTGGCATCATCCCATGGTCTCCAAAATAAATTAGCGAATAACCCCTTATCCGGTCCATTTATCCTTGAAGAAGGGATATATGTCCACTCCACCCTCCCTCCGATGACATAAACTACTTACATACATTCATCCGGGGCGGTGATAAGACTGAAAACACTCGTGATCAGACGGAAACAATATCCAATACTGAAAGTAGTTCGGCATCACAGACATAGGAGCTTTAAGAAGCACAAATGCAAACATGTAATATCAACAGGCAAAACTAAACATAAATGCAAATACAAGTGTAAGTGCAAGTGGAAATATAATTCCAAAAATAATTTTAATTCCCGATCCACTTATCAGACCAACCTTTCACCTGTCCAGTATAGATGTCAAATGGGGAGCCGTGCTGTTGGTTTCCTAGGTACGCGCGGACCCCGAGGGCCTCAGGGCTCTCCAGGTATCCCCGGGCCCGTGGGCTCCCAAGGACTTCAAGGCCCTCCAGGCATCCCTGGGCCAGTGGGTCCCCAAGGGGCTCAAGGCGCTCAAGGCGCACCGGGGACGGATGGGCTTCCAAGCATCCCTGGGCCAGTGGGTCCCCAAGGGGCTCAAGGCTCTCCAGGCACNTTCCAGGCATCCCTGGGCCAGTGGGTCCCCAAGGGGCTCAGGGCCCTCCAGGCATACCGGGAACGGATGGGCTTCCAGGCATCCCTGGGTCGGTGGGTCCCCGAGGGGCCCAAGGCTCTCCAGGCACACCGGGGAGGGATGGGCCTCCAGGCATCCCTGGGCCGGTGGGTCCCCAAGGGGTCCAAGGCTCTCCAGGCACACCGGGGAGGGAAGGGCCTCCAGGCATCCCTGGGCCGGTGGGTCCCCAAGGGGCCCAAGGCCCGCAAGGTCCTCAAGGTATACCCGGCAGCGTAATTGTGCCGGAGATTAGGGTGCAGCCGACCACACTTCGTTATTTTTACCAACTAATGGCCGAGGTTAGCTTAGATACTCCCTTCATTATAACCGCTGAGCAATTTACAGATGATAACGGCAATCATTCGTTCCAGAGTTTAGAAGTCGGTTCGAACAGCTCCTCCACACTTTATATCAATGGCATGATTCAGGAAGGACGAATCTACACGCTTACTTCCGAAGCGCTGACCTTGTATTCTCCAGGCGATGTGCTCCAGTTGGGAACACCGATTTTGCTCGAAGTACTGTATCTCACCGTTCAGGTAGTGACTTGAACATGGCCGCAATGCACAAAGAACCCGCTGCAGCTCATGCTGTGGGGTTCTTTGCGATTCATTATCATTATATAACTACGCCTTTTTTCGTCAGACCTTATTATTGTACCTGCCGCTGCTTGGTAACCAACTTGTAATGCACGAAGGCAGCATTCCAATCTTCTGTGCACTCAGGCTCAAACCAGGCAAGTGGAAACGACCGCTTAACAAGCTCCACTCCCTCATTCCGGTTAGACAAGATGCCATTCGCTACGAATTGAACCAGCATATTCCCGATAGCACTGGCTTCAACCGGCCCGGCCCACACCGTTCTGCCCATGGCATTCGTCGTATAACGGCATAAGAGTTCGTTCTGAATGCCGCCGCCTACCATATGGAGTCCCTCATAATGTTGCCCTGTAAGATCCTCCAACCGCTCAAGCACTTCCCGGTATCTTAGTGCCAGGCTTTGCAGAACACACTGTACATATTCCCCGGTGCTCTGAGGAATAGGTTGCCCTGTCTCGCTGCAGTATTCCCGAATTTCAGCCAGCATATCGGAAGGATTCATGAAGCGCAGATCATCCGGATAGATGATGCTACGGAAAGGTTCTGCCTCCCGCGCCAATTCGATCAGCTCCGCATAAGAATACGTCATCCCCTCATTCTCCCACTGCCGCTTACACTCTTGAAGAATCCACAGACCCATAATATTCTTGAGCAGTTGATAGGTTTGATAGGCTCCGCCCTCATTGGAAAAGTCCTCTTCCAGCACTTCGCTGTGGACAAGCGGCTTTGAAAGCTCTGTTCCGAGAAGTGACCAAGTACCGCAAACGAGATAGGCAAAATTCGATGAATTCGCCGGCACGGCCACGACAGCTGATTCTGTATCATGCGACGCTACGGCAATCGCCTCAATCGCTGGCACGCCCAGCTCTTGGGCTACTGAATCTTGCAATTTTCCAACAATCGTTCCCGGCTGCACAGGATCCATAAACAGGGAAGCAGGAAGTCCGAGCTCTGCCATCAACTTCTCATTCCATTTGCCTTCAGTAATATGATATAGCTGGGTTGTAGTGGCCATGGTAAATTCACATGTCTGTACTCCAGTAAGAAAATAGTTTAGCAGATCTGGAGTGAGCAGAATTTTATCCGCAATCTTCAACATGGGTGACTTGGATGTCAACATCGCCTGGAGCTGGAAAATCGTGTTGAACGGCATGAATTGCAAACCGCTCTCCTGAAATAAACGTTCTCTGCCTACCTGCTTCCAGGTATGTTCCATCATACCCTCTGTCCGCAGGTCACGGTAATGGTAAGGCACTCCGATGAGTTCCCCGTTACCATCAATTAGTCCATAATCGACGCCCCATGAATCGATCCCATAGCTGACTGGCTCATAGCCGTCCTGGAACGCTTTGCGGATACCATGCTTAACTTCCTGCAGCAGCATGGGGAAGTTCCAGTGCAGATGCTCTCCAAGCTGAACAGGTGTATTGGTAAAACGGTGGATTTCCGTAATCTTCAGCATGCCGGACGAGTTATGATCAGTGAAGGTAATTTCCCCCAGCAATGCCCGGCCGCTGCTGGCCCCTAAATCAAACGCAAGCACTGCAGATGATCTGCTCATAAGCCGCTTCCTTTCTTACCTGTACTAAAACAACACTAGAAGAAACAACTCGATCGTAATCCTGTATTATTTCATCTTCTGTAAGAGTTGAATTCGATAATCCTCGCTCTCCAGTGCAGCGATATCATCCACTTCCTGGTCCGTCAACGGCACTGGTGTGCCGGCTGCCTTGGCACTCAGATAAATCTTGGCACTCTCTTCAACCACCTGGGTTCTGTAATACGCTTCGCGCAGATTCCGGCCTGTTGTGACCAATCCATGATTACCAAGCAGGATGGAACTAGCCGTTGTCACTTTCTCCGCGACGGCATTTGCCAGCAGATCTGTCGTAGGAATAATGTAAGGAATGTATGCCGTACGTCCAACTAATGCTGCCTGATCGGGAAACATCACAGGCAGGTTCTTTTCCACCAGAGTAAAGGCAATGCAATGAGACGGATGCGTATGCACCATAGCCCTGATATCGGGGTTGCTGCGGTAGCCGTACAGATGCATTAGCACTTCAGAGGAAGGCCGCAATCCCACATCGGTTATATCGCCCGTAGGAATATCGACTTCAATCCACTGCTCCGGTTCGATCTCCTCCAGCGCGAATCCGCTCGGAGACAAGTACATTTTGTCTCCTGCTCTAGCGCTGATATTCCCTCCCGGTCCTACGACGAGTCCACTGTCGACGATTTTTTTGGCATATTTGCACAGCTCGTTCCTGGTTTCTGCATTCAGCATGGTGTTCTCTCCTCTCTGTTGAGCTTACTTATATAGGGGCCCGAAATTCTGACAAGCACGGAAATCCGCGCTTTCCGGGTCGGATGTTCCGAACATCCCCCATGCCCGGGGACGAAACACCTGTTCAGCAGACACATTATGCATGTTCACCGGAATCCGCAGCACGGAAGCCAGGGTAATCAGGTCCGCACCAATATGACCATAACTGATCACGCCGTGGTTCGCTCCCCACTGGTTCATCACTTCATACACACTTGTGAATGCCCCCTGTCCTGTAAGGGTCGGAACGAACCAGGTTGTCGGCCAGGTTGGATCGGTACGCTTGTCGAGCGTATCATGCACTTCCTCTGGCAGATCGACAGAATAGCCTTCCGCTATTTGCAGCACAGGACCCAGTCCCTTCACCAGGTTCAGACGGAACATCGTCATTGGCATGCCTCCGCGCGTCAGGTAATCCGTGGAGAAGCCACCGCCCCGGAAATATTCAACAGAGGCAGGACGCCACTGGGTGGCCTTAAGCGTACGTTCCACTTCTTCATCCGTGATCTCCCAGAAAGGCTTCATGGCTGGCTTTCCGTCTATCTCCTGCTCTCCTGTTCCGTCCAGTGCCGCTGAACCGGAATTGATCAAATGCAGAATGCCGCCCGCTGCCTTACCTTCAAGCTTGTAACCAGTGACCCGCTCAACCGAAGCCGGACTCCAATACGTTCTTACGTCTGCAAAAATCTGTGCCGTATTGGTTAGCAGATAACCAAACAGCATGCTGACACCATTGAGGCTATCATTCTCTGTTGCGACAATATACGGCGACCGTTTGCCGTTCCAATCGAAGGAGGAGTTGAGCATCGTCTCCAGAAAGTCACCGTTCGGGGAGTGATCCGTCCACTGTCGCTGACCCTGAAATCCGGAAGCAATGGCACTATGGCCTTGAGCTTCCTCTTCGAAGCCAAGCTCTTTCAGGCGCGGATTGCCAATCATCAAGTCGCGCGTAATCAGCGTCATTTTAACAACGGTTTCCCACTCCAGATCCTTGCGTTCCCGGCTGTTCCGGAGATGATCCGGGTTATTATCCTGCCCTTCCTTACAGTTCTCCTTCACCCAAGCCAGTGCCTTCGCATACTCTTCAGGATCGTAGATGCCTTCCTCTAAACGACGCGTAAACTCACTCATATCGACATACTCGTTCCGCATGCCCAAGTATTCCTGAAAGAAGTTGTCATCCACGATCGAGCCGGCGATGCCCATTGATACAGAACCCATGGACAAATACGATTGTCCGCGCATATAAGCTGCAGCCAAACCACTCAGCGCAAAACGCAGCAGCTTCTCTTGTACATCATCCGGTATACGGGTGTCCCCTTCATCTTGAACGTCTTCCCCGTAGATCCCGAATGCAGGCAGTCCTTTCTGAGCATGTGCAGACAGCACAGCAGCCAGATACACCGCACCAGGGCGTCCTGTTCCGTTAAAGCCCCATACCGCTTTTGGTCGCGAAGGATCTGCATCCATCGTTTCGGTTCCATAACACCAGCATGGGGTAACGGTTATAGTGAGACCCACCTCGGCATTTTTGAATTTTTTGGCGGCTGCAGCCGCTTCTGCTGCCCCACCGATGCAAGTATCCGCAATCACGCATTCTACAGGAGCTCCATTCGGGTATTTAAGCTCTTTCGATAAGAGTTCAGCAACAGCCTTGGCCAGATTCATGGTCTGATCCTCCAGCGATTCCCGAACCCCTCTTCGTCTTCCATCTATCGTAGGGCGAATACCAATAGTCGGAAATCCATCCCGCCATCTGTAATCGTTTTCAAATGTCATAAAATCCGCGCCTCCTCTAAGGAATATGACAACATTGTAAGTTTTTTCGCCATGATGGATAACCCACTATTTTGTTCGATCAACCCACAATTTCAGCAAGACAGTGAACTTTATCCTTATCAAGGTGTAAACGATTCCAACACGGAGGACAATTATGCATTATAATATGAAGAGATGCTGCATTTCAGGAGGGACAAGACCGTGCCAAAGATCGAAATCACACATAGCAAAAGCGATCACTTCCGCTTCATCAAAGAGCCTCAATTACTCTTTGCCGGGCAAGTCTTAGATGAAGACTTCTTCTATGGTCCACCCCAGATTCACGATTATTGCGAAATTATCTATGTAGTAGAAGGACGCGGAGAATTCAATATCGCTGGAAAGAACTATGAGCTCCATAAAGGCGATGTTGCCATATACAATCCCGGTATTCCCCATGAAGAGAAATCCATCACGGACGGACCATTCAAGGTCATCTATTGTGGCGTAGATTCGCTTCACATTGAAGGAGTCCCCCAGGGCATGCTGCTGCCGCCTGCTGTCGAGCCGGTCATATCCTGTGAGAAATATGCTTATAAAGTTGAGAGCTATTTATCAGAGATCCTTCGTGAATGCGATTCTCAGGTGCTGGGATACGAAACCTTGAGCACCAACCTGCTGATGTCATTGATTACCGTCATCTATCGCATAGTGGATGTTAAGCACCAGTTTCAATCATTGAAAGGTAAGAATGAAATCGCTCTGCGGACCAAACATTTTATCGACGCGAACTATACCCAGAGCATCAGTCTCAAAGATATCGCTGATACCATGTATGTCAGTCAGCACTATCTCTCCCATCTATTCAAAAAAGAACTTGGAGATTCCCCCTTCAATTATCTGATATCCCGCCGAATAGAAGAGGCCAAGCGGCTCCTGGCAGATTCCAACAAGCCGATCCATGAGATTGCTTCTCAAGTGGGCTACGGCAACGATAAGTATTTCTCGATGCTGTTCAAGAAAATGACTGGCCAAACGCCAAGCTCATTCCGGGAACAGCGTAAGACAGTTTTGGAATGAAGACTTATTCATGACTTTCCACCAAAAAAAGCAGGCAGCCGTTTTTGGCTGCCTGCTTGTATCTTAAACGTTTCTCTTGTTCATCCCCATCATCAAAAGTAGGGAGTATGCTTGATTTTAACGGGACCGACCGCTTCGATCTTGCTCTGGCATCCAAGACGGTACCCCTCCTCCATCTCTTCCGGATCAAGGCGGCGTTCTTCAGCCAGATTGGGTTCGGATAAATACTCGATTCCCTCAATCACCAGACATCGACAGCGGGCACAAGTACCTCTTTTGCAAAAAGAGTTCCAGTCCACGTCATTCCGCTCGGCCAGATCAAGCACCGTGATCCCTAAGACAGGCGCTACGCTGCGTTGAACCTCACGGCCCGAAAGCTCAATCAGTAAATCCGGTACCGCTTCGACCATCTCTGCCGCTGCTGGAGTACGCTGCTTCTCTACGCTATTCCCACTCTTCTTATTCTTCCAGAATTTAAACACCCTAATCCCCCTATGCATGTAATCATCAGGCTATGTATGAATTCCTGTATTTATTATACTTGAAAGTTTAATAAATCAACATCTTTACTCTTATCGATTCTATGACACTTGGAATTGGAACTCTATGAAAATTTTGTTATACTAACGTATGCTAGATTCTAATGACTTGAAAATAATACCACTCTATTAAATATGGGTTGGGAGGAAAACGAAGCATGCTGTATAAAAGAATCGGAAAAACGGTTGTCGCCTCCGCTCTTGCCTTATCCTTGCTTGGAGTCGCGCATGATCCTGGTCAGACATATGCCGAGCCGGCCATATCGGTAAAGCTGGATAATGTACCGCTGACATTTGATGCCGCTCCACGCATAGACAAAGGGGTTACCTATGTTCCATTTCGAACGGTCGGGGAAGCACTAGGCATTGACATCAAATGGAACAGCAAGACGCAAACCGTAAAGGCCACAGGTAGTGTGCAAGGACAATCCACTGAGGTTCTGCTCCAAGTGGGAAGCACTACGGCAACTGTTAACGGAGCAAAGGTTACACTCGCTGCTCCGCCGGTCCAGCGGGATGGCCGCGTGCTGATTCCACTCAGTTCCTTCAGCAGCCAATTTGGTGTCGATGTCGGCTGGAATCAGGCAACTCGTACGGTCTCCCTTGTGTCTCCAAAACGCGAGATGCATCTTAGAGCCTTCTATGCTGTGAGAGCATACCAGGAACTGGATCTGGTGAAATCCATGAACTCCGTTGCATTCGGATGGAGCCGTATTGATCGTAATGGTCAGTTTACGCTTCAAGGAGATGAATACCGCCTGCCTGCTTCAGATGGGGATGTTACACCGCAATCCATTGTAGCAGATGCAGCCGATCAAAGCATTAAACCTTACCTTATGGTCTATGCCTTGGATGGAAATGGAGAGCTGACCAAAGTTCTGAGCGACAGCAGTCTGCGACGAAAATCCATTGAAGGCATTACAACAGCAGTTGCTGAGAATGGATTTGGCGGGGTCGTGCTTGATTATGAAGGACTCGGTTTCAAACTGGACGCTGTAGAACAACAGAAGCTGTTAAACGATTATGTCAAACAATTAAAAGCTGCATTGCCGAATGACATCGCCCTGTCCTTAGCGGTACCGCCGCTGAACAGCGCCTATAAAGGCTATGATTACAAGACGCTTGCAACCATCGCCGACGATCTTATTCTTATGGCGTATCAATATAACCCTGTGGGCACCAAAGAACAGGTTCCTGAACCAAATAGTTTGGTTGACAAAGCGATACAACTGGCGCTTCAGGCAGGTGTACCTAAGCAGAAGCTTCTGCTTGGCATCAATTTAAACAGCGAAACAGGCACTTCCGTGAACGATAAGCTTGGTTTGGCGAAGCGTTATGACCTTAAAGGTGCTGCTTTCTGGCGTCTTGGATTGTTCCGTCTCTATAACAATGGAATGGACGCCGCCGTCAACGCTTCAGTTGTTAAGGAATAATAAGAGGGTATACCCGTAAAGAAGAGTTCATTATTAAAAAAAGAAAGCCTGACAAGAGATATCTCTTGATCAGGCTTTCTTGTTATGTATCGATACCTAAACTACCAATTAGCTTGCACTTCCTACCAGCTTCGCATAGCTTTCTTGATTCAATACACGACGTGCTGTAACATAACGAGGCTCATAATAGGAGTCGCTAAGTTCGCTGATTCTTACTCCCTTGCTGCTGGAAGCATGTGCAAATTGTCCATTGCCAATGTAAACTCCTGCATGCGAAATACCGCTGCCGCTCGTATTGAAGAACACCAAGTCTCCAACCCGCAGATCTTCACGATCTACATGGACTCCCGCTTGAGCTTGTCCTTGGGAAGTACGCGGAAGATCAACGTCAAAATTTCTAAACATGTAGAGAATAAAACCGGAGCAATCAAATCCACTAGTGGTTGTTCCGCCCCATTTGTACGGAGTTCCTACCAATTGCTTCACTTGATGCTGAAAGTTCGGTTGTTGATCAGCAAACGCTGTCACGGCACCTGAAGAAAAAATAATTGCAGACCCGAGCAATGTGATGGCAAACTTCTTCAAAATATATTCTCTCCTTCGATGCCTACGGAGTTAGCTAAGGGTTCGGTTGAAGGTTCCCTATACTCTCTACGGTACAAGAATAATTCACCCAAGACGGTTCCCCCGTTTTCACAAACGAAATTCGGCAAAATTCATTAACATTTTGTAACCTTCTCTTAATATAGTATACAAGCAAGGATGCTGTCAATATTAACCTAGCAATCTATCACTTTATGTTTGCGGCTGTCGCAAATGTCCATATTTTCTGTCTGACTTGTACCTTTTCTTACTCTGTATTCATGACAATTATGTAACTCTGAGTGTTTTTGCGCCGTGACTTTTTGCACATCCAGCAACTTTTTATCATTTGATGCGTTTATATGGTCAGATACGTAATCCGAAGAGGTGAATTCATATGAATCAAATTACGATGGCCGAAGCGTTGGCTGTCCGGGCAGCCATAAACCGTCTCATGAATCAATTGATATCGGAGCGAATGAATAACAGCAGCACGATTATTGAAAAAGGAGAAACTGCTGAGTATCCTTCGCGCAGTGTGGACGTCATTACCGAGGAACTCGAAGTCGTTGCTGCGGATTACAGAAAGCTGGATCTGCTGATGGCCATTTCCAATACAACCCAAACCATTCCCTGGAATGGCACGGATATTACAATTATGGAAGCCATCGAGCTGGCCAAGCAAATACGCAGTGATATCGGACAGCTTGCCCATCTTGGCGCTCGTAAGAAGCTGGAGCGTCAGAGCAGCCGGGGAAGCGGGGATGGTGCCGTAACTCTATTCAACGTTGCCTTATACGATCCTGAAGCTTATCAAACGCAGGCACGGAAGAAGGAGCGAGAAGTTACAAAGCTCTCTTCGCTGATTGAACATGCTAATCACTCAGCGATGATTTCCTTTGACGCATCAAAATATATGGAATAGCGTCTGCCGCCGGCTCCAAGCCTGCAACTACATTACTTGCGGGTTTGGAGCCGGCGGTTAACGCTGGCGGGCGGGAAAGTGCGGGCAACCGCTTGTTGTTTGTCGGATACAAACAAACCGATAGGAAACCACCAAATCGCCTACAATGAAAAACGGATGACGACTTACGATTTACGCTTATCACATGTTACTTGTAACGGACTTCGCTTACGCAAATATGATCGCTCCGTTTCCCGCTCTCTCCATTACCTGCAAAAAGCCGCCCTTATGAACTGCACCCCAATTGTTAGACACATCTAACAGTTGGAGGTGCAGTTTTTTATGACTAAATTTACTAAGGATAGC
>NZ_LIUT01000001.1:2689698-2953854 GCF_001277345.1 Paenibacillus solani
GTCCGGTACAGTACCGAACTCATTTTGAGAAAGCTGCCTAATGAAATAACCGTGTCTAACTTTTGGGGGTCACTTCATTAGAGGGCGGCTTTTTTGTCACTTTTCAAATGGATAACAAGAACGTACGAATGCCTAACTGTAACCTTCTCTGTACGTTATCTATTGAAACAAGGCAGCGGCCCCTACCAGACCCACATCGTCCCGCAGTTCCGCAGGTACCAGTTCATATGTCCCTAAATAGGATGGCATGACCAGCTTGTCTGTCATTTCCTTTAACTGCGGGAATAGCAAATCACCTGCTCTGCTGACACCCCCGCCAATGACAATACGATCTGGGTTAAAGCTGTGTATGACGTTAACTAATCCTAGCGCCATGTAATAAATGGCACGGTCGATGACCTCCACTGCAACAGGATCGTTAAGACGTTTTGCTTCAAATACATGCTTGGCGCTTACGCCGGGTTCTCCAGCAGCCAGCTCAGACATGATGCTGGACTGTGTAAGCATCCGCTCGGATGCTGCAAGGCCAATGGCTGTCCCTGAAGCAAACACTTCCCAGCAGCCATGGCTGCCGCAATTGCAACGCGGACCGCTCGGATCTATAATATGATGTCCAAGCTCGCCGGCAAAGGAATTGCTGCCGAGGAACAACTTGCCATCCAGGACAATGCCTGAACCGATCCCCGTGCTGAACGTCACGTATACCATGTTCGTTGATCCCCTGCCAGCACCTCTGACATACTCTCCCCAGGCCGCTGCATTCGCGTCATTCAGCACCTGGACCTCGGTATGCAGATCACGTTCCATCCAAGCTTTGAGAGGAACATGAGACCACTCCGGCAGATTCGTTCCGTGAATGACGATGCCATCACGGCTGTTAACCGTTCCTGGTGAAGCCATACCAATCCCTCGCAGCAGTCGGCCGTCAGATACTCTGCGGATCATGGATGTAATTCGGTCAACTACTTCTTCCGCAGTCTTTGCACCTGCAGTCTCCATCTGCTCTCGGTTCAGCAGCTGTCCCTCCGAATCAAAGAGCGCTGCTGCGATCTTCGTCCCCCCAAGGTCAACGCCAACCACAAATTCTTGTTGTTTATTCAATACGGTTTGCAATTAATGTTCACCTGTTTCCGATAGGTTTGCTACTTCTATTGATGTATGCTGTCAGCCAGTGATCGCAGCTCAACCGGATCGATTGGCTTCAGTCCTGACCGACCATACCGAACGGCGGAGCCAAAATGCACTTCGCCCACACCCGTTTGGTTTATAAAATCGTGAATAATTTCCCATTTCAATCCATTGCCGGCCAATATTTTAAGACCGCTGCCTGCAGACTGTTCCACAAGCTCCCGTATTCTAGGAATAGCCTGCGGTGCAGGTTGCGGGCCGCCTGAAGTCAAAATGCGGGTGACTGCCGGATACTTCTGCAATGTGCGCAGTCCTTCGAACTGATCCTCCAGCTCATCAAAAGCCCGATGGAATGTCACTTGCATAGCGCCGGTCCATTCCAGCATTTTAGCCAGCGATGCCTCGTCAATCTTTCCTTCTGCTGTCAGCATCCCCAGTACGACACCAGCGGCTCCAGCCTCGCGAATCGCCTTGATCTCGGCAATCATCGTGGCTATGTCATGGGAGCTGTATACAAAGGATCTGCTGTGAGGCCTTACCATGACATGAACTGGGATCGATACGGCTTTTACTACCTCTTTAACTAGGCCGATCCCTGGTGTAAGCCCACCTTCGGTTATCGCCGTGATCAATTCCAGACGGTCTGCGCCATTCTTCTCTGCCGTGATAGCATCTTCCACGCAGGTTGCGATAATTTCTAGCAGCATCATCGTCACTCCTTATTTTTAAGCATGGTGAAACTGCTTCTCCACATAATCCGCCAGCAATCGGGCTCCATATCCGGTAGCCCCGGCTGCAGAGTGAGGAAACTCACGCTTATACTGCACCGTGCCTGCCATATCGATATGCACCCATTTCATCGAATCCGCTACAAAATGACGGATGAACAGCGCTGCCGTAATGGCCCCTGCCAGCGTTGAAGTACCGACATTTCTCAAATCTGCATAATCACTCTTAAGCTCCGAACCGTACTCGTCCATCAGCGGCATAGGCCATAATCGCTCGCCATTACGCTCGCCGATCTCAACCAGATCAGACGTTATTTGCTGATCACCCCAGATACCCGCAATTTCCAAGCCCAGCGCGGCACCGACATTGCCTGTCAGCGTAGCGATATCAATCACTTTATCTGCGCCCAGATTGGCCGCGTGCAGCAGTGCATCTGCAATGATCAATCGTCCTTCACCGTCCGTATTCGCGACCTGTACACTAAGACCGTTCGGATAATGAATAACGGATGAAGGAAGCATGGCATCGGGCCCCGACAAATTATCGGCAACGGCGATTAATGCTGTAACGCGAACCTTCGCCTTTTGGGACACCAGGATATCCATAGCACCTACGACGGCTGCAGCGCCTCCCATATCCATGCGGGCATCGCTGATGTCTCTGCCAATCTTCACGTTCATGCCGCCCATATCAAAGGTTACGCCTTTGCCGATGAGCACAATATGAGGACCCTCGTTAACGGAGTTCATTCCATTATAAGATAACTCAATCATGGCGGGCTCGTATTTGCTGCCAGCACCCACAGCGAGCAATCCGCTCATCTGCCGATCAACAAGCTCTTGACCACGGTATACATGAAGCTGAACGGGCGCCTTCTTGAAACGTTCCTCAACAACCGCAACGAACGCTTCCGGATTTAATGTTTCCGGCGACTCATTCACCAAATCTCTAGTGAGCTGTGTCCCTTCGATCCGCTTCTTCGCCGATTCCATCATGGTTTCCATATCTTCACGGGATAGACCCTGCCAATCGTCCTGTCGAAAATTTAAGGATACGGTTTGCACATTGGCCGTAACCCCTCGATGCTTATTGAATTGATAGAGACCATATATCCAGCCCTCAACCCAAGCCTGAAACTCATCCGCCACGGAAATGGAAGATGCGCCAAGAGCGGCTGAAGTGCGGATCAGCACTGCGCTTGATTTATTTTCCTTAAGCAGCGTTCTTGCCGCTGCTGCACTTGTTCTGCGAACTTGCTCAGACGTCAAGTTCGATCGCTGTCCCATACCGGCAATGAGATCGTCGGTTTCGTCATCCGTTCGGCCATAAAACCATGTCAACACCTGGCTTTTCTTCCGGGAGTCCTTTAAGCGGAATGGTGTCTCTTCGCCCTCATATACCGCATAAATCGAAGTTTCCATCGAATGAGCTTCATCGATTGTTATTTTCATTTCGAGCGCTTCCCTTCTTCATCAGACCATCCAAGAGCCTGTTAAGCTTTTTTCATGATCTCTTCGTCATATAAATGGCAAGCTACCTGATGTCCCGGCTCAATCTCACGGAAAACAGGGGTAATCTGCTTGCATACTTCCATGCAGGAAGGACAACGAGTATGGAAACGGCAGCCTGTTGGCGGATTTACCGGACTCGGCAGATCCCCTGTCAGAATGATCCGCTCCTTCTTCTGCTTTGGATCCGGTACGGGCACCGAAGACAGAAGTGCCTGTGTATATGGATGCAGTGGACGTTCATAGAGTGTATCTTTATCAGCCGTCTCCACCAATGCGCCCAAATACATAACGCCGATCCGGTCGCTTATATGCTCAACGACGCTGAGATCGTGAGAAATGAACAGATAAGTTAGCCCGTATTCTTCCTGAAGATCCTGCAGCAGGTTCAGCACCTGAGATTGGATAGACACATCCAGAGCCGATACAGGCTCATCAGCAACAATCAGATTTGGACGAACGGACAAGGCTCTTGCGATCCCGATCCGCTGACGCTGTCCGCCGCTGAATTCATGGGCATAACGCTCAGCGTGAAAGCTGTTTAAGCCTACCGTCTCCAGCAGCTCGCAAGCCAGCTTGTCCCGCTCCTTGGTACTCAACTTGGTATGAATAAGCAGCGGCTCGGCTACCAGCTCCTTAACCTTCATCCTCGGATTCAGGGAAGCATAAGGATCCTGGAAGACCATCTGCATATTTTTACGCAGCGGACGCATCTGATTCTCATTGTATCCACTGATATCAGTCCCATTAAAAAGAACCTCGCCGCTGTTGGGTGTCAATAGACGGGTCACCAAACGTCCGGTCGTCGATTTACCGCAGCCGCTTTCGCCAACCAGGCTGAAGGTTTCACCCTTATGGATGGCGAAGGAGATTCCGTCCACGGCGCGAAGCTGCTTGGTCGTACCGAAGAAACCTTTTTTTATCGTGAATGATTTCTGCAAATTCTTTACTTCTAATAAAGGCGTTTCGTTCATGCGGTTTCTCCTCCCTTCGAGTGACCTTCTTGTGTCAGCCAGCAGCGGCTCTTACGCTGCTCATCATGTGCTACCGGAAGAAGCTCCGGCTCTTGCGATAAGCACTGCTCCATCACATACGGACATCGTGGAGCGAATTTACAACCTTTTGGCATATTCCGTAAATCCGGCACATTACCTGGGATGGACTCCAAACGGCGTACCTTTTGTCTAAGCTTCGGCACCGAACTGATAAGTCCCTTCGTATACGGATGCTGAGGATTCTCAAATAGCTCTTCCACCGTTGCCTCTTCCACAACTCGGCCCGCATACATAACGACCACCCGGTCGCACATTTCAGCCACGACCCCAAGGTCATGCGTAATAAGCAGCATACCCATTTCTTGCTCTGTCTTCAGACGATTCATCAAGTCCAAGATTTGAGCCTGAATTGTAACATCCAGGGCGGTGGTGGGTTCATCGGCAATCAGCAGCTTCGGATTGCAGGACATCGCCATCGCGATCATAACCCGCTGCCGCATTCCCCCTGACAATTGATGCGGATAGTCATCCACGACCTCATCCGCTCTCGGAATGCCTACAAGCTTAAGAGAATCGATAGCATGCTGGCGCGCCTTCTTCCGGCTGTAACTCAAATGAAGCATAATCGACTCTTCCAGCTGTTTGCCGATACGAAGAACCGGATTCAGCGAGGTCATCGGCTCCTGGAAGATCATAGCCAGCTCGTTTCCGCGATAGCGGCGCATTTCTTTTTCCGACATTTGCACAAGATCCTTGCCCTCAAAGCTTACTGAGCCTCCGGAAATTCTGCCGGGCGTATCTTTAAGCAGCCTCATGATGGACAGGGAGGTCACGCTTTTGCCACAACCGGATTCACCCACGAGCCCAAGCACTTCGCCTTTATTGATGTGAAAGTCGACTCCAGCTACGGCAAGCACTGATGATCCATCGCGTTTGAATTCGGTTTTAAGACCTTTTACTTCAAGCAATGTTTGCGTCACGATCTATCCCCCCTACTAGTTTTTCGTTTTCGGATCCAGGGCATCGTTCAGTCCGTCACCGATCAGGTTGAATGCAAGCACGGTCAGGAATATTAATAAGCCCGGGTAGTACACAATATGAGGTGCAATACTCAAGTAATCGCGTCCCATACTAAGCATGGCGCCCCAGTCCGGTTCCGTAGCCTTCGCTCCAAGTCCGAGGAAGCTTAAGGATGAAGCTGCCAGAATAGCGCCGCCGATTCTCATCGATACGTTGACAATGATGCTCGGTATCGTCTCAGGGAAAATATGCTTCCATATTATCCGGTTATGTTTGGCCCCCATCGATCTCGCAGCTTCTACATATAGAGACTCCTTGGAAGAGAGCGTCACACTTCGTATGATTCTGGCAAAGGACGGTGTGCCGAAGACGGCAACCGCGATAACGACATTGGATAAGCCCGGTCCCAGGATCGCCACGATGCCGATCGCAAGCAGCAGGTCCGGGAACGAGAACATCACGTCGCTGCCCCGCATAATGAGACGATCAATCCATCCGCCATAGTAACCGCTGATCAGGCCGAGAATCGTTCCAAGAAATGCGGAGATAAATACGGCGCTTAGGCTGACCACCATCGTCAATCTGGTTCCATCAATCAAACGGCTCAGAATGTCACGGCCATACTCGTCCGTACCTGCCCAGTGGGCAGCCGATGGGCCTTGCATCATTGCATCATAATTCGGCTCATTCGGCGGATACGGAACGATATGCGGTCCAATTACCGCGAGCACTAACAATAATAGAATAAATCCGCTAGATATAACGGCAAGCTTTTGCTTCATAAATTTGGACATAAACGCTCTAAATTTACCCGTTGCCGGACTCTTTGCAAGCGTATCCTCCGGTACGGAGGAATGGACCGTCACTGTTGAATTATCACTCATGGCTTCCCCCTCCTATTTCGATGCATACCGGATTTTTGGATTCAGTACACCGTACAGTAAATCAACAATCAGGTTTATCAAGATAAATTCGGCTGCGAACAGAAGCAGCAGTGCTTGAATAACGGTATAATCGCGGAATCCAATCGAATCTATCAAAAGACGACCCATGCCGGGAATACTGAATACCGTCTCAACCATAACCGAACCGCCCAGCAAGAAGCCGAACTGCAGCCCGGCGACGGTTACAACCTGGATCAAGGAGTTGCGGAGCGCGTGTCTTCCGACTACGACGAATTCTCGCAGACCCTTCGCACGTCCCGTCCGGACATAATCCTCACGCATGGTCTCCAGCATTGAAGTACGGGAATACCTGGCCAGCATGGACATAATCCCGGCTCCCAATGTAAAGGAAGGAAGGATATAGGATTGCCAGCTATCGACGCCGCCTGTCGGGAACCATCCCAGCTCGACGGAGAAAATTTGAATAAGTACGAGTCCCAGCCAGAAGCCCGGCAGAGAAATACCGGATATCGCAGTCAACATCCCGATATAGTCTGGCCATTTACCGCGATTGACGGCAGATATGATACCAATGACAAGACCAATGACCAGAGCCCAACCAAGACTTGTAAAGGTCAGTATAATGGTCGGAAGAAATCGGCTTGCCAGCATGTCCGTCACCGGCAGACCAGAAGTAACGGATACACCCAAGTCACCCTTCAACAGATCACCCATGTAGTTCACATACTGCTGCCATAACGGCAAGTTCAAGCCCAGCTGCTCTCGAATCCCGTTGATCTCCTCAAGGGTGGCATCCTTACCTGCAACTAATCGTGCCGGATCTCCAGGAATCAGGTGAATAAACATAAATACAAGGATGGATACAACAAACAACAGCGGGATAACACCCAGCAGCCTTTGAATTGCATATCTTCCCAAAGGATGTGCCTCCTTTCAACATGCCAGCTTATTAAAATAAGACGGGCCGCTTCCTTAATGATTCAAGAGGCGGCCCACCACAAGGTATACGTTTAGCAAGCTCTTCGCTGCCTGATTATTTCACTTCTGCGTCGATCACGCTGATCGATCCGTCCGGCAATGCCTTAACACCTTCCAGATAAGCACGTTTGCCTGTGATAACCTGATCTACACCCAGGAATGCCCATGGAGCATCTTCCCAGATTTGTTTTTGGATGTTGGCATAAATTTCGTTAGCATCTTCAGCTTTCACGGATGCGTTGGCATCCTTGATCCATTGGTCTACATTGTCGTTCTTGTAATAAGCCGTATTGGCACCAGCTGGCGGGAAGAACTCACTGCTGAACAGACCTTTTGTTGCGCCGTCAGCATCGCCTGATGATGGGGACCAGCTTACATACCACATTTGAATTTTTGCATTTTCTGGCGTAGCCGAGTTGATCTGGTCGGACAAGGTTGCACCTTCCATCGATTTCACATCGACTTTGATTCCAACAAGAGCCAGCTGCTGTGCAAAGAACTGCATGCCTTTGATCGATTCGGAATCGTTCTCGCCCCACAGCTCGGCTTCAAATCCGTCCGGATACCCAGCCTCTGCCAGAAGGGATTTCGCTTTCTCCACATCATAATCATAACCGGATTGCTCAGAATAGTACTGTGTCATGGAGGACATGGATGAAGTCAGTTTCGAACCCAATCCGGATTTAACAACTTTAATGTAAGCATCCTTATCGATAGCATAGTTGATCGCTTGGCGAACTTTGAGATCATCATATGGCTTCTTCATTGTATTGAGCGTGACATAACGAACGATAGTGGAATCGATTTTGTCGATGACGATATTGGAATCGCCTTCCACATCAGATACTTGTTCGGTCGGCATAGGATAGATGAAATCCGCTTCGCCTGTTTTCAGCATCGCAATACGGGAACCGTTCTCCGGTACCGGTTTGAATGTAATGCTGTCTACCTTCGGCAGTCCTTCTTGCCAATATTCTTCGTTCTTCACTACGACCAGACGGTCGCCTTGAACCCACTCTTTGAACTTGTAAGCTCCTGTACCCACAGGATCTTTCGTGATATCCGCGCTTTCCTTAAGCGCCTTCGGACTGATCATCAGTGCCATGGCTGCTTTATTCAAGAAAGCGTTATATGGTTGGCTAAGGGTGAACACAACCGTGTGCTCGTCCGGTGCTTGAACATCGGCAACGGTCGCGAAGCTCTTACGCATCCGCAGGTTATTCTCTTCATTCATGATGCGTTCCATATTGATTTTTACGGCTTCAGCATTGAATTCTGTTCCGTCATGAAACTTAACGTTCTTGCGCAGATTGAATGTATACGTCAGTCCGTCATCACTGATGGTGTAGTCTTCAGCCAATACAGGAACAAGTTCCATCTTATCGTTGAAGCCCATCAAACCTTCGTACATCGTGCGAGCTCCGGAAATGGAATGCGTATCGCCCGCATTGTGAGGATCCAGTGTAATGAAGTTGGCGTTAATCGCAATGACAATATCTTTATTGTTCTTCGTTACCGGCTTGGATTCCCCGCCGCCTTCACTTGCACCTTTGCCGCCTCCGCTGTTTCCACAGCCTGCAGCAACAATCGTAAATGCGAGCAGCAGCATGAGCAGTGACCATGTTCTACCTTTGAATCTCATGGTTGATTTTCCCCCTTTGATGTGTAAGTATCTATAGATTCACTCGCCGCTTCAGCATTCTGCCTACAGCCTTGAGTTCCTCACAGCTTAAGCATTCCATTCGTAAACGGCTTTTCGTTCTCCAACGAGCGTACCGCCATCATTCAAGATTTCATTAGGGACAAGTTCATACAATCGATCAATCGTCGCTTGATCGCTATAGCCCAGTCGCTCCAGAATAGAGGCGATGATGCAAGGCCATACTTGCTCCGAGCCGTCAGAGACTTTAAGCGAGATTGCCAGACGTTCTTTACGCAGACCGATACCATATACCCCTTTAGCACCGCCCTTGGCAACCAGGTTGTGATCGCGAAGCAAGGCAGAGCATACAAATTTCGTATCTGCGATGATATCTGGATACTCATTCATCAGCTTGGCCATTCGGGCAGCTGCATCTGCTGTCTCTGCATCCTTGATCAAATCAGGGCAAGCCAGCTTGAGGAAAGAATAGCCGATACGGTCAAGAGGAAGCGCGAAGATGGGAAGCCCGCAGCCATCAATGCCTTGCGGGATCGAGGATACCGGCACTTCAGCAAAATATGCCAGCGTCTCGATAATCTCTTTCTGGACCGGATGCTCCGGCTTGTAATATGTGTCCTCATCCCAGCCCATATACTTGCAGAGGGCAATTAAGCCGCTATGCTTACCAGAGCAATTGTGGAAGATTCGACGCTTCTCCTCATGGTCCCGGTGGCGTTCTGCTTTGGCATCCTCGTTGAGTGGGTATGTTGCGCAGCAATGAAGCGCTTCTTCCCGAATGCCGGTCTTTCTCAAAATAGACTCCAATGCGTCAATGTGGAAACGTTCACCACGGTGGGAAGCTGCAAACAATGCTGTTTCTTCCCCGGTAAGTCCGTACACTTCGTCAATACGGCGTTTCATGACAGGGATTGCCTGGAACGGTTTAGCCGCTGATCGCAGGAAAGTCATGTGATGTGGATCACCCGCAGCATAAAGCACCTGTCCTTTCTCATCTACAACGCTGATCGCTCCGTAGTGGATGTTCTCCAGTACATTTCCGCGATATTCCTCTACTAATGGTACAAATCCCATGATGATGATCCTCCGTTCTCCTGATGAATTTAATTCAATTGAAAATATAGGTCCTGGGCTACTAGTCCCGATCCGATAACAACGCCATGCTCATGAAGCTTGGAGCGGACAATCGTAAAGGAGTCATGCAGCGGTTCCCATATGTACTGCGAATAACACAAATTCGTAATCTCTTCATATACTTCAGGAAACTTGTCCAGAATCTCGCCGCTTAGAATGACACTGTCCGGATTGTACATGCTGACGACGTTATTAATCGTAATCGCCATATAGGCAAGAGCTCTGTCGATTAGATAGTTCGCCCATCGCGTTCCATTCCGTCTCTCCGCAAACAGTTCTTCAATCGAATGAATAGGTTTGATCTTGCTGGCTTCTGACAACAGTGACGGTATATTAATATAAGTTTGAAGACATCCTGCTTTGCCGCAGTCACACATCATACCTTCAGGGTCTACTGTCGTATGTCCGATTTCCCCGGCACTGTTGGTTACTCCACGGTAAATCTCCCCATCCAAGATGAGCGCAGAACCGACACCGTTACCGAAGCCGAGCAGAACGGTCCGGTTGGAGCCGTATGCCGAGCCCTTCAACTGTTCTGCCAGTGCCTTCACCTTCAGCTCATTATCTACGACCGTTTGTAGACCTGTTAATTCCTTGAGTCTCTCGGATAGGCGTACATTCTTCCAGCCAAGCTGTACTGAGAATTTAACAATACCTGCGTCAACATCGATAATTCCTGGCAGACCTACACCAATTCCCACAACCCGTCTGCGATCAATATCGCAATCCAAGATGAGCGCTTCGATGGTGTCTGCTATCCGGGCAATCGTGACCTCCGCCGTATCATTCGAAGCTCTGGGACAACTGCCGCTGCATAACACATTTCCTTGTACATCGATAAATCCAATATGGACTTGATAACGATCCAGCTCAATGCCGATCGAGATCACCGCTGTATCCAGCAGCTCGATAAGAGAAGATTTCCTTCCACGACCTGTGGAAGCTTGTTCTTCTTTTTCGTGTACGTAACCCTCTTCTGTCAGCTCCGATACGATGCGACTGATGGTGGTTGGACTCATTCCCGTCTGTTTGGCAATAACTGCTCTTGAAATCGGCTGTTCATTCTTGATGATTTGAAATACTGTGAGTCTGTTCTGCCGCTTCATAAAGTCTTGATCATGCTTTTTCATGAAAGACATCCCCTAATTAATTTCACCAGTAGATTAAATAGATCATTTTACCAATTGAAAAGATCTACAATCATCAAAAAACAGTGATTTTTATCATTTTTATGAATTTTATTCTCCAGTGATATTAATAATAAAA
Source organism: Paenibacillus solani (assembly GCF_001277345.1). Lineage (GTDB taxonomy): Bacteria > Bacillota > Bacilli > Paenibacillales > Paenibacillaceae > Paenibacillus_AQ > Paenibacillus_AQ solani. The sequence goes on from NZ_LIUT01000001.1 coordinate 2,701,022, forward strand.
CGCGTTTTATAAAAGTGTCAATATATATGACACATTTAAATATTATTTTTTTGCTTATGGAAATGTAAGCATTTCAATTTTTTGCGAAAGAAATTCTATCTCCTGCATGAAAACAAATGACCGTCCAACACGTACAACATGACATGGACATGACATCACATCTCCTAAAATGTAGATAACAACGCCATTGCAAAACAACAATAAAGCCACCCCGGAAAAGAATGAATGGAACATTCTTCATCCAAGATGGCTTTAAAGGGTAGATATAATTAAACCACCCGAGAACAAAATTCGAGGTTGCCCTCGATCATCCCGGATGGCTTATGTATTAAGAAATATTTTTTTATGCACCAGCTCTTCTGCTTGAGGCTCTCTTAGTTCGACTAATTATCTTTGCTTCTATATATGTGATCACAAAATATAATCTTTTATTCTTCTAATTATAAGCTTTCTATCTTCTTCTCATTTCTTAAATCTTTTAATCTTTTCAGTCTCTTATCTTTAGTCTTTTAAATCATCACCAGCGGAGGTTTGAGGATAGCCGATCCTTTGGGAGTCCGTTTCTACCTTGCCTATTTCCATTCGAGAAACGGACGGACAACAGAGCGGATAGACTCAAACCGGAGCGCCCGATAGGCTCAAACCGAAGCGCTCGCTAGACTCGAACCGCAGCGCCCTACTTATTTTTGTAATATTCAACCGCTTTATCAAAGTAATGCTTCTGGTCTTCCGGCAGATCTTCAAAATAAAAAATGGCTGCGACGGGGCAAGCAGCTTCGCAAGCACCACAGGAGATACAAATATCAGTATCAATGTAGAACTGGTCATCCCCTTCTTCTATACAATCAACAGGGCATACATCTACGCATTCTCCCGCCTTCTCTTCAATACAAGCTGAGCCGATAACATACATCCGCAATTCCACCTTCCTAATTATAATCGTGTTTCTTTTAACCAAACTCCCCATTCATAAAAGCATGACATCTCAGATCATTTGGATTTGTATACTTTTTATACTACAATATATAATAATTATGTGGTTAATCTTCCCACTTGTCAATAAACCTTGTTATGACGGTTCATAAATCAGCCATTTCGGTTGACTTATGGTAGGTAAAGACATAAGATGAGACATATTGCTTTTTAAACTTTTTTGTTATAAATGAGAGATTCATCGAGAATCAAGGCGGTGATTATAGTGAATCAAGAAGTTGCATATTCCACCCGCGAATATATCATGCAAATGTTAAAAATAAATGGTGAGCTCAGCACAAAGTCCATTACCGAAGCGCTTGGCATTACAGGCATGGCTGTACGGCGTCATCTGGAAAGCTTGAAGAGTGAAGGTTACATCACATACCGAACCGTGAAGCAGCCGATGGGAAGACCCGTATCTTTATATCGTCTTACTGATTCTGCGGAGGACTTTTTCCCTAAGAACTATCATGCGCTTGCGCTCGATCTGCTTAATGAGCTGCAAGAAGAGGCTGGCGATGAGATGATTTCACTCCTGTTTGATAAGCGCAAGGATACTTTGTTGAACAAGTACACGCCGACGGTCAAAGCGGAGGCCCTCGAGGATCGGGTGGCTGCCCTTGCCCAGATTCAGAACGATAACGGCTATATGGTTGATTACCAAAAAGTCACCGAAGAGGAGTATCTCCTCGAAGAGCTGAACTGTCCCATATCCCAGGTAGCCAACCGGTATCAGCACGCCTGTCGCTGCGAGCTAGACCTGTTTCAATCCTTGCTGGAAGCAGATGTGGAACGTACCGAGTGCCTTGCCAAGGGTGGTAAAAAATGCGTGTATCGCATTCGAAAGCAAACGGAAGCCTAGCAAACATAATATCTGTTATTGCCACTTCAGGCTCCTTCCATACAAGGAAGGGGCCTTTTTAGTAGCTGTTCTTAATCTATTCTATTCTCTGAATCAGCAGACATGTCCACTTAATGGAATGATTCCAGCACAAGCAGTCGATCATCCTGATCGGAAGGCACTCCCCGGCCATCGGTATTGTTCGTAATGACATAAATTCGCCCGTTATGAATTTTGACATCTCTTAATCTGCCCTCACCCTCCATTACCACTTTAAGCGAGTCATTCTCCGGCTGAAATTCATACAGCTTCTGACCGCGAAGGGTTGCGACATACAAGTGATCCTTTTCGTCAAAAGCGATCCCGGAAGGGGCAATAGCCGTTTCACTGCTGTGGTATATCGGTGATTTCATGCCCTCTTGCTGTTCATCTCCAATTATTTCGGGCCATCCGTAATTGCTGCCTGCCCTGATCTTATTAATTTCGTCATGTCCCCCTGGCGTACCGGATGGTCCATGTTCAGAGCTGTACATTTCCCCTTTCGAATTCCAGGCCATGCCCTGCGAGTTCCGATGCCCTAACGTAAAGACATAGGAGCCTGCGTTCGGATTATCCGCCGGGACTTTGCCATCTTGCGTCAAACGCAATATTTTGCCTGCCAAACTCTCCTGGTTCTGTGCAAGTTCTTCTTCACCTGAATCTCCCGTCGTTACGTAGAGCATCTTATCAGGACCGATCGATATTCTCCCGCCATTATGCACATTGGAGCCGGGAATGCGCTCCAGGAGAACTTTCGATTCTCTCCATTGATTCCCCTCCTGCTTCAAAAGGACCAATCGGTTCATTAGCTTTTCACCTTGCTCATAGGTATGGTAGGCAAAGGCATTGCCGGAATCCTGAAAATCAGGAGCTAACGCAAAGCCCAGGAATCCTCCTTCGCCTATCTGTGCTACCGGCTTGTTGGTATGAAGCGACTGTCTGGTAAGAACGCCGTTCTTGATCTGTACGATATTCCCTTCCCGCTCACTGACATAAATCGTAGCACCGTCAAAATCGATAGACCAAGGTGTTCTCAACTGCTCTGCAACCACTTGATAGGCTGGATTTGTTTGCTTCTCCTGGCGTTCTTCCTGCCTCCCTTCTTCCTTTGAAGGGGTAGGCTGAGTACAGGCAACAAGAAGCAGCAAGGCCGCGATTACGCTTGCGCCAAACTTCATTCTTTTCATAGTCCAGCACCTCCCGGTAATTTTTATAGCTCCGGTGTCATGATCTGGATGCTTTGCTTCATACACTGCAATGAATTCATCACAATATCCTCATCGCTAAACGTTTCCATCTGGCTGCCTGCTATATAGCGGGTCTCATGACCTCGTCCGGTAATAATGATCCGATCATGGTCACCTGCCAGTTCCACTGCCCGTTGAATGGCTTCTTTGCGATTCAGGATAACCTCCCAATTCCCTGCCTCATGCGAGGTTAAGCCTCCCAACATCTCCATCATAATCTGCTCTGGATCCTCCGAGAACGGATTGTCTGTTGTGAACAACACATAATCCGAGTATGAAGCAGCAATATCCGCCATAATCGGTCGTTTCAATCGATCCCTCTCGCCTCGGCAGCCCATTACGCATATCATTTTGCCTCTGGTAATTTCCTTGGCGGATTGCAATGTAGCCTTGAGTCCATCGGGATTATGAGCATAATCTACAACCACGCGAAAGCTTCGTCCTGTCTCTATCTCTTGAAACCGGCCTTCAACCCCTGCAAATTGCCCAAGACTTCTGCGGATTTCATCAAGCGTTATCCCTTCCAGCAGGCAAGTGGTCACCGCCGCAAGGGCATTATACACATTATGAGCACCATGCATCTTCAAACTGATATCGCCTTGCCCCCACGGCGTTTCAACATGGAACTTGCAGCCCTCCGGTAATATTTGAATATGCGTTGCCCGAACATCAGCCATATTATGAATACCATAGGTGATGATCTGTGCGGATGTACGTTTCGCATAATAGGACGATGCTTCATCATCGGCATTCAATACTGCCTTCTTCAGCATATCGAACTCACTGTTACCGAGTTGAGTAAACAACAACTCCTTTGTGTTGCGGTAGCTCTCCATATTGGAATGGAAGTCCAGATGATCGTGTGATAAATTCGTGAAAACGACGGTCTGAAAATCGCATCCCCGAACTCTCCCCATATCCAATCCATGCGAAGACACTTCCAACACGGCATAGGAGCCGCCCTGTGTGACCATGGTATGTACATAACGCTGCAGCTGGATCGTATCCGGCGTGGTATTCAGCGTCTTCTCAACATGTTCCCCCATCTTCATGTACAATGTACCGATAATGCCCGTTTTGCGATGAGCATCGTTAAGGATTTTTTCAATCATATGGGTTGTGGTTGTCTTGCCATTCGTTCCGGTAATTCCGATCAGTTTCAAACGCTGTGTAGGATTATCATAAAAAACGTTTGCGAGAATCGGCAATATTCTTCGTGTATCCGGTACCACAATAAGGGTAATGCTCCCTGGCAGCAAAGGCAGCTCTCGCTCAGCGACGATGGCAACCGCACCGTTTTGTATTGCATTCCTGGCATAGTCATGGCCGTCCACGCGAAAACCCGGAAGACAGACAAACAGGCCGCTTGGCCTTATCGCGCGTGAATCTGTTTCTATGTTCGTGATATCCACAGAAGTGCTGCCCGTTATCGTCTTAAGTATCAGCCGCTCCGTCAGTAATTTCAGATTCATATCGGCATCCTCGTCTCGTGATGTAATCTTAATGCCAGAACATATGTGATGTATAAGATGTAGAATGGACGACTATGTATGGTTTTAACCAGCTTTTCTAATTATCCTAACCAAGCAGCTCTGTTCTGAATCAAGTCAGGGGTGACGGGAATGAAGAACCGTGGTACTCTGATTATAAACGATTACAATTCTGTGGCGATCAAATGTTATAGCTTTCCTGTATCTAAATTTTATCCTACTTCCTATGCTTTGGCTGTATCCACCACCTGGATGAAAGGAGATTGATCCATGGGACCGTTCACCGACGATTTGCTGCTTAATAAAGTCGTATTAATAACAGGAGGCGCAACAGGACTTGGGCGAGCCATGGGTGAGAAATTCGCTCAGCTCGGCGCCAAGCTCGTCATCTGCGGACGCCGTGAGGAAGTTCTGCGTCAAACTGCTGAAGAATTAAAGCAACAGGGCTTCGAGGTATGGTACAAAAGCTGTGATGTACGAGATCCTGTGCAGGTCGCTGCACTCGTTGAAGCGGCAGAGCTGCATTATGGAGGCATTGATGTGCTAGTCAACAATGCCGCCGGGAATTTTATCAGCCCAACGGAGCGTCTCTCTCCTCGAGCTGTAGATGCGGTGCTGAACATTGTACTGCATGGCACCTTTTATGCAACCCTGGAGGTCGGCAAACGCTGGATAGAGCAAGGCAAAAGCGGAACGATGCTTAACATCGTCACAACATATGCTTCAACTGGCTCTGGCTATGTGGTTCCTTCTGCAGCCGCCAAAGCAGGCGTAATCGCGCTGACACGTTCCCTCGCCGTTGAATGGGCCACTTACGGTATCCGACAGGTCGCAATCGCACCGGGTCCGTTTCCTACCGAAGGCGCCTGGTCAAGGCTATCACCTACACCTGATCTAGAGCAAAAGATGATCGACCGCATCCCCCTTCGCCGCGTAGGGGATGCGGAGGAGCTGGCCAATCTTGCCGCGTATCTCATTTCTGATTATGCCAGTTATATTAATGGCGACGTCATCACGATTGATGGGGGTGAATGGCTGCAGGGAGCGGGGCAGTTCAACGACTTGGCGGAAATTACCCATGAGCAGTGGGACCATCTGGCTGAACTGACGCGCAAGGGCAAGTAATGTCCCGCTCAAGAATAGTGCCTTGTCTCCCTAAAGAATTTCAATTTTTTCTATATACCCATGCTCCTGATAAAGGTAGTATCAGAAATTCCTTAACGGCTGTATGTAAAGAATAGCTAGCTACAGACGGTTTCCCCATTCCCACTTCTTGCTTTCGCATAGGAGTGGGTTTTATTTTGAATTTAAAGGAATATCAATCATCTATTAATTTGGAACCCACTAATACAACCATTCCATAGCCGAAACTTTCTTCCAACCGTCCAGGCCAATCTTTTTTATTACATCTTCTTTTTTCAGAGAATCCTGATAGGAATCGTAAGAACCGTTATATTCAAATTGCTTTATATAGTTGTTTCCTTCGCTGTTCGTTACGTACATATAATACTCCGATTTTGGGTTGGCTCCTTCGTATGAATATTGGAGGACATAAATATGATCAATCTTATCAGGAGAAGGTAAAGTAGCCTGAACGCCTTCTTTTTTCCAATCGTTCGCCTGTTTCAATAAATGAGGGTCGTCTACGCCTACCACGTTGATCAGCTCCGGTTGAACTTTTGTTGAATCAGTTCTGTAAAGAGAGATATAAATGGTGGTTGGATTTTGATTGTGTGTCTCCTGGTTTTTGTTGTCTCCCGCTTTTGAACAGGCGGGCAAAAATAAAACGCTAAGCAAAACCATTGTGAATAGCATTCTTATTTTCATAGATTCCTCCCTTGATGATTGTAACGCAATAGCCTCCGCCGCACCTTCCCTAATTGAATAAATATAGTTTTTTACTTTTTTGGTAACTAATTATTCGAATCTTTCGTTTATCTTAATACAGATCACTTGTAGGAGGTATTGTTTATGAAAAATAAAAAGTTATTCTCGATCTCAGCTGTAGCCCTTAGTATTTCGCTGGTATTGGGAGGGACTTATGCTTTTGGATCTGGGAAAATTAAAATCGTCGTGAATGGGAACAATATTGCGACCGATGTTGCTCCAAAGAATGTAAATGGCCGAGTTCTCGTCCCGATCAGCACGATTTCTAAGGCACTTGGGGCCAATGTCTCATGGGATTCCAAAACGCAGACAGTCTCCATCCAACAGGGAACTTCTAATCCAAAAACAACCGATGTTTGGAGTCAATCACTCAATGATACGTCTGCTGAGGAGTGGGCTGCAGTCAAGAGAACGATTGACCTGTTTATTATAGGGTATGATGGCCAGGATGAAGAATTGGTTAAGAGCCTTGTCGTTGAAGGTTTCGATAAGACATTCATTGCTCCAGGAGTTTATGTACCTGGAGGCGGACATTTTCCTTCATTATTAAATTATGAGATCATTGATGCCAAACAGACGGGCTCAGTGGACGGTAGAGGCGAGTATAAAGTGCGTGTTAAATTCGTTAATTATGTTGGTCGCTCATCACCCACTGAAAATACATGGGATATTGATGTAACCCCGAAACCAAAGAGTGATAAATATCTAATTAAAGAAGTTGAACAATCAGCAAAAGCCCTTTCATCATACACAGTTTTTCCTGGTCTAACATTCAAACAAGAATACTAAAATTGATAAAAGGTTTATCAGCCCATAATCATAAATGCCCCAAGCCGAGAGCATATCGTTTCTGCTCCCGCTTGGGGCTATTTATTAATCAAATGTCATTCGTTAATTCTCATAGGAATCTACCAGCAAGGCATATACAATGCCAGGGCCGTGAACGCCAATCGTAAGATCGTTCTCGATATCAGCGGAGCGGCTTGGTCCCGAGATAAAATGAATCCCTGCGGGAAGCTGCTCACGCCCGGCCTGATCGAACTGCACCAATATCTCTCCTAGTCGGGTTACCATTCGGTCAACGGGGATGACAGCCACCAACACGGTCGGCAGCAGACTGACGGATCTGCCTTTATTCGGGGCAGATTTCACCACTATTGAACCGGTATAAGCCGTCGCATAATCTGCCATGACAATACCAAAGTCTGCTCTGGCAGCTACAGCCCTCCAATCGGTGTCTGCTTCATCATTCCAGGAGAGTACCTGTGCTTCCAGCAAGCTCTCTTCCAGCCTCAGGCAGCTCAGCGCCTCTTCCTGCTGACGAAGAATAGTCGCTGCACTCATCTCCACCGCTTTATCCCTAATAAACTGGCTGACAGCTTCGCGATTGCTCAGCCTTACCACATGGCCACCGGCTGCTTCAAAGTTGGCTGTAAACTGCGTAATCCTCTGCTCCAGCGGCCATTCGAACTCCTTCCAAAAGTCGGGTGCCCCGCGGAAGGGGTGCTCCGGAGCAGTGCGTATCCGGTCTCTCCCCAGCTTCGCCGCGATACCGTCCATGAATTGCTCTTGTTTCAGACGTGACTGTTCTTCAAGGCGGTTAAGCCAATTGTGATCAGTTTCGCTTGTCATAGGCTTTTTCCCCCTTTCGGAACTCTGCTGCGAGTAGCCGCTCCTTCAATCGCGCTGCGATTTCAGGGTTCATTGGTCCAGATGTACTGTGAATTTCCTGTGCAACTTCCGGCCAACGATCACGGAAGGATTGCTTGGGCAAACTGGGTGTTACCCTGTACGAATTCCATCCCTTTAATGGACCGATTCGCGTCCTTATTTCCCCGCCTCGTACGACTAATTTCTGTCCCCACTTTCCAAGCTTTATCGCACTGCGATAGCGTTTGGCATTCCCCATGACCGCCGCGAAGCCCTTCATCCCCATCGCTTCCAGCTTGTCACCGCGCCCGGCCTCAATCTTTCGGCGACGCAGGGATACCAGCATATCATGCAAGGGAATCTTCACGGGGCATGCTTCATAACAGGCGCCGCACAGGCTGGAGGCGTTAGCGATATCATCCCATTCCGCTACGTTCTTGTTCAAGGCTGGCGTTAATACAGCACCGATCGGTCCGCTATACGTACCGCCATAGGCATGCCCGCCAATATGTCGATAAACGGGACATGCATTCAGACATGCACCACAGCGAATACAGTTCAGCAGCTCCTGAAATTCAGGATCGCCGAGCTGCAGAGAGCGTCCATTATCGATGATAATAATATGCATTTCGTCAGGCCCATCTGCATCCGCTTCTCTCTTCGGCCCACTGATGCCGGACATATAAACGGTCAGCTTCTGACCGGTCGCCGACCGCGGCAGCAAGGTCGCCATTACTTCGAGATCTGCCCATGAGGGAATAATCCGCTCCATGCCCATCAGGGTAATCTGAGTCTTGGGCACGGTCGTGACCATGCGGGCATTGCCCTCATTCTCGAACAATACCATAGAGCCCGTCTCGGCAATCGCAAAATTACACCCTGTCATGCCAATATCCGCCTCAAGGAATTTTTCGCGCAGCTTCATGCGGACAAAACCTGCCAGAATCGTTGTATCGGGCGGCAGCGTCTCGCCTGCTTCTGCAGATAACAACTCCGCGATCTGATAACGGTTCTTGTGAATGGCGGGAATAATGATGTGAGAAGGCGTCTCATCTGCAAGCTGAATAATATATTCGCCGAGATCCGTTTCCACTGCTTCCACACCGATGGAATCCAGGGCTTTGTTCAGATGCAGCTCCTCGGAGACCATGGATTTCGATTTCACGACGGACTTCGCCGACTTATGCTCGGTAATCTGAAGGGAGATCGCCACCGCTTCTTCTGCTGTCTCCGCAAAATGGACATGGGCTCCGTTGGCCCTGGCCTGTTCAGCAAACTCATTCAAATAATAATCCAAATGAGCAATGGTATGGAGCCGGATCTGGCGTCCACGCTCTCTCCACACATCCCAGTTACCGTGTTCTTCTGACGCAAGCTTTTTGCCAAGCCGCAGCCGCTCTGTCGTAAACTTCACCGCGTTGCGCAGAAAATCATTGTTAAGGGCTTGACCTGCACGTTCCTTAACTGTCTTGGCTTTCAATTCAGATGAGCTCATGTGCACACACCCCCTCATACAAAAGCTCGGCCAGATGCATGACCTTAACCCTCTCCCCCCGATGACGAAGATTGCCGGCAATGTTCATGAGGCAGGCCATGTCAAGACCGACCAATACAGATGCTTCGGTTTCCAGCACATGATCACTTTTCTCCGTTACCATGGCACCTGAAATATCTGCCATCTTAACGGCAAACGTTCCACCGAACCCGCAGCAATCCTCGGCAAAAGGCAATGGAACAAGCTCCAGCCCCTTCACATGTTTCATCAGCTTTAATGGCTGCTCCTTTACGCCAAGCAATCGGCTTCCGTGGCAGGAAGGATGATAGGTTACCTTTTGCGGATAAAAGGCTCCTACATCAGTTACACCCAGAACATCAACCAGAAATTGTGTGAACTCGTAGCACTTGGATTGGAGCACTTTCGCTTTATTGAAATATGTTGGATCGTCTTTGAATAAGTCCGGATAATGATGAATCATATACGTACAGGAGCCCGAAGGAGCCACAACAAAATCACTATCTTCAAAAGCGTCCAATATGGTTTTGGCACTGATGCGTGCCTCATCCCAATACCCGCTGTTGTAGGCCGGTTGGCCGCAGCAAGTCTGGATTTCCGGGAATTCCAGTTGCACGCCGTACCTTCCCAGAAGTCTTGCCATCGCTTCAGCTACCCGCGGGAACAAGGCATCGCTGAGACAAGTTACAAATAATGAAATCTTCATCGTGTTCACCTCGCCATCATCAGGATCAATGCCGATATCAATGAAATCGGGCTAAGCAAGAATCCCCCCGATTCGTGGGGGGATTCCATATCGGTATATAAAGTAGTGTTTCTATGTTCTAAACAGACTCAACCGGAATGCCCAAAGCTCGATATGGAGCCGCTTCCGCCTCCGTCAAACGCTGATCCGTAATGATCAGATTCACTTGAGATAGATCGGCAACCTGCGCAAAAGCTTGCATGCCGAATTTGCTGGCATCGGCGAGCAGAATGGTCTCATCGGCCATGCCAATCATTTGATGCTTGATTCTTGCTTGAAGCTCATTGGATTCACTAAGCCCCCGTTCAAGGTGCACACCCTTGCATGATAGAAAAGCTTTATCCACGTAATAAGCATCAAGCGAGCGTTCCGCCAGCGGACCGACAAAGGAGAGAGAGCGATGAGCCAGAATACCGCCTGTCGATATGACCTGTACCCGTTCCTTGGTACTAAGCTCAGCAGCCACCTTAATTGAATTAGTGAGAACGGTAATCGGAATGTCCGGAATAATCTTGGCCATATACCAAGCCGTTGAACTTGCATCCAACAGAATGCGATCATTCGCCTGGATTCGCTTGACCGCTTCCTCCGCAATCTGCTGCTTCTCACTCGCATTCGTGATTTCCCGCTCAGCATACGGTATTTCCGGCTGCGAACGTTGAACCTCCGCTTGATCCTTCACGCTAACCGCTCCTCCGTGGGAACGGCGCAGACGCCCTGCATGCTCCAGCCTATCGAGGTCACGGCGAATCGTTTCCTCCGTCACACCGCACAGCTGGCTCAGCTCCGAGACACGGATACTCCCTCTTTCGTTGACCAGCTCTACTATTTTCTCATACCGTTCTGCTACCAGCATCATACCGCCCATCCTTACTATACATATATTCTCTCTATTGCCTGCCTTCGCTGAACGAGCGAACCGCTAACTCGAACAGGTAGGCTACTTTCCTTGCATTCGAGTTCACTGTACCTAGTATTTTCATTATGAATGCCGAAACCTACCTGATGCAAGCATGAATGAGCAATCGCAACAATTTCTTCTTCCCTATGAATCAGCGAGTAAATGCAGCAGGTACTCCGCCGTCAATCGTCAGCATACAGCCGGTTGTCTTCGAAGATCTGGATGAAGCAAAGTAAGCAATACCTTCGGCAATATCCTGCGGATAGATGTTAACAAGCAGTGTAGTGCGTTTACGATAGTGTTCTTCCAGCTGTTCCGGTTCAATGCCATACGCTGCTGCCCGCTCGTTTCTCCAGTTCGAATTCCATATCGCGGAGCCTTGCAGTATAGCATCAGGCAAAATGGTGTTCACTCTGATTCCATACTCTCCTCCCTCTGCAGCAATACAGCGGGCCAGGTGGGCTTCCAAAGCTTTTGCTGAGCTGTAAGCAGTAACATTCTTTCCGGCATACACGGAATTTTTCGACCCTACGAATACCATGCTTCCGCCAAGTCCCTGTACCTTCATCAATGAAAAGGCTTCTCGGGCAACTAAGAAATAACCGGTTCCGAGCACATTCATATTCAGGTTCCATTCCTTTAAAGACGTTTCGTCAAAAGGACTGGATGTAGCAAGCCCTGCATTATTAACAATCACATCAACACCGCCATAGGTGATGGATGTTTCACGATAAGCGCGCTGAACGGCTTCTTCGTCAGTTACATCCATTTTAACGGCAAATGCTCGATTCTCTCCGTACTTTGCATTGATTTCCTCAGCTACTTGCTGTGCCCCTTCTAGGTTCAGATCAGCAAGAACAACATGGGCTCCTTCTGACACCAATCTGCGGGCCGCTGCACTCCCGATACCGCCTGCTCCCCCGGTTATAAAGGCAATCTGACGGGAAAACTCCGTTTCGGCCGGTGCCAGACTCAATTTGTATAACTCGAGCGGCCAATACTCTACATTGTAGGATTCATTCTCGCTCAGAGAAACGAAATCAACCAAAGCAGTTGCACCCCGCATAACGGCAATCGCTCTATGATAGAGTGCGCCGCTGACTTGCGAATTAGCCCAGCTCTTCCCGGTGTTAATCATACCGATTCCAGGAATGAGAATGACACGAGGCGCAGCTTCAAACATGACATCTCCTTCATGGTGGTTACGTTCAAAATAAGCGATATACTGCTCTTTATATTTGGCTATGCCTTCAATAAGCTTTGTCTTTAGACCTTCAACATCATCAGCATCGGGTGTCCAGTCGATAAAGAGTGGAACGACCTTGGTATGAACCAGATGATCGGGGCAAGCTGCGCCAACTTGGGACAGCCTTGGTGATTCCTTACCGCCGACAAAATCAAGTACATCCTTCTGATCATCAAATGAGAGAATCATCTTCTTCACATCACTTACTGCGCCGCGGATGACAGGCATCACTTCAGAAGCCAAGCTGCGGCGTATATCGGAGGCGAGCGGTGCATGCTTCGGACCACCGAACAGCTTCTCATCACTTACCCTTGCTTCAATGTAGCTTTCTGCTTCACTAATGACTCGAATGGTTTGTGCATAACAGTCTTCAGATGTATCTCCCCAGGTTACGAGTCCGTGCTTCTCCATGAGAACAAGCTCTGCTTTTGGATTTGCCAGAACCCCTTCAGCTATCATCTTAGACAGTGTAAATCCCGGACGGACGTACGGAACCCACACGAAACGGTCGCCAAAGATTTCCTGAGCTGTTGCTTTGCCGTTATGAGCGCAGCACAAGCTGATAATGGCATCCGGATGTGTATGGTCAACGTGCTTAAAAGGCAGAAAAGCATGCAGCAGCGTCTCGATGGATGCACGCGGGTCCTTAGCATCTACCATACAGTGGCCCAGATAAGCCACCATCTCCTCATCCGACATCGAATCTCTATCAAACAACGGCCGAATATCCTCCATGCGCAAGCCCGTGAAATTGCCAGATTTCATGGTTGCAAGATCAGAGCCACTGCCCTTCACGTACATAACCTCTACTTCATTGCCGCGAAAATCCTGTATCGTTGTTTTGCTGGATGTGTTACCACCGCCCCAGTTGCACACTCGTCGATCGGCACCAATCAAATTCGACCGATAAACGAGCTCATCCAATGTACTCTTAGCCTGCTGTGCCTTTGACTTTTCCCATAAGCTCTGAACCATGAAGCTTCCCCTCCGATTGAACAGACAAAATTTTTGTTTATATTTGTTTATCATGATATCACGTCTGTTTGTTTTTGAATAGTATTTATTTCAAGGCAAAAACAAAGGAATGATGATTTATTTTCATCCTTTTATATTTGATATTGACACAAAAACAAACTTAAACAGGCATGTCGGACATTACCTTCGTCTATACCACTCTCGCATAATGCACACATATACGATTCTTGGGCCATGTTCTCCTACTATCCCCCCGCCTTCGGACTCACGACCTGAAGAGCGAGCTTCACCCATATTGTTCCGGGTTAAAATATTACTGTACTGTACACTTAGAGACTCGACGACAGGAGGGATTAGCTTGTACAAAGATCTTGAAGGTAACACTGCTATCGTAACGGGAGCTTCTTCCGGTATCGGACGGGCGATCGCGCTAAGATTTGGGCAAGAGAAGATGAATGTCATCATCAACTACCTGGGCAACGAGCAAGAAGTACAACAGATGGTCAGCGAAATTGAATCCTATGGAGGTAAAGCTGTAGGGGTATATGGAGATGTCACCAGTGAAGAGGATGTCAGCAAGCTGGTGGCTGCTGCCCATGATCATTTTGGATCGCTTGACGTCATGGTTAACAACGCAGGGATTGAGAACGAAGTCCCTTCCGAAAATTTATCGTTAAAGGACTGGAGAAAGGTGCTGGATGTGAACCTGACGGGTACCTTTCTGGGCTGTCGTGAAGCGATCGACTATATGATCGAGCATCAGATCAAGGGAAGAGTTATTAATATATCAAGCGTTCACGAAACCATTCCTTGGCCGCATTTCCTTCATTATGCCGCGAGTAAGGGCGGAGTCAAAATGATAACCGAAACGCTAGCGCTGGAATTCGCACCGAAGGGAATCCGTGTCAACAACCTCGGCCCAGGGGCCATCGATACCCCGATTAACGCTGCCAAGTTCTCCGATCCTGAAGCGAAGAAAGGCGTTGAATCTCTTATTCCCCTCGGATATATCGGACGTCCGGAAGAGATCGCCGCTGCCGCAGCCTGGCTCGCTTCTTCCGAATCCAGTTACGTCACGGGGATTACCCTATTTGCTGACGGAGGCATGACCAAGTACCCGTCCTTCCAGGGAGGACACGGATAAACTTCCATAACACCATCACTACATGACGGGAGGAATACACACATGAATGAAACCTGGTGGAAGGAAGCAGCCGTTTACGAGATATATCCAGTCAGCTTTAAGGACAGCAACGGAGATGGGAAAGGTGATCTTCAAGGGATTATTTCCAAGCTGGATTATTTAAAAAACCTCGGTATTGATGTCATTTGGATCTGCCCCATTTATGATTCTCCCGGTAAGGATAACGGATACGACATCAGTGATTTTTATGCGATTAACCCCGAATTTGGCACCATGAGTGATTTTGATGAACTCTTGAAGCAGGCTCATGACAGGGGACTCAAAATCATGATGGACCTGGTGCTAAACCATACTTCCGATCAACATCCATGGTTTAAAGAATCCAGATCTTCTATCGATAACCCCAAACGAGACTACTATATATGGAAAAAAGGGGTTAATGGCCTGTTCCCTAACAATTGGGAGTCTTATTTCAGTGGATCGGTGTGGGAACTCGATGAGAATACCGATGAGTACTATATGCATCTGTATTCCAAATATCAGCCCGACTTGAATTGGAACAACGACGAAATGGTTCACGAATTGTATAAAATGATCAGCTGGTGGCTGCAAAAAGGTGTAGATGGTTTTCGATTAGACGCCATCGCCCATATCGTTAAGGCAGAAGGTCTGCCAAATGCGGATAATCCTCAGCACCTTCCCGTTGTGCGTGCTTACCAGTTGTTCTCCAATCTCGAGAAGGTCCACTGGATGCTGAAGAAACTGAATGAGGAAGTTTGGATGGATTACAACATTATGACGGTAGGTGAAACTTCCGGATTGGGTCCCGAACAGGCACTGGAGTACGTAGGGGATGCTCGCCATGAACTCAACATGGTATTTCAGTTCGAGCATATGAACCTGGATTCCGCCTCAGCAGGCACAGGCAAGTGGGTACCCCGAGCGTGGACACTGCTTGAACTTAAAAAAATAATAAGCAACTGGCAAACAACCCTTCACAAGAAAGGTTGGAATGCCAACTATTTGGGAAACCACGATCAACCGAGACCTGTATCCCGGTTCGGCAATGATCAACAGTATCGTGTTGAATCGGCCAAAATGTTAGCCACATTTATGCTAACCTTGGAGGGCACCCCTTATATTTATCAGGGTGAAGAAATTGGAATGACCAACGTGGCTTTTGAAACGATCGGGGATTACCGTGATGTAGAGACCTTGAACTATTATGAGTATTCTCATCTTCATGGCAAACCAATGGATGAGACCATGGCGGCGATTCGCGCCAAAAGCCGTGACAATGCCCGCACCCCGATGCAGTGGGATGCCAGTCCTCAGGCAGGTTTCACCACAGGTGATCCTTGGATTAAAGTGAATCCCAATTATTCGGAAGTGAACGTAGAGGCCGCGATGAGTGATCCGAATTCCATTTTTCATTACTATCGACGTCTCCTCGCTCTGCGCAAGACCCATAAAGTAATGGTGTATGGCGAGTATAAATTACTGCTGCCGCTGGATTCTGAGCTGTATGTATATACGCGCACGCTGGACGGGAGTGAGGATCAGATCATCGTAATCCTTAACTTTTTTGGAGAGAGCCCGGTATTTGAATGGCCTGAAGACCTTCGCGATTTGTCCAGAGAGCTATTGATTTCCAACTACAGTCCGAATCTGGATGAAGAAGCAGATGAGATTCAGCTGCAGCCTTATGAGGCAAGAGTATACCGGCTTTATTGATTGTAAGCCTGTAGGAAACCTCCCCATAAACTTTTAGCGCACACGAAAAAACGGCTTCTCAATACCCTATCCAGGGGATGAGAGGCCGTTTATGTGTTCATGACAAGTAATGTTATATATTACGAGGGGTCTTTCCCTGTTGCTGCCATTTGATCTGCTTTCGCAATTCCTTCCATGAGAGCATCGCGAAATGCAATCTCATCCTCGTTAACATACCCCATAAATACGACTTCTGAGATATCCTGATGATTGAAAAAGATATTGGAGTCTGCAGTAAGATTGCCGTGCGGGTAAAAGCATGCAACGTAATCCCAACGCTTGAGCGTTTTGGAGTCATTCTGCATTCGCCCATATATCATCAGAGTCTGGTTCCAATCCTTAAACTTAACAACAGATCCGATGGGCAGCAGCTTCTGTTCTGTGTTATCATGCTGTTCCATGTTCATCAACCCTTCAATATTTTTTTGCCGATCCCATATACAATCGAGACGATGAGCGGTATACCCACCAGATAAGATAGGCATATAACGGTCTTCTCCGCAGCCGCATATTCCGTGCTCAATAGATTAGGAATCACTGTTCCTAACACACCTACGATGCCAATGACCATCATTATGTATTTGAATTTTCGCTGTTTATCGTTCATCGGCGCCTGCGCCTCCTTCTTACTTAACAGATACGGAACCGCCTAATCCGAACAAGCTGATTCCAGGCCCGAGGGGAATGTGGAAGCTTAATCCGTTTTTACCTACTTCAGCTGATCCGCCAACCACACCCAGTGATGCAGATCCGCCGATATTTAATGATTTATCAGTCCATGGCAAAGGTATCTTAAACCCGCCCTCATATTTGGTAATTGTGCCTTCAGCACCCACGCTCAATGTGCCATCCTTCACGGATGCTTCAACCTCAGCATTCATCAAGCTGACTGAACCATTGGCATAATCGTTGTCAAAGCCCGCTTCAACGATCGAACCGCCAACCTCCACGCCTTCCACAAGGCTTGCACTGGCTTTGCCGTTTATTGCATTCGCATACAGGCCATTTTCTTTATTGCCAACGACGCTGCCCTCGACTTCATAGCCTTCTATCGCTTTATCCAGTATTGTTTTTGGATCCACGGCTGGTCCCTTTGGCGCTTTGACTCCCGCTGCTGGAACAGCACCACTGCCCGCGCTCCCTGCCAGAACGGCCGCACCTGCAGCTGCACCGCCCACAACCGCTCCATTCACCTGTTCATCTGTTGTACGGAATTTCACCGAGATTTGATTCAATTCTGTAGAGATCGATTGCAGGCATTCAACAAATTTAAGCATCGTTGATCTGGCCTGCTGGTATTCTCCGTAGAATCGCTCCCGTGTCATACCTTGCCACTGACTTTCCAATTCATGAATGCTTCGTTGAAGCTGCTGCACCATATCGCTGCTGAGTTGTCCCGACTGCGCAAATTGCGAGGAGACCTGCTCCAGCTGCTCAGGTGTAACTAAAATACGATTAGACATAAATATGGACGCCCCTTCTGTCACGCTGCCATTACTCTATCAGGCAGTCTATACATTTTCCAATTTACTTCATTAGACTATTAACCGATTTATCAAGCGAATAACCACATTTTTCTATTCTAGTAGGTAATAAGGAAAGCGACAATCAAGCGAAGGGTTCATTTCCATGTGATCGGAACTAGTAAAATAGAACTGGCCTGAGTCATAAAATAATGTCAAAAAAAAGACCGTACGGAACGCTTTCCGCACGGTCTTTTCATCACTAGATATGAACTTCTGTCCGTGATATGTGCTCTCTATCGCTTTAGATAAATAAAAACGGAATGAGGAACAACAATGCGATCGTACTCCAGGCAAACACATTGGCTCCATAGCCATACCCTCCGTAAGGACCATAGCCATAAGGCCCGAATGCGGAAGTTTGGGCTCCTCTTTTAGTCGATTTTACAGATTTTTTCCCCTTTTTCCCCTTAGTGGACAATGTATATGCGGTTGGGTTCCCAAAGTCAAGCTCAAGTCCATGGTCATGAACACCTCGAATTGTCCCCACGACTTCTCTTCCATCGTGCATGACCGCACAAACGGTTTTACCGATATACCCTCTGCAGCCTTCTGCGGAAATTGGTATTGGTTGCACTTTTTCATCTCCTCCCCAGCGTTTGTGTATTATATTCCTGCTGAGGGAAAGAGGGCAGAGATAGATGTCCGCGTCAGCGAATTTCCGCTCTTTTACCTGCCTACATCACTAGCCTTCCTAAAGGCTCTAACCATCAGGTCTTCGTCAATTGCCCCTTGAAACCGCTCAGAGATCGTACCATCGGGTGAAATAACATAAGTGGTCGGATAGGCCACCACCTCGTATCGGTGAGTACTGTCTCCGTTCTGATCGTACAGGACAGGGAAGGTTAACCCGTTCTTCTCAATAAAAGAGTGGACTTCACTCGCGCTCTTCTCCAAATGCGTCATATTAACAGCCAGTATAATGACTTCTTCATTCTGGTGATTGATGTAAAAGTCCTGCATATAAGGCATCTCAACCTTGCAAGGAGGACACCACGATGCCCAGAAGTTAAGAAACACCGTTTGTCCGCGATAGTCAGACAGCTTAACCTCCTGACCATTCTGATTCATCAGAGTAAAATCCGGGGCGCGTTGTCCTGGCTTCAAACCTTCCGCAATGACTTCCTTACTTCCCTCTTGAATCGAAGGCGTCGCAGCTTCACGCTTATTGGCCGTGCTAAAAGTAAAATCATAGATAACCCATACCAAAAGGGCTAACATAACAACCCATACCGCTCCGTTTCTCCCTAAACCCAAGGTAAGGAACTTGGTCAATGACGATTTGAAGTGTAGCCAGCTGAATATGAACAGCACGCCGAACAATATGGTATACAATAAGGAAGACGATAGGTCTGCCCCATCTCTCCATAACCATAGAAACAGATACCCTGCGAAACCGCTGGCATAAATCACCAAGACAGCTGATTTTACTAGCAAGGCGGAATCTTCCCTATGCTTCCTCCAGCGAAGAGCGGCATATATAAGAGCAAGGATCGTCCCTAGCCATAAACCTTTAGCTCCGCCTGTCATATAAATAAGCGCACCCGGATGCTGGAGAGTCCGGATTGGATCGAATACCAGCATTCCGAATTTCCATGAGACAAAACCGATAATCAGTACAGATAAATAGGTATCCAGTAACCATTCCCGCTGTGGGATCTGATGCAACCGAAAACGTAAAGCGACAAACCCGGCCGCGGCGCATATCAGAAAAACAACGATATCTGCTCGGATCATCAAAGGACCGATTGGAATTATACTCAAATGTGACCTCCTATGGTGCGGCATGGCTTATTCACTACCCACCGGGGTATATCAACATCATAGTAGATTGTCATCCGAATGTAAACTTGTCGCAGATGCCTTATGATCGATCAGATGTGGTGTTTCTCTCATTTCCTTATGTTATATTCGCGGACATGTTCTGTGATCCTTCTTTATTTCCCAAAACCGTGACCGGACAATGTGCTAAGGACATGATATACTTCTACTCAATGAATACATATTCCGATGTTTGGAGGTAAACTCATGTCATCGAACAGCCAAACTGACAAGTCGCCAACACCGGTCAAAATCGTGAAACCCAAGCTTCCGAAACAGCTAGAATCTGTGATCCTCTCAGATATAGGACTTGATGATGAATCCTCATTCGTACAATCCATATGCCAGGACGAGACAGTGTCTTATATTTCGGCAGACAAGGTTCAATTCGACCAAATGATATTCCAAAATGTTACATTCCAGCACGTTACACTTGAACATGCCGAGCTTACGGATCTCGTGTTCAACCACTGTGATTTGTCCAATGTAAATCTGAGCGAAGCCATCATGTACCGGGTACAATTTAATCATTGCAAAATTCTTGGTCTCGATTTGACGGCGGCAACGATTCGAAATGTCGTATTCCATCAATGCACGGGTGACTACGCCACGTTTCGATTTGCTAATATGAAACAGGTATCTTTCCAATCCACCTCGCTCGTGAAATCGGACTTTTATCATTCCGAGTTACATAAGGTCGAATTCCTGGATTGTCAGATCGACCAATCGCAGTTCTCCGGCACAAAGCTGGCGGGAATTGATCTGAGTCGAACAGACTTCCATAATATCGGCGCCACCCTGGAAGATCTTCAAGGCTGCATCATTTCGCCGCATCAAGCGATTCCGTTAACCAAAATCTTCGGTCTCGTCGTGAAAGAATAGTGGATGAATGGATAAGGAACTCGTTCAAGCACAGCATAAAAAATCGGCTTCCCCGTTGGTTCAATGGACCCTCCGAGTTAAGCCGATTTTGTTGTATGAAGTATAATTGATCCAGCGTATATTTCGGTAAACCGAGTGGCAATTGCGCGGGAATATTACAAGTGCTCACCATCTCATAGCGTTTGCCTTGATCGGACCGACCCCGTTCAGAACACGTGACACCGTGGCTTCTGAAACACCGGCAAGCCTGAGCTGCCTCTTTACGACTAGCGATAAAAATCAATCCTCCCTGGTAATGTACGCGCGTACATTTTCTCGTGGAGTCTCGCTATTGTCAATGGATATCTGATCAGCGGTACCATGAAGCTCTATCAAATCTGTCGATTCCTCCACGCCGCTGGCTTGTGCTGGATAGCCCATGGATGCGACATCTTAATTTTCATGTATAATAGAAAAATTGAAATGAATACACAAAGAAAGAAGAGGCTCATATGAGTATTTTCATCACGATGTTATTTCTGGGCGGGCTTCTCGGTTTTGTCGGTGCCGGCGGATCCGGCTTTATTATCGCACTTCTGGTGACTGTATTTCACATTCCTGTTCATACTGCACTTGGCACGTCCATCGCAGCCATGGTATTCACCATGATCTCCGGCTCCATCAGTCATATCAGGGAGAAGAATGCGATTCTATCAACCGGGCTGGCCGTTGGATTATTCGGAGCTATCGGTTCTTATGCAGGCAGCTTTGCCGCCCGGCTTATGCCGGAGGATCGGCTGGTATGGTGTACGGCAATGATGCTGTTTCTGTCCGGTCTGTTAATCATGCTGAGGACCCGCATGAAGCTCACACCAAAGCCTATGCTAACCTCTATCCATTCTTCCCGGTTCTGGATGATGGCCCTAATCTCCGGCTTAATCACCGGCGGAATGTCCGGAGTGTTCGGCATCGGTTCGACTCCGTTCATTCAGCTTGCCTTAATGGTTCTGTTCAACTTGCCAATCACACTGGCCGTAGGCACGACGATGATGGTGATCATGCCAATCGCCCTCTTTGGCGGCCTCGGTTATTTTCAGGCAGGATATATTGACGGATTGCTCCTGCTGCAAGTCGTTGCAGGCACGATGATCGGCTCCTACATCGGAGCCAAATTCACCAACAAAGCACCTCGCACACTATTGCGGTTCTCGATGATCCTCATGCCGATTCTCGGCGGGACCATTATGCTCCTCCGCTAATGGCTCCTAATAATCACTCAAAGAGCGTACGCACACCTTTCTCTCACCTGCGGGCGCTCTTTTTCTTCTATCTGTCCCTCTCCCAAAGCCTTGACCTAAAATTGTTCTTGCACCATCATGCTCTGTATGCAATAATCATCAGCAGACACTTATTAAACGGATTTAATAAGTAAGAAAACGGGGTGATAACTACGCGCAATGAAGCTATACCTAAACCTCAATCCATGAAGTTCGCTGTGCGGCGGGCCCTCCGCTCTTCCCTGCTTGAACTTGGGAGCGGAACCAAGGCGGAGCTCAGTGAACAACTAGGGATCAGTTTTCCTACCGTGAGCAAAGTGCTGGAACAGATGACGAAGGAAGGTGAAGTCCACCTGCTCGGATTAGATGAGTCCAGCGGCGGCAGGAGGGCAAACCGTTATGCCTTTAATCCGAATTATATGCTGGGGCTGGCCGTTTATTATGAGAAGGACCAGAGCGTCTACACCCTCTTTAATTGGAATGGCGATCTGATCGAGAGGACGGTTGAAGATGGTATTCTCCAGGCTGGACCGGAAGCGCTGGCCTCCCAAATCAGAAACTGGGCGCACCGTTATCCGAAAATCCGTTCAATCGCCGTCGGTATGCCGGCGTCGGTGCGGGATGGTATTATTTTTCACATACCGTCGTATAGCGCTTTCCAGGACTTCGACCTCCAAGCCTATTTGGAAGAGATGTACTCTATTCCTGTAATCGTAGAAAATGACATGAACGCAGCCGTGCTCGGCTACCAGAATCTTAGTCACTCGGAGGAAGCCTCCCTTGTATACGTGTACCTCGGACACAATGGGCCGGGGGCGGGGCTGTTGATCAACGGTAATGTCGTTCGGGGACGATCGTTCTTCACGGGTGAGATCGGCTATGTGCCGATGAGTGGAGACAACAACCTTCTTCATGTATTGGACCGCAGAGACTCCGTAATGAGCAGTCTGGTCGAGCCGGATGAAGAGCAAATCGATGCGTTGAGCCGCTTAAGCGCCACCTTAACTGCGATTTTAAACCCTGACGCCATTCTGTGGTGCGAGCATAACCTGCTGCCCTCCACCCTGCGTTCCATTAAAGACCGGGCTTCCGCTTACGTACCGCAGACGCATCTGCCCGAAATGCTGCTTCGCCCTTGGGAACATGATTATATAGCCGGCCTCCAGCGGCTTGCGATGGATATGATGATATCCGATACCAGCACATTTATAAATACAACGACGACGAATGGGGAGTAACCGTGAATTCAGACCTTCAACCGACAACAAAACCTAAGTTCAGCAAAGACTACACCCTGCACTTGGCAACGATCTTTCTCGGATTTATCATTTTTGGAATATCGGAAAATATTAAGGGACCAGCCATCCCGAGAATTCAGTTCGATTTCAATCTGGATGAGATGCAGATCGGGACCTTACTTTCACTGAATGCGCTCGGATACTTGATCGCTTGCTCTTTTACCGCTCTGTTAACTCGCAAGATTGGTATCAAGTGGGTTACCATACTGGCCTTCGGTTCGATGGCTGTCTCGGGCATTTTTATATTTCTGTCACACAGCTATCCCACATTTACGGCGTCCTATTTCTTCATGTACATAGGAAATGGAATGCTCGAGATCGGACTCGCCATACTGGCCGCACGTATCTTCGTGAGAAACACAGGCACCATGATGAACCTGTCCCATTTCTTCTACGGAATCAGCTCTACCGTGGCACCGATGATTGCATCCGGTCTCATGACCGTAACCGTGTTTCAGTACACGCTGGACTGGCGGGGGATGTATCTGGCCATGTTGATGTTATCCATACTGCCGATGATTCCGGCGCTCATGAGCAAGTTTCCGGGTGATGATCTATCCGTAACGGAGCGGACTCCACTCAAGGTATTAGTCAAAGATCGCGCTCTGTGGCTTGTCGTCCTGATTCTGTCCTTTGGTGTCGTGTCGGAGATGGCCGTTGGCGGCTGGCTCGTCAATTTCCTTGAAAAATCGTACCAATGGGAGCCTACCGCTGCAGCCGGAATGCTGTCTGCTTTCTTCCTCTGTTTCTCGGCGGCACGTCTGCTGCTGGGGCCAATCACGGACCGGATCGGCTTCACACTGTCCATTATCATCCTGTCCGCGTTGACAGGCGTATGCACCTTTATCGCCATTTTTGGGGGCGAATCGTATGCCTTCCTGTTCGCTGCAGCGGGCATTGGAATTGCGCCGATCTATCCGACCGTTATGGCTCTAATCGCCAAAAGATATCCCAAAGAGAGTGACACTGCGATTACGTTCATCGTCACCATGATGGGAATCGGCAGCGTCATCGGCAACTACGCGATCGGAGCGATTACGAACGGATTCAAGCAAATGTACGGCAGTGGAACGGAGCTTGGTCTGCTGCGCGGGCTCCAAGCAGGCTATGGCTTCATCGGACTCTGCGCCTTGCTCTGTTCATTCTTTGGTATTCTTCTGTATCGATATTTAAAAGTACGCAAGCAATTGATCTGATCATTCGAATGTTTAATGAATCACTCAAAAGGGAGTCCTCTTATTGTATAAGAGGACTCCCTTTCATCATTCTCAGCGGATGGCTTGCTCCGCGTACAGATATCACTTTCACCTTGTGCGTACGGATTTTCCGTAACCAATTCATGATAAAGGGCTGTCGGTTGCCTCCGCTGCCAGGGTTGTGATCGCATTTTTTTGCAGCTTCAAGATCATAAATGACAAACCAGCCGATATCGCAATACAAACAGAACCAGCAATGTATACCATACGAATCCCGAGCGTATCCGCTATTAAACCACTGGCAGCCATGGATATACTCGTTATGGTAGATATCAAGATATCACGTGATGCATAAACTTTCGGCAGCATCTGATGATCCACAGCCGATTGGAACGCCGTTTGCTGGGCGACATCCCTCAGCTGATATGCGGGTCCCATTGCGATACATAGAATTAAGGCCATAACAGGGATACTGTTCAAGCCATACCATAAGGTCAGCAGACTGAATACAGCAGAACCAGCGGCCATGCAAGCAATCAAGTTTTTTTGGATGAATGAAGATATCAGCAGCGTCAGCAAGCCGCCTGCAATAGCGCCGATATAATAGCTGGCATTAATGAATCCCCACCATGCCTCGCCTTGATGAAGTACCTCATTTACAAAAACCAGCGTAATCGCCCCCACCCAGATGGCTCCGGCAGCCCCTTCAATCATATCCATCATCGTAATCAATCGCAAAGTAGGAATTCTCCATAGGTATAACCAGCCTTCCCGAATGACTTCCCAGCTTGGTTTCTCTTGACCACCGCCAGCCGGCTCCTTCTCCTTCATGGAACGCACGGCAATCCATAGGCAGATCACGGACAGCCAGACCAATAAACAGCTTATGATTAGCGTTGGCATATGTCCAAACCTTATGACAACAAAGCCCGTAAACGTGTATCCGGCAATCTGCAAGGATTGGCTAGTCACGGATAATGAGCTGTTGGCCTTCACCAAGCGGTCTGGTGCAACCATTCTCGGAACCATGGATTGAATCAGCGGGTTTCCCCATCCTTCCGTGAAAGCTATCAATAAAATAAAGATACACAATATGTAAACCTGAGAAGATATGTATGGAAATATGATAACGAGCGTCGTCAACAATAGAACTTTCATGACCTGAAGCCGTACCAGAAGCTTGGAGAAGCTGAATTTCTCCATGACAAGCGGAGCCGTAAAGCCAGCCAAGAACCTTGCAACGGCATTAAATAGCGGAAACAACGCAGCAATGAATGCCGATCCGGACTCTTGATACATAAAGGTTGTCAGTACCATAAGGTAGACTACGCCTGCCAGTGAGATACTGGAATGCGCGATCCAGTAATATAAAAAGCTTCCTCTTTTCATGTCCACACCCTCTCCCCTCCCGCAAGCAAATCCATTTTATTAGTCATACCATGATTGTATATTTCTGTAAAGAGAGGGGTCAGTCACATATGGCAAAAAAACCTGCTCCTTCCATGAGAGGCAGGCTTGGCAATAAATCGCTATATAGAATGAACGGCCGCGAGCCAGCGGTCTTCTCAGGATACGGACAGCACTTAGCTTTGAGCTTGGCGGAGATCTGTACGATACAGCCGCACAGTGCGCAGGTCGTTCCTCCCAGCAGCTTCGGACATAACTTGCACACTTGTATACGGGTATCATACTCGTCATCCGAAACACAGCGGTCGGAGCTGAACATCGGAGAGGCCAGAACACGATGAATTTGTTCATCGCTGATCCGGTAACCGTCTTGGCAGCCTTTACATTGATTGTCCGCCATATCATCGATTATCCTGTCGTGATTTTTAGAACGGTGACGGACCTGGGAGCGAGCTTCGCCCGCAGGACGTCGCCTTCCCATTCATATGCATGGAATGCTAACGGCTTAAGGTTCTCCGGTGATTCAAAGGTATTATGCGCATCCAGCGAATCGGCTGTTAGCTGCTGACCTGTAGTTTCGGACACCGCTTCACTCAATCCCCGAAGCTGAATCGTTATGTCGCTCTGCTCCACATGACTGAGATTACACAGACTCACATGAATGCTGCCTGTTTGATCCTTGGAGGCAGTTACGGAGACTTGTGGTATCTTGTCGCCGTCCATCTCATAATCCGTTCCGGTCTGATGAGTTGCTAAACGTTCTGCATCCTGATGCACTTTATACATATTAAACACATGATAAGTCGGCGTAAGAATCATCTTCTCCCCCTCTGTCAGGATGACCGACTGGAGCACATTAATGACCTGGGCAATATTCGCCATTACAACCCGATCGTTATGTTCATGGAAAATATTCAGTGTCAGCCCAGCCACCAAAGCATCACGAATGGTATTCTGCTGATATAAGAAACCTGGATTTGTTCCCGGCTCTACATCATACCAGGTGCCCCATTCATCCACAATCAGGCCGATCCGCTTATTGGGATCATATTGATCCATGATTGCTGAGTGACGTGTAATTAATTCATCCATATGGAGCGCCTTCTTCATCGTGCTGAACCATTCCTGTTCGCTGAATCCGGTAGCAGCCCCCTTGCTTGCCCAGGAGTCACCCGGAAGCGTGTAATAATGAAGACTGATCGCATCCATGTAAGGATGAGCTTCCCTCATGAGCGTTTCCATCCAACGATAATCATCGACGTTTGGACCACAAGCAATTTTGTAGATCTTGTTCTCGTCATAGTTACGAACATACGTCTGATATCGTCTATATAAATCTGCATAATATTCCGGGCGCATATTCCCGCCGCAGCCCCAATTCTCATTCCCCACGCCAAAATACTTCACCTTCCATGGCTTTTCACGGCCATTCTCCTGACGCCATGCAGCCATCGGTGACACGCCATCGAAGGTCATATATTCAACCCATTCCGACATCTCCTGCACGGTTCCGCTGCCCACATTGCCCGATATGTATGGTTCGCAATCCAAAAGTTCACAGAGACGCAGGAACTCGTGCGTGCCAAAATGATTATTCTCCATAACGCCGCCCCAATGCGTATTGATCATTTGCTTCCGATTCTCTCGGGGGCCGACTCCGTCCTTCCAGTGATATTCATCAGCAAAACAACCGCCAGGCCAACGGAGGACCGGAATTTTCAACTGCTGTAGCGCTTTCAAAACATCATTTCGCATTCCTTCCGTGTTCGGGATCGGCGAATCTTCTCCTACCCATATCCCTTCATAAATGCAGCGGCCCAGATGTTCGGAAAAATGACCATAAATAGTTCGGTTGATCTTGCCTTCTGGTAAATCGGAATGAATGGTAATAACATGACTCATGACTCAATCCGCTCCTCGCATTATTTTGTAGAATAATATATTAATCAGTTTATATTTCTTTAAAAGAAGAATTACTATCAATCCGACTTACGTCAACCAATAAACAAACTTTTAACTAAAAAATTATTAATAAAAAAGACTGGCCGGAAGCCGATCTTCCGATCCAGCCCCAGCCAGTACTCCCTATCGCGTTGCCCGGTTTAAGAATTCCCGAGTCCGCTCCATTTTCGGTTGATTAAATATTTGATCCGGTGTTCCGGATTCGACTACCTGTCCGTTATCCATGAAGATGATTCGGTCTGCCACTTCCTTGGCAAAACTCATCTCATGCGTCACGATCACCATCGTCATATGCTCCTCAGCCAGCTGCTTGATGACCGCTAACACTTCTCCTGTCAATTCCGGATCGAGTGCCGATGTCGGTTCATCAAAGAGCATAATATCCGGATTCATCATGAGTGCTCTCGCGATGGCAACACGCTGCTTCTGTCCACCGGACAGATTGCCCGGATATACATCGGCTTTATCCAACAATCCTACCTTCTGCAATAGAGCTGCGCCATTTTTCCTTACTTCTTCTTTGGTTTGTTTCTTTACATATTTGGGAGCCAAACCGAGATTCTCTTGCACCGTGAGATGAGGGAACAGGTTAAAATGCTGAAACACCATGCCCATGCGGGATGTAATTGCCTTGATCTGTGATTGACTTGAATAAGCGCCATCCTTCACAAGGTATTGGTCCTGCACCTTGATCGACCCGCCGTTAACCTCCTCCAAATGCACGAGACTGCGAAGCATGGTGCTCTTACCAGAACCGGAGGGCCCGATAACGGCAATCACTTCATTCTTCTGAATATCAAAGCTGACGTCCTTCAGCACATCCAAAGAGCCGAAAGACTTCTTCATCTGCATTACTTCAATAATGGCCATCACTCGACAGTCCTTTTACTCATATTTAAATCGACGTTCCAAAAATTTAAAGAACACTGTTAACACAAGCGTCATTAGCAAATAGATCACGCCAGCAACAAAAAATGGCATAATAGTTGCATCACGATTGACCGCCGTATAGGCGAAATGCAGCAGCTCAGGCACAGCCACAGCGTACAGCAGCGCCGTATCCTTTACCAGTGTAATGGATTCGTTAGATACCGCAGGGAGCGCTACGCGGAACATTTGCGGCAAGATGACCTTGGTCGTCGTCTGAAACCGATTGAGACCCAGCACCTTGGAAGCCTCGTACTGCCCTTTGTCAATTGCCAGCAGGCCTCCTCGGAAAATTTCCGCAAAGTAGGCAGCATAGTTTAAAGCAAACGCTAAACATGCGGCCACAAAGCGGTCCAATACGAGATAATCTCCGATGACTGGCAGCACCGGCAATCCAAAACAAAAGAACAGCATCTGCAAAAGCAGCGGCGTTCCGCGGAACACATAAATGTAGGCGTTAGCGAACCATGCCAGCGGCTTAATGGCACTTCTGACCATTAATGTGAACATAAAGCCGAGCGGGATGGAGGCCAGGATCGCAATGAAGAATAACAGAATCGTCGTCTGCGCACCTTCCAACATCGGCTTGCCGATTTGAATAATATAATCCATACTCATTATACTTAACTCCTAATAGAAGAGCTTCAACTAAGAACCGACACTCTTCTTAATGTCTTCTTAAATCCAAGGATTGGAACAGAAAACCGGATCCTTTGATAAAGTCCGGTTTCTTAGAGAATTTATGAGAGGATCGATTAACATCCTCGGTGAACATCTTACTTCAGTACTTTATTCTCGCCAAACCATTTCTCGGAAACCTTGGCTGCTGTACCATCGGCGTTCATGTCATCCAGAGCCTTCTGCAGACTGTTCAGTAGGTCCTCATTCCCTTTCTTAACTCCGATCCCGTATTGTTCCGGTGCCAAGTGTTCATCAAGAATCCTATAAGTTCCTTCTTCCTTCGACATGTAGTAATTCAATACAACTTCGTCAATGACTACGGCATCCACACGACCATTCTTTAAGTCGCCAAGAGCCAGCACATTATCAGGAAACTCGTTGATCTTGACTTGATCATGAATCTCATTAGCGCTTAGCGCATCTGCTGCTGAGGATAATGCCTGCAAGCCGACTTCTTTGCCAGCCAAATCGCTGATGGAGCTAATATCGGAATCAGACAGAACCGCTACGACCTGACTGTTCTCAAGATAAGGCTTCGTGAACAGCACCTTTTCCTTACGCTCCTCGGTGATGGTATAGCCATTCCATATCAAGTCGATGCGTCCACTGCTGAGCTCGGATTCTTTTGCTTTCCAGTCGATAGGCTGGAACTTGATTTCCTTGCCCATTTTTTCAGCGGCTGCGCGTGCATAATCGATATCAAAACCTACAAGTTCATTGTTCTCATCACGGAATCCCATAGGTGCGAACTTGTCGTCAATTCCGACAACCAGTTCATTGCCACCGCTCGCGGATTTTGAGCATCCAACTACGGTCAATAAAAGCATAAATCCCGCTAATACTAATGCTATCTTTCTCACCAAAAAATCCCCCTTGTTGTCATAAACGCAGTGATATTCAGGATTTCTAGCAATCCAGTAATATACACAACTGCTTTTACACTTTACTACGTTATCAGGACTCCATGATAGCATATTAGCGAGGAAGAGTCGATAGTTTCATAGAATGACGGCTTGTTGTACTAGTTTTGAAAAATATGTATGTTTGCCCTGTATTAGGGATACTTTATAGATGATTCTGATTTACGGGAAACTCAAGGACGCAAGGACTAACACCAAGCAAGAGAGGCGGTAAATACACAATGGTTACTTTCTTGAAATTAATACGGCGTTCGGGGGTTCTCGCCATCGCTGTCATCATGAGTTTTGCTGTTCTTTCGACGGTTTCTGCAGAACCGCACGGGCAGCCAGTGGATTCCTCGCCAGTCCCTTCGGTCAAGAACGAACACAGACCGCAAAAAGCCGGTCATATGTTTATGGATCTATCCAAATTCTTAAAGCTGGAACCTCAGGTTCTCAAGGATAAACTCAAGACGTCAACCCTGGCGGACATCGCCAAGGAGCAAGGGATTGCACGCGAAGCTATGAAAGCCAAACTCATCGAGCTGTTGAAGGCCCGGGTTTCATCGCATCCGCAAAAGTTAGGAGAAGGTATGGATTACTCGGCCGTGGCGGACAAACTGCTTGACGCCAAGGGCGGCTGGCATCAACATAGAAGTCCTTACCGGCATGGAAAACTGATCTCAGATCGAGAAGAGCTTGCCAAGCTTTTAAAAACAACACCGGAAGAACTCAAACAATCGCTGCATTCCGGAAAATCACTGGCCCAGATCGCGAAGGAACGTGACGTGCCAGTCCAGGCTGTCATTGATCAACAAGTCCAGGCAATCACGAAGAGACTCGATCGAAAGCTCAGCGAAGGCAAGCTAACAAAGGAAGAATACGCTGAACGCAAGTCCCGCATTGCACCATTTGTCAGCGATGTCGTGAATGGCAAACTCCAACCGATGAAACATACCCGATAACATTTCTGTTTCTTAGTAGGTATATATTGTGACAAGCACATAGCAAGAGCCGCTCCACGGTTGGCATTAACCGAGATGGAGCGGCTCTTATTCATCTACTACGTTTATATTCATGCATTTACGGCACGTATTGCTGGATAATCTTCACTACGGTGCCATCTTCAATTGTGAGATGGAATGGGAACCATTTCATATCCACGATATCGTCTTTTTCATAAATGTTGATAAATTTGTTCAAGTCCACCAATTGGTTCCAGGAAATTTGAGCATCCTCATACCGTCCAGTATGGTCGTATATCTGAAGCAGTACTTCTGCATCATCGGCTACCGGTAGTTCAATCTGCTCTTCCGTATCATTTACGATATAATAACCGTCAGGAGCTTCCGTCATCTCCGGATCCTGTTCACGTTCACGGAATACCCGATTCGCTTCTTCTCCCTCATACCATTCGATCGGATCCACTTCCAGATATACCTTGCCGTCTCTGATCTCAAGATTATTTATGTAAGCAGCTTCCTGATTCGAAGCATCCGGAACCGGCTCATATTGGTTGCTAGAGGCCACGCCAACAGTTGTCATCATGATGAGCACAAGCAGCATCATAGATCCCAATTTCCAAGCCGACTTCTTCATCTTCTCATCGCTCCTCTTATACTTGATGTTATACCGTTTATTCTAACTGCTTCAGTGCCCGATTCACCATTCATTGTTCAATATTAACCCAATTCCTGGGACTTGAAACACGATGATAGGTCCTGCAGTATCTTCATTATAAGAACATTCGCTGGAAAAAGGATGTCATTTCGTCGTAAATTCATTACAATGCTTCAATCTTTCCATCTTCGTTAGCAAACCCTTCAACCCATCTTCCAAATATTTCGAGTCGGCAGACGCCCCAAAGAGAAGAGGCTGACAAATAAGCACAACATAAACAAGCCCGACCCGCTGAGTCCCTCAGTCATGGTCAGGCTTGTTTATGTGAGTAATTTATTATTGAGTAAATGCTTCGGTCAGAACAGGAACGATCTGCGATTTACGGGAAACAACGCCTTTAAGAAGAGCCTTATTTTCAGATAAGGAAACATTATACGCCTTCTCAACCGCTTTGGACTCTTTACCAAGCGCAAGAGCAATGGAATCGTTGTTAAGAATATCAGTCACGACCAATACGAACAAGTCAAGATTCTTCTCCGCGATAATCCCCTGAATGGCATCTTCAAGCTCGGCTTGACGGGACAGTACATCATTCGTGTCGACCGCATTAACCTGAGCAATTTCAACCTTGGCTCCACCCATTTGGAATTCCTTCGCATCCAGGGAAATCAATTGCGCGATGGATTTATCACTCAAATCTGCACCAGCCTTAAGCATGTCCAGCCCATAGCTGTCTGCATCCACGCCTGCAATCTCCGCCAGCTCGCGTGCAGCTGCTACATCTTCTTCCGTGCAAGTTGGGGATTTGAACAACAGCGAGTCCGAAATGATCGCGGACAGCATCAAACCCGCAATCTCTTTACGAACGGAGACGCCTTTCTCCTTGTAGATCTTGTTCAGAATAGTAGCTGTGCAGCCAACAGGCTCGGCACGGTAGTATAGCGGCTGACTTGTTTCAAAGTTCGCGATGCGGTGATGGTCGATAACCTCAATCACGCGAACTTGATCAATGTCGCTAGCGCTTTGCTGACGTTCGTTATGGTCTACAAGAATAACCTCTTGCGCTTCATTCGCTACCGTCTCGACGAGACGTGGCGCCTCCACCTTGAAGAAATCGAGCGCATATTGCGTCTCGCCATTCACGTCACCAAGCCGTACAGGCTCGGCGGCAAGACCGAGTTGATTCTTCAAATCAGCATAAGCAATAGCAGAACAGATCGTGTCGGTATCCGGATTTTTGTGTCCAAAAATTAATGTTTTAGCCATACATGGTACCCCTCTCGCAACATGAATTTCATCGTTTAGTCCAATAAACGGATGATTCCTATCTGATTATAGCGTTTTATATCATTAAATTCTACTTATTCCAATTTCTTTACAGAGATTATTTTACTATCGATTTAGACCAGTACAATCTCCGGCTCGGGAACAAATCCATAATGGTTATTGATCGACTCGGAGATCAAATTTATCAAGTACAGAATATCCGCAGCCTTGGCATTCTTCTGGTTCAGAATCATATTTCCGTGATGCGGGGAAATAATGGCGCCTCCATATTCCGTTCCCTTCATATTCAGCTGATCTACGAGCGAGCCTACTGCAACTCCATAATCGTAATTATTCTTAAATACCGAACCGCAGGACGGGAAATCGAAATGGCGTTTACTCGTCCGATATTTAATGATATCCAGCATCGCCTGTGGTGTCTCTATCCCTTTTCCGGCCAGCGCATGAACCTCTCCCAGAAAAAATGAGAAGAACGATGGCAATGAGGATGGATGGCTGCCGCGAGCTTTCCAATCCTTAAGCAGTACGGACGTCATATCAATCTGTTCTTCCGAGCTAACCGGAATGTTAAGATCAGCGCCTACAATAATCCATGGGTTCATCTGAAATATCGATTGTTTATAAGCAAATAAACAGTCCGCTGCCTCGATTGACTGCACCTTCAAGCTCGGGTCCGTTGTATCGATATAATATACGACATCCAATATATCGCATATCTGACGGGCATTATATTTGGCATTCATATAGATACCGGCCCCTAAACAGCCAGGCAGCAAAAAAGTAAAATCCAGCAAGTCAGTCCCGCCCATTAACCCCATCAGGGAGAGCATAGACATGGGGGTCCCGGAGGAAACATGCCATTTTCCATTGGACACATGAAGCTCTACCAAGTTTTTGAGCGATATAAATACCAGATCATGTTTCGGTTCATCGGGGAAAAGAATATTAGAACCCATTCCGAAAATATACCAAGGAATCCCACGTTTCATGCAGTCCTGAAGCAGGTCCGCCAGGTCAGAGGAGGATTCAGGCAGGGCCAGATAATTAGCTTTACCACCAATTCCGTAAGTCGAAAAAGCCGCCAACTCTACATTCCGTTTGCACAGTCGGTCGATAGCAGATGTATGTAAAGTCATCGTAAACAGTCACTCCCTATTCTTCACATTCAACACAACAAAAACCTTACCCATGTAGGGATGTTACATCATTATGATGCAACTTCTTATGTGGTGTCAATTGGGCCAGAATCTCCTGAGGAAACAGCAAAAAACCTTGGAATACAGCCCGCAGGCCGTACCCAAGGATTTATCACTTCAATTCATTCCATTTATTACAAAATTATTCAAGGAAGTCCTTAAGACGCTTACTGCGGCTCGGGTGGCGCAATTTACGGAGCGCTTTCGCCTCGATCTGCCGGATGCGTTCACGCGTAACGCCAAACACCTGCCCCACTTCTTCCAGCGTACGGGTCCGTCCATCCTCAAGTCCAAAGCGTAAACGGAGTACATTCTCTTCACGCTCTGTGAGTGTATCAAGAACTTCTTCCAGCTGCTCCTTCAGCAGTTCAAATGCTGCAGCATCAGCAGGTGCCAAAGCATCCTGATCCTCAATGAAATCTCCCAGATTAGAGTCACTCTCTTCACCAACCGGCGTTTCCAAGGATACAGGTTCTTGAGATACCTTCTGGATCTCCCGCACTTTCTCCGGGCTAATATCCATCTCTTTGCCGATTTCTTCTGGTGTCGGTTCGCGGCCCAGCTCTTGGAGCAGCTGTCTTGATACACGTACCAGCTTGTTAATGGTTTCTACCATATGCACTGGAATCCGGATCGTTCTTGCTTGGTCTGCAATGGAGCGGGTAATTGCCTGACGGATCCACCAAGTGGCATACGTACTAAATTTAAAGCCTTTGGAATAGTCGAATTTCTCAACAGCCTTGATCAAGCCCATATTGCCTTCCTGGATCAAATCAAGGAATTGCATTCCCCGACCGGCATAGCGTCTTGCTATACTTACAACGAGACGAAGATTCGCTTCCGCCAAACGGCGTTTCGCTTCCTCATCTCCTTGCTCTATTCGTTTGGACAGTTCCACTTCTTCATCGGCAGATAGAAGGGGAACACGACCGATTTCTTTTAAATACATACGAACTGGATCACTAATCTTGATGCCTGGCGGTAGTGTGAGATCGTCGTGAACAGAAAAATCCTCTGTCGGAGAATTTGCCGTTTTCTCTGTATCCGCAACCTCTCGTTCCAATGCAAAATCCGCGCTCTGACGGTTCTCCATTCTATGCCCCCCTGTTGACAATCCCAAATTTTCATGCTATTCTAGCATTAGGTTATTATGACTTAAGCCAATAGTTATTTATCCTTCATTTTAGCACGTTTTTTACATTATATCAACTTCTAATATATTCTAGTCTATTTACCCGATCTCAGCAGAGATCGGGTTTTTTAATCACTCTGCATTTTTGTTAACAGTAATGAAATGTGAAAATGGCGGAAACAGAACCAGTGAGAATTTGTCCTCATTCATAATTACGTTTATTTCATTTCATCTAGTACTTGTTTCGTCTTCTGATTCAACCGCTCTACATCCGGTGTCTTCACCGGCTCATCCTTCACCTGATACTTCTGCTTAAGTAGAAGCGTGGTCTTTACCCGATCATTCAGCATTTCCTCCGAGATTACGCCTTCCTCAACCGCGTCGGTCAATGCCTGAATGACGCCTATCTCCATATCATATTCATGTCCAATCAATACGATGTTGCTCCCTGCCAGGATGGATTTCACAGAAGCCTCGCCTACATCCGTATTACCGGATACAGCTCCCATCGTCATATCATCCGTGATGACCACACCCTTAAACCCCATCTCATCTCTTAATAGATCGTTGATTACTGGCTTTGAGTAGGAGGATGGCGTGTCCGGATCGATGCTCTTCATCAACAGGTGGGCAACCATCACCACATCGGCTCCTTCATTAATCGCTTGCTGAAATGGAACCAGCTCCAGCTCGTGCAGCCGTTTCAGATCATGTTCAACAACGGGAAGTCCGAGATGAGAATCGACTGAAGTATCTCCATGGCCTGGAAAATGCTTAACGACAGGAACGACTCCGTTCTCCTGAATCCCTTTCATGGAGGCAATCCCCTGTTCGCTTACGGCATCTGCGTTCGTACCAAAGGACCGATCACCAATAACCGGGTTGTTCGGATTGCTGTTAATATCGAGCACCGGAGCAAATACCATATTAAGACCGAGGCCCGAGACTTTCTCTGCGATAAGACCACCAACACGTTTGGTCAATTCTTGATTCTTATAACCGCCTACCTTACCGCTGGACGGCAGTTTAACGTACTCCTCCGGAAAACGGGTAACCCGTCCACCCTCTTCATCAATGCTTAGCCATAGCGGTACAGGATTTGCTGCATTAGCGTGTTTTAGCTCATTGAACAGCTTCACGGATTGCTGTGTGCTCGTGATATTGTCTTTGAAAAAGATAAAGCCGCCTACATGGTAATCCTTAATCAATTTAAGCGATGTATCATCCATCGCCGTACCTTCTATTCCGACCAGAACCAACTGACCGATCTTCTCCTGCACGGTCATACTGGACATTAACTCAGTAACTGCAGCTTCCGTTTTGCCATTGCTCGGCAAATCCCCGTCCTCGACTTCCCCAGTACTGCCCGGAAGAGTTTGGGTTTTATCCGGTTCTTGAGAGGGCTCCTGCTCCTGCGGTTTCTGCCCTTGCGACGATGGAGCAGCTTCTTGACCATTGTTACCGGAGATTCCCCTTCCGGATTCGTCCTTGCAACCTGCCAGGGCAAGCAGCAAGACGGCTGCCAGTATCATTATCCTCATCCACTGGACTCTACGCCTCAAGTCTGGTCACCTTCCTTCTAGTTCACCTTACATATATTCGTTCTGTTATCACCAGAGTCCTTCCATGACAAACATGAAATTAATTCCAGTCTAGGCTCCTGATCAGGCGAGAACAGCCGCATCAGTTGCGGGTGTCGGCCCCTATTTGAGCAGCCCTAGCTTTCGCGCCTGCTCCTCTGTCAGGATGAACTGCTCTGTATCCCACACTTCATCCTCATCCGTTCTGCCAAACATCAGCATAATATCATCCCAGATATTCTTTTGCATGGCCTCGGCTTGCGTAATGATTACCTTCATCTCTACCTTCACCCTTTCCTGGAACATTCTTTACTACATATTCAACCACATTGCACTCACAGAATCGAAAAGCATGACAAAAGCCTGCAGATATTATCTGCAGGCTTATCTAAAATATAACTAAGAGTAAGCGGGATGATTTCTAATCCACGACATGGCGATCGTGCCTTCTCCTGCATGGATGCCCGCAACCGGAATAAAGGTCATAATTTCCGTCTTCAACCATGGATGCTCGCCTCGGATCTCCTTCTGAATCTCCTCAGCCTCTTTAACATTGTTTGCGTGCATAATGCACACCTTCTTAATTTTCTGTAGATCCGTTTTCATAAGCTCAAGCATCTTCTGCTTGGCCTTCTTGAATGTTCGAATCTTCTCTTCCACAATGACCTTGCCCTCATCAAAACGCAGCAAAAGATGGATACGCAGCAAATTACTCAAAATCAGCTGGGTGCCGGACACCCGGCCGCTGCTGTGAAGACGGTGCAGGCTTGCAGGAATGAGATAGAATGACATGTTTTGCACCATGGACTGAATTTTATCTTTGATCACCTGAACAGTATCCCCTTGACGATGCCATTGAATACCGGACATGATCATTTCACGCACTGGGAACGCCCCTGCCTGGGAGTCAATGCCAACAACGGATACCTCCGCAATCTCTGCAGCCTGCATGGATGAATTCAATGTGCCACTAAGCTCAGACGAACAATGAATCGCAATGATATCATCGTATTTCTCTTTCAGAGCTTCATATAATTCTATAAATTCACCGATCGGTGGCTGTGAGCTGCTGACGTTCGGTTCATCTTTCATTCTGTCATAGAAGGTTTCCGCCGAAATATCGATTCCTTCCTTGTAAGCCTCCTGTCCAAGTATCAACCTCAAAGGTACAATATAAATATGATTGTCCTTGGCGAATTTAGGATCAATGGTACTCGTGCTGTCGGTCACCCATGCAATGGATCTCATTATCGTGTTCACGTCTCGCTTTCGTGTAGTAAAAAATAGGAAAGGAAGCGATTGAAGCCGCTAAAATCATCATATCTTACCCTTGCCCGGCATTGCAATTGAAAGGCATGCGATTTCATATCCTACGAGACATTTGCCACACAAAAGCCTTATTTTCTTACCGTGTTATATCCTTTTTCTCCAAAAGGCTCTAGCTTTTCGATCCAAAATGCTTCCCGCTTGCTAATTGCATCCTTCAGATCATAGTACGGATCTTCCTTCGGTTCGATCTTCTCCAGAATCTCAAAGACAAACGCATCTTCTCCATATTCATTCCATTCTTTCTGCAGCGTCTTATTGTAACTTGTCCCCATCTGCAGCTCAAACCGTTTGCCGTTTATGGTTTTCAGGTTATTCGTCCCGGCAACCCATACTTTCTCGTTCTGCGTATTTCGAATCTGATAAATACCGGCTTCTATCTTTATTTCCTTATATATTTGATTCAGTTCTTGTCTGCGACTCATGGTTATGATCCTCCCTATCTTGGCATTTATGTTTACGTTGTTAACCAGTACTGGCTTCCATCATCCTTGCGATCCAAAAAACCATATTCAATCAAATATCGGCGAATCGTCACATAATCGGGGTTTTCCCTGCCGATCATGTCATTAATCTCCTGTTCCGAATAGATCACTCCAGGCTCCAAACGAGCAGCAATTTCACGCAGGACGACGTACTTCTGCTTCTCTTTGATCTTGAACGTCTTAAGCGGTCCATCGGTCCCTTCCGGAAACACCTTCGCCAAAATCGATTCTCTTTCTTCCTCCGTAACATTGTACCGCTCATCTACCATCTTCGCTTGCTTGGGTATTTCAACAAACGCCGGTGCATGATTGTCCTTATCCTTCAGCAGTTCCATTAAAGTCAGCAGGACCTTGGATTGTCTTTCCTTCTCCTTCAAAGCAAACCGGTGATTACGTATCGTCGATGCGCTGCCTATTCCGAGCTCTTCCTGTACCTCCTTATCATTCTTCCCTTGATAAAAGAGCTGCAGCAATCGGTTCTGATGCTCAGTAAGTCCAGTCAGCTTCTTATCAAGACCTGACAGATACTGAAATACGGAGCCGTGCTCTCGGCGGATGTGAACATTCATATATCGTTCCGATTCATACAATACCTCTCGATCCGGGTAGATGATCCCTTTCTCCAGCGTCTTGCCGCATAGAAGACATACCCATACGGGGCCTTCGTCAATGTACCCTTGTTTAAGTTCATCTATAGACGCATTCCAGAAACGATCGTTAAGATCCAATGTGAACACCACTTTTCTATGTTATTTATAGACAGTTTATTATTTCGTCTATGTTTTGTCAATCGGACGAATGATCCCCATTCCACAAAAAAACCATACCCGATAGAAGGGAGCTTAGAATGAGGTTCCACTTCCATGCAGATATGATTTTCGAATACTTAAGTACAACGTTCGTGACAAACTCTTTATAATAATGCTTCCTCACCTCTGCTCAACCTGCTAGAATAGGAGATGCTGCTGTCAAATTTAGGAGGTATCATCATGGGCTTCATACATCGGTCGGCAAACGAAATCCGTTTTTGGCCGCGTAACATCAAGCTGTTTTTTCTGGCTAATGTGCTGTATCAGTTCGGTACCGGCATGTTTAGCGTACTCTATAATCTGTACATACAAAGCCTGGGATACAATGACTCCATGAATGGAACAGTGGTCAGTATTCAATCCCTGGCCACCGCGTTGATGTTTATTCCAATCGGTCTGATCGGGGACCGTGGCAGCCGCAAGCGGATACTGATCCTTGGCGCACTGCTAAGCGGCGCGGGACTGATTGCTCGTTCATTTCTGGAGAGCGAATTCAGCCTGCTGGGCCTGGCGATTTACGTTGGCCTGTTTGCATCCTTTTTTCAGGTACTAGCTATCCCGTTTTTGGCGGAAAATACGGCAAAATCGGCACGTATGCGCATCTTTAGCATTCACGCCTCGCTTGTCCTGGCTTCCCAAGTGTTAGGCAGCATGGGAGGCGGCTTCCTGGCCGATGCCTTGCAGGCAATGGGCATGGATAAGGTCGGCAGCTTGAAAACCGCGCTGTTCATTGGCGGATTGACAACCTTTACCGCGTTCTTCCCACTCCTGTTCACGATGGAGCGGAAACCAGGGGATACTCAGTCGCTGGATCCAGTGTGTCCTGCCGA
This sequence comes from Paenibacillus solani, assembly GCF_001277345.1. Lineage (GTDB taxonomy): Bacteria > Bacillota > Bacilli > Paenibacillales > Paenibacillaceae > Paenibacillus_AQ > Paenibacillus_AQ solani. The sequence goes on from NZ_LIUT01000001.1 coordinate 2,741,565, forward strand.
AGTACCCGAATCAGGTAACGTTGTAAACACCTCAGCCGCAGGCGATTTCAAAATTATCGGACAATTTGCGCTCGCCCAATTGTTAATCGGGCTGGGCTCGGGACTCGTCGTGCCTTACTTAAATTTGTATTTTACCAACCGTTTCTCGGTCTCATTATCAGCGGTCGGAATCTTAATATCACTTGGACAAGTCATGACGATTGTATCTATGCTGATCGGACCCTCCCTTGTGAACCGCGTTGGGGCTGTCAGAGCCGTGGTGCTCTTTCAAGTCTTGTCCCTTCCCTTCCTGCTGTTAACCGGCTTCACGAATGTACTCCTCATAGCATCCGTCGGATTCCTGTTCCGCCAAGCTTTGATGAATGCCGCCAATCCGATTCAGTCCTCGATTCTGATCGATCGTGTGCCGGATCACCGCAGGGGCATCGCGAATTCAGTTACGCAAACCGCCTTTATGCTCGGCTGGGCCACCATGGGACCGATCCAGTCCAGATTGGTAACTACATATGGAAGCTACTGGGGATATGCCATCACATTTTGTATCACAGGAACGCTGTATGTCTTATCTTCGTTTCTATACTATCGCATGTTTCGTGAACGTAAGGACCGCAGCATCACCTCCGAGTCCTCCGCTACTCTCTAATCTCAACCCGCAGGGGTTTGACATGAGGTGGAACATCATCTTCCCCAACTGTGATTATCCGGGCCTGAAAGCTTCCCTTATACCGAAAGACAGGCCCGAATACTGGATTGCTCACCTGAACAGATATCCGGTATTTCTGAGTCACATCATCATACCATTCACATACGTCAGCCGTTCCGGTAAACCATGGAGGGACTCTAAATCCCAACAGCCCTTCATAGAATCTCTGCTCCCCCGATTGAATTCGGATTCCTCCGTTATCGCCTGCAGTGATCCGCAGGTCGACGGCCAAATGCTGCTTGTTCCCTAAGTAATCCACGACACGGCCGCGCTGTTCACTATATATCATCGTGGCATCAAACCGCCGCTGAATGCCAGGGAAGTTAAAGGTGCGGCACCACGTGACGGTTTCCCTCCCCCATTCATCCTGATATGCATAGTTTTCAATCCGAAATGGAACTGCTTCTCCCCGATTCGGAAACATAATATGCCGTGTCGTCCCTATATGTAGCGGCAGTGCAGCCCAGCGGGCATACCAAATTTCTTCCATGACACCTTCGCCGATTGAAGCGATATGGTCTTTACTGCTTAATCCGAATCGCTCCTGAATTTTGGGATGGAGCTGCTTGAACCCTGCTCCCAGAGCTTGTTCATAGATTGATGTCATCTTTCGTCACTCCTTTGCGGGTTTTAAGCCTGGAGGCAGGTGTTCGCACACATCGAAAAGCGCTCGGAAGATCTTCAGCCGACAGCGAGGCAATGAAGCACAATCCGATCATGGGTAGACTCAATATTAGCGGATTGAACGGAGCTTTCATGAGCTGAGGATCTATCATCCATGCGCCAAGCATCAGGACCGTGAGCAAGATAATCAGCAGTCTGTACCACAACCGACTCTTGTGAAAGAACAGTGTCAATAAACCTGCGCCAATCTCGCTTAAACCAAGTAATGTGAGGATCAGACCCTCCTGACCCGCTGCCAAGCCTGATTGCCGGAGAAGATCAAGCTCACCCGCTTCCGGAAACAACAGCTTGGGAACCAGCCCCTCGTAGCACCAGAGCAAGACCAGAAGAAATACACTCAAAGCATGGATATATGCCTTCCTGATGGTAGCCGAAGGCCGTATATTCTTCTCTGCCCATAAACGCAGCACATCAAAGCTCCAAGCCGTCGCTGCACCGAACAGAGGGCGAAACAGCAGCCGGTCAAACCAGACGCCCAGCATACCGAACCGTGTTCTGTAATCATACCGGGTACAGAAGGTAACGATGCCATCACCGTTATCCGTGTACCTCCAATAGCCGCTCCCCTCTTTTATAAGGGAAATGCGCTGATCCGAACTGAAGCGCAGCGTAGACAGGCGGTTTCCCGATCCCCGATGTTCAACCGTCTTCGCAGCGCCTACTCCCGTTACTTCCAATCCAAAACCGATGCGGGTTTTATATAAAAAGCGCTGGATATCTGAGTCTGACATCGGCAAATAGTGAATCTCAGAAAATCGTAAATCCCACTGCGTGTGCTGCTCTGGTATTTGCGTTAACGACCACAATGTATCCATATCCGTCTTCATATCAAGTTCTACATAGATCGGATTTCTCTTCATGGGTGTTCATCTCCCTATCAAAATGTCCTCCTCTTTACTGCCGGACATTTCCGCTATTTACAAGTCATTTTACAACCATGCAGAATACACCGTCAGACCTCAATTTTGTAGTACATACAAAAAAGAGGTACTACGATTTGTAGTACCTCCTTCACATGCTCCCTATATCAACTCGGGATAAATTAACTCTTTAACCTTTTCCATCGTTCTCTTTCACAATCCCTTTACGACGAACCTTCTCCACGGCCTCCTTGCCGTTCTTGGCCCCGAGCTTTTTCAGAATTTTATTTATTTGGTTCTTGAGCGTGCTTTCGGTTTTGAACAGTTTCTTCTCCATTTGGGAATGAGTATATCCTTCCTCCAACAGTTCAAACACTTCCCGCTCCGCAGGCGTCAAGTTCCGCAGCTGCTCTTCACGCTTGAGGCGGGCGAACTCCTTGAGCAGCACATCCATAGATCCGGGGTGAAGCACAGCTTGGCGAATAGCTGCCGGCAATTCCTTAAATCTTGACTTTTCAATGTAATTAACAGCCCCGGCCGTAAAAGATTGCGTAATGACCCGCTCATCATCGAGCGAGGTCAGCATGATAACTTTCGCCTCTGGCTTGCGCTCCATAATTTCGGCAGCCGTGTAGATGCCGTCAAGCCTGCCTGCAGTCAACTGAATATCCATCAGCACGATATCAAACGATAGGATTAACGCCATGTCCACAGCTTTCTCGGGCGACTCAGCCGCACCAACCACGATCATATCTTCCTGCGAATTCAGAAAATAAATAATAGATTTAATCCAGTCCGGATCATCTTCTACCAGCAGAATGTGTATTTGATTCAAGCCTCATCCCTCCCGGACAAACGAATGATTTTGCTGCGGGGAAAATATAACGTAATCTCCGTTCCGACTGATTCGCTGCTTTCAAGTCCCACAGAACCTCCGCTTCGCGTCATGACATTATAAACATATGACAATCCCAAGCCGAAGTTAAACCGCTGGTGACTCTTGGTGCTGTAAAAGGGCTCAAACACATGGGCCTGCTGCTCCCGTGGGATACCTATTCCGTTATCCTTAATGGAAATGGCAGCTCCTTTTCGGTTTGCTGTAACTGTAATGATAATCAGCCCACCATCAGGCATCGCCTCAACGCTGTTTGATATGAGATTTCTGATCGCTTCCTGTACATGGACGGCATCAATGAGCAGCCATGGACGATCACGGCAAATCACCTTCAATTCGATGCCATCTCTGCTTAACAGCTCCTGCTCACGAAGCATAAGCTCAACCATCATCTCGTCTATACAGACTGGCGCCTCCTCAAGCTTAAACACCTTCATCTGCCGCTGCATCCGTTCAACCATTGCCAGCAGATGCTCCGAGGAATGGGCAATGACCTCCAGTTGTTCCAATGCATTATCGTTATCCGGAGGAAGCATCCGCTTCACATTTTCCGTGCTCAGCGCAATCTTCCCAATCTCGTTCTTAATGGTATGATTCAGCATCGATGTACCCGAACTGACAGCCTGCATCGTGCGATCCAGTGGATCGCGCTCAAATCGAAGACGAACACCCAGGACGCCATATACAAAAGTACAGATTGTCGCAACGCCCATCGAATACAGAATAAACAGGGACACATACCGAAAGGAATCATAACCGGGTGCGATTAAGTTCCCAACATTAATCAGCAGCATAACACCAAGCAAAGTAGGCACCATGATCCAGGTTGTGATCCACATATTTTTGCGTTTCTGCGGGTTCATCTCTTCCGATAATCCGCGAATAAGCAAGGCGCAAGCAGCCACATAATAGGGGCCTGTCCATACGAATAACAATCCATAATGAATTCGGTAACCCTCAGACAACAAAACCTGAACCAGCATGACAAACACCGGCAATAACAAGCCTATTTTGAAATGGCGCATCCGCCTGGGGTCACGAGGCTTCCGGGTGTACACCATGCAAAATATCAACACGCCGTACGGAGTCAGGCTATGGTTCAGAAACTGAATCCAGGGTTCATATCGGACCGCAATAAAGCCGTCAGGTACAAGCCAATCCGTCAATCCGCCGATTCCGGCACTCCATAGAAAAAAAGCGGCCCAGCGGTTCACCCCGCTTCGAGGCTGACTTACTAACAGCACAGCCGCTGCACACCAAAGTGCAGCCACATAATACATCATGATCCATCGTCCCATTCTCTTCCCATATATAAACTCATCCTACCACAATTGCAGAAGCAGGGGGACTTTTTCGAGTGTCTACTTTGAGGGGATAATACCAAAAGAGGGGCTTTCTCCAAAGTCTGTAAGAATTAAGTAAGGGGCCACCCCAAGGTATCGACCTTGGGGATGGCCCCTTAATGTATTACGGCAAATTCAGCGTATTCCAATTGTATTACAGCCCTGCTACGAAGGCGACCATTTTATTCAACGCCGGTGCTGCAATAAAGATCGTACCCAGAGACACTAAGGTCCACGTTGATTTTCTGGATAATTTCTCCTTCATCTTCGATCGATACCATTCGCTAAATTGCAGGCGATTCCGATAAAGTACCGCAAACCACAACACATTCCCTATGAATAAGAATAAGTAGTAAAGTCCGTCCCAGGGAACCCAGAGCTTCAGTATTTGATGCTCGATATTGCCCAAAACCGTCACAAAGATCATCATGATGATCATCATACGAATCATTTCCAGAATGGATGAGGCCAGTTTAGCCATAAGCACACTCCTTACTGCTTGTACTGGTTAGGATTTATCTATTTTCCATTATACAGAAAAAGAGAGTCTGTGCTATGCAAAAAGGCGATATGGCCAATAAACGACCATACCGCCAGCTTATCTTTAACATTAATCAATGACATCCAGCTCAGTATAATAAACAGATGGTTTGGCCAATTAATTGGACTGGAGCTCTGCTTGTGTATCTTGTACCGCTTGTTTTCTTACAAAGTGGGAATCCAATTTCCGACTGGCCCATAAGGATAAGATAATAAAAGCAAGAACGCCAAGCAATTTGTAGGGTTCCGCGATAAAGTCAGACAGGTTGGCGCCAATGTAAGAAACGCAGAATATCATAATGCCCTTGCCCAAACTTACAGCCAAGAGATAGGATAGTACATTCATTCTCGCCAGCCCGGCGGCTATATTGACAGCGACAAACGGGCCGACAGGAAGTATGCCAAGCAAGAAGACGTAACTGAATCCATTCCGCTGAATCCAGCGCATGCCGCGCTGGACTTTAGGTTTATTCCCCCAACGCTCGATGAGCGCCGAACCGGATATTTTGCGGACCAGAAGAAATGTCGTCAAACATCCTGCCACCATACCGATCCAGGAATATAGAAACCCTGCCCAAAGCCCGTACACCGCCGCATTTACACCTACGATCACCATCGTGGGCATCGGAGGTATGAAGGATTTCAAGAAGGTTAACAGTATGCCTGGCAGTGGTCCTAAAGCTCTAAACTGTTCTAAAAACCATTCCAGATTACTCTCGGTAAAATAAGACATGATGTCTAAGTAGCCATTCAATGACTTCACCCATTTCTACGTTTGTATTGCCGATGAACCTGCTTGAAGCACCCCATTCAGCTGTGCCAGATGGTGCTTGTCATGCCAGATGAAGTCGCGCATAAACTGTGCCACTTCGAAAGGATGTCCATCTCCATCCGTGTACCGCTGGTCATATGCCGTTTCTGGCAAAGCTTCAATTGCCCGAACCAGCCTCTCTCTGGCTATAAGTGTCTGATCTACCAGAGCTTCCGTCGATACCGTCTTGGCATAACCTCTCGCCTCTTCATTAAAGTTATCATAATCCAGATGCTTGACAGTGAGTGGTGTTCCTGAAGAAATTTTCGCGATCGCACCTTCGTAGAAATATTCATCCCAGCGCATAATATGACATACGACATCACGTACCGTCCATTTTCCTTCGGCAAGCGGTCTGTTCCAATACGCCTCATCCTGCTCTGCGAATTCTTTAACCTTGCCCATCCACTCGGAATACTCGTTCAACAACTGCAGCTTTTCACTCATGACACCGCTCCTTATCCATATCAAGATTTGATATATAGATATCCAGTTGATCCTCCGACCAGGATGACATGTTTAACAGTTCTTCATAAGGATCACCCGGGATATTCAACAGCTCCGCAAAGGCAGGCTCCGTCTTGTAACCCAACCTCTTCAGCTCGATGATTCTTTGTTTTGCAGCTTCACCCAGCCGATTCAGAAGCTTGAATTCAATCATCATGTGACGATAACCGTTCTGATTGGAAGAAGGCACAGGCTGAGCGAATATTTCGAAGTCCCAGTCTTTATACTGAAAACGCACAACCATCCGTTCTATCTTGTTTACAATCCGGGATGAGAAAGTGAGCTCGGGAATTAACCTGCTGTAGCGAGCTTTGATTTCCTGTTCAAACCGGGCAAAATCCGACACGCAGCATATAATATCAAGATCGCTCCCATCGATATCAATGCCGATCGGAATGGTTCCGACCAGGATGGGATCGTAGGATATCAGATGATCCATTATTTCAAGCTCATCGATCACCAATGCCGCATCCTGCTGTTTGGCAGAGCCGCGGTGCAAGTATTCTATATTTCGAAAATGGATGTCTTCCTGCATCGATTACTGCCCCCTGCCTTACTTCTACGATCCAGCCTACTGGCGCTCTGTCCAGGTTGTCCGCACATAAGCCAGCTTCATGCCAATCGCGTCCATGTTTCGGTGACTCTGGGACAGGAAGGCACACTGCGAGACAACGAGATTACACCCTTCAAGTTTCGCTTCCCTTATTCTCTTACGAAGCAACTCCTGATGCAAGCCCTGTCTTCGAAACTCAGGGAGTGTCGCAGCAAATGTAAGCGAAGCCGTGGAATGATTCACATGCATCACACCCGCTGCAGCCGGCTGTCCCTTGATATAGGCCATATAGAATTTCCAGCCCGGACGCGAGTATAATACTCGATTGTTCGACGCAACAGAGGGAATCCCCTGGTCAGGCAATCCTGTTCCGAGGCAATGTACTTTAGCATAATCTTCAAAGTCATCATTGTCTATTGTTTTGATCACTATTCCGGTATCTGGCACTTCTTTCAGCTCTTGTGGATTTATGTATAAGGAATTATGAAACCCGGATTGGTAGAAGCCGCGCTTGGCTAGCTCTGCTAGCAGCTCTTGATTGACCATGCCGGGAACAAGCTCGAACTGGAAGCTGCGGTTTCTGGATTTATAGAAATCAAGGATAGCATCCAGATGGACCACATCCTCCGACCGGATCCCTTTTACCGTGTTAAAAGAAGGCCACGGCATAGTCTTGCTGTATAGGCACAAGGCATGGCCAAAATACGCCATCTCCACACCCTCCGGATTTCCGGCCCGCTCTTCGATTGCTTTCATTCGATCATACATGTAGTCCGTTTCCGACTGCTGGATACGAACCATAAGTTCCTCAGATGGAAGCTGCATCAAATTATCCCCCTTTGCTTATCGTAGTGCCAGTAAATGAGTAAATGAGCCCGAAAACTCGCTTTCCGATCTTCGGGCTCATGAATAGCTTAGAGTATGAATTTACTTCGCCTGGTCTGGCAGATCGCAAGACCCGTCCGTACACATGCCTCCGTTATCTTCAGAATCATTCATCATTACCAGCGGATTCGCTTCACGATAAGCCTTATCCAAAGCATCCGTGAAAACCTCAAGCGGCTGTGCACCGGAAACGGCATATTTACCCCCCAGTACAAAGAATGGCACTCCCCGGATTCCTAACTGGGGTGCAGCTGCTTCATCTGCGCGCACCTCGGTTTGGAAGGCATCACTTTCAAGCGTAGCCGCCGCTTGCTCACGGTCCAGACCTACTTCTGCTGCCAGATCGGAGAGCAAGTTTTTGTCTTCAAGATTTCCGCCCTCTGTAAAATATGCGTAGAATAACCGCTCCGTCATCTCTTTCATTTTACCATGCTGAGCTGCAAAATGGACTAGACGGTGAGCATTAAATGAATTGGCCGGGATAATGCGATCCATATGATAGGTCAGTCCTACACCAGCTGCTTGCTGGGTCACGTTCGCATTGGCTGCCTTGGCTTGTTCCAGGCTCATGCCGTATTTGGATGCCAATAACTCATCCATGCTGACACCCGGCTTGTACGCTGCATTAGGGTCAAGCTCAAAGCTGCGGTACACCACTTCGACTTGATCTCTATAAGGGAATTGCTCCAATGCCGTTTCAAAACGGCGTTTACCAATATAACAGAACGGACACATAAAATCCGACCATATTTCAACTTTCATTCTATTCGCCTCCTAGCGAGCTTATTAAACACTTACTTATTGTAACCTGCTTGCAGTATGACATCAACAACATATCAATATCATCAAGATAATAAGGATTCATCGGCTTCCCAAAATATGATGTAACTAACCGCTTAAGGTTGTATCCGATTCTCCTGAATTTTGGCCAAGATCCACTCTGTCACAACCGAGCAGCCAAGATTCCCCTCAATTGAGCCATTCAACACCACATCCGCATACCAACGGGTAGGCTCTACGAATTCATCATGCCGGTACCGAACGAGCTGTAAATATTCCTGAAGGACTTCCTGCTCGCTATGGCCCTTTTCCGTAAATCGCCGGTTACGGCGAATCATTCTTTCGTCCGCTGGACAATCCACGAACACTTTCAATTGCAAAAGATTCCGCAGCTGCTCGAACTGGTATAAAAGAAACCCCTCGATGATGATCACATCATACTCGCCGCTATGTATCGCTTTGTCCACATCCTCAATCAGCCTCTGAATATGAACCGCATCCGGATGATTGAAATCCTCAAAAAGTTGATTCGTGAAGGGCGCCTTGGCTATGGGTCTCTCGGCTTTGTAATAACGATCCATATGAAAGATCTCTACCCGGTACATGCTTAACTTCTGCTTGAGCTCAAAGCTTAGCGTCGTTTTGCCACTGCCAGAGCCTCCCCCAATTCCGATCGTTAAAGTCTGATTATGTTCCATAATCCCTTAACCTTTCCCCGCATTGGTCAAATAGCAGTTTTCGCCTATGGATGATTACCATGTATTTCCTGTTTCTCATTATACATTCGATTGTCAGCCAGCTTAAAGTTTCTTATCCATTTATAAAAAAACAGACAGCGTATGGCCGCCTGTCATTTATACTTCTTCCAATCCATCTCGCTATGTTCCAGCAAATACTCGAAGTCGTTATCGCGACGCTTCTGCTCGGCCTTGCGCTGAGCTTCCCGCTCCTGTCTCTCTTTCTCAAGCCGCTCGGTTTCGCTTGCTTTCAAGGTTTCGGTCGTCGCCTTCAATTTTGCCAGCACTTGCGGGTCCAGCATATCCTTTAACGTTGCGGGTTTCTCCGCAGCTTCTTTACGTGGTAAGGGGGCTGTCCGATTCTTTTTTGCCATTAGACTCACCTCGATTTCCACATCATTATAACATTTTATATGCACACTGGCATCTGGTTCTGCTTCAGAAATAACACGAAAAAGAGAGCCATTCGGCTCTCCTTCTCATTATATAATTACTAAAGGGCGATCGATGGGATTTGAACCCACGAATGCCGGAGCCACAATCCGGTGCGTTAACCCCTTCGCCACGACCGCCATGGCAATGGACAAGATGATCATGTCCGAGTTACTAATTTACCAAATGATCAGGCCTATGGCAAATTGTAATTCCTTACATGGATTCATTGATTTCAGCAGCAGGAAAATACTATACTTATTGGAACTCATTTATTGTAATTGCGAAAACCAATCCACGAAGCAGCAAGATGATTATAACTGGAGGTAGAGCCACCATGATCTATCACATTGACTATGTCTCAGATGGACTGCAGGTTAAGGGTTATCTAGGACTACCCCCACAGTTATCCCACACGCAAGGCCGGGTGCTGATCGAAGAAGTAAACGCTGTCCAAGGTGTAAGGGTAACCGAAACCCTGGCTTGCTCCATGAATATGGACCAAAATTCAACCGAAGAATCTTTAAGCACGACAGCAAATAAACTGCCCCTCGTCATATATTGCCGCGGTGGCATCGGACGTATTGGAGCCGTCAGATTAAAATGGATCGAGGAGTTTGCAGCGCAAGGATATGCTGTATTTGCCCCTGCCTACCGCGGGAATGAAGGCAGCGAGGGACGTGATGAATTCGGAGGTGCCGATACTAGAGATGTGATTACCGCCATCGAATGGCTATCTCACCTCTCCTGGATCGATGACAGCAGAATCCATCTGTTAGGATTCTCCCGTGGTGCTATCAACGCTGCCGTAGCAGCAGCCGTATCACCTCAAATTTCCAAAATGATTCTCTGGAGCGGTGTGTCGGATCTGGCGCAAACATATGAAGAGCGCATCGATCTGCGCAGAATGATGAAGAGAGTCATTGGCGGCACACCTGCCAAGGTACCTGAACAGTATATGCTCCGATCCCCCATTCATTATGCGGATCGTATCAAATGTCCAGTCCTGCTCGTCCATGGAACGCTGGACGAGCAAGTCCTGGTTGAACATAGTTATCGCATGCTTGAGAAACTGCGGGAACAAGGACATCAGCCGGAAGCCCATCTGTATGAAGGACTCCGGCATCATTTTCCTCCGCCGCAGCATGCTGCGGCAATCAACCGGATGTTCGATTGGTTGAAGAGAGTGTGAGAAGTAGAAGCTATATTCTGTGCGGTTTGTTTTGCTGATCCCATATTCCTAACAATCTCTTCTAGTTAAGTCCTGTGAAGTATCAATCCAGTATTTACACATCCCGTCGGCAATGGAACTCAGCTCACCATGATTCCATTCAATGATGCGACGGGAAGCCAGGTTGGATTCATCGCAGGTTAAGAGCACCCGGCTTATATTTTTCTCTTGGGCTTTCTTAATCAATTCGGCCAGCATCCGCTTGCCATAGCCCTTTCCACGCTCTGAAGGCCTGATGACATATCCGATATGCCCTCCTAACTCCAGCAGCTTCTCATTTAAACGGTGTCGGAGTTTGCCGTAACCCACAGGCTTGTCGTTATGGTTCAGCCAGTAAATCGTCTGGGGAACATACTCGTCGGGCAAGTTGATGCTTCGCGCTATTTCATAATTCCGATGGACTTTGGACGAGAATTCTTCCATGTTTATGCTGTTTAAGCTGTTAACAAAGCCGTTTCCGCCATCACCAATTTCCTGGACCATAAGCAGAAGGCCCTCGCTCTCCTTCTCCTGCAGCTCCCTTAATTCCATTACCATGCCTACTCCTCCACTTGAAATATCGAATCGACAATAACAGGCAGCTGATCCCGCAAGGATACAGCTCCGAATACGGATCTCGCATGTATCCCTTGATCTCCGAACACCTCTAGCATCAGATCCGAAAAGCCATTCAACACCTTATGGTGTTCTTCAAAGTTGGCTGTTGCGTTAACGAAGCCTTGAATCTTAACGACGCGCTTCACTTTATCAAGCGATCCAAGGCCTTCTTTTAATACAGCTAAGACTTCAATTCCGGTGAGGCGAGCGAATTCGTAACCCTGCTCTGTCGTGTACTGGACGCCTAGCTTGCCCCTTGGCTGTCCTGAGGGACCCTTGCCTGAAACATACATTAACCCATCAACGATGACATAGTTGGCGTATTTGGCGGCTGGCGAGCTGGCTTCCGGCAAGCTGATGCCCAGCTGCCTCAGCCGTTCCTCCGCGTGATTAGCCATATCCACACACCTCTCTCTTGAAAAATATCCCAAAATTGATTTTTACTATTGTATCACGGAATTTCGGCTTTACAACTAAAAAAAGACGAAGCCCACGCAGCCGGGATTCGTCATAAATCCAATAAGATGAGTGTTATATCCCAAAGGAATAAGAGGCATAACGCTCTGCGTTGTAAATGGATTGCCATACGTCTGTTGTCTCGGCGCCCGGGTACCAATAGGCATATCCTGCAATTTGATATCGGGCCGCCATCAGATGTTTCCATGACAGTGAGCGGGCATCCTCGGTCCATATACGATGCTGAATCCCATTATTTCTATAGGCAGCTTCATACTGTCCCACATCGGCATTCCATGATAAGGATGCTCGTTTCAGACGAGTGCGATGTCCCTGTTCGACCAAAGTGATATCCTGTGAGGACACCGATGACGCAATCCGCCAATCCCTGGTGTAGAGCGGATAGGCGATAATGCTTTTCTTAGCCGGAACTTGAGTCAGCAGCTTGTTCAGAGCAGATTCGCTCCATGGCAGGGAGGATACAGAGCCCGCTATGGGCGAGCCGCCCCAATGCTGGTCATAGCTCATGAGCACCATATAGTCCACTTGCCTGCCAAGCGACGCATAATCGAAGGCAGCCGTCCAATCCGTATTCAGATCAGGAGAGACATCGATGGATAACTTGGCCCCGAGCCGCTTCAATTCGATAGATAATTGCGTGATGAAGGTCGTTAAATTCTGCCGATCCGAAGGCATAACGTTCTCAAAGTCGATATTAATCCCGTCCAATCGATATCGGGCCACATTGGCAGTAATACGGTCTATGACGGACTTCCTAATTGGTGCACTGCTCAAAACCTGGTGAGTTCCTTCATCATTGCCGCAGTTACCCACCATCGCCCAGACCTGACGACCATTGTTATGCGCCCAATTCAACAGCTCGATGTCCGTGCTGTCGGACACCTTTCCGTTAGACTCCATGTAAAACCACCGGGGTACAAGCACATTCAATCCGGCTCGTTTGGCATAAGAGATGTATTGGTTTGCCGTGCCATTATACAGCCAGCCCATATGAATATTCACTGGAGTCTGACTGTCAATTCTGGACTTCACATTCCCCGTCTGAAGGATTCGGTCCAATAGTGCTGCTGTCTCTTCGCGTGTAATCGCGTCCTGCGGTCTGAATTGCCCTTTGCTTCCTTGAAGCCAACCCGTACCAGTCGCTTGGCTAACAGCATTCCAAGCCCACTGAGCAATAGAAGCAGAATCTGCATAGATGGCAGCTGTATTTGTGTAATTTACTCCGCTCTGCTTCATGGCACGGATTACGATTACAGCGGCCTCCTGCCGAGTTATCGGATCATTCGGGTAAAACCGGTATCCATTCCCCTCAACGATCGATAGATTAAGGGCTGCATGAATCCAGCCATAATACCAAGCCGACTTCGATACATCCCGAAAGGCCGGCAGATCATTCTGAACAGGCTCCATCCTGAGCATTCTGGCAACCATCGTGACAAACTCGGCACGGGTAACCGGATTTCGCGGCAAAAAAGCCCCTGTGCCGTCACCGCTTACGATACTCCGCTTGGCCAGACGATTAATCGCCTCTTTGGCAAAGCTAGCTGAAATATCGTGAAAAGCAGTTGAACCAGGAGCTTGCGCCGCTGATGTCTGAGCAGGGCTTAACAGCGCTGTAAATGACAACAGCAAACAAAGTGACAGGATATATTTCTTCAAAGGGACGCCTCGATTCTATCATCTGATACTCTCAGCATATCAGATGAAGGTAGAATCAGGCATTATTCATTTCTTGGTAATATTAGCTGGCTGTTCATGGTTTAGCAGGATAATATGACAGCGCCAATTCCGGAGACGACAAGTGATTCCCGACTTATACGTTTTATAAGCTCTTCTCCAAGCAAAACCTTCCAATCGCCCAGCTGGGGTAAAACGAGAGAAGACTCTTTGCGAGCCGCATAATACAGTACATATATATGTTTCTCTGTATCACCACCTGCATGATCGCGAAGAGTGAAAGCAATGGCATGCTCAGGACAGGGCTCAAACTGTAGTTGCTCACGAATCGATGCAGCATCTTTCATTCGAAAAGCCGGATGCTCCTTGCGAAGCTGAACAAGCCGCTGAATATATCTCACTCCATCCAGGTGCTGTGATGCCATCTCCCAATCTAGTCGATTGATCTCATCACTGGAGTTATAGCTGTTCTCTATCCTATTCTTGGATCGATAAAATTCTTGGCCAGCATGTAAGAAAGGGATGCCTTGACTGGTCAGGATCATGGCTGATGACAGTCGGTGCATAGCACGGCGCACGATGTCAGTATCTCCTTCCGTCGACAGCATAATTTTGTCCCATAGGGTATGGTTATCGTGACACTCCACATAATTTACACACTGATCTGGCTCGGAGGCAAATGCCTTGATTTCTCTGGAATACGAAATGCCTCCCACAATGCCTCGCTTTACCTTGTCTTGGTAGCCAACACCTCCACTTACAAAGCCTTTGTAGTCGAATTGGAAGATGTCCCCCTTAACTGCATCCCGGAATCCGTCGTTAAAAAGCGCGATCCGCGGCATCAACGCTGCTTGCTGCTGATTCGCACGTTTCTTTTCCTCCAGCTCGGTATTCATAACCCAGCCTTCTCCGATCGTGATGATGGATGGGTCGATCTCATCCAAACGTGACCGGATTTCATTCATTGTTTCAACATCCAGCAAACCCATTAAATCGAAGCGAAAACCGTCAATCCGGTACTCCTTCACCCAGTGCAGGACGGATTCCACAATGAACTTTCGCATCATCGGCCGTTCGGAGGCTGTGTCATTACCGCATCCCGATCCGTTGGAAAATTTGCGATCCTTGTTATAGCGAAGATAATATCCAGGGACCAGCTTAGTGAAATTAATTAAATACCCGTCATAGACATGGTTGTACACCACGTCCATAATGACGCGAAGGCCGTGATCATGAAAAGTTTGAATCATCTGCTTCAGTTCGCGAATCCGCACCTCAGGTATGTATGGATCGGTAGCGTACGAACCTTCGGGGGCGTTGTAATTTTTAGGATCATACCCCCAATTGTACTGTGGGACATGAAGCGCGGTTTCATCCACGCTTTCCGTTGAGAAATCATAGATCGGGAGAAGCTCCACATGCGTAACTCCCAGCTCAGCAATATGATCGAGTCCTGTACGAATTCCTTCCGGCCCGCGTGTGCCTGTCTCTGTAAGACCTTTAAACTTGCCCTTGTGCTCCACTCCGCTGTCCGAATGGATGGTATAATCCCGAACATGCAATTCATAGATAATGGCATCCACCGGACTATGTAATGGTGGTTTGTCTTCGGTCCACCGCTTAGGATCGGTCGTCGCCATATCTACAATGCAAGCTCGGTCCCCGTTGACGCCAACGGCAGCTGCATAGGGATCAATGGCTTCGTTCCACTGGTCCCCGATAAGAACCTGGTAGGTATAATACATGCCCTGAAGATCTTCTGCGATGGTTAGCTGCCAGGTCCCTTTCACATCTCGAGTCATCGCGTATCGACGGGCTTCTGCTGTTTGCCAATCCGCATACAGAAGAACATAGGCTTCGCTGGCTGTCGGCGCCCACAGACGGAACGCAGACTCTTGAGGGTGATAGGTTAATCCCAAATCGGTTCCCTCATAGTAAAATAGCTCGTCAAATTCTTTATCAAACACGGAGACTCCGCCGGTTACGGCCAGATCCCCGTAATGAATGACTGCATCGCTTTCTTTTTGTACGGACAAGATGTCTCACTCCTTATGTAGACTTCCGTTCTTGTTGTAAACGATCAACCTCTTCTTGAGTGATAGCACGGTTTCCATAACGGGCTTCCTCATAAAGCTCGATCAAGGATGGCGGTATTCTATCACTCTGACCGTCCCATTCCATAAGCTCGCTTTTGGTTTCCCGCGGCGTTAGAGATGCTTTCCAATGATAGCCTTCCCTGATACTTCTAGAAAGTATCATCCGATACATATGGCGAATTTTCTCATTGAGCTGCTGAGGTCCTTCTCCTGAACGTAACTTTCCACCGATTCGCATACCGGATAACAACCGTCTTAACCGCTTGGAAGCCGGATCATGTTCAATCTTCTCCACTTCATCTTCATATCCCAGAGAGGATGGAGCAGGCTGCCTGTTCATTAACCTGTTCATCCATGCAGAGAATCTTCTATATAGCTGTGGCAGCACTTTACCTAACCTAAACAAAGCATAGATGATACCGATTCCAATCACCGTGAAAACAACATACAGCAGAATTTTCTCCATTATCTTGATCCACGGACTTGCTGGTTTTATTTCTTCATCCAAGAAAGGGATTTCCGGTGGAGGTTCTGGCTCAGGAGGCGAATCTGGAACCTGCTCCGTTCCCGTACCTATAATGCCAATGATCCATGATGTAATCCCTCTGGCTAAATCAGAGACCCATTGCTGCAGCTGGGGAAGGAAAGCAACGGTTCCGATCAGAAGCAGCAATATGATGACAAACCAGCGGTTGTAACGCAGCACACGCCGTTCCAATATAGGCTGGTCATTGCCTGGAAGGGTTTCCTCAAGCACGGATTGGCGATTGACGATCAGTAGGGTCGTGATTAGCGCCGCTGCCCCCATCCAGGTAAGTAGCGCCATTCCATCCTGGAAGGAAGCCAGATAACGTAATACAAAGCTGCTGAGCCCATACAAGATCAATCCTACCAGGAAATAAATTCCCGGGAACATCTTACTCCAGTCCACTTGCTCCATGCGGCTCCCTCGATAACTGGCTATAAACAATACAGGAATGAGATAAACGAGCGCCCGATCTACACCTGCAAAAACGATGGGTACCACAATAGCCATCAGGCACGCCCATAATAACGCCTTGAACTGACGATCGAACTTGAACCATAGCGAACCTAGATAACCTAATAGGTACCCGCCTAATACCACTGCAGGCCAGATCCATCGGTACGTTTCGGGCAATAAGTAGAATACCGGAATAAAAAGCACAGGAAAATAGAGCAAGCATTCAACGAATCCCTGGAAGAACACCTTTATAAATCCTCTGGAACCTTGACTACTCATGCAGACACCTCCTTCGCAGGAGAAGGTACATTTTCAAGAGGAACGACCTGGATCGTATGGCCAAACTCCCGAAATCGCTGAAATACTTCTTCCAGCCTGGGGCTGACGTATGTGCTCAGTACAAGAATATCGGTTGCCTCTGTATGCCGGGAAAGTTCTTGCACCATATAGTCATGGAATGATAGCCTGCGTGTCAGCTCAAGCTGTGCAAGCATTTCCAATATGAGCTGCTGCTGCGTCATGCCGCCTGCAACCGGGACAAACGCCTCAAGGCTTGTTTCCTCACCCAGCGTGCCGTTTGTCCCCATCCCGACTTCCATCCCTTGCGCTAATAAATGTGCCGTAATACCGGCTGTTAGCCGGATACCATGCTCGATCGGCTCAGGTCGGGTCGCTTTGTTCCACATCTGCTCGTGGTCCTCGATATTCAGATAGATTAAGAGTCGGCTGTCAGCTGTCGTATCCCGTCTGTGGACCTGCAAACGGCCAGTCCGTGCCGTTGCTTTCCATTGTATATCCTTTAACGGATCTCCATCCCGATATTCACGTACGCCCGATGTTAGGAAAGGATCCTCTAATATCCATCGTCGAACCAGCATTTCGCCCATCCAGGTTTGGACCGGCAGATCCATCTCAGTTACATCCATGGGCATGGGATATACGATAATACCACCCGTCATCGTCTTGCTCTGCACAATGGAGACTATCCCGACCAGATCACCCGCTGTCATCGTAACGGAACCCAGCTTATACAGACCTCTTCGCTGAGCGGTAATCCGATGTCTACGATGAATTTTGGTCCATGGCAGCAGACTGAAGAAGCTTTTGTGGTTCTGATTGAATTGGCCTTCACTAATATCCAGGTTAAGTTGATTATCAAATGCCAGGCCTGAGCGGAATTGAGACTCCACCCTGAGCCAGGGCACAGGCAATGCTTTACGATTCTCGATGATTTCAATCAACTCCACGGAATCTCCTTCGTAACAGGTAGACACCTTGAAGGAGCGGGTGTAGTTCAGCTTTTTCAATGCCTGGTTAAAAATCTTGGCTTGCACTACGACCGCCACAGCGGCGATTAACAATATCCAGTAGGCTCCCATTCCCGATATCGCCCCCTATGACATGATGCCTTCTTCGGTCGGTACGGCAACCTGCTGCAGCAGCCGCTCAATGACCTCCTCGGATGCGGCAGCACCGCCACGGCTATGTAGCGTTCCCTTAAGCTTTATACGATGTGCCCAAGCCGGCACAGCCAAATCCTTCACATCATCAGGCGTTACAAACTCCCTGCCCTTCAGAACAGCCTGAACTTGTACGGCTTTCAGCAAAGCTTGGCAGCCCCTTGGGCTTACGCCGGACAGCACTGCTTCATCGCGTCTGGATTGCTCAGCTAACGCAACGATATAAGCAAGCATTTCGTCACTCACATGGACTTTGCTGACGATATGCCTGGCTTCTACGATGCTGTCAGATGTCGCGATTGCCGTAAGAGATTCCAAAGGCTGATCATCTTTAAATCGTTTCAGTATATTTACGCTTTCCTCTGAAGAAGGATACCCCATATTCAGTTTAAATAGAAAACGGTCCAACTGCGCCTCTGGCAGTGGAAACGTTCCTTGCTGTTCGAGCGGGTTCTGCGTGGCAATGACAAGAAACGGTTCTTTCAGTTGATGGGTGACCCCGTCAATACTGATCTGGCGTTCCTCCATACACTCCAGCAGACTGGACTGTGTACGCGGGGTCGCTCTGTTAATCTCGTCGGCCAGGAGTATGTTGGTAAACAGTGGTCCGGGACGGAATTCAAAAGCCGAGGACTGTTGATTATAGAAATAAATACCGCTCAAGTCTGACGGCAGTAAATCCGGAGTAAACTGTACTCTCTTAAACGTGCAATCAATGGATTTTGAAATGGACTTGGCCAGTAAAGTCTTGCCTGTCCCAGGCACATCCTCCAGGAGTACATGACCGGAAGTGACCATGGCGATAAACAGACGATCAATCAATTGCTCTTTACCCACCATGACTTTGGAAACGTTTACCCGAATATCGTCAGCAAGACGACGAACACCATGATAATCTATAGTAATAGTAACCCACTCCTTATATAGTTTCACTTCACACACAAAATTCGTCACGACATACCATTATTCCTGTTAATTGAGGCAAAATCCTATTCAATGCACACTGGTGGTATCTTTTTGTGCCGGAATAAAACATGCTCTTCCCGTTTATTGCTTGTGACACACCAAGAAGCTGTCCGCAGACAGCCTCGAGTTACAATACGTTATTGGTACTTTATGGATATTCATGACTCAACATGGTTCATTCCTCAGATTTCGTCTCTTCCGGGTCCGTGAATGTCGCACCTTTAGCGAGCAATATTTTCATCAGCACCTGATCTGCCTCATCGCGACGATCCACACGGATGTCGATATAATGCTTAATTTCTGGAGGACGAGCATAAAACGGATCGAGAGAGTCCGACCATCTCTTATAATCCGGATGCCTCCGGAAGCCGATTAAGGGGTCTTTAATGCCGCTCCAGCGAGAGAGGAATATATACTCGTCCCGGTTCTCTACGCACTTGTGAAGCTCGTGGTCTATATAACCTTTTTTCGATAACAGAACACTTGAGGCCTCACGAAAGGCGCTCTCAAACTCACTTGCCAGCCCAGGTTTGATATAAAGAATCGCTGATTCCAGTATCATATCGCTTCCCCCCTCTTCGATATCCATCCCATCAACGTTCAGGTCACGGTAAACTTCATATAGATAGCACACAGGACTATTTCTTGGCTTCCCAACATGCTGTGGTAAACTAATAGGTGCAGTCAAGTATATGCTGATATAATAAGAAGCATGAATATACGAATGAGGATGAGACAACTATGGCATTCGGCATCTCGAAGCAGGAATTGCAGCAATGGAAGTTGAAGGTGAAGCAAGGAGACATCGCTTTTTTGACTCATTACTGGTATGACAAACGGTTTCCACAGTTCAACACGGTGACCAAAGTGGGCTGCTCGGATATTCACCGTCTTCAGGATTGGTGCATATCCAACGGACTTAACCCGGACTATATCCATTACCGCCTGCCTTACCCGCATTTTGATCTAATCGGTCCCAAACAAGCCGAGTTACTGCAGAAATATAACCTTACAGACCATATCACAAGATTCGATCTAAAATAAAACAGAAGAACCGCCTGATCTCACGGTCATGAAGCATCGTTGCCGTGTCTGATCAGGCGGTTTATTTATTGATCCGTCCCGTTATTCATCTTCTTAAGAGCTTTATGAATCCAGATGGCTGCCACCGATCCGTCCCCCATCGCCACAGTGGACAATTCGGAATGGACACCCAGATCACCTGCAACCCATAACAATTCGATATTCGTCATTTTGGTCCGGGGATCGGCTTTGACATGCCGGTTGTGCTCAAGCTCCGCTCCCAGCTGCTCAGCCAACTCAGAATAGATCGTGTTTCCGCCAAAGGATATAAATCCCCGCTCGGCCGTCATTATGCTGCCATCCTCCAAAACGACGGCCGATAGGATACCGTCTTCCTCACAGCGAATCTCGGACACCTTCTTCTCAACATAGGGTATCTCAAGCTCCGCTAATTGAGACAGATATTCAGAAGATACAGACTTTCCTTCATGGTTGATATAGATTAAATCCCCAGTTCGCTCCGATAACAGGACGGCCATGCTGGCTCCGTGATCCCCCGAGCCTATAACAATGGTCTTTCGATCCTGAATTTCATATCCATCACAATCGGGGCACACAAAGATGGATGTCCCGAGGGCAGAGATGAGTCCGGGAAGCTTGGGAAAGCGGTCCATCAAGCCTGTTGCGAGCAGCAAGGTTCTTGACTTGTATTGCTTTCCGTCTGTGCCGGTTAACACAAAATGCTGTGCTTGATCTCGTTCTGCCTTCCGGATATCATCATTTGCAAACGTTACGCCAACCGCTTCCGCTTGCTTTCGTCCTAGCTTCCTTAGCTCATCACCGGAGACCCCGTCCGGCCAACCGAGTATGTTACGGTAATTCTTGCAGAGGGTAGACCGCCCCGTCCCACGGTCGATCACCAGAATGTTATGGACCGAGTATCGGCCCAATTGTATGGCTGCTTGCAGGCCGGCAATTCCTCCGCCAACGATAATGCAATCCTTCACTTCGTTCTCCATCATATATCCACTTTCACTCATTTCTATATAGTATTAAGGTTCGTTGCTCTACGAGCCAGCAAAGGCGATAAGAAGACGTACACCCTAATACTTAACCAATCTGCAAGGATTTACTCCTGCACATCAAATAGACCTTGGCATCCTATGCCAAGGCCTATGCTAAATTAGGCTCTACAGAAACAGTTGTCCAGCTAATGCACCGATGAGAACCACAAGCCACGGGGGGCATTTCCAGAACATCAGCATTCCGAACAGACCCGCCCCGATTACAAATTCTAACGGACTGTGGATGGAGGACGTCCATATGGGGTGATATAATGCCGCCAGCAATATCCCAACCACAGCAGCATTCATCCCTGTCAACACGCCTTGTAGCTTGGGATTGCTGCGCAGACTGTTCCAGAAGGGCATGGTCCCTGCGATCAACAGAAATCCAGGCAAAAAAATGGCCAGTGTAGCTATAATTCCACCGGGAACTCCCGAAATCAAGACACCAAGGTAAGCGGCAAAAGTAAACAAGGGCCCAGGCACGGCTTGCGTCGCTCCGTAACCGGTTATGAAATCCTCTTTGGACATCCAGCCGTTGAGAAGGACCTCATTCTCCAAGAGCGGCAGAACGACATGTCCGCCTCCGAATACAAGCGAGCCCGCACGGTAGAAGCTGTCTACAATCCCTACCCACTGAAGATGAGTCATCCCGTTCAGGAGTGGCAGACCTATCAATAACAAAACAAACAGACCCAAACAACTAAGACCGGCTCTCCGACTCATTGGCATTCGGATCACAGAGGCGTTTTCTTCGTTTACCTGCCGCTTAAACAGCCAGATCCCCGCTGCACCAGCAAGAGCAATTACCGCTACTTGAGAGATGGGACTCTGCCACAGAAGGACACTGGCCATCGCTATTAGCGCGATAGCTGCCCGAACGGGGCCAGAGGCCAGCTTGCCGGCCATGCCCAGTACCGCCTGTGCCACGATGGCCACAGCAACAATTTTGAGACCTTGAATCCATCCTGACGAACCAGGGTCAAATGTTTGCATCACATAGGCAAAGAGCATCAGCATGAGCACAGACGGTAAGGTGAAGCCAAGCCAAGCAAGCAGACCGCCCCACAGCCCTGCTCTCATGATCCCCACACCAATACCTACTTGGCTGCTGGCTGGGCCGGGCAAGAACTGGGCAAGTGCTACCAGATCCGCATAACTCTTCTCATCCAACCACTGTTTACGCCTTACATAAGTCTGGTGAAAATATCCAAGATGAGCAACTGGCCCTCCAAACGAAGTGAGCCCCAGCTGCAGAGCTGTCCACCAGGTTTCGTTCAATGCACGCCACTTGCCGGTTGGCTGCGTATTCCCTGTTTGGTTTTGTGCTTGGTCTATCTCTGTTTGCGAATTCAAATATCATCGCTCCCTGTAAGCTTGATAAGAAAGAACATTAATCATTGTGCTTACTACTATGTATAGCGCATGATCAAATTTCAGATTATATGAAGACTGTTGTCCAATCTACCGCTTTATGTAAACGCCATGTAAAATCTTTTGAAATTGGGTGTTGATCTTAGGGAAACATGGTCAGACCATAAAACAAAACGAACCATGGACTTGTGTGTCCATGGTTCGTTCCCAGGTTATTCCGCATGAATGATATTCGTTTGCGATTACTTTTCTATTTAACCTTTTTGCTTCTCATCATTCGGTACGGAGATATAGCCTGGCTTCGCTGCCATAAAACCGGTAATGAACAATACAACGACTGCGCCTGACAACAACGTCAACGGGATTCTCCATGCTCCCGTGGCATCATGCAAGAAACCGATAAGCAGCGGGCCGACAGCAGCCAATAAATACCCCAATGACTGCGCCATACCGGATAACGCAGCGGCTTCTTGAGCGGTTTTGGTACGCAAGGTGAAGAACATCAAGCATAAACTGAAATTCGCACCACCCGAAATACCAACCAACATCACCCATAAAAGATTTAATGAGGACATTCCTGTTAATAAGCCGCCATAACCAATCAACATGCATAACGCCGAAATCGTCACGAGCAGCCGCTGGTTAGGGTTTCGCCCCGCCAACACAGGTATGATGAAGGAAAACGGCAGACTGACAAATTGAAGAATCGAGAGCATCCAGCCTGCAGCACTATAATCAATGCCCTGGCTCCGCAGAATCTCAGGCAGCCAGGAGATGTTTACATAGAACGTAAACGATTGAAGCCCCATAAACAAAGTAATATACCAAGCAAGTGGTGATTTAAACACACTTTGCTGTTTGGGCCCAGCAGAGCTTACTTCAACGGCTTTTCCCGAACGACCACGCCGGATCATCCATACCACACTCGCTATTACAGACAACGATGCCCATAAGATAAGCGAGCCCTGCCATCCAAGCCCTGCTTGTGTAGCCAACGGAATACTTAAACCGGACGCGATCGCTGCAAGCAGGTTCATCGAGGCAGAGTATGTGCCTGTCATTAATCCGATATGCCGTGGAAAATCCCGTTTGACCAGACTCGGGAGCAGCACATTACCTACCGCTATAGCCATACCGAGGAATGCGGTACCTAACAACAGTGTATATGACGAGGAGATCGAGCGAATGCCAATACCAATCGTCAAAACGACCATGCTCAGCAGCAGGGTTGTTTCCAGCCCCCACTTCTTGGCCATGGTCGGTGCCAGCGGTGATAATAAAGCGAACGCTAATAACGGTAATGTGGTCAACATCCCGGCCAAAGTGCTCGAGATGCCCGTATCTTCGCGAATGATCCCGATCAGCGGGCCCACCGAAGTAATCGCTGCTCTCAGATTAATGGCAATAAGAATGATACCTGCAAAGGCCAGCCATGTACGCCCTGCTGAATGTGTAGCTTGATCTAAAGAATTTCTTGATGTCATGACATGGACTCCTTACTGTAAACCAATATGCAAAAACAGACTTATCCGAGTTTATCATAAAGCTGGCTTTAAGGCTATAGCCTACGGTTCCATCATGACTGTCTACGCATCATATGTTACCCGTCGAAGGTCGTTCGAAAACCTGGAAACTTCAGAACATACCGCCCTATACAACAGGGCTCCAAGCATAAACGGATAATTTTTGAACGGCACCAATTAATTCATCATACCGTCTTAGTATTTCCTCGGATGATGAATGACGGAACTGCTCAAAAATCCCCATGCACCGCAGCATTCCATTATCACTTTTGATCCTTATGGAATACTCAAGGGAGTCCAGAATATAGGATAATCCACGATCGTACTGTTTTGAATTCAAATAGTATATTCCTAACTCAGCCAGAAGGCGTGTATAACGGCTCATTGTAACTTGCTCGCTGATCGTGCTGATTTGATTTTTCTGAGGTCTATAATGCAGATGCTCTTTAAAGCGATCCAAAATAGGATCAACATGAAGTTGGTAACGATTAGCGGCAATCATAATGCTGCATATAGCCAAAAAAATCTCATCTTCTCTTGATGCGACATAGTCCACATACTTCTTTAGGACATCTAGCTGACCACTCATCAGGCCAAACAGATATCGGTTAGCTTCTGCCCATTCCCTAAACTGTTCAATAATTTTACATTCATCTTCCGTAGGTTTTTTAATAAAGTCTGGTTTTTCATATAAACCTACATAGTACAAAGCTTGTTCATAATCCCTGCATTCATAATAATGACCTGCTCGTATTAAATAAGAGTAAAGTATATAGAATATGTGAGGATGTCTGCCTTGATATCCACTGTGTGGATTCTCATATCCTGCCATGGCCTTAGATCCCATTCTCACTGCTAAAGAAGCCGCTTTATCCCATTGTGTTAGTGAAACATAAATATTGATTAAATTTTGATATGCATCGAGTTGGTAGCTTTCATTCAACCTTTCAATGTATGGCTCGAATAATACCACTGCTTGCCAATTCGTCTCTTGATTATCGCTTGAGCTATGTAGGAAAAGACGATAATGACAGAGGGCTAACCTCTCAGAGTGCTGGAACTTCTCACTCTCAGCCACACATTCATACAGAATTGCAGCAGCTTTGTATTTTTCCTCGTTATAGAAGGTTTCAGCTAAATCGAATAACATCGGTGCATAAGTAATGTTCTCCATCGTCATCCGCGCGGCTACATGAAGACAATCCAGTTTATTTAATGTAGCACATCGTTCAAGAAAAGCTCCTAAACGCCTCCAGTCAGGGGTTGTATGAAATATACATTCGTAAATGTAACGATCATAAAAATGTCCATCTGTCAGTCCCATGCTCTCAGTGATGCGATCAATTTGATTCACCGACATGGGACGATTTCCATTCAGAATACTGCTTAACGATCCACTATTAATACTGGATAATCTCGCTAACTGATTAATAGTCATATTATTATCTTCCATAAATTCTGTGATCTCGTGGCGAATCGTTGCTGTCATTATCACATAAACAACCCCCCAGAAAAAGCCCATAATTAGTATTTCACTTACACTTGAGGGCTCCAAGCATACACGGATAATTTTTGGACTTCACGTATTAATTTATCATACCGTTTTAGTATGTCCTCGGATGATGAATGACGGAATTGCTCAAATATCCCCATACACCGCAGCATCCCATTATCACTTTTAATTCTTATGGAATACTCGAGACTATCGAGTATATAGGATAAACCGCTGTCATACTGTTTGGAATTCAAATAGTATATCCCTAACTCTGATAAGAGGCGATTATAACGACTGATTGTAACATGCTCGCTGATCTTACCCAGTTGGTTTTTCTGCGGGTTATAGGTTTGATACTTAGAAAACTGCTCCAAGATATGATCTATGTTGAAATGATGACGATTCGCTGCTACCACCACATTACATAAGGCCGCGAAGATTTCATCTTTTCTCGTTTTTATATAGTTCACATATTCCTCAACAGCTTCTGAATATCCAGACATCATCCGATATAGGTACCTATTTGCTTTTGCCCAATCTTTAAACTGAGAGATTATTATTTGTTCCTGTTCGGAAGGAGCGATTATCCAATCCGGATATTCGTATAAAGATATAAAATTTAATGCTTCTTCAAAGTTTCCAGCTTCTCTACAGACTTTAGCTTGAATTAGATAAGAATAAAGTATATAAGAAATTACCGGTTTTTCTTGACCATCGTGCAAGATTGTGATCCTTCTATTATTATTATAATGCAATCTAGCTATGTGACCCATTTTTCTAGCAAGGACTTTCACAGTATTCCACTGCGAATCGTGGCTGACGTTTCCAATCAACAACACCCCCTGATGGAAAACCAAGTATTAGTATGAGTAACAATTAATTACATGCTATTATTTTACATTAACAAGGTCAATAGTGACAATGAACAGAATGAAATATAAGTATATTTAAAGCAAACAATTTCCTGAATAATAGAAAAAAGCTTCCGAAGATTGGAAGCTTAGAACTCTCTAAAACATATTCTTAGTTGGTTTGTAATACTAATTATGTACCAGATGATCCAAATCCATGGGTCGACAATGTTGAAATTTCGCCTGGCTGTTTGTCACTGTCGATAGGAGGAGTTAGTGTTGGAAGAATAACAGCCAGAGTAAAACTAAAGGTAACTAGCAGAGAAACCAATTTTTTTCTCATTTAACTTTTGCACCTCGCTAACTAAGATAGTATAACGATTTTGTGTTTCAATCGATGACATGTGACGATACTGTTCAAATACCCCCATACATCTAAGCATACCGTTATTACTGTTAATTTTAATTGAATTACACAAACTTTCCAATACAAAATCTAAACCTTTATCAAATTGTTCTGAATTTATAAAGTAAATCCCTAGTTCAGCCAATAATCGTGTATACCTCTCTAGTGTTACTTGCTCACTAACTTTACCGATGTTGTTCCATTGTGGTTTATAGATTAGGTAATCTTGAAATTTTTCCAAGATATGATCCACTTTAAACTTATGCCGATTTGCTGCGATCATTATGTTACACAATGCGAGAAAAATCTCATCTTCACGTGTTGAGACGTATTCTACATAATCAGAAAGAACTTCAATTTGTCCGACCATTAACTGATACACATATCTGTTAGCAACAGCCCATTCTTTAAACTGATCAATTATCATTAATTCTTTATTGTCAGTGTTCTTTGTCCATATAGGATCTTCGTATTGTGATACATAATATAGTGCCTTTTCGTATTCACCACGTTCGCTAAAGCTGGCTTCTAATGATAAATTTGCATATAATATATAGAAAATAAGAGGATTTTTCCTTTTCACTTCATATTTTATTTCGGTTTGATTGTAATTATATTCAATTTTAGCTTTATGTAACATTTGCCCAGCAAATTCCTCAACTTTATCCCAACGATGGATAGACCCATTTACGTTTATCAAATCCACTAATGCATCCAATTGATATACTTCATCTAATCGATCAATATAAGGCTCAAAATATACGGCAGCCCTCAAGTTAGCTTCCTGATCATCTGAGAGCCCAAGCTTAAACAACCGATACTGACACAGGGCCAAGCGCTCCGAATGCTGAAATCGTTCGCTTTCAGCAACACTCTTATAGAGTATTACAGCCGCCTCACGCTTTCCCTCTTTGAAAAAATGCTCCGCCGTATCGAATAACAAAGACGCATAGGAAGTGCTATCCATGGTCAATCGGACACACTGATCCAGACAATCCAGCTTCCCAAGCTCTGCACAACGGTGGAGAAATGGCCCTAAGCGACGCCAATCCGGGGTAGCATGAAAGATACATTCATTTATGTATAAATCGTAAAAATAACCCTCTTCCAAACTCATGGCCTCTGTTATTCGATCTAATTGGTGCATGGAAATCGGCCGATTCCCATTGAGAATATTGCTCAGCGTGCCGCTGTTAACCTCAGAAATCTCGGCAAACCGATTAATTGTTAATTCGTTTTTATGTAAAAAGCCTTCAATTTGTTCTCGAATCGTGGCAGTCATCACCAAGCTAACACCACCTTAGTATATAAACCAAATATTAGTATATTTTTCTATATCCTATCATATTGATTAATATTCCAGCGGTCAATAGTTATTTCCGACATATATTTTATTAATAATTTAAAAAGAATGACATCTCATTTTACATTCTTATAGATCTACTCATGAATCCAACAAAAAACGTTCCGCAATTCCCGGAACGCTTTTTGTATTTAACTCATCGAGATTCAACAATTGTATTCTTTGCTCGAACCATAACGACACTTCATCTAGAACAAGTATTATCCCAAAACCAGACGATCATCGGATAGCTTGTGACCGCTGATTTGCTCAAATTCCCCGAGCAGCTGCTCTACCGTCAACGATTTCTTGCGTTCTTCGTTGACATCCAGAATGATGCGTCCCTTATCCATCATAATCAAGCGGTTGCCTAGACGGATTGCCTGTTCCATATTGTGCGTGACCATGAGCGTTGTCAGCTTCATATCCCGTACGATTTCATCGGTGATACGAGTGATCAAATCAGCACGGGCAGGATCCAGGGCAGCCGTATGCTCATCCAATAGCAGGATTTGCGGCTGTGTAAAGGTAGCCATCAACAAGCTTAACGCTTGACGCTCTCCGCCAGAGAGCATCCCAACTTTTGCCCGCAATCGACTCTCAAGTCCAATGCCGAGCCGCTCTAAATGCTTGCGAAAGGTAGCACGCTTGGCGGCTGTAACGCCAATGCTGAATCCACGGGACTGGCCGCGGCGGTATGCCATTGCCAGATTCTCCTCAATGGTCATATGCGGTGCCGTGCCCGCCATCGGATCCTGGAATACCCGTCCGATCCAGCGGCTGCGTTTGAACTCAGGCAAATGTCCGATGGACGTACCATCAATGCGCACTTCTCCGGCATCCGGCTTCATCACGCCCGAAATAATATTCATCAGTGTGGATTTACCTGCACCGTTACTACCAATAACCGTTACGAAATCCCCCGGCTTTAAATGAAGATTAACATCCATTAGGGCGATCTTCTCATCCACCGTTCCCGGATTAAACAGCTTGGACACATGATTCATCTCCAGCATTAGAGAGCACCTCCCTTGGTCTTCCCTTGTGTAGCCAGCAGCTCTGTGGAGCGTTTTCGTGCCTGTGAACGCTGTTTCATCGCTCGGTTGATGGTTGGAACCACCAGGGCGATAATGACGATAACTGCCGTGATTAATTTCAAATCCGAAGCTTCCAGCCATGGAATTTCGTAAGCAGCAGCTACAACGATCCGGTAGATGACTGAACCACAGATAACAGCCAGCGTCGTCCGGAAGACCGAGCCGGTTCCGAGCACAGCTTCGCCGATAATAACCGATGCCAGACCAATCACAATCATACCGATACCTGAGCTTATGTCGGCAAAGCTGGATTGCTGGGCGACCACAGACCCGGATAAAGCAACTAATCCATTAGAGATGCTGAGGCCTAGAATCGTTGTAGTGTCGGTATTGGCACCAAAGCTGCGAATCATCCGCTTGTTATCACCAGTTGCTCGGAGCGCGAGACCAAGATCGGTGCGGAAGAATGCATCCAGCAGCAGCTTTCCGATAATTACGATCACGAGCATGATATATATTGGATCAATCGAACCGAAGATAATTTTTTCCTGACTGAGTGAAATATTAGGTTTGCCCATGATTCTCATATTAATGGACCACAGGGCGATCATCATAATAATACCGGACAGCAGGCCGTTAATTTTGCCTTTCGTATGAAGTAAACCTGTACATACTCCCGCAAGCATGCCTCCGCCGAATGAAGCCAGCGTTGCAAGCCATGGGTTCACTCCGCTCGTTATCAGAACGGCTGAGATTGCTGCGCCTGTTGTAAAACTTCCATCCACCGTGAGATCCGGGAAATCCAGGATACGAAACGTTATATACACGCCAAGTGCCATCAGCGCATACAATAGGCCCAGTTCAATCGGACCATCCAACCTCATTATGAAATCCAGCATGTCATGACCCTCCTTATAGAATTAAGCAAGGCGCGGGCAGTCATGTCCGCGCCTTACAGTTACTCGATGATGTTGTTGTCCGGGTCTTTGACTTCCTGTTTCATGGCGTCCGTTACTTCAATACCATAGTCAGCCGCAACCTTCGCATTCAATATCAAGTCAAGCTTATCCGGCTTTGTAACCTCCATATCAGCCGGGTTCTTACCATCCTTCAGGATCTCTACCGCCATTTGACCAACCTGGTAGCCATGGTCATAGTATTTAAATCCGACGGTGGCAAATGCCCCTTTCTCCACTGTATCGCGGTCACTGGAGAAGAACGGAATTTTATTCTTTTGTGCTGTCTGGATAATGGTATCAACGCCGCTGACCACAACGTTATCCAACGTTATGTAATAAGCATCTACCTTTCCGACTAGTGATTCAGCTGCTTGTTTAATCTCGGAAGTATTGGTAACAGAAGCCTTAACCAGCTCAATTCCATGCTCAGCTAGCGCCTCTTCAGCTGTCTTCGCCATGACAACCGCATTTGCTTCCCCTTCATTAATTACAAGACCAACCTTCTTCACATTCGGAAATTGGGTACTGATAAAGTCCATCAACTGTTTGGCTGCTTCAGGATTCGTATCCGATGCTCCTGTCACGTTGCCGCCCGGCTTCTGCAGGTCGGTCACCAGCTTCGCATCAAGCGGGTCCGTAACCGCCGCGAACAAGACAGGCTTCTCCTTCACGTTATCTGCAACAGCCTGTGCGGATGGGGTTGCAATCGCTATCACCAGATCCGATTTTGTATCCTTTAACTTCTGTCCAATCGACAGGTTGTTTGCCTGGTCACCTTGGGCATTGTTGTAATCGATCTTCAGCGTTCCGTCGGCCTCTGAGATACCGCCGTCTTTCAGTGCTGCCAGGATGCCTTCCCGTGTTGCGTCCAGGGATGGATGCTCTACGATTTGTGAAATAGCAATGCTATACGTTTTCTTCTCGGCATCGCCACCGCTGCCGGTCTTAGTCGCATCGCCTCCAGGCTTGTCTCCGCAACCGACTGCTGTCACGAGCAGTGCGGAGAGCGTCAGTGATAACCACATTTTTCTCTTCATCAATGTTACCCCTCTCTTTGTTAACCAAATTCATAACTTTCTACATAAAGCGACAACGCTTCCCCGCTTTCATAGACGAAAGCATTAAAGTAAAAAAATAGGTTGTTCCTATTGAACAACGGTCTATTATGAACATTTTATATGTACCCAATTGTATTCGTCAATCAAGATTTTATAGAGAAAGTGCTTCTTATAAAGAACTTCCCCTTTTTGACAGATGTCTTCTCAAAAATCGACGTTTAATATAGAAGATAAAGTTAATTAGCCATAAAATAGATATTTCCTCAGCCTGGTAATTAGATCCATATTTACTTACTAGAGATGTCCCTGAGGTCTTAACTCGCCCGAAATACTTCTCTTTGTTAACATTCATCCACACCAAGTGTTAAAAATGTCATAGCAACTTCGCTTGTGAAATTTGACACAGGTTATGTCGATGAGTATAATTTATCATTACTTACTCAAATTTGAGTACTTAAATATAAATACTATATACAGAGGAGTACACAAGAAATGAAGAACTTTCTTACTTTATTGAAGAATGGATCTGTCATTGGCGGCATCGTCATGATTATTTTTTATCAGATCGCATTCATCGCTATTTTCATGTCTGGCTATTCCGCCATCCCGAGAAATATGGACGAGCTGTCCATTGCCATTGTGAATGAGGATGCTAAAGCCGGTGAGCAAATTGCCAAGCAGCTTCAGGAACAACTGCCATTTAAAATGGTAACGAATCTTCCACTGGATCAGGCCAAGGAAGAATTGAATAACCGTGATATTCATATGATTCTGCATATTCCGGCAGACTTTGGTGAAAAGCTATCAAAGCAGGGTGAGCATCCCCAATTGGATTTTATGATTAACCAGTCTAATCCGGCGATGGTAACCAGCACAATGGATCAGATTTCTACACAAATTACAAATAGCCTGAATCAGCAGTTTGCTGTTCAGGGTGCTGAAGGAATTATGCTGAAGCTGAATATGCCGGCGGATCAAGCTAAGGCACTTGCAGCTGATATCCCTTCCAAAGTAACGCCAAATGTCGTTTATTCTAACCCTGTACCTGCGGGAATGCATAATCAGATGGCCCCCTTCTTCCTGACGATGGTTTCCTATGTAGGTGCCATGATCTTCTCCATGATGATTGTCGGAGGAATGAACACGGTCAAAGGAAAAATGGGACTATGGCCCGCTTTCTGGTCCGCACAGGGTGTGAATGCCCTTGTCTCCTTGCTGGCACCGCTTATTGGGCTCACGATTTACTTCCTGGTGCAAGGTGGATATGGAACCGAGACCTTCGTGAAGATGTGGCTGCTCCACTCGCTGGAACTGTTCGCTGCTATTGAGTTCATGTCGATCTTTAGTATTCTGTTAAAAGATAAAGCGATCTTTGCTAATCTCACTTTAATGCTCATTCAGACCATCTCGAGTGGTGCCGTGCTTACTTACGGTATGATGGACGGATTCTTTAAGTTCTTTAGTCATATTTCTATTATGTTTTATACCGTTCAAACCGAGTTCAGCATCCTCTTTGGCGGTGGCAAAATCGGCGAACATCTCACAGGATTGATTATTATGGCCGTTGTCTCTACCGTTCTTGTCGCATTATCCTTTAAATTCATGTCACCTGAGGCAGATAAACAAAAATCAGCAATTTCTACTGCATCTTAAAGCATTTTAAGTTAAAATAAATGTATATTCTAAAGAGCCTGCTGCTTCCTTCAGGGAAGTGGCTGGCTCTTCGTATGTTGCGAAAAGGGAGGACTTTGCCGATGTCGCTTCGCGTATTTATTTTGGGGAATCTGTGCGAGGGAAACCATCATCCTTACGATATCAAAAAAATGCTGAAAAGCGATAACCTGGAGGATGTCCAAAAAATAAACGACGGACGTTTATATTACAACTTTGAAGTGCTGTTGAAACAAGGATTTATCGAGAAGATAGAGGTTACACGAGAAGAGAACCGGCCTGAGAAAACAACCTATGGCATAACGGATGCGGGACGAAAAGTGCTGGAGGAGGAAATTTACGCCGCCTTCAAGAACTTTAAAGATGTAAAGTCCCTCTATTCTTCCACCGTATTTCTCAAACATGCTGATCCAGTCAAACTGGCCTTTCTGATCGAGGAGGCTATCGAAAAACTTCAAGCGGCAAAGAAGAGAATTGTCGAGGATTGGAATCCGCTGAAGCACAGGACGCCTCTTAATGTTCATTTGATTCAGGAGCATTCCTTAAGCTATATGGAGCTTGAAATCTCTTGGCTGAAAAAGCTGCTGGCATACGTACGGGGAGAGCTGACGGAACTATAGCCCCACTTTACAAAAGACCCAGTCTACATACCCATCCTTCGAATCTTGTAATGATGAGACTCGGAGGATTGTTTATTTCATAAGCAGTCCTTAATATGAACTACTCCGGGATTCTCAATTGATGGCAAACTTTCTATACATTTAAGTTGACTATGTGGATTGAATTCAATACAATTCTATAAGGTATGGAAGTGGCTGAATATAAGAAAAGAACAGGTGATGAAATCATGTCAGAACAACAGATGTATCAGATTCTTCTCTATTATAAATTTGTTCAAATCCCGGACCCCGAAATGTTCAAGGACGAACATCTTCAATACTGCAAAGACCTGGGCCTCAAAGGACGTATCCTTGTTGCCTCTGAAGGCATTAATGGTACTGTATCCGGTACGATTGAACAAACGGAACAATATATGCGGGATATGCACGCCAACCCGCTGTTCGCGGATATGGTGTTTAAGATTGATCCATCCGAAGAACATGCATTCAAGAAAATGTTCGTCCGTCACCGCGAAGAGCTCGTTACTTTCCGCGTGGAGGATGAACTTGATCCCAATGTGATCAGCGGAACCCGCTTATCCCCTCAGGAATTCTATGAGACCCTGCAGCGTGACGATGTGATCGTTATCGATGGACGAAACGATTATGAATACGATATCGGACATTTCCGCAATGCGATACGCCCAGAGGTACAATCCTTCCGGGAGTTTCCGGAATGGATTCGCGAGAACCTAAGCGAGCACAAGGACAAAACGATCCTGACTTACTGCACAGGGGGCATTCGCTGCGAGAAACTGACCGGCTTTATGCTGAAGGAAGGTTTCAAAGATGTTGCCCAGCTTGAGGGCGGGATTGTCACCTACGGAAAAGATCCTGAAGTGCAAGGCCGTCTGTTCGATGGAAAATGTTATGTTTTCGATGAGCGTATTTCGGTGCCCATCAATCAGACGGACGAGGATGTTATCGTGGGTAAATGCCATCACTGCGGCAAGCCGGAAGACCGGTATATCAACTGCGATAACGACGCTTGCCACCTGCAGCATGTATGCTGTGAAGAGTGTGAGGAGCTTCACCATGGTTGCTGCTCCGCGGAGTGCGAAGAGATTGTCGCTGCCAGCCACAACGCTTCCTAAGAGCTACATCTATTTCTTCTTTGAACAAACGAAAGGGCAAGATGCGAACCAGTCGCATCTTGCCCTTTTTTATATAGTAGGATGACGTCTCAAGACGCATTAATCATCTTGGAAAACAGACAACTCTTCCTCAATGGCCACTTTGATCTTCTCAACGCATTCCTCCGTCGTTGCCGCGAATACACGTTTGCCATTTACCAATGCATAGGGCCGAAGCTTGCAAAGCCCGCAAAGATTCATGCAATCCGCCCGCAGGACAGCGATTTCGGGATATAATTCCTCAAGATGCTCAAGTTCCAAAGCACTCATCAAGTTGCTGTCGCATATTTCCACAACAACAATCCCCATCCCCATCTCAATCACCACAATTCTATTTGACAATTCGTTCATTCATTATGATGAAAACGACCGATTTTGTCAAATAATCGATCCATTGAGTGAAATTAATGTATGAGGGATTCTGCCCCATCGATATAAATTTCAGTGCCGGTAATATGGGAAGCATCATCCGATGCTAGAAAAGACACCAGCTGGGCTACCTGTGCTGGTTGTCCCGGACCATCCGCCAAAGGCTGGTCGCCTTCCGGATACTCAATCGGAATGGTCACCTCTTCAAGCTCCGGTTTCGCAATGGTGCTTTCATCAATGTTGGTCGCAATGGCACCCGGACAGATCGCATTTACTCGAATTTTATATCGCGCCAGCTCCAAGGCAGCCATCTTCATAAAAGCAACCTGGCCAGCCTTCGTGGTGCTGTACGCGGAGAATCCAAATCCGGTAAACACGCGGTTACCATTAATGGAGCTGGTTATGATAATGCTGCCGCCTTTATCTTTCAAATAAGGAATCGCGTATTTGATTGTTGCAAACGTTCCTCTTAGATTCGTATTGATGGTAGCATCCCACTCATCCAGTTCCATAATCTCTATCGGAGCCTTGGTCCCATTGATCCCTGCGTTGGCAAACACGATATCAATCTTGCCCCACTGCTCGGCTGCTTGACGAAAGCAATCCTTCAGCGACTCTGCTTTGGAGATATCACAGTTGCCCGTTAGTGCTTCACCTCCGCCTTCTTCAATGGTTCGTTTAACTTCTTCCACACGTTCATGATCAATATCGATCAACAGCAGCTTAGCGCCCTGTTCCGCCATAAGAAGGGCTGCGGCCCGGCCGATTCCGGAACCAGCTCCGGTAACGATGGCTACTTTTCCATCCAAACGTTGATTTGTTGACATTGCCACAACCTCCCTGTCTTAATTAATCATGATTATACATACCCTTACGAGCCCTTCTCTGAATCGTATTGGAACCAAACTGCCTAAACTCCTATCAAGACATGGAAGCAGCCTTCAACTCATCCCCCTGCCATATTTGAACTTGCATAAACTAAAAAAATCGTTCCCCACTACATGGCAACCAAATTGCCAAGCAGCTGTGGGAACGATTCTCGTATTTAAAATAGGTAGTTATAAGGTTATCACCCAGGACTAAACTTGAAATACCGCTGGCTTTACACATACTGGCTTGGATTGAGTGACCGTATATCCTGTGAAGGTCAGCTTGCCGTCTTCCGGACTCACGCTAAATAGTACAAGGTTATTCCCGTCTCTGTTAGCAACGACCATGAATTTGCCGCCTAGCATCAATGTAAAATGACGCGGATGGCCACCTTCTGTTGAGATATACTGAATGGGGCTTAAGCAGCCGGTATCTTCATTCACGGAGAATACGACGATGCTATCGTGACCGCGGTTAGAACCGTATACCGTTTTACCATCTTCCGAAACGGCAATTTCAGCACAATAACTCTCTCCTTCAAAATCAGACGGTAATGTCGATACCGTCTCCACTACCTCCAAACGACCTTCATCCTGGATATAACGAAGCACGGTTACACTGGAATTTAGCTCATTGATGACATAAGCGTAAGCTCCGCTGGGATGAAACGCCAAGTGGCGCGGTCCTGCACCCGATTCAAGCTGTGTAAAGCCTTGAAAGTTTAACTTTTGGGTCGTTTCATCTACCGTGTAAGCAAGAATCTTGTCCAGACCTAAATCTTGTACGAATACATACTTTCCATCCGGACTATAGAATGCTGAATGCGCTCTGGACTGCTGATCTTCCCCAACAGGTACAAGATCGGCATGTTTCTTCTCATCCAGCAATTCACCGGCTTGTCCGTCCTTAACGATCGGATGAAGACCTACCAAACCTCCATGATAACTCGAAACGATCAAGTGCTTACTCGCCTCATCACGTTGGATATGGCAAGTAGAACTGCTTACGCTGCGAATACGGCTCTGTTCGGTTAGCTTGCCAGCGACAGGGTCAATGCCAAAGCTGATGATCTCGCCTGTCTTACCACCTTGCTCCGATATTTCGCCAATGGCGTATAAACGCTGGGATTTCGGATCCACGTTTAGAAACGTCGGATTCTTAATGCCAGACACTTGATCAAGCAATTTCATTTCGCCGCTGTTCTCGTTAAATTCATACACGCATACACCGCTTTCGTCACGTTCTGCATAGGCGCCTGTAAACAGCAATGTACGCTTGGAAGGATTCGTCATAATGCTCATATTCTCCTCTCGTAGATCCATAATGCAATGATATATGTAAGATGGTTACCACCAGTTCCATGTTAACTTTAACCTTCATGAAAATCAAATGACTTAAGGGATGGTGCCTGTTTTTCTTTTGTCTTATCGGGTATGTATTCTATATACTCAATTGAAGGAGGTATTCCCATGACACAACCCAGTGGCGATGAAGTACGCAATCACCAGAATTCGGAGAACAACTCAGAGGAACAACAAGACAAGGTGAATAAACATCAGGATGTGGAGCCTCAGGCCGAGAATTGGAATCCTCGGGATCTTCCAGATCCAAACGATAAACAATCCAAATCATAATTTCAGGTATATGAAAGAAGGCCGCATGGTTATAACCATGCGGCCTTCTTATTTAAACATATCTCTGCGCTGAAATTAACCTTCTAGCAGCAGGGACTCTGGATCTTCCAGAAGCTCTTTCACGGTAACCAGGAAGCGAACAGCTTCAGATCCGTCAACGATCCGGTGGTCATAAGACAAAGCGATGTACATCATCGGACGATTCTCCATACGCTCAGCATCAATCGCTACCGGGCGAAGCTGGATCTTGTGCATGCCGAGAATACCCACCTGCGGAGTATTCAAGATCGGCGTGGACAGCAGGGAGCCGAAGACGCCACCATTCGTAATTGTAAAGGTACCTCCTTGCAGTTCTGATAATGACAGAGCATTATCACGAGCTTTAGCCGCAAGAGCACCAATTTCCTTCTCAATCTCAGCAAAGCCGAGACGATCAGCATCACGAACGACAGGAACGACAAGTCCTTCTTTAGCTGAAACAGCGATACCAATATCATAAAACTTCTTCACGACAATATCGTCGCCATCAATTTCAGCGTTGAGGTGAGGGAATCTCTTCAATGCCCCTACAACAGCTTTGGTGAAGAATGACATAAATCCGAGGCCTACATCATGCTTCTCCTGGAATGCTTGTTTACGACGCTTGCGCACATCCAGAATTGCTGTCATATCCACTTCATTGAATGTTGTCAGCATGGCAGCCGTGTGCTGAGCCTCAACCAAACGATTCGCAATCGTTTGACGACGGCGGGACATCCGGGTACGCTCTACCGGTTTGCCGTACTCTGCAGCTGGTGCAGGTGCAGAAGCCGCTGGCTTGCTTGCAGCAGGTTGTTTGGCTTCATTGTGATTCTTCACATCATCATGGTAAATCCGACCGATCGGGTCGCGACCCTGTACCTGGTCCAGATCAATCCCGCGTTCACGAGCCAGTTTGCGTGCGGATGGCGATGCGGTCAGACCGGATCCTTCCTCGTTCTGGGATGGTGCCGGAGCTTGCGGCTTCGGTGCTTCCGCAACCGGTGCTGGGGCAGCCTCCGCCGTAGCGGATGCAGGAGCTTCAGCTGCCTTCGGTGCCGGTGCTTTTGCAACACCTTCCTGTGGAGAAATTTGACCGATCACTTCACCGATCGTTACATTATCGCCTTCTTGACGAAGGATTTTTTCCACAACGCCTTCGGACTCTGCGCTAATTTCCAGATTAACCTTATCCGTTTCTAACTCGAGCAGCACATCACCGATGTTAACGCTATCCCCTTCTTTAACATGCCATTTGAATATCGTTCCTTCGGTGATGGATTCGCCCATAGCTGGTACAGTAATTTCGCTCACAGCCGCTACCTCCCCAATGAGATCTGTTGATTTATAGTTTTACGATTAAGGGCAAAAGAAATGATGGTCTGTTGCTCATAGGCATGAACATCCTGATAACCGCTAGCAGGGCTTGAGCGCTCAGGACGTCCGCTGTAACGGACCTCTGTGCCTTTAGGTGCAATTTCACGAATTCTTGGTTCCATATAGCTCCAGCTGCCCATGTTTTGAGGCTCTTCCTGAACCCAGAGAATCTCTTTGAGGTTCGGGAATTTCTGCATTACACGGGAAATTTCTTCTTTAGGGAAAGGATACAGCTGTTCCACCCGAAGAATATGCAGCCAGGATTGATCAGGGTCATCCTGTTTAGCCAACGCTTCTTCCAAATCGATGGCAATTTTTCCAGAGCACAGAACAAGACGCTCCACCTTCTTCGGTGATTTGCCAAGGCCCGGCTGTTCCAACACTTTCTGGAAGCCTCCCTCACTAAATGCATTCACCGGCGATGCTACCCGCGGATTACGGATCAAACTCTTCGG
Organism: Paenibacillus solani; assembly: GCF_001277345.1. Taxonomy (GTDB): domain Bacteria; phylum Bacillota; class Bacilli; order Paenibacillales; family Paenibacillaceae; genus Paenibacillus_AQ; species Paenibacillus_AQ solani. The sequence goes on from NZ_LIUT01000001.1 coordinate 2,781,099, forward strand.
AGCCATAATGACCAGTGGACGAGCATCTTCGGTTTCCGTAGAAGCGGCCTGCTTACGCAGCAGGTGGAAGTACTGGGCTGCAGAAGTCAGATTCGCCACGGTCCAGTTATCTTCTCCGCTGAGCTGGAGGAAGCGTTCCAATCTTGCACTGGAGTGCTCCGGTCCGTTTCCTTCATAGCCGTGAGGAAGCAGCATAACCATGCTGGACTTCTGTCTCCACTTCGAACGACCCGCTGAGATGAACTGGTCAATAATAACCTGAGCACAGTTAACAAAGTCGCCGTACTGCGCTTCCCAGATAACCAAGGTTTCAGGAGAATACACATTGTAGCCATATTCAAAACCAACAACAGCAGCTTCCGTCAACGGGCTGTTATGGATTGCAAACGAAGCTTTCGCTTGAGGCAACCGGTGCAGCGGACAGAAGGTATCTCCATTAACCGAATCATGAAGCACAAGGTTACGATGCGCAAAAGTAGCACGCTCGGCATCCTGTCCAGTAATCCGGATTGGTTTGCCGTCAGCAAGAATCGTAGCGAAAGCCAGGGTTTCTGCATGACCCCAATCGACCTTTTCGCCCTCGTCAAGCGAGTTGCTGCGACGCTCCAGAATACGTTTAAGCTTCGGATATACGGTAAAGCCGTCCGGCCACTGCAGAAGCTCGCGATTGATTCCGCGCAGTACCTCAGCAGATACGTTCGTAGCTGCTTCCGTCTTCGGCTTACTGTCAGCCGGGCTCAGTCCAAGCAGGATCTGATCAACAGGATCCTTCGCTTTTACACTCTCGTAACAATTCTTCAGAACGTCGACAATATCATTCTTCAAACCATCCACTTGCTCTTGGGTCAAATAACCACCATCTACCAGTTTCTTCATATAAATAGTACTTACGGTAGGGTGATTCTTCACCTTTTGATAAATCAGCGGCTGGGTTGTTTCCGGATCATCTGTCTCATTGTGGCCATATTTACGGTAGCCGACAAGGTCAATGAGAATGCTCTTCTTAAACTTGTTACGATAATCACTGGCAAGGCGGGCAGCAGCGATACATGCTTCCGGATCATCCGCATTGACATGAATGATTGGAATTTCGTACCCTTTTGCCAAGTCACTTGCATAATGAGTGGATCTGGAATCCTTGCCTTCGGTCGTAAATCCGATGCGGTTATTCACAATAATGTGAATCGATCCACCCGTACGGAATGCCGGCAATTTATTGAAGTTCAGGGTCTCCGGTACAATCCCTTCACCAGGGAAAGCGGAATCACCATGAATCTGTATGCTCAGAGCTTTGCTCACATCCTGCTTCGGATAACCCGCTTTACTGCGATCCTCCTGAGCAGCACGTGCAAATCCCTCCACCACTGGATTAACGTATTCCAGATGACTCGGGTTATTCGCAAGTGTAATTCGCATCTCGCGCGCTTCATCATTCTTCAAATAACGATCCGCGCCCAGGTGGTACTTCACATCACCCGTCCAGCCATAGTTAATACCCATAGAGCCTTCGGATGGCACCAGATGTTTATTCGGGGAATGCATGAACTCCGAGAAAATCTTGCTGTAATCCTTGCCCAAAACATGAGCCAGGACATTCAAACGGCCCCGGTGAGCCATGCCCACCAGAATGGAATTAACATCCGCTTCGGCCATTTCCCGCACAATTTGATCAAGCAGCGGTACTAGCGCTTCATTGCCCTCTACGGAGAAGCGTTTGGCTCCTACGAAGGTACGATGAAGGAATTCCTCGAATTGTTCAGCTTCAAGCAGCTTCTTCAGAAGCCCTCTGCGCTCGGCCACACTCATCTCGGACATATAATGTCCAGATTCGGCTTGCTGGTTAAGCCATTTGCGTTCTTCTTCATCATGCACATGGCTGAATTCATAGGCAATGGTGCCTGTATATAGTTGTAACAGCCGCTGGATTGCCTCAAAGCCATTCTTGACATCGTCAGGAGCCTCCTCCCAGACGATCTCCGCAGGCAGTGCTGCCAAATCCGCTTGGCTGAGTTGGTAGCTTTCTGGTTGAAGCAGACTTGTGTCAGCTTCATTTCCAATCCCAATCGGATCGATGTCGGCGGCCAGATGACCGTATGTTCGGATGTTCCACACCAGTTTGCCGGCAGCTACCCCTTTTTTCAATAATTGCGGGTCATAGCTAAAACCTTGTCCCTGCGAATCCGCTTTCTTTTCATTGTTTTCCAAAGATGGAGGCGGTCCCCAGCTGGCGAACAGCTCACGGTATCCCGGTTCCACGGATTGTGGGTCTTGCAAAAACTTCTCATACTGATCTTGAATGTAGCCCAAGTTTGGACCATAGTACTTCTGCCAGGGTCCCTCTGTCATTCTGTCAAGGGTCTTCATCGCTGACTCCCTCCGTCAGATTATTTTGATAGTTCAAGGACGGAATTTCTCATTTTACATGAATTAAATGTTTTCTTACAATTACATTATAATACACTTGGCCTTAATACCGAAAATACCCTTTATATATAATATTGATCTCAGAAACAGATGAATTTGCGTCAATTTTTTGACGATTTGCTCGATTATCAACCAGTAAACTGTATAAATTCCATTTAAAGTTATTTGTTTCCTATTATATCCTCACTCAGCAAGTCCATCTGCCTCAATGGCTCCGGCCCGCTATCCATTCCCATGAGCTGAAGAAGCTGTTTCGCATTGTCGGAAGCGTCACCACCCGAGTTGTTGTTGAAAATAATCCAGCACTGCTTCGAGTGTTCCAGCAACTGCTCGATCCGTTCCTTCCATTGTTCCAATTCCTCCGTACTGTAACGGTACAAATATCGCACCTCTCGCCAATTGGGCTGACCGCTGGAATGCCACCCTTCGGTATTTCGCCCATGCATACGGATCATTACGGCATCGGTGCCCGAAGTTTCAAGAACGGCAGGCACGGAGCCAATCCCTGCTTGGGGTTCGTCAGCTATGCTGTGAATCCAGCCCTCATTACGCATAAGTTCCATAGTTTTCTCCCGGAATTCAGGAGCATACCAGCTCTGATGGCGAAATTCCAGGGCGATTGGCACATCCTTCATCCACTCTCGTGTGCGCTTGAGGATGTCCACATGCTTACGCTCGCATCCAAACCATGGCGGATATTGAAATAACACTGTTCTTAATTTGCCGGCACTCTGCAGTTCCTCAATAGATTCAAGCATGTGATCAAACATCGCCTTGATGCTTGGATATCGATCCTTGTCCTTCCCTCGCGCATGACCAGTCATACCCTGATAAGCTTTTACGATAAAACCGAAATGCTCCGGCACAACGGAGGCCCACTTCTTCATCTGTCCGGGCGAAGGTATTGCATAGAATGAGTTATCCATCTCCACAATCGGAAAGTGCCTGCTGTACATTGCCAGCTTATCGGACGCTTTGGTGCCCTCATCATACAATTTGTCGTGATCTCCCCACCCCGATACACCTACTTGAATATGCTGTTCGAGCTGTTCCTTCTTTGACATAACAATCCTCTCATCGACAAGATTTTTCATCCTTGAAACTTCTATTCATTAACCTCATTCGGTCATTTTTAAAAGCAAGCATCATGTGGGTTATTCTACCAGGATAGCTATTACTTCTGATCGAAAAAGACATGCTTCGCTTCCAAGCTGCCGTCCTGGATGTAGATTCTTCCATAAGAATACTCCGGCTGTCGTCTTTTGTCCGTAGCAGAGCCGGGATTAAACAGCAGCACCCCTTCTACCCATTCTATAAAAGGTATATGGGAGTGGCCGAATAAGATACAATCGACTTCCGTATCGGTAAATGCTTTCCTTGCGCGTATTGGCGTCGTTCGGCCCTGGCCAACGTGTCCATGCACGATACCGATTCGCTTTCCCTCGATATCCAGCAGCTTTTTGTAACCGAGCCGTTCCACGATTCGATCGTCATCCACATTCCCTGCCACCCCGTCCACTGGAGCATATTGGCTAAGCTGCTCATACAGCTCCCAATTGGACCAGTCACCCGCATGAAGAACCAGCTCTGACTGCTTTAAATCGGCGAGCAGTGCTGCAGGAAGCGCCTTCGCTTTTCTTGGCATATGCGTATCTGACAACACGGTAATGCGATAAGGATGATCTATCATGTTTCGCCCCCTTTTTTATAGACATATCAGCCTTACAGACAAATCCTCTCTATCGTATCAAAGATATGAACACAATCAAAGCCGCGGGAGTGGGCTCGCGCGGCTTTGATAACTAATTCTTATTTTTTCCTGGTTTTAGTTTGCCATGCTGCTGAATACAATGTACAAGCATTGAAGTACAAGCATCCTTATTCATGTCAGTGTAACGAGAGGTGGAATAATGAGTATTTTTATAAGCTACATGATCTTGGGCCTTTCTTTGTCTGCCCCCGTAGGTCCAGTCAATGCGGCGCAGCTGGATAAAGGGATAAAAAAAGGGTTCTGGCATGCCTGGTTATTCGGCATCGGTGCAGTTTTGGCCGATATCTTGTATATGGTCCTCGTCTATCTGGGGGTCGTTCACTTCCTGAACACACCGTTTATGCAGACTTTTCTATGGTTGTTTGGCGCCTTTGTACTTATCTATTCGGGACTGGAAAGCATTCTTAATGCCAACAAAGTAACCATCAGTCAAGCAAGTAATGAAGATACGCTATGGAAGAGCATGCTCTCCGGTTTTTTGATGTCCGTGTCCAATCCCATGACCATTCTGTTCTGGCTCGGTATTTACGGTTCGATCCTCGTAAAAACAGCTGCTGACAACGGTTCGGGACAATTGTTTCTCTACAGTGTGGCTGTCATTACGGGTGTCGTAGTCTGGGATTTGTTCATGGCTGCGCTTGGCAGCATATTTCGCCGCTATTTAAGCAATAAAGCTCTTTCCCTTATCTCCATACTATCCGGATTTTCCTTGATCGTCTTTGGCGTTTATTTCGGAATTCGGGCTATAACCCTATTGTATCCTCTCTTGTACTAGCGTGCAGGCTTGGGACGAAGCTTAGGCTTGTCCAGTTTGGCCGCTTCGCCTTGCTCGGATTTCTTCCATACGGAGCGCATGCACAGTACAACAATACTGATTAACACAATAAAACCAAGACTGATCCATAGCCCTGGACGACTTGTAGCATGAAGTGCGGTGCCGCTGACGGCTGCAGCGATCAATAGCATTCCGATATATCTTTTGATCTTGCCCCATGTGGTAAGCTCCATTAACCGACCTGCCGTTACCAGGATAAAGAACCAGTTATACAGCAGCATCAATCCTGCAGCCGTCGTTAAATACTCATATATCTTGCCTGGCATAAGCAAAGATAGCACAATGGACAGGATCAATCCGGCGGCTGTCAGGGAAAGTGCATATAAGGGAGTCTTCCGTTTAAACATTTTTCGGGAAAATAGGCGGGGTGCATCCCGATCTTCCGATAATGTAACCAGCATCGTAGTCACGGCATACAGCGAGGCGACCATGGTGGAGAAACCGCCAATAATCAATACAGCATTGAATATATGGGGAATAAACGGCAGCTTATAGGAGCTAAGCGCCACCACAAAGGGACTCTTGGACTTGGAGAATTGGTTCCACGCTACCATCATCACTGCCATACCAATCGAGAGGACGTATACGAAAGATAACAGCAGTATCATCACCTTCCCCGACTTAGGCGCTTCTCTAGGGTTCTTCAGCCGCACGGCCATGACTCCCATGACCTCAATACCGCCGAACGCATAAAAGGCAAAAATCAAAGAAGACCAAGCGCCCATTGCACCCGCTGGAAAAAAAGCGTTCATGCTGCTGGGCACATGCGGTTTTGTACCGCCTTTAAGCAACCCCATCCATGCAGCGGCTGCAATAACGAGAAACATGAAAATCGCCGCGACCTTGATAACAGCCAGCACATTCTCCAGCCGATCAAATCCCTTGTTCCCAATCCATATCACAAACAGCCCCAGGACGGCATATCCGGACGCAAAGATCCACATCGGAATACCCGGAAACCAAAAACGGGAAAAAATCGCGAGTGCCGTCATCTGACTTCCCATAATCAGCACTTCGGAACACCAGTACATCCACCCTGTGGAGAAGCCGGCCCAGCGGCCATAGGCTTGCTTGGCGTAGGTTCGGAAGGAGCCCTTCTGCGGATCTTCCGCCGTCATTCTTGCCAGCACATCAAACACGAAGTAAGTGGCTGTTGCTGCCAATATAATAGAAAGAAGAAAAGCCGGTCCTCCCATTCGAATACCGAGCGCCGATCCGAGAAAATAACCCGTACCTATCGTGGACGCCACTCCCAGCAGTGATAACTGCCACCATCGTAAATCCCCTGCTTTTGTTCTCGCCCCTTTACTCATGATCCGATCCTCCACATCTATGATTGTGCCTTTACAGCCTCTAACTATTATGTAGAGATCCTTCATGCTTTATGTACACAGAACGACAATGATCCATCTTTTTCCATTCATCTCCACTCCAAAATGTGAAATAAAGCGCATAAGAGACCTGTACTTGTGTTTTCTCGCATATTTTGGCTGACCCTCGAGAACGATAAACAAAAGAGAGCAGGAGGGGCACAGGATGGCAGGATCACGAAATATTCCTATGAATCAGTTATTTATGATTATGATGCTGACGGCCGGTTTGACCAACCATGTCATGATCATTCCTGTTCTCGTGGAAAAGTCTGGGCGGGATTCATGGATTACGATTATTTTGTCTGCTTTTTTATTCCTGCCCATGATTGTACTCACATATGGAATTATTCATAAGATGGGTAATCGCACGATTACACAGGCACTGGAGGAAAGCAGCGGCAAATGGGCACGGCTATTGATCGTTAGCATGTTTGGCCTTTATTTCTTCATGTTTGCCTTCTATACCTTGAAGGAAGTCATTGATTGGACCAAGTCCACCTATATGATCCAGACTCCTATCATCGCCACCACCTTTCTGCTTATCATCTTATGTTATATCACAGTGAACCACGGCATGAAGACGATCGGCATATCTGCCGGTATCCTGCTCCCTATAGTCGTTTTACTTGGTATTTTCGTATCCCTTGCGAATCAAAGAAAACAAAAATTACAGTTATTTGCTGCCTGTTCTTGAGGATGGGTTCCTTCCTGTTCTGAGCGGGCTTCCCGTTATGTTTGGAGGGCTGTCCCAATGCGTTTTCTTACTGTTTCTTCGCCCCCACCTGCAGAAAAAACCTCGTTTTGGCGTGATCCTACTCATGCATGCTGCCTTTATATTTCTGACTTTTGGGCCTACGATTGGCGGCTTAACCGAATTTGGATCTGATGAAATGCAGCTGCAGCGATATCCAGCTTATGAACAATGGCGGCTTGTGAAGATGGGCAAATTCGTGGAGCATGTCGATTTTTTATCTATTTTTCAGTGGCTTAGCGGAGCCTATATTTCGATCTCTGTCTCCATCTATCTACTCATAGAGAACCTGTTTCCCACAACGAAGCAAAAGGCCGGCGTATTGACGGTATCTACATTACTTGTCATATTGTGTGTTTCTCCCATCAGCAATCTCAAAATGTATTATGCGATAGCAGATTACTTTCTTCCCTTATCCGCTGTTTATATTACAATGTTAAGCCTATTGATGTTCCTCCTGATCCGCAAAACACCCAAAGAGGACCATTCCAGCACTAGGAAAGGAGAATCGGAACTATGAACATGACAGAGCAGCAGCTTCAAGAGCGTTATGGCGATTCTGATGACATCCGCATCTCGACCTACCCGGGAAAAGATAGTACAGGCATGCCCTGGGCTATACTCATATACAGCCCGAAGATGTCCGATTCCGATCTGATGTCAGAAGTCTTTGTGCCTGCACTTCTTAAGGAGTGGCAGCTCGCAAACATGCAAGAGCATCCATCCGTCCGACCAGACTTGTTTACGAGCTCACACTGGAAGCATCGGATGCCAACGTAGAGTCAGTTGATGAGATTGTGTATGGTGGCTATGTCGCTCTTTATTTCCCGCAGTTCGATTTATTATATTCCTATAATACCTGTAAAAACACCGGCCGATCACCCGAAGAAAGCGCCTCCGAAATATCGATCAAGGGACCTCGGGATGGCTTTGTTGAGGATCTAGATGTGAATGTGGGACTCATACGCACACGCCTCAAATCCCCAAACCTGGTCTTTTCTTCATTCAAGCTTGGCGACAAGAGCAAAACCTCAGTTGGCATAATGTACCTAAAAGACAAAGTGATTACAGAAGCCGTAGAAACCGTTATCGGTAAATTGAATGAGTATACCGGGGACCCACCTGTAGGCATCGGAGAACTGGTCGAGATCCTATCTCCTTACCGATTTACCATCCTTCCGATGTTTGATTACACAGGCAGAACCGATCTTGCTTATGATTCATTGACTCGCGGCCGATTAATCATCCTGATGCAGGGATGCCCCGTTGTGTTGATTGCACCCGCCAGTTTTATGCAGCTGCTGTTTGCCGCCGAAGATCCCCAGATGCCTTTTTATTTCGTATTTCCATGGAGGATACTCAGACTGATCGGTTTCCTGATATCCATCCTGCTTCCGGGGTTTTATATTACGCTTGTATCATTTCATCAAGATCAGATTCCATTCCCGCTGCTGGCGACTGTTGCCAATACCCGTTTAGGAATGCCTATACCTACCGGTATTGAGATGCTGGTCATCCTGTTTTTGCTCACTCTGCTGCGGGAAGCCGGAATGCAGATGCCTTCTCCCATTGCTTCCACGATTACGGTTGTATCCGGGATCATTATTGGTGATGCTGCGATTCGAGGTGGTTTTTTCTCACCGACGATGACGGTCATCGGCGCACTTTCCTTTGTTGCCGGTTCCACTCATTCTAATCAGGATTTTGTGGTCACCCAAACGATACTGCGGTTTTTTGTTCTCGCTTTATCCTCGATATTCGGTCTGTTCGGCTTTTTCATTGCCATCTTCATGATGGTTCAATATGCCGCTAACCATAAGCCCTATGGCCAGCCTTTTCTTGCTCCATTTTCTCCGTTTTCCTTATCCAGAATTATTCGCAATCTCATGCGATATCCTGGAAAAAGGAAAAAAGGCGGCGCATTATGAAACGGACCCTGGTAATGTTATGCTTCATATCCCTCTTGCTCACTGGCTGCTGGGATAACAAAGAAGTGCAGGATATCAACTATATTACGGCGCTTGGCGTCGATTACAAGGATGGGCAATACATCGTATACGTCCAAATGCTGGATTTTGCTACGGCTGCCAAGCAACAGGACAGTAAGCAGACAGATCAGGCACCGATCTGGGTAGGCCGAGGGAAAGGATCTACGCTGGCTGGTGCTCTAATCGATTTGTACACAACGAATCAGCAGCGAATGTCGTGGGGACATGTTACCGCATTAGTCTTATCGGAAGCCGTGCTCGATCCCGAGCGTTTATCTCAGGTATTTGACCTGACGAATCGTTCGCAGGAAATACGGTATACCAAATGGATATATGGCACTAAGGACAATATGGAGGATTTGTTCTCGGTATCGCCATTTTTCCAGTTATCTCCACTTCATTCCCTGCTTCATGAACCTAAAGAAAGCTATGCTCAGTTCTCGTTCATTCGTCCGATACAGTTCGTCAATTTCATTCGGCAGTATCGTGAAAAAGCCGCCACCGTGGTATTGCCCTCTCTTCATATTACGAATCAAAACTGGTCAGAGAATTTGAAGCAGCACCCGATCCTTGAAGTTAACGGCGGGTTTCTTATCAAGCACAAGAAGCTTATGGGGTGGCTGAGCCGGTCAGACTTGTTAGGTCTTCGCTGGTTAGCCACTCAGGCAACCAGTGCTTCTATTGTCGTACAATCCGACGAAGGTGTTGCCGGAAGCATACGTTTGGGAGACCCTCAGTCCTCGATTGATGTTATCCATAAAGGGGAGGAAGTCTCTTATCAAATTCATCTCAAAGCAACTGGCACGGTACAAACTATGTATAGTCAAGTCAGCATCCAGGAAATGAAGCGATTAACCGAAAAGGCTCTACAGAAAGAAATGTTTAACACGTTTTTGAAAGCAGCCTCCTTAAATGCGGACCCTTACGGACTATCTCTTCAACTGTATCGAACCCATCCAAATCTATGGAGAAATCTGGCGGAACAAAAAGAAGAGATCAATGACGAAACGCCGCTTAAGCTTAACATCGACGTGAACCTCCGATATTGGGGGCAGCGCAAAAATTTGAATCGATAAATGTTTTATAAATTCAAAAAAAGAAACCCGGCACTTTAAAAAAGTACCGGGTTTCTTCTATTAGAAGCAGCTGCTTCAAGGATTTACATCATCTTTTTAATTTCATCCTTAATGGATTCCGCTTGAGGTCCGAATACAACCTGAACCGCACCTTGCCCCAGGCGCATGACGCCAGAAGCACCGAGCTTTTTCAACTCCGAATCTTTAACAGCCTTCTCATCCTTAACTACGAGACGCAGACGTGTGATACAAGCATCAATGCTCGTAATGTTCTCAGGTCCGCCGATATTTGCAAGGACTTTGGCCGCTTTTGATTCTCCGGATATAGCAGCAGCGGGATTTCCGACAGACGCATCATCTACCACCTCGTCTTCATCATCTTCACGACCTGGAGTCTTCAGGTTAAACTTTACGATGATGATCCGGAAAAGGAAGTAATACAGTACCCCGAAAGCCAGACCAACAGGAATGAGCAGCCATGCATTGGTGGACAGCTTCAGATATAAGAGATAGTCAATCATACCTGCCGAGAAGGCAAAGCCCAAGTGTACGTCCAGCAAGTACATGATTAAACCTGATAGACCTACCAAAATCGCATGCACAATGTACAGTACAGGAGCGAGGAACATAAACGCAAATTCTAGCGGCTCTGTAATACCGGTCAAGAACGAAGCAACTGCCGAACTGATCACAAGAGAACCGACCAACTTACGTTTGGATGGCTTTGCTGTATGGATGAAGGCCAGCGCTATTGCAGGCACTGCAAACATCATGATCGGGAAGAATCCGGACATGAACATACCTGCCGATTTGTCTCCATTCATGAATCGGGTCAAGTCACCTTGAACAACCTGACCAGCAGCGTTCGTGAAATCACCAATTTGGAACCAGGCAATCGTGTTAAGAACATGGTGCAAGCCAGTAGGAATTAACAATCGGTTCGCTGTGCCGAAGAGGAATGCTCCGATTCCACCAAGTCCTACAATCCAGTTACCAAAAGCTGTAATAGCGAGCTGAGCTGGATACCAGATCATACCTACTAAGGCAGCTAAAACCATAACAGAGGCAGCCGTAATGATAGGCACGAACCGCTTGCCGGCAAAGAAACCAAGCCAATCCGGCAGTTTAATTTTGTGATATTTATTAAACAAATACGCGGACCATAAACCTACCAAAATACCGCCGAGCACACCCATATTTAACTTTACATCATCTGCAATAAAAGGTATTTGCAAAGGTACTTTTTCCAACACCCGTGTCAGCACCAAATAACCAATCAATGCGGACAGAGCCGCAACGGCGTCTCCGGCGAATCCGATCGCAACACCGATCGCGAAGATAATCGGCAAATTATCCAGAATTGCAAGTGCCCCGGAAGTCATGAATGGAGTTACATATTGATTCAGAAAAGCTCCGAGAGCTCCCAACGGTATATCTTTTTGATAGTCAATTAATCCAAGACCCTGCAAGATACCTGCAGCAGGCAATGTTGCCACCGGCAGCATAAGGGACTTACCCAGCTTTTGTAATTTAGCCAGCATTCTCAATCATCCTTTCAACTTCAATAATTTAGCTTTGATTTGAAACCGTTTACATAATGCATCGAATGAATCACCATTTCTTCCCTTTCATTCGGGGAACAAACCTCAGTAAATCCTCCTCCTTAAGAGTCCCTGTATTGTATTCATCATTTTAAGGCAGCATGAATCCGGTCATTCTGTTATTTACGATATGGGGACTTCCGACCGTTTTGTTGGCCATCTCGAACTCAATGTCAACAAAAAAAGCCAAGAAGAACGGCGACTATATAAAAAATAGTCCGTTTCTTCTTGGCTCATGCCCATGCTTATGGTAACACGCCTTAAAACGTATTCATTTGATGTTGATATCTTAATCTACATCTTCTTGTTTTGTCAATGACCAATTACTTTTTTTCTCCTACAATCGAACTACTTTAATTCAATGGTCAGAACGGTATCTTGTCCTGCTACGACATCACCTGTCTGACTTTCTACATTGGAAGCCAGTTCATCCGCATTGGTTACGATGATCGGTGTAATGGTTGGATAACCTGCAGCTTGAATAGCAACCATGTCAAATTCGATGAGCGTCTGTCCCGACTTCACCTGATCGCCTGCCTGCACATGGCTCGTAAATCCTTCACCTTTTAAACCTACTGTGTTGATACCGATATGGAACAAATACTGCAGACCAGTTGCTGGATCCTCCAGCATCACGGCGTGCTTGGATTTGATGACATGGGCAACCGTACCATCAAAAGGCGCTATCAATTTGCCCTCTGAAGGCTCAATGGCGATCCCTTTGCCCATATGTCCGCCAGCAAACGCCTCATCGGGGACTTGTGCTAAAGGTACGGCTTTCCCCGTTACTGGGGCTGTGACTTGAATAGCAGTTGCTGTTTTTTTCTTTTTCCAACGATCAAACATGTTAAGATTCCTCCCTAGGTTGTTGATTCTTTTGCTGTAGTCGACCTGTGAATAAACGATATAGATGCATTGCGAGAAAGCAAACCTCCGCTTCGAGAACCTTCTTGCCAAGCTCATGCTCCATCATTGCCGAGAGTCGGGTGGCCAGATCGTATTCGTAAGGAAACTTGGTGCGGATTTGCTCCGCGAACGGATTGTCCACATGGATTTCTTGATTCAAGATTCGATCTACCGAAAATCTCAAATGCATAAGAAGACGAACATAATCCATGCTTCCGCGATCAAACGAGATTTTCCGTTCCTCTTCTATATATTTAACCAATTTTCCAACCACATTCGATGCCTTCACCAAATGGCCAACGGGCACATGGCTAACAGCCGAATACACATGATAGGTCAGGAAACCGATCTCGTCCTCAGGAACCTCAATATGGAAAGCATGGCTGATGAGCTCTGCTGCCCTGACGGCGATATCATATTCCTTGGGAAAGCTGATCCGGGTCTCTTCAAGGAAAGGATTGATGATATCCATACCTTTACGAATCCTGTATATCGTAAATTGGATATGGCTGGGCAGGGCCAAATACACTTTATCATTTAGAGTGCCGGGAAATTCCTGTCCAATCAGGTTAAGTATCTGATCCGTAATCTCCAAGACCTGCGGATCAAATTCTTCGAGCAGATGATGCGCCTGGCTCCATTGATCCTGATCCTCCAGTCTGAATAGCTTCTCAATCCGCTTATCATCCGAAGCAATAATACCGCCTGCTTTTGCGCCAAAGCCGATTCCTTTGCCCAGAATGACATACTCTGATTCCTTCTTGCCACCAGTCACCATCACGACATTGTTACCGATAACGCGTACAACTGTAAACAACTCGATCCCGCCCATTATCTTCCCCCTTTCCTTTAAGTTTAATCAGTGAACCGCCGAAGGATCCAATAGCCAGGAGAGTTTCTTGCAAAAAAATAAAAGCCAAGAAAAGACCCCTTATGAAAGTGTCTCTTCTTGGCTCATGCCCTATTAAGGTAACACGCCGTCTTTTGTTCAAACTATGATTCCATCATAAAACAATTCTCTAGCATTCGTCAACATCTGACATGGCCAAAACGCAGCCATCTATAGGGATCTCCCCTCTAATTCTACCCCTGATTTGACGATGCCGGCTTACACCGCAATCCAATTTTGAAGTATATGAATCACTTCATCAATATGGATAGGCTTATGAAGAGAATCATTCGCACCGCTAGTAATAAGCTGCTCATTATTGCTCGTTTTATTCGTGGTCATGACGATAATGGGAAGGTCTGACCATTCCGGATTCTCACGAATCCGTTTCAATGTTTCTACTCCATCCATTTCCGGCATGAGCATATCCAGCAATACCGCGTCCGTATTTGGATGCTTGTTGAGCAGCTCCAAACACTCAAATCCATTATGTGCTGTGTGTACGTTCATCTGGAGTTTCTCAAGTGCATTGGTTAAACGATATACGTTCCGAATATCATCGTCTACGATCAAGACCGTTTTGTGTGCCAATCGCTTGATTTCATCCGCCCCGTAGTCCTCCATTGAAATATCATTCAAGCTGGATGTACTCGCGGTAGCAGCCACTTCCGGCAGCATAAAGAGATTGTCGGTTTGACTATCCTCCGTAAGCAATGGCAGATACAAGACAAATTTGCTGCCAACCCCTTCCTTACTCTCCACGGTTATATAACCGCCCAGCAGCTTAGCCAGATGCAGCGAGATGGATAATCCGAGCCCCGTCCCGCCAAATCTTCTGGCTGTCGTCTCTTCCCCTTGCTGGAACGCTTCAAAGATCGCCATTAAATGTTCCTCCGAAATTCCAATCCCCGTATCTTCAACGGAAAAAGCAATAACTTCACCATTTATCATAAAATCTGCTGTTACGATGGAATCCATCTTCTGCACCTGTAATGTGACGCTGCCTTTCTCGGTAAATTTAATCGCATTCGAGAGCAAGTTGCGCAGAATTTGATGGAGCCGCATCCCATCACTGTATATCATATCAGGGAGGTCGTCCGCCATTTCGATATTAAAATTCAGATGTTTAGATTCAGCGCTCTTCGAAAAATATCCTTCCATTAATTCAGGAATTTCAGTCAAATTAACGAGGCTCATGTCAATTTGCAGCTTTCCTGCTTCTACCTTGGACAAATCCAGAATATCATTAATCAGATTCAATAATTCACTGCCCGAGTTATGAATAACAGAGGCATACTGCTGCTCTTCTTCAGAGAGGTTACCTTGTTTGTTCTCAGCCAATATCTGAGAAAGTATGAGCATGCTGTTGAGCGGAGTCCGCAGCTCATGAGACATATTCGCCAGAAATTGAGATTTATACTTAGAGCTTTTCTCCAGCTCCTTAGCGTATTTCTCCAGTTCTTTGGCTGCTATTTGTGCGGCTTCCTTCTGGGCGCCTAGTCGCTCGTTTAACATATGCATCTCAGCGGTGTGAGTTTGAAGCTCCTCCGTTTGTGTCTGCAATTCTTCGGTTTGACTTTGCAGCTCTTCATTCAAGGATTGGGACTCATGATATAATTGTTGAATTTCCATTTTACTCTGAATTGAATTTAAGGTTACCCCAAGCTGTTGATTAAGTTGCTCCAGCAGCTGTATTTCCAGCTCGTCAAATGGCTGAAACTTAGCCAATTCTATCACGCCAAGAACTTGTCCTTCAAACATGACAGGTGCAAGCAGGAGCGTGCTCGGCTCAGCATCACCCAGCCCCGATTCGATCCGTACATAATTGGGAGGAATATCATCTACAATAATCATTCTCTGTTCCAGCATGCATTGCCCCACCAAACCTTCTCCTGGCAGAAAACGATCTCGGACCTTGTTCCATGGCTCTCCATCAGGATCGGCAAAGGCTGCTGCCTTTACCAGCCCAATTCCTTCCTTATTAATGAATACGGCACCATAGGGCAGTTTCAAAATCCCCGCCAGCTTATGAATGAAGAATTGGACGGCGGTCTCCACGCGGTCAGATGATTGGAGGAGCGTGGACATTAACGAAACATGATCTTTGGCCCAGTTCTGCCTTCCAACATGGGCCAACAGTTCATTGGTTGTGTCCGCCAATTGGCCGACTTCATCGTTTGACCGTACACGTATCCTTTGCGACATATTACCGCCCTTGGCAATATCGGAAATAATATGGGTCACCATGGATATTGGTTTTACAATACTTTTGGATATAAGCAAGGCTGCGCATATCGTAATCACAGCGGCTCCAGCCCACAGCAGGTACATCAGATATAATAAACGGGTGTTGCTATCCTTCATTTCCTCAATTCTGTAGGTGGTTAGCTCACGTTCCTTACTTCTAAAAGAGAGGAATAGCTCATTAATGGATTTCATGGTTTGCTGACCTGGATCGTTAATAAAGAAGTGAAGTGCTTCTTCATCCTGTCCGAGCTGTTTGAGTTGTACTGCCGGCTGGCCGGCGACCGTAATCCATTCCTTGATGTTCTCTTTGATATTCTCAAGATGATTGGCCTGCTCTGGATTATCACTGACAAGCTGGTACAGCTTGTTGTACTTGATCTGCCAGGCCGACAGGGCTTGATTAAAGGGCTCGAGGTAGCTGTCATCGCCTGTGATGACAAAACCTCTTTGGCCGGTTTCCATGTTCAGCAAATCTTTCTCGATCTCATGTGTAAGATTATGTACTTCGATATCATGGACCTCTATAAAATCCGCCTCTTCCTGCAATGAAGAGATATGGAGTGATACAATCCAGAGAAAAACTCCGAAACACAATAGTATTAATAAATATCCGAAAACGATCTTGCTGCGAATGTTGAATTTCAGGTTGTTAGACAAGCGGCTAACCTCCCTTTATCATCTGTCAAAATTAGTCTGCTCATATTCTCATAGTAATTGTTATGAAAATGGTTTACAAGCAAAACCCTTATCCATTCTATCAATGATACTTTAGTCTTAGGCAGTCAGATTTATATATTAATTTGCATATGTTGTATTAATCAAATTATACTCCCGCTGCTTAGCAAGATAAGAGCCTAAAGATATAAAAGTTGGAGGTGGCCTCAAAATGATAACCTTAAAAATAAAGTCGGCGATACTGCATTGACAAAGCATATATCCAATCCAAGAAAGCAGGCTGAGGGTAAAGCCAGCCATGGAGCTGCAGCTGTGTCATCACAAGAGCTTCCCCTTCTGCAAGGGATGTATATGTCAGAAATCCATCTCGGACGGGGAGAAGGCCTCTCTCCTCATGGCCATCCGGACTGCGACGAATTATGCTATGTCATTCAGGGCGAAATCAGTTATTCCTTAATTGATCCGGGAGATCAACGAGTCCGTCTAATTCTGGCCGAATCCGGCCAAGTATTACATGCACCGGCAGGCTGGTGCCATTGGCTGACCTCATTAACTTCCAATACGATTCTTCTCTTGATCTATAGCGCTCAGCATCCACAACAAATGGATATTGGACCGGCATGGTCATACTCGCTTCAGGAGGCAAAGATCCCACAAAAAGAGGTTTCATCCAAGCAAACTCATACATACGGCAACCATAACCTTGCTCCGCAGGATAAAGAGTGGATGCCCACAGCCTCTGAGCCTTCTCATCCTGAACCGCCATGGCTTAATACAATGCGCCAGAACAACAAAACCACACGCGGCCAATGACGGGCCTCGTGTGGTTTACGCGATACCTAAAGAGACTTTCATATGTAATGGATCAGTCAATATAAAATCGTTGTTCAGGGCGGATTTGTTTCTTAAGCAAATGCAAGTCTGCTTCCAGCTTCGCAACAGTTTCTTCAATCTCTTCCGGATTCAATGCCGGACGTTCAGCCTCCGGCTTAATCCCTGCCTTGAGATCGCGAATGGTAATCTGCTGCTCCTGCCATTTATCCATAAGATCAGATATGGTCGCATAGAAACGCTCATAATCTTGAATTACTTCATCCAAAAAGGAATCCACTTCCTCCTGATCATATCCTCTCAGTTTATTCGAAAAATCCTTCTCATGGATAGACAAAGCGTCCAGTTGAATGCCTAGCTGCCGAAATAGCTTTTTCTGTTTATCCAAACGGCGTTTCATGTGTTCATCCATATTGATTTACCTCCAAATATTAGCACAATCCTACTTTTTGAGCTTTCTCTCTATCTTTGTTTATATCATATTCAGCACGATGAATAAAATACTCGGGGTCTTTTTTGGAGAATGTTCCAAAAACAGCAGGCTGCCTTCGCCATGATTCATGTGATTGTTACCAATCCTTTTCGGGTATTGATTTACATTAAGAACTTTTAGAGTGCAACCATACTGGAGAGGAGCGACTATAGATTATGACTTCCATTACAAAACAACAATACAATGAACTGCGAAGACGGTTGCTCAGCGACAAAGAACGATTGAAGAAGCAATTGGACTCCAGGGATGAAACTATCCGGGACGCCTCCTTGCGGGATTCCACGGGGGAACTGAGCGCCGCTGATAACCATCCCGGAGACGTTGGGACCGAAGTTTTCGAACGCGAACGGGACATGGCAATTGAAGAAGCACTTTCTGAAGAATTGGATGAGATTAACTCCGCTTTACAGCGAATGGACGAGGGACAATATGGGATTTGCGCAATCTGCGGACGTGAAATTCCATATGAACGTCTGGAGGCTTTACCTTATACCGCCTATTGTGTTGAAGATACTCCGCGAAAGGATATAAGTGACGATCGGCCGGTTGAAGAAAGCGTGATGACTCCGCCTCCGTCAGGAGCAGGAATTAACCGTCAAAGGGCTGATGGTAAATTCGATGACGCCGACGCTTGGGAAGCCGTGGAAGACTACGGTACGTCTACTTCGCCCGGCATGTCTGTTAAGCCTGGACAAGACGACTACAAGAAGGATGTATGAGCTTAGAAAGCTAAACGAAAGCTGGTACCTGCTCAGGTACCAGCTTTTATTAATAGGACAAATTTCTTCGTAACCAGAGATATAACTTTCGGAATTCAACATTCCACAGATTACATGATCTCTACTCGAGACGAGGATCTTGCTGATTGCAGACACGCTTCGATTGCCCTTATATTGCAGATGGCATCTTCCGGGCCATAAGGGAGCGGAGTACCATCCATCACAGCAGCCGCCATGGCATCCGCTTGCAGTGCGAAATGGTTATATATTCCGACCTTCTCCTCGCGCGTGCCCTTTGCGGTATGAATGAAAATCTGGGCCATATCCTCCATCCGCTCCCAGCCGAAAGCTGAAGGAAGCTCGATTCTGCCATCGGTTCCCGCGATTTCTAATGAACACCGGGAGTAAGTCCACATGCCGCATTCAAATGTAAGTCCGAGCCCATTCCCAAACTCCATCATTCCATGCACCATCATATCTACTCCGTCATGATCCTCCGAGAAGAAAGCATGGGTTGTTACAGCCTTTGGCTCCTGTCCGTAAATCATGCGCGCAGCTGAAATAGGATAGCACCCCACATCATAGATAGAACCTCCGCCCATATTTTTACTGTAGCGGACATTCCCCTTATCCTCCGCATTGTTGAAGGTAAAAGATCCATGAATCCCTCGAAGCTGACCAATCTCTCCACTCTCAATAATTTCTCGAACACGGGCATGCTTGGGATGATACCGGTACATAAAAGCTTCTGCAAATAGCACATTATGTGTTTTGGCTGCTTCCGCCATTTCCCTTACATCTGCTTCCGTCAAGGCTGCTGGTTTCTCACACAAAACATGCTTTCCAGCTTCTGCAGCTTTGATGGTCCAAGGCTTGTGAAGATGATTCGGCAGCGGAATATACACAGCATCAATCGTAGGGTCGAGCAAAAGCTCGTCATAAGATCCGTAATATTTTCCGATATGATATCGTTCTGCGAGCTCGCATGCCTTTTCCGCATTCCTGCTTGCAACTGCCCCGATCTCACAGCGTTCCGATTTCAATAAGCCTGGGATCATCGAATTTCTTGCAATACGGGCCGTACTCATAATTCCAAAGCGCAGTTTTTTGCTCACGAGGTCATTCCTCCTTTGGCTGCTTCCATTCCGTTAGTACCCTAAAAGTTATCATTAACCGCTTTGTGAAGAATCCCCAGGCATCGGTCCAAATCCGTCTTTACCTGTTTCTTATAAAGCTTGGCCTTCTCTGCACCTTCGTCTGTAAAATGATAAAGAACGATTTCCTGAAAATCCACCCGGGGGTCATTCCCCTTCAACTGCTTGGTACGGTATAGAACACCTTCCTGAACCAATTCATGCAGTGCCCGATAAATTTCGCTCTGCGGCGGTGAATATCCATAGCTCTTGAACTCTTGCCGCAGTTCCTCCAGCATCTGATATCCGTAGCCTCGCTGTTGTTCAACCTTGGTGATGAGATAAACTTTAATAAAAGCGCGCTGAGCAATCATAAATGCCACGGTACGCCTCCCCCTTCATGCGACTAATGAAAATCCATAATATCCCTCATTATAACTCGCAGTTTCCCAGTTTGCACAATAGGGTTCATTCTACTCTTTTAAACCATGAAGAAGGTAATTGAAACGTTCGAAGCTTTGGTGTATAGCTGGAATGATGCGAGAATGTTATTCATGGTTTCTGTTATGAATTTTTCATATGTTGTATTTTAATAATGATTAATTATTCATCTGTTGTCGTTTGGATGGTTGGGTTTAGCGACTCACGGAGGTTCATCCTCAACAAAAAAACCACCCTTAGAGGGTGGCTTTGTAGGCTATATGCCAGCCGATGTGCCTGTATTGGTTGATGGCTGCGATTTGCCGCCGGTTCGCCGTCTATGATGATGCTGCCTTGGGCCCGCAATTCCGACCAGCCACTTTCCGAACGGCAGCTTAGCAAGCAGGCGCGTGATGCCATAAGCAGCAGCTGCGCTAATGAGCCAAGAGGCAAGGATTCGAACAAACGGTGGCATGTGAATCAGCAGGGATTCATCCACGACATAGCTTATACGCAGGGTCAACAGATGCATCAGATAAGCTCCATAGGAGTATATCCCAATAGAGGTTAGAAGTGTATTCACTCCCCCTCCCGCATAACGGCAGACCCAACCAGCAACATCATACATGACCAAGATGGAGCTGATTAGAAAGATAGCCATCGAGGGCTTGAGCAATGATAATGAATAGAACGTAATTACGCCATTTTCAGCTGAACGAATCTCATTCACGGCCTGAATAAGCATATATCCAAACATAAACACGAACACGATCCATATGACGGGCCGGGCCTTCTGCAGCCATTTATTCCAGGAGTCATGGTATAACCCGGCTGCAGCTCCGAGCGCAAAATAAAAGAAATAATATAGAGCATTCCGATCCGCATAGGTTGTGAACAGATCGCTCCATACCGGTATATTCAGGCTGCCCATCCATTGGCCGATATCATTAATAATTCCCGTTAAACCCACGTACATCAATCCGGATAAAATCAAGATTGCTAACTGTGTTCTCCAATTCCAGCGTTCTTTTATTCCCAAAATAGCGGATCGAAACAGCGGGTACAACAAATAGAATTGAAACAACATAATAATATACCAAAAATGCGAGCTCGATTTCCCTGTTAACCATACTTCCCCAAGGTATTTCCAATCATCAAGCCGAACAGGATTAAACTTATGATTAAATAATAGCGTAATTAAGGTCCATACAGCAAACGGGACATAAATATCACCGAAACGCCTCTTTATAAATTTGCCGTAATGCAATGATCCCTTATCATTATAAAACAGCACCATGCCGGTAATAAAAATAAAGACGGGAACAGCAAATTTTGTTGCCATCAGAAGGACTGCCATCCCCAATCCATCGTCTGCTGTCATTCCCGGAGCTACAGAATAATTGGCAATGGAGTGCTGCAAAACTACGGCCAGAAAAGCTAGTCCTCGCAGTCGCTCAATTTCCGGTATTCTCTCTTTGGACATACCGCTCTCCTCTCAGCTTAGCTTGGTTCAGTAATTATATACTCATTGTAAGGTACTTGGCCCGTCATCAGGTAATCCAAATTATTACGGACGATCATGTTATCACCAGCACGATCCTACTTTCTGAAGGTTATGTACGCACCAAAAATGCCAGTGCTCATTAAAAAACCGGTTCCTTACCGGAACCGGTCTATGTTTCTTACAGCAGATAAGTTCCACCTGGTGGCAGTGTATCTTCCCGATCTTGAGAAACCGCCCCGTTTCGTTCCCCATATCTGTCATCATAATCGCGGAATATATCGTAAATGCCTGTATTTTCTTGATCGGCGTCTACCATGACTAAGATACGACCCTGATCTATATAGGACTCATATTCTTTTGCCTCATCCTCCGGAATACCAAGACCAATGAAGCCCCCTACCAATCCACCGGTTCCTGCACCGACTGCTGCGCCCGCAAGCGTAGCTGCAATGGGGCCTGCTGCTAAAATCGGGCCAATGCCAGGTATGGCCAAAGCTCCCAAGCCTGCCAGCAAACCTGCTGTTCCTCCTAGTATGCCGCCGGTTGCTGCACCTGCAGCCACACCTTCGGGTGCCATGGTTCCTGTCTGCTCCGCGATCGCCTCGGCTTCACGTTTATCTTTTGCTATGATCGAAATGGCATCATTCGGAATACCATGCCGTTGAAGCTGCTCAATTGCCTTGGCTGCTTCCTGTTCGGAACGGAATACCCCAACCATTTTCTTCTCCATGATAAACCCTCCTAATCGGTGGTCTTTCTTTTTAACATTACCCGACTGAAGGTTATTTTAAACGTGTCCAAGATGATGTCACGGTTTCGGCTTGGTCCGACGGGTTGCGATTGCTTCCAAGGGATCTTCTGGCCAGTAATGCTTCGGATACCTGCCCTTTAAGTCCTTTTTCACCTCATAGTATCCATTGCGCCAGAAGCTTGGCAGATCCGATGTGACTTGTACAGGTCTTTGCGCTGGTGACAACAGATGAATAGTAAGCGCGACTTTTCCACAAGCAATACGAGGGGTATCCTGCAGCCCAAACATCTCTTGCAGGCGAACTGCCAGATATGGTTGTTCCGGGTCACTGTAGTTAATCGGGATCATGGATCCGCTCGGAACCCTGATATGGGTGGGTGCTTCCTTCTGAAGCTGCTGCTTCTCCTCCCAACTGAGCATATGTTCCAAGAGAGTGCCCGGGGCAAGGCGCCTAATATCATGACGATTCCGCAATCCATCCACATAAGGAAGGAGCCATTCATCCGCTTGCTCCAGCAGGCCATCATCCGAAACATCGGGCCACTTGCCCTGAGGATCATGTCGATGCATAAAGGCCATCCGCTCTCTAAGCTGAAGCGCAGCCTTGCTCCACTGAAGCAGCCCAAGCCCCTCCTGCCTGATGCCTTGCAGCAGTGCCCGCCCAACTTCCTCTCCGGACGGATTCGGATAAGCTTGTTCCTTCACCACGATAGCTCCGAGCATCAGCTTCAATCTTGCTCTGATGCTGCCTGATGCTGAATCCCATAGAACTTCCTTATACTGTTCCATCTCACCGTGATAATACTTATCAAGCCATGTTTCGTTTAATTCGGTTGCAAGCTGAATAATTCCGTCTGCACCTTGGTCATCAACGGCTGCCGCCACTATAAATGGAGCACGGCTCATGGGCTGCGCCGAGGTTAATCTGATGCCCCGGCCGCTACGCATGAGAAATCCATTCCCCCCTCTGTTCTTTGCAATCCGGTCCGGATAAGCGAAGGAGAGCAGTAATCCGCAGAGATCCAGCTTTCCGCTCGTTGTATATGTTAAATGCAGCCCCGCATGGAGCTTCTTGATCTCTAACTTCATCCTCTGCAGCACACTCTCCTTAGCCGAATCTCCTTCAACAGCTTGGTGACCCTGCTGTTCATACATAAGCAGCCGCTCGACACGTGTGCGCAGGTCCTGATCTCCCACCGCAAGACCTCTGCCCAGAATATCACGTTCCTGAAGCAATACGGCAATCCGAATAGCTAATGAAGCCTCACCTATTTCTTCAGCCTTCAGGAGCATATGAGCCAGCCGAGGATGAAGTCCAAGAAGCGCCATCTTACGTCCATGCTGGGTGATATGCTCCGACTCGTCCAGAGCGGATAACTGCATTAACAATGCTTGACCCTGCATATAAGCTGAACGGGGAGGCACATCAAGCCAAGCAAGCTCCGCCGGGTCACGTGTCCCCCATACAGCCAATTCCAAAGCTAGAGGGGCCAGATCAGATTCCTTAATCGCTGGAATGGTGCTCTCCGGCAAGTGACGATGCTCTTCCTCACTCCACATGCGATAGCATGTACCGGCTGACAGCCGTCCTGCCCTTCCCCTTCTCTGATCTGCCGATGCCCTTGAACAGCGTCTTGTGATCAGTTGCGGCAAACCCGTTCTCGGCGAGAACACCTCAGTACGCATATAACCGCTGTCTACGACCGTCCTGATCCCATCAATGGTAATGCTGCTTTCAGCAATGCTAGTTGCCAGAACAATTTTACGTCTGCCGTTCGAATCAGATCGTATAGCTTCATCCTGCCGTTCCGCAGGAAGCGCACTATATAACTCACGTATAACGATATCGTTGCCGAGTTCCTTTTTCGTTAATTCATTAGCGGTCCGCCTGATTTCTCGAGCACCCGGCAAGAATACAAGAATATCGCCTTGTTGTTCGGAGAGTGCACGCTGGATAGCGTTAGCAGCACCTTTATGTATTTCATCCAGAGAGATGGAGTGCAAATAATGAGTAGACACGGGAAAAGCGCGGCCCTCACTAAGGATAACCGGGGCATCACCCAGAAGCTTCGCAACCGGCTCTGCCTCCAAGGTAGCGGACATGACCAGCAGCCTTAAGTCTTCCCGAAGTACCGTTTGCGATTCCAGTGCAAGGGCGAGACCGATATCGGCCTGCAAATTCCGTTCATGAAATTCATCGAAAATAATCATGCCGATGCCGAT
This sequence comes from Paenibacillus solani, assembly GCF_001277345.1. Lineage (GTDB taxonomy): Bacteria > Bacillota > Bacilli > Paenibacillales > Paenibacillaceae > Paenibacillus_AQ > Paenibacillus_AQ solani. The sequence goes on from NZ_LIUT01000001.1 coordinate 2,805,709, forward strand.
TAATTCAGGATCCTCCTGCAGCATGCGCGTCATGACGCCTTCCGTCACGACTTCGATGCGAGTGTTCTTGCTAATCTTGCTGTCCATCCGTACCCGATAGCCGACGGTTTCTCCCACAGCTTCGTCCAAGGTAGAAGCCATGAAGCTTGCGGCTGCGCGGGCTGCAATTCTTCGGGGCTCCAGCATGATGATCCGCTTGCCTTCAAGCCAAGATTCGTTGAGAAGTGCAAGAGGCACCTGTGTCGTCTTGCCTGCTCCCGGTTCAGCGATCAGAACGGCGTTATTTCTTTGAGATAAAGTTAATTTCAGTTGTGGAATCACGCGGTGAATCGGTAGCTCAGTCATGGACACATCTCCGATATGCTAATCAATTATCAATGCTATAGTTCCTTAATTATATTAAAGTGCCGTTTGACGTCAAGGGCAAAAGCATGGTTTACAAACTGGAAAGAAGCGAACCAAATACGCTACAATAAGAAGAACCATCTTGTAGACACATCATGACAACGAGTCGGAAGGTGAAATGTATGGAGCAGCATGCCACATTTCGCGGTCGCTTTGCCCCGACGCCATCAGGCAAAATGCATATTGGCAACGCGTTAACCGCTTTACTCGGATGGCTGCAAATGAGAAGTTTGAACGGTCTATACGTACTCCGCATTGAAGACATTGACGTTCAACGTTCTCGCCGGGAGCTGGCTACTCAGATCATGAGAGATTTGGAGTGGCTCGGCTTGGACTGGGATGAGGGTCCTAGCTGTGGGGGTCCGAGTAGACCTTATCATCAGGCCGCACGTCTCTCGTTATATGAACAGGAAATAGAAAAGCTGAAGGAATCGGAGGCTCTGTATCCCTGCTACTGCAGCCGGGCTGATATTGCAGCGGCTGCTCGTGCTCCACATGGTATTGCTTCAGAAGGTTTGCGCTACCCGGGAACTTGCAGGGATCTGTCCGGGAAAGAAGCTGCCCTCAGAGAGCTGCGTAAGACACCTTCCCTGCGAATGAGTGTACCTCAAACCAGCGTCTCGTTTATTGATGGCATCGCTGGAGAGCAGAACAGTCAGCTATCTGACGGGGGAGATTTTGTTGTACGCAGAGCCGATGGCATCATCTCATATCAACTAGCAGTAGTTGTGGATGACGCATTAATGGGCATCACTCATGTATTACGAGGGTCCGATCTTCTGGATTCCACTCCTCGCCAGCTTCTCTTATATCAAGCGTTAGGCTATCAGCCTCCTCAGTTTGCACACACGCCGCTGATGGTAGATGCAGAAGGAAGAAGGCTTGCTAAGAGAAGCCGCGGGCTAAGTATATCGTTTCTTCGCGGTCAGGGGATCATGCCGCAACATATCGTCGGCTGGTTGGCTTGGACAGCAGGATTCATGGATCGACCAGAGCCAGTGACTCCTGCTGAATTAATTCCTCACTTTGACTTATCAAAGGTTCCCTCTTCACCAATAAGAATGACCGATGCTATCACAAGCCAGCTATTTAAATCTTGATGATGGTTCCTTTGCGAAGCCCATCTATTTAATCCAAATCAAACAACCAGCGCCAGTCTTTCATTCTCAGATGAGAAGTAAGACTGGCGCTGTCTGTTATTCATCAGGGGTTAAGCGTTCCCTGACCTTGGTCTCATACTGCGTGAACACACTGCTGCCGCTAAGTCCCCGCTGTTCCAGCAGCATTTGCAGTCTTAGCTGCTTCTCACTGAGCTTGCGTCTGATCTCCTCGTGCTCACCATCATTGCGGGCAGCAGAGAGCAAGTCATGAAGCTGGACGCACTCTTTGCGAAGTGTAACTTCTTCAGGTACATAACCTGCATTTTTCATGATATGGTAGGACATTCTCATATCCTCGGGTATATGCGAAAGATCATCGATCGATAGCTTCTTGCCGGCCAGAGGCAAATCATCCAGCTCGCCATTGCGTATCGCCTCTTCAATCTTCTGTTCAGCCAATCTGGAAAACATACTCATTTTCGCCCAGCCTCCCGTTTCCTTCTTACTTCTAATATAAAGGGGCATCGTTAAAATGCCAAGCTCAAGAGGCCAGGTTCTTCATGGTAATCCTGTCGCTTCACAGCGTTTATAAGAGTGATTCTGCCCCATCAATGAAAATTTGCGCCCCGGTAATATGCTTCGACTGGTCGGAAGCGAGAAATGCTACCAAATCCGCAACCTCCTCAGGCGTTCCTGGTCCGTCAGACAGCGGCTGGCTCCCCTCCGGATATTCCACCGGAATTGCAATTTCCTCAAGATTTCCCTGCTTCTTCGTGCTTTGATCAATATTGGTGGATATCGCTCCTGGACAGATTACGTTGACTCTGATCTTGAATTGAGCGAGCTCTAGCGCGGCCATCTTCGCGAAAGCCACCTGCCCTGCCTTTGTGGTGCTGTAAGCGCTCATCCCGAAATTCGAGAAGGTTCTGGTACCATTCACCGAGCTGGTAATGATGATGCTCCCTTGTCCCCGTTTTTTAAGGTGAGGAAGCGCAAACTTGACCGTTAAAAAGGTACCATTCAAGTTCACATTCAGCGTTTTATTCCAATCTTCCAGTTTCATATCATCAATCGGTGCCAACACACCGTTGATTCCCGCGTTCGCAAAAACAATATCGATGCTGCCAAAAATCTCTACCGTTTCCAGGATCGCTTTCTCGACGCGTGCGGGATCTGTTGTATCCACATCGAAAGCTCTAGCAGCACCCTCTCGAATGGAATTGATCTCTGATTCCACTTCATTCGTGCGGTCATCCAAGAGATCAAATAAGGCAACATTCGCGCCTTCCTTAGCCAGCTGAACAGCGGCTGCCTTCCCGATGCCTGACCCAGCTCCCGTAATGACAGCCGTTTTTCCATAAAAGCGACCATGTGCTCCATTCATGTTCATGTCCGACTCACTCCTTCTCATCATCATCCGTTATATACCCTCATCTGTCACAAGATTACCCAAAAGGAGCAGTTTTATAATCATGAATCTAATTATTTTCTAATTGCAGATACAAAAAAAGCCGGGCCGAAGGCCCAGCTGAATATGAAGATAAGCACAATGTGCTGCTCTAAACTACCATATAATCTCGAGAAATGAAGCATCATCTTCCAGCCCGCCTGTATGACGGGCATTCATTAATACTTGCACTTGTTCATCAGGAACCGGATCTTTCATGGAGTCCAGATCAAGGAGTCCATCGCTATATACTTGAAGCCGATAACCGATATCAGATTCCAGTTTACTGGAGAATACATGAGGGCTGCCCCCAATCGGTCCTTGCCTTGAGGACCATCGTTCGGCCGTGTGGAACCGATCGCCGAGCAGCGAGGTGATTTCCTTGTGCTGACGCCACAAACGCACCCTGGAATCACCCTGCCAAGCCAGCCATATTCTCCCCTTTCGGCGAAATCCTGAAGGCAGCTCTATACGTCCGCATATATACATAGCTTCGCTGCCCTTGCGCTGCTTCTCCTCCAGAACTTCCCGGAGGAGCTGCGGCGTTTCTGAACTCAACGAAAGAGCATTCACTTCTCTCTCTGCTTCATGAGTCAGTTCCATCAGTCTTCGTTCAAGTGATGAGGAAGTAAACTCTTCATTTGTCTCCAGCCAGTTCATTAATCCCTGACCCAGCAGACGCGAGGCCACATCGCCGCGATAACTCAATCCGACCCCATCGCACAATACAAAATGACACACGTCTTCATTTACCCTTAGCGCAAGGTAGTCTTGTCCCCTCTCGGAGAGCATGACCGACTCAGCTGCTCTGCCATAGGCGTAACGGCATGTAAAAGAATCTGTAATCCTCGTAAGCGGTTCTTCCCCGGTCTGCTTGCTTTCGTAATAATAGGAGGCAACTTGCGCCTCTCTCCTGCCAATTCCCAAAGACGCTATGCTTCTGGCATATGATCGTTTCATCAAGACCTCTTACCTTACCGGAGTGGCAGCTGACATTTGAAACCCAATGGACACCAGTTCTGAGCATGTGCCCGGCAGCATCATTAAGGCCCCTGGACTCAGTTGATAGTCCGCTTCAACCAGCATCTCACGATAGCTTTCTGGCAGAACCGAAGACATCATCTTCAGCTTCCGCGCATGCTCATCCTCTAACGAAGTATCAGGCAAGATTCCCTTCCAGCGACGCGGCTCCGATACCGGCTGGCTCATCAGATGATCCGATATAAAAATATTCTCCACAAGCACATTGCCATCCGGCACGCTCATGCTCATGATTCGGCGGGCAATCGGCTCCGGATCATCGCCTGTTGCCACCCCATCGGTCATATGGCATACAAGCGGTGCAGGACAATCCTGCATATTCGGTATCTCCGATTGTAGAATTTTCTCGGCCTGAAGGAACGCTTTAGCCGAATCAGAGAAACGCTTAGGCGTCAAATCAGGAAGTGAACCAATCGCCGCTATTTCATCTATCCCTTTGATACCGTTTAATAAATCATAGACATCATCGCTGTACGCGAGTATCGCAATGCGGTACCTGGGAGTCAAACGATTCCCCTTGGTAGATCGGAATACCATTTGTCTTATCGCCAAAGACAGGGCCTCGTATACAACATCGATCCGTCTGCGGTTCTCCATCAGCATATTCATGGAGGCGCTGATATCGATCAGGTATATGATTAGCGCTGGCGTGCGCTGTGATGCTTGAATGGTATAGTTCATCGTGAGTAACATTCACCCCTGCATTCTCGTTATCTTTACTTTTGTTACAGTTTTGGTATCCAGTGGTTGTTGTCACTTAAGAAGTGCTGCAGGTTGTTGCGGCGACTGCTCATTTTACCAACGGTTTTGTAATAGGCCTGATCCTTATTGTACAGGGCAAGAAATTCGCGTGCTGCATTCACAGCCCGGTCTTTGTTCCCGGCCACCTGTGAATTATATGCTTTATTATATAAGGCAACCAGTTCTATTACGTTCTGAGAGCGCTGCTGTTGGATCTTCGCCGCACGCGCTTGCTCGGCTGCCTTCGCTTTCTCCTTCGCCTTGCGCTCTGCTTCCGCTTTGGCGGCTGCAACTCTGGCAGCTTCCGCTTCCTGGGCCGCACGCTTCTTTTTCTCTTCTTGCTGAACTAAGTAGGCTTCGTACTTCGCCTGATTATCATATTTCTCTTGTAATGCCTGCTTTTTCTTCTTCTCTTCAAGGGACGCAAGATAAGCTTCATATTTGGCCTGTTTCTCATATTTGGCTTGGAGCTCCGCTTTTTCCTGTTCCTTTCGTGTCTGTTCCGCTTCTTCAGCCTTCTTGGCAGCTTCCGCCTTTAAGCGTTCTTCTTCGGCTTTCTTGGCCTCCGCTTCTTTCCTGGCAGCCTCTTCCTGCTGCTTGCGCTGCGCTTCCTCGATTCTGCGCGCTTCCTGAGCCTGCTCTTCCGCCAGACGCTGAGCATCCAGCTGGCGGCTCTCGGCTTTTTCTGCCAGGATCTGATTCACCGTAATGGCGGAGCCGGCCAATATCATGATAGCGACAGCAGCCGAGAATATGAATTTACGGGATAAGAGCAATGCTTTAATGCCTTTGTTGGAAGAGTCTTCATCTGGACGCAGCTGCTCCTCCAGTCCCTGTATTGCGGCGGCGAGCTCTACCTCCAGCGGACTGTCTTTTTTGACAAAATGATACGCAGAACGAAATATTTCAAGCGCACCTGAAAGATTACCTGCCTTCTCCAAGTCACGTGCTTGATGAAATAAGCGTCCAACCACATTATCATTGACTTCTCTGGAGGCAGGCTCCAATCCAAATGATCCAATCATCTCTGCTTTCGCTTCTTCAGCCTGCTCCCCATGGCTGTGATTGGATTGTTCAGCCTGAGGCTCGGAACCGTTAATGGCAGGTGCTTCTTCAATCACCGCCTCTTCCTCGCTTAAGGAAGAAAGTGCAATCAGCCACTCACCAAAAGTAGGGCAACTGCTCAAATCTTGGCTATCCCAAGCTCGGCCGAATAATTCTGAAATCTTTGTATCCCATCGCTGGCCCAAAGACTTTTTTAACAGAAAATAACGCTCGCACGGAGTCTGCATTTCATGCTGATCGAAATAACTTTCTCCCCAAGCCCGATTAACGATAGCCGGATCGCTCCATCCCAGCATTTCGGCAATAATGATGGCACCGGCGAACCGGTCGGCATAGGCGCTCCATAACCCGCTATGGACCGTTCGATGGGCTGCATAGCCTGGCGAACCGGCGAGAAGAACATCTGGCCGATCCATTTTGGGGCTGTACATCTGTTCCACATCGACAAGCTCCACAGCAGCCGCGCCTTCCGGCAGCTTCACTTCCGAAAAAAACGGAAGCATGACATTGGGCGCAGACAGATCACAATGCGCTAATCCGCGCTGCTCCATGCTTGAGCCGATGGCTGCCAATGCTTTGGCAAGCATCAGGCTTTCAGAACGACCCAGATTACGCTGATCACTAATTACATCGAACCAAGTACAACCATGAATCCATGGCATAATGACCGCGTATAGTAAATCCGGATATTCCGCTATCAGATCTCCGTTTCTTTCGGGAGTGAGCACCTCACGACTGCTTACCTGCAAACCCGGTATTTCGCGATAATTTCCCATATGCTCAGATTGATAAACCATAGCCGGAATTCTAAATTTAGGAAAAAACACTTTAAGTGCCTTAGCCTCATGCAGCTGCCCATCCACAGGAATCAACTGATAGACGATTCCTTGCCTTCCTGCCTGGGCATAGGCTACGCCTGGTGCTGCGGGATGCTGTCCTACTGTATAAGACTTTCCATTGATAACGATCCCATCGCCCGGGTTTGGCTGAAATGTCATGAACATCACCCTTCCTTAACTCCGTTACCTGACTGCATAACTCGATTCATATCAAATCATACGCTACTCATCTAAAATTGCAAGAAAACCGGGTTGTTTCCCACCCGGTTTACTATGACTATTAAACTATTATAAAGCGATCTTGAAGCCGTAAATGGCTATTAACGGGATTCGTCAGCCATACGGAATTTCTGAGCGATCGCTTTCAGCTCATTGCTAATGCTGTCAAGCGTTTGAACGAAGGAGTTCATCAAGCGGCTTGCTTCCTGAAATTCCTGGAAAAAGCGCTGCTTTGTCATACCGTCCCATTGACCTTCCATTCCGTTGATCGATTGAGTCAGACTGTTTACAATTTGCTGACTTTGATCACCGCTTTGCTTAAATTGATTCGCGACTTGCTCAACTTGTTCCGGCGTAATTAAAATACGTCCTGCCATTTATGTAACCTCCTCGAAATCGTTTTCTGGTGACACTTGAAATCTTAGCCCAAGCGCTTACCTTAATCAAAATGTCCTCAGACCTAATTTCCAATTACCCAATACGTCCCAATTTGAAACATTTTCCATACCCTTGATCCCATTTTTTAGATAGGGAATTAGTTGGCAATTTCAAATGAAGATGGGTCTGTAAAGGTCCAACTTTGCCCGGCTAGCGCGGCTTGTTTGGCTGAATCCCCATTGTCTCCACTGGTCATACCCACGGCAGCGGCTGCCGAGCTCGGGTTGGATATCACGGTAGAGTTATTACCATATTCAGGCAGTATCGCTCGACTATCCATTCCGGAGGCTGCAAACAGTGCTGTAGGTGATACGGTGCTTATCATAGCGTGTTCCAGAATCGTATGGTACTGATGATCCGTTTCTTGAAATTGATCGGCTTTGCTTTGAAGATGCTTGCCCAATTGAGCAAGAAGAGCTCCCAGATGCTCTCCCAAACTCCGGGCGGACTGCCATTCATCAATAACCGCCGCTTTCAGAGACGTCTCCCAAACGAGTGAATTCATCGCTTGATCGAGCGTTCTCGTTATCGCTAAATATTCTTCGCTACTATGCTGCAGCTGACGGCTTAACGTCCGGAGAGACTCCGGCTCGACAGAAATACGCATTGGTCCTCACCTTTCATACAGGCTCTGTTACTGTTTCAGCCACATGAGAAGCATATGCCGAAACTGCTCTTTGGTCGCTGGTGCTGCTGTTAACCAGTCCTGGTCTCCCTCCAGGCTCATACGCAGCAGCCAGTTCATGGACTCATTCACTATAAATGCTGCATTTTGACTTTCCCAGCTGGTTCCGTTCCATATCGACAGCTGGAGTTCCCCCGAAGATACCTTGTTTTTCATACATTTTGCTAACGCGATTGAACCTTCTGCATCATCTGTTAACCTGGCCAGGCGATCACTGATATCCCCGCTATTCTGTTTGGACGCGGTAGTGTAAATATCTCCAAATTCCTTCCGGCTAAGCAATAAAGCCGGTATGTCCCCCCAGTTCTGCTCGCTAAGAGCAAGATCTTTAACGAGTTGATCACAGGTTTCTTCAATCGTACCAAGTTCATTGAGCATATAACGCCGGTTGTCTTCGCCGCTTCTGCGCACTTGGATAACCCGTTCATCAGTTACATGCAGATATCCTTCAAACGCCGTATCCTGATTCTCATACTTCAACCAGCACGCACGCTCCGCCAGTCCAGCAATAGCCACTCTTGAGAAGACTTCGGGTGGGATCGACAATTCCCCACCATCTTCTTGAATTAAATATTGCTTGCTTAGGAGTGATTGCTTGGCTTTCTCCCATTCAACTGCGATTTCTTCAGTTAAATATCCGGCGAAAGGATCTTCCACACCAAGTAATCGGTCCGATCCGATAATTCCAGCCAAGAAGAAAAATTCCTTGTCATCTAGTGTGATCGTCTCTTGTTTGGAAGCATGAATTGTCAACATTATGAGCCACCTCCCCTCAAACTACAACATGCCATCGGTCGCGAATTTCTGTGACCCATTTCTGGGCATTCCACTCGTCGTCAAACGGAACTGCGCCTTTTATTCTGGAAAATTTACGTTTTACGTAGTACCCTTGTCCCGGAGGAAGTATTTTTAGGCCTCCTGGACTATTGGAAGATTCAGAAAAAGGAATCCTGAAGAACGATAAATCGTTGGAGTCCAAAGTTCCGAATAAAAATCCGTTCTGTGCAGCCTTGATATCCGTAAACCAGTCGACACCAAATGTCGGGAAATCGGCCGGCACACCGGCAACTACCACATGTACGCCGCGATCCCTTCCTTGTCTGACAATCGCTGAAAGCTGATCCTTAACCGTAAAATCCGTAAGCTGCTTGCTTAAAACATCAGCATCGTCAATCATAAGCAGAATCGCCGGTTCCAGACTATCCTTCGTACGAACCTGAACCCGTTCATAAAGAGTCGAAATCAGCGGTGCCAAATCCTCCTCATTCTCGGCATGTCCACGAACGTGAGGGAGATGGTTCATCCGACTCAGTCCGCTGCTCCCATAACGCGTGTCTACCGTGTAAATCTCCAGCTGATCAGGCGAATTGTGGTAAGCAAGTGATAACATCCAGCTTAGAAGGAATGAAGTTTTACCGCCTTCCATTGGACTCGCCACAATAAAGTGCGGCCCATCATCCAAATGAATGGAAAAAGGCGATAGATCATCTGTCATCACGCCAACAGGGACCTCATAGTTCGCTCTGCCTGAATCTCCGCAGGCTTTTGGTTTGGATGCCTCAAGCAATACGTGAAGTGGTATCCTATCCGGCAGTGATTCAATACTAGGAGCTGTAATACCGTGCCAAGCTTCATGATAAGCGCGAATCTTTTCGCGAAGCGAAGCAGAACGGTCCCCCTCCTCCAGCCCGGGAGCCGGCAATGCTGTCTGGAATTCAAGCGGAGGAACCTGCCCCTTCACCAGTCCTCTTCCCGGAGGAAGTTGACTCGGTGCCTTAGAAGGACGTCCAACAGCATAATAATAATCTGCCGGATCAGCAAGCTCAAACGTAACAGCCTGTGAGATATTGCTACGTACCTTCTCGAACATATCCGAAATCCGATTCGCCGTAATGATGAACGTTATCCCCAGACTGCCGCCTTCACGGAGCAGATATTCCAGAATTTCGTTCTCATCCGGATAAGTATTGCGGAAGTTAAGATAACCGTCAATAATAACCACGTATTGCGGCACAGGTTCACTGCTCCCACGTCTGTAGGAAGCAACCGTCTTGACTCCTGCTTCAGCGATCATGTCCTTACGGACTGCAGCTGTTTTGGTCAGGAAGCGGAATAAGCGCTTGATACGATCCTCTTCCTCAGCATTCATGACGCCCCCGATATGGGGCAGCCCGGCAAAGTCACGCATCATTCGGCCCATGTCCACGATATAGCCATGCCATAGATCCGGATTGTACCGGTTAACCAGCGACATCAGCATGGTTTGAATAAAGGTGGTCTTGCCAAGTCCAGGCATTCCATACACGGCCCAATGCCCTTGTTCCAAATTAAGCATCAGCGGCCTTTGACACTGATTCGGCAGATCATCCACCATTCCCACATATGAAATCAATGTTGACTCGAAGGAGCCTGGAATCCCCTGCCCGCTATCAGGCTGTACACTGCCCAGATCCAGCGTCTCCGGAAGAGGCGGGAGCCATGGACCTTGAAGTCTCTCTATGCCTAGTTGCTTTGCTGTCTCGGCTAAATGATCGATAAACACCTGCAGCTGCTTGGGCACTTCAAGATGTGCCCCTAATGAAGGAGTAGATGCAAGCAGCGGCTCCGTCTTCCCGTTGATTCGGAGCTCGCGAACAACGACTGCTCCAGGGGTATCCTTCTCTTCGATGTAAGGTGCACCGCTCCAGGCAAACTGCATCTCCTCAAACACTTCATCACTGCCTACCTGGAAGTAGCCTCTCCCCGGCTTGTTAATCCAGGCAGCATTTGGAATCTTCAACATGTCACGGCTATCGCCTTCGCTTTGTACCCGAAGACAGATTCGAAAGCGAGAGTTGCTCCAGATCTTATCGTCAACAACTCCTGCCGGCTTCTGCGTAGCAAGAATCAGATGGACGCCTAACGTCCTTCCGATGGCTGCAATGCTGATCAATTCATCCATGAATTCCGGCTGGTCTTTCTTCAGCTGGGCGAATTCATCAATAATAATGACCAGATGAGGAAGCGGCTCCCCGTGCCGGTTGCGTAGGAGTTTGTAATACTCGTCAATATGCTGCAGATTCCCGGCATCGTTTAGTATTTTCTGGCGCCTTACAAGCTCCGCCTTGAGCGACACCTTGGCCCGCTCGATCAGATTATTATCCAGATTGGTTATGGTACCTACAACATGCGGCAAGTTTACGAACGTATTGGACATGCCGCCGCCCTTATAGTCAATAAGCATAAATGCCAGGTCATGTGGATGGAATTCGGATGCCAGCGAGGCAACAATCGATTGAATGACCTCACTTTTCCCGGAACCCGTTGTTCCCGCGATTAACCCGTGAGGCCCATGACCCTGACGCTCTATTTTATCATGGAGATTCAAATTAATCTTTTTACCACCTGCACGCACGCCCATGGGTACGGGTAATGATTCAGGATACCGGTTTTGCTGCCAGCGTCTGCACACATCCAAATCGTCGATTCTTTGAATATCCATCATCTCGAAGAGTGCCAACACACTTGGAATATCGGATGCGGAGGATCGCTTCAGTCGGATGGGGGCCATATACCGTGCCAACGCCTCAACCTGATCCCTGCTAATATGATGGGATTGGAAGGATTGCTTGGAAATAGAACCATCCGGCTTCTTAATCGTGTAAGCTGCCTGTTCACGCTCCACCTCGATGATAAGCTGACAATGCATCGGCAAGCTTTCCTTGCGGTCTGACAAAATGATCGTGACAGCATCAGTCGCTTCGGCATCCTCCAGCAGCAGCGGCAGCAGCGGCTCTTCCTCGATTAATTGAGCAGCAGATAGAATCACGACATAAGCAGGCGTTTCAATTGTTTTCTTCCCATGTTCGGAGCGATTGTTTTTACGCCGGTATAAATGGGTAAATATTTCATCTGCAAGCTGATGAGCATGGCTTCGGCGATCAGCAAGATAACGGCTGGAACGATCATCATCCCATACATGGGGAAGCCAGCGCAGCCATTGCCACTCGCTTGCTTCCTTCTCTTCATAGAATGCAGCGATCTTCACTTCATCAGGAGAATGTCTAACCGTTGTCTGTGCCATCATGACACGCAGCATATTCAGCACATGCTCTCTCCCGCCTACTATTCCAATCACTTTGGATTCGAACAAAGGCAAAGCAATCGAAGCGTCTTCCACCGTCTGAAATTCGGAAGATAACAGTTCGGCGGCCTCAATCAGAGGGTCCTTGTCGTACCCGTCCGCACGGGGAGGCTTCACATGGATGTGGAAGGGGACTTGCCCATGGCCCACGGAGATTTCCAGAAAATCCTTATCTTCGGGAGAACGCTCCCACAGATTACTGCTCCGATTCTTTACGATGTTGTAGCACACATTCGGATCACCATGGATGTCAAACAGGATGTGGACTTGATCCTCCTGCCGCTCCTTCAGTTCTTCACGATGCAAATCCAGCTGAGCCCTATACTTCTCATTTCGTTGGGCCATTTTCTTCTCATAGGTCTTCTTGTTGCTTAGATACATGAAGAAAGGCAGTGTATAGGATGTCAGCATCATAAAGATGGAGAGAATAAAAAAATTGTTACCCCTCCCCATTTTACCGCTCATGCTCATATAGACATAAAAACCAATCGTCACTGCCGTCATAATCACCGGAATAATGATGGCAATCATCGAAAACGACGGTTTGCTCGGCTCGGTTGGAGGTCTCAGAATCTCCATTTCTTCATTCGGCAAAGCCGGTCTTATTCGTGGAGAACGTTGATATAACACGTTCATATTTACTTCCTCCTAATCCAGGGCATCTGAAAAGTACCATTATGTATATTGCTGTTTCAATTAAAACCAATGGGTTACTTACCCAATTTCAACTTTCTTGAAACAACAATCTTCTGCCATAGACAGGAGCCTCTTCTGTTGCCGTTGAGAATGCACGCTGCAAACGAATATAGGAACCTTCTCTTAATCCGGCTTCAACAAGGCTTGACTGATCATTTACGGTAAACCACAAACCTTCCGGAAATTTTGCTTCTAATATATATTGAACACCTTCCCCTGAAGGCTCACGAAAAAGACGCAGTCCAAGCAGCTCATTCAGCCGTTCAACAGAGCATTCATCGGGTACGTCGATATCAAACCAATCATCTTCATTCCGTCCGCTGATCACGGTGAGTATCATCTGGTAACCGCCTTCCCCCAAATGTAATGTCTTATCTGTTTATTCCATATGCAATGCCTAAACACCTATTTCAATAGTTGCAAAAAATAGTTACATTATTGTAATAATATCACCCTAGGGACGGTTCTGTCAATTTGTGTCATATTTCCTATTTCCTATTTTTAAAGCATATCCATTGATTCGGAAGAACCATTTATGTGTTAATTATAGGGGAAATCCTCAATGTCCGCGGGTAAAATACCAGTGTTCACAAAAATGTCACGCTCATAAAAAGTATGCTGATTAATTATATGAATTTAAGGTTATTTTAAGATTGGCAATTTATAATGCAAATATCATGAAAAATCTTTCGTGAGGTGATTGATATGAAAACTCTAATTATGTTCCAAAACAAACCGGTACCCGTTTACTTTACAACGGACAGCAAGCAGCCGGTGCAAAAGGTACTGAAACTGCTAACCAGTGCGCTTGATAATAAAATTCAAACAGGCAAAAAGGCGCTGCAAAAATGCCTCAACTCCCTCATCAGCATTGAAATCGAGGGATCCGAGGCCATTCTCCACAGCAAAAGCGAAAACGATTCTCTTGCGCTATCTCTCTTTTAATAGAGGGGTAGCCCTTTTTTTTGATTCAAGGCTTTATTGTAATCCATAATGGCGCTCTTCGGCGAGCTGCGCTCTCTGAATTCGAATCTGGAACAACTTCAGCAGATTTCTCCGCGTTGTAACCTCCTGGCAATCGTATAACTTTCTTAATATGAACCGATCGATAGACATACCGTACATCCCTCCATTTCCTCACTTGGGAAAAATGTCCTTATGTTCTGATAACTTCTATTAACCGTGCTTTTTCAGAATTAAACGAGACTGCCTTCCTTATACAAAGGTTCCCATGATTCGACCCTTTTTTTTGCAGCTCAATTATTCTTTAGTCAGTACCTTGCATTGATCAGTATTAAATGATATCTTAGTTATCGTAACCACTACTGAATATTAATTACTACCTGATGATTACCACATAATGATGGACCTAGGAAGGGAGGCACTACCGCATGAATGTCAATATTCAATTTAAAAAAGGGGTTCTGGAACTATGCGTATTGGTGTTAATCCATCGAAAGGACCAATATGGCTACGAGCTGGCTCAAGCGGTATCCCGTCACATCGAAGTGGCCGAAGGTGCTTTGTACCCCCTCCTTCGCCGGCTTGTTAATGAAGGTTACTGCACCACCTACCTCCAGGAATCGAATGAAGGCCCGCCTCGTAAATATTATAAGCTGACTGCCAGCGGCGTGACTTATATGAAATCTATGGTAAAGGAATGGCAAACTTTTGTGAGCAATGTAACCAATCTGATTGAGGAAGGGGATTTATATGAATAAGAAACAGTTTATTGCTATTTTGGAATCGCGTCTTTCGGTGCTTCCCCTGGAGGAAGGCCGGGAATTCATAGAGGAAGTGGAGACCCATTTTGATATTGGCATACAGAATGGGCGTACCGAGCAGGAAATCGCCCGGGAACTTGGTGATCCTTTTGAAATGGCCAAGGAAGCGCTAGGTGATCGGTATGTGGATATGGAAACACCTTCGCAGTCAGCCATGAAAAAGACGTCAACCTTCAGCAAATATGCGATTGGAACGGGATTGTTCTTCTGCGCCTTGGTTGCTATTCCTTTTCTTGCTGCACTATGGTCAGGCGGTGTCGCCATTGCATTGGGATCGCTAGTTACGATCCTTAGCCCTGTATTTGTACTGCTTGATTATATGGTTAACGGGACGTTTTATCCAGCCAAACTGTTCCTGTCCATCTCCTTGATCGGAATCGGGATTTTCCTCGGGTATGCCACACGATCCGTTCTGGTTGGATTGATATCGTTAACCTCGAAATACTCCAAATGGAATTCTCGTATGGTGAAAGGTCGTGAAGTGTAGTGAAACGGAAATGGTTGTTCAGTTTGGCTATTGCACTTATATTCATAGGAATTATCGGCATGGCAGCGAACAAGTTCAAATTCGGAGAAGAGCTTATCAGCTACCAGAACAGATGGGACCTCCCAGATTCGGGCAGCTTGAAAAAGATCAAAATAATCAGTGATGCGAAAATGAACTTCGTCTTTGAAGACAGCAGCGAATCTGAAGGTTATATTGCTATCGACGGTACATTGGAACCAAAGCAGGTCGAGATTCTTCAAGCTTTTAGTCCATCTGGCAGTGCAATCGATTTGGATCTGACGCTGCCTGATTCGATCCAGTTTATGAGCGTGGGCTTTCGTTCCCCGAAAGGCAAAGTCACCATCGCCCTCCCTTCCGGGACGAAGCTTGACGAACTCGAATTATCCACGTTATCTGACAACATCCATGTTAGCGGGGCATCCTCCAAGACGGTTTCCATCTCCGCCAAGTCAGGAAACATTGATATGAGCGGTATACGAGCTGAGCAATTAAATGCAGAAACCTATTCGGGCCATATTCGCGGCTCTGATATCAAAGCCTCCACCCGGGTGATCAACTTATCCGGTAATGTTGTAATGAAAGATCTGGAAGGACCTTCGGACATTGAGGTCACTTCCGGCAATGTGAATGTAGGCCTGCTGGGCGTCTCTTCCGTTAATATTCTGAGCAGATCCGGCAACGTGAAAGTGCAGCCCGACCCGTCTTTCCGAGGTTTCTATGACCTTAAGTCATGGACCGGATCCATATCCGCGCCCGAGTCGCTGAAAGAAACAACCGATACCATTCAAGTGCAAGCATACTCTGGTAATATCCATATCGTGCAGGCTAACGCGGTTGACAAACGATAGAAATGAAATATACTATAAATTATAAAGTAAACTACACATCAAGGGGAGTTCTCATACATGTCTAATGTACTATTCGTTAAAGCAAACAACAGAGCAATCGAGCAATCGGTAAGCGTGAAGATGTATCATGAATTTTTGGAATCTTTCAAGGCAGCTCATCCAGAAGATCAAATCACGGAGCTGGATCTCTTCGCCGAGAACCTTCCTTATTATGACAGCACAGCTATCAATGGCATGTTCAAAGCAGCCAAGGGATTCGAAGCTACTCCTGAAGAACAAGCGGCTGCTGCTAATGTCACTAAATATATAGACCAGTTCCTTGCTGCAGATAAGATTGTGTTCGCTTTCCCATTGTGGAACATGACCGTACCTGCTGTCCTGCATACGTATATCGACTACCTGAACCAAGCGGGAAGAACATTTAAGTATACACCGGAAGGCGTTGTTGGCCTTGTAACCGGCAAAAAAGTGATCATCCTGAATGCGCGCGGCGGTAACTACTCCGAGGGACCAATGGCAGCTGCAGAAATGGCCGTCAACTTCGTAATGGGCAATCTTCGTCAGTGGGGTGTACAGGATATCGAGACATTGATCATTGAAGGCCATAACCAATTGCCACATGAAGCGGATACGATTATTTCGAAGGGCCTCGAGCTTGTTAAAAAGGCTGCTGCCAGCTTCTAAACAGCAATTCTTATATAAAACTTGGATCATTATAGATAAGCCACCTCCACTATTTAGACAAGGGGGGTGGCTTTTTACTTGTAAAGCTGTCGCTCCTTCACCGTCCATCCTTTTGTATTGTGGACTGCCCGTCCCTTTTCAGGGCTTCTTCCTGTTCGTTTCACTTTGCGGGACCTGGATTTATCCGTATATTTACTGTAGGATTATTAGTGCTTATAGTTAGCTAATATTATGACAGAAGCATTGACACAATGCTGACCTTAAGGAGGATCACCATGCTCGACGTCTTAATTATAGGTGCTGGCCCATGCGGCCTCTCTGCTGCCATTGAATGCAGCCGTCAAGGTCTCAGCAGCGAGATCATCGATAAACATAACGTAGTTCATTCCATCTATCTCTATCCGACGCATATGCAATTTTTCAGCACGGCAGAAATGCTTGAAATCGGAGATATTCCTTTTACGATTTCTAACGATAAACCATTTCGGCATGAAGCACTGGCCTACTATCGCAAAGTCGCCCAGCATTTTAATCTCAAGATATCCCCATATGAAGAGGCTCTGACGATTACCAAGCAGCCAGATGGCAGTTTTCAGGTGAAAACGCAGCGCCGCGGCGGGGTAGAATCCATTCGACAAGCCAAGCATGTCATCATTGCTACCGGATATTTTGACCATCCGAATTATATTGGCATTCCCGGAGAAGACTTGGAGAAAGTCACTCATTATTTCCGCGAAGCCCATCCTTATGCCGGCATGAAAACTGCGATCATCGGCGGCAGTAATTCCGCGGTAGACGCAGCGATGGAGCTAATCCGTGTAGGCGCGGAAGTTACGATGGTGTACCGGGGCGAAGAGGTTTCGCAGAACATTAAGCCTTGGGTGCGGCCGCTATTCGATAGTCTGGTGCAGAAAGGCCAAATTCAGCTGCATCTGAACTCACGCGTCGTGCAAATCACGGAGACGGCCATCACAGTTCTATCGAATCAAGGACAGGAATCAATCATTGAGAATGATTTTGTACTGGCGTTGACCGGATTCCGCCCTGATCGTAAACTACTTGCCTCCTCCGGAGTGGAACTAAATGAAGACATGGAGAAACCGCTCTTTGATCCGGACACGATGGAAACCAACGTACCTGGACTCTATGTCGCCGGTGTTATTGCATCCGGTCGTAATGCCAATGAAGTATTCATAGAGACAGGCAGGCTCCACGGTCGTCTGATTGCTCAGCATTTGGCCTCAAATAGCTGATACACAACATTTCTCAACCATTTCGGTTGATAGATGTTGTCTTCTTGCGATATCAGAAAGACTCGCGGCTCTCGGTTCTTCTTACTTTCTGATATCTAAAACATAAGGAGTGATCCCCATGGACATAACTTCACTCATCCTGCTGGCTATGGCGGGTCTTGGGATAATCAGCAGCAACACTGCAATTACGGTCGCCATGCTGGTATTGCTGTTCATTCGCGTGACCGGATTTCAACAAGCATTCCCCTGGCTGGAGAAATATGGACTGACACTCGGCGTCATTATTCTCACGATTGGCGTGATGTCGCCGCTGGCCAGCGGCAAAATGAGCCTGCAATCGATCGGCGAATCCTTCCTGAACTGGAAGTCGCTCCTCGCGATCGCTGTTGGCATGCTTGTTGCTTATCTTGGCGGCCGGGGAGCCACACTGATGGGCAGCAATCCAACGGTGGTTGCCGGCCTTCTCGTCGGTACTGTACTTGGTGTAGCCTTGTTCCGTGGTGTCCCTGTAGGCCCGCTAATCGCTGCTGGCCTGCTGTCCTTGCTTATTGGCAAATCGTAGCTGCAGCACTTTCTCTCAGTTTAAAGTTAATACTGGAAGAGCAATAATCTCCCCAAGGGTTTCATGAACTTTTGGGGAGGTTTATTTGTTTTATAATTAGGTCCATATATAGGGATTAGATTACCATTTATAGTCTATTTTATGGTATGATAGCTATCGTGTTTTAGCGGTTCTTCTATGATCCCTTGTAAAATATGATCCACCAGGAGGTAACGCTTTGTCTTCAACGAATACAGAAACGACCGCAGCTCCGCTAAGACAGATGCCTCTGCTGCTCTTCAGGCAATTAAGACCGAAGCAGTGGACGAAGAACCTGTTAATCTTTGCAGCTCCTTTATTTTCATTTGAAACCATAGGCCCCAGATCACTATTCGAAACCATCATCGGTTTCTTCCTGTTGTCCTTCGTTTCCGGCTGTGTATACATTGTGAACGATTATGCCGACCGCGAAGCGGACCGCAACCATCCGGTGAAGAAACACCGTCCTATGGCTTCAGGAGCTCTGCCACCACAGCTAGCGATTGTGTTCGGCGCTCTGCTGCTCATGGTTTCTTTAGCCGTGTCTTATGTACTGAATCCGCTGTTTACCGGCTTATTGCTGCTCTATTTTGCCATGAATGTTGCCTACTCCTTCCGGCTGAAGCATGTTGTCATCATCGACATCATGATTATCGCAGCCGGGTTTGTACTGCGCGCCATCGCAGGCGGACTGGTTATTCATGTCCCATTCACACCTTGGTTCCTGCTCTGTACTATGCTGCTCTCCCTCTTCCTAGCAATCGGCAAGAGACGACACGAGCTTTATCTGCTTCAGCAAGACAAGGGCTCCCATCGTAAAGTGCTGGATCAATATTCGTTCGATTTATTGGACCAGATGAGCAGCATCGTAACCACGGCAACCATCATCACTTACTCGCTGTTTACCTTTACGTCCGGAAGAACCGTCCACCTGATGTGGACCATACCGCTCGTCATCTACGGGATGTTCCGTTATCTTTATCTGATACATATCGAGAAAAAAGGCGGCGCTCCCGACCGGGTGCTTCTGGAAGACACACATATCCTTGTCACCGTGATCCTCTATGTAATTAGCGTCATCGGGATATTGATCTATCTTGAATAATACAGAATGGTTAAACGAGGGAAATCTTATGAAGACGAAATTCGCAATCTTTGACATCGACAAAACGATCATTCACACAGACTCCATGTTTCAATTCTTGAAATTCGGCATACGTAAGAAACCGGCCAGTTCGCCGGTCATCTTAAATGTCGTGCTGCGTTCCCTCTTGTACAAACTGGGGCTCATGCAAGCCGAAAAGGCGAAAAGCGCTTATTTTCATGCTATGCGCCACCTGGAGGATGCCGACCTTAAGCATTTTTACGAAACAGAATTAAAACCCGCTATTTATCCTGATGCGTTGAAGAAAATGCAGGATAAGAAAAGCGAAGGCTATCATGTACTGCTGGTAACGGCATCTCCAGACGCATATATGAGATACTTTGCAGAGCTGCCTTATGTCGATAAGGTGATCGCTACGAAACTATCTGTAAAGAACGGACGCTTTACCTCTATGATCGAAGGAAATAATTGCAAGGGAGAGGAAAAAGTGCACCGAATTCAGCAATATTTAACTGAACAGCAGCTAACCATAGACTATGATTCTTCCTGTGCTTATTCCGACTCTTTGTCCGATCTGCCGATGCTGGGACTTGTCAAACACAAATTTTTGATCAATCACAAATCCGCTCATGGATGCGAGGGTTTAAGATGGAACAGATAAAAGCACAGAGCGCTCCTCGACACCTGGGCAAGCTGTTCATGATCCTGTCGGCTTTTTTGACGGCTACCGGCCAGCTGTTCTGGAAATGGGGACATACCCATCTGCTATACATGGGAATCGGTTTTATCTGTTACGGTCTTGGTGCCATTCTTATGATCAAGTCATTTTCTCTGGAGAAGCTGTCCGTCGCCTATCCTCTCATGTGCATCAGTTATATCGTCGCTCTGTTCTATGGCGATTGGTTTCTAGATGAACCGCTAACCCTGCAAAAACTGGCTGCCGTAGCCCTGCTTGGAATCGGGGTGACTTTAACTTCCTATGAAAAATGACGGGTTTCTATACATACTTCTGCTCCTGATGACTTTGCTGGGCTCCCTGGGCAGCGTGTTCTTCAAGGGCTATACCGCGCGTAAACAACTCAAGCTGCTGCTGATCGGTTTTTTTAGTTATGGATTGGGGGCCTTGCTGAACATTTACCTGCTCGGGAAACTTCCCTACACATTAGTAATGCCGGCCAACGCACTGACGTTCTTATGGGCCCTATTGTTTGCCAAACTGGTATTCAAGGAAACCATCGGGATTCAAAAAATAGCCGGTGTGGCCTTCATCATCTCCGGATTGCTTCTTCTCATCTGGTAAGATGAGCCGGTTAAATTATGGTGGGTACTTATCAAGGAAAGATGGTGGGACGAAAACATGACTTTTTTCAATTATTTATTTCGACATAAAAAAGATAACTACACGGCGATCGGATTAAGCGTATGTTTGGCCTTATGGTACATTTTCATGAATCTTCCATTCGTGAATTATATTAAGGATCATGCTGCTGAGTTGATGCCGCACAGCCCGTTCTACGGGGCGCCTTTTACACTGAACCTGTTTAACTTCGATCCTTCAATGGAATATGGTCCGGAGAACATCTCGATCATTCATCCATTCATTAATTTCCTGACCAGTCCGTTAGTGACGATGATCGGAGGCGTAAACCTCCCCTATCTGCTCATTCAATCCATCTTGAATGCCTTCAGCGCGGCGCTGGTCTATTACATCATCCGCAGAAGCGGTGCGGGCTGGACGCTGTCCCTCGTGACAGCTGCTTTCTTCGGTATTAGCTCCTATTCGCTGTTCACGACACTCATTCCGGATTCATATGCTTATGCGCAGTTTATGATTATCCTCTCAGCTGCATATCTGCATTATTGCCGTATGGAGAATCGTTTTGCTGTCATCCCGAATGCCTTCCTGGCTCTGTTTAACTTCGGTATTACGTCTACGAACGTTGCAACGTTCGCAGGATCGCTGCTGATCAGCCAGTTCGACAGACGGCAAAAGGGTACATTTAAACGTTTCATGATCATCATGCTTGTTTTTCTGGGAATGGCGGCGATCGTTACCCTGCTCCAGCACTTGCTGTTCTCGGGTAAATCATGGATCGGAAATATATTCTCAAGCGTGCAGAACGGTGCACTCGGCTATGTTTCTCCTTTTTCATTCGAGCATCATTCACGAGTCTTCTACATGCTGTTTGTGAGCCCCGTCCTGTCGCCTGAGCTAGCCATGATTGATCCGGGAATCGCAGCCTTTGTAACGAATTTGGCCAAGCCCTATCCGATTCATGTTCACATCGTCGGGCTCGGAATGCTTATACTTGCGATTCTATCCTTCATAAAAGGAATCCAGTCGCGAGATACCTGGGCGTTCAGCATCTATATTCTGTTTGCCATTCTGCTGCATATCATCGTTGGATTTGGTTTGGCTACTTATGCGTATGATCTTTACTTATACGCAGGACATTATCTGTTTGCCATATTTGTGCTTGCCGCGATGTTTATTGCGAGCACGAAGCACCTCCGGATTCAGCAGGCTTTAACTGGTATTATGACTCTGTTCCTCCTAACCACCTTAATAAACAACATCATCTTGCACGGACAGATACTGGATTATATTCAGATGACCTATGACACGGTATTCAAAAATATCCAGAAGTAATCTCTTGAAACATGAATAGACCCGTCCACAATAAACCAGGCCTCTAGGGCCAATCTATTGTGAACGGGTCTTCTTGTCGTTTTACGGAATTCAAGTAGATTTATTAAGTCTCCAGATGCTGGACGTTGTACAGTCTCGCATAACTTCCATCACGATCCATCAGCTCGCTATGTGTTCCCTGCTCAGTAATCCTGCCGTTCTCAAGCACAACGATTTGATCGGCATGAGTAATGGTGGAAAGGCGATGAGCCACGATAAGCGTCGTTCGGTTGCTTGACAAGGATTGCAGGGCCTGCTGGATCAGATGCTCGGATTCCAGATCCAGAGCCGAGGTGGCCTCGTCCAGTACCAGGATATCCGGATCTTTCAGAAAGACACGGGCAATCGCAAGTCTCTGCTTCTGTCCTCCAGATAACTTGACGCCCCGTTCACCCACTTCCGTATCATAGCCTTGCGGCAGTTGGGAGATGAAGTCATGGGCATTGGCAGCTTTAGCAGCCGCAACAATCGCATCCTCACCTGCATCCGGGTTACCAAACAGAATATTCTCTCGGACCGTACCGCTGAACAGGAAGTTGTCCTGTAGTACCATACCAATCGATCCGCGTAAACTGTCCAGGGTGAGGTCCCTGACATCGTAGCCACCCATCTTCACGGCTCCCTGCTGTACGTCATAGAACCGCGGGATCAGCCCAATTAACGACGATTTGCCGCCACCACTCATGCCAACGAACGCTACCGTCTGGCCTTGCTGAATGGTCAGGTTAATATCCTCAAGCACCCAGCCTGCTTCATCATTATATTTGAAGTAAACATGTTCAAATTCGATCTGTCCTGCCGTCTTGAGCGTCTTGGCATTTGGCCGGTTCACAATGTCATAAGGCTCGTCCAAGAGCTCCTTGACCCGCTCCAGCGAGGCTGAGGCCTGCGTCAGGACCGTAGAAGAGTTGATCAATCGGCGCAGAGGCGCATACAACCGGTCGAGATAACCAAAAAACGCAACAAATGTACCCAATGTCAGGTCCCCTTGGATGACACGGTAGCCCCCATAACCGATAACCAGAATCGGAGCAATATCGGTCAGCGTATTGATAATGGAGAACGTAAGTGCATTCCAGCGTGTCTGAGCCAATGCTTTATTAAGAAAATTGCCGTTGATTCCTTCGAATTTTTTCTGGTCGTACCGCTCCAGAGTAAAGCTTCGAATGACCGAGATGCCTTGAATCCGCTCATGCAGGTATGCCTGAATGCCTGCGAGCGCTTGCGACCGGTCTTTTGTCAAACGCTTAAGCCGCTTATACAGCAGATTGACTGCAAGTCCATACAACGGAAGAACCGAGATGGCAACCAGTGTCAATACGGGATTCATAAAGAACATTACGATCAGTACAAACAGCAAAGTAAACATATCCAGCCATATGTTCATCATGCCAACTTCCACCAGGTTTTTGGATTGCTCCACGTCATTTATAAAACGGGATATCGCCTCTCCTACCTTGGTGTTCTGATAATAGCGGAGAGATAGGCGCTGGAGGTGGGCATAAAGCCGGTTTCGCATATCAAACAAGATCCGGCTGGTTATGAACTGGGCAAAATACTGTCGCAAAAATTCCACCGGTCCGCGCACGACAATAAATAATACAAGCGTCCCCGCCAGAATCCACATCAAATCCTGAATTTTCTGTTCGACAGACATCTGCTGGTTAATCAACAGATCATCCACCACATATTTCATAATCATGGGCAAAAGGAGCGGAATCGCAAATTTAATCATGCCGATGATGAGTGTCAGAACGATCCACTTCATATAGGGCTTAACAAAAGGATAATAGATTTTCCATGACTTCAATGGTGATAACAGCCCCTTTCTTACGTAATATCCACTTGGTAATTAGACTCAGAGCAGTTGACATTTATGAACTTCAATGCTTTATTAGTTCTAATCTTATAAATTGTATCATGTCTTGCAGGAGGATTTAGTCATGACCCGAGTTTTCGTGACGGAGGCCGTTATGCTCGCCATATATGGTCAGTTGTTAATACCAACCAAATCCGTCGAATATATTATCCCATACACTTCCATTCTGGAATTATATGAACTGCATACAACTGAGGAACATCTCATGAATAGCAGTGCCGATGATGAGCATGTCAAAACAAAAATCGGCGAATTGATTTCCTATTTTGAAGAGCCTTTGAACCGGAAAAAAATCGAACGCGCCTTACAGTCTCCTTGGGCCAAGAGCCCTTACATTCCCGTGAGTGAAACTACCCGGGTATCGGTTATGAACACCCTGGATACCGCACCATATGGTGAATCCTTTGACCCTGTGGAAACCGAGCTCCTGTTAGCATCCCAACGAGCGGAGGCACCCATACTGACAGATCAATACGAATTGATCCAGCGCATCGTTGAAGGCGCGCTGCCTGTTCAGGTATTTGATATCGATGACTTTGATTTCGCACTGGAATTCCCAGTGTCCAGACAACCTTGATATTCAGAATGTGCTTTATACTCAAAAGGAGTCCCTCCCCGGTTGAATGGGGCTGGGACTCCTCATTATTAACCGAAAAAAATTCCCCCTGCGGGGAATTTAAGTCGCAATAATGCCGCATGAATATGCTTTTAGCACTTCTTTTTTACCTTATCCAGCAAACGAATGGTAATCGCATCCATCGCAGGCAGGGCTGAAAAGTCAAAATATTTAAGTGATACTTCTGTATTCGGGGACAAATGAATTGCGCTGTGCAAACCGGTTGCTTCGTAGACCCCGATCACATAATATACCTCATCCCCGCCAAGATGCTTCTTCATATATTCCGGACCTGATACCAGATCCAAGAGTCGCATATCATCCGCTGTCAGGCCGCTCTCTTCCCACAATTCTCTTGAAGCAGTGTCTTCAAGAGCCTCGCCGGGCCTCAGGTTTCCGAGCAGAATCCCCCATTCGTCCCTGTTCTGCCGTTTCAGGAGCAGAATCTCTCCATTCTCGTTCAGCACCAGCACCGCCGCCTTCACACGGACCACCGAACGTTTGCCGATGTATTGGCGAATATCACGGTGATATACGCTCATCTTGGGAGCCTCCTTTCCCTAGATGACGCTGCAGTCTAACTTCATGTTCATGTTAATTTACTGCGCCCTCTTCTTCATAAATATACAAAATATCGTCCAAGGATTCCTCATATTTCACACGGAGTGAATACCCCTTCAAATACCATAGATCCTGCTCTTCCATAAAAAACGTTAGCTCTTCGGATCGCTCTGTCAATCCAGCTTCTCTTGGTTCCTCCACCGAAATACCTAGCGAGAAACCGGGATGGAGCCCCCCGCCGGAGCTATATCGTGGAAAGAAGCGGACGAACGTGCCTGCTTGAAGATCAAGCTCTCTCTTATACCAACGGGCTGCCTGATCACTGACTTGAATTTGCATGCTGCCGTACACCCTCCTTTAGATATCATATATTGTGGTCCCTGTCTTCTTGAGGACTGGAGATCTTAGGGACGGTATCATCCAGTGAGATGTAATATTATCATAACGCATACATATGCTCGGTTACAAATCATTTTGATAAATAAATAGTGACATAAAGAGCTATCCCAGTAGGCTTTTTCAAGTATCTTTATAGCGAAACGAAAAAATAAGTTTGACACATTCCAGTTCATGGTGATAAAATTCAGTCCATACGAGATCAGATTGAATAAAATGTAAATTCAAGAAGAAAGGGTGAGTGACATGTTGAAACTGTTTGCAATGGATCAAGATCATCTGGATCATAAGTTCTTACAATTTAATATGGATCGACTCCCCACAGATGCTGTGTCATCGTCATCCAGTCTCGTTCATACTGCAGCCAATGCTGTAACTCGATAAGAACGAAGCTGCTAACTGCTGCACGGAAATCATGGGAGGTCATGATCACCGTGCGTAATGATAAGTTCAAGATTAATGAAGCATATCTTCCGTCGCCGGATGATATGCTTTTTTTGGTTTTGCAGATGAAATACGATGCCATAACGACATACGAAAGGAAGGGATCACGTGTTTGCCGTACTTAAAAATTTAGGCTGGTTCTTCAAACAAGAGAAAAAACGGTATTTGATCGGTCTTGCGATGCTCATCTTCTGCGGATTGGTTGAGCTGCTTCCGCCGCTGCTGCTCGGAAATGCCATTGACGATATCGTAAGCAGCTCCATCACCTGGGCTTCTCTCATCCAGTATCTGCTTATGATCCTCGGGATCGTCGCAGTTGTATACTGCGCTACTTACATATGGATGCATCGATTATTTGGAGGAGCAAATCTCGTCGAACGCCTGCTCCGCACCCGATACATGAATCATTTGCTGCGGATGCTCCCGCCGTTCTTCGAGCGTAACCGTACCGGTGATTTGATGGCCAAGGCCACCAATGACCTTCGCTCCGTAGCAGCGACCGCCGGCTTCGGCATGCTTGTCATGACGGACTCCACCATATACCTGGTCGTCGTCCTGTTCGCCATGGGATTCATTGTCAGCTGGAAACTGACACTCGCGGCCATTCTGCCCATGCCGATCATTGCCATTGGCATGGTTATCTATGGGAAAGCCATTCATAAGCGTTACACGCTGGCGCAGGATGCTTTCGGCGACATGAACGACCAGGTTCTGGAATCTGTAGCCGGCGTGCGTGTCGTACGTGCTTATGTCCAGGAGCGCGCAGATCAACAGCGTTTCCAGGACATTACGGACGATGTATATCGCAAAAATCTTGCGGTTGCCAAGGTAGACGCCTTATTCGAACCGACAATCAATTTTTCCATCGGCCTCAGCTATGTTATCGGTTTAACCTATGGGGTGTACATGGTGTTCCAGAATCAAATCACGCTCGGAGATCTCGTATCGTTCAACATGTACCTCGGGATGATGATTTGGCCGATGTTCGCGATCGGAGAATTGATCAACATCATGCAGCGCGGAAACGCTTCGCTGGATCGGGTCAACGAAACCTTAAAGACCCCGCCAGATGTTACCGACACCGCGAACCCAGCAGAAGTAAATATACCGGAAACCATTCAGTTTAAGGATGTTACCTTCCGTTATCCATCCTCTACAATTGATAATTTGAAACATATCAACTTTACACTGGATAAAGGTCAGACGCTCGGGGTCGTAGGGCGCACAGGGAGCGGTAAATCAACGCTGCTGAAACAGCTACTCCATGAGTACCCTACCGGAACCGGCGAAATTCTCATATCGGACGTATCGATGGAATCTCTGGCAACCGACCAGCTCCACAGCTGGATCGGCTATGTTCCGCAAGAACAAATCCTATTCTCCAAGACGGTGCGTCAGAACATCCAGTTCGGCAAAAAGGATGCCAGTGACGAACGTATTATGGAAGCCATCACCACCGCCGCTTTTGACCGTGATCTGGTTACCCTCTCCGACGGTCTTGATACCATTGTCGGCGAGAAAGGCGTAGCGTTATCCGGCGGACAAAAACAAAGAGTCTCACTGGCCCGAGCATTTATCGGTGACCCGGAAATCTTGATCTTGGACGATTCCTTGTCCGCTGTGGACGCCCGGACGGAAGCCAGAATCATCGATAATATCCGGAGCAAACGCGCCGGCAAGACGACTCTCATCTCAACACACCGTCTCTCTGCCGTACAGCATGCTGACCTGATCGTTGTGCTGGAAGACGGTAGAATTACGGAGCAAGGAACCCATGATGAACTGCTGGAGCTTGGCGGCTGGTACCGTGAACAATTCGAACGCCAGCAGGTAGAAAACAATCTGACCTCGGAGGAGGTGTCTTAATTGACTCCCAGTGACACGACCATATCGAATGAATCCGGAATGGCAAAACGGCTATTCCGGTATGCCTTAACGGCAAAAGGCACCTTCATCACCGCCTTGATTCTGCTCGCTATCGGCGTAGCGGCAGAGCTCGCCGGCCCCTTCATCGCAAAAACGATGATTGACGAGCATATTCTGGGCATCGAGCGCCCTTATTACGAAACGTCGCAAGCTCAAGGTGCTTCATCCTATAACGGGACTTATTATAAACGTGAGGATCGCTTCCAAGAAGGTGAGACGAAGGGACAGGAAGTACGCCTCGTTCAGGCAGGCCGCAGCTTCTATTTCATTGATGAGCCGGTAGCCCGAACTGAAGGCAACCGCTCCTTTAAAGACGGTATTATATCCATTTCTTACGGTTCAGAAGAATTGCAGTATTCGGCTGTCAAGTTAACCAAGGAACAGCTGTTTCAATTTTATAAACCAGAGATTCCCAGCATCTACAAGCTGGTCGGACTATTCCTGATCTGTCTGCTGATCTCCATGATTACGGTGTTCGGCAGGACCTACTGGCTGCAATCCGCAGCCAATCGGGTCATCCAGAAGCTGCGTACCGATGTATATGCCCATATTCAGCGGCTGCCCGTCAACTTCTTTGATAATTTACCGGCTGGGAAAGTGGTTTCCCGGGTAACCAATGATACAGAAGCGGTAAAAGACCTATTCGTTGCAGTATTGTCCAATTTCAGCTCTGGCGCCGTGTATATCACGGGTGTTTATGTCGCCTTGTTCCTGCTGGATGTCAGACTTGGCCTGATCAGTTTGTTTGTTATTCCTATGCTGGTTGTATGGACTATCCTGTACCGTAAATTTGCAACCAAATACAATACGGTTATCCGCTCCCGACTGAGCGAGATTAACGCTATCATTAATGAATCCATTCAGGGGATGGCCATTATTCGTGTATTCCGCCGCCAAAAAGCGACCCAGGAAGAGTTCGAGGCGCTGAATGCTGACTATATGGCTCATCAGAACAAAATGCTCAATCTGAACTCCTTCACCACACACAACCTGGTGAATGTGCTGCGTAACGTCTCCTTTGTAGTCGTGCTTTGGTATTTCGGATCGGCCTCATTGAACGGTGCGGGCATCGTCTCAATCGGTGTACTCTACGCCTTCGTTGATCTGCTTGGCCGCATGTTCCAGCCGATAACAGGCATGGTTAACCAGCTGGCCGCCCTCGATACCTCCATCGTTTCCGCCAAACGGGTATTTGAGCTGATGGATGAAACAGGCGAAAAGGTAACGGACGGCAGCATGCCGCGTTATTTAGGAAATGTGGAGTTTCAAGATGTATCGTTCGCTTACAAGAAGGACTATGTACTTAAGAACATTTCATTTGAAGCGAAACAGGGTCAGACTGTGGCGCTTGTCGGACATACTGGCTCCGGGAAGAGCTCCATCATCAATCTGCTGTTTCGATTTTATGACCCGCAGAAAGGCACGATTACCATTGATGGGCAGCCTGTGACCGATATTCCTAAGCAATGGCTCCGCAAGCATATGGGAATCGTCCTGCAAGACCCGTATCTGTTCACCGGTACGATTGCTTCGAATGTCAGTCTGGGTGACCCGAGTATTACACGGGAACAAGTGGAGCAAGCACTTCGCGACGTGGGTGCCGATAGACTGCTTGCTCATCTTCCACAAGGCTTTGATGAGCCGGTACTGGAGAAGGGGAGCACACTGTCAGCCGGTCAGCGCCAGCTAATCTCTTTTGCCCGGGCTTTGGCGTTCAACCCGGCCATCCTGATTCTTGATGAAGCCACTGCGAACATCGATACGGAAACGGAAGCCTTGATCCAAGAAGCACTGGAGGTTCTGAAGCGTGGACGTACGACATTCATCATTGCCCACCGCTTATCTACGATCCGCAGCGCCGACCAGATTCTGGTCCTTCACCGCGGAGAAATTGTAGAACAGGGATCCCATGACGAATTGATGGCCCTAGGCGGAAGATACTTTAAAATGTATCAGCTTCAGCAAGGCAGCACGCCATCGATTTCAGAGAATAAGGAAACCGTGATGGCCGCTTCCAACAGTAACATGGCCGGTGGTCATGTGTAATCAGAAAACCTCCACGCTTCTGTGGTGACAAATAATAAAAGGCTGCCCCAAAAGTAGATCTGTTTTTTTAACGAACACCTCATTAGATGAAAAATCACAAAAAAACAAAAAAATGGCGGCATCAGAAATCAATTCTGTGCCGCCATTTCTTTATTTTGGTCAAACGCCGCCTTCTCAAAGAAATTGTGAGCGAGTGAAAACCATCCGGCCTCAAGGCAGACCCCGAAGCAGAAAACGTCTGAACCCTCAGTAATTTATGATTAGATCAAACACACTTTACGGTTCAATCATTCTTCGTATGGACAGTGACTTAGACACTTTCATTCTACCAAAGCGTGCTTTCCTTGTGTTATCTGTTTTTAATGGATGACTATGCACGAAGCAGCGGAGAGGACGAAACGATTCCGGACCAGCGGTAGCGGTAGCCTTTGCCCCCGAATTTCTTCCTTTCTAGAGTCATTCCAAGAAATTTGGGGGCAACAGCGAGGGGAAGAACGTTTCGTACGCGGAGCGTCTTGCACGCAAATAGAAGCTGCCCCTAAGATCTGGTGATCTGTTGGAGCAGCCTTTTATTTGTTGTTCTATTTTCTATTCAGCGATTAGATTGGCAGTTTACTTCGTAAACTCGATAATACCGGCTGCTTGGACATTCACTTTGGTATATTTGGATGGCACGATGACGTCATCGGAAGCCGATGAAATGACTTGTGGATACATCATATCCGGGTCGGGCTGCAGAACTTTGTAATAAATCACTGCTTCGTTGTCTGTAACATAGTCGACCGAAGTGATTTTGATGCCATACCCGGGATGTGGTAACTCATGCTTGGTTACTGTCACTTTGTTCTGAGCATCGTCTACCCTCGAAATGCTAATGCTCACGTTTGGATCCATCTTTCCTGGCTCCTTGGGTATGTTGTTCTTCTGATGCTGCTCAATGAATTGAACCGATTGGTACGCAAGTTCTGCTGCCTCCATCCGTGTCATACTCTTCGCAGGATAAAACTTATCATGGTCATCGAGTTTTGCTATTTTGGTTAACAGCAGAAATTGAACAGCCCCCCGGCTCTCCTCTTTCATCTGATCCTCGTCAGCCACATGCAGATACATCATAATCAGTGGATAATTACCCGTCTTCTGAATCGCTTCCGAGAGCAGAACTGCAAACCCTTCACGCGTTATAGGCTCATTCCATTTCATGTCAGCGGATACGGATAATCCGTTCTGAGCCGCAATATTGACAGCATTAGCATACCAGGCATGCTTCGGCACGCTGTCAAAGGAGCGCCCCGTAAAGTTCGGCTGTACCTTCAGGTCCGCCAGGTTGACAATCATCTGTATCGCTTGCGCGGTCTTTATCGTCTCAGCCGGAGCGAATCGCTCTGTGCTAATCCCTTGTATAATTCCTTTGGCTTGCAGCTCTTTCACCATCGAAATAGAATTCTCCTCTTGGATATCGGTGAAGGCAGAAGCGCCGCTGGCTCCGAGCAAAGAAGATGCGACAAGCACTGCCGTCAACCATTTCATCGTGTTCTTCATATTTACACCTCCTATGATCTCTGACGCAGAGGTGCTGGAATATGTTTCATCTCAGCGCTCATTCCTGCTATACACTTTTCTCGCCGTCCAAGCCCAGCTTCACGTACATTTCGCGCGAATAACCCTGCAGCTTCTGCTCAAGAGCCTGGGCCTGATCCTTGAATGCGGTTAACTCCCGAATCATCCGAGAACGTCCCGCCGGACTGAATGTTTCATGAATCCGCTCTTTAAAATAATCATGGACAATATAGTTTCGCTGCTTCCAGACTTCCTTTAATTGAAGCGTTTCTTCTTCGGAGAACGGAAAGTAATGCTGTATCTCATGTACCAGTTGGCCCAGAGAGCTGCTTAATTTCCGCTGATATAGTTGGGTGAAATCTTCTTCTGAAGGCACATTTCCTTGGGAAAGCTTGATCAGCATCAACAAATTTGCAAGCTGCTGTTCAAGGGCCTGTGAATAATACACCGCTAATCCGAAATAGGCAAACAGCTCTTTGGAGTGGTCACTGTCCAACAGTCGAGATTGTTTCATGGTATCCTCCTCTAGTATTGGCTGTCTTTACCGTTTCTATTTGTGTATATCCTTATGGTAAAGGAAGATTCCCTCTACTTCAACCTACTTTTCGAATCAGCGCTGCCGCGTCCTTGCGGCAGACCGTCCAGAGATAAATCGCAAGTAATATGAAGCTGTATAGGTATGAATATAATATCGTAACAAAGGTGCTGATCGCAGACCGATCTTCTATATGCATGAACAAATCGATCGTGGTGGAGACAGGGGGCAGCACATAGATAATAAACCCGATATTAGAAGGGATTTTCTGTTGCAGGGTCTGTCCCGCTAATGAAATCACCATGATGATGATCAGCAGGCCAGCCGCCCTTCCCTGGTTCTCTATAAAGCCAAATTGAAAAAAAACTGAGAGAGAAATACCGAGCAAAGCTAAGGCCACATGTCCCAAATAACCGAGCGCAAACTCCAACAACGAAATCGGCTTATCAAACATCCCAAACAAAACCGGAAAAAGCACCGCAAACAAACTAAATATCATAGATAGTAGAGCAGCGGTAAAATACTGGGCGGAATAATATCGGATCGGCTTTCCGCTATGGATAATCAGTAGCATCGACTGCCGTCCTTGATCGTGATTGAAGAAGTTCAAGCCAAGCCATGCTGAGCCGATAAACAGAAGAGCGGATGTTACCGCATAGCTGCTCATAATCGGATTGGGACGATAAGAATAGATCAGCATCACCGATATGATTATAAAAGCGAGGGGAGCAAAATATCGATAGGACCTGGTATAACTGGCCAACAGATAACGAATCATTGATATCATTATGTCTCCCCTCCCGCTATCTCCGGTCCCGTCGAGAAGTCCACAGCGCTTGTCATCTCTCCATCCTTGGGCTCAAGCCGAATCAGTGACCCTCCGGACTGTAAAATATATAGTACGATATCGTCTGTGGCCTGTCTCTCAACGACCATGGATGCAGGAGTACCCCGTGATATCCAATAGAGAAAACCCCTATTGTTCTCCAATTCTGTCATCGTGTCCGGATGCACACCAATGAACTCCAGTTTCATTCTGGCGAGCACCGGTTCGTTTTCCAGCATTCCATCCCGCTGGATTCGTCCCAGGCGTAGCCTTGTCTCCCGGTCTGCTAACGATGTTATGAGCAGCGGTTCATGTACAGACATCGTTATGGCTGTACCTTGTCTTTTGACTTCACGCAATATGCCGATCATCTCCATTTGGGATGACTCATCCAGCCCTGAAAGAGGCTCATCCAAAACCAAAAGTTCAGGCTGACGCAGCAAGGCTTGCATGATATTTACCTTTTGCAGCATGCCTTTAGAGCATAGTGTCATCATTATGTCCTGAAGTTGAAATAGATTTAGCATCGCCTGGATTCGCTTCCTGGCTTCCTGCTTATCCATTCCTTGAATGCGAGCCATATAGCCCAGATATTCAGTAGGACGAAATCGGAGTGCAGGAAATCGTTCGGGTACATATCCTACTCGTAAAGGGGATACTGCTTCGATTCGAGAACCTTCCGAGGGATAGGCAAGCCCCGCAATCATATGCAGCAAGGTGCTCTTCCCCGCCCCGTTGCTTCCCGTAATCGCAACGCATTCACCTCGGGCGATGCTCCAATCGATGTTATGTAAGACGACACTTTTACCAAAGCGCTTATGCACTCCATTTAACCCCAGCAGCTCTTGCAACCAGATCAACTCCTGTTAACATCTTACACCTATTCGATAACATGTTTGCTCGCCGTTATCTCGACCACTTCATATCTTCATTTCATGCGATATCCTATTTTAATTTGAAGCAGATAAGCTCTACTCCTTGTCGCCCATTTCGCTGAGATGTTTTTCAAATACCATGGTTCCAGCACCCACCATGCCCGCATGCTCTCCTAATTCCGAAGGTTGAAGCACCATTTGATTATGGAAGCTGGAGAGGCTTCTATTGTACGCTGTTTCTTTGACATGCTCGAAGAAATCAGGATAATGGTTAGCCAAACTGCCTCCAACGATGATCGTTTCGGGTGTCAGTATATTCATGATATTTGCGAGAGCAATGCCCACGTATTGTGCCGAATTAGTTAGACTCTGGACAGCCAAAGGGTCTCCAGCGACTGCAGCAGAGAGTAATTCAGACAGATCTAAACCGTGTCCATCGTTAGCCATTGGAGACTCATGAGGACTAGCAGTCCCCAGTCGCTTCTCATTCACATGGTTGATGATCGCCATACCCGAGGCGATTGCATCCAAACAGCCGTGATTGCCGCAGTAGCAGCGGGGCCCGTCCATATCGACTGTACAATGACCAATCTCACCTGCTCCAAAGGGAGAAACCCGATATAGCTTCTGATCAAGGATCAAACCGCTTCCGATACTCATATCTGCATTCACGTATATCATACTGTTAAAATGTCTACCGTTACCATACCACTGTTCACCAAGTGCCATTGCGTTAGCATCCTTCTCCAAATAGGTCGGAAGCTCCGTATTCTCCTCGATCAGCCCCTTCAATCGTACTTGATGCAATCCCGGAATATGGGGGGGCGATAGAATCTTGCCTTGTATCGGATCGAGTGGTCCTGGCGCTGCAACACCAATGCCAATGATTCGGGATTTAAGTTCCGTCTGATCCAAAACCGCTTGAATAGTCGATATAATGACATTAACAACGCCGCCTCGATTGGCGTTATCTTCAAAGTTTCTTCGTTCTTCCAGGATCATGTTTCCTTGCAAATTCATGACTCCCGCACGCACGAATGCTGTGTCGACATGAACTCCTACTGTGTAAATACCGTCAGGATTCAGGGATATGAGCTTAGGCTTTCTTCCGCGATATGCATCAACATCATACCCGGCATCCATGATCCAGCCTTCTTGCATAAGTTCTTCCACCAGATTGTTGACAGCGGTAAAGGTCAAATCCATCTTGGCCGCAATTTCTGCCTTGGTTAAACTGCCGTAATCCCGAAGCATCGCGATCACGCCCATCCGATTCATGTTACGGATATGCCGATTGTTCTTGCCTACTGAATTATTCATTTCATTACCTCATTCTCTATAACCATCTTTCTTCCCTACCCAGTCTATTCTAGGGGAAATTTTCGGGTTAGTAAATTAAGGGCATCAAAAAGCCTGATTTTCCCCTATGGAAAATCAGGCTGTGATGTCTTCGTGCAGGGAACTTCGTATTATATCTGCTTGAGCATTTCGCGGCAAGCCTCGGCACATTGACGACATGCTTCTGCACATTGTTTGCAATGCTCATGGTCATGTTTCTCGCACTCCTCGGCGCAAGCATCACATGCCTTGATGCACAGTTCACAAATTTCCTTAAGGAATGGGCTTTTTCTTGACATGGCTTGCGCTGCAAATGCACAAATATCGGCACACTCTCTGTCGAGCGTTATGCAATCTCGAAGCATGGCCAGCTCGTATTCTTTCAGACAGGATACATAGCAAACATTACAAGCGTTCATACATTGGAGACATGCTTCGATACATTCTTTGTATTTGAGTTCATTTAACATTTAAATATCCTCCTTGTATTTATTACGCTATGCCTCTGTATTAAACTGTGGAGGATACTCTGAAACAAGCTGCCGCTAGAAAGGGAAGTGGAATCATTGCCCAATTAACCCCCACACCAGGTCTAAGCATCCGTGTGCTTCCCCTCCAGCTTTTCAAGCTGCTCTTTAAGCAGCGACTTCTGAAAGTGCTCTCCGATAAACACCACCACATCCGGAACTTGCCCTTGGGGGGTGATTTTCATAAAGTCAGATTCCCGAAATGCGTACTGGAACAGAAACCGACTATTCGTATCGCTAAAGGTGAGAATGCCTTTGGCTCGATAAACATCTCTTGGCAGCCCAGCTATAAACCGTTCAAACTCCACGCTGTCTATAGGATTGCTGAAATAATAAGTGTAAGACATCACGTGATCATGAGTTTCGTGAGCATGTCCATGAGTACAATCGTTGTCCGTTAGTTTGTGATCATGTCCGCTATCTTCACCATGACGATGCTCGTGCCTAGGATGCCCCTGTGTATCTCTCTTAAGCAATTCATCCATATTCAAGTCACATCGAACCGCGGGTACGATCGGCGCATGCGGATTCCATCGCTCCAAGCACTCCATAACCGTTTCCTTTTCGAGATCGGTGACCTGGTCCACTTTATTCAGGACGAGAAAAGAAGCTGCACGAATCTGCTCCTGCATCAAACGATATGTCTTCCCCTTTTGCTCGTTATTCAAATGCAGCAGATGCGCCGCATCCACCACTGTAATCAACTGGTTGACTTGAATACGCATATATAACGATGCTTCTGCCACAGCGTCCAGTATTTCCATTGGATTTGCGATTCCTGTTGCCTCAATGATGATCACATCCGGATGCTCACGATCCACCAGCATTGCAATTTCAGATGATAAATCTGATCGAATGGTACAACAAATACAGCCGCTCAGCATCTCTGCTGTCGGTACTTTCTCATCGCCAACCAATCCTTCGATATTGACCTCGCCGATCTCATTCATAACAATGGCAGGTCTCAATTCCTGGTGCTTAAAGTGAGCAAGCAGACGGCTTAGTAATGTCGTTTTCCCACTACCGAGAAAACCTGATAAAATATATATAGACGTTACGCGCTCCACATTTCCTACTCCTTTGCTTACATCGTTGATTATGCTAGCGAGTTTACTATATTTTATCCATTCACTGCAAGACCCACTATAATCTAAAACAGGAGTTGCCAATAATATGAATACAGCGCAAACCCATAAACTTCAATCCTCCGCTTCCGTAAACTGTATGGTAATAACAGTCTCGGATACGCGGAATCAGGAAACGGACAAGAGTGGTCAATTGATGATCCGTTTGCTTGAAGAAGCCGGACATGCCGTGACGGCTTATCAAATTGTACAAGATGACTTTGAAGCCATTCGTGAGATCATCGTTACCGCAGTAAGCAACGCAGAGATTGATATCATCCTTTTAACCGGTGGCACAGGCATATCAAGCCGGGATACCACCTATGAGGCCGTCTCTTCCCTGCTGGACAAGGAGCTGCCTGGCTTTGGTGAGATTTTCCGCAACCTGAGCTTTACCGAGGATATCGGAACTGCAGCCATATTGAGCCGAGCGATCGGCGGCACACTTAGATCTACCGCCATCTTCTCGATGCCGGGTTCTACCGGAGCGGTAAACTTGGCCATGAACCGTATTCTGCTCCCTGAGCTAAGGCATATTAAATATGAGCTGGACAAACATAAACCTCAGCAATGATCACATAGAAGGACTCGATAACTCAATATAAAAGGCCAGATGCATAAATGCATCCGGCCTTGGTTTCACCCCTAGCTGCTGCCTCGCCCTTGATGTTTGGCAAGCAGTGAGGGCGCTATTTTCTTAACCTGTTCATAATAGTTGTCCGTCTTATCGCCAGTCGATGTATACACGATGGACGTTTCATTATCACTAATAATCAGATTGTGCCCACCTGCCGCATTGGCATCCCCCTCGGTGACGCCGAATATTTCGGTCATCCCCTTTTCTCTGGCTGCTTGATTCTGGTAGATGTACACGGTGATAAATTGACTGGCATCGTAGTTAATTCGGTATTGATACGTCATATTGCCGATGTCATCTTCGACATACGTTTCATTGGTTAGCGGCATTTTTGCCTTGTCGAAGGATGCCTGAAGATCCTCAAGAAATCTCCCGTTCAGGCCCCGGCCTGAAATTCGGGCCTCCCGCGAACCTTCTTCATAAGCCCTCATATTATATAGGCGCGCTTCATCCTTGGCGATCTGCTTGGAACAGCCGACTGATATGGCAAACATGCAGCATAACATTACTACACCTACGATTCTGCGGTACATCATGTTCACTCATCCCTTCTTAGGCGTCAAAGGTAACCTAACATTAGGATGCCGCGAATGAGGAACATTATTCGAGGTACCATTCATTTATTGCAGAGTAATAACGCTTCTTCCAACCGCTCCACCTTGCAGAATTGTATTCAGCACCTCAGGCAGATCCATTAGTCCATACTCCGTAATACCTTCGCGCAGGACGGATGCAGGTTTCCAAATGTCAGCAAGCTTGGACCAGATCTCTCGTCGATAGGTCATTGGACAGTATACCGAATCGATTCCCAGCAGGCTGATACCCCTGAGAATAAACGGAAATACCGTTGATTCAAATGCTCCGCCGCCCGTCATACCCGAAACGGCTACGCTTCCGCCATATTTTACGCACTTCAGGATGGAGCTCAACTGATTTCCCCCGACCGGATCTACTACTGCAGCCCATCTCTCCCCTGATATGGCACCCTTGGAGACTTCATTTACGACCTCTTCTCTGGATATCACTTTATGAGCTCCCAGTTTCAAGAGCCAGTCCGTTTGACTCACTTTACCCGTAGAAGCTGTTACCTCGTAGCCTAGCTGACTGAGTATGGATACGGCGAAGCTTCCTACACCTCCGGTTGCGCCTGTGACAAGAACAGGCCCCTGTCCCTGCTCTAATCCGTTTCGTAGTAACCCATCGATCGATAAGGCAGCAGTAAAGCCAGCTGTTCCTATGGCCATCGCGTCACGCAAAGACAAGCCTTGGGGCAAAGGGAAAAGCCATTCTCCCTTTACCCGTGCATACTGGCTGAATCCCCCTTCATGAGATACGCCTAATTCATATCCGGTACACAGAACGGAATCGCCTTCCCTGTAATCGGGGTGATCAGAATGCACAACCGTTCCCGCCAGATCAATGCCTGGAATGAACGGGTACCGGCGGACGATTTTCCCTTCCGGTATGCTCGCTAGCCCGTCTTTATAGTTAACCCCGCTGTATAACACTCGTACAATAACATCACCTTCGGGCAGCTGCTTTAAACTCAGATTCTCCACGCTACCGCGCATCCCTTGTTCATCTCGTCGCAGCATATAGGCGTGAAATTCGGTTTCGTTGTTCACACGGATCACTCCTTTGGTTAGTTGAGGTACTGGATATTAAGCTGGATTTGCACCATGAATGTCGAAGCTTCCTAAATGCTCTCGGAATATGGCGACTTGTGCGCTTTCCCGAGAAATAATCTATCGCCAGTATTCCGTCAAAGATGCACATATCACATGTTCGAGAGTGCTTCTGTCTGGCATGTACAAAAAGACGCTCCTTCACATGCTCATCAGCAGGATACGGGAAACGTCTGTTTCATCAAATATACTTTATTACCTAATCTTCATGCTGTTCCATAAACTCTGTCATCATCCGCTGTTTCACGTCCCAGACCTGTTCGCTCAAGTTCACCCGGTAAATCTCCGGATTCAGCTTACGCAAATACTCCGGCCAGAACTGCTCCAGCTGCGTATTATGATAGCTTCGGATCTCTTCAAGCTCCGGCATGTCATACACCAGTTCACCCTTTATGAATATGGGTTCGAGCATGCGAACTGCTTCAAAATTCTTCACATTCTTCCGCATGTATGGATGCAGCGGATTAAACAGCTTTAGCTTTCCGTTATCCGGTGGCATCTCTTCATCCGGGAAACAAATATAATCCGCAATCGCTTTTCCGCTCCCCTTGGAGATGATGCGATATACTTCCTTTTTACCTGGTGTAGATACCTTTTCAGGATTGCCTGAGATTTTGATGGTTGGAATCATCTCGCCGTCAACCTCACGCTCCACCAGCTTATAGACGCCTCCTAGAGCAGGTTGATCCGCGGCTGTGATCAATTGGGTTCCTACGCCCCAAGTATCCACCTTGGCACCCTGTGCCTTGAGATCCAGTATCGTTCCTTCATCCAGATCATTTGAGGCAACGATGCCGACATAATCAAGTCCAGCCTCGTCCAGCATCTTCCGGGCTTGAATAGACAAGTAAGCCAAATCCCCACTGTCCAAACGGATCGCGTTCATCCGCTTTCCCTGAGCTTCCAGCTTCTTCGCCGTTACAATGGCATGAGGAATTCCACTCTTCAACGTATCGAAGGTATCCACCAGCAGTGTAACTTGGTCCGGCATAACCTCAGCAAATATATCGAACGCTTCCTGCTCGCTCCTAAATGTCTGTACCCAGGAGTGCGCATGCGTGCCTTTGGTTGGGATGCCAAATTTCTCACCGGCAAGCATATTCGATGTGGCATGGAAGCCGGCCAGATACGCTGCACGCGCCCCCCAGACGGCCGCATCCGCTTCCTGAGCACGCCTTGTGCCAAACTCCAGCAGTGTGTCACCACTGGCAACCTGGCGGATACGGGACGCTTTCGTAGCAATCAAGGTCTGGAAGTTCATAAAGTTCAAGAGCGCAGTTTCGACCAGCTGTGTTTCAAAAATTGAGCCCTCAACGCGAATGAGTGGTTCATTCGGGAAGACGAGCGCTCCCTCTTTCATCGAATGGATATTTCCTTGAAAACGGAAATGACGAAGCTCCTCCAGAAACTCTGGTTTGTACTTCTCTTCCTGTTTGGCCAGATATGCGATATCATCATCCGAGAAACGCAAAGACTCAATATAATGCACAATTCGTTCGAGACCGGCGAATACGGCATATCCGTTACCAAAAGGGAGCTTGCGGAAGTAAGCTTCAAATACCGCCCGCGTACGATGCGAGCCGTTTATCCAGTGCGCATACATCATGTTGATCTGATATTTATCCGTATGTAGTGCCAATCCTGCTGTCTGCATCATGATCATCCTCCATGTTACCCGATAGTCTTAAGCTTTACGGGTGGTTCAAGCTGTCTATTGAGTTTGAATTTCTTCGCTTCGAACAACTTTTGCTCCGAGACTGCCTTCAAAGTGGCTTAGTGCCCACTTATGTCCTTCAGGATTGAAGCTTGCGACTGCTGCTTCGTAAACCGTAATCTGGTATCCGTAATTATAAGCATCCACGGCGGTATGCAGAACGCAGATATCAGTGCACACTCCCACGAGGGCAATTTCCGTAATTCCGCGTTCCCGCAGCTTCTGGTTCAAGTTCGTTCCGCAAAAAGCGCTGTACCTCGTTTTGTCCATCCAGTAGATGGTGTCCTTGCGATCTTCATATACCTGTTGAAGTTCACCGTATAATTGCCGTCCCCGAGTCCCGCGAAGATTATGTGGGGGGAATAGCTTGGTTTCCGGGTGGTAGGTATCCTCATGCTCATGTAAATCTACGGCCATCACGACAAAATCACCACGATCATTGTATTCCTTGGTCAGCTCAACGATGGTCTCCTGAATGTTGATAGCAGGCTCCCCTACCGGAAGATTACCATCCACGAAATCATTCGTGAAATCTATCACGATTAAAGCTTTCATCTGACACACTCCTCTTCAACATGATTAATGTGATCGATTAAAATACAAAGGACTCCTCCCGTGCTACGTATAGATGGACAGCAGCGGGGCATGATCCGTAAAGCGATACAATTGTGCTGGCCGCTGGGAATATTGATTCGAGCTAAGCGGCTTGCCGTCTTCATCCCGAGCCTCTTCCAGAATTCCCTGCCTGCTTCGGGTAGATGTGATCTTTCGGATAAAATTAGGCTCATTAAACTCAGGCACGACCGTTTGAATGACCTGGTACAGCTCACTCAATGTAAAATGCTCGGGCAGAAACTGTCTGGCAAT
Organism: Paenibacillus solani; assembly: GCF_001277345.1. Classification (GTDB taxonomy): domain Bacteria; phylum Bacillota; class Bacilli; order Paenibacillales; family Paenibacillaceae; genus Paenibacillus_AQ; species Paenibacillus_AQ solani. Next base: position 2,847,512 of record NZ_LIUT01000001.1, read on the forward strand.
CGTCGTCTGCAGCATCTGCATTTGAATCTTGTGATACGCATCCATAATAATCACCCGATGGTCAAAAGCGAGCTCCAGCTCCTCCAATGCTTCTCCAACTGTAAACAAACCAACTTCTTCTGCATCGTCAGCGGCTTGACGATGCTCTAGCATCCACTCTTCAACCAACGCGTAGAACGCGTGGCTGATAATCCATCCGCGGGGATCGCGTCCAGGCGCGCTGTATACGCCCAAATACTCCAGATGACCACCATCGACACCGGTCTCTTCTTTCAATTCACGCTTGGCCGCATCGTAGATCGACTCGCTCTCACGGCAAAAACCCCCGGGTAGCGCCCACATGCCGGCACAGGGCCATGATCTGCGCCTGATCAGCATTACCTTAAGCTCACGTATGGGCAATGTCTTGGTGAAGGTCTTCCGCTCCCGCTTCGTCAAGGTAAACATTACGATGTCAGCTGGTACACCGTCCGGCGTTCTATATTTCTTGGTATTATTCATAGGCATCTGTTCATGATCCGTCATTTCCATCACCATAACTATTATTTTGATAATTTCATTATGACATATTTACTGATGATGTCAAGGATTTCCTGATCGGTATATGCACCTCTATTTTATTATGCCCTATATATACCCATTTACGTGCATACTTTTGTATGAACAGAAAAGGTGCGGAAGCATTCCGCACCTTGTTTCTTTTACCCGCAGCTGCTTGGCGGCGTATCTTTTCCTGTTTCCACGTTCACTTTTTCCGAAACCGTATCGTGGATCACGGATACGACCAGCTGAAGCAGATAATTAATATCGCTTTGGCTTTGCTGGAATTCCAACACGAGTGGAATGCCGTCGATTTCCTCTTGCAGCTCTTCAATCTCGCGTTCGATTTTGGCCACCATGTCCTTGTTCTGGAACGTTTCAAAAGCCACAATTTCTTTTTGCTTTTTCTTAATGGTTTTGATCAAGCCTTGGACCCGTTCATGATTCTGGATCTTCTCTTCTGCCTGCTTAAACGTCTGAACTTCTTCACTCGTGGATATTAATTCGGCCAGCTCACCGGCTTTAGCTAAAATATCTTCACGTATAACCAAATCGCGGCTATTGTAGGTTGCCATACCGTATGTGTTTGTACGAACATGATCTTGTCCCAAGGTTCATCGCTCCAATTCTTCATCATCTATATGGATATACGCAGCATGAACGTCTTGACTGACCGCCACTGCTGCAGCAAATGCTGTTTTGTCTACCCTATTATACCGCATCCGAGGCAGTAACCGCGTCCTGGATCATATTCCCTTTGATATACCAGGTCTTCGTATCCGTAATCCGCACATTCACAAAGCTGCCTACGAGGTCCGTCGAGCCTTCAAAATGCACCAGCTTATTCGTGCGCGTACGCCCTGACAGCATTGCGTCATTATTCTTGCTGACTCCTTCTACAAGGACTTCCACCGTTGATCCCAGCAATCTGTCGTTACTCTTGCGGCTGTATTCATTAATAGCTGCATTCAAGCGCTGAAGGCGTTCACTCTTGACCTCCATCGGTACATTATCCTCCATCACTGCAGCCGGCGTTCCTTCACGCGGAGAGTAAATGAATGTATAGGCTGAGTCATAGCCTACTTCCCGAACCAGGGATAGCGTCTCCTCAAACTGTTCATCGGTTTCCCCCGGGAATCCAACAATGATGTCCGTGGTAAATGCGACATTCGGGATCGCCTTCTTAATCTTATGAGCCAGTTCCAAATACGACTCGCGCGTATATTTGCGGCTCATTTTCTTAAGCACCTGCGAGCTTCCCGACTGCACCGGCAGATGAATATGCTCAACAAGGTTCCCGCCCTTCGCCAGCACTTCGATCAGATGATCATCAAAATCCCTTGGATGGGATGTCGTGAACCGAACCCGCGGAATATCAATCTTGTGAATATCATCCATCAAATCGCCGAAACGATATTGTATATCCTCAAAATCTTTGCCGTAGGCATTCACGTTTTGTCCGAGCAGCGTTATTTCCTTATATCCCTGACGGGCTAATTCACGAACCTCAGCAATGACGTCCTCGGGACGCCGGCTGCGTTCCTTCCCGCGGGTATAAGGAACAATACAATATGTACAGAATTTGTCACAGCCGTACATGATGTTCACCCAGCCGCGAAGGCCTTCCCGTTTTTTCGGAAGATTCTCAACAATGTCGCCCTCTTTGGACCACACTTCAACCACCATTTCCTTGCTAAAAAGCGCTTCCTGAATAAGATGAGGCAGACGATGCACATTATGCGTGCCAAAGATCAAATCTACGAAGCCATGCTTCTGAAGAATTCGATTAACGACTGACTCTTCCTGGGACATACAGCCGCAAACGCCAAGCAGCATATCCGGCTTCTCGGTCTTCAAGTGCTTCAGATGGCCAAGCTCGCCAAACACTTTATCCTCCGCATTCTCACGAATCGCACAAGTATTGAGCAAAATAATATCCGCCTGCTTGCGATCCTCCGTTGCGCGGTAGCCCATCTGCTCCAGCAATCCCTTAATGGTCTCAGAATCATGCTCATTCATCTGACAACCGTACGTATATACAATATAATGCTTGCCAGCCCCGATGCTACGGAACTCTTCGGTCAGTTCGGTATCGTACAGTACTTCAACACTCTGCTTGCCGCGTTGTTTTTCCTGTCTATGATTAGGCTCCGAAAGAATATTGATCTCCCGGCCATTAATTCGTATTCTCTTCCCGTGTTCATCTTCTGAGAGAACTTTGGCTCCTGAAAAATCAAAATACTTGGAGTAGTCCTTATTTTCTTTTGACATGCTGGGTCACTCCTTAAGAATCCGCTAAATCTCTGGTATACATGGCAATTCTTCTTAAATAGGCACTGCTTTTCATTATATCATGATCTTAAAATCGAAGCTACCACTCTGAAGCTAATAAGAGTTGAAACGCTCTTCATCGTTCACTCAACCTGATATGCCCTCAAATTAAATAAAAAAAGAGCCTGGAATCGATACATTCGATTCAGGCTCCTTCTCTTGGTGCATGATTGCATGCTATGAATGCGCAGCACCAACAGTATGTTCTTGATGATATGCCTAAGCTATAGACTAATCAATAATTTCAGCCGTATCCCCGGTTTTTGCACCAGATGCATTCGCTTCGTCGGTATCGATGTGCATGTCGAGTGCAAAATTGTCGGATACACGGGCAACTACATTCTCCAATACAAGACCGCGTTCGCCGCCAAGACGCACTTTCAGCAGCTCCTGATCTTTGATGCCCCATTTCTCAGCATCCGATGTATGAAAATGAACATGACGAGCGGCTACAATGACACCTTGGTCAATCGTCACTTCGCCTGCTGGGCCTTTAATGGTGATTCCCGGAGTTCCCTCAATATTTCCCGATTCGCGCACAGGTGCCTTCACACCGATGGCAAATGAATCGGTACGAGAAATTTCAAGCTGGGTTGCAGAACGCGCAGGCCCCAAAATTCTTACTTTATCAAATTGACCTTTGGTACCAATGACCGCAACCGTTTCGTTAGCCGCGTATTGTCCTGGCTGGGACAAAGGCTTAAACTCTGTAAGCTGATATCCAGGGCCGAACAAAGCCTCGATATGCTCTTGGGATAAATGAATATGGCGGGCTGATACACCCACAGGTACAGTTTTACTCATCTGTCTCACTCCTTGTTTTTCTCTATATGCTGTACATGCCACCATCTATTATACTCTTTTACCCAAAAATAAAAAGGCACACCCAATGATTCTGGCGGCCTTCTTCCGTTTTCCTGCTAATTGCAACAGGATTGTCATACTTCTTATCAAAAACAGGCACTTGTCAGAAAACAGACAATCCACAAACTTCTCTTATTCTTGTGAAGTCAACGAGGGCAAATTCCGTTCCAAGAATTGCAGCGCATATTTTGACATCCAGCCTTGAACCATTGATTCAGGATAATGCTTAAGCAGCAGCTCCTGAAACTGCGGATAGCGGCCCGGATGCTCAAGCCCGGAAACCCACTGATCAATTCCGTCAAAATCAGAGCCGAACATGATATGCTTCTCGCCGCCCAGCTCGCATATTTTCTCGATATGCGGCAGCAGGTCCTCCGGCTTCACCCTCTCGGTTCCGCTGCGAATAAACCAGGGCACAAACGTAATCCCGATCATCCCGTCTATCGCGATTAACGCCCGTATCTGCTCATCGCTTAAGTTGCGGGGATGCTTGCATATGGAGTATGCATTGGAGTGTGAGGCTATAACAGGCCGCTTCGTAAGCTCGGTCAACTCCCAAAAGCCGGCCTGGGACAGATGGGACACATCCAGAATGATACCGGTTGAATTACACTCTTCTACCAACCGTCGCCCTCGCTTTGTAAACCCGCCATTTCGTTGTTCCAAAACTCCATCAGCAGCCCAATTGGCATAATTCCAGGTAATGCCCATAAAGCGTACGCCCAAATCATAGCAAAGCTTCACGTAATGCAAGCTGCCCTCCAGCCCGTCCACGCCTTCCAGCGACAAGGCGCTATATCGTCCCTGCTGTCCCTCTCTGACCTCTTGCACTTGTTCTCGCCAGAGCAGAGGCTTCAAATAACCCGGTGTCACGATACGGCTGCGATATGCGTCGATCTGTGCCAACACCCGTTCAAAGGAGGCTTTGCCATATTCCTCGCTCAAAAATATAGCGAATATTTGAAGCGCAATATCGCCTTCCTCCAAATGCTGCATCGTGACGTCCATATGCGGATCATTCACGAAGGAGGCTTTAGGCTCTTCCCACATTTTACTTAAAGCATCACAATGAAAATCTATCGTGCGCATCGAGCTGCACATCTCCCTTCTGCATGTTCACAGCAAAAAACCTGTTTACACGTCAGGGAGTAAACAGGTTCATAGCTCACCATCCGAAAACTCATCTAGGTTCTACGATTAACTTAATCGCCGTCCGGTCTTCGCCATCAATCACAATATCCGTAAAAGCAGGGATACATATCAAGTCTACCCCGCTCGGTGCTACAAATCCCCGGGCAATGGCTACGGCTTTGATGGCCTGGTTCAGTGCTCCTGCCCCAATGGCTTGCAGTTCCGCGCCGCCCCGCTCCCGAAGAACTCCAGCGAGCGCCCCTGCAACTGAATTAGGATTGGATTTTGCTGAAACTTTTAATACTTCCATGGTAAGTACCTCCCCTGGGAATGTTGAGTGATGGTTTGCTTCCGCTTACTAGATGTTATTCATGAGGGGAAAAAAGATTCCTGCTATTTTCCATCTGTTCCTAATTTAATTAAACGAATTTCTTTATTTTTAATCCATTCGCCATTCATCTTCGTACATTCTGATCTTTTGGATCTTCCGGGCTTTCCCCGTCTCTTCATCCATATCCACACATACAGCATGGAGCTGCCACTTTCCTTCGTCAACCTGAAAGCGGGCAGGAAGCTGCGTCTGGAACTTGTACAACACGGCCTCGCGCTGCATGCCAAGTACACCTTCCTTGGAGCCCACCATACCGGTATCCGTAATATAGGCTGTCCCTCCCGGAAGTATGGTATCGTCATTGCTTTGCACATGAGTATGCGTTCCAACCACCATGGAGACCCGACCTTCCAAATGCCATCCCATCGCTATTTTTTCCGAGGTTGCCTCTGCATGGAAATCAACCAGGATACACTTATTCTTCTGGCGCAGCTCTTCCACAATCTCATCAGCTGCCCGGAAAGGACAGTCGATCGCTGGCAGGAATGTTCTTCCTTGCAAATTGACAATGGCTAACTGTTTGCCATTCGCCTTTATGACTGTGTAGCCACGGCCCGGGGTACCCGGAGGGAAATTAGCCGGACGAATCATACGAGATTCATCATCTATAAATTCGAAAATGTCCTTGTTATCCCAGGTATGGTTGCCCAAGGTGATACCATGGATGCCCCAGTTGAAGAATTCATTGGCAATGGCTGAGGTGATGCCTCGTCCTGATGCTGCGTTCTCCCCATTGGCAATAATGATGTGGGGTTGATATTTGGATTTCAGCTCTGCAAGGGAAGCTTTAAGCGCTTTGCGTCCTGTGCTGCCGACAATATCTCCGATGAATAATACCTTCAAGACCATCTACTCCTTCAGGGACGCCTGTCTTCACTCCCGGCAGAAATCGTTCCCTATTATTTGATATCCAAAACACGGCTGACTCAAAGATAAAAAGTGGCCGGATTTCGGCCACTTTTTAAGGTCCAAACTCTATTTTGCGTAATCCACCGCACGGGTTTCCCGGATGACGGTTACTTTGATATGACCTGGATAGTCCAGTTCATTCTCAATAGTTTTGGTAATGTCGCGAGCCAAGCGGAATGCTTCAGCATCGTCGATTTTTTCAGGTTGAACCATGACGCGAACCTCACGTCCTGCTTGAATAGCATAAGATTTCTCAACGCCTTCAAAGGATTCGGAGATTTCTTCGAGTTTCTCGAGACGACGGATGTATGTCTCAAGCGTTTCTCTGCGTGCTCCCGGTCTCGCCGCAGACAATGCGTCGGCAGCGCCAACCAGCATGGCAATAACAGAAGTTGCTTCAGTATCACCGTGATGTGAGGCAATGCTGTTGATAACCACCGGATGTTCTTTATACTTCTTCGCCAGCTCCACGCCGATTTCAACGTGCGATCCTTCCACTTCATGATCCAGCGCTTTACCGATGTCATGCAACAGTCCTGCCCGTTTCGCAAGCACGATGTCTTCGCCCAATTCGCCGGCCATCAAGCCAGTCAGATAGGCCACTTCCATGGAATGTTTCAACACATTTTGTCCATAGCTTGTACGGAATTTCAGTCGACCCAAAATTTTAATCAAATCTGGATGCAAACCGTGTACGCCAACCTCGAATGTGGCTTGTTCTCCATATTCGCGAATACGTTCGTCCACTTCCCTGCGAGATTTCTCCACCATCTCTTCGATACGAGCCGGGTGAATCCGTCCATCCGCCACGAGCTTCTCCAAGGCCGTACGGGCAATCTCACGGCGAATCGGATCAAATCCGGAGAGAATTACAGCTTCAGGCGTATCATCGATAATAAGATCAATCCCTGTAAGGGTCTCAAGCGCACGAATATTCCGGCCTTCACGTCCGATAATCCGGCCTTTCATTTCTTCGTTCGGCAAGGTGACAACAGAAACCGTGGTCTCAGCTACGTGATCAGCCGCACAACGCTGAATAGCCAGCGTGATGATCTCGCGTGATTTCTTATCTGCTTCTTCCTTCGCCTGCTGCTCGATTTCTTTAATCATCTGAGCGGTTTCATGACGAACTTCCTGCTCAACATTGCTGAGAATGATGCCGCGGGCATCCTCCATCGTAAGGTTGGAGATGCGTTCCAGTTCTGTCGTTTGCTTTTTGTAAATGGTGTCAATTTGCTGCTGGGTTTCCTCTATTCGTTTCTCTTTGTTCGCCACTTGTTCTTCTTTACGTTCCAAAGATTCTATTTTTTTATCCAGCGACTCTTCCTTTTGCAACAATCTGCGTTCCTGCCGTTGAATTTCATTCCGGCGCTCACGAGTGTCTTTTTCAGCTTCGGCTCTAATCTTATGAACTTCATCTTTAGCTTCGAGAACCGTTTCTTTCTTCAATGCTTCTGCTTCCTTCTTCGCACTCTCTACGATCTGCAAAGCGGCATGCTCGGCACTGGAAATTTTAGCTTCTGCAAGGGATTTGCGAATAAAATAACCGAACCCAAAGAATATAGCGGCTACAGCGAGAACGATTATGATCCAGATCCATGTCTCCAGCATCTGTTTCACCTCCTCGTTGTTTCCTCCAAGGCATTCCTTGGGAAATTGTTCAATTGTCAGGTTACTCATTCATACATAAAATTTTCCGGCGGTAACTGCCGTCCATACTGCGTACGTTCCAAGAACGTTCGCAAATCCCGCCCATGACAGCGGAATACATTTCACTATGAATTGGCATTAAATGAATCTTTCACAAAGTAGTCACTTTTTTGGAAGGAAAAAGGTTTCTAATTTATGATAAAAAGATTCATATTTATTTTAGTATTTATAAAAAGATATTGTCAAGGGAAAGCGATGGGTAAACGTCAGTTTCATCTTGCGAAACCACTTCTTTTTGTATAATCCTCACATCTGTAGCGGTTTTATTCAAAATCTTCCATTTCTTCATCCCACTCGGATTCACCTTGATCCTCTTTGATCAAAATGTTGAGTGTCTGTCGCACCTGCTCGCCCCCATAGCCCCTGCGCATGAGATATGCTCCCGTTTTTCGTTTGCGATCCAGTAATTCTCCGGAAGTTTGCTGCCATTTTTTTCGGCCTATCGTCAATGCACTTGCCAATTCCTCATCGCGGCTAACCCCGTCTAACGCATCCGATATGAGTTCCGAGCTTATTCCTTTTTGCCTCAGCTCCTGTTTGACCCACAGTCTCCCCTTCTTATGGCTTGTCATACGCTGCTCTGCCCACATCTTGGCATATACAGCATCATCAACGAGCTTGTCTTTCACGAGACGTTCCAATGTGTTCTCTATACTGCTAGGCCCAAAGCCTTTTTGCAGCAGACGCTGTTCGATTTCCCGAGCTGTTCTCGGCTTCCGGGCGAGATGAGTCAATGCTTCCACATAAGCCCGTTGTCGCTCATCTGCTACGACAATTTCTTGCAATTCGTCCTTTCGGAATACATTTCCCTTCAACATCCGGTACTTGAGCATAACATCTTCATGAACGGTCATAAGGTAGGGTCCAAATGCGATTTGATAACGATGCCGGGGCTTTTTCAGCATTTCAACGGAAGTTATTACCAGATCCTCATGATCCGGAAAATGTCCGATACCCGAAGCGTCTTCCAGCTCCGACATGTCTTTATTCTCCTCCATAAGACGCTCCTTTCACCATCCTCGTATTTCTAAACCTTGCTCCATCCCTAGAGTCCAAAATAAATGCAAAGAAGACCGTCAGGCGTTACAAAACACCGGACGGTCGTATCACTGAAATTGTTAACCAGCGACGATTACTCTACTTTGAATAATTCTTGCTCTTCCATTTCTTCTTGTTCCTTCTCTTTGTCGGAAGGTTCAGAAACAGCCGTCGTCAGATTACTCGCTTCACGGATTTTATTCTCGATCACACTTGCAATCTCCGGATTCTCTTTCAAGAACTGCTTCGCATTCTCACGCCCTTGACCAAGACGATCACCCGAATAAGAATACCATGCCCCGCTCTTGTCTACGATATCCAGTTCCGTTCCGATATCGATCAGGCTTCCCTCCCTGGAGATGCCCGCACCATACATAATATCCACCTCAGCCTGCTTGAAAGGTGGAGCTACCTTGTTCTTAACAACCTTGATCCGTGTGCGGTTACCTACCACATCATTACCCATCTTGATGCTCTCAATCCGGCGTACGTCCAAACGAACAGTGGAATAGAACTTCAAGGCACGACCGCCTGGTGTTGTCTCAGGATTACCGAACATAACGCCAACCTTCTCGCGAAGCTGGTTAATAAAGATGGCAATCGTTTTGGATTTATTGATGGCGCCCGACAACTTGCGCAGCGCTTGAGACATCAAGCGAGCTTGCAGACCCACGTGAGAGTCACCCATATCGCCTTCAATTTCAGCTTTCGGTACAAGCGCAGCTACCGAGTCAATAACGATGATATCGACAGCTCCACTGCGTACCAGAGCCTCCGCAATTTCAAGCGCCTGCTCGCCCGTGTCCGGTTGGGAAAGCAACAGCTCATCGATGTTAACGCCCAGTTTGCTTGCATACGATGGATCCAAAGCATGCTCCGCATCGATAAACGCAGCTTGTCCACCAGCTCTCTGCACCTCGGCGATAGCATGAAGAGCTACCGTTGTTTTACCGGAAGATTCCGGGCCATACACTTCAATAATACGGCCTCTAGGCAAGCCCCCGGTTCCTAAAGCTATATCCAATGCCAACGATCCGCTTGGCACAATCTCTACTTGCATATGGGTCGATTCACCCAGTTTCATGATGGAACCTTTACCGAACTGTTTCTCTATTTGACGAAGCGCCATTTCCAGCGCAGCACGACGATCTGACAATTGTTCCACAACCCTTCACTGTTGATAGTTATATCATACCTTGTTTTGACACGTTTGCCAAGCTTTTTTTCGAACATACATTCGTTTTTTTATTCCACAGCCCTTCCTCTATATTCCCTATCATCTATGTATAAAGAACAAGAACCGTGGCAGCATCATACGATAAGCCACGGTTCTTCCGTACTTTTCATTATACTTGGAGCTGTCCAACATTACAAGAATCAACAGCAAGCCAAGTGTAAATTATTTACTTTTTCTAATGGACATGATCTGGTGAATTGCCGATTATCAATCTTGTTTTGAAGCGACGAGTCGCTGCCAAAGCCGGTATAGAAGTGCCTTGGTTGCACGCAGCCGAATCGTTTCCCGGTTGCCTTGAAGATTCAACTCGTGCACTTCGGTTTCCTTGCCCCGCTCTGACAAACCAATATAAACAAGACCTACAGGCTTGCGTTCGGCATAACCCGGACCTGCTACCCCGGTGACTGATAAGCCAAAATCGCTATCGGTCACCAGGCGAACATGCTCGGCAAGCGCCTGGGCAACTTCTGCACTTACAGCTCCAGGTGCATCGTCTCCCTCAAGAAGCGCATGCGGGATATGGACAAGCTTCTCCTTGATCTGGTTGGTGTAACATATAATCCCGCCAAGAAACATTGTTGCACTCCCGGGTACAGACGTCACGGTCTCTGCTACAAGGCCCCCTGTGCAGCTCTCAGCAGCGCTGAGTGTCCAGCCTCGATCCGCCATCATGTCGACGATAACTTTCTCAATCGGCACATCCTCATTGGCATACATATGTTCAGAAGCTCTTGCCTGGATACGAGCTTCTATTTCATTCAACCGGTCCATTGCTTCAGCCTCACTGGCCGCCTTTGTAGAGATGCGAACGGTAACTTCGCCATCCTTGGCGTACAGTGCAATCGTCGGATCCGTCTGGGCTGTGATCAGATCTTCCAACTGCTGATCCAGGGCAGACTCGCCAATACCTGCAAATTTGAGCATCTTTGAATAGATCGGGAGCTCGTTTGTGAGCACATGCTGCATAAGCCAAGGCTTGGCCTCCTGTTCGAACATTGGGATCAGTTCTTTAGGAGGTCCCGGCAAAACAATATAATGGGTGCCTTCCTGTGAGATTGCATTCCCTACAGCCAGACCTGTTTCATTAGGAAGCGGAGTTCCGCCTTCGATAGCCAGCGCCTGACGCCGATTATTCTCGGTCATTACAGCTCCTCGTTCATGGAAGAATCGCTCAATCGCATCCATCGCCAATCGATCAATATGCAATGACCGATTTAAGAATGCTGCCAGGGCATCCTTCGTCAGATCGTCCTGTGTCGGACCGAGCCCACCTGATAAGAGTATGATATCTGCTCTGCTGCTGGATAGCCGCAAGGCCTCTTTAAGCCTCTCCAGATTGTCCCCGACGACGGTTTGATAATATACGTCGATTCCCATTGACGCAAGTTGTCTGGATAAATACTGTGCGTTAGTATTCACAATCTGTCCGAGCAGAAGTTCTGTTCCAACCGCAATGATTTCTGCTTTCATAATTCGTATTCCTCCTGTAGCTTCTGTCTCAGCACATGATATTTACCTTCATTAATCACTTACCCATCCTAAGGAAGAAAAAAGCAATAGGATAGCTCCTATTGCGATTATGCCCCAGTACCTTTAAGGAGGTGCCTGTTATGGACAAAATATTCGATTCCTGAATAGATCGTAATGATGGCGGCAGCCCAAATTGCAATCACGTCAAACGGAATCCCCAGAAAAACAAACGGGAAATTGTTGATCAGAAGGGCAACAATGGCCACGATTTGAATCACCGTCTTGATTTTTCCTGATTGACCTGCTGCAACAACGGAGCCTTCCAAAAGTGCGATCTGCCGTAGTCCAGTAACCGCAAATTCTCTGCTAATAATCACGACAGCAATCCAGGATTCACATTTCCCCATTTCTACGAGCGATATGAGTATGGCCGCCACCAGCAGTTTATCCGCCAGCGGATCCAGAAGTTTCCCCAGATTCGTGACCATATTGTTCTTGCGGGCCAAATACCCGTCAATCCCATCTGTGCTCGCTGCTAATATAAATATCAATGCCGCAATCAATTGATTATAGGGCAGGACAAAATCGTTCCACTCCAAGGGGGCAGGGTAGAAATCAAAATCCACCAGCAGGAAAATCATCATGACAGGGATCAAGCAAATGCGGGCCAGCGTGATGCGGTTGGGTAAATTCATGCAGCAACCTCCCTTGCGACGGGTTGTCTTGAAATCTCGGCGAACCTCGCTGCGGTAATCCTTCTGTACTTCATTTGGGTTGCTCTTCCCAAGAGCCTTAAGGGTTTGAAGCTTGAATCACTATCTGTCATATTCATCCCCCAGCAATCTATGTATACGTTTAATGCTTATATATCGTTTTTTAGTATAATATTTCAGCTGATGCGCTGTCAAAATTACTATGCCCCGCTCCTTCCTAAGTGACATCCCTGCATTAGAAAGGAAAGGCATTTATTTGAAATTCGTGAATTGCAAATCCACCGTTAGATCTGCTTTGCGAAGCATCTGCATGATCTGTTGAAGATCATCTTTATTTTTTCCGGTTACCCGAATTTGGTCTCCTTGAATCTGGCTCTTGACCTTCAACTTGGAATCACGAATTAAAATATTGATTTTTTTAGCATTTTCCTGATCGATCCCCTGTTTTAAAGTCAACCGCTGTCGTACAGTACCCATCGAAGCTGGTTCAATTTTTCCATAATCAACATTCTTGAGCGATAAGCCCCGCTTGACCATCTTGGTTTGTAAAATATCAATAACAGCATTGAGTTTATACTCGTCATCGGAGGTGATGACCAATGCCTCCTTGTCCAGCTTCAAGCTGCTCTTGCTCCCCTTGAAGTCAAAACGGTTCTCGATCTCCCTCTCCGCTTGGTTAACCGCATTGTTAAGTTCCTGCATATCCATTTTGGATACGATATCAAATGAATTTTCTGAAGCCATGGTGAATCCTTCCTTTCATGAACGATATGATTTCTATTATAGGAAAAACCGTGAGACAAGTCTAATTTCGTATGATCAATGCCCCTAAATGGCGAAAGAGACTTCGTTATTCACCATCAGTCTGGCGAAAACGAAGCCTGCCCCATCAATGTTCAGCCTTCTCATTCTGTACCGGACGACGGAACATACTCAGTATGCCTAGTAGAATATGTGCCAGCCCAAAGCCTAAGATGCCGTATCCCCAGTCGTTTGGTATTAAATAATATCCCAAAAGGCTGACGATCATACCTAATCCGAATACAATCCAGTTCACCGTCACCGAGTATCGCCTCTTTCAGGAAGTGAAATAACAGCATGCTGCCGCATGCTGTTATGATGACCTGGGTGACAGGCAATTATTCTGTATCCGAAGTACCTGCTGAGCCTTCTGCGGACTCCAGCACAATACGCGATGTGGATTTCCCATCTGTTACGGTCTGACCGCCTACTGTGATAGTGGTAGCTGCAGAATTGGCCGACTTGATGTACAGTCCCTGGCTGTCCAGATCATAGCTCAACTTAGCTCCATTCTCCAGCATCTGGAAAGCAAGTTTCTCTCCACCGGAAGCATTACTACCGCGGTATACTTCGACCCAGCTCTTTCCTTCGCTAGCTGCCACAATCTCCACCTTAACAGAAGTGCCGGTTACCTTAAAGACAGTGTTCTTACCCTCCGTTCTGTCCTGGGTCACCGTAGTTTCTCCAGTCGCAGTATCTCCAGGCTCATCGACTTCATTTCCCTCTGTTCCATCCGTACCTTCACCGGTTGTATCTCCGTTAGCCGAATCGTCCGGTACGTTCTCTCCGCCCTGTGCTCCATCACCTGGCGTATTGGTATCCGGAGTTTGCGGCTTCTGGGTTTGCTCGGTCTGTGCCTGCTCATTACTGCCAGTAGGTGGTTCATCCTTTGGTTCATTTGAGTGGATAGCCACCCAATAAATAACAACGACGATCAGAATCGGAAACGTCCACATCAGCAGTGTAGGCAGCCATTTCATATTCCGTTCGGCTGTAGGTCTGCTGGCGCGCTTTTGGATAACCGGTTCCATGGTCGCCTCTGGCTCCGTTTTAGGGACATCCTGTTTATGCCCTTCAAGCAATTCATCCGAGTCCATCCCCACCGCTTCCGCATAGGTTTTGATGAATGCCCGCACGTAAAAACTGCCGGGAAGTACTTTGTAATCCCCTGCCTCGATGGCTTCCAAGTATCGCTTGCGTATTTTTGTCACTTCCTGCACGTCATCAAGGCTCATCCCTTTTTGCAGACGTGCCTCCCTTAATTGCTGTCCCAGTTCGGACATGCCATCACCTCCTACTTTAGAAATTCGTGGTCAAATCAAAAACAAATATTATAAATCGTCACTATAAGAACCCGTGAACGTATCATAAACGATTTCTTCTTCCGGATTGTTTCGCAATTCGATTATAATGTCGAAATCATCATAAGAATATTCGGATTCGCGAACGAATATATCGGGATGTTCGATCACTTTTGTGCTGTCCATTTTCATAATATCTTGAAGCAGCTGATAATGGCGCTCATTGGAGCGAATCGTGCTGACAATTCCGTCTATGATGAAAATGTTGTTTGAATTCATCTCATCCTCTGAGAGCTGACTGCGGATGGTCTGCCGAAGGAGCGTAGAGGAGACGAAGGTCCATCGCTTCATCGCACAGACGCTGCCGGCGATAATAGACTCCGTTTTGCCGACACGAGGCATCCCGCGTAGACCGATAACCTGATTGCCTTCTCTTTTGAACAATTCACCCAAAAAATCAACAAGTAAACCGAGCTCATCACGTGTAAAACGAAATGTTTTACGATCATCCGAGTCCCGGTCAATATATCGTCCATGTCGGACAGCCAATATATCCACCAATTTAGGGGGTCTCAAGGCTGTAACCGTAATATTCTTCATTTTGTTTAGCGTTTTGCCCATCAGAATTATTTTTTCTTCATCATCCGTTTCAAGCAGCATTCCGCGGGTTCGACCTTCTACGCCGTTAATCGTCAATATATTCACTTCAAGCATACCGAGCACAGAAGCAATATCACCTAGAAGACCAGGCCGGTTCTTATGTATCTTGTATTCCATGTACCACTGATTCGATTCCACAAAGACACCTCTTTGTTACTTCTTTTCCATCAATATTCGACAAATTCCAGCGAAAAACGCACATAAAACAGGTCAAATTAAAAATGGGTCACGTTAATGATATATAAAATAAAAATGAAAGGCAAGTATTAACGGTAACATGAAAATTACATTCTTTTTTCTTGACAAAAAGCCCCCTGTAAGCAGGGGGCTTTTTGCATTGAATTAGGCGTGGTTCTTGGCCAATCTCACCATCAGACGTGCGATCACACGGCGTTCTTCCTCGTTACCCACATCCCATATTTCTTTCAGAGCCCGGTTTGACGAGTTTTGCGGATCTACCTTCTCATCAAGGAAATCACCAATCTCATAAGCAAGCTGGGAAATCGTGTCTTCGCTCATACCTGCCTTCTCAGCTTGAACGACGCGCTCGCCCAGAAATTTTTTCCAGGAGTCGAAGTTTTTGATTACGGATGACATAAGTTAAATCCTCCTTTTGCTTGTGGCAATTCAGATTTAAATAACAATAGTAATATGTCCCCGCAGCCAAAACTTATGAGTGGTGAAATGCACCACGAATAATCATCAAGTCACCCAGCCGCCATTAGGGCTAATCACTTGACCCGTGATGTACCCTGACTCAGGCAGTGCAAGAAAATACACCAAAGATGAAATTTCGTCAGGATGAGCCAGCCTACCGGCAGGAATTTCTTCCTCTAGCATGCGAATTTCATCCTTTTCCAGATGCCCCAGCATCGACGTATCCACTGCCCCTGGAGCCACGGCGTTAACGGTTACGCCTGAAGGTGCAAGCTCCTTGGCGAGCGCCTTAGTAAAAGCATTAACGCCGCCTTTGCTTGTCGAATACAGCACCTCGCAAGAGGCGCCCGATAACCCCCAGATCGAAGATACATTAATAATTCTGCCAAAGCGATTGGAGACCATCCGTCCCATGAACGCCTGGGAACACAGAAACATGCCCCTTAGATTAATAGACATGAGCGTGTCCCATTGTTCTTCAGTCACATCTGACAAAAGCCCATAGTGGGATACCCCTGCGTTATTCACAAGGATATCCGGCTCCATACCATGACTTTGAAGTTTCTCTTTCATCCGCATAATTTGCTCTTTGTCCCGAAGGTCGGCAGACACCGTTAACACCTTGGCCCCATATGCCATGCAGCGCCGTGCAACTTCGTTGGCTGCTTCATGTGAATTCATATAGTGGATAACGACATTCATGCGAACCGAGGCGAAACGCTCCGCCACGGCTGCTCCAATCCCTCTGCTGGCCCCTGTAATCAGTACCGTCATATCTCCGATCGGTTTCAAGTCTCTCCCCATGTCTTGCTTCATTACGGACTCACAACGATCGATACAGCCAGTTGATCCCAATCAATATGCTCTTGCAAGCGGCGGTTCACATCTTCCAAGGTGATGGATTCATAAACCGGCAGAACCTTAAATAAGTCGGCGCCCCGGAATTGATAACGTGTAAATTCATGGGCGATGTTCTCCGGAGAATTAAGCATGCGCAAATATCCGCCCATTTTCTTTTTGCGGGCACGCTCGAAATCCGTTGCCTGGAAACCAGCTGCCTTCAGCTTATCTACTTCGGAGCGGATCCGTTCAAGCAGCTGATCGGGGTCCTTCGTATCGCCGCCCACTGCAGAGAAAGCATACTGCGGCGAGCTATTATATTCATGACCGAAGCTGTCAGAGATCAGATCCTCATCGTACAGCTTCTGGTACAGTTGCGTGCTGGAGCCAAACAACAGGTCCATCATCAGCTTTGTCGTTAAGTCGCGGCGCAGTTGGTCCTCCGGATTTAAGCCAACCTGCTTCTCCTTGAACCCGAACAGACATTTCGGAAGCGAGACAGCCAGGCGGCTTTCTTTCCGCTTTTCTCTAACTTCCTGCGGCTCCTGATCGAATAGACGTTCAATCGAACCTTGCTTGTCATACGACTTCGCCGCCTGATTCGCTCGAATCAGGTTCATCGTTTCCTGTGGGTCAACACCTCCGACCACAAACAGCAGCATGTTACTCGGATGATAGAACGCATTGTAGCATGTATACAGGTCTTCCTTTGTAATGGTCCCGATGGACTCCACCGTACCGGCAATATCGATATGCACCGGATGGACCTTGTACATCGCTTCGATTAAACCGAAATACACGCGCCAATCCGGATTGTCCTGGTACATGTTGATTTCCTGTCCAATGATGCCTTTTTCCTTCTCCACGTTTTGGTCTGTAAAGTAGGGATTCTGAACGAAATCGATCAGCGTCTCCAAGTTCTCATGAATGTTCTCCGTTGCAGAGAAGAGATACACCGTCTGGTCAAAGCTTGTAAAGGCATTCGCCGAGGCACCATTAGATGCAAACTTGGCGAAAATGTCGCCTTCCGGCTCCTCAAACATTTTGTGTTCGAGAAAATGCGCAATACCGTCCGGTACCCGGATTTCGGACTCCCCTTCAACCTTGAAGTGGTTATCCACCGAGCCGTATTTGGTTGCAAAGGTCGCATAGGTTTTCTGGAAGCCGGGTTTAGGCAGCACATACACATGCAGACCATTATCCATTACTTCGTAATACAGCGTTTCCTGCAGGTTGTCATAATGAATGCTCTCCACTGGCTATTCCTCCTTTTGACCTTTCAGGAAATAGATCGTATCCAGTGAAAATGCTGAAGCTGCCTGCTTCACATCATCCACTGTAATGCTCTCAACCTGGTTTAGCAGCTCATCAGGCGAGCGTTCACGTCCAGACAGCGTCCGGTTGAAATCATAGGCGATCATCTCAAAAGCGGAATCCTGCATTTCTCTGATCACATTGCGGATCATCGCTTTCGTCTGGGACATCTCGATATCTGTTATGGCACCTTTCGCCATATCATCGAGCTGCTGACGAATAATTTCGACGGCCTTCTCGAAATTCTGTACTTCGATCCCCGACTGGATCGTTGCAATGCCTTTATGACCGTCATAGCGGGAAGATGCGTAATACGCCAGACTTTCCTTCTCCCTCACGTTAACGAACAGCTTCGAATGTGGATAGCCGCCCAAAATACCATTATAGAGAAGCGCCGAGGCGTACTCATCATCTCCGTAAGTAATTGTACTTCTAAGACCCATGTTGAGCTTACCCTGGTTTATGTCCAGCTTCTCAACAACCGTCTGTGTCTCGGTAGATGCAGTTCGGGTGGAAGAAGGAACATAATCCTTACCACCTGTTCTATTCAGTTTAAAATGCTCCTCTACGAGCTTCTTCACTTCATCCAAACTTGTATCGCCAACCACGTATAGATCCAGTACGGCTTCATTGAGCCACTTCTGATAGGATTCATATAAGCCTTCCGGCGTGATATTGTCAAGATCCTTCCGTTCTCCTAGCGGATGCAATCGATACGGTTCGTTCTTGCACATAACCTCAATGCAGCGCTCAACTGCATAACGAATCTTGTCATTGACGATGGATTCCAGCTTCTTGCGGACTGTGTCACGCTCAGTCTGTACATAAGATTTGCGAAACACTCCATTCTCCAGGGCAGGCTGCGTGAAAGCTTCGCCCAGAAAAGCAAAGGAAGATCGGAGCAGGCTTTCTGAACTTTTAACAAAAGAATCATTGATTGTGTCCATGCGGAAATGCACGATCTGGTAATCGCCGCGCTTATACACATCAAATCCAAATCCAGCCCCGTACAGCTGCTCCAGTCGCTCGCGAAAAGCCCTTGTTTCCGGATAGGAAACGGTGCCTCTCCGCAGTACAAAAGGCGTCAGCGCCGTTGAAGTCACGGTTTCTTCAGCTAACTGACTTCCGGCATAAAGCGAGATCGCAAATGTCTTGAATCGGTTCGTGGGCAACACATGAATTCGTATTCCCCCGGCTGTTCCGTGTTCAAATTCCGTTTTAGTCAAGGTCCAAATCCCCTTACATCATGGATTGTCGTTGCCATAGATTTACTTCATTGTTAAGTTTCATTCTAACCCATTGCAAAGTGAAGAAGCAACCGAAGACAGGGCCCGGTTGCTCTGAGGATGGATACGGCTTACATGCAAAATATATGTTGACCGATGGTCTTGACTTGAGGGCGGGTCCAAATCCAAGGGGAGGTGGCCGTTTTCGGATTGAAATAGTACAGACAGCCCCCTGTCGGATCCCAGCCGCTCAGCGCCTGCTGTACTGCTTTCTTCGCCTGCTCGTTCGGTTCAAGCCATATTTGACCATCGGCTACCGCGGTAAAGGCTCTCGGCTCAAATATAACCCCATGCGGCGTATTCGGGAAGCTTGGTGATTTTACCCGATTGAGAATAACCGCCGCTACGGCAACCTGGCCTTCGAACGGCTCTCCTCGCGCTTCGCCATACACGGCATTCGCCATAATTCTCAAATCGTTCTCTGAAAGGCCCATTGAATTAGAAGAGGCTAGGTTGTTATTGCCGCTTTCATTGTTTGCTGGACCTCCGCCACCACCTGCCGCTGCACCGCCTCCACCTTCGTGAAGCTTGGGAGCAGTCGGACGGAAGTCCTTCGTTGCATTATACAGTTTAAGCTTAACCTTCGGTCCAACGACACCATCAACTTCCATGCCAAATTCCGATTGAAACCATTTAACGGCCCCTTGCGTCTTGGAACCAAATACACTGTCGATTTTCCCGTAATAAAACCCCAGATATTTCAGACGGCCTTGCAGCTCATATACATCTTCACCTGTAGAGCCGAATTGAATAACCTGCTGACTGAAGGTGGGCAAAGCTTCCTGAGGATTCGAATAGGGATCTGCTGTAAGCTCTCCCGGAACCAAAACAACAGCAGATAAGAGAACTGCGATACTTATCGTAATCCAGATTTTTGAGTTTTTCATCTGCGCTCTACCTTTCTCTTGTGATTTACCATGTCTCACTGCTGTTAGTATGACAAGCCTGCCAATTTCCTATGCACCAGCCTCCAATAACCAAGCGGGAGAACAAATACCACCATGACAAAAAGGAGCCGCTTCTCCGAAGAGAAACGGCTCACGGTATCTGTATATCCGGGTGAAACTTAAAAGCATGCCGGATTTATCTCGTTTAACTAATTCGATTCTGCTGCTGTTGATATTGCTCGATCGACATCAATACTTCCCGCGGCTTGCTGCCCTCATAAGGACCGATAACCCCGCGTGCCTCCATGGAATCAATCAGACGGGCTGCACGGGTATAACCGACACGCATTCTGCGCTGCAGCAGTGACACCGATGCCTGCTTAGCTTCCAGGACAATGGTTACCGCCTGCTCATAAAGCTCATCCAATTGTTCATCGTCTGAATTCGCTGATTCCTCAACCTCCGGCACCAACGACTCATCATATTCAGCCTGACCTTGATCGCGGACGAAATCCACGATGTTCTCAACCTCCTGATCACTCATGAAGGCTCCTTGCACCCGAATCGGCTTGGACGAGCCCATCGGCATAAACAGCATATCTCCGCGACCGAGCAGCTTCTCGGCTCCCGCCATATCCAGAATCGTTCGGGAATCAACCTGAGAGGACACACCAAACGCTATACGCGACGGGATATTCGCTTTAATAACGCCGGTAATGACATCCACCGACGGACGCTGCGTCGCAATGATGAGGTGAATCCCGGCGGCACGCGCCATTTGGGCCAATCGCGTAATCGCGTCTTCAACATCATTAGCTGCTACCATCATTAAGTCTGCCAGCTCATCCACGATGACAACGATATACGGCAATACCGCGGGCAGATTATCCTTCATCAGATTGTTGTAGCCTTCAATATTTCGTGTCCCCGATTTGGAGAAAAGCTCATACCGCTTCTCCATTTCAACCACGATTTTTTTCAGTGCGAGAGATGCCCGTTTCGGGTCGGTTACTACCGGCGCCATTAGATGTGGAATCCCATTGTAAACATTAAGCTCGACCATCTTCGGATCGACCATCAGGAATTTGACTTCATCCGGCTTCGCTTTATACAAAATGCTGGTAATGATACCGTTGATACAAACGGATTTACCCGAGCCTGTAGCACCTGCAACAAGAAGATGGGGCATCCGGGCCAGATTGCCGACAATTGTCTGACCTGAAATATCACGGCCGAAGGCAATCGACAGCTTGGATTCCGCGTCCTGAAATGTCGGTGTCTCCATAACCTCTCTCATGGTCACGAGTGATACTTCATTATTTGGCACCTCAATCCCGATTGCTGACTTTCCTGGGATTGGGGCTTCCATCCGAATATCCTTGGCTGCAAGGGCAAGCGCGATATCATCGGTCAAGTTTACGATCCGGCTGACCTTGACGCCAATATCCGGCTGGATTTCATAGCGGGTTACAGACGGGCCTCTCACCACCTCCAGGACTTTAGCTCGAACGCCGAAACTTTCAAGCGTTGCCTCCAGCTTGCGAGCGGTCTGCATATAATCGTTCTGATCGCCGCCTTTACCGCTATTGTTCGGTTTGGACAGCAGCCGGAACGGCGGCAGCTTGTACGGCTTGGGCGGTGGAGCCGGAGGGGCTGCAGCTGTCATGCCCTCCAGCCCATCGTCACCCGTCATCGCCGTTTCACTTGCTGTATCAGAATCACCTACTGAATCAGCAGCTAAATTATCCTGCGTGTCTTCATGTGCTGCTGCAGGCATTCCGGATTCCGGTTCGTCATACTCATCATCCAGCTGCCCTTCTTGTTTTACCTGCTCAAAGAAATCGCGGATAATCGGCGACGAAGGTATAGCGTCGGCTGTAGAGATGGCAGCATCGATTTCCTTCTCCGGCTGATCCTGACGGCTGAACAGGACAACTTCGCCCTTCTCATGCGTATCTAATCCGTTACCAGCCGTAAATACAGGAGCACTCTCATCCATCGGATCCTCAACCGCTTGTGCGCCCTCGTCCTGCTTGTTGCCCCTCAAGCCGAATAACTGAAAGAATTGCGGCGCTTTGCGGCGCGGCAGCTTTATGTCTTCCATATCATCCAGATCATCTTCCTCATCCAAATCCACAGGCAATGGCATGCGCTGTTCCTTCGCATTTAATTTGGCTGCGGCTCTGGATTTGGTTTGCTGGCTGTTCATTTTTTTCTGAATCTGCTCCCCAGCCTTCACAACCCTTATCCGGAACATACGCATCAAATCAACGTAGGACAGATTGGTAATCAGCATAAAGCTGATAAACAGCATGACGATCATAATCAGCTTAGCTCCTATACTGCCGAACAGCATGAACAAAAGGGCAAACTGCAGGGCTCCGACGTAACCACCGCTAATATCTCTGCCCATCACAGGATGACGACCATCGTCCTCTGCAGCATGCAGCAGTTCACCCTGTAAATCACTATGTATTTGGCTCATCGCATTCGATGCGCTCAATTGTCCGATTGGGGCCAGCTTAGACTCCAGACCTGAGATACTGCTCATTAGAGTGAGCGATAATACCACGAGAAGAACACCGGTACGTCTGCTGTTCCATCGCTTGGGCCATTTCCGGTGAATCATCACCATTAACCCGTAATAAATACCAATTAGGGGGATGATAAAATAATACTTGCCCAGCAGAAATCCCGACATCTTGGACAGGGAACGCCCCACCGGTGCTTCTCCGGATAATGCGATGACCGAGAGTGTCATCAATACAATCCCATAAATTTCATATTTCAGTACGGCTGCAAAGGCTGCCTTCTTCTTTTTCTTCCGTTTTGCCAAAAGTGTCACCCCCGAATCCATATTATAGCATAATATTCGGTGGCGTACCTATGTTCTGTTTTCAGCCTTAAGCCTCATCTTTCATCGTCGGGATATAGCGAATAATGGCTCCTGGGGCATACCGGGGATTCAAATAATCCTGAAGCATACAATCCAGTAAGCGGACAATTTTCGCCTGATCCTCTTCAAGAGGTTCAACCTCCATCAATATTCCCTCCACCCGGACTTCCTTGGACAACACGGCTGCCTTTTCCCCTACATGCACCCCCGTATAATCCATTGGAATTACGCTGTACCAAGTCATTGTGTAATACCTCCAGGATGGATCGTCTTACGCTCCGCAATCATGCTGTTCAAACGGCTTAATGCCTGTCCGATTCCGCCTACTTCATTCATCAGGCCGTACTTTACGGCGTCCGATCCCGAGACTGCTGTACCAATATCTCTGTTCAGTTCTCCCGTCTTGAACATCAGATCCTTAAACATTTCCTCTGTTATTCCTGAATGACTTGTGACGAAACGTACAACGCGCTCCTGCATTTTTTCCATGTATTCAAACGTTTGTGGTACGCCAATGACCAATCCGCTCATCCGGATCGGATGAATCGTCATCGTTGCACTCTCCGCAATGAAGGAGTGGTCTGCCGCAACCGCGATCGGTACACCGATACTGTGTCCTCCTCCAATAACGACCGTTACAGTAGGTTTGCTGAGAGAGGCAATCATCTCGGCAATCGCAAGTCCAGCCTCCACATCACCACCAACGGTGTTCAGAATGATCAGCAGCCCTTCAATTCGCGGATTCTGCTCCGCTGCCACCAGCTGTGGGATCATATGCTCGTATTTAGTTGTCTTGTTTTGAGGTGGAAGAACAATATGACCCTCAATCTGACCGATAATGGTCATGCAAAATACGTTGGATTCTCCACCGTTTGGGAGCCCTGTTTGCCCTAACTGCTGAATGGTATCAGTCACAGCCGCTTGCTTGCTACCCTCGTTGGGAATGATCGATGGTGCTTCTGTCTCGCCACTCCATCCTGCTTTTTTTGCGCCAGTCGTCCCTTGAGCGTTGTCCATCACGCATCCCTGCCTTTACATTAATGTCTTGCTGCAACTATCGCATAGCTGTTCATTAGTATGGCAAATGAAGGTACTCCTTTATGCTTCAAGCATCCAAAAGATCTCTTTGCTGGGTATGTCCAATCCAAAGAACCCCTCTCAGAGAGGGGTTACTTCAACGGTTTGTGAAGGTTTTAGGTGAACTTGAAAATGCATATAAAAAGCCCCTTTTTCGCGGAAACCGTCCAATTATTACCTGCGAAAAAGGGGCGACTGTGTGCCTGATTTATTAGATTGTCCTGATTAGACTTCCATAATGATCGGCAAGATCATCGGTCTGCGTCGGGTTTGTTCATACAAGAAGCGTCCCAAAGCATCCTTTACGCTTGTTTTCAGTGACGCCCACTCATTCACGTTCTCACTCATCAGCTTCTGAAGTGTGCTGGAAACGATACGGTTTGCTTCATCCAGAAGACCTTCGGATTCCCGAACGTATACGAATCCACGCGAAATAATATCAGGGCCGGAAACGATAGAGCCGTTTTGCTTGCTTAAGGTAACAACAACGACCAGAATACCATCCTGGGACAGAAGTTTGCGGTCACGCAGTACAATATTGCCTACGTCGCCCACACCAAGTCCGTCAATCAGAACGTTACCTGCAGTTACTTTGCCAGCTTTGCGAGCTGAACCGCCTTGAATTTCTACAATTTCACCGATATCAGTAATAAAAATGTTGTCTGGATCGACACCCACAGACTCTGCGAGGAGAGCGTGACGGCGCTGCATCCGGTATTCACCATGGACAGGGATGAAAAATTGCGGTTTCATCAGATTCAGCATCAGCTTGAGTTCTTCCTGACTACCGTGACCTGAAACATGGACACCTGAATTGGATCCACTGTAAATGACATCTGCTCCCAGACGGAACAGCTCATCAATGGTACGGCCCACATATTTTTCGTTTCCTGGAACAGGTGTAGCGGCGATGATAACCGTATCTCCCGGTAAAATATCCACCTTACGGTGAGTAGAACGCGCCATTCGTGTTAGCGCTGACATAGGTTCTCCCTGACTGCCTGTACACAGAACGACTACGCGATCCGCAGCCATTTTGTTGACTTCTTCAGGTTCGATCAACATTCCGTCCGGAATGTGAAGATACCCCAGTTCGGCTGCAATTGATACAACGTTTACCATGCTTCTTCCGATAACCGTAATCTTGCGTCCCGTGGATTCGGCAGCATTAACGACTTGCTGAATCCGGTGCACATTGGATGCAAACGTTGCTACAACTACACGCTGCTCCGCCTTGCGGAAAATATCTTCCAACACGATGCCCACATTTTTCTCAGAAGGCGTGAAGCCTGGTCTCTCTGCGTTTGTACTATCAGACAGAAGAGCCAATACCCCTTTGCTTCCGATCTCAGCCATACGCTGCAGATCTGCATATTGGTCATTTACCGGAGTGTGATCAAACTTGAAGTCACCTGTATGAACTACATTGCCTTCCGGTGTTTCGATACAGATACCGACTGAATCGGGAATACTGTGATTCGTCTTGAAGAAGGTCGCCTTCAATGTGTTTCCAAGTTGTACTTCCGAATCCGCATTGATCAAAATCCGTTTTGTTTCGCCGAGGAGATTTGCTTCTCTAAGCTTGTTCTCCACTAATCCGAGCGTCAATTTCGTTCCATACACAGGAACATTCAGATGCTTAAGCACGTACGGGAGGCCACCAATATGGTCCTCGTGACCGTGAGTCAGTAGAATCCCTCTCACTTTGTCGCGATTTTCCGTTAAATAGCTAATATCAGGAATAACAATATCAATCCCAAGCATATCTTCTTCTGGGAACTTCAATCCCGCATCCACGACGACGATGTCGTTGGCATATTGGATGACATACATATTCTTCCCGATCTCACCGACGCCGCCCAAGGCAAAAATCGATAGTTTATCGTTGCTTATTTTCTTAGACAAATGTATCTAACCCTCCTATAGTTTTGGACGTCGTACCATTGTTATATTAAATTTCAAAAAAATACCGCACCCAGTCACTTGAACTCATTATACATGATGAAAAAGTGAAAACACAAGTCAGCCGCCTTCGTGTGTCATAGGATGCCCCGAAACAGAAAGGTTTAAAACGCAGAAAAGCCATCGCCTTCTTGGAAGGCAATGGCTTGTTATTGTTATCGACTAGCTTTATAAAGAAGACAGGATATTACGGATAAAAGCTGCCTCGCTCTCACTTGGCGATACGAGCGGCAGACGAACACCGCCCACCTGATAGCCTCGCTCATTAAGTGCAAACTTGACCGCAGCGGGATTCGGAAGCGGGTCAGGACATTCAAAGAGTCCTTTAAACAGCGGGAACAAGGATTGATGAATCTTGGCGGCTTCTGTTACTTTTCCCTCCACATAAGCCCCAATCATCTCCTTCATCTGAGCGCCGGCGATATGGCTGGCCACGCTTACGATACCATAGGCACCGACTGCAAGCGCAGGTAATGCAGCGGAATCATCACCGGAATATACGGTAAACCCTTCCGGAGCACCTGCCACGATGGCGGTAACCTGATCGATTGAAGCACATTCCTTGGTCGCAGCGATATTCGGAATTTGAGCTAGACGCAGGGTGGTAGCTGTGCTTAAGCTGATGCCCGTACGTCCAGGCACATTGTACAGCATTACAGGCAGCGAGGTTGCTTCTGCAATTGCCTTAAAGTGTTGGTACAGACCTTCCTGGTTCGGTTTGTTATAGTAAGGAGCCACGAGCAATATACCGTCGACCCCGCAGTTCTCTGCCTTATTCGTCAAATCTGCTGAATGTGCAGTATCGTTGCTTCCGGTACCGGCAATAATTTTGCTTCGTCCCGCCGCCTGCTTCACCGCAAATTTAAACAACTCGAGCTTCTCTGCTTCGCTTAGTGTAGGTGATTCGCCGGTTGTGCCAGCGATGACCAATGAATCCGATTTCTGCTCCACGATCAGATACTCAATCAGTTTCGCGGTCTCGTCCCAATTAATCCCGCCATTAGGCTCAAAAGGGGTTACCATAGCTGTAATCAATCTTCCGAAATCCACAATGATTCCTCCTTAAGCCCTCCCGAAAGGGAGAGCTTCTTTCGTAAGTAATCTTATAAATAATATTATGTTTCATAAGAAACGTTGATCATATAAATATAGCTGGAGCAATGGGGGTTATCTGTGAAGTTCAAACGTATGATGCAGAGCTCTTAAGGCTTGCGCCATATCTTCCTTCTTCACCAGAACCCAAATCGTTGTGTTCGAATCTGCGGATTGCAGGATCGGAATATCATGCTCGCTCAATGATTCTACAATTTTGGCCATGATGCCCGGAACTCCGTTGATGCCGCCGCCGATCACCGATACCTTAGCGCATCCAGACAAGCTTTTCGGTTTCAAATCCAGGCTTTGCAGCACCTCGATTGCCTTCTCCGAATCACTGTCAAACACCGTATAAAGCACCCCGGTTGAGGTTACATTAATAAAATCAACGCTGATAGAATGTTCGGCCATCGATTTAAATACCTTCAGTTGGAGACCCTCCGTGCGGTCACATTCCACTGAGATTTGCGTAATATTGCTTACATATGCAACTCCCGTCACAAAGCGGTCCACGATTCCGGAATAGGAGTCTCGAAAGCCCTCAGGCTGGGTAACCAAAGTTCCCTCTTTATCCGAAAAGGTTGACCGCACTCTGACCGGAATTTGGGACTGCATAGCAATCTCAACTGCTCTAGGATGAATAACTTTAGCGCCTTGATGAGCCATATTGCAGATTTCCGTGTAGCTTACGTGAACAAGCGGCTTAGCATCCTCTACAATCCGTGGATCTGCAGTGAGAATTCCGTTGACATCCGTATAGATATCAACCATCTCCGCACGAAGCGCAGCCCCTAGCGCAGTCGCTGACGTATCACTTCCGCCCCTGCCAAGTGTCGTAAAATCACCGCTATCGGTTTGTCCCTGGAAACCGGTGACAATAACGACTTGGTGAGATTCCAGCTCATTTAGAACCCGTTCAGGCTTGACATCCTTAATCCGCGCATTTCCGAAGTGATTATCTGTAAGAAATCCGGCTTGTGCTCCAGTCAGTACGGTTGCAGTGATTCCCTCATGCTGAAGCAAGCTGCACAGTGTTGTAGCTGATATAATCTCACCGCAGCAGAGCAGCAAATCCCGCTCCCGGTCTGGTAAAGCATTACCATTATGCTCGATCCAGTCCAAGAGGGTATCTGTAGCGTAAGGCTCGCCGCGGCGTCCTATCGCCGATACTACCACCACCAATTGATATTGGTTGGCCAGCTCACGCTTGATATGCCCGATGACATGACTTCTTGCTTGCGGTGTAGACAATGATGTGCCGCCGAATTTTTGAACTAAGATGCGCATATAATATTCCTCCGTTTAAATATGCCCGGGAAATGTAAGGGGGCAAGACCGACTGAAACGGCCGGCTATTCAGCCTGGCCGTTTACGTATGATCACGATGATGATTCAGCGATTCATATAGCGTAACACCGACACCGGATTACGCTTATGCCATTATTTAAACGTCTTCCAGCGTAAACCGGGCGCATTCGACAAAAATCGCTCAGAGTATGCCGTTATTCTGTATATTGATGGGTTTGCTTCACTTAGGCATTAAGTTGCATATTCCACGATCATCGGCTGCAATTGTTTACCCTCCAGAGCCGCGTAACACGCCTCCGGAATTAGGTCCATTTTGGCCACCAGCGAGTTTGGTTTCTGCTGCGGATTATCCTGTCCGTATGGAACAAAATAGATGTTCTTTGTGACCAGCAGCTTGGCGATATTGGCCGCATTCAATCCCAGGCCATCATTCGTTGAAATCGCCAAAACGAGCGGTCTGCAATTTCTCATCTGTGCTTTGGCCGCCATTAAAACAGGACTGTCTGTCATCGCATTGGCCAGTTTGCTGGTCGTATTGCCCGTGCAAGGTGCAATCACGAGAACGTCCAGAAGCTTGGATGGACCTAGCGGCTCCGCCTCCACAATTGTAGAAATAATATCATTCCCGGTTATATCTTTCAACTGTGCCTGCCAATTTGCCGACGTACCGAATCGAGTATCCGTAGTCATGATCGTGCTCGATACGATCGGTATCACATTCGCTCCCCCATCCTTGAAACGCTGGATCTGCGGCATCACTTCTTCAAGCGTGCAGTGTGATCCTGTCAAGGCATAGCCCACGGTAATTCCATTCCAATTCATCTACGCATCCCCCCGAATCTTGATTTCTTCAGAAATCAGCTCCACCAGCGTGTTGGCCATAATGATACCTGCTGTTTTTGGAGCCACGATTCCGGGTAGTCCGGGTGCGAGCATGGCTTTGATTCCCCGTTTCTCGGCATAGCGAAAATCGCATCCGCCAGGTGCGGAGGCGAGATCGATAATGACGGCCTCCCGAGGCATTTTTGAGATGATTTGTGCTGTGACTATCATAGTTGGAATCGTATTAAAAAGCAAGTCAATATCCGACACAAAGGACCCCAAATCCCTTATCATGAAGGGCTTCCAGCCCATCTCTTCGGCCCTTGCATAATGCTCTGATCTACGTACTCCCATCCTGATTTTGGCACCCAATCCCTGCAGACTGCGAGCCATGGTGAATCCTGTACGGCCCATACCGAGGACCATGCTAGTTGATCCGTGGATCGTAAAATCGGTATTTTGGATTGCCATCATCAGTGCCCCTTCCGCTGTCGGAATGGAATTATAGATGGCGACATCGTCCCTCTCCAAAATCTCTACCAGCTTGATCTTATATTTGTCACATAGCGAGCGCAAATAAGGTTTCGCCATGCCAGTATAGATCACACCATGTCCGGGCATCGCTGCGATATGCTCCTCCTGCAGTCTAAGCGCCCCTTCAGAGAAGAGCGCGCTGACACGGCCCTCATCATCACATCCCACGACAGGCAGAATTAGAGCATCAGCCCCCGATAACAGCTCTGGCGTAAGCGGCTCCCGCGTCACTCCCTGAAAAGAATCCTGCAATTTCTCAAACCCGGTGATCATGACAGAGGCATCCATCTCAGCACATTTGCGAATGACTTCAATTTGCCTTGCGTCTCCTCCAACAAAGACGGTCCGGACTCCAGTCAGCATGGAAGGCCTCGCTCCTTTCTTCAAACCAATGTATAGACCCATCTTATGCCGCCGCCTATGGGGAGGTGAAGGTATTTCCGTTAAACTACCGCCTTAACGCAGTAAATCAAAGGCCTTAGGGCAGCTTCTTTTTTCGTGCAAGACGCTCCGCGTACGAAACGTTCCTCCCCTCGCTGTTGCCCCCAAATTTCTTGGAATGATTTTAACTAGGAAGAAATTCGGGGGCAAAGCACCTGCTTCCGATGTAGCTTTCCTTTGGAAAGCTTTTAGGCGACCGCTACCGCTGGTCCGGAATCGTTTCGTTCTCTCCGCTGCTTCGAGGTCTGTCGAAGGTGAGCCTTAAGGTCGGATGTCTTCGCTCGCCTACTATTTGCTTAAGAAGGCGGCGCTGTTTAAAACAGAGAAATGGCGGCACAGAGTTGATCTCTGATACCGCCATTTCTCTGTTTTATGTTTATTCTCATCTAAACGGGATCATTTACCTGTATGGCCGAACCCGCCTGATCCGCGTACCGTGTCGGACAATTCGTCCACCTCTGTAAATTCTACAGCAGGTACCGTTTTGAACACCATCTGAGCAATTCGCTCATTGCGCTCGATAGTAAAGGCTTCTTGTCCCAAATTCACGAGCAGCACCTTCACTTCCCCGCGATAGTCGGCATCGATCGTACCCGGGGAATTCAAGCAGGTGATTCCATGCTTGTAAGCCAACCCGCTCCGAGGACGGATCTGTGCTTCTAATTCTGCCGGCATGGCAATTGCAAAGCCAGTCGGAATTAATTGACGCTCGCCCGGACTCAAAACGACCGGTTCGGTCACGGCTGCATGCAGGTCAAATCCTGCAGCGAGTTCGGACATTTTTACCGGAAGTTTAACATCCTCATTACCTGGTAATCTATTGATTTGAACGTAGTGCAACAAACTCATTCCTCCCAAGCCCATCAAGTGCTCTATCTGAAGTTCCTACCATCGCCAGCGCATAAGATGTACCAAACATACGATCAAGAACAGCATCCACATCCTTCATGCTGACTTGTTCGACACGCTGAATAATCTCATCCAGGCTCAAATGACGGCCAAGCATCAATTCGTTCTTACCCAAGCGGTTCATCCGGCTGCCTGTGCTCTCCAGACTTAAAATAAGACTTCCCTTCAACTGTTCCTTCCCCTTGCGCAGCTCATCTTCCGTCATGCCGTTCTGAGCCAAATCCTGCAGCATTTCCGTAGTCAGCTGAAGCACGTCTTTGGTCTGCTTGGGCGCCGTTCCCGCATAGATGGTAAACATGCCGCTATCCGCATGGGAACTGTGATACGAATATACTGAATAGGCCAAACCGCGTTTTTCTCGTATTTCCTGAAACAACCGAGAGCTCATACCGCCGCCAACCGCATTGTTCAGCAGCGCCATCGCATATTGGAGATCATCCCCGATGGAACATCCAGGAAACGACATGCAGATATGATTCTGCTCTGTTTTTTTCTTACGGAACTGAACGCCGTCCAAAAAGGTTGGCACAGCCAGCGACTCGGAGCTTCCTTGATTGGCAAAGCCGCCAAAATGCTTCTCCAAAAGCTCAATAACTTCATCATTAATGTTGCCGGCAAGGGCAATCACCGTGTTTTCAATCGTATAATGTTTACGCATGTAAGCTTTCAATGCCTGCGAATCCATGGATTCCAGTCGTTCTTTCGTACCGAGAATCGGATAAGCCAAAGGATGATCCCCATACACCGATAGAGACATCAAGTCATGAACCAAATCATCCGGGGTATCCTCATACATAGCAATTTCCTCAAGAATGACATTCTTCTCCTTCGCCAGCTCTGCTTCATCCAGCTTCGAGTTGAAAAACATGTCAGACAATACATCGACTGCAATCGGAAAATGCTCATCCAGCACCTTGGCGTAATAGCATGTATACTCCTTGGACGTAAAGGCGTTTACATTGCCTCCGATTGCATCGAATTCTTCAGCAATGCCACGAGCATCGAAACGTTCCGTCCCTTTGAACATCATATGCTCTATAAAATGCGTAATCCCGTTAATATCCGCAGATTCGTTGCGAGAACCGGTCTTCACCCATATCCCGAATGATACCGAACGGCTTGTCGGGATCTGCTCCATAACCACTCTCAGGCCGTTAGATAATAGTATTTTTTTCACGAGAGGCCCCCCTAACTGTTCCATCCAGGCTGACTTAGCTGATTAACAGCCTCATGCCATCCATTCATTCTATCAAACTTTACCAAGCGGCTCAACTTCCTTGTGGCATGATTCGCTCCGATGAAAGCGTCTGGCTGACCGTTCCAATCTGCAGGCCTTTGGCACGTATCCCATCGATCATTCCCTTTAGTGCTTGGGACGACGAATCTGTGGGATGCATCAAAATCAAGAAACCCGGCTCTACCTTTGTGGATATCTTTTGAATGACCGCTTCCGGCGCAGGATGTTTCCAATCAACCGTATCGAGCGTCCACAACACTGTCTTTAAACCCCTTGCATGCGCGATGGACACGGTTTGCTGATTAAAATCACCGGAAGGTGGGGCAAACCACTTGTTCTCCACACCTAGGCTTTCTTTGAGCAAATCCTGCGTCTTCTTTATCTCCATCTCTGCCCGCTCTCTGCTGAGGCGGCTCATGTTCGGGTGCGTGTAAGCATGATTCTCGATCTCATGGCCCCTTTTCATAATTTCAGCAGCCAAATCCGGGTTTTTCTTCAACCAGCTTCCATCCAGGAAAAAGGTAGTCTTGATGTTTTCTGCATCCAGCGTATTCAGCATGGGCACCAGAAACTCATTTCCCCAAGCTACATTAATCATCAGTGAGACCATCGGCTTGTTGGGATTCCCGCGATAAATCGGTTGTTCCCCCAAATTATCGAGTGTTACCTTGGCCGGTATTTGCCGATACACAAAGGGTATGGCATCCCCAGCTTTTCGCTTTTTCGATGATGCCGCTTTGTATGTAGCTTCAATATCGATCTCAAGCCCATTGTAACCGGGAATGGCCTTCCATACCGAATCCACCCTAGCATCGATCGGCTCGATACGTGATTTTGCCGCCTCAGCTTCAATCTGACTTAATAAATTCAGATCCATTGCTGATTCTGAGCCGTTAACCAAATGCGTCTCCGGCTTATTCTCCAGCCCCGTTATGTATCCCCAAGCGCCGCTGAACACAGCAACAGCCGACACCATTGCGGCACCGGTCAGCAGTACAGCCATCTTTTTCCCATCCATCGGCCTATCCACCTTTCCTCAAGAAGCTTTGTCCCATTCTATGAGGGCAGAGGCGGAAATATGTGATGAAAAAAGAGCCAGAATGATAGGTTCTGCCTCTTTTCCTTCTATCTATATGCTGTTATACCTGCAAACTCGAATTAAGATCCGCTTTTGGCGCCTTCCGCAGTCAGAACAGCTTTGCGAGAGAGATTAATCCGTCCTTGCTGGTCAATTTCAGTAACTTTCACGGTAATAACATCACCGATAGCTACCACATCCTCGACCTTAGCTACGCGCTCTGTGGACAGCTGGGAAATATGAACAAGCCCGTCCTTGTTAGGCAGGATCTCAACAAACGCACCGAATTTCTCAATCCGTTTGACCGTACCTGTATAGATCTCGCCAACCGCTACTTCACGCACGATGCCCTCGATAATCGAAAGAGCTTTCTTGTTCATCTCATCGTTGGCTGATGCGATAAATACGCGGCCGTCTTGTTCGATATCAATCTTCACGCCGGTTTCTTCGATGATTTTGTTGATAATTTTGCCGCCGGCGCCGATGACATCACGAATTTTATCCGGATTGATCTGCATCGTAATAATTTTAGGCGCATATTGCGACAATGTTTCTCTTGGCTTTTGAATGGCTTCTGCCATTTTTCCAAGAATGTGCATGCGTCCTTCTTTTGCCTGCTGCAGCGCTTCCTGGAGAATTGCACGGTCGATGCCGTCGATCTTGATATCCATCTGGATAGCAGTGACCCCTTCAGGCGTACCTGCAACTTTAAAGTCCATGTCGCCCAGATGGTCTTCCATGCCTTGAATATCCGTCAGGATGGAAACATGCTCTCCGTCTTTAATCAAGCCCATCGCAACGCCGGCCACAGGTGCTTTGATCGGCACCCCTGCATCCATCATAGCGAGTGTGCTTGCGCATATACTTGCTTGAGAAGTCGAACCGTTCGATTCGATAACTTCGGATACGAGACGAATGGTGTACGGGAATTCCACTTCATTCGGGATAACCTTGGACAATGCACGCTCACCTAGTGCACCGTGTCCGATTTCACGACGTCCTGGTGCGCGAAGCGGGCGAGCTTCCCCTACGCTGAACGGCGGGAAGTTATAGTGGTGCATAAAGCGCTTGGTTTCTTCCAGATCGATGCCATCCAGAATCTGGACATCACCAAGAGCACCTAAAGTACATACGCTAAGAGCCTGGGTTTGTCCACGCGTAAACAGACCCGAACCATGCGTTCTAGGCAGCAGGCTTGTATCGCAATCGATAGGACGGATCTCGGACAGGCCACGGCCATCCGGGCGAACCTTGTCATGCGTAATTAAACGTCGAACTTCTTCCTTCACGATATCATGAAGAACTTCTTTAACATCCTTCAACAGCTCAGGTGTCTCAAGATACTTCTCTTCGAACACGGTGTAAGCTTCGTCATTGATCGCGTCAATCGCATCCTGACGAGCATGCTTCTCCTCAATCCGGACCGCTTCAACAAGACGAGCTTCTGCAAATTCGCGAACTTCGCGATTCACGGTTTCATTGACAGCGTGAAGCTTGACTTCCATCTTCTCTTTACCGCAAGCAGCTACGAGTTCTTCGATCTTGGCCACGACTTTCTTAATTTCCTCATGTCCAAACATAATCGCTTCCAGCATAACTTCCTCTGGAACTTCGTTAGCTTCGGCTTCAACCATCATGATCGCATCTTTAGTTCCAGATACGACCAGATATATATCGCTTGCTTCCTGCTGTGCAATATTCGGATTCACAACAAAGTTGCCGTCCACTCGGCCAACCGCAACTCCGCCGATCGGACCGTTAAAAGGCACATCGGAGATGCTCAGGGCAGCGGATGTACCGATCATCGCTGCAATTTCCGGCTCACAATCCTGATCCACGCTCATCACCAGATTCAGAACCTGTACGTCATTACGGAATCCTTCCGGAAACAGCGGACGAATCGGACGGTCAGTCAGACGACTTGCAAGAATTGCTTTCTCGCTTGGTCTGCCTTCACGCTTGATGAATCCACCGGGAATTTTTCCAACTGCATACAAACGCTCCTCATAGTTAACCGTCAATGGAAAAAAATCCAGATCCTTCGGTTCACTGGAAGCTGTCACTGTACACAGGACTGCTGTTTCGCCGTAACGAACCATAACAGCCGCATTTGCCTGCTTCGCAAGTCGCCCTGTTTCGAATACAAGGGGTCTTCCGCCAAGCTCCATTTCAACACGTGTTTCCATGCAATCCCTCCTCATGGGGAACAATTTTTTGTTAAATCACTATTTCAGCCTACTCTGCAAAGCACTGTCCGCATTTCTTAATCAGAGCTATCCAAGCGGTCCAACATCACGAACCTATGTATAGGAACAATCCGAACCGTCTAAGTATATTCTCCGTATAAATTGCCCCTGGTTATACCCTTAAGCGAATTTATGCCAAACTTAACTTACATCCTTCAAGCATAAAAGAATCTATATGAAGATAACCCCACAAAGCGAAGTTTAGCCTATGAAGCTGAAGCAGTACTTTGTGGGGTAAATCGACAACATAAATTGTACAATACTGAGAAAAGAGCCCGGTTGTCCGCTGTCGTTCCAAGAAGGACAGTGGACAACCAGGCTGTTTTCGGCACATCTTATAGATGATTAGCGACGCAATCCAAGCTTCTCGATCAAAGCGCTGTAACGTCTAACATCCTTGTTTTTCAAGTATGCAAGCAACTTACGGCGTTGGCCGACCATTTTCAACAATCCACGACGGGAATGATGATCCTTCTTGTGCGAACGCAAGTGGTCAGTCAAGTTCGTAATATTTTCCGTTAGGATAGCGATTTGCACCTCTGGAGATCCTGTATCGGACTCATGAGTTTTGTGCTCGTCAATCAGTTGTTGTTTACGTTCTTGAGTCAATGCCATCCTGTTCACCTCCCTCATTATAATCGCCATTGGCCCAGGTACCGACGGTGAGATCGAGCATCCAAGCCAAGGTTAAAATTGCCCGTCTTCCGGGCAACCTCTAAGAGTATAGCATACTTTACCTGAAAAAGAAAATCGGTTTGCCAACAAATTGTCCTAAAATTTTGATTCGCTGGCGTTCAATATTTTACGTGCTTCATCCGCATCCCGCTGAATCCATTCAACGAGTTCCTGAACCGATTCAAATTTATGCTCTTTACGAATATATTGAACCAAATCCACCGTCATGAACTGATTGTACAGATCTCCATCATAATCAAACAGATGAACTTCGAAGATCGGCTTTGTGATCCCTTCATGAAATGTAGGCTTTACACCAACATTCATCACACCCGGAATCCAGTTGTCTTGATGATCCATGCGTGCACGGACAGCATATACACCCAGGGCCGGGACCACATAAGGATCCGTCAATTCCAGGTTAGCCGTTGGAAAACCAATCTTTCTTCCTCGCTTCTCCCCATGGATGACACTGCCGCGGATATGATAATTTCGTCCGAACCAACGGTTTGCATCTGATAGCTTGCCAGTTTTTAGCGCAATCCGAATGGCTGAACTCCCTACCTTCTCGCCATCAACCAAGAATGGCGGGACTGTAACGACAGACATCTTGCCATCGCCAAGCTTCTGAAGTTCGGCCGCATCGCCTGCTCCCTTATGCCCAAAGCGGAAATCAAAGCCGACCACAGCCGTTTGCAGATTCAGCGGAAACAGCATCTCTTCAACAAATGTGTCTGGACTGATTTGGGAGAACTCCTTATTAAACTCGACAATGTACAATATATCGATGCCCATCTCCTCAAGCAGTCTCTGTTTGTCTGGCTGAGGGGTCAAATATCCTTCGTAATTTCCTTTACCGATTACATCTTTCGGATGAGGATAAAAGGTAATAAGTGCAGCGGGCACTCCATTCTCCCGAGCGATATTAATCGCTGTCGTAAGCACGCTGGCATGTCCCTGATGAAGACCGTCGAATTGACCGATGGCAGCGACCTTCGGCTCGGCAGCTTCTTTTGCGATTTCAGCAGATACAGGATAAGACAAAGAAACAATTCTCATGATCTCTCACCTCCACTCACTAGATCCGGTCTTGCTTAGGAAAATACTTTCACAGGAATGATAGCCCCCGTCTCTTCTTGCTGCTTATAAATCCCAAGGAAATTTCCATTTATATCGTACAAGCGAATAGGCTCCGAGCTGTTAACAGCTGGTTCTACCGCTCTTGCAGACAAGCGTTGACCCTGCAAGGCCGCATCCTTCTTCTCTTCGGAAACGGTATGCCTTGGCAGGTATTGAATGGATTGGTCCACCGGTATAAGCCGGGTGTGCAGGGTTTCATCCTTCATAAACTGCTCAATTTGTTCCAGTGTCAAGCACTGTTCTTCCGTAATTCCTGCAGATACTGTCCGCACCAGCTTAACCATAACAGATGGGAGGCCCAGCTTTCTGCCAATATCCACACAAAGCGTACGAATATATGTACCCTTGGAACACAGAACACGGAAAGAAATATCCGTATAGCCATCCCCGGGATGAAAATCCGTCATTTCGATTTCGTGGATCGTTACCTCACGGCTCTTGCGTTCCACCGTCTTTCCTTCTCTGGCAAGCTCATATAAGCGTTTGCCGTTGACCTTTACAGCAGAAAACATAGGAGGAACTTGGGAGATCCGGCCCGTAAATGATTGCAATGCCGCGAGCGCTTCGCTCTCAGTCACATGCACTTCATCTGCAGTTTCGATCACATTACCGGTTACATCCTCGGTATCCGTAGCATACCCGAGCCGCAGAACCGCATGATACTCTTTAGGCAGTTCTTGCAGATACTCCACAACTCTTGTGGCTCTTCCCAGACATAATGGGAGTACCCCCGTAACTTCTGGGTCCAGTGTTCCTGTATGTCCAATCCGCTTCAAACGAACAATGCCCCGTACCTTGGCAACCACATCATGCGATGTCCAGCCTGCCGGTTTGTGTACGGCTAAGATGCCTTCTAATTGCGTCATAGCTTCAATTTCACCTGCTCTACTACTCTCGGTATGATATCTTGAAGAGAGCCCTCGATGCTGCAACCTGCAGCCCGTACATGACCGCCTCCGCCAAAAGTCTGGGCCAATGCCGCAACATCCACCCTTCCAGCAGAACGCAAACTAGCCTTTACGATACCCGATTTCAGCGATTTAAACAGAATCCCTACTTCCACGCCTTGAATATTTCGCGGGTAGTTCACTATCCCTTCGAGATCCTCGCTAACGGCGCCGCATAACTCCATCTGTTCCGGTGTTACGTATACCCAGGCGATTCTACCATCTTCCGACAGACTCAAGGTGTTTAAAGCCTCAACCAAAATCTTCGTCTGCGGGAGTGTCATCTCTTCAAGTAGAGTTTCGGCAATTTCCGGCCCGTTTACACCGTAGGATAAGAGATCAGAAGCGATTCGCATCACCTTGGGCGATGTATTGGAATAACGAAACCCGCCGGTATCCGTTAACAGCCCTGTATAAATAGCAGTGGCGATCTCCGGGTCCCAGTTCACTTCGAACAAATTCAGCAAATCATAAAGAATCTCTGCTGTCGCTGCCGCCTCCGGTACGACCAGGTTAACAGCTCCATAACCATCATTCGTTGGATGATGATCAATATTAACGATGCTTGCATCATCTGCAAATAGCTGCTTCGTATACCCCACTCTTGCAAAATCAGCACAATCAACACAAATAACATGCGAGAATTCTCTATCCGGCTGCTGTTCAGACAGATTTAGAATGTCCTCAGCATGCCATAGCATTTTCATGCGTTTCGGGATAGATCCTTCATTAATCATCGTAAATTTCTTGCCCAGACATGAGAGAAGCCAGCCCACCGCTAGGGTGGAACTGACTGCATCTCCATCGGGCTGAACATGCGACACAACCAAGTAATCATCGTGCTCCAGCAGGAATGACTTTACCTGCTGCAGCTCTTGTTCATAGGTCTGCATTCGCCCTCTCCTTTATAAGAAAACGTATAACATCGAAACTCCAAAAAAACTGATAGCGATCAGGGAGTTCTTAAACGAAATCCCTTACTTCTCTTCTCGATCTCCAATTTCGGTTAGCAGCTTTTCAATACGACTTCCATACGCGATGGAATCATCGAATTTGAAGATCAGCTCCGGAACGTGTCGGAGACGAATCCGCTTGCCGAGCTCGGAACGGAGAAAGCCGCTTGCTTTCTCCAGCCCCTTCAAGGAAGCCGCCTTCTGCTCATCGTCGCCGAGTACACTCAGATATATCTTCGCTTGAGACAAGTCATTGGTAACGTCAACGCCGGTCACCGTAATAAAACCGATTCTTGGATCTTTCAATTCCGTTTGGATCAGTTGGCTGAGCTCTTTTTTAATCTGCTCGCCCACACGCCCAGTTCTGACTTTTGCCATGGTCTATCACCTCACTCGTTAGCGCTCTACCGTCTCCATGATGAAGGCTTCGATAACATCTCCTTCTCTGACGTCGCTATAGCTGACCAAGGTAATACCACACTCGTAACCCTGTGCCACTTCTTTAGCGTCATCTTTAAAACGCTTGAGGGAGTCGATCTTACCTTCATGAACGACAATGCCGTCACGGATCAAACGAGCTTCTGCGTTACGCGTAATTTTACCGGATGTTACCATACATCCTGCAATCGTACCCACTTTGCTCACTTTAAAGGTGTTGCGGACTTCCGCATGACCGATCACGGCTTCTTTATATTCCGGATCGAGCATCCCCTTCATAGCTTGCTCAATTTCCTCGATTACATTATAGATTACACGGTGCAGACGAATATCAACCTTTTCCTGATCGGCGGTTTGCTTCGCTTGAACGTCCGGACGAACGTTAAATCCGATAACAATCGCGTTGGAGGCAGCTGCCAGGATAATATCGGATTCCGTGATCGCGCCGGCACCGCTGTGGAGAATTTTGACGCGAACGCCTTCCACTTCGATTTTGTTCAAGGAACCTTTCAGTGCCTCAACCGAGCCCTGAACGTCACCTTTGATGATCACGTTAAGATCCTTGATCTCTCCGTCTTTAATGTGTTGGAACAGATCATCCAGCGTCACACGGGTATTCGTGTTCAATTCGGATTGACGATGGGTAATTGCACGCTTATCAGCAATGTTGCGAGCTTTACGCTCATCCTCAAACACCATGAACGGATCGCCGGCACCCGGAACTTCAGTCAAACCGGTAATTTCAACCGGCGTTGAAGGACCCGCTTCTTTTAATCGACGGCCTTTATCGTTCACCATGGCACGAATACGGCCAAAGCAATTGCCCGCTACGAAGGCGTCGCCCACTTTCAGCGTACCATGCTGAACGAGAATACGTGCTACCGGACCTCTACCTTTATCCAGCTCGGCCTCGATGACAGTACCGCGTGCACGCTTGTCAGGATTTGCTTTGTATTCATTCACTTCTGCTACCAGAAGGATCATTTCAAGCAAGTCTTCCAGACCCATCCGCTGTTTCGCCGAAACGTTAACAAAGATGGTGTCCCCGCCCCATTCCTCAGGGACTAATTCATATTCGGTCAATTCTTGTTTCACTTTATCCGGATTGGCTTCCGGCTTATCGATTTTGTTCACTGCAACGATGATCGGCAATCCTGCTGCTTTCGCATGGTTAATAGCTTCCACAGTCTGAGGCATTACACCGTCATCAGCAGCAACTACAATGATTGTCATATCCGTTACTTGTGCACCACGGGCACGCATAGCTGTAAACGCTTCGTGACCCGGAGTATCCAGGAACGTAATCTTCTTGTTATTGATCTCAACTTGATACGCACCAATATGCTGCGTGATACCGCCTGCTTCACCACTTGAGACATTCGCGGAACGGATCGCATCAAGCAGCGTGGTTTTCCCGTGATCGACGTGACCCATAATGGTAACGACCGGTGGACGCTCTTTCAAATCTTCCGGCGCATCGTTTTCTTCTACAGTTTCAAAACGATCTTCCTCCACCGGAATTTTCACTTCGACTTCTACACCAAATTCGCCAGCGAGCAGCAGAATCGTATCGATATCAAGCTCCTGGTTAATGGTGGCCATCACGCCGAGGAAAATCAGCTTCTTGATGACTTCGGAAGCGTCCTTATGAAGCAGCTTCGCCGTTTCACCGACGGTCATGTTGCCACGGACGATAATTTTCTTCGGCGTGTTGTCGATTTTCTCACGAGGCGGCTGCTGATTATGTTGATTCCGTCCACGGTTGTTCTTCCCGCCGCGGTTATTGCCACGGAACCCTTGACGATTGTCATCAAAACGCTTGGAGTCTGAACGATTGTTGTTATTGTTTCTGGAACCGCGGTTCTGACTGTTACCACTATTGTTATTGGAGCTGGAAAAACCTCCGCCGGTTCCACCCTGCCTGTTCTGAGGACGTGCCCCGCCTTGGCTGCTGCTTCCCTGCGGACGTGCTCCGCCTTGATTATTGCCTTGCGGACGTGCGCCTCCTTGACCTCCGCCCTGTGGACGTGATCCGGTCTGCGTGCTGCCGCCCGGTCTGGACGATTGGCTACGAGTGTTCTGCTGGCTTCCTTGTGTAGAGCCAGATTGATTTCTCCGGCTGTCCTGTCCACTGTTCGGACGCTGGGAGCCTGTACTGTTCTGCGTGTTTTGGTTCGTTCTACTATTCATACCTACCTGCTTTTCCTGTTGTTTTTTGGGCTGGCTTTGACTTTGTTGGCCTGTTGCTCGTTGTCCTGAATTACGCAAACCGTCCTGCCCGTTACGGTTGCCTTCTGCATCCACATTCGTGGAATTGCCTGCTGTTTTTGCATTGGATACGGATGCCGCTGCTGGACTTGAACTCGATGGCTTACGGTTCTCGTTACGAGAAGCGTCTCCACCATCCCGCTTAGCTGCTGCATTCGATTTGATATCCTTAAAAAACTGTTCCACCTTGGATACTGTATCGTTCTCCATTACGCTCATATGATTGTTGACCGGAATGTTCAAACGTTTAAGTATCGTGATGATTTCTTTGCTGCTCATATTCAACGATTTAGCATATTCGTATACTCGAAGTTTATTGTCTTTGTTTTCCTGTTTACTCAATATACTCCACCTCCGACATTGTCTCCATTTTCTTGGAGATCATTTCTGCGAATCCTTGATCCGTAACTGCCAGCACAACTCGTTCGGGTTTACCTACACTTGTGCCCAGACTTTCCCGGTCAAATCCGATTACCAGAGGGATATTGTAAGAACCGCATTTATCGCGGAACTTTTTTGTAGTATTACCTGAGGCGTCACCCGCCAGAATAACCAATTTTGCTTCAGAAGACCGGATGGCTTTGAGCACGATCTCATCTCCGGTAACCACCTTACCTGCCCTCATGGCCAGACCGAGCTGAGAAAGCGCCCTATTCATCATCGGCAGCACTCTCTTTTGCGGCCAGGAATTCATCTTCTACCTTGATAAAATCCTGTGCCAACTGTTCATAGATCTCAGGCTTCACATGTTGTTTCAACGCTCGATCCAGTGCTTTATTTTTGTGTGCCAGCTTGAAGCAGGAAACTTTGCCGCATAAATAAGCTCCCCGTCCCGATTTTTTACCGGTAAGATCGATCAGGACAGCATCCTCTGGAGTTCTTACAATCCGGATAAGCTCTTTCTTGGGCATCATTTCCTGACAAGCTACACATTTACGAAGCGGTATCTTTCTCTGCTTCAAGACGACAACCCCCCGTCATTGGAATTAATCGACAGAGACGGAATCCTGGTGCATTTCGCCTGATTGGGATTTCGGTCTGCCAAATTCCTGCTCCGCCTGACTCTCACTCTTGATATCGATCTTCCAACCGGTCAGCTTCGCCGCGAGACGAGCATTCTGGCCTTTGATCCCAATCGCAAGTGAGAGTTGGTAATCCGGAACGATTACACGTGCCATCTTCTCATCCTCAAATACTTGAACTTCGAGAACTTTGGATGGACTCAGTGCATTGGCCACGTATTCTTCAACCTGCTCAGAATAGCGGACAATGTCTATTTTTTCCCCGCGAAGCTCATTAACGATAGTCTGTACGCGCATACCTTTTGGTCCTACGCAAGAGCCTACCGGATCAACTTCATCGTTGCGGGAATAAACCGCGATTTTGGAACGGAATCCAGCTTCGCGCGCGACCGAGCGAATTTCAACGACCCCGTCAAAAATCTCCGGTACTTCCAGCTCAAACAGGCGTTTCAAGAGGCCGGGGTGCGTACGGGACAGCATAATTTGTGGCCCTTTGGTCGTGTTCTCCACCTTGGTGATATACGCTTTAATCCGGTCACCATGCTTGAACTTCTCATTAGGCATTAGCTCAGTGAGCGGCAGTGCTGCTTCGATCTTGCCAAGGTCGATGTAGATGTTACGCATATCTTGACGCTGCAGCGTCCCTGTTACGATATCATCTTCCTTGTCAATAAAAGCGCTGTAGATCAGGCCACGTTCGGCTTCTCTAATGCGCTGAGTAACAACCTGCTTTGCCGTTTGCGCTGCAATTCGTCCGAAATCACGCGGCGTAACCTCGATTTCCGCAATATCTTCAATCTGAAAATGCGGATTGATTTCGCGGGCGGCATGCAATGAGATTTCGGTCCGCGGATCCAGAACTTCTTCCACGATCAGTTTGCGTGCGAAAACCTTAATGACGCCCGTGTTGCGGTTCATATCGACCCTTACATTTTGCGCTGTGTTAAAATTGCGTTTGTAACTTGAAATCAGTGCCGCTTCAATAGCTTCAAACAGCACATCTTTGCTGATGCCTTTCTCTCTTTCCAACTCATTCATCGCTTC
Source organism: Paenibacillus solani (assembly GCF_001277345.1). Taxonomy (GTDB): domain Bacteria; phylum Bacillota; class Bacilli; order Paenibacillales; family Paenibacillaceae; genus Paenibacillus_AQ; species Paenibacillus_AQ solani. Next base: position 2,891,684 of record NZ_LIUT01000001.1, read on the forward strand.
AATAAAATCCATACTCATTGAAAATCGGTTCCCCCTTTCAAAACTTCCGTTTAAAAAATGATGGCCAATCTGGCGCTGGCTACTTTTGTATATGGAATGATGTACTGCTTCTTGACGGTTTGAATGACTAGCTCCTCGTTATCAAAGGATTCCAGCTTGCCTTCAAACTCTTTCAGCCCGTTAATCGGCTCATATACCGTAACAAATACGTTCTTGCCGACCGACTTGGCAACATCCTCTTTCTTCTTCAGAGGACGTTCCGCGCCAGGAGAAGAGACTTCAAGAAAATAAGCTGTCGGAATCGGATCATTCTCGTCCAGCTTCTGGCTCAGGTATTCACTGATTAAACCGCAATCGTCGATGTCGATGCCGCCGTCCTTATCAACAAACACGCGCAAGAACCAATTGCTTCCTTCTTTAACGTATTCCACATCTACCAGTTCAAAGCCGTGTTCGTCCAAATACGGCTGCACCATTTCTTCCACAGTCGTTTTAATCTTTGATGTGCTCAAAGAACATAACCTCCAAGTTCATTTCCTATATACCAAAGAGTAAAGAGTGGGTTGCCCCACTCTTTACACAACGGTTTTATCTCCATGATTACCAAAAAAATTATAACATAGTCTGGTAATAGTGACAAGTATGACTCCTTGACTGTCAAGGCGTCACGGCAAGCTAGAGCAAGCTAGAAAAAGTTAGAATCAGAACAATGACAACTGATTGCTCTCAGGCAGACCGCGGAAACATCCCAATTGAGTCAACAGCTCTACGGCGGTTTTACTTGCTTTTGACTTCTGCTGGAAATCCTCTATGGATAAGAACTCTCCATAATCCCGTGCGGCAGCAATGTTCCGGGCGGCATTATCGCCGATCCCTTGCAGAGCAGAGAATGGAGGAATGAGCGAATCTCCATCCACCTTAAATCTAAGGGCATCCGATTGATAAAGGTCGATGTTCTTGAATGTAAAGCCCCTTGCTGTCATTTCCAGCGCCATCTCCAGAATCGGCAGCATCCCTTTTTCTTTGGGACTAGCCCCGAATCCCAATTGTTCGATCTCTTCGATCCGGCGATAAATGGCCTCATATCCCTGACAGCATAATTCGATATCAAAGTCTTCGGCACGGACCGAAAAGTATGTCGCATAGTATTCGATCGGATGGTACAGCTTGAAATATGCCGTGCGGACCGCTGATATAACATATGCGGCAGCGTGGGCTTTCGGGAACATGTACTGGATTTTGAGACAGGAATCAATGTACCACTGCGGTACCTTGCATTTCTTCATTTCGTCGATCCATTCCTGTGACAACCCCCGCCCTTTACGCACGCTTTCCGTAATCTTAAATGCGAGGCTCGCCTCCATGCCTGCTTTGTATATCAGGAACAGCATGATGTCATCACGACAGCCAATAACGGTTTTGATGTTGCATGTGCCATTCTTGATAAGCTCTTGGGCGTTGCCTAGCCAAACGCCGGTTCCGTGCGACAGCCCTGAGATTTGAAGTAAGTCTGCAAAGCTCGAAGGCTGCGATTCCACAAGCATCTGACGAACGAATTTGGTTCCCATCTCCGGGACGCCGAAGGTGGCCACCGGTGAGCGTATTTGCTCCGGCTTCACGCCCAGTGCTTCCGTTGAGTTAAACATGCTCATCACTTTCGGATCATTCATCGGAATGGTCGTTGGATCCACCCCGGTCAAATCCTGGAGCATTCTCATCATCGTGGGATCATCGTGTCCGAGTATATCAAGCTTGAGCAGATTCGCTTCGAAGGCATGGTAATCGAAATGCGTCGTTTTCCACTCCGCGTTGACATCATCGGCAGGATACTGAACAGGCGTAATTTCTTCCACTTCGATATAATCTGGAACAACGACAATACCACCGGGATGCTGACCGGTACTGCGCTTGACGCCGGTACAGCCTGACGCCAGCCGGTTCAGTTCCGCGCCCCGCCAGCGCTTGTTATTATGCTCCTCATATTTCTTGGCAAAACCGAAAGCCGTTTTCTCCGCCACGGTGCCGATGGTACCAGCCCGGAAGACGTTCTTCTCACCGAACATCTCCTTGGTGAAATTATGGGCATGCGGTTGATATTCACCAGAGAAGTTCAAGTCGATATCGGGAACCTTATCCCCTTTAAAACCAAGGAAGGTTTCAAACGGAATATCCTGTCCCTCGCCCTTCATCTTGTTTCCGCATTCAGGACAATCCTTGTCAGGCAAGTCGAATCCACTCGGTATACTGCCGTCCAGGAACCATTCGCTGTGCTTGCAGTCGCTGTTCGTGCAGATATAATGTGCGGGTAGCGGGTTAACTTCGGAAATGCCGAGGAACGTAGCAACGACCGAGGAGCCTACGGAACCACGGGAACCGACCAGATATCCGTCCCGGTTTGACTTCTTCACCAGTTTCTCGGATATCAGATAGTTCGCTGAGAATCCATATTTAATAATCGGCTCGAGCTCTTTTTCCAGTCGGGCAACGACTACGTCAGGAAGATTCTCGCCATAAATCGATTTAGCCGTATCATAGCAGGTGTTGCGGATCTCTTCATCCGCCCCTTCCAGGATCGGCGTAAACAGCTTATCCGGGAACAGCTCCAAATCTTCAAAACGGTCGGCCAATTCGCTTGTGTTTGTCACCACGACTTCATAACATTTATCCTGTCCCAAGAATTCAAACTCTTCGAGCATCTCGTCCGTAGTCCGAAAATGCGCATCCGGCTTGCGCATATCCTTGAGCGGGCTAAAGCCGGTAATCCCATGAATGGTAATGTCACGGAACAGCTTGTCCCGCGGTTCAAGATAGTGCACATTTCCTGTAGCGATGACCGGCTTGTTCAGCTTTTCGCCGATACGAACGACTTTGGAAATTGCGGTTTTGATTTCTTCCGGACTTCCTACCAGTCCTTTGTCCACCAGATGCATGTACATCGTCAACGGCTGAATTTCCAATACATCATAAAAGTCGGCAATTTCCTCCGCTTCTTCTTCTGTTTTGTTCAGCACTGTTTCGAAGAACTCTCCCTTTTCACAGCCGGAAAGCACCAGCAGTCCGTCCCGCATCTCCTGGAGCTTTGATTTCGGGATACAGGGCACCCGCTTGAAATACTCGGTATGCGACATGGAGACCAGCTTGTACAGGTTCTTCTTGCCCGTCATATTCAGTGCATAAATACCGCAGTGGAATGGACGGGTATTGGACAGATCAGTCCCCACATAATCATTGAGACGATCAAGCATTTTGACGCCTTTTGTTTTTTCCACGTCATTTAAAAGTCCGGTCAAGATACCAGCAAGTGCAATCGTGTCATCGATCGCCCGGTGATGGCTCTCCAGCAATACTTTATATTTGTCAGCCAATGTGTTCAAGCGGTGATTCTTCATCCCGGGATGAACCAGTCTGGCTAGCTCCAGTGTATCCAGAGACGGATTGGCAAGCGTATCCATTCCCGCATTCTTGAGTGATGCCTGAATGAACCCCATATCGAATCGTGCATTGTGAGCTACAAGCACGGCATCCTCGACGAATTCAACAAAATCCTTCAATACCGGTTCCAGTTCAGGAGCATCCTTAACCATATCGTCATTGATATTGGTCAATTGCTGGATGTGGTACGGAATGCGTTCATGCGGATTGACGAAAGTCGCGTATCGGTCAATTTCCTTGCCTTCGTGCATCTTAACGGCAGCAAGCTCAATAATCTTGTTTGCCGTAATGGACAAACCGGTGGTTTCAATATCAAATACCACGTAAGTTGCACTGCTCAGTTCAATCGGCTGGGCTTGTTCCACGATATTTACAGCATCATTTACAACATTCGCCTCAATACCGTACATCATTTTGATGCCATGCTTCTTCGCATTCTTCGCTGCATCCGGATAACACTGAACACCGCCATGATCACTCACCGCAATCGCTTTATGTCCCCAGGCTGCAGCCGTCTTAACATAACGGTCAATCGGCGTGACGGCATCCATCGTGCTCATCGTCGTGTGCAAATGGAATTCCACCCGTTTCTCCGCTGCGTTATCCTTACGGGATTTTGGCGAAGGAACTTCGACGAGATCCGAAGGGATCATGACCAGCTCGGGCACCTGCATAAACCGGTCATATTCTACCCGACCGCGTGCCTTTACCCATTTTCCGTTCTCAAGAAGGCTCAGGACCTTCAAGTCGTCCTTCGTCTTGCCAAACATTTTCATCTGCAAAGAATCGCCGAAGTCAGTCAGGTTGAACGTAAACAGTGTACTGCCGTTGCGCAGTTCCTTGCGATCCAATCCGAAGATGGTTCCCTGTATCGTAATTTTCTTCTCTTCATCCTGAATCTCCTGGATTGGAACCGGCTGATCCTTGATGTCATACCCGACCTGGAGGCGAACATCGCCTTCTTCCTCATCCTCTGCATCCAATTCAGCTTCCATGCTGCTCATGATCTGCTCAATGACCTTAAGCTCTTCTTCTCGCTTCTTCTGCTCGAACTCCTCATAAGCTGCCTGTCCGTTATCCCCGACCTGCATCTTAACACGGAGTGTGAGATCAAAGTATTGGCGGAAAAAACGGGTAATGGCCTCATCGATCTGCTTCTTACGGGCGAGCTCAAGCGACATGCCATCTGACATGGAGAGAAGGACTTGTCCGTCCTGCACCTCGTGCTTGGCTCTTGCCATCCATCCGTTGACCGAAGGGATTTCACGATGAGCCCATTCCAGGAACAGTCCCCAATATTCTTGCACGATATCAGCCTCGGAAACGCCGCTTCCATATCGGAACACAAACTTGATCTTTGCGATATGCCCCATTTTCTCCTGAATTCTTAGACAAAATGTGCGGTATACCTCTGCCGGAACCAAGGTTTCCTTAAGCAACGTTATTCTCCAGTCCTTACTGGCTCTGCTCGTCTCTACCCGTTCAATCACACCATCCAAAAAATAGGGTTCCACCAGATTGGCCGGAACTTCTCCCTGCTTGATCAGCAGTTCAAATCGCTTCCTTTTATCATCTGTTGTGCCCATGGTTCCCTCCCCCTGCATTGCATAAAGCGATAATACAAACTTCTTAGTGACCTACATTCAATGAAGATAATCTGCGTTTAGCAGATATATAACAGAATAAAGCCTCCAGGGCGGCAGCACCCATTCGTCCTGCCCCAAAGGAAGAGCGTCCGTCATACTGCCACCTGGAAGCTTGCTCCAGATGTTAGAGTTCCAGATCCAATGCGAAGCTTGATAACTTCCTAGCACTTGATCCGAACATCATTATATCATGTTACTAGTAGGCTCTGGCGAACAAAACGGTATGTTTTGCTTCTGCTTCGCATACAAGACACTTGGTTTTCTTCTCAGCAGGTTCAAATGGGATGTTTCTGCTCGTAGCACCGGTCTCTTGCTTCACGGTATCCTCACAAGCTTCCGAACCGCACCAGCCTGCCAAAGTAAAGCCGCGTTGTTCTTCCATACTGTCTTTCATTTCATCCAGTGTCTCCACGGAATAGAAATGATCTTCACGGAACTGCTTCGCACGCTCAAACATCTCCTGGTGCACCTGCGCCAGCATGTTCTGGACTTCTTGAGTCAGGTTGGATTGTTCCACGACTTTCTTCTCGCCTGTAATTCGGGAGACAAGGACGCAGACGCCATTCTCCATGTCACGCGGACCAATCTCCAGGCGTACCGGCACTCCACGCATTTCGTATTCATTAAACTTCCAGCCAGGACGTACATCCGGATTATCATCTACACGCACGCGAATGCCAGCAGATTTCAATTCACGGAACAACTCATCCGTACGGCCCACTACCGCTTCTCGTGTCTTCGGTGGACCGATCGGGATCATGATGACTTGTGTCGGTGCGACTTTAGGAGGCAGCACCAGGCCACGATCATCACCATGAACCATAATCAGGGAGCCAATGAGACGCGTGCTGACACCCCAGGATGTTGTATGAGCATATTCCAGCGTATTTTCACGATTCAAATATTGAATCTCGAAAGCTTGCGAGAAGTTGGTGCCCATATAATGCGAAGTACCTGCTTGTACAGCGCGTCCGTCTTTCATCATCGCTTCAATTGAGAATGTGTCCACGGCACCCGCAAATTTCTCCGAAGGTGTCTTTTGTCCCTTGATGACCGGAATTGCAAGGTAATCCTCTACAAATTGCTGATAAATATCAAGCATTTGCATCGTTTCTGCTCTTGCTTCCGTTTCCGTTTCATGAGCGGTATGACCCTCCTGCCACAGAAACTCACTGGTGCGGAGGAACGGCAGCGTACGCTTTTCCCAGCGAACTACATTTGCCCACTGGTTAATCAGCACAGGCAGATCGCGATAGGATTGAATCCATTTGGAATACATGTGCCCGAACATCGTTTCGGAAGTAGGACGAATAGCCAGACGTTCTTCAAGCTTCTCGCCTGCTGCTTCCGTTACCCATGGCAGCTCGGGATTGAAACCTTCCACATGCTCTTTCTCCTTCTGGAAAAAGCTCTCGGGAATGAACAACGGGAAGTAGGCATTCCGGTGTCCCGTTTCCTTAAAACGCCGATCCAGCTCCTCTTGGATATGCTCCCAAATCTCATAACCGTCCGGTTTAAAGACGATACAACCCCTAACCGGGGAATAATCCATCAGGTCCGCTTTTTTGATAACATCAATATACCACCGTGAAAAATCTTCTCCTTGCGGCGTGATCTCTGTCACGAATTGTTTATCCTTTGATTCTTTAGACATATAAATCCTGTTCCTCCCATTGATCAAAACGCGTGGCCGCAGCTCCCAACTGTGAGTGCTGGACAGACGTTATTGGCGATATGTGTGAGCAAAGCCGAGACAATAGCCTGCTCTGAATTAGAGCAACTTACAGTATATGATGCAATAAAAAAGGTACGGCTCCGTTATGGCTGGCACACCGAGCCGTACCTCAAGGCTATCCGGTTATCAACCGCAAAATATCGTTATAGGTGACGGCAATCATTAACAGGAACAGCATCGCGAACCCGATAAAGTGAACCATGCCTTCCCTGTTCGGATCAACAGGCCTACCTCTTAAAGCCTCGATCCCTAAGAACACCAGTCGGCTTCCATCCAATGCCGGTATTGGAAGCAGATTAAAAATGCCAAGATATAAACTTAGAATCGCAGCCCATTTGGTGAGCTGTGCAATTCCTTGCTTGGCAATCTGACCCGTAACCTCAAAAGTTCGTACAGGACCGCCTAAATCATCCATGGAAAACTTCTGAATCAATTGCCTGAATCCCTGGAAGATGATATTCGTTGTATCTACCATCGCCGTACCGGAGCCGGTAATCGTCTCTCCAAATCCTGCTGGGCGAGTAGGAAGCTCTGGGATGATTCCCACCTTGCCGCCTTCTTCTCCCTCCATCGTCCGAGGAATCAATGTAAGATCGAATGATTCATCACCACGACGAACCGTCCATTCCATCGGCTTGTCCTTGGATGCGGAAATCAATTCAATCATCTTCTGATAATCGGCACCGATCGCGTTCCCATTAATACTCTCGATGATGTCGCCCTCTTTCAGATTGGCTTCATCTGCAGGCATGCCCTTCGTAATCTCACCAATCTGAACGTAAGTAGGATTTTCCACGGGAATGCCTGCCATCTGGATGTTAAGTGCAAAGAGCACGAATGCCAGAATAAAGTTCATAACCGGACCGGCAAATATCGCAAGCGCTCTTTGGCCAACCGTCTTACTGCCGAACTGGCGGTCTCTTGGCGCGATCTGCGTCTCAACACCTTTGGCCACCGTATGTGCTTGGGGATGGATTTCATATTGCTGAAATTCTCCATCCACATCAAGCCTCACCGACAATCGATCCACCATATCCATAAACTGGACTTCGCCGCGGATCACATTTTTGCGGTTATCCAGTTGATCCAAATAAATCTTCTTAACTTGATTCTCTGCATTCAATCGAACCGCTATCGTCTGACCGGGCTGGATCTCGACTAGTTCCGGATCCTCCCCCGCCATACGTGCATACCCACCGAATGGAAGAAGACGAAGCGTAAATTGCGTTTCATTGCGTTTATATGAGAACAGCTTTGGACCAAATCCAATCGCGAATTCGCGGACCAAAATCCCGGCACGACGGGCAAAGTAATAATGACCCCATTCATGCACGGTCACGATTACAAAAAACATAAGCACCGTTAAAAAAACGATCCGAACCATTTCCAATTATTTACATCCCCCTTTTCTCTCAGAAACGCAGTATGTCCCTATAGATTATCATTATTCTCCTGTTGTCCACAAGAGAATCACAAGCTATCCGATTTTTTTAAGGGAGATTTCGAAAAAAACGGCTTCAGACTATAGCCTGGAAGCTAATTGGCGCGCTAACCGGTCATTCTCTTCAATCGTTTCCAGTTCGGGCTCGGGTATAAGCTGGTGCTGCTGCACCACTTCCTCGATGATTTTTTCGATACGTAGAAAAGAGATCTCGCCCCCAAGAAACCGTGCTACTGCAATCTCATTCGCTGCATTGAATACCGTCGGCGCTGTCCCCCCCATCTTACCACATTCATAAGCAAGCCTTAAACAAGGAAAACGTTCAAGATCCATTTCCCGGAAATTCAGCTGGCCCGCTTCCGCTAAAGACAACCTCTTGGCAGGTGAAGACCATCGCTCCGGATAAGTCAACGCATATTGAATCGGAACCCGCATGTCCGGATTGCCAAGCTGCGCAATAATACTCGAATCACGGAATTCGACAAAGGAATGAATGATGCTCTCCGGATGGAGAAGGACGGATATCTGCTCGTACGGGATATTGTACAACCAGTGAGCTTCCATCACCTCAAGCCCCTTATTAACCATCGTCGCGGAATCAATCGTAATTTTAGCTCCCATGGACCAGTTTGGATGTTTCAGCGCATCCTCCACTGTAACATTAACGAGCTGATCACGGGTGTAATCCCGGAATGATCCGCCAGAAGCCGTTAACGTGATCCGTTCAATATCTTCATGCCGTTCTCCGTTTAAACATTGAAAAATAGCCGAATGCTCACTATCGATCGGCAAGAGCTTTACTCCATTTGCCGCTGCCCGAGCCGTCACGAGGTGACCAGCAGTTACGAGCGTTTCCTTGTTGGCTAGACCAATAGTCTTTCCCTCTTCTATGGCAGCGAGTGTAGATGAGAGGCCCATGCTTCCAACAACGGCGGTAACCACAAACTCCGCATCTGTTCCTGCCGCAATCTCTATGAGTCCTTCCTGCCCATGGAACACTTCGGTGCCGGTGGGAAGTTCATGGCGGATGCTGTCAGCAAGCTCTTTTGTGGCAACAGATACTTTGCGTGGTGCAAATTCCGTAATCTGCTGAAGTAATAATTCTTTATTGCTTCCCGCAGCAAGTCCCTCAATCTGAAATTGTTCCCGGTGTTTTCTCACAACGTCCAAGGTCTGGGTACCAATGGAACCTGTGGAGCCGAGTACACTGATTTTCTTCATGCACATCGTTCCTTTCGTTAATAAGGCAGGAGACCCAATATATGTACAAATGGAAATACGACGATCCAGCTGTCACACCGGTCCAATATTCCACCATGTCCAGGCAATAGCTTACCCGAATCCTTAATGCCATAGACCCGCTTATAAGCAGACTGCACCAAATCCCCAAGTTGGCCAATAACGGCACAGGAAAGCCCGATAAGAACTGCTTGACCAGCCGTCAGGAGTCCATCTGAGAAGAATGCAAAGAGCAGCGCTGATAATACCGCGATCAAGACGCCTCCAAGCGCACCCTCAACCGTTTTATTCGGGCTAATGGAGGGCCATAATTTATGACGTCCCATCGAGCGACCGACAAAATACGCTCCAGCATCACTTGCCCAGATCGAAACCAGAAGCAAAAAAGTCCAGAATACGCCATGAGCGTCAGGCGCATGTCTTGATTCCGCAATGAACGAAAATCCGATGCCGATATAAGCCGAAGCCAAAAACAGTAAAGAAACCCGCTTGATATCAATCGTATTCTTCGTAATCACCGTTACGAGCATGAATAAGAGCAATAATAGCCACAGAACATACCCCCACGGCATATTAAAATTCAATTGAAGTGGCCCCCATGGGAAAACAAAAAGAAATACCCCCACATAACCAATCCATGCTGTTCCACCGAATGGTGCCGTATTTGTCATGCGTACAAATTCATAGTAACCGATTAGCGCCATCGCCAGAATAAGAAGATGGTACCACAGACCGCCAATGAAACATAATCCTAAAAAGACCGCTCCCGCTATAATTCCGGTAATCAATCGCTGTTTCAAAACGTTCCATCCTCCATCGGCTACGACAAACCACCGTAGCGCCTAGTTCTTTGTTGATAATTTGCTATCGCCTCAACCAAATGGTCCTTGGTGAACTCCGGCCAATAGACATCTGTAAACCATAGCTCGCTATATGCCAGCTGCCATAACATAAAGTTGCTCAAGCGCAGCTCGCCGCTGGTGCGGATCAATAAATCCGGATCCGGTAACTCGCCTGTGAGGAGCCGCTGGCTAATCAGTTCCTCTGTGATATCTTCTGGACGAAGAATCCCATCACGTACTTCTTGCCCCAGCGTCTTAACACTTTCGGTGATCTCTTTACGGCTGCCGTAATTGAGCGCAAAATTCAGAATGAGACCGTTATTACCGGCTGTCTTCGCAACTGCTTCTTCCATGGCAGACAGAGTATGAGAAGGAAGGTCTTCCGGATGCCCCATCATGCGGACCTGGACATTCTTCTCGATCAGCTCCTCCAACTCAATGGCCAAAAACTCTTGGGGAAGTTTCATCAGGAAATCGACCTCATCCTTCGGCCGCGTCCAGTTTTCAGTAGAAAAAGCATACATCGTCAACACTTTGATTCCCAAGTCATTGGCCGCTATGGCCGTCCTTTTGACAGCTTTCATACCATTCTGATGGCCAACGATCCGCGGCATACCACGCCGTTTTGCCCAGCGTCCGTTACCATCCATAATGATGGCAACATGCTCGGGGATGTTGTCCGGAGAGAGCTGATGCGTCTGCTGACTGTTCTCCTGATTCAACCACGATCGAACCCGTTTGATCATTCCATTTCCTCCAGGCATCTTTCTGCAAAAAAAGAGACAAACCCCACCATTGACAGGAGGGGCCATAAGTCTCTTATACTTCCATAATCTCTTTTTCTTTGGCAACGAGGACTTTGTCGACTTCTGCGATATACTTATCCGTCGTTTTTTGGATATCATCCTGATGTCTCCGGGACTCGTCCTCGGAAATATCTGTTTTCTCCAATTTTTTAATGTCATCGTTGGCATCACGACGAATGTTGCGGATGGCCACTTTCGCTTCTTCGCCGAATTTTTTCGTCATTTTCACCAGATCAGTTCTGCGTTCTTCCGTAAGTGCAGGTACAACGAGACGAATCTGATTGCCATCATTCGCCGGGGTTAGTCCGATATCCGATTTCATGATTGCTTTTTCGATATCGGCCAAGGACGACTTGTCCCAAGGCTGGATCATAAGCGTTCTGGAATCTGGCGTACTAATGTTAGCCAGCTGATTCAGCGGAGTGGGTGCTCCGTAATATTCAACTGTAATCCGGTCGAGAAGCGCTGGAGCTGCCCGCCCTGCACGCAAAGTAGCCAAGTCACGTTTCAAAGCTAAGATCGCTTTTTCCATGCGTTCTTCTGCATTCTTTTTCACCGATTGCGGCATTAGTCTACACTCCCTTTGACGATCGTTCCGATTTTTTCACCCAAAACGACGCGCTTGATATTACCTTGCTCCGTAATAGCGAAGACGATGAGCGGGATGTTGTTGTCCATACATAACGATGAAGCTGTAGAGTCCATTACCCCAAGGTTTTTGTTCAATACGTCTAGATACGTCAGCTGCTCGTACTTCTCGGCAGTTTCATCCTTAAATGGATCAGCAGAGTACACACCGTCCACTTTATTCTTCGCCATAAGAATCACTTCTGCTTCGATTTCCGCCGCGCGAAGCGCTGCAGTCGTATCGGTGGAGAAGTATGGGTTCCCTGTTCCTGCCGCAAAAATAACGACACGGCCTTTTTCCAAATGCCGAATAGCTCTACGGCGGATATAAGGCTCGGCAATTTGCTGCATTGAGATAGAGGTTTGTACCCGAGTCGGCACATCAATCTGCTCCAAAGCATCCTGAAGGGCCAAAGAGTTCATCACCGTTGCGAGCATACCCATATAGTCTGCTGTCGCACGGTCGATTCCGTTCGCGCTGCCAGCAATGCCGCGCCAGATATTTCCCCCGCCACATACGATGGCGACTTCAACACCAAGCTCGACAACTTCACGAACCTGCTCAGCGATCGAAGAGATCGTCTCAGCATCAATACCATATCCATTCTGCCCTGAAAGGGATTCCCCACTGACTTTCAATATCACTCGTTTATATACAGGCTGTTCCAAATGATAACCCTCCACTTTAAGACGGCGCCTATGTATTCGACGCCCGTTTGAAAAACGACAGACAGACACACCGGCACTGCTTGACGGTTTATAAAAATCGGGTAAAAACATCCGTCTCAAGTAGAAAACTACTACTCGTCTAATCAAGACTAAAGTCTATTCTTTCTTGTGAGATAAGGGTAGCCTTTACACCGAATTTATAACAATCTTATCTCGTTTTTGTTTATATATCTCTTAAAAAAGAAGGAACACGGGTGTGTTCCACTCTTTTCTATAACTTATATTAGCCTTTATGGCTTATTTATTCACCTGGGACATAACTTCTTCAACGAAGTTGTCTTGTTTTTTCTCCAAGCCTTCGCCAAGTTCAAAGCGAGCAAAACGACGAATGGAGATGTTTTCACCAATCGTGCTGATTTTCTCGTTAAGAAGCGTGTTGATTGTTTTGTCCGGATCTTTGATAAAGGATTGCTCCAGCAAGCAATACTCTTCATAGTACTTGTTGATGCGGCCTTCAACCATTTTTTCAACGATTTTCTCAGGCTTGCCTTCATTCAAAGCTTGGTTTTTCAAGATTTCTTTTTCTTTCTCAAGCTCTTCCGTTGGCACTTCTTCACGACGAACATATTTAGGGTTTACCGCAGCGATGTGCATAGCGATATCACGAGCAAACTCTTTAAATTGATCGGTTTTGCCTACGAAGTCGGTTTCACAGTTGATTTCCACGAGAACACCGATTCTTCCGCCGCCATGAATGTAGGATTCTACAACGCCTTCAGTTGCGATACGTCCAGCTTTGTTAGCTGCTGCAGACAAGCCTTTCTCACGAAGAACTGCAATTGCTTTTTCGATATCACCATTTGTTTCATCCAGCGCTTTTTTACAATCCAGCATGCCTGCGCCTGTTCTTTCGCGAAGTTCTTTTACCGCACTAGCTGATACTGCCATTAGAATTCCCTCCAAATTGGTAAGTTGATGTTTGCGTTCTGCTTAAGATGCCGTTCATATTCATGCGCCCTTCTCAAAAACACAGTCCGCTATAAGTATTTCTTGCATGCCAGAAGAATGTTAATTTCATATGTTATCCGTCCTGACATCTTAAAAAAAGGGCAGTGAGAGGTTATCCACCTACCAACCACCCTTTTCATTAAATTCATTCTTTATACGTTTAAATCCCGATTACGCTGTTGTTTCTTCACCTTGGTGAGCTTCAACAACGGCATCAGCCATTTTACCAGTCAACAACTTGACAGCGCGGATCGCGTCATCGTTACCTGGAATTACATAGTCGATTTCATCAGGATCACAGTTCGTATCAACGATACCAACGATTGGGATACCCAATTTGCGAGCTTCCGCTACTGCGATACGCTCTTTGCGAGGATCGATAACGAACAGTGCGCTAGGAAGACCCTTCATGTTCTTGATACCGCCCAGGAACTTCTCAAGACGATCTTTCTCTTTGCGGAGAAGGATAACTTCTTTCTTAGGCAGTACTTGGAATGTGCCGTCTTCTTCCCAAGCTTCGAGTTGCTTCAAACGATTGATACGTTTTTGGATCGTTTCGAAGTTGGTCAATGTTCCGCCGAGCCAACGTTGGTTGATGTAGAACATACCGCAACGCTCTGCTTCTTCTTTCACGGAATCTTGAGCTTGTTTTTTCGTGCCGACGAACAGGATTGTACCGTTCTCTCCAGCTACGTTTTTCACAAAGTTGAAAGCTTCTTCAACTTTCTTGACCGTTTTTTGCAGGTCGATAATGTAGATACCGTTTCTTTCAGTGAAGATAAATTTATCCATTTTTGGGTTCCAGCGACGAGTCTGGTGACCGAAGTGTACACCAGCTTCCAAAAGCTGTTTCATGGAAATTACTGCCATCTTCACGCACCTCCTAAGTTTGGTTTTTGTGTGTCCCTCCGCCAAGATCATTTTCCATTAAGACTCTCATTCCTGAAAGCACCCTCAATGAAATCACTCTGGCGTGTGTTTTAACACCGTCAATTACTATAACATAACCAGGGTCAGGTTGCAATGTCTTTTATGTACATAACCGGGGACTTCAGCATATTAATTTCTGAGTTGATTCACAAAGAAAAACCACTCTCAACCAAGTGTGCTAGCTGGAGGGTTTTGCTGTGATTTTGGTTATAATCGAATTGTAGCTTTCACCAGCTGTAAACGAATATGTACCGCTTTGGATGGCTCTGTTGATCTTTTTTTCAGTGGCTTTACTGATAAACGCCTGTTTATCCTCTATTACGCCTGCCGTCAAGAGGTTGTTAGCCACATCGCTGAGATTGTTACCTGCAGGAATACGAACTTGTATAGACGTCTTGGCTTTCGAAGGAGTTTTCGGCTCCACTGGCTTATTTACTTGTGGAGATCCTTGCTTGACCGCATCTGCGTCAGGTTGTTTGGGCTGTTGCGGTATTGCTGGCTTCTCTGAATCAGGTTTCTGTGCAGAATCTGAATCGGCTGACTCGCCGCCATCATTACCAGCAAGCTTCTTCTCTTCCCACTGCTTCTCCGTCATCAGCTCATCCGAACGTTCAACAACTTGCAGATCCAATTCCTCCGCAGCAGCTGTCAGTTCTTCCTTCGTTAGAGACTGCGTTACCGACGCCGTTGTGCCTTGACCGACCCACATCAGCTGGAGCATCACTGCGCCTACAACAAGACCGGTGCCAACGCCCATCATAAATGTACGGTTCTTGATCACACGGATTCCTCCTGTTTGGCCAACTGGATGATAAGCTGAACTTCCCCTCGTTGAAAGCCGGTGTTCTTGGCAATCACATCGATCGACTTCCCTTGTTCATATAGATCGAATAGCTCCGCGTATCTGGATTTGATGGAAGGAACCGGAGGAGATATATCTTCAACCTCTGAAGTGGCAGCAGCTGATCCTTCGGATAACGTAGCGGTTCTGGTAAGCTGGTCTTCTGCTATACGCAGCCGCGTGTCGGATTCGGTCAGTTTCTGTTCCGCCACAAGCATGCGTTGACGCAATTCGCTAACCTGCTCTTGTTGCGCTTGTTGCTTAGCCGTAAGTTCTTGCTTCATTTGACTAACCAGCTCAACAAGCTGCTCATTCTCATTCTGAACTTCCGCCATGTAAGCCTCAAGAGTGCTCTCCACTTCTTTTACCACCCGCTCACTGGACACGGTCTCTTCGCGGCGTTTCGGCAGCATCAGAGCATACAACACTGCCGCTATACCAAGCAGCACGATATATATCCAAGGTTTCAAATCTATTACCCCTTTGTGCCTTAAATTATCTAGAGCGAAACATCGAAATTCTTGCCTTTATACGGGTGCTCTGCCGGATGCTCCGTCATTTCGTCCGATTTCGCTTCTCCCCCGTCTTGTTGTTTACCGGAGGATTGACGGCTCCCGTCATCGCGTACAGCCGTTTCTGCCGTCTCACTCACTTCCGAGCTGCGCTGTGCCTCTGCCCGGCTGTTCTTAAGTTGCTCACCTGCAAGTAGCGCCTGATCGTTCATCGGACGTTGCTGAAATTCATTATGCACCTTCCCCGCTTCATGGGTTCTGGGTACCGCAATTTGCATTTCTACCGATTTCATACTCAATGGAATCACCTCATGTGATAGGATCGTTTCCACACAATAATGATATCTCTTTTATCCTACAATAGCGGTACCATGGTGATATCTCCCTCATGATAGTAAAAAGAAACCCGTTGTGTGGGGTCCTTAATATACCGGGTATACCGCCCGATGACGATCTTGGCACCTCCATAAATTGTCTTTACTACATTTACTCTTGCCTTGCCGGTATCCTCCAACATCTTTTCAATCTCCAGCATTCGGTCTTTGAGATCAGATTGTTCCGCCATGTTGGATTTTTTGGTAGCATTTAATTTCACTCGGAGCGCCAGCTTATCAGTCGACAATTGACCTGAGGAAGCAAGTTGATTTAACAGATAAAGCGCTTTATCCGTTTTATCCATGCTCTCTACAGAAAGCTTCAACTGGGCCCTTAAATCGGCCAGTTCATTTCGCAGCTCGGGAAGAACACCAACCTCTATTACAGTGGCTGTTGACATACTATTGCCAATCGTGCGGGCAACTACTTTCTCTCCAGCCTGCAGAATACCGCCAACCACAAGCCCCTTCGTTCCGTTGCACTCGATATTTTGAGCAGCTCGGATATTGGAGTGCATGATGCTCTGTGAGACAAATACACTAGCACCAGCAATCACATTTCCATCTTGGATGAATGAGCTTTTGACATCCTGGCCTGCCTGAACATGACCCTTGTTATAACCGATGATACCACCGGATATATCGATCGAGCCTCCAGCATCCAGCTCGGCTCCTTCGACAAACCCCGTTACGCGGATATCGCCGGCCGCCTTAATTCGGAAACCGGTAAGCACATTGCCACGTATGACAACTGTGCCGACAAAGTCGATGTTACCTGTACTGTAATCAACATCACCATTAATCTCGTAAACCGGAAAAACATTGATCTTTCCTTTTTCGGTTTTGGTAAGAAGTCCATCCAGCGCAGCATACATGGCGCTGTTCTCGGCATTGACGACGACGTTTTTCCCAACCTTGAAATGTGCTTCCTTCCCAGGCTTGCTCGGAATCTCCTCTCCGGTCACTGCTGTTCCGGGAACTCCCTTGGTGGGCGGAATACGAGTCGCGATCAATTGCCCTTTCTTTACATTATTTAAACGAATGACTTCCTTATAATCGACTTTGCCATCTTCAATCTCCAGTGGCTTTAGATTTGCTTCATTTCCAAAATCAACGGTAAATTGAATTTTTCCGTTATGCCCGTGCACAGGTTCCGTTCCCATTGCTATTGGCGTCTTGCTATACTGATATTCTTCTGCATGCTTTGCAATTCGCTGCAGTATATCATGCTGAAGACCATAGCGTACCTGATGACTTCTTAAGAATTGTTCAAGAGCCTCGACGGTGCACGCAAAATCCTTCTCCCAGTTGGTGAGCTGTATATAGGCAACAATTTTGTCATCCGATAGCGTAACGCTAAAGTATTGATCCAATGCATAATCTACAGACAATCCAGGAACCCCCTTCATAAATGGCAAGCGTCAGTCGTTTTGCATTAGCAAATCCCGATCTTTATCGAGCGCGCCCCGAAGTCTCAAAATCGCTTTAGAGTGAAGCTGAGATATTCGTGAAGGTGATAGCGACATCACTTCAGCAATTTCACTGAGTGACAAATCCTCATAATATAGCAAGGAAACAACGGTCCGCTCTTTCGGAGTTAATTTACCGATTCCCTTCATCAGGGCTTCTCTCAGAAAAAATTCATGGACCTTATGATCAGGATTCTTCGCTTTTTCATCAATTAGAAGCGACATTCGGGTCTCAGACTCCTCCTCGCGAATCGGATCTTCCAGCGATGTCAATGTCATGACAGCTACTTCCTGCAACATATGCCGGAACTCCTTCTCGGTCACGTCAAGATAATCGCTCATCTCGGAATCACTGACGCTGCGTAAATATTTCTGTTCCAACTTCTGATATGCAGTTTCTATCTTCTTCGCCTTCTCACGGACAGAACGCGGCACCCAATCCCCTTGACGCAACGAATCCAGAATAGCGCCTCGAACGCGCCAAGATGCATAGGTTTCAAATTGCAACCCTCGTTTGTAATCAAACTTCTCGATGGCATCAATCAAACCCATTACCCCATTGCTGGCCAAATCTCCCTTAGAAACGTTCTTCGGAAGACCGATGGCCAATCGGCTTGAAACATAGTCTACGATGTGCAAATGATATTCGATTAGTTTCTTCTTCGCTTCATGGTCTCCATCTTCCTTCCACGCACTCCATAATTCCGCATGGTTCAGCACAGAAGCTTTACGTTCGTCCAATTGCCTTCACCCTCCTTATTCTTCCGTAAGGTGACGAACGGCCTTGGCCAGTTCTTCAGGATCTTTCGTTGAGACCAGCTTAGGTGGATTCAGCGGTACAAAGTCTCCGCCTTCTTTACGGCTGGATTCGGATTGAATCAAATCCATCAACTCCCGATCCTCATCAGGCGTAGATAAATCAAGAACAGTTCCTCGTTCATGAGCGTTCTGCATCTCTGCATCATCTGATCCATCGACCCGCGGTCCTGTAATGGCTGCCAGCACCCAATTCATCAGGAACGCTAGAATAAACCAGATCGCACATGCAAGAAGAGCCCGGTACATACTGGTCATCCACAGATTGTTACGGATGGAAAAAATAAATGTGAACACAAACCCGACTATTCCAGCTATCAGATTAAAACGGAGTTTTCCCTTCATGGCTACAATTCCTTTATGCCCTTTTGTACACTGCGTATTGTAAACTTACCCGTTGTGCAGTCGAGCTCAACGGTTCTACCATAATTTCCTCCAGTATCCTCGGCAATCAGCTTGATGCCCATCTGTTCGAGCCCTTCCTTGCAAGACTCAACATTGCGGGGACCAATCCTCATCGTGTCACCGGAACCAGCGAAAGCGAACATTTGAGCTCCGCCGGCCATTTTGGCTACCATGCGTGCCTGAGAGGCTCCCAGCTCTCTCATCTTGTTTAACAAGATAGGAAGAGCTGTGTCAGCGTATTTTGCCAGATTCAGTTGACCTTCTCTAGCAATTGCTGAGGATGGGAGCATCACATGCGCCATTCCGCCAATCTTCGTTACCGGATCATATAGCGTCAATCCAACGCAGGAGCCAAGACCGGTAGTACGCAATATACCACTAGGACCTGCGACGTTCAGGTCCGCCATTGCTACCTTCGTGATGCTTCGTTCTTCAATCATGCTCTAAGGATACTCCCAATGCTTCGAAAATTTGAGCAAATGTTTGCGGATCGGGTATCAGGAAAAACTGTCCTTCTACCTCGTTCTGCCCTTCCAGGAACGTCGTGTTGATTAAGAGGGCATCGTCTCCCATTTCTCCAAACTGCAGCAACCCGTAACTGAGGATCGCACCCGCCATATCCATCGCCAATGCCGGCACCGTCGGCGTCATCGATAGATTGGTGAAATCGGCTAGCGAGGATAGGTATGACCCCGCCAGAATATTCCCGATCTCTCCCAAAGCGGACTGTTCCATATCCGAGAACTGCCCTTCCTCCGACACTTCAATGCCCGCCAGATTCTGCAACAGATTCTTGCCGGCTTCCGGACTCATGATAAAAAAGAGGTTGCTGGGAGCATCGCCTTCAACCCGTAAAAATACGGCAATAACGAGCTGCTCGCTCCCTCCAACGCTTTCAGCGATCTGTTCAAAAGGCAATAGCTGAACTTTGGGAACAGCCATATCGATAGGCTTGTTAAGCAAGCGGGATAGTGCGGTTGCTGCATTGCCCGCTCCAATATTCCCTACTTCCTTCAGAACATCCATCTTAACTTCTTTGCCGTGTTTAAACAGTTCCACTGTCTATTCCTCAAGGCCTTCCAGCTGAATAATCTCACTCTTGTTTAATACTTCTGATAGATTCAGCATGACGAGAAGGCGTTCCTCTCCTACCTTCGCAACACCACGAAGATATTTCGCTTTAATTCCGCCGACCACCTCAGGTGGAGATTCAATGTTGTCCGTATTCAGATCAATGACATCACTCGCGGAATCAACAATAAAGCCAACTTGCATTTCATTCACAGCCACGATAATAATCCGTGTTTGATCTGTTGCATCGATCTCATCAAGTCCAAAACGGCCGCGCAGATTAATGACCGGAATCACGACACCCCGCAGATTAATAACCCCTTTGACGAAAGCAAATGTTTTGGGAACACGCGTTATCGGCATCATTCGCTCAATGGTCTGAACCTTCTCTACCTCGATGCCGTATTCTTCCTCGCCAAGTTTAAAGACAATAACCTTGATTTCTTCTCCCATGAATAAGTCCTCCTTCAGATTGTGCTGCCTGCATGCCAGTTAAATTCCGTTATTTGATAAATGCATTTGCATCGATGATGAGGGCAACTTGTCCATCTCCTAAGATGGTCGCTCCGGAAATCCCCTGGATGGCCGGAAGATATTTGCCGAGATTCTTGATAACAATTTCACTTTGACCGATGAAATCATCGATCGTAAGTGCTGCCAAGCGGTCTCCCTTACGGATTACGACAATCTCGGTTTCCTCTTCCGCTTCTTCATCGAAATCCGGGACATCAAAGAATCGGCTTAGCGAGACGATCGGTATAAGCGATTCCCGGAACTGAACCATGCGGCTGCCATGGACATGCTTGATTTGCCCGCGTTTGATGATACCCGTTTCAACTATGGAAGACAGCGGAATTGCATATTTCTCGGATCCCATCTGAATGAGCATCGCCGCAATGATCGAGAGCGTTAATGGAAGCTGAACAGAAAAATTAGTCCCTTTTCCCGGCGTTGAGTAAATCGTAACATTGCCGCCCAAGGCAACAATCTTGGATTTAACCACATCAAGTCCTACGCCACGACCCGAAACGTCTGAAATTTTCTCAGCGGTACTAAATCCTGGTGCGAACAGCAGTTGATTGACCTCATCATCAGTCATGGATGCACCTTCTGCTTCAGTGACAACGCCTTTTGCAATCGCATTTTTCAGGATTTTTTCACGGTAGATGCCGCGTCCATCGTCTTCGATCTCAATGAAAACATTGTTACCGCTGTGAAATGCACGCAGATGCACAGTACCAGTTTCCGGTTTACCTGCTGCGATTCGGTCAGCAATGGGTTCGACACCATGGTCAGCCGAATTTCGCAGTAAGTGGACCAGAGGGTCGCCGATTTCATCGATAACCGTGCGATCCAGCTCCGTCTCAGCACCCGTAATGATTAGATCAATTTTCTTGTCCAATGTTTTGGCAAGATCTCGAACCATTCTCGGAAACCGGTTAAATACTGTATCAACCGGAACCATGCGGAGTTTAAGCACGATGTTCTGCAGATCGCTGCTTACCCGGCTCATATGCTCAACGGTATCGGTCAGTTCCTGATTATTGGACTCACTGGCCAGCTGTTCAAGCCGTACCCGGTCAATCAACAGTTCGCTAAACAGATTCATTAGCACATCTAATCGCTCGATATCCACACGGATCGTTCTGGAAGGATTGCCACCACCTGTATTACGCGGAGCAGAAGCCTTAGATTCCTTGACAGGATTCGTGTTAGCAGTAGTTTCTGATGGAGATACAGGCGCAGGTGTCGCCGCTGAATCGTTCGATTTCACTACTTCCGCCGTTGCCGCGCTCTCCTGTACCATTTGCTGTAAGGATTCATGGTCAAGTGCTACAACGCTCGTAGTTTCAATCTCGGAGATGGACTTGATTTGATTATCAATGTCCTCCGTCTCTCTCTGCGTTATGTAATACAACGAAAATACGCGATCGAATTCACCTTGTTCAATCTCTTGAACATCAGGATAGGTCTTCACGATTTCTCCGGACCTTTCCAGCGCCTCGAATACCATGTAGGCCCGAACCGCCTTAAGCTGGCAATCCTCTCGCAATGTAACTTGTATATATAAAACCTGATGCCCTTCTGAAATGGACTGATCCAGGACAGAATACTGAAACTCATCCAGTTCAATACCCTTAATGGATACAGCTGGACTTGCGCCATCAGCGGCTCCCTCACTTGACGGAGCACCCTCGCCACGCACAATAGACTGTAAAGATGCCACGATGGAGGATACATCCGATTTGCCGTCTCCACCTTCAGTAATATCCTGCACCATCGATTCAAGAGCGTCCAAGCTTTTGAAGAGTGTGTCAAAGATATAATCCTGCATCTTTAACTTTTCGTTCCGAACAAGATCGAGTACATTTTCCATTTGGTGGGTTAGTGAAGCCAAATCCTCGTATCCCATTGTAGCTGCCATACCTTTCAGCGTATGAGCTGATCGGAAAATAATCTGTACGATTCCGATATCGTCCGGGTTGCTTTCTAATTGAAGCATGTTTTCATTTAATGATTGCAGATGATCATTTGACTCATCAATAAACATTGTCAAATATTGATTCATGTCCATTGAGAGACACCTCCTCTTCAAGTTCACTTTCCGTTGTTTACAGCTTGAACCAATCTTGGTGCGATATCATGAAGTGGCAGAACATAGTTCACGCACCCCAGCTCTACAGCAGATCTTGGCATACCGTAGACGACACAAGTTTGTTCACTTTCCGCATAAGTTGACGTCACGCCGGCATCGTAGAGCTTTTTCATCATTCTCGCCCCATCGCTTCCCATGCCGGTCATCAGCACCGCATGGCGGTTGATCCCAGTCAGGGGAAGCAGGGATTCGAATAACACATCAACTGATGGGCGGTGACCATTTCGGATCTCATCCTGACTTGTTTTGATCTGGTAGTCGCCGCTGGCAGTGCGATATATCCTCATGTGGCTTCCGCCTGGAGCGATGTAAGCTTTTCCTCTTTCCAATACCATATCTTGCTCCGCTTCCATCACCTCAAGCTCGCTGAATGAATTCAGTCGTTGTGCAAGGGATTTGGTAAAGCTTGGCGGCATATGCTGAACGATGACAATCGGAGCACAAAAGTCACCTGGAATTTGCTCTAGAAAAACTTTTAACGCTCTTGGACCACCAGTTGAACAACCAACTGCAACTACATCCGTCAATTCCAATGAAGTCCGGGATTTGGTCTCTCGCGGCGGTTGATTCTCAATTTCCGGTGGAGCAACAGGTTTAGCCTGCACAGCTGGTATATGCTCTGTGCGCTTGTTCTTAAATTCAGAAGGCAGCGTCCCTTTTGTTCGAGCTGTCTTCTCACCGGCATGTTGCAATTTCGTCGGCAACGGATGGGATTCCGAACGTTTGCTGCGCTGTTCAGTCCCTTTGTTTGCTGACCTCGTTTCCTTCACCTGCAGCTTTTTGTTCAGCGTTTTGTCAGAAAGCTTTGGCGAAAGAGGAACCGTTATGTCTACACTCTTGCGTCTTTGCTCTTCTTCTTCCCACAACGCCCTCCGCTGTTTAGCCTGCATTGCTGCATTCAGTTGCTTTAATAGTTCTGAACGCACCTGCTCAATATCCAGTGCATTAGAAATGGAAGGCTTTCGAATAAAATCAAATGCTCCCGCCTCAAGAGCGAGTATGGTTTCTCTCATCCCTTGTTCATTGATGCCTGACAACATAATGACAGGTCGAGGGCCTGAAGACATAATCAGCTTCAAAGCATCCAGCCCATTCATCTTCGGCATTTCTACATCCAGTGTAATGACGTCAGGGTCTAGCTCCATCACTTTCTCAACAGCCTCGAGTCCGTTATTTGCTGTTCCGACGACCTGAAAAGACGGGTCACGCTCAATGAAGTCGGAAAAGATTTTCCGCATAAATGCAGAATCGTCCACGACAAGCACACGAAAAGGCTTCATAGATGTCCACCTCTGTTTCCATTAATCCAAACAAAGAATCACTTTGTACGTTTGAGCCATCGAGACATAAATCCTTTGATTCCCTTAGAGGTTTCGGACTCCGTTGCAGTAGGAACGGCCATGTATCGTAGTGCAATCCGCCTAATATCGCTGGATGCGTTGCATCGTGGATAAGCTGCAGTAAAGGGAACCTGCCTCTTAACGGCTTGAACAACATGCGTATCATCAGCAATCGAACCGAGCAGCTGGATATCCAGATCCAGAAAACGCTGTGCTGTCAGTATAATTTTGTTGGCTGCTTCCCGAGCCTCCTGCTCATCTCCCGCACGATTCACAACCAGGCTGAATGGTACCTGGTTGTCCATGCCATGCACTACTTTGATTAATGCATAGGCATCGGTAATGGAAGTCGGTTCGGGCGTGGTGACAACTAGACATTGATCAGCAGAAACGATAAACTTCATATTTTCCTTGGATAAACCAGCTCCTGTATCGAAGATGATATAATCCATCTCGGAAGCAATGCGTTCGATTTCAGTTATGAAATAATCCATCTCAGCTTCAGACAAGGACATCATGTCGGCTAGACCCGACCCGCCAGCAATGAAAGGAAGCTTGTTTGGTCCATACTGAATCACATCTTCAATCTTCTTCTCTCCGCGAAGAAGATGATATAAGCTATATTGGGAGCTTACACCCATAAGAACATCGATGTTCGCCATACCGATGTCCGCATCAAACACCAATACCTTTTTCCCCATCGCTTGCATAGTCAGGGCAAAGTTCAATGTGAAATTGGATTTTCCAACTCCGCCCTTTCCACTGCTGACTGTTATGATTTTAGCGGTTCTATTGGACTTTACTATCGGACTGCCTCCCGGCTGTGCCGAGACGAGCTGACGAAGCGATTGGGCTTGATCACTCATGTGCGAATCGCTCCCAAAAGCAGACGGCTTAACTGTTCACTATCAGCCGGCAGCAGATCGTCGGGTACATTTTGACCATTGGTCATATAGGACAGGCGCAGGTTATGGGCATCCAGTAGATTAAACAAAGACCCGTAACTCCCCGTTTCATCCATCTTCGTGAAGATAACCTTATCCAGTGCATACTTGTTGAAATGATCCGCTATTTCGATCATATCGCTGCTCTTCGAAGTCAGACTCAAGACAAGATAGGTTTCACTTTGATCGGAATGAGAGAATAGGCTCTGAAGTTCGGAAACGAGCAGTTCATTTCGGTAATTCCGACCTGCCGTATCCATCAAAATCAGATCGCACTCCTGCAGCTTCTGTAGGGCACGCTGCATATCACCAGGTGATTGAACAACCTCCATCGGAACATTGAGAATTGAAGCGTAGGTACGCAATTGTTCGACCGCAGAGATCCGGTACGTATCTGAAGTAATGAAACCCACTTTGCGCTGGTTACGGAACAGCTGTTCCGCCGCTATTTTTGCGATTGTAGTTGTCTTACCCACCCCGGTTGGCCCCGCAACGTACACAATCCGTGTTTCAGGCTGAACGCCGTCCCCAGTGCGGTCAGCAAGAAACTTCTCTGCCTGCTGATAGATCACGTTTAGCAGCTCCGCCTCGCTCATCTGCATCTGACTGGATGTCCAGGCTTCTTCCGCGGTTGTGACCCACTCTTCCGTCAGCTTGGCGGACAGGTCTTGATTCAGAAGCTTGTCGCGAATATGCTGCAGCGGTTCAGGAAGAGGCTTCGCTTGGAGATTTTGCCGAGACAATCTCGCAATCCATTCCTTCATTTCTTTTAATTCTTCCAAAACCTTTTGTTCAGATCCACTGATCCCCAGCCTAGAAGTTAATGGCTCTCCTTGTCTTTCGCCGGAAGACTGTATTGAGGCGTGGGAAGCAGCTGACTCAGGAAGATCCGTGCTTCGCTCTAATGCTGTGGTAGCTGCAGTCTGCAGAGCCTGGTTATCTGCTTGTTGTTCCCTGGCCATTTGTTCAGAAGCGGCAACCTGGCTAAGAATCGTGGCAAATCGATTATAGTCCTCTTCTTGCTTTGCTCCGGATATGTTATCCGTATTACTTATCTGGGGCTTGGAGCTCGGCGCAGCCGGCTTTGCTTGTTCGGCCGTTCGCTGGTATGCCTTGGGCACCGCACCTGATGGAACGGACGGTATAATGTTGGGTCTGGCTGAGGAAGAGCCTTTAGCTTTCTCCGCTTGTTCTACCGCAGCGATCACCTCGATCTTTTTCCGGGTAAACATACCGAGGAATCCGCCCACTTTGGTTTCTTTCGTGCTTAGTATGACGGCATCCGTACCAAGATCGGTACGGATATGCTGCATCGCCTCAGGCATCGTGTCGACGATATACCTTTTCACTCTCATAAGTTCACCACTCCGACACTTTGAATTTCGACGTTAGGCTCGAGCTCACTGTAAGACAATACCGGTATATCCTGCATGCTTCGTTCAATGACTTGCCGCAAATACATCCGTATGGCGGGCGAGGTAAGCAGGATAGGCTGCTGCCCCATCTGGATAATCCGGTTCACCTGCTCGCTGAGCTTCTGGAACACGCTCTGTGTCGACACCGGGTCCATCGCAAGGTAGCTTCCCTGATCGCTCTGCTGCACGCTCTCAGCGATCTTCTTCTCCAGCTGTGGTCCAACCGTAATAACCCGCATCGCCTCTCCGTCTTGGGCATATTGCTGAGTAATCTGTCTTGAGAGGGCCTGTCTTACATATTCTGTAAGAACGTCGGGATCCTTCGAGTAATGTCCGTAATCGGCAAGGGTTTCGAGAATCGTCACCATATCCCGAATCGAGATTTTCTCGCGAAGGAGCTTAGCCAGTACTTTCTGTACTTCCCCGATCGTCAGTACAGAAGGAATGAGTTCGTCGACAAGAACAGGATAGGTCTCCCGAATATTGTCGACCAAAGCTTTGGTCTCCTGGCGACCAATCAGTTCGTGCGCATGTCGCTTGATTAATTCAGTTAAATGTGTAGCAACTACGGATGGAGGATCTACTACCGTATAACCGGCAAGATCCGCCCGTTCTTTCATAGCTTCATCTATCCACAGTGCCGGGAGTCCGAATGCCGGTTCGGATGTTTCAATTCCAGTTACAGTATCGTCCTCATACCCGGGACTCATGGCAAGATAGTGATTTAATAATAATTCACCACCGCCGACAACATTCCCTTTAATTTTTATGACATATTCATTCGGTTTTAGTTGAATATTGTCGCGAATGCGAATAACCGGTACCACAAGTCCTAGTTCAAGTGCGCACTGTCTCCGGATCATAATGATCCGATCCAACAAATCTCCACCCTGCTGTGCATCTGCAAGCGGAATCAACCCATACCCAAATTCGAATTCGATCGGGTCAACTTGGAGCAAGTTGATCACGCTCTCCGGACTTCGGACTTCTTCAATCTGCTGTTCCTCCTCCAGCTGCTCCACTTCCACTTGTTTGCGATCCAGGTTGTTCTGCATCGTCCTCGCAGCAATGAATAATATGAGCGCAATCGGAGCGGTCGTAATCAGATGAATCGGTGTGAAGAGCCCCAACAGAAGAACCGTTCCTGCAACAATATACAAGAGGTGCGGGTAGGAGAAGAGCTGCCCAGTCAGATCATCGGCCAGATTTCCATCCGATGAGGCTCTTGTAACAATAAGCCCGGCAGCAGTGGATATCAGAAGAGCCGGGATTTGGCTGACCAATCCATCCCCGATCGTGAGAATTGAGTATGTGCCCATCGCGTCTCCGAATGACATGCCATGAATCGAGATTCCGATGATAAATCCGCCGATCAGATTAATCAGCATGATAACAATCGTCGCGATTGCATCACCTTTAACGAATTTACTCGCACCATCCATGGCGCCGTAAAAATCGGCTTCCCGCTCAATTTTGCTTCTTCGTTCTCTGGCTTGCTGCTCATTGATCAGGCCTGCGTTTAAATCCGCATCGATACTCATCTGTTTACCTGGCATCGCATCGAGCGTAAATCGCGCCGCAACTTCGGCTACGCGTTCAGAACCTTTCGTTATGACAATGAACTGTACAACAACAAGGATCAAAAAGACGATAAATCCAATCGCTATTTCACCATTGGCTATCCATTTACCGAACGTAGCGACAACTTCACCCGCATTCGCTTCCGACAGGATCAGCTTCGTTGTCGAAATATTAAGCGCAACACGGAACAGCGTCGTGATGAGCAATAATGAAGGAAAGATCGAGAAGTCCAATGCTTCCTTCGTATTCATGGCCACCAACAAAATGATAAGCGCCAGCGAGATATTGATAATCAGCAGTACATCGAGCAGCCATATCGGGATCGGAAGAATCATCATGAGTACGATGCCAATTACACCCGCAAGGACAGAAAGATCTTTTATTTTCACTGCACTGACGCCTCCGGTCCCTAGTTATTTCACTTTACCTTTAAGTTTATATACATAGGCCAGCACTTCCGCTACGGCCTGGAACAGGTCTCCAGGAATCGAATCCCCGATTTCCGACCGTTGGTACAATGCGCGTGCCAGCGGCTTATTTTCCATCGTTATAATTCCATGGTCTTTCGCTATTTCTTTAATCCGCAGAGCCATAAAATCTTGGCCTTTTGCAATGATTTGCGGAGCATCCATCATGGACCCGTCATACTTGATCGCCACTGCAAAGTGGGTCGGGTTAGTGATGATGACGTCAGCATTCGGAATTTCCTGCATCATCCGCTGAACTGCCATTCGACGCTGGCGTTCCCTGATTTTTCCTTTGATCAGTGGATCGCCCTCCATTTTTTTATACTCATCCTTAATATCTTGCTTTGACATGCGTATATTTTTTTCGTAGTCGTATCGTTGGTACATATAATCAAGAATAGCTAGAATAATCAGCCCGATGGCTATTTTGAATCCCAGTGACATCGTAATATCCGCCACGAAGTGAAAGATCGTGTCTGGGCCCATCGTTGACAAGGAAGATAATCCTTCCCTTGCAGCCCATAAAGTGCTGTATGCAAGGTAACCTATAATGGTCAGCTTAATGACCGATTTCAAGAACTCGACCAATGAACGCATCGAGAAAATATTTTTGAAGCCTTTAATTGGATCGATTTTGCTGAATTTCATTTTCAATGTTTCGCCCGTCAACATAAATCCCACCTGCAAATAGTTAGCGATTAATGCGACGATAAATACCGAGATAAACAAGGGAGCCACTATAAGCAAGATTTGGATGCCGTACTCCCCGAACAGGTTCATAACATTGTCTTTTGTAACATTCATGGAGAGCTGATTAATGTAAATATCGCTGAACAATCGAACAATGCGATCCCTCATATACCCACCGAAAATTAACAAACAGAAGAAAGCGGCTAGCAAGACCGATGCACCCGATACCTCCATGCTCTTGGCAACTTGGCCTTTCTTACGTGTATCTTGGCGCTTCTTGGGTGTGGCTTTCTCCGTCTTTTCGCCAGCGAACAACTGTAAGTCGACCGGATACCGGTATGACATCCGCTTCACCTCCATCTCCTTAAGTCGGCCCGTCGCCAAGAACGCCAAGCAGCTGCCGGAGCGCTTCAAACATTTTGGCAAACAGATGATCAAATAACGATACCAGCATAGGCATGAGCAGCATCAACAACACGAGTCCAACGATGATTTTGAGGATAATCCCGATAACAAACACATTGAACTGTGGAGCTGTCCTTGCCAGAAAGCCTAGCCCTACATCAGTCAGGAACAGGGCTGCCACTAGCGGTGCCGCCATTTGCAGTGCCAACACAAAAGAGTGTGAGAACGTCCGAACGAGAAAATCCGTTACATTGCCATCATGAATCTTTGAAAACACATCTCCAGTAATCGGTATCCATTCATAGCTGTACATAATGGCATCCAGCAGATAGTGGTGACCATTCATGCTGAGAAAGACCAGCAAGGAAAGATAGAACTTAAAATTACCGATTAGAGGAGTAGAACTGCCTGTGAACGGGTCGATGACATTGGCCATGCTGAATCCGATCTGTATGTCAATCAATGCTCCTGCTGTCTGAACAACAGCCATAATAAGATAAGCCGTGAATCCAAGGAGCAGCCCCACCAATACTTCCTGGACGATTAGAATCGCGTAGGACAAGTCCTGCGGAACCACTTCACCAAGCCCGGTTGATAAGTAAACGATCAGGGCGATAATAGCTGAGAGGGCTATTTTGAATGAGGATGGTATACCGCGCGAAGCGAATACTGGCGATATTACAAAAAAAGATGTTATTCGACAAAAAATAAGCATGAAAACAGGTAAACTTTGCTGTAACCATTCCATGGACACTCAGCCTATCCAATATATTTGTAGAGATTGTCCAAAATACCGTGGGTGAACTCCACTAATGTCGTTAATATCCAAGGACCAAACAACAGTAATGCTACGAGAACCATAACAATTTTGGGCACGAATGCCAGTGTTTGTTCCTGGATCTGTGTCGTTGCTTGAAAAATACTGACCAAAAGTCCTACAGCCAGTGCGAGAACAAGCATCGGTGCGCTCACCTTGAGCACAGTATAGACCGCTTGCCCTGCCAGGCCGATAATAAATTCAGCGCTCACGGCTTAGTCCCCCTGTATTCGAATTACTTGCCGCTTATTGCTATGGGTTAAAGCTCATCAGCATCGACTTCACGACCAGATACCAGCCGTCTACCAGAACAAAAAGTAAAATTTTGAATGGCAGTGAGATCATAACCGGTGGCAGCATCATCATCCCCATCGCCATGAGCACGCTGGCAACCACGATGTCAATGACTAGAAACGGAATGAATATCATAAAACCCATCTGAAACCCCGTCTTCAGTTCACTAATGGCAAATGCAGGTACCATAACCGTTAATGGGATATCCTTATATGATTCGGCTTTCTCTGCTCCTGTGTAGTTCATAAACAGCAATAGATCTTTCTCGCGCGTGTGAGAGAACATGAATTTCTTCATGGGATCTTGAGCCTTATCCAGCGCTTCCGCTTGGGTGATCTCTCCCTTGAGATAGGGCTGTAACGCGACTTCATTGATCGATGACAGTGTAGGAGCCATCACGAACAAAGTAAGGAAAAGCGCCAGGCCAATCAACACCTGATTTGGCGGTGTTTGCTGTGTGCCGAGAGAAGTACGGACAAAGCCAAGCACGATAACAATCCGTGTGAAACTTGTCATCAGCACCAAAATTGCAGGCGCAATGCTAAGAACGGTAATTAGGAGTATCAAGGACAATGAACTTGTCCCCGCGGCGTCTCCATCATTGCCGATTTGAATATCAATGTTCGGAATCGGATCCGCAAAGGCCGAGTGGGAGAACAGAAATCCGAACATCAGGAAAATAATGATAGCGCACGAGATTTTTTTATTCATGAATCCTTATGATCCTCCCGCAGCAATTCTTCGACCTTCTCTTTCCGGTTCGGCACGCTGCGCAGCTTGGATTCGAACACTTCATGGAAAGAAGATGTATCTTCCAACTCAATCTCTTCCGATGGTGGTTCTTTACGGAGTTTTGCCGCCAATTTCTTCATGAGTGGCGGCAGTGCCCCATTATGGATTCCTGACTCCTGTTCAAATGCGGCTTGGATAAGCGCAACTTCAGCCGGATCCGAAATTTTGTCCACCAACCGGACGTCTTCACCAACACCAATCACATAGATGCTCCCCCCGATTTCAACAATCTGAAGGGATTTGTTAGGGCCCATCCCAACCGCACCCAAGGTGCGAATAGAGCGGCCCTGCATCCAGCTCTGATTCTTTTTGCTGAGAAAGCGAATCAGCAGCACGATCAACGCAACGATGATGGCAAGTACGACAAAGACATAAAATAACTGTAGATAATACCCGGTAGTACTTCCTGAACGTAATCCATCAGAGGCTGCCATCATCATAATGATCCTATATGCCTAACGTCTTATTGATAGCTTCAATAACTCTGTCGGATTGGAATGGTTTAACGATAAAATCCTTCGCTCCGGCTTGAATAGCGTCGATAACCATCGCTTGTTGTCCCATAGCAGAACACATAATCACTTTTGCGTTTGCATCGACTTTTTTGATTTCTTTCAAGGCAGCAATCCCATCCATTTCCGGCATAGTGATATCCATTGTAATAAGATCAGGGCGAAGCTCTTTAAATTTTTCGATTGCTTGTCCGCCGTCCTGTGCCTCCCCTACAACTTCAAATCCGTTCTTGACCAGAATGTCACGGATCATCATTCTCATAAAAGCAGCATCGTCCACAATCAGAATTCGGTTAGCCATTGATAAAAATCCTCCCTAAAATGTATGTGCTATTGTAATTTTTGTATCCGGTCCCATTGGCTCACGATATCTGTCACGCGTACACCAAAGTTCTCATCGATGACGACGACCTCTCCTTTGGCAATCAGCTTATGATTGACAAGGATATCTACAGGCTCTCCGGCCAGTTTGTCCAACTCGATGATCGAACCTTGAGACATTTCCAAGATATCCTTAATTTGCTTCTGGGTCCTCCCTAATTCTACGGTGACTTTAAGGGGAATGTCCATCAGTAAGTTCAGATTGTTTTCATCCACCTGGGTGTATGGCGCAGATTGCAGATTAGCGAACTGCACGGGTTGAACATTGACATTGCGATTGGGCATGGTGCCATATTGCTGTGGCTGTGCCTGGTAAGGCGCTTGATAAGGCGCCTGCGGCTGACCATGCGGCATTTGAGGGACAGGTTCTCCATATCCTTGCATTGGCTGACCCTGGCCTTGTCCGCTATCATATCCATGGCCCATATCGTTCCCAATCACAGGGTTGCTAGGCGCTTGAACGGGTTCTTCCTTATGATTCGGTGCTTCGACAGCTGGTGCCGCTTCCTGCTGGGCTGGCTCCGGCTCATCCGTACCGTTAATCAGCATGTGAACCATTTCCTTCGAAAATTTGACAGGCAGCAGCTGCATAATCGTTGAATCGATAAGATCACCGATAATGAGTCGGAATGAAATCTTGATTAATGTTTCATCCTGCGGGAGGTTATTAACTCCTTCTCCGCTCTCCATGTTCAAAATATCAATGCCCGGAGGCGATATATTGACAAATCGGTTAAAGATCGTGGACATGCTCGTCGCTGAAGATCCCATCATCTGGTTCATAGCTTCCTGAACGGCACTGACATGAATTTCGTTCAATTCCTCTTCTGCTGGATTGCCCTCTCCGCCTAACATCAAATCTGCAATCACTTGGGCATCCCTTGTTTTAATGACGAGCGAATTAATCCCTTCAAATCCGTCCACATAGGTAACATGTACCGCTACATGCGGTTTCGGAAATTCTTCCTCAAACTTGCTTCGTGTAATGATCGACACTTTAGGTGTGGTAATATCTACTTTTTTGCCCAGTAAGGTAGACAGAGCGGTTGCAGCACTGCCAAAGGTAATGTTACCGATCTCGCCGAGTGCATCCTGCTCAAGAGGTGTTAGTACATCATCGACAGTCGCCGCCGAAGGAATTGATGGTGATGCCATTTCCGACTGTTTTAGCAAAGCGTCGATTTCTTCCTGGGATAAATAATCTTTACTCGTCAAATTCTTCAGCTCCTTCGATGACAATTTCATCGATTTGTACAGCAACCCGGTCTTTTATCGTTCCGGGACTGCCTATAAACTTCAATTTATCTCCAACCTTAATGGAGAGTCCATCATGCATCGGCTTGTTTAATGAAATAACGTCACCAATGTTCAGGCCTAAGAATTCGGATACGGTAAGCTGTGACACACCGAGCTCGGCAACAATCGGGAGCTTGGCTTTACTGACCCGCTGTTTGAGAGCCTCGACTTCTTCCGGAACGCTTGCTTTTTTCTCCGAGATAAACCATTGGTGCGCCGATAGTTTGGACATAATCGGCTCAAGTACAACATGAGGAATACAAAGATTGATCATACCCGTGTTATCACCGATTTTGGTGCTAAGCGATATTAGCGCTATAGTCTCGTTCGGGGAAACAATCTGCATAAATTGCGGATTGGTTTCCATGGCTTCAAGACGCGGCGAAATATCCAGAACCGTTTTCCATGCTTCCTGCAAGCTATCAAATGCCCTGCTGAATATTCGCTCCAAGATAATCGTTTCGATCTCGGTCATCGAGTTGATGGAAGAAGGAGCAATTCCGGTTCCCCCCAATAAACGATCCAGCATCGCGTAGGCGATGTTCGGGTGAACCTCAAGCACCATGCGGCCAACAAGGGGTTCCGCCTCAAAGATATTAAGAACGGTCATTTTGGGTATAGAACGAATAAATTCATCATATGGAAGCTGCTCAACCTGCACGACATTGATTTGCACGAAAGTACGCAACTGTGCTGAAAAATATGTTGTTAAATAGCGTGCAAAGTTTTCATGGATTCGGGTTAAACTCCGGATATGATCTTTGGAAAACCGAAGTGCCCTTTTAAAATCATAGGAGCGAATTTTCTTCTGCGTTTCCTCTTTTTTCAGTTCTTCAGCATCCATTTCCCCTGAAGAGAGAGCGGCCAACAAGGCATCGATCTCATTCTGCGATAAAACATCAACCATCTACTCACCCCCCTTACAGGTCATCCAACGAACAGTCTAAATTTCTGCGATCAAAATATCCGTAATATCAATTTGAATTAATTGTCCAGACGTTAACGACTTATTGATCAAATTCTGCAGTTTGGCAATAAACTGTTCGCGCCCTTTGGAGTCATTTAGCAATTCGGGTTTGGTATCAGCCAAAGTCTTGATAATAATCGGCCGAATCTTGATCTCTTTGATCTTGTCGAATTCTTCCTTCGCTTTTTTATCATTTAACTGAAATGCAAAGGCCATAGAAGCAATATGGTAAGGATCAGCAAGATTCGTCTTGATACTGGTTATTTCTGATGACATCGAAACTATTTCGTTGGCGGATAATTTGGCTACTACCGCTGCATTAGCCGTAGCCTGATTCTTGCTATTATCGCCTAGAAACTTGTCCGACAGCAGGACGATGGCTACTACAATCAGCGTAATCGATAACAGAATCGTAATTAACCAGGGTAACATCTTTTTCATGAAGGTTCCTCCCATTGCTGCACTTTAATGGTGGCTTGATGAACGCCTACCTCGTGATGATACGCCTTAATGGAAGAAATGACTTCATTTGCACTTTCTAGCACAATCATTCGTTTTCCATTAATCAAAGTAATATAGGTATCAGGAGTCTCCTCAACCAATTCGATTAACAGCGCATTAAGCCACAATTGCGAACCATTTAACCTCGTTACCGATATCATGGATAGCCTCCTTGTATAATTAGGGAGGAGATGTCCCCCTCCCTATCCATCCTTATCGTTTCAGATTGACAACTTCTTGAAGCACTTCGTCCGAAGTTGTGATAATCCGCGAGTTAGCCTGGAATCCGCGCTGAGCAACAATCATTTCTGAAAATTCGCTAGTCAGGTCAACGTTAGACATTTCGAGCTGACCTGCAATGATCGCACCCGTACCTGCTTCAGCATCATTTGCTTCAAACATGACGGCATCCAGATCGCCATCAGGGACAGCATTCAATGTCACACGGTACATATTGCCGCCTATTTTCTCGAGACCTTCCGGATTCGGGATTTTGGCCACACCGATAATCGCTCCCTCTTCGGTCGTTCCGTCACTCATCTTCTGAATGATGGCGCCATTCTGGGCGATGGTAAACGCGGTTACGTCATCATCCAGCTGGATCGGATCGCCGTTTGAATCAAGAACGAGCATCCCATCAGATGTAACCAGATTGCGGGCCACGTCGACATGGAAATCACCTGCACGGGTCAAAAAAGCTACCTCTTGATC
The DNA here is from genome assembly GCF_001277345.1 of Paenibacillus solani. Classification (GTDB taxonomy): domain Bacteria; phylum Bacillota; class Bacilli; order Paenibacillales; family Paenibacillaceae; genus Paenibacillus_AQ; species Paenibacillus_AQ solani. The sequence goes on from NZ_LIUT01000001.1 coordinate 2,927,316, forward strand.
CTCGCTCAGCTTTACCAAGAAGAAACCGTCTCCGTCAATTCTCAGATCTGTAGGATTATTCGTAGTCATAGCGCTGCCTGGTGTGTGCAATGTATCAATCGAACCGATGGATACTCCAAGACCGATCTGCTTGGCATTCACTCCACCAGATGGGTCGTCAGTTCCGGGAGTAACTCCGGACATCGTCTGACTAAGGATATCTTTGAACATTACGCGCCCTGACTTAAACCCGATCGTGTTAACGTTGGCAATGTTATTACCAATGACGTCAAGTTTGGTTTGGAAACCTCTCATCCCGGAAATACCAGAATACATAGATCTTAACATCCATATTCCTCCTTTTAATTTTGGACCGCTTCTGTCGATCAGCGGCCGCCTGGCTTCCTCACGGGCCAGCCAGATGTTATGAAATAATAACTGCGCTATCGATTTGCGTGAATACATTATCCTTCATTGCTGTACCGTCCATTGCTGTAACTACGGTTCGATTCGGGATATTCACAATCAATGCCATATTTTCCAACAAAATAAGCGATTCCTTACTTCCCTTCGCAGCTGCTTTATCCACCGCATTCTGGATTTGCGTGAGCTGGTCAGCCTTTAACTCAATTCCCCGCTGCTCCAGCCTCTTCGCAGCATGATTGCTGATTTTAAGGAGATTTTCATTTAAAATTTCCTGAAACTTGCCATGGGATGGATTGGATTGTGCCTGCGCTGATTTTCGTTCATTATGAAATGCGGTAGGGTGTATTTTCCCTGGGTATAAATGTCCAATCATCATGCGATCGCTCATGACTCGGTTCCCCCAAATCCATCCTCCACTTGACCTGGATCTTCATTTTCAGTATCAGTTTCGGGTTCGGGTTCGGTTTCAGGAACTGTCACATCCGGATTGCTTGTCTCTGGCTTAGTTGGATTCGGGTTCGGATTCACTGCTTCTGGATCTTCGCCAGTTTCTGTCACTGCTGAATTTGGATCACTTGTTGGTTCAGCAGGTTTCGGATAAGGAACTTCAGTATCCTTCTCGATTACTGCGTTCTCAATCTTCAAAATCTCATCGAGAGCTACCTCACTGCCGCCAACCTGTGCATAATGAATGCCTTCACGAACAATGATGGATTCAACAACACCGCTCTTCATGATCGTCTCCGATCCATCCTCCGGTGTGGACATCCAGCTGATCTGCTTACCGATCAAACTCGAGGCCGCGCCTAGGGATTGGCTCATGGCGGTTAATTGAGTATTAATATTCATCAGCTGCTCCAAGGAAGTAAACTGTGCCATTTGAGCTATAAACTCCCGGTCCTGCATCGGTTGAAGCGGATCCTGATTTCGAAGTTGTGTAATCAATATGCTCAAGAATTGATCCTTCCCGAGTTCCTGACCATTACCGCTTTTGTTACTAACGTTCCCTTTAGAATAATTGGGCCACATATTACTCGTAGAAACCGGATTTGTTGCCATTTATTCCTCACCTCCTCACGGTTAAGCTTTAGCGGTAAATGTTCCTGCTTGTACTTGCTCGTCATCAATTTGATGCTCATCAATCCAATCGTTCAACTCTTCAGTCAAGTTTGCAGCCAGTATGGCATCCTCGGAAGGTCGATCTTTCTCCTTAGAACGCTGCTGTGACTGCTGTTGTCCTGAACCCGGCTGACGACCTCCATCCTGATACAGGTTAGCATTTGATGCCTGGCTGCTCTGCGTGACTTCAATTCTCTCTACCTGAAGTCCCTGTGCATGTAAAGCGCTTCGGAGATGCGCCATCTGCTGGTCGATCAGTTCTTTGGCATCAGTGGATCTCGTCATAAACTGTGCGATCAACTGACCATTCTGCATCGTAAGCTTGATGTCGACTTGACCCAAATGCTCCGGATTCAGAGAGATTCTCGCTTCGGTAAATCCCGTTTGTTTCACAATTTCCATCTTATTAATAATGAACGTAGTCATTTCGTTGGAAAAGTTCTCAACTGGTACGGGCGGAGCAGCAGGTTTTACTGTTACTTGCGTTCCTGAACGCAGGGCAAGCTGACCGGCAGTAACCGTTCCTTGTCCCAATAATGCATCCCCTTCATTCATCCCAGACTCTGGTAAGGCACTATCAATGCTAGTAGCTGTCAATAACGTCCCTTTGGCATTCGCCGATCCTGTTGTTTCCGATGGAGCTGTTTGAGCTGTTTGGCTGGCAGCATTAGTGGTGCCTGTAGACTGCTGAGTCACTTCGGGTTGCTGGCGGTTTAACATGCTGCTGAACTTCGAGTCAGCTCTCCCCTCTCCCACCGTTGCTCCTTGACCCAGCAGGGTGTGGAACGATTGAACAAGCTGTTTGACAGCAGCCTCTGTATTGGAATCTACCTGTCCGGATTTCGATAACGCGGAAGCCAGTTGACTGATCGTATCCTGCACGACAAAGCGAATGGTTTCCGAACTGGAGGCTAGCAGCGGCATCTCATTTTCGATTATGTCTCCTTGAGGTTGGGGGACAGCTTCGCTTAAAAGGATGTTAGCTTGAGCCAGCCAACTTTGAATCTCCTGAAGCAAGGCTGGATCCTCAATCAGTGCCTGGTCCATGGTATCAAGCTCCTGCAATATACCTTGGACCAGTTCCATCAAGCCATCGAGCGACTCATCGATTTCCGTCGATTGCTGCGCAATCATGGACACCAGCTTTGCAGCAACTTCCGTTGGAATGATTGTAGTACTACTCCCGCCGCTGTTCATCTGGTAAGCCAAAGCTGAATCGAAAGTAGCACCGGCTACCGTTTGACCAGCAGCGCTTGTCTTCCCGCTTGCTGAAGAGCTGCTCACAGAAGGAGTCATGTTTTGTACGGTCATTGTCATCGTCTTATTTCACCTCCTTTCCTCGAGGGTGGAGATTCATTACCGGAGCTTATTTAGACCCCATCAGGCGATTCAATATCTTCGCTGCCAGCTCCGCGTCTTTCGAGGACATCGCATTTAAAATGCGTGAACGTGTAGCGTCATCCACCGTATTGAGAATAGTCATGGTCTTGGCAGGACTAATCTTATAAGTTTGCATCAGCAGATCGGCAGCATTACTCGGAGTCATTCCTGCAAAGGTCTGATTCAGCTGATTCTTATCCAAGTTATTGGATGTCTTCTTCTCGGCTTCAGCTACTTCATTCTTCTTAAGTCTGGATTGCAGCGCCGCTATCGCCATATTTTCGGAAGTTTCAGCATCCTTCAGCTTCATCGTAACGTCTGCTGCTACCTTTGGATCCATCTTCTGAAGGATGGCCACCCGGTTGCCGCTCTTCATCTGGCTGAGCATAAGCACCATTTCTTCCTGCGTAAGATTCTGCATGATAGGCGCTGCTTTGCTTGGACTCATATCTGCATAGAGCTTGGACAATTCACGAATCTGCTTGGTGTATGCATCTTCCTCTTCTATCTCATTGCTTTGGGCTGTACTTTGCATCGTCTCAACTTGAGTTTCCAGCTCTTTTACTTTTTTTTCCTGGGTTGCTTTTTGCTCAGTTACTTCATTTAATGTTTCTTCACTTTCGGCTAGCTGCTTCTTAAGCTCAACAATTGTAGCCTCTGCGCTTTCTTCCTGCTGCTTCGCTTTCTTCAGCTTCTGCTCTTCCGGTGTCAGCACTGGATCCGGAACCCAATTCTTGACAATCGGGATTTTGTTGGCCACATCAATCAGACCATCGCGAACATCGGCTCTAAAAAATACAGCAAGGGCTCCTAGCAAAACAATCGTGAATATTGCAGGTATTAATATCAGTAATACTCGTTCAAATCCTCCACCGGATTCTTCCTTCTCTAGCGGCGTTTCTTTTCTTGCCACATTCATTCCTCCTTCGCGGTCATAACCCACCGATGTCGATGTTTCCTAACCTAAGCGGGCATTGATCGCAAAACGTACCGTCGCCATTTCGTCCAGCTCGTTTTGTTCCCGAAGGAGACTTTCATGCCGGAACTTTTCTTGGGATTTATCTCTTGCTTTGAGCCAAACCTTTTCATCTAGCATTTTGTCGGACAACACTTTTTTCTTCTTCGTCACATTGACATGAGCGAGCCGTATATCATCCCTTTTTCGCTCAATGCATTCTTCCAGATGTTCTGCGTATACCTGAATATTGCGGATCTCAGAAATCGGGACGCATCTTGATGCGGCTTCCTGCTGAGCGTGATACATTTGGTCCCTCATCTCGTACAGCTCATTCAGACTCTTCTCTTCCGCCTGCAGATGCCCAATCGCGCTTGAGAGCATCCATTCGGCCTGCGTCTTTTCAGTGCTCTTCAGGTCTACGATTTTCTGGAATGCATATTGAAATTTCATTTTTCAAAGTCATCTCCTTGAAAACTCGGAAATCAAACGTTTCTGGACCTCATCCAATGTGGTCTTCTCATTCACCTTTTGCTTCGTAAAATCCCATATCCGCCCGATATATTCTATCGATTCATCAATATCGGCATTGGAGCCCTCTTGATAAGCCCCTATATTAATCAAATCTTCTGAATCCTTGTAAATGGCCATGAGTCGTTTCACATTCTCGGAAGCATCAATTTGATCCTCTGGAGAAATATCCTTCATGACCCGACTGATGCTGGCCAGCACATCAATCGCTGGAAAATGTCCCTTGTTCGCAATATTCCGATTCAAAACGATGTGTCCATCCAGAATCCCCCTGACCGCATCGGCGATCGGTTCATTCATGTCGTCTCCGTCAACCAATACGGTGTAAAAAGCGGTAATCGAGCCTGTCGGCCCTGTTCCTGCACGTTCCAACAGTTTGGGAAGACTTGCAAATACCGATGGAGTATAACCGCGCATGGCTGGTGGTTCCCCCACAGCGAGCCCCACTTCACGCTGAGCCATTGCATACCGGGTAACCGAATCCATCATCAGCATCACATTTAAACCACGGTCCCTGAAATACTCGGCAATAGTCGTGGCGATCAATGCTCCCTTAATACGGATAAGAGCGGGTTGATCTGAAGTAGCAACAATCACAACAGACCGCTTCAATCCTTCAGGACCCAAGTCTCGCTCTATGAAGTCCAACACTTCTCGACCACGTTCCCCGATCAACGCAATCACATTGACATCCGCTGAAGTATTCCGGGCAATCATCCCCATCAAGGTGCTCTTACCGACACCAGATCCAGCGAATATGCCAACCCGCTGGCCTTTACCGATGGAGAGCAAGCCGTCAATCGCTCGAACGCCAATACTGATCGGTTCTTGGACCCGCGGCCGATTGAGCGGGTTTTGCGGTATGTTGTGGGTGGAGTAATGCGGCATTCGTGCAGGAATGATTGATCCATCTAGTGGTTGTCCCAATCCGTCCAACACTTTACCAAGCAGTTCCGACCCCACCTGTACGCTAAGCGGTTTGCCTGTTCCGACTACATCGCAACCTGGGCCGATGGAGTGAAGCTCGCCAAGCGGCATTAGCAGCACTTTATTGTCTCTGAAACCGACGACCTCTGCTTTGAGCGGCGCGGATTGCTTCGTGGGATAGATGTAGCACACATCGCCTATGCTGGCATCCGGCCCCTCGGATTCAACCATCAGTCCAATAACCTGCGTCACCTTGCCATTGATGCGAACCGGGTCTATATGTTTCAGATAATCCAAATACCGTGCGCTATTCAGCTTCTTCATCGTGATTTCTCCGCTCCTCGTCATCCAGGGCGAACCGCACCAGTTCTTTCTTGATCTCCGAAAGCTGTGTATCGATTCGGGCGTCTACGCTTCCGAACGATGACCGGATAACGCAGCCGCGATCCTTCACTGTAGAATCCGGCAGAATTTGAAGCTCTGCCTGAGAGTCGATCGATAATCCAAGCTCTTCTCGGGCCGCATTTACAAATTCGAATTGCTCAGGTGCAACACAGAGGGAGATAGTTCCCTTTTCCCTTTTGCGTGAAAGATTCTTCCGAATCAGCTCCAGCGTAAACTCTGGCTCTATGGCAAGCTGGTGATCCAATATTTTCTCAGCTATATTGCAGCTTAGCTCTACCAAGAACGGTTCTGCTTCTTGTATCAGATCTTCCTTAGTTTGATGAGCCAGTTGAAGTAACTCGCTAGCTTGGTGCGTCGCTTGTTCCATCAATTCCTTCATCTCAAGCTCTGCCTTAGCTGAACCTTCAGCGTATCCCTGGCTGTATCCCTCCATCTTGAGCGTTTCTGCCAGGTCCTCGTCCTGAAGCCTTTGTTCTGTCCACCATGCTTCAATCTGTTGTTTGGCTTCTGTCAGCAGACGTTCCGCCTCTTCCGAAGCCTCCCGAATTTGTCTTTCAGCGAATTCCTGTGCATCCTGTAAAATTTCAGCCTTTAGGCGTTCTGCTTCAGCCAGTGTCTGGATGGCAGCCGGCTCGGCAGCCGGTGGAATGTATTCCTCCTCCATCTCCTCGGTTGGTGAAGCATAACGGCGTGCAAGATCCAACTCTTTCAACACATCCATTGATTTATAGTGGGACGATTTGATCAAGTTAGACAATGATGTCATCTCCTCCGCCACGTGCGATAATGACCTCGCCCGCTTCTTCGAGTCTTCGGATCGTGCTCACAATCCGAGTTTGAGCTTCCTCCACATCACGCAGCCGCACCGGGCCCATATACTCCATTTCCTCACGGAAGGTTTCAGCCATACGCTTGGACATATTGCGGAAAATAACATCCCGTACTTCTTCGCTTGCCACCTTGAGCGCAAGCTGCAAATCGGCATTCTCGACATCGCGGATAATGCGCTGAATCGAACGATTGTCCACATTGACGATATCTTCGAATACGAACATCCGCTTTTTGATTTCTTCGGCGAGCTCCGGATCTTGGATCTCAAGCGAGTCGAGTATCGTGCGTTCCGTGCCGCGGTCGACGCCGTTCAGAATTTGAACGATGGATTCAATGCCGCCGGCACTAGTGTAATCCTGTGTAACCGTCGCCGACAGTTTCTGTTCGAGCACGCGTTCCACCTGGGCGATGACTTCCGGTGAAGTACTGTCCATGACTGCGACCCTACGAGCCACTTCGGCCTGCTTCTCTTGCGGAAGCGATGATAGAATTGCGGATGCCTGCTCGTATTGGAGATAGGATAAGACGAGCGCAATAGTTTGTGCATTCTCATTCTGAATAAAGTTCAAGATTTGGCTCGGGTCAGCTTTGCGAGCAAAGTCAAACGGCCTTACTTGAAGCGTTGCCGTCAGCCTATTGATCACTTCCATTGCTTTTTGCTGTCCAAGCGCCTTTTCGAGAATTTCTTTAGCGTAATTGATACCGCCTTGCGAGATGTACTCTTGGGCCAGACAAATCTGATGGAACTCCTGAATAATGCTATCTTTTTCTTCGCTGTCGACTTTGCGAACATTCGCAATCTCCAGCGTTAATTGTTCAATCTCTTCATCCCGGAGATGTTTAAATATTTGAGCAGACACTTCAGGGCCAAGCGTAATGAGCAGTATAGCCGCTTTCTGACGTCCGCTTAACATTTGGTTATTTCCCTTAGCCACGCTTCCACCTCTATTCCTCAGCTAGCCATGTGCGAAGTAAATTCACGAATTCATCTGGCTTTTTCTTCGCCAAGGTTTCGAGTTGTTTACGAACCTGGCTTTCATTGGTCACACTCTCGAGATTAATCGATGGGAATTCCGTCACAGGCGGAAGCTCAATGTCATCTTCATACTCTTCCTGCTGCTGTCTCCGTTTGCGGATGAAGAAAAAGGCTCCTCCGGCAATCAATGCCAATGCCGCTATCCCAATCCCCCATAAAACGGGCTGTGAAAATACAGTTTTAGGTTTTTCATCGGTATCCACATTAAATACTTGCGAAATTACCGAAACTTTTTTGGACAGATCAGCGTCTGTATAAGTAGTATCAGAATCCGAAAGCGACGCTCTTACGATGTTTACTAGAATGTTCTGTATAGCCGTTCTTGTAGCGTCATCTATACTTTGTTGTCCAGCGGGTGGTTCAACCGAGACATTAATGGTTAAATCTTTAACAGTGTATGGACTTGCGATTATATCCCTCGTGATTCGGTTTACCTCGTAGTTGACTGTTTTGGATAGCTCTTCCGAATTAGTCTCACCACTTCCAGAATCGCTTGGATATCCCGGAACGGCCTCTTCGCCTACTCCGGCAACGCCACCGGAAGGAGTGCCAGTTCCTGAATAGTTCTTCTGAATTTCCTGAACACTGAGCTCGATTCCCTTCATTTCTTCCTCATCTACAGGGGTCACGATATTTTCCTTGCTTTGCATCTGATCGAAGTTCAGCTTGGAAACAACGAGAACATTGACTTTATTGGAACCCATGTATTGTGAGAGGAATTGCTGTACATTTTGTCTGACTTCGTTGTCAAACTTTTTTTGAAGGGCGAAGTTTTCTTCAACCTTGCCAAGTAGTCCGCCTTGACCGCCTTTAGCCGTAGCAATTAACTCGACCTCGTCATTGGTAATCGTAATATTCTCAATTGGCAGATTGGGAATCGCTGTCTTCACGAGGTTATAGTATCCATCGATGACCTCTTGATTAGGACGATAGCCTGGTTTAAATTGCACAACTACGGAAGCAGTAGCTTGATCTTCGTTTCCGTTTTTTGCAAACACACTTTCTTTGGGAAGGTTTAATAGAACCGTTGCATCTTGTACACCCTGCATCTTTTCGAGCAGTCGTTCAACTTCCCCATTGAGTGCATTTACATATTTTACTTCGAATTCTTTATCAGTCATTCCGATAGCTGAAGCATTCTGCTCAAAGGTCTCGAACCCAATTGTACCGTTCTGTACAAGCCCTTGAGAGCCCACATCAATCTGAACCCTTGCTGCGTTCGTGCTTGGCACCAGGATGCTTCTTCCATCATCGCTTAATTTATAAGGAATACCTTGGGTCTCCAAGTGGTTAATGATCCCTGCAGCGTCACTGGAGTTCAAATCTCTAAATGCTACATCGTATTTCGTCTTAGAGAATTGCATCGTTAATACGATTAGAGCAATCAGTACGAATGCTACAGTAGCGATTAACATAATTTTTTGCTTATTGCTGAACTGGTTCCAATATTGGGTGATTTTTTCCCGGTATTGGATCATTCTCTCGTTCACATTGTCACCCCATCCGAAACTTTGCTAGAAACAATTAGATTTGCGTGCGCATGATCTCTTGATAGGCTTCTACCACTTTGTTTCGGACCTGTGTCGTGAGTTGAATACTCAACAGAGCCTGTTGGGCGGATATCATCGCCTGATCTACGTTTACTTGTCCAATCATTAACTTGTCACTCATCATATGAGCGTTCTGTTCCTGTGCCGCAACAGAGTTTAATGCTTCACTCAAGTAAGAACCAAAATCGCGGATCGATTCGGAAGGAGTCGCTCCATTTTTTACTTGCTCCTGCACTTGAAGTGGCTGTATGCCCTGGACGCTGAACATAGCATTTTGAATCATAACTCTACCTCCTAAAATAGTACCCGCTATGTAATTTCTCTATTATCTTCCAATCTCCAAAGCCTTCATGAGCATGGCTTTTGAAGCGTTGATCGCTGTAACGTTAGCTTCATAAGAACGGGTAGCTGCAAGCATATCTACCATTTCTTTGGTTATATCCACGTTAGGCATAAGAACATAACCTTCCGTGTTCGCATCAGGATGCGTGGGGTTATATACCTGTTTTAACGGAGCCTGATCCTCCCGTATCTCTGCCACCTTTACCCCTCGCCCTGCCGTCTGACCGTTCATCTGGGCTCTAAGAAGTCCTTCAAATGATTCCTGCTGCGGTTGAAATACAACGGTCTTGCGGCGATAAGGAACAGCCTGACCGTTCTCAATCCGAGCACGGGTAGTTTCTGCATTGGCGATATTGGAAGAGATGACATCCATTCGAAGCCGCTGTGCAGTGAGGGCTGATGCATTAATGCTGAAGCTATTGCTAATATTCATTATTTTTATCTCCCTTCAACAGCTGTACGCATCATTCGAATCTGCTCGTTTACAGCTTGTATGTATGAGTTATAACGAAGCTGATTCTCTGCTAGAAGCGACATCTCCCTATCTGCATCGACATTATTATCGTTGTTATTCATGGAACTATTGCCATCCTTCATAATCGAAGCCTCAGGAATTTTCCCCATTGGACCAATAACAAAATGTCTAGGATCCGTTCTTCTTCCCCGAAGCGAAAGCTGAGCCCCATCCATTTCTTGTTTCAGAAGACTCTCAAAGGATACCTCGGATCTTTTAAAATGAGGAGTATCCACGTTGGCGATATTGTTTGCAATCACATTGTTTCTGAGATTCGCAGCATCCAAACCGCTTTGAAGCCGTTGAAAAGAACTGTTATTCAACAGATTCACTAGCTCATTCCTCCTGACTAGACTATGCAAGAAAAGATATTCCACTCTTCCTAGCAAAATCCTCTTTTTTCGACAAATGATATAATCCGTACGTACTAACCTAGGTCTTAAGTAGAAAAAGACAACATGATGTCACATAAACTAAGTTTCTTAAAGTTTGGGACTTTTTACAATAAGAAAAAAGCCCTATCTTTTACCAAAAAGAAGGGCTTTATATCCATTTTTATTCGGTTTTTTTCTATATTATTGCAAATCATACCACTAATTCTGTAAAATTTACTCGATTTCATCCAATGTATAGGTCCTGGTGCGACCCATGGCACACTAGGAATTTGCGAAACCCTGCCCGATTTTTCCCAAGATGTGAAAGTAATTCGACAATATGCTCCCGGAAATTGTTCGCACCTCTCGACAATTATCCTCTTTCGCCTACCGTGCAGATAGACCTATCCGCCTGTTATATGCAGGCCACTACAGAATATATTGACTCAGGTCCCGGTCTTGGGCAATGCCTGAGAGCTTCTCCTTCACATACTGCGGCGTAATCACCATACGCTCCAAAGTTAGTTCCGGCGCCTCAAAGGACAGGTCTTCGAGCAGCTTCTCTAATATCGTATGAAGTCTTCGTGCACCGATATTCTCCGTATTCTGATTAACCGATGCCGCGATCTGGGCAATCTCGCGAATGGCCTCAGGTGAAAATTCTACCTCGAGATCTTCCGTACGCAGCAGATTGACGTACTGCTTGGTAAGCGCATTTTTGGGCTCGGTCAGAATGGATACAAAATCATCCAGCGACAAGCTGCTCAGCTCTACCCGAATTGGAAAGCGGCCCTGGAGCTCAGGAATCAAATCTGACGGCTTCGCAATATGAAAAGCTCCTGCGGCAATAAACAAGACAAAGTCTGTTTTGACAGGTCCATATTTCGTCATAATCGTAGAACCTTCCACAATTGGCAATATATCACGCTGTACGCCTTCCCTGGATACATCCGGCCCCGATTGGCGTCCCTGGCTGGCAACCTTATCGATCTCATCAATAAAAATAATACCGGATTGCTCAGCACGAGAAATGGACTCCTGAATCACATCGTCCATATCAATCAGTTTGCCCGCTTCCTCTTGGATGAGCACTTTTCTCGCTTCCTTGACGGACAACTTACGGCGCTTCGTTCGTTTTGGCATCAAGTTGCCAAACATCTCCTGCATGTTCATTCCCATCTGATCATTGCCCTGACCAGCAAACATATCAAACATGTTCGGAGCAGCATCCTCAACATCAATCTCGATCATGTCATCTTCAAGCTTGCCTGCCAGCAAATTAAAACGCACCTGTCTCCGTTTCTCTTTGAGGCTGGCATCCTTCTCGCCCGCATCTTCATCATCTTCTCGGCTAGAATCATTGTTGGCGCCGCCAAACAGCATTTCAAAAGGATTACGCTGACTCTTCTGTCCTTTGGCTGAAGGTGCCAACAACTGAACGATCCGCTCGTTCGCCATTTCCTCAGCTTTATCCTTTACCTTCTCTGTACGCTCCAGCTTTACCATCCGTATAGCGGTCTCTACCAGGTCGCGCACCATGGATTCTACATCACGTCCCACATAGCCAACCTCGGTAAACTTCGTCGCTTCCACCTTCACAAATGGAGCATGGACCAGCTTGGCAAGCCTTCTTGCAATCTCCGTCTTACCGACACCCGTAGGACCGATCATCAGAATGTTCTTGGGTACGATTTCATCACGCTCGTCATCCGTCAGCAAACTTCGGCGATAGCGGTTCCGAAGTGCTACCGCTACGGACTTCTTGGCTTCTTTCTGGCCTACAATGTACTTATCCAGCTCGGATACGATTTGTCTAGGCGTCATCGATTCTCTACTCATCGCGAATACCTCCAACTCTGATATGGCTTATTTTGCTGCAGGGCATTCTTACAGTTCTTCTACTATTATATTGCTATTCGTATAAACACAAACCTCAGAAGCAATCTGGAGCGCTTCTCTGGCTATGTCCTTCGCTTCCATGTGCCCGGCATGACGCTTCAGCGCACGACCTGCTGACAAGGCAAAATTGCCGCCTGAACCAATGGCCAGCACATCATCATCCGGCTCAATGATTTCTCCGCCGCCGGAAATCAGCAGCATACCTGTCTTATCCATTACAATCATCAAGGCTTCAAGTTTGCGCAGGACTCGATCTTGGCGCCAATCCTTTGCCAGTTCGACAGCAGCCCGCTGCAAGTTGCCATGATGCTCCTCCAGCTTGCCTTCGAATTTTTCAAATAACGTAATTGCATCCGCCACAGAACCGGCAAAACCGGCGACAACTTGTCCCCGGTAAAGACGGCGCACTTTCTTGGCGGTCTGCTTCATGACTACACTCTCCCCGAATGTGACCTGTCCATCACCAGCAATGGCTGCTTGGCCATTATGCCGAACTGCACATATCGTAGTGGCATGAAAAGTCATTTCCATGATGCAAGACCTCCCTGAGAAAATAAGTTTAGATTGTATTCAGTTCATTATCGCTTATAAATACTCTCACTCTATCAAGAGCTCGGTTAGCGAGCGCTTCATTCTTCTCCTTCTTGTTGCGAATCCGTTTCTCCAGGCTTGGCAGAAGTCCAAAGTTCGCATTCATCGGCTGGAAGTTCTCAGGATCAGCATGGGTTATGTAGTAAGCCATGCTTCCGATGGCGGATTCTTGTGGGAAGACGATGCCCTCCTGTCCAAGAGCCGCGCGTGCCGCATTGATGCCGGCTATCAGTCCAGAGGCCGCGGATTCGACATAACCCTCAACGCCGGTCATTTGCCCTGCTAGATATAGATTAGGCCGGGTTTTCACTTGATAGGTCTGTTCCAGCAATCTCGGTGAATTAACAAACGTATTGCGGTGCATGACACCATAACGAACAATTTCAGCGTTCTCAAGACCAGGAATCATAGAAATGATCCGTTTCTGCTCGCCCCACTTCAAATGAGTCTGGAATCCGACAAGGTTATAAAGTGTTCCTGCTGCGTTATCTTGACGGAGCTGCACGACTGCATGAGGCAGCTTGCCTGTATGCGGGTTCACTAGTCCTACGGGCTTCATCGGGCCAAACAACGCTGTTTGCTTGCCACGCTGCATCATAATCTCGATCGGCATGCAGCCTTCGAAATAAATCTCCTTCTCGAATTCTTTGAGTTCTGCGACTTCTGCATGAATAAGGGCATCATAGAAGGCGTCAAACTCTTCTTCCGTCATAGGGCAATTCAGATAAGCGGCTTCACCCTTATCGTACCGCGAGGCAAGATAAACCTTGCTCATATCGATGGAATCCTTTTCCACGATCGGTGCAGCTGCATCGTAAAAATAGAAATAATCCTCGCCCATCAGCTCACGGATTTGTGCAGATAATGCCGGAGAAGTCAGCGGACCTGTAGCAATGACAACAATGCCTTCTTCAGGTATATGCTGGATTTCCTCATTTACAACCTCAATTAATGGATGTTGGTGCAGTGTTTCCGTTATCTCCCCAGAAAAACCGTCACGATCAACGGCTAGTGCCCCGCCCGCCGGAACGGCATTGCGGTCTGCAGATCCGATGACGAGTGAATTCAACATCCGCATCTCTTCCTTCAATACACCAACGGCATTCGTCAAGCCGTTCGCCCGAAGCGAATTACTGCATACAAGCTCTGCGAACTTGTCCGTATGATGCGCCGGTGTTTTTACAACCGGTCGCATCTCATATAGTGTAACGGGTACGCCATGGCTCGCAATCTGCCAGGCAGCTTCACTGCCCGCAAGACCTGCCCCGATAACCGTAACCCGCTGTGATTGTGATTCAGTCAATGTCTTTACCCCCTGTATGCCTTACAAATCTGCTGTTTCGTCCTGTTCCTCGACCATCTCGGAATAATCACAAGAAGTACATTGGAGCTTGATACCTTGCTTGCTTTTTTTCTCTACCATTAAACTGCTGCAGTTTGGACACGGCTTCGTTGACGGTTTATCCCATGATACAAAGTCACATTCAGGATAACGATCACACCCAAAGAAGACGCGCCCCTTCTTGCTGCGGCGTTCCACGACATGCCCTTCCTTGCATTTCGGGCAAGCCACCCCTATATCTTTTATGATCGGCTTCGTATTTCGGCATTCCGGAAATCCTGAGCATGCAAGAAATTTGCCGAAACGTCCCAGTTTATAAACCAAGTGCTTGCCACATTTTTCGCAGATCTCGTCGGAAACCTCATCTTCAATTTCAATTTCCTTCATTTCTTCTTCTGCTACTTCAAGCCGCTTCTCAAAAGATTCATAGAACTCTGCCAATACTTTGACCCAATCTTCAGAGCCTTCCTCCACATGGTCCAGATCCTCTTCCATGTTTGCCGTAAATTCAACGTTAAGAATCTCCGGGAAAAACTGCTCCATCTGTTCGATGACAAGCTCCCCTAGCTCGGTTGGCATGAACTTCTTCTCTTCGATGGCAACGTAGCCTCTTTTCTGGATGGTCTCCAGCGTAGGTGCATACGTACTAGGACGCCCAATTCCGAGTTCCTCCAGAGTCCGAACAAGACGCGCTTCCGTATACCGCGGAGGCGGCTGCGTAAAGTGCTGCTTCGGTTCGATCTCCTTCTTCTCAAGGATGTCACCCGTATGAAGCTCTGGCAGGTACTTGTCTTCCTCTGTCGTTCCGTCATCGTTGCCTTCGACGTAGACTTTCATGAATCCTGGAAAACGAACCTTCGAACCTGTCGCCCGGAAAACCGTCTTACCAGCTGTGGTATCCACGGAAAGTGTATCCAGTACAGCTGAGGACATCTGGCTCGCCACAAACCGTTCCCAAACCAGTTTGTACAGGCGAAGCTGGTCACGACTCATATACGGCTTCACAGATTCAGGATCTCTCATTACGGAAGTCGGGCGAATCGCTTCATGCGCATCTTGCGCATTGGCTGCTTTTTTCGAATATTGTCTTGGACTCTCCGGCACGAACGGATCTCCGTACTTCTCTGTAATGTATCCTTTTGCTTCCTCTTGCGCTGTACCGGAAATACGGGTGGAATCGGTACGCATATAGGTGATTAAACCTACAGTGCCTTCCTTGCCAAGCTCGACACCCTCGTATAATTGCTGCGCGACCGACATGGTCTTGGCAGCACGGAAACCAAGCTTGCGCGCAGCTTCCTGCTGCAAGGAACTCGTCGTGAATGGCGGTGAAGGGTGCCGCTGACGTTCTCGTTCTTTGACCTCGCCAACCTGAAAGGCAGCATCCTTGATCAATTCGAGAATTTCATTGACTTCCTCTTCATTCGTCAGTTCCTTCTTCGCGCCATTCAACTGGGTGAACTTGGCTTCAAATGCAGAACCGTTTACGGCCAGCTTGGCTGTGATGGTCCAATATTCTTCTGGTATAAAAGCGCTGATCTCGTTCTCACGATCGAGAATAATCTTCACAGCTACCGATTGAACACGGCCAGCGGAGAGACCCTTTTTCACTTTCTTCCATAATAGTGGACTAATCTTGTAACCAACCAAACGGTCCAGGATACGTCTGGCTTGCTGCGCATTTACGAGATCCATGTTGATTTTGCGCGGCGTCTTGAAGGCATCCTTCACAGCCGTTTTTGTTATTTCATTAAATACAACCCGCAGGCTTTGAGTATTATCCAGCTCCAGCGCATGCGCAAGATGCCATGCAATAGCTTCCCCTTCGCGATCAGGGTCAGCTGCGAGGTACACTTTTTTCACCTTTTTGCTAGCATCCTTAAGTTCCTTTAAGACAGAACCTTTTCCGCGGATCGTAATGTATTTCGGATTGAAGTCATTTTCCACCTCAACCCCGATCTGGCTCTTCGGCAAATCGCGAACATGACCCATCGAAGCCTTCACGATATACTTGCTGCCGAGATATTTGCCAATCGTTTTCGCCTTAGCAGGCGACTCTACGATGACGAGTGAATCCGCCACAGGTTCATCCTCCTCTCCAACATTCAAACTTTCCCATTATATGACCTTATATATAGCACCGGGTAATTGGGTAATCTGCTTTTTTATGATTAAAGATAACAGAACTGAATGCAAATGTCCAAAATCCCACTGGGTACGCT
The DNA here is from genome assembly GCF_001277345.1 of Paenibacillus solani. Classification (GTDB taxonomy): domain Bacteria; phylum Bacillota; class Bacilli; order Paenibacillales; family Paenibacillaceae; genus Paenibacillus_AQ; species Paenibacillus_AQ solani. The sequence continues at coordinate 2,943,739 of NZ_LIUT01000001.1, forward strand.
CGATCATCTCATCAAGCGAACCGTGCCCCTGTTCGAGCATATGGTATATTTGCCGTTCATCATTTGTCAACCCGACAATATGATCCGGATGCTCTTGACGAGGAACCCGCCGCTCCTTATTGTATGTATCCGAAGCCCTCTTTGGCAACCATGAATCATATTCTTCTATTATATCCCTTGCTTCTGTTACCATCTTGGCGCCTTGCTTAATGAGGTCAAGAGTCCCTCTGCTCTTCGGGGAAGTAATAGGCCCCGGCACGGAAAACACGTCCCTTCCAGCCTCCAAGGCCAGATCCGTTGTGATTAATGAGCCGCTCCGGGCGTCCGCTTCAACCACCACAGTACCCAGCGTAAGTCCTGCAATGATCCGGTTTCTTTGCGGAAAGAATCCAGGCAGCGCATTTGTACCAGGCGGATACTCGGAAATGATCAGTCCTTTAGCAGCGATTTCTTCATATAGCGATCGGTTCTCCGGTGGGTATATGACATCGATTCCAGCTCCAAGTACCGCCAAGGTCTTCCCGCCGCTTCGCAAAGCGGTCTCATGAACTACACTATCAATGCCTTTGGCCATTCCGCTAACGACTGCAAGCCCTGACTGTGCCAGTTCTTCCGCTAGCATGGCAGCAATCTTCCTACCGTAAGCCGTTGGCACCCTTGTGCCAACCATGGCAATCCCCGGCAACTCTAGCAGCTGGAGGTCACCAATGCAGTACAATACCCAAGGGGCTTGGGGCGATGATCTTAATGTATCAGGATAGACTTTATCAAGGGCTGTTATAATACGGACTTTCGCGCGATTTGTCAATTTCCAGTTACCTTCTGATTTCGCTGGGTGCCTGTATTCTTTCTCATTCGACAGTTCGACACTTTTCTTCTCGACAAGTAAAGGGAAGTTCCTCGTCAACTTATTTGCTCTTTCGACAGATAAGCCAAGAGCCCTCCAATCATTCATATCATACAACAGCAGGCCTTCATGCAGCCCACCGGTCATCATAATCCGGTTGATTGTCTTCCATCCAATACCTTCACTTTCGTGCAACGCAATCAGCAGAATATTGTCTATCTTCATAAGGTGACCTCCTTAAAATATAAAATCAACAACAAAAAAGCAACCCTTTATTCCCTTGGATGGAAATAAAAGGTTGCCTACCTTAAGTTATATTCATGGATTAAGCCTGTTATCGCACTACAATGAAAGCCTTAGTGAGTCGTACATGACTCCAGAAGGCCTTTCTCTTCAAGCACGCTTACCAGGGTTGATCCCATTTCAGCTGGCGTAGGAGCTACTTTGATGCCACAAGCTTCAAGTACGGAGATTTTTTCCTTGGCCGTACCTTTACCACCTGAAATAATGGCACCCGCATGGCCCATACGTTTCCCTGGAGGCGCCGTTGCACCGCCAATGAAGCCCACGACCGGCTTGGTCATGTTCGCTTTGATCCACTCCGCCGCTTCTTCTTCAGCTGTACCGCCGATTTCACCAATCATGATAACCGCTTTGGTATTCGGATCTTCATTAAACAGTTTCAAGACATCGATAAACTCCATCCCTTTGACCGGGTCCCCGCCGATTCCAACGGCAGAGGATTGACCGATGCCGCGGGCTGTTAGCTGGTGAACAGCCTCATAAGTCAGGGTACCACTGCGGGATACAACGCCGACATGTCCTGGCGTGTGGATGTAGCCCGGCATAATGCCGATTTTACATTCGCCCGGCGTGATGACACCTGGACAGTTAGGCCCGATCAGACGCGTTTTTTTACCTTCCAAATAACGGGATACTTTCACCATATCCAGTACCGGGATGCCTTCCGTGATGCAAATAACCAGTTCCATCTCAGCATCAATAGCTTCAAGAATGGAATCAGCTGCAAAAGCAGGCGGCACATAAATAACGCTTGCCGTCGCACCTGTTTTGGCTTTCGCTTCCTCAACGGTATTGTAAACCGGCAATTTGACGGTATCGCCGTTCTCCAGCGTAATTTCTACTTCAGTTCCACCTTTGCCGGGTGAAGTTCCGCCGACCATTTGTGTACCGTAATCAAGGGCACCTTTTGCATGGAACAGGGCTGTTTTGCCTGTAATCCCTTGTGTGATAACTTTTGTATTCTTATCGATCAAAATACTCACGATTGATTCACATCCCCTATTGTTATTTGAAAATGAAAGCAACCGCACGGCAGAGCTCTATGACTCATCGTGCCATGCCTCTTCAGGAATGAAATATTACTGAACGAGGGAGACGATCTTCTGTGCTCCGTCGGCCATGGAATCAGCAGGCACGATGTTCAGACCCGACTCAGCCAGAATTTGCTTGCCAAGGTCCACGTTCGTTCCTTCCAAACGTACAACAAGCGGACGTGTTAAGCCCAGCTGTTTCGCTGCTTCGACAACACCGGTAGCAATAACGTCACAACGCATAATACCGCCGAAAATGTTAACGAAGATTCCTTTTACCTGAGGATCGGACAAAATAATCTTGAAGGCTTCTGTTACCTTCTCTGTTGTTGCACCGCCCCCAACATCAAGGAAGTTAGCCGGGTCGCCGCCGTAATATTTGATGATATCCATCGTAGCCATAGCAAGACCGGCACCGTTAACCATGCAGCCGATATTGCCATCGAGAGCTATGTAACTCAAGTCGTATTTGGATGCTTCGATTTCCTTCTCATCCTCTTCATCCAAGTCGCGCAGTTCAAGGATGTCTTTATGACGGAACAACGCATTGGAATCAAAGTTTAGTTTCGCATCAAGAGCCATGACGTTTCCGTCACCTGTTACGACAAGCGGATTGATTTCGGCGATAGAGCAATCCTTCTCCACGAATGCCTTATACAAGGCCAGCATGAACTGAACAGCTTTACCTACCAATTCATTTGGGATATTGATCGAATATGCTAATTTCCGTGCTTGGAATGTTTGAAGTCCGATCGCCGGATCAACGACTTCCTTGAAAATCTTCTCAGGAGTTGCAGCTGCAACCTCTTCGATTTCAGTACCGCCTTCTTCAGACGCCATCATGACGACACGGCCTGTGGCACGGTCCACGACCACACCGATGTAATACTCTTTGCGGATATCGCAGCCCTCTTCAATAAGGAGACGCTTGACTTCCTTGCCTTCCGGGCCTGTTTGGTGAGTCACCAACACCTTGCCCAGAATTTCTTCGGCATAAGCACGAACCTCATCGAGGTTCTTGGCCACCTTAACACCGCCGGCTTTACCACGTCCACCTGCGTGGATCTGTGCCTTAACAACGGTTACGGGACTTCCCAAAGATTGTGCCGCTTCCACAGCTTCTTCTACCGTAAACGCTACTTTGCCGTTTGGAACGGCGACTCCATATTGCTTCAGTACTTGTTTTCCTTGATATTCATGGATATTCATTCTCGAATCCTCCTATCAACATGACTGGAACAAGGCTAGCTGACTTGGAACCAATCTATGAAAAGTTCTCATTGTCAACCTTTATATATTAAACCCAAGCTATTGTAACATGTTTTTAAAACGCTTACCTTAAAAAGTTCACAGTTTATCCAACTTATTTAGCATCGGTATGATTCCTTCCAGATATAAATTGGAATTATATGTAATTAAAATCTATTTTTTATTGATTAAACGAACCAAGCCGATAGCCCCTAAGACGACAGTGGCGATTCCCACAACTCCAGCAACAAGTGTGATGATAATATTCTCCCATAATATTTCCATCTTCATCCTCCTCTTATTTCTATTGAATTAAGAACATGATTTACTATTATACCATTATATCCCTTTTTCTGTGAGGTTTCCGGCCGATCTAATATAACAAATCACTTTATCCTTTATCTGCTATCCGTTAGAATGATTGAAGAACAAGTAAGCGTATTCATAAGGAGATTCAACATGAAATGGATTCATTCATTTTTTCCGCTGCATTCTTTATTCGTTAAAATGCTGGTTTATTTTCTCGTCGTGATCATCCTGCTGTCGTCCTACAATCTGTGGTCGATGACATTCTACTCTCGCAACGTGAACAACGAGATCATCAATTATAATTTGACCCTCATCCGAAACACCGTCGACAACTTTGAGAAGCAGTATTCAACCTGGAAAAGCCTACTGCTTAACCTCCAGCATAATGAGTTTGTTGGCAATATTAGCAGACAAGCGGATGCCGGCGGCAAAAGAGGCATCGATTATTTGCAGGTGGATATGGTGATGGACCAGATCAGGACCCTTGTAACCCAACCGTATTATCATTTGAACAATGTCATGATCTACTATCCAAAACACGCCTTCCTGCTTGAACGCGACGGAATTGTCAATGATGACCGGATGTTTAAGCATTATTACATCAACGATTCCTATCCATATGAGTTCTGGAAACAGGGCGACCATGCAAGCGGCGGCTTCCTTCATATGCTTCCGAGCAGTGTTTTCTCAATCGGGACAGAGAAAAGAGAAATGCTGTTGCTGCCGCTGATCACCGATGTGCAGGGCAGTTCCTATAACATCATAGCCTTCGTCAATATGAAAAGCTGGTATGAATCATATAAAGGAATGGCCGGTTCCCGGTTTCTGTTACAAGATCCGGAAGGAAATATGCTGTTTCAATCTTCCCCTGATCCTAAGTCCGAGCTACTGCCGGAGTGGGACGGTAAATCGGAGTGGATCATGCAGAAGGGGTCATACTATTTTTTCGAAAAAGGTGCCCGTTCGGGATTGACATACGTCTCTATTATTCCGCATAAGGAACTTAACCAGAGCATCAGCCGCATGAACTGGTTAGCCGTACTATTATTTGCAGCTACACTCCTGATAGGGACGGTGGCATCATGGGTCTTCTCCCGTAATATCAATCAGCCGCTTAAGAGAATGATAAGAGGATTGGGACAATCGGAGATGGAGCTGTATCAAGGCAGCATCGCTGAGTTCAGTGCCATATCCAACCATCTGAGAGGCTTGCAGCACGAACGCAAAACAATTAAGGAATGGATGGATCACACCAAGCCCTTACTGACCAGCTACCACTATCTTGCGCAGTTCAAGAACATTGCCATAGACACCTCCGCTTCCAAGGAGCTTTGGGTAGGCGAAGGAACGTTTATCGTCATTATATATCAGCTTCGTTACCGGCATATCCCGTCTCATCAGCTCGATGCATTGATGACCAGAGCAACCGGGAAGATCAAGGATATCATTACAATGCAGATCCAGGAAGTATTTCCTTTATCGCATACCCTTCAGATGGAGGGCAAGCAGATCCTGTCCATTGTGTATGCTCAAGATCGAGGCGATTTAAAGCAGTGTCTCCATCAACTCAAGCGTATCTTTGACCATGATCAAAGCACCTATTTAGTGAATATTGCCGTTTCGTCGGTCTTTCAGCAGACTTCGGAGTTTGATCAAGCATATGCCGAAGCCGCGTCTCTCCTGCTGCAAGCCATGCCGCTTGAAGAGACCCAGATCATATGGGAGAAGAAACACCAGGAGGATGTAACAGGGTTTACTGCCGAGCAGGAGCATGAGTTCTACGTGAATTTGCAGGCAGGCAACGAGAGCAGCTGTCAGACATTGATTGATCGTGCCCTGGAACGGCTGCAGCGGCAGGAGGCAACTGCAGAACAACTGTGCCACTTCGCTAAATCAGTATCTGTCCGCATGAGAAGAACGGTGGAACTGTTAAAAATCAATACCGAGGCATCTTCCGAAAACGATGAGAAGTTTGCTTACAGCGTAACTCCGGAGCAATATCGAGAAATTCTTTTGGACGAGCTCGCCCATGCAACCCAGGCCATCCGACTGAAACGGGAAGAACATTACGATATTATTCAATATGTCATTCATTATCTCGAGTCCCATTACGCAGAAGAAATCTCTCTGGAGCAGCTGGCTTCCAAGCTTAACATGTCGCCTACTTATTTATCCGGGTATATTAAAGAAAAAACAGGAAGTAATTTCAGCGACCAATTAAATGCCATTCGGATCGTAAAAGCGAAGGAACTTCTGGAAACGACAAATACGCCGATTCAAGAAGTAGGCAACCGGATCGGCTACCGCAATGTCACTTCCTTCATCCGCATGTTCAAAAAAATAACCGGCCAAACACCCGGCGATTATCGGAAGACCCATTCGTTCCGATCATAGCAGGTGAGCGGCCGGCCGCTTAACCTTTTACAGAGCCAATTAAAGCTCCTTTTACAAAATACTTTTGTATAAATGGATAAACAAGGAGGATCGGCAGGGTGGATACCATGATGGTAGCGAATTTCAATCCGTCTTCAATTACCACGATATCGCCTACAACCGGTCCTTCCGTTCCCGTAAATTGTCCAGACAACACGATATTTCTTAATATCACTTGCAGAGGCTGCATATCCGCATCCCGCAGATACAGCAGAGGACCCATGAAGTTATTCCACATGCCGACTGCGTAATACAATCCGATGGTGGCAAGGACCGGCTTGGAGAGCGGAAGCACAATCCGAAAGAAGATTCCGATCTCGGACAGACCATCGATTTTTCCCGATTCCTCGAGCTCCTGAGGCATGCCCATAAAAAACGTCCGCATAATGAGCAGATTCCATGTGCCAACAGCTCCAGGTAGCACCATGCCCCATATCGTGTTGACAAAACCAAGCTCCTTCACGACCAGAAACGTCGGAATCATCCCGCCATTAAAAAACATCGTGAAGACGATCATCATCAGGATGGGTTTGCCCAGGACCATCTTGGATTTGGACAGCGTATAGGCACCAAGTGCCGTGACCATCAGTGAAATAGCGGTTCCGAGGATAACATATATCAGCGTATTCTTATACCCTTTCAGTACCCGCCCGTCCTCGAATACATACTGATACATATCCAGATTGAAGCCCTTCGGCCAAAGCCACACTTCTCCTGAGGCGATAGCAGCGGAGTCGCTGAGCGATACAGCCAACATGTAAACAAAAGGGTATAAACATGCCACTACGATCCCAGACAGAATTACGGCATTCAATGCATCAAACCAATTCCATTTCTGTTTCATTACGTGCCTCCTCTACCAGATGCTGCTGCCACTGACTCGCCGGCTGAACCAATTTGCCGCGATGATGAAAATAAAGCTGATGATACCCGTGAACAGATCAATCGCCGTGGCGTAGCTGTAATTGCCTTGCGTTAAACCAACCCTGTATACGTAAGTCGATATAATATCTGCTGTTTCGTAAGTGGCTGGAGTTGCGAGCAGATAAACTTTTTCAAAACCAATCTCCAATATTTTTCCAATATCCAGTATCAATATAATCACAATCGCCGGTGCAATACCGGGAAGTGTAATATTCAGCGTTTGCTTCCAGCGGTTCGCCCCATCCATGCGCGCCGCTTCATACAATTGCGGATCGATGGCCGTTAAGGCAGCCAGGTAGATAATGGTCCCCCATCCGATATGCTGCCAAACATCTGTCGTAATATATATCGTTCTGAACCAGGAGGCTTCTACCAGAAAATTAATTCTGTCAAGTCCGATGACATTCAGCAACTGGTTGACGACACCGCCTGTCGGCGACAAGAACATGACTGCAATTCCTGCCACTACTACATTGGATATGAAATGCGGAAGATAACTGACCGTTTGGACAAACCGCTTCAGGAAGGATTTACTCACTTCATTAATGAGCAGAGCCAGGATGATCGGAGCCGGAAATCCGAATACCAGCTTATACAGACCGAGCAAAAATGTATTTCTAAGGACCGGCCAAAAATCCGGTGTATTAAAAAACATACTGAAATACTTAAACCCTACCCAATCACTTTCCGTTATCCCCTTAAAAAGGTTGTAATCCATAAAGGCAATGGAAACCCCGAATATAGGAACATACTTAAAAATGATGTAATACAGAGCACAGGGTAGAAGCAGCAACAGCAGATATTTATCCCGTTTTAACTTGTGTAAGAAACTCTGTTTCTGTGCTTGCACAAAACGTATCCTCCTTTTAACACTGAAATCCTTGTTAACCTGCGAGTTCCCGCCCTCTTACAGACCGGGTTCTGGCCTGTCATACACCAGGACCGGTCCGTTTGAGATAGCAGTTTATTCATTCTTCTAGCCACGAGTCGTGTGAATAATTAATTGCCTTCGTTCAAGAATTTTTGTGTTCGCTCATATGCACTTTGATGAACTTCCAATACCTTTTGCACACCAAGTTTGTTTACTTCTGAGACGTAGTTATCCCATTCATCCATCGATTTCTGTCCCAAAATAAACTTGGCAATCTGCTCTTCATGAAACTTCTTCACGGTTTCGCCAACCATACTCAGCACTTCATTCTCCTCATTGGTATAGGCGAGCCTTGGCTGTGGCTTGGTTTCATGGTCTGATACGATTTTCATCGCCGCTTGCATTTTTGGAGAATACATGGATTCATATGCCGTCATGTCCAATACGGTATGTGCTCCTACCGTTGCGATGCCCGTCTTGGTCCTCAAGTCGCCGAATTCTTTATAATCCTCGTTAAATTTACGGACGCCATTCTCAGTCGTGAAGGTCTCCCCTTCCTTGCCCCAGGTTGCCAGCTCAATGCCTTCAGGAGAATAGAGAAAGTCCATGTATTTCAGCAGCCGATCCCGCTCTTTGGAATTAGCCGCTACAGAAAAGCCGTCAGACTGTAATCCGGCAAACACATTCTGGGACTTGCCATCCGGCGTGCCGACCGGAGGAACCATATAATCCAGACTGAATTCTGAAGCCTTATCTCCCAGGACCAACGGGAGTTCATCCATGATGCCAATGTAGTCACTAGCGATGAAGGCTTTGTTCTGAAGCAGCAGATCATTAAACTGCTTGCGTTTATGCGCCATAAAGTCAGGTGCAACCAAGCCTTCTGTATAAAACTTGTTCATAAACTCAACCATCTTCTTGTAGTTGTCCTCGGTTGGACCGTAGCGCCACTCTTCCTTGTCGTAATCGTAATAATATCCACTGTTAGTGTTAAACCCAGGCGCCATGTTAATCAGGGGACTTAAGCCGTTAAACACCGCAATCGGGAAGCTGTCCGGATACAGCTCTTTCAGTTTCATGGCAACCGTATAGAGTTCGTCGTAAGTAGTCGGCGGTGTCAGATTATGTTTCTTAAAAATGTCGTCCCGATACAGCCAAGACCGCCTGGATTGCTGCTCAAGCCCATATAACGGCAAGAAATAATTTTTCCCCTCAGGAGACAGAATCGCTGCCTTCACTTCAGGATGTTCTTCGAGAAACTTCTTGTAGTTAGGCATCTGATCCAAGTGCTCAAAATAATCAACAAATGCGCCGCTGGCTCCATGTGTATTCGCTGCATTCAAGCTGTTAACCATCATAAGATCCGGAATCTCGCCAGAGGAGATCGCCAGGTTCATCGTCGTGGTGTAGTCGCTCATCACAGGTTGGACCTTGAAGGAGACACCCGTTTCTTCTTTTAAGAATTTATAAATTGGCCAGTTCTCTTTATAGGGCCAGTTTGTATGCGAGAAGGTCATCATTTGTAATGTGATTTCCTTCCCTAAGGCAGCGCTTTCATAATTACCCTCTTTTGCTTCATTTTCTTTAGAACAGCCACCGAGTAGTGTTCCGATCATGATGGTCGTCAATGCCACCATCCCCATCTTGCGTTTCCAAATCTTCATGCAACCCTCTCCCTTATATCTTGTAATGTAAACACCAATCCACATCGTGCATATTGGCGTTTGTGATTATGATTCTACTTGCAAGATCTGTCTGTTGCCTACTCACATTCCTTCCCGTTATTGCCCTGACCTATGATTATGAAAAAGTGGCAATGATCTGAAATGAGGTATATTCACCCCTGTAATCCCGCATGTATACTGGGTTTTTGGCTAACGGATTATGACGATTAGAGCATATCGAAGGTTTCTGTTTGATCTAGCCCATACAAGCTACCCTGATAACACCAGAGCTCAAACCTAACAGGCTGCCATCGGTGGAGGTACGCCTACCGTAAGCGAATCTATTGTTATCGAGCGATTGGCGTAACAAATAGCTCTATCTTTCGTACAAAAAAGGAACCCATAGGAGTGATATTATCCCCTTTGAGTAGACAAGTGCTAAACAAGAGCACTAAAGTTTACTTGGAGGGGATTTTCTCATGGGTG
>NZ_LIUT01000001.1:2954241-3003348 GCF_001277345.1 Paenibacillus solani
TTAGTCCGGTGGAGTACCGAACCAAGGTTGCTTAGTGCTCTTATATTATAACTGTCTACTTGACGGGGGTAACTTCAGAGCAGGGGGTCCTTTCTTTTTGTATCAATCTCGCAACATGAATTGACAGCGAAGAGGTAAACTTTTACAATACGGACAAGAATCCCCCTAACGAAAATGAGGAAGCACCCTTTTCGAATCACGGATATTCTGCAATGTATTCAATCCAATGATATCGAAAAAGAGGTGCTTTTATGATGTACGGAAAACTTCATAGTGCTTGCTTGCACGGCATTGACGGTGTGGTCATACAGGTAGAGATCGACCTTGCGAACGGTTTACCGCAGACGACCATTATTGGCCTTCCGGACTCGTCCATTCGCGAATCTGTAGAGCGGGTCCGGGCAGCGATCAAAAACTGCGGGTTTAGTTATCCTTTACAGAGGGTAACCGTCAATCTCGCTCCAGCCGATCTGCGTAAAGAGGGCTCTTCCTTTGATCTGGCGATCGCCATTGGTATTCTGCTGACAAGCGAGCAATGGTCTTTCGCAGATGCCAGACAATTATTAATTATTGGCGAGTTGGCACTCGATGGAACGCTTAGACCCATTACCGGGGTTCTCCCTATGGTAGAACAAGCCAAAAAAGAAGGATATACCGGAGTTCTGCTCCCCCGTGAAAATGCATCAGAAGCTGCTCTAATTACGGGAATGGAAGTCTACGGAATTCAGCACTTGAAGGAATTGGTCCCGGATGGAGCAGACGAGAATCTGGAGGCGCTTGGAATTGGGAAAAAAGGAACTACCATGCGAACCGTCTCGCTGTCCAAGCTTAAGTATGATCGATCCATGCATGCAGACACCACGCGGCATAGCTACCCTCAGGACATGCAGCTTGAAGACTACAAAGACGTAATAGGACAACAGCATATTAAACGAGCCCTTACAATCGCCGCGGCAGGGATGCACAACATCTTGCTAATCGGTCCTCCCGGGACCGGCAAAACGATGCTCATGAAGCGACTTCCCACCATACTGCCGCCCTTGGCTGATCAAGAAGCGCTGACTACGACCAAAATCTTCAGCGCAGCCGGAAAGTTAAAACCCTCGGAAGGACTGATGAGAAGACGTCCCTTCCGCTCTCCGCATCATACTATATCGGCAGGCGGACTTATCGGTGGGGGCACCATTCCCAAGCCAGGCGAGGTCAGTCTGGCCCACAAAGGGATCCTCTTCCTGGATGAACTCCCCGAGTTCTCAAGGCATGTGCTGGAAGTTCTGCGGCAGCCCTTGGAGGATCGTGAGGTGACCATCAGCCGGGCACGGGCCGTATTTACCTTCCCGGCGCACTTCATGTTGGCCTGTTCAATGAATCCCTGTCCGTGCGGTTATTATGGCAGCGATCATCCTCACCAAAGATGTACCTGCAGTGTTTCCCGGATCGCTCAATACCGCGCCAAAATATCAGGGCCGCTGCTGGATCGGATCGACCTGCAGGTCGATGTGCCCCGGCCCAAGGAATGGCCAGGTAATAAAGCGCCGCTGTCCTCCCTGGAGATGCGGGAACAGGTTCTTGCTGCCCAAGCGCTGCAAATGAAGCGATACAAGAGCCTTCCCTTCTACTGGAACAGTGAACTATTCGGCAGTTTCCTAAGGACTCATGCCGTGCTGAATAAAGAATCGGCGGAACTTCTTCAGACAACCATTGACACGCTGGGTCTAAGCATGCGCGCCTATGACCGCATCTTAAAGCTGGCCAGAACCATTGCCGATTTGGAGGCTTCCGATGGGATACAAAGCCAGCATGTTGCTGAAGCCATTCAATATCGCCAGCTGGATCGCCAGCAAATTATGACCGAAGAAACAACCCATTAATGAAATGAGTGAACAACCATGATCATCAGACCGATGAGTGACCTAGATATGAATGACATTATCGACATATGGCTTACTACATCCATAGAAGCCCATCATTTTATTCCAGCCCCATACTGGAAATCTAAAATAGAAGAGATGCGGAACGTTTACCTTCCGATGGCTGAAACCTATCTGCTTGAGGAGAACGGTCAAGTGCATGGCTTTATCTCACTTGTAGAGGATCATCTTGCAGCATTATTTGTTCGCACACCCCGTCAACATCAAGGATATGGAGGAGCGCTGCTCCACCATACCATGGAGCTTCGAAATGAATTGAAGCTTCAGGTATATGAGGAGAACCAGAGCGCTTTCCGCTTCTACCTAAAGAATGGTTTCAAAGTACAGGAAGAAACCTTGGATCGTAGTACGGGACAGAGGGAGCTAATCATGATCTGGAATAAGGAATCAAAGCCGGTATGAACTAGAGACACACGGTCCGAACGTGTGCTCATTATGAAAAAATAAATTGCAATACGCAAAGAAGGTGATGGATTGAGCTGCATCACCTTCTTTATTATTGTAATTTTTGTTGAATTTCTTGGGATCGTATTCCGTTTAAAATGCATTCTCAATATGTTCCATCGAGATAGCTGTCAAATCCACGTCTAACATGACCGAGATAACGTCAAATCGAATCGGCCGTTCGTAATAATGTTTCTGATGTATGTACTGCTGGGCCGTATTTCGAACCTGGATCATTTTGCGGGCATTCACCGATTCGGAGGGGGTTCCGAAATTCGTCGTTCCGCTTCGGCTCCTTACCTCAATCACCACTATGATATCTCCACTTTCAGCTACGATGTCCAATTCACCAAAGCGGCAGCGCCAATTCCTGTCCAGAATTCGAAAGCCCTTCTCAATCAGGGCTGCGGCAGCCAGTTCTTCTGCAGCGGCTCCTTTTTGTTTGCGATTGTCCTTCTTTCCGAATGAAGAGGTCATTTACGTCATCCTTCCTCCATCCCTCGCTTGGCGATCTGCCTGATAAACATATGTCAGCACTTCCGCTACCAGCTGATAGAGCTCCGCTGGTATCTGTTGGTCCAAATCCAGCTTGGAGAGAATCTCCACTAAAGCCGCATCCTCTTGCACAGGTACGCCATGCTCTTTGGCTCTATCTAATATCGATTCTGCCAGCTTGCCTTGTCCTTTAGCCACTACGATCGGGGCTTCACTCTCACCAGGCGTATATTTGAGAGCGACCGCCTTTTTCATGGCCGTTAGCGTCTCTTGATCTTTCTCCCGGTCGCTCATATCCGCATATCCACCCCTTTATAAACCTGAGGGGTATACTCTGCAGCCGTTCCCTGCACAGACATAGACGTATCTGATATCACATGAGAGGCGGCCGGCAGCGGCTCTGTTTTTACGCTAAGTAATTGATACCCAATCGAAGATACGGCTTGAGCCAGCTCATGCTTTCTGCCCTCAAACAGCTCGGCAGCAAAGCTCTGGTCATTCCGAAAGTTAAGGCTAACAATACGGTCAACAACCTGTACATCGATTAGGGTAGTTCCCAAGAAGCTCATGTCCAAATCAAAGAGCAGCCTGCAGTTCGTCGCATCCAGCTCCCCTTTGCGCCCTCTTCGTGATTGAATATGTACCGATGCCGTTTGTTCCCCATCGGCACCCTGCAATGGAATGAATATGGTAACTTGTGCAAACGGCGCTGTTCGATCCGTATTCAACAATAGCTGCTGGCCTGTCAGATGCTGCACGATTTGCTGAGCCGCTTCCTTAACTGCGGGCGGAGCGTCTTGACTAGACAACACCTGCAGTAATACCCCTTTTAATGTATCTTGCAGAGCAACCGTCGAGTCACTTGATGGCGCTGAAGCCATGGTAGCCTGTTGCCCTGCAGGCATGTTGCTCTGCTGCACAGATGGCATATGCTGCTGTGTGATGCCAGGCTGGTTCACTATGCCCCCCTGGGCATTAGGTGCAGCTTGCGGGTTCGCCTGGACTGCATTTCCTGGCGTGCCAGTAGAACCGGGCACAGCCGCTGCGGCCCCATTGCTGCCAGAAGTGACGGCGGCAGGAGGTGAAGCAGCCTGCCCGCCAGCTTGACCCGCAGCAGCGGTCTGCTGCCCTGCAGAAGGCGAAGCGGATGCGGGTACAGTCGCATTCGCTCCCGTCGCGGCTTGGGGAGCTGCAGCCGCAGCTTGGCCGCTACCCGGCAGCACGGCTGCCGGTTGCCCGCCAGAAGAAGCGGCGCCTGGGCGCGCCGCTTCGCCCGCGGGGCCCGTACCGGCCCCGCGCAAAGCCTGCTGCTCGTGCTCTGCACCGAGCAGCTTCAACAGCCGCCCCACCCACGGCTCCGCATCCGGGGTGGGCGGCTTTGGCGAAGGGCCCAAAGGGCCTTCGCCAGGAGCCGCCGCCGCTCCCGTGGGTGCGGCGGCGGCTTGGCCGGCGGCAGGCGCAGCCGTGCCGCCGCTGGCCCATGGCTGCGCCAGCTCGCTGCGCAGCTGCTGCAGCAGGCCCTGCAGCTTCGTCAGCATGCCTTGCTGCTGACCTGTGCTGGCCTGCGCAGCATTGGCAGCGGCACTGTGTCCAGCCGCTGTTGGCTGCGGTGCCATCCCCGGTGCCTCTCCGCCAGTACCTGTCGCTGATGCTCCAGAAGCTGCACTTTTTCCAGCATCCGCCGGACTCCCGGCGACATGACCTGTCACAGAGGCCAACTGCTGCTCCAAGGATTGCAGCAATTGATGCAGCTGCGGCCCGAATACCGCCTGATGCAGACCTCTTACACTTTCAGGCGAAACCGGCAACCCGCGGTGAAAAGCAATCGCAGCAGACTCTGCCCACTCCGCAGCTGGAATCTGTGGCGGCTTCACAGCCAAAGCCTCACGAAACATAGCTATATTTTCTTTCGTTAATGGAACCCCTGCGCTTTGCATGCCCCGGATCATTTCCCGATTCTCTTTCGTATCCGGGAGCCCGGCAAAATCGAGCACCTCGGCCATGGAAGAAGGAGACAAAGGCTGTCCTGGCAAATGACTCAGCGGTTTAAGCACCGCCTGGCCCCCTTCTCCCGGCGGCTGAACTTGAAGCAGGGCTGTTTCCCCAGCTCGAAGCGGCGTCTCCAGTTGAGCTTTTACTTGTATGCCCTGGATCTGCACCGTCGCTTCCTGGCCGTCTTCCGACACGTTCATTACTACACCGCGGACGACCTGACCCGGCTTTAATTCCAATGTCTTCGCGTCTCCAGGCTTTTGATCTCCCAGAAGACCGCGAATCAACGACCCGATGTTCACGATAGTTCCTCCCACACCTTCCATTTACCTTTATATATCGGCAGCAGCCCGCCTTTTGGCAAGGGCGGGCTGCATTGGAATCTAGAATAATGACAATTGCTCGATCTCCATGTTTTTCAAAAAACTTCTGCGATGCATGGCTGTGGGCCCATATCGCTGTAATTGTTCCCGATGAAACTTGGTTGCGTAGCCTTTATGCACGGCGATCCCGTACTCAGGATATCGCGCTTCCCATTCATTCTCACATAATCTGTCACGAGTGACCTTGGCTACAATAGAGGCAGCAGCAATAGATTGACTATTGGCATCGCCCTTTATGATAGCGCGCTGGGGAATATTACAATCGACCTTCTCGGCATCCACGAGCAAAAACTGAGGTTCGACAGCCATTTGTTCGATGGCCATCTTCATGGCAAGCCTGGCTGCTTGTTTAATGTTGATCCTGTCGATGGTTTCTGCATCTACCAATCCAACGCCAACGGCCAGTGCCTGTTCCATGATGAGATCGTAAAGTGCATCCCGCTTCTTTGCGCTAAGTTTCTTGGAATCGTTAATCCCTTCAATGACTACCCCTTCCGGCATAATGACCGCCGCGGCGACCACATCGCCGAACAAACATCCGCGTCCGACTTCATCAATACCTGCAATATGTATATAACGGCTCCAGTACTCACGCTCGTACATTAATAAATCTGTCATAGGTATAACCCCTTTGGTTCCAAATTACCGCTTGCATCCATCCCACACATACGGTGTTTCATTACATTCTATGAATCTAGTCACTCTTCTAGATTATCATACATGACAGGGGGCGTCACTCGTGCATTTCGTATATAAAAAAGATGACCCCCGACAAAAATCAGGAGCCATCTTTAAATTTAGACTTAAAGCAATTATTATCCACCTGCAAAACAACCAACCTCCTTGTCTTCGGAGGTTGGTTGTCTTGTATTAAATATAAAGGCGATAAGCCCTTATTTAATAAGGAGATTCCATCGAATAACGCCCCAGCTTTCCGGCGCGAAGCTCACGCAGGAAAATACTTGAGGCTTTTTCCAAATCGACTCTTCCGCCGCTGACGATACAGCCGCGTTTTCTTCCTATTGCTTCCATAACCGCGACAATCTCATCAGGGTTGTCCAGATCCGTTGGGCGCTCTTTAAGGTCAAAGCGCTCGCTCATCGTTTCCCAATAATAGTTTGTGAAGTATTTGATCGCAAAAAAAGCAATATCCTCTACGTTCAAAATCTCCTCTTTGATGGCGCCGGTAACGGCCAAACGGTACCCTACATTCTGATCCTCAAACTTCGGCCATAAAATACCCGGAGTATCAAGCAGCTCCATTTCACCACCGGTTACCTTTATCCACTGCTGCCCTTTGGTTACACCCGGACGGTCTCCCGTAGCGGCGATGTTGCGGCCAGCAAGCCTGTTAATCAGCGTGGACTTACCTACATTCGGTATACCCACGATGAGCACACGCATGGCGCGAGGGTTCATCCCCTTAGAGATTTGTTTATCGATCTTCTCTTTCAACAGCAATTTTATCTGATTCGGTATATCTTTGACGCCTGTCCCTGTGTATGCATCTACAGGGAACGCGGTAAGGCCCTGTTCTTTGAAGTAGGCCTGCCATTGCCTTGTAACCTCAGGATCGGCCAGATCGGCTTTATTCATGATGATAAGGCGCGGCTTGTTCTGCAAAATCTCGTCAATCATCGGATTTCGGCTTGAGAGCGGAAGTCTTGCATCGATGAGCTCAATGACGGCATCAATCAGCTTCAGCTTCTCCTGAATTTGGCGGCGCGCTTTGGTCATATGTCCAGGAAACCATTGTATTGTCAAACGTCGTCACCCCACTGTACCTGCAAACTTTTCATCGTTTTATAGCGCCAGGCTAATGGTTGATGAGCCCTATGTCTTTAATCGGCCAGAAGATCAAGTCTGCACGACCAATAATATCCCCAAAAGGAACATATCCTATCATACGACTGTCCGTACTGTTGGAACGGTTATCCCCCATTACAAATACATGTCCTTCTGGCACAACACCGTCCTGAACGAACGAGTTCGGAAAATTGGTTGTGCTGTTGTACAATCTGTCTTCAGCATGGGCTTGATCAATCGCTTCTTGTATGTAGGGCTCATTCACAAGCTCCCCGTTGACAAAAACCTGATCGCCTTCAACTTTGACCGTATCACCAGCTACCGCAATCACGCGTTTAATGAAGTCTCTGCCCTCATCAGGAACATGGAACACGATAACTTCCCCACGCTCCGGTTTGCGGATATCGAACAGAATTTCGTTAACGATCAGTTTCTGATTGGATACAAAGTTAGGCTCCATAGATGGACCTTGCACAATAAACGGTTTAAAGAGAAGCCAGCGAATGAGAATAACGAGAACCAGAGCAATGAGAAGAGCTTTCAGCCATTCTACAAGCTCATTTTTAGCCTTCTTGGCCGGTTTTCCCACATTAGTTTCAATTGCCTCCTGGTGTTGTTCTTTCTCCATAACCCACCGTCCTCTCTATAGATCGCTTTCACACTATCACGATTTTTGGATATACAAAAGGGGCTTGTATATACGCACAAGCCCCCCTCACCGCCTTGTAATTAACGACGAATTTCTTTAATTCTCGCTGCTTTACCGCGCAGTTCACGAAGATAATAAAGCTTCGCACGACGCACTTTACCACGGCGAGCCACTTCGATTTTATCGATTTTAGGCGAGTTGATTGGGAAAGTTCTTTCCACACCAACACCGTAAGAAATTTTACGAACGGTAAAAGTCTCACTGATTCCGCCACCGCGACGTTTAATAACTACACCTTCAAACAACTGGATACGCTCACGAGTACCCTCGATAACCTTAACGTGTACTTTCAAAGTATCACCAGGACGAAAGCTCGGAATATCCTTACGCAGTTGTTCTTCAGTAATCGCTTGAACGATATTCATCATCTATGACTCCCTCCTCTCACACAGGCGTTCTTGCATCTTCCGGAAATTATATGTATTTCCTTCATTATCCGCAGCGGACCACCGTATTCACAACAAAAGAAATATTAACACACTTTGCGAATTGAATCAAGTAGTTTATCTTGACACCCCGTGTTGGTAAATTGATCTTTCACAGATCCCTCAATTTTCATAAAAAAACCGCAGTCAGCTAAATTCCGACCGCGGTTTCCACACGCTTAATTCATCCTTTTATTCGATTCCTGTAAACCTTTATGGCGTTCACTATAATATTCAAGAATGTCGTCAACTGTCTCAAAATGTACCTCTGTATGTTTTGTTTCTTCAATACTCGCTTCGCTTGTTTGTCTATGCTCTGTCATGATTCAAGTTGCCTCCTAGCCTTGAGTAATTCTCAACTGATTATTATTACCCAGTAATACTGGAGCTGCATCAACCTTGCTAAAAAAATGACATCGAAGCATACGAACGGATCTAAGAGCCGATTCTGAAAATAGAAATCCTTGCGGCCGTTTGAGGAGCCGTGATTGCTTTTGTTACGGGAGATAAATTATACAAGCCAACGGTATTACCCGCACTCAGATTTATGACTGCTGATCCCGACACTTCCGCGTTGGTTGAATTCGAATTCATGCTCGCCCCACTGGCAGTATTACCATTTACAACGATTCCAAACGTATTGGGAGCCACCTGACCATTTTCAATGGATACCTGCCAATCAAAGTAATAAAAACCTGCAGTCACGATGGTCAGCGTCGTGGTGCCATTAAATGTTACACCTTGAAGCGTGCTTGAAGAAAAAGTAACTGGCGAGTTGGTAGCCACATTTTGTACTACTCCGTTGCTGGCATAGATCACACTACCGCCCACGAGGGTAATGGATCCTGTAGGACCGGTGGCTCCCCTCTCGCCGGTAGCTCCTGTTGGGCCAGTTGCACCTATTGACCCGGTTACTCCCGTTACTCCGGTTGCACCTGTGACTCCTGTTGCTCCTGTGACTCCCGTTGCTCCCGTTGCTCCGGTGGCTCCTGTTACACCTGTTGCTCCTGTCACTCCGGTTACACCCGTTGCTCCCGTTGCTCCCGTTGCTCCGGTTGCACCAGTTACTCCGATTGCTCCTGTTGCTCCGGTGGCTCCTGTCACTCCGGTTGCTCCTGTGGCACCCGTTGCCCCGGTTTCTCCTGTAGCGCCTGTGGCTCCGGTGGCTCCTGTTCCTCCTGTGACTCCTGTTGCTCCTGTTGCTCCTGTTGCTCCTGTGGCTCCTGTTGCTCCTGTGACTCCCGTTGCACCGGTAACTCCCATTTCTCCAGTCGCACCAGTTTCTCCAGTTGCTCCAGTCGATCCCGTTGCTCCTGTTACACCAGTTGCTCCGGTTACTCCGGTTGCACCTGTTACCCCTGTGGCTCCCGTAACTCCTGTTTCACCAGTTGCTCCTGTTACACCTGTGACTCCCGTTGCTCCTGTTGCTCCGGTTGCTCCTGTCGAACCAGTTTCTCCCGTTGCCCCGGTTGCTCCTGTAGCGCCTGTAGCTCCGGTTGCTCCGGTTGCTCCTGTTTCACCTGTTGCTCCTGTGACTCCCGTTGCTCCTGTTGCTCCTGTGGCTCCTGTTGCTCCGGTTGCTCCGGTTGCTCCCGTTGCTCCTGTTACCCCTGTAGCTCCTGTTACCCCGGTGGCTCCGGTTGCCCCGGTGGCTCCGGTTGCCCCAGTTACTCCTGTTACACCTGTAGCTCCTATAGCTCCTGTGACTCCCGTTGCTCCTGTGACTCCTGTTGCTCCTGTTGCTCCGGTTTCTCCTGTGGCACCCGTTGCCCCGGTTGCTCCTGTAGCGCCTGTGGCTCCGGTGGCCCCGGTTTCTCCTGTAGCGCCTGTGGCTCCGGTGGCCCCGGTTTCTCCTGTAGCGCCTGTGGCTCCGGTTGCTCCGGTTGCTCCTGTGACTCCTGTTACACCTGTTACACCTGTTACACCTGTTGCTCCTGTGACTCCCGTTGCTCCTGTCACTCCTGTTTCACCAGTTACTCCTGTTGCTCCTGTAGCTCCTGTTGCCCCGGTTGCTCCTGTGACTCCTGTGACTCCTGTGACTCCTGTTACCCCTGTAGCTCCGGTTTCACCGGTTTCTCCTGTAGCGCCTGTGGCTCCGGTTGCCCCAGTTACTCCTGTTACACCTGTTGCTCCTATAGCTCCTGTTGCTCCGGTTGCTCCCGTTACTCCTGTGGCTCCCGTTGCACCGGTAGCACCCGTTGCTCCTGTCGATCCTGTAGCTCCTATAGCTCCTGTTGCTCCTGTTTCACCTGTCACACCAGTTACTCCAGTGGCACCCGTTGCCCCGGTTTCTCCTGTAGCGCCTGTGGCTCCGGTTGCTCCTGTGACTCCTGTTGCTCCTGTTACCCCTGTAGCTCCTGTTACCCCTGTAGCTCCTATAGCTCCTGTTACTCCTGTTGCTCCCGTTGATCCTGTGGCTCCCGTTGCTCCTGTTGATCCAGTTACACCAGTTGCTCCTGTTGCTCCTGTTGCTCCTGTCGCTCCTGTTTCACCTGTTACACCTATTGCTCCTGTGACTCCTGTTACTCCTGTTGCTCCTGTTGCTCCTGTGACTCCCGTTGCTCCTGTTGCACCTGTGACTCCTGTTGCTCCGGTTGCTCCCGTAACTCCTATTGCACCAGTTGCTCCTGTGACTCCTGTTGCTCCTGTGGCTCCCGTTGCTCCCGTTACTCCTGTTGCACCTGTGACTCCTGTTAGACCTGTTGCTCCCGTGGCTCCTGTTACTCCTGTTACACCAGTTACTCCCGTTGCCCCTGTTGCTCCTCTTTCTCCGGTGGCTCCTGTCTCTCCGGTTGCTCCGGTGGCTCCGGTTGCCCCAGTTACTCCTGTTACACCTGTAGCTCCTGTTGCTCCCGTTGCTCCTGTTGCTCCTGTCACTCCGGTTGCTCCTGTGGCACCCGTTGCCCCGGTTTCTCCTATAGCGCCTGTGGCTCCGGTTGCTCCTGTTACACCTATTGCTCCCGTTTCCCCTGTTGCTCCTGTTTCACCTGTCACACCGGTTACTCCTGTCGCTCCCGTTGCTCCTGTTACACCCGTTGCTCCGGTTGCCCCAGTTACTCCTGTTACACCCGTTGCTCCTGTTGCACCAGTTACTCCTGTTACACCTGTTGCTCCTGTTACTCCAGTTGCCCCTGTTGTCCCCATTGCTCCAGTTACTCCCGTTGATCCTGTTACTCCCGTTGATCCTGTTACTCCCGTTGATCCTGCAACTCCGGTGGCTCCCCGTTCACCTGTTGCTCCCCTCTCGCCGGTAGCACCTACTGTTCCGGTAGCTCCTGTTGGGCCAGTTGCACCTATTGACCCGGTTCCTCCTGTGGTTCCTGTTGCTCCTCTTTCTCCGGTGGCTCCAGTGGCACCGGTCCCCGTTGATCCTCTTGCTCCTGCTGCTCCCGTCGCCCCTCTTGCTCCCGCTGCTCCCGTTGCTCCTCTTGCTCCCGCTGCTCCCGTCGCCCCTCTTGCTCCCGCTGCTCCCGTTGCTCCAGGGTCACCCGGAACTCCTTGGGGGCCGGTGGCTCCTGTTTCGCCAGTGGGCCCCGTTAGATCTTGTACATTTTCCACGAAATCCTGCATCATCATACTCTGGATACTCTCGGCACTCATTCTTGAAACAGACAATAAAGAAAACAACAACGCATTGCGATCGGTTGCCGGTATATCCAAAGTCGTTACCGTTTCTCCAAGCATATTGGTATAGTTCATCAATCGATCATTCACTTGCAGCGGAGAGACGTCTTGCGACAGCGATGCCAAAACATCCTGAGACGCTGTCTGCAAAGCACCCAGTTGCGTCGCAGAAGTCCCTAAACGGGATAATTGCTGGTTGATGTCTTCAAAAACAACTCCTAATCTATTCGTGGAGTCCATCCCTGGGCTCGTCACCGCGTCCGCAATATATAACGGGAGATTATCGACCACATTCATTAATGGGATCAAGTCCATTCTTTCTTGAGCATTCCCCCATCTATTGAGCATACTGCTAATTTCAAGAACGTATGATCGAATCAATCTTCCTATTCCGATACGCTCACCATATGAGAGGATAAATACTGCAAAAAAGTTTATTTGAACTATAATTTCTCTGCTATTGTTCGTATTAGGTATAATCAATACTTGCTCCGCCGCCATTCGAATAAATCGCTTGTCGGTTTTTGAAAGTGACATATTCGAAGACAATAATATTTGAACTCTTCGAACTTGTCTTTTTAACCGAATGAAGTTTTCATTAACCGGTTGCTCAATGAATATGCGGACAAGCACTCTTAATTGACGAATCGACCAAACCGTGCGACTCATCCTAAGCTCTTTTAACCTTATTCGCCTGAGCGCTATTTTTCGTGAAGGCATGCACTTCAATTTGCCGCGATTTCCTCTCCGTGGGGAATCCAATGTGCTTCACTCCTCGTCCTGGCTTCTCTACGACTCAGCAAACACCCATATATTCAGACTATTCACTAGGCGAACAATAAGTTCGGAGATCCTCCGAATGACAAGCAACAAAAAAAAGAGAAGGCTATTTATGAGAAGCCCTCTCTTTTGGTCTTACATTCTATTCATTTAATTTTGCCTTGCCGCTTTGGGTACGTAATTTCTCTAGATACGCCTTATCCCGTTTCGAAAGCTCCAACTCCTCCAACAACTCGGGGCGGCGCTCCCATGTTCGTTTGAGTGCTTGTTCACGACGCCACACCTCTATATTCGCATGGTGACCGCTCAGCAAAATATCCGGCACCTTTAAGCCTCGAAACTCAGCCGGGCGTGTGTAGTGCGGGTATTCCAGCAAACCTGTGCTGAATGAATCCGTCACTGCTGAAGTTTCATTGCCGAGCACTCCAGGTAATAACCGTACGACAGAATCAATGACCACCATGGCGGGTAATTCGCCGCCTGTCAGTACATAATCTCCGATAGATAACTCGTCCGTAACAAGAAACTCGCGAATCCGTTCATCATAACCTTCATAATGCCCGCATATAAACACCAGATGCTCCTCCTGAGACAACTCTTCCGCCTTCTTCTGCGTAAAAGTCTCTCCTTGCGGACACATCAGGATGACCCGTGGTGGCTTGACTGCACTTGATGTTTCCGCCGAAATCTCACCAGCAGGATGAGTTCCCTCCTCAAGATTCGAAAACTCATTCGGATCAGAAGCAAGGATATCCTCTACCGCGGCAAAAATCGGGTCCGGTTTTAATACCATCCCCCCTCCGCCGCCATACGGAGTGTCATCCACCTGCCCATGCTTGTTTCCGGCATACTGACGGAAATTCACAGCGTTCAGGCTCACAATTTGTTTCTCGGCCGCTTTACCTAGAATACTTGTGTGGAACACCCCATCGAACATCTCGGGGAATAGTGTTAATACATCAATCCGCATGAACTATAACAACCCTTCCATAAGATGCACGCGGACAAGCTTCGCTTCCTTATCAACATCAAGCACAACATCCGGTATGGCCGGAAGGAGAACTTCTTTGCCCTGAGGGGTTTTTACTACCCACACATCATTAGCTCCTGGCGTCAAGATTTCGGAGATTGTGCCCAGCTCCTCAGCGGGATCTTCATCGGTCATAACCTTGCAGCCAATAATTTCATGGAAATAGTATTCGTTCTCCGGAAGCTCCTCTTGCAGATCAGCTGTAATCTTCAGAAGTGAGCCCTTGTATTTCTCTACTTCATTTATACCGTGAAGCTCCTTAAATTTAAGGACATACATATTTTTATGGAAGCGGGAAGCTTCGACTGTAACATCCATTTTGCCTCCCTTTTCCGTAACAAGGTAAAGCTTGCTTTTGGCAGCGAAACGCTGGTCGGCAAAATCCGTATGCGGCACCACCTTAACCTCTCCGCGGATGCCGTGTGTGTTCACAATTTTGCCTACGGTAAACAACTTTTCAGACATGGTGTTCCTCCTGCATCACTTAATAAACGTTCACGCTGGTATGACCGCTGATTTCTTCAGCATGTACGAAAAAGGGCTAGGACATGCATCCTAACCCCCTTTCGTATATTTTAAGAAATGATATCAACGGTTACCCGAGTATCCATTTTAACCGCCGCCGATGTTACGACTGTACGCAATGATTTGGCGATACGCCCTTGCTTGCCTATGACCTTCCCGACATCGTCAGGATGCACGTACAGCTCATAGACAATCAAGTGCTCCTTCTCAACGGTCTTTACAGTCACATCTTCTGGATGATCCACTAAAGCCTTAGCAATAACGCGAACTAATTCTTCCATAGATAACCCTCGCGATCAGCTCTTATTTCTGATGCTTCAGCTCATGAAACTTCTTCATTACGCCCGCTTTGCTAAGCAAGTTGCGAACAGTGTCAGATGCTTGCGCACCATTTTGAAGCCAGTTCAGTGCTTTTTCTTCATCGATTTTAACTTCAGCCGGTTGAGCAACCGGGTTATAATAACCGATTTCCTCGATAAAACGGCCATCACGCGGGGAACGGGAATCAGAAACCACCACGCGGTAGAAAGGAGCCTTGTGAGCACCCATGCGTTTCAGACGAATACGTACTGCCATTTGAAAATTCACCTCCTTCAAAGAATGTCCATTCAATAGAATCCGAACTTAACGGAACGGGAACTTCATGCCTTTTCCGCCAGTCAGGCCTTTTAGCTGTTTTAGCGCTTTGTTCTTGCCGCCTTTAGGTCCCATCATATCAGAGAACTGTTTCATTACGCGGCGCATCTCGTCAAACTGCTTGATGAGCCGGTTTACTTCAGCCAGCGAAGTACCGCTGCCTGCCGCAATCCGTTTGCGACGGTTGTGATTGATAATGTCAGGCTGCTGCTTCTCCTCTGTTGTCATGGAGTGGACAATAGCCTCAATGCGTCCCATCTGCTTCTCGTCAACCTTGAGATCCTTGGCTTGCTTCATCTTGCCCATACCTGGAATCATATCCATCAGCTGATCCAGAGGACCGAGCTTCTTGACCTGATCCATCTGCTCCAGGAAATCCTCGAACGTAAATTCGGCATTCCGCATTTTACGTTCCATTTCCTTCGCTTTGTCTGCATCAATGTTCGATTGTGCTTTCTCGATAAGAGACAGCATGTCGCCCATTCCAAGAATCCGCGAAGCCATCCGTTCCGGATGGAACGGCTCAAGCGCATCAATCTTCTCACCAAGAGCAGCGAATTTGATAGGGCAGCCGGTTACCGCTTTAACTGACAGAGCGGCACCACCGCGGGTATCGCCATCCAGCTTCGTAAGCACGACGCCTGTGAGCGTCAACTGCTGATTGAAGCTTTCCGCTACATTCACCGCATCCTGACCCGTCATCGCGTCAACAACAAGCAGAACTTCATCAGGATTCACCACGCTGTGAATCTGCTTCAATTCTTCCATCAGCTCTTCATCAACATGAAGACGACCGGCGGTATCGATAATGACATAATCGTGGCCGTTATCTTTGGCATGCTGGAGGCCTTGCTTCGCGATTTCAACCGGGCTTGTCTTGTCCCCTAAGGAGAACACCGGCACATTGATCTGATTGCCGAGTACTTCGAGCTGCTTGATAGCAGCAGGACGATAAATGTCGCCTGCTACGAGCAGCGGTCGGCTGTTCTGCTTCTGAAGCAGCTTGGCCAGCTTACCCGAAGTGGTTGTCTTACCAGCACCTTGCAAACCGGCCATCATAATGACCGTTGGCGGCTTATTGCTCTTCGCCAGTTTGGCTTGGCTTCCCCCCATCAACTCCGTCAGCTCTTTATTAACGATGTCAATGATCACCATGCCAGGCGTGAAGCTGTCCATTACTTCCTTGCCGATGGCCTTCTCTTTTACTTTGGATACAAAATCCTTAACCACTTTGAAGTTAACGTCGGCTTCCAGAAGCGCGAGCCTGACTTCACGCAGGGCGGCTGTTACATCTTCTTCGGACACCTTGCCTTTACCACGAAGCTTGCTGAACACATTCTGTAGTCTGCTGGTCAATCCTTCAAACGCCATATCCGCCACCTCCGTTCATACTTAATCCCATACTTTTAATCGCTCAACCATATCGGTCATTACATTCTTATCATGTTCACCCAGGTCGCTACTCTCCACCATTTCCCGAAACTTATCCAGCTCCCGGATGCGCGTCTCATGCTTGCTCAGGAGCCCCAACTTCTCTTCATAGGACTCGAGCACCTGCTCTGCACGCTTGATATGTTCATAGACGGCCTGACGACTAATCTCAAATTCACCTGCGATTTCTCCAAGGGAAAAATCGTCATGGAAATAATATTTCATAAAAGTCTGCTGTTTCTCTGTCAGCAGCTGCTCATAGAAATCGAACAGAAGATTGATCCGGTTCGTCTTCTCGAGCCGATTCTCCTGACTCATTTAAGGGCACCCCCCTCGTCAAGGAAAAACACTTTACAGTTCGCTTAACGAACCTTATCATACAAAAAACAAAGAAGGATGTCAAGCCATTTCCCTTGTCATCCTTCTTCATGTTCAGGAAGCCTTCTTCCTGCCCGTTCAACCGATAGGAAGAAGGTAAATCAGTATCGCAAAAAAGTGGAGAATCGAACCCGCCAGCACAAACAAATGCCAGATGGCATGATGGTAAGGAAAACCCCGCCATACATAGAATATGGTGCCCAGCGTGTACAGCACGCCCCCAATGGCAAGCAAATTCATGCCTTGCGGCGCTACAACCGCCGTTAACGGATTCCAGGCAATGACGATCAGCCAGCCCATCGCAATGTAAAATATCGTGGAGAGGAACAGAAACTTCTTGACGAAGAATGCTTTAAATACGACACCGAACAGCGCAACGCCCCATACGATCCCGAAGAGACTCCAGCCCAGCGTTCCCCGGATGGCAACCAGCAGGAAAGGCGTATACGTCCCTGCGATAAACAAGTAAATGGAGGAGTGGTCCATAAACTCAAAGAAATCCTTAGCTTTCCCGTCTCTCAAGCCGTGTACGAGTGTTGAGCTCAAATACAGCAGGAGCATCGTCGATCCGTAGATCGTAAAGCTAACCACATGCCAGGCAGTGCCCTTCAAACTTGAAAAAACAATCAGGAGCACCAGTGCTGCAACACTTAGTGCCGCTCCTATGCCATGTGTTATTGCATTCGCTATCTCTTCTCTGCGTGGATATGTGTAAGTATTGGCCATAACAGGTATCCTTTCGCTTAAAATCTTATAGGGGTTGTTCAAAAGGTCCGCTTTTGATAAGAAAACCTAATCGATGCCACTTCAAGGATGAGCGACCGCGATGATAGGTAGGTTTTCTTGCGATATAGAATTTCATCAGCCTCCGCTGATAACTAATAAATTCTATATCTAACACGAAGCGAGTCAGAGAAGCAGCTCGACATCGAATCTTGAATTCAGCCGGGCCTTCCGGTGCTCACGTAGGTTTTGCCTACGCTCCGCTCCTCAGTCCCTAGCTTTATCCAACTGAAGCGTTTTGAAAAAACGCACATCGGAAGCATAACCTTCTCGGTGCTGAAAACCTGACTTTTGAACCCAACTTATACTTCTATTATAAGCTCTTCGGGCATGCAAAATCCAGCGACTGACATATCATCGGTTCTGCGCTTGGAAGAATTGCTGAATGGTATGAACGATCTGATGCGACGCCGTGCCATCGCCAAACGGGTTAGGAACACTCGCCATGCGTTCATAAGCTTCCTTATCAGTAAGCAGTAATTCTATGCCTGCCTGTACCGTATTTTGCTCCGTGCCAACACACATCAAGGTGCCGGCCGTAATTCCTTCAGGTCGCTCGGTCTTATCCCGGAGTACCAGGACCGGCTTCCTAAGGGAAGGAGCTTCCTCCTGAATGCCCCCGGAGTCGGTCAAGACCAGATAGGAGCGCTGCATGATATGGTGGAGATCAACGACACCCAGCGGTTCGGTCAAGTGGATTCGCTCGTACCCCTCAAGCTCTTGCGCGATTACCTCCTGCAGAGCGGGGTTTGGATGGACCGGGTATATCACTTCAATGTCAGGGTACTTCCGGATCACCCGCCTCACCGCTTCAAACACTTCTTTCATCGGTTCTCCCCAGTTCTCTCGCCGGTGCATAGTCATCAGTAGGAGGCGGCTATCTTTTTGCAGTTTATTCTGTATCGGATGCTCAAAAGGAGCCTGAAGCGTCCATTTCATCGCATCGATGCCGGTATTTCCCGTTACATAGACATGATCCGGACGATTCTCGGAGGTGAGATTCTCAGCCGACCTTGACGTCGGTGCAAAATGCAGATCGGCCATTCGCCCGATCCACTCGCGATTCATCTCCTCAGGAAACGGTGCGTATTTATCATACGTTCGCAAGCCTGCCTCTACATGGCCTATCGGAACTTTTGCGTAATATGCAGCCAAAGCACCCATACATGCAGTTGTTGTATCTCCATGAACCAACACCAGATCATATGATGCCTCTCGGAATACCTGCTCAAACTCTCTTAACAGGTCAGCGCTCAAACTATACAGAGACTGCCCTTCCTTCATGATGTTCAGATCAATATGCGCCTTTATGTTAAAAAAACGCAGCACCTGATCCAGCATATCCCGGTGCTGGGCAGTAACGCATACGATGGGTTCCAGTCCCGGAGCCTGTTCCAGTTCCTTAACCAAAGGCGCCATTTTGATCGCCTCCGGACGTGTGCCGAATATGACAAGAACCTGTTTATTCACGAATCTTCACTCTCCTTTTTTATATGAAAAGATAATCTGAAAATTCATGCTACAAGTCATTATATGAAAAATTAATAGATTCGTTCCCGGCATGCTCACGCACGTAGAAGGCAACCAATTTTTAGCAGTATCAGCCATTCGTCCAATCTATAAAGCTAGCAATGCATATATTGTTTCGAGAAACTAAGAAAGGAGGAAACCTCTTGGCTATTATCATTTATCCGAGGACGATGAACTGGTCGTATATGAAACAGAGGCCGCAGCAGCTTATGATCCAATTGGGGGCGCTTGGTCATCAGGTTTTCTTCGAAAACCTGGCACCGCTAGATAAAGAATTCAAAGAAATTGAACCGAATGTGTATCTGTTCACAGATACCAAAACATTTCTTCACAAAAAGCTGCCCGCGCTCCGCAAAGAACATCCTATTGTGGTGTGGACGACCTGGTCTAAACTCCGGACGCGCATCGCCACTCTCTTCAAGCCGGACATTACGATCTACGACTGCTGTGACGAATTTCCGCATTGGGCTAAATATGAACCCAAGATGATCGACAAGGCAGATCATGTCGTGTGTACCGCAGAGGTGATTCGCACCCGTTTGTCCCTAGCATATCCGGATAAGCCTCTGACACTGATCCCAAACGGCGCAGACTCTTCATTTTTTCATATTCCATTAAGTGAAAGACCCGCTGACCTGCCTCCAGGTCCTATTGTGGCATACATCGGCGCCTGGGCCTATTGGGTTGATCACAAACTATTCGCTAAGGCGGCCGCCCGTTTCCCTAATGTTCAATTCGTATCCATTGGAGCTCCTTATGGTAGTTCAGGTGATTATTCGAAGCTCCCCAATGTGCATATACTCGGTGAAAAGCCGCATCAGGAGCTGAAGCATTACCTCGCTCATATTGATGTTGCATTGATTCCCTTCCAATATCATCCGATTACGCTGGCAACGAATCCAGTCAAAGCTTACGAGTATCTGGCATCTGGCGTCCGTGTCCTGTCAACAGCCCTGCCGGAATGCATTGCAATGGAGCCCCATGTGACCACAGCCACCACTCATGAAGATTTTTTGGGCAAGCTGGCCTCCATGCTTCATTATCCGGATACAGCAGAGCATAAGCATAAGCGCATTGCTTACGCCAAAGAGAACCGCTGGATCGAACGCGGCTTGAAAGCTGATCAAGTCATCCGACAGATCATCCTGGACAAGGGCTTGAAACTCCGTTGACATCTTATGCCATACTCCGTACGCAGCCATTCGGATACAGGGTTACTGATGCGGCTGCCTATCGAGAACAGGTTCTTCTTGAGGTGAGTCATATAGAGCGGGAGTGGGTTCTGTGGAACTGCAACAGACTCTTTACGCATATAGGGGCACGGATTTCCATGACGATGCCGGAGCCTATTCCGGACCATATTGTCTGCGTATGTATGAACGGCGTTCCTCTATATTGGAGAACATCCTGGCTCCTTCCCATTCTCGCTCTCTGGAATGATAGGCTGCCGGCTGCCCGATTTCTTCCTTATGATCTGCTGCCTGCCGATCCCAACCTTATCCTCCACATAAATTCGACGCCTGATCATTCGAATCAGCATGAACTAAATTATATTCGTCCCATACTGTCTGTGAGTCGGTCACGAGAGACTACCGACGGCTCCAACAGTATGCTGCCCTGTAATATAGAACTCCCTCCACAACCTGCTTTGTCCATTCTAATGAGCATTCATAATATGAAGGATACGGTAGGCTGGAGCATCCGTTCCGTACTGGCACAATCCATGGATAACTGGGAGCTGCTAATAGGGGATGATGCCTCTGATGACGAGAGTCTGGAGGAGGTCTGCGCTTATGGTGACAGCAGAATTCGCATCCTCTCGCAGCCGCGCAACCGAGGCAAGGCAATCATGATGAATCGCCTGCTATCGGAGGCGAGAGGCCGATATATTCTGGAGTTGGATGGGGATGACTGGCTGGCACCAGATGCTTCCGCTCTCCTCACCAAGGCTCTTGACACAAATCCTGATCGTGCGCTGGCAACAGGCTGGTATGGGTGGTGGGAGCGTACTCGGCAGTATGGCCCGTTATGGAGAAGAGACATGGATTCGGGGAAGCTTTTTTTTGAATACTCATCATCGGTGAAACTATCAAAAGATCGGGGCCAGCCGATTATTCCCCGTATGTATCGTAAATCATCCCTTATCACCATTGGCGGTTGGCGGAACCGAGAGGATCATCTGGGACGGGTTTTCGAAGATATCGACGTCACGACCCGGCTTCTCAAACACAGCTCGCCGGTTTCGGTCGATACTGTCTTATATCATCGTGTCATTCATGGAAGCAGTATCAGCCAACGCAACCGCAACCTCTTCGATGTCTGGTACCGGCATTTCAACTAGAGTTAGACTGCACCTGAACAAAAGGAGGTGATACATCATGCATATTGCCGCTTCCGGGTACTATGGCATGGGAAATTTTGGCGATGATTTATTTCTTCATACCCTTCGCCAAGTATTCCATGATCATCACGTCTACCCCTGGAATTCAAGATTGGATCCCCGTCAAACCGATGCTTTCATTATCGGCGGTGGAGATTTAATTACCCCTTACTCGTTCAATCCTTATTACTTTCCTCCTGAGCTCATTGGACAGCCTACTTGGGTCTATGGCGTTGGGATTGTGGACGCCTATCCCGAAGACACTTGGCCCAAAGAGCAGGTATCCGCATATCGGGATATGATCTCCAAGGCTAGGCGCGCAGTATTCCGGGATAAGCGTTCTTCAGCAATCGCCAAGCGGGCAGGCTTTCATCATAACGTTGAAACCGCTCCTGATATGGTATTTGGCTATCGTCAGCCCGATATCCCTGTGAAACGATTCTCCAAACGTCCGACAATAGGCGTTGTTGTATTTTCTTATGAATCCTTCCCGATGGACAATATGACTAAACTTCTGGGCCATCTTATTGCAAAAGGCTACCACACCGTCTTGATCCCGGTCATTCATCATCCTGGGAATGCGTACTCGGATTATGACACATGTCTGCAATTAATGAAGAAGGTGAAGGAATCTGCCCCAAGCGCTTCCATCGAAACGCTGCCGTTTCTCATGGACATCGAGCTCACTTACAGCTTCATTCAATCCGTGGACTATTTGATTTCCTACAAACTTCATCCTTCCCTGGTTGCCCTACGTGCTGGCAAGCCTGTGCTGGCACTGAGTACGATGAGTAAGGTGAAGAGCCTGCTGAGTACCTTTCATCTTGGTCAATACTTTATGGATTACCGCCAGCCGCTTGATGCATTAATTGATAAAACCGAAAGCTTTCTTGAAAGTGGTCCTGGACATGTGCAGCAGATTATTCCGTTAATTCGGGCTACGGAACAAGAAAGCAATGCGTCGCTTCTGGAATTAAAACGCCATATTGAAAAGCACGGCCATAAAATTCAGAAAGGAGAATGTCTATGTGCTGCTTCCTGTTCTGCAGAAGGTTTGGAAGACGCATCAAAGAGTTGACCAGACAGGTGGAGTCATTAAGCCAGCAAACCGAGCTATTAACCGAGCAGGTAGAATCGCTGGAGAATCAACTTCTCACAGGATTAACCATAAACCCGGAGCTGACTCAATATTTTGAAGTACGTACTGGTCAACGCGTTCGGGTTAGCACGACGTTTGTCACGCTGGAAGGCGTCGTCCTGGCTACTGCTGAAGACGGAGTACAGCTCCGCGAAGATTCCGGGGATCTTGTACTGATTCCGTTCCATAATATTACGTCCGTTCAGTAATATTATGGACGCCTGTTTGTCAGCGTGAATTCCCATTACAGCAAGGAGGGATATCAAGATGCGCTATGTAGATTGGCTGCAAGGATTCATTGGATCGGAAACCGAAGTAACCATTTCGGGAGATGTGATCGTCGGCACGCTCACGGAAGTAGGCGATGGAACCATTACCCTGGAAGTCCCCCCTATCATCTACGGCCCGCCAACCAATACTGCGATCATCCCGCTTCGTTCAATTGAATTTGTTCGTGTTGTTTCTTCCTGAACGTTATGGTATAAAATACACCGACCATACAAAAAAAGGACCGAAAGAGAAGCTTTCGGTCCTTTTGTGTACCTATTCGAATAAACTAAGCTCAGCCTAACCTTGTTGCTCTTCGCTCTCTTCTTCCTTGATCAAGCCTGCGAACAGAGCATGAACAAATTGTGCCGAATCGAAGGTTTGAAGATCCTCCATCTTCTCGCCCAGGCCTACCAGCTTCACCGGGAGATTTAGCTCCTGCCGAATCGCGATGACGATACCGCCCTTAGCCGTGCCATCCAGCTTGGTTAACACGAGACCGGTAACGCCGCTTTTCTCACCGAAGAGCTTTGCTTGGCTGAGCGCATTCTGTCCCGTGGTGGCATCAAGCACCATTAACACCTCATGGGGTGCACTTGGGATTTCCCGTTGAATGACGCGGAATATCTTATTCAGCTCTTCCATCAGATTAGATTTGTTCTGAAGACGTCCCGCCGTATCGCAGAGCAGCACATCAGCTTGCCGCTGTTTGGCTGCTTGCACCGCATCAAACATGACGGCTGCCGGATCCGAGCCGGGCTGCTGTTTAATAACTTCTACACCGACTCTCTCGCCCCATACTTCAAGTTGTTCGATTGCCCCAGCACGGAATGTATCTCCCGCTGCAAGCAGCACCTTCTTGCCTTCCTGCTTGTAACGATGAGCAAGTTTACCGATGGTTGTTGTTTTACCGACCCCATTCACGCCGACAAACAGGATAACTGTAATTCCATCCGGGCTCTCATGCAGCTCATTGCTGTTGTCATCCCGGAGAAGGCCCATCAATTTTTCCGACAATACCGGTTGCAGATCAGCGGCATCCTCAATGCGACGTTTCTTTACTTCGGCACGCAGATCGTCCATCAGATCCATCACCGTATTGACGCCGACATCCGCGCCAATCAAGATTTCTTCCAGTTCCTCGTAGAACTCTTCATCAATCTTTTTACGGCGAATGACCAGATCCGATACTTTCTCGATAAACCCCTTACGGGTTTTTTCCAATCCATCACGGAATTGCTTTGTTACGTTTTCCGTTTTGCTGGAAATGCTCTCTTTTAACTTCTTAAAAAAGCTCATACGTACCCTCCATGTCGTTATGTTAAATTAGGCAATCTCCGCTTCCTCGCTCTCAAGCTTGACGGATACCAGTTTCGATACGCCGCCTTCCTCCATCGTGACGCCGTACAGCACGTCAGCCTCTTCCATTGTTCCTTTGCGGTGGGTGACCACAATAAACTGCGTTTGTTCAGAGAACTCCCGCAGATACTGAGCAAAGCGAACCACATTCGCCTCATCAAGGGCCGCTTCGACTTCATCCAGCACGCAGAACGGAACCGGCTTCACCTGTAGAATGGCAAAGAGCAGCGCCATAGCGGTTAATGCACGTTCGCCACCGGAGAGCAGCTGCAGATTTTGCAGCTTCTTGCCAGGAGGCTGGGCCACGATATCGATCCCCGTCTCAAGCAATCGATCCGGGTCGATCAGGATCAGGTCGGCTCGTCCACCTCCGAACAACTTCGTAAACACCGTGCCGAATTCGCGCCGGATGGCATCGAATGTCAGCTTGAAGCGCTTGGACATTTCATCGTCCATTTCCTTGATAACCTGATACAGCGTTGTTTTGGCTTCCACCAAGTCAGCCTTCTGTTCGCTCAGGAACAGATATCTCTCATTGACTCGCTGGTACTCTTCAATAGCACCCAGATTCACGTCTCCGAGGGCAGATATAGACCGCTTCAAATCACGCACTTCGTTTTGAGCGGCAGTGATATCTTCCGGAATCGGATACCGCTGTTTCGCAAGCTCGTAACTCAGCTCATAATCCTCGCTTAATTTCTTCAAGATATTCT
The DNA here is from genome assembly GCF_001277345.1 of Paenibacillus solani. GTDB lineage: Bacteria > Bacillota > Bacilli > Paenibacillales > Paenibacillaceae > Paenibacillus_AQ > Paenibacillus_AQ solani. The sequence goes on from NZ_LIUT01000001.1 coordinate 2,979,001, forward strand.
CCAGCTCCACATCAAGCCGGTTTACTCCAATCTCGGTCTGACGAAGCTGTTCATCCACCGCTCGCAGCTGCGTCCGCTGTTCCTTGGTCTCGCTCTCTTCGAGCTCCAGCTTCCGACTTAGCGCGGTGCGTGCAGCCCGCTTGAATTCAAGCTGCTGCGTCGCCTCTTCCTTCTTCAGCTTGTACTGGTTTAAATCCTCAATTTGCTTTACACTTTCGCTTTCATTCTGATTCAGATCTGCCTGAACAGAGGACAGCATCGTACGATTCTGCTTCTGCTCCTTCTCGTGATTGTTGACATCCGACTGCAGTCGCTTGAGCTGTTCTTCGAGTGAGAAGGTTTCCTGATCCAGCTTACCTTCGCGAACCTTTAGAACGGTCAGCTGACTCTGAAGTTCTTCCTTAGCTGACTCGTTTGCTTTACGGGCAAATTCAGCAGCTTGAATGGCCAGATGGGTCGATTTCTCTTCCTCCTCCAGCTCGGACAACAGCTTCTGTGCACGTTCCCGGCTTTGCTGAATCTCTTTGGCTTCCTTCTCTTGACTGCTCTTCTCTTCGCCTGCCAGCTCGGCTTGCTCCAGGACGTGACGCAGCTCGTGTTCAAGCTGCTTGCGGTCACCGGCTGCCTGCTGTTCCTCAATCCGTTTATCGTCTCCCGCTTTACGTAGCTCGTCCAGCTTGTCCTGAGATTGAATCATTTGACTCCGTACACCTTCAATGCCCTGCCGAAGCTTCTCCAACTGCATCTCGGTTTCCGAAATTTCCTGATCCAGCTGCTCCAGCTGACGCTTGCGTCCAAGCAGGCTGTTCGTTTTTTTGTGCTGACTGCCGCCTGTCATGGATCCGCCTGCGTTAACCACGTCTCCTTCAAGCGTAACGACACGGAAGCGATAGGAGAACCTTGCAGCAATCTTGTTTGCTTGCTCCAAGGTCTCGGCAATGACGACATTACCAAGAAGGCTGCCGACAATATTGCTGTATCTTGTGTCATATTGAACCAATTCGGAACCAAATCCTACGAACCCTGCTTCCCCTTCGGCCAAATTCTTGTCCGAGGCAGATACCGTCCGTGGACGGATGACATCCAAGGGGAGAAAGGTCGCGCGTCCCAACTGGCGCTGCTTCAAGAAGGCAATCGCCTGCCTGGATACGGATTCGTTCTCCATGACGATATGCTGAACCGAGGCGCCCAGCGCCGTCTCCATGGCAAGCTCCAGCTTTTCCGGTACGCGAATAAGCTCTGCAACTGCGCCATGAACACCATGAAGCATGGATTTACGGGAAGCCTTCAGTACTTCCTTGACGCCCAGCATAAATCCATCAAAGTCGTCCTGAAGCTCTTTCATGGTATCCCGCCGGGAAATTTGCGCTTCCCGCTTCTGTTCCCATTTCCGAAGGGCTCCCTGCGTCTCCTCCTGCAGTTTCTGCAGGGATTGATACCGCTCGCTCTCGCTGATGTAACCGCTGCGAAGGTCCGCAATTTCTTTGCCGAAGCGTTCAATACTTCGATCGATGCTCTCTTTGCGGCGGAGCAGATCTTCTTTCAGGGTTTCCCATTTACCGGACTCCTCCTGGGCCCGATTCATTCGTCGATCCAGCGCTTCTTGCTGCTGGTCGGCGTATCGGATTTCATTCCGGGCCTGAGCCATTTGGTTCATGAGCTCCAGCAAATTCCCCTTCAAGCTCTCTTCCTGCTGCTGACTGATTCCACCGGTTACGCCCACCAGCTTCGCTTCTTCCGCTGACAGCTGATCCCGGACCGAGGTCAATTCAAGCTGCAGCTCCTGCAGCTTGCTCTTCATTCTTGTAAGCTCGCCTACCCGCTCGCTCAAGCGTTGATCGCCAGAATGCAAGCTGTCCTCCAATTGTTCACGCGTACGCTCCAGATTACGGCGGCGTTCCTTGAGTACCTCGCCATAGCCCTCGCTTTTCTCAAACAGTTCACTGAATTGGAGCAGTTGATTCTGAAGATCCTCAACTTCCTGTTCCAGCTGGCGAAGTGCCGATCTGTCGCTCTCCAGCTTGGCATCGTGAGCGGATACTACAGTGGACAGTGCAAGCTGTTCTTCCTTCAACTGTTCCAGCTTGGTATTGGCCTCGCTCCATGAGGTATGTATCTGTTCAATTTGATACACATACAGCGATATTTCCTTATGCTTGAGATCCTCCCGAAGCTCTTTATAACGGATCGCTTTCTCGGACTGCTCTTTCAGCGGTCCAATCTGATCCTCGAGCTCCGTCACCAGATCGTGGATGCGCAGCAGATTTTGCTCCGTTTCATCCAGCTTGCGTACAGACTCTTTTTTACGAGATTTATATTTAACGATACCGGATGCTTCCTCAAAAATCCCCCGGCGATCTTCAGATCTTGTGCTCAGAATTTCCTCAATACGGCCTTGTCCAATGATGGAGTAAGCTTCTTTACCTATTCCAGTGTCCATGAACAGCTCGGTGATATCTTTTAAACGGCATGATTGCCTATTGATGAAATACTCGCTATCCCCGCTGCGGTGCACTCGTCTGGTTACGGTGACCTCATTAAAATCCAGCGGTAATACATGGTCAACATTATCCAGTGTAAGAGAAACCTCGCCATAGTTGACCGCTTTACGCGCATCGCTCCCGGCAAAGATAATGTCTTCCATTTTGCCGCCGCGAAGGGATTTGGCACTCTGCTCGCCAAGCACCCAGCGGATGCCGTCGGAAATATTGCTCTTGCCGCTGCCATTCGGACCTACAACGGCGGTAATGCCCCGAACAAATTCCATTTCCGTCTTGTCGGCGAATGATTTAAATCCCGCTAACTCAATCCGTTTCAAAAACATATTCGACCTATCACCTCTCCTGCTATTGTACCATAAGTAGAATCGGCTTCACCGCCTTCTTTGGACGCAGTACATCCAAGAGAAGCACTCATCCTTATACCAAAGACAGACAACGAAAAGAGCAAAAAACAGTCATCCTAATCCGGGTCCGGTTATCCGCTTGACTGCTCTTTGCTCTTTGTTTGTCATCACATCAGCGAAGCTTTAGGCATCCGCACGTTTCAGCTGCTTTAAGGCTACTGCCGCTGCTTGCTGCTCGGCTTCTTTCTTGGATCTGCCGCTTCCGCGTCCAAGACATTCGCTTCCCATGTATACTTCCGAGACAAACTCCCGCTCATGTGCCGGTCCTCGCTCTTCTACGATACGATATTCCAGTGCGCCCATGCCGTGATGCTGGGTCAGTTCCTGAAGCTCGGTCTTATAGTCGCTCATCTGCGGACGACCGTTGACGGTCACCGTCGGGAAGACGTGGTCGCTCAAAAAACAACGAACCGCTTCCAACCCCTGATCCAGATAAAGCGCCCCCACAAATGATTCAAATACGTCAGCCAGAAGAGCCGGGCGAGTGCGTCCGCCCGTCATTTCCTCTCCTTTTCCTAGCAGAACGTAACGTCCAAAATCCAGACCAACTGCGAATTGCACCAGAGAGGGCTCGCACACGATAGCGGCCCGCAGCTTGGTTAATTCACCTTCAGGTCGGTCTGGAAAAAGGTTGTACAAGAATTCGCTGACGGTCAGCTCCAGAACCGCATCTCCCAAAAATTCAAGACGCTCGTTGTCCTGACTCTGACTGAAGCGATGTTCGTTTACATAAGACGCGTGGGTAAAGGCCTGCTTCAACAGCATTGCATTGCGAAACTGGATTTGAAGTTTATGCTGTAACTGCTTCAGATCTCCACTCAACACACTGTCCCCTTATTCGGCGTATTTTTTCAGGATAATCGTAGCATTATGTCCGCCAAATCCGAACGAATTGGACATTACGATATCCAAATCGGCTTTGCGCGGGTGGTTAGGTACGTAATCAAGATCGCATTCCGGATCCTGATCCTCCAGGTTAATCGTTGGTGCAATGATTTGGTTCTTCAAGCTCAGTCCACAAATAACCGCTTCGACGCCGCCAGCAGCTCCCAGCAAATGGCCTGTCATCGATTTCGTTGAACTCACGGCCACTTTATAGGCATGGTCGCCAAGAGCCATCTTCACAGCCTTCGTTTCGGAACGGTCACCAACCGGAGTTGAAGTACCGTGGGCATTAATGTAATCCACCTCTTCAGGCGATATGCCCGCATCACGAATCGCCATCTTCATGCAGCGAGCTGCTCCATCCGGATCCGGCTCGGTAATATGATGGGCATCGGCACTCAGGCCATAGCCAAGCACTTCGGCGTAAATTTTAGCACCGCGTTTCAATGCATGCTCCAGGGATTCGATCACGAGTACACCTGCGCCCTCGCCCATGACAAAACCGTCGCGGCCTGTATCGAATGGTCGGCTGGCCTTCTCCGGTTCATCATTGCGGGTAGACATCGCACGCATGGCGCAGAAACCTGCCATCCCAGTCGGACGAATGGTGGCTTCCGCTCCGCCGCAGATCATGACATCTGCATCGCCGCGCTGAATCAAGCGGTATGAATCACCGATTGAATGCGTACCCGTAGCACAAGCAGTAACCTGTGTGGTGTTAGGGCCCTTGGCTCCCAGATTGATCGACATTTGGCCTGAGGCCATGTTCGCGATCATCATCGGAATAAAGAATGGGCTGACACGCTTCGGACCCTTCTCCAGAAGAATATTATGCTGATCTTCCCATGTTCCCAAACCACCGATACCCGAACCTATCGAAACGCCAACCCGCTCTGCATCGGCGTTTACACCAATCTCAAGTCCGCTGTCCTCGAGGGCTTTGGAGCCGGCAGCAACCGCAAGCTGCACAAAACGGTCCATCTTGCGGGCTTCCTTGCGGTCCATGTAATCTTCCGGGTTGAAATCCTTCATGGATGCAGCAATCTGGGTCGTGTAATCACTCACGTCAAACGCTTCGATGCGGGATACGCCAGATTTGCCTTCCATCAAACTATTCCAGAATGTATCAAGATCCTGACCGATGGAAGTCATGACTCCCATTCCCGTTATAACGACTCTTTGTTTCAAACCAGGTTCACCTCTATATGGACTGCCTGTCCATCTGAACACCCCAAGCAACAGGTTCTAGATAAACGAAGGCAGTAATAATCTATCACTTGTTCGCATTGAAGCTATTATTGAATGTGGAGAAGTCCCGCCTTGCTAAAGAACGGGACTTAACTGTAAAGACTTAGGTATGAGATTGTATGTAATTTACAACTTCACCTACGGTCGTAATTTTCTCTGCATCTTCATCAGAGATCTCCATATCAAACTCATCTTCCAACTCCATCACCAATTCAACTACATCGAGAGAATCAGCTCCAAGGTCGTCTTTGAAAGATGCTTCTAATGTTACATCAGCTTCGTCAACACCCAGGCGGTCGATAACGATGCGTTTCACGCGTTCCAATACATCGGACATCCGGCTCACCTCCTCTTGGTAATTATACGAGATATGACTTCAAATTGCCATAGAAGGCATTTGAAAACGATTGAAGTGCCCAGTAGTCCATACCTGAGCATTTAGCGGCCTCTACATATACATACCGCCATCCACATGCAGCACCTGTCCAGTCATATAAGATGCGCTGGAAGATGCTAGAAAAGCAACCACACCGGCAATTTCTTCCGGCTGACCCAAACGGGCCAGCGGTATTCCGCCAAGCAGGCCTTCTCTCATATCCTCAGAAAGTTCCCGGGTCATATCAGTATCGATAAAACCGGGCGCCACTGCATTTACGGTAATCCCGCGGGAAGCCAGTTCACGTGCAGCAGATTTCGTCAGGCCGATAACACCGGCTTTGGCCGCGACATAGTTGGCTTGTCCCGGATTGCCAAGCGCCCCAACGACGGAGGATATATTGATAATACGTCCATAACGTTGCTTCATCATGGGACGCGTTACCGCTTTGAGGCAATTGAATACCCCTTTCAGATTCGTTTCGATCACCTGATCGAACTCCTCTTCCTTCATGCGCATGATTAGGTTGTCTCTAGTAATCCCCGCATTATTCACCAGAATATCAATTCGACCAAAAGTCTCGAGCACCTGCTTGACCATAGCATCGGCTTCTTCGGCCCGTCCAACATTAGACTTAATGGCGATGGCCGATACGCCCTTAGCCTGGATCGCTTCCACAACTTCTGCAGCAGCCGCTTCGCTTCCTGCATAATTGACAGCCACGTTAGCGCCCAAGTCGGCTAGCCCAAGAGCAATGCTCCGGCCAATGCCCCGGGAAGCACCCGTAACAAGCGCAGTCTGTCCTTTTAGAGCTTCACTCATACCTGTTCCTCCTTTCCAGAGTCATCTGACTTTCATCATCGTTATTTATACGACCGTCTCCAAATTGCTGATACTGTCCAGACTATTTACATTAATGACTTTGACGGATTTGTCAATCTTCTTAATCAGACCGCTGAGGACACTGCCAGGACCAATTTCGACGAAGGTATCCACGCCTTGAGCGATCATCCATTCCACGCTGTCATGCCATAGTACAGGAGAATATACTTGCTCCACCAGCAAACCGCGTATGGCAGCGGCATCCTCCACCGGACGAGCTGTCACATTGGCTACCACCGGTACGGAAGGGGCGTTGAATGAGGCCTGGTCCAGTTTGCCAGCCAGCCGCTCAGCCGCCTCCTTCATCATGGATGAATGGAAAGGTCCGCTGACTTCGAGCGGGATGGCCCGCTTGCCGCCAGCCTCCTTGACTCTTTCAGCAGCAGCTGCAACACCTGAAGCGGATCCCGAGATGACGATTTGCCCCGGACAGTTCATGTTCGCAAGTTCTACAACATGTCCCTCTGCGGTGATATTCTTGCACAGCTCGGATAAAGCCTCGCGGTCTGCACCAAGCACGGCAGCCATTGCACCTTGTCCTCCTGGAACAGCTGCCTCCATGTATTCTCCGCGAGCTCTGACGATCGATACAGCTTCTTCAAACGAAAGTACGCCTGCGCATACAAGCGCGCTGTATTCGCCCAGGGAGTGTCCCGCAACGTAATCGGGTTCGATCCCCTTGTCGCGAATAGCTTCCAAGTAAGCCACGCTGGTCGCTAACAGAGCCGGCTGAGTGTTTGCCGTTTGTTTCAATTCTTCATCAGGACCATTAAAAATAATGGAGCTGAGTGCAAATCCAAGCTGATCATCCGCTGTTTGAAAAAGATCCCTTGCGGAAGGAACCGCATCGTAGGCATCCTTTCCCATTCCGACGGACTGAGCGCCTTGACCTGGAAATATAAATGCTGTCTTACCCACAATCGTTGACTCCCTTCTCTTATTTCACTAGGTCTAAACGTTTGGTTACCAGATCAGCACGGAGGAACCCCATGTTAATCCGCCGCCAAAACCTACCATCAACACTTTATCTCCTTCTTTTAAACGACCGGACTCCTGCGCTTCTACAAGAGCCAACGGTACGGAAGCAGCCGACGTGTTCGCATATTTGTCGACATTGATCACGACCTTCTCTTCCGGAAGTTCCAACCGCTCCATAGCCGATTTAATAATTCGGATGTTCGCTTGATGAGGGATGAATAAGTCAACATCTTTTTTGTCGAGACCCGCTTTGTTTAATACAGCTTCTGTCGCAGAGCCCATCACGCGCACAGCAAATTTAAACACCTCGCGGCCATTCATGTAAATATAATGTTTATTTGTGTTGATCGTTTCAGCGGAAGCCGGCAATCTTGAACCTCCTGCCTCAATATACAGATGTGCTCCGCCTGCGCCTTCCGCGCCCAGATCAAAAGCTTGGAATCCACGACCTTGCGGCACCTCGCCGACAATGGCAGCTCCAGCTCCGTCGCCAAACAGAACGCAGGTATTGCGATCCGTGTAATCCGTGATGCGGGACAAGCAATCCACTCCAATTACCAGAGCGTTATTGTACATGCCAGTTTTCACGAAATTTGTGGCTGTTGCCAGGCCATATACAAAACCTGAGCAGGCTGCCGACAGGTCAAAGGCAGCAGCTTTCTTGGCTCCAAGGCGATCCTGAAGCAAGCATGCCGTGGACGGGAAGAACATATCCGGCGTAATCGTCGCCACAATAATCAATTCCAGATCCTCAGCTGCCATACCGGCGGATTTCAATGCATTCACTGCCGCATGATAAGCCATATCTGACGTCGCTTCATTCGGGGCAGCGATATGACGCTCACGAATCCCAGTCATCGAGACAATCCACTCATCACTTGTATCTACCATTTTCTCTAAATCGCTATTCGACAATATCTTTTCAGGTACGTATTTGCCTGTGCCGATAATACCGACCGGACGTAAATTGTTCATTTCCTCACTCACTTCCCGCTGATTTCATTCGAAATGCTCTCTACCAGCCGATTCTGAAGCGCTGTTCGCGCTTGACGAATGCCATTCTTGACTGCATTTGCATCTGAAGAACCGTGGCTTTTGACAACCAAGCCGCTTAGGCCAAGCAAGGGTGCTCCGCCATGCTCTTTATAATCGAGCGTCGATTTCAAGCTCCGAAGCTCCGGCATCATCAAGGCGGCAGCCATCTTGGTCTTAAGCGACTTGCTGAACTGCTCTTTCAACAGCGAAAAGAGTGCACCAGCTGTTCCTTCAATCGATTTCAACAAAATATTGCCAGAGAACCCGTCACACACGAGCACGTCACATACCCCATTCATGACATCGCGGGACTCGACGTTACCAACAAAATGAATAGGCAGTTCTTCCAGCAGCGGATAAGCATGCTTCGTCAATTCATTGCCCTTGCCAGGCTCAGTTCCGACGTTCAACAGGCCAACCCGCGGTTTAGCGATTCCATGCACCTTCTCGCGATACAGACTGCCCATTAAGGCATACTGCTGCAAATGCTCAGGCTTCGAGTCCATATTAGCGCCGAGGTCCAGGGCAAGCATCCCTTTACCGTCAAGAGTAGGAATCATGGGTGCCAGCGCAGGGCGCTCGATTCCGTTCATTCTGCCCACGACGAGCAGACCGGTCGTCATAAGAGCTCCCGTGTTTCCAGACGAGATCATGGCGTCCGCCTCACCTTCACGAATCATACGACCCGCAATGACCATGGAGGCGTCTTTTTTCCGGCGAACAGCCTTCACCGGCTCATCCTCAGCCTCAATGACTTCACTGGCATGAACAACCTTCAAATTGGACGGCTTATCCTTGAGCAGCGCTCCAATCCGCACTTCATCACCCACGAGAATGATCTCGGTATCGCTCCATTCCCGCGCAGCAATCAGTGCGCCCTCCACATTACTCTGGGGGGCGTTGTCGCCGCCCATTGCATCAACCACAATTCTCATGCCAAACTTCCTCCTATACTTATGTCATTCTCCTGTCGATCGGTAGATTACGAAATTCCCCTGAAACACCATTTCATCAGCGACATAAGTAAACACTTCCACCTTGGCCTTTCCCTTCTGACCTGGAATGGACCTGACGTAGGCTTTGGCGATGCACTTCTCGCCCAGATGCACTTGTCTCAAGAACCGTATATCGGCTGAGGACGTTAACGCAATTTCATCATTGATTACGGCAACGGCAAGTGAATTGGCTTGCGCAAACACATAATGCCCCCGGGCAATCCGTGTTTTGCTGAATACATGCTCTTCTCGGATTTCGAATATCGATATACCGCTCTTGTCCAATTGCAAGTCCACGACATCCCCGATCACTTCTTCAAGGGACAGGGAACGAACCTGATCATAGGAATGCTCGGCCATTTGTTTCATTCGTTCGCGAAGCTCCGGGATACCAAGTTCCATTCGGTCAAGGCGAATCGTCTGAATGCTGACTTTAAGTTGGCGAGTCAACTCGCGGTCCGTAACAAAGGGATTCTCGTCGATCAGCTGAATCAGCCGCTGGTGACGGTCTTTCTTGGATAAACGATCGATGACGAAACAACTCCTTCTGCCGCTATGAAAGCCGCCATTCTTCAAACCTACTATATATGTAAATTAGCCGCAAATATTAGAACCTGGTACTAAAATAAAGTATAAATCATGTCACGTGAAAAAGAAAGGGGGCTTCAGACAAAAAAAATAGCACCTCACCAAAGATGAAGTACTACTTATTGAAAAAACTATTGTTTGATGATCTCTCTTGCTTTATACGTTCCGCATACTTTACATACGCGGTGAGCAAGTTTCAATTCACCACATTGCTCGCATTTCACCATGCCTGGCACAGCCAGCTTAAAATGAGTACGACGCTTGTCACGACGTGTTTTGGACGTTCTACGTTGAGGTACTGCCATGTTCCCACCTCCTTATCAGTTCAACCCGCTAACACGGGTGCCATATCCATCATCATTTAAAGAAGTCTTTCAGTCCGGCAAGCCTTGGATCGATCACTTCCGTATCACAATCGCATGTGCTTTCATTCAGGTCCTTGCCGCAATTCGGGCAAAGTCCCTTGCAGTCAGCTTTACATACCGGAGCTAGCGGAAGGTCGAGCAAAAATGCCTCTTCTACATAGGGAGTGAGATCCACACTCTCACCTTGCACGTATGTAGTATCGTCATCTTTATCCTGAATTCCTTCAAGATCCTCCACCGGCTGGAACACTTCATGAAAAGGGATGTTCACTTGTTCGCTGATCGGCTTCAGGCAGCGGGAGCAAGTCATCTCCAGCCCGCCTTGCAGTCGTCCACGAACATCCACCGTACCAGTAACCGATGGAGTTACTGTCAGATCTACTTCAAGTGGCTGAACAGCAACAATATCCTTTCGGCCCTTAACGACATTGCTAACATCCACGGTTTGATGGAACAGTAACGGTTGATCGCCGGTTGTCAATTTTCGAAATTGAATTAGCATATCCATCACTCCAAACAAACAAAGATTATTATACCGATTCCAAAAGAGTTTTGTCAACAGGAGAACCCGAAGCAGACCATTATTATTTCCCGATATGTCACTCCATACTACGCCATATCCACCACGTTAGGCAATGTGTTTATTTTTGCAGGAACACCATCTTATTATGTTATATTCTTATCAAGGAGTTGAAGAATTCATGAAGACGGTTGGCATAGTCGTTGAATATAATCCCTTACATAACGGTCATGTGCTGCATTATGAGAAATCCAAAGAAGTGACGGGTGCCGATGCCGTTGTCGCAGTGATGAGCGGTCCATTTCTCCAGCGCGGTGAGCCTGCCATTGCGGGCAAGCGTGCCCGGACCGAAATGGCCCTTGCCATGGGAGTGGACCTGTGCATAGAGCTCCCTGTCACCTATGCTGTACAGCCGGCCGAATGGTTTGCGCACGGTGCCGTAGCCATTTTGGAAGCAACGGGAGTCGTGGATTGTTTATCATTCGGATCAGAGAGCGGAACGCTCGAACGGATGCTGCCGCTGTCCCGATCGCTTGCGAATGAATCCGGGGCCCTTCAATCTGAAATTGAGAAGCATCTTCAGGAAGGCATGAACTTCCCATCCGCTTACGGAGCGGCGGCGGCTGCCGTATTCGGTGACTCGGATTCCGATATCACTCATCTGCAATCCATGCTGATGAAGCCTAACAATGCTCTGGGCTTGCATTATCTAATTGCCCTTCATCGCCTGGGCAGCCGTATCACGCCCTACACAATACCAAGAGAAAGCGCGCAGTATCATGACCCGCTGCCGGGAGCGTCGTGCATTGCCAGTGCCACCGCCATTAGAAACATTATACTTTCACAAGGTTTGGATGCTGCCAGACCCTACATACCCGAGTTCACGTACAGCATCATGGCACGAGAAATAGAGAACGGACAGGCCCCCATGGAGTGGGAACAATTTCGGCAGCCCTTGTTTCAATCTTTGCTCACACATACACCCGCACAGCTTGAAGGCTTTCTCGAAGTGACCGAGGGTTTGGAATACCGAATTATGCGCACACTTGCAAAATTACAAAAACCAACAGTCGATGCGCTCCTCGAATCGCTCAAGACCAAACGCTATACCCGTACCAAGCTTCAACGCATGCTCTTACACATCATGCTGAATCATGACAAGACATCCATGAATCGTGAAGAACTGGCAAAAGGGCCGGGATATATCCGAATCCTAGGCTTCAGTGACTGTGGTCGCATGCTCTTGAAACGAATGAAGCAGCATGCCACGCTTCCCGTTATTCATAAGCCAACAGCGCTGGATCATCCTCAGCTGGAGAGAGATGTTAGGGCAGCAGCCGTTTATGCAAACGGACATCCCCAGCCGGACATAAAGTGCTACTACAGCGACTATCTGCTGCCGCCAGTTACCTCTTAGGCGGCAGCTTCTCCAAATAATCCACGGCATCCTGCAGATCATCCACCGGGATCAGTTCCATACTCGTTTTAATCCGATCTGCCCGTTTCTTGGCCTCATCGTAGTTTTTTCGAGGCACAAAGAAGAAATCGGCTTTCTTCCGATCTGCAGCTACAATCTTATGTTTCACGCCTCCAATGGGACCTACGGCCCCAGTCTTATCGATCGTACCCGTTCCAGCCACTCGATAACCCTTGGTTAAATCACCTTCGGTGAGCTGATTATAAATTTCGAGTGTGAATATGAGCCCGGCCGATGGTCCCCCAATATTTGTATCCGCGAAATGAATCGTATGGCCGGGGTCTGCCGGCTGCACTTCCTGCATGGTTGCGATCAAAACGCCAAGACCCGGTCGCTCGGTCCCCGTCTTCTCATCTTTAATGCTTACCAGCTTGACCTGCTCTTCCACAGTTTTTCCTTTGCGTTCAAGCTCGACGGACACGACTTCACCGATGCTTTTCCCGCTTAAGAGACTGGCGATTTTGTCGTTATCCTCTGTAGGCTGCCCATCAATTTTGATCAATTTATCACCGGGCCGAAAATGCTTCGCATTGGTCGAATTCTCGGAAATCGACATCACGAATACATAGGCTGGCTTGATGCTGTATTCAATATCACCTTCCCGATAAGCAGCTTCCATCGCAGAAGACTGGGATGAATTCATGTAATACACCTGGGTGGCTGCATATTCATCCTTGCTTTGGTCACCCATCTTCTCTGCCTTCTTCACGACCTCGGCATTTGGGTTAAAGGCAGACAGCATCAGTAAAGCCATATTCGCGTAGCTTGCGGACACTGTTGTCATCATAAATGTGCCCTCTTCCACCGGATCGCTATTCTCAACCTGGATCATAGGGCGAACCTCTTCAGCACTTCCTGGCTGATATATCAGATAAGGGGTCGGCATATAAACGACAACGTACAGCATAACCCCAACCATCAACAAATACAGCGCTATTTTTAAGCCATTCGGTTTTACGGACTTCTTCATGTATCTCCCTTCCTTCCGCCTTCAATCTCCAGCCTTCCATCAAGTTTGGTCTGATGGTTGTCTCCTCAGCATAAAGTTGTACTAGCCATCTTTACGCAGAAAGGAGAATCCTTATGAATCATGACAAGGCCATCAAACCATCAAGCGGGATATGGAGCACCCTTCTTGTCGGGGCCTTTGCTTTCCTGCTTGTCCTGGCTGTCGTCAGTGCTCCCGAACCCGCCTTCAAGGCCACCCTCGAAGCACTCAAATTATGGTGGAATATCGTATTTCCAGCTTTGCTGCCTTTCCTCGTATTGGTGGAAATACTCATTGCCTATGGCTGGGCACACGGGGTCGGCGTACTGTTGGATCCCTTGATGAAAAAAATATTCAAGCTCCCCGGTACCGGCGGCTGGGTTCTTATAACCGGAATGACAGCAGGTTTTCCTGCCGGAGCCCAGGCTGCTTCCGGTATGTATAAACAAGGCGAGCTTCAAGCCATGGATGCCGGCAGGCTTGCCGCCTTATCTCACTTTTGCAATCCGATGACCATTCTCGTTGTCATTGGTACGGGGCTGCTGCATCAGCCGCAAATCGGATATTTGCTGCTGATCGTTCACTGGGGTTCTGGACTTCTGGCCGCTTGGTTCATCCGTCTCTTTGGTAAACCGGCTCCTTCTACGGACAAACAGGTATCAACCACGGCCTATAATAAAGTCCGCAGCAAACAAGCACAGCGCTCCATTCTGATGCGAGCAGCCACCGCCGCCCGAGATGCCCATCGACGGGACGGACGGAGCTTCGGCAAATTATTGGGCGAATCCGTTACCCGCTCAGTACAGACCTTAATGATGACAGGCGGTTATATATTGTTTTTTGCCATCCTTACAAGAGTATTAACTAGCTACCCGCTTTCACAGTTCCCACCCTATCTTGTATCGGGAATCTTGGAAATCCACCTTGCAGCCCAGTCCATAAGCTCCTCGGCATTCTCATCAGTGACCCTGCAGCTGGCCGTTCTGTCCGCTGCCCTGGCATGGAGCGGTGTCAGTGCGCAGCTGCAAAGCCTGTCGATGATGCGGGAAACGGGTCTCTCTTGGCATTTCTTTATGATAAAGCGAGCTCTGCATTCCTTTTTCGCTTTTGTAATCACAATCTTATTGTGGAAACCGGTCAGTGCGTTATCTGAGGGGCATGTACCAGCCTTTCGAACAGAGCCTTTAACTCATGGAGGCGCAGATACGACCTACAGTTTCTGGTCCGGATTACCATCCATTATACAATTTCAAGCCTTGATCTGTTTGTTGTTAATCGCCGCTTTCTGGGTATGTTCCCGTTTCATTGGTCGCCATGACCACTGAATTTGCGGCGCAGCGCCTCATCAACCTCCCGGCTTACCAGGTCTGTTGTATCTCCGTTAAAGTGTGCAATTTCTTTAACAAGGCTTGAGCTCAGGAAGGAATACTTCGGATGTGTCATCATAAAAATCGTCTCGGCATCCGGGTTCAGTTTATGATTCGTGGATGCCAGTTGAAGTTCATATTCAAAGTCAGTCACGGTACGGATCCCGCGCACGATGACCTGGGCATTCTTCTGGCGGATATAATTCGCCAGAAGGTCGCGGAAACTGTCGATCTCCACATTCGGCAAATGTGAGGTTGCTTGTCTCAGGAGATCTTTACGTTCTTCCACCGAGAATAGCGGATTTTTGCTCAAATTATTCAGCACGGCTACGATCAGCAGATCAAACTGCTTCGAAGCACGTGTAATGATATCCATATGCCCCATAGTGACTGGGTCAAAGCTTCCTGGATAAACAGCAACACGGTATGTACTTGTACTCTCGTTAGTCATTTTGTGACTCCTCCTCGTCAAGCTCAGCAGCTTGATCTTGCGCAATTTCATAACGGTATATCGAGATGGCCGCTTCGCCATACTTCGCAGTACGAAGGCAACGAAAACCGCCAAAATTCTCAGGATAATTGTAACTTGATTCGTACTCTAATACTACTACGGCTGTATCTTGCAGCAAACCTCGCTCTACCATATCGAGCATCAGCTCATCCCCGTTCTTAAACCTGTACGGCGGGTCCAGGAAGACCAAGTCGAATTGATTGGCCCGTTTCTCCAGCGCTTTAAGCGCTCTGGCTGCATCGTTACGGTACACCTCTGCCCGATCTTCCAGCCTGGTGGCTTTCAAATTCTCCTTGATCGTACTGATGCTTTTCGGTTCGACATCAACAAAAACAGCACGATCCATCCCCCGGCTTAATGCCTCGATGCCAAGTCCACCTGTGCCTGCGAACAGATCAAGCGCGGCTCCCCCCTCAAAATAAGGACCGATCATACTGAATATGGATTCTTTCACTTTATCCGTCGTTGGACGGGTGCTTGTACCGGGCACGCTTTTAAGCGGCCGACCTTTTGCACTTCCGGATACTACTCTCACTGCTTCATTCACCCGTTTCATTTATCTGTTAATTCAATTCACTGACCGTGCCATTGACAGTGATTATCGTAACACAATCATCCCGTATATGAAAAATGAATCATGCCGTGCGTGCATCTTTTTTTCGAAGCGATGTATATTTCTGCCACAGCCGGGCATCCTTGAAATATCGACATCAATGAATGTCGTAGACAACCGCGGAGAAGACTTACGTTTCCCCATAAGCTCTTCGTCCGGTTTCTCCTCTCCCATGAGGGTGCTCTGAAAGGAGCACCCGAACAAAATCCCTGCAGCCTCAAGCTTTTGTTGCAGGGATTTTGTTGTTTTTTTATGTTGGGCCGCTAACGAGATAAGTGGCTTTTATCCGATGTGAATTCCTATCTGACCGTTCAGATAATTCAATAATCTGTGTAAAAAGCAAATAACTTATCCACTCAAGACGTCACCGAATATCGGAGGCGTTTTTTTTGCAGGAATAACACGAATTTTATCGAATCCATATAGCTGTTTGAAAAATATTCCTATTTGAAAAGTGAAGAGAGGTCATGTAAGTGAGAAGAACGTGGTATGTTCTCGTATTATTTAGCATGCTGGCAGGACTAGGTTTTGCAGGCACAATGCACGGGGTCGCTTCTGCTGAAGAGTCCAAGCTCCAGATTAGCGATATTGCGGGGAGAAACACCTACCTGATGAGTGATGGCTCCATGTGGTCCCTGATTGACGGACGACATGCCATACGGACGCCGGGTAAAGTTGCAGCCATCAGCGGTTATGAATACCGAGGCATCGGTATGACGCAGGATGGGCGTCTGGTGAAATGGGATATCGGTAAAGGCCCCGAGGTCGTTCCGGGAACAAGCGGCGTGAAGCAGATCGCGGGTTCCTACTGGCTGAAGTCAGATGGTACCGTATGGTTCGAAGCACAAAAAGCAAATAACCTCAGCGGCATATTGCTGATCGCCGATGCGGATCAAGAATTTGCCGCCTTATCCTCAAATGGAGAGCTGCTATTAGAGGATAACTATAAAAAGGATCAATTCAAGAAGCTCGGTATTGTGGAAAACCCGGTAGGGGTCAAATCCATGACGGTTCACAGCGGGCGTGTTGCCCTGCTGCGTGACAACGGTGACGTGGTTGTATACGAGACATCCAACTTTGATGATAACGGGCGCATCACCCCTGTTACCGTTGCCCAGAATGCAGCTCATATCGTTTATGTTTCCAATGAGCCAACGGATCTCCTGATTGTGACCCTTCAAGACGGAACCGTTTGGACAACTGGAGTATATAAAGACCGCTGGAAGCTCAAAGAGCAGGTCGCTGGACTGAGCGGGATCGTAAGAACCTCCATTTACGGGAACGCAAAGGATCTGTCGGAAGGATTCTATGCTCAGCGCGCTGACGGAAGCTGGATACATCACATGAACGGACAGAACAAATCGGTTTGATGTGCCTGTCGTTAAAGCCTTATCGGTTTCAATATCTGATGCCAAGCCTTATGTAGGAGATACTCTTGAAGTCAGTATCCAGGAGACATACACGAACGGGGCCAAGATTAAAGTCCCGGTTAAAGATGCTGTGATCGATATTGAGAAGCCTTTTGTAATGAACGTACAGAAGAATGGAACACTGAAGTCTGCGGGCGTTGGCAAGACGCAGATTACGGTAACTTCAGGTGGTTTGTCCAAATCGTTAACGGTATCGTCCAGCCTCCGCAACAATTTAAAATATGCAAAACAAGTAAACGGGAATATCATGGTGCCGGCCAAACCCGCTATACAGGCACTGGGTGGCACCTATTCGGTCACAAATGGAACCGTGGAAGCCAAGTTCGGAGAAACCATGCTTACGTTCAAGGCAGGCAGCAACCAGGCCAAGATGAATGATAGCACACTGCGTCTAAAAGCAGCTCCGATGAACGAAAAAGGCGAATTGTTAATTCCCGCTTCCTTGTTATCCGATGTTCTAGATGCAAAAATCAGCTGGGATGCCAAGTGGAAACAAGCGAATATCTCTTTCGGTGAAGATGCAGCCATGACCGTGGTCTCTAGTGAAACGGCTGGCTTAATCAAAAAAGCGATGCAAGGCAGCTTGGTTAAATTTATCGGCCGCACATATTGGGTGAATGATTTTGAAGACTTGGAACGCTTCTCCAAATTGACGGTAACCGACATTTTGCCGGACGACAAAGGAGAATTCAACGTGATCTTCAGAACAAGCTCTGGAAAAACAGTGAAAAGCTATCCTATGCGGTCTTCGGAAGTGATGCAGCTGTTTGCGGATCGTTCTTCCTTGTTAACCTACGACCCTTACCAAAAATATAAATGGTCCGCATCCGTGTGGAAACAGATTATAGCGGGCCAGGTTTCCCTCGGCATGACAAAAGAGCAGGTGCAGCTGTCTTGGGGGAACCCCGCAGCCAAGGACATTACGACCGGCGGCGGAAAAACCATTGAAACCTGGGGATACGCGAATTTCGATATCGTATCATTTGTAAACGGCAAGGTTGCATTGATTATGATGTAGTCAGTCAATCGCTTCCTCCATAACAAAACCGCCAAAAGAAACTCTTTTGGCGGTTTTTCGTTTTTGACTGCTCATGTTGTTCGGTCATCACTTTTTTTGATTCATGAGGTTTGTTCACTTAAAGATGGATTAGATAAATGCGCGAGTTATGATAACCAACAGGATGAATAATACCAAAATAGCACCGACAGATGAGCCATATCCATAGCCACCGTAACCTTCTGCTCCCCCGCTCACATGAATCCCTCCTTTTTAGAACATACCACATGTTATGTCGATCCCGCACAAATGAGCTGGGCTGCCGCCTGTTCGCATGAAGAATAATGAATTAGCCCAGAAGTTAAACGAATTAGCTGCGAGAGGAGAAACCCTCGCCCCTGTATGTTCTATGAGAGAGGCCTGATAAGAACGATTCATCGTCCACCATGCCTTCATGTCATTGCTAAAATTCTACGCCTGCTCGGAATATTCCTGGTCGCTTCGTCCGGGTTCTTGAACTGTGATGATTCTTCGCCTGCGGCGATCCACTAATCCTTCTTCACCAAACTCACGATAAATGCGCATCCATACTTTCAGCCGGCCGATATCTGATATTTGCAAGGCGGATGCAACTTCTTTCTTCGTCATTCCTTCTAGCCGCATGGCGATTGCCTTTTTTTTCGTTTCGTAACTGTAATGCTGGAATGTCTGTCCCTTTTTCGCCACGATTATCACCTCTTACTAGCTTATATCGGTTATCATTGGCCTACTTTCAATACCTGCATACGATTCCGAGATACCTATCCAGATAAATCCAAGTTATGGTATAATCCACTCTAAAACATTACATGGAAATTGAGGGATCTATTTGTTTAAACTCATTATTTTTGGATTTCTGTTTTATATCTTTGGCAACCCGATCACGGCAATCCTGGTGTTTCTGCTTATCTTGTATGTGCTGGATCGCCGTTTCGTCGGGGTATCTCCAAGTCTTGCAAAGCCGATAAGGCGGGCTCGAAATATTTCCAAGCTGCGCAGGCAGATTGCAGTCAGTCCAAGTGATGTATCATCCCGCCATGAGCTCGCAAGATTGCTTATAGAGCGTCGCAAATATGGTGAAGCCTTGGAACTGCTGGAACCGTTAAAATCCAGTTTAGAGGATTCCGCTGAATATTGGGACGATCTCGGAAATGCACGCCTGCACACGAGCCATATTGCTCAGGGAGAAGCTGACATTCTCCATGCGCTGGAGATCAATCCAAGAGTGAAGTATGGCCGTCCTTATCTTAGGCTTGCCGATACGTTTCGGGATTCGGATCGGGAAAAGGCACTCCAATACTTGGAGCAATTTCACACCATTCAATCCTCCTCCAGCGAAGCCTTCTATCTTCTGGGACAGATGAATCAATCGCTTGGAAAAAAAGAGGAGGCGAAGTCCTCGTATCAAGAATCTCTGGATATATATCGCTCGCTGCCCAAGTACAAAAAGCGGCAGGAGCGTAAATGGGCCGTAAAAAGCTTTTTCAGGAAATTATTTTTAAATTAATGAATTGCTGCATATAAAAAGGCGTCCTCCAAGGTCATGGACCATGGGACGCCTTTTTATAATGATCTATGGGCTTATTTTAGCGGCTTGTACCCTAACCGATGTAATTGTTCCGCGATTACACGGTACCCCCGTCCATTGGGATGTAAGCCATCCACTGATAGCAACTCCTTCTCTCTTCCAAGAAATTGAGCATAGATATCAGCCACGCGAAAGTAATCGTCACTTAATTTTATTAAGTGCCTATTGAAACGAACGACATATTCCGTTGCCTCTGACCAAGCCGGATATGGATTATACAGACCGATAGCTCGAATATAATAAAGTTGTCTGCCGGCAGACTTTATTCTGCGGATGGATCCGACGATACGATTCACATGCTCTTGACAGCGATACAATGCAGCATCCAGCACGTCCCGGCTCGGACGGCCTTCGGCAAGCTTTACGGCGCGGATTAAGTCGTTGCCTCCGATCGACATCGTAATGATATGGGCCTGTTGTAAATGAAAGCGATACGCAGGCAAACGAACCACCCGATCGGATAACTCCTCCGATGTTAGCCCATTAACCCCCAAATTCTCATGGGCGACGAACTGCTGCAGCTTCTCTTCAGCCATCCGGCGGTATAACGGAACAAAACCACTGCCGGGCATCGTTCCGAGCCCGAAAGTCAAGGAATCGCCGACAGCGGTATAATGGTACACCAACATATTCACCCCCGCCCCACTCATTATGACAACATTATATGAATCGTGCTGGAATGGTGAAACGGGATATTGTCTTGAATGGCATCATGAATTCCATTCACAGACGGTTAACATACTTCAACTGGTTATTTAATCTCCGGCTTTCTCAACCTCGTAAACGCAGCGGAAACGTTCAATTCCTGGATATTGTTCACCCATGCTGTATACCTCAAAGCCGATACTGCGGTAGAAGTCTACGGCTTCTTCGTCGATTTCGGCGATGATTGCATCGGGTTTAGGCTCAACCTCAAGCAGCAGCTCCAAAATCAGGCCTCGTCCATAACCCAGCCCTCTGTTCTCGGGAAGAACTGCTAAATGCCTGATAATAAGCTCATTTCGAACAACATCGAAGCCTATGATCCCCAGCAAAAGCCCATCCTCTTCGTATCCGAACAACCGGCCGTTACCCGTCTGATAGAATGATGCCGCGCGGTCCACCGCTTCCGGATCTGGAAAAACCGAATAGCTTAGGAGTTCCTTTACTTCGGGTTGCAACGACTGCTTGGTTATATCTTTTAACATAACAATCTCCAATCTGAACTCGTATAAGTTTACAACATTTTTTCTGCACTGATCCCCAGCTTACGCAGCAGTTTCGCCGCCTGGGCTTTCTCATCATCCGACAAGCCGTTAAGTACCTCCACCATCCGTTGCTGATGGGCTGGAAATATAGCTTCGAAGAGTTCATTCCCCTCGGCTGTAAGCTCAGCGTAAATAACACGGCGGTCTTCAGCGGAAGCCCTGCGAACCAGCAGGTTTTTCTTCTGAAGCTTGTCCACCACGTAAGTAATATTGCCGCTTGAGATCAGCACCTTCTCTCCTATTTTCTGAAGCGGCTGCGGTCCCTTATGGTACAGTACATCCAACACGCCAAACTCAGTAGAATTCAAGCCGTGACTGTTAATGCTTCGATTTGAATGTGTCATTACAGCGTTATAAGCTCTGGCAAGGACAACCAGCAAATGTAATGGGTAATCCTCATGTTCTTGAATATCCGACATACTTCACCCTCCGAAAGATATCATGACATTAAGGTTAATGAACGCCGGATCAACTGTCAAATGGATTCTTTGCCACTGAGTTTCCGGAATGCAAAATCCGTACCGTTCCATCCTGGCAGCCAATGATCGCCTGGTCCGCCATGCCGATAAATAAACCATGCTCCACCACGCCAGGCAAGCTGCCTATACGAGAGCTCAATTCCTCAGGTTGGGGGATTTGCTGAAACTTGCAATCAGCAATATAATTCCCGTTATCGGTCACATAGAACCCTTTATCCGGCTTATGCCGGATCTGCACTGTGCAGCCAAGCTGGGTCAGGGACTGAATGGTCCATTCATAAGCAAAAGGGACAATTTCCACCGGCAGTGGAAACGCTCCAAGTTGCGTTACCGTTTTCGTATCATCTGCCACTATTACAAGCCGTTCACTATGGAAGGCCGTTATTTTCTCGCGGAGGAGCGCTCCCCCTCCTCCCTTGATCAGTCGCAGCTGGTCATCCAGCTCATCAGCGCCGTCAATCGTGAGATCCAAACGATCAACTTCCCGCAGAGGAATCAGTGGGATTCCTTGTTCTACAGCAAGCTTCTCTGAAGCCTCAGAGGTAGCCACAGCCTGGATCGAGAGACCGTCTCTAACCATCTCGCCGATTTTGAGAATAGCATAATAAGCGGTAGAGCCCGTGCCCAGCCCGATCTTCATTCCAGCCTGTACATACTTGGTTGCATGCTCGGCAGCTATTTTCTTCATATTGTATTCACTCACCATAGGGACCCGCTCCTTCGTTATGCTGAATCAGATGCTATATGTAAATAACTGACTGCAAACAACAAGGGCGCAAAGCGGCGCCCCTGAATCTAATTATATATGAGCTTCCTTCTCCTGTGTAAATTGCTCAAGCCACTGAACATAGAGCTCTTCATTCTCAGGAGTAAAACATATAAATTCAATTCGTTCCAGACGATTGTCCGGCAGATCTTCCTCCAGCAGATTCGTAACTGCTTTTAGAGCAACATCACAAGCGGGGCCTTTAGGATACTCATAGATTCCTGTGCTTATATTAGGAAAGGCGATGCTTCTTGCCCCCACCTTCATTGCAAGCAGGAGACTGTTCCGGTAGCATTCTGCCAGCGTATGCTCTTCACGTCGTCCGCCGCCCTCCCAGATGGGACCTACGGTGTGAATGATATGCTTAGCTGGCAGCTGGCCCGCCCCGGTAATCACGGCGTTGCCTGGGGGGCATCCCCCTTGCTCCTTGCGAATTTCCATACATTGTTCCATGATCTCCGGTCCTCCTGCGCTGTGAATCGCGCCATCAACGCCCTTTCCACCCAGCAGTCCCGAATTTGCAGCATTGACGATAATGTCGCCCGTCCATGTCGTAATATCGCCTAAAAAGACGGAGACCGATGTCCTTCCGATTGTATAAGTTTTCATTTCGGAAAATCTCCTTTCGGTCTTTTATTTCTTCATTACCCCGAAAGTGGGCGGGTTGACCCTGTTTATCTATTCTGCTCCGGGTTTTTTCTTCGCTGCAGCTGAGAGCCGGTCCGTTAAGCTCCGCTCCTCAGGGCCTAGAAGCGCTTCCTCCACTGTACGATAGAACATCAACGTGCCGTTATCCCTTGCCTTCTTCAAATGGAGCAAGAACACATTGCCGGCCTGCTCCAGCTTCAAATCTTCGGAAGCATTCTTGACACGGCATAGATAAACTTTCA
Source organism: Paenibacillus solani (assembly GCF_001277345.1). Lineage (GTDB taxonomy): Bacteria > Bacillota > Bacilli > Paenibacillales > Paenibacillaceae > Paenibacillus_AQ > Paenibacillus_AQ solani. Next base: position 3,002,170 of record NZ_LIUT01000001.1, read on the forward strand.
TCGGCTCCTGCCGGTCACGAAACTCCATGACACCAATGGGTATTAGCGACCTCTTGTCCTCTTCGGAGAATTGAGGTGTCATATAAACGGTATATTCCGAAGCAGGAAGAGGAATGTATGCTTCCCGCTTTTGATTCGCGATGATTCTGGAGTTCATGAATGCGATGTAACCTGCCGCCACAAACAAAATGACACTGACGGCAATAGCGATATTTAACATATATGTCTCTCCTCGTAATTAATCAGGGCATTCACTTGATGTTCCTTTCCCTACATAAGCACACGCAGTATAGCAATGATCGCTAAATGAAGAGGATAGAATGAACGCCAGATCCAGCGGCTTACCCGAACGGATTCCAATTTACTCCATACCTGAGGACCATACGCAATCACAGCTGTCGGAATCACACTCCATATCTGCAGTTCCCAGTTATTCAGGAACCAGAACACCAGATTGAGAATGATATGAAGCACAATGAGCCAACTTGCTTTAGCGTAGCGGAATATCAAGATTAGCAGCAAGCCGTAAGCACCGTAATCAAATGGAAATTCACTCATCAAGGCACACGCTGCAACGACCACCATCCAGGATAACAGCCGGGAGTCTGAACGTTCCAGTATGTACAAAACCAATGCTCCCGCGACCAGGGTGACCACTACATTAAACCCGTTAATATGCAGCGCAAGCTGATAAGGAATTTGGGATATCGCCCCAATTATGGCCAGACGAATGATATACCTGGTTCTCGATGAGGTATAGTGATGTCCCTGGACCAGCGCATAAGCGTAGATTGGAAAGGAAATGCGGCCGATGATTCGCCAAGTCTCCTGATGCGGAAAAAATACAAGCCCCACATGATCTATCAGCATCGTCAGCATGGCGATCCATTGTATGATAACCACCTCCTCGCACTTGGGCGTTCATTCATTATGTATTCCAATCACCATTTCTATTATGGGTCGCAAGTTAGGGACTTGCAAGCACAGATAACGGCGGGAAGTATGCTCTCCGCTCTCGTATCTATGCACTTATGGAATAACGATTAATAGAAGTAGCAAACTTGTAGTCCATATAACAACGAATCGACCACCCGATCCTTCCTTGAAGTGCCCCCTGTCAAGTAGACAGACTTAAAAACAAAATCATCAGTATTCCATATCCCCTCGGGTTATCAAGAC
>NZ_LIUT01000001.1:3004118-3106608 GCF_001277345.1 Paenibacillus solani
GGACATTACAAAAACTCCCATCATGGTAGAAGTAGAGTTTTGTTTTTTCTACTGTCTACTATGATGGGAGCATATCACCTGACGAGTGGTCGATTCGTTGACTCAAAGATTCATTTATAGGCTGGCAGATGCGGTCCGCGATTGTACTGGATTTTCCGTTTCTGGATGACGTATCATCAAAACGCAAATTAGTGCGAGCAGCATACTGCCTGCGGCACAATAGAACAGAATCGAATATCCCATCCCATCAATCAGTTTGCCCAGAAGCGGCGGTGAAGAAATGGCTGCCAGCGAGGATACCAAATAATACATCCCTGTCCGCGTGCCAATGCTGTTCTCCGAGCCGGTCGATACGATGAATGGATAGGAATTGATATTGATGCATGCCCAGAACAAACCGCCCATGGTTAACAATACGCGAAGCAGTAACAGTGACTCCACCCAAGGTACCAGTGCGAACACAACGAAAAGTCCGCTGACACCGATAAGAATCATTCGTTTCTTGCCGAATTTTCCGCCAAGCCATCCGCTCGGAATGGCAAATACAACAAAGGCGAGTGAGAAAAAGGTCAATGAGAAGGAGGCCTGCGATTCGGTCAGCCCCATCTCATTTTTTCCATACAGAGTAAACAGTGTCTCTACCCCTTGATAAGCAACAAACCAGAAAAATATAGCCGCCAGGAGCAGGACTGTCGTCCGATTGATCTGGCTCCTGAAGGACACCTTGGCTTGGGCTTCCGTCTGAGCCTGAAAGCCCGGGGCATCACGCTTCTCTTGTATAAATGCTTTCAAAATAAACAAAGACACAAGCGTTATGCAGGCCGCGGCAATGAAAGGAAGTGATGGATGAGCCTTATATAACAACGAGCCCGCCCCAAAAGCCAATATAGAACCAAGCCCGCCCATAAAATTAATGATGCCATTCGCTTTTGTGCGCCGATTCTCCTCCGTAATATCCGGCATTAGAGAAACGGTAGGCGAACGATACAAACTCATGGCCAAGTTCATAAGTACCATGAAGAGGATTAGTGTTGCCATTCCGTTGTGAAAAGGGATAATAGCGGTAAACAAAGCGCCGAGCGGCATACCGATCAGGAGGTAAGGCATTCGTCTGCCAAACCGGGTATGAGTTCGGTCACTGCGACTTCCGATCCATGGCTGCAAGAACAAGGCAAAGTAATTGTCGATCGTCATAAAAAAACCGATCAAGGCGACACTGGATATATAACGTTCCAGAAAATAGGGCACAAACGCATTATACAGCGCCCAGGTAATACTAATGCTGAAAAATCCAAAGCCCAGCAGCCATGTTTTTCTCACAAAGTCACGCTCCCTTGGTTTGAAGTAATCTGCTCAGCACGTCCGGATAATCCGTAATAATGCCCGCAACCTCAGCCTTGATTAAGGCTTTCATGCGCTCCTCTGTATTTACAGTCCATGGGTGATAGACAACACCAGATTGCTTCGCTTCCGTTACCCATTCCGGCAGAACTGCTCGATGATCTGCATGAAGAGCATCTGCTTTAGCCAGCTTGGCATACTCCCACGGTTTATACAGGCCTTCGCCATACAGCAGCCCTGTACGGATTTCCGGATCAATATTTTTGCATTCCACCAAGGAATAATGATTGAAGCTGGAGATCACGATCTGCTCAGACATTTTGTAATGCGAAACGGCCTCAATCACGCGCTTCTCCATCTCAGGATATTGGATGATCGAGTTCTTCAGCTCAATGTTTATGATCGTACCATGGCTCTTCGTCAGTTCCAGCAGTTCTTCCAGGAGCGGGATCCGCTCTCCGTGAAAATCCTCACCAAACCAGGAGCCTGCGTCCAGCTTGGACAGTTCCTCGTATGTATAATCCTGGACTAATCCTTTAGCACCCGTAGTCCGGGTAACACTCTCATCATGGATCAGAACCAGCCTTCCGTCCTTGGTCATCTGAACATCGGTTTCAATCCCGGTAGCTCCAAGCTCCAGTCCCTTGGCAAAAGCCGCCATCGTATTCTCCGGGCATACTGCCGAAGCACCGCGGTGTGCAAAATTAATCAATTGTGTCATTCTTTATTCCTCCTGTGTGCATGAGATATTGTCCTCTATGATGACGAGTATAGCCCACTATTGTTAGAGCTATGTTATCATTCCAAATTTCATATTCCACATCAGAATTCGAAACCCTGTCTTAAAGAATAGATTAATTTTAAATTTGACTCATTTACATGTCAGGCGTATAATTGTTAAGACAACTATTATTGAAAACATGAAAAGAAAGGTCTGAGTTGTTTCTTGAAAGAGCCCAATCGCACCCCCTCTATCGGTTCTCATCTAGGTTATACCTACCGCCGTGCCTCCCAATGGTTTGCCAATGCCTTGAAGCCCTATGACATTACCCCTGAGCAATGGCTTGTTCTGTATCAGATCGGGGAACATGAAGGATTGAATCAAAAGGAAATTGCTGCAAAAGCAGACAAAGACCAGCCTACGACAACACGTATCCTGGATCTGCTAGAGAAAAAAGGTTATACGCAGAAATCCGTGTCAATTAACGACCGTAGGGCTTTTCAGCTTTACTTGACTGATTCAGGAAAAGAATTGATCGAAGCAACCACAGCCATCGAACGGATATGCGAAAGCCAGATTATTGAAGGAATTGATGAGCGTCAATTGGAGATGTTCTGGGACACTCTCTCACGCATCAATAACAACCTACAACATTTACACAACAACAGGAGAGATGTTTCACATGAATGATATCAACACAAAACAGCGACTTTGGACTAAAGAATTTATCACACTAATGGTCAGCAACCTCTTTTTATTCCTAACCTTGCAGATGATGTTGACCACACTGCCGGCTTACGCCAAAGACGCATTTATGGCAAGTCCCCTGCAAGTCAGCCTGATTACAAGCCTGTTCGCCTTTAGCGCGATCGCTTCCCGTTTCATATCAAGTAAAGCACTGGAAAAGGGAAAGCTACGGCTTCTACTATACGTTGGTCTCCTCATATCTTTAGCTGCAACCATCGGCTATTACTGGGCTTCCGGTATAGCTTTTCTTTTGTTCATGAGGGTTCTCTTCGGCATCGGATTCGGCATGACTAGCACCTCGTTCCCAACAATGGCAGTCGATGTCATTCCCATCAAAAGACTTGGAGAAGGCATGGGTTATTTTGGATTATCTACCACACTTGCCATGTCGATCGGTCCCATGATTGGATTGACCCTGCTTCAGGGAGGCGGCTTCACTCCGCTCGTGATCATTACCGTCATCATTAATATCCTCATTTTCCCGCTTGCCTACGTTTTAACGTCAAAAGTGCCGAAGCGGGTCATCGACCGGCCTATACCCGAGCAAGTCATTGCCGAGCCTAAACCAAAGAGCTCATTCAACAAACGATTGATACTGCCTAGCGTGCTTAACTTTTTGATGTCCATCACCTATGGCGGGCTGCTGAGCTTCATGGCGCTGTTCGGTGCTGAAGCACATCTTAGCAACCCTCAGTATTTCTTCTTGTTTAATGCCATTGCCATTATTCTGGTAAGGCCATTCTCCGGGAGAATCTATGACCGATATGGGCATAAGGCGCTGGTCGTACCTGCGGCCATTCTGATGATCGCCGGATTGCTTATGTTAACCTATGCCTCTTCAACGGGTACGATGCTATTGTCGGCGCTGTGTTATGGCCTTGGCTTTGGCGCGATGCAGCCATCCATCCAGACATGGATGATTCAGGAGGTCCATCCGCAGCAGCGCGGTATGGCAAACGGTATGTTCTTCAACTCTATCGATTTTGGCGTTGCCATCGGTTCTATCTTGCTGGGGTCTATCGCCAAATCCACTTCCTATACCGTCATGTATCGATATTCTGCCGTCGCGCTCGTGCTGTTCATCCTCATATATATAGTTATGCAGATCTCCGGCAAATCTCGCTTGCAAATCAAAACGGATAGTGATAAATCCGGATCTTCGGTTACAGGATAACTCACATATTGGCTTACAATTAGATTACTATGATCTATTCTCATAAGCGGCAGTAACCACAACTGCATATACTAGTAAAGAAAAGAAAGGTCTTGTCCACTATTTCTGGACAAGACCTTTCTTTTTTATAGCTTTCGATTGTTTGAAATCCATCCGGTATGCATTCCCTCCGGAATCCCCTTCCTTTGCCTCCGGCTTCACGGCGAACAAGGTTAGGAGGCCTCCAACAGCGGAGACCGCCGCCAAAGTTCCGAACAGCACCCAGTGATTTGCTCCCAGCAGGAGAGAGACCACCGGTGGACCTAATGAAACGCCGATAAACCGCATACTGCTGTATAAGGCAGTAATCGTACCCCGCTGCTCTTTCTCAATTCCTTCTGTCAGGAGCGTATCCATACACGGAAGTACCATGCCAATCCCGATTCCTCCGAGCGTCATCATACCGACAACAAAATAGATTTGGTCGCTAAATCCCGTTACGATCAACGAACCCGTTAATAATACCATACCGGCAAAGCCAGCCCATTTCTTGGCCACTTTGTTCTTGCCCGTAAATTTGCCGGCAAGATAGGAGGACAGACATAGAAGCGCCAAAGGAATCGCGAGCACCAGCCCTTTCACCACACCGTCCAGCTTATAAGTGCTCTCCAAGGTTTCGGACAAATAGAATAGAACACCGAACACGCCAAACATAGCAATGCCGCCGATGGCGAAGATCGCATACAGCCAGCGCCCCTTCTCGCGTAATACCTGCTTTGTTGTTTTCAAGAATTCTGAAAGGGATTGCTTATCGTCACTGTTTGACTTCGGTGTTTTGACAAGAAATAAGACAAGCACCAGTGAAATAAGACACAGGAAAGGAATCGCCATAAAGGGCAAGAACCAAATAAAGCTTCCCAGCAAAGCACCCAGGATTGGGCTGACAACCTTGCCAAACGTATTCGAAGTTTCAATTATTCCTAAACTCTTACTTACTTCTTCTTCCCCCTTAAACATATCGCCAACGAGAGGAATGACAATTGGAAACGCTCCTGCAGCACCTATTCCTTGCAGAAATCGCCCCGCCAAAATAACATAATACGCAGAAGTCCCGCTCAGCAGCCAAGCTGCCACAGCCGCGACGGCTCCACCTAACGCTGTAATGATCAAGCTTGGGATGATGATCTTCTTCCTTCCATACCGATCTGATAAATAACCAGCAATCGGAATCAGCAGTATGGCTACAACAGCATACACGGTTATGAGCATACTGACCTTTAACGAGCTGATTTTCAGAGCTTTAGAGATCTGAGGCAGGATGGGAATCAGCATGGAATTGCCCAGAGTCATGATGAGTGGTATGGATGCAAGGGCAACCAGATCCCCTTTTTTATTTTCCATGAGAGAAGACCACCTTTGCGTTATCTGTCATCCATATTGTAGGTTCTTTTGCCTAGAATATGCATGACCGCAAGGTGGCCAGTTTTTCCCTACATTTTATTGTTTCTTAACTATACTTTAAATCCGGACATCAACTGGCGCAATCTGCCAGACACAATATTAAGATCTTCTACAGAATGTGTGATTTCCTCCATAGAAGCCAACTGTTCTTCCGTCGCCGCACTTACGCTTTGAGTACCGCCCGCCGTCGTTTCCGTAACTTCCTGGATCCGTCGAATCGCTTGTACGAGCTCTCCCGCTCCGGCATTCATCTGTTCGGTTGCACCGGTAACCCCCTGAATCTGATCATGCAATTCACCGATGGACTGCTCAATATCTTTAAATGCTCTTTCGGCTCCCTGCGCAACAAGCATTCCTTCGGTTACTTCACGTGTGCCAAGCTCCATAACCGTTGCCAAGTTATAGATGTCCTGCTGAAGATCATGCACGAATTGCCTGATTTCAACAGAGGAATCCGAGGCCTGATCGGCTAAGTTTCGAACTTCCGCCGCAACCACCGCAAAGCCTCTGCCATACTCCCCGGCGCGTGCAGCCTCAATCGATGCATTCAGCGCAAGCAGGGACGTCTGCTCTGCAATATCAATAATGATCTGCCCCATAGCTCCAATGTTAGCGGCTTTTTCCCCAAGCTTGCGAACGGACTCTGCGGACCGATCCACGTTTGTACGGATTCCATCCATCTGAGTTAATGTATGAACAATAGCCTGCTCTCCTTCAGCCGCAAGTTGGTTCGTCGTTGCCGCCAAACTGGATACATCTTGTGCCGCCAGAGCAATTTGCTGCATACCTTCTGCCATATCTGTTACTGTATTCGTGGTGACTTCTGTGTCCTGAAGCTGACTCTCAACACCAGCCGCGAGTTCCTCCATAATACCGGAGGTTTGCTGGGAGGCCTGGCGAATCTCCTCCGTTGTTGATTGAAGGGTCGCTGCCGATACGCTCACTTGTTCAGCCGTATTCTGTACCTGCACGACAAGGCCCCTGAAGCCATCAACGAGCTTGTTGTAACCTTCGGCTACCGCGCCAATTTCGTCTTTAGTTGTTATATGTAATCTGGTAACCAAATCACCGCCGCCTTCGGCGATCTTCGTGAGCTGTTCGCTCATCTGATTCAAAGGCTGAATCGAGCGGGTAAGCAAATATCCTTGTATGGCGAAATATACAACGGCTGCAATGCCTATCAGCATGATCATCATATTCTGGAATCTGCTGCTGTCCGCAATCTGCTCAGCTTGCTTAGCTAATGCTTCATTCTTATGTATTGTAAACTGCTCGATAAGTGTATTGAAGGACTTCCTAACCTCACGTTCCTGATTGAACGCAGTTTCATATACCCGAAACGGTACTGCTTTGTAAAAGCCGGTGTCATATCCCAGTTTGTTTAAAACCTCCGTAACGGCCTCCGTGTATATGACATATCCCGACTCGATCTGTTCCAATACCTTTCGATCCTCTTCCGCTGTTACCAAGTCCTTCGTCTCGACCAGGATCTTTGAGATGCCATCCTGTTTCGACTTCAATGAATCTACAAAGTCTGATTTTCCGGTCAATAAGTAACCTCGCTCATCATTGGATATGCCTGCTAGTAGGGACTCCAATTGAGTCAAGTTATAAATGACCTTTTGATCCTCCTCTATAATTGTAGTAAACCTCTTCTCCGTCATACTCGATGTAATAAACGCAATAATCACGATAATCGCCGTAACCGTCGCTAGAATCGTAGACGAAAGAATTAATTTCGTTTTAATCCTCACTCGCAAACCCCCAACCTTCAAATTAGTAATATTCCTCCATTCCCTTTTTCGTCCAGTTGATCATGAAAATGAATAGCTGAAATGGTTACAAATGCCTTAATCCATACAATTTTCACAAAAATTTATTAATCAGCGGTCAAATACTGAAAAATAATGGATAACTCCCTGCTTATGTCACAACACCAAATTCAAGTTATGTCCTATCAAAATCCATTTTCCTTTTTTATTAACTTGAATACCGAGATGCTTCTTAACAAGCTCCATCATTAAAAAAGCCTGCCGCGAGCTGGGCTCGGGCAGACTTATCTCTTTAAACCTTGTGAGGAATAAAATGACTCTTTTCCCCGGTGTAATATATATGCAGCTTATGCATCGCACGAGTACAAGCTGTGTAAAACAGCTTACGGTCACTTTCTCTGTGATACACCTCTTCGGATCCGTTATATATAATAACGGCATCAAATTCCACGCCTTTGGCCAAGTAGGCAGGGACGACAAGCGTTCCTTTCTCAAAAGCTGGGGTGGACTTGGTGATTAAGCGCGCAGGAATATCCTCGGATAGCTGCTCATGTACGCGTCTGCTCTCTTCTTCTGTGCGGCAGATCACCGCAACATACTGGAGACCTTGCTGATGAAGCTCCTTAATATCCGATACAATGGCTCCATGAAGGGCTTCTTCATCTGTGATCTGAACTACGCGCGGCGCTTCTCCGGTACGATTAAATGGTACGATTCGCTCACCGCCCGGTATCATCTGCCTTGTGAACTCAACAATTTCATAAGTAGACCGGTAGCTCTGCGTTAAATTGATGACCTCCGTATCCTCTTTTCCATACAGACTCACCAAATTCTCCAAGCTGCCAAGTGCCTCCCCGTGTGCATAAATGGCTTGATTGAGATCTCCCAACACTGTCATTTTCGCTCGCGGAAACAGACGTTTCAGAAATTCCAGCTGGAAGCCGGAATAGTCCTGAACCTCATCGACAATCACATGACGAATAGATGTGTTGGTGCGGAAACCTTGAAGCAGCTCCTTTAAATACAGGAACGGAGTCGCATCCTCGTACAGCAGCGATTTATTGTCCAGGGAAGATACAGTGAGGCTGATGATATCCTCCCAATATGGAGGAAGCTCTTCCATATTTCCTGCAGCAAGACGGAAAAGCGACTCATCCGTATAGAGTTTACGGTACATTCCTTTTACATCCACATATCTATACCGTTTGATCCAGCGTCTAATCGGCTTGAGACGATCGCTGATGACCATCTTGGCGAGAATTTCCTTCTCCTTCTCAAAGTCATCAAAGGTCTCCGTCTTACGGCTTTGCTTACGCTTCATCGTTTGGAAGGCCCGTTGGTAATCCTCCGTATCCAATAGTTCGATTTGCTCTTCGACCCAAGGGGCATTTAATTCATCGTGAGCAAACTCAGACAGTCGTTTCAGCATCCATTCCTTCATGAGATCAATCCGGCCAGCTAGCTTAACCGCCGAGTCATACCCGTAGAACTTTGCACTCATCTCATCTGAGCTGACGATCACCCTGCCCTGGAATACAACCGGCTTGAAGAGCATCCCATCCTTTTCCAGAAGCTCCTTGTATCGTCTAATCGTATCCAAATAGGCTCCAGACGATTTGTAGGATATACTCTCCAAACGTGCACGGTACTGTGGCGAATCGTCCGCATTTAACAAATGTTCCGTCTGTGTAAACACATCTTCAAGGTCAAATTCCTTGCCGAGCCGATGCTCAAGATAGGATTGGAAGGTAGTCTGCTGCATATTGTCTTCTCCTAATTCGGGAAGCACCGTGGATACATAGCTGTTAAACAGCGGGTTGGGTGAGAACAAGATCATCTGGTCAGCTCTAAGCGTCTCCCGATATTTATACAGTAAGTAGGCGACTCGCTGCAGGGCCGCTGAAGTTTTGCCGCTGCCTGCTGCTCCCTGAACAATCAGCATCCGCGTCTTGTCGTTACGTATAACAGCATTCTGTTCCTTCTGGATCGTGGCGACGATACTCTTCATACGATCATCCGCGCTATGGCTAAGTACCTGCTGCAGCAGCTCATCACCAATGGTCACGCCCGTATCAAATAACACCTTGATCTCGCCGCTATGGATGACAAATTGACGTTTCAGCAGCATTTTGCCTTCGACCGTACCTGAAGGCGTCTCATATTGTGCTGGACCGGGAGCTCCATCGTAATATAGACTGGAAATCGGAGCACGCCAGTCGTATACCAGAAATGTCTCTGAATCTTCATCCAGGAACGATCCGGTTCCCAAATAAATGGTTTCCGTCTCACCCGATCCTTCCTCTTGAAAATCAATGCGTCCAAAGTAAGGGGATTCTACAAGCTTTCTATACTTCTTAAGCTGTTTGCTGGACTGCAGATGAGCATGCTCCCTTTCAGCAAGCACCTGAGACTGCTGCCTTAAGTTGGTCGATGTCTCGCCCAAATCATCAGGGTTGCTGAAGTTAACCGTAACCTCATCCCAGAAATCCTTCCGCATATCAATAACAACTTCACGGATATCGCCAACGCTGGCTTCCAACTGGGATATTTTATTACCGATCTTTCGGGTGACATCCGTCACCCTTACCTGTTCTTCTTGCCAATCTTGTTCGCTGATAGCCATGATTCATCCCCCTAATATACTGGTTGACAGCGTGATTTGTCTGTGATACAATATAATTGTGGTATTCTAACCATATTTTTAATATTTAATGACAGACCATCGCTTATTATAACAGCCTAAGCTGCATAATTCAATATTGAACATACAACAACCGACCATGATGGGCGGTTGTTTTGTTTTTTCTACAGAACAGGCCCTGTTCCAGGCCTACACCAAGGAACTCGGCTTCCTCACCGTGCATGAATCAGCCGATCAAATGAATTGATCGGCCCCTTCTATGTGATTCTGCTTTATTTGCGGAGCCAGGAGAATAAAGCCTCCTCCTGTTCCTTGTCTTCAACTACTCGGCTGATATGGTCAGCTACCCTGTTTAATCGATCAAGCTGGTATCCGTAATCGTACATGGCTGCTGCGACTACTGCGAGCCGAAGCCCCCCTGGTTGCGCGCCAGGTCCACACATGACCCGTTCCAAGAACTCTTCATTGCTCTCCGCCATTGTCTCAGCTTCGGTTTCGTTCGGTTTTAGCTTATCTTCAAACTTCCAAAAAATATGCTCATGGTATTTCATTAAGCGCTCCAAATTTTGATCGAACTGCTCGTCAATTTCCGGGGACCGTTCGGCCTGGAAATAGTGGTTCTCCACCGCATCCAATACCTCGTACCCCTTGCGAAGAGATTGAAGCAATTGTTTATATACCACGAGCTGCCTGGCTTGACTATATTTTGCCCGTTTCAGCTTTTTCTGTTCTTCTTCAAACAAATTATATTTGTCAGACAACGATTTAATAGCAGTCTCCAATTCCTTCTTCTCCGCACGGTATACCGAATCCTTCATTTCATGAGAAATTGCCGTGCGAAGCAGCAGCGACATCTTGCCGAATACAACATGAATCCGCGTGATGTACTGTTCCTTGGGTTTCGGAGGAAATACCAGGATATTGATCAGAAATGCAGATATAATACCGATGATCGTTAGAATAAAACGATTGAGTGCAAAATCCCATTGACCGGAAGCTTCCATTACGGAGATGACGGTAACCAAAGTAAGTCCAAGCGTCTCACCCATCTTTAATTTCATGCAGATCATAATAACTAAAATACATACCAAACCAACGGAAATTGGTTGATTTGACAGAAAAAAACCACCAAGCATCGCGAGCACCGCGCCGAGCGTACTCGTCTGCAGTTGGTCAAGGAAATATCGCCATGACCTGTAAATAGACGGCTGCATCGCAAAAATCGAAGCTATGGCGGCTACTACAGGGGATTTGAATTCAAACAGCATGGCTAAATAAAGAGCCAGCGTGACGGCTAGGCCGGTTTTAAACATTCTTGCTCCGAATGCCACAGTCAGCCCTCCTTAGATAAACCATCATCCATTTTATGGCCACGCATCATCATTCATTCTCCTCCATTTGAATCTGCTATTCATCAATTACCCTTACCCTTCTAAAGTTATGCAGTTCTATAAATCATTCATTTCATCAGATTCATCCGTTGCCCCCATTCTTCTCTCGTAATAACAAACGAGAAATCCAAACCAGGCACAAGAAGCCAGGTATCCTCCAAGAACATCACTCGGGTAATGCACCCCAAGATAAATTCGGCTAATACCAATGCTTAGAATCATAATGATCGCTATAGCGATAAGTATACTTCTTCCAATCTTGCTGTTCATATGTCTCCACAACAAGTAGGCCGACACGCTATAGAACGAAAAGGCGGCCATCGAATGTCCGCTGGGATAGCTGTAGCCTGTAATCTCAACCAATCGGTTGATGTCAGGCCTCACCCGTTGCAGTACCCCTTTTAACAACAGGTTCAGCATGGATGAGCCAAATACAACCCCAATCAGGAGATAAATCTCCATGCGGTGCCCCAGTATCCAATATAGCACGGCGATCAAGATAAGACATAACATCAGTACTGGACCAAAAGAACCGATGAAGGACAGTCCTTTCGCAATATCCGTCAAAAGCGGATGCTCGAAAGATTGGACCGACGATATGATCGCTAAATCGAACGAAAGGCTATGCTGCTTTACCAATACGGTGAGGATGAGGAAGCCTAACAAACTGATCACCGATATGTAGAAGATTTCCTGTTGTCTTCCAGAAATCCAGTGTATCTTCTGCCGATTCAATGTTGATTTCTCCTTCTGCCTAGGGTTCAAATCTGTATGTCTCGTGAAGTCACGATAATATCATCTTCTTGCAAGAAAGGAAAGCCACCCGGACTTTCCAGGCATTATTCTCGTAGTTTATGTACAAATCCATATCATTACTCTTTTATGAACATTTCATATTACAAAAATCGCCCCTGCAAGAACCAGATACTTTCGTATCCTTCTTGGTCAGGGACGATAGATCGTTCTGGTCATATAGACGTGCTTTAATCAATGAAACATGCCTGAAATGGGTTAGGACCCGGTCTTCTTAAGCGTTAGGTTCCGTAATATTTCCTTCACGGCATCCACAGCTTCCTCCACTCGGTTGACCGACACAACGATCAGAGCTTGCCCCTCATATTGACCGAAGGTGTGTGTATACTTTGGATCATAGTAGTGTTCAAGCAGCAGCTGTATGGCTTGAGCAAACTGCCCCTCGACCAGATGCTTTTCGATCTGGGCAGCTATGGGAGTATGAATTCTGCCTTTAATCAGCTGAAATGCGGCCATATAATGCTCTTTATGTGCAGCGGGGGTATAATCCTCCATAAGCTGACGCACACGCTCCTCCATCGGCAGCTCAAGCACAATCGTGGTTCCCGACGCCTTCTTCTCCATCAGAAAATCGGGAACGACGATTTTACCGATTCGCTTGCTCTCCGCTTCCACCAACAAGTAGGGAGCCGATTGTAATTCCTTCAGACGTTCAAACAATACCGAGTCAAATGTCTTCTGATTGTTCGATTGTAATCCGATATGTCCAAAAATAGAGCCTCGATGACCTGCCAATCCTTCCAGGTCCACGACGGGGTAGCCTTCAAGCTGAAGCTGCTTTAGGACAGCTGTCTTGCCTGTGCCTGTCAAGCCCTGAAGCACAACGGCATCCGCATCCAGCTGCATATGCTCAAGTGAATCCAGCACATGCTTCCGGTATGCCTTGATGCCGCCTGTAATCCGGTTGACATGAATATCCATCAGTGAGAGCACCGTAGCGGCAGTCCGGCTGCGCATACCGCCACGCCAGCAATACACTGCCTTATCTCCCTCTATCTCCTTGAATTGCTTCACAAAATTCGGAAGTTTGGCCGACATAATGGCGAGTCCGCGTTCCTTGGCTGCATCGACGCTGACCTGTTTATAAATGGTACCAATTTCGGCTCTTTCTTCATCATTAAAAACGGGAATATTCACGCTTCCCGGAATAGTGGAGTCCTTGTATTCCGACGGGGAACGGACATCGATCAACGTAATCTTCTTGGTGTTTCGCTGCTCCATTAATTCATGAACGGTGATGTCTTGAAACATGTCTGTTCGCTCCTTTATCGATGCAAAACCTAGCTATCGTTATTCCTCAACGACGATACGATTCGGATGATCCATAACGACCTCTCCGATCCTTCCGGCTTCCAGTCCGGCTTGGCGAAGCTCCGACAGAAGCTGATCGGCCTGCGAGCCATCAACCGCGATCAAAAGTCCTCCCGAAGTAACGGCATCGCACAAAATCCACTTATCAAGCTGATCCATGTGATCCGGGAAACTCACATCTTCCTTTACATGGTCAAAATTATTTTTGGTACCACCCGGAATAACGCCGAGTTCAGCCATTTCTCTGACCCGTTCCAGCACAGGAACCGCAGACTTGCTAATACGAATCCCGGTACCGCTTCCCTTGGCCATTTCGAGTGTATGACCAAGAAGGCCAAAACCAGTTACATCCGTGCAGGCATGAACCTCATATGGCTCCATAATCTCGGCAGCCGTCTTATTCAGCGCAGCCATAACAGCAGTAACCCGGCGAATCTCCTCATCACTTAGCAGGTCCTTCTTGATAGAACTTGTGAGAATGCCGACACCAATCGGTTTCGTTAGAATCAGTACATCCCCGATCTTGGCTCCCGCATTTGTTCTTACCTTATCTGGATGTACCGTACCCGTTACTGCCAGGCCGAATTTCGGCTCTTTATCATCAATGGAGTGTCCGCCAACCAGGGTTACTCCTGCTTCTTTCAGTTTATCTCCAGCACCTCTTAAAATATCTGTTAACACCTGCTTGTCCAGCGTCGAGATGGGAAAAGCGACAATGTTCAGTGCTGTCAGCGGTTTGCCTCCCATAGCATAAATATCGCTGATGGCATTCGCAGCAGCAACCTGTCCGAAGTCGTAAGGATCATCTACAATCGGTGTAAAAAAATCAACGGTCTGAACCATAGCCAAGTCATCGGTGAGACGGTATACGCCCGCATCATCACTTGTGTCTAGACCCACCAATAGATTGGGATTCGGTTCCGCTTGCGGAAGTTTACGAATGACCTGCGCCAGATCGGCGGGACCAATCTTGCAGCCGCATCCCCCTTTGGAGGAATAGGAGGTTAGTTTTATTTTTTCCGATGGACTCATTTCGGGTCTTCCCTTCGTTATAAAATGAATTTTGGCATAGTACACGCAATAACCCCGGCGCGGATGTTTGAAAAACGTGTCATCTACCCCGGGAATATCAATCCGTTTACGAATTCCATGTCAAGCACACAATAATTATATTATATGAAATCGAGGGCTTTAAGTCTAACACTCCCCCTTTTTCTTACAATTATCGGCAAAATGTTTCTTCAGTCCGGCGGCTTATGCTACACTATTTGATTGGACATAACTAAAGTTTACAAGTCACATTCGAGGGAGTAAACATCATGAACCACTCAAGCGACGACAGAATGGCATTAGACCATACGATTCGCAAAAGAAACATTTGGCTTATCACGGTCTTCATCATCATTGCCGCAACCGGGCTGACTTATGTGAAGTGGTGGCCTTATTATGATAAAGCACTTAAAGCTATTGTGGAGCACAGCATCGGCTCATCTATATTAGGAATGGAGCCCGGCAGCACCACGCCTTCCTGGCAAGCCGCCTGGAATTATGCAGTTATCTATTTCAAGTCGGTTTGGAAAGCAGCTCTGCTCGGGATTTTGTTAGGAACCTTGGTTCAATCCTTGCTTCCCTCTCAATGGCTGCTCCGTGTGCTTGGCAAAACTACTTTTGGCAGCACAGCGATTGGGGGAATTGCCTCTATTCCCGGAATGATGTGCTCTTGCTGCGCAGCACCTCTCGCTATTGGTCTGCGCAAGAAAAAGGTATCCGTCGGTTCGGCGCTTGCATTCTGGATCGGAAATCCGACCTTGAACCCGGCAACACTTGTCTTCATGACATTCGTTTTATCATGGAAATTTACTCTGCTTCGATTGATATTCGGTATCATTCTGACCTTCGGCATCAGCTATTTGGCGAATCGCTTTGCAAAGGGGGCCAAGTCTATTGAATTGGACGAGCCTGAACTGACCGAACCGTCCGACGAGCGGCCGCTTTGGAAACGATGGCTCAGCAGTATGGGCGTTATGCTGATCCGCGTTGTTCCAGCATACCTTATCGCCGTTTTGCTCTTAGGAGCACTGCAAGTATGGATGTTTCCACATATCGGAGCAGCTGCTGGCAACACATTGCTGACCGTTATCTTCTTCTCGGTCATGGGCATGCTGTTCGTTATTCCAACCGCGGCGGAAATTCCGATCATTCAAGCCTTCACAGCAGCGGGACTGGGAGCAGGGCCAGCGGCAGCGCTTCTCCTGACCTTGCCGGCCATAAGCCTTCCTTCTCTGCTCATGGTGCGCCGTTCGTTCCCAAGTAAAGCGCTATGGTTTGTGGTTGCATCCGTGATATTGCTTGGCATTGCATGCGGCATAACCGGAATGTTTATATTGTAGATGGACCATTCTTTTGCATAACGATATTTATGCTGCCACCATGATCGGTTCCACGTTATTAGATGATGTTATTAATTTTTATTTTTTCTTAAGGTAAACTCACAGCTAATCTGGTAAAGTGATTAAAGAAAAGAATGAACCAACTCTTTATTACATGCAGTCGAAGGGAGTCAATTATTAAATGAAAGATAACGATTTGCAGCCAAACCACCCGGGACAACCCGAGGATGATCAAGGACAAGCTCAAGAGATAGAGAACAATCAACCAGATTCAGGCAGCTTGTCTAATGAAGAAGAACGAATCGATTCAACCTATCCCGAGAACTCTGAACATGATGTGACATCACACGAGCAGCAGGATCCTTCTATTCCTGTAATGCATTCAGGGGATCAACCACATTACGAGCAGCAGCCTCCAGCAGATGGCGGCAGCAATGGAGGCAAGGGCTGGATGATTGCTTCGCTGGTTTTGGCGGCAGCGTTAATTGTCGTTCTGATCGTTCCCCCATTTGCCAAGGGATCTGGCAATCAAGCTATAGCCAAAGTCAATGATGTCAGCATCACGAAAGATAAATTGTATGATGAGCTTGTAGAAATCGGCGGTAAGCAAACTCTCAACACCATGATCACAGAAGAATTGCTTCAGCAAGAACTGAACAAGAAATCCATTACGGTGACCGATGCCGATGTTGATAAGGATATAGAAACCTTGAAAGCATCCTTCCCATCCGAAGCTCAATTCGAGTCAGCACTTCAACAAAACGGCATGACGATGGATGATCTTAAAGAGCAAACCAAAACACAAATCGAGCTCAAAAAACTGATGGGCGACAAGATCAAAGTTACGGATGAAGAGGTTAAAGAAATATACGACCAGAATAAAGACAGCTTTGCTACTCCGGAACAAGTTCGCGCTTCCCATATTCTTGTAGAAACCAAAGAAGAGGCCGAGAAAATTGAGAAGCAGCTGAAGGAAGGCGCTGATTTTGCAGCGATTGCCAAAGAGAAAAACCAAGATGCTACCAAGGACACAGGCGGCGATCTGAACTTCTTCGGACGCGGTGAGATGGACCCTGCCTTCGAAGAAGCAGCCTTTAAACTGAAAAAGGGTGAGATCAGCGCCCCGGTTAAAAGCTCTTTCGGTTATCACATTATTAAAGTAACTGACCATAAGGAAGCAACCAATCCTACCTTTGAAGATAAGAAAGAAGAAATCCGCGGCCAACTTGAGAACCAAAAGGTATATCAGGGATCGAACGCGTATATTCAAGAGTTGAAAGATAACGCAACCATCACCAATACACTTGAAGAAGCACCAGCTGAGAAAACTGAGAAATCAACAGAGAAGCCAGCTGATACGAAGTAAAGTCCAAGCCCCATACCCTTCCGGTATGGGGTTTTTTGGGTGTATTAATAAAAAGTGCTTTCAACCCCAGGCAAAACATGTTAGAATGTAAGCGTTACCAAGAGTTGATCTTAAAAAAGGGGGAATCAGAATGATGAAGCACGTATCGGAATCCCGCAACATGTATGAGGACTTCGTGGTGGAGACAGACATTCTGTTCTTTAAAACCGGGTCGCACGGTTTGGTCAGCTTCCATGGCAGGAACTATAATATTAAAAAGAGAATGACTGCCGAAAAAATCACATCCCTTCTCTCCGGTAAACAGTTCTATTATGTCGGCGGCAATTGCTATGTCAACGCTGACAAGATTACAGAGGTAGAACAAGGTATTGTTTACTTCGGAGAGAGAGCACCTTCTGCTAAACATCTTCGGATTCCAAGATGGAGACAGGAGTCGCTCAAGCGCCATGTCGCTGAAGTGAAGCAGCCTGTTTAAGCTGTGAGTTTCAGACTTAGCGCGACTAGCAAGATCCCGTCTGAGGTGATTAACCGACAGACGGGATCTTTGCGTTTACAGGGTTTACAGCTTCAGTTTGTTGGTATTCATGACATAGAGATGTTTAAGCGGCATCGCTCCATTCCGGTATTTCCGGGCACCGGACTCGAACAGAACGTACAGATCATTACCGTGCATAGCGATCCCCTCCGACATAGGCGGCATGGTCAATGGTGCAGTCACCGCCTTACCAAATGCTCCCGTCGTATAGATATGCAGCTTGCTCACATTGTTACGACCGCAGGATTGGCTGTACACGACGCGTGATGTTGTCACGACTGCTCCTTGTACACGATCAGGAGTGCTCCATGTGTAAGCAGCTTCCTGATTTGACGGCATGTCGTCATTTGATGTCAGTTTATAGCCGCGAAGCTTACCCTTAAGTCCCGGCGAGCATAGTTTGCCGCCATGATCCTGTCCATCCTTGTATTCACCTATCCATAGAACGCCATCTGAATAAGTCGCGTAGGACGCTTTGTGGCCAAGAACATATTTTGACATCACAATGTTGCTGTAATCCTTCTGGCTGTTAATCGTACTCAGCGGTATTTTGTATATATCTTTACCTGAAGCAACCCATAAATGGCTTTTGCTGACCGCAAGGCCGCCGACATGTCCAGTATGCTTCATGCTTTCGCTCTCATATAAATAAAGTGTCTTGATACGCTTGTTGGTTATGCTGCTGGTAATGGAGATAACGCTGGCTTGATTGCTGTTCTTCTTATTGCCCCAATAGTGCGAAATAATAATCCAATTCTTGCTGGGAACGAGCGCCAGTCCTTGCGGAATCCATTCCTTGTTCTCTGAATAGCCTGGGATAGGGGCTCCCTTTGCGCTGATCTCAAAAAACTTCTTGTATTTCGAGCTAGCTGCTTCAGCCTCCTCGGGATGAGTGAATCCGCTTAAACCGAGGACCATTGCTATGCTTAGAAGGATGCACACATATCGCTTTTTTCCATAGAGTGTATTCATTATGTTGTTTCCTTTCTTCTGTATACCATTCTTGATGATTCGTTGTACCTCGGGACACCTATTTCTTCCATGGCCGGCCTTATGGTAATATCAGTTCTATGAGAATGAACTACAGAGAGGATGATTACGCATCGATTCCTATTTTGATCCGTGGTATCCTGAGGCTTTTGCCGCTTTCTCCCGTGAACATTGGGCAGCCATTATCATACTTATCTCGCTTGGCCTGCTGATGTACTTGTTCAGGTCTGCCATTGCCTCCAAGCCTTTCCTGCAAAAAGCCGCGAAATGGAGCCTGCTATCTGCGCTTTTGCTGCCTGAAGTCTCCCTTCACATATGGTATGTATCCATGGGCATATGGGACCCGGCCACTTCGCTTCCGCTCGAATTGTGCAGTCTCACCCTGTTTCTCTCCATAGCCATCCTGCTTACGGATGAACGCCGGTTATATCCGCTTGTTTATTTCGCTGGCATCGGCGGAGCGATGCAGGCTATACTTACACCCGACCTGGGGTACCCTTTCCCCCATTTTCGTTTCTTTCATTTTTTTATCGTCCATATCGCCATCATCTTAACAGCTCTATACATGACATGGGTTCGGGGTTACCGCCCAAGATGGGCATCCATTGCCTGGACGATGGTTTTCCTGAATGTATCTGCCTTGCTTGTCGGTCTGATCAACCTTGCTGTCGGATCTAATTATATGTTTCTGATGCGCAAGCCAGAGAATGCTTCGCTTCTGGATCTATTAGGACCTCATCCTGTATACATATTCGTCGAAGAACTCATCGCACTTGGGCTGTTTACACTCATGTATCTCGTGTTTTTTGCCCTTCCAGATCGAGTGAAACGCCGTTTTCCTAATAAAAAGGAGCCTGCTTCCTTATCTCCCGGGGGCTAATAAAGAAGCAGTCAAACATAAAGCGTATGGAGTGCTGACACCCTTATTACAGGCGTTTTCAATCCATACGCTTTATTTGTCGGAAGATAACTTTTAATTTTTAAGATACAGCCGGGAACATGCTTCCCATATTTCGCCCGGTCCCAAACCGAACAGACCGATTTCCTCAGCCGGCAGATCCATATTCGGCGCATTAACTACGTTAATTTGCGGCTCGGGACAGAAGAATTTACGAGAAGCCCCGCTATTCCACACCATCCACTCTTTATATGAATTGCCGACATCGTATACGAATGTTTTGCCAAGCTTGGTATCCGTCAATTCCATTCGATTCCGGCCATTTTGGGGAACCGCTGTGTAATGATTGTCCAAGGAATCAAAGTACGGGTTCACTCCGCTGGTGCGAAGCAGTTCCTCCTCCGGCGTCAGAGGCTGGAACTTCCCAGTAGGCAGCATCCGGTCATTCATTTGCCACCGCTCGCCCAGGGTGATTCTGACGACACAATCATCCGCCGTACTATCAGGAGCAAACGGAGCATTGATCGCTGTATGAAAAGCAAGTAAGCACGGCATGCTGCTGGTTCCCTGGTTCCGTATCAATACATGCTGGGCCAACCCATCCTGATTTAGCGTATAACGAAGCCGAAACGTAAACCGGTGCGGAAGCATGGCGTATACCGGATGATGCTCATCAATCGTCACGGAGACTTCGACATAGCTTTCACTCTTGCTGCTGCCAAAGCCCTCAACCTTCCATGGGATGGTATGTAAAAAGCCATGGAGGTGATTGCCTGTTTCCTTTTCGTTTATCGGAAATTGATACACTTGTCCGTTCCATGGAAATTTGCCATCCTCATATCGATTCGGTGGGAACAGGACAGGCATACCGTGAACACCAGGATTGGATTTAAAGGATTCCATTTCGCCTGCTTCAGGTTCACGCAGGAACCAGTAACCCTGCTCATTATCTCTGAAGGCAATAAGATTCCCACCGATTTCAGGTAAGATTGCAGCTTCATAAGAGCCGTGCTGGAGCCAAACTGCTTTCTCTCCATGATATGATCCTTCATACGCTTTATGGTTCATCGGGTCATCTCTCCTCTCAAGTGTGAACGTATATAGATTATCATACCACTGCCCTTACTTCTATAATTCGGGGGCGGATGGCATCTCCTCTCTCGCCCCTGCTGCCGTTTTGGGTAAAAGATATTCTACGATGATAATTTCTTATCGGAATATGATTTCGAGACGGAAGGCGCTGCTGAAGGTTCATGCGCTGCCGGCTGTGTTGCGGAAGATAACTCCTCATCCAACTCTTGCGTGTACTCGGCCTTCTGCACGTCGCTCCAGCTCAATTCGGCAGCCATATAATCGATCACAGGCTGCTTCCACTTTCTCGTCCATTCGATGTCAAACAGCAGTGAACCTGTTCGGCGGATAAAGAAATCCACCGGTTTCGAAGCCATCTCTTGCTCAATCGCATACATCAAGGGAACCAGGACCGCTACGGGAAGAGCAGAAGCTTCCGCTTGATTGGAACCTTCCTTCGCCATACGGAACAATACCGATACATTTGAACCATACATTCGGGCCCACTGCTCAGCGAGTTTACGATCAACTCCCTGCGCTGCCCCGGTCTCGGTTTGCTGGCGCACGAAATCAGGGAATTTGCTGGAACCTCCCACATGACCTCCGGAGATAGGAAGGGTTTTCGTTAAGCCCGGGCCATATGCTTTTCCGCCGCCCTCCTGAACTCGTTTGGCAACAAGGTCGACAACCGTATCAGCCATCTTGCGGTAACCAGTCAGCTTGCCGCCAGCTATGGTGATCAGACCGGACGGAGACTCCCAGATTTCATCTTTGCGTGATATTTCGGATGGGCTCTTGCCCTCCTCCAGAATTAGCGGACGAACGCCAGCCCAGCCTGATTCCACATCAGCAGCAGTGATTTTTACGCCGGGAAACATATAGTGAATAGCCTCCAATATATAATCCCGATCTTCTACCGTGATGATGGGATGAGTCGGATCAGCCTTGTATACCGTATCAGTCGTACCTACATAGGCTTTCCCGTCGCGTGGGATAGCGAAGACCATTCGGCCATCTGGAGTGTCGAAGTACACCGCTTGACGGAGCGGGAATTTGGATTGGTCAATGACCAGGTGGACTCCTTTGGTCAACTGGAGCATTTTCCCCTTCTTGGACTTATCCATTTCACGAACCTGGTCCACCCAAGGACCTGCGGCATTTACGATTTTGGTTCCGGATACGTTCTTTACTGTTCCATCCAGCATATCTCTAACTGTGATTCCCGTAACCCGTCCATTCGCATCATAGTTCAGAGATTCTGCCTTGGCATAGTTGAACAGCACCGCTCCCCGTGCTGCTGCTTCCTTCATAACTTCCAGCGTCAGCCTAGCATCATCTGTCCGATATTCGACATAGTAGCCGCCGCCCTTCAACCCATCCTGCTTCAGAAGTGGCTCCCGCTTCAGCGTCTCGGAAGCAGATAACATGGAGCGTCGCTCTCCCCGCTTCACACCTGCCAGAAAGTCATATACCCGAAGACCGATGGACGTACTGAATTTCCCGAAAGTGCCTCCCCGATGGATCGGCAGCAGCATCCACTCAGGTGTGGTCACATGCGGCCCGTTCTCATATACAACCGCCCGCTCCTTGCCAACTTCAGCTACCATGCCAACTTCAAATTGCTTCAGATAGCGCAGTCCTCCATGCACTAGCTTGGTCGAGCGGCTGCTCGTACCTGCGGCAAAATCCTGCATCTCCACTAATAACACCGACATTCCGCGTGTTACCGCATCCAGCGCAATTCCCGCCCCAGTGATCCCCCCGCCAATGATGATCAGCTCGTAGTGGTTCTTGGCAATCCCCTGAAACCGAGCCTTGCGATCCTTGCTAGAAAATGACTGTACCTGCTTCACAACAAATCCCTCCCAGTATGCTTTACCCTGTATAGCCTATCGTTACTCTTGAATGAAAAATGACAGCACAAAGAGACCACAAAGCACGCAGTATGAAACCTCATTTCCTGAGGTCAATTTTCGCGCCTAGTGGTCTCTCCAAGTCTCCAGACATATATTCACTTGTGATTCATTATAACATAGAAAGTGCTATTGAAAAGCCATAGCTGCATAAACAGCTTTTTTCCATCCGCTGTATAATTGCTCCCTTACCTCTTCTTCCATCGTCGGTTTGAAGATTTGCTGGGCGCTCCACTTACTGCATATCTCCTCTTGATCCTTCCAGAAGCCGACAGCCAGCCCCGCCAAGTAAGCAGCGCCAAGAGCTGTTGTCTCGGTGATGTCCGGCCGTTCCACAGGAACGTTCAGAATATCGCTTTGGAATTCCAAAAGGAATGAATTGGAGACGGCCCCGCCATCTACGCGCAGGGAGCTGATAGGATAACCCGAATCCTCTTCCATTACAGACAGGACATCCCGGGTCTGATAGGCTAGTGATTCCAGCGTCGCCCGGATAAAATGTTCCTTTGTGGTGCCTCTTGTCAGCCCGAATACTGCACCCCTTACATCGCTGTTCCAATAAGGACTGCCAAGCCCGACAAAAGCGGGAACCACATAGACACCATCGGCGGATGTGACCCGCCGCGCATAAGGCTCGCTGTCTTTCGCCTCGCGAAACATCCGCAGACCATCGCGCAGCCACTGTATGGCTGAGCCAGCCACAAACACGCTGCCCTCCAGGGCGTATTGCACGCTTCCACCTAGCCCCCAGGCAATTGTGGTGATAAGCCCATGCTCTGATTTAACGGGCTTATCGCCTGTATTCATCAACATGAAGCTGCCAGTTCCATAGGTTGTCTTCACCATGCCTTCCGAGAAGCAGGTCTGACCAAACAGAGCCGCCTGCTGATCGCCGGCAGCTCCGGCAATCGGAACCTCACGACCAAAGAAATGATATGAGGCTGTATTGGAGTAAATCTCTGAGGATGGCCTTACTTCAGGCAGCATGATCTTGGGGATATCCAGCAGCTGCAGCAGCTCATCATCCCATGCCAAATCGTGAATGTTATACAGCATGGTACGCGACGCATTGGAGTAATCGGTCACATGCACCTGGCCCCCCGACAGCTTCCAGATCAGCCAGGTATCGATGGTCCCAAATATAATTTCTCCACGCTCGGCCCGTTCACGTGCACCATCCACGTGATCCAGGATCCACTTAATCTTCGTCCCCGAGAAATAAGGGTCGATCAGAAGACCTGTTTTCTGTCTGATCTTCTCATCATGCCCTGCCGCAGCCAGCTCTTCGCATATGCCGGCCGTCTGCCGGGATTGCCAGACAATGGCATGATAGATCGGGTCCCCGCTCTGACGATCCCAGATTACAGTTGTCTCACGCTGATTCGTAATTCCGATCCCGGCAATCTGGTCCGCCTTCACGCCCGCTTCAGATAAACACGTCGCGATGACCGCAAGAATCGAACCCCATATTTCATTTGCATTCTGCTCCACCCAGCCCGGCTGCGGAAAATACTGCGGAAATTCCCTTTGAGCGGAGTGCACGATATCTCCTTGCCGGTTAAACAGGATTGCACGCGAGCTCGTCGTTCCTTGGTCAAGCGCCAGAATGTACTTCTCCAATCATCTCTCCCCTTTTCGCTTAAGCACTGAAACAAAGATAACTTGCAGATGGAAACGTTGTCAAATCCATTATTCTGTTAAGGAGAAGCCAAACAGGTCCTGCAGCAAAATCGAAGCAGCGCCGATGAGTTTATCTTCTTCGCCAAGAGACGCCAAGCCGAATAACAAGTCATCCTTGAGAATCGGCATCGCGTGCCGATCGATATAGACACGGATCATATCCAGCAATTCCGGATTGCCATGAGCCATGTCCCCGCCCAGAATCAAGGCTTGAGGATTAAACATATTGATTAGATTAACGATCGCTGCTCCCAGATGCTCTGCCACTTCTTCATTTAAATCGTTAGCTAGCTTGTCTCCTCTGTGCAGCGCCTCTTTAAACACAGACGGTACAATCTTATTGTAATCTCCTCCGCTCAATTCTTGGATCAGCGTAGGCCGCCCCGTTGCTATAGCTGTAATAATCCGGGAATAAATAGCTAACCAGCTGATGTAACTATCCAGACAGCCAACATTACCGCACTCGCATCGAAGACCGCTGCGGTCCACGCTTGTGTGTCCGAATTCACCAGCGCCGCCATGCATGCCATGCAAGAGGTGGTCATGAATTAAAATGCCGGAACCAAGCCCATCGCCAATTGAAATATAGATCAGGTTGGGGTAGGCATAATCTCCAAAACGCCGCTCAGCCAGAACAATCGAATTCATATCGTTCTCAACCCAGGTTTGTATCCCGTATCGTTCCTCAAATATCCGTTTTAGTGGAACATTAACCATGCGGAGTTTTGTATTATAGTGCACGATACCCTCACTGCTGCTAACAATGCCAGGCACCGTAATGGAAATCCCGACACAGCGTTCCGCACCTTCTGTTTCTTGCCCAGCTATGAAATCATCCATCAGATGTAACAGACGTTCGATCACCGCTTCTCCCTGTAAACCGGCGATCTTGTGCGTTTCCCGCTTCAGAACCTTGGCCTCCAGGTTCATCCGAGCCAGGGTCATAACGGAATTCGTTATTGCGACGGCAAATAAATAATGGTTATCCGGATTGAATCTAAGCAGAATGGGCTTTCTTCCCCCGCTGGAGGAACCCGTTCCCATCTCGGAGACGTAGCCTTCCCGGATAAGCTCCTGAACGGCTGACGCAACCGTTGAAGGACTCAGACTGTTTTTTTTGGCTAAATCGATCCTGGATATTGGACCCTCCGTGCGGATCTTGTTCAGGATCTTGGAGCGGTTTAGTGCCTGGATCAGCTTATAGTCGCCTTTTTTCATATTGTTCAAGCAAGCTCAACCTTTCTATGAATTCTTCTATTTCGGGCTACGTTCGGTATCGGTCAATTAAGGTTAGCTACACTATAACATTTTCCAAGATGGGTTATAAACTTATTCCAGTAACGAAAATAATATACCATAACCAATCTGAAAGTTGACGCATTTTATTGTGAAAAAAATCATTTATACAAAAATGTAAACGCTATCTTGTAAAATATGCGAGGTAATTATATAATCTTTCCCAACAGAGACCAAGATTCTTTGCCAAAGGGGCTGCTTTTGCCCCAAACTTATTTTGGTCGTTGGAGAAACTAAACTGCAAAATCATACACAAAGGGGGCATCTCGTCACAAGAGGCATTCCTACGTACTTGCCTAACCATCACCATCGCATGCTCAACAATCATATGAATTCAAGGAGGAAATTTGATGAAAAGAAGAATGTCTGTCCTTATTTCGGTTCTCTTCATGTTCAGTTTGTTACTGACTGCTTGCGGAGGAGGCGATGCCTCTGGAGGAAATCAGGGCAAGAAGGTCATTAACGTTGCTCTCTGGGACGAAAATGTGCGGGATACGCTGGACAAATCCATCAAAATTTTCAATGAGAAGCATCCTGATGTTCAAGTGAAAGTCACCTACACTCCATGGGCCGATTATTGGACTAAGCTGAAGACCAGCCTGGCGGGCAATAGTGGTCCTGATGTGTATTGGATGAACGGGCCTAACTTTCATTCCTATGCTTCCTCGGGTCTGATCAAGGATCTGTCTCCTCTTATCGAACAAAGCGGGCTGGACACCTCGGTTTACAATGAAGCCCTCGTCGATATGTATACCTATCAGGGAAAGCTTCATGGGCTTCCATACTTCCAGGATTCCATCGCGCTCTTCTATAACAAAGAATTATTTGACAAAGCAGGAGTTTCTTATCCTGACAACACCTGGACCTGGGAGACCGTAGAGGAGAATGCAGCCAAGCTGACGGATAAGTCCAGCGGCATATACGGCTTCATAGCACCCATCGACAGCCAAATCGGTTATTACAACTTTATTGCCCAAGCAGGCGGATATGTTATTTCCGATGATAAAAAATCCTCCGGGTTTGATTCGCCCGAAACTTTGTCAGCCTTTAAGTGGGAGCAGGGCTTGATGGAAAAAGGCTACTCCCCAAGTGCGCAGCAGCAGCTGGAGACTAAACCACGTCAATTGTTCGGCTCCGGCAAGGCCGCCATGTTACCGGGAATTTCGGTGAACTCCCCCGAATTGTTTGAGCTCCTCGGCGATAAACTCGCTGTTGCCGAGCTTCCTGCCGGCAAGAAAAAAGCATCCATTGTGCATGGACTCAGCTGGGCTATCAACGGCAAGACAAAGGTTGAGCAGGAATCCTGGGATTTGATTCAGATCCTTTCCGGCAAGGAAGGACAAGAGCTGCTCGCTGAATCAGGCTTCTCGATGCCTGCGTACAAAGGAACAGAGAGCGGCTGGCTGGACTCCATTCCATCCCTTGACCTGCAGGTGTTTGTGGACAGCCTGGAATTTGCCGTACCTTATCCTGTATCCCAAAAAACCGCCGAGTGGCAGGATGCAGAAGTGAAGGAAATCCAGGCGGCATTCCTTGGCAAGAAAACGTTTGAAGAGGCACTCAAAAATGCTGGCGAACAGATGAATGCCATTCTGGCAACAGAAACCAAGTGACACTCAGCCGATCATTAGTGTGAACAATCATGAATGTTGAGTCAGCACTGTGGTCATTTAAATGGCTTACCTTTAATTGACCCAGAGCTGACTTGAATCCTATCCAAAGGACGGTGTAGCCTGTGAGCTCGTACATCACTGTAAATGCAGATCCTCCTAAAGCGAAAACCAAGCGAAAGGTCGGAAAACTTGCTGTACAAGAAGCGGTATGGGGCTTCATCTTCATTCTGCCTGTTGTTCTGGGCCTTGGCCTGTTCTATATGGCACCATCCGCGGCATCCCTGTTTCTGTCATTTACTTCATGGGACGGCCTAAGCTCGCCCCAATTCATCGGTTTCGATAACTTCGCGAACCTAATGAAGGATGCGAAATTCACCGGTTCCATGCTGAATACAATGCTGTATACAATCGGCACCGTGCCGTTATCCGTGTCTATTGCCACGCTGCTGGCCGTGCTTCTGAACCAGAAGATCAAAGGCATGGTTTTCTACCGTACCTTCTACTTTATACCTGTGATCACCATGCCAATCGCTGTCGGTATGGTTTGGAAATGGCTGTACAATTCCGAATTCGGATTAATCAATCATGTGCTGGGTGTCATGAACTTACCGCAGCCAAACTGGCTGTTTGATGAGCGATTCGCATTGCTGTCGATCGTTCTTGTCAGTGTCTGGAGCACCATCGGATATAATGCCGTCATTCTGTTATCCGGGCTTCAAGGCATCTCGGGCAGCTATTATGAAGCGGCTTCGCTTGATGGTGCAGGAAAAATGTATAAGTTCTTCCGAATTACACTGCCACTACTCACGCCAAGCTTGTTCTTTGTCTTGGTCATGTCCTTTATTAATTCGTTTCAGGTGTTTGACCTGATCTTCATCATGATGGATCAGCAAACCACCATGCTGGAGTCCACCCGGACAGTGGTGTACAGCATCTGGGAAGACGGATTCAAGTATTTCAACATGGGCTACGCTTCTGCACAAGCCTTCATTCTGTTCATCGTTATTCTGATTATCACCATGGTTCAAATGTATATTCAGAAGCGCTGGGTCCACTACCAATAACAGGAGGTGTCAAGACGTGAATACTTCAACCCATTCAGGAAAAGCAGGTCGTCTGACAGTCCACATCCTGTTAGCTGTTGGTGCTCTGCTCATGATCATGCCGTTTCTGTGGATGATATCCACTTCTTTTAAATCTTTTGCAGATTCCATGTCCGTGCCACCCAAGTGGCTCCCTATCGATTGGCATCCGGACAATTATCTTCGGGTCATCCAAACGATTGACTTCGGAACTTATTACTTGAACACTACGTTGGTTACGCTCGGACGTACGGCGGGCCAGCTCATCCTGTGCTCACTAGCAGCCTATTCATTTGCCTGCTTGAGATTCCCTTTCAAAAACACGATCTTTCTCGCTCTGCTCGCCGTATTAATGGTGCCATCACAAGTTGTGATGATACCTAGCTTTGTCATCATGCGCGAATTCAATTGGCTGGATACGTTCTATGTACTTATCATACCTGGCATATTCAGTGCCTTCGGTACGTTCTTATTAAGACAGTTTTTTATGACACTGCCCAAGGACTTGGAGGAAGCTGCCAAGATCGACGGCTGCAGTTACTTCCGGATTTACTGGAATATTTATTTACCGCTGTCCAAGGCTGCGCTCGTCTCCTTGGCGATCTTCACCATTTTAGCTTCTTGGAACGATCTGCTGTGGCCGCTCATCATGACCAGCTCTGAGGAGATGCGCGTACTCTCGATCGGCATCTCCAGCTTCCAGGGACAGCATTCTACAGATTATCCCCTGCTGATGGCAGGTGCACTAATGGCCACATTGCCGATCATCATTCTCTTCATCTTCCTTCAGCGCTATTTCATTGAAGGAATTGCCATGAACGGAATAAAAGGTTGAGCATCAAAAAAAGTGAAACACGAGATAAAAGGAGTGTACAGACATGTTACAAGTGTTAGTGATTGGAGCCGGCACCATGGGAAGAGCCCATGCTGCCGCCTACGCTTCAATGCCAGGCGCTCAGCTTATCGGCATTGCCGATATCCGAATGGAACAAGCACAGCAGCTTGCAGAGAAATGTGGTACTCGCGCTTATCCCTCTTTTGAGGATGCAGTAAGCGATTTAGGCACAGAACGAATCAATGTCATTGATGTCTGCCTGCCAACCCCGCTTCACAAAAATTATGTTGTCATGGCCGCGGATATCGGCAAGCATGTCATATGCGAAAAGCCGCTGGCACGGAGCGAAGAAGACGCACGCTTCATGATCGACTACTGTCAGGAGAAGGGAGTTCGTTTGTTTGTCGGTCATGTGCTTCGCTTTTTCCCCGAATATGTTAAAGCCAAATCCATCCTCGATCAAGGCGGCATTGGTAAACCGGCTGTGATACGAGCTGGCCGAGGCGGCGGATATCCCATTGGCTGGAATCATTGGTACAGTGACTTTGGAGCAAGCGGCGGTATTACGCTGGATGCCATGATCCATGATTTTGATTACCTCCGCTGGTGCTTCGGTGAGGTGGAACGTGTCTATGCAAAAGGATTACATGGCCGTCATCAGGCCCAGCTGGATTATGCACTGGTAACCCTTCGTTTCCGCTCTGGCGTTATTGCTCATGTGGAAGGAACCTGGGCACACGAGGGTTTCTCCATGAACTTGGAGATGGCAGGCACCAAGGGCATCATTGATTACGACAGTGCCAAGGATAGCCCGATCCTGTTCAAAACAAGAAGCAATGCCGCTACAATTCCCGGCGTTGCTGTCCCGGAAAGCCCGCTGGCACGAAGCCCCTATTACCGGGAGCTGGAACACTTCATGTCATGCATTCGAGACGGCAGCGAGCCGCTCGTATCTGCTGAAGATGCCTATGAAGCACTGCGGATCGCGCTTGCCGCTTTAGCCTCTATGGACTCTGGAGAGCCCGTATTGATCGATAACACTACACCTGTCATTACCTCAACCTAAAAAGGAGACATAACTATGAAAATCGGAGTGATCAGCTTTGCGCATATGCATGCGTTTAGTTACACAAAAGCTCTGCTGGAGATTGAAGGCGTGGAGCTTACCGGCATTGCAGATCCCGTAGAGGAGCGCGGCCGGAAATATGCCGAGCATTTCGGAACCGTCTATTATCAGGATTATCGCGAATTGTTAAAACAAGGTTTGAATGGGGTCATTGTTACTTCCGAGAATGTTCACCATAAAGAGCATGTCCTCGCCGCTGCGAAGGCCGGGGTTCATGTGCTCTGCGAAAAACCGCTCTCCACCAACATACAGGACGCCCAGGCCATGATTGACGCCTGCAAAGCGAATGGTGTCCTGCTGCAAACTGCGTTCCCGGTACGCTACAATACGACAGTCGTACGTGCCAAACAGATGATTGATGAAGGCAAGTTAGGCCGCATACTGGCCATGAAGGGCACGAATCGCGGCCGTAACCCTGGCGGCTGGTTTGTCGATCCGGAACTATCCGGCGGGGGTGCTGTTATCGATCATACCGTCCATGTTGCCGATATCATGCGCTGGATTACAGGAACTGAGGTTAAAGATGTGTACGCCGAGGTGGATCATCTGATCTCGGAGAACCCCATCGACGACAGCGGCATTTTGACGATGGAGTTCGACAACGGGGTGTTTGCCACGCTGGATTGCAGCTGGTCGCGGAACAAGGAGTTTCCGACCTGGGGCGATGTCACCCTTGAGATCATCGGTTCGGAGGGAACGCTGAGCATTGACGCGACCAGTCAGAAACTGCATGTCTACACGGATGAATCCGGCTACCGCCATCATGCCTGGGGAGATGGCATGGATGCCAGTCTGGTTAGAGACTTCGTATCCTCCATCTCGTCTGGCGCAGCGGAAGCTTCAGTCACGGGAGAGGATGGGCTTAGGGCGCTTGCTATCGCTCTGGCTGCCTATCAGTCCTCCGAAGGTCATCGGACCGTTGCGATGGCTGAGCTGTAATTCATCAATCGCACAGAAGAAGCACACGCATATTTTGCGGGGCTTCTCTGTGCTCTTTTTCATAGAGGATACCAGCTTGAGAGCGCAAAATGAAGGGTTGAATAATATAGAGTCCGGAGCTATAATCACGTGTGAGCAATCGAGTCACTGGAACATAATACCAACATCTTAACGATCGGAAGTGAGGCAGCATATGATTAAAGCAGGTGTGATTGGGGCAGGTGGCATGGGTGCCGTCCACATCAAGAACCTTCATGAGAACGAACATGTACGACTGGCTGCAATATGTGATACGAATGAGACATTAGCCAAGCAGCAGGCTGAACAATACGGTGCAGCTTATTATACGGACGGCAGTACGATGCTGGAGCAGGAACCGCTGGACGTACTATATATATGCATTCCACCCTTTTGCCATGGAGATTTAGAAGAACAAGCCGCCGCGAAAGGGATTCACTTGATGGTAGAGAAGCCGCTTGGTCTGGACATCGAGTCCGTACGACATAAAGCCAAGGTTATTTCTGAAAGCGGGATCATTGCAGCTTCCGGTTATTGCTTGCGGTACCTGGATACCGTAGCGATTGCCAAGGATTATCTTAAGGACAAAAAAATCGGCATGGTCCGTGCCCATTACATAACAACACCCGTACCCACTCCTTGGTGGCGCAAAAAAGCATTGTCCGGCGGGCAGCTTGTTGAACAATCCACCCACACAATGGACCTGGTTCGTTACCTGTGCGGGGATATAAACCGTCTATATGCCGATATGAATCTCCTGCTTATGGATGACATTCCGGATCTGGACATTCCGGATGTGGGTGCCATTCAGTTCGTGCTGGAATCCGGAGCTGTCGGCCATATGCAAACAGGCTTCATCCAGTTTGATCACCGCAACGGAATCGAAATTATGGGCCGGGACTACCGCTTAGTGCTGGACGGAACCACGCTCTCCATTGTAGACAAAGAGAAGGAAATCGTGTATCGCAGCAAAACAGACTTTTACAAAAATCTAACCCATGCCTTGATTGACGCTATTCGTAACAACGACCCGAGCCTCGTGCTGGCGTCTTATGAAGACGGCTTCAAGACGCTGGAAGCGACGCTCGCTGCTAATGAATCTGCGGAAACCGGCCAACCTGTCATCCTGCAGAAATAGTAAAAAAGGGGCATGCTCGTGGTCTGTATACCTTGAGCATGCCCCTTAATTTTAGGTTAAAAAATGCTTAGATCGTGTAACGCAGCAAGCTGCTTTATATCCAGGAAGCTTGCTACTTGCGCGTTATCCGTATTGGAGAGTTGAGCCCAATCCATTCTTAAAGCCCCAGGGAAATGTATTTCACTTCCAGGAACTCCTCCATACCATAATGTCCGCCTTCCCGGCCAAGCCCGCTCTCTTTAAATCCGCCAAACGGTGCTTGCGCAGTTGAAGGCACAGGATCATTCACACCAACAATCCCGTATTCCAATGCTTCAGCAATGTGTACGGCTTCCCCAAGATTCTGGGTAAATACATAGGCCGCTAATCCATAAGGGCTGTCGTTGGCACGTTCCACTGCTTCATCAATCGTAGCAAAAGTCGTGATCGGAGCAAGCGGACCAAAGGTTTCTTCATTCATGCATTCCATATCATCGGTTACGTTGACCAAGACTGTAGGCTCGATGTAGTGACTTCCTAGCTCAGACAGAACTTGACCTCCTGCCAAAATGGTACCGCCTTTCTCTACAGCATCCTTGATCTGCTTTACAACTTTATCTACAGCGTCTTGATTAATCAGAGGACCGATATCGACACCAGCCTCGAGTCCATTCCCTACCTTCAATTGCTTAACGCGCTCGGCAAATTTACTTGCAAACTGGTCGGCCACTTCCTCCTGTACGTAAACCCGGTTCGCACAAACGCAGGTTTGTCCCCCATTTCGGAACTTCGAAGAGACTAAGCCCGCAGCAGCTTGGTCCAAATCTGCTTGATTGGTCACGATAAACGGAGCATGGCCGCCAAGCTCAAGCGATATTTTCTTCACGTTAGCTGCAGCACCTGCCATCAATTGCTTCCCGACTTTAGTTGACCCCGTAAAAGAAAGCTTTCTTACCCGAGAATCCTCTTGCCATACACTGGAGATATCGCTTGAAGATCCAGTTACGATATTAATGACCCCGGCAGGAATACCAGCCTCCTCTGCTAGCTCCACCAGCTTGATGGCCGTAAAAGGCGTTTCACTGGATGGCTTGATTACGACCGTACAGCCGGCCGCCAGGGCAGGAGCAACTTTTCTTGTAATCATCGAAGCAGGAAAATTCCAAGGCGTAATGGCTGCCACTACACCAACGGGCTGCTTGGTAACAATAATACGCTGACGGTTCGACGATCCGGGTATGGTTTCTCCATATACGCGTTTACCTTCTTCCGCGTACCAAGCCACAAAGCTATTTGCATAAGCAATCTCGCCAGCCGCTTCCTGAAGCGGCTTCCCCTGCTCCGTGGTCATGATCCGGGCCAGTTCCTCCGTATGCTCTTCTATTAATTGATGCCAGCGGCGAAGCAGATCTCCCCGCTCATTCGCCGTTCTGCGTGACCATGCCGGAAAAGCTTTAGCTGCGGCATCCACCGCTTGCTTCGCCTCCTCCTTGCCTGCTTTGGGAACACTACCGATTTTCTTGCCGTCCGCAGGATTATATACATCCATCTGTTCATCCGTCTCAATCCATTGTCCGCCAATATAATTCTGATTCCTAAACATCGTAACAACCTCCTTATACAATCTTACTTTGTGAGCTTCTATTCTGTGGATACGCAGCTAAAATGGTAAAACGTACTCACTACTATTATCCGATAACCACTTACCCTCATGCAAAATAATAAAACACTGGAACTTATATCATAAGTCCCAGTGTTTTAAATATTCGTATCAATGCATCATCTTATTTAATGGCTGCGTCTACTTCAGTAACCATTTCCGATACGGACGTCAAGCCGCCGCCAGAAAGATACCAGAAATCTGGATTCAGATAAACGATATGGCCTTCTTTTGCCGCCTTCGTTGTATTTACAAGCTCGTTCTCAACAACAGCTTTGGCACCTGATTCCCCTTCACCAGTGGAAACAGCAGCACCGCGGTCAACAACGAAGAGATAATCCGGGTTCATCTCAACGATATACTCATTGGAGATGTCTTTACCATGTGTGCTGACCTCAATATTAGGATCTACAGCTTCAAAGCCAAACACATCATGCAGAATACCGAAGCGGGAACCTGGTCCATAGGCGCTAATTTTGCCTTCATTCGCCAGAATGATCAGTGCTTTCTTACCTGTAGCCGTTGCTTTCTCGTTCAAAGTTTTAATGTTCTCGTCAATGGTAGCCAGCTCTTTTTCAACTTCTGCTTCTTTACCAAAGATTTGACCCAGTGTATTCATGTTGGACTTGAAGGATTCCATGTATTTGCTGGTATCTACGCCCAGGAAGACGGTCGGTGCGATCTTGTTCAGCTCATCATAAGCATCTTGCTGTCTGCCGGAGATAATGATCAGGTCTGGCTTAATGCTGTTGATTTTCTCAAAATCTGGTTCTTTCAAGCTGCCTACGTTCTCGTACTTCTTATCTTCGAATTTGGACAAGTATGCCGGAATATTCGCTTGTGGTACACCCAGGACATCAACGCCCAGCTTATCCAGAGAGTCAAGAATACCGAAATCGAAAACAACGACGCGGGAAGGATTCTTAGTAATATCTGCTTTGCCCAGTTTATGCTCGATTGTCAATTTCTCGGTCGCTGCGGGAGAATCCCCAGCAGCAGCATCTCCACCGCTTGCTCCGCCTGTTTTGTCACTTTGTCCGCAAGCAGCAAGCACAAGGGTGAACATTGCTACCATAAATAAAGCTAACCATTTTCTCATTGTCTGCACCTCATTAATTTTTTTGATATTTTCATATAAATCAACATATATTTGAATTTATGGTTGATTATGTAATCTTATGGAGACAGATGGATTCGTGCCGACCTCTATTTCAAGGCAGCTTCCTGATGAGTGGAGATAAGGATTCCGATCTTTCTTCCTTCCTTGATAGAACCCCTATCCTCACCTCACGATCTCTTCATCGCTTTTAGGCGTAATATACACATACTCTATTGTCATTAATCTCTTCGATCTCGATATCCATATCGTAGATATCACGAAGGACATTGCTCTGAATGATATTTTTGGTCTGACCTTCGCTCTCGATGGCACCGTTCTTCAATGCAACGATGTAATCCGAATAGAAGGAAGCGAAGTTGATATCATGGATTACGATGACAATCGTTTTGTTCAGATCTGCAACGAGCCTTCTGAGAATCTTCATAATCTGCACGGAGTGTTTCATGTCCAAGTTATTCAGGGGCTCATCAAGCAGAATATAATCCGTGTTCTGAGCGATGACCATTGCAATATAAGCACGCTGGGTCTGACCGCCGCTGAGCTGATGGAGGAATTTATGCTGCATATCCCCAAGCTCCATATAAGAGATTGCTTCGTCCACGTATTTCTCGTCTTCTGCATTCAGTCTACCTTGCGAGTAAGGAAAACGGCCGAAGGATACAAGCTCGCGTACCGTTAAGCGTAGGCTGATATGGTTGGATTGTTTCAGTATGGAAACCTTCTTCGCCAAGTCTCCGCTCTTCCATTGGCTTACCTCTTTGCCGTCAACGGTAATTTGACCGCTGTCCTTGCCAGTCAATCTGCTAATCATGGACAGCAAAGTACTCTTACCGGCGCCGTTAGGACCGATAAAGGAAGTGATCTGACCTTTCGGGATCGTAACTGACACGTTGTCAACGACCTTTTTGCCGCCATAGACTTTCGATACGTTCGTAACCTGGATCATGCTTTACTCTCCTTTAGTAGCAGGTATATGAAGTAAACACCGCCGATGAAGTTTATGATAACGCTGAGCGTAGTAGAGAACGTAAATACCCGTTCTACAACCAGTTGTCCGCCGACCAAGGCGATAATACTAATCAGAATGGAAGCAGTGATTAAGTGTGAATGCCGATAGGTTTTCATCACTTCATAAGCAACATTGACGACGAGCAGACCAAGGAATGTGATCGGCCCAACCAGCGCGGTCGCAACCGAGATTAATATGGCTACAATGATCAGGAGCCGCTTGACAACATAATCATAATTCACACCCAGATTAATCGCCTGCTCACGGCCGAGCGATAGCACGTTTAGGTACTTAGCAAACCGGGCAAAATACAGCAGGGTCAACGCTACTACAATGAATGAAAGAACCAGAAGCTCGGTTTTCACATTGTTGAAGCTGGCGAACATTTTGTCAGCTACAAACTGGAACTCGTTCGGATCAATCAGCACCTCCATGAAAGAAGACATACTGGAGAACAGAGTTCCAAAGATCATGCCGATCAGCAGCAGGAAGTATATGTTGTTTCCTTCCCTCTGGAACAGAATCTTATACAACACTCCGGCAAACAGAATCATCGCGCCGACATTGATCAGAAAGTTTACATTGCTGCCCAATTTATGCAGCGTGAAAGATCCAAAGACGAAGATAACTGTGGTCTGGATTAAAATATATAAGGAATCTAATCCCATCACGCTTGGCGTCAAGATCCGGTTATTCGTGACCGTTTGGAACACCGTGGTTGACAGAGCAATCGCTCCGCCGGTCAGAATAATGGCAAGCACTTTCTTGATTCTTCTTGGAAAAGCGTAATCCCAACTGCCCCCAAGATCTATGAACAGAAAGACTGCCACCAGGATGATTGCCGCCGCGGCCAACAGGCCGAGTTTGGCTTTATAAGTCATAAGCCTTTCTCCTCATCAGTAAGAAAATGAATATGCCGCTTCCGAGTACGCCCACGGTTAGACTAATCGGAATTTCGTAGGGATAGATTACAATCCGGCCAAGAATGTCACAGAACAATACGAACCCGGCCCCCAAGAGTGCGGTATGCGAAAGGCTCTTCTTCAAGTGATCTCCTAAGTACAGGCTGACGATATTCGGAATAATCAGACCAAGAAACGGAATCACTCCAACCGTTAACACAACGGATGCCGTAACCAGCGCTACAATGACCAGACCCACATTCACAATTCTCCTGTAACGAAGTCCCAGGTTCGTTGCGAATTCTTCTCCCATCCCAGCCACTGTGAATTTGTTGGCGAACAAGTATGCCATAATCACCAGCGGGATACTAATATAAAGCATTTCATATTGGCCCTTCATGATCATGGAGAAGTCACCCTGGAGCCATGCGGACATGTTCTGGATCAGATCATATTTGTAGGCAAAGAAGGTAGCAATTGAACTGACGATGTTACCAAACATAAGCCCTACAAGCGGGATAAAGATCGCATCCTTGAACTTGATTCGATCCAGGATCTTCATGAAGATAAAAGTACCTGCCAAGGCGAATACAAAAGCCACCAGCATTTTGATAAGCGGACCGCTAGTCGTGAAGACCAGCATGGCCACCAATATCCCCAGCCTCGCAGAGTCCATCGTGCCTGCCGTGGTTGGCGATACGAACTTGTTACGGCTGAGCTGCTGCATGATTAAACCGCAGATACTCATGCTGACACCCGCCAATATGAGACTGACTAGCCTGGGAATGCGGCTGACAAGCATAATATGCTGTTGTTGTTCGGTCATGGAGAACAGTTCGAGTGGCGATATATCTTTAACTCCAATAAATAAGGAAATGATGGAGAGTACCACAACTGCTGCTAATAAATATCTTAATTTCATGGCTCTTCCTTCTACACGTTTGTCTCTGTTCTAGCCTCATAGCTTGTAATCTTCATAATTATGAATATTCTCATTGAGATTGATTATCAATCGCGTTCTGATATGCATTATATCATCCTCATTCTCAATCGACAAGTATAATTGAGAATCAAAATCATTTAAATGTTTCATTTTGGGATTATTTGTTCATCGAATGTTCATAATATGAAGTTTCATCAGGTTTGCGGGGATCCGTTCTCATTTTTCCATAATCGCCCCTTCACCCTCATTGATAAATTGAACAATGGATCGTTGACAATGAATCTATATTATATTAATATACTAACATAACTATTATTCCTAACTAATTGTTAGTTAGTGTGGAATGATCTTTCTTATTATACTATTACCAGAATCGAATATGCATAATTGCTCCTTGTTAAGGACATCTTTCTAATCAGAGTCATGTATATTTGATTACTCAGGAGGTTAATTCATGTCTAAAGATTTTACATCCGCACTCAAGAATCGTCGTTCCTACTACGCAATCAGCAAAGACTCCGTCATTTCTGATGAGCGCATCAAGGAAATTGTAAACGAAGCTGTAAAGTACACTCCATCTTCTTTCAACTCCCAAAGCGCTCGCGTTGTGGTACTTCTTGGCGAGCAGCATGACAAACTGTGGAACCTCACAGAACATATTCTGAAAGAAGTTGTTGGTGATGAGGAAGCATTCAAATCCACCGCTGAGAAAATGGGTGCATTCCGCGCTGGTTATGGTACTGTATTGTTCTTCGAAGACAACAACGTCGTAGCCGAATTGCAGCAGAACTTTGCTGCTTATGCCGATAACTTCCCGGTATGGTCCAACCAATCCAACGGCATGCTGCAATTTGTTGTATGGACTTCCCTCGAGGCTGAAGGCCTTGGCGCTTCCTTGCAGCACTACAACCCATTGATCGATGAGAAAGTGAAGTCTGAATGGAACATTCCTGAGAACTGGAAGCTGCTAGCTCAAATGCCTTTTGGTAAACCAGTGGCTGAGCCAGGCGAGAAAGAATTCGCACCGCTCGAAG
Organism: Paenibacillus solani; assembly: GCF_001277345.1. Lineage (GTDB taxonomy): Bacteria > Bacillota > Bacilli > Paenibacillales > Paenibacillaceae > Paenibacillus_AQ > Paenibacillus_AQ solani. The sequence continues at coordinate 3,043,007 of NZ_LIUT01000001.1, forward strand.
ACCGCGTGAAATTCTATAACTAATTCATAAGAGGCGCCATCTAAGTTTATGATAACTTGGATGGCGCCTCTTTTTTTTCGTACACTTTCTTCATTAAATAATATGTTAAGACTCAGTTCAGTCTACATCTAATAGAGCCCTAAGAAACGGCTTGATCTCTTTATAGCCCTGTTCCGGTTCCCACCGCTGAATGGCTGTTTCGTCCCCGTCCACGATCCACTTCAGTTTATCTTTCAATATCTCGGTAAAATCAGGCTCTCCTTTGGATTCGATCAGCATTCGTTTAACCAGAACAGCCCAATCCGTCGAATTCATTCGATCCGGATACTTCTCTGCCAACCGAAGAACACTTTCGAGTGTACCTTTTCCTAGCAAATGAGCGGCCAAATAATTACCGATAAAGCGATGACTTGGGTCCAAGGGAATACTCTGTTCAAACCACGTCTCTGACTCCCGGTACTTTCCTTGCTTCATAAGTGCGGTTGCATGAAGAGAGTCGGTGTAGGAACGGTCTTCATGATCTCCCCGAATAGACAAGTATCGATCGAACGCTTGGTTGTATTCATCCCATTCCTCATGATTGTAGAAGTAATCCGCCAACTCCCACAGGTACGTAGGCGCTGGGCGCTGCCCGATCATTGCCTCTAAGGCGATCAGGGTTTCCTTGGAACCCTTGGATGCTATATCCTCTGCCAGCATGTCCTTCAGCTGCAACATACGAAGCTTCATTCTAAGACTGTGAACATCCCCGGGATTCAGCTTCACCTTCCGAGTATAGCCTTCCAACGCTTCATCATATTTACGGTCGAGCACTAGACGATCCTCTGGCGTCTCTTCTCGTTCTTTTAACAGAAAATAGGGTAAAGAATCTATCGTTTGCTCATTTAACCGATAACCGCTGCTGCTTGTTAATCTCGTACCATCTTCCCTGTAGGCATCCACAGACCAGAAGAAAAATCCTGCCGGATTAGCAAAGCCAAGCACACCGCCAGGGTCCACTGTTGTCCATTCATTACGGTCCTCATAAGAGATACCAACTCTTTGGTCATACAGATCTTGAACCGAAACCCGCAGCGAATTTCCTTCTATATAATTAGCAATCGACGTCATGATTTTCCCGCCATCTTGTAACTGCATACCAATATTCACTTTATAGTAGGCAGCTTCGGGAAACGAATCCCACTCAAAATAAATGGTATCGTCACGTATTTCTTCATTATTCACCGGGGTTCTCAACTGAATGAGCGGCTGCATCGTAACATCGATGCTTTGTTGTGATCCTCGGGCAACCTCTACCCAATCTCCTGCGTCGATAGACCAGGTTCTGCCGTCAATCTGCTCATAATTCAAACCGATGGCAAGCTGGTAACTTCCAGCTTCTACACTCTCGAAACGATATTGTCCCTTTGCATCCGTCAGCATCTGATAGGGTTCACTTCTCAGCGGACTGTGATATTGATCTATTTTCTTTCGCAGCATAATGCCAACAAAAGGCATGGGCTCTCCTTCGCTGCTTTGCACAGTTCCGCTGACCGTTGAGAGTAACTCTCTATCCAATATACTTTGCAAGCGATTATTAAGTTGGTTTATACGGCTCGTAACCTCAGAATTTTTATTTCGCCGGTTGGAACCTTCAGACAACTGATTTAATACCTCTTTCGCAGCATGGGGGCTGCCCCGGCGCAGCAGCATTTCGGAATGATACAAGGCCGCTTTTCCAATAATGTCATCGCGATCTCCATAAGGGGCATCTGCCAAATACTCATATTGCTGTGCCGCCCGCTCAGGCTGATCCAGCCCATCATTTGTGCTCGCAAGCTCTAATTTTAATTCATACAGATAAGAAGAAATCGCACGGTCTGAATTCAATCCATTATGGATGTCATTCTCAAACTTCTGAATTACCATCTCCAGCAAATCTGCTGCAGCCTGTAAATCCCCGTCCATTGCATAATAGTCTGACAGCTGAACCGCTGCAAACATCAGGAATCTCCCTGCAGGAGCCCCCTGTACATATTGACGCAATAGCTGCATTCCTTCATCCTGAGTAAAATGGATTTTCCCATCGATATCTCCACTTGCCATGGTGAATCCCGGGCTGATAAAGACATCAAACCGGTGAATGAGCTCAGTTTCTTTGGGCTCAATCACATACTTCTCGATCAGCTTCCATTTATGCTTATTACTTTTCGTATTATGAATAAGGCTCAGGATCTTGGCCTTACTCTCAAGATTGCCTTGTTCCAGCTGTTTCTGTGCAATCATCAATTCTATTCGAGGCGAGATGTTATGCAGGACAATGAACAGGAGAATCACACTCACAACCCCCAGCACCAAGTGCTTAATCTTGATCCGAATCTTCAAGCCTGGCCACCATCCTCTCATACTGATCCTTCCAGTAGATACTACCACCAACTTCAAGCAGCTCCGTCCCTGCCTGTAGTGACACAGATGGAGCGGGCTTCATCACAGGGTCTTTCCATAAGTAAATTCCAATGACGAGGACGAACACGCTCGCACTGACATAACCAATCACAGTTGCCCGTATTTCGATCTCCTTGTTCCATAATGAAGCCAGACGTTCCCGACCTGATTTGGGAAAGGTACGTGATATAACCTTATCCGCACCATGGAAACGGATGTCCTCCAGCTCCTGATTTATTTTTTCAGCAATATCCTGTTTCCCGTTACCCATCGCTCTCCCCCATCTCCATAATCATCTGCCGAAGCTTATTGCGTCCTCTCATTAAACGCGCCTTCACGGTATTCACATTCAGCTGCAATTGATCTGCAATCTCCAGTACACCTAATTCATTGAAATAATACAGCGTAATCACTTCACGATATGTATAAGGCAGCTGCTGGATCGACTTAGTCATTTCACCCTCACGCCAATGATGGATCATTGCCTCTTCCGCTGCGGGAGCGACTTCGTCTACATGAAGGTCCATTCTTGGGTTGGGAAAAATGTGGCGCCAATCCCAAGTACGCTGCCGCATTCGGCACCGATTCACCGCAATCCGGGTCAGCCAGCTCCGCAGTTTGTCAGCATCACGAAGCTGAGAGATATTCTCAAACGCCTGGATAAATGTATCTTGAACAGCCTCTTCAGCAGCTTGACGGTCACGCAGCAGCAGCACCGTGGTGCGCAGCAAGTAATCTCCATACTGCTCCATCAATTCCCGGAGAGCCGCCTCATCTTTATTTTTTAAACGTTGGATAACATCCAGGCCATTTCACCCCTCTCTTATATATGGATGCGCCTCATCGCTCGCCGGTTGCATGAATTTGAAATAAATACCCCAAAATACATTGGGAATGATTGAAAACCTATGGTTAAAAAGATACAATAACACAAGTGAGACCCCCTGTCTGAATCATAAAATGGACTGGATGATATCTCACGATAAGCAACTGCATATATGTTGGCTGTACTAGGGGTGCCTTGTGCTGAGAGACGGCGTGCCGCCGTTAACCCTTAACCACCCGATCTAGGTCATACTAGCGTGGGGAAGTGTAGCATTTATGTTTATTTCGCTATGTAGGCATAACTGCACTTCCTTATGGAGGGTGCGGTTTTTTTGCGTGCTTATTTTGCGTACTTACTATTTATTATGGAGAGGAAGATGAGTGATGAGTGAGCTGGTATGCGGGACCAGCAGGATTGTAGGGTGCCGTTTCTCGGTGTTTCCTATGACAGACCGATTTGTAGAAGTGATCATGGGAGCCCTTCATTCTGTCGATACCACCAAGGTATGGGTCCAGACAGATGATGTGAGTACCTGTGTACGTGGACGTATGGAGCATGTGTTTGATGTGACAAGGGCTATTTTCGCCCATGCTGCTGCGAGTGGAGTCCACACGGTCTTCCAGGGCACCTATTCTATCGGTTGTCCAGGTGATACGGATGCTGATGTATATATGGACGAAGATCCGACTCTGTTAAACTGCGATATCGGCAAACATGCCGATATTGAAACTGCCTGTCAATTTGCTCTTTACCCACTGGGAACGGACAATTATATGGAAGTCATCTATAATGAAGTTCATCGGGCGAAGGCCGCCGGAACCTTCAATGGCAGTGTTCATTACGCCAGTCGATTGGACGGAGCATTATCGCAGGTGTTTGAATCACTGGAAAATGCGTTTCAACACGCAATTCAATCTGATCACAGCCATTTGGTCATGACCGCGGTCGTGTCGGCCCACAGTCCATCAGCCAAATCGAAATGATGTCCAGATGACAGGCAAAGGCCCGGCAAGCGCCGGGCCTTTATCATATGCTGTTGCAATTCTTGATGAGTTAAACCCAAACGCTCAAGATGATAACGAGCAGGATATAAAGAACCAAGATAATTCCTACAGAATTGCCATAGTTTCCGCCATAAGTTCCGCTCATGAATATCCCTCCTGGATTCAAATAATGTCGTGATGTAAGCAAATCACATGATTATAGTATTGCTCATGTCGGGCATGCGCCACGGCGTTTGTACCCCATTTTTTATATGACGAGCTTGATTATTCCCTGATATGCGCCGCGCTTGCTCGATGGATTTGATTGTCTGCGTCTGCGTAAATAGTGTATATAGCTTACATAACATCGTTCATCAATTCCATTTCATGACTGCTTCAACTCGGTTCCCTTCCTTTTGAAAAAAAGGGCTTGGACAATCTAATTCAGCAAAAACCCCGGCCGCTCCTGAATCATATGGTAAATAAACGATGACCCTTATGATGCTCTCAAGGAAGAAGGGATAGATAAGATGAACTATATTCAAATGCTCTCCAAATTAGGCATGGGCAGTGCTCATCCCGGCGGATTCGAAGCAACCCTTCGAATGCTGAATAATTACCCTATTCAACCAAACAGCCGCATTCTGGAAGTGGGTTGCGGAACAGGACGGACCGCGTGTCATCTGTCCGAGATGGGATACAAAGTAACTGCTATTGATTTAAACGAGAATATGATTATCAAAGCGCGTAAGAGAGCCGCAGCCATGGAGATGGATGTGCAGTTCCTTCAGGCGGACGTGTGTGCATTGCCTTTTGAGGATAATCAATTTGATCTCATTATGGCTGAATCGGTCACAGTATTCACAAATACCGCCAAGTCGCTGCCCGAGTATTACCGCGTTCTAGATCACGGAGGCGCCCTCATGGACAGAGAATTGCTGCTTGATAAGCCGATGCCGGAGACGAAGCTCCAGGAACTGCTGGAATTCTTCGGGATTCCGAATCTGATGATGAGCGAAGAATGGTCTGAATCTCTAATGGCCAGCGGCTTTACACAGGTGGATATTCTGGAATACAACCGCTTCAATGAACAATTAAAGGAGGAGCAAACCCGCCATTTGGATGTATACGAACAACGAGATAAAGGACTGCTATTTGATGCTTCGCTCTGGGAGACGCTATTTAAGCATGACCGCATGATTCTCGATAATACCGATTATTTGGCTTCCGCCTTATTCCGTGCCGTAAAGTAATACGACTTCATATTTAAACGTGATGAGGGAAACTGCATGAGATCTGTGCAGCCCCTCTTTCTTTTATACGACAGACTTTCGACCTAATCCTACACTTTTTTTCAATTCCTTGTATCTAGTTTTGCCTGTCGATGCTATAATCATGGTAAAAATATCCTATGTTGTTGAGGAGGACTCATTCTTATGACATGGTTCAACAGACTCCCAATCTCACGAAAGATTACCGCAGCCTGTTATCTCATCGCCGCATTGTTTGCAATTCCAATGCTGGTGGCCTTTATTCTTATGGGTAAAGCCATCATTGGTATCATACTTGTGGTGGTACTTATCGGCATTGCGCTTCCTTTATCCAGCGTGATCGAGAAAGCGCTTACCGATTCATTTTCGGAAATTTCCAGTGTTTCCGCCAAAATTGCCAAAGGCGATTTCACTTTCCAGGTGAAAGAAGTTGGGGGCATGAATGATCTTAGCAGAACTTTCAACAGCATGGTAGACAAGCTTCGTAAAATACTGCAAGAAACCTCCACCATCAGTCGGCAGGTAATGACGTCTAGCTCCAACATTTCAATTAATAATCAGGAGCTCATTCAAGTCATGAATCAAGTCTCGTTATCGTCCAATGAGTTGGCCGTCGGAGCTAACGAAATTTCAGAGGATGTATCCGAGATGACGAATTCCATCCGTGAAATCGAAGAAAAGGTCAGTAACTATACGCATTCGACCCAGGAAATGAATACACGATCAAGGGAAACATTAGGTCTGGTTGAGCAAGGCAGAGACTCCGTTGCCAAACAATCGGCAGGAATGCAGCGAAATATCGAGGCAACCTCCAAAGTCTCCGAGTCCATTGATGCATTGGCCAAAAGTGCAATAGGAATCACGAAAATTACGGAAACCATATCGGAACTTGCCGATCAGACCAATTTATTATCTCTTAACGCTTCCATCGAGGCAGCCAGAGCTGGCGAGCATGGTGCAGGGTTTGCCGTGGTAGCCCAAGAGGTCCGTAAATTGGCGGAGGAATCTACATCCTCGACCCGGGAGGTATTCAATCTTGTACGGAGCATCGAATCCGACGTAAAGCATGCAACACAGAATATTAAGATTAATGAAGAGGTCGTGCGGCAGCAAACCGAAATGATCCGTGAAGCAGAGCAGGTCTTCATGGAAATTGTCAAAAGTGTACAATATATTTCAGAACAGATCTCTGCATTCTCGAAGGAGAGCGAATCTATGCTGGAAAGTGCCCAGAACATCTCCTCAGCAATTCAGAATATATCTGCCATCACGCAGCAATCTGCCGCTGGAACGGAGCAAGTATCGGCATCTATGAACGAAGGCATCTCGTCCATCCAGAAGATGGCTGAGGAAGCAGAAGGAATGAATAATGCTGTCTTCCAACTGCAGAAAACCATCAACATATTTAAATTCTAAGTAGAGCACGGCCTACATAAGCCTTACGCTATATCTAACCCAAAAGCCAAGAATCGCAGTTGGATTCTTGGCCTTTTGGGTCCTCTTTATCTTTATCTTTTTTCTATATATGCTTACAGCTTCAATTACTGCTCCACAGCCTTGCGATATGAACAAGCTGCCCTTCATCAAATTCGACCCGATATATGTCCGGCATGGTGGTTCCCTGCCAGAAATGATAATCAAACCGCTGATCATAATGATTCAGCATGAGCGTCATAATATCACCATGCGTACCAATCACGATACGCTTTCCTGAATACTCGTTCAAGACCTCCTCAATCATCCGTACTGCACGGCTTTGCGCAGTTGTACTCGATTCTCCTCCCGGGAAGGAGTAGGCAAAATCCTGAAACAACTTCTCCTTCGCTTCGAGAAAAGAATATCCCTGAAAATCCCCAACCTTTCGTTCCCTCAAGTCCTCATACTCCTCGATCGGTAATGCCAAAGCGTCCGCCAACGGTTGGATGGTATCCTTCGCCCGTTGATATGAGCTCGCAATGACAACGTCAATATCCTCTTTTAGGAGTAGATCCTTTACTCGCTCTGCCGCCCGCACTCCCTCCACAGACAAACCGCGAGCTCTTTCCTTCCCCTCGATAAATGGAGATTCCGCATGTCTCACAAAATATAAAATTGTCATCCTTCCACCTCTGTTCCCATTCCCACATCGGACTCTTCCTGTACGGCAGGCTCCATGATCATTTCAACGAATGGTGTTAAAGGCAGCAACCCCAATGTCTCCAGCGGAATCCATTTTGCTCCTAATGAGTCCTGACCATCACCGTCCGTTCTTAGCACCGCTTGATCATCCAGCAGCTCGACGTCATAAATGATGCCGATGTGATGCAGCTCCTCCATCTGGTTTACATCGTACTGATAAATGATGGTATAAGATACGGCTGTCCGGATGTTTCCTGTAATGGGTGCAAGTCCGGTTTCCTCGATAAACTCCCGCTGCAGGGTAAGTTCAGGCTCTTCTCCAAATTCGATGGAACCGCCCGGCAAATCCCATTTTCCCTTGTGCGGCCCCCTCGCTTTCTGGATCAACAGAATATGGTCATCCCGGACCAGTACGCCATAAACACCCAGATGTGTATACTTCTCCATGATCAAGCCCCCTGTTATTTGGCAAAGGCGTAATCTGTAACACACTGAATGAAAACGCCCCTGCCAACCTGAATCTCGTATTTAATGCCAAAATATCACTATGTATTCGTTATGGAACGCAACACTCTTCTAATCTTAATCTTCCATAATGGTAAGCTGCGTCCACTGTTCCTTCCATTGTTTCTTCTGCACGCGCTGCAAATAGTAGCTTCGTTTGTGGAATTCCGGGCATCTTCGAACGCGAAGAGCAAATAAATCCTCGAGTCCATAAGGACAGCAGAGAACAATTTCGCCCGCCTCATTCAGTTGCGCCCCAATGGCAGTAGCCGTTTCTGTCCAATGACTTAATGCGTCATATGTCGAACTGTAGGGCTCATCGCCGTTCTTCTCATGCATCCTGGCTTGATTCTTAACCGACCACTTCGGGTTACCCGTTACGCTTCTTAAGCCATCCTCCAATCGAAGATCTCGCTCTTCAGACACATCGCTGGGGTCGAAATATACGACATCGATATCCGTATGCCTGTCCGTCCCCTCCAGCCCATGCAGCAGATCCCATACATAATTCCTAATGTAACCTGCAGCTATATAGCATTGCGGCAAGCCTAAATCGCGAACGATCCCCAAATCTGTCATTAATTGCTTATGGTGCCCTATGTAATCCTTTAATCGCTGCTCTAGCATTCAATCACCACCATCACTTGATATCCCCCCTGGTTATCGCATCTCAACGTTCCAAGGAGTTTAGTCGCACCATCGAATAGGAACACTCTGATACCTAATTCCGTATAAAAAAGATAAGACCGCTTCTCAAGGAAAACGGTCTATGCCAAACTATTATATTCCAGATAATCCCTAATCGGCAAGAGGAAGTAGATCATTCATCGTGCTGTCTGACACTGCCGCCGATATCTGTCTATACAGCTGCATCCACACGTTTCTGCGAAGCGCCGTCACATCGCTTGCATACTTTTAGAGGAGTCCCATCCGATTTGGTACGAGGATATAACAGCTTGGTTCGAGTACTCTTGCATACCGGACATGTGCCGCGGGCGCGAGTGGGTAAGTGCCAAAGTGATTTGCCTCTTTTTTGTTTTGCCATGAATTGAAATTCCCCCGTTTCATCATTTCGTTATCGTCACTCTTAACTATATGAAAGGGGTTAGCAGAACATGTCGGTCAGCTTCATAGCATTTTTACGCATTACATCCGAGAAGTTACGGAACCTTTTAACAGTAGCTCGGTGTACAGTGAATCGAAACTGGTGGGGCAGTTATCTTCCGACATATCTTTAATAGGATAGGCCTACTACTTGACGACATGTAGATTTACCCGACAACAGCCTTCACTCCAGCGGTCTGCCACCCATTACATCCGTTCGATGGCAATAATATAAAGAAATAGTTAACCGTAATGATGGCAATGCCGGAGGTCCCTTTCTTGGATAGCACGGACTTTACTCCAACGCCGCGATCCTTCAGTGAGTCCATTAATGTATGTCCAAATGGATCAAGTCCCACGGCACCAATCATGACGCAATCGGCACCTGCCGATGATGCGGCCACAGCCTGATTCGCTCCTTTGCCTCCGGGAAAAAACGATGTATCCCTGCTATGAATCGTTTCCCCCGGCTGGGGGGACTGTGCTACATTACTAACAACGTCCATATTAATGCTACCAATTACAACGAGTCTACGCAAAGATAACTCGCTCCTTTCTCTTAAACCAGCTTCTGCGTGGACGTTAGAACATGAACATCCTTAATCTCGTTCTCGCCATCCTCCAGGCAGCCAAAGCCGAACATGCCACGAGCATAGGCGTCGTCTTTGCATTCGAGCACATGATCTCCATTAATGTACAAGCTGAACTGGTCCTTCTCAGTGGAGTCTACAACAGGGTTCATACTCCTTGATATTCAACTCACGAACTAAGTTTGCTTTCTTCGTCTAGTAAAAAACCAACGAATATAGCCATACAATCCGCCAGCCAGGATGAGGCCTCCAATGGTTGTCACCACTGCCCAGCCGCTATTCTGCTCCATTATTCCAAAGTTGACCTGAGATTGCAGCGTTTGGGCATGTTCGTATTGGCTGGTTATCTCCAGATTGGGCACATATCTCTGTGTAAGTATCATGCCTTGCACTACCATAAATGCCATACAACCTGCATAAATCGCTGCAGCGAATAGTACGGACTCTAATACGATACGTTTGCGTGTCACTATGACTCCTCCTTTTTCATTAAGATGTTTGTTCACTACTCCTCAAATCCATTTCACAATTTCACTGATTACATAAGCGGCGGGAATAATAACTAGCTGTGCCAGCATCGTCCCGAAGAATCTGGAGACCATTAACATCGTGTATACTTTGCCTAATTGATCTCTCGCCTCCTCATTTCGAGTGGCCTTATCCGTAATCAATCCTAGCTGAGGATCGATAAATATCGTTAGTATAATGGTGGCAATTCCATTAATCAGCCCAGATGCTTGAGAGGCTGTCGTGCTGAACTGGGGAGTAAGGTGGGCAGCATATAACGAGGAGAGAACGCCCACCGTGTAAAAGGCCGTAACGACAATGTTAAGCATCACAAACCGCTTGGGCACTCCTAAATATCGAAACTGACTCCACGCTAAATTGGGTTTCTTAATGTAGTGCCTCGTGTTTTTGAGCTGCCCAATCGTTACGCTTGTTACGAGCTTAGGAATTGATCCGGCAACCTCCAGCTTGCTGATGACTCTGCTGAACAGATTGACGAAGGTAGGAAACAACGCAATGGCAGCGATGGTTCCTATCGAGGCTGCCAACAAAATCGCCCTGAAATAGGAGAGCACATCAAACGTAGGCTCCTCTCTTGCATAATCCACGAATTTCGCCGTCAGCGGTGCTTGGACCAAATTGGATGTTCGCGATACTAACACAATGATCCCGGTCAATGATAATGCGACGGCAATCTTATTCAGTTTCACGCCAGCATATCTCGCTGAATACGACAATGTTTCCGCCGTATGAATAATCATCGTCAGCACAAATACAACGATCAAGCTATGTATCATTAAGGGTTCCTCCCCATCTGATATTCAGGTCATGCCGTCTTCAAGATCCTTGCTGCTGTAACGGCTCTCCTTCATATCTATCCAGAGAATTATCGGATTAGTACATGTCCTCCCTGCTATTCAAGCATCCCTACGGTTCGATCATAGAGCTGGATCAATTGCTCGCGAGTAACAAGACTGGCGTTATGTTCAAATGTAATATGAAACCTGGAGTTCTTCGCAGCCAGGTATCGTAAATAAGCGGAGGCATCCCCATACCTTCCATCATGGTCTTGCTCCGGCAGTACAGGCAGATGGTGAGTAAATTTTTCTTCCTCATAATACACATTACTATAATGAACCAAATATACTGACGGCGCGATCTGATCGAGAAAATGATATGGATCGAATCCGTGAAAAGCTCTGTGGGTAATATCAAGTCTGGCTGTATCCAGCACAAACCCGATTTCGGGATAAGCGCAAAAGCTATCTACAAGCACATCGCCATACTCACCAAAAAAATCATGCTCTAACACAATTCGCTGCCCGTAACGCAGCTGAAGCTCACAGAGATGCTCGAATAACCGCTGTGAGATGTCACGAAACCGATCTTTGCTCAACTGGCTGTAATTATAACGATGCTTAGAATCAGGAAGTCTTGGGTATGTCATGAAAGGTTCCTGGAAGACTGGATAAAATGGGTAATGGAACAACACATAATCTGCACCGTACAAGGAGGCTAATTGGACTTCCTCAGCGACTTGCCCAAGTGCTAACTGAAATCGTTCAGGGTCTGGTGCATTAACTTGAGGCAGCCAGAAGCCTGCGTCCCCGAGCACAGGGGCATGTACCCCCATCTCAACCCCATGATTGCGGCAAAAATGGCTTACTTCCCGTAAAGCATCCTGACTTGGAAGGCTGCATATTTCCATCCCACTGATATGCTTGTCTGCCAGCTGTCCCCAGTCCTCTTCCGTGAATTGATTCCACATTCCGACTTGTAAACGTCTCGAGTTCAAAGTCACCACCTCCTTGTCAACATTCCGAATCAATATAAGGACCATAGTCGACAAGAATTCGACTGTGCGTCTTGGACGAAAGACGGATCGCATCCAGAACGGCCTGCACCTTATGCCCGTCAGCAAATTGTGGCATGCTTGCCGATGTTGTATGTTCTGTCAGGCTGTTATATATGGCATCAACCATTTGAAAAAAGCCGTTATAATAGTGTATCGCTGGTGCTTCCAGATTTGCCGGGGGTGGAAATGGCTCGATCTCAATCGGCTCAAACGATCCGCCAAAGCTGCACTCGAGGATTTGGTCATCCCGCATTTTTAGTGTCCCTTTACTCCCGTACATCTCCAGCATCCAGCCAGTACCGCGTACTCCAGGATAAAAAACATCCACAAGAAGCGAAGCACCGCTTCTAAAACGACCGTTTAAGGTAAAAGCATCATCTGCATCCCTGACTTCAAGTCCGGCTTCTCCTGCATAAGCCGGGATCTGCGTCCGCAATTCGCCATACACATCGGTAATCTCTTCGTCCATCCACCAGAGAAGGGAGTCGACCATATGAGAACCAACGGCAAACAGGAACCCTCCCCCCTCTTCTGTGCGGGATTCCCATCCCCGGTAAGAATTAGCCAGCATATTATATCCGGAGAAACTTCCTGTATATTTGATATGCTGAATATCTCCTAGCTCCTTGCTCTGAAGCATAAGCTTGATCCGCTGCCTGATCGGCGTCCATCTCCATTGGAAGTTCACAAAAGCTCTACGTTTGACTCGTACTGATTCCTTCAGCATATGTAATGTTCGTTCTTTATCTATCCCCAGTGGTTTTTCAGTCAATACATGACAGCCAGATTGCAAGGCCAGCATCGTCATTTTATAATGATGAACCGGTGCTGATACGATTACGGCCAGATCCAGCTGCTCAGATCCCAGCATGCAACGCCAGCCCTGTAATAAGAAATTCCCTGCCATGTTCGGTTTTCCGTTCTCTCTCGATAAACACTGGCGATAGATTTTACTTCGAACCCCGGGTGAAGCTGAAAAATGGGCGCATGAACCGCCCCGCCAAACCCAGTCCCGATGATTCCTACGGATATTGATTTCATCCTGGGTCACCTCGTAATAAATAATAAGATGAACGAACACAAAATAAACACCAAGCAGTCTGCCTGATGTTTATTTTACCATGTTTTCCCTCTTGCGTCTTAGTACTATTAGACCGAGGCAATGATAACTCTATTGTTTTATATGGTCAGCTTAGTATTAAATCAGATGTTCTCAAACACCCACAACTTTTTCCAGATATAAACGTTCATAATATAGAGAGGAGGTGTCTATATGAGAAGGAATACAACAATCATTGTCATTCTCTCTTTGTTGTTCAGCGCGATCATCGGTTGTACTTCTGTCTATGAAGAACCCGTGGACAGTTATAAATCTTCATCCGTACATGACGATTTCCCAATCCCGAACAGCGCAACCCTTTTGCAAACGATTACGGAGACTGGAAATCCGAATATAGATAATGGGGCTAAGTATGAAGTGAAGGGCATTGGCGGTGAACAAGGCTTATCATTGCCCACACGATACTTCGAAGAAATCCAAGCTTCAGGATGGGACGAATTAGAAGATAAGCGCGCGGGGCACTTTCACTATTTCGAAAAAGACGCTAAAGTGATTGCCCTGGAAATACGCGAAAATTCCATTGGAGTCTATGAAATGGTTGAGAATGCAAAATTCTAAGTTTCAAAAGCAAAAGGGGGGCTCCACAGCCATTTTCGATGACTTGTGGAACAGCCCTTTCTGTTTCTATCGCTGTACATTCTATTATCAAATTCGAGCTAGTTTCCTTCCGCTTCTCCTTGACTGCTATCTTCGGTCTGCTCCTCAGTCTTCTTTGGATGAGGTGTCCCATCCAAGCCGTAGACTTCATCATAAGCATCGAATATTTTTCTCCCGATTGGCGCAGCACTCTGGGACCCAAAGCCGCCTTCCGGTACAACGACGGCTACCGCCAGCTTCGGATTCTCACGCGGAGCAAAAGCGATAAAAACACCGTTATCAATCTTTGTCCAACGTCCATCCACTCTTGCGGCCTGTTCAGAGGTTCCTGTCTTGCGAGCAAAATCATATTTGAAGTCACTAAAGGCAGCAAGTCCCTGCGTATTCATCCCCTGTTTAATAGTCTGCCAGTACGCTTTGGGATAATCGACTTCATTAAGAACCTCAACTCCGAATTTCTCGACCACATTACCGTTCTGATCCGTAATTTTACTGACCAGCTGCGGCTTGATTCGCTTCCCTTCATTCGCCAGCATAACCGTGTATTGAGCAAGCTGCAGAGGAGTGTATTTACCCATCTGTCCGAATGACGCATAAGCTAACGCAGCCAAATTACTTCCTGCTGATTTGATATCAAAGTATTCCTTGCGGCCCGATAATTCACCCGGCAAGCCACTTCCGGTCGATACGCCTAGACCAAACAGCTCCATATATTCATCCCACTTCTTAACACCTTTTTCCCCGCCGTACTTTTTGACCAGCTCCTTGCCAATCATATCAATCATAAAAGCATTCGAAGACTGCTGAATTGCTTTGCTAGGTTTAATTGGCCCATTCCGATGCCCGCTGGAGTTGGAGATTCTCGTTTCGCTTCCTTCCCGACCTATAAGAGCATAACCCTGGTCGTTATATATATAGTCAGGGCCAAATAATCCCTCATTAAGCCCGATCATCACCGTCAGCGGCTTAATAACGGAACCTAGAAAAATCATGGATTCAAAATTGTGTCCAGAGCGTCCCGATCCAAATATCGTTATCGTGCCGTTACCCGACGCATTTATGTCTAGTCCTTCATTCGGGTCGTAATCCGGCATACTGGCCATTGCTATTATATTGCCCGTATCAACTTCCATGGCGACCGCGTATCCGGTTAAGGCGTCCTTATGCAGTTTTCCCGATACGGGGTGGGTATGTAGATACTCGAGTTGTTCCATAATGGCCTGTTCTGTCGCAAGCTGAATGTCCTTATGAATTGTGGTGTGGATATTATAGCCTTTCTCAGGAGCGACCATAGTCGGTACGCCATCCACCATATTCTGGGGATTAATCGGAATGTTGAGATATCCGCTCTTGCCGCGAAGTTCTTCCTGAAACATTCGCTCCAATCCGTCAAAGCCAATCCATTCTTCTTCCATGTAGATTAGTCCAGGATCCTTCTGATCCTTGTTGCCTTGGTCGATTGCCTCGTAGTCCTTTAAACTTTTAGCCCCTTTAAACTGCTTGAGGTATCCGATCGTCTGAACCGCTACCGTATCCGGATCATAGTGTCTCACATTCTCTTCTACGATTAGAGCGCCTGGGAACTTTGCACGGTTCTCCATGAAATAAGCGATCTCTTTTTTGGACAAATCCGACTTGATGAGTCTCGGTTCATATCCATGCTGCTTGTTATATTCCAAATCGAGGCGTTTGATTACTTCCTTCACCGTTATCGGTTCTGCCTTTGGGTCCCCATACTTGTTAAACGCCTGGACGATTTGCTTCGCCATTTCCTCGGCTTCAGGCCTGTTGGCTTTTCCCTTGTCCGTCTTCTTGCTGTAATCCTTCATGAGTGTAATATATAAAGAATCCGATGAAGTAGAGTAGGCAAGCTTGTTGCCGGATGCATCAATGATGGAGCCACGGATCGGCTGCAAGGGGAAATTCTTCTGCTCTCCTCCGATTTCCTGACTCGCGAGCTCTGGTCCCTCAACAAATTGTAGGATCGCCATTCGAATAATGATGACACAAAAGATAACAAATGTACTAAAAAAGAAAATATTGATCCTTCCATTAAATCTGCGTTTGATTTCCGATTCATCGGGTACATCTTTGTACGGTTTAAAGCCCTTCACATCTTATACGCTCCTTTTGGTGAACTGTATTAATCCAGCCATGTTGACAGATCTGGCTGTTTCTCAAATTCAAAGAGTCGGTTCAACTGCTCTCTGGTATTCCTCTCCTCGGACAAGGGCGGCAGTTCGCCCTGTTTGAAAAAACCGACCGCTGACGTCTCCGTCCCTACGCCTGCAGTTCCGCCCATAATGTTACACTGGATGAACATTTTGTACACGTGGAAGGCAGAGGGCGGATGATGATGAAACTTCTTATCCAAGACAGCCAGCAGCCTCGTTGCAGTCACATCATAACCCGCTTCTTCCTTCACTTCCTTCACAACCACTTCGGCAGGTGACAGGCCAACGTCTGCCCATCCGCCTGGAAGTGCCCATGCTCCGTCTGCCTTTTCCTGCACCAGCAGCAGCTTTCCGTCTTGAAAAATTACGCCCCTCACGTCTACCTTCGGCGTTTGATACCCCGTTTCACTCGCAAACAGCGTACGAATCTTCTCTTCGCCAGCTTCTGTATACTCCTGCATAATGGTAATGCTAAGCTCCCTCAGCTGTTCAAACCGTTCCTTATCGTAAACATCCTTCGTGTATGCCAGTCCGGCCTGGCTGATAGCCTGAATTTCCTTTGCCCATTCCAACCATTTTATTGACATAGATATCATTCCTTTTCGGTATCATCTCATAAAATATAACGCCTACTGCAGGCGAATGGTTTATAATGGAAACATACGATTTCAAGATTATAACATAAATACAGATGAATGATGAGACGAGTGTTGTATTTAGGAGGCATTATTATATGAAGAAAACCCGATCGGTTCTATATGTAATCCTGCTTATCGTTGTGTTCGGTACCGGATATTATGTTGGCTCCCGTTCCGAGAACGTAAAGCCGATTACCAAGGAAAATGCCAGACAAGCTATTAAGTTGCTATGGGTGCAATCTGATGAACCTCCAATGCCCAAGGTGGTAATCGAAGATACTGATATCACGCTGCGCCGCAGCGGATATTCTTGGTGCAACGCTGATAACTGTGTAACGACGGATGCTGCTCCGCTCACGCTGGAGGATATGACGCCTGTCGTGGTGAAAGGTGGAGTTGAGATTATAACTACGCCACCCGAGGGAATTAACGAATTTACGATCAAAAACCTTACTGCTCCCGAAATCGACGGCTACACCGTACCGACTGAACCGGGTTCGTATCTCTACGAAATTTACTGCTCATGGTTTATGGATCAGGGACACGCCAGTTTCTATTTTGCGGTCACAGTTCAATAAGTTTAATAAGATGAAGTACCCCACCTCGGTGTCTAAACACAAACAGCCCTCATGAATTGAGGGCTGTTTGTTTGCACTGTGCATATAGGAAATTTTAACGGTCTATTCTTCTTTCTGGTTGGTCTTGATAATTGCGTACGCCAATTGCCCAACCATTCCAAGGAATAGACCTGTACCAACTACGATATATACCATGGTGAATACCTTGCCAAGCGGAGTTTGCGGCACAAATTCCGGATGACCTACCGTACTTAAGGTCGCTACAGAGAAATAAAGAGCATCCAGTACAGATAATCCTTCTTGACCGGTATAAAACAACGTCCCTGATAACAGCATGATGACAATTAATACAAACAGCGCTACGAAATATCGCTGCTTAAAGGCTCGAATTAAGCCGCTGATGAGGCGTTTTAAGGTTAGTAAAAAAGAGAGCATCCTAAAATCCTTTCTTTCCGGAGTGTAAGTTAAAAGAATCACATATTGCTAGTATATCAAAATCATAACCTCTCCATCCATTACCTATGAATAGAGAGGATCTTTCCTTCGGAATCGATGCTGCGAAATACAAAGCCCCCAGTCTGATCGGCAGGCAATTGTCCGTAATAGACGGCATACCCTTGTTCCACATCCATTTCGATGTAGATCCCCGATAAGGCTTTAAGCCGTTCCAGATCAGCCACAGGCTCTTCATCCATCGGCTCATTCGTGACAACTATTGTACTGCTCTCGTTCTCTGAAGTCTCAACTGCCAGTATGGTATCATAGATATCATTCCCTCCATGATTAGTAGCAGACCAGGTCCGAATGAAAGGTTCATCTTGAGACGTCCTGACCAGTTCAACTGAGTTCCGAGCACGGTACAGCCATCCCCACTTATTCTCTACGACAGTAACTATCTTCTGATTACCATCCGACCAGACAACCAATTTATGTTGATCTTCCCTCTTCTCGTAAAGTTTATTCCCCGTATACTCAGGATAGAGACGCCGCACGGCCTGCTCTTCATTGTACATATAACCGCCTAGAAACAGTGGCGTATAATTAATGACGACCACAATGGCTGCCAGTATAAGAAAAGATATCTTCTTCACAACAACAACTCCTTGTCATCCATTTGGGAGACTGACCCTTGAATATTACCGGACGGCAGTTAGCCCTGGAGTGCCAGCAGCTCTCGAATGTCCGCCTCGGTCCAGCTCGACAGCGCCCCTTCTCCCGGCTGAACGAGCTCTTCCATAAGATTCTTCTTCTTCTGCTGAAGTGCGACCATTTTATCCTCAATCGTATCCTGAGAGACTAACCTTATGACCTGGACCACCTTCTTCTGACCAATTCGATGTGCCCGATCCGTAGCCTGCTGCTCCACTGCCGGATTCCACCACAGGTCATACAAGATCACCGTATCCGCCCCAGTCAGGTTCAAGCCTGTCCCACCCGCTTTCAGCGAAATCAGGAATAACTCACGTTCTCCCTCGTTAAAGCGTTCGCACAGCTCCACCCGATCCGAGGCCGGAGTTTGTCCATCC
This sequence comes from Paenibacillus solani, assembly GCF_001277345.1. GTDB lineage: Bacteria > Bacillota > Bacilli > Paenibacillales > Paenibacillaceae > Paenibacillus_AQ > Paenibacillus_AQ solani. The sequence goes on from NZ_LIUT01000001.1 coordinate 3,061,822, forward strand.
AAGTAAAAAAACGGAATTCCCCGATAGCCAAGTTCTCTCGCAATCACCTTCAACATTCCTGTGAATTGGGAGAATACAAGCATTCGCCGCCCCGATTGGCGACATTCCTCAATCGTTTCCAGCAGCTGTTCAAACTTTGCGGAACTGCCCTCATAACCATCCACAAACAGTGCTGGATGACAGCAAATTTGGCGTAATCGAGTCAACCCTGCCAGGATACGAATACGATTCTTCTGAAATCCATCCTGCGCCAAATGCTTGAGCGTCTCCTGTCTGAGTTTAGCAAGATAGGCGGTATACAGCTTCTTCTGTTCGATCAGAAGCCCCGATGCCTGTATCGTCTCGATCTTCTCAGGCAGCTCCTGGAGCACGTCTGACTTCAACCTGCGCAGCAGAAAAGGACGTACCCTCTTCGCAACCGTTTCTTTAGGTAACTCATGAAATGCTGTTCGATCGCCAAAAAGTTCCGGAAAAACGACATCGTAGATAGACCATAATTCCTCAAGACGATTCTCCACCGGTGTGCCTGTTAAGGCAAAACGGTAACGTGCCCGAAGTGTTTTGACAACCTGAGCCGTTTGCGTTGTGTAATTCTTGAAAGCTTGAGCTTCATCCAGAATCAATGCCAAGAACGACAACTTTGCATACTGTCCCACATCTCTTCGTAATAGCGGATAAGAAGTAATGATGACATCCGCATCCTCCGTATTACGGAGAATCTTTGCCCGCTCGGTCTGTGTACCATCCGCAATGACTGCTTTTATCCCAGGTGCGAATTTATGGAGTTCGCTCAACCAGTTATAGAGCAGGGAAGCTGGCGCAACAATAAGTGCCGGTTCTTTGCGCTCTCTGATCTCTGGCAGCACAGACAGAATGAAGGCAATACTTTGTATGGTTTTTCCCAATCCCATATCGTCAGCCAAGATGCCGCCAAAGCGGTAATGAGCCATCGTCTTCATCCACTGGAAGCCGAACTTCTGATAATCGCGAAGAACATTTTCCAAGCCAGGAGGCACCGCAAAATCCAAATCATCCGGGTTCTTCACATGCTGCAGCATTCGCCGCAAGGATCGGCCAAGCTGAACAGCTGATCCCGAATCTTCCCAATCCAGCAGCTGAAGCCCTTGAATCACCGGCAATTTGAATTTAGTTCCTTCCCCCTCGTACAACCAAGGTCCGAGCCGATTCATGAGTGAAACCATAGCCTGGAAATCAGCACTCTCCAGTGGAAGCAGGGCGCCATTTCGCAGTCGGTGATATTTACGCTTATCTTCAAGCGATTTGATAATCTCCCGGATTTCTGCTTCCCGAATCCCCTCCATGTCAAACTTCAATTCAAGCCAATCCGTGCGTTCGTCGATATCTACCCGGACTTTGGCTCCTATGGGTTCAGTGAGCACCCGTTCTTTCACGGCCGTCGTTGCATAAACAACAAGCAGCTTCTCCAGCTCTGGGAGCGTATGGTACAGAAAGTCATATTCGGCATCCTCATCGTTCATGAAGAAGCCGCCATCCGTTTTGGCAAAGGAGGCGTTCTCAATGAGTTCAAGTATTCTCTGCTCCAACTCGCCATCACGAACGAGGATCGAACTGCTGCTGTGTTTGGCGCGATTTCCCTCGAGGGGGTTTATCGTGATCTCACCGTATTGAAAGTCAAGTCCAGCTAAGAGCCGCCCACGCACCCGGTCTAAATACAGCTTCGCCTTCAGCGGAGTTTTGACAATACGATCAGATACGGACTGGGCCACATGGACGCTGCCCAGCTTCATGAGTCCAGGAACCACTCTTTCCATAATAGATTCCATCATGTCCGGCTGAATCCGAATATGCGGCTTATACGCGGTCTTGAGCAGCTGCTTCATCTCGGAGAGCTTACTGCAGGCCTCCGATTCAAGCTCAATCAGCTTACCATCCACAATAACGAGCCCATATCCCTCCATAACGGTCATCCGTTCCAATCCATCAACCTTCATTAGATAGTGATCATCCCCGGATTCATCGAACTCGAACTGAAGAGGAATCGGATTCTCCATAAATTCCAGCTTGTCTGTCATAATCCCATCCATCGACAAGAGGGAATGCACGGAACCAGAGAGTCTTTCTCTGATTTGAAGCCAGAATGAAGGGGGGATAATTAACATTCGATCGTTGGTCCCTTTTTTGCTAGTAGAAGAATAGATGTCCAGAGTCTGCTTTAACATGCTTTCATGCTCATAGATGCGATTTAGCTGCTGAAGAAGTTCATCATGCTCCTTCTTAAAGCTGTGCAGCTCAGGGTCATAGATAAAATTTCTCGTGAACACGCAGGTTTCCCTACGTTTTACACATTGCAGGAACTCGCGAATCCGATGTACGATATATAATCGCTTTTTCCCGATTCGGAGTTCCACTCCGAACAAGTGCTTCTGATTTCCGTATGATTGCAGTTTGAAAATGCATTCCATATCCAGAATCTCGCGGTTGTCAAAACGGGTAGCAGCCGTCGATCTCTTCGTCCCGTTATAAGAGAACAAACCGAGCAGCTGACTGCTAAGCAGGGCATCCTGTTCCTTCTCGTCCAAAGCATCAGTATTCCGGATGGTCAACTGTCCATCTTCATCGTCTCTCTGGACAGAAGGATGTAATAATGATGGATAGGGGCGAACAGGAGCTTCACTCGTCTGTTCGATATCCCGGATCGTCAGAAGGAGTGCTGCAATATGTCTGCACCGCTTTATCGTTAATCCATAGCCCAGGCAGCTGCACTCAGCGAATACGTCCCCGTTTGAATCAATCTCCGCTCTGGCGATACCGGATTCCTGATCCTTCACCTCCGCTTCGTATGTCCGAGCATCTGGATCTTGTTTCAGCATGTTTACTTGACCATCTCTATATAAAACGCCGCCGCGATCATAGGAGGTTTTGCCGCATAAAAGTTTAATCACGCGTTCGGTCAGCTGGTAACCCATACTCCCATTCCTTTCTCTACTTACTGCTAAAAGACAGTATACCATTTTGTGAAGATGGGCTAGTAATGCCTTTGTCCGCTAACCATGCCAACAATCCCACCAAAAAAAGAACCCGCCGCTACGGCAAGTTCTTCTTACGCTGTTTCTCCGCATACCAGGTTATATTATCATAACGCTTGTTTTGGCCCTTCCATGCTCCGCTGGAAATAATAAAGCCAACAATCAAATAGATCAGAAAGTAATAATAATATCGGGTTACAAAAAATTCAGGATCAAATTTATCCCTATCAAAAAACCAAGTGGCTGCAGCCCAGACAACATATAATAAGAGGCCATGTACAAGACCCCGAGAAATCACAAACTTGGCTTTTCCCTTCTTCCGAATAGCCGTCCATTTACGATAAAACCGCTCATCCCGATCCATGCAATCCCTCCGTTTCGCGGCTGAGATTTGTTTGTAATACAGTATGGCTTCGTGCTGCTTTCGCAAACTTTAAGCCTTCATCCCTTTAAAATGTCCTTCAAAGCTATATCCAGTCTCTCAAATTCAAATTGAAACCCAGCTTTCAGCAGCCTGTCGGGTATAACCCATCGACTCTTGAGCACAAGCTCCGTTTCGGTCTGAATAATTCTGGCTCCCATCTCCAGCAGCCATTTAGGCGATGGCAGACCTATGTTGCGATTCATCGCGTGCCGGAGCTGCTCCATCAGTTCCTTGTTCGTAACCGGACATGGGGAGGCACAGTTGATAACCCCGGTCAGATCTGTATTTTCATTCAAAAACAGAATGATTCGGTATAGGTCCTCCACATGGATCCAGCTGAACATTTGCTTGCCTGTCCCCTGCGTACCGCCAAGTCCGTATTTTACCAAGTTCATATAAGGAGTCATGACACCTCCGCCTGGCCCCAGCACGATGGCAATACGCAAGGCGATTTGTCTTGTATGAGGTAGTGAGAACGAGAAGAAAGCACGCTCCCATTCCTTGGCGACATTAACCGAGAAACCGGAACCAATCTCCCCTGTTTCTTCCGTCATCGGATGGTCCTCCGCATGCCGATATATCGTAGCCGTACTAGAATTCAGCCATAATTGCGGGGGTTGCTGGCAATCTTCCATAGCCCTCCCAAGAATTTCGGTTGTCTCGACTCTAGTTTTCAGGATAAGCTCCTGATTTCGTGCATTGTAACGGCAATTTACCGACTTGCCAGCAAGGTTTATCAGCATATCCGCCCCCTCCAGGGCAGCAACGATGGCTTCATGGTCATTCCAGGCAATATGTCCTGGCCGTCGAGAGATCATATATACTTCTGTTTGCTCACTGGTGAATTTTCCCTTGAAATATGTTCCGATAAAACCCGTTCCACCAGCTAATACGATCTTTCTCATAGAATGAATCAGCCCATTTCTCTAAGTTTTATCCCCCATGTCAGCTCCCACATACACGATTCTTCTATACAGCATACCATTTTTTAGGACGACATAAAAAAAAAGAACAACATCTTCTAAGCGAAGATGTCATTCAATATCTGCTACTTTGTGTAGGAGGATTTTATAAATACGCCAAACTCACGCTTTTTTCCGGTCCCTTCGGTATCCCCCAGCTTCTCGTATTTGTCAAACTTCGTCCCTTGAAGCAATATCTCTTTCTCTCTATTGGGCTCAGCGCCTGACTCCCAGAACAAAAGTCCGGTCACTGCCTTGTCAACATTCCGCAGAAATGCCTGACGAACGGATGGATTATCCATCACATGATAGAAAACGGTCAAGAGAAGTCCAATATCATATTCTTCTGTAAGCGTAGAACGTTCAAAACGCTCTGTTCTAATGTCAAATTGAACTCTTTCCAAATGGTTTAACTCCCTCGCCAACTCATAGTGCTCTGCCATAGGTTCATAACCGGTAACTCTTGCTCCCTGACGTGCAAAATGGCGGGAATAATAACCAATATTACAGCCGATGTCGATCACATTTTTTCCCCGTATAGATGATGAACCCAAGTACTCCAATATAAGATCCAGGCGGGTAGGATAAGTGCTGTCACGTTCGCTTGTTAAATGTTCGAAGTATGGATTCAGGATTGGCGTATAAATCAACGTCCGATGGTGGCGGGAAAAGGTATCACGTACCCCAGTTACAGCATCTGTATTCTTCCAATAATCATAATCCTGGACAGTCATCTGAGCAGGAATGTACCTGATACCTTTGCAATATTGAAATATGGTTCGGTGATGGCCATCTTTAATACGAAAGTATCCTGCCTCCTTGTCATATACGACCAGGATCGGATCATTCAGGAAATAATCGGGATTCTTGGCGAATAAAGCTGTCAAATTGCTGCACTGTAACCTCCGCTGCTCCAGCAATTCATGTTCTGATATAGGCACATGCAAACCGCGCGTGGTAAAGATAAGAGAATGCCATTCCAGATACAGCTTAGGAGATTCTCTTCCGTTCATAAAGTAACGGAATAATTGCAAATGGGGCGACAATCGCATAATCGGCAGGTCTGCATATCTTTTATGATCTTCATACCAGGCTTCCGTGAAATGTGGAATATCGGTTTTGCGTTCTTCTGCGATGTAATCCGTAAATAACAATTCCAAGGGTACCTTAGCCACAACCGTTTGTTCACGTGCTTCAGATCCCATTTGAACATACCTCCCTACTGCACCTAATCGCCCGGCTTCGAAAACAAATACGTAGAAAAATCACGGTTAATATAATCCTTGAAATGTCTCTTGTCGGCTACTGGAAACTGATCCAGTTCCTCCGTTGTCCACGTGCTTAGATGTCTCTCATACTCATTTCCATAAGCAGCCCCTTGCGGCCAATCGTTCCCGATCGGAATATTAAGCAGAACAAAACGGGACTTCTGGATACAGGTTTGCAGCAGAACAAGCGCACGCTCTTTCGTGAAGTGCTCCAGAACGTCTCCCAAAATGATGAGATCAAATTGACCTGAAGACACTTCCAATTGCATATAGTCAAATGCATCCGCAACGTGAATTTTATTATAGAAACAGGAATGATATGAATCGATGTTAACCGGGAAAATTTCGATTCCTTCGATACGTGTGTTCCAATATGCACGAAATACGCGTCCTTCCCATACGTCCAAATATTCGCGGCAGATCATCCCCCAGCGGCCGAAGCCTACGCCGATGTCCAGCACGGATTTAGGAGATACATATCGGATTAAATCCACACAGTACGATAGATTCTGCCAGTTTGATGTCCCCATGCGCGTACCTCCATTCGAATGCTTTACTCCATGTTCATCATCATGTTAATGATCCGGTAATCCGGTATGAAATAATCTCAGGGAGCCATCTTACCGTCTGCTCCCATACCTTTTAATTGACCTTCAACGAAGGATTGGAATGATGGGTGAGAGACAGATCACGGTACTGATCTCCTGAGACTTCTATCGAATTATGGCCCTCTCCCATTCAAACGTGGATCTTGGTGATTCATATATGACCCATCTCTTTGCGATACACTTCGATCACTCGCTTAACCGTGCCATCCAGCAGCAATATCCTTAAGAATCTTATCCTTTCGGAGGAAAATGGGCCGTTTCCTGCCATACTCAACCAAGTAGGCAGCAGAGTGCAATCCCCGAATCAGAGCGCCATCCGGCACGCGGCTTCTAAGCCTATCGGCAAGATCCATAACCACCCCGCCCTTCATCTCAGCCTAGTCCAGTATATTCTTGGGAATATAATCTGGACTCGTCAGTCAACTATACCGTTTCACCCATTTCGTTATACTAAGAAGAACGCCTAGCGACGGATTCTATGAAGACACCTAGGCCAGGCACCTCATGATGGGGCAATAACAATTTCCCTTGCTTCGATCTTCATAATTTCTGATTACATAAAAAAAGATCCCTCTCGGGGATCTATATATGCAATGGTGAGATGTTACGCATAACTCACTAAATCGATAGCGTTGTAATCGGCCTACTTCGCAGTTAAATGTTCTCCTTCTGGATATCCAGATCACCGCCCGACTTAGACATATTCCATCTTCGGTATAGCAAGGGAAACAATTCATAGAGATTACAGGATAGGTTCAATGATGATAGATGAATAGGGGCACCCGCCATGCCTTTATTGATACGCATCAATTTCTGCTTCCATAAAGGCTGCCTGGATATCAAGCGTTCGGCATCATACAATTCGATTGCAATAATCTTCTCTTTCTTCACTTGGTAAAATGAAATATTCTTAATTTCATTCCACGAAACGGCTCCAGCTCCTGCATAAGAGGATTTATCGACGATTCCCTCCTGATTAATTAAGAGGGCCGGCTCCGATTTAATAAGCTTGGAAACAGAAAACACCAGCCCCAATGAAAATAACGCCATACTAATAAACCCTATAATAAGAACAAAATAATTGCTCGATTCAGCTCCTGCATATATTAAACCGATACCTAGCAGCACGAATGCCAGAGAGCCAAATAGTAATTTGGCTACCTTGGAATGAACTTTGATCTCTTCTTGTTTCTGCCTCATTTCATTACACTCCTTGTTCCTAATAACTGATGAGAGCCTTCCTTAAGAGTCCTAATGAGGAGGATCCTATCAACTGACTGTTATTCATCATAATTAACTTGGAACTCATCCACAAATATCGCTGTACCGGTAATATAAACATCCATATTATCCTGATTACGGAGCACATGTACATGAACTCTGCCGTCTTTCCCCATCTCCTGCCCTTGTTCAACCATAAATTGTGTGGAAGGTCTTTCGGAATTCAGGTAAGTTAAATCGTACGCTCCGAGCACACCGGAGGCTGTTCCTGTCACGGGATCCTCGACGGTACCTGAGAATGGTGAAGAGAAATGTCTAGCATGCATGAAGCAGTCATCGTCGATGGTTTCCAAACAAAAAGGATGCAGTGAAGCTCTGGGAAGTTCCGTCAAAATCTCCGGAAAGCGCGCTTGATCAGGCACCATACGATGAAATGACCGCAGCTCTTTTATCGGTACCAACAACGTCCATATTCCGGTACTTCCATATACGATAGGCAAGCTTAAGTCCAAGTCTTCCCGCTTTAAGCCTATGGAGTGCGCCAAGCGTTCCACATCTCCTCGAAAAGGAATGAACTGAGGATGATCCTGCTTCATTTTCATTTTTAACTGTCCCGCATCTTCCTGGAAGTGAATGGGCAAATTCCCCACATTGGTCTCCACCCATACGGTTTCTTTATCCGGGAGTAATCCTCTGCTCTTCAAGGCATACATGGATGCCATGGTAGCATGTCCGCATAAATTCATCTCATGCCCGGGGGTAAAATACCTCAGCCTGACGTCCGCTTGATCTGATTTTAGAATAAAGGTTGTCTCATTGAACCCCACTTGACGAGCGATGATTTGCATTTCTTTCTCCGTCAGTTCATCTGCATCCAGGACCACACCAGCAGGGTTTCCCTTGTTAGGCTGTACAGAGAACGCATCATAATGAAGGACATTAACCGATCCCATCTTCATAACCCTCTTTTCTGCAACATTATGTTTTGAGCTACCTAAAATTAGAGATGATTTTATCACTGAACCGTTTTTAAATCCAGATCGTATTTGCATATATGACCGTCATGTTTGAAAAGAACACTTCAATTTATGCGTATCCGGTTCATTTCATGTGGAGAGCTGAATATATATCTGGCATATTCTTTTTGAATTAACCATACGTGGGGGTAATTTCATTGAATAGCATCAGCCTTTGCATGATCGTAAAAAATGAGGAGCTTGTCATTGAGCGCTGCCTGACCAGCATTGCCGACATTGTGGACGAGATCATTGTGGTTGACACAGGCTCAACAGACCGAACCAAAGAAATCGTTCAATCCTTCACCAAATCCATCTTTGATTTTGAGTGGATTGATGACTTTTCTGCAGCACGGAACTTTGCTTTCAGCAAAGCTACCCAAAACTATATCCTTTGGCTTGATGCGGATGATGTGCTGCTGGAGGAGGATCGGAATAAATTAAAGTCTCTTAAGGAAGCTCTTTCTCCTACCGTCGATTCGGTTACCATGCTCTATCATTTAAGTTCAGATGAATACGGCAATGTCACCTTCAGCCTTCGCCGCAACCGCCTTGTCAAAAGAGAACGTGCATTTCGGTGGATTGGTCCCGTTCATGAATATTTGGAAGTTTATGGACATGTTATTAACAGTGATATCGCGATAACGCATCTCAGTTCGGATCAAGATTCCGATATCGGCCGAAATCTTAGGATCTACCAGAATCGGGAGATAGCCGGTGAATCATTCACGCCAAGAGATCTGTTCTATTATGCAAATGAATTAAAAGATCATCGTCAATTCGAGAAAGCCATCGATTATTACGAACGATTCTTACATACCGAAAAAGGTTGGATTGAAGACATAATCACGACCTGCGGCAAGCTGTCCGATTGCCATCACGAACTCGGGAACAAGCAACTCGCATTAGAATCCTCAATCAGATCCCTGCATTATGCTTCTCCTCGCGCGGAATTCTGCTGTCGCATCGGCTATCATTTTCTCGAGAATCATCATTACGATACAGCCATCTTCTGGTATAAACTGGCCATCCAGCTGGATTTGCCTCCAGATTACATGGGATTCCACAATCCCTCCTACTCTACGTGGCTTCCGCATCTGCAGTTAGCCGTTTGTTACGACCGCATCGGATCATATATGCTAGCCAACGAACATAATGAAACCGCGCTTGCCTATCGTCCTGAGGATAAGACAATGCTGGCTAATCAAGCGTATTTTCGAAACAAGCTGCAAGAACTTGAGAGTCAGAGCTGATGAGAAACAAGATACGCAGTCGTGTACTGATCGGGAGTCCGATACGGCAGAAACCAGAAATATTGGATCATTTTCTGACTTCATTGTTACGGCTGGAGAAGGATGGCCTGGATGTTAGCTACTTCTTCATTGACGACAACAACGATGAAGCGTCCAGCACCCAATTGAACCTATTGATGAAAGAAGGAATTTCTATTGTCATTCGTAACGCCCATCAGCAGGATATTTATTTTCGCAACGAAACCACACATTATTGGAATGAGAAGTTAATCTGGAAAGTAGCTGAATTTAAGAACACAATTATTCAATATGCGCTCGATCTGCAATTCGATTACCTATTCCTTATCGATTCAGATCTGCTGCTTGCCCCCCAAACACTGCGGCATCTTATAGCTGCCAATAAAGATATCATCTCGGAAATATTCTGGACCCGTTGGCAGCCGGAGTCCAGACCCCAGCCTCAAGTATGGCTCAAAGATGAGTACACTCAGTATGAACAATATGCAGGCGAAGTCTTAGATGAAGCACAAAAGGAAGCCCGGTATCTGCAGTTTGAAAGCCGCTTAAATAAACCTGGTGTATATGAAGTCGGTGGACTCGGTGCATGCACTCTGATTAGCCGCCGAGCTCTCGAGCGCGGGGTTAACTATGAGCCTATTTATAATTTATCCTTTTGGGGAGAAGACCGACATTTTAGCATTCGGGCCGCTGCGCTTGGCTTCTCTCTATACGTAGACACGCATTATCCTGCTTATCATATATACCGTGACAGTGATCTTAAGGATGCCAAGCTGTTCTTGGAGGCAACGGACCCTAACCCGAATCCATCCATTCCTGACATTTCGCTCAGCCCATCTGAATCACATTTAGAAGCGCGCCTTGCTCCAGTAAAGCTCAGAGAAAGCTCGAGACGGCCATCACTCACTCTCTCTATGGTGCTCAAGAACGAAGGAAATCGTTATTTAAGACAAGCGCTGTTAAGTCATCTTCCATATATTGATCAAGCCGTCATTATCGATGATGGAAGTACCGACGATACCATGGATGTATGTATGGATATTCTAAAAGGCATCCCTATAAGGTTGATCAATAACAAGGATTCTTTATTTACTAATGAGATTGAGCTTCGTAAACAACAATGGCGTGAAACACTGAACGTTCAACCGGAATGGATTCTGAACCTCGATGCAGATGAATGGTTCGAATCTTCATTTGCAGACATGCTTCCAGCGATGCTGGACCAACAAGAAATTGATTTGTACTGCTTCCGGCTCTATGACTTCTGGAACGAAACCCATTATCGGGAAGATGATTACTGGAGTTCCCATCGGCATTATCGCCCTTTTCTTGTGCGATACCGGCACGACATGAAAGTGGTTTGGAAGGAGACTGCTTTGCACTGCGGAAGATTTCCGTCAAATATATTCGACCTCCCGCATCAACTATCTCCCCTCCGTTTGAAGCACTATGGATGGGCCAAACCGGAATACAGACTTGAGAAATATATGCGCTATAAACAGCTTGACCCTGAAGCCAAATTCGGTTGGAAAGAACAATACGAATCCATCTTGGATGAAACCCCCGTGTTAGTTGAATGGGTGGAATAAAGGGACGATCCCTCTCTTGGTTGAGAATTGTATTTAGTGTTATTCAAATAAAAATGACCCGCAAGCGGAGCACTTTTATACAAAGTGTCTCTCTTGCGGGTCAATGATCGGCTTTGCTTAAAATATCGGCTGCCGATAATCTGATCTATTTCACAGAAACCGAGATGGTTACCGTCTTGGAATTATACTGTGCTTTAATTCGCGCGGTTCCCTTCGCAACCGCTTCAATACGACCGTTTGTTACCTTGGCAACACTGGAGTTGCTGGTTGTCCAAACCGCTACGTCAGCAACATTCGCTTTTGCACCGGTATCAAATTCAGCCGTAACTGCGACGGTTTTGACGTCACCAGGCTTCAGATTCAATTTCTTCTCGCTTGCTGTCAATTTCTTCAATTTAGGAACGACATTTACGTTAACTTTAACCTCTGTACCTTGATAGGAACCGGTTATCGTAGCCGAACCTTCAGCAACAGCCTTTACGGAAGTTCTGGATACCGTCACGATTGAACTGTCCGATGAACTCCAATTCATCTTGGATGATAATGAAACTGTGCTTCCATTGCTGTAGTAACCTGTAACTTTAATCGCTTTGGATTTCTTAATGTTGAGTTCGATATTCTGAGGCTCAACAACCATCTTAACGACTTCCTGTTCCACACTTACCGGAATCTTGATTTCTTTATTCAGGTAGGTTCCTTTAAGCGTAGTAGAACCTTTGGTCAATCCCTTAAGTGTATCGTCTTTAATGACAGCTGCTGTTGAACCCGTCAAAGACCATTCAACGGAAGAGGTCACATCGCTCTCTTCGCCATCCTCATATACAGCATTTACTTTCGGCAAAGGGATGCTTCTGCCCATAACCAGCTGATACTCTTCTGTATCAGACAGCAGTACCAGTACTTTCTGATTAACGGTTACCGGAAGCGTCGCTACTTCTCTCGAACCAATCTTTCCTGTAATGGTTGTTGTCCCCGCGTCAATGGCTTTAATCTTGCCATCCTCGGTTGTTACCACTTTCTCATCATTGGATGTCCAGGTAACTGATTTACTGAAGTCCTCTTTCTCTTCGTCGAGCAGCGTCCCGGTAATCTTAGGAAAAGATTGGGAATCGCCCTTCAGCACCTCAATCTCCGTATCGGCTGCATCAAATCTGATCACAGTCGGATAAACCTTAACTGTAAAGTCTTTACTGATTCCCAAATAGCTGACCTTGATTGTCGAGGTTCCTGTAGATCTCGCTGTAATCACACCATCGTTTACAGAAACAGCTAGCGGATTAGAAGAAGTCCATTCTCCCGTCACGTCAATGGATTGCGAAACGCTGTTCCGCACCTTGGCTTTTACCGTAATCGAATCGTTCATGAACAGAACCGGATTCTTGACGAACTCCGTTTGATCCAGAATCAAAGCTTCATACGGATTACGCACATATACATCCATTTTGGCTGAAGAACCCAAATATCTTACGCTGATCGTGGTTTTACCCAGGGCAACCGGCTTAAGCTTACCGTCTTCAATCGTAGCCACAGAAGTATTGGATGATTTCAGTTCTACCTTGTCCGTTACATCTACACCAGCATCAACATCCGACTGTTTGGCAACGACTGAAAGTCCCACAACATCGCCAACCAACAGCTCCATATCATCTCCAAACAGCAGTCCTTGATCGTCTGGAATGATCGCAAGCTTCTGATATGGGGCGACAACTTTGACCGTATAGGAGGCCTTAAGTCCTTTGTACTCCGCTGTTACAGTTGCGCTTCCCACGCCTACGAGGGTCAGTTCGCCTTTACTTACTTTAACCACGTCATTATCGGATGACGTCCACTTCGCTTCCGTTGTTACATCATTCGTTCCATCAGCCAACGCTTTAACAGTTAAACCTTCTGTTCCAAGCGTATGTTCGACTTTATCAGGCTGATCCAGCTTGAATTCATCGATGGCAAATTGGACTTCCACATCAATCGTCTTGATCGCGCCTTTATACTTTGCCGTAATTCGTGCTGTACCTTTTTCCTGTGGGATAATGAGCCCGCCATCCACTTTGGCGATTCGTGTATTGGATGAAGTCCATGTCGATTCATTGGTAACATCCTTCTTCGTCGTGGATCCTTCCAGATTAGCTAATACACGAAGCTGCTCGCTTGTTTCATTAACCGTTAAGTAAATCTTGCTCTCGTTCGTATCAAATTCAATTGAGGTTACGTCCCCTGAGGCGGCGAATACACTGGTTGGAAAAACCATCGCCAACATCATTACAACGACAAAAATGATCTTCGTTGTCTTTCTGTTTAAGCTCATTTATTTCTCTCCTTTGTACCTTCTGTCTCACAGGCCCTTTTTTCCAGTCTAACATTATATCGACAGTCCTGATTTATTTCGTTATGATCTGAACTTAAAATGGGCACAAAGTAGGATAAATTTATCCGTGGCTCCTATATAGGAAAATCTTATGATCACTGGTGAACGGCCCCTTCACACCCCAATCGGGTGTATCGGCTGTCTCTAAAGAATCATCTCAATTGAATGAGCTTAAAGTTATTTATGAAATAATGAGCTCCTGATAGGATCGTAATCGCAGCTGCCCCAAACATTAATAATTCATCGACCCGCATAAGGGTGATGGACTGAACGGGGACATTATCCAGCAGGACGGCTGCGATGGCAGCAACCTGAAGAACCATTTTGATTTTACCCCATTTGTCAGCCGCTAAGGCTATCCCTTGTTCGGAAGCTACCATTCTCAGTCCTGTAATGACGAATTCCCGCGCTATGATGACAACGGCAATCCATGTGGCAACCATGCCTGATTGAACCATCATAATTAGGGCAACGGATATCAACAGCTTATCCGCAAGCGGGTCCAACAATTTCCCCAAATTCGTGATTTGGTTGTATTTTCTCGCAATGTAACCATCCAGCTTATCCGTAGCCGATGCAAGAATGAAGATGCCCAGCGCTATGTATGTGCCCTTATCATGAATGAACCCGAAGAAGGAGTTTTGCTCAGTCAGCCATAATGGGTATTCGGCTAGAAAAAGAATAAACAAAGGAATCAATAATATTCTGGCTATCGTTATCCTGTTGGCAAGATTCATCGGCGTATCTCCTTGTCTGCAATAGAATTTGTTCATGGCCTTGTACCCTAACTATTCGGCATCATAGAAGGTCATATGCTCTTTATCCGCCCGGTAATAATCCAACCTATCCTTCAAGCTACCCGTATGAAACTCAAACATATGCCCATCCGGATCCAGAAAGTAAATCGATCTCTTGTCCTTCTCATCTCTTGACCTTCCCTGGAGAATCTCGACCTTGAGGGCTTGCAGACGAAGCAGCGTCGGTTCATACTCATGCTCTTCCATGCTGAAGGCAATATGCGTATACGTTCGATTCGCCATGCTTCTGTCGACTTGTTCCTCATTTAATGCCACCCATAGACCATTGAGATCAAAATAAGCCAACTTTCTCCCCTTAACCAAAAGCTTGGCTCCGAATACGTCTTTGTAAAAAGAGATGGAACGCTCCAATTCCGAAACCGAAAAGCACAGATGATTAATAGGTTGCAGATTCATGGTTAGCTGCCTCCTTTTCAATAGACTCGACAACGTCCAGAACCTGAGTCGGCTTGAGTAACTTTTCATACTCGCTTCGAGCAAACGTATTGTACCAATAGGCTTGATACGGTGTCAGACCGGCATTATGTGCGCCTCTCAATTCATCTGATCCCCCATCGCCGATAAACAGAGATTCCTGCGGTGAAACCGATACATGCTCGCAAGCCAACCGGTAAATCTCGGGGTTCGGCTTGGCCACTCCTGCTTCGTAGGAGAAGGTAACATCGTCAAAATAGGGAGCTAGTGGGCTTTGGTGATATGCAGTCACTTCCTCTTCAGAGCAATTGCTGATAAGACCCAGCTTCAGACCATGTTTACGTAATTGATCCAGCATCATGAGAATTTGCTGTGAAACGGCCCGAAAAGGGAGTGTCTTCTCTCTTATTCTCGCTTGATAGAGAAACTCCACATGTTCCTCATGATAGGGCAAACTCCGAACATGCAAAATGTCCCGGATCACAGCTTGATAGCTGGGAAACTGACCATTCATTCTTTGCTCGAACCTGCTGCTCCATTCTTGCTTGAATTTGTCTTCCGATAACCCAAGTCTGTCCCTGTAGTCATAAGTTCTCTTGGATATCCGTTTGCCATCTGCGAATTCGGTGATTAAGGTCTCATAGAGGTCGAAGAATACAGCTCTGATCGCCATACGCACAGCTCCCCTCGTTAATCTGCCCAGCTAGCACCTTGCGATAACCCTGCGGGATAATGCTTAATGGTCTCATCCAGAATGCGACCTGTTTCTTCATCCCATACTTCACTTAGTTCAAATGTTCCCTCTTCAAAGAACAGCGGAAATCGCCGTTTAAACCAATCTTGCATTGGCAGTTTAAGGGCCTCTTCCCTATCCACCCATAACAGTTCTCCTTCGGGAGGGTGCTCCAGCAATTCACCTTCAAAGGAAGTAGCCAAATAATTAAATACCATATACCGTAGACCTGTATTCGGCTCACATGATTCCTCAAGACCCTTATAGATGATATCCTTCACTATCAAGCCGGTTTCTTCCCGTACCTCTCGAATGGCTCCGTTTACAATACTCTCCGGAAAATCCACCTTTCCGCCAGGGGCAATATATCCGGGAAACCCCTTAGCGTCCGGTCTGTTCATCAGCAAAATTTTGTTTCCTTGTTGGATCATGCACATGGTGTACAATTTCACGTCGGCCTGCAATCCAATCCCTCATTCCTATTACATCTTGTTGGTTATAGTATACAGCTCCATACGCTGGATGACGATAGAATGAATGGAGATTCGTCTCATCAAAAAAAGGTCCGAGCAGCTTCTGCTCGGACCTTTCTGATATGTGTATGATCAGTCTGCTCTAATCTTCGCTTTAAGCGGCCATTCTCATGTCAGATGAATACCCGCCATGCATCATGTAACCAGCGCTCGGAGTTTGAACCTGCAGCGGAACCATGCAGCCGATGGCTGCTGCTTCCGAGTGATTCCATTGAATAAGTCTTACCACTGCTTCAACATCACCGGATTGATATGCTTCGGCCAATGCCTGAATATTCAAGATCAGCTCCTCCTCTTCCGGCACAGCCAAGACAAGTTCCTCTTCCACCGGATCCAGCGATTGCAGCTCTTTGTGAGCACGATGAAGGGCAGCTTTTACCGCTCCCTCCGTTGTTTTCAATATACTTGCGGTTTCCGAAACAGAGTATCCATACACGTCACGAAGCAGCAATACCGTTCGCTGCAGGGGCGACAAGCGTTCTAGCAGCCATTGAAAAGCAAACTCGATGTTCAGATTGGTGTCCTCGTTCAATGTTTCTTCCTTGGGCAAAACCTGTTCCAGCTTCTCATCCAGGATTCGTCTATAAGTCTGATCACGGCGGACCCGGTCAATCCATGTATTCTTGGCAATCCGAAGCAGCAGGGCTTCAGGATTGACATGGTTCTGCTGCTTCATATGCTCCAGTGCCTTAATCCAGGTGTCTTGTACCAAATCATCGGAGTCCCATAAGGAGTTTGTAAGGGACAAACAATATCTGTGCAGGGTCGCATTCAATTCCTCCAGGCTCAGATCAGCCGAAGGTGGGCCGCTCGGTCGGTATATCGTCATCAAATAGCCAACTCCTTTTCTAAGCTCGGTAAGATATCTTATATGTAAACGAACGAAGCCATCGATTGGTTACTCTCGTTTTGCATATATGTTTTTTTATGGTTTCTCCGTACCTTTTGCGGCTTTCTCTTCGTTTACTTGCTGAAACCAGAAAACCTAACGATTATGGAGGATGATGAAACGATGAATATTGTTCCTTATGTTGTTGAACAAACTAACCGGGGCGAACGATCTTACGATATTTATTCCAGACTACTGAAAGATCGCATCGTGTTTGTGGGTGCAGCCATCGATGATGCCATCGCTAACAGTATTATTGCCCAGTTGCTGTTTCTGGCTGCCGAAGATCCTGAGAAGGATATCCATATGTATATTAACAGTCCTGGCGGCTCCGTATCTGCGGGATTTGGCATTTACGATACCATGCAGATTATTAAGCCTCAAGTCAATACCATCTGCACAGGCTTCGCCGCTTCTTACGGGGCGATCCTGCTGCTGGCAGGTGCTAAAGGTAAACGCCTTGCGCTTCCGAACAGCGAGATTATGATCCATCAGCCGCTAGGTGGCGTGCAGGGCCAAGCTACCGATATTGCCATTACGGCTAATCGCATCTTGAAGACACGTGAGAAGCTTGCTCACATTATATCCGAAAGGACAGGACAATCTGTCGAACGTGTTGAAAAAGATATGGAGCGGGATTACTTCATGACAGCAGAAGAAGCGAAGGAATATGGGATTATTGATGATATAGTCACTAAACTGTAATGCTTAAAGTTTGAAGGGACTCACCGTCCCGATACAATCATTTATTCACAAGGAGTGAATCGTATATGTTAAAAAGTCTCCTGAATCAAAAAGTAGCCATTTATTTTACGGATGGGAGTTATGTACAGAACGGCATACTGGAGGAAGTTGGCGAGCAGTTCATCCGATACAAGGATGAATACGAGATGCTGTATGTCCCATTAACCGCGATCCGCTATGTTTCTGTTAACACAAAGGAACGGGATAAACCTCGGGTTGGATTTGCGCCTGAGTCCTGATCCAATACCAAGAACCGCATGGCATCTTATGCTCATGCGGTTCTTGTCGTATCACTGTATTTTGCCAAGTATGAATGGAATCATTTGTTGTTCGCTTCGCGAATACGTCCCAGCTGTTTGATATGAGAAGCTTCGTGAATGGCGATGAAGTGAGCCCACTGTGCGGCGTTCAGCTCGAATCCATAAGGGTGAGGAAAGCGCAATTCATTCGTGTTACGCTCTGCGAGCTTCGTGATGAGCTGTTTCGTTGTATCCCTTACCTGATTCAGCTTCTCGATCGCCTCATCATAGGATAATATGCCGCTTGGCATCGCTTGTTCCGGAGCATTGATCTTTTTACCGATGATTCCGCTTGTGGACAGTATCTCGCTGACATCGGTCTCTTTTTGCTCCACTGCCTCAGAAGGCAGAACAGGCTCACGCTCAAGCATTTGCTTTAATTGATACTGAATCATCTTCTCCAACTTGCCTAGATGTTCTACAACCTCAGTCACACTCCAGCCGCTTGGATACTCGCACAGCCCCTTCTCATTTTCACCAAAAGCATCCAATGCCTTCATAAGCTTCTCACGGACCTCATCCATATAAGGCACGATATCCTGAAACTTCACCATGTCTATCTCCTCCAAGTCTCTCTACTATATGTCTATATAAACATAGTGCATGAGTATTGTACCACGACCTGCGCAGCGTATCCAAAAAGCTGTTCATTCTGCCTGGGCAAGCGAGGTGTTATATGGCTTCAAAATGCTCAACGATGGGGAACGGATCATAAAAGTGATGCAGCAGGCTTTTCCATTCCTGATATTCCGCCGATCCTCTGAACCCTACTGTATGATCCTCCAGCGTTTCCCATTTCACCATAAGAACGTATTTGTGGTCATCCTCCATGCACCGCTTCAACTCATGATGAATATACCCTTTCATTTTGGAAATGATTCCGGATGCCACTTGAAAATTGCGTTCAAACTCTCCCGATAACCCGGGTTTTACCTGTAGCATGGCCACTTCGAGTATCATTGAATTTCCTCCTATGGTATCAAGATAGATTATATTGAGTAAATTCCTCTCTAGGTCAGTAAAAGCTTTAAATGTGAAGTCCTCTGTTCATTCTGATCCCTATTACGATGGCGTTAAAATAACCTGATGCTTCGCATGATTGATTATGTAAAGAATATTCTTCAGGATGTCACCCTCTCAATCATATACTCATCCAGAACAAAATCCTTGAAAGTGATAGAATGGACGGCCTCTCCCAATGAAAATGCCAGTTGTTCATTCCTAAAAACAGCACATGCCTGTTCATCTATACCAATTCCGTGCTTAATCTCTTTCGTTCTCATACCTTCCAGCAAATTGGGCTGGTCACCCCACTCTGTATAATGGACGCTTATCAATATTTTCGTTAATAACCCTACTCCTTGTTTAAACAGCAACTTCCCCTGTACATTATCCTGCGGCGAAATGAGGCAGACCTCCGGAAGAATTAAAGCGCCAGCCGAATTCCCAGCAATGGGAACACCCTTCATGTAACAGTCGATCAGGAGCTCTTTAAAACGACCGGTTGCGTAATATTGATGGTAGAGCTCCGTATCACCTCCGCCAATAAATATACCTGTCGCCTGAGACAACACCCGTTCGGCTTGTACCATGTCCAGGTTTCCGTCCTGATCCGGAACGATCACCTGCACATTTCTAGCACCCGCATCCTCCCATAATTGCTGAAACAATGGAACATATTCTTCCCAGCCTGGTCTGTTCATGATGCATAATGCAATTCTAGCGTTTGAACCACCCGCATGCTCTATAAATTGTCTGTTTGACTCTTTTTGAAAAGAATGTCCTCCAAGCAAATATAAATATCGATCCTTCACGAGCCGAGACCCCTCCCTTACTTCTTCTGTTTCGGATTCCATTTGGCAACATAATATAGCAGCAGACTAATAAAATAAATTGGAAGCAGAATGATGCCAATCACGGCACTCAGCAGGACAATGGACAGCTTGCCTCGATCCGTAATGTCATCGAAATTCATATAACCGTACACTATCCAAATCAACCAGACCAATGTAACGGCGTATCCTATTTTATAAGGTAGTTTCATAGTAATACCCACCCACATCCTAGAGATTAAATGGATTAAGTTGATTGACTACGGTGGTTCAGACATTTTTAATCGCGCTGCGTCATTACAGTACTATTTTTCAAGCAACAATTATGATTTTTAATTAGGGGCTTACCATAAGTCTCATCATTAACATTTTGAATATAACAATTCAATAAGCTTATCTTGGTTCCGTTCCATCCATTCTCTTCTAATCAAAAGTTGCTTCAACATCAGATGAAAATAGGAAGCGATGTTCCTTTCGGCCAAATGCTGTCCGATATAAATGCTTAATAATGAAACATAATATAACTGCATAATACAGGGAATCCACTCGATCTCTGCACGTGTTAACCTCATAGATTGTCGATATTCATCTAAAAACAACTCTACCTTTGTCAAGGTCTGGTCCTCACACTGAAGAAGATGATTCAGACAGATGGATAGTTCCCATATCCGTATGTCCTTGGCTGCAAAGTCAAAGTCCAATACACCGCTCATCTGCCTGGACTTGGGATCGATCAAGAGATTAAACACCAAAATATCATGATGGACTATTTGTTTTGGCAGTGCATTCAGTTCGGGGGCATAGTTTAGCCCTAATTCATAGTATCCTTGCAATACAGCTATCTGTTCGGCATCCATCTTAAAAGGAGGACATGTCAGAAAATTATGAATACTCGTCCGATCTGCCAGAGAATGGAGATTGTAAAAATTATGGAACTCAATTGTAGGACAAACCACGTCAACGGAATCGAATTCGAATTGCTGAAGAGCATATGATATTTCCCCAACTGTCCGTCCATAACTACGCACATCAGAAATGCTGGATAGATCAGGTACATCTCCTTCGATAAATCGTGTCAGGGAGCCCGAGGAACCGTTCGACAGAACCACGTACTTCGTATCATCCATGCTAGAGACGAAAGCTGGGACATCAAAAGGTAAGGAACAACGCTCCAGGTAGGCTGTTAGTTCAATCTCAAACCGAAGTCTCTCTTCGTTCTTCGTATGACGATTGTATATTCTCGCGATGTATTTCTCTTGGTTCATTATGACAATACGCGAATCATTCGTCATACCGAAAGGTACGGCTTCAATCGAATGCATAGGGCTATGAAAATAATGATGTAACAACTCCTGGAATAAGTGATCCAATGTATACACCTCTTTTCTGATAAAAGCGGCCCCTATGATCAATTATATAAACGCAATACTGATTCATGGTCTTACTCATTAAGAACCTATCCCATTTGAAAGAGCCCTTCATGCACATCTCTCAAACGATCTTTAGACTCCCTGCTCCTCCCTGTAATGACTAACATCTCCATGGAGGATGATGGAGGGCACCTCATCGGTCAGTTCGATTTTGCTAAGGCAGGTCGGGTGAATATATGGCAGGTCCCACAGGCGATCCATGCTTCTTCCTTCAAAATACGCCATCAATAGCTTGACCACCACGGTGTGCGTAACCAGCAAAATACTGGCGCCTGGATTAGAACCGACAATATCGACAAGCTTATTAACCGTGCGCTCTCTGACTTCATTGAAAGTTTCACTGTCCTGGACACTGAACAGCTCCGGATGATTCCAGAAGTGATCCAGCTGCTGAGGATATAATTCAGCGATTCGTTCCTGTGTTTGTCCTTCCCATACCCCTAAATTAATCTCTCTAAATTCCTCGCAAGCCGTAATCGGAACATTCCGTCCCCCTCTAATTATGTCGGCAGTATGATATGCTCTGTTGCTTGTACTCGAGTAAATAAGGTCGAAATTGTCTTCCTTCAAAGCGTCCCCGAGCCATTCCGCTTGCTGAATACCAAGCTCGGTGAGCGGTGAATCCTTATGTCCTTGAAAACGGTGCTGCACATTCCACTCGGTCTGTCCGTGTCTCACCAGGTAGATGGTGGTTGTTTGTGTCATCGATCGTTCCCTCCCTAACCTTAATGCTACTCAACCGGCAACGTTTAACTTATCGAACGGTCTTCTTGACGTATGGCATAAGCCAGCTTATACAGTTCTGCGATATCTGGCCTTCCCGTCTGTTCGAAGCGCTGAACGGCTTCCTGCAAATCAACGGCCTCTACCGCGATGACATGCTCGCCATCTACTGGATTTAGCGGCTCACCAACGATGCGCACATCCCCGTAACCCACCAACCGAACAAAATGAGGGTGGGGAATATGCGGACGATAGGGAGTCTCACTGCTGGATTCGCAGCGAAACTGGCCAAAGATTCGATACGTCTCAAGTTCTGCGCCTAACTCCTCTCTAACTTCCCGTCTAAGTCCTTCCATGTAGGACTCCCCAGGTTCAAGGGTTCCTCCCGGAAGCTCCCAGCTCCCATCGACTACCTGAAAGATAATGCACCGGTCCCCTTCAAATGGAAGAATGGTAACATTGCTGACCTTCGATTCTTCCTCGATTTTTTCGCCAAAGGCAAATCTGGCTCGCACGACGCCCCAATGGATATCATTCGAGAGTGTCGGACACAGACTCAAATCCGTGTTTTGTCTCATGCGTGTAAATCCTTTCGATGTTTACAATTTCATTTTAAACTATGTAGCACTATACTCGTGGACCATAAGCACCTGCTCCATCGAGCTCGTGAAACCATACTCTTTCAGCACGTCCACCAGTTCCTTATGCGAAGCCCGAATATTGAAGGCGGATCGTTTGCAGGTATAACCAGATTGTATGATTTCCTGTATCGCAGCCTTTAGCACAGCCACTGCATCCGGATGTCCGGGAGCAGCCTCACAGCGTAACAGCGTGATGGCTGTCAACCGGCCTTTGGCATCGAACACCCGCTTAAACAAACCATAGCCCACCTGCTCTTCCCCTTCCAATACAATAACGCATTCGCCGTCCTTGATACCGGTCACGTCTGTCTGCCAGACTTCACCGGAACGATAGAAAGCTACGGAGGCAGCCTCGGCAGCCATGCCTCTGACTCGCGTATACCTTGAAAGAGTCTCTTGTGTAGGCTGTAAATCTATGGCCTGCTCATTCGTCATGATGAGAAGCCGGTCGATGATTTCATAACCAACACTCTCGTAGAGAGAGATCGCTGGTTCATTCGTACTAATAGCCTCCAAATAAGCTCGACGGACGCCTTGTTCTATGTAGAGCTCGGCGTTCTTCTCCATCATCTTTTTGCCAATTCCTTGTCCCCGGAATTCGGGGGCTATCGCTGTCCCGCCATTCCGTGCAATCAGCATGCCATCTTCTTCGCGATAGCTGTTCACCACAATGCCAGCAGGTACGCCATCCACGTAACATGCAAGTGATCGCTCCAGGCATAACCCATCGTTTACGATCCGGGCTATGAAGCGGTCCAGCGGCATCGAGGCGTTAACGATATATCCTTCAAAAGCATGATTCCAGAGCTCCGACACTTGCCGAATCGGAAGCTCAGATAACGGTTGGTAAGTCACCATAAACTAATTCTCCTATTTATTATTTAATATACGCCTTATCGAGAGGTATCTCTCATTTGTAAAACATGCAGGAAAACACCTGAGTTAAAGACTCATTCGTGTTCTCCTGCATGTCTCATCGCTGCTTATTTAGCTTTATAGAGCTGCATCGTTCACACTATCAAGCCATGCTTCAATACTGCCAATGACGGAGGTTACGCAACCATCCTCAAAGGGAGACAACAAGCCAGCTACCTTCACTAATTCGGTGAAGGACTTGCTTCCGCCTTGACGGCATAGATGCAAATAGTCATTCCAAGCAGCCGTGCGGTCTTCGTGCATCTTCTTCCAGAACTGGAATGCACAAATTTGTGCCAATGTGTAATCGATATAATAGAAAGGCGAACTAAAGATATGACCTTGTTTATGCCAGAATCCGCCATGCTCCAGGTACGTGTTGTCATCGTAATTCCGGTGCGGCAGATATTTCCGCTCAATCTCACGCCAAGCCTGTTTCCGTTCAGCAGGCGTTGCATCAGGATTCTCATACACAAAATGCTGGAATTCATCAACCGTTACTCCGTAAGGAATGAAGATCAACGAGCTTGCAAGATGTTCGAAACGGTATTTATCCGCCTCATCTTCGAAGAAGCGATCCATCCACGGCCAAGTGAAAAATTCCATACTCATGGAATGAATTTCGCATGCCTCATACGTTGGAAATGCATACTCTGGTACCTCGAAGCTTCTGCTCTCATACACTTGGAACGCATGGCCCGCTTCGTGAGTAAGCACATCGATATCACCCGATGTACCGTTAAAGTTGGAGAAAATAAAGGGAGCACCGTACTCGCTAATATAAGTACAGTAGCCACCGCCCTGCTTGCCTTTTTTGGCAACCAGATCCATCAGGCCATTCTCCTGCATGAAGGTAAAGAACTCATGTGTTTCCGGCGACAATTCTTCATACATGGCTGCACCGTTGTTTACGATCCAATCCGGGTCACCCTTTGGTGTGGCGTTCCCCGATTTAAATGCAAAGTTCTCGTCGTAGTACAGCAGTTGATCCACATCAATACGTTTCTGCTGGCGTTCTCTCAGCTTGGTTGCAACCGGTACGATATGCTCTAGCACCTGGTTGCGGAAATTAGCCACCATCTCGGCGTTGTAATCCGTACGGGCCATACGAGCATAACCCATCTCTACATAATTGTTAAAGCCGAGCTTCTTGGCCATCTTGGTTCTCACTTTAACCAGATCGTCATAAATTCTGTCGAAGTTTGCCTCGTTCTCAGCCATGAAACCGCTCGATGCCTCCGTCGCGCGTTTACGCATATTGCGGTCCGTCGATTGCTGGAATGGAGCCAATTGAGGCAGGGTGCGCTCTTCACCTTCAAATAGAATTTTGGCAGATGCAATCAGCTTCGAATATTCCGTTGTCAGCTTATTCTCCTGCTGCAAATCCTCAATAATCTCAGGGCTGAAGGTTTTGAGTGAAAGCTCAGCTAACTGAAACAGCTGCCGCCCCCATTTGGCCTCCAGCTGATCTCTAAATTTGGAATCCACGAGAGCACGGTAATAGTCCGTGACATATTCCTGAATGATGGGTCCATTCTCATCAAAAAAGTCCTGTTCCGCCTTATAGAACTCATCATTCGTATCAACCGAGTGACGAATATACACCAGTTGACTGAGTGTATCCATCTCACTGCGGAGTTTATTAATGCGGGTCATCGCCTGGTCCTGCTCCTCATATGTGCTGGCTGAGGTGAAGACTTCAAGCTGCTCTTTAAATTTTTGTTCAAACTCTTTTACATCGGGTCGTTCATAGTGATAATCGCTGAAATTCATAAGATGCACCTATCCTTTCAATATAAAAACATTTTGGTATCTTGATCGCGTGGACTCATTGCACACCAAACTATAAGTAAATTCTATATTCCCGGCGGAATATCCTTCACAGTCTGTGAAGATTCGCGATCGCACTCTCTTTTTGCAGACCCATCTGTTGCTGGATATATTGGGCCACGCCGTCAAGCTCATTCGAATCGATAATATGGTCAGCCAGCTTCTGTATACTCTCATGAGCATTGCGCACCGCGACTCGTGTACCTCCAGCTTCGAACAGCCCCACGTCATTAATATGATCGCCAAACACTACGGTATGCTCCAAATCCACACCCATATGAGAAGCCCACAATCGGAGTCCCTCTCTTTTGTTCCCTTTGGCATGACTGAATTCCAGAAAATAATGATTGGGGATATAATAATCCGGCATGATATGTGCGTGAATTACATCGCCGAACCGTTCCGTGACTTCAAGGCGAATAGGCTCCAATTCCTCAAACAGTCCGATGTATGTAAGGGTTAACGTCCGGTAATCCGGTGGACAATTCAGGTCCTTAACTTCCAGGAATCTCGGGTCGCCGGAACGACTATGATAGAAGGATATTTCTCCCTCTCTGCGCAGTGTCTCATGCAGAACGCGCTCCTGATGATCCACATCTAATGAAAAATAAAAGGGAGTGATCCCATTTTTTCTTCCAATGTTAATAATCTCATTCGAAATATCTCGCTCCAGCCAATATCCATCCATAACGGTTTGATTCAGCACGTCATATATCAAAGCACCATTATATAGAATGACGGGGTATTTCCACGGAATGTCCGAGACCACGCTATGAGCACTAATAAAGCCGCGAGCCGTTGCAAACGTGACAATCATGTCTTGTTCCAGCGCATCCCTAATGACATTCGAAGAAAAGACTGAAAGTGTCTGATCTGGTCGCAGGAGTGTTCCGTCAAGGTCAGTAATATACGCTTTTTTCTTCAGAGTAACCATGCCTCCTTCGTCGCCCATCATGTATAAAACCCAGCCTAAGATCTAAGGTCTAAGGCTGGGCCATCAATATTATTGGGTCACATACCATAATTATACATAAGTCGGATCAGAAATGGTAAGCGTATTTTATTTAGCTGCCGATAGCCATTGCTCGGACAGTCGCTTCGCATAACCACTAACGTATATCGCCAGTTTGCTTACCTGATGATGCTCTTCCAGACAGGAGTGCAAAACGGCCTGCCCTACTTGCTCGGCAATGTCATCCAGCATGGCAGCAATTTCTTGATTGTACGGTGCCGCATGGGCCACTTTACCGGGATCTACTGCACGCGCGGGAAATAGAGGCACATTCCAGGATGTGACTTCAGACAGCTTATTTTCAAGCAGGTCGATGATTTCTTTTACCGCCTTCCGCTCATGCTGCGGATAATGCAAATAATACTCCTCTATTATCTGCTCAAGATGATCAGACCACATGGCTCTGGCGAATATATAGCTGTTGAGCCCGCCTGCCCATTTCCACGGGTAGTCCTCATCGCCCCGATAAGGCACGACCAGATTCAGCATACCCTCAAGACCAAGCTGTTCATAAAAAGCAACATCTTCTGTGATTCGCCTTGTCAAAACAGAGAATAAATTCGTCAGCATAAAATGATCGCTATAGTATTCAAACACGGTCAGCTTGCGGCCGTGTTTAGTGGTCTGTTCGCTCCATTGACGCAATGCGCGCTCCGCTCTATGATCCGTCTCATGGTCACTTTTTTCATAGCTATAACGGTAATCTCTTCCCCAATATGCAAACAAGGTATCAATATGCTGCGAGCTTTCACCCTCCAATTCGAGCATGTTCCAGGCAAGACCAGCGTTATAAGCAATATGCTCAACCTCGATTGATATGCCTGCATGAAACAAATAGGTCTGCAAGCGTTCCGTAAAAGCAATATATTGCTGCAAGAACTCGGAGGTATTGCCTGCTGCAATATCTTCAGGCCAAAGCGATAACCTTGTTAGCCCCGGTACGGAGCGGCAATAATGTGCAATCTGTTCAAACATTGACTCCTGCCAATCCAGCTGTTCAAAATCAAATTGCTCCTTAGCCGTATAAGGATGATCTGCCGTAACCTTCTCCTGCTGGTTCATCGAAACATTGGAGGAATGAAGGCCTTGAATAAACTTCATGCTATGCCCGCCTAGCGTAACGTCAATTCCTCTTTTTATTATTTCAGGAGAGAGTTCTTCTTTCACTTTGTCCCATAATGAGAAGGTGAAGAAGATTTCATTGATTTTATTTTGTCCAAACCAGTGAAGCATGGCAGTCAAATAAGGAATATCATGGATCGTCTCAAACACGAATCCGCGCCTTTCCATACGGGGGCTGTAATAGCGTATTTCACCTGGTCTGAATGGAGAAAGTTTGTCTGAGTCCTGAATTGTAAATTCGCAGGATGCTTCATCCAACTGCGGATACACGGCATGAAGACCCCATACCTCCTGCGCGTACTGATATACTCCGAACAGAACTGCCCGTTGGCCTTTTCCTGCGATGACAATATGATTGTCGTACTCTGTTATGAAGAATGAATCGCTGTAAATGGAAGCTCGCTTATTTCTCATCCGCTCAAGAAGCGTTGTATCAACATTTTGCAGCTGTTCCCATGTCCCCAGCCAAATCGGCTTGCAATCTGAATTTATATGTTGGCTTGCGGCGAGCTGCTGCAGTCGGTTCCACTCCGCATAAGCAAATTCTTGAACAGGATGCGAATATTCTTGTCCATTTAACTCCATTGAAGATTCCCCCTCGTAATCAGTAAAGAACGGCTTTGCCTTCAATCAACCGCTGCTGCAATTCAGTTATAGGCACATCAATTGCGTTGCAGTGGTGTTTTACAGTCAGTGCCGCTGCGATCCCGGCAGCTTGCCCAATCGCCATACAGCTTGGTGTCAGTCTTGTAGTTGCCTGGGCTTCATGAGTGGTTGATATGCATCTGCCTGCCAGCAGCAAGTTACTTATCTTAAGCGGCACAATGCTGCGGTAAGGAATATCGTAAGCGCCGCCTTCGCGTATAAAGTTCGCCGTCACGCCTTTTCCTTCCGGATTATGAATATCAATCGGGTAACCGCTGCGCGCAATGACATCTTCAAACCGGCGGGCATCCAGGACATCAAGTCCATTTAACACATAATGACCTATGATTCGTCTCGTCTCCCTGACGCCGATTTGCGATCCGACAGCAGCGACCACCGCTTTTTCAAAACCTGGAATATGCTGTTGGAAGAAGCTTTCAAGCTGCAGCACCTGCTTACGTCCTTCAATTTCCGCCTTCGTCAAATCTTCAATATGGGTTGGGTCTAGTCCGGAAACGCGTGATACATTGATAAGCACCTCATCTTCATGGGGGCCGCTGAAAAATAACACGCCTTCACGCTGAATCGGCAGATCGGCTGCATTCCATTTATCGTAAAAACCCATTACTCCGGTAAGCGGCAAATGATCCAGCTTGGCAATCAAAGATTTATGATAAAATTGCGATGGATTCTCCTGCATATATTGCTTAACCTTTTGTAAATCGACGCCTTTCATGCGGAACTTCATCGTCATCGGCTGCACGTTATGAGTGTCATTGCCTTGCTCCCAAGGTGCGCCTGCCATATAAGCGACGTCTCCATCACCCGTGGCATCCACATAAGCTTTAGCCTGTAAATAGGAAGTTCCGCTCTTGTTATAGACTTGCACGCGATCAATTCGCTCGCCCGCTTGATCTGTTTGAACATCAATGATCGAAGTGTGCAGTAGCAACTCAACACCGGCTTCCTCAAGCATTTCGAAAGCGAGCACCTTATAGACCTCTGGGTGGTATGGCGTAAGCGTATGCGTAAAACCGATCGTATCCCGCAAATGGCCAGGCGACGCGCCAAGCGCCATCAGCCGATCGACAATTTCTTGCGCGATGCCTTTTATGACATGCTCGCCAACAGCGGAGTGAAATGTCATCCAGGGATACACCATGGCTGCCGTAGACATACCGCCAAGAAATCCGTAACGTTCCACCAGGATCGTTCTCGCCCCGCTTCGGGCACTGCTGAGTGCCGCAGCAATGCCTGCCGGTCCCCCGCCAAGCACCGCTACGTCATAAACCTTCTCTTCCATACGCTGTTTATTTGTCAATTCATATCCACCTCTCCGATTTTTGGAGCGCTCCCAAATCAACACAAAAATAAAGCCATGATGCGGTATCGGCAGCAGATCAGTTGTTACTTTGATTGCATGCCGCACACCATCCCAAGTTGCCACCTACCCATGAACTCGCATTTGTTTCAGACGCTGCGCAAAGGCTCCCGCAGCGTCTGTGTCAGTGCCAAGCTTTACATTTTCACGGCATCAGCCGCTGTCTCGCACAATCAAATCACTTTCAATAACAACAGTTCTTGCTTCATCCGCAGCCATTCTTCCCTTTAACATATCAAGCAGCATACGCATGGCTTCCTCGCCTAGCCGCCGCTTATCCTGTCTGACCGTAGTCAAAGGAGGGGAATAATAAGCCGCTGCCTGCACATCGTCATAACCGACGACCGCAACCTCTTGCGGAACATCGATCTGCAGCTGCGATAGAACTTCCAGCGCGCCAAATGCCATTAGATCATTAGCCGCGAACACTGCATCAAACGAATGACCTTCCTGGATCAATCTTCGTAGCTCCGCGCTGGCATCTTCACGACTGGCATTGCCCGCGAGAACCAGCTCTGGATGCACATCAATTCCTGCTTCCTCCAGCGCTTCGCAATAGCCAGAAAATCTGGCATTCTCATGGTGCATATTTCGGAGTCCGTGAATGTAGACGATGCGGCGTTTGCCCTGCTCAATTAAATGCTTGGTCGCCATGAAGGCACCGCTGTGGTAATCGGAAGTTACGCAGGCAATCGGCAGCTTCTGAAAATCGCGTTTACCAATGAGCACAAAAGGAATCTCTAGTTGCCTGTAAAATAGCAAGTGCTCTTCGCGAATATGCTCCCCCATAATAACAAGGCCATCCACTTTGCGTCTTGTCCCGATCCGCTTCCAATATTGCTGATCCGCAGAGCTGCGATTGGCAAACAGCAGCAGATCGTAATCATTAGCCGCTGAATCTGCTTGAATAGCTTGCAGCACTTCATAAAAAATATGGTGCGTCAAATAATCCGGATTGTCGCTGAAAGCAACTACTCCGATATTGCCTGTCGTCCCGCCTGCCAAGCTGCGTGCCTGAGGGTGGGGAACATAACCTGTCTGTTCAATGATATCTTGAACCTTTTGCCGTACATGCGGCTTTACACCCGGCATATCATTCACTACACGCGATACAGTGCCGCGTGAAACGCCTGCAAGTCGGGCTATCGTTTCCAAAGTATGCTTCATCTTATATCACCTATTGTGGTTGTGGGAGCGCTCCAATCCATGCTATATTCGTATTATGAAGGATGTTCCATGTACTGTCAATTCACATTGATCACACTAGGCAGGAGGAAGTTTACATGAAAACTCAGCCATTTGAAGTTCGAAGTATACATAATGACCAAGAATTTGACCAGGTGATGAGAATCCTGGACAGAGCCTTTCCTGTCGGCAAATCGTTTTTTATGGACAGGTTGTCCAATGACTCGACTTATGACACCTCCACAACTTGGATAGCAAAGCAAGAAGACGCCGTGACGTCAACGATTCAGATGTTCCCTGTCTACTGCAGGTTAGAGAATGCACTAATAAAAATTGGCGGGATAGGAAGCGTTGCTACAGATGAAGCCTATCGCGGGCAAGGCCACTGCCAGCAAATACTAAAGCAGGCCTCCTCGTGGATGGTAGATGAGCATTATGATCTTTCGCTGCTGTATGCGGTGATAACGCCATTTTACGAAAAATTCGGATGGAATGTCGTCCCTCAGCCTTTATATGAATTAACTACTGCGCAATTGACTGCTGCACAGGAGAAAATAAAGCATTCAGCAGCCCAGGCATTTGACCTTCAGCCGCAATACACATTTATCCCATATGAAGATCATTATCTCGCTGATCTAGCAAATATTTACGAGCAGTTTAATGCCAATCGCACATTTACGTCTAAGAGATCGGGCAACTCTTGGACAGACCGGATTCACTGGCCTCGATGGAAAGACGCTGAAAAACTGCTAGTCCGCCATGACGGCAACGTGGTTGCCTATGGACTGATCTCCCCCGTGAACAATGAGCAATCTTCCCATATCGATGAGCTCTGCTACTTACCCGGACATGAGGCTGCGGTGCTTCCACTTCTGCAAGCGCTAGTGAATACACGCCAAGGACTGGAACGCTTCGTTGCATACTTACCGGATGATCATGCCTTAGCCGATATCATTCTGGCAGCCGGGGGCAGTTATACGCTTAACCATGATGCCATGTGGAAGGTGCTGCGTTTCGTGCCGCTACTCGTGAAAATACGCGAGATTTTGCAAACCAGATTGAATAACAGCACTTACAAACAGCAAACCCTTTGCATTCATCTGTCTTGCGCCGGACAGCACGCTTATCTTCAATACGCAAACGGTGAGCTTGAGATTACAGACATAGAAAAGCAAGGGCAGCATTATATCGACATTGCGTTAAGCCAAACCTTATTTGTCGGCTCTTTGCTGCAAGGCTTCGATCAGATCGTTTCCCTAGAGCACAGTAGAATCATAGATGAACAAAGCGGCAATATGCAGCAAGTCGGCGATTTTTTCGCCCCGCTAACAGACGAGGCTCGCACCATCCTGCAAGCTCTGTTTCCGAAACAAGCAAGTACTTATTATAATTTAGACCGTTTCTGACTTACTGCCAACAGGCCTATGAGGGAGGGCCTCCCTGCGTGAAGTAAGCGCCTCAAACGTCATCTCATGAAAAAGAGCCCCCAATCCACGTTTGCAGTGGTTGGTGGCTCCTGTGCATTTATAGCGATAGAGCTAATCCATAAGGGGATGCTTCATAATAACCGCAGAACAAGATACGAACATTGATCATGCCTGTCTTCATCATCCTTTATATTCCAAACATTCAATTACTTCATGATTGGCGGCTGAAGATAATCAAGAACTCCATGTATATTCTGAATCTCCGCTAATGGAAACACACCCATACTGTGCATTCTGGCGATGTCTCCCCGGTAAGCGATAAAGGGAACTCCCGCGTCTTGGGAGGCCTTGCCGTCCACCCAGGCATCTCCGACAGACAGCCATTCTTGCGGTGATGTAGCATGAAAATACTTCAACACCTCCAGGTATCCATCTGGTGCCGGCTTTAAGAAACCCATGGCTTCTCTGCCAACAATGAGATCAAAATAATGTGCAATCCGGTTCTCCTGCAGAGCAGTCATTGCTGCTTCCTCGGCATTATTGGTCACTATAGCCAGATGCAGCTGTCCATGCAATTGCTGGATGAGCTCCAAAGCCCCTTCCTCCAGTTTGGCACCGATCATCCCCTGCACCTCATGTTTCTTGGCAATATCCCACATTTTGAAACCCAACTCATCTGTTAACAAACCTGTCTTCATTGCCTCTGCGATGATAGTAGAAGTGGTATGATCGTTCATGGACATACCCTCTGGCAGTATTCTATAACTGCACAGATAGGAGTAGATCTCCCTCTTCATAGCGCCAAAGTCAATCCTGGATTGCAGCAGCGTATTATCCATATCAAAGATGATTCCCTTAACCTCATACCCGATATCTAATCAACTCCCGTCATGGATACCCCATGAATGACAGCCCCGTCAGGCAATCCTGATTTAGGTATATTGACCAGTGATGTGACACTTGCCTGGCCAGGGTAACCCTCCGTCCCGTCATCCTCTTGTGAAGCCAAAGTGATATATAGATGATCCTTTTCATTCCCGGTCTGCTCTCTAGCCATCTTCACGGACGCGATCCGGAAACCTTGGGCAGATGGAAGCTGCCCACCGCTAACCAATATATAAATTTCCTGATCTGTTTCCTTAAGTACCCAACCGCCGGGTGCCATATTTACACTGTCATCATATAGCTGTTGAATGTCCGGATCCAGTCGCTCGATCGAACGGAATTCCCAGGTAAATTCCGGAGATGTTTTGGTGTAAAGAAGCTGCGTATACGGGACTTGAACATAGTCTATTTTCTGAACTTCTCGCACTTCTTCCGTCACACTTCCAGCGTAATCCGATTCGTCTGATCCTTGACCATAGCAGCCAGAAATCAATATCATCATTACGATCATCATAAACATCAACCTTCTGCTGCCGGAACCTATACACATCTACTCATATACACCTTCATTCGCTAATCATGCACAACTTCTGTACCCGCGATAAAATCATGTAAAGAACGCTTATCCTCACGCAGCGCAACCATAAAGGCACTCACTATGATACCGATTCCTAATGTTAACGCATAGACGATCGCTGCTACGACGTTGCGGAGCAGCATCGTCCCAATGCCCGGCGGCTCAAGAAAATCGAATTTTCGGATTCGAATACCGCATATGCGCTTACCGATGGTATAACCATTCCAGTATACAGGCACCAGAAGCGAATACAGAGCAAAAACCGTATTATTAATAGGCTCATTTTCATAATCTCCCGTAAGAATTCCCGCTATGAACGAAAGAGGTAACCCCACGATAATTCCATCCAGAAGATTAGCACCAAGCCTGATCCAAAAGCCGGCCGCTTCGTTATCATTCATAATATTACCCCCTTACTTAATAAACACGCGACGTCTCAAAATGTTGGGTTGCACTCTTCATTTGTTATCCGACGCGTCGAATTCCTGCCAGTTCTTCTTGATCTTGTTTAGATCATTTTGATGCCACTTACGAAGGAAGGGTATGATGAAGCATAAAATACCGAGAATGAGGCTGATGATACTGAATATCCACGGCCCTTTCCCCCACTCGGATAACAGATCCTCAAACGACCTTGGATTGTATATTCCTATAATGGCGGCTGTCAGATAACGAATACCGTACAAAAAAGCTGCAATGCAGATAAAAATCATGCCCATCATTTTATTGTTCATCGGGAGTATGATCATTCCTTTCATCGAAAATCCACCATCCGGCTACTCCGCTTACCTCTACGGCCAGCTCATTTCAAAGCTGCTTACCCCATATAACCCATGATCGAACCTCTCTCACATCAATTCCCAGTACCTGTTATTATTGTAAGCTTCGCTTCCTGATCATACAACGCATTTTCCACATTTCCCCACTCGCTTGCTAAGCTGGAGTAAACGACGCACCATCCCCAACAATTTTTGTTACAAATACAAAAAACAGGATGACTTCTCTACATTGTAGTAAGCCAACCTGCTGAAGTTATCACTGCAAATTTACAGCGAATCAATAAGTCCTAGCGCTCTTCCATTTCTTAATGAAGCAAAGCAACCCATAGCCCAACGTAAAGCCGACCGAGTTCAAGATTAAGTCATCTACATCCAGACTGCCCTGCCGCGATAATAACTGTGTCACTTCGAGCAAGCATAACCCGGCTAAGAAGAAACCCAGCGACTTTAGAAAACGAATTCGAAATGCAAGCGGGAGCAGCATTCCAAATGGCATAAAAACCGCAATATTGCCTACAATATTGATCCATGAACTCATAGTGCGAATGGGAAAATAACTTGTGATCGTTAAGAATGGAACCAGATTATAACTATAATCCGGCTGAGTTGTCCTCCCGAATCCCCAGAGCATCCAGTAACCTAACAGCAAGGAATACCCTATGAGGAGGATTAAGGCAAAAATTGCAACACGTGATTTCATAAGCTCTCCTGTTAATCTCCAAGCTTTGTTGGAATTTCAAGTGTGACGTTTTTTCCTTCGTATGTGTTTAAATTATCGATACTGCCTTGTGTATATTGATAATAACTTTCGGATGTTTCTCGTTTCCATTCCCAGAAATGAGCCCCGTTGCATATGATCAGTCTTTCTAACCATCGCTCAAAGTTCATTTCAATTTCAATAGCACTATCAACAAAAAGCATTTCGGTCCAATAGAGATAATTCGAGGCTCTGCCATGACACTGGTTGGAGTCGATAAACAACATATCTCCGTTATCCGAACCAATTGGATACCATCCGTCGGGAATCATGTGGATATAATCATAATCAATGTAATGGCGGCGAATTTCATCCAATCCGAACAATTCCATACCGCCCCCGTAAAATGGATGTTCGAATAATCTGGCGCCATCGTGCCGCAATAGAAATTGTTTGTAATCCCACGGTACAGCAAGCTTCAAGCTGTGAAAAAAATCGTCAATATCACCAGACTCAGCACCTGCGGCAAACGTGAAGCGAGCAGGTTCACAATATCCATGCTGACCCTGTATTAACAGGGAATCATTCTTATCCAAACGCTTACGTAATCCGGTAAGGGAAAGTTCAACAATATTGAAAATCTCCATTGGCTTCTCCTATTCCTTTCCCCAATGTCTTTGAACGTCAGGCTTTTTATAAGTACTTTAAATACTCATCGCTTATTTTATTTCATTTAGTCTCAGCGTTTCTCCAGTTTCTCTGGAGACATTCGCTGCTTCCAGGAAACGAATAAGCTCCAGCGTTTCTTCTAAAGGAACGTCTGATACACCTGTCGTAAACATTTGCATGATCTGATCCAGCAAACTGGCGTAATAGGGTTTGGGATGCTCCATAATGTCCACAAAACGGCTGGATTCCTTGCGATGAATTGTGACCCCGAAACGCTCGTTTCCTGAACGATTCCCCCGAATCGTCCCGATTCTCCCATCATTCCAAACCGCTGTCAATACCTCATGCTCCTCCGTAGCGGCGACATGTACGCTTACACATCCTGGTCCAAAGACGCGGTAAAGCATCTCTGCCGTATGTATACCATACCAGAAAAATCCCGGCTGTGTGGGTTGTAAAGGAAGCGGTCCCGCACAATCTACGCCAATGATATCTTCCTCTCCGCCGCTTGCCAACTCATCCTGAAGCCCTTGTGCATATCGAAGAGATGAGCTGCTCATAACGGTAACCTGATACTGCTCAGCCAGCTCGACGATCTCCCTTGCATCCCTGCTCGTGACCGCAAACGGCTTATCAATAAATACAAGCTTACTATAGGGAGCAATTGCGCGGAACAAGGACAGATGAGACCTTCCATCGACCGCTTCCAGCATCACAGCATCGACCTGCTTTGCAACCTCTTCCGGCGTCTCTAATATGGCAGTTCCCCATTCAGCGATTTCCTTCGTATATCCCTCAACCCGGCCACTACTAAGCTCAAAGTCCGGTGATCCCCCAGGAAATGCAGCTGTCACCCGTCCCCCCGGAACGTGATAGGGATGAGTTTTGTCATGCAGCATTTTTGCGAAAATAGAGACATGCGATGTATCCAAACCAATCATACCGATCTTCATCGTCATAAGATGATTCTCCTTTACAGCCATTTTTCACATCATATCATTCCAGAAGACTTAAGGACGTGACTTTAAATCGTCTTTTAAAGAGGTTTATACAATAAAAAAGCTGCCCCTCTCTGATCAACAGAGGGTGGCAGCTTTTTGAGTTAGTATATCTGGAATACATGGCTAACGTTGCATAAAGCAAGGTTATTCAGATTATGCCTCGATTTGTTCCAAATGATGAATCAGATGAGCCACATAGTCATTTAACAACCACTCCAGCGTAACTTCCGTTTGATCGGGAAGGACGCATTTCTTTTGAAAATCTGAGGTCTCAGCTTTTCGCAAAACACGCAAAATCGTTCGGTTTATATTCTGCCACAAAGATAAAACGTCAGACTTATCATATTGATTCTGGTAATCATTCACTCGTACCCAGTCATCCTGAGTATAACCTTGAATAGCAATGGGATAACTGGATATGATAATTTTCACAAAACGCGCATGGTTATTCAAAGCTGAATCACATAGATGTCCGAGAATTTCCTTCTTTGACCACTTATTAGGCGCGAGCTTCAGATTGAACTCTACCTCATCTGTTGCATTTACGATCTCCGTCATTTCGGATATCAATGATTCCAGCTTCATGATCGACTCCATATCCCATCTCCTCCTTAAAATCCTAATTTATTCGTTCTAAAGGCATCCCCAGAAAATCACTGTACTGCCTAGCAGCAACCATAAATCTCTCTTTCCAATCGTTCATCGGTGAAAAAGGATTTAACGTAATTTCAAGACCGCTGCGTTTGATTTCCCGTTTCCAGACACCGACCACTTCTCCATCTGCAACCATGATGGGTTGATAAACCCCGTTACGATAAGGAGCGATATGGGCATCGTGCTCTGCCTGTATGATTGTGCTGCGATCTTTGTAACCCAAGTAATATTCGTCAAAACCCGGAAGCAGAACCGCCGAACCCGATTCACCGGGCGCAGACGATACAGAAACAGAACTCCAATATTCCGTACCATGGACGAGATCGGAACGAAGATCAGATTTAACAGCCTCGAAGCCACGTTTTGCGTCTGTCACCTTTAATCCCGTCCACCAAGCAAAATCTTGAATTGTTGCAGGTCCATGACCTGTAAAGTAGCGACATGCAAGCTCCGCTAGCGATTCTTCAAATGTGAGCTTTGTTGAATTCGGGACCCACTCATCGAGGAGCACAAAGGTCTGCTGTTTGCCTTCATGCGGGCCAAAACAAATCATGCCTGTCCGTCCCAAATACCCCAAAATATAATAACCACGGCCATGCTTGGTGCTGATCCCCGCCTCCTCCAGCAGTTCCATCAATCTAGGACGAGAGACGGGTGTACAGTCACGCAGCGCAGCGCCTATTATCCACCTGCATCGATTGAGAAGATCTTCGTCCAGCTCAAACTCCATCTGCTTCTTCTTGTCATTCGTTTGAAGACGCGATTCTGTCAGCTTCAGCATCCACTTGGCATCTGCGGCAGGTACGAAGAAAATCGTTCCCCGCATCGGCCAAGTTAGCACGATTTTACGATCAATCACGGCTTGCTCTACATCTCCAAGCTTAGCAGATTGCGTGCGGAGACCAATTCCCCATACCGCTTGATGATAATCCTGGGCCTGGATAGCCCCCATCTCTTTAATTGCTTGCTCCGGACTCTCGCTTTTCATGCCTGTGATTCGCTGATTTAAGAGCCTTTGATTTGCTATGGTTTGACTTAGCACGACTATCCGTCCTCCTAGCCATGAATGTCATCGCGATCGCAAATGCGGTTATTTTATATCTGGAATGGACATCCAGGCCCGTTCGTTCTGCCAGCTTACCTCGACCGGGGTCTCGAAGAACGACGTTAAGTTGCTGCTAGTCAGCATTTCCTTTGATCTCCCTTTCCCAAATACAGTCCCGCGGCGGACGAGCAAGGAATGTGAGAAGATCGGCAGTATTTCTTCAATATGGTGCGTTACGAACACCAAGGTCGGTGCATTAGGTTTAGATGCCAGTGCCGTTATACTGGATAGGAGCGCTTCCCTCGACAGAAAATCAAGGCCGTTGCATGCCTCATCCAGAATCAATAATTTGGGAGCAGCCATAAGTGCCCGGGCAATCAAAAGCTTCTGCTTCTCTCCCTGCGAACAGGTTTCATAGGAACGACCCAGCAGATGTATACAATTAAAATCCTTCATCAGTTGCTCGGCCTGTTCCCGGTCCGCTTCCTCCACCTTCTGATACAGACCAATCGAAGCGTGTTTACCACTAATTACGACATCCAGCGTAGACTCACTCGGCCGAATTCTTTCCTGTAATGAGGAGCTGACCCAGCCTATCGATTTGCGCAATTCTCTTAGATCTACGCTTCCAAATTGGTGTCCGAGCACCGAAACCGTGCCGCTGGTCGGCCAGATATAACCGTTAATCATGTTCAATATGGTCGTTTTCCCGGAACCATTCAGCCCAAGAACCGCCCAATGCTCTCCTTGCTGTACAGTCCAATCTACCCCTGTAAGAACGGTCTTCTGATCTCGTCTCCAGGTTACGTCATGCAGTTCAATGGTCGTGTTCATTACCGTTCTTCTCCTTCTTTATCAACTTCGTTGCCATTTACCTTGTTAAAGATTATACCAGCAATTACATATTCATCAAAAGCAGAAAAATACTAACTACGAATCAAAGCTATAGTTTGCAGCCCAATCTGTATATTTAAAAAATAGATATGGTCTTAACGAGGAACTCAGACTGCGATATTTTTATTGACAAATAATTATTTTTATGTTATGATAAAATATTTGACTATTTACAATTATTTATTGATTTGATAATCTACTTCTACCTAAAAGCTATTTCGAATGCGATTGAGGGAAATTCTTAAGAGTGGAGGTATGTAACATGATAATCGGTAAAGGTATTGCAATGCTCGAAATTTCCGCTGCCATGATGGGCAAAATGGAAACGATCCACCTGACAAGCATATGGGATCATCAGGAGAGGGTGCTTCTGGATGCTGGCTATCCTGGCCAATTGAAGCTTATTGAGGAACATCTCTTGAGCTGTGGTTTTTCCGCCTCAGATATAACCAAAATCATTATAACACACCACGATTTGGATCATATCGGCAGTTTACCGGATGTGATTCAGAACAGCAGGCATACGCCCGAAGTGTTCGCTAGCGAAAAGGAGAAGCCTTGCATAGAGGGAGAGCAAAGAAATGTCAAACTTTCGCCCGAATCTATAACGCTGGCGCTGGCCTCGCTGCCAGATTCCGTTCCACCACAGTGGAAGAGTGCTTTTAAGCATATTCTTGAGCACCTTCCTACAGCCCGGGTGAACAGCATATTAAGTGATGGCGAAGAACTGCCATTTGGCGGCGGCATCATTGTCATTCACACACCAGGCCACACCCCCGGTCATACTAGCTTATATCATATTCCAAGCAAAACCTTGATTGCCGGAGATGCACTGAACGTTGAAGAGGGACGATTGGTTGGTCCGAATCCGGCAACCACTTATGATTTAGCATTAGCCCAGAGCTCCCTGCAAAAGCTCACTCAATATGACATCCAGAACGTGATCTGTTATCATGGTGGTTTATTTACGGATAACCCTAATCAGCGAATTCGGGAATTGGCTTATGGATAAGCTTTAACTTGCAAGTGTAGTATAGGGTCTGTCATCAATACTACACTTTTCTTTTCTCATTCTTTTATGCCGTTTCACCCAAAAGTGAAATGCGGGTTTGGTTACTATCTACGAAAAAACTTGAACACAAAGAAGAAGGAGAAGTAAATGTAAACAATCGTTATGATGTCATTTCATCGTTTGTCTATTGTTCACAATTTTACTGGTTGTTTAACTCCCCTGCCTCATGACGAATAAGACATGCTGCTAGTAACCCAATGCTCAGAATACATGCCAATAGAAGAAACGTAATTAAATAACTTGCATTATTCATCAATTGAAGCGAGATAATCGGACCGAAGCTTGTGCCTGTAAACAATATAAAAGTATATACGGATACAGCTATCCCGCGCATCTTGCCGCCCACTTGCCCAACAAGCGAAACAAGTGAAACAAGTGAAGGAACGGCTAGTGCGATCCCCCCCACAAAAAGGATGCTCATCACAATAAGAAGTGGCAGATTGGAAATCATCCCCATAGACGCCAACCCAATGATCGCTAGCAACAATCCACCGCGAAGCGTTATACCTACGCCGACATGCTTGGATATTCTTCCCGCGAATGGAGAAACGAGCATGCCTAATATGCCGATAAAACGGACAGAAAGAATTTCTTGCTTGCTTAGCTCATATGGAGCTGTACTTAGATAGTTACCCAGCACTGTATACATGCTTACAAAAGACATAAGCAGAACGAATGCCACTAGATAACATAACACCAATTGTTTTTGAACAAACACTTTGCCAATTTGCTTAATAGGCTCCCAGATATTGGCGTGTGCCTGCTGGATACCTCCTTTGGGAAGGAAGAAGAACACTAATGTGGCGGTCACCGCATAAACAACGGCAAGAATATAAAAAACAGCGTTCCAGCCATAATGCTCACTGAGCATACTACTAATCACTTGACCAACAATACCTGCAATCAGAAATCCTGTACTGATAAAACCAATGGTAGTTACCCGTTTTTCCGCTGGATACATCTCCACCGCATAGGCAAGCGCTACTGGAGAGAAGGTTGCTGCTGCTGCTCCCTGTAGTCCTCTTAAAACCAAGATCCATGCAAAGCTGTGAACGGTTCCCAGAGTTAATGAGATCAATGTCAGGAAAAGGAGCCCTACAAATATAACAGTCTTACGTCCGTATTTATCGGACAGCGCGCCATAGATTAAGCAACCAATGGCAAAACCTATCGAAAAAGTACTTCCCGCAGCGGCAGCATTCGTCGTGGAAATTTCAAAAAGCTGTGCAAACAATGTTGTTAGCGGAATCGTTACGTATAAACTGGACATGACAACAAGGCCGGTCCAGCAAAGAATGATTGTCATAAGTGGATAATTTCTAGTTGCACCCATAGTATTGATTGAATTGTTCATATTACACCTCAATTATAAAATTTGTTCGAAGTTAGATTTCGTTGGAAATTGCATTTCGTATAGTTCCTTGTATCGCCCATTCCGGCGGAGTAGATTTTCATGATTTCCCAGCTCCACAATCTGCCCATGCTCCAACACAACAATTTGATCGGCATTCTGAATCGTGGAAAGACGATGGGCGATAACCAGACAAGTACGGCCTGGAAGAAGCACAGATAACGCATGCTGAATATGTTGTTCAGATTCCGTATCCAGGGCAGCCGTAGCTTCATCCAAAATAAGAATACGAGGATTGGTTAAGAAAGCTCTGGCGATAGACAATCTTTGCTTTTGTCCTCCGGAAAGCTTGACCCCTCTTTCACCGATGGGCGTATCATAGCCCATTGGAAAAGCTGAAATAAACTCATGAGCGTTTACGCCATGGGTGGCCGCTTTAATCTCATCATCTGTGGCCTGAGGTTTACCGTACGCAATATTTTCACGTATCGTGCCATTGAGGAGGATTACGTCCTGAGATACGATCCCCATCTGCTGACGAAGCGACTTCACCGTCACTTCCGTTAATGGATAACTGTCAATATAGATGTCCCCTCGCTGAACGTCGTACAAACGGGCAATCAAATAAGCAATCGTTGACTTTCCTGATCCTGACGAACCAACCAAAGCCGTAGTTTGGTTACATGGAAGCCGCAATTGAAAGTTTTGTAGAATGGGATGTCCTTCTTCATATGCAAACTCAACATCATCAAACACAATTTGTCCTTTTACTGGCGGTAGAACAATCGCTCCTTCCTTATCGTAAACCTCTGGAACGGTTGCTAAGATTTCTTGAATGCGCTCGAATGCTGCTGCCGATTGCTGCACTTTGGTAATCATTCTGCTAAAGGAGCGGATGGGCGCTTGCAACAAGCGCAAGTAAGCTAAGTAAGCTACGATATCACCAACGGTCATGTTTCCATGCATAACCTGCCATGCTCCGAACAAGAGCACCGACGTCATACCTACATAATTCAGCCAATCGATAATTGGCGAGAAAGTCGCCGACAACCGTGAAGCAGAGACTGTGGCGATCCGATGCTGTTCACTCAATGCCTCGAACTGCTTAGCTTCCGCATCTTCACTTGCAAAAGACTTGATCATCCGTATGCCTGACAACGTATCTTGAAGTGAGTTGTTTAACTGAGCTGATATGTGACGAACCGCTCGATAGGCATTCTTCATGCGTAGACTGAAATATCGTGATGTTACAAATAAGAAAGGCAAGGTAATAAGTGTAATTAATGCTAGTTGCCAATCCGTATATAATAAGTACCCCACGATCGCAGCGAAGGTTATGACATCCGCTATAATGGACAGGCTATCGGCAGAAACCAGTTCCTGTAGTTGATTTACATCACTCGTTAACCTTGCCATAAGATCCCCGGTCCGATTACGATCAAAAAATTTCAAATCCAAACTTAATGTGTGTTTGTGCAATTTGTTTCGCAACTGGAGAATTGCCTTCTGACTAACAATTGTCATTACATAACTGCTACTGAAGTTAAATATCCCCAGCAGCAATGCAGCTAGCAGGATAAGACCTCCCGTTTCTAGTAGCGCGTAATACCTTTTTTCAGGGATGATCTGGTCTATGATCTCTTTAGTTAACTGAGGGATCATAAATTCAAGAATGGAAATGGCTATCACTGTGACGACACCAAGCATAAGCAAGACCCATTGCGTCCTTGTGTGCAAGAACATCTCCTTAAACATGATGCGCAGCGATATAAAATGCTGTTCACGACTCAACTGCTGGTCCCCGGAATGCCGAGTTTGTTTCATTTTGAATCACATACCTTCATGTTGTAATATTCATCACGGTTATCAAATCAGATCATATCCATCTCTGATCTCATGTAATTAGATTATCTAACTATATGACCAAAAAAATTATCTACCCGATCCAAGTCGTTTTTCTAAGCTTGCATTTAGTTTAACCAACACTTTTTGGAACACCGCTTGCTCCTCTTTATCTAATTCATCAACAAGGGATGCGCAAGTAGACCAGAACGTAGGCAATATTTGATTCACAAGCGTACTGCCTTCAGCGCTAATACGAACGTGAGTCATGCGACCATCCTTGGCATACGGTTCACGAACAATCAAATTTCTTTTCTCCAGCCATATTAACAAGGACGTTACGGACGATCGACGAATCCCCAATCGGTCTGCTATGGATGAAGGTGTAACCAACTCCTGATCTGCGTGAAGGGATAATAGCAGTAATAGATCCAGCTTGCTCTCCGTGATGTCAAAAGCAGCTAAATCAATATCCACCATGTCTAAAATGTTATCTCCCAGCCAAAGCATAATTAGTCCCAGATGCGCTGAATTTAGATTGGTATCGGATGAGGCTGTACGCTCCATCAACTTCAAATAGGGTGATGTTCCAAGTCTCGGTAATTGTTGCTCGGTCGTATATTCCTTGGCAGGCTTTCTTTTCAATTTGTATACCTCCTTACTCCTATAGTTAGATTATCTAATTACATTGAATATAACTGATTTCTTTTATTTTTGCAAACCCGATTAAGAAACAAAGGTAACTCTAGAGGCAGAGTTACCTAACATCAGATCATACTGCCCAATTCTCCCAACGTTGCGGCAATTTCATGAGCATGTGGTCGAGATATTGAGCCAATCTGTCCAAGACTAGGCCGAGATAGACACACCTCTCCCCAAGTGCATCATTCTACGCAAGACAAGCAGAAAACTTAACAAAAAAAACAAGCCGGAGCACATGACCAATCCTGAAGTGACCCCCAAAAGTTAGACACGGTTATTTCATTAGGCAGCTTTCTCAAAATGAGTTCGGTACTGTA
>NZ_LIUT01000001.1:3107044-3214429 GCF_001277345.1 Paenibacillus solani
TCCTTCGTAAATTTAGTCATAAAAAACTGCACCTCCAACTGTTAGAGTGTGTCTAACAATTGGGGTGCAGTTCATCCATGCTCCGGCTTGTTCTATTTCATGTTATTTTGAATGAATTCTCGCTCCGACTTCTTCAGATACCTTAGTGAATTCTCGAAGGAATATAGGTAGATGGAGCGAAGCATCCTCAGCTTTTC
Organism: Paenibacillus solani; assembly: GCF_001277345.1. Lineage (GTDB taxonomy): Bacteria > Bacillota > Bacilli > Paenibacillales > Paenibacillaceae > Paenibacillus_AQ > Paenibacillus_AQ solani. The sequence continues at coordinate 3,107,242 of NZ_LIUT01000001.1, forward strand.
TACTGAGCCATCCGCGATCACTTGCTTAATGGCCGGAATCATTTGGCTGTTCGTTACTCCGAATTTTCCCGGCTTTACAATATCTTCAATGGCAAGTGGTCGCTCTTCTTTGTCTTCATATAGTTCTTGCTTCAACTCTTGCGTATTGGCTTCATTTAATACTGCTTCCTGCTGTGACGAATCTTCTTGCTGATATTTGCTATCCCCTTGTTCAGGGACGATCTCCTGTTCCTCTTGAATAATCGGCTTTTCATTTGAATTCTCATTAGCTACCTCAATTGGAGTTGATTCTTCCATAACCGAGACTAGCTTTTCTTGTTGAGTTTGTTCTTGCCCTGTCTCTTCACGAACTTGAACTTCTTCTGCCTGATGCTCAATACTTATCTGCTCATTTTCACTTTGAGGCTGTTCTGGCATCATTTGTTCACCTTCCAGTCTAACCTGATTACTTCCACGGCTGTTTATGCCTGAAAGCCTATTCTTATTTGCCATCGCTCCAACTCCCATAAAACCGTATTTTTCTTGAGTCGGTCTTATCAACATGCTTGATCCTCATACACTATTTCTTCCGCTAAAACAGTAACTATATTGCTATGTATCTTCATTAATAAGTCAAAATTAAGCCTCCTAATGAATTTCTACACTACAGGCTCATAAAACTTATTAAAATGAAGTTATACTGAATGCTTTACGACAGTTTTCCCAATCCCTACCGATTGTCCAAGGGTTCTTCCTTATCCAGGTTACAGTCTGCTCCGGCATAAACTGTTCTGTGGTTATCTCTATCCGAATGATTTGTTCTGGACTCAAACTCGTAGATGTTGTAAAATTTGATCTTTGCCCGTTCACTAGGCGCCAAATCCAGCGGCGCACATCGTTTGCTTCGTTCCTCTTCACTTCTCGTTATAAAAATGCAACTCTCATATTAACCTTTTTTTGCTGAATGGCATCTGCAAATAACGGGGACAATATACCTTAAATCAAATCTTGCAGTTGTACAAGGAATCCAGCTGTTCCTTTTATTCTCCACAATTCGGACAATTCTTCATTTCATTCGTTCTCCTCTTCGATTGGTATATGTTGCTACTTCCAAATAGATCATATCACAAAAAAATAGATATTTACATCTTTTTGTAGAGTATGCTCCGTGGACGCCCAATTACAAACACAATGATAATGATTACAAAAAGAGGTATTGCCTTGAAATCAGAAGCAATTTTTGGCCAAGTATTAAAGAACATTCGCAAGGAGCAGAAGGTAAGCCAAGAAGAACTGGCGTTCCGCAGTAATCTTGATCGAACATACATATCTATGCTTGAACGAGGAATTCACCAACCAACTTTAAATTCATTGCTTGCGATTGCTGCGGCGCTGGATATGAAGGCTGCTGAGTTGGTAGGATTGGTTGAGGAGCAAGTAAACCTAAAAAACGGAGAGTCCCTTGAGTAGGACTCTCCGTTTCTTAATTTTAAGAACTCTGCTTTGCCAAAGGTTTGCTGTATAAAGCCAATTACTAAAAGATATAAATAAAACCAACATATATGTCGGTCAAATATTTCCACTATCGGACCGGCGATTTCGCGATCTGGTCTACCAGATTGCGCTCCAGCAACTCATGACTTCATTTTTGCTAAAGCGTAGAACCAGAAGAATCAAACATCTGTTTTATCTCAACTGCAGGATTGGATCTCTAGTTTACCTAGTTACATCAAGGGTTCGTTTAATTGTTTAAATAGCGAAAGTTGAGATGAAGTTAAATCAGGTCTGACCAACTAAAGGACTCAATGCACTGATCACTCCAATACCCCAATAGTTTCCCATTTAAACGAAATTTCTGAACGGATACCTGCTTCATCAGCTAGATCTATCAACGCTTGTTGCAAATCCTCTTTGTTTACGTAAACATAGGGACTTTTCCAACTGGATTCCAACTGCAATGAACGAATCTGATTCGGTTTGATTTTCGGGAAATTATAGACCCATTGTTGAAGATCAGATTCAGGAATATCAGACTTCACATTTTCACCGATAATGTCCAATACGTTTCCCCATTGGGAAATCCCTTGAAAATCCCCCAATTTCTCAATGATCTGCTTGATCACTTGCTGCTGTCGATCGTTACGTGCGAAATCGGAGGACTCCCGAGTCCCTTGATTTGATTTACGATACCTGACATAGTCGAGCACTTGTTGACCATCAAGAGTCTGCAAGCCCTTTTTTAAATCGATATGCGTTCCGTCGGCGGAATCGTTATATTTCATATCCATGTCGACATCGATTTGCAGTCCGCCAAGTGCGTCCACCGTCTGCCGTAAGGCATCAAAATTCAACACGACCATATGATCAATTGGAAAACCTAGCAAATCAGAGAAAAAACGTTTTGTATTAGGAATAGCCTCTGACTTATCCTTTATATAGTAATATGCATAATAATAATTGGATTTATGAGCAGGCAACGATTTAGGTTTTAGCAGCAAATCACGCGGCAGGGACAACAAACTAGCAGATTGGGTTTGTGGATTGAAACTGACAAGCATAAGAACATCTGTATTCATCACCCCACCACCACCATCCCGACTATCTACACCCGCCAAAAGAAATGTCATGGGTTGAATCGATTCCTTCTTTACATAATCAATCGGATCATCAGCCAGCTTTGGAGCTGCCACACGTTGAATCGCAGCATCCGCCTTATAATATATATACCCCGCATAGATTCCAACTCCAAGTATCAGGACGCTTATAACAAGGTAAATGCTCATCATAACTTTACGAATTGCTTTTCTCTTAGGTTTGATAGACATAATTTCCTCCACTCAATTCTAATAATATTCAATTTTTGAGTTTAGAAGCTTTTTTATAACTTTTCCAAATATTTTTCTCGATTTTTTCATAAAGATTGATGCCAGCGTTCAAACATTTATGAGCTACAGACCATCGATGAACCATTTGATAAACCATAAATGCACTAATTACACCAATAAATGCTCCTGTGATGACATCAAAAGGATAATGAACACCATTCCAAATTCGGGAGAATGAGATCAAACCTGCCAATACAAGCCAAATTACGCCATCTTTCTTACGAAACAACCATATACCTGTTGCGATTACAAAGGCTCCAATCGAATGATCGCTTGGAAATGAAGCGTTAGGGGCATGTTCAATTAATTGGTTAACCGTATGATGGACAAAAGGCCTATCCCTATAAAAAAAGTGAGAAAGTATACTACCAACACCAAATCCAACACAAGCTGACGAAAGAGTTGTTATCACCATTTGCCTGTTCTTATGGATGCGAGTAAACCAATAAACAATAATCCCCAGGTAAAAGAGGTATTCCGCTTTTTCTGATAAAAATCGCATGAATGGATTTAATGCAGAGAATGTTACTGCCATTTGATTGATGAATTGAAATACGAGATCATCTGTTTGAGAAATGCCCAATTTCTTAACCTGCTTTCTATTTATGTAATAATAAGGTTGTCTTTAGTTCATCTATATAGATATCGTTTTTATGAAATTTGACACTTAACACCAAACCAATTGCAATCATATTACTAAGTAGTGAGCTGCCTCCATAACTTATGAACGGTAAGGAAATACCCGTCAGGGGTACCAAACCGATATGCATGCCTATATTAACGAAAATTTGAAAGACTAACATTCCTATAAGCCCGGTAACAAGATATGACCCTGCAAGTTCTCTACTATCTTTGACGATATGAACCATACGATATATGAGAAGGAAATATAACAGTAACAGCACCGCAGAACCCAAAAAACCATATTCCTCGCCTATGACCGCATAGATCGAATCGGAATACGCATAAGGAACAAACCCTCTACGTAAAAAAGATACGTCACTTCCAGTCAATCCTCCCAAAGCTATCGCATATTGTGCGTTTTTAACATGCCATGATTTATCGGGATCGCTGGCTGGGTCAAGAAAACTCTGAATTCTTGACATTTGATGAGGCTCAACAATCTTGGATAACAATTCGAAATTGGCATAGTATAGCCATAATATGATGCCTACCGTAATGATCATAATACTGATGAACAGAATCATATATAATGAACGGATGTTACCCATCCACAGCATACTAAGCAGTGCACCCACAAAAACTAGAGAAGTGCCTAAATCCGGCTGCTGCATGATTAAGATGATAGGAATCATGAAAATGATACAAATCGGTAATATATCTTGAACAATACGAAGCTGAGCTCCCTCTCGCTTGCCTAATAAATGAGCAATCAGAAGCACTGTAAATAATTTAGCTAATTCAGATGGTTGAAGCTGAAAACTTCCAATACTTAGCCAACGAACAGCACCGTTAATGTTCTCTCCGGTAAACTTGACAAGAACCAGCATCCCTATGCCAATTCCATAGAGAACGTAGGATATCTTACCTAACAGAACTTTATAATCTAACAATGCGAGTACCAGCATAGGAATGCAGAATGCACCGAATAGATATAAATAACTTATGTGAAGGCCTTCTAAATTCGTATCCACTGTGGCTCCATAAATAGCAATCGTACCAATGGCAACAAGACACAATATAATGAACAGCATGGATTTATCTAGTTTTGAAATTATGTGGGTTATAAACATGATGAGTACCTCTATTTTGTTGAATTTCTGTAGGAACACCCCTAAAAATGAACATCACAAATAATCCGATGAGCGAACATACGCCTTGTTTCATGACGTAGTGCTACGGACTATTGTGTTTTATGATGGCCATCGGAGACAATCAGGTCGGCCCTTATTTTACCGTTCAAATCATAGGACACCTCCCTCTTGTTAACTACAATCCTTGGGAAGGATTACTCAAGATCGAACTTACCGTGATACTCCTTCTTGGATAACAGCATCAATTTATCTTCACTCAAGCCATAAATGTCCAGACCATTTCCTGCAGCCCCTAATGACCAGCCAAGCACGAGCTCGGATCGACCGTCCTCATCGATATCTGGAAATCCAGCATACTCCAAGCCGTAACCAAAGCCCTTGATTTCCGATACGATTCGCCACTCCTCATTATCTTGCTTAAATAGCGCCGCTTTTAACATTTTACCTGTCGCTTTATTCTCTTCATATACAACGACAGCCTCATCGATACCGTCCCCGTCCATATCTCCGAACGAGATATCATTACCGTCTTTTCCCTGCGTGGGAACTAACAATTGAACCTCGTCAGGTAGTAATTTGATAAGTTCATGGCTGATTTTGTCTCGCTGAATACTTGCTTCTGATAACGGAGGCTTAATCATATCTATTGGTGTTGCGGGAATCCCACATCCTCCGAGCAACAATAACGCAGTCGATATGAAACCTATTCTAATGAGTTTGTTGAGCATTCCGATTACCAACTCCTCGATTGTCAAGGTTATTTACTATTCTATCTTTGAAAGGGAACGAAGTGGTTATGAAATAGTTAAATTTATTTTTTCTTTTATCGGCAAGTAGATCTGGACTGTCATACCCTTACCTACCTCACTAATTATGCGTAATTCTCCATGATGTAACTTAATGATCTCATCTGATATCGATAGACCCAGACCACTGCCAGGTGCATGTGGATCAACTTTGTAAAATTTTTGCAGCACATTCTCTAGATCCTCCTCTGCGATTCCTGAGCCAGTGTCCTCAACGGTAATAACGACTTGTTCTTGAGCTGTATAAGCGTGTACAAGAATTCGACCAGTGGCATCTGTAAATTTGAGTGAATTATCAATTAAATTAATTAGTACTTGCTTCAAACGATTCTCGTCTGCATGAATGTTAGGGAGATTCTCCTCTGCTTGTATTTCGAGTGAGACTCCTTGCCGAGCAGCTCTTGGGGCAAGTTGTCTACCCACATGATGCAATAATTCTGATAGATGGACAGGTGCTGAGTGTATGACAATCCTTCCGTTATCCAGTTTAGAGAAATCTAACAGTTCTTCCACCAAACAAGTTAACCTGTCGCTTTCTGATTCAATAATATCCAATCCTTCTTTAAGGATTTGCTCGTTGTGATTCCCACTCGATTTCAGCGTGATGGCCCAGCCTTTAATTGACGTTAATGGCGTTCGCAGTTCGTGGGACACGGATGAAATAAAATCATTTTTAAGCTGTTCGCTCTTCAAAATTCTACCTGCCATCATATTTAACGTATCAGCCAAAGAACCCAGCTCATCCTGATAGCGTTTATGTACTCTTATGCTGAAGTCTCCTTCTGTCATCTGATCTGCCGCCTGTTTAAGATCCTTAATTGATCTCGTTATGGTCCGAGACAACAATAGTCCAAGAACGGTAACAATCGCAAGAACAAACAGACCTACACAGATCAGTACGATTGAAATACGATTAACTGTCTGTAGTGTTTCAGTCAAGGAAGTGACAAATCTGACTTCTCCCACGATGATATCATTGGCTCGTAAGGGATAAGATACCGCTAATATCGCTTCTTGGGTGGAAGGGTCCTTGCCCCTCCATGTGCCGGGTTGTCCTTGGAGTGCAGTTCGTACATCTAAATACGTAGTCATGTCATTGCCGCCTGGAAGTCCGGTAGAGTCCTGCAAAAGTCGGCCTGAGGAATTAATAATCTGTACTTGCGCATCCGAGTTATGTGCAAACCCCTTTAATAATCGATACGATTGTTTCTCCAGATCTTCATCGGCAAAATATTGCTGAAAAAAAGAAGCAGACAGCTCCGCTTGATTCATCAGAATCCGCTCAACATTATGAAGATAATAATATCTCACGTAAACCATGAGAAAAATCTCAAGAATGAGAACAGTGATACAGATGACCACAAAATAACTTCCTACTAATCTTTTCTGAATACCCACTTCTTAACCGTCCTTCCTGAAGCGATATCCTACTCCCCATACCGTTTCAATCCAATGTGGCTTGGAGCCATCATCTTCAATCTTTTCCCGTAACTTTCGCACATGAACATCTACTGTTTTAGGATCTCCAACATAATCCTCTCCCCATACGAGATTTAATAATTCATTCCGGGATAGTGCTGTATCGGGATGTTCTAGAAAGGTTCTAACTAGTTGAAATTCCTTCGGCGTTAATTCAATAAAGATGTCATGTTTGAACACTTTATTGGAATTCAGATCCATCCGAATTGGACCGGATTGAATCACGGATCTTTGCGGTTTTAGAGCAGTTTCTGTTCGGCGCAATATCGCATTAATTCGTGCTACAAGCTCTAACGGATTAAACGGTTTGACAATATAATCATCAGCTCCGATTTCTAATCCTTTGATCTTGTCCAGATCTTGTCCGCGGGCAGTTAAAAAGACGATAATGACCGCAGGCTCTATCTCTCTTAACTGTCGGCAGATTTCAAATCCATCAGCATCTGGCAGCATAATGTCCAGAACAACAACATCGGGTCGATTCGTAGTGAAGAGTTGTATCGCTTCTCCTCCAAATGCAGCCTCACTCACCACAAATCCGTTATTTATTAAATTTATCGATACAAAACGTCTAATATGTGCATCATCTTCAACAATAAGTACTTGATTACGATTAGCGGTATTTATAGCTTCCACCCCCATAACTCGATTTCTAACACGTAAAAACGCAAAAAAAGCCCCCCCTGTAAAGAGACAGCCTTGTACTCCGATCCTTATTCTTACCTGTGTAATTATTACATGTGGATATTACTCTAAATTGATTAACTTGTCAAAAGCTTCTACTGACCAAGGAATCCTGTCAACTGGATTATGAGCGTGTTGCAGCAAATACAGTGACCTTTCCTTGGTAAATCAATTGGGGTATATTATTCGTTGTCATTGGGCATATTGCTCCGTAATAAACCAGTACATGTTCTTGAAATTTTATTTAGGCCATTTCCAGCGAGGAGAGAGCAAAGCCGTATCTTAGCAACGGGGATCCAATGAGAACAGCAATGGTCTTTTAAGAGAATTTATTCCCAAAGGTCATGGCTTTGCTGGTATCTCGGATGAAGTGTTAGCTGAGGCCGCTGGCTCATCAAAAACCGCCCCCGTAAGTGCTTGAGGTGGAAATCTGCTCACGAAGCCTTTATGGAGGAGTTATCGTACTCAGCTTGACAATCCGTCGCAGAAAAAAGGACTACTACAGATGAAAGTACACACCCTCAGATAACCCTATTGAAAAATTACGTCCACTATTTTGATCACTATTACACACTCGATCGCGAATATAAAAAAACAGCTTCCTAAGAAAACAGATAACTTAAACTCACCCCACTGATCCTTCCAGAAACGTCTGCGGAACAAGGAGATGATATCCGGCGTTAACGAGTATTGCACCGACTGCTTCAGATCGTCCACATTATCAAAAATCCGTCTGTAGATCCACTTGTATAACGGAATGTTAAGGATAAACAAAACAACATAAACCACAAGATAGAGTATACTGCACCATCGCCTTTAACTGTAGTATTTTTCACAAGCTTTATTGTTAATACACTGCTATCTAAAAATGCCTCCACCAGATCCCCGCGCACTCCGGCACCGTGGACCATTGATTCGCTATGATCTTGTCAGTTAACGCTTGACCGAAAAAGAACCCCGTGCTCCGCTGTGCCTCTTCGACCGACTCAAAAACATAATCCGTCCGAATCCACCGATGGCTAAATCCGTACTCCTGCTCTAATCCAGCATAATAATCGGTTAGGAAATGAGGGGGATTCGGCGTCTCCGTTCCGGTTCCCATCGTTTCCAGAATAATCATCGTTCCGCCCGGCCTCAAGACACGCCTCAGTTCCGCCATGACAAGCCTCAGATTCTCACGGCCATCCTCTTCGCCTGAATTGGCCAAATAACTAATGCTCCAACCCGATACAATCAGATCAACACTCGAGGAATCAACCGGCAGGATGCGATGATCAGCGACTACGGTAGTCCAATTGCGGAAATCATAAGCTTCAAATAATTTCTCGTCCAATATATGTAACATCGGCTCGGATATATCGGTACAGATCAAGGATCTTACGTCTGGAGCAAGCAGCATGGATATCCGCCCTGATCCGGCTCCCAAATCCAGCACATCCAGTCCCTCATAAGGCTTTAATTCACGAATAATCTTGGATAAGTCGGGCTGTTTGCTAACCATGGCCTCATAGGCTTTAGCCTGTTGGCCGTAAATTTCATCAATAGACACCACGTATACCCCCTCCTAAATCGGAACGATTAATCTCGCTTTTCCAACTCGCTTATCAGCTTGTCGATCCGATGAAAGTCTTCTTTTGCATCCTTACATATCGCCCTCATCACTATGCCGGCAACTAGCAGTATGATGGCAATCAGCAAAAAAATAACCGTAAGTATGCTGCCTCTTAAGTCATTCGTAAAATTGTAAGCAAGGATCTCGGAGAATTGGCTGGTCATAAACGCAATCATCGTTGCAATAAAGAACAATGCGCTCAAGCTAAAAAAGACGATGGAGCATTTTCTTGTCCTATCGAAATAAGTCATGTGATCCTCCTCTCGAAACCCAAATACACGCCTAACATTCCCCTCGTGTCGCTCGCTTACTGTTCAGGAGCCCTTGAATCAATCTGTACAGGAAACACAGCAAAAGCGAGAAAGCCAACATCATAAAATATGTATTCCAATTGAAGAATTGATTGTTCATTTGGATCGATAAAATACCGGACGTAATGGACTCTATATGAGGCCAATCAACATAACCATTTTTCGATTCAAATGCTTCTGCCTGGATTTCTCTATAGATTTCAAGCCTATGAAGCTGATATACATACCCCGCGATGATGTAACCAACCAGTACTGTAACGAACAAACTCAATCTCCCTACAGATATCTTCGCATCTTGGAACACACGAATCCATTGATACACCATCAGCAGAATAAGAATGATTAGCGGGATGAACAGCAATATGACAGGATTTCCGTTTCCGGAACTGGTGCCGGGTCGTGGTGTCATGGCATGTCCGAACAGAACCAGGATCAAACTGACAAGCATATTGACGAGTAGACCGGTGAATCGTTTAATTTTCAAAAGTCATCATTCCCTCGCTCAAGCTTCCTTGCAAAACCCTATAATTTCTTCATGTACAACCTCAGGTATCTCATGATTGATCGCATGGCCAGCACCCTTCACGATACGGTACAACATCCCATTCGACTTCAGTCTGGCAAGTGATTTCGGATAATAACTGAGCAAATCGTGATCACCGATAACAAACAAAGTCTTGCTGCGGATCGACTGAATTTCGGCTGGCGAGTGGATGGTAACAGTATGCTTCATCATGGAGCGATTGTTAAAGTACTTCAGCAGATAGTACCAGTGCTGCATAAGGTCAGGTTTACTCTCAAATACATCTGTGCGGGTGCCGCACAGCTTGCGGAGCAGTTTCCGTGTATTTCGTTCTGAGGGAAACAGAGCCTCCGGCATGAATGCCTTCATCATTTTGCCCATCACTTCAAACTGACTGCCGGAAATCCCTCCAGCCATACATACCAGCTTTCTTACTCTGTCTGGTCTGGCAATGGCATAATATTGAGCAAGGGCAGCCCCATAGGATACCCCAGTAATATAGGTAGACTCTATATTCATTGCCCCGAGGATTTCATCCAGCCATTTCGCACGATCAAAGTCTCCAAAATACTTATCATTCGGTTCGCTTTTTCCCGAGCCGCCGATGTTATCCACAGCGATAACGTAGAAGCTGCGGGACAGCTCCTCCATGTTATAGATCCACATCATGGCTGCGTTATCGCCCGTTCCATGCAGTAACAATAGTGGAGGTTGATCGGGAGATCCTGCCGTAATAATGTGAGTGTCACCATATGTTGTAGGAATCATCTGTGGTACATGCTCTACATTCCAATCAGCCAACAACCGGTCATAAGATTCATAGATGAGCTTTTGCCCATCTTCGGTTTTGTATCGTTTCAATACCTACACACCTCCATCACTTTTAACTCTTTAGCAAGTGCTAACCCTCATGATGTTCGGCATAAATATGAATCAATTCTTCCAGCTTATATATGATCCGATACGGCTTTACTTCTATGGAATCATCCCACTCTCCATCTCGCGTACACCATATTGCCTTAATACCGCACCCTGCTGCTCCGACAATATCATTATGCGGATGATCTCCAACATACCAAACCTCTGCTGGCATTACCTTGAGCTGATCAAGAGCCTTCATATAGATCTGTGAATCTGGTTTTTTGATGCCAGCCTCTTCAGATATCACGATTGAATCAAAATATCCACTTATACCGAGTTGATGGATCTTTGCCTGTTGTACTTGTACGGTTCCATAGGTAATAATCCCAAGCTTTAGTCCCTTAGACTTCAAATAACGCAGCACGGAATGCAGCTGATCCATCGGCTGGATACATAGGGGGATCTGTTCCCTGAAAAATGACAAGTATTCATCAGCCGTAGGCGGATTCACCCACTGAAGGTCTTGAATCATTATCCGGTACACTTCTTGTTTATCCCGATAGCCATTATGATCCGCTTCCTTGAAGCGTTTAGCTATCTTATGCTGAGTATGTTCATCGGCATTAGGAAAGTATCGGTCAATTAATCGTTGAATGAACAGGTCAATCGTAGCCCTTCTGTCCGTCAGCGTTTCATCCAGATCGAAGATAATTGCTGTTAGTATCTTGAATACCTGCTTTCCCGCTGCCGGGGTTGTAAGAATAGGACTTGGCTGTTTTTCTACTTAGGCAAGATTTCGTAATTTTTAACATAACCACGTTCGTCAAAGTAAATAATGAGACGCTCATTCGTGTAATCGGTCCTTCTTTTTGATCCGAGATCATACACGACCTGACCTTCATCGTCCTGAACCCGCTTAGCATTGTCATTAGCACCAAGACGATTCATAACCTCCGTATGGGTTAATCCGATCAAATCATATTTCTGCAAGAAATCGTCCACCATTATCGCTCTTTGGTCAGGATAACCGACCCAACGGTTATAATCGAAGCGCTGCTGAGATTGGTTATCACTCAAAGCATAGATTGAAAACCCTATGAGAAATACACCTATAATACCTGCAATCCAATAGTGCATGGTGTACAATTTACTCCATGATGTTCTTGATATGAGATAAAGAATAAGCAGCAGCAATAGGACGGGTAAAGCTACTAAAGATACCGACTCGAACGACAGCGCAATTCGATAATGGTAGATCAACCGGATAATAACGCTGATGTAAACCACCATGTATATTAGTAATACCGTACCAAGTACAGCAGCATGCGAATTCCAACGTAACTGTTGCTGGTTTACTATAGGCCACTCACCTCCCAACTAAATCAGATCCACTTATGGTAAAAATTCATCAGCAACTCAGTACACAATCTTCTCATCGTCCTTAACTCTCACTTCGATCGTGATGCTGCCCACTTTGTCCTGATCGCGACCCAGATGCTCAATGATTGAGCTGTGTCATTACTCCAAATCCTTATTCCCTGTTCACTTCAAAATGAGCACGCTCTCCCTTGGCCTTCATGAATATATGCCTCGGATATTTCACTGCCGTAGGGGGCAGCTGCGCTTCTGGATAAAACACAAGTTCCGCCATTTCGTCATTCTCTTGATCCAGCTTGCCGCTCGTCACGCTGCACTCAAAAACAATCGTCAAGTACTCCACCTGATGACCATTAGTATATGTATACCGGCGTTCCTCTCCGCCATAAACCCCAATGATTCGTTCAGGAATGATGTCAAGTCCCGTTTCTTCCTTCGCTTCCCGAATCATTGCCTCTGCCGGCGACTCTCCCAGCTCGATGGCACCCGCCACGAGTCCCCACAACTCTTCGCGATGCTTCCTGCCGAACAAAATATGATCCTCATCATTTCGGATGATTCCTGCAACAGAAGGCATAAATATTAATTGATTCCCGATCTTGTCTCTTAAATCTTTATAGTAATCGGACATTCCCATGGGTAGTACAGCTCCTTTGAATTCATGATGTATGATAAGGACGAAGCTTAGCGTTTATCGCTCTTCTAATAAAGTATGCCTAACATGTATGGCGCTGATTAATGCGTCGGTATCGCGTTTTCTCGGATCACTCCTTATGTAACTTTAGGCTTTCACGGTTGATAATAGAGGTAATCTGCGCGATATGATGCCGGTTGTGCCATACAAATCGCTGCAAAGCGATATCCAGTGTGATGCTGCCGAGCACTTGGGTTCTCATCGTTCTTCTAAAATCCTCAGGCTGAAGTTCTTTAAGCAATACAAGCAACCGGAAATGAAGTGTTTCCAGAAGCGTAAGCGAACTCTCAACAGGAACCTCTCTGTAGTCACTCAACTCAGCCCATAAATCCTCCCGATACGAACTTGCTAGGGGATCATTCTCGGTCAATGCACGTTTAAAACGCAAGTATGCGTTCATATCATTATCAGCCATGTGGTGAATAATCTGCCGTATGCTCCATCCACCATCCCGATAAGACTGATCCCATTTCGGCGGCGCAAGATTGATAACAATCTGCCGAAGTGTCGGTACAATCGAAGGCACCTGATGAATGTATTGCTGCCTGATTTCCTTGGTAGGTTCTTCATGAGGTATAAACGGACCAATCGGATAACGGATGGCATCCACTTGATATATCCTCCTAACGTTCACGATTACATCAAAGTTGAAATCAAAGATGCCGGATTAAAAAGAGTAAGCGGGTGCAACACGCCATTCTTGAGGTTCTCTACGATCTGTCTCATCACCACTGGATCCCGAAAAACCATGCAATGATCCTCGAATACATCAGACATCGGGACCCATCGGCCATCCTGAATCTCGTCCGTTGCCCATTGAAGAGATCCCCCTACCACCTGTCCCGTAAAATGGAACATGATGACATGGTGATTCAAACTGCTGAGAAAATGATACACGCCTGTCGTGCCTGTCAATTCGGCCTCATAACCTGTTTCTTCCCTCACTTCTCTTCTGGCTGCTTCTAGAATAGCCTCCCCCGGCTCAATCCGCCCACCCGGGAAATTCCATGTGTCACGAACGAGGGGTTTATTCTCTTGGATCAGGAGCACTTGATCCTCCTGGAGAAGAGACACACTCATCACCAGAACAATATCTTTTTTCATTTAACAACATTCCTTTGCGTTTACCTTACATAAACGTAAACCCACCTTGGGTGTTAGCCACGAGGCGGGTTCTTAGAAGTTATATCTGCTGCTTAACAACATTCTATCCTGAACGCTTATAATGCGCAATCACGCCTGATTTGCAAATAGGCCATACAAGACCATGCCCAGATTGTACCCAATTAACTAAATAGCTTTGCTTCTATTCTCCTCCTTGTTTACAATGGATTACGTTAAGCTGCCCAAAATCAACTCAAGGAGGGGGCCCTTTTGAACATACTAATTGTCGAAGATGATGTATTCATAGAAAAGCTGCTGGTTGCCTGTGTACGTGAAACCGCTCCTTCCGCTCAGGTGTATACAACCGGTAAATCAAGCGAAGCTTTGGAGCTGGCAAATAACCATCCTATGGATATGTTTATACTGGATATTCAATTGGAAGATTACAAAGGCACCCAGCTTGCCCAACAATTGCGTTCAGTTGATAGGTATGCCTATACCCCGATCATTTTTGCAACGGCTCTTGCGAATGAAGAGCTCACCGCCTACCGGGAAATTAAATGCTACAGCTTTTTGATTAAACCCTTTACCAAGAATGAAGTGATCAGAGTTCTGCAGGATACAATTCGCTACTGCCAGCATCTTGCTCTGGAGGAGCAGCATAAGCCCAAGATCCTTCGTATTGAGCAGAAGAGTTTTATTTTCGAATATGACCTGGAACACATCGTATATATCGAATCGTACGGTAAGCATTTGGAGCTTCATGTAAAAACTGATGGTACAACAGTCCGAATAGACCGGCTCTCGGGACTCTCGATGAAAAAAATGCTGGAAATGCTTAGCGATCATGCCGAATTTCTTCAATGTCACAAAAGCTATATTATTAACACTGCGTATATTTCTAGAATTGATAAGTCTGCGTCGCTCTTGGAACTATCGGGTGTCAGCGAATCCATACCTATTGGCAACAAATTCAGAGATGCTCTGTTAAACAGAGGTTGCGAATGATCTATTTTCAAATACTGATCGACTCTCTCATCATGCTTGTTCTCTGCTATGCACTTGCGGGACAGCCGCTTCGTCTTGAAAAGAATGTTATGATGTGGTTCCTCTGTTTTCATGTGCTCTGCTTGATGTTTCGATATCAGGTGTTTGGTGGTGTTTCTCTCTGGGGTAGCTTTGAGATTAACAACTATGATTTGCTGCCAGTGAACAATCCTGTTCTCTTATTGACGCTGCTGATTATTGTGTTCATTCTGAACAGTTCGCTCATTCGCCCCATGTCTAATATGAAAGTAATTACGGTTTCGTTCCTGAGCTTTCTGATTTGGGTTCTGCTGCGTACATTCAGTATTGTCATGGCAGGTCTCATCCTTCCAAGTGAAGCAGTGATGTTTCCTTACATCCACCGAGCTGCTACACTTCTGCTGGCTTTAGTTTTGTACTATGTGCTTATCGTGAAGCGAGGGTATAACTTCCTGGGAGACTACAGCGGGATATTCACCAAAATCATGCTCATTCAGTCCGCTGCCACCGTCCTTGGAATGATGGTGTACGCCAATTTCGAAACGTCCTTTGTCACCCAGAATTTGCTGTTAATCCTGATTGTCTTCTCGCTTGTCATCAGCATGAATATCTGGATGATCTATGAATACTTCAAACGATCACGCCAGGATAAAAGGATTTCTGCAATTGAACAATACTTGCCGGTCATTGATGAACTGGTATCCGAGGTGCGTGCCAGACAGCATGAATTTCATAACAAGCTGCTGGCTATTCATAGTATCGTGGAGACCGCATCATCTCTGCCCGAAGCAAGGTCCCAAATCTCAGCCTATACACAGGATGTCATCCTAAACAGCGATGTGCGGGAAATCTTGCAGCTTGATAGCAAAGTCATCGGCGGGTTTCTATATACAAAAATGAAGATGGCTGAACTGAAGAAAATGACGATTCTCCCTCATATTCACGTCCGTCTCGTGTCTATGCGCACGGAGGAGCATCAGCTTGTCGAAATCCTCGGCGTGCTGATTGATAATGCGCTGGAGGCTTCATATCCAGGGGATACGATTATCGTGACAGCCAAGCGGGCAGAGCAAGGCGAGCTGACTGAAATTACAGTGATGAATCCGTATCCCCCTAAAACCAGCATTGACTTCAAGCAGATGTTTGCCAAAGGGTATACGACCAAGAACCGATCACACAACACGCGTGGATACGGACTATATAATGTGGAGCAAATCGTTCTTCAGCATCACGGCAAAATCATTGCCCGCAACACCGAATACCAAGGTATCCCCTACCTCTCAATTGGTGTACGAATTCCATAAGAAGCACGGTTCAAGCAAGGGTTTTACGGGAACGAAAAGCGTTCGTTCCTGTAAAACCCTTGTTCGTTCTGAATCTATTGTACAGCTGTAACAGACAAGCTATAGTGAAGACCACAAGGAGGTTATCATTTCATGAAGAATTTAATGCTGCTCGAATGGAGCAAGCTCAAATGGCCTGTTCTGATCTCCATGATTGGATTAACCCTAACCGTTTCCGTTTTGACCGGGACTCTATATAAGGGGTACTCCCTCGAGCACGATCTGGAAGCGTGGGAGATCGGAATTGAGATTATTGTCTTTCTATTCCCCCTGGTCGCTGTAATTCCCGTCTGTTGGCTGATGTATTTCGAGCGAAAAGACCAATTCCTGATGTATACATTGCCGCGGGTGAAGAAGAGCCGATACTTGTGGTCCAAATGGATTGTGGTAGCGAGCAGTTCCTTTCTCATCATGTTCATAGCGATGTTTATTGGTGTCATCACGGCATTGTATTTCAAACCGGAAATCACCCCGGTCTACGGCCTTGTGGATACGGCGACGGGGAATACAATTCCAAGACTTGAACTTCAACATTTCCTGGGCTCGTTGTTCGTTCATCATCCATTGGCTTACGGGATGTTGTTAGGTCTATGGCAAGGCCTGCTCTCCGCGATCATAGCTACCCTAGGATTTGTCATATCCTTGTTTGTTCGGAATATCTTTGTCATTCTGACAGGACCTTTTATCTATGTAATGCTGGAGAATTTCATCCTTTCCTTGCTTCGTTATGAGTCATTTCGAATCTATATCAGCTTCAACCCGGAATTCTATAACGCTAGTAAATACGGCTATTGGCCGCTGCTTTTCGGTCCGGCGCTTGTCTTGCTTGTATCGGCACTCACCCTATTCTATTTTGCCAAAATCAAAAAAGTCACGGTCTACCCGTCATAGGAGGGATGCCGTATGAGAGCCATTTTCATTCGGGAAATACAGCGGTTTCTGTCACCTAGGCTCCTGCTTCTGATACTGGGCTGCATCTTATTCAGCCTGGCAGAACGTAAAGGATACTCCCAATCCTATGATAACTTTGTGTTGTCTATGCTCGTGGAACATTATTATATAACCTTTTTCATGACTCCTGTATTTCTGTATATCTTGTATGCTCATGTGGAAGAGGACTTGGACTATGTGTTGATTCGGATCAAGAATTATCCACGTTATTTCGGAATAAATACGGCCGCGATGACTGTAAACGTCTCATTCTTCGTTCTTCTTCAATTAGCTGTGTTCATAATCGTCGGCATCGGCTTGCCGTCCGGTTCGGATTTCCCGCTGCCTGATTCACAACAATCTTCGCTCTCGGTTTTGTGGTTTCTTAGCGACTATTTCCAGTATCCTTGGCAGGCTGCCGCTGTGTCAGTAGTACATATGATCATTGGACTTATCGTGCTCAGCTTCTGTTTCATGACGCTTCATCACTTTTCGGAGAGAAGGACCGTAGCCATCATTACCATAACGCTCTATTTTCTCATGGTATATGGCATGAAGTCCAAGCACCCAGAGCTCACCCGAATTCCGTTCATTTTTATTAATAATTATATCCTGTTCTTCTATAACCTGACCTACCCCTATGCTTTATGGATCAGCTACATCTCATTAGCGATAATGGCGGGTGGTTCTGCCTTCTTGATCATTAAATACTGGCACACACGTCCACAGAGCAACTGGGGAACGTTGCTGCCCCGAGGATTCTCGGCTTATCTGGGAGCTCAGCTCTTTTCACGCAAAAATATAGCCAGCCTCCTCGTATCCATAATCGTGTTCAGCTTGTGGAAACTGCTGCAAATACGTGCTTTACCAGAAAGCACTATGACCGATTACATGATCTTTATGTTCTGGGGACATGGACACGGCTATTTTGAGCCGAAGGATTTCATTTCAATGATAATCATGAACTCCTTGCCGATTTATCTGCTTGCGCTCTTTTTGGAGAATGAAAAAAAGGACCACAGCATGATGCTAACCGTGCGCCTTCGGTCGAAATGGCTCTGGGGAGCCTCCATCTTTCGCATGAGCAGCTTATTTCTCATCATGTACACTCTACTGTTAACTAGCGGTACTCTGCTCGTTGCAAGCACCAGCGGTTTGCCAGCTGGCGAAGGGCAGCTTATACCTGGCCTGTCGATGGGAACGGCTGAAATTTATTTATATCTTCTCGTAGCGAAGCTGCTTGAGCTCTTGTTCCAATTCCTATTCCTGTTCGTTATCTATTTATGGAGTCGCCAGGCGACGGCAGCTATGGTCGGTATACTGATCCTGTATGGATTATATCTTCTTCCTTACCCATGGCTTCAATATATCCCGGTTGGCATGTCCAGTTTGGTGCAGCGTAGTGAGTTTGGAACCGCTATGGATTCATCTGCGCCTGGACTTTCGGGGAGCTTTATCCTGCTCTATCTTGGAAGCCTGGTGATCACATCAAGTCTTTATGTATTGTTAGCCGGTTATAAGAAACGCTTTCGTTAAATTAATAAAACTATAGAGAGGTGAAACAACATGGCGGAGATTATAGTAGAGGGCGTATCCAAGGCTTTTCATGGTATCCCTGTCCTGTCCAATATCCATCTGGAGGTTGAACAAGGCTCCACGATCGGAATTGTCGGTGCTAATGGCAGCGGGAAGTCCGTTCTCTTCAAGATCATTTGCGGGTTCATTGCTCCAAATCAGGGCAGAGTGTATATTCGCGGCAAACAGCTGGGTACCGAGCTTGATTTCCCTGAGAATGTTGGGGTATTTATCAACTCCCCAGGCTATATCGGCATTTATAGCGGGTTCAAGAATCTGAAGTTTCTTGCCGACATTAATCGTAGAATTGGCAGCACCGAGATCAAGGAAGCCATGAAGCTTGTTGGGCTTGACCCTGAACTTAAAACCCATGTCGCCAACTACTCACTTGGTATGAAACAAAAACTCGGCATCGCGCAAGCGATTATGGAGGGACAGGATATCCTCGTCCTGGATGAACCGTTCAATGCACTGGATTATCAGACCTATAATGATATGAAAGAAATTATCAGAGGCTTAAAAGCAGAAAATAAAACCATGCTGCTAACGAGTCATAATTATGATGATTTGGAGTCTTTGTGTGATACTTTGTACATTATTCAGGGGGGCCATATGGAGCTCCTTACGGAAGAACTTAAGGAAACCTATTTTCGAAGACGATAAATTATAAAAAATCCCCCTTGATCGCTTGGTACGCCATCTAAGGGGGACTGCTTATTATACCGATGTGGGTTTATATTGAACTCCTAAACATTGCTTCGCGATATAGAAAATTTGGCCCATATGCTCTGAATAATGCGTGGCGCATTGATGCAGAATGTCGAGATTGCTCCGCTCCTTGCCCCTAACCATTTGTACCCGCTCAAAGTCTTCGTTCGTCATGGATTTTACCGTATCAATAAGATATTGAAAACGGTTCTTAAGGATCTGAATGAGATCGTCTCTGCTTACAAATGTCTGGGTCAATTCTTCCTCTCGGTTCCGGGTAATATCCTGTTGCAGAATCCCTTTTGTAATCCTCTCTTGAATGTTGCCTTCAATGTGCCTGATCAACGTGGATATGCTTAGACTTGAGTGATTAGGCTGCCAATTGACCTGCTGATCATTTAACTGTACCAATACGTTTAAGGTACGGCTGCGAATATTCTCAAATTTGTCCTCCAGCCACTTTCGGTTGAAATCATGCTCCATTATGCAACACTCCTTCTTAAATAAGATTAAAATAAGTTATTTCACGGCTTCATCGCTCTCCAAATATATTTATGTTCTTGTATGCCCAATTGACCATCAATTTGATGCTCCCTAATCTTGGCTTCTAGCTCGCCCTTTCGTTCTGGTAAGGTGAAGTCGGGGTTACCCGGCGTATCCGACAAGTACAATGCGAATTCATGCGTATCCGGGAAGTAAGTTATGGCTTCGTTATACTCCTCAATTTCAATATCAATGTAACCATTCTCGGACAATCGTCTTCTAACGGCAGTCACATCCGTATGTATACCGATAACCGTACCGCCGGATATCAATAGTCTTGGATGATCTAGAATCGAAGTAGGGCCTCTGCGATCATAGATGAGATCGAACTGTCCGTCTTGAAAAGGCATCGCTGTCTTCGTGGTAGCATGAACAAATTCCACATTTCGAATTTCGCTGCTCTCAAGCAATGACTTAGAAATCCTGATCATCTCTGCGGAGTTGTCAAATCCAATGATTTTGCCAGTATGTCTCGACATCTTCATCGTGAACTCGCCATGCCCGCAGCCAGCATCAAGCACCGACTGGAACCGTGGCAGCATCTCCACTAACCGCTGTTCAAAGACATCTTCTGCTGATCTCCCAACGATCGTGCATCTCGCCCTTCCTCTGTACCCTCCGTTTCTGCGTGCGATCATGTCATACCAATCCATACCCATACGATACCTCCTCCCTGATAGTCTGCAATGCATCCACAACCAAGTTGGGCAAAACTGTAGCGACATGATCATGATCAAGCACAACCGGTAGGTACTGAACAACCGATATATATCTAATGAATTAAAATATTACCATTTTGTTCCGCAATGTCAACGTTTACATTAGGAATTTTTATAAAAAAACCGATTATGTATGATACTCGATACATGCTAGGACTTTACCTTAACGGATTTTTATTCCAAATTTTGGCGAGTAAAAAGGAGTGCTCAACTGTTATAAACAGTATACACTCCCTTTTTATTTGAAATTAACTATAGCTTCAGTGTCGCTACCGATTCATCCATAGACCAAGGCATAACACCGATTTCCTCAAAACCCGCTTTAACGTACAACTGTCTGGCCAGTTCGTTCTTCGGGTCAAAACTCAACATCAGCACGTCCGTCCGGTCAGGTTTATTTCGGATCTCTTCGATTATAAATTGTAAAGCCTGTCTTCCGTAACCCTTCCGCTGATGGTTCCCATCAATCATAAAACGGTAAATCCAATAGTTACCGTCATCAGAATCCAAACCATACAACGTGAATCCGACCATGGTCTGATCATCATAAATAGCCATCGCTTCAAAATGTTCGAGAAACTGAAACTGCGCGATAGAATACAGATTGGAGGCAATAAATTTTTCCTGTTCGGGTTTCGCTTTCAGTTTAATGCATTCGGTCCAATTATCTTTATCAATAGGTTGCAGCCTAATCATGTCGATCTCCTTCAGACTATCATTAATCCATAACAGTGTGTGATTGAACCCCAAGGACTTCATTAATCCCCGTCAATCACCTGATCATCCAAATTGTACCATGTGATGGTACAGTTATCTCGGAATAAAATGATTTAGACTAACTTTTCCTATCCTTAATTTCCTCTCATGTTCGTGTCTTATTGAGATAATGCTTCATTTCCAGTGAAGCATATTTTGCAAAACCTTCGTAAAAGTCGATTTCCTCGATATTCAAATGGCTGTATGCTGCTGGTGCTCCAAAATATCCCTGTGGCGTCATATTTCTCGCAATCTCGCCCCCTGATTGCCATAACTTCAAATCTTCCAATGATAAATTCGTAGGTTCCAGTTTATCGGCAACTTGCGTATCAACAAGCTTGGGAAAATACTTGAGCATGCCCGCTGTACTGCTCTCCCCTGCATGGATATCCAAATATGCAGATTCAGGAAGATCTGGAAGTGGAACATCAAATACCAGGAAATTCTCGTCTTCTTTGTCCAATCCCAGATCATCTGCAATCCAATTAGAGATGACGGAGCGGATATCAAGACCATAATTCTTTCTCCCTTCCACGATCGCCTCATATAGCGCTGCCCCATTCGCTTGATCTCCATGAATATCTACAAGGAACACATGTTGAATTCCCCAACGATACAAGCATTCGAACATATCGAGTAGTACATATTTGACCGTTACCTTCCTGGAAGTAAACGATCCGGGAAACGCTCCCGTAACATGGTTGATTCCCCAATAAAATGGAGGTGTGATCAGACATTCAATATGACTCTTGTTCAGTTCTGATCTCATTTTGTTGCATATTAAATGGCTTCCATACACATCTGTTCCTGTGGGAAGATGGGGACCCTGCTGTTCAATTACACCTGATGGGATAAGTGCTACAGCCCCCCTCTCAATACTCTTCTGTACTTCCATCCAACTCATATCAGCCATCGTTCCCGCAAATATCGAATACGTCATGGTATCGCCTCCTGTCCTCATGTCTGTATTGTATGAGGATTCCCAAAAATTTCAAGTCTGTTTTTATCTGTGAGTGTGTGTTATTATCAGTACAAATACAAGATACTGTTCGATCCATTCTTGATCTAATTTAGGAAAGACCGTACTTTCGATCATCATCGAATGGTACGGTCTTATTTGAGATACGCCTGTGTCATTTTATTCGTTAATAATGCTCCAAAGGGCATTCCCCCCTTGAACAATGGGGTTGCATCCATGTTTGAAAAACTCCGCTTTTCGTTGGCACCCTTCATCTCACCTTATCATTTACTATAGTGACTCTACTATTGGAAGAGAGGTGATTCGAATGGGTCGTGTCGCTGCTGTCCGCCAACCTGACTTAGTATTAATCAGCTGGTCAAGAAACCCGTTAGTTGCAGGCTCTCCGCGTAGAATCGTTGCCGCTCGCGTCATTGGCAATGCTTCCCCTTGCCGGGCTGATTTGACACCAAATGCATTATTAAGAACTGCCTTAGCCTGTTTACTGGATAATGACGTAGGCTTCAAAATCGTATTCCGTAAAAGAACTTCCAGCATTAGTGGTTACCTGCTATTGCAGCGTAATTAGTATTCGGATTAAATTGCCCAGGAAATATATCTTCATGAGTTTCATATAATCAAAAGCTTGCAAGACCATCTATAAGGTCTTGCAAGCTTTTCCATTTTGCAACTACAGTTGCTTTTTTTATCTGTTCTAAATCTTATCAATACCCGTGTAACTCTTTTTATTTCAATTGAGCAACACTTACAGCAACCTTCTCAAGCTGTGCTTTGCTTAAGGAATGATCTGGTGAGCTGATTGTTACAAAGCGGTCCTTAATCTGAAATCCGAGCATGGCTGTATCATCGGGCGTGTACCATTTTGCTTGAACTCCATTAGACAAAGTAACCGGTTTGCTGTCATATCCATAAGAGTAGTCTCTAGGGGAAATATATACTGTCATGTGTTTGAATAGCATGTTGACGCCATCTTCTGATGCACCCGTCTTCTGGTACATATCTCCTTTTATCATCTGACTTGGGGCATAAGGTGTTTGAAAACCATCGAACTTGGCGAATGCACTTTTGATTGCCTTTCGCTCAGCATCACTGTATTTTACGTTAGTCAGCTCGATTGCCTCACCGTTTCCAGGATGGCTCCCGATTAACACCTGTTTATTCTTTGCATCATATTGTACAGGAACATCCAGCACATCAGCGAGCGCACGAACTGGCAAGTATGTTGTGTTCTGATATGTGATAGGGGTTAACTTTTTGCCCGTGTTATATACAGTCCCGTCCACTTTGATACCGATGCTGTGATTCAGATAAGCAGAAATTTTCTCTAGATTGGCCCCCGCATAGACGCCCGCTGCTCCCGTTAACGTCATACCCAGCACGGCAACTACTGCAAATGATTTTTTAAATAATTTCATGTTATCCATTCCTCTCGTTGTCCCACCAGCTTGAACTCAATGGGTAGTATAGTTGAGCACGATATTTTCCTATTTAAAATCGATGACATACGTTGCAAGTAAAGCCTCTTGATCATCAATCGTAATTCCTAATTTTTCTCCAGAGGGACTCCATGTCAGCGGATACACCGGATGGGCAGCAGGATGCACTGCAGAATAATAAGGAGCCATCCAACTCACCTTGCCGGAAGCCGTATCGAACACATATACTCCGTTCATTCCGCTCTCATTCTCCGAATATACATCGAAGGCAAATCGGGATGAATCCGGCGACCAGGACAAATAGGATATCAGATTGCCCTTGCCGATTAGTGAGCCTTGCAAATGGCCAGCCGCATCATAGATCAGCAGTTTGCTAACTTGATCCTCACCTGTATTAGTGGCTGTTGAGACGGCAATATACTCTCCATCAGGCGAGATGGTAAAGTTCCATACATTCTCAATGAGAGGGATCGGGTTCGACGCTCCTGGTTCAACAACCTTCAACATTTGGTTCGCATCAGTATAATAGATCCGGCCTTTACTTGCGCCAAACTGATTATAAAATTCAACATCTTTATCCTCTATGACCGTGGTAGTATAAGTGCCGTCCGTGGATATGAGTCGTATCTCCCCCTTGCCGCTCATGGAGCCTGCTGCAAGAACATAGGTGTCTCCATCCAGCCAACCGCCGATCTCCATATAGTTGCCACCCTTAACCGGTATGGTCTCGCCTGACTTCAGATTCTTCATGAAGTTGTCTGCCGTGTATTTATCCCTCCATTTCTGTACAAAGCTGTATTTGCCACTCGGGGAAACCTCTTCCTTAACAAGATGTTGGTCAGGAGGAGCTTCTCCATGATTCGTGACCTCATGCCGCTCACCTGTACTGATACTTACTTGTTCAGTCGTGTACGCATATTTTGGTTCTTCTGTTTCGGTTGCTTCCTTGATCAATTTGGTTGTGGTAACCTTAACCTCATTCTCCGATAGCCAAGCCTCAATGTTGGACGAGGCAATACGATGTGTCCCATTCACGATAAGTTCCTGACCGGATTTCCCGTTCGTCCCTTCGACAACCGTGAGCTTGCGCTCTCCCGGCGTCTTACCTCCGCTTGAAACAGGTGGCTGGCTGGTTTGATGCCCTCCCGCCTCCGGTTCCACGATCGTCAACCGATCCTGAGACTGGCAAGCCGTCAAGGCTGCAGAAATAGCAGCAATGCATAGCAACTTGACTCCATAATTCCTGAATCTATGTTTCATAACAGGTTCCTCCTATGCATATCCCTCAAGGAGCTATGGCAGCTGCAACTAATGAGCCTTGGCATGCTCCTATTCCCTGTTGAACTCAGTATAGAATGTGAATATCTCGATACGATATCGAGCTTGTAACGAACTTGTAAACAAATAATCATTCTTAAAAAAAAAAGAAAGTCCAGACCTTATCCCAAGTCTGAACCTTCTTCTGCCGAAATAACCTCTGACGATTGCGGCCGGTTCATCGGCAAGCTAATCAGAAAGGTAGAACCGCCAGGCCCCGATTCCACCAGCTTTACAGAGCCCTGCTGTTTCTCTGCCAGATTTCGTACCAAGGATAACCCCAAACCTGTTCCTCCGTGAACCCGTGAGCGGTCGCTGCTCACGGTATAGAATGGATCGAAGATCCGTTCTCTGGCATCCTCAGGGATTCCAATTCCAGTATCGCTTACCTTAATGACCATCCGATCGTGGCCATGCTCATCATGCTTCACTTCGTTTGAGAGCGTTACGCTCCCGCCGGGGTTATTGTATTTGATTCCATTATCCAGTAGATTCAGCACCATATGCATCAAATTCTCAGGATCGGCCCATACCCTGCCATCTGTTAAGAATGATTGAATGGTAATATGGGATTGCTCCGCCTTGGCCTCCAATCGGGCTGCCGCTTCTTGAAGAATCGGCGGAAGCTCTACCTGCTCCGCATGCGTTTCGAATTCGTAAATGTCCATGGAAGATAACTGAAGCGCCTTTTCTACCAGTTGAAATAGACGCTGTGCTTCCTTGCTGATCTGTCCTCTGGCTTCCTCAAGCAAGAATGGATCATCGCGATACATTTCTAGCAGATCCGCGTATGCCAGTATGGAAGTCAGCGGCGTTTTCAATTCATGGCTTATATTTCCGATAAACTGCTTCTGCTGTTGTTCCAGCTCCTGCAGTCGGTCGATGGCATCCAGCAGCTTCTGCTTCTCCTCTGTGAGTTGGCTCACCGATGAGGATATGTTCTCACTCATTTCATATATACCTTGCGCCAGCTCGCCAAGCTCATCCTTACGCTTTACCGTCGGCTCACTAAGATATACGCCTTCACCAATCCTCTGCGCGGCCTGATTCAACCTGCTGATGATATGCACCTGCCGCCAAACATATAGAAACCCGATGAGGAAGCCTGCGGCCAATACGCTAAGACCCGTCACAATAAACAGGTTTTGGATACGGTCATAGAAAGCGTGCTGCTCAGCCAGCGAAGCATGGAATTGAATGGTTCCGATCAGCTTATCCATATATCGAATTGGTGCAAGATAGATCAGCTGGTCACCCTCGGTAATATAGGCAGAACGCCCTTGCGCGGTATATGCAAGCGCGTCCTCTACATCCATTTTTGGCTGAAACGGCAGCGAAGTCCCTACGAATGTTCCATCCAGCATATATAGAGTCACCGGCATGCCGCTCTCGGTTCCAAGATCGACCGCTAGCCGTTGACCGACATTTTCCATAAACTCATCCGGCTGCATGTGCGGATTCGTTAATAACTCTTGGTGTACCCTGAGATTGGCTGCTTCTTCTTCATGGGCGAAGGACTGCTCCAAGCGGACCCGCTGATCCTCGCGAATCCCAGCTAGGACCAGTGTGCTTAGAACAACAACAACGGCAATCAGCAGCAGGGCAAGAAGAAGTGCGACTTTCCACTTTAAGCCAAAACGCACTCTTCTACTACTCATGAGGGGATCTCCGTGCTTTTATACCCAATGCCATACACGGTCTGGATCACTTCATGATAAGACCCCAGCTTCTTACGCAATCTCTGAACATGAATATCGACCGTACGCGTGCCGCCGGCAAAATCCATATCCCATACCTGTTCAAGCAGAGCTTCCCGCGAGTATACCCGCTCCGGATTCCGGGCCAGAAGGGCCATAAGATCGAATTCCTTGGGCGTCAGTTCAAGCCGCCTGCCTCCGGCATGTATCGTGCGACTCCATAAATTAATCGTAAGGCCGGATATCCGAATGACATGCTGGTCGGGAACTTGCTGCTGCACGTCAGCCTCAGTCTTGCGGCTCCTTCGGGACAGTGCCTTGACTCTGGCGATCACTTCCCGGATATCAAAGGGCTTTGTCATATAATCATCCGCACCAAGCTCCAGCCCGAGCACCTTATCTACAATATCGTCCTTCACGGTCAGCAGCAAAATGGCGGGGCCCTGACGATCCTCAAGCCTGCGGCAAACATCATATCCGCTAAGCTTCGGCATCATCACATCGAGCACCATTACGTCAGGATTAAATGTTTCCACCAGCTCTAGCGCTTCCTGCCCATCCCCAGCCGTTTCAACCGTATATCCTTCCCTTCGCAGTGCATAAGCCACTGCGCTCGAGATGCTAATCTCATCATCCACCACAAGTACTTTAGTCATCGCAGATAGAACTCCTTTTCTGGCCGATTACAACACTTACTAGTGCAATGATGGTAACGTATTCGGCTCCTTAATTCAACCTGGAGCGGTTGGAGTTACGCTATAACAGCAAAAAGAGAGCCCATGGGCTCTCTTTCAGTTACACTTTATTTTTCGTATATATACATGGCGCCATTCCTCGGATTCATTAATCCCTTGCCCCGGTAACCTTTTTTGAACAACTCCTGCGTCAGCACTTTCATAAAGGCGCCGTGGCTAACCACTAAAACATTCCGATTGCTGTAATGTTCTTCGATCCATTCTATAGTATGCCGAGCGCGGTCCACGGTTTCGTTCTTCCTCTCTGCTTGTGAGCTGTGTGAAAAAAACCAAGCTATCCGTCCCATCACCATCCACATTTGGCAAGGAAGCTTTAGATTCCCCAAAGCATGAATCGATTGAATCTCAATCTCTCTTAATTGATCGGTTACAATGACAGAGCCCGGATATATCATTTCCGCAGTCTGAACGGCTCGGGATAAGTCACTGGATATGCACACATTCCACTCAGACAAACCATACTCCAAGTCGGTATCTTCAATTTCCGCGTTGTTGTAAGCTTCTACCCAAGAGTTGAACTGATCGGACGTCATCCAGCTCCCATCATGTTTATGTATGACTTTAAAATGCCTTACCAATCCAATTTTCATAGGACTCCTTAATTAAAGCTTATTCCAATTTTAGATTATACCCTGTTTTTACATCATTCCTAAACCCAAGGCTTTGATAGAACAGATGAATTTCCTCACCTTTTTGCCCTGTTAACAGCATTACTTTATAGCAATTTCTCTGCCTTGCAATTTCAATGGCTTGGTTCATAAGGAGCCGCCCGAGTCCTTGTCTTCGGTAGTCCTGGTGGGTAACCACGTTTTCGATCAGGGCATAGGGCCTGGCATGGCGAGTCAGATTCTTCAAAATATTCAGCACGCATGTAGCTACCAATTCACCATCTTGTTCAACCACAATGATCTTCATATAATCATCTTTTAGGATCTCCTCCCATAGCTGATCAAGTTGATCATCAAACTCTAATTCAGGGTCCTGTTCATGCAGATGCTTATACAATTGAAGCAGTTTGGGAAGTTCATTCCTTTCAATTGAACGAGCAAATAAACTGGACATCTTGTCCCTCCTCTACTTGTATACGCTTATCTTCCTTGCGCCTCTACCTGTCTACAGCATTCCTCAAGCGAATCATCGAAAAATTCACTGTAGAAGACAGTATCCGTTCTTTCATTGGCATAAGAGAAAGGGTAACCCTTAACTCTATGTCTTCTTGTAAAATCGACGTAATCAGATCATCCATCCGATCCACTTGAATCGGGGCAACTGATTTCGTTGCAATATAATATCCCGCATTCGCATCAAACAGCTGGAAAGCAGCCGGATCAGAGTGATAACGGTAGACACAGCCTGTTCTAACCCGTTCATACCACCCCGCTTCAATAGCAATCATCCTCCGTACACGCGACATGCCAAAGAATATATTTACATCATCTTCCGTGGTGCTCTCGCCGGCTTCAATACAAATTCTCGGACATTCTCTTGGAAAATAATAATGAGGAGCATGATGTGCATCGATAGCCCATACTTTAGCATGTTCGTCCTTCTGAGTGTATAAGACCCTCGGCTCAAAAATGCGAATATCCGGCTCCTCGCTAAAATGATACAGCACGGCAGGTCCTCCTGGTCTGATATCGGGAACATTTCATAGATCTAGTTCATGCGTTATCCGTTCATCATTTTGCAATTCTCTAAAACCTAACTTTTTATAAAATTCCCCTGCCATGGGGTTGTCAGTTCTCAATACAAGCTTGCTGTAATGGCCTCTTGCTCTATGAATAACTGCTTCTACCAGTCTTTTACCGACTCCTTGTCCCCTAAATTCCTCCAATACGTAGAGTCTGCGTATCCTCCCCATGTCTTCATTAGAGAACGGATCCTGATTCAACCCGCATACACCGATAACTCTGTGATCAATTCGGCAATCAAACAAGGCTTCATTGTCTAGTTGAAACCTGTTAATACCTTCGTTGTAGTCATGAATGAGTCGATGAATATGTCTGAATCCTTTCTCCGTACTTTCGTTCAAGATTTCGGTAAGGTCGGCTGTAACCAAATGAGTAACTTCGTGAATGATCATCTTGTTCATGGCAACTCATGGTCTGCTATTTTCGCGCTACTCTTCTTACTCTTGAAAAGTTTTCTCAATTCTTCTTCAAAAGCTCCCCATAATATCACAACAACGCCGATTATTATGAGTAATACAGACCCATTTCTAGTTGCTGCTCCGCCCATTTGTTCTAAGGCTGTACTCAGCCTACCAGGTGGTGAAGACCATCCGCCTAATGTTGCTGCGTGAAATGCTGCGGGTATATGCACACTTATGTATAGAATGACTCCACTGAGTAAAAAAAGCCCGCCTGCAATAACCTTTTTCATCGTCTCCCTCCTTAAATACCTTCGCCTTCATAGTAATCTCTTATCGTTTCCGGCCGATATACAGCAAATGAGATGAGATTCCAAGAATACTTGGATTCTCTGCTTCTTCATATATCAAATTCATCACTTCTTGAAACTCCTCTTCCCCTCGAGAACGCCAATAATCGAATTGCTCTGCCATGAAAGACCCAGCTATACTTGACGAGCCAATCAGTTTAATCGTCTCGAAGCCATGTGATTCCATGAACGGCCTAATGTCTTCCAAATCGTAATAATATGCACCGGTAAATCTTCCTTCATCGCTATGATTGAATATCCCGGTCCTAACAAATTCTTTAATACTGCTAATGGTATTGTTCGGTTTCCAATGTTCAGGAAACAATAATGAAGACATCAAATGTCGAATTCGAGTCATGAATGCCACAAAGACATAACCGCCCGATTGGGTAACACGATACAGTTCCTTCACAGCCATAGATCGATCCTGCTCTGACTGCAAATGATATAACGGTCCCATCATCAGTGCAGCGTCAAAATGCTCCTCTTGAAACAGGCTTAAATCGGTTGCGTCGGCACAATGAAAGCCTTGGAATTGCCCATCTAACTTAAGCTCCTTCGCCTTGGCAGCCCCAATTTCGACTAATCTCGAAGTTAGATCCGTTAAGGTCACCTTATAACCTTGCTTGGCAAGTTCCATCGAGTACTTTCCGGGTCCAGCACCGTTATCCAGGATATGCCCCTTTCCCGGCAGCGTATTCAGGATATGATGCAAATTGACAATAAACTCAATAGGTTCCCGATCCAACCGCCCCCATTCATCGAACGAGTTATAATAATTTATCACTTTGTTCATTAGAAGCGCCTCCACTCCACTTTCTAATTTTTCTACTTCAACCTTTCAAGAGATATTCAAAATCCAGCAGCTAAGAACCCTTCAAAATATGCTCCACGCGGTTAATAAACTCGCCTGCAAGTTTCACTTGTTCACTAGCGAAATCCATATCCCCATAACCTGAAACGGCATAATCGAAATTACCTAGTGTAGACATCAATATACGTGCGGTCAAAGCAAATCCAAAGGCATCCCGGTCAGCAACCACATCGGGATTGTTGATCATAAACCGCAGCGTTGGTTCCTGCTCTCCTTTAAATAAAGCCAGGTTTGCCACAAATGATGCCAGATCCCAGTATCGAGGCATCCAGGATACATCTTCAAAATCCATCCAGATCCAGCCCCTGGGGCTCGGCAATAAATTACGGGCATGTGCATCACCATGACTAGGGACTAACAACGTGGAATCTGCGTGCATCTGTTGGTCTAATTCATTAAACTTATGGATTAAATGTTGTATCCGTACATCTGGATACTTGCTTAATCGGTTTACCGATTGATGTATCCTGCTCCATACCCCCAGAATAGCAATATGCCCGGTATATTGCTCCATAGCAAGAGAGAGTGTATTTACCATATCAACCGCGTCCCTCGGTGAAGGAAATGATAACGTTGTTGGAGGCACATATTCCCAGAACGTCATCCAGTGCCCTTCCAGCTTATATGCTCCTCCCCCCGCGAGATATACAGGTCGTAATACGGGAACACCCTGCTCGTGAAGATGAGAAGCTACGAGTAATTCTTGTTCAAGTTTCTTGCATATATGATGATCTTGTTGATCTGCATTAGTGAGTGCTGCAACCCTGGCAACGATCGGATGGGGGGCCAAATGTATAATGATATTTCCTCCCCTGCTTAAGACAACAGGAGTGACATCAGTCAGCCCGAAATCCGCAATAGCAGCGCGCTGCAATTGATAATTAAATCTCTCCATGTCAGACAATGCCTCATCTCCTTCAGGATGTTAATAGCATCATCTTATAGCAGGGCAACAATCAATTAAAGAGATATAACTGTTAAAATAAAACTTTCTGGATGATTGGTACTTTTCGTCTTTTTTCATTCTAATCACTCTTCTAACGTATGCACACTGATGCTTTCTTTAGCTTGCGTAAGACCATCCGTACCTAGCGCTTGCACGGCGATATGATCATGGAATTGTCGGTCTCCAAACTTCCAGGTCAACGACCACCCATCGCTCCCGTCTATGTCATAACCGATAAGCTCCCTTTCCTTCCAAGTTTCCGTCCCTTTAGGAGCAATCCAGAATAAAACCGTATCCACATTCTCAGCCTCTACATATATGGTCATTGTATCGATATCTTGAGGAACCACCCACCAATTGGTCTCATACGACAGGTCGGTTGACACCTTCAATATCTTCGCCTGTAAATCTACCAGCTCCTTTTGAGCATCTACCGTGGCCATAACTTCGGATGGTACAGGTTGTTCGGTAGATGAACATGCAACCAGAAGCAGCATAACCAGTAGCAATTTAATTCCAATCCACGTATATCGCATGATTTCCCCCCCTGATGACAGCAAAACCCAGCCTAAGATATGTCCTATCTAAGTCGGGTCTGCGATGTTTGAACTATTAGATTTCTATTAGTCTGTTAAAACTAAATTGTAACTTCATTTCCCAAATTGTTGATAAAAAACGCCTTTCTTAACTCTTCATCCGTTTCAATAGAAGAACTTATTTGAAGTGGTGTTTGTTCGATTAGCTTACCATTCTCATATGTACATCGGTGATCATAGCAATTCGGATCATGTAAGATGAGCTCTAGCGAACCAGGTATATTAGCCGCAATACCAGCATTCGCCTTGTCAATAATCCATGCGACGGGTTTCCAATCCAGGATTCCTTCATCTGTAGCAACCGGAGTTTCATAGACATAAACTTCGGGTACCTCTGCTAGATATAAGTACATACCACCCGTTATGCCACCGTTGACAGACCAAGTCACTACTCCTTTAAAGCTTAGACTGTATTCCTGTATATGAGTCTCTTCTTCTAGCTCACGTATCATAGAGGCTCGGGGAGCTTCGTTTGTCTCCAGCTTGCCTCCCACGCCATTCCAGCACCCCATCCAAGGCGGACATTTACGATTCAACAATAAAATCTCATCACCACGCCGTACAAAACAAATATTGTATTTGATCATATGATACTGATTTCCTTTCCACATCGGCTGCAAAAAACTCCATCATCATAGACAGAATCTTCGATCGAGTTCTCTATTTCTTTAGATGTTATACAGTCTAATACAGTTTGAATATACCAAATTCAAAACTCTCGCGAATAGATTAATGCTCCGCCAGATCCCAGTATGACGAAATGCCGACCAGACGGCGAAAAACCACATTTGATTCTCCCATCCAGCCGATTTAAATTGATCATCACTGCTTGTTGGAGATATTCATAGCCAGGCACAAACAGCTGATCCAATACAACGGATGCCCTTGGCCACCAAGGGTAAATAACTTCAAGCATCCATCCATCGTTCGTTATATGATTTCCATCTCCAGACTCAAATCCAAATATCGGAATGTCCTGTCCGCTGTGCGGAATCCGGAAACTCAAGGAGTCAGCGCTCATATGTGAATCGCTAATATTAGGATTCTGGTCCCTGTATATTCGATTTCCGGTTAGGGGCTGCGTTATGCTGTAACCAGAGCTGCTGATCAGAACCAGATTCTCCTCGGCGTCCCAACCGCATGCGATACACCCGCCAGCCGGAATAATCACCTCATGAATCCAAGGATGAGGAGGCTTCGCAGGTTCTTTGGCCTGGGCTTGGTGCAGTAAATCAATTTCGAACTTCGTTCTGATTTCTTTTTTTGAATGTTTAAATCGATTCATGTTGTTCACTCCGCTAATATAGACATTTTCAAGGTTAAAGGATGTTATTTCCGCTCTTCCATCTTTCTGTTAAGCTCATCAAGCGAACGCTGCATGCGTTCCATTCTTCTGAGCGAAGAATATTGATTCGTAATAATCCCGGCCAAGCCAACAATCAACACAATTACGATGAATACCATCATAAATCATAGCGCCTCCCGGTTCTAATAGTATGAAGCGTAACGCTTCTACCTGCTAACGAGGATAATTACTCCCCAGCTCCTTGCGATGAAGCATAGGACTTATCTCTGTCTGATCAATTTCAAGTGTCCCATCCTCTTGTTCTGCCTCATGATTAAATTCCAAATAACCGCCTATGATTTCATCATCTGACTCTAGTATATAACCCACAATCTTGTTATACGTCATTGTTTTCTCTTGGAGGATGTAGCCCGTCTCAATAACTTCTTTATCAAAATAAGGGGCCAGGTCAACTTGCCCTAATTCTTCAATATCATTCACATGTGATTTAAAAGATTCGAGTGATGAGGCAGCATATTTGAAGTCAGAAGCAAATCGATCAATGCTCCAGCCGTAATCCTTCAGATAGTTAATATGCTGTTCTTTATGCAATTCCGTGACAATCTCATCTTTCTGTTCATTACAACCCACAAGGATAACGAGCATAAAAATGAAAAATAGCTTGAGCTTCACTTAATTCCTCACTCCTTTCCCGCCATAGCAAATATGTATCCTACATTCGAATGAGGACTTTTTCGTTTATCCACCAAACGCTATACGATACCCGTCTACATCTTCAATCGTGAGCTCACTGAAATGATCATTCAGATCAAATCCCTATATATAATGGCTGCGAGTATCCCAAATGAGAGGGTCTAGTGGAGTCGATAACGTAAAAGATGTCGTTAACAAGTATCGCTGTCCAGTTTCAGCTGATTGATAGGCACCAAACAGAATTTCATGGACGTGCAGCTGTTGATTCGCAGACTGAACAGGCTGCTCACCTGTGCGAACGCATCGGACAAAGTGGGCAATGGCACTCTCATTTCGTTGCTCAGAGATCTTATGATGCGGTACAAAGCAGCTTTCATTGCCACGCCAATTCACCTGTTCGGCGTTTGGAACAGCTTCTTCCATTGTATGAATGACCAATGGATAGCCGCTGTCATTTAAAACTAGGGTACCTTTTCTTCCATAGATCAGCGTATTATTTTGCTTAAAGGACATCCCCCATAACGAGCGAATAACCGCTTGTTGCCCACCGGCAAATTGAAGGATAAGAGTTACATTATCATCCACGTCACTGTTCACTTGTTTACCATTACCGACAATACGATGGGGAATCAGTGTATTGACTTCTGCCACCACGCTTACAGCGGGACCTAGCAATCCTATCAGACGGCTAACGGAATAGGCCAGACAATCCAGAACTGCACCTCCATGCGCAACGGATTTATCATAATACCAGTTATCACGCCACGGGCCTGGGAGAGAGAGTTGCGCTTCTGCGCCTGTTATCTTTCCAATGTATCGCTCATCAATGAACTCAGATGCAGCTAGATATACTGGATTCAAATCAAAAGGCAAACTCATGAAGATTAGCCCCTTCTCCTCTGCTAGTGAAACCATTTGTTTACAATCTGTAAACGAGGTCGCCATAGGCTTCTCGTTCATAACATGCAAACCCCGCTCCAGTGCAGCAAGGACAGGCTCAGCGTGCATCGAATGAGGTGTGGTAACCACCACCGCGTCAAGTTCCTCGCTGTCCATCATATGTCTGTAATCATCATACCATCTGGTAATTCCATATGTTTCTGCCTTCTTCTTCGCATTCTCCAAATGCCTGGAGCAGGTTGCCACAACCTGTACACCTTCAATTATTGAAGCTTGTTCAAAATAACGATTGCTGACATGACCGCTGCCGATCATGCCCAGCTTGATTATTTTCATGGAATCACCTGTATCTAAGATTTGGACTTACCCGCCTCATCATCATAAATCTATAGCCCATACCATAACATCAAAAGCTATATGGCAGTTCATGTACTCCGCGAACAACATGATTATATGGTCAACAAATTAAAATGTTTCCTTAGATTGCATCTTCTGTATGCTCTAATCGTAGGCGGGTTCACTTCCCCCCCATACCTTTATGACCGCAAGCACTCATAAAATGTTTCATTAAACATGACCTGATCTTCGCTATAATTCTCCGTATATTTGTTCAGCATCCGAACGCCTACCGCATTGAACTCCGGTATAACTACACAATGTCAGCCGGCAGCTCCGGAAGCATAGAACCATTTTTCTTGAAAATACCATCCAAAAATCCGGTTCTGATCTTGAGTCTCAGCTCTTAAGTGGTTCATCAAAATGACATAACCCGACCTAGATTGTCTTCATCTTAGGTCGGATCATATGTTGTCAGTTATATTCGTTTATTGGTTATTGATCGATAATCAATGAGGGAGCGTATACTAAGAGGGGATTTGAAATCTTTTGACCACTACCTCATCCTTAAAATAAATATATTGCAGATTTCTAGCCTTGAACTCTTCCAATATCCTAATAAAAATACGTCCAATTAATATACTATCGCCTAATGCGTCATGCCGCTTTAAGTCCTGATCATTGATCTGATAATATTTTATTAAAAAATCAGTTGATATGATCCACTCGACTTCAGGATGCAGGTACGTGAAGAGTGCCTTAGTATCCAAGCAGCAATTGTTGATGATGGGAAGTCCGAATCTCTTGCACTCATTCCGCAATAGAGGCAGATCAAATTCATAGCCTGCTTGCGTCACCAACACGCTATCCCTCATAAATTCGATAAAATTTACTCCATTGACCTATATATGCTGAGCGCTTCCTTCATCTTCTCGGTATACTCAGCGGAATGACTCGAATTCAATAACTTCACATGCTGATGTCCCCTTGAGCTGCGAAGATGATGGTCATCTAATACCTGGATGAGTCTGTTCACGGTCCCTCTACTGCCATCGATAATTCGAATATGTTCCGGCAGCAGATTTGACAAGATTTTCTTATAAAAAGGATAATGCGTGCAGCCCAAGACAATGGTTCCATATTCATTCATGTCGAAGGCTTCAAACTTTTTGGTAAAATATGCAGACATGATCTGTACATCAAAATTCAAGTCTTCGCAATATTCCACCAACTCCGGCATAGGCAAGGAGTCTACGATATGCTCGCTATCCACCCGTCGAACGAGATCCTTGTACTTTGACTCCTTGAGAGTAAGCGGTGTTGCAAGCACCAAGATTCGTTTCCCGCTCAAACGACTGATCTCGACGGCGGGCTTTACGGCTGGCTCCATACCGATGACCGGAATCGGATACTTCTTCCTCAGATCAGTAATAGCCAAACTTGTAGCCGTATTGCATGCAACCACAACGGCTTTAACTTCTTCCTGCATGATTGTATCCATAGCTTGATGTATGTAGGATTTTACGTCTTCTTTAGCTTTGGTCCCATATGGAACATGAAGAGTATCCGCAAAGAACAAAAAATCCTCCTGCGGCAGTTCTCTCATCGCTGCTGATAACACTGTTAAACCGCCTAAACCTGAATCCAAAAAAGCTATTCTCATTATGTTCACCTATCGTTGTATGTTTTTCTGTCTGGATCAATTCATTTTAGTGCCTTTCATCATTATACTCCACTGCTCAAATTCTCGCATTTGCCATCTGACCCAATGAAAAGCATGTATGACAATCTCCCCAAATACAAAACGACCCGGGCTCATACGAATCTGGAGCGGCCGGGTCGTGTGCGATTTCTATGCAGTTGCGAGAAGATACATAAGCTTCTAACATGCCAAAAAGAAGACTCGTGCTTTACTCAAAGCATTTCAGCAATGCTAAGGCCTCTTCATGATCGGGTTCCAGAACGAGCGCCTGACGTGTATAGTCCAGTGCCTCTGCATCCAGCCCAAGCTCATAGCAGCAAATCGCCAAGCAGTATAAAACCGTTGGTACCGGCTCGTCTTCATCGATTTCAATGGATTCCTTCAGGAAAAATTTCGCATCCTCGTACATATCCATCTCGAACAGCACTAACCCCGCGTCCAGCGCCAAATCATAACGCTGCTCCATCACATAATACGATGACCACATCTTGTAGATGCCTGATCGGATATCCAACATTTCTTCGTCATGGGCATCCGGGAGCAGATTGGAAATGCGCTTCGCGCTCTGGATGAAAAATTCTGCATCATACCCGCCTAATCGCCAAAAGGACAAAATTTGCTGCATGCCCATGCTCTCAATATTCGGGTCGATCCATTCCTTCAGGCTGAAGAATTCATCCGGCCCGAAACGTTCAATAAATTGATAATAAGCCAGCCGGGTATTCGCATATATCGTGGGGTCATCCAGCATGAGGATGCAGCCGACGTTGATATTCTTATAATGCTGCGTGGGAAAAGTCGTCTGCGCGCCTCTGTGGTCGAATACATGCTGCATCGCATGATAATTTGTTGTTAATGAGAAGCTGCCATGAAATATTAATTCCGGCGGCTCCGCAAATTTCCAGTTCTCGATGCGATGATCTCCCTTATCCGCCGTGAGCAGCATAAATCCTGACGTGGATAACTGATTCAATCGTTCCAGACAGGCCAAACCCACCTCCGGAAACAGGATATGCGAATCCTCCAACTCCTCTTGATAATAAGCAATCACGTTTCGATACGGGTAGTTCTCCTCTTCGTATCTTGGTTCCCGGCGATGCTCGTATGTGAGCTTCATTGATTTCAAAAGATCGGCAGGTTTGAGCTTGGTATGCTGCTCGGGATATTCAACGATAACATCGCTCTCATAAATTTTGCCTTCCCCTACGTAGATCAATTCTTGAGGGATATTATCAAAAAAATAGTTAGCCACAACCAGCAGCGGCTGCTTAAGATCTCCAGGACGTATCGTCTTCTTCGATACAACCAAATTCAATTCCGAATCATGCACAGCATCGAATCTGGCAAAATCCAGAAGTCCTTGCTCAATATAAGGCTGCATGGCAGAATGTTGGCTCCATGCGGTTACATTTTTAGTCGGTAAATCGGTCATCACATAGCGGAAAGGGGGCAGCGTCATACCTGCATAATCTCTCAACTCGCACAGCTTATGGAGTACATGGAAACCGAATCGGCCGGCTCCTGCTCCCAATTCCAGAATCGTTACGGTTTCGGTCGTATCGCCTTGATTGGCGCGGTCTCGCAAAAATCCAAATATGATCTCGGCATAAGCTGTGGCAATCATGGGATTGCTTGTAATATATTGCGGGACTTGGTCATTATTCCATGCTTTCATTCCCAAATCTTCGTAGTATGTCCTCTGTAAATCCCAAATAGGCGCTTCACTGAAGCGGAATCGTTGTTCATTAGTTTCTGTCATTCGAATTAACCCTGCTCTCTATGTATCATTAATTCCACGCTTGGTTATACACTGGTCAACCTGTGGGGCTATATTAAATCGTACCACATAAGTCGCATCTTCCCAAACCATCACAGGAAGAATTTCGGCGTATCGGCTTCAGTAGATTCATGAAACGAGCTTCTTCGACATTTAGACACTTAGGCACCTTTCCATCCTCTTCCTAATATAGTGTAAAAGAACAGAAGGGCGGGATGTGCATGGGTACGAGCATGGAACAAGAACAATGGGCCATTTTTCTGGCTGCAATCTGCGGACAGACCTATACGCAGTTCACCAATACGGACGGCTCCTTCGTCCTTCCACTGAATTATTCACTTTACGACACCATTGAAGCTAACTCCTTAATCAGCGTGACCGAACGCTTTGGATTTATTCTGGAATCACAGGACAACATTATTATCGCCTTTCGAGGCACGAGTTCAACGACGAACTGGATCTCGGATGCCATCGCCTCCCAAAAAAACTTCAAATATATAAAGGAGTCTACTCTCACGCACCGTGGCTTCACTAACATCTACGCCTCCGCTCGAGGACAGATCATATCGGCGCTTAACAGGCTGGCTGCACACAAGACATTATTCATTACTGGCCACAGTCTTGGAGGAGCACTCGCAACCTTATGTGCGGTCGATGTCGCCGCCAATACCGAAAATCGCCTGCCCTATGTGTTCACTTATGGGGCTCCACGCGTGGGGGATCCTGATTTTGCCAAGGCTTTCACCAAATATGTTCGCAGCAGCTGCCGCATCGCCAACTTGTTTGATGTTGTAACTCACGCTCCGCCTCATATATACAAGATGCCAAAAAGAGAGAAAACGTACTATTATAGTCATGTTCATACCCGCTGGCCGTTGAACTTTCAAAATGGCTCGGTAAGCAGCAATCATGTGATTGGTAGTTATTATGCTGAGCTTGCCCAGCTGCAGCCACAATTTGCTGAACAACTATGTTCCACGAACCCTGGATTCTGCCCCATTACAGAATCACCGATAGAGACCGTGTAACTGGAATAAGTCGGCTGACAATGGAACTATGTATGGCAATGCTTAAGAAGCGGAATTCCCTTCAGGGGAATCCGCTTCTTCAATCTCTTTGCAGCGTGATGTATATATTACTTCTGAATATCCGTCAGCATCGGGAATAGAACCTTCATTTCCGCTTCATCCGGTCTTCTGCTATAATTGGCAATTTCAAAAGGCTCTGCATATTTTACGCTAGCCGCAGCATCCTGCCCATAATACTTTGAGAGCGCAGGGCCCATTTCATCCGACACACTGAGGAAGCGATTCCAATACTTCAAAATAAAGTTCCGCTTCTCCTTCCACGTATTCGAAACGGCATTCAAGAAACCGCCCTGCCATGGGGCAAATTCGTAGAATTGGGAAGCATGGGCGTCACAGGCCAGCAGCTTTTTCTCAATGACCTCTCCTGCATCAATCACAATATCGGGTTTATATGACGCTCGTGCTGCATAGTCCGGCATCAGCAAGAAAATGGGAGACTTCCTTAGAGACGGAACTTCAGGCACAGCATTTGGCACATTCGCTACAAAATCGGCCGTGTCACGCACGATCTTTCCCACACTGCGGTTATCCGCATGACCGGGTCCATCCGCATGGAACGTGATAACAATATCCGCCTCCCAGCCGCGAATTTGGCGGATGACTTCCTTGCGTATCTCGATTGATGGCATCAATTCCCCGTCGGGAATGGGCAGAACGACATATTCAAGAACCCCAAGACGTCTAGCCGCTTCTTGAGCTTCTTGTTTACGCCGATCGACGAGCTGTTGCCCGCTCATTTCATAATGACCACAGCATCCATCGGTTAATGTCAGGAATTTTACCCGATGCCCCCGCTCTGCATAGGCAGCCGAAATGGCTCCCGCGTAGATTTCGGGTTCATCCGGATGCGCTGCTATGACGATCACATTGAGAATATTGGACATATTATAGTTTCTCCTCTCTGGCCGCACTCATAGGGTGACTCACATATCTTCTTGAACGATCATCAGGATATTGCCATCCGGATCTTGGATCGTAACAAACGAAATATCCGGGAATCGTTCCAAATCACTTTCTGAATGGATGTTGGAGTATTCGACGTCATAATTAAATCCCTCCGCATGAGTTTTATTTTTAATGGATCGGGTCTATAAATCTTTCTTCTCTCATCGAGGATATTCCTTCTTGTTCAATTCTTAAACCCTCCGACCATTCGTGTGGTTTCATAACAAAACCTCATATGAATCTATTAGGTCGTGTGTTGCGGGTGTCGGTTCTTTCTTGGAACCCTTCTTCACGATGGATACATATAAATCCAATTCTTTAATATAGGTTGGTATATTAGCTTGTTTCTCTTTGAAGGTTGAAATACTGTACTGATCACCATCCAATGTCTTAAAATCCCATGTCACGCCAGAGGTGTTCTCGATGTCGAACGTGGGTGACAGCTTCACCGCTGAGAAACCCTTTTCTGTTTCAATCCATTCCCCTACATAATAAGCACGCGTTTTATACTCAGCCAGAAGGATTCCTATATGATCATCTACATTCAATTGCACAAGTGTACCTGTGATGTTCTCTCTTTCAATAAATCTATCTAATGCTGCTTGCTTGGTTTGATCGTGTTCCATTGAATCAGGGGCAGGAGCACATCCAGATAATACACATAACAACACACCGATTAAGAGTAATATGCGAACGATCCCTTCCACCTCCTTAAGGTAAAGTCGACTCATCCGAGCTCTTCATCATGCATCTCTCAATTCTCTCAGTCTTAACAGAATGCTGGCTATATGCCCTTTCCTGCACACTTCGATGAATAAACCTTCATTGAACCGATCCCCGCGAATATAGCTGGTCATTAATTTGCGGAGGGTGTCCAGATCGGCATTCATGATGCTGCTCGCAATAGGATGGTCTAGGTCCTTATAAACCTCATGCTGAGCTAACCATTCATGCCAATTAAATACCTGTAAGAAACCGACATCATCTAAGGTTGTGCAGAAGTTTCTGACTTCTTGACTTTGACACATGTAGCCGTTCGCTTCATAACCAAATACCGAATCAAGATCTTGGAAATAATCGAGGTATGAGAGTAATCGATCCATATCTGTCATGCTTAAGTTTGAGTCATACGTCATACAATCACCTCTTTTGCGTCTATATCACTAATCCATCAAAGACTTCTTAGCCTCATATGTAATCATTTGATCTGCTGTTGCAGGTGTATTCATCCATTTGTAATCTGCCGACTTGGTAATCTCTTCAAACCCCTGCTGCTCCAGCATAAGTTCAAATTCATAATTTCCATACCAGCTGAGAGGAAAACGCTGCAGCTCGGTTTGTAACAGCTGGCCTTCCATCCACTTTTCATATCTCAAAATCGAAACCATCCGCTGTTCAAGCAGATTACATTCCGTACGTCTCTCTTCGAGAATGATGACCTCATTATTCGGCGTATCCCAACTTCTGGTAGTGGCATGATTCGCTTCAAAATTAGTAGGGATAAACAAATCCAGTATTAATCGGCCACCGGGCTTCAGGTAAGAATAAAAATGCCTCAATGCAGCGTTTGCCTGCTCCCGCCCCTCCACTAATTGGAATGATCCCGCAGGAATAATAATGGCCTCGTATAGATCGGTCAATGAGAAGTTATGCATCTCATCTTCAACGAGCTTGGCCGCAAGGCCCAATCCTTCCAAATGTTTTTTGCAAGAATCCAGCATGGCAGCGGAATTATCCACGCCATCAATATCGATGCCCGCCTGCAGCAGCGGGATTAGCACTCTGCCCGACCCACAGCCCACTTCCAGCACTTTCCCTTTCACGTCTTTCAGGCGCTCCTTATAATACTCCACGTCTCCAAATGAGAATCCTAGTGGCTTACTCAGATCATATACTTCCGTACATAGCTCTCCGTACAAACTATACATCGCGTTGACCTCACTTTTTTAAAAATATATTTTATTTCGTATCGAGCCGGCTGACATGATCACATTACACTTCCCGTTTCTCATCCGGTCGATAGAGGATCCTTTGGTAGTCCCAATCTTTAGAATCCATATCGCCCAAGTACATTCGTTCATGTTCGGGTACACGTTCATATTTCTCTCTTAGGTTCTCCCTGTAAAACTCGGTGGGAGTTTCTAAATATAAATAATATGCATCCCTGCATTCTTCGTGAGTGGATTTCTCCCCGTTCAATTTCTTATGGATGTCGATGAGTTCTTTAAACTTCTCCTCAATCTCTGCCGCATACAACGGTTCAGATAACGTAACCTCGCCAAGTCCCAGAATGCGAATAGGAATATCGCCATCAAATCTTGTAAACAAAGTCCCGTCTTGAAACCAAGCACTTGCTTCATCAATATTACACTGGACTTCTTCAGGCAGGTTGTAGATCATGACTTGACCGTCCTGATAAACATTCATATGAATCAAATAGTTCGCACCTTCGTATTTCATAAAAATGTGGAAACCGTCACCCTCCACCGTCTGATAGAACATTTCGCTTTTTACATAAAATTCAGTGGATTGAGGGGAGTGAGCCACTCTTCTGGCTTCCTGCTGCTCCTGTTCTCGTTCTGAAACTTCATATATATTCACGAATTCC
The DNA here is from genome assembly GCF_001277345.1 of Paenibacillus solani. Lineage (GTDB taxonomy): Bacteria > Bacillota > Bacilli > Paenibacillales > Paenibacillaceae > Paenibacillus_AQ > Paenibacillus_AQ solani. Next base: position 3,151,326 of record NZ_LIUT01000001.1, read on the forward strand.
GGATTCATCATACGAATGGTCTGACCAATGTGTTCATAGTAGCTGTCTTGATCAAATTTCCAGACCGCTTCCTTGACTTGGAACGAACCCAGGCTGTGAATTGAGAAATTTCGGCCAACCGGAACGATTGCTGTCAGCCAGTTTGAATCGATTTTGTTTCTTAAGCCTTTAAGGTCAACAAGCTCCCAGCAATTCGTCATCCCATCTTCATAGATATCTACGTCAATATAAAAGTACTGCCCTCCGTTACAGATAACCCCCGGTATGGAAGTACCTTCAACGATTTTGGATCTTCGAATCTTCTTCACAAACATCACCTTCCCATTATTGCTAATCTAGATGATATTAATAGCTAACATTCTCGGGATATTTTGCTGTATTTATTTGTTGATCTTCCCATGTATTATGTGAGCACTACTTACATCATATAAGAGAGCCGCAGGAAGAACCATACCATATATGTTTCATAAATATTCTCTACCTAAAAAGGACTCCCTGCCCCATGAGAATCATGGTAGCAGGAAGTCCTTGTTTAAAAGGATGCAGCTTGTAATTACGCTCTTATAAAGGCAATGTAATCCGTTATTACCCCTTTGTGTCCCAAATGCCGAAGCATGGTTGTGATATTACCTCTATGATATGTTCCATGATTTACGACCTGCTGGAGAATCTCTGAAATCGAATTCTGAAATGCCTCACCTGCAGTGTTGTGATAAGTCACAACCTTTCCCATATCATCAATCGAAGCTAAATATTCGCGGTGCCGGATTTGAAGCTGCCTCATGTAATGACGGGCCACTTCCATATTCGCGAATGGTCTCGCAGTAAGCGGCGACGGACTTTCCTCCTTGATCCGGGCAAACCAAACTTCCTCCGCAGCCGCAAGGTGACCGAAGACTTCCGCGATAGAGTTGAAGCCCAGACTTACTTTTTGGAGAAACACGCCTTCCGGCAAAGATTGCATATGAATAAATACTCTTTCATTCGCCCAAATGCTATAGTCGTACATATGAAGAAACGGTTCGTTCATCCTACCACTCCTCACTTGGATTCCTTACTCGGAAAGCCTCGGGCTACCAGGTACGCCCCTCTGAGCCTTATCCTCACTAGAAAATCATACCACATTATTGAATAAAATGGGTCCCGGGATTACAACGAGATGAGAAGTCATGTTTCCCCGTAAATGAACCGGCAACAATAACCGGCGCCTGGGGCTAACTACATGGGTGCAGGAAGTGGCTTTGCCTGGGCAAGCTTTCGGAAAGTCGGTCAAGACCTTGCGATCCTAGCCTTCCACCCGCAAGCTCGCGACCTCTCCACTTGTCGAGTCGGGGCCGACCTGAATGCGAAACTCGCCTGGCTCCACTATCGGCTTCATGTCAAGGCCGATCAGTTCCAGCTGCTCGTTGCATATAGTGAATATCACTTCCTGCGTCTCCCCTGCCTTCAGGAACACTTTTTGGAACCCTTTCAGCGCCTTCTCCGGACGGGTAACGGATGCGGCCAGATCTGAGACATACAACTGAACGACCTCGGCGCCGTCCCGTGCCCCCGTATTGGTCACTCTGATCCGGGCCGTGGCTTCCCCGCCAATAGGAATGACAGCCGGTTCAATCTTCAAACCGTCATAGCGGAATTCCGTATAACTTAACCCGTAGCCAAACGGATATCGCGGCTCCAGATCCGTCTCCAGGTAACGCTTGCCCCGGGTCCGTCTGGCATTGTAATGGATCGGCAGCTGACCAACCTCCTTCGGAATGGACAGCGGCAGACGGCCGGACGGGTTAACATCGCCGAAGAGCATGTCCGCGATTGCGCTGCCTCCCTCCTGTCCGGGATACCATGCTTCCACAATTGCCGGGATATGCTCATCGATCCACGGCTCCGTTATCGGCCGCCCATTGATATAGACGACGACCACCGGTTTGCCAAGCTTATAGATCTCCTGCAGCAGATCCAACTGCGCACCCATCAGCGTCAGGGTCGAGCGGTCAATGCCTTCCCCGCATTCCATATCGCTCTCGGTATGCCCGGTCACGACCGAAGCACCCGTTCTAAGATCGATGGTGCCCTCTCCGAAATCCCGTGCGCTAGAGCCGCCAAGCACCATCACAATGACGTCAGCCTCAGCAGCGCAATCGAGCGCGTGAGGGAAGCCCTCGCGGGAATCGTCTTGAATGCGGCAGCCCGGCGCATACAAAACGCGGCTGTCCGCCGTATTTCCCAGCCGGCTGCGGATGCCCTCCAGCACTGTTATGATCTGCCCCGGTGGCTGAGGGGAGGTATAATCGCCAAGCTGATTGTATGCTGCATGGGCATTGGGACCGATGACGGCAATCGTTCCGACATTCGGATCCAGAGGCAGCGTGTTTTCTTCGTTCTTGAGGAGCACGATTCCTTCAGCTGCTGCTTGATAGGCCAGTGCTACATGTCCCTTGCATCCTATGATTCGCTCCGCCCATGCCGGATCTGCATAAGGACGATCAAAGAGACCGAGCTTGAACTTCAGTTCCAGCACGCGTCCGGCTGCCTTGCTCAGATCGTCTTCGGTGATCCGTCCCTGCTCCAGCGCTTGATGAAGATGCGTTTGGAACATGGTCCCGGACATTTCCATGTCGACACCGGATTTTAACGCCTGAGCCGCGGCTTCCTCGCCCGAACCAGCCGTATTATGGCCGCTTGTCAGCATATGGATAGCGCCGCAGTCGGTGATGACAAAGCCGTCGAAGCCCCATTCCTCGCGAAGCACGTCCTGCAGCAGGTACCGATTAGAGGTGCAAGGCACTCCGTCAATCTCGTTATAGGCGGTCATGACGGACAGGGCTCCTGCTTCAACGGCCTTGCGGAACGGCAGCAGATCGACTTCATGAAGCTCCCGCATGCCTATATGAGCGGGTGCTCCGTTCCTCCCCCCTTCGGAAGCGCCGTAGCCTGCAAAATGTTTCAGCGTAGCCAGAAGGCTGTCATGCGAATCAAGGCTCTCGCCTTGGAGTCCCCGCACTGCAGCAACCGCAAATTCGGCTACCAAATGGGGGTCTTCACCGAAGGTTTCTTCGGTGCGGCCCCAGCGGGGATCCCTTACCACATCCAGCACCGGCGAATAGGTTGCCGCTCCCCCTTGTGCCCTGGTCTCGGCAGCAACAGCTCGGCTCATGCTTTGGAACAGCTCCGTGTTCCAGGTGCTTCCGATCGTGAGCGGAACCGGAAATACCGTCGCTCCGATCGCCATATGTCCGTGGGAGCATTCCTCTCCGAACAGAATCGGAATCCCGAGCCGGGAATGCTCAATGGCATATCGCTGAATCTCATTGACCGCTTCGGCCCCTTCCCGGGGAGACAACCCGTTCGCAAGCGTCACACCCGTCCAAGGATCGGCACGCAGCGTACCGTACAAAGAGCCAATCCCTCCCTCCATCAGCTGCGACTTGAATTCTTCTGTAATCCGAATCGTACCATCGTCATTTCTTGTATAAGCTTTCCAGCCGAACGGCTGGATCAGCTGACCTATTTTCTCTTCTGCCGTCATCCGTTCCAGCAAGTCCTCGACTCGCTCCGAAACGGGGAGTGATGCATCTTTGTAATCCATGGTACACCCTTCCTTTTTCCGTTTGATTGTTCGAATGATTACGTTCATTTCCATCCGATTCAATGCCCGCCGCTACACAAACCCAACGGTTATTCCCCATTTGAAGAAGAGGCTCTCCGGTACGATTCAATCAGCCGGAGAGCCTCTATATGTGTTCCTGCAGAAGGATCGCTTTACGCCTTGAGTACCCTGGTCATCCTCAAGCGAATACGCATCTTACCTTTTAAGGGCGAAAGCACTTCAAGATTTAGAAGGTTAGCTCTGCAAGATGCAAACTTCCTCCGGCCGGTATATCGTCCGCACACTTCCCCCCGCGTCGGTCGTGAACATCACGGTACGTTCCCGTTCCAACCCGAAGGAATAGACCGTCCCTGAAATAGGGTCCTTTACTTCAATTTCTGCGTTTGCCCCATACTCGGAGACGAAGACATAGAAGCTTCCTTGTCCAAACGACAGCTTGCGTCCATAAATCCCCGGGAGCTCGCCTCCCTTCAGCCATTCCAGCTCAGGTGATACGGCTGCGGTGCGAATGGCTTCAGCGTATAGCGCCTCAATCGGCTCCCAACGCTCGTTCAATTCGACCGGGAGCGGGCACCAGATGAATCGTCCTGAACCCAAGGTTACCGTAATCGGCTCTAGCGGCCCATCCAACCGACTCGCTGGACGATCCACCGCGAGCGCGTTGATCTTCCGCTCACCGTACGAAACGGAATAATGCGCTCCCGCCAGCTCCAGCATTTCTTCCCGGAGAACGTTAGCATGGACGGTTTCCCCAATCTCCTGCTGCAGACGATCGGATACCTGTCCCCAATACGCATCGGTGCGCAGCGGGCCTGTCCACAGGACGGTACTTCCTTCTCTTGCCAGCTCGAGGAGCTGCGCGAACGCCACATCGTCAAAATTGTGCGCGCTTGGCACGATGATCAGCTTGGCTGGATAGCGCTTCAGGTCCTCCAGCTGGTATTCGCCGATGCCGCGCGGATGGACGTTCATGCCGAACGTCAGCGTGCGTATGGCCCTTGTTGTAGCTTCGTACGCCAGCTTGCGGCTGGAAAAATCATTCGAATACGGGAATACGACGGCAATGTCCTCCAGCTGCCGTTCATTGTCGAACAGACCAGCCGCTTCCTTCATGAAGCCGCCGAAGTCATAAGACACATCAGCCTCGGGCTTCTGCGTTCCATCAGCCCGCAGCGCTCCGATGTTGGATTCGTTGGCATTGTCCATAAAATAATTTATATTCCAAATCCACTGAACTGCCCCGGCGCCTCCTGTCGAAAACGCGTAAGCATACTTGCGCTCCAGAATGTTGCGCAGCTCTTCCTCCGTTCGCTTGGCAATCCCGTCCGGACGCTGAACGTGCATAATGCCGGTCTCTTGGATCAGATTCGGCTTATCCGGTGTTTTCGTGAAGATGCTATCCCAAGCCAGATGATCGTTCTGCCACCAGGAATGGACCGTCGTGTAATCGACGACAGGACCGTAGAATGACGGCGATGGACGCTGAGAGCAGATCCCCTCATCCTGCCCGACCGTTACCAGCTGGCGAGGGTCTGAGCGGCGTATGGTCCCGATGAGCTCGGATGCCCAGCGATTATGCATGTCCATCGTGAACAGCGTGAAATCCACCCATGGTCCCCATTTCTTCGGCTGCAGCACGCTGTTAAACAGCTTGTCGTCCGGATTCGGCGCTGGCGCCGAGTCGAACGACGGAAGCTCGCCTGGCGTCATGTTCCAGCGCTCCTGCAGAAGTTCAATATCACCTGAATAACGCTCAGTGAGCCACTCGGCCCAGGCCTGACGCTCAAAGCGGTCCCCTACCGTCACCGGCCCTTCGAAGATTCGCTTCGGATCGAACAGAGAGGGCTCATTGATCAGGTCCCAATGCACATTGGTTGTCCCTCGGTGACGAGTTACGATAGAAGAGATAAAGCGCTTCTGCGCCTCCACCGAACGCGGATCCAAGTACGGATTCACGCCTTCCCATGCTTCTGGGGCAAACGAGAAGAACGTGAATGTCACTTCCAGCTCATGCCGCTTGGCGGTTAGGACAAAGGCATCGATCGCCCGCATCACGTCTTCGACGGCATGGCCATCGGCAAACATAATCATCCGGTAGCCTGTCCATATGCCCGTCCGAATCAAATTGATCCCTGCCCGCTTCATCTCGGCCATATCCGCGTCCCACCGCTGCACGTTTGGCAGATGGAGAAACTTCCGCGCTACGTCGGAGGTCATGTAGGTCATGCCCACGATGGGAACCGTCCGCCCTTCGCGGCGGAAGTAATCGCGTCCGCATTCCAGCCTTTCTCCGGTTTGCAGCAGAGAACGGTCAACGCCCCAGACCGCCTGGGTCAGGCAGCGGTGTTCTCCAGATTCGGACACGGCTTCGCAAACGATACGGTACAGCCCCGCTTCCAACCGTACAGGCACCGACAAACGAATCTGCTGCAAATCCCGCTGATCCATGTCGGCATCCGTTGCCGCATGTCCGGTCCAGACGGCCTCCCCGTTGTCCACTTTTATAACGCGAACCGCAAAATTCCATCTCCGCTCCGGAACAGACGTCCGCGACAGGGCCTGCAGCTGAATCGTTAACCGCAGCTGTTCACCTGGCTCGTAGGAGGCATAGTTCGGTTTCAGCCAGAGCTCCGTAACGCCCGCACCAGCATATTCAGCCAGCTCCTGCAGGACGTCAAGCCCGCCCGTCTCCCAGAATGAGGCAATAAGCTGCTGGTTGAGCAGTATCCAGCGACCGCCGGCATAATCGCCTTTGTGCTGCTCCAGCATCACGACCGGTGCAGACCTCTCGCGTTGATGTTGGTCTATTCCCGTCAGCAGCGGCGAAATGACAGCATCCATCGGACCGCACGCGCCCATCTCGGACGGAATGTCGCTCGCTTTGGTCGGATGCAGCGTCAAGCCCCAGGTAGGTTCGATGCCGAACAACGCCTCGCGCCCTTGGAGAATCGGATATTCGGCAGATGCCTTCAGCTCACGGACTCGTGACACATCAACTGCCAGAGCATCATGAATATCCATTCGCTGATGATAGGCCAACTGCTCGCGTTCGGCATGCCAGGCTCCATTTACCTCCCGGACTGGCCTGCGGAATGGCACGCCTCCGGCATGCACCAGGCCACCGCCAGCCTTCAGATGGGCTTCGATGGCCGTCCATGCCGCTTTTGGAAAGTACGCGCCGTGAAGATGGATCAGAACATCCCAACCGCCTTCCGCCAACCGCTCGGCCAAATCCGCAGCACCAGCGACCTCCGCCCATACGCGCAGACGTTCCATTGCCTTCGCAGTCGGGCGTTCACCTTCATAAGGAAAATGTTCATCATAAAACAATAGTGTTTTCATACTCTACTCCTTTCCCGTTCGTGGTTTACCGTCAACGTACACGGACGTTCCACGGCTCCTTGCCCAATCTGCAATGCGGGAGGGATCACCGGTCCAAAGGCGTTCCTGTCCCCATTGATTAGTCTCCGGCCGGCTCTCACACTCGATGCGGATGACCGGGAACAGCTCGGTCGGTCGTTCCCGCGGCAGCCCCTCGATCCACAGGACATCATCCTCCTGGCGGAACGGAAGCTCCTGTCCTGTCGTCAGCAGGGTCACCCGAACCACAGGTGTGACCAGATCCGACAGCCTCAGCACCGGCCTCCCATCCCAGAAACGAATGATAAGATACAGCTGATTGTCTTTCATCGTCTGCCGCCCATAGGTAATAAACTCCGTGAGGTTGCCTCCGTCCGAACCGTAAATGGCCTCTCCGTGGACATCTAGCCATTCGCCGATCTTCAGCGCTCGCTCCACAAACTCTGGCGGCAGCTGACCGTCCGGCTGCGGCCCGACATTAAGCAGCAAATTCCCGCCCACGGTACCGCCCTTCTCCGCGCATTCGCATAGCATGTCGAGGAGGACGTCGGCAGGGCGCCATCGTTCGCCGTTTGTATATCCCCACAGCCGCCACGTTGCTACCTGGCTGGATTCCCACAAGCGCTTCTGATCCGGGACGATGACATGCTCCGGCGAGCCGAAATCGCCAAGCACCTCGGAATCTCCCGATCCGCCGCCGCCATCTGCGTGCAGCTTCTCCTCCTCAGACAGTCCAAGACGGTTGTTGACCAGAATATCCGGCTGAATCGATTTCATCCGCTCTACCAGCTTGATGCTGTCCAGATCCTCCGCGGTTCGCGGCCAGACTCCATCAAAAAAGAAATGATCGATGCGTCCGTATTTCGTGATCAGCTCCTCCACCTGGGCATGCAAATAGCGTTTCATATCATCCCAGCCCTCCGGGTCCTTCTCCGGCCCGTCGAAATAAGCCGGAATGCGCCAATCGATCCAGGAATAATATAAGCCGACCCGAAGACCCTGAGCCCTGAATGCATCGGTAAATTCGCGTACCAGATCCCGGCCGGGCGCCTGCTTCGCGCTTGAATAATCCGTTGTTGCCGTATCCCATAAGCAATATCCGTCATGATGTCTTGTCGTCAAGCAGGCATATTTCATACCTGCCTTGCGCGCTGTGTATGCCCACAGCTCGGCGTCAAAGAACACCGGATTCCACTCGCAGGCATGTCGCGCATATTTTTTCTGGTCCAAATGCTCCCGGAACAGAACCTGTTCGCCTCGCCCGTATTGGGCATAGGGACCGAAATGAATAAACATGCCGTACCGGCTTTCCGTAAACCATTGCCATCCTTCTCGAATGGTTTGTTCTTGTTTGGTCATGAACTGCGTCCTCCTTATGCTGCACCGCTCTTTTAGATGTGGTCATGCTTGATCGTGGTTATCATTGTTGTCCTACGAGATGCATTAACGCTTCCTATGTCCTTTACTCTAGCCCGGGTGTCCCTGTCTTGAACACTTTACTTTTGAGAGAAAACTTTAATTTCAGTCAATATCGAAATATTGAAGGCAAAAAAAAAGCAACCCCTCTCCGGCCCTGAAGCCAGGTAAGGGATTGCCTGTTCCAAAATGTTTCGTATCACTTAAGGCGCAGCGCTTACGACTGGCCAGCTCTCCACTCATCGAATTGCCGTTGATACTCATCCACGACCTCATCCAGACCGGCCGACTTCATAGCCGCCAGCATTTTGTCGTAGCCATCTTCAAATTTCACGACTCCTTGCATGACCGGGTAAACACTGGTCTTCAGCTCGGCAATGCAATTCGCGTACTGCGAAGCTACGTTTGACGGATCAAAAGTGAAGCCGATCGTGATGCTGTTCACCGCATCGTCGGCAACCGTCGTCCGGCGCTTCAGCCGTTCAGGGTCTGTGTTTGTTGGATAACGGTTCATCTCTACATGGCCGAGCAACCAGTACGGAAGCTCATAAGCCGGAGAACCGTTATCGTTCTTAGCCAGATAGTCCTTCGTATTCTTGCCGGTATCCTTCCAATGCACGTCCTTCACACCGCTTTGGACGAGATCCATGTTCTCCTGGCTGCTGTATACCCAGTTCAAAAATTGAACGCCAGCCTCCGGATGAGGGGATGTGGCCGATATGCCGTTGGAATTCCGGATCGCATAAGATCTGAACTTTGGCTGATCAGCCAAATAATAAATATCCAGTTTCGCGTCCGGGAACGTTTGGCGAATCGTGTCGCTCACGCCAACATCGCCAGGCCGGTACAAATAACGCCCCGCCAATTCTTCCTGATTGATGACTTCCGTCGGCGTTGTAAGCAAGTCGCTCATGATGAGCCCGCGCTTGTATGCCTTGTTCATGTACAATACATCTTTCTTGAACTCCTCGGTTTCAAACCAGGACTTCACATTCCCCTGCTGGTCCACGTAAATCATATTGTCCGCTACGGTAAAAGGGTAGGTATCGTACGTCGTATGAAGGAAGTAGGCAGGCTCCTCCAGCATCTTGATGTACACGTTCTTGTTGTCCTGCGGCCAGTTTTTCTTCAGCGTCTCCGCTGCATCTAGCAGCTCCTCCGGTGAAGTCGGTGGCTTCAGACCGTTGGCTTCAAGCAGGTCGGTACGGATCGTGAACATGCCGTCATTAAAAGCGGTATCCGCCCAGAAGTTCGGCACATAAGTGATCTTTCCGTTGATTTTGGACGATTCCCAAATCCATTCCGGCATGGAGGCTTTCAGCTCGCTGCCGTACTGATCCAGCAGATCGTCGATCGGAATGATCCCGCCGCTGCCGGCGAGGACCGTCGGGCCTTTACTATCATGCATGATGGCGATCAGCTCGAATTCCTCACCCGTCGACATCATGAGGTTCGTCTTCTGATCCCATACGTCCCAAGCAATATATGTCGGTTCGTACGTAAGATTCAGACCATCCGCCTCAAGCTTCTCATTAATCGCCTTGACCACCGATTCCAGATCCTGCGGCGCGGAACCCGGAAGCAAATACCGTACAGGCAGCTTGGCCACGCCGTCTTTCTCCCCACTTGCCGATTCGCTATCGCTCCCGCCGGAGCAGCCTGCGATCATGGAAACCATGAATATCGCGACCAAGAATAATGCTAGCGCTTTCCTTTTTTTCATGTGTGTCTCCCCCTGTCTTCATTTTGTTTTGTCATGCAGTACGATTCCTATCTTAAGGAGACATTAGGGATGACGTATACTTCAAAATGATGGATTTCGCCATTTTAAAACGCTAGAAATGCCCGTTACTGAGCCTTTTTCGTCTCGATCGCATGCTGGCTTCTGAACTGTGCTGGCGAGATTTGATAATGTTTTTTAAATAACGTGTAGAAATAGGTCGTATTTAGAATGCCGACTTGTTCGCTGATCGATTGAACGGATTCTTCGGTGCTCGCCAGAAGCTCCCTCGCTTTTTCCAATCGCACGGCATTCAGGTAATCGTTGAACGACAGCTCGCAATGTGCCTTGAACAGCTTGCCGACATAACTTCGGGATAGCTTTACCTCACCAGCAACCTGTTCGAGCGACATATCTGGTCTTGCATAATGCTTCCGTACATAGATCTGAATAAAATCCACTACCTCCGCGTGTCGAACCGTTCCCGATTCTTCAGACAGGCTGCACAGCCGCAGGGCGAGATCCTTTAAGGCATCCGCGGTTTCCTGAAGCGTCTGGAAACGGGTGATCCGCCGCGTAAAATCGAGGAAGAGGTCCGCGCTGTCCTGATTTTTCACCGTATGGACATTGAGCTGCTTATATAGTCCGCCGATGAACTGGTTGAAGAAGAACATGACTTCATGATAGTTGTAATCGCGAATTTCCTTGATCCAATGATCTATTTCCTTCTCCAGTTTATCGCGCTGCTGCAGTTTGATGGCTTCAATGATACGCTTCTCCCGCTTGTCCGGATACTGCGCCTCGGAATGCTCCGCCTCAGAGGCGATGATCGGATCGCCGTAAAACAGCCTGCCCTTGCCTTTAAAGAAACGTTGGTGGAAGCAGGACTGCGCGCAACCAAACGATTCGAGCAGCTCTGCGTATGTTTTCGCCGCGGTTCCAATACCGACCGTAACCGATACGCGGAGCGTACGGAGAATCTCGCCCTGGATCTCCTCCAGCATGCCCAATACATGAAGGGGAGGCCTGCTCTGTTTCATGGGGAGAATGATCGCCACGGTTCCGTCCTCGACAGTCGCCACACTTGCTCCTTCCGGCTCCAGCATTTGTTGTACCGCTCTGGCAACGGCAGCAGAGGAATACGATTGCAGCTCCTCATCCTCGCCTCCGGGTGAACCGTCCTGGCTGTCGAGCAGAAGTACTGCTGCCAAGAAATAAGGTCCCCTGCCCTCTCCTGCCAAACGGCGATATGCCGTCTCGTCGCCGCCCTTCAGCAGCTGCAGCACATGAGCCGCTCGCGCGACGGAGGCCTCGGATTCCATCGAGCGAATCTTCTCCGTCATTTCGGCGTACGTTGTGTCCAATATCGTAAATTCATTGATTTGCCGCTGGTTCTCCTTCATTTTCGGAATGGAACTCATTTTTTCCAGTAGATGCCGAATTGGATTATATGCATGATGAGTCAGCCAAATCGACAAGAACATGCTAACCACAAAACATGCCAGTGCCAGAACCAGAGCCGAGGTACGTAAGGCCTGCATATTAAACAGCAAATTTTGATATTGACTTACGCTAATAAACGTCCAGTTCATATCCTTGGATTTGACGTAAGTAACAAGGCTCTTGCGGCCATCAATGAAGCGGGTGAAATAGCCGCTCTTTGTATCCGATGCCAGAATGGATTGAACGTAGGATTCCTGCGAAATATCCTCCATGAACCTGGACCGATCCGAGTGGGTGATGATGGTCCCATTGTCGTCGATGACGTATAGCGAATCTACCGCTTCATTACTATAGCCTCCGATAAGATCCTGGATGGTATCGGTGCTCATGTTGATCACGATCGCACCTTTGGAGCTTAGCGGCGAATAGTAGCTTGGGAGGAGGACAAAAGTAAGGACGTCTTCGCTCTGGTTTGCCGAAGTGGTGGATGAGATTGTGCGCGGGAACAGCTGAAAATAGGATGTATTCTTGCTGTTGATCTCCTCCAGCAGCACCTCCTCCTGCTCTTTGGTGATGCCCTTCGTGTTCAAATACGTGACGTTAGAGCCGTTGTAAATCCCGATCGAATGGATGAACGGGTATGTGGATTGGACTCGGCTAAGAGTGCCGAACACTCCATACTGTTTCAGCGGATCGGCTTCTTTGTCCAAGAGGGCGTTCACGATCTCCTTGTCGCTAAGCAAAAGATTGCCCACATTATATACCTGGTCGCGAATTACGCTGGATACTGCGCTGTTCTGCTTCAGCATCGACTCGGATATTTTCCCTACCTCCTTCGCGGTGCTCCAGGAGAACATCATATACAGGACGACGGTTACGAGGGCAATCATGGCTGCCGTAAGCAAAACAAAGTTGAGAAACATATTTCGGTAAACTGCATAACGGAATAATCGCTGCCGGATCATATTCTCCCTCCTTGCCATTTGGTCATTATAATAGGTGAAATTTTATCCATTACTAACACGATATGTAATCTGTATGTTAATTGTAAGCATACTTCCTAGCGATCCAATCACATGGAAGGGATACATATTTCACTCTAATCTTACATTTGCTCAGGGCATTCATCAATATGAAAACGCATTCTTTATTTTCCTTCCCAGGCTATAATTTAATATGATCTTAGGACTAAACCCTTATAAAACAAGGGTTTTCGGTCATTCTTCAATTCGGATGAAGCTGTGCGAAATACTCGAATTTGAAGTTTTTTTCGTTTTTCAAAGCACGCAGCTATCCCTTCAAACCGTTCAATCTCCATTTTCATAGTTTACCGCTCGCGGCAACTCTCTTTACACTCAAGTCAGAACCGCTACGCTTGCAAACCCATCACAAACGAAAGGACGTGCCCACCTATGAAAAAAAGCCGCTCCGGCTTCCTGCGTGAAATCCGGTCGAACGGATCCGCTTACTTGCTTGTCATACCGGCAGCCATCTATACGCTGGTTTTCGGTTATTTAACGCTTCCCTACATGCTGATCGCATTCCAGAAATTCAACTTCAAAACGGGACTCTTCAATTCCCCTTGGGTCGGCTTTGACAACTTCAAGTTTTTCTTTTCGTCACCTCGAGCATGGGAGGTCACATTTAATACACTGAAACTTAATTTCTTATTCATCGTCGTCGGCACTATTGCGGCTATGGCGCTGGCCATCCTCTTCAATGAACTGCGCAGCCGCTGGTTCTCGAGGGTGACCCAATCCACCATTCTGTTTCCGCATTTCTTGTCTTGGGTCATCGTCAGCTATATCATCTACAGCTTGCTGTCGACCGATTACGGTATCCTGAACCAGATCTTGGCATTCTTCAACATCGATCCCATCAACTGGTATGCCTCGCCGCAATACTGGACCGGGATTCTTACGACTGCAGCGGTATGGAAGGACATTGGGATGAACCTTGTCATCTATCTAGCGGCCATTACGGGAATTGATGACAGTTACTACGAAGCCGGCCGAATCGACGGTGCCTCGCGCTGGCAGCTCATTCGCCATATTACCATTCCGCTCATGCTGCCGACCGTGTCCATTCTAACCCTATTGGCTTTGGGCAAAATCATGTACGGCAGCTTCGACATGATATACGCCATCGTGAAAGACAACGGTCTATTGTATCCGACCGTCGATGTCATCGACACGTATGTGTTCCGTTCCCTCCGCACCATCGGAAATCCGGCACAGGCGATGGCCGTTGGTCTGTATCAATCCGTGGTTGGATTTATTCTCGTATGGAGCAGTAACAAAATCGTGAAAAAGGTGAATCCGGACCATGCCTTGTTCTAAAGGTGAGTCGGAACCGTTCGGAAAGGAGCGAAACTTAGATGACATCCAGACCTAAATTTATCGATGGTGTAAACGCCGCAGTGATCGGCCTCATCTCCATCCTCTGCGTCCTACCGATGCTGCTAGTGCTTATGGTGTCCTTCACGGATGAAGCCAGCATTAAACAATTCGGATACCAGCTGTTTCCAACCGAACTGTCCCTTGATGCCTACAAGCTGCTTCTATTCGGCAGCACGCCGCTATACAGGAGTTATATGATTTCGATCATTGTGACGGTAGTCGGCACAGTCCTTGCGGTCACCATTACGGCCATGGCCGGGTATACGCTAGCCGCCAAGCATATCCGTTATCGCAACAGACTCGGACTGTTCTTTTTCATCACGATGGTGTTTAACACGGGCTTGGTGCCCTGGTACCTGATCAACCTCAAACTCGGCATGAATAACACGATCTGGGCCCTGATCATTCCATCCTTGGTGTTCAACCCGTTCAACCTGTTTCTCGTGCGCAACTATATGTCCCAAATTCCGCCTTCCCTTTCGGAAGCGGCTAAAATCGATGGTGCAAGCGATTTCTTTATCGCATTCCGGATCTTCTTTCCGCTGTGCATGCCCGTCCTTGCCACCATCACGCTGTTCTATGGCATTGCCTACTGGAACAACTGGTTTAACGCCATTATGCTGGTGGACAATGAGAAGCTCTATCCCCTTCAATACCTGCTGTTCAAGCTAAACTCCGAAATCAGCATGATCCAGCAGATGCAGAGCAGCGGAGCCATTCTTGGCAGCCAGACACTTCCTCAGGAATCGGTGAAGATGGCTACCGCCATTCTAACGATCGGCCCGGTCGTGCTGTTCTACCCTTTCCTGCAGCGGTATTTTATTAAAGGTCTGCTGATTGGATCTGTGAAGGAGTAGGTGGCGTTTTAGCTATACTTTCGCTGTGAAGGTCACAGGACATAGAGGCGGGAATCGAATCGTCTAGAACCAAAGAGGCTAACCGCGAGAGCGGTTAGCCTCTTTATATTGATGAACAGTTGTTGGATTATTGTTCTACTAACGCAAGCGATCCTTCATTTCTTCCAGAACAATTCCCCACCATGAAGAAGAACGCATCGCATCCGGATCCAAGTCTTTCAGCTCCCCTTTCATGCTGCTGAAAGCAGCCTTCCATTCACGCTGAGCCTGCATGGCATCCGGACGGGTCTTCGGCTTGATCTCCCCTCTCCTGAACTTCTCAAGCAGCTCGCGTGATTCTTCTGCCGTCAAGATCATAGGAGGAGGATCCGGCTGTAAGTGCTCTGTTTGTTGTTTGAATACGAGCACCCGGTCCATAAATGCGAGAAGGCTATCGATGGAGGCGTTCATATAGGTGGATTTCTGTGCACCGCCCTCGGTTACTGCCCAAATCGCCCCTGTGTCTGTATTCATCGCGACATGAAGTCCTTCGCCCCAAATCTCCCTTCCGATTGCGATATAGTCGCCATGAACGTTTTTAAGCTGAAGAGCTTCATGAAACTGAATACCTAAAGGAGGCTCCTGTTTATTAAAGTCCGGCAGTCCCCATAGTACCAGTAATTCTGCTGCATCCTCGGGCATCCCCAAGCTGTTTAAAGTATCCTTGGTATAAGACAGTGCTCCATGAGCATACAACGTTTCGTATTGCGGCTTCATATAGATACCTCCCTTATAAACCTGAACCAGTACGCAGATTTAAATGCATTGTGACTGAACGCGATCTATAGATATTCTTCAAAATAGAACGCTAACGCTTTCCGGGAATATCCGTCGCTTCCTTGCCACTCCGACATCGAGAAGAAATCGTCGTCCCTGCTCGGACGTGTGCGAGGCGTATCCTGCGGATCCAGTATGCCGGCATATCCCCAAACTTCCATAAGCACATCTCGTTCATGCTTGCTTGAAGGCAGAAGATCCTTCCAGCGCTTTTCCAGATGCCGGGGGCTTTCTTGATCACCGCATTCTTCGACAGCTCTAAGCAAATTGTGCAGGATCGCAATATCTTCGTCGCTCACCGACACGCTCTCTTCATGGCTCAGCTGCTCCAGGTCCAGCCAGCAGTAGAGCAAGTGATTTAAACGGATGCCTCCCCATTTGACCTATTCGAAATTTAGCACGTTCAAGTCGGCCTGTAGGTAGTCACGATCCGACTGAATCCCGGCATGATTGCAATCCCCGTAGCTGCTGTAATTCGGCAAGGCCGAGCGCCGTTCTTCATACGTATGTAGTGGCTGGTGCGAGGTTAGTGCCCAGCTGGAGAGCGCGCTACGCAAATGAACCTGTCTAGTGGACAGGCTGTGCAGGAATGCATCAGCTACCCTCTCTTTGGTAACCTCCTGGTGCAGGCTCTGCAGCCGCTGTATCAACTCGTCGTGTCCGATGGTGATGGGATCGAACATCAGTCCCTTATTTTTCGCGTAATCATAATCCTCCCCAGCGAACGGTAGAGGACTGCTCTTCCAGCCTCTGGATGACCAGAACGTTTGCATTAAGATCTTCTTTGCCTTTTTGTCCATACTCTCCACTTCCTACTTCCCATTTTTTCTTTTTTCTATCATATCAAAATAAGCCTTGAAAGCGAATATAAACGGCATCTAACTGCATTAAAAGAAGCTGCTCCACAACGACAACAACCCGGCCATTATTCAGGCCGGGTCAGATGGGGTATGAATGTTAGTTATGAATGTGGACAAGCAAAGGTCCGCGGGCGAAGAGCATTACCAGCAAAGCACCTAAAACCCAGCTGCACCGCTTTCCCTCCAGATTTCCGGACCACACAAATTTGAACTTCTCTCTTATGAGAATCAGAAAATCACTTCATCACCTTCGCAAGCTCCGTGAAAATAACCCCGAGCGCGTGAGCGCCAGCATCCGGGTAACCAATGCTGCGTTCGCCCACCGTACCTGCTCTGCCCATTCGGGCAACAATGTCGGCAGTCTTCTGGGCGCCAACCACCGCCGCTTCCGCTGCTTTGGTTGCTGCCTGCTTCAATTCTTCGCCTTGCTCCGCACTCTGCGACCAGGCATCTGCGAAAGGTACGAGAGCATCAATCAATGTCTTGTCGCCAACGACAGCTCCTCTTCCGAACGATCTCTCACCCGTATCCTGGATTCCTTTAACGACGGCCTGCATCATATCAGCGACCTCTTGAACAGACAATTCCTGCTTCTGACCGGCAGATTTACTCGCCGCTCGGAATGCGGACCCCCAGATCGGTCCGGAAGCCCCGCCGCAATGCTCCATGATGATCATCGAGCAGGCATCGAGGAAATCACCGATATCACTGAGGTGTTGGTTTAGAATATCGTCCCATTCTTCCTTTAGCTGTTTGAAGCCCTTGGCCACACTCATGCCAAAGTCACCATCTCCCGCATGGGCGTCGAGCTCGCAGAAAGGAACTTCGTTCTCGATAATGACCTCGCTCATTTGATCAACCAGAAATACAATATTTTGCAAGGATAGCTGATTGTTCTTAATCTCTGCTGCGGCAGCTTCCGTGTTATTTGTATACGAAACCTTGCCCTCCGGCTTCTCTTCCTGGATTACCTCTACATAATTCACAGGCTCAAATGGACCTTTGATCGACAGTGCTGGCGCATCACATGGCGCAGACAGCCACTTCTTAAGCGTCTCATCCAGCTTCATAATCGTAACCGACGCGCCAGCCATATCGATGCTGGTCATATAATTGCCGACAAAAGCTTTGAATACCCGCTTGTTACGGGCTGTCAATTCTCGTATCACGGAATTGTTCAATAAGTACAGCTCCTGCAAGGGAGTGCCGCCAAATCCATTGATCAATACAGTAACCTCTTGTTCCACTGAGTCATTCATTTGCAAGTTGTCCAGCAAAGACGTGACCATCCGTTGGGCCAGCTCATCCGCAGGTACCGCTGTTTCTCTGCGAATGCCCGGTTCACCGTGAATGCCTACGCCATATTCCATCTCGTGATCTTCGATATGGAATGTCGGGGACCCCTTGGCAGGAACCGTACAGGATGTGAAAGCGAAGCCGATGCTGCGCACATGGTCAATCGCATGCTGTGCCGCTTCCTTCACTTCAGGCAGGGACAGACCCGCTTCGGCCGCCGCTCCGGCTATCTTATGAACGAGTACCGTTCCGGCAACTCCGCGTCTCCCTACTGTGTAGAGGCTGTCTTCCACAGCAATATCATCATCAACCTTGACATAATCTACTTGAAGACCGTCTTCGCTTGCGAGATGAGCGGCATTTTTGAAATTCATGATGTCGCCACTGTAGTTCTTGATGATTAGCAGAGTCCCCTTCTTGCTAGCAGAGTTCCGAATCGCTTGATATACCTGGATTTGGGAAGGCGAAGCAAACACATCCCCGCACACGGCAGCATCCAGCATACCGCTCCCCACGAATCCGGCATGAGCCGGTTCGTGTCCGCTTCCGCCGCCGCTGATCAGCGTCACTTTATCTTGATTGATCTCTTTTTTGGAAATCACTTTGAATTTGGAGTTGAAATCCAGCTCAGGATGCGCCAGCACTAGCCCATTGCACATTTCCCGAACCAGCGTTTCCGGCTCGTTCATCAATTTTTTCATGTTATACCTCCTTATTCACTTTATATTGGCGTCCCAGCTGGTCAGCAGCCATAATGGCCGACGCTACTGCTTCTTCCGTAATCGGGAATGGCATCGAATGAATGGATTCCTCTGCGATGCATGCCTTCTTGGCAACCTCAAGCAGTTCCTCGTAGGTCACATGCTCAACTCCGATATCCGCCAGGCATACAGGAAGACCGATCGACAGACAGAAGTCCAGCACTTCCTTCATTTCTTCACGGTCCGCATTCTCAACCATTAATTGAGCAATCGTACTGAAGGCTACTTTCTCGCCATGATAATAATGATGTGTTCCTTCCAACGCAGTCAAGCCGTTGTGAATAGCGTGAATCGCCGCCAAACCGCCGCTCTCGAAGCCTAGTCCGGATAATAGAATATTCGTCTCAATGATATCCTCCAACGCAGGGGTCACGATATTTTGATCGCAGGCCAGCTTCGCTTTATATCCATTCTTAAGCAGTGTTTCATAGCACAGTTTGGCAATTCCGAGGGCTGTGACGGTCCCTTTTGCCTCGCCGCACACCCCTTCGCGAACACCACATGGCAGACCAGCATTGACATTCGAATACGAATTGGCGGTTGCTCTTGCTTCAAAGTAGGTAGAGAGCGCATCCCCCATTCCAGCTACGAGAAAACGAGTCGGCGCTTTAGCAATCACCGTCGTGTCAATCATGACTACGCTCGGACTTTGCTTAAAATACGCATAATCATCGAATTCCCCTTCCGGAGTATAAAGTACTGCCGAGTGGCTAGTCGGTGCATCGGTTGCCGCAATCGTCGGTACGATGATCAGCGCCTCACCTTCAGCGACGCATTTTGCCGTATCAATTGCTTTGCCCCCACCGAGACCAATCGTGCAGGCACATTGATGCTCTTTGGCCAAGGCTTGTAATCTGGCAACTTCCTGACGAGAGCATTCACCATGGAAGCCGCTTTCTACAAGCGTTATATTAAACTTCTGTTTCGTTGACTCCAGCTTGTCTTTCACCCGGGCTACATCATCGGGATGAGCAATCAGCAGGGCGGAATCACCAAATGTTTTAACAAAATAGCCTAAATTATATAATTCATTTTCACCTTGCACGTATTTCGTCGGGCTAATAAACGCTCTTCTCATGTTCATTCCTCCTGGGCTTCATATTATATCTATCATTATAGGTTACAAATATGCGGGAAGCATGAAACAATAAGGTTAGATTAAAGCGTTTTCTTATCGTATTTTTTTGTTATCCTCATAAAAAATTGTATTATCTTGTCCTATAATAGAATCATTCGATATAATATTCAGTAGAACGACTATAACTTTCTTAGGAGAACATCGTCATGTCCAAATCCCGGTTCGATTTAGAAGAAATCATTGATTTGGAGAAATGGGAGAAGCTGCAGGATTCCTTATCGCTCGTTACCAAAATGGCGATTCTTACGATTGATTACAAAGGTGTACCCGTAACCAAACACAGCTATTGTCAGCCCTTCTGTCATGGTGTGCGCCAAGATGCCCATCTCTCGCAATATTGTCAAAAATGTGATGCCCGTGCCGGCATTGAAGCCGTTCGGCAGAACAAGCCCTATATCTATTTATGCCACTTCAATATTATCGATATTGCCATCCCCATCATTATAGATAACCAGTATTTAGGTGCAATCATGGCCGGACAGCTCAAGCTTCGTGAACCCGACGCCCCGATGCTGGAACAGATTGTATCACGGCCGCCTAACGTGGAATCGAATCGAAAATTCAAGGAACTCGAGGAGCACTATGATGCACTGCCCGTCTTATCCTACGATGAAGTTACAAAGTGCGTGGATCTGCTGCTGCAATTAAGCACCTATATTGTGGAAGAAGCCATTCACAAGCATACCACGATCGATTTATACAAAAAGGTGCTTACTTCCGGCACGGATGTGCCAGCTTCCATGGAAACCTTTCATCATGAGTCGAATCGTGCGGTCCGCAACATCCAATCCATTCAGCAGGAGCTGTCAGGGGCGCTGATCGATACCAAATTGAAGAATGGCGCTCAAGGGTTCGTCTCTTCGAACTCCGTGCTGCAACCCGCGTTTGACTACATCTTTGCCCACAAACATGAAAGTTTCAGCCTGAAAGAGATGGCTAAACTATGCCATATAAGTCCAAGCTACTTCAGCCGCATCTTTACAAAAGAAACAGGAGAGAATTTCTCTGTCTTCATCGCCCGGCTCAAGATTGAATGGGCCAAGCAGCTGCTAGAGACCACCGATTCGCCCATCCATCAAGTGAGCGATGATTTGGGCTTCTGCGATACGGGCTATTTCATTAAAACCTTTAAAAAGTTCGAAAACCTCACTCCGGCCGTGTACCGGAACATGTATGCAGAGAGCTCGGCTAAGTAATCTGTTCATCTTAACGACCATAAAGAACCCCTTCGTCCTTAAACGAAGGGGTTTACACATTTATTTAAATTATCATATTCCGATTTCCAGCATTTTCGCCGTTACGCTCTCTACCCTGCGATCCATATCCGTTCCGTCAAACTTGGGAAGCTGAAGTTCACTGACAATGTTTCCGTCGCTCATAAACATAATCCGCTCCGTCCGCGCAGCCACATTGGCATCATGCGTTACAAGCATGATCGCAGTACCTTCCTCGTTGATTTCAGAAAAAATGTCCATGATTTCCTGCGCGGATTTGGAATTGAGCGCACCCGTAGGCTCGTCTCCAAAAATGATTCTTGGGCTGTTCATCAACGCCCGGCAGATTCCCGCCCGCTGAAGCTGTCCTCCCGAAACCTGGGTAATATCGCGCTTTTCGAGCTCCGCAATCCCCACTCTTTTCATAAGTGCCCTTGCTTTTATCGTTAAGGATGCAGCATTTCTTCGATGATCCCGCATCGACGGAAGAATGATGTTATCGAGGATATTGAGATTCTTAAGCATCGTTGGCTGCTGGAACACAAACCCCATGCTGGTTCTGCGTATATCGGAGAGCTCATTCTCCGAGGCAGCCGATAAATCCTGATTGTCAAAGACGACCGTCCCGCCATTCACGTCATCTGTCCCGCTCAATGCAAACATTAACGTTGATTTTCCAGAGCCTGAAGGTCCCATAACTGCAACAAACTCGCCCTCTTTAATGAAGGCCGATACGCCGTCCAGTACATGTCGCCGTTCATCACCTTCGCCGAAGGATTTTACGATATGATCACCGATAATCAACTTTTTCATAGGTTAAGGTTACTCCTTCATATTCTCGGATATTTTAATCTGTCCAACGCCGGAAACACCAATCACGGTTGCAATAAGTACCGAGCCGATCATCATCATTGGACTGTACAGATATGCCGATAGCGGATCAATCTCAAAACGAAACATCGACGCTCCGAACGAGGAGATCGCCGCACCTGCAAGCATCTCTCCGGCCGTGTTGGCGAGGAGGGTTCCGGCTATGATTCCGACAATCAGAACAATGACTGAACGCGAGATATACTGTATCTTCATATCCGAGTTTGTAAAACCGAACGCTTTCATAACTGCGATAGCATGTCTGTCTTTGGCAACAAGCATTTTCATAAACAGTAAGGTAACCAGAACCATTATGATCAGCGCGACGATAATTGCGGCTTTGGCAGCTTTTTTAACGGAGCTTATGGTCGAACCGAACGTTTGCGAAACAAACTCATCAATGTCTGAAATCTTTGCATAATCAAACCTTTCCGCATAAGCGGAAACCTTCTCATGGACCAGAGCTTTATCTGAAAGCTCGGCACTGACAATACTCCACATCATGTCCGCCGTATCGTCGGTGAAAACAGCCTTTGCGGTTTTGCCGCCGTTGGTAATGTCGGAGTAGATTCCGCTTACCGTGAGAGCTTTCTCATCCCCATTGATCACCACCGTGATGGCATCGCCAACCTGTTTACCCATCTCATCGGCGTTCATAGCCGAAAGTGCAATTTCGTCCTCCGCTGGTGCTTTGCCCTTGGCATATGCTATAGGGAATATCGAATGGTCGCCGAGCTCGATCTTGATGTTTTCCTCTGACCCATCTTCTGTTTTGACCTTGAAGGTTTTGGTTGTAAGGACAGCTGCCTTGGTAATGGCAGGGTCGCTATTCATCGTATGGAGTATCTCAGCTGTTTTTTCCGAAATATGGTCGGTTTGTTGAATATCAACACGCATATCGTAGCTTCCGATCCCCATATATTGAATGAAACTCTTGGAGGAGATCGTATTGTGCAGGTTCTGGGGCACCAGGATGATAAATGCGGAAATCACCAGCACGATCAGGCTTGTAACGTATAACCTTTTTCTTGAGAGAACATCTTGGATACCGAGAAAAACATTCGTGCTGAACAGCCTGTTTCCACTCAAGTTAAACCGATTGGTACCTGTGTTTTTTTCCTGTGCAGTGCCGTAACGTATAGCTTCCGCAGCGGATATGGTCCGAAAGCGTTTCAGAACTCTGTTTGCATAAGCGATAATAGCCAGAAATACAAACAGTATGCCAATGATTCCAAACAGCGAGGCATAGGAGGAATTGTGGCTTTCCCCCATATAAAGCCGTATGTTCTCAAGAAGCATGCCTTTGAAAACAAGCGAAAGTGCAAACCCCAGCATACTCCCTGCTGCAGCAATCGCTGCGTATTTTGCAAGATAGAACTTTTTGATGTCGGATACACGCAGCCCTATGGCCTTCATGACGCCAATCTCGCGGTAGTCGTCTTCGATTTTGGCAAGGAGGGTAAAGCGTATGCACATCAACGAAATTACAACGATAAGAACGCTAACCAGAAGGATGATCCCAATCATCATTCCGTCAGAAAGGGCGTTCATCATTTTGAAAAGTGTATATGTAACCGTTGGTCCGTTCGCTTCAAGCCCTGCGGCAGCATAGGCCGCTTCAAATGCGCGGAGCTCCGACATATCCTTCAATCTGAACTCAATCAGATATTCCATACTGCCCAGGTTTTTGATTTCTGCGTAGTCTTGTTCACTGACCAGAAATCTCTTCGATGCGGAAAGGCTGGAATTCATTTGCGAATCGCGAAGGAAGCCAGCAATGGTAAATTCCTTCCCGCCAATCATCGCAATGTCGCCAACCTTTGCCGTATTGTCTCTCATATAGCTGATGGGAACATATAGCTCACCGTCGTTAACGTGAATGATGTTCCCGTCCAAATCAAGCAGATAATCGAATTTCTTGCTCTGTGTACTAAATCCATTATCCTGGACGCTATTCACAAGCGAATGCTCTCCTAATATGATCTGTGCGCCGTCCATGTTGAGAAATTCAGCCACCTGAAAATCTTCGACATTGCCTTGCTGCTTCGCAAAGGCTGTCAGTCGCGCACTATCGATGTCACCCGAATGCATCTGCATAAAATGTGGAGTCTTTGCCTGTGTCATCAATGTATGTATTGAACCGGATAAATTAACGATAAGCACGGCCGCAAGTGAAACCAGCATCGCCGCTGCTGCAACGAATATCATGGTCGTGAGCGTGATCAGCTTGCTATTTGATATGTCATTGCGAATTATTCTGAAATACATTAGGCACCCCTGTTTTCAAGCATTTTAACCGATCTCAATTGATACAAAATGATCGAAGTCACGCATAACAGCATGCCTGCGATGATAATGAGAAATCCCGATCCTCTGCCGTCGCCCGTGCCGATGATCTGTCCCACGCTGTCAGCAAGCGCTCCCCCGTCAACTAATAAAGGAGTGAACACATAATCCGCCATCACGCCCGAAAGCGCATAAGCGGCAACAAATCCAAGCTGGGAGAGGATTCCGATAAGTGCCCACGCTCTGCCCTGAACCGCATTGTCGATGTTGGTGCGAACCAGAACATCCAGGCTCGTGTTGGCAAACGGAAGCATCGCAAAGAACAGAAAACCGGATATGCAGATGAATACAATATTTTCACGAAATCCGAATCCAGCCATAAACAATCCTACAAAGAACAGAGAAACCGATAGAATTTTCACATAACCTTTTTTTATAGGAAGAAATCCTATCATCACACTGGATACAAGCATTCCTGAAGCGACAATAGTTTCAACCGTTCCTACGACGGAGCTATTTGTAAAAGTAAGCAGCATCGGTATGGAGAGCGTTTCGATAACTCCAAGGTAAAAGGTCAGAACCGATGTCATAATCACGAGAACCAGTACACCTCTGTTTTTCGAAACAGCATTCCAACCGTCTTTGAATTCGTGGATAAACGATTGGGTCTGTTCGTATGTCTTTGAGGCTAGACCGCTGCGTACAGCTAAAGTAGTAGCCACGGTGACAAAAAAGGTGCAGATATCGATGACAAGCAGCAGCTTGATATCCGAAACGGTGAGCAAAAACCCGGCAAGTATAGGAGATATCAGAAATTTGGCCGAACCCGCTATCTGGACAAGACCGCTTGCCTTCGTGTACTGCTCCTCTGTAAGCAAATCCGTAACCGTCGCTTTATAGGCTGGGTCGAGCAGCGATGAAAATATAGAACTGATGGTAACGCCCACGCATATCTGCCACAGCTGTGCTTCTCCGCCAAGCATACAGATGAGGATGAATACAAGCCCTATCGCGGAGAGGCTATCGCCTAAAATCATTAAGAGTCTGCGATCATAGCGATCCGCCAGCACTCCGGCAAACGCGCTAAGAAGAAGCGAAGGCATAAATGCAAGCAAGGTTACAAGCGCCATGGCTGAAGCCTTACCCGTCTGCTGAAACACATAGATCCCCAGACCGAAGGCGGTAAGCCCGTTTCCTATTGTTGAAATCAACTGTCCTGACCACAAGAGAAGAAATTTTCTAAAAGACTTCCCTGATTTATTCATCGCCACCTTCATTCCCTCCACCAAACATTGCCATCACGGCCATCAGGCTTCCACTTTCTGCGCCGAGCAGCCTCTCTACGTTACAAACAAAGGCCAGCATTCGCGATCCGCGTTCCTCGTCCGTCATCGTAACCATATCACCATCAAACACAGCATTCGCATAGATCACCACCATTTCCATGCATTCATATGGGAACGGTGTACTGAATAGTCCCTGCTCGATGCCTTCACGGATGATCTCCGTCAGAATCGGGGGAACGCCATTGACAATGACCTTTTGTATTTTCTGATGCATAAGCGCATTCTGCGGCTTGTGGATATGTTCCATAATTTCCTTGCTGCTACCGCTTTCGACATTGCTTATGTTCAGTGCCATCACAACGCGGACAATGCGTTCGATTACGGGTATGCTCTTATCTTTAGCGATGTCCTGTGCCCCATCTAATAGAAGGACGTTATACCGATCAATCAGCGCATCCATTATATCCTCCTTCGACTTGAAGTGATGATACAAGGTGCCCCGCGCTATTCCAACCTTCTCGAGAATATCGTTTGTGCTTGTGCCGTCAAATCCCTTCTGAGCGAAAAGCTCATCCGCTGCGTCAAGGATTTCATTCTTACGTTCCTCGGCTTTTTTCACGACTCTCATGGTAAAACCACCTCCAATAGACCGACTGTCTGTCGGTAATAGAATAACATGTTTATTTAAGTTGTCAAGATGTTGTTAACGGAATGTTATCGTCATCGATTTAGCTAGTCATCCGCTAATGTGCCATTGATGCTCCTTGATCCCGCAAATGGGGGCTGATTACTCTTTATGTTATAAAAAAAGCAGCCCACCCTCTTGCGAGGAATGGGCTGCTTTAGGTCATTCACAGTTACTGATACTGCAGAATTACTGTCTGATTACAAGAATGTCTTGAGGCGGTCTACCGGTGCTTTGAATTTGAGCAATTTCAGCATTGGTCAGATTGCGTCCTACCACGATGAAAGAAGAAGTTACATTGTTAAAATTAAAGTTGCCCAGGTTCGCTACATTTTGGCTTCCTCTGAACACACGGAAGTTCCCCTGAAAATTAATGCCCGAGAACAATACAAGCGTAACTTCAGATCTCTGCGCTACATTTCTGAGTCGGAAGCTGGAGAGGACATTGTTAAACCGGAATGCTCCAAGATCCCGAACCGCAACGCCTCCCCGTCTGAAAAGAATCCTCCGAACTGAAAAGTTATTACCAGACCAAAGCGCAAGACGTACATCACTGTTAGCCATCTATATCACTCCTTTTCTAAGAATGATATAGTCTATTACGAAAGTTATAGAATGGTTAAAGACAAAAACACCTGTTAAAGAGTTGGTTTTTTTCTGATACTCCTGCGGTGCAGTTTCCTAGTCTAGAAATCCCTTGCTATTTTCATACAAATTCATCCTTCAACAGACCATAATACACAAGGTCTTCATATTGACCTGACTTTTTAACGTGCTGCCTTAAAATCCCTTCATATTTCATTCCTAACTTCTCCATGACCTTACCCGATGCGGGGTTCTTTCCTAGATAACGGGCAAAAATGCGGTTTAAATTCAATTCTGCAAATGCATATTCTACTATTCCTTTTGCAGCTTCTGTACAATAACCGTTATTCTTGTACTTCTTACCGACCCAATATGCAAGTTCACCATGATCAAACTTCCTATTAATCCCTATGCAGATTGCACCAATTACATCGTTCTCCTCTTTGTGTACAATAGCTAATTCCAAGGATCGGTCTTCATCAAACTGATGACTATGTGTTTTTATCCATGCTTCTGCCATCCCATCTTCATATGGGTATGGAATGTATAATGTCGTCTCGGCAATATAGGGATCACCTGCCAGTTCTTGAACGACTGCCGCATCATCTAAAGTGAATGGGCGTAATATGAGCCTTCCTAATGGAATCGTTGGCAGTTTCTTCAATGATATCTCCCCTTATCCTATTCTTCTCTGTTTCGGCAATAAAATAGTAAAGGAAGTCCCTTCGGTAAGCTTGCTCTCAACAGTGACCTTGCCGTCATGGGCCTGGACCAGCTTCTGGACGATAGCCATTCCTAGTCCGGTGCCGTCTGAGGATGTATCCGTGGTCGTCCCGCGGTAATATTGCTGAAACAACTGCTCTACCATATGGTTCGGCATCCCTACTCCGTTATCCATGATCCGGATGACAGCATGCTCTCCAGCATCAGCTATCTGCACGTAGATATCCGTATGTTCAGGGTTGTGAATGATAGAGTTCATCATCACATTCTGCAGAATGCGCTGCATGAACTTTGAATCAAAATCCACATGCATAGCTGGCAGATCTGCTTGGAAATGCAACTGATAGCTGCTGGCTTGCGGATTATTGCTAATATCGGCAACCACTCTTTTTGTAAATTCAACAATATCTTGATTCATCTTCTGTAATGGCAGAGTGCCGTCGGCACGATTTAGCTGCGTAACGAGGCTTAAATCTTGTATCAATGCCTCCATATGCATTCCTTTGTCATCGATTTCCCGAATGAAAGAACTCGCCTCTTCCCTCGACCACTCGTACTGCTCATTCAATAAAAGTGCAGAGTATCCCCTGATATAGGTTAACGGCGTCTTCAAATCATGAGAAATCCCTGCAATCCATTCCTGCTTGGCTTCTTCGATGCGGTTTCTTTCAATTTCGTTCGCCTGCAAGATGCCATTCAAGGATTGAAGATGCTGGAGCACTTCCTTGTATAGGCGGTACCGCATGCGCAGTTTTCCTTTTCGGTTAACTATTTTGGACATATGATCATCAGGCTGCTTGTAATTATTTTGCGATAGCTGATGGATCCAAGCCATAATGAAACCGAGCGGACCGCCAAAATACCATCCAAACAAAGCGATGCATAGCAGCGCGCTGGCTCCAAAGGTCACTCCTACGATTAGACCTTCATTATCCATGCTGATATGATAGCCAAGCGACGGAAGCAGACCTTCGATCAATATAACAATAAAAATACCCGTTCCAAGAAGCCACAGGGTGAGTCCTAATGCCAAGTGAATCGTAAACCGGGTTTTTATTCGCATAGTAATGCCTCATTCGGAGGAATAAACTTATAACCGATTCCCCTTAAATTGACAATGATTTTGGGTTTCCGGGTATCATCACCGAGCTTTTTACGCAGCTTGGCAATATGGATGGTGACCGTTTTTTCTTCTCCGAACGCGTCATTTCCCCATACCAATTCGTAAAGCTGAGCCGTCGTAAAAATATGATTCGGATGCTTGCAAAAGAAATGCAGCAGCTCAAGCTCCTTTGCCGTGCAATCAACCGGTTGATGCTTCACGGTTAACGTGGCCGATTCCGGATGAAAAGAAAAGTACCCATAATCATACGCTGTATTAGCTGTATTAAGTTGATATGTATTCTCCATAAGCCTTTGCCGGCGCAGGATCGCCTTGATTCGGGCAACGACTTCCATGGGATTAAACGGCTTGGTGATATAATCGTCTGCGCCGATCCCTAATCCTGTTAATTTATCGAAATCGGTTGAGCGCGCGCTGATAAAAATAATCGGAGCGTTCGTATGTTTCCGAATCTCCATACAAAGCTCAAATCCGCTGAGATCCGGAAGCATAATATCGAGCAGGATCATATCATATGACTTTTCTCTAATACGCTGCAGTGCGCCTTTTCCGGATGATTCAGTATCAATATTCATAAAGTTCTCTTTTCGTAGTGTGATCTCCAATAACTTCAAAATGCCAATCTCATCATCGACAGCTAATATAGCAGCAGACTCCATGAATTCTCCCTCACTTCAAAACTTAATCCTTGAATCAGTTTCTATCTTACCCTATTTTCGTAGATTACGAGTTTACTCCAGGAATAATATTACGAGTTTTTTCCACAGCGTTTACTTTATTTTTACTTTCACTCTTTAAGCTGAGTGTAGCACATCAATTCGAATCAGGAGGAACTCGGAGTGGAAACCGTCATTCAAACCCATCAAGTCTGCAAAACATTCAAAGGTACAGAAACTATTAAGAACGTCAATATGAACATAACCAAAGGAGAAATTTATGGTTTTTTAGGTCCGAACGGAGCCGGCAAAACCACCATCATGAAAATGTTATTAAATTTGGTCAAGCCGTCTTCTGGTGAAATCCGAGTATTCAATCAGCCGATTTTGCCATCATCCGTTGAATACTTGCGAAGAATCGGCAGCATCATTGAATACCCTGTGTTTTACGATCGGCTAACAGCAGAAGCGAATTTGGAGTATCACTGTGAATACATCGGGTATCACAATAAGAACGCGATCAAGGAAGCGCTGAAAATTGTAGGCCTTCACGGAATCGAGAAGAAGAAAATTCATGAATTCTCACTGGGTATGAAACAGCGGTTAGGGATTGCGCGGGCGATTGTGACAAAGCCGGAAATACTCATTTTGGATGAACCAATCAACGGACTGGATCCGATCGGCATTAAGGATATTCGGGAGCTTTTGCTAACGTTAAAAGAAAAACACGGAACGACTATATTAATTTCGAGTCATATCGTATCTGAAATTGAATCAATCGCTGATACTATTGGCATTATTCATCAGGGGAAATTATTAACCGAAGTCAAGATGGAGGATATTCGAAGACAACAAACCGAATCGCTCGAAGCATACTTCATCAAACTCATTCATGGAGGTGAGCGATATGCTTAAATTAATTCGACTGGAATGGCAAAAAAACAACTTATCCAGTTATCTTAAGGGATTAGCTATTTGCATTGTGGCTATTTTTGTTGCTGTGACGCTAATGTCATGGGGTTCTAAAAGTGAGAACGAACCGATGAATTTTGCTGAATTCATGTCTTTGTCGGATATTTTAATTCGGATCACGTTTACTATTTTCTCAAGTGTTATTCTGTCCCGTCTAGTGATTGATGAATACAAGAGCAGCATGATCCAAGTGTTATTCACTTATCCGCTGCAGCGAAAAAAAATCCTCCAGGCCAAGCTATCCATTGTCTTTGTTTTTTGTTTTATGAGCATCATCATAACGACGTTTGTGATCAGTGTATTAACGTATTTCTTGAATCCGATGATCGGTTTATTTGAATCTCCGGTGCATGTGGTCGATATAATGACTCAAGTTCCCGCCACCATTCTCAATGCCTTCATGATTGCCGGAATCAGTCTGATTCCTCTGTGGTTTGGCATGCGAAAAAAGTCGACCGCATCCACAATTACATCAGCTGTCATCATTGGTTTCATCATTAATTCAACGGTGTCAGACGGAAGCAGCTCATCCAGCTTGTTCCAATTCCTAGCTATTCCGGTTACACTCTGCCTGATCGGCCTATTACTCGGTTATCTTTCATTCTACAAAGTGGATAAAAGTGATGTGGCATAAGAGATCTAAGTACTTGGCTAAAGGATAAAAAAACAGACGAGTCATGAGGTCAAGATCTAAACCCTATGACTCGTACTTTACCTTGGCTATATCCGTTCCATTCATACTATATAGATATCCAAAATCTATTTACTATGTTTCCATCCTCTTCAATATAATCGGTATCTTGAATCCCGCCGTTTTTTAGTATGGTCTTCTTCGATCCAGTGTTGTCCGCATCACACACTACCAGAACTTTATTTATGCTTAAGTCCTTTGTCTTTTCCAATGCTAGAGATAATAATTGCGTCGCATATCCTTTTTGTCTGTCAGAAGGCCGAATTCCGTATCCGATATGACCACCGGCATTGAATAATTTTTCGTTTAGCTGGTGCCTGATATTCACAGCTCCCACAACTCGATTAGCCTCTGTAACTAACCAATAGGTGGAATCCTTGACCCATCCTTCCGGGATATTAATGCCTTGTTCATTGTTGTTTAGAAACTGAAGCATGTCATCAAAATCTCCAGGATCTCGAGCTATTACCCAAGGCACCATATCTTCTTGACTGTCCTTCCAATCCTGATAAAAGGATAAATACTCGTCTTTAAATTCCGCTGAGGGTTTTACTAAGTATACAGCCATCTCGTTGTTCACTCATTCCTGTATTTAAAATTCATCTATTGATATTATTGAGTTCTTCATGCAGTTTGTCTACTTTCTCCTCTAGTCTTCGCAAACTTTCTTTTGTATTTTTGGTATGTTGGATTAATCTGGATACAAATCGATATAAACCTATAAAAAACAACACCATCAAAACTACGATAATGATTTGATAGATTAGAGAAGCTGCAAGCATCCAAGTAGCCATAAAATCCCTCCTACTTTCATTCTTTCGGATAGTAAATTTCTGTTATTCCATTTGGCTGCAAGGTATCATTAAAAGTTTCAAATCTTGCCTTCACGGTGTTGATGCCATATTTTTGATGATGTTCGTGATCGCAAAAATACTGCCAAAATGTACAAATATACTTTTCTTCAAACCGGAATACTGCATATTCTTCTTCAGGCAGCGCCAATGAAACCATCCCAGCAGGCACATCGCTTACACGACTTACCAGCCTAGCTACTGTCATGCGCGAACCATCGTCATGGATCACCATATATGTATTATTATCCATGGTCAGGTTCTGGATCTCACTTCTTCTGGCTTCCAAAGTGGCAAACAATTGCTGTTCTTCTTCATAAGATTGCGGAAGTTGATTCTGCACTCCGATAAGCAATCGATTTCCCAGGCGTTCGGTTCTTGTTGTCCATAAATTCTCTATATTGACGACATTTTGCTCAGACATTCATACCGCCTCCAGTGTTTTTTTCACCATAAGAATTATTGGATAGTGTCATATAAATCAACCTCGACGTTACTTGCATCAAGAACATCCCATTTCTCCGTTATTTCCAGATGCCAGGCTCTGAGTTTTCTTTCATACCCGTTCTCCCTCATCCATTTATGCAAAGTTTCATATGTATGCCTAATCTCATGATTCGGTCCCGTATGCCTAATGACAGCATATGTCTGTGCCGGGATCATAACGAATACCATGCCTTCCGGTATTTCAACAACATCCTTTACCTCTACACAAACCCAATAGCCATCTTCTGCTTCCGAATAGTCTCCCGCAATGAAAGCTCCAACCAATCGGACCGGATTAAGAACTTCCTTGATTTCATGAAGCCGGCTTTTAAGAAGATTTGCCGCATTAGGGATCTCATGAACGTATTGATCGCCCTCACAAACCACCCGAAGCCCAACCAGCTTCATCTCCTGAAGTTCGGTTACTCTCATCTGCTTCACTTCCCCTATGGTTAGAATAAGTATTGATTCGCTAAATTATTTAGTTGATGTTTATATCTGGATCACCAATACCTTCAATTCTTTTTTCTTCTTAATACAAATGCATTATGATTTCTTTCAAATCCGAGTTTCTCATAAAATCCTAGAGCTTTCGGAGCTGATGTGAGCACATATTGAACTTCTTCCTCTCCTAATTTGCTCCTCAGTAGTCGTATTAGCTCTTTTCCAATTCCTGAACCTTGATAATCTATATCTACTGCAATATCTGAAATATAACAGCAATACGAATAATCGGTGATAGCTCTTAAGAAACCTATCAGTTTGTCCCCATCTCTTGCCGTTATAATTTCATCTGCGTTGTCTATCATTCTTTGCACCCGGTCTGTATCACCTACAGGTCTCCTGATCCCCGATCTCTTAAAGACCTCTTGAACTTCATTGACAGCACAGGCACCATTGATTATATATTCCAAATTCACAATCAGTCTCCTTAATTCTCCATTTCTTCTCACGAATCCCCTACACGAGTCGCACCTTATCCTTCAGGTCTTCATAGGCATCTCTTAACCATGGATGGATTACTTTCAGGGTCTCTTTGCGTTCCCACAAAAAATGAAGATATGCAAACGCCGCATGCGTTAAAGATTCCTTCAAATTTCTATTCAGATCATCAATAAAAGGGGGAGTCCCCTCCTGATCCCAGGCAATCTTATCCGCCACAAACAATACCCGGTCAAGCAATGAGGAGTTGGATCGTAATGTAGTATGACAACCAACAGCGCTCAGGATATCCGGGTCCGCAATATTAAAAATCTCTTTCGCCATAACCTTGGATATCTTCTGATGAATAATCATCGGAAAGATTTCTTCTTCAGGCAATACTTCAATATGCAGCTGTCTTGCTACGTCTATCCTCTCATGGTTTGGAAAAACTGCACTGATGTCGTGCAGCCAGCCTGCAATTTCTGCCGCTACGGGATCTGCATTAAACAACAAAGCAATCCTCCTAGATTCTGCACCAACATCCATACAGTGCTTTGCTGTGCTTGGACACTGATTTGCCGACAAGAACAATTGAATATCCGTCTTTAAGTCACCCGTTAGAACAAGATGCCGGGTTAAAGGCTGAAAAACTGCGTGCATCCTTGTTGCCTCCTCTATTTGTACTGTCCTCTGGGCGGTGGATTATCCTAATAGTTCTTTCTCACTATTCGCTGCTCTGCCTATATTTTTTCTCTTGCCAACTCCACACCCAGATCCCCCAGAAGTACCCACCGATTGGAAACAAGATAAAAGCTAGTACCGCTTTGGATATAATGTTGCCACTTAGAGTCCATCCATTCTCCAATAAATGAAGATAAAGCGTATAGAGGATAGCTGTACTCAAACCCCATCTCAGAACACCGCTTTTTATGACAAAATGACTCTTTCCTTCGATTCTCAGCTTCTCCCACTCTCTTCTTGATCTGTCATTCATGAATTATCCTCCCTTATACTTCTCCAGATAGATCAGGGTTAGATTTTCGTCTACAACAAGTGATTTAAATGTTCGATAGCCGAGCTTATTGTACAAATATAAGTTTCTTTCGCTCTTATGCCCTGTAAATAATTCAAATCTTCTGCAATGTGAAAAACTCTCCTCGACTACATTCATCAGCTTTGTCCCAATGCCCTTGTTCTGGTAGTCCTCATGAACAATAAGTTTTCCAACCATACAAGTGCCATTCACTTCATACGCTCTAACGGAACCCACAATCCTATGATCCAATACTGCCTTTAGTATGAGTTGATTGGAGTACTCCTCAATCAGTTCTGGAAGCGTCTGCACTAACGGTTGGATGGCATAATCATTATAAATCTCAGCTTCACTTTGGTATGATTGATGCTTTAGGTCTAGAATCTCGCCTAAGTCTGTTTCCACAGCTTGTATAATTCTCATATTTAAACACCCACAGTTCGATAATAATAAGTTTTTAACTCCATTCATGTTATGTGATAATACTCTGTTACAAGATGTCGTTAGGTTTGGTTAGATTACATTCGTAAGCATTATATCTCCCGATTATTCGAACCTCATGGCCCAATGTTTCCAGGATAATAACCGCTTTGTTAATACTTGAGTCATTAGCCGATTGATTCGACTCCAGAAAAAATCGGTATACCCCTAGTTTTCTTGTCGTTGGATGTGATTCAATCCATGACAAATTGATAGATAGAGCTGAAAAAACATTCAGGATGGACGATAGTACACCTGGCTGTTCTTGATTCGGCGTTATGACAAACATGTGTCGTACATCACAAACTCAGACTTTCCCTGGTGAAAATAGTGTTTCGCTGCTTCTTCAGAAAATGTTCCCTTAGGTCCAAGATAAGCAACTTTCATCGTATGGTCTCCTTAATGTTCGAGTTACGAAACATCCTTATGTATTACGATATATGTGTTTTTACAAAAGGGAACCCAGGTCCTCCACAGTACCTCAAAATCACGAATACCTATTTTTCGATTATAGCTGGTTTCCTTGCAGTTAATGGTGTGCTCCAAAGAGTCTGCCAAGTAAAAGGATTCTTGGTCATACCCAATCACGGGTACAAAGTGTAAATACCTCTGTTTAGGAGAAACTCTTATAAACGCAATGACCGGCACGCCTTGACTCACTTGCTTCTTTAATGTTTGAAGGTTGCCACGGTAAAAAGTCGCATCGTAACCACGCTTTTTGAAAAATATTAGGATGCCCTTGGGAGTAACCGTTCCATCAGCCAGCTTTCTCGGAAATTGTTTATAAAGCTCGTTACCGTCCGCTTCGATACCTAAATGTCTCAGAACATATGCGCTTGAAAAAGCGGCACATTCATAATGAGGCTGGATATCCAGCCTGTTGGGAGTTCGTATCATATACGATTCTGGAATTTCGCTTGTATTGATCATATCCTTTCGCGGAATCCGATAATAATAGGACATGATTATTGCTATGAAGATAACTATGATTAAATTTAAAATAATTAGCGCCCCCATTGTTACTACTAACCTTCTTACATTGAACCTTATTCACTGACAAGCCAAGTTTTTGCATCCTCAGGATCCTTGTAATATCGAATCGGACAGTTAGACTTGACCCCCACCTTCTTGCTTAATCTGTTCAGTCGCCATATATCAAAAAAAGATAATCCAACTATCGATATTTTTAAAATATAATCATTTATACTGTTGATACTTTCCAGGAATTTCGTTAATACTTCTTCAGATATATTGGTCTCATAAAAATCGACCCAGATCCTTAATCTGCGGTTTGTGCTTCTAATAAAATCCTCTTCTGCTCTATACAAATCAAACAAAGCAGCATGGTTCTGAAAGAAACTTCCGTACTTAAGGCAATGTATTTCTCCGTCCTTATAATGATAAGGATAAATGGAGCCGCCAGGTGATTTAACCAGACGCATCATAATTCCCTCCTGTATTCAGTTCTAATTAGGGGCTCTCATGGTGTTTCCCCCCCATATAGTTGCACTAATGAAACAACCCGGCCTAAAGATACTTCTTCCTCCTAGGCCGGGTCACTGGTTGTTATAAACTACTTCCATGATTATACATCTGAAGAGCAGAGGTGGGTACCCCCGGAGCTTGGAAACCGCATAAAAGTATGAGCTTTTATAAATTTCTTTATCTTGGTCTGTATTTATGATAGATTAGTCTAGTTGGGCGAAATATCAGACTTCAGAGAGAAGAAGAAATAATCCGTCTAGAAAAATTATATATCGTGTCTATAATTTTTCTAATTGAAGAACCCTCCTTTCTCTCTGAATGGAGGGTTCTTGTCGTTCGTGAATATTCTTAGGAGGGTGTAGCTATGAATTTATTGCCAAGAGAAATTGACAAGCTCATGATCGTAGTCGCAGCCGATCTAGCTAAGCGCAGAAAAGACAGAGGGTTAAAATTAAATCATCCCGAAGCTGTCGCTCTCATCACTTATGAAGTCATCGAAGGAGCGAGAGACGGGAAAAGCGTCGCTGAACTGATGGAGTATGGTGCTTCCATTTTGACCAGAGACGATTGTATGGAAGGAATACCCGAAATGATTGAAGATATACAAGTCGAAGCAACCTTTCCAGATGGAACTAAATTAGTAACCGTTCATAGCCCAATACGATAACGAGAAAGGAGCCTCATATGATACCGGGAGAATATATTTTAAGAGACGAAGACATTATTTGTAACGAGGGTAGCGAAATTTTTACCATTTCGGTTACAAACACTGGAGATCGCCCAATCCAAGTTGGATCACACTTTCACTTCTATGAAGTCAATGAAGCCCTTCAGTTTAATCGGCAGGAGGCATATGGCAAGCGACTCAATGTTCCTGCTGGAGCAGCCGTGCGTTTTGAACCCGGAGACGAAAAGGAAATACAGCTAATTAATTTTTCAGGAGAACGCCGTGTG
Organism: Paenibacillus solani; assembly: GCF_001277345.1. GTDB lineage: Bacteria > Bacillota > Bacilli > Paenibacillales > Paenibacillaceae > Paenibacillus_AQ > Paenibacillus_AQ solani. The sequence continues at coordinate 3,188,303 of NZ_LIUT01000001.1, forward strand.
TATGGGTTCAATAACAAAGTAGATGGAAAATTAGAAAGCGAGGATTCCAAATGAGCTTTAGAATGTCCCGTAAGCAGTATGCTGAAATGTATGGTCCGACGACGGGTGATTCGATCCGCCTTGCAGATACTGAACTATTTATCCAAATTGAAAAGGATTACACATCGTTTGGAGAAGAAGTTGTCTTTGGCGGAGGCAAGGTCATAAGAGACGGCATGGGCCAGCATCCTCTCGCAATTCGGAGTGATGGCGTGCCCGATCTGGTCATTACCAATGTTATCATTTTGGATTACACCGGAATCTGCAAAGCCGATTTAGCCATTCGTGATGGAAAAATATTCGGTATCGGTAAAAGTGGAAACCCTCTCATTACAGATAACATCGATATCATTATCGGTACTTCCACGGAGATCATCGCAGGGGAAGGATTAATTGTCACCGCTGGAGCCATCGATACGCATGTTCACTTTGTAAACCCTAAACAAGTAGAAGTGGCGTTAACATCGGGTACAACGACTCTTATCGGAGGCGGTACAGGCCCTGCCGCAGGATCCAAAGCTACGACAGTAACCCCGGGCGAGTGGAATATACACCGGATGCTTGCAGCTGCCGAAGGCCTACCGATCAATATTGGATTTACAGGTAAGGGTCACGCTGCTTCTGTAGAGCCATTAGCCGAGCAAGTCAGAGCAGGGGTCATCGGATTAAAAGTCCACGAGGACTGGGGAGCTACCGGCTCATCACTGGACTACGCTCTGCGAGTAGCGGATGAATACGACATTCAAGTTGCCCTTCACGCCGATACATTGAATGAAAGTGGCTTTATGGAAAATACCATGGCCGCTGTTAAAGATCGAGTGCTTCATATGTACCATACAGAAGGCGCTGGCGGTGGCCATGCCCCGGATTTGATCAAATCTGCCGGCTATCTGAACATTCTGCCTTCTTCAACGAATCCTACCCTCCCTTATACGGTAAATACGATTGACGAACACCTTGATATGGTCATGGTTTGCCATCATTTAAATCCTTCTGTACCAGAAGACATTGCATTTGCAGATTCTAGAATTCGAAAAGAAACAATCGCAGCTGAGGATATCCTTCACGACATGGGCGTCTTTAGCATGGTTAGCTCAGACTCTCAAGCGATGGGACGTGTCGGCGAGGTTATTCTGCGCACATGGCAGGTTGCTGACAAAATGAAAAGACAACGCGGGCTCTTAAGCGGCGACAGCCAATATGCAGATAATAACCGAGCGAAGCGCTATATTGCCAAATACACGATTAACCCTGCCATTACTCATGGCATTTCAGAATATGTAGGTTCTATTGAGGTTGGTAAAATGGCCGATTTAGTTCTGTGGAATCCCAAGTTCTTTGGCGTGAAGCCTGAAATGGTCCTTAAAAATGGCTTTGCCGTTACAGGATTAATGGGTGATGCCAATGCTTCGATCCCGACACCACAACCATATATTCATCGTCCGATGTATGCTCAGTTCGGAAAAGCTTTATCCAGAAGCTCGGCCACCTTTATATCCCAAGCGGCTTATGACGACGGAGTGCACGAAAAGCTCGGACTAGAAAAAATCATTCTGCCCGTAGGTGGAATTCGTACATTAACGAAGAAACATATGAAGTTAAACTCGGAAACACCTGAGATTACGGTAGATCCGCAAACCTATGAAGTAAAAGTAAACGGTGAATTGCTGACATGTGAACCGGTCGATATTGTTCCCATGGCCCAGCGATATTTCTTATTCTGAGGTGAACAACATTGATTATTGAGAAAATTGTAGCCAATCTGGAACAAATGGAACAAAGCGAGATTAAAAAACGACATATCGAAAAAGTGTATCTGGAAAGCGCGCACTTAATGAAGCGCATTCAGCGAGTCAAAACAGACCATGGCAACGAGCTCGGTATTCGCTTGCGTGAACCCCGGGATCTTGTAGCCGGTGATGTTCTCTATATGGACGATAAGAACATGATTGTCATTGATGTTCTGTCCGATGATCTTCTTGTTATCAAGCCTAGAAGCATCAAGGAAATGGGCACCATCGCCCATCAGCTCGGCAACCGCCATCTTCCAGCTCAATTTGAAGACGATGAAATGCTGGTTCAATACGATTATCTGGTTGAAGAGCTCCTTCAACAGCTTGAAATTCCTTATGGGCGAGAAGATCGAAAAGTGAAACAGGCATTCCGCCATATAGGCCACAGCCATGAATAACCAGCTTCTCTCTTTGTTTCAGTTATGCGATTCTAATTTTCCTACAGGCGCTTTCAGCCATTCCTTTGGCTTGGAGAGCTATATACAAGAAGATAAGGTGCATAATCAGGAAACAATGCTAGAGTGGTTGAAAGCATACTTACATGAGCAGCTCGTCTATTCCGACGGGCTTGCCTCCAAGCTCGTTTACGAAGCTTTGATGAATGATGATCTGCAGCAGATTTGGCACCTCGACCGCCTGTTAACAGTCCAGAACTTGCCGCGGGAAACACGTGAAGGCACACAAATGATAGGTATAACGATGTTAAAGCTGACGGAGTCCATATACGGCTTCCCTATCTTAACGCAATACAGAGATGAAATAAGAAGCAAGAAAGCATTCGGCCACCCTGCTATTGTTTTTTCGATGGTAGCCCACGGGCTTGCCGTAAGCAAAGAAGATACCATCCTCTACTATTTGTACTCTGCGATTTCCAGTCTAGTCCAAAATGCGGTAAGAGCTATTCCCCTTGGACAAACAGCAGGTCAAATGATTATTCATCAGTTTATACCCGAATTAAATCAGGCTGTAGAGCGAATCAAGGAGTTGACCATCGAGGATTTCGGCATTGTTTCTCCTGGAATTGAACTCTCGCAAATGAAACACGAACGAGTGAATATCAGAATATTTATGTCTTAATTACCAAAAAATATATAAAGGAAGTGTGTTTAATGAATCCAATTCGAATCGGTGTTGGAGGACCTGTTGGAGCAGGTAAAACTATGCTTGTTGAAAAACTAACCCGCCATCTAGCAAGTGAAATCAAAATGGCGGTAGTCACAAACGATATTTACACAAAGGAAGACGCCAAGTTCTTAATCCAAAATGGGGTTCTTCCCGAGGATCGTATCATTGGAGTAGAGACCGGCGGGTGCCCTCACACCGCAATTCGTGAAGATGCCTCCATGAACTTCGCGGCAATTGATCAGTTGGTTGAGCGTCATCCTGATGTGGAACTTATATTCGTTGAAAGTGGCGGCGACAATCTTGCGGCAACATTCAGCCCTGAACTCGTCGACTTCTCAATCTATATTATTGACGTTGCACAAGGTGAGAAGATCCCTCGTAAAGGTGGACAAGGGATGATTAAATCCGACTTATTCATCATTAACAAAACCGACCTTGCTCCATATGTCGGTGCCAGTCTCGATGTGATGGCTAGTGACACGAAGGTGTTCCGGGGCAACAAACCTTTCTTTTTTACCAATTTAAAAAATGATGAGGGTCTTTCTGATGTGATGGACTGGATTAGGCAGCATGCTTTACTAAAAGGTTTAGAGTAATATGAACGATTGGACTGGCTCTTTATCTTTAGACCTGGAAGACCGTAATGGGAAGACCGTTGCCAAGCGAGTGTACTTCCAGGGTGCATTCAAGGTGATGCGGCCGATATATGCCGATGATTCAGGGCAGGTCTGCTATTACCTTCTTAATCCCGGCGGCGGTTACTTGGACGGCGATCGATATAAGATGCAGATCTCGGCAGATGAAGGATCGAAAGTTACTTTAACCACACAATCAGCAACAAAAATATATAAGACACCTAAAAGCCATGCCTATCAGGAGACGGAAATCAACTTAAAAAAGGGCAGTTACTTAGAATATCTTCCCGATCCGCTGATTGCTTATCAGCACGCGCATTATAAACAGAAAACGGTTGTCCATATGGAACCGGGAGCCACTTTACTGTATACCGATATCCTCACCCCAGGCTGGTCACCAAGCGGAGAAAGATTCAGCTATGACTCCATCCAGCTAGTGACCGAGATTTATTGGGATGGAAGACTTGGCGTATTTGATCACTTGAAGTTAGTGCCGCAGCAGCAGAAAATATCAGGCCTCGGATTCATGGAGGGCTATACCCATTTAGGTTCCATGATAGCGATTAGCGAACAAATGGATGCTGCTCTCCTCGATGAGTTATATGATGCGGTTATGACTGTAGAAGCCGATTTTACATTTGGGATATCAGATGTAGCAATCCCGGGATTTTGTCTGCGAATTCATGCAAACACAACCCAAACCATCGAGCGGATCATAAACCAATGTCATGCTATCCTTAGCGAGAAGTGGAATCATCGTACGCCAAGTTCATTACGTAAATATTAATACAGCTGGCGTCCGTCTTCAGTTCATCTGGTCCTATCTTTATACTAAAAAAGAACGATTTTCCGCTTATTTTGCCAAAAAATTGGACATTTCGGAACAAAAACCTTTATAATAGGCAACTAATAACGGAACTTTCTTGAGAGGAGACACAATATGACTGAAGATAAGAATGTCCAGCATGAACTTGAGGATTTTGAAGTTGAAACCCTGTTTGAAGATCGTGTACATGAACGACTTGCGTTCACTTTCAAAGTGGAGGGCGATGAGTTCAAGGGACATTTCCACAACGATGAAATTATGTGGCTTAACCCTCACCCCAAGCAGATGATTGGTGAAGAGAAAGCGGACGATATTGAATCCACCATTTACTCGTTAATGAGGCACTATGGAGTTACGAAAGAAATTCAGGACCTGGAAATAAAACCCATATTTGAAGATACCGCACATATGCGTCAGCAATTTTCTCTGCAAGTGCAGGGTGAAGAGTATAAGGGATTCGTTCACAATGGAGAAATCCAATGGTTTCATCCGCAACCACAACAAAAACTGGAAGACGACCTTGTGCAAGTATTAGAGTCTGAAATCCATGAAAAAGTTGCTCAGCATGAACAGGATCAGAGCGAGGAACAGAAAAACTAGAATATCAGAAAATTAAAATCGCCCTTGGTTAAATGGATGCTTGTCGCTTCCATTCTAGCCCAAGGGCGATTTTGCTGAGTCTGTAGATCGTTCTACAGTGCCGTTATAATTCAATGACACGATCGCAAAGTCTTTGCATCAGCTTCGCTTCGTGGGTAACGACGATAATGCCCATCTCTCGCTTCTGCGCAATTTCCATCACAGCCTGCCAGATTTGCGCTTGTGTAATCGCATCGAGCATAGTAGTCATCTCGTCTGCAATGAGAAACCGAGTATTCGGCCCCAAGGCGCGGGCAACACAGAAACGCTGTAGCTCCCCCCCGGATAACTCGTGAGGCCAGCGTGTTAACCACTCCTGCTCGATCCCCAGAATTTCTAGCAATTCTTCATCAGGATGATATCCTTCATTCAGGATGCTATGCATTTTCCATCTTGAATTCACCGCTTTTTCCGGATGCTGAAGAACCATCTGCACAGGATGATACCCCTTATCGGGTAACGGAGCATCGTTAAACGTAACGGAACCTTCCAAAGGAGTTTCATAACTGGAGAGTATTCGGCATAATGTTGTTTTTCCTCGTCCGCTCGGTCCCGCAATGCCTACGACCTCTCCTGGTTCTATACATAAATTCACTCCCCGAAACAGCCACGGACCATTCTCATAACGAAATCCGATATCGTTCGCCTTAAGTTGCATGGATACACCTCACCATTCCATCCCTAAGCGGTCGCATTTCCGGTTGTGCTTGCAGGCATTCAGGCGTTGCCATTGCACAGCGGGGGGCGAACAAGCAGCCCGGCGGCAATGCGCTGGGATGAGGCTGGGACCCTGTAATAGGAACGAAATCATTCTGGGGTAAAGCACGCCATAAAGCCTTGCTATAAGGATGTCTGATCGCCTCACCTTGACCTGCAAAATCTTCTGCTTTCGCGATTTCGACGGTCGTACCAGCATAGAATACCGCTATTTTATCAGCAATCTGCAGTGCAGACTCAATATCATGGGTAATCAACATGACCGCACAGCCTTGGTTGGCAAACTCCCTAAAATGACTCAGCGCTTCCTTAATGACAACAGGATCCAGACCGGGAGTAGGCTCATCTGCAATGATGACCTTTGCTCCACTTACCATCGCAGTCGATAGCAGCGTCCTCCTCGCCATGCCTCCGGATAACTGGAATGGATACATACGCTCAACCTCCCGTCCCAGACGGAAGCGTTCAAATACCCTTCGCTGTGCTTGTACCGCATCCCCGGTTTGCACCGAAGTGCGCACTTGCTTACCTACCTTCATTAGTGGGTCCAGATAATTTACGGATTGAGGGACAAGTGCAATCTCCTTCCCTCTTAAAGCCTTCTGCCGGGCAGGAGTAAGCTCTTCCCCTTCATATGTCATGACACCACTGACACTTGCATTGGCTGGGAGTATACCCAGGATCGCATGGGCGAGCAAGCTTTTACCTGAGCCGCTTGCTCCGACGACGGCAAGAATCTCACCCGCTTCCAGATTTACATTCAAATCGGATATGACCTTATGATGGCTCTGTTTAAGTCCAGCTGTATATTGCTTAAAAGAGACTGATAAATGGTTCACTTCAAGAATTGACATTCGTTAACTCCTTTTTCTATGAAACGCAGTGAATCTCCTTAATCGCGATTGCTATCAGAAGATGTAAGCAGTCGGATATTCTCCCCAATCTGATCAAACATTCTAACGATGATCAATAAGCAAAGTCCCGGGAAGAACGCCAACCACCACATCCCTGAAGACAAGTATTTCATGGACTCGGACAGAATGATGCCGATCGCGGGCTCATGCGGAGACAAACCTAAACCGATAAACGTCACAGCCGCCTCATGCAAAATAACATGGGGAAACAACAGCATGAAGCCGACCAAAAATTGCGGGATGACATGGGGGACTATATGATGCAAGGCAATCCACCAGCGGCTTTTCCCCATCCGCCGAGACACCTGGACATAATCCGCAGACCGAATCTGCATAACCTCTGCCCGAATGACCCTCGCCAGACTCGGCCAGTGGGTCAATGTTAATCCGATAACGATCCCTTTGAACCCCCCGCCTAATGTAAAAGCGATTAGAATCAGGGTGACAAGGTGAGGAACACTTAGAAACAGATCAATGCACCAAGAAATAAGCCGGTCAGCCCTCTTGCCCATGGTTGCCGCTGCCATCCCCAGGAACATTGCAATTGAGGCACTTCCAAGCGCCCCGATTAATCCAACACCTATACTTAGAGTAAGCCCCATGATTGTGCGTGTAAACATATCTCGTCCTAGCCAATCCGTACCGAAGAGATGCTCCAGTGAAGGTGGAGAATTCCGATCCGTCAGGTTCGTTACTATCCTTCCTTCGTCGAGGAATAAACCTCCTATGATGACAAGCGCAAGTAACAAAGCGGCCAGGATAATCTTCGCAAGCGCCCATTGCTTATGATTCAGAGGGAATTTCTTCGGCATGGTATTCATACCTTCCTCCCCTCCCTTGTTCGTGGATCAAGTACACGATAGCTTATATCAGCAAGTAAGTTTCCTACAAAAACAAATATCGTTGTAAAAATGACAATTCCTAATAACAGCGGAACATCTCCCCGTAGTCCTGCTTCTACCGTTGCCTGTCCTAACCCAGGATACGAGAAAACTTGCTCAGCCAATACCGCTCCTCCAAACAACTCACTAAACCCGGCAAACTGCAGCGTAATAGCAGGCAAGGCTACATTTCGTAAGCCATGTCTCCAGAACAACACCATACCTTGTTTCCCTCTTGCCCTGGCGAATAGAACATAATCACTGGCCAGAACGTCAATCAGCTTTTCCCTTGTATGAAGAGCCACATTGGCAATACCGACAATACTAAGGGTCAGCGCCGGCAGAATAAGATGCTGAATTCGATCCAGCAATGTTACATCTTCGGCAAGAACACCGGCAGGTACCCCCATGCCAACAGGGAACCATCCCAGCCATACAGCAAAAACGATAAGAACCAGAAGTCCCATCCAGAAGGTAGGCGTCGAGGCCAGGGTGAAGCAGTACCATTTGATTAAACGATCGATCCAGCTCCCCTTTTTCATAGCTGCTATAATACCCATTACAAAACCAATCACGCCTGAGAGAACCCAAGCAGATAACATCAGCGCAAGAGAATTCGTGAATCGTTCACCGATAACCTCCATGACCGGACGGCGATAGATCATGGAGGTTCCCATATCACCGGATAGAACGGCAGAACCCCAGTGATAAAACTGCATCATGACAGGCTGGTCCAATCCCCAGTATTCAGTGATTTTGGCACGCTGTTCAGGGCTAACCTTCAACATGTCCGCGCCGATGTAAGCTTGAATAGGATCAATCGGAGAGTTTTTCACTAACAAAAAGGATATGAAACAGATGGCTACCAATAAAGTAACCATCCGAAATCCTTTTCGTAAAATATATATTCCAAGCTTGCGATCTATTAATTTACGCACCTTTATTTCGTCCATTTCCATTCTACGATATTATCGGTTGCAGGCCAGCCGTGTCCATGAACATGAATCCTTTGATCTCCGATATCCAATCCATCCTTCACAAGGTACAGGTGATTAATATTGACTAACCACGCCCAAGCGGCATCACCTTTACCACTGAGGCCCGTAGTCCCATCCCATTGAGCTTTTTTCCAGAACTCAATCGCTTCTTCCTCAGTTTTCGCATGAAGGGCCTTCTCGAAATATTCATCAACTTTCTTATTCGAATAATAGCCGGTGTTATAATAGTCGATCCCTGCGGTTTCACTGCTGTAAATATTGTACATTTCCTGCGGATCATGGCTTCCCCAGCCCATCATTACAGGGCTTGAATACATATTCTTGCCGATGACATCCCAGCTTCCGCCCTCTAACTTGATATGGATTCCTAGCGGCTTCAGCATATCCGCAACCGATATCGCCAGAGATTGCCTGATGGTATCACTTGCTAAGTAGTACAAAGTGAATTCGGCTTTCAAGGAATCCTTCTCCCTGATTCCATCCCCGTCAGTGTCCTTCCATCCGGCTTCTTCCAGCAGCTTCTTGGCACCTTCCATGTCTCCATCTTGGATGACAGTTTCCGGGTTCCACCAAGGAAGACCGTCTACAGAAGTATAAGCTGGCGTTCCCTGTCCTTCCAAGACTCCATCAACCAGGGCTTTACGATCTACAGCCATATCAATAGCTTGACGAATGGCTGGGTCTGCAGTGACCTCATTACCAATAGGTAAACCGTCTTCCGTAACACTGCCAGATTTCACATAAGGAAACGCGATTCCACGGTTATCAACGGTTTGTACGGATTCCAGCCTCATGCCGGTTACTTTCTGGTTACTAAATGCAGCTGGTATATAAGCAAGATCCACGGTTCCTGCTTGAGCAGCAGCAAACGCAGCGTCCTCACTTAGGAATAGGAACGTGATCTTTTTGAAATACGACGGTGTATCGTAATATTCCGGATTCGCTTGAACAATTAGCTGCTGTCCCTTATCCCATTGCACAAGCTGATATGGTCCAGATCCAATGGGATTCTCGGCGTAGTCCTTACCATATGCGTGTTTAGGAACAATTCCGGTTGCTATGAGTGTATTAACAAAAGTAGATTGAGGCGCTTTCAACGTAAATTTGACGGTGTAATCATCCACAGCCTCTACTTTACTCATACTATTAAGATCTACAACCGAGCCATTGTTAGTTGCTGTTTCAAATGTAAAGACGATGTCAGCAGCCGTTAAGGGCTGACCATCCGAAAATTTAACATCATCGCGGATTTTGACTGTCCAAACCATTCCATCCTGGTTTACTTCATAGCTTGTTGCAAGATCATTGACTATGTTCAGCTCGTCATCTCTTTTTAGGAGCGTGCTTTGGAACAGCGGCGAGCCGTAGCGCCCCCAGCCTGTTGTCGGATCAAAGCCTGCTTCGGGTTCAGACCCAAAAGCCAATACCAGCTCGTCCTTTTTCTCTTCCTGACTCGCGTTATTTTCTGCATTGTTTCCACCCGGTTTGGAAGAACCACAACCTGCTAGGATAACCATGGACATCAACATCACCAAGGCCATCATTCCAACTAATTTTTTTCTCATCTGTCTCACCTCATCTTGAAATTCAACCACTCAAAAACCCCTACTTAACCGCAAAGTAAGGGAATAAATGGAAGGCATATACGCCAACCGGTTATTCAAACGTAATTCATACCAAGCTACATATAACAGACGTGTCCTTAATATCATTCAGAAGGAGTTGTTATAGGAGATGCTGCAAGTTGTTCCCACCTGGAAGGCAAACAAAGTTCACAGAGTGAAACGGCGGAAAGAAATGGGGAAGCATAGAGACTACTATGCTTAGGGCGGTGTCCTACACCTATCTTAATAGCTAATGTGCGAATAGGCAACTTATATTCACAAGGGGTAGGTCGGACTTCTCATATGTGCTGGCCTGCAACTATTGATAGCTGCGGTTATTGGGCCATTTTACCATATCCGAGTATAAATTATATGAAATATGTCACAAGTGGAGGTGTTTATGAAGTTTCTTCAATTTCGAAGAAATCTTCTTTATTATTTCTAATATACTCATTCACATCTTCTATAAAGTCTCGTGCTAATACCTGATATTCCTTGTAAATAAACTCCGTTATTTCTAATAATTCGGTATCTCTGTCCAGATCTGACGGTGAAGCTTCTCTCCAACTACCGTCAGCTAATTTGTTCTTCTGGCTAATGACATGTTCCCACTGTTCTAATATACTTAGTAATTCATTTCCCTTGAAAAAACGCACACCTTTTTTTACACCATTCCAAGCTTTCAGGTCACCCATGAAGTACGTGGTGAACCAGTAAAATTCGGATATCGAATTGCTATGATTATGAAATGCGTAAAATAAATACAAAGCCTGTTGTCCTTCGTTTAGTAAGTTGTACATTTCCGATTTCGCACTAAGATCCCTTCCTCGGATCGACAGTAACATCGGTTGAATACACAACCAGCTTAGGTTATTTTTTTTAAGGTCTTCTTCCTTTATTTTAATTAGCATTTAACTCTCCTTTCATTTCTCTAATTTTTTCCAAAATGTAATTCTTGAATATCCCTCTGTGAAATAATCCTGCTCGTTCTTTACATTCTCAAAACCTAACCGTTCATAAAATGCTACGGTTCCTTCATTACGTTCGTGCCCTAATGTGGTCAGGAAGACTTGCTGTTCCCCTTTGAGCTTCAAATCTTGGCAAATCCATTCTATTAATCGCTGTCCAATCCCTTGTCTTTGCTTGTTCAGACTAACAACTACACCAACAATCTCAAATATACTGTCTTCATCATTCCATATGTATCCTGCATGTCCAACGATCTTATCCCCCAAGCGAGCAACATAATAATGTGATTGGGATGTTGGAGTTTCTATAAATTGCCTCCATCTGTCCGGATAGCGCTCTATCACCATATCAGGAAATTGGAAGCTGTTCTCTTTCATCAAATGGATAACTGCGTCCGCATTTTCGTGCGAAAAAACTTGAATCTCCAACTTACTCACCACCTTGATTCATGTCTCATGAAATCACGAGCAATTATGCGTTCGTTTCTCGCGGGGTTGCGGAGGAAAATATTTGAATGGGGCCATCCCAATCTTCTTCTCGGATTACTTGATAACGATTATTTGTATATCTTTCAACGATCTTTCTCCAAAATTCCTGAGCTGGTTTGTTTGATTCTAATACAGCCACTTTCCATATGCCCTGGAATCTATTAAATAATTCTACTGCTATATATTGTCCAATTCCGTTTTTGCGATATCTCTTCATAACAAAAAACTCAGCTATCGAATAGATGGTCTCGTCATTATCCGTGGTCCCGAGCTCTCTAACTAAGGCAAAACCAGCTAAATTAGTGTTTACCCGAATAAAAAAAGGGTATCTCCCGTCTTCAGTCCAATAATGATCCAAAAACATATATTCATATAATCCATTCTCATTCACATCATCAGGTTCAAACTCACTAAAATCGTATTGGTATAGTTCCATGAGATTTCGTAAAGTTGATTTTTGTTGGTATGGAGCGGTTTCAATCGTAATCAACTTGATGTCATCCTTTCTTTACTCTGATTGCCCTAAAATTCACGTCCCACAATTGGATCACATCCTTTAAAAGCTGCACACCCCTAATAGATGTCCATTCAGATCAACAAAGTCCATACCTTTTAAAGGCCCGTATTCATTGATCTCACTTACTTCTACGCCATTTTCTTTCAATTGGCTATGCGTATAATAAATATCGCTTGTATAGAAATTAATAACAGGATGCTTGCGATGATCAAATGAAAATGTTAAAGGAACAATTTCATCAGCTTGAACCAGCGTGATCATCGCTTGGCCTAAAACAATATTCCCTTGTCCTTCTTTGGGTTGATTCATCGTTACGTTTAATGCAGCATAACCTCCATCATGCCACATGAACTTGCAGCCGAGTTTATTTACATACCAATCTATGGATTCTGATATATTCTTCACCGGAATAAAGTTACAGTCAATGCGACTTAAGATATCAGGCATAACTAGTCTCCTTCTATATAATAGATATGACACAAGTTAAAACGCATCCGTTTATCGCTTGATATACCTCATGATGTCTTTGGGTTGCTCAAATCTATAGTTGGCCTTGATCCCCTCATGATCCTTACATCCCCAGAGAGCTAACCCAAAGTCTATTCCCGCTTCCCTCGCACATTCATAATCATACCGCGTGTCTCCAATATAAATAGCTGTGTTTGGATCAGCATTCGAGATCTCGATAAATTTCTGCAACGGCTCAGGATGAGGTTTATGCCTTACCGTGTCATCCGCACATACCATATGCGATAAATATTTGGATAATCCAAAAGGGATAAAATCGTGGAGTAATTCTTCTCTAGTTTTTGAGGTTACAATTCCTAGATTAATATTATTGGAGTTCAACTCCTGTACTAATTCATGAATTCCACGAAATACGTGAATAGATCCAAAGTAATCCTTCATGAAAACATTCCAGCGATCATTGGCATGTTCAATATCCGAAATTCCCAATTGGTGCAATGCATCAGCTCCTGGGATCCCTAGGACGAATCGCAGATCCTCCATAGCATACTCTTGGTTATAATCAGCTTTTAGCATGGTTTGGAGCGAGCTTAGAACGGCTATTTCAGTATCAATTAAAGTTCCATCCACATCAAAAATTATAGTAGAATACATTTCGTTATCCTCCCTCGGTAAAAAGGTAGCAATAACCAGCCATAGGACTGGTTAGGCTATCGATTTAGTCTCATGTTGATATAGTAGGGCTTGAACCCCATACTCTCCCAGAATTTTCTCCCCACTGGATTGCTCTCCAATACATCTATAAGTATGGTTGCATTCAGAGGGAATACGTTGAAGATTAATAATTGTATTCCTGTTCTGCCCCATCCTCTTCCACGGTAGCTCTTTCTGATTAGGTATTGCCTAATGTAGACTTCTTTTTGGTTTGGATCAAACCCATGCTCTCTTTCACGAAATAATGCATACCCGGCAATCTCATCATTGATGATCAAGAAGACGGCTCTCCAATCATTGTCTAAAAAACCAGACATTCTATTGTATAACTGAGAGTATGTCATAGGATTCTCACTATTCTCTTCTCTGATCAATTCTTGATTCATTTCGGTGAGCATATGTACATCGTCCAAATTCGCTTCTTTAAGTAATAATTGACCCATGCTTAATCTCCTATATCTACAAAACGACCCAGCCCTTGATGGCTCTCACCTTAGGCTGGGTCGTTTCTGTCTGGCTTTCTCCCATAATTATACACTTAATTACTGAAGGACGATAGCTCTAATCCATTACATTCTTAATATCATATTATCGTTTCTCTTTAGCCGGTTCTGCTTCTGATGGGAAATACTGATCATCTAATATAATAATTCTACCAGTAACTATACCGTGTTCGTCCCTATGGAATATCAGCGCCTCATAGGTTTTGCCGTCCCCACTGAAGGAGATGCCTCGATCCGTAAATCCAATTTGCCCATCTTCAAACATGCCTTCAAAGGACATCGTTGCTCTCCGTTCACCATAAGTATAAATCAAATTTTTTCCCGAATCATCATAGGTCACTTCTTTTACGGATTCGGCAATGGTCTCACCGATTGTCTCGCCGTCCCGTATTTTGGCGCGTATATTATCCATCCAGTTTACCCATTCATCTTCCCCTGCTTCTGCAGAATCTTCTTCTGCTGACGTTGGTGCTGCCAATGATTTTAAATATGCTTCTGCCTTTTCATGATCTGCTTTTGTTACGTCGAATGGGAGATCGAATAACAGCGAGGCGCCGGGATAGTCTTCTCTAGCTTGGATCTCCCCCGTATTTTCGTCATAAACAAATGCATCATTGCTATAAAATGAAGAGCCGCTGCTGATCGCTAAATATACGCCTTGGTCGGCAAATATTTCAACATCATCGCATGCAATGAGTCTGTACATGATACCATCTATCACAGTCTCACTGTAACCTCCGTTCATTGAAAGGATGTTAACCTGCCATGGCTTCTGTCCTTTGATCAAGGGCGATATAAAAAACGAGTCTTTTCCATACTCAGGGTCTGTTGTTGGCGGCATGGGCTTGCCATCCTGTCTGGTAATGGATACGACTGCATAGGTTCTGTCGGGATATATCTCCTCAGAAGAGAATTTAAACTCACTAAGGCCTGCTCCGGAAACGAGGCCATGCAATGTAAAATGATAGTCACCCGAAGTTTTCGATTGATTAATCTGAACCGCATTCTTGCTCTCGAACGCCTCCGCTAACAGCTGATCACTTAAATGCTCAGCGACCTGCTTGGCACTGAAATGCTGAACCGCCGCATAGGCGGATACAGACAGCACTAATAGAAATACAATAGCTAAAAGTCCGACGGACAACCTTTTTCGATACCTAGTCTTCAATTGACGACGCTCCTTTATTTGATCTATTAACATTTGATTCAACTCGTCTTCGGGTTCTGCTTCCGAAGCCAAAGATTTCCTGAGTAAATGTTCAAAGTCCATGTCCTTCATGGGGAATCAACCTCCAATATGCTTCTCATTGTTTGGCGAGCCTTGTAAAGCCTGCTCTTTACCGTTCCCTGTGGAATTCTCAGCGCCGAAGCAATCTCCTCCACGGTCATATCCGCTGTATAAAACATATAAAGAGGAAGCTTCAGCTTATCGTCCAGATGATGTGCAGCATCCTGAATCATGGTCCGAAGTTCGAGCGACAGCACTGCTTCTTCTGGCGTCGCTTCCTTCGAGATCGATGCCGGCTTGTTTGCCGCCGCTTCATCAAGCACAACCGTCGGCGCAATTCTTTGTCTCCAAGCATGCTTGCGACGATGATTTTTGTGCAGACGAACGGCGATCGCTATGAGAAAAGCTTTGGGATTTCTTTCCCCGTCCATCTTATGTCGAAGTTCCACGGCCTTGAGAAATGTTTCTTGATATAAATCGTCCGTTTCCTCTTTGGTCCCTGTTAACTTGTAGCAAAAACCATAGATCGACTTGCCATGCAGCTGCACAAGCTCAATTAACTCATCAATATCCAAGTAACTTCTCCTTCCTGAATGGCCATTCAACTATATATTGTCATGGCTAGCGAATTGGTTCATCTCTTGAGGGAAAGTCATGTACTTTTCTTCCCTGAGAATGAAGAAGACTCGCTATCAGTAGATAACGAGCCTTTGTGTTCTATGTATTCCTGATTGGCTAACCTCTTTGAAAACCGCCTTCTGAATGAATAATTTGACCAGTTATCCACTCAGCATCTTCACTTGCAAGAAAAGATATTAATCGCGCGGCATCCTGAGGCATGCCAATTCTCCCCGTTGGGAATTTAGTCAGAAGATAATCCTTCAGATGATGATCCATCCATCCTGTATCCGTTGGTCCCGGATTCACGGCATTGACTGTAATTCCTTTCGAGGCTACTTCAGCTGCCAAAGTTACAGTGAATGTATCGATAGCACCTTTCGTCGTGGCATAGGCTATATTGCCAGCCATCGCTCCCAGTGACTGACCAGAAGTCAGATTAATAATTCTTCCACCGCTTGGGTGGCTGAATCTTCTTGCAAACTCTGCACTTACTAACATAGTTCCACGAATATTGACTTGATAGTGTTTATCAAGTACATCAGCTGTCAAAGTATCGTATCCTACATCAACCGAATAGGTCGCATTGTTGATTAATATGGATGGCTTTCCTAATGTATCTTCCACTGCATCCAATAACTTAGCAGATGCTGAAGGATCTGTCATATCCAGCTCCAGCTTCTCACAACGCACACCTTGTTCTGAAATATGGTTGTATAACAATTGTGGTTCATTGGAAACCATTCCCCAAGGCATCTCATGATCGTAAGCAGTCCAATATGTAAAAAAGACGTCAATTCCTTTACTTGCTAAAGTAGTACAGATGGCTGCACCGATGCCATTAAGGCGGGAAGCACCTGTTACGATGGCTATTCTTCTATCTGAAGATACTTGTTTCTCGTGCATGGATTACACCTCATTTTTGTTTGTTGTTCTATCGTTCTTTAAATGGTTCGACCCAAGCTTTCTTATTTTTCTCAGCATGAGAGCAAATCCTTCTGCCTTAAACAATAAAACAAGACCTAACAGAAATCGAATCACTTGTTCAACTAAGGAATAAATAAAGCCTAGCTTATCGGAAACAATTCCTTGGTCCATCAGGTTAATATAATTCAGAATCATTCTGGCAATACTAGTAAGGGATAATACCAAGAGGATGAGTCCTATGACTGATAGTACAAACCCCTCTATCTCTTTGGATTGCAGAGATATTCCTTCAGAATCACTGGAGCTTCTGGGTATGATAAATCCTGAGAGCTTATCCGCAAGAAACCATAAAACAACGCTGCTTATCAGCAAAATAAACGTAGGAATCCCAATAACAAAGAATACTTCTGTGTACGTTGTCTCCTGCTCAATCACTTGCATATATGTCGGTAAAACAAATTCAAGAATGTTCACAATATGATTAAGCCCCAAAATAAATAGGTAGATCGACAGAATTCTTACAGCCATAAAGGCTAAATCTCTTATTTTCATAGCCTTTTCCCTCACTTTCCATGCATTCTCCCAAGTTCCATATAACGCTGCTTCAACAGCATACTCCAGTTTCATAAATGCATTGTTATATGATGCAATGGCCTCCACGCTTCCTAACATTATAGTTTATCACCTACATTATTCCAACCTTACGAGCTAGTGTTATACTTTAACAATGAGAGCGGACGAATATAATCCTCCTTAACAAATAAATTAGTCCAGCACCTTCTACCGACCGGAACACACAAAAAAGACTGCCCCTAAGAGCAGTCTTTTAGTAGTTATATATTTATTTGCTGACAGAAAGAATAAACTTCTCCAGGGATGCTGTGTCCGTAATACTGTGATTGCATCCTTGGCTGTCCAGACATACGTAATGGCTAATGGCAGAGAGATTGTCGATCGAAGCACCGGCCGGCTTGGTTTTGACGGAGAATAACGCAAGTTCTTGATGCCGATTGCAAAATAGACAGTATCCCTTCTTGTGGATCGGCATTAATCTTCCCTCGATTCCGATGAAGCGTCCTTCATAGGGATATACGATAAATAGCCTGTTACTTGCGATGTCGATCCAGCCTAAATACGTTATATATCGAAAATCAATCGATGAAAGATCCGGTATTTTCAATTTCTTATTTTTAGGGAACAGCTTCTGAATCTGTTTCGGCGTAATCGTCGGGAAAGGCTCCATGTACGGTTCCATGGTGTTAAGATACCTCTGGAAATCATCGGCCTTCTCGATGGATGCTATCTCTCCCAGCATCAGTTTCTGATCTTCGGTCAGAGATGAGAATGTCTCCATAATATTCACACCTGCACGGTATCTAACGGTCTCCAGGACTTTCCTGTCCGCGACGGTTCGCAGTGTTTTCAGAAGAAATTCGGATTGTTTTTTAATTACGTTATACTGGTGGTTTCTAATAAATGTTGTAATCATAGCTTTCAGCCCCTTATATAAATTAAAATTTATAACATAAGGTGCAAAGCCTGTTATTAGAAACGATAATGTTAAGTTTGGGCGATCGAATTCATTCTATCGCACCCCACGCAAAGTATCGCCCCAGATCAGGCTTTGCATGAGGAAATCCTAGCTAATGAGCAATTCAGCGTTGCCATCGATATAACCCCCAATCATCATATCCTAAGCAAAATTATATCAGCTAGTTCATGAGGGGGCAATTTACTTCCGGCTGTAAATATCTTGGCTCCTTCACTTTTTCAGCACAATAATTTTGTAATTGCCATTCAAAACCGAGCTTTCCTGATGTTTAATTTTCAAGGAAGTTCCCATCATGATCTCTTCAAAACTTCGATTGATATCGGTTCCTATAGCGGAGGTGATCTTATTAATAGCTCTACGCATCATGCCTGGTTTTTTATTATCATCCCAAAATTTGTCAAATACCAGGATGCTGCCCGTAGGCGAGAGCACTCTAACGGCTTCCTGTAACGCTTTTTGGGGATTTTCCACAACGCTCAGAATCAGATTTAAAATAACAAAATCAAACTTCTCATTCTCAAACGCTAATGATTCTGCATTCATATGCATGAGTACAGCATGGTCAGATTTTTTACGCGCTTTCTCCAGCATTTCATCCGAAAGATCAATACCGACTATCTCAATATGTTTAGGCAGCAGTGGGAGATCTTCTCCAGTGCCTACCCCTACCAATAGAACTTGCTGATTGGGTTTTATATCTACCAGAGAAAAAGCCTTCGTTCTGGCATTTCTAAACATACGATTTCCCATAAGTAGATCATACACGGGAGATAAGACTTTATACTTCCTAACATTCGTATTGTTTTTCATCGCGGGATTTTCTCCTATATGCGTTTTAGCAGCCAAGAATGCTTCTTAACCTTCGTAGTTTTTATGGGTTGTTGTCAGTGATCTTATCAGAGTGAATCCACTAACGATTCCCAGTAACATGCTCCCCTGACGTGTAGTAGCAAATATGTAGAGTTTTACATTTTCGATACGAAAATACATGACTAAGATTGGATATATAAACAGTAAAAAACAAGGTAGAAACACTAGCAACAGTAAAGGCCATTTGACTTTAAAGGCTTTTGGGAATCCTTCCAATAAAGAGAGATGTAATCCATAGATAAAGGGAACCAAGGCCGATACCCATAATACGGCATCTAAATCAAATCTCCTCTGTGCTTCCTTCGTGTAATACTCCATAATCACATTTCCATAACGTAATAAGAGCCAACCTATGATCATCCAAACCAAGTAATATATAAACTTTGAATATTTCAACTTCATGGTACCCCTCCATTCATTTTACGATCAGTCTCGTGCGACAGAATGTTGTTATCTGCTGTCTATGTCGACAGGTTGATTCTTTAGTTCGTCTTGTTCGCAATCCATTGCTCCACATTTTTTGTATTCGTCTTCTGTTCGACTGTACCATGTGTGGATTCTAGATTTATAATATCCGCATATGATACTCCATCCACATTTCCCCACGTTTTCCATGGGATTAAGTCATATAGATTATGCTTGTAATATTTGATGGGATTTAATGAGCCAGGGGCGTAATTGTAGGTTCCCATATTAACTGGATCCGTGACGATTGCTGCGGTCTCTGTATTGTAAACAGCCTCAAATCTACCATTTGCTGAGATAAACTTGACATTGTAGGCCGAATTTATTCCATCATAATTATAACGATGAAATTTCGCACTGAATAACTTCCACTTATGCTCAGAAGCTAAGGTGATCATATCGTCCAAGCTTTCAGGTGCACCACTATATGAGTTCAATGTATTTCTAAAATAATGCATTTCCTCCGTAATTCGATTCAGCTTTCTAATGTTATGATCAAAGGTCTCAAAATAAAGATCATTATTTTTATGATGGAATAAAGCGTCAGGATTACTCTCCAAATCCTTCATCATTTTGGTTATGACGGCTTTGGCTGCAATTTTACTCGAACCATCAAAAACATACCATTTTTCATTTTCCCATTTCACTCGTCTATATATGTTATCAAGTTGGTGGAAATATGGTTCAGATAAAAATACCGTATGACCTTCGTCTATATTTTCAAGCCATGCTTGATTCGATATCGTCTTGTAATGATGGCAGCCTACTAACAAGATAGTAATAACGAGGCCAATACAAGTGGCTGTAATTCTCTTCATCTTCACCAGATATCCCTCCTTGATCAAGATGCACTTTAATCTCTACCTACCAATTAAAACTTCTTTTCATCTAATGATCTCTTAAGTCTCACTGTTCCGTTTGGCACGTTTTTGAAAAAATAACTTCATCTATAAATCTATTATTCTTATAATAGTATCCTTTTAGGGTTCCTTCTTCACAAAATCCAGTGTTCTCAAGAAGCCGTCTGGAGGCCGCATTATCAGGAAAAATTACAGCACCGATTCGATTTAGTCCCATTTCTTCCGTTCCATAACTAATGATTTTATTGAGTGCTTCCGTCATCATGCCATGCCCCCAATATTCAGGAGATAGTTCATATCCAACTTCAGCCTTTCGGTGTTTCTTAGACTAATTATGGAAACCACATGTGCCAATTATTCGATCTTCCTCTTGAAAGGATATTGCCCATCTTATTCCCTGTTGGTTGTAATATCTTTCTTGCCAGCTAATTATAAGGTTTTCTGCTTGGACGGGGTCTGTAAAAGTATCAAGGTCATAATATTTAGTAACTTCATCCGTTGAGAAGTAATTATAAATATGCTCCGAGTCCTGTGTTCGTAATTGTCGCAGAACTACTCTTTCGGTTCTAAGTGTTGGAAATGCCTGCATTGTTCGGGCTACCTCTCTTTCGGGACCTTGCATATAAGGTCGGTTGTCACATTCATCATCTTCTGCTCTGCGAAGTGTACTCCTCTTTCCCCATCAATATCTTTTAATTTCTTTCTTAAACCATTGAATATAACCACAGTGTTCACATATGCAATGGAGACTGCATCTCGCAGCCCCCATTATGATTTTATGTCTGAAATTCACTTATTACACCCAGTCATTAAAATGCTGTTCAAGAAATTCAAGCTCTCTCATGTAATGAGATAAATGACCTTCTTCAACAAGCTTTATAAATGCAGCTTCTCCAGATGCAGCACGATCTGACAGTGTCGTACACATAAACTGAATACGCGAAATGACCCACTGCTTAAGGTCACTCGGCAAATCGATCCCGTAGGCGTTAAAAAATATCTCAATACGTTTTTTACGAGTGGTTGCATGACTCTCTTTGTTATAATCTACAATAACTCGATCCTCTTCACCTGGAGAAAAGGCTGTAAGCGGAACACATGTATACAATGTGTAAACAATATCCCATATGCGAGGTCCCGGCCCTGCCATGTCAAAATCAATGATGCCAACAGGGCGCTGGTTTTTAAACACAATGTTATACAATGCAGCGTCATTATGGCAAATCACTTCATGAAGAGACGACTCCGGATACTGATTAATTGATGCCACGGATGGCGTAAAGCCTATGGTCGCATCATGATAACTTCTTAAGAGTTTAGCAAGCTCAGCCAGCACCTCATCTGACCACATATACCTATCAACCTCTGGATAATCATTCCCTGACACGATGCCATCAAGATAAGAGAGGATTTCCCGCCCCTTCTCATCGATTCCAATGAATCTAGGTGAATGGGCGAAACCAACCTCTTCTAGATGTTTAAGTAACTCATGTACAAAAGGATTGGATTCAGCGTTACGCCGAACCGTCTCTCCCACTTTAACTACATCGTTAATATTTCCTCCAGACAGGATTTCCTCGTGTTCTGACATGTTTCCTCACCTCTCTCTCACATATGATTCTCAAACCAATCCCAGCCAGCGCCTACGTCTTCAGGGTTATGAGCATCTTAAGCAATCTCCGGCGGTTGCTCGTTGTTTTATGAAGTAAATGCTAAATCGAACCTACTAAAAAGTCACTGTTTCTTTCATCGTTGTCCAACGAATCAGTGGTTCTGCTTCATGGTTAGCCGTTACTGTTACAACTAGAATATCATCGCGATCTGGATTCTCTAAATATTGTTCAATCGAAAATGTAATGAGCTTTGACGTATGTAAATTCAACAGTTCATTCTTATGTATCCAGAATAATTCCCCTTCATCAGAAGAGATAAAGTCCATATGCTTCGTTTCTCCAAAATACACATACTGTTGTCTTATTTCAGTACTTCTCTGTATATATCTACAACAACTTTTAAATGGTTAAGATTCTCTTCCACATCCCCTGTTTCTAAGCCGTGATCTGCTCTTGCGATCTCAACAACCTTTCGACTGCTTTCAATTTGCGCTGCATCCTCTTTTGTAAATGCCGGATCGTTTGAGCCATAGATGACCGTTCCTTCTGATGAATTAATATATGGAATGGTTTTCACCAAAGGGGTGAGGAAAACATGTTTAATATGCGATTGGAATCTTCTATGTACTTCGCCCGCAACAATTGTTCCCAAGCTTTTACTAATAAAAATGACTTGTTCATAATTGTTTATTACCTTTTGTACTGATTCATAGCATTCATCTATGACATTAGATAATTGATTTATGTCTAAGTCCGTTCTTGCAGCTTGATAACCGTACTCCAATTTTAATACATCATAGTTATGTTGAATTGCCGTATTACCAGCATAATAGAGCAGCGGAAGGTCACAAGGATAATTTTTACCCGGAAAAAGTACGACTAACTTATGATTTTGTTCCCGAACAGTGATATGTTTTTGTTTTAATTCCGTCGCCCATACCGAAGGGACAGTAATAATATCCATTTTCTTTATCATTATCCTTTCATCCTCTCCTGTTTTCAGGTGAATGCATTTTTCCTCTTAGAAATAGCAAGACAGTCCCTGACCGTTCTATCCATTATTTCAACAACTTCTTCAAATTCCAGAATTTCCAGCTCTTGTTCTTTCGCTTCATCTTTCAATTCGAAATCAACTTCTAAATCCTTTATTAATTCCGGCAAGTATCTATAATCAATCTCTTCGACTTCTATTGGTGTGACTTCCATCGGTCGGTATTCAATGGAGTAATAATCAATTAGTTTTCCATTCAATCTCCAAAAGTCCCGATAATACTTTAAATGCGCTTCTTTTATCTCTGACTGAGTTAACCCCTTTATTTTCTTGTTATACATTTCTTCTACCCATATGACATCAGACATTAGATGATAGAAGTAACCCAGATAAAATGGTTTGTTCATAGAATGTTGATATTTATGATGGAATCCGAAATAGTCTGCAAAAATCTTTCCTTCATTAGTTGTTCTCACAAAATGAGATATGGTTTTAGGGGTTTTCATATGTTTATGTACATCAGGTGCAATGCCGCCTAACAAAAATTGATCATCATCAATCTCTAATTCTTTAGCCAGGAGGGCCGTAATACAATAATGCATGACTCTGGATCCCATGTTATTCTCCTTTTGCATGGATTACAGCCTCAGATTTGAATGTTACATATCAGTTTAACTCATTAATGTCTTTTGGAGGAGTTGTTCCTCTTCCTTAAAATAGCTTAATCTTTCATATGTTTTGATTGCTGCTTCATTCTTCTTACCTGTTAGCACTTTCATCGACTTCACACCTTGTCTTATAAGTTCTTCTTCAATAAATCTTACTAACATTGTTGCTATGCCTTTTCTTCGTGCCTCATACCTAATATATAATTCAGTAAGTTCAGCATACGGATTAGGATAACATATGGATCTATAAAGCTGAGCACAGGCAAATCCTACTGGGTAATCATTGATTAAAGCCAGAGCAACAAGCTCATTGGGATTAGAGAGATTTTCTATAACTTCTTCTTCGGTGATTCCTGCTCCATTAAATTCATCGTTAAGTGTAACCAGAGCTTGGGCATCATTGTCCGCTGCCCATCGATAATGTATATTTGATCCGAGCAAGATATTCCCTCCATTGATTAGACAACTAAAGTCATTCATCATCTAAAGTGATTTCATTAATAACATCAAGGTCTATGGTTTCAGTGTGAATTTCTCCATCGTTATCATTCCATGTAATGGTCAATGTTGAGCTCTCAAAGGTCGTCCTGTCCTTATTTAATTCTCCATATGAGTATGAACTTGTAATGGCACCTGTACTATTTAAGTTACTTAATAATGACACCGATCCGTTGTATGAGCTGGCTACAGTTGAATATACTACTTCTTCCTTATTATTAATTCTTTCTTTAAATTGAAACGAATAATATGTGCTTTTATCTATTTGGGTTGAATCTCCCTTGAATACTAATTTTGCATCCCCTCTCAGAATTTTGTGTGGGGAAATTAATATTTTATATCCTACAACATCCCATTGTTCTCCCGTACCATCCAGTGTGAATAAGTGAACATCTGTGTTCACGTTTAGCTTATTAAAATACATGTAACTCCAAATTCCATTCGACAGTATGATTACTCCTAAGCAGATTACAATAATTTTTTTCATTTCTATTCCTTTCTTGGGTTACCCATTTGACAATCAGTTATAGCACATGATGTTCTGGATCAATTTGTTATCTCTATATCGATTTTCTTCCTGAACTTTTCATTATTATCCTCTCGATAAAATAAACCCACACTTGATACAGAGAAAACGTGCTTTGAGCGGAAGTAGGGGGATATATCTTTTCTCATTTCTTCAATCGCACTTTCTGACAGCCTTGATTTTCTTGCGATCGTAATATGAGGCTTATAATGCTCCAATTCAAAGCACTTCCTGATTTGTTCCTCATCCGCGTCAAAAACAGAAACTAGACGTTTATGTAACTCTATCAATTCATCTGATATGATTTCCAAGTATAATACATCTTTATTTCCAAAATAGTTCGGCAATCCAACTGTTACTTCAAATATCCCCGAATTAGATATTATATTCCGACATGCGGGTAACCACTTCATATCATCTGAAATACCACAAGACGCCTTCACCGTTATGTGAGGTTCAGAGCTACTGACATATTTATATTTTCCCCTTACCGTTATAATCTTTTCGCAAATATCGAAGGATGGAACAATAGCAAATGCATACTCCCCCATCTGTCATTCCTCCTAAAGTAATGTCCATTATTTGTCACCAGCAGGTTCTTATATATATTACCTGCCTCCATTGATCAAATGTACTATTCTTCTAACTTTGAAGCAATAATTACGGCTTGTTGTGGTGTTAACAATATTTCGGTTGCTGCTAGTTTAGGATGATTCAACCAGTAATCTCGTACAACATCTCGCTTTCCTCTCCACTCAGCTGGCCAATACTCTTCTGGTGTAAGATCATCCATGATTAAAACCCCGCCTACTTTCAATAACTTGAACAGCTCTTGAGCATATGTACTCTTTGCATCGGCAGCATCGGCAAAAACAAAATCAAAAGGACCCTTGTTGATAATCTCTTTCCAGTCTGCGACAATGAACTCTACATTATATTGAGTGAAAAGGGGTTTAATAGCTCCAACATAATCTTGCTGATTATCAATTGATATGAGATTAGAGCTGTTTGCTGACATCGAAGAGACAATCCAAGAGGTACTAACTCCCAAGCCCGTACCGATTTCTAAAATGTTACCTTTAACTTGACCAATTAACGTATAAAGGAATCTACCAAACTCATCCGTACATGACTGTGTGAATCCATATTCACTTGCGAGTGATTTTTGTTTTTTTAACCAGCTCAGGTATGTAAGAGTTACTTCGATAAACTGTACGCATCCTAGTCTCCCTTCGTCAACCTTTTTATAATGAAATAAATAATATTCAATGTTATTCCTATAAAGATTAATATTATTGGATGACAAAATTGACTAACAACTCCCGAGTCGGTATGTATTTCGAAAGCTAGTTTATTAAATTCAACACCTTTAATAATCGATCCCTTAAGCTGTATGAGTGTAAATGGATCGGCTACACTTAGTTAGACAATAAAGATAAGGGCTTGTAGAATAAGCAGATAAGATTAAAGGAGCGGATCTA
>NZ_LIUT01000001.1:3214588-3309249 GCF_001277345.1 Paenibacillus solani
CGACAGTTAGAAGTGGAATTATATGATTACGTCAACTGGTTTAATAAACATCGTATTCATGGAACTTTAGGCTATATGACGCCTGTCCAGTATCGCTATGAAGCCCTTAAAAATGTTGTTTGATTTTCTGTTGACAATCCAAAAATCACTCGCAATATTACGGACAAAGATGTAGGTCATATTTAAAAGGCTAATAAATGTGATTAAATTAAGAGTGATTATATATGTATTTATAGTATTAATATTAATTTTCATAGCTTACTCCTTAAGGCTTCATGCCCAATCTTGATCATCAATACATTGTTATATGATGTAAAACTCCTTATTTTAACCACTTTAGCTTATTTCATATTTTCTAACCAGGCTATTAATTCAGGCATCACCTCGTCATAACCCTTAAGTGCATTTATTGTTTCTGTTACATGAATTGTTCCCATTTCCTGCTCTCTTTCATCATTACATTCCATTCCTAATGATCGCTTAAGGCTGTATTCTAACCATTCTAACTTACTTGAATATCCAAGTTCTAGAGCTAGTCTCCAATCCGCATTTATATTCCCGAAACGCTGTTGATATCCGCTAACGAAAGCATGAAATTTCTCTTTATCTATTCTAGCTGATTCATTTATTGACCAGTATAGAGCAGATTCTATCAAGTCATGGCTTGGATTTATGCTGCCCGCTGATTCCCAATCTATTATTATCGGATTATTACGTATCCACATAACATTCTTAGGGTCTAAGTCTCTGTGACTGAAAACACTCTCTTCCCCTAACATAAATGAAGAATTCTGCGCCCTATCATTCCATAGAAACAAGTTCTCAATATGATCAGAAAAAAGATTCACCCAATTAGAATTGTTCTCTCTTCCTTTGTTTAAATAGAAATTCCAGTCTATTTCTTTAATCACATTAGAATTTTCATTTTTATAATCGATTTGCGAATAATCTGTAAGATGAATTTCAGCAAGCATAGATCCGATCATCCTACAATGTACCGTGGTACTCTCATGCGGTTTCAAACTTTGTCCTTCGATCCAATCAAAAACCAGATAAAATTGATTATCAATGTTTTGTAAAATTGTTCCGTTATATATATTTGCCGGTTGAGCAGGTATATGTTTAGAGGCAATATTGGCGATTTTTTCTGACATGACATAATTATTTTCGGCAGTGGGCCTTGCCATTATTTGTGGATTTAGAGCTTTTACAGCATACTTTCCCTTTGAAGTTTCGACTGCAAACATTCTATGTAACAGACCACCTGATATAGCTTTGGGGGTTTTGATTATATCGCCAATATCTAACATGCTGCACAATTTCCCAAACTGTAGATTGTATTGATAATCCATTCCATCAGTCCTTTTTTATATTGTCTAGAACCCACCTCACGGATTCAAAGTTCAAGATGATTTTTCATAATCAACTAATCAAGTAATTTGAATAAATCTCTGTTTTGATGCTGTTTTTCTATTTCAATAATTAATTCGCTTAATTCAAATCCTAGCTCTTCATAGTTTCTAATAAATTTAATTATTATAAAGAGTAGTTTTCCCTCATTTATGTCGCTTTGAAGTTCTGCTTCCTGCCAGGCCGTGTCCCAATCTTGCCAATAGGCTGGATCAGTTGACTTTGAATCGTTAGAAATATGGGGAGACATACTTCCTAGAAAAATAGCTGCATCTTCGTTTTCTTTGTTTGAGTTCTCCCAACGCTTTGATAGAAAATCATAAAGTGCTATATAGGATTTTCTTTTACTAAACTTCATATTTATACTTCCTTTTTCTTAGGGCTATCCCTAACTATAATCTTCAATCATAATTAGCTTGTTATTTTTCATTCGAAAGATAGACTTGCCCTTAAGTTTTATTGTGTCACCAGCCTTCATACCATTAGGTAGGTTTGTTGCCAAAGTTCCTTCATAATCAACTTCAATTTCTGCTTTATCATCATGAGTTATAATTTGCTTGATCGTTTGGCGCCTTTGTGTGAACATCTTTAACGATTGTTCAGCTAACTCGCGAAATTGATCAATGCCCTTTGTTTCAGTATCAACTATACCTTTGGAGATGTTTCGAAATTCAACTTCTTTTATCAAAGAGTCTTGTCATCCCATTAATATCAAAAGAGTTATATGCATCTAAATAATTTCTAATCAGTGTATTAATTTCAATGTCCTTCATAAATGCTTTTCTCCCCTTGTCCATCTTTTTAAAATTTGTGATACCAAAATACTGCCTTTTCATGTGCTGATGGAAACTTCGAGTACAACATAGTATCTACCGCTCCAATAACAAAGCTGTGCTTCGCATAAAATCGACAGGCCAATAAATTAACATCTTGCGTTTCAAGCATTAGACCAATTAATTGATTTTGCTTTGCCCACTCTTCAGCTTGGTTTAATAATGCAGTCCCAATCCCCTTGTTTCTACTTCCTTTTGCCACATAAATTTCTTCTATAAGTCCAAATCCGTTCCAATTTGTGTTAAGCCTAATCTGACCAATACATCTATCTTCTTCGTAATAAAAGTAAACTGCTTTATCCTCATCTTCTATGTAGCTATCATCAATGTCATCTAGTTCATATTGTTTGTTATAGTGTTCTTTAAATATCTCTTCAGTATATGACCAGATACCATCTTCATACCTGGGCACAATCCTTCCAATTATAGTGAATCCGTCGCATGACTTGTTATAATCGGTAATATTAGCTTGAGTCATTTTTCTTATCATAGTAACTCCCTATTGTTGTTGAATTATTTATACATAGTTTTCTTTATTGAGTTTTTGTATCCGTCCGCAGCATTTAATTGCTCGATCTCAGCTACACTAAACCAACCCATATCTATATGTTCTTCATTCAATCGAATTACTTCTGCTGACTCATACGCTACCTCAAAGGTTATAATCAATATGTACCGTTCTTTGTGCACTTCATAAATCCATGTATCATTTAGCCTCTTTATAGTTACTTCAATCCCAAGTTCCTCTTGTACTTCTCGTTTTAATGCATCCTCTGGTTGTTCCCCCTCTTCGATTCTACCTCCAGGTAGTTCCCATAGCTTTCTCTCATTCTTAAGAAGTAAAGTCTTTCCTTCTGAATCAATCATGATCCCTTTAACTGAAATGGGTATTTCTAAAACCATGAATCTAGCCCCTTTGCTTGCTATTCACGAAACGACCCTATCTTAGATAGATTTTATCTAATGCTGGGTCGTTTGTTGAATAATTAATATGTTATTTTTCTACGATCACTAATGAAATCGATGCATTACCCTCCCCATTACTCATGGGATTTTGGCTAATTACTTTCCATCCTTCGGCTAACAAATGGTTTAATTCTTCCAGGTTGTTTTTCTTTTCTGATAGAAAATACAGGATTACTGCTTTTTGCATCTTTGTTATCCTCCATCCATCTAAAATCGTTGTTAACAGACGTTAAGAACATTTCAAAAAAAGCTAGCCTTTAATTATCTTTACAGGAAACATTAAGTCCATGAATTGCGTCCCCGCTTCATCACTACCTAAATATTGTTCAATTCCATATGTATCTGCTAATTCATAATCTTCCGATTCATTAACCCATTTGTACAAAAAGTCATAAGCACGATAGGTTGCGTCCGAAGGCCCCTTGTAAGTTGTACATACATACGCATTAGCCGGAAATGTATAAAGCTCCATACCATCAGGAATATCATTACCATTCAATACCTCTACACCTGCAATCCATCTAAACTTATCTGTCTCATGATTGTAGTTCGGCGGATCAATAAATATGCCTATGGAATGGTCATTTTTTCTGTTCTTAACTTCAGTTATCCTTTGTTCAAATGTTTCAAATAACTTTGGAATATTCCTTTGTTCTCGCTCATCTCTCAGCAACGTTTCTAAAGTCATCCCTACTACATTAAATGCTTGTTTCTCAATGATTCTTGCCTCCATTGTTTCACGCTCCTCAATCATTTATTTGCATCATCAACTATATGATCTGTCTCTTTTCAAACTCATACACTTTATATTTACCATTGTTTGATGAGAACTTAAGTAAATCCCCATCTTGTGGTTCCCCAAGAAAATATGCACCCATACATCCTGTGGTACACCGATGTCCAGAAATCAATATATTAATTTGTTCTTTATGATATCTTCCTTCTAGCTCAGACATAAAATGAAAAACCCTCTTTATAAAATCTTTAATGTTTTCCACACCTTTATAAATGGAGGGATCAGGTACTGGGCCTCTCATCATCACTTCTTCTCTTCGTAAACGATCTGCTTCACCTAAGTCAAATACATCAAGTCTTACATCAGGGATTGCTTTTAACCCACTCACAATTTCAGCAGTTTGAATAGCTCTTTCTTGTGGAGATGAGAAAACACAGTCGAACTTAATTTCCTTGAGCTCTTCTCTTAGTATCTCGGCTTGTTTAATTCCTTCTTCATTTAAAGGCATTCCTTGTCTACCTTGTAATCTTTTTTCCTTATTCAAATCCGTCTGTCCATGTCTCACCACATAAATCATTCAAGTAGACCTCCTATGATTTATAGTCTTTCTTAAGAATCGCATATATCTCCAAATCAACAATTCCCTTCCCGGACCAGATATTTGCTTGTCTTAAGGTTCCTTCCTTAGAGAATCCATTTTTAAGTAAAACACGTTTTGAAGCATCGTTTCCTGGCATCACTTCAGCTTGGATTCTATTAATATCAATTATTTCAAAAAAATAAGAAGTTAGAAGTCTTACAGCTTCCGAGGCGATACCTCGCCCCCAGTAAGATTGCTCTAAGAAATAACCAATTGTAACCATGTTTACTTTCTGATTAAAATCAAATGCTTCCATGATCCCAACAAGTTTATTGGATGAATCGTTTAACAAGATGCCCCACTTTACCCGTGACCGCTTGTTATAATCGCGTTCAAAATGACCTATCATATTCTTTACAGTTTCTTTATTGTGTTTAGGGATAATCCCGCAATACTCAAAAACTAGATCGTTATCATAGATAGAAAAGACATCATCTAGATGGGTTGTCTCAATTTTATTTAAAGTGATTCTGTCTCCATTGATTATAGGGAATTTTTCAAACAATACATCTATGCTCATGTTACAAGCTCCTTTTTAGTCAGATAGCGGCTTGATCTAAAGCAAATTGCCAGGCTGCCGGATACCACCCCAGCCGCTTACATTACATTGGCCAGATGTATTATCACCCACAGCAACCACGGTTCCGTCCGATTTAAGGCCGACAGTATGAGTGCAACCCGCTGAAACTGCCACAATATCACGCCAGCCACTTACATTGCATTGTCCATGCGCATTACAACCTTTAGCCGTCACCGTGCCATTAGATCTCAGGCCGATGGTATGATAACTCCCTGCAGATATCGCTACCATATCGTGCCAGCCGCTTACATCGCATTGGTCGTGTTTATTCCAACCCACAGCCACCACCGTACCACCCGATGTAAGACCGACGGTGTGAAGGTAACCTGCCGAAACCGCTACAATATTACGCCAGTTAACTACATCGTATAGACCATAGCGATTATTGCCTACAATTGTCACCGTGCCGTTTGATTTAAGCCCAACGGTATGCCAGTCACCCGCTGAAACCGCCACTATATCACGCCAACCGCTTACATTGCACTGGCCTTCATTATTTCGACCTACAGCAACTAACGTGCCATCCGATTTCACCCCGAGAGTACGACGCCACCCCGCCGAAACTGCTACGATATCGCCCCACTCTTGTACATCGCATTGGCCATTTGTATTCCAACCAACAGCAACCATTGTGCGATCTGATTTTAGACCGACAGTATGAGCATTTCCCGTATTCGTCGCCATATGAACATTACCAACCGCAACCTCTACAATATTGTGCCAGCCACTTACATCACATTGGCCAGATTTATTATCACCCACAGCAACCACGGTTCCATCAGATTTTGAACCAACGGTATGACGGCGCCCTGCCGCAATAGTGTGTTTAGGCTGCGGTTTCACCTTTAACGTTGCTTCAATCTCTGTAGTGTAATCCATGTATTACCTCCTTATAAACAAAACCATTTTTCAGGATGTGCTTCTTGGATCAAGTTCTCCGAGTAAATAATTATTTTCTTCATTCGCCAGCATTAATGTTCTAATTTCATATGATTTGTACCCTGATGCAATAAATGGATCAGAATTTGCAATGTTGGTTGCTTCATTTAAATCTTCTGCTATAACAATGACCATCCCTCCAGGATAATCAGTAAAAGGACCAGAGAGAATAAGTTCGCCTTGTGACTCTAGACCTCTTAGGTACTCCACATGACTCATAATTACTTCTTCATTTAACGGCTTTTGATTATTCATTAAATAAACGAAAGTCATCTGTTCCCTCTCCTCACTTGCATAGCAATTGGATTTACACAGCACCTTAAGTTCTTAATAATGTGTTTTTACCATTCTTTATATCTTCAAAGACAACTCTTTGTACAGTACTAATATCTTCTAGTTGTATTTCTTCTATCGATTTAAATTCTAATCTCAATGATTCTTGGTTTTCATCTTTGTAAATTAGAGTTTTATTATCATCAGCAATTCTTCCTTCTAAATCTGCTCTGGCATTAAATATAAACATTACAAATACAACTTCATTTCCATCTGGATATTTATACTTCATTCGTGGTCCACTATACACAGTATAAAGTTCATATTGCTTTACCTCTAAGCCTGTCTCCTCATAGACTTCTCGAACCATCGTTTCTTCAATAGATTCACCTGCGTTCATTCCCCCTCCAGGAAGACCCCAATCACCATAATCTGATCTCCGCTGCAGTAATATCCTGCCTTCATTATCTCGTATGATCGCCCCACCAGTTACTATTATTTTCATCACTATAAACAACCTTCCCTTATGACCCAAGTATTTATGAATAGGTATAGCCAAAACACCCCAGCCTTGGATGCTCTTATCATAGGGCTGGGGTGTTTGTTATCTGAGCTCCTTCCATGATTATACATCTAAAACCAATGTTGATAGCCATGAATCTTTAATATAGTAGCTCTACTCATCGAATTATTAATTCGTTTGTTTTATACCAGTCATCTTCTCCTATATAGCTTAATATAGTTGACCGATCTTTTTCTTGGAACGTATCAAAACCATTTAATTTTCTTAAAGTTTCGGCTGAAATCTGATGAATGAACACATCATTATTTTGAGCTGTCACATATGCTAGTATTTTTTGTTCTTCCGTATTATTTAATCCTTGATAAATGAACCTATAGAGAAAGATTGAGTGTGTGGATGATGGAATGGATGTCGTCGTTTTTGTTGTATTCATAATCCAGTTTTTTATAATTTCGATTTCAGCTTGCTCAAAATATACATTTATTAACTCGGGTTGACCTCTTACAGAATTGGTTCGATACATACTGACCTCTACTGATTTCAATGAATTGTTACTGTAACTTATAATTGAATTATGATTCTGGTCATTGTTTGTATGACTGACATCTGAGTTTCTATAACTACATAGGAAAGAAATCAACAATAGCAAAAAAGCAATTTGTTTCAAACGCTTTACCTTCCTCCTATACTGATAATAAAGCCAGCATTAGATAGCTCCTATCTGAGGCCGGCTCGTGTAACGTCCGAGTTGTCTTCCACGAATATACATCGGACGAGCAAGGGGTGTCAGCCCCGCAGCATGAGTATTATGTTTTGTGATGTTAGTATGAATCCTTGACTCGCCTTCATTTTCCTAAGGACTTCTGGTATTTACTATGTCCGTCATCCGTGCATCCCTACGTATTCGTATCCGTTAGAGTTGATCCCATTCATCCGGTTGATACCCAAAGCGAATATACGATGTTATCTGATGCCAGGAACACCCTGCATTACTTATGCGGCTATCTATATCCATCTAAATATTTTTCCACTAGCTACTTGTATATTGTTCATATTTGCCCACTGTTTTAATTCTTTTATATTAATATCTTCATTCTCCTTGAACCGAAAATGGAAATCTATTGAAATTAATTTTCTTCCATATAACTTGATACCGACACTCTGTATAAAATAGCCTTCAATTATTATTTTTTCGATTTTATGTATTGGTACTTCCACTTGATTAAGCCTAATTGTACTTTCTGTAATCACTAGCTCATTATCTTTTCTTAATATCCTCTTCAATAGCATTACTACTTGTACAAGGCAAACTAACAATAATATAGCTACATTAATAACAGATAATAAATCATCTATTCGAATTACATGTAT
The DNA here is from genome assembly GCF_001277345.1 of Paenibacillus solani. Taxonomy (GTDB): domain Bacteria; phylum Bacillota; class Bacilli; order Paenibacillales; family Paenibacillaceae; genus Paenibacillus_AQ; species Paenibacillus_AQ solani. The sequence continues at coordinate 3,222,860 of NZ_LIUT01000001.1, forward strand.
TAATAAGAAAGTAATGATAATAGAACAAATCAATTGGACATATCTTGAATTGGGGAACTTAATTTCATACTTTTTGTTCATACTCTGGTTTATTCCCCTTCTCACAGATCTCACCTAATGTTAATTGATGATTTGTTTCGTCTTATCTTCAGAGATGATTAGAAATCCTTCATATATATCACCATTTCGGTTTATACATATTGTCAAACTAAGTAACCTCCTCGCTGTAGAGTAATTTAGTTTCGTATTAGAGCTGGTTTAATGTTTTTATTATTTCTTTATTTATACCCTCAGTTCCACTAATATCCAATAATCTGAAATATACACTTCGCAAAAAATTCTTGATATTGCCTCTCATTATGTCATATCGTGGATATGCAATTCTTTCAATACATCCAAGCTGCTGCACCCAATTAATTAGAACATCTTCCTTGAGGATATTACGCTTTACAATTTGAATTACAACTGCTGCCATTCTCTCGTCTTCATCGTTTATAAAATAATAGTTACTAACACAAGCCTTTTCCCTTATCAACTCTAAGATAACTAATAAATGCTTCTGAGAATAATAAGATGCGGATGAAATAGAATGTAAACTGTCAGCTGCATGTGCGATCGAATGGGCCCATCCCTTATCTAATATGTATCCTCTATAATCCTTCTCAAGTTCATAGTACTTTCTCATTCTAGAGTAAATATATTCATATTCCTGTTCAGTAAGATAATTAAAAATATCGTTATAATGAAAAGCAAGGGGAATAAACAGAGCAGAAAAAGAACGTGTAAACACTGTATCTTGATCAATATCCCCTATCCCACAGAATAAATGATCATCATCTAAAGTTATATACAATACCTTTCTAACTAATTCTATACTTAGTTCTTCATTCATTATCCATTTATGCAAAGTCCCATAAATGAGCCTATCCCTTAATTCGTCATCAATCGAACCAATGTTTTGTATCATTTCATGAACTACCTGATCAATGTCTGTTCCTTCAGGAATCCCATAATTATTATCTCTTACATCTCTCAAAAAACTTTTAAGGTTGTTCATTTGTTCCTCCTTATGTTTCCCCCCTGAACGAGAGAATTGTGCTATCTGAAAGGTAACGTCTCCTCGATAACCTCTCAAATAACTAATCCAACACTATTTATTTCATAGACTCCATCGCTAATGTTATCTTTCATCAATTCATGAAAAATGTTCTCTCTCTTCATTAAATACTCCTCGAAATAAGCAGAAATGTACTTAGTAATAGTCGAATGCCTTAGTTTAATCCCAGCTTCCTTGTAATGTATCGGGATATCACTAAATGTCATATGATGAGCTCCTTGCATTTTAATAAAAGAACTATTTATATCACACGAATTATATAGAGCGTTATAACCACTTAAGAACAAGGATAACAACTCTGGAGAGAAATCATTTTCTAATTCCTCGATCGAGCATTTCTCTTGTCGAACTACCAATAATGGAACCGATACTTTTTCTTCTATATCTGCCCTTATTAAATGGAAACTGGGATCTAATAGAACACTGGCTTTGACTTTCTTATCTCTTTTTAGTACTTCATACGCAGCAGCGCCACCTAACGAATGACCAATTATCCCTATTTCATTGACATCTACTATTGCCATAAGGTCCTTATCAGAATTCAGAATTTCTTCTAGATTATTCATAACATACCTAACATCTTCAACTCTAAGTTCCAATAATTGATTCCAATAATGTATATCCAAACTGTCAATTTCGGATATCTCTTTCGATTGCTGAATAAAACGACCATCTGGGAAAATTGAAAATAGCGATTCATGAGTGGCACCAATTGTAATAACAATAAAACCTTGCTTTACTAGGTGTTCCACACAAAAGGAATACATATCTCTAACTACACCATAAGCAGGAGTTATAAAAATAATGGGACAGTTCCTAACGGTCATATTAATATTTGCATTATTATATATTACAGTTTCTAGATTACTAATATATTCTTTGTTTACTCCCATACTACTGAGCATATCAACAGCCAAAGAGGTACAAGGTTCAAATAAAGTAGCGTACTTCCCCTTATTCCCCGTGGGTTCTGAAGGATAATAAATACTAGTGAGGACCTCTCTTGACTCTTTGCTTATTGGATCGATACGAGTTTTATCTGTAAATACTAAGACCCTTCTCCCTATTTCCATTTCTCTCATCCTTATACTCTTACTGTTAATCGAAACCTATTACCTTGCTCCAATAACTAAACTAACTTTCACCTGTTGCTATTAAATCCATATCCTTAGCCAGATAATTTATGTATGAGCCAGAATGTTTACAAGCTTACCAAATGGATCGCGGACAAAAAAACGTCGAACTCCCCAAGGTTCATCTGTAGGACCATATTCTATTGAAAATCCGGCACTCTTCATCCGATCATAACAAATATCAACATTATCAACTTCAATCGAGAGATCAGGTGTAGGAGTCTGTGAGCCGCCCTCTGAAGCGAAACTAATTTGGATACTCATTTCATCACTTGATCCATAAGTTACTATCCAGCCATGGTCCATCAACAAATCGAGTCCGAGTACATCTTGATAGAACGATTTAGCCGCACTTATATTCCTTGCATCTATATTCGGAACAATTCGCTTAACTTTCATTTGCTACCTCCACAACTAAATTCTTATGCTAAAATTTCTTTGCCTGGAACTCGAAAATCTCAGGTTTTATTTTAAATCCTCCCTAAATTTAGATTTCAAATATCTTTCTTTAGATAGTAATGGGTATGCCCTCCAGCGTTCTCAATAGATCCATAAATCTGAAATCCTTCCTTCAAATAAAAATCCAATGCTTGAAAACTCAATGTATCCAGTTTAATAAAATCACATTTTCTTTCTAGAGCCATCTTCTCCGCTTCCCTTAGAAGTGTTCTTCCATACCCAAATTTCCGATACTCTTCCTCAACGAAAAGATAATGAATTTCAAGCCAATTCCAGCAAAACTCTCCCACAATTCCTCCGATTATCGCGTCGCCATCATGAACTAAATGTAGTTTTAATTCTTGATAACGACCTTTCAAATCATCTGGAAAGTGTCTAAGATTAAACTCTATCATCTTGTTCCTTACATAATCTTTATTATCAGTATCAATATTATTTGTGATCTCGATCGACAACATCATCACTCCTTCCATCAATAAACAAGATCTTCCCGCACTTCGATTCCCATCTCTTGACAATGATCTCTATATTTCTTTAGTACTGTATATATATCATCTTGACCAATAACTACATTATCTTCATCGAAGTATTGCAATGAGCCTCCAAGAATGAATAAGGTAATTACTTCTTCATCATCAGTAATCAGGGTATGGATATCCCCAGGTGGTTCAAATATAAAACTCCCTGGTTTCGCGATCCAATCACGTCCTTCATATCTCCATTGCCCCTTAATGTTATATCCAACAACAGATCCACCAGTATGTCGGTGGCGCGTCAAGACTTGATTACTCTTTATTTTAAAAAGGTATATCCAGGTGCCAGTTGCAAGATCAAATCTAAGAGGCTTGAAATAACAATTGGCTTCTTCTCCATCGTCAAAAGGAACCCACGGTAAATCATCGATATTAAATACCCTTTCAGGCAATTGAAGATCTTCTGCTAGTTTTACTACAGAATCTTTAATCAATCTATTCATGCTATAGTCTCCTCTTGTATTTATTGGTCTAACAATATATCCACTTAATCAATTAATTATTGTTCATTTATAGCTTTAACCTATCAATGCTATCATTTCCAAATATTAGTTTTTAACTTGTCATTAATATATCATTTGATTATGAAATTAAAAGGGAGAGGATTATTAAAATGGAGTTTAACCGTCTTGATATCAAAGAACAATTTAATGAAGTAGCTCAAAAATATGACAAACAAAGAGCGAAGCTTATTCCTTGTTTTGAAGATTTTTATAAAATAGCTACTGATTTAGCTTCATTGGAGACTGATTCACCCAGGGTCTTAGATTTAGGCGCAGGCACAGGATTATTCTCAAGCTACATCCTTAACAAATACCCCAAAGCAAAAATAACACTGATTGATTTATCCGAGAATATGCTGGATATTGCGAAGACCAGATTTCAAAACAAACCAAATATTCAATACATAGCAGGTGATTACACCAAGTTTGAGTATCGTGAACAATTTGATTTAGTAATATCTTCACTATCTATCCATCACTTGAATGATTCCAAAAGAAATATCTATATCAGAAGGTTTATTCAATAATGAAAAGCAACAGTATATTTATAAATGCTGATCAAGTCCTAGGGAATACCGAATTCTTAGAGTCCTTGTACAAATCAGATTGGAGAAATTACGTTGAGCATAGTGGGCTGGATCAACAGGAGATCTCTTCAGCAATTGAGAGAACAAAACTGGATAAGATGACTACCCTAAACCAGCAATTAGGTTGGCTAAATGAAAGTGGATTTACTGATGTTGATTGTATTTATAAGTACTACAATTTTGTTGTAATGTTTGCAAGGAAGATAGATAACTAGACTTGTTCCATAGGGAAAATCCCGGGGACCTTTATTAACACCATGGTTTCTGTTTATTTTCTTCTCCTGCTGTAAAGGTCCCCAAAAAATGGGCTTGAGCTTATCCCTTACATGAAATTGCTGACTATAATCTTCGAGCTTGATCATTGCGGACTCTAATAAATCGACACAAGTTATCGTAGCATCTGTTATAAGAAGTAAACGCCCTCACAGCGCTACTATTTAATCCTCAATATGTTTAATTAAACTTACTCGAATAACTTGGTCCCAGATTGTCCCTCGGCACACTTCTTGGTATCCAAGTTTTCTATTTAATTCTATAACATGTTCATTCTCTTCTTCTGTATGTGTATAAATTAGATTAAGACCATGGTTTTTTGCTTCTAATTCAATTGCTTTCTTAAGTAATGTTGCAAACCCCTGCCTGCGATATCCTGAATCGATCCATAAATTAAATACTTCTAAAAAACGTCCGTCTTCTTGAAAAAGGGAACGATCCATCTCACTAAACGCTGTTTTCCAAGGATATGGTTTGTCTCTATTACTTATACGATACATAATATATCCGATTCGTACACTTTGTTCTGAATCCTCTAACATTAGCACTCCTTTATCCTTATCAACTATAAATTGGTTTAGTTTTTTTCTATGTTCTATTAATTCTTCTTGTGATACTTTATTGTCTTTGAATGTGTACCCTTCATTTAACAAGTCAGTTTCTACAATGAACTCAAGGTCATTAACATTTGCTCTTCTAATGGTTGTATCCATTATATCTTCCTCCACATAAATTACTTAAGGCCGGGTCGTATGCTGTTTATGTTTAGCATATTCATTTTGACGCTTCTTACCTAATATAAAAAAGAAACAGACCACCCTTAAGGGAACGGTCTGTTTCACACACCACTTAACGGTAGACTGCTCTTTATGCTGATAATGTACACTGGTTTCGTGTTCCCTTACGAACTCTAACCAATTCCCACCTCAGTATATCTCATTTTATAACGCTATAATAGGGATTATCTCTACGATATTTATTGTTCGTTTGATTAGGTTTTATTCAACAGTTACCCGATATTGGGCCGCTCCAAGAAAGTTACCGAGGCATCTGAAGTACCGTGCAGTTCAAAGATCATAATTTCATTATTGCCTTGCTTCAATAGAGGACCTGGCACATACAATGTTTTCTGCGGTCCGATATTCCAATAGCGTCCGAGATTAAATCCATTGATGAATACAACCCCTTTTGTCCATCCTTCCAGGCTTAAGAATGTATCGCAAGGGTCATCCACAACTAGAGTTGTACGGAAAAAGCAGGGCTCTGTTTGTTCAGATAGTTCTTCGAATATTAGGCCAGTTAAATCCGTTAATGGCAGCGGATGCATCGTCCAATCCGATAGAAACTGTCGTCCAAAACGAACGCCTTCGGTAATGCCTTTATATTCTTTCATAAAAGGTCCGTAGTTAATGCGCCCTAAATTCTCCACAAGTATACTGACATGTAACCCTTCGTTTGGCACCTCGAACTCCAGTTTAACATCCGGGTTTATTCGATCCAGCGTGGCTGCCAGCTGCCCATTCAGATAGACTTGTGCACGGTCGTGCACATCCTGGATGACCAGTTCATCTTTCGGTCTCGGTCCTGAAATATACGTACTATAATGAATAAACCCATAAGCTTGACCCAATTTCTCCATGGTTTCAGGGTATGCAGAGGCAATTGGGGCTGAGATCCGGTCCAAATTAGCCTTTAGTGAAGCTTGCTCCTTCATCTGCAGTTTTCCGTACGCTTTCTTTGGGATCGGAGATGGCAGCTCGCAGGGTCCGAGATTCACATATTTCGAGATAACCTCACGAACAGCGAAATATTTCTCCCTGGGCTCCCCCGATTCATTTAATGGCGAGTCATAGTCATAGCTGGTAATGGTTGGTTCATACGCGTCAAGTGAATGAGCATTGGCTCCATTATAGAATCCAAAATTGGTTCCTCCATGAAACATATAGAAATTAACGGATCCGTTCAGGCTTAATATTTCATCCAATACATGCGCAGCATCCTCCGCGGAACGCGTATGATGCTCCTCACCCCAGTGATCAAACCATCCGTTCCAATACTCCATACACATCACAGGCGCATCGGGTTGGTATTCAAGGAGTTTATCGAAGGCCTCTTTTGTCCGGGAGCCAAAGTTTACCGTTGCCAAGACACCAGGGACCATCCCCCCCTGCAGCATGGCGTCTTCAGGACCATCGGACGTGAATAAGAGAACATCCATACCGCGGGATATCATGCTTTCTTTTAAGTGATTCAAATAGCGTTTATCGTTACCGTAACTTCCGTATTCGTTCTCAATCTGCAATGCAATGATCGGGCCACCTTCTGTACATAACAATGGCTTTAATTTAGGAAGTAATACATCATAATAAGCATCCACATGATCGAGAAACGGCCGATGGTAGCATCTCAAACGCATATCCGAATCAGACAACAGCCAGTAAGGCAGACCTCCGAATTCCCATTCAGCGCAAATATAAGGCGAAGGACGAACGATTACATACAGCCCTAATTCCCCAGCAAGTTCAATAAACCGAACGATATCCGCTATGCCCTCAAAACAAAATTCTCCTTTTTGCGGCTCGTGTAAATTCCATGGCACATAGGTTTCTACCGTGTTTAGGCCGCAGGCTTTCAATTTTAAGAGACGGTCCCGCCAGTACTCCGGTACAACCCGGAAATAATGAATGGCTCCCGAAATAATGGTTACAGGCTGATCATTGTAATAAAATGTGGATCCTGAATAATGAAAAGTCGCCATGTTCTCTGCACCTCTTAACTTGTGTGTTTTTAAGTTTTAAGTATAATATTTTTCCAAGACTTGGCTGCTCTGCTCTTTGCCGCCAATAGCCATGATCCGTGGTCCCTTGGGTTTACAGCGAACCACCTCGCGATGGGTACCCCTTCGGTTGGGTAGTGGATTTGGTAAATACATCCTCTTCACACAACGGATGTTCATCACCAAGTTACTCTCCATACGTGTCATACAGCAATAAAGCCACAGCTATAAACTACTGCGGCTTTATTGCTTATCGCTTAGTAAAACTAAAATGCATAGTCTAACATCGTAAAATTAATGTAACTGCTTCATCTCCCGCTTCAACTTTAAATGTAAAAGTTGCATTAAGGAATAAATCGCTGACTTCTTGTGAACCTGTTGATTCGGGCCTGCAGTCTAGGGTGGAGCTTCAGTATCTACTGGTTCGGAGTAGACTCCACCTTCAATGCCAGGTTCTGATACACTTTGTCGTCCAACTGGGCCCGAACCATGATTTGTTTGCCTGGTACAGCGTTTGACTCAGCGATCAGATTGCTGCCGGACAGGGTTATGCCGCTAAGGCTCAGGTCCACAGTCTCTCGGAGCGTGACGTCTTTGGTAAGAACGTAGCTCAGGGTCTGTGCAGGCATCGGGTTGTTGTACTGATCATACACTGTGGCCTTAACGCTAAGAGTCTCGCCCGGCGCAATGGTCATCACAGGATTATCAAAGAAGATACGATGCGGCTTAGGTGCGTCACCGGAAATCTTGATGTGTTTGGTCTCTTGGATCTTGCCCCTGTTGCGCTTTGCTTCATTGACCGCGGTATCGCTGGCGACCGTAAGTTTGCCGCCGTAGTAGCCGCTTTGGTCGTTGGAATCGGCCAGATAGGCGGTTAGGAAGATATCCTGGTTCTTGGCGGCATCGGCCGCGACGGTCAGCAATCCGGTATCCGCATTCAGGGTAAGGCCAGTCATCCTGGTCGCACTGTAATTCGCGGGATAGGTCACTTTGGCCGCGCCAACCAGATCCACGCTTCCGCCGGTCAACGGCTTTGAGCCGCCGATATCGTCGGAGAAGCGCCACTTGATAGACAGGTTCGGTTTGCCGGAGATATCGTAAGGGGTTCCGAACTGATCCAGCACAGTCGCGGACAGGTTTACGGTTGAGTCCTGCTTAAAGTAGTCCCACGATGTGTTGTAGCGACCTTCCACAGGGTTGCCTTCCGCATCCTGCAGGCCGTTAATCACAATAGAGGTGGGAACCGGATCCTTCTTTTTGTAGATACGGAAGTAGTCAAACATGGCTTCCTTAGGCCAGTAGCCGTGATCGTGTCCGTATCCGTCGCCCTCACCGTTACGTCCCAGATAGATACTGAGAATCGTCTGCATGCGGTAGTCGGCGGTGCGGCTGGAAACATAAACCAGATGACCGTCAATGTACATCTTAGTGCCGGTTTCGTCCCACTCAAAGCCGTATACGTGGAACTCCTGGTACGCATCGCGGCCACTGGTGTAACCGTCTTCGGTATGTTTAGTGTAATCATACCGTCCGTAAGGGCTTATCGCCGGGTTAGGCGTGGTGCTTACGTCAGAACCAGCCCACCAACGCCCGCTTGCAGGATTGGATGGTGATAAACGTGAGCCATTCTTGTGGATGACCGGCAGCCAGCGGTTGTATTCCCCGTTAGGGCTGTTTTTGTCCGCCGTGATCTCCAGAATGTCATACTCCACGCCCTGGTCAGTGGTATAGAAAACGTAGTTTCCCCAATTGCCAGGCCCGAAGTCGTACATATTAGATGCCGTACCTGCCCCATGCCGAGTGCCAGTCGGCTCTGGACCTGACAAGGCCTGCGTCGGGTGCGAGTCGTCCTGTGCGCCGATCATCCACCAAGCGAAGTGCGCACCGTCACCAGTGCTAGGCAAACGCAGGCGGGTCTCAAAGTAACCGTATTTAGTAGTCACGAGGCCGTCAAAATCAGGTAGGTCCGGATCTAAGGCATCGCCGCGTCCGTCCTCCAGCAAGTGTTGGTGATGGCGGTCGCGAGAAGTGAGTGCAACGATGGGCTGGTCACCGCCGTCGTTGGTGCCGTTGAAGCCTTCGGAGAAGTCTGGCCGCTGTTCCTTAGCACCCAGTGCCAGATAACGGTTACCAATCTCGTCTTGAACGAACTCATATTGTGTTTCACTGTTGTCCTTGTTGATGGCCCAGCTCTGAAGATACTGCGGGACCCAGGCTGTGGCATCCAGCTCGGGCCCGTTAAAATCGTCGTTGAAGTACAGCTTCCAGTCGTTGGCGTTCTTACCTAGGGGGCCCTCCTCCGCATTGCGAGTCGGCCAATCCTTAATGCCCGCATTCTTGATGATTCGCACGTTACGCGTTACAGACACGGGTATCCCATCCACAGCTGCAGAAGCAGTAACAGCAATCGTCATCGAAGCTTCGGTATTCGGACGGACATACAGCATACCGTCATCTCCAATGCTGATGCCAGAGATGTCGGTCTGTCCCTTCACACCAGCGGATACGCCTTCGTAGGAATAGGTGACTGCTGGGTCGTTCACCTGGGTGCCGGAGGCGTCAACTACCTTGACAGGGAATTTACGCCGCTGAAACAGCGAGTCAGGCACGATGATCGCGTACTTGTCATTGTCCAGATCAGGCGTGGTCATGTAGATCTGCGGCTCCGATGTTCCCTCGGTGAGCCGTACGCCATGGACGCCCATGTTTCCACTGGTATTGTTCAGCGAGAATTTGACGGTCAAAGGCTGTTCACCCGCGTCGCCCACATAAGCGAACGAAAACTTGGCAGCGTATCGCCCGCTGGTCTTGCTGATGGTGTCCATTTTGACCAAACTTTCGGTTTTGGTGTATACGTAGTTACCGCCGCCCTGCTTAGGCATGGTAGCGTTGATCGTGAGCGTCCGGGCATTTGTCGCCTGGAACGTGAGATACACATCCAGTGTCCGCTCGATACCCTCCGCAGACGGAGCGGTAAACTCAGCAGTCGTCGCCCCTGTACGTATTACGCTATAGCTGCTGCTATCCTCCGCCGGGCTTGTACCGTCAACATAGGTCAGGCGGATATTTTTACGCTCCTCATTCTGTCCATGAACGCGAGTATTGCTTACCGTGCCGGCGAATTTCGCTGACAGCAAACCGGCGCCCTTCTTGCGGTTTTCTTTGGCACCCGTGCCATTGTTAGTAAAGCGCATCCAATCAAGGACGTTCGGGGCGCTCAGGTTGTCGTCAATCTGCGGTACGCCCGGAATGGCAGTGTTATTGGAAACGTCGGAGAATGGGGTTAGCCCGGCCACCGGGTTCCTTGGTTCTCCCGCGGAATGCTTTGAGAACAGGTAGTCATTGTACTTCTTCGTTCCAGTTTGGGTATCCTTATTGTCCTTGATTCCCGGCTCAGCTGTGCCTTTCGCACGGTATTCCACTCCAATTTCCACATCCTTATCAGGCATCACGAAGGTCGTCGTGCTAGCATTGGGATCAGCAAACGTGACGCCTGAGGTATTGTTGATAGTTGTCCAGTTTTTAAAGTCTTGGCCTTCAGGTGGCGCTTCAGTCTTAAGCATAATCGTGCTGCCCGCATGTACACTGATGCTCTCGCCTTTGTTGGACCCTCCGACCTCCTTCGCGGTGCCGCCAGTCACCGTTACAGTTCTCTTCGCCATGTCCTTATATGTAGCGGTGAGGGTCACGGGATGGTTAGGCATGGTGAACAGGGTCATGGCGCTGCTCGGATTGTCAATCAGCGAAGCATCCTCACCTATCCACGCATCAAACACCTTGCCGACTGGCGCATCTCCAGCGGTCAGCTTAATGGTTTTGCCTGACAGGAACTCGCTAGTGTCACCTGGCTTGCTGAACGGTTTGTCATATACCGCCGTACCACCGGACACGTCAACAGGGTTCGTAGTTCCGTCAAGGATACTCGCAGCAACAGGGCGAATACCGCTCCAGTCCGTATTGTCGCCAGCAGCCAAAGTAAATGTAACCACCAGCGGATATTCATTTTCATCACCCGTGTAGGTGAAAACATATTTAAGCCCCGTAAGACTATTTTTACTGGCAGTGGTGTCTTCTACTCTTCTATCAAAAGCAGGGACCGAAGCTACAGAAACGCCATTCATCGTTGCGGTAGCGGTTACATTTTGTCCGCCATTCACGGCTAGATAAATCTCCAGTGTACGGGGCGAACCGTTCGAAGATGGCGCAATGAATGTGGCGGTTGCGTTGGTCCCGGTAAAGGCAGCATGCGCCCTGCGCATATTGACGTTCTCGGTTGAGTTTACCTCCACGCCATCAGACAATATGATCCCATCCGTGTATTTGGGGCCGAACAGCCCTAAATCGGCATAGTTTCCGCCATTTTTTGCGGAGCCGTCAGCTCCGCTGATCTCCAAGCGGTCACCTTCTACTTCTCTCTTGACGTGCTTCACTTGGCCTGCAGCGCCGGTCAAATTTTCTCCGGAATTGGCGCCGTCCCTACTGACATAATGAACCCAGTCAAGAACGTTCGGCCTGGTGAAGTCCGCCAAGCCAGGTGACTCGTCCAATAGCACGTGGAACTCGGGTTTATTAGCCACGTTATGACCGGTTCCTATCGCTTTTTTTAGTTCCTCTGCCGTTGCATTGGTGTAAACATCCCTGCCGACATACAGAGCCTTGCCGGAATCCGGCGCTGCCTGCGCGCGTGGTGGTGCGAAAGGAAAACTGGTGACCGCCAACAGAATACCGAGGGTAAGGGATAAACCTTTACGTGCGAGTTTCAATTTCACATGTACTCCTCCTTAATAACTTGATGTTATCCTGTTATTCCTGTTGTTCGATTTGAACCACATATCAACCGGCCGTTCCACCCGGGCGAAATACACAGAGCCCCAAAGGCAGTCCTACCAAAACGGACTAAGAGAAATACATTAGAAACATGATCCACTGAACCAGAGCTCCTGTTCTAACAGCGGAATTCTCATCAGCGGAACATTCATCGTTCAACTCACCACTTCATGTTGGAATACACTTTGGGCAAACTCTTTCAGATCAATAATCTTACCTTCAATACGGGATTGCTCCGCTGCAAATGCCATAAGGTGACTTTGGACGGAATGATGAGCTGAAGTAAGGCCCTGAGTCTTTCCATCCGCTCGAACCAGCCTTATGAAGTCTTTAATTAATCCAAAATCTCCGCCACCGTGGCCAACGTGGCCTCCCATATCCTCAAAAGAGATTCTCTCTACCTTACCGCTGCCGAAATGAAGAATCTCAATTTCATTTTTCTCCATAGCACCACGAATTTCGCCTGTCGTGCCCATAAGCTTGATTGTGCGGCTTACTTCTTTAGTAAATGCACTCATCGTAAATGCTATCGTTACGGAATTAGCGAATTCCAGATTTACTACCTGGTGATCAACGACATCATTATCACAATGATAGACACATCTTCCATATGGACCCTCTTGCAGAGCCTTCAAACGAGCTTCGTAACTTGGATCATCACTAATTGCCGAAGTAGGCCAATCTGTATTTTCTGTTAGATATATATTGGGAGCATAATAGAGACATTGATCTGCAACCGGACATCCATCAGTGCAGCGTAGAGGTGCTCCCTCCGGCGCCTCGCTTGATTTGAAATGAGATAGTGAACCGAAGGAGGAAACGCGTTCACATTCCGAATCGGCTAACCAAGAGAGAATATCCAGGTCATGACAGGACTTGGCGAGGATCATTGGACTGGATTCATCCTTCCTCCGCCAGTTCCCTCTTACAAAGCTGTGGGCTTGATGCCAGTAACCCACATTCTCATTATGTTGAATGGACATTAATTGCCCGATGGCCCCGCGATCCAGCAGTTCTTTAATTGTAGTAAAGAAATTGGTGTATCTTAGTACGTGGCAGATCGAAAAGACGCGATTGGCTTCTTTAGCCATTTGTCCCATGAGTACGCATTCTTTGGCATCAGGGGACATGGGTTTCTCTAGTAGCACATGATAACCCGCTTCCAGCGCCTTCATGGTCGGTTCGTAATGCTGATTATCCTGCGTGCAGATGAATACGGCGTCCGCTACCTTAGGTGAGGCAAAAAAATCATCCCAACTAGCGAAACACGCCTCTTCCCCTAGCTCATGTCTTTCTTTGAATTTATTCCGTCGTTCCAGGTTCGGCTCCGCAACCGCTACAACTTGAAGTTCATTGGGATGCTGAATCGCATACTCTGAATAATTAATGCCCCGCAGACCCGCTCCAATTAATGCAACCGTAACTTTCTTCATCTCACTCTGCCCTCCGTACATGCTTGTTTTTGATGGAAGAATCTTCGTTCTACTCTTTTACACTTCCAACTGTCATCCCTTTAACAAAATACTTTTGCAAGAACGGGTATACGACCATAATAGGCAATGCCCCCATAAAGATCTGCGCCATACGAATCGTTTTCTCACTCAGGTTCTCCATAACCTTGAGCTGCTCCACGGACATCGATGACATCTGAGCATTCAGAGACATAATTAATGTAGAAAGATAGGTCTGGAGCGGATATTTATCCGGTGAGTTCAAATACAGAATCCCGTCAAACCAGGCGTTCCAGTGACCAACAATGGTAAACAAGCCAATCGTTGCGATGGAAGGAAGGGATATCGGCAAGTAGATTTGCCAGAGTACTCTCCAATGTCCTGCACCATCGATGGTTGCCGCTTCGTCCAGTTCTTTCGGAATGCTTCTGAAGAAATTAAGCATTAATACCATATTCCATACATTTAATGCACCAGGTAAAATCAGCGCCCAAATCGAATCCAGCAAACCTGTGTCCTTTACGATGATATAAGTAGGGATTAGACCTCCACCGAAAAACATCGTAACTGCAAAGATCCATACATATACCGTTCTGAATCTAAACTGATCGTTCGATTTGGAAAGCGGGAATGCTGTAATAAAAATTAACAGCATATTGACTGCTGAGCCCAGCACTACCCGTTCGACCGATACAACCAAGGAACGGAAGAACTCAACCTTCTCCCCCAAATATACATAAGCATCCCAAGTAAAATCGACGGGCCACAGCTTAACTTCTCCAGCCATCGCAGCCGTATTGGAGCTAAGCGAAATGGATAGCAAATGAACAAACGGGATGATGCCAAGCAAAGTAATGGAAGTTAGGAATAGCACATTAAATACGATAAATAGCTTTCTGCTGAGTGATTGTTTGTGTAACACATCTCCGCCTCCTAGAAAATGCGGTAATTGTTGAATTTATAAGCAGCGTAATAGGTTACCGATACCATGAATAATGAAATGACAGATTTAAATAGCCCTACTGCCGCGGCCGGACCAAATTGTTGGCTAAACATGCCTAACCGATAGACAAAAGTATCGATAATGTCCGCGCCTTCATACACAGTCGGGTTATACATCATAAGGATCTGCTCAAATCCAGCGTTAAGTATCCCGCCCAGACCTAATACGGCTAGCAAAATAATGATCGGTGATATACCCGGAAGCGTGATATGAAGCATTTGCTTCCATTTTCCTGCCCCATCAACTTCCGCTGCTTCGTACAGCGTTGCGTTAATTCCAGTAATCGCAGCAAGCATGATGATCATGTTATAACCCATACCTTTCCAAACATCCGACCCGATAATAATGCCTCTGAACCAGCTATTATCAAGCATGAACATGATCGGTTCGAACCCCATCGAGGCGATCAAGCCGTTGATCGGTCCGCTTAGAGAGAATAATTCGATGATAACACCCCCAAGTACGGTCCAGGAAAGGAAGAACGGAAGGAAAATAGCCGATTGAATAAAGCCCGCAAACCACTTCTTGGTAAGCTCGTTTAGCAATAAGGCCAGGATGAGGGGAACTAGTAGTGACAACACCATTTTGGAAATGGCGATGATAAGCGTATTCCATAGAACTTGTTTGAAATCCGGCAAGTGAAACACATAATTAAAGTTATCCCATCCGACAAAATCGGATTTAAAAAATCCCGATAACGGTTCAAATTGTTGAAATGCCATTACGAGTCCAACCATGGGGCCGTACGCATAAATCAAGGTTACGATCACGCCCGGTATTAACATGATGTGAAGCGGCATTTCCTTTTTCAGCGATTTCATGGGTGACCCTCCTCGTGAGCTTACTCATTTAAAAATGGGAGGTGCGTCGACTGCAATCGACTCACCTCGCCCACTTAACTGTTCCTATGAATTATTTCTCAGCTTCAGTGTTGTACCATTCATTTACCTCATCGATAATTTGTTTTCCGCCGAGCGCATTCCAGCTATCCACGAACTTATCAAATTCATCTAATGAAGCACCCATGATAATCTTGGTGAAAGACTCCTGCATCAACTTGTCTAACTGGCCGCCTTTTTCAACGATGGTTGGTGTCGGAAGACCATAGTATTCGTTATACACAAACTGGTCGGTTTCTTTGATTTTCTTCGTTAATCCCCAGCCGCCGTCTTTTGCAGCACGGCTGTAGTAAAGACCCCAGTTAATGCCTTTGGTAGCGTTGGATGTGTCATTCGCCAGATAGTCCTGTGTAGCTTTAAACGTGTCTGCAACGGTCTTGTAGTTGGCATCATTTATATCGATTTCAGTTTGGTTAGCATCAAGCGCTTTGTTTACTTCCATGTAAATGGTATCAATATCAACCGGGTTAGCGATCCTTGGGTTAAACCAGTTGTATACATAACCTTCCTCAGCTCGGTTTTTGTCCTTAAATTCCTTTTTACCGACTTCGATGTAGAAATTAAGCATCTTGACGGCAGCTTCCGGATTCTTCGCTTTTTTGTTTACAACGAAGATTTTGTTGCTGCGGATTTTTGGAACGAGCGATTTTGCCGGTCCATCCACCCCCGGAAGCTGAATGGCGATCCAGTCGGCTTTCGGATCCTTATCAACGCTAGAGTTAAGCGGCCAGTTCGGATACCACCATTCTCCGTAAGAAATGCCCACCTTACCTGAAATCAGGTCCTCAACCGCTTTATTCTCATCTTTAAGGGCGAACTCCTTATCGATGATTCCGTCTTTATACCATTGCTGCAGCTTCCCAAGCCCTGTCTTCACTTCTGGCTGGATTAATCCCGGGATGAGCTTGCCGTCACTGCCTTTGATCCAGGCAGATTGATTATCGCCGACAGATGGGTACGCTCCGAAGCCATTGAAGAAACCTCTCACATCAAATCCCCAGAAGAATAAATTCTTTTGCAGGGCTAGGCCGTAAGTGTCATTCTTACCGTTCTGATCGGGGTCATTATTTGTAAACGCCAGTGCAACTTTCTCAAGCTCATCCATGGTCTTCGGTGCTTCTAACCCCAAATTCTTCAGCCAATCCTGGCGAATCCATAGAATTTGCGTGGACAGGAACGGGTCTTCAAATGCAGGTATTCCCAACTGCTTACCATCCTCGCTAAACCTTTTCATGGCGAATCCGCCGTCAGATTCCATGTAACTCTTGAGATCTGGAGATGCATAAATTGCGTATGCTTCCGTCAAATCAGCCAGCATGCCTTGCTTTTTAAGCTTTTCATAGTTTTTCTGATCGACCTCTATCACATCAGGCAAATCTCCGGATGCCATCGCCAGTGAAAATTTTTGTTCATACTGGGCTGAAGGCACCGTCCATTTGTATTTCACCTCAATGTTCATCATCTCTTTGAGATCTCTCAGATAAGCATTCTGATCCGGCGTAATACCGCTCGGTGTTCTTGGATCCTCCGGCGGGTTATATCCAAGTACTTCTGTGACAACAACGGTTTCCGGGTACTTCCCTAGCGGATCTGGCGCTGTTTCTCCTGCAGCCGAATTGTTTTCGGTGTTTCCCTTCGGTGCGGATGGGGCGCCGGCTTCCTTTGCCGGACCTCCACAGGCAGATAATAATGACATAATCATGGTTACTGCCAGCATCATTTTCCACGGTCTGATTTTACGCATCTAAACGCTCTCCCCTTCTATGAGCTGTAATTCAAGGCCAATTCGGTGTACCTGGCTTTAATTCTAGTTCGATAAGAATGCGCTTTAAATTTTGTTTTTTTTACATTACTTTCACTTTATTTACTCATTTAGAATTCCGATATTCTTGAGGAGATTGTCCCATCTTGCGTTTAAAAAAGGTTGTAAAATACGATGGTGATTCGAACCCGACCCGGGCAGCAATTTCGTTTAGTTTCAAGCTTGTTTTCTCCATCAGTTGAATCGCCACATGCAGTTTCGTAGATTGGATATACTCTAGCAAGTTTTGACCGGTAACTTGTTTATAGTACCTTGACAGATAGGACGGATTTAGATGAACCTCTTCGGCAATGGCAGTAAGCGACACGTCTCCGGCCAAATTATCCTCTATGTACTGATGAATTTGTTCAATAAGAATGGTCTTAAAATCTGCCTGTTCAATCCCCCCGGCTTTATGCAGCGTATCTTCAAGTCGGCTCAATTTCTCAAGCTCCAGGATCAGCATATGCTGTCCCAATAAAGTCCGCTTAACGATCATGGAATGTATACCTTCGAATTGAAGATGGATGGATTCCCATTGGTGAAGCAAATCACCCGAAATGCCAAATGATATGTTAACTCCGAGCAACTCCCCGCACTCGTTTTGCACAAGCTCCAGGATCCCTCTCATATAAGCGACTATACCTTGCCAATGGATCTCTTCCGTATCTTCATAAGTTCCCCGAAAGCGATTTAGCAAGCCCATATCAGGTTGAAGCAGCCAGACGAATATTCGATCATCGTAACTCACTTCCTCACAAGAAATAGACACCGGTAGGTGGTTACGAAAAATGCGCTGAACAGACTGGGGAAGCTTGAATTTGTGCTCATCAACCCGGCGGTCTGCAACGCCTACAACAAAGAACGAGGTACGGTCCAGCGCGATACCGAAATCAATACCCCGATAGCGTTCATCTTCCAAGAGTGAAATAATGGACTCTCCACCAATCACCCTCTTCATCAGCTCTTCTTTCAAGAAGGAATTCGCGATATCCAGATGCAGCTGCGCCCTTTCCAGCTGAAGTCTTCGAAGATTCTCTTCTTCCAGCTTGCGGGCTGCCTCTTTAACGGCCTTAAATATCGGCTCAATCCCCTCTGTTTTCAGTATGTAATTGTCCACATTTTTACGGATCGCCTCATACACATAATCAAACTCACTGTATCCCGTTAGGAAAATCACCCGGCACGACGGCCAATAGTAGACGATTTCGTCCACAAGCTGAAGCCCGTTCTTCTGAGGCATGCGAATATCGCTGATCATTATATCCAATTTGGTTTTTCTGGCGATTTCAAGCGCCTCCATGGAGGAATAAGCTTTCCGTATATCCAGTTCCAAATCGGTTTGTTCCTGGAACAGCTGCACCAAACCATTCACAATCACAGGCTCGTCATCAACGATCAGTATTCTGTACATGGTTATCATCCTCGCCCCTGTATTTTATGATGAGTACTGCCTTTAACCCTCCGTATTGACTTCGGGATACGAATAAGCCACTGCCTGACCCATATTTTAATTGGAGTCTGTTATTTACATTGATTAGACCTGTCTTCTCAACATGCTTCAAACCCATGGCAAGGTTTCTCTGCAGCGCCTCTATATCCTCATCTGTTAAAAGAGTGCCATTGTCTTCTACCGTGATTCTAATCGTGTCTTGCCCGCATTCGGCGCCGATATAGACAACCCCACGCTGGGTACCATCCTCAAATGCATGTTCAAATACATTCTCCACGATCGGTTGAATAATCAATCTCGGTACTAATACCGTGTTCATCGAATCCGAAACTTCCTCATATTCATATGAAATCCGGTTGGAGAAGCGTATACACTGAATCTCGCAATAATCCAGCGCATGTTGATATTCTTTAAATAGCGGAACTTCATCTGAGCCGCTTCTCGTAATGTACTGATAATAGTTTCCCAGCTTCTGTGAAAGCTCGGCTGCACTGTCTGCATCCCCCACTTTGCACATCATATAAATATTAAAGAAGCTGTTATACAGAAAATGCGGATTGATCTGCGATTGCAGCTGCTTTAATTCCGAATGCTGAAGCGCTATTTTCTGTTCATAATTTTCTTCAATCGAATGCTTTAGCCTGGAGACCATCCGATTAAAGCTTTGGAATATGTAAGAGAATTCGTCTCTTCTCTTTGGCTCAGCCACCAGATCAAGATTATCTGTCTCTACCGTGCGGAAGGTCCTGACTAGCTTGGACAGAGGTCTGTGAATCATTAAATTAAGCGAATAAGAATAAAGAATCATCACTGCAATGGCGATAAAAAACGAGATATAGAGAAGGGTGTTAAACTGGCTTAAAGGACGTATGATTTCGTTCTGGTTCACGTACATAATCAAAGAAAGATTTAGAGAACTGATGAAGTTATGGGCAATAAAGTAACTTTTGCCGTTTATCTTATTGATCTCGGGAATGTCCGAATAATTCGGGTCCTGTTCTGAGATTAGCTTAAGAACTGCCGAAGAAACGATGCGGTCCTCCGAAGTCGAAAGTACATTTCCCAGATCACTGCTCCCGAGTAAAACCTCTGAGCCCTGATATAAGCTTGAGATCTGATTCAATGCCTCCAATAGCTTATCCCTAGAGATTTCGATGTACGACCACAGTTCCCCGTTCCCCCCGGTTTCAATAAGATAAATTGAATTTCCATCCCTGTAGAAGGAGGGCTTTTCCTTTGTATTAAGCAATGAGGCAATGGCTTCGAATTCCTCATTAGGTGTGGCCGTAATCCCTGTTTTACCTGAGATTGTTTTTTTCAGAGACTTAACGTATACACCAGCATTGACAACATAATCACTGGAGTCGATCATTTGATTCAACAGATAATAAGCGTTATCAATCATTTCTATCTGATCGAATCCCTCAAGACTGCCGCCCCGAAAGCTTAATTTCTGGATATTCTTATCTTCTTGAAATTGCAATTGCTGATTGCGAATGAAATAAATCTCTTTATCCAATTGTTTGGAATAGAAAGATGCCCCTGCCAGAGAAGAATCCAGGATTGCGTTTTTGGTAAAGGACATCCCTTTATAATTCACCCAAATATTTACCGAGATCAGTGGGATCAGCATGACGATAAACACAATAACGACTTTCTGATAGACAAACCATTTTACCTTCCCAGTATCTCGAAGCTTCATGTTTTCCCCCCTAATTGCTAGCTCTTCCTCTCTATTTCAAAACCCAAGGAAAAATAAAAAGCACGTGACCTGCCCGGATTTCCCCTGCAAAATCATCGTGCTTTTTGGCTTGCTCCAGTTAGAGCTGTCTTCCAGGTTAGCCGTTAGAGTTATTATTAATCACAGCATTGATTTGTTCGCGTTTGCGAATATACCACTCCGAGCTATGTGGATAAACGGTTAACGATATCTCTTCCTGGAGATCTTCTTCCAATAGGGCAATGACTCCTTCACGGCCCAGCTTTGTCTCCAACAGCTCAAGGGCGCGCAAGTCCTGGAGCGCTTCGGTTAGCACTTCCAGACGGATCGATTCAATCGGTCCTTCTTCACCTGGATACACCAGGAACGGATCACCTGCCGGAAATCCCCCTCCTGCATCCGTAACCTGGAACGGGTTAATGGGGTATTTGGAAAACTGTGAATACCAAAAGTTATATCCCCAGTGTAAAAAGCCTTTTAAATTCAGTTTATACAGCTGGATACCCAGCGCACGATTACGCGCGGAAGGCATATGGAAGAAGCGGTTAGACACTTTCTTATACTGTGCACAACAATAATAAGTCCATAACCCCTCGACTCCGTGGTCTAGAAACGGCTGGATATCGTTGCTGGCCGGGATCGGATGTTCGATTAACCCGCTTCGATAAAAATCGTAATCCGATAGCGCATCAATCATAGGAAAATCCTTCAGGATAGGCTTAACAAGCTCACTGGCTGCGCGATAAGTGTCTAGATCCCCGAGGCCTGGTTCATCAGACAGATGGAAAAACACTCGCTCCCGAAGTTCATGGTCATCGATAAACCGGATTAACTCATGCAAAAACGAGGTGATGAATGCGGTATATTCCGGGTCCCGTGAATCGGTATTCCATCCAAAAAGCTGCTTGAATTGTCCGTCTACGGTCGCCATAATCTTTGGAGCATGCTTCGCCCCCCATTGCGTAAACAAATGTGAGAACTCCACATATTTCACACCGCAACGATTGCATAAATCTACCCAGCGTTCCAACCGGTCAAATGAAAAATGATAGTTTCCGGTTGACAACTCTACATCCACAAGCTGAACCGTCGGACGCTCCCCTCCAATTTCCGTATCGAGAGGCGGCGTAAACAACGGTGTCAAAATCATATTCATTCCGTGGTTGACAGCTGTTCGTATGTACTGTTCAATCCGTTCCCAGTGCGGCTCACTAAACACATCCACCCCGTAGTGTGTCGACAAGCAATCCACATGAAACCACTCCGTATGGATCAGCGTCTGTTCCGGCAGGGCGGCAGCGATCACTTCCAGCTTAAATGTTTCCAGAGCCAATGATTTCCCTTGACTGTCAGTGATCTTCACCGATATATCAAAAGCACCTGCCTCAGCATCAACGGGAATATCCACGGAAACCCATATGGACCGCCATTGATGCGGATAGCCGGTCAGTCCTCTTTCATTATTCAGTGGAACGAGTGGATCGGGATATAATCCCGGCGTCGTTCGCAGTACGAACTCGTCGGCATCATGATAGTTGATAAACTCTGCAGGGGCCAGTTCCACCGTACGAAGCGAGATATACGCCTGAAGCTCTGACTCCACATGGACCTGAAGCGATCTCATATGAACTTGAGCGCGATAAGCCACCTGAAATGAATAGGTTTCTCCACGCAAACAGGAACCTGAAGCTTGAGGTGGTGCCTCTAATTCATCGTCCGCAAACACTTTTATCAATGAACTGACGATTCTCGTTTCCAATGGATCTGCCAATGGTTTTGTCTGCAATTAAATCTCCTCCATAATACGAATAATAAACTAATATTCATTAGGTGTGTCTCCATCCACCAGTCCAGCGTAACCCATGACGCCGAGTCGAGCCAGCCAGGGGCCCATCCGTTCTTCAAATATCAGGCGAATGCACCGGCAATTCTGCAATTCGTCCATCGTTTTGACGGATCCAAGTCTCGAATTGTCGCTCCCCTGCCTTTAACCGAATGACTCTTGCGCCTGTCGGGAATTTATCCTTACGTATGCCGTCTTCGTAACTAACATAACGCGTTGAACGACCATAACACAGACGTATGCCGTGCAGTGTGCCGCAGTAATCATTCGCATGATCATGACCAACGAACGTGCCCATGACATCACCCATTTCCAGCATAGCAGCAAAAAAGCCAGAGTTTATCCGCGGCGAACTAATCCCTTCATAGCAGTGGCCTTCGCACACTTTCGTGTTCCACACTTCTGCATACTCGGGCAGAGGAATATGGAAAAATGCCAGTGCAGGCAGAGGTGTTCCGCTATTTTGCTCGGCCAACTTCCCGGATTCGGACACATACCACTCGATCTGATCACGGCGAATCCAGTCATAGCCTCCAACCCCTTCCAGGGGGGATTAATCGCCGCTATCAAGGAAAAACAATGCAGCCGCCGGTTTCCCAGACAAATCTTCTACCGTCAGCACATAATTTCCCGCTCCGCTCATTCCCAGAGGATCTTCTTTTGCAACGCAATAGGGATGAAGCAGCTGCTCCTCATGCATTCTTTTGCGAGATATTCGTCCTTCCGAATCATGGTTGCCGAACACCGCCGCCCAGGGCACACGCTTTTCTTCCGCGACAGCGATCGCACTGCGTAATGACTGAAGCGGATCTTTACTTCTTGCACTTGCCGTCAAATCACCAGCAAAAACAACAAGATCCGGCTGCTCAAGCGAAATAATCCTCTCCATGGTCGCCTTCGTTATCGAATCAAGAAGTGGCGTCTCCGGGTCGTGATCCTCATCGTCAATAAACTCCATATCCGAAAACTGTACAATGACAAATGTTCCGTCATCGCGAAATTTCAGCTTTTTTTCCAATGTTATACACACCTCTTTCACAGAATCTTTCCAATCCCCTGAGCTAACTAAAATGGCAGCACAATCCCAAACACTAAATTTTATCGCTGATTTATAGATGTCGATGCTCGTCATTAAATCAACGATGGAGCCATCGAAGCAACACAAATACTGGTAAAATTGAAAGCGCATTCAAATATACCATGGAGAAAACCGGTATTGTGTTGGGTAATATGATTTTATATTTGGTTGTGTGTTTTCGTGTGGTTTTCTGTTGTTGTTAGGCTAGTTTATATTTGGAGTCTTTGATTGTCAATCCACTAAATATCACAGTTTTTTGTTTTTGTTTAACCCTTCTAGCTTGTAACGCTTGAAATATGCAACTATGCTATTAATACCCCGTTGTGAAGATAATTTTTTCTTTCTTCGTCCACGACATCCTACTTTACAAGGAACTCAAACTCCGTATATTTTTCTGCCCACTCCGTAAAGGATAAACTCTCATCCCAAGTTACATCACCGGTTGCCTTGGCACATCCCCAATCCATCACCCTTTGATGAAGCATATGAACTTTATATCTTGCAATGAAGTTTTCTTTGTGTTCACAATGATTGAAATACTCTCTGATAAAAAGCCTGGCAAGTTCTTCTTCCTCTTCATCTATGTACATGGTAACTATTCTAGGCAGATCAGCTACGCTATCGCCAAAATACCCTGTTGTAAAATCAAAGATTCCACTTAATATCCAGTCCTCAGCTGATCGCTGAACCAGTACATTGTCTGCCTTAAAATCACCCATTACAAATGTGGGCGAACTTAGAGCATTAAACGCTTCTTCACTCATCCATAATAATTTCTCTACCCATTCAATATCTTTACAAGTAATTACGGAATACTTCTTTGCATCTTCCAACCAATATTTTATCCGATCATAAAGCCAAGTTTTATAGGTGCCATTGAACGGTCTAATACATTGGGTCGTTGGATCAAATTCACCAAAGTGTTCAACCTTCCACTGATGTAACTCACATAAAGTGTTTGCTAACAGTTTAGCAATTTGCTTCTCTTCTTCTTTGTTAATTTTGTTTGTTAAGTTTTGATCGTTGATGTGCTTTCCAGGAAGTTTCGGCATAATGGCGTAGTTCCAACCAAATATATCATGGCGTTCATCTACTATGTATGGGGTAGCAACGGGTAGGCTTGTTAACTTGTTTAAGCTTTCCACATTAAATTTTTCCTCAAGAAATTGCCCTTCATATAAAGGGTTTCCTTTTAGCACATATTCTCCTAGATCCGAACTAACAAAGATCGTTTGCTTGCCTACACCATGAGAAGTTTCTCGAACCCCTATAAGGCTGCCTAAATTAAAACGATCTAGTACCGCCTGTACTTGCAGATTCGTTATTGCTCCAATTCCATTTGCAGAGAAAAATATTTTAGTGGTCATTAGCTAACTCCTAACTATCAGAATCTTTGTTATTGCTGATTACCTATAATGTCTCTTGTATATGCCCTATTAATTATTCCCTTAATAAAATCAGCCTTACCATCCGTATATCCCACTCTATCATGTTTATATTGTTCTGCGAGTTTCTTTTTAAGAGTATAATACTCATTCTTTATTTCAGGATTTTTCTTTAAAAAATCTCTAAATAATATGTTATCGTTCCAATTCTTCCCCTGATATTTATACACATGTAGATGATGCGTTCCTGCTCTCCACTGTCCTCTTCTAAAAAATAACCGCTCAGGAAATTCTGGTTTGTTGACATACTCATAACCGATGTCATATAAGTTTCTTATATAAGTTTCGTCAATTAATTCTAGACTGGAAACTCCGGCCATACTGTCAATTATTGGCTTCGAACCCAGCCCCGGAATCGAAGTACTCCCTATATGTTCGATAACTACTTGAAGATCACTTAAGGCATTAATTATTTTTATCTTTTCCTCTTCAAACTCACGGCTCCAATTTGGATTGTATTCATCTACAATGACTTCTTCCATTCTCTTCAACTCCAACTTTCTTGAATTTGTTACCCTGTTACAACTTTTCCTGATCAAGTATTTGTATTCACCAAATGACCCTGCCTTAGATAACTCTTATCTAAAACAGGGTCACTATCACCTGGATACACTAGAAGCTGATTTGTAATTTCTCCATTCACCGTCTTTAGCACACTAGCGCTTGTACGACAGGCTTAGCCAGTTCAAGGTTGTCGCATGAACTTAAACCCTGCTTAATTTTTCACTAGCCTCGTCCTCATTGGACAAGAAAAATATATCGTTTCCCTTATTGCTTTCATATATAAAATCCTTCAGGCTTTTACTTGTATAACTTGAGAAATCACCAATTATCGCAATTTTTGTTTGATAATTAATGAACTTTTGAAGGATTTCTCCAGCAAGAGGCGTTTTTAAGTCGAAAAAATCTTCACATATTGCTGATTTGTCTAACACGATTCGATTGCAGCCTACTTCATAACTAACAGTTGCCATTAAATCCAAGGCAGACTGGACATCGGTAATAAGCACTTCATTACTAGTAACAATGGCAATCTCTATTCCATTCTGTTCAATTTTTCTTATATTCATAGTTGTCCTCCGGTTGGTATCAATCTTCCTTCTAGTTCTTTGATAACCTTTACCCATTTCTCAAAATTTTCAGATTCCTCCCATAATTCTTTTAATTCGGATTCATCTAAGATTTTCCCTAACGCTTTTTGAGATGGCACTAATAGTTCTTTACCTTGGCCTTTATGGCGGTTAATCCAATTTTCAAGCTCTTCATCATATTCTTCATTACCTGGTCTATCTTGCAAGGCGGCAAGTATCTCTATTGCTCCTAGTGCAGTTTCTGCAGTAAATGATTCTATTTCACGATCATCAAGCACCATTTCAATTGCTTCAGTAATTAAACTTAAATCCTGTGTTTCTAAAAGTTCCTCTACCCAATCTAAAACAGTATCATTTTCAAGTATTCCATAACCCCAAGCTCCCATATCTCCTCATCCTTCCTTCACTAACCTCATCTCAATATTATTCCATTGACGTCCAGTTTTATCTTGATACACATTCTCCATATGATTCATCTTCTTAAAACCAATACTTTCATAACATCTTATCGCCGATTCATTAATATCAAATACGTTTAAATTTATTGCCTTTAATCCAAACTGTTTAAATCCAATCTCTACAATTTCTTTCAATGCCTTTCTTCCAATTCCTCTTCCCTGATTTTGCGTTTCGCCAATTAAGAATCTTCCAATCACAGCTTCTTCAAGTTCTTTACCACTTTCAATTATTGTTCATGTAAATTTATATTTTCGGGATTAAAATCTTTTAGTTTTATGAGCTCTTTCTTACCTCTATTTCCATGAGTTGTTTTTTGCTTGCCACTTTCATCGGTCTCTTTAATAATATAATCCCCGGTTAAAAGGTTATAATCTTGTTCATTGGCTTCTTCCTCAGTTGCGCTACCAGTAAAGTATTCGCCTGTCGTTGCTCCAATTAAATACCAATCATTAACTTGATATCTAAATCGATAGGTATTAAACCATCTCCAGTTACTTCCACCGTAATGACTAACAACCAATGATCCACGATCGATGGATATCGAATCAAATGGATCTCCCCAGACTCCCCCTTCGTCTGCCTTCAGTATGACACGGTCAGCTATAATGGAAAGCCTGTAGTTATTGTCTTTATCTCCGAATGCAATTAAGAGTGCTCTTTGTGGAGCCTCATCCGTTTGGGACTTAATTTCCTCTATTACAGCTGCAACATCATTAAATTCGTCCTTATTTAAATCTCCCTCAAATAATACTTGTTTCTCTTCTTTATTCAATATTTTCCATCCGGAAGGGATCAAGGAATAAATATCATTCGTTTTTTCGGGGATACCTTCTGTATCAGTAACTACAGGATTTGAATTTGAATTTGGATTGGGATTTGAATTACTAACATTTTTACAAGCAGAAATAGATAACAACAGACAAGTTGCCAATAGAATGTATGCTAGTTTCCTCAAGATGACCCCTCATTAATATAGTTTTATGTATCATACACCATTTGCTATTTGGAACAACTAGGTTGCTTCATAAATTCATGTTTCAAAATACTCATCATTATACGATCGACATATTGACCATTTTTATAGACTTCATCTCTTAGTATGCCATCCTTGTTGAAACCAGCCTTTTCATAAGTTCGGATAGCACCAGGATTATCAGCATCCACCGTCAAATACACTTTATGAAGGTTTAAACGCTTAAACGCAAAATCCAGTACAACACCTGTCACCTCTGTAGCATAACCTTTTCCCCATACCTTTTTGTCCCCAATCCAAATACCAAATTCAACGTGCTTGGACCAAGGGTGGATTTTAAACAACTGGGTACTGCCAATCGGAATGCCGTCCTCATTTATTATAGTAAAATAGACAGCCGATTGATCTGCTTGCGCGTACCTCCGTGTACGTTCTCTGACCACTTCAGGTGTTAAAGGCATTCCACTTCCTGAGGGTAACGTTTGGTTAACTACAGGATCGGACAGCCATTCATATCGCAGTTCCCAATCTTCCTCGACAACAGGCCTTAATGTTACTCGTTTTCCGTATAACATATTTTCCTCCGTGTACCTAATTAGTATTTATTTGTAGCCCACAATTATGGGGATCCCGTATGTATCATAATAATGTATTTTATCTAGCAAGTATTTATAATCGTTTGACAATTAGTTTTTGAATGTTAACCCTATTTCCTCCAAAGCCGTCCTTAGTTTAGGTAAAGATGCAGGGCCCATACCGTGGAATTGCAAAATCTCCTTTTCACTATATTTCGAGAGGGTTTGCAAAGTGGTTATCCCATTGTGTTCCAATGCTCGTCTTGCTGGTGCCGAGAGAAGTGAAAGAAATCCGTTATCGGGTTTGCTTTCTTGCTCACAGATCGGGCAGGTCGGACAATCACTGCTTTTATAAAATTTGTGACCTAAGCTGCAAGTTCTTAATTCTTTATTTGAAGTTGCCATTTTAATCAGTCACCTTCTTTTTAAATTAGGAGTCACCTTACTATGATTTATAATTTGCCTTCATTGTCTTTTTCAAATAAACTGCAGACTCATCATAACCAATGGACTTGTAAAATCCACTAGCTCTTCTTGTAGCGAGTGCAATAAGTTTTGAACCACGTTCTTGAGCTTTCTCTTCAATTAAATCCATCAAATTCTTTCCTATCTTCATTCCTCTAAATTCATGTAGAACTATCAACTCTTCCACCCAACTTATCACACCATTTGCATAAAAAGTTGAGTGGTGAAATGACAATGCATACCCTATTACTCTTGAATCCTTTTCTGCTATTACTAAGTCAGCATTTTCATCACTCAAGATTTCTGCATAAATCCTTGAAAAATCAACCTTATTAAGGGTATAACTTGTCGCCAGTTTCTTCGCTAAAACAAACAATTCCTCTTCATCTTGTATTTCAGCGCACCGGTAGTTAATATTCACAATTCATCTGCCCTCTCAAACAAATAGTATTTTGGGGATTCAAACTGATTTCTTCTCCCATATTGCAAATTCACCATAACCTAAATATTCACGCACCTCTAGAACTTTACTGCCCCGAATGATAATTTCCATCCCATTTTCAGAGTCCCATTCTGTGCCTCCACTCAGAATTGCACCAAATGTATTATCATTTCTATCGAAAGGATTTCGATAAAGATTAACTTCCCCTACGGACATGAATCCCAAAATGTCCCTACCGTAAGCTTCGGCCAATCCACTAGGGTAATCGACCGTATCACTAGTCATTTTAATGCTTTTCCATTCACATGCTTTCTTGCATATTTCATTAATGGTTTCAACCGGCAATTGATTCAATATATTATGAATATATAACTCTGCTTCCTCCAAACTCATGTCTTTAGTACTAAAGTGATATTCTACAATACATTGAAATAAAGGAAGCAACCCAAAACCAGATATACTGTTTTCATCTAAAGCATCTTCTATTCCAACATTTTTTAAATGAAACCTTTCAATCACAGCTGTTCCTCCTAAATAATTGTATCTTCGTTTAAAAAGCATATCCCCGTGACCAGTCGTGACTGCCATTAGGTGGTGGCAGGGTTGTCTGGCCTGAGCTTATTCCTCCGTCAAACCGAGGAGTGGCGCCAGACGAGCCAAAGGTGAAAACGTTGTTATGCGCAGTTACTATCTTGACCAAGAGTATTTTCAAAATCATTTTATAAATGTTCCTTTGACTCTCTTTGACACGAGCAGATATGGAATGAGAATTGCACTGATAATTAAGCTTCTATATATAACTTTTCGATACGGTGCATTAAATGTTTCAGCGATTTCTGGGGTAGCATAGTTAGCAAATAAATTACACAAGAAGTAATCCACTATAAGAAACAGACTATAAAACCCCAATAAACTAACCATTACCTTCTGGAATTCAACCTTCTTCTTAAAAAAGAAAATGATACTTGATATCAACAAATAAAATAGAGTAATTATGGAGACAACTTCAAATATTGCAACAAGAATCATAGCAGGATTCATTTGAAGATATAATCCAAGTGCTTTAACATTCGGTAAGATATCTCTTTTGAACTGTGCCAAAAAATAGATCGGTAAAAGCAAAAATAATACCGGTACTACAAACAAGCCCCCACCGATTTTCCGATATACCTTTTCTTCATTTAGTACTATTTCATTTTCCACTTCCTAATATCACCCCCGTGTCACCATTTTGTTACAGAAATTCCAATTCATACCTATAACTTTTTCTGCCACACCGCGAGCTCACGCCTGACGCGTGAATATGATGTTAAGTAATAAACAGACATTTTTTAATCATAAATTCTATTTGAGCACATTACTGATTAATTCTCTTACTTCTGGCAATCTTTTTTCTTCAAAATTCGGATGATCCTTAAACCACTTTATATTCAGTGGAGAAGGATGAGGTAATACTATGGCTGGCTTATCGTTAATAGAATTACTTGAAAAAACCAGTTCAACAAAATCTCTATCGGGATATAAAAATTTCGCAGCTTTCGCTCCAATTATTATATATAGTTTATTTTGCACCAAATCTAGTTCTTGTTTTAACCATTTTTTTGCACTAGCTAAAGGGGGTGGGTTATCTCCTCCTTTAGTGTTCTTACCAGGAAAACAATGCGATAGGGCCGTGATGTAAAAGTTATCTTCATTGTAAAAGACTTCGTCGGATATTTGATACCATTTGTATTTTAGCTTGGCTCCACTTGGATCATTAAAAGGTCTTTTTGTTATGTGGACATTGTTTGAAGGAGCCTGACTGATCTGCATAATTTTAGAATATTGATTTCCATGAATAATTGGAACAGGTGTAAATCCAAACTTATCTTTGCAGTCTTGACATAGCAGTATTTTTTCTTTTACTTCATTGAAATTCATTATTCTGCTCCTTACTCTCTATCTTTGTGTTACCTACACTGAATTCACTATTGAATCTCTGAACTTCTCAATAATTAAAAGCATCTAAATACCACCATATTACTTTATGATGTCCAATTAATTTATTTGAGATTACATCTATACTTGTAATTGTAGTATCGAAAAAATATGTACTCTCTCGTTGATATAAATGATATGTTCCGTCTAGAGGGATCTGGTCCTTAAATTTATAAAGTGCGACTACATACCGATCTTCTACACTTTGATTATCTATTATATTATTCTTGTGAGCTCTACTAAGATCTAGTTCCATTTCTGAGATACGATCATATTCCTTTATTGTAGAAATACTATTACCTATTTGTTTGAACACATGGGGATTATGTTCTTGAGGATACATTGCAATTGAAAGAAACATTGTTAGAAATATGGCTAACATCCATGTGATTATCCTTATAGGTTTCTTTAATGAATTTGATTTAGCCATTACAATAAAAATAATCGTAGAATTTATGATAAATATAGCTGGTAATGCAACTATTCTCTCAAGTCCAGTGTATGGAAATAAATATACCAGTACACACAAAAGTAAAATAGTAGGAATCATCGCAAAAAAATAATAGATGAATTTCTTTAAAATTACTTTCGAAACATACGTAATAGACTTTTTATAAAGTACATGTCTCATAAACACAACCTACTTCCTGAATTGAAAGCCCTTTTGTAACTGCTTGCCGCACTCCCTTCAGATTAATGTTATGACACCATCCCTATTTATGTATGGTTAATAATCGAAGGCATATGCCCGATGCGTGAACATTATGTTAGGTTGTGTTGGTGGCTAATTTTTATAACTCGGGATATGCTCTTGATGCCTCTATCAATTTATCTTCTTCATCGAAAACCATTAATACTCTGTCAATATCACTTACTACATAGCTTCTAACTACTATAAGCTGTTGCATATGTAAACCAGGTGGATCTATGTTTGGTCTGGACAAGTTATTTAACAGTCTTTCTGGTGTATATAAAACACTCCATCTTTTCGAACCATCCGTGAAATGCATCGTGATTTCTATCCAATTCCATTCATCTAGATTATCAGTTTCAACTTCATCATCGAACTGCCAACTTAAAAGCCTTGGTCTTGAAATTGGATCTTCCCCCATTTTTCTACCTCTCTTTGTGATCAAGTAATTAGATTTATCCTTGTTATATCTTCGAACTTTAGAGGCTTATGTTTTTATCATCATTTAATCCTTAGGCTAAATCTCTTTGTAATAGATTACCGTGTCATCTAGATCCCCGGTTGAAGATCTCGAATACCTCGGCATTCGACCAACTTCTATATAGTCCATTGATTTGTAGAGTTTATTAGAAGAATCTCCAGCTCTTGTATCTAAAACAAGTAAAGATATCCCTTTGACTAATGCATTATGTTCAAGATGCTTCATAAGTAAATATGCAATTCCTTTTCTTCTATAGCCAGGGTGCACCATTAACTTAGCTACCTCTGCCCTGTGAGAGGCATTTGGCTTCATCGCCAATTGTAACTGCACCGTTCCTACAACGAGCCCATTATTTTGCGCAATCCAAAGTGTTACCCCTGGTTGTAAAACATCTTTCCAGTATTGAGTTGCTTCCTCTTTACTAAGAGGCGATAAAAAACCAACTGAGGCACCATCATCTACTACACTGATCAATAATTCAGTTAATTTTTCAAGCATTATAGACTCGATTAAATCTATCTCATGAATAGTTATCGCATCACTCATAGTCTCATCCCTTCATTTTTGAATTGCATCTATCATCAAACGATTTTATATTCAAGATGTCCCACCGACTTAAGGCTCAACCTGAAGCCAGCTGCGGTGCGGTTAATCGTTGCGAAGGTGTCCGGCTGACTTCACTTCTCTGTTTACTGAAACGCCTCATCCGATTATTGTTCTTTTACTTCTACGATGATTTCACCTTCATCTGAAGGAACTTCAAAACCTTCTAGGAATGAAGATAATATTTCTTCTGTTATTGTAAAATGCAGCATTTGCATCAAATCGCTGGCTCCGAATGCGAAGTCGTTTACGTAAATCATTCGGAGGAACTTTCAAATGAATCAGTCTCCACTCTCCTCCTCCATCTTCAATAAGCTTCTTATATTCATTTCGTCTCGTCCGCTGCCAAAAACTGAAATCAACAACCACATTGCGCTTTTCGTTCAAAAGATTTACTAGGGCCTGTATGCAAACTGTGACCCTATAATTTGGGTAATTAATAAGTATGATGAGACGATATGAAATACGNGCAAGCTCATTCAAGGCTTTTTTAACGCTGGCATCAATTATGGTCTGGCTCGCTTAGGTTTGCATACACGCCCTAGTTCATTTCGCAATTTCAACTCGGCTTCAACTTTAAGTTGCTCATATATTTCAATAGGATAATCAATTCCATAACGACCATTTGTAGTCCATATTTCTTCATCAATGGAGAGTCGTACGAAGCCTAACCTCTCTAGCCGTTGAGCAAATGTTGTTTTTCCTGATCCAGCCACACCACACATCCAACTAATGGCACGGAAAAATTTGCTTGATAGATAAAATCGTCTTTTTCAAGATTTTTATCATCCAAATTCCCCTTCGTAAAAATTATATGAAGCATAGAAGATTATTCTTTATTATCCCATTGAGGATTCCATACTACTTCCCACAAATGTCCATCTGGATCTTGAAAATAACCCGAATAGCCACCCCAAAATGTGCTGTGGGCCGATACTGTGATTGTCGCGCCAGCTTTCTTAGCTTGTTCCATTACTGAATCAACTTCTTCTTTGCTTCCCACATTATGACCAATCGTGAATTCAGTAGGACTAGTCACGGTTTGATTAAGTTTAGTATCAAACGCAATATCTCTACGTTTCCAAATCGCCATACTTAATCCTTCCTGTAAATCGAAGAACGCAACAGCACCATGTTCAAATTCTGTACCAACGATGCCTTCCGTCGGAAAACCAAGTCCATCTCGATAAAACTTCAATGCCCTTTCTAAATCATCTACACCCAAAGTTATTACAGTAATTCTCGGCTTCATAAATTACCTCCGACTCTTTATAATTGAGTTTCTAATTCAAGAATACTAAGCTAAACTATTTCTCTTCTTCCAGTTTTCAATTTGCTTTTTAAACTCCAATGAACTAAATACACATTCTAATTTCTCTATCTGACTAACATCTATTTCATCTGATTTCATTGCACTAATTACTCTGCTTTCTAAAGCAAGATAATGTTCTTCTTTATAAATATTAATTAGTTGATCAAGCATCTCATCAGACCAAGATAATTTATAAAAATGAAACCAAACGATATGCTCCTTTACACTAGAAGCAATATTGATTTTGTCCTTATGTTCAGTAATTACTTCAATTGTTTTTTCATTCAATAAGCTATGTAATTCATGTTGATCGCTTATGTCCAATATTTTAATTAGTTTTTCTATCTCTTTATAATCCTGTTGAATTGCTGCATTATCAATCATTTTAATTACCGAACTAATGTCTGACATTCAGGTTCACCTTCAATTCCGCCTAGGGTTATGTTCGCAGAGTTGCTCGCCTGATCAACTTCCTCGTAAATCTCGAGCCGAACAAATTACCGTCAGATTAGATGCTTTATACCCTGTTATATGATGTATCGGCCTTCTTCGAATATAACAAAGAGCCATTCTTAAAATTCATCCTTTATTTCATTAATTTGTTTAATATGTCTTTGTTCATGCAAGTACAGTGATCTAACCCATTCAATTAATAACATCTCTTTAAAAACGGGGTGTATAAAATGTCTTCTACTCAGAATTGATGGGTCTTCTACTGTGTTTAAAATTCCGTATAACTTCTCTCTTGAGTTGTTTAGTTTCTCAATGATTTCTTGATATTCTAAGTTCTCATCAGTTGGTTTAGCAATGTCTGGCGCTTCCAATTTTTTACTTCTATCTAGTAAAAATCCTAATGATTTATTCTCTATGAATGAATCTTCCTTGCTCTTTAATCCTTTCTTTATTGCTACGACATATAATTCTTCTGTCTTAATTAAGTGTTGACACACCTGGCTAATACTCCAACTTTGTGGGTCTTTTCGTTTGTTTAATTGGTCTCCACTTAATCCATTAATAATTCCTAGTAATTCATCTCTTGTTTCTTTTAATTTTCGATTAATTTCTTGAAGTTTCATGGAAAACTCCCTTTCATTAATTTATCGTGGATATTCCCCAAAACATTCCAGTACGTATACATTTCACTTCGTTCATTACATTCTTACTGCCTCGAATTAAAAAATATCCCCTTTTCTTAGCTGGAAAGTGCGTAGAAAAAGGGAATGTAGTTGCGTAAAAAAAGCTTATTGTATTTGTATTCGTTGATAAGTCGAACATATGTTACCGCTTATAGTCAGGCTGTTCCAAAGTAATCGGATTAGGATTGCTGAGTACCGAATGTACTGCCAGTTCGCACAGTCTCGAAGGTTCATCATTACCATTTCCGTTGTGAAGTTCTTTGGCTAATGCTGCTGCCTCCTGAAGTGAAGCAGGACTTAATGGTGTACCCAAGCTTAAGTGATGTATCAAACTTTTGAGCATTTTACGATATTGATTATCCCAGTTGATACCGCCATTATCTAAAATTTCGTATGACACTTTACCGGTAATTCGGATAACCTCACCCTGTACAGTTTTGGCATGACCTTTTGAAGGGATTAGTAAAGTCCAGAGTTCTTGATGCTGCGCCTGCCATCCCTTTGCTGATACTGTTATTGAAGAAGCGCCATCATGCGTCTTTCGCTTCTCTACCGGGTGAACATCAAATAGCTCATATAAACGTAAAAGTGCTTCATCGGTTTGCTTCAAATATTCTTTATTAAAACCTTCTCTGTGAAACTCAAAGTCATCTCCGATTCGCTTAATAGAATCTTTCATTTCCGGCGTTACAGCGGTGCCAGCGCTAAGCATGATATCGGCAACTTCCGCCATATTGACAATATCAGCGTTTCTGCACATTGCCAAAGCTTTTTCTAATGGAGTCTGTCTCATTTTATTTTTTGCGCTGATATTTGCGCCTCTAGTCACCAACGCGTGAACCGCTTTTGGTTTAAATGAACCTGCTGCAGCAAATAAAGGTGTCTCGTTTTAATAATCAACGGCTTCTATATCTGCACCCAAATCAAACAGCAACTCCGTATTCCCACACCAGCTCATTGCATGTTTGTGCAGAGGCGTTGCGCCGTAATTGTCTCTTGCATTTACATCAGCACCCTGTTCTACGAGCCAGTGAACCAATTCATCAGGTACTTGGTAAAAGCTCAAAGCTGTTGATTTACTGTAACCGCCGCGGGCATCCAATTCGCATTGGGTAAACACCTCTTTTAATGCAGATAGGTCTCCTGCTTCAATGAGCTCATCAAAATTTTTCGGTAAGGTTTTTCTTTTCTTGCCCATATGTACTTTCTCTCCTTACGTCAGAGTTAATAAATTTCCCATCACCATATAAACTCTATATTTTACCATCTTATTAATTTTTGTTGTTTCTTACAAGGTTCTTCGGGCCCCACCGATAATAAAAAAAGCCCCACACAAGCTTGAACTCGTGTGAAGCCTCTCATTTACTTCATGTTTCCTACGACTTTCACTCTCAGTCTTGTCGCATTTCCCGGATGATAAGCCAGCGGAGTTTCTTCCACTTCCACCAGCTCAACCGTCGCCGGATCAGCGCCGGCCAGTACCGCCTGCTTCACGGCTTTTTCGCGAGCATCTTTTAATGATTCCTCACGGGGTTCTGTAGAATAGATGTAAATTTGCTCATATTGTCCGCTGATTTGGGCAATACACGCCCCAATGGCGTTAGCCACGCCCCCGTTCTCAGGCTTAATCATATGGGATACCCCGCGAATGGTGTCCGGGATCACGACACTGCCTCCGCCTACCAACACAAGCTCAACATCGCCTGAAGATGTCTTCATTTTATCAATGGCCTGCTCAACGATGGATGCAATCTCGGCCTGCACCTGTTTAGCGAAGCTTTCATCCAGATGCGCCACCAGGCTTTGATCCCCGACATCCGCAAGACCCAGTCGAACGGCAATGTCCGTTGTCGTGAGCGTATTGCCGCCAAAAACTAGCGCCTCTTCTCGGATCCTGTACCCTACGCTGTCCGGGCCAACCGTAATTTTACCGTTCTCCGAGAGCACGATGCTTCCGCCGCCCAGTCCCACGGAGATAATATCCGGCATGCGGAAATTCGTGCGGATATCACCAACCTCAACTGCAACCGAAGATTCCCTCGGAAAGCCGTCCTGCAACACACCGATGTCCGATGTCGTGCCGCCCACGTCGAGAACCATCGTATCTTTGATCTTCGCCAAATAAGAAGCACCGCGAATACTGTTTGTCGGCCCGCATGCAATGGTCAATATCGGAAACTGTTTAGCATAATCAATCGACATTAAGGTACCATCATTTTGGCATAAAAACACTGCTGCATCCGAGATACCTTCTTCTTCTAACGCCTGCACAAACCCCTCGGTTGTCGTTTCAATAACCTTGCACAAAGCCGCGTTGAGGATGGTCGCATTTTCTCGTTCGATTAAACCGACCGAACCAATCAATGAAGAACAGGAAACAGGAAATTCCGGTCCGTATATTTGATGGATGAGATCGCGAACTTGGAACTCCTGGTCATTTTTAAGGGATGAAAATACGCCGATGACCGCGATGGATTCAATACTCCCGCGCCACTCCTCCAGAAGAGCTGTAATTTCGGCTTCATCGACTTCTCCAAGCAGTTGGCCATCGTATTCGTATCCGCCCTGTACGAGAGCATATTTACCCGACAGTTTCTGAATCATATCCTCAGGCCAGGAGGTGTACGGCGTAACGGAAGCCGTTGCCGGGTAACCCAGACGAATGACGCCGACTTGAGCCAGCTTTTTGCGTTCTACAATGGCATTCGTGCATTGTGTTGTGCCTAACATCGCATGTGTAATTTGATTTTTATCAATATTCGCCCCCTGCAGCAGCTGCCGGAGCGAGGTTTCAATCCCTGTGCGAATATCCAGGCTTGTCGGTGATTTCACCGCATGGATCAGCTGATGATCCTCGTCCAAAATGATGGCATCCGTGTTGGTGCCGCCTACATCGATCCCAATTCTAAACATTCTCGGTCACCGCCTTTTTCACCAGTTCCTCAATGGGAACATAATCGTAATCATATCCAAAGTACTTTGGCCCTGCCGTCTGGATTCCTTTTTCCGTTCTCCACTTTTCATGAGCGGGCAGCCCGATCACCCGGACGCGTTTTCCGTATTTCAGACTTTCCGTGGTCACAGGTAACAAGGTTTCGTAATCGACCAGACAGATCAAATCCGGGGTCATCGCCGCCACTTGACCGTTCAGCTCAGCAACCAGGTTTTCATTTTGAAAGTGAACCTTCATCTCCCCGGCTTTAAACACCTCGATACCTTCAAGATGCATGCGGCCAAGATTAAATCCGCCCTTGGTTTCACGGATGACATCCACGATTTTACCTTGAAACAGTTCATAGCCGGACACCAGTTTCAGCAGTTCCTGAAGCTTATCCTTGGCATCCCGGTTCTTCGAGGTAATGATTTCTCCAATCTGCTGGGAGAGGGTCACAATATGATGAACGCCGCTTCTCTTAATTTGTGCACCCGTTGCCGGATACAGGCTGACTAAAGCACTGGCGCCCATTTCGACCGTAGCCACCCTGGCGAGCCGTTCCGTCCATTTGTTGTCAATGGTCTCAAAGATGCCGATGTTCCCTTTCTCATCCGTAATCGCCATCGGTGTCGCAGGAATGCCATCCAGGTTAAACGTCACCATCTGAAGTTCCGGGAACGCCCGTCCCATACCGTCGCAGTCGATCAGAGGCAATCCCAGCTGCGCCGCAACGACGATGGGAATCATGGAATTGACGCCCCCCGCTTCCATCGGAAACGTGCCGGCGATCTTGTCTTTTCCTAAGTAATTCGCTAACTTTTGAAAAACCTTTACGAATTCGTCTCCGCGAGGGAATTTCTCCACTAATACAGAAGGTGCTCCCATCATCGCAGCTGGAATGAAAAAGTCCTCATCCCCAATTTCGTCGACAGAATATAGTTTGACAGGTCCAAACTTCTTAATGGCCGAGAGTGCCATCAATTTTCCGATATAAGGGTCTCCCCCTCCGCCGGTTCCCAGAAATGCTGCACCGACGGCAATATGTTCAACAGCTGCTTGATCTAAATATCTCATTTACGATTCCTCCAATATAACAGTCTTCTGAGCCGATAAACGATAGCCGATATAATATACGACAAAAGAAATGACGATCCCGGTTAACGGCTGATTCGGTACCTGCGGCAAGCTCGGGAAGAAGGACAACACGACAGGAGTGCAGGCAATGACCGCGCCCACAAGCCAGGAGACGACGCCCAGGATGTTCACGCCCTCAACCTCTTGCCAGCGTCTCTTATCCCCTTTGCCAAGCACCCAGTACGAAGCGATCATCACGCCTGCCACCGGTGGAATCATGGCCGACAGGATGGACATGATCGGCGTAAAATAGTTAAGTATGCCGACGACAGCCAATACGGTCCCAATGGTTCCGGCAA
The DNA here is from genome assembly GCF_001277345.1 of Paenibacillus solani. GTDB lineage: Bacteria > Bacillota > Bacilli > Paenibacillales > Paenibacillaceae > Paenibacillus_AQ > Paenibacillus_AQ solani. The sequence goes on from NZ_LIUT01000001.1 coordinate 3,262,334, forward strand.
TGCCGACAGCCCACTTTTCTTTCTCCTTCGAAACGTTGAACACGTTAATTAAGGCAAAACCGCCTGAAATCACATTCACAAGATTCGTCTTCCAGGTAGCCAGGATCAAAATCACACCGCCAATAAACGGTGTCATGATGCTCAAAAAGGTTGCTGTGATATCGCTGGCTTGGTAAGCAATCGTCAGGACAGCTCCTGCACCGATCATCAGCAGACCTGCCGGAATTATTCCAAAAAGAGCGGCTTTCAGCACATCGGACCGTTTTCTCGAAAATTGCGAATAGTCTCCCGCGATGACCGCACCCAGTGCAAATGAGCCCAAGGTTACCGCCAGACCATCGGTAAAGTTCATAGCGGCCGCAGGCTTATAATTTTTGATGATCTGCAGAGAGTCCCCAGTCAAAGCTTCGATCAAACCGTACACACTGATTCCGATCAATAAAGGAACGGCAATATAACTGATCACCCGCAGTACTTTAACGCCATACATGGCCGAAACCACCATCACGAGACCACAGATGAGAGATGCCAGCGGCACCGGAAGGTGTATGCCGATCTCGGCTAGCAGGTTTGCCAAAGCCGCGCCGCACACATTCGCCTGGATCCCGAACCATCCAAGACACGCAATAGCGAGAATAATCGACAGAATCGTCCGGGACCCTGTTTTGCCGAACACCTGACCTGCGACCTGAACGGTCGGCTTTCCTAAATCCGTGCTTTGAATCCCCTGCAAAATCATGAGCACAACAATGATGGCGTAGCCTGCCAAAGTGACGAGCAATGCCTCAGATAATCCCATGCCTGCAACAAGCGCATTCCCTACCAACAAACTCGGGATGCTAATGACCGCGCCAGCCCAGATGATTCCGAGACTGAACCAGGATTGATTTTCTTTAACGGTTTTCATATGATCCCTCCTCAGCTTGTTCGTTCGAATTGTTTTTTCTTATTGTAAAAGATGAAGCAGAGCTGCGTCTTTTTCAGAAAACAAAAAAAATCCCGATGTTTTTGTCTGAATCGACAAACATCAGGATTTTTTTAATTATGGATCAGGCGGTAGACCATGCAGGCGGTATAAACATCGTACGACTCCGAGTTGACGGTGACATCGTATCCGATGAGCTCGCTAATTTTTTTAATGCGATATTTCACCGTGTTTTTGTGGACGAACAAGAGCTTGCTGCAGTCATCCATATTTCCCTTCGCATCCAGAAGAAAGGTCATCAGCGTTTCCAAAGTATCCGGATCGTCCATCAATGGCTCTATGACGGACAGACATTCTTCCGTGATCTCTTCCCCTTGTTTACTAAGGTCTATGGCCCGTTTCATGGAACGAACTTCAGCCGCGGTATATAGCTTGCGGTGATGATAGATACGGTGAACCTCTTTTTCCACGCTGTTGACGAGCTGGTACATCCGCCTTACGTCCTGCGTGTTCCGCATTCTCGGAGAATATACGATGCTTGAAATTTCAGCGACGAGACCCGTCATTTCCATATACTCGGCTGCGATTTCATACTCGTTGTATTTATAGGAGCAATTCCCCAGTAAGACAACAATGCAATAATCTATCGTTTGTATGACCGCGGTTTTATAATATTGGGAGAGATGCGCTTTTAAATCTTCTCTGACCCTTTTTTCCTCAGACAAATCCTGGATGTACACGAGCCACATCATTTGGATGGCGGATACGTCGATATGAAGCAGATTGGCCAATCTGCGCATTTTTTCGCTTTCATCGTTCACGATGGCTTTAACCAAAGCGTATTCGCTGACCTCGTTATGCTTGTCTCCCCATAAATTGATGGCCACCTGCACCACCTCGCTGATTTGATCCATCGTCTTCGGAGGCAGCTTGGTATTCTCTTTAATGAGGAACAGATACAGCGCTTCCCCGTTTTTTTGATGGACACGTTTGTATTCAACGAAGCAGGACGCATCCAGCTCTCCTTCTCCCATTCTGCCGTTCAAAATGGAAGGTGCCATGGACTGGATCAAATCCGCCACATCAAGCGTGGAGTTGCGCGGCCACATGACACGATTGATGATATCGAGGTTGCTGTTTGTCAGAACGATGTTCGCTTTCATCCGGTCAGACAGCAGTTTAAGGGTAATTTCCACGCTCCGTAAATGTTCCGGCAGCAGCGATACCTTTTCCAGCGATTCATTCACGAAATGCTCATTCACATTCTGGTTGCTTACGATCGCCTCCATGACTTCATAAATGACTTCATTATACCTAAGAGAGTAATCGTTTCTCGGCATGCAAATGATAATAAAATTCAGCGATTCGGCCAGCTCAAGCACTTCATCGGCTATGTCTGGCATTACAATGCCAACATAGTATAAAATCAACCCCACTTCACCAAGGTCATGCAAATATTGAACCGTTTGGCATTGCTGCTCCACGCTGTCCTTAATGGAATAAAAAGAGCTAATGACCAGCTCTTCGGCATACCATTCTTCTTGTACGGTTTGAATAATTTGCGAGAAGAAATTGACATCCGCCACCTCTAAAACAGATAAAGAGGAGACGGTCTGATGAAGCCTGCTTGTTCCAGTGACCACTTGAGCTCCTCTAAATGAAGGCAGCTGCAGTAAATCTTTAACGGTTACCCCAATTCAACCACCACTTTTTTGTTCGATTCATGCTGCTCCTACTAGTATAACCTTCGTTATGATAAGCAACCAAATAAGTTTGATTAACTATTTAACTCTAAATAATTCATATTATAATCTTCTCCTAAGAAATTCATCTCTCCGGAAAATCCATTTAATTCCCAATCACCATTTTCGTTTGGAGTAAAAATGTATTCTCGCTGCCAATCCTTTAACTTCTCATCATCACCAACATATTCTTCCTTTATGCTTAATATAGTTTGATTAAAAAACTCGTTCTCGAAGTAACTCTTATAAAGGACCGCATTTGTTACAGTTATTCCTTTATGAAAGACAGTTGGGTATAGTGTGTTCTTTTGTACATACATATCTGCCTCGGGGCCAGCATCCATATTATGGTTAAATAATATGGATAGAATTTGCTTTGCATAAGTTCCAAACTCTTCAGTAAAAGATTCCTCTAATTCCTTATACTCCAGTATTGACACCTTTTCTCTCAATGCTAAATCAATGATCATTTTTTCTTTTTTCTCAACCATTTCCATTGCAGTGTTTAAGTCGAAATCCATGGTTTCTTCTTTTATTGGTTTTAATTGTTTAGATGACTGACAAGCTGATAAAAACAAAATAAATATGATAAGTAAAACCAGGTGGGATCTCCTCATAATTAGCTGCTCTCCCCTACAATTACACCCTTTTTTATGTATAGATTATAGTTCTCACTATGTTGATACACTCACAAATATTTACTCGAAAATCCTGTAAAGACTATAAATTCCGAATCCTAATAAAATGAAACTAGATAACATATTAATTAATTTCATTGTTCTTGCACTAATCATTCTTCTAAAGATTCCAACAAAAAAACTTAATAACAACCACCATGCTGCTGAGCCTATAAATACTCCAAAGACTAAATAAACGGAAGATCCCAACACTGGTCCTATATTCATTCCAGCGAATATTCCTATGAACGAAATGATAGTTAACGGATTTGTGAGTGTTAGAAATAATGTTGTTCCAAATGTTTTGAAATAATTACTCCTCGCATGATTTCCCTCGAAACTATTGTTCACTGGTGCCCTAAATGTAATGTACGCTAAATATAGTAGGAACACAGCTCCAAATAGATTAATCCAATTAGAAATTGCGTAATGATGGTAAGCCCAAATGCAGCAAAACATCCATAGATGGCATCTGCAGTTGCTGCACCCAAACCCGCTATGAATCCATATGATCGTCCTTGGCTTAACGTTTTCTTAATACACAATACCCCAATCGGACCGACTGGTGCTGCTATGGAAAATCCGAGTATAATCCCCTTCATGAACGGTGTCATGTTACTACCTCGTATTTTAATTTGTTTTCCTCTCATGGAACGTTCTTGGGTTACTGATTCGAACCCTTCCGCAGACCAAGGGTGAATGCCTGATGCGCAAACACTTTATTATCTGATTCCTCGGCTTCTGATTATTTATTATTCTGTTTGAATAATGATGTGATAATGATTTCTGCACATTCTTCTGGCGTATTTATACTGGTATCGACTGAGCAGCTATATCGAATGTTCTGTGACATCATTCTATTTTGCTCGTCTGATTGATCTTCTCTTCTGTCACCACGTTCGCTATTTCGCTTACGACAAATATCTAAAGGACAATACACCTCAACTATATCCAAAGGGTATCCATGAAAAATATCTGTGACTCTATTATAATGTGGCTTTAACTCAGGTCTTTCAACAAGTATCCCGTCGATTAAAACATTCTTTCCACTATCTGAAAATAATCTTGCTGTGTAGTACATCATTATTATTACTTCACTTAAATACTTCCAGTAGTCAGTGCGAAGTTGTTTATCACCAATCGTATTTTCAAAAAGATCATTGGCAACAACATAAAAAAATGGATCAGAATAATTTTGCATAGCTTCTACTATTGAAGTTTTACCTGAACTTGTTACGCCATTCAAAAATATAATTCTTCCTTTATTCATAGTTCTCATTTTCCTTTGCATGGGTTATGTTTAACTTCACTCTTCAAATTCTACTGGCATAGAAAGATCATTTGCAATAACAGCGTTAACTCATTGTTATGCGCAGATCATTACTTCTGAGATTACTGTCTTGTTCTATTTTAAGAATAACTATCTATCTCTTCTATTTGCATAAAAATTCTTGAATAAAGCTTTTCTATATTTTCATCGGTTGTTTCATCATTATACAAACCTAATTCCCAGTATTTTATTGTATCATCTTCATTTGATTTATAGGCACTGACAGCATAACTCGTACCCGGAGACCAATCCCAAGTCTCATCATATTCAACACCTTTTTCGGTAAAAGGAACATGACTTGTAGTTGAAATAAAAAAGAATGGGATCTGTGAATTTGTATATATATCTGCATATTGTCTTTCTGCTGCTTGATTAAGATTTTTCTCTCATAACCAAAAGAGCATCATATTTGTCTAAGTCTTCTTTATTCATTTCATCAAAAGAAATTTCTTTAAAGATAACTTGCTTTTCTTTTATTTGAGGTGGTTCTCCAATAACAGCAATATTCAATAACCTTCCTTCATATAAATCAAATTTAGTACCCGTGCAGGCTGAAATGACAAACAATATACTTAACAAAATAAAAAATATATATCGCTTTCTGTTATTTGTCATATAACCTCTCCTTATACTGTTTTGTATGATCATGGGGCCTTCTTTTAGTTACCCAGAATCATATTTTTGAGAGTTCTTTTAATGCATCTTGAGCAACTCTCTGTACAATTTGATTCTCATGATGCTCATAATTCATAAGTAAGGGAACATATTTCTTGTTGTAAGTAAGACCTATAGCATAGAGCGCATCAGCCAAATAATGAGTATCAATCTTATCAATATGTTCCGCAAGATAATCTAGCTGACCTTTTGAGTAATCAGTAAGTAATTGAACTATATCATCCTTTATATCTTTATCTTGTTCTTTGAACAGTTGTTCCTGTAATAGAAGGATTATTCCATCAAAAAACGGTAGATTATACCCGAAGTATGGATCAAGATATCGATCTAAACTGAATAAAAGGCTTCGCTTCTCACCATATTCTGATTCACTTAAGTACTTTTTAATCGCTTCTGGACCATTCTCAACAATTTCACAGTGCTTTTGAGAATATGATGTATAGCTTACTTCATTGTCTTCCATTAAGTTACCTCTCTACTTCACAAATTTCTTGTTACATCAATTTGCATCAATTTCATATAACGTTCTTTAATCTATTATTAATTTATCTATTTGTGATGTATATCCATAAATATAAATTGAATCGTTACTCTGGTAATATGGAATCGAATATTCTTTCAATATCCCTATAAACTCCTCAGTAATATCAATTAACTCAGGTGGCATTAATCTCCCTATATTTACAATCCGTCTTGGTCTAACTCTTATCCATTCAACAGCATAAAAGGGTATCAGTCCTTCAACCCAATCCCCCACGTACCACACATCATCCTCAAACTCATTTGGAGTCGGAGTTTCAGTTAATACATACTTTGCTTGAAAAGGTGGTGGAAACGGCAAAGTGTTAAGAACAGCATTTTGCAGCTCTGTCCACTTCGTATTATTCATAATTGAGGCTAACTACCTTTCCGAAACTGCATTCATATTTTTTTCTTTGTAACGATCACGTTCCAATCAAACTACCGCCTTTATTTATTGAGTTACATAACATTTCGTTTCTCAAGCTCTATTATTATTTTGTCCGTAATCTCATCGACTGGTTCTAGGCCAGATACAATGAAGTCACAATCGACCATAACAAAGCTTTTTGATGTATTCTATCTGGGGTAAACTTTCTAGGAGAAATTGAAGTTAATATCATGTGAGCGTCAAGGTTCTGTAGAAAGCGGGTGATCTTTAGAAGTTGTCTGCCAGTCATGGCTTCCTTGCTATCTCACAAAAGAGTCCTCTGCTTTTTATAATCCCCTCTTATTCGGTTGATTTGTTTTACATGTCCTACAACATGTTCAAAGTATCGTTCAATTAACTCCTTCAGCGTGATTTTCCCGAGAGTCTCATGGATACCGATTTTATTAAAGTCACTCTCTTCTATTGTCCTTAACTGCATAGCTGTGGTTTCTCTTAGTGCACGAAATAATTCTAAATAAGGTCTATAATCAAGATCGATGTAATTAAGTTTTTTGTCCAAAGTTCTTGGTGCATTAAATTAAGTATGGGTTCTTCCTCAGAGATGATCTTCTTTATTCTATAAACAACCACTGTTTCTGAATCTGCCAGATGTATAAGCACTTCTTTGATATTCCAACTCTTTTCATCAGGTCTATAAATGAGTTCTTCATCGGAGACATCATTTATAGCTTGAGTTATTAAGTTGTAGCCATTTGTGTATTGATCAATTATTTTTTTCATATCCTTACTCCTTTTTTATTACTTAATAAGGAATTCTTCAAGTATTCTTAATGGTTTCAACGAATCCTCGTATAACTCGCTAGCTATTGCTATTGCCATATGCAATTGAGGTACTATACAAATATATTGACCGCCAAATCCCAATGCAAAAATCATTTCTGTATTACTGTTTTCTTCTCTATTTATCTTTAGGTTTCTTACCCACCAATGATATGCATAATAGCCAATAGATTCATAAGTTAGGTAATACGGTTGTGTGGATTTCTTCAACCACTCCGAGGAAACAATACGGATGTTTTTCCATTTACCCTCATGTAAAATCAAAGCTCCTATCTTTAACATATCTACCGTGCACATATTCAAGCCGTCAGCACCTCGGTTAATGCCTTTACTATCTTCAAACCAATTTGTTTTCGTAATTCCCAGAGGTTTGAACAGATGAATATTTGCAAATTCAATAGCTTTCATCCCTGTAGCTTTCTGCAAAATTGCTGTTAACACATGCGAGCAACCCGAATTATAATTCATTTTTTCTCCTCGGTTATCTTGGAGATCTCTTTCAAACACATAATTCACAATGTCAGAACTAAACACCATCGGGGCGAAATAGTTCCATTCACCAAATTCAGGCCAGTCAAACCCCGCCGACATAGTAAGTAAATCCTCAATCGTGATGTGTCGTTTTCTAACATCTGTTTGTTTATTAATTTGTTCCGGAAAGTAACTACTAACTGGTTCTGAAATACTTTTTATAAATCCTTTATCAAGTGCAATACCAATAAGTATGGATAGAATACTTTTAGTACACGAATTAACTTTTTGAGGATTCATTTCAACTTTTTTATTTTTATAATATTGAAAAATCAATCTATCTTCACTCATAATTAGACAGCTTTTGATCTTCACCTTTTTTATAGCCCGTTCAAATTCATGAAGTATAATTGAATCCATTCTTTCCATCCTTATCTGCATATTGTTTCATCTAAATACTCACAAGAACCAGCATTGTCTCAAGCACATTATCCATTTTTGTTTTCCATTACATTACTTAAGCAAATGAACTTCCAAGAATTCCAATAATTCTGAAAATGCAACCTGCACCTGTTGATCTTTGAAGTTGTGATCAAAAACATGATCCGCCCCGTCAATTGTTATTAACTTGCAATTTATCCCCATATCTTTGAGTTTTTCATACATAATGACTGATTGTTCATAAGGTACATCCGTGTCCTGAGTGCCATGTAGCAATAAAGTAGGTGGATATCCTTCTGTAATATTGTCAACTGGATTGTAATGCTTTATTTTATTTGCATCTGATTTAGGATCTATCTTTAATACTTCTTGAATCCATCTTCCTTGTTGGCGACAATAAACGTAATAGTCAAATCTATCCCATTTACCATTTGTAATCTCAGAATTCCCAATTTTATTGAGAGCATGTTCCCTATCAACTATAGGTTTCTTACAGTAGTACTCACTCGGTTGTGTATACCAACTTCCTAAAATGTCCCCATATCCATAGAAAGAAATAATAACATTCGGCTTATAGTCCATTGTCCCGGTTAGTAAGCTAAGATAGCCACCTGCTGATCCTCCCATAACCGCAATTTTATTAATATCAAAGTCGTACCATTGTATTGCTCCCGTTCGTACCCAATGAATTGCATCCCTTATATCTTCAATAATAAGTTCAAAATTAGTTTCCGGTGCAAGGCGATAATCTATGTTGACTACACTAAATCCATTGTTATTAAAATATTCAATCTGCTCATTAGGTAACCATTCTCTTGTTCCAAAAATTAAAGCGCCACTATGAATATATATAATTACAGGAGTTCCGGCGCCTTGATAATATATATCGGCACTGATAGAACAATTCTCTGTTTGCTTATAGATTCTTGTTTCCTTCACTAATTCCCCTCCAAACATTGTCTATTCCAGAATCTTGTCAAAAACAAGACGAAGTATGTTCCGCTGCGTTGAATTCTCGCTGTTACACCATTGATTGATCAATCGGAAGTCAGTATTATCTGTTATGTGATCGATTCCGCCAATAAGTCTATTTTCATTGAGTTTGCGGATCATCGGGTCGGTTATGGATTTAGCAATCGTCTGGGCAATCTTACTTCCCTGTATAACCCTGAATGGCCGATCGTAGAATAGAGTAACCTCTTCATCTATTCTGTCGGTGATTCCCAATCGATTGTGTTTACATGCAATGTATTCATAGGCTAAGCACAAGGCTTCCTCCCGCACTTTCCAAGTTTGAGCGAATTGAACATTCAGCAGTAATGGCATGAGTTCATTAGCGCAGTCCAACTTCTTAAATGCGGTACCAAACCATTTTGGATAAGGAGCAAAACGTTTCTCCAACAAAAAGCATAAATTCATGATATCTCTTATAATTCTTGATGCGATAATGGAAGATCCTATTTCATCATCCACGTATCCTGCCCGAAGCGCCAGATGCTCTTCTTGCCCAATCCTGTTCCACGTAGAAGCCATTAGAAAAAGCCATATATCTTGAGGATAATATTGGAGTTGCTTACGGACGCTCATCAGTTGACCCGTATCATCTCGAAAAACCTCTCCACCCACAATCTCTGCTAAAACTTGTGAGGGAAAGGTGAGCCAATCAATAGGTTGAAGCCCTTGACTTATGTCTGCACCCAATTTCGTCTTTAAAAACCGGGGTAACGAAGTAATTACTGTTTGTTTCGAATCTATTGGGTAACCGTAAAATTCGTCAGGGACATTGCTCTCCAAACACTGAATAAATGCATCAACTTTACTGATTTCCTCTTCCTGAAGGAATAAAAGAACTCGCGGTCCCCAATCGTGATCTGCTGACATTATGGTGTCGTATCCTAATACTTCACTACCTGGACCGATTAGAGCCGATGCGTATCGTAAGTCGGGGAAATGTCTCGAAATCAATGGTTCTATACATTCAAAGTGGAATCTCTTACTAAGTTCGATCCCGTTAATAAATTTCATCGCGACAACCTCTCCTCCGAAGTACTCCGGTCATATTCTTTCTGCTTCATCGAGTAGCTATTATTAGTGTTCTTACTATGGTTACAACGAGTATCACATGCATACTTAATACAAAAATAAAATCCTTAATATCACCACTGGATCCAAATATACTCCAAAGTAAAATGGGAGGTGCTTGAAGCATAAAGAGAAAAATGAGCACACCCACCAAAAATGTTTTAATAATTCTTCTTTTGCCAAATCTCAAACTTAAACAAGATACTAATACTACAACTCCCATTCCCGATGAGATCATTCCCCACAAGTTGACCGCTTCTCGTTGGGATCCTGCCTCACTACCCAAAAAATCAAATGAGATTATTTCAGTCATATATAAAATGCCTAAAAGGATACTAATAATAGATGTCACTATTAAACTTACCGTAACTTGATTAAATATTTATTTTCATAAATATGCTACCTGCATTTCACTTACCCTCCAGAATTGCCTCTTCGAATCTACATCTAATGATTTCTGTCCTACAGAGGGCCGAATAGTTTGAAACGTGAATATGTTGTTATGTGAATTCAGTGCCCTCTATAAATTTTCCATTAAGTCAATCTCTTCTTCAAAAGGTATTAATGCACCATGGATTTTAATCCAATCATAAATTTTATTAACTAAGGCTTCTGAATCTCCATTAATTTTGTACTCCTTATTATCAACAATCATAATTCCTGTTTCATGTAAGTAAACAAAATAGATATTATTATTGCCATTCTTATCTTTGTATACAATATCCATCATAATTACATTTCCAGCAGCGCCTTTAAATTTTTTAATTTCCCTATTATATGAAACTGTATTAAACATACTGATAAGTTCGTCAAAATCAACTCCACTATCTTTACTTATTAAATACCGTAAAGTCTCTCTGTTTGATATATTAGTAACATGAACTTTCTCCATGCTCTGTTTATTATGTAGTATAGTATTAATTTTGATTGGATATGTAAGATATACAATGATCCCCAGAATAGATACGACAAGAATGAAGAAAAGAATTCGACCAACTTTCAAAACATACTCCTTTCATTCCCGATCTCTACACTATTTTCTCTTTCTCCGATCCCAAGTGTAAGCAGATATTAACTTAATATCGTTTTTTCTCTTGGTACTGTGCTTTTTACAAATTCCTGTTTAATGTCTTCTTTAAGTACCTGTTTCATTCGATCTCTACAATTTGGTCAAAACGTTTTTGTACTTTCATTACATGCTCTTCATCAGATTTTATCTGACTTTCAATTCTTTCATAATCTTCATAACTGTCATACTCCCACATTGCGAATACCTCAGTATTGTTATCATCTTTATCGAACATCCATCGTCCAATTAATCTAGCACCATACTTTAACTGAGACGGTAGTAATATCTCATTAAATAATTGATTAAACTCTTCAATGAATGATGGTTCAACAATATATGTTTTTCTTCTATAAATCATTTTCAATTCCTTTCTAATTAATTTTTCTCTGTAATTCGATTACGACTTTGTATTCACCTACCCTCACTGGCTCAAAGGCAGTAAATCAATCAGAAACAGAATAATACTTACTAAAATAGTAATTATCCCTCCCACTTTAACCGCCTTAAGATTTTTTGTACCATGCACGTGAAGTGTAATGAAGAGTTCTGGATATGTAATCTGAATAATTCCAGAAATAAGTACTATGATTGCAATCAAAGAAAGTGGGCCCACATTATTCTCCCAAAGAATTCAATTTTTCAACTCCATTTGCCTAGTATCATTTTATGTTCTTGTATCTACTAACCCGACATGCTAACACCCCAATCAGCTTCTCGGCTTTCCACTAAGAGCACAAGTGATTCCATAAGATGATTTCTTCTTGGGTGTTACTTTCACTATTCCAATAGCCTGATTTAAAAGGGTATTTAGAAAATAATACTGAACACTGAATAAAAGTCATTTATAAATGAATTATTTAAGGCTTGATAAGGAAACACCATTTCAATAGAAAAATAAGGTGGCAATAGTACTTCTCCTTTGAGTTTTGTTTTCATTCTTACAGATGAGAGTTGAATGTGCTTCTTTCTCAACTACATCTGACTAACTAAGGACGCAAGCCCATAGCGTAAATACGCTGTTATATGCTATCCAGGCCTCTTCGAATAATACCGCATAGTGTTCACGTAGTTAATCAATACCTCTCACTTACTAGCCAGTCTTTAGCTTGATCCATACTCGAAAAATATTTGATACCTAAGCTACGTCTCGCGGTTTCATTAGATAAGGATTTATTAATATTATTCTTTCCACTTCTTGTTGCTCCAACTATTGCAATCTTCGATATATTATGTTTAGTCCTCATTAGGCTTTCTATTATATATTCTGCAATTTCATATATGACATCTGTTCCATCTAAATGGTATAGTACACGATGTTGTTTATTAGTAGATCTCATTGAGTCTTCATTATTTTTCACTTTTTCTTTAATTAATTGCATATCCTTGCCAAGATTATCTATACACGAAATCCATACCTCTCCACCATTATGATAGAGAGAAAATGATGTTCTTAAATCTGGTACGCTTTTGATATGCTTGAAAAATATAGATCCAAGCCATTTCCGGATTCCCATATATTCATTCTCCAATTCCTATAATGAGCTCAGGAGCCGAGGTTCCGCAGCGTGAATATATTGTTATATGTAATGATCTGCTTCACTGGATTCCCCTCAATCCCAATAGTTAAATATGACTTCACCGATCGTCTCTGGCTTCCAATATCTGATCATTTCTTGTTCATGTCTTCCTAATCTACTGGTATCTTCTCTTGTTAATGTCTGATTTAATAAATTTGTATCCAGCACTTTATAGCTCTCCGATAGTATTGTTTTTACTTGTTCGGGTTCATCTATAAATTTTATTCCGCTATAATCAACTACTGAAGCAAATGCCACGAAAGGAAAAGTAGAATGTAAGAGTATATAAAAGACCGTTGTTCGTATTCCTATTTGGTAGGTATAGAAGTTTCTATTATTTACCGGAGGATCTGTTTCTATTACCTTTCCGTTTTCATACCTAATTGCATGGTATAAAGTAAGTTTCAAAATCCTTGATTTCTTTATTACTCAACTCTTCTTCTGAAAATCCAGTCACACCGGGTTTCATAATTTCATTAGTCTTCATTTAATCACCCACCCAGTGTTACCCTGCAGAGAATGACCTCATTGCAATACTCGCAAATCATGGTCTCATATGCCATTGGGTTAACCTTCCTACTACATATGTTTTCTGATTAGATTTTATTGCATGAATTACTCCTTTTGAAATCTCATCATGTGTTAACCATCTTGATATATTATTTTCAATTACAAATCCTAATTGGACTTGATGATACTTACAATTCTCTATGTTGCCCAGTTCTTTCATTATTTCTTGAAGATTTGAACTACTACCTAGAACATGAAACAGACTCCATTCATTATTAGATACTTTACTTATTTCATGACTAACAATATCAATGATTTTCTCATCTTCGTTATGAATCCATGCAACAACTGCATCATAAGGACCATTGGCTGCAATTGAGTTATGAATTTCGGATCTGAATTGTTTTTCATTGTTATAATCAACCGATATACATATTATATTTTCATTATCTTCAGCTAACTTATTTAGTTTATGTCGATCTCTTCCAACAACGGATACTTTATAACCGTTATGAGTCAGCCAAATTGAAGTATTTGCAAGCATCCCTGTACCGCCTATTACTAATACATGCTTCATTGATATCCTCCCCCAAAACCAATCGAAGTGTGATTACAATGTTATGTGGTGTACATGTCTTCTTGAGATTACTGACAAAAATTCATTAATGTGTTTCGTTCCCTATTTCTTGTTCTGATATAATTTTAAATTTCTTTAATTCAATATTCAATTTCTTAATCCCATGTTTATCTAAACCCTGAGTATTTATAAAAAATGAACCCGAGATTACTTCTAAAGAACTTTCATTGATGGTTTTATTTACTTCATTTATTAGTTCACTGTCTTCTACTCTTTTTCGAAAATCGTCTGATAATATGGGTTCGACAGACTTTATTAATATTGCTTTCTTTGTTTTATTCCAAAGATTAAAGTTATAGGAAACTAGGGTTTTATCTAAATCCCCTCCTAAGCCAAAAGTAATTGAACCGATCACTAATCCGTCGTCACCAACATCTTTAGGCTGATTTATATTGCTGCATCCAATAGAAAATGAAAATAGAATAGACAAAAGCAGAATCAGTATACGTCTTCTCATTAAATCACTCCTTACCTCGAACAGCAGTAAAATTCTATATTTCTGCTTTAATCAGCTTATAATCATGGTTAAAATAGGCATGGATTCTATGTCCCCCAAATAGATCTCCATCCAAATACTCACAGTAAATTTCAGAGAACCGAATCTCAACTATTAACAAACTTATTAATTCCGCAAATTCCTCAGTTGTTAAGTCATATTCACCGGCATCTACAGCATCCCAGTCTAGTTCAATATCATTTTCATCATATTCCGGCCAAAAATCATTTTTATAATCTATTAAAGCCTCAGCTATTTCTACTTTTGCCGCTTGCTCGAATCTCTCAAATTCAACAAACAACAATTCGGCTTTACTTACTAATATATCAACATCGGTACTCTCATCATCAAGTTTCAGTGTCCAATGTATCTTTCCCTCATGATGTACATATGACTTTAACTCACTATTATATTTAAAGAGACCTATTCCATTAACTCTTACGATCTTTTCCATTTAGGAAATTCCCTTCATATTAATCTTTCAAAACCAGTGCTACCCATCGTTTCATTCACAACGCCGGAAAATCGTCTTTAATTATTGAATACATTTTCACATCCTGAAATGCACCTTTTGCCCAGATATGCCTTCTCAATATCCCCTCAAATTGCATTCCAGTCTTCTCCATCACTCTGGCGGATCCGATATTATCCAGATGACATCTGGCTTCAATTCGAACTAATCCTAATTCATTGAATCCAAACTCTATAATCCTTTTAATTACCTCAGACATGTATCCTTGATTCCAATATTCATTGGACAATACATATCCAAGCTCTGCTCTCTTATTTCGATTATCCCAACTTACAAAACTACAACTACCAATTAGTTTCTTTGCTTGTTTGTGCTCAATTCCCCAAGGCCCTACTTTCTGTGTGTCATAACGGTTTAACACATATTCAATAAATGCTCTTGTATCATCAAGTGACTGATGAGTGTCCCAAACGGTATATCTCGATACTATCGGAAATCTACAATAACTATACATATCCTCCTGATCCGAATAACTTATCTTTCTTAATCTTGTTCGTTCAGTTTCAAAAACAGGAAACTCCTGAAAATGTTCTTCAATATGCGTCATTGCAGCCACCCCCGTATAAAATATCTGCCCATCTTTCAGATAACATCGTGTCCGCTTGATTCCCTCTACCTACTAAATCCTGGCGGACCGAGGGAGCTTGTCAACGAATCTGCTGTTAGGCGTAGTCACTGATTTTCTTTGAGATTTTAAATGAGTTGGTATGATAGTCCATCCAATAATTCTCTACTGATGAACTATAAAATGTTGAATCTTATCTTGATCTTTCCACTTGATTAGTTCTGTTTTTAATATTTCCGGATATACATTCAAATCTCTTAATTCATCCAATGAGAACCATCTAAATATTAACCTTCCATTGTCCTCGATTCCCTTAAATTCTCCATCCTTCTCTATAACTTCGTGTCCATCCGGGAAATCAATTAAGTAATAAAATCCAATCTCATGATAATGTTTATCTTCATAATCAAAAAAATCCTCATTCACGAATAGCAATTTATTCATGTGTGCCTCTATGTTGAGTTCTTCTTTAATTTCCCTAATTATCGTTTGATCTGTAGATTCATTAAATTCTACTCGGCCCCCTGGAAGGTTCCAAAAATTATCCTTTTCCGTCGTGTGCAATAGTATTCGATTATTGTGAATAGCAATACCTGCTACTCTGAAATTAAATTTATTATGATCTTTTTCAAATGTTATCATAGGTCACCTTTAATCATTGTATTTTTGATTCATCATGATCTGCATTATATGTCAATCAACTAATTCTTTTATTAGATATAGCAGCAAGTCATCATCTACCGACACCTGCTCCCCAGGTTTTACTTCCATGTTCTTATAGTAAATCCCATGACCATCCATCACATATCCACGCTTGTTATACATTTTTTGAGCATGCCCATAATCTTTATAAAGTCCCACTGCCAAACCAATTTGTTCGGATCTCTTTGATGCTATTCTTTCAAACTCATCAAACATCTTACTTGCGATTCCCTTTCTCCTGAACTCCGGAAAAACATTTAAGTCATTTATCTCTGGAATGTTATTTCTTTTAAAATTTGGGTATTCCGAAGTAAATAATAAGTGACAGCAACCTGCCAATGTTCCATCATAGTAAGCCAGTAAAGTAACTCTACTGCCTTGTGCATTTTCTTCTAAACACTTATAAAAATAGTCCTTCGATGTATACCACGGATATCTGCTTGTAAATTCAGTATCCAATAAAGATGCTTCTTCACGATTTGAAAGTTGTTTTATTGATAATGGATTTGTCATTTTACTCCTCTTTCTATTAAATTCAGTTAACATTCCAGATGAATCTTCTTTGTCATAACCATTATGTTCATAATAGGCAATGGGTATCGGTACGTTTGTATCCACTACATAGGATAATGCTTGAAATCCCTATTCTTTTAGAATATTTCTCCACATGTTTAAAAAGTTTTGTTTCTATTCCATTATTCTACTACCTACGATTCACATTTCCCCGCCAAAAATTTAAATATATCAAAGCTCAGCAATGCCAAGCTGAGCTCCAAACATAATGAACTCTCTCCTATTCGTAACCTCGCTTTGAAAATCATGCATCTAGATAAGAAGTTCGAATGCTTTTTGCGTAGTGTTTGTTTATTCCCCTTCAACCGGTGCTAATGACTGTGCCGCAAAATGATAAAACGCCATGGCATCCTCTCCGGTTGCAAAACCGGCTTGGGCCATCTTGTCACTACCTCCGCCTTTACCGCTATAATCGGCCAGATGCTGTTTAAAGAACGCACCACAGGCGAGTCCGCTCTCTCCCCCTTGGGCAAGGAGCACCTTATGATCAGCGCCCGACACGAAGAGCACGATGACATCAGCTTGGTCCGTGAGCTTGGCTGCCAGGTTCTGCATGTCCTTCAAAGGCTTGTCCGCAAATACATGTTTGATCAGGCTACCTTGACGATCCGCCAATAACTTCTCGGCCAGGTAAGCGTCATTTTCGGCCTTCACGGCGTTTAATTCAGCCTGCAGCTGCTTTTGCTCTTGATCCCATTTTGCAATTCGGTCCAAAATCTCTTCTTTAGAGGTATTGAACTTGGCTGATAAGCCGTTTAGAATCTCCATGCCGGCATTAAATTCATTTAATGCACGATAGCCGCATTTAAAATAGATGCGCATATGCCCCTTCTGTTTCTCTGCTCTAAGCAGTTTGATCATTCCAATCTCACCCGTCTGAGAGACATGCGTACCGCCGCAAGCGTTATATTCGATTCCTTCAATTTCAACGATCCGAATATCGTCAGTTACCTTCGGCTGCTTTACCAGTGGGAGATTGGCAGCCTGATCTCGAGTCACATAATAACTCATTACCTTTCGGTTAAGATAAATCTGATCATTGACTTCGAGTTCCAGCATCATCCACTGGTCCAAAGGCATATCCGATCGAGCGATATCGATAGTGGCGTAATCCTGGCCAAGGTGGAAGCTGAGCGTTTCCGCCTCGCATACCTCCAGACATATAGCTGACAGCAGATGCTGGCCGCTATGATGCTGCATATGGTCAAACCTTCTGCCCCAATCCAACCGGCAGTTAACCTTTTCCTTCTCAGGGAAACGTTCAACTTTATGCAGAATTTCTCCTTCTTCAAAAACCACATCAAGTACCGGTATGGAATCGATCCACCCCAGGTCACATGGCTGCCCTCCACCATGGGGATAAAAAGCTGTCTCATCCATTACCAGATATATTCCGTCCTCCCGCTCCAGTTTACGTGTGATTCGTGTCTCCCACTCCCGGGTATAAGCGGAATCGTAATAAAGCTTCTTTGTCATCGTCATGTCCTCACTGTTCCTAGTTATTCATTTTTTAAGTCTTTGTTTACTATCAAAAGAATTGACTTTCGAGATCACTTCTTGCAGACCAAGGTCCGACAGGAGAGGTGCATTTTATTACCTCTTAGGATCAACAAAATATATACTTATAGTTCTTTATTCAATTTGTCATAAGCACGTATTTCAATACTTTCCCTGTTATATGTCTTAATATGAACATACCATAACTTCTTTCCCTTAGTATCTTCACCTTCGATATATAAATCTAAAGGGATTAATCTTGCCTGTATGCCATTAACTTCAATCCTATCGACTTGTTCAGTTGTTAATCCAAATAAAAAATCACCACTTCCAGTATAGCCACTAGTTGGTTCTGAAATTTCATCATTAATATTTAATCCACTACCAGTACTTAAGGAACCAGGTCTCCAACCAAACCATCCTTTAGATAATTGAGCCGCCACAATATTATTCGAATTAGTTATATAAAAATAATCCGCACGATTATTCACTTCTGAACTGGCAAATACTTTTTTTACATTAAACCCTTCCATGTTATCCATTTGATTATAAATAGCTTCTAATGGAGTCGAAAAAGATCTTTTATTATCATCATATAAATAAAAAATACCTAGCAATACAATAAAAACTGCTACTCTAATTATTCTCCTTCTCATAATCTCTCCCTCAGTCATATAGGATTGCAAAATATTTCTAAAAGTTGCCGTGTTCACGACGTCCATTCATCTCCCCCTGGCGGACTAGGATCGGCGTCAGCCAAACCGCAGAGTGAATATAATGTTAACCAAAGTCGCACCTTCTTCGACTCACAATCATACGTCATTCAACTAGTTCTTTTATTAGATATAGAAGCAAGTTATCATCAATCCTTCCTGATTATACCATCAAAGTCCTTTCTTCCTTCAAATCAATTCAGAATATCTCAAAGCCGATTCATCAATATTCCGATTTGCATTTATGTTTTGAATTATTAATTTCTTTCCAAAGAAAACCGGCCGAAGCCTGTTGTTCTATCGCTTCGGCCGGTTTTTTAAGTTTAAGATCAAGTTCACTGCGCTTTATGGGTATTCGAACTTTCGCTTACGCCATCTACTCCCATCGACTGACCCAGTATGGATACTATGAGTTGTATGCCATCCCGTAACCCCTGCATGTACAGAAGTTCATTCTGTATCCCCATGCTTATAATATGAAGATTCTCCCACTCAGCATATTCAGGCATCGGTACTGCGTCCTTGTCAGCGAACAAAGCTTCAAATGCCTCGTCTGTTTCCTCACGAATCTGCTTTAGTTTACAATCATGTTCAATCTGCGCGGAAACATCGTCCAGCCTTAGTTGAATCGCTTTCTGAAACCACGGTGGAAACTCCATTTCTATGCCCCCTACCTCTCATATTACATAATCATCGTGCAATCCGATTACGCCTTGCTTTCATGTCATCATATAAAGCTACCAATTCATCGACCCTTCGACTCTGCTCCTGAACCTCAGGGTTATCCGACAACGGAATCAACTGTTTCAACGAGGCTTCCCCAAGCTGATTTAGCTTTCGCCGTTCCTCCTCCAATAAGTCAAGTAACCGAATCATTCATCCACCCCTCCGACGGGTCTAAACTGCATCATCTCTTGTTAATGCTGGAGATAAGCTCTTTTTAATGCGATTATCGGTTTATTTTATTTTAATTCGATATTCGCATTAAAACAACCATAATTTCTCTTACAATTTGGATTAAATGAGGGGTGTACACGATGAAACATAGGCAAGAACCACCTGGGGACAAAAACATTATCGGCTCCCGAGTGATCGCCATACGTAAGAGTAAAGGAATCAAGCAAAGAGAGTTCCTCGCCAGATTACAAACATTAGGCTTGGATATCAGTCAAACCAGTCTTTCGCGTCTGGAGGGTCAATACCGTCTTGTTCAAGATTATGAAGTGGTGATAATCTCAAAAGCTTTAGAAATATCAGTGGGTTATTTACTCGGAGAAGAAACTGAGTAAAGAAGGTTTTACAAACCTCCATCATTTTGTACGATCGTTACTCGTTTTTTCCCTGCAGATAAATAAATTTAAATAAATACAATCAAAGAGGGTTAGTGCCTAATGCACTAACCCTTTTTGCAATACTATGACGGCATATCCGCCCAGCAGCGTGAATACATTGTTGCGAAATCAGCACCCTTTTCAAATTACTATCACGTTCTTTCAATACTATATACAGCCTGCTCTGCTCCAAATCTCATTAGTCTATTCTCAAGTCTCATGCCAACCCTCTCTAGCAACTTACAGGAAGAAGCATTGGCAGTTTGAGTTTCAGACACTAACTTAGGTAGATCTATTTCCGTGAATGAATAATGTATCATTCTTCTTACAACTTCTGTAGCATACCCATTACCCCAATGTTGAGGAAGGAATTCATAAGATAACTCGATGTTCGTTCCGTCATGATACTGGTCTAATGAGACTACACCAATAAATTGGCCATTCTCGATTAACCGAACACACCAAAAATAAACTCTTGGTATCTTTGATTTACTCAATATCTCTTCAAACTTATTCTTTAGAAGCAACTCATCGTTTACGGTTCCTCCTAAGTATCTTCTTACCTGAGGATCTTTATAAATTTGTACAACATCATAGAAATCTCCCGAGACCATTTTCATTAGTTTACATCTTGAAGTAACTATCATAAAGTCCTCCGGCTTTCTTTTATATTAAGTTTTTATCGATTTCAGATAACTGTTTTCCCTTAGATAGCGCTTATCTTAAAGTAATCAATGTCACCTGAATCAGTTGAGCTGGTCACCTAAATCTTCGCTTGAGAAATTAATTTCTTATTTATATTTTCTATAACCTGTATTTTTTCCTGTACTTCTTGAGTATTAAAGTATTCTGCACTTCTTATCATGTAATTCTCTAGTACATCTTTGACATTAATGTTTTTGTTTTTATAACTTTCACTTCTTATCCTTTCAAGTTCTCCAGTAATTTCGGTAATGATTTCTATTCCTTTGATAACTTCGTCTTCTAATTCATTAAAGTTTAGGTACAATCCTTCTTCTTCAACATCAAGCGACTCTGAATTATTATCATACAAGTACTCAAAAAACACCGAATAGTCTAAGAACATATCAAAAATATTATCAGTACCTATACTGCTTATTTTTTCATAGTTGTTATAAGAATGTATAGGTCCATATAACAGAGTTAATTCTCTATGCATGTTAGCTAGCTCTTTGAAGTCCCTTTGAAAATAATTAAATGCTTCTCCAGCTTCACCAAAGTGTATTTTTTTATGATCGAGAACATAATGTAGTGACCTATTAATAGAACCGACTTTGTAATTCGAAAAGAAATAATCTAGTGCACTATCAACAGCAACCTCATACCTCTTTGAGCTTTTGTAATTAATTATATTTATCGATACTGATATAATTAATAAGCTAACAGCTAATATGGCTGCAATCTTATAGCTTCTCAACATTCTCCCCCCTCAAATACGACTGCCTCTATTGTGTTAAATCTTATAAAGTTCTCGCATATACAGAGATCTATTAATCATTTCTAGTTGGATCATACTCATCTTCGACAGTTGGTACATAGGGGGATAATATCTTCATCATCATGTATATATAAGAGCCCATATGATCCTGGTAAGTTTATTGCTATCCATTTAAAAATATTGATAACGTATTCAGATTTATGATTATGAAGTCCAGATATAAGAAATGAATCTTGCCCGTTATACCTCTTTAGCATTGATAACTTCATATTGCCTATTTCTGCTATATATTTCGTAAATTTAAGATTCAAACGCCCTCTTTGAAAACCTCCAACTTCATTATTATTAGCTAAACACCAAACTGTTTTAAGTGGTGGTCTAGGTGTTTGTAAATGCATTTTCCCCACTGTTCAGAAGTCAGTTTACCGAAAAAAGGATGTGGGTGTGTTGTGCATTTTTCAGGACCATTCCTTTGAAACATTATTATTTTTTGTTTTAGAATTTCTTTTTCTTCTTCAAATTCTCTTTGATCTACAATGATCAAAGTTGGAATCGTGGACATGTTCTTAGGAATAGGCTTATCGTTATACACGAGGGGTTTTACAAACTTTCCTATTAATATCCCTATCCAACTTCTTGGGTAAGTGGAGTTCCCCATTGCCAAATCCTGAAAAGACGAGCAATGAGCAAGCATTTGTGCAATATCCATTTTGCCCCATTGCGGATGTGAATCTGGTCGTAATTGATCGATACGGTCTAAGATTTCATTTGTATTCAATGGATTGAAAATGTTTTTCATAACAACAACGCCCCCTAAGTTTTAAATTAAGCAAATCTATTTCCAACGAAGTCGGAGGAGTCCGGCTGGTGTATCCCCCCCCCTGCTAGTATCATCTACCAGATCGAGGCAGTTTTGACGTGGTTAAGTTCACAGTATTAAGTCCTTTTTGAAATAATAATGATTACTTCCAAGTGGAGCATTCTCAATAATTGCAATTTCTTTATAACCATATTTTTTATAAAACTCAGGAGCTTGAAAGCTGAATGTATTCAACTTAATAAATGTACATTTTTTGGATCTTGCTATCTTTTCTGCTTCCACTAAAAGTCTTTTACCAAGTCCGTTTTTTCGATTATTCTCTTCAACCCAGAGGATATCAATCTCCATCCAATTCCAACAGACTGCGCTATTAAGACCTGCAATTATTTCTCCGTTATCGTTCTTCATACATAGATTAACTTCTTCGTAGATGCCATTTGGGACTTGAGCTGAATTATATTCAATGAGTTTTTTTCTTACATAACCGGCATCTTCATTTGTTCCAATATGTATTTGGGGGTTATGGGGCATAATTGCCCTCCTGCTATTTTTGTTCGTACTACTCCTTGCAATGTTTTCTAACGTTCTTGTTTAGTCCTCTTCAATAAATCTTATAGAATCTATTCATTCCACAATCTTGTTACTTCTTTTAATTCTAGGTCTTCAAATAGCATTTTATAGATATCCGGTTTCTTTAATTGATTCAAGAATTCTAAGCCATAAGCTGTGTCAAAGTGATTCATCATCAAAGTCATTACAAGACCATGAGTCCCGACTGCTATTTTCTTCCCTTTATGCTCTTTTAGTATGGATTTTAGAACTGTGATTGCTCTTTTCTGACAATCAGCATTAGACTCTCCACCCGGCAAGGTATAATCAGGGTCATTAAAATTCTCTCTGATACTAGACATTAACTCTGCATTTTCAATAATATCTGCTGCAAAATGACGCTCTCTAAGATCTTCAAATATTTTAATATCTATGTTTAAGTGCTTGGCCAATCCCTCAACACTCAGAATTGCCCGAGTATAAGGACTTGATATAATCATGTCTATTCCTTCACCTATAAGTATCTTCGTTACTTTTTCAATATCGGCCTTACCTTTTGGGGTAAGCCCTCTTGTCCTTTCATCTCCTTCAGTGTATGGTGATTCTCCATGCCTAACCATATAGATAGTTGTCTTCATACAGGCTCCAGGCCTCCTTGGGAAGCTTTCATTAAATATGCGACATTATTGTATTCGCAGTTACGCCATTCTACCCAATATACACCATATGTAAATTTGAGGAAACTGCAAAAAGAGCCTACCACACTATGGCGGCCAGGCTCTCAATCAACACTTTTCATCTAAGCATTCCATTCTTCTATTTCATTCATATATTATCCACCAACTCATTCCAAACCATGTTTACAAAAACGCCCCAGCCTTAGATATCTCTGATCTTTGGCTGGGACGTTTATTTTGAGCTTGTTTTCTTACCTTGAAGAATGTGCTTGAACTACGTTGAGTAAAACGGTTACCGCTTCTGCGCGGGTTGCATGCTCCGTTGGTGCAAAGTGATTAACGCCGCGTCCTTGAAGAAGACCTTCGTTCACGGCGGAGAAGATCCAGCCTCTAGCCCATACCGGAATTTCGTCGGCATCAGCAAAGGTCAGCCCAGTTTGAGAACCGTTAGTAAGATCCAGTGCTTTTGCTGCCATCGTTGCAAGTTCCATGCGAGTTATTGCTTGATTCGGACGGAAGGTATTGTCGGCATAGCCGGTAATGAATCCTTGACGAATTCCCTTGGCAATATCCGATGCGGCCCACTGCGGAAGATGGCTGGCATCTGTGAATGCAAGCTCGGTTTCTTCGCGCAAATCGAGTCCTCTCGAGAGTAAAGCGGTAAACTCTGCACGAGTGATCGGCTTGTCGGGAGCGAATGTCCCGTCCGCATACCCTTTAATCAAGCCTTTTTGAACCGCAGCCTCAATTTTTGCTTGAGACCAGTGTCCTTGAACATCGCTGAAGACTACGGCTTTTTGATCCTCAGTTTCACCGATCTGTACGGACTTGCCGACAGCTATGTCTTGCGCGGAAAGCTTGTGATCGACTGCGGTCATAGCATCTAAGCGGACTTCGGTGGCTCCGGTCTTTTTCACCTTAAACGTAAAATCGCTAATTTCAATATCGCCCTCTTCCCCAGCAATATTGCCAGTCATCGTATGAAGGAATGTAATTACTCCGTCCTTCACAATCGGTGAAACGGTAAATCCGTCCAATGCCGAAGCTGCTCCGGTGAATTCTAAATATTCAAGGTCAAAGCCCAATTTCACTTCATAAGCGTACAAATCCTTTACGTTTTTCCCTGTCAAAGTCAGTTTAACGGTATCCCCTTCCTTCCAGCTTCCTGATTTCGCACTGAGATGGAAAGATTCCGGGCCTTGGGGAGAATTACGTTTAGAAGTATCGCTCGAACCAGCAATTTCCCGGGCAATCGTGGCCAGATCGATTACGTCAATTTTACCATCGCCGTTGACATCGAGCGCTTTGATTTGCTCCCACTCTACGCTTGTTTTGTTATGACCAAGGAGCTTGGCGAGCTGCTCCAGATCGCTTATTTTTGCCTTGTTTGCGTCACCTGCATTATTCCCAGAACCGTGACCCGGCTGCTGTGGCTGACCGGGTTTGCTAGGTCTCCCCGGCTCGCCGGGTTCACCAGGTTGGTTAGGTTCACCAGGTCCTCCCGGTTCGCTAGGTTCGCCGGGTTCTTCAGCATTTGCTTTCAATGTGTACTCAAAAGGAGATGAAACCGCCTCAACCTCATCGCCGCGAACATCTCCAATCCGCGCCCCGATGATATCGATGCTGCTTCCCATTGTCTTTTCAACTTGATTTGTGTCAAAAGTCAGCTTGATCAAATCTTGATTGCCTTGCATCGGCTGGCCTTTGCCGGCGAGAATGAGCCGCAACTGCCCGGAATCATTCCGAGTATCCAGAATGGCTACCCCTTCCTGCAGTGATTCGCCGGAGACGAACGTCAACAAATCCGCATCGTATTGCAGTGTCAGGTCGTGTGCATACATATCTTTAACGGCTGATTTGATTCCGTATTTGACAATCAGCGGCTCGCCGCCCGTCACTTTATCAGGTCCATTAATTTCAACCGTTGGCTGTGTAATTGAAACGACAATGCTTTGCGTATCTTCCACATTGCCCGCTTTATCGACCGACCGGTATTCAATCGTATGAACGCCCTGCTCTTGAATCACCAGTTTGCCGTCTTTCACCGTTCTCCACTTGCCCCCGCCAATCCGGTATTCCGTACGTAGAACGCCCCAGCCGTTAGGGTTATCCTTGGCAGAGAAGTGTAGAACGACTTCTTTATAATGCTCCGCTTCCGTCTCGCCGCTTCCTTCCATTTGAACGGTTGTCGTCGGCGCTGTCGTGTCTTTAAGGAGAATGTCCAGGTAAGCTTGGTATTTTCCGCCTTCATTCTTACGGCTGCGGATCTCCGCATGCAAATCACGGCCGATTTGCTGCAGGGCTAAGCTTACCGTTTTGTTGTCCTGCAGTTTAGTTTGCACGAATGGCGTTATATTGAATGTCCACCATTGATCTGGCGACGCCATCGTTGTCAAATCGACTTGTTCACCTGCGCCTGGCTTATTTTTATAGGTGATCGTGTCTTCCTTCCAACTGTCGTCATGGACCGCGAACACGCCGATGTCGGATTGAGTTCCATTATTATCATTCGTTTTTCCGTACACGTGAAGCACGGCCCGTTCTATATCGTCGGAAATTTGCGAAAGATCAAACTTCAGGAATACGCGGCGGTCATAGTTCCCGCTTCCGTTACGAATATTCAGAAAGCCTCTCGTTCCGAAGTTCGTATTATCTTCGCTGCCTCCGTTCACAAACGTGTCTTCAGATACGTTAATGCGAATTTTGGCCGCATCGTCCGGCTCAAGCGCGCCTTCTTCGGGGAGCTCATTTTCCGCCCCGGAATTGACTTTGAACTTCACGACATGGCTGCGCCCTTTCGTTCCTCCTGTGGCAATCTCCAGTTGAACCGATGGAGACGTCCGTAATACGGTCACAGTCGGATCCTTGGCTAACTCCTCAAGCGCTGCTGCGGCAACCTCCACTTTCACCTTCGATTGCGTCTGCGTCGGATCGGACACGGATACGGTCAACTCATCACCTTGCTCCTTCACCATCACCGAAGCAGGCTGGTAAGCGCGTACGCGGCCCAATTCGCCCGACTGCCAGAAGTTGATGCCTGTCAGGCCAAGCTTTGTATCTTCCACCGCCTGCATTTGCGCCGTATTGCTCAGGATGCGAATGTCCGGGTTCTCACTGTACGCTCTTGTCGCATCCGCCGACAATGTCGGCAGCAATACATAGGAATACGCAGCGTCCGCCGGCTTCGTGCCATGCTCTACAGCCAAGCTGACATAATTGCGTGTAATCGGATCGGCAGGACCCGACGTGTTAATGTCTTTCCATGAACCGGTTCTAGATTCGCGTAATGCACGAATATCACTGTTCTCCGGGAAATAGTAGCCAATATCGGCTCCATCCGCCGTCCCCGCCAGATGTGCCCAGTTCACTCCCTTCAGCTCATCGGACCAGCCCAGCTGGCTTGGCATCACTTGACCGTTTACGGTCAGTGGATTGGAGCCAGCCGCATTGATCATCCGGTTCTCCACAATCGTTTCGACTTGGCGCCCGTCCTTCCGCTCGTCGGACGTAGTGATGCCCGCTCCCAGCGAAACGATTTCATTGTCGAACATAAACCACGACTTCTTACCGGTCAATTTGCTTCCCGGAGGAGCCAGATCCATCCCCGCGATCCCATACGAACTATCCATAGATGAACCGCCGACCCAAGTTTTCCCCGTCGTTTTGATCATCGAGCGTTCCACGCCGTCGGACGTTGTACCCGGCATCCGGTGGGAATCAACTGTTGGCCAGAACGCATCACGGAATTGCCCTGAGTCGTGATTATATAAATACGTCATTCCGTCACCGGTATACCAGCCTCTTGAATGTTCACCGTTCATTCCCTCGAAGTTGGCAATGCGGGAAGAGGACATGCTAATACCAAGGGTGTAGCCCGGCCGCGAATGAATGATCCGATCCATTGCGGAAAATTGGCGATGTGCAATCAAGTCTCCGCGGGGCACGATCGAGGCGTCGCTCATCAGCTTTTTAAACAAAACAATGTCTCGAATTTGCATGCCTTCGTACATGTTCGGCATCGTTTTATCCGAAACGGCCCAATCCTTGACCATGCTCTTATAGTAGGCAGCTTGTTCCTGCGGAGCGTATTGCGCCAATCGCAGAATCGTCCATACTGCACCCCGGGTGTTGTTATTGTAGCGGGAAACCGCTCTGCCGCTCACCATTTCCATAATGTGACCATCATAAATAACCGGTTCAAATGAATCGGTAACCCAATCCCATACATGATCAAAGTTAGGGTCTTGGATCGTCCATGAAGAGCCGCTCAAGACCGTCAGCAGCTTTGAAATATCCCCTAACAGAACGCTGCCGTAGCTGCCGGTATACGCAATATTATTATGCTGAATGAATGAACCGTCTTCATAAAATCCATCCCCGTTAGTCACATACGGGAAGACGGAACCGATCGAATTGCGCGCCTGAACGATTTTCGTCTCGTTCTGATCGAGTACGCCCCGCAGCAGAACAGCCAGTGATTTATCCAAAAGATTGGCGCCTGTCTCTTTCAGGCCTGGAGCGCCGATCAATCTCTTGGTCGGATCAGGTGAAAATCGGTCGATCGTACGGGTATACCCCGCGATTTGTTCCGGGCTTAAATGATCGTGCATCAGTGTGACGATATCGGCTAATGAGAGCGGCGAGCCGATCTCCCACTCCCACCAGTTGCCGTAACTGCTTTTCGTTTCGTTAAAACGATATTCATACATCCAATCCAAGCCTGCAATAATATCGTTCTTTAAAGCCTCATTCTGATATAACGATGTGCCGGGAGTTGCGAAGGCAATCGCCATATCTTTCAGACGGTTGTACGATAAGGTAATGTGGTTCGGAGCGGTTGTACTGTTATAATCCGCCCATAAATAGGTACGGTCAGCCGCTTTATTCAGCGTATCCCATACCCCGGTATGACTGTCGTTAGTTACCTTTTGGGCATTCGCCTCAACCGCATTGCGGATGTCCGCATCATTGAGGTCGATTTGCGAACCGCCCGTCAAATAATCGAACCATCTCATGCGCAGCGCTTCGAAATCATTCGCCTGAGGCGCCGCCGCGGCTGCCGGAACAGCCGGAAAAGACGTAATAATAAGCGAAAAGATCAAAAAAGAAAGGACGAGAAGCTTGACGCTGTATTTTTTCACGATGAAATAACACCCCTTCCAACAATTTGCGAGAGGGACCCGATATCAGTCCCCTTCGCTAAAATACAAACAGTCGCTAAAAAGCCGTTTAGGCCTATCCCCTTGATAAGAACAGAATTATCCTACTTCGCAACCATTACTTCGGAATACCACTTCAAGTCATCTTCATCGATGGTGCCGTTACCGTTGATATCGGCTGCCATGATTACATCCCAATCAGGACTACCGGACGTGTTACCAAAATGAGCGGCAGCGATCGCCAAATCACCAACTCCAATGCGGCCGTCCCCGTTCAGATCGCCAATGGTATTCGTAAGCGTAATGTGAATGACGCAGGTTGCAACAAATGCGCCATCCTCGGTCGTTACGGTCACTTGCACGCGGCCTGGTTTCAATGCGGTGATCGTCGCCTGGCGGCCTTCCATCTTCAACTCTGCGATATCACTGCGGTCGATGGTCCACGCTACATTGGTGTTCATCGCATTTTCCGGAACGATGGTCGCCTCCAGATTCACGCTGCCACCAACCGTGAGAGCCGCTTGCTCCTTGCTTAATTGAACGCCCTTCACCGGAACTGCGGGTTTCATGGTCACTTCCAAATACGACTTGTAAATCCCGCCTTCGTTTTCTTTGCTTCTCACCTCTACCGTCAAATCGGTTTCGCCTTGGAGCGCAATGCTCAATTGCTTATCTTCGGCCATCCGCGCTTTGGCATAAGTGGTAAGGTCAAATTGGCGCCACTCATTGTCTGCGTTAAAAGACACTTTATCGATTAAACTTCCAACTTGAGGTTTGTTATTCCAAGTGAGCGTATTTTCGGTCCAAGCATTGCTTAACACCTCATATGCGCCAACACTCTCCGTCACTCCCCGGGTGTCGTTCTTCTTACCGTAAACATGCAGCTTCACTGACTCAATTTCACCGGAAAGTCCGCTCAAATCGTATTTCAGGAACGTTTTACGCAAGTAGTCGTTGACGCCGTTCTTCACATTGAGATAACCGACGCCGCCGAAATTTTGTCCCGCTTTAGTGCCGGCATTTACATAAGCGTCTTCAGCCACATATACAGTCACTTTCTCCTCTTGGCCTGGTTCTGTAACAGGACCATCCAATTCCGGCGTTTGGCTTGGATCGTATTGGAATTGAATCGCATGGGTTTTTCCTATCGCGCCTTTCGTGTCAATTTCCAATTTGAGATAAGGCGATGTTTGGATCACGGTAACGTAAGGGTCCTTCATAATCTCCTTCAAAACGGCTTTACCTAGATCTACCGTCACTTTCTCTTGCTTCTGGGTCGGATCGGAAACCGCGATGGTCAATTGATCGCCCTGTTCCTTGACCATAATCGATGAAGGTTGATACGCTCGTACAAATTCCGAACGATCTGCTTCCCAGAAATTGAATGCGGAAATTCCCAGCTTCTTCTCTTGGACAGCATGAACTTTGTTCGTCTGGCTCAATACTTGAATATCGGGTTGCTGGCTGTATTGCTCAGTCGCCGCACTATCCTTGTTCGGCAATAGAACATAGGCATAAGAGCCACTCTGCGGTGCCGTACCGTGATCGAACGCCAAGCTAAGGTAGTTTCTCGTCACCGGAGTGGACGAGCCTCCGCTATTAATCTCTTTCCAGGAGCCCGTTCTCGCTTCGCGTTTCCCTGAGATGTCGGCTTTGTTCGGAAAATAATACCCGATGTCGGAGCTGGCCACATTTCCTTCTAAATGAGCCCAACCGATCCCTTTCATCGGCTCCTCCCATCCGAGGGCGTCAGATTTCACCTGGCCGTCCACCGTAAGCTTATTCGAGCCGCTGTCTGTCAATTGACGATTCTCCACAATCGTCTCTACTTTACGGTTGTCCGTGCTTGCAATTCCTGAGCCTAGCGCGACAATCTCATCGTCGAACATAAACCATGATTTTTTGCCGTTCAGTTTGCTGCCCGTACTTTTATCCAGTGCAAAACTCATCCCTGCCGCGCCGTACTGTCCATCGATGACCGAACCGCCGACCCAGGTTTTCGAATTGTAATAAGCAGCCCAATCTTTCGGAGCCGGAGCATAGCCGTCCGTTGTCGTTCCCGGCAAGCGGTACATATCCACCGTCGGCCAATATTGATTGCTGTATTGAGATAAATCGTTATTGTATAAGGCAGTCATCCCGATTCCGGTGTACCAGCCTTTTATGTTCTCGTTATTACCGAATTCAAAAGCCGAGATCCGGTCGGAGAACATGCTGAGCCCGAAGCCGAAGCCCGGACGCAGATGAACGACCCGATCCATCGCAGCGAAATTCTGATGTTTCACCAGCTCTCCGCGCGGCTGGATCGCAGCGTCGCCTACAATGGCCTTAATCAAATTCATTTCATATATCGGCATATTTACGTAATAGCTCGGGAATGTCGTATCGGATAATACCCATTCCTTAATCATGCTCTTCATCTGGGCGGCTTTCTCAGGCGGGGCTCCCTCGGCTAACCGTGCGAGCGTGCGAATAATTGCTCGGCCTGTGAGATGATCCGAGTCCGTCTCACGGGAGATGCTGCGCCCCTTCACCATGTCCATGATTGCCCCTTTGTAGATCAAGGCCTCGAACGAATCCTCCACCCACTCATATACATTTGCTGCGTTTGGATCGTCTAACTCCCATGGGGAGGAGTTGAACAAATACATTAAATCAGCCATACGTCCGACCAATACACTGCCATAAGCCCCCGTATAAGCAATATTGGAATGCTGGATTAAAGAGCCGTCTTCATAAATCCCATCACCGCTCTTCGCGTATTGGAATTCCCCAGGCATTGCATTTTTACCTTGTTCGATCTTCGATCCGTTTTTGCCGACGATTCCGCGCAGGACAACGACCAACGCTTTATCAAGCAGGTTTGCGCCCGTTTCTGTTACGCCTGCATTCTGCACTCTCTTTGTCGGATCCGGAACGAACCTGTCAATGACATTCAAGTATTTCTCAACTTGCTCTGCGGACATGTCTTCATACATCAGCACGAGGATGTCCATGATCGCTTGCGGCGTTCCGATTTCCCAATCCCACCAGTTCGGGACACTGTTCTTGCTTTGGTTATATTGGTAAGTATGCATCCATTCCAAAGCTGCGAAGATATCGTCACGCAGGACCTCATTATGGTACACAGCAGTGTCCCTGGTCGAATAGGCAAGCGCCATATCCCTGATCATCCCGTACGCTCGCGTAATTCGAGCCGAATCGGTATTGCTCTGATCGATCAGATCATCCCATAGCGCACTCGCATCCGGCATGTTGTTCATACGATCCCAAATCCCAGTGCCTCCAGCTTGGGACACTTTATCCGACAATGACTGGATATAAGCAGCCACATCCGGATCGGACGAGTCCATGGAAGATCCGCCGATGAGTTTGTCATACCACTTCAACCTAAGTTCGTCATAACCAGCCCGCGTTGCCGCAGACTCCACGGTTACGTAAGATTGGGCACTGACAAGACCGTCCGGCGTCGATAAGGTAATGACAGCGTTTCCATAATCAAGCGCAGTCACGGTTCCGTCATCGACCGACGCAATCGTCGAATCGGAAGAACTCCACAGGACGGGTTGATCCGATGCGTCCTCCGGCATGTAGGTTGGAGTTAACGCTGCCGTTTGGCCTTTTTCCAGGGAAAGCAATTTCGGTTCCAAAGACAGCCCGATTATCCCTTTTCGCGATTTTATGGTCACATCATCAAACCAAGCAATCCCTGTTCCCGTTTCGAAAAAAGGTTCGATTCGGACATAGTTCGCTTCAGCCGGGGCCGACAACACCGCTTCCTTCAATGTCCAATCGTTAGTTCCGTCCAGCTTCGCGGTAGAAGGGCCGTCTCCGACTTTTTCGGTCTTTGAGCTGTTATCTACCCCTGCAATGCTTTTATAAAAATTCGTTCTCACAAATACACCGCCACTCGATACAACATCAGCCGTTTTGATCCGAGCGCTGAATTCATATGTAGCTCCGCCGGTAATCGGCACATCCAGACTAAGTCCTGTCCGGTCAATCGCGCTCAGATGCTCGATCTGTACAGAGTAATCTCCGGAATAGTAAACGGCATCACTAACAGATACTTTACCTTGTCCCTTAGCAAGCCACGCGCCCCACCCTTGCGGTTGAATCCCGTCTACCCATGATGCGTTCCCCGTGGATCCGACAAGCTCAAATCCCCCATTAGGAATAATGTTGTCTCCTGAGTCGCTCGCATTCGCCGTGTACGTCGACCAAGTCGGAAGCATCGGCAGCAAATTCAACGTCATACATAAAACCAAAACCACGGATATTCTTTTGTACAGCGCTTTCAAAAATATTCCTCCTCCCAGAATTTGAAATCGCTTTCCATAATCTTTTCCATGATAAAACGGAGAGAGGAGGTCAGAGCAGGGCTAATTTTTGCCTTCCGGTGAATTATTTTGACCTATATATGGAAATGAAGGTAAAGAACTTTCACTATAGTGCTCATAGCTACCGTCTTACGGAACCATGTCAAAAAAATAGCAAGCCCATGCCGATCGCATGAGCTTGCTGCTGGTTCTTGACTCTTATTATGGTTCTATTTTATGTATGGAGCTAATCAATCCCTTGATTGTACTTTATAATAATGTATCTATTCACAAATGAAACTATTAAACTATTATGGCAAAGGCTTTGAATCCCTCACTTAGTAAACATAGAAATGCGGTTCCAAAGATCAATATTTCAATTCCTATGATCCCTATCATTGGCAACCTAATTGTCGCTTTCGGTGATATGGTCTTCCGTTAGCGTAATCACCTTACCGTCTGATAAACGAGACCTAAGGCTCCAGAATCGAAGGTTTTGTTTTCGATAAGTTTAAGATTGATCTTCTCCTTAAGACCTTGGAATAACGGCAACCCGCTGCCGATCAGGACAGGAGAAACTGTAATTTTAAACTCATCAATTAAATCAAGCTGCATAAGGTGGTGTGCCAACCTAGGACTGCCAAGGATGACCATATCCTTGCCTGGCTGCTGTTTGAGGTTCTTGATCTCTTCCTCGACATTTTCTTTCACGAGTCTGGAATTATTCCATTCGACTTTCTCCATGGTCGTGGAAAATACGATTTTGGCTGTCTTTTCGATCCACTCGGCATGATTCCGTTCATGCTCCGAAGCTGATGGATTCGAAGGCACAGATGGCCAGTAACTGTGCATCATCTGATAAGTCCCACGTCCCCAAATGACAGTGTCGGCCGTACTCAGAATTTCTTGCGCGTGTTTCTCTAAATCAGCATCGTAGGAAACCCAGCCAATGTCCATCTCACCGTTCGGCCCTTCTACAAAACCGTCAAGCGATGCGTGCAGAAATAGAACGAGTTTTCTCATTTTCAGTTCTCCTTTGTTCATGAGGGATATCTACATTATACATTAATTACGTTGTTGACCCTTTCTTATTAGGCATAGTGAAACAGTTCTGATCTTCATTTGAAATGTCCTTTCTTTAATACATTAAGAGGCTGTCGTATAACGTTTTTATGTTCTCGACGTCCGCCTGGATCACTTCATCGAAATACCTTGGGCGGAACTATGGCTGAATGGACCGAAGCGTGAAAATGTTGTTAGCTGTAGTAACTGACTTCTTCGAGTTATCATTTCAAGAAAGGATCTATAAAATGTTTTTTAAATCTATTGTCTCATATGATATTCTTTAATTGTATTTTTTACAAAAAAATCCTTAATCATTAAAGTTTGGATTATGACTTTATTAAATAGGAGATGAATTATCAATTGATACATGTATTGTTTCTTGCTTATCCTCAATATGCTGACTTTGAAATTGCTCATGCTCTTTTCCTTCTTAGAAAAATAGGCAAAGCCAAGATTACTACGGTTTCTGTAAATGGTAAATCAGTAGAAAGTGTTGGTGGGTTACGGACTCATGTAGAATTCTCTATATCAGAAATTAATATAAAGAATTTTGATTTAATCCTTATTGCTGGTGGTGATGGTGTTCGAGAAATTATAGAAGAAGAAATTGTAATTAATATGCTTTCAAGTGCCTATAACTTAGATATTCCAATTGCATCTATATGCGCCTCTGCGACTTTATTAGCTAAAGCTGGAATACTCAATGGTCGAAAATTTACATGTCTTACAAGTACATATGAGAATAATAAAACGCTTTTTAAAAATTCAACATATTCAGGAGCAGATATTGAAGTAGAAAAGTCGATAATAACTGCAAAAGGTACTGCGTTTGCTGAGTTTGCAGTTTCAATATGTCAGCAATTGGGCTTGTTAATTGAACAAGATAACATTGATTCAGCACTTAAGTTTTGTAAGGGAATAAGTTCTTAATTATATAAGGAAAGTTACCTTACTTGTTAATTAAATTCCGGTTATTTCCGCTAACGTTCTTGTATTCACGCACCGAAGAGGCTTAAGGTAGCGTAGCTGCCGGCTACGCTTGCGCAGTTAACCTCGCAGGGTTGTTCGCCTGATTTAGCTCATCCGAAATTCCTCGGGCGGACCAAGGGCCGCAAGGTCTGCAGTGTGAATACGGTGTTATTTGATGGTGCATTGAGTTGCCCACAAAATTCAGTCATCTATCCGACAGGTCTTAAATTGAATACTGTTTTTGAACCTTTGGTAATAAAGTTACTACTTGTATAGTTAATCCAAATATTATATAAATCAAATGAATTATTGAAAACATATTCAGAATATAAATCTGAATTGTAATCCAAATGATTAATTCAAATCCAGAATATAATGAAAATGTCCAAGACCAATGTTTATCCGGAAATATATTAAGTCTGTCGGCCATTTTCCATTTCCACTTTCTGAGTAGACCTGATGCGATTATGAAAGGAATTATTCCTAATGCGCAAATCAATAAGATTCCAGGTATAAGATAATTATGAAAAATAGAATGTTCTAACTGCGAGCGGGACATACCCATCAATTCTCCACTTGGATCGATAATAAATGCTATTCCACCAAATATTGCTCCTATCCCTAAAAGTATTTGAAGTGCGATTAATATTATTGATAGATTACTCAGTCTCATATTCATGTAAGATCCTTCTTTCAAGATGATTTATTTCAGATCTTCGCACGTCCACATAACGTCCCCGTATTGACGACGTGAGCCGGCCTTAGAAATTCTTATCTTAGGCCGGCTCGTGTGTCGTCTGATTATGCCCATAATTATACATACGACGATCAAGAGACGTAAGTTCCGCAGCGTAAATACAATGTTATATGATGGGGGGAAGGCTTCTTGAGTAACTTCAAGATTCCTCCACCTTATCTTCTCCAAAATAAAAACCTTTGAGTTGTTTATCAAAGAAATTCTTTAAGTCTTCTTGATTGATTGTATAAATGACTTGGCCAGTCCTTATATTTGTTCTTGTTATATAAATCTTTTCAAGATCATATTGAATTCTTATTTCTTTTCTGGTCTTTAATCTAAAAACAATCCCTGCGCTAATGCTTGTGTTTGATGGTATTTGTTTCAACTCTATAATATCTGAATCAGGTACTGAATTAACCCAATTAACAATGTTATTAATATCATTTTGATCTAATTCTACTCTTATCCAATCGATATATGCAGCTGATCCTTTTCTAGTGTATTGTGCTTTGGACATCTCGGTGCTGGAGATTTGTTTTACTTGAATTTCTTTATTTAACTTTGACTTACTCATGAAACTATTCATATCACCTAGAAAAAAATATAATGTGCCTGTAACAATTATGAGGATAATAAATGTTCTTCTACTCTTTAAATTATTTAAAATCGCACTCTCCCCCCATGTAATATAACGTTGTTGTATTCACATACCCTCACTTGCTTAAGGGGTGCAAGCCCCGGGTCCAACGGACTTAGCCAGTGCAGGGTTATCTGCTGATTCCACTTCTTTGAAAAGACTCTGCAGACCAAGGGCCGAAACGACCGCAGTGTAGATTCGATGTTATCTGATGGCAATGCCCTCTTCGAAGTACTTTCATTATCTGCTTATATGTCTTTTCTACATTATTTTTTATTCAATTAGTTCTTTGATACATCTTTTCAAATATGGTAATATATATTTAATAAAGACCAAGTGCGCTAACACTTGGTCCATACAATTGGCTTGGATGGGTAATCCCTTCTTAGTCAATTACGATCGGAAACCCACCTTCGGCGGTCAACCTTAGGGTGGGTTTTTACTTTCTCTTGTTGTTATGATTAATGTAAGTTAAAAGTGCAAGAATGAATGATCCAAATAGGAACATAATCGTTAGTGCATCTTTCACTTCCATGGCTTCACCTCCTTTCGAAGGGAAACCATGACCACCCAAGATTCAATTGTAGTTATATTTTACCTTTATTTACATCTACGTACAAGCGTTCTTATTATGTCTTTGAACTTATAAATGGTTTTAATATCATTAGCAGCCCTTTTAGATAACGTTTCCGTATTCACGAACCCTCACTGGCTTAGATAGCTCCTATCTTAGCCAGTGCAAGGTTGGTCTGCTGGATTTTCCTCTATGTAATTGCACCTTGCAGACCAGGGACGAAAGCCCCGTGCGTGTAATATTATGTTATGTGGAGTGCGGACTTCATTGAATAGTATTTCAAATTTCTTCATTTAGTTTTTTCTTATTCTTGCTAATGCTCTTTTGGCTGCTAATTTCCCATTATGCATTCCGTTTATGGAAACGTCTTTCAACTTTTCTATAGCTGGAATGTATCTATGAAAACCAATAATCTCACATGCTCTCTCTTGAACATACATATCTTCATCATCTAAATATTTCATTAATGAATCAAGATATCTTTTCGGAGTTAACGCCATGATTGAAAAAATATACTGACAACGAATATCATCATTTATTAGTTGGTTAGAACTTATCAAATTGTTCAACTCTTCAATACAACTTAGGTCTTCATCAATCTCAGTACTACTATTTTCTTTTTCTGAGGGATAGTCTTTCTTCAATTCATCCCAATCAAAATTAGGATGTTGTTCGAGTTTAGTTATAAATGAACTTATACTTCTAAAACCTGGAGATAAATCCGTTTCCTCATGATTGATGTAACTTATCCTGTATTTGCATGCACCTTGAATATGTAATCCTATATAGTTCGAATTATCATCTGTCCATAAAGGAATAATATCTTGATAAACCTTAATTTCAGACATGAAATCAGCTAATTCAATTATTTCGTCAAATTCCAATAATCTTAAAAAGTAAATTTGATCCTTCTGTTTCTTATTGTGAGTTTCTAACTCCTCAACTAATACAGTAGGTAATGTGATGCTGAGTCTATTAAAAAGATCTAAAAACATAATTCTGCTCCTTTGAAAAAAAGATTTTTCCGCATTTCATAAAACGTTAAGGCATTCACGAACCCTCACCGGCTTAAGACCGTAGGTCTGGTCGTCAGACTTAGCCGGTGCAAGGTTGTCCGCTTATTCCTCTTCTCCGAAAACACATCTTGCGGACCGAGGGCGAATATCAGAAGCGCGAATGCGTGGTTATCGGATATTGCTGCCTTCTCCGAGTTACATTCAATTGGGCTGTATGTAAATCATGATTTCATCTGCTTTTAAAATGACTTGTTCGTTTACTGACGCAATTCCTTTTCCGATTACAAACCCTCGTTTGTTCTTGATAATTTCATAATATAAGTCTATCCGATCCCCTGGGTACGCTTGTCCTAGCACTTCTACTCCTTTAAGCGCAGATAGAAATCCAAGCCCTTTATCTATAGAGATCGTAGCAAATGCTCCCAATTGAGCAAGCGCTTCAACTATCAAGGTACTTGGGACAGAGGCATCCTCTTCATAAAAAAACCATTCATTTCTTGTAACAAGTTTATATCCCTTTGCCCAATTGTTTTTTTCAACCTCCAATACCTTATCAATAAATAAAAACGGATACCTATGAGGAATAGTACTTGAAATATCAATCATCACTTGACTCCTTTGTATTGCAACAATTTCTGATGCGTTTTTGTATTCACGAACCCGAGAGCCTTAAATGACCGCAGGGAACGGGTCGTCAGACTTAGGCTCGCAGGGTTGTTCGGCTGACTCTGCTTCTTTCAAAGTTCCTCGGCCCGGACCAAGGGAGCGCAAGCCCCGCAGCGTAAATACATTGTTATGCGCCATCACTAGCATCACCTAAAAACCTTTGATCAAGATTCCAACTCTATTTTTTNCTATTTTTTACTTTGGTATAAAAACTCAACTTCACCATCTAGCAAATATCGATATTCAAATAATTGCATTGTTCTTTCTCTAATTCTCTCCTTTATAACCCTGCCTAGGCTTACCGATCCTTGTGATCCAAGGTACCCATTACTAATAAATGTCTTCTCTACAAATTTTGTTTCCCTTAAGTGATACTGTAACCATTCTTTCTGCGATTCAATTAGTGCTTCTCTTGGTTCTCGATCCAACTTAGAAAGAAGCTTTTTATATATTTGATTCAACTCTTTATCCCAAATCTCTGTATATTTGCCTTCCAACGCCCCCCATTCCAATGTTGTAATAATCTCTTTGGAATTCTGAAATTCATTAAAATCCACT
Source organism: Paenibacillus solani (assembly GCF_001277345.1). Taxonomy (GTDB): domain Bacteria; phylum Bacillota; class Bacilli; order Paenibacillales; family Paenibacillaceae; genus Paenibacillus_AQ; species Paenibacillus_AQ solani. Next base: position 3,301,836 of record NZ_LIUT01000001.1, read on the forward strand.
TCATAATCATGATCTATAGGATTTCGAAGCATTTCATCATAAAATTCTCCTTTCAGTTCATAGTTCCCGATGCTCCTGGATAACACTTCATTGTTAGAAGGATCTGATCGAACTTCAGTTATTTCTTTCGAATCTGTTCCATTACCTGTACTCGCTACATCAGGGGGCAGCTCAGAATTCATTGTTGATTTAGTTTCGCTGTTCAAGGTAGTCGATTGACTAATATTTTGACAAGATGAAAACATTATCGTCATAAAAAATAATAAGAGTATCTTACCTTTCATAAATTATCTCCTTAAATATTTAATATACTTTCAAAATCATTCCTTATTCAATGTGCATTTAAATCGTTCTACTCCAGGATACTTCTCTCCTAAACTTGTAATGTTAAAACCGATCTTTCTGTAAAAGTTCACTGCATTCTTATCGGTTTCGGCTTCCATTCTTCTTATAAGATTCTCTTCCATAAATTCCATTATTAATTTCTTTCCTAATCCTTTTCTTCTATTGTTAGATTTTATTGCTATATGTTTTAATTCAATTTCATTATCTGTTTGATAAATAATCCCGATAAGTTAATCATGGATTTCACCTGATTTCTATGAGCTTGATTCTTCAGGAATTTCACATAACGTCTCTCGCATTCACGAACCTTCAAATAACCTTGATAAATAATCAAAGAAAAGAGCGCGTTTTGGAAAAAAGATTGATCAAAACACGCTCTTAATATTTTCGGTTGACTCATTTTTTACAATTAGAGCGTCTCATCCAATTTCTGAATCTTTGAGTGGGAAATTAAATATACATTGCCAAAAATGTCGACTTTGTTTCCCTTTACACGTACAGCGCAATCTTTGTTCGACGCATATATATTCATCTCTTCCGATAAGGGAGACAGTTCGCTTTGAACCAACGCAATGTTATTTTCAAGATCAAAATGAGACAGGACGGAAAAATCGTCAAGGCCGACTCCATCGTAAATAGAGCTTATTTCAACTTTATAGCCAAAGTTTTTTGAGCATAACCATTTAGCGGACATATTGATCGCACCAGCGCTTGCTCCCATCACAACGGCTCTGCTTTTTTTAATCGAATCCGACAATTCATATTCCATTAAAAACCCATTTTGTTTAATCGTATTTCCACCCAACAAGAAAATGACTGAAGCATTTTGAATTAACGTTTGGGCATCTTCCTTCTGTACGCGATAGTTAATTAAATGATATTCATCAAACATAATACCGGCCTGGTCAAGCCAAGAGCGTTCAGTAGAACCATCCTCTTCATATACAAATGGATTCGAGCTAATCATAGCAATCGATTTTCTATCAGTTATATCCTCCTGTAACACCCTGACCAGATTCTCTGGAAAAAAATCATTAAACCAACCTAGATAATAGTGAGTTTTCATAAGTCCCCCCATTAACAAAGAGTAAATACATTTCCTTAATCGACACGAAAAACAGGACCTTTTGGAGAAAAGGGTAGTTCATTTCCTTTAGGCAGTATATAAGCATGTTCTCGCCGAATGGTTAGTTTGTCGCAATAACCATCGGTAATAATTAAAAGTGGGCCATTTTTCGGAAAATCCTCAGCATGAGTGATTAAATCAATCGCAGGCTGCAAAACGGTCCCCCCTCTTCCTCTGACTTGAACACGATCAGCGATGGTCTCTGGTGCAACATAACCTGCATCGTAAGGAGCTGCATCGCAAAACACAAGACGAGCAAAAGGTACGTCTCGAGCTTGTGCGTAACTAGCAATAGCACCCAGCGCCTTAGCGAGCAATTTTTTATCCATTGAACCAGATGTATCCAAAATCACACCAAATGTACGACCATCTTCAGATGAGCCGCTGTGAACCCATTGAGGTCTTGGTATATCTGGAGTTGAAGATTGTCGACGGCTAACACGGGCATAGGAGCGCGTTTTTTCAAGTGGAGAAAAATAGGAATCAAACCATTTGGCAAGCTCAACGTCCCATTTAATCGGTGGTTGACCAAGTGCTCTAATTTCTTCAACAAGCCCAGAAGGAAGTAAGCCCCTAGCTTGTTCTTCGTGATATATTAAACCTTGTTGAAGAGCATTTTTGCAAAAATCATCAAGCGTTTGCCCTGTTCGAACATCCCAGAGCGACGGATCACCTTTGCCAATCATATCGCCTAATCCATTACCGCGAAGGGTAGCTAGTTTTCTATATAAGCGAATATCTCCAACTATCTTGTCATAGATCGATTCTGCAGATAATCCTTTTAACTCTGGGTCCAAAAGTAGACCAATTTTAGGATATTCGCCAACTTGCATTTCAACTAACCACAGGTTGATGACATAATCGCAAGCGACATTCCACAAATAAGGATCGCGACCTTGGCAGCGCTCATGATGCTGAAGACCTGCGTGTAATAACTCATGCGCCATCACAAAAGTACATTCTTCGTCGGTTAGTCCAGCTGCTGGATTCATGAAAATTTCGCGTTCTACAACATCAATAGCCGCAACGGAAATGCTTAATCGTTGACAAATCGTTTGGTCTTCAATAATGGTAAAACCGGAAGCAAGTGCGCCGAGTAATGGATAACGGTCCATAAACCACCGTTTTGCCCGTTGTGCAGCACTTTTCACATTCGTAGAATCCGATAAAGAAGCAGAATGACCTCCGGCTACACTTACAGCACTGGTGACCGCGTTAGATAACCCAATTGCAAAGTATTTTTCCCATTCGGGTTCTCCCCCCCAATAACTACGCGCTGCTGTATCCCGAACATCCATATCCGAACTTGCTACACCTGCTGTGCCAAAATATTTCAAAACTTCCGGCACGCCCCGTGCACAAAATTGCTCATAAAGAGACTCCTCATCCTTTACGGTCATATCCCTCCGTGTTTCCATATCAGAAGGAGGTGTTCCTAGTTTCAAATCAGCAAGAAATTTGGCAATGTACAAATCACAAGCTGCATTCCATGCCACTGGATGATCTTTCGTTATTAAATGACCAAGTCCAAGATGCAACAAACAATGAGCAAGCACATAAACCCATTCCGAGGTTTCGCCTCGGCGTTTAGGATGCGTGTAAATATATCCACCTTTTGTAACGGTTGCCCAACCATCTATTGGATAAGGAGTCCCATCATGATGGACAATACTCGTTCTTGAACATAAAGGGGAAAAAATAGGATGATTATCAATTATCTCTACTGCTGCTTGGAATTGTTTTAAAGCTGGATTTTGAGGTGTCGTTTTTTTTGCCATCATTACCCCTTGTCTTTAACGGCGAGCCGTGGTAAATCACGAACAATTTCTACCATAAGCCAGTCAGGAATATTAGAGGATTGTTCATTTTTCGCAACAACGAGCTGTGCAATTTCGAAACTAATGGCAGACAAGTCTTTAATCAATTTTTTCACCGTGTGAGCAAATTGCCTATGGTTACCACTGATATCATCTTTTCGAGCAGGAAGTTCTTTAATAATTTGTGCTCGAAAAGATTGAGCTAGAAAATAGAGAACATCACGATCTTCTGCAGCAGACGGAAATGAAGTTTTGCCCTCTAAAATAGCATTCAATTGATATTTACCACTTAGATTTTTGTAAAAAGCTTTAAAATGTGTCGCATGAGCAGGAGTTAAAGAACCACCCGCTAAAATGCCGACCACTTCTGGTGACAAATTCTCGCCAAACTCACGAAGTGCATCCGAAAGCATGTGCCATGACCTTGGCGTGGAGAACGGTTCTTCCGTTTTCGGAGGGGCACTCCACAGATGATCGGGGCGAGACTCTAAATATTCAATAACGATCGGATGAATTTCGTTTTCGTACGCCCAGGTAATCCAGTCTTGAAACGATACATTAAGTTGGACATGAAACATACGATTAATGAGCGCAGAGGACATCGGTTTTACAATTGCACTATCTTGCGCACGGTTGCCGGCACCGATTACAATCGAACCTTCTGGAAGATGATAATCACCAATCCGGCGCTCATGAATAAGACTGTAAAAAGCTTTTTGGACTTCTTGCGAGCAAGCATTAAGTTCGTCCAAAAATAAGCAGTACGGCTCTTCCCGGGCAATCATTTTAGGTGGACAAAATTGACTTTTTCCATTTATGATCTGAGGTACGCCAATAATATCTTCTGGTGCAAGCTGAGAGCCTAAAAGTGAAACACATGGAAGTCCGACTTGATCGGCAAATGATTCAACTAAAGCTGATTTTCCAATCCCAGGGGCACCCCAAATAAAGACAGGACGAATAATGGAAACGTTAAGCAATATCTGCATCAATTGTGACTGTATAACAGGAACAGCAAGATTCAATAGAAATACTCCTTTTTCTTGAAAGATAATCTTATTATAACAAAAACCACCATCACGGCGGTTTTAAGAGAGGGTAAAATATGTTGTATAAGTATCTATGTTACTAAAGAGAATGGAGTTGTTGCAGCGTTATAAAATCAGTTTATCTTAGGGGAAAGGCTGTGTCCGCAGCTTTGGCTTCCTGAATCAGCTTCCGCGGACTGAGATTCGAAGAATCGAATGCGTGAATATGGTGTTATATGCTTGTGGGTGACTCCATGAAGTAATCTATATAAAAACTGCATTTATTCTTTCTCTATCGTAATCCAATATCCAATCATTATATTTTTCAAATAAATTTTGAATAGAGTTACTCAATATTGAAATAACATCACACCCACGATCATCATAAATATGAAAAATAGTTCCAGTCGTTATATTGATAAAATAAACTCTCTGATATACTCTCGGCTTTAAACCAACCTCGTGATTACAAATAGATTTAATTAATTGAACATGTCTCACTTCACATGCCTTGCATCTAACCCAATATCTATAAGTGTTGTCCTTAGGGATGGGCTCCTCATCTTCTTCTGCAAAAATATTCGGAATTATGTCTAAATTCAATCTCTTTAAGACAGTCTTGTTATTGATGTATCGCTTATACAAATTTAGTTTTTTAACTTTTTGCTTTGGCACATTTGAAAAGTGAGCCATAGTCACTACATATAACTCATCATCATTATTATGAAGAGCTTTATATATTTCTAAGGCTCTAATGTAAACTTGACGCATATATTTATCTTTTTCCGCCCAATCAATGGAGGGGTCTCCTAATTCAAACCTTATTCCAGTATCCCAGTTATAAAATAGTGGAGGACAAAGAACCAAATCATTAAAATGATTTTTCATGTAGTCCTTAATATGCATTTGATCTTTTCTCCGTTTCAAAGGAATTTTCAGCCTTTTCACATAACGTTGTTGTGTTCCTGAACCCGCGAGGCTTAAAGGAGCGAAGCGACTGGGTGGCTCCGCCACTTAGCCTTGCAGGGTTGTCTGCCTGAGTATCTTCTTTGAAAATCCTCGGGCAGCCCTAGGAGCGAACGCGACGCAGCAGGAAAACGGTGTTATGCGCTGGTTCGTTCTTCTCCGAACTCACTAACATTGCTTGTTTGTATGTAGGGTTGTACAATTAATTTATAAGACTTTTCGGAGGTGTTCATGTATGAAGTGGAATAATATCCGTGATATCCATCCTAATCGTTGGGTACTAGTTGAAGCTCTTACCACTCATTCAAATAATCACAAAAGAACTATTGAAGAAATGTCAGTTGTTTCTGAATATGATGACCCTAAGCATGCATGGGCCTCATATAAGAAACTTCATTTGTCAGAGCCTACTAGGGAACTCTATGTATTCTACACCGGAAATGAATTTATTGAAGTCATTGAGCAACCCTTTTCTGGAATTAGAGGTCTTCGATGAATATCCATCTTGTAAATGGACTTCCTATTGTTTCTCTCCCTCTATCTTACAAAAATAAATCAACTCTTCTCAATAATGTCCTTCTGGATACCGGATGCTCCACAACTATCTTTGATACTGATCTTGTTGAACCTATTGGCCTTGATATAGACTTTATCAACGGGAAATCAGTTCGGATGTATGGAGTAGGTGGTTCAAGTGAATTGTGTTATCAGCAGATTGTCTCAGACCTCTCTATTGGTAGCAACCTGCTTAAAGAATTTACTATCCAACTAGGACTTACCAAAGATCCTTATGGTTTCGATGCAATATTGGGTGTCGACTTTCTTTACAAATATGGTTTAAAAATCGATTTTGAGAAATTAGTTATTTCATATAAGGTTTAACAAACTTGCGTATAACGTTATTGTATTCACGACGTTCCACCGACTTAAGGCGACGAAGTCGCCGGCCGCGATGCGGTTAGTCGGTGCGGATGTGTCTGGCTGATTCTACTTCCCCGCTACTGAGATGCCTCTCCGAATCCACTCCTGGCTTCGGCCGGACCGAGGGCGAATGCCCGATGCGTGAATATGGTGTTAGGTGATGTTGCTGTTCCCTTGAATTTACCACAATGTCCTTTGACATGGAATTTATTTCATGCTACCATCTATGCGGATGGTATTGGGATGGTAAATTCAACAATTGGAGGGATTGAAGTGTCTGATTCTGAAAAAATTACTATTAATCTAGGTGCAGTTGATCTAGGACAAATTGATTTACTTGTAGACCAAGGATTTTATTCAAATCGAACTAATATGATTCGTACTGCAATACGAAATCAAATTAATACTCATTCAGATGAAATAAAAAAATTATCAATCAGAAATCGATGACTATCGGTGTAGAAATTATTACAGAAGAATCCTTAGAAGCACAGCGATCTCAAGGTAAGAAACTAAGCTTAAAAGTTGTTGGTTTACTCATTGTTGATTCAAATGTTACACCATCATTATTTAATGAAGCTATCGAATCAATAAAAGTCTTTGGACTTATAAAAGCAACCCCAGAAATCAAAGAATCAATTCTTAAACATTAATAGATCTTACAGCAATTTCACCTAACGTTTCCGTGTTCACGACGTCCTACCGATTTAAGCGAAACGGGAGTGAGCGGCCGCGATGTGGTTAGTCGGTACGGATGTGTCCTGGCATCTCATCATTGAATTTACTTCCAGGACCAAGGGGGCTTGTCCCCCGAAGCGTGAACATAATGTTAGGTGATACGGACTCTTCGAAGCGATTCTTTAAAATATCTTTAAAATTTTTTCATGGCCTTATAGCCCCCACCCTTATAGAATTGATTTTGTTCAGTAACTTCATTAATAAACCCTTTTATCTCTATAGTAGGATCATCTATGTCTATATTATTATTGTTCACATACATTTCCTTTGGAGCAAAAACAGTGAGTATTAATTCTTCCCCTGTTTTAATATTCAGCTTATTATTCTCAGCTTGGATTGTCAACAGAAAATCAAACAACATTTTTAAGGGCTTCATAGCGATACTGGACAGGCGTAATATAGCCTAAAGTTCCATGAATACGATGTTTATTAAACCAGTTGACGTAATCATATAATTCCACTTCTAACTGTCG
>NZ_LIUT01000001.1:3309378-3317214 GCF_001277345.1 Paenibacillus solani
TAGATCCGCTCCTTTAATCTTATCTGCTTATTCTACAAGCCCTTATCTTTATTGTCTAACTAAGTGTAGCCGATCCAGCTTCTACCTTAAATACATTACTTCGTGATCCATTAGATGTCTTTATTGGATAACTTAAATACACATTATTTTGTTTAATAACTTGACTAGAATTATTTATTAATTTTAGAGTATAAACCATTCCATTCAAATCTTTCTTTTGTTCTATTAATTCTAATTTAATTTTATCGACTTCTTCAGAGATATTAGGAGTATCATTACTACAACTTGTTATAAGTGTTGAACACATAAAAAAAGAAATAAGCAATAATAAGGTTTTAATATTCTTCATAAGGCCCCTCCAAATAAAATCAATTGTCCGGTTTCATCTAACGTTCCCGTACTCACGACGCCTGGCGAATGCCAGGTGTGTCCGGCTGATTCTGCTTCCCCGAAATCCCTCTGCCGAACCGAGGGCATATGCCCGATGCGTGAGTATTATGTTAACTGAAGGTTCATTCTTCTTTGAATTACTCACTTATTCTGTTCCACAATCTTGTGTTTATATACGTCTTTAAATAACTTAATAGATGATTATCTATAGTGTTGACTATTTCCTGAAAACCCTCTACATATTCATCAAGCTTTTCCACGGACAGATAACTTTCTCCGCTCATTCTGACATTGTGAGCAATATGTCCTCTGAATTTAACAAATTCATTTATTGAACTTTGATCTGCGCTACACAAGCAATCTAGCATTTCTTCATACCCTATCAATTTCTTACTAAGTTCTTTAATATTGTGAACTTTAGGAGTATTGAATCCTGAAAGCTTTGGTTCAACAACCTCATCAAGATATAACGTTTTCCAACCTCCATCTGCTAATTTTAATACTTTATTATCATCTTTATGGTTCTTCACATAATTAGCTATAGTTTTTTTCACTTCTTCAGGTAGCTCATCTATTTTATCCAGTGTTGCAAAATGGGCAGCAATTTCTCTCACTATATCTTCTACATAAGTCTCCCAAGCACCACATAATAGTAAAATCCCACTTCGAGATAAATGATCTAAACCTACTCTTCCACGCTTATTAAATATTTCCCGTAGAGACTTATAATCTCTTGAAATTTTTTTTACGTCTATAGTTCTTCTTTTGTAGTCACGGTATGAATATGATGGCATAAATGTACTCCCTTTTGATTTTTGAACTTTCAGTTAACGTTCTTGTATTCACGAACCCGAGAACCTTAAGGACCGTAGGTCCGGCCGCGACGCGGTTAGGTTCGCAAGGTTGTCTGCCTGGATCTGCTCTATTGAAATACCTCGAGCAGACAAGGAGCGTAAGCGACGCAGCGTGAATATGCTGTTATACGACGGAACAATGAAATACTTACACTATGTCTTATTTACTTAAAGCCTATCTCACTTGAATATTCCATCCATACATTTGGATCCTCATATGTACCAATATCTTGTTCTTTGTTGATGATTATTGGTTGCAAAGCACCTTTGACAATATACGATCCGCTTTCGGGGAATTCCAACCCGGTCCAATCCTCCCATTCTGAAATTCTACCTTGAGTAGTGAATGCCTTTAGTATCGGCTTGATAATCGTCGCACCTAACTTCCAATGAGTACGTATCCACGGATCGAACGGTGTGCCATCCTCGCGTTTCCAATATATATATTTATCAAAGCACGCCAATGGATAATCTGCCTTAAAACTTGGTCGAACAGGGACTACCATTTTGGTTAAGCCCTTAGCCACAGATAATTGTTTTAATTCTTGCAACAACCTCTGGCTCAACCCTAATTTTTGATATTCAGGATGAATGGCAATGTTTACTGCTGCCAAGGTGTTTACAGAATTAAGATCCCCATTATCGACACCTCGAACTAATGTATCAGTCCAACTTGTAGGTAAATCATCTAATTGTCCAGACCAAGGAATGGGGAGTGAGTTTCCTATCCCAACAAGTACATCATCTATACATATGCAAATCTGATATTCTGGAAATAGTCTTCTCATTGTACTCCAGTATTTCATTGAATAATTATTTTGGGTCATGAATTTGGGCCAAACGGATTTCATTATTTCGCCAGTTTTCATGTCAGGTTTATCTTTCAACGAATAAACTATAATATTCACAATTACACCTCTTTAGGGTATAGATCTCTTCATTCTGTCGTATAACGTTGTTGTGTTCACGACGTCCCACCGACTTAAGGCCACAACGTGGCCGGGCGCGGTGCGCTTAGTCGGTGCGGATGTGTTCGGCTGCTTCCACTTCCCGAAATTCCTCCGCCGAACCAAGGGGGCTTGTCCCCCGATGCGTGAACATGATGTTATGCGTAGTTCTCTACTTCTTGAGTTACATTCAATTCTATTCTTTACCTTTCACCTCTCTCTTTGATTTTCATATGAGTTTGTACTTCTAACTACCTAATTCTTCTTATTGTTTTGTTTCTTCTAGTGATTTTTTTCATGCCACTTTGTTCTTTGCATTGTACTTTCTAATCAAAAAAGAATTCGCGATTCATAAGATAATTTTAGCTCTTAAAAATATCGCACCCCTTCTTTTATACCTTGCATAACCCTCCTAAAAACTGTAATATAGATATCTAACCATTTGGTTGTACTCGGTGTAGGGTCGTGCCCTACTCTTCCACTCCTGGCGTCCCTGATGCAAAGTAACTGGTTCTTAGGTAGCCTGGTTGCAGGCTTAATAAGTTCCTCCATTGCTAACCTTCTCCTGTTGCTTCCTAAGAAAGGAATGGTGCTGATGAGCGCATTCGTATTTACGTTGTCCCTGGTTTCATGTAGGGAGATACTTGCAAGAGCTTTCTTGTGAAGTTGCCGATTAAGCACCTGTACCAGGGGCACGCCAAAAGTAACGCCGTCCAATTGGGACGGCTTTTTTATTTTCTTCTAAGGTCCTTACTGAGAATTACGCATAACGTTTTCGTGTTCACGACGCCTCACCAACCTAAAGGAACGAAGTGACTGGTCGCGATGCGATTGGGTGGTGCAGGTGTGTCCCGGCAATCTCTCCTTCGACTTATCTTCTGGGACCGAGGGACGCATGTCCCGATGCGTGAACACATTGTTATGCGATGCTTCCAGCTTCATTGAAATACAAACTATATTCAACTTACTTTCTTAACATCAACATCAACTACTTCTAAAAATCTAACCATATCATTCAATGCACCAACTTTACTCTTATGGGTTTCTAAATAATACTCCTTTCCGTTTTTACCACGAACCAATAAAGGTGCTATAAATTCTTCGCCGTTCTTATGGTTATTACTGTTTGAAATCAAATACCTTTTAGGCCCCGTTTCAAAAGGGATATAGGGATTGATATTAACGTTCGTTTTATCCAATTGATCCATAACATTTCTGTAGAATTCTTTTACTGATCTTCCGCTGATAACCACTCCATTAATATCTAAATTGATACCATTTTTAATATTCTGAGCAATAGGTATTTCGATTGATTCTTCTTCATTTTTTAGATTATTGTCTAATTCTATGAGCACTTCGTCTAAAGCTGTTTTAGTAGCCTCATCCTTTACTTTAGACGTGATATTACTTAATTTCTCATAGAGTTTTGTATTTTGATTTAATAACATGAAATGCTTTTCGTCTTTAAATTGATTTGGAGGATATAACACTTTATTGTTAAAGTTCCATGTCATAAAAAACAATAATACTAGTAGAACTGGGAACATCACTAAAAACCATATAAATATCTTCTGGATTTCAAGAGGTAATAGAGCTATTACAGATGTTCCTGCAATTTCAGCAAGGCTTGCAAAAATAGCTACAATTGTTAATGGATTTTCAATTTTTGTTTTCATGTGTTTATTCTCCTTGAAATATTTTTGGAAGTTTCGCATAACGTTACCGCATTCCTGACTTTCAAGCGGCTTAAGGCAACAAAGTTGCCGGGTCGATAGACTTAGCTGGTTGAATGTGTCGCTTGAATAAGCTTCTCCGATATCCCTCTTAGCGACCAAGGAGCGTCAGCGACGATGTAGGAATGTAATGTTATCCGATGTCTCTGCCTTCCTGATTTACTTGCATTAATACTTCCTTACCATACAGAAAGGCCTGTTCTGAAATCATTCTCCTCGGTTATGTATTCTATATTTGTATAGTCCTGTTTCTTTGCGTTAGAATATAGCGCTTCTACTAACTCGACATTCTTGCAATAGATTGTTGTATAAGAACTATCTACAACTAATAATGCCAATTCGCAGTTGCTTCTGAGAAAATCGTCGTAAGTTTTAATTTCAATTGGTTTACTGCCTTTAGGAAAAGCTTTAAGGTCTTGGAATATTAAATAATAGTCATTGTTCTTTATAACGTTTCTTAGTGTATCACCTTCCATGCATTCAATTAACCCTGAAAAAAGTGCATGCAGTTTGCCATCTAGTATAATGTATGACTCTTCTCCACCTATCCACCAATTATGATCTTCTACTTTAAACGGTTTTAATATATCTTCGAGAAATCTTCCGTATTCATTTGGAATTTCAAAACTAATTCCTCTTATCATCTACTCTTCTCCTTATTCTTTTCTTGCAGAGATTTCAGATAACGTTCTTGTATTCACGAAGCCGAGAACCTTAAGGGACAGAGTCCCGGCCGCGACGCGGTTAGGTTCGCAGAGATTGTCTACCTGACCCTCTCCTCGAAATGCCTCGGGCAGACCAAGGGAGCGGAGCGACCACAGCGTGAATACTTTGTTATAAGATGTTGGTGGCTTCTTCGACTATACTTTCAAATTCTTCTTATTACTGACTATGATTTATTAAATGAGCAATTTCTTTAACTCTTTCCATTGTAATTCCTTCTCTTTGTTCAACCGCAAGTGGATGATTCGTTTGTTCTAATTCTATTAACGGAACAGCACCAACTTCTTGCGTATGTACCATTATCTTTAACGATAATGTAGTTAATGGATATATTGAAAGTTCAGTCGATAGCCATCCAAAATAAGGTTTTTCATTCTCTCTTCCTTCAACGTGCAATAATTCATTAGATTTCAAAAAGTTTTCCTCACTAAGAGTAACCCAAACACTCCATATAAATCTCTCTTTATTATCAATTATTGGTATTTCAATATGTCCTCTAATAAAAAAATGTTGTTCATCAATTACACAAAAATCTCTAATTAATTCTGTTCTTTTCTCCTCTGGTACAGTGTAAAAATAATATGGTGCTTCAATTCCGTAACATAAAGGAAGTTCATTTAATTCGTTGTTACAGTGAGGGCATTTCATGTTTTCTGCTCCTTATCATTTTCACCGATTTCTTATAGCGTTCTTGTATTCATGACGTCTGACGAAGTCGGATGTGTCTGATGAAATACCTCTCCGAAATGCCTCTCAGACCAGGGCTCCAAGGGAGCCGCTGCTTGAATATTATGTTATACGACGGAGTTACTTCTTGAGTTTACCCACACTATCTATCTTCTCCCGGTATATATTCAATTAGATCTGATAATTTGCAATTGAATGTATCACATAGTTTAAATAAGGTTTCCAGTTTTGTCGTTTCTATATTGGTTTCTCTATATAGTTTATTTATTGAATTTCGACTTAATCCTGATTTCATCATCAACTCAGTTATATCATCTATTCGATGTTCCGCCATTAGTTCTCTTATATTGCACTTGATTATAGTCATCGTTTCCCCTCCATGACACTATATTATCTCTCAGACTATGGTTCATCAATGAAAAGCGAACAATTAACTCTATAAAGTCAAAAATTCACTTTACAGTTAACTTCACAAGGTTATATAATAACTCTATAGAGTTAATTGAAGGAGGAATAACGTATGGTCAATGCATTGGAATCATTAGCAGAGCCACTTATACGAATACGTTTAGAATTGCTCTACAGCGAACTTCTGAAGAATAATACAGAGTACAGCCAGCTTTCTATTGAGACAGATCAACACTTCAAATCGCTTCGTGAAGCTCTACCCGATCAGCTTCAACATACAGTGTTTCTATACGAAGACGCTCAAATTTCTCTTCAATCCATCATAGAGAGAAGTATCTACATACAAGGTTTCAAAGATGCACTGCAACTTTTTAGTGAATTGTATCATTCCAACATTTGAGGATCATATGATCCTCAATTTTTTTATTGGTCTTTGGCTCTGTCGTATAACGTTTCCGTATTCACGACGCGAGCCGGCCTTAGATAGCTCTTATCTTAGGTTGGGGCGTTTGTTGTCTGAGCTTCCTTCCACGATTATACATCTGACAACCAAGGGGCGATAGCCTCTAAGCGTGAATACGATGTTATGTGATGTCATTGCCATCATGAATAACTAACAATTAGTTTATTATCTCTACTATGATTCTTGTTCTTTTCTATTAAAATTCCTTATCAATTTGCTTAATATTCTATTCTTCAAACCTTAGTTTTAATGTTTCCAACCTTTTTGCTCGCTCAAACGCTTTATGTAAGTACTCATTAACCGATAAATCCTTATAGTCCCAATTCATGGCCTCTATTGCAGTCGCACCTGAATAATCTGTTCCCGCAATTTCTTTCATGATTGTAGACCAATCAAGCGTGCCGTCAAAGGGTAACCCGTGTTGGGCATAACTTCCGTTATTATCATGTAAATGTAGTGCCATCAGCCGAGAACCGTACATAGATAATAAATCATCTTTTGGATAATGGCGGTAGTGATGTCCGGAGTCATAACAGAACCCGATACGCGGGGAATCCACATGATCCAGCACATATGCCAAATTGGAAAGGTTCCATAAATTCTCCAGTGCAACATTGACACCAAGCTGTTCAGCTTTTTCAGTGATTCTCTTAATTCTATCCAGTCCCAATGTGTTACATGGATTATCCTCGTTAGGCAAGTGTAACACCATTGTCGGAATCCCGAATTCGGCGCAGTCTGCAATACATTGCAAATAGCAATCAGCTACGGTTTCACCGTCCAGATTGTCAAGCCAGAGGTTGTTTTCACTTTGGACTGGTGCGTGGATATTTTCTATAAAAAGACCCGCTTCTCGCGCAATTTGCGGCCCTTTGCGGTAATCGTTCTGGCCAAAGCAGTCACGCCCAAAGCCATCGCTCCACCATAATAAAACCCCATCAAATCCAGCTTCTTTTATCAACTGAAAACGTTCCTTATTCGGCAATTGATAGCCAAACCAATCATAAATAGTAAACATAAGCCGCTTCCTTTCTAGCTTCTTCTATCCCTAAGAATGAACGCACCTTCAACTGTCAAACTCTCTTTATGTATATTTTTTGAATCTCGTATATTCACTGCTCTACAACCATTAACAAAATTATCCAACCCATATTTAATTTATTCCATTACTTTTTGATAACTCCTGCATCATAAGATTTACCGCTCCCACGAGCTACGATTATGGGACTTAAACGAACTACCTAGAATTCCTTGAAAATAACTCATGCAATGATGTCACATAACGTTCTTGTATTCATGACTTCCGACTAAGTCGGATGTGTCCGGGTGCTTCTGCTTCCTCGAAATTCTGCTGCCGGACCGAGGGCGTATGCCCGATGCGTGAATATTATGTTATAAGATGTCCCCGTCTTCGAAGGTTAACTATTAAATCTTTATGCCTTAGTTATACTCATTTCTTTAGCTAGTACCCATCCATTAAATCCATAAGATGAGGAAATTATATAGCATTTATATTGCTCTTTATATAGTAATTCTTTTAGTTCATCAATGCTCGGTAGCGTCAAGAATTATGTGTAAATGAAAATATCCTTGTCTTGTAGAAGATTGTGCTAGTCATTGGTGGAGAACAT
>NZ_LIUT01000001.1:3317493-3383754 GCF_001277345.1 Paenibacillus solani
TTGTGGTGACTTAATTCTACAAGAAAAGGTCTTCCTTTTTGCTATTTATCTATTTACACAAGATATTTTACGCTCTCCAATGCTCTCATAATTCACTGGCCAACAATAAGGTTTATGTTTTTCAAATAAATCTTTACTTCCTTTTATAAATTCATCAATTTCATAATTTTCAATATCTAATAGTATACTTCCATATAAATGATCTTCAAATAGATGTGCCATTACATTGGAGAATCTAATCTTCACTGTTTTTTCTCTATTCTCTGTATTTATAACGATGTGTTTATTCTTCAGATTGACTTCATAAGAAATCACTTCATTGTCATGAACTGAAGTCATTATGATTCACTCCTTTTTATTCTTATGGGGATTTCTTATAACGTTCTTGTATTCATGACGTCCGACTAAGTCGGATGTGTCCGGGTGCTTCTGCTTCCCCGAAATTCCTCTGCCAGACCGAGGGGGCTTATCCCCAGATGCGTTAACAAAGTGTTATAAGATATCCCTGCCTACTTCGAACTTCAATCAAATTTCTAAACTTTAAGTTGATATTGTATAAGTTGGTCGTTCATTCCCAAATATTCTTCAGTACCAACTCTACTTATTTCCTTAAATCCTATCTTCTCAAGCATTCTTCTGGATCGAGTATTCGATTCGTGTGTTTCAGCATTATAAATTGTAATCCCTAAGTTCTTTGATCCATATTCGATCATACATAGAGCAGATTTACTTCCAATCCCTTTTCCCCACATTGAGCTTTCACCGATGGCTATTCCTAGTTCTGCAGTATTGTCTTTAATGCATGCTAAATCAATATAACCTATTAATTTCTTATTAATTTCAATTCCCATTCGAATAAAATTTTCTTGTGTTTTAGTTACTAATTTGGCCCACCAACTGTATATCTCATCGGGATTTCTGTTTTTCTCCCATCCATTAGCAGAACAAAATGAGTCATCCTTGCTCCAGGATAAAACAAAAGAATAATCGTCTATGGATATATTTCTTAAATTTATTGAATTAGAGATGATATTTCACCCTTTCTATAACTTCGTATTGTTTTGTAGTATCTATTTTTTGTGTTGTTTTGCGGGGATTTCTTATAACGTTCAGGTATTCACGAACTTGCGCAGCAAGTTGTCACATGAATCTACTACTCTGTCAAATGCATCAAAGTGACCAAGGCCTAGCCGCCGCGTGAATACTGTGTTATGTGATTCTCCCTGCCTCTTCGAGTTTCTTAAAATCTATTATTCTATATTCTTACTTCTTCTATTATTGAATGTCCTATAGATTGATCTTTACATGTCCATTGCCATCTTTCATATATTCTTATTCGACCATCATCTAATATCTCTGGGGTTGAAATACATACTCCAGTCATTAATTCACCATTTTCATTCAAATGATGATATCTCATATCAAGTTTTCCACTATCATCAACCGTTCCAACTAAGTGTCCAAGTAATATTCCTCCACCTGAATAATCAGCCCAAACCATTCGATCTTGTTGTCTATAATTAAATACTGTTTCTCTAGTAATTTCACCATTGTCTGTGTTCTCAACGGATACAAAAGTCTTTCTATTATAATTAACTGTTTGAATAGTCAACACCTCCATATTAATATGGTTTCAATTTATGGTTTTATTGTTGTAAGGGAGTTTCACATAACGCTTCTTGGATTCACGACGTCCCACCGACTTAAGACTCCGATAGGAGCCTTAAGTCGGTACGGATGTGTCCGGCTGATTCTACTTCCCAACTGCTGAAACGCTTCCCCTAAACACTTCTTACTCCTGCTGGACCGAGGGCGAATGCCCGATGCGTGAATATATTGTTATCGGAAGTTATTACCTTCTTAGGAATAGCCCTCATGTTCTTCTCGTTTGTTCCTATGATAACAAGTCCCATATTTGAAAAATCAATGTTATTACTATTAAAATTCCGACCCCCATATGTTCAACATCAGGAGTTAGATGGTCTTTTATTTGAGGTAATATCTTATAAGTCCTTTTAAAGTATCTATCGTAATTTTCTTTTGCACTTTTCGGGAAGCCTGTGAAATAAGGAATCCACCAAGTCAAGATATGCATAATGAAAATTATTATAGTAATTGAGAATCCTATCCATAAAGTAATCTGGTTATGATTGTAATAACAAATTGATATTATTAATAATGGAGGGTAATTTCCAATCACCTCGTATTTCCTTAATCGTTTGTCTCTACTCTCGATATCGTTAAATGGAAACATATTTACAAAATCAATGATTATTTGATACAGCAAGAAGAACAAAGGCAATATTGTATTTATTATCATTAAGTTCAACTTGTTTCCCCCCAGAAAGTAGTACATTAATGTATGTTTTTATTAACTGAAAGTTGCAATAATTTCCGATAACGTTTGTATATCTACGAACCTGAGAGACTTAAAGGGCGCCAGCGACTGGGTCCGACGGACTTATTCTCGCAGGGTTGTGAGCTGAATCAGCTTCCCTGCCCACTCCTTCTTGCGATCCCAGGGCGGAGCCCGCAGCGAAGATATGGTGTTAGGCGATGTTACCATCTTTATTGAATAGCCTGATGAGCTCTACCTCTATTGGGACTTCCATAAAATCACCGATTTTTTATGTGTTTCAAGTCTGTAAAAAAGAAAAATATACTAACGCAGAACAATAATATAGAAATTAAAAAGCATACCATCTGTGAGTTATCCACTATTGATAAAATTAAAAATTGGCATGGGGTAAGTATTAAACAAACAAATGGAAACGCCATCTTTACAGCTAACATCACCCTGGAATGAGATTTAGACACACGATCTACGAGGAAATTAACTAATGCTGCAATAAACAGAGGAAAAGGAACAAATATAATAAGAGAATATAAATAGTAGCCTTCGTCAGGTGTTGCATCTGAGATGTCAATAAAAATATCATAATATAATTGGACTACATATCCCAAACCACCAATTAAAAGAAAATATGTAATGAGAATTAATCCCAAGTTTTTATAGTTCATCTGAGCCTCCCGATAACGATCTTGTAATGCATTACGGTAATTTCTTATAACGTTCTTGTATTCACGAAACGCCCCAGCCTTAGATAGCTCTTATCTTAGGCTGGGGCGTTTGTTGTCTGAGTATCTCTCATGATTATATCTGACGACCAAGGGGTGGTAACCCCGCAGCGTGAATAAAATGCGCTGTTACTGTCTTCGAAGCATCACCTAAAAACCTTTGATCAAGATTCCAACTCTATTTTTTACTTTGGTATAAAAACTCAACTTCACCATCTAGCAAATATCGATATTCAAATAATTGCATTGTTCTTTCCCNCCTAATTCTCTCCCGTATAACCGTGCCTAGGCTTACCGATCCTTGTGATCCAAGGTAACCATTATTAATAAATGTCTTGTCTACAAATTTTGTTTCCCTTAAGTGATACTGTAACCATTCTTTCTGCGATTCAATTAGTGCTTCTCTTGGTTCTCTATCCAACTTAGAAAGAAGCTTTTTATATATTTGATTCAACTCTTTATCCCAAATCTCTGTATATTTGCTTTCCAACGCCCCCCATCCCAATGTTGTAATAATCTCTTTGGAATTTTGAAATTCATTAAATTCCACTTCATAATCATGATCTATAGGATTTCGAAGCATTTCATCATAAAATTCTCCTTTCAAATCATAGTTCCCAATGCTCATGGATAACACTTCATTGTTAGAAGGATCTGATCGACCTTCAGTTATTTCTTTCGATTCTGTTCCATTACCTGTACTCACTACATCAGGAGGCATTTCAGAATTCATTATTGATTTAGTTTCGCCGTTCAAGGTAGTCGATTGACTAATATTTTGACAAGATGAAAACACTATCGCAATAAAAAATAATAAGGGTATCTTACCTTTCATAAATTATCTCCTTAAATATTATCTTTAATATTTACCGGTCATGGCGCATAACGTTACTGTATTCACGACGTCCGACGAAGTCGGATGTGTCTGCTGAAATCCCTCACCGTAATTCATCCAGCAGACCAAGGCTCCACAAGGAGCCGATACTTGAATATTATGTTATGAGATGTCATTGACCACTTCGAGTTAACCCCAAAACAATCCGTTATGCCCTTCATCTACGATCTTTAACTGTGTTTCAAAATCTTCTTTTGGTTCTATATCATCTATAAAATGCCATTTCCCTTTACTGTCTTGCCAATATATTTTCCATTCCTTTTTATCTAATCTGAACTGAGCTACAGGCATCTGCACCCATTGATCACTTTTGTAGCCTTGTCTTTCTTCTATCAATGTTACATGTTTTCCTCTGATCTTATAACTGATTTTAATCTGGTTTTTCACATGTTCTGGTACTGCATTTTCAGTGTACTTATCCATGATCTTCTTAATCCGCTTTTTCGTAAAATCATCCATGTATTCTGTCTCTCCTGCCTTTATCCGTTTTGCTTTAATTATATCACGATGATGTTCTCATAACGTCTCTTGTATTCACGAATCCGAGGGGCTTAAGGCAGCGGAACTGCGGCTGCGCTTGTGCAGTTAGCCTCGCAAGGTTGTCCGCCTGATCCGGATTCACCGAGAATTCTCGGGCGGACCAAGGTCGCGTTAGCGATCACAGTGTGAATACGTTGTTATGAGGAGTCATTATCCTCTTCGAGTTACTTACTTAAAAAATCACAGTCTTAAAACCATTAGGTTTTCATCATAATATTGTCCATTAAACTTTAATGCATTACGTTCTAATCCATATGTTTCAAATCCTACCGCTTGATATAGTTTCTTTGCCGATTCGTTGTTCGACACAACACTCAAATTAATTTGTTCAAGACCATCAATATCTCTTGCCATCTTGATTAACTCAAGCAAAAGTAATTTTCCTATCCCTTGTCCTCTCTTTTCCTTTGACACGTACATTCCAAATACGTTGGCTTTATGAGTAGTCTTCATACCACTTTCTCGTACAAAAGCCACGATTCCCCCTAATGATCCATGTTCATCCAACGCCCCTAACACAAATTTATCCTTGCTCGGTCTTATTCGATCTATTACTAAATCCAAACGAAATCTACTTTCTCTCTCATATGTCGATCCGAAAGCTTCGGGATTTGTTAAGAGTGCACTTAATCGTAGATCCTGATACTGCTGGACATCTGATTCATGCAGTATTCTTGTTATCAAAAATATCCCTCCTATGATAAATCAAGAATTAAGTCTTTAATGAGTCATTACAATGATTTCGCATAACGTTCCAGCATTCACGAACACCGAAGGGGTTGTCCGCAGCTTAACGCTTCCTTGAAATGCTTCTGCGGACCGAGGGCCTATTTCTTAGAAATACCTCTCCGAATGCCCGATGTGTGAATACGTTGTTATGCGAAGGAACTCTTGAGTTACCCTCACGCACTTCGCTTCTTCAAATTCGTTATCACTTCTGGTATTGCACTAATAAAGTATTCAATTAACTGTCTCATCTTCTCTTCAAAATCTTCACTATTTGGAGCCCCAATGTTTACTGGTGTATTCTGACCTTTATAGACCTCATTGAATAAATAAATGTCCTTTGTGTATTCGTTCTTCACAAATTCCTTATGTAGTTCACTCATGCCAATAATAATGTCATATTTAAGAAAAGCTTCATCATTAAATTGGGTTCTCTTAAACTCAGACGTATCAATATTCATGCTGCTCATAATTCTAAAATGGAGATCAGAGTATCTGCTTATATCACTATCTGCTCTAATCCCTGCAGATGCCACTTGAACATCTGTTATGTGATTCTTCTTCAAATAATCTTTGAAACAAAATTCAGCAATTATACTGCGAGTAAAATTGTCTGTGCATAAAAATAATATTTTCATTGCAATTCATTCCTTTCAACTCTTACTCCGTTCTTTCGTATAACGTTCCCTCATCTACGACGCGACCCGGCCTTAGATAGCTCTTATCTTAGGTCGGGTCGTGTGTTATCTGAATATTCTTCTATGCTTTCGCATCTGACAACCAAGGGGCGAAGGCCCCGCAGCGTAGATGTACTGTTATACGACGGGGTCCTTCTTTGAATTAACTTACATCGTTATTATTTATGTTCAATTTATCCTTCATTTATGGTTCAGGAATATGCTCCAACAAATCACCAGGCTGACAATTTAACGCAGAACAAATCTTATCAATTACTTCTAGAGAAACATATTCATTCGTGTTCAATTTCGCCATTGTTGCTGACGATATTCCTGTCATTTTTAATAGCTCCTGTTTCTTTATATCCCTGTCTATTAGTAATTTTTGTAATGGCTTATAACTTATCATTGCCAATTCCCTCTCAAGTAGTTAGATTTTTCTTTAATTATATTAAACAATCTTTGCATAATCAAAAATATATTTATGTTCTCTTGACAATAAATTTCAATATGATAAAATATTATTCAATAAGTTGAACTTTATTTCGTAAATATAAATTTTTAGGAGGTGTCATACTTGATTAATTCTTTAGAGGTCTTGATTGATCCACTTATTCGTAACCGATTAGAGTCACTATACAGTGAAATTACAAATACTAACTCTGATTTTAAGCAAATTTCATATGAATCTGTACAATATTTCAAAACAATACGAGAATCCCTACCTGACAACCTCCAACATACTTTATTCCTCTATGAAGACGCTCAATTCTCAATACAAGCAATTCTAGAAAATAAAATATATCTTCAAGGGTTCAAAGATGCCCTACATCTCTTCAATGAATTAAATATTACAAAAGTTTAAGAGCCTTTTGGCTCTATTCTTTTTATCTCAGACCCTGTCGTATAACGTTTCTGTATTCATGACGTCCGACGGAGTCGGATGTGTCTGATGAGTCAGCTTCTCCGAAATCCATCTCGCAGACCAAGGCTCCGCAAGGAGACGCTGCTTGAATACATTGTTATACGAAGGACTGCGCTCCCTAGAATTTTTTAAACTTTTATTGTATTGTAAATGATTTTTCCTAAGCTACTGATGTAAGCAACCTTATTAAATTCCCCCTTCGAACCAATAAAAGACAAATCTTTCACACCAACAAATCCATATGACTTTAATCTTTCAATAGAAGCTAATAACATATATTTATCAAACGTAGAGACTGCAATATTTTCAATTTCAACTGACTCTTTAGTAAGCAAGTTATCAAGAACAGCTATGTCAATAAGTTGCATTGAGTCTAAGCATTCCGAGAAATAACAAAATGTTTCCCAATTATATTCTTCATGTATGTAACCCATAAGTAGTTTAGTAAGCAAAATAGCGCGTTGTTCCGTTCTTAGTCGATCAATTATTAATATAATTCGCTCTGTTACTTTATCTTTAAACTTCTGATCTGTATTGAGTTTATTTTTAAATTTAACAATATTATTGGTCGAACTTCTTGAATGAAATTCCTTTAAGAAACAAAGAACTTTTTTAGTGAAATGAAGTTGCTTAATAGAAATCCCGAATCTACCCAAAGCAACAATACTCTTAACTATTGGTATTTCTCTAATAAGATCATCACTCAAAAGTGAATCGAATGCTATTTCGCTATAATCAACAGTTAAATCTAAGGCAGTATTTATCAGTTCATTAGAAACAGCATCATTTATTGGTATACTTTGCAGTTCATCAATATTCATTTTTCACTTCCCTCCCATTGTTCTACAGTCTTTCGTATAACGTTCTCGTATTCATGAACCCCGAAGAGGTTGTCTGCAGAAATGCCTCTACGAAATTCATCCAGCAGACCAAGGCTCCAACGGAGCCGCAGCTTGAATATTATGTTAGATGATGTCAGCCCATCTTTGAAGTATTGCATCCTGTTCTTAAATCTCTTTAGAAAGACGTTCTTTGAACCAAGATGGAGTTTTGACCCTACTCCCCAAAATATCATACTCATTAAAGAGATCTTCAATAATCTGTGCCGCTTGATCTAGCAAATCTGAAAATTCATTACTTCTAATTACACTGCCATTTCTTGTAGCATAATGAACTATGTTATTTCGCATGTTACTCAGAACTATATACCTTTCAAAATTCACATTACGGTTAGTAGTCCAATTTAATGTAGAACCAGTTATTGCTGCTGGAATAAAATTATAAAGTTTTCGTCTTACATTATTATAACCAACAGGCATATTCGCATTATGATCATTAATGAAGTCTAATACTTCTTGCTCTCTTGAACTTATGGATTTATCCTTTAAATTACATTTGATTAAAGAACTCATCCATGCTTCTGCTGAGGCACAGAAACTTATAATAGCTGATCTCTTATATCTCCATTGAATAAAAAAATCCGTGAAAGTTTCAGATTGTTCTTTGTAATACAGAGCATCATTGAATAATTCATGAGACATATTACTTATTGTTAAACCACAATCTAAGCTGTTATCTTCCATATCCTTATCTCCTTAATACTTGTAGTTTGTTGATTTCATCTAACGTTCTTGTATTCACGAACCCTCACCGGCTTAAGCCTCGTAGGGGCGGGTCATTAGACTTAGCCGGTGCAGGTTTGTCCGCTGAATCTGCTTCTTCAGAAAATGCTTCTCGCGGACCGAGGGGATACAACCTCGATGCGTGAATACTATGTTATATGATGTTTGCGCCATCCCTGATTTACATTCAAACATCTCTTTTTTGACTCGGATTATAATATCTAAAATAATTGAACTCATTCTGTTCATCCAATGAAGGGATTCTCTTCCTACCGCATTTTACGAATCCAGCCTTCTCAATCACCTTTAACGATGAAAAATTATTGTCCACAATAGTAGCCACCACATATTTAAGATTAAATGTATTTAAGGCCCATTGTGTTAATGCTTGTGCAACTTCCGTTGCATATCCTAAGCCTCTATATTTTTTTGCAATCCCATAACCAACTTCAGTTTCTCCAAGCTCTTCTATATTCCCGACATGACAATGCCCGATAAAAGTAGAATTATCTCTTGACACTACCGCAAAATAAACTGAATCAGAGATGACATTAAAGGTATCATATTTACTTATTTGCCAATCCAGAAAATCAGATGCTTGTTGATAGTTCATCTTCCATCCCGCAGGCCAATCATTAGTAAACGCCTGCAAACAAAGGTCGTAGATGTGTTCTTGATCTTTTCTAGTAAGTTTCCTTATCATTAAGCGATTAGTCAATATCGGCAATGTTGGGTTTTCTTTATCCATGTGGTCCCCCCGTATGTGAATATTGTTCTGTGGTTTTGCGCAGATTTCATATAACGTTTCCGTATCTACGAACCCGAGAGGCTTAAGGCGCAAATGCGCCGGGTCCGACGGACTTAGCCTCGCAGGGTTGTCTGCTGAGACTGCTTTCATAAATTGCCTCATGCAGACCAAGGGACGAACGGACCGCAGCGTAGATACTATGTTAACTGATGTAACCGACTTCTTCGAATCACTCTACTAATAATTCTAGTTGTTTTTCTATTTTTTCAATTACATCCTTTTTTAATACAATATTATGGCCTGATATCCATGTTTCCATTTCTAAATTTTTGTATGTATTTATTGTTTCTCTATAGTGTTTTTTATCACAATACAGAGCCGGAATGATTTCCTCCATTGTATCTCCGATATTATCTCCTACATTAATTACTTTTTCTTCTTCATCCACCACACTTATAGAATCTATTGTATGTCCTGGTGTATAAATCAATCTTATTTTATCTTCTGGAAAGAATAGCTCATTTTCAAACATCAAATTGGGAAGGCATTTCTTCACTTCTCCCATGCTGAATTTGGAATATTTATTTACCACCGTGTCCCATTCTTTTTCAATAATGTCTCTACAAAGTTGATGAGAAATGATTAAGCAATCTTTAAATCTATTGTTTCCAAAAACATGATCCCAATGATGGTGAGTATTAATAATAATTAAGGGCTTAGTGATTTGGTTTATGTAATCTACAACAGGTTGCACAAAATCGGAACCTAGACCAGTATCAATTAAATAAGTATTCTTAGCCCCCAAGATTAAATGAATATTCAAATCAAAAAATTGATTACTGCAAAATAAAACGTGTTTATTACTAATTTGTTTAATGTTCATCGTTTGTCATCCTTTCGGTTATTTCAGTTAACGTTCCCGCATTCACGAACCCGAAAGGCTTAAGGCGCGAATGGGCCGGGTGGCTTCGCCACTTAGCCTTGCAGGGTTGTTCGCTTGAATTTACTCTCAGCTTCATCCTCACCGGGCGAACCAAGGAGCTGTCAAGCTCCGTCGCGTGAATGATATGTTATCCGATGCATCTGTCCCCCTGAACTGCCTTCCAATCTAATTTAACCGTCACAAGAATTCATGTTCTTATCGTCTTTCAATTGCTTCTCTCTTGCTTTAACCACTCTCGGTATTTGTTTCTCAAATATAGATAACACATTTAATATCAATTTTTCGCTTGGATTTGTGTTATCTTTTAAAAGTCCGTAAATAAGATTTAAGAATGTCTTTGCATCTTTTTCTGTTAAGTTTTTGATTGATTCCATGACACTAACACAGGGAATATCTCGATTATTTATTTCCACATCTAATCCTCCATCTGTGAAATTGTTTGTTTTTACTATGCTAAATGTTGCCACGCTAGCTCCTCTGAGTTACTTCCTAAACCATTTACATAATGTTGCCATGCTAGCTTTCCGAGTTGCTTTCAATATTGTCCTTAATAAAAGATCTTCATCTTTATTGGAATTATAATCTTCATAAATAGCCGCGGTTTCCAAAGGAAATAACTACATGTTCCCGATCAATAACGACTCTTATATTAGTAGTATTCAATTGATTTCAGATGTTTCGGATAACGTTCTCGTATTCACGAAACGACCCAGCCTTAGATAGCTCTTATCTTAGGCTGGGTCGTTTGTTGTCTGAGCATCTTCTTCGATTGTTAATCTGACAACCAAGAGACCGCAAGGTATCGCAGCGTGAATATTTATGTTAAGTGAAGTCTCCCACTTCCTGAATAGCTTTCATAATTATTGGTTTTATTTCTTGCAAATTTCTTGTAGATACTTCCCAAATGATGCTTTCATCAATACCGAAGTATTCATGAATCAAGATGTTCCTTAGTCCAATCATATTCCTCCATGGAACTTCCTGATACTTTCTCTTTATTTCATCATTAATGTTTCTAGCTGCTTCTCCAATTATTTCTAGATTTCGTACTACTGCATCCAAAAGCATTTGATTTGATAAAAAGTCCTCATACCCAACGTTCAAGAGATACGATTCTATCCGATGAATTGACTCTAGAATGTCCATTAATGAATTTATTGGCCGTTTCACTGATATTGTACCTCACTAAATATTTCATCCTTCATATAAGGTTTAATGGCATTAGGAGTAACAAGATCAACGTGGCGGTTAAATATAGTCTCCAAATAATGCTTCAGCTCCAGGAATTCAAATCCAACAGGACGAGAAAATTCAACTAACAAATCAATATCACTGTTTTCTGTCTGTTCATCACGAGCAAAGGAACCAAATAGCCCGATCTTCTCGACATAAAAATGTTCCTGCAAATAATGCTTTTCAGATTTCAATTTATTTTCAATATCTTCTCGCTTCAATGAACTTCCCTCCTCTGGATCATTATTATGCTTTCATTATAACCTAAAGAGTTATTTTTTGTTCCTAGTGTCTTACCGGGAGATTTCACTTAACGTTGTTGTATTCACGAACCCGAGAGGCTTAAAGGAGCGATTGGGTCGAAGACTTAGCCTCGCAGGAGTTGTCTGCTGGACACTACTTCCTCGAAATCCCTCTGGCAGACCAAGGGGCGTAGCCCCGCAGCGTGAATACGGTGTTGGCAGATTTCAGGGGCTTCTTCGAGCTACTTTCAATGAATTTACGACTTTCAATGTGCTTGGTTCATTAAGATTGAGATATATTCTTCATCTTTAAGCCTTGTCACCTTACAGTTCTCATTGGATTCAAATTCTACTATTCTCTCTTCAATTGTTTTATTAGTACTATCTTTAAATACGTCCTCTCTATCATAGTGAGGAAAAATAAGCTTATCGGTTACACCTAATGCCTTAAAATCCGTTAAATCCATTGTGTTCATCTGTGGAGTAAAGAAATCGACAATGTTAATATTCGGCCCCAGTAATAACGCTCCAGCACTTACTCCAACTATAATTACATTCTGTGCGGCCAGTGTTTTAATAATTTCATCAGCACCACTTTTCTTAGCGTAATACAATAATGTAAATGGATTTCCACCATTGATATATATAACATCTCTATGTATGAGAATTTGCGGGTCATCAAATTCTATATCTACAAACTTAATATGCTGAAACCCCATGTCCTTGAAATCTTGCATTGCCCTTTGTGCATATCTATTATTTTCTTTCATAGGGGATGCTGTTGTAATAATAGAGACCTTTAATTGAGAAATATCTCTATCAATAAAATCCAGAAATTGATTTTTAATATCTTCAGTATAAAAACCACAAGAGGTTAGTAACAAGCTACTCATTGAAATCCCCGTCCTTAAATAATAGTTTATCTAATCTTTATACTTTAATTAAGCATTCCCCTGATTTCTGCTAACGTTATTGTATTCACGACGTCCGACGCAGTCGGATGTGTCCGGCAGCTTCTACTTCTCCCGAAATTCTTCTGCCAGACCGAGGGTAACCCGATGCGTGAATATTATGTTATGTGAAGTCACTGTTCATGGGTTTTAATCCCCTTTGTAAACTAATAATATATCTTCAAGTTTTTCTAACAATTCTTTTTTATACACATTATCATCAACAAAAATCACTTCTTTTATTTCACTAGAAAATCTTTTAATAATATTTACTAAAATAATTATCAGCAACACCAAAAAAGTGCCGCATAACAACATCAAAGTAGCCTCTCCTTCAGTTTCTATCGATCTGTATTTAAAAACAAGGTACTGTATCCAGATTGGTACAGATAAAGAAATAAATATTCCAGGATTAATAAGAGGAAGAAGTTTTCTTTTCTCAATATCTTTCTCGAGTATTTCTATCAGCAATTTGATTTTATCTTCTTTATATAGTGAGGTGCTAATTAAGTAATCTCTTATAAGGTTTAACTGCTTTTCTTCAAATTTTTCTGTTCGCCAAGACAAACCGTTTGGATCAATACTATATTTCTCCTTTACGATTATCTTAGCTCGCTTGTTCACTAGTGAGTCCATGAATTTCAATACACACAACATAAAAACAAAAAAAATTATAAATCCAATTGATAATGTACGAGACTTTTCCCATGCTAAACCTAATGTTAGTCCGTAAATCATTGGTAAAATGGATATTATAAAAATTAAAAAAGAGTATTTCATCAGTCGATACTTTATTTTCATAAAACGAAATACTAATTGATATGAAATAACTTTCTTTTTATAAAACTCTAAAAGTAGTTCCATCATTTTTTAATTTTTGTCCTTTCCTATCTTTGTATTGATTTCACATAACGTTTTGTATCTAAGATCCCGAAAGGCTTAAAGGAGCATAGCGACTGGGTGGCTTCGCCACTTAGCCTTGCAGGGTTGTCTGCTGAAGAGCTTCTTGAAATCCCTCGGCAGACCTCAGGAACGACAGTGACGCAGCGTAGATACAGTGTTATGAGATGGTCTTGCCTTCCATGAAAAACAGTTGAAAATGTAATTTATACTATTCTCTCTTCATCATTTTAGGGAATCTAAAAAAGAGGAAATAAATTAAGAAAACAAAGCAGAATATTGATAAATAATCAATATAAAAAATCAATATAAATAACATGAGCGTCACTAAAATATATATCCAATTCACCCATTTGTTCTTGAATTTCTTATTAGTCAAAATACTTACAAACACATAAGCAAAAAGAAGAAATAAAAAACCTGAGCCAAATGTTGAGGCGACCCAAAGTTTCATATGCCATTCAAGAGCCGGATTACTCATACTTAAACCAAATAAGCTAGCAATTATTACCAACAATAATGTCATAAAGGTTATAGCAACTGGTATGAAAAATGGTTTCAATATGTTTGCGAAGTATGTAATCATCTCTTTTTTTTCAATATCAATTCTATTATTTTGTTCATAATTCATAGAATCTATTTCTTTTCTAAGTATTCTTAATAATTGCTCTAAATTATTCTTGCTCATGTCCTCTAAATAATCTTTACACTTATGATATAACTTTCTAGATAAATAGGAGTAAGACAAACTAATTGTTTCTAACAATGAAATATGTTTTTCTTTATCACTTTCATTTTCTAGACATTTAATAATTTTTATTTCTAATTCACCGTAAACTTTTAAAATTTGGTCAATTCTAGAAATCTCAAAATCCAAATCCTTTAAATACCTTGTTCTAACCTCTTTAAATATCCAAACCAAAACTAATAATGCAATAATAATATAGATTGTTTGATTTCCTGCCAATTTAAGTCCTTATACATAAATTTCTCCTTTTATTATATTGCAATACTTTCTCATAACGTTCTTGTATTCATGAACCCCAAAGGGGTTGTCTGGCAAATGCCTGACCAAGGACGAATGTTCGCAGCGTGAATATTATGTTAGATGATGTTGCTGACTTCTTTGAATCACTCACTATATGATCTTGAGGCTTTAATCAATTCATCTTCTTCATCAAAAACTCTTAACACTCTGTCAATATCACTTACTTCATAGCTTCTGACTACAATAAGCTGTTGCATATGAAGACCTGGTGGATCAATGTTTGGTCTAGATAAGTTATTTAATAATCTTTCTGGTGTATACGAAATACTCCATCTTTTTGAACCATCCGAGAAATACATGGTGATTTCTATCCAATTTCATTCTTCCTCATGATCTGTTTCAACTTCATCATCGAATTTCCAGCTTAAAAGTCTTGGTCTTGAATTTTGATCTTCCTCCATAATTTCACCTCTCTTTGCAATTAAGCAATTTTATCAAATGATTTGTATTGATGACGTCCTAGCTCCTTAGAGTTGCTGCTTATAGTTGTGAGGCTTGCCGAATAACTAATACAGTGACGTCCCGACTAGCTTGGAGGGCTGGATGTGGTCAGTCTTTTCTCAGAGTGACACGGAGCGTCAATATTTTATTATCCGAATGAATTTCTGGAAGCAGCCATTGCTTTTAAGGCGTCCTCAAAAT
Organism: Paenibacillus solani; assembly: GCF_001277345.1. Classification (GTDB taxonomy): domain Bacteria; phylum Bacillota; class Bacilli; order Paenibacillales; family Paenibacillaceae; genus Paenibacillus_AQ; species Paenibacillus_AQ solani. Next base: position 3,332,663 of record NZ_LIUT01000001.1, read on the forward strand.
AACTATATACTTCATCTACAATTCCCAGAAACTCTTCAACAGGTACATGACTATCTAAGTAACAAGCATACAGATAATCAACTAAAGCGGAGTCAATCTCACAATAGTCTAATATGGCACTTTTCATCTTAATCATGTCATCTTGCCATACACCTGTATCTTCTAGAACCAAAGAGTATAATGCACGAATTAATCTCTTAGAGTAGCCTTTGATATATCTAGTTTTCATTGTGTTATCACTAGCATTAGAAAGTGAACGATGTATACGATCTACTTCCTCCTTGGTCTCTCTATTTAAGTCTATAATGAATTCTGGAGAAATAATGATCGGTGGTACTTTCTCACCAACGTCATGACCATATACGCAAACGCCAATGATCTTAACCCAAAAACCCCACTCATTCGGTTTATTTAATATATCGTCTATGGAGCAAATTGTCGTATCAATCTTAGTTACGACTGGATATTCTTCCAAAAGCCTATCTTTAATATTTGATAATCTTTCGTAATCAATATCTTTGGGATTTTCACATACAATCGTAAAGTCTGCATCTGACTTAAAAGGTTTAGCAGTTCCTTTTGGAATCGAGCCACACATATAAATGCTATGAATCTTACCTTTGAATTCGGTACGTATATTATCTACATACTTATCAACGAAATCCTTATGTTCACTTTGTATTTCAATTTTATTTATAACTTTTTCTAAAATCATGTAGACCCCTCCCTAAACTGAGGACTTCTTTTGACTAACGTTTCTATATTCACGACTCTGCGAATGCGGGATCCAGGGCGTATGCCCGCAGCGTGAATATAATGTTAAGTGATGTAGACTGTTGTAAATGACTCTGTCCCAGGTTTCAACATTTTTAAAGGTATGGAACTGACTCGGAAGCAAGTTTTAGCCGACCGAGCGTATGATACGAAGGCCATTAGCACCTTTCTGAAGGAACAAGAGCCCATACCTATGACTCATGGAAAGAAAAATCGTCGAGTGACCCTAAAATATGATCGGGATGTCTACAAAGAACGTCATTTGGTGGAATGTTTCTTTAATAAAGTAAATAGAATTATCGTCGTTTAGCGACTCGTTATGATAAATTAACATGAACATTCAATTTTTTAGCCTTGGCATCCATTATGCTCTGGCTTGCTTGAGTTTGAAGACATGCCCTAGAATAAAATACAATCTCTAATTAATTCTTGGAAGGAAACTGACACCCAGATAACGACATATTTACGCCCTGTTGCTTTCGCTTCTTGGTCTGCCTTAGGTATTCGAATAAGTAGAGTCAGCAGGTAACCTTGCACTTCTTAACTGCGTCGCGGAAGATATCTTACTGAGCAGAGCGTGCAGAAAGTATTTGAAGAAGCAGGACGACATGCAGAAATTGTGAAATGGTTAATTAGTTTCACGCTCTTAGATACTCCTCCGTCACTCATTCGCTGGAAAATGGGACAAATCTGCGATACATCAGGAGCTACTCGGTCATACGAGTGTACGAAAAATATTCAGCGTATTCAAAGCCCTCTGGATGTATGGACATAAATTGAGTTTCCTGATTATTTAGAGGAACATCTTATTCACGCTGCGCGGAAATTCGTTCTGGGTCTTGTATTCGCGGGTATGCATGATATGAAGCGTAAGAACAGAAAAAAGAACCGGCGAACCGATTCTTAAAGTAAGTTTCATTCTTAAGGTGTAAAAAACAATTTTCACATGATAGCAATGTCTACATCAATTAAACTGAGTAGCCAGTCTTACCTTAATCTCGTACTTCATGATAATTACCAGTCCACGGATCAAAAACGTATGAATTTACTTTTGAATTTTGTTCCACAGAAAACATATAACCTTTTTTTATTTCATTAGATTCATTTTGTATTAATGTATTCTTCTGCTTATTAACCACATAAGGTTCTTCTAAGTTCTGAGTGACCTTATCTACCGCACTTTCATAAGTGTATTGAGGAAGTGTTGAAATTACATAAATTGGGACAAATATTAAAAAGAGTGCTTGTAAAAAAAGTACTACCTCTTTACGTTTTTTGCTTAGTTGAACTTTTAAGAAATAACTCAACACCATGAAAAAAACTAACGCTCCAATAAAAGAAAACACATCCAAAATATTATTATAACGATATTGTAAAAAAATTAAAAAAGACACTTCTATCAAACAAGCAATAATTATTATTTTTCTATACATCATTTCTCCTTTGAATAAGTAGTTGAAGCTAACATCAATTGGCGTCAACTTATCTTAAATATATTTTGAGTGGACTGTTTCTACATAAACTTAGTTAAGAAGCCAAGCATTATATGCTCCAATTATGCAAAGATCAGTATTACTTCTTCCATCTCCTTCAACTCTAAGTGGTACCCATTGAACTTGTCCGTTCTTTGTATTAATCACTTTAGCATCCACGATAGTTCGCTTACTGCGCAAGCCAATCTTCCCATTTGATCTCACTTCCAAGTCCTGTGCAGCAAATCTTCCATAAACTTGACCACTAATAGCTTTGGTGATCTTATCAGCAACAATAGTTGAGCCAAGCGCTACGAGAATAGCTGTAATTATACCACCTGAGCCAACTGTGACAAGACCGGTAATCACACCTACTATGATTGAAACTCTAGTTCCTGAATCATAATTAAGATTATAAGTTTCTCCAAAAGTGATTTTTTCTTGTTTATATAAATAACCCCATTGCTTCACATTTGGATTAGAATTGTATGCCGAATCTACCAAAGTCCAATTACTAGTGGAATTAGTAGCAAAAGAGTCATTCTCGCTAATCACCGGATTTGGAGCAATTTTTTCAATATAGTCACTTTCGTTAGAATATTCTACTTTCCCATCATTATCAATTGTCATCATATCTCTTGTTTCTTTGTTTTTAGTTGTTTGAGATTCTTTTTCTCCATTTACATAAGAAGTAACAATGTATTCTTTGTCTGTTTCTTCAATCGAAACTTCCAATGTACTGCCATCCTCAGTAGGGATAACGTATGTACCCGATTCATTAGTGGTAGTGGTGCTAAATCCACTAGCACCTGCTACTTGAACACTTAAAATACCAACAATTAGAAGGCAAGACAACAATGACGTATATATTCCAACCTTTTCCTAATATAACACATAATCTCATATAAGGCAAATGATTAGCATCTCACCATAAGTTGTTCTTTACAAAAACCCGACCTCCTCCAAGCGAATTTGGTGCATAAAGTGAACCGTGTTACGGTTGCAATAGGTACGACGTTTGAGTACGATGCATCGGCATCTTCGAATTACTTACATATCTTGTTTTGCTTTTTCATGCTCGATAAATTCGTCCTTCGTAAGTCCGAAAAGTATTAAATCATGATAATACCCGTTTGTGTAAATGACTTACATCCCACTCCTTCTTGAAAACATCCGAGTTTTCTCATCATGGTAGCTGAAGCTTCGTTTCCTTCAAGCACATAATCATTAAACTTATTTAGTCGTCTTTCAAAAAAAGTCTATCGGCTCTTAATGCTGCTTCTATAATGTACTTATCCGTTTCAGGGTCTATTAATGATTCTTTTAGCCTTTTTGGATCGGTTGATATCAAACTATAGAGAGTGATTACTTCAAGTGATCCATATTGAAATTTGTTTGCATAGTATAGACATTGTCTTGAAGTCTGATCCTCTGAGCTTTCATTCGCTGCACTGGGATTTAACATTATGTATAATAGCTTAGGTAGTGTAATATCCCATTCTCTAGTCAATAAGTATTTATATTTTCTTTTTGAATCAAACATAGCGCCTTGCTTCATAAAACTCACCTTCTTTTGAGTTTTGAAAATATGACTTAATATAACGTTTAGGTATTCACGACATCCATCTCCCTTAGATAGCTCTTATCTTAAGGAGATGGATGTGTCCGGCTGATTCTGCTTCTCTGCTAATAGCGTCTGCCGGTCCGAGAGCCGAATAGGTTTATTTAAGTATGTAAAATTTAAGCATTACAATGATAATTTTGACATAGTCTTGACTTTGATTAGCTGGTTTATATGATGTCATCCTTTTCTGTGAAATACTACCAACTATCTTCCTTTATTCTTACTTTATAATGATAGGGTTCGACTACATAGATATTGGAATTAATAATGTCACTTATAACGTTTACTTTTACCCTAGATCTTTCATCCATTATATTTGTTATTCGATAAATTAAGTATTTCTCACCTCTCGATAAGCAATCTCTAGCCGTATCAATTTCATTTTGTGTTATATAGAAATCGCTCTCGTCATTAATTGAAGTCTTTACTTCTATATATAATTTAGTACCATCAGTATCAAACGAAAGAATATCATACCCGTTTGTTGGATCAGCTGCTTTACTGTTATCAACAAGGGCTTGATATTCTGTAACGTAGAGTTTAGTTAATTCATATTCATATGCGAATGCTTCACCAAGTTTGCCAATCTGGATTTGAATTTCATGCAACTTTAAATAATCAATATTATCAGGAAACTTAGATCTTAATTCATTATATGAGTATAGTATTGAGGATGCTTCAAGATTCATTTCCTCAGTTACTAAGTCTAACTTTGTGTTTTCAATGATTCGAGTGTTCATTTTTAAGTTTTTTTTATTTCGTCTCCACACTTTACGCAGACAATGCGTTCATTTATAGATATCCAATTATGAACTAAGTTTGTGTAGTTGTTATTGCAATTGCTACAAGTTAATGTATTCGCTTTTCTGGCATTTTTAATCCGTATTGGTTTCAATTCAGGTATTTCTGCAATTATACCAAGCCTTGATACAATATCATTCAATGATTTAAATCCGTTATATTGCTTGTCAGATAAAGTTTCAAAAATAATAGTAAATTTGTCCGGCACTTGATAACACTTATTCTTATATGTAGTTATTAATCCATCTTTAAAGTGATCGCTTGTCAATAAAAGTATCTCTCTTACAGAACAATCTGTATCAAATAATAAATACCAAACAAAAGCCATTCGAAGAGTATCAAATTTAGTCTACTCTTGGTCTAATATCTCTTGAATACGAAGAATTTCACTAAATGATAAGCTGCGATCATCTTTCGCATTCTCTTTATGATTATCCGAGTTATTATCAGCATCATTTAGTTTCTTAAGAAAATATCTAATCCAATCTTCCTTGATCCAAATATCACTGAACCCCTTAGAGTCTATCAAATCGTTAGCATACAAGAATTTGAAAAATGTTTCTTTATATGAGTCTTGTGCAGTCTTCTTTTCATCTTGATTATATTTTTGATATATTGAACGATAATCATCAAATGTCAAGTCTCGAACACTGTTCTTCCGAGATACATTGAAGATATCTGCAATTGATGAGATATATTGATTGTGTGAACTTTCAGAATATAGCTGTAAGTAACTTTCTATTATCTCATTTGAATCAATTTTAAGGTTTGAAAGTATTGCCCTGGGGTTATTCTTCATTTCTTTCACTCCGTTTCTTTAATTGGGCTGATTTCATATAACATTCTTGTATTCATGAATCCGAGAGCCTTAAGGAGCGGCAGCGCCGGGTCCGCCAGGACTTAGGCTCTCAGGATTGTCTGCCTGATATTACATCTCCGAAAACCATCCAGTAGACCAGGGGGCTCTGACCCCCGCAGCATGAATACGATGTTAGAAGATGTTGGGGCCTTCTTCGGAATGGCTAGAAATAGTTCTTTGAAATTAAATTATTTGGTTGTTATTTAATTCCATACCACAATATTGTTATATTCGTTAATAAGCGTTGCTGCTTCTGGATTACAATCTTCTTCTCTGATCGAAATATTTATATAATTCGTTTCCCCAAACTGTATAGTAATTATTTTTTTTGTCTCATAAACTTCCTTTACGATTTGTGAAATAAGTGAACAAAATACATCTCGATATCCTGGAGTATATATTGTATAGGGAATTCCATTAATAATTACTATGGGCATGTTATATGATGTTAGTGTAATTCCATCAAAATGTAATTGTAGATAATCCTGTACAAATTCAACAGAACTTAATTGTCTATCTATAAGATCCTTTAAGTAATTATTTTCATTAGGTTGGTAAATCATATTTCTCACCCACTTTGAAACTTATGTTTCTGTTTATTTATATATTCGCCCCAATTTCACCTAACGTTCCTGTATCTACGAACCCGAGAGGCTTAAAGGAGCAAAGCGACTGGGTCCGACGGACTTAGCCTCCCAGGGTTGTTCACTGATTCTACTTCATTGCTTATCGTATCTTGTGAACCAAGGGTCGAATGGCCCGCAGCGTAGATACTATGTTATATGATGGATAGGCCATCATTGATTTAGCCAACAAAATCATCCGGTGCCCATACTGCAATATCATCCCCAGGACAACTAACGATTTCCCATATTTCATCTTTATTTGTATTCCCCCATACCCCTAATTGCCAGCTTTCGTATTTATCATTATGTCCGTTTACGTAAAGGACTTCACCTGATTCAAATATAATAATTAGATTCGGTACACCAATCGATAACCATAGATCTACTACTTTCTTCATTCTAAGTTCACAAATAATTTTTGAACTCTCTATCCAATCCAACTCAGGTAAAGTATCTGCTGTTGGAAAGAACTCTGGCAGGGAAGGAAGCACTGCAAACTTTCCTTCAATATTTAAATATATTTGTCCATCTATTCTCGTCTTGTTTACTTCATTTTCAGCAAATAATATCTTAAGTCCATAGAAATTAATCCCCTCAATATACGAACCAACGCATAAGTATTTTAAAGTCTTATCTGCAAGATCTTTTAAGGATTTCTTCATAGAAACACCTCATTGAAATATTCATTGCCTATCTTTCATACGTTGTTGTATTTACGACCCTTGGCGAATGCCAAGTGTGTCCGGCAGCTTCCGCTTCTCCGAATTTCCTCTGCCAGACCGAGGGTATATACCTGAAGCATGAATCTATCGGATGGGCACGCCTTCCTCGATCCTTCTTACTCATCAAGTTTCCTTATTTAGGTATTTCCGCCATTCTCCTTTTTGCGAACGGGTAGATCCATCAAATTCTATTTTTGCTATGCCCTTCAATTCATTATAAATCTTTTCTTCAAATCTGTTTTTCAGTATAAAAATCATTGCAAGGGACTCTCCGCAGCTTGCTTTAATCATGTCGTCTACCGAATCATCCTTTATTATTACCGCTAATGCCTCGATAACTGCTTCATGACTATATCCACTTAGATCCATAGCAGCATCATCCCGCTCAGCATCTGATGCTCTTTCATCTAGTAATATTTCAATGAGTCTTTCCCATTGCTCCATATAGATCCCCCGAGGGTTTTATGTATTTTCCTTTGTAACTATAATTCTCTATCTCTGCCTATCTTTCATATAACGTTCCCGTATTCACGACGCGAGCCGGCCTTAGATAGCTCTTATCTTAGGCCGGCTCGTGTGTCCGTCCGAGTTATCTTCCATGATTATACATCGGACGACCAAGGGGTGTAAGCTCCACAGCGTGAATATATTGTTATCCGATGTCTTCAGCTTCGTAGAAACACTATACAGTGGTTTACACACTTAATTATTAAGTTTAATTCACTCCTATTAAAGAAACCCACTAGTTTGAAAAGTGGGTTAAAGATATGTCAATTTGCTAATGGCAAACAACTTCTAACTTTTACTTGGTCAGTCAATTCCGGTTTAAAGAAGTTGATTCCTCTATCTCTAGACCACAAGTATAATTTAGAAAAAAGTTCAGTTTTAACGAATTCACAGTAGTCATACGTTAAAATCAACGAATCTTCAATGCTGTTATAATCATGAAGCATCTTGTTGCTACTTTTTAGTACTTTTTTTATAAGAATAAAAAGTATATTAGTCAAATCATGACCATTAACCAAATGAGCTTGATCATACATTTCTGTAGATAAAAGATTAAGTTTTTCATTTATGTCTTCTGTTGAAGCAACTTTCCCCGTTCTATTTCTCGAATAATTTACAACTGTCCGAATCATGGAATCTTTTCCCAAGAACGTTAAATCTTTATCAGAAACAAATTCCTTATATTTGAGTTGGTTTCCTTCAGGTTTTTCTGGCTTAAACACTAAACCAAGATTATATAGCTTATTTGCTAACTTTAATAAACCAATTTCGACTCCTAATTCCATTAAGATATCCAAAGCGTCTTTGTCTTTAAAAAACTCAACCATCTTTTCCTTGCTACAAAATAAATCCAAAATACTGTATAGTGCTGTAGATTTTAACATCATCACCTCAATATCATGAAAATCAGTAACAAATACTTCATCGCAATCAATTGTCTCTTCTAGAATTACCGAAAAATCCGAGTCAATTACTCCTATTGCTCTATTATAATTTCGCTCTTTTAAAATGTTAATGATGCTTTTTACTTTTTCGCAGCCCCATGCCTCTTTTATTGAGATTTCTTTTGTTACAAACTTATTATAAAATTTATAATCTTTGTTACCTTCAACAATTAAATAATGACCTGTAAATGTCCTGTCCTGCATGATTGAATTAGCGATTCTCTCAGGTGTTATATATTCGATCAACTTATTCGACTCCTTTTAATTCAACTTTCAGATCCCAATTATTTGAAATAATATCCGGAGAATGAGTTGCAATCAGGATATTTAGTTCATTTAGTTTATGGATTTCATGTAAGTCGGATATGAACTTATTTTGCCAAGATATATGCAAAGAGATTTCAGGCTCATCTATCAGAATCAACGAATTAGAACTGGTTTTAAATATTAACTTATAAAATAATATTAATTCATTTTTTTCACCAGAGGACAGTTTTTCAATCGGTATAATTTGAAATCCACCATATTCATCTTTAATCACTGTAGATCTGAATAAGAAGCTATTTTCCTTATCAACGAATAATTTTTTATGCTTAAATCTGTCATTAATAATTTTTAATAACAATTCAATTTTTATAGAGATAAGATCGAAAATAGATAATTTCTCAAAACTATCTTTTATGTATAGCATCAATACATCTTTAACTACATCTTGTGGTTTATCGATCTTAAGTAGAATCGAATCTTTTTCGGTTTCAATAAGGCCTACTTGATCAAGCAATGTCCTTTTCTCTTCAAGTTCTTTAAGTTTTTCATTCAATACTTCATCTGTAATTTTTGCTTTTTTTTGTTTCAGTTCATTTACTAATCTGTTTGGATACGTCCTATCTAATTTGGAAGATAATTCTGTAGATTCTGTGAGTTTTCTTTTCATCAATTGACTTAGTTCGCTTGAATATTTTTTTACAGTCTCAACTGGAGCTTGATCAGGTTCATCTACAATAAAGACTCTTTGAGTTTCAATTAACGTTACGCTAATTTTTTCGAATCGAGCAATAAACCATTCCGGAGCATCTATCATAGCCTCATTCTCGTACCTAAATTTGCTACTACTGAATGAATCTCCGTATTTTTCAATAAGCTCTCTTGTTGAATAAATTGATCTGTCTCTTCTGTCTTCCCATCTAGTGATAGAAATCCTTCTCATCCCTAAAGATCTAGCAATCTGTTGAGCAAATCTTATTAGAGATTCAGAATCGTCATTTGATATCTGTAAAGAATATTCATTAATTAATTCACCATTAACCTGCTTAAGTAGTAGCCTCTCTTCTTCTTCTGCATTGCTTATTTTCTTTATAATCCATTCAACACCATCATCGAACTCAAAAAAAAGTTCCTCAAAATTAACGTTACAAAAATAATGAAATCGCTTATTAAAAAATGATTCAATCATTTCAAGTAATACAGTTTTACCTAATCCATTTTCGCCAATCACAATTGTTATTCCGCGTTCAGTATTTATCTTAACTTCATGCGTAAATACGCCAAATAGATTTGAAACATTAATTTTACTTAATTTCAATATTATCGCCGTCCTTTATGGAGATAGATGGAATTAATTCAATATGTACCAATTTAATGAAATAGTAACTTTCTTGAAGTAATAAAGCAACTAATAATGAAGATTTCGGATAACGTTCCTGTATTCACGACCCAGCGTATGCTGGGTGTCCGGCTGCTTTCTACTTCTCTGAAATCCCTCTCAATGCCGGACCAAGGGCTGTATGAGCCAACGCGTGAATATATTGTTAGCTGAAGCTACTATTTTATATATTCAATTCAATATTTAATGAAATTCAATTCAATATGTTCAGCTAGATATTCGATTCCATTTTCTTCATTCTCAACCTTTTCGCAGACTTCGCTTGTTGTACTTGATATTAAATAAACTTGATTATTAGGCAATCTGTATTCAACCTCAAGCTTTTCGGAAGAGGAGTAATACCATAGTTTATATGTGAACTGAGAAGAATCGATGGCCCTTGCTTCAGCATCGCTTTCAATAATTGATTCACGAAGCACTAACTTTGTAAATTTTGTATTCGTAATAAAATCTATAACTTCAAATCCTTGAGCTGATATGCTAGACGCAAGCGTAAAAAACCATATTTCTGGTCTGATATCGCTTTCAACCAATTCAAAGTCACAATTTGTCAGTAGTATGGCATCTTCATTATCATAAAGAAAAAATTTATGGGTTAAGTTCAATAAATCTAATGTTTTTACAACACTTTGAAGAGTATTCCATAGTTCTTCTTTTGTTAAGGTTATTGTCTTTCTATTTTGTTTTGGTCCATACTCGCACCAAATATTCTCTCCTTTTATTTTATAGCTATGATGATAAGCTATATTTCTCCAATCAGATAATTTAAGTCCTTCTATTAAAAAAAGATCGACAAAGCGATTATCTAACAATAATTCACTGTTAATCACTCCCAAATCCTGCTTCATTACTTTTTGAACCTCTACTAATTTTCCATTTGCTACTTTATTTATGCATAAAAACTCCATTAATATGCTTTTAGACAACCCTTCAATAATGCGACCCATTTCGTTAATCACAGTCTCTACATATTCATAAAGATCGAACTCTTTTTTATTATTTTGTGTAAGTAAGAAACTCCAAAGTCTATTATCTGATTCTGCATGTTCATTAAGGAGACTTGTTATAATTTCTATACAAATATTGCTATCGTACTTCATAGCAGTACGATACATTTCTAGAGATTGAATAAGTATATGGATAAAAAAATCATCATTACGATACTTACTAAAATGAATCCAGTCACCTACTAAGTTCGCTGTCGAATATTCGATCAGTTTTTCTTCATTAACAAAAAAGCGTCCTAGTTCATCAATGACATCTTCTTTAATTTGCTGAGGTGTTATTCCTAGTTTTAATAATTGTGATATCGGATTTTCATTGTGAACTATATCGATCACTTTTTGGATTCCTTTCATTTTGTATAACTCCTTTAATTTTTAGTGATTTCAGCTAACGTTCTCAGTATTCACGAACCCGAGAGGCTTAAGGCGCGTATGCGCCGGGTCCGACAGGACTGAGCCTCGCAGGAGTTGTCGCCGAATCGGCTTCCCAGCTACTGAATTCGCTACGTTATGAATCCACTTCCTCTTCAATGGCGACCCAGGAACCTACAGGTTCCGCAGCGTGAATATGATGTTAGGCGATGCCGCTTCTTCCTGATATACTTCCAAAATTAGTCTTTATCCCAAGGCCATTTGTATGATCCAATTCCTTCTATATTTATTACCGCTTGTCTATATTCATCAAGATTTAAATAAAATTCTTCAATGTTATCAAAATGTTTAATAGAATTCCTAATACTATCCTGTAATCCAAATTTAGACCACTTTACGATACTGTTTTTAATTTCAATTTCTATCGTTACTGCACCGCAACCCAAGTCTGCACATGCCGGACATATATATATTGAATTACGATTATTAGGTAAATCAGAATTGTCTTGTAGCAATAATCTTCTTATTTGTTGTTCTTGAGATTGTTTATTTCCCCATCCTAGACATGAAACAAAATCGTATTCATGTGCTATTAGTTCGTACAGTGAGGTGTCATTAATAATAATATCGCCGTAAGTAATTAGAACGGGATAGCCATCTCTCCCAAAGGGGGTGTCTGCTGAAATCCCTCTCCGAAATCCATCCCGCAGACCAAGGCTCCGTAAGGAGCCTCTGCTTGAATATTATGTCATACGACGGAATCTCATCTTTGAGTAACCAGCAGATATTCTCATCCCATCATTGATCTGCTATATGCTCCAATAGATCTCCAGGCTGGCATTCCAATGCAGTACATAATTTATCAATTACTTCTAAAGATACGTACTCATTTGTATTGAGCTTTGCCATCGTTGCCGATGAAATCCCCGTCATTTTTAATAAATCTTGTTTCTTAATCTCCCTGTCAATCAATAATTTTTGAAATGGTTTATAACTTATCATCTGGTATCCCTTCATATCCGAATTGAATTTTTCTTTAATTATATGAAAGTATATTTCCTTAATCAAAAATATCTTTGATATGTCTTGACCAAAAATTTCATTATGATAAAATAATATTCAATAAGTTAAACTTTTGTTCGTAAAATAAAACATAACGGATGGTGATCATTTATGCACAATTCTTTAGAAGTCTTACTTGATTCGTTGATTCGTAATCGAATTGAAGCTTTATATAGCGATCTTCTCAAAAACAACTCCATTTATAATCAATTCTCATCCGATCGAAATCTTTACTTCAAACAGTTACATGAGCTTTTGCCCCAGGATATGCGTAAAACTCTATTTCTTTACGATGACGCAGACCTTTCTGTTCAAGTAATCTTAGAACGTGAAATCTACTTACAAGGTTTTAAGGATGCTCTTCAATTACATAATGAATTAAATATATCAACTAATTGAGAGCCAAACGGCTCTCTTTTCATTTGAGTCTGTCGTATAACGTACCCACATTTCTGACGTTTGAGCGGCGTAAGCGTAGCACCGGGTCGTCAGACTTAGCCGATCGAATGTGTCGCATCACCTCTTCGATAACCCTCTTTGCGACCAAGGAGCGTCAGCGACGATGCTGAAATGTAATGTTATAAGATATTGTCGCCATCTTAGTTTAAATTCTTCAATTTTTTTATCATCTCATCTTGATATTCAACTAAGTTTAACAATGCACTCAAAACTACCCAGTTAAACCATCTATATCCCTTAGTTACAATTTCTAAATCTATATCAGCTATCATAAAATCATTAATCGCTTTTGGATGAACTATACGATGTCTAATTTTTAATACCTTATTAAAAGTCTCCCATCCACCATCGCTTAAATCTAATTTATAATGAGGCGAGTTCCGCATATATATATTTAAAGCAAATCTAAAATTGTCTGCTGTTGGTAGAAAGTTACTTCTACTCACAGCCTCCGCTTTATTATTTAGGGTGTATGACTCTTCTTTTAATAGAGCAATTTCAGCTTCATTATATAAATCTCTTTTTATGCCTGGCCCACCCAAGCACTTTTGTTTCAAGACATAGGTTAATGCTTCAACAGCGGCAAAGGCTGTTCTAATATAACAACGTCTATTATAATTGATTATCTTCCGCTTTAAGTAACTTAAATTCAGTGTCTACGTCAGTAAACGCAAAAGAAACTAATTCTTTTATGTCATTTTCTTCTTTAATATCAGTCATCATTTTAAATCTCCTATAATATTTTAATATTGTTTTAATTATTTTTTTGTGACAATTTCTTATAACGTTTCTGTATTCACGACGTCCCACCGACTTAAGACTCCGTCAGGAGCCTTAAGTCGGTGCGGATGTGTCCGGCTGATTCTACTTCTCCGCTACTGAAAATGCCTCCCGATCCACTTCTAACTTCTGCCGGACCGAGGGCGAATGCCCGATGCGTGATTATCGTGTTATCAGATGTTGCATACTCCAGTGAATTACTCAAAAATTTCAATATTCTTTTCTTTAATCTCTTTGAACATTTCCTTATATTCTTGTTTTAAGATCAGGTTATCTACCAGATAATTTAAGAAGCCAGTTGATGAGAACTTTTTCTTCATGTAACCATCTTCCGTCATAATTTGAAATCCGTACTTTTGCTTCATCTGCTTGTAATTCTTTTCTGTTAGCAATGATTTATCAAATAACCATTTGTACTTAATTGTTTCAAGTGCCTCCGCTTCATCTGCGCAAATATATAGTAACAAGGCCCAAGTGAGTAAATATATTTTATTGGCCATTAAGTCGTTTTGATTTTCCTTGTCATATATACTAGTTTTCATTACAAGATGATGTAGATCTTCAAGCAGATTCAACAGAAACAGCAATTCGCTGATTTTACTCATAAATCCAGATCCATCAAATGAATATTTTGATTTCTTCACATCAAAAAATGCTTTTTTTATTCTAGGAGAAGCAAACATTAAATTTTCTTCAACATGATTGAAAATCTTATCATATATTGCTGCCTCATCAACATCTGAGTTTATATCATGACCTCTTCTAAAGTGTGTACATATATCAATAAAGGCATAAATTTCAAATATAATTGGTGAGTATAACTTATAATAAATTTCGCTTAATTGTTTTGTTCGTTCTCTCTTTAGTGTCAATTTATGAGACAAGTACTGAGCTACAATTGCTCCAATAAATGCCCCTAAAATAGCTGTTGACGAAGTAATTAAAGCAGGCTTGTATGCGTCTGGTAATGAATCAATTATGTCTATTAGTGTTTTCATGATTTGCCCTCTACTTTTTATTCTACTTTTTATTTTTTATGCAATTTCTGATAACGTTTATGCATTCACGAACCCTCACCGGCTTAAGCGCGTAGCGCGGGTCGTCAGACTTAGCCGGTGCAGGGTTGTCCGCTGATTTGCTTCTCCGATCTACCTTCTGCGGACCGAGGGCGAATGCCCGATGCTTGAATGCTATGTTAGACGGAGTTATTGCCTTCTTCGTGTAACTTACTCAGTCTGATCTTATCAATTTTGTTTTTGTATGTTCTATATCTCCGTTGACCTCTCTCCATACTTCGAGAACTAAATCTTCTTTATCTAAAGTTTTCAAGAGTTTCTTAGATTCATTTCTAATCTCTTCCCATATATTATTGGTTTTCAACTCCAGCCGATCTAGAAAGAATTCTACTGGTTGACCTGCACATTTCTGATTTAAAAAGTCATCATATCTTTTAAGAGACTTTGCTTGTTCTGATGTAAGTAGTCCTGTATTCAAATAATAAACAAGAAGATCTTTATAATGTGTATCAAAATCTATAACCATCTCATCTCCAGTGTGACCAATATCAATAATATAAATCTGCCTATCAGCTGGGGATGACAAAGTAATTATTGTTTTAATTAATTCTTCAAAATGATATTGGATAAATTCCTGCTCCATTTTTTTCTCCTGTTAATGCAATATTTTCGTCTAACGTTCCCGTATTCACGACGTCCGACGAATGTCGGATGTGTCCGGCTGCTTATGCTTCTTCGAAATTCCTCTGCCGGACCGAGGGCGCATGCCCAATGCGTGAATATTATGTTAGGCGAAGTAATCAGCTTCTATGAAATACACAAAAATTCTTTATATGTAGTTAAAATATTGAGTCTTACTAATTTCATCATTTATTAATAATTCGGCATTATCAATGACAATTCCATTATCAAAAAACTTTTCTTCAAGCCTTGAGATTTTCACTCCGCTTATTATAGATAGTAATGCCGGATTTGCCCCATTCCTCAACATACAATACAAAGCGGAATTCATAATTACCTCTAATTGAAACTTACTAGAATTTGTATCAATATCTATCGCCTCTGTTCTTTTCAAAAACAATGAAAAAAATCCATTCAAATTTTCTACTTGGAATCTCTTCGGCGAATAAAGGAATTCAAACAAAAAGTCTTCCTCCATTAGCTCTTTCCGATTCTCATGAGAAATTAATGTGATTGCTTCTTTAATATCTCTACGAAGGCCATTTGGAATTTTTATGTTAACCGAGTTAATAAGTACATATCGGAAATCCTTATCAAAATCTCTTTTCTTTATTGCGCAGACAACGGATTTCTTTGCAGGAGCTACTAAGGTTAATTTAATAAAAATGCGAAGTATCATAAACTTTATATAACGTTTCTTTTCATTAATGCTCATATGCTTTCCATAAGTGTTTGATTCAAAATATAAATCAAGTTGCTCTATTAAACGAATCATATCTCCGGCTTCTCTGAATCCGCGAGATTGAAACTCAGGTAGATTAAATTTAGTAGCTATCATTCCCTTGAAGTCCTGATAAGAAGCCAAATTATTAAAAATATCATCCGCATAATGTCTGGATACTATGTATTTGTAGAAGTCCTTTATCGCCTCAAAATGATTGTCCATACTTGATCTAGTTCTAATTAAGCCCTGCTTATTATAAAATTCAATACTTCCTTCAATATCTTGACGTGATATATTTTTAGGCTCATTCGCCTTACCTATAATATCAATATAATTTATGAATTTATTGACATGATTCGAATAGGTATCGTCTTTGCTTAAATATTCTTCTTTCCACGCAATTAAAAGTTTTTCAGACATCTCTGTTATCTCCTTTTAATTAATGTTTCAGCTCTGATTATTTCGCCTAACGTTCTCGTATTCACGATGTCCCACCGACTTAAGGCTGCGTCAGCAGCCGGCCGCGATGCGGTTAGTCGGTGCGGATGTGTCCGTTGAATCAGCTCCACTGCCAAATGCTTCTCGCGGACCGAGGGCCGAATGGCCCGATGCGTGAATATAATGTTAGACGACGTTACTTGGCTTCAGAGCGATTTCCCACATGACCTTCTTATTCTGGTACCTTAAAAGTTCATATTCTTCTATGTACATGTACTCCCACTTATCTTTGCTGAAAAACCGCTCTATCTCACTCTGATCAAAGAATCTTCTATTAATCCCTTCATTCTTGTATAGATACTTGTCCTGGCTTTGTTGAACTTCACCTTTATTTACTATTTCTTTTGTCGAGTTTAATCTACACAACAATAGTCCTTTCGTATTTAACGCACTATGTATGTTATTTATTATTTTATTGGTCGTATCTTCATCAAAATAATGCAGACTGAGATCCGTTATTAATATGTCTATGGATCCTTTATCAAAGGGTATTGCCTCACTCATGTCAAAACAATGCGTCGCACAATCAGGAATTGATCCCTTAAGTTTTCTCAGTGCTTCCTCAGAGATATCACATGCTATTGGATTAAATCCTCTCTCTGATAAATAAAGGCTGTTATTCCCTATACCACATCCTAAATCAATAATCCGCATATTGGCTTCATTGAATTCTTTTGAATATTTATCAAGCCAATTATCATAGGTGGGCTTCATGTTTGGTCTTTGAAATGAATGATTCCAATATTCCTTTAAGCTTTTCATAGTAATCTCCATTCAAGTAATGTCGTCTAACGTTACCGTATTCACGACGTGACCCAGCCTTAGATAGCTCCTATCTTAGGCTGGGTCATGTGTTGTCTGAGCTTCTTCCATGATTATATATCTGACAACCAAGGGGCGAAAGCCCCGCAGCGTGAATACATTGTTATCTGATGCCGTTGCCTTCTTCGAACTCTCCCACAAAATGCTCATGAACATGATTATTCAAGGGGGTATTTCGAAAGTTCAGTCCATCCAACAAACCCTGTCTATAGATTATTTCGTTTGCAAACGCCACCTGATAATTTACTTTATCTTCGAAATCAAATAACAATTCTCGGCATGAATCCGGAATGCTCTTCAACATTTCCTCGAACGAACATCTTTTACCATTCACAAGCTTCCTGTAGTATAAATTTTTCATTAAAATCACTTGTCCAATTTCTTCAGTTCTTTTTCCAACAAAACAATCAAAATAACACTCTAATTCTTTAAGCATTAAATCCCCTCCAATTAGTGATGTCACTTCGAAATCACTCGACATTTCCATTCTATGGTGATTTCATAGTGATGTCAATATGGATGTATTCTTTGTGACTTCTAAGTGATAATATAGTGCTATCACCAATAAGGAGAGACAATTGTGGCAACTAATAAAAGAGTCTTCACTTTAAGATTAGAGGATACGAATTTTCAAAAAATTAAATATATTGCAGATAAAAACAAACGTTCTATTGCTATGCAAATTGAATATCTAATTGAGCAGCATATCCATGACTATGAGAAGAAAAATGGTCCCATTCCTACAGATAATTAGTTTAATCTTCTAGTATCATTCTGTGTGTTGCACCGGTTTCAGATAACGTTCTCAGTATTCACGAACCCGAAAGGCTTAAGGTGCGACAGCACCGGGTCGAAGACTTAGCCTTGCAGGGTTGATTGCCTGAATCCGCTTCCTTGTTTCTTATCTTCTTGGCAATCCAAGGGCCGAACGGCCCGCAGCTTGAATACAGTGTTATCGGATGTTAGTGCCTTCATTGAGATACCTGAATCATGTAATTAAAGTGTTTCAAAGTATTCTTCAAAATAATATGCTGCTTTGCTTCAATTTCCCTTACTAAACTATCCGCTATATTCTTAGCCAGTAGGTATTCATCTTCTGTGATGTCATTGCTATTTAAAGCTTCTTCTAGCTCATCTTCATCCTGTATATAATAGTCACCGTCAGGAAAAACGATAACATCAAGATAAAGATCCTCCCAATAGGGAATACCCTCCTCACATATACCATTGCTCTTGGTTACATCGAAATACCATTGAACTATTTCTTTCTTATTATTAAGCATTGTAGTAACACAATAATTTGCTTCCTCAGGAAAGTGCTGCATCCAACAATAACCTTCATCGACTAAACAGATTTCTTGATCCGCAATTCTTCTTATTAAGGGTTCCGTTACTTCATGAATACTGATTAAGGTAATATGCCCTTTAAAGCCTTCCTCATCGAGAAACCTGCTTACAAAATCTTTCTTTATTACTCGATGCCAGTCTAATCGATTTGCATGTTTTCTTTTCATTTCACACCTCCGAATTACTTCCTATTTTATTTTCTTTGCATTAATTTCCGATAACGTTCACGCATTACCGACGTTCAAACGGCTTAAGGACCGTAGGTTCGGGTGGCTCTGCCACTTAGCCGGTTGGATGTGTCACCTGATTATACTTCTACGAAACTTCCCCTGGGTGACCTAGGGAGCGTAGCGAACGCTGCGGTAATGCAATGTTAGCAGATGTTACTGTCCTCTCGAAATACTATCATATTTATAAATGTTTAAATGTATTTAGTTCTCTAATCCTAGCATCTAGTAATGTATTTCTATCATTGAATAAGTCCTTATTAATAAAATTTAAGCAATCATCAATTATTGTTTTGCCCACTCCTGTAAATTCTGAGATTATATCTACGCTTATACCTTTACCAAGCATCTGAACAATTACATATTTAATAATGCCTTGAATGTCAGTTCTCGTTGTCAGACTTCCAAGAAAATATGCTGTATTGCTGGTTTGTTCAGGTATTTGATCACCATTTGATTTAATAAACAAGAAGTTTGACTTAGTCTTATCCTCTCGTAAAGAGAGATACATTTCAAATTGATCTATAAGTCTATGGGGCATATGAATAATATAATTGTTTATCTTAATAGTTCCATATCGTAGATTTAAGTCGCTCAAAGTTAACTTAGGCACTTTCTTATATTTCATTCCAGTTAAAACCAATATTTTAAGAATAAGTGCTGGAACAAACTTCTTATCAAAGTAATCAGATTCCTCATTATTTAGTAAGTCTAATGTATCATTACAATCTTTAATTAGCTTCTGTATTTCAGACTCACTAAAAATCCTTGTAGCTTCCTTATCCTTTAGGTTCTTAGAGATCCAAGAGTTTATTCTTGCTCTAAACGATCGATCACTATATATAGGTGCATTCATTTCTTCGTATAATTCTTTATTCGATATATGCTGATGTTCAATAGCAAATTGAAAGTATTCAGCTAATACTGAAATGAATCTGTTTGCAGTTGACATAGAGTTAACTTTGTTAAAATCAACATAAAACTTTAGGCATTCAAGTACTAAATCAGTGTTGGCTCCACCCAAGACATGATTCCATGTATCTTCATTTACTTTCTTAGTTTCTAAAAACCTCCAAAAAATTAGTAGGTCTTTCTCATAGCCTTGAACTTGTACAAATGCTTCCTGTTTTGCCGCAATAAACTTATTTATAGATTCTAAATAATTCAATTAAATTCCCCCTTATTTTTAATTGTTCACAGTAATTTCAGCTAACGTTCCTGTATCTACGAACCCGAGAGGCTTAAGGCGCGAATGCGCCCGGTCCCACGGACTTAGCCTCGCAGGGTTGTGAGCTGAATCCGCTTCTCTGCTTGCCTCTTCTGCGAACCAATGGCCGAACGGCCCAAGCGTAGATACTATGTTAAGTGATGTATTCGTCATCCTCGATCAAGCTTTCAGATACTGTTCCTAATTTCGTATATCTTTGTAAACAAATTCTTTAAATTTCATAAATCCTTTGTTCTTATAGAAACTCCTAGCTACTTCATTGTTCACCCAATAATCTAATTCAATTTTATTTACTTTATTACTTTCAGCTACTTCAATAACTTTATTTATTAATCCATTTCCTACTCCCCTATGCCTAAATGCACTAAGGACATTCAGATGATGAATAAATAGAGATTGATACGCATTACGGAATGCACTTTCTTTATACTCTCGTATCTCCACCCAAGCATATCCCAAAACTTGATCTTCTTCTCGCGCAACATAAAAGATAAATCTTGGGTCGTTTATGATTTGTTTAAAAAAAGTTTTCGCAGCATCGGGATCATATTGTTTAAAATACTCAGGATACATCTGTCTATGTAATTCTTGAACTTCCTGATTCAGCCTACTAATAAGCTCGTAATCATATGTTTGTAAGACTTCCATATCCCACCTCATATAAGCTTCTATCGATTTAAAATGTTCTTACGAATATTTCACTTAACGTTGTTGTATCTACGAACCCGAGAGGCTTAAGGGAGCGGATGCGACCGGGTCCGACGGACTTAGCCTCGCAGGGTTGTGAGCTGAATCTACTTCTATGCCTAACACTTCTCACGAACCAAAGGCCGAACGGCCCGCAGCGTAGATACTGTGTTATCGGATGTCAGCGACTCCTTCGTAATACTTACAATTATTTCGATATATCATCAGTCTTGATTTTCCAAATCATATGGTCGTATCCCTTATCCCAATAATCCTTTAATAAGTAATTAGGTTCTCCGAACTTTTTCCTCCAGATACTTTGGGCTTTCTTATATCCACTATCTAGAACAAATTCTTTTATTCCTTTTAGGCGCATTGAAGAATACATTGTTTTCAAAAGTAAATTACCAATCCCCTTTTCTTGATAATCAGGATGAACAAATACTGTATCCAGTTCAATAAGATCGATTATTTCATTATTAATATTATTACGGATAATCTTATTAGCAGGTCCTATTTCAATGGAACCGATAATAGTTCCTTGATGCTCAGCAATTAAAAAATAGTGATCCTCTCCATCACTTTCTATGTCCCTTATTAAGTGGTTTATTTTGTATTGATTTCTTTTTCAATATCTTCTGACTTCTCACCAATTCCTTCTTTGATAAATGTGTCAGTAATTACGAGTCTAAAAAAGTGATTTAGCTCTTTAGTGTCATTAATACTTAGTCTGCGTATATCAACTGTTAACATGTTATTATCTCCCTATAAAGAAAGTTTATGAATTAAGATATGGTTTGCTGATTTCCGATAACGTTTCGCATTCCTGACGTTCAAGCAGCTTAAGTGACCAAAGGGAACGGGTCGTCAGACTTAGCTGGTTGAATGTATCGCCTGAATCCACTTCATTTTTTATATCCCCCTTGGCGATCAAGGGCGAATGCCCGCAGTAGGAATGCTGTGTTATCGGATGTCAGCGTCTTCTTTGAAATATCCCTCAACTTTGGTTATCTTTAACTATCGTGTCCCGTTAGCTTAATCAGCTTGAATATAGCTCCTTTACTGCAAAAAGGATAAATAAAAATCACTCATCCTTTTTATTATTATTAATTAAGCTATGAAGAGTAAATAATAATTCCATCAAAAACTGAAAATTATATGCCATATTCCCTCGCTCATACATGTAACGGAAAATCATAAATGCTTGACCAATTTCATCAAGTTCTAGTTCGAACTTATCTATTGAAATATTTCCACAAGGGTGCTTTTTCTTTAACTCTTCTTTTATTTGCTCAGGTAATTTCTTGAATAATTTATAGAGATTATGTTCTTTTCTACAATCAATACTCTGAATTAAAAGCAAATATTTCAAATATAGTTCACATGCAAATGAAACATTTGTTAAAAATGCGTTCCTGTAATCATTATAAATCATATCCTTACATCTAAATGATACTTCATAATACGCATTCGCTTCGTTGAGACATTTTTCTGACCATCTTAAATAATCTTCATCTGATTTCAAATCTGTCGTAGGATTTTTATGCATTTTTAAGAATGTTATCGAACGATTTTCATTTTCCATAAAAATTCACTCCAATAAAATCTACAATTTTTATGTTTCCATATGACAAATAAATAATTTTTCGAGGGACGTTTCAACTATCCTGCCCGTTAGGTGAATAGCTTCTAATCAATGAACTATTGAGGGTTATTATGTGTTAGCTGATTTCCGATAACGTTCTCGTGTTCACGACGTCCGACGTGTGTCGGATGTGTCCCGGCATTCACTTCTCCGACTGTTCCTCCCGGACCGAGCGGGGCTTGCCCCCGATGCGTGAACATATTGTTATATGATGCCGATGTCTCCTAGAACTACTTCCAATAATCTTCTTCTATTTTTTCATTTTTAGTTCTTAAATCAATGTACTGTTTAATGTCAAATATTTTTAACGCTCCGGAGTCAAAAAACCTTAAAAGTCTCTTTCCTTCTTCAATAAATTCCGCTCGATTATTCAGTAAAAAATCAGCTTTTGCAACAGGGTCATGTAATTGAAAATCATAATCATAAACTATGTATTTAAGAGCCATTAATCTGAAAAAGTTATATCCATTACAATACTCATGATAAATACTCCTACATATATTTATAAACTCATCGTCATCATTTGTTTGCATAAGTCGAATCAAAAGATCTCTGATAATAAAATCTTCAACTGAGTCAAAACCCAATATCTTAACTAATATAGGTTCAAGCTCATCTATTACAAATTTTGATTTATAGTTAAGATCAAGTAATTTGAAACACATATCTCTACCTAAAGATTCCTCCAGCTTTTCAACATGCTCATACAGCTACATCTCTAGGGCCTTAATTTCCATCTGATTTCTAAGAACTGAAAGAAATCGATCTTCATAATTTAAATTCATTGATACACCTACCTATTTCTTTACATCGGTTTCATATAACGTTGTTGTATTCAAGACGTCCGACGTAGTCGGATGTGTCCGGCTGTACTTTCTACTTCGAAATCCATCTACGGACCGAAGGGCGAATGCCCTGAAGCTTGAAAATATTGTTATGTGAAGTCGCATGCCTCTTGAATCAACTTTCTAATATCTTCGTCGATTTAGATCTTTTATTGATACAGAGTCGTTCTTTAAATCACAAATTTCTTCAGCAACTACATCGAATATTCCATCTAACAATTCGGATATATATGGGTTATCCAGATAAAGTAAGAGATCTGGATGCTTTGACTCAAAATTCCGAATCATCTTCTCTTTGATTTCTCTTTTGAATACATGCATATTAACTCCTCCAATCTAATATAATTTACTTTGTCTCTCATACTTATTAGTAATTGTGATAATGATTAGTTCAATAATATCGACAAGTGATTTAATTGAAATAGTGAGCTTATGTTTGCTACTTTCTAACTCAGTGATATCAGTTGTATTGTGTATGTAAGCATTGAATCTAACATTTAGCATTTCTTTATCTTCTTCTAATATATCAGGCATTCCAAGAATCTTATTGTTGAGAATGCTCGTTTTTAAAATATCTGTTTGCCGCTTTATCAAATCCTCAATGTCAAAACATGATTCAATTCCTGATTCATTTTCACTAATCTTGTAACCTAAAGATTCGAGCTGTGTTTTCAGGTATTTAAAAGCATTGTTGCCTATACTGTTTCTTTGTTTTACGTAGCTAAAAATCTTATCCTCCAAATTTAGCAGATCTATTTTTAAATACTCAGGTAACTGATACAATCTTGAGTCATTCTTTATTCTAGTCCATACCTCAAATTCTGTAGTGCCCCCGTGTCTATTACTTGGATTTGTAGATAAATGAATAATATCGTTTTCAACAAGCTCATTCATTAAATTCTTCAATTCTATATGTAAAGGTTCATAAATAGTTTTTTTATTTATTATTGAACTCTTTATGTGATTACCCTGAATCAAAGAACGAGTAGTAGTAAAATATGTAATAACCCCACCTACTGTTGCACCGAGTAATGATGCTAATATCGCTACTACACCAGGAGATTCAACCCCCATCTTTAAGGCCACATTTACTTGTCGTGAATAACAAAGATATATTTTTATTAGTAAAAAGATAAGAGCTACAATAATTAGATATTTAAGAATTAGTATCCCCATAGGATGCCGTAATTTGACTTTATCTAGGTAATATTGAACTTTCTTCATATTATCTTTCACGTTCTCTCTCCTCCTAATTTATTGCGATTTCACATAACGTTACTGTATCCACGACGTCCCACCGACTTAAGGCTGCGCCCGCAGCCGGCCCGATGCGGTTAGTCGGTGCGGATGTGTCCGCCTGATT
Organism: Paenibacillus solani; assembly: GCF_001277345.1. Lineage (GTDB taxonomy): Bacteria > Bacillota > Bacilli > Paenibacillales > Paenibacillaceae > Paenibacillus_AQ > Paenibacillus_AQ solani. Next base: position 3,357,415 of record NZ_LIUT01000001.1, read on the forward strand.
CCACTTCCCTGCTAATCCCCTTCGGGCGGACCGAGGAGCCGCCAGGCTCGATGCGTGGATATTTTGTTATAGGAAGTAGAAGTCATCATTGAATTACTCTCATGAATTGAAATCCGGGTTGTTTTTCGGAAAGTCCTTTGAAATTAGGTTTTTCATTTATATACTTCTTCGTGTAAAATCTAACTCATATAAATAATGTCTCATTTTTTATAGAATGGAGATGAAGCATGTTAGGGACTTTGACTTTGTTTGTAACGATAATAGGAAGTATCGTAGTTCCAATACTTATTGCAGCCAAGCAGAAGAAAGATAGAGAAAAGCTACATTTGAATGTTAGGTTAGCGATAAGTACGTTGGGAGCAGGAAAAGAACAACAGTACCAATATGCACTAGTAAATACTTCTCAAAGAGCAACTTATATTACCGAAATATACATTGAAAAATACGAATTCGATAATTTAATCTCTCGAATAAGATATGTCACACAAGTTGTTGGGCCCGATGGAGACGTCATTAACCGAAATGTTTTACCTAATACGTCTTCAGTAGGGTGGCTACCTGAAGAGGAAGATTACAATAATCCTAATATTTATATTCGATTAGCTGTCTATACTCAAGATTTAGAAGTTTTTAAGTCTGACTTTTTTGATCCAAAAACAAGTAAACATATAACTGAAACTGAGATGAAGAAAATTAAAAAACATTCAATTGATAAACAATCTGTTTCCTGATTTGCTTTTGAATTGTATTGTTTAAATCAATCTTTGCTTCTATTTCCTATAACGTTACCGTATTCACGAACCCGAGAACCTTAAGGCAGCTTCAGCTGCCGGCCGCGACTGCGGTTAGGTTCGCAGGGTTGTCCGCCAGATTCAACTTCTCGAAATGCCTCGGGCGGACCAAGGGACGGCGCCAGCCGGACCGTTGCGTGAATATAATGTTATCTGAAGGCTTGGCCATCGAAGCATTTGCTTACTAATTATCCTTTAATATCTTGCAATAATATATTAATTCCATTTCATCATATTTGCGTCTTGAAAATTCAATGTAATTATTCTTGAGAAACAATTTTTGAGCAGGAATCTGTCTGCTTGTTGTATCCAATATTAATCTCGTATAACCTTTATATTCTGCAGACTTTTCTAGAGCGGCAAGAATCTGGCTACCATATCCTCTACCCTGAAATTCCATCTTAATCCTAATCCGTTTGATTTCCGCTGTTATTTCATCTACTTTCCTATATGCACCCATACATATGAGATTTTCATCTACAGTTCCGACAAGGAAATCACCATTAGCAATATATAATTCTTCAATCTTGTCTAAATCTTTATCTAAAGCTGGGTCACCAATACTTGCACCAAATTGATTTAATCCGTCGATATTTAATTTCTTTATTATTTCTTTATCAGCACTTTTAAATTGTCTAATTATAAATGAAATGTTTATCAGCCCTTTTTAATAGTTTGCCAAGCTTTCAGATAACGTTCTTGTATCTACGAACCCGAGAGGCTTAAGAGAGCGTCAGCGAACGGGTCTGAAGGACTTAGCCTCGCAGGGTTGTTCGCTGATTCACTTCTTTGCATAAATCTTCTCGCGAACCAAGAAGGGGAAAGCCCGCAGCGTAGATACAGTGTTATGTGATGGATCTGTCTTCTTCGAGATGCCCAAATGCTTCATTGTATATATCGCTCATATCAAACCCAAATCCCCATCCAATGTCCTGACTGGAAACCATGAGCTTATGGCACCATTCTATATAATCATCTTTTTCATGTTTGACTATTATTGCAACTGCTTGATCATATATTCTTGCTATTGAGTGATAAAATTTCTGATCTATGTCCCCAAAAGTATTAGTAAAATCTATACCACAATCTACTGTGAATAACATTATATCTATAACTTGCTCTTGATTCGTAGTTAACTTGCTAAAATCTTTAATAGCTTTCTTAATAACTGGATATCTCAAAATTTCTCTACTTCTTGGATTAAATTCTTTTTCTACTATTTTTTTATATTTTTCCAGTAAATCTTCATTATCAGGATTAAGCTTAGCAAAATAGTAGTCCTGTATTTCTGAATGTGTTTTAACTATAGAAATAATCTCTTTCTCGAGTTGCTGCCTATCAAGTAGTTTTAAGTATTTTTTTAGATCGTTTATTTTTAATTTTGACATCATAGTACCCTCGCTTAATTGTATTTCAGATCTTTCACATAACGTTTGTGTATTCACGAACCAGAGAGGCTTAAAGGAGAGCAGCGACTGGGTCCGCAGGACTTAGCCTCGCAGGGTTGTCTGCCTGATTCCACTTCCCCGAATTGCCTCGGGCAGACCAAGGGGGCTTGTCCCCCGCCGTGTGAATATAATGTTATCTGCTGGGTCTGCCCCACTTCTCTGAATAAAGACAGGACGTCGACCCTCGGCTCTAATCATGTTTTTAATCGTTTTAATCGATCTTCAATTGTTCTTATCAACTGGACTTTCTTACTAAAAATGTAATTTCACTTTATCTCATACTACCTTCTTCTGGCTCACCCCACAACAGTCTTCAAAATTTTATTGAACGACTTACACCTTGTACTTACTTTCACAAATATGTATTTCAAACTATTGTCCATTAACTTCTTGAGCCACTTTCAAAACATGTTCCTGCTAAATGAGCAGATAGCATCCGCCCAGCATAGAAAGACCGCCATTGAAGGCGGTCTAAAAAATTACCATTTCTGCCCAACAATAAATCCTAGGGATATTAAGATTGCATCTGTTTAAAAACAGTATTCCAATGTTAGGTAACAGCCACTCATCCTAATTAGAGCGTCTCAACCAATATCTGAATCTTTGAGTGTGAAATTAAATACACTTTACCCATTATGTCTATTTTGCCATCATTTACACGCATAGCGCTCTCCTGTTCTGCCGCATAAACATCAATCTTTTCAGATAAGGGGAACAGGTCGCCTTGAACCAGCGCGGCGTAGTCGAGTTTAGAATGAGATTCATAGGCAAAATGATCAAAGCCTATACCATCATAAATAGTACTTGTTTCAACTTCATAGCCAGTGTTTTTCGAGCATAACCATTTTGCAGCCATGTTTATCGCACCGGCGCTGGCACCCATTATAACGGCATTGCTGTTCTTAATCGCATCCGACAATTCATATTTAGCCAAAAAATCGTTCTGCAAAACAGGATTTCCACCGCATAAAAAAATGACAGAAGCGTTTTGAATTAATCGCTGGGCATCTTCCTTCTGCATGCGGTGATCAATAAAATGATATTCATCAAAAATAATGTTAGCCTGATTAAACCATGTCCTTTCAAAAACATCATCAGTGTTAACTTGCTCACCTTTATAACCAGACGGTTGAGCGCTGATCATAACAAGCGATTTTCTGTCTTTTATATCCTCATGCAACCATTTGACCAGCTTCTCTGGAAAAAAATCATTAAACCAACTGAGATAGTAGTGGGTATTCAAACTTAATTACCTCCATATGTACTATTTACATTCATCCATTCTTAACGATAAAACATATTATACAAGCTGAAAGATGAACGGTTCTTCAGCGATTTCGCTTACACTCCCTTGTATACTTTTCATAAACCCAACTCTGTATTACCATAACATGGAATTGAAGTATGAGAAATATGTTTCCACGTTAACAGAGCCAATGACTTGAATCTTATGTTTATTTACATAAAAATGAATTTCAACTATTATTCCATTTACCTCTCGAACCACTTTCAAAACATGTCCTGCTGATTATTGCCACGCTAACTTCCCCGATCCGCCTTCAATCATGTCTTTATAAGCAAAAATATATACATTTCTCTTCAAGCAACAGGACGTTGCGGACGATACACCTTCAGAATTCTCTTGGGGCAGATCTTGCAGATAACATCTTTTCCCCGAATTCGCCCATTCTCCCCTCTAGGCCAAATGGACGAATTCGTATAATACACGCATACCTATATATTAGACGAACAGGTGGTCAATCCTCCCCTGTCTCTGGCAGCTTGTTCCCCATGAGACGGTCCAGCGGGCTTTGGATGCGCTGAAGATTTTTTAGACCGACATGTGTGTAAATTTCGGTTGTCTTCAGGCTGGAGTGGCCGAGGAGTTCCTGAATATGCCTCAGGTCGGTGCCATTCTCGAGTAAGTGCGTAGCGAATGAATGTCGTAATGTGTGGATCGAGGCTTTCTTTACAATTCCTGCTTTTCGTTTGGCCCGCTCGAACATATACTGGGCTGAACGCTCCGTGAGATGCCCGGCACTCTTGTCGGCTCCAGGAAATAGATAGTCCAGCACCGCATGGGTCTTCAAATATGTCTGCATCATCCCGATCACCGTTGCGGACAGGAGACTGTACCGATCTTTGCGACCTTTCGCTTGTCTGATATGGATCATTATGCGGGAGACATCGATATCTTGTTTACGTAAGCGGACGACTTCACTGACGCGTAGGCCAGAAGAGTAAACAAGAGTTAGAAGCAGCCTGTGTTTTAGATTCTGTGTGGATTTAAACAACGCCAGCACCTCATCTTCTGATAATACCGTGGGAAGCGTTTGATCAGATTTTGGGCGTACCCATGCCTTGGAAAAACCACTTCGTTTAAGTGTCTCCTTAAACCAGAATCGAAGTGCGCTTATGGCCTGATTTACATAAGAACGGGAACGTCCTTCCTCAATTAGTCGCATGAAATAATCATCCAAATGTGCAGAGGTCACTCCCTCAACCGATACTGCGGATTGCCGAATAAAACGCTCAGCATGACCAAGATATGCTTTACGCGTTTTGCTGCTGTATCCCTTCCTTCTTAGCAAATCGCCCAGCTTCTCCATTGCTGCATAATCCTCCGGTGTGCAGAGCCTAACCAGCTCAGGGAAACGCTCATATAATGACCGGTCCATCGTTTTTACAGGAATGGTTTCTAAAAAATTGCATAATATCATCATCGTCTCATGTTCTGCCGGTACCTGCCATACTTTTTTGTCCTTATCCCATGTGCGGCCGGGAATTCGGCGTACATATCCAATCCATTCCGAAACATAGGGTACTTTTAGCAATATACTCGAGTTGCCATCATACAAAGCAACATAGGGGTGCTTCTTCTGCTCCTTCTCCTTCACCATATTCCTCTCTCCCTTCTCTTATCAAATAAAAAAAGGAGACTCCCGCTCACGCGGAAATCTCCAATGCTTTTGGAATAACGCCATTATTTTATATCATAAAAAATATATCAGTATAGGAATTCGTAATCAATTCTATCAAAAGAACGAAGCCGCATCAGATTTCAACCTCATCATCAAAGCAATTCCAATTCTAATAACAAAACGACCAAACGATTGAAATCTCGCTTGGCCGTTCTCAACCCTAGCATTTCATTAATAAACTTGATTCAAACTAACAGGTCCGAGACTACCAGAAGAGCCTTGGAATTCACCTTTAACGACATAAGTTCCTGGGCTGAGATAACCTACTGAATACTCGACAGGACTTGGGGTGGTTGGGCCAATATTCACAGTGGTAGAGAATACTCTACTAAGCTGACCGGATGGTCCTTTGGAATAAAGCGAGAGCTCAACCGTTTCATTCGTAGAACTCCAGAGGCCAACACTTAATTTATATTGAGCAGATTGGCCAACGTATAAATCATGGGATGTTGCAGTGTAGGCAGCAAATGCGCTAGTAGAAAAAGAAAAACACGCTAATAATAAGATCAAAACTACTTTTTTCATTAATTCACCTCCCTTCTTAACACGAGATGTCAGTAGAGAAAGTGTATGTAATGGTCTCGTTTGAAAAGCAATATTTTTACTATTGTATCAAAAATAAGATTGTCTGCATATATATTAAATTTGCAACCATCTACCTATTTCCAATCTTGTCTGCCTAACCATATAAATAATCGATAAAATTATCAATAAGTTCATTGCTATTATTCACCTTAATTAGCATCTCTTTTAAACCTTCTATAAATCCTTCGAGCAATTCACAAGATTCCTCATCTATGATTTCCCCATTATATTTTTCCTTTATCAATTCTATTGTAGCTGAAAGGTAATCCAAAAAATCGGAAAAAGAGCGCCTCCCTCATAAGATGCCATGACTGGCGATCCTTCTTTATCAGTTACAACTACGATAGGATCATCATTTACATCTGCAATGACGAGCCAAAATGGATTCCAATTTGGATCTTCTTTCCGTTCTATTCCAATCCACCGAAACCCATCTTGTCTAAGAACAAGATTTTTAGAAGACCAAAGACTAAAAAGTGCATTTCCTAAATCAATCCCCATGCTTTTTAGCTCATGACCATCATGCTGAACATCACAAATTATTTCACAATGTTCATAAAAATATTTCAACTCAGGAGAAAGATGAATTTTGTCATCTACTTGTAGGTTTACAGATTCTGACCTATAACGCACTTTACCTTTCTTAACAACTGGGGATTCTATTTGAGGATATTTATTCATTGTCTCTATAAAATTTAATATCGAATTCTCTAATTGTTTCACAAAAGCTCAATCCTCTCGGTTATGATTTAACAGTCTCATGCGCTAAACGATAATTTTCTTAAAAAAACCCCCTCCAAGTAAACTCCAATGCGCTAGTTACACGCTGTCTACTTAAAGGGGACTCTCCAAACTTTATTTGTTATTTATGCACGTAGAAACGCGGACTGACACTCTTCCGCTAACCCTCTACTCAGCAACCTCTTGATTAACTAAAAGTTATGACCAATGTAACCACCGAATATCCGGCATCTTTATCTTAGAGACTCATCTAATCATGCGAGCCATCTATAGATGCAGCATTCAATCATTCTTCTCTCGATTACTTCGATCGGTTGTATCAAACTGCTTTAGATCTTGGATCGCATCACTGGTCCTTTGAATTTTGTCGAGTGAGGTTTCAATATCAATCGATGCGCAAACATAATACAGTACGTCTACAATGAAAAATTGACTATGCTTCGAACCCGTCGCTGCACTTCTGACCTTGGCTTCTGGAGCTAGGGAAGTAAACAGATTATAGTCGCTGAGTTCTGAAAGCTCACTTTTTCCAAAACCCGTGAAGCTGATCGTCACCAGCCCCATTTTTTTAGCAAATTTCATGAGCTGGACGACTTCCTTCGTAGCCGCGCTGTAAGAAATCCCTATGAACACGCTGCCCTTAGGCGCATTTGCCATACTCATCGTTAGAACGTGAATATCAGACAGCGCATAAACATTCTTTCCTAAACGAAGCCATTTCTGTGCGATGTCCTCCGCTACCAGAGCAGACGCACCTACACCGTAGGCGAAAATAGCCGGTGCGTTATACAGGTCATGAGCTGTCTTTTCTATCATTTTCGTATCGAGCAGGCCCACTGTATCCCTCAAAGACTGAACCGCGTTGGATAGAATTTTATCAACCAGATCGGTGGTATTCTCATTTTTGTTTAGATCGTAATAGCCAGATTTTTGGTCCTGGGCTAGATCGGCCGATAACGCCACTTTTAATTCCGGGAAGCCCTTCAAGCCTAGGGAGCGACAAAAGCGGACAACGGAAGCACTGCTGGATAGGGAGCGGCTCGCCATCTCCTGAACGGACATAAACATAACTTCTTCAGGAACTGACAGGACAAACCTGGCCACCTTCTGCTCGGACTGCGTCAATTTAGGTATCACATTCTCAATTCGTGATAAAATCTGACCAAAACCCACGCTAACGCCTCCATCTAATCAATTAAAATAGCAATACATTATTATATTATTCCCTATTCGGCTCTCTAGCAACAAAACGGAATGAATAACGCCCTTTTTGCAAGAATGGCAGTAATGAAAGATCCTCGTCGGTCACATATCCGATTACGTTCACCCGTTCATCAGGAGGCAATGGATTCAGCACCATTTGAAACTCGCCTTTATAGCGCTTGTAATTATCATTATCCAGGGTCAGTGCTCCCCGAGGCCGCTCTACACAATTCTCCGGAGGAATATCCCCTTTAAAATATCTTCGCGCATCCTCTGAACGGATTACATCACGCGCGATATCCGGCCGGTTATGATGAGTTTCACTCCACACATGGGACGGCAGCTGTCCCCGGACGCCAACCAGCACGCTTCCTTCATGCCAAGACTTAAACTGGGACATGGTCCACTCACTTAGCGATAAATCCCCAATGATGACAAGATCCACGGCTCCTTCAGTATGCAGCTCGAGAAAGCTTGCAAATGGCGATTGGTAACGATGCTGCTCCAGAGTAGGCAACCCTTCATATAAAGGCCCCCGCAATTGACCGTCACCCGGAACAAAGGCACCCACCTTCAGCCCCTGAGATCTTAACCATTCGTTCTGGGATTTGAATGTGCCCCATTCAAGGCCCGTCTCCGGTCGTGGGTAATAATTATGCCAAGCTTCTAGAGAGGCAAAATCTGCGTTCAAATTTCTAAGCTCGTCCAGAAAGGAAGGATCAATTGTGCTGGCGTTAAGAGAAACCTGCCAATTATGAGTTAGCGCTGCAATCTCGGCATTTTCCATCCCGTTATCTATTCTCAGTCCTGTGACGCCCTGCTGCTTCAACTGATCCAGCGTGAAGTTTTCAAAAGTTCTTGGGGACACATCCACCATCAATTCCATCTTATGCTCCTCAGCAAATCGACCGATTTGCCCTAGCGGATCCATAAGATTCTCTGCCGCTTCCTCGGGAATCTGCAATGAAGTGAATATCGTATCAAACCCGTATGGTCGCATGAAAGCCAAGTATTCTATAGTACGGTCTATGCTTTGTTCTGTCAATGAAACAAGTACTCCAGCCATGGTTCCAAAACTCCTTTTAGTTCATCGTATGTTTAGAGTTCAATAGTTTTAAGCTTCTTTAGGCAATCTTGCTTCTTTAGGTACGCCGAAAAAGTAAGTGCACAGAAACCCAAAGAAATATGCTGTGATAAGGCCGAGCAAGTATATCCACCATTTACCGTCTGCGATCAAGAGAAGCATTTCGATCCCTGATGCTCCGATAGCAATGGCTCCAACATTACCGAAATAGCCAATCACGGCCCCGCCAAATCCTGCACCCAAACATGCTGTGACAAATGGCTTGCCCAAAGGAAGAGTTACACCGTAAATAAGCGGCTCGCCGATTCCCATTACCCCAACAGGCAAGGCACCTTTGATGATATTGATAAGCGGTTTATTCTTGTAGCAGCGAACCCACAGCGCAAGTGCTGCACCAACCTGCCCAGCGCCTGCCATAGCCAGGATTGGCAGCAGTATAGTAACTCCAGTCTGATTGATAAGCTCAATATGAATCGGAGTCATAATATGATGCATTCCGAGCATAACCATCACCAGCCAAATTCCGCCTAACAAGAATCCGGATAGTGCCCCTCCAACGGCTAGAATCCAGTTAACCGCTATCAACAGATAACTTGCAATAAAGCCAGCAAATGGCATAATGACGAAGATGGTCAACAGACCAGTTACCAACACGCTAATGAAGGAGGTTACAATGAGATCGATCGAATTCGGAATAACTTTATGCAGCTTTTTCTCGATTAGAGATAATATCCATACAGCCAGAACAACGCCGATGATCCCGCCTTGTCCAGCAATGAGTGGATCGCCTGTAAACAAGTTGATAATGGGGAGCTCTGCACTCGCACCTGTAAGCAGCGTTGCTCCCCCAATGATTCCCCCCAGTGATGGACTTGCGCCAAATTCTCTGGCCGAGTTAATCCCTACAAAAATCGCCATATAGGAGAATATCCCGTTCTTGATCACATTCAGGATGAGGCTAAATTGCTGCCAGCCATCACCGGACAGATGACCGGATGTGATTAAGTTGGCAATAACGGCAGTGATTCCTGCTAACAAGCCAGCTGCCACGAAAGCTGGGGCCAAAGGAATAAAAATATGTGAAATCGATTTCAAAAAATTTTTAATCGGTGTATTATTCCGTTCCTTATACTTCTTCTTATTTTCAGACGCTAATTGGGAGGCTTTCATTCTATTGCTCGTTTGTTCACGGTCTATATTGGAATTCGGAGCATTCAATGGAATTTCTTCGCCCATCTCTACTCCGCTAATATTCGCTATTACCAGTGCAACCTTGCCGACCAGGCCTGGTCCTACGATGACCTGAAGCGTAGACTCGACAATAACGCCCATCACACCAGGCACTTTTTTCAACTGTTCGATGTCAGCTGCTTCCAAATCTCTCAAAGTAAGACGGACACGAGTCATACAATGTGTTACCTTTTCGACGTTTTGAATTCCGCCAATTGTATCTAGTATACCTAAAGCCAAATCTTTTTCTTTAGCCATGTTGATGTCTCCTTTAATTTGATTGTATGGCCCGCTGTACAAAACCCTCCGACTGATCCAGCTTTATCTTAGCTTCTGCATAGTTTAAGCCCGTAAGAATCATAATCACTGCTACCTTCACATGCTGATGACTCATTTCATAGTATTTGGTAGCGGTTTCGTAATCACAGTCCGTAATCTCTTGGATCATAGTTTTTGCCCGCTCTACTAATTTTTCATTCGTAGGCTGAACATCCACCATCAAGTTGCTGAACGATTTGCCAATACCGATCATGGCAGCTGTGGAAATCATATTCAGCACCATTTTTTGGGCGGTTCCAGCTTTAAGCCGGGTCGAGCCGGTCAATATTTCCGGACCGGTTACAATTTCAATCGAGTGCTTGGCATATTTACTAATTTCGGCATCTTCGTTGCATGCCAGACTTCCTGTTGTCGCTCCAATCCGGCTCGCATATTGCAATGCGCCAATGACATAGGGAGTTCGACCGCTGGCAGCAATACCGATAACTGTATCTTTGTCACTTAAATTCAGTTTCGCCAGATCTTCCTCCCCTTGTTCCAGCGAATCCTCTGCTCCTTCTACAGCGAAGCGAATAGCTTCCTCTCCGCCGGCAATCACACCTTGAACCATGCTCGGATCGGTACCAAAAGTGGGAACGCATTCAACCGCATCCAAAATCCCCATCCGACCACTAGTACCAGCCCCTATATAGATGAGTCGGCCACCCTGTTTAAAGCTATGAATCACACATTCCGTTACACGCTCGATCTCGTTCAATTTCTCTCTGATCAATAAAGATACTTTCTCATCCTCCTCCTGCATGAGTCTAAGGACCGAAAGTGTTGGCAGCTGGTCCAAATCCATCGTGAGTAGATTTCTTTTCTCTGTTTGCAAGTCATGCAGCACTCTATCATCTCCTCCTCTATCTGATACTAGTGTATAAGATTAGAAATAAAATTACAATATTAATATTAGATTAAGTAATATTATTTCAATATTATATCGAAAAATGGCGCCTCTATCCCGCTGCCTATCATTATCACTACCGCATTCTATCATTATCAAATAGCGAGGCCAAAGAATGAACTTCAAACATAGCATTGAATGTAAACCACAAAAAAGCCTGATCCATCAAGGATCAGGCTTTGATTATTATATTCAAAGTATGTGACAGTTCATTTCAACTTCTATAACTCTGAAAAATTAGTTACAACTCCCACTTCGGTTCTGTTGATTAACAAAGTACTTCTATTATGAACACTTGCTATATCCGCAATTCCCACAGGTCTTGCATCCCTCGATGTTAATCAAGGATGCGCCCCCGCAAGAAGGGCATAGATCCAGCGACATGGAGCTGCCGCCTGTGTTGGAGCCATAACCGCCACCGTATCCCGCAGCAGCTGTCGCCCCGGCTTCACCTGCATCCGCAGGTATCATCGTGGCTGCGACCGGTGCCGGATCATGGTCATGATCCAACTCGGCGTTGTTCGCCACGTGCGTTTCGAGCGCCTTCGCCACGGCATCTGCGATGGACTCCACGCGGTTCGCACCGAAGCCGATCGCGCCGGTTCCGCCGATGCCCTTGAGGTGCTTGATCAGCAGCTCCACCTTGTTGCCATGGTCCCCGTAACGGAGGAACAGCGAGCAGACGCGGCCCAAGGCTTCCGCCATCGCGAATACATCCGATCCGGCTTTGCCGACGTTCAGGAAGATTTCGCTTGGAATGCCGTCCAAATCGTTAATCGTAATGTACGCCATGCCAAATGGCGTGTTCATTTTATAGGTTGCACCGCGAAGAACTTGCGGACGCTTCTTGTATTGCTTATCCAGCCCGCTCTTGCTCGCTGGAGATACTGCCACGCTTGCAGCAGCTGGCTCTACGCTAGTCGCATCCTCTGCGGATTGCCCTACAGCACTTTGTTCCAGCGCTGTGTCTTCTGCAGAAGCTGTTGTCGCTTCGGAGGCTTTATCTTCTTTTTTCTCCGTTTGCAGCACCTGCACATCGCGGCTTCCGTCGCGGTAGATCGTTACGCCTTTACATCCCAGATCGAATGCCAGCTCATACAGGCGTTTCGTATCTTCCACTGTGAAGTCGGACGGACAGTTCGCTGTCTTCGAGATGGAGCTGTCCACCCAGCGCTGAATCGCTGCTTGCACGCGGATATGATCCTCAGCGGACAGGGTCATCGCAGTAACATAATAGTCCGGAAGCTCTTCCCCCGGATGGCTGTCCAGCCAATCCTGCGCAATCGGCACGAACTGCTCGTCGAAGCCCAGACGGCTTTGACGGAAGTATTTGAAGGCGAAGTACGGCTCGATACCTGTGGACGTTCCAACCATTGTACCCGTGCTGCCCGTTGGCGCTTGAGTAATGACGGTTACGTTACGTGCACCCTTTTCACGTACCGCTTCAGCAACTTCCGGATACACTTCAGCCATATTTTTCATGAAGCCGCTTTGCAAATAGAGCTCAGCGTCGAATGCCTGGAAGGAACCCTTCTCCTCTGCAATATCAGCAGAAGCGAGATACGCTTCGCGTGCGATGAAGCCATACAGCTTATCCAGGAACTCCAATGATTCCGGGCTGCCGTAACGGATGTTCAGCTTGATCATCAGCTCAGCCAAACCCATTGTGCCAAGACCAACGCGGCGCTCTTTCTTCTGGTTCAATTCGTTTTCTTCAAAATGGTACGGCGTCCGGTCAATGACGTTATCCAGGAAACGCACGGAATAACGCGTGGTCGTCGCCAGTTCATCCCAGGCAACATCATGATTCGCTTCGTCATAGAACTTCGACAGGTTCATCGCGGACAGGTTGCACACGCCCCAGCCTGGAAGTCCTTGCTCACCGCAAGGGTTCGTACAGATGATCGGGTTGAAATACCAGCTGTTGGACATCTGATTATAGTATTCCATGAAGACAACGCCCGGCTCTGCCGATTTCCAGGCGGATTCGATGATCGTATGCCATACCTCGCGTGCTCTGACCGTTTTGTATGGAATGATAGCGTGTCCGGCTTTTTTCCATTTATCCAGGTCGCCATCCCACAGCTCATCATAATCGGGATCTGTGGTATCCGGGAATACGAGCTCCCAGTCCAAATCTTCCTTTACAGCCTTCATGAAATCGTTGCTGACGCATACAGACAGGTTCGCATTCGTAACTTGTCCCATCGTCTGCTTCACGGTGATGAAATCCTCCACGTCCGGATGCCAATCGTTAATCATCAGCATCAGCGCACCGCGGCGGCTACCGCCCTGCTCAATCAGGCCTGTTGTATAACTGAACAATCCGCCCCAGGATACTGCACCGCTTGAAGATCCGTTTACACCCTTGACGATCGCGCGTCGTGGACGCAGGGAAGACAAGTTAATGCCTACACCGCCGCCGCGTGCCATAATCTCCGTCATTTCAGTCAAGGTTTCCATTATACCGCCCCGGCTGTCCTTCGGCGAAGGAATAACGTAGCAGTTAAACAGCGTCAACTCATCGCTTGCGCCCGCTCCAGCGGCAATCCGTCCCCCCGGTACAAGCTTCCAATCATCCAGAATTTCACGGAATTTTCCGCGCCACTCTTCCTGCAGTTCCGGCGTTGCCTCTACCGATGACATGGCAGCCGCGAGTCGATCCCACATTTCTTCCGGTGTTTTCTCGATGGTTAACGTCAGCTTCTCCACATCCGATTCGACAAGCTCGCCCTTTCGTGTTTTCACTGTGACCTTGCGGCCTTCGCGCTTCACGATTTCGCCAACTTCCTTTGTCGGAAATTTAGGATCATCCTTCGTCAGAACGAGCACCACATCGCCAATCTTCGCATTGTTGGTGTCCGCATCCTTCCAGGCATACCGGTCCAAAAAGATCTTCTCACTTAAACCTTCCAGCCGCTGATTATGCATCGTACTCAAGAGCAACTACCTCCTATATAAAATAAAAATAAAATAGATTCTGCTAGCATTGCGTTCACCAACAACATAACCTGTTATGTAGCCGATCAAACATGCAATAGCACTAGATACACCATATATAGTGCTGTTTTTTCATTATACTACACTATATATAGGATAACTATGCCGATAATGTGAAAATTAAGACGCCCATTTCAAGGTCCTCCCGCAAGCTTCCGCTTTCTTCCTCTTGCTCTCTTTTTTTGCTATTCCCTATGAAAAAAAAGGATGAAAATATACAATTCCAGCAGCCGTGCGTCCTATAAGGTATTCCGAGGCTTCCGAATTCGTGCAAGGTTATGAAGACTTCTTTTTTCGTCCATACTACAAATACGCCGCTTGGCCCGGAATGGAATACTTACAACAGGAGGAGATCGACATGAACCAACAGCCAACTGCCGACTCCGGCATGATCATTGACCCACGTCTTCCCGTTCCATTGCAGATCGACCGTTCCTGGCTGGATGATCTCACCGGTCGACTGGATAAGGGCGGCCCTTGGGGCGACTACCGGCTGTCCCGTCTGGCCCTTGAGGGCGAGAAGTCGCGTCTCGTTACAAGCTTTGAAGAATTGCAGTGTCTCAAGCATCTTGGCGCCCTATCCCCGCTTCCCCATCAGACCGAAACTGCCAGACGCGTATTGTTCGAGATGTCGGGTAGAGCCATTCTTGCCGATGAGGTAGGACTGGGAAAGACGATCGAAGCCGGTCTTATACTTAAAGAATATATCGTTCGTGGTCTGGTATCCAAAGTGTTGATTCTTGTACCGGCATCCCTTGTGCTGCAATGGGTGCGCGAGCTGAACTCCAAGTTCGGCATTCCTGCAGTTGCACAGAAAAAAGCCTATTCCTGGGGCAACGATATCGTTGTGGCCTCCATGGATACGGCTAAACGCGATCCTCACCAGGAGATTCTGCTGAACGAGGAATACGATATGCTCATCATCGATGAGGCCCATAAACTCAAGAACAAGAAAACCTCCAACTATCAATTCATACAAAAGCTGCGCAAAAAATACTGCCTCCTGCTGACAGCCACACCGGTCCAGAATGATCTCAGCGAGCTCTTCAATCTGATTACCCTGCTGAAGCCGGGCCAGCTTGGAGGCCAGGGGCAGTTTGCCGCTAATTTTGTTGTCGATAAACGAAAACCGAAAAACCAGGATCAGCTCAAGGATGAGCTGTCCAAGGTCATGATCCGCAACCGCCGCGGGGAAGGCGAAGTCAAGTTCACCAAGCGAACCGTCCGTAATGTGGACCTACGCCTCTCGCCCGAAGAACAGTCATTATACGATGGGGTCACATCCTTCGTCAAAGATCAGTATCAGGCAGCTGGGGGAAATTTAAGCAGTATGCTGTCCCTCGTTACCCTCCAGCGCGAAGTGTGCAGCAGCCGTGATGCCGTCTTCGTGACACTGGTTAATCTGTCCAAGAAGCTGCCCGAGGACTCTCCGCTGCGCGATAAAATCTGGGAGCTGGTTTATCTCATCAAGGCCATCAAAGCCAACACCAAGGCGGAGAAAGCCATTGAGCTGATCCAGCAGATGAACGAGAAGGTCATCGTATTTACGGAATACCGTGCTACGCAGGAATACTTGCTGAATTATTTCCGCGATCACGGGCTGATCTCTGTACCGTACCGGGGTGGCATGAACCGCGGCAAGAAGGACTGGATGATGGATCTCTTCCGGGGAAATGCACAGGTCATGATCGCAACAGAAGCCGGCGGCGAAGGCATTAACCTGCAATTCTGCCACCATATGATCAACTTTGACTTACCCTGGAATCCCATGCGGGTCGAACAGCGGATCGGACGCGTGCATCGTCTAGGCCAAACCAATGATGTAAAGATTTACAACCTGTCCACATCCGGGACCATTGAAGAGCATATCCTGAATCTACTCCACGAGAAGATTAATATGTTTGAGATGGTGATCGGCGGACTGGATGTCATTCTGGAGCGCTTCGAGAAGAAGGAATCCATCGAGAAGAGCCTGTACAAGATCATGCTGGAGTCCGGCAACGATGATGAAATCCGCCAGCGCATCAGCACATTGGGCGAATCGATTCACCATATCAAGCAGGACATCGAGCTGGAAAGCACAGCTGGAGAAACTCTCAGAGAGGAAGAAGCCTAATATGACCATGACGCCGCAGGAGGTGCAGCAGCACTTCATGGCCTATTTGGAAGCTACCGAATGCACCGTCATTGAAAAATCACCCGAGCATGTCACCGTGAAACTGTCACCGCAGGCCGACAAAATGCTCACCAATCGCCCCTATTACTGGGGCTTCGTCGAACGTACCGGCGCTCCCGCCGAAACGTTGTCGTTCAATTTCGTATTTGACCCGGAAAATTACGACGAACGGCTTGCCAAGACCAAAGAAGCTGAAGCCAAGTCTCAGCTCGCCGCGCCTGCACAGGATCCGCTCCTGGCCCGCTTTTACGGGAATGCCCCGGTTCTGCCGATCCTGGGCCCCGGCCGCATACAGCGCGAGAATATCGGCTATGGCAGCAGTCGGCTCGCCCAAATCTGGAATGCTTCCCGGGAAGAGGGCAAATGCGTCTATCTGTTCCAGCAGCGCGATATGGAGCCGCGTCCCAGGGGACGTTCCACGCCTTATGAGCAGTGGCTGGGCGTCTGCTTCAAGGTAGAGTTCAGCTGCGATTTGAAGCGGGAGGAATTATTTTTTCTCGGAATATCGCTATCAAGCCGCACCATCGCTCAAGATTTCCCCGCTTGTTTAGAGGGACGCGACCTGACTCCCCGTTTGCCTGAGAGCGTCCACGTGCGCCCGGCAGTGCTTACTCTCCAGCAGGCCGCAGCAGCACTTGAGAACCATCTCATCGACAAGTTAAGCAAGCTGGACTACGACTGGGCCGCTCAAGCAAGAGAACGTCTTGAAGAAGAACTGCTCGTCATCGACGGCTATTATGAGGACTTGCTTAAGGAGCAGGATGAAGAGAAAAAAACGCTCATTGAGGAGCAGTATAAGAACCGCCGTTCCGAAATGCAGTGGCAGTATGAGCCCAAAGTGAGCTTGTCCGTCATAACCTGCGGTCTGTTTCATCTGTGTTCGCCTGTGAGTGCGCCCTCATGACGCCGCTCAACAAAAGCAGGCAAAAATAGAACCTTTCGTCTTTCGCCAACCGCGACAGCTTGTAACAGTCTTTGCACAGCTTGTCCGATATGATGATTCCATCACATCCATGGCGCATTTAGGCCAAGGAAAGGCGGTTTTACTTTGAAACGACAGTTTATGAAAATCCATAACATGGATAGCAATGACAAGCCAAAATACAGCAATAACCACCGTATGCTCCCTGTTCGGATATTGTCTGTCACCATAATCGCAACCACTCTGCTCGGTCTGGGGATCCACTCATCCCCGGCAAGTGCAGCTAAAGCTGAGGAAGCGATCCTTACACTTGCAGCAGGCAGCACGGCACCATCGATCACGTCGCATGCCTTAGATCAACCGCAATCAAGAAGTGTCCAAAGCAGCGAAGCCGCTCGAGTTCCGGACAGTGTAATGAATTTTGCCGAGGATACCGTCGATCAATTATCAGTCCATGCGCCATTTACAACTTGGGACGAAGCGGAACTCGCATATACACCTCTTGGCCCCGGGACACATGGTTGGCTGGTGACCATTACGGAGAATGGATTACCACAAGGGTATATGATAATCAGTGCAAACGAAGACGGCGGCTATGTACTCAGCGAATATGGAATCGGCCCCACCCTTCCCTTCAGTCAGGCACCGCTGCATGAGCGGCTTGCAGCCGAGGGACTATTGAAAGGTGGAACCACTTTACCTGCAGGAAGTATCGTCCGCAAGTTGTATGATGTGTCACCGGTCTGGCAAGTGGAGCTTCCTGGGAAGAAGCCGGTCTACTACAGTGCCTTAAACAGCGAGCTGCTTCCGGATCAGCTTCCACTTACACGGACATCCGCATCATCAGTATCTCTTCCTCCGCTTGCCAAGGGAGCAGTGGTTTCGACAGCAGCCGGCACCTGGAGATCCACTACGCCTTCGACCTCATCAGTGGGTGAGCAAGACCCTTACGATAACCTTCTCTGGCTCACTTCTGCCCCTTTAGAGGCAGGAAATAGCACAGACCTCCTACATTTGCTGGAGGAGCGTTCCACCTTAATATTTAGGTCAGCAGCACATAATGCCGCATTCGGCTCACCTTTTCAATTAAACGGATGGCAGAGCTGGTCGTCCGAAAATGACAAGAAATCGACTGCGATCTATGTTTCCGTTCCCATGCGCAATTCCGATACCCTTCGCTATCTGCCCGCATCGCGGCTGCTTGAAGAAGGCGTCTTCTATGCCTCTCTAAATAATTAAAAAAACCGCTCTTTATCGCGGTTTTTTGGAGGTGTCGACAAATAGGTCTGGGGAGTTAGGTACGACCTCTTCTTTCCGATAAACGACATTCCCGCCGATCATCGTCCACTCCACCTGAAAATCCTGATCCAGCAGCACGACATCCGCATCCATGCCAGGAGCTATGCGTCCTTTGGAAGCCAGGCCCAGCACGTCCGCCGGTGTGGTACTTGCCATTCTGACTGCATCCAGGAGGGGAATACCCAGTTCTATCGTATTTCTCAGGGCTTCATTCATCGTAACGGTACTGGAGGCCAGCGTCCCATCATGTAATTTGGCGATTCCATCCTGAACCTTGACTTGATGTCCGCCAAATTCATACTCGCCGTCCCCAAGCCCCATGGCCTGAAGCGCATCCGTGATCAGTACGATACCCTCTGGACCTTTCATGCGAAACATCATTCGTACGATGGCAGGATGAAGATGCACATTGTCCACGATGGCTTGTAATGATACCTTCGGTTCTTCAAAAGCCGCTACAACAACTCCCGGATCCCGATGATGAATCGGCCGCATGCCATTGAAGCAGTGCGTAATATGACTCGCGCCCAGACGGAATGCTTCCTTGGCTTCTTCGTAAGTCGCATCGGAGTGTGCGACAGCTACCACAATTCCCTCTCCATGCAAAAAAGATACCATCTCCATACCGCCCGGAAGCTCTGGAGCAATGGTAACCATACGCAGGGCAGAACCTGCTCTCTCCAAGATCACTTCCATTTCGGCCCGGTCCGGATGGCGAAGGAAGGCTTCGTTCTGCATCCCTTTTCTTTTCAGGTTCAAATATGGCCCCTCGGCATGAATTCCGGCGATCAATGCACCCTCCTCATCCTCCATGACCTGTTTTACATTATCGATCATTTGAAGAAGCGCTTCCAATTCTGAGGTGACGGAAGTTGCCAGAAACGAAGTGCAGCCCGTAGCAGCACAGGCTTTGGATACCTCTTGAATGCTTCGGGTCGTCCCGTCCATCATGTCATAACCGTTAGCCCCATGAATATGAACATCCACCATACCGGGAATGAGGAGCTTGCCCCCACCATCCACAATTTTGGTCCCCTTCGGAAAAGTAGGGGTGTCCTGATAGATGGCTGTAATGCGTCCATTTTCAATCAGGATGGAACCATTTTCAATGCATTCTGTTTCAGTTGCTATCCGAACCTGGATCAGACCGACCATTTCCACTGTGAATTCCTCCCTGCGATCAAACTTTAGCCTCAGTATAACAAAGAACATAATTCTTTGCCTAACCTGAAATTGAGGAAATCATTCATGGATCAAAGCTAGGTCTGATCGCAAAAGAGCCAACGAACGCAGCGGTTAGTTCCTAATGCTTATCACGATAAAGCCCTACTTCTTCTTATGTTTGCGTTTGGAGGTGACCTCCTCTTTCCACAGCGTCATGGACAATGGAATCATGCCGAACCAGCGGGTGCTCCAGGCCTCCTTCACCTTCGCTTTTCGCCGAACTTCCTTAGGGGTATCCATATAATGGACAACGCGTTCAGTAATATATTTAATTAATTCATCTCCGCTAGCCACATTCTTCACTCCTCATTAAATCCTTATCATTTAGAATCAGTTTGCTCCATTTCAAGCCATTGTAGACGCTGCCTTCTTGCAGCATGATTTCTCCTTCAAATGCACATTCTAATCAAGCCGATATACTACGTGAAAGAAGGAATCCATCATGGTTAAAGCAGCAGGGCTCTGGTTGCTTCTCCTTGCACTTGCAATTCCGAATACCCATGCGGAAGCCAGTTCTATGGAGAATTCAGCCAAGACACACCCCCTACGAGCCGTTCATCAAAGCCAAATACGATCAACTCAGACCATACCAGAAACACCCGAATCCACCCCATCTGTAGGGCAAGAAAACGACAACTCGAAGCTCCATAATCTATATCCTTTCCCGCAAAAAGTAATTCTGATTGACGTGGGACATGGCGGAATCGATGGCGGAACTTCGTATGGCGATATTCTGGAAAAAGATATTAATTTGGCAATCTCGCGCAAACTGTTCATGCTCCTCAGGCAGGAAGGCTATCCGGCCGTACTTAACCGTGATGCCGATTATGCGCTTAGTGACGACAACCGCTGGCATCGCAGCTCTTCCAGACATCGTCGGGATTTGTCACATCGCAAGCAGCTCAGCAGCGAAATTCCGACCAAGCTTGTAGTCAGCGTCCATGTGAATTGGGGGAAAAACACCTCTAAACGAGGAGGCATCGTTCTGCATCAATCTGAGGGGCGAAGCATCCTGTTAGCGGACATCATACAAGACAAATTGAATCGAGTTTATCGCAATCGCAACCACATCACCGTTGGCAAAGCTTATTATTTGCTGAATCAAACACAGGTACCTGCGGTTATAGTAGAGACCGGCTTCCTCAGCAATTTGGAGGATCGACAGCTATTAACCAGCCGCAATGGTCAAATGCAGATCGCCGAGGCCATCGCCGATGGTATCATCAGCTATTTAACAGCTCTGTAACAATAAGCTTCAACATATAAAAGCCTTCCATCCTGGAACCGTGTAATGACTCGGCCCCATAAATGGAAGGCTTTTTCCCCAGGCAATGGCTAATCTAACTATATAAAACCAGCTCTACCTCCAAGTTTAGCCAAGATGGATCATCTTGCTTTCAGCTATTCCTTCGGCAGCAGATTGGGTCTCCAGCTTGTGCGTTCCTGGACCAACTCACTAATCCCGACAAACTCGACCTTTTTTTGCAGTTCTGAGATGGATCCTATCAGCGCTTCCGCTGTCCGGTTTCCGTATGCACCGACATGGCCAATGGCAATACAGAATGTTTTCTCTTCTGCCTGCTGTGCTGCTGTCAGAAGCTGCTTCTTTACATGTGGAACGGCATGTACATCGTCGAGGAATATATCATTGTCTATAGAAGATATACCTTTTTCTGCTGCCAGTTTCCCCACCACACTGCGGTGGTTCGTTTTACTGTCGATAAAGAACAAGCCTCTTTCCTTACACACATCAAGCACGATGGACATTACTCGTTGATCCTCAGTAATCTTGGAACCCATGTGGTTATTGATCCCTATGGCATGGGGTACCGAATCAATGGCAGCTTCCATGCGCTGCCGGATCTCCTGATCGGTAAGTGAACTGAGAATGGCACCCGGTCCAAGCCAAGAGGCAGACCCTCGCTTAGGTTCCATAGGCATATGGATAATAACATCATGTCCTTGCTTATGTGCTTCCTCGGCATCCTCTCTGCTTGTAGCCAAAAAAGGCATAACAGCAACCGTGATTTTGACAGGCAAACTCAGCATTTCCTGAGTTCCCTTCTGATTATTGCCAAAATCATCAATAATGATCGCAAGCTTCTTAACTTTCTGTTGCTCACCGAACGAGCTTGGCTGCGTTGATTCAGGTTGCACGACCCTACTCTGGGCAGCTTGCGCATCTGCCTTGTCCAATCCGATTTCATATCCGGTCTGAATGCCGTTCACAGCCATCCATGACATGCTTAGCAAGATACTTGTTTTGATATATAGATCCCGCATATCTGCACCCCTTCACATTTTTACTAACAGCCTAAATCCTATTGTTTGAAAATAGGCACGCAAATATGTAGAAAGAAGGGGATCTGCAGCAAATAATCCACTTCATCAATTACCAAGGTATTCATTTCCACAGACCGTTTTACTGAATTGATTTGTTTCTTCATTATGGTAAAAGAGATTAAATATTCTGACATACAAAAAACAGGCTCTTGCTGGCGTGAGCCAATACAAGAACCTGTTTTGTTTGATGCGGTCGAGAGGACTCGAACCTCCACGGGGGTAAGCCCACACGGACCTGAACCGTGCGCGTCTGCCAATTCCGCCCGCGTATCAAGATCATCCACCCTTGAGCCATGCTCACATCAGCGGCGACAAGATATATAATATCACGCTAAATAAATCGAGTCAACATTTTTTTAAAACTTGATTAAAACCATGCTTTTCGGTTAAAATAAGAACATAAGTTCCTATCATATAAATATTTTCTATATAAAGGCGGTGATGTTGATGGCCATACCAGCTGTGACAAGGGAAGAGCGTGCGTTGATCAAGAGTTACCTGCTGCTCATGTACATCCATAAAGTGTTTGAACGGGATTGCCGGATCATTCAGGAGAGCGGTGTCTTCAAGACCCCTCAATTATACGTAGAGATAGTAGGCAATGGCGCCAAACGGGCGGCCGTGCTGCTTCGGGAAGTGAAGCAGGAGTTCATTAAGCGCGCGATCAAGGTGTATGATGTCGAACAAAGCCAGGAAGGGATTCAGGCTCGATATGCATGCCGCGGCTATGTTGGATCGATCAACATCCTATGGCCATCCTTCCGTGAAGAGATGATGGATCGCATGCGCGCCTATCTGGGTCTGGTTTCCCCGGACTTAACTTCCACCGAACTATCCCATGCTCCTGCTGCTGTCTCCAATCATTAAGGAATTGTTCCTGAAATAAACAATAACCGTCTCACTATCCTAACCAAGAGGGTTAGCGCGAGACGGTTATTTGTATTAAGGATTAATGCAAGTTCTGCTGTACGCGAGTCAGCCCTTGTGAGAGAGCATGTCCCGCGCTGGCTGCCGAAGCCACGGCGACAGTTTCCATGATCTGAGCATCCGCGGCTCCTTTGGCACGGGCTTCTTCCATGTGATAGAACGTACACAGCTCGTTATTGGCAAACAGTCCAATGCCAAGTGCAATCAAATGCTTCGTTTTCTCATCCAGTTCCCCTTCCTGAAAGCAAGCTCCAGTGAACTGGTGATACGACTCAGCCATTTCCGGCATGGTCTGCTTTAAATTTAGTATTTCATTTTTGTACGCCGTGATCTTGTCATTGGACATTTCCATCGCTTTTAGCCCCTCTTTCCTAACTTAGGTATGAGGTTAAGTTGTCCGACATTTTCTAGATCTATGCTTATCCCTCTTCGATGGGGCTTACTCTTGGCTCTTTTTTGAGCTGATAGCTGTAGCGGCGGTCCAGCTTTACCACTCGTCGGTTTCTGCGGCGAATAATGACCTGCTCCGGGTCCCAAGCCACTACAAAACCTATAATGTCATTGGTTTCCAACCCATCACGTACCACCCGGACCAACTCGCCGGAGAGCCGCAGCTCATCCAGTCTTTCATCGTTAATCATCACTATCCCTCCTCCGGTATTTATTGTGCAAAAAACGACCTAAATGAATTCATTTAGGTCGTTTGAATGCAGTGCCGTATCGTCAAACATCCCATTATGAGATGTTCTATATCCTACTTAACGCTGCGCCGGTTCGATGCTGTCATTCTTCTCATACCAGTAATCAAGTACAGTAGAAGACATGACGCGCTTTTCAATATACTCCACTTGCTGAGGCGTAAACTGTTCCTTCCATTCGAAGGAAACCTCCTCGCATAATCCAGCAATCGTCAGCAATTCCGACCAGGCAACATAGCGTTTGTACCAGAAAAACTGAGGATGTTCAATCATATAGGGATATAGATCATCAAACTCCGTATGTTTACAATCCAAAGCACGTTCAAAATGTACCTTTGCTTCATTCAGCTTTTCAATCAAAAACGGCTCGGTTACAGGTTGTTTCCCCATGGTGCCTCCTCCTCTCTCTTGCCTACCTCTTCATTATAAGCCAAAAACATAAAGGCGAAAAGAATTTGTTGCGTTTTTAGGCGGAAATCTCAATAAAATTCGGTATTTTCTCAAATGAACGAAATGTTGCCATTCTCCAGGGAAGATATCGTAACCAGCGACTCCACGCGCACACCTTGGTCGCGGAGTGTTCTTGCCCCGGCTTGAAAGCTCTTCTCGATTACAACGCCAAGCCCGATTAATTCCGCGCCGGCACGTTCAATAATCTTGATCAGGCCTCTTGCCGCGTCGCCATTCGCAATAATATCATCTACGAAGAGCAGTTTGTCCTGCTTGCCGATAAACTGGCGCGACATCATAATATCGGTTACGATTCCTTTCGTGAAAGATGGAACCCGTTCACACAAGGCATCTGGATCGGCGAGCAGCGTCTTCTTGCGACGGGCAAATACCATCGGAACTCCCAATTCCAGCGCCGCCGCAAATGCAACGGATATCCCGGAAGATTCCAGAGTAACCACCTTCGTCACACCGCTCTCTTTAAATCTCGCTGCAAATTCGCGGCCCATTTCCATAATTAAAGCGGGGTCTACCTGATGCGTCAGTATGGCATCCAGCTTCAGCACCTGATCCGACAACACAACACCCTCATTAACGATCCGCTCTTTCAACCAATCCATCCAAAGCCCTCCCATGATTCCTTTGTCGTAAAAGTAACATATTCCTTTATGCACGGCAAGTAAAACCAAGGTCGCCGTCACTTAAATGTACGGTTTCCGTCACAATTTCTGACATGAACCTCTGCTCCCCAATAGTTCACCAGCTAAGGCTGCTTTCAGTCTCGGTCTTGGACAGGTAGGAGTCATGTCCAAGTGGAACCAAGCATACCTTGTAATATGCAGAACTATTAACGTACAGGGGAGGCACAGCATTTGCGTCATTCTATTCGCGTATTCCAAATCGCCTTTACATACATCGGTACGATTGTTGGCGCTGGCTTTGCAACCGGACGGGAGATTCTTCAATTTTTTACCCAATATGGACATTGGGCAACACTTACCATTGTTCTTGCGACAGGGCTATTCATCTGGCTTGGAACGAAAATCATGACGATTTCCAGACGAATTGGCGCCAGATCCTTTGAGGATTTAAACAAGTATCTGTTCGGTGAACAAGCCGGCGTGTGGATCAGCTTGTTTATGTTTGTCATCCTGCTCGGCGTAAACAGCATTATGCTTGCCGGTGCCGGATCTGTTTTTGTGGAGCATCTAAATATGAGTTATCAGACTGGATTGTTCATCACGATGATCGGTACCTACTTCATTCTTAGAAAAGGCATCCAGTCCATTATGACCATGAACAGTCTGGTCGTCCCTATGATGCTGACCTTATCGGTCGCTATTATTTCTCAGACGATTCAGACACCGGGTGCCAGCCGTTTCCTCACGCTGACTACAGACCATAGCCTGCCGGTAGTCTGGCTTGCCCCACTGCTCTACACCGCCTTTAATCTGGTGATGGCCATGCCCGTACTGGTCCCACTCGGCAGTCAAACCGAAAGCTCCCGTACCGTAACTTGGGGAGGCATTCTGGGAGGCACGGGTGTAGGCTTCATGCTGATGGCAGCTCATTTTGCAATGTCAGCCCACATGCCCGGCATCGCTCAATATGAAATTCCCATGGGCAGTATAGCCGATCAGCTGGGTCAGGTGGTTCAAATTATTTATCTCATTCTGATCTTCTTGGAAATCTTCAGTACCTTCGTCGCCAATATCTACGGGATTACCCTACAGGTACAGCAGCGCACCTCCCTTTCACCAAAAGTGATTACTTTGGGCATCATGGTGTTCTGCTACTTCTTTAGCCAGTTTGGGTTTAGCTCCTTGTTATCCCTGCTCTATCCCATGTTTGGGGGACTGTGTCTGCTCTGGGTGCTCCGGTTGACTCTATTCGGAACTCCTGGGATGAGGGGAAAATAAACAGGGCTTGCCCAAAGGTGAACTGCACCCCGTCAAGTAGACAGCACAAATATTAAAAGCTACGAAGCGGCCTTTGTCCTGAATTTCATTGGAC
>NZ_LIUT01000001.1:3384464-3601039 GCF_001277345.1 Paenibacillus solani
TTTTAACCATTAAAAAAGCCCCCCTACAGTAACAGGTTTTATTATTTCACCTGTCTACCGTATGGGGAGCATATCAAGGTGCCTGACGCCTGCCTTTAGGAAGCCCTGTTCTTAATTACTGCATCGTGATGATTTGTGCACCGGGTATGGCTGCTTCTACTTGCTCCGCCACATGCTGATGGCAAGTCATCAAGATAATCTGCCGGGTCTGCGACATCTCGGAGATGACCCGAAACGCATGCCCTGTCCGTTTGCCGTCAAAATTAACAAACAGATCATCAAGCAACAGCGGCATGCCGTTCGCATGAGGCATCGCTTGGATCAGTCCCAGCCGCATCGACAGATACAGCTGTTCTGCCGTACCACGGCTTAGCCTGCTGCTCTCCACCAGCTGCCCTGACGGACGTTCTGCAAGCAGGCTCTGATCGCCCATACGCATCACAATCCGGCTGTACTCCCCACCGGTAAGCAATGAGAAGTATCGGGAAGCCAATAACAACACCTGCGGCTGCTTCTCCTCCTCGTAGATGCGGCGTGTTCGTTTGATGAACTCGGAAGCCATCGAACGAACCGCATATTGGGCGACGACCTCGCGCAGAGCAGAACGCTGCTCTTCCAGCTGCTGCAAGGCAGAGTCCTGGTTTCCCGCAGATTCCAAAGACTCCCGTTCCTGGAGCAGCCGTCCCCGCCGTTCCTGAAGCTCGTCCCGCAGCCTCACAGCTGCCGATACGGACGCCTCCTTCTCAAGGCACTGAGCCTCCAGTCCAGCTGCATCCGTAAGCTCGAGCAGCTGTTCAAGCTGAAGGCGCCCGGCATCATCCCACCCGCTGAACATGCTGATCTCATGGTGCCGAATCGCCTGAACAAGCTCTTCCCGTCGTTTCGCGGCAGCTCCCATGCGTAGAAAGGATTCCTCATCCGCAGATTGGGACAGTTCAACCAGACTCGCTTTGCGCTGCTGAACGTCTTCTCGCTCCCTTGCGAACGCTGCCGCCTCGTTCTGCAGCTCCTGAATCCGATCCGCAAGGACCTTCCTCTGCCTGGATTCCTCTTGGTATGCCTTCCAGCGAGAATGAACATGATCAAGCTCAGCCACGGAATTTCGGCTGTCGATATGCTCATTGGATTCTGCTGCAACGATTTCGCTGCACTGAGAAGCGTATTCTTCGGCTTCTCTGAGCAGCACATCCATTCTCATCCCGAGGGATTTCTGCTGCCGGATGAACTCCTGTCCCTGTTCAACCTTGATGAACACATCAAACATCACATCAGGCGAGAGACTCTGTGGAAGAGATCGGGACTTCAGCCAAGCCTCCCACTGCCGTTCCAGCTCCAGATAACGCCTCTCCTCCTGCTCAACCGTGCTCTGAACCGTCTTTAATTCCGCGGCTTGCAGAGCAGCCTTCTCTTCAGCCGCAGCGCAGTCAGATGTCATTCGATCAAGCCGCTGCCGCCAGGCTTGCCAGCCCTCCATCACAGCTCGAAGCTCACGCATCTGTACTTCAACCCTGACGGGATCGCGAGTCAGCGCTGCGGTTTGATGCCGGCGTCCGTCCGTATTCTCACTCGCGGCAGCAGCATAGGGAGAGGAGACGAGCCTGGTATAGAGCTGGTCAACCCGTTCGATTCCTCCTTCATCCAGAGCCTGCGAATCAGCTGAAGCCGAACGCTGTGCTTCACGTCCATGCCGACCGTTCCAGAATACGTAGCCCATGCCAAGCAGCATCACGATACTCGAAATTCCAGCAGCTGCTGGTGTTGACGTCCATAACATGACCCCTGCCAATAGCAGCGTCATAACAGCCATTCCCACCAGCAGCCTTACATGTATTCGAGGCAACAGACTATCTTTTTTCGTAAGGCGAGAGGAGACAGGCTCAGACGAAGCACGGGTCAATCTTCTCTCGCGCCAATGCTCGATCTCCAGTTGAAGCTGGCTCCAGAGCGCAGCAGTCTCATGAGGCGCCTTAGGCTTAATCATCGCAAAGGCCTCTTGCCCACGAGCCACTTCTTCACGCAGCAGCCTCCTGGCTTCCCGCAGCACCGATTCTGCAGCTGCAGCCGCCCGCTGAGCGGCACGCTGCTCAATGAACAGCCCCTCCATCCGGCGATCATACCCGGCGAAGGCCGCCCCTAGTCGCCGAACCTCCTCACGGTCTGAGGCAGATATAGGCAGAGACAACAGCTTTTCACGAGTCCATGCCGGATCAATATCCCGAAGCAGCTGTTCCAGCCGGATATCTTGAGCTTTATATTCGGCCGTAAGCTCGGCTAGCTCCCGGTTCCCTGCTTCATGTAGGCTTCGCTTGGCCCATAACCCCTCAATCCGTTCTCCATACTCCTCCATAAACGTGTTTAGGGGCAGGGCGCCTAGCTTGTCCACCGCATCCTCTATCGCCTGGTCTATGCGCATGGACTGGGTGATAAGATGACGTTCTTCGTCCTGCAGTTTCTCGTATCGGGTGATTCCGTCCGGTGGAAAATGCTCACTGCTCATCAGATCGTTTAGTGCCAGCCTCGCCTCACGCCATTCCAGCCAAGCCGGACGAATGTCCAAAGCTTTTCGAAGCAGCGATGCATCCTTGGCATCTCTGTCGTATTCCTGTTCCAGCAAATTCAACCGTTCCTGGATTTCCAGAATGGATGTAGTTACCTCATTAAAGCGGGCAACAAACGTCTGACTTTCCATAACCCGGGACCTCATATGCTCAATTGACTGCAGGAGCTTCGCCGTTTCTTGTACTTTGCCGCGCGGTTTATACAGTTTATCCATCTCTTGCAACAGCTTGCGCTCAGCTTCCAATATATATGCGCCGCCGCCAATACCCGCATGAAACAGATAGCTGCTCATCTCGGCAGACTGAAGATTCCGGATTTCCTGCAGCTCGCTTAGCGAAATGGCAAAGAGCTGACGAAACATATCTTTCGATATGCCGCCCAGAGCAAGCTGCTCCAATTCCTTCTGCCCGAGCTCGATCACCATCCCGTTATCCGTCTGTCGATGAATATGTACACGTTCGCCTTTGCCAAAGACTGTATTTCCTTCTCTGGATCGGTTGTAACGCCGGATTACCCAGGGTATTCCCTCTTTATCCAGAAAACGCAGCTCGCCTCCATGGACGCCTTCCCCGGCTGGTTCTCCACGTTCTGCCGGCGTACCCTTGCCCGGAAATCCGTAGAGCATGGCTCTAATAAAATACAGCACCGTGCTCTTTCCCGCTTCATTCGGTCCATATAGCACAGTGACCGGGGCATGTATAGAGAAGGTCTTGTCACGAATAGCTCCAAAACCTTCTATGTTGATCCGTTCGAGTCTCACGGCTCTGCACCTTCTTCCTGCAAGCGATCACGAAGCAGTAACCCAAGCGTCAGCTCCTCTGCTCTGCGAACCCAGTCCTCTATCTCATCAGGTGTTGTTTCTTCAAGCAGGGCGCGGATTTCTGCATGCTCAAGCAAAGGCTCCAGGCTGGCCGCTATAACTCCGTCAGGCGCCTGCAGGTGCTCCTGTTCACGCCGGACAAGACGCAGCAAATCACCTACAAAGCTGTCTTCGGCAAGCAGCCGCTGCGTATCGAAGGAGTCCCCGGACTGAAGGGAGATGCTTTCGATCCAGACACATCCGCGATATCCGCATTTTGCTCCTTTTGCGGCCTCTTTTCTTCGCAAATCGGCCAGCAGTTCATCCAGTACATAACCGCCTTCAAGCTGGCGATGAACCGGTCCGCGTCCCGTAATCCGCACACGCACCATACTCAATTGATTCGCATTCTCACTGGCTGTCCGGGCAAGAATGGAGGCCAGGGATCGTCTCCATTCGTCGACATCCCGGCAAGAATCCACAGGTGCTTCAATGATGTTCCAGCGCATGGAATCCAGCTCACGAAAACTTAGCCTCGTGTTGAAATTATCGTCCACATCAACCACATAACATCCCTTGGGGCCCGTCTCCCGAACATGCCGGCCCTGGATATTACCGGGGTATACGATGTAAGGAGATTCCTGCAAGGTGCGACGAGTGTGAACATGTCCAAGTGCCCAGTAATGATATCCGGAGCGAATCAGATCTTTTCTTGAACAGGGGGCATACGTCTCATGCTGCGGGTCTCCATCCACGTTGGCGTGCAATAGTCCGATATGATAAAGTCCCGATAACGGTGCGGGATAACGGAGAGCAATATTATCCGTTACCTTAGAAGTCGGATATGACATTCCGGAGATTACTGCTACTTCCTGATGGTCCGAGCGGCGTTTCGCCGTTACGCTGCCCGGCTCGACTCCAAATACATGAACATGGGAGGGCAGCTTCATTGAAAGCTTGGTACTGTCCAGCGGATCATGATTGCCATGGATCACATATACGGCAATCCCCTCCGCTCCCAAGCGCTCGAGGAAATCCAGGAAACGCAGCTGTGCCCGCAAGGAAATATGGGAGCTGTCGTATACGTCTCCACTGATAACGATAAAATCAACCTGCTGATCGATCGCAAGCTTCACCAGACGTTCCAGCGCACGGAAGGTTGATTCCTGCACGAATGATCGCAGATTATCATCAAGTCCGCTTATGCCGATAAATGGACTGTCCAGATGCAAATCCGCAGCATGAATAAATCGAAAAGACGCCATAATCGTTATTTAACTCTCTTTCTTGGGTTGATATTTCAAATACATTTTTTTAAGCTCATGCACAGTTCTGGAGAGCGAGTATTGACTCTTGGCCTTATCCGAAGCGGTACGGGCCAGCTCATAACGGTATAACGGATCGCTGATAACTTTCTCAAGTGCATCGCTGAGAGCCAGTGGATCTTCGGGCGGAACAAGCAAACCGTTTACCCCATTCTCTATCTGCTCTGCAATTCCACCAACATCGGTGCCTACGAGCGCAAGACAGCTAAGCGCCGCCTCCGCGAACACCGAGCCGAATGCCTCTGCCCTCGATGGCAGCACAAAAATATCAAAAAACGGCATGAATTCTTCAGGATGCAGTGTATATCCGTAAAAAATAGTCTCCTGATAGATATCCAATGACTTGGCCATCTCTTCGAGCTCATGACGGGACGGTCCGTCGCCGATAATATGTAGGACGTAGTCATATCCTTTCCGTTTCAGTTCCGCGCAGGCTTGCAGCAATATATCCAATCCTTTGGCAGGTACTAAACGGCATACCGTTATCAGCTGCGGCACTGTATTTTCATGCGGCACGGGTTTAAATCGCTTATCATCAAAGCCATTATGAATGACGCCAATGGATTCCGGCGCATTCACATAGGGAGACATATAGTTCTTAAAAGAGTTGGACACGGTCAGCAAACGATCACTGATATGCTCCAGTTCTCTGTATAACGAAACGAGGAATCGGTGCTCAAGCCCCCCTTCCTTGATTCTTCCGTTCAGAATCAGCTCTCGCTCGTAACTGGAATGCACGGTTTGAATGAGCGGCACCTCAGGGAAGACGGCCTTCATGGTCATGCCTGCAATAGGATGATGGCTATGAATGAGATCATAAGGCTTCTGGATACGCAGGCGAGCCCACCATAGATAATCCCGATAGGTTTGAACGTACTTAGCTACAGTGGGACTCCCTTCGAACTCTCTCCAATCAAACGTGTGAAATACCGGTTCATCATGACCTTTGTTGCGGATCCGTTTAGGCAGCCAGAACATTTCCATCTCCCAACGAGTGGAATTGAATCGTTCCTGCAAATAAGGAATCATGGACGAGACGCCGCCCGGCTGTTCAGGAGGGAAGAACAAAGCTTGAAGTAGTTTCATGGGGATCCCCCTTTCTCTCTTGAATCTCTTTTTACGATTCTTTTTTGATATGATATATTAGAACATATGTTTCGTGCAAAGGAAATCTATCCTTTATAGGAGTGAATCGATTTGTCCTATGAATTGAGCTACTGGTCCACTTCTCCACTCCCCGCTATCTTTGCTGTATGCGGGGCTTATATCGCTCTCATGATGCTGATGATGTGTTTATTTATGTACAGCAAACAGCGCAAGAGTGCCTATATTTATATGGCAGCAGCTTTCTTTTTTATTATGACATACGAGGGTCTGAACATCCATTCGGCATGGACGGGACTGCCTGTTTTTGCAGCGGAGCCGGACATTCTGCGCGACATCCAGCTATTTTCGTTCGTCCTACTGAACATCTCGGTTGTCATGCTGTACCGTAAAATCAAGACCATGCATTACTGGCTTCCACTACTGTCAGTCGCACTGCTTATGCTGCCACTAATGCTCTCATCCTTCCTTCCCTTCACCTTAGATCCGATTTGGAAAAAAATATATTTAGAAGGTTTCCAGCTCATTGCCGTTTACCTGGCCTTCACCAAAGTCACTCCGCACATCGGGCAACCGATCAAATATGCGCTGGGCCTTACGGTTTACGTTCTCTGGTTAATTCTGCAAGCAATACATACCTATTCAATTGCTCTGTCACCGACGCTTCAAGCCTTGGCGCTCTCTCTGCCGGTCATCTTCTATAGTGTCGTGTGCTTTATTCTGTTCATCCGCATTGTCGAGCTGATGCAGTCGATCTATCGATCGGCTATTACGGACGGATTAACGGGATTGTTTAACCGAAGACATTTTATGAAGCTTCTGGATCACTACGCATCACAGGAATTGAAAATTTCCGCCATCTTCTGCGATATCGACAATTTCAAGAAGCTTAACGACACACAGGGTCATGCCAAAGCGGATGAAGTGTTGAAGCAGGTTTCCCGCATTATGGAAGAAGAACTTGATGGAATCGGCATTACAGGCCGGTATGGCGGTGAGGAGCTGGTTGCCCTGGTGGTTGACCGGAGAATCAAGCCCGCGCAGGTTGCCGAGAATATCCGAGCCAGAGTCGCGGAAGAAACCATCGTCACGATCAGCATCGGATACAGCGTGCTGCGCAAGGGAGTACGCGGTGATGAACTTATGAAACAAGCAGACAAAGCGATGTATCAATCCAAAACAACCGGCAAAAACAAAGTATCCGATTACCGCTCCTTAAGAAACGTATCCACAGAACCAGCGGAATCCATCGGATAGCTCTTGCCGTAAGGCTGCCCTTCTAACTGCGGAGGGCAGCCTTTTTTTCTTTACATTTCTTTACTATTCCGGCAGCAACGTGATAAACTAAGGACCGATTCCTTAAAGCCAGAGAACCGGGTGGTCTCTGACCAGGGATTTTTTTGCCTTTGCGAGAGGCACAATGATAACATGTGCTTTATTCTAAAGAAGGAGCTATTAAACAAATGGGAAAGGAACTATTGCCAGTTGGCTATGTCACGAACATAAATGAAATTCTGGGTGATGCTTCTTGTGATTTCTGGGACAGCTATGATTCGCCCCGTACCCACGGGCTGCGTTTGAATGGGCTCAAGGCGATTCATGCTGCAGAGAACGTAGAGGATCTCATCCGGGAATTCCAGCTGACGCCGGTGCCCTGGTGTGATACCGGATACTATTATGATGAAAGCGTTCGTCCAGGCAAGCACCCTTATCATGCCGCCGGACTATATTATATTCAGGAGCCCTCGGCAATGTCCGCGGTGGAACTGCTGAATCCTCAGCCCGGGGAAACCATCCTGGATCTTGCGGCGGCTCCCGGCGGCAAGACAAGCCATATTGCCTCGAACATGATGGGACGGGGACTGCTCGTCTCCAACGAGATCCACCCCGAACGGGCGCGTATTCTGTCCGAGAACGTGGAACGTATGGGAATAACGAATACCGTCGTTACGAGTGCGGCACCGGATCAGCTATCCCGCCGTTTCGTTGCCTGCTTTGACCGGATCATGCTTGATGCGCCATGCTCCGGTGAAGGCATGTTTCGAAAGGATGCCGCTGCGATTGCCGAATGGTCGCCTGAACATGTAGACCTATGTGTCGCCAGACAGTGGGATATTGTACAGGAAGCATACCAGATGCTCAAACCAGGTGGAACCTTGGCCTACTCCACATGTACATTTAACACGGCTGAGAATGAAGAGATGATTGAGAGAATCATCTCCCATTATCCCGATATGGAGCTGCAGCAAATGAAGCGCTTGTGGCCACATTTGGAGCGGGGCGAGGGACATTTTGTTGCGATTCTGATCAAGTCTGCAAAGGCCGCATCACTTCATGAAGACCAAGGTTTATCTTCCGACAGCAGCAAATCTCAAACCAGATCGCATCGGAACAGCAAGCAAACTGCTGCAGCTTCGGCTCTCGCCGATTTCCAAAACTGGGCCAAAGAGAACACTCCCGGTCTTGAGCTTAACGACGGCACGCCGATAATTTTCGGTGAAATGTTATACTGGCTGCCAATCAGCAAGAGTTTGACATGGGATGACAAGCAGTTGAAAGGGCTGAAGATACCGCGGGCCGGACTTCACCTGGGACATTTGAAGAAGAATCGGATCGAGCCCGCCCACGCGCTGGCGATGTCCCTGCATCCTGACCAGGCGGCTAGAAGCTGGGATCTGCCCTCAGACTCTGCCGAGGTGAATGCCTATTTGCGGGGAGAGGTGCTCTCGCTTCCTCCGGAGTATCATGGCTGGACTCTGGTAACCACCGATGGAATTCCCCTTGGTTGGGGCAAAGCCAGTGGAGGACAGCTCAAGAATCACCTGCCCAAAGGATTGCGAAATCCCTAAATAACACCATTGCTGCTAATCGGAATATTCCATCCAGAAGGAATTCCTCACGCAATGGATAACACATCTAAACTCTGAAGCTATTACGTAAAAAAGGGGCTATCTCTCTGCAACATGCAGAAAGAGTGGCCCCTTCACTTTTGTTTACCTATTCATATCGGGTTATTCATTCAAAAAATCATAGCTTAGTCTCTGAACTCCTGAATAACGATCACCGATTTGGAGACATCACCGTCTCCCCGACCAGACACTCAAATCTCCCGATCAGAAGTTCATCCAGAAGCACCTCGTTCTTACTTTCTTCCCCTTTGGTTTCAGTTCTCAGCCGGAGCCGCCTGTTCCTTCGCCGGTAGGTTGGCAGCGGGTTTACGAATCGTAGACGCCGCATCGGCATCCCGAATCCATAACGCCGCGCCTGCACCGATAAGCAGGAAGCCTGCGGCCCCGAGCAATGCGGCCCGATATGCTATCAGATTCGGCTCCATCCCCCCTGCCGCGTTCACAGTTTCCGTACCAATGGCAGCCAAGATGCCTGATAGAACAGCCAGTCCGATGGCGGGACCAAGCCTGTTCTGCACCGTGAACCAGGTCGAGGCGCGCCCCATCGAAGCAGGCGGGATGGTGGCGAAGGCAGCGATCTGAACGGATCCCACGGTCTGGCCAAGGAAAATGCCGACGCCAAACAACAGGGCCCGTATAAACCACGGATTCGTCCCGGCGTCCACCATGCTGAGCATAATAAAGATCAGCGCGGTTGCCGCAAATCCCATGATGATCACTCGCCTAGGCCCCAGCCTTGGATACGTCCAGGGGACGAGCTGCGAGGCAACCATCAGCCCGATGGCTTCGGGAAACGTCGTCAGCCCCGTATCCAAAGCGGAAACGTGCAGGGCGTTCTGATACATTAAGGGAAATACGTAGAGCATGCCCAGCAGCCCTGCAGATGCACACATCGCGATGAAACCTGACGTTCGGAACAAGCGATTGCCCAGCAGCCGCAAATCCAGCAGCGGTTTCGCAGCCCTTAGTTCCACCTTCACCAGAGCAGCCAGCAGCAGGATGCCAGCCAGGCCGGCGCCCCATACCCGCGTGGCGTCCCACCCGTGCAGCGGCCCCTGGCTCAAGGCGTACATCAGCAGGGCAAGCCCCGGCGCGGATAGCAGCAGGCCCGGCACGTCCAGCTTGCCGGCATCCGGCTCCCGATGCTCCTTCAGCCAGAATAAACCGAACACGAGCGCGGGAATGCCGATCGGCAAGCTCACGTAGAAGATCCACCGCCAGGTCAAGTACTCAAGGAGCAGCCCGCTGACAACCGGTCCGACTGCAGGCGCAATCGCGATAGGCAGGATGAGAGCCCGGGAGATTTTCGCGCGCTCCTGCGGCGGGAACATGCGGAACAACATCGCCATGCCCACTGGGGTCAGCAAGCCGCCGCCGATGCCTTGGATCACGCGAAACAGCGTCAACGCAGCCAAGCTGTCAGCAAAGCTGCACAATACGGATGCTCCGGTGAAAAGGCCCAGTGCCAGGAGGAACGTACGCTTCGTTCCCCATGTATCGCCAAGCCAGCCCGCCATCGGCAGAACGATGGCCAAGCTGACCAAATAACCGACATTCAGAACCCCGGATGCCGCAGGCGGCACTTCAAGCTCCCGGCTGATCGTCTGAAGCGCCACGTTCAGCACGGTGGCGTCCATAGCAACCACAAACATCGCTGCCACATAGACGATGCATAATACCTTTTTCGGATTCAGCCCATGGCTCATGACCTAGGTTCCGGTATTGACCCGGTGTCGGCATACAGGCTCCGCGGCCGCAAATCAACCCAGTTCTCATTGATATAGGCGACGCATTCCTCCCGTGTGCCAAGTCCCAGAACCTGATTCCAGCCGGCCGGAATAGCCGCGAACGCCGGCCAGAGCGAATATTGGCCCTCATGGTTCATCAGTACAAGAAACTTGCCGTCGGCTTGCTCAAAAGGATTGGTCATAGATCAGTTCCCTCCTGTCCCTTGTTGTCTCTGTTTTAGGTGCCATTTTCTCAAGCTTGCTTAGAATGCACTTGCCGATATAATCCAGTGGACCCGGCTGGCATAGATCCTTATGACGGCATTCGATATCATGCCGCTCGATTTGGCCGCCCACATAAGGCTCCCACATCTCCGGGTCGATGGGGTCAAACCAATCCGGGATGATTGTGGAGTGGAAGAATAACATATCTCCCTCAAAACGCTTCGGAACGTAAGCCTTTAGCAGTTGAACCGAATTTTCATAGGTCGTCTTCAGGTTCATGATCGTCTCTTCCTCAAGGGACGAAAGCGCGCTGCTCTCGTTACGCAGCAATTCAAGGGCGGCCGCTATGGTTAGCGGGGCGTCTCCAAGCTCTGCTTCAATGCTTTCCCTATCGAAGCCTCCAAGCGCCAGCAGCGCGGTCAAAGCCTCGTCTTCATCGGGTTTTTCCTTGATCGGTAAATAATGACTCGGATAAGCATCCAGTATGGCGAGCAGTTCAATGTCTTCACCCGCCTCCTGCAGCTGCACCGCAATCGACTGAGCGACATTGCCGCCCAAAGACCAGCCGAGCAGCCGATATGGCCCCGTTGGCTGAAGGGAACGGATATGGCCGATATAGTCTGCCGTCATCTCTTCCAGTGATCCTGGCAGCTCCTCCGCTTGGGCAATTCCCCTTGCCTGCAAGCCGTAAATCGGATAATCCATGCCGAGATGCTTCATTAAACCGGCGTAGCACCAGCTTAATCCTCCTGCCGGGTGCACGCAGAACAGCGGGGTTTGATCTCCATGCGACCGAAGCGGAAGCACGACCTGCAGCGCGCTGTTCCCGCCGCCCATCTCAAGCTTGTCGACTAGCCCCGCTACCGTCGGTGCTTCGAATAGTGCTGCAATGCTCAATTCTTTGCCAAGGGCTTCACGAACCCGGCTGATGAGCCGGACCGCCAACAAAGAGTGACCGCCGAGCTCGAAGAAGCTGTCATCGATGCCGACCCGCTTGGCGCCGAGTATTTCGGCAAACAGCTCGCATAACACTTCCTCCTGCGGCGTTCGCGGATTGCGCCCATCCGCATCCGGCGACATATCGGGGGCCGGCAGCGCTTTGCGATCCAGCTTTCCGTTAGGCGTAAGCGGCAGCTTG
The DNA here is from genome assembly GCF_001277345.1 of Paenibacillus solani. GTDB lineage: Bacteria > Bacillota > Bacilli > Paenibacillales > Paenibacillaceae > Paenibacillus_AQ > Paenibacillus_AQ solani. The sequence continues at coordinate 3,396,251 of NZ_LIUT01000001.1, forward strand.
TCCATCATGACGAAAGCCCATGGAACCATGTAATCAGGAAGCAGCGAAGCGGCATAACGGCGCAGCTCCGTACCCGAAGGCGACTCGCCGGGATTGCCGACGACATAAGCCGCAAGCCGCTGGTCTCCGGGCTGATCCTCACGCACGATGACAGCCGCCTGCGAGAGTGACTCATGACGCACGAGGACCGATTCGATTTCGCCAAGCTCGATCCGGAAGCCGCGTATCTTCACCTGATGATCGGACCGTCCCAAATAATCCAGCGTGCCGTCGGCAAACCGTCTCGCCAAATCGCCGGTTCGGTACATTCTTGTCCCCGGCGGGCCGTATGGATCCGCCACGAACCGGTCGGCGGTAAGATCGGGACGCCCCCAGTACCCGCGCGCCAATCCTGCGCAGGCGACATACATTTCCCCGATCACGCCATACGGAACGGGCTGAAGCCTGTTATCGAGCACGTACACCCGCAAATCCGGTATCGCTTCGCCGATCAGGCTGCCGGCTCCCGTCAGCGCCAGGTTTCGGTTCAGCTCCATATAGCTGACATGCACGGTCGTTTCCGTTATGCCGTACATGTTGATCAGACGCGGGGCATCGTCGGCATGACGCGAATACCAATCCGTAAGCCGTCCAAGCTCCAAGGCTTCGCCTCCGAACACAACGTACCTTAGCGACAATTTCCGACCCGTCTCCGGCTGCTCCCGATCCGCCTGAATCAACGGATAGAACGCCGACGGCGTCTGATTCAGCACGGTCACGCCTTCCCGGACCAGCAAGCTTAACATCTCTTCAGGCGATCGGCTGACCGTATGCGGAACCACGACGAGCCGGCCGCCGTACAAGAGCGGCCCCCATATTTCCCATACCGAGAAATCGAAGGCATACGAATGGAATAAGGTCCAAACATCGGTTTCATCAAACTGAAACCAATGCCGGGTGGAATCGAATAGCCGGACGACATTCTGATGCGGTACCAGCACGCCCTTCGGCTTGCCGGTGGAACCGGAGGTATAAATGATATAAGCGGCATTCTGCGGCATAAGCCGCCCAAGACGCTCACGGTCGCTTGGATTTTCCTTGGAATAACTTTGCAATTGCATAGCTTGTTCAAGCTCATCGATGACAACGCGTTTCCATCGTCCGAAATCCGGCAGCTGATCCATCACGTGAACACTCGTCATGACGCATACCGGACAAGCATTCTCCATCATGTAAGCCAATCGATCCTCCGGATACTCTGGATCCAGAGGCAGGTAAGCGGCCCCCGCTTTAAGCACGGCCAGAATACAGACGACCATATCCACCGAACGCGGCAGTGCGAGAGCTACGATCTGCTCCGTACCGACGCCGGATGCAATCAAGAAATGGGAGATCCGGTTGGCGCGCTCGTTCAGCTCCTCATAACTCAAAGACAGGCCGTCATGGACAATCGCGACCGCTTGAGGCGAGCGGCTGACCTGTGCTTCAAACCGCTCGGACAAGGTCGCCTGCTCGGTGACTGGCAGCGGCGCGCTCCATTGTCGACGAATGTCCTCCCGTTCATCAACGGTTAAAACATCCAGTTTGCTGATGGATTTACTTGGTTCATTGACAGCACTTTCCAATACGCGCACGTATCGTTTCGCCATCGCTTCCGCCGTGCCGCGCTCGAACAAATCCGAGCTGAATTCAATGAAGCCGTCAACGCCATTCGGCTCGCCGTTCTGATCCCGCCGCTCGGTCATTTCGAAGGTTAAGTCGAACTTCGCCGTGCCCACGTTTTGCAGCTGCAGCTTCGAGCTGATTCCCGGAAGCTCAAGCGAAGTTTCCGGCGTGTTCTGCAGCACCAGCATCACTTGGAAGAGTGGGTGTCTCGCCCGGGAACGCGGCGGGTTCAGCGTCTCGACAAGCCGCTCGAACGGCACGTCCTGATGCTCGAACGCTGCCAAGCTCTTTTCCCGCACCCGTCGCAGCAGCTCAACGAACGTCGGATCGTTCGACGTATCCACGCGAAACACAAGGGTATTGATGAAGAAACCGATTAAGTGATCCAGATTGTCGTCATTCCGACCCGATACGGGACTTCCGATCGGAATGTCCGTACCTGCACCCAGCTTCGTAAACAGCGCAGCCATCGCAGACTGAAATACCATGAATAAAGTCGCCCTGTTGCTCTGCGCGAGCCCATTCAACTGCTGATGCAGCTCACGGGGTATCGAAAACGGCACGCTGCCGCCCTGATAGCTGGCCACGGCGGGCCGCGGATAGTCGGTAGGCAGCTCTAATTGCTCCGGCAAGCCGGAAAGCGCTTCGGTCCAATATTCCAGCTGGCGATCAATCAGGCTGTTCTCGTCACCGGAGCGGCCAAACAGCTTCTGCTGCCACATGGCATAATCTGCATATTGTACCGGTAACGGAGTCCATGTCGGTTCACTCCCCAGGCACCTTGCCGCGTAGGCATCCGATAGATCCCGCGTCAACGGGGTAAGCGACCAGCCGTCTCCAGCGATATGATGCAGCAGCAACAGCAGGACAAACTCTTGATCGCCCAGTTTGAACAGCTCTGCCCGCAGGGAAGTTTCGGCTGCAAGCTCGAAACGGTACCTGACGGCTTCAGCCAATTTATCCGCAAGCTCCGCGTCACTGATCTCGGTTACCATTAGCTCCGGCCGGGCCCTCTCGGAATCCAAAATGTGCTGATACGAAGCCCCGTCGTTTTCAGGATACACCGTGCGCAGCGACTCATGGCGAGCCACTACATCCCCCAGTGCCATACGCAGCGATGCCAGATCGAGGTCACCTGACAAGCGCGCCACAAGAGGAATATTATAGGTTGGGCTCGGACCCTCCAGCCGATATAAAAACCATAACCGCTGCTGCGCAAAGGATAACGGCAAGCGCTCACCTCTTGCCGCGGGACGCACGGACTGTCTGGCTGCTTGCGCATGATCGAGCCGCTTGACGAGACTCGCGGCCGTTGACGCTTCGAACAGGCTGCCTATGCTGAGCTCTGCGCCGAATGCTTCCCGGATACGGACCATGACCCGCCCGGCTAATAGGGAATGACCGCCAAGCTCGAAGAAATCATCGTCGATGGTAACCCTCGGCAAGCCCAACACCTCGCCAAAAATCGTGCAAAGCATCTCCTCTTGCGGCGTTCGCGGCATACGCCCGGCCGCCAGCCGAACATCTGGCACGGGAAGCGCGTTGCGATCCACTTTCTTGTTCGGCGTGAGCGGCAGCGCTTCAAGGGCTACGATGACAGACGGCACCATATACTCGGCCAGTTTCTCTGCGGCATAGCTCCGTAAATCTGTCGAGTCGATGGGATATGGCCAGTCTGACGAAGGAACGATATAAGCCGCAAGCCGGCGATCTTCGATCCGATCCTCGCGAACCATGACAAAGGCCTGCTCCACTGCCGGATGAGCCACAAGCACGGACTCGATCTCGCCGGTCTCGATCCGGAAGCCGCGCAGCTTGATCTGATGGTCGGCGCGTCCCAAATAATCGATCCAGCCGTTCTCCAGCCAGCGGGCAAGATCGCCTGTTCGGTACATGCGGGAGCCCGGGGAACCGTAAGGATCTGCGACAAACCGATCCGCCGTCAAGTCGGGTCTTCCCAAATACCCCCGGCCGAGCCCCAAGCCCGCAATATACAGCTCACCCGTTACGCCTGGCGGAACCGGGGAGAGCGAAGAATCGAGCACATACAGTCTCGTATTCCACACCGGTCCTCCGATGGATGGCTTTTCTGGTGTTTGATCGAGTTTTGCCGCCGTCGAATAAATCGTTGTCTCCGTCGGACCATATTGATTGTTCACTTCGCAGTTCAGGTCTTGAAGCGCAAGCTTAAGACCGACCGGCAGCGCCTCGCCCCCGGTAATGACTTTAAGCCGCTCAAATTTCCCTGGACGGCAAGCGACAATCGACTGCCATAACGTCGGGGTCGCCTGCATGATGGTCGTCCTGGTCTCCCGAATTCGGCGTATGAGCGACGCTGCGTCGAGAATGGTATCCCGCATCACGATGTCGAGCGTCGAACCGCATGCCAGGGGCAGCAGCATCTCCATCACCGAGATATCGAATGACATCGTGGTGACCGACAGCCAGCGGTCCCGCTCCCCGATGCCCAAACGCTCGCGCATATCCGACAGCAGATTGGCAAGGCCTTCGAACGTGAGCATGACCCCCTTGGGCCGGCCGGTTGATCCGGAAGTATAAATAACGTAGGACGGGTGAAGCGGCAGCAGCGGACGTACGCGATCAGCATCGACAGGATTATGAAAGGCCTGCTGCTCCAATCGCTGAAGGGTAGCCGGGGCATCCAACAGGATCACGTCCTTATCCTCCATGACAGCCGCGAAATGTTCAGACAGCTGCCGGGTCGTTATCAAGCATGCCGGGTTGGCATCGGCAAGCATATAAGCGATCCGATCATCCGGATATTCCGGATCCAATGGCAAGTATGCCGCCCCTGCCTTATGCACGGCAAGGATGGCAGCAAGCATATCCACCGACCGTGGCAGCGAAAGGGCAACGATTCGCTCAGGCCCTATTTCCCGGGCAATCAGCAAGCGGGCCAGGCGATTCGCCCGCCTGTTCAGGTCCTCGTAACATAGCGATAACCCTTCGCATATGACCGCTTCCGCCTGCGGTGTACGCGCAGCCTGCTCCTCGAATAATTGCGGCACGCTGAGCTGCGGCAAGGCGCGGGTCGTATCATTCCACTGAACAAGCACCTTCTCGTGTTCATCCGGCAAAATAAAGGCTAAGCCCCCGACGGGATCATTCGGCTCCGCTTCGGCAAGGCTGTCCAGCAGATACAAATAGCGTTGTAGATGGGACTCTAACGCCTCTGCGCTGTAAATCAGCGGATTGGCATCCATGTCGATTCTCAGCCCGTGCCCGCCCAATCCTCCGTACACGTTCATCGTCAAATCATCCACGGGACCGGACGCAAGATTGCGGACGCTGCCGCGGAAACCGCCAACATTCAATTCCTCCGCAAATGCCATCACATTCACGAGCGGTCCAAATAATCTGCGGTTGTCCGCAAGCAGCTTGAGATCACGCCGGATGTCCTGATGCCGGTAGCGCTGATGCCGCTTGATCTCGCGATTCTCCCGTGCCACCTGCCGCAGCAGGTCGATCAGAGTCATATCGGGCCTGACGCGCACCCGGAGCGGCAGCAAATTCATGACCATACCCGGAATGCGGATGGATGACGAACCTAAGCGGCACATCACCGGCAATCCAAGCACAACCTCCTCGGCGCCTGTTATACGATGGACATATAGAGCCGCTGCAGCCGCAATCACATCCGGCCAGCTTGTCCCTGCATCTTGCGCTGCCGCCTGCAAGCGTTGCATTGAAGACGCCGGAAGCTGGGCCGAACGGCGCAGGAAGCTCCGCGCCGAACGCTGTGCCTGTCCCCCTAAGCTGACCACCTCCGGCTCATCGGCAAAGCGCTGCAGCCAGAATTGACGGTCCGAGTCGAGCTGTTGCGACATGCGGTAAGACGCATCTTCTTCCAGGATCGTCCGGAACCTGCCGAACGCGCCTATGCCGGATGTGCCCCCGCCCGTTAAGTCCGTGTAGACCTTAGAAACTTTTTGCAGCAGAAGCGACACGCCGAATCCGTCGATCGCGATATGATGAATGCGTTGGTACCAATAGTAGCGATCGGCGGCGAGCTTGAACAGCGCCTCCGTAAACAGCGGTCCTCGGCTTAGATCGATAGCTTGGGCCAGGTCATGCTCCATCCAGCTTTGGGCAGCAAGATGAGGATTCTCCTTCCCGCTGACATCCATCACGTGCAGAGGCCAGTCCGGAGACGGATCGATCGACTGCCAAGGACCGTTAGCATCTTCGCCGAAGCGGGCAAACAGAGCATCGGCCTCCCCCACCACCTGGCGCAAACCCTTCTCGAACAGAACCGGATCTACAGGTCCTCGAATCTCAATGCATTCCGCCGTGTTGAATATCGGATTGTCGGGGTCCAGCTGCTGGGCATACCAAATCCCCAGCTGCGCTCCGGACAGGGACCAGCGCTCCCTCTTTTGCTCAAGCATATAAATCCCCTCCTTTTACACCGTATAGTAATCATAATTGGGCGGTGACACGCGTACGTTCTGCTTGTTCGACAGCAATCCCCACCAGCCTGCCAGCGTCGGCTGCTCGGCCAACTCCACAAAGCTGATATCCAAGCCCTCGCGCCGGAAGCGCTCGGCCAAACTCATGATGCGAATGGAATCCAGTCCCCAGTATTCAATCAAATGGTCATCCTCACCGATGCTCGACGGCCGTTCCTGCAGCAATTCCGCTACGTTCTCTCGCAACGTTTGCAGCGTCAGCGGCGATTGCTCCTCCGCAGCATCTACGGCTATTCCCTCTCCGCTTGGAGCTTCGGAACGACCCGAGAAGGGGTGAACCGCTTGAGTCAGCGAAGCGATCAGACGTTCCGTGGTGAGCGTAACGGCGCAGCGTTCCGCAGCATAAACAAGGGCCAGGCGGTGCTTCTCTAACGAGAAATCCGCAAGAGCATCCGCAATGAAGAACGGCTGTATGTCTTTCATGAAAGCTTCGCCGGCGGTCAGCAGACAGCCGATGTGAGCATATATCCCGCAGATCATCAGCTGGTCGCGGCCTAGCTCGCGCATGATTTCATGCAGATTGGTCTTCTGGAAGGCGCTGTATCTCCATTTGGTCAACAGCATATCCCGTTCCGACGGCGCCACCGCATCCACGAACTTTTTCTGGTAGGGACCGTCGTTGATGCCGGAGCCCCAGAAATCCTGCAGCAGACCGCGCTGCTCCGGTGCCTGGCCACCGGGCTGGGCTGAATAGATCACGGGAATGCCAAGCTCCGCGCAGCAGGAACGCAGCTTCTGAATATGGGCGATCAGTTCCACGACCGGCGATTGATCAGGCGTGAACGCGTCGATGAAATATTGCTGCATATCGTGGATGAGCAGCACGGCACGATTCGGATCCGCCGTCCATGCTACCTTGTTCTTGGGCAGGTCGGTCTCCCCTGGCATCGGATACGGTACAATCTTAGGAAGTGCCATTTATATCTCCTCATTTCAATGTTATTTTGAAAGATTTAGCCGTGCGTCCTGGTTCTGCACCGCGAGCTCCCGCAGCTGCTTTTTGCTTACTTTGCCGACCCCCGTGTGGGGGAAGGAATCCATAAATCCCACCCGATCCGGGATTTTGTATGCTGCGAGCCCTCTATTTCTGAGAAACATCTTCAGCTCATTGCCACTAACCGCGCCATTATGAACGATAACGAAGGCGCAGGACCGCTCGCCCAGATACTCGTCCGGCATGGCGACCACGGCAGCATCGTGCACGCTGGGATGGGCAAGCAGATGGTTTTCGACCTCTTCGGCCGCAATCTTGTCGCCCCCGCGGTTGATTTGATCCTTGGAACGGCCTTCGATCACCAGATATCCTGAAGGCGTCAAGCTGGCCAGATCGCCCGTACGATAGAAGCCGTCCGTGGTAAAAGCCTTTTCGTTATGCTTGTCCGCTTTATAGTAGCCGCGAATCGTATAAGGCCCCCTTGTCAGCAATTCCCCGACTTCGCCAGGGGCTACCTCGACGTCGTCCTCATCGACCAGCCTCACTTCATCGTACGGAGACATGGGCCGCCCCTGCGTAAACACCGTTATGTCTTCGGGGTCATCCAGCCGGGTATAGTTCACCAAGCCTTCCGCCATCCCGTACACTTGCTGCAGCTTACATCCCAGCACCATTTGCACGCGTTTGGCCGCCTCCGCACTGAATTTGGCTCCGCCTACCTGCAGCACTTGCAGATTGGAGAGATCTTCGGAACGAGTTGGAGCCGCTTCAAGCCAAATCAAGGCCAGGGGCGGAACGACCGCTGCTATCGTGACGTACTCGGAGGCGATCAGCGGAAATGCTGTTTCCGGACTCCCTGACCGGGCAAGTACAACTCTTCCTCCGGCATACAGCGTCCCCAACACGCCCGGAGAGCTAAGCGGGAAATTATGCGCGACGGGCAATACCGCCAAATAAACGCTATCCTTATCCAGCGAGCAGATTTCGGCGCTCATGCGCAAGCTGTAAATATAGTCGTCATGCGTGCGGGGAATGAGCTTCGGCAGTCCGGTCGTCCCGCCCGACAGCTGGAGAAATGCGACATCGCCGGGTTCAGGGCCTTCCGCATCTGATCCGTATGAAGAGCACTCCGAATCATCAAGGTACAAATCGTCCAGAGATACAAACGTCTCTTGGCCCGGGTCCCCAGCTACGATGACATGGCGGAGGGAAGGAACCGATGCCTGAACCTGAGCTGCCAGGTCCCGATAATCGAAGCCCGAATCCATATCCGGAATGATATACGCGGCGGCTTCGCTGAAGCCGCACAGATAGACGATTTCGTTCCGGCGGTGAACGGGCAGGGCGAAGACGGGAAGCGCCCCGATGCGGAACAGCGCGAATATCGTATCAAAAAATGAAGCAATGTTCGGCAGCTGAACGATAACCCGTTCCTGTGCCTTAATGCCGAGCTTAAGAAATCCCGCGGCCAATCGATCCACCCGATTGTCCAGCTCGGCGTAGCTTATGTGCTTGTCGCCGCATACGACCGCAACCCGTTCCCCGAACGCTGCAGCCCGTTTCCGCAAGAGCTCTCCAAAGGTTTCGCCCTGCCAGCAACCTGCCTCCCGGTAGCGTGCGGCAAATTCCTCCGGCCAAGCCTTACAACCTGCCAACATTCCTCATTCCTCCTCCAACATCGTTGTTTGTTGTTCATTCAACCCCATCGCGGCCAGAATCGTGCGGAATTTGGCCGAAGTCTCGGCCAGCTCCGCTTGCGCTATGGAGCCAGTCACGATTCCTGCCCCTGCAAATACCCGCAGTAAGGTTCCTTCCGTTTCCGCGCAGCGAATCGTCACCGCCCACTCGCCGTCACCGTTAGCATCCGACCAACCGACGGCTCCCGAGTAGAAGCCGCGATCGAACGGCTCGATCTCTTGTATGGCATCCCGGGCCGCATCGGTCGGCGTGCCGCAGATTGCCGGCGTCGGATGCATGGCCAGAGCAAGCTCCATTGATGTTACCGATTCATCCTTTAGGACGCCGTTAATTTCGGTGGATAGATGCCACATAGCTTTGGTCTGTATGAGCGAAGGTTCGGCAGGAACCTCCAGCTTTCTGCAATAAGGCTGCAAGGCCGATGCCACGGCATCGATAACGATGGCATGCTCATATCGGTCTTTGGCCGATGACAGCAGGGCTGCCGCCCGCCGCTGATCTTCAGCGGGATCGGCGCTTCGCGCCGCAGAGCCTGCCAATGGATTTCCTTTGATCCGCGAACCCTTCTTCGTAATGAGCAGCTCGGGGCTTGCGCCAAACAGCGTCCGGGTGGATGCAACGGCATCCGGGCTTGAAGCGTGGGACAATTTGGGTGCCAACGGTACGGCAAACGTATAGCCATGGGAGTGATGATAAGCTAAATGAGTCAATATGTGTGGAATGGACAGAGCATGAGGAAGCGTGATATCCAGCGTTCGGGAAAGCACCGCTTTATGGAGTTTATTTTGAGAAATGAGGTCCAGCAGCCGGTTCACGCCTTCCTTGAACACCGTCGGCTCAGGAACGGAAAGCACCTTGTAACTGGAAATTCGGGGCATTTCCGGAGCCCCTTCAGAGAATAGAAGGGAGTCGTGCCACTGGGCCGAAAGCGGAATAAACAGACTGGCCGGTTTTTGAATATCAAAAGGTATGGCGCCGACAACAACGGCATCCGGCCGTCCCGCTTGCTTCGCGTATTCCAGCAATTCACGGACGCGTTCCGGCAGCGATCTGTGCCCGGTCCCCACGGGAACCGGCAATCTTGAGTACTCTCCATGGGTTAACAGCGTCTTGCGCGGGGATGAGAAGAAGAAAGACGAACCGACCTGGTATTGTTCCATAAGTTGCGCAGCCTCCGCTGCGGTTGGAGCATCATAGTGTAACATTTCAGTCTCCTCTCTGCTTATGAGCCTACCTAGTATATTGAATTTAGAAAATCAAGCATGAAAATCCGAAAATGCTCAGCATCCCAACGTCGCGCCGCCATCCACGCATACGTCCTGCATCGTCATGTGCCCGGCCCGATCGGATACGAGGAAAACGACCGCATCAGCAATGTCCGAAGGGAGCGCGATTTTGCCAAGCGGTATGCCGAGGCGGAAGGAGTCCGGCGCCCCCTCGATAATGGACCTTGCACCATGATCATCCTTCCATAACAAACGCTGCATTTCGGTATCCGTAGAGCCGGGGGAAACCACGTTACAACGGATATGATGGCGGGCATATTCGAGCCCCAGGCATTTCGTAAACATCGTGGACGCCGCCTTGGATGCGGCATAGGCCGACATCTGCGACCGCGGAACTTTTGACGCATTCGATCCTACCGTCACGATAACTCCGGAATGACGGCTCGCCATGCGCCTTACGACGGAGCGTGACGTGTAGAATACGCCGTGGGTATTGACGTTGAAGTGGGCCTGCCAATCCTCGTCGGTAAGCGACTCGACTCCACCGACCCGCAGCACTCCCGCAACGTTGACGAGAATCTCGATTGGTCCGAGTTCATCCTCAATCCGCTCGACCATCGCTTCAACCTCGGCACTGCGGCTCACATCCGCCTTGTAAGCCGCGGCATGAACACCTGAGCCGGATAGGTCGGCCGCAACGCGGAGCAGCTCGGCTTCCTTCCGGTCGCAGGCCGCTACAACGGCTCCTTGCCGGGCAAGGGCCCGTGCCACCGCTTCGCCTATTCCTTGGGCGGCACCGGTCACGAGCGCTACTTTCCCTCTAATACCTGTGCTTTCCATTGGTGATCATCTCCTTCGTGTTCAGGGTGAAGGGCAAATCGTAATGCTTTGCTGATGAGGACTGGCAGCACGGATAGATGCCCTTCGCCCTCAAACTCCTTGAATTCGGCATACATGCCATATTCGGACAGAACAGCCAGACGCTTGGCGAGCTCAGATGCACTGATGGAATTGCCGGTGACATGGGACCTCTCGAGCTCTCCCGCGCCAAGCAGCAGCCGAACAGGATAAGGTCTTTCCTTCATCTGATCGGCATAGTTCTGCTCCAGCCCCCCTAAATACTCCGGATTCCAGTGGATAGAAGGGCTGCCCGCGATGTAACACGAGAACGATCGCGGTTTGCTGAACATGGCATAGAGCGTGAACAGCCCGCCAAGGGAATGGCCGAATATCGTCTGGCGATGCCGGTCAATGTTGAACTCGCCCTCGATCTGCGGTTTCAGCTCCTCCTCAATAAATTGCAAAAACTCAGCCGCTCCCCCCTGCTCCGGCACGGAATCCCCGTCCAGCTTGTTCCTGAACTTCGTGTTCGGATAGGGCGTGTAATCATAGAACCGGTCCGAAGCATACTGTCCCTCCGTCTCGTAACCGATGCCGACAACGACAGCCGGCAATATCCCGGTTTTGTCCGGCCTGTGGCACTGCAGGCGCAGCGTCTCGACCATCGTGTGAAACACGCTGTTGCCGTCCAGTAAATAGATGACCGGATATCCGGACGGCGGGGCCGGTCCCGTCGGCTGTGCCGTTATGATTCGATAGCGGCGCCCGCCCCTCGAGTGCATCACCCAATGCTCCGCACGGGCCAGCATCACGCTGCGCCTCATCATGTCAACGGAAGTCGTATGATGGCTCATATGTTCCCCCTATTGACCCGTAATGGAGCGAACGACATCATCCACGATTTTCTCGTAGGCGATCAGGCCGCTTCCCAGCCAGTATTCGTTATCGGTTTCATAGACCTGTCCGTTCTTGACAGCGGGAATGCCTTTCCAGATCGGGCTTTCCGTCATTTCCTTCATGCGTTCCGTTCCTTGATCATAGGCGTTAATGACAAATATATAGTCCGCATCAAGCTGCGGGAGTATTTCCAGCGAAATATTAGCTGCATTCTCGTTCTCGACCAGCTTGGACTTGCCTAGTCCCAGATCCTGATGGATGACATATCCGCATAGGTAATTTCCGCCCATCAAACTGACGCCTCTAGGTGCGAAACGAATGATGGCAACGTTCTTGTCCCCCACCACGGAACTCAGCTTCGCCTTCGCTTCGCTTGCTTTTTGCTGATAATTATTCAAGGCGGTCTCAGCTTCCGACGCTTTCCCAAGCAGATCGCCCAAGGTGGTCAGCGATTTCTCGACATTCCCGGAAGCATTTTTGAACACATACGTTGGCGCGATTTTGGCATATTTCTCATAGGTGCCGTCCGCAGCGTAAGTCTCGGTGTGTAGCACGATAAGATCCGGTTCGTAGGACATCAGGGCCTCAGGCGAAGGCAAGCCTCCTGAAAAATCGATCAGGGGAATGCCGTCCAGCTCCTCCTGCAAATAAGAGTGTCCCTGCTTGCCGTTGGCCCATTGGGCAACGGGCTTCACGCCGAGCTTCAGCAATGAATCTTCCATGTTCGGCGCAAATACCTTGCTCACCTCGGCCGGAATCTTTACTTCGTGTCCGAGCTCATCCGTTACCGTACGTCCCTCTTTCGTCGACGTCTCCTCACGGTTCGCCCCTGGTTCCTCCGACGACGTTTGGCTGCTCTCTGCTTTGCCGGACGTCTCCACCGCTGCGGTCTTCGCTGCCTCCTGATCGCCGCCAGACGCTTCGGTCTCCGCCTTGCCTCCGCAGCCTGACAGCAAGCCTATGATGATGGCACAGCACGCAAGTGCCGCTATGTTGATCCTCCAAATTCTCTTTCCACGATTGAAACGTTTAGCCACAATGTATCTCCTCCTGTGATAATGATTCTCAATTAAGACGAGTATATATTACGTAGCAAACGATTCACCATGGCTTTTATCCAGAACTCCTTTTGGACTATCTCCTGTGAACAGAAGCATCGCCTCGTCCAGCATTCTCGTCACGGCAAGCGCGGAGTATTCGAACCAAGGATCGGACGAGATCGTGTAGACCCTTCCTTGAGCGACGGCTCGAAGCCTATGCCACTCGGCGGAATGCTGGAGCGCGAGCCAATAGCGCCGCGATGCGGCTTCCGGGCATACTGCGATCAGAATTCGGTCCGGATCGCATTGCAGCAAATCATCCAGCGTTATTTGCTGATTCCGGCTGGTATGGGATCGGCAAGCTCGCTTGATATGCAAATCCTGAAACAGCACTTCCTCAAGCCCCCGGTTACCGTAGAAATAGAGATTTTGCCCATATATCCGCAGCGCGGCAACACGATCATTCCCCACCACTTCCTGCATTCGCGAGCGTGCATGCGCCACTTTCCGCTCATACTGCCCGATCCAGGATTGTGCCTGTTCTTCCTTGTTCAGGAATGCCGCGATCATCTCCAGCTGCTCCCTCCACCCTGCATGGGACGGAACAATGAAGGTGGGGGCAATAGGCTCCAGCTTGGCGATTTCCTCTTCACCGAGATGATCCATGCCGATAATGACGTCGGGTTTGGCGCGGAACAGCTGCTCGATATTCTCCTCAAAACGGCTGTCCGGATAAGGGTTCGTCAATTTCAAGCGGGACTTGATCTCCGAGTTGTAGGCATTGTAATAAAACGGGGTCCACTTCGCATCTAGCGGCGCGGCCGCTGGAATGACGTTCAGCGCTACCAGCTGCCCGATGATCGCAGAAGAACAGGCCGCGATCAGCTGCCTCGAATTTCGAACATATTCCGACGGCGACATGCCCACCTTCTTTTTAAAAATCCGGCTGAAATAGAACTCGTCCTTATATCCAACCTTCTGTGCGATATCCCGAAGCCGATCGTCTGATTCGGCCAAGTAACGCTTGGCGTGATTCATACGAACATGCGTCAGGTAATCAATCGTGGTCTGGCCGAATGTTTTCTTGAACAGGTCCACGAAATACTTGGGACATATATTAGCCATTCCCGCCAGTTGGCCAATGGTTAACGCCTCCTGATAATGGCTGTCGATGTACTCCTTGATCTCCACCAGGCTGGTTTTTCCGCTACGATCCGAATCCGATGCGCTATCTATGTTCAGCTTTTCCTCCGTACGCATGAGTTGCCTCCTTTTTCGATAAAACGATATGCAGGCGTGTTTCCGCTTCAATAACTGATAATGATTATCATTTTCATTGATAAAAATAGCATGCCGATTCTATCGTGTCAATCCAAATTTGGAAGGATATGCATGTCTTCATCTTCTTAGAGAATGCGGTTAACCGTCTCCAATTCACGCAAAAAACCCGCCCTCAGGCACTTTTTTCAAGTGTCCTATGGCGGGTTCTCGCTCCTACAATATTCAATTTTTACGACAAGCAGTATTTCACCAGCGCCTCGTGTACGCCGTCCTCGTTATTCGAAGCCGTTACCGCATTGGCGGCAGCCTTGACCTCGACCGGCGAATTATCCATCGCAATGCCCATGCCTGCGTAAGTAAGCATCGTAATATCGTTGAAATAGTTGCCGATAGCCAACACCTCATCCGCTTGGTAACCTCTTTTTACAGCCAGCTGCTTTAGAGCATTTCCTTTGGACGCTTGGTTGTGCATCAGATCAATAAAAAACTCGCCGCTTCGCAGCATATTAAACGGAAGGGTCCACTTGCTCCAATCCGCGAAAACCCGATCCATATCAGCCGATTCGCCGAACACTGTGAACTTGACGACAGGGTCGGACAACTCCTCCCATGAAGGCAGATTACTTGGGAGCATTAAATAGTTCTCATACATGGATCGAACTGGGCCAGCAAGCTCCTCCACTTGGTCCACGTACATTTCGAAAGCAGTATTCACGTCAAAATGCACCCCTTGCTCGCGGCAGTAAGCCATGAAGGGTTCCAGCTCAAGCGGATCCATGCCGAATTGATGGACAATGTTATGAGTTTCCACTTCAACCGTAGCTGCGCCATTATGACTGATAACATAACCGCCAAGCCCCATGCTTTCCATAAAAGGAATCGAATTCAGCGGTCCCCGTCCTGTGCACAGGACGATTTCCACCCCTTGTTTAGCCGCTTCCATCACCGTGTTTTTCGTTTTCTCTGTAATTTCATGATCATCATTCAGCAGCGTTCCGTCAACATCAAGCGCCACCAATTTATATTTGTGAGACATTCTCCATCCATCCTTTAAATAGTTATTTCTTTAGACTAACGATGGCCTTCCGATTAAAGCCAGTTCATCCTCTGTCAGTTCCCGATATGTACCAATCTCAAGATTCTCATCCAAACGAAGCTCACCCATGCTGACTCTTTTGAGATACACAACTTTTTTGCCTACCGCCTCAAACATTCGCTTAACCTGATGGAATTTGCCTTCATGGATCGTCAGCGAGATGCGTGAACACACTAGCCCGTCACCTTGTTCTTCATCAGAATGAATCACCAGCTCTCCGGGCAATGTATGATACCCGTCGTCCAATGTGACTCCCTCAGCGAACGACCGCACATCATCTTCGCTTACACGACCCTCTACAATCGCTTCATAGGTTTTGGGGATATGCTTCCGGGGCGACAGCAGCTCATGAGCCAACTTGCCATCGTTCGTAAGCAGCAGTAATCCTTCCGTGTCTTTATCCAGTCTGCCCACCGGAAACGGCTCGAAGACAAGATGCTCCGCATCCAGGAGATCCAGCACCGTACGATCGCGAAGATCTTCCGTCGCCGATATGACGCCCGGCGGTTTGTGCAGCATCAGATACACATACTCCCGATATTGAATCGTTTCCCCGTCGAACTCAATAATATCTTTATAGGGATCAACATGTTTCCCCGGATCTTTAATAACCATTCCGTTGACCACGATGCTTCCTTGTTTGGCCTTTTTCTTCAATTCCGCCCGCGAGCCGAATCCCAGATTGGACAGCACCTTGTCCAGTCTTTGCGTTCTTCTTCCCCCAGTACTCATACTGATGACCACCTCCAATATGCCGGATATTCTATGATATTAAACCTGATCCGGTCATCGTTCCAACCAGCCAAGGACGTTCTATACAACCTTACCACACAATCCGCCGCCTTAGCTTCCATGCTATTGATCACATATTTGTCCGCCCGGGACGAGACGTCATAAAATTGTCAAAACTCTCACGAGGATGCAAATGCACCCCTGCCAAAAACCATGAATGCAGACGGAACGCATCATTAAGTACCTGCCTGTACGGAATCATAACCGTTTGAAGATGATTTTACTCGTGCGAAGAGAGACTTTCGCTTGTTCCGCTCCGACTTTTAATATTGTATAATAAACTACATCCAAAAGGACAAGTCCTTGCTTATTATTAATCTTATGAGGGGGTGGATTAATGAACCGTAACAAAAAGAACAAGCACACTGCATTATACGCCTTCGGCGGAGTATTCATCCTGTTGGTTGCCGCACTCATTTTTCTGAACGGTCAAGGGGGAACAAGCGAATTATATGGCGGCAAGAAAATCTCCGAGCTGAACCCCGCTACCCAAGAACTCCTTAAAGATCCGAATTATCAACAGATCATCCTGCCGGATCAGCTGAAGAGTAAGGTCGACAACAAAGAGAACTTCTTCGTATATTTCTTTGCCTCCGACTGCCCACACTGCCGTGCAACGACCCCGGAATTGATGCCGCTTGCGGCGGATGCCGGCGTATCGATGCCCCAGTACAATCTGCGTGAATATCAGGAAGGTTGGAGAGAATACAACATAGAATTCACTCCGACGCTGGTTTACTTCGAGAATGGCGTAGAGAAAGAGCGTATGATCGGTGGATTGAAGCCGGAAGGCTCCACAGAAGGCTACTCCGTCGATGACTTTAAGCAATTTCTGGACAAATATAAAGGGAGCGTGACCAAATGAGCCGAACGCGCGCTATTCTCTTTACATTCGTCATCTCCGGCATGCTGCTGACCGCATGCGGCGGTAAAGAATCCGCTGCAGAGCATCAGCACGGTGCCAAGTCCGAGCGATACGAAACGACAGCAAGCCTGACAGTTATGCCGGAGTTTCTGGCGAATTACACCGACAATACACAAGCAACCTATGCAACGGTTAATGAATTAATGGACGTCATTAAGGAAATTAAATGTTATTGCGGCTGTATGGATGAGGAGACCGGTTATCACGATTCCCTTCGCCGCTGCTTCATCGCCGAAAATAAGGACGGCGAGGTTAAATGGACGGACCATGGCGCACAATGCGGTATCTGCCTGACCGAACTGCAAGATGCCAAACGCCTCCATGATGAAGGTAAATCCGTCGACGAAATTAAAGAGTTCATCGATAACAAGTATAAGGGTACCGAGTCCTAGTACAGTAAAGACTCAAGATATAATGAAAAGAGCTGCCCGCAAGTAGATGTACTACCTGCGAGCCGCTCTTTTTTTTATTTATTCCTCGGTATTACTTGAGCTGCCTCGCCCGTTCCGGCTTTCGTCGCTGCGGAATGTTCGGATTGATGCGTAATGATGCCAGCTCCACCGCTTGCTTAAGCTCCATATCCTCAATCTCAATCGTCAAATCCCGATAAGCAAAGGGCTTTGTGTCAAACGAGGACAGCTGTTCGGCGTAGCTCCTCACTTCGCTCAGCAGCTTCCCCATTGCGATTCCAAGTTCATTACTGGGATAGCGTTCGAGCCGGGATACGGCGCTTGTGAACATTTTGTATGCCCCTCTTACATTGTTGTTCCGGAAATGAAAGAGTCCCACGGCCACTTGCAGGAGCCCTTTATACCTCGGGTCCCGCTCCTGCTTAAGCCACAATTCCTCAAGCACTTCATGACATTCGAAA
Organism: Paenibacillus solani; assembly: GCF_001277345.1. Classification (GTDB taxonomy): domain Bacteria; phylum Bacillota; class Bacilli; order Paenibacillales; family Paenibacillaceae; genus Paenibacillus_AQ; species Paenibacillus_AQ solani. Next base: position 3,413,985 of record NZ_LIUT01000001.1, read on the forward strand.
TAATCCTGGTCCCGGTTGAAATATACGAGGTAAGCGACATAAAGCGGCTCATAGGTCATGTTCGTTTACTTTCTTCTTGGCTTCCGCCAGCAGCCCCTTCACTTCATCGAGAAGCTCCTTCATCGCATCCATGTCATGATCTTGCCAGATGGCATTAAACCTACCCTGAAACGCAATCGCTTCATTGACCAAATGGAAGAAATACAGCTTGTGAATCGCATTGAGAACCTGTGTCGTAATATTCGAATCATCCTCGAACTGCCGCTGCGCTTCCAGTATATCCTCGCGAATACTCGACATTTCGGTATCCAGCGTATTCGCCGCTTCTCCGGCCTTCTTCAGCCGCGCCCGAATCTCATCCGGAAGGCTTTCCCGGTATTTGTAACTCAGCGAATGCTCAATGGTAGCCCAGAAATTCATCGCCAGTGTACGGATCTGAATTTCGGCCAGTACCTTTTTTTGGCCCAGGGCCGTTTGAACCGGATATTCAACAATCATATGAAAGCTTCGATAGCCGCTCTCTTTAAAATTGGTAATATAATCCTTCTCAAACAATACGGACAGGTCTTTCCGGGCCCGGATATATTCGGCTACCCGCCGGATATCCTCCACGAATTGACACATAATCCGAATGCCTGCGATATCCTCAATTCCGGTTTCCAGTTGGTCCATCGGCACATCCAGGCGTTTCGCTTTGTCCAGTATGCTTGAGATCCGCTTGACCCGACCCGTTACGAATTCGATAGGTGCGTATTCCTCGCGTTTTTTCAGTTCGGAGCGCATCGTCTTGAATTTGACCTTCAATTCTTCAACAGCCTGTTCATACGGAAGTAAAAAAGTCCCCCAGTCTCTAACGTCCATCGCCTTGCCTCCTGTCTTTACCCCATTACCGATGATTCGCCCCGACAGCTTCGGATATATGGCTGAAGCCGTCCCTTGCAAGCAGCTCCCGGAGACCGGAATGCAGCTTACGGTTTACCTCGGGTCCTTCATAGATAAGTGCTGTATAAATTTCGACCAGGCTTGCGCCTGCCCGTATCTTGTCATAAGCATCCTCTGCTGTAAAAATCCCGCCGGAACCGATAATCGGGAGCGTTCCCCCGGTTTGTTTATAGATCCGGGATACAATTTCGGTTGAACGGTCACGCAGCGGCTTTCCGCTAAGACCGCCGGTTTCCTTGGCGTTATGGTGTTTCAGCCCAGCCCGTGAAAGCGTCGTATTCGTAGCGATGATGCCGGAAACACCACTTGCACGAATCGTATCCACCATGAATTCCAGTTCCTCATCACTCACATCCGGTGCGATCTTCACCAAGACGGCCTTCTCGCTGCCATGAATCTTGGCTTGTCTCGACATTTCATTCTTGACCGCTTCCAGCAGGGAGGACAATTCGCTTCCATGCTGAAGACTGCGCAAGTCCGGTGTATTCGGAGAACTGATATTGACCACAAAAAAGTCGCCATACGGAAACAAAGCTTGAATGCAAGCTTCATAATCCCCGTTGGCTTTCTCATTCGGCGTCGATTTGTTCTTGCCGATGTTGACAGCAACCGGAATCCGGCGCTCCTTAAGTAAGGACAGCCTTCTCGCCATAGCCTCGGCCCCTTCATTGTTGAAGCCCATCCGATTGATGAGTGCCTCGTCCGGAGGAAGCCGGAATAAACGCGGCTGTTCATTACCGGGCTGTCCCTTCGGGGTGACCGTGCCGACTTCCATAAATCCAAAGCCGATGGAGGAGAATCCTTTGACAGCCTGGGCATTTTTATCCAATCCGGCAGCAAGTCCGACCGGTGTCGGGAAATGAAGCCCGAACAAATCTACTGCCAAATCCGGTGTTTCGCTAACTCCGTACATTCCCCGCATAACAGCCTCTGCGCCGGCTACGCCGGAGGCACGTCCAAGACCACCAACGACAAGATGATGCGCTTTTTCCGGATCCATTTTAAAAAATATAGGTTTGCCTACGTTGCGGTACAGCACATCTACTCTTCCTCTCATCCACTTATTTCTCTATCCTTCAGTTTATCCGTTTCTGCCTCAAAAAGAAAGTTCCTTGGCATAATCCGGGCGATCATCCTGATGAGAAAGCGATATGGCATTTTCTGCACAAACCCCTTACAATGAAGGTAGGTTGTCCATCAAAACTAATCATTTCACGATTATGAAAGAAAGAGGGGAAATACATGTCAGCCAAACGTAAGCCTCCTACCTTGCAGCAGAAAAAAGAAGAGGTAAATAAGAAGGCCATACTATGGATTAGCTCCGGCATCGCTCTTCTTATTATCCTGATTATCGTTCTGATTGTGATTGCCCAGCCTTAATCGAGCCAGTGATATACCTTCTTGGGGTTGGTCTGATTCTGGGACTGCTTGAGCTTAAAGCGCTCTTTCGGCGTCCACAGGTCTTCGGGCAGGACCCCTTCCCGGATTTTCACGGCGGTTCCCATCGGAACCAGGTCAAACAGCTCCTCTACATCCGGTATAAGCATACGGATACAACCCTCGGATTCATTCTCCCCGACGCTGTTCACATCGAGCGTACCGTGTATGGCGTACGACGTATCAGATAGCTGCATTCCTCGCGTTCCATATGGACCCTTCGTGGTCCCGTTCGGATTAACAACCTTGTCATTGATCTTGAAATCTCCCAGAGGGGTTTTGGCTCCGCCAAGGCCGACCGCATAGTTGCGTATGATGACGGATCCGCTCACGACGGCAAGCCGATGACGCTTCCGGTCAATAATCACCTGCAGAGGCTGTTCAAAAAAAGGATCTCCGTTCGGGGAAGTTCCCCAATATCCCAGCTCTCCCGGACCCGGATCTGGCGCATTCCCTTGTCCTCCTGCCTCTGAAGCTCGCTGCTTCATTAACAGCCCAAACATATCCTCCATCGCTTTCGAACGGCCCGACAGCCAATTGTTCGGAAATGGCTGCGTCAGCTCATCCAAGTCTTTAGGCAAGCGCCCATGCCGAGCCTTATACTGATTGGCTGCTTCCTGCAGAACGGCCGTCTCCACCTGCAGATCGGCCCATTTCGTCGCACTCTGCTTTAACTTCGAACTATTCGCAGGTTTGCAGTTACATTCTTCAGCCGCTCCTTCATAAGGCTGAATCACAATCGCTCCTTGATCATCCCGGCGCAGCCCGTATAACCGCTCCATGTCCTTGCTCCATAACAGCCATTTACCGGAACGCTCCATCCCAAGGGCAACGGACCAATCAGGTAGTTGCTGCGGATGCTGAAGCAGCGAGGAAAGGACCCCGCTTGCACCCTTTCCTTGCGTGGAAGCTATGGCGGTGTACAGCGGCTCATTGCGCGAATCACGCTGCTCTTTGCCGACCGTCGTTGCCGCAACGGGATCATTTGCCAAGGAACCCCCTTGTGCAGCATCTCTAGAAGCGATTCCAGGTGCCTGGGCAGGGGGTAGAAAAACGAGCAACAAGAATACAAGCGCTGTAAGTAAACGCCGGTTTCTTCTTCGTTTTCGTTCCTTTTCCCTCTCCATTTCCAGCAAGCGCTGTTCATAATTCTTCCATATATCAGACGGAACCTGGCTAAGCTCGAAGGCCTCATAGACCCCTTCCGCCTTGTTGTAGCAATAGTTTGCCTTTCCCTGTTCGCCTGCCTGCTCGTATTCCTTGCCCAAGAGGTACCAGGCCATTTTATTATCAGGATGCATCTCCACATACCGTTTGAGGTATAGTGAATTGTTCATGCGAGAGCCCCCTATATAAACATTTTCAGCACTACTATCCTGTATATCGGTATAAACCCTCCAAATATGTATGAATCGCCCTCCATAAGAAAAACGTCTCACAACGTACATTCTCTCCGACAGAAGGGGCTGTCGTAAAAATCCTTAAATGTAACCGGGAAAGTGCACAAGTGTAAGTTTTAGGTAATGGAGGAACTTGAAAAAACGCCCTCTGCCTGTTCGGCAAAGGGCGTCGGTATAAGTTCAAGATGGAAGTAACAGGGATCGAGCAGTTATATTATTCTGCGTTAAACGGCTCGTCTGCAATCCGAATTGAATCTGTCGGACAGCCGTCGCAAGCATCCAGCATATCTTCATGCATATCTTCCGGTATTTCAGTTACCCCGCGGTTGTTGTCTCCGTCGAAAATGACTTCTGCCAGGCCTTCGTCATCATAATCGTAAATATCGGGTGCCGTTGCGCCGCATGCGCCGCAAGCGATACATGTATCTTTATCTACCCAAGTAAACTTCGCCATATTCTCTCTTCCTCCTGTATATCTATAAACATCTCTATAAACCTAATTAAGCTGACGGATCTGCCGCCACCATCTACATATATTAATACATATTATTTAGGAATACAATTAAATCTCCTAACATTTTCCTACATAAATCGGCGCAATTACAGGGATTCAGCAGCATTATCATCCAAGTAGACTGTTTAATCGTGGTTCGGTTCCTTGGACGCCGGGCGATCGGGATGCTTGTTCTTGTTCCCCAGTTCCCTTACAAAATCCATCTGCAGCGACGTTCCTCTCCGTTTATGATTACGAATGAGTGAAGAAGGATCGTCGCCAAGCATTCCGGCTGTCAGCACCGCACTCTCGCCGAATTTATTCCGCAGCTCGTCCATAACCCGGGTAAGGGATTCTTTCTTTGGCTGTTTCTCATAATCGAACAAATCCAACTGAATGGCGGACTCTTCCCTCGCTGCAAGCTGCTGAAGCGTTACACCGAGGAGGCGCAACGGCTTGTCCGGCTGCCAGTGCCGATCATACAACTCGCAGGCTTGCCGATAAATATCTTCCGTATTTTCCGTCGGAACAGCAAGATGCTTTGACCTGGTAATGGTCTTCATATCCGGTGTACGAAGCGTGATCTGTATGCCGCAAGTCATCAAGCCTTGTCTGCGAAGCCGACGTGCCACCTGATCGCTCAGGTTCAGCAGCACCCGTCTTGCCTCCTCCGCTGAGGTGACATCATGCGGAAGAGTGGTCGTATGTCCAATCGATTTGCTCTGTTCCCGTTCTGCGACGACCGGGGCGTGATCGATGCCGCTGGCCGCTCGTTTCATCCAGGACCCCGTTACGCCAAAAGTAGAGATGAGCAGGCTTTCTTCAGCAGCTGCCAGCTGTCCAATAGTCAGAATATTCAGCTTCCGCAGCTTATCAGCCGTCTTGTTTCCGATACCAAACAATTCTGCACAGGGCTTGTTCCATAGTACCAGCGGCACATCCCGAATTCGGAGGATGGACAGCCCGTTAGGCTTTTTCATATCCGAGGCCATTTTTGCCAGCAATTTGTTGGGGGCAATGCCGATAGAACACGGCAGCGACAACTCTTCGCGAATGCGCTCCTGAATCTCCCGGGCGATATCCAGCGGGGTACCGAACTGCTTCGAACCTGTAATATCCAAATAACATTCATCAATTGAAGTCGCTTCAAGTAGAGGTGTATATGCATAAGCTATATTCATAAATGCATTGGAGTACTTCCGGTAAAGCTGAAAATCCGGCTGTATGATGATCAGTTGAGGAACGATGCGCAGCGCCTGCCTTACATTCATACCTGTGCGTATGCCGAGAGAACGAGCTGCATAGGAGCTGGTCACGATGACGCCTTTGCGCAGCTCGATGCTGCCTGCGACAGCAGTTGGCTTGCCCCGGTACAGCTCCGGCTCCTCTGCCTCATGCACGGAACAGTAGAAAGCATTCATATCCACATGAAGTATAACCCGGCCGCTGGCCGGATAATAATCGTCAATATGTCCCACGCAGGATTCCCTCTTTCTATCGATACGGTTTTCTACCGCTATATGCCAGTGCCTTCAGCATACCGTCCCCCTCTATGGCGGTCAAGATGAGAGAGTATGGGAAAAGTTTGCTATACTCTGTTACTTTCCCGCAAAGAAATGTTATAATACAAAAATATAAAAAATGCGGTCCACTCCCGGACACCAAAAGGAGGACATCATGTCTAAGTCCATATCCATCTTTGATACGACACTTCGCGACGGAACCCAAGGCGAGGGAATCAGCTTGTCAGCGGATGACAAGGTCAAAATCGCCAAGAAACTCAACGCTCTTGGTGTTCATTATATTGAAGGCGGTATCCCGGGAAGCAACAGCAAGGACATCGAATTCTTCAAAAGAGTCCAAGATCTCGGCTTTACTTCTAAAGTAGTCGCCTTTGGCAGCACTCGCCGCAAAGGTGGTATCGCCGATCAGGATGCTAATTTACAGCGGATTCTGGAGTCTGGTGTCTCTGCAGCTACCTTGGTCGGGAAATCATGGGATTTCCACGTCCACACTGCACTTCAGACGACCCTCGAAGAGAATCTGGCCATGATTCATGATTCCATCGCTTTCCTGAAACGGAAGGGCCTCGAAGTGATGTTTGATGCCGAGCACTTCTTTGACGGCTTCAAGAATAATCCAGAGTACGCCGTTGCTGTCATGTCTACAGCACGGAATGCAGGAGCGGACTGGCTTGTCATGTGCGATACGAACGGCGGCAGCCTCCCGCATGAGGTCGCAAGCATTGTCACATCGCTGACGAATCAAATACCAGGTGCACCTCTTGGTGTCCATACTCATAATGACTGCGAGCTTGCTGTTGCGAACACTCTAAGCGCCGTGCAAGCTGGTGTCCGGCAGGTACAAGGGACGATGAATGGATACGGGGAACGATGTGGTAATGCAAACCTCTGCTCCATCATCCCGAATCTGCAGTTGAAGCTGGATTACGAATGCATCGGAGACGACAACCTCGGTACGCTGACGAATACAGCCCGTTACATCAGCGAAATCGCCAACGTCAACATGCCGGTTAACCAGCCGTACGTTGGTAACGCTGCCTTTGCCCATAAGGGAGGCATTCATGTATCAGCGATCCTCCGCGACTCCAGAACGTACGAACATATCGAACCGGAAAAAGTCGGTAACAAACAGCGTGTGCTCGTTTCGGAGCTGGCCGGCCAGAGCAATATCGTATCCAAAGCTCAGGACATGGGTCTGAATTTTGATCCGGCTAGTGAACAATCCAAGCATATCATCGGGAAGATTAAAGACCTTGAGCATGAAGGGTACCAGTTCGAGGGCGCAGACGCTTCGCTGGAACTGCTTCTTCGGGAAGCGAATGGAGAACTGAAAGAGCTCTTTACCTTCGAATCCTTCAAAATGCTGGTAGAGAAGACAGCCGGACAGCCGGTCGTCTCTGAAGCCTTCGTCAAAGTCAATGTGGCCGGTGAGAGCATTTATACTGCAGCGGAAGGCAATGGTCCGGTCAATGCGCTGGACAACGCGCTGCGTAAAGCGCTTGTTCAATACTTCCCTACGCTTAAAGAAATGCATCTCGCAGACTATAAAGTACGGGTGCTGGATGACAAGGATGCAACGGCAGCCAAAGTGCGGGTGCTTATTGAATCCAAGAACTTTGAGAACTCCTGGAACACGGTTGGAGTTTCAAGCAACGTCATCGAAGCGAGCTGGGAAGCCCTTGTCGATAGTATGCGCTACGCACTGCTCGGTCAAATCTCGCCAGAGCAGGTGCATCAATCAGCAGCTAGACAAGGTTTGGTTAACCACTAGTTTATCTTAATTACAAAAGCGCGGCTTTCGCGATAGCTTATGCATCGCGGCCGCGCTTTTTCTGTATGTTTCATACTTTTGTATGTTGCATGGCATTAAAGTTATTTCAGCAGCTTGATCACCTTTTTACGAAGATCCTTGGGGTCTGGAGCACCCAGAATAATTTCCTGGATTACGCCGTTTCGATCAACCAGCACATTCGTAGGGAAGACCTGCCCTTTGTACAATCCTTCGAATACCTCTCCTTTACGATCCATCAAGATTGGATATTGGAGTTGATAGTCCTGAACAAACTGACGGGCTTTCTTCTCGTAGTCATATTTGGACACATTGACTCCGTAAACTTCAAGCTTATCGGCGTACTCTGCCGCTAGCTTAGACAGTTCCGGGGCTTCCTCTTTGCATGGCCCGCACCACGATGCCCAGAAATTAATAATCATCGCCTTATCACGAGCTCCACCACCGGTATATGACTTGTCATCCATACCCTTCAAGGTAAAGGTCGGAGCAAGCAGCCCAGCTTTGGCCCCTGTTTCCGTCGGAAGTGGTTCTTCCTGCATAAAGGCAGCCTTAATATTGTCACCGGCCTGATTATAGATAACAGCACCTGCTGCAACTATTAGCAGGACGATAATAATGATGTTACGTTTCATAGGGATGGTTTCCTTTGCTAAGCGAAGTTATAGTCCCTATTGTACCCCGAAAACCCGAACTTTCAAACACGCATGAACCTCAATCATCCTTCACTTAAATAAACATAAATATCTCCGAGCGTCTCTGCATGACCAAGAGTCCGGATCGTCTTCATGTAATCTGTCCATAAGCGTGCGGTCATACAAGCATCTGACAATGCATGATGTCTGCCTTCCACAGGGATATCTCGGCTGCGCAGCAGCTCATCCAAACTATAATCCGCCTGCTCCGGATATAACCTCTTCGCGAGCATCATCGTATCCAGCAAACGGTGAGTTAATCGAACCTTCGATGTTTTCCATAGCGCAGCATTTAAGAATCCGCGGTCATGCGCGGCCGCATGGGCCACGAGCACCCTGCCTCCGGCAAAAGCCATAAAATTATGCAGGCCCTCAAGCAGTGATGGAGCCGCTTCAACCATAGGCTGTGTAATACCTGTAAGTTCAGCAATGAATGGAGGAACAAGAACTCCGCTGTTAACGATCGTATAAAAGGTTTCATGCTCGATCACCTGCTCTCCGATGACTCTAACCGCACCAAATGATAGAATCCCATCCCCCTGCTGGTAGTGAAACCCTGTCGTCTCCAAATCAAATACAACAACCTCAAGTTCATTTAGCGGGATACCCAGGATCTCCGGCCGCCGGTTGTCCTTCATCAGGGAGCGGATGAACGCCAGCTGCTGGGGAGTTTGTGGCCCCCGCATGAAGGCAAGGGCAGAATGAAATTTTCCTGAACGAACCGAATGCCAGAAGCCTCCACTTGGTCGATCCGGCTCCTTCACGAGTCCCTCCTCGCTGCAAGACGCTGCTCTCTCAGCAATGCCCGGTGCAGCCGTCTCACAACAGCTAGCGTATCACGCAGCTCGTATTGGACGGTTTTGTTGTTGAACAGCTCCCTGGGAATATAACTGCTGCTCACCAATATTCCGTTTTCAATCCGAGCAGGCGTGTCATTTCTTAGACGAAGCCCGGTCAACCATGCACGATCCACGCTCTCCAGCAGCAAGCTGCCTTCTTCAAGCAGCAGCACCTTCTCCATACGCTTCTGCGTCGAGGTTTCGATGATACCTCGCTGCAAAGCCAAGGTACGAATACTGTTCACAAGCGGGATATAAATCCCGTACTTCACATCAAAATCACCGGCATGCTCACCAAATCGTTCGGTTACAATCCGGCCCATCACATTCAGTGTAGCTTTGTGGTTGACTGTGTTTCGAAGCACGGCATGACCGATGTCCGGGTGCAGCTTGACGGAGCATCGAAAGTGGTCAACCCATGCCTCAGATAACTCGCTGTCTCCAGCAATATGACGGAGATCCGAGGCGATGACGAAATAGCGAATCGGCTCCCACTGTTGGTCTTCACACCACTTGCTGATCTGATGTTTCCAATCCCCAAGCCTCTGGCTCCATAAGGGCTCGGAACACATCACCTTTCCCGGACATTTGGGATATCCAGCATACTCCAGCAGATTAGCCAGCCGAAGGCCAAATTCCCGGAAATAAGGGTGACTTTCCTCCTTCAGCTCATCCCCGATGATCAATCCGTTGTCCTGATCGCTCCAAAGCGTAGCTTCCTGTCTTCCGCTGCTGCCAAAAGCAACAAACGCATAACATGCAGGAGGCCGGCCAAAGCCAGCCTTCCACATGTCCTGTTCACAGATCGCCGCAGCACGCTCTCCAATCACATCATGCATCACATTGATAAGTGCAATCCATTCCCTCAATTCCAACTCACTGCGCATGTCGATCAGTTGGTCCTGACAAGCAATTCGTTGATCGCGTAATTGCTGTGCATTTGATGCGTTCCGTATTTCCGATAATAGAGGAAACTCATGTTCAGACTTCTGAGGTTTCATGCACGAGCCTCCTTATGGGGCTTCGCTCTGTCAGAATCGTTTGTTTCAGTGCTATTCATGTGGCATCGCTTCCGGCATTGGTCTATTTCCCGGGTGTAACTTGGTAGACTGCCCTTCCGATTCTGCCTGGAGCTTCATTTGCTCCGGATATCCATAAGTTCCATGCTCACTGATATCAAGACCCATCACTTCTTCTTCCTCTGTCACGCGGATACCCATCGAAACTTTCATGATATACAGTATGACGAATGAGATCACCCATACGAATACAAACGTACCGATCAGACCCAGAAGCTGAACCCCAAGCTGTCCGAATCCTCCTCCATAAAAAGCTCCTTTGCTGCCTACGCCCGTAATTTCAACAAGCCGCGGGGCTGCGAACAAACCGGTCGATACGGCACCCCACATACCGGCGATACCGTGTACGGAGAAAGCATAGACCGGATCATCGATCCCTTTGTGGTCAAACCATTGAGCCGTAAAGAAAGTGATAATACCAGCTGCAGCACCAATTACGACAGCAGCCCAAGGCTCTACGAAGGCACAAGCCCCTGTAATGGCTACAAAAGCAGCGAGAATTCCATTAAGCATGCTGGGAATATCGGCTTTACCAAGCACTGCCCAAGAGATCAGCAATGCCGCCAGCGCTCCCGCCGCCGCAGCGATATTCGTGTTCAATGCCACAAATCCAAAGAATCCGTCCGTAAGTGCTGAGATGGTGCTGCCTGGATTAAATCCGAACCAACCGATCCAGATAATGAAGACGCCCAGTACAGATAGAACCTGGTTGTGACCCGGCATGCTGTTTGGCTTGCCGTCTTTATTATATTTGCCAATCCGAGGCTTCAGCAGAATAGTGGCCGCCAGAGCTGCTGTGGCCCCAGTCAGATGAACAACCGTCGACCCGGCAAAGTCCTGCATCCCCAATGCTCCAAGCCAGCCGCCGCCCCATACCCAGTGGGCTACAATAGGATAAATCACGATGGTGAACAGCAGTCCGAACACGATATACACACCGAGCTTCGCGCGTTCAGCCATGCCTCCGCAAGCAATAGCCAAAGAAACAGCGGCGAAGGACAAGTGGAATAGAAACATAATCGTCGTTGGCACGTCATATACGGATAAGGAATCAAATGATCCCGATGCATGGTCACCGCTTAAGAAGAAACCTTCGAAACCGAAGAAGCTGTTTCCGTTACCGAAGGCCAAACCAAACCCCAATGCCCAGAAAGCCACAATAGATATTCCGAAGGTCAAAAAAGTTTTGCCTGCTACATGTCCTGCATTCTTCATTCGAACCGATCCGGCCTCCAGCAGCGCAAACCCTGCTTGCATGAAAAAAACGAGCAGTGCTGCCAAGAAAACGAAGACGGAGTTCAAACCAATCGTTAAATCAACATTCGTTGCTTCTTCACCGGAGGCGAACACACTACCCGGGAAAGCAGGGATCGCTGCTGCCCCAATCATCACACTCAGCCATGTTTTCCTCATACCCTCACCTCTAATGTTAGTTTTTCTTACATAATTTTGAGTACTCATGGCCAGTATACGAGAGTAAAACTATAAATCGCAATGTGTTTTTAACGAAATAATCAAATAACACAAGCTTTATGTAATATAATATAACATTACTTACTCGAATCCCATAACATCATACTGATATCACAGCACACCAAGCATCCTTGCTAATAATCTGTTTCAACTACAACGTTTGACTGTATGGTTGAAGATCATGTATCATATTTCTATTAAAATGAAAATATATATGCAATCATTAATGTCCAATTCCATGATGTCTTGAGAGGTGATGAAATATGGGGATCACGAGCGGAAGCCTCTTCCGGATAGGCGAACTGGCAAAAGCTGCTAGAATTAGCGAGAGAACCATTGACTACTATACGAAGTTGGGTTTAATTTCCCCTGAAAAACGGACGTTAAAGAATTACAGGTTATACAGCAATGAAACCTTAAGCACTCTCGAACGTATTAATCAGTTAAAGCAAGAGAAATATACTCTGGATGAGATTAAGGAGCGATTGGATCGGTGGAAGTCGGTTTCTGATGACACGGAAATGACGGAGAAGCTAACCAAGCTCGAAATCCAGATGAAACAGCTTGAGAGGGATGTTAAGGAACTAAACCCGCTGCTGAGTGAATTAAAACCCAGTCAAGCAAGGGAAGTGCTTGCTAATATTCTTCCTAAGGGAGCGGCTTGCATCGAGTCCATTCAAATTTTGCTGAACCACTTTACTTCAATGTAACGATGCCACACCAATTGACAACTATGTATGGAGGTATGATAAATGTATTCTGACTGGATGTTTATACTTATAATTATTGCGTTTATTTTCTCGCTATGGGCACAATTCCGTGTGAAGGGCACTTTTAATAAATGGACCAAAGTAGAGACCAGCACCGGCATGACCGGTTACGATGCAGCCCGGCATATGCTGGATGCTAACGGTCTTCACGATGTACCGATTGAACCGGTACGAGGCACGCTCTCGGATCACTACGACCCGACCAAACGCGTTGTGCGGTTATCCGAGCCTGTATACTATGAACGTTCCATCTCGGCTGTCTCCGTTGCTTGTCACGAAGTCGGCCATGCGATCCAGCATGCGGAACATTATCCGATGCTTGTCGCCCGGCACAAAATGTTCCCGGTCGTTAACTTCGCATCCGGCATCGCTCCATTTCTATTGATTGCAGGATTCCTGTTTAATGCGATGAACCTGGTCGGTATCGGAATTATCTTCTTCTCTTGCGCCGTTGCCTTCCAGCTTGTTACCCTGCCGGTTGAGTTTAACGCAAGTAACCGCGCTCGTCAGCTCATGGTTCAAGAAGGCTATATCGCCAACAACGAAGAGCGCGGGGTTGCTAAAGTCTTGAATGCCGCAGCGCTGACTTATGTCGCTGCAGCCTTGATATCCCTGCTGGAGCTGATCCGTTATATCATGATTTTTACAAGCAATCGGGAGTAAGCGATTCTTAAATTGAATGAACATTCTTGGCAAAACAAAGGGCTTTCCTCTCTACCATCGATCGGTGGAGAGGAAAGCCCTCTTTTTGTATAATTCAATAATGTCATTCTCGTAATGTAATGAAGCCTTAGGGAGACGCAGCGGAATCCGCCTTCTCTTCCTTTTTGGATGACGGGTCAATCCCAAAATATTGAAGCAGGAACGTACGGAACGCCTGCGCAACTGGCGGAAGCTTCTCATCCGCACGGTGAATCAGACCAATCGAACGTGTTACCTTCGGCTCCGAGATCCGGACACGTGCCGGCTGCAGCGGATTCGTCTGGAAGAGCGCCATTTCAGGCAGCAGGCTGACTCCCATACCCGCAGCAACCAGACCACGGATCGTATCCGTTTCCTCGCCTTCAAAAGCGATTTTCGGTGTAAATCCGGCTTCGAGGCAAGCATGCCATACGATGGGGCGCAAGGAGTAACCTTTGCTGAACAACACAAAGCGCTCCTCTTTCAGTTGCTCCAGCTTAATCGACTGCTCCCCGGCAAGAGGGTGATTCGGCGGGAGAATCGCAAATAGCTCTTCTGTCAAGACGACATCTCCATCCACTTGATCATGGCGCTCCGGAAACGGAGACACAAAGGCCAAATCCACTTCGGCCCCAACCACGTCCCGGATCAGAGTCGGGAACATTCCCTGTTTGAAACGAAACTTCACGTTCGGGTATTTCTTGCGGAATTCAGCCACGATGGACGGAATGAGATGTATGCCCAGGCTGTGAGGAAAGCCGATGCGAATCTCCCCTTGTTCCGGATCCAGAAACTCATGTATCTCGACAACCGCACGGTCCAAGTCCTTCATAATGCTCTCCACCCGTTTGCAAAAAAGCTGACCTACCGGGGTTAATTGCAGGTTCCGGCCTTTTTGCATGAACAAATTAACACCAAGTTCCTCTTCCAGCTGATGTATTTGACGGCTAACGGCTGACTGAGCCACATGAAGCTCTTCTGCCGCTTGGGTAACGTGTTCTTTTTGCGCAACCTTTACAAAGTATTGCAACTGTCGTAATTCCACGCCTTTTATCGCTCCATTCTTATTCCCTAGAAGACTTGAAGACTTTATCAAATCATCCAATTCTATTATAACAGACCCTCTAGGTCCGATTATGTTCGATGTTTGAATAATCGAATCATGAGACCGTAGAGGAAAAATCCGCCTACCAATCCGCCCAGATGAGCTACAAGACTGACCCCCGGGGTAAACGAGAACAGTATCCCCAAAATAAGCAGGGTGAACAGCGTCTTGCGAGACGACTCATCAATGACTTGCTGCTGGAACAGCGCAATGTACAGATAAGCGCCATAGGCACCATATATGGCTCCAGAAGCGCCGACAAGGAAGTGGTAACCCTCCAGGCGCTCATAATATGCCAATCCGATGATATTGCCGAGCAGACCACTGAGCAAATACAGGATCGCAAATTTCCAGCTCCCCATGATTCTCTCCAGCGGAGGAACAAACACCAACAGTGCAAAGCTATTAAACAACAAATGATCAAATCCATTATGGAGAAACATCGCGGTAAAATATCGCCAAGCTTCATCAACAAACTGCGGCAAATCCGATAAAGCCCCGTATTTCATCAGGGTCAATGGATTTCTCGATCCGCCGTCAATCGACGTCAGGACGAACATCACCAGGTTAATCACAATCAGCAGCGATGTAACCGGGTAATAACGCAGGTATTTTCTCCAATTCTCATATCGTACGAATATCATAGCATCCTCCTCATCCAAAATCAGGCCAGGGATGCCTCTTAGTGGACATTCCCTTTTTAAAAAGATTATAATGTACCATGAACCTGATCACCAAACTTTGATATCCAAGGAGGAGATTTATCATGGCTCAAGAACGTTCAGGAGCTGCCACTTTCAAGGGCAATCCTATTACTCTCATCGGACCACAGCTCAAGGCTGGTGATGCCGCGCCAGATTTTACAGTAAGCAAGAACCTGCTCGAGGATGTTTCCCTTAAAGATTATGCTGGTAAAATCAAGCTGATCAGCGTCGTTCCTTCCCTCGACACCGGAGTATGTGACGCACAGACACGCCGTTTCAACGAGGAAGCCGCAGGACTAGGCGATGATGTCGTGGTCCTTACGATCAGTGCAGACCTTCCATTTGCCCAAGCTCGTTGGTGCGGAGCTGCTGGCGTAGACCGTGTCATTACGCTATCTGACTATAAATCGCGCTCTTTCGGTGAAGCCTATGGTGTGCTCATTAAGGAGTTCCAGCTCGACATGCGTTCAATCTTCGTTGTCGATGCTAACGATAAGATCACTTATGCCGAATACCTCGGTGAAATGACAGAGCATCCGAATTATGAAGCTGCCGTGGAAGCCGTGAAATCTCTGCGGTAACACTCTTAAGGCTACATACACAGCACACTTTTAAAAAGCGGGAGAGCAGCTCTCCCGCTTTTTCTTATTGGACTAAGCATCCACTTTATATTTGCTTAGTTTTTTGTCGAGAACCGCATACAAATTTAGAATGACCCGGTAGTTCGCTCCCAGATCTCCGAGGGAACCGCGAGACGCCGAATACATATCAACTGCACTGCGAACCGGGCTGATGCCGAGCACGGATACGGTAATGTCCAGTGTGCGCCCAAAGGAGGTTTTTTTCTCAAGCGTAATCTCTCCCACGGATTGAACCTCATGCAGTACTTTGTAACCCTGAATTTTTTTTAGTGTCGAGGAAACCTCTTCAAAACACTTTTCTTTTGATAGATTGTAATAACGTGTCTTCAGCTTGGGATCTTTAGCACGGTCGCTTGTGCCGTCATAGCTGCGCACCAAACCAATTAGAACTCGTTTTAATGACAAAGACCGTTCCTCCTTTATAAATGACCGTTCCTTTCCATACTCTAGTTTAACATTGTTTATGCTTTCAGCAAACCATAATATACAGCAAAAAGGCACCCCTCTCATTTCGAGTTCGAAATAAAAGAGATGCCCATTCATTGGTCTAACGAAACCCGCCTATGCCGTCCGGTAAACATTGTCTTCGAACCTGCTATAGCAGGTGGGTGACCGCAGAACCGCTTATGAATTCCCCTTGTCATATAGACAGGGCATTCCAGCCACGGTTACATATAGATCTCCCTAGACATCGTCATTGGTTCAAAACAACGGAAAACCGAAACGAACATCGCAGGATGTAGTCTTATTATAGGGGGTTTTGCCGCAAAAGTAAACCTCTCCCCGCTAAGATTTCGATCCATTATCTTCCTTTTTGACGGAATCCATGCTTTCCAGCAGTGCTTGCTCCGTCTCGGATTCTTCTTCTGCTTTCCTCATTCTCTCCTGTTGTTCCTGCATTTTGGTAAAGGTTGCATAGAAGTTAAAGAATGCAAACAGTGCCATCAGACAGAACAGGAAGAAGATGAACAGAACTGGCATTTGGGTACCGATATATGCCAAGACAGCGCTTCCGACCAAAGTCGTGAATACACGGAACGGCCTGATCAAGGTGAGAAGCACAGCATTTTTCAACAACTGCAGGGTCTTCATCTCATAATGAACGGTCATGGAGAAGAAATTAAACAAGGATACAAACAACAGGATGAGCAGCACCAGCATGATGATACCGACAAGCTGGAATCCCTCAAGCTGTGTCATATACACGGTATAATCCACATACATAATTACAAACAGAAGCGTATAAAAGATACCGCCAATCATACTCTGCTTGTAATTTTCCTTATATCCTCTGAAAAAAGTTTTGAACACCGGAACATCGGGATTACCCATGACCCATTTGCGGACAACGGTAAACAAAGCCGCCGTAGCCGGAAATAATAGAAAAGGCGATAATATTCCCAGGAACCAATTCGACAGCAGCTGCTCATTATGAGCATCAGGCGTCTGAGCAGCCATAAGGAATTTGGTTAGAACGATAAACAAGAAGGGCGATGTACATATAACCCACAGAACGTTAGAAAAAGCAATTCGAGTAATCCATTCGGTGAGCTTATATAAGCCACCCATGGCTCCTTTCATTTCCAAAATCGTTTCCTCCTCACTCAAATCATGCATGTATCTATTAATATACCTTATTTTATGCATGCATTGCCAGAGCCTAATTTTCTTCAATCTGGGTATATATCCAATCCGGTACCGTTATTTCACCATACCATATCACGTAATCCAAACAATCAAGTTGGTTATCCTAAATTACCGAGGAGGGATTATGTATGTCTTGTGAAGGTGGCGGCGGTTACGGATACGGAAGTAATGTTGGTATTGTTCTGGTTCTGTTCATTCTGCTTGTAATCATTCTTAGCACATTCTATATCTAATCGGCTCTGGATGATCCAATCATCATGCTTAAACGCTGAACAGTTAAGGGAGATGCACGCAAGGTGCATCTCCCTTAATCATGAACAAAAGACGAAGCACGGCCTTTCAGAAAGGCAGTTACTTCGTCTTATGCTCGGTTACTTCAGAAAGAAGTCAACGATTTGTTCTCTATTCGTCTCCGCCACGGTTAGGACGGCGATCATTGTTGTAGGAACGTGGCTTACGGTCACCGCTGCTGTTACGGTCGCGGTTATAACCACCGCCATCACGGTTACCATCGCGGTTATATCCGCCTTTGGAGTAGCCACCGCGGTTTCCACCGCTGCCGCCGTCACGACGATATCCGCCACCGCTGTTGCTGCGACCGCCATATCCGCCACTTGGCTTGCGGCCACTGCGGATGTCCGGCTTCCGGCGTTTTGCACGAATCGGGTCTTCAGGCGTAAGGTGGATATCGGATGCTTCCTTCTTGTCGCCCGTCATGATTTTCATTGCGGCTGCCAGCAATTGGACAGAATCATACTGTTCCAGCAATTGAATGGCAAGGCCTTTGTATTCGGTCAATTCGCCTTGGTCAATGACTTCAATCAGTCGCTCAGCGATGATGCGTTGTTTGCCTTCAATAGCTTCGGCAATCGTTGGCAACGGCTTACGTGGAATACGATGACGCGTCACACGCTCGATGAAATATAGATGATCCATCTCACGTGGCGTAACGAAAGACCAGGCAGTACCTTCTTTACCCGCACGTCCTGTACGGCCGATACGGTGTACATAGCTCTCCGGATCCTGCGGCAAGTCAAAGTTAACAACATGTGTAACGCCGGATACATCAAGACCGCGCGCTGCCACGTCTGTTGCCACGAGAACATCAATGCTGCCATCACGAAATTTACGCATAACGGTATCACGCTGGTGCTGGGACAGGTCACCGTGAAGGCCATCTGCCGAATACCCGCGTTTTTGCAAAGCTTCTGCCAATTCGTCGACGCGGCGCTTGGTACGTCCGAAGACAATTGCAAGCTCAGGCGATTCCATATCCAGAAGGCGGCTCAAGGCTTCGAATTTTTGACGCTCAGGAACTTCGATATACGCTTGATCAATCAGAGGTGCACTAACGTGCTTAGGAATAACGGATACATGCTCAGGTTCCTTCAGGAACTGGGATGCCAACTTCTGAATGTTAGCGGGCATAGTAGCGGAGAACAGCAAGGTTTGACGTTCCTCTGGAACAAGCTTAAGGATCGACTGAATGTCTTCCATAAAGCCCATATCCAGCATTTCATCAGCTTCATCCAATACAACGGTTTGTACATCGTCAAGACGGATGGTTTTTCTGTTAATGTGGTCAAGTAATCGGCCTGGTGTACCGATAATAATCTGAGGCTTTCTTTTCAAAGCGCGGATCTGACGTCCGATATCCTGTCCACCATAAATGGCCAGGGAACGGATGCCTTTAAAGCGGGACAGTTTGCCGATTTCTTCTGCGACCTGAATAGCAAGTTCACGGGTTGGTGTCATAATGAGGGCGACGATGCGTTCTTCCTCTTTAGCGATCTTGTGAATCAGAGGCAATCCGAATGCCGCTGTCTTTCCTGTACCTGTCTGTGCTTGTCCAATCATGTCTTTTCCGGTTAGAGCGATCGGAATCGATTGGGATTGAATCGGTGTGGCTTCTTCAAAGCCAAGCTCAGTGATTGCTTGCAGCACGCGCGGCTCCAAGCCAAAATCTGCGAAATTTTTCAATAGGTTCATACTCCTTCTATACTGTGGACATCCACTTTCTTCTCTGTATTCTTAAGTAGTGGTAACGTTTATAGGCTTTCCCGGCCAGCAGGATTTTCTGCATAAGGTGAACCGGTATATTTCTCTTATCACCAGTGTAAGGACTGGTTAATGTATAATCATCCTGATAAGCTTGCAAAGTTATCAATGTAACGGACTACTCAAGAATATCCAATACATTATATCACAAAACAATTCTGGAATACCAGCAAGCTTAACGAAGTCATAATAACCGGGAGGTGATTCCTATGTTGAAGCGTCTATGGACCTATTTGTCAATCGTGTTTGGCGGAATCTTTATTGCGGGTGGATTTAATTTGTTTCTGATTCCCCATCATTTACTTAGTGGCGGCGTATCCGGCGTGGCATTGATTATTGGATATTTCACGCCGCTTAATATCAGTATCCTGTATTTTGTACTTAATATACCGATCCTGATTGCAGGGTGGTTCAAGCTGGGCAAAAGATTCGTTGGTCTCAGCGTGCTCTCGGTTGTCGTAACAACCTTATTTCTGGAGTTTATCCCGGTTACTCCCGTTGCAACCGATATGCTGCTGTCTTCTGTGTTCGGCGGGGTGCTCGTCGGATTCGGTACCGGCCTTTCCTTTCGAGTTGGCGGTTCAACCGGGGGATTTGATATCATCGGCTCCATCGTGACCAAGTATCGCGATTTTCCTGTTGGCAGTGTGCTTGTAACACTCAATGCCATCGTCATTATGGCAGTTGCTTATTTGGAGCAAGACTGGAATCTGGCGCTCGCCTCCATGGCTTCCATCTATGTCGCCGGTAAAATGGTGGATATGCTTCACGTTAGCCATATCAAGGTTACCGTGTTTATTGTTACGAACCAAACGGAGGCCTTGCTCGAAAAGCTGCTTAAGCGTCCCCGCGGCATAACCAAGATCAAAACCGAAGGCGCTTTTAGCCATAAAGAGAAGGATATGCTCATGACGGTTACGACTCGGTATGAGCTGGCTGAGCTGAAGCAAATCATCACAGAAACAGACCCCGGGGCTTTCGTAAACATCGTGGAAACTACAGCGGTCATGGGACAATTCCGCAAAAACTAAATGTTTCATCCTGTGAAGAATCGGTAAATATGTGGTATAATATTTATGCGCGGTTCCTACAATATTCATGAGATCTGTTTCCCGGGCATCCTTTTGGCCCAATTTTAATTGTTTTTCCGTTTTACAGAAGAACGTCCTGCCTAACCAATTTGGAGGGAAAGGGTGATTTTGGATGGAAATGGAAACGGTAAAATTGTCACAAATCGTCATGAAGTGGTTCCCGGAAATGATACCGTTCTTCAGGCAGAACGAGCTGAATTCCATGATCGTTCTTAGGGACGGGCTGAGGATTTTGGAGCAGGAGGACGCTCTTGAAATTATTCAGTTCAGCATTTGCGAGCATCAGAATCAAACTCCGCTTCATTAAATTTATGCAATGCGTGACATTCGCACGACGAATGCCGTTATTTTCCGGTTAAATCCGCCGGTGAATAACGGCATTTTTTTGTGAGTAAATGTAAATGACTATAAGCACGTATTTCCCACCCGACAAAGGACTACAGCATTCTCCTCCAGCTATTTATTTCTTTTGTACTTATGCTTTTCTCCCAAACTTCATATGTTAACTTGATAAATTTCGATAATTTCCGTTTAAAAAGCCCCTCCCCCGTTTAATAAACTAAGTACGCTCGCCCATCGTTGCCAATTTTTTGTCGAATGTAACAATCCTGTTCTTTTTGAGCGCATCCGTTCCTTTATAATCATAGTGTGAATGTACACAAGGGAGAGAGTAATTATGAATATCATCTTGGCTTTATTCATCTTGGCCTCTGCAGGCTTAAGCGGTTCAGGGGCGCAAGAAGACAATCTTGGCACCAAACTGCAGGCATCTATTAATACCGCCATGATTCAAGGCATACACCAAAGCAACCAATCAAACCAGGGCGAGAGCGGCATGAAGCCTAATACCACAACGATCGATCCGCAAATTGACGCACCTAAAGTCAAGGGGATTTATGTAACAGCTTATAGCGCAGGCGGCTCCAGAATGAATCAACTCGTGGATTTGATGGACAGTACCGATCTTAACGCCATGGTCATCGATATTAAGGATGATGAAGGATACATAACCTACAAGACCGATAATCCGAAACTGCAGGAACTCGGCAAACCCCAGCCTTTTATTAAAGACATGGACCAGCTTATGAAACGGTTGAAAAAGCATGATATTTATCCGATCGCCAGGATTGTAGTATTCAAGGATACGATCCTCGCCAAGAAAAACCCCGAGCTGTCCTTCCGTAAGGGAGACGGCAGCGTATGGGCTAACGGCGGCGGCGACAGCTTCGTCAACCCCTACAGCAAGGAAGTTTGGGATTATAACATTGAAATTGCCAAGGAAGCTGCAAAGCTGGGTTTCAAAGAAATCCAGTTTGATTATGTCCGTTTTCCGGAAGGCTTCGAGAAACGCGCCGATTCCCTGAAGTACACCAAGACAGAACAATCTCGCGTGGATGTCATTTCCGACTTCGTGCAATATGCACGTGAAGAGTTGGCACCGCTCGGCATACGTGTATCTGTCGATATTTTCGGTTATGCCGCCTCCGTGCCAGCTGCGGAAGGCATCGGGCAGGATTTCGTCAAAATTTCCAAAAATGTTGATATCATCAGCCCCATGGTATACCCAAGTCATTATACGGCAGGTTGGTTCGGCTCCCCTGTACCGGACAAGGCTCCTTATCAGACCATTAAGGGCTCCATGGAGGATACCCACAAGAAGCTGAAGGAATTGGGAGAACAAAAACCCATTATAAGACCTTGGATTCAGGACTTTACCGCCAGTTGGCTTGGAAGCGGAAATTATGCTAAATATGGTAAAAAGGAAGTTGAGGAGCAGATTCGTGCCCTGAAGGATACGAATGTGGATGAGTATTTACTTTGGAATGCTTCCAACCGATATACAGAAGGCGTCAATCATAAATAATATCGATCATTCATAGATAAAGGGCAAGCCATATTGATGGCTTGCCCTTTATCTATTCTGGAGAGCTCTCTTGACAGGAGATGCTATGATGAATCATGGGAGTGAGTTATCCTTGCCCCCTTCATTCCAATTAAGAAAGGCTAATCATCCATGCAGCAGACGTTTACAACAAGCGGAAGGCTGAAGCAGTTTGCGATCATTCTGATCCCCATACTGGTTACACAGCTTGCCTTATCGGCTATTACTTTTTTTGATACCAATATGTCCGGAAAATTCAGCTCAATCGACTTGGCAGGTGTAGCAATCGCTACAAGCATCTGGATTCCGGTTCAAACCGGGCTTAGCGGCATCCTGATGGGGATTACCCCTATCGTGTCACAACTGGTTGGCCGGAAACAGGAGGATAAAGTCGCTTATCAGGTGAACCAGGCGCTATGGTTGTCTATCTTGCTTGCGGTCATTGTACTTGGGATCGGGTATCTTGTGGTACCAGGCATTCTTGGTGCTATGCAGCTCGAGCCGGAGGTCCGAAGAGTCGCCTCGCAATTTCTTGCCGCCATATCGTTAGGCATCATTCCGCTGTTTGCCTACACCGTGCTCCGCAGCTTCATCGATGCCTTGGGACAAACCAAAATTTCCATGATCATTACCCTTATCACCCTGCCGGTGAATGTCAGTCTCAATGCGCTGTTCATCTATGGATTCTGGGGCTTCCCTAGACTGGGAGGCGTTGGCGCTGGTATTGCTTCTGCCATTACATACTGGACCGTTCTTGTGATTGCCATCGTGATCATTCATAAAAAGCACCCTTTTACTTCATTCGGCATCTTCCACAAGCTTCAGGGAATGTCTTGGGCAGCATGGAAAGACCTTCTGAGAATTGGTGTGCCCATCGGGTTCTCCATCTTTCTCGAAACCGCAGTTTTTGCGGCCGTCACGCTGCTTATGAGCAGCTTCGACACCGCAACCATTGCCGCACATCAAGCTGCCCTGAATTTCGCTACGACACTGTACATGCTGCCGCTGAGCATATGCATGAGTCTAACGATCCTTGTAGGTTATGAAGTAGGTTCTGGACGGACAAAGGATGCTTGGAAGTATGCCAAACTCGGGATCGGCACAGCTGTTATCCTGTCATTAATCACCGCTGTCATCCTGTTTATGGCCGGTCGTCAGGTTGCTGGTTTATATTCCAACGAGCCTGAGGTTGTGGCATTGATCCAGCATTTCCTGATATTTGCGATCTTCTTTCAGATTTCCGATGCGATCGCGACACCGACTCAAGGAGCGCTGCGCGGCTACAAAGATGTCAACGTCGCCTTTATGCTCGCATTTCTGTCGTTCTGGATCATCGGGCTGCCTGTTGGATATGTCCTTGCCAACTATACGGACTGGCAGGCCTTTGGCTACTGGATCGGTTTAATAACGGGTTTAGCGGTCGGTGCTGTCCTCATGCTGATGCGTTTAGTCAAAGTCCAGCGCAAATTCGCTCGCCAGTAAGCAGCTTGCGTCTCAATCTGATTCATAAGAGAACCGTAAAGTAATACGCTTGAACTAACAAAAGACCGTCCCTGATCAGAATTCATTCTGAATCGGTAGACGGTCTTTTTGAAATACAGCTTCTATATTCACTAAGCTGCCTGATTATTGAGACAAGCGAAGTGCCAAATCATACAGATCGCGGTCAAATTCCTTCTTGGTGTTCACAACCTTATCGATGTCTGTGAGGACCAGTTCGCCTTTGATTATACCGCATCCTTTATCGGATTGGCCGTCAATCAGACTGCGAACCGCAAAATCGCCAAGACGGCTGGCCAAATTACGGTCAAATGGGGTTGGAGCTCCACCGCGCTGAATATGGCCGAGCACCGTTACACGGGCATCGATTGAAGCATGGCATTCCTTCAGATCACGAACGACATCCTCGCCGCGTCCGACGCCTTCCGCCACAATGATGATGCTGTGACGCTTACCCTTCGCAAAATTCTCCTGCAGCCGGGCAGCCACTTCCTTCAGGTCGTACTTCACTTCCGGAACCAGAATGGTCTCTGCTCCCGAGGCCAGTCCGGCATGAAGGGCGATGTCGCCGCAGTGACGTCCCATTACCTCTACAACAGAGGAGCGCGCATGCGAAGACATAGTATCACGCAATTTGTTTACTGCGTCTACAACGACGTTGACGGCAGTGTCAAAGCCAATTGTATAATCGGTAAAGGAGATATCGTTGTCAATCGTACCTGGAAGGCCCATCGTTTTGATTCCGAGTTTACTCAGTTTGTTTGCACCTTGGTATGAACCGTCTCCACCGATAACGACCAGTCCATCAATGCCATGCTCATTCAGAATGTCAGCGCCCTTCTGCTGGCCTTCCGGTGTCTTAAAATCTTGACTGCGGGCAGAACGAAGGATCGTACCTCCACGCTGGATAATATCCCCTACACTGCGCAGATCCATAGGAATAATGTCATTCTCCAAAAGCCCTTGAAAACCGCGTTGAATTCCATAAACCTCAAGTCCATAATACAAACCGCTTCGAACAACGGCGCGAAGTGCGGCGTTCATACCTTGAGAATCGCCACCACTTGTAAGAACTGCTATTTTTTTAACTTCTGCCATGATTCTTATTCCTCCTTCAATGTCACTCATACTTATGCTTGCGAATCCATCGGCTGTTGACGTAGAAGAAAATACGTGCCATCGGGCTATTCTTCATCAAACGCTTGGATGCGGTGCGAACCAGCTGCTGCTCGCTGACTTTGGGATCGGATAAATATAACGCCAGTAACCCCTCAATGATCATACGATGAAACGTGGTCGAGGGAATTGTTCTGACATCCTTCCGGGCCCATTCAACAATGGAAGCAATCCGGCTCAGCATCATATCGGCGTCTTCATAATAATTACAGAAGTTCAGATCGCCGCCCAGCCTGTCTTCGTCTTGATCAATAAGATAATCCAGCATAATGTGGAGACTGCATACATTCGGAAAATAAGACGCATGGATCGAAGATGCATCCTCGTCATCCAGAAACGGATCGGTTGCAGCCAGAAAGAGCATAAATACACCCAAAGTTGAGCCTGTAGCAGCAGCGAACTCGTTCCACCTCAAATGAGGCGTTCGATGTGCATGCAGGGACCACCATTCGAGCAGCGCCGCTTCTCTCTTATCCGGATGGATATGCTTATATACCTGAAGATCGGTATACAGTCCTGCCAGATCCCTTATGTAAGGCTTTGCTGCGTCATACCCAGATAATTCATTAATACATGCCCGGCATTTCTGCACTAGACGGAGAAGATATCCTCCATCCTCTCTCTCGGTGCGGAGTGCATAATAATCAGCCGGCTCCGCTTCTGGCGTAACAGCATCCAGCATGGATTGATGAAGCAATCTGAAATCTGCCGGATCGAGTGAGGTGCTGCGGTCACATAAATTATCAAGGTAGTCACTTATCGTCTGGTAAGCCACAATCAATGGAATGAGTATATGCTTCTCCGGCAGATTGGCTGCGGCATAAACAGCTCCGCCCTGACAATGAAACCGTTTGGTCTCTATGCTGGCAAGAGCCTGTTTACGAAGCTCCTCATCCGGAATTTGCTCAGCCTCCCGGCGCCATTTATCCAATTCGATCCGCACTTCCGGGAGTATAAATTTGTAAACCCGGGTCATTAGTCCGACCGGACTGCGCGGAACCTTACGGCTTAGCTCTTGATTATTCAATGAACTCTGCCTCCACATGGTTGTCTTTTTATCCCTATCCAAATCACCACTATTATAATATGATCGTTCAAATTGCACAAATAACACATATCATAGACGGGGGTGGCAGGTAATACGGACGATTACTGTTCCTTATTCCTAGTCGAAAGGCAGCAACAATGGGCTTGACCCGCTAAAATACAAAAAAGCACAGTTCTCTGGTGAGAACTGTACTTCATGCCTTGGTAATTCTATAAGATCTCCGGTCTGGAGCTAACTTACAGTTTTGTTACGTTGGCTGCTTGAGGACCACGGTTACCTTCAGTAATGTCGAATTCTACCGCTTGGCCTTCTTCCAAACTCTTGAAGCCTTCTTCTTGGATTGCGGAGAAGTGTACGAATACATCCTCGCCACCTTCAACGGAAATGAAGCCATAGCCTTTTTCTGCGTTAAACCATTTAACTGTACCTTTCAAATGAACAACCTCCTAAAAATACCGCCATCTATGGCGAATATCCATATTATATCCCATGTTTTCCAACAATGCAATCCGTCAAATCACCCTATGGGGCTTTTTTTAAACTGCAATTTTAATCGGAAGATTATTTGCTTTTAAGCCTCTGAGTGCGTTATCATTTACCCAAAAGCCTAAGTAGCAAACGGAGAATGCATATGATCAAAAAACATGAAATATACAAAAAAGACAAGTGGAATATGATGACGGTCGAAGTACAGGGCCGCTACATTGTTCTGCGCGAAATTTCTGACCAATGGGGTGAGGAAACACATACCTTCATGAGTCGGCCAGCTTTAATGCAGTGGGCTCAAAACCGTTTTCCCAAAGAAAATTTCGAAGGACGGGAAGACGAGTGGAGAGAAATGATGGCTGCCTTTAAGCAGGTGTAAGTTATGGATTATACGAATATTGTGATCTTTATTATTCTCGCCTTCAGTCTCGGTGCGATCATGATCATGTACCGGGAGAAGATACCGCCGAGACTGAGGAGAGGTATGGCCCTGATTGCCGTCGCCCTCATCCTGTTTGCCTTTTTCCTTATTGTATACAGTTTCCTGAATCCGGGTTCCTCTTAAATTAATGAGCATGAAAGGAACGGGTACGCGGCATACTATCGCTCGGATGCTTCAATTCGAGGAGGTCATATGCCATGAGAGGTGCCAGGGTGCTCTGTATCACAGTCGCAATCTGCCTAACCACTTTATCTACTACCCGTTCCGAAGTTTTATCCAAAGATACCCGGACTCCAACCAATAATTATCTTTCAAGGAGGATTTCCATGGAACAATTGTTAAAACGCGCAGATGTCCCTAAAGAACATCAATGGAAGCTTGAGGATATGTTCGCTGATCAGAAGGCGTGGGACGAAAGCTTTGCCGAATTGAAGAATCTCCTGAAACGTGCAGGTGATTATCAAGGAAAGCTAGACAACGCAGCATCCATTAAAGCCTGCTTCGAACTTGAAGACGAAATCTCATATAACGCTGAGCGTCTATATGTGTATGCTCATATGCATCATGATGAGGATACAGCAAACCCTACATATCAAGCACTGTCTGCCAAGGCCAAAAAATTGAATGTGGAAGCTGGGGAAGCTCTTTCCTTCATCACGCCTGAGATTCTATCCTTGTCCGAAGCAGAGCTTGACAAACTGATTGATGATCCTGCTCTTCAGGATTTCAAATTTACGCTGACTGAAATGAAGCGGGAGAAAGCGCATGTGCTGTCCAAGACGGAAGAAGCGCTGCTGGCGCAAGTCGGCAACCTCTCTTCTGCCCCGCAGACCATCTTCGGCATGCTAAACAATGCGGACATGAAGTTCCCGAAAATCACAAACGAAGATGGCAAAGAAGTTGAACTCACGCACGGTAACTACATTCAATTCCTGGAAAGCCCGAACCGCGAGGTACGCGAGCGTGCCTTCAAAGCCGTGTACGAAACCTACGGCAAGCAGAAAAACACGATTGCGGCTACGCTGAATGCCAACATTAACAAGAACATCTTCTACTCCCGTGTTCGTAAGTACCCTTCCGTTCTGGAGATGGCCCTTTATGGAGACAACATCCCGAAGGAAGTATACACGAACCTGATCGATACGATTCATGAGAGCCTGCCTCTCCTCCACCGTTACATGGAGCTTCGCAAGAAGCTGCTGGGTGTAGATGAGCTTCACATGTATGATCTATTCGCACCGCTCGTCGAAGAGTATAAGTGGGATATTACTTACGAAGAAGCGAAGCAAATGACCAAAGAAGGTCTTACACCGCTTGGTGATGACTATCTGAACAGCCTGCAAGAAGGGTATGACAACGGCTGGATCGACGTGTATGAGAACGAGAACAAACGAACTGGTGCATACAGCTGGGGCGCTTACGGCACACACCCTTATGTGCTGCTGAACCATAAAGATAACCTGAACAGCATGTTTACCCTTGCGCACGAGATGGGTCATGCTCTTCACTCCTACTATTCTGACAATGCTCTGAAATATCGCGATGCGCAGTATACCATCTTCCTCGCTGAAGTGGCATCTACCACGAACGAGGCGCTGCTGATGGATTATTTACTGAAAAACGCCAAAGATCCGAAGCAGAAAATGTACCTGCTTACCTACTATGCCGATCAATTCCGGACCACGGTATTCCGTCAAACGATGTTTGCCGAGTTCGAGAAGATCGTTCATGAACGTGCGGAGAGCGGAGAATCCCTGACGGCTCAGGATCTTTCTGACATCTATTATGAGCTGAACGTGAAGTATCATGGCAAAGGCATGCAGGTCGACAAGGAGATCGGAATGGAATGGGCACGTATTCCCCATTTCTACAACAGCTTCTATGTATACAAATACGCAACCGGCTTCTCGGCTGCAACAAGCTTCTCCAAGCAGATTCTCGAGGAAGGCCAGCCGGCCGTCGATCGTTACCTCGGCTTCCTGAAGAGCGGCGGCAGCGACTATTCGATTAACATCCTCAAAAAAGCCGGCGTGGATATGTCCTCCCCGGAGCCGATTCGCGAGGCTATGAGTGTGTTTGAAGATATCATCCGTCAAATGGAGCAGTTGACGAAATAAACAGCTTCCACAGCAAGACAGTACGTTCTCAAATTGACCAGTGGAATAAAATCCCTTGCCCTTTACCGGCAAGGGATTTTATACTGTTTGGAGGAAGGAGGTATTCCCCATGAAAATTCAATGGTCATTAATCGCAGCCTTATTGTTTGCCCTGATTACAGCTGTTTTTGCAGTAATCAATGTCAATCCGGTTTCAGTAAATCTGTTATTCGGAACCGTTAACGTACCCCTTATTCTGCTAATTATCGGATGTTCCTTGATCGGAGGGCTGATTGTCGGAACGTTCGGCATTTACCGCCAGTACCAAATGCAGAAGGAAATCCGTTCGTTGGCAGAGGAACTTATACATATCCGTCAAGCAACGGGATACACACCTGAAGTGCAAGCAGCAGAAGAGGAAAAGAAAAAAGAGCAGCAGGACATGCCGGTTGAACCATAGACGGTAAGTCTCTATAGCCATCATGAACGAAGTGAACCGAATCTAGGAGGTATACCATCACAATGACTACACAACCGAACGAAACCTATATACTGGATCTGTTAAAGGAACTGCTGGATACACCGAGCCCGACTGGATACACCCATGACATTATGAAGCGGATCGAACAGGAAGCCGCAGCGCTTGAGGTTTCGCTCGAATGGAATGAAAAAGGTGGCGCCATTCTATCCGTTCCCGGGCAAGACAGCAGCCGCACGATTGGTCTGAGCGCCCATGTGGACACGCTTGGCGCGATGGTGCGTGCCGTGAAATCTGAGGGCACGCTCCGCCTTACCTCCATTGGCGGATACATGATGAACAGCATTGAGAATGAATACTGCATCATCCATACCCGCAGCGGCAAGAAATATTCGGGCACCATCCTGTCCACGCATCCTTCCGTTCACGTCTACAGCGATGCACGCGATTTTAAGCGTCAGGAATCCCATATGGAGGTCCGGATTGACGAACTGGTGGAATCGGCCGATGATGTGAAGAAACTCGGCATAGGGGTTGGAGATTACGTCTCTTTCGATGCACGTGCAGTCATTACACCAAGCGGTTACATCAAATCTCGCCATCTGGATGACAAAGCCAGCGTTGCTGCACTCTTCGGCTTGCTCGAAAGCATGAGGCGGGATAACTGGAAACCTAAACACACTGTAAAGCTTCTCATCTCGAACTATGAAGAAGTTGGGCATGGCGCAGCCTACATTCCTGCCGACATCAATGAAATGATTGCTGTCGATATGGGCTGCATCGGTGATGACCTCAGCTGTAAGGAAACCGATGTATCCATTTGCGCAAAGGATTCATCGGGTCCCTATGACTATGACATGACCAGCCGTTTGATCCAGCTGGCCGAAAGCGAAGGCATAGCTTATGCGGTGGATGTCTATCCTCATTACGGTTCTGATGCCTCCGCGGCGCTCTCCGCTGGCAGCAACATCAAGGCCGCATTGATCGGTCCGGGCGTTCACGCATCCCATGCAATGGAAAGAACGCATAAACAAGCAGTTTTTAATACCGTCAAGCTCCTGGCTGCCTACGTCAGATAAAACTTTCTTGAACAACATATACAGATATGCTTTCATGGAGAAACCCTCCACGGTCTGAGGATATTGTTACTTACAAAGATCAATTCCGGTTCAGGAGCGCTGAAAGTGTATATATCTAACAATCTAATAAAGGGGCGTCCCGCCAAGGCATTATACCTGCCTGGGGACGCCCCTCTGTTATTGTTTATATGCATCGCGTGATCATTACGATTTCTTGCTCTGCTCAATTTTCTCCGCAAGTTCATTCAGATAAGTCCAGCGCTCCATCAGATGCTCGAGCTCGCCTTCCGTTTCCTCCTGAGCCTTCATCAGCTCCTGAAGCCGGGCTGCATCGCTGCCAGCAGTCTCCATCTCGGATTGAATCGATGCCAGCTTGCCCTCTGCAGATTCGATGAGACCATCTATCTGTTCATACTCCCGCTGTTCTTTATAGCTGAATTTCAAGCGCTCTCTTGGGGATTCTTGTGTTGAACCGCTGCCTGTTCCTTCGTTGCTCCCTGAAGAAGATTTGGGTACAGAGGCTTCCGTCTTGCTCCCGGCAGATTCTCCACCATGACGCTGCATCCATTCCGCATATTCGCTGTAAGAGCCGACATGGACACGGATATGTCCATCCCCCTCAAACGCCATAATTTTGTCCACCGTTCGATCCAGGAAGAACCGGTCATGGGACACCACGATGCAGACGCCCGGAAACTCATCCAGATACTGCTCCAGAACGGACAATGTCTGAATATCCAGATCATTGGTCGGCTCATCAAGCAGCAGCACATTCGGCGCGCTCATCAGCACTCGCAGAAGATACAGCCGGCGCTTCTCTCCTCCGGAGAGCTTCGCAATCGGCGTCCATTGCAGTGCGGGCGGGAACAGGAAGCGCTCGAGCATCTGGGCTGCGGTAATCGCCGAACCGTCTGCCGTACGTACTACCTCTGCTTCATCCTTGATATATTCAATCACGCGCTGGCTGCCATCCATCTCCTGATGCTCCTGCGTGAAATAACCGAGCTTGACTGTCGGTCCAAGGATAACCTCCCCGCCATCAGGCTGAAGCCTGCCTGCAATCAGATTGAGCAGCGTGGATTTACCACTTCCGTTCGGACCTACAATACCTATGCGGTCCTCGGGAACAGCGATGTAAGAAAGGTCCTGAATTAATATTTTATCGTCGATCTTCTTTTGGAGACCTTCGATCTCCAGAATTTTGCGCCCCAGTCGAGTAGAAGCCACCGAGACGTCCAGTTCTCCCGAGCTGTGCAGAATCTCCTGATCCTTGAGCTTCTCGAAGCGTTCAATCCTTGCCTTCTGCTTGGTCGTCCGGGCTTTCGCGCCTCTGCGAATCCAGGCCAGCTCACTGCGCAGCAAATTCTGGCGTTTTTGCTCAGAAGCGGCTTCACGCTCCTCGCGCTCTGCCTTCAGCTCCAGGAATCGGCTGTAATTCGCTTCATATCGGAACAGCCGTCCATGATCCAGCTCCAGCATAACATTAGCTACCCGGTCGAGAAAATACCGATCATGCGTAATCATGAGCAGGGCGCCGCGCCGCTTTTGCAAATACTGCTCCAACCAGGCTACGGATTCATTGTCGATATGGTTCGTCGGCTCGTCTAATATGAGCAGATCGGAAGGCTGGATTAAAGCAGCGGCTAATGCCACCCGTTTACGCTGGCCGCCAGACAGTGTCCCCATCTTCGCCTCGTAATTCCGAATCCCCAGCTTGGACAGAATGGTTTTTGCATCGCTCTCCAGCTGCCACGCCTGCAGCGTATCCAGCGTTTGATTGAGCTTTAGCAGTTTCTGCTGCAGCTCCTCATGACTCGGATTCAGCTCCAGCAGTTCCATCGTTTCGGTGTACTCCCGCACTGCCTTCATCTCCGGCAGATCACCTTCGAACACCTGCTGCAGGACCGTTATATCCGGATCAAACTCCGGATTCTGGGCCAGATAACGCACCCGGATGCGATTGCCCATCGATATTCTCCCCGAGTCGGACGGCTCGAGTCCTGCAATGATGCGCAGGAATGTCGATTTCCCTGTACCATTTACACCGATGATACCGATTTTATCCTGATCCTCCATTCCGAAGGACGCATCTTGAAACAGAATTTTGTCACCATACGTTTTTGTTACCTGTTCGACGGTCAAAATATTCATTGTTATGATCCCTACTTATATCTATAGATTTCTTTGGTCACTCGTTCATTGGCAAGATGGATACATTATAACGCAAAAAGGACGGCAATCCCATATGCCGCCGCGCCGCCAAGAAGTGAACTGATCAGATTAACTGCATCGTTGGACATCAAGGAATACCCGTGTGTGCGCTCGGTAGCTTCGCCGCAGTGCTGTGATACCTCCACCGACTTACCGCACACTCGGCAGCGATACATCACTTGCAAGGTCGCCCCAAGGTACGAATCGGCAAAAGCACCAACCAATCCGCCCGCAAGGGCTGCCAGCACATAGGGTAATATGTCTGCCTCCATGCCACTCCATACCGCTAGTAACCATCCACCCGCCCCAATCAGAATGCTCCCTGCCGCTGCAGCGGTAGAGCCAATCCATGAGACGCCACCGGATTCCCCGGCAGTCAGTACCTTCCCGTTCAGCACGGAACGCGGAGGCTTGCGGCTAAGGCTGCCAAGCTCCGTGGCCCAGGTATCCGCCGTAACCGTAGCCATAACACCAATAAACAGAAATACCCAGAGATCAGATGGTACCCATGCATGCAATAGGCACAGCACCATACCAATTCCTCCATTGGCGAATACTTGTCCAGCATCCCGCCGACCCGTCTTGGCATAGGATTTCTCCAAATCTGCCTTACGCTTTTTTCCATACCGTGAAAGAAGTGTAGACGTGATGAAAAAAAGAAGCAGGGTTCCGAACCAAAATACGTTCCCTGCTCCGTAATATATAGTCCCCATCAAAATAGCGGCTGCGGCTCCGGAACCCGACAGCGATCTTTTCCTGTATGCGGCTCCTGCCACGATGATGGCGCCTGCCGCA
Organism: Paenibacillus solani; assembly: GCF_001277345.1. GTDB lineage: Bacteria > Bacillota > Bacilli > Paenibacillales > Paenibacillaceae > Paenibacillus_AQ > Paenibacillus_AQ solani. The sequence continues at coordinate 3,447,545 of NZ_LIUT01000001.1, forward strand.
CCGATCAGCCAATCCATCCATGATCCCTCCCATAATAAAAACATGCCGGATTAACCGATTTCACAGCGCCCCAGACGTACATCGCCCCAGAAGAGCTCAAATACATCGCCGGATTCCGTTGGTCCAACACCAGCCGGAGTACCCGTAAAGATTAAATCGCCTTTACCAAGACCATAATTCTCGCCTATATAATCAATGATATGCTGAAGGGAGAAGATCATATCCTTCACATTCCCCAGCTGTACCATCTGGCCGTTCTTCCATACCGTAAAATCAACATCCGCCAGCTCCGCAGTCCCCGGGAACGCAATGGATGGTGTAAGCGGCGCAGAAGATTTAAACGCTTTGGCCGCCGTCCAAGGGTGTCCCTTCGCTTTAATGGCTGATTGAACATCACGCAGCGTGAAATCAATGCCAAGTGCCATCGTTTTTACAAGCTCGTCTACGCTTTTTCCAGGACTATAATCCTCCGCCAGCTGAATGACAAGCTCTCCTTCAAAATGCAGACTGCCGCGGTCCATCGGCAGCTTCAGAACACTGCCATTCATCGGAACGACGGCATGCGAAGACTTCAAAAAGATCATCGGCTCTTCAGGTACGGCATTGCCAAGCTCCTCGGCATGCAGTTGATAATTACGGCCTACACAATAAACGTTATTTACTAAAGCACACATATATTAAAACCTCCATTTTCTTCTCCAGAATGGAACCTTTGGTGCAATTTTATGAATAAAGGTCTGACTCCATGTATCCGGCCGATTTGTGCAGATCATAATAGCCGGATTCATCCTGGCCAGCGACCTCATGCTCTTCGCATCGTCCACTGTCCAAGCCATAGGCGTAATACCGTTCTTCACCAGATCTGACGCGAAAGCCGCATCAAGGTGAGAGAATCCAATCGATAAAAAAGAACATTTCATTTGCTTCAATCTTGCCAAAAGATTACGTGGATGGGCATCAATAATAAGCCCCGTATTCACGTCCGAATCCAATTCCTTTGCTTTGATCAAAGCTTTCGGCTCAAACGAAGTGAGTACAACATCCGCAAGCATCCGATGGGCATGAATCCGTTCCAGCACAGCCTCCTCGAGATTAGGATACATATTTCCGCTCGTTTTCAGCTCGATATTAAGCTTTAATCGTCCCTTGACAAGCTGCAGCACCTCATCGAGTGAAGGAACCTGCTCTCCCCTGAACTGGCGTCCCTTCCATTCACCGGCATCCATTCTCCGGATTTGCTGCCAGGTTAGATCCTTGACCTTGCCTTTCCCGCTCGTCGTTCGATCTACACTATAGTCATGAATCACGACAGGGACCCCGTCCTGAGTCAACTGCACATCAATTTCCATCCATTGCACAAAAGGCTCATCCATCGCCATCTGAATCGCTGTGCGCGTGTTTTCAGGTGCTTTTGCGGAAAAGCCGCGGTGCGCCACACATAAATTGTCCATGGTGGAACCTCCTTGCTGTCACTGTTCACGAATTAGTCCGTTGGTTTTCCTGATATAACTTCCCCAGTCTCCGTTATTTTGACACCACCGATAGAACGTTTCTGCACCTCTTTAAGCACAGAAGCCGCTTCTTCTCCTTCTAGTGGAATAACCTGCCCGATCTCTGTCCGGTAAGGGGTCAGCTGCAGATCGCAGTCTCCTTCCTTACTGCATGAAGCTCGGAAAACCGCTGTTTTCCATGTATCGGCATTCGAAGATTTGGTAAAGATAAAATTACCGGTACTGTAAGCAATCCATTTGCCCTTGTATTGCTCCAATCCTTGCAAGACATGCGGATGCCCGCCGATAATCAGGTCAGCCCCACCGTCGATAAATGCGCGTGACAGATTGATCTGATGGCCATTCGGCGTCTTGTGCAGCTCTTCTCCCCAATGCGCAATAACGACCACCAGATCAGCCTTGGACCGAGCCTCCCGGATGGCTTCAACCGCCTTGGGCAGCACATGGTCATATGCCCCGGCTACCCCCGGCCTGTTCTCGAGTGCATACCACGAAGTTTCTGGAAGAACCCGGCTAAACCCCAGTAAAGCAACCGTCATGCCTTGGAGTTCAAAATACTGGGCCTGAAAGGCCTCTTCCTCATTCCGGCCGGCTCCTACGTACCGAATATCTTGGTCCTGCAAATGTTTCAACGTATCCAGCAGTCCTTCCTGGCCTTGGTCCAGGATATGATTGTTAGCCAGATTCACAGCCTCTACGCCTGCTTCTCGCATGGCTAGAAGTACATCCGGGGAGGACTTGAACACAAATTGTTTGTTGGCCGCACCAACGCCTCCCGTCGTAACCGGTGTTTCCAGATTCAGCACGGTAAGATCATCCTCAAGAAATGTTGAACCCAAGTGCTCATATGGATAATCATACCCTTGCTTCTTAAGCAGTTCCCCAACCTTGCCAGAGAATAAGGTATCCCCGGCAAAATGCATAACCACCCGCTTCGATCCATCGGGATCGGCAGCTTCATCCGTTCCGTTATTTTCCTGTCCGGGTATATCTGGGTCAGGAGGCTCGTCGTCTCCGGTTGACTTCGCCGGATCCTGATTGGTTCCCTCGCCGTCCGTTAGGTGTCCGGGGCCCGGATTATCTGCATGAGTTTCTTCCATGCCAAAGTCCGGCATACCTGGCAAGGAGGCCGTTTGCTGCAGCGGACCTTCTTTAAACTTAAAATGATAGACTAGCAAAGCTGCAATCAATATAATCAGGCAAATGTTTAGAATTAGCCAGATTTGGCCGGTCTTCTGCTTACGGGCCTTCTTCTCAGCTTTGCTCTTCTCTGATCGTGACAGTTGCATAAGTCACTCCTCTATTTACTTATTCGCTTATTTAACTAAACTAATAAAAATCACGTTATGAATCACTTCTCCCATTATACCAGCTTCCAGGTAAAGAATAGAACCCCCCGCTGCCGGAGAGTTCTAAGGTACTGCTTCTATTCATGTTTGGATGTACTATAACACATTCACAGACCAATCAAGGTGATCACGGAATCACTGAGCGCTTCCATGTAGAGTGGATCACTGTTCAGGGAGTCAATGCGTTCAAGCCGCATATCCATTTCCTTCGCAATGCTCTTGGCCTCGATATCCAGATCATAGAGCACTTCCAGATGATCGGAGACGAAGCCGACAGGCGCAACCAGCACATCCTCCACCTGCTCTTCCTTATTCAGCGTTTGCAGCGTATCCAGAATATCTGGACCAAGCCAAGGCTCAGCCGTCCGTCCGGCGCTTTGCCAAGTAAACTGCCACTGTTTCAAACCTGCCTTCTCGGCTACGGCTTTGGATGTTTCAAGCAGTTGATCCTGATAAGGATCGCCGATTGACAAAATACGCTCTGGCAAGCTGTGAGCACTGAATAATACTCTCACACTGTCCCGATCAGCTCCAGCTTCCTCAAATTGATTCAGCTTGGCAGACACCCGGTCTGCAAAAGCCTCGATCAGTTTTGGATGCATGTGATAGCTCTCCACGAACGAAATTTCCAGTCCCAGTTCATCCGCTTTAGCCTGAGCGCGCTTCACATAGGAACCGATGCTCATGGTGGAGTAATGAGGAGCTAGCACGATACCGACTGCTTCCTTAATGCCATCCTTCACCATCTGCTCAACACCATCTTCAATATATGGGGCTGCGTGCTTCAATCCCTGATAGCATACAAATTCCAGATCGATAGCTCGGGGATCCGCATTAAGGGTATCCTGGAGTGAACGAACCTGCCGATCCGTGTTCGCGCGAAGTGGAAACACGCCTCCCACGATGGCCTCATAGCGGTCAGTCAGCTCTTTGAGCTGCTCCTCCGACGGCTTATTTCCCCGGCGGATATGTGTATAATAGCTTTCGATTCCTTCCATGCTTTCAGGTGTGCCGTAGGACATTACCAATACACCAATTCTGTTCTTCATACCCTCTCACCTCTGACTAATAGAATATTCGCCAATTACGAGCGTTGTGCCCCTGCCTTAATGGCTTGAGCGGAGTATTCGTGAATGTACGACGTTAAATCACGCAGCTTCTCAAGCGAAGCTTCCGGGAATAATCCATGGCCCAGATTAAATACAAAGCCCGGCTCCTGGATTCCCTGATCGATAATCTCCTTGGCATACTGCTGAATGACCGTCATCGGACCGGTCAGAACGGTCGGGTCCAGATTTCCCTGAACAGCATACTTATGCCCTAAACGGCGGCGGCCTTCGGTTATGGACACTCTCCAATCAAGACCGATGACATCAACGCTGAGCTCCGTAAGGGTAGGCAGCAGTTCCCCTGAGCTTACACCTGGGAAGTAAATTTTCGGAACGTGTAGATCCTGAAGCTCTGAGAAGATGCGTTTAATGGTTGGAAGGACGTATGTCTGGAAATCCTGTGAAGACAACGCACCCACCCAGCTATCAAACAATTGAAATGCTTTCCCGCCGTTAGCAACATGAGCACGCAAATAAGTGATAACCATGTCGCCAAGCTTGTCCATCAGCGAGAACCATACCTTCGGCTCGCTGTACATAAGTTCTTTCGTGCGGAGATAGTTTTTGGATGGTCTTCCCTCAATGAGATAACTCGCAATCGTGAAGGGCGCCCCGGCGAACGTAATCAGAGGTACTTCCAGCTCCTTGTCCAAAATTCGGATGGTCTCGAGGACATGTCCAAGATCCCCCTCCACATCAATCGGACGAAGCTTCTCAATATCCGCCGCTGAGCGGATCGGATTGTCAATCACAGGACCGATATTCTTCACAATATCGAAGTCTATCCCGATTGAGGCAACAGGATTCATAATATCGGAATATAAAATAGCCGCATCGACGCCGAGCTTGCGTACTGGCATCAAGGTTACTTCTGCTGCCAGCTCCGGTTGACTGCATATTTCAAGTAAGGAATACTTTTCTTTGATCTTTCGATACTCCGGGTCGTAGCGTCCTGCTTGTCGCATGTACCATACAGGAACGTGGCTTACCTCCTGCTTTCGGCAAGCACGGATAAACTGATCATTATAAGTCATGATTAGGCCCCCATCAATATAAAAAGTCTCTTAAAGACCATTATGCCCTTTTTAAAAGTAAGTAACAACCGCCTTGCAGGGACATCCTATGAAAATCACATGACAATCTTATGACATTGTTGGCCTTTGGCATTTTTTAAATATGCTATACTGGAAGAACGGCTTTTTTTAGGACAGATTTCCATCAGTCCGGTTCATTCTGCCACGGACAGCTTAGAAAGGAAGTGAAGGGCATATTGGCTAGATGGAAAATTAATCTCATTGTACTATGGTTTGGTCAATTCTTGGTCAATTCGGGAATGACCATGATCACCCCGTTCCTGACATTATATTTGGCGCAAGACCTGAATGTCGTTGGAGACCGGGAAATAGGAGTATGGGCCGGGTTGATATTCGCGGCCAACTTCCTGACATCATTCATTTTTCAGCCCATCTGGGGAAAAGTCGCAGACAAATACGGTCGTAAACTGATGCTGCTGCGCTCGGGATTCGGTATGGCGCTTGTCATTGCCTGTATGGGCTTTGCCACCCACCCGTGGCATCTGCTGGTGCTGCGCCTGTTGAATGGTACAATCTCGGGATTTAACCCTGCGGCGATCTCTCTCGTATCGGGCACGACACCCAAGAATCGCATGGGATTCGCGATGGGTATCATGCAATCCGGACAAGTTGCAGGCACGATACTTGGTCCGTTAATTGGTGGACTTATGGCCAGCTGGGTTGGATTTCGGCCCATCTTCTATATAACAGGCGGACTGATATTTGCAGCTTCGCTGCTCGCCTTGTTCATGGTTAAAGAGAATTTCAACCGCGAGCAAGCAGCGAAGATACCTCAGCCTTCGGTTATAGCGGGACTTAAGGAGCTCAGCCACATTCCACAACTCCCGTCGCTATTCGCCGTTACGTTCCTGCTTCAATTCGCTATGATCAGTCCTATGGCGCTGCTTCCGCTGTATGTTCAGAAGCTTCACGGAACCGCGGCAGACATTGCCATATGGGCCGGCTTCGTAGTCGCTGTAACAGGCCTCTCAAATATGATTGCCTCCCCGATCCTCGGCAAACTTAGCGATAAGGTTGGTGCCCATCGCATATTGACGTATGCCTTGATCGGTACGGGACTTACACTGATACCACAGGCTTTTGTTCAATCGGTATGGCAGTTAATCATCGTACGCTTTATGATGGGCGTATTCATGGGCGGCTTGCTCCCCAGCGTAAACGCTCTGATTCGCTCCTATACACCGGACGGCATGGAGAGCCGCTCCTTCGGCTTCAACACAAGCTCCCTTGCACTTGGCAATATGCTGGGTGCGGTCATTGGCGGATTTTTATCAGGCTTCATCGGAATAGAAGGACTATTTATCACTTCGGGCTGCCTGCTGATCATCAACATGATCTGGGTGAGAAGAAAGCTGTTCTCCCACCACCCTTCACCTAAATACCGTTAATCTGATGGGGCGCCTGTCTTTTCGTGACTTAGGGGCACTCAGAGCTAGACTCACAATCTCATCATGAACCAAAAAGAGGGTTGTCCCCTGGTCTTCTATAGACCCGAAGGACAACCCTCTATATGGTTATGATGATTTCTCATTTCACACGGGCGAGAATCAACCCATCATAAGCAGGCAGCAGCGTGCTGACAAGCCTCTCATCAGAGGCGATGATCTCGTTAAAACGGCGCACGGCCTGAACGGAAGGTCCGTTCTTCTCCGAGTTCAACGTTCTGCCCCGCAAGAAGCAGTTGTCCCCTGCGATCAGGGCGCCTGGATTGGCAAGCTCCATCGCATACTCCAGATATAGAGGATAATTCTCCTTATCCGCGTCAATAAAGAAGAAGTCGAATTTACGCCCTTCCTGCTTCAATGCTGATAAGCTGTCCGCTGCTGGACCGATCCGGTATTCCACCCGATCCTTGAATCCGGCCTTCTCCAGATGCCTGCCTGCCAGCGCAGCGTATTCTTCCTTCAATTCCAGGGAGGTGAGCTTGCCGTCCTCGGGAAGACCCCGGCACAGACAGATGCCGCTATAACCGCCAAGTGCACCGATTTCGAGAATATGCCGCGCGCCTGCCGTCTGAACCAGCATGGTCAACAGGCGGCCGTATGCCGGCGCCACCGAGACCTCCGGCATTCCTTGCTCGCGGATTGCCTCAAGCACAAGCTGTAGCCCTTCATCCTCCGGGTATAATTGGTTAACATAATCATCAGGGGTGGTAAGCAATAGAGCTGCCTCCTTCTTCTTGGCAATGTATCATTTTTTCCCGTTAAACCTAACGAGAACTATCATATGATAATTGTCTTAGTCAATGCAATCGCCTATACTATATAGATTAAACTGGCGGCGTTTATCGCCGTACACATGTTAAATGGAGTTGACATCGTTAATGCCTCGATTACAATTGATCGCGACTGCCCCCATGGGGCTTGAAGCCGTCGTTGCCCGCGAGCTTAAAGAGCTCGGGTATACCGACATGGAAGTAGAGAATGGAAGAGTTACCTTTTCAGGTGACCTGATCGATATTTGCCGCTGCAATCTGTGGCTACGGACCTCGGATCGTATTCTCGTCAAGATGGGAGAATTTAAGGCACTTACCTTCGATGAGCTCTTTGAAGGAACAAAGGCACTTCCTTGGGAAGATTGGATTCCGGCGGATGGTGAGTTCCCTGTTGAAGGACGATCCCATAAATCGCAGCTCAGCAGTGTTCCCGCCTGTCAGGGCATCGTAAAAAAAGCAATCGTGGAGAAGCTAAAGCTCTCCCATCATACCGAGTGGTTCCCCGAGGATGGTCCACGGTATGTAATCGAGGTATCTCTGCTCAAGGATCGGGCCCTATTGACGCTAGATACGACGGGACCCGCCCTACATAAACGCGGCTACCGCAAGCTGGTTACGGAAGCTCCGCTCAAGGAAACCATGGCTTCCGCTTTGCTGCAGCTAAGCCGCTGGGGCCCGCATCGCCCACTGTATGACCCGTGCTGCGGTTCCGGAACGATCCTGATCGAAGCCGCAATGATGGCCTGGAATATCGCACCCGGACTGCGCCGCTCGTTTCCATCGGAGCAATGGGACATCATAGGCGACGAACGCTGGGAAGACGCTCGTGAGGAAGCCTTTGACGCCGTAACAGATGATATTCCGCTTCATATTGCCGGAAGCGACATTGATCCGAAAGCGATCGAGGTGGCCAAGGCTGCAGCCAAGAGTGCCGGCCTCGCTGGCGAAATCGACTTTAAGGTGCTCCCTGCTGTCAAAGCCATTCCTGAAGGGGAGTATGGTTGCATTATCACCAATCCCCCTTATGGCGAACGCTTAAGTGAGAAAGAGGAAGTTGAACGTCTGATCCGACAATTTGGATCCGTCATGCACTCTCTACCAACATGGTCCTTCTTTGCAATCAGTCCGACCAAGCAGTTTGAACATTACTTCGGCCGCAAGGCGGAGAAACGCCGTAAATTGTTCAATGGCCGTATTGAATGCCAGTACTATCAATATCTCGGCCCCTTGCCTCCGCGCAACAAACCAGTGACAGAATAATGCTATAAGCCATGCCGCCTACGGGCGGCTTTTTGGGCTCGACTGGCGTTTGAAATCATATTCGGACAAGCTATAATAAGTAGCGTATCCAGACGGATATATGGCATTATTTTGTTTTGCTATCGCTATCAAGCAAGTTTCGCTCTAATGAACTTAATTCGAAATTCGAAAATTCTGTTGAAAAGGAGGATGGCCTTCGTGCGTTCATCACCATCATGGACTGATATCCAAAGCCGGGTCTCCAAAGGACTGCATTACCGGTACACCGCTTATCCGCTATTCCTGATTCTCATGATGTACAAGCTGATCATGCTGGATCATCAACTCCATATTGCCAATATGAAGCTGGATCAGGCCGACTATGTGATTGCTGTCGGCTCGCTCCTGCTGATCTCCTTCTGGACCCTGTGGCTTCCGGCAAGAGGCCGGCTGGTATCATTAACTTTATTAAATTTGGTCTGGACAGGGATCGTATACGCCGATCTGATCTACTATCGGTACTTCGATGATTTCATCACGGTGCCTGTGCTCATGCAGGCCGGGCAAGTCGGATCGCTCGGGGACAGCATCCGTTCCCTGGTTCATGGCGTCGACCTGCTATTTTTTATTGATTGGCTTCTTATCGTTCCGTTTACCGCTGCAATAGTGTTCCGCAAACGTAAAAGGGCCTTCATAGCCAATGGGTTCCCGGGTGAATACCGTCAGCAGCGGCGGGCACGGGTACTTCGGCGCTTGGTGACAGGAACGCTGGCTCTCATCCTTGGCATTGCCATGACCTTTGTTCCGATTAAGAGAGCATCAGATACATGGGCCGTCGGTCTCTTTGAAGGCAATTGGTGGAATATTACGCTTTATAATGTGACGGGGCTGATTGGCTTCCATGGATATGATATGTACCGTTACGGCCGGGATCATCTATTGGGTCAGCCTAAGCTGGCTGAAGAAGAAACCGAGCAGGTTAAGGCGTGGTTTGATGCCAAACGTGCAGTGCCAGCCGGTACCGATGCTATGTTCGGCAAGTATAAAGGCAGCAATGTCATTATGATTCAGACGGAAGCCTTCATGAATTTTGTGATCGGCCAATCGATCGAAGGACAGGAGATCACACCCAACTTCAACCAATTAATGAAAGACAGCATGTACTTTAGCAATTTCTATCATCAAACCGGACAGGGACGAACATCCGATGCGGACTTTGTTACACACAGTTCCCTGCTTCCCCTGCCCACCGGTTCGGTATTTACGAGATATGCCGACCGTAAATACGATACACTGCCGGAGATTTTGAAAGAGCAAGGCTATGCTGCTAATGCCTTTCATGCTTATGACAGCAGCTTCTGGAACCGAACAACAATGTATCGAGAGATGAAGTATGACCGTTTTTTCAGCAAGAAAGACTTTGAGATGACTGATGTTCAGGGGTGGTCGCTGAGTGACAAGGCGTTTTTTGCACAATCACTGAGTTATATGAAGGACATCCAGCAGCCCTTCTATTCCTTCCTGATTACGTTAACGAGCCATCATCCGTATTACGTCCCAAAAGATGGCCGCAAGCTGGATACGGGGGAGTTCGAAGGCACGATATTCGGGAACTACTTGCAATCTATCCATTATGTTGATGAAGCCTTCGGCCAGTTTGTGGATCAAATGAAGCAGCAAGGACTGTGGGATAACACCATCCTGATCATCTATGGGGACCATGATAATTCCATCAAGGACCAACCGGACTATGAGAAATTTCTCGGACGGAAGCTGAATGCCCTCGACATGGAGCAAATAATGAACCAAGTGCCTTTGCTCATCCGCCTGCCTGATGGTGGGAACGCCGGAGTATATCCCGAGGCCGCGGGCATGATGAATGTGACCCCGAGCATTCTTCATCTTCTTGGTGTGTCATCCGAGCCGTATTACTGGATCGGGAGCCAGCTATTTGATGAGCGTCCGCGTCTGATTCCGCTGCGCAGCGGTGCTTTTTCCGATGAAAATGTATTCTACCTTCCTTCGGAAACAGCAGGACTTGAGGGTGGAACTTGCTACGATTTAGCAACGCGCCAGCCCACTGACATTCAAGCATGTCGTGAAGGTTATGACGAGACTCAGAAAGAGCTGAAGATCTCGGACCAAGTCATCACATATGATTTGCTGAAGCAGTTTAAAGCAAGTGGTGGCGGCGAACGCGGTGAAACCAAATAACAAGTTGGTTACCTTATCGAGGCTTCCCCTCAGGCATTTTCAAATTAAGGCTCTATCTCACATCTGCAACAAAAAAGCCCGTTCAAAAGCTCAAAAGCTCTTGAACGGGCTGCAACGGATATAACTACTTATCACTTGAACGAAGCTTGGACAGTCGTTCCTTCTCTTCCCCCAGCAATTCTTCAGCCAGTTCAACCGCATTTCGGTTCGCCTGATCAGTCACCTGGGCAACTGCTCGCTCTGTATGGGATAGCGAATTCTCTGCTTGCTGAATCAACTGATCCGTTGGATGGGACATCGCTGACGAAACGGCACGATGCAGCCTCTCTACGGAATCTAATGCACTGTTGCTGGGACTGTTGGAATGAAGACTGGAATCATGACTGTTCATAATGGACGCTCCCTTCTAAAGTTGTCGTTCCTGTTGCCCTCTTAGGATGGATGGCAGAGCCAGGAACTATACTCTTAGAAGGTTTTTTTGTGAATTCTTCTCCGAAGTGCTTCTTAACGGCTCATCATTTGATGAACGGTTTAGCCTTCTCCAGTACTTCATCCTCTGTAGGCGCACTGACATACCGGCCATTAACATAAATAAATGCGCGTTTGCCGCAAGGGCCGCAGTAGGATTTACAACCGATCTTTATGTCGGCGTCCGGTGCCATTTTTTGGATTTTCGGGATGATGGACTTCAATCTAGTATGTTTGCACTTCTCGCAAACGCGTATATCATTAGCCATGAATTAATACCCTCTTTATTCTGAAGTAACCTAGTGGTCGCCGTGATTGCCTTGGGACGGATTTGTAATCACAAAGCCTTCCTCGGGAAAATAGAGATAGTCGATTTTGACGCCGTCCAAAAAGGCTTGTCCCGCCTCCAGGATGACATCGATCTCCTTATCCGTGGAAACCACGACATCGCTTTCTTTAGGTGTATCCAGATCAAGACCGTAATGGGCATGATCCCCATGAGCGTGGGTGACCAGAACGCGAAGTTTCTTACCCTTGTTCTCTTCCTTGTCCAATTCTCGCTTTATAACCTTAGCCGCATTGCGGGTTATTTTACATTTCATGCATATACATCTCCTCACGGATGATTCATTCAATATGTTATTGTAGACCCCTGTCGACTTTTTCGCAAGGGCACAAGCCATATCGGATTGGTATTAATCCTGCTCTCTTTAACGAACACGTTTTGCCGTACCCTGGTCCTTCTCAAGTAAGCCTGGATATTTCCGTTCAACCCGGGATACAAACCAGTTCATCAGCAGCATCGTAAACCCGATATCATCAATCGGAAGCAAAGGCATAACATCCGGCAGCACCCAATACAGGGCAACCGGAATCAGAAATAGCAGCTTGTCCCCTAATGCAATCCGGGAAGAGGCCAAATAACCGAATATCCTCTGGAATACATGCGACCAGCGTCGAAGCGACCATAATCTTCTCCACTTCATAGGTGTTCCCTCCATTCCAACTGCTTGCCTATATCATTACCCAATTTACGAAACTCTAAGAAATTAGCCATCAGTGGAACGAGAAAAGCCGTCATCGCTCAGAACGTGAAAGAGGGCCCCCGCTTTTAACCAGATGAGCAGCGGCCTCTTGTTCTCAATATACGCTCCCGTAGATACTTGCGTTTCATATGCTTTTACTCCAAAGTCATGAACGCAGACAGAATAGCTCTCACCTCAACGCACAGATCTTCAAAATCTTCAAGCGGCAGTGGATTAATCCCGTAACCAATTTCAACTGTAAAGCCCGGCTTCCGAAAATGCTGAATGAACCAGTCTTTATATCCCGCATCACTGCCCTGCAGCTTGACTGGGCGATAGCCGCCGGCCTGCCCCAATATCCGTGCCATCTTCTCGCTTTCGGGGGGCTCGTAGTCTCTATAATTCCAATAAATTTCCTTGCCTTGACTGTGAAGCGAGATGGCTCGAATCGGACAGATCCCCAGCGTATGCTCATAAACGGCTTCAGCTTCCGGTTCGCTAAGCGGTTTAGTCCCAGCATAATCCTGTGGCGACGGGCGATACTTCCCTCTGCGTGCAACCTCCTCATTCCAATGCGCAGGAAATTGATCCCCCAAATCCACACCATTCACATTTGCCTTCCACCGTCGGAAGTCTTCACGTCCACCATTCCATTCGAGCAGGCGGCCATAAAAGGGATGTACGGGAGTAACTCCTTCTTGGACGAGCTCGACGCCATCCGGATTTGCCATCGGCACAACCCATAATGTATAGTTCCGATACCACTCATCCGTATTCTGCAGATAATCAGGCGACTGATGGGCTAATGATCGGCTGTACTCTTCCAAGAATCGCATTAGACAAGGGGTGGTGATCCATTCATTCGCATGGAGCGCGGCATTTATGTGCAGATGTTTTGGACCCTCGCCGATTTTGGCAGCATACAAGGGTTTGCCTAATACACTTCTACCGATGATGCTCCACTCCACTGCAGGATAGCGCCTCTGCATCTCACCGATGTCCCGCTCCAGATCTGCCGGCCCATACTCACCGGATAATCGTATTAAGTGTTTATCTGTGGAAACTGGGAGGACTACCGTTTTGCCCTGGGGAAGATGAGTCGCCGATAATCCAGGATTCAGTTCCACCAGTGCCTCCTTTCGAAATCGAAAAGTCAAGGCAATGCTATCTAGCGTATCTTGCTCCTGGATGACATACCTGCGACGCAGCGAGGCCGGAAGATATAACATCTGACCCTGCTGAAGATATGGCTGCTGGGCCGCCCATGGATTTGCCGTAATCAGCTGTTCATAGGCCAGACTATGTCTGGCTGCTACGCGTCTGAGTGTATCGCCTTTCTGCACGACATATTGCTGCATAATGGATTTCCTTTCCGCGGCAAAACCGCTTCGATTAGCGTCCATTCCATGTATATGAGCTGCCGTTTGTCCAACATGTATCATATAGAGCATTACAAGTTGAGAATACCATTAACAACAATACCGCTTCCCTTAATTGCCCATATAAATAGGCAGGCATACAAGGTAGTTCCTTGTCCTGCCTGCCTAAACCTTGGGTGATCCCCTTGTATTCTCCGAGAAATCTAAAGCATGAATTGTTGATTATAGCTTAGTAATTTGCCATACAACAGGCGTCCGCTTGATATGATCTCCAAGCCATTCGGTTGCAATGCTTTGGAAAATCACCGGGTCACCCGTACAGAAGAACTGATGCACCGGACTCTCTTCGCTGCTCGCGAGCTGCCCTTTATCGTAAAGAATGGTACTGACTTCGCGAGCCGTCTCATCGGCAGAGCTGATCAGCTTCACTCCACGTCCCATGACGGTTTGAATCGTATTCATGAGAAACGGATAATGTGTACAGCCCAGAATGAGACAATCAATTGGAGAATCCTTGATCCCTCTCAGCGATTCCTGTACAACCTGCAAGGATTCCTTCGAACGAAACAGTCCGTGTTCGACGAGGGGGACCAGTTCAGGGCAAGCCTGGCTCTCCACTTCTACATAAGGTGACAGCTGTTTCAGAGCGGCTGTATATGCTCCGCTGCCAATAGTTCCAACTGTACCAATAACTCCGACGTTGCCTGTCTTTGTAGCGCTTATCGCGGCTCGCGCGCCGGGGTGAATGACACCAATGACCGGCACAGGCACTTTGGATGAAATATAATCAAGCGCTGCTGCCGTGGCCGTATTACAGGCGATGACGATCATTTTGGGGTCATATTGAATTAAATAGTCTACAATTTGCTCCGTAAATAAACGGACTTCTTCCGGTGTACGGGGTCCGTAGGGTGCGCGGGCTGTATCTCCAAAATAAATAATTTTCTCTCTCGGGAGCTGTCTCATCACTTCTTTTGCGACAGTCAGCCCGCCCACACCCGAGTCTAGTATTGCGATTGCTTGCTGCACGAACCCACCGCTTCCTTCTTGTCATAATCTTGGCTCACAGTGATACCATATGTCATTTCAGATCGAAATGTACCTTAAATCTTACCCCAATTCCCCCCTATCTTCAATAAAGGGCTTCAGGATTAAGGACCTCCGGTTCCTTTGTTCAAGCAATTGTAGGACTCTCCTACCTTTTTCGTTTTGCGAGAGTGTTATTCTATATTTAAGTACGTGCATAGTAAAGGAGACCTTCTTGTGAATAACAACTTGCATCATACTGATCTTTTCCAGTCGGCGAAGCAGTTTATTACGCTCTGTTATACAGAACTAAACCGAACCATAGAGGAAGAGGAAGCGGAAGCCCGGTTGAAGGACATCCGCGAGCAGATTGAGCTGACAGGTACGTATGAGCATACGTCAGAGGAACTGATCCTTGGGGCAAAAATCGCTTGGCGAAACAGTAATCGTTGCATCGGCAGGTTGTTCTGGGATCGCCTTCATGTAACCGATGCCCGGCATCTAACAGAATCCTCGGATATTCTATCCGCTCTTATCGATCATATCGAGAGCGCCACCAATGGCGGCAGAATCGTACCTAAGATTACGATATTCAGAGCTGCACGTCCAGGGGAGGAACCCCTAATCATCAAAAACCATCAGCTGATACGGTATGCGGGTTATGAAACGCCAAGCGGTATCATTGGAGACCCGGCATCCATCTCTTTTACAAAAGAATGCATGGGACTAGGATGGCAGGGAGACATGTCCCCGCATGATGTGCTGCCACTCGTTGTACAGCAGGGACATGAGCCTCCAGAATGGCGTGAGATCCCCCGCTCCTGCGTAATGGAAGTTTCCTTGGAGCATCCTGAGATGCCAGCGCTCATAGAGGAAGGATTGAAGTGGTACGCGGTACCCATCATTTCGGACATGCAGCTTGAGATCGGCGGCATCATCTATACGGCCGCTCCATTCAACGGCTGGTATATGGGAACGGAGATCGGAGCACGCAATCTGGCCGACGAGCAGCGCTACAACAAGCTTCCTCGGATAGCCCAGCTCATGGGACAGGATACTTCCAGCGAATCCAGCCTATGGCGGGATCGAGCATTGGTGGAACTCAATTATGCGGTGCTCTATTCCTACAAAAAAGCAGGCGTCAGCATCGTCGATCACCATACGGCCGCCACTCAATTCGCTGCATTCGAGCGACGTGAAGAACAAGCTGGTCGTGAGCTTACTGGCGATTGGAGCTGGCTGATTCCTCCGCTCTCGCCCGCTGCGACGCATATCTTTCATCAGTCCTATGCTAACGATATCCATTCACCGAATTTCCATTACAGAAAAATGAAGGACAATGACGCTTGTCCCCTATAAGCAGCAAAGCCGGGGCCCTAATCGGCCCCGGCTTTCACCGTATGCAGCAGCTTTTTGATATAAGATCAAAGATGATACGGTCTATAACCGTCTAATCGGAATTATTCGCTGATCTTCACTTCTGAAACAGTAGAGGCATAGGTCTCGTCATCTTCGCCATCCACATCATACTCACGGTCAAACGAAGACACCTGAGCTACCTCTTCTTCTGCCAGCCAGCCCTCTTGGCGATTACGCCAGGACTGAATATCGGAGATTACATTCTCTGCCCGATCCGTCATAAGGCCGATAAAATGAACGCCTTGCTCGCCTACTTTCTCTGCTGCTTCCTGCACCTTATTACCGATGCCGCGGGCACCGTCGGTAATGTCATTCCGCAGCTCTTTGCCCGATTTTGGAGCCAACAGAAGTGCGGTAACCGAACCTGCTACACTGCCGATCAATACTCCCCAGAGGAGTCCTTTGCTCTTCTCTTTCATCTTCCATCTCTCCTTCTATTTGGCTTGCCCTTCGCCGGACTTGGAGGTGTATTTGTTCCATGAATGCCAAAGCGTCATTCCGGCGTCAACCCACCGGAACATCTCCCCGATCTGCCGTTCGTTATCAAGGCGAGCACGTTCCAGGTGCTCAATGGCGGTTATGGAAGCTTTTTTCCCTACAGCATGAACCGCATCGGCCGTCTTGGCAACCGCTGAGGCAGCATCGGTGATGGAGGCAGCTATAGCTTCAACAGCTTCCAGTTGACGCTGAATCAACTCTAATGAGACGGATGCCTGCTTCAACACCTGTGAAGCTTCCTGGGTCAATCGAGTGCTGTCTTCCTCAAGCTGGCCCAGTAAGTTCTCGGCCCGTCGCATCAGCTTCTTAACCGACAGCATCATGATAACCAATACAACCGCGATTAGTATGATGCCAATGGATGTGGTGAGCGCGTTCCATTCTGTCATCGGGAAATTCCTCCTTTCGTCTCGACCGGGCGAATGCCTAGTCGCTTGATGCATTATAAGCAGCATGGGCTTGTTTTGACACAATACCCCATAAATAAATTCTCCAGCCGACATATTCTTGAGGGGAGATGCCGCCCAAACCTTTTGTTCGAGGATATTAAGCCCATACCAAAACAGACCTTCAAGGATCCTTGAAGGTCTGTTCTTCTTATAATTCAACAGATGAGCCTGCTCTTGCTAGGACAGGTTAATCCAGCGGTACACCCTGTCAGTACATTTCATTCTTTAAATATTCACGGACATTATCTGCAAATTGCTCCAGTACATCAGGCAGAAGCGGAGTTAATGGATGAAGGCTATGTCTCTCCCACTCGTAATAGTCTTGAACTAGCGGCTTACGCAAGCGCACCAAATCCAGAAGCACGGTATGAACCTCTTGCGGAAATACTTTTTCCTCATGATTGATATCCATAATATCTTCGTAGCTGCTGGCATCCCGCATAATGAATCCGTCGATCAGGTAGCTTCCAATATCCGTAACAACTTCGATTGCCAGATGAAGCGCACGCTCCTGGACCAACCCCAGTGTCAATCCTCCGTCCCATGATTGTGCCGCGGTCCGCAACCCTTCCGCAATTTCCGGGATTGCATTCAGCCGCCGTTCAATTTGCTCTTGATTCACATAATACACGGCAAATCTCCTCCAGCCTGTCGTAATAATTCAATCAGAATCGTCTATACTTCAAAGTCTACGCTAAGCGTATGATCTTTCACTGTATTGATATATTGAATCACTTCCTGATGAACAGGATGTACAGCATATGCTTGCAAATCTTCAAGATTGTCCACTTCAACGATCAAAGCCAAGTCATAAGAGCGCTCAGAGTGAATCACATCAGCACCCGCTTCGAGAGATCTGACCATCGGAATCTTACCATCCATGTTGCGTAGAACCTGTACGGTCTTCTCAATATTCGCTGCCGTGGGTTCCTTCAATTTAAAAAAAACAATATGTTTAATCATCGCCCGTTCCTCCATCTCTTCCATGTATGTAAATCTATCTTTCTATCATACCCCGTTCATCAAGAAAAAGAAATCGTTTACGGCCGCTCCTAGGACAAACGGAAAGACTGTACTTAAACATATATTTGCTTCTTTCGTGCTCGGTATGGAAACTCGCTTGCAAATAAGAATTCCAATATTCCCCATCTGTGAATGGTATCTTTTTTCATTATTCAGTTCCTATAAATGACGAATGTTTAAGGTGATTTTCGTTATAATTTCCGTTTTTAGTGTACATATTCATGATAAACAATGTATTTATTTACTTCAAATCTAAAAAATACGAATATTTGGTTCAACGTTTTAATTACAAAGCTTAAGCAGAATATCAAATCTCTCAGCCGCATAAATCAGGTAACAACGATATGGAAACAAATGTTTAACGTTTGGCTATTGAAAAGATAGTGTCGAATATTGTAGTATTGTGTTAAAAAAATCGGAGGAATTATGCCTACACCACTACAACAAGAAAAACACTCTATTGAGGCGTGGTCCCTGATCAATCGTAAATATCTGGGGAAAGGTGTGCGTGTCAAGCGCTTCCGCAGGCCGACCCGCTGCCAAATTCGCAACCGCGTCCTACTCGCCATTCTTATGGCCAATGATATCAAGTTGTCACAACTAGCCGAGGAACTGGGAGTTTCCTCTCGCAGTGTCAGCGCCTGGGTATATGAAGGACGTGTTCCCGGTAAAAGTAATCTGGAGAAGGCGTGCAGTTATCTGGGATACCCCCGCCATATTCTCTTCAGAGAAGAACTGCTGGACAAGTCCCCTTTGATCTGTCAGCCGGCACCTTCCCGCTTTATGAAGCGCACACTGACGCGCTCTCCGGTCAGTAACCGGATTCTGACAGGCTTGTGCATGGTTCATGACCTATCCGTAAGCGATGTCAGTCGCTGGATCGGTGTGCATCCCGGAACATTCCGTAAGTGGCTGCACCAGGGTACCCTGCCTTCCGCTGCGTTCCAGGATAAGGCAGAACAGTTCTTCCGTATCCCTAAATCCGTTCTGTTCGCAGATTGCGCACTGAAGGAAGATGCTTAAACAAGACTGCGTTACTTACCATACTTACTTAACCCTGACTAAGCTCAGCCTAGCTGGATCATATCCGGCAACGCTGAGCTTATTTTCAGTTATGGCATATTTCGACACAATCAGGGAATATAAACTAATACGGAGATACAACAAGAAGTGAGGAGACGAGAGGACTATTGAAATTACGTCATAAGCAGATTGGTGCTGCACTTGGCTTGTTGGCTGGAACAACAATGGGAAGCGGCATCGGGTTTCTTCTCAGTTCACATGCCTACCATTTGATTGGCTTGGTTACTATCTTTGGCTGTGCGGGCATGGCTGCCGGACTATGGGCGGGATCCAAGAACATATTCAAGGAACTCGCCTGACCTTTTTTTCTGCACATAACATCAAAGGAGCAGGCCAGAGCATTCGGGTCTGCTTCTTTATCATTGAATGGATCTCTGGCATAACTTCAGAATATGATCATCCCTTTCCATCTAATTGTCCATGCGAGGATGGTCATTAGCATAGTATTTCATCTCTTTTGAGAAAAACAAAAAAACTGTTTCCCCAAGTAATCACTTGAAAAAACAGCTTTGCTCATAGATCGAGAGGACTCGAACCTCCACGGGGGTAAGCCCACACGGACCTGAACCGTGCGCGTCTGCCAATTCCGCCACGACCGCATAGTATGTAATTCGTGATCGTGTTGATCACCGTAATTAAGAGTATATAACGTCTGCAATTAAAAAGCAAGCATTTTTTATGAAAAAAATGTCGAAAGCACTCACTTCCCGTGTATTCGACATTTTTCCGCATATTAGATCGTCCATTGATCATGAATGATACCGGAGATGACCCACGAATTTCCGGCCAGCTGAAATACAAACCGCAAGCTCTCCCAGTCCATGCCTGCATAATCAGGATGAAATCCATCGAAGTGATATTCTACGAAAACAGCCCCTTTATATTGACTGCTTGCATTATTAATCGTATTCCCCTCGCTTTTGGATTGATTGTAGCCCACCCAAGGAGCCGTGGCAAAGTCTTGAGTATAGATAAATTTCTTGTAATAGTCTTCAACATTCATGAAGATCGGCTTTCCACTGCCGTCATACTCCCCCCATCGATATAGGGTATCTGACTGAAATCCTTCGCGAAGCTGCTGTTTGCTAAGGGTGATATCCTTCTTGCGGTCTACATAGGCATACGGCGAAAATGTAATTCCGTCCGGATGTGCGAGCTCTGCAAGCTTCCCAAACTCCCGATCTCTCAGATAGGTTACCGCCTGCTTCGCAATCTCGGACACCGCAGCTTCCGCCTCTTTCGGAGTGAGGAGCGGATAAATCCTAGCCTCTTTTGCAGAGTTATCCCACACCACCTGGCCACCCAAACCTTCTGCCGAATAGCGTAGAGGGATATACACACGTCCTTCTCTGAGAATTGGCGGAACATCCATCGTCATGGGCTTGCCGTCTTTAATCATACGATTCTTCCCCACTATGTAGCTCGTCGTGTGTTGACCATTACTGACAATCGCCATCTGCTCAGACTGAGACCAGCGAACCTGAGCCCCCACCGCTGTCAAAATATCTCGGAACGGCACCATTACCCTGCCGTGATGGATAATTGCAGGTGATTCCAGTAGAAGTTTGCCGCCGTTCACTCGAACTTCGATAGGGCGGTTCATAGGTATGTCAGAAGCCAGTGCCTCTCCCCCATACTGAATAAAACCGATTATTCCAATCGCTGCAGCCAAAATACCGGAAAGCAACCTGCCCATGCCATCAAGCTTCTTCATCTGCAACCCCTCCTCTCAAAAATACTTCCCCCTATCATTATACTTGTCTGTACCCCTTAAGTTCACTGATGAACAGCATTGATTATGTAACAGACCTATATGACAAATTCAATGTCGCTTTCTTGAGATTATCTTTAAAAAGGATCAGCGAGTCGCCAAACACAGTTAGAACAACACCTCCATCTTCAATGGTGTTTAAATAATTGAATGAATATATTAGCACAGCATAATAATACAAAACTTATTAAAATAAACACACTCAAGTCAAGGGACATAAAATGTAAATTATTTCATTTTTTCTCGGTAAATCTCGATAAATATTTCCCAAGCAATATTGAGTGGTTACATCATTCTGAAATCTCTGCCGGATAATAACCTCAAGGGACCTCTTAAAAACTGACCAACGTACACTATTAAGTAAGGCTGGGTGCACCCTGCACCCAGCCTCAGTCCCTTCCATCTCGCCGCTTCTCAGATAATAAGCCTTAATCCCGCCAATTCATCCGAACCTGTCGAATTCCCTCTACTTGCCACAATTGCTCGAACAAACTGTCGATTCCCTTACTATTATACGAGTACACCCGAAATTCCATCGTTACCTTGGTGGAATCGTCTTCTGTTGAATCATTGTTCACGATCATCCCTTCAACGGTCAGATTCCCCCTCTGCAGCAATTCGGTAATTGTGCTCACATGTACTGGGCGGTCTCCAGTCTCAATGATGATTTTTAAGCTGCCTGACTTCTTAATGAAAAGAAACTTCGATTCCAATTTATTAAGCACCAGCGTACTGACCAAAACGATAGTGGTCGTTATAACGGCCGGCCAGTAAAAACCGGAACCGACACTCAAACCAATCGCTGCTGCCACCCATAAGGTTGCTGCCGTTGTAAGTCCTGAAATAATGTGGTTGGAACGCCGCAGGATGGCCCCGGCGCCGAGAAATCCGATACCGCTCACCACTTGTGCTGCCAACCGGGCAGGATCAAACCTCGCATTCGGGTGATTGATCAGAGAGGGATCAAACCCGTAAATGGAAGTCAGCATAATCAGCGTGGAGCCCACAGCTACCAGGAGATGGGTTTTTAAACCTGCCTGTTTATTTCTGCGTTCACGCTCCCAACCGATCAAGCCGCCAAGCAGTGCTGCAAGGAGCAGCCGCATTAGCATGGTCTCTGTTTCAAGTAGAAACACGTCCATGTCCATTCCTAATCTCCACCTATCTTTGTTATGTAAGGCGGCTCTTCGCTATGCCATATTTTCATCCTGCCAGCGCCACAGATCTTTGCTGGAAGTGGATATCCCGATTACGCCGCTCTTCAAAGCCGTATCAAAATCCCCCAAATCGATCATAAGTCCCCCTGCGATAACAGGCACGTCCACCTCTGCACGAATACGATCCATAATCCGCTGACATACCATGCCAGGCAGCACTTCAATGGCATCCGGATTAGAGGCCTTAATCATCTTAATGCCGTTGTCCAGGGAAACGGAGTCAAACACAAACAAACGCTGAACCGTTAGTAATCCCAATTTCTTCGCTTCCACGATCGCTGTATTTTTGGTCGTAACAATTCCGTCAATGCCAACCTTCTCGGCTAAGTACTTAACACCCGTCTTGTCTTTGCCGATCCCTTCAATGAGATCAAAATGCACAAACGAAAGCTTGCCGGCTTCCCGGATTTGCTCAACGATGGATTCAATGATAAAGATATCCGTCTTGAGAATAAACACGATATTCGATTCGGTAGCCAGCACAGCCGGCAATTCATCGGCATTCATTAATGACGTTATAATGGGCTTACGCTTCAAACAATACGAAATTCGTTGTGCACCTTCACCACTTGTCTTCATGTCTTCACCTCGTTACCGCAACAACTTCTCCATTTCTCCCGCTGCCCCGGCATATTTTTGTTAAATTCATGACGTAGCTTCCCTGGTCTGCTTGCAGGCCGTACGCTGTAGATAAATATCTTGGACCGACTGGAGCACATAGGTTGGCTTTACACTGCTTCCAACGAGATCATCCTCGGTAGATACACCCGTTAGAACTAATGCCGTGCTCATTCCTGCTTCTTCTCCCATCCGAATATCCGTCTCCAGTCGATCACCTGACATCAGACAAGCTTCAGCCTTCACTCCCAAAATATCAAGAGCTGTCAACGCCGTCAAGATGGAAGGCTTGCCCATAATGGTCGTTATCTTGATACCAGCCGTGCCTTCGATCGCCCCAATCATCCCGCCGCAGTCGGGAATATCACCACCAGGCATCGGACAAGTCCGGTCCGGATGCGTGGCAATCACTTCCGCTCCATGTTTAATCGCCTGATATGCAAAATCCAGGTGACGGTAATGAAATTCCCGATCCCATGATACAACTACAACTTCCGTTTCCTCTGGGGTAGATGCAAAGGCAATTCCATTGGCCAGCAGCTCATTTTTTAATATATCCTCGCCGATGACGTAAACTTTTGCATTGGGTTGATGCTTTTGAAGATAATGTATCGTTACCAGCGCAGGATTCAATATATTATTCAGTTCAACCTGAATGCCCAGCTTCGCTAATTTTTTCAAATAATTCTCGCGGGAATCTATCGTTTTGTTGGTCAAAAACAATAGTTTTTTATCCAGTCCTTGCAGGTAATGAATGGTTTCAACTGCTCCCTCGATGGCCTCTGCCCCAAGATAGATCGTTCCGTCCAAATCAAAAATATACCCCGAAAAATGGTCCATTGTTCGTTCTCCTCTGCATATTCAATCTGATATTTTCGCCGCCAAGAATGCAAAATTGCATAAGTCCTGATCAGATCAGTTCTGTTATGGATCCACACTTCCCATCCGTAACGTATACATATGACTTCGCTATGCACTTTAGTCCTTGGACAAAAAGCTTCTGCGGGAACAAAAAATGAGAAGCACTTTGCATTGAAAAACGCTTTCATTTATCAGTAAATGAAAGATTTTCGTTATGCAAAGGCTTCTCATCATCTCTGCCCAGCTCTATAACTTTATATGGTTATACTACATCCATATTTTACATTTGACAAGGTGAACATATTAAATTAGAGATTTCTATTATTTCATTGATGATAGGGTGGTGGAGTTAATCGCCTCATCCTCTGAGACCGTTGCCGCGACCTCCTCTGAATCTGTTGAATCCGAGGACAGGTCCATTTCATCTGCCTTCAGCGTTCCCCATGCTGATTGCAATTCCTCCTGCAGCAGCTCCCGCTGTCTATCAACCTCTTCCTCATCCCAATCCAAACATTCGCTCATCACCGCTAACACGGATGCAATCGATTGCTCGGCTTTTTGACGATCAAACCATACCCAGCCTGTTCTCCTTAGCAGGAAATCAACGGCGGTCACCGTCATCTCATGCTCAATAGAATACTCGATTTCCGCGCGTAACAACTGCTCTTCAAGGGCATCGGCTCTATGCGAAGAAGCATCGACTCCTTCCAGAAGCAGCGGGGTATTGGAGCCGTACCTATTGATTAGACTCCACAGGGCCTCCCTTCGGATACCGAGTGACTTCCCCTGTTTGATCAGCACCTCTCGAAACTGCTCATAGGTAAGACCTTTCATCTCTCCCCCGCTGATCGGAAGACGATCGGTCGTACAAGGAGGATAGATGATGCCTTCGGTATCCTGGAACTGTCTGGCTGTAAAATCCACTACCCGCTCAGCCATTTTTCTAAAGCTCGTCAGTTTACCACCTGCGATCGTGATCAGCCCGGAGTCCGATACCAAAATTTCATCTTTTCTTGATAGTTCTGAAGGACTCTTTCCTTCCTCGCGGACAAGAGGGCGCAGCCCGGACCATGCTGATTCAATATCATCAAGGGCCAATCGGGATTCCGGAAAAACATGATTCACAGCCTCGATAAGATATTGTCGATCTTCATCTGTAATGTTTGGCGGCTCGATTGCGCCTTCATGTACCGTCTCGATTGCTCCAATATAGGTCTTGCCCTCCCTTGGAATAACAAAGATCATTCTTCCGCCCGGCACATTGAAGTAAACAGCCTGCCTAATGGGCAGCTTGGCGTGGTCCACCACGAGATGAACACCTTTTGTCAAAAGCAATTGCTTGCCATCCAGCGATCTTTCCTTAAACCTGACCAGATCGGCCCAGGGGCCTGCTGCATTAATGATTTTTTTGGCGAATATCGGATACATTTCACCGCTCAATCGTTCCTCTACGTAAGCTCCGATCACTTTCCCGCCGCGGTATATGAATTCCCGTACTTTGGTGTAATTGGCAATCAGCGCTCCCTTAGCTTGGGCCGATTTCATCACTTCAACCGTCAGGCGTGCATCATCGGTTCGGTATTCGCAATAATACCCGGAGCCTATTAGTCCCTCTTTACGTAAAAGCGGTTCAAGCTTCAAGGTTCCCTCACGTCTGAACATCTTCCGCCGCTTGTCGTGTTTGACTCCAGACAGCCAATCATATAAAAACAGTCCTAGGGCGCTTGCATAATAACCATACATGCTCTTCTTATAAATGGGCAGAAGCATGGGGATCGGCTCTATCAGATGCGGAGCGCTTCGGTGAAGCAGATCTCGTTCGTAGCCCACCTCACGTACAAGACTAAGTTCCCCTTGTTTCAAATAGCGGAGTCCGCCATGAATCAGCTTCGTTGACCTGCTGCTCGTTCCCGAAGCAAAATCGTTCATCTCCACCAATCCGACGGACATTCCCCTACTGCTGGCATCCCAAGCAATTCCCGCACCCGTGATACCGCCGCCAATCACCAGCACATCCAGCTTGTTCGCCGACATGCCCTGAATATATTGGGTCCGCATCCTAGCGGATAAGCTTGTATCCACCTGACATTCCCTCCCTGACGTATATTCAAAGCCCATATCTCGACTTGCCGTAAAAGAAGACTAAGCTATTAAAAAGAGAACCCATCCTGCCAGAAATGCGCACCAAATCAAGTACGCACTCAAGCAAAAAGGGTTCTCTGCTATCTCCACCACTTCATGCAATACATATGTCTATTCATTATAGGTTGCTTTTATACTTATGTCTACATGGTCAGTACGGGGACACACGGAGGCGAACAAGCCGACTGTTACTTCTTCCTTAATGCCGACGGAGCCATACGCTTATATTTCTTAAAGGTTCTGCTGAAATAATAAATATCATTGAACCCGGTAGCAGCAGCGATCTCCGACACCGTAAGCGGACTTTCGCGAAGCAAATAATCCGCTCGATTAAGTCTGGTTT
This sequence comes from Paenibacillus solani, assembly GCF_001277345.1. Classification (GTDB taxonomy): domain Bacteria; phylum Bacillota; class Bacilli; order Paenibacillales; family Paenibacillaceae; genus Paenibacillus_AQ; species Paenibacillus_AQ solani. The sequence goes on from NZ_LIUT01000001.1 coordinate 3,473,598, forward strand.
CATTGACATACTCAATCACGGTTCTTCCGCTGATCTCCTTGAACAGACGGCTGAAATGATAGCGGCTCAGACCGGCCATAGCGGATAACTGCTCCACGGATAAGTCCTCGCGGTAATGATCCTCAATATACTTGAATATCGGAGCAAACCGCTCCACATTCTTCATCCGTTCCACATATTCATCCTGCGTGAGAACGGTCGCGACATACCCCCGTAGCAGGAGCGTTAGCAATCGATACAGCTCGGACTTTATCGCCAGTTCATAACCAAACTCCTGGCGCTCCAGCTCGCTGACAATGGACAGCATAGAGGATAGAATATCATCCCCGCTGATCCGGTTATGAAAGAGCAGCCGATTCTGGGTGATCGGCGTGATGAATTTCATCTCGGGCGCATCCAGAGAATGGCTCTGCAGCAGCGAGAAGTCTGCAATCAGCACATAATATTGCAAATGATCCGATAGGCTGACGCCGTAATGCAGCTCATTGCGATTGATGACAATCACATCACCTTCCTTCGCCGTAAAGGTAGATGATCCGCATTCCAGACTCGCCTCGCCGGTAACAAAATATAGAAATTCTAGGTGTTCATGCCAGTGATGGTTAAATAATACCTGACCTCGGCCCTCATAATCGCAGCGATGAACCTTGATCGGAAACTGGGGATCCGGCATCGTCATTGGTTCTTGCAGTGTTTTGTCCAACCCTCTGATCTCCTTCCAGTAAGACAGCACAATTGTACAAACAAACAGCACGCTTTATCATGGTGTCTTCCTCTAAAAGCATTATAATACGAAAGAGTAATGCAGTAAAATCAGAGGAGTGAAATGAAATCATGAAATCTATTAATGTTGGCGTCATCGGCACTGGATCGATCTCTGCTATGCATTTGCAATCCTATCAAAAACATGCGAACGCAAACTTGCTCGCTGTATGTGACTTAAATGAAGAGCGAGCACAGCGTGCCGCTGAAAAATATGGCGCTACTAAGATCTACACAGACTACAACGAACTGCTGGCTGATCCGGAAATCGATGCCGTAAGCATCTGTACCTGGAACAACACACATGCCGAGATTAGCATCGCGGCACTCAACGCCGGCAAACACGTATTGGTTGAGAAACCTCTCTGCCGCACGGTTGAGGAAGCGCTTAAAGTCCAGGAGGCCGTGAAATCTTCAGGCAAGCTGCTTCAAGTCGGTTTCGTAAGACGTTATGACCCTAACGCTCAAATGCTTCGCGAGTTCGCAGATAAAGGGGAATTCGGTGAGATTTACTTTGCGAAGGCTTCCTCCATCCGTCGTCTCGGCAATCCTGGCGGCTGGTTCTCTGACATTGAACGTTCCGGCGGCGGGCCATTGATCGATATCGGTGTCCATGTCATTGACCTATGCTGGTACATGATGGGCCGTCCAAAACCGGTTGCCGTCAGTGCCAATACATACCGGAAGCTCGGCAACCGTTCCAACGTCCGTAATCTGTCCTTCTACAAGGCAGCTGATTATGATGCGGAGAAGAATACGGTAGAAGATATGGCGAATGCGATGATTCGTTTTGAGAACGGCGCTTCGCTGCTGGTAGATGTGAGCTTTACGCTCCATTCGAAGGACAATCAGCAATCCGTTAAATTATTCGGAGACAAGGGCGGCTTCGAGATTGATCCTGAAGTGGTCATCGTTACAGAGAAGCATGATACCATCATCAATATCCAGCCGCAGACAGACAACAAGGGATTTGATTTTGACGCTGCTTTCCAAAGCGAAGTCAATCACTTCATTTCCAGCATTGAGAACGGTACAACACCGCTCAGCCCAGTTGAAGACGGTGTGGAAATCATGAAAATTCTGTGCGGTATCTATGAATCCGCTGAAAAGGGAGCTGAAGTTCTGCTATGAAACTCGGAGTAAGCTCATACAGCCTGTACCAGGCTATGAACAAAGGTGAAATGACTATTACCGACGTCATCGACTACGTTGCGGAGATCGGCGGAGAGCATATCGAGATCGTTCCGCTCGGCTTTAATCTGAAAGAAACACCAGCATTGATCGATACCATCAAATCCCATGCCGCTTCCAAAGGAATTGAAATTTCGAACTATGCCATCGGTGCCAATTTCGCCGAATTAGATGATGCTGCTTATGAAGCTGAGATTGAAAGAGTCAAAGGCGAAGTGGACATCGCGGCAGCTCTTGGCGTCAAACTGATGCGCCATGATGTGGGATCTTCCAAGGACTTGTCGATCACGCATTTCCTGGAGGAGCTCCCGCGGATGGCTAATGCTTGCCGTATCATCGCGGATTATGCAGCAGAGCGCGGTATCACAACCAGTGTAGAAAACCACGGGTATTTCATTCAGCACAGCGACCGCGTGAAGGCGCTCGTTCAAACTGTGAATCACCCTAACTTCAAAACGACGCTCGATATCGGAAACTTCCTCTGTGCAGACGAGGTGTCTACGGTAGCTGTCGCGAACAACATCGGCCTGGCTTCGATGGTTCACTTCAAAGACTTCTATTATCGACCGGCTAACCGGGCACCGGGTTCGGGCTGGTTCAACACTTCCAGCGGCAATTGGCTGCGCGGCGCCATTGTCGGTCAAGGCGATATCGATATGCCGGAAGTTGTACGCATTGTGAAGGAATCCGGTTATGACGGTTATATCTCAATCGAGTTCGAAGGAATGGAAGACTGCCGCACTGGCGCCAAGTTTGGATTGGAATACGTCCGCAAAGCATGGAATGAAGTCTAAATTCAATAGATCATATAAAATATTGAGGAGGATATAACAATGACAAAGCCTATCATGCCGAATAAAATTGGCGTTATTGTTGACAGCTTTCGGGTTGGCGTAAGAGAAGGTCTTGTTAAAGCCCGGGAGGTAGGAGCTGACGGCGTACAGATTTATGCCGTTCACGGTGAAATGGATCCAGCTAACCTCTCTACTTCCGCGCGAAAAGAAATGAAGGATTATATCGATTCGCTAGGCCTTGAAATCTCCGCCCTCGTCGGTGACCTTGGCGGGCACGGCTTCCAGGATCCTGCTGAAAATGCAGCCAAAATCGAGAAATCCAAACGAATCATGGAGCTCGGCCTGGAGCTAGGAACCAATATCATCACCACCCATATCGGTATCGTTCCACAGGATCGTAACGGCCGCGTCTATGAAACGATGCATAATGCTTGTATGGAGCTCAGTGCCTTCGCTAAATCCATGAACGCATTCTTTGCCATTGAGACAGGTCCGGAGCCTTCCGCTCACTTGAAGTCATTCCTGGACGGCCTGGGTTCCAACGGCGTATCCGTGAACTTTGACCCGGCCAATATGGTTATGGTCACAGGCGATGACCCGGTACAAGGCGTATATACCCTGAAGGATTATATTGTTCATACCCATGCGAAGGACGGCATTAAGCTGGCCGATTATATCGATCCTCGCGATGTATATGGCGATTTCGGATACGAGGCACCTGCGCTTGACCATGACAAAATTGCAGACATGGCGGAATCCGGCGAGAAGTTCCGTGAGGTACCGCTTGGAGAAGGCGGCGTTAACTGGAACGCATACCTACAAGCTCTTAAGGATATTGGCTATACAGGCTATCTGACAATCGAACGCGAGGTAAAAGCGAGTCCGGAAGCCGACATCAAGCTTGCGGTAGACTTCTTGAAAACGTTCAGAGCCTAAGAGTGTTCCCCAGCAAGAGTTCCAACTGTGATTAGCAGGACTATAACCATCGTTCTGTGGGAGCGGAATTGCATCTTATATTTCAATCAAACCAGCCGATCCGGGATCCGGATCGGCTGGTTTTTTGTCGTTCTTCATATTGATGCGGGAAGATATGAAGCATTAGGTTAACTATGCCTTCCTGGGTACCATCTCTAAAGCCCCATTCGCTCTGGCCGACCGAATTTCAGCTTCAATAATCTCTAGTGATCCGGCTGCGCTTTCCGGTGTACATACGGATACCGGCTTCCCTTTCGCAACATGCTCAATAAAATACCGGAGCTCGCGGTAATAGCCGGAGTCTTGTGACAGTTCGGCTGTAAAGCTTGGTGCGTCTTCTGGATACACTTTCAATTCCCCATTCTCGAATACAAGTGTAGCCTGCTCCATATTCACCCGGTATCCCATATAAAATCCATGTTCCCCGTGCAGTGTCCAATCCGCATGAGCGTTAATTACTTTGCCATCCGGGTAACTGTAGTGCGTGGATACGATATCATACATGCTTCCCTCAATAACTGTTTTGGCAAACGTCGATACCCGCTCAGGTGTGCCCATCAGCCAGTGAATCATGTCCACGTCATGCACATGCATATCCGTAATGCAGCCCCCGCTTTTGTCCCCTTCCAGGAACCAGCCTTTAGGCGGCTCCGATCCCCGAAAGAATTCGCCTGCAACGATGCTGCCGTAACGGCCGTCCTCCACGCACTCCTTCAAATATTCATAAGCTGGCCAGAAACGCAGACATTGCCCAATCATCAGTGTTTTTCCGGTGTGTTTCGCTGTTTGCGCCATGCGCCAAGCTTCTTCGGAGCTTCCCGCCACCGGCTTCTCGCACATGACGTGAATGCCCCGCTCAAGCAGCATGCAGGACATGTCCGCATGTAAATATGTCGGCAGGCATACATCCACGATGTCCAGTTCCTCATGCTCAAGCATTTTGTCCACATGGTCGTATAAATGATAAGGATCCAGATTATATACATCGCGCTCAGTCGCCATATTGCCGTTGGCTTTGCTGTCTTTAAGCTCATCGATACGCAGATCACAGATTGCCACCAGCTGAATGTCCGCACCTTCCTCGGCCAAACGAACATAATTGTCGAAATGCATGCGGCCCATAAAACCAAAACCTAAAATTCCGATTTTCAGCATTGTCCTTCCTCCATTCCTTGTTTATGATGTTTGAACTTAACTCAGGTGAACGTTCGGCTTTCGCAATGTTGGCGTCCGACCCAGAATCGCATCCATTGCATTGGATGTATTAAAGATGATCTGCTCTGAATAGTGGGTGTAGGCCGGGATCATCTCTGCCGTAACATAATTGTCATAGCCGATGGAACGCAGCGATTCCATTACAGCCGGATAATCGACATCCCCTGCCAGCAGGTCAACAAAACCGTGTAATCCTCCGGCCTGTCTGCGGTAATCTTTGAAATGGACCTTCTTAATCCGTTCGCCTAATATCCGAATCCACTGCTCAGGATAGCCGTTATGAACGACATTACCTACGTCAAAATAGGAGCCAACATAATTGGAACCGATTTCATCAATGAAAGTTCGCAATTCGAGCGGCGACAGCAGGAATTTGTTCCATACATTCTCAATCGCGATAGCAACGCCCGCACTCTCCGCATAAGGTACCAGCTTGCGAATGGACTCTTGAGCACGCTCATAGGCCAATTCATAATCAGTAACGGCGGATCCGGGAATAAAATCGACGCCTACAGCCCCTGGTATTACCAGGATGGCATCCACTCCGAAGGCGGCTGCGAGCTCCAGCTGCTTTTTGCACACATCTATGGCCTTTTCACGGATTGCCGGGTCATCGCTTGTCATCGGATAATCCCAATACAAGCCGGTTGCTAAGCCCGCAATTTCCAAATCCGCATCTTTCAGCTGCTCTGTAAATCGCTGCACTTCTTTATCACCTGACTGCAAGCTGAGTTCTCCTGTTTGGTCCAGTGACAATTCGATTCCGTCAAAACCGGCTTCCTTCGCCAACCGGATACAGTCAGAGATGGATGTTTCTCCGGAAAATGACCAAATATTAATCCCTTTCTTCATCGCGAATCCCTCCTCGAATCAATAGGCAGTTGCTGTGAACTCCTTGTTCGGAAAATGCCTGTTTTGACTTTTTCCGTTAAGTTGTAATCACAGTATTTGAATGTAATAATACTTATATAGTAATTAAATTCTCTGCAAATTGATTTAGATAGAAAAGCGAATATTTGGATTATTCCGTGTTTATTTATTATCTTCTTAATTACATGTGGGAGTGAGTCAGAGATGGTTGATGTGAGCCTTTCTTTTCCTATAAAACGAGAAGCGCCAGTCAAGGAATGGTCGCCCAGTATCCACTATGCTCAGTTTCAGCGCATGGCGACGGGAGCACTCCCTCAGCGCAGACTTTACGATTTTGAACTACTTTATGTATGTCAAGGAGCAGCAGTCACCACGATGTACGGCAATACATATTCGATCGAGGCTGGTCAACTGATCTTCTTACCTTCCGGTGTTTACCACCAGAATGAGGTGGTTTCCCATCCTGATGCACGGTTTCTGGGGATTCATTTCGATTTTTATGATGAGCTGGACATCCAAACGGAAGCAGATATGATCGTGAATGAAGCCGTGCTGGATGTGAATAAATTGGCCCATGAGGCGGTGTCACCCGCCTTCCCCCCACTCTCCTCCCGGGTCATCTATACGCCTCCGCTGTCCTGCGTTCAGATGATGGAACGAATCGTGGAGGATTTCACCCTGCGTCCTGCCGGTTATGAGCTCGCCTGCAAAGGACTCATGCTGGATGTGCTGGTCCAATTGTTTCGGACACATTCCTCCCAGTCCTTGATGGAAACGTCGCCGCATAATGCGAGGCTGATTGAGCTTATGACGCAAATCGAACAAGCTCCAGCCAAAGACTGGAGCAACAGAGTGATTGCAGAGCAGTTGATGTTAAGCGCGGATCATACCGCCAAGCTGTTCAAACGCTTTGCCGGAATGCCGCCCAGTGAATTTGTTCAATCCGTTCGTCACCGGGAAGCACGCAGGCTGCTCCGGGAATCCGATATCTCGATTGAGGCCGTTGGCGAAAGGGTTGGATACCCGGATATACATTATTTCAGCCGGATCTTCCGCAGGCTGGAGGGAATAACCGCCACCGACTACCGCAAATTATCAAGAATTCTATAAAGCACGTTGCCGTTGGTGTGCAGATGTGTTTGTTTGAAGCCAGTGCTCCATTCGGCTCAGTGCTTCGCTCAATTGGACAGAGGATGCGGCATATGAGCAGCGAATGAAATTTTCGCCTCCAGCTCCAAATACATGGCCAGGTACCACAGCTACTTTTGCTTCGCGAAGTAAGCGTTCTGCAAATTCTTGTGATCCCAGGCCAGTTGCAGCTATGCTGGGAAATGCGTAGAAGGCCCCTCGTGGAGTTCTGCAACTTAGGCCGATATCGCTTAGTCCTTGCGCAAACATGATTCGACGTTCATCATAAGCCTGCTTCATCGCATCCCGATCCTTCAGTCCATTCCGTAGACATTCGATAGCCGCAACCTGCCCCATAATCGGCGCACAGAGCGCGGTGTATTGATGAATCTTGATCATCGCGCTTACCAAGGCGGCATCGCCGCAGAGGTAACCGACCCGCCATCCCGTCATCGCGAAGGCTTTGGAAAATCCGCCAATGACGATGGTGCGTTCCCGCATCCCCGGCAGCGAAGCAATGCTGGTATGCGTACTGCCGAAGGTCAGCTCGGCATAGATCTCGTCGGAGATCACCACCAAATTGTGCGCAGCTGCAAGGCTCGCAATCGGAAGCCAATCCTCTTCTGTCATCACAGCGCCTGTCGGATTGCTTGGAAAGTTAACAACGATCGCTTTCGTACGGGGTGTAATCGCCTTCTGTAATGCGTCCGCAGTTAATTTAAAATCATGCTCTGCGGATAACTCGAGCTCAACAGCGACTCCTCCGTTCAACTGCACTAGAGGAGCATAGGCGACATAACCGGGTACGGGAATGATAATCTCATCACCCGGCGAGATAAGGGCCCGCAGCGTAATATCAATCCCTTCGCTGCCTCCAACCGTGACTAGAATCTCTTTCGACGGTTCATATTTTAACTGGAAACCGGTATGCAAATAGCCCGCAATCTCTTCTCTCAGCTCCATTAAACCCTCATTCGGCGTGTACATCGTACGACCATGCTCCAAAGCACGTGTGCAGGCATCAATCGCACATTGTGGTGTCACGAAATCCGGTTCGCCTACTCCAAGTGAAATGACCTCATCATCCGCTTCTGCAGCATTAAAAAACTGCCGAATGCCGGAAGGCGGCATAACTTGCACGGTTGATGTCAGAAAGCTGTTCGTTGGTTTCATATCCTTCTACTCCTTGCCTTCGCTTTTTCGTTCTAATAATGAGGTTTCAATAATGGCATCCAGAAGCCCGCTAAACGAGTATCCTGCCGCTTCTGCACTTCTGGGCAGTAGACTGTTCTTCGTTAATCCCGGGAGTGTATTTACCTCCAGAACATAAGGAACTCCATTCTTCAAGATGATATCGACTCTTGCATACACACTGCACTTTAACGATTTATAGCATTGAAGTACGACTGTACACACCTGCCCCTGAAGCTCTTCAGGAAGCTCAATTACTTGTTCATCCGCCTCGCCCTCCTTGTATTTGGAGGTATAGTCGAAGAACTCGGAGTGAGGCTTGATCGCCACTATGGGCAGGATTTCTCCATTCAAAACCGGACAAGTCAACTCTTCTCCCTCGATGAACTGCTCAATCATCACCGAGCGGTCCCACTTCAGCGCCTCTTCGACTGCGGGTACAAGGTCAGCAGGGCCACGAACAATCCGGGTACCTATGCTGGACCCGCCCGCGTTCGGTTTCACAACAACTGGATAACCGAGCTCCCCCACATCAGCGGCGGCAAACTCCTCCATACTGCCGACCATGATCCAATCAGCTATAGGCACTCCTTCGTATCTAAGCAGCTTCTTGCTCAAATCTTTATCCATGCACACACTGCTGGAGAGCACGCCGCTGCCGGTATACGGAATTCCCAGGGATTCAAGCGTGCCTTGCACTGTCCCGTCTTCCCCGTATTTGCCATGCAGGGCGAGCAAAGCCAGATCGATGCCCTCCGTTTTGCTGACCAGCTCGCGTGTATCGTTAATTTCGATCGGATAAACCTCATAGCGGCTTTTATCCAAATGAGCCATCATCTCTGCTCCAGTCATTAGCGAAACTTCTCTCTCGGATGAAACGCCTCCCATGATGATGCCTACCTTCATGATGTAATCCTCCTAAATAATTCTTCAATCTGATCGCTATGCATCACTTCGCATGCTTTCTCCATTGCAGCCCATGATGTCTGAGAAGCATTCTTGGATGCTGATCACCACTCCGCATGCGGATTATTCTTCCGATCTCTGTTGCCCTCAGATTTCTACTGATTGGAATTTTCATATGTTGAAATCCGACGGCAAAGGAGAACGCTACGCTTCTCCAGAATAATTCCGCCTTCTCCGTTGAAGCCAAAGATCAACTTCCAGTATTTGTTGAAATCCGACGGCTGTATTGGCTTCCGAAGCGAGCTTTCCTCTGGAAAGCTTTCAGGAGAACGCTCCGCTTCTCCACAATAATTCCGCCCTCTCCGTTGCAGCCAATTACACCAGCTTTCTTGCCTCCTCGCCGATGATGCGGATCCCCTTCTCAATGTTCTCGTCAGAGACGCGGGAGAAGCCAAGACGCAGGGTGTGATGCCCCCCGCCATCGGTATAGAAAATATCGCCCGGCGTAAACACCACGCCCTTGGCAGAGCAGGCAGCCAGAAGCTCCCGGGTCCGGAAGTCACGGTCAAATTCAATAAACACATGAAGTCCGCCGTCGCCGGACAAGCGTTCCATAGGCATCCATTCCTGGCAGCAGCGGATCGCAAGCTCATATTTTCGTTTATACTCGGCCTTTGCTCTTTTTAAATACCTCTCAAAGTTGCCGTTATACAGATATTGATAGAGCAGGGATTGATCCAAGGTCGACGTATGAATGCTGCGGGCACGTTTTACGCTTTCCAGATAATCAATCAGCGTCTTGTCGGCAAGCACCCATCCGACCCGCAAACCGGGAAATAGAATCTTGGAGAAGCTGCCCAGATAGATTACGCTGTTACTCTCTCCGCCTGCGCATGCAACGAGTGGCGCAATGTGCGATCCCGAGTATCTGAGCTCTTCGTTGAAACCATCCTCAATCACGGGGATCTCGTAATCATTTAGCAGCCGCAACGCTTCGAGCCGCTTCTGATGAGACATAACAATTCCGGTTGGATTATGATAAGAAGGCACAAGGTACGCTAGGTCATAAGGCCGGTTCGATAACTCCCGCGCCAATCCTGTCAGACTGATTCCGTCAGGTTCCATCTCAATACCGGTGATATCGTACCCGTGCATTTTAAAATTTTTAATAGCCGTATGATGGGTCGGATTCTCGCACAGGATGCGGCCATGGTTTTTGTTCAAGGTAGATAACACCAAGCTTAAAGCTTCCGTAAAACCGCTTGTGATCAGCATATCCTTCCCCTGAATATTCACGCCCTTGTTCTCCATATAACTGAGGAGGTAATCAATGAGTGGTTTATAGCCTTTCGCGTATCCATAGTTTAGAAGCACATCGCCTTCAAGCGACATCCGGTCCAAAAAGGCACGTTTTACATTTTGCAGATCAAACAGCTTCTCATCAGGAGCGATGCTTGTAAAAGATATTGCGCCCTTCTCGGCGCGTATGCCGTGCTTCATCAGGTCATTCTCTTCGGCCAGCCTGGCGTAATCGTTCAGACGAAGCCTCCAATCCAGCGGCTTGCCTACCGGATGCACGGATGCTCCGCTGATCGAAGGGACCACGAAGTGACCTTGCCCTTTGACTGCGTAAATATATCCTTCATTCTCTAAATCCGCGTAAGCGCTCAGCACCGTATTTCGTCCGATATGCAGCAGGGCGCTCAGCTCTCGCGTGGAGGGAAGCTTTTGATCCGCTTGTAGGGCACCTGTCGTTATCAAGCGTTTCATGTAATCTTTGACTTGAATATACGCTGGTCGGTCATTCGCCGGCCTGAAATCCAAATACATCGTATGACCCCCTTGCTTCTATGATTGCATATATTCGGCGGTACCACTAGAACCACTGAGCACCTCTTTCTTCGCCTTCGTGGTTTGCTGCTGTTGACGAATCCAAGAATATCTCATCGATTAAAGGATTTATCGTTCACTAGGGCCTGTATGCAAACTGTGACCCTATAATTTGGGTAATTAATAAGTATGATGAGACGATATGAAATACGTGANAGCAAGCTCATTCAAGGCTTTTTTAACGCTGGCATCAATTATGGTCTGGCTCGCTTAGGTTTGCATACACGCCCTAGCAGAAGTATAGTATCTTCACTCAAAAATGAAGGGATTTGTGACTGTGAGCCATCCAAACATTGTGATCCATGATATTCTTTCCAGAATAGATGAACCTATCAATATATCCGTCACTGGTGTTCAGCCTGGAGAGGTCATCACATTACATCTGATCAAAAAATTAAACGGCGAACGTTATCTGGCTTCCAAGGCCAGCTATACCGCAGACCAAGAAGGGATCGTGGACCTTGGCCGTCAATCACCTGTTCAGGGCTCTTACCAAAGCGTAGATCATATGGGCCTGTTCTGGTCTATGGAACCTGTACACTTGACGGAAGAAATAAAATGCTATATCGATCAACATCAACCATCCGAACCATGTGATGAATTGTCACCACAAGTATCGGTCTTGCTGCTGGAAATGGCCGATATTATCGTGGCACATCAGGCTATAACCCGTCAATGGATGAGTAGTGACATAGAGAATCATAGCATTCAGGAGGAAGAGCTGATCGGCTCCTTCTTTTATCATAAAGATCGGAAACCGAGACCTGCCATCATTGTTCTGGGAGGATCTGAGGGAGGAATCAATGAGAAAACCGCAGCCCTTCTGGCCTCGCACGGTTTCTCAGTCTTGGCTGTGGCCTATTTTGGTATAGAGAAACGCCCGAAGCAACTTCGGGAGATCCCGCTCGAATACGTAGAGTCTGCCTTAAACTGGATAAAAGAAAAAAAGGAAGTTCAACCAGGAGGCATCGGAATACATGGTACATCCCGGGGCAGCGAGCTCGCTTTATGGTCAGCGACACTATTTCCCGACATCATGGCAACGGTATCATTAAACGGTTCAGCCGTATCGTTCTGTGGAATTGTCCCATGGACGGAAGAGCCAACGCTTCCACCTGCATGGACTTACCAAGGGCAGCCCCTCCCTTATCTTCAACCTGATAACCCAATCGAATTGGCGCTTGAATGTAAAGAGATGTGGGTGAACCGCAAAGGGAACCCTCTCCGGTTATGGCATGACGGATTGTCGAAGAACGTGGAATTACTTGAGAAGGCAACCATACAATTAGAAAAAATGCATGGCGATCTCCTTATGGTCTCGGGGCTGGAAGATGAAAGCTGGGATTCCGCCACCCTCTCCGCACTAGGATTCACCAAAAAGATGCAAGCCCATCCATCCGGAAGGTCCAAGCATCTCAAGTATGAGGGGGCAGGTCATTACATCGGCATCCCTTATCTGCGAGTAATCTCAACAGATCAGCGAACAAGGCAGCAGCTCGCGCAAGCAAGTGTGGACTCATGGCAAGAAACTATAAAGTTCTATAAGCAGGTTTTATGTAAATAATACAGATAGCCCCGCATTCTCGTACATCGAGGAGAGCGGGGCTATTTAAACTTATAGGGACATTCGCACAGGAGTTAATCCCATGTATCTATCCTATGGCTAGGCTGCAGGTTATGCTGCAATCAGCTTCTTGATTCTAGTCTACGGGTTCGGAGGAGTGGGCACAGCTGGTTCGTTCTCACGTCCAAGCCGCCGGCTTGCCGTTTCTCTATGCCCTATCGCAGGTACATGGTCCCCAGCCTTAGCCAAGCCAAACCTTGGCATGTTGTTGTACACGCATTCATACTGTCCTTCCTGCACCAGATAGGTCTCGTGAAATATCCCCACAACCCCACCCGTTCCAACCTTCCGGTTGAAGTCCCGCCAAGCCTTCAGGTGATTGGCTCCATGACGGGCATAATGTTCCAGATGCTCAAAGCTCCTCCAATATTGGACGAGGGTCAGTCCCCGTCCGGAAAAATGATAGGTACCATCCATGAAGCCGAGCTCCTCCTTGTTCCGGTACAGCTCTTGAAGCATTGGTGGCATGGCATTCATGACAGGCAGCCACTTATGGAGCGCCCACCACTTATTAATCCGAAACCCGATCACAAATACAACGAAAGATCCTTCCATATGTGCGGTATATCGGCCTGGAATGACTTTGCTCATGCTTGCTCACTCCTCTTCCTTAGTTTCCAGCAGACCAAGATGCGTTTCGTAAAAGCGATCGATTTCGGTTGAATTGTACAATTGCGCCGTCAGAAACGCGCCATAAAAAATAGTGAAACAGATCTGCACGGCTTGCTCCAAGGTAAGGGCTTTGTTCAGCCTTCCGGCTTGATCCTCTTCCTTCATGAACTGCTGGAACAAATCATACATGTTAGGCGACTTACTTCCCGCTTCCTCGTGTCCGGGAAAGAGCAGCGATACTTCAGCAGGACTTAGCTCCGGCATGCAAGGCTGCATGTTCTGCTCCGCAAGGAAAGAAATCAGACTCGGCATCATGCCCGGTCTTATTTGATGCTCCTTAGCTACTTGGTACAACAGATGCCGGAACGCTTGAAACCCTCTTTTTCCTTCCGCGTTGATCTCGATGATCCGCTTGGTTAGCCAGATCCGCATAAAGTAAATCAACAGCTCCTCTTTACGTTGATAGAACTTGAAAAAAGTGACTTTTGAAATTTCGGCTCTCTTACAGATGTCCTCCAGCATGACCTGGCTGAACATCCGGTCTCTCATCATCGACAATGCTGCTTCGTACAGTGTGATTTTGTTCGTAGCTTTCTTTAATTCTCTTAATGGGATATCAGAATACAGCAATGGTGCCACCACCTTTATTAACTCGTGTTAATAAATTAACACAAGTTAATCTAACTTGTCAAAATAAAGTGAAAAACCCTCAGTATTCATAGGAGGCAATTTGGCCTCTCTAGGTCCTGAGGGTGTTCTTCCGTTAGAATGTGTAACACTTATTAACTATCACTGTCTGTAAACAGAAGCTATTCCCGTGAAAATCAGGATATCGCTTCCTGCAGCGCCTCTATATAGGCAGCTCCAAGCTTGGACAATGTCGCATTTTTATGGCTAATCCATCCCACATTGATCGTCTCATCGCAATCCAGCGGAACCGGAATGATCTCATTTCCGTTCAAATCAGCGCACAGCACTCCCGTAGAGATCGTATAGCCATTCAATCCGATCAGCAGATTAAACAGCGTTGCGCGGTCGTTGACCCGGATGCTTTTCTTATGCGACAACGTACTGAGAATCTCCTCCGAGAAATGAAAGGAATTGTATTCGCCCTGCTCAAAAGACAAATAAGGGTAGTTCTGAAGGTCATCAATTGTCACGATGGACTGCTTGGCCAGCGGATTGTGAATACTGATAAAAACATGCGGCCGCGCCGTAAACAGGCTGTTAAAATGGAGTCCCGCATCCTTAAGCAGCCTGTTGATTACCTTGGCATTGAATTCATTAAGATATAAAATGCCGATTTCACTCCGCAGAGTTTTCACATCCTGAATAATTTCATATGTCTTTGTCTCGCGAAGTGCCAATTCATACTCTTCCTGACCATATTCCTGAACGAGATTAACAAAAGCATTCACCGCAAAAGCATAGTGCTGGGTAGATACCGAAAAATGCTGCGGCGAGGGCTTTGCATTCAGATAACGCCCCTCCAGCAGCTCCGCCTGCTCTACCACCTGCCGTGCATATCCGAGAAACTCCGCACCTTCTTTGGACAGAGAAATCCCTTTATTCGTCCGCTCGAATATGGTGATGCGAAGCTCTTCCTCCAGATCCTTGATGGCGTTGGACAGACTGGGCTGGGATATGAACAGTCGTTTGGCTGCTTCGTTCATCGAGCCTCGATTGGCGATCTCGATCACATATTTTAACTGCTGTAAGGTCAATGATTAACCCTCCCTCAACAAGACATTCTATTTAATCGGAATCCTACTCGTATTTCCCTGGCTCTATTATACAGCTGAAACCAAAAAGAGGGATAGTCGCACTGACTACCCCTTAAGCGGCTCACGCTTTGGAACTTCTTCGAAGTATTCAACCTATAATGTAGTGCCAGTTCACTGCCTGGAAATATGACACTTACGGATTAACCTTAATAGCACCAACTGAGGTAGACAGCGAGATTTTTGCTCCGCCGCCGTTTACATCGCTCTGACCCCGGCTTGCGCCTGTAATCTGTCCGAGCTCAGTCTTGGTATTGAGCGTGTACGCCATAGACGATGCAAACGAGGCTGTAATGCTGCCTGCCGATGTGCTGGCCGTCAGCGTGCTGTCCTTATCGATCTGCACTAAATTCAGTTTCACGCTGCCCGCTTCGGATACGATCTTGGAATTACCTGTGACTTCGGTTTGGTCAAGCTGAATTTCTCCGGCTCCCAACTGAAGTTCAAAAGCCCCCTTCCATTCGTTCACCCGAATCTTCCCAACATCATTCTTAATATGGATATGCTGCAGATCTTTCGGTGCCTCAATCACATAATCGATTAGGAATCCTGAGTCACCAAATTGCTTCTGCGACCAGTCCCATAAACTCTTGCTGGGATCCTCCTTGGGATGCGTTCTTACTTCCAGTATGCCGTCGTTAAGCGTAAAGGAGGTGGCGGCCTGCTCTGTCACCTGGGTACGAATCTTATCATTCTTGAAGAAGCTATCGTTAAACCACACCCTCGTTTTTACCTTGATCTCATTACCAGGTACAGTGATTAGCTCAATATCACCCACGGCATGGTCGATGGCCAGCCCCTCGGCAGCTCCGGCTTCCTGAGCCGTCGTCAACTCGAACTCTTTCCCTTCCCGTTTTACTTTATCGCTGATAGCGAGCGCCGAATCACCAGCTATATCTCCAACTTGCGCCAATGGATCAAGTTCCCGACGTATCACTTCCTCCGCGTTATTGGCGGCATCGCATGCCACCAAGACGGCAAATATCAATAGCGATGAGATTTTCACTGCCATCATACTCTGTTTCTTCATACAATCCTCCACGTCCATTCCTGTTTATGTATATCTCCATTATATCGTGGAGGGAAAAATTAACACGATTCCCGGGACCAGTTTGTTCCTGGACCTTAGTCTGGGTCTGGTCGTTGGAAGATCAGTGCGTACCACGCCGTTAAGAGTGCACATGTAGGACACTAAACCGGGAGTATCCAAAAAGGTCCATAGATCTGGCCCCCCTCTGTCTGTTTGTATGACGCTTCGTGTACGAATCAATTCAAATAATTTAATCTTTAGTATTTAGCCCTCAGGCATGGAGATGAATCGGTATAATCAAGACTTCAACAATCGCTGTCCGTCCCGGACAGCGATTGTTGGTTGGCATATCGTCATGTAATTTACTTTACCGTACGGTTATAATCTTGAATTTTGGCCGTAATTTCTTTTGCTGCGTCGTCCAGTGCCTGCTGCGGTGACTTTTTATTATTTAGCACCTCTTCAATTGCACCTTCCACAATCTGCCGCGCCTCGGGGAATACGCCCATTACAGCGCCCTGTGTCGCTTTAACCAGCTTTGTCTGGTGCAGCTGATCAATAGCCGTCTGGAATTGCGGGAATTTCTTCAGATTCTCCTTCACACTCTCTTCCTCATACGCCTTCGTGGTAATCGGGAAGTACCCCGTATTGATATGCCAGTAGGCCTGCTCTGACGGAGAGGTTAGGAATTTAATGAACTCCCATGCGGCTTTTTGCTCCGCCTCAGGACGACTATTCATCATCCACAGGCTTGCTCCGCCCACGATCACACCTCCTTCTCCCGCTCCCTCCGGTTTTGGAAGGAAGCCTGTACCTACTTCAAACTTGCCGTCCGCGCTATCCACAAGGCCCTTCAAGGCTGCAGTTGAGTCCAGAATCATTGCGACCTGACCAGCAGAGAATGCCTTCTTGGAATCATCGGTTTTGCGTCCCAGGTTATTGGCTGCCTTGGAGTCGATCAGATCCTTCCACCAAGTCAGCACTTTTACCCCAGCCTCGGTATTGACGAGTGACTCGGTCGCCAAATCATCGCGTCCGTTGCCGTTGTTCACATACTCCGCACCCTGATTGGCAAACAACTGCTCCATGAACCAGCCATATATAGCAAAATTTGCTCCTACCGCTTTCCCTTTTTTCGATATCGTATCTGCTGCAATTTTTAGTTCTTCAAACGTTCTGGGCGGACTTTCCGGGTCAAGCCCCGCATCCTTGAACAGGTCTTTATTGTAATAGAGTATCGGATTAGAGGAATTGAAAGGCATGGAATACAGCTGATTCTCAAATGTATAATACCCGCTGATGTTGGGCTCTAGCTGCGATACATCCCATTGATCCGCATCGATAAACTCCTGCATGGGCGTTATTAATTTGGAATCGATCATAAACCGGCTGCCGATCTCGTACATCTGGACTACGGACGGTCCCTCATTTGTTCCCATGGACGCCTTCAGTTTACTTAACAGGTCATCGTAGGTTCCCTGATACACCGCCTCTACCTGCACCTTGTCCTGCGAAGCGTTAAAGTTAGCGACCAATTGATCAACGACCTTGGTTGTAGCCCCTCCCATCGCATGCCAGAACACCACTTTTTGAGCACCAACCTCGGTCTTGGGCCCAGAATCCGTCCCTTTTGCAGGTTCCTTACTCTCACCCATGTTAATGTTACATGCGCTAAGCAGCAGCATAACCGCAGCTAACACGATACTTACCAGCCTCGTTCTTCTTTTCATTGCGATCCCCTCCCTTTTTCGTTCGGAAAATGTTTTCTATGATAAACCTGCTTTTGTCAGGTCAACCACCGCACTAACCTTTCAACGCCCCAGCGGTAATACCGCGCACCAATTGTTTGACGCCAAACGCCAGCAGCACAAAGGAAGGAATCAGCACGATGGTCACACCAGCCAAAATCAGATTCCATGACATCACCTCGGCATGCTGCAGCATAGCCACCCCAATCTGCACGGTTCGCATGGATGCCTGGTTCGTGATCAACAGCGGCCACAAGAAGTGATTCCAGTGTGTAAGAAAGGTATATACCGCCAAGGTAGCAATGGAGGACCGGGACAACGGCAGCACCATGGACAGATAACTGCGAATATGACCACATCCGTCGATTTTGGCCGCATCAAACAGCTCACGCGGAAGCTGCAGAAAAAACTGACGCAGCAGGAATACACCAAACGCCCCAGCCATAAACGGCACGATCAATCCCTGGTAGCTGTCCATCCAGCCCCATTCCTTAATGGTGAGATAATTGGGAATAATCGTGACTTCCCAAGGAATCATCATCGTTGACAAGAAGAGTCCGAACAGCAGTGTCTTGCCCCTAAAATTCAGAAATGCAAACGCGTATGCCGCCAGACTCGATGTAATGACCTGACTGATCATGATCGCCGTCGAGACGATAAAGCTGTTCAGAATGAAGCGAATAATCGGAAAGCCGGAGATGGCCTCCGTAAAATTCCCCAGATAGAAGCTCGATGGGAACAGCGGTGGCGGAAAATCAGCTACCTCTTTCTCGGTCATAAATGATGAGAACACGGTAAAGATGAGCGGATATAAAACAACCAAGGACAGGAGTATGAGCAGCAGATAGGCAAACAGAGAAGTGAATCCGCGCATGGTCATTGGTAATGCACCTTCTTCTCCAGAACTTTAAATTGCAGCAATGTAAGGAGCAGAATAATCGCAAACAGGATCAGAGCCTGTGCGCTGCCGATGCCAAATCGGAAATTAACGAAAGCATCCTGATAAATGGAGTAAACCATGACGTTTGTAGAGTTGATCGGGCCGCCCTTGGTCAGAATGTGAATTTGCCCGAATGCTTGAAACGCACTGATTACTGATACAATCAAGGCAAAGAAAATCGTGGGCGATAACAGCGGCAGTACAATTTGGATAAAGGTTCGGATCGGTCCCGAGCCGTCCATTTTGGCACTCTCATATATTTCTTCGGGAACTCCCTGTAAACCACTGGACAGTACGATAAACAAAAATCCCATGTTCATCCAGATCGTCATAATCGAGATGGAGATCAAGGCCCACGAAGGATCAGTTAACCAGGGAATCGGCCCCAGATGAACGAAACTTAGAAAATAGTTCAGCATACCCGCCGTAGGATGAAACAACAGAAACCATATAATCGAGCCGGTCCCAACAGAAATGACAATCGGCAGTGAGAAGACAAACTGGAACACCTTCATTCCCCGCAGCTTGTTATGGGTAATGGCGGCAAGAAACAGAGACCATACCAAGGAGGTGGGCACGGTAAACAAGATAAACATTAGCGTTACGCCAAGATTTCTATAGAATGATTCTGTTGATAGGAGTCGGATGAAGTTCTCCAACCATACGAATTCAACAACCTGACCCCGCGGATCCGTGATCGTCATACTGAGATAAACCGATTTCAGCATCGGATAGAACAAGAACATCACAAACAGGATAATGGAGGGTGCCAGAAATCCATAAGCTAAAGCATGCTCACCCCACAGCCTTTTTTTTACTATTGCGCTTTTAGGTTTTTGATCAATTAAAACGCTTTCATTCCGAGGCAAACGACATTCCCCTTTCTTCAGAAATTTTGCTCTGCATTCGAAAAGACGCAAGGATTCGCAAAAAAGAGAACAAAAAATCACATAAACTGCATGCCAAAAAACTGACAAGCAATTCATGTGATTCTCCTCTTCTCCATCACATATGAAGCATGCTCTATGGCATCCTCCCTTCATACTTATCAAAGATAATGAAATTTTAGAACCTACCATATCTTCTATCGCACAGGTTGACAATTCCTGGAGATGATGATTATATTATTGAGTAAACACTCAATTTTTTTTGGAATCGTCATTTCAATCAAAAAAAGGAACCCATCTGCCTATGCCTACAACAAACAATCGAAATGCCAAGAAAGAACGAATATTAAACACCGCTCTGAAGCTGTTCTCACAGCAGGGATATCATGCGACGACCACCAAAGAGATTGCCGCCGAAAGCGGCGTTGCCGAAGGGCTGATCTTCTACCACTTCGGAGATAAGCGAAAGCTGCTGCTCTATCTTGTAAATAATTTTTCCTTTGTTACACAGCTTCAAGAGGAAGCGCCTGAACTGTCAATGCTTCCTGCGGAGGAAGCCCTGTTCCAATACGGCTTGACGTACCTCAAATTCCTTCGGACGAACATGGATTATCTCATGCTCATTTGGTCACCTGAACTCATAAAAGATGCTGAGGTGTCAAGTGAAGTATCACGACTGATCGCAGGGTTTGGGACTGCGGGAGGCAGTATTCTCAAACGAGCTGCAGGATCGAGTCCTCAACCGGAACAAACGGTTCAGGTTGCGATGATGATGATGACCTCCTCCATCCTGGTTTATTGCATACTCCACTCCCGTCTCGGGCAAGAAGCACTCCCGCTTGGGGACGAATTATATATTCGTGAGCTTGTCCAGCTGCTGCTGAACGGATATAAAGATGCCTAGATGACATCTCTAAGTGGATATAACTAATCATGCTGATCGCAGAACAGAAATATCTTATCTGCATCAGCTTCTTTTAACCCCTGATTTTGAGTAAACACTCAATTTTTTATCATTATCTTCACTAATAAGCATATTGAAGGGAGAAAATGGATCATGTTATCATTCATGCAAGATTGGAATTCCGTTATCATGCTGTGGTTGCTGCCAGTTGTCTTTTTCATTCACGATGGGGAAGAGATTACTACGATCGAATGGTGGCTCAGAAAAAATCAGGGTAATCCCTGGCTCTCCAAAATCTCGCCTGTCCCTATTTCATGGAATAAGCATATTACTCTGCAATTCACATATGCTGTGCTGCTGATCGGATTTGTTCTTACCAGCCTAACGGTCTTAACAGCAATTAACTTCGAAATTGGCAGTCCATTTAACGTCCTATTTGCGGGCTTTGCCATGGTGATACTGCTAGATGGCGTAAAACATACAGCAGCTTCGATCTTTCTCCGGAAATATACCCCGGGTGTTATTACAGCAGCCACCCTAGAAATTCCCTACGGCATTTATGCGCTATATCGCTTCCTGCACGCAGACATGATTGTAGATATGGCTTCAGTCCTTATAGGGACCATCATCGCCCTCCCGATTACCCTACTGCTGGTATGGATTGGCCTGACGCTTGGAGGACGAATTGCTCCCTTTCGCCATGAAACATAAAGACATAAAGAACAAGAATATGAGAGCCCACTCCTATTTGACTTTTCTTTCCTTCTGCCATATAGTTCATTAATGAAACTGTTTGACACATGAACTATTTGAAAGGAGAACTATTGTTGAACGATAAGGCAAAACAATGGATCGACCGGTATGTCGATGTTTATTTGCTGGTATCGCGGCGGATCAATGCCCAGATTCGGGAGCAGCTCGGGGAGGATTTGACTAGTGACCAGTTTCAAGTCGTGCGCTTGATCAACGGCATGGATCGCTGCACTTCGTCCTATCTGGCGGAAGCTCTGGCGGTCGGAAAAAGCTCGGTTACTGCCATCGTCAACCGCCTCGTGGATGCCGGCATTATCGACAGAACCCGGGATGAAGCAGATCGCAGGCTGGTTTATCTCACTTTAACGGAATACGGACATACGATTTTTGAATCTGCCCAGGAACAGATGAGGGAGATTGTCTCCCCTTATCTACAGCATTTTGAAGAAAAAGATATCGAAATGTTTATCTCGATGTTTGAGAAACTGGGGCAATTGATGTTTGAATCAGGGGGGAGAAAGAATTGAAAGCCATACTGAAAGCAAGATGGGCCATTATCGTGCTGTGGCTGGTTGCAGCTGTCGCAATGTTTCTGCTCGCACCTTCCATGGCGGATCTGGTACGGGAGAAGGGGCAATTATCCGTACCTGATGGTTATACCTCTTCACGAGCCGCGGAAATTCTTAAGGAAGCTGCCAGCGGCGAAGGCGGCGAAATCCTGAACCAGGTTGCACTCGTCTTCAACAAGCCCGATGGACTAAGCACAGCAGATAAAGAGAGTATCCGGGAGGGCGTTCAAGCACTGAACGACAATAAAAAAAGCCTCCATATCGACTCCATTAATGAACCGTTCACGCAGCCGGAGCTTGAAGACACACTAATTGCCGAAGACGGGAAGACCATCATGGTCGCACTTCAGGTCAGCGGCGGTGACGAAGCCGTGAAGGAGCTGCCGAAGAAGGTCGATCAGGTACTCAAAGGTGTTCAAGCCGACCATTACCTGACAAGCGAAGGTCTCATCAATGAAGATACCATTGTCAGCTCCGAGGAAGGCTTGAAGAAAACGGAATATATTACGGTCATTTTCATTCTTCTTATTCTGTTTCTTGTCTTCCGTTCCTTTGTAGCACCGTTTGTGCCACTTTTAACCGTAGGACTCAGTTACATCGTGTCCCAATCGGTTGTGTCCTTTCTTGTGGACCAATTCAATTTTCCGATATCGTCATTCACCCAGATCTTTATGGTGGCGGTTATGTTCGGGATCGGAACCGATTACTGCATCCTGCTGATCAGCCGGTTTAAGGAAGAGCTCAGTACATCTGAAGATACCACGACGGCTATCATCGAGACTTACCGAAAAGCAGGCGGCACCGTGCTTTATTCCGGTCTTGCCGTATTTGTCGGCTTTGCAGCGATCGGATTATCCAAATTCATTCTGTATAAATCCGCAGTTGCGGTAGCCATCGGCATCGCTGTTATGTTACTTGCATTGGTTACCGTCGTGCCATTCTTCATGGCAGTGCTCGGCAAGAAGCTCTTCTGGCCTTCACGCGGCAAACTGGAGCATAGTGAAAATAAGCTTTGGGGAGCGGCAGGTTCCTTCTCGCTTAAACGCCCATGGGCTGCATTGCTTGTTGTAGCTGTGATCGTAGCTCCATTCCTGGTCACCTATAGCGGCAAGCTGTCATTTAACAGCTTAGAAGAGATCGGGCCAAGCTACGCTTCGGTCAAGGGCTTCAACATTATCTCGGACAGCTTCGGTCCCGGACAATCGCTGCCTTCCACCATCGTGATCAAGAACGATGATCGGATGGATACAGCCGAATACATGGGTCTCGCGGAGAAAATCAGCCGGGAGGTTGAAAAGGTTGAGGGCGTATCCAGCGTACGCGGTCTCTCCCGCCCAACAGGTGAGCAAATCAACGACTTCCTTATTCCTACTCAAGTCAAGACTTTAAATGAAGGATTGGGAGAAACCAAAGACGGTCTGACCCAGATTCAGAACGGTCTGTCCGAAGCAGGCAAACAGCTCAGCGAGAATGCGCCTAAGCTGAATGAAGCCGCTGCGGGAGCCAAAGAATTGACCAAAGGAACAGCCGATCTCAAAGATGGCATTGCTGAGCTTGGTCAAGGTCTAAGCGCTATTCAAAAAGGGATTCAAAGCGGAAGCGCAGGTGCGGGTGAGATCAAAGCCGGTCTTGCGAAAGCTGCGCAAAGCGCCAAAGAGTTAGCTGCAGCCCATGCCCAGCTTCTTCAAGGCTACAAACAGCTCGATACCGGACTAGAAGCACTGGAAGGCGGCATTGCCGGACTTAAAGAGCAGCTTGCCGGCGTTGCGACTGCATTAGGCGGGCTTGAAGGCTCCTTCACCGGCCTTGAGAGCAGCTATCCGGAGCTCTTGCAAGATACGGATTACCAAACTATAAAAGGAACCGTAACGCAGACGGCCGCAGGCACAGCCGAATTGGCGGCAGGCTTGGGTCAGATTTCCGAACAGCTCAAAGGTGCTGCAGCCGGCTTGTCGGAGGCAAACGCAGGCTACGCCAAGGCAGCTGCCGGGCAAACGGCGCTTGCCGATGGACTGCAACAGCTTGTAGCCGGTATTGGAGAGCTTCAATCCGGTCTATCTCAGGCGGCTAACGGGCAAGGCCAGATCGTCAGCAAGATCCCGTCCATTACGGGCGGACTGGACCAGCTGCAGGGAGGTCAGAAGCAGCTTGCCGACGGCTTTGGTGATCTTACTGGCCAAATCGGAGAGCTGACGGAAGGGCTGAGCGCTAGCGCGGATGGTCTGAAGCAAATTTCGGATGGACTGCATTCCGCACAGGATTATCTGCAGCAGATTCAGGATCTTCAAGACGAGGATCTCAGCGGATTTTTCATTCCGCAGGAAGCCCTCGAGAACGAAGAGTTCCAGACGGTATTCGACACCTATTTAAGTGGAGACCGTAAAGTGATGACACTGGATGTAGTTCTGGCAACCAATCCATACAGCGAAGAAGCACTTGGAACCGTCGAGCAGATCCAAGCTGCCGTAGATCGTGCCGTTAAAGACACGAAATTGGAGAATGCTGAAGTTGCCATTAGCGGCATTACCAGTACCAACAATGATCTGCAAAATATTTCGAATGAAGATTACTCCCGAACCGTTATTCTCATGCTGAGCGGAATCTTCATTATTCTGGTTCTGCTTCTGCGCTCCATCGTGATGCCGATTTACCTGATAATTTCATTGGTTATTACCTACTTTACCGCTGTCGGTGTAACCGAAATGATCTTCGTTCACGGCTTCGGGTATTCCGGTATTACTTGGGCCACGCCGTTCTTCAGCTTTGTCATGCTGATTGCGCTTGGGGTTGACTACAGCATCTTCCTCATGGCCCGCTTCAATGAGAACAAATCCTGGAATGTTCAGGATGCCATTCTCCATGCCATGCGCAACATGGGAACGGTAATCCTGTCTGCGGTGGTCATTCTTGGTGGTACCTTTGCGGCGATGTATCCTTCGGGCGTACTGTCCATGATGCAGATCGCAACCGTTGTCCTGGTTGGACTTGTGCTCTATGCTCTCGTATTCCTGCCATTCTTTGTGCCTGTCATGGTACGTATCTTTGGCCGGGCTAACTGGTGGCCATTCAGTCCTAAGGAACAGGGCGAATCCTCAAACAAGGGACATGATCTGAACATGTAATGGACCAGAAAGTATATTTATCGCTTTATCCAAGTCTTATATATAAACAACCCGTATGCTGGCATCATGGCATACGGGTTGTTTTCATTTCATTCAATATTGCCGGTCGCTCATTTCAATTTATTGAACCGTTACATTTCCCTTGTACATATTCCCTGCCGGGCTCCTCGTATTCTGATACGCCGTGGCCGACGTTTGTTTATAGGCTCCGATTACATATACGGAAGCGTCTGTAAGATACAGCGTATTGTTGGAAAATTCATTGCCAGTCCCCCACCCAGGTACGATCTCGTGAAGCTGGAATGCATCCACGATAAAGCTGTTCCCGTTCTGATAAGCGGTATTATTGCGGATGATGGCTCCATTTCCCTTCACATCAATGAAGCTGTCGGCGTAATTCGCTCCGCTGATTCCCTCGCCATAGAAGGTGCAGCCCTCCACCAGCGTTCCGATCGATCGTTCTTTAATATCGATATGCTCCGCGGTAATATTCGGTCCGAATACAACGTTACGTATTGTATTGTAGTGGGTGTTCTGATTGTAGCTCGCACCTTCGGCAGAGCCTACGTAGACCCCTTCTCCAAAGCCTGCCCCCGTCTTTCCTGTTTCATAAATACGTGAGTTCTCGATGGAACTATAGGAAGTGCCATCCCGGAAGTGCACGGCTTCATATCCAATATGGTAAACCTCCACATCGGTTATGCGGGTGTAATTGGAATGATCCAGAAGGATACCCTTTTGCGCATTGGTAAACTTCAGGTTACGGATGACCCAGTGATCGCCTCGGACACGCAGACCATATCCGGAACCTACGGAATATCCTGAAATTACAGCGGGATTATCCGATTGCTGGCTCTCGATTACAATAGGCTGCTGTGCTGTTCCCTCAACATCCGTTGAGAAGCTTCCTGTATACGTGCCGGGTGCAAGTACAATCCGTTTGCCGGGGAGCACATTCTTTAACGCGCTATGCAGGCATGAGGCCGTGGAGCAGGCTATTACCTCATCCGACAGATCAGATGCTGGTGGTACAATTCCACTGTCACCAACAGCTGCTGACCGGGGAATCGCATGAGCTGATGTACTCCATATGGACGTCCATAACAGCAGTGCCACAGCGGTTAATACCAGCTTAGGCAAGCTGCGATATATTCTCGCTTTTCTCATTAAACATGACATCCTCCTTGTCATCAGTAGCTATAAACCTCATTACCATATTAATGAGAAGGAGAACCAAACCGTTCCGTTCATAATGTTATTCGTTACCGACCATTTATTCCAAATCTGTTTGAGGGCCGATCTATCATATCAGATTAGCCGAAACCTCCCAGCTAAGGATGACTTGTATATTGTAGATTCATGAAATTGGGCTCACGGATGATTGCCCAGAGGAATAACGTATTTTATGGGTCAACGCCTACTACATGATGAAGGGCAGGAGTCACAGTGGCAACTTCTTATATGGATTTCACCTCACCGTCCGTTCGGTTTACTTATGATATGAGCAATAACCCGTTTTTCAAAAAAGACAGTCAGAATTACATTAATTCTCTCTCCATAAAAGAATTGAACACGCTCGGCAACGCTTCCCTGCTGGATATATACCTCAGCACCGGCAACGTGGTAGAGCCGCATATCCACCAGAATGCATCGGAACTGATATATGTTATTTCCGGTTCCGTCATCGTCTCCCTCGTCAATCCGTTTACGAAAGAGCTGCTGAACTTCACGGTAACGCCCGGTCAAGTTGCGCTCGTACCCCAAGGCTGGTGGCATTACGAAATGGCGACGGTTGACAACACGCATCTGATTGCGATTTTCGACGCGCCGGTGCCTGAATTCATCGGAGGTTCGGACCTCCTGAGATTGACGCCGGCCAGCGTGTTCGCCCATACCTACTGTCTGGATGAAGCCAAAGTCAAAGATACACTTGCGCCTATTACCGACACGGTTGTCATCGGTCCACCCAAAAATTGTACGCACCAAGAACAAGTCCAGGGACAGATGATGCATCAATATCATCCCTCACATCATAATCATCACTACGATCATAAAGGAACTTATAGTAATCGTGATTATGAGCTTCTTCAACAGCAACAGCAGCAACAATTCCAGCAACAGCAGCAACAATTCCAGCAACAGCAGCAGCTGTTCCAGCAGCGGCAACTGTTTCAAGAAACATCCCCTCTACATCCACCATCTCCATCTGAGCAGCAGCAGACCCGGCGTCCGCAGCAGCAAACGATCGGCAATCAGGGGGATATTTTCTCGAGTCCCTTCTGGGGATGAAGTGAGCTTCTAAAGATACGCAGCGACAATCCCAAGCTGTGTATCTTCTTTTTTGTATACGCCGTTTTATTTCGTTATCTTAGAAAAAGGGTTAGAATAGTAAGGTACGGCATCATTTGAATGCCCAATGTAAATTTAAGGAGGTTCCTATACATGAGCGTTGATTATAAAGCGTATTTTGCTGAACATCGCGAAGAACATCTGAATGAATTAAAGGAATGGTTGTCCATTCCCAGCATTTCCGCCTTATCGGACCATAAAGGCGACGTTGCAAAAGCTGCCGAATGGCTTGCCAGCAAGCTGACCGAAGCAGGGCTGGAGCATGTAGAAATCCACCAAACAGCCGGGCACCCCATCATCACAGCAGACTATCTGCATGCCGAAGGCAAACCGACCGTGCTCGTCTACGGCCACTATGATGTACAGCCTGTAGACCCGCTTCATTTATGGGAAACCCCGCCATTTGAACCAGCAATCCGTAACGGTAAATTGTATGCACGCGGAGCAACAGATGACAAAGGCCAGCTCTTCCTGCATGTGAAAGCCGTGGAAGCCATGCTGAAGCAAGAGAAAGAGCTTCCTGTCAACATTAAATTCTGTATCGAAGGCGAGGAAGAGGTATCTAGCCCGAACCTGCCGCTTTACCTTGATCAGAACAAGGACAAGCTGGCTGCCGATGCTATCGTAATCTCAGATACGTCCCTGCTGGCACCAGGCAAACCGGCAATATCCACAGGTCTTCGCGGATTATGTTCGCTGGAGTTGACTCTGGAAACAGCCAATACGGACCTTCATTCCGGTACATATGGCGGCGGCGTTCCTAACGCGCTGCATGCCCTCGTCTCCCTGCTCTCTTCGCTTCATGATGAACAAGGCCGCGTTGCCGTGAAGGGTTTCTATGACGGCGTGCTGGAGCTGTCTCCCGAGATGCGCGAGGAGTTTGCCAAACAAGAATTCGATGAGGAAAAGCTGAAGCAGGACCTCGGCCTGGATTCCCTGTATGGCGAAGAAGGCTTCTCCTTCGTTGAACGCGTGGGAGCGCGTCCGACTCTTGAGCTGAACGGCGTATACGGCGGGTTTCAGGGTGAGGGCAGCAAGACGGTAATTGCAAAGGAAGCCCATGCCAAAATTACGTGTCGCCTGGTTGCAGACCAGGATCCGCAAGCGGTCCTCAATGCAATTGAAGCACACTTACATGCCCACACTCCTACCGGTTCAAAGATTACATTCAAACCGAAGGAAAAGGCATTCGCCTTCAACATCGATCCATCCCATCCTATGCTGCAAAAAGCGGCGGACGCATTCGAGCAGGTATATGGAACCCGCGCCCTCTTCACTAAAGATGGCGGTTCCATCCCGATCGTGGAGAAGCTGTCCAGTACACTCCATGCTCCTGCCGTCATGATGGGCTTTGGCTTGCCTGATGAGAATCTGCATGCTCCGAATGAGCATTTTAATCTGGAGAATTTCGATAAAGGGCTGCTGACCATCGTACAGTATCTGAAGCTAGTGTAATAACCTTCGCTTCGTAAGCAACAGACCATAACAGGTCAGATCAGATACCCGTAATAAGAGACGCATATCGCAGGAATCGCATCCTGTTGATATGCGTCTTTTGCTTATATGTAGATGCGTTTGCACAATACAAACACTTTTTAATTACAGCGAATAAGAAGCTAATGCCTCATCAATTAACCCACTATCATTCTCCTACAGCTATGTACATTCGGTATGTCAGCATCCTCCTCTATTTCTTTCCACTTGCAGTTAAAATGAAGTTCTTAACATTTGAGTGCATACAATTTCCTGCAGGTAACAATAATGATAGAGATGTTCATAAAAACGCATAATGGGTATTTAACCAAAGATGATGCGCGATAGATGAGGAGGGAATGTATGAGAGCAGTCACATTTCAAGGTGCAAAAGACATTCAAGTCAAGCATGTCGAAGATCCTACGATTCAGACGCAGGATGATATCATTGTCCGTATTACCTCTACAGCTATTTGCGGTTCCGATCTTCATATATATCTAGGAGCTCTGCCAGCTGCTAAAGATTACGTCATAGGCCATGAGCCTATGGGAATCGTTGAAGAAGTCGGCGCTAATGTAACTCGCGTGAAAAAAGGAGACCGTGTGGTTCTCCCGTTCAATATATCATGCGGTCAATGCTTCTATTGCGAACATGATATGGAAAGCCAATGCGACAATTCGAATCGCAGTTCGGATAACCATACAGGCGGATATATGGGATTCACGGAGCGTTATGGAAACTATCCGGGAGGACAGGCCGAATTATTACGTGTACCGTACGGTAATTTTATGCCATTTGTCATTCCGGAATCATGTGAGCTGGAAGACGAGGCCCTTCTCTTTCTATCGGATGTTCTGCCTACTGCGTATTGGAGTGTTGAGAACGCAGGAGTGAAGCCAGGTGATACCGTAACGGTGCTCGGATGCGGGCCGGTTGGACTGATGACCCAGAAATTCGCCTGGATGAAGGGTGCTAAACGAGTCATCGCTGTGGATCGTCTCCCTTACCGGCTGCAAAAAGCAAAACGAATGAACAACGTGGAGATCTACAACTTTGAAGATTACGACGATATGGGTGCCTATATCCGCGAGATTACCAAGGGCGGCACAGACATTGTCATTGATTGCGTAGGGATGGACGGTAAGAAATCAGCTATGGAAGCCATTGGCCAAAAACTGAAGCTCCAGGGCGGGACGTTAAGCGCAATCGATATTGCGATGGATGCCGTTCGGAAATTTGGCACCATTCAGCTGACCGGCGTATACGGTTCGCTGTACAATATGTTCCCTCTCGGCCATATATTTGAACGAAACATTACGCTCACTATGGGACAAGCTCCAGTCATTCATTATATGCCTGAATTGTATAAGAAAATCACCGCCGGCGAATTCGACCCGACCGAGATCATCTCCCATCGGCTGCCCCTGGAACAAGCCAGTGACGCTTACCGGATATTTAGCGATCACCAGGAGGAATGTACAAAGGTAATCTTGAAGCCTTAACTCCATATTCCCAAAAGAGCAGCCAAGCATTCTTGTCCCATCTGTGGCATACGATGGTCAATGCTTGGTTTTTTGTGCCCTTATGGAGGATTCAATGGTAGGATTGTCTGCGCTATTTCCACTAGAATTCTAATATGCCTCCTAATCACTGACCGTAACTGTCAGGAATGGTGTTATATACTCGACTTGCAGCACACATCCTAAACCAAAGCGAGGGTTAACACATGAACATAAGCAAAGCGGATTTTACAACAGAATGGTTAAAAGAGGCGCATATAACGGAACAAGTCATGGAGACTTTGACAGACGATTCCCTTAAAACCGCCATGACGGACCAGCATCGCACGCTCGGTCACCTGGCCTGGCATTTGGTGATGTCCATTCAGTACATGACCATGCTCGGTTTGCAATTTGAGGGCCCGTCTCGCGAGCAGGAAATTCCTCATTCGGCAGCCGAAATTCGGGATAACTACCGTCAGGTCCGGCATGCCCTTCTGGATGCGGTTCAGTCACAATGGAGCGAGGAGGATCTTCTTGCTACCCGTGAATTCGACGGAGAGCCTTGGACAAATGCGGCATTCCTGCATTTTACTCTGATT
Source organism: Paenibacillus solani (assembly GCF_001277345.1). Lineage (GTDB taxonomy): Bacteria > Bacillota > Bacilli > Paenibacillales > Paenibacillaceae > Paenibacillus_AQ > Paenibacillus_AQ solani. Next base: position 3,504,414 of record NZ_LIUT01000001.1, read on the forward strand.
CATCAAGCGCATCACCGCGGACAGATGACGGTGCTGATGAGACAAGCCGGCCTACGGATTCCCGAGATCTACGGTCCGAACTACGATTCTTGGATCGACAAGGGCATGGACCCGCTCGTGTAAAAAAGATACAATCGAATTAAATTCAACACTGTAGATCATTGCTAATGGAAGGAGCCTGCCTTGATGTCCAAAGCGGATAATATGCTGTCGATTCTGTGGATGCTCCGCTCAGGCAAGAAGATGACCGCGCAGCAAATCGCCGATGAGCTGGAAATCCATGTTCGAACGGTATACCGCTGTATCGATTCGTTGTGCGCCAGCGGTGCGCCGATCATTGCCGATTCCGGGCCGAACGGCGGCTTTCGGATTCACGGGCAGTTTGCGGAATCTCCACTGATGTTTGATGCGGAAGAGCAGAAAGCACTGGTGCATGCCTCGATTTTTGCCAAAGAATCCGGCTATCCGTATACAGACGCACTGGAGCGGGCAATCGGCAAGCTGAAGCGTTATACGAACGAGGAGCAGCTTTCTCATATCGAACGGCACGGCAGCGGCGTCTCGGTATTGCAGCCTCCTGTCCACGACGGGCTTCGGCCGCTGCTTCAGACGCTGGAGAGTGCCGCGGCGCATAGGCAAACACTGACGATGACGTATTCTAAGGGCAGGGAAGGCGACAGCATGACCCGTAACTTCGATTCCTACGGCATTATCCATTGGAAAGGTCACTGGTATGCAGCCGGCTTCTGCCATCTGCGACATGAGATTCGCAATTTTCGCGTGGATCGGATCATGGGATTGGAGCAGACAGAACTTGTATTTGAACGGCCTGCTGATTTCTCGGCCAAGGAAGCATTGCTTGGCAGTCTTCTGCCCGGTCCAGACAGCCATGAACCCTTGATCGATGTTGTCATCCAAGGCCATGAGCATGTCCTGAATGAACTATGTCAGCACTGGTTATTTGGACATACCCTCGTCAAACGGCAGGATGGAGAAGTTCATTTCCGACTGGATACGTCTTCACTGACGTCCTACGTTCCCTATTTTCTTCTCCCCTATGGCAAAGCTTTAACCATTCAGGAGCCCGCTTCTCTTGTCCTGAAGCTGACAGAGATCACGACAAGCATGGGCCTCCATTATGAACACATGTTAAGCCACATGACCAATAAGAAAGGGTGAACCACGATGGAGAAATTCGCCATGTACGGAAAGCTGATCGCCCATCCCGGCAAACGGGATGAACTTGCGGAGATCCTGCTCGAAGCAGCAGCGCTGCTCAGCGATAACGAAGACTGTGAACTCTATATCGTGAACGTCTCGGACAGTGATCCCAATGCCGTATGGGTTACGGAATTGTGGAGCAGCCAAGATGCCCATGCCGCTTCATTGCAGGGAGCCGATACGTCAGAGCTGCTGCAGCGCGGACGGCCGCTGATCGCCGGCGCGGAGCCGCTAAAGCTTAAACCGCTTGGTGGTAAAGGGGTTTAGGTATTTCCTGTCATGAAAAAAGAGGCTGCTCCCGAATCGAAATTCAGGAACGGCCTCTTTTTGCTATGCTATATGTTGTTCCGGTATTCGGAGGGGCTGTAGCCGACCTCTTTACGAAACGTTTTGGAGAAATAGTTCGCCGATTCAAATCCAGTTGCGTCCGCAATTTCCTTAATGCTCAGCGGAGTTGTCCTCAGCATAAGCTTCGCCTGCTCCATCCGCTTGAGGCTTAAATATTTTTGCGGGGTAATCCCAAAATGCCGCTTGAAATACTTAATAAAGTAATTCGGATGCAAATGCAGCGTTCCTGCCATCTGCTCCAGGGTTATCTCTTCATGCAGGTGATTCTTAATGTACTGCTGTACTTTGTGAAGCCGGCCCATATCCTCCATCTTATCCGCATGGATCTGCGGCTGCTGATGCTCGAATACCCGGGATAGAATCTCCAGCATCACCGACTTTTCTCTCAATCTTGCAGCGATTGATTCGGAGCGATGCGAATCTACAAGCTGCTGGAACAAAGCAGGCATCTCCGCGCTCCCCGACAAATCATAGCAATAGGGCACATTCAGCCAGGAAAACACATCAGAGTCGCCCACCGTTGCGGAGAAATGCGACCAGTATTTAAGGTAGGGACGTCCGCTGATGACAGAATAGGATTGCCTGGTGCGTGCAGGCATCAGAACCAGCTGTCCCGGAACGGGATACAGCTCTTCATCACCGATCTTTACCCATCCTTCTCCATCCAGAATAAAATAGAGCTTGTTGTAAGACACGGTGTAGTCAAATTCCTTCCACTCCGGCCAGCATTGTGTTCTCTCGGCTTCCCAGATTTGAACCTGCATGTTCAGGAGCATCTGCTGAATGGCTTCATGTCCACTTCGTTCATTCTTCATCTTCCATTGTCCTCTAAAGTTATTATAATACCCGCCAGAGTTAAGTAATTCTCTATTCATACTATCACATTCTTGATAAAATCAAACTCGACAATTCCAACAACCGGAGGTTTGACAAATGACAAAAACTACCGCTCCACAAAACCAAGTCATCCACGACCGAACCGAGCGTGTGAAATGGTTCCAAAACGACCGTTTCGGCATGTTCATCCACTGGGGGCTTTACTCGATTCCCGCCAGAGGCGAATGGCTCCGAAGCTCGGAGCAGATGAGCATCGAAGACTATCAGACGTATTTCGATGAATTTGATCCGGTTGATTATAACCCTCGCGAATGGGCCAAAGCTGCCAAGAAGGCAGGCATGAAATATGCCGTTCTGACAGCCAAGCACCATGACGGATTCTGTTTATTTGACAGCAAATTGACGGACTATAAAGCTACAAACACGAAGGCAGGCCGGGACCTTGTGCAGGAATTTCTGGATGCCTTCCGTGAAGAAGGTCTCAAAGTCGGCTTATACTTCTCATTGATCGACTGGTATCACGAAGACTATCCTGCATATGGGGACCGCATTCACCCCATGCGGGCGAATGAAGCCTTCAAACGCGATCCTAAAAATTTCGACCGTTACCTGGATTATATGCATGGGCAAGTTCGGGAGCTGCTGACGGGCTACGGCAAACTTGATATTATGTGGTTTGACTTCTCCTATGATGACATGCGCAGTGAAGTGTGGCGCGCCACCGAGCTTATGAACATGATTCGCGAGCTCCAGCCTCACATCCTCATCGATAACCGCCTCGAGGGCAGTGGCGAAAGCGGCGGCAGCATCTATACCACCGAGCCTTCTGTTTATAGCGGTGATTTTGCATCCCCTGAGCAGATTATCCCGCCGCATGGCGTCGTCGATGTGACAGGTGCCCCGATCCCATGGGAAGCTTGCATTACGCTGAACAACAACTGGGGATATGCCGCAGCGGACCGCAACTACAAATCGGCCACCACGATTATCCGTAAGCTGGTAGAGTGCGTCAGCAAGAACGGCAACATGCTGCTGAATGTCGGACCCGATGCAAAAGGCAATATCCCTAAGGAGAGCCTCGATATATTGGCGGAGATTGGTGACTGGATGAGCAAGAACAGTGACAGTATTTATGGCTGCGCGGCTGCTGATTATCCAAAGCCGGAGTGGGGACGCTACACGCAAAAAGGGAATAAACTGTACGCCCATGTTTTTGAGGAGTCCATTGGACCAATCAATCTGATCGGCATGGCCGACAAAGTGAAGAAGGCAAGGCTGCTAGCTGACGGTTATGAATTATTCCTTAGCCGCCCATGGAGCGCTGCGGAATTCGTTGAAGATGCCTTCGTGAATTTTGCCCGACCTGAACACTTTACGTATCCGCTGCCTGACAAGCGCAATACCGTTATTGAACTGGAACTGCACGACACAGCGGAGCGGCCGTAACAACATAATGGCATATATCTTAATCTAAATCTCCTAACAGATATCTAGAGCCTGGCGCGATGTTTGCAAACAACGCGCCAGGCTCTTTTGTGTTTACCTATATCTTTACAATGATTCATAAACCGGGTTACCCTTGAACAGCACGAGCCGTCGGCGTGACCTTCTGGCAACGGCTTCGGCAGAGCAGCTGGCTTCTACGATAACCGCGTCCGCTGCATCCCCGGCGTTAGGCCAAGCGTAGCCGCCATCTCGGTCTAACGGGGTCACACCTCCCGTGATGAACCCGAGAGCCTGTCCAAGCGAACGTTCATCGCTCATATTGAAGCGTTCGGCCAGCGTACCCGCTTTGTCCAGATTATCCCCTTTGCCAAATGGAGACCAATGGTCCATAATGCTGTCTTGCCCCAGCGAAACGTCTACGCCGCAGCGCTGCAGCTGTGGGATCGGAATGGTTCGACCCAGCGGTACGGAGGAGGTAACCGAAATGCCTAGGTTTGCCAGTCGAGTCGCCATTTCGTCCACCTCGCTTGAGGAGATATCAGCGAAAGCCAGCGCATGACTGAGGGTAACTCTTCCATTCCAACCCGCCTCTTCCGTAAGGTCGGCTATGCGTTTAAAGGTATTGAGCCCGACATGAGACGGCTCATGCAGATGCAGGTCAATAGGCGCATTCGCTTCAACGGCCAGCTCCATCACGGTATGGAGCGATTTCTCCATATTCTCGTCTATCGTTGCGGGGTCCAGGCCGCCTACGAGAGCTGCCCCATTTCGAAGCGCATCCCTGACCAGGGATACGGACTGACTGCGGAGCAAGCCGTGCTGAGGAAACGCTACAATCTCGACAAAAGCCTTTTCCCTGTATCCTTCCACTGCCTTCAAGGTGGCCTCCAAATTTCTCAAGCCAACGACAGGATCCACATTGACATGAGAGCGAATATGGGTAGACCCAAAGCTCAGCAGCAGATCCAGCAAACCTTCTGCTCTTTGCTTGGCAGTAGGAAGCAGTTCGGGTAGCAGCCTTTCTTCCTCTTCGATCCTGCTAAATACACCGTGGGCCGGACGCGTTGGCGCCTTCCAAGGACCGCCATAGTAGGTTTTATCCAGGTGGATATGCATATCTCTAAATGAAGGAAGCATCAGATCCCCCTTCATGTCCCGTGTCGGCAATAGCGTATCAGGCACAGCATCCGCCGGAAGGATCTCAGCAAAGGTACCATTCTCTATTTTCATATGAAAAAGTCCCGTTTCAGTTTCGGTCACGACATCATTTTCATAGCGGTAACCTGTTTCCAGACGGACATTCAGAAGCCAATATGCTGTGCTATGTTCACTCATAGCGTTCATCTCCTCTTCGGTTATACCTGCCTTCTATTCGCTTTGTTCTTCATTAATTGCATTTAATATAATCTGTTCGATCTCTTGATATCCCCGCTCCCTGGCATGCTGCAGGGGAGTTACACCTTTCCCGTCGGGAATCCGGGCATCCGCCCCATGTTCCAGCAGCAGCTCAACGATACGCTGATAATTCTCGCTGCCGTCACCTAGAATGACAGCTTCCAGCAGAGCGGTCCAGTCCAAATTATTGACATGATTCACATCAACGTTGGTCTGGGTCAGCAGCTGTCGCACAATCTCTACATGCCCGCGCTCGGAGGCCGGAATGAGAGCCGTCCCGCCATAACGGTTCGTTAACGTCACATCCGCATCAGCTTCGATCGCCAATTGCAGGATTTCCGCCATCCCTTCTGCACCAGCATATAAAAATACATTATTTCGTTGATGGTCCCGAATATTGATATCAGCGCCCTCCTGGATCAATGCCTTTACCGTCTCGACATGATTGCGGTAGGTTGCTGCCATCACCGCTGTTCTCCCCTGCTCATCCGTCGCATTGATGCTGGCGCCGGACTGTAGAAGCTGTCGCACACGCTCCGTATTGCCCTGTTCGGCATATTTAATGAGTTCACGTTCCATATTCTGCACCTCATCTTTCTCCGGATTTGGTTGACAAGCCGACAGGAACAGGACCAATAGAATCGCTGATAAACGCAGCACTCCAATACGCCCTCCTCTTTCTATCGTGTATATGGTTATGCTAACATGAGACGGAACCATATGAAAAATACTTAAAAAATTGAACTTACTAAGGTTTTTCATATACAAGGAGGATTGCGACATTTTATGGATATCAGACAGCTGCGTTATTTTATCGCCATCGTGGAGGAAGGTACGATCTCTCTTGCCGCGAGCAGGCTTCATATCTCTCAACCACCTCTCAGTCAGCAGTTGAAGGCTATGGAGGAAGAGCTGGGCGCTGTATTGGTCTATCGCAGAGGAAAGCGGCTGGAAATCACCGAATCCGGTAAAACCCTGTACAAATATGCACTACAGATGACACAGCTCATGGAAGAGGCGAAAGCTGAGGTTCAAGAGGTTGGAATTGGCGACAAGGGCACGCTCCGTCTCGGCATCAACACCCTGTCCTCGGTCGAGCTGCCGTCATGGCTGCATCAGTTCAAAGCACGATATCCCCAAGTCTCGTATAAAATTCAGCAAAATGAGTCGTATCAGCTCTGCGAGCTGGTGAGAAACCGGTCGCTCGAATTAGCCGTCGTTCGCCTACCACTGGAACTGGATGATTTCTCGATCCTTCATCTGCAGACCGAGTCCTACTATATGCTTACAGCGGATCCAGCCATCGAACGCGAGATATCGCTCTCCCATATTGCGCAGCATCCGCTTATTCTCCCTAGCACGGAAGGGCTGGGCGTATACTATACAATTCACATGGCTTTCTCGGAGCAGAAGCTCCAGCCGAACATCGTTGCCGAATGCTCCGACATTTCGCTGTTGCTGCGCTTGGTCGATTCGGGATTCGGCATGGCGATCGTTCCCGAAACTCTGATCAAACAATCTTTGCCTGAATCTGTTCATGCCGTTCAAATCAAGGATATCCCCGCCACCGCATCCACTGCTTTGATCTGGCTGAAGGACCATCATATCTCCCGAACAGCTCTAAACTTTATTGACATGATAACAAGCGTACCTTATACCAATCCTTAATAGCAGCACAATTAACATGAAGACCTTTACCCGTCTCACAAAAAAGAAACGAACCCGTGACTGGTTCGTTTCTTAAATTCTGTGTGTGAAATATGAAGCAGTGATTAAGCGTATCTTGCTTCCATAGAAGTCCAATTCAATTCCATGTTTTTTCACGATAGATAAAGAGTCACTGGTGTGTACCCATCGATTGTTCAAGTTTCTGCATATTCAATCTCTCCTGTTTCCTTAATCGGAACAGCACAATCGATACGACCATGGCGATCGCAACGCCCGCAGCACCAATCCAGGCAGTAGACGATAAGGATATTTGCTCGATGGCAATCCCTCCGATCCCTGCTCCTGCAGCCATAGCCAACTGCATCATTGACTGGTTCAAGCCAAGCATGACTCCAGATGAACCCGGCTCGAGCTGGACGAGGTTATACTGTTGTGTCGGACCGGATGACCAAGCAGCTAACGACCATATCACAAGAATAACAAACACGGGAATAACAGATGCCGCTGCATGAGTAAAGGTCAGAACGATCAATGCGAGAATATGCAGCAGCATGCCGCCGGACAATGTAAGAGATACTCCCCAGCGGTCTGTACTGAAGCCACCGAGCTTAGATCCAATGAGGCTGGCAATACCAAAGGCAAACAGAGCTGGGCTGATCCATTTTTCGTTTAACCCGCTGACGTTAAGCAGATAAGGAGACAGATACGTATAGGCAACCGAATACCCACCCAACCAGAAGAATGTAATCGCCAAGCCAAGTGCCACTTTAGGCTTCTTGAGCAGTGCGAATTGCTGGAGCAGTGGAACGGGGGCATCTCCTTTTATTTTTGGAACCGTCTTATTCAGGATAAACATTGAAATAACGCCCAGGATGGCAATCAACCCAAATACCGATTTCCAACCAAAAGCAGCAGCCACGACACGTCCAAGAGGGACTCCTATAATGAGAGAAGCCGTGAATCCCATGATGACAGTGGCGATCGAACTCGCTTGTTTGCCTGGCGGCGCAATTTCGGCGCTAATTCCGAGTGCGGTTACAACTACCATGCCTGCTCCAATCGCCATAACAACTCGCGCGATCACAAACGGGACATATCCCGGAAGAACAAATGACAAGATATTGGCGATCACGAAGATGCCCAAAGAGTAAACCAACAGCTTCCGTCTTTCCACCTTAGCTGTCAGTGCCATAAGTACAGGGGTCATGAGGGCATAAACCAAAGAGAAAATCGTAATAAGCTGACCTGCTGCTGTTATGGTAATTCCTAATGAGTCCGCAATTTTATCCAAAATTCCCGATACAATATATTCCGATGTTCCCACTAGAAAGCTGACGATTGCCAATAAATAAATCTTCCAAGCACTAGTCATGATTCCACTCCTTTAGTTGTATTTACATATCACAAATTGTCGATGTATTAAACCAATAAAAATACATATCACGATATATAGATGTGTAAGATAAAAAAGGACTGAATATTCCTTATTTCATAAAGAATATTCAGTTCCTGTGCTATATTTCTTGCTTCAAATACTCAACGATTTCCCGAATAGCATCTTCATCCCGCTTGTAATATGTGAATTTCCCAAGCCGCTCCGTCTGGATCAAACCTGCCCGATGCAGAATCGATAAATATTGTGATGCAGTGGACTGCGTCATATTCAGCTTCTCGGTCACCTGGCTTACACATACCCCTACTTTCCTCATATCAATCCCTTCGTGGGGCGTAAAATGTTGTTCCGGATCCTTGAGCCAATTCAATATTTCAAGCCTCGATTCATTGGACAATGCTTTAAAAACTTCGATTGGTTTCATAGGTATCATTATATCGTGATTTATCGATATGTCAATCCTGATTTCTCCGGTTTCTTGTTTAACCTGCTGCTATCGAAATCCTTCAGCGGAAGCATCGTCAGATGAATATACGTATTGGTCAGCTTCTCAAGCTCCTTCACCCTCATCCACATCGCTTCCTTCCTTATTCACGCAGATTGCCTATCCAGTTGCTTCTACATGACTGCCCGAATTTCGAGTCTGCCCAGCTTTGAATGAAGCCGGATAGCCCGCTCCCCCCCGAAGAGTATCACCTTAGGTTATAAAACGCTTTCATAATACCATTCAAATCCCGTCGGTTGACATGTACTTTTTTCAGCTAGCCTGTGTTTTCCTATGCTGGCCGTTATATACCCGGATCGAAACGCCGTCATCAACGCTACTTTACGCAACGCACAAAAAGAACCGACTCCCGGGCTACGCGAAGTCGGTTCTTTCATTTATGTTACGTTACCGTTATTACTTGCCCTTTGGTGAACGCAGCCAACTCATGGGACGTACAGGCAAACACGGCTTTCGGATGTCCTGCCGCTGCCCAAACCGTCTCATATTGAAAAAGAAACCTGATTGCTGTAACCCATTTCGGCCAAAATATTCTGAACCCGCTGGGCGCTTTCTTTTAAAGCTTCCATATCCGACAACCCCCGATCGTAATCAACCATCTGGATCCTTACGATGGCATTATTATCGTGCACTCACCGGCGCTTGCGCCTGCGCCTGCGAATCGTGGCCGGCATCAAGCAAGACCGCGTTGATTCCGTTAAGAAATGCCAGCGCGCTGGCCTTGATGATATCCGTATCCATCGCGCGCCCGGAATAGATTTTACCCTGGTATTCGATACGGATGTTCACTCGGCCGATGGCTTCTTTTCCTCTCGACAGACTGTTGATTTTGTAATCCTTCAACTGCACGTCCAAACCGACCAACGCTTTAATGGCACTGTACAGCGCATCGATCGGACCATCCCCCACCATACTGTCCCTGAATGTCTCGCTGCCTTTCTTCAGCTTCACGGTTGCCGTCGGATACAGATCATTGGTGACAACCTGGAAGGAGTCCAGTTCGTACAGATGGCTGCTGACTTCTTCATGGGTGCGGTGCTGGGTTACCAGATAAAAGACGTCATGGTCATATACTTCCTTCTTGGCATCGGCCAGCAGCAGGAATTTCTCGAACAGCGCTTCAAAATCCTCGCCTTCACCCGTCTCGAAGCCCAGCTTCTCCACCGCATTCTTGAACGCATGCCGTCCCGAACGCGCCGTCAGGATCAGCTCCATGCTGTCGGCGCCGACTTCCTCCGGCGACATAATTTCATAGACCTGCTTATCCTTCAGCAGACCGTCCTGATGAATACCGGACGAATGCGCGAATGCGTTCTCGCCTGTTATCGCTTTATTCACCTGCACATCGAGGCCCGTCAAATGGGTCAGCAATCGTGAGGTTCGGATCAGCTCCTTGAGCTGGACGTTGGTGGATGCCTTGAAATGATTCTCCCGGACCTTCAGTCCCATGACCACTTCTTCTAGCGAAGTATTGCCGGCGCGCTCCCCTAAACCATTGATGGTGCATTCCACTTTCTGGGCGCCGTTCCGGACGGCGCTGAGCGTGTTCGCCGTAGCAAGTCCGAGGTCGTTATGACAGTGAACGCTAAGGATCACCTGATCGTTCAGGTTTTTCAGGCGTTCGTTGATTTTGCGGATCAACTCGCCGAATTCGTCCGGCACGGCATAACCGACCGTGTCCGGCACGTTAATCATCGTTGCCCCGGCTTTTACCACGGCCTCGATCGTTTTCCACAGATATTCAAAATCGGACCTGGATGCGTCCTCCGTCGAATACTGAACTTGAGGCAGCAGCGTTTTGGCATACTTCACGGCATCCACGCCCATCTGAAGCACGGCATCCTTGGAGCGGTTGAATTTCTTCTCCACATGGATGTTCGAGGTACCGAGCACGATATGAATCAGCGGGTTTTGCGCAAGCTTAATGCTTTCATATACGGCATCGATATCGCCCTTCACCGCGCGCGCAAGCGCAGTGATTGAGACGCTGTCGCCCACGGTGCGGGCGATTTCCTGAACCGCTTGAAAGTCTCCTGCCGAAGACGCGGGAAAGCCCGCCTCGATAATATCGACGTTCAACCGCTTCAACTGCTGCGCAAACTCGATTTTTTGCTGTACGTTCAATTTGGCGCCCGGAACCTGTTCTCCGTCGCGCAAGGTTGTGTCCAATACGATAATATTTCGTTCCATTCGGAATTCCTCCTTGGTCGCTGATCTTGGTTTATCTATATCAAGCAGGGTTGGTTAAACCCGGAATTTAACCAACAAAAAACCCCGCCTCTACGTATAGAGGCGAGGTTGAACCCGCGGTACCACTCTAATTCATTTTATGCAAAATGATCTTCTTCGATGGCCATCACCATCTATCCCTGTAACGGTGGAACTCCGGCTAACCCTACATGTTCAGGCAGCTGTTCATAGACGAGTTCAAAGGGAACGACGTTACCGTTTCGCACCTGCCAACGGCTCTCTGAAAAGTCATTTCGCTTTTACTATTTCTAATCAAAACATTTCAATATGAATTTTGATAACTATCTTAGGGAATGAATGGCGATTTGTCAACCCTTCATTTTCCAGATGTTAAAAGACGCTTTTTACAACAATCCGGACTTCCTCACGTTAGTCAGGAAATCATGGAATTCCGGAATATTCAGCTGCTGTGCCGCATCGGAAAGTGCGGTAGCCGGATCAGGGTGCACCTCAACCATGACTCCGTCTGCACCTGCAGCCAGCGCAGCCTTAGCACAAGGAGCCAAGATGTCCTTACGGCCTGTAGAATGCGTCACATCCACCAGCACCGGAAGATGCGTTTCCTGTTTCAGAATCGGCACAGCCGAGATATCGAGTGTATTTCTCGTCGCTTTCTCATACGTGCGAATGCCGCGTTCGATCAGCATCACCTGTGTATTGCCGCGGGACACGATGTATTCCGCAGCGTGCACGAACTCATCGATCGTAGCCGCAAGACCGCGTTTCAACAGCACCGGCGTCTGAACGTCGCCCGCCGCTTTTAACAGCTCAAAGTTCTGCATGTTCCGCGCACCGATCTGAATGACGTCAATGTATTCGCACGCAAGCTCGATATGCGCAGGGTCCACGATTTCGCTGATCGTCTTCAGCCCGAACTCGGACGCCACTTCCTTCAGAATTTTCAGGCCCTCAACCCCGAGGCCTTGGAAATCATAAGGGGATGTTCTCGGTTTGAACGCACCTCCGCGCATGACAGTGATGCCCGCTTCCTTCAGGGCAGCCGCAACCTGGCGTACTTGCTCATAACTCTCAACGGAGCATGGCCCTGCGATCATGACCGGCGTGCCGCCGCCAATGATGGTGCTGCCCAGCTGAATCAGCGTATCTTCCTGTTTCTTCTTCCGGCTCACCAGCAAATGCTTCTTGTGATCGACTTGCTGCAGCTTCAAGGAGGCCTGGAAAATCTGTTTAAATAAATGACGCACCGTTTCATTATCAAAAGGACCTTGGTTATGCTCCACCAGAGTATCCAACATTTTTTTCTCGCGTACCGGATCAAAATCAGGAACTCCCTGCTTTTGTTTCTCCTGACCGATCTCCTGCGCGATTCTCGCCCGCTCCGACAACAGCTCGAGCAGCTGTAGATTAACGGTATCAAGCTCCGATCTTAATTGTTCCAAACGTTGAGTCATTCACAATCTCTCCCTCATATTTTCTAGTATATAAAAACAAAAAGACCCCCCGCCCGGAAAGGGACGAGGAGTCGTGGTACCACCCTTATTAGATATGCCAAAAAAGCAAACACATCTCACTTGAACCTCTTAACGCAAGGGTACGGGTAAACCTACGTGCGCCTGCATGAAACATGCAGCGTTTCAGAATACCAGCTCCGGAATGAACTTCGGCGGGAAACCTTCACTCGGGCGCTCTCAGTCGGTGGCAGCCCTTTCCTGTCAGGAATGTTCCTTCGCTTACTCTTTCCATCATCGCTTGTTTAACCATATCGTTTTGAATTTAGAAGCATTGTATTACACCCTGAATCAGAAATGCAAGGGTTTTATTTAAAGCTTGCATGCTTTGATGCAGTGAAGATGTATTTCATTTTGCTGCATGCAAGGGCTGGGCCTGCCCTCTCCGCCCTTGATTCAGCGGGCTTCCCCAATAAGTGAACAGGCGCCACACATATTCGAGCGGTCCGATCGGGAACCTCTTTAACCAAACCCGGCTAAGCACCGCTTGCAGAGCAAATATGACGACAACAATCAGCATTTGCCAGATCGGCTCGATCGTTCCGTACCATCCCAGGCCGTAGCTGTAAAAGAGCAATCCGCACAGGACCGATTGTAACAGATAGTTCGTGAAGGCCATTTTCCCTGGGTAGGAAAACCAATGAAGGGCCTTCTTCCACAGTTTATATTGGTATAAAAGTGCAAACATTCCGATATAGGCCAGAGCTAGAAGTGGCGCGCCTACGAACAAAGCTGCAGCTTCCCCCCAGAACGGAAGTCCTTTCACCAGCGATAATACAAGTTGAAGGGCAAGCCCAATACCTCCTCCAATAATGAGCAATTGTATAATTCCCTTTCGCTTCTCTTGAACATCATGTAAAATCCGGCGTTTGCAGAAGTAAGCCCCCATTAAGAACATGCCTAATATTTGCGGATAAAAGAGCAGCATATTAAAGATGGAGCCAATGTAATCATTTACCCGCTGAATGATGATCTGGGTCATCGTCCCTGCACCGTAAATGGCTGCATCCCGCTCCTGGTAATAGATCCCTATCTGACGAACATCCGCTTGGCTTACCGGGTCAAAAGCCTGACTTGCTGAGTCGCTCAACAGACTTGCGCCCGTCACTAGGATTGGTACGATCAGCAGCAGGGACAATGACCAAATCAGCAGTGTTCTCGGCTTGCATCGCTGAAACAGCATGAGGAGAAAACCCATTAGCGCATAGTGTGTCAGAATGTCTCCATACCAGATGAAGATCCCATGGAGCAATCCGATCAATAACAACGCTATCAATCTTCGGATATAAATGCGGTTGAAATTTCTTCCTTTTGCCTGAGCACTCTCCCGCATCAATACCATCCCAAAACCAAACAAGAAAGAGAAAATGAGTACAAATTTGCCGTCAATGATAATTCCTCGCAGCAGCAATACCAGCTCATTATACCAGCCAGACCATAAATCAACCCCATACGAAATCGTCTGTAGCGATGTTGTGAAAAAGGAAATGTTGACCAAAAATATGCCTAATAGTGCAAACCCTCTCAAGCTGTCAATCAGCTCTATTCTTGATTGTGAATTCAATGCCATTCTCGTACCCCCTAATTATGATGCTCCCAGATTAAGGTACAATCATAAAGAAAGGATAAAGATAATAAATCTCGCTATTTGTTACTATAAGTGTCCTACTTCAACGGAGAAGGCGGAATCGTTCTGGAGAAGCGGCAGCGGTCGCCTTTGCACCCGGATTTCAACAATTAATAATTGAATGATAGAAATCTGGGGGCAACAGCGATCGGAAGAATGATCCGCATGCGTAGTGATGCTTGATCTACTGAATATTAAGTCCACTTCTTTATTCATTCTTTAGAAATGACGTGTACAATAACAAGATAGATCTTTTTATAGCTAGTTCTTGGAGGGTGTACTGGTATGGCAAACGAAACGATCCTATTAGTGGATGATGAAGAAGAAATCATTTCTTTTATACAAGATGCGCTGGAGCTAGAAGGCTATCATGTATTGACTGCGGCCAACGGGCGGGATGCCTTGATTCAGAGCAAACAGCAGCCTTCGCTGATTATACTCGATGTGATGATGCCTGAGATGAACGGCATTGAAGTATGCGAGCAGCTTAGAGAAACAACGCAATGTCCCATTGTATTTCTAAGTGCCTGTCAGAGTGAAGTGGACCGTATTAGAGGTTTGGCCGCAGGCGGAGATGACTATTTGCTTAAACCTTTCAGCCTCGCTGAATTAAAAGCTAGAATCCATGCCCATCTGCGGAGAGAGCAGCGAATCTATATGCAAAAAGTACAAGGCGTCCTTCGATTCCCATCCCTAACGATTGATTGTAAAGGACATACTGTGAACTGCAATGGACACGACATTTCCCTTACAAATAAAGAGTATCGGATCGTAGAATTGTTGGCCATGCATCAGGGGCAGGTTTTTTCCAGGGAACAAATCTATGAGAAATTATGGGGATTCGATGCGGAGGGTGACGATTCCACGATCACGGAGCATATCAAGAAAGTCCGGGCCAAGCTGGCCGCTTACGCACAAGACCGCACCTATATTCAAACGGTATGGGGCATCGGCTACAAGTGGGATCCCAAATGACCAAACATCGCTCCATTAAAAATACGTTTGCCCGACACTTCGTCTCCATCCTGGCCTGCAGCTTACTGGCTACTCTGTTGACGTGGGGATTCCTGGTGCTGCTGCTCGGCTACTTGTTCAATCACAATGTTGCGCACCCGGCGAACCATTACGAAGCGCAAATTCCTGCTATAACACAGTACGCAAAAACCCGCGGCGATTCTATCATGGATCGGCAAGGGCAGGCAAGCTTAGAGAAGCTCATCCCTTCTCATGGCATGAATTATCTTGTTGTCTCACCTGCAGGTGAGACTCTGTATGGAGATCTTCAGATTAGAGAATCACTTACCGGGCAGAAAATAATAGCGCGCTTGAACCAGTCTCACAGCAGCCTCAACCAGGTCGTTAAATATACACCCGTTTTATCCAAAAAAGGAGAATTGATAGGTGCGCTTCTGCTAGGATACAATCTCAAAGTGACTGCAGCCAATCCGGCGCTTAATCCCATGGTAACCATAGGGTTCCTAACCTTTTTCATAACGCCTTTCCTATATATCATCTTGTTCACTTTCATATTCGGAAGGCGGTTCAGCCGGATGATCAGCACTCCATTGCAGCAGCTGCTGCAAGGAGCTGAAATGATTAAGGCGAGAAATTTACGTTTCTCCATGACCGGAACATCATCCATAACCGAAGTAAACCGGCTGACCAATGCCTTTGAAGACATGCGCCAGGAGCTGGAGCAATCCATTGCGCGGGAGTGGAGAATGGAACAAGAAAGAAGCACCATGTTTGCAGCGCTTGCCCACGACCTGCGTACACCGCTAACGATTATTCAAGGGCATGTCGAGGGTATGGAGCAGATGAAGGGAGAATCCTACGCTGCCAAAAGAGCACAATATTTGCAAGTGATCAGGCGCAACACCATTCGTGCTTCAAAACTTTTGCAGGATATGAACACCATTACAGAACTCGAGAAGATGTCATTCAAGCTCCAGCCGCTCCCCGTAGATATTGAAGAGTTGGCGAATGATAAAACGTACGAATACGCTGCTTTATGCAAGAACAAGAGCATCGCCTTTCATACTGAAATTAACGATAACCGAACGGTCAAAACTCCTGTCATCTTCGATCCGTATCGCATCATTCAGGTCCTAGACAACCTTGTCTCAAACAGTATTCGGTATACGCCGCCTGAAATCGGTGTGATTCAATGGCAGATTGAAATCACCAGGCAGCAGGTGATAATGGCTATTACAGATAATGGAACAGGCTTTGGAGAGACGCAGGATCTGCAGCTGGTATTCAAGCAGTTTTATCAAGGGGAGAGTCATTCCTCCAGACAAAAAGGGCACTCAGGGCTTGGATTATATATTGCCAAGCTGCTGATTCAGCATCATGGAGGAGAGATTTATGCGGAGAATAATCCATCTGGCGGGGCAACCGTGCGTTTTACGCTGCCCATCCAAGAAACATGATCGTCCACTTGCAGAAATAAAGAGGCCCCCCTTATGATCCAATGGATCAAGGGGGGCCTCATCGTTATACCTTCAACCGATATATCGCCTTATTGTCAAGCCCGCGGATCATCGGCGTCCAAGGCTCCGTTTCAATCGTTGTATCCAGTGCATCTTCTACCATTTGCAGTTTGGCATCCAGATTGTCGATGTGGTGCAGCGCAACGGCTTCGGCCGTTTGCGGCTGGACCGGACTCCCCCACTCTCCCAGATTATGATGGGAAAGCACGAGATGCTGCAAACCTAGTACAACTTCGGATTCCAGCGGGATATCCAGCGAAATGGCAGCCTCCACAATCCAGTTGGAGGCAAGAGCAATATGCCCAATCAGCTTACCATGGTTGCTATAGTCCGTGACGACACCCATCTGTGCGATCATCTCTTCCGGCTTGGCGATATCATGGAGGATAATACCGGCTTTGATCAAATCCGGATTCAAGAACGGCCGCTGCTTGCAGATGAAATCGCCGATTTCCAGCATGCGGACGATATGATAGGCAAGCCCCGCGTAATAGGCGTGATGATAGGTTTTCGCCGCTGGGTAATGCATCAGCTTTTCTTCCACCTTCGTAACACAGTACTGCACGATGCTTCGTATCTGCGGCTCTCTTATTTCATTTACGGTCAGATTAATCGTATGCACCAGGTCAACGGGACGGATCGGAGCAGCTCGCACATAATCGGTTAACGAAACTCCATCTTCTTCGGTGGCCTTGCGAATCCGACTGATTTTGACCTGCGGCTGATCCCGATAACTCAGAACGGTACCCTGAATTTTGACTAATTGCATCGGCAGAAATGTTTCCTTGTCCTGGACCGTCACATCCCAGTATTTCGCCGATATTTGCCCACTGGCATCCGCAAGCACGATATCGAAATAATCTTTTGGCGGTGTACCATTGGTCTGCCTCATATTCAATTCTTTTAATAAATAAAAACCGATAATTTCATCTTGTATACTTAATTTATTTATAGGCTTCATCTGGTTCCTCCCCGAACATCCTGAATAATCAATCTCTTCTTCTGTATTAAACAACAGACATGATAACTTAACTATAACAAACTCTTTCGATATGGGTCTATGTCATCATGATCTTCCTCCACCATGTCCAATTCCACGGCCTTTGCGTTATTTCACCATGCTTTCCCCTATTCATCAATATACGCGTATATATCTTATTTGAAATTGCAACCGTCTTTAACTTTATGACTGTTGTTGCCACCATCCGACCTAAATCCTATTTCATTCACTCTCTATCATTTGACTGTTTAATAAGTAGCTGTTATGGTGAACCCTATTATACGTCATCCATTCTTTCACTATCATTATTCGGAATAAGAAAGGGGGCCCTTGGCATGAATTCTCGTACCATAGAACGACGAATGCCGGTTATTAAAGAAAGTCTGAAAGCAAAGACATCCAATGATTTTCAAAGAATCATTCATGAATTTCTTCCTACTGATCTGGCATACGTACATAGCCGATTAAGTGACACGGAACAGTTCCTTTTTTTACAGTTTCTTAACGTGGAACAGCTTACGGACTTGATCCTGATTATGGATCACGACAAGCAAATTGATCTGTTCCACAAGCTGGGTAAAGAAAAAACAGCACTCGTGTTGGATTGGATGAATAATGAGGATCTGGCGGTTCTGCTCCAAGACCTGTCAATCCAGCAAAAAACAGAACTCCTTGAGGGGATGCGCGAAGAAGAGTCCCAATTCGTATTGAATATGATAGAGTACCCGTCTGAAACTGCAGGCCGGATCATGACCAACCGTTATGTGTGGATTCCGCAGCATTACACCGTTTCAGAAGTGGTAGAGAAGCTAAAAAGCTATGCCTCCATTTCGGAAACAATCAACTATCTGTATGTGATTGATGAGGATAGGAAGCTACTGGGAGTCGTCTCATACCGAGGACTTATCTTGGCCGAACCGGACCAATATATCGTGGAAATTATGCACAGCCCCGTTCTGTCCGTACCCGTGGATACAGATCAGGAAGAAGTGGCATTCCTTATCCAAAAATACAATATGGTTGCCATCCCGGTCGTTGAGAAAGATGAGCGTCTTGTCGGCATCGTGACGGTCGACGAAGTCCTCGATATCATCGTCAAGGAAGCGGATGAAGATTTTCGTAAAATGAACGCTACCGGAGGTAAAACCATTAACTTCAATACCAAAGCAACCGTTGCTGCTTATCGAAGATTGCCTTGGCTGATTCTGCTATTATTCATCGGTCTGATCTCAGGGACCATTATTTCCAGGTTTGAAGAGACGCTGGCACAGGTTGTGGCCTTGGCCTTCTTCATGCCTATGATTGCAGGGATGACAGGGAATACCGGTACACAGTCCCTCGCGGTCATTGTGCGCGGCCTGACAACGAAGCAATTGACCAGATCCGTGGTGCTCCGGCTGTTAGCCAGAGAGCTGAAGGTTGGGTTAATGATCGGGATCATATGCGGAGTTCTGATCGCACTAATCGCCTACCTCTGGCAGGGCAATATGTATCTTGGATTCGTGGTTGGTAGCTCATTAATTGCAACGCTTATCGTGGGTACGATGGCCGGCACAATCATTCCATTGATTCTGTATAAATTCAAGGTTGATCCAGCTGTTGCCTCGGGCCCATTGATCACAACGATTAATGATATTCTATCGCTTGTTATTTATTTCGGCATTGCTACCATGTTTCTGTCTTACATGTAACATGACTGGACAAATAGCAATCCTGCTTAGTAAT
The DNA here is from genome assembly GCF_001277345.1 of Paenibacillus solani. Taxonomy (GTDB): domain Bacteria; phylum Bacillota; class Bacilli; order Paenibacillales; family Paenibacillaceae; genus Paenibacillus_AQ; species Paenibacillus_AQ solani. The sequence goes on from NZ_LIUT01000001.1 coordinate 3,523,790, forward strand.
AGAGACTTTCGGTGCAAATACCGGAAGTCTCTTTTGGCCTTCCTGATCAGAAAAGATCTAATATTTTTAGGTGAAATACCTAATTTTCTTAGGTTTAAGGACCAATAAGCGTCTGATAAAATAATATGAGAAGCGCTTACAATGTATTGAATCAAGGAGGAACAGTGATGACCAAGCCCGTGCAGCCTAATGAACCGATTGTAACTCATATCTATACCGCCGATCCTTCTGCCCACGTATTTGAGGGTAAGATTTATATTTATCCGTCTCATGACCTTGATCACGAGAACACATCCAATGATAACGGGGACCAATATGACATGGAGGACTATCATGTTCTGTCGATGGATGATGTGAATGCTCCTTGCGTGGACCATGGTGAAGCTCTGCATATAAAGGATGTTCCATGGGCCAAGAAACAGATGTGGGCTCCGGATGCTGCTTATAAGAACGACACGTACTACTTGTATTTTCCTGCAAGAGATCATGACGATATATTCCGAATAGGAGTGGCGACAAGCTTCTCTCCTTCCGGACCCTTTAAGGCAGAGCCCAACTATATTCCGGGAAGTTACAGCATTGATCCCGCTGTATTCGTGGATGACGATAACCGGGCCTATATGTACTTCGGCGGCCTTTGGGGCGGGCAATTGGAGCAATGGCAGACCGAAGCGCATACTCCGAATGCGGAAGGACCTGCTGCTGATGCACCTGCCATCGGTCCGCGGGTTGCGGAACTGAGTGACGATATGCTTACTTTCAAGGATGCGCCCCGGGAAATATCCATTACCGATGAGAATGGCGAGCCGATTGTCGCAGGAGATGAAGAGCGTAGATATTTTGAAGGCCCCTGGGTTCACAAATACAATGGCATCTACTATCTCTCATACTCCACCGGTTCTACGCACAAAATCGTCTATGGCACGAGTCAAAGTCCGATGGGTCCATTCGAATTTAAAGGCACAATCCTCACTCCTGTTATCGGCTGGACCACGCATCATTCTATCGTTCAGTTCCGGGATAAATGGTACCTCTTCTATCATGACAGCTCCCTCTCCGGAGGAGCAGACAATAAACGCAGCGTCAAATTTACGGAGTTGACCTACCATGAGGACGGCACCATTCAAACCATTGTTCCTTACGGCAAATAAAACAAGACAAGGCTGAACCCCAAGAATTCGGGACTCAGCCTTGTTTACTACCAGTTAGTTCTAATGGTTCGGCTCACAGGAGAAGAGATAATTTATACACCTTTTTTAAACATAGAATACGAGTATACAGTCGGAATAACCACAAGCACCACCACAATTGGGATGATGGCTAAAGCAATATTTAACTTTAAAAATGTTGTCATGATGATGAGCGTCCCGCCCGCCATCCATAGGTAACCAGCAAAACGATGTGTTTTGTTCCAGTTATCCTGACTATGCAGCGTCCATGGGAGCTTAATGCCCATCGTATAGTTCTGTTTGGTCTTCGGTAAATAATTTCCGATTACAATAATCACAATGCCCACAAGCGCCGGCGCAATCGTCTGAATCGGCAGATCAGCACCCATGGCCTTAAACAGCGTAACAGGCATGATAATAACTGACAATACGGGAATCAACCATAAACCAATCCATCTTACAGCCGGAGCAGCATTCATCTTCTTAGGATCATTGTTAACGACGATATGCACAACGAAGTTAAGCACCGCCATCAGGACCGGGAGCCCGAACACAGCTATAGCCTTTGGTAAATAATTATCCGGGTTACCTGCACTGTTCCAATGAACGGCAATCTGTGCGGGCAATTGGTCATACAGCGTGATCGATAAAATAATCGGCAATAAACATCCCAGCGTGGTCATAATGAGTGTGGAGCTATTCTTTTTCCCCATCTTGTTTCCCCCCGTTAAATTGTGAGAACCATAACATAATTTCTTCAAAGACCGACACATTAATTTCATAATAAACATAATTCTTGTATTTCGTTTCAAATATCAGTCCCGCCTTCTTCAGCTGCGATAGATGATACGAAATGGTTGCGCCGGTCATATCGAAATGCTGACCAATCTCACCTGCTGGCATTTTGCCGCGCTTGAGCATAACCAGAATTTCGCGCCTTACCGGATCAGATAACGCCTTGAATGTTTCAGGAAACCCCAATTTGCATCACCCGTATTTCTATTTAGAATTTCATCTAAATACATTATCGCTCAATCCCATGCAGATTTCAATATCTATTTCGAAAAAAATCTAAATAGAGGCGATAAACCATACTGACAAACCTCCATCCTAGGAACTGTCGGAACCCTCCAGAGCCTATCTTCAGAATAACAAAAGTCCACCTCGGATCAGCATAAGTACTAATCCTCAGCAGACTTTCTTATTGTAAGGCTATTTATCGAGTACCTTCTCAAATACCGGGAAGCCCAAAGCTCTCCCAGGATAATTCACTTCACCCCGCAGATCGTACCCCAAACCTTGATAAAGCTTGAGCGCAGCCGTATTCTTGGCATAAGTGTCCAATCGGAGGCTTTTGTAACCACCACGTACGGCATATTCCTCGGAGAAGGCAATCAATTTTCGCGCAACACCCTGTCCTTGTGCTTCTGGGTCAACGGCAAGACGATGCATCATTAAATGAGGTCCTTCTATCTGCTTCCAGTTCATGGTCTGGTACTGTTCATCCTGCGATTCGTCTAGGACAATAATTCCTAAGATCCGGCCTTCACCCTCAGCTGCAAACAACGTTCCACGCTGTAAATCCACCCCGATGACTTCCCGGTTCGGATACTGATCATCCCACTGATCGCTGCCTCCAGCCTGCATGACCGTAACACAGCGGGCAATCAAAGCCATAATTTCCTGAAGATCCTCTATCTTTCCTGTCCGTATGTTAATATTCATCGATGCACCTACTGTTGTTTTTTTAGAACAGTTTACTATGATTTCAAGGCTGCAACAACATATGACCATACAGCTCGAAAACATCCTATCTAAGTAATGTAAGAGTCACCTCTATCGAATTGTTGACGAATGAGCGGTCCGGACGGGATTTCAACATCACAGTCAGACCAATTAACGATACGATGAGCGCTTGAGATAAAGCTTTGGCGTTCGTATCGCTCGCAAGCTCACCCGATTGGATGCCACGTTCAATGGTTTCTTGAAATATGACGGCCAGGTACATCTGGTGTTCCCTTGTGAGAATTTCAAATTTCTCATCATGTGGCGCAAGCTCAACCATCGTGTTGATGCAGAAACATCCTCGGCTGGGGCTATCGGAGTATTCCTCATCGACTACATTCTCAAAAAAGGCTCGGAACGCCTCCCTAACCGATTGATGAGTTTGCAGCCTGGTTCGCGTCTCGGAAGCACGCGAACTCGTATACTTGCGCAGGGCTGTTTCAAACAGTTCCTTTTTGTCTCCAAAAGCTGAATATATACTGGGCCGTTGAATGCCCATTCTGGAAGTCAAGTCGCTTAATGAGGTAGCCTCATAACCTTTTTCCCAAAATAGCTGCATCGCGGCATCTAATACTTTCTCTTCATCAAATTCGCGAACTCGTCCCATAATGAATACCTCTCGTTATTGTTATTTAAGGGGAATATCTGTGATTCTCACGGCGTGCAGAAGTTTCAATTAAGTACCAATCAGTATAAATAATTTTATGATGTGCTGCTGCTTTTGTCAAACCCCTAATTATCTTATACATACAGATGTGACGAAATTCGCAAGATACTAAACCAATCATTTAAAACAAACATGTTGACAAGGAATAACAATGCGGATATATTTATCTGGAGTTTTAACATACCGATCGGTACACAAAAAAACAAAAGGGGTAGATGCTCAGAAATGGATGAGAAGGTAAAACGAAAAGCGGTCCACAACAACACGGGGGCGAAAATGCCACAAGAAAAGGTAAACTCAGCAGAATCCGTTGATCGCACTCCCCTAACTCGTTACGTGACGTTACTGTTTGCAGTAGCTTGTGGAATATCGGTTGCCAATATCTATTTTGCTCAACCGCTGCTCGATCAGCTGTCGTTTGAGTTTGGCATTGACTATTCGATCATTGGAATTCTCATTACCACTACTCAAATCTTTTATGCATTGGGACTGCTGCTGTTGGTGCCGCTTGGAGACTTCTTGAATCAGCGTCGATTGATTCTCAACCAGATGACAGTCTCCATGATAGCATTGGTTATCGTTGGTACTGCTTCCTCCAGCTCAATGCTCTTTGCAGGATTGGCTTTGGTCGGATTGCTTGCCGTTGTGACGCAGACCATTGTAGCGTTCGCGGCGACCATAGCAGCCCCTGCTGAACAAGGGCGTGTCGTTGGTACGGTAACCAGCGGTATTGTAATCGGCATCCTTCTAGCACGAACCGTTGCCGGAGTTTTGAAGGATCTTGCAGGATGGCGTTCGGTTTATCTGGTTTCTGCTGCTCTGATGCTTCTTGTGATTTATGCATTATACAAGACACTTCCAAATGTGAAGCATGAGGAAAAGTCAATATCTTATCCTCAACTGCTTAAGTCGGTACTGATGCTGTTCGTACAAGAACGGTTGTTACGCATCCGCGCTGTTCTGGCTATGCTCATCTTTACTGTCTTCAGCATTTTATGGACACCATTAGTGCTGCCTCTTAGTGCACCGCCTTTATCCCTTTCACACACAGCCATTGGGGCATTTGGCCTCGTGGGCGTTGTAGGAGCTTTGGCTGCGGCCAAGGCCGGTAAGCTAGCCGATCGAGGTTATGGACAGCGAACGACAGGAATCGCGTTGTTCCTTCTAGTACTATCATGGCTGCCCATCAGCTGCACAGAACGGTCACTGTTCGCATTGGTCATTGGCATTATTCTCCTGGACTTGGCGGTGCAGGCCGTGCATGTCACGAATCAGAGCATGATCTTCGCTTTACGTCCCAAAGCACGCAGTCGGCTCGTTGGCGCTTATATGATTTTTTATTCTATCGGAAGTGCTGCCGGCTCCATTGCTTCGACCCATGTTTACGCACAGTACGGCTGGAATGGAGTATCTGTGTTGGGGGCTTCGGTCAGCGTTTTTGCTCTTGTATTTTGGATTATGACCAAAGGTACTAAGGATGCCTTATCACGATAACAAAACGATAACAGATTGCTTCACCTATTTATTTGCAACTTAAAGGAGAGATTTCACATGGAGATTGGTATTACTTCATTTGTAGAAACAAAACCGGATGTACACACGGGTGAAGTGATGAGTCACGCACAACGATTGCAAGAAGTGGTTGAGGAGATTGTCCTTGCCGATGAGGTGGGTCTAGATGTATTTGGCATAGGCGAGCATCATCGGGAAGATTATGCGGCTTCTTCGCCCGCTATTGTGCTGGCTGCAGCTGCAGCCCGTACAAAACAGATTCGGTTAGCCAGTGCAGTGACCGTGCTTTCTTCAGCTGATCCAGTACGTGTATTTCAGGATTTTGCCATACTGGATGGTATTTCAAACGGACGTGCAGAGATTATAGCCGGTCGGGGTTCTTTTATCGAATCTTTCCCGTTGTTTGGCTATGACTTGAATGACTATGATGAACTGTTCGAAGAACACTTGAAATTGCTGCTTAAGCTGCGGGAACCCGAAAAAGTAACCTGGGCAGGCGGACATCGGTCAGCAATTAACAATTTGGGCGTGTATCCACGGCCTGTTCAAAACCCTTTACCTGTATGGATCGGCAGCGGAGGGAGACAGAATTCCGCCATCCGTGCAGGTTTGTTAGGGCTGCCGCTGATGCTAGCGATCATTGGCGGAAGCCCGATGAATTTTGAACCCCTTGTGCAGCTTTATAAGAGAGCAGCAGCGCATGCTGGTCATGATGTATCACGGCTACAGGTGGGGGCGCATTCGATAGGATTCGTCGGAGAGAATAATGAACATGCAGCTGACACCTTTTTCCCTTCTACTCAGGCTGGCATGAACAAACTCGGCAAGGAGCGGGGCTGGACCCATTATGATCGTTCTAGCTACGATGCTGCGCGCAGCTTTGAAGGTGCGCTGTACGTTGGCGATCCGGAATCGGTTGCCCAGAAGATTATTCATCTTCGCAAGAATGTAGGCGTTACACGATTCATGATGTATGTACCGTTAAGCACGATGCCGCACGACCAAGTAATGAAGGCGATCGAACTGCTCGGAACCGAGGTAGCTCCCCGGGTTCGCGAGGCAATATCGAAGTGGGAAGCTGAAATAGAGCATGTCTCATAAAAATATGACTGCGGTTTGAAGAGTGCATGGAGATCAAAAATCCCATGTCCTCATAAATGAAATTACATAATGATTGCTTCCCCTCCTAGTTGGGGAGCGATCTTTTTAGCGTCATGGTCTTATCCAGAAAAGCAAAAGACACGCCATATGGGCGTGTCTTCCTCATGCTATTCTTATGGAATTGTCCCCAGGATCACTTCACCTGTCGTCTTATTCCAGGACATCGGAATGCCAAGCTTGGATGTAATCAACTCCAATGGAAACATGCTCGTATTGGCCAGGAATGGAATACTGCTGTCTTCTCGCGTCACCTTCCCGTTCACCAATACAACTGCCGGATCACTGGACTTAATGGATACGGTATTCCCACCATAAGAGAAAGACCAGACTGGAAATCCCTGATTACCGTGTTTCGGATCGGGATTGGATTGTCCGCGTTTCACTTTGATCCCCAGTGCTTTAAATACGCTAGTATACGGTACATATAGCTTGCCTTTTACAATGGCGGATGAACTGTAGAAGCTAATCTCTTGTCCATTTACCGTCCAAGACAAAGGAGGCTGCACCAAGACTGGCTTCCCATCATGCTCGTTAAGTGAGCCGCTGCCTTGATATTGCTCTTCTCCCCAAGCCAGCAGCTGACCATCCTTATTGATTGCATAGCCTGTATGTCCCTTGCTGCCCCATAATGCCGTTATACCTGTCAAACCTTTCACTTGAAAAGGCTTAGCTGCTGGATTATTATAATTCCACTGCCAGACTGTGCCATCCTTCTTAAGCATGAATAAACGGTTGTACCCCGTTTTGATCTCTTTGATATCTTTAAGTCCTTTCACTGCAACCGGCGCTTTCTGCTTCGTATTCACATTCCATTGCAGCACTGTCCCATTCTTATCAAGCAGAAACACGTCATACCAATATGATGCGATTCCGGTAATGGAGGAAGCGACAAGCGGCTTAACCTCGCGAAACTCACTTTCCAGCCGGTATCGATCGTAAAAGCTGTTATATACCGTTATCATGCCAACGCTGCCGTCACGACCGAGAATCAGAGCCTCATGTCCAGCGACGACAATGTTTTGTGCATTCGTGACTCCCTTGATAGGGAAGTACTTTACCGTCATTTTTGTAGGATCATTCGGATCAAATGTCTCGTTCCATATCGTTGCCGTCCCGTCCTTGTGTAACGCAACTGAACCATGCGTGGAAATGGCCAGACTCGCTACATCTTTAAGTCCTTCCAGCTTCGTAAGTCCTCCACGCTTCTGGAAAGGCAATAGAGGATCTCCGCTAACATAGGGAGAGTAATATTCACCCCAAGCCCATACGTCGCCATTCTTGTCCAAGGCAAATGAAGTATGGTTGCCAGCGGCCACCTGAATGATATCCGTTAGACCCGCGACTTGCTTAGGCACCAGTTGATGAATGCTTGTCCCGTCACCAATTTGACCGGACTTGTTGTAACCCCAGGCGGTAACGGAACCGTCGTCCCATGCTGCTACGCCGTGCCCGCTGCCTCCAGCAACACTAACCGGTCTAGATCTGGAATCTCCATTGACTGCCTTCGCAGCTGCAACAGTGCCCATCATTGTACAATTGACCATCAACAGGATCGTCATTAACATATAAGCTACCTTACGATTCAATTTCTTCACGAATGTGGCCTCCATTCTCAGATCCTTCTCTAATGGTATATAATACCACACCAATTGAAGGGTGAATAAAAAACTATATATCTTAATACCTCAACCAAATTCCAGGGAATTGTATTAGAAGAAGAGAGTGTTTAAGTTTGCTGAAACAAAGTTGCCGTTACCTGGCAGTCCGCACATAGAAACATATAATATATACCTTCCCCATACTCTTCGATCTGTTCCCAATCCAGCTGACCGATGAAGGTCATGCTTTGGGAACAGCAGGAACAGGGTGGATATACCGCGTCCTGAATCCAAGCCGGGTAGCCACCGATTTGCGAAACGGTCGGACCCAGTGCCCAATAGGCGGCATAATAGCTATTGCGAGGATTGTCAGCCAGCCGTAAGGACTGCCCTGCCGCCGTATAGCTTCTATCATCCTCATCGGAATCTAGCTGCAGTTCATAACCCTGTCTACTATTGGCTTGGCTCCATTCGGATTTCCCGTGGAAATCCACATCCATATAGATCGTATCGTAACAGCTGCAGTTCACGCAGGTGCTCACCCGCAGCCTCTCTCCGGACAACCCAAGGAATTGAAGCTTTGGATGACTGATGTCCAGATCCACCAAAGTGGTCAGACTGCTTCTGCACCATGGACAGCAAGCGGAATGCTCCGTCAGAAATTCTGCAGGTTCCATATTAGATAACGCTAAACGTGGGGTCTCGGACAACAATCTTTTCTCTATGGCGTAGCTCTCATGGTAGAATAAATCCCGCTTGCTCCCTTTTTTCGTGATTCCCCATCCTCCTTCTTGCGCATAAGCTTCAGGCGGGACATACAGTTCCTTTGCCCAAGAGGGAGGATCGGACCTCCATTCTTGAAATTGGCGCACGACCTGATCATCCCCGATCCAGGCCAAGGTAAGCAGCAGATGGTTACGGTTATCCCTGTCGTGTTCTACTCGTTGCAGCAATTCATCCCTGCTATCGGCAGATGCATCTTTAAACAAAATGCCAGGATAATAGATATCGTGTTCCATCAATGCCTTGATGCAGGATTCAAGCGACGTGTTCTGGTAGCAGACCAGGGAGACAAGAATGTCCTGGTAGGTATCTTCATCACCCGCTTCCAGCAGATCAAGGGCTATAGTCACCATTCGCTGAGCCTCGGCTGGAGATAACGTCGAATATACCTCCTCTCTTTTGCGTGGATAGGGAATGTAGCGAATCAATGGATCCCGTTTAAGCGGGGCATGCATGATCTTAAGGACCTCTACGGGATCTGTAATCCCTTCAAACAAGTCGACATCTCTCCGATGTGCTTCAATGTAACGTTGCCGTTCCTTACGCTCCATCTCCTGCTTGCACGGCATGCAATAACCGCCTGTTTTGGCCGCGGTTGCCGGCAGTATCGTAGCTGAACATCCATCGCTTCGACATGGTAGCCGTTCTGTCATGATAACCCTCCTATTTCGTTGTGATATCAACTTCTTGTAGACTATCACATGACACCTTCAAGATAAATTCTTCACGTAATGAGAAAAACCGACCCGTAAAGGATCGGCTTAAATATCGTAATGCTCGTGAAAAGGGTATTATATCAATTCTCACTCGTCATGTCCCACGGTGATAACGACGCTGCCTTTCTTATGCCCTTCATCCACGTACCTGTGTGCCTCAGCAATCTCTTCCAATCCATACCTTCTGTCAATAACAGGCTTAATCTGACCATCTGCCAGCAGCTCCGTAAGTAACCGCAAATCTTCCATAAGCACCTTTGCCACCCCTTGACCATCAACGGTAACATAATTCCCGTGGGGCGCCAGGGAATGCTTGCAGCGGGATTTCGGCATTTTACCGACTGCATCCAGGATAATGTCATAACGCTCTGCGCTTTTCGTGAAATCCTCTCTCGTATAATCCATAACCCGGTCGGCTCCAAGCTTTTTCACCAGTTCCACATTCGCGGTGCTGCAAACGCCGGTAACCTCCGCTCCATAACGCTTGGCAAGCTGTACGGCCATAGTACCCACCGCTCCAGAAGCACCATAAACCAGCACCTTGTGTCCCTGCTTGATATTGCCTTTTCTAAGAAAATGCAGCGCTGTCGTTCCTCCAAAAGAGATAGCGGCAGCTTCGTCATAAGTCACATGAGGAGGTTTTAGCAACAACATTCCATCTTCAGGCATACAGATGTACTGCGCATATGTCCCAAAGCGCATGCCCCTGAATGCCAAGACCTGATCGCCTATCTTGAACCGGGTAACACTTTTGCCTATAGCTTCTACTTCCCCAGCCAGCTCGACGCCGAGTATGGGTTGTCTTGGTCTTCTCAAACCCAGCACCAGCCTCATCGGTATCTTATACAATAGAGGACTGCGAAATCCACGCACGCGGCAGTCTCCTGAATTGACCGTGGTTGCATAAATCTTGATGCGAATTTCATGATCCTTTGGTAATGGCTTTTCTACTTCTCGGAGCTTCAAAACTTCCGGTGATCCATAAGCGGTGCATACCATTGCTTTCATGATTTTCCTCCAAATCTGCATTTGCAATCAGTATATCTGCCGTTAGGTACCGGAAAAACCATACTTAAGTATGGTTTTCTAATGAAACAAAGTATTATTAGCGATAATCCTTAGAGCAATCCCAGCTCCCGAGCACGCATGACTGCTTCGGTACGACGCGTAGCCTGAAGTTTATCATAAATAATTCGGTTATGACCCTTCACCGTGCTGAGCGCAACATAAAGTTTTTCGCTAATCTGCCGGTTTGACAGTCCTTGGGATATAAGATGAAGAATCTCTAATTCACGCCGAGTTAGCGACTCGATCAGATACGCTGCTTGCTGGATCGAATTCGGAGATGTGGGAAGTGATGAGCTTCCGCCTTCCAGTTGCTGTCCCCGCCCTTCAGTCTTAAATGCATGCAACAGCAGATCCAGATAGCTATGGTTCGGTTTGCTGGCATACGCCGCTCTTAACAATGCCTGCATCGGCTGCCCTTCATCGATAAATAATCGAATGACACCACTGGGTTCTCCCATCGCCACAACTTCCGCAATGAGGCGTGATGCTCGCAGCTCCTCACCCCGGGCTTGAAAGGTCAGAGCCAGCATCACCATGACTTTGAGGCGTTCATCTGCCCATTCCTTCTCTTCCATATGTACACGCAATGGTTCAAGTATTGCCAATGCTCCTGTCGTATCCCCCTGTGCGAGAAATACTCTGGCTTGGCTTAACGGGAGCTTATGCTGATTCGCAAGCTGAGTCGCCACACATAAATCCCCTTGTTGAAGCATCGCGATTACCTGAGCTTCCGCAATAGAAGACAGCTGATTCACATAATTATGCTGGCGGGCAAAATATTCCGCTTGAGCTAATCTGGCTACTGCTTCGCCCAATGCTCCCCGTATAAGTTCCAGCTTTGCGAGAAACACCTCGCAGGCCACAACCCGGTCTGTTTGGTCAAACTGTCCGGCCAATTGCAATGCCTTCTGCCCATGCAGTTCCGCACCCTTCAGATCATTCCACTCGTAGCAGATTCGAGCCAGACCCAGATGAGCTTCGCATGCTGCCGGTACGGGAGGATCGCCCGCCAAGTCCAAGACTCGCCGATATGTTGCCGACGCCATATGCAACTGATTATTCCTTTCCTGAACTATTCCCAGACCAAGTGTCGCCATTATGGTGATCATAATGTGGCCAATCTGCTGACTAACAGCTAATGCCTCATGGTATGCTTTACTGGCCGCAGCACGTTCCCCCTTGAGCTGGTAAGCGTATCCCAGCGTCCATACCGTGGCTGTGCGGACCGGCAGATTATCCGGACTTAAATGTTCCAAGGCTCGGCGTGACTCCTCCATGATGATATCCGGTTGATGCTTGCTGACAGCCAGCGTAGCACGTATGGAGAATATATGTCCCAAAAGATCCCGTGCGTTAGGGTCTTGCACACCTTGCAGCTTGGTTTCGGCTGCTAACAGTTTATGTTCAATATCGGTCATTTGGCCAACCATCAATAATGCTGAAGCATGCATGACGTATAAGGCAGGTCTTGTCTCCAACTCCTCCTTAGGCAAGGAACCCAACCATTGGAGTACAGGTGCTACAGCTCCCCGAAAAATCAGGGGCATTCCTCCCCCTTCAATCAAGCGGGTAGCTCGATCTACATCCTGAGCTGCAATCGCATGCTGAAAAGCTTCCTGGTGCTCATCATGGCGTTCAAACCATGCGCTTGCACGCCGATGCAATTCATATGCTTCCCTCTTCCCACTATTGGCTGATCTGCCTTTGCGAAATAAACGCTGACGCAGCACATCCGAGAATAAATGGTGATACCGAAACCAGTTCCCTTCCTTGTCCAGCGGAACCATAAATAAATTCGATTGCTCCAAGTGTTCCAGAATTTCCTGTCCGGATATAGCAGAAGTTGAGGAATCGCCAGCGCCTTCCCCTAGAACATATTCGCACAATGAACCACACATCCGGTCAAGAATCGATGTGCCTAGCAAAAACTCCTGAATGTTCTCAGGCTGCTGTTGCAGTACTTCCTCAACCAGGTAGTCCAACACATAATGATGATTCCCATCAAAGGAGCTAATAAAGTCTGCTGCGTGTTGCCGTCCCTGCAAGGCCAGCGCTGCTAGCTGCAAGCCCACAGCCCATCCTTCGGTGCGGGATTCGAGGATCGATACCTCTTCCTCGGACAGATCCAGGCCATTCGCTTGGCGGATAAATTCTGAAGCTTCCGCATATGTGAATCGCAAATCTGTCGTCCGCACTTCGGTCACCTGATTCCGGGCACGCAGCCGAGCTAAAGGCAGATCGGGATTGTCACGACTAGCGATAACCAGATGCATCTGCGGCGGCATGTGCTCAATAAGATAAGCGAGAGTGTCGTTTATCAGTTTGGAACGAATCACGTGGTAATCATCTAGTACGAGCATGATGGGGGCCGGTTTGGCTGCAATTGAGTTCAATATGGCCGTGACGATAGAATTAATCGGCAATGGTAGAGGAGAAGATGCCTGGAGTTTATTCATTACGCCCTCTCCGATATCCACCCCGATGGTTTGCAGAGCAGCCGTGACGTAAGCCAGAAATCTTACTGGTTCGTCATCGCTCTCCTCTAATGACAGCCAGGCTACTGGAAGCGAGCAGTCTTCGATCCATTGGCTGAGCAGTGTGGTTTTACCACAGCCGGCAGCGGCCGAGATCAAGGTCAGCCTCCGCTGTAAGTGTAGACCCTCTCTCAAACGCTCAATCAAGCGAGAACGAGGAACAACTCTCGACCGAAGAGTTGGGATATATAGTTTCGTAGACAAAATAGGTGTGGACATCATAACCCCCATCTACCATCATTACGGTCGTTTTCAGTTATTAATTACTATCAAAAATGTTCGACAGATTTCTGGATTTCCCTGTCTCATTCTAAAGCCTCCGATACATTATATGGACATATTAACAGCGCTTCCTGGATTGTCTCCGCTACAATCTCTGCTGCCAGCTGTCCCGAAGTGAGCCCTCTGGTGCCTTGTCCCGCCCACAAGGACATATATTCCGGATTGCCCTGGCGGGCAGCAGCATTCCGGATGTCACGGGTCACCGTATTCTGTGTAGGAAAAGGCAGCGGCTTTACACCACTTGCGTCCCAGCGCCGGATGAATGAATTGCTGATCCCTCTTGCCGGCCGCCCCGAGAACGCTTTGGTGATGACAGTGCTCTCTTCCGTACTCTGCAGTAGCGCGTGCTTATAAGCCTCATGGGCACCGGATTCCACCGCAGTTAGGAACCTCGTCCCCATCTGCACACCTTGTGCTCCCAGAACTAGGGAGGCTACAAGTCCGCGTCCATCCATCACGCCGCCAGCGGCAATAACGGGTATGTTAATGCGATCCACAATTTGCGGCACCAATGCAAACAACCCAATTTGGGCACCGAACGGATGCTCGGTGATATCAAACGTTCCTCGATGCCCTCCCGCTTCGCCGCCTTGAGCTACGATGGCATCACAGCCTGCTTGCTCTGCCAAGATCGCTTCCCGCACAGTTGTTACCATACCGACAACACGAAGCTTGGATGCTTTGGCCTGCTGCATAAGAGGTTCGGCCAGAATCCCGAATGCCGTACTAATGACAGGCACCTGTTCTTCAAGGAGAACCGCAAATTGCTCCTCAAACCAATCCGGGGTGGTTACTTCTTGCGCATCCGAATGGGGTATGCCAAGATCATCCCTCATTCCATTTAACTCTCGCTGAACTTCTTCGATTCGGTCACAGCAATCCGTGGACCGGGAGGCGAAGAGGTTGACGGCAAAAGGCTTATCCGTCAGCTTTCGAATTTCCCTAATGCTATGACGGATCGCTTCCGGCTCCATATAAGCCGCCCCAAGTGTACCAAGTCCGCCTGCATCGGATACGGCGGCGACAAGCTCAACTGTCGTCGGCCCTCCGGCCATCCCTGCCAAAATGAGCGGATAGCGAATGCCAAGCAGATGACAAACATCGGTCTGGAGTTGAATATTCATGTTCTCTCTTACTCTCCTTTATAAATATAATTATGAGTCTATCGATCCCATGAACTTCTATTATAAAAAAAGCCGCCAAGCACTTAAAAAAGTGTTTAGCGGCCCATTACAGCATGGAAGCCAGGACTGCCCCCCTCCTGAACCCATCAGGAATTATGTTAAGCAGCGTGTTCTAGGACATTTTCACCAAGCTGTAGTTTTTCTTACCTTTGCGAATGATGATAAACCGGCCGCCGATCGCCTGGTCGGCTGTCACTTCGTGACCCACGTCGCTAACACGTTCGCCATTCATCGAGATTGCGCCTTTGGTAATATCCTCACGAGCTTGCCGCTTGGATGGCTCGATGCCCAGATCCACAAGCCAGTCCACGATATTCTTCGTCTCAGGTGTCGCTTCGAATGTCGGCATCTCTTTGAAGCCCTGTTCGATTTCATCCGCCGTGAGCGATTTAATATCCCCGCTGAACAAAGCCGCCGTAATGCGCTTGGCCTGCTCCAGCATCTCCTCACCGTGAACAAACCTCGTCATCTCTTCAGCCAGCATTTTTTGCGCTTCGCGTTTATGCGGCTCAGTCTGCACTTTCTCGGCCAATTCATCAATTTGCTCTTTGGTCAAGAAGGTGAAGTATTTCAAGTATTTCACAACATCACGGTCGTCCGTGTTGGCCCAGAACTGGTAGAACTCGAACGGCGTCGTTTTGTTCGGATCAAGCCAGATCGCGCCGCCGGCCGTTTTGCCGAATTTCGTTCCGTCTGCTTTCAGCATGAGCGGGATGGTCAGTCCGAATGCTTTGGCCTCAGGTCCTTCCTTCTTCCGAATCAAATCCAGACCACTTGTAATGTTCCCCCATTGATCCGAACCACCGATTTGCAGCTGCACGTCTTCATTCTGGTACAGATGCAGGTAGTCTACCGACTGCAGGATCTGGTAAGAGAATTCCGTGAAGGAAATACCGCTATCAAGTCGACTTGCCACTACATCCTTCGCCAGCATGGAGTTAATGCTGAAGTTCTTGCCGAAGTCACGCAGAAATTCGATAATGTTAATTTTATGCGTCCAGTCATAGTTGTTAACCATGCGGATTTGATTGTCGCCCTCAGTCACGAAGAGCTTCTTCATTTGGCCGGTCAATGCATCCACGTTTGCTTGGACCTGCTCCAGCGTCTGCAGTGAGCGCTCCGTTTGACGACCGCTTGGATCGCCAATGGTTCCGGTGGCGCCGCCGATCAGAATGACCGGCCGATGACCAGCAAGCTGGAAGCGTTTGAGCATGATAAAGGGAATCAAGTGACCGATATGCATGCTGTCGCCAGTTGGATCCACGCCGCAGTACAGCGAGATTGATTTTTCATTCGTAAGCTCCCGGAGACCTTCGGCATCCGTCTGTTGGTTAATCGCATCGCGCCATTCAAGTTCATCGATAATATTCACAGCGTTAACACTCCTTCAGTTCATTGGTATCCTTATAACGAAACGTCCATTGCCGTTGAAAAACAAAAAATCGCCCCTTGTCTGTTATAGACATAGGGACGATTATTAACCGTGTTACCACCCAGATTGCACAAATGATCTACAGCGTTTGCTGCGTGTCATTCATGCCGCTCATTCGACGAGATATCGTTCGTCATTACCGCTCGGCATTACCCGAGATACTCCAGAGTGTAATTCGCTGCCTTGGTGTGTACCGGGTTTCATCAACCCCCGGCTTTCTGGAACAGGGACCAAGCTGCTACTGGGCTCTTTCAACGTATGTCGCTTATAAGATTACAGACAGTATAGTGAATTAATAATTTGATGTCAACTGCCATCAGTCGAAGACAGCCATTCAGTATTATCTCATATGTACACTCATAAGGGCCAGGCTGCTGAATTGACCTGCTCTTTCTGGCATAGCTCCGCCTAGGGGCGATGAGCGCTGTGTCATTACATATTTTAAACACATAAAATAACTTTATCATAACAAGCATACTGGCGGGATATGAATTGGACGAATATACAAGAAATTCCTTCGAGCTAGGTCAAAATGGGAAAGTAGAGGGTTTTCACAGGAGCATTTGGGAGTGGGAAGCTTCCATTAACAACGAAATACAACCTTCTGTGGATGATCGGCGCATCATTCCGTTTGATTTTAGTGGGCCTTCTGTTTACAGGGCTCCTAACAGCATTGAATCGAGGATTCATCACCATTTAACACCCTATACAATCCAGCCCATTGGCGGCTTTGTCGCCGTTATCCCCTACGGGCGATTATGGGGGCCGACAGGCTCTGTCCTCTCAACAGAAGGAAAGCTCATCCATGATCTTTCGCCGGAATACGATGAGAAGCTGAACCGAATGATGACCCCTGAAGAACATCCCGCATTAAGCAGGAGAAGTGATCAGGATCAGCAGCATGTTCCCGGAACCGTTGCTGCTCTAACTTTTTGCGGTATTCATAATTATTTTCATTGGTTATATGATGTGCTCCCCAGATTTTATATGCTTCAGTGCACCGGGTGTTCTTGTCACAGCCTGATTATGAATCCGAATCCGTATCGGTTCTTTGTTGAAGAGACGCTGACCATGCTGGGGATATCCGAACCGACAGTGATGCGAACACACAATCATTTCAATATTCAAGCAGACCGGGTAATTATGCCTTCCTTCATGATGAACTCCCACTACCCAGCTGGACCCCTTCGCTTTTCGTAGGATGCTCCTGCCAAAAAGGGATACATCTGTCATTACACCTGAACGCTTCTATATTTCACGAAAAAAAGCATCCGTACGCAGGATCATTAACGAAAATGAAGTGATCCACTGTTTGGAGGCGCATGGCTTCGTTTCCCTTTGTCTCGAAGATTGGACTGTGGCTCAGCAAATAAAGATGTTCGCGTCTGCCAAAGCCATCGTAGGGCAGCATGGAGCGGGAATGAGCAACCTTGCTTTTTGTACACCAGGTACCCGGGTAATTGAAATTTTTCATATTCACCATGTTGTCCCGACCTATTGGATGATCAGCAATCACAATGATCTGAATTATTACATGTTGTATGGACAAATGCCCGAGTCCACCTCCGTTAACTTCCCCGGATTAGAAGATTATTTCGTGGATACGGCGTTTAGAGCAAACCCTTCGCTTAGCCGGGTTGAATTAGGTTGGTGCATTTCCCTTGCTAAGGCTTCAGGTGTTCAATGGCTTGGTGCCTTATTAAGGATATCTAAGGACGGTACTCTGGACGGTTAGATCAGTTCATCAAAGGGAGCTTGGCTGAGACAAATTTTCACGAGTAAGTATCACTATATGTTTAGATAGGGAGCTCTTTGGCAGCGCTTTTGTTGTCTAAGGGCTCCTTGGCATGGATCGGCAAAAAATAGTAAAATATAATATAAAATAACTAATCATCAATATATTACGTTCTTAATATTAACGTTAACAACTGTTTCAAGAACAGTACTATCACATCTATAAAAAAGGAGATTGATACAAGTGCCCCTCCTCACAAACGAAAATATAAATCTTATTTTTCCTCATGGTATAGAAATGAAAGGAGTAGGATTAACTGAGCAGGACTTCAATGAGCTAGAACTTAACGCCATCATTCACATGATAGACAATAACCATAAACACTTTAACGATATTCGAAATATTTTTAGACAACTAAGCGTAGATCCTGAAACAATTAAGTTCAGGTTAGATATTGTAGAAGACTTGTTAAATAACTCTGAGTTGTTGCTATGTCTAGAAGAGAGTTTATCTATCATTGCTGATATGCGGTTTGTTTCTGGAAAGTATTCCAGCGTAAGTGTTGATATGCTGCAAACCGTATCGAGAATCAAGGAGCTAAGTATATATGTCGATTTTGTTCAACAATTACTTAAAGCCTTTACCGAAGCCCATTTAAAATCCGAAGGACTTATTCGTCTGAGAGATCGTATTATTCAAATTTCCGAAGATATCGACTTTAAAAACTTATCCGAACAGCTTCCTATACTACAAAAAGGGCTAGATTCAATTTCGAGCGTAACCATCGGCATTAACTTTGATGCTCAATTAAACCCTGTTGAAGCAACACTTATTTCTATTAACGATAAGAAATTTTCTGGAAATTCTCTTCTCGGCAAACTTTTTGCAAGCGGTAAGGAGTACCAAGGTATATCCGAGTTGTACAAAAACCCTGAACATATGGAAACCGTACATATTTCTAAAAATGACACTTCCACTTATGACATGTCACCAGAAGAGACTGAACTGCGAAGAATATTATTCCGTGATCTAAAAAAGGTGCTTAAGCATGTTTTGAAACCGATTCAACCGATGGTTGAAAGATATGCTTATCTGCATTTTAACTGGATTCTTTCGCTAGAGACGGATATAGCCTTTTATGTTGGGGCTGTTAAATTTATCAATAAATTGCGAGATTGGGGCATGCCAATGTCCAGACCTACTCTGCTTCCATCTGAGGAACGCAAAACCCGCTTGAAAGGAAATTATAATCTTAATCTTGCACTTAGACTGTCAACTCGATATGAGGATGGCAAATTGGGGGACCATATCGTAACCAATGACGTTAACTTTGACGATCATGGACGGATATTTATTCTAACAGGACCTAACTCTGGAGGAAAAACGACATATGCCCAAGCGATCGGCTTGACGCAAGTTCTAATGCAGGCTGGGTTATATGTTCCTTGTGTTGAAGCCGAAATGAGTCCTGTGGATGGACTTTATCCTTATTTTAACGTGGAGGAAAACTCCAGCATGGAGACGGGACGGCTAGGCGTGGAATCCAAAAAAATAGGTGAAATTTTTCAGAACGCAACACCAAACAGTTTGATTTTACTTAATGAATCTTTCTCTTCAACCAGTCCAGGGGAAAGTCTCTATTTAATGAAAGATATTGTGTGTGCGCTTAAATTGTTAGGTCTTCGTGCTGTTATCGCTACACATCTGCATGAACTGGCAGAAAGCGTAAATGAAATTAATGCCCAGCAAGCCGGTGATAGCAAGCTCATCAGCATGGTAGCAGGGATTAAAGAAGGAATCGATCATCATTTAACCGAATCCAATCGCTCTTATAAAGTAACTCCCGGAAAGCCGCAAGGACAAAGCTTCGCAAGAGATATCGCCCGACAGTACGGCATAAGTTTGAAGCAGCTCACCCAAACCATCCATGAACGAAATCTTGTTACAATTCCCTCTGAATAATTTTCACGATAAAAAATCCCCTCCAGCAGACAACATCTAAGTCCCATCTTAATAGATGTCTCTTTTCTGTTGTCTACCATGAGGGCATATCATATCAATCAAGTTTGGCTTATCGGTGATTCTCTTGAACGTCTCCCCGTCTTTCCCCTAGGACTAATCTAGACATCTCCACCATTAGCATTTTCCATTGTTTTGATTTGCCGGATCCCTTGCATAATCCGTCCTCTGTCACTTTCTCTCAATGTATAGAGTACTGGTGCTGAGGGAATTTCGAATTTCAGATGAGAGTGAGGAATTTCAGTCAATATTGTCCCGACAATATGGCCATCTGTGCGACGGATGACATTCCAGAATATTCTTGACCTGTTATTCTCGGCGCCCCATTTTTCAAGCGAGTTTCGAAATAGCAAGCATTGACCTATAATGAAGTCATTTTCCTCCACAGGCTCCATGGAGACTAATCCAGCCTCCTCTAAACACTTAAATAATGGAGGCATCAGCCGATCCAAATACATCCCATAAGCCGCATCCTCAATTTCGCGAAAAGCATCCGTTAACTCCTCAAACATCGATTCATATAAGGAATACCAGATGGAATCGATATACCGATTGCCTTCATTGCCGATATCTTCAATCGACATGGCATAACGGAATTGGGGCAATTGTTCAGTCATCATGACTGACCTCCTTAATTCGTGATAACCCCATTGTAAAACATTCAAGCAAATTGAAAGGTTTTGTGTGAATAGAGCAGGTAATTAATGGACTGTGGAGAATAAACCTTACTTATGTTTTAACGTTCTAAGGCGAAAGGATGGCGAGAGCTTGCGCCCGAAAAAAACTGCAGAAAAGTTCAAAATGAGTGCCAGCACATTGCGAAATTATGAAGCAAAAGGATTAATACCACCTGCTGAGCGTTCGCCCAATGGCTATAGAATGTACACTTTACAGCATGAGATGTATTTAGCATGCATTCAGGCCATGGCTCCCGCGTTTGGTATGGAAGTGACAACAGGAGTGCTTCATTCTTTACTAAGAAGCGAGTGGGACAAGGCTCTCTGGATCGTTAGGGAGAAGGAGGTTATCTTATATGAAGAAAAAAAGAAAGTAGAGCAGCTTAAGAAGGAGCTGGAGGAATACTTCAATACGGGTCAAGGATTCAGCAACGAAAAAAGATTTAGCATTCATGAGGTCTCATCGCAGACAGGAGTCCAAAAAACAGCCATTCGCTACTGGGAGAAAGACGGATTTTTCACAGCTGAGAGAAATCCTGAAAATGATTACCGTTTATATAACGAAACTGATTTGGTAAAAATTAAATTTATTCAAGTACTACAAAACTGTGTGTATTCAGAGGACACCGTTGCTCTAAAACAATCGATAAAAATGTTAGATCAATATAATGTAGAAGAAATTTCGAAACTTTCAGACCAAGTTATAACCTATTTAAACAAGACAATCAGGTCCCAGATGCAAGCAATGGCCCCCCTCTGTGAATTAGTGGATTTTATAACGTCCTAGCCTATTCTCCATTGATAAAACATGCTATAGTTCAATATCAGTTCCGAAAAAAATATTATCCATAAAAAGCTGCTCAAATCGAGCAGCTTCAGGCTTGAAAACAAGCCGAATATTTCCTTTTCGTGCCTTCCGGATCGGTTGAACACAGGTGTGCCAATAACGAGATCATCCCTTTTCAAGTTAAGATGCAGGTAGAGGAGGATTAGTCCGGTAAATATCGTGTTATCTGAGCAGTCCAGCTTATTCATGAGCTGTTTCAACTTAGCTGAAAGCGAATGACCCAGCAAATAAGAGCTGCGCGCTCCTGCAATTTGGTCAGGATCATCCTCGAACATTGGAACTGGCAATGTGCGGAACTGCTCCTTCCAAAATCGGCGATCGCGATCACTTCGTGCAGACGCAAAATAAGCCTCTTCTTGCTCGGTGACGCAGTATAAATAACCCGCTGGATCCTCTTTTGCGATACCACGCTCTTCTTTATTCAGCTCGTTCATATATAAATCTCCAATCGCCCTCGTAAGCAGCTGTGCGGACCATCCGTCCCCAATCATATGATGGAATTTGGTTAGGAATCCGCCAGACTCGCTACTAACCCGGAACATCGTAAACTCAAACAGCTGTTCATCAGTATAAGCGATTGGCTCTCTCGTATTTTGATCCAGCCATTCATCCATTGCTCTAGTCGGTTCAGCCATCGCCGAGAAGTCGCAAATGCCGATTTCAAAATTAAAATCTCCCATTCTTGCATATTGCCTGATCTCTTCTCCTACCTCTGTAAATCGCAAACGAAATGCTTCATTCCTGCTAACAAAAGCCATGATGGCCCTTTTAAGCAGGACGAAATCGACGTTGCCATCAATCATGCTTACGAAGCCGACGACGTTAATGGGAGTATTCAGATGCCGCATCTCAAAGTAGCTGAAACGTTTCTGCTAATGGCTTAATGGTACGGTGTTAATGCTGTCCAATACAGTCTTCATCATGATGAACTCCCCCACTACAAAGTAATATTTCCCCATTTGTCTCTCTCCTTATCCATCGGATCATTCAACGGGTCACCATTAGCGAATCGATCAGGAAATACCTGATAAAATACGGCATCTCGAACCCATGTTGGCGGGCGTATAATGTCAGCTTCATTCACGTACGGAAATTCAAAATTACCGTAATCGTAATCTGCTGGTGTCTCTTGGCACCAACGCTCTGCGTAATAAATACGGTCATCCCCCGACTGAAGCAGGAAGCGATAGCTCAGCCTGCCAAACTGCGGCTTAACTTTAACCTCCCAATAATCAAACAACGTGTCGGACAGATGTTTGTGTATCTCTGCTTTTCTTTCCGTTTTGTACCAATCGTATTTATCTCCATAGCATACTTGGGCCCTGTCCACATCATTCTTCATTGTACGCAGCCGAAGATAAACGACACCGGATGATGGATAAACAAACGCCCAATTTTGTTTGTACCTATGGTATAGCGCTTCAAGATTAAATCCCTATCACCTCATTGATGAAAAAATAAAACAAAAAAAGTACAACCCGGACGAAGTCGAGGTTGTACTTTTCAGTAGCATTGCCTGTATATTTGCTACGAGTATATCACCAGTATCTGGATTCCACAATATACATAAAATGCTATAAAATAATAATTTTTATAATATCGACAATTAATCCATTCTTTTTTTATAATCATTTTTTGGTCTTACTTCGTTGATATTTATTAGTAGAATATGCTATTACCCACGAAAAAATGGAGGGTGATATACAAATACCCCCTCCTCACAAACGAGATGATTAATCTTATTTTTTCTCATGGAATAGAGATGAAGGGCAGCACAGACCGACCCTTCATCCCCTTCCGTCAAGGAGGTCCTGACCGGCTGTAACGCTTTCGTCTCCAGATTCAGCAAGCTTTATAATGTGTTGTCCCTTTACTCGTACCAGTATCCTTTAATTCCTTTATCCATACGCATCAGCGCTTCAAGATAGTAATAATCGCCCCAGATCATGAAATCATCGGGAGCCAAATTGCCGCGCACATAATAGGACCCGTGCTTCAGCAGCCCTTCAGCCTCTGGCTCGTCCATCGTGGAATAGTTCTGCACAAGCGAGGTCATGGACAGCTTCATCTTCTCTTCAAACCCGGCGAGCTGAGGATCTTCCGCATCCATATGTTCCAGCAACTCGATCAACCCGGCTACCACGATGGTAGAGGCCGAGCTGTCCCGGTAGGTCGCCGTATCAATCGGAGCACTGAAGTCCCAATAAGCCACATGATCCTCCGGCAGCTGTTCCAGAAAATAGGCTGCCATGCGCTTGGACGTATCTAGGTACAGTTTGTCCCCGGTATAACGATAAGCAAGTGTAAACCCGTACACTCCCCATGCCTGGCCGCGGGCCCAGGTCGAGCCGTTGGTATAACCTTGATGCGTCGCCCCACCAAGCGGCTCGCCCGTTTCCGTATTAAACACAAAGGTATGATAAGAGCTGTCATCGCCCCGAACGAGATAGCGGCGGCTTTGATCCGCCTGCCGGACGGCGACTTGCCGGTAACGGTCATCCCCGGTTTGCTCGTAAGCCCAGAACAGCAGCGGCAGATTCAATAGGCAATCGATGATCATGCGTCCCCCATGTTGTGGATCGTCCGGCAGCCCCCATGCCTGGATGTACTGCCCTTTTTCCCGCCAGCGGCGCATCAGCACATCGGCCGCCTGCAGCGTCAGCTGCCTTGCTTCCTCATCGCGCTCCACGATCCACTGCGCTTTGGAGGACAGCGAATAAAGAAAGCCGATATCGTGATGGTCAAGTACAATATGCTGCTCCATTCGCCGTTTGAAGCTTTGCACCGTGAGGCGTGCAGCCTCACGGTAAGCCTCATCGCCGGAGTACTGGTAGCACAGCCAGAGCATGCCGCTCCAGAAGCCGTTTGTCCAATCCTCATTGTTGTTTAACTCATACTTTCCGTTGACACTGACATGCGGGAAGCGATCTCCGAAACGCTCCACGTTGTTTTTGACTTTGATCATTGCATTCTCAATTGCCTGTTTCCACATGTCCTTACTCCTTTCCATCTATCCATTCATCAGATTCAGCATACGGCCCAGAATGGCAGCCGCTTCGGCACGGGTGACCGGCACTCGGCTCAAACAGCTCCGTAGTCCTGCCCTGTATTATCAGCCCCGAAGCAAGATATTCAGCATCCTGCTTAGCCCAGTGCTGCTCCATGTCCGGGAACGTCTTCTCGTATTGCATGGCAAGGTACGTCTCGCCCGGTAAGCCCTGGAAACTGGCTTCTGCTCCGTTATCCGCTGCCTTCCATTGCGCCAGCACAGGCACCAGCGTACCGCGCTCCTTATCATAGCGGACGACGGCAAGCTGACTGGGCTTCACGGCTGTATTTACATGCAAATTCATGGCCAGCTTGCCTGTATCCAGCCGCTGGGCCAATGCACCTGGCTGCGGTAATGCTTCAGTGACAGCTTGTTTGGCGACCTGGATCACCGAAGCGCCCAGTTGGTTCGCCTTATCCGTGACCGCGGCTGCTTCTGCTGCTGAAGGTGCTGCAAGCCCCAGTGTTACGGACTGCCCGCCTTGAAGCTGAGCCAGCGTTTTAAGAGGAAGCGTGAAGGAAAAGCCTTGCCCTTCTATCTCAAGAGCTGCGTTGCTATTCCATGCCAGCAGACCGGATACGGCCGCAAGCGTTAGCCGGAGCTGCGATGTTTCGCCCTTAACCGCAACGCGGATATGGCCCGCCTTAAACTGAGCTTCTGTAC
The DNA here is from genome assembly GCF_001277345.1 of Paenibacillus solani. Classification (GTDB taxonomy): domain Bacteria; phylum Bacillota; class Bacilli; order Paenibacillales; family Paenibacillaceae; genus Paenibacillus_AQ; species Paenibacillus_AQ solani. Next base: position 3,548,671 of record NZ_LIUT01000001.1, read on the forward strand.
TAACAATCGCAACGTTATTGCCAAGCAATCCCTGCACCTTGGCCGCATTGGAATCCGCAGGAGGCTGTGGTGCGGGATATGGCGAAGGTGTTGGTGCTGGCCCAGGATCCAAGCCTGAGCCCGGGCCTGGGCTCGGGTTTGGGTTTGGGTTTGGGTTTGGGTTTGGGTTTGGGTTTGGGTTTGGGTTTGGGTTTGGGTTTGGGTTTGGATCCGGATCCAGTCCCGGAACGCCAGCCGCCGCTTCAATCACAATCGTTGCGGACGCCTGAACCCCGCCGTCCACAGCTGTAGCCGTCAACTCCACCGTACCCGGCTGCAACCCCGTTACAACCGCTTGGCCGCCAGCCGCTTGCAGTGAAGCCAAGCTCTGGTCAGCCGCCTTCACAGACCATACAGTTTGAGTATTATGCGCGTTTTCCGGCTTGACTGCTGCCGTGAACGTGACCTGCTCGCCTTGCTTCATCCTGACGCTTGCAGGTGTAACAGCCACTTTCGTTACGACGACGGCAGGCGCTCCTTTCAGTTTGACCTCCAGATAAGGTGCCTGCAGGCCTTGCTCCTTGCTTTTGATTTGCGTATTCCAAGCTTTAGCATTTCGCGGCTGCTCGATCAGGGCCACGCTCAGCGTTTTATCCCCTGCTGCCTCTGCCCGGACCTGAGCCGTCACATCGAGTTCATGCCATTTCTGCTGTTTACCGATGGTCATCGAAGCGATGGCCTCTTCATAGCGGGGCTGAGAGCCCCACAGCATCTCCATCTCTTTCCAGCTGTCGTCCTGGACCCGATGGGCACGAATGACAGCTGTCGTCGTATCCGTCGCTTTATTGTCGTTGATCGCTCCGTGCACCTTCAGACGGGCGGACTCCACTTCCCCTGCAATCCCGCTCAGGTCAAACTTGAGGAATGAACGCTGGGTATAGCCGCCACCGGCTTCGCGGACCTCCAGAAACGTTTTGTTCCCCTGATTCGTTCCGGCAAAGCTGCCGTCACGGACGAAGGTATCCTCCGCTACAGGCAAGTTGACAACCTCGCCAGCCGCTGGTTCCGAGCCTTCCATGCTGATCGTCTGGTTCGGGTCGATCTTCAGCGTAATGGCATGCGTCTTCCCGGCCGTGCTCTGCGTATCAATCGCGAGGCGGGTATAAGGGAATGTCTGCATCACGGTTACACTCGGATCTTTTGACATGACTTCGAAACCGAGCTTGCCGATATCCACAATAACGGTGCCTTGCTTCTGCGTCGGCTCGGCCACCGACACCGTCAGCAGATCGCCGCTTTCCTTCAGCATCAGCGAGACTGGTTTGTCGGTCTTCACATGCTGGAAGGCACCGGCCTTCCAGAAGTTCATGCCGGTTACGTTATGCTTCAGTTCCTTGACGGCATGAACCCGCTCGCTCGCCGCCAGCACCTGAATGTCCGGGTTCACGGCATACGCCGCCGTTTGCTCCGGTGTCTTGCCAGGCAGCAGCACATACTCGTATGTCCCTGCTTGAGGCCAGACGCCATGCTCAACAGCCAGACTCAAATAGTTGCGGGTAATGACATCCGTCGGTCCGCTGGTGTTGATGTCCCGCCAGGAACCGCTGCGGGCTTCACGCTTGCCTGCCACTTCTTGCCCGGACGGGAAGACGTACCCGATATCCGAGCCCGCCACGTTTCCTTCCAGGTGGACCCACTTCACATTGGCCAGCTTGTCTTGCCAGCCAAGCTGGGACGGCATTTCCCGGCCATCCACGATAAGACGATTCGTCCCCGTGTCCGTTAATTGCCGGTTTTCAACGATCGTTTCCGTCAGATTGGCGGATGTATTAGCAATGTCCGATCCGACCGCCACCATCTCGTCGTCAAACAGGAACCACGACTTTTTGCCCTGCAGCGGGCTTCCCGTACTGCCGGACAATGAAAATTCCATGCCCACGGCTCCATAGTAATGATCCAGAACCGACCCGCCGACCCAATCTTTAGGGTTCATGTAATAACCCCATTCCGCCGGAGCCTTATAGGAGCCGTCCGTCGTCGTGCCCGGCAATCGGTAGCTGTCAACCGTAGGCCAATACTGATTGCTGAATTGCTTCAGATCATTGTTGTACAGGCTTGTCATGCCGATGCCGGTATACCAGCCCTTTTTGTTCTCGCCATTGCCGTATTCAAAAGCCGAGATGCGGTCCGAGAACATGCTGATGCCGAGTCCGAACTCCGGTCGGAGCTGAACGGCGCGGTCCATGCCTGCGAACATCTGGGTATGAACCAGTTCGCCCCGCCGGGCAATGCTCTGATCCTGCATCAGTTTCTTTAACAGGTTCAGCTCATAGAGCGGCAATCCGGTATAGTAGTTGTCGAACGTCTTGTCCGTCAGCGCCCATTCCTTCACCATGCTTTTGATTCTTGCCGCCTGATCGGCCGGTGCGGACTCCGCAAGCCGGAGCAGCGTCATGATGATCGTGCGCCCGGTGATATGGTCCGAATCGGTAGCCCGGGATATGCTGCGTCCCTTCACCGAATCCATGATGGCCCCTTTGTAGATCAGCGGCTCAAAGGAGTCTTCCACCCAGTTGTAGACATCGCCCGCGTTCGGATCGGTGATCGGCCATGGCGAGCCTTCGGATAGGAAGAACAAATCCGCCATGCGTCCGAGCAGGACGGCTCCGTAGCCGCCGGTGTAGGCTATGTTTTTATGCTGTACGAGAGAGCCGTCCTCATAGAGCCCGTCCCCCTGCTTCACGTACAAAAATTCATTATTGATGGCAACTCTGCCTTGGAGCACTTTGGCTTCCTGCTTGCCGACAATGCCCCGCAAGGTAACCACCAAGGCCTTGTCGAGCAGATTCGCTCCCGTTTCAACGGCCGCCGAATTGGCTACGCGTTTTTTCGGATCGGGAACGAACCTGTCGATCACGACCATATATTGATCCAGCATCGCCGGTGGAATCGCGTCATACATGAGGGACAAGATGTTCATGATCTCCTGGGGCGTGCCGATTTCCCAGTCCCACCAGTTGCCGGTTATGTTTTTGCCCGGGTTGTAATGGTGCCGGTACATCCAGTCCATGGCACGCACGATATCCTGCTTCAACTCTTCGTTTTTGTAAAGCGATGAGCCCTCGATGGAATAGGCTAGCGAGAGATCGCGGATAATGCCGTAGGCCCACGAAATGCGCCACGAATCGTTCTGGGTTTTGCTGATCACACCAGGCCACAGAGCGTCCGGATCAGCTGCCTTGTTCATCGTATCCCATCTGCCCGTTTTTTCCGGATTCGTCATTCGCTTCACCAGTGCCTCCAAGTTTGCAGCGACATCGGGATCATTCCGGTCGATGCCGGAGCCGCCGGCCAGCTTGGACGCCCACTTCTGCCGGACCAGATCATATGCCTGCAATTGGGCTTCCGATTCCACATAGATCCGGCTCAGCGCGGAGTGTTTCCCGTCGTTGGTACGGACTTCAATATCTGTCGATCCGTGATCGACCGCAGTGACCAATCCGTTCTGAACGGAAGCCAAAGCGGGATTGGAAGAGCTCCAGGCCAAGCCGTCGAGCGGCTCGCCTGCCGGTGTAGCAATCGGCGTCAATTGCAAGGTTTCGCCTTTTTTCGTGTTGGCCGATTTCGGAGAGATATCCAGCGCAATGAGGCCTTTCTCTGGAACTAGGGAAACATCATCCATCCAGAAGGTTCCCGTGCCCGTCTCCAGCAGCGCTTCAATTTTGAATCTTGTAACCTTGGCATCGTTGGGAATCTGGATGTTCAACTCATACAGCGTCCAGTCACTAGTTCCTTTCACAAAAGGAATGCTCGGTCCATCCTGGATCTTGGTGCCGCTTTCCGCACAGAACTGTGTACGAATGTTCACGCCTTTGCTGACATCAGCAGGCTGTACATTGTCCGTTTTCAGCCAGAACTGCATTGTATACGATTGCCCCGGCGTGACAGGCGCCAGCGGACTCAGCGATACCGCTGTTCTCGCAGTCGTATCGTGCCTGATCTCTACTGCGCGGGTGCCGCTGTGAAAGACGGACTCCGTAACGGACACCTGTCCGCCCGGCGTCGGCTTCCAAACGCTCCAGTCCTCGGGCTTGCCGCCCGTCCAGTCCGCATGCGGCGTCAACGCCCCGTTCTCGAATCCGCCGTTAACGACCATATTCGCCGCTGGATCCGTCTGCGTGCTCGCGTAGGCTTGCCCATTAAATATGGGCAACCCCGCAAAAACCAGCTGAATCGTCATACAGAATACTACTATGATTGATATCTGTTTCTTTTCGATATCCATAATCGCGCTCCTTTTCGTCTGAAGCTAAGTATAGTAGTCCTACTCTAATTCTGCGTGATCCTGAAGCGTAATCTGCTGTTGTGAAGTTCCGTGAAGCTCAAATAAAACAATTTCGTTATCGCCCGCCCGCAGCAGCGGAGCGGGTACGTACAGCGACTTTTGCGGACCGGCCTCCCAATAGCGTCCCAGGTTGAAGCCGTTCACGTACGCAACGCCTTTGGTCCATCCCTCAAGCTTCAGGAAGGTATCGGCAATATCAGCCTCGTCCGCGATATGGAAGCTGCCTTTATAGAAAACAGGTCCTTCCGACGGACGCTCCCCCTCTGCCGGCTGGTCGACAGTTCGTTTATTCAGCAAGCCGATGTTATCCAGCGGCAGCGTATGGATAGTCCAGTCAAACAAGAACTGGAAGCCCAGTCTGGCGCCCTCGGTGATTCCCTTGTAGTCCTTTAAGTAAGGGCCATAGTTGATACGGCCCATATTTTCGACCAAAATGCGCAGTTCTGCCCCGCCTTCCGGAACCTGAAACTCGATAGGTTTCGGGTCCCAGCGCTCAACGGCCCCTTTGTATTCGCCATTAACGAATACTAGCGCCCGGTCATGCACCTCCTGAAGCTCCAGCGAGCACTGCTTCCTGGGACCGGAAATTTGTGTCGTATACAGAATAAAGCCGTAATCCTGGCCCAGCTTTTCCATCGGCTCCGGGCAAGTCCGCTGAACAGGCTCGGAGAGAACGGACAGCACATCAAAAAGCGGGGCAATCGGCTTCAACTCTACGGAACCGTAGCTTTGCTTGCGGACGGGCTCCGGGAGCGGCATCGGTTCTACATCAAAATGCCGCTCGATCGTCTCCTTTATGAGCACAAATTTTTCGGTAATATCTCCCCATTCGGTCAGCGGGCTGTCATAGTCGTAGCTGGTTACCGTCGGCTCATATGTCCCGTGGTTGTTGGCCCCGTTGTAAAATCCGAAGTTCGTGCCGCCGTGGAACATGTAGAAATTGACGGAACCGCCGGCATTCAACATATCTTCAAACACGTTCGCCGCATCCTGGGCATCGCGCGTATGATGCGGCTTGTTCCAGTGGTCGAACCAGCCGTTCCAGTACTCCATGCACATCAGCGGTTTATCTGGCTGCACCTGCTTAAGGCTCTCGAAGGCCTCCTCCGCCCGCGAACCGAAGTTCACCGTCTCCAGCACGCCTGGAATCATGCCGCCCTGCAGCATGAAATCCTCAGGGCCGTCAGACGTAAACAGCAGGACGTCTATCCCGCGGGCAATCATGCCGTCCTTCAAATATTCGAGATATTTAAGGTCATTGCCGTAGCTTCCGTATTCATTCTCCACCTGCATGGCAATGATCGGACCGCCATTCGTACATAGCAGCGGCTTCAGCTTCGGCAGCAGCACATCATAATAAGCATCGACCTTCGCCAGGAATTTCGGGTCGTAGCACCGCAGGCGTATGCTTTCATCCGCCAGCAACCATGCGGGCATTCCGCCAAACTCCCATTCCGCGCAGATGTACGGGCTCGGACGGACAATGACATATAGTCCGACCTCCGCCGCCGTCTCTATGAACTTGACGATATCGGCCATCCCGGTGAAATTGAACTGCCCTTCCTTCGGCTCATGCATATTCCAGGCCACGTAGGTTTCCACCGTGTTGAAGCCGCAAGCCTTCAGCTTGAGCAGGCGGTCCTTCCAATATTCCGGCACGATGCGGAAGTAATGTATAGCTCCGGACAGCAGCCGGATCGGCTGGCAGTCCATTACGAATTGATCCCCTTGTATCATGAATGATGTCATCGATATTCGCCCCTTCTGCTCATGATCAGTGATAGCTTTTGATCCAAACTGCGCTTACGCCTTCATCATGCTGTCACGAATCATGGTATTGATTTGCTCCCGCTTTTGGATATACCATTCGGTCTCCTGCGGATAAACGGTTAACGTGATTTCTTCCTCCAGCCCCTCTTCAAGCATCGCAACGACTGCTTCTCTACCCAACTTCCGCTCCAGCAACTCAAGCGCCCGCAGATCCTGCAGCGCTTCGGCCAGCACTTCCAGCCGGATCGATTCAATCGGCCCTTCCTCGCCAGGATAGACCAGGAACGGGTCGCCTGCCGGAAATCCCCCGCCGGCATCCGTCACCTGGAACGGGTTGATTGCATATTTCGAGAACTGTGCGTACCAAAAGTTATATCCCCAGTGCAAAAAGCCCTTCAAATTCAGCTTGTAAAGCTGCATGCCCAGCACGCGGTTGCGCGAGGATGGCATATGGAAGAAGCGGTTGGATACAAGCTTATATTGGGCACAACAGTAGTACGTCCACAGCCCTTCAATCCCGTTGTCCAAAAATGGTTGGATGTCATTGCTGGCCGGTATCGGTTGCTCGATCAACCCGCTCTTGTAGAACTCAAAGTCCGACAAAGCGTCGATAATCGGAAAATCCTTCAGAATCGGCTTCACCAGCTCGCTGGCGGTTCGATAGGTGTCCAGATCCTCCGGCTTCGGCTCGTCCGATACGTGGAAAAACACCCGGTCCGTCAGTGAGTTGTCCTTAATGAATTGCACAAGCTCCTGCAAAAATCCCGTGACAAATGCGGTATATTCCGGGTCCCTGGAGTCCGTTTCCCATCCGAACAGCTGGATGTGCCGGCCGTCCACGTCAGCCATAATTTTCGGCGCATGTTTTGCCCCCCACTGCGTAAACAGGTGGGAGAACTCCAAATATTTCACGCCTGTGCGGTTACATACCTCGATCCAGCGCTTCAGCCGTTCAAAAGAAAACCGATAGGTTCCCGACGTCCGTTTCACATCCACCAGCTGAACCGTCGGGCGTTCTCCTCCGATTTCGGTATCCAGCGGAGGCGTAAAGAGCGGGGTCAGAATCATATTCATGCCATGCTTGACTGCTGTTTCGATATACTGCTCAATCAGCTCCCAGTGCCGTTCGCTGAATACGTCCGTCTTATAATAGGTCGACAAGCAATCCACATGGAACCACTCGGTGTGCAGCAGCCTCTGTTCCGGAAGTTCCGCCGCGATCACTTCCAGCTTGAACGTTTCTTCTCCCAACAGATTTCCTTGGCTGTCGCTGATCTTGATGGCAATATCATACGAGCCTGCCGCAGCCTGCTCAGGAACCTCCACAGCGACCCAAAGCGCACGCCATTGATGCGGGTACCCCGTCAATCCGCGCGCAGCATCCAGCGGAAACAGCGGGTCAGGGTACAATCCCGGTGTGGAACGTAGCACAAAATCATCCGCATCATGATAGTTGACGAAATTCGCAGGGGATAATTCCACGGTTCGAATAGATAGGTCCGGCAGCAGCTCGGACTCCGCTTGAACCTGCAGCGATCTCATATGCACCTTGGAGCGGTAAGCTACCTGAAAAGAATAGGTTTCGCCGCGCAAAGCAGAACCGGAGGGATGAACGGGCGCATGCAGTTCCTCATCCGCAAACACTTTGACCAGCGAGCTGACCAGTCTCGTTTCCATCTGGTCCGCCGAATAGATTGTTTCCACTTGATCTCCTCCTTGAGCGGTATAATAAAAACCCGGCAAACTCGAGTGTGCTATTCGAATTTACCGGGGTGCTTCCAGATCATTATTTCATTACTTGGCTTTGTAGCTGTTTGTTGTATCTTTCAAATGCTGCTGAAAGCTCGAATCTGCTTTCAAACCGTTAATGAAGTTATCCCAATCCGCCATGCTGGACTTGCCGATCAGCACGTTCGTGAACATATCCACGAATTTCTTCTGCCAGTCGGCGCCCTTTTCCATCCAAGCCTGAGTCACAGGCAAGCCTGCAGCAGGGTTAGCCACGGAGGAATTGGCGATGGCATCGATCAGCTTGTAGTTGTAATCCTTCACGTCGGCCGGCATATCCGGTGCTTCCGCACGCTGATACTTGTTGAAATAGCCGGAGATCCATTGTGCAGTCGTAGCCGTTCCATATGCCTTGTTCTTGCCTTCTTCAGTCTGTACGATGGAGCCGTCCTCGGAAATCGTGTAGTGCACGTCCTTGACGCCGTAAGTAACCAGATTGTAACCCTCAACAGAAGCGGTTTTGTCGTAAACCTCAAGAATTTTCTTCAGCTTCGCTTCGTCAACCGTTAATTTATTGATCAGGAATACGCCATAGGAGCCGTACGCCTGATCATGATATTTGTTGCCGTCCGGAGCGCTAGGAATTTCGTATGCTTTCAGCTCGGCATTCGCGTTGACCTTTTTCAATTCCTGGCCAAACATAAAGGCTTCGTTGACGTTGGCAATCGCCATGCCCGCTTTACCCTGGATCAACATTTCTTTGACCTGGCTGGACTTCATGACCGGCAGGTCCGGCGTGATCAAGCCGTCTACATAGGCTTTGTTCCAAAACTCAAGCGCCGTTTTGGCTTCCTCTGTTATCCAGTATGGAAGAAGCGAGCCGTCAGCCTGCTCTTTCCAGTTCGTTCCCGCACCGAACATCGACATCAGGTAAGAGCTTACACTTGCTTGTGCAAGACCATAAGTGTCGTTCTTTCCGTTCTGATCCGGATCATTTTTTGTAAAGGCTTCCAATACTTTATAAAGCTCATCCATCGTTGTTGGAGCTTCCATGCCAACCTGCTTCAGCCAATCCTCGCGGATGATGAGGGATTCATGGCCGTCCAATGGGCGGACACGCGGAATGCCGTAGGTTTTGCCCTGAAACTTCGTATTTTCATACGTATTTTCCGGGTAAGCGGACAGGTTCGGATAGTCCTTGATATATGGTGTCAGATCCCAGAACGCTCCCTGCTCGGTTGCGGTGGAGAATACTGGATCGTTAATGTCTTCAATCAAGATAACATCCGGCAGGCTCTTGGAGGCCAGTAATGCGTTTACCTTCTCCTTGTAGCTATTAATCGGATAGAAATCAATGTCGAGCTTGACGTTCAGCTCTTCGTTCAACTGCTTGATGCTGTCCAGATCATTGCTTGGCGATTCACCGTAGGTCATGGTGCCGATGGTGATCTCCGTAGGCTTGTCGCCTCCTGCTGCTCCCGTATCAGCAGTGTTTGTCGTCTCTCCCCCTTTGGAGCAACCTACCAGGGTTAGTGTTAGTGTAAGCGTTATTGCGAATAACCTGGTGACCCAGCTTCGTTTTTTCATTCGTAAAGACCCTCCCTTTATAATTTATGAAGCTATAGTAAGGGGGATCCCGGAAGGTTTTAACCCTTCACGGAACCCACCAGCATACCCTTGACAAAGTACTTCTGCAAGAATGGATAGACCATGATGATCGGCAGTGATGCCACTACAACGGCTGCCATCTTGATCGTCTCCGGCGGAAGAATCTGCTCGCTCTGCAGCATGGCGGCAACAGACGGATCAGCCACGTTGGTGGATGCGGAGATGAGCATCATCTGGAGCACGACCTGCATCGGACGCAGCTCCTCGGAATTAATGTACAGAACCCCGTTAAAGTACGTATTCCAGAAGCCGACGGCGAAGAACAGGCCAAAGGCAGCGATGGCCGGCAGCGAGATCGGAAGCATAATTCTTAAGAACACCCCGATATCGTTCGAGCCGTCGATTTTTGCCGCTTCCTCCAGCTCGTCCGGCAGCTCTTGATAAAAGTTCTTCATCAGGAATACATACCAGGCACTGGTGATGGCTGGCAGAATGAGCGACCAGATTGTATCAATCAGCCCAAGGCTCTCCACCAGCAAGAAGTTCGGAATCATGCCGGGGTTGAAGAGCATCGTCATCAGAATGGCCAGCAGGAAAAATTTCTTCCCGAAAAACCGTTTGCGTGACAGTGCATATGAAAGCGCACTCGTAACGATGATGCTGATGGCCGAGCCCACAATAGCCAGAAAGGCGCTGACTCCTAGGGAGCGCAAGAACATTTCCGTCGACAAAATGTACTTGTAGGAGCTGATGCTCCATTTTTCCGGAATAATGATCAGTGATTTGCTTAAATATTCCGTCGGATCGGTGAACGATACAATAACGACATACAGGAATGGCAGCAGGGTAACTAATCCCACAATCGCCAGTACGGTATAAATGATCGCGTTAGTAAATTTATATCCAAAGGTTTTCTGCATTTAGTAAAGACCCTCCTCGCCGATTTTCTTAGCCAGGCGATTGGCCATCACAACAAGCAGGAGACCGACAATCGATTTAAATATACCTGCTACTGTTGCATAACTGAACCGGCCGTTCTGAATTCCTGTCCGGTACACATACGTATCAAATACATCCGCTACGTGCGACACGGGAGAGCTCATCATCAGGTACACTTGCTCGAACCCGACTTCCATGACCTGGCCGAGTCTCAGGATCAGCAGAACGATGATTGTGCTTTTGATCCCCGGCAGCGTAACGTTAATCATCTGCTTCCATCGGTTGGCCCCATCAATCTGGGCCGCTTCATACAGGTCCTGGTTGATCCCTGCGAGCGCTGCCAGAAAAATGATGGTACCCCAGCCGGCTTCCTTCCAGATGCTTTGCCCTGTGAGCAAGCCCCAGAAATAATTCGGCTCCGTCAGAATTCCAATCGGCTGACCGCCGAAAGCCACGATAATCTCATTGATAATACCGTCGTGGCCCAGGATTATAAAACAAATCCCAGCGATGATAACCCATGACAAGAAATGGGGCAAATAAATAATGGTCTGAACCGTCTTCTTAAACTTCATGCTCCGCACTTCATTGATGAGCAATGACAGCACAATCGGAATAGGGAAGAAGAAGAAAATGTTCATCAGGCTGATCGCCATCGTGTTTCGGAATAGAAGCAAAAAGTCCGGATTGGTAAAGAAATCAATGAAATGTTTAAAACCGACCCACTCACTGTCCCAGAACCCCAAATATGGAGAATAGTTTTGGAAGGCGAGCGCCAGTCCCCATATCGGAAAATACTTGAATATAAGGAAAAAGAGCAACCCCGGCAGTGCAAGCAAATACAAATATTTCTCCCGGGCGAACACGACTTTAAATCGTTCCAGTTTTGATGCCTTTTTTCCTTTTTGTTCCCTCTCACTACCAGATGCCAAAATCGATTGTTGGATATTGGATTGCGACAAGGTAACCACCACCTCCTGCATGTTCATGAAGCTTCACTTGCCTAATCGTTTCATGTCTGCATCTTAGCAAGCCGGCGATTTCCCCGACAATGACCAATTCTTTTGAAGGTTCCCCTCCCTTAAGCAATTATTGTGAATCCCTTGATACAGCAGTCTTTTCCGCATGCGGCACCTCAATTTTTAACTGTCGTGAGGAGATGTTAATTAAAAAAAGAACCCTGCGTTTTTGCACAAAAAAACTTGCAAAATCGGGGAGGTGCAGTGTTCCCCTCTTTTGCAAGTCTATTGCGGCATGAGCGTTATTGGCATGAGCGTTGTTTTGTGTTCACATCCCGATATTGGCCCGGAGGCAGCCCGGTCTGTTTTTTGAACACCCGAATGAAATTTTTAGGATTATAGCCGACCTGCTCGGCTATTTCATTCACCAGCAGGTCCGTCGTCACCAGCAGCTCCATTGCTTTGCCAACCCGAACCTGCGTCAAATATTCAATGAAGGAAATACCCATCACTCGTTTGAACAGCTTGCTGAGATATGGGGGGCTTAAATTGCAAATCTGCGCGCACTGGTCCAGGGAAATGTCCAGATGGTAATGCTCGGCAATGTATTGGGTTACCTTTTGAATGAGATGCTCATACTCCTGATTCTTTTTATTGCTCAGCGACATAATGATCGGCTCTACAATTTCATGCTTGAACCAGTCGTCCAGCTCCTGGATCGTCGAGCACCTTCTCATCTCGCTGTACAGGTCCACTACCGGCCGGCCAACCACAAGCTCGGAATCGATCTCCATCAGATAAGCGGTCCGAAGTGTCGTTGACAGCAGCTGGTCATAGGACATCAATATCAGTTCGGGATTATGAACAGCCGACCTCACTTTATCAGAGAACGCCTGCAGCATGCGCTCGGCCTCGTCAAAATTGCCAACCTGAAGCGAATCGGTGAAATGGGCCTCCAGCTCGCTCGGATACCGGTAGTTCATAGAGTTCGTCAGGCCTTTGCTCTCGATAATCTGGTTGCCGCCATGAATTATACGCGAATGAATAGCGAGATGAGCCTCGCGGTACAAATCCGGCAGCTCTTCCACCTGATCGGCCTTTCTGCTGAGGCCAATCGTCACGGGGGAGCGCAGGTAATGAGCGATCTGCTGACGCACTTCTTCCACAGCAGACCGCAGATTGTGCTCCCATGCCTCCGTTTCTGCTTCCTCGGTCCAGAGCCAGACAACCACCTCATCGTTCAACGCATTGATTACAATCCCCTGAATTTTCCGCTGCTCCAGTATCTCGGACGTAATATTTTTCATAATAAACAGAATCAGATCCTTATCGGACTCCTGGAATTTGGCTTCTTCCGCAAACTGGTCGCAGGCAATGATAAATACAACCGCCGATTGCAGCTCAGGGATGCTGTATCTGCGCAGCAGCGCAACCAGCTGCTCGTGACGGTCATGGGTAAACTGACCTTCCATCAGCCGCAGGGCAAAAATTTCCCGGATAATGGGCAGCTGCTCATTCAGCTGTCCTTCCAGCTCCAGCGCCTTGCTGTTAATCTCGGTCCAACGCTTGTTCACATAGCTGATCTCATCCATGCCCATATCGTCCGCATGGCTGCCGCTGACCTGATACACCAGTTTTTTGATCGGCCGGTAGGCTCTCTTCGCTCCGAGCCATGCAAGGACAGTCCCTGCAACAATAACGGCCACGACCAGAACCAGCGTCATGCCGGCAATCCAGCGCGAGCTGCTATACAATTCATCGGTTGGGATCATGTTGATGTACAGCAGATTGTACACGGGGGAAAGTTTCGTTGTGACGAGGTATTCCTTCCCTTCCAAAGGGTACATAAATTTTTGATGCTCTGTATTTGTAACCGTTATCATTTTGTACAGTTCTTGTGGTACCGAAGCGTCGCTCATTTGGAAGACCAGCTCACCCTTATCGTTCAGCACGTACATCCGCTCATTGGCATATTTGACAAATGGCTTGGCCAAAGACTCGAACATCCGGTTATCCATCGTAATTTGGATAAAGCCGATCGGATCATTGGTATGCAGCGGGACCGCACTGACAATCGTTATGCCGTTGGCGTCTGTCCCATTAATTGAATATCCCGCCTTCCAATACAATTGCTGCTTGTTGCTCAGCATCTGGTGGGCTACCTTCTTTTCTTCCTCTGCCACCACCTTGTGACCGCCATATGTAGCAGATATAAAATAGTTCTCGTCCAGCGTGTACAGAGAAATATCCTTGATCTGGGGATTCCCGTTTTTAAACGCCGCCAGATTTTGATATACATTCGCATAGAAGCCCGCGTAGTTGCTATGCTTCTGCTCCTTAAAATCAGAGGTGAAGAAGCTTCCCATCTGCATCTGAATCAAATTATCCTGGATACGGTCGAGTCCCGAATCGATCGTCTGTGAAGTATAGCTCAAAATTTGCGATACATCCTGACTGGCGTCACGCTCCACCATCCTCATTGTCATGATATAGCTGGATATTCCCAAAATCATAACCGGAATAATCGATGACAGTAAAGCAATCCATATCATTTTCCGGTAAAAGGACGGCTTGCTCATAAACCATCGACTCCGGGCTATCCAATGATCATCTTTTGTTCTCATGTTAAAGGCTCCTCGCAATATAAGCTATCAATGGAAATATCATTTCTATGATTTCATACATGATGATGCCTTCGATTATCAGCCTGACATTCATAAGGTTAGTCCGATTACACGACAGTCATAGAGAAGGCGCTTCCAAACGGACACTCGCTTAAAAAACACTTGTATGCATCGCATTGCAAAGAGCTTATAAAAGCAGCTTGCCAGCATATTTCTCTGCCTGTCCCGCATCGGTTGGTGTCCATCCCCCGCCCGGTACTACATCGTTTGTTCCATATAAGACTATTATAGCAACGAGTCACCATAATTCGACAGTTTTTTTCATTAAATCGATATTTTAACGCAGTTGGTCCTGATACAATCGCCAGTCCTCGTATCAAAACACATTCGACCATACTTGTTTAATCATCCGCCGTAATGGTGAACCCTATAATACAAAGCGGTTTAGAACCGTAAACGTGGTTATTCCCCCCTGGTTCGGAAGGAGAGCCACGGCCTCTATAGAGAGCGTTTCACGCTTTTAAGCGCAATGTGTGTGGCATCGATATAGACACAAACATAACGCCTCTTCAGGCTCCCAGTATCTCCCGGATAAATGGTTATCCGACTAAGGTACTGCCTCTGCGGGCCGTACAAAACAAGCGTTCGGTATGTGACGCCGAATGTAACAAGGGGCGTCGTTACCATCGTTAGTACTGCGGTACGTCCTGCTACAACACTAAGTTTATTGGACGTATCATTCCTCTTGAGTACTCAGTTTCATCCGGTAAATAAACCACATAATCGATCCGGTCACTGGACTTGCCGTCACTTTCCAGCGTATCCATCTCGTGCTCACATTCGTAAGTTGATAGCTTTATCCTTGATTTATTATGATCCTCGTATAAACCGCTTCCGCATTGTACTCACCGTTAAACATATCATATGGAAACCCTTCGGTAACCGTGTTGATCGTTAGCCCCGGTAATAATGTTCATTCCCATGGCCTACCGCCGACTTTGAGAAACAGTTAAAGTCCGAGCTGTAAAAGCATGCCATCAGGGGCATATTCAGCAAAATCGTATTCTGCCATCTGCATTAAAGGTTACATAGTCAAACACAATCACTGGAATGCCTTTTCAATCTCATTTCTTTGGCTTTCTTCTTTACACTGACTCTTGTTGCCAATGTAAAAACACCTCAAGGTTTTCTCCATATCTTACGACATGATTGCATTATCTTGAAGGTGTTTTAATTTGTCTCACACTATGGCGTCATTTCCAGGTACATTCTGCCCGGTCAATGTTTCCGATACTTTAGACCTTAAGAACCTGGCTTTTCGCCTATACCGAGGAATTCTTATGACCTAAAATGATTACTCATCTCCATAATGCTCAATTTTCGTCTCCAATGACGTTTTCGAACAATACTTATGAGTTATTAGAAAAAGCAAAAACCCTTGATGATATAGCATCAAGGGTTTTCATGTATGGAGCCTAGGGGGATCGAACCCCTGACCTCATCGCTGCCAGCGATGGAAACGTATTACGGCACAATAAGTTCGTTTGTTAAGAAGCCTGATTCTATAAGGTTTTACTAAGGTACATATACTATCGTGATAGCTCTTTAAAGGTAATGCGCTTTTTATACGCTGTCTACTTAAAGGGGATAATATCAGTTACGGAGGCTATTTATATATCGCTCATGCTGGGTCTTGGAGATTCTCACGGTAAAGCAGCCATTCAATGGGCTATTGAAAATTTGCGTTTTCGGAACGTCGTCTGGCCACACAAAGTGAACTCTTTCGCATCACTCAATCCGGCGTTTGTTCGATTTTTCGCACATAAAGCCCTCCCCCTACAAACAGGAAAAAGCCCTTAATATACAAGGACTTTTTCCTGTTTCCATAATGTATCTTTATTGACCAGCCAAGAACTCGTCCAGCTGCTTCTGCACCTCAGCAACATAATCATCAATGCCTGCCGCCTTTAGCTTCTGGACGGCCTTCGGATATTCTGTTTCGAAATCCACGAAACCGGAACGGATCGCGGCCATATCCTTACCTGCCACTTCCTTCAAGGCTGTCTCGATGAGCTTCACATTCTCGTTATTGAAGCGGAATCCTAATGAGTTGGATCTAACCGCATTGGTATCCCAGCTTTTATACTGATCGATAGACTCTTGGGCCACTTCCGGACCGAACAATTGGTAATTTTGATTCCGGAACATCCACTCATAGAAAAATTCGCTGGAAGACAGCTTTTTGATTCTTCCGTCCACGATCTCGTAATCCTTGCCTTCAACGCCATACAGGGCGAATAGGTAATTTTCCTGCGACTTGTATATCCAGTTGATAAACTTCATGGCGCCTTCCGGATTTGGTGCATTTACCGGAATGCCCAGAACCTCACCACCTGCCGCTGTAATATAACGAGGCTTATCCTCGGCCAACAGATACGTTTTAATTTCGGCATCCGGGGCATTCGCTTTGACGGCATCGATAATTTCCATTTCTTTACCCAAGGATCCTTCCACCCATAGGTATAACCCTGTCTGCATGCGAGAGTCTCTTTCGTTATATTTAATCGTCAGATCCTCCGTATATAATCCCCCATCATACATGCTGCGGTTAAACTTGGCGACCTCCTGAAAAGCCCCGGTTTCATAATAGCTGTATGCTTTTTTGCTGTCTTCTCCGAATACGACCAGGTCTTCAACGGCGATCCAGTTATATTGCTCATCGGCAAAATATCGTGTCAATGGCTTAAATATAATATCGGCTGGCCCTTTCATTTCAGGAAACTTCTCTTTTGCCCTCGTTGCGAACTCTTTCAAATCGTCCGTAGTCTTTACTTCCGTCATTCCGACGGCCTCCAGGATATCCTGACGAACAGCGACTAACTGAAACATCGCAGAGGATGGCGCATACGCCGATGGAATGCCGTAAATCTTCCCATCAATCGTTGCCCCTTGAAGCTGCTCCATCGGCAGCACTTTCAGCATATCCTGACCGTGCTGCTGAATCAAATCATCCAGCGGCATCGCTTGCTTCTTGTTCACGATCGTTGAAAGGTCCGGAAGCCCGTCCCAATAGAGATCGATCGACTCATTCGCGGCCAGCATGATGTCTTTCTGCTCCCAATACTGGGCCCACGGCACGAATACGACCTCCACCTTCAACCCAAGATCGGTTGCCATCTTCTCTGCGAATTCGTTTTTGAGAAATTCGTTCATACGATCGCTTCGATCTCCAGGGTACAAAATCTTCACGGTTTCAAGCTTAGCCTCTTCTTTCCCCTCTTCGCTTCCGCCACACCCTGCCAAAACCGACAGCGAAGTGAGCAGTAGAACCAAACTGATCAGCATCATTTTCCTTGCCTTCATATAAGACCCTCCCCTAATAAAATGGTTCATCTATATAAAGCCTGATTCGGCAGTAACCATGCACAGCCTATTCCTTGACTGCACCGGCCATAATCCCGTGAACAAAGTATTTTTGCACAAAGGGGTAGAGGAATATGATCGGTCCGATCGTTATGACCGTGACGGCCATCTTCACGGTCTCCGCAGGCAGAGTAATGCTGCCCGCTGCTCCGGATGGAATGCGTCCAGAGCTGATTGCATTGACGTTGGACAAAATATTGTATAGGTAATATTGCAGCGGAAATAAATCCTGCTCCTGAATGAAGATCAGTGCATGCCACCAATCATTCCAATATTGAAGCGCATACATTAATCCGACCGTAAGGAGTGCGGTCTTGCTTAATGGAAGAGCGACTCTCCAATAGATCGTAAAATAATTGGCGCCATCCATCTCGGCAGCTTCATACAGCGCGGTCGAGATGTTGGAAAAGTACGTGCGCATGAGAAACATATTCCATACGCTGAAGATGGACGGCAGGATCAGGGCCAGAATGCTGTCCTTCAAGCCGTAGAAATTAACGCTTACCATGTACCATGGGATCAACCCGGCCGAGAAAATAATCGTAAAATTACTGATAAAGGCCAGCACGTTACGGTATTTCAGCTTTTTGATTGATAATGAAAACGCTATCAAACTAGTGATAAGCAAGGCGCCCGTCGTACCTACAACCGTAATGAAGATCGTCACGCCGTAAGATTTTAATATTTTCATACCGCTATTAACGAAGATGTATTTATACGTATCCCAAGTGGGGCTCAAGGGGAGGATCGAATAGCCGCTTCTTGCGACGGCCTGCTCTGATGAAAAGGATACGCTTAAGGTTAAAACAAGAGGATATAGACAAATGAGAGCGAATAAGCCGACGAAACCGTAAGCAAAGGCGATAACCAGCTTGTCGCTGAGCAATCGATTCTTTCCCAACATTAAAACAGACCCTCCCCATCATTTATTTTCTTGGCCGATTTGTTGGCAACCGTGATCAGGATCAATCCCATCAAGGACTGGAACAGTCCGATGGCCGTCGAGTATGAGAAGCCCAGCGTCCGCATCGACTGGTATACATATGTATCGATGACTGTTACCTCATCAGCCAGAACCGGGTTGTTGCCGACAATGCCGTAAATCATACCGAAGTCACCATAGAAGATTCTTCCCACGCTCAGCAGGGTCAAAACGATGATTGTCGGTTTCAACATAGGCACGGTAAGATAAAAAACACGCTGCAATTTGCTGGCTCCATCGACTTTAGCCGCTTCGTACAAGCTTCCGTCGAAATTGGACATCGCCGCCAAATAGATTATGGAATTGTACCCGCTCCATTTCCACACGCTCGATAGGATGATGATCCACTTCCAATACTTCGGCTCCGAGTACCATCTGATCGGATCGGCTCCAAAGAACTCCAGGATGTTATTGGCAACACCCACATCCGTGGAAAAGATGCCGTACAGAATCGCCCCGACGACGACCCAAGACAGAAAGTATGGAAAGAACATCATGCTTTGGGCGATTTTTTTGTAAGTTTTATGCCGGATTTCATGAAGCAGGACAGCAATGCTGACCGGGACGACGACCCCTAAGATGAGACCGAAGAAGTTGATGTACAGCGTGTTGTATATTACCTTCCACCCCATGCTGTTTGCCGAGAAGAAATATTTGAAATTGTCCAGCCCCACGAACTTGCTGCCGAAGATTCCATCCACCACATTGAAATCGGTAAATGCCATCCATACTCCCGCAAAAGGGATGTACGCGAACATGATTAGCACGATCAGTGCAGGCACGCACATGAGATACAGAATTCGGTTTTTCTTGATTTCATGGAGAAACCCCTTAACGACGGAGCTCATACCCTCACCACCTTTATACAATCGATTAGGCTGTAATGCTCTGCTGCAGCTTCGCTTTAAGCTCATCGAGATCGATCACGGTACCGGTCATTCTTGCCTCTTCTGCTGCGTAGGCCATGATGTGGCTCTCGACCGACATCTCAATTGAGGATCTGCTGCTGAAGTCGGGGGTCTTCAAATTCGCCAAAAAGTCGATCATCAGCCCCGTATCGCCGCCGTTATGCCCACCATCCATCGCAGCCGGCCGAATGACGGTGTGCTGCTGGGATTCGGCCATATTGGAGTTAAATCGAGTGACTTCAATGACATTCAAAGTATCATCGCCTCGAATTTCTCCATGCTCGCACATGATTTTGATGGTTCGGTACATTTTATTGGTAAATCCACTTAAGTTAAACGTAGCCGTCACCCCGTTCTTGAACTCGATCAAGGTTACCTGATGATCACACACATCGTTGTCCACCCGATACACGCATCGTCCGTAAGGACTCGTTTCGAGCTCCTTCAGCAATCCTTCTTCTGTTTGATCTGCAGACACGGCCGCAGCTGGCCATTGCCCTCTTATAGGCAAGTAGGCTTTTCTTGCATCAAACCGGCAATCTGGAGCGACCTTGCAGTCCAAGCATCGTTCGGCGCTGCCGGCCGGCGCATTCTCCTCTTTGAAATATGCGAGGCCGCCGTAGGAAGAGATTCGCTTGGCGCCGCTGTCCACCAACCAAGATAAAATATCCATGTCATGACAGGACTTCTGCATGATGATCGGACTGGCAAGATCACTTCTCCGCCAATTGCCCCTGACAAAGGAATGGGCCATATGGAAATTGCCAATATTCTCGTTATGCTGAATCGTGACGACCTTTCCGAGCTCCCCGCTATCGATGATCTTCTTCATCTCCGTAAAAAAATTCGTGTATCTCAGGACATGGCAAACAATCACTTTACGGCCTTTTTCATCGGCTTTTTCCTGGATTCTCATACATTCTTCGGGACTTGGAGAGATCGGCTTTTCGAGCAAAATATCATAGCCAAGCTCAAGTGCTGCCATCGTCTGCTCATAATGATCCCGATCCATGGAAGAGATGATGATGGCATCGCAAATGTTCCCTAAACGATAAAATTCATCAACTGATGCAAATTGTCGATCAGGCGGAATCCGGAACTCGTCTGCTGCCGCCTTTCTTCTCTCATCATCTGGCTCGACCACCGCGAAGATTTCATCACTTTGATGAGCCTGCCTCGCATAGATCATGCCTCGTTGTCCTGCTCCAATTAATGCTAGTTTCAAATCAATAACCTCCAGCGACTCGTATTTTGTCAAAAATTCAATATCTGCAATCGCGCCTGCCTCATCTTATCTATCCTGCTGCGCTCTACCGGACAGGTTGGATAAGTGACTGTCTACGGTTCGGAGGAATTGCTCCTTATCCGCGTCGGTTATGTAAGGCATGTTGCCGATCTGTGGGACATCTTCCCTCAGCACCACCATGCTTAACGTATTAAACCGCGCGCCCGTACGCATATATTCAGCCGCCGCCCGTTGCAGCGAAGTTGTCAGTTCGCCGGGGCTGCCCACGGGATCGGCCTTCCAATCGCCAAAGACTTCATAACGCAGCATGCCATCCCCATCCAATGTCGGATAGTTGTAAAACTGTTGTTGAACACGGACAATGTTGCTTTTCTCGTTGTCCAAGATGAGTGATAGCCTTGTATCGTAAAGCCAACTCGAGCTCCAGAAACCTTTGATCGATAACTCCGGAAAATATCGGTCGTAAAATTCAAGCGCCATCATCATTGAATTCTTCACCCGCTCCGGTGTATATCCGGCACCGGATGGAATATGAAGAGCCAGAAGTGTATCCCCTGGTTCAAGCACCCGCTCCCATTCGTTCTTGAAGATCGGCGTCGTTTCTCTTTCGACGAAGCCCATCGGATTGATCCGGTTGGCAATGATGAAGGTATCGTTCTCATCCCATTCGGAAGTGAAGCTTCCTTGTAGGTCAAGCACATCGTTAATCCCATTGCGCTGCCCATCGCTGCGAAACTCTTCCCCAGCATGCCGGAGGGCGGCTACCTCTCTTGTGTTCATCTGGCGGAACATGGTGAACGGATCTCCGAACTGGTAAGGGATGAAATAAAACCGGTCCAATAGAAAGATGGAGCAGGTATAAAAATTCATCACCCATGGAAAATCATGAACCTTGGGATCTCCATGGAGCGCCAATTTTTCCAATTGAAGTTTTAGCGGCTGATGGGGGATCTGCTCATAGTACGCTTTGGGCACGTTACGCCGCTCAAGCTTGTTCATGGAAGGAACAACACAGGCAAGCAGCAGCAGAAAGGAATAGAGATCTCCGTACTGTTTCATGCACCCTGGCGTCATGTTCGAATACGGCGTCTCGTCGCAGCGATCGCGCACGGAGCAAAGGTCTTCCACCAAAAATTTGGTGAAGTGAAACAACACATCATCCTGTTCGATCTCCTCAATGCCGGCGACAAGTCGCTGCTGGAGACTCTCTGGAACTTGATAGGACTCGAAGAGCTCCGAAAGGAATGCTCGCGGGATGAGCTGGGAATTGTTATCCGGCGTATACCGGTTGAACTTTGCTTCCAGACCTTCAGGCAGGTAATCGAAGTTGCAGATTGCAATACACTCTTTAAAATTCATCAGGCTCGCCATTTCGCGCTATACCCCCATTTGACTAGTAGAAAACAACTAAATTGTTACATTGTTTGTTACGTAAATTTTACGCAACACTTTATTCGTGTTTAGTGACTTCATGTTATATCATTCTGCCTTAATCTTGCAATAACAATTTTGAAATTTTTATAAACTTCATCTACATAAACGTTGATTCATATATGTATATATTGAATTCACCATAATAATCATGTAAACTGTAAGAACATCAGCGAACAACGTAACAAATTACGTAACGATTCATATTAATGTACGAATCATTGTTTGCGATTTAACGTTTCTAATTAATCCTAAAATTGATAATCAATTTGCAATTTAAAAGCATTTTTACAAAGGAGAATGTGTCTATCCATGAGTACGATTCGGGATGTTGCGAAGCTAGCAAACGTATCTACTGCCACGGTGTCCAGAGTTTTGAATAATGATACAAAATATAAAATTACGGAAGAAACTAAAGAACGGGTATGGCAAGCTGTTACACAGCTCAACTATAAAATCAGTTCCAGCCCCAAGCGAAATTTAACAGCCAAGGATCAAGTCGATAACAAGTCGCAAATCAAAATCGGATGCGTCTTAAGCGTAACGAGAGACAAGTACAACGATCCGTACTTCATGTCGATCTTATCCGGCGTAGAAGAGAGGCTCCTCAGTGCAGGGTATAACATCGCATTTATTCGGACTGGCATTGAGCTGGATGACCGCAAAATTCTGTTCAATACGTTCAGCGAGCCGATTACCGGCCTGATCCTGATGGAGTCCTTGAACAGCGAAACCTACGAGTATATTCGCAAGCAGGTCCCTTACATCGTGGGGATTGATACGGAGCGCGGAGATATCGATAACGTGGGTTATGATCATTACAATGTGGCTTCGATGGCGGTGAACCATCTCATTGAGAAAGGCCATACCCATATTGGATATATCGGGGGAAGCGGATATACGGGAAACTTGAAAGACAGCCGTCGCTACCGAGGGTATTACGCCAGCATGCATGCCGCAGGATTGACGGTAAATCCCGATTGGGTAATCGATTGCTTATGGGATGAGGCTGTCTGCATCGAACAAATCAACCGTTTATGCCAAACTGGCAACTATCCGACCGCCTTCTTCGCCGGAAGTGATCTAATGGCAATGGCCGCCCTTAACGGGCTCTACAACAACGGCATCTCCGTTCCGAATCAAGTGGCTGTTATCGGCTTGTCCAACATTGAGGTATCCAAATATTCCAATCCTCCTCTGTCGACAATCGAAGTGCCGACCAAGGAAATCGGCATGGTTGCCGTGGACAACTTGATCGACCGCATCAACGGGAACCAGCTGCTACCGAAGAAAGTCATACTGCCTACCCACTTGATCGTGCGCAGCTCGACTTAAAGCATATGTTTGAAGTCAACCTTGAGGTCGACGGCCATATTCATGCATACCGTGGAGCATGCATTTTTCGCACAGGGTCAAATGTGTACGTAAGCTATTGATCTGTAAAGGAAAGGAGCACCTGATAAGGTGATTTATTTTTTCTAACGATCGATATGAAAGGAGGTGAGCGCTTCCAAATCATCGCGATACCCAGGTTAACCGATTATGGACCTGGAGTTTTACGCTAACCCATATTTCTAGGAGGAGATTTGACATGAGAACACGGGGTAATCCAATGAAAATGATTGTTTTAATGATGATGGCCATTCTTCTTACATTATCCCCCTTACCCGCTTTTACTCCGACTGCAGAAGCGGCCTCGATTGTTATCGACGGCAAAACAAGCGACTGGGAGGGGATTCCGGCTCTATCCACGAATTCCGGAACAGCCAAAACCCTTAAGGCTGCCCACGACGACCGGAATCTGTATCTCCTTGTGGAAGGCTCCGGCCTGAGTACGGCCATGGGCAGTCTCTGGTTAAATACGGATGACAGCGCTTCCACCGGATATCAAGCCTATGGCTGGAAGGAGACAGGGATTGAGTGGCTTCTTGAAAATAATTCCCTGTACCGCTATGGGGGCAACGGAAGCACCTGGAGCTGGAATTTGTCTTCAACTCTTCCTTCTACCCAATTCGCACGCACCTCATCCGTTATTGAAGTTGCACTTCCGCTCTCGGAGCTTGGACTCTCTGCAGGCAGCAGCGTAAGCATCGGATATATAGACAACAACTCGGACACCAATCGCCTGCCTGCGCAAAACCAGACGCTTCCTGTCTATACTCTAAGCGAAAGGAATCCCGGAGAAACTATGATCGAATTCTATCCAACCGAGCTGGATCATCCGCTCAACAACCCGTTTAAGGGCTGGGCTCCTTCTGCGAAATCAACCAGCTATCCTCAGGACCACCGTCTCGTGTATGTCGGCGTCACATGGAGAGAACTGGAACCTACGAAGGGCAAGTATGATTTCAGCGCAATTGAAGCTTCCAATCATTTCGAGCAATGGCGGAGCAGCGGAGTCAAAGTCGTTCTGCGTTTTATTATGGACAGTCCTTCCGGCGTACCTCACCGGGATATTCCGGACTGGCTGTACAATGACATGGTCAGTCTGGGGCAATCGCCGGGAAAGGCCTATAATGATGAAACCGGAGGCATGGGCGCCGGCAACAATATGGGCTTCTCTCCAAATTATAGCTCCGAATATCTGATCGCCCGGCACAAGCTTGCAATCGATGCGATTGCGAAGCATTACGACACCCCTGACAGCCCGATCGCTTTTGTACAAATCGGTTCTCTCGGCCATTGGGCGGAATTTCACACTTGGCCTTACATAGGACCCAAAGGGGAAAGCAACTATACTGGTGCGTTTCCACCGAACGCTATTTCTAACCAGTACATTCAGCATTATATCGATGCATTTGCCAATCAAGAAGATCATACGCAGCTAATGATCCGGCGGAGCGTGGAGCTAGCCAAGAACAATAACAAAGGTCTCATTATGGGCATGTACAACGACGTATTCGGGGACAAGCCGAGCTTTGATTCCGAATGGGGATGGTACACGGGGACGCAGAACGGTTACTGGGACGATATTAGCCAGAAGCAGCCGGGCCATCCGAACTTCTGGGACATCCGCGTGTCAGGCGGGGAATTCTATGGCGGCGACTATGGCATGAAATCCGCACTGACGACAGGCAGCGGCTTTAACGAGACGATGCGGCAAACCGAGCTCAGCAAGCCAAGCTGGCTTGGCCCGAATGCCCCGGCTTCCTTGGCGGTAGGTAATCCGCTGCAAAGCAATATGGATCAGCTCAAGAAACGAATGGGCTATCATTTTGTCGTGAGCAAGGCGACCGTGGAGAACGGAAGCACATTAGACGTTTCCGTCCATGTGGAAAATAAAGGGGTTCAGCACTTCCCGTTCAACTGGCCTGTTGAAATCCAACTCCGCAGCGGCGGAAACATCGTGGCGCGTCAAGAGACGTCCGCCGACTTAAGAACGTGGAGAACCGGCCTGCACACGGCCGCGTCCTCTCTCTCCACATCCACGCTGCCAAACGGTACCTATGATCTGGCCATCGCAATCTTGGATCCAGCCACGAACCGCCCAGCGGTTGATTTTGCGAATACGGACCGACTGTCCGATGGAGCGTATAAGCTTGGCACATGGACTAAGCAATAAACTGTGGAAGTGCGGGATTATTGCTGTGTCGGCAGGATGATGCAACGGCTACAGAATGATGTAACGCCTCTTCCACTGCGGTCAACAGAACTTATTGACAATTTTATTCACAGCACAGTAATCCCCCCTTGTGACCACGGATCAATCAACAGATTTATTTCAATATGCAAAAAACCCGACAAACACTATTGTGTTTGCCGGGTTTTCTTTCATGTATGGAGCCTAGGGGGATCGACCCCCTGACCTCATCGCTGCCAGCGATGCGCTCTCCCACTATTGCTGGTTTCACTACCAAAAACTGTTCTATCAATGCAGATTTCAAATCTAAGCTATAATGATGCTTCCTTCATGTCCTCCATGAACTGTCTGAAGTTCTCCACAATTTCCTTGGATTTCGTATGATGTACATAATGGCTTGTATCGAAGACTACCATTTTGCCATTCTCTACACTAGCCGCTTGCTCTTCATGAAGCGGAACCCATTCCTCTGAGAGATTATCGCTTCCGACAAGAAGCAGCAGAGGAAGATCAACCGGGAACTTCATATGCTTGCCCTCTTTAAAGTTCGAGGAGATATGCTCCATCTCATTCAAGATGGACGGGTTGAACATATTTTTGAGCTGGATCAAATTCAGTTGTTTCCTGGTCTCTTCATCATAAGGCAAGCCTTCATAAGGATCTGGACTAAATTTCAACATCAATCTGGCAAAGCCTGAGTTCTTGAGCAGCTTATATTGGCCGATCGGGAAATCGACATCCATGCCGCCCTGGGTTGGAACACTGGTATCGATTCCGATAAACGCAGTCACTTCATCCCTGTACTTGCTTACATAATCAACCCCATATAGACCTGTAATCGAGTGTCCCATCAGGATATAGCGGTCAATGTTAAGGTTTTGTAGCGCCGCATGAATTTCTTGAACGATATTGCCGGTCGTGCGGTCCTTATCGGTCAAGTCGCTTAATCCATATCCGAATGGCTCTATGGCTACCACTTTGTAATAAGGCGACAGCTCATCTATGAGCGGCTTGAAGTCCAGAACAGGCGACGCTGTTCCATAACCCGGCAGAAGCACGACTGTCTCTTCGCCTTCCCCTTGAATGAGCACATTCATATTCTTGCCGTCGACGGGAACAAGCTGTCCATATGCCTCGATCTTCTTCTGATCCGTCTTGTTGCTGACCACATTCACGATATATACGATCGCGATAAAAGTTACAATCAATATTAAAACTACTGCTAAAGTTTTGAGCAGAATCCTCAGCCACTTGTTCATCTTACCTACACCTTTCCTCTCAGATCATTCAGCTGCCTTTGCGAGCCGTATAGAAAGCTTAACTGATGAAGATGTACAGACGATGACATGAATGTGAACTGAATATGAACAGCCTCGTTAATCTTGCGAACTACTCCAGCGATGACGCAAGCGGTAAGGTGACGATAAAAGCAGCGCCTCTTCCAAGCTCGCTCTCGACACGGATATGTCCCTGATGCAGCGATACGATCTGCTTCGCGATGGCGAGCCCCATGCCACTGCCGTCATACTTGCGGCTATGGGAACGGTCGGCTTTGAAGAACCGCTCGAATATACGTTTCTGATCCTCCCCAGAGATGCCAATACCGGCGTCGGCTATGCGTACGGTTACGGTTTTGGTGTCTTGCTTCATACTGACTTGAATGGTGCCGCCCTCTTCCGAAAACTTAATGCTGTTGCCTATAATGTTGGTCCATACCTGGTTAAGCTGGTCGTGATCTGCCGTGACGGGTATAGGCTTCAGGTTCATGTCAAAGCTAATGCTGCTTGCTGACCATTGCGGCTGAATCGCTACAATGACCCGCCTGATCTGCTCATCAAGCCTAAGCTCAGTTACCCGCAGCTGCTGAGTGCTGGATTCCAGCAAGCTTAGCTTGAGCAGACTGTCGCTCATCTTGGACATGCGCTTCGCTTCGGAGATGATAATATCAATGTAGCGATTTCGCTCGCTCTCAGGGATGCCTGCTTGCTTGAGCGCTATGGCATAACCGGATATCGAGGTGAGGGGTGACTGTACCTCATGCGATACATTCGATACGAACTCCTTGCGCATCTGCTCCAGCTGCTTCAGGTCGCGCATCATCTCCTCGAAGCTGCGGGCGAGCGTGCCCAGCTCCCCCTTTTGCTTAATGTTCAGTTTAACGTTGAAGTCTCCCGCCGCGATGCGCTTGGTTGCTTCTGTCAGCTTCTTGATTGGCCTAACCAGAAATACGGCAGCGATCAGAATGAGCAAGCTTCCGGTTATTAAGGAGTTGGTCAAAAACCTCACCAACAGTGAGACGGAAGAAGCGGCAAGCGGCTCTACAAACATAGCTTTCGTTCCTTCCTCTGTGTGAAGAGGCATCCCCATCAGAACAGGCACAATTCCCTGTGAGCTGATCTGAAGCACTTCTCCAGCCAGCACTCGACTGATTTGCTCCGGTGTTACTTCGGATACGCTCTGACCATTCAGCTCTCCGAATGACTGAATCTGCCCGCCTTGGTCGTACATGCGAATATAGTAGGAATGGAGCTGCTTCATTCCGCGGACATACGCTTCCGCCTCCGCAAGCGGCAAAGCATCATAGATCCGTGAGACGTCTTCGCCGAAGTGGAATACGTTGAGCATCAGATTATCGTTCAGCTTCTCCTTGTACAGCCACGATGTGGTAAAGGTGGCAATGATCGTCCCTCCGATAACAGACACCAGAAAGGTCAATACGACACGGGTGTATAAGGAGCTGATCATGGAGATACCTCAAGCCGGTAACCGAGACCCCGCACGGTATCGATCCGAAAATCAGACGTTTCCGCGAACCGTTCGCGCAGCCGCTTAATATGGACATCGACCGTCCGTTCATCGCCAGCGTAATCCATCCCCCAAATCTGATCGATCAGCTGCTCGCGCGTATAGATTTGTCCAGGCTTGCCCGCCAGCTTGTACAATAATTCAAATTCCTTGAGCGGGAGCGCCAGCGATTCTGACCCCCTCGTCACCTTATAAGTCTGCCGGTCCAGTAGAACGCTGCCGATCTGGATGGTCTGCGTCGTGCTGACTCCGTAACGCTTTAGCAGCGCCCTCACGCGGACGGTCAGCTCCAGCGGATCGAATGGTTTCGTCAAATAATCATCCGTACCCAGCTGAAACCCTTTCACCTTCTCCCATGTTTCTCCTCTTGCCGTCAGCATTAGCAACGGGAGGTCAGGATTAGCTTTTCGAAGCTCCCTGCACAGCTCCCAGCCGTCCATAAGCGGCATCATAATATCAAGCACGACAAGATCGACTCTAGTCGAGTTATATACTGCCATCGCTTCCCTGCCGTCTGCGGCTTCTAAGGTATCGAATCCGTCATTGCGCAAAAACAAGCAGACGAGTTCGCGAATGTTCACATCATCATCAGCAACTAATATCGTAGGCATCCATCCGTTCCCTCTTTTCCCTCGCTATACTTGGTAACCAGTATACTATAAAGCATTTGCTGTGCATAAAGGTGGAGCGCTGTAGAACTTTTGGATGAATGCGAAAAAACAAACGGCAGCCTATGCAAGGACCCTTGCACAAGATGCCGCAACAGCTTTGCTTATTTGATTTCTTCCATATATGCCCGGAATTTTTCTACAATTTCTTTTGCTTCGGTACGATACAAATAATGATCCGCTTCCAATGTGATCACTTTACCATAAACAGAATCTTTTGCTTGCTTTTCATGCTCTGGTAACCATCTATCCGTTACAGGATGATTCGCTTGTATAAAGAAAACAACGGGAAGCTTATTAGGGAAGCTTAACTGTTCAGCCCCTTTGAAATTAGAAGGCATCCATTTGATTTCATTTAGTTGGCTTGGATTTAACATGTTTTTGAGACCAAGCATTCTCATTTGTTCTTTAGCTTCTTCATCATAGGGCAGCTCAGCATACGGGTCATCGCCTAGTTTTGCATATAATCTGGTGAACCCTGATTTTTTGATTAGGCTTAATATCCCTAATGTTGAAGATGAAACCTCTTGTTCGCTAAGCGTTGGTACACTGCTGTCGAGCCCAACAAATGCACTCACTTCGTTTTCATATTTGTTCACATATTCTAATCCGTACAAGCCGGAAATGGAATGAGCCATTAGAATGTAACGGTCAATTTGAAGACTCTGCACGGCTTCGTGAATTTCACTTACGATATTTTCCGTGGTTCTTTCTTTGTCGGTTGTATCACTCAGTCCATAACCAAAAGGTTCAATCACGACCACTTTGTAAAATGGTGATAGTTCATCTATTAACGGCTTAAAATCAAGGGCTGGCGCCGCTGTTCCAAAGCCAGGCAAGAGCACAATTGTTTCTTCCCCTGTTCCTTGAATCACAGCATTCATCCTTTTACCGTCTACAGGCACTAATTGACCATAGGAGTGTATTTTCCCCTGCTCCGATTTAGTGGCGACCTTATCCACAATAAAAACAGTTGCTATAAATACGACTCCTAGTATGGCCAATACTGCTATTGCTTTCAGTAAGAGAATAAGAACTTTTTTCGTCACTGAAGTTGACTTCTTATCTGTAGCAGGATTCTTTTTCCCCTTTATGTCCTCACTTCGTTTCACTCGTATCGACTCCTGACCTTGTCTGTTTTAATAGCTTCAAGCCTTCCAGGAAATCTTACATGACGGATATGTACTCTCTATGACGTCAATATGAACGGAATATGAACAGGCCATATTCTTAGCTTTCAATGTAGCAAAAACCCGCCACACACACGGGAATCTTGTGTTTAGCGGGTTCTTTAATTATAACGAAATTAGATGAGCAATCTTTTCATCTCAATCAGTTCATTAACTAGCTGTTCTTCAAGTTCAGCATTTTTTTTAATTGCATTCGACATTTTTCTGATTGATCTGTTATGTCTAACAAGTTCAAAATCCAGATAATCTCGTATAATCATTTTTTGAACAATCTCCCACCCATTCGATAATTGCTCAGCACAGCTTATCAATTGAGTCATCTTTACGCTCAATGAATCATCATCGATTATTTGGGATAGAAACTCTATCGCCTTACGGAAATATAGCCTGCTAAACAACAAGGTATCGATTCCCTGGAAAAAATCACTTGCCCAAAAATCATGAAACCCTTCAAATTCATGCCTTAAAGTCTCCTGAGACTCTATAGCATTCGCCAAATCATATAACGCTAAATAATTATTATTGGATATCACATTATTAATCACTCGCAAAAAAACGTCCTTGGTGTTCTTGATCTCAGGTTCCACACGCTTGAAAGTAAAACACACTCCATTATTCCCTTCAAAAAAGTTCTTAAATGGAAGCGATTTCATTTCTTTTCCAAAGGTAGGATCTACACACATCAGATGATCTTTATCAATCCCGCTCACTAAACAAAAATGCGCACTATCGATCGTCTGATATGCATGAGGATTTCCCCAAGGATTCCAATAAGAGCTTAAATAAATGATGACCGGCATGTCTTGCCGAAGTTCATTCAATATGTTGTCATATACTTCTTTTGAAGATTGCAATGTAGACTTGCTCAACAAGACTCCATGAAAGCCCCTCAATAAATCCAGTGAAGTATATTTGTTATTAACGATACATTTTCCAATCAAGTCGTTGCGGTCATGCTGTACAAAGTTAAAACCCATGGATTCTGAAAATGTCAACTGATAAGGCAGCCCCAAATATATCATCGTGGAAATGATGAGATCTTGGAAACAATCCGTGCTGATTCCTCTTACCGGTTGAATCGGTAGATACATTAATTATCCCCCGCATCGAAATTTAGTAATTACATCTTAAATAAATACCTAATTTAGCTATCTATGATGCTTAACTATTCCGCACGAACGATTAACATATTATACTAAATTACCTAAAAACAATTTCCTTTAATTATTTGACAAAATAACTGAAAATCCTTCTTGTTATTATCAAAAATAACAATTGAATCTATAAAGAGTCAATATTCCATATTCATACAAACTCGCCCCAAAAAGAACTATTTCAGGGAAGCGGATAATTGACAAGCAATTGCTTTTTGAAAGAGTAAAGTAGATTAAGTCTTCATTTAAAACAGCAATTAAACGCATTATTTCCTATGACCATGGATCAATCAACAGATTTCAACACGCAAAAAACCGCCAAACACTCGGAAATCCCTGTGTTTGGCGGTTTTCTTTAGTTATGGAGCCTAGGGGGATCGAACCCCTGACCTCATCGCTGCCAGTGGAGAGATAGGGTTTTTTACGTTAAGGAAAAGGCGGGAGCAATCCTTGTAGGACAAGGCTTTCTAGAGTTTTCTGTTTCTACGTTCGAGTGCGCCGCGGCGCTCAGGAATGAAAAAACGTGACCAAAAATGTGACCAAATATTTTATGCTTATTCTAATTCCAGTTGGTTTGCCTGAGCTAGTGCAACAAGACTTGTTTTGGCGCTTGATAGCATTTCCATAATAGTCTTTGTACCCCTCGGTTTAATAACTAGCTCATTTGTTTCAGTTAGAATAATAAACTTTACTCCATCAGGAGCTTCAAATTCGATGTAACCCCTTGTATCATCCTCAACTAAATTTCCCCCAATTTCATCCTCAGCGTTCTCGAACTTTTCAACCATTAAATCAAAATCAATTTCGCCGTTAATTGGAATGACAATTTCATCTGGACGGATTGGAAAAACACGCTCAAAGTCTTCAGGAAGTTCATTAGCATCCATAATGAGTATCAAAGTACGTGTTATCATTACTTGCTTTGGGTTATCAGGATTTTGGCAAGAATCAATTGTAAAACGAAACAGATTACAATCTAATGAGCCACCACCCACTTGAACACTTTTAGTAATATCTCTTCTTCGCAATCTCAAAATATCCTTACAACGCTCATAAATTGTATTAATTTCCTCTGATATCGGTGTGCTCATAAGTCGATTGATGAAGTTATTCGCATTTCCAGAGTGGTATTCAGGTTCTCTATGTGAACTTCTAATAAAACCTGGTAAGTTACGAACATTTTTTTCTTCAATTTGTCGAAATATCATATCTTCATAAACTAAATCAATGCCCATTAATGGTAAATCAATGCTTTGCTCGTCTATACCAATCTCACACACCGCAAATGTGTTGGAGCTTGAAATTTGAGCCCACGGTGTTTGAATAGCACGTAGTGTAGTTCGACTTCGAATGAATTCAGGAACAACTTGGCGAAGATAATTTTGCAAAGAATTATCAGTAATATATTGTTCCCTTACCAATGCTTCCCTAACCTCGCCCTTGAGCGCCTTAAGGAGATGATACGTCCAAATCCCATGTTTCAACATGTTACTGGGATACGATTTTTCCCCAGGAGAACATGAAAAGAACATAGCTTGGTAACTGCTGGATCGAACAAATTCGACAAATTCATTATTGCTCATTTCCGAGAGTAAATCTCGTGAAGGAAACTGTTCTTGAATGTGGCTTGCACAAGCATCAATAAAAATTAAACTCTTATTACATGCGGAATTTTGTAAGGGATCGAATAAAATATCCTTTAGAGCTACAGTTGTACCACTAAGGTTGGTTGGGTGTGTGTCCCAAGTTGTTAACTTATTACATCCATCAGAGTAGAACCCGTGCCCTGCATAGTAGAAAATAAATCGATTATCTTCTTGAAGATTTCTAATCTCGTATAAAAGTTCTTGCCGTAACGCTGTTGCAGTTGCGTCTTGGTTAATCCATATTTTTACGTTTTCCGCCGGAACACCTAGGTCTTCTGTGAGCCAACTATAAAATGCTCTAGCATCATTTTCAGCATACTGTACCTGAGATATATTAAATTGATAATGTTCTACTGCAATTATCACAGCGTATGTTTGATGAGATGAAATGACGTCCATAATTCTCCCAACTCCAAATCTCAAAAGTTAAAAAGTTCACTTCACACCTAAAAGTGCAATATTAAAGGGAAATAGATGTAGATATGACTTGCTAATCGGCACTTCGATTGGGAAATAATGTAATCACAATCTTATATTTTCACTAACATTAATCATCAATGCTTTCCTGGCAACGCTCAGTTTCCCTCTCAAAATACATCCTTTCAGCCAAAACTTCATTCAGTTGTTGATATCTTTTTTTCAAAATTAAATCGTTTTCTCGTTTTTCTCTCTCTCTAAAAAAGTCTTTTATTAAATCACTATTTGTCCTTCCAATCAATAAATGTATAAATTCCCATGTATCGACGTTAAATTGAACCTTTAATTTTTCAAATGCAATTTCAAATAAAGTTTCGAAAGTAGATAGCTTTTCTATGTAAATATTTTTTATTCTTTCACCCAATGTTCTAATGTCTTTTTGGTTTAAAGCTTCATCATACTTTTGCTTTAAAAGTGTCCTATGCTTCTCCACATTAATCTTATTTATCGAACTAATTATTTCTAATGTTTCCCGACTACAAGGCTCCATTCCGAAATAATCAATATT
The DNA here is from genome assembly GCF_001277345.1 of Paenibacillus solani. Classification (GTDB taxonomy): domain Bacteria; phylum Bacillota; class Bacilli; order Paenibacillales; family Paenibacillaceae; genus Paenibacillus_AQ; species Paenibacillus_AQ solani. The sequence goes on from NZ_LIUT01000001.1 coordinate 3,582,641, forward strand.
GCACCAGTCCTCACTATCAAAGTAAGGCGGCTGCTTCTGTAACTCGGGATTGTATAACCTATCGGCTATTTCAAGTAATTTCTCTTTGAATTCCCTCAACATCCCTAAGTCGTGGAGAACATCAGCAAGTGATATTATTTGTTTCTGACCCACAAAGTACAAAAGATTATCGTTCGATATATTATTACTAATCTTATCGCACAATGCCGTAAAATCAGGCATATTCAATTTGTATGCCTTGTATAAGACTTTAATATCTCTACTAATTTCAGTATCGTTCAAAAAGTAGTCTCGTAAAATGTCTTTACTATAATCTTCATATTTAAATATCTTTTGAATTTCTTTAAAAAGAGATAATTTATCAAAATTTGCACCAGAAGCTTCTCTGAACTCTTTCTCGCTGCTAAAATAATAATGATATACTACATTTTTGCATAAAGTAACGACATTTTCATCGAGACTAAAAATATCCTTCTTGTTTAATAAATCAATAGCCTCTTCATTTACGAGTTTAATCAAATCAACGAACTTTTTATAAATACGAATATTACTTTTCTCTAACTGAGTTTCTTTTTTTGTAACAGAGTTATTATTGAAGTTAATCAGAATTGAACCCTCGTTTATATAGGACTGCACAAGTGATTCAAGTTGCGCTTTAGTCAGATAGGGAATTTTATTCAAAGCAATTTCATCCAATATGTCTGGATCTAACTCATTAATTTTAAATTCATAATCTATTATCTTTTCTTTATAATCACTGAAGTCCTTTAAATCATCATTTAGCTTTAATGAATTTGCAATTAGAATAACATTGAAGTTGTTTGAAGCTCTCTCTATCAATCCAAGCAAGTCTTTAATTGCAATACTCTTAGATTTTCTCTCAATATCATCAATGCACAAAATTATTTTTTTGTTTGAATTTTCATTTGAAATGTTCTCTATGGATATATTTTCAATCAGATCACTTAAGTTAAAATCTATACCTGTAAATTTTTTAGCCATTTTTTTAGCCACATTACTACCTATTTTCATCATATTACTATCTGTTATTTTTTGAAGTGAATTAAACACCTCATACAATTGTAAAATTAAATCTTTCTCTACCTCTTTAATGGAAAGCTTTCCAAATACGGATACATATTTGAAATCATATTTTTCTTTTCTATCCTCACTCCATTTTTTGATTGTATAAGTTTTACCTATCCCCCATTCTCCATCAATTAACACACAAAGATTATCATTAAAATTGTTATCATAAATTTTTTCAATAGTAGTGATTACTTTAGTATAATTCATGAATATATTCCTCTCTTAATATTCACATATTGATGCTAATAGAGTTGTCCTCTTATACTAGAGTATGTCCGAATAATGAACCCACCCTAAATCATTTAATTTTAATTTGTTATTAAAATAGACATCTTCATCTAATACCAAGCATAGCAAATCAGTAGGCCTCGTCATCGCAACATATGCAACTCGTATATGTTTTTCAGTGTGCTCCTCAATTGTTGAACTTTTTTCTCCAATCAAATACTTAATAATGCTCTCATTTGTTTTAGAAAAATAAAAAGTTTCCATGTACAAGGTTGCAGTATGTGTTTGCCCTTTAACTCCATGAACACTGTCTAACTCAATTTCTAATTTATTATATTTGTACGTATTCTCTTTTTCCTGATTAACGGCTACTGATTTAAAGACAGGAGTCCCATACATAAATTTATCTTTAGATATATCAACTTTAAAACGGAATAGTCGATTCGTGATGATAGCGATAATGCACTTGAAACTGGCTATTACAGATTTCTCTTTTTCTATAGATAAAATTATTCTTGCAAAGTACCTATGGGTTGTTTTATATAATCTCTCGTCATTTTCACGTAAATACTTTAACAAGGATACGCTTGAAAAATATCTGCCCTCGTCAGACCTTATATCATTTATTCGTAAGTACTTCAAGATTGCTAAAATGAATCTATTGTAATACGCTTTTATACCTTCTTTTTCAATTACTTCTCTGTCAAGTTTAACTAAGTACCCCTGAAGTTCAGAGAAATCCTTATTCACCTTACTTCTAGTCTCGAACTTCTCAAATTCAGGAAATAACTTTTTATTGATAGCCCTTCATTTTTATCCTTCACCATTCCAACTGCTTTAAATATTGTATTATCCCGTTCACTAAGCTTATGTTTAACTATCAACTTAGAAAAAGCTTCAAGTACATGTGATACATCATCATCTTTATAAGTGATTATGACTGGTTGAAGTAAAACTCCATTTTGAGATTTTCTACCTTGCATTCCGTAAGGATTTAATGCTACAACATCAGCAGCTTTTGCTATGCTTTCACTCAGTCTGTTGCTGTTTTTAATTAACAAAGGATCTCTGGGTTCCCAAGCACAGCCATTGTCGTCAGATTCATAAATTGTTTGTTGCGGATCACCAAAACATTGGAAGGTTACTTTTTCCTTATCAAAAGTTTTTTCTAAAACTTGCATTTGAAGTAGGCTAGTATCCTGCATTTCGTCTACAAAAACAAACGAAAAACGCTCAGAGAATATAGATTGCAGCTCTCTTTGGAAATCATTCACATACTTAAGTGCAAGTCCTTGAAGCTCATTGTAGGAACAAATGCCTTCATTTTGAAGGTGATGAACCAGTCTTTATAAGCATCTGAGTCAGGATTCTTTAAAAGAGTAACCTTCTTGTTAAAAGCCACCTTTTTAATGGTATTGTCGGTATAATCTATTTCTAAGGAACGCAGTAAGTCTTCTTTTGCTCTATTTATGATATTATTGTCTTTCGAATCTTTAATCTTTTTTTCAAGTCTTCCATAGAGAAAACCATCTAGCTTGCTTCCTGAAAACGGAGGATACAATGACTTATATTTTCTTACTAGTCGTAATTTATAATCTTCAGGTTCAAAAACCCTTGAAATTCTTGAAGAATGAGAGTGAACAAATGCTGGACTTGCTAAAAACCTGCTAATAAACGAATGAATTGTCCCAACAAAGTTTGGATAAGAGAGTAGATCATTAGCTTTGTCTCCTAGCCGCTCTTTAATCTCGTCAATCGCTACATTTGTATGAGTTAAAATACATATTCCTTTATTATTTTTTAGAGGTAAATGTCTTGCTAGAATTAATAACTTAGCAAGTAATACCGTGGTTTTTCCGCTCCCTGGGCATGCAACTATGTCTCTACTTTCCATACATTTTATAACGTTGACTCTTGGTACATCAAAACCATTGGGTATATTTAAAACTCCAGCTGCGTATTCAATGTCTTCATCTGTTATGGCTAACATGTTCATTACCCTAAGCTCCTGTCACATAATCTATAGCATCAACTAAGTACTTTAGATAAATGTCGCTTCTGATAACATCTAATTCCTCCAAAGTGAAGTTACGTTCTTTCAAAATTCCAGAAAAGCATTGAGCTACAACAGCTTTTGAAATGTTTTTCTTCAGTACTACATCTCTAACTATGTTTGAAGCCAGCATGAAGGGGTCATAGGTGTCCCATTCACTAATTTGTGTCCCCGCTTCTGTTAGATAGTCATTAATTTCTTTGTGTTTTTTTACTTCTCTGCCCTCTGTTAATGCCTTATCTTGATTGATATAATCCCTTGCCATTAGAATTGAGGCGAATAGCTCCTTTTTCAAGCAACTACAAGCTATATCGAATTCTAAAGTCCACTCATGAGAAATATAAGCTTTTATATTTCCATCGCTATATTTGAGCTTTTTATCAAATATTATGGCTTGGGGAGTTCTGTCAGCAAGAAAGATAACGTTACCAGAATCTTTGTCAATTTTTGATACTGGTTCGTCACAATCGGTAACAATTGCAACTGGTAGCTGCATCATCGGCTCTTTCTGCCTAGCAAATATTTTTGAATATCTCAGCAGTGCTGTACTTCCCACATTAACAACAGAGACTCCATTCTTAGCAAAAGATTTTCCTAGCTTATCGGCAAATGTGGGCAGCAATAAGTTCTCTGCATCACCTTCAACAATCATAACTCCTTTTGCAAAAAATAAATTGGCCTTCGTAGAGTCTAAGAATCTTTCTAAAAATTTATAGTCTCCTTTGTGTAGTTTAGTATTGCCTTCAGCTAAAGAAAAAGCCTTATCCTGGTATTATCCCGCGCGGCAAAACTANTCAGGCAAAACTCAAACAGCGCGCGCCGATTGAGTACCGGCACGCGCTGGCTGCTTAGTCTTTTTCATTTGTCTACTTGACAGGGGTATAACCATCCTCAGTAAACAAGATTAAATTATGCAATTTGATAACTGAAGCTAATGTGACACTGTGAGTTGTCAATAGTATCTGCATTGGAGATGTGCTACTTTCACTTAATTCTTGAAGGTAGTCTATTACCCTTATCTGGGCTTGCGGATGCAAGTGAGCCTCTATTTCCTCAATCAGGGCAAGATTGATGCCTTCTGTTTTTTCGATTTGTAAAAGCAATAATTCAGCCGCGATGTATAGTTGATTAAGCGAACCTAGACCTGACTTCGTAGTAACAAGCAATAGATCGATTTTCTCCAAGATCATTTTCAAGTTAACTGCAGCTATCTCTATATTTGAACGCAACAAATTTTTATTATCAGAAAACTTCGACAAATACATATTAATTGATCTTAGAATCTTATTCTCATCACTGGTCATTTCGTCGTAATCAAAGTAACTCCTGATTTTTTCATTAGCCTCCCTAATGATTTCAACCAGTCTATGATCTTCACCCATTGAAAACTCGGGATGTGAATATAAAATCTGAGACAATCGTGAGTTCCGCTTTGCTGCAAGTTCATTTTCAGCATCTCTCAAGGGTTTAAGGTAAATCGTTCTAAGTAAATCACGTGCTTTACTATGTAAAATTTGGCCCTCACTATCACTTCCTGCATGCACATCGTCAATTAATATCTTTCCTTTAATATCCTTTTTGGCAGTCAGGAAAACACGAAGATTATATTGTTTATCTGAATCAATAGTGATCCACTCTAAGAAATCCTTCGCTTGATTCACAGAAAATCCTTTGAAAATGCATTCAATTTTCAATTCATTAGAATCATTGTGAAAATCTGCTTTCTCGAGTCTGGAATACTCTCGACTTTGAGTTAACAATACAAATTTGACTGCATCGATTACTGTCGATTTTCCGGCATCATTTTCACCAATAAGGACATTTAGACCTTTATTTAATTCGAGAACCAGTCCAGGTTCACCATTAGTTCCTTGACCAAATTTTCGGAAGTTTGTAATTCTGACTTCTGAAAGAAACATTGACAAACGCTCCTCTGCTTAGGTACTTTGTCACCCACCATATAAATTCGACAGCTTCCGTCATTTCCCTTTTATAGAAATATGTAAATAAGACAATTGCTCTATTGAAATTCGAAAACTATAAAGAATTAAATCTATATTATACCCCTGATACCTATACGTGATAGATAGTCCTCGCAAGAGACTAATCATGTAGGAGCCGGACACAATCCAATGTGTTTGGTTCTTTCTTCTTCCCAAATCCCATAATCAGGAGGAGTCCAAATGAACCTTCAGCACAATGAAAATTTGAAGTCGCTTATGTCCCAATCCCTCAGGGAGCAACAGGACAGCTACACGATCCAGCAGCTTTTTGAACAGTTTCCAACGACCACGGAACTATTAGATGTTTCCGAACAGCAATTAACAACGATCAAAGGTATTGGCATAAGCAAGGCTCGACAAATCACTGCAATGCTTAAGCTGGCAAAAGCACTCACAATACCTACCGATGAACCGTACATAATCCGAAGCCCCAAGGATGTATATTCCTTGCTCTCCCAAGAACTTTGCCATCTGACCAAAGAGCATTTCGTATGCCTGTTCCTAAACACAAAGAATCGTCTCATTACTAAGGAGATCATCTCCATCGGCTCTCTCAACGCTGCAATCGTCCATCCAAGAGAAGTCTTCCGAGCTGCAATTAAACGTGCCAGCGCTTCCCTGATCTGCGCTCATAACCATCCTAGCGGTGACTCTACTCCGTCTCCGGAAGACGTTGAATTAACAAAAAGACTGGTGGATGCAGGCGCAATCGTTGGGATAGAAGTTCTCGACCATATAATAATTGGAGCAGGTAATTTTGTGTCCCTTAAAGAGCGTGGCCTAATGTGAATGTGGGGAAAGAAGATTAACCGTTGAAACAAACAATAAAAATGTGTATATTAGTTCTCAAACATTGCTTTTCCCCACTTAATAATTGGAACTCGCGATTTCAGCAAAGGTTCCACAGCCGCAAAGCCTTCAAGCTTTGCATTAGCTGCCAATAATATCCAACGTTTGACGCAGACACAAGACAACTTTAAAGATTCATGAGGAATTGTTTATTTCTCATGCAGTCTTATTGTTGCCTTCGTGGTAGGCGTCTTTTTTATTGTCAAAAAAGGGGGGGGGGGCGTATATTTAGCAGCAGTGTAATCTGAACAAATAATCACGATATCGTATCCACAGGTACTTTTTTAATGGCTCTATCATATTGAAGCAAAGATAGTAAAATTCTATTCTTTTTATGGAGGTGATGAATATGAACCCAAGACAGAATATCGGAGAGAAAATTCGGTACCTCCGACTCCAAAGGGGAATGAGTCAAGAACAATTGGCACTCAGCTCATCGGTTAATATCAGTTACCTAGGACAAATTGAGCGAGGAGAGAAAAACAATTGCACTATCAACACTCTTGAAAAAATAGCTACTGGTCTTGGTTGTTCTCTTGAAAGCTTATTTGGTACCGGAACGCAGCCAAACGATCAGACAAAAGATAAAAATGCTGTCCTTGCTGTACTTACGACCGACGATTTAAAGCAACTTATCATTGATACCATTAAAAACAATGTGCCCAATCATCCGGCAGATTGCAAGAACAATAAACCCACAACAAAAGGAGATCATTCAATATGAAAATCATCGGTATTCTTCTCATAATCATTGGAGCGGCGGGAATTTTTATGGGGAGTTCCATGTTTGGTGACATTGGTATTGCAGCCATAATCGGCGCAACATCCGCTCTTTTATCTGGGATTGGCTTTCTGCTGAAAACAAGGAAAGTCAGCTCAAAATAGTCTCAAGTACTTATCACACTTTAAAAGGAGCAAAAAATGAAAGTTATTGGAGTACTGCAAATACTGTTAGGTGTAGCAGGCCTTATCATCGGTAGTTTTATGGTAGGTGACATTGGCCTTGCCGCCATGATAGGTGCATCTTCAGCACTGTTATCTGGTGTCGGCTTCCTGCTACCAGAGAAACAATCAGTCAAAATGAGCACAAAACTGAAATATAGCCTAGTTGCCATTAGCCTCCTCATCCTGCTCTTATTTGTGGTAGGAATTGTTATGAGCGATGAAAGCAGCCAGTCAAAGAGCAAGGATGTAATCTTGACCTCCGAACAGTTCGATCAGCTTTATGTAAATGCAAAGCCATTTGAAGGTTATCAGGTTGATTTTTATGGTCGAGTTTTTCAGTCCCCCGAAAAGACAGACAAATTCCAATCGTTCCAAGTGTATGCACGAAACGACGATAGTAAAAATACAATAGTACGCTTGGACGATACGACACTTGACATTCAAAAAGGAGACATTCTGCATATTGTAGGAGAAGTTCAGGAATTGTTCCAAGGGAAAGACGCTTTTGGTGCAACGTTAAAAATTCCGGTCATTCGAGTAAAGAATGTCGACCAGACAGATTATGCTACCGCATTTGCTCCTTCTATTACGACAATCGAAGTCGATCAAACGCAGAATCAAAATGGATACCTCATGGAGATATCCAAAGTAGAGTTGGCTAAGCAGGAAACTCGCGTTTATTTCAAGATCAGTAATGAATCGGCAGACACCATTGATTTTCATACTTACTCGTCTGTCCTGATTCAAGAAGGAAAACAGTACGAGAGAACAAGTAATACTTACGCCGATTTCCCTGAAATTAATTCGGACAACATTCGCCCCGGAGTCACAGTAGAAGGGATCATCGTATTCCCAGCCATAAATGTGAACGGAGAAAACTTCAAAGCAACGTTCGAAGGCAGTAGCGATAATTGGGAGGTGCGTACTGAACCGTTTACTTTTGAAATTCCTCTCAAACATGAAGTGGCTTTATCAACTGATGATAAGGAAGTCGCGGCGGAAATAACGAAACCTGAACCCGTCAAGCCGAGTACAGAAAAGCCCGTTGCATCTGAAGCAACAAGTAAGCCGCAGCCTGAACCTTCTCCATTGCCGAATAGCCTTTTTGGTGGGAAGATCCCGGGGGTTCCTTCAGGAATTGGGGATAGCACGATCACATTATTCGATTTGAACGGCGAAGTGCTTCAGGAAGTGGATACCGGAACAGGATTCGCTTATGAGTTCAATGATGTCGTTTTTTATACAACAAGCCAATTGAATATTAACGGGAATATCACAGAGGGAGAAGTAACTACTGTGAGATTTATCGATGGACATACAGTTATAGGTGTCAAGATTGGAGAATCGACACCACAGGATGTTATCGACAAATTTGGTGAGTCTGACGAGAGTGGGTTTTCTGACTTGGATGGTAATTATACAATTTCCTACTCATTTGGCGACTACAGTCTCGAATTTTACGGTCGAAATCAAGATTCTCCGATATCCGATGCTCTTTACAAAAAGAACTAATCAAATGAAAAGAGGTTGAACTATGCAAAAGAGAATCGTGGCTGTTTGCTTGTCCTTACTTATGGCATTTTGTATGTCCCAAGCAGCTTATGCAGCAAGTGACATCGGAATCAAACTTGTCGGTCAAAAAGAAAGCCTTGTACATACACCTGTTGTCGTGGATGATCTTGCTGTTTTTCCACTCAAAGAGATCCTGGCATTTCTTGATCTTTCGGGGACAGAAACGGTGGTATGGGACGAGACACCGCCCTACTCCTTAGTTAGTTTCCAAGGAGAATGCTTTAAGATCACGCAGGGGCTTACTGACGTACAGGAATACGAGCTTGACGAATCTGGTACCTGTGTAAATGCGACAGGAAAGCTTCACCACTGAATCACCAGCCACCTATTTAGACGATTACAGGCTTGGAATTTTTGTTCCGCTTAGCTTCATCAACGACCTTGTAGCCAACTCGAAGTACGGGAAAAAGTTCCAAACTCATTATACGGAAGATCGTAATTTAGAATTCAGCTTGTTGACAGGGGACGGAACCGAAGTAGAACAAATTGCGAATCCTGTAACTCTCGCCATGCAAATCAACAACCCTTGGTTGCTGACGGAGGACGACGGTCAATTTTTCGATGACTCGGATCATAGTGTGACGCCAATTGTCAAAAAGGGCTCAACCCTGCTTCCTATCGCGCCAATCATAGAAGAACTTGGCGGGAGCGTTGGCTGGAATAGTAAAGAAAGAAAAGTAACGATAAAGCTGAATAAAAACGTAATTGAACTTCGGATAGACAGTAAGTCAGCAAATGTAAATGGTGTGAAGAAAACATTGGACGTTCCTCCCACCGTGATTAAAGGGCGCACAATGCTCCCCGTTCGATTTGTCACTGAAAATTTAGGAGCAAAGGTAGCTTGGGATGGGGAAATGCAGATGGTCCTTATATACAACGGCGGAGCAGAAGCTAAAGAAAGCGACTGGCTTGTATATGGTTATAAACTTGCTTTACTTGACGGCTATCAAAAGCAGGAGGACAACCGTCAAAACCTTGCAAACGCAGTGGAAGACATACAAAAGGAACACGATAAAATTCAATACAATGACAGCGATCCATTGGACTACAGCGGGAAGCTTGTTCATGTTAGTGACACGGTAGGATTAGGGACCTTCAGTGGTACAGTGAAAAAAATCAGTGGAGCAAAAATACTTGTTTACTGGAACCACGCTTCCTTCATAGTTGAAAAAGGAAAAGAACAAGAAACTGCCAAAATATTTGGCATCGAATGGCTTACAAATCAGTGGATGGAAGCCAAGTACGTGACCATCGAAAGGTAAAACGCATCCCATTTAAAAGGAGGAGTATGAATAAATGAGCGAATGGTTAATATCCAAAATCGAATCTGTTCGAAACCGTGTGATGATCCGCGAAAATCTTGAACCTTCTTACGGCTCGATCATTTATACTGATCTTGGTTTTGGGACAATGGAGCATTCAGGTATTTACATGTCGGAAGGTGAAGTCATACAGTTAAATGGCGATGGCTACATTCGTCGTGTTAGCTTAAGAGAATTTACCAACCACATCACAACATTTAATCACGAGATTTATGTTCCATGCTATCACGATTACGATAGCACGATTAGCTTCCCAATGGCTGGCCACCGGGCCTACGAAATGGTAGGTCAAAGTCGTTCTTATAACCTTGTCATGGATAACTGTCACCAATTTTGCGCAGGCTGCTTGACCGGAGATTTTGATAACCCGAACAATTTCCTTTGGATGCTCAAGGATTCAGTAAAGCGTGAACACGGTGAAGAAATACTATGGAAGAAATGGGATTGGAAACAGAAATATAGCTGATAAATCGCTTTACCTTTCAATGCAGCAGCATTTCATCGAATTTCAGTAAAGTGCTGCTGCGCCATTTTTTCTACAAATCAAATAAACAGGGTAAATAATCAATCCCTTCTGTCATGGGGATCGTTACAGGATTAACTCCAATTTTATGCAATTTTTTTATCCGCTTATCAAATTCTTTCTTATCCACCGCTATTTCTTTTGCTTTCCAAATGCCTCTCTTAGCACTAACTAATTCTAGTGTTTCAATCAGTGATTGTTTCATTTCCAGACTCAACCGTGTGCTCCCGATGCGTTCCTTTGCTTTAGATAACGTATAATAATTGCCGTAGCCAATTGTTTTTTTGAAATATTTTTGGAGTTCTTGTTCAGATATATCTTCTCGCAAAAACTGAGAAAACCCTTGCTTATTTAAGCCGTTGTGTTTAATAATCCGATATACTTTGTTGTAATGGCATTGAACCTCAAATCGAATTGTATATTCTGCTCTTTCATCACAGGCTAAATTGTGCTCCTTTAGTTGCTCGCCTTTATCATAGCATTGAATGTTCAAGGTGACACGACTCGACTTTGAACCTGATTTGCTCTTTCTGAATAGGTAGAAGCTATGTTCAGGCGGTTCCCAACGCTTGCTTGATTCCTTGTACGTTACGAATTGTTGAAAGCCATTAGGAACATTAGAACGCTTAATCAGTTTCATATAGAGCTTGATATGCTCTGTATAGATATTAACCGCAAAATCGACTCTCTTGAAGCTGTAGGCGTCTAGCAGATGTAAATTAAATTTAAAATTCCGATTACGCCTTTTACTTTCAAATTTCTTTTTAATCGGTTCAAATGCTCTTTTAAAAGCAGCATAAATCGCTTTGGAGTTTTCCATTGATGCTAATTGCAAATAATCGTTCTCATCTAACAGTCTCATGGGATTCATAATGATCTCTAAGGATTTATAGCTGATTCCTTCCTCATATTCTATACCTTCGCAGTATCAGCTTTATCCCTGTTTCTTTTAAAAGCAAATGACAATGGTAAGTGCCATCCACTTCTTTATAAAACTTGGTTCCGTTGGAATCCGATAATTGCTGTAGAACTGCAAACAAGGCCGTATAGAAATGATAATTCAGTTTGTAAAACATATGAACGGTATGCTGCATAACAAAAACCTCCAGTTAGTATGGGACTTAGGTTTTTGTTATGCGCAGTTTTAAAAGTAATCCAACCGTGCCTACACTCTAATATTCGGAGAGCGTAAAATATCTTGTGTAAATAGATAAATAGCAAAAGGAAGACCTTTTCTTGTAGAATTGAGTTACCACACAACAATTCATAGAAAAGAGGTCTTCCCTATGAATCATTTTACATCAGATTTAGTCCAAGCTCTAGTCACGAAACAGGATGTGACGGAAGTTTTTCGTTCTCACCTAGAATCAGCTATGAATCGTTTGTTAGAAACGGAATTAACGGCATTCCTAGATTATGAAAAGTACGACCGGATGGGGATGAATTCAGGTAATTCGCGTAACGGAGTGTACACACGTACACTTCATACGGAGTATGGTGACCTGCAGCTCCACATCCCACGAGATCGCAATGGAGAGTTTAAGCAGCAAACGGCGGCCCCGTACAAGCGTTCCAATGACACGCTCGAATCCTTTGTCATTCACATGTTCCAGAAGGGTGTGACGATGACAGAAATTGCTGACCTTATGGAGAAAATGTATGGACATCATTACACGCCTCAAACCGTATCTAACATGACCAAAGTTATGGTTGAACATGTGGAAGCTTTTATGAAACGCACGCTAACGAAACGTTATGTTTGCGTCTATTTAGATGCGACTTACATTGCTGTTAAGCGAGAAACGGTGTCCAAAGAAGCTGTGTATCTTGCGGTTGGGATTCGTGAAGATGGCTCAAAAGAAGTTTTAGCATACACCATTGCGCCAACTGAATCGGCCTACGTATGGAAAGAACTCCTGCAAGACGTTCGGAATCGTGGTACACAAGAAGTACTACTCTTTATTTCGGATGGATTGAAAGGCATTGTAGATGCAATTGGAGAAGTCTATCCACAGGCCAAATACCAAACGTGTTGTGTTCATTTGGCACGTAATATTGCCCATAAAGTCCGTGTATCTGACCGTGCAGAGATTTGTGGGGACTTTAAATCGGTGTACCGGGCAGACAGTGAGAGAGCCGGTAAGGCAGCTCTAGAGACCTTCTGTGACAAGTGGAAATCTACTTATCCTAAGGTCGTTAAATCTCTACGAGAAAATCCATATATCTTCACATTCTACAGCTTTCCAAAGCCCATATGGAGAAGCATTTATTCGACCAATCTAATTGAATCCTTCAATAAACAAATGAAGAGATATACCAAGCGCAAAGAGCAATTTCCACATGAAGAAGCTCTTGAGAAATTCTTGGTTTCACAGTTTGAAAGCTATAACCAACGCTTCGCTACACGCTGCCATATTGGCTTTGACCAAGCTCGATCCGAGCTACTAGCGATGTTCTCCAACAAAGATTAGCACCATCTTCTACCAGACAAGGATATTTTCATTTACACATAATTCTTGACGCTACCTAAAACATTATTTTAAACAAATTATATTTATCATAAATTATCAAATGAAATCGACATAAACCTATTCAACTCGGAAGAACTATGAGAAAAAAAGAACAGGACAGCGATTACTCGCTGTCCCTATACTCTTTGCCTGTTTTAAAAATATTGGACTTTAACTTCTTCAATTCTCTTTTATTTTCTCTGTATTCTCGCTTTTCTTCTTCTCTACGATCATTACTTTCTGTAATCCTTGCGTATTCTTCAAGCATACTATTAAAGTTTCTACTCTTATTAATTTCTATAATTGACTCAATCAGATCAGGAAACTTATCAGTATTGAATTGAATGGCACGACCATTCAGCCCAGTTACTGGTTTCGTAACCCTGTCATTGTATCTGTAAATTAGATTAGCTTCCCGCAACAGCTTTCCAATCTTTATATCACTCATGAAGTCTGAGTTTTCAGTTTGGAGAAGGATATGATTAACGACCATTTCAAACACAGGTTGCCATGCCAAACTTAACGTTTTTTCAGATATATCAACGATACCTAATACTTCACTTCGTTCCATATAGGGGACACCTTTGACAGTAACAGTGATTTTTCTCTGTAATATCAAGTCTTCAAGTGCATCTAGAAATGTTTGGACGTCCTGGTCAAATGGTGAAACCGCCTGCTGCTTCAGCAACTCCCAGAATACATTTTTCGCCTTCTCGACATAGAGAGAATTTTCTTCCGGGGTTATATACCCGTTCTCTAAACCATATGCCAAGTAGAAATTATAAGAAACCGTCAGATGAGCAAAACTGTCTTTCTGTCTACTGTGGACTTTCGGATCTGTTGAGTAATAGTTCCGATGATATTCGAAATCTCTCCGGTAGCTTTCAATGAAATGGGTGTTCAACTTCTCACTCACCCACTTCAAATAGCTCGCCATACTTGTAGGCAAAAAACTGGTTTCCTTAAAGCGATTAAATCTTTCTACCTTCAATGGATCATATGTTGAAGTTTGCTTTTTATCGAATAAATTATCAATTTGAACTCGCACAACTCGTCCTGCGGATGATGTTATATCTGCATTGCCCATCGCAATAAACTTTTCGCCAGTGAAGAGAAACATACCTTCAGGATGTGTTGTAAAATACGCACTTGCTTCTCTGTCACCGATATCTCTAATCAGTTTTTCAATTTTTTCATTTGTCAAATCCGCTGTCCTTTTTGTTTTTGCAGTACCGTAATCATCAAAGATGGAAACACAATCTCTATTCATAAGATTCTTGTTTAAGTCTTTCTTAAAATCGTATACATGAACGAGCTTGGGATTCTCAAAAATTTGAGTAAACATTTTCGATAAGCTCGTTTTCCCCATACCCGATTTCCCCTCGACCCACATACTGAATCTAGGAGCTAAATCGTTTTCAATCAACGGTGATGTAATTACTGAAACCAATACTAATGAAAGAAGAGCGTGGGTTAGTTTCGGATCACAAATATCCAGCATACCCAAGCTTCCTAAAAACGCTTCTTTGGATGTAATTTGATTATCAATCTTAAGATTTGATTCCGTTTCTGTTAACCGTATATTCTTATCCATTTCACCAATAGCACCACCACTGTGTACGTAAACCCATTTCTTCTCTATGCAATGCCATCCCGATCTTTCAATATCTAATAGATCTAACAATTCTTTATTTTGTGATCTAAGAATAAATTTCTTAAAGAACTGATATCCCTTTGTTTCACTCATATTAAACATGCCTAATGGAATCTGATCGCGCAACCAACTCTTAGTTGCTATATCTTTATTTGACACTTCTATTTCAGGCAAAATAGTAGTCTTCTGACCATCAAATATCAGTGCGGTAAAAATATACGAGCCTGTTTTTCCATTTGTATTTTTAGCAGTTCCCTTTGGAATAAGACTAAAGTTAGCTATCGGCTTCAGCTTGTTGTTTTGTATAATGCAAAATTCTCCGTTATCATTTATATCAAATTCGTCATCGGAGTATTTGCTTTTAAATTTCTTTATTAATTCCTGTTTAGAAAATTCACCAAACTCACTTTCCATATAACTGATCCCCTTTTTTAAAAAAACAGTGATAGTGTGATGATTTAGATTTCATTTCTATCACACTATCACACTTTAAACGAGTTTAAAACAAAAATAATCTGTTTAGATGACTTTATTGCTTCTTTTAACATTCAACTCTATCCAATCAGAAAAATCGTTATTCAATCAAAACCAATTTGCATTGAACAGTATCATAATCGAACACTCAACAGATTCAAATATACATTATTTCCAGAGCAAGAAAGAAATCTTACGATAAGGGTGATGCTATGTTTTCGCAGTACGATGATATTATGTCGGTGGAAGATGTTATGGAGGCGCTGGATATTGGGCGTTCCAAAGTCTATGAGCTTCTTCGCAGCAAACAAATAAAGTCGCTCAAGATGAAGGGATATCGAATTCCTAAAGTGGCAGTAAAAGACTTTGTATTGTCAGAAGCGAAAATGAACATGGAACGCTTCAAAGAGTTGACGGAAGATTAAATAACCCCTGGAACAAGCTGCGGCAATATTGTCGCAGTTTATTTGTGTTGGCTGATTATTGGCTGTATTCCGAACCAGAAAGGTTGTTAGTAAACGATGAGTAACAATATTGAGATGGTTCTTGAAAATGAGTACGAACATGAGCGGCTGTTAATTCTCGCTGCCAAACATGTGAAGTTGGCCTTGGAATTCAGTCAAAAAGGAACTTAGATGGAACGTAAAGGGATGATCAAGAAGGAAGTCCAATCCCTTCGAACGGAGCGTGACCAATTGCTTAATACAATGAAGACAAAATAAAATATAATTCGGTCGGTAACAGACTTGTAATTGGCAGGGGCATATCGCTCCTGCTTATTTGCATTTCAAAAAAACGATCCGAAACGGAGGCAACATGCAGATGAAAGTTCATAAGGATGAAAAAAAAGGAACATACTGGTTTGTCGTTAGCGCTGGAAAAGATGAGAATGGCAAACGGAGACAAATCAAAAGACGTGGCTTTAGGACAGAAAAGGAAGCCATGAAAGAAATGAGAACCCTGTTAAAACAAGTGGATGATCACACCTATGTAAAACAGAACAATACAAAATATGTTGAGTTCCTCGAAGGTGAATGGCTCTCAAGCAAAGAATATAAACTCAGAACCGTGACTTTTAAAACATATAAATCAAATATCCAGAAGCATATCACACCCTATTTTCGAAATCAGGAGATGGGTAAGATTACAACACAAATGATCGAAAGTTTTTACGGCTATCTTCTAAAAGAAAAAGGACTATCCGAAAGCACGATACAAGATATTCAAAAGATCGTAAAAAGCTCATTTAAAACAGCTGTAAAGCGGAAATACCTCTCCTATAGCCCTGCAGCTGATGCTGACGCTCCTAAAGTGCCCCATAAAGAAATGGCTGTCTGGAATCTCGATGAAGCAGTTCGATTTCTCAAAATTGCTGAAAAGAATGATCTGCATATTGTGTTTCTTCTCGCTCTATCCACGGGGATGAGACAGTCAGAAATACTTGGTCTCCACTGGAAGGATATCGACTTTGAAGTTGGTGTCCTACGCGTACGTCAAACGTTAAGTCATGACGGCAAAGAATTGATTCAAGACACTAAAACTAAATCAAGTGCAAGAACAATTACTTTAATCGAAAGAACATTAGACGATCTGAAAAAACATCACAAGAAAATCAAGCGGCAGAAGCTTTCTGCTGGATCACTTTATGAAGATCATGACTTAGTTATTTGTACTAAAGTTGGCAAACCGCTTAATCCTCGCAATTTACTCCGAACTTTCTATAAAATTATGAAGAAGGCTGATGTCCCAAAAATTCGATTCCATGATCTACGTCATACCGTTGCGACACTTATGCTTGCTCGTAACATAAATCCTAAAGTGGTGAAGGAAATCCTCGGTCACTCTGATATCAGAGTAACCCTTGATACCTATTCCCACGTTTTACCCTCTGTTCACAAAGAGACCGCTTCGCAATATGGTGAGATGCTGTTCGGCTAATATTTCACCAAGTCCTCTTTCCCTTAAATACCTAATAAAGAGAAGCATCAAACCGTACAGTTGAACTCTGCGTTTTTAACTAAATCTTACTCGAAATCACTCAAAAAAATCCTGAGTGTGACCAAACGTGTGACCACGCCCCATAATCTTCAACATCAATGCATAACAAAAACCCGCCAAACACTCAGAAATCCTTGTGTTTGGCGGGTTCTTTAGTTATGGAGCCTAGGGGGATCGAACCCCTGACCTCATCGCTGCCAGCGATGGTAACGTATAACGGCACAATAAGCCGGTCTTTGAAGGCCTCGCAAATGCCTTGGATGGCGCTCGGTTCACGAAGCTTTCATGGAAGAGATGTCGCAGTTGGAAAGGAGGTGTCTCCCAAGATCATAGTGGAATGGATGGAGTCCATTCGTGGGGAAGTCATTGTGAGCCAAGCATGTGCATGGATCGGACTTCCTCGTGCCACCTACTATCGTTGGAAAGCCTCCTATGGGAGGAAATGCAAGGATCACATGGTAGAGAAAATTCGTGAACTCTGCAGACAGCATAAGTTTCGTTATGGATACCGGAAGATCGCGGCGCTTCTTCGGAGGGAGCACAGGATTAACCACAAACGCGTACAGCGGATTATGCAGCGTGAGGGGCTGAGGGTGTCAAAGTGAAGAAACGCAAACCTACAGGGCAGCCAGCCTACATAGCAGAACACCTGTTAAAGCGCCAATTTGTGGCCGATGCCCCCCTGCAAAAACTCGTTACCGATATTACGTATTTGCCGTTTGGTGGAAAAACGTTATATCTGTCGAGTATTCTGGACTTGTATAACGGGGAGATTGTGGCCTACAGTATAGCTGACAAGCAAGATGCGGCGTTGGTGCTGGACACACTGGGCCAGTTACCCGATCTTTCAGGCACGATACTCCATAGCGATCAGGGCAGCGTCTACACCTCTCAGGCATATCAAGAAGCTGTAAAGGGAAAAGGCATTACCATGAGCATGTCCCGCAAGGGTACGCCCGCTGATAATGCCCCATCGAATCGTTTCATTCCACACTAAAGTCTGAAACGTTCTACCTCGAAGGTTTAACCTGTACGACGACGGCCATCGTTGAACAGACCGTTCGAGACACGTTACTTACTATAACTCAATTCGCAATCAAACAAAAATCGAGTAGGAGGCTGCTCATTAATTGAGTAGCCGACCTCTCACACCACCGTACGTACCGTTCGGTATACGGC
>NZ_LIUT01000001.1:3601672-3624640 GCF_001277345.1 Paenibacillus solani
CATCGTGCCGACTCTCCTTCCTGTATGTACTCGAGACTTACGATTGTTCGGCCCTTCCCGAAAAAAAACTTTCCGGTCCTATGGCTTCTGCTGACTTCTCACCACAAGCTTTACTCCGTCTTTCGGTTTTTTTTCCTACTTGACGTCAGTGAGACCTCCCCGGGTAAGAGCGATAACCTTCCCCTCATCCATCTGCCACATTTACATGATGAGATTCGGGCAGTATTGGACTTTGCTTTGTTAGGCAAGCTCGTCCGTCTCACCATGCCTCTTATGTGATTTCTGTTCGTCAGACCGAGGGTTTGCCTCCGGCTTCCTTCAGATTCGGCCTCACGACCGACACCCTTGCCTTTGGCTAACAGTTCCTACTGCCAAGCCTGTAGCGGACTTTCACCGCCAAGTTATCGCCCATGCCGGGCGCACCNCGGGCGCACCTAAACAACCAGTCGCCGATTCATTTTCGGCAACTGGCTGCTTAAACTTGTAAGGTGTTTTGATCCCTGTCTCTTAATCGGGGGTCAGTCCCTCCATCTTACCAGATGTCTTTTTTCTCTGGTCTACTAAAAGGGGATAATACCAGAAAGGGTGTTTTTAATATAGCCATATCCCAACATTATTAAATAATATTTTTTATAGCTTTGATACCTCGGACAGAACTAACTTTCGAAAAATGACCACCTTAAGTTGTTTTTGCTTTAATTTGTTCAAACGTTGTCCTAACAATAGAAAAATTTTCATTTAACATCTCTTCAAATTCAATGTCGAATTTTCTCCTCTACATCACAATCATAGCAATTAATCGTAACGAATTTAAACCAACATTATTTAATTTTTTAACAAGCTCTAGTTCTCCATTCTCCCATATATTCAATGTTCTTATTGAATATATGGGAGAACTTCATGTAATAAATGCTCGTCCATTTCATAAATCATTCTTGGGGCCTCCAGGGTAGGTCGGTGATTAGATTTTCACTCGTAATTATAGAGATATAATTAGGGAATAAATCCCTCCCCCCTTTAATACAAACACTTAACTTATAGTTTGGATCAATTTGATAAGACTTCAAAGAATATAAATCTGTTTGTTTCTCATCAATAACTTGATTTTCACACGCTTGTGCGTTAATAGTAAAATCCCTTGTTGAGTAATAAAAACCTTTTCCAATGGCCTTAATATAACTTTCTTTTAATGTCCATTGTTCGTAAAAATAATCCTTCGCTGCCTCACCAGCTTTTTTGTGCAAGATTTGCAATTCTGCTTCAGAAAAAACATGCCTTGCAACAGATAGGTCCATTGGACCTATCTGTTCAACATCAATTCCTACACAATTATTAGCTAATACTCCTACAACCCAATCACCTGAGTGTGAAATATTAAAATCACATTTTCTTCTATCGTTCCAGTAAGGTTTACCGTATAGATCTGTCACAATAGCAATACCTTCTGGAGAAACATTAAATTTGTTACCAATTAAATAACGAATTAGAAGATCTCCTAAAATCCCTCGTTCCCTATCCTTTCGCATTACAAAATTTGAGATACGTTTTGCTTTATCTTCTCCCATTATAGCTAAACCAACTAATAGTTGATCATCAGAAAGAGGTATTGTAATATTCACTGCAATAATATCCATCCTTTTACTGCTCCTTCTGAGTATTCTTTATCCCCATGTTATCGACTACGTCAACCATTTGAATATTCTCAATAATTAGCACTAATTGTCTAATGGTTCTATACCTCTATCCGCTATCGATTGATGGGGATCTTGGATAATCTGTTGGATCAGATTAGAGATATGAGAACACATTAGGATGAATTCATCAGAGAATAAATCGGTGCGATAATCGAAGTCCATTCGCCGCAAGCGGCCTCCTCCGCTCCGCTTCGGCCCCATCGAGGTTGAGGGCTATCTACCCCCACTAGAATCGATGTTGCCCAAACTGTGATTCTATGTGTATAGTTCACATGCTGCCTTGAGAAAAGCCATCCTGACTTCCCCAACGTCAATCTTGTAGCTACAGCGAAAAGAGAAAATAAACCCGTCGGCGCAAGATGTTGCGATACAGTTAAACAGCGAATAAATCGGCAGCGGATTCGGCTGTTTCACGACGGTATCGTCGTAGCTTTCCCGCAAATCCCCCTTGGTGCTATTGCCCAAATAATTAAACATGAACAGATCGAGATGCTCATACTGTTCCCCAAACTGTACGGACCTCTTGGTTCTGGACCAGTCGTAACGACAAGTAGGATCGGTGAGCAGATGCATAAAATTAAGGTTTTTATCCTTCAAAAGATCCAGCCGGGTTCTGACGGAACGCATTGTTTTATCCTGATTCCATCCCGCATCGATGAAGAGAGGCACGTAATCAATAAATTCGCCGACCGTATTGTAGTATAACGCTTCTTCATATCTTCGTCCGTCGTATAAGAACAGCAAGGGAAAATGATCCGTCTCCAAGTAGGCCTGCAGGCCCTTGGTATAAACGGAAAGCGCAAGCCCCAAGGAATGTTCTTTGGCCGGAATAGCAACGTTGAACAAGAAGGCTTCGTCACTCGTTCGATGCTCAAGCCGGCGTAAAATATCCTGCTTGCTCCGGTGAAATGCCTCCAGTTCAAAGGCCGAAATCAATTCTTGCTCGGAGATGCCTTGTGGGCCGCTTTGAATATGCTTGACATACTCAAGAAAAGGCTTCACTTCGTCAGAAGGCGGAACTTGATTTAGCAGAAGACTTCTGTAGAAAGAGACCATCTGCCTCTCGATGACTTCGGTTGTCACCCGGTCGCAAAGAGCATGATGCAAAAGTCCGATCACATAATGCTCGCGCAAATTTCGTTTTAACAGAATCATTTGATACAAGATACCCTCCCCGTCGTAACGGGTGTTGTGTATGAAATCCTGCAGCATGTCCATAAACGGACCGTAAGAATTGTAGCCCGATACGTCGATCAAATAAAGCTTCGGCGGACGGGTGGAAGGAAAGGCGTATTCTTTCCAGCAAACGCATGGCTCCCCTTGGACGGGAACGCTTCTCAACAAACCTTGGCGCTGCACGAGTTGAGCGTAGGACTGGTCTAATAGCGTATAATCCACGTACTCGTCCAACTTGAAGAAAACGATGCTAGGAGGCGTTTGGAACTTGATTTGCATCTGTTGTATCGCCCCAAACGGGTACTCCTGCGTCACATGCCCCGTTTTGATCCACCGATCCGTTTGAAGGTAATTTTCGTGAAGCCGTGCGCGAATGGTTGTTGCCTCATCCGGTTCTATTTCGTTTAAACCGAGACACCGGAAAAAAACTTCTTCATCGATCGTCTCGTTCGGATCCACTTCAATCCTTCGATGAAGAGGCACGATATAGTGTGGCAGCAGATTTTTGGCGACCTTCCCGTTAATCGTCTGTACGAGGCTTTCGACGCGATTCTTTTCCACATCGTCGCTGTATAGAACGTTAATATTTTTCGTTTCTTCGAACACACCTCTAACTTGATACGAGACCAGTTCATACACGTACTCCGTCCCCCGGTGCAGCCAGGAAACGAGAGCTTCTTTCGCTTCAATGAGACCTTCCTGCTCCTTCGCAGATTGAAGGTAAGCGGCGAGCGCTCGGATCGATTTATAGTGATAAATATCCGTTAAGGTAAAACGGCATCCTGCCTTTTCCATTTCCGACATCAACACCAGCGCTTTGAGAGAATGCCCGCCGAGGTCAAAAAAGCTGTCCAGGACACTGAGGCTTGGAACACCTAATACCACTTGCCAAATCTTCGCCAGCTTGGCCTCCAGCTCCGTCTCGGGCATTGCTTGTTCTGCTCCGTTCTGTAAACTTTCTTCCGGAGCCGGCAGCGCTTTGCGGTTTACTTTGCCGTTGACGGTGAGCGGAAATTGCTCCAGTTGCACGAAGTAGGACGGGATCATGTGCTCCGGCAAGCTTCGCTTCAAATACGAACGCAGCTCAGATGCCTCGAATGTTCCCCCGCTTACCACGTACGCGCACATGTACGCTTCGTCCCGCTCATCTTTCCGGGCGACGACCACCGCTTCCTTTACGTCCGCGTGCTGCAGCAGATGGTGCACAATTTCACCCGTCTCAATCCGATACCCCCGGATTTTCACTTGCTCGTCAATCCGGCCCATGTACTCCAGCTTCCCGTCCGGCAGNCCTCCGCCTGGTATCCAGCCGAACAGTTCCGTCAAAGACACGTCGAACGTATAGCTCGTCTTCAGCAAATAAGCTTCTTCTTCCCCACAAGGATATTTTCTTTGCAGCGCAACCATCATGTTCATTAAGCTGCCGTGCTCGACCATGACCCCTTTCGGCTGTCCCGTCGATCCCGACGTGTAGATGAAGTACGCCAGATCGCTTGGACCGCTTGCCGTTGGCAGGTTTGCAGTGTCGCCTGCGTACAGCGACGCGTCTGCAAGGTTCAGCACGGTTCCTTCGTAATCTTGCGGTACTTCCGCGTCCCCGCCGTATACGAGCAGCAGCCTTGTGCCGCTGTCTTCTAGCATGTATGCGATCCGCTCCTCCGGGTACGACGGGTCAATCGGCAAGTACGCGCCCCCGGCCTTCAAGATCGCGAGAACCCCCGCGACCATCTCAACCGAACGCTCCGACATGATCCCCACGATCCGGTTCGCTCCGACGCCACGCACCCGCAGCTCATGCGCCAACTGGTTCGCCTTCGCGTTCAGCTCCCCATACGTCAATCGCACAGACTCGAATATGACCGCCTCAGCTTCCGGCGTCCGTTCTGCCTGCTGCTCGAACAGCGCATAGATCGTTTTATCCTTCGGATAGTCCGCCTTCGTGTCGTTAAACGTCTCCAGTAGCTGGCGCTTCTCTTCTTCCCCGACCAGCTCGATCTCGTCCAGCCGCACGTCCGGCCTTGCCGCCACTTGCTCCACGATCGCCGCCAGATGTCTTAATAATTGCTCCATGGCTTCTTCTTGATAGGCTTCGGCATTGTAGCTAAGTTTAACGAAAAGCCGATTTCCGCTTAAACCCATGATTACATTTAATCCGTAACTGGTTTGCTCGATTCCCCTCAGAGCGGTTATGACCAATTCCCTTTGTGCTGAGTGCTCGTCATGAATAGGGGGCGTATCAATCGGGAAGTTCTGAAACACGCAAATATGGTCAAACAAATTCGATTTTAGTTCACTGCGCGATTGAATGTCTGCCAAGGAAACGTAGTCGTACCGCTCGGATTTTAACAAATCGGCCTGTACTTGTTTAGCCATGGCGAGAAATGTCTCGTACCCGGTACGACGAATCCGTACTGGAATCGTATTGACGAACATTCCCACCATACGCTCAATGCCACGAACCTCGGATGGACGCCCGGAAACAACCATACCGTGTACAACATCGTCGGTGTTGTTATACTGTTGGAGCAATACTCCCCATGCCGATTGCATCCAATTGTTTAATGTAAGGTTATGACGCCTGCAATGCTTGGTTAACTGTTCCGTGTGCGTCTCTTCGAAGATATGAGTAATCTCTTTCAACGCATACGCATTCTCGCCTTGGATTCGCTTGATTTTTGGGATTTCTGACCGATGATCATAATCCTTCAAATACTGGCTCCAAAATTGCAATGCTTCTTCCTTATCTTGTTTTTCTAACCAATTGATATAGTCGCTAAAAGGATATGCTGGAGGCAACTGAAGAGGGCGATCGTTGCGCAGCTCCTCGTAAATGTTGAAATACTCTTCGCGGAGGATACCGGAACTCCATCCGTCCACCACGATGTGGTGCATGCTCCAAATCATTTCGTACTGATCCTCGCCGGTCTTTAAAACCGCAATCCGAATAAGCACGTCCTTCGTTAAGTCGAATCCTTTTTCCCGGTCCGCCTTCTTGAACGACTCTACGTACGCTCGCTTCTTTGTTTCCTGCATCACCGTAATATCTTTGTAGAGAAAGGCCGACGCTCTTCGTTTCAAGACGGCTTGTAGCGGTTGACTTAACTTCTTATGCGAAAAGAACGTCCGCAGAACTTCATACCGCTCTATGAGAACCGCCAAGCCTTTTTCCAATAGGACCGGGTCCAGTCTGCCACTAAGCGAGATGTATGACTGTACAAAATAAGCTTCAGAACGTTCTTCCAAAAGTGAATGAAACAACATCCCGGCTTGCATTGGAGACAATGGATAAACCTTAACGATTTTGTCTTTTTGACTCATCGACTACTTCCCCCACATCTATTAAGTTGCTATGAAATTCGTCGAGCTTCTCTAAAGTGATATTATCGTTATCCAGGTCGCTCAGAGTAAGCTCTGTCTCGGTTTGCCACATGCAATGACGATCGAGAGTAGTTGCTTCTTGTAGTTGTCCAGCATACCTGCATCGTGATTTCGCAGCACTCCTGCTTATCGTACGTTACGCTCAGCGTCAGTTGTCCGTCGATCACGTTTCTGCGATGTCCAGCAGCGCATAAGCCCATTCCGATTGCGGGCTCTTCTGGACCCACGCGGAAACCTCTAGTACAAAAGATCCGCTATTGGGATGTCTTGCAGAGCGGGCAAAAACGATTTTTCGTTATCCACATACAGCTCGGTATCAAGATAGTACAGCTTTTTATCATCCAGACACTGCTTAATGTAATCTTCGTTCACGATACTTTTGTCCTTGACATTGGCTGCAAATGCTTGAAGCTTCGGGAGTGCGGTTTGGCGATAGTCCAGCCACGAATGATGAAACCCGGCAGGTTCTTCTAGGCAGTAGATGTCTTGATAGAGCCCTTCTGCAATCCCCTTCTTCCTTAGATAATCCCCCGAGAAAGGCATACTTCTGAAAAATCGTCCGGTCATCGCAAAGACGCGATAGCTCCAATGAGGAGCTCCGTGATTGGAACGGCAGAATAGATTCAGAAAAAAGACGGAATAGTGCATTTTGACGGTAATGACTTGACGTCTTTTCACTTCCGAGACAATCCGGTCCGCCATCCGACTATCAATGATCTCATCGAAATCGGCCAGAATAATCACATCGTCATCCTCAACCCGCTCCCGCAAGATGTCGGAACACCGGCTTCTCTGATACGCTTCGTTATAAAATGCGCTGTTGTAGCTCAGCAAACGCCAATACCAGCGGTCAAAGTTCGCCGCTTGGCAAGTCTCCGGGTTAAAATACAATTGGTGCCGCTCCGGCTTGCGAAACACGTTGTCGGCATGAAGCGAATGGTAAACCACCTTCGGACCGAGATAAGCTGGATCGAAGTTCCGGGGCTTGTCCGCATAGCTGAATGTCTTGTTAGCCTCGATCACGTGAAGCTCGTCGATCCAGTGGGCATCTTCTTTCAGTTTAATTTGCGCCACCCGGTTTTCGTTAAAAAACGGGCAAAATCCATAAATTTTCATGACAAAAGCTCCCTTCACCTATAATTGTGAACGATTTAACTTCGATGCCTTGGCGCAAATATGTTGCAAACCGGTGCACCAGCCCGGCCACCGTTTGTTTTTCGTAATGTAGCGTGCTGTAATAACAGGTCAAGCTCAGCCTGTCCCGCTTCAAGCAAGCCGTCATATTTAACCAATAAGCGGAAGGGTTGTCCGGCGCATTGGTATTTCCAAACGGAAGGGGCAACGGCTCGTAGAGATCGTCGGCCTGCCAAGCTGTTTCCTCCGATTGATAATGGAACAGCATGCGGCTTCCATCGATAAAAGGCACCGTCTCCGGATGAAGTTCCGGTACGATATGCCGCAAAGCAAAATAGTCCATACCTTCATTAGGAATATCTTGCAGCGTCCGTTTGACATGCTCCAGCAGCGCCTCAGAATCGCCTGCAAGTTCCTGCTTACCGATGCGGATTCGTGCTGGATATGCCCCGGCAAAAAATCCGACCGTGCGGTCAATCGCGATCCCCGGCAAAAAGGACTCACGCTGGTAGGACATCAGGTGCAGTAGCAGGTCCGACTGCTTTTTTAAGTCGAAGCAAGTCCGCGACAATACCGCCAACATGACTCCAAGAGGGCTAGTTTGATGCTCAGCCGCAAATGCCTTCAATTGCTTTACTTGCTCGGTGCCTTCCAGCAAATCAAACGTGATCGTTGCCATATGACTGTGGAGAGGCCATTCCTCCGTTTCTCGGTCGGTCTGCAACGACCTGCCTCCTTCGACAACATCTCTCCAATAGGCTTCTGCCTCGGCCGAAATGCCGCTGGCTGCGTATTGTGTCAGCGCCTCACACCAATCGCGGTAGCTGCTTCCTATTTCATCGTCCTGTTCATCATCTTCTCCCAAGTCCGATAAGAGAAGTTGTCTTAAATCATCCAAAACGATATTCATCGACATCCCGTCAAAAATCGAATGATGGAACAGGAGCAGCAATACCTGCCCGCATCCGCCGATGTAATGGTCAAACAATACGACTTTCCATAATGGTCCAGTTTCGATATTGAATCCATGCTGAAGATTGGAGCAGTACTCAGAGATAAAAATGTCTTGGGAAGCGGCTTTCTCCCGCAAATCGACGTAAGTAAACATCCGGTTCATATCGAGTTCCCGCTCGTATTGGTACCACTCACCATGATCAAGCCGAGCAAAAGTCAACCGCAACGCCGCATGTCTATGAACCAGAAGCTGTAACGCACGGTTCAGCTCATGGTTAGTCGTACGCTGCTTGAGCAACCCTAGATAAGGGACATTGAACATGTTGCGGTTTTTCAAGTCTCGTTTGAAGAAACGTCTTTGCACGGCCGATAGCGGAAATCCGTTATTCGGGTACGTCTTCTGCCCCGTTGATCTCATATCTGTATCCGAAATGACGGCGGAAGCCGGAGGCGGATCTGAAAGTGTCCCGCTCAAGGAGCGGGCCAGCCGTTCAATTGTTTGTTCCCGTAAGATTTGATTGACCGTAACCGAATACCCATTCTTTTGCAGCATGCTGACCATACGCAGCGCATGGAGCGAGTGCCCTCCGAGTGAGTGAAATTCTTCATGCTTGCCGATATAATCGAGCTTCAGCACATGACGCCAGATCTGCTCCATTTGTTGTTCCAGGTCCGTCAAGGCACCTGATTCGAAATCCTGTTTGGTGTGATGCACTTCCGGAAATGGGAGCATTCTCCGATCAACTTTTCCGTTCACCGTTAACGGAAATGAATCCAACCAAACATACCGGAAAGGCAGCATATACGATGGAAGGCACCTAGCCATGTAGGCTGAAAGCTCCTCTTCCTGCTCATTTTTGTCCGATGTATAATAAGCGATCAAGCGTAGTTCCCCGTGAACCTCTCGGCCGAGAACGAGACTTTGTTTCACAGCAGGAAAGCTGCTAAGACGGTGCTCGATTTCCCCGAGTTCGATCCGGATGCCTCGAAGCTTCAACTGTCCATCGCTCCGCCCGATATACTCGATATTGCCGTCCGGCAGCCATCTTCCGCGATCCCCGGTCCGATACAGCACCAAATTTCTTCCTTTGTCGCGATCCTCAGCAGAGGCAAACGGATTCGGAACAAACACCTTGCCCGTCAGTTCCTCCTGCTTCCAATAGCCCCGTGCGACGCCGTCCCCTCCTACGTAGATTTCTCCGACAGCGCCGACAGGCAGAACGCCTCCCCTTGCGTTTAAAATATAGCAGGTCGTATTGCTGATCGGTTTGCCGATAGGGATATCACGTTCAAAGGGACGTTCAATCGGATAACTTGTCGAAAAGGTGGTGTTCTCCGTTGGACCATAGCCGTTCAGGATCGTAAGTGACGGATACGCGAGCCGGAGACGATTGATCGGCCTCGCCGATAGCACCTCTCCGCCTACGATTAACGAGCGAAGTCCGGCGAACATTGATACGTTCTCCTCGATCCACTGATTGCATAAGGCGGCACTAAGCCATAACGAGTTAATGTCCCATGCTTTCATCTGCTGCTTCAACAGGCTGATGTTCATAAGATCATCTTTGGAAACGACGAACAAACGGCCCCCGTTCAGCAGCGTACCCCATATTTCAAACGTAGAAGCGTCAAATACGGGCGAACCGGTATAAAGCAGTCTCATATCTGGAGAAAACGGAAAATAGTTCGTATTTTTCACTAGACGAACAATGCTGCGATGCTCGACCATAACCCCCTTCGGTCTGCCCGTTGAACCGGACGTATACATCAGGTAGGCAAGATCACTGGCTGTCGCGGGCCCGGCGCCTTTTTCCTCCTGCCCCATGGAAGGAACAACATCGAAATCATCAGCGTAAATCAACTTCAAGCGGGTACCTTGTCCAGCCTCCGTTACGCTGTCCGCCCCGCTTCGTAAGGTGATGATCATATCCAGTCCAGCGTCCCGGATCATATCGCGCGTACGTTCCGCCGGGAAATCGGGATCAATCGGTACATAGGTGCATCCCGCCTTCAAAATGCCGAGAATCGAAACGATAAATTCGAGAGAACGCGGCAAACATACACCAATAAACTGACCGTGAACCACACCCTCCTCCTCGAGCAAGTTTGCCACATGCCGGGACAATCGGCTCAGTCTCTCGTAAGTTACAACCCGATCGTATGCAATCACCGCCGGTTGGTCAGACAGAAGCCGGGCCTGTTCCTCGAACAGCTCGACTACTGAACTCTCCCTTGGATATTCGGTGAACGTACGGTTCCAATCATAGACAATTCGTTCGTAATCGTCTTCGGATAGCAAAACAATGTCTCGGACAGCACAATCGGGGTGCTCCACCGCAGCATGCAAGGCATGGCGCAGATACACCGTCAACCTGCGAACCGTTTCTTGCTCCAACCGCTCAGCATCGTACATGAGCTTGATGGTAATGTGTTCTCCATCACTTGCAATAGTAATGGTGAGCGGATAACTCGTTTTCTCGCGTTCCTCCATCGCAATCATATTCAGTCCGATTGCCGGCTGGCGGTAGTCGTTCACATAATTTTCGAAGGCGACGATGCTTTGAAACAGCGTAGGACTTTGAACGGAGCTCCAATCTTTCAATTCGGTCAGACTGATATAGCAGTAATCGTTCAGCTTGTGAATCGTGTGATGGAGGTCTTTTAAATAGCTAGTGACGGATTGGTCAGTATTCCACTGCATTACCAAAGGAAGCGTATTAATCAACAAACCGGTGATCCGATCCGCTTTGGGAAGGTCGGACCCTCGACCGGATACGACCATGCCGAATACAGTAACATCCACGTCATGAAGAACTTGCAGTACTTTTCCCCAAGCGAACTGCACCAACGTATTGAGCGATATTTGCGTTTGCTGCACATACATTGCTATGCGTCCTGTAAAGTCCGCGTCTAGCTGCAACGTCTCGATCTGCTGTGTGCGAATCGGTGGGTGCGCTTCGAAGCTCTTGCCGCTTATGTCCATCGGAAGCGGGGTCAGCTCGGTAACGTCAGCCAAATAAGCCTTCCAGAACCCTTCAGCTTCTGTCCGGTCCTTCGAGATCAGCCACCGTATGTAGGGTTCGAATGAGAGAGATGGATTGCGCTTAGGTGTTATGGCCTGTAAACTGCATGCATAAATGTCATGAACTCGATTAAGCAGCAGCGGAAGGCTCCATCCGTCAAGCAAAATGTGATGGTAGCTCCAAACAACCGCCCATTCCTCCGGACCGTTCTGAAAAAGCGCAAGCCGGTACGCAGGCTGTCGCAGATCGAAGCGGCGTTCGCGGTCCAATGTCATCCACCGTTCCAAGTACTCTTGCAGCCGATCCAGAGTTTGCGAGCTGATATCCACTACTGTCCAATCCAGTTTCGTTTTTTGAACGATGCACTGTACCGGCTCGTCCATCGCTTCCCAAACAAAGCATGTCCGTAAGCAATCATTTTCGGCAATGACTCGCTGCCACGCTTCCCGATATCGATCGACATCGAGCCGGCCATTGTATTTCCAACTCGTCTGCACTACATATTGGTCAGAGGACACATGATCTAAATAATGGAACAAAAGACCTTTCTGCATCGGACTTAGCGGCATTACCTGATCCAGACCGTATTGCGAATGGTACATGTTTACGATCTGATCAAGCGAATGTTGATCAAGCGAAGCGAGCGGAAAATCACTTGGCGTAAACTCTTCGACCTCTTTATCCTCACAATGCTCGATGACCGAAAGCAGGTAGGAAATGAAGGTTTGGGTCAACCGGGCAATCGTTGCTTCCTCGTAATGACGTTTAGAGTATTTCATAAACAAATGCAACCTGCCTTGAATGATAGAGCAGTTAAGTTCCAAAAGACTAGTTCCGTGGTTCCTGGATGAACTATGGTCCTGTGCGGTATCACTCGTGAAGTTCAGCCATTCACTTGCCGCTTCTTCTTCCATTTCCGTAAAATCGAACTGGCCTAAATAGTTGAAAAGCGCCTGCGGCTCGGAAGCTGTTAAAGAGGTTCGAACCTGCTTAGATAAATGGCAGTACCGTAGAGCGCCGTATGAAATGCCATGGTCAGGGATGCGGCGCAACTGTTCCTTGACGGATTTGATCGTTTCTCCTAAAGAACTTTCAGACGGCACCTGAATGCAAACGGGAAACATCGACGTAAACCAGCCAATCGATCTGGTTAAGTTCATGTCCGATACGCAGTGCTCCCGTCCATGCCCCTCTAGCCGAAAGGCGACTGTTTCCTGTTCGGACCAGGTTGACAACATAAGCGACCAAGCCGTAAGCAGCAAATCGTTGATTTGCGTATGATAAGCATGGGCACACTGATGCAACAACCGCTGCGTATCGCTTGGCTGCAGCGTTGCGACAAGCTCTGCAGATTCAGTGCAGCTTCTGTTATCTGCACAATGATCTACCGGTAACTGGAATGCGCCCGTTCGCTTCAGCACCTCAGTCCAGTAGGCCACATGACGGACAGTTTCTTCTTTGGATACATAGTCCGTGATCGCAGCCTGCCACTTCTTGAAGGGGCTCTGAACCGGTGGCAGCTCGGTGCCATGATATAGCTGATACAGATCTTGAAGCAAAATGCGCCAGGAGACTCCGTCGATGACTAGATGATGAACCGTAATGAACAGACGAATTTTACCGTCAAGGTGTCCCTCAATCATTCCGGCACAAAGCATCGTTCCCGACTCGTATTCCAGTCCCCCGTGCCACTTCGCACATATGGCGGCAATTTCCGGATCAGGGGCCTCTGTCTCTCGGATCATATATGAGGCAACTTCCACGCTAGCATCCGTTCGGTAACGCTGTACATACGTATTCCCGCTCTTCACGAATTGTACCGCCAGCTCCGGATGCAGCCGGATCAACCGATTAACGGCAGACTCCAGCTTCGCAGCATCGCAATGGTTGAGCACCAACATATGAGACTGATTGAAGTAATTTGGTTCTTCAAACCGCTGCTCGAAAAACCAGTGCTGAATCGGCGTCAGCCCGAATTCGCCCTCCCAATCGATGTCTTGCTCCTTCGGCTCATCGCCGTCCTGCCAAGCGGCTACAGCCGCCAACTCCTTTACACTCGGATTGTCCGCCAATTGTCTAGGAGTGAAGACGATTCCCTGATCCCTAGCCATAGACACTGACTGAATGGCAAGAATCGAATCTCCCCCAACAGCATAAAAGTGGTCGTTAACGCCTATGTTTTGCCGCTTAAGCAGGTGCCGCCAAACGTGCAGCAGCCGCTTCTCCATTTCGTCCTCTCCCGCTTCCGTCTCCTCTTCGAAAGAATGGTTCTCCACCGCAATCGGATGTGGAAGCGCCGACCGATCTATTTTACCGTTTGCATTCAAAGGAAACTCTTCAAGTCGGCAAAAGTAAGAAGGTATCATGTAAGATGGCAATACGGCGGTCAAGTGCTGCATCAATTCGGCCTCTTTCAGCTCTGTGGAGGACGTATAATAAGCCGCCAGCTTCTGATAATGCCCATCGTACCACGCCCTGACCAAGCATTGCCCGATACCCGGATAGTTCCGAATCTGATTCTCGATTTCTCCAAGCTCAATGCGGTAGCCTCTAATCTTAACCTGATCGTCACTGCGGCCTAAATATATTAATTCCCCGTCCGGCGTCCACTTTACGATATCTCCGGTTTTGTATAGCCTCTCTATTCGAGGAGTATGGCCCTCTCCCATTACCATCTCTTTGTGGACGAAGCGCTCCTTAGTCAGCTCTTTGCGGTTCAAGTAGCCTCTGGCCAGTCCTATACCGCCCACCCATAACTCGCCGGGAACACCGATCGGAACCGGATGTCCGGAAGGATTCAGGACGAACAGACGTTTGTTCGAAACAGGCCGCCCGATTGTAACCGTTGTTCCCGGCTTGCATATCGCAACAGAACAAATAATTGTCACTTCCGTCGGGCCGTAAGCATTCAGGAATAACCGATTTTTTCCCCAATCCATCACAAGATCAGGCGTGCAAGCTTCTCCGGCTGACACGATCGTTCGCAGGCCAGGCAAGTCACGCTTTGTCATCGTTTTTATTATGGAGGGCGGCAGCATGGTAACATGAATATTTTTTTGCTCTAGTATGTCCGAGATATCGGCGTAAGGCGGCAGTTCGTCATCCGACAGGACAACGAGCGTTCCGCCGACTGATAACGTCCCGATCCACTCATAAACCGAAGCGTCGAAGCTAATGGAAGCGAACTGCGTCACCCTTGTATTCGGAGTTAGACCAAACTTGTCGATCAGATAGGGAATCAGCGCAACAAGTCCGGCGTGTTCGATCAGCGCACCCTTCGGGTTTCCCGTGGAACCGGACGTATAGATGACGTATGCCAGATCGCTTGGCTTGACCTCTGTGTTCACATTTTCATCTGATCCGCCATGCTGCGCAAGACACTCGTCGATACAAATAAGCTGCGGTTCCTCCAAGCTAACTTGACGGATGATCGGCTTCAACTTGGCCGCCAATTGTCGGGTTGTTAGAATCACTTGCGTCTGCGCATCCTCCAAAATAAACCGAATGCGTTCCTTAGGATAAGCGGGATCCACCGGAAGGTAAGCCCCTCCGGCCTTCATCACTCCCAACATGGCTGGAAGCACATCTGCGCTTCGATCCATAACAAGGGTTACAGGCATGGTCGGCAGCTGCTTAAACTGCCCTTTAGCTCGGTACGCATCCATAATAATACGGGCAATTCGGTTAGCTCGGCGGTTTAATTCGGAGTAGCTCAGCTTCTGCTCACGAAACTCCACGGCAACTGCTTCCGGCGTTCTGGCCGCCTGTTCCTCGACTAATTGATGAACGGTTTTATGCTTAGAATACGCCCTGTCCGTATCATTCCAGCGGATGAATTGTTTCCCTTCACTTGCAGTGAGGAACGGGTGGGACAGCACAGGTTTCTCTGGGCCATACAATACGCCTTTCAGCAATACTTGGAATTGTCCTGCAAGCGTATACATCTGCACTTTATCCAAATACCTTCTATCATACTGAACCGTATATTCTAGTTCGCCCAGTCGGGACTCGTACAAAAATGCGATCATCGGCTGGTTCGTCTCGTATGAAGAGATGTTGCCGATCGGGCTCCATTGCGTCTTTACTATGCCGGAAATGGAACATTCATCCGATTCCGTCGAGTCCGTGGAACACGTTTCGGCTTGCGTGAATGTTTCAATCCTGTCTTCACCTTCTCTTTTCCCATGATCCATTTGCGTCTTAACCTTATGAACCAAATCATAAAACCGGTCTTCATTCTGAATATGTATAAGAAGCGGATCACGCTGGTTGCAGGCGTCTTCTGCTGCATCCGATATCACGGAATGCCAAACAGCTACCTCGTAATGATTGACATAATGAGAGTGTAAAACAGACCATACCGCCGTTAGGAAAGAAGGCATGCAAAGCTGATGCTGGCGAATGAATTCCGTTATAACTGAGACCGTGCTTGCCTCTAAACGGATCTTCTGAAAAGCATGATCGCTCTTAAATCCGTCTAGTTCCTTGTTCATAGAAGATTTCTGCAAGCTCCTTAGGTTGCCTTCGATAACTTCAGACAAACCAAGTTTTGTTCTCTTTTCAGGTGCAGTCACTATTCAACCCCCTCTTGCTTATATACATACAAAAATAAGGACTAAGGTAAATTATACCATTATAGTACAATATATCCCACAATAATGTTCGTTAAAATGTAAATTACCTTGATTTTTTTCTTGATTACTAAAACAAAAACAAGCTTGCAAACTCATCTTCTTTTCCCCTAAGAACCGTTCTGTTGGGAAGTGGGATTGATATATGCCTCAGTTCCATCGTATAACCGCATTCATAAACCTTGCTGGAGAAAAAATAACTTTTTGCATAATTGTTGAATTCCACATTCCAAAAGTAAAAACCATATTACCAAAGGAGGAATTCATTATGGCCCAGGTCCAAACAGAAGTTAAAACCGGCAAAACATTTCATTGACGTGCAGGAATTATAAGAAGCTTAATTGTCGGTCTGGTATTCGGAGTAATGATGGGGATGCTCCTGGCCGCTCATGAAGGACTTTGCCGGTCGCTAACAAAGATTCATCAGAATTTTACATGGAAAAAGGAGACCTCCTCTTCAGTGGGAAGGGGGCCTCCTTTCGGTATGGGAAATCCCTACATTTTCACACCTCAAGTCGCTATTGCTTCAGCATCTTGCCTTGATCTTATGCACTTTCGAAATTCAGGATGATACTTCGTAAATAATGTCTCTCTCCAAATTGTTCCCTCCTAAATGGAAACCGCCAGTTTTTCCATTAAAACTTTGCGGACATATGTTGGAACTTCCCGCTGATTGTCATTCACGATGAAAAAATGGTCTCCTTCGAATCCCTTGAACTCCGTCCGACAATGCGTGTATCGATTCCACGAATGGATTCTATCAGACATCGTGTTGTCATGGAATCCGTACAGAACAGACATATCGCATGCAAGTTTGCAGTCGGCAACGTTGCGGTCCGATTCCAAATAGGTCTCTACCACTTGAATATCGGCACGCAGAACGGGCAAAAAGGTATTGCGCATGACTTCATGTTGCATCACTTCTATTGGAGTTCCGCCCAATTCGCACATTTCGTGCATGAACTCACGATCTGACATCCGATGATATACTTTTTTCCTTGGGAGATGAAGGGGATCGAATCCCGATAGAAAGGTATGGACAAGCGAATAGGGAGAGTCGGTCCCTATGCGCAATCCAATTCGATAAGCCAGCAAACTTCCCATGCTGTGACCGAACAAGGCCACACGGTCATTCTCTTGTATGTGATTTCGGACAATATCTTGAAACAAGTTTTCTTCCAATTCCTCCAAAGAATATAAGAGCGGTTCCTCCATTCTGGATCCTCTGCCAGGCAGTTCTATGGGGATGAGTTGAATGGGGCTTAGCCACTTGGTCCATTGGCGATAAATCGAAAAGGACGAACCTCCCGCATAAGGGAAGCACAACAATTTCAGAGTATTTTCCACCTGTTATCCTCCTTTTACTCTTCGACTTCCTTAGCTTTTGCCGCTATCAACGCAGCATTCACGCTGCTCTCCATTTCGGTCAAGACGTCGTCCATTATTATCATTTTTGAAATTTCCTCGATTGTCATGCCTTTGTAGATGCTTTGCGGTTCGATGGAAAATCCATGTTCTCTCATGACGGCCACGAGTTCTATCACTTTTAACGAGTGGCCGCCCAGATCGAAGAAGTTGTCCCGGATGCCCACCGGCTGCGAAAGGCCAAGCACGTCCTGCCAAATTTCCGCCAGCTTCGTTTCCGTCTCGCTTCGCGGCGCGACGTATTCGCTTCCCGCCTGCACCAGCCCTTGCGGCTCCGGCAGCGCCCGCCGGTCCACCTTGCCGTTGGCCGTCAGCGGAATCCGCTCCACTTCCACCAAGTACGACGGCACCATGTACTCCGGCAAGCTGCGCTTCAAATGTGAACGCAGTTCAGATGGATCGAATGCACCGCCGCTCACCACGTACGCGCACAAGTACGCTTCTCCCCGCTCGTCTTTCCGGGCGACGACCACCGATTCCTTCACGTCCGCGTACTGCAGCAGACGGTGTACAATTTCGCCCGTCTCAATCCGGTACCCCCGGATTTTCACCTGTTCGTCAATCCGGCCCATGTACTCCAGGTTCCCATCCGGCAGCCATCTGGCCAGGTCTCCCGTCCGGTACATCCGCTCGCCAGGTTCAAATGGGTTGTCCACGAACTTCTCCGCCGTCAACTCCGGACGGTTTAAATATCCGCGTGCCAAACCGTCTCCTGCGATGCACAGCTCCCCCGGCACCCCGATCGGCTGCAGTTGGTTCGATTGATTCACCACATAAATCCGTACGTTCTGTATCGGCTTGCCGATTGAAGGAACCCCTTCTTCGGCTTCTACCCAGCCGCTGGTCGCAACCACCGTATTCTCCGTTGGTCCGTAATTGTTGGATAATCGATACCCGGATCTCTTCGTTTTCCCTAATGTATCGCCGCCGGTAAGCAGCGCGCGAAGAGAATGGCCGGGTTGCTCCGCGAACTGCTCGTATACCGGCGTTGGCAGAAACGAGACCGTGATCCCGTTCTCCTGGTAAAACCGGCTTAACGCCTCGAAATCCGTACGAATATGCGGACTGGCCAAATAGATCGCCGCCCCGCTCATGAGGTAGGGGAATATTTCCCATACGGCAGCGTCAAAACCGATTCCCGCGTACTGCGTCGCGCGATCCGTATCCCTCACTTCAAAGTAACGACAGTGCCATGTCGACAAATTCACCAGCGAAACGTGCTCGACCATGACCCCCTTCGGCTGTCCCGTCGATCCTGATGTATAGATGACATACGCCATGTCGTTCGGCCCGCTTGCCGCTGGCAGGTTCGAGGTGTCGCCTGCGTACAGCGACGCGTCCCCCAGATTCAGCACCTGTCCCGGATACCCAGGCGGTACTTCCACGTCCCCGTATACAAGCAGCAGATCAGCCCCGCTGTCTTCCAGCATGTACGCGATCCGCTCTGCCGGATACGCCGGGTCAATCGGCAAGTACGCGCCGCCAGCCTTCAGAATCGCGAGAATGCCCACGATCATCTCCACCGAGCGCTCCGCCATAATCCCCACAATCCGGTCCGCGCCAACCCCTTGGCCGCGCAATACCCGCGCCAACTTGTTCGCCTTCGCGTTCAGCTCCCCATATGTCATTTCCGCAGACTCGAATACGACCGCCTCCGCTTCCGGCGTCCGCTCCGCCTGTTCCTCGAACAGCGCCTGAATCGTTTGATCCTTCGGATACTCCGCCTTTGTGTCGTTAAACACCGTCAGCAGCTGACGCTTCTCTTCTTCTACGACCAGCTCGATCTCGTCCAGCCGTATGTCCGGCGTTTCTACGATCTGCTCCACGATCGCCGCTAGATGTTTGCCCATGCGCTCAACCGTTTCCTGCTTAAACAGTGCCGTGCTGTATTCCCAGTCGAAATACAGCCGTCCTTCCTGCTCGACCGCAGCTACCGTCAGGTCGAATTTCGCGATCCGATATTCCTGCGGGTACGGCCGAATCGTTAACCCTTCCGGCTTCCATTCGCTCATCTGCATGTTCTGCAGCACCAGCATCGTGTCGAACAGCGGGTTGCGGCTCATATCCCTCCGCACCGCAGCCTTCTCCACCAGTTCCTCGAACGGATAATCCTGGTTCTCCATCGCGCCCAGCACCGCGGCCTTCACTTCCGCCAAGTACGCGTCGAACCGTTTGCTTCCCGTCGGGCGGCTGCGCATCGCCAGCGTGTTAACGAACATCCCGATCATCCGTTCCGCATCTGGATGCCTTCTGCCCGCCACCGGAGAACCGACGACGACATCCTCCTGCCCCGCATAGCGCGACAGCAACACCCCGTACGCCGCCAAGAGCGCCATGTACAGCGTAACCCCTTGCTTCGCGCACAGCTGCTTCAACCGTTCCGTCTCGTGCTCGCTCCACAATTGACCCGTACGTTCCCCTTCGAACCGGCGGACCGCAGGCCGCTCGTAGTCCGTCGGCAGCTGCAGTACCGGCGCCTCTTCCTCGAACGCCTGCAGCCAGTATTGCTCCTGAGCTTGGTACGCCTCGCCCTGCATCTTCTCACGCAGCCATACCGCATAATCCTTATAGTGGATCGCAAGCGGCGCCAACTGCTCGCCCGCGTACAATCGCGTAAACTCGTCCACGAACACGTCCATCGACGTGCCGTCCGAGACGATGTGGTGCATGTCCAGCAGCAGCACGTACCGCCGCTCTTCCAGGCGGATCAGTCCCGCACGCAGAAGCGGCGCTTCGCCCAGATCAAACGGACGAACGAACGCCTTCACCCGCGTCTTTGCTTCTTCCTCCGTGCTTTCCGTTACTTCCAGCGCTACTTCCACCCGCTCGGCGATGCGCTGCATCAATTCCCCTTTTTGCATCGCAAACGACGTGCGGAACGATTCGTGATGCGCCGCCAGCAGGTTCAAGCTCTCCTGCACGCGCTCCGCATTCAACTCCCCTGCAATCTCCAGCGCCCACGGTATGTTGTAGCTGATACCCCTTGGGTCCAGCTGACTTACCACGTATAGCCGCTGCTGTGCAGGCGAGGCCGGATACCATTCGCGCGGCTCCGCCTTGCCGATCGCCTCGTAACGTTCCTTGGTAGCCGCCACTTCCAAATACCCCGCAAGTTCCTCTACCGTCGGGCTTGAGAACACTTCGCCCAGCGGCACACTCGCGTCCAATTGCTTCTGGATGCGCGACATCAGCTGCGTCGCTTTGAGCGAGTGGCCGCCCAGCTCGAAGAAGTTGTCCCGGATGCCCACCGACTGCGAAAGGCCAAGCACGTCCTGCCAAATCTCCGCCAGCTTTGCTTCCGTCTCGCTTCGCGGCGCGACGTATTCGCTTCCCGCCTGCGCCAGCCCTTGCGGCTCCGGCAGCGCCTTCCGATCCACCTTGCCATTGGCCGTTAGCGGAATCCGCTCCACTTCTACCAGATACGACGGCACCATGTACTCCGGCAGGCTGCGCTTCAAATACGAACGCAGCGCGGATGCGTCGAATTCTTCCACGCTCACCACGTACGCGCACAGGTAAGCTTCGCCTCGCTCGTCCTTCCGGGCGACGACCACCGCTTCCTTCACGTCCGCGTGCTGCAGCAGACCGTGCACGATTTCGCCCGTCTCGATCCGGTACCCCCGGATTTTCACCTGCTCGTCGATCCGGCCCATGTACTCCAGGTTCCCGTCCGGCAACCATCTTGCGAGATCCCCCGTCCGGTACATCCGCTCACCAGGTTCAAACGGATTGTCCACGAACTTCTCCGTCGTCAGTTCTGGACGGTTTAAATAACCTCTAGCTAGTCCTTCCCCTCCAATATAAATTTCTCCGGGAACTCCCTGGGGTACAGGACGCTGGCTTGCATCCAACACATAGATTTTTGCGTTATCTGCCGGCTTGCCGATGGGAACCGCGTACATGCCTTCCCTTGCCTCGTCGTATCGGTAAATCATGCAACCGACTGTGGTTTCCGTAGGGCCGTATTCGTTAAAGATTTCAACGGGGAATTCACAACGACTAGTGAATTTCCTCGCCACGTGAGCTTCGAGTTGCTCCCCTCCCACGATGATCCGCTTCAGATTCGAACAAGTAATCGGTATTTCGCCGAGCAGACTTAAATGCGTTGGGGTGAGTTTAACGATCCCCACTTTATTTTCAGTCAAAATGCGTTCCATAACTATGACTATGTCTTGGTCGGAATAGATGACGATTCGATTGCCACTCACAAGCGGAGTGAAAATAGAAGTGACCGTGAGATCGAAAGCAATAGACGAATAAAGAGGGAAGTCCAGCGAATCTCCCTGTACGTATACCTTCTGCGTCCAACTGATATAGTTGACCAGGTTCTGTTGGGTAATCATGACTCCTTTTGGCAAACCCGTCGATCCAGACGTGTAGATGACGTACGTCATATTCTTCGGTCCATTTACCGCAGGCAGGTTCGACGCATCCCCCGCGTACAGCGACTCGTCTGCCAGGTACAGTGCCTCTCCCGTGTACGCCGCAGGCACTTGTGCACCCCCATACACGAGCAGCAAATCGGCGCCGCTGTCCTCCAGCATGTACGCGATCCGCTCCGCCGGGTACGCAGGATCGATCGGCAAGTACGCGCCTCCGGCCTTTAGTATTGCGAGAATCCCCACGATCATCTCTACCGAGCGATCCGCCATAATCCCCACGATCCGGTCCGCTCCGACGCCACGCGCCCGCAATACCCGCGCCAACTGGTTCGCCTTCGCGTTCAGCTCCCCATACGTCAACCGTTCAGACTCGAATACGACCGCCTCAGCTGCCGGCGTTCGCTCCGCCTGCTGCTCGAACAGTGCCTGGATCGTTTGGTCCTTCGGATACTCCGCCTTCGTGTCGTTAAACGTATCCAGCAGGTGACGCTTCTCTTCTTCTACGACCAGCTCGATCTCGTCCAGCCGCATGTCCGGCCGTGCCGACACTTGCTCCAGAATGGTCTCCAAATGGCTGATGACTCGTTCGATATTATCTCTACCATGTTCCGACGCATTGAAACCGATTTTGATGCCGAGCCGGTTCGAACGCAAATGCATGATCACGCTTAACGAATAGTTGGTATGCTCAAAACTTTGAGCATCCGTGATCTGAAAATCCTGATTCTCGGATTGCCCGCTTATTTCGTAGACTTCCGGATAGTTCTGAAAGATAAACAGGTGATCGATCAGGTTTTGTTTCAGATCCGATTGCGCTTGAATCTCGGCCAAGGAAATGTAATCGTATTTCTCCGAATCCCTCGCTCTTTGCTGTAACCCTTTGACCGTTTCAATGAACGTTTCCGCGTGTTCTTTCGGGCTTAGTCGAACGGGCAGCGTGTTGATAAACAGCCCCACCATGTTCTCGACGCCCTCGATTTCCGCAGGACGCCCCGACACGACCGCACCGAACACTGCATCGTCGGTGTTGTTGTAGCTGCACAGCAACATGCCCCATGCCGTCTGCATCATACTGTTCATCGTAACCTGATGGTGTTTGCTCAATTTCGTCAAACGCTCGGTCAATGCCTCCGAGAACGAATGATGAATTTCTTCCAGCACGTACGGATCG
>NZ_LIUT01000003.1:0-2111 GCF_001277345.1 Paenibacillus solani
AGATCAGCCCCGCTGTCTTCCAGCATGTACGCGATCCGCTCTGCCGGATACGCCGGGTCGATCGGCAAGTACGCCCCACCGGCCTTGAGGATCGCGAGTATCCCCACGATCATCTCCACCGAGCGCTCCGCCATGATCCCCACGATCCGGTCCGCACCGACGCCACGCGAACGCAGCGCTTGCGCCAACTGGTTCGCCTTCGCGTTCAGCTCCCCATACGTCATCCGCGCAGACTCGAATATGACCGCAGCAGCTTCCGGCGTCCTTTCCGCCTGCTGCTCGAACAGCGCGTGGATCGATTGATCCTTCGGATACTCCGCCTTCGTGTCGTTAAACGTCTCCAGCAGCTGACGCTTCTCTTCTTCCCCGACCAACTCCATCTCGTCCAGCCGCACGTCTGGCCGTGCCGCCACTTGCTCCAGAATGGTCTCCATATGGCTGATGACTCGTTCGATGTTATCTCTGCAGTGTTCCGACGCATTGAAACCGATTTTAATCACAAGCCGGTTTGCCTGTACATACATCATGACGCTTAACGAATAATTGGTATGCTCGAAACTTTGAATATTCGTAATCTGAAAATCCTGATTCTCGGATTGCCCGCTTATTTCGTAGACTTCCGGATAGTTCTGAAAGACAAACAGGTGATCGATCAAGTTTTGTTTCAGTTCCGTTTGTGCTTGAATCTCGGCCAAAGAGATGTATCCGGCCTTCTCCGAATCGAGCGCTCGTTGCTGTAACCGTTTGACCATTTCGATGAACGTGCCCGCATTTTCGTTCGGGCTTAGACGAACGGGCAGCGTGTTGATAAACAGCCCTACCATGTTCTCGACGCCCTCGATTTCTGCAGGCCGACACGACCGCACCGAACACCGCATCATCAATATTGTTGTAGCTGCACAGCAACATGCCCCATGCCGTCTGCATCATGCTGTTCATCGTAACCTGATGACGTTTGCTCAATTTCGTCAAACGCTCGGTCAATGTCTCCGAGAACGAATGGTGAATTTCTTCCGGCACGTAAGCCCCACTGGTAGAATTGCCGCTTGCAGGGATCGCCGCCCGCTGCTCATATCCCGCCAAATAATCTCTCCAGTAGCCCAGCGCTTCTTCGCGATCCTGCTCTTTCAGCCACTTGATGAAGTGGATATAGGGCTTCACGGCAGGCAAATCTATCGATTTGCCGCCGCAAAGTTGCATATAAATATAAAAGAATTCCTTTAAGACGATACCCCTGCACCAGCCGTCCATCAAGATATGATGGTGGCTCAAAACCAACTCGTAACGGCTCTCTCCCGTCCTTAATACAGCAACCCGTAATAGCACATCTTTCGTGAGATCGAATCCTTCTTCCCGATCCAATTGCTTGAACCGCTCCACATTGTGCTTGATTTCATCTTCCGTTAACCCTGTATAATCTTCGAAAACAATCGAAGGGTTGCGCTCTTTGAGTACGATTTGCAGGGGCTTTTCCAATCCCTCGTACATAAACACCGTTCGAAAGATATCATGCCGTTCCATCAGAAGGGAGAGGCTCTTCTCCAGATGAGCTTCATGCAGCGACCCTTGAATCACAAACGACAATTGATCGAAATACGCAGACGACTGCGGTTCCATTAGNATTAGCGCTTGGAACAGCATGCCTTCTTGCATCGGAGACAGCGGGTACATGGAAACCACGTTACGGTTGCCGACACCACTCATTACAATCACCTATCTTTCGTTTACAAATTATGAATAACAGCGATCTCACATTACAAATCATTCAACCGCGTTAAGAGCTGCTCGAAAATGTCCAAAGACATTGGTTCGATCCCAACATCACTCGGGGTAAGTTCGGTCTCGGTTTGCTGCATGCAATGGTTGACGATCGAAAGCAGCTGCTTTTTATAATTAGCCAGCAATGCTTGCATCGTGCTTTCGCGGTACTCCTGCTGGTCGTACGTCACGACCAGTGTCAGTTTTCCGTCGATTACGCTCCCTACAATGTCCAGCGCACAAGCCCGTCCCGCTTGCGGGCTCATCGACGCCCCTGCAGAAAGACCCGACATCGACATGGCCCCGGCATCCATTTCCCGATCCCATTGCCCCAAGTAGTTGAAGCTAATTTC
>NZ_LIUT01000003.1:5419-16024 GCF_001277345.1 Paenibacillus solani
CGCTTGGAACAGCATGCCTTCTTGCATCGGAGACAGCGGGTACATGGAAACCATCTCGCCGCTGCCGCTACTTGCCAGTTGCTTGCGAAGTTTATCGAAGGTGACTAGCGGCATTGGTTCGCTACAAACATCGCTCGGGGTCAGCTCGGTATCGCTTTGCTGCATGCAATGCGCGACAACCGAAAGCAGTTGCTTTTTGTAATTGGCAAGCAATGCTTGCATCGTGCTTTCGCGGTACTCCTGCTTGTCGTACGTCACACTCAGCGTCAGTTGTCCGTCGATAACGC
Organism: Paenibacillus solani; assembly: GCF_001277345.1. Lineage (GTDB taxonomy): Bacteria > Bacillota > Bacilli > Paenibacillales > Paenibacillaceae > Paenibacillus_AQ > Paenibacillus_AQ solani. The sequence continues at coordinate 5,707 of NZ_LIUT01000003.1, forward strand.
TCCCTGCAATGTCCAGCGCATAGGCCCGTTCCGATTGCGGGCTCATCGACAGCCCAGCTGAAAGCTCGGACATCGACATGGCCCCGGTATCCATTTCCCGATTCCATTGCCCCAAGTAGTTGAAGCTGATTTCCGGCAACATCCCGCTTCCAATGCTGCTTTTTTCCGCAGGCGTCATATACTTCAGCATGCCGTATCCCACGCCTTTGTTCGGAATCCGTCTTAGCTTCTCCTTGAACGATTTGACCCAGTAGGATATTCCTTCCGCCTTCTTCAATTCGAAGACGACAGGGTAAATGCTCGTAAACCAACCTACCGTTCTCGTCACGTCCACGTCATCCAATACTTCTTCGCGGCCGTGTCCCTCCAGGTGAATAGCCAGCGTCTCGTGCCCCGTCCATTCCTGCATGGCTAAGCGCCGCGAGCAGTACATCGTTCATTTCCGTCTTATACGCATGGTGCGTTCCCGTCAGCAAGTTTTTCGTTTCCGTCTCGCTTAAGCTAATCGCCATACTTGTGCTGCTCCCGATGGTACGAGCTACGCCGCTTTCACCGTCTTTGGGGAGTGGTTGCACGTTGACGCTTTGCTCCTGCCGCCAATATGCAGCTTCCCTCAGCAGTTCCCGGCTCTGTGCATAGATCCCCATCCGCTCCGACCACGTCCGGTACGAATGAGTTTTGCCTGGCAAGGCGACAACCTCGCCCCGCAGCCGCTGCTCGTATCCCGCTGCGAAATCCTCCAACAGAATTCGCCAGGACACCCCGTCCACGACAAGGTGATGGATCGCAATCAGCAGATGATCGCCGCTTCCCGTCCGGAACAATCCAAGCTGCATCAACGGGCCCGTTTCCAGATTCATCGCCTGCTGGACAAGCATCGCCTCGCGCTCGACCGCGGCGCTGACGTCCTCTTCCGCCGAGACGTCGACTACATGCAGGCGGAACGCTTGCTCTTCCGTCCCCCGGTTCATCTGCACGATCTTCCCTGCTTCTTGCCTGTACACCATCCGCAGCGCGTCGTGGTGTTCCGTCAGCTTGACCGCGACTTCCTCCACGAGCGCTTCCCGGAAACCGTCCGCGCGGTACAGCATCATCGCCTGATTCCAATGATGGCTTTGAGAGATACGTTGCTCAAAAAACCACCGCTGGATCGGACTGAGCGCGACCTCGCCCTCCACAGTCCCTTCTTCGGCTGCTGCCTGGGTCGTGACCTGAAGATATCGGCTGACTTCCTCGATCGTCGGATGCGTGAACATATCCCGGACCGCCAGCTTCAGGCCTTCCGAGCTTAACCTGGACACGATCTGGATCGCTTTGATCGAATCGCCGCCCAGCTCGAAGAAGTTGTCTTGGATGCCGACTTGTTCAATTCGGAGCACATCCTGCCAAATCGCCGCCATCTTCGTCTCCGTCTCGCTTCGCGGCGCGACGTATTCGCTTCCCGCCTGCACCAGCCCTTGCGGCTCCGGCAGCGCCTTCCGGTCCACCTTGCCGTTAGCCGTCAGCGGAATCCGCTCCACTTCAACCAAGTACGACGGCACCATGTACTCTGGCAGGCTGCGCTTCAAATATGAACGCAGCTCCGATCCATCAAACGCACCGCCGCTCACCACATACGCGCACAAGTAAGCTTCGTCCTTCTCGTCCTTCCGGACGACGACGACCGCTTCCTTCACGTCCACGTGCTGCAGCAGACGGTGTACAATTTCGCCTGTCTCGATCCGGTACCCCCGGATTTTCACCTGTTCGTCGATCCGGCCCATGTACTCCAGATTCCCGTCCGGCAGCCATCTGGCCAAGTCTCCCGTCCGGTACATCCGCTCGCCAAGTTCGAACGGGTTGTCCACGAACTTCTCCGCCGTCAGCTCTGGACGGTTCAAGTACCCGCGCGCCAAACCGTCTCCCGCGATGCACAGCTCCCCCGGCACCCCGATCGGCGCTAGCTTGTTCGCCCGGTCAACGACATACGTGCGAACGTTCGGCAGCGGTTTGCCGATTCCAACCTTCTCCGTATGCGCAGTAACCGCCTCTTGCGTCGCATAGATCGTGGCCTCCGTCGGCCCGTAAATGTTCTCGATTCGGGCATGCGGCCACTGCTGGCAAGCTCGCCGTGCCATCTCCGTCGGGAACGCTTCGCCCGCGATAAACAGGTACTGCAACGATGGAGCCGCTCCCCCGCTCGTTCCCGCCTCCGCCATGAACAGCTGCAGCATGGAAGGTACAAAGTTGATATGCGTCACCCGGTTATCGCCAATGACCTGGAGCAGCTCCCGTGGATCTCTCTCGGCGCCCGGCGCCGCCACGACCACTTTTCCTCCGCCCGGTATCCAGCCGAACAGTTCCGTCAAGGACACGTCGAACGTATAGCTCGTCTTCAGCAAATAAGCTTCCTCTTCCCCGCAAGGATATTTGCTATGCAGTGCAACCATCATGTTCGTTAAGCCGCTGTGCTCGACCATGACCCCTTTCGGCTGTCCCGTCGATCCCGACGTGTAGATGACGTATGCCAGATCGCTTGGCCCGCTGGCCGCTGACAGGTTCGCGGTGTCGCCTGCGTACAGCGACGCGTCCGCCAGGTTCAGCACGGTTCCTTCGTAATCTTGCGGTACTTCCGCGTCCCCATATACGAGCAGCAGCCTTGCGCCGCTGTCTTCCAGCATGTACGCGATCCGCTCCGCCGGATACGCCGGATCGATCGGCAAGTACGCACCACCAGCCTTCAGGATCGCCATAATCCCCACGATCATCTCTACCGACCGTTCCGCCATAATTCCCACGATCCGGTTCGCCCCGACGCCACACGCCCGCAATTCCTGCGCCAACTGGTTCGCCTTCGCGTTCAGCTCCCCATACGTCAATCGCTCAGACTCGAATATGACCGCCTCCGCTTCCGGCGTTCGCTCCGCCTGCTCCTCGAATAGAGCATGGATCGTTTGGTCCTTCGGATAGTCCGCCTTCGTGTCGTTAAACGTCTCCAGCAGCTGATGCTTCTCTTCTTCCTCGAGAAAATCGACGCTATGGATCGTCCGACTCGAATCAGCTGCCGTCATACGCAATGCTCGCTCAAAATACTGAAGCAGCCTGAGGACGACCTCTTCCGGATAGAAAGATACGATTCTTAATGCCAGCCCATTGAAGGTGGTCGATACGGAAAAATCCAATTTGGTATTTGTACGCTCATAGCTTAATCCCGGCGGAACACTCGAGATGATTGACGTTTCCTGCAAAGATTCGTAAATATGAAAATCAACAAAATTGAATAAAATATCAAAAAATGGGTTGCCATCATCAGACGTCACGCCTGTTGCGCGCATAATATCCCGCAGCGGATATCTTCCGAAGTTTTTCATCTCCATGCATTTGGCGTGGACGTTCCGAATCCATTGCAACCATGTCATTTGTGTATCGATCTTCATTTGCACCGGCACGGTATTTAGAAAACAGCCCAGTATTTTATCGCCGTCTTCACGAACAGGCCGTCCGTTTTCTACGAGTCCGGTTAATACTTCATTATCGTAGGTAAACATAGACAGACTGTACAAATACGCCGCAAAACAGATGGAACGCAGGCTTGTTCCGCTATTCCTCGCCGAATACTTGAGATCTTCCAACAACCCGTTTTCCAAGGCGTGCGTATACGCAAAATAATTACCGTTCTGTTTCAGCTCTGACTTTGCCGGCTCCGGGAATTCCAGCCGCTTGTATTCCCTCAATTCCTCCTGCCAGAATGTTTGGGAATCGAGACGATCTTTGACCGCGAGCTGTTCAATCACGTAATCCTTATACGTGCTCTTCAAAGCGGCCTCTGCATGCCAGTCGAATGTCCCAGCCCCCAGCATCCCATACACGTTCAGCAGCTCCGTCATGAATGACGCGACGCTCCAGCCGTCCAAGATGGCATGATGCACAATCCAGCACAAATACAAACGTTCTCCGCCCAATTGAAAGACTTGCATCCGCCAAAGCGGTGCTGTTCTGATGTCAAACGGACGCTTGCGATCTTCCGCAAGCCAACGCTTCACGAAATCGTCTTGATCGTTCCCGCTCAGTCCGGTCAAATCATCCAGCCCAATGCGGGCCTCCACGTGTTTGCGCACGATTTGAAGGGGATAAGCATCCGCCTCCAGATAAAAATCGGTTCTCAGGATCGGGTGCTTCTGGATCATAAAATGCAATGCTTCCCGCAATCTTTCCAGTTGGAAGTGTTCATCTTTAAGCTCATGTACCAACTGATCGTGATATACCGCACCCTCGGATTGCATGAGGGTATGGAAAATCATCCCTTGCTCGATATCGCTCATCGGATAGAAATCTTCAACTTCGCCCGCCAGCGATGTGGGGCCGGACAAGATTTGCTCCCGCAGCTTCTCCATATCGGCCGCTAACGCCCGTTCGGCAGCCGCGAGGTCCAATTGATCGCTCGTGGATAGGTTCGCCAAGAAGGATTCGATCGTCGGATACTGGTACAGATGATGGAGGTTCGTTTTTTGTCCGATCGCTTGCTCCATCCTCGCGATCAGACGAAGAGCTCGAATCGAGTCCCCGCCCAGCTGGAAAAAGTCGTCCCGAATGCCCACCGGCTGCGAAAGACCAAGCACCTCCTGCCAAATTCCCGCCAGCTTCGCTTCTGTCTCACTTCGCGGCGCCACGTATTCGCTTCCGGCCTGCACTAGCCCTTGCGGCTCCGGCAGCGCCTTCCGGTCCAACTTGCCGTTGGCTGTCAGCGGAATCTGCTCCACTTCCACCAAGTACGACGGCACCATGTAATCCGGCATGCTACGCTTCAAATACGCGCGCAATCCGGATGCGTCGAATTCTCCCACGCTCACCACGTACGCGCACAGGTACGCTTCGCCCCGCTCATCCTTCCGGGCGATGACTACCGCTTCCTTCACGTCCGCGTGCTGCAGCAGACCATGCACAATTTCGCCCGTCTCGATCCGGTACCCCCGGATTTTCACCTGCTCGTCGATCCGGCCCATGTATTCCAAGTTCCCGTCCGGCAACCATCTTGCGAGATCCCCCGTCCGGTACATCCGTTCGCCAGGTTCGAATGGGTTATCCACGAACTTCTCCGCCGTCAGCTCTGGACGGTTCAAGTATCCGCGCGTCACGCCTGCTCCAGCCACGTACATTTCCCCGGCTACGCCCAGAGGGGCAAGGCGTCCATTCTTGTCCAAGATAACAACCGACAACGTTGGGATCGGTTTGCCGATGTTGCTGATGTTCGNTCGCGAGAATCCCCACGATCATCTCGAGCGAACGCTCCGCCATGATCCCTACGATCTGGTCCGCTCCGACGCCACGCGACCGCAACGAATACGCCAGCTGGTTCGCCTTCGCGTTTAGCTCCCCGTACGTCAACCGTTCAGACTCGAATACGACCGCCTCCGCTTCCGGCGTTCGCTCCGCCTGCTGCTCGAACAGCGCCAGGATCGTTTGATCCTTCGGATACTCCGCCTTCGTGTCGTTAAACGTATTCAGCAGCTGACGCTTCTCTTCTTCCCCGGCCAGCTCGATCTCGGCCAGCCGCATCTCCGGTCTTGCCGTCACTTGCTCCAGAATGGTCTCCAAATGGCTGATGACTCGTTCGATGTTATCTCTGCGATGTTCCGCCCCATTGAAACCGATTTTGATGGTGAGCCGACTGGCATGTACATACATCGTCACGCTTAACGAATAATTGGTATGCTCGAACATTTGAGCATCCGTGATATGAAAATCCTGATTCTCGGATTGCCCGCTTATTTCGTTGATTTCCGGATAGTTCTGGAAGACAAACAGATGATCGATCAAGTTTTGTTTCAGATCCGATTGCGCTTGAATCTCGGCCAATGAAATATAATCGTATTTCTCCGAATCCCTTGCTCTTTGCTGTAACCGTTTGACCGTTTCGATAAACTTGTCCGCGGTTGCGTTCGGGCTTAGTCGAACGGGCAGCGTGTTGATAAACAGCCCCACCATGTTCTCGACCCCGTCGATTTCCGCAGGGCGCCCCGACACGACCGCACCAAATACCGCATCATCGGTGTTGTTGTAACTGCACAGCAACATGCCCCATGCCGTCTGCATCATGCTGTTCATCGTCACCTGATAGTGTTTGCTCAATTTCGTCAAACGCTCGGTCAATGTCTCTGCGAACGAATAATGGACTTCTTCATGTGCATACGACTCATTTGTACGACTTCCGCTTGCAGGGATCGCCGCCCGCTGCTCGTATCCCGACAAGTAATCTCTCCAGTAGCCCAGCGCTTCTTCGCGATCCTGCTCTTCCAGCCACTTGATGAAGTGGATATAGGGCTTCACGGCAGGCAAATCTATCGATTGGCCGCTGCAAAGCTGCGCGTACATATCAAAGAACTCTTTTAAGACGATGCCCATGCACCAGCCGTCCATCAGGATATGATGGTGACTCCAAATGATCTCGTATCGGCTCTCTTCCGTCCTTAATACGGCAATCCGCAATAGCACATCTTTCGTAAGATCGAATCCTTGTTCCCGATCCGATTGTTTGAAGCGCTCCACGCTGATCTTGATTTCATCCTCCGTTAACCCTGTGTAATCTTCGAAAACGATCGAAGGTTTGCGCTTTTTAAGCACGATCTGCAACGGCCTTTCCAATCCCTCGTACATAAACACCGTTCGGAAGATATCCTGCCGTTCCATCAGAAGGGAGAGGCTCTTCTCCAGATAGGCTTCATGCAGCGACCCTTGAATCACAATCGACAATTGATTGAAATACGCGGACGACTGCGGGTCCCTTAGCGCTTGGAACAGCATGCCTTCTTGCATCGGAGACAGCGGGTACATGGAAACCATCTCGCCGTTGCCGCTACTTGCCAGTTGCTTGCGAAGTTTATCGAAAGTGACTAGCGGCACTTGTTCGCTGCCAACATCGCTCGGGGTTAGCTCGGTCTCGGTTTGCTGCATGCAATGGTCGACAATCGAAAGCAGTTGCTTCTTGTAGTTAGCCAGCAATGCTTGCATCGTGCTTTCGCGGTACTCCTGCTTGTCGTACGTCACGCTCAGCGTCAGTTTTCCACCGATTACGTTCCCCGTGATGTCCAATGCATAAGCCCGTTCCGATTGCGGGCTCATTGGCGCTCCCGTGGGTAGACCGGACATTGACATGACGCCCGCATTCATATCCCGGTCCCATTGCCCCAAGTAATTGAAGCTGATTTCCAGCACCATCCCACTTCCAATGCCGCTTTTCTCCGCAGGCGCCATATACTTCAGCACGCCGTATCCCATGCCCTTGTTCGGAATTCGTCTCAGCTTCTCCTTGAACGATTTGACCCAGTAGGATATCCCTTCCGCCCTCTTCAATTCGAAGACGACAGGGTAAATGCTCGTAAACCAACCTACCGTTCTCGTCACATCCACGGTGTCCAATACTTCTTCCGTGGCCTTCCAGGTGAACGGCCAGCGTCTCGTGCCCCGTCCATTCCTGCATCGCTAAACCGAGCGCTGCGAGCAGCACATCATTTATTTCCGTCTTGTACGCATGGTGCGTTCTCGTCAGCAGGTTTTTCGTTTCCGTCTCGCTTAAGCTAATCGCAATGTTTGTGCTGCTCGCCCATGTACGGGTTCCGCCACTTTCCCCATCTTTGGGGAGCGGCTGTACGTTGGCGCTTTGCTCCTGCCGCCAATATGCAGCTTCCCTCAGCAGTTCCCGGCTCTGTGCATAGATTCCCATCCGCTCCGACCACGTCCGGTACGAATGCGTTTTGCTCTGCAAGGCGACAGCCTCGCCCCGCAGCCGCTGCTCGTATCCCGCCGCGAAATCCTCTAACAGAATTCGCCAGGACACCCCGTCTACGACAAGGTGATGGATCGCGATCAGCAAATGGTCGCCGCTGCCTGTCCGGAACAAGCCAAGCTGCATCAGCGGGCCGGTCTCCAGATTCATCGCCTGTTGGACTAGCGTCGCCTCGCGCTCGACCGCCGCGCTGACGTCCTCTTCCGCCGAGACGTCGACTACATGCAGGCGGAACGCTTGATCTTCCGTCCCCCGGTTCATCTGCACGATCTTGCCTGCTTCTTGCCTGTACACCATCCGCAGCGCGTCGTGGTGTTCCGTCAGCTTGACCGCGACTTCCTCCACGAGCGCTTCCCGGAAACCGTCCGCGCGGTACAGCATCATCGCCTGATTCCAATGATGGCTTTGTGAGATACGTTGCTCGAAAAACCAACGCTGGATCGGACTAAGCGCGACTTCGCCCTCCACAGTCCCTTCTTCGGCTGCTGCCTGGGTCGCGACCTGAAGATAGCGGCTGACTTCCTCGATCGTCGGATGCGTGAACATATCCCGGACCGCCAGCTTCAGGCCTTCCGAGTTTAACCTGGACACGATCTGGATCGCTTTGATCGAATCGCCCCCCAGCTCGAAGAAGTTGTCTTGGATGCCGACTTGTTCGATTCGGAGCACGTCCTGCCAAATCGCCGCCAGCTTCGTCTCCGTCTCGCTTCGCGGCGCCACGTATTCGCTTCCCGCCTGCACCAGCCCTTGCGGCTCCGGCAGCGCCTTCCGGTCCACCTTGCCGTTAGCCGTCAGCGGAATCCGCTCCATTTCCACCAGATACGATGGCACCATGTACTCTGGCAGGCTACGCTTCAAATGCGAACGCAGCTCCGATCCATCAAACGCACCGCCACTCACCACGTACGCGCACAAGTAAGCTTCGTCCTTCTCGTCCTTCCGGGCGACGACGACCGCTTCCTTCACGTCCGCGTACTGCAGCAGACCATGCACAATTTCGTCTGTCTCGATCCGGTACCCCCGGATTTTCACCTGTTCGTCGATCCGCCCCATGTACTCCAGGTTCCCGTCCGGCAGCCATCTCGCCAGGTCCCCCGTCCGGTACATCCGTTCCCCAGGTTCGAACGGATTGTCTACGAACTTCTCCGCCGTCAGCTCTGGACGGTTCAAATACCCGCGCGTCACACCTGCTCCGGCCACGTACATTTCCCCGGCTACGCCCAGAGGGGCAAGGCGTCCGTTCTTGTCCAAGATAACAACCGACAACGTTGGGATCGGTTTGCCGATGTTACTGCTGTTCGTCCGGATATCCNCCTTGTACGTCAACGGTTGTTTCCGTAATGCCGTACATGTTGATCAGAAGAACATCGGGATACGCCTTCGCCCACGGTTCCAGTTGCGCGGGAGACAGCGCTTCCCCGCCGAATATCACTTTGCGGACAGACAGATTCCGCATGGCTCCCTTGTCACACACTTCATGGATCAGACTGTAGAACGCCGTTGGCGTTTGGTTCAGAATCGTCACGTGTTCGCGTTCCAGCAGCTCGGCGAACAACCGAGGCTCTTGGGCCGTCTGTTTCGGAACGATAACCAGCTTGCCTCCATACAACAGCGCGCCGTACATTTCCCATACCGAGAAATCGAAGCAGAACGAATGGAACATCGTCCAGACGTCGCCCGCCCCGAAGTCGAATAGGTTGCGATCGTTAAAGAGCAGCCGCACGACGTTGCGATGCTCCACCATTGCCCCTTTTGGCTTGCCCGTCGATCCCGACGTGTAGATAATGTACGCTAAATCGTTCGGCCCGCTGGCCGCTAGCAAGTTCGCGGTGTCGCCCGCGTACAGCGACTTATCGGCAAGGTTCAGCACGGTTCCTTCGTAATCTTGTGGTACTTCCGCTTCCCCGCCGTATACGAGCAGAAGATCGGCGCCGCTGTCTTCCAGCATGTACGCGATCCGCTCCGCCGGGTACGCCGGATCGATCGGCAAGTACGCACCACCAGCCTTCAGGATCGCGAGAATCCCCACGATCATCTCGAGCGAACGCTCCGCCATGATCCCTACGATCTGGTCCGCTCCGACGCCACGCAACCGCAGCTCATGCGCCAATTGGTTCGCCTTCGCGTTCAGCTCCCCGTACGTCAACCGTTCAGACTCGAATACGACCGCCTCCGCTTCCGGCGTTCGCTCCGCCTGTTCCTCGAACAGCGCGTGGATCGTTTGGTCCTTCGGATAGTCCGCCTTCGTGTCGTTAAACGTATCCAGCAGCTGACGCTTCTCTTCTTCCCCGGCCAGCTCGATCTCGTCCAGCCGCATGTCCGGCCGCTGTACGATCTGATCCACGATCTTCGCCAGATGGTTGCCCATCCGCTCAACCGTTTCCTTTTTGAACAGCGTCGTGTTGTATTCCCAGTCGAAATACAGCCGCCCGGCCTGTTCGACCGCAGCTACCGTCAGGTCGAATTTTGCGACCCGGTTTTCCTGCGGGTACGGCCGAATCGTCAGCCCTTCCGGCTTCCATTCGCTCATCTGCATGTTCTGCAGCACCAGCATCG
>NZ_LIUT01000003.1:17599-24670 GCF_001277345.1 Paenibacillus solani
TCTTCCAGCATGTACGCGATCCGCTCCGCCGGGTACGCCGGATCGATCGGCAAGTACGCACCACCAGCCTTCAGGATTGCGAGAATCCCCACGATCATCTCGAGCGAACGCTCCGCCATAATCCCTACGATTTGGTCCGCTCCGACGCCACGCGACCGCAGCTCATGCGCCAATTGGTTCGCCTTCGCGTTCAGCTCCCCGTACGTCAACCGTTCAGACTCGAATACGACCACCTCCGCTTCCGGCGTTCGCTCCGCCTGTTCCTCGAACAGTGCCTGGATCGTTTGGTCCTTCGGATACTCCGCCTTCGTGTCGTTAAACGTATCCAGCAGCTGACGCTTCTCTTCTTCCCCAGCCAGCTCGATCTCGTCCAGCCGCATGTCCGGCCTTGCCGTCACTTGCTCCAGAATGGTCTCCAAATGGCTGATGACTCGTTCGATGTTATCTCTGTGATGTTCCGACGCATTGAAACCGATTTTGATGCCGAGCCGATTCGAACGCAATTGCATGATCACACTTAATGAATAACTGGTATGCTCAAATGCATGGAAATCTGTTACCTGAAAATCTTGATCCTCAGGCTGCCCGTTAACTTCATAAACGTCCGGATAGTTCTGGAACACAAACAGATGGTCGATCAAGTTTTGTTTCAGATCCGATTGCGCTTGAATCTCGGCCAAAGAAATATAATCGTATTTCTCCGATTCCAGCGCTCGCTGCTGTAACTGTTGTACCGTCTCGATGAACGTGCCCGCGTTTGCATTCGGACCCAGTCGAACCGGCAGTGTGTTAATAAACAGCCCTACCATATTTTCGACACCGTCGATTTCCGCAGGACGCCCAGATACGACCGCACCGAACACCGCGTCATCGATGTTGTTATAGCTGCACAGCAACATGCCCCATGCCGTCTGCATCATGCTGTTCATCGTAACCTGATGGCGTTTGCTCAATTTCGTCAAACGCTCGGTCAATGTTTCTGCGAACGAATGATGAATTTCTTCCAGCATGTACGGATCGTTGCTAGAATTGCCGCTTGCAGGGATCGTCGCCCGATGCTCGTATCCCGCCAAATAATCTCTCCAGTAGCCCAGCGCTTCTTCGCGATCCTGCTCCTCCAGCCACTTGATGAAGTGGATATAAGGCTTCACGGCAGGTAGATCTCTCGATTGGCCGCTGCAAAGCTGCGCGTACATATCAAAGAACTCTTTCAAGACGATACCCATGCACCAGCCGTCCATCAGGATATGATGGTGGCTCCAAACGATCTCGTACCGGCTCTCTCCCGTCTTCAAGACAGCAACTCGCAACAATGCATCTTTCGTGAGGTCGAACCCTTGTTCCCGATCCGATTGCTTGAACCGCTCTACGCTGATCTTGATTTCATCTTCCGTTAACCCTGTGAAATCTTCGAAAACGATCGAAGGATTGCGCTTCTTAAGCACGATCTGCAACGGTCTTTCCAATTCCTCGTACATAAACACCGTTCGGAAGATATCGTACCGTTTCATCAGAAGAGAAAGGCTCTTCTCCAGATTAGCTTCATGCAGCGACCCTCGAATCACTAACGACAATTGATCGAAATACGCGGACGACTGTGGTTCCATTAGCGCTTGGAACAGCATGCCTTCTTGCATCGGAGACAGCGGGTACATGGAAACCATCTCGCCGCTGCCGCTACTTGCCAATTGCTTGCGAAGTGTATCGAAAGTGACTAACGGCATTGATACGCTGCCCACATCGCTCGGGGTCAGCTCAGTTTCGGTTTGCTGCATGCAATGCGCGACAACCGAGAGCAGTTGCTTTTTGTAATTGGCCATCAATGCTTGCATCGTGCTTTCGCGGTACTCCTGCTTGTCGTACGTCACGCTCAGCGTCAGTTGTCCATCCATCACGCTCCCTGTGATGTCCAATGCATAGGTCCGTCCCGATTGCGGGCTCATCGACGCTCCCGCAGAAAGACCCGACATCGACATGGCCCCGGCATCCATTTCCCGATCCCATTGCCCCAAGTAGTTGAAGCTAATTTCNTTGCTTTTTGTAATTGGCCATCAATGCTTGCATCGTGCTTTCGCGGTACTCCTGCTTGTCGTACGTCACGCTCAGCGCCAGTTTTCCGTCCATCACGCTCCCTACAATGTCCAGCGAATAAACCCGTTCCGATTGCAGACTCACCGACGCTCCCGCAGAAAGACCCGACATCGACATAGCCCCAGTATTCATTTCCCGACTCCATTGCCCCAAGTAGTTGAAGCTAATTTCCGGCACCATTCCGCTTCCAATGCTGCTTTTCTCCGCAGACGTCAAATACTTCAGCGCGCCGTATCCCACGCCTTTGTTCGGAATCCGTCTCAGCTTCTCCTTGAACGATTTGAGCCAATAGGATATTCCTTCCGCCCAACTCGAAGACGACAGGGTAAATGCTCGTAAACCAACCTACCGTTCTCGTCACGTCCACGTCGTCCAATACTTCTTCACGGCCGTGTCCCTCCAAATGAAGGGCCAGCGTCTCATGACCCGTCCATTCCTGTATCGCTAAACCGAGCGCTGCGAGCAGCACGTCGTTTATTTCCGTCTTGTACGCATGGTGCGTTCCCGTCAGCAGGTTTTTCGTTTCCGTCTCGCTTAAGCTAATCGCAATGTTTGTGCTGCTCGCCCATGTACGGGCTCCGGCACCTTCCCCGTCTTTGGGGAGCGGCTTAACCTTAGCGCCTTCTTCCTGCCGCCAATATGCAGCTTCCCTCAGCAGCTCCCGGCTCTCTGCATAGATCCTCATCCGCTCCGACCACGTCCGGTACGAATGCGTTTTGCCCGGCAAGGCGACAGCCTCGCCCCGCAGCCGCTGCTCGTATCCCGCTGCGAAATCCTCCAACAGAATTCGCCAGGACACCCCGTCTACGACAAGGTGATGGATCGCGATCAGCAGATGGTCGCCGCTGCCCGTCCGGAACAAGCCAAGCTGCATCAGCGGGCCGGTCTCCAGATTCATCGCCTGCTGGACCAGCGTCGCCTTCCGCTCGACCGCCGCGCTGACGTCCTCTTCCGCCGGGACGTCGAATACGTGCAGGCGGAACGCTTGGCCTTCCGTCCCCCGGTTTATCTGCACGATCTTCCCTGCTTCCTGCTTGTACACCATTCGCAGTGCGTCGTGGTGTTCCGTCAGCTTGACCGCGACTTCCTCCACGAGCACTTCCCGAAAACCGTCCGCGCGGTACAGCATCATCGCCTGATTCCAATGATGGCTTTGCGAGAGACGCCGCTCGAAAAACCAACGCTGGATCGGACTAAGCGCGACTTCACCCTCCACGGCCCCTTCTTCGGCCGCTGCCCGCGACCTCGTCTGAATATAGCGGCTGACTTCCTCGATCGTGGGATACGAAAACATATCCCGGACCACCAGCTTTATACCTTCCGAGCTTAACCTGGACACGATCTGGATCGCTTTGATCGAATCGCCGCCCAGCTCGAAAAAGTTGTCTTGGATGCCGACTTGCCCCATTCGAAGCACGTCCTGCCAAATTGCCGCCAGCTTCGCTTCCGTCTCGCTCCGTGGCGCGACGTATTCGCTTCCTGCCTGCACCAGCCCTTGCGGCTCCGGCAGCGCCTTCCGGTCCGCCTTGCCGTTGGCCGTCAGCGGAATCCGCTCCACTTCCACCAGATACGAAGGCACCATGTACTCCGGCAATACTTTCTTCAAATATAAACGCAGCTCCGATCCGTCAAAAGCCCCGCTGCTCACCACATACGCGCATAGGTACGCTTCGCCCTGCTCGTCCTTTCGGGCGACGACCACGGCTTCCTTCACGTCCGCGTGCTGCAGCAGACGGTGCACAATTTCGCCCGTCTCGATCCGGTACCCCCGGATTTTCACCTGCTCGTCGATACGCCCCATGTACTCCAGGTTCCCATCCGGCAGCCATCTTGCCAGGTCCCCCGTCCGGTACATTCGCTCGCCAAGTTCAAATGGATTGTCCACAAACTTCTCCGCGGTCAACTCCGGACGGTTCAAGTAACCCCTCGCCAAGCCGTCTCCCGCGATGCACAGCTCGCCCAGCACACCAATCGGCTGCAGCTTGTTCGCCCGGTCAACGACATACGTGCGAACATTCGGCAGCGGTTTGCCGATTCCAACCTTCTCCGTATGCGCAGTAACCGTCTCTTGCGTCGCATAGATCGTGGCCTCCGTCGGCCCGTAGATGTTCTCGATTCGGGCATGCGGCCACTGCTGGCAAGCTCGCCGTGCCATCTCCGTCGGGAACGCTTCGCCCGCAATAAACAGATACTGCAGCGATGGAGCCGCTCCCCCGCTCGTTTCCGCCTCCACCATGAACAGCTGCAGCATGGAAGGAACAAAGTTGATATGCGTCACCCGGTTATCGCCAATGACCTGGAGCAGCTCCCGTGGATCTTTCTCGGCGCCCGGTGCCGCCACGACCACTTTCCCTCCGCCCGGTATCCATCCGAACAGTTCCGTCAATGACACGTCGAACGTATAGCCCGTCTTCAGCAAATAAGTTTCCTCTTCCCCGCAAGGATATTTGCTGTGCAATGCAACCATCATGTTCGTTAAGCTCCCGTGCTCGACCATGACCCCTTTCGGCTGTCCCGTCGATCCCGACGTATAGATGACGTATGCCAGATCATTCGGCCCGCTTACCGTAGACAGGTTCGCGGTGTCGCCTGCGTACAGCGACGCGTCCGCCAGGTTCAGCACGGTTCCTTCGTAATCTTGCGGTACCTCCACGTCCTCGCCGTATACGAGCAGCAGCCTTGCGCCGCTGTCTTCCAGCATGTACGTGATCCGCTCCGCCGGGTACGCCGGGTCAATCGGCAAGTACGCGCCGCCCGCCTTCAAGATCGCGAGAATCCCCACGATCATCTCCACCGAACGCTCTGCCATAATCCCCATGATCCGGTCTGCTCCTACGTCCAGCGAACGCAGCGCATGCGCCAACTCGTTCGCCTTCGCGTTCAGCTCCCCATATGTCATTCTCGTAGACTCGAATATGACCGCCACCGCTTCCGGCGTTCGCTCCGCTTGCTCCTCGAACAGCACGTGGATCGTTTTGTCCTTTGGATAATCAGTCTTCGTGTCGTTAAACTGCGCCAGCAGCTGACGCTTCTCTTCTTCCCCGGCCAGCTCGATCTCGTCCAGCCGCATCTCCGGATTTGCTGATACTTGCTCCAAAATGGTCTCCAAATGGCTGATGACTCGTTCGATATTATCTCTGTGATGTTCCGACGCATTGAAATCGATTTTGATACCAAGCCGGTTCGAACGCAAATACATGATCACGCTTAACGAATAATTGGTATGCTCGAAACTTTGAGCATCCGTGATCTGAAAATCCTGATTATCGGATTGCCCGCTTATTTCGTAGACTTCCGGATAGTTCTGAAAGATAAACAGGTGATCGATCAAGTTTTGTTTCGGATCCGATTGTGCTTGAATCTCGGCCAATGAAATGTAATCGTATTTCTCCGATTCCAGCGCTCGCTGCTGCAACCGTTTGACCGTCTCAATGAACGTCCCCGCGTTTGCATTCGGACCCAGTCGAACCGGCAGTGTGTTGATAAACAGCCCAACCATATTTTCGACGCCGTCGATTTCCGCAGGACGCCCCGACACGATCGCACCGAACACCGCGTCATCGATATTATTGTAGCTGCGCAGCAACATGCCCCATGCCGTCTGCATCATACTGTTCATCGTAACCTGATGGCGTTTGCTCATTTTCGTCAAACGCTCGGTCAATGTCTCCGAGAACGAATGATGAATTTCTCCCAGCGCGTACGGGTCATTGCTACGACTTCCGCTTGCAGGGATCGCCGCCCGATGCTCGTACCCCGACAAGTAATCTCTCCAGTAGCCCAGCGCTTCTTCGCGATCCTGCTCTTCCAACCACTCGATGAAGTGGATATAGGGCTTCACGGCAGGCAAATCTATCGATTGGCCGCTGCAAAGCTGCGTATACATATAAAAGAACTCTTTCAAGACGATGCTCATGCACCAGCCGTCCATCAGGATATGATGGTGGCTCCAAACGATCTCGTACCGGCGTTCTCCCGTCCTTAATACGGCAATTCGCAACAGCACATCTTTCGTGAGATCGAATCCTTGTTCCCGATCCGCTTGCTTGAACCGATCCACGCTGCTCTTGATTTCATCTTCCGTTAACCCTGTAAAATCTTCGAAAACGATTGAAGGATTGCGCTTTTTAAGCACGATTTGCAAGGGACTTTCCAAATCCTCGTACATAAACACCGTTCGAAAGATATCGTGCCGTTCCATCAGAAGGGAAAGGCTCTTCTCTAGATGAGCTTCATGTAGCGACCCGTGAATCACAAACGACATTTGTTCAAAATACGCGGACGACTGCGGTTCCATTAGTGCTTGGAACAGCATGCCTTCTTGCATCGGAGCCAACGAGTACATCGAAGCCACGTTACGGTTACCGCCACCACTCATTACAATCACCTATCTTCCGTTTACAAATTATGAATAATAGAGCTCTCACATTACAAATCATTCAACCGCGTTAAGAGCTTTTCGAAAGTGTCTAAAGACATTGGTTTGCTGCCCACATCGCTCGGAGTAAGTTCGGTCTCGGTTTGCTGCATGCAATGGTCGACGATCGAAAGCAGTTGTTTCTTGTAATTGGCCAGCAATGCCTGCATCGTGCTTTCGCGGTACTCCTGCTTGTCATACGTCACGACCAGCGTCAGTTTTCCGTCCATCACGCTCCCTGCAATGTCCAGCGCATAAGCCCGTTCCGCTTGCGGGCTCATCGACGCCCCCGCAGAAAGACCCGACATCGACATGGCCCCGGTATTCATTTCCCGATTCCATTGCNCTGATTTCCGGCAACATTCCGCTTCCAATGCCGCTTTTCTCCGCAGGCGTCATATACTTCAGCACGCCGTATCCCACGCCTTTGTTCGGAATCCGTCTCAGCTTCTCCTTGAACGATTTGAGCCAATAGGATATTCCTTTCGCCTTCTTCAACTCGAAGACGACAGGGTAAATGCTCGTAAACCAACCTACCGTTCTCGTCACGTCCACGTCGTCCA
>NZ_LIUT01000003.1:26613-141746 GCF_001277345.1 Paenibacillus solani
ACCAGCTGCGTCGCTTTGAGCGAGTGGCCGCCCAGCTCGAAGAAGTTGTCCCGGATGCCCACCGGCTGCGAAAGGCCAAGCACATCCTGCCAAATCTCCGCCAGCTTTGCTTCCGTCTCGCTTCGCGGCGCCACGTATTCGCTTCCCGCCTGCACCAGCCCTTGCGGCTCCGGCAGCGCCTTCCGGTCCACCTTGCCGTTAGCCGTCAGCGGAATCCGCTCCACTTCTACCAGATACGACGGCACCATGTACTCTGGCAGGCTGCGCTTCAAATGCGAACGCAATTCAGATGCATCAAATGTACCGCAGCTCACCACGTACGCACACAGGTAAGCCTCGTCTCGCTCGTCCTTCCGGGCGACGACCACCGCTTCCTTCACGTCCGCGTGCTGCAGCAAACGGTGCACGATTTCGCCCGTCTCAATCCGGTACCCCCGGATTTTCACCTGCTCGTCGATCCGCCCCATGTACTCCAGGTTCCCGTCCGGCAGCCATCTTGCCAGGTCTCCCGTCCGGTACATCCGCTCGCCAGGTTCAAACGGATTGTCCACGAACTTCTCCGCGGTCAGCTCCGGACGGTTCAAGTAACCGCGCGCCAACCCGTATCCCGCGATGCACAGCTCCCCCGGCACCCCGATCGGCTGCAGCTTGTTCGCCCGGCCAACGACATACGTACGAACGTTCGGCAGCGGTTTGCCGATTCCAGCCTTCTCCGTATGCGTAGTAACCGCCTCTTGCGTCGCGTAGATCGTGGCCTCCGTCGGCCCGTAGATGTTCTCAATTCGGGCATGCGGCCACTGCTGGCAAGCTCGCCGTGCCATCTCCGCCGGGAACGCTTCGCCCGCGATAAACAGGTACTGCAACGATGGAGCTGCTCCCCCGCTCGTTTCCGCCTCCGCCATGAACAGCTGCAGCATGGAAGGTACAAAGTTGATATGCGTCACCCGGTTATCGCCAATGATCTGGAGCAGCTCCCGTGGATCTCTCTCGGCGTGCCGCCACGANCACTTTCCCTCCGCCTGGTATCCAGCCGAACAGTTCCGTCAAGGACACGTCGAACGTATAGCTCGTCTTCAGCAAATAAGCTTCCTCTTCCCCGCAAGGATATTTGCTATGCAGTGCAACCATCATGTTCGTTAAGCCGCCGTGCTCGACCATGACCCCTTTCGGCTGTCCCGTCGATCCCGACGTGTAGATGACGTATGCCAGATCGCTTGGCCCGCTTGCCGCTGGCAAGTTCGCGGTGTCGCCTGCGTACAGCGACGCGTCCACCAGGTTCAGCACCTCTCCTGCAAACCCAGACGGCACTTCCGCATTCCCACCGTATACAAGCAGAAGATCGGCGCCGCTGTCTTCCAGCATGTACGCGATCCGATCCGCCGGGTACGCCGGGTCGATCGGCAAGTATGCACCACCTGCCTTCAGAATCGCGAGAATGCCCACGACCATCTCAAGCGAACGCTCCGCCATGATCCCCACAACCCGGTCCGCTCCGACGCCACGCGAACGCAGCGCTTGCGCCAGTTGGTTCGCCTTCTCGTTCAGCTCCCCGTACGTCAACCGTTCAGACTCGAATACGACCGCCTCCGCTTCCGGCGTTCGCTCCGCCTGCTGCTCGAACAGCGCGTGAATCGGTTGGTGCTTCGGATAGTCCGCCTTCGTGTCGTTAAACGTCTCCAGCAGCTGACGCTTCTCTTCTTCCCCGACTAGCTCGATCTCGTCCAGCCGTATGTCCGGCCGTGCCGACACTTGCTCCAGAATGGTCTCCAAATGGCTGATGAATCGTTCGATGTTATCCCTGCGATGTTCCGACGCATTGAAATCGATTTTGATGGCGAGCCGGCTCGCATGTACATGCATCGTCACGCTTAATGAATAATTGGTATGCTCGAACATTTGAATATCCGTGATCTGAAAATCCTGATTCTCGGATTGCCCGCTTATTTCGTAAACTTCCGGATAGTTCTGAAAGATAAACAGATGGTCGATCAAGTTTTGTTTCAGATCCGATTGCGCTTGAATCTCGGCCAATGAAATGTAATCGTATTTCTCCGAATCCCTCGCTCTTTGCTGTAACCGTTTGACCGTTTCGATAAACGTGTCCACACGTTCATTCGGGCTTAGTCGAACGGGCAGCGTGTTGATAAACAGCCCAACCATATTCTCGACGCCCTCGATTTCCGCAGGACGCCCAGATACGACCGCACCGAACACCGCGTCATCGATATTATTGTAGCTGCGCAGCAACATGCCCCATGCCGTCTGCATCACGCTGTTCATCGTAACCTGATGGCCTTTGCTCAATTTCGTCAAACGCTCGGTCAATGTCTCCGAGAACGAATGATGAATTTCTCCCAGCGCGTACGGGTCATTGCTACGACTTCCGCTTGCAGGGATCGCCGCCCGATGCTCGTACCCCGACAAGTAATCTCTCCAGTAGCCCAGCGCTTCTTCGCGATCCTGCTCTTCCAACCACTCGATGAAGTGGATATAGGGCTTCACGGCAGGCAAATCTATCGATTGGCCGCTGCAAAGCTGCGTATACATATAGAAGAACTCTTTCAAGACGATGCCCATGCACCAGCCGTCCATCAGGATATGATGGTGGCTCCAAACGATCTCGTACCGGCTCTCTCCCGTCTTCAATACAGCAAATCGCAACAACGCATCTTTCGTGAGATCGAACCCTTGTTCCCGATCCGCTCGTTTGAACCGCTCCACGCTGATCTTGATTTCATCCTCCGTTAACCCTGTGTAATCTTCGAAAACGATCGATGGATTGCGCTTTTTGATTACGATCTGCAACGGCCTTTCCAATTCCTCATACATAAACACCGTTCGAAAAATATCGTGCCGTTCCAGCAGAAGGGAGAGGCTCTTCTCCAGATAAGCTTCATGCAGCGACCCTTGAATCACAAACGACATTTGTTCGAAATACGCGGACGACTGTGGCTCCCTTAACGCTTGGAACAGCATGCCTTCTTGCATCGGAGACAGCGGGTACATGGAAACCATCTCGCCGCTGCCGCTACTTGCCAATTGCTTGCGAAGTGTATCGAAAGTGACTAGCGGCATTGATACGCTGCCCACATCGCTCGGAGTCAGCTCAGTTTCGGTTTGCTGCATGCAATGCGCGACAACCGAAAGCAGTTGCTTCTTGTAATTGGCCATCAATGCTTGCATCGTGCTTTCGCGGTACTCCTGCTTGTCGTACGTCACGCTCAGCGTCAGTTTTCCGTCAATCACGTTTCCTACAATGTCCAGCGCACAAGCCCGTTCCGCTTGCAGACTCACCTGAACCCCAGTGGGTAGACCAGACATCGACATGGCCCCGGCATCCATTTCCCGATCCCATTGTCCCAAGTAGTTGAATTTCCGGCAACATTCCGCTTCCAATGCCGCTTTTCTCCGCAGGCGTCATATACTTCAGCACGCCGTATCCCACGCCCTTGTTCGGAATTCGTCTCAGCTTCTCCTTGAACGATTTGACCCAGTAGGATATCCCTTCCGCCTTGTTCAATTCGAAGACCACGGGATAAATACTCGTAAACCAACCTACCGTTCTCGTCACGTCTACGTCATCCAATACTTCTTCCCGGCCATGGCCTTCCAGGTGAACGGCCAGCGTCTCGTGCCCCGTCCATTCCTGCATGGCCAAACCGAGCGCTGCGAGCAGCACGTCGTTTATTTCGGTCTTGTACGCATGGTGCGTTCCCATCAGCAGGTTTTTCGTTTCCGTCTCGCTTAAGCTAATCGCTGTGTTTGTGCTGCTCGCCCATGTACGGGCTCCGCCGCCTTCCCCGTCCTTGGGGAGCGGTTGTACGTTGGCGCTTTGCTCCTGCCGCCAATATGCAGCTTCCCTCAGCAGTTCACGGCTCTGTGCATAGATCCCCATCCGCTCCGACCACGTCCGGTACGAATGCGTTTTGCCCGGCAAGGCGACAACCTCGCCCCGCAGCCGCTGCTCGTATCCCGCTGCGAAATCCTCCAACAAAATTCTCCAGGACACCCCGTCTACGACAAGGTGATGAATCGCGATCAGCAGATGATCGCCGCTGCCTGTCCGGAACAATCCAAGCTGCATCAACGGACCGGTTTCCAGATTCATTGCCTGCTGAACCAGCGTCGCCTCGCGCTCGACCGCCGCGCTGACGTCCGCTTCCGCTGAGACGTCAAATACATGCAGGCGGAATGCTTGGCCTTCCGTCCCCCGATTCATCTGCACGATTTCCCCTGCTTCCTGCCTGTACACCATCCGCAACGCGTCGTGGTGTTCCGTCAGCTTGACCGCGACTTCCTCCACGAGCGCTTCCCGGAAACCGTCCGCGCGGTACAGCATCATCGCCTGATTCCAATGATGGCTTTGTGAGATACGTTGCTCGAAAAACCAACGTTGGATCGGACTAAGCTCGACCTCGCCCTCCACAGTCCCTTCTTCGGCTGCTGCCTGGGTCGTGACCTGAAGATATCGGCTGACTTCCTCGATCGTCGGATGCGTGAACATATCCCGGACCACTAGCTTTAGGCCTTCCGAGCCTGGACACGANACGATCTGGATCGCTTTGATCGAATCGCCGCCCAGCTCGAAGAAGTTGTCTTGGATCCCAACTTGTTCGATTCGGAGCACGTCCTGCCAAATTGCCGCCATCTTCGCTTCCGTCTCGCTTCGCGGCGCGACGTATTCGCTTCCCGTCTGCACCAGCCCTTGCGGCTCCGGCAGCGCCTTCCGGTCCACCTTCCCGTTAGCCGTCAGCGAAATCCGCTCCACTTCTACCAGATACGACGGCACCATGTACTCCGGCATGTTAGCCTTCAAATGCGAACGCAACTCGGATGCGTCGAATTCTCCCACGCTCACCACGTACGCGCACAGGTACGCTTCTCCCCGCTCGTCTTTCCGGGCGACGACCACCGCTTCCTTCACGTCCGCGTGCTGGACGGTGCACNGCCCCGGATTTTCACCTGCTCGTCGATCCGGCCCATGTACTCCAGATTCCCGTCCGGCAGCCATCTGGCCAGGTCTCCCGTCCGGTACATCCGCTCACCAGGTTCAAACGGGTTGTCCACGAACTTCTCCGCCGTGAGCTCCGGACGGTTCAAGTACCCGCGCGCCAAGCCGTCTCCCGCGATGTACAGCTCCCCCGGCATTCCGATCGGCTGAAGTTGATTCGATTGATTCACCACATAAATCCGTACGTTCTGTATCGGCTTGCCGATTGAAGGAATCCCTTCTTCGGCTTCTACCCAGCCACTGGTCGCAACCACCGTATTCTCCGTTGGTCCGTAATTGTTGGATAACCGATACCCGGATCTCTTTGTTTTCCCTAATGTGTCACCGCCGGTAAGCAGCGCGCGAAGAGAATGGCCGGGTTGCTCCGCGAACTGCTCGTATACCGGCGTCGGCAGAANGTTCAAGTACCCGCGTGCCAAGCCGTCTCCCGCGATGCACAGCTCCCCCGGCACCCCGATCGGCGCTAGCTTGTTCGATTTATTCACCACATAAATCCGTACGTTCTGTATCGGCTTGCCGATTGAAGGAACCCCTTCTTCGGCTTCTACCCAGCCGCTGGTCGCAACCACCGTATTCTCCGTTGGTCCGTAATTGTTGGATAACCGATACCCGGATCTCTTCGTTTTCCCTAATGTGTCGCCGCCGGTAAGCAGCGCGCGAAGAGAATGACCGGGTTGCTCCGCGAACTGCTCGTATACCGGCGTCGGCAGAAACGAGACCGTAATCCCATTCTCCTGGTAAAACCGGCTTAACGCCTCGAGATCCATACGAATATGCGGACTGACCAAATAGATCGCCGCCCCGCTCACGAGATAAGGGAATATTTCCCATACAGCAGCATCAAAGCCGAATCCCGCATACTGCGCCGCGCGGTCCGTATCCCTCACTTCAAAGTAACGACAGTGCCATGTCGACAAATTCACCAGCGAAACATGCTCGACCATGACCCCCTTCGGCTGTCCCGTCGATCCTGATGTATAGATGACATACGCCATGTCGTTCGGCCCGCTTGCCGCTGGCAGGTTCGAGGTGTCGCCTGCGTACAGCGACGCGTCCTCCAGATTCAGCACCTGTCCCGGATACCCAGGCAGTACTTCCACGTCCCCATATACGAGCAGTAGTCTTGCGCCGCTGTCTTCCAGCATATACGCGATCCGATCCGCCGGGTACGCCGGGTCGATCGGCAAGTACGCGCCTCCCGCCTTCAGAATCGCGAGGATCCCTACGATCATCTCCACCGAGCGCTCCGCCATGATCCCCACGATCCGGTCCGCACCGACGCCACACGAACGCAGCGCTTGCGCCAACTGGTTCGCCTTCGCGTTCAGCTCTCCATACGTCATTCGCGCAGACTCGAATATGAGTGCCGCAGCTTCCGGCGTCCTTTCCGCCTGCTGCTCAAACAGCGCGTGGATCGTCTTGTCCCTCGGATAGTCGGCCTTTGTATCATTAAACGTCTCCAGCAGTTGACGCCTCTCTTCTTTCTCGAGAAAATCGTCGCTTAGGATCGTCCTACTCGAACCTATGGTCATTTTACCCGCAGCCATTCTCAACTCTCCCTTCACTTTGGCATAAGCATTCCGCTAGATTGACTACTGACAAGACAAATCTTTCATATTGAATATTCAGAATAACTACTCCTCTGCGTGCAAATTTCCTAGCTCAGCTGCCATCATACGTAATGCTCGCTCAAAATACTGAAGCAGCTTGAGGACGACCTCTTCCGGATAGAAAGATACGATTCTTAGCGCCAGCCCATTGAAGGTGGTCGATACGGAAAAATCCAATTTGGTATTCGTACGCTCATAGCTTAATCCCGGCGGACCATTCGAGATGATTGACGTTTCCTGCAAAGATTCGTAAATATGAAAATCAACAAAATTGAATATCGTGTCAAAAAACGGGTTGCCATCATCAGACGTCACGCCTGCTGCGCGCATAATATCCCGCAGCGGATATCTTCCGAAGTTTTTCATCTCCATGCATTTGGCGTGAACGTTCTGAATCCATTCCAACCATGTCATTTCCTCATCGATCTTCATTTGCACCGGCACCGTATTTAAGAAACAGCCCAGTATTTTATCGCCGTCTTCACGAACAGGCCGTCCATTTTCTACGAGTCCGGTTAATACTTCATTGTCGTAGGTAAACATAGACAGACTGTACAAATACGCCGCAAAACAGATGGAACGCAGGCTTGTACCGCTATTCCTCGCCGAATACTTGAGATCTTCCAGCAACCCGTTTTCCAAGGCGTGCGTATACACACCGTTCTGTTTCAAGCCTGATTGTACCGCCTCCGGGAGTTCCAGCCGCTTGTACTCCCTCAATTCCTCCTGCCAGAACGTTTGGAAATCGAGACGATTTTTGACCGCGAGCTGTTCAATCACATAATCCTTATACGTGCTCTTCAAAGCGGCCTCTGCATGCCGGTCGAATGTCCCGGCGCCCAGCATCCCGTATACGTTCAGCAGCTCCGTCACGAACGACGCGACGCTCCAACCGTCCAAGATGGCATGATGGAAAATCCAGCTTAAATACAAGCGGCCCCCGCCGAGCAAAAAGACCTGCATCCGCCAAAGTGGCGCCGTCCCGATGTCAAACGGACGCTTGCGATCTTCCGCCAGCCAACGCTTCACAAAATCGTCTTGATCGTTCCCGCTCAGTCCGGATAAATCATCCAGCCCGATGCAGGCCTCCACGTGCTTGCGCACGATTTGAACGGGATAAGCATCTGTCTCCAGATAAAAATCGGTTCGTAAGATCGGATGCTTCCGGATCATAAAACGCAATGCTTCCCGCAATCTCTCCAGTTGGAAGCCTTCGTCCTTGAGCCCATATACAAACTGATCGTGATATACCGCTTCCTCGGATTGCATGAGGGTATGGAAAATCATCCCTTGCTCAATATCGCTCATCGGATAGAAGTCCTCAACTTCGCCCGCCAGCGATGCGGGGCCGGACAAGATTCGGTCCCGCAGCTTCTCCATATCGGCCGCTAACGCCCGTTCGGCAGCCGCGAGGTCCAAGTGATCGCTCGTGGAAAGGTTCGCCAAGAAGGACTCGATCGTCGGATATTGGTACAGATGATGGAGATTTGTTTTTTGCCCAATCGCTTGCTCCTTCCTCGCGATCAGACGGAGAGCTCGAATCGAGTCCCCACCCAGCTCGAAGAAGTTGTCCCGGATGCCCACCGGCTGCGAAAGGCCAAGCACGTCCTGCCAAATCTCTGCCAGCTTNACCGCCGCCACTTCCAAATACCCCGCAAGCTCCTCTACTGTCGGGCTTGCGAACACTTCGCCCAGCGGCACACTCGCATCCAATTGCTTCTGGATACGCGACACCAGCTGCGTCGCTTTGAGCGAGTGGCCGCCCAGCTCGAAGAAGTTGTCACGGATGCCCACCGGCTGCGAAAGGCCAAGCACGTCCTGCCAAATTGCCGCCAGCTTCGCTTCCGTCTCGCTTCGCGGCGCCACGTATTCGCTTCCTGCCTGCACTAGCCCTTGCGGCTCCGGCAGCGCCTTTCGGTCCACCTTGCCGTTGGCCGTCAGCGGGATCCACTCCACTTCCACCAGATACGAAGGCACCATGTACTCCGGCACGCTGCGCTTCAAATACGAACGCAGCTCGGACGCATCGAATACTCCCACGCTCACCACGTACGCGCACAGATACGCTTCGCCCCACTCGTCTTTCCGGGCGACGATCACCGCTTCCTTCACGTCCGTGTGCTGCAGCAGACGGTGCACGATTTCACCCGTCTCGATCCGGTACCCCCGGATTTTCACCTGCTGGTCGATCCGCCCCATGTACTCCAGGTTCCCGTCCGGCAGCCATCTGGCGAGGTCTCCCGTCCGGTACATCCGCTCGCCAGGTTCAAACGGATTGTCCACGAACTTCTCTGCCGTGAGCTCTGGACGGTTCAAGTAACCCCGCGCCAAGCTATCTCCCGCGATGCACAGCTCCCCCGGCACCCCGATCGGCTGCAGCCAGTTATAGCGGTTCACAATGTACAAAGCTGTATTCTTAATAGGCGATCCGATTGGCGGCAGAAGCGAATAGCCGTTGTCCGCGCCCATCGTATAGGTCGATACGACATGGCTTTCTGTTGGGCCGTAATGGTTATGGACAAGCACATTCATATGGCGGGCCGTCTGAACGAAATCATCGTCCAAAACGAGCTGCTCTCCGGCGACAACGAGATGTTCTATCGTTTCCAGCAAATCCCGACACAAATTCCGGTCGGAAATGACGTACTTCAAATAAGCGGTCGGTAAAAAGACGGTACGGATTTTATGGGTGCGAACGTACTCGATTAATCGATGCGGATTGCGCTTCATTTCTTCATCCGTAACAAACAGCGTGCCGCCGGACAGCAAGACGGAAAACAGCTCCTGCGCGCAAACGTCAAAGCTGAAAGCGGCAAACTGCAACGTACGAGCAAACGCCAGCGCCGTTTGGCTCTTTTGAGATTCCAGCAAATTAACGATGCTTCGATGCTCCATGACAACCCCTTTCGGAGTCCCCGTCGTGCCCGAAGTATAGATGACATAAAGCGCATGGCAAGATGTCGACGACGGCGGTAGGCTGGAAGTATTCGCATCATATAAGCGGGAATCCGCAAGATCGAGCACCGCGCCGGCATACCCGGCCGGTACGGTTTCGCAGCCGAATGTCAGCAAAACATCGGTACCACTGTCTGCTAACAAATACGCGATTCGCTCCGCCGGATACGACGGGTCAATCGGTAAGTACGCGCCGCCGGCTTTCAAAATCGCAAGGATCCCCACAACCATCTCAAGTGAACGCTCCGACATGATCCCCACGATCCGGTCTGCTCCGACCCCTCGGCCGCGCAACACCCGTGCGAGCCCGTTCGCCTTCGCGTTCAGCTCCGCATACGTCATTCGCGCAGACTCGAAAACGACTGCCACCGCTTCCGGCGTCCGCTCTGCCTGTTCCTCAAACAGCGCGTGAATCGTTTTGTCCTTCGGATAATTCGCCTTCGTGTCGTTAAAAAGCGTCAGCAGCTGACGCTTCTCTTCTTCCTCGAGGAGATCGATGCTTTGGATCATTCGATTTGAATCGGCCATCATCGTGCGTAATGCTCGCTCAAAATACAGCAATACACTATGCACGTCCTCTTGCCGATAGGAGGATCCGATCCTTACCATCAGTTCGTTGAATGTGATCGATACGGTGAAGTCCATTTTGGCATTCGTGCGATCATAGCTCAAATTCGCCGAAAGCTCAGGAATCAACGACTCTTCAGGTATGGACTCATAGATATGAAAATCAATAAAGTTAAACAGGGTGTCGAAAAACGGGTTGCCACTATCAGTCCTTTCTCCCGCTGCGCGCATAATGTCCTGCAACGGGTATCTTCCATAGTTTTTCATCTCCATGCATTTGGCATGAACGCTCCGAATCCACTGCAGCCAGGACATCTGCATATCGATCTTCATTTGCACCGGCACGGTATTTAGGAAACAACCCAGTATTTTATCGCCGTCTTCACGAACGGGACGTCCATTTTCTACGAGACCGGTTAAAACTTCATTGTCGTAGGTAAACATCGAGAGACTGTACAAATACGCCGCAAAACAGATGGAACGCAGACTTGTTCCGCTGTTTCTCGCAAAAAGCTTGAGGTCTTCCATCCTAAAATCATCAAAAAAATGCGTAACATAATGATTACGGCTCTGTGCTTGACCTGATGCTATCGGTTCAGGGAACTCCAGCCGTTTGTACTCTCTCAATTCCTCTTGCCAAAACGTTTGAAAATCGAGGTGATCTTTATCCGCGAGCTGTTCGATCACGTAATCCTTGTACGTGCTCTTCAATGCGGCCACTGCATGCCAGTCAGATGTCCCGGCCCCCAGCGCTCCGTAAACGTTTAGCAGCTCTGTCATGAACGATGCGAGGCTCCAGCCGTCCAAGATGGCATGATGGAAAATCCAGCTCAAATACAGGCGGCCACCGCCTAATAAAAAAATGTGCATCCGCCAAAGAGGAGCCGTCCCGATGTCAAACGGACGCTTGCGATCTTCCTCCATCCAACGCTTCACGAAATCGTCTTGATCGTTCCCGCTCAGTCCGGTCAAATCATCCAGCCCAATGCGGGCTTCCACGTGTTTGCGCACGATTTGAACGGGATAAGCATCCGTCTCTAGATAAAAATCGGTTCTTAAGATCGGATGCTTCTGGACCATAAAACGCAATGCTTCCCTCAATCTTTCCAGTTGGAAGCGCTGGTCCTTAAGCCCATATACAAACTGATCGTGATATACCGCATCCTCCGATTGCATGAGGGAGTGAAAAATCATCCCTTGCTCAATATCGCTCATCGGATAGAAGTCTTCGACCTCCCCCGCCAGCGATGCGGGGCCGGACAAGATTTGCTCCCGCAGCTTCTCCATATCCGTGGCCAGCGCTCGTTCGTAAACCGCCAAATCCGGCAACCGCTCGCCGGATAAAAGATTAGCCAGGAAGAGCGCGATCGTCGGAAACTGATACAGATTGTTGATGTTCAACTTTTGACCGATCGCCTGTTCCATCCTTGCGATCAGACGGATCGCTTTAATCGAGTCGCCTCCCAATTCGAAGAAGTGATCCTCAACTCCAACCCGTTCAACTCCCAGCACGTCCTGCCAAATTGCCGCCAGCCTCGCTTCCGTCTCGCTCCGCGGCGCGACGTATTCACCTCCCGCCTGCACCAGCCCTTGCGGTTCCGGCAGCGCCTTCCGGTCCACCTTGCCATTGGCTGTCAGCGGAATCCGCTCCACTTCTACCAAGTACGACGGCACCATGTAATCCGGCAACGTCTTCTTCAAATATGAACGCAATTCAGATGCATCGAATGCTCCGCTAACCACGTACGCGCAAAGGTAAGCCTCGTCTCGCTCGTCCTTCCGGGCAATGACCACCGCTTCCTTCACGTCCGCGTGCTGCAGCAGACGGTGTACAATTTCGCCCGTCTCAATCCGGTACCCTCGGATTTTCACCTGCTCGTCGATCCGCCCCAGGTACTCCAGGTTCCCGTCCGGCAGCCATCTGGCCAGGTCTCCCGTCCGGTACATCCGCTCACCAGGTTCGAACGGATTGTCTACGAACTTCTCCGCCGTCAGCTCTGGACGGTTCAAGTATCCGCGCGTCACGCCTGCCCCGGCTACGTACATTTCCCCGGCTACGCCCAGAGGGGCAAAGCGTCCATTCTTGTCTAGAATCATGACCGACAACGTAGGGATCGGTTTGCCGATATTGCTGATGTTCGTCCGGATATCCTCGGCGGTAATTTCCTTGTACGTGACGTGCACGGTCGTTTCCGTAATGCCGTACATGTTGATCAGAAGCGCATCGGGATACGCCTTCGCCCACGGTTCCAGTTGCGCGGGAGACAGCGCTTCCCCGCCAAATATCACTTTACGGACAGATAGATTCCGCTTCGTTTCCTTGTCGCACACTTCATGGATCAGACTGTAGAACGCCGTTGGCGTTTGGTTTAGAATCGTCACACATTCGCGTTCCAACAGCTCGGCAAACAACCGCGGTTCCTGGGCCGTCTGTTTCGGCACGATAACCAGCTTGCCCCCGTACAACAGCGCGCCGTACATTTCCCATACCGAGAAATCGAAGCAGAACGAATGGAACATCGTCCAGACGTCGCCCGCGCCGAAATCGAACAGGCTGCGGTCGTTAAAGAGCAGCCGAACGACGTTGCGATGCTCGATCATGACCCCTTTCGGCCGTCGATCCTNATACGCCATGTCGTTCGGCCCGCTTGCCGCTGGCAGGTTCGAGGTGTCGCCTGCGTACAGCGACGCGTCCTCCAGATTCAGCACCTGTCCCGGATACCCAGGCGGTACTTCCACGTCCCCGTATACAAGCAGCAGATCAGCCCCGCTGTCTTCCAGCATGTACGCGATCCGCTCTGCCGGATACGCCGGGTCGATCGGCAAGTACGCCCCGCTGGCCTTGAGGATCGCGAGTATCCCCACGATCATCTCCACCGAGCGCTCCGCCATAATCCCCACGATCCGATCCGATCCGACGCCACGCGACCGCAGCGCTTGCGCCAGTTGATTCGCCTTCGCGTTCAGCTCCCTATACGTCATTCGCGCAGACTCAAATACGACCGCCGCTACATTCGGCGTCCGTTCCGCCTGCTGCTCGAACACCGCGTGGATAGTTTTGTCCTTCGGATACTCAGCCTTCGTGTCGTTAAAATCGATCAACAATTTTGTTTTTTCTTCGGAAGTAATCATATCGAGTTCATCAATCGATTGATGGGGATCTTGGATAATCTGTTGGATCAGATTAGAGATATGGGAATACATCAGGGTAATATCATCGTCGGAGAATAAAGCGGTGTGATAATCGAAGTCCATTCTTAAATGATTTTTTGATTTCGTATGCTGCACTCTGACCAATAGTTCGTTCTCTTCGTGACCTCCGAAAACATGATCCAGTTCATACTGGAATAAATCGTTCGCAAAAATAGAAACTCTTCGGAATTCCATCGCTGCACGAAACAATGGATTGGTGTGCTTGTAGTTTTGACGAAATTCATGAACAAGCAGGTTAAAGGGATATTTCTGACGCTCGGCGATAACGTTTTTTTTCTCAAAAACAGCTTGAATAAAGGACAATACGCCTTTCTTGCCCTCAATAGACATTCGAAACGGCACGGTACTTACAAACATGCCGAGCATTTCTTGTTCATTGGCAGTTGTTCGATTGGCATAGTACGTTCCGATCACTTGATCATTGTTCGAGGTCACTTTATGCAGGTATAAGTGCAATGCCGAAAAAAACATAGTAAAAGTAGTAATCTTATGTTCATCGCAAAATCTTCTGATGTCATCATACATCTCAGGCGCAATAGAAAAAGACTTTCTTACGCTTGCTGTGCTTGCAGACCGTTTGCCATATCGAATATCCTGACTGTCGTTGGAAAAGGATTCTAATTCCTGCAGCCAGAATTCTTTATCCTGAACAAAACGATCGGAATTTTCATACTCCAATTCACTTTTGATAAATTCTATGTAAGATGGCCTCGTTTGATAGGGAACGCTACCTCGCAATAACCCGCCATAAATATCCATGATTTCCTTTGCAATCAGTTCCATCGAATAACTATCGCTAATAATATGATGCATTCGAATCAGAATGACACATTCAACTTGACTTATTGCAATCAATTGAAATTGAGCTAAATCTAAGTTTTCCAAAGTCATTATTTTTCTAGACTCTGCCAGAGTGTATGAATCAACATCCATCGTTGATCCATCGATCACTTTCAAATCGGCGACTCCAGAACTTCGAACATACTGTTCAGGCTCGTTTTCTCCAAAGACTTGGGTGTGAAAGATAGGATTTCGTTCAATCAGAAGAGAAATTGCATTTTTCAACAGCCCATAATCTATGGAGCGAGTTTTAGATTTTAATTTCAAGGAGAACAAAAGGGCACTTAATCCTGTGTTAGGTAGTAACTTTTCGGTATTCCAAATTCTCTTCTGCGCGTTCGTTAATGGATACTTGGTTGAATCTAACATGAATGATTTCCCCCTGAAATATTTATTGAATGGATTTACACTGCCTATACCGTTTCTTGTTTCTTGGTGAGCAAGGAATAGAACAACCCCGACTGATCCATCGATTGCTGGCAGTTGCCTTTCTCCACGACTTCCCCACTAGCGATGCATTTACATACTCAATAAACTATCATTCTGTTATTTACAATATTTATATATATCAATTGGCTTGAACTGTTAAATGTCCCCCCTCTCAAGTTGGCGCGCTAGACTATCGTACTCATAAAATGGTTTATTAGTTCTGCAACGCTCTTGTTTATTGAGCCCCAACTACAACAACATTAATCTCTAGAAGAAATGTCCTTGCACCTTTCAGCTAATGAGCAACTTCAGCGGATACTATGGATCAGAGAGCATAAGCGCTCCACAGCTATCACGAAAATTAAAAAATATCCCTATAAACAGCCTGCATTGTCTGTTTATAGTTTTCGACAATTTACAACTATTAATTTCAAACGATTCCTGTTTCCATGTTATGGGGCAAACCTCATCATGGTACAATATAGGCAATATTATACAACAATATGTAGTTTTTTGGAATAAGAGTTATTCATAAGGGTAATCAACCTTCATACGGAAAATAAACCACTTATTCTATATAGATCGTAGAATTGCTTATATAGCTTCGTTTTTAATTTGTACCGATGCTTAAACCTTATTTGCTTCTCCGCTTGCAAACTCATCCTCTTGCTCACTTGAAGGAAGAGCCGAAGTAATAACGAGTGGATGATGCAAAGGTGGTTACAGTCTGTCTTCAGATGTTGCTTGTTGCCATCGGCGTATAAATCCCCCTCTCAAAATGAGTGCAAAAAAACCGCCAGAGCTTTGGCGGCAGTGGTTGGTATGTTTATACCGATTATAAAATTGAGAAATCCAAGCGGACAAGATAAATAATCAGATTCAAATTAATTCAAAGTACTTCAACTTTAAATACAGCGCAATAGGACCTGTATGTCCTTGCGATGTATTTTTTATCGTCCGAAATCAACCCGGCGTCAACTTCACTTCTACATCTTCAGCGCAGGATAAACCCGAGCATTCGCTCATATTCGTCCCGCTCAGAACTTTGCCCATCCGAAGATCGGCCTCAACATCTTGCGAATCCAATAAGCGATGATCGTCCCTGGGGTCCATGAACCGCGATTCTGCAAGTACTCCAAGTATTGATCGTTGATGATATAAGTCCGAGTGGAAGTAGGGTTCTTCAACCCGAACTTTTCCCATATCGTCGGATCATTCGAACCCCCGAGCTTTTCGAGCATATTTGCCGATGCGTTGTTGATTTTTGCCGGAATTTGTTCAAAGGCTTGGATGATTTGCGCATGAAATTCGTCGATCGGATTGCGGTTAACAAGGCCCGTCAAATGGATGCTTTCGCGAATGTAAGATACGTATTCTAGATGGTCAGCCCAGAACTTGTCGATATAATAAAGCCGTACCCGTTGCTCCGAAGGGCTCATCAGCGTCTCGCCTTTCAAAATGCCAAGCCGCTGCTCGTATAGAATCCGCCGCTGTTCCTCCACCATATCCGAATAATGGTTCAGTTCCTGGCGGATATGGAAGTTTTGGCCCATCATAACGCGCTGAATATGCGTGATTTTGCTAATGAGCACCGACTCTTCGAGAGCCTCATCCTGCCTGAGACCGCGATAGGCGTTCGGAATCACTTTATCGATGCCGAACCGAAGCATCAACTCGTCTTCCAAGCTTACGAAAAATACAGAAGCGCCCGGGTCGCCTTGGCGGCCAGAACGCCCGCGCAGCTGGTTGTCGATTCGCACGCTTTCGTACACATGCGTACCAATGACGTACAACCCGCCCAGCTTTGCGACAACTGCTGCTTGCGTGGGATTACCGCCGCCGAGCCGAATGTCGACGCCTCGCCCCGCCATGTTCGTAGACACAGTCACGGCACCGATTTCTCCCGCTTTGGCGATGATCTCGGCTTCTTCTGCGTCGTTCTTCGCATTCAGGACATGGCAAGGTACGCCCGCAGCAGCTAACGCCTCCGCAAGCATGTCAGACTCCTCGACGCTTGATGTACCAATGAGAATCGGACGTCCCGTCCTATGTACAGACGATATTTCTTGTACAAGCGCCTTAAGTTTGGCTTCTTTATGAGTATAAATCCGGTGCGGATGGTCGATCCGTATGTTAGGCCCGTTCGGCGGAATTTGTAGGACCTGCAGCGCATAAATTTCTTCGAATTCCATTGCGGAAACGTGCGCGGTAGCCGTCATTCCGCATATCTTTGGATATAGGCTAAGGAAATGTTGAAGGGTAATCGTACCGAGAATTTTCCCGCCAGCTACGGACTGCAGTCCTTCTTTGGCCGCAAGCGCCGCTTGCAGCCCGTCCGGCAAATGCCTATTCTCCGCCACGCGGCCGGTGTATTCGTCAATCAGCTCGATCTTATCGTCCCGAACTATGTAATCGACGTCTTTTTTCAGTAACGATTCCGCCTGCAACGCGCAATTTAACGACGATAACAAATGACTGTTATGGCTTTCGTACAAATTGCCGCATCCCAGCAGCTCTTCCGCTTTCGTAGCGCCCGCTTCATTCAAATAAACATTCCGCTTGAACTCGTCGAAGTCGTAATGCTCATCTTGCTTGAGCTGCCGAGCCACTTCTGCGAAACGAATGCTGTCGCTTTTAGAAGAGTCCGGCTCGCCGGCGATGACTAGCGGTACCCGTGCTTCGTCGAGCAGAAGCGAATCCGCTTCGTCGACGATGACGTAGTGGAAAAGACGATGCACGGTATCGGCTTCACTCAGTGCGATCGTGTCGCGCAAATAATCGAACCCTGCCTCTTTGGCCGTAACATAAGTGATATCCGCAGCGTACGCTTCCCGTTTCTCGGACAAGCTCATCCCCGCTTGCACCGATTGTACCGTCAACCCAAGGAAACGATAGATCGGCCCCATCCACTCCGCATCTCGATTTGCCAAATAATCATTAAAGGTTAGTACATGAACGCCTTGGCCGGTCAGCGCATTTAGATAAGCAGGCATTACCGCAGAGAGCGTTTTTCCTTCGCCGGTATATTGCTCGATCAAGAATCCCTCGTGCAGAGCGATGCCAGCCATGATCTGGACATCGTAGGGACGTAATCCGAGCGTTCTATTCGCTGTCTCGCAGACTAGCGTATAGGCATCGACAAGTAGCTTGTCTAAAGGCGCACCCGATTTTGCTTCCTTTTTCAGCCGGAGGGATTCCGCTTGAAGCTGTTGATCGTCCCATGCTTCCAAATTCCGTTTCCTGATGAGCTCCGCTTTGTCCTGATAGACTTTCAACTTATTCTGGGTATCACGGCCTTTGAATTTTTGCATCAACTTAACGGCTAAATTCATCGGAATTTGATCCCTCCTAGGTATAAATACGCGATTCTATAGTAGCTACTATAATTAAACTTTATAGCAATGGAAATATTTAGAACAAGAGTAAACTCCCTTTGTTTCATTAACGGTACACTTGCACTCTTAGCCGCTGACAACCTTCACTGTAGCACCACGACGTGCCGAACATCGGATAATCCATGTAAGGAGCGGCCTAAATCATAAGAACGTATTCGCCAAATTGACCTAACAACGCCATATCTGGCAGCTCATATGGCTTTTTCGGCGGCATCCATTCCGTATATCCGTCCGTGACGAGAAAGTCAACAATTCAAATCTGCTAATCAACCGTTCAACACAAAATCAACACTTTTAGTGATTATACTCGAGCAAAAGAGCAGTTAAATCTCCAATGTCTGTGATTACCGGTTTATTTAATTGTTGTTGGGTAAACAGCAGCGTAACTATCTAAGGCAAGGAGACTAGTCAAGTTGTGATGAGTTGCAAACAATATACGACAAACTGCAACAACAGAGTTCCGCTCCCCTTTACCCTTTAGGCTCATCACTTTACTTCACTTGACCTTTTCGTGGCGGTCCGTTCGGCTTGACTTAGCCACAGGTGGATGACTTCTCTCGGTTCTGCTGGGCGTATTGGCAGCCGAATCTGATGAAGAAATAGTATCATGCCAGATGCCTCCACCGTACGTATTCATCAACACGACGAGGGGGCAAAGGGGGCGCATTCCAGGCCGTTGTGGGCGGTCTTGGCAATCCCCTTGCGCCTTTGTAGTCACTGTAGGCAACATTAAAGTTGGAAGAGAAACAAGCTCGATCCGTCATTCTAAGTAAGAAGAATCGATCGTCTCAGCAACGTATACTTCTCATTCAGCAGATAATACTTTTTGTAAACGCACCGCATCCATGCTTCTTTTGTCTTTGTCGGAAAGACTCTGGAACTGGAGCTTCTTGGCGTCGTGCACTGACAGAGCCAACTGCCCGAGATACGGAAACGAATCGACGAATCCATAAGCAGGTTCGGCTGTTATCCTCAGTCACGAAGCTGATCATCGTATTCCCAGCCGCACTCCGGAATCGTCCCGTCCGCCGAAATACTCGTAGATCTGGGCCGAATTACCGGGGAATTCTTTGAAGTGATGGACATGACGCCGACTTCGCTAATTACCGATGGTTATCGTCTTACTGGTCGTGCCATAGATTCCCGAATACTGCAGCACGGACTTCCGCATAAAGTCAGATACTTCTTTGTGTTTTTTTCTACTCATCCTTTAGCCGTCGTTGATACAAAACAACAGATACAATCGTTAATACAACCGCCCATGCCAAAATAATGAGGAGAGGTTTTAATAAGTCTCCCGTCGTAGAGGCTGTATTGCTTATATTTAGCAAACGCACAAGTTGAATATTTGGTGCATATTCCAGCACTTTGAAAATCGGAAAATCATCCGCTAGTAACATTCCTGCATATGGCGCCCCAGTGAATACGATGGATACGGGAATTATAGATAATGATGCTTCAAGCAACGTCTTAGAGAATAAACCACATATCGTCCCTGCTGCGGTGTATAGAATAATTGAAAACATGATTGCTGCCACAAACGCCCATATACCTACTGGCTCATAGCCATATATATACGTAGCAATAGCCAGAACAACAGCAGACATGACAAAGACTAAAGAACTTTTACCGATTAAAACATCCATTGTTGTAGCCGGCGTCATCATTAATGATCGTAAAGTGTTACGCTCCTTCTCTTCCGCAATCAAGCATGCTTGTGCAAAACTCGTTAGTATCACAAACGAAATATTTAAAACTAAACCGAAGGCTCCAACCAAAGACGGGCCTGTACCTCGAAGAAGAAATGCGAAGATAATTGGAAAAATCAACATAATGGAGACCGCATAATTGCGTGAAAATTCTTTATAATCCTTCACAAATATCGCGCCGGCACGTTTTAATGAGATACTCATAGTAACTCACTTCCTGTCATTTTAATGAAAATATCACCTAGACTTGGCTCTTTTGTTTCCAATCGATCAATTAACCCTCGTTTCATCCAAGCGGCTATTTGATCCGCCGTCCCCTCATCGATCGGGAGCTCGCAGGTTTCCCCATTTATTAATTCAACACAAACTACGTTTTCTCGATGCTGTTTTTTAAGCTCCTTGGGTGAGCCGATGGTTTGGATTTGTCCTTGATACAAAATCGCTACACGGTTACATATCAATTCTGCCTCAGCCATATCATGCGTAGTTAGAAAAATCGTTGTCCCGTTCTGATTTAAGTAGCGCAAACCTTTATAAATATGTGCTGAGTTTACTGGATCTAAAGCCGAAGTAGGTTCATCTAAAAATAATAATTCTGGCTCATGGATCACCGCGCATGCCAACATAACACGCTGACGCATCCCTTTCGATAAGAGACTGACTTTCTTTTTGCGTTCTCCACTTAAGTTTACAAACTGTAGCACCTTATCGATCGAAGATCTAGGAAGATCATATAATTGGCGATACAGCTCTAGATTTTCCTCAATAGTTAATCTTTCATATAGACCACTGTTATCCGTCAAAATGCCAAACCGCATCTTCTGTGCAGACTGATGCATCATCTCCGCTGGCTGGTCGAATACACTTGCCTGTCCGCTTGTCGGATTTATTTGCGCTGTTAAAATCTTTATTAATGTCGTTTTTCCCGCGCCGCTCGGACCCAGGAAACCAAAAATTTCCCCTTTCGGAATTGAAAAGGACACGTCCGATAACGCATCCTTATTTCCAAATCTCTTTCGAATATGTTCTACTTGGATAACATTCATGGACACCACTTCCTTAGAGTTGATGCTTTAAATATATAAAGATTGCATGCTCCCAGCCATCAAAATCCGCCGAAATGTAGCTGTAACCGCTTGAATAGTACCATGGAAGGCTTGATTGGTTCGATATTTCCCCGGAAATTAAATATTAAGAAGTGCTTTTAATTCATGCAATTTTGAACGAGATAACGGAACTACGGCATCTTTACCTGTATTTAATCGCAAGCTGTAGCTATTCTTCGTCCATGTAATAATTTCTCTTACTTTTTGCAGATTAACGATGTAGGATCGATGACACCTAAAAAAGCCAAAATTTAACAACCTCTGTTCAAGCTCTGTTAGCGTTAAAGCACAGTCATAATTCTCTCCACCTGCATGAACAAGGATCGAACCATCTATACTTTCTATAAAATCGATTTCAGGCGGATTAAATAAAATCATCTTGTCATTTCTTTTTGTAGATATCTTCTGCAAGGTTATATTGGCCTCATCTTGTTTCAGTACTTCATGCTTATCCTCTTCGGAGTCACGAATATCCAATTGATGAAATCCGAATTCGTTCAACCGATAAATAGCATCACAGGAAATAAGGGCATCCTCTAAATTTGAAGTTAAAATTAATACTTGCTTTTCTTTCAAAAGGTCATCTAGAATCCGTTTAAATTGACGGCGATCTTGCTCTTCTAAGTAAAAATAGGGTTCCTCCAGTACAAGTGTAGGCTGATGCGCAAAAAAGACACGCAGCAATGTCACGTACATCCTTTTTGATGAGCTTAGATCCTTGATTTTTACCTTTCGTTCTTCTTTTAAGGAAAAATAATCCATTAACAAATCGACATGCTCATTCCTCTCCGTTACTTTGATCAGAAAAGTGATGAGCTCTTCCACGGTTAAACGCATATACTCGCTTTGCCCAGCTCGAAATAAATAATATTGGGAATGATTCACTAATTGATTCATTAAAAACTGCTTTCGCTTTAAGTCCGTTATAATGCCAATCGATTGGCTCGATCTCATATTTAATTCAATCTTCGGTACAATTAATTCCCCATCATAATACATTGGTTGAAATTGCATGGAGTGCCGTCCTCCCGGTCAGTGCCACTATAGTATATATATTACAATTATAATGCCTGGATACTTTTTTGTCAGTTTTTTAAATATATCTGTTTCTCTAAGCCATATCAGCAAGAAATCGTTTTATCATATACTTAATATCCGAGTCCATCTGTCAGGCTATATCGGAAGCTGCTGGTCGTTACCGAGTGACAGTAGGTTAGTTTATGCTATCAGGTATGCTTGATCCACTTGTAGGCTATATCAATTTTTTCCGATAAACTGGGTTCTGCCTTTTTAGCAGTCACGAAGTACAGCAACTCCGAGTCCTTCTCACCAAGTGTTCTTTGATCTACTTGTTCTCGCCTTCTAAACAATGAAATTTTTGGGTTATGGCGCATAAAAAGCCCGCCTCATTTAACATTAAGGCGGGTCTTGTTATGGGTTATCAGAAGTACTCAAAGTAACGTTTCTCAATACCTTCTAAGTTCATAATTTTAATACTGATAGTATCTCTTAATTATGGTTTGACAATACTTTGTGTATAGAACTATTAGAGGTGATAATCAATGGCTAGTATAGAAAAGAGGGGCAAAAATTCATACCGATTAATTGTTGAAGCTGGATATAGCACCGATGGTAAGCGTATAAAACGCTCGCAAACAATTAAAGCATCAGGAATAAGATAAGCTGAAAAAGAATTGGCAAAATTCCAGGTTGAAGTCGAAGCTGGCGAATATATCGCTCCAGAAAAAATGACTTTTAACAAATTCGTTAAGGAATGGAGGTATATATACGCTAATAAACACTTGGAACTCAAAATCATTGAAAATTACTCACATATGTTAAAAAATCATATTGATCCAGTATTTGGAGGTAGGCGGTGGGACGAGATAAAACCATTATATCATTCTTATTATTTTAAGTTGACCGCTATTCAGCACAGCGTTAGGCAATAATAAATTATGGTTTTACTTCTTCACAGTAATCAATTCTCCATTAAGAACAGGGAAGAATACAGATACTTTATTTAGCCCAACATTTCACAAAAAATCATACTGTGACCAAACCTGTGACCATGGATCAATCAAAAGGTTTCTTTAGTTATGGAGCCTAGGGGGATCGAACCCCTGACCTCATCGCTGCCAGCGATGCGCTCTCCCAGCTGAGCTAAGGCCCCGTAAGCGACTTCTATATCATATAAAATTTTAGCAGGCATGTCAACATTTTTTTGCAATATTCGAGACGTGCTGCAACTCTTTTACTTCTCTATATAATGTCACTTATCCTGATGAGGCTTGCTTAATCGAGCACCCGAAGAGCACCTTGATCGTGGAACCGGTGCTCTTAGAGTTCCTGACTGTCCGTATCCATATCTTTGGACAACAGACTCTTCAGTTCCTTCATAAACATATTGATATCCTTGAATTGCCGATATACGGACGCAAAACGAACATAAGCGACCTCATCAACCGGATACAACCGCTCCATGAGCAGCTCTCCGATCTGGCGGCTCTCCACTTCAGCTGCTGCGGTATTACGCAGTGCTTTTTCCACATCCGATACGATCATATCCAGCTGATCCACAGAGACCGGACGTTTCTCACAAGCCCGGATCAATCCACGGAGTACCTTCTCGCGGCTGAATTCTTCGCGGCTTCCGTCTTTTTTGACCACGATAAGCGGCGTTTCCTCCACCATCTCGAAGGTCGTGAATCTCTTGCTGCACTGCTCGCATTCCCTGCGGCGGCGGATGGATTTATTCTCGTTAGCAGGCCTAGAATCCAGCACTTTGGTTCCGGCATAACTGCAATATGGACACTTCATACGATACTCACTTCCTTTTGTTTCAAGCGTATTTAGCCGTTAATTGAACGGCCAGAATAATTTACCAGTCAAACTTTGTTTCTTGTTGTTATGAAAATGCGAAACCCGAGACATAATACTTTTACCAACCCAAGGAGGTGAACTACACATGGCACAAAGCAACAACAACTCCAACAACCTGGTTGTTCCTCGCGCTAACGCTGCTCTTGAGCAATTGAAGTATGAGGTGGCTCAAGAACTTGGTATCTCCATTCCACAAGACGGATACCAAGGTAACATGACTTCCTACGAGAACGGTTCGATCGGGGGATACATCACTAAGCGTCTTGTAACCCTGGCCGAGCAACAATTGGCTGGTCAATTCTCCGGTCAATAATTGATTCTTCATTAAAAAAGGAGTGTTGGCGGCTCGAGGTAAGAGCCTTCCAGCGCTCTTTTTTCACATTAAAAACCATCCTTGTAGACATCCGTATAC
Organism: Paenibacillus solani; assembly: GCF_001277345.1. Taxonomy (GTDB): domain Bacteria; phylum Bacillota; class Bacilli; order Paenibacillales; family Paenibacillaceae; genus Paenibacillus_AQ; species Paenibacillus_AQ solani. Next base: position 50,744 of record NZ_LIUT01000003.1, read on the forward strand.
TGATTATAATAATAAATCACGCGCTGGACATAGTGACGAGTCTCCCCGACAGGGATACTCTTCACATTCTCGTAGGTGCCATCCCACATGCCTTTATTGATCCAATTCTTAACATTCCCGGGCCCTGCGTTATAAGCAGCTATGGCAGCAATCGGATTGCCGTCCATTTCCTTATGCAGGCTCTGTATGTACCATGTGCCGAGCTGGATATTCGCATCCACTTCATTCTTCACATTCAACAGATTCACCGAGGGCAGCTTGGCCATATCCATCGCCCAATTGGCTGTGTCCGGCATCAGCTGCATAATGCCAAGCGCGCCTTTCTTGGACTCCTTACCCGGTTTAAAGTTCGTTTCCACCCGAATGATGGAAGCCACCAGGAATGGATCAACCTTATAATGTGCAGCATGCTTTCTGATTTCATCTTTATAATAAATTGGATAGAGCAGCGTCATCCAGTTGGAGCTTAAGTACAGCAGCGCTACAAAAGAAATAAACAACAGGAGCAGCACTCTTTTTTTACGGAGCCACTTCATTGCAGGACCAACCTATGCCACAGCTTGTCCACCTGCTGCTGTGTATCAGCCAGGGTGCCGCTGTTATCGATGAGGATATCCGCCAAAGCCTTCTTCTGTTCGATATCCATCTGACTGCTTAAGCGCGCCTCTGCCGCTTCTCGGGCAAGATCATCTCGCTCAATCAAACGCTTCAGTTGAAGTTCCCGCGGAACATACACAACAACGATCTCATCCAGATAGGGATACTGTTCCCTTGCCTCAAGCAGCAGCGGAATATCCACCACCACCAGCCGATCGGGATACTGAAGCTCGAACGCCTCCGTCCGTTCCCGGATTTCCTGGCGGATCGCTGGATGCGTAATTCCGTTCAGCACTACCCGCTCTTCCGGGTTATTGAAGATCAATTCCCCGAGCTTCTTACGATCCAATGTGCCGTCCTCCAGCAGGATCGCTTGTCCAAAATGCTCGGTCACTTTGCCCAGCACCGGATGACCCGGGAGCATCACTTCCCGGGCGATAACATCCGCATCGACGAGAAGCGCTCCCTTCATGGCCAACATAGAGGACACGGTGCTTTTGCCTGTTGCAATTCCTCCGGTTAAACCGATATTCATGACACTTCACCTCATAACAGCTTCATTATACCCATGATGATTAACATTAAAGCAGGCAGATATGAAATCAATCGCATACCGCCTTTAGCTGCAAAACGCAAACCGATCCGTATCCCGAGCATTAGGAATATTCCGCTGAACAAGGCAACAACAGCTGCGGTACCGAGCGGCGAGAAGCCCAGCATGGCTGCGCCAAGCCCCGCTCCGAACGCATCCAGCGACAGCGCAATACCGAGCCACATCGCCTCCCATGGCGAGATGCTGCCGGAATCGTCCAAATCGGCCTTCGCCGGGCTGCGAAGAATTTGAATGACAATCCCGACCTTCGGTATCTCAAGCGAGAATACCGCGCGTTGAAGCTGCTCTTGACTTGCCATGCTTACTTCACAAGGCGGATCCCCTGCTTTTACACCCGTTTGCGTTTCTTCTTCAGTTTCACTTCTTCTTCGTATCTGCTGATATAAAGACCATAAGCCCAGCAGAATCAAAATAGCGGCACCAATCACGGACGCCACAGATGGGGATAAGAACTGCTGGAGCAGCGCGCCGGCCTGCATGGAGACGCCGAGCACCAGACCCGAGCAGAGCGAGATGATTAATACAGACAGCAGCGGTATCCTTGTTTTGCGCAGACCGTATGTAACCCCCGCCCCGAATCCATCCAGGCTTAATGCCATGGCCAGCAGTACAGACGAGAAAACATGACTGAGCACCCTATTCCCTCCTCGACAAGCTCCACATCAAACTGCCCTAGAAAAAGCAGCATCATGCGCTCCACATATGTTTTCACATTATATGTGTGAGGAGAGGAAGGGTGCATGCCTATTGGATCACTTCTTCACAGGTTGACACTTCGGACAATAATGGGTCCCTCTTCCGCCGACTACGATCTTATGGATCGGTCCGCCGCAAGTAGGGCAGGGCTTGTCCTTCCGGCCGTATACCTGGTGGCTGTGCTGGAACATCCCCATTTCGCCCTGGCCGTTAACATAGGATTTGATGGAGGATCCTCCTGCATTCACCGCTTCGGACAACGTGTCTACGATCGCCTGATACAGTCGCTTAAGTTCGGCATCCTTCAAACTGTTAGCATTGCGCTCCGGATGGATCTTGGCCCGGAACAAAGCCTCATCAACATATATATTGCCGATGCCGACCACATATGCCTGATTCAACAGCACGGCTTTAATTTTCGTTTTCTTGCTCCCGATGACTTCCTTAAAAGTGCCGAAGGTAAAGGTCTCATCGAGCGGCTCGTATCCCAGTTTGGCAAGAGGAGCATGTTTAAACTCTTCCCCCGGTGCAAACAGATGCATCGTACCAAACTGGCGTACATCCTTATACCGCAGCTCCGTACCATCCGAGAAATGAAAGATAACGTGAGTGTGCTTCTCCACCGGATCCCCAGCATGATACAGTCCATAACGGCCTTCCATCCGAAGATGAGAGACGAGAACCAGTCCGTCCAGCAATATCCGTAGAAATTTGCCTCTGCGCTCTACGCCTTCGATCGTATGATCCTTCAGCATAAAAGCAAATGCCTCAATATCGTCAGGCCGCTGAATAATCCGCGGCAGATGTACAGATACGTGATCTATATGCTTACCTTTAATCAATTCATTAAGTGTTCGTTTAACCGTTTCTACTTCCGGCAATTCCGGCATAATGATTTCACCTCATATCCATTATACCGGAAGATGGAACAGAGCGGGACCATGGTTTTTGTGGAAAAAGAGTGCATCTGCTGCCCCATCTTCACCCATGATCCCTCATATAAAGCACCTGCCTCAGTTGACACTCATTACGGCTTTATTTCGCTTCGTACCAGTTCTCTCCATAACTGACTTCCGATTTCAGCGGTACGGACAGTTTCAATGCCTGACTCATCACTTCCGGCACCAACTTCTTCATGATCTCCAGCTCATCCTCCGGCACTTCAAACACCAATTCATCATGTACCTGAAGCAGCATGCGGCTCTTCAGTTGATGATCATACAGCGCCTTGTCCATATGGACCATGGCCAGCTTGATAATATCGGCTGCCGTCCCCTGAATCGGCGTATTCATCGCCGTCCGTTCTGCAAAAGAGCGCAGATTGAAGTTGCTGGCATTGATCTCAGGAAGATAGCGTCTGCGTTCGAGCAGCGTTTTCACATAGCCATCTTGTTTCGCCTGTTTGACAATTTCGTCCATATAGCGCCGAACGCCCTGGAATACTTCAAAATATTGGTCAATAAACGCTGCGGCTTCCTTCCGGGTAATGTTCAGATTCTGGGACAGACCATAATCGCTGATGCCATACACTATGCCGAAGTTGACCGCTTTGGCGGAACGGCGCATATTGGAATCCACTTCATCCATACTGACGCCAAATACATCCATGGCCGTCTTGGTGTGAATGTCCATGTCATGCACGAAGGCTTCCTTCAGCCGCTCATCATCGGAAATATGCGCAAGCACCCGCAGCTCGATTTGGGAATAATCTGCCGCCAGAATGCTCCAGCCCGGCTCGGACGGAACAAACACTTTGCGCAGTTTGCGCCCTTCCTCCAGGCGGATCGGAATATTCTGCAAGTTCGGGTATTGGCTGCTTAAACGGCCCGTTGCAGCAATGGTTTGACGATAGAAAGTATGGACTTTGCCTGTCTCGGTCGAAATCTCCTTCAACAGACCTTCCACATAAGTGGATTGCAGCTTGGCCAAAGTGCGATACTGCAAAATCAGACGGACAATATCATGATAAGGCGCCAGCTTCTCAAGCACTTCGGCATCCGTGGAATAACCCGTCTTGGTCTTCTTGATGACCGGCAGCTCCAGTTTGACAAACAGAATTTCGCCCAGCTGTTTAGGCGAGTTGAGATTGAATTCTGTTCCGGCGATCTCATAAATCTCCTGAACGAGCTTCTTGATCTGCCCTTCAAACTCGCTACCCAGTTCCTTCAAATCCTCCGCATTGACAGCAATACCCTGCTTCTCCATGTCAGCCAATATGCGGGACAACGGCATCTCCAGATCATGAAATAGCGGCAGCATTTCATTGGCAGCTAATTCCTTCTCCTGAACGGGTACCAGCTCGGATACAGCCAGACATTTTCTGGCCATGTGCTCGCTGAGCTTATCTTGTTCTGGTACCTTGTATTTGGCCCCTTTGCCAAACACGTCCTCATCCGCTTGAAGATACGCAAGTCCGTACTTGGAGGCCAGTCCGCTAAGCGTTTGGTTCGATTCCGTCGGATCCAGCAGGTATGCTGCCAAATGAACGTCAAATGCTGCTCCGGCAAAAGCGATGCCCTGCCAATGCAGTGCCAGGTCAATACGATGCAGGTCATACCCGCGTTTAGGGATCTCGCTATTAGCAAGCCAAGCGCGGACAGGTTCCGCTTCTTCTGACTTCAGCACGTCAAAGGGGATGAAGAACTGCCGCTCTTCCGTAGCAAGTGCCAGCCCAATAACATCAGCATGATGAGGATTATCCCCATGCGTCTCAACATGGAGCACGTTCACTTGCTCCAGATGATCCGCTACTTCGGCAAGCCCCTTCACGTCCACGAGGATCACATCGATCTTCGCTTCAGGCTTTGACTCAGATGAAGCTCCAGCGGCACCGCTTGTGCTCAGGTTCAATCGTTCAATGAGCGATTTAAACTCCAGCTTTGCCAGTGCGGGACCAGCTGTTTCTTCATTCAGGCCCGTAAATGCCATCTCATCCAGTGATTGCTCAAGCGGAACTTCGCGGTAGATCGTAGCCAGCTTCTTGCTGAGTATCGCTGAATCTGCATGCTCCACGATTTTCTCCTTCATCTTGCCTTTGAGCTCATCTGTCCGTGATACCACGGCTTCAACAGAGCCAAACTCATGAAGAAGCTTCAGAGCAGTCTTCTCACCTACGCCTGGAACCCCGGGAATATTATCGGAAGCATCACCCATGAGCCCTTTCAGATCGATAATCTGCTCAGGGGTCAAGTCATAACGTTCCTTGATTTGTTCCGGTCCATAATATTCAATATCAGTAACGCCCTTACGGACCATGGCAATCGTGGTATGCTCTGAAGCCAGCTGCAGCATATCTTTATCCCCTGATACGACCATTACCTTGCGTCCAGCCTCGTCAGCTTGACGGGAAATCGTACCGATAATGTCATCGGCCTCATAACCGCCAATCTCAAACTGGGCTACACCCAAGCCCTTAAGCAGCTCTTTCAGCAGCGGAAATTGACCTGACAGCTCAGGAGGAGTCTTCTGACGGCCACCCTTATAATCCTGATAATCCGCATGCCGGAACGTTTCCTTGCCAGCATCGAACGCGACCATCATATGTGTCGGTTTATGCTCATCGATTAAGCGAAGCAGCATGGTTGTAAAGCCGTAAACCGCATTCGTCTGCTGTCCGCTGGCATTGGTCAGCGGCGGCATCGCAAAAAATGCACGGTAAATGATATTATTTCCATCAATCAAAATCAGCTTGTCCATAAAACACCTCGCACCTATATTACTTCCTTTCCACATGATAACATACGTCACCGCGATTTCCGAACCATCCATCCGATTCCTGGTAAATTTCAAGACTGTCCACATAAAAACGCCGGCTTTCGCCGGCGTTCAAGTTGAACTTGCATCTATTTATTGATTGAGGTCTGGACGATGGCCCGTCACCAGATACACCGTGCTTTCACCAATATTGGTGGCATGGTCAGCGATCCGTTCAATGTAGCGCCCCACCATGATCAGCAGCATGGCTTGGTTTGCCGAGTCAGGATCAGAGGTCAAATGAGTGTATAAATCCTGTAAAATAACGCTATATAAATGATCGACCTGATCGTCATCCTGGGCCATTTTATAAGCCAGATCCGTGTTTTCCGTCAGATAGGATTCAATGGACTCTGCAACCATAACACGCACCAAGTCCGACATGCGCGGAAGATCTACCAATGGCTTAATCAGCTTCTGGCCTTGCAGGCGAATCGTAACTTTTGCGACGTCCCGCGCGAGATCCCCCATCCGCTCCAAATCGCTTGCAATCCGGAACGCAACCAATATACGGCGCAAATCCTTCGCCACAGGCTGCTGGGTCACGATCAGGCGGGAGCCGATGTCCATAATCTGCTCTTCCATTGTGTTTAACTGCACATCGTTCTTAATAACCGCCTGCGCTTGCTCCGCATCCAGAGCCTGGAGAGACTTCACACTGTTTGCGAGTGCCTCCTCCGTATGCTTGCCCATATCCTGCAGCAGGGTTTTCAGCTCATTCAGCTGCTGATCAAACTCAATTCTCCGGATCATATATGATGCTCCTCCTATCTACTTTTAAGAAAGATCATTTGTAATCGCGAACATATTAGCCAAATCGGCCCGAAATGTAGTCCTCGGTGCGAGGATCTGACGGTGTAGAGAACAGCATATCGGTATTAGCAGATTCAACTACTTCGCCGTTCAGGAAAAATACCGTCTGCCCGGATACGCGAGCGGCCTGATGCATATTGTGCGTAACCATAACGATAGTGTAATTGCTCTTCAGTTCCTGGACCAGCTCCTCAATTTTGAGCGTTGAAATCGGGTCCAGCGCAGATGTGGCTTCGTCCATGAGCAGGATATCCGGCTGCACAGCAAGGGCCCGTGCAATACACAGACGTTGCTGCTGCCCCCCGGACAAGCTAAGCGCAGAACGCTTAAGATAATCTTTGACTTCATCCCATAAAACAGCCTGCTTCAAGCTCTGTTCGACGATTTGGTCAAGCTCTGCCTTATTCCGAATTCCGTGCAGTCTTGGCCCATATGCAATATTGTCATAAATCGATTTGGGAAACGGATTAGGCTGCTGGAATACCATCCCAACCTGCTTGCGCAAGGCTTCCACATGGACCTCCTCGCTGTAGATTTCCGTTCCGCCGATTTGGACGCTGCCTTCGATTCTAGTGGAAGGAATCATGTCATTCATGCGATTCAGCGTCCGCAGCAGTGTCGATTTCCCGCAGCCGGATGGTCCGATGAACGCTGTCACCGTTTTTTCGGGAATGTTCAAATCCACATTTTTAAGCGCATGGTACGTATCGTAGTAAAGGTTCAATTTCTCAATTTGTATGATGGATTCCATATCTTATTCATGTCTCCCTTTTTTCACGGATAGAATCTGCGTTGCGTCTCTTAGATGTTCTTCGAATACTTATTCCGGATCCATACGGCTGCAATGTTCATAATAAATAACATGATGAGCAGCAGGATAATACCCGAAGCTGCGAGCTCGTGGAATGCCTCGCTTGGTCTTGATACCCAGTTGAAGATCTGGATCGGCATGACTGTAAACGAATCAAGCAGATTTTCCGGCAAGAAGGCCACGTACGTTAAAGCACCAATCATGATAAGCGGTGCAGTTTCGCCGATTGCGCGAGACAGGGCGAGGATAACGCCGGTCATAATTCCTGGAATCGCTGACGGAAGCACAGATTTGGATACCGTTTGCCATTTCGTTGCTCCAAGCGCATACGAAGCATCCCTGCGATTCTTAGGAACGGCACGAAGGGCCTCCTGAGCAGCAACGATGATAATCGGCAGTACGAGCAAAGTCATGGTTAATACCCCGGACAGCAGACTGCGTCCAAGATTCATCCCCCGCACAAAAATCGCAAGTCCCAAGATACCATATATAATAGAAGGAACCCCTGCAAGGGTACTGATATTCAGTTGAATCAGCCGAACCCAGCGGCTGCGTCCCGCATACTCTTCAAGAAAGATCGCTGCACCAACGCCTAGAATGAAAGACAGCGGCGCCATGAGCAGCAGCAGGTAGATCGTACCGACAATCGGTGACTTCAAGCCTGCCCGGTCCGCGATACGTGACGGATAGTTAGTGAACAGATCAGGTGAGAGTCTATGAATACCATCCATTACGATCGTTACAATCAGAGCCATTAATGCTAGAATCCCGATACTGGTACAAGCCAGAAAAATAATATGCAGTGTCTTGTCACCAAGGCGTCTTCGGTTAATGCCTTTACTGTCCCCCAGGTTCAATTGTTTCATCTAGTATTCCTCCCTGAAGCGGCGAGCGACCCACTGCGCCAGTATGTTAAGCAAGAAGGTGATGACGAACAAGGTCAGACCCACTGCAAAAATCGTGCCATATTCAATCGTGCCGCGTGGAACATCACCCATACTTACCTGCACAATATAAGAGGTCATGGTCTGAATGCTATCCAGCGGATTCAGTGTCAACTGCGGAGTAGCACCGGCCGCAACCGTTACGATCATCGTCTCACCGATCGCACGAGAGAAAGCAAGCACGAAGGAGGAAACCACACCGGATAGAGCAGCAGGCAGTACGATTTTAAGGGCAACCTCAAATCGGGTTGCTCCCAGTGCATATGCCCCTTGTCGCAAGCTTTTTGGAACTGCGCGCATGGCATCTTCGCTCAGTGACGAAATCATAGGCAGAATCATAATACCCACGACGATACCAGCACTCAGCGCATTGAATATTCCCATGTTAGGGAATATCTTTTGAAGGAACGGCGTTACCGTTTCAAGCGCAAAATAACCATATACAATGGTTGGAACGCCGGCCAATACTTCCAGCACTGGCTTAACAATCCCCCGAACCCGGGCAGGTGCGTATTCATTGAGATAAATAGCGCAAGCCAAGCCGATAGGCACTGCGAATAGGATCGCAATGCCTGTAATCAGCAATGTGCCGCCCAGCAGGGGCAGCACGCCGAATTCTTTTGGAGGGAGAATAGGACTCCATGTCGTTCCCGTGAGGAAAGACCATACCGGTACTTCCTTGAAGAAGATCACGGATTCCTGTAGAAGCGTATATACAATACCGATAGTTGTAAACACCGAGAGTATGGCACACAAGCCGAGCAGGATTGGAATGATTTTGTCTGAAGTGCGAGTTTTGCTGCGACGGAATGTCATACTCTTTGTGTTTACCGCCAGGGGTGAAGTTTTGTTCATTCTCCTCTTCCCTTTCTATGGGATGCCCGAAAGGATATCTTTCGGGCATGTCGTCTTAAATTATTTAGCCAACTTGTCTTTTTCTGCTTGATACTGGTCATCTTGAAGTGGTACGAAACCAACTTCGCCAGCAAGACTAGGGGCGTTCTCCAGGTAGAAGTCCATGAATGCTTTTACTTCTGGACGCTCAAGCTCTTTATCATTAACATAGAGCAACAGCGGACGGGACAATGGAGCATAGCTGTTATCCTTAATCGTCTCCATGCTTGGAGCTACGGTAGCCGTTCCGTTATCAATCGGAACCAGCTTCAGCTTATCCTGGTTCTCTTCATAGAAGGAGAACCCGAAATATCCGATGGAGTTCTTATCACCAGCTACCCCTTGAACGACTGCGTTTGTATCCGCACTAAATGTAATCTGGCTATCATTTCTGCTTGCCTGTGCTTCACCGTTAATCGCTTCTGTAAAGTAGTCGAATGTACCGTGGTCTGTACCCGGTGAATAAATTTTGATCTCTTGCGCCGGCCAGCCTTCACGAACATCAGCCCATGTCTTTACCGTGCTGTTCGGCTCATAAATTTTCTTAAGCTCATCTACGGTCAGTTTATCTACGAAATCATTGCTAGGGTTTACTACGACAGACAATCCGTCATATGCTACCAAAACTTCGTGGTATACAACTCCATTAGCCTTCGCTTCTTCTGCTTCTTTGTCTTTAATTGGCCTTGAGGCATTGGAAACGGCAATCTCGCTGTTGTTAAAGCGTTTGAATCCAGCCCCTGTTCCGCCTGTTCCGATTGGAACACGCACATCCGGATTAGCGGCGCCGAACTCCTCAGCCACTGCTTCGGTTAATGGATGAAGTGTACTAGAACCGTCAATTTCAATTGTTCCTGTCAGAGCTGCTGTGGTATTTCCTTCGGTTTGCTGTGCTGAACCGTTATCTGTATTTTCTCCTGAAGCACTGCCGGAGTTTCCTCCTCCGCATGCTGCCAAAAGCGTGCTCAGCATCAACACCAATACGAGAATACCTGCTGGTTTACGACCCCTTTTTCTAAACAAACGAATCCACTCCTTCAAAATGGTTGTTGTCTCTATTTCGTACTCACAATATTGATATTAAACCCGGAATGTAATAGCAGTTTTGTAGAAATGTAAACGCAATGTAAAATATGTAGCTTGATGTAGAATTATAGAGTTGATTCGTCTTCAAATGGTTGCTGCTTGGCAGAGTTAATGCCTGCGAGATCATCCTTGACCCTGTCCACACGTCTCCCTGTCTCTTCAGCGAGATGATGAACCTGGTTGCCGGACTTCTGTACCTCTTGAACGGCATTCTCCATTTCATGAAACATACGGGCACCTTCCATAACGAACCCCTCACAGGCTCGAAGCTCCTTCAGCGAAGACACTGCTCCCTTGGCTGTATCTTCTGCCAATCGCCGAATATGCTCTAGCAGCTTCGAGATATTTCCAGATAATTCGTGCGTTTGTTTGGCAAGTGACTGCACTTCCGCTGCAACCACTTGAAACCCTCTTCCATGCACGCCCGCATGTGCGGCTTCGATCGAGGCATTCATCGCCAGCAGACTGCTCTGATTCGCAAGCTCGGTAATCTTCCCGGTTATGGATAGAATTTGGCTGGCATCCGATACAAGCTCGAAGGCCTGTCCCTCCCGCTTCGTCATATCTTCCACAAGTCCAAGATAGGACGTTTGCACAAGGTCCAGCTTGGCCTTCCCGGTCTGGGACCACTGCCTCATCCGGATACATTCCGAGCTTGTTTTTGCAGCTGCCGACCGCACCTCGGTTAATGAGTGTTGAATGTTCCCCGTATGGCGGTAGCTTTCCTGCAGAATCAGCTCCCGCTTCTCTTCCGCTTCCCCCTGGAGCACGTTCGATAGGCTCATGAGATCCCGGACTGTCAGTATACCCTCCAACCGGCCGGCACTCGTAAGGAGAACACAATCGTAAAATTTCGAATCCGAGCGTTGCAGCGCCAGATTCAGCAGTGTTCCCACCTTCTCGAATATGTCGATCTTCATGAATTGTTGATCTGCAAACTGGAAGGCTGGCTTCGAATAGTACAGATCGACAGCAAACCTGCCCATCATTCTCTGATAAAAAACATCCCGCATAATCAGACCAGTCGGCTGATCATGTTCATCACAATAAACCACACAAGGAACTCGGTCATCCTTAGCAAACATATTCAGCACATCAAGACACGACTCAATTTCACGGATTACGGGAACTTCTCTTATGTATGGCCGATAATAAGCGCCTTCTTCTGGCTTGTGGGCTGGTTGCCCTGGATATTGGAATGTAACCTCTCCTGCTAATGCTAGGTTTCTCTCTGTCTGAATCGGTCTGGTTTGAAGCAGTGTCATGCGCCCTCACCCCTTCTTCATCTGGTTCTTTAGACGCATCTTAACGGACCAGTGTTAAGAGAATATATTCGATTAATCAAAGGTGCGTAAACATGGACGAATGAATCTGGTCATAAGAAGCATTTACCTGCCATAAGACCTAAAAAAGACTCCTCATCATTTCAAATGGAATGATGGGAGCCTTTTTTAGGATTTACAACAAGTTTATAACCCACTCCTCGAATGGAGTCGATGTGTACGGATTCAGGGTCAAGCTCGAGCTTTTTTCGCAGGGAACTCACATGTACATCAACGGTACGTTGCCCGCCGATATAATCGAAACCCCACACCACATTCATCAGATCATCTCGAGTTAACACAACGCCCGGTTTCTTCGCCAGGTAGAGCAGCACCTCAAATTCCTTCGGACGAAGATTGATGGATTGCCCTCCAAGCCGCACCTCATATTTCTCAGGGTATATTTCCAATTGCCCAAGTGAGATGACATTCCCTTGATGTTCGGTCTTCCTGACATCTTCAGGCTGCCCGGAAACCCGGCGCATGACGGCTGACACGCGGGCCAGCAGCTCCGACACGCCAAACGGCTTCGTAATATAGTCATCCGCGCCCATCTTCAGGCCCTGAACCACTTCTTCCTCAGCGTTCTTCGCGGTCAGTATAATGATCGGCGTAGTGATTCTATTACTTCGAAGCTTCTCTAGAATCTGAAAACCATTCATCCCCGGCAGCATCACATCCAGTAGAATTAAATCATAGGAATTATGTGCTGCTTTCTCGTAACCTGCGGTTCCATGTTCTTCTACCTCTACTTGAAAACCTTCCTGCGTCAGATTGTACGATAACAGCCGAGAAAGCGTCGGCTCATCTTCGATAACAAGCATGCGTTGCGTCAAGGTTACCCCCGCCCTTATCTTGAATATTGGACTGCTTAAGCAAGTATATCAACAGAATGTTAACGCAGTGTTAACTCTCCTCAGCGTCCGTTTCCTGCAAGATCGGAAATTCCATAATGAAGGAGCTGCCGATGCCCAGCTCGCTCTCCACTTTAATGGTACCGTGATGAAGATCCACTAAATGCTTGACAATGGATAATCCCAGCCCTGTTCCACCTGACCCGCGCGAACGCGCTTTGTCCACCCGATAGAACCGTTCGAATATTCGTGGCAGGTCTTTTTTCGGAATACCGATTCCCGAATCCTGTACGATAAATTCTACCGTATCATCCGCATCCCCTGCATGATGCCGTTCACGGGCTGTTAGATGGACTCGCCCGCCCTCTTGCGTATAGATGATTGCATTCGAGAGCAGATTCATGAAGATCTGGCGAAGCTTGTCCTCATCCCCCTCCATAAACAGCTCTTCCGGAATATCCAGCTCAAGATTAATTCGCTTCTTCTCTGCTACCGTGCGCATCATTTCGGATATCGTATCAAAAAATGTCGCCAGATGAACTGGAGAGTATTCCATCTGAATTCGTTTGGATTCGATCTTGGACAGCTCCAGAATGTCGCCGATCAGCCGATTGAGCCGCTCGGACTCGTCATAAATAATCTGGAGGAAAGAGCGCGAGGTTTTCTCATCCTTAACTCCGCCGCCAAGCAAGGTTTCGGCAAATCCCTTCACCGCAGCAAGCGGGGTCTTCAGCTCATGGGATACATTGGCCACAAATTCGCTTCGCATCCGTTCAAGTCGCCGAATATCACTCACGTCCTGCAGCAGGAACAGCATGCCCCGATAAGTGTCTTGTTCCTCCTCCTGCATCATGGTGACCCCGTCCAGCAGGATAATCGCTTCCTTCGGATAATATATATTGCGCTCCTCATGGAAACTGTTTCTACTCTCAAGTCCCTCTTCCATCAGCTTCATAAGCTCGTAATGCTGCTTGAGCTCACGATACGATTTGCCCGTGATGACTTCGGCTTGAATGCCGAGCATTCTCTCGGCAGCCCGGTTCACAAGCATGATATGACCCGCGCCATTCACCATCACAATGCCACCTGTCATATTATTCAGAACGCTTTGCAGCAAATCTTCATTGTCCCGAATCGTTCGCAGCTGGGTCTGAAGGCTATCGGCCATCCCATTAATGGCTTGAGCCAATTGGCCGATTTCATCTTTACGGTGAATATTCACCCTGGCATCATACTCCAGACGCGATATTCGCCTGGCCACACGCGTAATTTTCTCAAGTGGAGACGTTAAGCCTTTGGCCACACGGTAACTTACAAAGGCTGCAATCAGGAATAACACCAGCAGACCTATTCCCATGACGATCCAGCCTTGCTTGACACCTTCATCCACTTCCTTCAGGCTGACGGATAATCGGATGAATCCGTCGAAGTTCACTCCGGCCTGGACCGGGAGAGCAACGTAAAGCATATCCTGCTGAAGCGTATGGCTGCGGCGTATGGTGATCCCTCTGCCTTCTTTCATGGCTTGGACCATTTCTTCGCGATAGGCGTGATTATCCATGGTCAACGGATCACTCTCCGAATCCCCAATCACTTTGCCGTCTTTCAGAATGAAAGTTACTCTCGCATCGGACACTGCTTCAAGCTGCAAGGATCTGTCCGTATAATACGCAACGGCATCCGTGCCGGTCGTATCCGGAAATTCCATCATGGTCTGCAGAAGCCGAATCTCCCTAACCATGTTGTCCTCCAGCAGCTGAATATGGGACTGCTTGAACACCGTCACCATGGCCAGGCCTGCTGCCAGCATGGATAGCCCGATTAGGGTAAGCATAATCAGAGTCAAACGGTTACGATACTGCCTCATGGTCTCTCCTCTTTCTGCCGCGTGATCATTTTGGATATATTACCGCCCGGGTGCGCTTTCTATGAAACAACGCATGAATTACCGTAGCCCCAGGCTGTTGAAACATGATACCCAGTACCACCGGGATGGAAGCCTGCGGTGAGAAATATGTAGTCGCAAGCACCATTCCGAGCGATATATTTCGCATACCCGATGCGTATGTAAACGTAACTTGCATGTCAGGCGACGGTCGCAGCATCGCATAGGAGCCGAAGAACCCCAGCAAATAGCAAATTACAATCAGAGTTATGACAACCGGGATAACAACCAGCATTTCCTCTTTCATGTCTGCTGCATGGGGAGCAATCGCAGCAGCGTTCAGCATAACCACGAGCATAAAAAACAGCTTGGAAATCGGCTGTGCTACGGGAGCGGACCATTCTTTAATTCTCCCCCGTGAAACTTCGTACAGCAACACTCCGATCACCGTAGGCAGTACCACCATGGTCAGCAAATCCGTAATTAATCCGGACGCATTCCAAGTCACCAACGCATTCCCGATAAACATATCCATCAAAGCTGGCACAACAAGCGGACTCAGTATGGTATCGAGCGCAACCACTGCCAATATGAATGGAATGCTTCCCCCGGAACTTCCGACCCACATCACCGAGGATATTCCTAACGGAATGATCGCAAACAGCAGCAAGCCGATCGTATAATCCGAGTCTGCGCCAAATACGGCTGACCCCAGCCCATATGCAATAATCGGAGCGGCCGCATGGGCTAGAAACAACGTCAACAGAACGGCATATGGGCGTTTAAGGACTCCATGCAGATGACGAATACCGCAGCCTAGCGCCATGACCAGCGTAATATAACCGAACAGATACGGAATCAAGGTTACATAGTCTTCCAAGACATCCGAGAGCAGCCAGCCTACCACCAGTGAGCCGGGAATCAAGAGAAAAGTGTACTTTTCAAACCAAGATGCAAAGGCCAGTCCCAAACTTCTCACACTTCTCACCTGTCTCCTCCTCATGACTGAATAAACGTATTTGCCTTTCATCATAAACTGGAGCGATCCGATCTGCAACGATATTCCAAAATACGGACTTCGATCCTGCGCTATGCAAAAGAGCACCGACAGGCATATTTCTGCCTTTCGATGCTCTTGAATCATCATGTTTTTTTAAAATACAGGCTCTTTAAACATCGCCAGCTTGTCAGCCGAATCCTTGCTCACATCGGCATGTAGGCTGTTTCCATGCGAATCCATCGTGACGATGGCGGCAAAGCCATCCACTTCCAGATGCCACATGGCTTCCGGAATGCCAAATTCCATGAAATCAACGCCGTTCACTTTCTTGATACATCTCGCATAATACTGGGCGGCTCCGCCGATGGCATTCAGATATACGCCGCCATGCTCCTGCAAGGCTTGAAGCGTCTGCGGCCCCATTCCGCCTTTACCGATCACGGCGCGAATACCGAATTTTTTCAGAATATCGCCTTGATACGGCTCCTCGCGAATACTTGTGGTCGGGCCTGCTGCCTTGACATGCCATCCCTCTTCATCCTTCATCATGACCGGTCCGCAGTGATAGATGACGGCTCCGTTCAGGTCGATAGGTGCATCATGATCCATCAGATATTTATGAAGGGCATCGCGTCCGGTATGCATTTCGCCACGGATAACTACGACATCCCCTACACGCAATGAACGAATCTGGTCCTCGCTAATCGGCGTCTGAAGCACCACTTCACGGCCTTTGACCTCGTCTGAATCGGAAGACTCGACTTGAGAAGCAGCCGTTTCGGCATTTGCCTCCATATGCACTTCACTGCCTGCTTCATAGAGCCAATCCGTAATCTCTCCGGTTGACGGCTCAATCAATACTCCCTGACGGCGGAAGGCCCAGCAGTTATACGCAACAGATACGAAAAAGCTTGCCGGCAGGCGATTCATCGCACCTATCTTACAGCCCAGCAGCGTGACTTCTCCTCCGAAGCCCATCGTGCCGATTCCCAGCTTGTTCGCATTTTCCATTATGTAGTCTTCTAGCTTGGCCAGATCTTCATGCGGATTCACATCATCCACATGACGGAACAGCTGCTGCTTGGCCAGATCATAGCCAGTGGTGCGGTCGCCTCCGATGCCTACCCCGATAAAGCCTGCGCTGCAGCCTTGCCCCTGGGCTTGATATACGGCATGCATAATGCATTTACGGATTCCGTCCAAGTCGCGGCCAGCCTTTCCGATCCCCTCCAGCTCTGCTGGCAGGCTGTACTGGATGTTTTTGTTCTCACAGCCGCCTCCCTTCAGAATCAGACGGACATCCACCTTTTCTTGTTCCCATTGTTCAAAATGGATGACAGGTGTGCCCGGCCCAAGATTATCCCCGCTGTTAGCTCCCGTCAACGAATCTACCGAATTCGGACGCAGTTTCCCATCCTTCGTTGCGCGGATCACGGCTGAATAAATGGCCTTCTTCATCTCGATCTGATTCGCGCCGACCGGCGTATGTATGATGAATGTTGGCATGCCGGTGTCCTGGCAGATTGGCGATACTTCCTGCTCGGCCATCTCGATATTCTGAGCGATCGTGGTTAGTGCCAGCCCAGCCCGCGTAGCGGCATCCTCTGAAGCTCTTCCTCGATTGACCGCCCTTCTAACATCTCCGGGTAAATTCGTGGAGGTTTCTACAATCAGTCGATACATGCTCTCTTCAAATAACTTCATCACGTAAGTAATCTCCTCTCTTTCATCACCCAAACATAAGAGCAAACAAGAATCATTATAAACTGCCAATAATGTAATCATATCATATCATTCTGCACTTGAAAGGGTTTACTTCAAAAAATGAAAGAGTAGAGAAAATGTGTGGATATTCCCCGTTTCATTGACCATACCAATCTATAAGTCTCGCATATATTGGTTAAGGAAAGGAGGTGATTACGATGATGAAAGCCTCAATCTCACAGGTTCTCTTCCCAAGACTTGCCCTGTTTAGAAACGAGTTTTATAGAGGACGCCGTTTTGTAGTACGCGGGAATGTGGGTATCCGCAATCTCGAAAGAGCTTTTGGTGAAATTGAAAGCTTGAGATTCTTCTCTACCAACCCCAATGCAACCCTGGTTCTGTTCTCGGAGCCGAATTTCAGGGGCAGAATCAGAGTATTTCGCGGTAACACCAACATCGGAGATCTCGATGATATTATTCGTGGCGAAGAGCCGGAATCCATTATCAGCTCCAACCGTCGTCTGACACTCGCCCAAATCAGAGAAATCCGGAATACCGGCGAGCTTCCAAACGGTTTTAGAACCATCTGATTCTGTGCAACTTCACCCTTGATACAAATAGCGGACATCGGGTCAAAAACCCGATGTCCGCTGTATTTATTTCCAGCATATCAATTGATTTTCGTACAAATCAAGGCAGCAGCCTTCCTGCTTATCCGTTTATCACTTCGCCGCCGTTGACATGGATCACTTGACCGCTCACATAGGAGGAGTCTGTTGAAGCCAGATATACATAGGCTGGTGCTAACTCTTCTGGCTGCCCCGGACGTTTCATCGGCTGTGTTGCACCGAACTCGCTGACCTGGTCCGACGTGAATGTGGAAGGAATGAGCGGGGTCCAAATCGGTCCCGGTGCTACGGCATTCACACGGATGCCCTGTTCTGCCACATTCATCGATAACGAACGAGTGAAGGCTACAATCGCCCCTTTTGTGGATGAATAATCCAGCAGCTGCGGGCTGCCTCTGTATGCCGTAATAGACGCTGTATTAATGATGGTGCTTCCCTTGGACAAATGCGGCATTGCCGCCTTCGTCATAAAGAACATGCCAAATATATTCGTACGGAAGGTCCGTTCCAATTGCTCTTTGGTAATATCCTCAATCTTCTTCTGCGGATGCTGCTCCGCAGCATTATTTACTAGAATATCAAGCTTCCCAAGCTTCTCCACGGTTTCACCAACGGCATCACGGCAAAATGCATCGTCCCCAATGTCCCCGGCAATCAGCAGGCATTTACGGCCTTCCTGTTCCACCTGGCGTTTGGTCTCCTCCGCATCCTTATGCTCGCTTAGATATACAATGGATACGTCTGCGCCTTCTTTCGCAAAATGCACGGCAACTGCACGTCCTATTCCGCTGTCACCTCCGGTAATCAAAGCAACTTTCCCCTTTAACTTCCCGGCTGCTTTATACTCGCTGCTCTCATACTCCGGCTTCGGGTGCATCTCCGATTCGGTTCCAGGTCTGTGATCCTGATGCTGGGGCGGCAATGTTTGTTTCTGTTGATCTTGTGGCATCTGAACATTTCTCCTTTCAGGTCAGTATCTCAAACAACCATTCATAGGATGCGTATGACACGGCTCATTATACTTATAAAAAGCCCTTCGCTATTGTTTTTACCCAGATTAAAAGCCACCAAACGCAGAGGTTTTGTTTCGCAGCAAAAAAAGAAGCCCTCCGATGAACGGAAGGCTTCTTAAGTTACACGTATTTCTCTTAGATAATGTGGTTGAACACCATGAAGAAGATCATAACCAGAAGCAATAAAGAGAGAAGTGCGCTAAGCGTACCTAGCTTGCTGGTTTCTTCCTTTACTTCGCGCTTCTCGCGAATACCCGCAAGAGCATTCTTCAGTGGCTTGCCCATGATACCGCCAATTGCAAACATAGCCAGCAGCAGAATGGTTACGATGATCATCCAAGGAACCGAGTAATCCTTTTGAGACATCAAATACCCGCCTGTCAGCAGCTGAAGAACCAGACCGTATTGAGCGAATCGGTTCACCACACGAATTGTGTTAACAGCTCCTTCTTGAGCACCGAGAGACAGCTTCTGAATACCGCCAACAACAAACGGCAGGATCAAGTAAAATCCTAGCGCCGCCGTACCGACCATATGCAGAAAAAATGTTACATTCCACATAAACTATTCCTCCAACATCGTTAGTGTGATTTATATTACATTAAGTCATTGTCTCTTATTATACTGGACAGATCATCCAATGAAAAGCAATCCCGCCCCGAATAACGGGACGGGATTGTAGGATAAGACAAATTTGTGAAGTCGATTCGATTACAGCTTGATGACCGAGGTCACATTCCGCACGGATTCCGCGGATTTATCAAGAGCTGCTTTCTCTTCGGATGTCAGCTCAAGCTCGAATATTCTTTCGATGCCGTCACCGCCAAGAATGGCCGGCACACCCATAAACAGCTGTTCGTAGCCATATTCGCCTTCCAGTAAAGCGATGACTGGGAGGATTCGTTTCTTGTCCTTCAGAATCGCTTCCGTCATCTGAACCAGGGAAGCCGCTGGCGCATAATATGCGCTGCCGTTTCCGAGCAGGTTTACGATTTCACCGCCGCCCACACGGGTACGCTGTACAATCGCTTCAATGCGCTCAGCCGGAATCAGCGTATCGATTGGAATACCGCCTACACTGGAGTAGCGCACGAGTGGAACCATGTCATCCCCATGGCCGCCCAGAACAAACCCGCGGACATCTTCAACCGATACATTCAATTCCTGCGCTATAAAGGTGCAGTAGCGTGCCGTATCCAGGACACCGGACTGGCCGATTACGCGGTTTTTGGGAAATCCGAGCGTGTTATATGCCACATAGGTCATAGCATCCACCGGATTACTCAAGATGATCACCGTAGAATTCGGCGCTTGAATCTTCACGTTCTCACATACGGATTTCACGATCCCTGCATTGGTATTAACAAGATCATCGCGGCTCATGCCCGGCTTGCGAGCTACTCCCGCTGTAATGATTACGATATCGGAATCGGCTGCATCTTCATAGTTGGATGTACCAACAATGTTGCTGTCAAAGCCTTGAACGGGACTCGCTTCGAGCATATCCAGCGCTTTACCTTTGGTCGGGTTCTCAAGCTGCGGAATATCCAGCAGCACCACATCACCAAGTTCTTTCTGAGCAAGCATGAGCGCGGTAGTCGCTCCTGTAAAGCCAGCACCTACGATTGTAATCTTCTTACGGGTAATTGCCACGGTAGATCTCCTCCTTACAGGTTTTTAATGATTTCGTCTGCGAACTGGGAGCATTTCACTTCAGTAGCGCCATCCATCAAGCGAGCGAAGTCGTACGTCACGGTTTTGTTGTTGATAGCTGTTTCCATACCTTTATAAATCAGGTCAGCCGCTTCCTGCCATCCGAGGTGCTCAAGCAGCATAACGCCGGAGAGGATAACGGAGCCAGGGTTTACGACGTCTTTGTCTGCGTATTTCGGTGCAGTACCATGAGTCGCTTCGAAAATTGCATGTCCTGTAACATAGTTAATGTTAGCGCCCGGAGCGATACCGATACCGCCTACTTGTGCAGCCAGCGCGTCAGACAGGTAGTCGCCGTTCAGGTTCAATGTCGCGATAACGTCAAAGTCGGTTGGGCGAGTCAGAACTTGCTGCAGCGCGATGTCGGCAATGGCATCCTTAACGATGATTTTGCCAGCTTCTTCAGCCGCTTTTTGAGCAGCGTTAGCCGCGTCTACGCCATCTTTTTCCTTGATGACATCGTATTGAGCCCAAGTGAATACGTTATCGCCAAATTCAGCCTCAGCCACTTCATAACCCCAGTTTTTGAAGGCACCCTCAGTAAACTTCATGATGTTGCCTTTGTGTACCAGAGTAACGGATTTGCGGCCATGCTTGATTGCATATTCAACTGCTGCACGCACGAGACGCTTGGAACCTTCGGAGGATACAGGCTTGATGCCGATACCGGAGGTTTCAGGGAAACGAATTTTGTTTGCTCCCATTTCGTCCTGAAGGAATTTAATGACTTTCTTCACTTCTTCAGAACCTTCTTTGTACTCGATACCAGCATAGATGTCCTCTGTGTTCTCACGGAAAATAACCATGTCAACCAGTTCTGGGCGTTTCACCGGGGACGGTACGCCGTTAAAGTAACGAACTGGGCGCAAGCAAGTGTACAAGTCAAGCTCTTGACGAAGAGCAACGTTCAGGGAACGAATACCACCGCCGATTGGTGTAGTCAGAGGTCCCTTAATGGCAACGATGTACTCGCGAATCGCTTCAAGCGTATCATTCGGGAGCCACTCGCCATATGTATTGTATGCCTTCTCACCGGCAAATACTTCATACCAGGCAATCTTCTTGGAACCGCTGTATGCTTTTTCTACAGCTGCATCAAGAACGCGTTTGGAAGCTTTCCAGATGTCACGGCCAGTACCGTCACCTTCAATGAATGGAATTACAGGGTTGTTAGGCACCTGCAAGCTTCCGTTATCAATCGTGATTTTCTCACCTTCGGTTGGTAGTGCGAATTTTTCCAATTTCATAAGTATGAGTTCCTCCTTCGTATTGATGTTGCTTGTCTCTTGCTATTCTCAAAAATCCCCTGTGAATAGGCACAGAGAAATCCGCCACCCGTGATTCACTCACGTATGAGCGGTTCCCTAGCCTATTGTACACGAATGCCGGTCACTTAGCGAAGCTCGATCGGCACATATTTTTGATCAGTCATCCCTGTATACTCTGCGCGCGGACGAATGATACGGTTGCCTTCGTACTGTTCCAGTATATGGGCCGTCCATCCCGATACGCGGCTGATGGCAAAGATCGGTGTAAACAACTCCTGCTCGATACCGAGCTGAGTATAGACCGAAGCGGAATAAAAATCAACGTTTGGCTTCAGCCCTTTTTGGTTGGTAACTGTTTCGTCGATCAGAACCGACATGTCATACAGCGTCGTGTCGCCTTTCATCTTTCCAAGCTCACGCGACATCTTTTGCAGATGCTTCGCTCGTGGATCACCATTCTTATACACACGGTGTCCAAAGCCCATGATTTTTTCACGGTTGTCCAGCTTTTCCTGAATATAAGCCTGCGCCCGATCAATCGAACCGACTTCGTTCAGCATTTTCATAACAGCTTCATTCGCACCGCCGTGTAGAGGGCCTTTGAGCGCGCCAATAGCAGAAGTAACGCCTGAATAAATGTCAGACAGGGTAGCTACGGTTACACGCGCAGCAAACGTCGAAGCGTTGAGCTCGTGATCCGCATGCAATACAAGTGCCTGATCCAAAGCCTTGATGGAGGTCTCGTCAGGATCTTCGCCTCTGAGCATATAGAGGAAGTTCTCTGAGATGGAGACCCCCGCTTTCGGAGCTACCGGTTCTTTGCCTTGGCGGATTCGCGCGATGGCAGCGACAATTGTAGGAAGCTGGGCCTGAAGCTTAATCGCTTTCTTATCGTTTGCTTCACGGCTCATGTCGTCGCCTTCGGCGTCATACAGAGCAAGTGCGGATACAGCCGAGCGAAGAGCAGCCATCGTATTCGTATCCTTCGGATACAATTTGATTTGCTCGATAAGCTCATCCGGAATGGCAGCATAGTCACTCAGATCTTGCTGAAGCGCCTTCAGCTCTTTTTCATTAGGGAGCTTTCCAAACCAGAGCAAATAGGCTACCTCTTCAAAACTTGCATGTTCTGCGAGATCGTCAATATCATATCCACGATAAGTCAGAACGCCATCAACGATCGAGCTAATCGTGGAGGTGGTAGCTACAATGCCTTCCAAACCCTTGGTAGCTGTCATGCATCATCTCTCCTTTATGATCGGGATAAACTGAACTATTTTGACAATCATGAAAACATTTTCATGAAGTCGGATTAAAAAGAAAAGCGCACAAAAAAAATGCTATGGTCTAAGTCGCAAACCTTCTCATATCATACTGGATTTTGTCTGATATGTGAACAAGAGCATGGATATTCGCTGCATTAAAATGTTTTATCGCAACCATAAACCATTTTTTTTGAAATCACTTACAATTCCATTATACCTATGATAATTCTCATTGTCGAATCACGTGAAGCTGTTTTTTCAAACACTTATCCTTATATTAACACTCCCTGCATACGTATAGAATAATCCACTTTGCTCGTCCCTAGAATGCAGCTAACAAGGAGTGTGATGCTATGGATCGTTTAATGCTCAAACGTTGTGGCAGGGGAATATGGGTAATGGCATCTTTCTGCCTCATCGCCTATCTGATATATGTAACGCTGCCTCTGCTCTATCCCTTCCTTCTGGCCTGGATCATTGCTTATGCGATGAATCCTTTTGTCAACCTGCTGCAGAAAAGCCTCAGAGTGCCGCGCTGGATAGCTGTAATCGTGTCCTTATTGCTATATTTCGGCGCAGCCCTAACGATTCTTACCGCGGCCATCAGTAGGCTGGTCAAGGAACTGATCGCCATGACCCAATCCTTCAATTTGCATATCGATACCTGGATGAATTGGCTAACGTCCTGGACTCAGAGTGACAGCATCCAGAATATCGTATATGAAATCAGCCGCTTCTACCAAAACAATCCAAATTATCATGATACCATTAATCAGAATATCACCCGCACAACACAAACGATAGGCACCTTCGTTACCGATCTGGTTACAGGGATTTTCAACGGTATCGTGCAGGTTATTTATTATCTGCCGAACTTAGGCACGATTCTGATCGTGGTATTGCTGGCTACATTTTTCCTCAGCAACAGCTGGGAGCGTCATAATCGCGCTCTTCTGCGCATCGTCCCAGGAGTCATCCATAAACCTATGATCTATATTTTTTCGGATTTAAAAAAAGCACTTCTTGGCTTTGCCAGAGCCCAATTAATTCTTATCTCTATCACGGCTTTTATCGTCATGGTCGCACTTTATGCGCTTGGGGTTCATTCCGCGTTCTCGATCGCTCTTCTCATCGGCTTGGTGGATCTGCTGCCTTATCTTGGCGTCGGGATTGTCCTGATCCCCTGGTCACTGTATGCCTTCATGTCCCATGATCTGACACTCGGAATAGGTTTGACTGTTCTGTACAGCATCATTCTGATCGTCAGACAGATCATGGAGCCCAAAGTGCTTGCCAGCAGCGTGGATCTTGACCCGCTTGCCGCCCTGCTGGGCATGTTCGTGGGTCTGAAGCTGTTCGGAATCTTAGGATTAATCATCGGCCCGGTTTCGCTGGTCATTCTGGATGCATTTCACCGCGCCCATGTATTCAAAGACCTGAGGAATTACGTGATTGGGGGAAGGTTCAGGTAATCACTCAGCGCTCGGACAAACTTTGTTCTTCTTCGCATCTGCCTTCATCCGCTAAAGGGTTAACGAAACAGCACCGCGTTGAATATATCGGGATCTCCACATAAATAGACCGGTCGCTAAGCGGCCGGTCTTCTTGTTGATTCGTATGCTGTTATCTGCGAAATATCGTAATTTTTCCATTTTTCATATTCTTTTTCATCCATTTCCACAGCAAGAGTCGATACAGCGGACGGGTCAATGGAAAAATGAGTGTAAATCCGATGATGTCCGTAACAAAACCGGGCAGAATGAGAAAGATTCCTCCCAAAAATATACATAGGCCATCGGCCATCGAAGGCCCTTGAACCATGCCAGAGTTCATTCTCCGTTTGGCATCCTCCATTGCTTTGCGGCCTTCAAACCTCATCATCGCGACGCCCACCGCAGAAGTCAGCAACGTTAACAGAAATGTATTCATACCGCCTACGCGATCCGCAACGAATTGAAATCCTAATATTTCAATAGCAGGCACAAAAATAATCGCTGCCAGCAACCATTTGAACATGAATCTACTCCTTCCTCCCTAAAAGGGTGTCCTTCAAAGCATGATACAGCTTAGGCGCACATTTATCCAGTCGGGCCGGTTTCCACTCCTGATTCAACCATACATGGCGTGTCGAACCATTCGTTAGCAGAACACCGGGTAGATCAGCTTGGGAGGATTCTTCATTCAGTTCCAGACCAGCCTGTTCCTGTTCGCTAAGCAAACGTACCTCATACTCATAGTGTATTCGAAGGGGGGAGAAAGCAGTCATTCTCGTAAATACTGTGACCAGATCATCATAACGGGCAGGTTGCCGATATTTGATATCCAAATCCACCACCGGAAGCAGGACGCCTTCCGCTTCCATGCCCCGGTAGGTAAACCCCAGTTCCCGTATCATTTCGGTTCGGCCGATCTCAAACCAGTTTAAGTAGTTGGCATGATATACGACACCCATTTGATCGCTTTCCTGGTAACGAACCCGAAAGGAAGTCCGAAACCAGCGGCTTAGTGTTGATATGGATGGATCAGGCAACACCATCATCCCCTCATCTATGCAAAAAGCAATGGCCGACAATCTCGTCCATTGCTTGGTTGCAGTTATATTCATAATCCAACGGATTCTTGACTCTTGTATTATTGCTGCGCCGGAATATGATCCACTTTCAGCAAGTTAGTCGAACCGGAACGGCCAAGCGGCACACCAGCAGTAATGACAACCAGGTCGCCTTCTTTGACGAGTCCCGATTTCACGCCGCCTTGCAGTGCATAGTCAAACATTTCATCCGTAGAGGAAGCCTGTTCGCCTTTAACCGGCGTTACGCCCCAAGTCAGTGCCAAGCGTCTCATCGTTCTCTCCTGTGTCGTCACAGCAACGATAGGCGCCTCTGGACGGTATTTGGATACCATACGAGCGGTTTGGCCTGATTCTGTAGAGGAAATGATCGCTTTCGCACTCAGGTCAAGTGCCGAGATCGCTACAGATTGGCTGATTGCTTCCGTTACGCTGGTTTCTTGAGCGATACGCTGTTTCAAGAACATTTCGCGATAGTTCAGCGCGGATTCCGCTTTCTCAGCAATACGGGACATCGTGAGCACGGATTCCACAGGGTATTTACCTGCAGCTGTTTCGCCGGACAGCATGATAGCGTCAGTTCCGTCAAAGATCGCATTCGCCACGTCACTTGCTTCCGCACGGGTAGGACGAGGATTGCGCTGCATGGAATCGAGCATTTGTGTAGCCGTGATGACCGGTTTGCCAGCCACGTTACATTTTTCGATCATGCGCTTTTGCACCAATGGAACTTCCTCAGCCGGAATCTCTACGCCGAGATCGCCACGGGCAACCATCAAGCCATCGGAAACTTCAAGGATTTCATCCAGGTTGTCAACGCCTTGTTGATTCTCGATTTTGGAGATAATTTGAATGTGCTCGCCGTTATGCTTTTTCAGCAATTCACGGATTTCAAGCACGTCACTTGCTTTACGAACGAAGGAAGCGGCAATAAAATCGATGCCTTGTTCGATTCCGAAAATGATATCGTTGGCGTCTTTTTCCGTGATTCCCGGAAGGGAAATCGCTACACCCGGCACGTTCACACCTTTTTTGCTCTTAATCGTTCCGCCATTGACAATGCGGCATCTGATCTCAGTGCCTTGAATTTCTACAACGGTAAGACCAATCAGACCATCATCAATCAAGATGGTGGATCCAACCACAACATCCTGCGGCAACTCTTTGTAAGTGACAGACAAACGATTCTTATCACCAAGGATTTCCTCGGTAGTAAGGGTGACATACTCATCTTGCACTAGCTCAATCGGTTCCACTTCAAGTTTACCGGTGCGGATTTCTGGACCCTTGGTATCAAGCAGGATCGCTACCGTTTTGTTCAGCTCTTCGCAAGCTTGGCGGATGTTTTTGATCCGGTTGCCATGCTCTTCGAAATCGCCGTGGGAGAAGTTCAAGCGTGCCACGTTCATGCCAGCCATGATGAGCTTCTTGGTGTTTTCCAACGATTCACTGGAAGGACCGATAGTACATACAATTTTAGTTTTGCGCATTTGGGTTTCCTCCGTTTATTAAAAGGTTCTCTATATCTCTCCAACAATTAAATCTACTACAAAAAGTCTCATTTGTATAGGAATTTCGTCATCTTTCCTATACTCATCAGACTTTTACAGGGAAACGTCTTCCTGTTCTACCCTTGCAAAATCAAACTCCCCGATTTTGCGGAATTTACGGTACCGGTCTTCCTTCAGCTCACAAGCATCCATCAAAGACAGCTCTTTCAGATGACGGATCAGTGCACTTGAAATCGCAGCGGCCGTCTCTTCGTAGCTGCGATGCGCTCCGCCCTTAGGCTCCGGTATGATCTCCTCGATGACTTCCATTTCCAGCAAATCTTTAGCGGTGATCTTCATCGCTTCGGCAGCCTGGTCAGCTTTGGAAGCATCCTTCCATAGAATGGAAGCAGCACCGTTAGGAGAAATGGCGGAATAGATAGCATGCTCAAGCATAAGCACTCGATTGCCTACAGCCATCGCAAGAGCACCGCCGCTTCCACCTTCGCCTATGACCACACAAACAACGGGCACTCCAAGAGAAGACATCTCCCGCAAATTACGGGCGATTGCCTCGGACTGACCTCTTTCTTCAGCTGTATTACCCGGATAGGCGCCCTTTGTATCAATAAAGGTAATAATCGGGCGGTTGAATTTATTCGCCTGCTGCATGAGCCGGAGTGCTTTACGGAAGCCTTCCGGATGAGCGCTTCCGAAGAAACGGGCGATATTATCCTTCGTATCTTTCCCGCGCTGCTGTCCGAGCACTGTCACGGGAACACCATCAAGCTTAGCCAAACCGCCGACAACAGCAAGATCGTCCCCGTAGAGACGATCTCCATGCAGCTCGATGAAATCCGTAAAGATCAACTGGATCAGATCAAGCGAAGTCGGTCGCTGTTGATGACGGGCCAGATGCATTTTCTGGGAAGGTGAAATCGAAGAGTAGATTTCTTCTTCCAAACGACTATATCGTTCTTCAAGGCGGGCGATTTCATCCGTAAAATCAATCCCTTTTTCCTCTCCGAATTGTTTCAGTTCTTCAATCTTCTTGCGCATTTCGGCAAGTGGCTTTTCAAATGGCAATTCGCCTGACATTAGAATCCCCCTTTCACGGTATGCATCTCCAGCAGCTTACCTAGCATGGAGCGCATATCTTTCCGATGAACAACCATGTCAAGCTGGCCATGAGCCAGATTGAACTCTGCTGTCTGGAAATCGTCAGGAAGCTTCTGGCGAATCGTCTGTTCAATCACGATCCGGCCCGCAAAGCCAAAGACGGCTCCCGGCTCGGCGATATTGATGTCGCCTAGAGTCGCAAAACTGGCAGAAACCCCGCCTGTTGTCGGATCCGTGATCACAGATATATAGAGCCCGCCAAGTTCGTTGAACCGGGACAAGGCTGCACTTGTTTTGGCCATCTGCATCAAACTAAGTATGCTCTCCTGCATTCGTGCACCGCCCGAAGTGGAGAAAATAATAAGTGGTAAACGCTTGTCCGTTGCAAACTCAATCGCTCGGGTGATCTTCTCCCCAACGACGGAGCCCATGCTTCCCGTGAAAAAATCGAAACTCATGACAGCTACGACTACGGGCTGTCCTTGAATGGAGCCTTGTCCCGTAATTACGGCATCATGAAGACCCGACTTCATCTTTTGCTGCTCAAGCTTGGCTGCATATCCCGGAAACTTCAGCGGATCCACCGAGATCATTTCTGCATCGAACTCTTCGAAGCCTGTCTCATCCAGCGTCATGGAAATCCGCTCTACCGCGTTCAAGCGCATATGATGACCACATTCCTGGCAGACCTTCAGGTTCTTCTCAAGCTCTTTACTGTATTGAATAGTGCCACATTTGGCACACTTGTTCATCAGACCCTCCGGAATTTCCCGTTTCGGGCGTTCACCTTCCTGAGGCTGCCCTGTTGTCCCATATCGTTCCGATGGGATCGTTGCGTATTTCCTTTTTTTCTGAAACAAGTCTTTAAACACAACTACACCTCTCCAGCCGTAAATTTGAATGGCCGCCGCAATAACATATCGCCGATCCGTACACTTCTTCGCTATGTAACCCAGATAAAACTAGGGATGCAAGATCGAATTCAATACTTCCTGTACTTCCTCAAGCTCTCCGGAGGGTACCAAAATCTCAAACTGTTGTTTGGAAAGATTCACAGGACGGCTTTGAACCAAAAAACCTTCTTCCGTTAGCCTGGTCTTGATCATTTCCGCCACCTTTGCAGTTGGCGCAATATAGATTACCGTCCACATGCCTTTCAGATCCCCCTAATCTCGTCCCACAGGCATTTCCTGAGCCGATATAATGGATAATGATATCATACTTCAGTTTTTACCTCAACAAAGAGACAGGGGGCTGAAAACCATTTATATACCCTTATACAGCGATTCGACACGCCTCGTGCAAATCAGTCAGATCCCGCAGCATACTGGGCCGCATCGGGACTGCGATGTGCGATCCGCGATGAAGCCGCAGCGGCGATGCCTGCAACGAGATCATCCAGAAACACATGAATCCGGTCTGACTGTTCATTCAATATCTCAATCACACCTATTTTCTCTTTATCCAGATAGCCAAAGCTGGTCAGTCCGATCATACCGTATATGCTCGTAACA
Organism: Paenibacillus solani; assembly: GCF_001277345.1. Classification (GTDB taxonomy): domain Bacteria; phylum Bacillota; class Bacilli; order Paenibacillales; family Paenibacillaceae; genus Paenibacillus_AQ; species Paenibacillus_AQ solani. The sequence goes on from NZ_LIUT01000003.1 coordinate 80,296, forward strand.
CCCAGCGCCATCGTTTCATCCACTCCGTAAAGCGGTTCGTCATTCTCCAATATGGACTGCAGCGGCTCAGGCAGCAGCTTTTTCTCGGCCAGCTCATCCAGTGCAATGCCCGTGAACAGCGTATACTGCACCTCTCGCTTGCCGAGTACGGCCCGGACGCTTTCTTCACACTGCTGAATGGTTAGCTTGGGATGATAGCGCTGCTGAAGCTTAAATACGATATCCGCGATGGAGTCTACACTGACTCCTCTGCGGCTAAGCATGCTTTCTGCCAAGTCCGTTGACATCACAAATCCCTCCCGCGTCTTTGGCCGTTACTCTCCAGTTGCTGCTGTTATGAAGAGCTGTAATTTGAACAAAATACTCGGCCAACATTACCTGTAGTGTCCTAATTGTATGCGGGAGGGATGAAAAACGTTCTTAAATCTTCATATCATTTCACTTTAACCGTGTCTTTACCTAGCATGCTCTCAATTTCGGCAAATAGGTCCTGTGAAGGCTTGATCCGGTAAGCATCACTCAGCGCGAGCACCTTCTGGCTTCGCTCATAGAACAACACCGTTGCCATGGAGCCCGGATGCTGCTGCAGAAGCTCCTTCAGCTTCACGAGCAGCTCCGATCGCTCCGCATCAGCCGTTATTTTTACAAATACCCGCTGTTCAGTCTTAGCATTCGGTATCCCTCCGTGCGATTCCTTCTTGGATGGCTCATGTAACCCCGTTGTTTCCATTCGGCCAGGCTGCAGAACCTGATCTTGGGGAGCCGTGACGGACGATGGTTTGCCTGACAAAACTGCCTGTGCTCCGGTTCCGCTTGGTTTTCCGTTCCTGCCTGCTCCCTCGTTTCTCCCTCTGCTGCCTGAAGTTCCCCGGACTTTACTGCGCTGGATCAGTTGACCCAAAGTTTGCGCCTCGAGCGGCGCGACTTCTTCGGCCAGCAGCTTAAAGCCTTCGTCCTGCAGCTGGACCTTCGCCCGTATCGCGAGCAGCGCGCCTTTTTCGATCAGATGCGAGCTTCGCTTCCACACTTCCGGAAAGAGGACCACCTCACAGCGTTCGATCTGGTCCTCGCATTCCATGAAAGCCATTGCCTTCCCCTGTTTCGTCGTTATCGTCTTGAGCGTTACCACCATACCTGCGACCGTAGCCATCGAATCATCGGCCGCATCATGCAGATCCATTAACCGATCCGCTCCTAATTCCGTTAGCGTATCCTCAAATCCATCCAGCGGATGTCCGGATAAATACATGCCCAGCAGCTCACGTTCGAATTCCAGCTGCTGACTTGCGGTATACGGCGGGATGTCAGGATATTCAATATCCCAATTCGTGGTTTCCACAAAGTCAAAAAGCTGAATCTGGAGATCGTCCCGCTCCTTCCTCCATTTCACGGCTGCGTCGACCGTCTCGTCAAGCATAGCAACCAGCTGCGAACGATGGCCTTGCAGGGAGTCAAAGGCCCCCGCCTGAATCAGCGACTCGATCACACGCTTATTGCATACACGCAGATCGACTCGGCGGCAAAAATCAAGCAGACTTTCAAACGGTTTCTCCTGTCGTATTTCGACGATATTCTCCACTGCTTGCGTACCCACATTCTTAATGGCTGCGAGCCCGAAGCGGATCGCACCGCCGGCCTGAGAACTGGCCTGTTCTTCACTGCCCTCGGCAGCAAAGCGACTCATGACCGGCGTGAAATACGTTCCGCTTTCGTTGACATCAGGCGGCATCACCTCGATGTCAATGCGCCGCGCCTCCAGCACGTATTCAGCTACCTTCCGATGACTGCCCATCACGGCTGTCAGCATGGAAGCCATAAACGGAACCGGATAGTGCGCCTTAAGATAAGCTGTTTGGAAGGCCAGCACACCGTAGGCGGCAGCATGAGCTCGAGGGAAGCCATAATTCGCAAACCGGACGATCATATCGTACACGCGATTGGCCTCATCCTCGGTATAGCCCAGCTTCAGGCTGCCCGAAACAAAATGACTCCGCTCATGGTCGAGCACTTCGCGTTTCTTCTTTGATACCGCTCTGCGCAGCAAATCCGCTTCCCCCAGAGAGAAGCCCGCCATCCTGGAGGCGATCTGCATAATTTGCTCCTGGTAGACAATAATGCCATACGTATCGCCCAGGATCGGGATCAAGTCCGGATGAGGATATTCCGGCTCGATCTGGCCGTGCTTGGCCTGAATGAACTTCGGAATAAACTCCATCGGGCCTGGGCGGTACAGAGCATTCACGGAGACGATATCCTCGAACACTGAAGGTTTCAGATCCTTCAGCACCCGCCGTATACCAGCGGATTCGAGCTGAAATACGCCCGTGGTCTCCCCACGACTCAGCATTTCATAGGTCGCTTGATCGTCATCTGGCACTTGTTCAAAATCTAGCTCTCTGCCAGTCAATTCTTGTATCCATCTGAGCGTACGCTCGATAATCGACAATGTTCGCAGGCCCAAAAAATCCATCTTGAGGAGCCCCACGCTCTCCAGATTCTCCATAGAATACTGCGTAAGTGCCGTCTTCTCGCTGCCTTCCTGCAGCGGCACCGCATCCGTCAATGGCTCCCTGGAAATGACGATACCCGCCGCATGCGTTGAAGCATGGCGGGGCATGCCCTCGACCTTCATCGCCATGTCAATCAGCTCGCGTACCTTCGGCTTCGCTTCATACTGCTCCTTCAGCTGCGGACTCTGCTCCATTGCTCTCTCAATGCTGATGCCCAGATGGTTCGGGATCAGCTTAGCTGCCTTGTCCACATCTCCGAACGGCACATTCAGCGCACGTCCGACGTCACGGACTGCTGCCCTTGCCGCCATCGTACCGAACGTTATGATCTGGGCCACATGCCCTTTGCCATATTTATCCACGACGTAATCAATGACCTCATCCCGGCGTTCGTCGCTGAAATCGATATCGATATCCGGCATCGTAATCCGTTCCGGGTTAAGGAAACGTTCGAACAACAGCTTATATTTCATCGGATCCACATTCGTAATCTGAAGCGTGTAAGCAACAAGGCTGCCTGCCGATGAACCCCGGCCGGGTCCAACGGCGATGCCTTGGCGGTGGGCATAGGCGATAAAATCCCATACGATGAGAAAATAATCGCTGAAACCCATATTCTCGATGACGCCTAGCTCATAATCGAGACGCTGCTCCAGCTCGCTTCGCTGTGCCTCATCCTGCCACCGCACCGTACTACCATAACGTTCCTGCAGTCCGTTCAAACAGAGATCCCGCAAATATTCCGCAGCATCCTTCCCTTCCGGGAGCGAGCGGTATTCCGGCAAAATGGATTTGCCAAATTCCAGTTCCAAATTACACTGGTCTGCAATCTTAGCCGTATTCAATATAGCTTCAGGCACGTGGGGATACAGGCGCTCCATTTCACTGCCGCTCTTCAGATAGAGCTGGTTCGTCTGGATCTGCAGCCTGTCTTCGTCTTCCACCGTCTTTCCCGTTCCGATACAGATCAGAACGTCCTGTACCTCGGCATCGTTCTCGGTCAGATAATGAACATCATTGGTGGCTACTAACGGTATGCCCGTATCGCGGCTAAGCTGGATCAACTGGGGATTCACACGCTTCTGCTCTGGAATGCCGTGATCCTGCAGTTCCAAGTAATAATCATCTCCAAATATGGCCTGGTAACGAAGCGCTGCTGCTTTCGCCTCCGCTTCGCGTCCATGCATCAAATGCTGGGGAACCTCTCCGCCTAAGCAAGCGCTGAGGCATATGATTCCTTCATGATGGGCGGCAAGCGACTCCATATCAATTCGAGGTCTGTAATGATACCCCTCCAGATGCCCGATCGAGCACAGCTTCATCAAATTTCGATAACCGGTCTCATTCTTGGCAAGCAAAATCAGATGATAGATCGGCTGGTCTTTACGGCTTCCCCGCTCCTTGCGGGAGCCTGCCGTGATATAAGCTTCACATCCGATAATCGGCTTGATGCCTTGCGCTACACATGCTTTGTAAAATGGAATAGCACCATACATCACACCATGATCCGTGAGCGCCAGCGATTTCATGCCGAGCGCGGCCGCTTCCCGCACCAGGTCACCGATACGTGCCGCTCCATCAAGCAAACTGTATTCACTATGCACGTGCAAATGCACGAAAGAGCTCATCGTAACGCCTTCCTTTCGCAGGTACATGTATATTTTCAAGATATTTCAAAAATATCTTCATAGCTCTAAAAGTCTATATACCATTTTATCATAATCCTGATAGGACCGCCCATAGAATGAAACAAGGGAGAATGTGGACAGGCGAAAAGCCATGCACACCCCCACTGTCAGAAGAGAGGAGACAAAATGCATGAGCGTTTTTTTATCAAAAGCAATCCTGGACTTTTTTATAGCCTTCGGCATCGTGCTTGGAGGGGCCATGGTAGGGGGGGTAGGCGCTGTGCTGTCCCTGCAGCCCCCCGCACTAACCATGATTGAAGTGGCTGATCGAATTAAAATCTGGGCGCTTGCGGCTGCTATTGGAGGCACGATTGATCCGATGCGGGTTATTGAGAGCAATGTAGTAGTAGGCAATTTATCTCCTGCCATCAAGCAGGTTTTATATTTAGGCTTTGCATTTCTTGGAGCACATATGGGCAGCGAGCTGGTCAAATGGGTGTGCAACGGGAGGAGCTGAGCGATGCGCGTACCTCCAACCCACCGCTTCCGTCCCTTTTATCAGGTCGCTTCGATCTTCGTGCTGGGTATGGTCGTCGGGAGCATCGTATACAACTCGCTCTACCATGCCAGCTACAATAAATTATGGTTGATCAATGAACAGCAGCAGCTCAAAATTGCGCAATATGAAGAAGATATCAAATCGTTAAAAAAATACAGCAAACAATCCACGGTGATCAAAGAGATTAAGATTCGAAACGAACAAAACGATAAACAACCACTGGATCCTTTAATCATCAAGGAGCTCGTCAGGCTGATGGGTGAGGATCTGGCAGCCCTTCGCGGGAGAAACGTGTTTGATATCGACACGGACAGTAAGCTGACACGCTCCCTCCTCAGCGACAAAATTTATACAGTCCGTGAGAAAGATTACAAGGTTCAAATCAAGACCATGCTCGTCATGGAAGGCGTGCTTCAAATCTGGGTTAGCATCGATCATGTAGATGCAAAGTCAACCGGAGCATGATACAATACCGATAGCATAAATGATTAAAATCGGCATGCTTGACGCGAGCATCGTTAAGCTAGTAATGAAAGTAAAGGAGCCTTCCATGTTAACTGTCATCCACTATATCCTATATATCATTCTGGTACTGTCCGTAATAGCAGCCGCGCTGTACAGTATTCGCGCCCGACGTACGGCTGATCCGGCCGACCGTGGTATATACATGTCCATGATGAACATCTGTATGGGCATGATGCTGATCTCTCTTTCACTTGTGTGCATGTTTCTGTTCAGCGGCTCCACGCCAGCTGTCATTGTAGAAGCGGTATTTCTGGTGCTTGGGGCATTTAATATATTTGCTGGCATCCGAAGCCGCACCTATTACTCGAGACTGAAGAATTCACAGGCAGCCAAAGCCAACTGAATGATTTATACGCAAAGAAAGGGCATCCCGGAAAGGTCTATAAATACCTGCGGGATGCCCCTTTTATATATAATGTGCTGATTACCTAACCATGATCAATTGCCTGCAGGGTCATTACCGCTTTAGCAATCAGGCTGGACTGATGCTGAATCTCAATCTCCATCTTGCATGTGCGCCGGCTGTTCTCCAGGAGTTTAGGCATAATAACAATCGGATCCTCAATCTGTACAGGACGAATGAAATATGTCGATAAATGGTCCAGCACATGATCCCAGCCGCTGATATCCTTGGCCGCCTTAACGGCAGCTTGACTCATCACGGTCGTGAGCACCCCTTGTGAGATCGTTCCAAGTTCAGAGGCCATCTGAGGTGTGATAAAGCCGTGAAAAAACAATCGGCCTTCCTCGTCCCGATCCTCTGCAATTCCGTTCCAGATCAGCTGATCAAAAGTCTCGCCAAGCTGCGGCTGGTTCCGGGCATCCCGAAGCGCCCCAAGCACCTCTTTTCGCGTGATCGTAGCCAGCAGCTTGCGGTTCCGATCGACGATCGGCAGAAAATCGATTCCTTCCCACATCATAATCTGCGCCGCTGATGCCAAGGATGTCTTCATGCTTGCCGTAACAGGATTGCGAGTCATCGCTTTCTCAATCGGCTGGGATTCAGCCATTCCTTCCACATCCCGGACCCCGACGATGCCAATGACTCGGTTCCATTCGTCCGTAACCGGATAACGGATTTCCCCGCTCTCCTGCGATATCCGTTTAAATTCTTGAACGGTAACCGAGTTTTTCAACTGATGGCTCTTCGGCTTGTCACGGGCAATATCCTCCACCAACATAATTTTTTTCTTGATCAATCGGTCAAATATGGCACGGTTAATCATCGAAGCTACTGTAAAGGTATCATGCCGGGAGGAAATGATCGGCAGATGCAGCTGGTCAGCCAGCTGCTTTACTTCCCGGCTCGTACCGAAGCCGCCCGTAATCAGCACGCCTGCCCCCTGCTCAAGCGCCAGGGAGTGGGCATCTTCGCGGTTACCCACAATCATAAGGCTTCCGGCGTCGATATATCGAACCATTGCCTCTACCTTCATGGCACCGATCACGTACTTATGCAGGCTTTTATTGAGCCCTTCCGCACCGCCAAGCACATGCCCTTCCACGATTTCCACAACATCAGCAAAGGTGAGCTGCTCAGAGATGTTCCTCGGCTTCCGTTCCACGCGCACCGTGCCGATCCTCTCTTTTGTAATCACGATACCCAGGCTCTCAGCTTCCTTTACTGCCCGGTATGCAGTTCCCTCGCTCACGCCCATCTCTTTGGCTAACCGACGAACGGATATTTTGCTGCCAACCTTCAAACCTTCAATATGCTGAACCAACTGCTCATGTTTAGTAATCGTATCATCCCGAACGTCCAACTGTTACACCCCCATAACACTATCTGTACTATGCTGTATCTATTATATCACGTACTTCTATCCTCCCATACCGTCCAACACAAAAAAACCTCCCCACTAAGGATACGGTTGCATATAGGCAGCCATTCCTTAATGGAAGGTTTAGCACAGCTCTACTGGAATTCTTATCTTAGTTGGCCTCCTGGCTCTTCTGTTCCTCAGGCCATTTCAGTTCCCATTGACTCAATTTCTCCTTACGGATCGCATCCAGCGCTTTCTGCTTTGCTTCATCTACACCGATGAGATAATACAGATGCGAGCCGATGACGAGCAGGGCAAATCCCGCCCAGACTGCCCCAAACAGCGAAACCCATGAGAATCCTGCAGAAAAGGTGATGCTCGGCAGGGCGTATATCAACATACCTAGTGCAACTAATAAATAAGCCGTGTGTTTAAACTTGTTCTTCTTCTTTTTCATAATCAACGCAGCTCCTCTACTCTCTGAAATCTATATTTCTACTCTATGAGGAACGTGCGTAATTTATGAGACAAGTTTGCAAAAATATCTTAAAATCAATGAAGCTATCGGTAATGCCAGAATAGAAGGATCTATTAAGACTGGGCTGGCCCATATAGATGCTGCAGGCTATCCGATATAATCTTGTTCACATCTTCAATGATAACACTCAGACGACGCTCGGCATCAAACAATCGACGGATATTCAGGTTCAGACTCAGCACTTCAAATTGCTTCTCCATCTTCTCCATTTCTTCCTGTGCCGGCATATCGCCTGACATCATGCGCTGTTGAAGCTCCATTTGACGCTGACGGAAGTCATCCAGCATTCGTCTGCTCTCCGGGTCAGCATCCACAAGTTTCATCGCAGAGGTAATTTCCTCTACCTCCTGGCTTTCCTTCATCGCTTTTGCCAAATCATGTGCCTTGTCATAGATATTCATTCCTGATTCCTCCATTATGTTCGGCTTATTCGCCGTAATTGATATCATTCTTCATTCATTTCTCATTTCCAGAGCATGGTCACCAGGGACTGGAACAATCCGATCATTCCGCCCAGAAGCACTCCCAGCCAGGTGATAGCCCTGAACTCGCGGCCGGATACACTGAGGATGACCTCCTCCAGCCGCTCAATCGGGAATTTCTCCACCTGCTCCTGGACAAGCTGCGGTAAGTTGACAGCTTTCATGGCTGCGGGAATGCTTCGCTCAAGGAAGCCAAGGCCCTTATCAAGCAACCCAGGCAGCGCCGCCTCGATAGCAGGCACACGCGGTCCGATAACTTCGGCAAGGCGCAGATCCTCAATTCGCTGGAGCCACTTGGACCAAGGCAGCTTGTCATCCAATGTGCGAGTGACCCATTCAAGGCCCGGTTCTCCAGCTGCATTTTCGATAACATCACCAAGAGGCATCTCACCGTACTGGTTTATTTTACCGGAAATGATCTCCGTGATGGTCTGCCGGACCTTCTCGCCCTCCAGCTGTTGGATTAACATGGGCGTCAGCTTCTGAATCAGTTTATCCTCATCCACAAATATCGAAGCCATGGTTCCCAGAAACCCGCCAGCCTTATCCATTAACGAGGAAGCCAAGCTCGACAACATCAATTGACCCTTTGCCGACAAAAGAGTATTACCCAATTCCTTCAATACGACATCGGCTGCTGCGGAGCTCCACTGCTGAATCGTTTCCTCAGACCAGCCGGGAACAAGTTCCTTCAGCGGTTTAGCCTCCAGCCCATAACCATGCCACACGGCTGCCGCACCTTGAGATGTAAGCTGACGTGCTGATTGTTCGGCTTGAAGCTTCAAGCGTTCCCACTGCTCGGGACTCCATACCTTCAGCGCCAAATCACCAAAACTCAGCTCTGACTGGCTCCATTCCTCCAGCTTATGACGAAGGCTGTCCTCCATCTTACTTCGAAACACCGGCTTGCGGATGAGATCTTGAAGCCCCTCGCTTGTCACCAGGTAATCCGAGACCACGTGTCCGAGCGACTCTGCGATTTCGTCTTTACGCTTTGGAATAAGACCAGGCGTAAAGGGAAGACGGCGACCCAGAATCCTTTTTTCTTCCCGGGGGTGGAACAGCATTTTTATCGCAAAATGGTTCGTAATGCCGCCAACAAAGGCAGCAACGCACACATTCACCAAAATAAACAGCCAGTTCGGCATTTACAGCACTCCTTTTTCCCGAACAGTACAATCACCAAGGGATATATGTCCTCATATGATGCATTACATGCAATGGTCAGACGATGTCTTTAGTCTGCTCACTTAAGTATCCAGTTGTTGTCGGAAGGAGATCCACCATGCGCAAACCGAAGATCAAATCCAACACCAAATCCAAGATATCGGTTCAAATCATCCGCTCAGCTCAGCTTCCGGATTACGATATCAAGCTTGGTGACCGGCTCATAAGACAGCTCCGTATCCCGACAGATTCACCGGTACAGCTCGCCTTTGGCTCCTTCAAGCAGGAAATCCAAGTTACTTCAGGAGGAAAATCGAACTCACTTGCCCTCAGTCCTTCCATCTTCAGTAACACGGGTCTTCTTCCTCGTACCACCATGAATGTCAGATATTACCCGGCGGAGAAAACTCTGAAGCTTGGTCCCCTTATCGGTGTCATGGTTAGCCGCTATCAGCCGGATGAACCTGACAAACCTTTCGGGTCAATCTCGGCCTTCTGCCTGGAAATGGTAAATGCAGCCAAGAAACAAGGTGCATATGTATACTTCTTCACCCCTGACATGATCGGTACAAATCCGTCAACACTTGAAGCGATTGCCTATGACACGGGTTGGATAAAGCTCAGCGTTCCAGCTCCGGACGTCATTAATAACCGGCTGTCTACCCGCAAACTGGAGAATAGTCCTAGCGTACAGCATTTTATGAGAGAAGTAAAATCGCGATACAGCACCCAAATCTTCAACGAGAAATTTCTCGATAAATCGGATGTCTTTGAGGCGCTGGGAACCAATGCAAAGCTCCAAAAGTATTTACCTGAATCTTATTTACTCAGCGGTTATCCGACGCTCAAAAAAATGTGTGCAGCTTATCGAACGGTTTTTCTTAAACCGGTGCGAGGAAGCTTGGGTAAAGGAATCATCCGGATATCCCGCCAGGAGAATGGCCATTATCAGACGATGACCACTTCTCTCGAGGGAATCAAGAAGCATACCTACTCTTCTTTAACGAACCTGTTCAGCAGCTTATCCGGGAAAATCAAAAAAACTCGTTATCAAATTCAGCAAGGGCTGGATTTGATCCGAATCAACAAACGAAACGTAGACTTCCGCGCGCTTATGCATAAAGACAAAAGCGGAAAATGGGCAGTAACCTCCATTGTCGCCCGAATCGCTGGGGGAAATCACTTCGTGTCCAATCTCGCAAGAGGCGGCACACTATCTTCTGTTAAAGATGCTCTTGCCATGAGCGTAATTCCATTATCCGCCAAGCAAACGGCTCCTGCGAGAATGAACCAGGCCGCGCTTGATATCGCCGATGGCCTCGAAGCTGCCATTCCCTATCATTTCGGTGAGCTGGGCATTGATCTTGCAATGGATACAACAGGCAGAATTTGGCTTCTGGAAGTCAACTCCAAGCCTTCCAAAAGTGAAAATGCGCCGTTGAATGCCGACTCCAAGGTAAGACCCTCAGCCGTACGTCTCATCCAATACTGTCAATACTTGACGGGTTTGTAAAAAGGAGAACCCTATGTCCTTAAATATGATAGGCACCATGGGTGTCATGGTATGTCGCAGACCGGGCTTTCCCCCTTTTGCCGAGAAGGAATATCTCGGCAAACTAAGTTCACAGGCCAAGGGACTTGGAGTGCAGGTATTCGTATTTTGCCCAGAGGGCGATTCCACCGTCGGGAGAATAAGAGACCCTGTAAACCAAATACGAGGGTATCATTACAATCCAGCAGATGGATGGAGCACCGGCACCTTTTCTGCGCCTGAGCTCATCTATGACCGATGCCTGCACCGAAACGGTGATGAAACCGCTAGCGCCAGTGAGTTTCTGAACAGGCTGCTGCAGCAAGGCTCCATGCTCTGGTCGCGGGGTCTGCCGGGAAAAATAAAAGTTCATCAATTCTTGAAACGCTTCTCTGCCTTAAAACCTCATCTGCCAGCCACTATTCGATATACAGGCGCTGAGTCACTAAACCGGGCTTTGCTGACTTTCGGAAGTGGAATTTTCATGAAACCAAGCGGGGGTTCACATGGTCGTCATACTCTATACCTGTCTTTTATAGAAGATCAGAAGATCAAACTGCATGGAAGAGACCGACGAAACTGTACGTTCGAGCAGACGATTACTCTCCAGCAGATGGACGAATGGGTCCGGCATTTTACCGGTACTCGCCGATTTATCATTCAACCTTTCCTGAGACTTCTTAACCGAAAAGGGAATCCGTATGATCTTCGGTCTCTCGTTCAAAAGAATGATCGCGGCTTATGGTCCATCACCGGAATTGCAGTTCGGCAAGGAGCAGAGCATGGATTGACTTCTAACCTTCATGGAGGCGGTACAGCTTACCCTGCCTTGCCTTATTTAACCTCCGATTTCGGAGATGAGAAGGCTTTGAAGATCATTCGGACCATCCGCCATTTATCCGATCAGCTTCCCCCCTTGCTGGAAGAAGGCTTCGGCCGACTGGGCGAACTGGGGATCGACTTCGGCATAGATACCCAAGGGCGGGTATGGATTCTGGAGGTCAATTCCAAACCTGGCCGACGTGCATTTACTTTAACGGGAGATGCTCACGCAGCCAGACTGTCCATTGAACATCCGATTCAATACGCCCGTTATTTATTGCTTCGACAACTTAGGAGGGTAAATACATGAGTTTGAATTTCGGAAATATTCACTTCTCGCAGCAGCCCGAAAAAGTCGTCTTTTTATCCGGTTCGCTGTTCCGAAGCCTAGGGCTATCAAGCAAAAAATCGATTCAGCTTCGAATAGGCACCCAGACCATATCAGCTGCGGTAAAACCGATAGAGCGATCTGGAAAACACATCTATTTAAGCAGCGGTGTCCGAAACAATATACCTGTACCAAGACAAGGACCCATCTATATTCATTCTTCTCGTGAGGGAGAAATTGAATTGGGGCCTGTTGTCGGAATTCTATCGGATGGGCCGCATAATTCGTCCAATCCCTTTGGAGCTCGTGCCTCCTATATCCGGCAACTGCTTCGCGAAGGCAATAAAAAAATGTTTGTGTATGCCTTTGCTCCGCGAGATATAAACTGGCAGCGTGGGAGCGTGCAAGGTTATATACTCGGCGCTAACGGCGGCTTCGTTCGCAGAACCGTCCCGCTTCCTGACGTCGTCTATAACCGTCTCCCTAGCCGTAAAACGGACTTTTCCCCTTTTACCAATCAGCTGCGGGACCGTTTTGGCAAACGTAATATCAAGTTTTTTAACTGGGCCTTCTTCAACAAATCCGATATATATTCACTGCTGGACGGCGATGTCCAGGCGGGAAAATACTTGCCGGAAACCTATAACAATCCGAGTCCTGAACAGATCAAAGATATGATGGAGCGTCACAATTTTGTATATTATAAGCCCTCTGCCGGTAGTTTAGGCCTCGGCATCTACCGCTTAACCTACCTTCCGAAAAAAGGCTACTACGCGCGTTATCACGGCAACGAAGGCAACACACTGCTTAAATTCCCCAATTTTAATAGCCTAATGCGGATGCTCCAAGCCAAACACGGCTCCAGGCTGCGGAATTATGTCATTCAACAGGGAATACGTCTCATCGAAATTGATGGGTGCCCGATCGATTTCAGATTCCATATGCATAAGAACAGCAAAAATCGCTGGGCGGTAGTAGGAATCGGTGCCAAAAAGGCTGGCCGGGGCAGCGTAACTACGCACATCAAAAATGGTGGATCATTGTTGACGCCGGAACACGCTCTTTCTCGAGCATTCGGCTCCAAATCGCGGGAAGTACTGGAACGTGCCAAGCAAGCTGCCATCACGATGTCGGAAGCCATCGAGAATCATCATCCACATCTTTTGGGAGAACTCGGATTTGATATCGGAATTGATGATCAAGAAAGAATCTGGATGTTTGAAGCAAATTCGAAGCCAGGCCGATCGATCTTCAACCATCCTGCGCTAAGAGGGGAAGGAAGAGCATCGGTCGAGCATATTTTTGACCATAGTATGTATTTGAGTGGCTTCCACAGGGGGAATGATTCGTGATCAGCCGAGTGGAAAGTGATGAAAAACCTATTGTGGCAATCCTGACCATGCACGATTCGCATACGATGTTTAGAGGCAATAGACAAAATTTCCAGGAAATTATCAAAACGGGAAAAGAGATGGGCTTTCTGGTCTATGTAGTGACCGTGCGCGATCTGAAATTGAACTCGGATACCGTCAAAGGCTATATGCTGCAGCGCGATCATACCTGGGAGCAGAGACAGTGCCCGCTGCCCCTGGTGATATACAACCGAATTCCAAACCGGGAGGATGAATCCCTCCCCTGGGTTCGCCGCAAAATTAAGGAATGTCAACTGCATCCCCGCATCGACATCTACAATCCGCATTTTTTTAATAAAAGACAGCTTTTTGTATGGCTGACTAAGTCAGGCTTAACCAAGAAATGGGCTCCCTTAACGAAGCGTATGAAGGGATTTCCTACTTTATACGAAATGATCAAACGAAAGCCTTATCTGTACCTCAAGCCTGAGGATGGCAAAGCCGGCCAAGGCATCATGAGGGTGCGTTATCAGAAGAGTAAACCGTTGCCCTACCGCATTCAAATTCAGAATAACAAAAACAGTACTACCTACAAAGCAGCTTCCCTGGAGCGGCTTTGGAACCGGGTCTATCAGGAAACCAAAGGGAGCTCTTACCTGATCCAGCAGGGAATTGAATTGGCTCAGGTCCATGGGCGAGCTTTTGACCTTCGTATTCTTGTACAGAAAAACGAGTCCGGACTGTGGGCTGTTACCGGCGTCGGTGCTCGTATGGCCGGTGCCAAAAGCATAACAACTCACGTTCCTCGCGGCGGAACGATTGAGGATCCTGAGAAATTACTGCCCATCGTGTTCGGCCAGGAGCGCTCCGATGCCATTCTCAGCGAAGTTAGAAAAGCAGCCATCCATATAGCCCGGCAAATCGAGAAAAGCTCAGGTCATCCACATGGCGAAATGTCCATGGACCTTGGCATTGATAACGAAGGTGTCCTGTGGTTCTTTGAAGCCAACTCAAGACCAATGAAATTCGATGAACCCGGGATTCGCAAGAAATCTTTGGAGCGAATTTTCCAATATTCCGACTACCTTATCAATCAAAGGTAAGCAGGAAGCGAGTCCCTTATTCATAAAAACCCAGGAAAGGAGAGGATCCTATGAAGATCTCATCCCTCTCTCTCTCAAGCCCGGATGAATGGCCGCATGCCAAGCAACAATGCAGTGATTTCTTCCGGCGATACAGCAACGAGCAACTAACCCATGAAGATCATCAGTGTCTTGCAACGCTTTCCTACGATGAGCTGCTGAAACCTGGCACCTCCATTGTTGCGGCAACGGTTCGAAGCGATGTCGGCCATATACCGGTAGGGATTTGCTTTGCAGCGAACTATGGAGAAGATGCCTGTATGGTTGCTGTACACCCTCTATATCGTAATCGACGTATCGGATCTTCTCTGATCCGCTCGCTATTGATCCGATTTGGCCGACTGCGATGCGAAGTGGCTGCTGAGTATTCAGCCAGTTTGAAAATGTGCTTTCATGCAGGGCTGCAGGCCGTTGCACTCGAGCAAGGCCCGACAGGTAACCCTACATTCATCATGAGCACAGCCCTGCCCTCAAACCAATTCCGAAGTTCTTTAACAACTAGTGCTGACTCTATTCAAGAAGGTGAGCTTCCGTGTCAAAACCCGTCTTAGGCATTATGACGCTATACTTGGATGAACGGAGAAAACTGGAGGAACGGCATATCTACGAGCATATGATTAAGGAAGGGAAAGCGATGGGGCTGGACGTCTATGTCTTTACCCCCGCCGATGTAAACAACTCTCAAGGCTTGATCAATGCTATGGAGTACGATCCTGATAACCGGAGATGGAGCCGAAGATGGCGCTCGTTTCCCAATATGATCTTTGATCGATGCCGCATTCAAAAGAGTCCTCGCTTCCAACAGCTGTTAAAATTTCGTTCACGTTACCGACATTTGCTGTTTTTAAACAGACCTTTACGCAACAAATGGACGATTCATCAAATACTATCCACCAAAAAACGCTTCAGGCCCCATTTGCCGGTCACTCGAATTGTGACTAGCACAAGCGACATTCATCGGATGCTGGATAACCATCCTACTGTCTATTTTAAGCCGATCAACGGAACAGGCGGTCGTGGAATTCTGCGAATCACCAAGATTCCGGGCGTGGCGGGTACGTATGAAGTCCGGGGACGCAATCACAATCGAAGCATCATTAAACCGAAAAGAATGCCTTCAGGCCATCTGGCACAATATCTGTCAGCCTGGGGTCATAAAGATAGATACCTGGTACAAGAGGGAATACAGCTGGAGCTTCCCGATGGAAGAGTACATGATTATCGGATGCTCGTACAGAAAAACGGTTCCGGACAATGGAAAGTTACCGGATGTGTAGGACGCGTTGGCGCACAAAGAAGCGTTACATCCAACCTGCATGGCGGCGGGCGCGCAACCATGATGGATGAATTGCTGAGTAAATGGATCGAGGATCCGATACAATGCGCCAATATCCGAAAGGAAGCCGATGCCCTTGGGGTAGATATAGCCCAATTTCTTGACGGACAGTATGGTGGCTTATGCGAACTAGCTCTGGATCTGGCCATAGATAAAAAAGGGAGAGTTCTTCTCCTTGAGGTGAATCCCAAACCATCAAGGGAAGTTTTCTCACAAGTGGGCGATATAGCAGCCTACCGCGATTCCATGGTAAAACCGTTAGAATATGCCCTGTGGTTATACAATCAGAAAAAAAATACCAAGAATGCTTATGCCAAATCAACGAATACCGGTTTAGAATTATAGAAAACACAAAGGCTGTTTCCAAACGGGTCGATTGCTACCCTTCGGAAACAGCCTTTGTGACTCCTATCTATCTACTCGGCATGGTCTGGTCATAGTGCTTCAACAATTGTGAAAAAGATTGGATAATTACATCCGATCCTTTCAGCTCCTGTTTCCCTCCGAAACCTGCATATTGACAGCCAATGACCGTCTGGCCGTTCTCTTTACCTGCCTCCACGTCGGATGATCGGTCCCCTACCATCCAAGCGTCTTGGATATTATGCTGCTCCAGCAGCAAACGAACCAGATCCACCTTCGAAGCCGTCCCATGCTCCCCGGCACTGTAAATCCCTTCAAAAAGCGGCATGATCCCTCTCGCTTTGGCTATCCCTTTCACGTAATGCTCCAGCCCGTTACTGGCAATAAACAATCGAACGCCGCGTCGATGAAGCTCCTCCAGCGTTTCTTTTACCTCAGGATACAGAACTGCAGCTTCATTGTTCAATCCCTCAAGCTCCAGCAGCAGCAGCAGCTCGTCCGCACGGCGGTGTGCCGCGGGTGTCCCATTGGGAATGACTTTTTTCCAGATGTCATCAAGCAGCATCCCCAAACATCCAAGCATAAGTTCCTCATCCGGAGTTTCCCCCTCATAATGCCCCTCTTCACGCAAAATGTCGAATAATTGGTGATAAGCGGGCAACAGGAGGGTTTCCGTCTGAAACAGGGTTCCATCCATATCAAATATCATCGCTACCGGCTTGGTCAACGTTGCAGTGTTCTCCACTTGGGTTCTCCCTTCCCTTCGCTCCATATACGCTAATTATAGTCTAGTCTTCCCTCATCATATAGGAACGATATCACAACTGCAAACCCCGTTTGCCCGCAGCTATTGACAAATAATGTGTTTCCTTCCCAGGCTTGTCCACTTCAACTTGCATGCCTGGGCTGGAAACTTGCTTCCAATGTGGCCCCTTACATGAATATGACAGGCCCGGAATCCCATTTCATCCTGGCCTGTCATTGTATATTTCATTAAGCTCAATGAACGCTGTCCTATCTTAATATATCTTCTTCGTGGCGCGGTCATCCTTAATTATTTCTACGGCTTCACGGAAGCGGATGGAATGAATGATTTCTCGTTCCCGCAAAAATTTAAGACTGTCCTGCAAATCCACATCATCCGTCATGTCGATGAGCCATTGATATGTAGCGCGCGCTTTCTCTTCTGCCGCAATGTCCTCATACAAATCCGCAATCGGATCCCCTTTTGCTTGAATATATGTTGCAGTCCAAGGTACGCCGGCGGCATTCTCGTAATACAGTGCATTATCATGATTCGCATAGTGAGGGCCAAGGCCGGCAGCCTCCAATTCGGCGACGGTCGCATCTTTCGTCAATTTGTACACCATGGCAGCAATCATTTCAAGATGTGCCAATTCTTCTGTACCGATATCGTTCAGTAATCCGATGACCTTGTCTGGAATGGTGTACCGCTGATTCAAGTATCGGAGCGCAGCCGCGAGTTCCCCATCGGCACCTCCATATTGTTCCATCAAGAACCTTGCCATTCTGGGATCACATTTACTTACGCGTACAGGATACTGAAGCTTTTTTTCATATACCCACATGGGCTCCTCCGCCTCCTTGTTTTCGCTTTTCCTCCTCAGGGGGGCTGCATGCAAGTCGTAAACAAAGCAGCAGCCCGCTAGCCATCACAATTAAACCTGCCAAGGCCATGGACCTTGCGCCCATTCAAACGGATATTTGGAAAAAGCCCGGCCAAAATTTTGCAGCGGTCCATAACACTCTTGAAACTGCTTTGCGAGCACTGTCCGTTCCTGTGTCAGTTTGTTGAACTGCTCGATGCTTTTGAGATCATCCGGATGGGTATCCAAAAACAAATTCAGCTCCACCAGGACAAAATCCAATGCCTGAAGCTGCTCTAGCATTTCGTAATACTTCAGATCTCCAACCTGGGGTCTAGCTTCATTCACGGCCGATCACTCTCCTTTAAATTTTCGCGAGGTATACGGACTGTACAAGGATGGCCATAACGTTCCGTGTCTCAATGCTTCAGCAGGACTAAACTGTGGCAGGCCTGGGGGTTGAAATACGATATACTGGTTAATAGGGACTACATACGATCTGTATAGTTTGGGAGGGCAGGGGTCAAACGGCGAATGAAAGACTGGGTATACGCGTACCTCGGGATTCTCCTTCAAAGGTATTCCTCCTTATCATCGCTAACCATAGTTATCTAAGACTCTTCGTAACTAACATATGTCTTTCGCCCAGAAAGTGAACTTTAATTTTGACAAAAAAAACCCTTCCCCCAGAATTTTTTCCGGGAAAAGGGTTCTCTCCATTTTGTTTTAAAATTTGATTTTGATTTGAAACAAGCCTGCTTTCCGCATAGCAGAATAGATAATGACAACCAAAGGGCCGATAAAAAATCCGATCACGCCAACCAGCTTGAAGCCGACATACATGCTGACGAGCGCAGGCAAAGCACCAATTCCGACGGCATCTCCTATAACCTTCGGTTCCAGCACCCGGCGTATCACCGTAATCAGAATGAAGAGGATGATCAAACCAATCCCCGTAAAGATATCGCCTACCGCGAGCAGATAGATGGACCATGGCACCAATACGGAGCCAACGCCCAGAATCGGCAGGATATCGACAATCGTAACAAGCAGGGCAATCGCCAGCGGATAATTAATACCTAATACGAGCAAGCCCAGCAGCGTAATTACATACGTAAAGAGACTGAGAATCAGCTGTGCCCGCAGAAAGCCGAAGATCGACTTCTTCAGACTCAACAATACTTCGTTCACCTGTGACTGTGAAGTTTCATCGAACAGGGACAGCACTTTTTCCCGCATCGTATCAAGGCTGAAGGCAAACAGGTAAACCGCCACGCAGAATACGATGAACGTCACAAACAGGTTCGGAAGTACTTTGGCAAATGACAAAAAGGTTGAAGATACTGAATTGACAAACGAGCGGATATAGGAAGAAATATTCGACATGAATTCTGTAAGGCTGTCGGCAAGCCCAGGAGAAATGCCGTTCAGCATGTCCTGTGCTTGAATAATTGTATGCTGAAGAAATTCGTTGGCCCCTTCAAAATACTGCGGAGCCCGGCTCCAGTATTCAACCAGCTGATTAAATACCTGCAATCCGATCAAATACGCCAGAAGCAGCATTAGAAGAAGGAATAGCGTACTGGTCACAGTTGCAGCCGCAACGCGGTTCAACCGCAGTCTTTTCATTAAGAGTCGATTTAACGGCTCCAATGCAATAGCAACTACAATAGCCAACAAGAAGGGAGCTCCGACCGTAAACATTCCATACAACAACAGGAGCCCCAGACCGATAAATATCAGCTGCTTAATCGACATAACCCACTTCCTAACCGATAGAGTCTTGCAAGTTCTAGATGAGACGGCTCTCCAACTTGTAATGAATCTTAACGCGAGTTACACGTAAACGTGTAGATTCCTCTACTTCAAAGTCCACTCCGTCAAAGGTCGCCTTCTTGCCAATTGCAGGATTGCCTTCAAGCTCTTTGAATAGCCAGCCGCCGATGGAATCTACGTTATGTTCTTCAATCATTAAGCCAGTCAAATCATTCACTTCTTCAATGAGCATCCGCCCGTCCACCGAAAAGTACTCGTCATACACTTCTATCTCCGGTCGTTCATCCTCAAATTCATCATACAAGTCTCCAACAATCTCTTCAAGAATCTTCTCAGCTGTAAGTATGCCGGCGGTCCCGCCGTACTCGTCTACGACTAGCGCAAGCTGCTCATGCTTTGCCTGCATTTGCCGCAGCACACGACTGATCTCCGTCGATTCCGATACATCCATAATAGGTCTTACCAAGGAAGCCAGGTCACGCTGCTTCTCAGGATCGGCAAGCAAAAGATCCGTAATATGAATAAATCCAATGATGCGATCCTTATTGTCCGTGGCTACTGGATAACGGGAATGCTTTGTCTCACTTACAATCTGCAAATTCTCTTCCAAAGTAGAGTTGGTGAAGAGAACGTCCATATCCGTTCGCGGCAGCATGATTTCCCTGGCTCTCAAATCAGAGAAATCGAACAGGTTGTCCATCAATTTCATTTCATTCTCGTCAATTACCCCGCTCTTTGCACTCTCGCTCATCAGAATTCGAATTTCCTCCTCGGAATGGGCAGCTTCGGACTCATTCGCAGGCTCGATGCCGACCATCTTCAGAATACCGTTGGCAGAAGTGTTCAGCACCCAAATCACTGGCAGAAAAATACGATAGAACCAGAGAAGTGGAGCCGAAAGAAGCAGGGCTGTTCCTTCCGTCCGCTGGATGGCTAAAGATTTTGGTGCAAGCTCCCCTAATACAATATGCAGGAAGGTAATAATACAGAAGCCCACCGCAACCGAGATCGTGGTGATCAAGGCTTCATTCGTAATACCAAGACTATGCATGACCGGAGCCACCAGCAAATCGGATATCGCAGGTTCCCCGATCCAACCAAGACCCAGGGAAGTTAAGGTAATTCCGAGTTGAGTCGCAGATAAATAAGCATCCAGCTTCTGATTGACTTTAAGGGCAATGCCCGCCAGCCGATTCCCTTCGCTAACCAACTGGGTCAGCCGGGATTGACGCATTTTGACCAATGAAAATTCTGCTGCTACAAATACACCATTCAACAATACGAGTAGGAAAACCAAGAGCAAATTCAAAATCAGTTTCCCGACCTCAAATTCCTCTGCCATGATGACACGCCTTCTTTCCTAGGGTTCTAGTTTGTCTTTGCTTGTCTTGACTTAAAATCCACACCCCGGTAGTACATGTCGGCTACCAACAAATTCGGTCCACAGCAGCTCACTGCATCGCAGTGGCAATTGACCGTTTGATTTAACGGGTGTCCTGTTGACCATTTATCAAAAATATCGTCCAGTGTTTGTTCCTTAATATTACCAAAAGCCTCAATATCAGCAAAATCCGTTACATATACATCACCAGAAAATAAATTTACATTCACCCGGTTCCTTCCATCCGGATCATTCCGAACGGTAACGTTCGGTTCATGCCGCAGGCGGCGAATAATTTCCTGGTCTTGATCATCGGAGCTGCAGGCATAGAATGGCAGCGTTCCAAACAGCATCCACATATCCGGATCACGGACATCCAGCAGATGATGGATAGCGGTTTTCATATCCGCCAAGGATAACACCGGCAGAGCCGAAGCAAAGTTCGAAGCATACATCGGATGGACTTCATGACGTTTGCAGCCCATGTCTTTGATCAGCTTGTGTATGCCGCCCAATTTGGTATGTGTCCGGTAATTAATCATGGATTCGGCGGATATGTACATCCCTGCTGCGCTCAGCTTCTCCGAGTTGACCAGCATCGTATCATACATCTTGTATGCCGTCTCCCTAGAAACGGGACGTGCACTATTCGCAAACCCAACCTCATAGAAATCATCCCCGTTCAAATAATTGAAAGAGATGTGCATCACATCCAGGTAGGGCAGCATTTTCTCATATCGACTAATATCAAGCGTCAGATTGGAGTTGATCTGGGTACGGATTCCCCGCTCCTTGGCATACTTCAGAAGGGGAACAATGACATTGTCCACGGTCTTGCCTAAGAATGCCGGTTCACCGCCAGTCAGACTGATCGTCTGCAAGTGCTCAACCTCGTCCAGCCGTTTAAGCATCGTATCCAGGGGCAGCATCGGGGCTTCCTTCATGACCAGCATATCCCCAACAGCGCAATGCTCGCAGCGCATATTACATAGATGGGTCACGGTCATCTCCACACTGGTCAGCACATGGCGGCCATGCTCGCGCAAGGAGGTGATGGGATCCCACGGATCATAACTCGGCGAAATCTGCCTTACGGCTGCTGGGATTGGCTGTGCTGTATTACTCATATTTCACTCACCTTATTTCATTGAATTACCGAATCAAATAGTACAACTTAGTGTGAATGTACTCTACGGTTTTGGATTAAAGTCCATTATATGATTATAACATACCCAATCAGAAGGCTTTTGCTTGATTGGAATGAAAGTTCGGCCGTTTACTTCCCTTTTTCGGACCACTCTAAGGAAGATGTCTTATGCCTAGGAAACATCCAGCGGGGGCTCCACCAATTCGCTTTGCCCATGATTTTCATGAATGCAGGAACTAGCAGCACACGGATCACTGTGGCATCCAGCAGAATGGCGGCGGTCAGGCCTAACCCAATGGCTTTCATAACTTCATTGTCCGTAAATACGAAGGCTCCTACAACAACAGCTAGAATCAGAGCTGCGCTTGTAATCAGTCCCCCCGTACTCTCCAGCCCTTCGGCTGTACTGAATTCGTTATCTCCTGTCCGTACATAGTTCTCCATGATTCGCGAGAGCATCATTACTTCATAGTCCATCGATATACCGAATACGACACAAAATATGAGTATTGGCAGAAGGGCAAAGATAGATCCCGTAGAGGATACACCGAGCCAATCAGCGCCTATCCCCTCCTGGAATACCCACACCACGATCCCAAGCCCTGCCCCCAAGCTAAGCATGTTCATCGCACTCGCTTTTAATGGAAGCACGACCGAGCGAAACGCGAGGAGAAGGATGACATAGGTAACAACAAATACAAACACCAGGACTAGCGCAATATTTTGATGGATGGCATCTATAATATCAAGTTTATAAGCTGGGCTTCCCGTGACATAGGTAGTCAATTCCTTTGTATCCATCTTCCGCAGCTCCCTGACAAGCTCCGCGGTGAGTGCATGAGATTCCCCATATTCCGGAATTACAGCGACGGCGGCCACATTATTCTTGACGAAATGATGCCGCTCCAGCTGCTGCCGGATGTCATCACGGGACAAATAGTTGGTTACTTCCTGGACCGAGCCTCTGCCAATGCTCAAGTAGCTTTCCACCCTATTCACACCTGGCATTCCCCTGACTTCATCGGTATAAGCCTTCATCAGCTCGATAGACCTTATATTGTCATAGGAAGCTGGAAGCTCAACCGCCACGACGATGGAATTCAGTTCTCTTTCATCATAAGCCTGTGTGAGCAGGTCGTAGCCATATCGAGATTCATAGGTAGGCGGAAGCACTTCAGCTGCAGGGATAGCAATATTCATGTTTCGAACAGGAAAAATGGCCACCATGAGTAATCCGATGACAGCCAGAGAAATGGTTACGGGATGAGCCATCACAAATCTGGAGATCCTTCTCCACATGCCGGAGGATTGCCGTATCCGATGAGCCCGGTATTTGGCCGGAAATAATGGAAGTGTATCGATGTGCGTACCCAAAAGTCCCAATAAAGCGGGAAGAAGCGTATTGGCCGCAAGCACGGACAATAGCACGACGGTAATACCACCAATGCTAAAGGAACGGAAGATCGGCAGATCTATAAAATTCATCGCCACAAAACCTATCAACACAGCGGCTCCCGAGAATATGACAGCCTTACCGGAGGTAGCACATGTGACGGCCAGTGCCGTCCTGACATCCCCGCCGAATCTCTCCATTTCTTCTTTAAAACGGCTTACAACCAACAGGGCATAATCGATTCCTACAGCGAGCCCCAACATCGTGACGACATTTGGAAGGAAATTGCTGATCGAGCCATCAGCCAGCGCAACAAAATACAGAACACCCATCGTAACCACTACGCTGGTGACTCCTGCTATCAAGGGAAGAAGTGCAGCTGTCAATGTGCCGAATACGATGGCCAATATGAGCAGCGCTGCTGGAATGCCGATCATCTCCGCACGGATAATATCACTTTTGACGGCCTGGTTCATATCAGCAAATATGGCGGTATTACCGGTTATGTATGTATCCGCTCCCGTAATGTCGGGAACGGAGTCTCGTATTTCTTCAAATCGTTGCAAGGCTTGTGAGGCATCCAAGTTCAGCAATGCCGTCACCGACACGATATGGTCCTCACCTGTCTTATGAGCAGCCATATTCATATAAATGTCCCTGACATAGGGAAGGGCCCGGAACGGCTCCAATTCGGTCATGATTCGCCTCTGGGATGTGCCTGTGGTAAGATTCTCATCATCTTGGCTAATGATGACGATATCCAGCGATGCCGCCGACAACCCCAAACCCTCTTCCAGTTTCTCAACCCCCGCCTGGGAAGGGCTGTCCTTCGGGGTAAACCCATTATGCTGGAGTAGGGAAGGCAGCTTGAAGGCAAAGGGAATCAACCCGCAAAACAAAAGACACCAGGCCACAACAAAGGATTTACGGTGGCGATAAATGAACCGCCCCCATGAATGCAGCCATGTTGTATGGTCGTTACGTCTCACGAGTCAACCTCCTTATCATCAAGTATGTTCTTGGTTAGTGTGCCCGATGCCTGTAATCATGGTGGTCAGCGTTTGGGACAAATCCAATTCATGTGGTGCGGGGAGCGGAACGCCTTCGGCATCAGTTAATACACGTACAACAGGCCGATGCGGAACGTTCGCGTGAATTTTGGATACGACCCCACTTTCTCCTGTATGTAATTTCACAGTGATTCCAGGAGGATAGATCGCGACACGGTCTCGAAACGTGGCCAGGAATGACTGTTCAAACAGCTTTCCAGAACCTGCATACATGACCTCCACTGCCTCATGCGGCAATAAAGCAGGCTTGTACACTCGCTGTGTTGTCATGGCATCATAAGAATCGGTGATAGCGATCCATTTAGCATATTCGTGGATGTCAGGTCCCTTTAAAGCCCTGGGGTAGCCGCTGCCATCCAAGCGCTCATGATGGGATAGAGCACAATGAGCCGAAAGCAGCGGAATGTTGGGCTCATCCTTCAAAATCGCAAATCCGATCTCGGTATGCTTCTGAACCTCGCGGAATTCTTCATCATTCAAGCGGCCAGGATGCTGAAGAAGCTTCTGGGAGATCCGCGTCTTGCCTATATCATGAAGTAATGCCCCCAAGCCCAGAACCTTTAGCTCATCTCGGCTATAACCGTGAGCCACTCCGAGGACCGTGGTATAAATGCATACGTTAAGCGAATGACGATAAAGATTATAATCATTCGTATTCATCTCCGTCAGCAGTACCATACACTCATCGTGCTCCGAAATTTCATCCATAATCGATTCCATCATCCCGGAAAAAGTTTTGCCAAGATGATGGAAGCTACCCTTCAGAGCGGGCTGATTCTCCAGATTCTTAAAGCTCGTCCGAAGCGAGCGAAGCGCCTGCTGCTGGGTTTCTTCAGTCAACAACTCTGGAACGATAATATCGTCTGTCATCCGATCCTCAATATACACATACCCGATTTCTAAAGTGCCCAGTCGGCGGATAAGTCCTGCTGTCAGCTCCACTCCTTCGGCAAGCAGAATCAAGCCCTCGCTACTGTAAATTTTTTTACCAAGAACCATTCCCGGCCGCAACGCGTTGATAGGTATAAGACGCAAAATCCGTCACTTCCTCTGCTATTTTCAAACTTGTGTAGGATATAGCGTTCAATCTTCAGTGGAGTCCTATACGACGAAGCCGATTCCCTTCTTGTGACGACTGCTATTGCATGATAAACAACCAAAAAATGGCAGCGAGAACAAAACGGTAGATCGCAAAATGAGTAAGGCGAATCTTCTGTATAAGCTTCCTAAAGGCTAAGACGACAAAATAAGCAACTACAAATGAAACGATAAAACCAGTTAGAAACACACCGACCGTCTCTGAAGTAAAATATCGGTACGAGTCCAGCAATTCGTAACCGGACGCAGCACACATAATCGGAATGGCGATAATAAACGAAAAATCGGCCGATGCCTTGTAGCTTACGCCGCTAAGCATGCCACCGGAGATCGTGGATCCCGAACGGGAAAAGCCCGGCCATAAAACGGATATAATCTGATAGATGCCAATCTGAAGCGCCTGCTTATATGTCATATCGTCCAGTTCTTGAGAAGTCACTTGAACCTTGTGCTTATTGAACCATTCTGCAAATATCATAAAAATACCACCGGCAACGAGTGCAAACAATACAGTCTGGACATGGAACAGGCTTTTGATAAAATCCCTTGCATAATAAGCAACGAGCAGGGCTGGAGCGATGCCCAATAGGATATGAATGAGATTCAGCCTTTTGCGGGATTCCTTCTTATTCAATGGTTCGCTCCGGCTCCAGCCAAGCAGGTTCAGAATCCGATTCCAGTAAACGATCGCAATAGCCAGGATGGCGCCAAGCTGGATAACAATCTCAAACGTCTTCATCATGGGTGTCTGATCATCGTACCCAAGCACCTTGGTCGTCAAAATCATATGGCCTGTGGAAGACACCGGGATGAATTCCGTTAACCCTTCTACGATGCCAAGAATAATAGATGTGATAAAATCCATGTCTTACCCCTCCCTAACCTTTGTCCTTCTCATATGTATGCTCGGACAAAGCAAGTTAGTCGAGAAGGGGTTAGGATATCCAACGTGGAATCATGGATGCCTCAAGCGAACCGGGACGGGCAAGCTCGGTCCGCAGTAAATCTCTGATTAACTCAGGCAGCATATATACCGTATCCTTGCCTAAGGCCAACGTTTCATATCCTATCTTAAAGGTAAACATATCGAGAGTTCCCACTGTGTATTCCCGTTTCCGGTCCAGCGGTTGTCCCTTCAAGGAGATATCCGTTATTTTCTGATAGGGTTCTCCGTCCTTGTCATACCGAATCTTGCAGCCATCCACAGCCAGTCCGCCTAATATATATCCGCGGAAACCAAAGCCCAATATCTTCTTCCCGCTAAACTCTTCAAGAAGACTTTCTTCAAGCGCCTGGTAGATATGCTCTCCAAGCAATTTCACAACACAGGGATTAATTGGGGAAGGGCATAGGCTATGAAGCATTCCTGTACTAATTTCACCTTCCGGCAAAGGTCCAAGCAGCTGTCCTGAATTGATGATGGCAATCTCCGCACCTGTATGCTGCAGCACGGCCTGAGCTAGGAGGTTCGCAAAAGGTGACTCCTTCTCATAATTAATCGGCAGCTGACGGTCAATTACGGCCACCGCCTCCGATAATTTCTCCTTAGCCAGCTCATGGTGCTTCATAATCGCTTGCTCAACGAGCGGCTCCATCAAGCTTTTGTCCACGGGCAGCAAGCTGCCTTCTATACAGGTAAAGCGTTCATTCTCATGGTTCCTCTGCATGTCGAGACGACCCACATATTGTCCGAATTTGCCTGCCCCACACACCGTTGTCTGCCCGATGATCATCGGCTCCTCCAAAATATGATGAGTATGACCGCCAAGTATAACATCGATGCCGGCAATTTGTTCTGCTAATCTTTTATCCATCGTTAGACCTAAATGAGATAACACCACAATAATATCGCAGTGGTCCTGCAGCTCATGTACTTGTTCAGCAATGGCCTGCACTGGATCCCCAGCTTCCCAGCCTAACAATTGATAAAATCCTGCAAAAGCTGCAGTTGCACCAGTAAGTCCGATGCGTATGCCTTCCCGCTCAAGAATCACGTGCTTTTTCATCCAAGAAGGGGGATTGCCGCTCGTTATCTCATGAATGTTGCAGCAAACGATAGGGCACTGCAATCCAGCATATACATGTTCCAGTACATCATACGAGATGGTTAGCCCTTCATTATTACCGATCGTAATTGCGTCGTATCCTGTCAAATTCATGACATCGACGTTGGCTTGACCCATGGACCCTTCGGTTTCCATCGATGCCCGGTCCATATGGTCACCAATATCCAGCACGACCACCTTCTCACCGGCAGCTTCCTTTTCCCGGGAAATAAGTGCCGCCACGCTACTCATTGTGTCAAAATGGCTGTGTATATCGTTCGTGTACAATAGGGTCAGCTTCTGATTTGTCTCCCCTGTTACCACCTGGCGGCCCCCTCTCATAAGTCCGTTATACGGATAATTTCCGGTCTTACAAGCATAACATTTTAACAAGGAATATGGTATATTGCAGCCCACAAGAATTACGAAGTGATGCAGTATTCGACAGTCATTCTATACTGCTATTCCGGATTAACCGAACGATCGGAACGGCTTCCCTACATTCAACTTACCTGCTCTCCCACTTACGCTGGAGAATTAAGTCGCTTCTTAGCAAAGCTTATCCGCATACCTCCCCCAGATTGCCCACCGTTTTCGTGACGGTCAATCAAAACTATGCACTTTCTGCTCGCCTTATTCAGCACGGTGACGAGGTTGCACTTTTTCCACCTGTGTCCGGTGACTATCTGACGGCCATGCAAAACTCCCGCCTTCTGCCAGCCTTGCATTAAACAATTGAAACGTATCTTCCGATATAGAACAAGAGGGTATAGGACGATAGAACGGAGTTTGAAGGACAAGAAGCAGGTTCCTGAGATCCAACTGATAGGCTATAAGACGCAATTTCACATTGTAAAACCATAATTTTCTTGCTAAGATAGTTTTGATCTTTTACTTCAGTATTTTGCCTTATTCTATCTCGCATATTCCATAACATCTATATTGACGAATACATATTGATCTGATTATGCATCAATTATTCGCCAATTGGTTTAAAAGAATTTTATGCAAAATGCTCACTTTTATAAGGGCAAGAGGTGCAATGATTTGAGAGTACATGTCACAGACCTGATACCCGGAGATCAAATACAGCACGATGCTTACAACGATAAGGGCGTTCATGTTCTACAGGAAGGGGCAACACTTCGTTTAGAGGACATATCCAAGCTTGGCCAGCATGGAATCGATTACGTAGAAATAAAACCGCGGACATTGTCATTATCCCTTGATCCTTTATCTGAAATCTCAGATTCATTCAACAAGGTGAAGCCACAATTCAATCTTGCATTTGATGGGTGTTCTACCTTATTCACAGAAGCTTCCCAAACGGGTAAATTCAATCAATCGGTTGTTGACGATGTCTTCAAACCACTGGTTGGCTCTTTGGATGTTCATACGGATGTTGTATCCCTGCTTCTGCTTTTTAATGGGAAAGACGATTATACATACAGACACTCCATTCAAGTCGGGATGTTATCGTATTATATCGCCGATTGGATGGGCTACTCCAAGAAAGAAGCCTATGAAATTGGCAAAGCCGGTTATCTCCATGACATCGGCAAGAGTAAGATTTCCAGAGATATACTTGATAAGCCTGACAAACTGACAAGCGAGGAATTTGAGCAAGTGAAGCTGCATACCGTCTACGGGTATGAGATGATCTCTGCTTCCATGAATGACAAGATTACCGCCATGGTTGCGCTGCAGCATCATGAACGGGATGACGGTTCCGGGTATCCGCGGGCGCTCGGGGAAGAACAAATCCATCCCTATGCTCATATTTGCGCTGTAGCCGATGTATACAGTGCGATGACTACGAATCGGGTTTACCAATCCAAACAGCAGCTCTTGACGGTTTTGCGGGAGCTATACAGCCTCAGCTTCGGGAAACTGAACGGCAAACCGACGCATGCGTTCATCCAGCAAATGCTGCCGAACTTTATCGGCAAGAAAGTCCTGCTGACAACAGGTGAATCCGGCATAATCGTCATGAACCATCCTTCCGATTATTTCCGTCCGCTAGTTAAAACCGATGATCGATTCATTGATCTTTCCAAAGAATATCATACCTCGATCCAAGAGATCCTTTTGTAGCGAGTAATCTGCTATTTTCATATAAACGTCGCAAACGACAATAATTCCTGTTACCTGTATGAGCAATTGACTTCATGCCAGGAATTTGTGAATCGTTAACATAACCGTCAGGCTTAATGCCGGCGGTTTTTTGTCATTTGCTTCCACCTCATAAATGTCTCCCAAATCTAAATAGCGGCCAATCATCCCAGAGGCATCGATGTATGGCCGCAATATATAACCTATGTATATTTCTGATTTAAATTGTCTTCGTATCGCCGTCTAACTTCACTTTTTTATAGATAATAAAAGCTATTGCAACAGCAAGAAGAGACATACTCACTCTGAACATATTGCTGTCATTTATACCTGCAGAAATATAGCCAATCTCCATAGCATATAGACCGCCATTCAAGATCGCGTGAATGATGATTGCCAATCCGCACAGCCATTTGAAACGATGTATTCTTGATGCCGTATAGTCCATGATAGATAGTCCAAACAATCCGATATTAGATACAAGCACTATAACTACCGACAATAGAATTTGATTCGTTGAATATCCAATGGCTATAATGCTGGATATATCGAAAATCAAATGTAATCCGCTTCTTCCCACTCCAAACAACAAGGGGGTTTTCCAGCCCTTCCACGTTTTTAAATGGCGGCTAAAAACATAATAATAGCCTGCTTCTTCACAGATTCCCTGTATCAGTCCTACAAATATGCATAAAATTAAAGGAGTTGCATATAAGAATTGACTTACTGGCCAATCGACCAAAAGAAACAAAGCTTGAATTCCGTTTGACAAAACCAACCCGAAAATGATCAACGAAATTATGCCAAGCAGTATTGGATACCACTTTTTATGCTTCACTTCCTATCAAATCAGACACTTCATTTCATCAAAAAAACCCGCCACACTCATGTGGCGGGTTCATAATAATGCTTAGCCGATAGAACCTTCCATTTCGAACTTGATCAGTCGGTTCATCTCAACCGCATATTCCATCGGAAGTTCTTTGGTGAACGGCTCGATAAAGCCCATAACGATCATTTGCGTAGCTTCGGCTGCGCTAAGTCCACGGCTCATGAGGTAGAACAATTGTTCCTCGGATACCTTGGATACGGTCGCCTCATGCTCCAACGTAATATTATCGTTCTTGATTTCGTTATAAGGAATCGTATCGGACGTTGATTCATTGTCGAGGATGAGCGTATCACACTGGATGTTGGCTTTTGCGCCCTCTGCATTGCGGCCAAAGGAAGCAAGTCCCCGGTATGTTACTTTACCACCGTGCTTACTGATGGATTTGGATACGATCGTAGACGTAGTGTCCGGTGCCAGATGGAGCATCTTCGCACCTGCATCCTGGTGCTGGCCTTTACCTGCTACCGCGATGGAGAGTACGGAACCTTTAGCACCGCGACCCTTCAGAACAACGGCAGGGTATTTCATCGTCAGCTTAGAGCCGATGTTGCCATCCACCCATTCCATCGTGGCGTTCTCTTCAGCAACCGCACGCTTCGTAACCAGGTTGTAGATGTTTGGTGCCCAGTTCTGGATCGTTGTATAACGAACGCGAGCATTCTTCTTACAGATGATCTCAACTACCGCACTATGAAGCGAGTTCGTGCTGTAGATTGGAGCTGTACAGCCTTCTACGTAATGTACGAAGCTGTCCTCGTCCGCAATGATCAATGTACGTTCGAACTGACCCATGTTCTCGGAGTTGATACGGAAATACGCCTGCAGCGGAATTTCACATTTTACACCTTTTGGAACATAGATAAAGCTTCCGCCAGACCATACGGCACTGTTCAGCGCAGCAAACTTATTATCAGCTGGAGGAACGACCGTCGCAAAGTATTCTCTCAGGATTTCCGGATGCTCTCTAAGAGCCGTATCGGTATCCATGAAGATAACGCCTTGATCCTCAAGATCCTTCTGCATGTTATGGTAAACGACTTCGGACTCGTACTGTGCGGATACGCCCGCCAGGAACTTCTGCTCTGCTTCCGGAATACCCAATTTATCGAAGGTTTCCTTAATCT
Organism: Paenibacillus solani; assembly: GCF_001277345.1. Taxonomy (GTDB): domain Bacteria; phylum Bacillota; class Bacilli; order Paenibacillales; family Paenibacillaceae; genus Paenibacillus_AQ; species Paenibacillus_AQ solani. The sequence continues at coordinate 111,987 of NZ_LIUT01000003.1, forward strand.
CGGCAGGTACTTCCTCCCAAGTCTTGCCTTGTTTCTCGGATGGTCTTACATAGTACTGGATATCATTGAAATCCAGATCATCGAGGTCGCCGCCCCAGCGAGGCATTGGCATTTTCTCGAACTGCTCCAGAGATTTCAAACGGAATTCCAGCATCCACTCAGGTTCATTCTTAATCTTGGATATTTCCATCACGACTTCACGCGTCAAACCTTTGCCGGTCTGAAAAATAGCTTTGTGCTCGTCACGGAAACCGTATTTATACTCTTCCATTTCTGGTGCCTTTTTAGCCATTTAACTTACCTCCCTATCGATCTATTCATTACTTTGCGTCTATTCCTTTTCGGAGTGCGTTCCACGCAAGTGTTGCACACTTAATGCGGGCAGGAAACTTGTTAACACCGGATAGGGCTTCAATATCCTCGTACTCTTCAAATTCTACATCCTCGCCTTGCATAAGAGAGGAGAAACGGTTTGCCAGACTGATGGCTTCATCCAGCGTTTTTCCCTTCACTGCGTCTGTCATCATCGATGCGGAAGACATGCTGATGGAACAGCCTTCCCCCGTATATTTAGCATCGGCTACAACGCCGTTCTCTACCTTAAGCTGCAAGGAAATTCGGTCTCCGCAAGTCGGATTGTTCAAATCGATCGTGACTGCATCAGCTTCAAACTTTCCTCGGTTGCGGGGATTCTTATAGTGATCCATAATGACACGTCTGTACAAATCGTCAAGTTGCATCGCCAAAATACTCCTTTGTCTGGATTAAGGCGCTAACTAATCGATCAACGTCCTCTTCTGTATTATACAGATAAAAGCTCGCACGTGCCGTGGAAGATACTTTTAACCAACGCATAAGCGGTTGACAACAATGATGTCCTGCGCGAATCGCAATACCTTGGGCATCGAGCACGGTCGCGACATCATGCGGATGAACGTCACCTAAATTGAATGTGACAAGCCCCACCTTGCGCTCCCGAGGACCATAAATGGTTATGCCTTCGATCTCTGACATACGGTTCATGGCGTAAGCTGCCAGCTGCGTCTCATGCTGTTCGATGGCGTCCATCCCGATTTCCTCCAGGAAATCGATCGCTGCGCCAAGCCCGACAGCTCCTGCGATGATAGGCGTTCCGCCCTCAAACTTCCAAGGCAGCTCTTTCCAGTTGGATTCGTACAGTCCAACATCATTAATCATCTCTCCGCCGAACTCGATCGGCTCCATTGATTCCAGCAGCGCCTTCTTGCCGTATAATGCGCCGATTCCTGTTGGAGCACACATCTTATGGCCGGACAAAGCGTAGAAATCGCAATCCAGGTCTTGAACATCGACTTTCATATGCGGCGTACTTTGCGCTCCGTCAACCACAATGACAGCACCGTGGCGATGCGCAATATCCGCAATTTCTTTCACGGGATGCACAACACCCATCACGTTGGACACATATGCGATAGCTACAACCTTCGTCCGTTCTGTAACCAGTTGTTCTACATCCTCGACACGGATCGTGCCGTCAGGCTGCAGAGGTATATATTTCAGCGTAGCGCCGGTGGCCAAAGCCGCCTGCTGCCACGGAATGAGATTGCTGTGATGCTCCATTTCCGTAAGGACGATTTCATCCCCGGGCCCGCAAACCGAGCGGGCATAGGATGAGGCGACCAAATTCAAGGCCGTCGTCGTTCCCCGGGTAAAAATAATTTGTTCCGAACTCTCGGCATTAATGAATCGAGCAACTTTCTCCCTGGCTCCTTCATAAGCATCGGTAGCACGGCTCCCGAGTGTATGAACCCCGCGGTGAACATTGGAGTTTTCCCACTCATAATACCGCTTGATCGCATCTATGACCACCTGCGGCTTCTGAGATGTCGCGGCATTATCGAGGTATACCAGCGGATGTCCGTTGATCTCCTGGTGAAGAATGGGAAATTGCTCACGGACAGAGGCGATCATTGCCCCAGCTTCCTTTCAACGAGCCCTTGCAGTTGGTCGCGCAGTCCCTCAAGCGGAATTTCGCTGACAACCGGAGCCAAGAAACCGTAAATAACCAAGGATTCCGCAACGCTGCGGGAAATCCCCCGGGACATCAGATAGTAAATTTGCTCTTGATTCACTTGTCCCACGGACGCCGCGTGTCCAGCCGTTACGTCATCCTCATCAATCAACAGAATTGGATTCGCGTCTCCGCGGGCTTTCGGGCTGAGCATCAGAACACGTTCGGTCTGTTGACCGTCTGCTTTGGTTGCGCCCTTCTCAATCTTGGTGATTCCGTTGATAATGGCCTGTGCCTCTTCACGCATAACCGCACGCGTAATCATCTGGGAAGCGGAACTCTTACCATAATGCTTCGCTTGCGTTGTGTAGTTGATCTTCTGAGATCCGGAACCTACCGCAATGACTTTCGCATCAGATGTCGAACCGTTACCCTTCAGTATACTCATGGTATCGCTCGCTGTATCGCCATCGTTCATCTCACCAACGATCCATTCGATCGAAGCATCGTTGTCGAGCACCGCACGGCGGAACGTAACATCCGTTGCTTCTGCGGTCAACTGGTGAACGGAAGCATAACGAACTTTCGCACCATTTTTGGCAAAGATCTCTACCGCTCCGTTATGGGTTACCGGCGCAGACAGAGAATCCGATACATAGTTGTCTACGTATGTGATTTGGCTGTTAGCTTCGGCTACAATCAGCACGTGCGGAGCGAATGTCGCTTCGGCATCATCAGTCAGCATAACCGCTTGAAGCGGAACATCAACCTCAACATTCTTAGGAACATAAAGAAACACTCCGCCGTTCCATACTACAGCGTGGAGAGCAGCCAGCGCGTGCTCGTCATTCTTAAGCGCTTGATGCAGGTAAGGTTTAACCAAGTCCTCATGCTTTCTCACCGCTGTTTCCAAATCCGTGAAAATCACGCCTTTGGCAGCAAGTTCCGAAGCCAGACTTGTATATACCGTTCCGGAGTTACGCTGAATTACCAGTCCGCCTTCTCTCGAACCTTCGACAAGCTGTGCTGCCCGCTCAGGCAGTTCATCGAGGGAAGCAAGTTTCTTGCTTTCTTTATATTCACCGTAGCTTTGGATGTTCCAACGCTCGATGCGTTGTTTCTCCAGCTTCGGCAATTCCAATTGGCCGGCAAGTTCCAAAGAAGCCAAGCGGCTGTCTGTCAGCCAAGTTGGTTCCTGTCTACTCTCGGACAAAGCCTTCAAAGCCTCAGCGTTGACCGGAAGTATGGTTTGTGTAGTCATATCGTTTCCTCCTCCCGTCAATTTACGCGTCTTGACCTACAGTTTCATCCGTAATGCCCAGCTCTTCCTTAATCCAGTCATAACCTTCTGCTTCCAAACGCTCAGCCAGTTCCGGTCCGCCGGATTTCACGATACGTCCTTGCATCATAACATGCACAAAATCTGGAGTAATATAGTTAAGCAAACGCTGGTAGTGGGTAATAATCAAGAAACCGCGTTCTTCGGATTTCATCGTATTCACACCGTCTGCTACAATTCTTAATGCATCGATATCAAGACCGGAGTCTACTTCGTCAAGAATGACGAGTTTTGGATCCAGCAGCATCATCTGCAGGATTTCGTTACGCTTCTTCTCACCACCGGAGAAGCCTTCGTTCAGGTAACGGTGCGCGAACTCGGGATTCATCTCAAGTTCTTTCATTTTGCCTTCCATTTGACGAATAAACTTAATCAACGAAATTTCATTGCCTTCACCGCGACGAGCGTTGATAGCACTGCGCAGGAAGTCGGAATTCGTTACACCAGCGATTTCACTTGGATATTGCATGGCCAGGAACATACCTGCGCGCGCACGCTCATCCACTTCCATCTCCAGCACGTCTTCATCGTTAAGCAAAACTTTACCATCTGTCACTTCATATTTAGGATGACCCATCAACGCGGAAGCCAGCGTACTTTTACCTGTACCGTTCGGTCCCATGATGGCATGAACTTCTCCGCCTTTCACCTCAAGGTCGATTCCCTTAAGAATCTCCTTGCCTTCGATTGTTGCTTTCAATCCTTCAATGACAAACTTTGTTGACATATTAGATTCCCTCCGTTGAATAGGTAGTGTATTGTTGTCCTATATGATAACAGGTTTGACTCCCTGATTTCATAAATTAAAAAATAATTATTTGTTTATAATCATTCTAAACTGATTATCACTGATTCTCAAGCCATTTTATAATAAAATATGACGTATTTCAACCGGACAGGCTTTTTGAAGACACTATCAGACAGGTAGAGCTATCAAAAAACAGGCCTAGCCATTGAACGGCCAAGCCTGTTTCATACACGAGTTCATCCTTATATGTTTCACTCTTATCCAAGATAAGCGCGCAGCATCCACATATGTTTCTCAAGATCTGCCTTGAAGCCGGTAAACATATCCGCTGTAGGCATGTCTCCCGCTTTCTCAGCCATCTCAATGCCTTCGCCCATCTCCTCGGAAACGGTAGCAAAGTCTTCAATCAGCGCTTGAACCATACCGCGAGTATCTTCATTGCCGGAGGCCTCTTGCACGGTTGCAAGCTCCAGATACTCCTTCATCGTTGCAGCAGGTTTGCCTTTGATCGAGAGCAGACGCTCGGCAATTTCATCCATTTTAAGTGTAACTTCATTATACAGTTCTTCAAATTTCACATGAAGGGAGTAGAATTGTTCCCCGGTTACATACCAGTGATAGTTATGAATTTTGACATAAAGCACGTTGAGGTTTGCTACTTGCTGATTCAACAACTGCTCCAGGCTGGAGTTTTTGGTTTTTCCCGCAGCTTTGCCAGATGTAGTTTTTGCCATGATTAATCCCTTCCTTTTCTATATGAAATGCACCCTGTACTGCCTCCAAGGATATGCTGCACCAGCGGTGTAATCCCATTGTAACTGGAATCAACTGCTATTGCTATTCCTTCATTAATATATGAGTACATGCTGTGCTTGGGCGTCTATTTGTAGTTTACCCTCACAAGTACGAAGCGAATCAAGTTCATTAAACTTGTCTTTCACCCAAAAAATGATACAAAATTTACGAAAAAACGTTATACTAGATAATACCAAGCAAAAACGTTGGCTTTTTTCTTTTATATTATTTGGGGGTGACTAAACATGTCTACATATCATCCGCTGAACGCGGAGAAGGCGATACAATTAGCCAAGAGCTTACCAGGCCGTTTTCCGGACCATACTGAGCTTGAATGCCATGAAATCGGGGATGGCAATCTCAATCTGGTGTTTCATGTCACCGCCAAAAACACGAACGATAGTATCATTATCAAACAAGCGGTTCCTTATGCAAAAGTCGTTGGTGAATCCTGGCCGCTTTCTTTGGAACGTGCACGTATTGAACGCCAGGCACTGGAAATGGAATATTCGCTCTGCCCGGATCTTGTTCCCGCAGTATACGGATATTCGGATGAGCTCGCTTATACCATCATGGAGGATCTGAGCGAGTATACCATCATGCGCAAAGGCTTAATTGAAGGAAACGCTTATCCTAAGTTCGCTGAGCATATTGGTCTATTCCTGGCCAGAACCTTGTTTTACACTTCAGATTTGGGGATGAACCAGCAAGAGAAGAAAATACTTGCCGGCCGCTTTGTGAATCCGGATTTATGCAAAATCACAGAAGACCTCATCTTCGAAGACCCTTACCGAGAATCAGCTAATAACAATTATGAGCTGAGCATCGCCGATGAAGCGGAAGCCCTACGCGCCGACCTGCCCCTTCACTTCGAGGTGGCGCTGCTTCGTGAAAAGTTTCTAACCCACGCGCAAGCTCTGCTGCATGGGGATCTGCATACGGGCAGCGTCTTTGTCACATCGGAATCCACCAAGGTGATCGATCCGGAATTCGCTTTCTTTGGTCCGATGGGCTTCGATATCGGCGCTGTAATCGGCAATATTCTGCTCAACTATGCAGCACAACCGGGATGGAGTCAGGATGAGCATGCGCTGGCGGCACGTGAAGCCAGACTCCTTGAGATGGCGAGCGATGTGTGGACCCACTTCGAGAGCAACTTCCGCAAGCTCTGGAATGAAGATCTCCTGGATGAAATGTCTCGAACGCCGGGCTATCAGGATTATTATGTATCGCAGATTTTGAAGGATACCGCCGGGTATGCCGGTTGTAAAATGATCCGCCGCATAGTAGGATTGTCCCATGTAGCGGACATTGACACGATCACGGATGATAACGCCAGAGAAACGGCTCAGCGCAAAGCGCTTGCCATCGGTAAACAGCTCGTGCGCCATCACCGAAGCATCAAATCCTTTGAGGATATTTTGACACTAATCACACAAGCAACTAAAGGAAATGAGGTATCCATATGAGCGGTATGACTTCCGGCAATGCTAACACTTATGCACCGCTAAGTTCGGTTTATTGGGAAGGAGATCATCTGGTTCTGCTGGACCAGCGTTTGCTTCCGGAAGAAATTGTTTATCTTCAGCTTTCTACACCCGAAGAAGTATGGGAAGGCATTCACTCCATGAAGGTCCGCGGAGCACCAGCGATTGGAATCGCGGCAGCATTCGGCGCTGTGCTTGGCGGCATGCAGTACGAAAGTGTCGACAGCAAGGGCTGGCTTGAGCAAGTTGTAAAAACCTGCGCTTATCTGGCTACTTCCAGACCGACAGCCGTCAATCTGTTCTGGGCCCTGGACCGGATAAAGCTTGCTGCTGAACAACTCGCAGCTTCAAACCTTGAGGCAGCCGGACTAAATGCAGCTCTGCTGGCAGAAGCAGAGGCAATCCGGGCCGAGGACGAGGATGTGTGCCGCCGCATCGGTGAAAACGCACTCCCGTTCTTCGAGGATGGCATGGGCGTGCTTACCCACTGTAATGCGGGCGGACTGGCTACAGCCAAGTACGGCACGGCATTGGCACCGATGTATCTAGCTCATGAGCAGGGCCTGAACATTAAGGTATTCGCAGACGAAACCAGACCGGTACTCCAAGGTGCCCGCTTAACCGCTTTTGAACTCCAGCAGGCCGGTATTGACGTTACGCTTCTCGCTGACAACATGGCTGCTATGGTCATGTCCAAAGGATGGATCCAGGCGGTCATCGTCGGTACCGATCGCGTAGCCGCAAATGGCGATGTTGCCAACAAAATTGGGACATACGGGGTAGCCGTTTTGGCTAAAGCTCACGGCATTCCTTTTTACGTTGCGTGCCCGCTGTCGACGATTGATCTGAATACGGCGTCAGGAGCCGATATCCCGATTGAGGAGCGCCCTGGCGAAGAGATCACGGAAGGTTTCGGAAAACGTACGGCACCGCAAGGCATCAAAGTGTACAATCCTGCCTTTGACATCACCCCGAATGAATATGTGACTGCGATCATTACGGAAAAAGGCGTCGTGAAAGCACCTTATCACGAGAGCTTGAAAAGCCTGTTTGAATAGCAGCCCTGATATGAATAAGCCTTGACACCAAAGACGGACAGCCGATTAACAACCGATTGTCCGTTTTTTGGTGAATGTTTTGTAGTGCATCCATTGTGTTCAAAGCATTCTCAGTATGGCATCCTTGCCGGCCAAGCCAGGATGGATTCCCCACTTCTCTGCCTCCAGGGTTACGGATTCCAGAGGTGCTTCCAGCAGCTGCTCTAGTGTGCGGACCCCGGTAGCCCTCCCTGCAATGATCTTCCGGTCAGCCAGTCGTTCATTCAGCAGTCCCACATCGAGTGCACCGCACATGATATAGCCACGGGAAGTATAAACAGCCAGGAGCGTTGTTTTCGGCAGCTGAACCTCCACGCCCATAACGGTATGTCCTTCGATATTAATCGGCAGTAAAGTCACCAATTCACACACCTCCCCTCGCTTTTCGCTTAGAATTATGTTTATTCCTCATGAACCGACATGGTGCAAATGTCTCGTTAGTACATGCATTTCCTTCGATAATAAATGGGGCTAATGTCTCTTAAGTAGATAGAGTAATAATGAAATCGATATGACATTAGGACTATCAAAATTCGAAAATTATGGTATATTAGATTCAGTGAAAAAACAATGTGAAAGCTGGTGTATGATAAAAGCTATGAACACAATTCCTGTCACCGATGAGAACGGCTTTTTATTCAACGTTGATATTCTGGTCAAGAGTTCTTCCAACGCACTGGCTCTGCAATATTTGCTAGAAATGCTGAACGAAAAGGCTGAAGTCATCGATTTCCGGGTCAAGTCCGGAATGGAGCTTGGAGAAATCATCAACACCTTGATCCAAGCCAAAAAGAATTCTGTAATTAGCAAAGCTTCACGCAAATCGAATTCTGAAACCTCTCCAAAAGAGAAGCTTGTTACTCCTGCTACATCTTCGATACCGGAGAAAAAGATCACTGCAAGCGCTCCCCCTGTGCAAACACCAATCATCGGAAGTGATCCCTTTGAATGGATAAAAGTATACAGTAAGGATAATCGCCTTGTTCGCCTGACAACAAACCGCAACGGAAAGCAAACAAGCCTTCCCTGTCGTATTCTTAACTACGACGAAAGCAATTTCCTCGTGAACGTTTATCATGTCGATGAGAAACAGGTTTATACTTTCAAACTCAATGAAATTGATGAATTTAGTGTCAGCTAATACTCCACCGTGATCCATTAAAAAAACGGCTTCGCCGCCCCATAAACAAGGGTTCGGTGAAACCGTTTTTTTTCTTTAGAATCAAGCGCGTTTAGAAAACAGCGCCGAAGACATCAGCATCAGCCAGCCTACTATAAAGCATACTCCACCTATCGGCGTTATAGCGCCTAGCCACTTGATACCTGATATACTTAATACATAGAGACTGCCTGAGAAAATAATCGTTCCGGCGATGAATAGAGCGCCCGCCCAAAACAGCTTGCGGGATTCACCCAGCACCTTCGCCAGGATACCTGTAATCAATACGGCTAGTCCGTGTATCATGTGATAATGGACTCCTGTCTCGTATGTAGCCAGCTCATCAACCGTAATGCGATCCTGGAGCATATGTGCACCGAATGCTCCGATGGCTACAGACAAAGCCATCAGAATCGAGCCCCACGCAATGAATGTTCGACTCAAGCCTGTTCAACCCCTTTTTATCAACGGACCATCCTGTCCTTATGTCATCATGTTAAGTTTAACGGATTCTCTACAGCTTTTCCACAGGGGTATAAGTGCTTTGGACTTGATTTCCAATCTATTTTGTGAAAGATTAATAAGGAAGCATAACTAACTTTGGTAGACACCAACAGAAATGATTAATGAATGTATCCCAAGTAAGGAGAGATTATGTAAATGGATCAGCAATCATCCTCCTCACCATCCGAGGAACAAGCATCACCCAAAAGACCCAAAACCACCTTCATCCCACCTGAGGACAGAAAACACTCCCGCTTCGGTATAGCATCTTTCATATTATCCATCGTGACCCTGCTAGGATATATTCTGCTTGGGGCGCTCGGCACGACGATGATTGAGCCTTTCATGACTGAAAATGGTCCGCTTCTGGAACCGAATCAGGAAACACTCGAAGCGATGACCACATTAGCGGCTGTATTCATCCTCGTCATGATTATTAATATCATCGGACTGGCTCTTGGCATTGTAGGCTGCTTTAGCAAAAATCGCAAAAGAGCCGTCGCTGTCATTGCCACCATCGTGAATAGCATTGTCATCGTTACCATCGCTGCTCTGTTCTTCTTCGTATTAAACGCTTAGGACACAAGAATATGGACACCGTACTTGATCTAATTCAGGTACGGTGTCTTTTTCATACCAAACCAGGATTGACCCTCACATATCGTTCTTTCTCCCGAATATAATGAAATACTACAGCCGAAAAAAGACGGCAACAGGCGTCATGGCTGCACTTGGGAGGTGACTGTCCATGCAAAATGATGATGCTCTATCGTTTATCGTATCCCGCGAAGACTGGTCGCTGCACCGCAAAGGCTATCAGGATCAAGTACGCCACCAGCATAAAATCCGCGATGTGATCAAACGCAACCTGCCCGATCTGATTACCGAAGAAAATATAATTCTGTCTGACGGAAAACAGATTATTAAAGTTCCCATACGAAGCCTTGACGAATACCGTTTCATTTACAATTACCAAAAGCAAAAGCATGTGGGTCAGGGCGATGGCGACAGCCAAGTAGGTGATGTCCTGGGGCGTGACCCTTCGCCTTCCCAGTCCGGGAAAGGAGAATCTGCTGGCGATCAGGCAGGACAGGACATCGTGGAGACAGAGGTCAGCCTGGAGGAACTGGAAAATATGCTGTTTGAGGAGCTCGAACTACCGCTGCTGCAGCCCAAGGATCAAGAGGTGATCGACACACAATCCATCGTTTTTAACGACATTCGTAAAAAGGGTATCATGTCCAACATCGACAAAAAACGTACCATTTTAGAGAACCTGCGCCGCAATGCCAGGGACGGCAATCCCGGTATTCACGGCATCAGTCCGGATGATCTGCGGTATAAAACATGGGACGATACCGTGATACCCGAATCAAATGCAGTCATTATCGCCATGATGGACACATCCGGCTCTATGGGATCATTCGAGAAATATTGCGCACGCAGCTTTTTCTTCTGGATGACCCGCTTCCTCCGTAAACAATATGAAAAGGTGGAAATCGTGTTTATCGCCCACCACACCGAAGCGAAAGAAGTGACCGAGGAGGAGTTCTTTACCCGTGGTGAAAGCGGCGGAACCATATGCTCATCTGCTTATCAGAAGGCGTTAGATATCATCCATCATCGCTATTCTCCATCCCGATATAATATCTACCCTTTTCACTTCTCTGACGGTGACAATCTCACCTCCGATAATGAACGATGCGTCAAGCTCATAGGTGAATTGCTTAAGGTAAGCAATATGTTCGGTTATGGAGAGGTCAACCAGTACAATCGCAGCAGCACGCTGATGTCAGCTTATAAAAATATTAAATTGGACCAATTCATGTACCATGTCATCAAAGACAAAGGCGAAGTCTATGAAGCCCTTAAAACCTTTTTTCGCAAACGGGAAGGAGCTGTGAATTAATCTCTGGAGGATAATAATGGATAGGGATGGCATGGAAGTGGAGGAGGCAGCATGGCCTCCTTTTTCTTATCGCTTGTCATGTTACAGCTAACAGAGCATTACCGAAGAATGGATGAAATGATAATAAAAACTTGTATGTTCAGATGAAAATTCTGTCTTAGGTTTGACATCATAATGTAGCCGGAGGTTCATTTTTTTGTCACCTTCTGGTTTCCTCGAGATGATAGTATGTAGTAGTTATGACATTTTCTACAGGATATGACAGGTTTCGCACTGGACTTCTCCTGATCTGTCCTTATATAAGAGAAAGGAAAGGTTATCATGTTCCAAATGACACATCATTTATTAACCACCCAGACGTTTGAGAATATGTCCTACATATTATGGAAGCGGCTATTACATAGCGGCACAAGTGCAGATCCTTCGGAAGGAGCGATCAACCATGCCGGTTCCAGATAAACCACGTTCACGTTATATGCCTGGTCTGGACGGACTCAGGGCCCTCGCATTAATCGGAGTCATGGGATACCACTGGAGTTTTGGTTTTGCAAAGGGCGGTTTTCTCGGGGTAAGTTTATTCTTCGTACTGTCCGGCTATCTCATCACGGATATTCTGGCATCTCAGTGGCATCATCAGCAGCGGATCGATCTGAAGGATTTCTGGATACGAAGGTTTCGGCGGCTCTTGCCAGCCATGCTGCTCATGCTATTTATTCTGGTGGTATGGGTTACACTGTTTGACCATTCTCGACTAGCCGCACTTCGGGGTGATGTACTCGGAGCTGTTACGTACATAAGCAATTGGCAGTTTATTTTTCAGGAGCAATCCTACTTTGAATCATTTGGGCCGCCGTCTCCTTTGGGTCATTTCTGGTCCCTAGCCGTAGAAGAACAGTTCTACTTGCTGTGGCCGCTGATCATGTTAGTGGGGCTTAAACTTTTTCCCCGCAGAGGACCTCTGTTCACCTTCATTGCCATCGGGGCTGCACTGTCAGCTCTGTGGATGGCTGTTATCTACCAGCCTGGGGACGATCCTAGCCGGGTTTACTATGGCACTGATACTCGGGCTTTCGGGCTGCTTGTCGGGGCAGGGCTGTCTATTATATGGCCCAGCTGGAAGCTATCTTCTTATGTTTCGGTGTCCTCCCGGCGCCGACTAAATATCACGGGAATAGTAGCTCTGCTCATGATACTCTTCATGATGTGGAAGGTTGACCGTTATGAAACTTTTCTATATCAAGGAGGCATGCTGCTCTTCTCCCTGGCTGCGGCCGTACTCGTAGCCGTATTGGCACATCCGGCGGCTTCGATCAGCCGCTTGTTAAGCTGGAAGCCGCTCGTATGGATTGGCGTTCGCTCCTACGGAATTTACTTGTGGCATTATCCCGTGATGATCCTGACATCGCCAGATGCGGGTGCAAGCGATCTGCCTTGGCCTGCAGTAGCACTGCAAATCGCGGCAAGCATTCTGCTGGCCGCCCTATCCTGGAAGTATGTCGAAGAACCGATACGACATGGCGGTCTTAAGAAACTATGGTCCAAGGCCTATTCCCTTCGCCGTCGCCCGGCTTCGATTTCATTAAGAGGCTGGATCATATCCCTGTGCTCGCTTATTCTAATCGGCATCTTCTGCTCGGGAATGATGAGCAGCGTATCTTCGGCAAGAACGGTAAACGATATCGCTGCCATGCTGAACTTGGGTGACTCCGCTTCGGAAGAACAAGAGCTAACTCCAAGTGATGGGGCTGTTGCGGTTGAGCCGCCGGAAGAGCAGCCACATCATCCAGCTGGCGGAGACAGCCCGGCGCCGCCGACCAGCGTCCCTTCGAATCAACCAGGAGTGATTGAGAAACCCGATACTGGGAATAAAACATCTGGGACTCCGGCACAGGACGAAGAGACAGGTTCGGACGATGACGATGTTGAAGAGAAGGAATTGCCAAGCCAGCCTGCAGGGACAGACCAAAACATCGAAGAGGGGCAAACCGAAGAAGAAAGCGGAAGTACAGATAGAACCGATTCCGAAATGATGGTTCCCGATCAATCGAACGGCGAGAAAACGAGTAAGTCTAATGCAGTTAAAACGGATAAGTCATCTCCATCCAAGGACCCGGCTAGCGATACAACCAGCGGAAAGAGTGATCCTGCCAAGCCAGCGAATAAACCCTCTCATCCCCCGGCATCCAAGTCCGTCATTACGGCCATAGGAGATTCTGTCATGCTCGGCGTATCTCCTTATCTGGAACAATCGCTGCCCGGCATTCATGTCGATGCAATGATTGGCCGCCAAATGCGTCAGGCTGATGATCTGATTCCTGTTATGAAAGACCAGAACCGAGTAAATGGCGGCATTATCATCATTGGGCTTGGCACCAATGGAGCTTTCTCGAAGAAGGATCTGGATTCACTGCTGCTTCCTCTGGATTCGGCCAAACAGATTCTGCTGATCAACACGCGAGTTCCGCGCGACTGGGAACAGAATGTTAACGACATGCTGGCCGAAGCGGCTGCACAGAATCCCAAAATCACCTTAGTTGATTGGTATTCAGCCAGTAAGAATCATCCGGAATACTTCCGGTCGGACGGCGTTCATCTGGAGCCGGAAGGCGCCAAAGCCTACACCTCCATGCTGATTCAAGCCATCAAGAAATAAGCGATTCATGCTGATTCATGCCATCATTTATTCCTATACCGCCGACCTGTTCTCATCATTCTATGAGTCAGGTCGGCTTTTTACTTATATACGTATGCAGAAGCAGCAATATGATATAATTCGATTACTATTCTCATTATTTCTATTAAAGGCGGTGTCCTGGTATATGAACCATATCGTTACTATGAAATGGCTGCTGGCGAGACTCTATGAACCGGATTTGGTCATCGTCGATTGCCGTTTTGCCCTCGGTAAGCCGGAAAGCGGCAGAGCCTCATACGAAGAATCACATATTCCGCGGGCAGTTTACCTTGATCTGGAGAAGGACCTCTCCTCCCCGATTACGGAACATGGCGGACGCCATCCCCTGCCGAACCTGGAGCACCTGGCAAAGCGCCTCGGGCAGTCGGGCATTCAAGGCAGCAGCCGTGTCGTAATCTATGACGATCAAGGCGGCGCCATGGCCAGCCGTCTATGGTGGCTGCTGAAATACACGGGGCACGAAGAAGCTTATGTATTGGATGAAGGATTTACGGCTTGGAAGAACGCGTCGTATCCGGTAACGAACGAACAACCGATCGTGATCCCCGTTACATATGAAGTCAATCTAAAGCCTGATAAACTGGTCGGCGTGGATGAGGTGCGCGAGGCTTCGCTTCACGGTACCAAAGTGCTCATCGATTCTCGTGAGCCGCGTAGATATGCCGGCGCGGAGGAGCCTATGGACATCAAGGCCGGTCATATCCCTGGAGCTGTGAATTACTTTTGGAAGGGTGTCCTGGACGATTCCGGTCATTGGAAGAATGCAGATGATCTCCGCGAGCATTTCTCCAACATTCCGCAGGATGCCGAGATCATCGTATACTGCGGCTCCGGCGTTACCGCTTGCCCTAACGTTCTTGCTCTGGAGGCAGCCGGTTACAGCAATGTGAAGCTGTACGCAGGCAGCTGGAGCGATTGGATTTCGTACAGTGAGAATCCGGTGGCTACGAAGAGTGAGTAAAATAGAAGAACCCGCGCCTAACGCGGGTTCTTTTTGTTTAGATTAATCTACTCCATATCTGTGGAATATTTGCATGTTGAGCCAACGTGTAGACGTTTAGTTTCCTCTCAATCGTTTTCACAGCTATCGCTATCGGCCGGAACAAATTCCAAAATATCTCCCGGTTGACAGTCCAGAATCTCGCAGATCGCTTCCAATGTGGAGAACCGGATTGCTTTCACTTTACCCGTCTTTAGATTGGACAGATTGACGTTCGAAATTCCGACTTTGTCGGCCAAATCATTCAATTTCATTTTTTTATCGGCCAGGACCCGGTCCAGTCGTATAATAATCGGCACTTTTTGTCAGACTCCATTCTTAGAAAGTCGAATCATGCTCTTCCTGCAGAAGAGCGCCGTACTTGAAAATCTCGGACACAAACAGAACGAGTATACCGATGATAATTCCGATTAAAGAGATACTCCCCAGATTGATCGAAAAGATGCGTGTGACGAGCAGGCAGATCAAAATATTAAGTATGAGCTTCGCCAGCAAAGAATAAAAAATTACGGCAATTCCCAGCCTTCTCAGCCGGGCGGCATTCGCCAGGCTGAACGGACTGATTCCGCTAAGTATGCTTCCTATTATAAGGCGAATCTTGCCGATCGAGTAAAGGTAGGCCCAGAAAACAAGCACGGTATTGGTCAAGCTGACTACCAGATAGGCCTTCTTGGCATCGAACTTGTCGGGATTGATCGGTTGAAAATAAGTGAAGGGCACCATGACGCTCTTCGTCACCGTGTCCGATAATGGTACTGAAAAGAACCAGTGCATGATTCCCTTCTCTGCAGAGAACAACTCCTGGGGTTTTAATCCGATCCATATATTGAAACAGACGAATGCAATGAGTAGCCCGATCCCTCCCCAGTATCCGATCTTAAGCGCAGTGTGCATTCTTTTGAAACCAGGCTTGGCTTTGAATTCGATTCCGTTCATGCGCAATCTCCTTTTCATGTGAACTTACAATATATACTAAATGATTGATTTATGAAAAACAATAACTATTTAATGATAAACATTAAATAAAACCCTCTACCCTTCCGGGTTCACCTAACTTCACTGAGCCTTTTGTTGGCATTCCGTTCGGCTTGACCAGCGACAGAGGTATATTTCGCCTTGGCTCAAACAATACTGTTCCGCCAGCCCAACAGGCTTCTTCCTCCCTAAGTCATCCCAAGCTGCCAAAGGAGGTCGTTGCACAGCGCTAGCATATCTTCCGAGGCTCTACCGCTGCGCTGCTATGAACTCCTAACTCTTGGCGTAGGATTTATTCAAGCATGGGGGTTCGTGGGGGGTGTAAGAAGCGGGTTGTCTTATGTGGGCAATCCGATTGCCACCGGAAATGAGTAGAAACGAAGAACCCGCGTCGGACGCGGGTTCTTCGTGTTTTTCCTCCTTATAGCATTCGAATTCTCCTTATAACTGATCCAATCGCTCCAGCCGGCTACCGCATCAGCCTGTACCAACAGGAGACCTGTGCAGAGACTTCTTGGTCTTCGCCGTAACATTCGCTCGCTCCAAAATATCAAATAGCGCCTCGTTGAATTTCTCCTTCCGTTCAAGCATTGGGATATGGCCCGCTTCCGGAATGGAGTAAAACAGCTTGAGCGGCGCTTGAATTGTTAAAAAAAATTCCTGTGCCAGTGGATAGGGCGTTTGCCAGTCTCGCTCTCCATGTATATAAAAGACTGGCATTTCAAATGCAGCGTCCATAGTCGACAGATCGAAGGATTCACATAAATATTTCCAGATGGGACGCTGTCCGTCGCCAAATGCTCCGGATATGAAAAAATACCTCATATCCTTGAGCGTATAAAATGGTGAACTTAATGCATTGGCGATAAGCTCTGTTGTTGGACCGGCCGATAATTTATACTTTCTTTGATATTTTCGAACCTTCATAAGTTTCTTGATCATGTCGTCATCAAATGCTAGCGGAGGGTAAGGTTTCAAACGAAGTAGATCTCGATAATCGATGTCGTTTCCCGCCATTTTTGCCGCTTCCAGTACTTTTTCATATCCGACGCGTTCATTATCCTTCATATTGACAACCTGCCCGACGCCGATATAAACCTGCACAAGCTCCGGATATTGCTTGCTGAACAGGCTGCCTAACACCGAACCCCATGAATGCCCCAAAATGATAATTTTCTCTTTATGATATTTTCTTCTCAAATAGTTCACAATTTCGTACGTATCCTGAACGAGACGGTCAACCGTGACCGTTGGAGCAACTTGTTTCGGATCATTATTAAAATACGTTTTACCGCAGTTTCTCTGATCCCAATGGACAACCGTGACACGCTTCTCCCAAGGGATCTGAAATTCTTGGGCAAACGGCAATATAGGCTCGCCTGGGCCGCCATGCAAAAACAGCATCACAGGATTATCTATGTCCTCGCCCCGATGATGCAAATATTGCGAAATGCCGCCGATGGTTACGAATTCTCTGCAATCAATGCCATTACTCATGGGATTCATCCGAATTCGATGTGTCTTCTTCTTTTTCTTGTACTGAACAAAAAGAACCAAGCTAACGATGAATATAAGCAATCCCGCTAATATGATCCATATAACGCTCATCGTGTCCTCCAATAAACGATAGAACTGGGGTTCCGCTGGGCAGAATCATTGGGGGCAATCCCATACGACGTTTTGTATTTTTCAAGAGATTCTCTCATGGCTTGGCTCCCTCCGTCATATATTCGGCAATGGCATGGACGAGTATATCCAAGGCCTTCTCTCGTCCTCGCTCACCAAAAGACATATCTGTCGAACCAACAAAATGGAGCGCGTTCATTAAATATGCAAGTACCTCCATTTCACATCCCGATTCGTCAATGCCGCAAAGCGACAGCGTCCTGCTAAAATAGTCGTTTGATTTTAATGCCTCCCGATCCGCCGCCTCAGCTGGAAGCTTACGAAGCAGCAGTTCTATATCCAATGGAGAAACGTAGAGAACGATACTGTCCGCTGCCAGATAAATTTCTTTCAATGCCTTTACAAGCCTTTCTTTCAAATTTATGCGTTCGGACAATACGGCCTCCACTCTCTCAAACATTCTGCTCTCGCTCTTTTTGATAATCGAATAGAGAAGTTCTTCTTTGGAATTGTAATAAGAATAAAAAGATCCTTTGCCGATATGGGTCGCATTGGTGATATCCTCTACCGTAATCCGCTTTACGCCTTTCTTGCGAATCAGTTCAATCCCTTTTGTGAACATCGCTTCTCTCACCAGATCTTTTTCACGTTCAGTGACAATCTTAGGCATTAATCCCCCTCCTTTTTATTGACTGAAAATAAATTATATAGTCAACAAAAATATGATAACCTCTTTTCCTGTTTCTTACAAGAGGTTTTGGTGTTCACTAAATAGAGTTTCGCTATTAAAGAAATGCAGGAAAAAATCATTTATAATTTGGATCAATGTAAATTATAGTGGAAGTTTGAAATCAGCAAAAAGCCCGCTAAGATAGCGGGCTTTCTCCTTGTTATATGCCATCTTTAGTCTTACATCAAAATCCCTGACAAATGCTCAAAAGCCATCGATCTTATCTGCTTTTCCTCAGGAATATTCTCGTAGAGAAGATGCTCTTTGCCCGCTTCAGCCATTCGTTTACGGATGGCGGCAATCCGGCCTTTGCCGGTATCGATAAACCGGAAGTCTATCTGGCGCAGGCACTCCATCTTCGTTAAGCCATCCAAGGCTTCCGCCTTGATTCGCGTATGTATCTCCTTAAGTGTCAAAACCTCCAGCCGGCTTGCAGTCCACAGGTTCTCGATCTCCTGCAAGGATTTCATATAATCCAGTTCAAGCTGCCGAAGATTCTTCATATGCGAGAAATCGCACAGGCGCTCAACTTTCGGCAGCGACAAGTGAAGATAAGACAAATTGTTCAAACTCGCCAGGCCATCGATATTCATCAGATTTCGGACGGAAGATAGCCTTAGCATGCTTATATTTGAGTCGGCCAGCACTTCCAGCGGACCGTTCAGTGTACAACTGTCGATAGCCAAATATTTCATCATCGGCAATTCCACAACAAAATCCAGCTGATCAATCGCACAGTTCAGAACCAGTGTATCCAGCCGAATGCAGTCAGCAATCGGTGATAGATCTTCAAATTTACCGCTGAGTTCAAGATACTTTAAGAACTTGTAATTCCGGATAAAATCGAGATTTTGCTTTTTGGGAGAACGTATCTTAAGAAACTCCATTCGATCCAGCGCACCCAGCTTATTCAAATCCTGCTTCTGTTTAAGTTCCAAATGCAACGCAGCAACGAACTTCAATCCAGCAAGTGCCTCCAGAACTTCCTCAGTATATTGACCTGCCTCCTCTGGAATATATATGTGCAGAATCAGATCCGGACGTTTGGAAAACACCTGTTCATCCAGCTTCAGCAAATCTGCGGCGTTATCTGACCCAACAACGAACTCAAGACTAGCACGGTTCCGCAGCTGTTTAACGGCACTTTCCATTTTGTCCATGTTCCAGGGAATCCCCCTCATCGAAGCCGTCCAAGGTTCACTCATATTGCTCTCCCTCCATCCTACGAATATTGATATTCGAGTAAAAAAACGGTTTACCTTGTGCGTATAAATGCTTAAAATTGTCGCGATTATCCCGAGGCTGTCTAGTTTGTTATTTAGTGTTGCTATTAACTATAACATGATGATATTTTATGCGTGAATCCATAAATCTTGCAATTCCGCCTACGCGACGCACAAGATGTCTTTCACACTACTATTGTTTAACAAGAAAAAGCCGCCCCTTCCTCGTGTCGACGAAAGGGACAGCTTTTATAAGAAATCGTAAATAACTACTTTAAGAAAGTTGCCGGATTTCTACCGCTTATAACCAACAAGCCTCTTGCTCACAAGTACCATGAGTACGGCAAGGCCAAGAAAATACAGGGGCATCGTAACTAGCGAGCCATTGTGAAGAAGGCTCATGCCGCTGGTAATCAGGCTTACAACAACATAATAACCCAACCCGAAAATCGCTCCTGCCGTTCCAAGCACATCTCCATATTGGTTCAGCGCCAAACTAAGACAATTCGGAATCGCCATTCCGATGCCGAGCAGAAGGATAAAAATACATACTACCAATAACACCATATGCAAAATAGTAGCATCAATTCCGCCCACAACTAGAACGGTAAGGCAAAGGGCCCCCAGCATCGTAATGATCGTGCCGATCACAATAATTTGCTCAGCCTGGAGCCTGGGCAGCAGTTTCTTTGACAGCATCGCACCCAGGATGGATGAAATCGCAACAAAGATCCCGAAGAAACCAAACCCGCCCGGACTCATCCCAAAAAATTCGATAAAAATAAATGGGGCCTCCGCATAGTAACTGAACAATATGCCGTTCGTGGCTCCAATGAGAAAACCGAATCCCCATATTCTACGGTCGGAGACCAGGCGCTTGGCCACGGAGAGTGTGTTAATCTTCGAGACAGTCTTGACTCTAGTTTCAGGAAGTGAACTCCAGGTGTACGCCAGAATAGCGGCGCTCATCAAAACCAGCGTCAAGAACACTGCTCTGAAACCAAGAAATTGATCTACCCATCCGCCAAGGAGCGGTCCAACAGCAGGCGTAAACGCAAGCGCTGCCGAAATCTGGGCAAACACTGCATGACGCTTGGCTCCATCAATGCTCTCACGCAAAATAGTTTGGGTGACAACCGAGCCCGTGCTAGCACCAAAAGCCTGAATGAACCGGCTCACCAATAACCATTCGGCCGAACCGGATAGATAGCAGCCCAGGCTGCCCATTCCATAAACCAGGATGCCCCACAGCATGGCAGGACGACGTCCGATGAAATCCGAGAGCCTTCCCCAACAAAACACTCCGAAGGCAAAGCCCAGGAAATAAATGCTGAGGGTTAGTTGGATCACATTGTTGCTTGCTCCCAATTGATGGGCAATATCCGGCAATGAAGGTGTATATATTGTTTCACTAATTTGTGGGAAACCCACAAGGATAATTAATAACCATATGGATGGATTTGAGATTTTTCTTTGCACAGCTAACGTCCCCCTTATCATTCAAAAATCTCAAGTAGGCTGGCATAGAAATTACGGGATAGGGGGTTTGCATTTAGTTAGTCTAGTAAATGAAAGCATAAAGAATCACCTTTGTTATCTGATAAGGGGGTATATCTACCATGTATTATATCAGCTTTAGAAAACTGTGTGACATCATAATAAAATAAGGCGCCCGCCATGCCTGAATGTTTACAGGACAATGGCAAGCGCCTAGTTATCTATCAATTCTTCTTGGAAAGCCATTCCGCCAATTCTTCCGTCTGGGCAAGAACGGCAAGCGGATCGTAATACCAGGAACGCTCCTCAGGCCATATATACATCTGTCCCTTCTTGACCGCAGACAGTGTGCTCCAAATCGGATCGGCTTTGAAATCCTCGATCGTACGCGTATTGGCGGTCATAATGATATAATCCCCCGCATATTGGCTTACCATTTCTGCCGATAATTCTGCCCATTGCTTCTCCATGATTTCCGCAGCAATCCCGCTTGGAGGCTTTCTTCCCAATGCCTGATAGACAGGCTGACCGCCACGGCCGAAATTATCCCCGTACACCCAGGTCGACTTCTCACCGTCTTCCATAATGCTAAAGGTGGCATCCGCCGGAACAACTGCATCGACTTTGGCCTTGGCTTCCGCAATACGCCGATCGTACGCCTCCAGCCAGGTTTTGGCCTCCTCTTCCTTACCGAACAACTCGCCGAAGTACGTCAGCTCTTCTTGGGCATTCTTTAAATCTCCGTATGGAATCACAATGGTCGGTGCGATTTTGCTTAACTGCTCATAAGTTTTTTCCCCATTGCCGGTAATGATGAGATCCGGGTTTAAAGCCACGATTTTTTCGATGGATGGTTTTCCGTAATCGCCAATATCCTCAATTCCTTGCAAGAAGTCTTTGAAATAATAGTTTTGGATGGTTAATCCCGGAGCTCCGACCGGAATCACATCAAGCGCAATCAGACTACCCAAATATTCCTCAGCGACGATGCGCTGCGGATTCACCGGAATCTCGATATCACCATTGATCGTGGAGACAGTTTTCACCCCGGCTTCTTCCACTGAATTCGCCTCACCAGCTTGTGAAGAATTAGCCGTTGTTGTCTGCACACCCTCCCCGTTGCTGCCATTACCGGTCTCACCTGTTCCACAGGCGCTGATCATGAATGCCATAAAAAGCATGGTGGTGATCAGGATAAGACGCTTTCTGCTAAAATAATGTAAAGAAAACACATGAATCCCCCTTATTTATCGATAACGATAATCATTCTCAAATAAACTTTACCTCCTGTTCAGCCAAATGGCTATGCCTTTAAATGATGTCCGGTCATGCAAATTTATGATGTCCGGTCAGTACTTGCATCATTTCGTGCAATTGGGCTTGCGAAGAGATGGGGTCATACCCGAAGAATAACTCCGGTTGGTCCAGGACATAAACACGGTTGTTCCTGACCGCTTCCAATTCCCGCCACGCCTGTGATCCGAACAGGGCATCCACGCGCTTCTGACCATAGGGATGGCCAGGCAGTGATGTAATGAAAATATGATCGGCATCGTAAGAAGCGATTTCTTCAATATTGGCTTCCACGAACCCCTGAAGGTGCAAGCCCTCCTCCACCAGCCGGACCGGTGGCCGAAAACCGATATCATCATACAAAATCTGGCTGCCCCTGCCGAAGCTTCCGCTGAAGCAGTAGGCCGTGTCCGCGCAAATTTCCCAAACGACGGCGGTTCCCCGTTCTCCAAGCACTCGGTTCAGTTCAACATTCGAACGATCCACAAGTTCGTCATAACGCGAGAGCCACTCCTCCGCTGCCGCTTGTTTATTGATAGTGCAAGCGATAAAACGAAATTGTTCACGCCAGCTCATGGTCTTGAAAGGGAGTTCGAGGACAGGTGCCAACGTGAGCAGCGTTTTGTTCTCCTTGGTCGAATCGTAGCTGATGATCAAATCCGGATGGGATGAAGCTACGGCATCATAATAATGATCGGATGTGAGGATGTATGGATCAAAAAGATGATGCACGCTCAAGCCCTTGCTGTATAGGGTCTGCTGAAGCCAAGGGGTATACACACCCAGCTCCGGAACAACGTCAAGTGCCAATAGTGACGCTGTATGATTAAGGTTCAACGCGGTGATTCGCTTCGGTTTGCGTTTATAAGCCGTAGGCGACATGCCCACCGATTCCTTGAACTTACGGCTTAGGTATAAGCCCTCCTTATACCCTACCTCCTGCGCCAGTGCATTTAAATCTTGCGATCCGGTCAACAGTCGTTCCTGCGCTTTTCGAATGCGAAGCAGGGTCAAGTATTCATTAAAGGTACGACCCGTGTGCTTGCGGAACATGCGCGAGAAATGCTCCGGACTGATGCCTGCCATCGAGGTTATCTGCTCTCGCGTGACTTCTTTATGGTAATTCTCCTCAATATATTGCAAGGCTTGCTCCAGCCACGATAATGGCGATGAAGATGGCCTGAATGCTATCTCCACATGGAGCTCCTGCAATAATCGAATAAACAGATGCTGCAGTTGAAAAGGCTCCTCGCGGTTTATCGCTCCCCAGACACGCTCAAACTCTTCTGCCAATCTTAAAATCTCGAACGGAATACAATGTAGCGGAACCATGCATTCAAGCCCCCAAGAAACGCCGCCGCCATCGATATTCAAACATCGATATTCTATATAAATCCCCCGTAACGGAGTTGATCTGTTCGAGCTCACCTTCAATTCCGTAATACCGTCAGATACAAATACGCTTCCTCTGGACATCGGGTAGGTGCGGCCCTCTGCTTGCAGCACTCCCTCTCCATCCTGGATAATCACGATTCGGTAACCCGGCTCATGATGGTTCCCGCCGGTGCTCGGAATCCCTTCATCCAATCCGATTAAACGAGTCGGTACGTGAAAAAAATGAGGGGAATGCGGGGTCGCTGGAGCAAATGACATAGAGCTTCCTCCTTGATTATGATAATCATTATCAATTGATGTGATGTTATTATACCAGATGCTCTACTCCTCTGTGATGGTAAATCCGCTTCCCTACCTATTTTAATAATGCGGTCGATCGTAGCTTCATCAGAAACATTCAACCTGCGTGACGGGTTTCAATGTCCGCTTCGGGCCTAAACCGGCTTAAGCTCAGCACTTGCATCCATGTGCTACGCTTGAATTAAGTACCACTCATTCCATGGAAAGGAAGTGCGGACCTATGATACTGAACCATCTTAATCTCACTGTAACTGATGTAAGCACAGCTAAGGAATTTTTGTTAAACTATTTCGGACTCCAAATCGGGGGCGAGCGCGGCCAGTCGTTTGCAGCGCTGTTTGACGACAACGGGATGGTGCTGACCTTAATGCAAGGTACCGAGGTTAACTATCCCAAAACGTTTCATATCGGCTTTATCCTGGAAAACGAAGAAAAAGTAAATGAGCTCTACCAGCGCCTAAAGGATGATGGTTTCGATGTCACTCCGCCCCAAAGAGCCCACGGATGGACCTTCTACGTTAAGGCTCCGGGCGGTTTTACGGTCGAAGTTCTGGCGTAATTAAACCTTCATGCGACCTCCCAAAAACCACACGCAAGAGCCCATGCATGAAAGCATGGGCTCTTGTTACTGTTTTGAACTTTATAAGGCCTATAGGATGATCGGTTACCGTTTTCTCCAACGCGTCCTATGCTGCGAATTCTGATCATGTTTGCCTAGGACCCTCAATACAAACTCCACGTCTCTGTGCATAATGCCGGTAACGAATCCGCAACCCGCTCGCAATCCTCATATCCCAAATTGCCGGAATGTGCGAACAGAATCGGATATTCTCCATCTCCAGACTCTTCCCTCATATCAAACATATAGTGGTTGCCGCTTCCATCCATGGCAAACGACACAGCATTCGGCATATATTCCGGCAGCTCATAAGCCAGATTCATCTCCCTTAGATCGCCGTTATGAAGAACTGAAAATAACGTTCTCCCTGTTGGAACTCCCCTCCGTTGGAATACTTCAATAAATCCAAATAACTCATAGGAAAATGCCGCTGAGGCAGCTTCCACCCTGCGGGTTCGAGCGGTCTATATTGAACGATCTTCTCCAACATTATAAAGGAAACACGGAAAAAAGGGATCATACCGAAGATATACGATTTCATCTTACGCTTTGGAGATGCAAACCCCGATATGTATGGCGGTCACAGATGGGATCCTCCGCTGGCGTCGATGCATTGACCGGTAATCCAGCGGCTGTCCGGAGAAGCCAAAAATGCTGCAATATCCGCGATATCTCCAGGTTCTCCCCATCTCCCGAAGATCGAAAAGCCGGCCCCGAATTGATAGGAATCCGGATCCTTCAGCATAGCGGCATTCATGTCAGTAGCAACAAATCCGGGCTGTATCGCATTGATCGTGATCCCACGGGAACCGAGCTGGCTCGACAGCGATAGCGTCAGCGCATTAATGGCACTCTTCGTCATGGTATATGCCGGAATATTGGGCAAGGAAATTCGAGTCACCGCAGACGACAGATTGATAATCCGCCCTTCGTCCCGAAGGCGGGGGAGAGCTTGCTGAATCAAAAAGAACGGCATTTTCACATTCACTCGCATCACGTTGTCAAAGCTCTCTTCCGTTGTCTCCTGTATGGTCTCTATCAAGCCGATCCCTGCGTTGTTGACCAGGATGTCCAATTGCGTGCTGCCTGTCCTTGCTTTCAGGATCTCATCCAGCGACTCGTAGAGGGCACTTACTCCATCCAAGGAGTCAAGCTCCGCCCCAACCATGAAAGCCTCCCCTCCGGCCAACTCAATCTCGCTCACAACCTCTTCAGCAGCCGACCGGCTCTTGCCATAATGAACGGCTACCAAAGCTCCTTCCTGTGCCAAACGTACAGCGATGGCACGTCCGATGCCTCGGCTGGAACCTGTAACCAAAGCTGTCTTCCCATTCAAAACCTTCATCCCCATCATCTCCTCTTCTTTTTCACTTTCAGTTTTATCACAAGCACCGTTTCAAAATGTTGCGCTCCCATTCTTATAAGAATCCCCGTCGGCACAGGCGGTTGGAATCAAGCTTTTGCGCCCGGCTCCTGTGCTCGATTGGAAATTAAAATCATTTACATTCGATGTGAAGGTTATTATAATGAAAATATCAAAAGAGCTGCGCAACTTATGTTTGCATAAAGCGATTAAAGGATGAGTTTTTCCTTTAATCGCTTTTTTTGTGGGCTTATTGAAAGTCATGGAGGTATATATCGTATGAAAAAAAGAGCATTTGATATGATCATGCTGCTTATTGGAGCATTTATTTTTGCGTTGGCAGTCAATCTGTTTGTCATTCCCAATGACTTTGGTGAAGGCGGCGTTACCGGGATATCGATCATTCTCTATTATACGTTGAAGTGGTCCCCGGCTCTTGTCGGCATTATATTGAACGGAATATTGCTGCTGGTCGGTTATAGGCTGCTGGATAAAAAGACAACAATTTATACCATCATCGCCGTTGCCTTCCACTCTCTGTTCCTGCATTTGACGGAGAGCTGGCACATCGCTTCAAATGAGCCGGTAATCAACGCCATATTTGCCGGCCTGTTTGCCGGCGTCGGGATCGGGCTCATCGTCCGGGTGGGCGGCACAACGGCAGGTACGGTGATATTAGCCCGCCTTGCCAATAAATATTGGGATTGGAATATCAGCTACGCCCTGCTGTTCTTTGATCTGATCGTTGCCGGGATGTCCATATTTGTAATCGGGATCGAAAAGGCCATGTTCACGGTTGTCATTCTCTATATCGGGACCAAAGCAATGGAGTTCATTATTGAAGGCTTGAATCCCAAAAAAGCGGTCACCATCATTTCGCCACACCATGACCGGATCGCGATACGGGTAACGGAAGTTATGGATCGCGGTGTGACCGTTCTGCGCGGTTATGGTTATTACACCGGACAGACCAAAGATGTGCTCTACATCGTCATCAGCAAACAGGAAGTCTCTATGCTCAAGAAAATCGTTCGGGCTGAGGACAAAGATGCCTTTGTCACCATCCATGATGTACGCGACGTATTTGGCGAAGGATTTATCGATATTTCGAAATAAAGGAAATTTCATCTTATATCGGAGCCATATATCTTCCATACGACAAACCGAGATCGGTAATGGCTTGGTCGGTCACGGATAGAAGCGAGACATTCTCTCCTTCCGTGCCCATCCACTGAACACCTAGCACAAGACCCGATGTAGACTTAGCTGCAAATAGAAAAGTGAATAATTCCGGCTGCACTTCGCCTCCATCATCCACTCTCCACGTGGAATAGGGATCATACGTCGCCGGATAATCGTGATACAACCAAGTATCCCCGTCTTTCACGGCCAAACTTGCCAGCATATCGTCACCTAGTCTGACGAATTGCACCAGATAGACGGACTTTCCATCTGGAAGCTCAATCAGCGGCCAAGCCTGCTCTACCTCTCGTCCTTTGCTCTCCTTGATCTTCCGCAGCTCCTGTTCATCAGCGCCGGCATGCTTAGGGTCCACACGCTGTATGGTCAGGAGCGCTTCGGCCGGGAGCTGACTCTCGGGAATAATAAAATAGGTTTCGTTTGGCTCTGCTGCCCCTTCCGTCACCTCATATAATTGCCCAGCCTGATCGTTAAAATTGTGTACGGTCTGCCGACCGTCATCTTCCGGAGTTGCCTGCTGCTTGCCTGAATAGCGAACCGTAAGCAGCTTTCCTGTCTGGCCAATGGCAATGAGCGGTTCTTCACCAGCATAACTGGCTGTTTCCGGGTCAGCCAAGAGCTTTTGCCCCTTCTCATTGGCAAAAGCGAATATCCCTTTCTTCAAAGCAGCCACATTCCGGATTACCTGCTGTTTGTCTTCATTTTCCAGTTGGGGAGCTGGTTTCACTACAGATATAGCCGGCGCTTTCACCTGCTCCTTCTGACCACCTGAGCATGCCGTCATCATGCTTAGTGCAATCACAAATAGGGCACTTGAAAACTTCATTATCCCTTCAACTCCTGTCATAAGATTCCAAATTCTCCATATCTCCAGACGCAAAATACATCCGAAAAGTTTGCATTCGACGATACTTTATTTGCACTTTTTTGCAACATTTTTCATAGCCATTTGTGCCGCTTCTGCATGAAAATAAGGAGAAACAGCTTGCTGCATCAGACTTTTTGATAACTTTATAGAAATATTTGATGAGGTTATAAAAAACATTTTATTGGTAATGCGGGGCAAAATTCTATACAATTCTTTTTAACTTAAAAATGCTGAATGCAAACTTTTTAATGGTTTAGTACAAATTGTCCAAGACAGGCTTTCTCTCTGCAGTACCCATGATACCATCGCAATTCTACTTTAACGATTTGAAGGAGTGCATCGCAAAAGTGACTACGAATATTTCTGTTTCTTCACCCCTTACTGCCGCCCATGATTATGTGGAATCCATCTATAACCAAGTTGTGTCCCGGGACCCTAATGAAACTGAATTTCATCAGGCTGTCCGGGAATTCGTGGATTCCATCGTCCCTGTTTTAGCCGAGCATCCGGAATACCAAGAGCAAGGTATCCTAGAGCGTCTTGTTGAGCCGGAACGAATGATCACCTTCCGTGTACCTTGGGTAGATGATCATGGCAAGGTTCGCGTAAACCGCGGCTTCCGTGTACAGTATAACAGCACGCTTGGCCCCTACAAAGGCGGTATCCGATTCCATCCTTCGGTATATGCCGGCATTGTCAAATTCCTTGGTTTTGAACAAATTTTCAAGAACGCACTCACAGGCCAGCCAATCGGCGGCGGCAAAGGCGGTTCTGATTTTGATCCTAAGGGCAAATCCGACCAGGAAGTCATGCGCTTTACTCAAAGCTTTATGACTGAGCTTTACCGCCATATCGGACCAGATGCCGATGTGCCAGCTGGGGATATCGGTGTTGGTGCACGCGAGATCGGTTATATGTTTGGTCAATACAAACGGATCCGCGGAGGACATGAAGCCGGAGTGCTGACAGGCAAAGGCGTCATTTATGGCGGAAGCCTGGGCCGTACAGAAGCCACAGGTTATGGCTGTGTGTACTTCGTTCAGGAAATGCTCGCTTCGAAAGATCTGGATCTTAAAGACAGCCGTGTCGTTGTCTCCGGTTCAGGTAACGTCTCCATCTATGCAATCGAAAAAGCGCAGCAGCTCGGTGCTCACGTTATTGCTTGCAGTGATTCCAACGGTTATCTGTATGATCCGGAAGGCATTAATCTTGAAACCGTCAAATTGCTGAAAGAACGGGATCGCCTGCGCATCAGTGAATATGTCAAGATTCACCCGCATGCCGTATACACTGAAGGTTGTACAGGCATCTGGACTATTCCGTGTGATATCGCTCTGCCTTGTGCTACGCAAAATGAGCTGGACGCAGAGGCTGCCAAGACACTCATTTCCAATGGCGTAAAAGCCATCGGTGAAGGTGCGAACATGCCTTCTACTCTGGAAGCCATTGAACTGTTCCTCGACAATGATGTGTTATTTGGACCAGCTAAAGCTGCTAATGCCGGAGGAGTTGCCGTATCCGCCCTGGAAATGAGCCAGAACAGCATGAGACTGTCTTGGACTTTTGATGAGGTTGATGCTAAGCTCCATGTCATTATGAAGAACATTTACAACAGTGCTGTAGAAGCTGCTGAAAAATATGGTGTGGCTGGCAACCTTGTAGCTGGCGCGAACATCGCAGGTTTTATCAAAGTGGCGGATGCCATGATCGCCCAAGGAATCGTATAAGNAATTGAGTAGCCGACCTCTCACACCACCGTACGTACCGTTCGGTATACGGCGGTTCAACCGCATAAGTGCATGTTACGCAAACGCTCGTACTCCGCAGGAAAGTCATAATATCCTGCCTGTGCGAGCTTTTCGTTGGTTATGGAACGAGACAATACGGGGCTCCCGGCGATACGCCAGTATCCCAAGCGAGAATTTCCCCATTGGTAAGCCTGCCACTC
>NZ_LIUT01000003.1:142216-270820 GCF_001277345.1 Paenibacillus solani
CTTTGCGGGCAGCCCTTTCGGTATTCTGCTTTCATCGTGCCGACTCTCCTTCCTGTATGTACTCGAGACTTACGATTCGGCCCTTCCCGAAAAAAAAAAAACTTTCCGGTACTATGGCCTCTGCTGACTTCTCACCACAAGCTTTACTCCGTCTTTCGGTTTTTTTTCCTACTTGA
Source organism: Paenibacillus solani (assembly GCF_001277345.1). Classification (GTDB taxonomy): domain Bacteria; phylum Bacillota; class Bacilli; order Paenibacillales; family Paenibacillaceae; genus Paenibacillus_AQ; species Paenibacillus_AQ solani. The sequence goes on from NZ_LIUT01000003.1 coordinate 142,393, forward strand.
CGTCAGTGAGACCTCCCCGGGTAAGAGCGATAACCTTCCCCTCATCCATCTGCCACATTTACATGATGAGATTCGGGCAGTATTGGACTTTGCTTTGTTAGGCAAGCTCGTCCGTCTCACCATGCCTCTTATGTGATTTCTGTTCGTCAGACCGAGGGTTTGCCTCCGGCTTCCTTCAGATTCGGCCTCACGACCGACACCCTTGCCTTTGGCTAACAGTTCCTACTGCCAAGCCTGTAGCGGACTTTCACCGCCAAGTTATCGCCCATGCCGGGCGCACCCAAAGAAGAAGCCCTGCCACATATGCGGTAGGGCTTCTTTCTGCTTCTTACAGGCTTACAGCAGCTCGCGGCGGAGCTCTTCAGCCGATTTTGGGGAGAGGTAGCCCAGCGGAATATCATACACCGTCTTGGCCCCTTGCTGCCCTTCTCTGCTTAAACGTTGTGCAGCTCTCGCATAAGCCACGAGCACGCTGGATGTAAATTCAGGATTGCTGTCGAGCTTCAGACCAAACTCAATGATTTGGTTATTACCGGACCCGGTAACTCCGCTGCGGATAACGAAACCGCCATGAGGCATCCCGGCATGCTGAGTATCCAGCTCTTCTTGTGTAATAAAAGTCACGGTCGTGTCATAATCAGCAAAGTAATTAGGCATCGATACAATCGTTTGACGGATTTGCTCTTGATCCGCTCCTTCTTCGGCAACGATGAAGCAGTCTCTCCGATGCTTCTCACGTGTTGCCAGCTCTGGCGTTTCGCCTGAACGAATCCGGTCGATAACCTCTTCCACCGGAACGGTGTATTGAACTCCGGCTTGTACACCGGAAACACGGCGAATTGCATCTGAATGGCCCTGACTGACGCCTTTGCCCCAGAAGGTGTACGTTTGTCCTTCAGGCAGGATCGATTCGGCAAGCAAACGATTCATGGAGAACAAACCTGGATCCCAGCCTGTCGAGATGACACTGATATGGCCACCAGCTACTGCTGCCTTATTGACCTCTTCGAAAAACTCAGGGATTTTAGCATGTGTATCGAAGCTGTCTACCGTATTAAACATATTTGCAAGCTGCGGTGTTTGCTCAGGCAGATCCGTAGCTGAACCACCGCACAGAATCATAACGTCAATCTTGCCGATATACTGCTCTGCCGCGGATATATGCTCGAAGCGGGCGCCGGTATTCGCCGGCATCTGCTGCGGATCTCTGCGTGTGAAGATGGCTACCAGTTCCATGTCCGGATTTTGTCCGATCGCTTTCTGGACGCCTTTACCCAAGTTACCGTAACCTACGATTCCTACTTTAACTGATGTGTTCAATGTTATCCTCCCTTTACTAATCCATACTCTCGGCACAATATTAATGTACTGCTATAGAGTATAAGTATATCAAACTCATTCAATTGTAAACTTTTTTGATATGCACTGAAAATCCTTTTATCCGGATAGTGCAAACTTTCGATCGGATTATCCAATACACTACCAGATTACGGGAATGAAGAAATAACCAGCGAAGTGTATAATAGAGACATATCAACAAAGGAGCCTACATGTTTATGAAAAAAATAACGGCATTCACAGTAAGCTTAACCTTGTCATTCTCCCTAATATCCACGTCATTAGCCCCGGTTTCCGTCGAAGCAGCCCCCGTCAAGGAATGGATACAGATCTCCGAAAGCACGTCCTATTACGGTGAAGCAGCCAATGGTCAGCCCCATGGACGCGGTACGATCAAGTGGGGGAATGGCAAGCAATATTCCGGCGATTTCACTAACGGGAAGCGCACCGGAAACGGCAAATACATTAACGAATACCAAGTAGACGGGGAAACACATAAAGTGGTATACACCGGCCTTTGGAGCAATGACAAAATGGATGGCGAAGGCATCCTGACGCATAAGGTGACATTGCCCGACGGGTCCGTCCGATGGAATCAGATCCAGAAAGGGACATTCCAGGCAGGCATCTTCCAAAACGGGTACGATGTCATACATGCCATCGCGGATCCCGACTACAGCTTTACCTACAAAAATGGTAAGGAATCGCTCGTCATTATGGGTTCCAATCAAAACATGAAGAAAGCTTGGGCCACCGGAACGATGTTCAGCGTACATTACAAAAACGGAACCGTTAACAAGAAATATTCGATCTTCCCTGCCAACTCGGCGGCTGAACAGCGTCAAAATGACGCCGCAATCCAATATTTCAAGAGCATTCAAACTAAAGTGGCTCCTCACCTGCAGCAATTTGAGGCATTGTCCAAGCAGGTTCCATTAAAATAACCTGGCCCCCAATACAATCATCAAGGAACCCGGTAACATGCCTAAAGCAATGACCGGGTTCTTCTATTTAACGAGGGAGCCTATCAATCACATTTTGTCTATAAAGTAGGACCCTCGAGTACAAATTGTAGCGTATAGCGATCCAGCTTCCGCACTTCTACGTTGTATCCTAACAGTTCGGCCGTTTGCAGAAGTGGAATCATCGTCTTCCCTTCCAGGATATATGGAGCATGCCGCAGGGTGATTTCGGTTTCTGCGTGCTCCTTATTATGCTCCTGTTTGCCGCTCCAAATCCGCGCTTTCGCAGAATCTACAGTCAGTTCGGCTACCGCATTGTGACCGGACAACGTCATCGCTCCGGCATGATAATCTGCCGATATCCCAAGCGCTTTAACCGCTTCCTTTACGGGTACCATCAGTTCCTGTTCATCCTGCATTTTCCGAATTGTAAAGGGAACGGACTCCATGCTGCCAGCGATAACTACTTCTACACTCCGGACTTCCTTTCCCATAATCAGCACCGTATCAACCTGTTTCATCAAGCGTTCTACGAATGCAGCTGCATTACCTGCCGTCATTCTATATCGGGCATCCGCTTCGCCCACTGCTTGGGTGATCCGGGAGTTAATGTCCTGGGAATGATGCGAGAGATCCTTGAATTGGGTAAAGTCATAAGTCCATTCGGCCTCAGCTTGGAAATCGTACACTTGCGTATTGCCGTATTGGCTCAGCTGCCGAAACATCCATGTCTTCATCTCCAGCTGATTGCTGTATCGGGCCGGATTCGTATCCTGCCACAGCTTTTGCCGCAGAATGCTGTAAGGCGGGTAATATATCATGAACTCGACATCAGGATAGGCCTCCACAAGCGACAACACATACGTATTGAAATGGTGCTGAACCTGCTCGATGGGCTCTTCATTCATGCCAAAATAGTATTCCGTATTTCTGGCCCGTTCATAGGCTTTCATCACTTGATCATTTCCGTAGGTCGCCTCATAGTTCCAGTTGTACAGGTACTCTATATTTTGGGGTGAATCTCCCATGAGCATTTTCACGATCCCTTTCGCAAAATTTTCATAGGCCGAGTAATTGAACCAATATTTATAGTCATTCCACCAGATGTCGTCATATAAGTATTCCGGGAAATAAGCATCTGCACCTTCATCCGGATTCTTTAGCGAAAAGTAGTCGAGTCCCCACAACACCTTTTTGACCTTGCCTGTCTGAAGGGCCAGTGATGCAATTTTGTACTGTTCATCTGCTGTCGAACCGCGCATGGATAGTTTGAGGGCTTGTCCTCCCAGAGCCTCTCCTACCTCAGACGGCAGGAAATTCTCCGTCATGGACGTACCAAGAATGATCGTATCATACGAGTAATTGCGGGCCAGCCCCGGGTTCTGATACCGCTGCTCACTGGTAAAAACGGGTGGATACCATGTGGCTTTGCGGTAGAACTGAAGCGGATCCAGCACATAGGTCATACCACTAACCAGCAGAGCCACGATAATGGTGCAAAGCGCAAACTGTATCAGCATGCGTCTCCCTGCCCGCCTGCGAGGGCGAAAGGATACTGGAGAAACAGTTGCACTCGACTTGGGTGAGGCTGACTTGGTGGCTGTGGATGGCGTTGACATATTGTATAGCCGCCTTTCCTAGAAATTAAAATACAGAAATTCGCTGATGCGCGTAATATACATGAGAGAGATGACAAACAGGACCGCACAAGTGATGGCTTGTTTGAAATTCGGACGGAAGGACACGGACAGTTCTGAAGAATTACGGCCTAGCAGAACCATCGGTGTGATCACGACAATCAAGGCAAGCGGCTCTAATAAGGCTGAATTCAAGTAGAGATGCAAGCCTGCCAGCCCACTCATTCCTTTCAGTAATCGCATGGCCTCGGCCCAGGTTTCTGCACGGAAAAAGACCCAGGTAACCGTAATGAACACGAACGTGATCGCCCAAGCAAGAATACGCGGCATTGTGATGCCAAGCTTCCCCCATAACCGGTGAATCACTTGCCCGACGCCGTGCAGCAGGCCCCAGAACAGAAATGTCCAGCCCGCACCGTGCCATAACCCCCCGATGAGGAACGTAAGCACCAGGTTGCGCAGCATAATCGCTTCGCCGCGGCGGTTGCCCCCAAGCGGGATATAAATATAGTCACGTAAAAAACGGCTTAGCGTCATATGCCAGCGGCGCCAAAAATCCTGTATATTCAGCGCCTTATAAGGCGAATTGAAGTTTTGCGGCAGCCGGATGTTAAATAGAAGCGCTGCACCGATAGCCATGTCGGTATAGCCGCTGAAATCAAAATAGAGCTGGAACGTGTAAGTCAGGGCAGCGATCCAGGAGTCCACAAAGCCTGACGCCGTATCAAAACCTGCATTCGCATATACCGCCAGGGTATCGGCAATCACTACCTTCTTAAATAAACCGATACAGAATATATAAATGCCGTTCGCTGCATTGCCCCAGTCCCACAGCTTCCCCCGAACCCGATCAAACTGCGGCATCATCTCGCCGTGATGCAGAATCGGGCCCGCAATCAGATGCGGATAGAACGTAACGAATAATACATAATTGATGATATTGTACTCACTGGCTTTCCCCCTGTAAGCATCGACCAAATATGCAATTTGGGTGAACGTAAAAAAACTGATCCCCAGAGGCAGCACCAGGTTTAAAAGCGGTACTTCCCATCCGGTAGCTGCTCCTATGTTAACGAGAAAGAAATCGGCATATTTATAGTAAATCAAGAGCAGCACGTTGCCAGAGATGCCCAAAAACAATATGATTTTTGATACACGTCTCCTCTGAGTTGAAGAAGGATTTTGGGAGACCGTTTGCCGGGCTTGCAGCAGCCTTCCGATCGTATAGTTGAACGCAATGGATCCAAGAAGCAAAGGAAGATAGCTGATATTCCACCAGCTGTAAAAAAACAACGAAGAGAGTGCCAGCCAGCATTTGGCCGCCACTCCATATCGAAATCGGTTTAGCACAAAATAAACGATAACGGTAATCGGTAGGAATACAAATATAAAAGGATAGGAATTAAATAACATGCCCGAGAAGGCACCTCCAACATATCTGATTGTGGCAGCTGCTACGCTTTTTTTGTCGTTTCTAGGCATGTATCCCTAGACCTAGATAATATCATATATTTTACAGATGCGATATTATTTACCTTCTAATATTGCTATATCATTATATCGAATTTTGTTGTAATAAACATAAGCTTTATATAAAAAAAGAGACCGCTAGAATGCGGCCTCATGCTCTTCCTCTATGAAGTTATAGCATGGAAGATGCCGTTCATGAGTTTAGATTGCAAGGAAATCTATAATCTTGCATGACATGCAGCCTATTGCGCCGTCCAGCCGCCATCCACAAGCAATAAAGTACCTGTCACAAGATCGGATGCCGGGGAAGCTAAATAGATGACCGCTCCCGCCACATCACCAATGGTTCCGATCCGCCCCGCCGGAATCCGGGCGAGTACACCGTCCCGAAAATCCGGAGAATCCAGCCTCTCGGCAGTTCCCGGCGTATGGATAAAGGTAGGGCCGACCGCGTTAATATTCACGCCGCGACTGGACCACTCCAGCGCCAGCACCTTCGTGAGCTGGTTTACGCCGCCTTTTGAAGCGCAATATGCAGCACCTTCGGTAATGCCTACAACACTCACCTGTGAGCTGACATTAATGATTTTTCCATATCCCTGTTTCAGCATGATGCGGCCGGCAGCCTGACAGCAGAAGAATACACCCTTCAAGTTCACATCCAGCATCTCGTCCCAATACTCTTCCGTAATGTCTTCAGCCAGCATTCCTTCTCCCACGCCAGCGTTGTTGACCACAATATCAATTTGGCCAAAATCCTCAGCAACTTGATCAAATACGGAACGGATCTGCTCCACATTCCGTACATCCAGCTCATAAGCCCTAGCTTGGCCTCCTGATTGGGAAATCTCCTCCACCAACTGATCCAGCGCTGCAACACTTCGTGCCATAACGGCAACCTTGGCGCCTGCCGCCGCAAGCGCTTGGGCTAGGCCATAACCGATCCCCTTGCTTGCACCTGTCACGATCGCTATTTTATCCTGTATGCTGAAATTAGGCTGCATATGTAATACCTCCATCACCTTAGATTCTATGTAGTTTCATTAAAGCATGATGGCTCGTCAGTGGCAATCGTTTCCAATCTCCCCTCCCCAGTAAATCCATCCAATTAAGGCCTAAAGTACGTTAATTTGCAGCAGCAATAGAGGAATCTCTGCCTGTGGGCTAGAAATGATGAGAACTATAGCGATCGTTGTCTAGTATGGAGAGTATGGAGGAAATCCAAGTATGAGCGAACGATTATCTGAAGCGCAGCAACAAGCGATTCTTCATGTCGAATCAACAGCGGCGGGCCAACGAAAAGTCGCTTTGGAAATGACGGAACAAATCTTGCGGAAACATGAACAAGACTCCGTAACGATCGGCTCGCTGTTAACCCATATCGGAAAGTCTGCACGTGTTACGTTAAATTTCCATCCGGATCGGATAATGCCCACCGGACACGCTGTCATCGAATCCCTCTTGGCCGAAGGCATATATCATAACCAGTTCATCTCGAGCGTGACGAATGGAAGCCGAACCGCCTACCCGGGCGGTGACCGCGACCAATGGGAACGGCTCCTGTTTGGCGGTGCCTACCAGCAGCCTGATGTGCGTAACGACGAGCGGCCGAAATACGGAGCACTCAATCTCATGAATTATGCCGATGGCGCATCTCCCCGCTTCGGTTCCTGTTTATTGGTGCTTTCCCCTAACATATTGAACCGCTGCACCTTTACATTCGGAGACAGTCATGCAGGTCCTGAATTTGTGGGCACCATCCGTCAATGGGATTCGATTCTCGCTGCACTCTTGCATCAAGTTGAGACCACAGGCTCGGCCCTGGGTTTCCCGAATGTGGACATTCCGTCCATGCTGGAGCGCATTCTTAATCTGCCTTTATCGCATACCGGTTTCTCCGGACCTGTCGGTCGTTCCTTGGATGATTATATTGAAGCGCAGATCCATGGTGTCATCGACTTGTCCAGCGATGTGGAGGCCCTAGTGGCCGATCCATCCTATAAGGACTCCCCGATCGGGCATTTGCTCCATGCATTATGTGTACGGTATGACCTCACCTTGTCCTGGCATCCAGGCTTCTGCCTTGCTGTACAGGATGTTCCGGATGATTTCCGGGGACCCGTCATGCCACCGCTCGCCAAACGGATCGATCAACGCTTTGGAGGCTCGCTGGGCATGCTGGATGCAGCTATTATTGGCAAAGCCGCTGCTCAACTGCACCATGATCCAATCCAGTGGAGCGATTGGGGAACTTTTGATGAAACCTTCCAGCATCTCAAACAGCTGTGGCATGTGCTCGTAAAGTATGGACATTCATATCCGTATACACCAAACCGTTAAGCTGTATTTTTGCCTAAGTACGTGCATTGGCATGAGGGTCCGACTAAAGATAACCGGGCTAGCGATATCCGTGCAGCAACGGCTAGGTCTTTTGGGCGCAGCTTCTTATATATTGATCTTAGAAAGGATGATGACCGGATGGATTGGGTCCAGCGGATGAATGAGGCCATAGGCTATATAGAAGGACACATAACCCAAGAGATCGATTATGCTGAGGCTGCTCAGATCGCTTGCTGCTCCGTGTACCATTTTCAACGCATGTTTCCGTTCATTTCGGATGTTTCGCTGTCCGAATACATACGGAGACGCCGGCTGACACTGGCCGCCTACGAGCTGCAAAATAGCGAAATCAAAGTAATCGACCTTGCCCTTAAATATGGTTATGATTCCCCGGAGGCGTTCGCGCGCGCATTCCAGAACATGCATGGCACAACGCCGACGGCCGCACGCCAGGCCGGCACCAAACTGAAGGCCTATCCCCGCATCTCCTTTCAATTCTCAATGCAAGGGGCTGCCGAAATGAATTACAGAATCGAAGAGATGAAGGAGTTTTCCGTTGTCGGTTTCAAGGAGCAAGTCAACACGCAGCATGCCTATGAAGATGTTCCCCGCCTCTGGATGGAGGCTCAGGAGAAGGGCATTTTCGAGAAGCTATGGAACTATCGTGTGCAAGACCATCCAATCCGGGGAATACTGGGTGTTTGTGCAGACGGTGACTACGGGAAGAATGAGCATTTTGACTACACCATGTCCGTCGTATCCCAGGATACGCCTCAGGAACCGATGGTACAGCGGCATTTCCCCACCGCCACTTGGGCCGTATTCGAGCTGGAAGGTGATCCGAGCGGCATTGCGGAGATGTGGAAACGGCTTTATACGGAGTGGATACCGTCCCATGCTTATGATCTCGCGCCGCTCCCCGCCATCGAATGCTATCTTCCTCCGGACGAGTATAAGAACGAGTTATGGGTTCCTGTCGTTAGAAAGGCACAGTAGATTCCATCGCTGAAGACGTGCACTTTTTTGCTCACCGTTGCTAGACGTTCCTAAACATGAGCATATTATCGATGCGGTGAGCACCCCCATTATTTTTCTGCCAAAAAATCATAATAAAAGAAGCCGCAAATTCTGTGCAATACAGAGTTTGCGGCTCTTATATAGAAATTGTGCATCAAGGCTATAATCTTGACGTTACTTGTTCAGCATGCGTCGAAGCATAACCACGGCCTCTGCTCGGGTGGCCGGGGCATCCGGCTCGAACTTCCCGCCGCTGCGACCGCTAACCAGTCCTTCGGCGTATGCGGCGGCGATATAGCCTTTGGCCCAGGCTGGAAAACTCGCAAGGTCTGCAAACTTGGCATCCTGTCCTTGAAGCGGTTCTAAACCTAGCGCTTTGGCGAGCATGACGGTTAACTCCGCTCTTGTGATAACGCCTGCAGGCTGGAATCGCCCATCCTTATATCCCTGGATAATCCCTGCCTCTGCCGCAAGCCCTACCGCTTCCCTAGACCATCTTGGGATGTCTGATTCATCTTTAAACGTGTATTTGCTGTCACCCTGCAAAGCCAGTGCTCTAACCAGCATCACCGTAAATTCATCGCGTCTAATCAAGGAATCCGGCTTAAATATGCTGTTAGCGTAGCCTTTGACCAGCCCTTTGCTGGCCAGCTCGTCAATCGCTGCCTGAGCCCAGTGTCCTTTCGTGTCACGAAAAGCTTCCAGAGCCTGAGGAGGTTCAGGTTTGATCGGCGGCTCAAGATTTGGCACACTGCGAACAATGGTCAGGGTATACGTGTTCACCTTGCCACTCTCGGCGGTTACCTTAATCTCTATGACATTCTCCCCAGGTTTTAAGGAGATCCGGCCATCTTTATCCCAAGGTCCGGTGATTCTTGCCTTGCTATGAGCGGCCGTCAGATCGAATCGGATCTCTGACGCCTCGGTCTCGGCCCGATACGCGAACACGTTCGGCGAGAAGGCTGGACTCAGCTTCAAAGCATCCCCGGTTTCCCCAATTCCAATAGAGAATGTATGAAGCTGTGCACTATCCGAAGGAATCATCGGTGTAGTTGGGTTCGGATTCGCCGGTCCTGGATCAGGATCGCCTCCTGGACTTGGAGTTGGAGGCGTCGTAGAGAGCTGAAGTGTCCTCGCTGCTGCCTGGAGCGGTGCGCTTTCGTTCCCGGCATGGTCATACGCCTTTACTCGAAACGTATAGGATGTATTCGGCGTTAACCCACCAACTACGTAGGAATACGTGCTGCCAGTTACTGTTGCTACCGGAGTATCTGCGGTATCTTCGCGGTATACCCGATATCCTGTAACCTCTTCATCATCCGAGGCTTGCGGCCAGGATAACCTCATCGATGTAGTGCTAATGTCAGATATCATCAGTTGTCCGAAATCAGGCCATACCGGGGCTTCCTGATCCGGATCAGGGCCTGAATTCGGATCTTCCAGCGTCTGAACCGTCGTCTGGAGCGGAACGCTCGCATTGCCGGCCCGATCATAGGCACGGACGCTAAGCGTATACGATGTGTCGGCCGCCAAACCGTTCATCACGTAGGAATACGTGGCACCCGTCACGGTTGCTGCCGGCGTGGCATCATTCCCATTAAAAATGCGATATTCTGCAACCTCGTCATTGTCCGTGGCTTCAGGCCAAGACAGCTTGAGGGAGTCGGTGGATATGTCGGATGCAAGCAGCTCCGCAGCCGCAGGCCATAACGGCTCTTCCGTGTCTGGCTGCGGGTCATCCTCCGTTATCGTGATAACCGCCTGGATTGGGGTACCAACGACTGTACCTGGCACTGCAGCAATATTCAAATAAAACTCACGGTCACCTTCATGGATATCATCATTTAGAATTTCGATCTCAATCCATTTCTCAAGCTCTCCATCGGCAAATGCGAGCGTTCCCGAAGCTGACGTATAATGCTTGTTAGCCTTAGCGCTTCCGTCCGCAGTATGATAAGAGACAGCGACAGCACCGTGACTGCCTCCTTCACGCATCACTTTCACCCGCACCTCAGATCCGTCCTCCGAAACCGCGTAATCAGCCGCTTCCAGCCTCAGCGTTCCCGGTTCGGGCTGCACAACAATTGCCTTATAGATATACAGGGTTTGATTGGAAGATAGAATAAGGTCCGGCGTTCCGTCCTCGGCATAATCCCCGACAAGCGCCCGGTGTATTCCATTTCCCTGTGCCGCCAATTCGGTCTGCCACAGCAAATTCAACTGGGCTGACGCATACTCCTTGGAATACAATTCAACGCCTTTTCCCGTCGTAACGATTATTTCCGATTGGCCATCCCCGTTCACATCCTCAGCATAAACTTTTTGATTGCCCGGGACTAGAGAGTTCTGCTGAAGATTGTATGTATTGTCCCCATGATTCGTATAAAAGAAGACACCCAAGATATCATTCAGCGCCAGTATATCGATGTGCCCATCACCATTAATATCCGTTGAAACGAGATCCACGATATTTCCCGGTATTAGATGAAAGGTCTCGCTCCGCGTATAATCATTTCCCTTATACCGCTGCAGACCCAGCATCGGACTGGCCACAACCAAATCTACCGTGCCTATGGCTCCATTCGTAATGGTTGTCGCTCTATTGCCGCCTGGTGTCAATGTGAGGGGGATCATTGTAAAAGTTCTATCTGCGGCAACGTGAACCATGGTAACCTGATTGAAATTAATAATCATAATGTCTGTCTTACCATCCAAATCAAAGTCCGCAGCTACAATATCCTGAGAAGGCAGCAATGAAAGCAGCCTCATATCACGAAAGGAACCGTTACCTTCCCCGTACCATATGAACGTCCCCATTTGCGTTCCGATCAGCAAGTCCAAGTGACCGTCCTGATCGTAATCATCGATTTCTAGTGAATGCGGGACCCCCAGAACCTGCAGGCTTTGTGGTTGAGGACCAAATGTTCCATCCCCCTGGCCATAGAATACATGGACACTCCCATCATCCGTTATGGCCGCAAAATCCAAATGACCGTCATGGTTGAAATCACCCGACTTTAAATCTACCACCTTACCGCCAAGCTGGGCGATCTCGGATTTATTCTCATAGTCTGGCACGGCCGCAAAGGCACTCGGCTGCAGCAGCAAAAGGCTGCATAGCAGTACCATCATGAATTTATAACCTTTTCGAATATTCATACATCTCCTCCCGGTCATCATCTTCAACTTCTAACCTCCCGTTCATGAAATAGACCTGTCCTTTATTTGTGCGCTCCGAATTTATTGTAAGACAACGCGGAAAACAAAAAATCCCCCTGAGGGGGGATAGAGGAGGTGGAATATGGATACATTACATCAAGTTTGAAGTTTATTCGTTCTCTTGGGATCGCTTAGCTTCTCGGCCTGCGCAATCGCCTCACTCAGATTGGCTGCATTCAGTTTGCTATAGATCCGCTTCCGATGCGTCTTCACCGTTTCATAGGTAACATTCAGTTTCTCTGCGATTTCCCTTCCGCTCAGATGATCGAGCAGTCCTTGAAAAACATCCATCTCCCTGGACGTCAATAGAGCCTCCAGCGGTGAATCCACCGATTCGGCCATTCCATCCGCTGCGGCCAGAATCGATCTGACAAATGAAAGAGAGGCGGAATCTTTCCCACGGTGTTGTCCCCGCTGCTTCGCGCGGATCAATTCATGAAGCATTCCCATGACCGTAGCGCCCTCGTCGAGGAATATCCGGGTGAAGTCATTGGCCTCCGATACCTGGAGTGCCTCTTCAAGCTGAATCAGGGCTCTGCGCTGCTCCTCCCTGGACTGCAGCATCACTGCTGTAATACATAAGATTTCGGCCTCATCGATCGGCCTCATCTCACTCTCCGCAAGATACAGCAGCCGGTCCAGCAGCTCTTCGGCCTCCTCCCATCTACCTTGTAGAACGAGAACGCGGGCAAACAACTGATAGTCAAATAATTCAAAGACAGACACCCTGTCCCGGCTGGATAAATGGCACTGTTCCCCCCAAGCCAGTGCAGGCACCGGATCACCGTATTGCAATTGGAGACGTATGGCCTCCAGGTGTAAAATTTCCATTCCCCGGGGAATGTCCATCCACTTCATCCTCCGCTGTCCGCCTTCAAGCAGTTCCAGAGCTTCAAACATATGGCCCTCTGCCGCCTTGAGCTTCGCCTGGAGGATCCAGCTCGCTACAAGATCATGCTCCGGCCGGTTAGGATTTTGACTGATCCACGTCATCGCCCTGGAAACATAATCGGCAGCCGCCGATAGATCATTCCAATAGTAGAGTACTTCCGCATGATTAAGATATAACTTGCCTAGAAAAATCGGATTCACAGCCTGATACACCTCTGCCATCTGCATGGTGTAAGGCGCTGCAATCGACCTTGAGGCATGGCCGCGTCCAATTTTATAGGTTTTTACCGTGATTGGCTGCAGGGGCTTCTCCGGTTGGCCGAATATGATTTTGATGCCATTCGGAGCGTATCGCACGACCTGCTCATACTCCTGCTTGGCCAGCTTCAGATCTTTCCGCCCAAATACCATTAACGTGCCGCGTACATAATGTGACATCGCCAAATATTCATGGTGCTGCACCTCGCTCAATCCCTCATAGGCTTCGGCATACCAAGCGTCCGCTTGATGCAGCAGCGCTTCTCCCTCAGAGATTTCCCCAGATTCCTCGGCAATCAACGAATTGGCATAGGAGAAAAAGAGAACCGGGTGTTGAAGCAAAATATCGCTCGGAATCGCAGATAACCATTTTTGTAGATTCGACCATTCCCAATCCACGACGCGGGAAGTCATCTCGCTTAACACCAATACGGCCTGCTCGTAATATTGGCCTTGCAAGTAATACTCAACGGCTTCCTCCTCAAGGCGCTGTTCACAACACCAATCGCCGGCTGCCTTATATAACAATCTCTTATTAACCTGTTCATTCTGTTCAAGGCGTCTTAGCAAAAATTCCAAAAACAAATGATGAAACCGGAACCATTCTCCCTTATCATCCAGTGCCACGACAAACAGATGAGAACGTTCTATCGATTCGATTAGCTCGCGGCTATCCTCAAATCCGGACACAGCCATGCTTAAGGAAACATTCCAACGCTTCAGGATCGAGCATGTAAGCAAAAATTGCTTCATCCGATCGCCCTGAGCGGAGAATACCTCTTCGAACAGATACCGCTTCACTTCTCGGCTATCCCCTGCAAAATTATGGATAAACGACTCTTTATTCTCCTGCCGCCGCATCGCAATGGATGCAAGCTTAAGCCCGGTAATCCATCCCTCGGTTTTTCTGACGAGCACGGAGGAGAGCTCCGTGTTCAGCGGCAAGTCACTATGTTCAAAAAACTGCGCACCCTCCTTCTCGGTAAACCGCATGTCTTCGGCATTGAGTCTGCTGGCAAGCTGCCTGGCTTCCATGCGAGCTACAGAGAAAGCGGGTTCGATACGGCTGATGAGGCAAACATGGATGCACTTGGGTAAATAGTCCGTAAAATAAGCGAATGACGCCAGCAAAATTTCATTCTGAATCACATGAAAATCATCAAGAACCAGGATCAGCTCCTGATCCAGTTTATCCAGCATGTTCAGGCACACGATAAGCCCTTGATCATAACCTTCCGTATGCAGAAGCGGCAGCACGGGTTGGACTTCACCCCCATACGTCGGAAACGCTTTAGCAATGGCCGCCGTGATGTACCTCCAAAAGCGGGAGCCTTGATTATCGCTGACATCCAATGACACCCAAGCAGTCTGTTTCTCCTGCTGCAGCAGCCATTCACTGACAAGCGTCGTTTTTCCGTATCCCGCCGGCGCGCAGACCAGGGTCATATTTCCCGACATCGCATCCATCAGCCGGTCATCCAGACGCGGCCGGGGGATTAGAGTGGACACCGTTCTGGGAACGGTTAATTTCGACTGCAGTAGTGGCTCGCGTACACCGAGTTCAGTTCCATTTATCATCATACGCCTCCGTCTCACTTCGAATTTTAGGCTGGGACATAAGCTGACAACATAACACCCAGACGCGTTAATCCATCATTTCAGTACTATTCTACCATTCCGTGAACAGGGCAGTAAGCTCCAATTCACAATCCTTGCCCATTCGAAGACTCCTTCATATGCTCATATAAAAGAAAACCGCTCTTCATCAGAGCGGGTGGCATCTTTGTGTATTACGCTGTACACCAGGAAGAAAGTCCATCGTCATCGAATATGGTGTACCTACCTGATCCGTCTACTCGGTCTGCACGGGAATCATGATGATAAATTCGGGGTCATCCGCATAAGGATCCTGACTCATCGGATATTTTTCAAAATGGGTTAAATGATCCGGGTTATATTCCGAGTAACCTTGTTCTTTGATCCAAGCATAGATATTGTTATAGGACTGATCGATGCTCTGCTCTTTCCGATGAGCACAAGTGGCATAGGTTAAAGCAGGAACGGATATCGTAACCATCCCGTCCGGAACTTCGCCGATCCGTTCCACTTCCACGACCGCGTAATGAATAAATCCCTCACCGCCGGGAACTGCGTGATAAGATAGCCCCAGCAACGTGTCGGTATGTAAGGCATGGGGTATCTCCTCGAGCCGCTCTTGCAGCGTCCGATGCACCGCACGTATCCCGCCTGCACCCGCTTCGGCAAATGTGCCTTCCCACTTCAATCCTATCGCCTGAAAAGCTTCCTTGCTCGTAACCGCTGCTTCGTTTCGTTGATCGATAGTCATCCGTAAATGCTCCTTTATCCTATATTTGATTTCATTATATACTTGAACTATGCCAGAAACTGTCACAGTATAAAAAAATCATAGGAGCGAAATCATGCCCAAAACCGAACGGATCCTTAAGGTCATGCAGCGGGTGTATGAACGGCAAAACTTCACCGTCGGCGAGTTAGCCGAAGAATTCTCGGTTTCGTACCGTACGATGCTCCGCTATCTTCACGAGCTGTCTCGTCTAGGTGTTCCTTTATACGCTAATGAGGGGAAAAACGGCGGATATTCCATGCTGACATCGCGGCAAATGATAGAACGATCCGCGCAGACGAATGAATCCATTCAGCGGATCATCAAACCGCAGACCCTGATCGTCGGAATGGAGATGAAGCTTCCTTTCACGGCCTATTATATGTCTCAAGCCCTCAAGTCAAAGCTCTGGCAGGAACTCCAGGACCGCATGGAGGAAATTCCATATATCCGCAAGAAAACTCCAAGTCCCTTATATATTGCAGCTGTTTTGAACCGGCAGAAGATCTATCACTATGTTGCCGGAGTCGAGGTAACCACGATTCGCGATACGCCAGAGCGGATGGTGAGTTTAACCCTGCCGACACAGGAATATGCCATGTACACGCATGAAGGACATGCCGACCGGGAGGATACCGACCAGTCCTATAGCTATGTTATCCAGCAGTTGAAACAACGGTGCCTTAAGCCAAACCCGACGCTCTACAGCTTGGAGCTGAGAACTTCGATACATGCCTCTAAAGCCCAAATCTACATCCCTTTAATTGAATAAGAGACTTCCCGAATCGTCATCAATCCTTCGGTAAATCACACCTTACACAGGGGCAAAGGTCTTATTCCAGCTAAAAAAAGCGAGCCCCGGATCATGATCCGTGACTCGCTTTTACTCGTTAAATGGCTTTCGGATTATCGACCACAGGATTCACATCCGCATCGTAATCCACGCCGTCGGTTTCAAAGCCGAACAGCTGGAAGAACTCGCGGCGGTAACCGGCAAGGTCTGTCAGTTCTTCAATATTTTCGCTCGTAACCTTGCTCCACAATTCGGCCACTTCGGCTTGCACATCATCACGAAGTTCCCAATCGTCGATACGGATACGGCCCTTCTCATCCACCGGCGTCTCTTGCCCTTTATAGAGACGATCGGAGAATAGACGATAGATCTGCTCGATGCAGCCCTCGTGCAGCCCCTTCTCCTTCATGACTTTGTACAGCGCCGATACGTACAGCGGAACGACCGGGATCGCCGAGCTGGATTGGGTCACTAACGCTTTGCTAACCGTCACATAAGCGCGTCCGCCTCCGGCAGCGAGCTTCTCTTTCAATTTCAGCGCGGTGGCCTCCAGATGATCCTTGGCTTGTCCAATCGATCCATCACGGTAAATGGCTTTAGTAATCTCGGAGCCGATATAGGAGAACGCAATCGTGGTCACATTAGGAGCCAAAACGCCGCCTTCCGCCAACTCATTCATCCATAATTCCCAATCGTCGCCGCCCATCACCTCTACGGTGTTCTTCACTTCCTCTTCCGTGGCCGGCTCAATCGTTACCTCCGTCACTTCACCCGTATGGAAGTTTACCGTCTTGTTGGTATAGGCTGGTCCGATCGGCTTCAATACGGAGTTGACCGTCTCGCCCGTCTCAGGCAGCGTACGGCGCGCCGAGGCAACGCTGTATACGACAAGATCAACCTGGCCCAGCTCTTTACGGATCAGTTCAACCGTTTTGGCTTTGGTCTCTTGCGTGAAGGCATCCCCCGTCACACTAAACGATTTCAAGCCGGCTGCTTCTGCTGCCTTCTCAAAAGCAACTGAGTTATACCAGCCCGCCGAAGCTGTCCGTTTCTCCGTTGCCTGACTCGGACGATACACTCCCACCGTATTCGCACGTGCGCCAAATGCGGCAGCAATTCGGGCTGACAAGCCATATCCCGTAGAAGCACCGATGACCAGCACGTTGCGCGGCCCCTCGATACCAGGCTGCTTCAATACATAATCAATTTGTTCCCGTACTTGGGCTTCGCAGCCTACAGGATGGGAGGTGGTGCAAATAAATCCTCGTGTTCTAGGTTTAATAATCATATTTATATACCTCTCTTCTTGTGGTTCATCGCTTCATACTGTATGTATGCTTTTCCAAGTTCCCTTCTATTTTAACTGTTTTTTGTGAAGAGAGGAAATCGTTTGACGTAAAAAACAAGAAAACCTCTCTTTTCGAACGATGAGAGCTGAAGTCAGCATCAATTCAAAAGGAGAGGTTCTGTGAAAGTTACTCGTTTTTAGTAATCCTTTATATGACCGTTAAACTTATTTAAACGAAGCGTACCCTTGGTCAGCCATGACCACGCTGCCTGTAATCGCAGCGGCTTCATCCAGAGACACGAGATACACGGTATCTGCGACAACTTCAGGTTGTGTTAATTCTCCGCCCATGACTTTGGCTCTCATGGAATCCAGCATTCCGGAATCTTTATAGCCTTGGATAATCGGTGTATCAACTGCTCCAGGAGCAACGGCAACGACACGAATACCGTATGGTGCCAGTTCAAGCGCAGCGGATTTGCTCATCATGATGACGGCGCCTTTTGTAGCGTGATAAGCAAACGTTCCGGGCGAAGCCAGGAATCCGAATACGGATGCTGTATTAATGATTACGCCTTTAATGCCAAGCTCTTTCATCTTTCGGCCTGCCGCAATAATACCGTAGGCAACCCCGTGCTGATTCACGTTAATGGTGCGATGGTAGAGATCCATATTTTGCTCGAGAACCGGTCCAGCGCCGCCAATCCCCGCATTGTTATGCATGACATCGATCCGGCCGTAAAGCTCAACCGCTTTATCCACTAGTGCCTCAACGCTTTCTTGTTTGGATACATCGACTTGAACGAAAGTGGCTTCGCCGCCTTCTTTTTTGATCATGTCCACTGTCTCTTGACCAGCTGTCTCATTAAAATCGGCAACGACGACACGATCACCTTTTCTAGCAAATTTAAGGGAGACCTGACGACCAATCCCACTCGCTCCTCCGGTAATTACCGCTACACGTTGTTCTGACATTATCAATGACCTCCTTGGGCAAAATAGCTTTATTATTTGAACATTGTGTGTCCATGTCCTTGTGTTCATTGTAACGCTGCGTTATATTTAAGTAAATTTAAACCTAATTAATATTACTTAACTTTAATTTAAGTAAGGATGAGGTCATATGAATCTTGAACAACTGGAATATATTGTAGAGACGGCCAAGACAGGCTCATTAACCAAAGCCGCTCAGAATTGCAATGTCACCCTTTCCGCCGTCAGCCAAGCCGTGTCCAGCCTGGAAGCCGAGTTCGGTTTCTCCTTGTTCACCCGCTCGCGGCTTGGTGCCGTACCCACAGCGGAAGGCCAGCGAATTCTCCAGAAGGCCTATGCCATATTGGAACAATTTCAGGAGCTGAAATCAGAAGCCGAAGGATATTCCAACCTGCTGGGCGGATCTTTGCGGATTGCTACCGTTCCGGTACCCTTAACGCTGTCTATCGATGCCATTATCCAATTTAAGAAGGACTTCCCACATATCAAACTCGAAATCACGGAAAAACCGACGCTCGATATTATTGAGGATATCAAGCAAAACCATGCGGATATCGGCCTGATATTTGTTGATGATTCCATCATTCAACACCATCGCGGTCTCCATTTCGGCAAGCTGCTGGAGAGCAATTTCGTAGTGGGTGTGAGCCGTCAATCGCCACTGGCCATGCGGCAATCGATTACACCCGAAGAACTCCGTAAACATCCGTTGGTTCTCTACAAGGATGACAGTCTGTTAAAGCTGATGGATGCATTCGAAGAGCAATACGGAGAAATGGATATTCTCTTCTCAACCAACCAGACGAGGGTCATCCAGAAGATCGTTGAAGAGAATGTTGCACTTACAGTGGGGGTCGATTTGTCATTCTCCAGCTTTACTCCGGTACCATCAGGAAATATCGTCACACTGGAGCTGGAGATGCCCGCAGGCCACACTGCCTCCTCATTCGGTTGGGTCCAGCTCGGTACCCATCACCTGTCGAAGCCGGCATCAATTTTTTTGGACAGGCTGAAGCATCAGATTGGATGAACACCCTCATATTCGTAACCGAACACAAAAAACCAACCGACAGGCAGGGATGCGACTTTTCCGCTCTCCTGCTCTTTCGGTTGGCTTTTGTATAGAAACCCGTATTATCGTAAGGACTCGCTTAGCGTCAAGCTCACAGGGCAATGATCACTGCCCATAACATGACAGTCGATTTCGGCGTCCTTTAGCTTTTCGCTTAAACGGGCAGACGTCAGAAAATAATCGATGCGCCAGCCGATATTCCGCTCTCTTACCTTGGCCATATACGACCACCAGCTGTAGATGTCTCTGCGATCCGGGTAGAAATAACGGAAGGAATCGATAAAGCCAGCTGCCAGCAGGTCGGTCATTTTGCCCCGTTCTTCCAGGGTGAAACCCGAATTACCATGATTGGACTTGGCATTTTTTAGATCGATTTCCTGATGCGCCACATTCAAGTCACCACATACAATCACGGGCTTTGATTCGTCAAGCTGTAGCAAATAAGTACGGAAACGCTCCTCCCACTCCAGCCGATAATCCAGCCTGCTCAAATCACGCTTCGCATTCGGCGTATACACATTCACCAGATAGAAATCTTCAAACTCCAGCGTGATCACTCTGCCTTCAGGCTCGCTGTCTTCTTCCAAACCGTAGCGTACGGACAAAGGTGCGATTCTCGTAAATACTGCTGTACCCGAATATCCCTTCTTCTCTGCATAGTTCCAATATTGTTGATACTCCGGCCCCAATTCAAGCTCAATTTGCCCGGCTTGCAGCTTCGTCTCCTGCACGCAAAATATATCGGCATCCGCCTGTTGAAAATAATCCATAAAGCCCTTCGTTACACAGGCCCGCAATCCGTTGACGTTCCATGACACTAACTTCATTTACGCAACCTCCGTGATATCCATATCGTTTAAGCGTGTTGAATCTATGAATCTTCTAAATTCTATTATGGTATCACGTCACGGCCGGAACGAACAAGCAGCTTCGGGCGCTTTCACCATAACTTCATCAACAACTCATGACTGAAGGCGCAAATGTCCTTGCGCAAAGCATGAAGCGAAATTGTGGTTACGTGCATAATCCCGCGCCAAATCAGGAACAACATAAACGTTCGCGAAGTGCGATCATTCGTACGCCCGCAATCGATGAGAACCCCACATAAGGAGGAGTACAGCATGACAGGCAGAAACAGCAAACCAAAGAACGACGGTCCTTCCAGCAGTCCTGAACGTTTGGACCAATACGGTGACAAGCTTGCTTCCGAGAATGAGGAAGAGTTTACTTCGGCGGCCGAGGAGCACTGTCGAGATCAGGAATAGTGGATTGATAACACGATCGATGCACATTCGATAATCCACCGGAGCAGCAAAAACACCCATCCTTGCCGTGGCAATGAAATGGGTGTTTTCCTATTCGATATTTTTGACCAAGGCGGTGCCTATCGGATATAGCAATTCTGCTCCTCGCTGCGTTACTCTGTTACCCCAAAGCGGTTGCCGTCAGGATCCGTCAGGGAGAATCCTTTGAACTCATCAAAATCCTCAATCTCCCCCACATCGGCTCCCTTAGCAGCCAGTCGTTGATGGATTTCACTCACATTCGTGGTATGTAGATTGAAATATTGCCCCACGCCATACTCATTCTTGGGAAAATCCGGCTGCTTCACCTCATAGGACCTTACGAGGCAGAAAGTCACTTTCTCATCATTCATTCGCATGACAACCGCATTCGGTTCATCCATGTGAATCACTTCAAGCCCGAGCACTTCTGTATACCAGGCCGTCGAACGCTTCAGATCACTAACCGGTACGAAGATACCAACGCCGTATAGTGGGGGTCTGCTCATTCTTCATCCTCCTCTTTGAATTGCTTATATAGCTTCCAACACATAAGAAACGACATTTCGGGCTAAAACCAAACAGGGTGCAAAAAAAATTATTCCGTAAGTTTCCACACGTTTCCGTCCGGATCTTCTATATAAAATGCAAGAACTCCACGAACCCAGCCCAATTTGCTTATCCTTATCCGCTGCTTCGTCAATTGAAGGTACGAGGCGCATATGGCTTTGGGATCTCTTCTCCGAAAAGCGTCCACAAGTGCATCCATGTCCAGCCCTGCCTCCTCTGTATCTGTCCGGGTTCTCTCTTGCGGCCTAGGTTCAATGCCTGCTTGCTGTAAGCGATGCAGCTTTTTCAGCCTTATCCGCGCACGTCCGAGGGACACCTGTACAGTCCCTTCAGTCATGGAGAGAAAACCAGCCGTTTCCCTGGCCGTGAAATCAAATACATCCATGAGCAGCAAAATAACCATTGCCCGTGGAGACAACCGGTTCGCCAAGTCCTCCACAAGTTCCCTGGTGGATAAACCCTCATCTTCGGCCGCCCTATCCCCTAAAAAATCCTCGGAAACCCGCATCCCTGGCCTATCCTTCTTCATTCGGTCCTTCCATGCATTGCTTGCTATGCGATATAAATAAGCATTGGACAGCTGTCTTTCAGGATCGGTTTCAACCGCGCGCATCACTTTCATCATGACATCTTGCAGCAGATCCTCCGTTTCCCATGGATTCCCTGATATTCGCATACAGTACACGTGCAGCTTAGCTTGCAAATTTGATAAGTCCAGCATATACTCCGGCATCATGAATCACCTCGCTAACTAGTTCTGTGAGTACCCGCGTTTTCCTGCTGATTGTTTGCATGCCATTCCTGCCCATCTATGCATACAAAAAACCGCCTCCCCGATCAACATCGGGAAGACGGCTGCACGTTCAATCTGATAGCGTTTATTTCACCAAACTCTCCAGCACATCATCTATGATCTGGCTGTTGGCAATCGTGCCGGTATACAACCAGCTCGTATCTTTTCCATATTCATAGATGTTGCCGTTCTTAACCGCCGGAATATTCGCCCAGAGTGGATCCTGAAGCACTTCTGCCCCTTCGCCGTCACTATTAATAAAGAACAGATGATCCGCGTCGAGTTCCGCCAATTTCTCCAGGGAAATGGATGACCAGTTGCCCGTAGCCGATGCCGAGATTTCCTTCACCACATTCGGAACCGTGAGACCCAAGTCACCGTACATGACGGCACCGCTGGACAACGTCTCGCTAACGACGAACAATTTACCGCCGACAAGCCAAATCGCTGCAGCAGATTCACCACCGATCGATTGCTGGATTTTCTCCTTGGCATCCTTTGCCTTCTGCTCGTATTTATCGAGCGCCGCTTGCGCTTCCTCCTCCATGCCAAAGATTTCTCCCACTTTCTTCAGCTCTTCGCGCCAATCGTTATTGACCTCATTGCCGATGACGTAGGTTGGAGCAATCTTCTCGTATTGGCTGTACTTGTTGCCTTCTACCATGGAAGCCGAGTCCATGATCAATAGATCCGGCTGGAAGCTGGCTACCGCTTCAAAGGGAAGATCATGCTCAATCGTAGGCACATCCTTCAATGCGTCCTGCAGATAATCCTGGACGCTTCCGCCTTTGACCGACCACTGCGCGATCGGGGTAATGCCCAATGCCACCAGGTTATCCTCCAAGTAAGAAGCAATCACCCGTTTCGGCTCAGCCGGAATTTTCACCTCATGGCCCATGGCGTCTGTCAGTGTCCGTTCTGTCTTGGCTTCTGTACTTCCTTCGTCTGGCTTGGCTTCGTTGCCGCCATTCTGCTCGCTTGGTGCTTGCGCCTCCGTTGGCTCGTTCCCAGCTGCGTCCTTGCTATTTCCACAAGCTGCAAGCAGCGTGAAAGCTGCCAATAGTCCTGCGATTATCCATATTTTTTTCTTGAACCGACTCATTGTTATAGGTCCCCTTTATGTATATTTTTTCTGCACAGATCACTAGCAATCTTGTGGTGAAGTGCTATAATAATAACCATGATAATGAAATTCATTCTCAATTACAATACGTTATTTTAAATTTTTTATCAACATGAAGGTTAAGGTGACTATGCAAGCAAATCAACCCATGAACAAAACAACTTCAAAATCAATCTACCGCCCCAAGACAGCTGCGGTCGTCATTCTGGCAGGGCTTGGTCTCCTCGCGGCCGCTATGGCATCCTCGATTATCTATGGTGCGTCGAACTTCCAATTGTCCACCATATGGGAAGCACTTGTCCACTTCGATGCGGGCTCCACCGCTCACCAGATTATCCAGAGACTGCGTATGCCGAGGGCCTTGGCAGCTGCGTTAATCGGCAGTTCCCTGGCCGTATCGGGAGCCATCATGCAGGGCATGACCAGAAATGCGCTCGCCTCCCCTTCCATTATGGGAGTCACTGCCGGAGCTACCTTCATGATGTCGATCGGATTAGCCTTTATGGAATCTGCATCCAACACCACACTCATGCTGCTCTCATTCGCAGGTGCGGGTCTCGGTGCCGGACTGGTGCTGATGATCGGCTCGTTATCGAAGCGGGGACTGACACCTGTCAAGCTGGCGCTGGCCGGCTCTGCCGTTACCGCACTCCTGAGCTCGATTTCCTCAGCCATTGCCATCCACTTTAACGTTGCCAAAGATATCAGTTTCTGGTATGCCGGAGGCGTGTCGGGCGTGCAATGGGTGAACGTGCAGCTCCTGATCCCTGTCGTCATTATCGGATTATTGCTCGCGCTGGCGCTCAGCAGATCCATTACCGTGATGAGCCTGGGCGAAGAGGTGGCCACCGGACTTGGCCAAAAAACGGGGATTGTCAAGTTTCTGGGCACGCTCGTTGTCCTGCTGCTAACGGGTGCAGCGGTGGCTGTAGGCGGAACGATAGGATTTGTAGGCCTCGTCATCCCGCATATCGTTCGGTTCATCGTAGGCCCTGACTATCGGCTGATCATCCCCTGCTCTGCTGTCGTGGGAGCACTTCTGCTGGTGTTTGCCGATGTGGCGGCGCGAATGATCAACCCTCCGTTTGAGACGCCTGTCGGTGCCATTACGGCGATCATCGGTGTTCCCTTCTTCCTCTATCTTGCACGTCGGGAAGGGAGGGGGCTGTAATGATGAATACGACAAGAAAAGTCATGTCCGTCTCGATGATCCTATTGCTGGCTATTGCAGCCGTGTTCTTGGTTAGCTTGAATATGGGAACCATGAAAATCCCGCTCGCTGAGGTAATAAAAGCTTTCAACGGGACAGGATCCGAGCAGAACTACACCGTGCTCGTGCACTTTCGGTTACCCCGCATGGTTATCGCCATACTGATCGGTGCCGGCATCGCCGTATCAGGCGCCATTCTGCAAAGCGTTTCGCGAAACGCGCTTGCAGACCCAGGCATACTCGGCATTAACTCTGGAGCGGGACTAGCTGTCGTACTGTATATCTTTTATTTTCAAGGCAGCTCCTTCAGTTCAGGCGTGTTATCCGTCTATATGATGCCTTTCGCCGCGTTATTCGGTGCCTTTCTTGCCGCATTCCTGATTTATACGCTTGCCTGGAAGCAAGGCGTGACGCCTATCCGGCTGGTTCTCGTAGGGATCGGAATTAACGCCGCTTTTGCAGCGCTCATTATCGTATTTCAGCTCATGATGGACCCTAACAATTTTATGCAGGCTACCATTTGGCTGTCCGGAAGCATCTGGGGAGCAAGCTGGGAGTATGTCTATGCCATCCTCCCGTGGATTCTTCTGCTGATTCCTTGGGCGCTGTATAAATCCCAAAATTTAAACGTGCTCAATTTAGGGGACCACACGGCAACGGGACTTGGCGTTACGGTAGAGCGCGAGCGAAGAATACTGCTGTTCATCTCCGTTGCACTAGCAGGCGCCTGCGTAGCCGTTGGTGGAGGCATCGCGTTCCTGGGACTTGTTGCACCGCATCTGGCCCGAAAACTGGTGGGACCCCGTCATCAGGGAATGCTGCCTGTCTCTGCACTTCTCGGCTCTCTTGTACTTCTTGTGGCTGATATGATCGGCAAGAACCTGATGGCCCCTTCCGAGATCCCTGTAGGATTAGTCGTTTCATGTCTCGGAGCACCCTACTTTATTTATTTGTTGATCAAGGATTAATTGAATGAGTTTAAAAAAGACGGCGATCACCTCCCGAATCCATTCGGAGGTAATCGCCGTTGTTTTGTATAATGCGTCTGAGCTTGATTATTAAATTGCCTGTGTGACCTACTCCCAGCCAATTGCTGGTACAACCGCTATACGTGGCTATGATTCAGCTCGGACGCAACCTTTTTATTCGCGAGGCTGCTTGCATAAGGAATAAATACGGCAAGCGCCAGCGCAAGCATGATTCCCATAATAATGGCCACGAATGGAGCATTTATATGGATTGGTGGCGGGTCAATCAATCTGCAAGCATATAACAGAATAATCCCTAGCGTGACTCCTACAAACATTCCGATACATAGGTACAGCAGCACCTGCGTTAAAATGATCTGAACAAGACCCTTTTTGTCCACGGAAATGACTCGTAATACCGCAAATTCTTTACGCTTATTATAGATGTTGTTAATCAGGGAATTAAATACGCCGATGGTAACACTTAGCATAATGACAATGATAGCACTTAGGAAAAAGGACCATACCCGCGTGTACATATTGCTTGAATTCTCCAGAGCTTGGGCATAACTGCTGATATCCAACGTTGGGAACTGCCCCTTGATGCCTTCCAGCTGATTTAATGCCGCAATCTCGTTCACTGGTGTTATATAAGCTGTACCAAAAACCGTAGACTTCGTATGGAAGGCTGCATTCGACCAATCGATATACATGTCTATGAAGTGAATCGGCTCCGTAATGGCCGCTACCGTCAATGTTCCGGCATTCCTTAAGTTCTCTGAATGCTCGTCTTGATATACCGATAAACGAATCGGGTCGCCGATGCTTAGCGCATGTACCTCAGCATAACGTTTAGACACGATGACGGCATTCGTCACGTTCGAAATATCCGGGAGCAGCCGCTGCGCGGCCAGTTCATCCAAATCAGCCAAAACATAATCGACTCTTTCGCCATTCTCCTTTATGGCGGGACTTAACCGGCTGACCGTGCTTACTTCCTCGATCCCTTCCAATTGCGATATCCGCTGCTTTAATTGCTCAGGGTCAATCGATGACGATCTCTCCAGCCGGTCGACAACCCGAATATCCGCGGCATACTGCTCCTTGATATAATTCCGATCGTTATGGTATATCGTGTTCAGAAGAGATGAGCCGATGACGGCAATCATCATGGCAAGGCTGATCGTCAGAATAACGAAGGTGTTTTTCTTGACCTGCGGCACAAGATTTTTGACAGCAACATAAGAAACTCGCCCCCCTAGCAGCTTCAACACAGGCGACACCTTAGCCAACACACCGGGAAGGTAGACGGGAACCATCGTAAACACGGACCATACGAACAATAGAAATCCTATTAAAAAGCTTAACTCCGGGTTAGCTAACGGCGTACCCGAGAAGGCAATCCCAAAGAGGATGAAAAACAGGCAGGCCGCCATCAGCACTTTCCCTAATGTTTTTCGTCCCTTTCGTCCTTTAAAATCGTTATTCTGGTTCATCTCCAGCATCTTAAGCGGCAGTATCTTGGTGCTTCTGTAAGCAGGAATCAACATAAATAACTCCAGGATGATAAAGCTTGCCACCGCTACCATCGTCGCAACTCCAACATCAAAACGGATATCCGTCAGCGGAACCAGAAACAGCCCGGATACCCATGGGATAATGTAAGCATAACCTAGTAGGGATACCAGCAAACCGCTCAGAACACCGACCCCATTCGTAACCGTGCATTGGATGAACACCATCTTAAACAACTGTTCGGTTTGCGCGCCCATAGACCTGAGAACTGCGAATTGGAAGCGGTATTTATGCAGCATGCCTTCGAAATTGGACATGATCAACAGGGAGATGACCATAACAATCAGGACCGAAATGACCAGGATGTAATTGCCCAAGAGAGACAAAGAGGCTTTCAAGGTTGAACCCTGCGTAGCAATCTCGATCGTTAGCCCGGGCTCCAGCTCTTGTAATTGCTCACTCAGAACCAGCAGGTCGGTATCATCCGCTGCCTGCACCATCACATAACTTGACACCGCATCATGCTGGGCTCCTGCAGCCTTAATCTGCTGGACTTCCTCCCGGTTCATAAGCAGCAGATCCGATGTGGTGCCTGCAGCGGCAACCGGATCGCCAATGATCTCCGTGACTGTGTACGCTTTCCCTTCAACCTTCATCCGACTGCCCACCCGCAGCTGTAACTCCTCTGCAAGCGATTCGTTCACAATCAACTCCTCGCGATCCCGGATATGCTGTGAAATGATATCGGCTCATCGACAACGCATCATTCTCAATACCGGCAACGGCTACAGGCGCAGCGAGATCATTAGCGTACATCCGGGACAGCATGACCGAAGAGACCTGCTGCACCCCGCCCGTGGACTGTATCAAATCCATCAGGTACTGGTCTGATAGCTCATTGCCCAGCTCGTTATTATATCCCACCAACATATCCGCTTCTCCATACTGCAACTTCACTTCGTGATCTATGGAACGGTTGGCATTCGCCATGAATGAAAACATCGTGATCATCAGAAACACGGCCAAACTTATGCTAATCACGGAAAAGGACAGAATCGACTTGTTACGGGCCAGTATACGAAGGGCTATGCCTCGCAATGAATGAATCATGCGGATAACTCCATCATCTTCTTGAATATGTTCAATATCGGATCCATCTTTCGCTCTCCGCTGCTCTCATACTGATCCACGATTTGACCGTCATGGAAAAATAACACCCGATCGGCATAAACCGCTACATTCGGATCATGCGTTACTATAATCATACTTTGATTGAAGGCACCTCTCATCTCCACCAAAGCTTCAAGAATTTCCTTAGAGGTATTGTAATCCAGATTGCCGGTAGGCTCGTCTGCCAGCAGCAGCGGCGGATTCGTAATCAGCGCCCGGCCGATGGCTACCCGCTGCTGCTGTCCCCCTGACAGCTGAACAGGCCGTTTCTTCCTCCAGCTCGCAAGTCCAAGCAGAGTGAGCATGTCCTGGACTTTGTGCTGAATCTCCGCCTCCGATGCCCCTTGCAAGATCAAGGGAATCGCCATGTTTTCTTCTACGCTTAAATCATTCAATAAATGAAAAGATTGAAATACAAAACCGATATTTTCACGCCGGTAGTGGGTTGCATGAGGTTCCACAAAGATGTTGTCCATGACCTTTCCCTTTAACTCGATGGTACCTGAGCTTGGCGTATCCAGGGAACTGATAATGTTAAGCAGGGTGCTTTTTCCGGAGCCGCTGGTTCCCATGATGGCCACCAATTCACCTTCCGCAAGCCCAAAAGACACATCCTTTAACGCTTGAACTTTAAATCCGTCTCCATCATAGGTTTTGTGGATATTGCGAACAGACAACAAACTCTTCTGATTCATCCAATCCCTCCACTAGATTTATTTTTCTGGACCAGGCCAAAATACTCTATGAGTATATCAGATTTGGTTATATATGTAATCTCGTGGAATCCATGGAATGCACTGGGCTCATCTATCACCCTATTGGCAAAAAAACGCAAAACAAAAAGACCGCATTACGGGAGTGTTGACAAAGTGGTCGAAAGGGAATAAATCCCTCTAGACCACTTTGTTTTTTACATTTTCATTTTTAAAAGTACTTGTTGGGTGGGCAAACACGATGTGTTATATCGCTTTTATCATTCGTTTTATGTTTAAAGCCAATGCAGAAAGAAGGCAATGTTCGGTGGCGTTCCAAATGCCCTTCTTGTATGTATAAGTTAAGTTGTGACACCTCTTCATCGTTCCGAAACTGCCCTCGCACCAAACGCGTCTTGCTTTCTGAATAGCGCGATATTCGTCGGAACGTGAACGGGCAACATTTCGTTCCCTCGCTTCTTGAAATAACGGGCGTTGAACGGTCTTTCGATTTCCTGTTTTTCCGAAACAACGGGTACGTAACGCACATTGCTTACAATCCTTGCTTTCTGAAGCATACATCTTTGTGTAAGCTTGTTATCCGTATGAAAGTTAATGTGAGTAAATCGAAGGGTTTTTCCTTCCTTGCACCTATAGGTATCGTTTGTCTTGTCATAGGTAAGGCCTGTTTTTTGCAAGTGATTGTCGTCCGGATCTTTGGGTGCTATGTATCCCTCGATCTCAAGTTTTTCGAGCGCATGATGTACGGGGGAACGATCGTAGCCTTTGTCGGCTCCAACCTTTTGGATTTGTAAATGAAACCTTTCCTTTTGCTTCTTTAACCGTGCGGTAAAAATGGCTCGTGGTCATTTACGTTTGCAGGAGTAACATGGATGTCTGTGATGATTCCATGTTTCGTGTCAATCGTGGTATGCGCTAGGTAATGAAAACCTTTAGGCTTATTGGGCCTGCTTAATAGTCCTGCTTCCGGGTCAGATTTGCTTTGCGTTACTTCCTTTTCGGGCATTTTTCTTTCGGCTTTTTCCGCGTTTTTTCTTATTAGGGTCCGGATTTAGTTCGGATTCAATCCGATGAGCTTCTTGCTCTAAATCCCGGAAATATTCGGAGGGTTTCTTCTCAACTACGACTTTCTCCGAATTTCCAATCGAAGCGTTCGCCTTGATATGAGTGGAGTCCACCACTATAACTTCTCCCGTTACAATACCTTTGCTGATGCAATCTGAAACAATGTGATTGAAGATCTCCTGGAATACCTCGCTGTCCTTAAATCTTCTGCGACGGTTCTGACTTAATGTCGAGTGGTCAGGAACAGTTTCGCCTAGGTCTAAACCCAGAAACCATCGGTAAGCTAGATTTACAATGATGTCTTGTTCTACATCAGTTGATTTGGTTTGTTTCCATCTATACCCATCATAACATTTCCCTCCAATGAAAAGACCGTGTAGATACTAATTCTACACGGCCATTCAGAAAACCTATTCAATTCGATTTTGTCAACACTCCCTTACGCGGTCTCTCCTATGCTGCCTACTCAGTCGCAGCAGCAGTATTAATGAGCTTTTACCAGGATTTTCACCTGGTTCTTCTCTTTGAGGAGAGCCTCAAAGCCCCTGTCAATAACCTCATCCAGTTGAATCCGCTGGGTTACCAGCTTATCCGCCGGGAAGAACCCTTTTTCCATCAAGCTGATTACAGCCGGGAACACATCGCGGTATCCAATGATTCCGGTAATATTGCGTTCCTTCATTACGACATCATTCGGTACGATTGGAGCGGAAGTTTCGAATATGCTGACAATCATAATCTGCCCGCCGATCTTGGTGGAATTGATCGCTTGATTCAGCACAGGGGGAACGCCTGTCACTTCAAATGCCACATCTACCCCGCTGCCTGTACGACGGTGAAGTTCCTCCACGACATCAATAGCCTTCGGATCAATCACGATGGCCCCCAATTCTTCAGCCTTCTGTTTGCGTTCCGCAGACAACTCCACGGCGTAAATCTCAGAAGCACCAGCAGCCTTTAAGGCTTCAATAACGAGCAGACCGATCGGTCCGGCTCCGAATACGACTGCACGATCCCCAGCCTTCAGCTGGCTCTGACGCACAGCATATAAAGCGACTGCGGAAGGTTCTACCAGCGCTCCCTGCTCATAGGAGATACTATCCGGAATTTTATGAACCATATGCTCATCAGCAGCTACATATTCGGAGAATCCTCCACCACCACCGGCAAGCCCCAAGAAGCCCATTTCGTCGCAGAGGTTATATTTTCCTTGTCTGCATGCTTCACATTTTCCGCATGCAAAGACAGGCTCCACAACCACACGATCGCCTGCCTTGAATTTCGTAACGCCTTCGCCTACCTCGACAACCTGGCCAGAGAATTCATGGCCCATAACAACTGGAGCCTGTTCTCCAGTAAGGGTGTGAGGGGTATTCTCAGGTATAAATATAGGTCCTGCCACGTATTCATGGAGATCACTGCCACAAATTCCGCACCATTCCACCTTGATTTTCACTTTTCCGTTTGTTGCTTGCGGCTCCGCGATCGTCTCCAAACGCAAATCCTTTACTCCATGCCAGCGTAATGCTTGCATCGTCTTCATCTCCTTATATGTTAGAAAAAAATACAATGAAATAGGAAACGTTTCCGAAATCAAATATGTCACATTTCTGACAATCTGTCAAACTCTAATGAGCAGAATATTCGATATATCCTGCTTAGCTCCGAACTGGCATTTTTCAATTCTTTCTTAGTAACTATGCAATCTACCTGTTCTTTGCTAATCATATTTCGTTTTTCAACAATGTGTTCCCATGATTTAAGAATCCCCTTAATGTTATAATATAGATATTGTACGATTCCTTATCTACACCACAACAATAACAGGAAACGTTTCCGGATTAGAAAGGATTTTATATGGTGAACTCCAAAAAAGTGACGATTGAAGATGTCGCCAAGAAAGCGGGAGTTGGCATTGCAACCGTGTCTCGCGCCATCAACAATAGCAAAGGAATCAGTCAAGCAACGAAAGCACGAATCATGCAGGTGATCGAAGAAATCGGATTTAGTCCGGATACATCTGCTCAAAGTCTGAAGGTTCGTCAAACGAATCAAATCGCCTTGGCTGTTCCTGATATCCGTAATGCCATCATCCCGGAAATTGCCTGGTCAGTCGAACAGACTGCCAAACAGCACGGCTATCGGGTCGTTCAGATCAATACAGCAGGTAATGCGCGAAACGAGCTTGAGGTTGTAAGGGATATTAAGAAACTTCACGTCGATGGCTTAATTATCATGCCGCTTGCCTATCCCAAAACACTGGGCGACCTGATCAACAAATCGAGTCTCCCTGTATCTATCATCAATTACGGAAAACAATTGGGAGAAGAATATAGAGCCGATATTGTAGGGCTTGCACGCCAAGAGGGCAGGCTTGTCATGGAGCATCTGCTGAAAATAGGACGCAGCCGGATCGCATATGCCGGGGCACCAAAAGATAAAATCGAAGAGCGATACTGGGCATACGAGCAATCGCTTACGCAAGTTGATCCGTCGCTTGTTTATTTCGGAGAGGATTTCTCATTTGAAACAGGAGTCCGCGCGGCAGATTACTTCCATGGCTTGAAGCATATGCCTGACGCGATTTACGCAGTGAACGATATGGTTGCTATTGGTATCGTCAACCGTTTCAAAGAACTGAAAGTTCGGGTTCCCGACGATGTTGCGGTCGTCGGCATCGACAACAATGTATGGACCACCGTCACGACGCCTCAAATCAGCTCGGTGTCTATCATGGGGGATGAAGTAGCCCGGCTGGCCACGGAACTGCTGCTCAAGCGGCTCCGTGAGCGAATTGCGGGTCAGTATGAACGCGTGCAATTCGAACCGCGGCTGATCGTCCGGGAATCCAGCGTATCCATGATACGCAACGCAATAACCGATTAGCAGCTCACGGTTCATAATAAAAAGCGCTTGAAACACAGAGTTTCAGGCGCTTTTTGGCCGTTATTTTCGATCGAGTGTGGGCTGTATATCTTTTATGACCAAATGTCTAGAAGCAGGGATGCAAGCAATCCCACATAGAAGCAATGAACCTCACGATGGGCCCTGCTGAAATCAATACAATTTAGCAAGGCATGCTTCTTTAAAGAAACTCCCGCTTCACCAGATTGCCTACATATTCACTCACATAATTCGAATCACCCAGACGGGATTGGACCTCCTTCTCCCATGTCGCCGCATCCCGCAATGAAGCAAGAGAAACCTTGCTGCCATACCATGACTCCACCTCGTCTCGCCGGATCGTAAAGACTTGGTCTTCAAAGGTAAGGATCAGTTTCTGCAAATTATCAATCATCACAAAATTCGCAGTGGAATTATACACCAGCAGCTGCTTCAACTTCTCTTCTTGAAGATCACCCGCCCTGGCCTGGAATCGAAGCTCGGCCGTCAATTGTTCCGGATACAGCTGAAAAGTGCGCCCGATGTCACGCATGGGAAGCGAAGCGTTCAAATTTATGAGGTTTGAGGCATCTCCCATATACGTACTGGCGAATTCAAGCGATTTACGAATATCATGCGTCAGCGGATCATCCTGCTCTGCTTCGTATTGAATGGCCTGCTCCTGTGCCCGGGGCTTGATAAATCCCTCCACAGCAACGATACTTCCGATCCCTATTAGAAGCAGCACTATGATAAGCCAGTTCTTTCTGCTCATGATTCCTTCACCTCAAGTTGAGTAGTAAGCTTGGAAGCTCTATGGATAAGCTGCGGGATCATGATCGATGTCAACGGTAAGGCGTATGGAACAAAAGAAATATAAAACGAATAGGGTCCATGAATCCGCAACTCGCGGCCAAACCATACATCGCTGCCAAACTGAATAATAAACGTATATGCCCACATCACCACTATAAAAGCTCCCCACAGCCACCATGCCCATTTGCACCATTTGGCCAATTTACCTGCATTAATAATGGCTGTCTGTTTATCATATCTTTTCAAATGCCGTGACATTGACAAATATGCGGCCCCACTCAAGATGACAATGCATAAGAATAGCATGTTCGCCCATATACCATTTGCCACAAATCGGAAAGGAATCGTACATATCCAAGCTAGCAAAGAATAGATAAGCGTGCTCTGAACAAGCTCATAACGGAGTCGATAGCTGTAAACTTTTTGATTATCGTCAATAAGAGTCTCAATATTATCAATATTATGGATAGCCAGACTTATGGCCGATTGATATTCCATGCCATTCTCCAAATAATCAGAAACACGTGCTTCCAAATTACTGAGAACCTCATTCTTCAGCTCCACGACTTCCTTGGTTTTACGCTGGTTTGCAAAGAGGCGTTCGACGAAGATTTCCAAATCATTACTATTGTTATACATTGTCAAGACATCTCCTTCCCGGTCCCGATCAGAACATCGATAATTTCACGGACAGCTCTCCACTCTTCCTGATTTTGCTGTAAGCGTACATGGCCCTCTTGGCTGAGGTTATAATATTTGCGCCTTCCCCCTTGGGTTTCCTCTCCCCAATAGGAATGGATGAAGCCCTGTTTCTCTAGTCTTCTCAAACTGGCATACAGCGTTGGTTCTTT
This sequence comes from Paenibacillus solani, assembly GCF_001277345.1. Taxonomy (GTDB): domain Bacteria; phylum Bacillota; class Bacilli; order Paenibacillales; family Paenibacillaceae; genus Paenibacillus_AQ; species Paenibacillus_AQ solani. Next base: position 176,996 of record NZ_LIUT01000003.1, read on the forward strand.
AAGTTCAAAGCGATTCCCGCTCCGCAATGAAATTTCCTTAATAATGTGATAACCGTAATTGTCTCCATCCGCCAGCACACGCAAAATAAAGGTATCGACATGTCCGCGGATCAAGTCACTGTTATATATGGGTTCAGTCAATACCTGTACCTCCTCATATAGAATGGTTAGGTATAATGTATCTTATATTACTATGCGTGTCAAAGTAATATTACAGATAGCTATATTTTCAGGCTGTATTCACTTATTAGATTGACGTGTTACAAGCTCCTACTATATAATTTTTGAAAGTTCTTCCTATTATAAATAGGATCCTTACTATATTTCGTATGACATCCGCTCGCTTCAATCAGCGTATAAGCACTTGCAGGAGGAGAAGGTTTTGCTTCATAAATATATACGACGACTGAAATACTATATTCTCCGAACCCTCCGCATGCACAATAGCGATCACCGAATTGCGCTCGGCTTTGCCGTTGGCTTTTTCCCTTGCTGGTATCCAACTTTCGGCATGGACCTGCTGCTCGCCCCGTTGTTCGCTCGCATGGTAAGGGGGAATGTCCCTTCTTCCTTTTTGGCAGCTTCAACCGGTTCTGTTCTGTGGCCAGTCCTGTTTTATTTAAACTATCGGATCGGGGTTTTTGTCCACCTGTTTACTACTTTTCCTGCATCTTTCAAAATCGAAGATGCGTTTACCGTTCCTGTCCCAGAGACGGATTATTTGGTTGAGACTAGTCATTTTGGCAGATTAGGTGATATGGGCGTTAACTTTCTCGTGGGGGCCCTCATAAACAGTGTTCTGTCTACCCTCATTCTCTATATTCTGATGCGTATCATACTCACCGTTTACCGCAGACCCTTACTTCAAAAAATTAAACAATCCATTCGAAAAAGAAAATCAAAATCGTAACAAATGAGAAAACGCCCGGAGCTTTCGCTCCGTGGCGTTTTTTTATGCAAATTCACACTGTATACTGCCGGCCTTCTTTGAAATTTATTGTTAGCTTTTGATCAATTTCTTTGAAAAACCCGGTATAACTTTCGAAGACCATGGCAACCTAACAAAGGATTAACCTCTACTACATACCCGCAAGGGAGGGAAGCCTTAATGAAACCGAAAATGCAATACGACCTCTTGGCCCTTGTTAAACAACGACTGGAAAAATGCGAGGATGTCGTCTATCAAGCGCTGCGCATCCACGGCTCAGCATGCACGATGATCTACATAGAGTCCATCGTCGACAACCGCATGCTGCAGGAAAACATCATCAGTCCGTTGATTAAAAAGTCAGCAGCAGTGGAGGAGCATTTTGACAGTTTCATTGATCGGTTGGATCGCGGAGATATGCTGTCGGTACCATTCGAGCTTTCTTCCTCTGCGGATTACGTTGCAAATATGATTGTGTCGGGGAATGCCGCCATGATTGTAGAGTCATTGTCGGAAAGTTATTTATTCGATATCGTCCAGTATCAAAAAAGGGCGGTTTCCGAATCTCAGAATGAGCAAGTCGTTAACGGCCCCCAAGAAGCCTTCATCGAAGACATCAATACAAACTTGTCCCTGCTCCGGCATAAAATTAAACACACTGATCTTAAGACCATTCGTTATCAGATCGGTGACTATTCCAAAACTACCGTATACATGGTATATATCGACGGTTTATGCAAACCCGGGATCGTTTCACAGCTGGACCAGAAATTGAGCAGCATATCAATTGACGGGGCTTTTGGAGTCAGCACCTTATCCGAACAGATGAAGGAAGCCGTCGTATCCCCTTTCCCGCAGTTCCAGTACACGGAACGACCAGATTCCGTTGCTGCATCTCTTCTGGAAGGAAGAGTTGGCATCATGCAGGATGGGACGCCTTCCACACTGCTCGTACCCGTTACCCTGTTCTCTCTGCTCCAGTCATCCGAGGATTACTATCACAGTTTCTTCTCTTCCAGCTGGATACGATTGATTCGTTTCCTTTTTGCCGTCATATCACTGCTCTTGCCTTCGCTGTATGTGGCAATAACGACATTTCAACCTTCCATCATCCCGACCGACCTGCTCATCACTATTACGGCATCACGTGAAAACATTCCATTCACGGCATTGATGGAAGCGCTGATTATGGAGCTTACCTTCGAGGGGCTTCGGGAAGCTGGAACCCGAATCCCCAAGCCCGTCGGCCAGACTATATCCATTATCGGAGCTATTGTCATTGGTCAGGCCGCAGTGGATGCCGGGATCGTATCCAACCCGATGGTGATAGTGGTGTCAATAACGGGCATTGCTTCTTACATCATTCCGCATTTCGAGCTTGGGTTAACGTTCCGCCTGCTGCGTTTTCCTATTCTTATTCTTGGAGGGACACTCGGCCTGATCGGAGTATTTGCCGCCGCCTTCCTTGTATATGGACATGTGGCTTCCCTTAAGTCATTCAATACGCCTTATTTGCAGCCGGTCGCACCTCTTGTGCTGTCCGAATGGAAAGACACCTTGATACGAGTACCTTCCATGCGTATGAAGAACCGCCCTAAATCGTATGCTTCCAACAACAATATAAGGAGAAGGGATCGATCATGAGGTCTCTATTTATTTGTCTCATGTTTATACTGACTTTTTCGCCGTTAATGGGCTGCTCCCAAAATCAAACCAAGGTTGAAATCAACCAACAGGCCTTTGTATTTGCATTATATGTGAACAAGGGAAAGCAAGAGGGCAGCACGGAAGTTACCATCAGCACTCCTCTGCCAAACAGGCTCACCTCAGGACAGCAGGCTGGCGGACACGGAAACGGAGCCCCCTATGCCATGGTTACCAGAGAAGCATCTACAGTTCAAGATGCACTGAAACTGATCCAACGAGATCTCACCCGGCGATTTGATTTCAGTCACACTCGAATTGTTGTCGTTGGCAGAAGCTACGCGGAAGCAGGTTTGGAGGATCTGATGGATTGGCTTCAGCGTGAACCGACCACGAACCTCAATACTTACCTCATGGTCGCACCGGGAGACGCGAAGAAAGTGGCAGAACTGACTCCAATCTATGAACAGATGCCTTCAGAGGTTCTTATCCGCATTGCAGAACAACACAATATGATCCCAACTAATCTGAGGGATTGCCTTTACGCCGAATCAGGTAATCAGGGTTATGCTTTAACCTATCTGACAGCCGGTTTGAAGCCAATGGTAGCCGAGCAAGAAAAGCTGGAGCCTTGGACGGGCGTTCAAGGAACGGCGTTTTTCCAGAATCATAAAATGCGGACCACCCTCCCATTGAAGGAATCGCTTACTATCAGTTGGGCTGTTAATGAAATTAAGACTCCGCTTTATACTGTTTCATGGAATGAAAATGGTAAGGCCAGCGTTTACTTAATTTCAACCAAGTCCAGCAGATCGGTACGTATGGTTTCGGGCCACCCAGTGTTCACAATTAAATTAAGCGGTTCGGGAGATGTAGTGTACAAACGAAACCATAATCAATACGATACACCAGAGGTGAAGGAGATTATCGAACGCGAGCTCAACAATCAAGTCGCTGAGGATTTGAGGAAGGCTCTGCATGCGTCACAGCGGGTAGGTGCAGACGTCGTGCAATTAGGTATGCTGGTGGATTGGAACTACCCGGATCACTGGGAAAAGGTTCGTGCTAACTGGCCTGAATATTATAAGAACGAAGTTGAGATCGAAGTGGTTACGGATATCAGAATCCGCAACTTTGGAACCATTTTGAGAACGAAGCCGGAATAAAGGAGAATGTCATGATCGCTCTTCTGTTTCTCGTATATTCTTTGGTGGAATGGTATATGGCGAAGAAAAAGACACGAGCACCACGCGAAAAATGGACGATGCTCATCCTGATCATTTTACTGTCAGCATGGAACTTCGTTGCAGTAGTGAACGATAGATGGATCACCCCCAACCAATTGATTCTCTTGTTGTTCGGTTGGATGGATCAATTCTAAACGGAAAGGATGTACGAACCGATCATGCGCAACACGCCCTGGCAGTTATTCCGTTTCGGATTTATTTACCTGAACGCCATACCTACCGGTTTTCTGGTAAGCCCTCTCCTGCACAACTCGGCTTATTTAGGTTGGCTTGCAATTCTGGGCGGTTATGCGATGAGTTTATTCTTTCTATGGTTTACAGTAAGATTGGGACTCTGGGATCCTCAGCGGCCTTGGGTCGATTTTGGCGATAAGCTCGTCACCAAGTGGATTCATTTCCCAATTGTCGCTCTGATTCTATTCTGGTCCATCAATTATGCAGCCATGGATATTGAAAGCTTCACTTTATTCTTTAGTACCAATTACATGCGAGAATCGCCGCAGTGGATGGTCATACTTGTTGTCGGCTTTGTAATTATCATTACAGCAAGATGGGGATTGGAAACAATGATCTATATTTCGGACGGGCTGTTTATCGTCATCGTCGTTACGATTGTAGCAATAAATGTATTTTTCTTCCAGGATGCTCATTCTGAAATGATGATCGCCTTCATCAGGCATCGTAATTACGACTCGGTAATCAAGGATAGCCTATTCTGTCTTACCTTCTTCGCTGAATGGATCGTCTTTCTCTTTCTCGCACCCTATCTCAAATTCGATCGGAGATCGTTTCGTAACCTCGCTGCAGCGGGCATACTGGTAGTATTAGCCTCATTATTCCAATGGGCGACGGCTATACTGAATTTCGGCCCCTATTTAGGACGGGAAATGCAATATCCACTTATTGAATTAATGCGCTCGGCCAGTGGAATTCTCGGCAATTCTGATCCGCTTGTCATCGGGCTATGGAGCAGTTCACTGTTTCTGCACAGCGCCTTCCTGATCCAAGTAGGAGTAAGATGCTTGGCGACACTTTTAAAGCTTAAAGACATGGATGGACCGTTGATTGTGATATTGGGTGGAACGGCTATCGTTCTTGCCTACCAATATGCACAAGACCCCATTCAATTCCTTGAAAGCTTCAATTCCTTCGGCATGGCCATGTTCTTCCTCCTGATGGAGTTTATCCCTATCTTCTATTGGATAGCCGCTATGTTCCGTAAACGCAAGCGCAGAAGAAAACCTCAACCCAATTCAAGTTAGAAGCCCGCGTGAATCCGGATCATCCTGACGCCTGGAACTTCCCCTCCCAATCGAAGACAGGAGAGCGGCGTCACCGCTCTCCCAGTTTGTTAATCAATATAACTAAGAATCTTAACAAATAATCAACATTTTATGTAAGCGCTTCCCAAAAAAGGTTCTTTTATTGTAAGCAATTGGCATATTATATAGTACAGTAGACCAGCTAGCAAGGGTGGCAGCAGGAGGTGATAGGCATGGGCGTAAATGAAGCTTTGGCTTTAATGATATCGTTCGCCACTCTGGTCGTTTCGATCCTTGCCTTCCATAATAAGAAATAGACCCGTCCCTCATACAGATGAATCTATTTCTTACGTCTGGTTGCAAGCAAATATCCGCCTTGCAGGCGATCATCTGCTGTGCGGGGAGTCGGCGGCAACCGACTCCTTTTTGTCATACACAAACATATCCTATTCCAGATTCGATTGTTTTATGACTCGGACATGCGCTTACGTAGTAAGGATCGTTTTGACTGTTGCCAAAATTTTCTCAATCTGTTTGGAGCTCTGCTCGTACATTTCTTTCGCCTTCTTGCTCTTCGTACTAAGGCTGAACAATTCCAAATCCGCCTGACATTTCTTTAAATTTGCATATAGCAGCTTCCGTTCCTCATTTTGAGGTGTCTGAATTTGATCATCATACAAATCGATGGTCAATTGTCCGTAGGTATCTACCTGCGCAAGATATACATCAGAGAGCTTGGCCCCCTGCTTGTCCAGTTCTTCCATCAGCCATCCTTGATTGAACCCCATCACGCGTAGTGGTTCATCCATCACCTGGCCATCCATGACGACGACTTGGGCTACTTTCTCAGATGCAACCTGAATGCCAAGATCCTTAGGAGTCAGAGGTAAACTCTCTCGGGTCTGCAAAATGTTGATCTCACCGCTGGACTCCATGATGGCAAATTCTACGTCAGCAACCTGAAACACATTCTTTTTCCTCAACTGCTCCATTAACTCATCGGAAGACAAGCGCTCTTTCTTCAAATTATCTTCCAATATCTTTCCATCCTTAATGAGCACAGTCGCCTTAAAATCAATAAAGTCTCTGGCTTTCTTGTTCTTGAGCTGTATATACTCGATAAGCAAAGAACAGGCTACCCATACCCCCAGCGCAATTAATCCTAAATACCAATTCGCTTCAAGATCCAGGGATATATAAGCAACCAAGCTACCGATCGTAATCCCTGTCAAGTATTCGAAAAAGGATAGCTGCGACACCTGGCGTTTTCCAAGCAATTTAGTCATGAAGAACAAAACAACGACCGCACACAAGGTTCTAAGAACAATTTCTAACCATTGCGGCACACACACTCCCCCTTAACTTATATTCATCTCAATACTCACACTATAGATTATGATCCAATATCCCTTTACAAATTACTCCATTATTACCCAGCATCTACTCCATGCATGGTTCCTAGGCATATTGCGTACATTATTACGCATGAAAGGAGTGATCAAACACAATGACCGTAGCTTCCGATGTCAAAACATGTCTTTCTTCCCTGAAAAGCGCTCAGGCGAGCCTTGAACAATTCGCATTGTCTACGCAAGACCAAAATGCCAAAGATCTATTCACTGCTGCTGCACAACAAACACAGCAAGTCGTAGACCAAGTAGCCCAGCGGGTGCAGCAGCTCGAACAAGAAGAGCCTCAGTATAAAGGATTCTAACTACTGTTAGGCGTGATCGAAAATATGCGTCTTCCTACCTCCTATCCTTCCCGATAGGAGGCTATTTATTTTATATGATTAATGATTGTGTTATCCTGCCTCTCAAGGTAAAGTGTTAGTAGTGGAAAATGGAATATAGGGGGTAGCTCACAATGATGATTGATACGCGTCCCATCGACGTCATTACGTTCGGGGAGTCCATGGGTTTATTATATCCCGAAGGAGCGAAGGGTATCGGCCAGGGCGGAAGCATGGCACAATCCTTCGGAGGTGCTGAAAGCAACCTCGCTATTGGCCTGGCCAGACTCGGCTGCAGCAGTGGATGGTTTGGTCAACTCGGCAATGATCCGATCGGAACCGGTATTTTGAAAGCGCTTCGAGGCGAGGGGGTTGACATTTCCCGCGCCAGACAAACGGATACAGGACCCACTGGCCTCATGCTAAGACAAAAGGTCCGCGGGCAATCCTCAGTTTATTACTACCGCAAAGACTCCGCCGCGAGTCAGTTTAAGCCGGAACATATCGATCCTGAATACATAGCCAGCGCACATATCCTTCACTTCACGGGGATCACTGCAGCCTTGAACAGCAGCTGTCTGGAAACGATTCGTCATGTCATTTCATTATGTAAAGCCAATAATGTACGGATCAGTTTTGATCCTAATGTCAGGCTTAAATTATGGAACATCGAGGAAGCACGTCCTGTGCTGCTGGAGCTTGCAGAATCCTGCGATTATTTTTTACCCGGTTATGATGAGTGCAAGCTGCTGTTCGAAACAGAAGATGAGCAGATCATCATTGATCGCCTCCGGCGGCTGCCCGCCATATCTGTTATCAAGAGCCTCAATGGCAGCAATGTCATTGTTCATCAGGACCATATTTACTCCCTGCCCTTTGAACAGGTTGAGCACGTTGTGGATACCGTGGGAGCAGGTGACGGCTTCTGTGCCGGGTTCCTGGCAGGCATTGCCAAAGGGTGGACGCCGGAAGAGGCTCTGGCCCTTGGCGGCTTAACCGGGGCTTTAGTTATTCAAGCACCTGGTGATTGGGAGGCGCTTCCTACATGGGAAGAGGTTGAGCAGCTTCGTGGTAATTCGATTCATATCGAGCGCTGACGATACTTTGTATACGGGGCATTTTATCTACTACATAGAGACGGAGTGTGTCGCATGAAAAAATTGAGACTGATCGAACAGATTCACCATGCAGGCGTTGTAGCCGTACTTCGTGGAGATTCTCCCGAACAAGTGGTCGAGATTGCGAAGCATGCGATTGAAGGCGGAATCAAAGTAATCGAAGTCACCATGACCGTACCGTTTGCGACCGAAGCCATGACAACCCTATCAAAAATGTACACATCTGAAGATCCGCTAGCGGACAACTATGCCATCATCGGCGCCGGTACGGTACTCGATGCCGAAACTGCCAGAATTGCCATTTTGGCCGGTGCCGAGTTTGTCGTCTCGCCCAGTTTCGATCGTGATACCATTATGCTCTGCAACCGCTACCGCATTCCCGTTATGCCAGGTGCTGTAACCGTGCATGATATTATAGCTTCCCTGGAACTTGGTGTCGATGTCATCAAGCTCTTCCCAGGTAATCTGTACGCTCCATCGGTCATCCCATCGCTTAAGGGTCCGCTTCCGCAGGCCAACATCATGCCTACAGGAGGCGTCAATTTGGACAACCTGCATGAATGGATAGAGGCTGGCGCATTTGCCGTGGGTATCGGATCCGATTTGACCAAAGACGCACTCCGCAGTGGCGACTTCAATCTGATTACAGAGAAGGCACGCGCTTATATTCATGCCTTTGAAAGAGCTAAAGCAAGCAAATAATTCCGCGAGAAACAGACCAACAAGCCTATCAAGTCTTCTCTTGATAGGCTTGTTGGTCTTTCTAATGGATCTTTTTTCGGGGGGATGAATACTTGTGGGTGCATATTCCTGTAGTCACCCCGCCTGCAAAGATGGTCAGAAGCGAATACATGAAGGTGCTGCCCGACAGCAAGATACCACCAACACCAATGATCATGGCATCCATAAACAAAATGATAAGCCCTACATTCAATGGCACATATTTCGCCAGAAAATGGGCTAACAAATCAGTCCCCCCCGTACTTGCATCGTTTCTGAGCATGAACCCAAGACCGATTCCTATGAGCGCACCTCCGATAGGAGCACTAAAGAGAATATTGGTGGCGAGGATTTGTGCAGCCTCCCTGCGTAGCGGTGAGAGCAAATCAATCATAAAGGAAGAAATGAGCATACCTGAGAGGCTGTTATAGAAGATCTCGCGATTAAGGACCCAGGCTGCTATAAACATAGGGATCCCGCATAAAACAATGACAAATCCGATATGTAGATCGAACACATAGTTTGCAATTAAAGCTATACCGATAACTCCGCCATCCAAAATCTTATGCGGGACAAGAAAGAAATTAGTCCCTATCGAGATCAGTAAGCTACCGATCACAATAATGACATGTTTTCGCAATGACAACATATCCCCATCTCCATTTATTAGAGCATGTCTAAATCATATGCTTGTCAATCCGAAAAATTGCAAACTCATTGCCCCGCATTCTAAAAAAACTGCGATGCGTATTCCTCTTTATTGAGCTTTTACATATATCAAGCGTTCCGTCCGCGCCATCACCTTGGTCTTCATGTATGGATAATTCTCATAACAATAATCCACAAAGTACCCTGGCTTCTCTCCATTCCAAGGGAAGATATCATAGTGCATTGGAATGGTGAGGTCGATGTTCGACGCTGCGGCGAGCTCGGCTGCCTCCCGGAAGCCCATATTGCCAACAATCCCGTCCCGCCGGCGGAATGCATCCCCCCCGTTGATCGGCAGCATCCCGATATCAATCGAATAGGCTTGCAATCTCTCAATCAAGCCCGGATATACAACAGTATCCCCCGCATGATAGAACAAAACGCCCCCAATATCCACCAGATATCCGACATATCGATGTCCTAACTCCTCATGCTCGTCCAAATTTTCATGGGCCGCAGGAATGACCATCAGCCGAAAACCGTCAAACTCCTGCCACTGATCACACCTAGCAGCCAACAAACGCTCTGCGGCCACGCCTGCTCCACGCATGGCTTCATGGCAGCATGCAGGGGCGATAAACATAGTCTCTGGACTCTGTTTGGCTATGACCGAAATCGTAGCAAGATCCATATGGTCATCATGCTCATGGGTAATCAACACCATGTTTGCATTCGTAATATGCTCAGGGGTAAGCGGTGCAGGAAAGGCCCGCTTGATTCCTGCTTTGCGCTCCAACTCATCCGACATATAAGGGTCGATATAAATGATGGCATCTCCCCCTTTAAGCACAACACTCTCCTGCCCTAGAAACCATACCGCCACCATGCCTTCAGAAATAGAAGTCCGATTGATTTCTTCAATCAACTCTTCTGAACCGCGTAACTTGTTATTCTGTTCCTTCATCTCTGTTATTTCTCCTCCTCTTCGCTCATGAACGGATTATAGCATGCTATCATGAGCGAGAAATGCTGTTAAAGGTCCTACGTCTTGTGCATACTATACCCATAATCATGCAAACCAGTGGCGAAACATCTTCATAACGTTGTAACCTACCACCTCTACACTATATACTGGTAATTAGGAAACTCTCACAGTTATAGAAGAGGTGACATGAATGGACCAAATGAAAGAAGCCTATGAGCGGCTAGGTCTTCCTGAGGATGCAACCAGGGAACAGCTTGATGACCGATATACACTGCTCATGCGCCAGACCCGCTCTCATCAAAGGCGGGAACCGGATCGGGCCGAGGAGATTGAAGCCGAATTTGCCGAAACCACCAAAGCCTACAAGTTCATCCTGGAAGAAGAGAATCGTAAATCTTTAGAAGAGATGAATCAGAAAAGGTACGGTAAATACAAGAAATTTGCCGGGACAGCGGAAAAAACCGATCATTTCTTCCGTTATTATAAATTTCATGTGCTCGGCGGCATCGCTCTGGTCGGCCTGCTTGTTTATATCGTAATCAGCATTTTCAATCACCAAGCGGAGAAAGAACGTCTGGCCAGTTTGCCTCCGGTAGATCTGGAAGTCATGTTCCTCGGCTCTTATATGAATCAGGATGCAGGACAAGACCTTAAACCGATCGAAGACGCGATTTTGGCACAATTTCCTGAATGGAAACGTGTCACGGTTACACTGAACTATGTGCCTCCTCTGGATTCCAGCAATCCACAGGATGCGGTCATGCTGCAAAAGGCACTGTTAGTGTTGACCACCGAACGCCCGGATCTGTATATCATGGATCAGAATGCCTTTAATTGGGTTGGTAATCAAGGCATGGTACGGCCGCTCGAACCAGAGGTGGAAGGCGAGCTGAAGGATATGCTGACGCCGGAGATGCTGTTAAAGGGCAAGAACGAGGAAGATGGTTCAGAGCATGTGTTTGCCATCGATATTATGAACAGTAAGCTAAGTGAAGAACTGCCTTTACTGAAAAAAGAAATGTTCGCGGGGATTCGGGGAGATACCAAACGGAATGCCAATGCTTTGCACTTCATCAAGCAATATCTGGAGACGACTCCCTAAACGTTTAGATGTACTTTCATACAACACATGAATAATAGCCTCTGCTGTTCCAGCCTTACGGGAATAGCAGAGGCTATTATAGTTTAGATAGCATTATAGACTAACAATTGAGCTCAGCGATGTAAAGGCATGCGGCGCAAATCCTTCGGATGGTTCGCGGTGAGGGCTATTCACGCGAAAAATATAACCTTGCCCATCAATTTCATCAACAATATAGATCTTGGTTAGACTTTCGCCTTCACCTATCATATACACGGATGCATCCTGCATGGCCTGACTCCTTTCACTGTCTTCAGCTGCACGGACTTTGCCAATCTCCTCAAGTTCCTTCTCTGCTTGTGTCTGAAGTTCATCGCTGTCATAGTCCGCAGGCAGCTTCGTAATTTCCACATAGTAATCTTTATCAACATTCATGGTCAGCTTGCCGGTTTCTGCGTCAAAGGAAAAGATATCAAAAATATACAGCGCATAGCCGTCCCCTTCCGCGAGTTTGGCTGTTTTGGTCTCTTTCATCCCTTCCAGCTCAAGCTCAAAATCCTTGGTTGCAGGGAGCTGAGCATGACGGTTATCTGATTCTCCTGCATCAGTACCTTGTCCCTGGTTCATCTTCCCCTTTGGCTCCTCCTCCGATATAGCAGGCTCTTTGAAACCATCCTCTATCGGATTGGGGTCAACAGGCGGCTGAGAAGTTTGCTTGCCACCGCATGCAGCGATCGCCAAGAACAGCATCGCTGTAGTTACTGCTACAATTGTTTTACTCAGATGCTTTAACTTTGCCATATAACCACCTCCATCATCCTAAACGGAAAACTTGTTGTTGAAGTTGCATATTTACACTTTTTCGAGCATTCGCCCCACATTCACATGCAAAACGATGATGATAGATTCCCTTTTCTGATCAAACAAGGTATTCTAGTATTACAGATTCAATTAGTAGATAAAGGGAGATGTTCATGCCTGGTACAATTAGAATTTTTGCTGACAGCACCTGCGACTTGCCGTCCTCGTGGATAGAAGAATATAATATCGGCATTGTTCCGCTTTATGTCGTATTTGGAGAACAATCCTTACGCGATGGAGTCGACATTACTCCCGAGCAGCTCTACGCCAAAGTAGATCAGACCGGCAGTCTGCCCAAAACAGCAGCTCCCTCACCGTCTGACTTCATTGCCGCCTTCACGCCCTCCATCGAGCAAGGTGAAGATATTTTGTTCCTAAGCATTTCCTCAGAGCTCTCTTCCACTTACCAAAATGCGCTGATAGCTGCGGGAGAACTTCCTGAAGGCCGGGTCACGGTCTTTGATTCGCGGAATCTTTCCTCGGGTATCGGACTGCTTGTCATGAAGGCTGTGCATGCGGCCCGTGAAGGCTCGTCGATACCGCAGATCGTGAAGTTATTAAGCAGTATCGTGAATGAAGTGGAATGCGAATTCGTTGTTGATACGCTGGATTATTTGTATAAAGGCGGGCGCTGCTCCGGCATGCAGAATATTATTGGCAGCCTGCTGAAAATCCGTCCGGTTATCAAAGTCATGGACGGCAGTATGACGCCTGCATACAAGGTTCGCGGCAAGAAGGAGAAGGCCCTCGACCAAATGATACAGAATGCGCTGGCGCAAGTTGATAACATGGACAATGATCTGATCGTTGTTGTACATACCATGGCAGAAGAGGAAGCCCGCTTCCTGCAGAAGCAGCTGCAAGAGAAAACCGGTGCTAAACAGGTTAGCATTTCGACAGCTGGTTGTGTCATTTGCAGTCACTGTGGTCCTCAAACCGTCGGTCTCATGTATACCAAGAAGCCATCTTAAAGTTTGTTCATCCGAAGACAGTCCTGCAATGTAAACACTTCAGCAGGATTGTCTTTTTTCGAATATGGTCTGCAAGTTCCTTATGCACTATATAAACGCATCACCCTCCCACTAAGCCAATCGGATGACCTTCCTAGACTAAAGTCTAGGTTAAACATTCCCCGATGGACTGAGGACACTCCGGCTCATGCATGGTATTCTTGGATTAATCCATTTACATAAGGAAAGGAACGACGTTTGATGATGAAACGTACCATATTGGCACCTCTGCTCATCCTGCTCGGCGCTTACTTACTCTTAAATCAAGGCGGAACGGTTGGACCCGGCACAATCTTTGCCACATTCTGGCCCACGATGTTTGTGATCCCACTCGGATTATTTTTCCACTGGATGTATTTCTCACTTGTTGGACGCAAGGGAATCGGACTGTTAATACCAGGCGGCGTCCTGCTCACTGCCGGTATTGTCAGCCAAATCGCCACCTTGTTCGACTCTTGGGGATCCATGTGGCCCGGCTTTATTCTGGCGGCCGCCGCAGGACTGTTTGAGTTCTACTGGTTCGGTTCGCGTAACAAGTGGCTGCTTATTCCAATTAACATTCTGACTGTGCTCTCCCTGCTGTTCTTCGTTGTATTCTCAATAGGACCGGTAATGAGCTACCTGTCATTCATACAGCCTGTCATTGCCGTCATGCTAGTACTTGGCGGAGCATGGCTGATTCTGGGACGAAGAAGACATAGTTAAGAGATGTCTCGTTAAACCGTTAAACAATGCATAAAGGCAATCCGAGGAATAGCTAACCTTCGGATTGCCTTTATGTTATGAATTACGCATTACAACGCTATGAATTGTGAAGACGCAGCGACAGCAAAAGATTCATTACTTTGAAACAGTTAATGAATGCAGGATCACCATGGTCATTCATTAATTAAGAGATTCCGCCCCTTTGCATTCTCCTTTCCCGCAGTATCCATAAATAATCTTCACGCCGTCACTTGGGATTGTATCCACCATCTCGTCACATCTGGAGCATATAATCAGGCCCCATTCCTCATTTGTCTTGTCTTTAGCTGCCTCCGGGCTTGTTAACGCTTTCATTATATTTCCTCCTTACGCTTATTCACCTTGCTGCAAGGCCATTTACACCTGCTCGTTAGCCAAATAACCCGCTCCACCATAATTGAGATTAATACTTACCCGCTGGCTCACGCCTCCCTTTATTTCCCACTGTAATCATAATATATTGGGTTACAAATGAAGTTATGAGTACATCATGTTTAATGCAAACAAAAAATTGAAAATTTGACGAAAGAATAATCTGGCCCCGGAAGAATGTATATCCTTAAATTGGAACTGCATGATAAAATATTCTTCGGAAATGATAGACATTTGACATTATTGATGGAGGGTTTAGGTTGAAGAACACATGGCAGCTCATTAAGAAAGGAAATACCTCTTCTGCCATTGCGGCACTTGGCAACACGGGATTAGCGGTTATCAAGGGAATTGCCGCATCGGTCAGCGGCAGCGGAACCATGTTCGCATCGGCCATGCATTCGGTGGCAGACGCCGTGAACCAGGGATTTGTATTTGTCGGCAGCGTGCTCGCCGAGCGAAAGCCGACCAAGAAGTTTCCCACCGGCTTCGGTAGGGTCATAAATCTGGTCTGTATGGTGGCGGTGATCGTCGTTACCATTATGGCCTATGAGACGATCCTTAAAGGCTTTAAGCTGTTAAAGCATCCGGAGGAAGCCACAAACTTCTGGCTCAATTTCATTGTGCTGGCTGTCGCCGTACTCATCGACGGCTCGATTCTGTTCAAAGCCATGAAAGAGATTATGAAAGAAACGCGCGTTCAGGCATCCGGGCTTGCCCTGCTGCCAGCGGCTTTCAAGCACGCAGGCCGTGCTGCCCCGCCAACAAGACTGGTGTTCTATGAAGATATCGTGGCAACACTGGGTGCCCTCTTCGCTCTCATTGCTATTGTGTTCGCCCATTTCTTCCATTTCCTCATCCTGGACGGAATTGCGACCATCCTGATCGGCTGTCTCATGGTAGGCGTGGCATTTAAGGTAGGCTACGATAACATGGTTGGCTTAATTGGAGTAGCCGCTCCAAATGAAGTGGAAGAGAAGATATCCCAGCTCATTCTAAGCGATCGGGACGTTCGTGATATCAATCGCCTGCGAATTCTGCAGGAAGGCCGAAATTATCATGTAGAGGCCTATATTGAACTGAAGAAGGGAATGACCCTGGCTGAGGCTGGCCATTCCAAGATGAGGATCAACGCCCTGCTAAATCAGGATCCCAATATTTCGGATGTGACCCTGGGTATCTTGGAGGATGATGGCATCAAGCTCTGGAATCCGAGCGAAGATATCGATAAATAGATAGTCAAAGAGGCATACCTTAAGGTTCGAATGAACCTCGGGTATGCCTCTCTTTTTATAGTGATTTGCGTCTTGCTTATTGATTACGTTTCAGGAATTCATCCATTCGAGCGTAGGCGATTTTTTCGTTGGCCTTCTTGGTAATTCCGTGACCTTCGTCCTCAAACACCAGGTATTCCACATCCCGGCCCTTGGCCCGCAGCGCTTCGACGATTTGGTCCGACTCTTCCTTGACGACACGCGGATCATTAGCTCCTTGAACAATGAGCATCGGGTTCACCATGTTATCCAGGTATGTAATCGGTGAATCTTTGATAAAGCGATCCTTATCACGCTCGGGATCACCGATCCAACGCTCCATGATCGGCTTCCAATGCTCGGGTACCGAGTTATAGAAGGTAAACAGATTGCTGACGCCGACGATGTCAATCGCTGCTTTGAAATACTCCGGATTTCGGCCAGCCAGCAGCAGGGTCATATAACCGCCGTAGCTTCCGCCCATAACGAAGAGCTTCTCACGGCTCGAAATCCCTTGCTCAAACAGCCAATCCATGCCTGCCAAGCAGTCCTTGCGCGGTCCCTCGCCCCAATCCTGCTCCACCAATTTTACGAAAGAACTGCCATAACCGGTGCTTCCCCGGAAGTTCGGACAGAAGATGTGATATCCTTTTGCAAGGATATATTGGAACATGGAGCGGAACTGCTTGCGCTCCGAGGCTTGCGGGCCCCCATGCGGCCAGAACACGGTATAACCGTTTGCCACGTTGTCTTTGGCGCGGAACAGAAGTGCCTCGATCTCCATCCCGTCAAAAGATGGATATGTCACGACATCCGGCGTCACCATGTCCTCATCGGTCAACCCTGTCAGCACATTCTTCGTGATCATACTCCATGAGCCGCCTGCGTAACGGTAAATGTTAAGCGGCTTCACCGCACCTCGGGCGAGCAGGTACAGATTACCGGACTTCGTGACATTCAGCTGTTCCACAATGTCCGACGGAAGAGGAATGGCGGTTAATTGACCACTGTCGAGCGAATAGGCATACAATCGATCCTCCACTCCTCTTTCCGTGACGATGTAGAGAGTCCGGGAATCCTTATGATAGCGCATGACCTGAACGCTCTCCCGATCGATGCGGCACAGAGGCTCAAACTTCTGCTGCGTGATGTCATAGCGTGCTACATAGGAAAATTCCGATTCATAATCCGTAGCGAAAATGACCTGATCGTTGCCGGTAAACAGCACATTTCCCGAAATATGCACCTGTTCAGGCGAAGGCGTCAAGCACACCGCTTCCTCGCCTTCACGCTTCACATAGCTTACATAATAGGTGTTTGCGTACATTTTGGTATACGCGATCGTCTTCTCATCCGGGCTTACGGCACATAATTCAGTCGACGTCTCCTTGCCTTCAAGGAGCAGTTGATCCTCTTGTGTATCCAGATGATATACATGCGAATTCAAGAAGGACGGATTGTCTTTGGATGTGACATAGTACATACGTTTACCGTCCTCCGACAGGTGAACGAAGTAATGCTTATCATTCGGATCAGCTCCGTTAAACAGTGGCATAGGCTCTCCGCCGTTCCAGCGCAGCGCATGAAATTGATAATTCTCGTTTCCATCACGGTCGAACGCCGTTAAGATATGCCGCCCTTCCGGGTCCAGCTTAATGAAGCTCGCGATCTGATCGTTGTATGTAAGGGGATAAGGATAGGGGCTCTCTCCTTCTAGATCCATGGCCCATAAATTAAACTTACCGTTCAGGCTGCTGCTGAATACGAGGCGTGATTCATCGGCGCTGATGCCAAATGTACGAATGGCATACGTTTGAAAAAATTGCTCTACATCCGGTTTAGGAAAATCAATCATTGTTCTGCCTCCCTGGTATTTATCGAATAATCCAACGGTTAATAAATGCATTTAATTAGGAAACTCGCCGGATTCCAATCCCATTATAACCCAAAATCCACCTGCTCGGCATCGTTATCCGGACGTAGAAGACACTACGTCTCCCGACCGAGAAGATCAAGATAATGTTCATTATTACATCATTTCTCCGATTCCCTTATGCAGCCCGCATATCTGCAGCAGGATTCCATATAAATGATAAGAACCAAGTTTTTCATGACGAAGGGGGAATCCTCGTGCACCAAGACGAGATCGCGGAACTGGAACGTTCCATTGCGGAGATTACCGAAATCGCTACAGGCTTTGGTCTTGATTTTTACCCTATGCGATACGAAATCTGCCCGGCAGACATCATATATACCTTCGGCGCTTATGGAATGCCTACCCGCTTCAGCCATTGGAGCTTTGGAAAAACCTTCAATAAAATGAAAATGCAATATGACTTTGGACTTAGTAAAATATACGAGCTCGTGATTAACTCCAATCCCTGCTACGCGTTTCTCCTGGACGGCAATTCACTGATCCAGAATAAACTCATCGTGGCTCATGTCCTTGCTCATTGTGATTTCTTTAAGAACAACGCCCGCTTCTCCGTATCCAACCGCAATATGGTAGAGAGCATGTCGGCCACTGCCGAGCGGATCTCCCGCTATGAAATTGAGCATGGTACAGAAGCGGTTGAGCAGTTCATCGATGCTGTACTGGCGATTCAAGAGCATGTGGATCCACAGATTGTAAGGCCCGATAAACTAGATAAAGAACGGTACACCGCACGTCGGATGCAAGAGCGTGAAGTGGAAGCGAAGCGGCAGCAGCCACCTGGCCGATACGATGATTTATGGGGAATGGACGAAGAGGATGAGGGGAAATCGGACAAATACGCAGCCTCAGCCAAGCGCTTCCCGCCTGAGCCCGAGAAAGACATCATGTGGTTCATTCAGGAGTACTCCGACATTCTGGAGGATTGGCAGCGGGATATTATGAGCATGCTCCGTGAAGAAATGCTATACTTCTGGCCACAGATGGAGACGAAAATCATGAACGAAGGCTGGGCTTCATATTGGCATCAGCGCATCCTGCGGGAAATGGATCTGACCAGCGATGAAACAGTGGAATTCGCCAAGCTTAACGCCTCGGTTGTTCAGCCGTCACGCCACAGTCTGAATCCGTACTACCTGGGTCTTAAAATCTTTGAGGATATCGAGCGCCGCTGGGATCGAGAGAAGATATTCGATGTACGTGAGTATGATTCTGACATCTCCTTTCTGCGCAATTATCTTACCAAAGAATTGGTGAGAGATCTGGATCTCTATGTGTTTGAGAAAAAAGGAGCAGAGTGGAAAATCACCGATAAGGCTTGGGAGAATATTCGAGACCAGCTGGTCGTCTCCCGTGTCAACGGCGGATCGCCTTACCTCGTAGTGACAGATGGCGACCACCTCCGTTCCGGTGAGCTGATGATCAAGCATCTGTACGAAGGCATCGAGCTTGACCTGAAATATATGGAGCGCACCGTTCCCCATGTTTACCGGCTCTGGGGCAAACCGGTGCATCTGCATACGATGATAGAGAACAAGCCGATTCTATTCTCCTATGATGGAAAAAAGCTTCATCGGCGGTTTATTTAACAAGTCGGCGAATGATAATAACACTATATAACGCAGCAGCACCAGCGATTGGAGTAATACCTCCATTTGCTGGTGCTGTCGTGTTTTATTGATATAAATATAAGTCATCTGGTTCTGCTGTCATTTATCGAGAGCTATAAATGGTCTCCAATTCGATATCGTGCTTTTGAATATCATATTCATGCTGCAGCGATTCCAGATCATCCGCCAGCTTCTCCATCATTTTGACAAAGGCAGCCAATTCCTGCGAGCTTGCCGCTTGGTTACGTGCGCTCACGGATGTCTTCTCCGATTCCCGTTCCACCAGACCCAGCTTGCGGATAATACCACTCACTTTGGTTTGGATTTCATCCATTGCCTTCTTGGAGTTGGTAGCCAGCTTGCGGACTTCGCCAGCAACCACTTCGAACCCTCTGCCCAGCTCTCCCGCATGAGCCGCCTCAATCGCTGCATTCAGGCCAAGCAAATGACTCTGATCGGAGATCTCTCTGATCAGACTTCCCATCCGCTCGATATGCAGAATCTCATCACCCAGTTCGCTGGTCAGCGTATGAGCATTTTGCTGTGCTTCCGCTGTCTTCATGGCATTGTCCGCCATCAGCGCTGCGCTCTGATCCAGCTCCACGATCATGGCAGTCAATTCTTGAACAGCACCCGTGATCGCTTCCAGCATTTTCTGCTGATCTGTAGCCAAGTTGCTAATCTTTTCTTTCTCTTTCATCTCGTAAGCTTCCAGTACGAGCTGGGAATCCAAATTAAACATCTTGCTTAATGCATGCACGACCTGAACCCAATGATCCGGTACGATTTGTTTCAGTAAATCGGCGGCGATATCCAAATAAACCATATAACTTCCAAGATAATAATCTGTTGTTAGTCCAATTCTTGAATGAACTTGTCCGATCTTAATCCGTTCGGCAATATAGACATCATCCACTTTTCCCTTTGCAAGCGATAACCAGTATACCCGCTGGGTTTCCTTAAGCCGCTCCACATTCGAAGTGCGCTCAATAATCTGCATAAGCTGCGGTTGCGTACCAATCTGTGCATAAAATCGGTCAACGACCTCATCCACCACTTTCGAAAATACATCACGATGACTGGCCAAAAGCTCCAATCCGTGGTCATCTAAACCGATATACTCCAACTGTTGACGTCTTTTCGGGGAAACATCAATCATTTCGAAAAATTCACTCCTAAATAGTGTGATGAATCTCACAAGTTCAAGTAACTTAAGGTCCATTATAGACTATATTTACCACCTAAACATAAACCTAAAGTCCTAATTATGTGTGTATTCACGCACTATTCAGGTCGATTTATCCTTATTATGAAAAACCACCCAATTATGAACTGCGTCTTAATAGGACATAGTTCACGTTCTGGGTGGTTTTCATATGAAATCCTGGCGGATTCAAAATGCCCTTTATGCGGCTCTATCGATTCAACAGACTGCCAACATATCTTAACAGCTCATTGGCACATACCGGGCAGTACCCATGTTCTTCTATTAATCTGGAGCTCACCTCGTTGATCCGTTTCAGCTGGACGGCATCCGGCGTTTTTGTCGAGGTTGTGATTTTGACGATATCCTTCAGGTCGGTGAACAGCTTCTTCTCAATCGCCTCACGAAGCCGCTCATGGTTGTGATACTCAAACTTCTTGCCCTTCCGTGAATAGGCCGAAATCCGGATCATGATCTCTTCCCGAAAAGCCTTCTTCGCATTTTCCGACACACCGATCTGCTCCTCGATAGAGCGCATCAATCTTTCATCGGGATCCATTTCCTCATCGGTTAACGGATCGCGGATTTTGGTCCAATTGCAGAACGCCTCAATGTTATCCAAATAATTCTCGAACAGTGTCTTGGCGGACTCCTCAAAAGAATAGACAAAAGCCTTCTGTACTTCCTTCTTGGCCAGATCGTCATATTCCTTGCGTGCGGCAGATATAAAGTTCAGATAACGTTCCCGCTCTTCCTTGGCAATAGATGCATGCTGATCCAATCCGTCCTTGATCGCCCGCAGCATATCCAGCGCATTAATGCACTGAAGGTCCTGCTTAATCAAAGCACTGGATATCCGGTTAATCACATAGCGCGGATCGATACCGGACATGCCTTCTTCCAAATATTCATTCTGCATTTCTTTCAAATCCGCTTCTTTATAACCCTCGACCTCTACCCCGTCGTACATCCGCATCTTTTTGATCAAATCCATCCCCTGCTTCTTCGTCTCTTTCAAACGAGTCAGGACAGAGAATATCGCTGCTGAACGGAGCGCATGCGGGGCAATATGAATATGCTTCATATCACTTTGGCCGATCAGCTTTGAGTAGATCTTCTCCTCGTCACTGACTCGCAAATTATACGGGATCGGCATGACAATCATCCGGGATTGCAAAGCCTCATTCTTCTTATTGGAAATGAAGGCCTTATACTCGGATTCGTTGGTATGGGCCACAATCAGCTCATCCGCACTTATTAACGCGAATCGGCCCGCTTTAAAGTTCCCTTCCTGGGTCAGGGAGAGCAAGTTCCATAGAAATTTTTCGTCGCATTTCAGCATCTCCTGGAATTCCATTAAGCCCCGGTTTGCTTTGTTCAGCTCACCATCAAACCGATAAGCACGCGGATCCGATTCGGAGCCATATTCCGTGATCGTGGAAAAATCGATGCTGCCGGTTAAATCGGCAATATCCTGCGACTTGGGATCAGAAGGACTGAAGGTTCCGATGCCGACCCTGTTTTCCTCCGAGATCAACACGCGTTCCACTTCAACAAGCTCTATATCACCGCCGTAATCAGTTTTTAGACGCAGCTGGCAGGCGGGGCACAGATTCCCCTCGATTCGGACGCCAAGCTCCTTCTCGATCTCCGGTCTAAGCTCCAGCGGAATCAGATGCAGCGGTTCTTCCTGCATCGGGCAGCCCGATATTGCATATACGGCTCCCCGGTCTGTACGTGAGTGTTTTTCCAGCCCACGCTTTAACAGCGTAACCAGGGTCGATTTGCCGCCGCTGACGGGTCCCATAAGCAGCAATATGCGTTTACGTACATCAAGCCTGCGGGCCGCAGAATGGAAATATTCCTCAACGAGTTTCTCAACAGCCCGATCAAGACCGAATATTTCTTGCTCAAAAAATTTATATTTTTTCTGGCCCCCGCTCTCTTCGAAACCGTAGGATTCGATCATGTCATACACACGGGCATGTGCCGTCATGGCTGGAGAGGGATCCTTCTTAAGTATTTCGATGTATTCCCTGAATGTGCCGCTCCACGCCAAACGGTCGCCTTCTGCCCGATACGATGCTATGCGTTCGAAAATATCCATATCGCTACCTCCTATGAGTCTGTTTATGGGGATTGGCTTCCATTCCACAGCGTCATTAGAAAACATGCCATTATCGAAAAAGTGTATTACATACCTATGCTGCTTGCTTGGAATAGTTGACCTTATTTTCGAAGTCAAGCAGACGCTTTTTAACTAACCATCGGTCATTCGACGAACGGATGAGCCATCACAGCGTTCACATGCTATACTAAAATGAAATCACGCGTCACGATATTTCAGCATCTTACGGATAAAAAAGGAGAGTCATCATGGCGATAAAGCATGAAGCCGAGCTGTACGCTCCCCTGAAGGCCTTTTTTGAAATAAACGGATATGAAGTTAAAGGCGAGGTGCGCAATTGCGATCTGGTCGGAATGAAGGACGGCACCGATGAGCCGCTCATTGTAGAGCTAAAGAAAACATTCAATCTGGCCCTTCTGCTCCAGGGCATCGAGCGTTTGAAGCTGACTCCGTATGTATATCTTGCCGTCGAGAAGAGCCGGGCGAAGAAAGGAGCCGTCAATCAGCGATGGGGTGAGCTCACCGCGTTATGCGGTAAGCTTGGACTGGGTCTCATCACGGTAACTTTTTACAAAACCAAGGCACCCTTCGTCGAAGTGCTATGTGAGCCGGAGATTGCCGTGCAGCAAGGGCGAACCGCCATTCGGCGGAAGGAACGCCTGCTGTATGAATTTCGGGAGCGCAGCGGCGATTACAACACAGGCGGGATCACGAGAGCTAAGCTAGTGACGGCCTATCGGGAAAAGACGCTGCGCGTCGCAGCAGCCATGAATTCAGCAGAAATGGAAGAAGGCCGTTTACGTGAATTGCAGAATGGACACGAGTCCCCGGAAGGACCTTCGCCTATTGTACTGTCCGGCATTTCCCCGGCTGCTGTGCGTGAGCGAAGCGGCGTAGGGTCCGCCTCCGACATTCTGCAGCGGAATTACTATGGCTGGTTCCGCAGGGTCAGTCGTGGACGCTACGTCCTCACGCCAGCCGGTATCCAAGCTCTGACAGACTATGCCACTGTACTGAAATCATAAATTTACACCGCGTCACTCGTTATCCTGTTCTCTCGTTATCCCAACCAAAAGCCGTCATGAAAAAAAGCTGCTGAACGGATCAAGTTCCATTCAGCAGCTTTCCCTATGTTACAAACGATTCGCATATCGCTAAGACTCATGGCTAGTTCCGGGCTGTAAATTCCAATACGGCTTCGCTGATGAGATTCATTCCGAGCAGCAGCTCATCCCGGCCGGGATGCGTAAAATTCAGTCGGATACATTCGCGGATACGATCTTGTGCCGATGTTGCAGAGCACATGGAACCTGGAAGAAAAGCAACCCCCTTTAATAAAGCCGCTCTCAGAAGCGCCTCCCCATCCAATCCTGGAGGCAGTTGTACCCAGAGGAACATCCCGCCGGAAGGTATGGTATATGTGGAATCCTTCCAAGCACTACGTTTGAGCAGTTCCACCATCAGCTTGAGCCTGATGGCATATTCCCGATTCAGCATGCCGATATGATCCTCCAGCTGAAAATGCTTGGATTCGAGCAGATGGTGCAGCATCCGCTGATTTAGCATACTGGATTGCCAATCGGCCATCTGCTTCACGGCCGTCATCATCTCAATCACACGCCGGTTGCCGGCAGCCCATCCCGTTCGAAGCGCCGGTGCTACCGTCTTGCTGAAAGATCCCACATACAGGACATGCTCGCCTTGCTTCTCTTCAAGTGAGAAAATCGAGGGCAACTCTGTCGTCTGATTCTTGCCGTCTGCAAATGAGAGATCACCGTATGAATCATCCTCGACAATAAGAAGTCCATGCGAAATGCACAGGTCCAGCGCCTTCTTGCGCCGCTCCAAGCTCCAGGCGACACCCGTTGGATTGGTGAAATTGGGTGCCGTCATTAGCAGCTTCGGTTTATGCTTTCGAATCATGGCTTCCAGATGCTCAGGCACCATCCCCTCCTGATCTCCCTCAACAGGTATGATCGCAGCTCCTTGAAGCCGAAGCACCTGGAGCAGTCCCGGCGAGGTAGGATTGTCGACCAGCACAGGATCCCCAGGGTCCACATACACCCTGACCAGCAAATCAATAGCCTGCTGGGTGCCCGTTGTCAGCAGTATATGCTGGGGCTGGACATGTAGACCTTTTCGGCGGGAAAAATCTTGGCTCAGCCACTCACGGAGCGGTCTGTAACCTTCGGCCTCACCGTACTGCAAGGCGAGCGGGTCTTCGGAGAGCACGGATGTTGCCGCCTCTGCCAGGGAATGCACAGGGAATAGCTCTTCTGCCGGCAGTTCTTCGGCTAAAGAAATAAAAGAATCCCGCTTCGCAAGTTCCCTGATATCGCGCAGCGGGGATGACAAAAGGGTCTGTGCACGGGAAGCAAAGGAATACTGCATGGAAGTCCCTCCTCTAACCGTTATCAAAGCCTCGGTTTTGTGTTCAGGAGCCTCTAAGATAACCTCTAAAAGGTATTCCTGTTCGTTGTATATTAGACCTAATTATAACTTTATGTATGACTTTATGCGTAAATTTGTCTGCCTTGGCGGGTATATAAGGCGTACTTCTCGATCGCCTGCGCACGGGTGGATACTCCTAGTTTCACATAGATTTTACGGAGGTAATTATCAATCGAGCGCCGGCTGACCTGTATTTCCAAAGCGATTTTGTCGTAGGTAATGCCTTGGACGATCCGTTCCATAATAAAAGCTTCCGTATCCGAGAGCTGAAGGCCGCCTTCGTTCATCGCAGAAGCGGTTAACGGCCATATGCCCTGCCTTACCCAATCGAGCGGCAGCGAGGCAACGCCTTCCCGCAATCCGGTAATCATATGAATAAGCTGGAAAGTGGATGCCTGCTTGGATAACAGGCCGCTTGCTCCGCGACTGATCAAGGATTGCAGCAAGGACAACCCGTCATTATCCGTCATAATGACAACATGAGTCTTTGGAGACAGCTGTTTCATCTGCTCAAGCACATCCTCGGATGTGTGTTCCGGCAGATGGTAATCCAATAGTACCAAATCGGGCTGGAGACTCCCGACCATTCGAAGCCCTTCAGAATCCGAGGACGTCATGCCCTCAACGAGCAGGTCCTGCTGCTCTTCCAAGATCAATTTTGTTCCCAGCATGCTTGTAGGTTGACTGCCGACTATAACTACTCGCCAAACCTGATTCATCTTCAAATAGACCTCCTGTTTCAACGAACTTGAATCACTAGTATCTCTATCTAAGTAAGCAGCGTCATTTCCTTGCTTGCCGCCACATTCGATCCTTCGTTGTTTGCAGATACAGACTGACACATTTTCACCCTTTTTCGGTATATAAAAAAGGTTTATCTGCCGCAGCTGCGTATGAAAGGGACGGTATACAAGGCTAATGTCTCATATGTATCTTTTTCGATTAACAAATCTATACAAATTGTATCCCACTCTAACTTTCTAGGCAATCTATTTTTCATAAAAACAAGCATGATTTATTCGTCTTTGCGAAAGTAATTCTGACATGATAGAATGATAGCTGGAAAAAATGATAGTTTTTGAGGGGTGATGAAATGCCAGCGTTGGGGCCAGAATACAATTCCCCCTATAAAACCCGTGAGGAAGTGCACCAAAAGGGACCTTCTACCAAATGGTTCTGGGTTTTTTGGATTGTTCTCATCGGGCTGGGTACTACCGCAGCCTACTTATATAGCAATCAACTAAAAGAGCAAGTCGTAATACAGCTGCAAGAGGATACGCGCAAGGAAATGGCATCGTTCAAAGCGGAGTATGATCAGAAGTTTAATGAGCTGGTTCAAGAGATGGACGAAATGCAGAGCAAGGTTCAATCGTTTAATGAGCTGTTGACTTTTACCAAAGATCAGGCTAGCGGCAAAACAGACAACAGCAACAAGCTGTACAGTCAATTAAACGAAGTGGAGAAACAGCTGAAAGTGCTGGAACGCAAGATGGAGCTGCTGAAGTGAGTAAACTGAGGAAACTGAAGTATATTCGTCCAAAGCAGCTAAACCGTACATTTATGCTAGCCATCGCTCCTTTTATCGGGTTGCTGTTATGTATGTGGTTATTAACGGAGCCGCCGCGTTTGTCACACGACACCGCAGCATATATACCTACCGGCAGCGTAACGGAACAGTCAGCCATCATCAAACAGAATCTGGATCAGGCTGCACTCTCGGCGGAACAGACGATATCCTCCATTGAAAAAACGGCCAAGCTTTACAGGCAGACGACGGCCACGGTAGGTACCATCCTGAAAACCACGGAATCCCAAGCAGCCCGTCCCGAGCAGATTTATAATCGCAGAATCACTGGGAAGCTGGGCGTTCCTATTGAGACCGTAAACAGTGACCGGATACGTATCGAATTATACAAGGTCAATCCTGGCACCTATAATGGATATGCGATGAAAATCAAGCTCAAGGATTCGACTGCGATGAAGATGTCCCTTGGCAGCGAAAGCGGCAGGCCTGGGTCTGTGGAAACTACCATGCGTGCTGTTAGTCGGCACGGGGCAGTTGCAGGTATTAATGGTGGTGGATATGCTGACGGGAACGGGGGCAGACATCCGCTCAGCACGACTTTCTATAATGGCAAGTACGTATCAGGATTTCAACCCAGCTTTAAAGACCTTGCATTTGTCGGCCTGAGCGAGTCCGGCAAGCTGATCGGCGGCAAGTTCCACACCCAGAGCCAGCTGGATCGGCTAAATCCGAGGTTCGGCGCTACCTTTGTACCCGTTCTGATGAAAAATGGCAATTTGACCACAATACCGGAAAAATGGAGAACGACCCCTCGCCGGGCGCCCCGCACGGTGATTGGCAATTATAAAGACGACCAGCTGCTCATCCTGGTTACCGAAGGGTATGATGAGAAGGGCAAATCAGGAGCCACGCTGCAAGAACTGCAAGTCAAACTTAAAAAATTAGGCGTCATCGATGCATACAATCTGGATGGGGGAGGTTCCGCATCTCTTGTGCTTAACGGCCGTGTCGTGAATAAACCCTCGGATGGAAGTCTGCGGCCCGTTCCTACGCATTTCCTATTTTTCAAATGATAGCTTCTGCGCATATATTCTCGTTGGTTTTTTCGCCCAAGATGGGTATAATAAAGATTAGCTTAGCAGGAGGTGGCAAGAATGTCTTTCTCATTAACATTTTGGATTGTCATGCTTGTATTCGCCCTTTATATGGTTGGCATTTGGACCGCGGCATACAATGATGATAAGACCAAAGGCCTGTAAGGCGTCTCCCTCGTATATCGAGGGAGTTTTTATTTTTTCAGGAGTATTATCGAAACAAAAAAGCACCGCTTAGTAGCGATGCTCAAAAGGTAATTCATATGGAGCACTATGCATGTTTAGGAAGTTGTTGCATTTCGGACATGCATGGCAAACAGATATAGCGCTCTTTAAACTCGCTTACTCCATCCATAGAACCACAGAAGACGCATTTCGGACGATAGCGTTCCAATATAATATGGTCCCCCTGTACAAGAATCTCTACGGGATCCCCCTCGTTCATTTGATATCTTTTACGGAGAGACTTAGGCAGAACGATTCTTCCCAGCTGATCCACTTTACGAACCACACCAGCAGGTTTCATAACGATTTGTACACCTCTTTCATTGTTAACAAGTGATTTCTGACACATCAGTACAGAACTGATAATAAGGGCCTAGTATAATAGTTCGATAAAAAACTGTCGAATCCTGCTGGTCATAAAAAATTTCTTATTTTTTTATATTATTTTCTAGGTACACCGGGTAATACTCCTCAACTCAAGATGCTGGAAGTCTTATTCCATACCTGGAAAATCGAGTTGTCTTAAGGCCTCATATACCATGATGGCTGCAGAATTGGACAGATTCAGGGAGCGAACCTTATCCGTCATCGGCATCCGGATGCAATCTTCGGGATGAGCAGCAAGGAGTTCTGGAGGCAACCCTTTGGTCTCTTTGCCAAATACGAGGAAGTCTCCATCCTTATACTCGATATCCATATAACGCTTCGTCGCTTTCGTTGTAGCATAGAAATAACGTCCATCCGGATACAGCGCTTGTAATTCCTCAAAAGAATCATGATATTCGATATGTACAGCATACCAATAATCCAGCCCTGCCCGCTTCAGTGTTTTGTCATCTGTATTAAAGCCGAGTGGACGAACCAGATGCAGATGTGTTCCCGTTGCTGCGCATGTTCTGGCGATATTGCCCGTATTGGCTGGTATTTCCGGTTCGACGAGTACGATGTGTAATGCCATGTTGATAAAGTCCACCTTTTCTGTTGTTTTATTTCTATTATAACCGATTCCAGAGCGATCTCTCCCGATATCCAAAAATAACCTTCAGCCCTGTCAGGCTGAAGGTTATGGGTGTTTATCTCATAAATGATTAGCTGTGATTGCTCTTGAACTGCTGCATGAATTCTACAAGTGCCTGGGCGCTCTCGTAAGGTACTGCATTGTATACGGAAGCACGCAAACCTCCGACACTGCGATGGCCTTTCAGACCAACAAACCCTGCTTGTTCCGATTCCTTAACAAATTGCTTCTCCAGCTCTTCGTTAGCAAGACGGAAGGTGATGTTCATGTCAGAACGAGCCTCTGCATTTACGCAGCCACGGTAGAAACCGTCACTATGATCAATAGCATCGTAGATAAGACCGGCTTTCTTCCGATTCATCGCTTGAACGCCTTGCAGCCCGCCCTTCTCCTCAATCCATTTCAGAACTTCATTAATCATATAAATACCGAAAGACGGTGGTGTGTTGTACAGGGAATTATTCGCTAAATAAGTCTGATAACGGAGCATTGTCGGCAGATGTTTGGAATCCGTAATCATATCCTCTCTGACGATGACTACCGCCACGCCGGATGGTCCCAAGTTCTTCTGCGCACCCGCGTATACCATCGCGAATTGGTTCAGATCGAAAGGACGGCTGAGGATATCACTCGACATATCACAAATCAGCGGCACCGAGCCGGTATCTGGAAATTCCTTAAACTGCGTACCTTCAATGGTCTCATTGGACGTGAGATGGAGATAAGCAGCATGATCGGACAGCTTCATATCTTTGAGGTCAGGCAAGCTCATGTATTTGCTCTCTTTAGAGGAGGCCGCTTCATGGGTTTCACCGATCAGCTTCGCTTCTTTAATGGCTTTGTCAGCCCAGCTTCCCGACATGACATAATTCGCAGTCTGGCCTTGTCCCAAAAAATTCATCGGGATCATGGCGAATTGAGTGCTCGCCCCGCCCTGAATGAACAACACCTTATAACCGGATGGGCTCCCAAGCAGGGACAGCAAGCGTTCCTGTGCTTCATTATGTACAGCTTCATAAACAGGACCTCGATGAGACATTTCCATAATCGACATGCCGGTATTTCCGTAATTGACGAATTCAGCCTGCGCACGCTCCAACACTTCAAGCGGCAATGCAGCAGGGCCTGCGTTAAAATTATATGCTCTCTTGCTCATAAGACTCTCCACCCTTTCTTTTCTATGATTTCTAATTAACGCTAATCATAGCAACAATCCTAAAGACCTTCAAGTGTAATTATTCACATTTAAAATATCCTGAGTATGCGTACAAAAACATCCCGGGCTCAGATGCCCAGGGATGTTGAATCACATTTATTATAGATCATAGTACAGAGAATACTCGTGAGGGTGAACGCGAATGTT
Organism: Paenibacillus solani; assembly: GCF_001277345.1. Classification (GTDB taxonomy): domain Bacteria; phylum Bacillota; class Bacilli; order Paenibacillales; family Paenibacillaceae; genus Paenibacillus_AQ; species Paenibacillus_AQ solani. Next base: position 207,152 of record NZ_LIUT01000003.1, read on the forward strand.
AACCGCTTTGGCTTCAGCACGCTTAAGCGCAATAAAATTATCAAGAAACTCTTTTGTAAATACGCCGCCTTCGATCAAGAATTCATAATCAGCTTGCAGGGCATCCAGAGCTTCATCAAGGGAACCTGGCACGCTGCGAATCTCCTTCTTCTCAGCGTCAGACAAATCGTAGATGTTCTTATCATATGGGCCGTAGCCAAGTGCGGTTGGATCGATTTTACGCTTGATTCCATCCAAACCTGCCATCAGCATCGCTGAGAATGCTAGGTACGGGTTCGCTGTAGAATCCGGGGTGCGGAATTCGATACGGCAGCCTTTAGGTGTTACAGCTGCGACTGGAATCCGTACTGCAGCAGAACGGTTGCCTTTGGAGAATACAAGATTGACAGGGGCCTCGTAGCCTGGTACGAGACGTTTAAATGAGTTGGTGCTCGGATTCGTCAAGGCGATCAATGCAGGAGCGTGGTACAGAATACCGCCAATGTAGTGAATCGCTGTTTCGCTCAGGTTAGCATAAGCGCCTTTTTCGTAAAATAGGGGAGTGTCGCCATCGAATATCGATTGGTGAACATGCATGCCGCTTCCGTTATCGCCGAACAATGGCTTTGGCATAAAGGTAGCTGTTTTGCCGTATTGGCGGGCAGTGTTATGAACAATATATTTGTAGATCAACAAATTGTCGGCAGTCTTCTTTAATGTATCGAAACGGAAATTGATTTCAGCTTGGCCGGCAGTTGCCACTTCGTGATGGTGACGCTCGACGCGGAGTCCTGCTTCTTCAAGCAAACGGCACATCTCGCTGCGGATGTCTTGTTGAGTATCAACAGGGGCTACAGGAACGTATCCTCCCTTAACGCCAACTTTGAAACCGAGGTTACCGCCTTCTTCCTTGCGGTTAGTGTTCCATCCGGCTTCCTCCGAATCAACGAAATAGCTGGAGCTGTTCATGGAGCTTTCATAACGGACCTCATCAAACAAGAAGAACTCGGATTCCGGAGCGAAGAATGCTGTGGTACCGATCCCCGCTTCTTGAAGATACTGCTCAGCTCGGGCTGCAATTCCTCGTGGGTCACGCTCATAAGCTTCGCCATCCGGCGTGTAGATGTTGCTCATAATGTTAAGTGTCGGATGTGCCGTAAATGGATCAATGTAGCAAGAATCCGGATCAGGCATCATGACCATATCGGATTCTTCAATGCCTCGAAATCCTGGAATCGACGATCCGTCAAATGCTACCCCGTTCACGAATGTTTCCTCATCGACTTCGGAAGCTGGCAGACTGATGTGATGTACTCTTCCTGCTAAATCCACAAAACGGAAATCGACCCATTCGATGCTATTCTCTTTAATGGTTTGCAATAATTTCTCTACCGACATGACTATTCCTCCCAATATCCGAACATTAAGACTCAAACCACTCAAGAATGTTCCTAATCTTTCGTTTTCTTTTCGTCATTATATGCGGGGAGATAACCTGACGTCAATACCTATGTAAGGTATTTTTGAAACTCATGTTATGTAATGTAACATGTAAATAAAAAAGACACCTGCAGTGGGTCTGCAAGTGTCTTGTTCGGTATTACAGATGGGATTCCTGTCTCCATCGTATGGATACTGTATTTTTAAATATTGCTTTGCTTATAACAATGATTATACACGTACAAATTCGGAAGCAGGGGCCTTCGTCGTTGCAAAGCTTTTGCCTACCAGCGGAGCCAGCTGCTCCAAGTCTTTAAGCAGTGCAGCAAATTGATCTGGGAAGAGAGATTGGACACCGTCACCTGTCATGGAATTGTCCGGATCAGTATGCATTTCAATAATTAATCCATCTGCCCCAGCTGCTACGGAAGCCTTGGACATCGGTTCAACAAGCTCACGTCTTCCTGTTCCATGACTCGGATCCGAGATCACCGGCAGGTGACTCAGCCCCTGCAAAACAGGAATTGCTGTTAAATCCAGTGTATTGCGGGTATAAGTTTCGAATGTTCGTATGCCTCGTTCACAGAGCATAACATTCGGATTGCCGCCGGCAAGAATGTACTCTGCAGCATTCAGGAACTCATCGTATGTTGCACTAAAGCCTCTTTTTAGCAAAACAGGCTTCCCGCACGTACCCAGTTTCCGCAGCAAATCAAAATTCTGCATATTACGGGTACCCACCTGGAGAATATCGGCGTATTCCGCACAGATATCCACGTATTCAGGTGTCATCACCTCTGTAATGGTTAACAGCCCGTGCTTTTGCCCTGCTTCCGCCATCATAATCAAACCTTCCACGCCTACGCCCTGGAAGCTGTATGGACCCGTCCGCGGCTTAAATGCGCCGCCTCTGAGCACTTGCCCGCCTGCTGCCTTAACGAGCTGAGCAATCTCATCAATCTGCTGGGCCGATTCCACTGCGCATGGGCCTCCCATGACAACTAGATTGCCGCCGCCAATCTTGGTTCCCTTAATATCGATGACGGTATCCGCGGGATGAAAATCGCGGCTGGCGAGTTTATAAGATTTTGAAATCTTGATTACGTTCTCTACACCCTTCATCTGACGAAGATGCTCAGCCAGCTTCGGATTCACACTGCCGATCAATCCGATCACATTGCGGTCTTCACCACGGGAAACATGTGCCTGGAGCCCTTCCTTCTCAATTTCATCTACGATGTTCTGAACTTGTTCTTCTGATATTTGATTGGATGTAATAACGATCATTTATTAAACCCTCTTTCTGAATATGGTTTCAATTGCAGAATATCGGCATTCACTTTCACGCTTGTTCGCTTTTAAGCTTTTATGCTTCTACGCTTTTATTCAATAAAGTAAATATACAAAAAAAATCTCTCCGCGTCAAGCCCATTGTTAGAGCCTTCACGACCGAGAGATTTAGATAACTATAACCGTCTACAACGGTTTGTTGCGTCCCTCTGCGACTGTACGCTTTTCGAGCGGTATCACTATTCTCACTGTAGTCCCTATGCCAGCCCGGCTGAATAACGTGACCCCATATTCATTGCCATAATAGAGTTTAATTCGTTGGTCCACATTCTTGATCCCATAGCCGGCATTGGTAAGCTCCTGTCCACCAATATTGTTCAGCACTCTTCCCGGCGGAAAACCCACTCCGTTATCGATAACTTTAAATTCAAGGACATCATCCAGTACGCTCGCCGTAATCCGGATATGTATCGACTCGCCGGTCCACGCATGCTCGAGCACATTCTCAATAAACGGCTGCAATATCAATTTCACCGTCTCATAGCGGACTACTTCCGGTGCAAAATCATAGGTAACCTGCATGCGTTCATCATATTTGATCTTTTGAATGTCCACATATGCCTGGGCCTGCTCCAATTCATCCTTTACCGGAATGATATTCCTGCCATCGTTAAGCGACAAACGATAGAATTTGGCCAAGTCCATGACCATACGCTGGAGTTTGTCCAGCATGCCAAACCGAGCCAATCGGCTAATGGAAGATAAGGTATTATATAAGAAATGCGGATTAATTTGCGCATGTAATGATTCCAGTTCCGCTTGTTTTTTCTGAAGATCAGCTAGATATACCTCATTAATCAGCTTGCCGATATTGCTGCCCATTTCATTCAAGGCTGAAGATATATGTGTAAACTCATCGTTTCCTTTGAAATGAGCTCTCTTGTGAAATTCACCCTCCTGGAAGGAGTCGAGCACCGATACGATTTTGGACACCCGGCGACTGAAGTATCGTGACACTAACAAGCTGACCACAAAAAAGATTCCGATACAAACAATACAAATGAGCAGCGTGAGATTTCGAATTTTCACCGTATCTTTCTCTACGATATCTGCAGGAACAACGGCTACAAGATTCCAGTCGAGCTCAGGGATCGGCTTACTGATAAGTAAATCTCCATTGTTGCGCAGCTCGTTTTCCCTAAAGGCAACCGATGTCTGCATCTCACCTGATGAGAGAATAACACTCCCTTGTGAATCCGCTAAATACAGCGCTGTCCCATCACCAATTTTGTTATAATCTACACTATCAAACATATCCTTAAGACTGACATTGATTCGCACGAATCCGATTTCCTGGAGCTTTATAGAATTGATATCTATTAATCTCCGCAGCAGCGAAATACGCCCGTTGTCTGCATCATTCTCGATTTGTTTCCATTCCATCGTCGTTCCATAGCTTTCTTCCTGAGGATACTGCTTGTACCAGGTCTTATCGATAAGACGATTATATTGATATATGTCAAAGAGACGCGTATTTGAATCAAGCGGGTCTGAATAACTGTAGTTATTATATACTTCTCCTAAATTTTCGTTACTCAAATAGATCGATAACCATACTTTGGAGTTCGCTGTACTGATCGCTGTTTCCAGCTTGGGCATCAGAACATTGACCATCGTATCATAGCTGACATACGCGCTTTCAGAGTAACGCAGCCGGTTATTAAAGGAAGAGTCAAAATAAAGCATATCCGAAACTCGGACAATGTCTCCCATTCTATAGGAAATATTATCACTCATTTGAAGCAGGGTACCTTGAATATTATTCGTTGTCTGTTCTCTAATTGATTGGATGAATACCTGATTCGCAATATACCCAACCAGCATTACCGGTATAATGATGAATACGCAGTAAGATATCATTAATTTGAAGCCAAAGGGCATCTTGACACGTATACGTTCAAATTTCCCCGCCAAAACCAATCACAACCCCATTGCGAGCGCTATAGTAGTATGTTAAGAGTGTTTACGCCTGTACTCCAGGGGTGTCATTCCATATATCTCTTTGAATTGACGGCTGAAGTAAGGCAAATATTGATAGCCTGTTTGATAGGCCACTTCATATATTTTGAGTTTGGTGCTAATTAACAGGTCTCTGGCCCGCTCCATGCGCAGCTTGATGACATAGTCACTAAAATTATAACCTGTTTCTTCCTTAAACAGAACTCCAAGATAGTTTGGTGAAAAGGAGAAGCGGTTGGCCATATCACGCAGTGTAATATTCTCGTGCAGTCGCTCACGTAAATTCTCAATGATTTCCTCAACAAGCCGCCCATTCTTGGACGGTTTGCGAAAGTTCAATCGCTCGGATATTTCGAATACCTTCATTCTCAGCCACGAAAAGATATCATCCATCGTCTCAAACTGAAGCAGCACATCCAGATTTTTCAGTTCAATTCCCAGCATACGAAACAGGTCTTCATGCATGGTGTGCAAATGGGCATCCAGTTTTAACATAATATACATCCCAAGATTCCGGACCGTGAATTTAGAGCCCATATGGGATGCAAGAACCTGTATAGCTTCAATCTCATCATGAATCTTGACTATTTCATAATTTTCCATGGCAGCAAATAAAGAATCCAGTCTGACATCGAGGCTCCTCGCGTCCTCCCGATCCTCCGTTGGCACTTCGTTATAGAGTATCCATTTCCCTTTTCCACGGAACATTTTATAATCCAATGCTCCCTCTGCCATCATATAGGAAGGATGCAGCTCCTCAACCCGATGGGCAGTCCCACCCTCGCCCACAGTTACGGTAAGGGGATATTCTTGGCCAAGCTGCTTCAACACGGACTGAATCTCTGTCTTGCCCCTCTCTGTATCCATGAGTACGGCGAGCCGCTGGTCGGTTACCTTGCATATATTCTTGAAGCCGCAGCTCTCCAGCTCTTTATGCAAACTCGTGAAGAACTGCTCGTTTAACCCCTGTGGTTTCTCAAACTCGTCATGGTTGCTCCGCCACGAGCTTATATCATCCACTTCAAGTAATATGACGTTAACGGGCCAGTTTAACTCCTCAAGCTGATACTCGCGCTTCATGATATTGAGCATCGTCCCGTCATAGGGCTTCTGCAGGATTTGCAGCAAAAATTGATTTTTGAGAATCGGTATCATCTGCTGATAAGCCCGTTCTGTTTCCTTGCGCTCTTGAAGCCTGTCCAGTTCAAGCCGTACTTTTGTTAACTCCTCAATTAACTCTTCGTCCTGCATAGGCTTCAATACGTAATTACATGCATTTAGCGCAATGGCCTGCTTAACATAACTGAAGTCCTGGTAACCGCTTACGAATATAACCTGTAAATCTTCTTGAATTTTCAATGCTCTTTGCGCTAATTCAATACCTGTCATATTCGGCATGCGTACATCGGTCACGAGAATATCGATATTCTCTTTTTGTAGAACCTCCCAAGCCGCAAATCCGCTATTAACGGAATCTACCACGGTCATTCCAAGACTCTCCCACGGAATAAAGCTCTTCATGCCCTCTAGGTCCAGTACTTCATCGTCAGCCAGCAGCACTTTATACATGGGTCTCATCTCTCCTAAATTTCGATAAGGGTATGCTGCATGTGCAGCATACCCCTTTCGGTTTATGTTATTCTATTATTGGCCATTCATTTGAGCCAAGTTAGCTTGCCATTTCGTTGTTTTGTATGCCAGAAGCTTCTCATATCCAGCTGCTTGAGCATCTGCTTCTGCTTTGTCCAAGACAGCCAATACTTCAGCATCGTCTTTTGCAAACAGCGCTTTCGCTCTAGCTTCTGTGTAGATGTCTTCTACGCGCTGGCGAATAATGCCCTCTTCGCTTTCTGGGGCCGGATCAAGAGTGATGAATTCCGTAGCATTCGCTTGAGTTTTCCAAGTTACTTCATACTGCCAACGAGTCGACCAGTTACGCTCTTCTTCTGGCAATGTGCTTTCATATTTCGCTTTTGCGGTATCTATAAATACCGTGTTACCGTTCCATTGGAGGTTTGTTGTGTCAGCCTGCAGCTTACCCAAACCTGCAGCATCAGTAACATATTTTTCAGTAAACTTAGGAGTTATGCCATCCTCTTCATATCCATCCCAATATCCGCCTTCAGGTCCCCACATCAACAGTGTTTGACCTTCCGGACCTGTATACCAATCCAGGAAAGCGAAGATCGCTTCAGGGTCTTTAGCAGCTTTCGTAATAACGCTTACGTTCCAACCAAGTTGAGTGTAGGTTCCTGGGAAGATTTTATTCTTGTCCAGACCTTCCTTATGAATCGGCCAGATCATGAAATAACCGGCATCCGGATCTTTTTTAACAAGTTCAGCGTGTGCGTTCATAGCATTTTCAGTCGGACTGGAAGCTGCATATACAGCCACGCGTCCTGTCATTACTTTTTCCTTGATTTGGTCAGCCGTTTGAGTCAGCGCATCTTGAGAGATCAGTTTATCACGGAACAGCTTCGCTGCATACTGCATCGATTCACGATAAGTCGGATCTGTAAAGATGGAAGTTAATTTATCACCGTTAGGCACACCTCGAATTGAAACCCAACGGGTCAGTGCATCCTCTTTGAAAGCAGAATACAGTATATCAATTCCTTGTCCTTCAATCCCTGGCTCAAATGGAACTACCGTGTTTCCGTATTTAGCTTTAACAGCTTCCAGGTATTTAGTCAAATCATCGGTTGTTTCAAGCTTAGGCTCGCCAAGCTCTTTATAAATTTTGCTGTTCACTACATATCCTGCATTACCGTTCGGCTGACTGGTGTACCAGTTAGGGAATTGATACAGCTTGCCATCCGGGGAACGAAGCATGTTAATTCCAGCCTCGCCCAGCCATTCCTTCAAGTTTGGATATTTATCCAGATAGTCATCATAAGGCACAAGCATGTCGTTCTCTCTCAATTTCTCAACATCCGAGTTTCTATCCATCCAGATTACGTCAGGAAGCTCACCGGAAGCAATCATCGTATTGAACTTTTGCTGTGCATTACCTTGGGAGTTGATCGCTTTTACATCGACCTTTTTATTCTCTTTGATCCATTTTGTTGCTGCATCTTCTCCCCATGTTGGCATGGTGTACCAGTCATAGTGTCCGTAGAAACTGAAGTCAAGCGGCTGCTCACCCAGTACATACTTATCGGATACTGCTTCTGTTGGCGTGCTGCTTCCTTTGTCGCCAGTGTCAGGAGACGGGTTAGCTGTCTTCGTGCCACCAGCGCATGCTGACAGCATTAATGCCGCTGCGAGTAATGCCGATACTGATGTGGCCAAAGATTTTTTTCTGAGCCTCATTCTCTAATTTCCCCTTTCGTACTTCCACTTGATATTTATGTCTAAAGCTAAAGCTTCAAACAACAAGATTACTAGCCAAAAGGCTACTCTTTCAGGGAACCTACCAGTACACCCTTAACAAAATGCTTCTGGACAAAAGGATATACCATGATGATCGGAACCGTAGCAACAATCATAGTGGCCATGGACAACGATTTCGTTGTCACACTCTGCATTCGGGATAATGCTGCCTGAGAGGCTGAGTCCAAATTACTCATCTGTTCAGACATAATGTTGGAATTCAATATTTGACGCAGAATCGTCTGTATCGGAAGCAGATCTTCTTTATTGATATAAATACTTGGCAAGAACCACTCATTCCAGTGAGATATCGCCGTGAATAATGACAAAGTAGCAATTACCGGTCCTGATAGCGGCAGGATAATCTTAAAGAAGATTCCCCAGTTACCCGCTCCATCAATTTTCGCCGATTCTTCCAAGCCATTAGGCAGGCCAGCAAAGAAGGTCCGGAAGATGATCATATTCCAAACACTTACCAAGCCTGGAATGATGAATACCCAGAAGGAGTCCATCAAGCCCAAACCGCGAATCAGCATGAAGCTCGGGATTAATCCACCACCGAAATACATGGTGACGATACACATAATCATGTAATATTTACGGCCCATCAGTTCGCGCTTGGTCATGCCGTATGCGAAGACAGAAGTCACAAGAATCGAAGTAATCGTTCCCACGATCGTACGTGCTACGGATATGCCGAAGCCGTTCAACAAGCGTTTATCCTGAAACACGATCTCGTAGTTCTCCAATGTAAAGTCTCTCGGCCAGAAGGTGACTCCTCCAAGCGACGTATCTGCTCCTGAGTTAAAAGAAACCACAAGCGCATTCCAAAATGGATAAAAGGTGACAAAGGCCAAAAATGCTAGAAAGATATAGATCATGATCATCATGAAACGATCACCGAATCCTAAACGTACCAATCTAATCGCTCCCCTCGTTACAATGTTCGTTTACCATAGACTGTTACCTGATCTGCGTGCGATCACATTGGCGATGGTCAGAAGCATCACACTGATTACCGCTTTGAACAAGCCTACAGCCGTTGCATAAGAGAACCGGGAGTTTTCAATACCAATTCGGTAAACATAAGTATCAATTACATCGGAAACCCCTCTTAATACAGGGTTCTTAGCCAAGAGCAAAATATCCTCGAAACCTGCAGTAAGCAGGTTACCTATTGCCAGAATCATAAAGATGATTACGACAGGCATGATGGATGGTAATGTAATCGTGAAGATCTGTCTGAATTTGCTCGCACCGTCCATATCTGCAGCTTCGTACATATGGGGATCGACTCCCGCAACCGCCGCCAAGTAAACGATGGAGGAGAAACCAATCTCTTTCCAAACCCCTGTAGTCACCAGAATGCCCCAGAAGTATTCAGGAAGAGACAGGAAGTTTATAGGTTCCTTGATCAAGTTCATTTTTTCCATAAGGATGTTTACGCTTCCGTTATCGGTAGATAGCAAGGAAACCACAAACCCCGATACGATAACCCACGATAAGAAATGGGGCAAATAACTGACGGTCTGTACCAATCGTTTGAAGAACATATGCCGAACTTCATTCAGCATAAGTGCCAGCAGGATCGGTGCCGGAAAACCAATCGCAAACTTAAGCAAGCTGATCACGATGGTATTCCGCATGACATTCATGAACTCTGGCGATTCAAAGAACATCTGGAAATGCTTCATCCCGACAAACGGGCTGCCTCCCATGCCTTTGAATATATTAAAATCCTGAAAAGCCATTAGAATACCGTACATCGGTATATAACTGAAAACAAAAATCAATGCGAGCGCGGGAAGTACCATTAACTGAATATCCCACTGTTTAAAAAAGCGTAAGAATCCATTGTCTCTCTTCCGTTTTGGAACAGCCTTCTGTTCTACGGATATCTGTGCCATCTCCAACCCCCCGTTGTGCTATTGCCTTGAAGTACCTGATGTCTAATATTGTAGAATAAACGCGAATATATAAATATTTGCCTGATCAACGAAAAATGATAGAAATCAATCGTATAGTAAAACGCTTTCACACATAGCCGTAGGGGTGGAATCTCCTTTTCAGGGCATACCTGAAAGGGATGTAATTTTATGGCTTAAATAACTGTTCCATCTTCGATTCAGTGCATAAAAAAAATCCCCACAGGTCTATAGGGCCATGTCCTTCTTTCTCAGGATTCATGTTCCGCTATTTACCGTAAGGGGAGAATATCCACCATATTTCGTGCCTTTCAATCGAGAGAATATGATTCTTCTCGGACTGGGCATGTGTCAAAATAACTATAAATATAACATCATCTACTCTCAGCTCAACACGGTTTAATCCGACGCTTGATGAACCATTCTCTATGATGTCAGTGTTATCGGTAAACTTTAGCGATGAATGAGACCTAAGAATATAACGCTCAATTAAACCTACAACTATCTTGGCTTGGGCAATTATCTGCTTTAATCGGGGTTTCTGCTATAGCATAGGTGAACAAAAACAAAAAAACAACCGTCCCGATCCAATCGGGACGGTTGACTTAATTCCTATTGCTTCGGTATTATCCTTCGATAATTATGAATTGCTCTTTACCCGAACAGGCGGCAGCAGTTTGCTCATATTAACCGTACGCTTGATCTCCCAAGTTTCCGGCTTATCATGTTCATACTGTTCCAAGTAAGCTATGACTTCCTTGGTGATAGGAGTTGGTGTTGAAGCCCCTGAGGTAACGGCTACTTTGCCCACACCTTCAAGCCATTCGCGCTTGAGCTCCGTCACATCGCCAATACGATGAGCCGGAACACCTGCGATTTCTTCGGATACCTGTGCAAGGCGGTTAGAGTTATTGCTGCGCGGATCTCCGACAACAATAACCAAATCCGCTTGACCTGCTTGCTCGGCTACTGCTTCCTGCCGCACCTGCGTTGCAAGGCAAATTTCATTGTGAATCTCTGCTCCCGGGAACTTATCGAGGAGATTCTTCATGATATGTTTAATATCCCATTGACTCATCGTCGTCTGGTTCGTAATGATGATTCGGGAAGATTTCACGTGCAGCTGTTCAATCTCCTCTTCCTTCTCAATGAGATGCACATGATCCGGAGCAATTCCGATAGCCCCTTCCGGCTCAGGATGTCCCTTCTTGCCGATATATATGATCTCATACCCGTCCGCTACCTTCTCTCGGATCAAATCATGGGTTCTCGTAACATCCGGACATGTCGCGTCCAGCGTAGTTAGCCCTTTGTCCCGTGCAAGCTTGCGAACTTCCGGAGAAACTCCGTGTGCCGTAAAAATAACCGTTCCGCTCTCCACCTGATTCAGAATATCCATCCGATTCGGGCCATCCAGCGTAATGATGCCCTCATCTTCAAAGGATTGCGTGACGTGACTGTTATGAACGATCATGCCCAATATATAAATAGGCCGAGGAAGATCCAAGTTCTGAGCCGCCTGACGCGCCAATACCATAGCATCAACGACGCCGTAACAGTATCCTCTCGGTGATATTTTCAAGACCTCGATGATCTTCACCTGCTTTCGTTGTATTACGTAGACCGATCTAGTCTATTATAACCTATTCCAGCGGGGGAGCAAAGATGGTGGGCAGCCAAATGATAAAGGTACTTCCTTCCCCTCTGCGGGTTACCACCTCAACAGAGCCTTTGTGCTCATCAATAATCCATTTGGCGATGGATAGTCCCAGTCCGGTCCCGCTCGTGACGCCTCTGGACTGATCCGCACGATAAAAGCGCTCGAATATAAATGGAACCTCATCCTTATCCATACCGATTCCCGTATCTGCAATCCGAATGCCAACTTGGCCCCTGTACAGAACTACATCCAGACTAACCTCACCCTCTGGCGTATATTTAAAGGCATTCTCAATAAAAATGAACAGCATCTGCTGTAAATAGTCTTTATTGCCTTCAACATAAACGCCGTTCAGAACGGATAGCTCCCCTACATGCCACTCGGCGGTTTTCTCTAGGAATTGCGCGCGCCGGGCAACCTCCTCGACCAAAAGCTGCAGCGGAACCGGGTCCCGTTCAAAGGTCTGACCGGTATCCGCCCGAGCCAGCGACAGCATATCACTCACCAGTCGGCTCATCCGCTTCGCTTCATCGGATATATCTCCTACCGCTTCGGCCGAAATTTGTTTCATCGTTTCTTCGTCCATATTCGCTCTCTCACCGGGAGCTTCCGTCCACATCTTCTGCAGGAGATCCACATTGCCCCGGATCGTAGTCAGGGGCGTCCGAAGCTCATGGGATGCGTCGGATACAAAGCGGCGCTGTGCCGCATAAGCATCCTCAAGCTCTTTATAAAAGCCCTCGGTCCTCTCCAACATGCCGTTAAATGTGCCAATCAACTGCCCGATCTCATCCTCCGGTCCATCGTACTCGATCCGTACACTAAGGTCCGTCCCCTTCTGAATCAAGTCAGCAGCCTCCGTTACTTTGCCAATAGGCTTCATGGACTTCCGGGCCAGGAACAAGCCGAGAGTGGAAGCAATGACCAAGGTCGCTGCCGACCCCATAATTAGAATGGATTGGAGCCGGTCGAGTGTCTGCTCGATGGTTCGGGTATTGGCGCCGACTTGAAGCCATAGTACTAGCTTATTTGAGTCTGTGAATGCAGTTTGATACACAAGAAATGTACTCCCATTGAGATGTACACGTGTAAAAGCATTATTCGCTTTTGCAATATTGTTAGTAGAAGGAACCTCAAACTGAAGTCCACTGTAGATCATATTATCAGAACGCCAAATCTGTCCATTATGAAAGGAATAATTTTGCATATACAGATCAGCAGCTTCAAGTCGATCAGCGGAATCTTTACTAGGCACGATTTCAAAGCCATTAGTCCCAAATGCAACCTTATCAACCTGGTTTACGATTCGCTGCTTTAGCTCCTCATACGTATACAAATGGACAAAGCCGTACACCGCAGAGCTGAATGCCAGCAGTGTCACAAATAGAATACCCGTATACCAAGCGGTCAGCCTTAAACGAATGGACATGCTAGTTATCTCCTCTTAAAATATAGCCGGCTCCGCGGATCGTCTGGATCAGCCGTTTCCCTCCATGTTCCTCGGTCTTTTGCCGGAGCATGGCGACATAAACCTCCAGCACGTTGGACTCCCCGCTGTAGTCGTAGCCCCATATTTTATCCATAATTAAATCGCGGGATAACACCCGCTTCGGATTTTGCATAAACAGATGCAGCAGCTCGAATTCCTTCGCGGTTAGCTCCAGTCTTTGTCCACTGCGAATCACTTCCCTCGCATCTGTATCCATTACCAGATCCTCATACGTCAGTCGGTGATTGGAGGCATCTTCCCCTGTTTTACGGCGCAGTAATGCTCGTACGCGGGCAAGCAGCTCTTCCAGCGCAAATGGTTTGACCAGATAATCATCCGCTCCGATATCAAGACCTTTCACCCGGTTCTCAACTTCATCCTTCGCTGTTAGCATCAGCACTGGAACCGTGCTCCCACCTTCACGAAGTCTGCGCAGCGCTTCAAATCCATCAACTTGGGGCATCATCACATCCAGAATAACTACATCCGGGTCCTCACTCAGTATCACTTTCAACCCTTCTGCTCCATTGGATGCAGTCAGAACGTCATATCCCTCAAACGCAAGTCCTCTGCGCAGCATGGAAATAATCTTCTCATCATCATCTACGATTAAAATCCGGGATCGCATAGCGGCATCTCCTCTATCTTCTATCATTATATTTAGTACGACGTTACAATCCCATTATATCGGTCGCCTCAAGGACAAGACAAGCGGAAGGGAAAGGTCCCTTCCGCTTATCTTTATACCTATTCCGAGTTACGGTTGCTGTTGCTGCTTCTGTTGTTGTGTTACATCGAAATCATTCTTATTCCCGATTGTCAGCGGCAGATCAATCTTATTGCCGTTGCGAACAACATTCAGCGTAATTTTGTCTCCTACCTTCTTCGATTTAATCAATTCAACTAAATCCTGTGAGGTTGGATATTTCGTGCCATCCACACCTACAATGATGTCATATTGACGCAAGTCTGCTTCATAAGCCGGGGAACGGAACACAACGCTGTCAACGTAAGTGCCCTCCGTTACATCGGTACCCAGGGATTGGGCAATTTGCGGAGTAACAGTTCCCAGGTTAGCCCCGATAAATGGCACCGGCTCTTTTGGCACTTCCTGATTATTCTTCAGATATTCTACAACTTCCTTAATCGTGCTTGACGGTATCGCAAATCCGATGCCTTGCGCCTCCGCACTAACAGCTACGTTCATCCCGATGACTTCACCTTTCAGATTAAGAAGCGGGCCACCGGAGTTACCCGGATTAATGGAAGCATCGGTTTGCAGCAGATGCTCATAATTGCGTTCTTCCTCGCCGTTAGTTCCTTGAATATCGATCTGACGTTCCTTCGAGCTGAGTACGCCAGCGGTTACCGTATGTTCAAATCCGTGCGGGTTGCCGATGGCAACAAGCCATTCTCCGACCTTCAGCGAATTAGAATCACCCAGTGGAACGGATGGGAAATCAGCACCTTCGATTTTCAGAACAGCCAAATCCAGCTCATAACTGGAGCCAAGCAGTTTGGCTTCATATGGCTTTTTGGTTCCCTGTACCGTAACCTGAATCACATCCGAGCCATGGATAACATGCTCATTCGTCAAAATATATCCGGACTTGTCAAAAATGAACCCCGAGCCGATTCCCAAAGGCTGAAGCTGGGATTCTTGACCACCGTTACTGCTGTTACCATTGTTATCACTGTTTCCGCCATTTCCTCCCTGGCTTGATTGACTGCCGCCGAAGAAATACCAGAATGGATCGTTCATACTTGGGTTCGTGCTTTGTCTGTTGCTGCTATTCACCATCGTTTGGATCAGCACGACAGCTGGGCTGGCCTCATCTACCACAGATGCTACATCACCCGGGTTCGATGGGATCAGGGATGAAGCAGTCGTTGCTCCTCCGTTATCCGTCACGGGGGCCGATGTCTCTTGCGTAGGCTCAGATGAGTAAACCGCATCCGGTGTGAATAAATTCGTTCGATCAGCAGCAAACATCAAGCTTGAAATAACGATGACACCTGCCAAGAAAGAGAGCAGTACTGTTTTCACGGAATTTTTAGGCTTCTGGCTGTAGTTCCAATCTTTGTTTGCTTTCATGGAATCCATAGACCCGCCGCCTCCTTGATTTCCGGAATTCGACTGCGAGAAACCGGAGGTTGGGATTGGTTTAACAGGCTGTGGTGCGGTAACTTCAACCTCCTGTGAAGCACGGTTTTGGTTGTGGTAGGACCGCTCTGTCTTCCGGTCATCTCCGTCCTCGGATATGGACTGAAACGGTCCGTAAGAATAGTAGTAAGAAGAATTTTCCGTGGATGATTTCTCAGGTCTTGATGTTTCATTGTTATTTGACTCGTTGTTCATTCCCTCATCATTCGGATACCCATAACGCTTTCTTTGGTCGTCCATAGGTCTACCTCCTATTAGAATCACTTGCTTCCAAGTGGTTTAATTGATTAACTGTTCTTATTTTGTACTATAAACCTTAATAGCACCTTAAAAACAATTAAAAGGCAGATAAAAGAAAACCAGGCACGCTACAGGAGACCGCTGTGGGGACCATCTCTACATTTTTACCCATCCCTTGCGATGAGCATAGATGGCTAATTGCGTACGGTCATCCAGCTCACACTTCATCAGCAGATTGCTGACATGGGTTTTGACCGTCTTGATGCTAATATGCAGCTCTTCCCCGATATCTTTATTGCTCTTGCCTTCGGCAATGAGCAGCAATACTTCCCTTTCCCGCTCGGTCAATCCCGAATCCTCTCCATTCACCATATGTCGGCGAATCCCGCGGGTCAGTGCCTCCGATACATCCTTCGTCATGACTGGCATACCTCGAAACGCTCCCTGAAGCGCATAAATGAGTTCATCAGCCGACACGGTCTTCAGCACGTAGCTGACAGCTCCCGCCTCAATACACTCGACAACAAGCTCATCTTCGAGGAAGCTGGTCAAAATTACGATCTTCTGATCTGGAAATTCCGACATCACCGCCCGGGTCGTCTCTGCCCCGTTCATAATCGGCATCATCAAATCCATCAGAATGAGATCAGGTCGCTTCGCCTCATCTCCATCTCTCAGCATATCCAGAACTTCCTGTCCATTTGCTGCTTCACCGATGACTTCAAATCCCGGATCCAGCGATAAGTATGTTTTTAAGCCCATACGTACCATATCATGATCATCAGCCAACAGTATTCGAATCGTCCCCATAATGATGTTCCCCTCTCTATTCCCCTGTCTCAGCGACTACTTCCTGTTTCTTGCCCGGTTCAGTCCCCGACTCCCGCATATCCTCGGCATCAAAGAGCGGAATATTCACCCGCACCGTCGTTCCTGCACCCTTCTTGCTTATGATATCCACCTGACCACCGAGCTTTTCGGCCCGTTCACGCATAGTGGACAGTCCGTAGGACCCCTGCTTGCCTGCCACTTCATCAAATCCGACGCCATCATCACTAATGCTGAGCATCACGCGTTTCTGATCTTCTCGCAGCGACATGCTGACAAGACCTGCTCCCGCATGCTTTACAATGTTAGCTACGGCTTCCTGGATAATCAGGAACAGCTGGTGTTCAATGGCATCCGATACCCCGCCGTACAGTTCCACATCCTTCATGCCCTTTAGTCCATTATGACGACAATAATCCGGGAACCATCGTTCAAGCGCTTCTTCCAGTGTTCTGCCTTCTAGCTCTACGGGACGAAGCTGGGCGATCAATGCCCGCATCTGCTTCTGTGCGATATGCGACATTTCGATTAACTGGCCGAGCACTTTATCGCCCTGCTCGGGATTTCGCTTTAGAACTGCCGGGAGAGATGACGCCGACATATGAATGGCGAACAACTGCTGACTTACCGTATCATGCAGATCTCTGGCCATCCGACGCCGTTCCTCAAGCACTGCGGCTTCTGCAGCGATCTCTTTCTCCATGACATCCTGCTCGCCGAGACGCTGCAGCAGCTTCATTTTCTTTTCTAATGCCTCTGTCATTCCATTAAATTCTTCATACACTCTGGCGAATGAGCCATCTTCCATGACCGGAAGCCGCGCATTCAAATTCCCTTTGGCAACCTGAAGCATATTCAGATGCAGGAGATCCAGCGGCCGCTGAATACGCTGCCCGGCAATGTACCCTGCAATGCCTATAAACAGAAGTACACCGACCGTGTAATAGACCCACAGCCGGTTATCTTCAATATGTATGTAGCCGGATTGGTTGGCTGTGTATAAGAACACAGCAACCCCGGCTCCGATCAACAGAAAATAAAACATGATCACCCATTTGGTGTTTTTTAATATTTCCTTCATCACGGTCATCCTACCCTATTCACTTTAACATCGCCGATAAATACGCTAACGATGATTTTGATTTTTTTACCCGCTTCCCTGTAATGCGGACTTTCAAGCCCTGCATTGCTCATAAAGCCGCTGCGGCTTTCCTCCAGCACCTTCATGTCGCCAATGAAGGAGTTGGTCGTGACATGAATGCCGACATCCGAATCGTTCGGTACAAACACTTTGACATCCCCGATAAATGCCGAAATATTCACTTTCGTTTCTCCATAAGGGATTTGTGCTTTGGTCAGATCCAGTACCGTATCGCCAATGAATTGCGAGATATTCGTCGGCTTCAATTGAAAATAATCCTTCCCCATATGCACGTCTCCGATAAATGAGGACTTGTTCACTGTATCATGGCTATGCCAAGAAGTGTGATGATGGTGGTCGTGCCTTCCATCCTGATTACCCGAACCATCGCTGTAGCTTCTGCCGTCATAGTCGACATCCACATGAACTCTCGGCCGGCTGCCATCCTGACGTCCATGACGCTGCTGGCGATCCTGCTGCTGGCGATCCTGCTGCTGACCCTGCCAGCGGTAACCTTTATCCGTCTCATATGAGCTCTTAGACTCGTAATCACGATGAGCATCTTGCTCTGCCTTGTCCGGCTTACCAAATCTCCGTTCGAATTCCTCATCCAGAGAAGATTCCAGCGGACGCGCTTCAGGCGGATCAGGAAACTTATAATCATCGTGCTGCTGGCCGCTAAAGTCATCCGGAGCTGGCGGTGATGGCGGAGGCGTATGATGTTTCGGTCTAAAAATAACCTGCAGTCCATACCCAATCAGGATGATCGGAATCGCATATTTGATAAGCTCGCCGAATGAGATATCAAACCAGTCCAGATTTCTTCCCAGAAAATACGAACCAATGATGATCGGTACGATAGAGCCCCATAATGCTCCTCCGCGGGCATATATTAAGCTTTGCAGCCCGAACCAGATAATAAATACCGGCCAAAAGGTCGAGAATATATAGCCAAGGTCCACATGTATCAGATCAAGCTGATTTAAAAGAAATATCACACCAATACCGATGAGCAGCAATCCATTGCTAAGCTGGCTCCATCCTTTTCTACTCATGGCCATCCCCTTGCCTTCCATTCTATTTTTTCTTAATTACAGTGTACAACATATGGAGGAAAACGGGTTAGCGGCGGTGGAATGAAGTTCATCTCGGTCTTGAGACCGAGACAGTGGATAATATTGTAAGACAAATAGAACAATAAAAAAACCCCCGCCTAAGCGGAGGTCTTATTTTGGACGAACGATTGCTGACACTAAACCATTAGCGGTTTGCAGAATGGTCTCCTGGTGTGTTCAGTTCGCCAAACTCAGCATCAAACTTCTCGTTCGGTTTTTTGTAGTTTTCCTGAACCTTGGAGTTACCTTTAGGGTTGCTGGCGATGCTTGTGTCTTCAGCAAACTCAGCGTTGAACTTTTCATTCGGTGTTTGATAGTTATCTTGCACCTTCTTTTTAGCCACAGTATTCACCTCCCTGTTCTTATGCAATACCATCATCCTCTTCAGGGGATTGCCCCCCGAAAAGTAGTATGTGATGAACAGGGTGTCATTATTCTTAAACTTTAGATGGCTTCCTCCAGAATGGTTGAAGGCAGGAAACGATAAGTTTCAATCGCCTGGTCCAGCGTCTTTAGCATTTTCTCCGTGCACTTGCCGCTGCCGGTCTTGATGACCTGCACCTCGACTTCCTTTTTGCCCCATTCTTTAAAAACCTGCTTGGTTGTGGTGAAATACAGATCAATTTTGGGTCCCTTGATGGCAGAGCCGATATCCGCTACAATTCCGTAGCCATAATCGGGTATATAAAGAATACTTCCAAGCGGAAATACCTTGGGGTCAGCGGCGATCGTAGATAATGTATTTCGATCTCGCTTGACCTTTACCCCGGAATAGGTAATTCCGTATTGAGGATGCCCCGGCTTCTTCCCGGTAGATTCATACCCCGCCGTATACCCCGTCGCTGTAACCTTCACCGTATGCAGAACCTGCTCTTCTCTCGGTGCAAGCACAGGCATGGATTCGCGTTTTTTCCCAGGCTCACTGCGCTTGTTCTCCTGATCAGGAACGCCCAAATATCTATTCATATCGCTTAATCCTGCTGCACGAAGCGCATAGAATCGAGACATTTCAATGTAATCGGAACCTTGAAATTCATCATTAGTATCATACACATTTCTGACATCAGTGGATCCATAGGATTCGCTTAAAATCATATTGAACCCCTCTGCAGTTGAAGCACCTGCACTAAACAAGAAAGCTGCTAATATAAAACCGGCAAAAAACCTCTGCCATGTTTTCCATTGAATCATGTGAGTACCTCCCCCTTACTAGCGAGGGTTCCCACTTTTCAAATAGAATATACACCATAGCAGAGGTCTTGTTTCTAATTACATATTACAATACAAAGCTGAAGTTACACGACATGGGTGTTAATTTCTTCGCGAAGCTTAAGGATGATTTCATCCAATGACTGGGCTCCGATATCTCCTTCGCCGCGTTTACGAACGGAAACAGCATTTGCATTCTTCTCGTTCTCACCAACGATAAACATATAAGGAATCTTCTCAAGCTGCGCTTCCCGAATCTTATAACCCAGCTTCTCATTGCGAAGATCAGCCTCAACCGAGATTCCGGCGAATTGCAGTTTCTCTGTAACTTCCTTAGCGTAGTCTTCAAAAGCATTCGAAACCGGAATGACTTTCACCTGAACCGGGGACAGCCACAGCGGCAGAGCACCGGCAAAATTCTCAAGCAAGAAGGCAGTGAAACGTTCCATTGTACCCAGTATTCCGCGGTGGATGACGACCGGACGGTGCTTCTGCCCATCTTCGCCGACATATTCAAGCTCAAAACGTTCCGGCAGGAGGAAGTCAAGTTGAACCGTTGACAATGTCTCTTCCTTACCTAGCGCTGTGCGAATCTGTACATCAAGCTTCGGACCGTAGAAGGCTGCTTCGCCTTCCGCCTCATAAAACGGCATGTCCAGGCTCTCCACAACTTCACGAAGCATGCGCTGGGACATCTCCCACATTTCATCATTCTGGAAGTACTTCTCGGTATCCTGAGGATCACGATAAGACAGGCGGAAGCGATAATCATGGATGCCAAAGTCTTTATAAACGGTCATGATCAGCTGAATCACCCGTGCAAATTCTTCTTTAATCTGATCTGGGCGACAGAAGATATGAGAATCGTTCAATGTCATCGCGCGCACACGATGCAGGCCTGTCAGTGCACCGGACATCTCATAACGATGCTGCATGCCAAGCTCCGCTATACGAATCGGAAGATCCCGATAGCTGTGCATATCGCTCTTGTACACCATCATGTGGTGCGGACAGTTCATCGGACGAAGCACAAGCTCCTCGTTATCCATTTCCATTTTCGGGAACATATCTTCCTGGTAGTGCTCCCAGTGACCGGAGGTTTTGTACAGCTCTACGTTTCCGAGTACAGGTGTGTACACATGCTGGTAACCCAGACGTTCCTCCATATCCACGATATAGCGCTCCAGGGTACGGCGCAGCTTCGCACCGTTAGGCAGCCAGATCGGCAAGCCTTGTCCAACAAGCTGTGAGAAGGTAAACATCTGCAGTTCCTTGCCCAGCTTACGATGATCACGCTTCTTGGCCTCTTCAAGCAGATGCAGATGCTCGTCAAGCTGTGCTTTTTTTACAAAGGCTGTACCATATACACGCTGAAGCATCTTGTTCTTGCTGTCGCCACGCCAATAAGCGCCGGCCACATTCATCAGTTTGAACACTTTAATCTTGCCGGTTGATGGGACGTGCGGTCCACGACAGAGGTCGAAGAATTCACCCTGCTCATAAATGGTGATTACACTATCCTCAGGCAGAGCATTGATGAGCTCCAGCTTGTACGGATCCCCAAGCTCGCCAAAAATACGCAGCGCTTCCGCACGGCTTACTTCCTTGCGGACAATCGGCAGGTTCTCACCAACAATGCGTTCCATTTCCTTCTCGATCTTCTGCAGATCCTCCGGATTCAATGGCTCTTCAAGGTCCATATCATAATAGAAGCCGTCCTCGATAACCGGTCCTACGCCCAGTTTTACTTCCTTGGCTCCATACAAACGCTTGGTTGCCTGAGCGAGCAGATGTGCTGTACTGTGACGCATTACTTCAAGCCCTTCAGGAGTATCCTGTGTAACGATTTCGATCAAAGCCCCGTCTTCAAGCGGAGTTGATAAATCCACCACGATCCCATTCAATTTGCCTGCAACGGCATTCTTACGTAGTCCGCTGCTGATCGATGCAGCCACATCCTCGATATTGCTGCCTTCCCCATACTCTCTGACGGAGCCGTCAGGCAATTTAATTTGAATAGCCACCTTGCATTCCTCCTAAATAATTACTTTAATAAGTACTTCACGTTACTTTCATATATGAAGGACGCTTTAGTCTACCTCACGATGCAGGATAAGTTCCTGCGGGATGCCTGCCCAGGCATCGCGAGAAATACCGGAACATGCAAAAAACACCCGTCCCGCAAAGGGACGAGTGTTATACCCGTGGTTCCACCCTAATTCGACCTCTCCATCATCTTACGTACCTTATACTTGTACTTATCCCGAATGGAAGATCCTTCATCAGCATGGGGTAACGGTCATGAACCGGTGAAGCCTACTCATCCGCAATCATTGAGAAATGCGATTTCGGCGACACAGCTACAAAGGGGTAAATCAATGGAGTACCGGAGGAAATTTCAGCCTAGGTTACCTCTCTCTGAACGGTCTTTCCCAGTTTGATTCATATCTTTGTCATCGCTTTTACGTGATTTTATCAGTAATTATAAGCCCGATCGGCTCGGTGCGTCAAGTCATCATTCGCCCGTTTCCCAGAAGTGCACTGCATTCAGGACAGCTGCAGCATACCTCAGCCCGATTATCAAAAATATGGGCCAGCGTCACGATTACAGGAAGCTCCGGCTGCCTCGTATGGATAATCATCCGGGCAGGTGACACAGCTATCAGTGTGCTAACAACCATATCCTCGATCTCCATTTCCTGGTCAAGCCTTTCCATCACCAATCCGTCATCGCGCGGACGCTCAATCGGCCTGAGATTTCCATCCAGCAGCAGGAAATCTTCTTCTCCCTTGTGAATGACATGAACCAGGGGCATTTTGGGCTCCTGGAAGTACACAAAATACTTCAGCAAGCTTACGAATTCTTCATACTGTTGATCCAGCATAAATTCATCCACGGCATACTCCGCCATCTCGCGCAGCTCCTGTTCATAAGGCTGAAGCCGAAATGTCAGAAATCCATCGAGATTAAGCTCGGGGACTTCGTTAAGGCATTGATATATGCCATCGGACAGCCTTCGTCTGCGGCTCATCATGAACTCACAGGAGGGACCTTCATTTTTTTGCAGGAGCATTAAAAACCATTGCAGAATTCTTCCTGCCTCATCCTCATCATCAAACTCGAATTCCGAGAACATTAACCGTGCAGCGATCTCCTGCTCTTTCTCTTCCATGATATAAGCAGTGATTGCTTCGGCGGTGAGTCGGCGCAGTGTGTCGGCTGATGCCGTCCAAGTGGACAGCGGAACCTTGCCGGAGCACGTCCACATTACGCGGTCATCCGAAGCGCTGAACATGAATTTCAGCTGCTTGCATTGTTTATGTAACTCTTTCTGCTTGTCTGTCATAATACGGTGAAACGCTTTTTTATCGTCTTCATTCCGTATGCCTGCAGATACGCTGAACAGTTCCATGGAATCACTCCTTTCGAGTTCCCTCTTCAGTATATGGGGACCCGCTCGGGGATATACGGAACTCTTGCTTGGAAAAACAAGCAAGTCTAAAGGTGCAGAATTGGGGTTGTATCATAAAAAGACGGGCCGATGGCTCGGCTCGTCTTTAGAAGATCGATTTATGGATTAGTTCTGCATAACAAAGTCACGTTCAATCGTACTGTTATCTTCAAAAACGCGAAGGATATCATACCGCGTGTTGCGTTGAGCCGGAATGTTGCCGGTCTCACGGATCAATTGAATGATCGATTCAATATTGACCTTATACACAGCACCAGCGGAAGAAACCACATTTTCCTCCATCATTGTGCTGCCGAAGTCATTACAGCCGTAGCTCAAGGACAGCTTGCCGATCTCAGGTCCCATTGTTACCCAGGACGACTGCAGGTTCGGTACGTTATCGATCGCCAGGCGGCCAATCGCTACTGTCTTCAAGTATGCCTCCGGCGTTTCGCGTTCCCGCTTCAGATTCGTATTATCCGGTTGGAACGTGAACGGAATGAAGGCCAGGAAGCCTTTAGAGTCATAACCGTTCTGGATGCACTCATCCTGCGCGTCACGCACGCGAAGCATATGCAGTGCACGCTCTTCCATCGTTTCGCCCAGACCGATTACCATGGTCGCTGTCGTATTCATGCCCACTTTATGAGCTGTTTGCATGACATCCATCCATTGGCGCCATGTACCTTTCAGGCGGCTGACTTTTTTGCGAATGCGATCATCCAGGATCTCAGCACCGCCGCCAGGCAAGGAATCCAGTCCTGCCGAATGGAGCTCGCGCATCACTTCCTCGAGTGTCAGTCCCGAAATCTCCACCATTTTCATGATCTCAGCAGGGGAGAAGGAATGCATCGTAATATTAGGGAACCGCTTTTTAATGTTGCGCAGCAGATCCGTATAATAATTAAATGGCAGGTCAGGGTTAACTCCACCCTGCATAAGAATCTCCGTGCCGTTTACATCCTCGGTCTCCTGAATCTTCTGAAAGATCGTCTCATCCGGAAGAACATATCCTTCGGAGGATCCGGGTCTGCGATAAAAAGCACAGAAACGGCAGAAAACATCACAAATATTCGTGTAGTTAATATTTCGGCCGATCACAAACGTTGTTATAGGGTCCGGATGCAGACGCTTTGTCATCACATTCGCCGCATGGCCTATTTTCTCAATTTCATCACTCTCAAAAAGCGCCACAGTATCTTCCAAGTTTAAACGCTCACCGCGTAAAGCCTTATCTAGTATACGGTCTACCGCACTCATGTTGAAGCCTCCCAACTTAGGACAAAATAACAAATCACCAGTAAAAGTAAAACTATAACCTCTCTCATCCTACCACATTCCGGGATTAAAAACGACATCCCGTCCATGACGGGATGCCAGAATTCATATCTATAGAGAGCGTTTGAACGTTCCGTTCAGCACTTCTTTCGTGCTCTTTAATAACTCGCTGCAAAAGCACGGTCCAAATCGGCTATCAGATCATCTATATCCTCCAGCCCGACTGAGAACCGCAGCAATCCATCCGTAATTCCGCGTTCATGCCGAACCTGTGCGCCCATAGCCGCATGCGACATCATCGCCGGATAGGACAGGATGCTCTCCACGGCCCCCAGGCTGACCGCCACAAGCGGCAGCTTCACCTGATTCAGCACCTGCTTCGCCCGCTCGCCTGAGCCTACGTCAAAGGATACCACGGCACCATAGCCGCTGGACTGCTTCTCATGGACCTCGCGTCCCGGATGATTCAATAAGCCGGGATAATACACATGTTCAATGTCGCTGCGACCCTGCAGCCAAGCTGCCAGTTTGGCTGCGCTTTGCTCAGAGTGGGCCATACGTGTGCTAAGCGTCTTCATTCCCCGCATGAGCAGCCAGGAATCCTGTGCGCCAAGCACGGTGCCGAGACCATTTTGCAGCTGCTTCAAACGTTCTCCCAGCTCCTCGGTTCTGGCAACAGCGAGACCTGCGAGCACATCGCTGTGTCCACCGAGAAATTTAGTTGCACTGTGAATGACAATATCTACGCCAAATTCAATCGGCCGCTGATAGAACGGCGTCATGAATGTATTATCAAGCAGCGTAAGAAGTCCTTGTTCCTGCGCCCATGCCGTTACAGCACCGATGTCGGTAATCTTGAGGGTCGGGTTCGAAGGGGTCTCCATATAGACTGCTTTTGTATTCGGTTTGAGCGCGCTCTTCACCTGATTCAGATCCGTCATATCCACGAATGTGCTCTCAATGCCCATACGGCTCAGGATGCTGGTCAACAGGCGGTAGGTTCCCCCGTACACATCTTCGGTCACGATCATGTGATCGCCTGCCGAGAGCAGCATGAACGAGCTCGAGATCGCCGCCATCCCGGAAGCATAAGCGAAACCACGTACGCCTCCTTCCAGAAGCGCAATATAGTCCTCCAGCGCCTGCCGCGTCGGATTGCCGGAACGGCTGTAATCATGCAGAGGCGGGTTATAGATATCATCATGATGAAACGTCGAAGCTTGATAGATAGGAACGCTGGAAGCTCCCGTCGCCCGGTCGATTTCTCCGCCGAAATGAAGTAATTTCGTTTCAAAACGGAGATCATCATCTTGATTATCTTTTTGTGCCGCTGACCATTTCTTGCTTTGGGTTTCCAGTCCTGACGGACCTTTGTCTATACTCATTCCCCAGCGCTCCCTTCCACTTCAGCGATAGCCGCGCCCAGCGCAGCATCCAGATCCGCAATCAGGTCATCCACATGTTCAATGCCAACTGAGAATCGGAGCAAGCGGTCATCCACACCGATCGCTTCCCGAATCTCTAGCGGAATATCCGCATGGGTTTGCACCGCGGGGTAAGTCATCAGGGACTCGACGCCCCCCAGACTTTCTGCGAATGCTATCAGCTTCACATGTCGCAGCACAGGCTCCACATAGCGGGCATCCTTTACTTTGAAGGAGAAGATGCCGGTATTGCCGCTGGATTGGCGATTCTGAATCTCATGCCCCGGATGATCCGGCAGGGCAGGATAATATACGTTCTCTATTGCTGGATGAGTTGTTAAGAATGTGGCTACAGCGGTTGCGTTTCTTTCATGCGCATCCATGCGAAGGGCGAGTGTCTTCATCCCCCTCATAAGCTGATAAGAATCAGAAGGGCTCAATACTGCGCCAATGGAGTTGTGAAGAAACGCCATTTCCTCTGACAACTCTTTACCCTTCGTGACGATAATGCCGGCAAGCACATCATTATGTCCTCCCAGATATTTAGTGGCGCTATGTATGACAATGTCTGCGCCCAGCTCGATCGGTCTCTGAAAATACGGAGTGAGAAGTGTGTTATCTACGATGCTGATCAGTTGATGATGCCTTGCCCACGTACAGACTGCTTCCAGATCTGTAATCATCATGAGCGGGTTGGTCGGTGTTTCAATGAAGACCGCTTTTGTGTTGGGTCGTCTGGATCCTTCGAGTGCATCCAGATCATTCGTATCCACATAGGTTGCGGAGACGCCGAACTTTGCCATGATTCGTTCAAGCAACCGGTAAGTTCCGCCATACAGGTCCAACGATACAATCAAATGATCACCTTGACCGAACAATGCGAAAATGGTCTGCAAGGCAGCCATGCCTGAGCTGCAAGCAAAGCCGGCATCCCCGGATTCCAACTCCGCGCAGGCCTCTTCCAGCACGGATCGCGTCGGATTCTTCGTACGGGAATAATCAAATCCCGTGCTCTGACCTAACTTTGGATGACGATAGGCAGTAGCCTGATAAATTGGAAAGGTCACCGCTCCCGTAACCGGTTCTTGCACCGATCCAATCTGGGCAAGCCTGCTCTCTATATTCAACGATTTCTTCTCCATCACATATTTCCTCCTATACGCTGCTATATTTGCGGACCAATATCATATGGCGTTTCTTGATATACATAGTAATTGAGCCAATTAGTAAATAATAAATTTGCATGCGCACGCCATATGGACGGAGGCGTTCTAGTTGGATCATCATTCGGGTAATAGTTGCGAGGCAGCGTGATGTCCATTCCCTTGGCAACATCACGGTCGTACTCCCACTTGAGCGAGTCTGCATCATACTCGGAATGCCCTGTGGCAAAAATCTGTTTTCCGTCCCGACTTGCAACCAAATAAATGCCTGCTTCCTCCGACTCGGACAGGATGACCAAATCGTCAATTCCTGTAATGTCTTCGCGCCGAACCTCCGTATGACGGGAATGCGGAACAAAGAACATTTCATCAAAGCCGCGGAGCAGCTTGGTACAGGGTTCATTAATCGTGTGCGGAAAAACGCCAAAGCATTTCTCTTCCAGGCTGTATTTCGGCACGCCGTAATGGTAATAAAGGCCGGCCTGCGAAGCCCAGCATATATGCAAAGTGGAGGTAACATGAGTCTTGCTCCATTCAAAAATCTCAGTAAGCTCATTCCAGTAATTCACTTCTTCAAACTCCAGCTGCTCCACCGGGGCTCCTGTAATGATCATGCCGTCAAAGCGACGATTCTTCACTTCTTCAAAGGTTTTGTAAAAAGACTCCAGATGCTCAGCTGAAGTATTCTTCGAAACATGGGAGCCCGGATGAAGAAGGACAACATCCACTTGGAGGGGGGAGTTGCCGATCAACCGCAGCAGTTGAGTTTCTGTCGTTTCCTTGGTTGGCATCAAGTTAAGAATAGCGATCCGCAATGGGCGGATATCCTGTTGGAACGCATGACTCTCATCCATTACAAATATGTTCTCTCCAGCCAGAACTTCCTTGGCCGGCAAGGCATCCGGAATTTTTATTGGCATTATGGCTCACTCCTTCGAATTATGAAATGATACATGCTTAAGCTGTGAGATTGGGCGATAAATGTGTATATATGAAAGATGACCTTTCTCGCTTGGAGAAAGGTCATCATTTACGTATCATAATGCGCCTCTCTCATCTGTCAGGCTATACAACCATTACGTGAATCGTTGTATCTCCTGCAAGAATTAGCACCGTACGATGTTGCTGCCGGTTGCCGGGTTTCATAGGGCTAGTCCCTCCACCTGCTCTTGATAAGATTTCGCTGTATTCAGTTGTTTTCGAAATTTGTTCGTAATTGATACTTACTTTAAATCATCCACCATTGTTCGTCAAGATCCTTTTCTACGGTACATCCGCCCAACACATAACACGGTAGACCTCCATACCCTGTATGATAGCTCTTGACTGGTCTGGATTTCAACTTGAAAGGTCCCAAACCCAGCGGTATACTAGACAAGTGCTGTTAAAAAACGAGTATGAAAGAGGTGACATGAAAGATGGACGGTGACCCGAGTCAGAAACTGGATGCACAAGATGCACAACCGCATAGGATTAAGATCAGCTTACCGGCGAAGGGCAGCGTTATTTTTCATGCGCTTTGATTCTTGCTCTTCATTTCTAGAACATGCCCGTATACCGGTGGGCTGATATCCTGTGCCTTTACTGCTTAACCAAGCAGCTTGTAATTGACAAAGGAGTGATATCAGATGAAAATCCGGTTGGTCGATTCGGGCGTATTTACACCTGTTGAAGACATCCAAATGACACTGACACCTCCAGCTAGCGGCTTCTACTGGCTGGATGCGGACGTGGATGATTTAGCCGAACTACAGCCCCTCTTCTCCCTTCATGATCTTGCTGTGGAGGACTGCCTTAGTGAAGAGGAGCAGCGCCCCAAACTCGAAATTTATGAGAACCACTATTTTATTGTCGTGAACAGCATCCGCTTTGATGACGAAGAAATATTCCTTCGTGCATTGAACGTTTTCCTGGGCAGACATTTTATAATAACGGTAACCAAGCAGAAGATCCATGAGCTTCGTTCCGTCAAGCCGCTCCTGTGGGAGGATGAAGTCAGTACACCTGACCGTTTCCTCTATCTGTTGATCGACCTCGTCACAGACAACTACTTCACTGTCGGAGACCGGATCGAAGCACGGATCGAAAAACTGGAAGAGGATATCCTGATGCATACCAAGAAATCCCACCTGAGCGAAATTATTGGTCTTCGCAGTGAAATTCTGTGGCTTAAGAAAGTGCTTGGACCGCAGAAGGAAGTTATCAATACGCTTAACAAAAAAGACCTCCGGCTGATCGATGATCAGCTGCAAAAATATTTCAGCGACATCTATGAAAATGCCGTTAAAATTTCCGAAACCTTCGAGACCTATCGGGATCTCATGGGTAACCTTCGCGAGGCATATCAATCCAGTATCGCCAATCGGGCCAACGAAATTATGCGTGTGTTTACAGCTATTACAACCATCTTCATTCCGCTGACGCTCATTACGGGCATCTACGGCATGAACTTTACAAATATGCCTGAACTCGACTGGAAATATTCATACTATGTGGTACTCGGCATCATGATTTCTGCCGGTGCTCTCATGTTTTATCTGTTCCGTAAGAAAGACTGGATATGATATGCACTTCATCCAGACTTGCAGACATCATCAGGCCAGGTTCCCTTGCTACAAGGAGAACCTGGCCTGATTTATGTACGTTAGATTTAGCTCATCTTTACTTTGCTGGCCTCTGCCCTTCGGAACCGAATGCGCAGCAAGCGCAGCCGCTCATATAACTTCTCCGTCCCGCCAATTTCCTCGGCTTCTCCCTTCTCGGTTTGTGCTTGTCCATATACCCGCTGTAATACCGGTTTTAAAAAAGTGTCACCCAGCTCTTCAAAAGCACGCCATACCGTTGCCTGCTCTGTTTCTGTAATTGCACTCAATTCAATCTGCAGCAGCTGTTCTGTATCATAACCTTCCTTCTCAAGTCCTTCCAATTCCTCAACCAGATCCCGACGCGACAGCGAAGTACGTTCTTCCAGATGGGCCAGCGACGCTCCTTCAGCAATACCAAGGAGCATCGTGCGGCGGATTTGGAAGCGTTCCAGTTCCTGCTTGTATTTCTGTTCTTTCTGTTTATACAGCCAGGATAAGAACACTTCTTCAGATAGCTGCGAATATACCCAATCCAATGGAAATGAGGTCGTTCGTTCAATCTTCGACGTTATTTCAAGCCATTCTGCCCCGTGTTCCGAAGCCTTACTAGTTCCTATTCCCGGAAGCTGAAGGAGTTCCTCCTCCGTCTGGGGAATAAACGCGCTAATCATGCGCAGAACCCGATTGCTGGCAATAAAATAAGGGGCCTTCCTGCCGGATGCCGCCTTTCTCCTGCGCCAGGCGCACAACTCTGTATACAGCTCCTCCGAGCCATACAGCTCACTATAGCACTGCAGTTTCTGGCTCACCTGGCTCTTGCCCCCATTCTCGCCTGATTCATGAAACACTCCCTCAATCAGCGGCCGGAAGCCTTCACCCAGCTTCTTCGCCAATTGATGCCGATACACGCATAACAACTCATTCCATGAATTTCCTTCATACCACTCCTCATCGAAAAAGTCGCCTTCTTGCTCGATACTCCGCCAACCGAGCCGCCACCCCCCCTCTTCTTCGCCGATCCATACTTGAGCAGACCGGGCATGACCTGACTCATCCGCCCCGCTCATCTGATTCATGAATACAATTTGCATTCCCTGTTACCTCCTGTTTACTCAATCAGCATAACGACAAAACCACGCAAAAAAGCACCTTTCCTCCGCCGCAGCGTCAAGAAAGGTGCTTCCCATTCCACATGTTATACTGTTGCATCTATAATACCATAATTTGACATGGAATCAAGCGCTTTTGTGCCATTCTATATAGAGGTTACGCAAGTGCGCTCTTCGCCTCATCGACTGCCAGCTTGGCCAATGCCAATGCACCACAGAGTCCCGCATTATCACCAAGCATCGGCGGAACGATAAACTGGTCGATCCCCTCATGAAGGCTTGGATGCTGAACATAACCAGCCAGCAACTCCTGAAGCTTCGTACGGATCAACGGGAACAGCTGCTCCTGCTTCATAACGCCTCCGCCCATAACAATTCGCTGCGGGGACAGAATGAGCACATAATTCATCAGTGCTTGGGCCAGATAATAAGCCTCCATTTCCCAAGCCGGATGATCCGGTGTCAGCTCCACGCCGGGAACACCCCAACGTTTACCGAGAGACGGACCAGCAGCGAGGCCTTCCAGACAGTCTGCATGATAAGGACAAGTTCCTTCGTACTGATCTTCCGGATGGCGGCGCACATAAATATGCCCCATCTCCGGATGCGACAAGCCGTGAATCAATTCACCCGCTACAACGGCACCTGCCCCTACTCCAGTTCCAATCGTAATATACAGACAGCTGTCTAGGCCTTGGGCAGCGCCCCATGTATACTCGCCAAGAGCTGCACCGTTTACGTCGGTATCAAATCCGATCGGAACATCAAAGCGCTCTTTCAGTGCCTTCACAATATTGTAATTGCTCCAATGCGGCTTCGGTGTCGTTGTGATGCAGCCATAAGTAGGGCTGCCCTTCACCGGATCAATCGGTCCGAATGAACCGACTCCGATCGCCTCTATATCCTTGTCAGCAAAAAAGTTAAAAACGTTTGCCATAGTTTCTTCAGGGGTTGTTGTCGGAAAGCTCACGCGTTCCACAACCGTACCATCCGCAGTACCTACGCCGCATACGAACTTGGTTCCTCCTGCTTCAATTGCTCCAAGTAAACTCATGCTTCTTCCATCCTCTCCATGATGTGCAGTATCTAATCTTCTGTTTGGTTGTTAACAAGCTCTACTCGAGCATATGTAAACATCGCGTTCCCGTCAAGTCTGCTTAGGCGTCTTATCCCGCCTGGCTTGATAAACAAGCGGCAATGAAACTGTCATGGCCGCGATCACGGCGGCTCCCCAACTTAAAATAAGGGGCCTCGCAAAGCAGCGAGGCCGTGAAGAATCAACCAATGCTATAAACGTTCCTTTATGACTAGGACCCCACCGCGATCCCAAACAAATAACCGAGGCTTTTCATTTCAAGCTCCTCCAGCTTGGTCAGTGCACGGTCGTGATCTACATTCAATCGGCATAAATCCAATTCGCACTCCATGGGAACCTCACAATGAATCTCAGCTAAAGCTCGGGATAAATGCAGCATGTCCAGATCCGCTTCAATCTTGGTGCGGACCCCTTTGGTCAGTGAGTCAAGGTTTGCAAGGATACCCTCCACGGATTCATACTCCTGAATCAACTTGACTGCCGTCTTTTCGCCGATACCGCGAACGCCCGGATAATTATCGCTCGTATCCCCCATCAATCCTTTAACATCGATGACTTGTTTAGGGGATAATCCCTTTTCAGCATAAAGCGTTTCAGCGGTATAATGCATATAATTGCCGTGACCTTTTTTCATAATAATAACGGAGGTTGAATCGTTTACAAGCTGGAGAAGATCATGGTCTCCTGACAGGATCATCACATTCATGCTATCGCTAAACCGTCTGGCCAGTGTACCGATGCAATCATCGGCTTCGTAGCCGACGACGCCCAGATTCGGAATTCCCAGGCATTCGGTCACATCACGAACCAACGAAAACTGCGGGATCAGATCATCCGGCGCTTCCGCACGATTACCTTTGTAGGCTGCGAACTGCTCGGTACGAAAAGTTTTGGAACCCATATCCCAGCAGCAAGCCACATGGGTAGGCTGAAATTTATCGATGGCATCCCACATATAACGCAGGAAGCCGTAAATCGCGTTGGTTGGAACACCCGCTTTGGTACGTCGTATATAACCGCTGGACGCGGTAGCATAGTAAGCACGAAATAATAAAGCCATCCCGTCAACAAGCATTAAGGATGGTTGCTGATTCGATATCACAGTAAGAATCGCTCCTAACTTTTACATCTCTGATAAAACCTTTAAATGAACTAATTCATTATATCATATCCCATAGGGACTTGGACTTATCGAAGGACATTTCATTGAATTTCCTAACATTGGCGATTTCATTTAACATAAAAAAACATCCCGGCAATCTAAAGACGGCGGGATGCTATAGTCTGAGAGCTTCATCCTTAAGCTCGAATGCCCTGAAGACAAGGACAGATAATAATAATCTAACCCCGAGAGCTAGATATATTCGCTTTTTAGCGGTTCTACTTCTTCCAAGACTCTTCGTACTGCTCCGCTTTGAAGCCAACGGTAACTTTGCTGCCATCCGTCACGATCGGGCGCTTGATCAACCTTCCATTGGAGGATAGCAACTCAATTTTCTCCTCATCAGAGAGTCCCGGCAGCTTGTCTTTCAGATTCAGTTCCTTGTAAACTTCTCCGCTCGTATTAAAAAACTTCTTCAGCTCGAGGCCGCTCTTGGCGATCAGGTCTGCTAATTCAGCCTGAGCCGGCGGCTCTTCAAAAATGTTCTGAAGCTCCAGTTCATGTCCTTCGTTCTGCAGCCATTTCACTGCATTCCGGCATGTGCCGCACTTCGGATATTGATAAACTTTCAGTTTGCTCATTCTTATATGATCTCCTTCTACGATTTCATGAAATATCAGATGGCCTCTTCACCGGCAAGCATGGATCTCAGAGACTTCATATCCTCCGGAAGCGGAGCCGTAAAAACCATCGTCTTCCCTTCAATCGGGTGAACTAGTGTCAAACTTGAAGCATGCAGAGCCTGTCTGTTGATATAGCTGTCCAGCTTCAGGATCGAAGATGCTTCCCCGTGCTCATGTACATCGTTATACTCTGCAGACACGTCCACGCCAGCTTGCACTGAATGGTACACGGGATGCTGATACATCCGATCGCCGATCAATGGGCAACCGATGCTGAGCATATGCACCCGAATCTGATGCGTCCGGCCCGTTTCCAGCTTCAATTCCACCATGGATGCTGCAGGATACGTTTCGCACACCTTATACCTTGTCAGCGAAGGATATCCCTCCGGCATAACGATACGGCGGTGGGGCTCTACAGGATCCCGATCAATCGGCCCATCTATACTGCCTGATTCTGAGGTTGGCTTACCATGGACCAGCGCTACATATCTCTTATCAACTGTGCCGGCAATCATCTGCTCAGAAATATGCTGATGAATGTAGGAATTCTTTGCGATTACGAGTACACCGGACGTTTCCTGATCCAGCCTGTGAACCGCTCGAAAGCGGTAATTCCAGCCCTGCTCCTGCCAATAGTGAACCACTCCATTCGCCAGCGTCCCAGTATAATGACCATGAGTTGGATGTACAATAATCCCGGCAGGCTTGTTCAGAACAAGCAGATGCTCGTCTTCGTACAGAATATGAAGTTCCATCGGCTGTGGGAGCATATCATCAGAACGTTCCTGTTCCAGCCGAATTTCGATTAGATCACCCGCCTGCACTTTAACACTAATGTAAACACGGGTCCCGTTTAGCATAATGCCCTGCTCGGTCAACTTGAGCCGTGAGAGCAGCTTACGGGATACCCCCATACGTTTTTGCAAAATGGTCTTAAGCAGCATGCCGTCTTCATAGGTGGGAACAACATAGCGGATCGGCGGATAATACAAGTCCATAAGTTAACGGAAGACCTTTCCACTGCGCTCATATTCAACATCCGGAATCCCCGCATGCGCATTGGCTGCGCGGGCAGTAACAAAGAAATAATCCGATAACCGATTCAAATACCGGCGTACTTCCGGATTAATTTCTGTTGTTCGTCCCAGGGTTATGGTCAATCGCTCAGCTCGGCGGCATACGGTTCTGCATACGTGAAGCACAGAAGACAACGCGCTCCCACCCGGCAAAATAAATCGTTCGAGAGGTGGATTCTTCTCCTCAAAAGCATCCAACCACAACTCCAAATTGTCCACAAGCTCTGCTGCTACCTTAAGCTTATCCTCCCGAGGCCTCGCGTAAGCCAAATCTGACCCGCAATCAAACAACTCATGCTGGATTCGAATCAGCTGCTGATGCAGCTCCTCGAACTCGGCCTCTTTGGCCAAGAAAACAGCCTGCCCAACAAAACTGTTTAACTCATCAATGGTGCCATATGCTTCAATGCGCGGATCATCCTTGGGCACCCGGCCGCCAATGATCGAGGTTTCCCCCGCATCTCCTGTTCTTGTATAAACCTTCAATATATTTTCCTCCTTTAAGTCCCTGCTCTGTTTGTAGCCAAGCACCTGCATACCTCATTATGCTCAACTATATCATAATTTGTTGCGGCGGTCTTCGCTTCGAAGCAGCAGCCTCGTGCAGTGAACAACGGGTCGCCAGAAATACCTCGATGCACAGTGAAAACCAAATGCAAACGAGGCTGATCACTGAGTAATTTTACTCATGATCAGCCTCGTATTATTAGTTCATGTGTATATTATAGTTTCTTTTTGGGGTGTGCCTTCATATATTCGTTGATCTTCAAATCCAGCAAACTGCTGATTTCAATCACGATTTCCGATGTGAAGGACTGCTCTTCCAAAAAAATCTGTTCCATTTTTCGGCGAAGCATATGAATTTCGTCTTCCAAGGTAATTTCCGAAGGGGTGGATTTGGCTGATTTAATTGACCATTTACCGTGATTATTGTCTTCAGCCATATATTCACCACGGTAGTTTGACAATTCATAGTCACAAAACACTGGTGATCCCTCCTCCGAAAGTAAAATTCTGCTCCCAAAATAAAATTATAACATACTTTTTGCCATTGGAAAGTATATTTTCTGTTAAATCAAGGAAAAGGTTCAACATTTTACTTTGCTATTTTAATTTTGCCACAAAATTGCCCATTCTCTCCAATGCCTCATTCAGTTGGGCGATAGATGTTGCATAAGAACAACGGATAAATCCTTCACCGCCCATACCGAAAGCGGTGCCCGGCACGGCGGCCACTTTGGCTTCGGTTAGCAAGCGCTGCGCAAACTCCTCCGAAGGTAAGCCGGTGTTCTTAATGCTTGGAAATGCGTAGAATGCCCCTTGAGGTTCGTGACAATCAAGGCCGATTTCCCGAAGTCCAGAAACAACAAGTCTGCGGCGCTGGTTATAAGACTCAACCATCCTGTCTTTTTCACCCATGCCATGACGCAGGGCCTCAAGCGCCGCGACTTGGCCCATCGCTGGAGCGCACATGACCGTATATTGGTGGATTTTCAACATGGCGCCGATCAGGTCTCTATGGGCACATACATATCCCATACGCCAGCCGGTCATCGCAAACGCCTTGGAGAATCCGCTCACTAATATGGTGCGGTCCATCATGCCCGGGATTGAGGCAAAGCTCACATGCTTGCCTTCATACGTAAGCTCTGCGTAGATTTCATCAGAGATTACAATCAGATCATGTTTTTCAACCAATTCTGCAATAGGCAGCCAATCCTCATAAGTCATAATGGCACCCGTTGGATTGCTTGGATAGCATAAGATCAAAATCTTCGATTTTGGTGTAATTTGTGCTTCCAGGGCTTCTGCCGTAAGCTTGAATTGATGCTCTGCCGTCGTTTCAATGCCAACAGGCACCCCGCCGCCGATCGAAGCAATTGGCGAGTAGGAAATGTAACACGGTTCCGGAATGAGTATTTCATCACCTGGAACGATCAAGGCTCGCAGAGCCAGATCAATGGCCTCACTGCCACCGACGGTTACGATCATCTCACTCGCAGGATCATAGTTTACCTGGAAACTGGCGCTCAGATATTCAGCGATTGCTTCCCGTAGCTCCGGCATACCCGCATTGGAAGTATATCCTGTAAAGCCCCGCTCCAGCGAATACACGCAAGCTTCTCTCACATGCCAAGGAGTTACAAAATCAGGTTCCCCAACACCAAGCGTAATAATATCCTTATTGCCGCTCACAAGATCAAAAAATTTCCGGATTCCCGATGGTTGGATATCCCTGACGCGTGGTGCCAAGTAAGAGCTCATGGATTTCCTGTTATTTTCTGCAAGTTGCTGTTCGTTCAAAATCATAGCACACGCTTCCTTTACGGCGAGATCAGGAGACGATTGTCTTCTTGGCGTTCTTCAAAGATAATCCCGTCTTGTTTATATTTTTTCAAAATGAAGTTCGTTTTGGTTGATAATACAGAGTCGATGGGTGACAGCTTCTCTGAAACAAAATTGGCGACATCACGCAAGCTTGCGCCTTCTACTTCTACGAGCAGATCATAGGCGCCCGACATAAGATAAACCGATTTTACCTGAGGGAACAAATAAATCCGTTCGGCAATTCCTTCAAAGCCCCTCCCGCGCTCAGGCGTAATTTGAACCTCGATCAGCGCTGTAACCTTCTCGTCTTCCACCTTGCCCCAATTGACAACGGTCGCATACTTTACAATCACATGATCTCGTTCAAGCTCCGCAATGGAAGTTTTAACTTCCTCTTCATCTACACCGAGTAGAGTAGAGAGTAGAGCCGGCGATCTTCTCGCGTCCTCTTTTAGCAGATCAAGCACCTTCAACTTCAATTCGCTTAGCTCTTCCATATACGTATCCTCCAGCACTTGTTCCAAATACCCGGCTATGTTTACACAGGCTTTACGGAACAGAGATTAATACTTATATTACAATAACTTACACGGGATGTGCAAAAGAAAATAACCGATGCACTCTCGCAGCACCAGCTGCGGATGTGATCGGCTATAAAGCTTGGTTCCAAATTAGATAACGGGTTAATTATAAGGGGAAGGCTCCACGTTCGTTGCATGGGGAGTGACATTCGGATGGTGAGCGAAAGCGCCCATCCCCGATGTCTTTTGGTTAATGGTATCACGGGTTTTTTGGATCGTTTGCTGGGCTTGCTTATGCTGCTTATCCACATCTGTTTTAAGCGCATGCAAACCTGGAGAATACATGTTCTGCTGCTTCATCATATTAAAAAACTCACCTTGGAGCTTCAGGGTATCTGCGGTTAAATCCGTAAACATTTGACGTACAACAGGACATGAAGCTTCCGTCGTAGCTGTCGTGTACTCCCGAACTGTCCGTTTCAATTCTCCCAGAATGGGGCTTAACATATCTTCTTCCGGCAGGTAAGAAGTTCCGTTCATCGTTGTCATCGGTTGTCCTCCTCTGTATTCAAATTCTTTGTCCAAGCTTATTATTGTGGCTGCGTTGGCGCAATGTTGCTGTGTGTCTGCAGAGAGTCCACCAACGTATTTAGATGCTGCTCATGGCGGCTTACGAATCCAAGCAAGGCCTGCTGTAGGGCATGATTCTGGCTCGCTGCCGCTGCTGCAGCACAGTGTTTGGCCAGCATCGTCTCGTTGGAAATACAATCGACAATATAATCAAGTTCTTTGGAAGTTAGCGGTTGTATTTGATGATTCGTTGTCATCCTAATTCAGTTCCCCTTTCCATTTAGATTCCACAGAACTAGTATGCCACCATGGCAAAAATCTATGTTCTTAGATGGCTTAAAACGAAAGGGAACGGCCAAATTAATAACGATCTTATATGAAGGGGGTAGTGTTCATGTTACTCACCGGCGGAACAACACCTTGGTCATATTTAAATACGGGATCAATAAAAGAGTACCCCCGGTTAACCGATCATCTCAGCTGCGATGTATTGGTTATAGGAGGGGGGATCAGCGGTGCCCTGATGACCTACGTTTTAAGCAAGCAAGGGGTGAACACCATCCTTCTGGATAAGGGGCGCGTATGTGCGGGCAGCACTTCTGCCAACACCGGACTTTTGCAATTTATGAACGACAACTCGCTGACCGAACTGATCAGGCAATTCGGCGAACATCGCGGTACCTCGATTTACAATCTGTGCAAGAGGGGTGTACGCCGGCTTAGCGATATTGCAAATCAGTTATCCAGGGATTCGTGCCTCATTCCGCGAAGTAGTCTCTATTATGCCAGTACTCCCGAAGTTGCGGGTATGCTTAAGAATGAATATGAATTGCTGAAACATAAAGGGTTTGATGTTGAGTACTGGAGCCGGGAGGAAATTGAGGCCAACTTCCCATTCTCAAAAGAAGCTGCTATTTATAGTTACGGAGATGCCGAGGTCGATCCATACCGATTTGGACATAATCTAATCCAAGATGCCCACGCTCATGGTGCGCGGATATTTGAGCACAGCGAGGCAAAGAAAACCCGATACACGGACAGCGATGTTACAGTGACAACAGAATACGGAAGCGTTGTAGCCAAGAATGTGATTTGGGCCACAGGATACAGTACTCAGGATTGGAAGCCCGACCCACAAGCGGAGCTGCTTAATACTTATGCTATTTTAACCGAACCGGTACCGGATCTGTCTGCATGGCATGATCGTGCACTCATCTGGGAAACGAGCCGGCCTTATCTCTACTTTCGAACAACACCGGATCAGCGGATCATTGCCGGGGGACTGGATGAACCGCTCCCTCCTTCGGGCAGACCTGAGGAATACGCTGAGCTAAGAGGTCAAAGGCTGCTGGATGAAGTCCATAAGCTGTTTCCTCATCTGGCCGACTTAAACATTGCCTGCCATTGGGCTGGTGTATTTGCCTCGACCAAAGACGGCATCCCGTTAATCGGCAGACACCCGCAGTATCCACACAGCTATTTTATCGAGGTGTACGGCGGCAATGGGACGGTTTACAGCATGATCGCTGCTGATCTGCTGGCCAAGACGATAACAGGTCGCGAGCCGGAGGAGCTTAAATGGTTCTCCCTTATACGCCAAACGACCGAAATTTGACTCTACAAAAGAAGAAGGTATCTCCCACGTGGCCCGGTGCCCAGGAGATACCTTTTTCTTTGATTGCTTTTATGAATCCTCGCTCGCTCAATGCCTGAATAGCAACACAGCTAATGAAACGACTCCGAGTGTCTTCTTTATTACGGCCATCCATAATTAGGTCGCTTGTCCATTTGAAGGAAACAGTTTGCGTATAAAAAGCCAAGAACCGATCGGAGAAGCCCCCAGAAATAGCAACAGCAGCGTCACTGTTAATGAATCCTGCCTGAATGTCAGGACAACGATAAATACAAGCAGGCCCGTGATGCGGCCTATTGTCAGGCTTAGTTCTCGCAGCACAACCAATTCCACCCGCTTCTCTACATCCTCCTGATTTAATCCCATGAGATCAAAGCTGGCCGATATCGCCGGCATCATGTACAGCGGTAAGACTAACGCCGTCCCGATTCCCAACACCAGCAATGTTGCATAGTTGACAGTGAATAACAACGGTATAATGACCAGCAGCATCAATATGGAACCGACCAGCATACCAGTTTTGCGGAATTTGGGTTTAAACCATTTACCACAGGCCCAATAGCTGACAAGCGAAACGGCAGAAGTGATTAATGCATACTGCCCCAGCTTGGATTCCTGATCCGT
Organism: Paenibacillus solani; assembly: GCF_001277345.1. GTDB lineage: Bacteria > Bacillota > Bacilli > Paenibacillales > Paenibacillaceae > Paenibacillus_AQ > Paenibacillus_AQ solani. The sequence goes on from NZ_LIUT01000003.1 coordinate 247,670, forward strand.
AGCCACGAATACAAGCAGTGTAATGAGAAAAGAAAACACACCTTCCCTAAGCCCCTGTACAGCCAAACCCCATATCGCGTACCTCCAGAGGCCGCCCTTTCTCAGGCGATTCAGACCCTCAAGCCAATGGTAGTCACTTTGGACCGGTCTTTTGCACAGGAAGAAGCTCAGGACCACTGTCACTGCGAAGATCACCATCGACACGGTAAAAATGAATCGATAGCCTCGGTCTCCATGCATTAGCGTAATAATCCATCCTGCGAGCCAAGGACCTATTATTCCCGTTATAGAGCCCAGAAGTCCGATCCAGCCATTAAACCAGTCCCGATTCTCCGCACTTGAGACCTCGAAATAAACGACATTAAAAGCTAGCCAGAATAATCCTAAAGACACACCGAATAGTAAACCGAGAGGCCAGATATAATGGACGGCATCCCGTCCTGTCCACAATACACTTAAATAAAAAAGGCCTGCCACCGCAATCCCTAGACGAAGGGCATTCATTTTATTCTGTTCCTTCACCCATTTGCCAGCGCCCCAAAACGTCAGACCCAGTGCAATCTGCTGGGCAATCGTGAACCAGCCAAGCATCGTGTAATCCTGACGACTCTTCCATAGGTATACATTGAGGAAGGTACCCGAGAGTGCGCTCGAGAGAATAAACAGCCCATGAACGGATAACAGCAGCATAGCCTGGGGGTCCTTCGTCCATTTCATATACAGTTCCTCCCTTGCCTTCGCACTTAAAGTCCAAGGTATTTTACCCTTCCTTCCTCCACTTCATGAACAAAAAAAAGGAAACCGCACGAAGCGGATTCCTTCAAAAGCACTAGGGCGGCTCATAACGCTCTCCTTCAGGCTCTATTCCTTTTTGTGGATAAAGCTCTTAATCATCTGAAGCCGATCATTCTCGGCTAAGTTATACTGTACTTGGAAACACCCTGGACATACGTAGACGTTCATCTCATACGGGGTCTGCAACACAGGGCCTTGGATCAACGGAGCGTTGACTGGCTGGAAGCCTTCTCCGCTTACACGCTGAGTCCCCGCAAAAAGCATATATTCCCGGCAATGGAGACACTCAGGGACTTCTTCTTGTTCATCCAGAATCCCCTCTACCGCTTCTTCAAATGCAAATAGATCATGATCCTCCCCGTACTTATCGACTGTTCGAAGGGTCGACATCGATTCGGGCTCGGCTCCCCATATTCGGCGGAGATCATCGGCCTCTTCGTCGGAAGCTTCTTCATAATCCGCTTCATAAACCTCTGCGTCCTTCTCAGCATCTTCGTCTTCCAGCGCGATATTCAATGTTCGGTAGCCTTTAAGCTCGTTCGCGCAGTGAGGACAGTGCTCCTCGGGACCTATCTCTTCATCCCATACGATCTCGCTTTGGCACCATGGACAAACCGTCGGTTCCATCGGTCATTCATCCCTTTCTTGATACAAACGGCCATAATCGGCCTTGTTAAAGTTATAATTATTGAGACATCAAGTATACAATGCCTGCTACAAAAAAAATCAAGGCAGCCGCAAATAAAATCCGCGGTAAATATTTCATCGTCCTTGTCCTCCCGAAGCTGTTAAATGCACGCTCCAATAATGTAAGATAAAGATACGGTGATAAGAAATACGATCAGGCCTACAGCGCGATTATCCTTGCCAATCTCTTCATCGACTGAAAATACAGGCGTGAGGAATTCCAGCAGCCAATAAGCCAATAATAGCAGTATAAACCCGAAGAACGACCATTTAATCATGTCATATATGGACGTATTGGCCGTAATGCTATACCGCATAACATTACAGATCCCAAACACTTTCCCGCCGGTTGCCAAGGCTGCGGCTATATTCCCCTTGCGAATCTCATCCCAGCATTTGTACCTCGTTACCAGTTCAAAGATATACAAGTAAACAATAAGCGCAAGTATCGCAACCGAGAAATAGCCGACAAGCACACCAATTGGATGGGTCAGCAAATGATCAATCGCTTCTGTCATTCCCTTATGTTCCTCCTCGATATAAAGGGGATGCGGCATCTTACGCATCCCTTGTTCTGATCCCTATAATGATATGTTATACGGATGAAGGAGAAAACGGTTCCCAATTTCCAGCTTTTCTTATTTCAACTCAGCAATCGTCACACCATTGCCGCCTTCGCCGTAATTGCCCAAACGATAACTTTTCACGTGCTTGTGCTTACGCAAATACTCTTGAATACCGGTTCGCAGAATCCCGGTACCCTTGCCATGAATGATGTAGATCTGTCCCAGATTACCCAAGAAAGCCTCGTCAATGAAACTATCCACTTCGATTAGCGCTTCCTCCAGGTTCGCCCCTCTTAAATCCAGCTCATTCCGAATATTAGTATCGCGGGTGCGTTTCAGGACGGTAGCATGCTGTTTCGGAGCTTGCTTGGCACCAGCTGCCGGATTCGATAACAGTTCCAAATCATCCAGTGACACCTTCATCTTCATGATACCCAGCTGTACCAGCGCTTCCTTCGAGCCTGCCATTTCCACGACATGCCCTTTTTGATTCAGGCTGTATACCCGAACCTCATCACCAGGCTCGATCTGGCGCTGCTGCTTCGCCGCTTGCTGGCCTGCTGACTTCTTGCCCTGCTTCGGCTCGGCATCATCCAGGCGCTTCCTTGAAGCAATCAGCTTGTGCTCTTTAACGGAAGCTCCTTCCTCTTGAGCCAACTTGCGCAAATCCGAGATGATCTCCTCGGCTTCGCTTCGCGCTTTGTCAATAATCTGCCGTGCTTCAGCACGAGCTTTATCGGCGAGCTTGTCCTTCTGTTCTTCGAGCTTCTGAAGCTCTTGCTGGTGCCGTGCGCGCAGGGCTTCCATTTCCTGACGGACCTGCTGCGCCTTCTCGCGTTCCACTTCTGCGGTATGCCGATTCTCTTCGAGAGAAGCAATCATATGATCCACGCGTTGATCTTCTTCCTTCACTTCTCCGCGGGCAAATTCCAGAATGGACCCCGGTAATCCCAAACGTTCTGCGATAGCAAACGCGTTACTGCGTCCCGGCACACCTACCAGAAGCCGATAAGTCGGACTTAGGGTGTTAATATCGAACTCCATGCTGGCATTAATTACGCCTTTGCGTTCGTATGCATAGGCCTTCAATTCGGAATAGTGCGTGGTTGCGACCATACGGCATCCCATCTGGTGAATATGTTCCAGAATGGAAATCGCCAGAGCCGAACCCTCGGCCGGATCGGTTCCTGCACCTACTTCATCAAGCAGCACCAAGCTCTTAGGCGTCATATGACTTAATATCCGGATGATGTTGGTCATGTGGCTGGAGAAGGTACTCAGACTCTGCTCAATGCTTTGCTCATCCCCGATGTCCGCATAAATTGCATCGAACACGCACATTTGGCTGCCTTCTTCAGCCGGGATAAAGAGACCGGACATAGCCATCAAATTGAGCAGACCAATTGTCTTGAGCGTCACCGTCTTACCACCGGTATTCGGACCCGTGACGATAATGGAAGTATAAGAATTGCCTAGCTCAACATCCAGCGGAACGACCTGATCCGCTGGAATAAGCGGATGTCTGCCTTTACGCAGCTTAATGTACCCTCTGTCATTCATCCTCGGCAGCGAGGCCTTCATGACATGAGCCAGACGTGCTCTGGCGAAAATAAAATCAAGCTGCCCGATCAAATCCACATCTATGGACAGTAGTTCAGCCTGTTCTCCCACTTGGGCAGTCAGTTTCTGAAGAATCACTTCAATCTCCCGCTCTTCCCGCATTCTGGTCTCGCGCAGCTTATTGTTCATGGCCACAATGGACTCAGGCTCAATAAACAATGTTGCGCCTGATCCAGACTGGTCATGCACGATCCCACCGAAATGAGCGCGGTATTCCGCTTTTACCGGAATGACGAAACGGTCTCCACGAATCGTAATCAGCTGATCCTGCAGCATCTTCGCTACAGATTGCGAACGAATCATGGACTCGAGCTTCTCCCTGATCCGCACCTCTCCGCCCCGCAGCTCGCGGCGGATTTGTGATAGTTCTGCGCTTGCGCTATCGAGCACCTCAGCCGTATCATCAATGCAGAGCCGAATGGCATCTTCCAATGGCTTCTGCTCCGATATAAGGTCACTCAGATTATAAAGAATATCGATCTTCTCATCATCGTGAATAGCTGCGATGAACCGCTTGATTCGGCGCGATCCATGAATCGTGTTGGACGTAGCAAGCAATTCATGGGGGTTCAAAGTGCCCCCGATTCTGGCCCGCTTTAGAGCATCGTTAATATCGGTAATCCCGCGAAAAGAAGGGCTTCCCTTAAGCCTGTCCACGGTATAAGCCTGATCGGTAGCCGCAAGCAAATCCTTCACGGCTTCCAAGTCAGTTTCGGGCAGCAGCTCTTCAGCTCTTTGGCTTCCCATGCTCGTTTGGGTATATTGTGTTAATGCATTTAAAATTTTCCGGTATTCTAAAGTGTGTAAAATCTTGTCGTTCAAGAAGTTCACAACTCCTCTCAATCAATGCCTATATTATATCGAAAGCCACGCGAATACGCCATGGAATCCAAAATCCTTCCACACATAACGTACGCCCCTTATGCACAAAATAAATTCTGCGTAACATTCCAGTAGTCTTATTCTAAGGAGGCAGGTACCATGCAATTTCTCGGGCATGTCGTTCGGTTTATCGTTGCCGCGCTTGTACTTATGGTTGTTGGATGGATTGTCCCTCAATTCACCGTTGGCGGATTTGGAAGCGCCCTGTTGCTTGCTCTCGTCATTGCCCTGCTCGGCTGGGCTATCGAGGGTATCTTCGGTAAAAAAGTCACACCGTTTGGACGCGGAATCGTGGGCTTTCTTGTGAGTGCACTTGTTATTTACATTGCCCAGTTCATCGTGGGGGACGTCAGGGTCTCTGTACTGGGTGCTCTGCTTGCCGCACTCGTCATCGGGATCATCGATCTGTTTATTCCGATTGCGACCCCTTTCGATGCAGGCAAAAGCCGCAAAGAATCAAAATAAATCTCCTGCAGACGCAGTCTTGGTTTTAACCTCTTTCTGAATGTCCTGCATATTCAAAGGTACATTCCAGCAGATGCTGTAATATCCACATCACCCCCTGTTGCCATGGAACAGGGGGTTTCAATTTTATATAGTTGGGCAATGTAGACATATTTCCATGCTTCCCTACATTATAGCGTAAAATGGAGCTTTCAATGCAAACGCCAGAAGTTCACCAATTTTTCATAACACACATGCGCCACTGTACTTGTTCTGAGCTATCATAAAGAATAGCATATAAATTCATGAAAATTTAACAGTTGGGAGAGATTATAGTGAAAAAAGGCATAGCATTACTTGTTTCGTGCATGCTTCTATTCGTATTGGCCGCCTGTGGCGGAGGGCAAAAAGAATCCCAGGGAGATTCCGGGATCACTGATACTGCCGTTGCTGAAGCGGAACTAGTGATCAAAGGCACCAACTTCCAGTTCGACCAAAAGGAATATCGCCTCAAAAAAGGTGTACCTGTTAAAATTACATACGAGAATGAAGACGGCAATCATGGCGTTATGATCCCTGTACTTGGTTTGTCTCTGGATCGAAAGAATAACTCTAAAGTCGTAACACCTGACAAAACAGGTGAATTCGAAATTTCATGCTCCATCCAGTGCGGAGCTGGTCACAGCAAGATGATCTCCAAACTTATCATTGAGGAATAATACAACTCACAAAAGACCTCCGGATCGCCAGAGTACCCTCTGCTTGATTCGGAGGTCTTTTTCAGGTTGACAACTGTTCATGGTTTAACGCTGATCCTGTTCAATCAACTCTATCCATTCATTGTATTCAACTTGGAGCTTCGCGTATTCTTCCTTCAGTTTACGATGTTCCTCTTCAAGTAATGCGGTATTCTCTGCCCTCACTTCTTGTTCTGCTTGAAGCAGCTGGTATTGGTGCATGACCAGCTCATACTGTTCACCAAGATCGGAATATTGCTGCTCCGCTTCGCTCTTCTGACCTTCAAGCCGTTCACAAGCCTGCTTGGCTGTCGCTATTTCCTGCTGCCAGGACTGAAACTCTTCTTCGAGAGACTGCTTCGCGTATTTCCATTCATCCCGCTCTGCGGCCATCTTCTCGCTCTCAGCCGTAAGCTGCTCACGCTCGACTAACCATTGTTCATATTGGTTCTGCAACTCAACAGATCGCAATTCGGATTCTCTCAGCTGTTCGGCAAGTTCACGCACCCGTTCCTCACTCGCTGCGGCTTCCTTCCGAATATGATCAAGCTGGTTTGATACCGTATCATATTCTTCTTCCAGCATCGCATATAACTTGTTGGTCTCTTCTTCGCGTATTCGTGCTTCCTTCACAAGCTTCTCGATTTCTTCATGACGAGAATTCAATACCTTCAATTCTTCCTGGGCACTTTTACGTTCAGAGACGCTCCGGTCAGCTTCATCCTTCATAACCTGGAGCTCATCCTGAAGTCCCTTCATTCCTTCTTCCAGGCTCTCATTGGCTTCCATCAGCTCGACGATTCTCATTTCCAGCTCGCCGGTTTCTTCTTTGCGCTGATCAGCCAGCGTACGCCAGGATTGAAGCTCGCTGCTTAAACGCTGCACCTCTTCCTGCTGCTTGCGCGAGGTCTGATTCGCATCCACTACAAGTTTCTGCAGACGACGGCGCTCTTCCTCCGATTTGGCGGATTCCTGTTTCAAATCCTCAAGCTCCTTGGTCAATGTGTCCACCTTCGACCGGAAGGATTGAAGTTCCTGGGAAGCGACTGCCCCTTGCTTCTTCGACTGCTGAAGTTCTCCCCTCAGCTTGTCCGCTTCAGCCTTGCCGGTAGTCAGCTCCTTCTCTACGGACGACAATTTGGATTGCAGCTGTCCTCCGCGATTACGCTGCTCGGCAAGCTGCTTCTCTAGATCCTGAACTGTACTCGTATGTTTTTGCTTCAGATCCTGCACGGTCTGGGTATTCTGCTGTTCCAGCTCCTGTACCCTCTTCGTATACTTCTGCTCCATATCCTGCACGGTCTTCGAGTGCTGCTGCTCCTTCAGAAGCGCCTCTTGTTTATAAATGCTCTCCTGTTTCTTCAATTGCTCAGCCAGCTTCTCTTCGGCCTGCTTCGCAGAAGTCCGTTGGTTCTGTTCCAGCTTCTCGATTGCCTGCTTGTGCGTGTTTGTTAACTGTGCAATTTGTCCATCGTGACGGCGCTTCAGATCGTCGAGGGATTGCTTGTGGCTGCTCTCGTACTTCTCACGTTGTTCCTTCAATTGCACTTCAAGCTGCTGCTTCGCCTTCAGTAATTCCGCACTCCGATCCGACTCCTGTTGGAGCAATGTCTTTGTACGCTCCGACTCTGCTGTCAGCTTCTCCTTGGACACTCTGTAGTCCTCAGCTAAAGCCGTCTGCTCTGCCAGTTTCTGCTCCAATTGCTCCAGCTGCTGACGGTGTCTCTCTTGCTGTTCGATTTGAATTCCTTGTACTTTGGCAAGTTCCGAGCGAAGTTCATTTCGCTCAGCTGTCATCTGCTTGGCCTCATTCTGAAATTCCAGCTTCTGCAAAGCTTCTTCGGCCATATGTACTGCGGCAAGAACGGCAATGCGCGGGGTATCGAGCCGGGAGTGCGCCTTGGATATGGTACGCATGCGGTCGTCCACAAAATTTGCTACCTGCCTAGTATAATCACTGCTACTGCCCACAAGTTTATAGGAAGTCCCGTAGATTTCTACGGTGACGCTTTTACGATCCGGTGTAGTCAAAATTGTGCCCTCCTTCTATTATGTGTAGATTCTATGATGTCTAATGTGGTCTGTCCTATTCTCTTACATTATATATGAGTTAACGTCGATAGACGAACCTCTTATGGCAGACCGAAGTTTGGTATATGATCACACTATTCTGTGTCTATAATTATGTACCCTGCGGGCATCCTGATGCAAATCCCAGATCCATTTAGAGCAAAAAACCCGCCATCGAATCCCTGATGTAATGGATTCGATGCGGGCTTTCACAATTCCTGCTATTTTCTTAATTCTGCGCCAAAAGTTTGCTGAAGGGCAGCGACTGCTTTTTCTGTAACTGCAGCCACCTCTTCATCGGTCAATGTCCGGTCCTTATGGCGGTACGTCAAGGAGATCGCCACGCTCTTCTTGCCTTCTCCAAGCTTGCTGCCGGTAAAGACATCAAATACCTGAATCTGCTGGAGCAACTCTCCGGCATTCTCCTTAATCGTTTGAATCAGGGAGCCAGCCTCAACCTGCTCATCCACCACGATGGCAAGATCACGTTCCATACCTGGGAATCTAGGCAGATCGCGGTAAGCAACACGATCATTGGTCATGTCATACAGCGGCTCAAGCAATATTTCAGCAGCATAGGTATCTTCCAAATCGAGCTCCTGCTGCGTTTTCGGATGAATTTGTCCAAGCACGCCTAACAGACGTTTGTCCTCACCCTGACCCGCATAGATGGAAGCGGAACGTCCCGGATGGAACCCGACAGGGGAATTGGCTTCATAAGTGATATCATCCTCCTGAATTCCGAGATAGTCGAACACCGTTTCCAGCGCACCCTTCAGATCAAAGAAATCAACTTTGGCCGGCTGGACATTCCATTGCTTGTTCCCCAGGCGTCCTGACAGCAGCAGACCAAGAACTGGACGTTCTACCGGTTGCTTCGTCAGCGTCTTCTCATGTGTATGGAACAGGTTGCCCATTTCAAACAGAGCTAAATCCGGCTGCTTGCGGTGATCATTGTACAGTGCGATATCCAGCAGCTGCGGCAGCAGACTGGTGCGAAGCACGCTGCGATCCTCGCTCATTGGCATAGCCAGCTTGACTGCCATTCCTTCGGATGCAAGGGAAGTGAACATCTCCGCCTGCTGTGGATGAATGAAGGAATATCCCAGTACCTCCTGGAATCCGCTATGCGTCAGCAATCGGCGCAGGGAGCGGCGAACTGCTTGTGCTTTTGTTAATGCACCCGGGGTGGTTGGTCCTTCAATAGCCGTTGTTGGAATATTGTCGTATCCATACAGACGGGCTACCTCTTCAATGAGGTCTACATCAAGCACAATATCACCGCGGCGGGACGGCACCTGAACATCCACCATTCCTTGGCCCGCATCTCCACAAGGGAAGTGCAGACGGGAGAAGATCGTTTTCACTTCCAGCAGGGACAGCTCCGTACCCAGATAGCGATTTAGCTTCTCCAGCGACAAGGTAATTACAGCAGGCTTGACTTCTGCACTGCCCGCTTCAACGATTCCCTGATGCACAGCACCTCCAGCATATTTGGCCATCAATGCCGCAGCGCGGTCGAGAGCAGGAATGACTCTGGCCGGATCTACTTCCTTCTCAAAGCGGGAGCTTGCCTCTGACCGCAATCCCAGCTGACGGGATGTCTTACGCACCGTACCCCCGTCAAATTTCGCCGATTCCAGGAAAATATTCACCGTGCTGCTCGTTACCTCTGAGTCTAGGCCGCCCATGACTCCAGCCAAAGCCACTGGCTTGCCGCCAGCCGTAATAACCAGCATATGCGGCTCCAAGCGGCGCTCTGCACCATCCAGGGTTACCATGGTCTCCCCGGCTTCGGCCATACGCACATGAACTGCACCGTCTTTGAGCTGATCGGCATCAAAGGCATGCAGAGGCTGGCCATATTCCAGCATCACATAATTCGTAATATCAACGATGTTATTAATCGGTCTTACGCCCGCAGCCATAAGGCGGTTCTGCATCCAGAGCGGAGAAGGAGCAATCGTTACACCTGTAATATAGCGTGCTGCGTAATGGCTGCACTGCTCATTAGCATCAATCGTAACCGAAATATGATCGGCTGCTGCATCCTGAACCTCCAGAATTTCCTTCTCCGGGTTTGGAAGACTCAGCTCACGACCCAGAATGGCACTCACTTCATAAGCTGCTCCCAGCATGCTGAGGCAATCGGAGCGGTTCGGCGTCAAATCCAGCTCCAACACTTCATCATTCAGACCCAGCACATCCACAATCGGCTTACCGATTTCCGTCTCGGCCGGAAGAACCAGAATCCCTTCCTGCAGCTCTTTAGGCAGCAATTTATCATTCATGCCCAGCTCCTTGGCAGAACAGATCATGCCTTGGGAGAGCACACCGCGCAGCTTCGCTTTCTTGATATCGAACCCGCCTGGAAGCTTCGCGCCCACAAGCGCCACCGGCACCTTCTGGCCTGCATCCACATTTTTGGCTCCGCACACGATCTGCAGATCCTCTTCCTGACCTGCATCCACGATACACACATTCAGCTTATCGGCGTCGGGATGTTTCTCCTTGCTCTTGACATAACCTACAACAACTTTGTTAATTCCTTGATTCCGTTTCTCAATGACATCAATCTCAATGCCAGCTGAGGTAATGCGAGCCGCCAAATCCTCAGAGCTTACACCTTCGAGCGAAATATAATCGGACAACCAATCGGTTGATACTCTCATTGTCTATTCACTTCCCTTTTATCGTTAAAATTAGATCCGCGTGAACTGTTTCAAGAATGCTGTATCGTTGTTGAAGAAATGACGGATATCATCCACGCCGTATTTCAGCATGGCAATTCGCTCAACCCCCATACCGAAAGCAAAACCACTGTACTTGTCAGGGTCATAACCGCCCATTTCCAGTACCTTCGGATGGACCATCCCGCAGCCTAAAATCTCAAGCCAGCCTGTTTGCTTGCATACACGGCAGCCGCTGCCGCCGCATTTCACGCAGGATACATCCACCTCTGCGCTCGGCTCCGTGAACGGGAAGAAGCTTGGACGCAAACGAATTTGCGTATTATCCCCGAACATTTCCTGCACGAATTGCAGCAGCGTTCCTTTTAGATCACTCATGCGGATGTTCTCACCGATGACCAGTCCCTCAATCTGATGGAACTGGAACGAATGGGTCGCGTCATCATCGTCTCTGCGGAATACACGTCCCGGGCAGATGATTTTGACAGGAGCTTTCCCTTGCATCGACAGCATCGTCCGGGCTTGCACCGGGGATGTTTGGGTACGCATCAACAAATCATCTGTCAGGTAGAAAGAATCCTGCATGTCACGTGCCGGATGGTTCTTCGGCAGATTCAGCGCTTCGAAGTTGAAATAGTCTGTTTCTACCTCAGGTCCTTCTGCTACGCGGTATCCCATCCCGATGAAAATATCCTCGATATCCTGAATGACCTTACTCAGCGGATGGATCGCACCCTGGCTGAGCTTGCGTCCCGGAAGGGTTACATCCACTTTCTCTGCACGCAAGCGTTCTTCGGTTTCCTGCTGCTGGAAGGCCTCCTGTTTGGCGGAGATGACTTCCTCGATTGCACCACGTACATCGTTGGCCACCTGGCCGATAACCGGACGCTCTTCTGCGCTCAGCGCACCCATTCCGCGCAGGATTTCCGTCAAGGCACCTTTTTTGCCAAGGTATTTCACCCGCAAATCATTCAACTGCTGTGGATCGTTAACATCCTGCAATTGCGCCAATGCTTCCTGCTTTAATGCTTCCAATTTTTCCTTCATGGCTATTCGCACACCCCTTTGTAAACTCCATCGTTTGTACTGAAAACAAAAAAGGCCTCTCCTCCCGAAAAGGGACGAAGAGACCGTGGTACCACCCTTGTTAACATGCAAATGTATCTCCGTCAAAACTGTAAAAGTCTTGAACAGGATAACCCTTATCATGCTCACTTGACCGACGTAACGAATCGGACCCGTTATCCCCTACTGTTCTGGCGAATGCCGTGTTCAGGGAACTGCTCCGGAGCGAACTTCACCAGCCTGTTTCTTTGAGAGACACTCTCAATCCATGGTATCTCTTCCCTGTAAAGAGGCACTGGTTACTCTTCTCCATCCACGCATTTGTAACATATACAAATATATAGGCTTTATTATATGCAACCTTTCGGAATATGGCAAGTTCATTCCCCCATTTTAACCCCATCTGGAACATTTTATAAGCCGCTTGTTCTTATTCCGACTGAAGCCTTGCAAGTTCAGCTCGAAGCTCCCTGATCTCGGCAAGCCAGCTTGCCTCATCTTCGGCTTCAAACCCGTCTGCGGATACCCCCAGCAATTCCTGAATCCGGTACTCAAGCGCCATCCGGCGGTTGTCCTTCTCGGTATCACCCTTGATTACGCTGGTTCGTGAAGCCTGCTCTTCCTCCTCGTCGACACTTCCTTCGAACCAGATAGGGGCCTCCCCTGGAGTCAGGGTTAGCAGCCGATTGGCAATTTTTCGCACCAGATACCGGTCATGGGATACAAGCGCGATTGCACCCGGAAAGCTTACGAGCACTTGTTCAATCACCTCGCGGGTATCCACATCAAGGTAGTTCGAGGGTTCATCCAACACGAGCAGATGCGCTCCGCTAAAATACAGCTTAAGAAAGGCAGTTCTGCACCTCTCCCCCATACTCAGCTGCCCCATCTTCTTAAACACATCATCCCGGCGAAATAGAAATGAGCCCAGCAAGGTACGAGCACGGCTCTCCGTCATACCCGGAATGACAAGCAGACTGTCCAGCAGCGTAGTATCCGGATCAAGCCCCTCCAGCTCCTGGGAGAAATAGCCGATCTTGACGGAAGGATTACGGACAATCCGGCCTTTCTGCGGTTCAATTTCGCCCAGCAGAAGCTTGAGCAAAGTCGTTTTTCCGCTTCCGTTGGGACCTCTGACGGCTAAACGGTCGCCGCGGTGCAGATAGAAGGTAAGGTGATTAAATAGCAGATGATCCCCATATCCAAAACAAACATCCTCCGCATGGAGTAGAGTACGGCCCCCGAAAACCTCCCCTTCCAGATCCATATTCAGCTTAGGGCCGCTGCGCGGCTTATCTACCCGCTCTGCTTCCAGTCTTTCAAGCGCTTTTTCCTTGGCATGATATCGTGAGATATTCTTCTTGGCCTTGGCTTTATAAAAGCTGGCGGTGATCTTGACCTCATTGACATCTCCGGCCGAATTATGTGCTTTATGGAACCACTCCTCATATCTGCGGATGGATTCCTCCAGCGATTTGCGCGCAAGCTCCTGCTTGCGGTAGAGCGTCTCCTGCTCACGCAGCTCCCGCTCCTTCTCGCGGCGGTAGTCTGTGTATCCTCCCGGATACTGCCGGAGCTCCTTCGGTGTCAGCTCACATACGGACGTTGCTACCCGGTCGATGAATTCCCGATCATGCGATACAAACAGCACGGTTCCTTTATAAGACGTTACCAGCCACTGCTCCAGCCAGAGCATACTTTCACTATCCAGATGGTTCGTGGGCTCGTCGAGCAGCAGAAATTTCGGTGACGATACCAGCAGTGCGGCGAGCAACACTTTCGTCTTCTGACCTCCGCTCAGCTGCCTGTAGGACACAGGCCATACTTCAGCCCCGATGCCCAGCATCGTCATAGCTTTCTCTACCTCCGTCTCCCACTGAAAACCATTTTGAGACTCGTAATTCTCCAGTAAACTGCTGTATAACTCAAGCAGTTGTTCCATTTCACCCGAACTCTCGCCCCTCATCCGCTGCTCAACCTCAGCAAGCTGAAGCTTCAGCTGCCACAACGACGGTTGACTGAGACTGCGCACCGTATCAATGGCACTCATCTCGCCCTCTACCGGCTCATCCTGCTGCCTCATCCAGCCCCATCGCTCTCTTGGAAGGATCGCCTCCACGACTCCTACCGTTGGTTCACGCTCACCTGCCAGGATGGAGAGAAGCGTGGATTTACCGGTACCATTACGCCCATATAGCGCAATGCGTTCTCCTTCCGCCACTTCCAGCTGAATATTCTCAAACAAAGTCTTTCCTTTAAGTTCCATATGAATCTCTTTTGCTTTTAGAATCATCGTCATATCGCTTCATCCTCTCTCTTTGGCTAAACATTAAAAAACCACAGGCGATTGCCTGCGGTGGATATGAGAAGAGAGGTTTGGCTAGTGCCTGAATAATGGAACGCTTCGCATAACTGATTCTAACGTTTTGGCTGTCATTCCAGTCCAGTCTTGACGGTTATTGAAACAAGATCAATCATCCATCCGTTAGCAGCAGCTGCAAATATGCACTCCATGCATGTGAATTGTATATATGCGGGTACAGCTCACCCTATAAAAAAGAGGCACCCCAGTCACAATATTCAGACACACCAAATCTCTCCTCTACCACCGTAGAGAAACGCCTGCACAATCCATGCAGTTGTTTAGAGAAAAGGGTGTCTTACTTCATTGGACTAGGTTACCTCGCATTCTTGGAATGAAATTATGGCCATTATAACAGATACTATGTGTTTATTAAAGGGGCTTATGCGTAAATCCGCGTCAGTTCCCCGTCTATTTTAAATACAATCCTTTTCCTAACTGAAAATCTTGTGCGATGTCGTTATGAATCAAGGCAGTCCCGCTCACTTGCTCGCTGTCTTTCACCTTGACTCCATCTGAAACAGTGGGATATTTCTTGCCATTAAACTGCAGTTTCACCTGCACCCTTTCTGCTCCGCCGCCAGACATCTCCATGATCAGATCATGCCAGCCGTTTGTACGGTTGTTGCTTACAATGACCGGGTTTCGGACCAGCGTGAACGTCTGGATGTGTTCATAAAGCCCGTCCTTCTGCCGGAACAGCAGGCCTGTATCCCCGCCCGTTCCGCTCACATACATTCCGACAAGCTGCACAAATACCTCGTTCTGTCCATCCCCATCCACATCAACATAATTATAATAATAACGGGTTTCCTTCAGCTCATCTGATGCCAGTTCCATGACCTTCTTGATACTATTCTCCAGCTCCGGGTTCCGGACTGTCTCCGATTTCAGATTGATGATTCTGCCCGAATCCGAATTTTCCACATACACGATGTTCTCTGACTTATCCCATGCAACAGCATGTCCGAGCTGCTCAGCAATTCCCCGAAGGGGTATGTATGTTGTCCCATCGATAAGTAGCGGATTTAGCTTCTGTCCTTTTTCATCCTTAAACTCCACATGTTCGCCTGATACATTTATTTTGACGTTATTGTATGAGATCTTCTTTTCTTTGGCAGCATCTCCAGCTGAAACCGTACCTACAGCAGCAGCCAATCCAATGGTGAGCACTGCCCCTGCCAATATTCCCTTGACTCCGTCTAGCTTTATCATTCTTCTAGTCATCTCCTACGATGTCGTTTTGTTTATTACCCTATTTAAATTATAAAAGACAAGCACGACGAGGAAACTACGCCTTGGTTACATGGATATGAAACTATATTCATAACTCTTGCTTTCATTTAACAAGATTGATATAACTTAGGGCCAAGAATATCGATCGCATCATCAATTAAACAACAAAGAAACCCTTGCTGCGCAAGGGTTTCTCGTGAAATATTCATAAGCGGGTGATGGGAATCGAACCCACGCTACCAGCTTGGAAGGCTGGAGTTCTACCATTGAACTACACCCGCATATCAACCTACAAAAGTGATACTTTTGCGAGGCCTAAATGATAAGCGAATCGGGACGACACGATTTGAACATGCGACCCCCTGGTCCCAAACCAGGTGCTCTACCAAGCTGAGCTACGTCCCGATGATAATCATCTTCCTTTTGAAGACAAAAATAAATATACCATGCCGGAAAGGTAATTTCAACATGTATTTTATGGAAACTGTTATTTCCATGGTTAGAGAGCAAACAAACAGCATCCTTCCCGCAAGGGAAGGACGCTGCGCTAAATTAAGTTACAAGACAGGTATCTGGATGTTTTCCAGCGCACCCTTTTTATTTTTTGTCGAAAGTCACTTCCGGAGTCGTCAATTTATCATAAAAGTCCACAATTTTATCCTTGTCTTCGGAAGCGCGAAGCGCCATAGCGGAGCGTGGATGTTCATCAAGAGTACCCGTAATCATGTAAGGCATGATATAACCCCACTCCTCTTTTTCACGAAGAGGAATCATAAAGCGCTCGATAATATCCAGTACCGGACGCAGCTCATACTTCGTACCTTTCAGATGGGTAACCAGAAGCTCGGTCGGACAGTTGCCGGCTGCGCGTCCCATTCCGTATACAGATGCATCCAGAAGCTCAACGCCCAGATCTGCAGCGACCAGAGTATTGGAGAACGCCAGCTGCATATTGTTATGGGTATGTACGCCCAGACGCTTGTTCGGCAGATGTTCTTTAAACTTATTCACAAGGTATTCCATGTCTTTATGATCAAGGCTTCCATAAGAATCAACGATATACACCACGTCTACGACGCTTTCTCTAATCATCTCAAAAGCTTCCAACAGCTCGTTCTCCATCACATTGGAGAGGGCCATAATGTTGAGCGTAGTTTCATAACCCCGTTCATGGAAAGTTTGAACCAATGCAAGCGCCTTATCCACGTCTTTAATGTAACAAGCAACACGGATGAGATCCAGCAGGCTTTCCTCACGTGGTAAAATATCGTCTTCATCTACACGGCCGATATCGACAAGTGCGGACAATTTCGTTTTTCCCTTATTCGGAATGACCTTTCTAAGGAATTCGTCATCTAAAAAACGCCAAGGACCAGCCTGGTCAGCGCCTTTCAACAGTTTTGGAGAATTTTTATAACCGATTTCCATATAGTCCACGCCAGCCTCATTCAGGCTCGCATATAAATTTTGTACGAATTCTACACTAAAATCCCAATTATTGACCAATCCGCCATCGCGAATGGTACAATCTACAATCTTTGTCTGACTACTCTTAATCATTCTAAGCTAAACTCCTCTCGGCAATTTTTCTCTTCATCATACTTGAAGCCCGGTTGAAAAGTAAAGCAAAACTGTCGATTGACGTACCATTACCACCCTTACCCTTCGGGTAACTCAGATATTGCGTCCTAGGGGATGCTGTACTCAATCCAATACGTCCTGGGCCTGTCTGCAGATCCAATCAATCAAAGTGCGAACTAGCACGCCAGTTGCTCCCTTGGGGTCAACCCCCCGCTCCTTCGACAAGAAAGCTGTTCCTGCAATATCGAAATGTATCCAAGGGAGACCATCAGCGAAGGTGCCCACAAAAAGACCCCCCGTTATCGTTCCGCCTTCGCGGCCGGTTTGATTTCTTATATCCGCAACGTCACTCTTTAATTTATCCCAGAATTCCGGATAAGAGGGCAGCTGCCATATTTTTTCCCCGGCCCGCCGAGAAGAGGCTATAAGCTCTTGCAGAAAAGGCTCATCATTGGTCACAGCGCCTGTGGCTATATCTCCAAGTGCCGAGACGACGGCCCCCGTCAATGTGGCTACATCAATCAATCGGGTAGCACCCAGCTGCTTCGCATAGGTGATACCGTCCGCCAGTACGATGCGGCCCTCCGCATCGGTGTTCAGAACTTCAATGGTACGTCCGCTTAAGGTCGTAATGATATCACCGGGTTTATAAGCGCTGCCGCTCATTACGTTCTCCGCAGAAGGAATCACCATGATCACATTCGCCTTGGGACGAATCCGTCCGAGCGCCTCCATGACGCCCAGCACCGTAGCCGCTCCGCCCATGTCACTTATCATATTTTCCATACCGGGCGTCCGCTTCAGAGAAACGCCGCCAGTATCAAAGGTAATCCCCTTGCCAACAAGACCGATCACGTCATCCCAGGTCTCGCGTCCCTGATAGCGAATTACAATCATGCGCGGTGGATGAACACTCCCTTTCCCTACGGCCAGGAGGCCACCCATGCCTTTCTCAAGGATTCCCTCCTCGTCTAGAACCTGCGCTTCAAAATCATGCCGTTTCGCCAGCTGAAGAGCCCTCTGAGCCAAATCTTCCGGTAGCAGCATATTACCTGGCAAGTTCGTCAAATCGCGTGCCAGACAGGTCGCTTCCCCTATCGCCGCACCCTGAGACATGCCTTCATTCCATCCAGCTATCCATTCCGGCTTCAAATCTTCTTCTATATAATAGAGGATTTCTTCTACTTTTGTTCCCCCTGAAGCATCACGCTTATAATGCGGCTTACGATAGCTTCCTAGGATGCATCCCTCGGTTAATGCTTGAGCAGCATCCAGAGATGCCTGCTCATCCGTCAAGCTGACCATGGTGGACGGAATTCGAATCGCGGCGCTGTCTATACCTGATTTCAAGGCAGCTTTAACCGCCTGAGCTGCCAACAGTCGCAGCTGCTCGGATGTCAGAATGCCTTCAGGGCAGCCTACAAATATGAACAGGCGGGTTCTTCCACCAATGCTCTCCGGCCATATAAAGGATCTGTTGGGCGTTCCATCAAATAGCCGGCTCTCAGCCAACTGTTTTAGCAGCGGATCCCAGGCAGCGGAGATTCCCCCCTCTACTGCTTGTATTTTTGTAATGGGTACTATAATGGCATCCAAATCAATCTGTTCGGCTGTTATATTACTCTTAAACGTCCATCTCATGGGGTCTCCTCCTAAAAAAGAAAAAGCCATTCCATCGGAACAGCTGGTCACACATTGAATTTGTAGAACCTGTGTTCTTAAACTTCAGAAACACTCACCTTGGGAAAGGTAATCACGAACTCCGTCCCGCTACCAACCTGACTATCTACGGCAATCGAACCGCCATGGTTCCTGATAATACTGTAACTTACAGACAACCCTAATCCAGTGCCACTCTCTTTTGTCGTAAAGAAAGGATTAAACAAATGATTCAATGTGTTCTGATCCATCCCGCCGCCATTATCGGATATATAGATGCAAATATGCTTCCCTGTATCACGGGCCGAAATATCAATCATCCCGGTTAGGTTCTCATTCTCATCATGATGTTCATGGATCGCATCCAGTGCATTTTTGACAATATTAAGAATCACCTGTTTGATCTGTTTCACATCCACGGAAATAAACGCAGGAGGGGTCTTGTCGGTATGCAGATTGATCTGGCATCCCTTCATCAACGCTTCACTCTCTGTAAGAAGAACAACTTCCTTCAGTAAGGAAGATACGGAGACGATCTTAGTCTCAGGAGCCGAGGGTTTGGAGGAATTGAGAAATTCATATATAATATCATTTGCACGATCAATCTCCGTAAGAATAATTCTGGCATACTCGTCCTTGCCTAAACTTACAAGGTGTGGACGAAGCAGCTGAATAAAGCCGCGAATAGATGTCAGCGGGTTACGTATTTCATGAGCGATGGATGCCGAGATTTTGCCCAGCATAGCCAGCTTATCGTTCTGGTAAGCCGTTTGCTCAATTCGCTTGAAGTCGGATACATCCTTCACGCTTATTAGAAAATCTCCTTCCATTTGGTCCCCATAAGTCATGGTAATGAGCCAAGATCGCCCGTATTCATCAACCAATTCATGGAATCTCTTGCGATGAAACACCGTTTCCCGAAAAGTGCGAAGTATTTTTTTCTTCTTAAATCTGGAGAGCTGGGGATGGCGCAATAATTGGGTCAATGTACAACCAGTTAGCGACTTCCGGGGTACACCCAGCAACTTGGCCATCTGTACATTTACAAATGCTAATACTCCGTCACTATCAAAGAGGATAATCCCGCTGTCGAGATTTTCTAGTATGTTCTCATACTTGTTCCTAATAAGCTGGCTGGAATGAAATGAACGAATGGCCTGCAGCTCAGATTCACGGATTTGACTCAACAAGATGGCTCCCCCTTTTCTTGAAAAGTTGAACTCACCAACCGACATTATAAACATATATAAATCTGCTTGTCCGCTCTCGCATCACAAATGGACTAAACCTGCTTCCTTTCATGATAGTCACCCAGGCTAAGAAACGTCAATCAGAAATTCTGTCGAAAAATGGAAAGTTGCATAAAAATACCATTCTACATACCTAACCCGTACGAAAATATTAACATTGCATGCACAACATTAAAAAAGCCCCGGGTCTTCACGAGGCTTTATTTTCTGGATTAAGGTTGTTTCTGCAGCCGCAGGCGGCGCTGACTCATCACGGCCAACCGTCTTTTCAGTTCGCCCTGCCACTTCTCATCTTCCATCCATTTGGCTACAACCAGGAGATCTAACGACATATCAATCTGGCTCTGAACGACCGTTAGCGGATCCTCCGACTCCCGGTTGACCACATTCTCAAATATTGCATCTTCATCTTCCATCACGTAATCCTGAAAATCCAACTGGGAGGCCCCATCACCATGGGCATATTCAGCTAGAATCTCATACTCATTCTCGACACGATGATGCACCTCAACACGGTGACAGACCGGACAAGACAGCAGGGGAACATTATGTACTTGAGTGCGATAATGCTTCAGTGTACCCTTTGTACCCATCATACTAGCCCCACAGCAAAAACTCATACCGTTCACCCTCCTTTTATGGATTCTTCATCATTACAAATTATTGTATTCGCTTTCATACTCTCTAATTCCTTCATGAAAATAACCGGATGAGAAAATTAGGATTTTTTTCCTATCTTATGTCTGTTATCCTATCATGAACGCAGATCCGTTTCCCTTAAAGGAGTCTTCCCCTAATTTACCCAATACAGTCAGAGTGAAAAACCCTCATTATCTGCATATAATGTCAGATAATGAGGGTTGCCTTTATTTCGCAAAAAACTAATTACAGGTTAGTATCGCCCGGTTTCCAGTTCATCGGGCATAACCCGCCGGATTGAAGCGCTTGAAGAACACGAAGAGTTTCTTCCACACTGCGGCCCACATCGTTATGGTTAACGACTTGATATTTCAATTCGCCTTCCGGATCAATAATGTACAAGCCGCGCAGAGCAACGCCTTCTTCTTCAATAAGAACACCGTAATCTCTAGCTACATTCTTCGTGATGTCTGAAGCCAATGGGAAGTTCAATGCGCCCAGACCATTGGCTTCTTTAGGTGTGTTGATCCAAGCTTTGTGGCTGTGGATTGAGTCTACACTTACACCCAAGATTTCTGTATCCAACGCTTTGAATTGCTCATAAGCATCGCTGAGTGCCGTGATTTCAGTTGGGCATACAAAAGTGAAATCAAGCGGATAGAAGAAGAATACAAGCCACTTGCCACGGTAGTCCGACAAACTGACTTTGCCAAAATCTTTACTGTCTCCTGATACAGTTTCCATCATGAATTCCGGAGCTGCTTTGCCAACCAAACGTTCTGCCATGATTGAATATCCTCCTTGACCTATGTATGAAAATATACGTATTTTCTACACCTATGCATCTCTGAACATTTAATAAAAATGTTATCATTGAGGGTATGCAAAGTCAAGATTATAGATATTATTAAATAATAATTATTATAAATAAGTAACTATCTTGGATGGGTATTTTCCTGAATTAACGGATTGCTGCGGCGATCAAATCACCCATCTCCGTAGTGCTGAGCGCTTTGCTCTTATCCACGGCGATATCAGCTGTCCGATGCCCTTCGTCGAGTACTTCAGCAACCGCCCGTTCAATCGCATCAGCCGCATCCTCGTATCCAAACGTAAGGCGGTACATAAGCGCTACCGAAAGAATCGTAGCGATTGGATTCGCCAGACCTTGACCAGCAATATCCGGTGCGGAACCGTGTACCGGCTCGTACAGGCCAAATGCACCTTCTCCCATGGATGCGGATGACAGCATGCCGATCGACCCTGTCAGCATAGCTGCTTCGTCACTTAGAATGTCGCCGAACATATTCTCGGTTACGATAACGTCGAAGCTGGACGGGCGGCGCAGCAGCTGCATCGCGCAGTTGTCTACCAGCACATGCTCCAGTTCTACATCCGGGTATTGAGGAGCGATGCGGTTTACCGTTTCACGCCACAAGCGGGACGTTTCAAGCACGTTTGCTTTATCGACAGATGCAAGCTTCTTCCGGCGCTTCTGAGCAATCTCAAAGGCTTGATGTACAATGCGTTCTACCTCAGCGGTGCTGTATGCGCAAGTATCTACTGCTTCTTCGCCACCGGCACCCTCACGTCTGAACTTCTCGCCGAAGTAGATACCCCCTGTCAGTTCGCGAACGACCATCAGGTCGGTACCTTCGAGAACTTCAGGCTTCAATGTTGAAGCATCTTTCAAGCAATCAAAAACGACAGCCGGACGCAGGTTCGAGAATAAGCCGAGCTCTTTACGGATACCGAGCAATCCGGTTTCGGGACGAAGCTCCTTCGAATTGTTGTCCCACTTCGGTCCGCCAACTGCACCAAGCAATACAGCATCGGCGCTTTTACATACTTGGAGTGTTTCCTCTGGCAGTGGTGTGCCTTTCTCGTCAATCGCAATACCGCCAAACAATGCATGTTCGGTCGTAAATGAATATCCAAATACCTCTTCGGTACGTCTTATGATCTTCTCCGCTTCCGCCACTACTTCAGGACCAATACCGTCTCCTGCGATTACCGCAATCTTCTTCGTTTCTGCCATCCTTCGTCACTCCTTATTTATGTACACTGGTCGTATTTAATCATCTAGTTACAGTTTTAACATACTCCCTCTCAATTGACCAAGATATAGAAACTATGAACTTAATTCATTTTGCCTATAAGTGGGGGAAAGTGATCAAGGGAGATGGCGGGCTTCGAAGAGTTGTTGTGAGAGCTTCGAATACTTGGTGCGAGAGCTTCGTAGACTTGGAGCGAGAGCTTCGAAGAATTGGTGCGAAAGCTTCGAAGTGTTAATGTGGGTGCTTCGAAGGATTGATGTGGAGCTTCGAAGAGTTAATGTGGGAGGCTCCGAGTACGTATCGTTCCTCCGATCGCTGTTGTCGCCGAATTTCTTGAATTATGGTATCGCAGTTGAAATTCGGCTCCAAAGGCGACCGCTTTGCTTCTCCGGAATCGATTCGTCCTCTCCGCTGCTTCGAAGGCTGCTTCGAAGCAGAGTGGATCATGTAGGGTTCCACGGAGATGAGCACATCTCCCTGATCACAATGGGTGAGGGAGGTAGAAGAAGGAGCCGCCTTATGCATGAAGCATGGGGCGGCTTCCTTTGGGTTGCTCTTTGTATGTCATTACAGCTGTTGGCTACTTGCTTGTGCTTCTTGCTGCCGCTTCTGATTTTGTTACTTGCTTGTGCTTCCTGCACCGGCCTCTGATTCTGCTACTTGCTTGTGTTTCCTGCACCCTCTTCTGATTCGGCTTCTTGCTTGTGCTTCCTGCTTCTGCTCCTGATTCTCCTCCTTGCATCGGGCTTCCTGCACCGACTTCTGATTCGACTACTTGCTTGTGCTTCGTGCACTCACTTCTGATCTGATT
>NZ_LIUT01000003.1:270981-272708 GCF_001277345.1 Paenibacillus solani
CTACTTGCTTGTGCTTCGTGCACTCACTTCTGATTCTGCTACTTGCTTGTGCTTCGTGCACCCGCTTCTGATTCGGCTCCTTCCTTGTGCTTCCTGCTTCTGCTCCTGATTCTCCTCCTTGCATCGTGCTTCCTGCACCGACTTCTGATTCGGCTTCTTGCTTGTGCTTCCTGCACCGACTTCTGATTCGGCTTCTTGCTTGTGCTTCCTGCTCCCGCTTCTGATTCTGTTACTTGCTTGTGCTCCTGCCCCCGCTTCTGATTCGGCTCCTTCCTTGTGCTTCGTGCATCAGCACCTGCTCCTAATTCTGCTACTTGCTACTTGCTTCGTGCTTCGTGCACTCACTTCTGATTCTGTTACTTGCTTGTGCTTCCTGCCACCGCTTCTGATTCGGCTTCTTGCTTGTACTTCCTGCACCCGCTTCTCCTTACGTTTTATGGAGAACAAAGCGGGTTACTTTTATTACAACCACATTAACGTTACCGAACGCCTTCTGTTATATTTTTCTACGCTAATGCGCTACAATAGGGATGAAATTGTCCTATATCCTAAAAGACCCAAGGAGTGATCATTGATTATGCTGTACACTGCACTAGGTAAATCCGGTATGCAAGTAAGTCGTCTGTGCCTGGGGACGATGAATTTTGGCCCCGCCACGGATGAGAAAGAAGCCTTTCGCATCATGGATACGGCGCTTGATGCTGGCGTCAACTTCTTTGATACCGCCAACGTCTACGGCTGGGGCGAGAACGCCGGGCTGACCGAGACCATCATCGGGCGCTGGTTCAAGCAAGGCGGAGGCCGCCGCGAAAAGGTCATACTGGCGACCAAGTTCTATGGCTCCATGAATGATCCCCTGGATGGTCCTAACAATGAAGCGGGACTGTCGAGTTATAAGCTGCGCCGGCACCTCGAAGCATCACTGCAGCGTCTGCAAACGGATCATATTGAGCTGTATCAAATGCATCACGTGGATCCTGCTGTTACATGGGACGAGCTGTGGGGAGCTTTTGAAGTAGCAGTCCATCAAGGAAAAATCGGGTATGTCGGATCCAGCAATTTTGCAGGCTGGCAGATTGCCGAGGCACAAGCCGCGGCCAAGAGCCGTCACTTCCTTGGCCTGGTTTCCGAGCAGCACAAGTACAGCTTGACCTGCCGATTGCCTGAGCTCGAAGTGCTCCCCGCCTCACAGAAGCTCGGACTTGGTGTGATTCCTTGGAGCCCGCTGGATGGGGGATTGCTGGGACGTAATGCACTTAAGAAAATTGAGGGCTCGCGCAGCGGAGGAAATGCCGAGCGTGTCGAGAAATATCGATCACAACTGGAACAGTTCGCTGAGCTTTGCCAAGAGCTGGGTGAACCGCAGGATTCTGTAGCTCTTGCTTGGGTGCTGAAGAACCCGGCCGTTACGGGACCGATTATCGGACCGCGTACGCTGGAGCAATTCGAAGGTTCCCTGCAAGCACTCGAAATTGAACTAGACGAATCCATAATGAACCGTCTGGACGAAATCTTCCCGGGACCGGGCGGAGCAGCCCCACAAGCCTATGCCTGGTAAAATTTTATTTAAGTTCTCATCGGTTTAACCCGGAAGCTGTGGGATAAGACGCCCTTCATGAAGGGGCGGCACACAGTTGGACTATTATAATTTCAATCGAGTAGGAGGGGGTGACTAACCCCCGTCCTCTCACACCACCTAGCATGCGGGTCCGCACTAGGCGGTTCCA
>NZ_LIUT01000003.1:273611-409714 GCF_001277345.1 Paenibacillus solani
CTTGGCTATGGTAGGCGCTTGCCAGCCCCCATTCCGGACTTTCACCGTATAGATGACGCCCATGCTGGGCGTACTAACAAAAAAGAGGAGCTGCATATATTGCGGCTCCTCTTTTTCATTGGATATCTCCCATGGATTTCTCGACGTACCCTGAGTTACCCATCATTCTTTGTACCAGATTAAGTATAGAATTACAGTGTTGCTCGCTCACGCCGGCTGAACGTTTTGCGTTTCTCGATCAGAACATTGACCGCATCCACGTAAGCTCTTGCACTCGCTTCCAGAATATCCGTGCTCAGGCCGCGGCCTTGTGCAGCCACATCGTTTTGCGACAGTACCACATGCACTTCACCTTGAGCATCTTTACCATGGGTTACCGATTTGATGGAATAATCCGCAAGCGTCACTTCTTCACCGGACACTTTGTCGATCGCATTATAAATCGCGTCTACAGAACCATTCCCCTCGGCTTCTTCCTCAATCGTCTGATCTTCTGTTGCAATGCGAACCCGGGCCGTTGGCGTTGATTCATTGCCATAAGCGACAAAGATCGTTTCCAATTTGAAAACTTCCGGTGTATCGATCAGTTTTTCTTCCAGCAAAGCCAGCAGGTCCTCATCGGATACTTCCTTCTTCTTGTCAGCCAGCACCTTGAATTTGGTGAATGCCTCATTCACTTGTTCTTCGCTCAAATCATAACCGAGATCCATCAGTTTCTCCCGGAAAGCATGACGGCCGGAGTGTTTGCCAAGTACCAGCTTGCTTTCCTTGAGTCCAATGGATTCCGGGGTCATAATTTCATATGTTGTCTTTTCTTTCAGCATTCCATCCTGATGAATACCAGATTCGTGAGCGAATGCATTCGCACCAACGATGGCTTTGTTGCCTGGAACGACCATACCGGTAAGCTTGCTGACAAGGCGGCTCGTGCGGGCAATCTCAGTCAGTGCAAGCCCCGTCTTCGCTCCGAAGAATTCGGCACGCGTCTCCAGCGCCATCGCAATCTCTTCAATGGCGGTGTTGCCTGCCCGTTCTCCGATACCGTTGATCGTGCCTTCAATCTGGTCGGCGCCATTCAGAATAGCGGCCAGCGTGTTGGCGGTAGCCATACCCAAATCGTTATGACAATGGGCGCTTAGCTGCACCTTTTCGATATCCGGAACGTTTTCCTTCAAGTATTTGAATATAGCTCCATATTCCGAAGGGTATAAATAACCTACCGTATCTGGAATATTCACAACACTGGCGCCTTCACGCACAGCCATTGCAACTACTTCAGCCATGAAATCCAGCTCGGTCCGTCCGGCATCCTCCAGGGAGAATTCCACTTTGGAAAAATACTTCTTGGCGTAACGGATGGAGGCTTGCGCCGTTTCCAGCACTTGCTGTTTCTCCATTCTCAGCTTGAATTTGCGATGAATCGGCGAAGTCGCCAAAAACACATGAATGCATGGGTCCTGTGCTCCAATAAGCGCTTCACGAACCGCATCGATGTCGCTCTCTCGGGAACGTGACAATCCGATAACGGTAACGTCCTTAACCGCGCGTGCCACGGCGTTCACAGCTGCAAGGTCTCCGGGTGACGCCGCTGGAAATCCGGCTTCCATGCGGTCGATTTTCAACTTTTCGAGTTGAAGGGCCATTTCCACCTTTTCCCGAGTGTTCAAATTCACGCCTGGTGATTGCTCCCCGTCTCTCAGTGTTGTATCAAAGACATAAATCTTTCGCATTATCGGCACCTCCTTGAAGTTTATCACACTTGAGGGAAACACCCGGCGGCAGGTTCGTTTATCCCCTGCCGCCGGCTGCTTCATCTAACGGATCGAATAGTCACAGCATCTTCTCACTGCCTGCTTGACTGTTCGTATCCGGAAGAATTCCTTATGAAATCTATATATTCTTATTTCTTGATCCAATGCATCATTTCACGAAGCTCTGCACCCACTACTTCGATTGGATGCTCAGACTCGTTACGACGAGTAGCTGTCAAGAATGCGCGGCCGGATTGGTTCTCAAGAATAAAGTCGCGAGCGAATTTACCCTGTTGAATATCGGAAAGCACTTCTTTCATTGCCTTCTTCGTATCTTCGGTTACAATGCGCGGACCAGTTACATAGTCACCATACTCAGCTGTGTTACTGATGGAATCACGCATGCTGGCAAGACCACCTTCATAGATCATGTCAACGATCAGTTTCAGCTCATGCAGACACTCGAAGTATGCCATTTCAGGAGCATATCCTGCTTCTGTCAGAGTTTCGAAACCGGCTTTAACCAATTCGGATACACCACCGCACAGTACTGCTTGCTCACCGAACAAGTCTGTTTCGGTCTCTTCACGGAAGGAAGTCTCGATAACGCCTGCACGAGTACAACCGATACCTTTTGCATAAGCCAAACCGATTGCCTTAGCTTGTCCAGTTGCATCTTTCTCGATTGCAATCAGTCCAGGTACGCCAAAGCCCTCAACATACGTACGACGAACCATGTGGCCAGGAGATTTAGGTGCAACCAGCAGGACATCATTGTCTTTCGGCGCTACGATTTGACCGAAATGAACGTTGAAACCGTGAGAGAACATCAGTGCCGCACCTTTTTTCAGGTTTGGTTCGATATCATTCTTGTAAACCGCTGCTTGTGTTTCATCCGGCATCAAGATTTGTACAACATCCGCACGGCTAACAGCTTCTGCTACAGGAAGCACTTCGAAACCATCGTTCTTCGCTTTGTCGAAGGATTTACCTTCCCGAAGGCCGATAACTACCTTAAGTCCGCTGTCGCGTAGGTTTTGTGCTTGGGCATGGCCCTGGCTACCGTAACCGATAACCGCGATCGTTTTGTCCTTCAATACGCTCAGTTCTGCATCTTGTTCATAATAAGTAGTAATTGCCATTTGTATAAGTCCTCCTTTGATTTTAAAGACCCTTCATGATGAGCGGGTATCTCAATAGACCAACGGATCTATCTTTCGATCTGCTGAGACACCCGCTCATACGATGCAGGTATCTAACACTTATCTTATATCACAATAACTTTGTCACCCATATAGAAGAGAATCGTATAATGATTACGCATTACCGCGAATCATCGCGGTAACCCCAGTCCGGGAAAGCTCCTGAATGCCATACGGCTTGAGGAGTTCGATCATAGCATCAATTTTGACAGTATCGCCAACAACCTGCACCATCATGTTAGCTGAGCCAATATCCACGACGGAAGCGCGGAAAGTCTCGACAACGCCCATGATTTCCGGTCTGGCCGAAGGCTCAGCCTTTACCTTGATCAGGGCTAGCTCTCTGGCTACCATCGGTTTGGAGCTAAGGTTAATAACTTTAATAACATCGATCAGCTTGTAAAGCTGCTTCTCCACCTGCTCCAATGTCGTTTCATCACCGGTGGTTACGATAACCATCCGGGATAACCCAACCTCTTCCGACTGCCCGACGGTAATACTTTCGATGTTAAAGCCTCTGCGTCCGAATAGCCCCGATACACGCTGCAGGACACCCGGCTGGTCGTTTACTAGTACAGCAATGGTATGTTTTGTACTCATCTTACGCATCCCCCATCAGCATTTGATCGATTGTCGACCCTTGCGTCACCATCGGATATACGTTCTCGCCTTTCTCAACGACGAATTCAACAAGGACGGGTCCCGGTGTTTCCATCGCTTCGGCCCAAGCACGCTGTGCTTCTTCTTTCGTTGTGGCGCGAAGTCCTTTGACACCATAGGCTTCAGCCAGCTTAACGAAATCAGGGCTTCCAGCCAGATCAATATGACTGTATCGGTTGTCGTAAATCAGCTCCTGCCATTGCCGAACCATGCCAAGCACTTGGTTGTTGATGACAACGATTTTTACCGGAATGTTGTTGATGGCGCAGATCGCCAGCTCCTGGGAACACATCTGCATACCGCCATCACCGTTGATCGAGATGACCAGCCGATCCGGATGCGCCATCTGGGCACCAATCGCGGACGGGAATCCGAAGCCCATCGTTCCAAGGCCTCCTGATGTGATCCATGAACGCGGTTGGTTGAACTTGTAATACTGTGCGGCCCACATCTGGTGCTGACCAACATCAGTCGTTACAATCGCTTCGCCCTTCGTCGTATCATTGAGCATTTCGATAACCCACTGCGGCTTCAGTACCGTATCCGAATCAACGTAGCGGAATGGGTATTCAGCCTTCCATTTGCTGATCTGGTCTCTCCAAGCATCCGCTTTGGCTGCGTATGAAACGATAGGATTCAGCATTTCAAGCACCGTTTTCACATCGCCGACAATCGGAATATCAGTCGGTACGTTCTTGCCGATCTCAGCCGGATCAATGTCGATATGGACGATTTTTGCATGCGGTGCAAATCCGTCCAGCTTGCCTGTAACCCTGTCATCAAATCTTGCTCCAATGTTGATCAGGAGGTCCGACTGCTGAATTCCATGGTTCGATGTATACGTTCCGTGCATACCCGGCATTCCTGTCCACAGATCATTACCGGTTGGGAAAGCACCAAGACCAAGCAGTGTGGTTGTGATCGGGATTCCGGTTTTGTTCACGAATTCGTGCAGACCTTCATGAGCCCCGGAGTAGATCACGCCGCCGCCTGCCAATATCATCGGGCGCTCCGCATCCTCAATCGCGCGGGCCAGTTTATCCAGCTGAAGCTTGTTCGGAACCGTTCGAGGATTATAACCTTTCAACTGAATCCGCTCTTCCGGTTGGAACAATGTGGTAGCTGCGGAGACGTCCTTCGGAATATCAATCAGTACAGGTCCTTTACGTCCAGTCGATGCAATATGGAACGCTTCATGGATCACTCTTGGCAGATCCTTTACATCTCTTACCAGGTAGCTGTGCTTCGTGATCGGCATCGTGATTCCTGTGATATCCGCTTCCTGGAAAGCATCGGTACCGATCAAGCTTGTTGCAACATTACCGGTTATGACAACGAGTGGAACGGAATCCATATAAGCTGTTGCGATCCCGGTCACAAGGTTGGTTGCCCCTGGTCCTGAAGTCGCTATACATACACCGACTTTTCCACTTGCACGGGCATAACCGTCAGCTGCATGAATGGCACCTTGCTCGTGACGGGTCAAGACATGGTTGAAATCCTCAAAACCATACATGGCATCATAGATATACAGGACAGCTCCGCCCGGATATCCGAAGACGCACTCGACACCTTCGAGCAGAAGACTCCGAAGCAAGATTTCCGATCCGGTAATCACTTCAGGCTTCAACCATTTCTCTCGTAATTGTTCTGTAGACCGCACTTCTGGAGTTTGCGCGCTCATCAGTCATCCTCCTCTCAAATATTGGCACTCACTTTCTCATGATCAAGCAATAAAAAAACCTTCCGTCGCCACACCCGGAGTATCTCCGTGTGAGGGACGAAAGGTTTAGCTTCCGTGGTACCACCCATGTTTGCCCTACACTTCGCAGTGTAAAGCCTCAGCAGGTATGAAGAACAATAAACATAGCCCTTCAATATCTGCAGTCCTTAACGCGGACTATAACGATTCCCCCTAATAAACGCGCTGTTACGACTTAATGCGATAAAGTCCTAGCGTAGCGCCTTTCAGGAAAACAGCTCCGAGGTGAGCTCGTATAAAAGGGATTAAGGTGGTGGTTTCAGCTGATCCAGCCACTCTCTGAGCAAAAGAGCCCTTTAAACTTCGTCCTCATCATTGCCGATTGGATATATTCGTTAAAATGTTTAGAAACATTATATGATTCATTCATTCCAGAAGTCAACACATTTATTTTGCTTCCGGTGTAAGGGGATCATTCACAGTGATATCATTTGACTCGCCTCCTTCACGCAAAACACCCTCTTAAAGCTTGCTACATATGATAAACGGAGCTTACTTTAAACGTCGCGAAGGGAGGGAGCAATATGATAATCCGTTATCGGAAACCCGGGTATGATGATCCGATGATTCTCCAGCTGATCGAGTCCCAGCTCGTTCCGCTTTCCCACATGACAAAAAAAGAGCTCGACACCATTCGTAAGGATATTCCTTCTCGATTACAACGCGGCGTTACCCTCGTTACTTCGTCGGAGAATGGTGACAGAGTCTTTGCTTTTATACATTTCATGATGCATGGCGAACTGCTGTATATCGACATGTTGGCCGTAGCATCCACAGCACAGCGAAAACGGTGGGGTGCCCGATTGATGGAGCATGCTGAACATTTCGCTGCAACCCGCGGATGCACACGCGCCAAAGTAATGGTAGATATTGGAAATACGTCTGGTCTGAACTTTTACCGAAAGCTCGGCTATACGGTGACCAGAATCATCGAACCCAGCCAGTGCTATGAGCTTAAAAAAAACCACTTGGTTTAATCACCAGAAGAAGCCTGGCCCAAAACCTGGTCCGAATCCGCCATAACCCGGTCCAAATCCACCGTACCCTGCCGGGTATCCACCCGGATATCCACCATAGCCGCCTCCATATCCACCCCCGAATGCATACGGTGCCGTTCCTATGGCAAGAAGATCAAATAAAGCCAGCGGAATAATCGCTTTAGTTCTTACTTTCTTTCCCTTGGTCTCCGGTGTCACAAAAAGACGGCTGCCCGAAACGCGGACCAGCTTGCCTGTCACCATCGTCCCGTCCTTCTTATACGCTACGATCTGTTTGCCCACATATGACTTCACTTTTGCCTTGCTGACAGGCTTGTGCATAAGATCCCTCCTCAGGTAATATACATTTCAATCTATTCCCGAGGGAGTTCACTTGCTTGTTTCATGGCCCTTTCGTTAGCAAAATATGAGCACATTCTCTATCATCGAAGCATACGTAACATTCGTAACCTACGTTTCAGCAGAGGTCATTTGCGAAAAGAAAACACAAAAAACCGCCGTAATCATACGGCGGTTTCTTCATACACGTTTAATTAAGCGTTCACTTTTTCTTTAGCTACAGTAGCCAAAGAATTGAACGCGTTCAGATCATTCACAGCCAGATCAGCGAGCATTTTGCGGTTAATGTCCACGCCAGCAAGCTTCAGACCATGCATCAATTTGCTGTAGGACAGACCGTTTTGGCGAGCTGCCGCGTTGATACGAACGATCCACAATTTGCGGAAATTACGCTTCGTATTACGACGATCCCGGTATGCATAAACGAGGGATTTCATAACCTGCTCGTTAGCAGTTTTAAAAATGCGGTGTTTGGAACCGAAATAACCTTTCGCAAGCTTCAATACTTTTTTATGTCGACGACGAACGACAAATCCGCCTTTAACTCGTGCCATATCAATAGACCTCCCAATAATTGTTGTTTACTATTTCAAGTTAGCCAGACCTTGCTTCAAACGTTTAACATCTCCAGGCGCCATAATAGGGCTGTTGGATAGCACGCGCTTCGCACGCTTGGATTTGTGGGAAAGCAAGTGGTTTTTGTAAGCTTTATAACGTCTTACTTTACCAGTACCGGTAATTTTGAAGCGGCCTTTCAGGCTGCTATGTGTTTTCATTTTAGGCATTGTAGTACTTCCTCCTCTAATTTCTCTTAGGCTTTTGGAGCCAAAATCATAATCATGCTGCGACCTTCCAATTTAGGATGGCGCTCAACGACGCAGAGATCTGCAACTTCTATTTTTACGCGTTCCAAAATTTTCTGGCCAATACTGGCATGGGTGATTTCACGACCACGGAAACGCACGGAGCATTTCACTTTGTCGCCTTCTTTCAAAAACTTGATGACATTGCGAAGCTTGGTTTGATAATCGTGCTCCTCAATGTTGGCACGGAACCATACTTCTTTGATATCTACAACTTTCTGGTTCTTGCGCGCTTCCTTCTCTTTCTTCTGCTGCTCATAGCGGAATTTACCGTAGTCCATGATGCGACATACCGGTGGTTTCGCCTGAGGGGCTACGTTCACCAGATCCAGATTGAGATCAATTGCCATTTGCAGTGCTTCACGAATCGGTGTGATCCCGATTTGCTCACCTTCGGCACCAACCAAACGTACTTCCTTGGCCCGAATCTCGTCATTGATCATATGTTCTTTACTGATAGTCCTCCACCTCCAAATTACTTGTTGTTCCTGTTTGCAAAAAAATAAAGGGATGCCGGGTTAAACACCGACATCCCTATTTGATACTCATCTCACAAATGAAGTTGAATCCATTCATTGATTTCGTGATCAAACCAGCCAACATATGTCGGTCAGGTGAGAAGCGGTGCTTCTGCTTGCAATCAGATATTCTGTTTAACAGACTACGATAGTATAACAGGTTATACAATCCCGTGTCAACACAGAATGGTAAAATTCTTGATTACCCTTGTTTGCTCTGTACCTCTTCAAGGCGCACAACGCGGGTATGCTCCGTATGACTCCACTGCTTGTTGTTCTGCGTGAAGAACGCATATACCGTGATAGGATACCACGAAAGCAAGTAGATCGGGAACAGTACCAGGTACAGATATACCTTCTTGTACTTCACCTTTTCCAGGAGCATGGCGATCATGAAGGTGAAGATATTCGCTGCGATCGCTGTAAAGCTCAGCCATAACGGTAGATAACCGTATAGATTCGCAATATTCGGACCATCAAAGAAAGAATTGTCAATCCAGATGACGGCTGTCAACAAGAAAGTCAGCAACACGATGTAAACGTTGACCCCGTACAATGCCAGGTCCAACTTTACGAGGCTGCGTTCTTTAATGGCACGCCACAGCAGCGGGAAGAAATAACGGCGGGCAACCGTAAAGTGGCCCTGCATCCAGCGCAGACGCTGTCTGGCCGAAGCCTTAAACGTAAGCGGCTTTTCGTCAAATACCTTTGCGTCATAGTTGAACTTCGGGTATACGCCGCGCATAACACTGCGCATCGTAAACTCTAGGTCCTCAACCAGACTGGTCGCGCCCCAGCCAATCTCCTTCAGCAGATTGGTCTCAAAGCACATTCCCGTACCGCCAAGGAAGTTAGCCATATTCAGATTGCTGCGGGAAAGCTGCCACAGACGGTTGATATACCAATACGACACCCCGTAAGAAGCAGTGATCCAAGAATCTTCTGGGTTCTTGGTATCGATATATCCCTGGATAACTCTCGCTCCAGAGCAAAGATCATTGTTCATTTCATTCAGGAAATTTGGATCTGCCAGATTATCCGCGTCGAACATAACGACTGCATCATACTGGCGCGGCATTGCCCAGAGCTCCTTAAGCATCCACTCGATGGCGTAACCCTTGCCTCGCAGATTCTGATTCGTGCGTACGCAAGCGTTCATCCCGTGGGCACGGACGATCTCTGCAGTACGGTCTGTACAGTTGTCACAGATGACAAATACATCGTACAGATCTTTCGGATAATTAAGCTGTTTCAGGTTCTCCATGAGAGCCCCGACAACCTGCTCTTCATTGTGCGCAGCAACTAGCACTGCGAACGATTTATTTGGTTCAAAATGCTGTTTCTTTTTTCTCTTGATCAGACCAAACAAAGAGAATACGAACTGGTACACACCCACCGCGGCCAAAAATAATTGGAGCGCGATAAAGATGGCGTCTGTCATGATTCTCCGTTACCCCCTTTTTTTAACCCGAGAATGTTTGTTTTTTTCTCTCTAAGTTTTTCGCTATTTTTATTGCTGTATGACCCTGTGACTTGTGTGTCTGTCTTCAGTAGCCTCGGTGCCTCGGGGCAACTTTGCACATCATACACGATTTTCCACACTTTTGAATCTTTTGTCAAAACCGTGGAATGCTCTAATTTACGGAAAAACTTCGTAAAAGAGCTCAGCTTGCAATCCAGTTTGCCAGCAAGCTTCGTTTCAAATGGCATTAGTTCTTATTTTCATCCGTTTTCTTACTTTTTATTTCTCTTTGCCGCCCATCTTTTCTGGAATCGACTTGTCCGCCAATTAATAAACGCAACAGATGACCAAAAAGTTGTATTGCGGCATTCTCTTTTTCTAATAAACTTTTTGATGTCTGTTTGAATCATTGTATCGGCAACTTAAATTCAAGTCAAAAGACTACGGTCCCTGATTTTCTACAAAATGCGCGCCGCCGACTACCGCCTAAGTAGCAGGCAGCCAGCAAGAACCCTGTTGGTAAAGCTTCTCCTTACCAGGACTAAAGTCCCTTTGATTGGAGGATGGTACTGGTTGATTTCTTTTCTCAAAATCGATATGTTAAAGGTAATGAATATCGCTGCAGAACGGGTGAAAAGTAGTGGCTAAAAAAAGAGTCTTGCTGTTATCTGAAGGGTTCGGTGCCGGACATACACAGGCCGCTCATGCTCTCTCCAGCAACTTGCGCCAGTTGTCGCCTAGCATACAGACCAAAGTTCTCGAGCTTGGAAGCTTCTTGAACCCCAAAATTGCTCCACTGATCATTTCGGCCTACAGAAAGACGATTACAACTCGCCCCAGACTGGTTGGGTACATGTACCGCCACCAGAAGTCATTTAACCGTTTTACCGCTCTAGCCCTTCATCGCATGTTCTATACAAGTACGAAGAACGTGGTCAAGCAGCTCCGGCCAGACATCATCGTGTGCACTCACTTCATCCCCAGCGCAGTCATCTCGCGTTTAAAACGGCTGGGCACAAATGTGCCCCTGTGTACCGTTATAACCGATTATGATGCTCACGATACATGGATCAGCCCGGAGGTCGACCGATATTTCGTATCCACGCCGGAAGTGAAGCGCAAACTGCTGAGCCGCGGAGTTTCCCATGCGAAAATTCAGGTCACCGGCATCCCGATCCATCCCGATTTCTGGACCCATCCGAGCAAGGAAGAAATCAGGGTGCAGTTTAATCTGTTAAATATGCCCACGGTGCTTGTCATGGGCGGAGGCTGGGGGATCATGAATGATGAGGTCGTGCACGAATTTTTAACCCGATGGCGTGAAGAAATCCAAATTATATTTTGTTTCGGCAACAATGACAAGGGTCGGGAGGAAATGGAAAGCAATCCAAGATTCCAGCATCCGAACATCCGGATTTTGGGTTTTACGCGCGAGATCGACAAGCTGATGGAGGTATCGGATTTGCTTGTTACTAAACCGGGCGGCATGACGTGCACGGAAGGCCTGGCCAAAGGAATTCCCATGCTGTTTCACCAGCCCCTTCCAGGGCAGGAAGAAGAGAATTGCCAATACTTCACAGCGCAAGGTCTGGGCGAGCCTATTCAATCGCTAGAAGTTCTTGAAAAATGGATGAACAAGCTTCTGCAACAATATGACCTGCTCCAACAGCAGCGGGCCCAGAATTTGCAAAATATCGAACGCTCCCATCCGATGCAAAGCGCCCGCAGCATCATCGATATGCTGGAAAATGAAAAGGTGTACTCCTAAAGCAGGAGTACACCTTTTTTGGTGCTTATATCCGAGAGCCTATCTCAAAATTGATAGATTTCCTTCTATTATAATAGATGAAAACGCAATCATAGGGAAGTCCGCCTGGAGACTATATTATTTACCGTATTTTTCAAGGCGATTCTTCTGGTACGAAGCAAGGGCTTCCTTGCCGACTATAACCTCGCAACGATGGATCTGCATTCCTTGACCCACGAATTTCGTCTCGTATTCCGTCATCACATGCTCCTCGTTCAATCCATCACGGTGCAAGTCCAGCGAAATATTGGTCATTTGCAGCCCATAATCGGCAAAAGCATTCAGAGAAAATTCAAAGAGGGTCACCGAATCGGTTTTGAAGTGAATTTCTCCGCGCTCGTTCAGGATCTGGGAATACTTGTCCAGAAAACGCGGGTGCGTTAAACGGCGGCGAGCATGCTTTGCTTTTGGCCATGGATCGCTGAAGTTCAAGTACATTCGTTCAATTTCACCAGGTTCAAACACTTCTTCAACATTCTCAATATTGAACAAGGCGAGCTTCAAGTTCGGAGGTGTAGTGATATCATCCTGAGCCCACGCATTACGCCCCTTCTCACTTGCCCGGCGAATCAGCTCATCATACATATCAACCCCGATAAAATTCACATTCTGATGCTTATAACTCATCTGACTGATAAACTGCCCTTTGCCCATGCCGAATTCTACATGAATCGGAAGGTCATTGCCAAACAAAGAAGCCCATTTTCCTCTATATTGACCGGGGTCCAAAACGACCAGGTCTTCCTGCTGCTCCAGATTTTCCCGTATTCCTTTTCTTCCGCGTAACCGCATGTCATACCTCCGAAACTTTCCAAGTAAGATTTAGATTGATATCAAGATACTGCACCTATTGTGACGAAGTTAGTCCCAAAAGTAAAGAGCCCATAGAAAAAGGAACCCGAGCTTTGCCTTGGCAAAGCCTTAGGTTCCTTTTTCATATATTTGGAATTGGGGTTCCGCGATAGTTAAACTGTGGAATAGTTTACCTCTCTTCTGCCATAAAATCAAATGTCTTCTCATAGGCAGCCCGAATCTTGCGTTGTGCTGAAGCCTTTACATCCTTATTGGCACTAAATGCTACACCCGTGAGGGCCAAAGCTTCATTCGGGGTGAGTTCCACAGTGATTCTTTCCTTGCTTCCATTGTGAATAGCTGACGAATTCATTCGTAATCACCTCACGGTATAATTGTATCCATGACGTCACACAAATATGAATCCTATCCAATATTACCCTCGCCAAAATAGGTTGAATCATTTATTTATTTATCTATTTTAAATATATCAATTATATGTAAACCATTCAAGTAACAATGCCTGAATTAGGCTCGAAGACCTGTATATGACGCAGTTCTTTATTTTTTGTTACAATGGATGTATCTGTATAAATCAGTTGAGATTGCTATAAAGGAGCCAACATGAGCACACCACATATAACGATCCCCAAGCTATGGGGAGACAAAAGATTTCATACGTGGAATTACGAAATGCGCAGCCAATTCCAAGAGAAGATATTTAAAGTGATGCTGGATGCCGGCTTTACGTGCCCAAACCGTGACGGCACGATTGCCAAGGGAGGCTGCACCTTCTGCAGTGCGCGAGGCTCAGGAGATTTTGCGGGACGCCGCCGGGATGACCTCGTTACCCAATTCAATACCATTCGTGACAGACAGCATCAGAAATGGCCGACTGCCAAATATATCGGCTATTTTCAAGCCTATACCAATACCTATGCTCCTGTCGAGGAGCTTCGGGAATACTATGAAGAAATTCTCCAGCAGCCCGGTGTTGTCGGTCTGTCGATCGCTACGCGCCCTGACTGCCTGCCTGACGATGTCGTGGAATATTTGGCTGAGCTGAATGAGCGTACGTATCTGTGGGTGGAGATGGGACTGCAAACAATTCATGATTCCACCTCCGAGCTGATCAATCGGGCCCATGATACGGAGTGTTATTTCAAAGCGGTCGAGAAGCTCCGTAAGCATAACATCCGTGTCTGCACGCACATCATCTACGGTCTTCCGCAAGAGGACCGTGACATGATGCTGGCTACAGGCCGAGCGGTGGCCAATATGGATGTACAAGGAATCAAGATACATCTGTTGCATCTGATGCGCAAAACTCCAATGGTAAAACAATATGAAGCCGGACTGCTGCGTTTTCTCGAGCAGGATGAATACATCAACCTTATCGTGGATAGCCTGGAGTTTCTGCCGCCGGACATGATTGTACACCGCCTGACTGGAGATGCTCCTCGCGATCTCTTGATTGGACCTACATGGAGCCTTAACAAATGGCAAGTGCTCAACGGAATAGATGCTGAACTAAAGCGCCGGGAGACCTGGCAAGGAAAATTGTGGGGGGTGTCCTGATGGGTTTCCTGTCGGTATTGAGTTTTGCCCATAAACTGGTGTCCGAAAGGCTTCGCCCTGGAGACACCGCAGTGGATGCCACGGCTGGAACAGGGGCAGATACTTTATTTCTGGCTAAAACCATAGGGACAAAAGGCCATGTTCATGCTTTTGATATTCAGGAGCAGGCGCTGGTACTTACGCGCGACAGGCTCACTAAGGAATCACCCGGTACCCTTGGCGGAATTACGCTTCATCACCAAAGCCATGCTCTCATGAAGAGCTGCATTCCAGAGCATGATCATGGTCATGTAGGTGCCATCATGTTCAATCTCGGTTATCTGCCGGTGGATTCATCCGATAAACAGATTATGACAGAAACTGCGAGTACACTGGAAGCTCTAGAGGCTGCCATCGAGCTGCTCCGTCCTGGCGGCATCGTCACCATCGTGCTGTATCCAGGCCACAGAGGCGGAGATACCGAAGCGGATGCTGTGCAAGCGTGGGCTGCAAAATTGCCGCAGCAAAGCGTGCAGACAATTCTATATCGTGGTCTTCAGCGTTCTGAGGCGCCTTTCCTCATTGCACTGGAACGAAAGAAGACGTTATGATATAAGTTCTTAAGAGAGTTTTCATGTAGTATTAGGCATCCTTAGAATAAGTCAACCATGAAGAAAGGTAGATGATTATGATGACAAAACCATATCCACTATTATTCCAACCTGAATTTAAAGAACGTGTATGGGGCGGCCGCGCCCTGGAACAGTTCGGCCTTGATATCCCCGCAGGCCATATCGGAGAAGGCTGGATGATCGCTGACCATCCCAACGGTACGACCCACATTGTAAACGGTGAGCTTGCCGGCCTGGGACTGGACCAAGTTCGGGAACAATTCGGTCAGGAATGGTTCGGAAGCAAAGGATTCTCTGAAGTTAACGGACGTTTCCCTCTGCTGATCAAACTGCTTGACTGTAATGATAACCTTTCGGTTCAGGTCCATCCGACTGATGATTACGAAGGACTTCCGAAAGGCGAGCTTGGCAAAACTGAAATGTGGTATATCCTTGCTGCCAAGCCCGACGCCAAAATCATTTACGGTTTGAAAGATGGTGTTAGCCGTGAAACTCTGAAGGAAGCTATGGAAAACGGCACGGTAATGGACCAGCTGCAAGAAGTGTCCGTAAAAGCCGGAGATACCTTCTACATACCTGCCGGTACGGTACATGCACTCTGCGCGGGTGTTGTCGTAGCCGAAATTCAGCAAAACTCGGATACAACGTACCGGATTTTCGATTATAATCGCCCTGGCCTTGATGGCAAGCCGCGCGAGCTTCATATCGAGGACTCGTTGAACGTGACGGCCTATGAAGGCTCTGGAGCGACCACAATGAGCACAGAAGAAACCAAGCCTGGAGAATGGCTTGAGCTTGCGAAATCACCTTATTTTATCGTGGAAAAGGGTGTTGTCAATGGTGCCTGGTCCTTGTCGACTTCGGCAGAAAGCTTCACGA
Source organism: Paenibacillus solani (assembly GCF_001277345.1). GTDB lineage: Bacteria > Bacillota > Bacilli > Paenibacillales > Paenibacillaceae > Paenibacillus_AQ > Paenibacillus_AQ solani. Next base: position 288,834 of record NZ_LIUT01000003.1, read on the forward strand.
TCGTAGTTGTATGTGACGGTCAAGGCACACTTAGCTGGGATAACGGTTCCATCGACTATACGTCGGGACAATGCTTCCTGCTGCCAGCCAACCTGGGAGCCTATAAATTAGATGGGCAGTCCACTGTTCTTCGTTCATATCTTCCTTAAACCGGGTATAAATCATTTATAGTAACCACTCGTTATTGTGGAGGTGTTATACCTTACATGCAAACCGACACGTTTACGATGCTGAATACGCAGGGCATGCATGTGTTTGTATATCAATGGCTGCCGGATGGGGATACGCCTATTCGCGCCATTTTGCAAATTGCGCATGGTATGTGTGAGACCGGAAAACGTTACGAGGAGCTTGCCGAGCTGCTTACAGGGCATGGCTACGCCGTATACTGCAATGATCATCGAGGTCATGGACAAACGGCCGGTCTAGAGCTTCTGGGAGATGTGGGCGAAGATGGATTCGAGGGAATGATTGAAGACCAGCTGCTTCTTGCTTCCGAGCTTAAGAAACGTCATGCAAGTGTACCCCACTACTTGATGGGACACAGCATGGGGTCTTTCTTGACACAAAAGATGATGTGTCTGAACGGCGATATATTCGACGGATTCATTCTGTCAGGCACCAACGGTCCACAGAAACTGCTGACCTTCGGCATGAATTTGGCAGCTGCGCAAATGCGTTTCCAAGGAAGTACGCATCCAAGTCTGATGCTGAACGCCATCGTGTTCGGCCCATACAGCAAAGGCTTCGGCACCATCCGTACGCCATTCGATTGGTTATCCCGAGATGAAATGGAAGTGGATAAGTATATCGACGACCCGTACTGCGGCAAGGTATGCAGCGCTCGTTTCTTCCGCGATTTCTTCAAGCTGCTGTCCCAGCTTCATAAGCCCTCATTGATGGAATGTCTGCTGAAGGATAAGCCGGTTTATATCTTCTCCGGCGAAGAAGATCCTGTCGGACACCGCGGCGAGGGCGTGAGGCGCTTGATTGAATTATACCGGAAATACGGCCTTCAAGACCTGGAGTACCGTTTGTATCCGGGCGGGCGTCATGAAATGCTGCATGAGATCAACCGGGATGAAGTAGCAGCCGATGTTCTTGACTGGCTCGAGCGTCATACATCCTCATCGAATGAGGACCCGCAGGTATCGATGCCGATGTTGTAGTGTGTAATGGTAATGAATGCATAAAAGGGATGCCCCCGGTTTCATCCGGGGCATCCCTTTTTAGTATAGATGACAAAATTGGCGCTTTTTCGTTTTAGCACTTATCTGGGTAGCTGCTCTGTTGAAACAGATCGGCTGCTCTTATTCTTCATCGCTTGGAGTCCGATCCACAAGCAGCTGCGTAACCTCGGTGTAGTTCCCTTGAGCGACTTCATCTTCGGTAGCTTCTTCACGCAGATCGTCATTGGTTTCCAGCCCTGGAGCAATCGTTGGCTCACCTGACGAAGGCTGTTCTTGCCCCTTCTGATCCCCGTTCATAACATCGCCTCCTTATCTTGTAGATGCGATTAGAATACGGATACCCGAGATGTTTTATTCCAGTACGCACACTAATAAAGAAAGCAGCGATAAGCTTGGATTTCAAAAAAAGAGCAATCCCAAGCAAGAAGTGGGTTTGACGTTCATTCCCCCTGTTAGGCCTGCTCTATAAGCTGCACAGGCATCGTATAGTATTGTGGTTGACCTGTTTCGTCCTGTTGGTACAGAACCAGCAGCATCGTAGCTTGATTTGGGTTGTCCTGAATACCGCTGCCTCCCTGGATGACATCGCTCAGATTAAATGGCAGCATCTCGATCATTGCATGTTTCTGCAGTTCGCGCTCCGTAATCCCAAGATCAGCAAAACGGTTGGATAATGCCGCAGGCTCCTCAAGAATTCGTCGTATATTAGCGTTCCATACCGCTTTATCCTGAGTATGATCCCACCATATTTTCCTCGGTTTATACTTATGTCCCAGGAAATAATCAAACTTCATTAGCCCCAGGATCACGTCCATATGCGCTGTCCTCCGACTCTCAAGAAAAGCCGTTAAACGCGTAAACAGGTCCTCGAGCTGGTGACCTATTTTCTGCCAGCCTTGTCCTTCCCAATAGTCGCCAAACTCCTGAAAGAAATCAAAAGACGACATGAATTCATGCTTCATCAAATAATTCAAGGTATGATCCATGCGATGCGCATTCCAATATTTCTCCAGCACATCTTCCAGTCTTTTCAGACGGACGATATCCGAGAATGGAAGCACGTTGCTGCCCAGGATTTCGTACGGAGCATGATCCATATAGGTATAATTGTACTTATCCGCATCGATCCGCAGCCCGGTTCCCCGGAGCATCTTCAAGAAACCCAGCTGCAGCTCCTCTGGCCCGAGCGCAAATACATCATTAAACGTTTTGCGGAAGGTGTCGTAATCCTCCTCCGGTAGCCCTGCAATCAGATCCAAATGCTGGTCAATCTTGCCGCTGTCCTTGATCATGGTCACCGTACGTGACAGCTTGGTAAAGTTCTGCCGACGCTTTACCAGCTCATTCGTTGGATCATTTGTAGACTGGACCCCGATTTCAAACCGGAAAATGCCGGGAGGCGCATTCTTCGCCAAATAGTCCAGCACCTCGGGACGCATGATATCTGCTGTAATCTCGAACTGGAATACACAGCCACCATGATTCTCAATTAGAAACTCGAACATTTCAAGCGCGTAATCCCGCTTAATGTTAAACGTCCGATCCACGAACTTGATCAGCTTAGCTCCCTTATCGATCAGATAGAGAATATCTGCCTTTGTCCGTTCAATATCGTAATAGCGAACCCCTACCTCAATGCTTGACAGGCAGAACTGACAGCTGAAGGGACAGCCACGGCTGGTCTCAAAATAGACGACCCGCTTTCCAAGATGCGGAATATCCTCCGGAAACCGATGCGGGGAAGGCAGCTCGGCGAGTATGCTCTTCGGTCTTCCCGGGTTCACGATGACTTCGTCCTGCTTGCGGTAAGCTACGCCATATACAAAATGAAATTTACGGTCCCCTTCGATCGTATGCAGCAAATGGTGGAATGTCTCCTCGCCTTCGCCCATAACGATAAAGTCGACATTGTGCAGCCTTTTCATCCAATAATCCGTATCATATGATACCTCGGGCCCGCCCAGTATAATCGTAACCTCCGGCATAATCTTCTTCACAATGTCAATCACTTTAATCGTTTCTTCGATATTCCATATATAACACGAGAAACCGATCACATCCGGCTTGCGCTGGAACAAATCGGAGACGATATTCATCACCGGATCCTTGATGGTATACTCTGCCAGTTCGATATCGAAATCTTTCTCGCTGTATGCCTTCAGGCAGCGAATGGCCAAGGAAGTATGAATGTACTTGGCATTCAGAGTTGATAAGATGACTTTCATGGTAGGTCCACTTTCCTTCTACATAAAATATTCCGTGACCGCTCATAAGACAGCATGTTCACACAGGAATTCAAATCTATTAATTAGGAGTATGCAAGAACTCGTATAGTCTCAAAGGTAACAAGTAATAAAACCCACGAATCTGCAGATCACCATTTTAGTCTTCGTAGTCGAATAAATCATCACTGTCATTTGGCGTCCCCTGACTATTCAGGAAAAAATCAAGGAATGGGCGTCCGTATTTACGGAATTTCACTTCCCCTACCCCTTTGACATTCAGCATCTCTTCCTCGCTCTGCGGACAAACCACACTCATCTCACGCAGTGTTGCATCGTTAAAAATAATGTACGATGGTACATGCTCTTTGCTTGCCAGCTCCCGCCGAATCAGGCGCAGCTGCTCAAACACCGTCTCGTTGACAGCAGACGGCGAGTAATCGGCCCGGCGGCCGCTGCGCTGACTGGCTGCGGCTTTGGAAGGCCGGGGAACGCGCTGCATGACTTCACGCTGCCCCTTTAACACATCAGCCGCCCCGTTCTGTAGTTTAACGACAGGGTACTGACCCTCCGTCAGCGCCAAGAACCCTTCCGAAACAAGAACATTGATCGTTTCGGATATTTCTTTCTCGGTCCGATTCGACATCACACCATAGGTTGGAAGCCGATCAAAGCCATATTCCAGCACTTTTTTGGCCCGCGATCCCTTAAGCACGGAAGCAACCATGGACACACCAAATCGTTCGCGCATTCGGTGAATGCAAGAGAAGATCTTCTGCGCATCCACGGTGATGTCGACAAGCTCCCGGTCATCCGTGCAGGAGCTGCACGTACCGCAAGGTTGATCTTCATGCTCTTCCCCGAAATAGTCCAGCATTGCGCTGCGCAGGCAGCGGGTAGTATAGCAGTAATCAATCATCTGCTGCAGCTTGCGGTAATCGTTCTGCTTGCGCTCACCCTCCTGGGGATTCTGTTCGATCAGAAATTTCTGCGTCATGATATCCTGTGCGCTGAACAGCAGGATGCACTGGCTGGGTTCACCATCCCGCCCAGCGCGGCCCGCTTCCTGCACGTAAGACTCCATATTTTTCGGCATATTGTAATGGATGACATATCGGACGTTGGATTTATCGATTCCCATACCAAATGCGTTTGTTGCAACAATTACGCGAATATCATCATACAGGAAAGCCTCTTGGCTCTCCGCCCGCTCGGCGTCACTCATACCGGCATGGTACCGCCCTGCAAGGAGTCCTTTAGCTTGAAGGCGCTGGCTTAAATCATCCACTTCTTTACGGGTCGCAGCATAGATGATTCCCGGCTGATGGCTATGCGAGGCGGCATATTCCAGCACAAACTCCCGTTTGTTCTCACCGCGAAGCACCGACATTTCCAGATTGTCACGCCCAAGTCCGGTCACGAACACCTGCGGCTGTTCCAGGCGCAGCAAACGCTGTATGTCCTCCATAACTTCTGGTGTGGCCGTGGCCGTAAAGGCCGCTAATAACGGACGGTTCGGCAGCCCTTGGACGAAAGGAGCCACCGAGAGATAGCTGGTCCGGAAATCATGCCCCCACTGGGATACACAGTGTGCTTCATCGACGGCTACAATCGAAATATCAAGGCCGGCCATCTCTTCCCGAAACCAATCGAGTTCGAGCCGTTCCGGGGCGACATACAGCAGCTTCAGCTCTCCGCGCCTTGCTGCACGTATGCGCTCGTTCACTTCCTTGCCGCTGAGCGTGCTATTGATATAAGCTGCAGCCACACCCGCTGTCGTCAGAGCATCTACCTGATCTTTCATCAAAGAAATCAAAGGCGAAACGACCAACGTCAGCCCCGGGAACAAAAGCGCTGGAATTTGGTAACAGATGGATTTACCTCCGCCTGTCGGCATGATTCCCAGCGTATCCTGACCATCGAGAAGGCTGGCGACGATATTTTTCTGACCATCCCGAAAATCAGGATAGCCGTAATATTTCTGCAAATATTCCCGTGCTGTATCTAAATTCATAACTTCTCTATCATTTGTTTCCACATTCATGGATAAAAACTCCTTATTTTACCTTGGTTTCCAATTTCGAAAAAGGCCTCATTCTTTCAGTTTAACGACCTTTTCATGAATGGGCAACCGAATACGGGAGGAAATTGCATTCGCTAAGGAGAACTTCATCATAATGGAAATTTGTATGATATCGTGAACAATCGAAAATAAGAAGCTGGTGATCTTTGTGAAAGACGAATATGCCGAAACCATAATTCAAACCATTCATTATATGAAGGAGCATCTGAATGAGCCGCTGACGGCCAGGAAGCTCGCCGATCTGGCGGGGTACAGTCCTTTTCATTTCTCCAGATTATTCAAGCGAGTAACCGGAATTTCGGTCAGGCAATACTTGTCTGCGCTCCGTGTTGAGTCCGGTAAGACCGAACTCCTGCACAGTCCCTCCCTGCTTGTAAAAATAGGAATGAGCGTCGGTTTGTCCAGCCCGGGCACCTTCAATACCCGATTCAAGCGGCTTGTCGGTCTGTCCCCTCTGAAATTCCGCTCCACCGCTGATTCGCTTCATCGTTATGTGAATCAATATGAGCACAAACCGTTAGCCTGGACAGCGGAAGAAGCCCATGATCTACCCCGGATTCGCTGCCGGATTGAAGCACCAGATGCATTTCGCGGCATCATTTACATCGGCTTGTTTCCAAGACCCGCACCCGATCAGAAGCCCGTAGCCGGTACGGCGGTCAACCTTAAAAACAGAGCCTGCATCCTAACTGGCATCCCGAGCGGCACGTACTATGTACTTGCAGCCGGCATCCCTTGGAGCCTTAATCCACGGGATTATTTGCTGCTGAACAAATCCTTGCGCGGCAAGCTGGACGATCCTGTACATATTGAACAAGGGACGGATCTAGCCGTGACGATCACCTTACGTGAACCTCTTCCCTATGACCCGCCGATTGTTGTCAATCTGCCTCTGCTATTATTCGAGAAGGATTGGAATGACAAAGCAAGGTAGAAGAATTTTGTAAGAGCTTGCCCCTATATAATGGAACTGCACGAATAGTAATTCCAAAACAGTGAGGGCTCTAAGATGAGGGGGAATACATATGACCATTATTCAAGAAACCGTGATCCAGGCTGATGACCAGCTCCTCTGGCGAGCATGGACGGAGTCTGCGAGGATAACGAAGTGGTTTGCGCCAGCTGCGGAAATCGAACCGAGAGTGGGCGGAAAATTCGAGCTTTATTTTAACCCTGCCAATCGTGAATCGATGTGTACTGCAGGCTGTACCATTTTACAATATGATGAGCCGCACACCCTTGTATTTGAGTGGAAGGGACCCGACCCTTTTGCGGATACGATGAATCAAGGAGAATTGACCAGGGTTAAGGTGTCTTTTCGACCAGAACCAGACGGCGGTACAAAAATCACCTTAGAGCACACAGGCTGGAAGGATTCCGAGGCGTCATTGCAAGCCCGCGAATGGCATGTAGACGCATGGAAAGGCATGCTGGCCAGCTTGAAATCCAACTTGGAATCCGGTGAAGGTATTCTATGCTGCGGATAAACCAACTCAAGAACTGGAGGAGTGAATGACTATGTCAAACCTATGCGTATTATCTATTAATGTAAATGATATGGATCAAGCCAGACGATTTTATTGTGACATTCTAGGATTCGAAATTTCCAGGGTTTACGATGAAGAGATCATCAGTTTGAAGAATGAGGGTATATCTCTGATTCTACAAAAATGCGAGCGCCGAGCAGACACGGATTACCCTCACGAAGCGCAGGTGATCATCGGAATCGAGACCGCTGATGTTAACGCAGCTATTGAGGCCTACAAATCACAGGGTGTTGAAGTCATCATTGAACCCCCGAAGCCTTGCCCTCCCGGGCTATACAGTGCGATACGAGACCCGTTTGGCAATGTGATCGAATTGCTGGAATTTACGTAAATCGTTTTCTGGGGAGGAGCATGATTTCTGCAATAAGAAAGTCCATGGATTATGAAGGATACTCTGCATGCATGCAAGGGTGTCCTTCTTAGTGTGTAATCTGGTCTGTTAATGTTGAACCCGATACGGGTAAGAACATATTAATGTAAATCTCTAAAGATAAAGCATAAGCAGATTAGGAATAGTCGATTTCGGAAATAATAGATAATAGAACTGATATATTAACTACACAAGGGGGACATTTCATATGGATATGACACCAGAACAACGCATTACCCTGCATGGGTTCAACAATCTGACGAAGTCTCTCAGCTTTAATATGTATGATGTCTGTTATACAAAAACCAAGGAAGAACGGGAAGCATATCTGGAATATATAGACGAGCAGTATAATGCGGATCGGCTGACAAAAATATTAAGCCATGTGGCTGAAATCATCGGGGCGCATGTCCTGAATATTGCCAAGCAGGATTATATCCCACAAGGCGCCAGCGTAACGATGCTTGTATCTGAAGGACCTGTCGTGGAGGTTCCGGAGGAATCCTATGACGAATCGCCGGGGCCGCTCCCGGATAACGTTGTGCTGCAGCTCGACAAGAGCCATATTACCGTCCATACGTATCCGGAATTCCATCCCGACGAGGGGATAAGTACCTTCCGGGCGGACATCGATGTGTCGACATGCGGGGAAATCTCACCGCTAAAAGCCTTAAACTACTTGATCCATTCTTTTGATACGGATATAATGACGATCGACTATAGAATTCGGGGATTTACAAGAGATATTCATGGACACAAGCTGTTTATCGACCATGAGATCAGCTCCATTCAGAACTATATTTCCGACGAAGCGAAAGATTTATTCGATATGATTGATGTCAACGTATACAAAGAGAATATCTTCCACACCAAGTGCAAGCTGAAGCAGTTCGATCTGGACAACTACCTGTTTGGTTACACGAAGGATACGCTGTCCCAAGCTGAACAACAGGAAATTACCGAGCGAATTAAACTAGAGATCGACGAAATATATTACGGTAAAAATATGGACCGAAGTTAGGGATGATGAGTGTTAACGATCAGAATTGGACCGAGAATCCATTGAAGTGATGAATGCCCGTTCCAAATCGGACAAGGTCTTTTTCCCGCAGATCTTGCACCGCTTCTCTCACCACAGCCAGCAACGCCGGGTCCAGTCCAAGTGTATTGTGAGAACCAAAGATCCGATTTATGCCATCGATATTCGTGATCCGCTCGAGCGAGTTTACGAGATCCTCCGGACTTGTCGTTGGATAAAAGGCATATACCGGCGTCTCATCATACAGCAAATCCCCTGTGAACAAGTAACCCCGATTGATATCAAATACCGCGATATGTCCTGGAGAATGGCCCGGTGTGTGATAAATGACCAAACTCCGTTCGCCCAGCTCGATGATATCCCCATCCCGGAGAAGGCCTGTCGGCTGGCCACGATAAGGGGTGTAGGTTGACGGATCGAAGGATGCCGGCACGGGCCTCGTGATATCGCGTGATATGTCTTTACGGATTTGTTCAATAGAAAGCTTCTTAATCCCGCTGACGAGCCAATCTTCTTCGACCTCATGGACATAAATCTCTCTGAACTGCCCATGACTGCCGATATGGTCTGCGTGAACATGCGTGGTCAGAACCATGATAGGTAAATCCGTTAACTGATCCGTCATCCGCTTCATATTATCAATGCCCAGTCCCGTATCGATCAATACGGCACGCTCGCTTCCTATCAGCAGAAACGAATGCACCTTTTCCCAATGCCCATACTCACTGATCGCATATGTAGCCGCATCTAGCTTCGATACGGTAAACCATGCATCATCGATAACAACGTTATATTGATTATTCTCCATATGTAATTACTCTCCCATCATGGATTATCGAATGGTAATATCCTCTTGATCATCTTGAAATGCAATCAACGACATATAGTAGCTTTTCTCTTCCGGGGACAGTGCCGTACTGCCTGGTTCGGCCGTCTCCATCGTGAAGTGTTTATGCATGAGCTGCTTAAACTCCTCCACAAAAGCATGGAAATTCTCCTGCGTAGCATGGAACCGATAAGTGCCGGCGATGTTCTTCCTATAATGTTCGCTTTCGCTGTTCAAGGCAAAAGAGGATACGGATGCATTCTCAATCTTCGTCCGGGTAACATCGAGTGTCTCCATAAAAACCTGTCTAGAAGTTTCTACTAAATCCAGACTTGGCAGCAAATGATCTTCAGGAATGAAACGACTTGCGACGGCGCGATAGTATTTCTGTACGATACCGTTCTTCTCTTCCTTCCGGACCACATGAATGATGCCATGCTTCTCCAGCTCCTTGAGATGAAAGTAAATATTGTTCCGCGTAATGTCCAGTAACTCGGCTAGCTGCTGCCCGGTGTAGGCATCTTTCACGAGATTCATCAGTATCTTGGTACGCAGCGGATCGGCAATCGCTTTGAGCTGTTCGTGGGTTTTAATTTTATAGACACCTGTCAATTTCATTTTAACACCTCTTTTTATTTTACCAGTAAAATTAATTTTACTGTTATTCATGGTTCATCCTATCATGACTTTTATCCTTGAGTCAATCCTGCTTCTAAGCGCTAGTCAAAATGAGTCGATTAGGTAATACTGTGTTAAAACAGAAGGAAATCTCACAGAGAGTGCCGCTTACAGCAAGGGCATGTTCCCCTGAAACAGATTTATTGTGATATATTATTCACGACATATGTACGTCATTATCATGTTCAAAGGATGTGCCTGGCCTCATGTTTGACCCAACGATATTCGAAAATTTAAAGGTGGGCATCGAGAATGCGGTTTATGACCTGGATAACCTCGATGAAATCATTCGCATTACCGATCGAAAGGATCTCCTGGATATGGCAATATTGTCCAGAAGTTTCAGTATTCGGTTTGAGCTGATTCAGCAACTTACAACTTCAGCCGAACTTTGTCTGGAAACCGGGCTGCGAGATTTAGCAGCTGAGATTCTGGACAATCCGGAAGATGAACCAGGCTGCGAGTTGAAGCTCCGCTTTTATAAAAGCATGACCGATGCTTCCGTGGAGTGTCCCGCACTCGCACAGATCGTAGAGGACATATGGAAACCGGAGCTTCCACCGATACAAACGATACGATATATCTACGGTGATGAACTGCTCCTCCTCCACAACACGATCGAGCTGCGCTTTCCTCGCAAGATCAACGAAGAGCAGATGAGCGATATCCCCACTATTTTGGAGTTTATGCTCCGTACGCTGGAAGGATTAAATCAGGTATGACTTGCCTTCTTCAGGGGAGCATGCAAATCGATGCGAAGAATATAGCCTGACCGCAATAGGGGTCAGGCTTATTTCATGTTCATATTTAAGCTACGGCCAACCGAATCCAAATGTCTGATGGATCCTGGACGGTGAAGGTACTATCCCGCTGTTCCACTTGAAGTCCTGCCTCGCGGATACGGCTGACGACTTCCTCAAGCGCCTCACGGCTTGGAAGCTCAATCGTATAGTCCTCCATCCCGGCCGCATTTCGGGGAGTATTCGGTACTCCGATTCCTGCCCATACATTGAGGCCGATATGATGATGATATCCTCCTGCAGATATAAACAATGCGGCACCGCCATAATGAGCGGTCAGCTCGAATCCCAGGACATCGCAATAAAATGCGCGGGCTTTATCCAAATCGGATACATGGAAATGTACATGACCGATGACTGTCCCGTCGGGAAGTCCATGCCATTCCTTGCCTTGGGAGAGAGCGAGCAGACCCTCAACATCAACCGGGTCGGTGGTCATCACATATTCCCCGTTGGCATCGCGTTTCCAGGTATCCTTAGGCCGATCGGCATAAATTTCGATGCCGTTTCCGTCCGGGTCATTAATGTACAATGCTTCACTGACCAGATGATCGCCTTGACCGACAGGAATGTTGTGAGCAATCAGATTGGCAAGCGCAAGACCGAGCGCTTCCCGATCCGGAACCAGAATTGCAAAGTGGTATAGTCCTGCCGTCCGAGTCTGTGAAATCACCAGATCCTGGACCTCCTCGATGATCAGCAGCGGCCGTTTGCCATCGGCTGTCAATTCGGCTATTCTGCCATGCTGACGAAGCATTCGCAAACCAACAACTTCCGTATAAAAGCGCACGGATTGTGCCAGATTACGAATTCGAAGAGAAACCGACCCCAGCTTCGTGGATGGATGTATAATAGCTGTCATATGCTCACTCCTTGAGTATTGTAATTTTGTCTATTGAATAAAATGTATCAGGTTAACGAGAGGCTTTCCTGTAATTAAAATAGTTACAACTAACCTGTAATCATTATAGTTACAGGACGGTCTTGTTGTCAAATCCGTATTGAACCTGCGGACCGAACGGCTCCCCTAGCCGTCTAATCGAAACAACGAAAAAAACGCTCATCCTTATCAGGATAGAGCGCACCTCATTCATTATTCACTTAATATTCCGCCCGCAGATGCTTGAATTGTCCCGACAATTTCCTCCAGATTCACTTCCTGAAGCTTGTTCTCCATTGCCCTCTGGGCAGCTGAGAATACCGGGACAACCGCTGATTGAATATGTTTTCCAACAGGACATTTCGTGTCCGAATTCTCATGAATGCCAAACAAAGAATCTTCCTGAACGACATGTACGGCATGATATATGTCAAGCAGCGTAATCTCGGACGGAAGCTTTGCCAGCCTCGCCCCCGCTACGCCAGGTTTTACTTCGACCAAGCCCGCTTTGCTCAGCATGCCTACAATACGCCGGATCACGACCGGATTTGTATTCACGCTCTCCGCAATATAATCCGAGGTGCTGACGCCGGCCTTATTCATCTCAAGTATGGTTAGAATATGAATGGCCACTGCAAATCGGCTGCTAATATTCATGCAATCCCTCCTGACGGCCATAATCTCAATTGACTAACATGTTAACCATCATAGTAATATTGGTTTCTAAAGTCAACGATCAGGCCGTGAGGCCAATGGAGCGAATTCATTTAAATTAAGCCTCCATGCCAAGACATTCTAAATCATATGAAAAAAAGCCCCTCCCCTTATGGGGAAAGACTCTCGAGATGATGTTTAGAACATCGGGAATACATACTTGATAAGGAAATACAAGAATCCAAAAAAGATAATAAGGTATGCAACATACTTGATGAGTGTTGAAGCTACCCTGCTGGAGTCATTACGCTCTTCGATATTGCGGGTCTCGATTTCCACATCATGGTCATGCCTGCTCATAATCTCCACCTCCATCCGATTCTGTCGTGCAGATGATGGTAATTTCTGAATGCTTACTACTTTATACACGCACATCTCGATGTTGAACCAGTTATTAGGAGGAGACGAAGAATGTGCTTTTACAATAAGCCAATCATGAGCGGCAGTACAATAAAGGATGCCAGCGTCGTCCACAGAATGCATCTGGATACCAGCCTGGGGGCAGCGTCATACTCCTCGGCAAGAATGACCGCGTTTACGGCCGCAGGCATTGCTGACAAGATTAGAATAACCGAAAACAGAGTTCCTTCAATCGATAGCACCAGCAGCAGCAGCCAGGCAACAGTAGGACCCACCAGCATTCGCATTACCATCCCTGACCAGAATCCACGCTTCGTGACAATAAGGGTGGTCTCACTCTCACGAACCCCGACCATCTGCGCTCCGAGGATGATTAGAGCTAATGGCGCATAAGCCGCGGACAACATGGATATGCCGGTTTCCAATCCTTGGGGAAGTTGAAACTCCATCCACCGGAAAAATACAGCGAGCACAGCCGCATAGACCGAGGGAAGCGTAAATACCGACCGGACAGCTTTAGCAGCCGAAAAATGAGATCTCGCTGCCAGATACACCCCGAGTGTATTCATCAAGATAATCTGAACGATGACGTACACGGAGGCTTTGTCCAGCCCGGCTTGTCCGAACGCAAGAAGGACCAAAGGCAACCCATAGTTTACACTGTTCGTAAAAATAGTGGTTAAGGACAGGCCGGATTTTTCAGCCTGTGACAAGCCAAGCCATCTCCCAATGAAAGCACTTAGTACCCAAAGGACGAGCATGTTCAGTAAGCAAAAGGCAACGGTAACCGCCACTTCATTCGAAGTAATGGAGGCATTCTCCAGCGTTTCGAAGATTAACGCCGGGCTCAGCACATATAGAGACAGGGCCGACAGCCCCTTGGTATCAATTCCCTTGAACCGCTTAAGCAGGGCTCCGCCGATAACAGGGAGCGATATGGGTAGGAATACGCTATACATCGTAAGTAAAATAGAAGAGATCATGAAGTCCACCCTTATACAGAAGTCAATATCATTACCTCTCCATCCTACCCCACAGGTTAAGCATTCGTCCAAGATACAAAGACTATAGCATTAATAGGTTTAGATTCTTAGGGTGTCATCTTCCTGATCAGAAATGACACATTAGTTCCTTTACCCGGTGCGCTATCGATTTTGAGCCCTTGGCCGTAGGCTTGTTTCAAGCGTCGATCTGTGTTCATCAGGCCCACTTTCTTATCAGAGTGTTGTCCGCTCCCCAGAATCAATCGGAGTTTCTCAGGATCGGTTCCGACTCCATTATCCGAAATGGTGACCCTTACTGCTTCACCTTCACTTGTAATGCTGATGGTAACAGCTCCTCCCACGGTACGCGCCAGTATCCCATGGACCACCGCATTCTCCACAATCGTCTGCATGGCAAGAGGTGGAATCCCCCACTGCTGGAGGGCAACTTGATCCGAAATATGCCAATGGACACGCAGTCGTTCGCCAAATCGCTCGCCCTCGATATACAAATAGGAACGCACTAATTCAAGCTCCTGCTCGAGTGGTATAAATCGCTGCAAATTGCTCACATCGTAGCTGGCTCTTAAATAATGACTAAACCGTTCCAACAGCATAATCATCCGAGAAGGATCAATCTCGCTAAGTGAAGCGATTGAATTCAAGGTGTTGTGTAAGAAATGCGGCTGGATCTGGGCCTGGAGCCAAGCGGCTTCCATATGTAAACGTTCCTTCGTGGACCGCTTGAGCTCAAGCAGCGCCCGGACCCTTGTTTTTAACTCCAAATGATCCACCGGCTTTATTAAATAATCGTTCGCTCCTGCATTGAACCCCATATGAATGTCCGCAGGCCGGTTTCTTGCCGTCAGCAGCAGAATTGGAAGCTCGGATAACATATACCTTTCCCGGACCTTCTGTGACAGCTCATACCCCGACATTTGAGGCATCATTACGTCGGATATAATGACATCCCATTCCCCTTGATCCAACTGACGCAGAACCTCCTCAGCCCGGGTAACCGCCATAATCTGGTATCCTTCGCCTGACAGTAAATGATGGATGATCTCCAAATTTACAGGATCGTCGTCCACGATGAGTAATTTCCCTAGCGGGGGATCGGTAGGCGCTACTATCTCGGTATTATCATGTTCATTTCTAGCATCGTATTCATATCGCGTCATACTATCTTTCGAAGAAACGGAAATGGAAGTAGCCGCAATCAGCTTCAGGGGATCGGACTTCACCTGAATCATCGTATCATCCACCTTCAGTGTGAAAGTAAACGAGCTTCCCTGTCCCGGCGTGGACGTCACGGATATCTCTTCTCCATGCAGCTCTACAAGCTGCTTACAGATACTCAGTCCTAACCCCAAACCACCATCCGCCGAGGCATCATGGGAATCTCCATGCTCATAGGGGGAGAAGATTCGCCCTAGTGTCCTTTCATCCATCCCCATTCCTGTATCTCGAACATGTATGTACCCCCTTCCATCGACAACGTCGGCAGTCACCCAAACCCTGCCTGACTCCGTATACTTGATTGCATTATGAACCAAGTTGAATATGATCTGAATCAAACGATTCTCATCTGCTACAACCCGGGGAAATTCATTCGGGATCTCGCATACAAGCTCGATCTGCTTACCTTTTGCCATCGGTTCAAGCAGTCCCATCACGCTCTGGACAGTAGATTGGAGATGAATGCTCCCTACGTTCAGACGGATCCTCTTTTCCTTCAATAACGATATATCCAGCAAATCATCCAGCAACAAGGACATTCGCCGTCCAATGCCCGTGATTAATTCAAGCTGATTTCGGTCCTCTTGCTGCAACCTTTCTCCTTTACGATCCAATAGGGTTTGTGCCATATTAATCATGCCGTGCAGCGGATTACGCAGCTCATGGGACATATTCGCCAGAAACTCGTCCTTCATCTTATCGGCCCGCTGTAACTGCTCAGCCTGCTCCTTCAACACAACGGTGTTTCGGGTAAAGCGGATAAACCAGAAGGAAGCAAAACCAAGAAATGCAATGATTAAGTCAAATGGATAGTAGGGCAGTTCCTTAAAAAATCGAAATCTTAAAACACCACTAATCATGATGTTGCAAGATACCGCGACAGCAGATAACAAGATAAATATAGCGGCTTCCTTTCGCTCACTGACCGCTTTCTTGGCCAATGACGGTAGAAACAGCACCGAACTAATGAACACAACAGACAAGAATTTAGAGAGATGCACCATCAAATGAACTGGCATAAGCAAATAGATACCCGCATAGGAAATCACAAAAAACGTATAAGCCCGGTAGAAGCCTTCCCTAATTTGGGGCTGTAGTAAATGCTTGGTGCACAGAATCAAACATAAACATATCGCGATGTAGGATACAACTCGGATCTTCACCGCCCATTCGTAATTGATCATAGGCAGCCATTCTAGCAGCAGCTTATCATCATCTCCGAGCGTAGCTATAAGCGTTGACAGAATAAGGCAGGCAAAATAAAAAAGGCCCTTGTTCCGATAACCAATCAAATACAAGATGAGGACATACATTACATGAAGCAGCAGCACAATGCATACCAATAATTGCATGTTCTCCGAGAAGGCTTTCCCCTTCATAACAGCTTCGGCCGTTCCAAAGTTAATCGGCAGCCGAATTCCGCCCGAATCGGGATATTGATAGTTGCTCACTTCCAGAGCGATATCCAGCTCATTACCGGCAGCCGGAGGAAAAATCTGTACATAAGGAACAATTCTTGAGACATGGCTCTCCGGCGAAGCGGATGGATGCCCTGATTCGTGCAATAAATCGCCATTTACATATAATCGATAGGCAGTCCGAATATCGGAGATCCACATGCCGTATGACACGTTCATATCCGGCAAGCGTATCTTTAAACGGTAGGTACCATATCCGAATAAACTGCCATTTTCATTGACATTCTTCCAGGGACCCGGAACTTGAATGGCATTCAAATCGGGGGAGAACTGTCCCTCCTGCTCCTGGCTCATCCATTGATCCGGGTAAAAGTTCCATTCTCCATTTAAAGCCACCATGCTACGGGAATCTGCCAGCCATTCCCGCAGATCCAATACTCCTTGCTCGATTGAGACTTGCTTAGGTATTGTGATTGTCTTAAACCATACATAGCGTAACGAAATGAGGATGATGATAAATAATAAAGTAATCACAAGCAATCTTTTGCCAGAGATTGGTTTCGATTTAGCATGGACAAGGGTCGACAATAATAACAGTCCTTTATATCATATTGGAATCATGAACTGCACGATCTAGATGTCCATTATTTTACATGAGCGTCGAACTGTTGTCTGTCCTTTTTTAATAGATTCGTATCCCATAATCGTATGCTTACGCATATGCCGGTAAAGTCGCTAAAGTATGGCCAGAGCGGTGCAGCGACTCGTACGGATATAATTCGGTAGCCGATACGTTCTTAACCGTATAGTAAGCGTAGAATTTCCTTTTCCCGGAGGCTTCATATAACCAGGAGAAAAAGTCGAATATTGAATCGTCCACCCACTTTTCATCGTATTTAATTAAGGAGCGTAAATAAGAGATTTGGAGCTTCACATCTCCTTCCCACATAAAAATAAATGTATTGATTTCCGAATTTTTCCTGAGCAAAAAATGGGCTGTATGTTTATCCAACAAATATTTGTCCTCATTACATAGAAATACTGGCCCTTCGTCCGTAGCGACGATGCCGATCCGCATGCCATTGAAGTGAAGATAGAAGCCCCTGCAATGCTGTTCGCCCTTCCCTGCATCCAGCTCCACTTCCCGAAATGTTCCAAGTTCGAGCCCCATGGCTTTATGCAGCGAAGATTCCTTAAATCTTCGAATGAATTTCATAATCGAAATATACCTCCCGATACATCTGTTTCATTCTCAAGTATAGGCGGCATTCCTCTACAATTTCTGAACAAGCCGGTAAAGCCGTCTGCCCGGTCCATATCATCACATAAAAAAAGAGCATCGGATGAACATCCGATGCCTGCATGCCCTATGACCGAGCAGTTAATTATTCACGTTGTCGATTGAACTCCTGCACTCCATTCTTCGTACCATTTCTTGATATAAGGATTTGGCTCCTCTTCCATCTCTTCCTGGAGCACTTGGGATAAGAGAATGTATTGGCGATGCACCTGACCAGGATTATCCTGCAAGTTGTATATTTTCATCAGCGAAAAATAGGACCTCTCTTCAAGCGGATGCAATCTTTGTATCGAGGAGTAGCAGAGCAGAGCTTCATCGAAGCGTTCCTGATCCGCATACCACTCCGCCATAGAAAACGAAACACTTAACCATAACTCTTTTAACCGCTGTCGTTCTCCTTCAGCCCACCAATAATCATACTCCTGCAGGTAGTCTCCCGTGTACAGCTTAAGCATTTCCGTATGCCGCTCCATTAAATCGGCCGTTATGGCAGAATTCGAAGTGAACCAATTCTCCCATTCCTCGGTGTCGAGCTCCACATCCTCCATATTCAGAACATAGCCCTCCCGCGTATTGGTGATCTGGAACCGCGAGTTATAGGGCTCTAATGTTTTTCGGATATGGTAGATTGCGGTATAGAGCTGGGGATATGCCTTGTCCATATCAAATTCAGGCCACAACATATCGATCAAGGCCGCCTTGCGAACGAGCTGCCCTCTGTGTTGGAGCAAATAAATGAATACCTCCTGAGCCCGGGTTGTCCGCCAATGAAGCATGGCGAATTGCCCTGGCTCATTCGGCTGCTCAATCATAACCTGGCGAAACATCGTCATTCGGATTTTGCGATTGGGCTCGATGGTTACTTCCGGCTTGGATACAATGCGGCTTCGCAGCCGTTCCATCGTCTTGGCCAACCGGTCAAGCTGAACAGGCTTTACGATATAGTCTACGGCGTTTAACTCAAACGCTGTCACCGCATACTCATGATATCCCGTCACAAAGACAATACAGAGATGGGGTTTCTGTTCCAGCAGCTGCTCTGCCAGTTCGATGCCGTTCAATTCAGGTAAACTGATATCTAAAAATACGATGTCCACATTCCTAGCGAGAATCTCGTTTCTTCCTTCGAAGGGATTCGTATATGTACCGATTACGTCGATCGACATGGTATTCAGTTTTAACAGCTGACGTTCTAAATACTTCAGGGCCAACGGTTCGTCATCTACAAGAATTACCTTCATCATATAACTCCTTGGATTGGAAAAATACGGTCACCCTTAACTATATTGATTCATGTGCCTAGTTGCAACAATCAAGAGGCTATAGATAACAATATACTCTTGAATTTATCCTTGAAAAACTCATAATTCCAAGTATAATACTTGGTATATAACTTTGGTAGTCTTTTTAAGGGGGCATTTTAAGTTGAAACATCGTGATACTGAACTGACATCATTGTCCCTCGATGATTATCTGGATATTCTCAATTTGGCTATTCATTTGGGAGATCAAGAATGGCAGGCAGACATCATTCGAACGCTGCATCATAGGACAGAACCGGGTTACCGGGAACCAGCCAAACCGGGGGAATGTACGGAACAGGAGCTGTGGCAATGTGTGGATCAGATCAATGATCGCATGCTTGCTCTATACAAAGAACTGAAATCAACAGATGACCAAGAGACACAGCGGAAGCTGCTCGATCAGATGTGGGAACTTAAAATTGCACGCGTTGAAGTCTTTCGAAAAATATGCTCGATCTATCAATAATAAACAAGACGCTGTTCCTTAGGGAATAACGTCTTGTTTGTTTATCGGATAATATTTGCAATATATGAAACTATAAATCCAGATAGTAAGCTATAAACTCATCATCTTTTACATACCCCTCGGATTCATACAGCCTCTGAGCTGCCAGATTATGATGCTGTGTGGACAGATTCAGCCCCTTAGCTCCGGTCTGTATAGCGTTCATTCGCGCTTGATGAAGCAGTTTCCTTCCGATGCCGCGCCCGCGATATTTGGCATCCACGTATAAATCATTCAATATCCACAGCTTGGACATCGATAGCGACGAGAGGGTTGGATATAATTGTAGAAATCCTGCGGGGACCGAGAGTCCGTGTTGCTTCCAATCCGCTAGATAAATAACGGAATCCCGCCGGATCAATCTCTCCTTGATATATCGCTCAGCCCGGAGCATATCATCGTCCCGCTCATAGAATTGCCGATACTGATTAAACAAGGCGGCTGCCTTGCCCAGATCCTTGAGTTCCGCTTGATATATATGAACCTCTGCTGCCATATCGCCCACACCCTTCTCCCCTGCTGGTAGAACCTTACCCAAGTGTACCGGATGAGGCGCAGGGGGAGGAATACAGAATGACATCAATAGTTTGCACTTATCACCATCTATACAATCGAAGCTCTATCTATTACCCTTGATGGTATTTCGCTCTGTACTCGTCCTCCAGCATGCTCATTATAATCGAGTCATAATAACGATGCTCGTAATACAAGGCGTCACGCTGAACCCCCTCACGCTTAAAGCCAACCTTCTCGTATGCCTTGATTGCACGCTGGTTAAAGTCAAACACCTGCAGCTCAATACGATGAAGATTGAGGTTTCCGTAAGCATATTCCAGCAAAAGCCTCATGGCATCGGGCCCATACCCCATACCGAGATGCTCATCCGAACCAATAGCTATCCGCATATTTGCATTTCGATTAACGTAATCGATGTCCTGCAGAGCAATGTCACCAATGATCTGGTCATCGTCTGATAAAGCAATCAACAGCAGCATCGTATCCGGACTACCCGACTTGTCTTCAATATACCGCCTAACGCCATCGATTGTAAAAGCTTGCCGTGTTCCGGTCAGCCTTCGTATTTCCGGATGAAACAGCTTTTCATAATATCCTGCAGTGTCCTCTGGACCAAAAGGGCGCAAGTAAAGCCGTTCGCCTTCCAGAAACCGCACGGGTTTCGTATTCCGTTGAGCAGAGTTCATTCGATATAACCTCCCGTATCCTCTGTAACTCATTTTTCCTTATACTATAACTAAGTTACCCTCAGGTGTTTCAGCACTTAAATTGCACGGCCTACAATGACCAGATCCCGCTTGATTCCATCCAGCTCCGCAACAGCCGGGAGCAGTCCCCACTGCTCAAATCCAAACTTCTTCAGCAGTTTGAGACTCGGCTCATTATGGCCGAATATAAATCCGACCAGATTGTGAATGTGAAGCCTCGGGCATTCCTCGATAGCTCTCTGAATTAAGATGCTCCCAGCCCCAGTGCCGCGGTATTTCTCGTTTACATATATACTGATCTCAGCAGTGCCGTTATAAGCCGCTCGTCCATAAAAGGACTGAAAGCTCATCCAGGCAACCATCCCGTCTTCGGACCGCATAACCCATAGCGGACGATGGTCGCTCTGATGTTCTTCAAACCAGCGTATACGGCTTTCAACCGTAACAGGCTCCAGATCGGCTGTGACTTTTCTGCTGGAAATCGTTGAATTGTAAATGTCCACAATGGCCGGCAAATCCTCTTTGACGGCGTACTCAATATGATATGGATGTGTCACCATGACCTTACCTCCGAATAGATGCGTAATTTTCCTATGAGAACTATTGTACAAGGGGTGACGGAAAAACGCTTCTATTTTTCACAGATGATCTTCATGAATGAAGGAATTCTGCACATATTAGGAGCAGACTTTACTTACACGACTGAACGCGATACTCTTACATTGACGGGCTTAAGGCCGTCTTGGGTTAAAGAAAGGAATGAACAGAATGAACGAACGATTGCTAAGTTTACTCCAATCCATGAAAGCTCAGGGCTGGGATCATGTACTTATTACAGACCCTAAGCATGTTTATTATTTGACCGGGTTTGCGAGCGACCCGCATGAGCGCTTTTTGGGACTGCTCCTCTCCACTGCGAATGATCCAGTCCTAATTGTACCCGCTTTGGATAGAGAAGCGGCTGAGGCTGCTTCAACGGTTAAGCATATTGTCGCGCATCAGGACACGGATAACCCTTACCTATTGCTTCAGCAGCAAATTCAGGGTACCGCAGGTACGCTGGCCGTGGAGAAGGACCAGCTGTCGGTCACTCGTTATGAGCAGCTGCAGCAGCATGTTAAGTCAGAACAGGTCGAGGATGTAGGGGATGTGCTTCGCGGACTCCGAATTCGAAAATCCGCCGAGGAAGTGAGCATCATTAAACATGCTGTGCGGCTGGTTGAAGATGTGCTGACTCAAGGGCTGGCCCAAGTAAAAATCGGTGTTAGCGAAATCGAACTTGTCGCCGAGCTGGAGTATTTGATGAAGAAACTGGGCGCTGATGCTCCCTCCTTCGCCACTATGGTTTTATCCGGTCCCAACACCGCCCTGCCTCACGGTGTTCCCGGTACCCGCCGGATTGAAGCAGGGGATCTGCTCATGTTCGATCTTGGGGTATATGCGGGCGGTTATGCATCGGATATCACGCGTACGTTTGCCGTCGGCGAGCTGAAGTCGGAAGCGGTCAGCATCTATGAGACGGTTCTCGCTGCAAATCTGGCCGGCATCCAGGCTGTAAAGCCTGGCGTAACCTACGGGTCGATTGACCGGGCAGCACGCAAAGTGATTGATGATGCAGGATATGGCGCTGCGTTTGTGCACCGCCTCGGACATGGTCTTGGCATGGATGTTCATGAATATCCGTCCGTCCATGGACTGAACGAGGAAATACTGCAGCCCGGAGCCGTGTTCACCATCGAACCGGGTATTTATCTCCCAGGCGTAGGTGGCGTGAGGATTGAGGATGATGTCCTCGTAACCGACCATGGCGTTGAGGTCCTGACCTCGTTCCCGAAAGAACTGACCACCATCGGATAATTGAACCCACCATGATAAAAAGCCCGGGCCGTTCTTATAACGGAATCCGGGCTTTTGCTTTTGTCATCTATCTGATTAATGCTGTCATTGTACTGATTAAGAGATGGTAATTTGCAGTTGATTCATATGCAAAAGAGCCATCTACCGGCAGTAATCATGCCTTCAAGATGGCTCTCTTGGTTGTGCTTTTTAGGTCTGCACCATGTCCAGTTCAATATGGTCGTCGTTGTACACGTCTTTATCCACTTCATTCATGACTTTGCCAGTAATCACGCCAGCTGTCATGGAATCATTCACATTCAGGGCGGTCCGTCCCATATCGATCAATGGCTCGACAGAGATCAGTAGACCCGCCAAGGCAACTGGCAAGTTCATCGTGGACAGCACGATGAGCGATGCGAAGGTTGCTCCGCCTCCAACGCCCGCCACGCCGAAGGAGCTGATCATCACGACTACTATCAAGGTTAGGATGAACGACCAGGAGGTCGGGTCCACATTGGCTGTCGGCGCGATCATGACTGCCAGCATAGCCGGATAAATCCCCGCGCAGCCGTTCTGTCCGATCGTGGCGCCAAACGTAGCCGAGAGGTTTGCGATGCCTTCTGAGACGCCCAGTTTCTTATTCTGAGTCTGTACGTTTAACGGAATGGTAGCCGCACTCGAGCGGGATGTAAAGGCGAAGGTCAGCGTCGGGAATACCTTTTTCACGTATTTAAGCGGGTTGAAACCGAATATCGCAAGCAGCACAAGATGGATAATGAACATCACAATTAAGGCCACATAGGAAGCTAGAACGAAATCAATCAAATTGATGATGACCGCAAGGTCGGTGGTGGCAATCGTTTTGGCCATAAGCGCCAGGATACCGTAAGGTGTCAGACGCAGCACCAGCGTGACGATACGCATAACGACGCCATAGACTGCATTGATCATGTTGCGGAACGTCTCCGCCTGTTCCTTGTTCTTCCGGTCCAAGCCGAGCACCGCAATCCCGACAAAAGCCGAGAATATGACGACCGCAATCGTTGACGTTCTACGTGCTCCGGTCATATCAGCGAACGGATTGCTCGGAATGAAATCAAGGATTTGCTGCGGTAAGGTGCGGTCCTGAACATCTCCCAGCCGCTCCTGCAGCAGAGCGCCTTGCTGCTCTTCGGCAGCGCCGCCCTGGATATTCACAGCGGATAAATCGAAAGCCAGTGCGGTTGTAATTCCGACCGCAGCAGCGATCGCCGTTGTAAGAAGCAGTACCGTGATAATGAGTCCGCTCATTTTGCCCAGATTACGACCGCCCTTAAGCTTCATAATAGCTGATATGATCGATACCATGATAAGGGGAATGACCATCATTTGCAGCAGCCTGACGTACCCGTATCCAATCAGATTAAACCAATCGGTGGATTTCACCACTACATCCGAGGTCGAAGTGTAGATGAGCTGAAGCGCCACGCCGAACAATACACCCAAACCCAGCCCGGCAAACACGCGTTTCGTAAACGAGTAATGCTTTTTCTGCATCCAGTACAGAATACCGACTAACAGAAAGAGAACAAGAACATTGATGATAACCCAAAGCGTTTCCATCCTCATAAATCCTCCTATTCTTCAAAAAAGGATATGCTGCCTCATCCTGATGTCATAAGTGCGCTAATATGTAGTCATTTCCATTTAGCCGCCCACTCTAAACATTACATTACCCGTTTGACGTGTAATTCCTACCGGAACTGTTGTTTTTGTGTGTATATTTATTATATGGATGGGATTACCCGGTATATTCTTCGTTTATCGTATCAAGTGTGCGACAAGAGCAGAACCAGATAAATCAATATGACCGTTTCGATGAGCTCATTCAATGCGCCGTAAGTATCCCCCGTCAATCCGCCAAGTCTTCGGCTCATTCGGCCAGCCGCCAAACTTCCCGCAGCCCAAGCAATGAACGGTATTATCAGGCCTCCTCCCCCTATCCACCAACTCTTGGGCGAGAAGCCTGTGATTACATTCCAGCCTAAAATGACCAGCGTTAACAGGAGCGCCATTACGCCTGCCAGCAATCTCTTTCTCCCGGTCAGTCCGTGAAATAGAGCAGCAAGCCCCTCGCTCCCCCGTGCCATGGGAAAGCGATACATGGCATGAACCATAAACCAGCGGCTCCAGATTGGAGCGAGCATCAGGAGCATAACTTCTTGTCTCCATGTTCCACCAGCTAATTCCCATACCGACATGATCAAGGACGTCTTTAGGAGAAGCAGCAGTACACAGGCGATAACGCCCATCGCCCCAACGCGGCTATCCTTCATGATCTCCAGCATCCGTTCACGTGAACGATAGCTCAGCAATGCATCAGCGCTGTCCATCCAGCCATCGAGGTGCAGCCCACCCGTCAAGGCTACCCATACCACCAGCATGATGACTGCGGCTGGAAAGGAAGGCAGCACAAAGCTTAGGCCCAGTCCCAATCCTACAACAATAAAACCTATGACCGCCCCCACCAATGGATAAAAAATGACGCTCCGCTGTTGAACTTCCGGCGTAAAAGGAACCTCCCTTCTAATCGGAAGCCTGGATAAAAATTGAAAAGCGGCCGCAGCCGCTTCGAACATCTTGCTCATATCAGATACTCCCTGCTCTTGATTTCCATCGGGATGCCCGCAGTCACCACGAAGACCTCATCACAGACTTCGGCCAGCCTCTGGTTCATAATCCCTGCCCAGTCACGATATATTCGGCCCAAAGGATATTCCGGTACAATCCCTGAACCCACTTCGTTAGTCACCAGGATGATCATGCCCGGATAGATTTGCACCGCCCTTGCCAATCTGCCGATTTGAAGTCTCAACCGTTCTTCCATGGCAGCCGTTCCCTCGGGTTCGGCCTGCAGCAGCACATTCGAGAGCCATAGGGTAAGGCAGTCCACAACCACCGCAGGTGCATTAGATCGAGACTCACCCTCGCCAAGCGTATCCAGTAGTTCTGGCAGAGCAACAGGCTCCTCCACAGTCTCCCAAGCATAGGCCGAATCATGCCGGCGGTCTTGATGAATTCGGATCCGTTCCCGCATCTCATCGTCATAGGCTTGCGCTGTCGCCACATACATGCCGGAATCGGCCCGCTTCATGCACAGCTTCTCCGCGAATGAACTCTTCCCGCTTCTCGCCCCCCCGGTTACCAACACACTTCCTTGTTGACTCATACGGCTCCTCCACTAATTCCGGCACTCTCAAACGTCGCCATCTCACTCATAATTCTGCACGCTGCTTCTACTAAATGCAGACACAGCACCCCGCCTGTCCCTTCTCCAAGACGCATATCCATTTGCAGCATTGGATGAAGACCCAGCTCTTCGAGCAAGAGTACATGAGCCTGCTCATGCGACACATGGGAAGCGATCATGTAGGACAAGGCCTCTGGGCAGATGGATTTGGCTACCAGGGCAGCCGCACTCGATATAAACCCGTCAATCAATACTGGACACCCGTGGGCTGCCGCGCCAAGAATAAGTCCAGCCAAGCCGCCGATTTCATATCCTCCAACCTTGGCCAGCACATCGATTGGATCTTCGGCTTGTGGCGCATTGACTTGTATGGCCTGTTCAACTACTTGAATCTTATGGCTTAGCCGCTCATCGGTTACGCCAGTTCCGCGACCTACGACCTCGGATGGCTGCCTACCTGACAGTACCGAGAAAATAGCTGCACTAGGGGTCGTATTTCCGATCCCCATCTCTCCGGTCACGAACAATTGCGTACCTTGCGACACAAGCTCTGCCGCCACCTCTGCTCCTGTAACTAGAGATTGGAGCGCTTCTTCACGCGTCATAGCGGGGCCTTTGACCATATTAGCTGTACCTCTGCCAATATTACGGGACAGGAGCTTCTCATGGTTCAGCTCGGTCGCTACGCCGATATCCACACAATGAACGTCTGCTCCCGCTTGACGGGCGAGCACATTAACGGCAGCCCCTCCATTTAGAAAATTTATGACCATCTGAGGTGTCACCTCAGCCGGGAACGCGCTGATTCCTTCTTCGCAGACTCCGTGGTCTCCAGCCATGACGACAACCGATTTTTTGGCCAGCGTAGGTTTCATTTGCCCCGTAATTCCGGCTAACTGGATGGCGAGCGATTCCAGCTTGCCCAAGCTCCCCGGAGGCTTCGTCAATGTATCCAAATAAGCGGCTGTTTCGGCCTGTACTTTTGTATTCAACGGTTTAATGTCAGACGTGATGCGATGCAAAGTATCCATCATGTCATTGATGTTATTGGTCAATGAAACGATCCCCTTCCTCTTCTGCCTCCATCTTACATCCCGGGTCGATATGCGGCAATCCCCCTGCGTAGGATGCACGATTCGCTGTTAACAATACCTGCGGTGCTCCATTCTCGGGATGGGTCACAATGGCGGGCTCTACCCGAAAAATCCGGCGGATATAAGCAGCAGTCAGCACCTCCTCCGGCGTTCCGATCCCTGCGATCTTACCCTGGTCGAGCACCAGCAGCTTATCGCAGAATTGCGCTGCCAGATTCAGGTCATGCAGTACGCTGATCACCGTTATACCGGACGTGTTCCGCCACTCTGCCACCATATCCATGAACTGAAGCTGATAGCGGATATCCAGGTAGGTTGTCGGTTCATCCAACATCAGCAGTGAAGGCTCCTGAACCATGATCTTGCCAAGAGCGACACGCTGACGCTGTCCGCCGCTTAACTCGGTAAGCCGCCGTTCCTCCAGACCGTTAAGGTCCAGCTTTTTGATGATAGCTTCGATAAGCGGCTCCGCATCCTTCTCCTCGCGGCCCAGCCAATTCAGGAACGGGAATCGTCCCATCTCCAGTACCTCACGGACCGTAAAATCCGTGGGCTCCAGACCTTCCTGCTGAAGCACCGCTACGATCCGTGCTAATGCTTTTCGGCCATAACTCCCAAGCTCCCTGCCCAGGAGGGTAACATTTCCTTCCGTAGGGCTCTCCACACCGGATAGCAGCTGCATGAGGGTGGACTTACCACTTCCGTTCGGACCAATGATTCCCCACCATTCTCCTTCGCCAATATGAAGGTCCATTCCTGCGAGAATAGGCATTTTGCCATACGCTTTGCCAAGTCCGCGGGCTGTGATCATGTTAACGCCTCCCTGCGCCGTTTTTTGTTCCGGTACAGCAGATACGCAAAGAACGGAGCACCGATAAACGCCGTCACTACCCCCAGCGGGATTTCCATTGGAGCCAGCACGGACCTTGCCGCCGTATCGCACCAGACCATGAATATGGCTCCACCCAAAGCCGATAGCGGAACAATGACGCGGTAATCGGAGCCGGTAATCAAGCGGATCATATGCGGCACAACCAGTCCTACGAACCCAATAACGCCGGATACCGACACAGCTGCAGCGGCAAGCAGGGTTGCAACGATCAGCACACTGGTTTTCAGCCGATCCACATTTACTCCCATATGAGCGGCCTGCCGTTCTCCTAGCGACAAAATATTAAGCGCCCGCGACCTGCTCCATAAGTATATAAAACCTGCGATAAAATACGGGAAAAGGATGGCCGTATACGACCATCCACGCATGCTCAGGCTCCCCATGGTCCAATAAAGGATCTGGTTTACCGTATCTTTGGACATTACAGTTAGAAACGAAACCACCGCGCCCAGAAACGACTGCATTACGACGCCCGACAGGATCAACCCATGGATGGGCAGCTTTCCTTGATCCCTCGCTAGCAGAAGAACGACCCACAGAGTCCCTGCCCCGGTGAGAAACGCTACAAGCGGCAGCGTATAGCCTCCGGCAAAGGAGTATTCCATTCCGTAAAAAATAAGAGATGCCGCCCCAAGAGCAGCACCCGAGGATACACCAAGCGTGAACGGATCCGCCAGCGGATTTCGTAATACGCCCTGAAAAGCGGCTCCGGCAATCGCCAGGGAGGCTCCTACGAGCATCCCCAGCAATATGCGCGGCAATCTGACCTTCATTAAGATTTGCTCGGATGAAGCTTCCCAGTTCGGAACGATGGAATCGCCGATGCCCGGCAGCCGGTGCAGCAGCATCGCCCCAATCTCTCTCACAGGCAGGTGCACAGAACCGATTCCGAGACTGACAACCAAGGTTAACAGTAATAGGATCAGGCCGGCCGCACCGAATCCTGCAAGTTTTTTACTCATGGATTCATCAGTTCCGGATAAACAGCCTTCGCTACTTCAATCAGTCCTTGTGTCACACGGGGACCTGGACGGCTCAGCAGGTTGGCATCCACCGCAATTACCTGATCGTTCTTAATGGCTTCGATCTGATCCCAGCCGCCGCGCTCTTTAATCAATTGGTCCAATGTTTTTTTGGTTGCTTCATCCACAACATCATCCGTATACAGAATGACATCCGGGTTCGCTGCAATTATATTTTCCTCGCTGATTTCAAACCAGCCTTCCGTATCTCCGGCTGCGTTGATACCACCGGCAAGATTGATGATCTCATCCATAAACTCGCCTTTACCGACGGTCCAGCCTGGAGAGAATTCCACATATACTTTCTTCTTATCTTCATCCTTCACGGATTTCACAGCTTCAGTTACACTGTCCAGTTCCTGCTTCATCTGGTCAACAACCGATTTAGCCTCCGCTTGGCGATCTGTAATCTGGCCAATTAATTCAATGTTCTCCATAACCGCATCGACGGTTTTCGGATCATTAACAAACAAGGTAACGCCAAGCTCACGCAATTTCTCGGCATTTTGGGCATTGATCGAAGCAGCAAATACAACATCGGCATCAGCTGCGATAATCGCCTCTTCATTTACTTGGTACCCGCCGAGTTTAGGCTTGGATTTAGCAGCTTCCGGATAATCATCGTTGTCCGATACGCCTACAATCTCATCATCCAGTCCGAGTGCAAACAGTTTCTCCGTCTCGGACGGTGCCAGGGACGCGATTTTGGCCGGTGCTTGCTCAAACGTCATTTCAACTCCGGTTGAATCGGTAACGGTTAATGGATACGTCGTTTTAAGTTCTGCACTGGAATCAGCAGGCTCTTCGTTTGTCTGCGCTTCCTGTTGTGCCGGCGGTGTTGTTTCTTTTGGTGCAGCTTCCTTGTCCCCACAACCAACCAAGGCCAGGGCCATCAGTATGGCTACCAGAAGTATGGACCATGTTTTGTTTAATGCTTTCATCTCTTGAAATCCTCCTAGAACATAATTGAGAACCTGGCGCATTGTATCTAAATTCCTTCGACCGATCCTTACCTGGGAAGAAAACATCAATTGTCATACTCCAAAGAAGCAAAAATCCCTGATTCCTCGTTTAGAAGGACTCAGGGATTACGTTTTAATATAAGGTCATCTGGATGATCATTCACAGATAGCGCCTTAAACTTCCGCCCACACATACTGTGCGGGTCAGGCAAACGTAATCCTCTCCTCGAAGGACCGTCATTCATTTGTCGAGGGCAGGTCTCCTGACTTGCAGGCTGTAACGACTTCTCCGCCTTCCCAAGCGCTATCGCTCAGTGGCATATGGAGAAGTCCCTGCTTCACAGTGGCGGGACCGTGCCGGACTTGCACCGGCTTCCCTATTAACCCGGCAGAAGACTTACGCCCTCTGTACGGGACCCTCGCAAAACTTATGAATTTATGTATATTCGGCCAAGCATGGTTTCTCTGCCCAAGATTATAGGCGATAAACCCTTCGCTTACAACTGAAAGTTTCGTTCAATTCAAATGTATAATGATACCGATTTATCCTGTTATCGTCCATTCCGAACCGATATCATACAATTTCATTTATTCGCTTAACCGTACGCCTTGCCACTGTTGTCCATCCCATGTCAACTGCAGCGTGAGCGCCTCGCCTGGGGACACCGATGTCGCCCAAAATTCCGTATGCGGAAGGGTTGCTGCAACGATCTGCCGGATAACGCCACCATGCGTGACCACCAGCACTTCAGGTTCCGCCCGCTGTGTACCCAGACCATAATATAATCCTGTCAAGAATGCCTGAACCCGAGAGCGGAATGCCTCCCAGCTCTCTCCATTCGGCGGCGTGACCTCAGCAGGATTATCAATCCAGCGGCGATAAGAGAGATCCGACTTCAAATCTTCATATGTGTTCCCTTCCCAATCTCCGAAATCGAGCTCGCGCAGCCGCAGATCATACTCCACGCCCGGTATAAACTCGCCTGGAACTTCTTCATTGGGAACAGCTGCTAAGTTGGAGTCCGACAGGATCACGTTCAACGTCTGCCTGCATCGCAGGAGATCACTGCAATAGATCCGGGCAAATCCCTTGGCAAAATACCTCCCCCGCAGAGGGAGAAGCTGCTGTCTTCCTTCCATCAGGATCCCCTGATCCTCGTGACCGAGATAACGGCGTTCCTCGTTCCACAACGTACGGCCATGACGGACCAGATGCAGAATAATCCTCATATCCATAGCCTTCCTCCTGCTGCGGCAATACCCCCAAGCGCAGCGGTCCCCAGTATCGTAAACAGTACCGAAACGCCCAGCAGCAGCCGGTTTGTCATCCGAATATCCTCCGCTTCAAGCGGACGTTCGGGATCGCCCAAATAGGCCCGAAATGACAGAACACCCTGATAGGAATTCTCGCCCCCCAGACGGATGCCTAAGGCACCGGCAACGGCTGATTCCGGGAAGCCGCTGTTCGGACTGGGGTGCTTGCGCGCATCCCTTCTGATGATCTTGATCGCTTTTTTCCATTGGAGTGACAACATCGCAGCCACGATGGTCAACAGCCCAGCGGTCAAACGAGCCGGTATCCAGTTGGCGAGATCGTCCAGGCGGGCGGATGCCCAGCCGATATGTTGGTACTTCTCGTTTTTATAACCAACCATGGAGTCAAGCGTGTTCACGGCCCGATAGGCCATCGCTAGCGGTGCTCCCCCGATCATGGCAAAAAACAGCGAAGCGATAACCGCATCCACGATATTCTCTGCCACCGTCTCCACCGTTCCCCGCACAATCTCCGGCTCATCCAGATGGCCGGTGTCTCTCCCGACCACCATGCTGAGCGCCTGCCGGGCCTCCGCGATGCGGCCTGCTCGAAGATGACTGTAGACCTCCAGTCCGGCTTCACGCAGCCCCTTGATAGCAATCGTAGTCGCAATAAGCACGATCTCAACTCCCCACGCAAGCCATGGATGAATCGCTGCACACAGCTCCAGCAGCAGCCATGCCAGCGCGAAGGAGCCGCCGACTACGATCACCGGCAGCAGAATACCCGCTCGCTTCTGTCCCTGTTCAGTCTTCGTCCAGTGGCGTATCCCGGCTTCAACTCGGCGAATGACTTTCCCCATGCCAATAACGGGATGGGGGAGCCATCTCGGATCCCCGATCAGCAAGTCCAGCACGACCGCTGCCCAAATGACCCACACGACGGTCATACCCGGTCCTCTCTATCGGAGACGATGCTTTCCGTGACACTCTCGTAGACAAGACGACCGATCATGCCGCCAAGATCGGTCGCAGTACCGGCATAATGATGGTTCACGCCATACGCTGTATTGCCGCTGACTCCCAGGACCATCGCGTCCGTCGTCGTTCCGGTCGCAAGGGCCCCGGTTTCATGATCTAACACGTTCAAATCATGTAGCGCTGCGGCCTTCGCTTCCGTCGCCGTCAGAACAGCATTCAGCATGCAGCCGGGTGTTAACATCCCATCGATCATCAATATGATATTGATTGTGCCCGGCTGGTAAGCAGCGAAGGTCGTGCGGCTCGCCCCTGCGCGGGCCGCGTTGCCTACACCGGCGGTGGTGCAGCATAGAATGGACGCTTGCTCACACCGCTCCTCACGAATGGAAGTGTACTTCAGCTTCACCGCTGTCATCAATCCCGCTGAAGATTCATCCGGATAGCCGTGAGCAGCCATAAAGTTAGACATATCGTTTATCGGGTCACTGCAATCGTAATGCTTGTCCACATAACGGTTCACGATATGGTCCAACTGGACAAATCCACCGCCATATATGGCGCTGCTTATGGACGCAGCCCGTCCGGGTAACGATATCCGGATATGCGGCTGTTCCAGCTCCGATTCCAGAGACACCACCGCTTCGGGCCACGCCATTGAACGATACAGGCGATTCCTGCTGTTCAGAAAAGGTACTGCCATGTTCCTCTCTCCCTACTCTCTATAAGCTAAATTCCTCTGTTCCCGAACATCTTGAGTTGACGTCGATTGCTTAGGTTGCGTCTGCTAAAGAAATTCCAAGAACCTCCGATATGATGACAAGCAGCCTGCCGTTAGCATCGGCATCCTTTACGGCTAACCGGATATGACGCTCACCTAGTCCCGGATACATGGCACAGCTGCGGACAAGTACTCCGCGGATACCCATCTCCTTCTGAAATGTTTCGGCAGTCCATGGCTGGGGCAGCTCGATAAGCAGAAAATTGGCCTCCCCCGGCGTAACGTCAAGCCCTAGCTCACGTAACCCCCGTATAAGCTGCTCGCGTTCTGCCCCAATCAATTGCAACGTATGCTGCTCGTATTCCCTTCCGCTGCCAAGACAAGCCTCTCCCGCAAGCAGCGCCAGACCATTAACGCTCCAGGTAACCTGCTTACCCGCCATCTTGCGTATCACATTAGGATGCGCAACTGTATACCCCAGACGCAGACCCGGAATCGCATAAAACTTGGTCATCGATCGGACAATAATCGTCCGTGAATAGTTCTGAAGCTCCGGCATCAGTGTCTGTCTGTCTTCAAGTGGAATGAAATCGATAAAGGCTTCATCCAGCACCAACCAGGTCCCTTCCTCCTCTGCGCATGCCGCGAATTCGCGAATATCTTCAAGACTGTACTGAACGCCGTTCGGATTGTTGGGCTGTCCCAAAAACAAGAGGTCCGTGCGAGCCAACAATTTCAGCACATCCGCCTTGTCCGCACGCCAGTCCTGCTCAGGATGACCACATACAGAGCAGATATCCGAACCGAATTTTGAAGACAACTCACGGTATTCGGAAAAGCACGGGTCGACCACGCCGACCTTTCCTGGCTGCAGGCCCATCAGCAGCAGCGCCATGCACTCTGCCGCTCCGTTGCCAACAAGAATGCACTGCGTATCGGTATCCAGCTCTGCTGCCAATCGCTCCTTAAAATTGCGGTGTCCCGGATCTGGATAACGTATGACGGCACTCATCCCCTCTTGTAAGGCCGTCACCACTCCTGGCGGCGGCCCGAGCGGGTTAATATTGGCGCTGTAATCCAGAAAATCTCCGGCACTCCTTCCAAATGCGGCGGCGGCCGTCTCCACATCCCCTCCGTGGCCGTACACCTCAATCAAGGGTTGTTGTTTATCGTCCATAAGGGCTCCTTTCGTATCCATGTCCTGGCTCTTGCAAGCCCTGCCGGTTATGTAATGCCATCATTATGTCGCTACCGTCCCTGGCTCGTCAACATGGAATGCTTTGTCTCTGTCTTGAAATTGGTTTACAATAGTCTGGAAGCATCATATTTAGAATCGTGACGACGGAGGGTACTATGCTATTTATCGATAATCAGGGGATCCATGATCCATCCATTAACCTAGCGATTGAAGAATATGCCTTAAAGCACTTGT
Source organism: Paenibacillus solani (assembly GCF_001277345.1). Lineage (GTDB taxonomy): Bacteria > Bacillota > Bacilli > Paenibacillales > Paenibacillaceae > Paenibacillus_AQ > Paenibacillus_AQ solani. The sequence continues at coordinate 322,938 of NZ_LIUT01000003.1, forward strand.
CTACGGACGAAAGCTACCTTCTCTTTTATATCAACAAGCCTTCCATTATCATCGGAAAGCATCAGAATACGATTGAAGAGATCAATCAGGAATACGTTCGCGATAACAACATTCAGATTGTTCGCCGCTTGTCCGGTGGCGGAGCCGTATATCATGATCTCGGCAACTTGAATTTCAGCTTCATTACGAAGGATGACGGCCAGTCCTTTCATAACTTTCTGAAGTTTACACAGCCGGTCATCGATTTCTTGCAGAAGATGGGTGTCCCTGCTGAGCTCAGCGGTCGAAATGATCTGCAGGTCGGTGAGAAGAAAATTTCGGGGAACGCACAGTTCTCTACACGCGGGCGCATGTTCAGCCACGGCACGCTGATGTTTGATCTAAATCTGGATGATGTACAAGCCTCGCTGAATGCCAATCCGGAAAAATTCAAATCCAAGAGCACCAAATCCGTCCGCAGCCGTGTTGCCAACATCAAGGAACTGCTGGGCACTGATATGACCATTGAACAGTTCCGTGCGGAACTGCTCCGCTCCATCTTCGGTATGGAGCCGGACCAAGTGCCACAATACGTGCTTCAAGAGAAGGACTGGGAGGTTATCAACCAGATCTCAAAGGAACGTTACCAGAACTGGGATTGGAACTACGGACTGTCACCTGAGAGCAATGTGAAGCATGCCAAGAAGTTTCCGGTGGGAATTATCGATATTCGCATGGACATCCGTGAAGGACATATCGGCGAGATCAAAATTTACGGCGATTTCTTCGGTGTCGGCGACGTCACGGATATCGAGAACCTGCTGCGCGGTAAACGGTATGAAGAAACGGCAGTGCGCACCGCCCTATCCGAGATTGACGTCAAGCATTACTTCGGCAACCTTGAGTTCGACGATCTGATCGGCCTCATCTTTCTAGAGGAATAAAGCTCCTCGCAGCCAAATAAGCCTCCTGTCCCTGTGCTGCACGTATAGGGATGGGAGGCTTTTTCATCTGTAACAGAGTACTTCGGCTCAAGATGCCATAAATACATACCAAACAAGGACAAGGGTCAGGACAATACAGACATTCTCTACCATACGTCCCCATTTGCTTCCGGTGCTCATGATTTTCAGTTTAATTCTCCATTTAAACGGCGGGAGCGGACGAATTCCGCGGTTGGTCAGTGCATCTGCGAGCAAATGAATGGAATAGGATAATCCCCCGGCAAACCATAGACTTTCTCCGCCAGTCTTGTCCTGCGACGCAAAATAGAGCAGGCCCGTCCAAGCGGCAGCGGCATAAATGGTATGTGTAAGTCCCCTATGAGTCACCAAAGAGCCTGCAATCAGTACGCTGCCTGCGATGGTATTCCATGGGCTGAAGCTTTGGCCGAAGGATATCAATCCAAGACCAATGAGGAACATGACAATATGACGCAGCGTTCGGCTGGGCAGGTATGAGACGATCCCGATGAGTCCGGCCAGTGCGATGTTCCAAGGGGCATACTCTTTGCCGTAAAAGACAACGAATATCGCGGCACCAATCATGGCTAGCTGCAGAATTCGCAAAAGCCCGGAGGGAATAGCATTGCGAACCAGCAGGGAGTTAGGCTCGTCAATGTCGGGAAGAAGCGAGCTAACCAGAGCGACTGCGGCAGCGGGCAATGTAACAGGAACTCCACTCATGCCCATTACGGATAAAGCGACCCCTGTGCTAATAATCAAATGAGCTCTGCCCATCATGATGACGATCTTCCTTTCTAAGCTGTGTGTCGACTATGGATCGTTTGTCGGTCGTTCGTCCGATAGCCCAGGTTCACGAGAATATATGTTCGGTTTATTAGTATAGCAAAATCATCCTCTTTTTGTCTACCCCTTCCACTTTTTCCGGGTGCAAAAATAGTTGTCCGAATCCCTGTTATGGGATACAATTTGATCACTTGTTTAAAATGTGAATCTGGGTACATTTGTTTGGAAATCTCATCAAGAGCTGCACACTTTCTCGAAAGGATGACTACCTAGTGAATCGCTCACGAATTGCCGATATCAGCCTGCTTCTTGTGGCTATGATGTGGGGCTCCACATTCCTCATCGTCCAGCATGCGGTACGCGTGCTTCCGCCCATGGCCTTTAATTCGGTCCGCTTTCTGGGAGCAGCCCTGCTTCTGGCTTTGATCATCACCGTATTTTACCGGAGCCAGTGGAAGCAAATATCGGGTAAAATGCTGCTGCATGCTTGCTTGCTGGGTCTTTTTTTGTTCATAGGATACGCTTTTCAAACGGCTGGTCTTCTCTACACAACCACGTCCAATGCAGGGTTCATTACCGGTTTGTCCGTCGTATTGGTTCCCTTCCTGTCCTATGTCCTGCTAAAGCATGCCATCTCAAGATTTACCTGGCTCAGTGCATTGCTTGCAGCATCAGGCCTGTATTTGCTTACCTTCACCGGAGCCGGCATGAGCTTAAATAAAGGGGATTTGCTCGTATTTGTCTGCGCCATCGGCTTTGCCCTACATATCGGTTATACAGGCGTATATGCAGGGCGGTACCCCTCTCTAGTGCTGGCGGCTCTCCAGATGGCCGTTGTAGGGATACTCAGCTTGGTGGCTTCTGCATGGACCGAGCAGGTTGGTAATACATCTGAGATGATCGACAAGTTGACAAAGCCGGACGTGCTGTGGGCACTGGCCATATCCATCGGACCTACCAGCGCATTCGCTTTCTGGATTCAAACGGTCTGCCAGAAATATACCTCGCCTTCCAGAGTGGCTATCATCTATGCAATGGAGCCAGTATTCGCGGCAATCACCGGAATCCTGTTTGCGGGTGAACGGCTTACGTTCATCGGGGGCATCGGTTGTCTGTGTATTTTGGCGGGGATGATGATTGCGGAATTGAAGTCTGCGCCACAAAAGGTAAAATAGAGTTAGAAGAGACATAGACAGCATCAGAAGGAGAGATAACTATGACTACTTACAAATTGATGGCCATCGACATTGACGACACCTTGATCAATGACGATAAAGAAGTAACTCCCGGCGTCCAGCAGGCGCTTGAGCAAGCGGTCGCCCATGGTGTCGTTGTGACACTGGCAACCGGACGTGCCTATGCATCAGCCCAAGCGATCGCCCGTCAAACCGGACTCAACGTGCCTATCATTACCTATCAGGGCGCGCTGATTAAAAATCTGCTCGACGAGAAAGTTCTCTATGAACGCTTCGTTCCCGTTGACGCTGCCGTGAAGCTGTTTGAATACTGCGTGGAGCACAATCTGCATCTTCAAACCTACGTCGATGACAAGCTCTATGCCCGCGAAGAGAATCAAAAGCTTAAAGATTACTGTGCCCTGAACCGGACGCCGTATTATATCGAGCCTGATTTCTTGACGATGGTTCAAAAGCCGACACCAAAAATGCTCATTATCGATGATCCCGATTATCTCGATAAATTGATTCCTATATTCCGTGAGCTGCTTGGGGAGGATGTTCATATTACCAAATCCAAGCCGCATTTTCTGGAATTCATGCATAAGGAAGGCACCAAAGGACATGCCCTCACCTTCCTTGCTAATCATTTCGGCTGCGATCTCAAGGAAACCATCGCTGTCGGCGACTCCTGGAACGATCACGAAATGCTCGAAGCAGCCGGGCTTGGCGTTGCCATGGGAAATTCCATCGAGCCGCTTAAAGCGATTGCCGATTATGTTACGCTAGGGAATAACGAAGACGGCGTGAAGCACGTCATTGATAAATTTGTGCTTAACCAAGTTTAATCTACGCAACAAAATAGAAAGCACAACAATAAGCCTCCACGATATCCGTGGGGGCTTCTTCATGTCAGTTAATGGCCCTAGACCGCTTCTTACCGGTGCTGAGTCAGCAGAAACTTCTCGACGCATATCCATCAATCCCGGTCGGGGTTAAAAGTTAGAATCGGCTTCAGAAGAGCTGCATCATTGAAATCCAGCAAGCCTAACTCCATACATAGCTCCATCAATTTATGAATGCCGTTAAATTGCTGCCGAATCCGTTGATGAATGATGGACAACGCTTCGCGCACCAATTTTTTGGCCTGTTCAATACTCTGATGCTCCACAGCTTGAATAATATCCTTAATACTCTCCAGGTAATACACCGTTCGTCTTAGCGAGCAGATCAGCATGATCTGCCTGACATGTGAGGGGCTGTACAGCCGATATCCATTCTTGGGATTTCGATCTGGGGTGATCAGCCCTTCCTTCTCCCAGTGGCGGATCGCAGATGATTCCACGCCGCTCAGTTCGGCCACCTCACCAATCGTCATATGGGCTTTCAAACGTTTATTCTTGATGCTGTCAAGCTCTGGATTCTCGAGCAGGGCAAGCGTATCGTCGGCAACGGTTTTCTCCTGCTGCAGTTTAACTTGCTCCGCATTCACAATCCAGAGGGCTTCCTCCATCTCCCTCTTCTGGATGTGGCGAATCACATCATATGTAATCGGGTAACCGTACGCGGGGAACATGGCCCGCAGGCATCGGAAGTAGGCCAAATGTAAATGCGTATAGAGACGGTATCCCTTCTCGTTTCGCTCAGGAGAGGGCACCACTCCCATAGACTCATAATGCCTTAAAGCACTTGTACTGATACGCAGCTCTTTGGCGATATCCTTCGGTCTGTAGTAATGCATGTCGTCCCCCCTTGTTCAAGATCGAGAACCTACTTTACCAGAATTACTAGGCATAGGCAAACCTTGAATCTAAACCTTAAAGTGCTATGACAAAGTCTATGCAATTCATCCCCTAGAGTGGATTGAATTCGGTGTTTAGCGCCTTCTCACTTGCATCAATGTTGTATATTGATGGTGTGAAATCAAGTTAAACTCATTCTTAACAGCGGGAGGCTAATCGTAATGAATAAACACATAACCGAGGATTTTCCACAGAGCAAGGAATATATGGATCTCAGAGTAGAGGCAGGGCTGCCTGAGGTGGAGAAAACAGTCGCAGAGACAGCCCTCCCCCGCAGCTTATTATCCGTTCTCATCCGAGACGACAATAACCGGTTGATCGGTATGGGGAGAGTCGTTGGCGATGGCGCTTTCTATTTTCAACTGGTGGATATTATGGTCGCGATACCCTACCGGGATCACGGCATTGAGGAAATGCTCGTGTCCGAGCTGATGAAACACTTGGAAAAAATAGCGCCAAGCGGTGCAGAGATCACCGTCATCACAGACGTTCCCGGAATCAAGCTGTATCAGAATGCCGGCTTTAAGCTGCTGTACCCTGAACGGTATGGCATGGCCAGATTCCTGTAAGGAAATGATCCCTACAAGCGCGACTTAAAGCGGCAACCCTGCCGCATGTCCGCGCTGAAGCCTCACTGCATGGAAACAATCGAGCCGCACGCATGCCCTGCTACCTCAATATTTTCATTTATTTAAGCTCACGGTCATGCCTGCCATCGCCACCTGGGCCCCTGCGGGCAGCGGCAATTCTTGTCGAACGTCTACGTCATGCGACATATGGGTGTACACCGTCTGGCCAGGCTTCACCTCCGATATGAGCTCAGCCGCTTCCTTCATGTCATAGACGGAGCGGCTTTCGAAAGCGGCGGTTTCATGAACAAAGCTTGTCCCCAGCACCAGCAAATCCACACCTTTCAAAGGTTCTTTTTCTGCAGGGCTCAGATTAATCGAATCCGAGTTGTATACCCAAATATACCCCTCCTTCTGGAATCGGTAGGCGTATGAATACCCGTTCTGACCATGATTTACCTTCCAACAGCAAATCTCCCATCCGCCAAGAGTAATGCCATCATCCACGGCCGTCATGTCCATTTGGCGCGAAAGCCATGGATACTGGCGCATTATCTGGTACAGTACCTCGGAGGGCGCGTATAATCTTCCCTTCTCCCTCTGCCATCTGCAGGCATCGCTCCATTCCGGAAGGCCGCCGATATGATCAAAGTGAGCGTGCGTAATTAACATATCCCTCATCTTTCGCTTCCCAAGCCGTTCCATCATGACGCGCCAATCAGGTCCACAGTCGATCATAAAAAAAGTTTCCCCGCAATCCACCATCACCGAGGATCGTAAACGCCGGTTAACGCCTTTATCCCGGGCTTCCGTACATACGTCACAATCGCAGTATACCCGTGGGACACCCATGGCATCTCCAGTTCCCAAAAAAGTTAATGTATCTCCACTCATAGCCATCCCCCATGTATGTTGATTGGAATCTCCCAGTTACGTATATGAAACAACAAAGACCGCCGGGATCATCCCGAAACGGTCTTTCGTCATTTCTGCATAACGATGCGATTATTCTACCCGCTCATTAAGCAAATGAAGGTTTATTATCGTCAACAGCTCCGCTGATGACCTTGACGTACTTCTTATCTACACCTTCCACGGAAGGACCAACGTATACGCTGTTCTTGCTTGGTCGTCTTACCGAACGTTTCCGGGATTTCACGGTACTCATCATCGGTACGGGTCCACGAACCACCCAGCTGCCATTGGCGGACCCTTGTGGATGACCTGAAGTTCTCTTCTTCTCATTCCTGCTCACGACGAATCCCCTCCAACTAAATGCCTAATGGTACGAAGCAGCTCGCGATTCTGTTCCACAACACCCGCGAGATCTTCATCCGTAAGAATCTCATCTCCCGTAAAATGCACGGACAATACATGATTTACTCCTAAAGGATAGCAGAACACATACACCTGCGCAACTTCCTCTTCGTGATAAAATGCCCATTTTCCACTATTATAGACATCCATCACGTAAATCGACTGGTTGCTTAGCGAATGCTCCTTTTTCCCATCGAACGGGAAATACCGTCCTCTACCTACATTACCCCCAATTTGGGCAATGCCTTCATCTTTTCGTGCCCAGAAAGCGGCTCCGGTCACCCTGAATCCCCCTGCTGCCGGCGGCAGCAAAGAATTTCGCACAGCTTCGCTTAAGGCATGGTATTTTTCCTCTTGATCGCTCACATGCACATGACGGTTATATTCCCAGAAAAAATGCAGCACGCTTTGCTTGCGCCTAAGCTCAGCATCCTTCTCCTCAATCACGGCACTCGGGTTGTTATAGAACCCTTCCCTTTCGATCGCATTCAGAATATGCCCGCAGGCGACATCTACCGCTGATTTGTAATCATCGTCGCTGCGCAGTTCATATTCGAGCAGAGTAATTCCCTGTAGGTCGGAGAGAAGATGATAGTCCTTAACGATTACATCCTGTACGGAATGGTGATCTGACTCCACCTGATCGGGGATAATGCAGTACACCCTTCGTCGTCCCAGCCTTCCCCAGTACAGCCCCATTTCAAACAGTGTATTGTCTCGGGTGACAAATACATGTTTGCCTCGAATGAGTGCCACATCATCCGGAGAAAAGACGAACACACCAAAATCACTGGACGCCAGCTGTTTCTCCAAAGCTTCCATCGTATACATATTTGCCCCAAACGTTCCGCCATACCACGGGGTCACTTGGGCAGAACGCTTGATCTGTTCGTGGATCGCCCTTGCATACTTGATGGCTTCTCTGGAAGATCCTATGAATAAATTCGGCTTTGGCATGGTCATAGGCATACCTATTCTCCCTTTGTTATACATTTTAGTATTATTTGACCATTATAACAAAGTTGCCTATTTTTAGGTGGAAATTCTCTCCATGCAGGTTGGTACAGTATATGCTACGGGTTCAAAACAGACCCCATAAATAACCATGTGCCAGTATCGCGGTCTTCAATGGCGAAGAAAAAAGGGCGGTTGATATTCATGACGATCGGCTCGGACGGCGGAGCAGCACCTGCCTCGACCCCGACTGCTGTAACCGCTGCGGCCTCTGTCCCTTTTTCGCTGACATCGACAATCGTCCGGTGTTTGACATGATCGATATAAAATTCATCACCCTCCTCCGCCATGGAGCTAAAATCTGCTCTGCCGTAGTCGAATGCCTTTACCATTCCCAGGCTTTTGAGGTTATCCGAAAGTTCGAAGCCCTGCTCTGCCTTAAACTTGGGCAGCCCAAGCTGCACAGTCTCGAACGAATAACCCTCCTTCCAGATGGAGGCATCCCTCCACAACTGCTGATGCAGCTCATGGATCGATGATGATTCTTTCGGTAGAATGACCAGCATATGCATACGGTCGTCTCCATACGGAATGCGAATGGCCTGCCAGGACTCTCCTTCCTTGTAACCATACCTTCCTTCCTGTTTCATCATAGGTACAGATCTGTGCGTTCCGTCCGGCAGCGTGAATGGTTCGTCCACCGTGCGTGCCGGATCAAATTCCTCCATCCATCCGCCATTGAAATAAATAGCGTTGATCAGGACAGCGGCGCCGCCCGGAGGGCGGTCATAAATCGTTGGGATCATTCCACCGGTCTTTTCTTTCACCCATTGATTGATCGCCTTCATCCCCTCCTCCTGCTTAAGGTCCGTTTCCCTAACCTCTGCGCTGTATCCGCCCTTTACGGTCTCCATATAGGCTTTCCTCAGCTTGAGGCCTGTCCTGTGCCATACGGAATTCGCGACATTCAACACGACGCCTCCCCCGTTCTCCAGCAAGGACCGCAGCGAACGGTTTCCCTCGTTGATATCCGCAGTATTCATGCCCTTCCAGCCAAGCACGTCAGCAATCTCGGCTGCCGTCTCACCCGCGGCACCGTTATAAGCCAATGCCAGAGCTTGCGTAATGCTATACGGAGAAATAATCAGATTGTCGCTTTCCTGTCCAGCTATCTTGGATAACTCTTGATGCAGTCGCAAGCCGAAATCATTCTGAGCTTTCACCATGCCAATGTCGACCTTGCCCAATACCTCTTTTCGTTCCGGCGCCGACAATTCCTTCACTTTAGACTGCCTGTGCACATTGCTTTGGGATTCCCCTGGCTGAATTCCGCTGCCCTGTGCGCAAGCAGTAAGTCCTAGAAGCAGACATAGACCTGTTAATACCCTTCTTACTCTCATCATCTTGTCCCCCATCAATGTCAGATTCTGTATCTACCTGCTATTGACGGAATAAGGTCACCTAATGTTTCATATATAGGATCTTATATCCAGATCTAATTGGCAATGAACTTCATCACCGTTACAATGAAGGTTGGGATTTAACAACATATCTGACTACATACAGAGCGAAAGGAACCTATCTTCCATGCAAAAAATACGTCTTGTAGGCAGCAAGGTTACGCTGCGATCGAGAAAGCCCGAGGACACCCCGGTTTTATATCAATTAATCTATGGCACGAAGAATCCGGAATGGAAAAAATACGACGCGCCTTATTTTCCGCTCAAGCAGATTTCCTACGAAATTTTTGAAACCCAGTGGAATGCAGACTTTGAAACGGATCATTTCCCAAATGATCTGCTTATCGAAGTGGAGGGAAAGACGATTGGCATCGTTACGTTCTACTGGGAACATGAAGCATCCCGCTGGCTGGAAGCCGGAATCCTGATTTACGATCCGAGTCTTTGGAGCGGCGGGTACGGTACAGAGGCACTGTCATTATGGGTTGAATGCCTATTCCAACATCTCGATATCGCCCGTGTCGGTATCACCACCTGGTCCGGCAATCCGCGAATGATGCGCTGTGCTGAGAAGGTTGGGATGCAGCTGGAAGGGCGTATGCGCAAGTGCAGATATTATAAGGGAGTCTACTATGATTCCATTCGTATGGGGATCCTGCGGGAGGAATGGGAAGCACGAACAGCACGCTTGCCAGGTTAGGTTGCTGACTTTCCATAGATACAAAATAAACGAGCCTCCAGAAATAAGCTGGATAGGCTCGTTTTAGGTGTTTGCATTTCACTGTTTACGATAGACCATATTCCGAACGCAAGCGGTGCTCGCAAGCACGGGCGCATCATGCAGCAAGCCGTTATCAAAGTCCTGCCAGCACCTGATACCAAACTCCACGCTTGGAATACAGCGTCTCGCGAACTTCATCCCATCCTCCCAGGTATTCGATATCAAACAGTCCCGGCGGGTTGGAAAACTGATCCTTTGTCTGCGCCTGAACAGATTCTTCAACAGGACGGAAGCCATGTTTCACGAATATATTCTGCGCCTCCGGCGTACGTAAGTACTCAACAAAAGCCGCCGATACATCCTGAGTGCCGTGCTTCTTGGCGAACCGCTCCACAACAGCGGCCGGATTCTCGATCAGTATCGTATGCTGTGGTACAACGATGTCATACTGGACACCTTGTGCAATTCGGGCCAGCAGCTCATTCTCATAAGTTACGATGACATCGCCGACTCCATACTCGAATGCCGCCATCGATGCGCGGCCGCTTTTATCGAGCGATTCCACATTGCGATGAACCGCTTCAAGAAAAGACTTTGCTTCCGCAGAGTCCCGCTCCCCCTTCTCTTCGGATCGCTTCAACCCTGCTCCGTATATTGCATTAATGTCCCACTGTGCACCTCCCGAAGTCTTCGGGTTCGGATACACTACCTTCACGTCCGGTCGGGTCAGATCATCAAAATCCTGTATACCTTTGGGATTACCCTCACGGGTACCGAGAACGACAATCGATCGGGTTACCATGCCGTTATATGGCTGTGATTTCCATGCAGGATCGACCAGTCCCGCCCGAACCAGCTTATCGATATCCCCTTCCATGGCGAGCAGTGTAACATCAGCCTCAAATCCGCCTGTAATGGCACGAGCTTGTGTTCCGGAAGCCTCATAGGATTCCTGAAAATGTATGTCTTCTCCGGTTCGGTCCTTCCACTCGGCTTGGAAAGCAGGAATAATCTCTGATAGAGCATCTCTTGCTACGCTGTACGCGCCGAGCACGATCGTTCTTTCACCAGGGGACATCGCTTCTTGGCTGACAGGCTCATCACTGGCGCATCCTGCAATGAGCACACTGAAGAGAAGCGCCATGCCAACCAGCAGGGATGAGGCTCGCTTCATATTCAAGATTTGCATGAATCCACTTCCCTTCGTATATTTTTGGATCCATTAGATCATGATTGGCATCGGATCGACCTTCAGCCGGTTCTCCTCAATCCAGCTGTGCTCATCATTGAAGAGATAAGCCCGGTGAACGAGGACGCGGACCTCTTGACCCGGATGCAGTGTTTCCTTCTCCAGTGACCGGTAGGTGATCAGCTTATGGCCCTTAACCTCAACTTCTACCAGCCACTCGCTGCCGCGAAAATGCAAATGACGGACAATGCCAGTCTCGGTTGCAGACAGCACGCTGAAATCATGCTCGCTGCCAATCTCGATATATTCCGGGCGAATCAGCGCGCGCGTCGCATTCTTGTTAGATGCAGCCTCGAATCCTTTCAGCTCCGCAGCGCTCGAAATCACGGTCGACTCGCCAATGAAGGAAGCGACAAAAGGTGTAGTTGGCTCCTTGTAAATATCCCAAGGCGTTCCTTTCTGTTCTACTCGACCCTGGTTTATAATCATGATCTCATCCGCGACTTCAATCGCTTCGTCCTGATCATGCGTAACGAAGATCGATGTAATGCCGACCCGCTCAATCAGCTCACGAAGCCAGGAGCGCAGCTCTTGACGAATCTTCGCATCGATCGCGGCGAACGGCTCATCCAGCAAGAGAAGCTGCGGCTCAGGGGCCAGCGCTCTGGCAAAGGCTACCCGTTGACGCTGTCCACCGGATAATTGATGCGGATAACGGCTTTCGAAACCTTTTAAACCAGTCAGCTCGACCAGTTCCATTACTCGGTCTTTTATTTGGGCTTTAGGGGTCTTCTTCACCTTCAAGCCGAAAGCAATATTATCGAACACGGTCATATGTTTAAACAAGGCATAGTTTTGGAATACAAAACCGATACCGCGCTCCTGCGGCGGCAAATCATTCACCACTTGGCCATGAAAGGAAATTTGCCCGGAATCCGGATTCTCCAGCCCGGCAAGCATGCGCAGGATGGAGGTTTTACCGCCTCCGCTGGGTCCCAGCAGTCCGATCAGATGTCCCTTCTCGATCCCAAAGCTGACATTCTTGACGGCATGAAACGTGCCAAAATGCTTGTTTAAATCGCGAACCTCCACATGCATATCATTGCACATCCTTTCTTTTTTTGGCCCATTCCATCAGCAGCAAGATCCCTACCGAGAAGGCAGCCAATACCAATGCAACTCCGTTCGCAGCGGCCACATTAAAGTTCTCAACATCCTGATACACCAGCGTTGTTGCCGTCTGTGTTTTGTTCATAATGTTGCCGGACACCACCAGCACCGCACCGAATTCCCCTAATGAACGGGCTACCGTAAGCACCACACCGTACACAACCGCCCAGCGGATGGACGGCCATGTTACCTTCCGAAATGTTGTCCAGCCATATGCGCCAAGCGTTGCTGCCGCCTGTTCCTGATCATGCCCGATCTCCTGCAGGACTGGCATGACCTCACGAACCATCAGCGGAAACGTAACGAAGAGTGTCGCAATGACCATGCCTGGGAAAGCATACACGACTTTAAACCCGATCCCTTCAAAAAAACCGCCAATGATGCTGTCGGGACCAAGCAGCAGCACGATCATCAAACCGCCAATAACAGGTGAAACTGCATAAGGCAGATCGACAATGCTGTTTAGAACGCCTTTGATTCTTCGGCTAAGCCAGTTGGCCCGCACCAGATACAGCGCCATCATGATGCCAAACAATGCATTGAGCAGCGTTACAAGCACTACAATCAAGCCCGTCATCATCAGAGCGTGCAAGGCTTCCGGCCTCAGCAGCCCCTCCATAAATCCGTCCAGCCCCTTCTCGAATGCACCGATTGCAATTCGGGACAAGGGAATGATGAGCAGAATGATAAATACCACATACGTAAGTCCGATCCAAAGTCGTCTCAAGCCCGTCTCCCCCTCTGCTGTACCGTGCTTATCACCCACAGGATAATGAACGATAGAGTCAGGAGCAGGATCGATACCGCAGCCGCGCCTGCCGGATTATCACTCTCAACCTCTCCAAAAATAAAGACCGATGCAATCAGAGTTCTACCCGGAATATTACCGGCAACCAATACTACTGCGCCGAATTCGGCCAAAGCTCTTGAAAAGGCCAGCATTCCCCCGCTGATAATGCCCGGCAGCATCGAAGGGAGAATAACCTTAAAGAAGGTTCTTGCCTTGGAGGCTCCCATCGTATAAGCAGCTTCCTGCTCCAGCGGGTCCAGCTCTTCCAGGAGCGGCTGAACTGCGCGGATCACAAATGGAAAAGTAACAAACAGCATAGCAATGACAATTGCGGGCTGGTGGAACACGATCTGGGCGCCCATCTTCTCTGCAAGGCTTCCAAGCAAGCTTCCAGGTCCCAGCAGCAGTAGTATCATCAGGCCGCCTACAGCTGTCGGAAGCGCAAAGGGCAAGTCTACCAGGCTGTTTAGCAGCGTCCTTCCCGGAAATCGGTATCTGATGAGGACCCAAGCAATCATCGTTCCGATACAGACATTGATAAGAGTCGCGATGACACCCAGCTTAATCGTAAGCAGCACAGCCTTCCAGGCAATCGGATCCGCTATGCTCTCCGCAAAATGGGTCCAGCCAGAAGAGAATGATTGCACGTATATTCCAAAGATCGGAAATACGATCAAGGCAAGAAAATAAAGCAGCACGGTACTTCGAAAACCCCAAGTCCAACCTCTATGACGAATCCATGTTGTCATATCGTATCCCTCCCGCCTCCGGATGGCATTCCGGTCGACTCCACACACCATCTTTATATTTCCTATTTGTATACTTGGTTTTACTTTACACATACTTTACCAAATACGGAATCGGATCGTCAATCCATCTTTTTCAACTTATCGGGTAAAATAATAGAAATGGAAAAATATGAGGAGGTATTTAATATGCTGTTTACTGGTGAGTTGGAGACAAAAGGCCGGGATGAAATGAGGGATATCACGAGGGAGATCATCTCCGTTGTGAAACAAAGCGGGGTTCAGCAAGGCACCGCCTTGATTTATTGCCCCCATACGACTGCGGGCATTGCCATCAATGAGAATGCCGATCCCGATGTGAAACGAGATGTACTGATGTCCTTGGATGAAGTCTATCCATGGGAGCATCCCAAATATCGCCATGCTGAGGGCAACACGGCTTCCCATCTCAAATCGATCACCTGCGGCCCTTCCCAAACGGTTATCATTCAGAATGGACATCTTCTTCTTGGTCGTTGGCAAGGCATCTATTTTTGCGAATTTGACGGGCCAAGACAGCGTCAATATCATGTGAAGATCATGGAAGGATAACCTCAAACCTCGCAGCCCGATCGAAATAGCCGACTGCTTACCAATTCCAAACACAAAGAAACAGACAGGTACATGCAAGGGAGCGTGCATCTGTCTGTTTCATTTCATTAGGCGATTGACGTTTCAACGCTAGGCCGTTGTAACGGATTGAAGTACTGGGCTATGCTTCAAAGTACATATAATAATCAGACCCTGCTATACAAGCTCCGACATAGCACTTTAACATGGGTATGAGCGGCGGGTTTGATCTCATCAAAACCAATCCTGTCCTGAATATAATACGATATGAATCCATGCAGCGACAAAAACAAAGTCAGCGGGACGGTTCGCCGCTCTTCCTCATCGTAATTCTCTTCAAGCAAATACTGACGAACCAGCATAGCAAACATTTCAAAACAGCGTCCCTGCTCAGCGCGACAGTAGGACAGCAGCTCTTCGTCCCGAATCATGAACATGATTTCGTACTGGTAAGGATGATCCAGACCGAAACGGACGAATTCCAGCATCAACTGCTCCAGCTTCGATACCCCGTCACAAGGAGGCTTTCCCGAGACTTCCAACAGCAAATCATTAAGATCATTAAAGTCCTTCACGACAATGGCGTAAAACAGCTCCGCCTTTTCCTTAAAATGATAATACAAGGAGCCGTGGCTATAACCCAGATGCTGGCCGATGCTGCGCATCGAAATGGCCCTGTACCCTTTGGTTATGAACAAATGCCTGGCTGCTTCCAGTATCCGCTCTCTCGACAACTCGCGTTCTACTGCTCTTCTTGCCATATTATTTTATTCCCCTTCAATAAAATAAAGCCGCTCTCCCTCCGTGATCAAGGACTGCCCCTGTGTCAAATCCACCATCCAAGTCATAAAGCTCTCCGCATCAGCATCGAGCGGCAAGCAGGTCAAAGTCACCGTGTCGGCAAAATTTGTCTCACCCATACGAACGCTTCGGTTACGAAGCTCGTTCTCCACTTTACCCAGCCACGTATAATCCAGCTCGACGAAAATCTCCCGGTGAAGCACCCTTGTGATCGGTTCGCCTGACTCGATCGCTGCCACGGCACCGTCGGTATAGGCCCGGATCAATCCGCCTGCACCCAGCATAATACCGCCAAAATAACGCGTGACCACTATGGCTACATTCTTCCGCCCCTGATTGCGGAGCACTTCGAGAATCGGCTTGCCAGCCGTTCCACTTGGTTCTCCGTCATCCGATTGCTTCTGAATCTCGTCCCGCTCACCAATCATATAAGCGGAACAGTTATGTGTGGCATTCCAGTGTTTTTTCTTGATGTCTTCAATAAAAGCGACGGCTTCCTCTTCGGTTTCCACCGGCATCACATGCCCGATGAATCGCGATTTCTTGATAACAATCTCCTTGGAACCCGCCTGACGTACCGTTTTGTATCGATCCAGCATGAAACTACAACCACCTCTATATTGCCAAGAAAGCAGTCCACGGCTATATTATGCCCGCGGACTGCTTCCTTCAGCGTCTTGCGTCATCCATGTGAAAGTGTCAGGTTTATTCGGAAAGTCTAGCTTCCAATTCGGCCTTCTCTTTCTCGTACCCAGGTTTGCCGAGCAATGCGAACATATTCTTCTTGTACGCCTCTACACCCGGCTGGTCAAACGGGTTGACACCTAACAGATAGCCGCTGATACCGCAGGCCTTTTCGAAAAAGTATACCAGATATCCGAACGAATAGGGAGTGAAATCTGGAATTGTCACAATCAAATTCGGAACTTGTCCATCGGTATGGGCCAGCATCGTTCCCTGGAAAGCCTTTTTGTTGACAAAATCCAATGTTTTTCCAGTCAAGAAGTTCAAACCGTCCAGATCATCCGGATCCGATTCAATCGTAATATGCTCGGATACATTCTCAACCTGAATGACCGTTTCGAAGATGTTGCGGCTGCCTTCCTGGATGAATTGACCCATGGAGTGCAAGTCGGTAGAGAAATCGACGGAAGCCGGATAGATGCCTTTGTAGTCTTTCCCTTCACTCTCGCCGTAAAGCTGCTTCCACCATTCCGATACGTAATGCAAGGACGGCTCATAGTTCACCAGGATTTCGATGCCTTTGCCTTTGCGGTATAGAGCATTACGAACCGCTGCATACTGGTAAGCTTCATTCTCGGCAACGTTAGGGTTGCTGTATTCTTTAGCAGCGTCAGCCGCACCCTGCATCATTTCTTCAATGTTGATGCCTGCCGTAGCAATCGGAAGCAGACCAACTGCGGTCAGCACAGAATAACGTCCGCCCACATCATCAGGGATAATGAAGGACTCATAGCCTTCCTCGGTAGCCAGCTTTTTGAGGGCGCCCTTCTCTTGGTCCGTTGTAGCGTAAATGCGTTTGCGTGCTTCTTCCTTGCCGTATTTCTTCTCCAGTTCTGCACGGAAAATACGGAATGCGATAGCCGGCTCTGTCGTTGTACCGGATTTGGAGATGACATTGACGGAGAAGTCTTTGCCTTCAATTAATTGAAGCAGATGCGTAACATAAGTGGAGCTGATATTGTTACCTGCAAAATAAATCTCCGGCGTCTTGCGCTGGTCTTTGGACAACTCGTTATAGAACGAGTGCGACAGCATTTCGATGGCTGCTCTTGCCCCGAGGTAGGAACCTCCGATACCGATAACGATCAGAACGTCCGAATCGCTTTGGATTTTGGCAGCCGCTTTCTGGATGCGCGAGAATTCTTCTTTATCATACTGAGTCGGCAGGTCGATCCAGCCCAAATAATCGGAGCCGGCTCCTGTACCTTTATGTAGCTGTTCATGTGCTGTGCGGATCGGCTCAGCAAAGTAATCAACTTCGTGTTGGTTGACAAAAGTCAGTGCTTTACTGTAATCAAATTTGATTTTTTTAGTCATGCCTTAAACCTCCAGTTAATTTAGAAATAGGATACTTTAATTTAATAAAGACCGCAAGTTTCATGGGAGAACTGTCATTTATTCTTCATGTCCTGCGTCTCTTCAATCTTTCACTAATACTGGCTTCGCCTCAAGAACCCATGCTAAGATGGAATGGATCGGGAATCCATATTAAAGGTGATGTAGCTATGAAGAAAATCGGATTTATCGGACTAGGCACCATGGGTGCGCCCATGGCTTCCAATCTGTTGAAACAGGATTATGATGTGACCGTGTACAATCGTACCCAAGAAAAATGCCGTCCGCTCGCCGAGCAGGGAGCTTCCATCGCGGACACCCCTCGCCAGGCGGCACATGGGCAGGACTTGGTTATTACGATGGTAAGCAATGACCAATCCATCCGGGATGTATACTATGGAGAGAACGGTCTGCTTGCTTCCCTTACGAGCGGAATGACCGTCGTGGATTGCAGCACGATCTCAGAAAGCCTTGTTAAGGAAATTGCTTCGGTCGTTTCGGGCCTTGGCGCTTCCTTCCTGGACGCCCCGGTAACTGGCAGCAAGCCAGCAGCGATCGATGGCACCTTGGTCTTCATGGTTGGCGGCGAAGCCGCAGTCATCGAAGCGCATGCGGATGTCTTTGATACCTTAGGCAAAAAAGTCATTCACATGGGGCCAAACGGCAGCGGAGCTGTCGCAAAGCTTGCCCATAACACCATTGTAGGCATTAACAATCTGGCGCTTGCCGAGGGCTTTGCCATCGCCGCCAAATCAGGCATTCCCGCGGACAACTTTCTGGAACTTGTACAGTTAGGATCAGCCGGCAGCAAAGCAGCTGAGCTGAAAGGACGCAAAATTATTGACGGTGATTTCAGCAATCAGTTCTCACTCGGGCTAATGCTCAAAGACCTCAAGCTGGCGTCTTCACTAACTGACGGCATCGGCATGCCTTCTCCAATGCTGAACCTGGCCAAAAGCCTGTTTCAAGCAGGTGCGAGCGAGGGCTTTAGCGAAGAGGATCTCTCCGCTGTTGTGAAATGCTATGAAGCCTGGATCGGCCAAAAAATCGGCGGACAACAATCTTAACCAGACAAGCCATGCCTTGTCTTATCACGGCTCCTTCTTCTAGTTTTACGGTCATCCGGACTAGGAGAAAGGAGCCATTTTTATAGTTTTCCCCCTCTTATTTCCCTCCGGAAGAAACTTTTCTCAATTTCGTTCCGTCTACTATACGAAGGGAGGAAATACAAAATGAATTGGACCAAAGGATTAAAAACTATGGTAGCTGCTGCCATACTCACCACTGTACTGTCTCCTGCCATTGCGGTTTCACCGGTTTCTGCCGCTTCCAAACCTACCGCTACCATTAACAATGTAAAGGCAAGCGGTGAAGTGCTGATTCGGCAAGGTACCACTTTCGTTACCCTAACAGATCTGAAGCCACTGGGTAACTACGTCATAAAATACGACAACAGCAAGAAGCAGGTGACCATTCAAGGTGATAACAAAACGGTGATTCTTACGGCAGGGCACACCAGCATGGACATCGGCGGAGTAAAGAAGACGCTCCCTGCTGCCCCTGTGCTGCATAAAGGCAAGACCATGATTCCCCTAAGGGCCGTTGCCCAAGCTTTTGATGCCAGCGTCTATTGGAATGGTTCTCTAAAGACAGCCTATATTAATAAGGCCGAAGCCGATATCATCTCCGACTTAAAGAGCTCAGATCTGGCCACCGCACGAAATGCGGCGACTCGGCTTGCTTATACATCCCAATTGAAGAAGCCTCAATTGGAAATGTCCCCTGTAGAAATGCAAGGCTGGGATTTTTACTTTCCAAAAGGCGAAACCAATCGTTACTTCATGGTCGATAATGATATCGCCAGCTACTTCGAAATCCACGGCGGCGTCAAATATCTGAAATGGCAAGGCAAGCTGGACTACAATGCCAAGGTACCGGCAAAACAAAATCTGTTCTTCCTGCCCGCAATTATAGCGGAGATCGGCAAGCAGCCGGATGTCAGCAATTCGACGTTTGCGTATTTCGTATTCCGTTATCCTTCCGGCGTGACCAGCTACCGCTTGATCAATCACACCGATGAATGGGCAGCCGGATGGGTGGAACTGGACAGCAGTGATCCTGATTATCGAGGCGAGATCGTATCGATTCCGGAAGAATGAGTCCATGATACATTTACCCTGGATGATATGCATTGATATCAGACATTGACAAGAAGGGTTCGAAGCCACCGGCTTTGAGCCTTTTTTGATTTTATTTACGTCTACAAACCCCTCGGTCACTCTGAGAAAGCTCTTCAAGCTGTGCAGGGTTTGGAGTACCGAATTTTTCACTTATGCATCAGCCTGTTACATGGTCGGATAAGAGCAGCAGTAATCCGTAACCGTACGAACCTCTAGCTTAAAGCTAGAATTGCCAGGAACATTGAAGGTCGTGCTGTCTTGGATCTCGAGCCATTCCTGCTCACCTGGCAGCAGGACACGCAGATCACCGGACAGAATTTCCATAATCTCAGGGCCAGCAGTGTCAAAATCATAGCTTCCCGGAAGCATGATCCCCAGGGTTACCTTCTCTCCATTTTCCAGCAATACCGTACGGCTGGTTACCTGTCCGTCATAGTACACGTTAGCTGCTTTCGTGATGGTTGCATTCTTAAACAGTGACATCGGCTCATCGCCTCCTCCAAAATATGTAAAGCTGTATATATGACGGCACCCGCATGAAGCGGGTGCCGGAACAACCATATGGAGTTATATCACAAATATTTTACAGCAAGCCTTTTACGCGGCTAACCACGTTCTCAACCGTAAAGCCATACTCGGCAATGACGCGGTCGCCAGGAGCGGATGCGCCAAATGTGTTGATGCCAAGAATAGCGCCTTGGTCGCCGACATAACGCTCCCATCCAAACGGATGAGCCATTTCGATGGCAAGACGAGCTTTGACGTTCGGAAGCAGCACGGAATCCTTGTATGCCTGATCCTGGCTGTCGAACAGATCCCAGCTTGGCATGCTGATTACGCGAACAGCGATTCCTTCTTCAGCCAGTGCTTCCTGTGCTTTAACAGCAAGCTGAACCTCGGAACCCGTTGCAATGATTTGAGCTTGTGCGTTACCGTCTTTCACATCGGAAACAACATAAGCGCCGCGTTTGATGCCTTCACGCGCTTGGTCCACCGCACCTGCAAGGATTGGCAGATTCTGACGAGTCAGCACCAACGCTACAGGACGATCTGTATTTTCAACCGCATACGCCCATGCAGCGGAAGTTTCGTTAGCATCCGCTGGACGAATCACAGTCAGACCTGGGATGATCCGCAAGGAAGCCAATTGTTCGATCGGTTCGTGCGTAGGTCCATCTTCGCCAACAGCGATACTGTCATGCGTCAATACATACGTAACCGGCAGCTTCATGATGGCAGCCAAACGAACAGCTGGACGCAGGTAGTCTGTAAATACGAAGAACGTACCGCCGAAAATTTTCAGTCCGCCGTGGAGTGCGATACCGTTCATAGCACCAGCCATCGCGAATTCACGAACGCCATAATAAACGTTGCGGCCTTCATAGCTCTCTGCCGTGAAGGATGCCAGGTCGTTCAGATG
Source organism: Paenibacillus solani (assembly GCF_001277345.1). GTDB lineage: Bacteria > Bacillota > Bacilli > Paenibacillales > Paenibacillaceae > Paenibacillus_AQ > Paenibacillus_AQ solani. The sequence continues at coordinate 343,647 of NZ_LIUT01000003.1, forward strand.
CGTCATCGTGGAGCTTTCCAGGTCAGCCGATCCGCCGAGCAGCTGCGGTACGCCTGCAGTCAAACCGTTCAGCGCTTTACCGGATGCCACGCGAGTGGAAACCGCTTTGTCATCTGCGCTGTACTTCGGCAGGTCTTTGTCCCAGCCTTCAGCCAATTCACCGGATTCACCGCGCTCGAATTGCGCTGCCAGCTCCGGATAAGCTTCTTTGTATTTCGCGAACTGATCAACCCAAGCTTGATAAGCCGCAATACCACGGTCTTTCACTTTGCCGAAATGCTCACGTACTTCCTCAGGTACATAGAAATCTTCTTCATATACCCACTTATAGAAGTCCTTGGTCAGCTTCGCTTCTTCGGTACCAAGCGGGGAACCGTGCGTACCGCCAGATCCGCCTTTACCTTGTTTGTTCGGGCTGCCGTAACCGATCACAGTCTTCACTTCGATCAGTGTTGGGCGGTTCGTATCAGCTTTCGCTTCTTCAATCGCTTTCTCGATCGCAGGCAAATCGTTACCGTCTTCCACGCGCAGCACTTGCCAGCCATAAGCATCAAAACGCTTCGCTACATTCTCGGAGAAGGCCAGATTAAGCTCGCCATCAAGGGAGATGTCATTTGAATCATACAGCATAATCAATTTCCCGAGCTTCAGATGGCCTGCCATCGAAGCGGCCTCCGATGCAACGCCCTCCATCATGTCGCCGTCGCCGCAAATCGCATACGTATAATGATCCACTACATTAAAGCTATCTTTATTGTAAGTCGCGCCCAAGTGAGCTTCTGCCATTGCCATCCCCACAGCCATCGCCACACCTTGTCCAAGCGGACCTGTTGTTGCATCAACACCAGCGGTATGGCCAAACTCAGGGTGACCAGGCGTCTTGCTGCCCCATTGACGGAACTGCTTCAAATCTTCAATGGACAAGTCATAGCCGCTCAGGTGAAGCAAGCTGTAGAGCAGCATGGAGCCATGGCCCGCAGACAAGACAAAACGGTCGCGGTTAATCCACGTCGGCTCTTGCGGGTTATGATTCATCGTCTTCGCAAACAATTGGTAGCCCATAGGTGCAGAACCCATCGGCATGCCCGGGTGACCGGATTTCGCTTTCTCGATAGCGTCAATCGCCAGTGTCCGGATCGTTGCGATAGACAGATTGTCGATCGTTTGGTTATGTTCGGTTGTCATGATTCGTCCTCCTCAAATCTTTTCCATAGTAAGCTTCAAAAATGAAGGCTTCTTACGTCCTAACCTCCCTAATTCACATGTATCAGAGCAGTTAGGAATGTTGAGAATATCATTTTGACTCTTATTGTAACACCACACGTCTTTCATTTCCAGAACGTAATTGTCAATGTGATGTAAAAGTCACCAAGGCAGCCACCATCCCACTTGCATTATTTCCCTTAATAGTCCGGTTATAACCGGATTCGACATCCCTTAAACGATTTCGTGAAACATAGCATGGAAATCTGCTTTCCTATAAATTTAAAAAAGCTGCGGTCCAGCTGTACATCGACAGCTGGACTGCAGCGTGAGGCGGCGTTTCATCGCGAGCCGCGTTTTTTGGCTTTAAGCAGGCGATCCATGGAGGAGCCTGCTTCCGGAGCCGGCCCGGTTCCCCCAGGCCGGCCGCTGCCGTCCCCCTGCGCCTTCGGCGGCGGGGGAGGCGGTGTAGGCGCGCTGTCCTTGCGCGCGCCCTGGCTTGCGGCCGGCTTCACCTGGGCCGGCCGCTCTTCCCGCAGCGGGGCATCCACCCGCTGCGAATCGTGCGCCTCCGGCGGGGCCTTACGGCCCACTGCCGGAGCTGCGCGGGATGCCGAGGCGGGGTTCCCGCCCCCGGCACTGCGGCCCGCACCGCTGCGCTCGCGTGCGGGCGGGGCCTGCGGCGGAGGCTTCGCGGAGCTGCCGCCGTAGAAATCGGCGGCGCGGGCTTTGCGCGCCGCCAGCCGCTCGAGACCCGCGTCACGCGCGGCCTCGCGGGCAGGAGCCGGCCGCCTGCGGAGCAGGGCGGCCATCCTAACGCCGATAGCGCCCCATGGCAGAGCCAGGCGCCGCACGGCGATGTCGGCGACCCACAGCAGCAGGGCCGCCACCAGCAGCGGATAGCTCCAATCATGGATCTGCATCCGCGAGGTTGCCTGCCGGTCGAACACTTCGGCCGGGTTATCCCAGGATAAGACGCGGCCACCCGTCGCTTCGGCCAGCCGTTTCAGAGCTTCCTCACCGCTGCCGGAAGCCAGCCGGTATTCCGGTGAATACGGCACAACGAAACCGGTGCCAGGGGCAGCTTGCACCGCCTCTTCCCCGCTCGCGTCCTCAAGGGACATGAGGTAGGCTCCCGGCTTCGATACGTTAACAAGTCCGGTATAACGGCCCGGCGCCTCTTGGGTGAGCTCCACAGTCTGCTCGCCGGCTTCATCATCCCCGATCACTGCAGTAAGCTTCTCCGGAGGATTTTCGCCCACTGCAGTCACTTGCAGCTTCACTTGATTGCCTGCCGTCTCAGTAGTCACTTCATACGGCGATGACGAAAACTGCGGGAACGTCCACTTCACAATTTCCGTCAACGTATTGGCAAAGCTGGGCCAGGACACCCACTCCCTCGACCATTTACCGCTTAGATCACTCGTCCAGGCTACCGTTCGGCCGGATCCATACTGCCAGCGCGACAGGATCGGGTCTGGCTCGGGACTAGACAGAACCGTCTGAGCAGAGGACTTCGGCGTTGCGGCTACATATCCATATAGCCCTGGTACGCCCTTTTGGAATAAGCTTGCCCAATCACCAGCATTCTGAACGGCCGGAACAAAGGGTTTATCCACGATATAGGATTTGGCGAGCATCACGGCCTCTCGGCTGAATACCGCGGGCAGCGTCGTTTCATCCTCTACGAAATAATAACGGCCTTTGGCTGCCTCAGCCAAGGATTGAAGCAGGTTCGTGTCGGCATCCATCCCTACCGCTACGGAAGACATCGTAATTCGGTTCTCCACCATCGTATCCGTAAGATCCTGATAACCGGGATTCATAGCCGATTGCCCGTCGGTCATCAGAATGATATGCCTGCGCTGCGATTTAATCTTCAGCATCTCCTCAAGCGCTGAAGAAACGGCCGGATAAATATTGGTCCCACCAGCGCTTGGGATCGACTGGATACTGCTGAGCACCTCTTCCTTATTTCCGAGCTTCTGAGGCGGAACGACCCACCACGGCTGATCATCAAAGGCGACGACGCCGACCGTATCCTTGGCTCGCAGCAATTCCACTGTTCGCATCGCTGATTCTTTGGCCAATTCGATCTTGTCGCCATCCATACTGCCTGAACGGTCAATGACGAGGATGAGACCAAGCGATGGAATTTCCCGCTTGCCTTCAAGCTCCATGGAGACTGGCAGCGCCTTTTCGATTGGGGTTTTAAAATATCCGCCCATCCCAAAGCTGTCCTCACCCCCAGCCATCATAAATCCGATGCCGAAGCTTCGGACGGCCTGCTCGATCAGCTCCATCTGCTTTCCGCCAACGTCACTGCCTGACACATTATTAAAGATGATGCTGTCGTATACGGCATACTTGGCCGCTTCCAGCGGAAGCAGTTCCGGTGGAATCACTTCGGTGCCAATCATTCCCGACTCGAGCGCAGCTTTTATGTTGCCAGACGTGCCCGGTGTGCCTTCCACGATCAGCACGTTCGGCGGACCTTCCACACGGGTAAAATCGAACGCTGCATTGTTAGCCGATGCCTCATCCCCATCCATGAAGATTTCGGCACGATAGCGGTGGAGTCCCGGATTCTTGGCCAAGCCTTTCACGGCATACCGATTCTCACCAGGAGTTACGTCCACGCGTTCCCGCCCGATCTCCCGGTTATCCTCGTAAATGCGCAATTCACCAGAGGTTTTGAATGTGCTCCGAATCATGACTTCCACGTAGAAAGACTCCGCCTGATACAGCTTATCCGGCACCTTCAACTCCTCAACAGCGGCGTCCTTGATCACCTGCTTCGGGGCCGGCAGTACATCAACCGCAATTCCCCGATCCTTGAGCAGCCTTCCCGCTGCTGCCATACTGCCTACATTCTCTTCTCCATCCGAGATCAGCACGATTCGCGAATCACTTTTACCCTGAAACAAGCTCCCGGCAAGCTGAAGACCCGACTCCAAACCGGTAAACTGCTGCTCCAGCAGCGCATTTAAAGATGCGCCGGCGTTCGTCGCAGTGGATAAGCGCCGCTCCACGGCGCCTTCAAGGCCGGCAGACACAATGGCCGTGCCATCCTTCTCCCCTTTTGCCGCAAGAGACTCGTTGATCCAGCTTGTGATCCGTGCCGACTCCCCCATACTGTCCGAACGGTCTGCCATATACACGACCTGTTTATCACGGAGTACGGTAAAACCATGCAGGCCCGAAATCATAAGGATCAATAACAGAATGACACAGGTTCTCAGGAACAAGGCCAGTTTCTTGCGAAAGCCGCTTAACCGAAAATCCGATTTGTATGCGTAATAGAGAAACACGCCTGCCGGAATCAACAGCAGCAGAAGCCATGGTTGGCTAAATTGAACGCCCACGCTGATACACCCCCCATTCCGCTGCGACCACAGCCAATGCCAAGGCTGCCAGCCATGGCATTAGCGAACCGGCACGACTTGCATTTTCGCTGTGCGTGGATGACCCGTCACGATCACCAGCTGTCGTATCATCCTGGTTCGATGATGTTTGACTAACAGGCGGACCCTGATCTATGCTCCACTCCGCCTCATACGGGTCTGCCGTTACGGCCAGCCAGTAACGAAGCTTCTCCCCCGCCTCATTCTGCTGTTCAAATGCGTACAACCCAGGGATTTCCGGCACGATCTGTACTGGCGATACCCCTTGCCCATTACGGAGAGCTTCCTCAGGTGAGATTCCGTCGGCAAGTGCAAGACCGTTCTTGGGTACCCACTGAGCCGATACCGTATCCGCCGCAATCGGAATATCCGCTTGCGCACCGGCCATATATCGACCAAGCCCGCTTCCTTTGCCTGAAGTCATCCACTCCAGCACATTGCTGACCATGACCGGAAATTCAGGTGATAACGGAAGATCACTGTCCTGAAGCAGAAAATTGAAGGACAATCGAGGTCGACCGCTTTCATTCCCTGCATAGACGATGGGTTGATCCCCAAGCTTGACGACAGCATCCCCCCAGGCCGGGGTTTGATCCAACAGCGTCCCGAAATAAACGCCTGATAGGGTAACATAATTAGTCACCGGATGCTTGGCAAGAATGGGGCGTCCTCCTTGGTTTCCAACTTTGTCGCCTTCTCCGCCGATCGTCCACAGTGGCGTTTTGACAGTCAGCTCCGCCCACTTCCCCTGCCTGAACCCTGCGGGGACGGCCCCGTCCATCACGAGCAGATCGAATTCGCCTTCAGGTACGGGCGGTGTTTCCGATGCTGCGCTGTCCTTGTCCGCTTGGGTACTTGAAATCTCATCCTCATCCTTCTTGCCTTCGGCATCATTCCAGGCAACCCGGGTGACTTCGGCTCCACTCAACTGCAGTGCCTTTTCCAGAAACAAGTTGCCTGAAGTCAGCAGCAACACGCGCGAAGATCCGTGCCCGAGTCCAAATGCAAAAGATTGATTATCTGCCGCGTACCCGTCTTCCCCGGATAGCTCAAGCCGGTATACCTCCGCAAACGGGAGATCGGTAAAAGATTCCGTTAATTTCTTGCCCGGCGAAAGCTCCAGCACCTTGCTGGTCAGCAGCTGTTCATCCCCATAAAGATTTACTTCGGCCGAGACGGCCTCCTTGGCATTCGTGCTGAGAACCGCAACCGCCCCGTAGGATGAACCCAATTCTCCCTTTGCCGAAATGCCGAATTGATCAATGGACACGTTGTAAGGAAGCTCGCCCTGCACCTTCTCTACGGATACTGGAACCTGAAATGCTATAGGCACCGTATCCTGTTTCCAGTAGCTATCCGTAAAAATGACCACCTCTGCATCAGGCTCTTCCCGCGTTAGAGCCGAGGCAAGCGACAGGGTTTCCCTATAGGATGCTGCCCCATAATAAGGACGCAAGCCATCCACCGCTTTATTAATAGCAGTACGGTCGCTTTCATGGGACAACAGCGTTACTGGACTTGCTCCCATAGACAGCAGCGTAATCTCGCTTCTTCTTCCTTGATTCTTTACATAGTCCCTGATTCTTTCCTGCATCAATTGCAGCCTGGTAACTGCTTCTCCCTCTGCCGAAGGCTGCATCTGCGCGCTCATGCTGCCCGAGGTATCGGCAACGATGACGACATGGGCGCTTCCTCCACCCGACACCTGCAAAAAGGGCTGCATCAGTGCGAAGACCATGAGTGCTGCAGCAAGCAGTTGGAGCCACAGCAGAAGCCGATTCTGCAGCTTCTGCCAAGGCCTGTTGGCCTCCAGGTTCCGCAGCACGCGCTCCCACAGCAAGTGGCTGGGAACAGTTGTATCTACATATTTTCGTTTGAACATATACATGAGCACAATGGCCGGCAACGTTAAACCGAACCATAGACTCAGCCAAGATTGAATCCCCAAGTTGTTCCCTCCTTACTCCCATGGACCCCGACTAGCCAGACTTGCCTATGATCCCCGAGTATCTCGATGAGGCTATCCATCTCTTCTCATTATGATGAGTCTTTCTGTTTATGAAGTCCTTCTCTATCCAGAGACCAAGCCAGCTCCCGCAAGGACTCCAAACATGGCATCCGTAAGCGGCATGTCGGCCGGAATAAGCACATAGGACATTCCGCGTTCCGCACACACACGGGACAGCATCGTCCGGTAACGCTCCAGCTCCTCCTTGTAAGCTTCAAGGACCTTCCCCGTCAATGCTACTTCCTTGCCGCTCATCGTTTCACTGTCAACCAATCGCAAGTCGCCCGTTAATTTAGGTTCCAGCTCTTCCCTTGATAATACATGCACCAGCACGACCTCCTGCCCGGTACCTGACAAAAGGGAAAGCGCCCTGAACAATTCCTCTTCGCCGCCCTCCAGCCAAAAATCGGAGAACACCCAGGTCATTCCCGGCTGTCTTGGCAAGACACCAGGAACCGCAAGCGCCGCCCCCAAACTGCCCTCACCACCCGTTTCTGCCCCTTGCAGAAACGAAAACAGTCGATGGGCCGAGCCCTTTCCTCTCATAATCGGAAGGCGAGCATGAATCGAACGACTGTAACAGGCAATCTGCAGCCTGTCGTAGGATGATAATGCCATATAGCCAATGCTGGCAGCGAGTTGGCGCGCAAGGAGCCATTTCTTACTTCCCTTTCCCCCTGCCGGATCATCGGCGGCTGGTTCCATAGGCGATGAGATAGCGGTTCCCATGGATGCGGAACAGTCTACAAAAATACTTACGGTCAGCTCCTGCTCATCCATAAATTGCCGGACGAATGCTTTTCCCGTACGAGAATAAACGCCCCAATCAAATCTGCGGACATCATCACCGGGAGCATATACCCGGTAGTCGGCGAACTCGAGGGATGAACCGAGACGGCGGGATCGTCTTTTCCCCTGCAGCGTTCCAGCGACCCGTCGTTTGGCATCAACACTCAATCGCTCCAGGCGCGGAAGCCATTCCGGAGGAAGCAGGTATTCTCCCCCGCTCACGCGGATGCCTCCAATGCTTGCAGAACCTCCTGAATGACATGGTCCGTCGTAATGCCGAGCGCCTGCCCCTCGAAATTCAGAAACAAACGATGGCGCAGCGCAGACAGAGCTACGGCACGGATATCGCCAGTTGATACATGCATGCGTCCGCTGCACAGAGCCCGCACTTTACTCACAGAGATAATGGACTGAATGCCCCGCGGCCCGGAACCGAACTGCACGTATTTACGTACCGCTTCCGGTGCTGCTGCCTCGTCCGGATGCGTCATCATCAGCAGGCGAACGGCATAGTCCAGCATTTCGTCTGCAACAAGCACTTCCTTGGCTCCGCGCTGAATCTCCAGCAGCTCGTCCCCAGTCATTTGCCGTTCCACCTGGAATTCATGAGAAGACGTCGTCCGTTTCACGATTTCCTTCAGTTCATCCGCGCTGGGATAGGTTACCTCAATCTTCAGCAGAAAGCGGTCAAGCTGCGCCTCAGGCAATGGATACGTCCCCTCATTTTCCAGCGGGTTTTGCGTTGCGAGCACGAAGAAAGGCTTAGGAAGCTGATGGGTTACCCCACCGACCGTAACGGTCTTCTCCTGCATGGCCTCCAGCAAGGCACTCTGGGTTTTTGGCGTAGCCCGGTTGATTTCGTCGGCAAGCACGATGCTGCTGAACAGCGGGCCCTTTTGAAAGGTCATTCCGGTGTCACCATGCTGTCCGAATGACAGAATATTGGTGCCCGTTATATCGCTCGGCATCAAATCCGGCGTAAACTGTATACGGGAAAAGGACAGTTCCAACGCTTCGGATACAGTGCGGACGAGCATCGTTTTGCCGAGACCAGGAATCCCTTCCAGGAGTGCATGCCCTCCTGCAAAAATACACCACAGCATCTGCTCAACGACATCCTGCTGTCCGACAATCACCTTGCCGATATGTTCCCGCAGGCCTTCTATTTTCTCCATCCATTCCTGCGGCCTCACTGCTATGTCCGACATGGATTCAACCTCCATCTTCTTGGTAAAATTCAAATGAAATTCAATGGCTCATTTTATCTTCGGTTATCTTTAAACCCTCACGGATTCGGATTGATTTGCATGAAATATTCCTCAACCAGACCTTGCATTTGGTCCGGCAGCTGATTGCGGCCCAGCGTTTTACGCGCCTCGGCCTCGTAATCGCGGTACACTTCCTCATAAGGCCTCGACATGCCGGGAACTGTCGGTGAAACGCCGCCCTTCTGAACATCTCCGCCGCCGCCCTTGATCTCGCCGGAATCATTCTGTACATTGCCGCTGCCCTTGTAATCCCGCGGGATCGTCACAAGCTCACGGCCGCCTGTGCCAAGACCGGCTCCACTTCCGGTTCCGCTGCCTGATCCACTGCCGCCCGAGCCCGAGCCGGAACCTGAACCTGCACCGCTTCCCGAACCGGCTCCGCTGCCAGCGCCTTGACCTTGTCCAGTCCCGCTACTTCCTTCGCCGGAGGAATCCTCCGAGCCTTCGCCTTGTTCGCCTGAGCCTGCGCCGGAACCAGCCAGAGCCAATGCTTCAGCACTGCCGCCGCTGCTCCAGGCGTCGGATACCGACATCCCTGCTGCCGCCATCTGATCGGCTAAGCTTAGCCCCTGTGAAGCAAGGGCAGCTGCCAGCGAAGCAGCAGACTGCGACTGACTATCTGAAGCTGCTTTGGATTGCGCTGCCTTGGCTAACTCCTCGGCCAGCTGCTGAAGCGCTTCTTCCAGCTCTTGCGGCAGCTTGCCCTCTTGCAGTGCATCGGCTGCTTTCTTAAGCTCTTGCTCCAGCTTCTTGTCTTCCATCTGTTTGGCAGCTTCTTCAGCAAGCTTTTTTAAAGCATCGGACAGCTCGTTCTTCTCTTCCTGAGACATCTTCTTCACTTGCTCGGTGAATTTTTTCATTTCCTGCTTCAATTGATCGGCCATACCTTCGGCAAGCTTCTTCCCGACTTGGGATAACAGCTTATTCTGCTGCATTTTTTGGGCGAGCTCAGACATCGCCTTTGCTTTTTCCTGCTGCTGTTTCGCCATCTTCTCCAGCTCTTTCATGGCTTCTTCCAGCTTCTCAAGCGCTTGCTCGGGATGCTTTTCTTGCTTCAGCGCTTTTTTTAAGGCATCCAGCTTCTCCTGCAGCTTTTTCCTGTCGGCAGGAGCGAGCGTTTCTTTCTGAAGCTCTTCCGCAAGCTTTTCGGTTTTGGCTACCTGTTCCTTCATCCAGTTTTGCTGCTCTTTAGCTGCTTCGACCTTCTTATCCATCGGATTCGGGACAAAGGCAAAGATGACCACGGCAACCAGTGTGACGCTGCAGAGGAGGAACTGTTTTTTTCGACGAGGAGAAGGGAGCCGCTCCGGTAATTGCTCTGCAAAACGCGCTCCGTAACGCTCCGCCTGTTCCCGCTGCCATTTGACTGCCTGCGATTCCTCTTCTTTAAACGATAATGCCGTCACCATCATATCGCTTCGTTCCGTTCCGCCCGAAGACTGATCCATTGCGGATGCAGCCTCTTCGATTGGCACACGGTACAGCCATCCCCATATCAAACCTATAAAGCCTGCACCAACCGGAAAGGCAATGTATGCGTAGGTAAGCCAGGTTATGGGTACGAATCTCCCAAGCACCAGGAGCAGCAGCAGCGCGGCAAATCCTGCCGTAAGTCCGTATAATGCATACGTAATGAGGCGGAATCGCTGCAGCCGCGCTCTGGCGGCTTCAATAAAGCGCATAATGTTGTCCACTGCACTTCCTCCTTATCCTGAGCTTTGGAATGTTATACTTCGTTACCTGCTGTCTCCTGTCCTTGTGGTGGCTGAGCTGAAATCTTAACCTTTCGTTTCCGTCTTGCGACAGGCCGAATATTCCGTATGGCTACCCACAAGGCAAGAACGATCACAACCGAATATACGATGAAGAATTCCAGCCACAACTCGATGGGCGCCTTGCTGTTCAAACTACCGCCGCGCAGCATGAATACCTGCTCCGAGAAGGAAGGGTTAAACAAACTCATCATCGCCCCTGCCGGATTCAGACCAAGCAAATATCCAACCCAGGAGTAACTCCCCGGTACGATCGGCTGCCCGCTTTGATACATATTCCGCTGCTCAATACCCATGAAGAACAGATACAGCAGTCCTGTTACAAGAAAAATAATAAGCCCAGCACCGTAGGTAACAATGATCGCCACGATGGTTCTTTTGAATAATGTAGAGAACATGACCCCAAGCGAGCCGAGCAGCAGCATGACAAATAAATAAAAGATAAACACAGAAACGAGCTGCTTTGGCGAAATTCCTCCGTACAGAAAAACAATGCTGTAGACCGGCAGTGTGGCCAGCACGATGAGTGCCATAAAGCTAAGTGCAGAGACCAGCTTGCTTAGCACGATGGTGGCTGAGCTCTGCTGGGTTGTCAGCAGCATGCTCAGCGTTTGCTTCTCCCGTTCGCTGCTGATGACCCCGGCGGTCAGTGCTGGCGCCATAAACGCAATGAGCACAAGTTGTGCAAAACTGAGCACATAAAACATCATTTGGCTCATTTGCGGATCAAATCGTTGAGGCCCTCGCTGCCCTAAATATAAGAAAAGATATATGAAGCCCATTGCGATGGCGCCAAGGGCCAACACATACAGCAATACGGACAACATCGAACGCTTTGAACGCATCCGCAGCCGAAATTCTTTGTCAATGACCGGATTGATTAGCGCTTTACTCCAATTCATTCGCGGGGTCCCCCTTTGGTAATTTCGAGGAATACATCCTCCAGATTGCTTTGTGCTTCCTGAAACGAAACAATCGGAATCTCCCAGGAAACCACCTGCCGCAGCAGAGCGCTTTGCTGCACATCATCCCCGCTGTAATGGACATGAACGCCGGTATTATCCGTCAATACCGATGTGACATGAAGTTCGTCCCGCAGCTTCTCGGCCAGTTCCTCTTCCCGCTCCAGCGTGCGGATGTGGATGACCTTTTTGACGCGGAGACGGCTTTGGATATCAGCCACCTTGCCTTGAGCCACCATCTCGCCATGCTCGATCACACCGATTTCATCCACCATCTCAGCAAGCTCCGGCAGAATATGCGACGAAATGATGATGGTCTTGCCCATAAGCTTCAATTCTTTCAATATTTCCCGCATCTCGATCCGGGCCCGCGGATCAAGACCCGAGGCCGGCTCATCCAGAATCAATACATCTGGATCATGCACCAAACAGCGCGCCAGGCATAAACGCTGCTTCATTCCGCGTGATAGACTGTCCACGTACGTATCCGCCTTGTCGCTCAGGTTCACCAGCTCAAGGAGCTGTGGAATGAGCTGCTCCCGCTCAGCGCGCGGAATACCGTAACTTGCTCCATAAAAATGCAGGTACTCGGTAGACTTCAGCTGATCATACACACCAAAGAAATCGGGCATGTAGCCTATCCGCTTGCGGACCTCCTTGGGATGCTGAGTCACGTCATAGCCGCCGACTTTGGCAACGCCAGAGGTTGGCAGCATCAGGGTAGCCAGTATGGACATGGTCGTGGATTTGCCTGCTCCATTCGGACCAACAAATCCAAATACGGTCCCTTTTTCGATATGAAGACTAATGTCTTTGAGCGCATGAAATGTACCGTATTTTTTGCTCAGATTATGAATCTCGATCATTGCGTGGCCTCCCCCTTCACAGACAGTTCCGGCATCATAAAGTTGGTTTGATCCTTAGCGGTGATCATGAACCTGATCCGGTTTCCTATAATATACTGCTCGGGATCATTGTTAATGGTAAATACATTGTTCGTGTCAGTAACAGGCTCCCATTCGCTCTTCTTCGCGTTCCAGATCTCCATCGTGACGTTATTGTTAAATTTGGTGCCTTTAATGGATAACTCCGAGTACTTTACATTACCTTCCGATATTAACGGGAATTCAGCGATCATGCTGCCTTGTCCCATCTCGACCCCATGAGGGTAAGCTCCGAACATCGGTGCATTCACCTGGGCTATTTCAGCAGACAGGAAACCATAAGGAATGTTAACCTTGCCGCTCAGCCCCCACTCCATCTTCACTGGTTGTACCCAGAAATTAAGCTGATCACTATCTACTTCGCTGCCTTTCAGCGTATAGTTCGTCAAATGGTCTTTGCTCCATCCCAAAATGTAAGCATCCTGGCCCACCATCCCTCTCGAATACCCGTAATTAGACAAAACATCCCGTTCCCTCTGTTTGGTGTCATTCTGCGAGTATGGGTACAGCATTCCAGATAAATCACCGCCTACAAACTTAATGATTTGTTTTGGATCCTGGGGAATGGCTTCCGTTCCCCCCTTATTGATATCTCCCAGCTTGTAAGCTTTGCCTCCAACAACCAGTGCTACCTCGGTCAAATCGTTAATGGTATCGTTCGTAATCTTACCGTTCAAATCCCCTTTATCATCCAGCTTTAAATCCAGAGACAGACGGCCCATCTCCTCCGTCCCTTGTCCTTCAATCCATACTTTGGCTAGAGACCATTGAGACATATCTCGAAGCTCCAGCGTTGTGGATTCCTGTCCCATACGGACAAAGCTGTTATTCTCACGCATTCCCCCAAACGTGTTCTGCGAGCCTCCCGTTTTCAAATACGTATGCTCGGGGAATTCAAGGGCATAATTGCCGCTGCGCGGCGTGAAGAATGCAGAGGCCGTGGATTTCACCGCGTCTCCCTGACCGTTAAGCTCAATCAGGTTGATGGTATGCGCGAGTTCCCTCGTTTTATCCGAGGAGCCCACCGCATAAACGGAAACGCTCGCAATGACAGCAATAATCGGGATCAAGAACCATGCCCATTCCCGCTTGTCCGCCTTCTTCAAAATAAAATAGAGAAGAGGGGCTACGATGACCGCATATATAATAAGCATCCATAACAGCAATGTGAAGGAAGGCATCTTGAGTGATGGAAAATACTCCAGCACATAACTCAAATTGTCCATAAGCGAATTGTAGTACATGCCATTTTGCGAACCCGTCATAGGAAGGTGATTGCGCAATACCGAAGCCCATGCATCCGGATGGCCGGCCCAGGAGCTTACCGGCTCCATGGCAAGGTCGTAGGCAGCATATTGAACGCTTCCCTGGCCATAAACATGCGAGGCAAATACAGGTTGACCGTCTGCTTTAATTCCGGTCTGTGCATCTTCCACCGCCGTCACGGTAGAAATGGTAAATGGCCCATCCAATTTCAGCGGTTTTCCGCCCAATTTTTCAAGCTCGGGCAAAGCGTTAACCGTCATCGTGCCATTTGCAACCACCGGAGCAATGTCGGCAAACGGCGCAGCTGTTTTGGCATAACCCGCACCACCCGCGAGTATCAGCGTCCCGCCGCCATTTACCCAATCCGTGATCGCTTTGCGCTGAGGCTCTGACAGTGTATCGGATGAAAAATTATTGATTACAATTACGTCCAGCCCGTTCAGCAGCATTGCATCCGCTGGAATGCTGGTCGGCTTGAGCGGGAATACATTCACGCTATTACCTTTGCCATTCAGGACGTTCATGAAATTCATGGTGTCCGGGTCATCGGACAAGACCCCCATAAGCGCGCCTTGGTAAGGGGAAGCTTGAACATAGTCCTTACCCGTAGCAAACGGGGTTTGCTTTCCCTTGGAAAAAGATCCTTCATAGAAGAGGATCTGGTTATTATCTTTATTTAGCACAGTACCCGGAATCCCGATAATGACTTCCTTCGGCGTATCCTTTGGCAGATCCACCTGCTGGACATAGGAGGTGTGATAACCATTGCCATAATTGCTTTGAATCTTCACGACAATGTCACCCGATATATCCCGATCGCTCGTTAGGGTCAGTTTGAGCGGATTCCATTTATCATGTTTAATCTTGCCTTGATACCCCATCTCGGATTGAATCCCAATCTTCGCACTGTCGGCGTAAACCTTTCCTGCCGGTATTGACAAGGATAAAGTCGCCATGATCAGCAGTACCATCAACGGCAGCAATATCCACGTTTTCTTAGTATAAAACGACAACTGATGATTCCCCTCTCCACATATAAATTGCTTTCCCACCACATATGACACAAAAATACGAAGACTTATGTAATGATTCTCTTCGAAGGTTCAACTATATTGACGAGTCGAAAATACAAAAAGTTTGGCATTTAATATCCAAAAACAATTCCATCCTGCATTTACAAAAAAAGAACCCGCTCCAGAAACAGGAGCGGGTTCAGGGTTATTCCATTGCAGCGTTAAAGTGTCAGGCTGCTCCATTATATGATCTATGGTATATCATTCCAATGAGCTGTTGGCCACGGATAGTGGCCGCAGAAGCGGGGTATTGCCCGTTTACTCTCTTCAACCTGCCTTACGCTGCTACGTCATTAGCTAAAAACTACCGTTTTATTGTTATGCACCAGAATTCGATCCTCAACATGCCATTTAACTGCTCTCGCCAGCACCACGCGCTCGATCGTCCGGCCAATTCGCTTCAGTTCGTTCACATCGTCCCGATGACTTACGCGCTGTACGTCCTGCTCAATAATCGGTCCGCCATCGAGCTCTTCGGTTACATAATGTGCGGTTGCCCCGATAATCTTAACGCCGCGGTTATAGGCTTGCGCGTAAGGCTTGCCGCCCACAAAAGCCGGGAGGAAGGAATGGTGGATGTTAATAATCCGGTTTCGGTAATGCTCAATAAAGGTCGGCGAAATAATCTGCATATAACGCGCGAGAATGATCATATCAATATCGTCACCGATGACGTCCAGTTGGCGTCTCTCCGCTTCTGGCTTCGTATCGGCCGTAACCGGAATATGGTGATAAGGAATACCAAATGATTCCACATATTCCTTCATGTCGAGGTGGTTGCTCACGACCAGTGCGATATCTGCATCCAGATCGCCTGCCTGCCATTGCCACAGCAGCTCTACCAAACAATGATCTTCCTTCGAAACGAAAATAGCCAATCGCTTCTTGCGTGCGGCATGATAGATATTCCATTCCATTTGGAATTGATCCGCCACTTCCCGGAAGGATTCCTCCAGTTTGGATAGCTTTGTGTTCAAATCCTCCAGATCAAATTCAACCCGCATAAAAAACATTCCGCCATCGGGGTCGATCGTATATTGATCAGACTGCACAATGTTTGCTCCATGCTCATGCAAGAAGCGGGAAACTGCCGCTACAATTCCTGGTCCATCCGGACAGGAAATCAGCATGCGGGCACGATTAGGGTACTGGCCTGCCGCTGATGATAAATCCTTCTTGATGTGAATATCCATAATACTAGGTGATCCTCCCTTATACTTGAGCAATATACTTCAACACTCTATGCTTGCAGGCAACCATTATAAATGCCTGACGAATACCTATATGAATGTCTGACGACGAATTTCATGATAGCCTAAAGACAACCTTCATGAAGGTTAGACGTCCATTTTTCAATAATTGGAGAGCGCCTCATCCAAAAAAACAAATCCGCATTCTGGGTGGAGGACACTCTCTATCATACTGCTTTACATTCAGATCAAAACCTTAATTAAGTCTCATTCCAATGGAACCTATGCCGTCAGGTTAGCTCCTGACAACCAGGCAATCAAACGTTGATTAATCTGCTCTTCTGACAAGTCGGACAGCAAACCTGCCGCTACGACCATATCATACAAACGTTCCATCGGTTCGCGAGGGTCCGCTTTTTTGGCTTTGGCATCATTCTTCAGGAGCGTCCAGGTATCCAGCACGAAAGGACGAGAGTTGATGCCTTCCTTATCAAAGAATGCACCAAGCTCTTGTACTTGCTGCACGAAATCAGGTCCGAAGCGCCCTTCCACATCACCGCGCAGCAGTGCAATCTCGATCTCATACATCGGCCGCTGCTTCTTCGGATCTTTACCGATCCAAGGTGTCTCTAGAATGAATGGTCTACCCTGCAGCTTCTCGTGATGAACCACTCTTTGAATGGCTTCATACCCGATCCATCCGGTTCCAATTGGTGTGTGACGGTCTTTACCCGCTCCACGCGGATTCTTGCTGTCATTCACGTGCACAACGGTTAATCTGTCGAGTCCGATCAATCGGTCGAATTGCTCAAGTACGCCATCCAGATCATTCACTATGTCATATCCTGCATCATGGATATGGCAAGTATCAAGGCAAATGGCCAGACGATCATTGTACTTCACCTTATCTATAATGGAAGCAATTTCTTCAAAGCTGCGGCCCATCTCAGTACCTTTGCCTGCCATGGTTTCAAGCGCAATCTTCACTTCGGTCTCATCCGTACCGCCAAGTACTTCATTAAGGCCTTCGGCAATCCGATCGATGCCATATTCCGCATCCTTATCGGTATATGCGCCGGGATGGAGAACGATGTTCTTCACGCCGACCGCATGTGTGCGGCGAATTTCCTCTTGCAGAAAGCTCACAGCAAGCTCGTACGTGTTAGGCTTGTACGATCCGAGGTTGATAATGTATGGCGCATGGACCACAATCTCATCAATCCCATTTTCCTGCATAGCCGCTCTGCCCTCTTCAATAAACATGGATTCGATCGGCTTGCGGCGTGTATTTTGCGGAGCACCGGTATATATCATGAACGAGCTGGACCCATAAGATTTGGCCTCAGCCGTTGCAGTCAGCAATCCCTTGTCTGAGAACGACACGTGGGAACCAATTTTTAACATGCTGTATCCCCCTTTTTTAACACACAATTACACCTATTTTAGCTTGTAAGTCGAAATAAATCTAGAAATGCGTTATAATTCTCGTGAAAGTGTCATGTGAAATAATCATTGAGGTGATATACAGATGCAGAGCACAGGAGCCGTTTTGGGCTATTTATCGTCCAGTGCACCGCCATCCTGGTTCATGTACTCCATCGCCTTCTGGGGATGGGTCATGCTCGGACTGATGGGTATTGGCGGATTTTTCATGTTCCGCAAGTTTCTCAAAGTGCTTCCCAAAGCAGATGGAAAATCTAAGCTCGATTGGCAAAATTACTGGGTAGAGCGAAGCCGCCCGCTATGGACCGATGAATCCAAAGCATTTCTGAACGAACTGGTGCAGCCTGTTCCAGGACCGTTCCGGGATATCGCCAAACACTCCATTGCAGCCGAAATCGGCAAAATCGCCGTCGAATCCGGCGCAACCGAAGTAACCCGGGATCACTGCATCAAAGGTTACATCGTGGCCACGCCAAAGCGGGATTACAAATTCCTGATGAATTTCCTCCAGAAGAAGGAAATCGACTACAAGCCTTATCAGCATTTAATTAACAAGTGATGACACAACCTAAATGGATCAATGGTTGTTCTCCTCAATTAAATGAGTAGACAACCGTATGATCCCAAAAGTATTCCCCCTAGTCCTTGAGAGAGGATTAGGGGGATTTGTTTATAATTTTGATAAATTGAAAGGATACAAATGAACTTGGCCAGGATATCAATCGCAGAGTAAGTATAATAGACTGTTATATGAAATATATACCAATAGACCTAGGAGGAAAGAAAAACGTGAAGTTTAAAATCGCTGCAATTATTATTCTACTATTTACATGCCTCGTACCAGCTGCAGGAGCGGCACCAGCCAATATCGTCAATGTAGATGGCGTTAAAGTGGGGCTGCGGCAGGCCCCTATTATGCGAGACGGGGTAACCTTGGTACAATTCGCTCCAATATTCAAAAGCCTTGGTCTCTCCGTGAAGTGGGATTCTTCTAAACAGCAAATTACAGGAACTAAAAAAGGAATCAACCTTGTGCTGACCGTTGGCAATAAAAACGCCTATATAAACGGCTCTCGTGTGCTGCTCGAATCTCCGCCTGTATCAATTAACGGAAACATATTCGTTCCCCTACGCTTTATTAGTGAAGCCACTGGAGCAACCCTAGCTGTAAAAGGAAATACCATAAACATAACCAGTTACCAAGGAACAGAGCCTTTTGTACCAAAGCCTGCTCCGATTCCACCAGTCAAAACGAAAACCGACAAAATCCAAGAGGAATTGGAATCCAAATACTCGAATCTCTCCTCTGGGAAACTGCACCTGAACAAGTTAACTTATGGTGTCAGAGACGATTCGGATACAATCTCCATCGCCGTAGAAATTTCGGATGAACAAACGATGCAAAACATTATCGACGCTTTTGACAGCAAACCTTCAACAGGTCATCTGTTGACCAAGAACATTGCCGACCATGTACATAAAAAATACGGGTACAAAAAAGTCTACGTATTTATCATTACATTCTTTGCGAGTTCCTCTTACCCAAGCGGATACGATGCCCAGTATAATGTTTTCGTTCCCGAATACAATATGTATGTTACACGCTGGCCCTTGTACGGAGGATCTTATAATTACTCGAAAAAGGTAGCTTACTGGTATTTTGACCCAACCGGCGATACGGAGTACATGATCTATTCTAGTTCGTTATAAATATTTTGTACGCACACTTCAATAATAGAACGAACCCCCGGGTATTATGGCAGGATTGCTGCCTTAATACCCGGGGGTTCCGCTTCTCTATGACATGCCGTATACATAACATGTCTAAGCCGTTCTGCATGTAATTCTTTAGTGGTAGGCGAAAGAAGATGAACTAATTGCGTAGTGCCCTAGTGATACTATGCTTTAATTACAAGAACGTAGGTTTACCATATGCCGCTTTTTACGAAAATATCATAATATGTATATACCCCATTACTATAAACTCTAAGTTTTGCGCTTCCTGGCTTGATTCCTCTAATAGTCGAGGGATATGTTACAGCTATTACATTCTGTATATTATCAACATATGGAGATTGTACCACTAAAAGTGTGGTTTTCACCGACGCGCAAGACCAAATTTTCGCTAGCATACGGAGATACAGAATTTGTATCAACAGGTGCAGCACTAGCACTCACACTTCCAAATAACATTGATACCCCTAATAGAGCACCCATTGTTAAAGATTTGATATTCATAATACATTACCTCCTTTAATTGGTATAATTTAACATTAACACAATGTGGAATATACCTCCTGAGGACTAGGTCTCATTTTAATCTTGAATTGCTTGTTGTTATATAAGGGATACTGTCGCTTAACCAAATAATGAGGAAAAAAACTTTAGATCTTATCAAGAAACCTGCCTGAAGTAGAGATCCGTTTTCTCAAGCAACAATTAGATGTGCTAAAAAAGTACAAGGAGGTGGAACCTCGAATCGTAGTTGATTGGGCGGAGACCGGTTGGGTAGAAGTATCTTTATCCCAAGCTTGTGCATGGCACGGGATCGCTCGTGCCACCTATTACCGCTGGAAGGCAACAAGAGTGCTGTTTGCGTGGCCGGTCGATAAGCTTCCGTCATGTTCATCGCCTGTAACATATCCATATAACAGAAAAAAAGCTCGCGGTATTGTACCGCAAGCTTTTTAGAAATCGTCGATAATACTTATTATGTTGATTCTGCCACTTATCCTAGTAACTTAGCTTTTTGTTTATCATCGTCCAGCACGAAGAATTAATACAGAGATAAGTCTGTGTCAATGTTGTGCTGACTCCATTGGGTTTTTAAAACAGTACTGGGAAGTGGGCTTATTACACAATTATTTCACACTAGCAAAAAATACTAGTTACAAGCCGAATTCCGATATTCTGAATCCCATCGGCTCCAGTCGGTGCCCCGATCATCTTCCCATATTGTAATTTTATATAAGTAATAGGTCTCTCCTTGATAAACAACTGATTTAGGAACATCACTTTTTTTAGGATAATCCTTCCAGGATAATCTGTATAATACTGCTTTACAGCTAGATGCATTAACATTGATTACTTCAGATGCGTTGACTCTTTCACTAATTGGCAAAACTGATGTCTGAGCTGATGCGCTCAAGGGTGCAACTCCAGAAACTAGTGTTAAAGCAGTTGTTAGAGATAGCAATACTTTTTTGTTAATCATTCAACAAACACCTCTCCATCATTATTTTGAAATGATAGCAATTTCTTGTTGACTAAATTAAATATATCATATTATGTATATTAATTCCAGTTAAGTTTTCACTACTTCATTCGGCGTTCATTGCTTCTCAGGTTGATTTGTCATACTGGCCGCGTCTTTATGACGCACTATTATTGTACTACATTCATTTATCACCCTTTTTCGGGCTATAACCAACCTCTGCCTCTTTATATATAATCTCGTATTAGTATTAACTCCTCCGCAATGTAAACGACCATCCGGCAATAATAAAAGCATCCCCTTCCATCAGAGGGTATTCTTTATATGGCACCATGGCCTCCCCCTTCAACACCGTACCATTTTTTGAACCCAGGTCCTTTAATACGTATTCTCCGCCTTCACGCGAAAGTTCTACATGCGCTCGTGAAGTCCCCACTCCCTGAGCAACAAATTGGGCTACGTCTGGCGAACGACCGATGATGAAATGAGGCTGGTGCAATTCAATCCGCTGTGGGGCGGCTGTATTCGGTTCGTTCAGCTCCAGATAAGCGCTTGGCGGGCGCTGCCCTGCTGGACGAGCCGCTGTCTCTCCGCTTAGCAGTACAGTTGCTCCCCCGGCCCCAGAGGAAGAAAGCACCTCTGTCCGTTGGGACAGCTGAGCGTAATAATCCCCCTGTCCTTCCTCATAAGAAGCCGAGGCTGCAGCCTCATGTCCGTGTGAATAATCATAGCTTTGCGACGGTGCAGAATAACGTTCCTGCCTCTCAGAATGGGATGGAGGCTCAGGAACTTTCCATCTCCAGCTCTCCTTGCCCTCCTCTGGGTCTGGAACGGCCTTCCTTGGATTGGTTGCCGGGTTGTCCGTTAGGAGTCCCGATAGAGGGTCCGCCTGAAAACGAGGGACCGTCTTCCACTTGGAATGCTCCTGCGAACCAAGCTCAGTTGATTCAAACATCGGCAGCGAATCGCTCCACTCGTCGTTCCTGCGTGAGAGAAGGCGAAGCTTTCCTGTCCAGCCAAGCCAAGCTGCTGCAGCAAGGAGGACCGTAATCCCAACCGACAACCCGAGCATCAGGCTATTCGGCTGATTCATATACAACAATCTCCAAGCCATAGCGGTTCCGAGCAAACATCCCAACAATATATAGGTGCGAACTGGTGAAGCTTTGTTATCATCCGTGGCTTCCTGGATGGTATCATCCTTATCAGATGGCCACGCAGGAACTGAACCCGAGTAACTGCGGTCCGGATGAGCATCGTTATCTTCGTATCTGCCCTTCTTCCCAAGCATTTCATTGGTACGTTCCGTCAAGCTTCGAATTAAACTCTGTTTATCTGTATTGGCATCTTTCTCTGCTTGGGGCATTGCTGCCCGGGTATTAGCTGGTTCTGTAACTACAGATGCGGGCTTGGAGAAGGCAATGTTTCTAGATTGGCTCGCGTTACTCGGCAAACTTTCATTCATGCGTGCAGGCACTCCTGAATTTGTTTGATTAACAGCACGGTGTTCATCACCATCTTCTCTCGCAAGCAGTTCAACAACCAGACTCTTAAATCCTTTAAGATTAAAGCTTGTATCGCTGCAAAAAGACATCAGCGCTTGGACTCCTCCTCCCCTTAACTCAGATACGGATGCTAGCAGTCTTGTCATTAACTCTTTGAGCAATATAGGGAGGTTTCTACTGCCTTCATCGTTGGCTATTACTGGGACATAGGTTAAATGTAAAGTACCCAGATTTAATGAACCTTCGATAAATAGGTAATCCTCATGGAGAATATAATTCTCCGGTTGCAGCATATACAACTTACTGTCGTCCAGAGCAGTCGCAATCTGCAGCAGCAATCCGTAATATTCGGTAAGTGTCATGCGCTCACTTTTTAAAGCCTGAGACAGCATTTTCTTACCGGTAATGTCATATTCCAGCGTTACTCTGAAATCGACTTCTTTTATGTGCAGCCTCAGAAGATGAGGAATCTTTGAAGAACGGATCATACCCAGCTGTACATGATTCAACTCGGTGGATGGGATGCCTTCAGGGCGATCCATCACCATGATTGTTCCGCCGTTCTGCTTAAAATCCGCTTTTAATCCGAACATAAGCGTCTCCCCCTACCCATGCAGTACTAAATAAGTGCTGATTACACCAGGAAGGACGGCAATCATAAATGGAAATCGCAAATGTTCCTCCTGATGGTTACGCCATGTCAGCCCGCTCTTGAAGATAAAGACTCCCACAATGCTGCCAGCAAGTTTGCGCAGCCGCTTCAACGCTTCGCGCCGCCACAACAGTATAAACAAACCAATAACCCCTGCAAATAGAACCGAATACATGATTCCCTGTACGGTAAACCATAGACCGGTCAAAGCACCGATCCCTCCGAACAATTTCACATCACCTGCTCCCACAGCCCCTATAAAATACATAAGCAATAGGATGAGGAACCCCGCACCAAGCCCCTTTAATGAAAAGAACAAGCCTTCCCATCCGTTCACAATACTATGATAGATAAGACCGGACAGCATGGCTGAAACGGTTAAGACATTCGGTATTCTCATCGATCGAAGATCTGTGAAGAAGGCTGCAATCAGATAAACGGCACAAACAATAAATGCAACGGCCATATGATATCAAAACTCCCTTGCTGAGACTATTCGAAGGAATAACATTTGCTTATTAGACACCCAAAACATCCGGCCTGATCATCGTCCATGTTACCCAAATGTCTTATTCCTTACGGGTGTTCAACTGTCTATTGAGTTTGAACTTCTAACACACACATAGTGCTGCCCCCAAGACTATGTTTTTCATACCTCAACCATCAGACCGCGCAACCACGGTAAACGGCACTTCGATCCGCTCCCCATCCGTTGTCTCAACAACAAACAGCCACGTACCCGGAGTTGTATTAAATCCCACATTCCATTCCCAGTCGATATATCCATTCTCGTCTGCCGTCTTCCACCCCAAGTATTTTGCTGTGCTCTGACCGCTCTTATAATAGACTGACAATTGAGCACTGCTGCCCGGCTCTACCTTCACTTTTACCGAAGCCTGTTTACTAGCGACCGCCGGATTCGGCTTCTCTAGCAGCTCGATAGCCCCGTTCGACTTGCCATCTCCTGTTCCCGAGCCCGCCCCTCCTTCGCCGGTATCGCCAATCCATAGTCGTTCTTGCGCCTTTGCCTGCAGCACAATACGCTTATTCAAGAAAGGAACGCGGATCGGAAGCGCGTAATTCACCTCTATACCAAAATATGGGCTAGCCCCGCTCTTCAGATTCGGAATGCGCACATTAGACACATGAATTCGGTCATAGTCCAGGAGATTGCCAGGCATAAACGGTTTCAGCACAGGCTTAAGCACGGGGTCCAGTACTGCTTCTATGGTTTGATTCTTGAGCTGCTGTAGCGGCTCCTCACCAGAGGCTACCGCATCCCTGACCCATTCATTAACAGGAGCAGGAAGTGAATCACTATACTTAGAGACCCAGTCAGCGAGCGACAGCTGCGGAATTTCCCAATGGGATGTGCTTGGCTCCCCTGTTCCGCTATAATCGGAATTGGCTTGTATTGCAAGAGAAATAGGGTACATATGGGCCGCCACAGTTTTGACAGTATCCGAAACTGTGCTTTGGAGTGCAGTGGATATTAATGTCATCTGCACGATATATATGAGAAATATGACAAAAAACATAAACATCGGCAGCACCAGAGCTGCTTCAACGACCATACTTCCTTGTTCGGATGCTCTCCTCTTACGAAATGGCTGCTGTATTCCTGACAATCGTCTCATACGAGTAACCCCTAATCCTAATAGGAGAAATCGGCCTGGCGCTTTACCAAGTAACGATTCCCCTGAACTTCATCCCCATCGTTTCCAAATACAACACCTATCGCTTTTGTCACCCCTGGTAAAAACCATAAGCGCATCGCCGTGCTGACTTCTCCAGAAGCGTAAGTGAATCGTTCGGCGGGATTGATGCCGGTGTTCAGTCGAATTAGCGCCAGCATACGCGACATCTTCTTCTCGTTATTGCTGTGAATGAACATAAATATCCGTAAATGATCCCTGTAAGTTAACTCAACGGGAACGTACTTGGATAACTGGACACTCCCCTTCTGACACAACCGAATCATGTCCTCTATCGCCTTCTCAATCCCGTACAATATGGCTGCTGCCAAAATCGCCAATGGATTTCCGAGTTTACTATTTACGATGAACCCTTCCATCGTTCGAATCGCAAGTCTGGAAGCAAAAATCTCTCCATAGGCAGCCGCTATATTTCCGGCTGGGTTATGAAACCCGTACAATATATACTCCACTTCCTGATTGCCAATAGCGAATTCCTCTATCATATCCCCGCCACTTTGGGACCCTCCCACGATTCCGGATAAATTCCCAATATCAAAATGCTGAAAGTAATGAACCGCATACTCATTCTGAAACAGCTCATCCCTGACTCCACCGAGCACGTTCCCCATGAATCCAAACATACCGTCCATATTATCCATCGCATTCTTACCTGCATCGTATGGATCGTCGTCCATTGGCCTCCCTTTATTCATGCTGTCCGCTTCAGCATTAAACTGAAGGCTGTCGTCATAGTACTGCTGAAGCTCACGAAACTCGTCCATAATAGCTTGATGATTCCCATTGAGCCCGTTGAGACTCTCGATGACCTTGGTTGCCTCCTTCAGCTTCTGCTTAGCTTGTTTCTCCATCGCCTTTCGTTCCTTATCCGATGTACGAAACTGCTCTAGGGCTGCCTGCTGTCGATCGATGATATTGCCGCTTCCTGATACCCCATAACTGGATATGAAGCCTTGCAATGAGCGGCTTGCTTCAAGAATTGGCCCCTTCATTCCTTCTCCGCCCCATGAGGATTGAAGAGAGGAAACAGCTTGGATAACTTGCTGAAAACGCCTTTCCTGATTCTCAATTTCTTGCCTGAAGCCATTCAGGAATCCATCATCGTGAATCAGCTTATCCGCTTGTTTACGTATGGATTCAATCATTTCCGCCTCTACAGCAGAAGAATTGGTCGATCCCGGTGTTACATCATTCGTGACCTGGTCATATCCAACGTTGGATGAACGATTCTCAGAGTCCTTAATGACCTGTTTCATCTCTTCATTCAGATCTCTGGCTTCTCCCCATAACTTATGAGCATCCGCAAGCAGCTTCTGATTCTCCCTCTGGAGCTGGCTTACCTCTCTCGAGATCTGCGAGCCCATCGAAGACATCGCGCTACGGTAGGCCATCAGAAGCAGCGTATACTGTTTCTCCTTAGGAGGCCTGTCCGCATCCTCTTGTTCTTTGACCTTATAATCCTCGTACTGTGATGCCAAGTCAGCAGCGCTGTACACACTGCCACCTAGCGAAGTATCGGGGATGGACTGCCCCGGCGGATCCATGACTAGCTTTGATAACTTCATAGCATTAGCCCCAGCCTTGCGCTGCTTAGCAAGCATCTCATCCAGCGCATCTTCCCGCTTGTCATACAATTTGCGAAGCTTTTTAAGAACATCTACTGTATTCGATGCTTCCTTCATTCCTTGTGACATAGGCTTAAACTTGTTGACAAGCTCCAGCGTGAAGTCAATTGGCGCTTTATATTTCATATCCTCGATAATCTGCCGGTTGAAGATATCATATGTACCCAGCTCTCGCTGCAGTTCAAGGCCAGAGCTGTCTAGTTCCAAAGCCATCAAAGAGAACGCATCACTTCGGTTGCCCGGGTTCAAAGTTTCATTAAGCACATTGCCCATAATCAGATCACCACTGCTGTCTCCAAGGGCATATAATCCATATTCCTTCTGCAGCTGCGGATCATAGGCCGACATCACGGATCGTACGGCTGCTCTTGTCAGTCTTTCGCTCTGCACCTTCATCGCTGCTATGCGGGAATAATCGATAAATACGGCTACAAACATGAATACCGCAGCCAAGGCAATAATCAAAAAAACAGAAACTGATCCATCCGTCGATCGCTGCCTATTTCTCTTTCTTCTGACAGAACGTTCTCGTTCTCGCTTCAACATGACTATCGCGAACCTCCGAACTTTTGTAGAACTTCTCCTGCGGCAGCCTTATTCGTTCCATCTCCTCCGCCTTGAAACTTCGATCCATAATATCGCATTAAATCCACTGTACGAATGAACTCAACAGGATCTACCACGATGGACTGTGTGTCGACCTTGATCTCACCGCCGTTATCCAGGATCCGGTTTAGCGGTGTTAGCGACACCTGCTCTTGTAATGACGTGGTTACTTTTCGAATCAACAGCTGATTCGTATAGTCCATCTCTCCTGCCATGCTTGATGGTACCGCCATGCCTCCCTTGGACATCTTTACTTCAGGCAGCTTCCCGCTGCCTTCCCCACCACCCGGCAAGGATATGGATCTACTTCCGTCGCCCCCTGCCAAACCGAATAGAAGTCCTAATACATGATCATCCGTTAACCGCCAATACAGCGAATCATGAAGTCCCTGTTCTACAGACCCCGTTGCTGCCACCTTATGGCTGTTATCCCAGCTATATGCCGTCCGCTCGGAAGCGGCGGCAGAAGCTTGAACCAGCATAGACTGCTGATAGATATAGAGGCAGAGGAATAGAAGCAGTACCGTCACCATCAACACGATAGGAAGTACCAGGGAGGCTTCGATCGTGAAGCTCCCCGACTCGTCCTTCCATCTTCTCCGAAACCCTTTATTCAAGAAATTCTTTACTCTTGTTGTTCACGTTTTTGAACAGGTTGGTTACCAGATTTGTAATCTGCTCTTTAAACACAAGCGCAATAATCAAAATAACGACAAGAATGAGAATCATCTCAAGCGTTCCAATCCCTCTCTCATCCTTCCAAAAAGCCTTCATTCCGTTCTTGATCATGGTCAACATCATATTCATACACCGATCCCTTCTACATGTTCATCATCATAAAGGCAGGCGCCCCGAGCAAAACAATCACAATCATAAAAATAACTACCATCGGCAGCACCAGCTTCGAGGAGGCCTGCTCTCCCCTTGTCCTGCCGATCGCCTTGCGCTTCTCCCACAGCACACGGGACAGATCACGCAGCGCCAGCACAAAATCGTTTCCGCCGCGGCGAAAATTTAGCAGAACGGTTGTTGTAAATATGGAGACTTCCTGAATGCCGCACCGTTTATTAAACTGCTCGAAGGCTTGCTGGAAAGGATGTCCCCCCTCCCATTCGAGCACCATCCTCTTAAGCTCTATATACAATGGATGATTCATATTCTCATTCCGCTCTACACAATGAATGACCGCCCGCTGCACCGTCTCTCCGGCACCGACAAGCAGCACAATCTTGTTTAGAAGTTCGGGCAGCTCCAGAATGATGTCCTGTTCGCGCAGCATCACCTTTTTGTGAAGATCCTTGGTTAATGCAACCGGGAGCAATGCGCCTAAGCCCAATCCACCTATAAGACCCGTGCTGTCTCCTGACACCACCGACCATACACAACCCCCTATCAAAATAAGCCATGTATATCCGAGTGCTTCCGCCATAAACAACAAGGTCATCTCTGCACTGTGCCGCAATCCATGAATCTTCTGAATCGAGGCCTGCATCCGATAAAAGACAATTGGCAGCCGCATAGGAACCTTCCCCCGTTCCAAGAGGAACAACAAGGGCGGCGCCACTTTCTGCAGTCTCAGCCCTTCCATGGATAACGTCGCAAGACGATGGTATCGTTCGCCGCACGCATAATTCAGCACCACCCAACCACCCACAAGCAGAACCAGCAGCGCGCCGGATATCCACGTCAACATGCCGTTTCACCTCCTTACACTTTGATGTTCATCATTTTGTTGATCCACAAGAAGCAGCCACCTAATGCTGTCAGTGCGACTGTAGAGATAACAATCCCTGCTCCGCTGTACATAGGCTCCATATAATCAGGAGACGTCATATTCATAAACAGCAGCAGAAGGAACGGCGCGGCAAGCAGTGCCTTGGATTCGAACCGCTTCTGGGCAATCATGACGGATATCTCCTGCTGGATATCCAACTTCTCACCGATAATAGATGAAGTTCTGCGCACGACTTCAACCAAATCGCCACCTGTCCGTTTACAAGTCGAGAACACATCCGCAAAGTTGGAGATATCCTCCATCCCCGCCCTCCGGGCAAAATCCTGCAGCGCCAATTCAATTGGCTCACCATATTCCAAGCGGGACACAATGACTTTCAGCTCAAAGATTAAATCACTATTACCTCCCGGATCGAGAAGCAGCAGATCCTGAACAGCATCCCTGAACCCGTTCTCTACCGACCGTCCAGCAGACAAGGAAGAGGACAGGGAATATAACGCTTGCTTAAAGTGAAGATTGAGTGTGTTACGTCTGCGTTTCAACATGAACTGCCGCCAAAACCGGGGAACAATCAAGCCTCCTGCGCTCAGTAACAGGGACAAGATCACATGATGATAAAATAGATAACCGATGAAAAAAAACAGCAGGCCGCCAACGATTATGCACCCCGTTCTCTGACCCATCGAAAGGTGGTATACGCTGTAATCAGGTAAGGTGTTTGTACGGGCTGCAGCAGCAGACTCGGCCTGCCTGTCCCCCTTTCTCTCCTTCGCCACCCGCTCCCTCCGATTCCGCTTCGGAATTAAGGCTGAACTCTGGGATCGTTTCATCCCGTCACCTCCGTAATCTTCTGCAGCGGCCACGCTGTAATCCCGGCCATATGAAGCTTGTCCACGGAATGGAGCGGATTGCCGCAGGGCTCCAGACGTCCGATCACACGTCCCTCTGACTCGCCTGTTTCGCGGAAACGATACAGGCGATTCAGCAGAACCTCGCCGTCCTGCATTCCTATCACTTCGCTAATCTCGGTTACGCGCCGCGACCGATCACGAAGCCGGGATAAATGAACAAATATATCAATTGCCGAACTAATCTGCTGACGTACGACGCTAATCGGGAGATCCGCTCCGCTCAGCACCATTGTCTCCAAGCGACTTATCATGTCCTGCGTGCTGTTCGCATGACCGGTAGATAAACTCCCGTCATGTCCCGTATTCATCGCCTGCAACATATCCAGCGCCTCGCTGCCCCGCACCTCGCCCACCACGATTCGATTGGGACGCATCCGTAATGAGGAACGGATAAGGTCGCGTATCGCTATTTCTCCCCGGCCTTCTGTGTTGGCATTCCGGGTCTCCAAGGACACAAGATTCGGGACAGTTACAATCTTCAGTTCAGCCGAATCCTCAATCGTAATGACACGTTCATCTGGCGGAATATACTGTGACAAGGCATTCAAGAAGGTTGTCTTTCCTGAACCTGTTCCGCCCCCTATAAAAATGTTGTACTTCCCCTTGACCAAGATACGAAGCTGTTCGGCCGCCTCCTCCGTCAAAGCTTCCCTCCTAACCAAATCATTCATCGTCATCGGTAATTCCGGAAACTTCCGAATCGTCATGGTCGGACCCTTCAGTGCTATGGGAGGAAGCACGATGTTAACCCTGGAGCCGTCCTTTAACCTGGCATCCACGATGGGTGTTGATTCATTCACCACACGGTTTACCGTACCGACAATGCTCTGTATGATATCTTCCAAACGGTTCTGGGACTCAAACTGAACTGGCAGCTTCTGAACCTCGCCATCTTGCTCAATGAATATATCCTTATGGCTGTTAATCATAATTTCCGTGATTCTTGGGTTATCCACCAGAGGCTGAAGCACATCCAGTCCGCGAAAAGAATCATATACCCTGCGCACCAGCCTACGCTTCTCCGTCGCCGTCAGCTCCATAAGCTCGCGTCTTCTCCACACCATCTCCTCGATGCGGACCATTAATTCCGAGTTGGAAACGCTGGAACTCATATCAAGCTCGGAGCGCACCTGATCACGAACTGACTTGAATGGATCCTCCGTCATCATCGTCCACCACCCGCTTGTATCGCCATAATGCCCGAGCCCTCCAGCAGCTGCTGGCAGAGCTTTAATACCTCTCTCTGATAGATTGGAGAGGACAACAGCAGTTCTTCTTGATGGAGCTGTTTCCATGAAGGTATATAGGGCAGTACGCCGTCTATGTTGATATCTTTACGAGGGAAATTGTTCACAAGCTGGCCTGTAAACCGGTTGACAATGAATGTGCTCCGTTTCCTTACGCTTTCATAAAGGGCAGGATACCTCTGTTCCAATTGATCGATCCATACACCGCTTTTATGTACGCTAATAAGGTCATCTAATAGCACCCAAATCAGCAGTCCCGCCTGTTCGAGAACGGCTTGCATTCGTTCTCCCATATACTCTTCCGTATCCACCACGATGACATCGTAATGATTGGAAGAGACAAGAGAATTCAACAACAATGCTGTGTCCTCCCGATTCATCTCCGCCATTTCCTTCACATTAAAATTGGGCTCAAAAGAATCACACTTCAGGCCATGATGCCGGATAATATATGAGGTTACCGACAACTCGCTCCCTGAGATCGGTTCTTGTGCGGCCTTCATGTCGTACAACAATCTTGAAAAGCTTCCCTCCATACCTACAGAACCGGAAGGAAATAAAACGCTGCTGTTCACGGTCTCCAAATTAAGATAGAAAACCCTCAAGCCCAGAACACCCAGCTGCTTCGCCATGTTCATCGCTATGGTCGACTTCCCGCTTCCGCCCAGTGGAGAAACAATGCCGAGTATCGGTGTGTTGCCGGCATTCAGCTTCTCTGCAGTCCCCCCGCTTCGCTTGCAGTGGCTGAGTATGACATCCAGAAGCTGAGGCAGCGGCTGGTACTTGGGGGTACTCTTACCATCTTCCATAAGAGAGATGGCTGTATTGCCTTCACTTAAGTGCAGCCAAGGGACGTTAACTTCTCCTCTGGCATGCCAACACTCCAGCATTTCCGTATCACCTACGACCAAATTCGGCACCTCTCCCGTCTCCATATAACGAAGGAACGAATCTGTACGGGTAAATGCGGTCACTTGAAGAGCCGATCCATAAGAGCTTCCATGCACATAATTCAGCAGCGGTTCAACATACCGGGAATCCTGCACTGCCAGCACAAGTCGGGCCGGTATCATAAGGCCAATCCCTCTCTTCTGTAGCAACGACAAAAAAGCACCGTCAAAGCCGCATAAATGCGGTCAATGAACGGTGCTTCCGTTGCGCCTGTTATAATTTGACATTAGAATATCACAGTTGCAGATGAACAGCAAGATTTTATTTTTATATATAGATAGCCCTTAATCACTATTGTCAAAACAAGGATATATGTCCTACTATAAAGACTTAGAACGAACGTTCTCTATATAGTAACTTCTTATATAGATGTAACTTATAAACTCCTAAACCAATTAAAACAATACTTCCAAGCTCAGGAGAGTGACAACAAGTGAATAAACGAATGTTAACCGCCATGCTAACTGCCTTGCTTCTATTGTCAGGCTGCAGCCAGCCGCTGATGTCCCCGGCGACATCGAACCAAGATACCGCAACAACCGTTACATCCCCCGACAAGACGAATTCCAAGCAAACGACCTATCCCACCGATGATCTGAATCTTCCGCGGGTACCCGTAGAACTGGTGAAATCCATTGACGGAGATACCATCAGTGTGATGTTTGAGGGCAAAAAGGAAAATGTTCGCATGCTTCTGATCGATACACCTGAGACAAGCCATCCAAAACTGGGTGTACAGCCATTCGGGCCTGAGGCGAAATCATATACCAAAGAGCTCGTGGAACAGGCTAAGAAGCTTGAATTGGAGTTTGATATCGGTCCAAACCGCGACAAATACTCCAGGCTGCTTGCTTACGTGTATGCTGACGGAAAGATGGTCCAGGAATCATTACTTGAACAGGGACTTGCACGCGTAGCCTACATCTATCCGCCCAACACCCGTTATGTGGACAAGTTTGACGATTTGCAACGAATAAGCCGCAACAAGGCTATCGGCATATGGAGTGTAGAGAACTACGCACAGGAAGATGGATTTCATCCGGAAGAACACGAAGGAGCCACTGGCAGCAATAGCACTAGCACAACCGCAAGCAAGGTCCCGACTGAGAAACCTCAGAAACAACAGCAAGGCTGCAACATTAAAGGCAATATCAACTCCAAAGGTGAAAAAATCTACCACACGCCCGACTCCCCATATTATGAGCGTACCAAGCAAGAACAGTGGTTCTGCAGTGAGAAAGAAGCCGTGCAGGCCGGTTTCCGGGCACCGCTTAAGTAATATTGTATATGAAATGAACACATATGTTCATCTTATATAAATTTGAGCCGTAAGGAAAAGGAGCCACGAGTCATGGGGAAAAGAAAAACTCCAGTATCTAAACCAAATGAAAGTGAACGTCAAGCATCAAATCCAAGCTCTGCCGCATTGTACAAAATCATCTGGAGATGGCATTTTTATGCCGGCATCATTTTCGCACCTTTTCTGATCATCCTGGCTATCACTGGCTCCGTTTACTTATTTAAGCCTCAGATTGAACAAGCATTATATCGGGATTACTACACGATAACCCCTCAAGTGGAACGTATAACACCCAGCAAGCTGGTCGGACAAGTGAAAGAACTCTACCCTGACGCCACCATCATGAAATACCGCCCCGGTGAGTCGGACTCCCGCTCTACGGAGATCAGTTTGACCTCAGGGGGCGAATCCATGACTGTATTCATGGACCCCTATACGGGAGATAAGATTGGCGAGCTGAAAGATAAAGACCGGATCATGGACAAAATCGAGGAGTTTCACGGGGAGCTGATGGTTGGGACCATCGGCGACCGGATCGTGGAGCTTGCCGCCTGCTGGGCGATCGTGCTTATTTTCACCGGATTATTTTTATGGTTCCCGAAAAATAAAAACAAAAGCAAGAAGAAAAGAAGCCTCGCAGGCATCCTATACCCGAGGTTCGGCAAAGGCAAGCAGATTCTTCGCCGGGACTTGCACGCCGTTCCCGCATTCTGGATTGCAGCTGGCATGCTGTTTCTCATCATGACCGGGCTTCCCTGGTCGGGCCTGTGGGGCAGTAATTTTCAAACTGTAGCAACCAATACCGGTGCCGGTTATCCCCCTTCCATCTGGTCAGGCAGTGCCCCTTCCTCTCATGTGGTTCAGACGAAGGAAGTGGCAGAGGTGCCTTGGGCGGCCGAAAATCTGGAAGTACCCAACTCCACCATCTCCGACTTTACTCCGCTTCCGATTGAAGATGTCATGTACGTAGCCCGAAGCGAAGGAATACATCCAAGCTACACCATTAGCATCCCGCAGCAAGCGGACGGTGTGTACACGTTGTCGGCCTATCCACCGAAAGCCCAGGATGAAACCACCATGCATATCGACCAGTACAGCGGCGCAGTGCTGGCTGATTATCGCTATGATCATTACGGATTCGTTGGCAAAGCGGTTGCCCTTGGCATTACGCTGCACAAAGGAACCCAATTCGGTATCGTCAATCAGATCTTCAGTTTGCTTATATGTATGGGGATCATTTTAATTGTGGCAAGTGGTTTGTACTTGTGGTGGAAACGAAAACCGGATCATGGGCTGGGAGCACCCAAAGCGCCTGCAGCCAATGCCAAGAAAACAAGGCTGTTTCTTCTGCTGCTCATTGCCTTCGGTATTCTGTTCCCGCTTGTAGGCCTATCTCTCATCATCGTGTGGATCATTGATTATGTCATTGTTAGGAGGGTACCAACAATCAAGAATTTCCTAAATGCCTGATCCATTATCACGCGATCGATAATAAGGGGGAAGTATTTGATGATCATAAAAAGCCGTATTGTATTAACTGTACTGCTAGCGGCCCTGCTGCTGAGCGCTTGTACAGCCAGTCCCGATGCAGCCAACCGGTATGAAAAAGAAATTCCGCTGATTGCCGAGGTAAACATTCCTGAAACCTTATCCATACATCAGCCGGAAACCATCGAGATTACCCTCACCCAAGACGGTCAAAGAGTACCGGATGCAGATTTCGTTCATTACGAGCTGTGGAGCAATGACGGCTCCCTGCGGGATCCCATGACAGATGCGGTGGAGGTCGGTGATGGCGTCTATACAGTAACCAAAACCTTCGATAAAGAAGGGCTGTATTTCATCAAACTTCACAGTGGCAACAACGGTTCCATTATCATTCCCCAGAAACCGTTCGCCGTAGGCAAACTGTCTGAGGACGAGCTTGCCTACCTGCAAGCGGGAACTCCTACCTTTCAAGAGGGTACAGCAGAGCATCATCATTAATAAAGCTGGATTAGGGCAGAAACCGGCGCCGGATCTCCGGCGTTGGGATCATGCATTCACTGGATTGACCGAACCACCGATACCGGTTTCTTGCCACCCAGCGATACACCAGATTCCGTAAGAATAGAGGAATCAGGATGAACACATAAGACAGCGACCAAGGAAAACGAAGACGCCGTGCAATACGTAGAGCGCCGGTCGATCTTGTGTAATACTTTCCATTCTCAATCAGCACCATAGTATCAATAGAGCTTTCACTCATTCCTCCCTGCCTTAGCAGCTCTTGCCCAATCTCGGATTGGAGTGAGGCAAAGCGAAAGACACCTCTAGGGTCTCTCCGGATAATGAACTGGGTTAACCCCTGACACATATGGCACACACCATCAATCAGCACAATGGCCGATTCCTTAGGATCATCAGTTGAATGACTCATATCCTTCTAATGCCTCCCTTCACAAACCCTTAAAAAAAGAAAAAACGCAGGAGCCCTCTCCTACGCTTGATCAAGTACGCTTTTTTGGTTTATTCCGCGGCAGCTTTGTTCAGCCACTCGCCGTCCCGCATCTGCTGGTCGAATTCATTCGAGAATTTGTCCATGCATTTGCATATGAAATCCTTACGGCAAACCGGGCAAGGTACTTTCCCAAGTCGGCTAAGCGCAGTTAGTTTCCATTCCGGGAAACGGTTATAGAATACGCGGATGTCCGTTCCGTCAGTCGTGTGGATAATGAACTCGTATAGCCCTTCCTTGTCATTGGTTCCAGCTGTGGTCACGTCTTTAATCTGCGGTCTGTATGGCATGTCATCACCCGTTTATTTTATTTAAATTCCTTGTGACTCATTTGTACTTTCTGGTACTTAGTCATATTAAAGAATTTTAAGGTTGATGTCAACCGAAGAACACATCCAGAATCGACCCAAGCTGACCACGCTTTTTCCCTTCCAGTATATCCGGGTTAAACACTTCTACATATCCGCAGTTGGTACAGGAGACAAACAGGTAGTGGTTGTGCTGGATATCAAACATTTTGCTAAGCCCCGCTCCTGACATGGAGACCTCTTTCGTCTGGCAATGATTGCCGCCGCATTTGCTGCATACAAACCGCTGCTCTATCATTTGTTCAATGCGCATCCTAAACGCCCCTTTTTCATTTGTAGTTTATAGCAGAAATACGAGACGACATGCAAAAAGTTTCATATCAGCCACTGCTTCAAAAAAAGATGACCCTCCAAGACGGAGGATCATCTTCGGTCTTCTATCCTTAAACTACACTTAACTCCACGTCGATGTTCCCGCGGGTTGCTTTGGAATAAGGGCAGAATGCATGGGCCTTTTTAGCAAGGTCCTCTGCCTGGCTCTTATCCAGACCTGGCATTTCAATCTTCAGCTTTACTGCAAGCTTGAAGCCGTCAGCGCCCTCATCTTTTCCAATCATCACCTGAGAATGAATCACGACATCCTTAAGCTCGATGCCCTCCTTACGGGCTATATTAGCCAAGGCGCTTTCGTAGCAGGCTCCATAACCAGCCGCAAATAGCTGCTCGGGGTTGGTCCCGTCTCCGCCAGGTCCTCCAAGTTCCTTCGGCATGCTTAATTTGTGCTTAAGAACTCCATCCGTAGATTCAACCGAGCCTTCGCGGCCTCCAATGACTTTTACATCAGCTGTGTATAGTGCTTTCATGCTCGTTCATCTCCTTCATGCCCTATTATGTTCTCTACATGTACTCTTTAAACTTACAGTAGGAATTGAAACGAAAAAGGGGAGATTGGATGGAAAATACACCATAACTGATAGCTTAGAGGCACAATTATGCGGAGAAACAAAAAAAGCTGCACATCAAGCGTTAACCCACTTGATATACAGCTTCTTTCTAAAATTATGGAGAGGACTCGAACCTCCACGGGTATACACCCACTACCCCCTCAAGATAGCGTGTCTGCCATTCCACCACTACCGCAGATTATAAGGGAAGTTCTGTAGCGAACATTCCCTATTATACAAATCCCTGAAGCAAAAGTAAAGAGCCAAATTATGGGTTGCCCAAAAAGCGCTTGCCTCCACTAGCTTTTATCGTTGCGCTTCTCTTTCCGGTAGGCGGAGAACTCGATATACTCACGGATGAACTCCTTCTCATGTTCAGCCAATTCGGAGATCAAAGGAAGTTCCAGCATCTCTGGATCGACTTCATATTCACCACTGGTCTCCTTGATGCGCGGCGTGGGGCTGCCTTTGCCAATAATCAACCAATCCAAGCTGACGGAAAAAAATGCCGCAATTTCAATCAATTTATTCGTGCTCGGCGTTGTTTTTCCCCTCTTCCAGTCACCAAAATTCCCTGTGCTGATTCCGAGGGTGGCACAAAACGCCTTCTTAGTCATACCCCGGCTTTCTATAAGATGTTCGATTCGTTGGTAAATAGACTGCATCAAACAACCGCCTTCCTGGTTCTTTTCAAAAAACTTACTTATTTAAGTATTTTTCTCTTGCATAATTACTTAATTAAGTATATAATCGATATGTATTGCCTAAATTATACCATAGTACTCATGAAAAGATTGTATCTTTTACTCATGAGTCTATTTAGTACGAGGAGCGAGTAGTTTGCCCTATGATGCCGGGAACACTTCTTGGAATAATGCAGTTCACTCCTTGAATAAGGGACTCATGATCATTAATATAGATGGCATCATCGACAGAATGAACGATCCGCTTGTGACGATGGCCGAACGAATAGGCTTCCCTCCTAATTTTAAGCGGCAGGGAATTTCTTTTTTTGATCTCACTTCTCAATCTGTAGGTTTGACTTCGCTGGATCATTTTTTTCAAGAGTTGAATATGCCCTCCATAAGAGATGTTACGCAGGGCAAGCAGTCGGATTACTCATTTGAATATGTAATTAGGTGGATGGGCCAGGAGAATTGGGTTCTATGCGAGGTGCTGCCCCTGCTCATTAGCAAGGAGAAGCAGATTCAGGGGGCCATCATATCGTTCAGTGATATTACAAAGTTTAAGCGCAGAGAACAGCTCTTGGAGCAGGCACTGGCTCACAGCGTCCCTCTTCCCGGGCATATTCCCATTTGTGCCGTATGCAAATATGTTCGTCATGGCGAAGGATGGGAGCCTGTGGAGAGCTATTTGGAGAACCGCCTTCCGATTGAGTTCACCCATGATATATGTCCGGATTGCATCCGCAGATTATACCCCAAATATTCCTCCATCCTGGATAACCCTGAATTGTCTGAATAACCTTCATCATACAACACCAAATAAACAGCCTCCATATCCCTTCATACAGGGTTTGAGGCTGCTTATTCATACATATAGGTGTCCACCGCTTATCATGCGCTCATTCGCTCACAAAACGAAGCAGAGGGCTTATGAGCGTAGGCAGCACGGAGACATGACCTTCTCCCTCGATTTCATTAAAAGTGGTCTCCAGCACCTCTGTATGCTCCTTCAGAAACGCATACAATTCTCTAGCGTCCTGAACCATGGACGGTTTCTCCTCCGACCCAACGTATAAACGCAGTTCCTTACGCTGCTCATTCTGCTGAGAACGAATTTCTCCCTCTTCCCATCGCTTATATAGCACATGGTTCTTCCACCACACCGATGGAGATGCTGCAATGTAGCGCTGGAAGACGTGTGGTCTCGTAAAAAGTGTATAGAGGGTAAAAAAACCACCGAGCGAATGTCCGAACAGTGCCTGTTTCGAACGGTTCACGGCGTATTGTTTCTCCACTGCCGGTTTCAGCTGATGCTCAATGAACGTAAGGAATACCTCAATGCCCCCTGTCTCTGGCCATTTCATTCCGTTTGGACGAACGGGCAGCTCATCGTCAGCCGCAAATTCAGTAAAGTTATAGAAACGCTCGTCGCTCACGATAGGACTGTCGCTTTCAAAGCCGATGCCGACGATCAGAGCTGACGGTATACCGCGGGGTGTGCGGGATTGTAGGCGAATGGCTTCAGCCAGGGTTCCAAAGGTTGCATTCGCGTCCAGCGAGTATAACACCGGATATCCCCCCTCTGGCGGAGGCCCCATCGGTTCGGCTATGAAAATACGGTATTTGCGACCAGTCACATTGGACTGCATGGACCAGGTCAGCGTTCCAGGAACGTGGAACAAAGAGTTTTTTCCTTGGCTATCTTGGCTATCTTGGCTATCTTGGCTATCTTGGCTATCTTGGCTATCTTGGCTATCTTGGTTATCTTGGTTGTCTGGGTTATTGTGCTCATTGTGCTGTTCGTGATAATCCGTACCCTCATGTTGGGTTTGCCTCTTCGCTGACGCTTGTTGCTCTGCTCCCCTATTGAGCAACCACTGGAGCGCATCCGGAAATCTTTTGGCCATAAAGATAGGATCATGGGTTCCATCTGGATCTACCACCAGGTGCAGCCGGTCCGGGCTAACCCCTTGTTCGCTCCAATAGCGATGGGCCTCCACATTATTCGGGAACATATTTTTCTGCGCATTTTTCTTATAAACACCTTCCAGCTGACCTATGGACATATAGACCTTCAGCCCGGCTGGCAGCGGCCCTTGCTGCGTAATATAATCCATCACTCCCTCGTACCACAACGAGGCCGACAGCATGCCGATCCGACCGAAAATTTCGGGACGCCAGTATCCTGCAAATATGGAGATCAGACCGCCAAAGGAACCGCCAATGATCGCCGTATGTTCGGGTTCTGCCAGCGTTCGATACTCTCTGTCTATGTATGCTTTGATAACATCGGCAATCTCATCGACATAGGCCCTGCCATCTCCGCCAAAAGGAAGACTGCTCTCCACTAGCGGCTTTGCCGGCCAAGGCGTGTACTCGCGATTCCGGTCCACTGAAGATATTCCGACCAATATAACCTCATCCAATCGGCCAGCAGCAAACAGATGGTCCAGATAGTTCAGGCAGTCTGTAAACAGATCTCCTTCATCATGTACATAAGCGACAGGATAGGAACGGTCCGATTCTTCATAAGAAGGAGGTAAATACAGTATGAGTTCTCTTTCTTCAACCATCAGCTGCTGATAACGATTCATGTGAGCCTCCCCAAGAGATGTCTTTTTATTTTCTCATGCGAATTAATAAATAGATAAAATACGGTATCCCGATGATAGACACTACAATGCCTGCAGCCAGCTCCGCCGGAGCAAATATCGTTCTGCCGATAAAGTCGCCAATGACCACAATCGCCATGCCTGCAATCCCGCTAAGAGGTAAGATATGCCTGTGCCGTAATCCGACTAGCTGTCTCGCAAGATGTGGAGCGATCAGACCAACAAATCCGATGCTGCCGGAAACGGCCACGCTCGCGCTGACCAGCCCAATACTGCATAAAAGCAATATATTCTTCTCACGCTCGACAGATACCCCGACACTCTTCACGCTTTCCTCGCTTAACTGGAACAAATCGAGCACTTGTGAGCGAAGCCAAATGACAGGCGGCAAAATAACGAGCCACGGAAGCATGGTCACCACAAACTTCCAATTAGCGCTGTGAAGACTGCCGGCCAGCCAGGCAGCCGCCGCTTCATAATCTTTCGGGTTCATTTTGAGCGATACATACATGGTGACGGCTCCAAAGCCGGATGCGATCGCGATGCCCACAAGTATGAGCCGCTGCGGATCCAGCTTTCCATTTTCTCTAGCAAACATATATATGGCGGTCGTCGCAGCCAAACCACCCGCGATCCCGAACATAGGCATCATCATTACTCCAAGCCAGCCTGTCAGCTGGATCTGCCCTTGCAGCAAGAACATAAACAATACAACTGCCATGCCTGCACCTGCATTGATGCCGAGAATGCCCGGATCTGCCAGTCCGTTACGGGTAACTCCCTGGATAACCGCACCCGCTATACCCAGCGCGAACCCGACGAGTGCACCAAGCACAATACGCGGGAGCCTGAATTCAAAAACAACAAGATCAAAGTCGGCATTGGCATTCATCCGAAACAGCGTCTGGAATACTTCTTTTATGGAGATCTCAAACGTTCCGTTGGTCAGACTGAAATAAACGGCTGCCAGTACAAACAGAATTCCCCCGGTAAGAACAATCGAGAATCGATAATACGGGTTACGCACGCTGAGCCCCTCCCCTCGTCTTGATCAGATAGAGGAAGAATGGAACGCCGATGAGCGCTGTGATGACACCGACCGGCGTCTCAAAGGGAGCGTTCACAAACCGCGCGAGAATGTCACACAGTGCAAGGAATGTACAGCCAAGCACGCCTGATACGGGGATGATCCATCGGTAATCAGAGCCTGATAGGAACCTTGCAATATGGGGAACAATCAAGCCCACAAAAGCAATCTTCCCTGCCAGCGCCACGGATACTCCAGTCAAGATCACAACCGCCAGCATCGCTAGCCCTTTGACCACCCATATTTTGACACCTAATCCCCTAGCTGTTTCGTCGCCAAGGGACAAAAGCGTAATCGATTTGGACAGCACGATCGCAAGACATAAACCAACGATAGCAAAAGGAATGCTCAGCTTGATCAGCTCAGGATCCATGGCGTGCAAGCGGGCATTATACCAGAAGCTAATACTTTGGGATATCTGAAAATAAGCAGCTAGAGCTTCCGCAGTCCCGCTAAGAAAAGTCCCGATTACGGTTCCAAGGATAGCCAATCGGACCGGACTAAGCCCGCCCGGTATGAGCCATGCCAAACCAAATACTACGCCTGCTCCGATCGCAGAACCGACCAAAGAACTGACGATGTACATGCTTGAACTGGCATTCGGCATGAATACCATAAATAAAGTCACGGCAAACACGGAACCATCGGATACACCCATAATGGAGGGAGACGCCAAATAGTTTCGGGTCATCCCCTGCATGAGCGCCCCAGATATAGCGAGGAAGGCACCAATAAGCATCGCCCCGACAACTCGCGGCAGTCTGGAACTCCTAATAATCTGATGATCAATGCTCTCCGGATCAAAAGCAAAGATGGAATCCCAAACGGTATCCATCGTAATATTCTTGGCCCCATACAAGATGGACGCCGCTATGAGTAATAAACAGACTGCCGGGGCCATCACAAGGATGACAGCCGGCAGTGATTTTTTGAACCCCATGAACAACACGCCTTATATGTTTATACTGGAATGGTTGATGCTATTTTGTAAGATTTTCAACCGCAGCTTTCAAAAACTCGATTTTGCTGTATGCAGTGCCACCTTGAGCGAGCGGATCAACCACGTTGACAAAAGCAGTTCCATTCTTGAATGCTTTAAGATTCTTCATGATAGGATCATTCTGCAGCTCTTCCATTGCGTTCGGCGTTTCCATGTTCTCCTCCGGTGAGAACTGGATAAATACATAATCCGGATTCATCTCTGCCATTTTCTCTTTGGAGATCAGCTCCTGCGCTTGCGCTGCTTCTACCTCAGCCGGTACGGCAATCCCTAAATCTTCATATAGAACCGGGTTAAAGAACACGCCTGCCGGATAGATGTACATCTCTCCTCCACGAACCCGAAGCGCCAGAACTTTTTTATCTTTCAAGCTGTCTCCAATCGTCGTGCGGGCCGCCTCCAGGTCTTCTTTATACTTGGTGATTTCTTGCTTTGCCTGCTCCTGCTTGCCGCTTAACTCGCCCAGCAATCTCAAATTGCTCTCCCAGTTCGTAGATACATGGGAATAAGGAATCGTAGGGGCAATTTTATTCAATTGTTCTACGACCTCCGGCTTGAATTTTGAAGACCCTAAAATCACGTCAGGTTTTAACGATAGGATCGTTTCAAAGTTGGGCTCTGTTTTCTCACCAATCGACTTGGCATCCTTCGTAATCGATTCGAACAGTGGAGGGAAAGTACCTGCGAAGCTGATCGCTCCCACAGGATTCACATCCAATACAATGGAGTCTTCCATCGCTTCAACGGCACCCGTGATGACGATGCGCTCTGTTTTGGACGGGAGTGTATATTCCTGATCGAGGTATTTTACAACTTTGGTATCTGATGAGCCGGATTGTTCCTTTGTAGCGTTATCCTCTTCAGCTGCAGTCTTATTATTTGTTGATTCAGTCGTGCTTGCTTCACCTGTATCTTTAGCTTCGTTACCCTCGC
This sequence comes from Paenibacillus solani, assembly GCF_001277345.1. Taxonomy (GTDB): domain Bacteria; phylum Bacillota; class Bacilli; order Paenibacillales; family Paenibacillaceae; genus Paenibacillus_AQ; species Paenibacillus_AQ solani. The sequence continues at coordinate 386,497 of NZ_LIUT01000003.1, forward strand.
CGCAAGCGGACAGTACCAGCGCAAATACAACTAATAACCCCAAGATCCATTTCATTCGTTTCATTTCTCTCTCGTTACCCCTTCCATGGTCACTATTAATTGATAATGATTATCATTATTGATTATAGTATAGGATTTGCTCTCTATTCACCATGGACATATAACCGGATTTGTCATGGACAATTTCCAGAAAACATCAAGAATGCTTCCTCTGCCATCTGTTCCATTGCTATGGGAGAATACTCACGCCACGGGTAGGAGGACAATAAATGAAAACCTCCCTCTCTGATCACAGAAAGCGCCAACCATTCCGGTGAAGCCTGCAGTTTTCTCCAATAGGCAAGCGTATCCGAGTCCTGCCGGACCAGAAGAAGGAGATGCTCAGCGCGCAGTTCCTTGATCTGCTCGATCGTTAGACGCTCATTGTTCTCCGCGGTTCCTAGCAGTGCCGGCTGAAAATCAAAATAATCAAATAATAGTTCCCGTATACCCGGATGACTGTAAGCCATCATAGCGTCCTGATGCAGACGGGCTGTTAAAACTCTCTGTTCTCCCCCCATTGCATGGGATAGATGATCACGATAGGCCGATATTTTGCGATGGAATTCTTCGATCCACTGCTCTGCTTCAGGCAGCTTGTCCAGCATCCTGGCGAGACTGAGCAAATCGAACTCCCAACCCTCCCCCGGCATTTCGTAGAGAGGGGCAATCAGCCGAAGCTGCTCCTTCTCCCAATTCTCGACCCCATGCGCACAGACAATCAGCTCGGGCCTTGCCTCAGCCAGCTTCTCGAGATTAGCGTATTTATTATGATTTAAGCGGTAAGCATCCAGATGGACGGGGATATCCGGTCCAAGCACATTATAGTAATGCTGGGACCACTTCGGGTGAAGCGGAGCAGCGTATGGCGTGAAATTCAGCGGCATGACGTAACCCAAGAGGGAAGTTGAGCCATACATCGCCAGTTTATTTTTCCGGGTCTTCATATATGCAGATGGCGAAATGCCAAACATCTTCTTAAACTTACGACTAAAATAAAATTCATCCTTATATCCCACCATATGTGCCACTTCACGCAGCAAAGAATCCGATCCCAGCATCAGCTGCTTCGCCTTGTTCAAACGCACCTGGGCCAAATAATCCATCGCGCTGCAGCCATACATCTTCTTGAATACCTCAACAAAATATTTAGGGCTCAGTTCGGAGAGATTGGCCAATTGTTCCATCGTTAGATCCTCGTTATAATGCGTATCAATAAATTCCTTCACCCGCTGCAGCCCTTGCCGCTTATCATGCTTGGTATAAGGGCTGATGTCGGCCATTAGCCTGTACAACAGCTCCTGAAAATCCAACTGGGCCCTCCAATGCTTCATCGGTTCCTCACTGTGAAAATCCATATAGATCCCGCGGCAGACCAGCTGCAAACGCTCCTTAGACTTGATATTAAAAACTCCTTCACTGGGCATGAGATCAGCGGAGTCCACCTTATGTAATTGATCGTAGCCTGGTCCCCCACCATAAAAATCAAAATGCAGGATAGCGACGGCAGCCTGTTCGCGGTCCTCTGAATCCGGGTGACTACCACTTGTGATCCCGAAGGTAGATCCTTCCGCACACACATAAACACAGTCTTTATTCATGCGAGTGAGCTGCTCTGCCTGCTGCAAACTTATTTCACCGCTAAGGGGGATAATTAATGCAGGCTGCACTGCCAGCTGTTGTTCCAAGTAAAGTTCCTGTCCATGGACAATATCTATATTCCATAAACGTGCCATGAGACCGCCGTATGATCGCGAATCTCCTGTACTGCCACTATTCGGGGGTAGATTTAACATATTCATCGATCCTAACTTTTAGTGAGAATGGTTATCATTATCATATACGTATCATACGTTATTTCAAAAGTCCAGTAGATTTGTCTCTATAGCCTATGGCCATGGTGATAATCTTAGGGCAAAAAGAAAGCAGCCGCGCCTCCTTCCGGAGTCGTGGCTGCTTATTGGGTGTATATAGGCGGATCTTTAGTATGCGAGAATACTTGTCCCCTCCAAGGGAACGTTCTTCCCTTATCCGCATTGTTGTTATTAGTTCCGTCGGTCGCGTTGGCGAGCTCTCGCCTCTCCGCCTTTGCGGCCCGCTTCTTCACGGCTCATCTTGCCGTCCCCGTTGCCGCTGTTGCTACGAGCTTCGCCGCCTTGTTGTCCAATCTCTTGATAGAACTCGCGTCCATGGCTTTCCGAAGTTGCTTCGCCGCCCTTACGGCCGATATCTTCATAAAAGTCTTTGCCATGGGATTCGGAAGTAGCTTCTCCGCCCTTTTGGCCGATTTCCTGATAGAACTCTTTATCATGCGACTTCGATGTAGCTTCGCCGCCTTTTTGACCAATTTCCTGATAGAAATCTTTGTCATGAGATTTGGAGGTTGCTTCTCCACCTTTTTTACCGATCTCTTGATAGAACTCTTTGTCATGATTGTTCGCTGTTGCTTCTCCACCTAAACGTCCTGCTTCTTCACGGCTCATTTTCCCGTCATTGTTCTTAGCCATTCTGAATCACTCCTTATAGGTTTTTGGAAGTTTTACAAGTTGTTACTCGTCCACGATATGATATTAACCGCTTTGTCAGAGATGAAACATCAGTTATGCATAATCGCGCAGCGAAAACCGATAAAACCCGGGAGTTTCCACATATAAATTCTCATATAAACGCAAAAAATCCCGCATAGTATGCGGGATTCTTCTACATTCTTTGTATGCGGTAGAGAGGACTCGAACCTCCACGGGTATACACCCACTACCCCCTCAAGATAGCGTGTCTGCCATTCCACCACTACCGCATAATATAAGGGATACCTCATTGTGATGCATAATAAAACTGGTGAGCCATGAAGGACTCGAACCTTCGACACCCTGATTAAAAGTCAGGTGCTCTACCAACTGAGCTAATGGCTCTCGATGACAATCGTGCAGCTGCCATATAAGAAAGTGGTGACCCGTAGGGGATACTCTCTCTTCGTTCGAGACTGCGAAGCTTATCCTAACGAAGGTTATGCTCCGACGAACCGACGGGGTTCTCATCCCGAAGTGTAATAGAAAGTGGTGACCCGTAGGGGATTCGAACCCCTGTTACCTCCGTGAAAGGGAGGTGTCTTAACCCCTTGACCAACGGGCCACTTTAACCACGTCGCCGTGACGACAAGATTGAGTATAGCATAATCTCAAAAATGCTGGCAAGCTTTTTTTTCATGAATTTCAAAAATTATTTTTAGAGGTTTGTTCCGACTATATTCAGCCTAAAAAATCTGGCGTTAACTTCGTTTCTCGAACGCTGTTTCCTTCCAGTTCCACATGGTATGCCTGTGCATTTCTCGTCGAGCTTACGACTTTATGCAACCGTCCATCCATAAAATGCAGTGCAGCCCCATCATCAGCAGCGTATCCTGCTTGAATATTACCTTGAAGCACGAGTTGATGATAGGCAGGTCTTCTTTTGCTCTCACCATCATAATGCGGACAGTGACTGCCTTGTAACATACCTAAACCCTCAAGCTTGTACAAAGGCCCGTTCAATGGATCTGTTACCCCTTGCTCAAACCAACAAATGGAGCCAGCACTTAACCCGGTTAAGATGACACCCTGTTCATACGCTTCTTTGAGTATCTGATCCAACCCCCATTCCTTCCACAGAACCAGCATATTACGGGTATTACCTCCGCCAACATAGATAATATCCTTCTCAAGTACAAAAGACTGAAGATCGTCAAAATTCGGCTGGAATAGCGACAAATGGCTGGGGGTACATGGTAATTCCCTAAAAGCTTGATAGAACCGTTCCACATAACCATCCGCATCCCCGCTTGCCGTCGGAACAAAACACACTGCGGGCCTCTCTTTCGACACTTGTTCTAAAACATAGCGATCAAGCAAGAGATTATCCGGCTCCATTGAGAAACCACCACCGCCCATTGCTATAATCTGTTTCATTAAGCTTCCCCCTTTCACATTTAACGAAGTAGAGCTATGTTCTCCCTTGGGTCGTGACGCTGTTATCATGCTCCTACGAACCCTATCTAGGGCTCTCATCCCTACACAAAAAAACTCCCAATCGCTTTCGCAATCGGGAGCTTTCTTCGATGTAACACTCAACGGAGAGAGAGGGATACTCTCCCTTCGGTCGAGACTGCGATGTATCCCTAACGCCGCTTATGCTCCGACGAACCCTCTCTGAGGGTTCTCATCCCTGTACAAAAAAGCTCCCTTCGCTTTCGCGTTGGGAGCTTTAATGATGTTTCTCTAAACGGAGAGAGAGGGATTCGAACCCTCGCACCGCTTACGCAGTCTAACCCCTTAGCAGAGGGTCCCCTTATAGCCACTTGGGTATCTCTCCATATGGCTCCCCGAACAGGACTCGAACCTGTGACAACTCGATTAACAGTCGAGTGCTCTACCAACTGAGCTATCAGGGAACGTTAATTCAATACTAATAATTTATCATGACTTGTTGGGGGAGTCAAGTTCCAGAAGCGTAAGTCTCCCGCTGCACTTTCCGCAGCGATACCGGGCAGGATTCATTTTACGTTTACGCAGGTATTCGGTCCCGCAGGCGCTGCAGCGAAGCATATAGCGATAGGGTTCAGGTTTGCGCCCCGTTCCCTTGCCCTTCGGCAAGGATTTGCAATAACGGCTTCCTCCAACGGCTTGCAGCAGGCTTTTGAAATCAGCATCCCGGTGCCGATATCCCCTGCCCGCAATATGCAGATGATAGTGGCACAGCTCATGCTTGATGATCTTCTCCACCTCTTCCCTGCCATGCGTAGCAAGCTGATGGGGATTGATCTCGATATGATGGCTTTTCATGAAATAACGGCCGCCTGTTGAGGACAAGCGCGGGTTAAACGTCGCCTGATGCCTGAATGGAACCCGGAAGCTCTCCAGCGAGATTTTCTCAACCCAAGCCTGTAGCTCCTCATTGCTCATCTCGTTTCTCATCACTGTGTCTAATCCTTCCTCACCTTATAAATCTACTTGAATTTTAACTTCCCTCTGGGCTACACTGTCAAGTAGAAAGTATGGAGGGAGAACCTGCAAACATGCCGAACATGCGCTACGTTATTCTTAAAGGGCAGGACAAGCTGCAATTTGTCGAGATGCCCAGTGACTATGCATATCAGCTCAGTGCACTAAATCTACGTCTGAACAAAGAAATCAGTAAGCTCACCACCCCAAGCAAGCCTTCGCTTCCTCTTGCTGTAGCCGAATGTGACAATCTGGATCTGCTCCAGGAATCGCTCAGCATTCAAGGTGGTCTGGAATATATAAATGAGCTTGAACAAGCCTTTGCTTCTCTGAACGAAACAGAGTATCCGCTCATCTCGCTGCTCACCGAAATACGGGCTCTTCAAGCTCAGCTTGAGCAATGGTACGAGGAAGAAGCGCAATAATCAAGGTAGACCTGCACGCTTTGGGCATTTTCCCCATATGCTATCCATACAGATGGAATTAGCAAGAGGAGGAGATACCCTTGCCGCAATGGCTCTGCAATCAATTAACACGCGCGTTTCGCAAAAAGGACCGGCGTCAGATCAAGCTGCTGAACGAATGCTGGTATTTTTACCGGAATTCCCCCGGCCAAGAAAACTCGAATGCCCGTTAGGGCTCTGTAATCGATCCATAGGTATGAGACAATAAGCCGGACGCCCTGTCCGGCTTATTTTTGCTTTTGAGATAAGAATGAATGCATCCGCGAATTCGTACCTATAGAAAGCTTCGTTTATCAGGCCAGGAGCCCTGAAGTTTCCGTAGAAAAATAATTTGTCCCGTATGATATGCATCATGAGTAATTAAGCTCAGTATGCCTTCCGACGCTTTCAACAGCTCCTCCTCATGCATCTGCTCAAGCTTTTTTCTTAATACAACATGTATTTCAAACAAATCCTGTCTAGCACGAATCCATTCCTCTTCACTAGCATCGCGTATATTAAACGTCTCATCATTGGTCTCCACTTCAAACTGAAACGGTATGTTGTTCAATCTAGATACTAGCCGCTGCTTGTAGTATAGAAGATGTTGGACATTCTCCCAGATGGAGTTTACGGCCATGCCTTCCGGCTTCCACAAAGCCTGCTGAGCTGTAATATCCTTAAGAGCATGTGATGTCGGAGGATACCAATCCTCTTTTACCATGGCTTTATCCCACTGATCCAGCAGTACGTCTCGTAAACCCATATCCATCGCCTCCCATAGTTCATTGTTGTAACCACCTTAATTCATTTAGATAGTTACATTATTACATACAAAATAACACACCCCTCCTGCTAACTCAAGTAACTAGTCATATCTTGTTTTGATTGTTACAATAATGGCAAATAAGAAAGGATGGGCAGCATGATTTGGGATGACTTTCTAAATAGCGAATGGCATGACTGGAGAGGGTCCGGAAAATATGAGGACCGGCTTCTAAATCCGTACCAACTGCAAAGCTTTATGAACCGGCATCAGTTCCTGGTTAACTTGCCGCTAGATCAAGAAGATATTAAGTACTTACAGCAGCTCCGTTCCTTCCTGAAGGAATTTGTACAATATATTGTCGCAGGCGGGACTTCGCCAGGTTGGCGAATTGAAGAATTAAACCGTTGGATGTCGGAGGAGCTTGTCTTACGCGAGCTACACTCAAACGAAGAGGGGAATTATACGCTATCCTTTAGAACCATGAATCCAGGTTTAAAGGGAGTTGCTGCTGATATTGCCGCTTCTTTTGCAACTACGTTATCGGAAGGCGAATCCACTCGTATCCGAATCTGTGACAACCCCGATTGTTTGTGGATCTATTATGATGATACTCGAAACCGTTCCAAACGTTATTGTGATGATAAAATGTGTGGCAACCTCATGAAGGTCCGCCGTTTCCGTGCCAAAAAGAAATTACAGTCCGATACATCAGATGGCTAATTGAAAACATATTTTAGAAAAAACGCCGCATGATCCAAAGGATTCATGCGGCGTTTCTATATGTGATTCAACTCATCAGATTCTTGCCTTGATTATTGGTTTTTCGGCTGGCGCATCGTCAAACCGACGCGACCTTTCTTCAAATCCACGTTCAGAACCCATACAGTCACGTTATCGCCTACGGAGACGACATCCATCGGGTGCTTCACAAATCCATCGCTCAACTGAGAGATATGCACCAGGCCGTCGCTCTTGATGCCGATATCGACAAAGGCACCGAAATCGATGACATTGCGTACCGTTCCCTGCAGCTCCATACCTGGCACAAGATCCTCGATCTTCAATACGTCCTGGCGGAATATTGGCAGAGGCAATTCCTCCCGCGGATCGCGTCCAGGACGCTGCAAGCTGTCCAGAATGTCACGAAGGGTCGGCACACCAACCTCCAGCTTCACGGCAAGACTCTCCGGCTGCTGGGCATCCAGCAGTTCGGCCAGTTCCTTGCTTCCCAGCTTGTCCAGGCCAACCTGAAGCTCCTTAAACAAACGATCAACCACTGCATAGGATTCCGGGTGAATCGGAGTACGGTCCAGCATGTTCTCGCCTTCGGAGATCCGCATAAAGCCTACGCACTGTTCGAATGTCTTGGCACCCAGACGTGGAACCTTCTGCAGCTGCTTCCGGCTGACAAACTTCCCGTTCTCTTCCCGATACTTCACGATATTCTTAGCAATGGTAGCATTAATGCCGGCTACATAAGAAAGCAGCGAAGGCGATGCTGTATTCACGTCCACCCCGACATGGTTAACCGCCGATTCCACGACAGCCTTCAAGCTTTCTTCCAGATGCTTCTGGCTCACATCATGCTGATACTGGCCCACGCCGATCGACTTCGGATCGATCTTCACCAGCTCGGCCAGCGGGTCCTGTACCCGGCGTGCAATCGAGGCCGCGCTTCGCTCGGCAACATCCAGATCCGGGAACTCTTCTTGAGCGAGCTTGGAGGCGGAGTACACACTGGCTCCCGCTTCATTTACGATAAGGTAAGCAAGCTCAGGATTAGCCAGTTCTGCAATGACCTCTTCAGCTACGAACTGCTCGGTTTCACGCGATGCTGTGCCATTGCCGATAACGATGAGCTTGATGCCGTATTTGGCAATGAGCTCCTTGAACTTCGCAGCCGCTTCCTGCTTCTTATTAGCTGGCGGCGTCGGATACGTAACTGCTACCTCAAGCAGCTTGCCCGTATCATCTACCACCGCGAGTTTGCAACCTGTACGGTAAGCCGGATCGACGCCCAGCACACATCGTCCCTTGACCGGAGGCTGCAGCAGCAAGCTGCGCAGGTTCCCGGCAAAGATGGAGATCGCCTGGTTCTCCCCTTTTTCCGTCAGCTCGCCCCGTACTTCACGCTCAATTGATGGAGCAATGAGACGCTTGTAAGAGTCCTCAATCACCGCTGTAAGAATATCCGTCACTGCGGATGGACCTGTAAGCACCTGCTTGCCGATATATGCATGAACGGATTCGGAAGGAACGTCAAGTCCGACCTTCAGAATATTCTCGCGCTCACCGCGGTTTATGGCCAAAATCCGGTGCGGCGGCATTTTCTTCGCCAATTCACGGTAATTGTAATAGTTCTCGTATACGGATTCCACTTCGGTATCCTTCGCCTCTGAGGTCAAGATGCCATGATCCAGACTATATCTACGTACCCAGGAACGAATGGTGGCGTCATCAGCAATGTTCTCAGCCAGTATATCCATTGCGCCCTGCACAGCCTCTTCTGCAGAAGCCACGCCCTTCTCCTCATCGATATACTTGGCGGCCTCCACCATCACATCCGCTTGCTTCGGCTGTGACCATATCCATTCCGACAGGGGCTCCAAACCTTTTTCCTTAGCCACGCTAGCTCTTGTTTTGCGTTTCTGCTTATACGGACGGTAGAGATCTTCTACCTCCTGCAGCTTAACGGCAGCTGTAATTGATGCTTTAAGCTCTTCTGTCAGCTTGCCTTGCTCCTCTATGATGCGGATGACTTCCCGCTTACGGACCTCCAAATTGCGCAGATAGCCTGTACGCTCTTCGATATTACGCAATTGGTTCTCATCCAGTTCACCTGTCATTTCCTTACGGTAACGCGCAATAAACGGTATGGTATTGCCCTCATCCAGAAGTTCAACGGTTGTGCGCACCTGTTTCTCGGACAATTGAAGTTCCTTCGCGATTTGCTTCACGATCCGTTTCAATTCTTCCTTGCGAATCTGTTCTTCATTTACTTCCACAACAGCTTCTATTTCAGACAATGATATCCCTCTTTCTACATTGAAACTATATTGCTATTATCCCAAACTTAAGCGCTCATTTCCACTACATCACTCACAATACATGGCTTTAAGCTGCGATTAATGTCTGTTTCATCTGATTTTAAGATTGACTTTATATACTTAGAGTACGAATCCCACTTACTAATCAGGGGGCATCCTAGATGAATGACAAACATGCAATTGCCTGGTCCGTAGTCTGCCTTCTCTTCATAGCTGCAGCGGTCACTACCGCATACGTACTCATCCCCACGAATACATAATACTCGGTTTTATATTCGGCCTGTTGCCAACAGGCCTGCATTCCATGTCAAAAACCCCAAGGGAATTTCATCCCTTGAGGTTTCTTTGGCATCCTTGTTCTATGTGGTTATGCGGCACTTGACTGAAGCTAAAAATCAATCAAGCCCAGACTAATTTGCAGGGAATCATCCACCTTGCGCATCATTTCGTCATCAAGATGGGTGATTTTGTCGGTTAGCCGCTGCTTGTCAATCGTCCGGATCTGTTCCAGCAAAATTACGGAATCCCGGTCAAATCCATGCGACGCCGCGTCAATTTCGACGTGAGTCGGCAGCTTGGCTTTTTGAATCTGTGCCGTAATGGCTGCAACAATTACAGTCGGACTAAATCGATTGCCGATATCGTTCTGAATCACAAGAACTGGCCTTACGCCGCCTTGCTCCGAACCGACAACAGGCGATAAATCCGCAAAAAATACGTCGCCCCGTTTAACGATCACTGTTTACACCCCGCTTACTAAGCGGTCTAGAGTATTGTCTGCATCTTCCTCCGCGTGAAACGCCTCAGAAGCCATGGTCAGGTTAATTTTGGCCATTTCCATATAACCTCGCTGCATGGATTCGCGAATGTAACGTTTTTTCCGTTCATTCAGGTACAACTTCATGGCCTGCCTAATAAGCTCACTGCGGTTGGAATTTTCCAGCTGAGCGATCCCGTCCACTTCCTGCAAAAGATGATCCGGCAAACTGATCATAATTCTTTTGGTGTTCTGCATATTGGCCACCTTCTATTACACCCCCACAACCTTCTCACCCTGTGCACAAGTATTACTTTATTTAAGGAAATTTATACAAAAGAATATATATGCCGAAGGTATATCAAGTATGCTGCATATCATTATAAACTACAATCGACACTTTCGTACAGACATTAACGACATAATTCCTAATTCGGTATGGTCTGTACGTATTCCTTCTTTCCTCAAATAATTGACTCATGTACAGTGCTTCTTTACAGGTTGTTCCAGAGCGCGTTCACGGTCTTCACAGGTTTATCCCTGCGTGTATACAGACGTGGAACCCGGTGGGCAATCATGCAGACGACCTCGTAGGGGATCGTCCCCAGCTTGGCTGCCAGCTCCTCTGCCGAAATGCATTCGCCAGATTGCTGGCCGATGAGTACAACCTCTTCACCAGCTTTGATTTGTTCCGCCTCCTCGGCGAAAAGTTTGAGCGATACCATACATTGGTCCATACAGATATTTCCGACAACAGGGGTGCGGCGGCCGCGTATTAATACTTCCGCTTTACCGCTCAATATACGTGAGAAGCCGTCAGCGTAACCGATCGGAAGGGTTCCAATTCGCTCTTCCTGCTCTGTTACATACTTCGTCCCGTAACTGATTCCGGAATGCGGAGGTAAATTTTTGACGTAGACCAGTTTAGTCTTTAACGTCATGACAGGGCGGAGAGTCACTGTTCTTCGATTCACCTCATCCGAAGGGTATAGTCCGTACAATGCAATACCAATACGTACCATATTATAGGATAGCTCAGGTGTATCGATGGCAGCAGCACTGTTGCCCGTATGTATAATAGGAATAAGATAGCCCTTATCCCGAAGAGCGTCCGCTACGCCCTGAAAACGGCGGTACTGTTCCAATGTATAGTCTTTGTTGTGTTCATCCGCTCTTGCAAAATGGGTAAACATTCCTTCGACAATCACCTGCGGCTGTGAAGATGCCTCTTCTATAAAAGAAATCGCATCTTCACCAGGAAGCAGGCCTAAACGACCCATTCCACTGTCAATCTTGATGTGTACCTTGAGCGGTTTCTCCGGCGTAACCGGCAAAGCCTTAATCGCTTGGAGCACTTCCGGACTGAACAGGGTCAGCGTTACATCATGCTCATAAGCAGTCTGTACAGCTTCCGGCGGTGTATAACCGAGCACCAAGATCGGGCTTGTGATGCCTCCTTGCCGAAGCTCAAGCGCTTCATCGAGGAATGCTACGCTTAAATAAGCCACTCCCAGTTGCTGAAGTTCATGTGCCACTTCGACAGCTCCGTGACCATAGGCATTCGCCTTCACACAAGCAAGCAATGTCATTCGGCTCGGCAACGCCTCACGAAACGCGTTATAATTGGCGCGCAGATGGTCCAGGTTGATTTCCGCCAAGGTAGGTCGATATATCGCTTGCAATTCCAGTCACCTTCTTACCATTTTGAGAAAAAAGCATTAGGCTTACAATAGATTAATGGTAATGTTCCAAAGGGCAACTGTCAATTGAGACCAACTGCTTATTTATGAGGTTCGTGGTTCCCTTCGAATGACGAAACTTGGTGAAACATCGAATTACCGGCAAGAAATCGCGTCAGGACTCTCGACAAAGTTCCTCTATTTGGAAAAAGAGGCGAATGGCCTCATTGTCGGAGTATAGCCCTCCTTCAATGGTTGGTATCCGCCTGCTTCATATTATTTACCCGATTCTCCCTGCATGGAAGCAGCGACTTTCTTCATTTCTTCGACAGGCAGGTTAGCGCTGGTAATCCGGTACTCTACTCCATCCGAATTCCAGGTCAGTGTTCTCTGTTGATCGCCTGTGAGCAGACCAACCGTCGTAAAGTCGATATACACGGCCTCTCCCGGTACGAGGGAAACGGCACGGTCCACGGGTCTGGATTCCATAATCGTATACTGGTATATGCCATCGTACTTCAAAATAACCGCATGATCCTTGCTCTCCGGGATTTCCATCGTGTCCGGCTCCGTTACCCCTGCCGGTACATAGGCCGGATAGACAATGCCGAACGATCCCATGTCGCGGCCTGTGGCCGTTTCCGTCAAACCATCGGGCCCTTGGGAGTCACTACCCTCTGTCGTGGAGGCCACGGGTACTCCATTCTCGTCCACTTCGGCCAAAGTGCCCTCCGTATTATTCATTGCACTCATATTTCTGTTCGTATCAAATGAATCCTTGGTCAGGTTCGTATCGAAGGTAAAGGTATTAAATTTGACCTCAACGACAACGTTCGCCTCCGTATCAGACACTTGTACCTGTTTCGGCGTATAGTTGTCCTTGGCGAGCCAGATCTTCTGACGAATCAAGGAATGACTGTGATAGTTGGCTGCCACATCAAATACGTAACTATCCTTGTCCTCGACAAACTGACGGGTGTTATCGCTCAGAATGCTGCTCAGCAGTGTTTGATACAAATAGACCTGCCCCTGATTATCCGGCCAGTCGCTCTTGAAGCGGAAGCTCTTGTTTAAGCTAGGCGTCAGCACGAACACCCCATCATCGTTACGAAGTACGATTTGCGTAATGTTCTTTTGCCCATTGGTTAAGCTGATCCGGTAGTAAGACGGAGATTGGTACCATACTTCAACCTGATATTCCTGTGGCGCCGAACCGGTATGTATGGTCATAACACCCGCTCCCTGGTAAGCCCCTTTGGCGCCCTCCAGCTTATCCGCCACCTTGCCCAGATCCTTCACAACGCTGTCTGCATTCTTCTTCCCGCATCCCGCCAGTACTGTGGTTAAGCATAATACTACCGCGAGCAGCACCCATGAAATCCGGCGCATGTCATCATCCCCTTCAACACTTGTTTTGACTTGATTGATACATGTCTATGAGGGACTTGGTCACATTATGCAGACTAGCCTGACAAGCACCGTGAACGTAAACCAAAGCAGGCTCTATAACGGCTTGGAACGAAAAAACGAACTATGGGCTTAGCGATCATGGATGATCACGATTCACACATTGCTCGTTTTTTATAGGTTCTGTAGAACAGAACTATATTGATCTTCTATATCGTGCAGATCATCTCATTCCACCCAGAGAGGAGAACTTTAAGAGGTGGTATGCACAACTGACTGCTCAGGAACAGCCTTTGTATACGGCGCGAACCATTCTTCATCCACATGGTCAGGTGATGGCAAACTGCGGGTAGTCGAGTCGAACACCCAGAAGATCCCTACGCAGAATACAGCAATTCCGCATCCCGCGATAACGGAAGAACTTGCAGCAACCACGCCAAGAGAACCACCGATCAAACTGCCAAGCGGCATCGCAATCCCGCTGAGTCCGCTCGCTGCCGCGAAAACAGTGCCCAATCTTTTCGCAGGAATCGCCTTCTGAATGACCGAATTGATGATAACGTTCGTAATGCCTCCGGGAAACCAGGCTAGACCGTATACCAGAACGACAAGCCAAGTCCAGGGGGTAAATACGCTAAGGCACCATGCTGCGCCCGATAGGCAAAACGCTCCGGCAAAAAGATACCCAAGAGGCAGACGTTCCAGCTTCAAATACGGAGCCAATATCGCACCCAGCAAACTTCCGCAAGCCTGTGCCATAAGCAATACGCCGTACACGCCGGCTCCTCCGAGGCTGTCGGCAAAAGCAGGCATAACCGTAAAGGTAGCGCCGCCCGCAGCATTGATCACAATAATCCCCATCTGTACCCGTGCGAGTGGGGTTGCCAGGATGTAACGAAGCCCTTCCTTCATGTCCATCCAATAATTATTAAGGGCATTTCGCATCGATTTTGGAGCTGATGTGGTTCTCATAGATGTTTTGTTATCGTTGTTATCAGAAGTTTTGATAGATTTCTTGATTTTCAACTGCGAGAATAACAACGCTCCGATGAAAAACCCAATCGAATTCCATAAATACAGGGAGACTGCCCCCAGCACAATAATCAATACGCCGGATATGGCATTACAAGCGACATCGATGCCTTGATAGGCTAAGGAGAACAGCGAGTTGCCTTGCGTGAGCTGCTTCTTATCGAGAATTTTGGGAAGGGCCGACATTTGGGCCGGATATACCCACATATTCAGCGTGGATAGAATCGGCGTAACCGCCAGTACAAGGCCCACCGTCAGAAAATTGAAATAAAATGCAAGCGGAACGATCAACAGCAGAAGCGCTTGAGACAATTGGGTGTACACTAATAGCCCCCGTAACGGAACGCGGTCAATCATCGGTCCGGATAACAATTGAATGATTCGAGGGAGAATCGAGAGGAATCCGGCAAGACCTGTATACAATGTCGAGCCTCCCAGATCGTATACCAGCCACATGGCAGCTACCGCATACAGGCTATCGCCGATATTCGTAAGGATCCGGCCAACGAATAACAGCAGAAAATTGCGATTCTTTAAAATGTTCATAAGGAAGCACTCCTTAAGTTATAGTTTGATAGTTTAGTTTGGAATAGGAAAAGGCTGTAAGGCCTTTCCTATTCGGATGTTTCTGTTGAAACCACGTTGATCCCTACCGCATATTCCTTACTGTTGTCCTCTTTGCTTGCGAGAGTCTTATTCACCCATTTTTCAAGCAGTTCCCTGAATTCCTGCGTCATTTCCTGATACTGCTCGGCATTCAACTGCATTCTCAAGCTTATTCTTGTGCGGCTGGCCGCTGCATAATCGTCGGCTAGAACCGGATCAACCATCTGCGTTCCCTTGGTGTTAAACCACTTCGCTTTAGACTTATAGTATTTCTCTACAATGCCGCCAACGGCCCGGGTCTCCACCAAATCTATTAATCCGCCTTCATATAACTTCAGGATATGATAGTGAATGCTCCCTGGCGATTCTCCCAATTCATCCGCTACTTGCTTGGCGGTTTTGGCCATATCCAGCATGGTTCCGATAATCTTCACCCGCTGTGCGCTGCCGAGCAGCTTCGCTTGTTCCACCGATATCTCGATGCTCTGATTCTGATCTTCATTCATAAAAAACACTCCAATCGAATTAGGTTAAATGTTCAAGTTTCCAAATTTCTAAAACATACGATAAATTTAGTTTGTTCTAATTTAGTTTATCATTCTAATTTATTAGATCGGTATGGCATAATAATAAACCACCTATTACCATTTGTAAATAGGCGGCTTATATTTATCGTTATTTTTTTCTAAACGGGTTTGACCATATGATAATAAACATGCCCGTTAATCATAATTTCCTTATCTGTTCTATAACCTCTTCTATCGTATAAAGAATAGGCACGTTGATTGTCCGTCACCACGGCAAGGGCGATCTGACGATACATTCGTTCCTTTGCCTGATTCTCCACGTGACGTATCAGAGCTGAACCAATCCCCTTTCCGCCAAACTGCGGAGAAACAGATAATGTATCGATATAATATTCATCCTCATCCGCTTCTTTGTCCAGCG
The DNA here is from genome assembly GCF_001277345.1 of Paenibacillus solani. Taxonomy (GTDB): domain Bacteria; phylum Bacillota; class Bacilli; order Paenibacillales; family Paenibacillaceae; genus Paenibacillus_AQ; species Paenibacillus_AQ solani. The sequence goes on from NZ_LIUT01000003.1 coordinate 402,200, forward strand.
CCAGGGAAGGGTCGTTCTTGAGCTTCCGCAGACGATCCAGAATCGGACGATCCAACTCGGCGGCTTGATCGCCCCCATAAGCAACCACAATGCCCGCTACTTTCCCATCGATCTCTTCCACAGCTGCCTGACGATAGCTAAGCCTGCCTTCATCCGCCCGAAAATATTGCTCCAGCACTTCCAAAGCCTTCTCTTCCTCTGCTTCCCCCGTCAGTTGATGCGCTATATCGTGCAGAGCATCATACAGAAGTCTAGCGGCTTCGGGCGCATCCTGTGGTCTTGCTGATCTGATCGTCATCATTATGTCTCAACCTCCGATGTATTACTTTTGCTAGTTCATTTCAAATATCCCAGTCCTCAACCTCATATAACAGCTCCATATCCGATAAAGCTGTAAAAGAGCGCCGCTTCACTTCCGGATCGCCAATCTTCTCATGCAATCCAAACCCTCTTGACACCTTGAACGTAAAAGACAAGCCATGTGGTACCATCGCACACCCCTTGTACACACCTTCTCCGCAGTACGGAATCTCAAATCCGGCATAGATCATCGGAGAAACCGGCGTTGAAGGCGGTACCTTCACCTGAATCGCGACTTTCACAAGCTCGGGCAATTCCTCTACGATTGTAATCTCTTTATCTGCGATCAATTTCCCCATTTGTAGAGTAATCCTGCTGCTGCCGGTAGTTTGGGGCTTTAACGTTCCATCCGGCAGCAGCATGAGCAATTCCGGAGACTCCACATGGTATGTTCCGTTCATTAACGTGTGAACAAATCCACTGTCATATGTAATAACCGGATTCAGTTGTTTGATGGGTCCTCTTACGCCCACAACACTATCTCCATAGAGCTTAATCGAGGCAGGTTCTCCAATGTCGCCGAAAAAATACAGCAGCGGTGCATGCGCTCTTCCCGCCCAGTCACTTTGGCTGTGAGCCGCTCCCGGATCCAAGAACAGCATGAGATCTTCTCCGGGCACAAAGCCGTCTTGGATGAGACGCTCTGCTTCCTGCTGTGCGTATTTTTCCATGAAGATCCCTTCTGCTCCGCCCATATCCAGCCAAATTCGAAGTTTCGGGTGCGTGCCGTATCTTTCATAAAAGGGGTGTTCTTTCAGCTCACCCCCACCATCAAAATGGGCTTTGACAAAATAAGGCGACATGACCGCAATGCTTCCGAACACATCCGGCCTTCTAAAGCCAATATTGTAGGTGACGATGCCGCCTGCGGATGAGCCCATCATCGCGGTATGTTCCGGTCCTCTCAGCGTCCGAAATTGCTGATTGATATATGGCATAACTTCTTCAATGATAAATGATTCGTACTGTTCGCCGGCAAACGGGGGCTCGAATACATGATGCATCCTCGGATTGTCGTGAAAGTACTCATTCAGTCTTTGATGGGGAACCGTTGCAATTCCAACGATAATAATCTCCTCCATCCGTCCTTCGGAAACCAGCCGATCCGCGGTGAGATGCATATCCCACGAGCCGCCTCGCTCATCGGCCGAAAATACATGCTGCCCGTCATGCATATAGAGTACGGCATAATGCTTCTCCGTATTCTCATGATAACTAGGCGGAAGATATACATACAAACTTCGGGTATTACCTAAGCTAACCGATGGAAAATCCGCAACTTCTACCATTCTTGAGGACATACTGACCATTCTAACCCCTCCTGACTAATTTTGCACCCGACGCATTCGCGATGCGGTTCCAACTCTCAAGGCGATCCAACCAACAAAAAAAGGCACAACCTGATCAAATCAGGTTGTACCTCCTGGGTAAGCATTGCCTTACCCATCATTATACTGGGCAATTTCTCCACTTTCAATATCAGATTTTGCCCTCCGGCGGCTCTTTTGGCACATAATTAAAAATCTCGCCATCCACTAAAGTATCAATCAATCGCTCCAGCCATTTATAGTAAGCAACGGCCTCACGCATCTTCGCCTGATCCTCTTGCAGCACCGCTGTCAGTTCTTCATCATCTTCATGCGCTTTGCGCAGCTTCTCCGTTTCGTCCAGCGCTTTTCGCAGAACATGAATATTGCTCTCCACCGATTTACGCCATTTAATATCGAAGAAATCCACAAAACTCTGGTACCAGTCGTACTCCACTTCATACAAGTCCTTGCGGGAACCCTTCTCCCATACCTTGTTGACCATTTTATAATCGAGCAGTGTCCGCACGCCTGTACTCATGCTGGTTTTGCTCATCTTCATTTCCTGTCCCATTTCATCCAGGTTCATCGGTTTATCCGCAAAATATAGCAGCCCATATAAATGTCCCGTTGAGACTGGAATGCCGTACAAATCCATATTCCGTCCAATATTTTCAATGACTCGCTTACGAATCTTATGCACGGCTGCCTGCCGTTCATCATCTAAATGGTACAAGCCCATGCTTGCAGCCTCCTCTTTCTATAGCCATCCAAGAAGTCATGTCAGCATAACTTGGTGGACTCGAAGTGTAGTGTGAACGATCTCCAACAAATCTAAACAAACCCAACCCACACACATTCTCTGATCTATTGTAGGGAAAGCTATTTTAAAAGTAAAGAACATCGCCCAAGAGCATATAGGAGCATATGGGAGCATTTCAAAGGATAACATTGTACAGTTTTTACTGTACGTACTTTACGTACGGATATAACGTTTGATACTTTACGTATCGGTTGTTACAATGGGTGACATGGGTTTACGAGACGACAGCGACAAAGACTCATTCGTTCAAGGGAAAGAGTCTCTCTACAATAAAAAGGAGGAGTATCTTTGGCTATCATGCAAGTTAACAAAGTCAGCAAGTTGTTCGGCGCGAATCCGGAACAAGGGATTCAATTGCTTGAGCAAGGCTGGAGTAAAGCGCGAATTGCGAAAGAGAAAAATATAACGGTTGGCGTCAACCGAGTCAGCTTCGATATTCATGAAGGCGAGATTTTCGTGATTATGGGGCTGTCCGGCAGCGGCAAGTCTACACTCGTGCGTTTGCTAAATCGGTTGATTGAACCAACATCGGGTGAAATATTGATTCATGGCAAAGATCTTCGAAAAATGAACAAAGAGCAGCTGCGGGAAGTGCGCCGCAAGAAAATCAGCATGGTTTTCCAGAAATTCGCCCTGTTCCCCCATCGTTCGGTTGTAGACAATGTGGAATACGGGTTAGAGATTCAAAAGGTAGACAAGAGCAAGCGCCGCGAAGCGGCCATGAAGTCACTTGAGCTTGTGGGCTTGAAGGGCTGGGAGGATAAAATGCCCGATCAGCTCAGCGGCGGCATGCAGCAGCGTGTCGGGCTTGCCCGCGCACTCGCCAATGATCCCGAAATTCTGTTGATGGATGAGGCCTTCAGTGCCCTGGATCCACTGATCCGCAGAGATATGCAGGATGAATTGATCGAGCTTCAAGACAAAATGAAGAAAACCATCGTGTTCATTACTCACGATCTGGATGAGGCACTTCGCATCGGGGACCGCATTGCCTTAATGAAGGACGGTTCGATTGTACAGATCGGAACGCCGGAAGAAATCTTGACCCAGCCTGCCAACGATTATGTTGAACGGTTCGTGGAAGATGTCGATCTCTCCAAAGTGCTTACCGCTTCACATGTTATGCGCCGCCCAGAGACTATTACGATGGACCGCGGGCCTCGTGTTGCGCTGGAGCTTATGCGCGAACGGGGGATCTCGAATCTGTTCGTCATCGACCGTTCTAAGAAGCTGCTTGGCGTCATTACTGCAGAAGATGCGTCGAATGCCATGAAGAATAATCTTAAGCTTGCGGATATTCTTATCACGGACGGTCCGAGTGTCGGACCCGACACACTGCTAAATGAATTGTTTGAAATTACGAGCATGTCCAAGGTGCCACTCGCCGTTGTGGATGATACCGGCAGATTGATGGGCGTCATCGTCCGCGGTGCCGTTCTTGGCGCCTTGGCTGGAGAAAGCAAGCACGAGGGGGTTACACAAGATGCCTAAGATTCCTCTCGCAAGCTGGATTGATTCATTTGTCGAGTGGTTGGGAGATGTTTTTTCCGGATTGTTTGACGCGATCTCCTTCATCATCGAAAACGTGGTGCAGTTGTTTACCGATCTGTTCTTGCTGCCCCATCCGTATCTGTTCATTGTCATTCTGGCTGTCATTGCCTATCTCTTGGGCCGTCTGCCGTTGACATTGTTCACAGCCATCGGTTTTCTGCTTATCGATAACTTGGGCTACTGGCCACAAACGATGAGCACACTGAGCCTGGTTATTACGGCGGCATTGATATCCATTATTCTAGGCGTTCCGCTGGGAATATGGGCGGCCTATAGCAAGAATGCATCCCGAGTCATCATACCGGTCCTCGATTTTATGCAGACGATGCCGGCTTTTGTGTACTTGCTGCCAGCTGTCACATTCTTCAGCCTCGGTGTGGTGCCAGGGGTTATCGCTTCAGTTATCTTCGCCATTCCGCCAACGATTCGCCTGACCCGCCTTGGCATTATGCAAGTATCGGGTGAATTAACGGAGGCTGCGGATGCATTCGGCTCCACTTCTGGACAGAAACTGTTCAAGGTTCAGCTTCCGCTCGCGATGCCAACCTTAATGGCCGGCATTAACCAGACCATCATGCTCTCGTTGTCGATGGTTGTTATTGCCTCAATGATCGGTGCGCAAGGCATCGGTGCCGAGGTCTACCGTGCAGTAACTCAACTGCAAATTGGTAAAGGGTTTGAAGCCGGTCTGGCTGTCGTCATTCTGGCGATCGTCCTCGACCGCTTTACACAAAATATATTTAAATCTAAAAAAAGGGGTGCTTGATTTGAAGAAACAGAAATTTTGGTTGTTACTAAGCTTAGTCGCCATTCTGGTGCTGTCTGCTTGCGGACAGAGCGGAAAAGACGGAGCGGATGGCAAAACCGACAAAGGTACGAATGGAGGCTCAACCGCTTCTCTCGGCGAACAAGTTAAACATGAAATCATCGGTATCGATCCAGGCGCAGGTATCATGAAGGCAACAGCTGCTGCTATTGAAGAATATGGATTGACGGACTGGAAACTGATTGAAGGTTCGGGCGCTGCCATGACGGCAACCCTCAACAAAGCCATCAAGAACGAAGATCCGATCATTATTACCGGATGGACTCCACACTGGATGTTTGCCAAATATGATCTGAAATATTTGGATGATCCGAAGAAAGTATACGGTGAAGCTGAAGAGATTCATACGGTTGTCCGTCTTGGACTCAAGGAAGATCATCCGGAAGCTTACAAGTTCCTGAGCAACTTCAAATGGACCTCTGATGACATGGGTGAGATTATGACCGCGATTCAAGAAGGCCAAGATCCTGAAGCTGCCGCTAAAGAGTGGGCAGACAGCAACACTGAGAAAGTTGACGCATGGCTTGAAGGTGTTCAGCCGGTTGACGGCAAAAGCTTCAAATTCAGTTATGTCGCTTGGGATTCCGAGATCGCCAGCACCAATCTTCTGAAAGTAATCATGGAAGACAAGCTGGGATATAAAGTAGACGCGCTTCAAGTAGAAGCAGGCCCAATGTGGACTGGTGTTGCCAATGGCGACGTGGATGCAACAGTAGCAGCTTGGCTGCCACTCACGCATGCCGACTACTGGGATAAGTTCAAGGACAAAGTGGAAGACCTTGGCGCTAACATGGAAGGCGTAAAAACCGGCCTTGTGGTTCCGTCTTATGTGGAAGCTAATTCAATTGAAGATCTGAAATAATGGAGTGAAGGGGCTGTCCCCTAAGATTAATCTTAGGGGGCAGCTTCTTTTTGCGTGCAAGGCGTTCTGCGTACGCAACGCTCCTACCCTCCCCTCCCTGTTGCCCCCAAATTCCTTGGAATCATTCTGGTAAGAAAGAAATTCGGAGGCAAAGGTGCAGTATACCAACAACAAAAATCTTGGAGGCGCCATAGTCTGGCATTGTTCCCAGACGCCGAGGATGAACTTCTGAAGTCTCACCTGAACCAATAAATCAAAGAGGCTTATCCCGGGTTCATTCGAACCTCTGGATAAGCCTCTATTATTAGGTTAAACAAACTGAATGTCTTCCTGACCCCAGTATGCTTTCATATCTGCAATCTTACCTTCGTCATTAAAGGTCATGACATCGATACAATGAATGCGAACTTTTTTTCCTTCCATCTCCACGTTAATTATAAAAGCAAGCGCCGCTGAGTTTCCATGGGAACCGCGAATCGGAGCGGCTAGCTCCAGCTTCTCCACACTAGCTACACTACTCTGATAAAAAGAAGTGATCGCTTCTTTTCCCTCGATAATCTGTCCCCCACCAACAGGATCCTCAATTCTCGCATTGTCTGCGAATAAAGAAATTACAGCGTCATGATCCTTATTATTGAAGCCATCCAAGTATTGCTGTAAGGCTGCTTTCATCGCTGTCTGAGTTATCATCTTCCTTCACCTCTCGTTTTCTGAGTATTCAAGTTGTTAAACAACCACTTACTATTATAAACATAAAGTAGAGTTGTATAATACTGGCCGGGCTTTCTACAAGCGCAACCTTGGAAGGTCCTTGTTGATCAATCGATACATACTTTTATTTCCTAATTCTAACATATTACCCAAGGCTCAGCTTTACTTATACCTACTTATCAGTGTTAGAATACATCCATGAAGACGGACATGATATAAAGAAATGAGATGCATAAAGGAGAAGGATCAGAGTGGATATAGATTGGAAGTATGGCGCCCGCGGGCGTCGGTTTATAGCCTCTTTTAGCGGAGGAAAAGATAGTATTCTAGCTCTCTATAAAGCCATGCAAGAGGGAGAAGCGATGGGGCTCATCGTGATGATGGAGGAGGAAGGAAAGCGGTCAAGGTCCCATGGTCTGCCTCCTGCACTTGTTCAGGCACAAGCTGATTCCATTGGGCTGCCCATTTATACGGCAGCTGCAAGTTGGACCGATTATGAGAAAGTATTCTTGCAGCTCCTGGAACAGGGTAAGAGTCAAGGCGCTGAGGTGTTAGTAACAGGGGATCTCGATATGCCTGCTCATGGCTGCTGGCATGACAAGATAGCGCAAAATGCGGGTCTCGGACTAGGAATGCCGCTATGGGAAATGGATCATAAAGAAGCAGTCCTGGAGTTTATTCATCTCGGATTCACCACGATGGTCGTCACTGTAAATCTGTCCTTAGGGATGCAGGAAGACGACTTGGGGAGGGTTCTGACTGACGAATATATCGAAGAGTTAGAGACACGCGGTATTGACCCTTGCGGTGAAGGCGGGGAGTTTCACACCACCGTTATAGACGGGCCTCTTTTCAAATACCCGGTATCTGTTCGTCAAGGTGAGATTTTAAGACAGGGTGAGTATGCCTTTCTGCCGCTCGAACTGGATTCATAATAAGTCTGGCTTTTCGTAATTTTCATCTAGTGAGCTGTCTGGTTAAAGATATTTAATCTTCTATGATATGCTCCCCATACGGTAGACAGGTGAAATAATAAAACCTGTTACTGTAGGGGGGCTTTTTTAATGGTTAAAAC
>NZ_LIUT01000003.1:410438-544272 GCF_001277345.1 Paenibacillus solani
TCCAATGAAATTCAGGACAAAGGCCGCTTCGTAGCTTTTAATATTTGTGCTGTCTACTTGACGGGGTGCAGTTCACTATCGGGACAGCCTCTTCTTTCTATGTATGCTGTGTTCCAAGATTGTTGGCCTAATGGGGAAGAGGATGCATTCGCTCCGGTCGCTGTTGAAACCAGGAAAATAAGGATTATACTTTGCGGTATTTTCCCGGTTTCAAAGGCGAACGCCAGGTCTCCTCCACGGATACATCCTCTGATTCTGGGGCGCGGCCTCCAATCTTTCCACCCCCACATAAGAGAGCCATCCCACTCCTCTGGGATGGCTTTTTGGGGGCGGGGCGGAGAAGGGGGCAGCGCAGACTCGTATTACACGGTCAGCTTTGCCTGGTTGCATTGCCGAACATGCTGTGAATCCCTCTGGGACTCACGGGCTTGTCGGCGCAGCTTCTTTGGCCACTCGGGAGTTTGCAGCTCCCCCATACGGCCTTGTAGCATTATATCCACCACAAGGCTCCCTCGCTCAAGAATGCAAAAAGATCATGCCCATGATAAAGGGCATGATCTTTTTTTACTGTCTAAATCTATTTCTTCTATAATACTACTCTTTTATCGTAACTGTCACTGGAGAGTATTCGGCAATAACGGTTTGTCCATGCACGGATACGCTGCCTTGCGGCGTCAGGTCTTTTTCGGTCATGATGCCAAGGGCAATGGTAAATTTGTTGAACTTGACTGGAATGTTCTTCTCCCGGCGGATCTCTTCACCGTTCACGTAGAAGATCGCTTCGTCCTCGCCACGGTTATACGTAATTTTGTACGTATTGAATTCGCGCGGGGTAAAATGGGTATCTTCCTCTTTAAAAATGCAGAAGAAACGGGTCTTGTCCGATTCCGGCACCTCTACACCAGGGAACGGCAGAACCGCGTACACACTGGCATATTTGTCGTTCGAAGCAAAGAAATCCAGGGCAGCCCCGGTGCTGAAATCAAGCAGATTCAAAGATACGTAGCCGTCATACAAGTCGCCGGGAACCGTACCTTGGGTGCGTGCCCGAATTTGCAGCTCGAACGTGATCTCACCCGATTCCGGCACTTCCACCTCTTCGTTGGAATAATACATATGCTTGGCATTGTCGAGAATTTGAATCTGGTCGTTCTGGCGGCTTAGTGGCGCACGCACATACAGGATGCCGTTACGGACGATTACGACTGCATTCGGCTCGCGATATTCCCAGAATGAACCGTCCGGCAGTGGAAAGCCGCCGATCTTCCATGTTCCGCTCTCAGACAGAATGGAGTGAAAATCACCAAAAATACGTTGTTGTTCCATCTAATTCCCCTTCTTTCTACAAAGTCTGAATAATTCCCTGGATGATCAACGATAGAATTAATACAGCGCCGCAACGCATTGTCGTCATGGTTGAAGCGCCCATCAGCGGCAAGTACGCTTCAGAACGGTTGTTGCTCTTCAATCTTCCATATACCAAATACAATGGAATCATCGTCAGCAGTGCAATTAATGCATAGGGCGGCAGTGCCCCGGCTAATACGCATGCGATCAATGATAAGCAGGCCAGAAGCAGCAGGACTCGTGAGAAGATCAACGCTCTTTTTTCGCCCCATACCACGACCAAAGTCTTCTTCCCTGCCTGACGATCTGCCTGCCAATGCAAGAAATGATGATTGAACAGAATCAGTGTCGTCAACAGGCCAATGGGCAGAGACAGCAGCAGCGCCCGAACATCCATATGTGAGGTTTGAACGTAGTATGCGCCCATCACGGGCAGAATACCAAAGGATAGCAAAATCGCAATTTCGCTATAACCCTTGCCCCGGTAGCCAAATTGAATCGGCGGTGCGACATAGAAATAAGCAATCAGTCCGCCGAGCCCGCCGAAGATAAATGCCCACCAGCCGCTAATCAAGCTGAGAATGATGCCGCTCAGTGCCGCAATCCCAAACAGCCCCCAGGTGATCATCTCAAACTTGCGCAGTGACCAGACACCTTTCGTAAGAAAGCCGGAGTTGGTGGAGATCGCATCGACATGCTCCTGTGCCTCGGTGTCCGTTCCGTTCTTATAGTCCCATAAATCGTTCACCATATTGGAGAACAGATGGGCGGCGCCGCTTCCGATCAACGTCAATAAAAAGAGGCCTATATGAAATTTGCCCTCCCATACATAAGCCCCAAGCGCTCCCAAAGCAACCGGAATCAGCATGACGGGAATCACTTTGATTCGGGAAGCTTTTTTGAACTGTGCAAGGGCATCCACTTTAGATATGCTCCTTCCTCTGATGAAATTTGTAAAAATAACAGAATAGAACGCCTGCAACTGCTTGCAGACGTTTAACGTTGTGAAACATAGAACTTGCATAAATAAGAATAACATAATTGTCGAACTTTGTAATCCGTTTGTTATAACTTGCCTATGCCATTCATCACACCGAGGATCGCTCAATCAACTCAAAAGCAAGCTCCTTGCGAACCGGCTCTTTCTGCTCTCCTTGAATATGCGCATATAACATCCTGAAGGCCTCCGAGCCCATCTCAAGCAACCGATTATCGATGGTGGTCAGACCCAGCATTTTGCCGATCGGCTGGTTGTCGAAGCCAATGACAGCGAGCTCTTGCGGAATGGAGAGTCCTCTCTTCTCAGCTTCATAGATCAAACCCGCGGCCACATGGTCACCCGTTACCAATAAACTACTTGGACGTTCCTCCATAGCGGACAGCCGATCCATGATTGCCGCGCCGTCTTCCAGATCGATACAGCCATCCAAAATCCATTCCTGGCGGTAAGGCTCCCCGATCTCTTTAAGAACTTCTTCATATGCCACTTGGCGTGCTCTCGTGCTCGGACTATCCAGTCTTCCCACCGTGAAGCCGATGCGTCGATGTCCTCGCTCTATCAAATATTGCATGGCACTGCGAAATGCCTCAGCATGGTTTATATATATAGAAGAAAATAATCGTTCGCCCGCATCCTGACAGCATACAATCGGTCCATAAGCACAATAGGCTTCGATCTGTTTTGGGGTCACGGCCGATGATAAAATAATAATGCCGTCAATCTCGCGGTTTCGCAGCATCTCCAGCACTTCCACTTCCTTGTCCGGCGCATACCCGGTTTGGCACAGGATTAGGCGATAGCTAGCGGCAAGCGCTTCTTGGCCGGCTCCCTCCATCAGCAAGGAGAAGTAGGCATGATTAATAAACGGCAGCATGATAGCAATATTCATCGTTTTCCCTGTAATCAGATGAACCGCGTTCATATTCCGGGCGTATTTCAACTGTTTCATGGTCTTCAACACGCGTGTCCGCTTATCTTCCCTTACATAGGGATGGTTGTTCAGCACCCGGGATACCGTTGAGACCGATACGCCTGCCAGCTTGGCAATCTCTTTAATGTTAGCCACAATCCATCAAGCCCCCTTCATCCACTGGTTCCTTCCTGATACTATCATGATTGCTTTCCCTATTCAAAGAGAGGCAACCCGGTAGTAAAAAGCAGATGCGTTAGCGTGTAAATAATACCCATTTATTGATTTTTTTGGTATGATTACATGCATCATCCCTTTGGAGGTATTGGCATGTCTAAACTGTTCAAGACACTGGGCGCTATATGGCTCATCGGCGGTTTTATCGGAGGAGTCATCGTTTATATCATCATGGAAGGCAATTGGTTAACCGGTATCACTTGGCTGATTAGCGGCGCTATCTCGGGTGCTCTGTTCTATACGGTCGGTGAAATCCATGAAATTGTGTTGGAAAATAACGCCCTGCTGCGGGAAGTGCTGCACCGTCTTCCCGAGCAGCCTGGCGATCAGAAACCTTCCCTTGGAAATTCCAGAGCTAATCTCAGCGGACTGAAGGGGTATAAGATGAACGCAAAAGATGAACAACGATAAAAAGAAAACTTGATCTGGTATGCTTTTCATACTTTACACTAAATGTGTAGCAACCTTTCACTGAGGCCAGCGTGACCGTAAGGGCGTGATGGCACAGTAAAGGCTTCTGCCTTTTTTTTATAAAACACAAAATCTCCTCCGAATTCAACAACGAAAGCTGAGCTTTAGTAGATGATTTTTATCGTTGTCCATGTTGATAACGGTAACGTCGGAGTAAGGTTTTCCGCCGCCTTATTCCGCTTCAGCCACGCTCTAGCGTCTCCCTTCCAGTTCCCCGATCATTTTCTCCTCGACCTCATCCAGCTTGTAGAACGCATACAGTACGGCGCATAGAAGGAAGCAAATAAAAGGTATCCATACAAAATTGAACTGGATCGCGGCCAGACCGGAAGCCGTCTGTTTCTGGTTGGGCGCGTAATGACCAAGGGCTAACACCCATGCAGCTATAGCTCCTCCGATCCCCATCCCGAACTTGACACCAAAGGAGCTTGAAGCCGTCAGCAAGCCCTGTGCCCTGACACCCGACTTCCATTCTCCGTAATCTACCGTATCCGCGAGCATTGCATACATAAGTCCTGCTGTAAATCCGATTCCGATATTTCCCAGAATGACGGCTCCAACCAATACCGGAATGGAGCTGGCCACTGCTCCTGCATACATAATAAGCTGACTGACGGCACCGATGATAATACCAAGGAGTGCCGTATTGCGCTTGCCCATTCGCCGTGCCATCGCAGGCATCAAGGCAATACCGACAAGCATCAGCACATTTAGACTGTTAACAAGCGGAACGAGATCCTCGCGACCCAGATTATATTTGAGAAAAAATACAGCAGACTGACCTTTGCTCGTAAAAGCGACCCAGAAGAATACATTAATGAAGAGCAGTAGCCACCAGGGTAGATTACCCTTGAGTGCTTTCACACTTTCCTTAAACGGCACAGCTTGCCTGCTGCTTGCCGTCTGTACCCGTTCACGCGTATTCGCAAATGTGATGAAAAAGAATACGACCGCAATGGAGGCAAACAGAATCATAGTCCACAGAAAGCCCTGCTGCTGATTTCCCTGACCGAATGCTGCGACCAGTGGAAGCGCGCCAATGCTAACGATTAAACCTCCCAATTGGCCACCTATCATCCGAACGGAGTTCACGACTGTCCGTTCCTGTGAATTGCCCGTCATGCTCGGAAGGAGCGAGGTCAGCGGCAGATTGATGGCCGCATACAAGATACCGAGCGTAATATAAGTTGCGTAAGCGTATACAATTTTACCCGTCTCACTCAGATCCGGCGTCATGAACGTGAGTACAGCGACAAGCCCAAACGGGACTGCAAGCCAGAGGAAATAGGGTCTCGATTTGCCCCATCTTGTATGGGTCCGGTCGATCAGTACACCGATGATTGGACTATCAAAGGCATCGATGATCCGCGCAACCAGAAATAATGTGCCGACTGCTGCCACGTTCAATCCGTACACATCGGTATAGAAGAACATCAGATACAGCGTTATCATCTGGAAAACAAGGTTCGAAGCCGTATCCCCGAGACCGTAGCTAATTCGCTCTTTCCATGAAACCTGATTACCCATGGGACAACCCTTCTTTCGCATTCGGTTCAAGCAGTGTCCCGCCCGTTGCTTGAAAGCCCAAGCGAGCGGGCGAGACTCCACTTCATATCAATCCAAAATAATTTCTTTACCTGTTCTGGACGATTCATAAACCGCTTCCAGAATTGTTGTCACAATATAGGCTTCTTCCGGTTTGACCAGCGGCTCTTTATCCTCCATAATCGCTTCAATCCATTGTCTGGCCTCGCGATCCCCTTCGGTCTCCTCTTGTGAGCCATAGTATGGAATGGATGAGATCATCTCCGGCGTAATTTCGACCAATTTCCCGTACATTTCCGTATTCAGAGACAAGGCCGGATTACCGTTAACAGGATGACGGCGCATCTCGGCTCCGCCCCTTGTTCCGGAAAGCGTTGTCATCGCTTCGCGAACGTCAACCGTATTCAAAGCCCATGAAGCTTCCAGGTAGATCGTCGCTCCATTTTCCATTTTAATAAATCCGACAGCCGCATCCTCCACTTCAAATTCAGCAGGATTCCACTTTCCGAACATATTCGCTCTGTTCTGATCCTTCAACTTATGAAAGGCCGTCCCGGATACAGATTTCACTCTATAGTTGTTCATATACCAGAGCGTCAGATCCAGAGCATGTGTTCCGATATCAATCAGCGGCCCGCCGCCCTGCTTCTCCTTGTCCATGAAAACACCCCATGTTGGCACTGCACGGCGGCGAACGGCGTGCGCTTTAGCCAAATAGATGTCGCCGAGGAAGCCGTCGTCGCATGCCTCCTTTAGCATCAATGCATCTTCTCTGAAACGGTTCTGATAGGCGATGGACAGCTTTTTCCCCGTTCTCTTGGCAGCATCAAGCATTTTGCGGGCTTCCAGCGAATTAATAGCCATTGGCTTCTCGCACATCACATGCTTGCCCGCTTCCAGTGCATCAATCGTAATCGATGAATGGGAACTATTAGGTGTTAAAACATGCAACACATCAATTGTCTTATCCTCTAATAGCTGCTTATAATCGGTATAGGTTTTGGCTCCTTCAGCACCGTACTGCTTGGCGGCAACCTCCGCACGTTCTTCCAGAATGTCACAAAAAGCCGTCATTTCCACAAGGTCACTCAATTTGGCCAATGCCGGTAAATGCTTGGCATGAGCGATTCCGCCGCAGCCGATAATACCCAGTTTTAATTTACTCATATCGTCCTCCAGCTTCTTGAAGTATTAGGATTGAAAAAGTTCAGAGATATAGGTATAACTGATCTCAACGCTCTCCAGCTGATTCCGGGTTGTCCAGTCCTGCTCTACAAAAAGATACCGTGCCTCCGGCTTGCTCCGGAACGCCTCCACGATAGCCGGAATATCCATGATTCCTTGTCCCGCTTCCGTAAAATACTCAATTTTGTGAAGCTTAACCATCATCTCCATGTCAATATGGGCATCCTCGCCAATCACTTCAAACAGATTGACCGGGGATACGCCAGCTGGCAGATCCTTTTGGTGAATAAGGTCACAGCGGTCACCGAGCTTCTGTAAATATTCAATCGGGTCAACCCCGCCTCTCATCGCCCAATACGTATCAAATTCCACCTTCACCAACTGCGTATCCGTATTTTCCAGAATGATGTCCATGACATACTGTCCATCAAACTTCTGAAACTCTTCAAAGTGGTTATGATAATACAACTGAATGCCGTGCTTCTTGAACCGTTCGCCATACTTGTTCAAATCCGAGCACATATCGAGCACCGCCTGCTTGTCACTGAAGAAAGCGATTGCAATTGCCACCGAAGTGAAACCTGCCTCCTGAGCATAAGCGATAATTTTCTCCGTATTCTCCTCCGTCAAAAATCCGAGGTCGATATGAGCCGATACCGCCTTCAGGCCAACACGATCCAATTCCGTTCTCAGCTGGGCCGGATTCAAGCCGCCAACCGTACCACCGATGTTATTCGCATCATGGAAAAACAGCTCCACATTTCGATAGCCGATAGCAGCCACCTTTTCGAGGGTCCCTTTAAAATCCTTAATCAATTCATCCCGTACCGAATAAAGCTGTAAGCCAAATTCCAAACTCATGGATCATTCCTCCTTCTTGATCATACACAAATGAAATCTCCATTTTTGTAATGGATTACATTTTATAATATAAACATAATTAATAGCTAACGGATTAAAAATGTAATGGATTACATTTGTGTTAGATATATCGTACAATAATCTTTAAGCTCTCGTCAATACTAATTGAATGAAATCGACCGAAAGCACACAAGTAGTGTGACAATTCCATAATAAAAATGTCTACCACTTTCTCAGTACAGGCCGAGGGCCATGCTTCGAAGTTTAAAATCTGATATCTTGAAAAAAAGGAACCGGATGCAACCTGAGCGAGGCTCTCGGCACATACCGATTCCTATTATTAATGTACCGTGCTCTTATTCCTTCCGATTTACCGGCGTCGACTCTCTTTCAATCAACCTATGTGCGAGCGTCACATTCTCATACTTTTTGTCTGGCTGGGTCATATTATGAATCAACAAATCCATGGCGGTATAACCCAGATTATACTTCGGCTGATGAATCGTTGTCAGCGTTGGCGAGGACATGGTCGCCTCACGTGTATTATCAAATCCCATAACCGCTATGTTATGGGGTATAGTGTACCCCTTATTCCGGATGGCGTTGACACAGCCGATCGCCGTACTGTCACTCATGCAGAAGATAGCGCTAGGTGGATCTGCAAGCTGCAGCAGCTCATCCGCAAGCCTGGTTCCAGCGTGATGATCGTAATCGCCATATTTGATCCATTCTTCCCGGTACGGTATGTGGTGTTGCTCTAGCGCCCTTTTATAGCCGTCATGTCTCAGGCGGGTTGAATGGGCCAATTCGGAACCGCCGAGCAAGGCTATGCGACTGTGCCCCAACGTGATGAGATGACGAACAGCGTCGAAAGCCGCCTGCTCATCATTAATAGACACACAGCAGGTATGGGATGCATAGGTAAACTCACAGCATTGAACAATGCTGTTTCTTTGGCCCAGTTCACTCAGCTCTTCTTCGCTAAGCTTGGAGCTAAACGTAATGACACCGTCCGCCAGCCTCGTTTTCAGCATTTGAAACAATTCTTTCTCCCGATCCAGATGGTTGGAAGTCGGGCAGACCAGTACATAGTAGCCATCTTCTTTGGCACGGTCCTCGATCCCCTTCACAATATCCGCAAATATGGGGATGTCCAGGCTTGGGGTTACTACCAGCACCTTCATCGTCTCCAACCTTCTCAGGTCGCGCCCCAGCAGATTGGGCTGGTAATCAAACTTTTGAATCACGCCTAGTACTTTCTCCCGGGTCTTCTCTTTAACTAAAGGACTATCATTCAAAACCCTCGATACCGTAGCGACGGAAACGCCTGCGAGCTGCGCCACCTCCTGAATCGTCATCGATTTTTGCATTCGCTCCTCTTCCCCTATTCATCAAAATAATGTATGACTCCAATTGTTTTTTACATAAATTCGTTTTCAGTTTACCCCTTCATGCAATATGTCCGCAAAGTTTTATTGTGATCCATAACTCAACTTCAAAATTAAACATATCGTACAGGTTGTGTCAACATCGATTTGGTCTGACAGACTAATATAGCGGAATTTTTTCTTGCGATATCAACCCTGCTGCGTGCTTCCCAAGGGAACAACTTACGATGCACCGGGTCGTTGTGGCCCGTCTGATCATCGGGTTCGAGACACCAAGAAAGGACGACCTACCTTGGATATCCAGAAAAAAAAGACTCCCTCACTGAGGAAATCTTTATCAATAGTATTCAGTCAGCTTACCCTTGTATCAGAGGCCGATCACAACTTACTTCAAAATATTCTTGAAGGCCTCCGTCTGCTGCTTAATGCCAACCTCCGTGGCAAAACGCTCAATGCTGGATGCTCCGAAGAACCCTTCCACGTCCTTGGTTCTGGACAATACATATGCCGCATCCTCAGGCTCTGCAATCGGACCGCCATGGCACAGAATCATAATGTCCGGGTTAACGGTTTTTCCGGCATCACAGATCGCTTGAATCTTTTCAACGCAATCATCGAGAGTCAGTGCCGTTTTTGCGCCTATGGTTCCTTTGGTGGTAAGACCCATATGGGCAACCAGAACATCGGCTCCGGCTTCGGCCATCTTCTTCGCTTGATCGGCATCAAACACGTACGGGGTTGTCAGCATATCCAGCTCATGCGCCTTCCGGATCATCTCAACCTCAAGATCATACCCCATGCCGGTCTCTTCCAGATTCGCCCGGAATACGCCGTCAATCAGGCCGACCGTCGGAAAATTCTGCACTCCCGCAAAGCCCTGCTCCTTAAGCTGCTTAAGAAAAATGTCCATAATCCGGAACGGGTCCGTGCCACAAACACCCGCCAATACCGGCGTATGCTTCACAACCGGCAGCACCTCATTCCCCATATCCACCACAATCTGATTCGCATCTCCGTACGCCATAAGTCCGGCGAGCGAGCCGCGCCCAGCCATCCGGTAACGGCCCGAATTATAAATAATGATCAGGTCCACGCCCCCGGCTTCGGCACTCTTGGCCGAAATGCCCGTGCCTGCTCCCGCTCCCAACAATACCTTACCCGCTCCTACTTCCGATTTTAGTTTTGCTAATACTTCCGCTCTCGTTGCCATTGCCATGGTCATTTCCTCCTTCAGTATGAATGCTTGATGTGTTGTTGTCCCCATCTCACTGCCGCTTCATCAGTTCCATTAGCTTATCGGCCGCAGCCACTGCAAAAGCTTGATCATTGATGTCGGTATCCATCTCAATCAATTCAACGGTCTTGCGGTCAATGCGTTGTCTTAACGTATCAAACAGCATCTCATCCTCTTCCGTCCCACGGAATGCTTCACCCTCCACATCGAGCATTGATACGCCCTGCAGAGGAAGCATCAGCACCGTAGGACCTTGCGACAGATTCAGTTTGTCTGCAATAATCTCGCCAAGCTGCCGGTTCTCCTCCACCGTGGTTCGCATCAGCGTAACCGAGGGGTTATGCCTGTAAAGATTCCGTCCCCGGAATACCTCCGGCACGGAATCATAAGGACCGAAGTTGACCATATCCAGCGCTCCTGTCGATACAACCTGCGGCACTTTGCAGCGTCCAGCCGCTTCCAGTCGATGCGGCCCAGCCGCCAACACGCCGCCAACCAGCTCATCGCACCATTCCGTTGTCGTCAAATCCAGTACGCCATCTATATATCCAGCCTCAATTAAGCTCTCCATCGTTTGTCCGCCCGTACCTGTTGCGTGAAACACAAGCACCTCGTAACCATGCTGCTCCAGATGCTCTCTGGCATAATCAATACAAGGAGTTGTAACTCCAAACATCGTGGCTGCAATCAAGGGCTTCTTATCCGCCGGAGGCGCCGATTCAAACGTCACCATCCCGGCAATTGCGTGAGCCGCGTTCGTGAATATTTTGGTAGAAAACGAGTTCAGTCCGGATACATCTACGATGGAAGGAAACATGATAATGTCGCTTGTCCCTACGTACGGTGCCGTATTCCCGGAAGCGACTGTAGACACCATCAGTTTCGGGACGCCAATCGGCAAGGTTCTCATCCCCGCTGTAACGATGGATGTTCCTCCTGTTCCACCGAATGACAGCATGGCATCGAATTTACCTTCTGCATAGAGCTTCGGCACGATGTGCTCCATCCCGCGGGCTAATGTTTCGGTCCCGGCTGACCGGTCCTTCCGAGCAGCAATTTCCCGTATATCCGCACCAACTGCCGCTGCAATCTCCACATTGTTTACATCCGGCGTGAACATGGGTTCAAACACACCGCAGTGGATCGTAAACGTCTTTAGCCCCAAGCTCTCTATGACCGATTTTACATATAAAAACTCGGCGCCTTTTGAATCAAATGTTCCTGCAATCGCTACCGTCTTCACCGTACAGACCTCCTCTTATGTCTCCTGCGGGATCGCTTGTCCGTCCCGACCAGTCCGGCATCTGATCCCTACAAGACCATAATACAGCGCTTTCAAATAAAAAAGATCGTATCCATGTACGATCTTTATGTATATTTGTCTTTTATCTGCTGACGATAGGATTGGGGAGATGCACCCGTGTATTTTTTGAAGGTTTTGCTGAAGTGAACATAATCAGGATATCCTACCAGCTCTGCTATTCTGCCCAGGGACAACTTGCTCTGTTTCATGATATCCTGCGCCTTGTGGATCCGGTATTTGGCTATATACTCCGGAAAGGTGCATCCAACTTCCTTGTTAAAAAGCGCACTCAGATGCGTTCTTGAAACATGAATCCGCTCTGCCAGCTCCGTCATTGAAATCGGGTCTGCGTAATGCTCAGCGACATATTCTTTAACATAAGCAACATAATCCAGCGGCTCTTCAAGCTGTGTCAGCTTATCCATCAGCTGCTGATCCTGCTCCAGATGGCCCATAGCCTTAAAGCGATGTGTTGCATCCACTATGGCCTCTTCCGTCGGCGTCCGTTCAACACTCGACCCACCCACGTAACCCATGGCGGAGGTGTTGTCGTACATGTATTGCACATCAATCGGCGTATGAACCGGGCCGCCATAAACCAGCTTGATTGGCTGCTTGCCCGAAGTATCACACACTTCGAATATGCCTCTGGCGATTTCCGCTCCCTTCTCCAGCGACCATGACTTCGTGGTGCCCATCATGCCGCCTGCCGTGACACCCAGATGGGCACAGATCATATCTGCTCCAGCCTCCAGCATCCACTTCGCCTGCTCCGGATTGAATACAAAAGCCATCGTAAGCATCCCCTGCTCATGGGCGATTCGAATGGCTTCGACCTCATGCAGGTAAGTAATCCCTTCCTCCTCCAAAGCTTCACGAAATTGTCCATCAATCAATCCTACAGTCGGATAATTGATGATACCGGCAAAACCGCTGTCCCGAATCCATGCCAAATAATCCGGCATCTGGACCGTTGGATCCGTTCCGCACAAGCCGAAGATGACCGGCGTATCACGGACCGCCGACAGAATTTCACGCGAGCCGAATTCCATTACCATCTCATTGGAGTTGGCATAGGGCATGAGCCCAGCCAAAGAGCCAAGCCCCATCTGCCGAAAACGGCCAGAGTTCAGGGCCAATATAAAATCGGCACCGCCCCTGACCGCATATTTTGCTGAAATTCCCGCTCCTGCCGCAACGCCAATCAATCGTTCTTGAGTCTGTATCCCTCTATGTAATCGGTCTAAAATCTGTTCTCTGGTCGTTATCAAAGTTACGGGTCCCCTTATCTTCAAACTGACCGTCATATTTCATCATTTCCTGAAATCGCTAAACCTATTATAAAACGAATATCAATAAAGACGTTTCGTGTAACTGTCCTGCAGTGCCTGCGTAACGGACTCTTCCGTCACGCTCTCTTGATTCACATGATCCGCTATGATCTTGGACGGATTCGGAAGCTGCTCGCGGGCCAGCCATGAATCCGGATCCCAAATCTGCGAACGCATAAATGACTTGGCACAGTGGATATAGCATTCCTCAACCTTGACTCCGATGCCAAGCCATGGCCGTTTGCCCTGTACTCTAAGGTGATCCAAAATGTCTTCATCCCTTATCAAGACAGCACTGCCGTTGATTCGCAAGGTCTCCTTCAAGCCAGGGATGACAAACACGAGTCCAACTCTCGGATTGGACAGGATATTGCGCAGCGAATCAAACCGTCGATTACCCGGCCGCTCGGGAATAACCAAATAGGATTCATCCATTACATGCACAAATCCCGCCGCATCGCCCCGGGGTGAGACATCGCAGGATCCGGATGCATCGGAAGTAGATATAAATAACAATGGACTTTTCGCAATGAAGTCTATGCAGTGATGGTCCAATCGATCAATTGCCTTGTTTTTGACCACGGGGCTGGACTCGCCGAACAAATTCCGAAGCTCATCCTCTGATGTAATAACCGATTGAAAAGGAACTTTTGACATCACAATCACTCTCCTATTGGTTACCTCTTATATCATTCCTCTATATTTAATCATATCCTGATTTTTGTCCACTTTCATCATCAAAAAAGAAGCTTCCCACAAGTTCAATGAACCTATGAGAAGCCCTCCTAATCGTTCTTATAAGAAGATAATCAGCAACGTTCCTACGACAAAGCAGTAATAAGCAAAGTATTTCAAATTCCCGCGCGCCATAATATTCATGAACCATTTCATCGCAAAATATGTACAAACCAACGTAGCGATGAACGCGATCAGATACGGGATGAACAGCGAGGAGATGTTAGGATCTGATGCAATATCCTTTGCCCCCAGCACCATGCCCCCCAGGCTAATCGGGATGTATAACATAAATGAAAACCGCAGAGCCGTTTCCTGTTTCATACCTACCGCAATGGACGTAATGACGGTTGAACCCGATCGGCTAATACCCGGGATCAGCGCTACAGCCTGTGCCAATCCTACGATCAGCGCATCCTTAAATGACAGATCGTTATCCAGCTTGCGCCCCCGCAAATTCCGAATCAGCCACAGGGCAACGCCCGTGAACAGCAGCGCAATTCCGACCGTACGTACAGAGGCGAATATTTCCTCAATCTGATCTTTGAATAACAGCCCGATAATGACAGCCGGAATCGTACCTACAATAATATACAGAATAAACAGAAAGTCTGGTTTATATTCCGGTTTTCGTGTGCGCAAGTAACCTAAGCCATTAACGATCAGTCGCTGCACATCCTTACGAAAGATATACACAATCGCTATTAATGACGCCGTATTGGTCAAAATTTCAAACGACAGTCCGTTCTGCTCCATGCCCATAAGTCTCTGGGCGACAATCAGATGTCCACTAGAGGATACCGGAATCGGCTCCGTAACCCCTTGCACGATCCCCAGCAACAAATACTTCAACCACAAAATGAAATCTCCCATAAAACAAATTCTCCTAATCTTGTAAACACATTTGTCTTCCTTGTAAAAATACTATTCTATCATAGCCTAACAAAATAGGAAGAATCAAACCTTTAGTGGAACATGCTGGTGCCTTTTTGATATGATCTATATTCATTTGTTTTGCCAAAAAGTTATGTAAACAAGAGAAGCCCCTCTAACCACGGAATTAGAGGGGCTCCTAATCTATTGTTAAGAGGTGATTTCATCATAAGATATACAGCTTAATAAAACCTTAAAGCTTCATTAGGGGAACATAAAAAGTTAGCACACTCCCATGAATACGATGATCATACACTGCACAATCAAAATTTATAGCAGGTAGTTCTTTCAGCCCACCAAAACTTCTTTTTTCTACAATATTCTCACAATATAGCATCCTGTTATAGAAATAAATACCTAGTTCTGATAGACTGGTCTATAATCTTCCTATCATGAATGTGTTTATTATAGCTGTTCCCTCATAGCAACAAGTGGAATTCTTCCGCCTAAGCCAATCCCCTAGCCGATAGGGACTTAAAGAAAAGAGAAGAGAAGAAAAAATGAGATCAAGCGCAAAATTCACCCTGTTCATCCTATTATTAGCGGTTATGCTAACTGCCTGCAGTTCAGAGAAAAAAACAACCGAGGATTCACCCGCTCCTACGCCGAAAGAAGAAGTAGTAAAAAACACTTCTACTGACGATACAAAGGAGAAAGAAGTACATAATAAAACACAACAATTTTCAGGGGAGAACTTCTCCTTTTCCTACCCCTCGACTTGGAAGGATGCCGAGCTTAACGTTCCTCAAATTTCTGCTGCATTTGTAAATCCGAATTCCCAAGGGCCTTTTGCTGAAAACGTAAACTTAGTTATCGAAGAATCATCTGCCACACCTAAGGAAGCAGCTGATATCTCCGCACAAAGTTTAGCCAGTGGAGCTGGCGGAGAGCTAATACAAAACTACAAAAAATTAAATTACATGGATATAGCGGATAAAGCTGCAGGGATTCTCGAAGCTGAATACACGCAGGGAGAGTTGAACGCGCAGGTCATATCAACGCAATACTATGTCTCGGATGGCCAAGCGATGTATATTCTTTCCATTGCCTACTCCAAAGAAGCTTACGATAATGGAGGGAAAGCGATTGTCCAGAATATAATAGATTCCTTCGAAATCGTTAACGCTAACCATGCTGTTGCAGACCCGAATGCTAACGCTGGCACGAACAATGACGATCTTACGGAGGAAAATCTTTTTGCTGAAATGATGGCTTATATCATTCCGATCGAAGTCGAAAACGGAGCACTTGACCAAAAAACCTATAACTACATTGTTAAGAACTATACGTTATTTCCAGCACTAACACCTGAAACTCAAAAGAAGGCGATCGCCGAAGTCAATCCAAACATCGATTCCCGTCATCTGTTTAAAAATATCAATCCCTATTTAGAACAAATGATTGAGGTCAGCGGATACGTTGTTGAAATCATGGAAGAAGAGATCGATGAGGGTCTTACCGTTACCGAAATCCATATCATTGATGATTACGATAACTCCATTTTTGGCTATTACGCCCATACTACTGGCGATATTCTTCAAGACGATTACGTAACGATGCGAGGCGTGCCGGCCACCTATTATTCATTTGAAAATATTAGTGGCGGAACAACAAATTCTGTTCTTATGGGCATTTCGACAATCGAAAAGACTCCATAATCGTCTGGAACAGGGGCTCCTGCTCTAGGATGAACCGGATATAAAGAAAAAGCACCGCTCAAGGTGCTTTTTCTTTATTCTTTATTCTCGACATAAAGCGGGGGGTTCCCTGCTGGGATCGGGGTAAATAAACGGAATTTTCACCTATCGCACTGCTTTTACAATCCATACCTTAGCATTCCCTAATTTATGGTATATTGGTGGAGTCGTTGTTCCATTCTCAGAGGAAATTTTCATTATATAAAACATGTTGGTGGTGAAATCTAATGATGCTGCTCAAGCACAAACGAATGACCCTGATTACTGTCATGCTCATGTTGTCTTCCGTCATTTTGTTGTACGGACTGCTCTATATGAAAGAACAATCTGGCGGGTTTTCAGATTGGCGTATATCGCGCACCATGGGACTTGAGGGTACGATTCGAATCCCGCTTGGCAAGTCATCAGAAGATGCTGTTGAACAGTTTAGAGGCCCATCGACGATGCGGGTTATTCACCAAGAACCTGTAAGAGGGGGCACCCTTTTGTTTATGGACCGGGATGGTAAAGAGGACAGCAGCAATCTTCAGATAGAGTATGTACGAAAAACATGGTTTGGATGGAAATGGGCTTGGGGTGGAGGATATGGTATGAGTAAGTCCCCACAGTCTGCGTTAAACTATATGATCATGCCTAGACCTGATCATATCTCAGGTGCTTTTCCCATCGTTTTCGGAAATATTCTCGACCCCTCGGTCCAGAGTATCGCTATTCAGAGTAAGGGTGGAGATCATTACAACGCTGAACTGGCTGCCGTGGGCAGCGGGAAGAGAATCTGGTTTGCATATCTGCCCTCGTCCGCTTTTACCCCTTTTGATATCGAAGCTTTTGATGAACAAGGGGAGCTTATAGCTGAGCAAACCGTAACGGACCCCAATGACGGCGGCTCGATCGATGTTAGAAATTGATCTCATAGCATTACGGTAATAGGAGTGCTGTAAACCGGTCGCTTCTCATCTAGCGGAAACAATATCATCGATCTTAATCCAGTGCCATTCCTCTTCGGTTATGGACAGTTTGATCTCCCGTCTGAATGTATGAATTAATACCACAATCCCCACCAGCTCCGTATTCCCATATTCATCAAACAGCCTTACTGTAACTTGGTGGTGCTCATGAAAGGACTCGGCCAAAGCACTTTCGATCAGCTCCATTTCCTGTGGATCGAGGATTGGCCGCTCCCTTCTTCCCTCCTCCAACTGCCGGCGGATAATGGTTTCTTTGTGCTCGGGAAGCATCATGCGGCTGGACTCCCATAGTCCGTTTCCCTCCAGCTTTTTGCGTGTTGTCATTTATAGTGTCCTCCTATCTTAGCTGATCGGTCCAGCGCTTGGCCTGCGTCTGTCTTGGATACGGCTCGGATTACAATCGAATTTCCATACTTATTCTTAAGGGCGTCCGTCACCCGCTCCAGAGCCATCGACCGCTCCCGGCCGGTATCAAACAGTGATATCTGATATTCCGTGTCTGGACTAAGCTGTGATAAACTTACGCCTACTCTCCGAATCGGTAAGCCATCCCAATACTTCTCCAGTAACCGACAAGCCCATTGGTAGACTTGATTCGTAATGTTGGAGGGGTCCTCCATTTTAAGCTGACGGCTGAAGCCGGTAGGTCGATCGAAGTCTGCTCCCATGCAGCCGACCGTTACCACATGCCCCATAAAACCAAGACCACGGCAGCGCTGGCACACCAGTTCCGTAAGCTCCAGCAGCACCACCTTGATCTCCTCCAGCTTGCTGTAATCCCGAGGGAGCGTCATCATATGTCCCACCGACTTAGGATCGACCTGATGCGTGCCTGGACGTACGGGGCTATCATCGATTCCGTTAGCAATTCGCCAGTACATCTCGGCCTGGATGTCCGAGTTCTTTCCAAACTTGCGCCGCATCATCTGTTTGAGCTTGGCAAGCGGCGTCTGTGCGACGCTGCCGATCGTTGGCAGACCCATGACATTAAAATGGCGGGTCATTCGGCTGCCGGCCATGAACATTTTATTCACTGGCAGCTTCCAGAGCGTTTCGGCAAGCATATCCTTGGACAAGGTATAGATGCCTGAGGGATTTTTTTTGGCATAGTTATCACATGCCGTCTTCGCCAGAATCTTCGTCTCCGCAATTCCAAAGCGAGTGTACACGCCCGTTGCCGCCTGAACATGCGTTTGAATCATCTGAGCAAGCTCTTCCGGAGTATCGGCGTATAGATGCATGCTGCCGGTCACATCCAGGAACTGTTCATCGATGCTGTACGGCTCCACCAAGTCCGTATATCTCTTATAAATGTCCGTGATAAGCATGGACACATCAATGTACCGCTGCATTCTGGGCTTGATAACGACGAGATCTGGACACTTCGCCATGGCCTCCCCGAGTCTCTCAGCCGTGGTTATCCCCTTTTCCTTCGCAAGCGGGCAAGCAGCAAGCACAATTCCTGACCGGCGCTCCGGATCGCCAGCAACCACGAGCGGACGATCCTTGTACTCCGGATGCTCTGCCTTCTCCACACTGGCGTAAAAAGACTGGCAATCACCTAACATCACAATCCGTTTGGGTGATCTCACGGTTATTTCCTCCTTCAAGTCATGAAATAGGAACATTCGTTTGTATTATATGCGAACATTCGTTCTTTTATCAATGTAAATTTAACCCACCCATTAGAAGAAGCATCCCAGGGAGAAGTGAGAAGGATGTGGACATTTGATGCGCTTCCAAAAAATGAATGTGATAGAATAAAAGTGGTAAAGAACTGGCGAGGTTAACAACAGAGGGCATGATGGGAGGAGCATAATGAATTTTCTTATAACTGCAGGATTAGTATGCCTGGCGATTACCGGGCTATTGTCAGGAGCCTTTACGACAGGATATCAACAGAGAGGCAACTTCTATGCAGACTCCAAGGATGATCGCGCCTCTAAGAAGGTAGTGGCCAATGGGTTCTTCCTAGCTGGTCTTGCCTTTCTGGCAGCAGCAGGTATCGTCTATTTATTCAACTAACAGAGGGATTACGATAAAGTGGTGATCATAAAAAAAGGGGGCATATTTAAAATGGGATCAGCAGTTGGTTACGCGGGTATCATAACTATGCTAATCATATTTTTAATTACTTTATTAGTAGTATATCGATTGGTTAAACTTGCTGTTAACCGTTCAGAACTCAAAACAGATATTACTAAGTTGAGGATAGAGGTCAAAAACCTGAATGAAAAAATAAATAGAATGGAAAAGTCGGCAGGTGAGTGAGATCTATTCCCACTCCGGATCACTTACCAGCTTGCAGAATCACATACTGTCGTAACCAAAAAGTAACCGTCCATGAAATGCCTAGTTAGCATTCGGCTCGGTTACTTTTTTTGATCTATTTGGTGTGAATTGCATAAAGTATCGTTCTTTCTCTACAAATTTTGCAATGTTTTCAATTCTGAGAAAATTCTTTGCTTGCTTACGCTCTCGTTATACGCATCTTCTGGATCCGTCCCATCCATATTGAATTTACCAGCTTGCATATTAATTACGCTGTATTGTCCATACGTATTCTTCGCCATAAAGATCATATATCTGCTGCCGCTTTTCATTTCGGTATAGCCTGCCATTGTTAATTTTTCTTTCCCTGAAAGAGTTTGCCTCAGAACAATGGGTTCTATCACTTTCAGGTTACTCGCGTCTTCCTCTGGACCTTTCAAAACCCTTTCCACTTCAATCTCGGTTAATGTGTAAAAGTCCATAATCACACCATTCTCAACTGTTCTAATCGTCATTTCACGATCCTCAAAATCTTTCACGGGACTTCCAATAACGACTAACTCAGCACCAGAAAATAATGCTGGTCCCGTTGAGTACCCCTTATAATCTGGGTAAGTTCTAATATCGCGAACGGAATTATAAATGGCAAAATAATAATAGCAGGCTGCTGCAAGGATGATCGCCAACAATAGTGAAAGAATTAGGCTTTTCTTTTTTATAAATATATAAATCCCCCCCATAAGCTAACGGTCATGCTTGTGACTATGGAAAGTGCTCCATATCGAGCCATTCTATCTCCTCATATTTTAGAACGTTAATCAACGAGTGTTAGTTACTCCCTGCACCAAAAACTGCAGTTTAACACTTTCGCAAATATTTAGATGATTTCAATTCTGAGAAAATCCTTTGTTTGTATTGGTTCGATTGAAGTGCTTTAGAATGGGATGCAATCCCTGCAGAAGCTGAACAAGATGTGTCGGATGCCTGTTAAGAGTCCCTGCTATTCTATAGATGAACGGAGGTCGTTGGATGAATATGCTTGAAAACTTAAATGGAGCATTAGACTACATCGAACAAAATCTTGAGAATGAGATTGATGAACACGAGATAGCAAAACGTGCTTACTGTTCAGTTTTTCATTTTAAAAGGATGTTCTCATACCTGGCAGGTATTCCTCTCCAAGAATATATTCGCCGCAGACGTCTCACACTCGCAGCATTGGATTTGCAGGACAGAACACTTAAAGTGATCGATATCGCCGTTAAGTACGGTTATAGTTCACCCGACGCATTTACCCGTGCTTTTCAGGCTTTACATGGGATTACACCAACAACAGTGAGAACCACCAACCGTTCACTAAAAGCATACCCTCCAATGACCTTTCGATTATCAATAGGAGGTAGTGAGCCCATGAAGTTTAGAATCGAGCAAAAAGACGCGTTTCAATTGCTTGGGGTATGTAACAGAGTTACGCCGGTAGATTCTGGTGAACACCCTGGTGTGGAACAGGTCTGGAAATCAACCGACACCGAAGTGTATGATCAACTGAAATCACTAAATAATTTAGAACCGTATGGAATATTGCATGTGAATGTTGGAGATGGAATACGACTAAAGCAGGATTTTGATTATTACATGGGAGTTGCTTCAACAGAGCCATGTCCAGAAAACCTTTTAAAATTATGTGTATCAGCAATGACATGGGTCGTATTTGAAGTAAGTATCCCCTGGGAAAAGGAAAAATGGCATCGCATTTATGGAGAATGGTTTCCTTCCTCTGGATATGAGCAAGTTGAGGGTCCTATGATACAAGTAGGCCCTGAAATCAAAGTAGGCTTAGACAAACAGGTATTTAATGAAGAAAAAGAAGTTGAGTTATGGATTCCTATTGTAAAAGTCAGTTAGCAGCAAACCAAATTCATGAATAAAACATCTACTTGTGTTCAAATGCCTCATAGTAAATTTTACCCACCTCTGATATACTAAAAGCATAACTTTAGGCATAGGTATGTGATCAATCAAATGTGGGATAAAGAACTGAAAATAGCTATACAGAAGAAGCAAATCGTGACGATATACCTTATTGATGGCGCAGTATTACAAGGGATACCAGATACTTGTACAGATCGTTTAAAGATGCGGAGTGCTTATGGGCCAGTCTGGGTGCCATTAGAGGAAATAAAGCATGTGAGTCGATTAATACGGCTAGACGTAAAAAAGAACCTACTGGCACATCCCTAGTAGGTTCTTTTTGCTATCTACAAAGTGAAATGTACTTTGAGGAGCGTCCGAGTATATATGGGAAGAGGAACAAAAGCAATTAGATTTAGCAATTGAATCAGATGAGGAGGATTAAATAAAATTGAGGAAAATCATCACATTCATTGTTGTCGGAATATTGAGTGGCATATTACTTACTAGAATTTTGGCAAAAAGCGAATCCTAAAAAAAGACCCGTTATTAGGGTCTTTTTCTTTGAAATTAGTTAGACCAAAAAAATGACCATGAGTGTGACTACAAATTTTAGAAAGGATTAGACGAATTATAAAAATTTATAAATAGACCTGTTAAGGAGGTTTCAACAATGAAGCTAATTAAAATGAATTGAGCCGGATTCGTCTTGGAACAAATAGCACAGGTCGCAGTACGCAAATATTAATTGAATTGTTTATAATAATCAATTCGTTGTTCAATTTATTTCCTCCTTACTATTCCTTTCACTTAAAGAAGTATTAATTCAGATGCTAATCTTGAAGCAGCTTCTTCAGCTTCTTTATATGCTTTTTGTAATACTTCATTTAGCGTCAGTAAAGCAGTTCCTTGCGCCCGAATGACTTGGTAATCTTCAATTCCAATGAAATTAAACATCGACTTCAGGTATTTTTGAGAGTAATCAACTTCTGTATACCAATCATCATTTGTATAGATTGAGCCACTTGCTTGAATGATAAGCATTCTTCGTCCGTCTTTAAGTAGTCCCACTGAACCATTTTCAGTATATTTAAAAGTTTCACGTGCGATAAAGATATTATCCATATAATCTTTTAATTTTGATGGAATATTAAAATTATGCAAAGGTAAAACAATAACATACGTATTTGCGCTTTTAAATTGTTGTAAGATTTCTGACATACGCTCCATTACTTTTTGTTCTTGGTTAGTTAGTTCCTGTTCTTCTCGTTGTTTTTCCCATGCACTTAACACCGTTTTATCAATCATAGGCACTAAATCACTGTACAAGTTAATTTGTTCAATTACTTCGCTATCAGGAATTAATTCTTTATATGCTTTCAAAAAGTGGTTAAAAACCTGCAAGCTAACTGAAGAAGTATCATCAATTTTTGGATGTGCATTTATGATAAGTGTTTTGTTCATTATTATTTCCCCTTTAAAATGAATTTTAAGCCCTTATTAAAGACTGAGTTAATCGACGATTAACATTGTCCATGATATATGTTATAATTATTTTTGTCAAATGAATAAAATTAATCAAAAGCAGGTGAGTTTTTATGCAATATAGTGTCGGAGTTGAATATGCTTTACATTGTCTGGTTTATTTAATTGATGTTCCTTCCACAGAAAGTGTTGGGATAAAGGATTTGGCAGAATTCCAAGGACTTTCTGAGACATTTCTTTCGAAAGTTTTTGGTAAATTATCTAAAGCTGGTATTGTAAGTTCTGTCCCCGGTGTAAAGGGTGGATATAGATTATCTAAGTCCCCAGAAGATATTTCCTTTTGGGATGTTGTTGAAGCAGTTGAAGGTCCTAAGCCTATTTTTCAATGTAAAAATATTAAAGATAATGGTTATTTGTATAGAGAAGGCTGCTGTTCAGCTCCCTCCTTCTGTACAATCAATTTAGTTATGCTCTCTGCGGAAGAAAAAATGCGTGATGACTTACGTAGTAAAACACTTTCGTGGTTAAATGAAGAGCTTGATCGTGTCTTGCCCAAACAAATACGTGAAAATACCCGGAAATATTTTTCGAAAAGTAGCATATAAAACAAACCTCTCATGAACTCCTTAATTAAGAGGAATTTAGAGAGGTTTTTCTTAGATCAAGGAAATGTATCTTTATCTTTCGAATTAGGTTGAAGAGCAGAATAATTAAAGGATGTCAGGGTAGCCAATGGAGAAATAGATTGCATAGAGGTTTGTTCTGGAGTATTTCCACTTACTATTACCCCACTAACATCATTTACTTTTTCTTCTACTGTAGGCTCAGCGTAAGAACTACTAACAAAAGAGAGTAACATGATTACAGACAAAGCTAATGCAGAGAATACGTGAGTGTTATATAAAATAGGCTCCCTTCCGGGAGCCTCAGCCTTCAGTTCATTATGATATTCGCTGCTGTAAGGACCGACTCAATTCATTGCTGATGTATACCATAAGAATCATCAGGATGGTTCTCGAGCAATTTGTTAATTCTGGCGGTTTCCTCTTTATCAAGTTGCTCCGCTTTACTCACAGCGGCTGCCGAGTTAGCAGACTTACCCGGTGCTGCCTCGGCGGCAAAATTCATGGAACCCAGCATGAAATGTACCACTTAAGGCAGCAATCGTTATTTTCGCATCTTTTTTCATAAGTCATATTCCGGTAGTTGTTGTTGTCTATTTATATAACAATACCGATCAAGGAATTTGTGACATGAACGTAAAATGATAACCTACGTTATTATTTCTGCACCGCTTCTTTCAGAATTGCGACTTTCTGTTCCTTGGACATATCCCATGTGGCTGAAATGCTGTATTCGAAGCCGCCTTCATGCCAAAAAACGTATTTTGGATAGATATGCGCCGGGAAGTCATCTTCAAAGAAACCTTTCTTCTTAGTTCCCTCTGACTCCAACGTATATTTAGAAATGGCCAGCGTATCTTTCCCGTTCGTATATTCAAGACGGATGGTTGCCGCCTCTTTCCAATCTATTTTTTTCGCATAGACGGGTTTACCGCTCTTCTTGCCTTCGGCCCTTACTTCATCAAGGAACTTGCCTTCGGTTGGACCTTCAATTCTCGCTTTGGAAAACTTATATCCCTCCGGCAAGTTGGCGGGCTGCTTCAGGATGGAACCTTCCAGCGTGGAGGCTCTTTTCAAGTAGTCCTCGTAAAGAGAGAAGTGTTCTATCCCTCCCCAATAACTTAGGTCGAGTCCGCTGTTAAGATCCTTATATTTATGATACAGAACGTACATATCACCTGTCTCTTTGCTTAGCTTCTTCACTCTATTGGTCTCAGCTTCGATATACTTCTTTTCCTCTGGAGTTAGAGCCTTGGCTGCTGCTTCTGCTTTCTTTTCGGCCTTTTCCAGTTCTTTTTTGTAAAGCTCGCGGTCTATATCACCCTCAGGATAGATAATATCCGGCACGTTATTGACAACAGCTTTTGCATTCTGTTCCGATTGCACGGAAGCCTTTGGCGTTACGCTCTCTGTATCGCTTTCCTTGGCATTAACCAATGTCACGCTGCCAAGCGCGAGAATCATCCCCATCCCGAGAATGGACAGGCGGTATGATTTTTTGTGAAAATGTTTAATCATCGTAAGTCTCCTTTTCATTTGTTTATGCGTGGCGGACAGGCCGGCAAGCCCCGGCTGGCGTTGGTTTCCTGAAAAATGCTCCAACACGTGGATGATCGTTTGTCCGTATGCATTGTTTTGCTGCGGGGTCATCCGATTCAAGGCGCATGCATCGCAGGCCATCTCCTGATCCTGTCTTGCTTTACGTATGGCTAGCCATAATAACGGATTAAACCAATGGATGATCAGGATGATATGCATTAACCAGTTCACGGCGACGTCCCGCCGCTGAATGTGCGCGAACTCATGCGCCAGAATATATTGAAGTTGATCTTTTTTAAGCGTGATAAGCAGACTGGGCGAAATGACGATCGCCGGCTTGTTAAAACCGACCACGGCAGGTCCAGGAATTCGCTCGCTGGACAGAAATTGCACTTTTTGCTTCACGCCTAGTTGCTGTTTCGTCTCGTGAAACACTGCCGATAGAAAAGGCGTATCTATCTTTCGGCCTGCCCTCAGGGCTTGTTTCAATCGAAGCTGGTCGTATACCGTTTTCGCGGCAAGAATCAGCACGCCCGCAAGCCAAACCGCAATCAGCGTATTGGTGAAGCCTATTTGGTTGAACCCATTCCACCAAAAGCCGCTCTCCTGCACGAGTCCCGATTCAAGGGATGGAGCAGATACTTCCGAAGTTCCGCTTGCTTCCGGGTTTATAGAGCGCTTAACATGAATCGTCGCCTCGCTTATTCTCCCCGCTTCTTTCCCACCCGATGAAATTTGTGTTTGTTGATGAATACCGGGTGCTATGGCTTCCAGAGACAAAACATTGTATAGGCTAAGCGAGGATTCCGGAGCCCAAGGGAGCAGCAAGCGAATGACCACGGGCAGCCAAAGCCAATATTTCCATCTGGCTTCAATCTTGTTTCTTAATAGAAATTGCAGAATCAGGACAAGTACGATCAGGATGGAGGCCATGAACGATCCGCGAATCACCCAGCCAAAACAAAACCATAAATTTTCTTGCAATGTAAGACTCATCAGGGCTCTCTCTTTTCTGTTTCCCCGTCGCTGCGGTTATCGTCAAACAAAGCTTTTAGATCCTCGATTTCTTGCGCATTCAGTTTTTTATCCTGCAGAAAGTTGGCCAGCATCGGTTTTAAAGCTCCCCCATAAAGCTTTTTCATGAAGGATTTGGTTTCGGACTGCAGATACTCCTGCTCGCTGATGATCGGATAAAATAGTTGGGTGCGCCTTGAACCCTTTTCCAGTTTCGCACCCGCTGCTTCCTTCTGCACCAGACGACTGAGGAGCGTCCGGGTCGTATTGGGGCTCCACCCCATTTGATCCGTCATTTGTTTTACGACCTCGCTGGAAGGGCAGTCCGGATTTGCCCACAATACGCGCATAATTTCCAGCTCTGCATCCGTAATCGGTGGTATTTGATTCATGCATGAAACCTCCAAAGTCAATTTACTCAGACTACATATGTAGTTATAATACACATGCTACATTTGTAGTTTAGTAATGTCAACTTGTTTGTCAGAGCGTAATTTTCTCGTTTTTGTTACACGAAAAAATGATTCGCACCGCCTGTGGGCATGATGATCTGCAAAAGAACCCATGTCATCGTATTTTGGAGCGCCTGTCCGAGAAAATATATAGCTGGCGCAAAATGTTATTTTTTCACGGCTGCTTTTAGCACTTCGATCTTCTGTTTCCTGGACATATCCAAAGAGGAGGTTGAAATGCTGTATTCGAATTTGCCGCCATCATTCCAAAAAACGTATTTTGGAAAGACATGCTTCGGCAGCTTATCGTCAAAGAAACCTTTTTTCTTGCTTCCCTTCGAATCTACCGTATCCTTGGAAAAGCCCAGCGTGTCTTTTCCGCTCGCATATTTAAGACGGATGGTTGCCGCCTCTTTCCAATCTATCTTTTTCACATAGATGGGCTTCCCGCTCTTCTTACCTTCGGCCCTTACTTCATCAACGAACTTTCCTTCGATCGGACCTTCAATGACCGCTGATAAAAACTTATATCCCTTTGGCAGGTTGGCAGGCTGCTGCAGAATGGATCCCTTCAGGGTTGAAGCTTTTTTCAAGTAGTCCTCGTATGTTGTGAATTCATGAATCCCTCCCCAATAGCTAATATCAAATCCGCTATTTAATTTTGGGTACTTATGATACAGGACATACATATCACCCGATTCTTGGGCCAACTCCTTCACTCTCTGGATCTCAGCTTCGATAAACTTTTTTTCCTCTGCAGATATAGGCTTGGCTGCTTCGTCTGTTTTTTTAACAGTGGCTTCTTGGGCTTTCTCGTTGGACTGCGCCTTCGCCGCGAGGCTTACGGAAGAACCCATTAATAAAATGCTGCTTAGTGTCGCGATTGCTACTTTCGTTGCTACTTTCATTTGGTAATGCTCCTCTCCTATAATTTTTATTTTTAATAAACTACATCTGTAGTTTCGATTTAATACTACAATTGTAGTTCAATAATGTCAATACGTTTGTGCAGATTTTTTTATTTTCGTTTGAATACAAAAAAGACCCGCAGCGTCTGCGGATCATGAAAAAAAGGAACCCTTGCAATCCTGTAGCAGAATGACTTGCAGGCATCTTTACGCAAGAAATGCGACCTTTTTGTGACCTTATACAAGAAAAGAGACCCCAAGGGGTCTCTTTTTTATTGATATGACAGGCTTTTAAGGCCTTACTTACATCATGCCGCCCATTCCACCCATGCCGCCCATGTCTGGCATAGCTGGTTTTTCTGGTTCTGGCTTGTCAGCGATAACCGCTTCAGTAGTCAGGAACATTGCAGCAACGGAAGCTGCGTTTTGAAGAGCGGAACGAGTTACTTTCGCAGGGTCAACGATACCTGCTTCGAACATGTTCACCCAAGTATCTGTAGCAGCGTTGTAGCCAATACCGATCTCTTCTTTTTTCAGACGCTCAACGATGACGGAACCTTCTTGGCCAGCGTTAGCTGCAATCGTGCGGATTGGCTCTTCCAGAGCGCGCAGAACGATGTTCACGCCTGTTCTCTCGTCGCCTTCTACTTCCAGAGCAGCAACAGCACTATATACGTTAACGAGCGCTGTACCACCACCGGAGACCATACCTTCTTCAACCGCAGCACGAGTAGCATTCAGGGCATCTTCGATGCGCAGTTTGCGTTCTTTCAGTTCAGTTTCGGTAGCTGCACCCACTTTGACAACAGCTACGCCGCCAGCCAATTTAGCCAGACGCTCTTGCAGCTTTTCCTTGTCGAAATCGGAAGTGGTTTCTTCCAATTGGTTGCGGATTTGCTTCACGCGAGCTTCGATGTCTTCTTTGTTGCCAGCGCCATCAACGATGATGGTGTTTTCTTTGGTTACGCGCACTTGACGAGCGGTACCCAATTGCTCGATGGAAGCCGTTTTCAGGTCAAGACCCAGCTCTTCCGTGATCACTTGACCACCAGTCAATGCAGCGATATCTTGCAGCATCGCTTTACGACGGTCGCCAAAGCCTGGAGCTTTAACAGCTACCGCGTTGAATGTTCCACGCAGTTTGTTCACGATCAGCATCGCTTGTGCTTCGCCTTCGATGTCTTCAGCGATCAGAACGAGCGGCTTGCCTTGTTGTACGATTTTTTCAAGGATCGGCAGGATCTCTTGTGTGTTGGTTACCTTCTTATCCGTGATCAGGATGTATGGATTCTCAAGAACAGCTTCCATTTTATCCGTATCGGTAATCATATATGGAGAGATGTAGCCGCGGTCGAATTGCATACCTTCCACAACTTCCAGCTCTGTCAAGAAACCGCGGGATTCTTCAACGGTGATAACGCCGTCTTTACCCACTTTGTCCATTGCTTCTGCAATCAGTTGACCTACTTCTTCGTCAGCTGCGGATACGGAAGCAACTTGAGCGATCTCCTGGTGGTTTTTCACTTCTTTTGCGATGTTTTGAAGCTCAGTAACAGCAGCTCTAACCGCTTTGTCGATACCCTTGCGGATAACCATTGGGTTAGCGCCAGCCGTTACGTTCTTCAGACCCTCGCGGATCATAGCTTGTGCCAGAACCGTTGCAGTTGTTGTACCGTCACCGGCAACATCGTTAGTTTTGGTTGCTACTTCTTTAACAAGCTGTGCACCCATGTTCTCGAATGCATCTTCCAGCTCGATTTCTTTAGCGATGGTTACACCATCATTGGTGATGAGCGGGCTTCCGAATTTCTTCTCAAGCACCACGTTGCGGCCTTTCGGACCGAGTGTTACTTTAACTGCGTTTGCCAAAGCGTCTACACCGCGAAGCATGGAGCGACGGGCATCTTCACTGAACTTAATGTCTTTTGCCATAGTATTACGTACCTCCCTAGTGGATTATGGAATAATCGTACATCAAAGATATATTCAGGCGTTCATTAGCCTAGGATCGCGTGGATGTCGCTTTCTTTCATAATCAAATATTCTTTACCTTCGTATTTGATTTCTGTTCCAGCGTATTTGGAGAAAATAACACGGTCGCCTTCTTTAACTTCCAAAGGTACACGTGCGCCATCTTTTAGGGAGCCACTGCCAACAGCAATAACTTTACCTTCTTGTGGCTTTTCTTTAGCGGAATCAGGAAGTACAATCCCGAATGCTGTAGTTTCTTCTTGTTCGATCGGTTCTACCAATACGCGTTCACCTAAAGGTCTGATCATGAAAAAATAGCCTCCTTTAAATATGTTGTGATGCTTTTTTCAAAGCTTTATGTATTAGCACTCGACAAGCCTCAGTGCTAACAACCAATTTTATGATACTCAAGTTGTCTCGAAATTTCAAGTCTTTTGCATGATTTTTTGATCATTTTTTTGCAGATCGGACTCCGGCCAGGTTTGTCCTTAACCCCCTTCACCATTGTATCCACCATCAGCCAAAATATGCCTATTACTTACGGACCATGCGGCTGAAACACTAAGAACGAATGATCATTTCCCGACCAAACCAAAACAGCCTAAAAGGCGGACTCCTATGCCGGAGGCTCGGCCTTTCAGGCTGCTTCATCTAAAGCAATGTCGGTGCTCATTAACTAAAGTCTTGGATCGATTTCCTTCTCTTTGTCCATTTCAAACAGCAGCTGCATCGCAATCTCCTGATAGTGCCCGTTGCTCGGAAGCTGCATGCCGGAGTTCGGGTTCTTCTTAATGTGAAACGAAAACTGCGGATTCGTTGATGTGAGTTGTATAATTGCCAAAATGACTCTCTCCTATCGTCAAATGATCTTGACGTGCTCCCCTTGGAAATACTTCCGGTAAGTGCCTTTTTCTATGCTCAGGTAGTGGTGTACGCAAGATTTAGGTGAGAACGTAAGCGGAGATATGCTGCGGATTTGCTGGGCGATGCCTAGCGTCTCCTTATATTTGATGGGGGACTCCAACCATTCGAGCAAAGGCGGGTTTCGACTTGCGAAAAAGCCCCCGCCTGTCGCAGATCGGCCACTCAATCACATCCCATTTGTCGAAGATCGATAAATACCACTCCACGTCATTTCCTTCCTTTATGCGCTTCTCCATCCTTGCTAAAATAGTGGCAGACAGGATCACGTACGATCTAAACTATGATTTTAAGGAGGGCTCCATGGCTTGGGAAAGCTTCGATAAAGAAATCAGCTCATTCGCATCCTGGCGCTGGCCAGAGGTCCATACAACCGGTAACAACTGGCCGATCGACTTGGTATTTCAATACGTACCTATGATAAAACGCTCCGAAATTTAAAAAACATAAAAGTAAACTTAATTTAATGATGTTGCATTAAATAACTATCCACTCTAATCCGACCTATTCCAAGACATTCGGACTACTTATAATCTCTATTATTAAAAGAGACACTTCAACTTAGTTCTAAAGAATCATACCCTTTCATTCCAATTAATGGTATAAATTGGGTTATATCAAAAAGTAAAATTTTGGAGGTGCGTGAAAATTGAAGAAAAGAACCAAAGTAATCATCTCATCACTTATCGCGTTATCGACTATTATCGTTGCCATTCCCGTTGTAAATGCAACTGTGTTTAGTTACAAACGTTCAACTGGTACCTATAGCGCTTATTATGATTACTCTGTCGAACAAAAAAGCTATACTACGCAATACGATTGGGCGCGCTCGAAATGGTCTGGTATCTCTTCAAAAGTAAGTATTAATAAGACCACTGAACCATCAACCGCAACTGATATGTATTTTGTTGGGGAGAATCCCGTTGCTCATTTTTATGGTCAAACTGCTTTTTATACTAAGAATGGCTCTCCAGCAGATCCAAACGTTAAAAATTGGGATTACAGTGTAGTCTTCGTTTACCATAACAACATGGTTGCAGATGGTATGAACAATGACACTAACAAAAAGAGCATAACAACCCATGAAGTTGGACATTCGCTTGGTTTGGCACATACCAACGTAGCAAACTCAACCTTAAGATCACAGTCAGTCATGACATCAGGATCGGATCCATTTGTGAATTTCAATGTAACTTCCCCTTCTGATTATGATAAAGGCGAATTAAAGTATAAATGGGGAAATTAGGATATAGGAGGATGATAACATGTTATTAAAGAAGAAAAGTACTATTATTTCTCTGGTGTTGACTTTAATACTTGCTGCAGCAGCATACTATTACTTTGCCATTTATAATTCCGTTCGTGACATATCCTTGCCCGCCACCTACAAAGGTTTTTCAACTGCACAAGCATTATTCGCCGGTGCTGATTTGGTTGTGGTTGGGAGTCCAATTAAAGACTTTGAGGATCGTNAATTTTGAAAGAGCATTCTAGGGGGATTATCGAATATATTGTAACCTCTACAGAAATTAATGTAGAACAGGTATTGAAAGGGCCAAAAGAGGATGCTGTTAATCTTAAAGTGATTGAACCTATCGGTTTAAGACAGACTTATACAGGTAAAGAAAGAATCGCAAGTGAAGGATATACCGCAATGAAAAAAGGCAGCGAATACGTAATATTTTTAGGTAAAAACACATTTGGTCAATACAGTGTAATTAATATGCAAGCTGGAAAATTCAATCTGGATGGAACTGATCCAGATGACCTCTCGGGAGAAGAGTCATTTAATAAGCAAGAAATTTTCACAGAACTTAAAACGAATTTTTCTCAGGAATTAAAATAAGGCGGGATTATTCTGGAGAAGGCCAAGGAACATCACTTCCGTCATTTCGAATCGATCACATCAAGGAACGGCTGCAGAATCTGATAGAACATCGCGAGAAGCACGCTCTCATTGAAATCGATCGCCGATACAATGCGGAATTGTCAAGGATCCTGTACGCTTTCTCCTGTTTTGACAAGACCGTCGATTATGATGAGGATTCCAGCACTTACCGCATTAAGGTCTGCTATTTGGAGGATGAATGTGACTTTCTGCTCTCCCGCATTCGCTTTCTCGGACTGCGGGTGAGAGTGGTAGGAGGAAGCACGCTGCAGGCCCGCATGCAAGAAACCGCAGCGATGGCGCTGGCGAGGTACGCTCAAGATGAAGATGAACGTTAGGACAATATGAATGGATTTCTATGAGAGCAGGAGTTAGTGCACTTATGAAGTTAATATCTAACTATTCAATGCTTGAACAAAAAAACAACCCGCATAACGATACTCCCCTGGAGTAAGGTTATGCGGGTTTTTCTTATCCAATCCTATTAAGCAGTGCCTATTGTAACCAGTAGCTGCGATCAGTCCTCATCATCTACCTGCACGTACTTGCTGTCCCGTTCCATGTCCGCCACTAATTGCTTGCGGTAGATCACGGAAGACAGAAACACACTGAACTCGTAGAGCAGCAGCAGCGGAATCGTGACTAGGAAATCCGAGATGAAATCTGGCGGTGTAATGACAACCGCAATGAATACAAGCACGAAATAGGCCACTTTGCGCATCTTTCTGAGTCTCAGCGGATTCAGGATGCGAATTCTCGTTAAAAACATCACCACTAGCGGCAGCTCGAACAGCAAAGCCAGCGGCAATACAAGATTGAACATAAAATTTAAGTAATTGGTAATTCCGTAGGTCTCCTGGAGCCCCATGCCTTGCGTAATCGCCGTCGTGAATGACAGCGTCATCGGAAACACAATGTAATATCCGAACATAATCCCCACAATGAACAGAAGAAACGCATACGGCACGTAACGAATAGCTGCTTTCTGTTCTTCTTTGCGAAGCCCCGGCTTGACGAATGCCCACAGCTGATAGAAGATCAGCGGAACGGATATAACAAGCGAGAAAATGGCAGCGATCTTCATGTAGATCCCGATTCCATCCCAGAAGGAGAAGGCATGCAATTCAAAGTTCTTGGCTTGTTCGGCCGCCGTTAAATATTGATAGATCGGGTCGGCAACAAAAAGTCCTCCGATCAATCCGGCAACGAACACCACGAGCACGATAATAATTCGTTTACGCAGTTCGCCCAGGTGCTCCACGAGCGCCATATCTTTCATTTGCTCAGACATGCTAATCACCACCCTATATGTGACCCTGACAAAACAAAATCCCTCCCGAAGGAAGGGATTTCAAAAATTAACTTGCATGGCTTTATTCGGGAAGACGCTTGTCCTCCACCTTGCTTGGAGCAGGAGCGGCCTGCTGAGGAGTTTCCTCTTTCTTCTCCACAGGTGTATCATCCATAATCTCCCGAGCACCGTTCTTAAACTCACGGAAAGTCCGTCCCACAGCACGTCCCAATTCAGGAAGTTTGTTCGGTCCGAACAAGAGCAGCGCCAAAATGACGAGCAGAATGATGCCCGGCACTCCGATTGTAGAACCCATATCTGTTCTCCTCCTTGTCCTGCTTAATGCCTATAAAATGGACATCAGGATGAAATGAATCCAATGCCTTGCACTACAACAGGTATTAACTAATGAACCATCCGACTACAGCAGTTGAAACAAGCTCATATTATACCGCCATCATACCATAATGTAAATCACATATACAGGCCAGAAAGTGACAGTTTTTTTACATAATTATCTAAAAGGTTGCCCTTTAGAGCTGCTCCCGATACTGTCCCGTTACCATAAGCAAGGCCTCCGGAAGCTGATCCATGACAGCAGCCAAATTCTCATGCACACCTTTAGGAGAACCAGGCAGATTGAGAATCAGGGTACGGCCGCGGACGCCGCATACGCCCCGAAACAGCATTGCGCTTCGATTCTTCTGCATCACGGTAGAGCGCATCGCTTCCGCAATGCCAGGCACCTCACGTTCAACGACCCTCCTTGTCGCTTCAGGAGTCACATCCCGAACTGCAAGCTCCGTTCCGCCTGTCGTAAGTACGAGGTCCACTTGATAATAGTCCGTAAGCTCAATCAGTGCCGCGATAATTTCATCCTGCTCATCAGGAACGATCCGGTATTCGATAATTTCACCGTTCAGCTCTTCCTCTACCAATTCCCGGATCACTTGGGCACTCGTATCCTCACGTTCTCCCCGCGAACCTTTATCGCTCGCTGTCAGGATCGCCGTTTTCCACACCATCTATTCTCTCTCCTTCCCACTCGTACGTCTCTGTATCTAAGCACTTTATTTTATCTATCCACATTTTATGTCGTTTCGTGTATGTAATCTCCGCTCTTGCCACCGGATTTGCTCACGAGCAGGGTCGGTCCGATGACCATGTCTTTTTGCAAGGCCTTGCACATGTCGTAAACCGTCAGTGCAGCTGCAGAAGCTGCTGTCAGAGCTTCCATTTCAACGCCTGTCTTGCCTGTCGTCTTCACCGTTGTTTCTATATATAACTCATCTTTGGCGTTATCACTGAATTCTACGTTGACCCCCGTCAGTGACAGCGGATGACACATCGGAATCCAATCCGATGTCTTCTTGGCCGCCATAATGGCCGCAACCTGTGCTACGGCAAGCACATCTCCCTTGCCGATCTTTCCCTCCTGGATACGAGTCAACGTATCGGGATGCATCCGAACTGTAGTCTTCGCTACCGCTGTCCGGGTAGTCACATCCTTATCGCTAACATCTACCATTCGCGCTCTGCCTTGGCCATTAAAATGACTCAATTCCATTATTTATCCCTCCGGTGCAGATCTGGTCTTTACGAAATGTCCCCGTTCCGTAACTAAACCGTCCAATACCCTATCATGATCTTCCATGGGAACATGCTCAGCGACCTGAACCTCATAAGCAATTCCTATCCACAGTGGCTCTCTAGTCTGATGGGTGTTATCTTGCGCTTCCGCGCCAAGCCTGTCCGACAGCCGGTCATAATAACCGCCCCCGTAACCAAGTCTGCCGCCATTCCTGTCAAACGCGAGCCCGGGTACCCAGATCACATCCGGATTACCGTTCATCCATTTGTGAGAACGAGACGGATCAGGCTCCCATATGCCATAGGCTCCCGGTACCAGCTCATTCCATGCCTTAAGCTCGTGCAACTCCATCGATCGGTCTTCCGGCATACTCCGGGGAACGATAACATGCACGCCCTGACTCCATGCCCATTCGATTAAAGGCCGAGAGTCCAGCTCGGAGCGAAACGGGACATAAATCATCATGCTCTGCAATTGCAGCCGCTTCATGATCTCTGAAGCATATCCGCAGGCTTGCTTCGAACGCTCGGCCCGTTCCTCCTCGGATAGCTCATCCCTGCGCGATGCCATCTCTATGCGCAAGGCCTGTTTGGCGGATAACCGCTTTATTTCTTCCCCAGACTTGGTCAACGTGATCGTCCCTCTCACGCTTTTAATTATGTTTAGTTTACCACTGTTCCATCCATTAGCCAAGAATATGGGAAGGTGCCATCATGGTCGATTGTTCGTCCTTTTTCATGTACACTTACTCTAAGATATCAGAACGAATCAACTTGCTAGCATGATCATCTTGATATCGCAAGAAGAATAGCTTCTGCA
Organism: Paenibacillus solani; assembly: GCF_001277345.1. Taxonomy (GTDB): domain Bacteria; phylum Bacillota; class Bacilli; order Paenibacillales; family Paenibacillaceae; genus Paenibacillus_AQ; species Paenibacillus_AQ solani. Next base: position 446,268 of record NZ_LIUT01000003.1, read on the forward strand.
AGCGGTCTGTCTTCTAAAGAGTGTACGCCGGTAGACGTTTTTCTTAAGAGATATGAATGTATATACATCAAAGGCATCCCCTCCTTATCTCGCAAGAAAAACTTCCGCTATATGCGGTCTGTCTTCTGAGAGTGTACGTCGGTAGACGTTTTTCTTAAGAGATATGAATGTATATACATCAAAGGCATACTCTCCTTATCTCGCAAGAAAAACTTCCGCTATATGCGGTCTGTCTTCTGAGAGTGTACGCCGGTAGACGTTTTTCTTAAGAGATATGAATGTATATACATCAAAGGCATACCCTCCTTATCTCGCAAGAAAAACTTCCGCTATATGCGGTCTGTCTTCTGAGAGTGTACGCCGGTAGACGTTTTTCTTATAATGAAGAAAGAAATATATAGAATGATGGAGGTTTCACATATCATGCTACTGCAAGCCAATGGCATTACGAAATTATACGGGGTTACCCCCGTGCTTGATAAGATCAATCTGCAAGTGCTTGAACGTGAAAGAATCGGCCTCGTCGGAGTTAATGGAGCGGGCAAATCAACCCTGCTTAAAATACTGGCAGGCGAAATGTCGTATGATGGCGGACAAATCTTCAAGGCAAAAGAAACCACTGTCGGTTATCTTGCCCAGAACAGCGGTCTTCAATCGGATTCATCGATATGGGGCGAGATGCTGGATGTCTTCTCCCCCTTGCTGGAAATGGAACGCGAGCTTCGTCAGATGGAGGAGCAGATTGCCGATCCGAAATCCAGCGATGATCCAAAGAGATATCAGGAACTCCTGGATCGTTACGCAATCCGCTCAGACTGGTTCAAGGATCAAGGTGGCTATGAAATCGAAACACGCATCCGCAGCGTACTGCATGGCATGGGATTCGGCAGCTTTTCGCCAGACACTCCCATTGCCACTCTAAGCGGCGGCCAGAAGACTAGACTAGCCCTTGCCAAAATACTGCTGCAGGCACCCGATCTGCTCATGCTGGATGAGCCGACAAACCATCTGGATATTGCGACCCTCACCTGGCTGGAGGATTATCTGCGGGGTTATTCGGGTTCCTTGCTTGTTGTTTCCCATGACCGTTATTTCCTGGATCGGCTTGTGACGACCATCGTCGAGATTGAACGCCGCCATTCCACCAAATATACAGGCAACTACAGCCGATACATTGAGTTGAAAGCAGCCGAGTACGAATCCCAGCTGAAGCAATACGAGAAGCAGCAAGATGAGATCTCCCGTATGGAAACCTTTATACAGCGGAACCTCGTCAGGGCATCTACAACCAAGCGCGCGCAAAGCCGCCGCAAAGCGCTGGAGAAGATGGAACGGCTGGACAAACCGCTCGGTGATTTAAAGAAGGCGCATTTTTCTTTTGAAGGTGAATATATGTCAGGCAAGGATGTGCTTCATGTTCGTGACTTATCCCTTGCATTTGAGCAGAATAAGCTGCTGTTTCAGTATGTTTCCTTTGATCTAAGCCGTGGCGAAACCGTCGCTTTGATCGGTCCTAACGGAGTCGGCAAATCGACTCTCCTTAAATGCCTGATCGGTACCTTGAAACCTGCTGCAGGATCATTTCAGTGGGGTACCAAAGTCAAGATCGGATACTACGACCAAGAACAGTCTGAGCTGAATCCCAGCAAAACCGTTCTGGAAGAGCTGTGGGGCACCTATCCTCATATGGAAGAAGCCCGCATCCGCACCGTTCTGGGCAACTTTCTCTTTAGCGGCGAGGATGTGCTCAAGAAGATCAGCTCCTTAAGCGGCGGGGAAAAAGCGCGTGTCTCGCTGGCCAAGCTCATGCTCCTTGAAGCCAATATGCTCATATTGGATGAGCCGACGAACCATCTTGACTTATTTGCCAAAGAGGTATTGGAATCAGCCCTTATGGATTACGAAGGCACCTTGTTATTCATATCCCATGACCGTTACTTCCTTAATAAAATGGCAGAGCGCATCATTGAGCTCCATCCGGACGGCACTCAACATTTCCTGGGTAATTATGACGACTATACGGAGAAAAAGCAGGAAATTCTTGATATGAATGACGAACCGACCGAGCCGTTTGCCCGCCACAGCCTGAACCAGGAAGGGAAAAACGAGGCTCCCGTTGAGAAGCAAGGGGCCGTTTCCTTCGAAGCCGACAAGCAAGCCAAGCGGGAAGAACGAAACCGTCAGCGAAAGCTGGCAAGCCTGGAGGAGCAGATTCACGTTCTGGAGTCTGACATTTCCGAATTGGAGGTCCAGATGACGAACCCTGATATCTATCAGGATTATATGGCGCTGCAAGAACGCCAGCAGGCACTGGATGAGAAAAAAAATCAGCTTGAGCAGATTTTTGCCGAATGGGAAGCATTGCTGGAATCCTAAAAAAATTCACAAAAGTGTTTCAAATCGATTTATTTTGTTTATACACACACTTATCCCCACAAAGAGTGCATACATTCACCTCAAAAATGACCCCAAGGGTCATTTTTTTGTTGTTATGCGCATGTTTCTTCTCCCCATCCAGCTTTATCCACGAAGTTATCCACATTATCCACAATTTTTGAGATCGTAATTGAAAATCCTGTCCGCTTTTTTCAGTGTTTTGCAAAATACCGATTTATCGATATTTTTCCGACTTGTACACAATCCGTGGAGGATATGTGGATAACTTTGTTCACAACTTGACAGATTTATATGTCTTATGTACTAGATCACTATATAGGATTCACATTCTGTCAGGCTAAAAAAGGACGACCTTCCTCATGTAGAAACGGGAAGGTCGTCTGGTTCAGAGCGTTCATGAATAGAACAGAGGCTTTCCCCCTGTTTTCGGTGCTTTCAGTTTTTTCAGTACTTCGATACTTTCGGAGCTTTCAGCGCTTCCGCACCTATACCGACATCAATGCTGAATTGCATGCAGCAACATAGCCCAGCCCCGCTGCCATGACGATGTCTTGATGAACGGCCGTTCCACGGAAGATCTTGCCGGCCTTCTCTACCGTAACGGCGGCTTCGGCGTGCGCATCTTCGCCGCTGCTTAAGGAATGGAGCTCCAGATCACCGAAGGTGATGTCGCTGCTTATGCCTTGGCTGATCGCAGAGATAACGGCTTGCACGGGGCCATCCGCTACGCTGGAGTAGGTGGCTTCCGTTTGATCATTCAGGTGGCGCAGCGTAACAGCCGCAACCCGGCTGCTGCCCGTTCCGGAAATGACCTGCGCTTCAATCAGCTCATATACCTGTGCCGGCTTTCCAAGTGTGCTGCTAACCATCTGCAGCAGTTGATCATCACTAACCACCTTCTGACGGTCGGCCGTCTCTTTGAAAGTGTTATACAGGGTCTCCATCTCGTCTCCAACAAGCTCAACACCATAACGGGCAAGGCGATCCTTCAGAGCATGGCGACCCGAATGCTTGCCCAGCACAATCATGCTGCGCGGTATGCCCAGCTTCTCCGGGTCCATAATCTCGTAGGTGCTTCGATCCTTCAGCAAACCGTCCTGGTGGATGCCGGATTCATGCTGGAAGGCATTCCGTCCGACGACAGGCTTATTGTAGGCAATTGGAAAATGCATGGCACCGCTAACGAGTCGTGAGACTTCATACAGCTTCTCGGCTGTAATTCCCGTCTCCGCACGCAGCATGTCACCTCGGGTAGAGAGAGCCATGACAAGCTCCTCCAAAGCGCAGTTGCCTGTACGTTCGCCAACCCCGTTCACAGTCACCTCAATTTGACTGGCGCCATTCTGGATCGCGGCCAGACTATTGGCCACAGCAAGACCTAAGTCATTATGGCAATGGGCACTATATTCAACTGTGTTTCCGCCACGGGCGCCTTCCCGCACACGCCGGAACATTTCGCCATATTCATTCGGAAGCGCATATCCAACCGTATCCGGCAGATTGATGATCGTGGCACCCTCTTCAATGACGGCCTCCACCATCTCGATCAGATCGTCGATGCCTGTACGTGAAGCATCCATTGCCGTAAACTCCACCACATCGCTAAACTGCTTTGCATAAGCTGTCATTTCACGTGCTCTTGCTACTACTTCCGGACGGCTCATGCGCAGCTGATGACGAAGATGGATGTCAGAAGAAGAAAGAAACAGATGGATTCGTCTTCTGGCCGCATCCTGAGTTGCCTTCACAGCAGCGTCAATGTCCCCTTTTACCGCTCGCGCGAATCCGCAAATCTCCACCTGCTGAAGCTCTCTTGAGATAGCCTGCACAGCGGCAAACTCCCCTGGGCTGGACACCGGAAAACCAGGCTCCATCACATCCACGCCCAGCTCTGCCAGTTTGCTGGCCAGTACTATTTTCTGTTCAGGCTGCAGACTTGCCCCCGGCGCTTGTTCCCCATCCCGCAGTGTTGTATCGAATATTCGGATCGTTCTCATGGCTTCATTCATCTTCGTATTTCCTCCTTGGTTACGATATAAACCCGGGTATGCCGGGAGTTCTGTCGAATTCGTTATGTTCGCTGTACGTCCGCACGTCGACTTGCGTAACGCATCCCACCCTGCTGCTGCCGGCAGCAAAAAAGCCCGCCATCTCTTATCATAAGAGACGACGGGCTTAGACCCTCCGTGGTACCACTCTAATTGACGCACCGTGTTCACAGCTGTTTTTGCCGCGTCACATATACGTCCACTTTAGTGTCCATAATCTCCCCATGCCGGCCGGACATGAAGAGAATGGACATCCTGATGACGGAGGAAATTCCGTAAGAGAGTACTGCTGCATTCATGATCGTTGGTCTGTGTTGCTCCATCAACCAATGCGTGCCGTTCCCCTCTTCCGCTTCCGGGCGAGATTCGAAGGTTGCTTAGCCGCTGCGTCACACCAATTTCGCAGCTCTCTGTAGACAGCTCCCTTTTACTGCTCCCGTTCATTGCGTTTATTCAATATGTTGTTATGTACACAAAAAGCCTGCCATCTCTTATTCAAGAGACGACAGGCTATCCTATCGCGGTACCACTCTTGTTGACTCCAAGCCGGATAATATCCGGACTATAAAGCCCCCTCAATCGCCAAATAACAAGTTATTTGTGCGCAGCCTGCTCACGGAGGCCATCCCGTAACAAGGTCAAACTCCGCAATCGATTCACGCTGGATCAGCGTATCATTGCATAAGGTTCCCCTGCTCCGTTCCCAGGTGAGTTCAGGTTCCTCTCGTCTGCGTTGCACCATCCCGCAGCTCTCTTCAACCAAGGTATACCTTACTAGTCCTGTTCATCACGTTTCAATATCCTGGAATTTGATCATGATTATACGTGCTGCCGAGAGCCATGTCAAGAAATTTCTGCGTCTTCTTCAGCCCAAAGTTCCAACGACATTTGCGGATCTGCCTTCATATCCAGCGGCGTAAAGCTCCCCTGCTTCCATTTCAGATGAGCCGCGGCAGCAATCATCGCTCCGTTATCGGTACAATACTGAAATGGCGGAATCGTCAGTTTAATCCCTTCCTTCTCGCAGCGATCAGCCAATGCTTTACGGAGTCCGCGATTAGCGGCTACACCGCCGCATAGCAGCAGCTGCTTCGCATCATATGCCCGAACCGCACGAACGGCCTTCTCCACGAGCACTTCGACAACGGATTCCTGGAATCCTCGGGCGATCGCTTCCGTCTTGACTTCCTCTCCACGCATTTTGCTCTGATTGACGACATTTAATACAGCCGATTTCAAACCACTGAAACTAAAATCGTAGGAATCCGGCTCCAGCCATACGCGCGGAAGCTCTACCACCTCTTCAGCCTCAAGCGCCATACGATCGACATGAGGACCTCCAGGGTATGGGAAACCAAGCGCCCTGGCCACCTTGTCATAGGCTTCACCTACTGCATCATCCCGCGTTCTGCCGATCAATTCAAATCGGCCTTCCTCTTTCATGTAAACCAGCTCGGTGTGACCGCCCGATACTACGAGTGCCATACAAGGGTAAGCGATATCGCCCACAAAGCGGTTCGCATAGATATGGCCGGCAATATGATGTGTGCCGATCAGAGGCTTGCCGAGCGCAAACGCGAGGCTTTTGGCAGCCATAACACCAACCAGAAGCGCTCCAACCAAGCCAGGACCCTGCGTTACGGCAATCGCCGACAAATCCTTCATTTCAATACCGGCTTCCGCCACGGCCTGCTCAATGATTAACGTGATACTCTCCACATGTTTACGGGAAGCGACCTCAGGCACCACCCCGCCAAAAGCTTTATGTGTTTCAATCTGACTAGCAATGACACTGGACAATACCTCGCAGCCATCCCTAACAACGGCAACCGAGGTTTCATCGCAGCTCGTTTCAATCGCCAAAATGCAGCTATGCTGCCGATCTATTTTATCATCCTTCATGATAGCCTTTGACTTCCTTCCTCGCCATCGTCCTCTCGATAAGGGGGCAGATCTGCCCACATAATGAGTGCGTCTTCCTGGTTATCGGAATAATACCCCTTGCGGACACCGGCTGGTTTAAAACCTTTTTTAATATATAAACGCTGGGCTACGAGATTGGATACACGAACTTCCAGCGTCATTTTTTCCATACCCATATAAGCAGCGGTCTTCATCAATTCCGTCAGCAGACGATCGCCCCACTTGCGTCCGCGATACTGCTCCAGCAGCGCAATATTCGTAACATGGGCTTCATCCACGATCGTCCACATGCCCGCATAGCCAATGGTCCGGCCTTCGTACTCCATGATCATGTAACGGGCAAAATGATTCAGTTTCAGTTCATTATGAAATGCTTCCTCGGTCCATGGCACGGTGAATGCTTCACGCTCCACGACGAGAACCTCCGGAATATCATCCAGGGTCATCAGCCGGAAGGCTAATCCGTCTTCTCCATCGATCGGCTTATTCTGCTTGTCCATAACGAATCCTACGCTCCTTTCACCGCTTGCGCAGCAGATTCGCTTCCGCTTCGGAAAGCTGTGTGTAATTGGGCACCAGTGCATGCAGATCATCTGCTTCTCCTGCCAGCAATCTGTCTGCTCCCAGATACCCTATCCAGCGTCCTTCAAACGCATAGGGATGGATGTGCAGATTGCCGCCAAACCATGTTTCCAGTCCTCGGGCTGTTTCGGCATGGAGATCCACTTCCCCAATAAACCATAGGCTGACAGGACGCTCCCCTTCAGGCAGCTTGCTGATCCGCTCCTTCAAGAACTCCACCCAAGATTGCATCAGGCGTATACCATCCGCTTCCATACGTACCGGCGCTTCCTCTTGGTGCTCCGGATCGACAGCGAATAATGCAGTATACACTTGTCCCCGCCTTGCATCCAGAAGTGGTATAACCCAGTGGATTCCCTTCTCCGGCACGGCTTGTTTCCATCCGGACTGCAAGCCCCCCCACGCCAATGCGTGGAGGCTTGATATCCCAACAACCGGGAGGTCATTCGCCCATGCCAGCGTTTTGGCTGCCGTTACCGCAATCCGAATCCCCGTGTAAGAACCGGGGCCTACCCCTACAGCAATGCCATCGATCTGGTCCATGCCAAGACCGGCTTCCGCAAGCGCCTGCGCCATCACCGGATGCAGATGCACCGAGTGGTTACGATCGGCATTCGTGTTCACTTCCGACAAAAGCTTGTCCTGGTCCATCACAGATACCGCCAGCGATGCCGTAGACGTATCCAACGCCAAAAACCGCTGCCGCGGCTTCATATCATTGTTGTTCATTCCTGCTACCCCATTTTTCATTCAAATCCCGGCACCACTCGCCGTATGGTTCCCCTTGGCTTGATAGCGTGATAATCCGGTGAGATTCGCCAGTGGTCTCAAGCTGGATATGCAGATACTGCTCCGGCATAAGCTCGGTAATCAGACTGCTCCATTCCACAAGACAAACCCCTTCGCCAAAAAAGTACTCGTCCAGCCCAAGCTCATCCGCTTCGTCTACCGACAAGCGATACACATCCATATGGTAGAGCGGCAAGCGCCCCTCATATTCTTTAATAATGGTAAATGTCGGGCTGTTCACGACCCCTTGCACACCCAGATGCTGTGCAAATTGCTTCGAGAAAGCCGTTTTTCCGGCTCCGAGATCTCCGTCCAGACCGATGACAGTCCCTGGCTCTGCTCTCATGGCGAGCCAAGCAGCAAGCTGCCCGGTATCTTCCAGGCTGCTTGATATCATTCGAAACTGGCCCTCCGTACGGCCATTATTCACTGATAACCCACCCTTTACTTATTCTGCCCATATCTCAAAATACTTGATCTTCATTATATCGGTCCTCCCAATCCGCTGCAAGAACAGAACATCGGCGTCGAGGATTCTCTAAGGTTCTCTCCTTCGGGGCTCGACCAGCGCCCATACAACATTATAGATGTTCAGCCCAGCCTGCCATTTCGCAGCCTTGAGATCACCCGATTTGCTGGGCGAATTGCCCAAAAGCGAATATATTCAGTTTCAACGCCAAACACACCTTATCCGGTTTCCGACAATACGGAACTGCGAATAAGGTGTATTTTGTTCACTCATATGCGTTTGTTGTTTCAGATTCCCATATCCAGTGTCCCCTTTTAGGAAACTATTCGCCTTCCTTCAAGCGATCCACATTTACGGTCAGCGTATTAGTAGGACGGGAACCAACCTGAACGGTAGCCATCCCGTTCTGCTGATCCACATGCTCAATCCAAACAGACTTCCCTTCCAGATTGACCTTGTACGTATCCTTGGAATTAAAAATTTCCACCGCGCGCTGTATCTCCATGCGTTTAACCTCCTCCTTACGGTTTTCTTGGTGATTCGTCCACAACATCCATCGTATCGGTGGTGGAAGGGCCGATCAGCCCGTTATCCAAGGTTACATTGCCTCCGCCAAGGCCTTCGTTGATCATCCGGTCAATATCGAACATCGTAGATTCCCGGGATATCTCAGTCTCCTCCGAGGTCAGGCTGTTCCAATCCACCATCTCACCATTGACCGATTGTGCAGCGGAATGGTCCGAAGCTCTGTCCTTCTGTATCTCTTCGGACTGGATATCTGCCGACGCTGCGGTTTCTTTAGATTCCATCATGATAATGATTACCTCCCTTTACAGGCAGAGTTCATCGTCAATATGCCACAAACAGGTTCTAATTATGCAATACAGAGCTATAACTCATACTAGAGTCATTTTTTGGGCACACTAATAGAGGAAGTTCAAAAAGTCATCTTTTGATCACGAAGTAGCGCTTGTAGCTTAATCGACATCGAATCTTGAATTCAGCCGGGCCTTCCGGTGCTCACGTAGGTTTGCCTACGCTCCGCTCCTCAGTCCCTATCTTCATCCAATCTTCTCGGTGCTGAAAACCTGACTTTTTGAACCACTAATTTATTGTTGTGATTCTTTACGCTTACTACACAGTCATCCCCAAACATATCAGAACTTGATAGGAGGTTTCATAGAATGCATACAGTATGGAAGGGCGCGATCAGCTTTGGTCTGGTGCACGTGCCTGTCAAGATGTTCTCAGCTACGGAAGACAAGGATATTTCGATGCGCTACATTCACAAGGAGTGCGGAAGCCCGCTCTCTTATATCCGCAAATGTCCGGTATGCGAAGAGGAGGTTGGCTGGGAGGAAATTACGAAGGGGTATGAGTATGAGAAGGGGAAATTCGTACTGTTCGAAAAAGAGGAACTGGAGCAGCTGGCTGAATCAAACAGCAAAAACATTACCATCCTGGACTTCGTCGATCTGACCGAAATTGACCCGATTTATTTTCAAAAAACGTACTACCTCTCGCCGGATCAAGCAGGTGCAAACGCATACCGGCTGCTGCTGGAAGCGATGAAGCAGTCCGGCAAAATCGGCATTGCCAAAATTGCCATTCGCTCCAAGAGCAGCCTGGCGGCGATTCGCGTGCTGGATGAATGCCTGTCGATCGAGACTATTTTCTACCCGGATGAGATCCGGCCAATCTCCCAGGTCCCGAATTTACCAGAAAGAACCGAGGTCAATGCCAAGGAGCTCGATATGGCCAAGCTGCTGATTGACCAGCTCTCAACTCCGTTTGACCCCGAGAAATATACGGATGATTATCGTGAACGCCTGCTGGATCTGATCAACAGCAAAGTATCCGGCGAAGAGATCAAGATTGCCCCTGCCCGTCAGGAGACCAACGTGGTGGATCTGATGGCTGCCCTTCAGGCGAGTATCGAAGCTGTGAAGCCGATCGGAACGGACCCAGGCACTAAACCGAAGCCGCGTAAAACGACCCACAAGACGGCTGCCAAAGAACCGGCCGCCAAGGTCAGCGGCGGAGAAGGCGAGCTTGACGCACCGAAGCCGAAGCGCCGGACAACCAAATCCAAGAAATCCGATTCGACCTCCTGATCCCTATGGGACAATTGCAAAGTTTGCTGCCCAAAGAGCCAATGGCGCCCATCTCGACGGATCAGATCATGACGGGTGAAGACTGGGGTTATCAGCTAAAATGGGACGGTGTGCGCATTCTGGCCGGACTGGACCAGAACCGCGTATCGCTGTACTCCCGTAAGCTGCTTGATAAAACCTCCCTGTACCCTGAAGTGGTTCAGGCATTAACCGGACTGCAAGAACGGCGTCTTCTTCTGGATGGCGAGGTTGTCTATTTTCATCCGGAGCTGGGCCGCCCCGTATTTCAGAAGGTGCTTCAGCGGGAGCGATCGCGTGCGATCAGCGCAAACGCTCCTCTGTTTACTTATGTTCTCTTCGACATTCTGGTGGACGGCGAGCAAGACATGCGCAAGCTGCCCTATCTCGAACGACATCACCGGCTAAAAGAGATCGTTTCCGACACTCCGGGCCTGCTGACCGCGGATCTGTTTCTCGAAGGCGAGCACTTATGGAACTGGGCCGAAGAACGGGGATGGGAAGGCATTGTGATGAAACGCCTCTCCTCTCCTTACCGTGAAGGCAAGAGACATCGGAATTGGTATAAGAAAAAAATTGCCGTGAACATGACAGCCACTGCCGTGGCCATGATCATCCGGGAAGGGCGCGTAGCCAGCCTCGTCATGGCGGATGACGACGGTAATTACATTGGCCGGGCTTCCCTGGGGCTTAATGAAGAGAAGAAGAGGCTGCTGCTGCAATATGCCGAAATCCATCGTGCTGAGGCGGTATGGAGAACGCTTCATACCGACCTGAAGAAAGAACAGCTGGCATGGCTCAGCCAGCCGCTTTCCGTTCAGGTTACATTTCTCGAGTGGAGTCAGGATGGCATGATGCGCCATCCCAAACTCGTATCGATTGAGGGGGTCTAAAACCATATGGCTCGTAGCGTCAAAGGCACCCTAATGATCGAGGGGCAGGAAATTCAAATTACGAATCCCGACAAACCGCTATGGCCGGAAGTCGGCATTACCAAAGCGATGTATCTGCAGAAACTTGCAGCCATCTCGCCGTTTCTGCTCCGCTATTGCCGGGGCAGGCTGCTCACGACCATCCGGTATCCGCACGGAGTCGAAGGCGAATCCTTCTATCAGAAGAATGCGCCGGAGCCGCTGCCGCCTTTTGTTCAGACCCATGTGCACGAAAACATTAACTACGTGCTGCTCAACGGACTACCGGAGCTGCTCTGGCTGGGGAACCTGGCTGCGCTTGAGTTTCACCCTTCCTTACACCTCGCAGGCAGTAATCTTCCCTGCGAATGGATGATTGATCTGGACCCCACGCTGCAGGAAGAACCCCGGATCATGGAAGCGACCGCCATTGTCGGGGATATACTCAGCTCTTTGGGGCTGTCCTCCGTCCCGAAAACCTCAGGAGCAACAGGAGTGCAGATCATCGTTCCGATATCGGAAGGCATTACGTTTGATGAACTTCGGACAGTCGGCCAATTCGTAGGGCAATATGTGACAGAGAAATTCCCCAAGCTGTTCACCATTGAGCGGTTGAAGAAGAACCGCGGCGATAAAATCTACTTCGATTATCTTCAGCACTACAGCGGCAGGACGCTCGCCGCTCCATATACCCCTCGGGCCCGGAGGCTTGGGACCGTCTCCACGCCGCTGACATGGGATGAAGTTCGTCAGAACGTGGCTCCGACGGAGTTTCACCTGCTTAATATCGAAGAACGGTTAAGAGAAAAGGGCGATCTGCTCCAGAGCCTGCCTCCCCAGCCAATAGAGAATGTCATCCGGCATCTGAAGCCACCGGGCAAGGGATCTTCAAAAAGGAAAGGATAGCTGTTCAACATCCGGCATAAGCTCCTCCCCGGAGACTGGTGCTGCTGGTTGTGGCAGCTTCTTTGACTGTGGAGAAGCAGCCAAAGTGTGCGATGCCAGATGAGGTTCACCAGCGCCTTCCACATGTGTCCTCTTCTCATGGGAAGCTCCACTTACTATCCTCTTGGACGGGCCCACGACAGGAGAAGCTACCTCTCTGGTCAGTCCATTCAGTTCATATTCCTTCAACAGCCTGGCTGCCATCGACTTGAAGGAACGTGAGTAATGCTCTTCGGCATAAGCTCCTTGCGCATATAATTCGCGGTAAGGCTGAACCACCTCGGGGAATTGGTGTCTCAGCGTTTCGAGGTACCATTTCTTCACGTCGCGCGACAGTCTCAGCAAGGAGATCATGGCATAAGAAACGCCTCTATCTTTTGCCTGTGATAACAGATCCTTCAATTCATACTCCCCATCCGTCAAAAAGGGCAGCACAGGTGCCACAAACAAGCTGGTTCTTATGCCTGCAGCCGATAATCTGTGGATCGCGTCGAGCCTCCCCTCGGGATGAGGTGATGCCGGCTCCAGCTTCCGGATAATATCCCCATTCAATGTGTTAAGACTTATGTTGACGGACACATTCTCCATTCGGGTCAATATGTCCATATCCCTAAGCACGAGCGGAGAGCGGGTCGTAATGCTCGTAGAAATACGATATTTGGCGAGCAGTTTCAAACATTCCCGCGTAATACCTTCCTTGCCCTCAATAGACTGATAAGGATCGGTTGCGGTACCGATTGCAACCTCTCCGATCGATCTGCTCATCGCTTCAATATCGTAATCAAACTTTCTCGCAGCGCTCGACAGCTGCTTCTCAAGTGCCTCAGCCGCATTCGATTTCATAAAGATATGATGCTGAAATTCATCCTCTGCCCCCATGCCCATAAAAACCTGAAAAGCGCGGGCATAACAGAAGCTGCAGCCATGCCCGCAACCCCGGTACGGATTGATGGACCATTCGAAAGGCATCCTTTCCTCCTTCACCCGATTGAGTGTCTGCTTGGTCGTTACCTGTTCATATATCGTTTTTGCCACGGCTTCCCTTCACCTCCGAATTGGTTATTCCACAAAGTTCTAGTTATATCATTATAACAAACATACGTTCTGATTAAAGTGTAATTATATGGATATCTTTTAAAGACTGCTTAGGATGAAAGTTTCATTTTTTACATATGCATTTACAGAAAACGTGGCTCTTTTTCAAAAATCACTACTTCTCGACAAAAATTTTTCTGCAAATTACGACATTATATGTCACATCCAAAACTATTAAACCCGTTTATAAAGACCTAATTCACTGTTTTGTCACGTCTGCCAACCACCCCAAATCCTATCTGAGTCGGTGGAAAAATGTAAAAATGAGAGAATTCATGGAAGATAGATCAATTCATGATCCTATGTTATGATGTGCCATGTTTTGATCAAACCTATTTTGTTAGATATTGGAGGATGCTACAGTGAAACGAGTTTTAGGGTTATGGCTGATCTTTATGCTCATGCTGCCTACCGTTGTCAGCGCTTCAGAAGATACGCTGAATTTTGTGGATGGTGGAGAAGGGGTAACAGTAAAAATCGGGGATGTCGGTACGATTGATCTCGGGGAAGGCTTGTACTACCTGGATAAAAAAGACACGGAAAAAGTCTCCCTCATGGATGGCAATCTCCTCACTGGATACGAAGTGGCCAGTATTGGATCGACAGATGAAAACCAAAACTGGTTTGTCTACTTCGACTACATAGACTCAGGACATATCAAGGATGCCAAGGATGAGAAAATTAATGCAGACAAGCTGTTAAAACAGATTAAAAAAGGCAACGAGGAAGCGAATAAAGAAAAACCGGAATCCGATCATATCTTCGCAACCGGTTGGGATATCGAGCCCTTCTATGACAGCAAGACCCACAATCTGACATGGTCATTAATGCTCGAAGACTCGGAAAGAGAACCATTTCTTAACTATCAGGTTAAACTGCTGACACGGCATGGCTATCTTTCCATTATATTAGTTACGGACTCAGCCAGCAGGGAACAAGCGGCTTCCGTCTTATCAAATGAAATTCTCGCAAACTTCACTCCTACACCAGGACAAGCTTATGGGGATTATGACAGCTCAACCGACAAGGCCGCCAGTTTCGGTTTAACCGGACTCATATTGGGCGGAGCCGGCGTAGCAGCAGCGAAAAAAGTCGGGCTCTTGCTTCTGCTCAAGAAATTCTGGTATATAATCGCAGCTGGAGTCGTAGGAGTTTTCAGCTTCATCCGCAATAAACTCAGAGGCAATAAGACCACTCACACACAAGATGAATCCGAGACGACTCCTGATCAAACGATAACCTAATTGAATTTACCTTGTGAAAAAAAAGGATGCCTTCGGTTCGTGATACACGACCCGAAGGCATCCTATTTATCATTACATCCTTTTCCCATCGTACCTGCCAGAAACAGAAGGCGCTTCGCCTACAGGCTGACACTCCTTGAACCAAAAATGCTCCACCCGCGTTTGAACAATCAACGCAGGTGGAGCATGAATGTTATGGGAAACTAATGAATGGCCTTTTTCTTAAACCGGCCGCCCTTAACGTCATGGATGTTGCCGACGGCAACGAAAGCTTGGGAATCCCAGTCTTCCACAATGGACTTGAGCTTGGCTTCCTCCAGACGGGTAATGACTACGAAAATAACCTTCTTGCTGTCCCCGGAATATGCTCCCTCTCCATCCAGATAGGTTACCCCGCGTCCCAAGCGATGGGTCAGCGCATCTCCGATTTCCTTATGCTTATCACTGATAATCCAAACGGATTTGGATTGATCGATCCCTTCGATCGTAATATCAATCAGTTTAAACGCCAGATAATACGCAATCAGCGAATACATCGCATGATCCCATCCAAAGATAAAGCCTGCACTGCCGAGAATGAATACGTTGATGAACATCACGATTTCACCGACAGAGAAGGGGGTTTTCTTATTGATCAATATGGCTACAATTTCGGTGCCGTCCAAGGAGCCGCCGGAGCGGATAACGAGCCCCACTCCAATCCCGAGAAGAATGCCGCCGAACACAGCCGCCAGTAGTGGATCAATGGTGATGGGATCAATCGGATGTAAAAAATAAGTGCCGATCGACATCACCACTACGGCGAATAACGTGGATAAAGCAAACGTCTTTCCGATCTGTTTATACCCCATAAACAAAAATGGAAGGTTAAACAAAGTCAGGAATACGCCCAGCGGAATATCGGTGACATGAGAAACCATAATGGATACTCCGGTAATTCCGCCATCTATAATTTTGTTCGGGACCAGAAATATTTCCAGCCCGACGGCCATCAGGATGGAACCGAAAGTTAAGAACACCAGACGGCGGAGAAGCTTCAAGGCTGTTGATCCTGCCTTGGGATTCTCCGGCTTCTGCTGCTCCGCTTTCACTTGAGCAAAAGTCTTCAGATCACTTGACATAAATCTCCCCCGTTCAACGTATGAAACTTAGCTAGTTACATATTTATAAATATAACTTATAAAATATTCTATCATATAAATAAAAGCAGAACACATAATTTTCAAGGTTCTTCCTGCCTTTACTTGCTTTCCCGTTAGTATTGCAACCAGATATACCCCCTCTAAATCATAGCAGCGGAGACAGCATCCTGCATAAAATTTCAGCTGCCTTCTGCCATCTTCCCCGCTGACGAAAGGCTTCAGCGTCAATGAGCCTGCTATGCTTCAGATCCTCTCTAAAATCCGATACCAAACGCTCAATAGGCTGGTGATCGAACATCACGGCTGTCAGCTCGAAATTGCAAAAAAAACTCCGCATATCCATATTCGCCGTACCGACCGAACCGAGAAGCTCGTCCACAATAAGCACCTTGGCATGGATAAAACCCTTTTCATATTCATAGAATTTAACACCTGCAGCCAGCAGCTCTTCTACATAGGACAGGCTTGCCATCTTTACAAAGCGGGAATCGGCGTGATCGGGAATGATGATCCTTACATCGACACCACTGACCGCAGCGGTTTTCAGCGCCTCATAGATTCCCTCATCAGGGATAAAATAAGGCGAGGTAATCCATATTCGTTCCTTCGCTACGGAAATCGCCCCAAAGCACATCTCCTGAATCGCATTCCAGTTCATATCCGGTCCGCTGCTCAGTATCTGCACTTGCTCCTTCCCCACGCAGTGATGCTCCGGATACAATCCAACATCAGCAATGCGCTCTCCGGCAGCAAGCTTCCAGTCATGCAAAAACACACTCTGCAGAAAATAAACCGCATCTCCCTCTATTTCCAGATGCGTATCCCGCCAATAGCCCATGTGGGGGTATTCGCCCAGATAATCATCCCCAACGTTGATCCCGCCAAGAAAACCGACCGTACCATCCACCACGACGATTTTGCGGTGATTGCGGTAATTAATTCTGCGGCTGAACATCGAAACCATCGCGGGCAGGAAGAAATAAAACTCCACGCCCGATTCCTTAAACCGCTGAATAAATGTCTTTTTAAGCTTGTAACTGCCTAGACCATCGCATATGAGGCGTACTTTGACACCTTCCTGCGCCTTTCGAATCATCACATCCTGGAACTTTGTACCGATCCGATCATGACGAAAAATATAGAACTCAACATGGATGTGATCCTTGGCCTGCTCCATCGCGCGCAGCATCGCATCATATGTCTCTTCCCCATCTGTCAGCACCCGGGTCTGATTACAACCTGTAATCGGGCTTTCTGACAAGTGATTGAGCAAATTAAACAAGCGATCATTATGATGAAAGCTTGCATTGTTCATATCTTCCTTGCGCCGGACAACAGCTGCCCGGTCCCACAAGTGTTCCCTGATCTCCTGAAACAGCCTGGAGCCCCGTTTACGAATCTTCAACCGCTGCTGGTAATCCTGGGCTACAAAGAAATAGAGTACGAACCCGATCAAGGGAAGGCAAAATAATATAAACAACCATGCTACGGTTTTGGATGGATTCCGAAACTCAAGCAGCAGCACTGCGGCCATCTGTAAAATAAACGCAATCAGTGCAACGAGAAGCCACAACATACCGGCAGCCTCCTCACGATAAAAATAATAGTATCTTCGTATAATGTGCATCGTGTACAAATGAAAGTCATGAGAGACAAGCGAATAACTACACTACATCATTGACCAATTTCTTATGTATTTATTCAATTACCCAAACGGATACCACACTGAATAAATTCTCTTACTCAATCATATTTTTGACATGTTCTCCGAAAGAATAGAATACATACTAGATAAGGAGTTGACCAAGTCTAGCGGATGCCATTGTGACCCTGAATTAGAGTATGAAATGTATGGAAGGGAGATGCCATGAAGACCACCAAGCGTAAACAGCGTTTGACCTTGCTGGTACTGCGGGATGCGCAGCATTCTGTCAAACAAATCCATCTGTCCAAGCCCCTGATGATTGCTGTGCCAGCCGCCGCTATTTTGTCAATTGCCGGACTGATTGTTACTCTGCAGATCCAGTCAGCGCATTCAATCTCGGAGCTCGAACAACAGCTAACACTGAAAAGCCTGGAAGCCTTAAAGATGGAAGTCACTGTCACTGACAAAGACGAGGCTATTGAACGCCTGAATAAAGCCATTCTTCAGCTATCAGGTGAAGCAGAGCAAACAAAAGCTCAGATGGAGCGTGTTCAACAGCTGGAGCAGGAGCTTCAACAGTTTATTCAGAAGCACGGGAGCCTGTCCGGACAGACCTCCTCCATCCCGGGTGGTGCTAAAGAGCATGTCGGCGGCGAATTCATCGCCGTTCATGAGAATGAATTGCTAGGTGTTGCCAAAGACGCCCAGGATGATTTTGAAGAGATTCAGCAGCTGATTTCACGCATGGAACGCCATATTCCCCGTACGCTGGATCAGGCCCAGGAAACCCAGGAGAAACGTGAAGGAATGCCATCCCTATGGCCGACAACCTCCAAACGGCTGACATCGAATTTCGGTTATCGGAGTGATCCCTTTACCGGACGTTCGGCCTATCATGCGGGCATCGATATTGCCGGTAAAACCGGCGACCCGGTCTATGCTGCAGGTGCCGGCGTAGTGACAGTCGCAGAACGCAGCGGAGCCCGTGGTCTTTATATCGTGGTGCAGCATCCTAATGGTCTGGAAACCTGGTATATGCATTTGAGTAAGCTTGACGTTTTGGTAGGCGATCATGTCGGTCAGGGTGAGACCATCGGCAAGCTGGGCTCCTCGGGACGAAGTACAGGTCCCCATCTTCATTTTCAAGTCGTAAAGAACAACCAGACCATTGACCCGATGCCATATCTGAATTAAGCCGTAATCATCTATATTTATGTTCAGGAGGATGGTAGTAATGAAGAAGAAAAACAAACATAAACGAGCCTCACAACGGACCGATACATTGATTGGTCCAGGAAGTGAGATGGAAGGTGTGCTGCAATGCGAGGATAATTTGCGGATTGACGGCCGTTTTAACGGTTCCATCGAAAGTCAGGGCTGTGTGACGATAGGCGAAGAAGCGATTGCCCGCTCCAACATTTCAGCTAGGGAAGTCATTGTTGCCGGCAAAGTGTATGGCGATGTTACTGCGGAGAGCAGGCTGACGATTACGCCTACAGGACAAATGTACGGAGATGTATATGCAGCTTCGCTGATCGTTATGGAGGGCGGACTTCTTAACGGTGCAAGCCGAATGGAAGAACAGAATTCCACTCAGACAACTTTGGAGTCAAAGGAAACCGCGCTGCCTGTCCAGCGTTCAGAAGCAGGTTAACTGATATATGGGCGACCGTCCGAATTCGTATATGTATTATACCATCGGCCATCTGTTCAGCCGATCTATTCAATGAGCTCCTTCTCTTCCCTGTTTCACACGGTAGAAGGAGCTCTTTTCTTCTAATGACTTATAGAGTTATGCTTCCACATCTCTCTTCGCAAAAACCATCCAGGAAATAAGGATGAACAGCAGGCAATAAACAACCAGGATCGTGATGGAGAAACCCAGACCCACTCCCCAGGGACCGACAGGCGATTTCAGGTAGCCGCTCAGATCGGTGTGAAGAAAGAGCAAGTATTTAGCCCATTCAAACCGCTCCGGATTAAAGATAAAACTGAATATATCCTTAGTGAACAGGAATAACAGAGATAATCCAATAGCCAAGCCGCTGGAGCGAAATACCGTGGAGAGCATAAAGGCGATCAGCGAAATGACAAACACTTGGATCGTATCTGTCAGCAGCAGCAGAAGGGAGCTGTCCATGGAAGAACCCCCAGAGCTATTGGCAAATCCGGTATTACCGGAAAATAACAGCAGCGAGGCAGTGATGCCTGCCACAGCTGTTATAGCAGCACACAGCAGAAGGAACAAACACAGGGAAACGAATTTGGACAGTAGAATCTTCCCTCGGCTCCATGGCCGAATCAGAAGCAGCTTGATGGTCCCCCCGGCAAATTCCCCTGCCACGATATCCGCAGCGATTATAACCGTAAATATTGCGCTCAAGTAGATGGTGAAGCTCTCTGTCCATGTAAATACAGTCCAGACATCCATCGGAGCATTGGTCCAGTACAGCATGGCAGGCATAGCTGCATTAAACAAGAGAAGAAGCGAGAGCATCACCCATGTTCGGACCCGATAATATACCTTCATATTCTCGTTCGCTACAAGACGGGCAAAGTTAATCAACAACAGATTCCCCTCCCGTCATTTCCATGAATTGATCCTCCAGCGACCGGGTTACCGGCTGTATGGCATAAACGCGCAGGCCTGCTCCAACCAATCTCGCATTAATGTCCGCAATCATATTCTGGTCTCCTCGAACCATCAGCTGGTGATCCCGAGCTGTTGCTTGGATGTCTTCCAGGAGTGCTGCAGCAGCTTCCACATCGTTGACGGTGAATGCCGTCTCTTCGTACATCCGCTCTCCCTCAGCCGTGCGAAGCCGGCGGATATCAATCAGCTTACCGTGACGGATAACGCCGATGGTATCACACATCTGTTCCATTTCGGACAACAAATGGCTGGATACAAAGACGGATGTCCCTTCCTCTTGTGTCAATCTGCGCAAATAATCCCGCAGCTCCCGAATACCTTGCGGATCCAAGCCATTCGTAGGCTCGTCCAGGATCAATAGCTTGGGCCTGTGCAGCAGCGCCTGCGCTACGCCGAGACGTTGACGCATTCCCAGCGAATACGTACTCACCTTCTCATGTATCCGCTTACCAAGTCCAACGAGTTCCACCACCTCATCGATCCGCGCCTTGGTGATGCCCTTCATCATTCTCGCAAAATGTTTCAGGTTGTTATAACCCGATAAATACTTATACATTTCGGGGTTCTCAACAATGGCACCGATCTGTGTAGCGGCCTGCTCGTAATTCTTACGAATGCTATATCCTCCTATGATAATATCCCCTTGTGTAATGGACATCAGTCCCACCATCATGCGAATGGTAGTTGTCTTGCCTGCTCCGTTAGGTCCCAGAAATCCGAAGATTTGTCCAGGCATGATATCAAAGGTCACATTATCTACCAGGACTTTAGATGATATTTTCTTCGTAACACCCACTAGGCTTACCAATGGTTCCTGCTTCATTTGATCTATCCTCCCTTGCCTATGCACCATGAATATCTCCACATTATACATTATCAGGACAAGAGACAAAATATTGGGCATGCGTTAAACCTACTGCTTTTGGCTCAATCGGTATCCTCCTGATGTACCAAATCAGCCGATTGACACTCCTTGCAAATCCCCGCTGGAACACCGTGCTTATAAAATCCGGTTTTAAACAAGCTGTCGCCTTGAGCAACCGGAATCAAGCGACAGCAGCCGACGCAATACATCATCACTTCTTTCATCCCGTCATCTCCTCCCCGGGATTGACGCATCTATTCTATGTATTTTTTAAAATGATACAAATTGTATCTATAACAGAAATTCTATATAAATTGTTGCACTTTGTCAAATATTATTGTGGATCGAAAGTAACTAATGCTCAAGGCTCAAAGGCTTAGAAGGGTTATGCTTATTTTTTTAATAAATGCTACAATATGTATTGACGATAGACGAAATTTAGGATACATTTTGTATCATATTGATATTTCCATTTTGATGTTTAGTCTACATGAATGGATCTTTTTAGAGAGGTGAGCATGCATGTCATATGGATCTCGCATTGCAAAATTGCGGGAGCAGAAAGGTTGGACTCAAGAAGAATTATCCGAGCTTATCGGTATCAGCCGTGCTTCTTTATCACATTATGAGAAAAATCGCAGAGAACCTAATCTGGAGACTCTAACCAAATTGGCGGATGTATTTCAAACCACGATTGACCAAATTATTGGTAGATAGCCACACTTCCCCCACTTGCGAATAACAGTACGATGCCCCTCATCCCCGTTATGTGCTCACGCCCAAAACCCCCTCTCTTAGAATAAAAAGGGGGGGTGGGTTGCAACTCATTCCATATATTCTCGCAATGTTGTGATAATGTCTTCCCTTTCCTTATCACCGACAATAAAATACCAAATTCCGTTTATTCTCTGCCCATAACCAGCAATCTCTACCTGCTCGACCTTCCCTATATGATGACGGTACTCTGTTAGAAGCTGTTTCATCTCCTCAAATGAAATATCGGTCTTTACGCTGCTTCCAATCTGATTGAGAAGGGTTTCCAGTTTAAACACAGTCGAAACTCTTAATGCTTTATCCAGAATCCCCTCCAGCACTTCTCTTTGTCTAACATTCCTTCCCAAATCGCCCTTTGGATCCTCAAACCGCATTCGTGAGAAGGCAAGTGCTTCGCTGCCATTCAGGTTCAACTGTCCCTGGTCAAAGTTATAACCACCATATTCAAACTTCATACGATTATTTACGGTAACTCCACCTAACGAATCTACAATGCTCGAGAAGCCCTCCATATCCACTTTAATGTAGTAATCGATGGGAAACTGCAGGAAATTCTCCACGGTACTGACTGACATCGGGATGCCTCCAAATGCGTAGGCGTGATTAATTTTATCCACGGTCCCATATCCGACAATATCAGTCCGTGTATCACGGGGAATATTAAACATGAGCACAGCCCCCTTCGTAGGGTTGACTGCCATGAGTATCATCACGTCGGAGCGGCCCCGATCATGGGGCCTTTGGTCTACACCCAAAACCAAAACAGTAAATGCATCTGTATCCTTCGTAATGTTCTCTCCCGTCTTGGTGCGCTCACCGCCATAAGTGAATGTCGGGGTTACAGGCGATGGCTGCCGCTCTTCATACATTTGTTCTGCCGTTGATTTAATAGATTGATACGTATACAACAGATAAGCCGAAGGCAGCAATATAAGAATCGCCAGCGGCCACAGGACCCATTTTAATTTCATCTTCATCCTTAAATGCCTCCATGGCATGGACCATATTCTGTCCGATTGTAGGGATAAGCAAATTTATGAACTGGATGTAACCAGCATAATGTAAGGTTAGAAATGACTAGATCTTTACGGCGGGATCATACGGGATTGCTTTTTATTTTTGACTATAATAAATCAATGATCTGGCTGGGACTCAAGTAATCAAAGGACAGGAGAAAGGTAATTAGCAGAAATAAATATCGAGGATATAGAGTATCGTTAATTAAAATTTGTCGATAAAATTATGGGATGAGAATTCCATATTTGATGAGGATTAACCTAACTTTTCTCTCAGGTATGTCCTACATCTTCTGTATGATTTAAGGTAAAAGAACTAATGACCAAGCAACATAAATATAGTAGAATATCAATTAAACCATTATAATGATTCAGTAAGATTACCTGTTTGGTGCAGGAAATCTATTACAATTTAGTTATAAAGGCTAATTTTCTGGGAATCATTATGACCAAACATCATGCGGTTCAGCATACCTACAATCCGAGTCTTTTTATCGCCATCTGTATGAAATTCCGTATGATACAGTTGACGGCCATAAAAGAGTCCTCTTGATTCAATGCGTCCTGTTACCTGGATATGATCTACATTATCATCAATTTCGTATCCCAAAACAACGTTGGAATGGATCGGTATTTCCCAAGGACACAGGAATACAAGACCACTAGGCAGCAGCTCTAGCGGCGTCACGGAATGACTTTTCCCATGAATGGTTAAATCTCCGATTTTCATGACTTTAATTCTTACCGTGATTTGATGTTGCCGTTCTTGTAACATTTGTGGTAACCCATCCGCTCCTTGTTAGTATTTTGTGGTATGGGACAACTTCGTGCTGGATAAAATGATACCAACCGTCACCAACCATGATTATCCAGATACAATATGTATCTGACTCATGTTAATAATACGATACATAGTGTATCTAGTCAATTAAAAAGTAGCCTTTTTATGTATATAATAAATCGGCAAATTTAACTTATGGATCTATCCAATAACTTCTATAGATACAAGCCACTCGAAAGGGGGATCAATGCGTGAACTACGGAGAACGAATATCAGAATTACGTGAACAGCATGGATGGACTCAGGAAGAACTCGCTACCTCTGTCGGTATTACACGTGCTGCCCTATCCCATTATGAAAAAAATCGCCGCAAGCCTGACTTCGAAACATTGACCCGCTTGGCAGATCTCTTCGATGTATCCATAGACTATCTGATCGGGAGAACGACACAGGAGAAAGTGGTGCTTGACCCGGAGGTACGGGCGTTTGTGGATGGTCTTGAGCTATCCGATGAGGATTTATTGGAGCGCTTTAACCTTACCGTGGATGGTCGTAAATTAACCGAAGATGAAGCTAAACGATTCATTGCATTTGTCCGCATGGAAAGGGCCATGAAATAATACGTCGTAACGATTAACCACAAATCCCCGACATGTGAATGTAAATTGCTGCACTCACGTATCGGGGATTGTTGTCGTTATGGTTGATTTTTATTTTTTCGCAGTGTCTCCATTTGCAGCCATTGATCAGGATGGATTCCTAATTGAGTCATAAGCTTGTTGATATCTAGGTTTGTCTTCTGTTGGTCAAGCCGATGCTCGGTGCTTCCGGAGCTTCTCTCCTTGTCCACACTCATTTCTACAATTACCTCGCTTATCTATAATTTCGTCTCCATCCCAGCTCCTTACAATTGGTGTAAATATAATCTATACAGGAAACTTTTTGAACAAGTTACTTATCAATATTATAACCAATGAATCCATACGATGCTGTCGTCTCATGGAACCATTGTCCAAAACATCCGGTTCTAATTTTGTCGAATTATATTTTGAAAGCGATACCAGAGAATCTATACAAAAAAACCACCTGGCATTCATTATAGAATACCAAGTGGTTACTGATAACCTGAGATCTGCTGCTAATTCCCTGTACGCGCCAATTCTTTCATATTGGCTTCAAATGCAGCGAGGAGCGCAGATTCACCCGCCAAGCCCTGGTCTTGCATCTTCTCAATATGCAGCAGCATGCGCTTATAGTCCCGGGGAATGATTCGTACAAATCGGCCAAGTGCCTGTTCCCAATTTCCTAGAATTTGTTGTGCCGGCACACTGCCGGTATAGTGCTCATGCCGCTCAATAAGCTGCTGCAGCAGTTCAGCTTCTCTTGCATCCTCTACACGTTCCAGCAGGACCATTTCCAAATTGCAGCGTTTCATAAAAGTACCTGCAGGATCATAAATGTATGCAACCCCGCCGGACATTCCGGCTGCAAAGTTTCGCCCGGTCTCCCCCAGAACGACTACACGACCGCCAGTCATATATTCGCAGCCATGATCGCCGACGCCTTCAACAACGATGTTCGCACCTGAATTGCGTACGGCGAAACGCTCTCCGGCAATTCCTCGTACGTAAGCTTCACCGCTTGTAGCACCATAGAATGCCGTATTGCCTGCAATGATATTCTCCTCGGCTTTAAAAGTCGCCATAGGTGAAGGCTTTACGATAATCTTCCCGCCTGAAAGTCCTTTGCCAATGTAATCATTGGCATCGCCTTCGATTCTCAGTGTCAATCCTTTTGGCACGAATGCACCAAAGCTGAGGCCTGATGAGCCCACGAAGTTAAACTGGATGGTATCTCCCGGCAGTCCGGCAGCACCGTAATTCCGTGTCACTTCACTTCCCAAAATGGTTCCGACCGCACGATCCACGTTCGTGATAGGGAAGGTGCCTGTTACCGCAGTTCCTGACTCCAATGCAGGTGCGGCACAGCTGAGGAGTGAACGCATATCCAGTGTTTCTTCCAAGCGATGATTCTGTCTTTGCAAGCGGTAACGTGTGCTGCCTTCCGGCAGTTCCGGCATATATAGCAATGCCGAAATATCCAGGCCTTTCTTTTTCCAATGATCATCGGCTTTAATAGCGTCAAGAACATCCGTCCGGCCAATCATCTCGCGGATGGTCCGGAATCCAAGCTCTGCCATCAGCTCACGCATATCTTGAGCGACAAAACGCATAAAGTTAGCGATATGCTCGGGATCTCCTGTAAAGTTCTTGCGCAGCTCCGGGTTCTGAGTAGCGACACCAACGGGACAGGTATCCATTTGGCAGACACGCATCATAATGCATCCGATGGCAACGAGCGGTGCTGTGGAAAAACCATATTCCTCGGCTCCAAGCATAGCGGCAATAACTACATCGCGTCCATTTAGCATTTTACCATCCGTTTCGAGCACAACGCGGTCACGCAGATTGTTCATGATAAGGGTTTGATGAGTCTCGGCTAGACCAAGCTCCCATGGCATACCCGCATGACGGATCGAGCCTTGCGGAGAAGCCCCCGTACCGCCATCGTAACCACTGATAAGAATAATATCGGCCCGGCCCTTCGCAACGCCTGCGGCGATCGTACCCACCCCTACCTCGGATACCAGCTTCACGTTAATATCGGCTCGTGGATTCGAGCTCTTCAAGTCGTAGATAAGTTCAGCCAGATCTTCAATGGAGTAGATGTCATGGTGCGGCGGCGGCGAGATCAGACCCACGCCAGGTGTCGAACCGCGAACTTCGGCTACCCATGGGTATACTTTACGGCCGGGCAGCTGCCCGCCTTCGCCTGGTTTCGCTCCCTGCGCCATTTTGATCTGAATTTCATCTGCATTCACCAGATAGTGGGAGGTAACACCGAATCGTCCCGAGGCCACCTGCTTGATTGCACTTCTGCGGGAGTCGCCGTTGACTTCGGGGATGTAACGAGCCGGGTCTTCTCCCCCTTCCCCTGTGTTGCTCTTACCCCCGATGCGGTTCATTCCGATTGCAATACTCTCATGCGCTTCCTTGCTGATGGAGCCAAACGACA
Source organism: Paenibacillus solani (assembly GCF_001277345.1). Classification (GTDB taxonomy): domain Bacteria; phylum Bacillota; class Bacilli; order Paenibacillales; family Paenibacillaceae; genus Paenibacillus_AQ; species Paenibacillus_AQ solani. The sequence goes on from NZ_LIUT01000003.1 coordinate 472,754, forward strand.
TCGCACCCGTTTTAAAGCGGCGCATAATGGAATCTACGGGCTCCACCTCATCCAGGGGAACCGGTTCGGAGACCGGCTTGAACTTCAACAGTGCGCGCAATGTCAAGTGCTGTTCGTTCTCTCCTTGCACGAGCTCGGTATATTTCTTGTACGCTGCATAGTCATTGGTCCGGACAGCCTGCTGCAGTAAATGGATCGTTCTCGGATTGAATAAATGCTGCTCCCCTTCCGCTCTCCATTGATACTCGCCTGCCGAGTCCAGCGTCTTGTCACTACCATCCTTATCCGAAAAAGCACGTTCGTGATGGGCAAGCGTTTCTTTGGTCACTTCCGCAAGACCGATGCCTCCAATCCGGGAAGGCGTCCATGTGAAATAACGATCCACGAAATCTTCCTTCAATCCAACAGCTTCGAATATTTGAGCGCCGCGGTAAGATTGAATCGTTGAAATCCCCATCTTCGATAAAACCTTCACAACACCCTTGTTCGCCGCCTTCATATAATTCTTAACAGCTTTCTCGTGTGAAATGCCCGGCATCATGCCTTCTTTAATCATGTCGTCCAGTGTTTCGAATGCAAGATATGGATTGATAGCACTCGCTCCGTAACCGAGCAGCAGGGCATAGTGATGGACTTCCCGTGGCTCGCCAGATTCAAGCAGGATCGCTACCTTGGTCCGGGTTTCCTGACGGATCAGATGATGATGAAGTGATGAAACGGCAAGCAGAGAAGGAATCGCGGCATTGTCCTTATCCAGCCCACGGTCGGACAAGATCAATAAATTATGACCCTTAGCAATGACTCGATCCGCAGCCTCACAGAGAGTGTCGATCGCTTTACGCAGTCCTTCAGCCCCCTCTGCTGCCGGGAAGAAGATCGGGATGGTCATGGACTTAAATCCTGGACGGTGAATATGACGCAGCTTCGCAAACTCTTCATTGGACAGGACCGGCGAATCCAGACGGATATGACGGCAGCTCTCCGGTTCCGGCTTCAACAGATTTCGCTCGGGACCGATCGTTGTGCCCATGGAAGTGACGAGCTCTTCCCGGATTGCGTCAATCGGCGGGTTGGTCACCTGGGCGAACATCTGCTTGAAGTAGTTGAATAATCGCTGCGGACGATCGGACAGCACCGCTAGCGGCGCGTCATATCCCATGGATGCGATGGCTTCAGCCCCTGTGAGAGCCATCGGCTCCAGCACTTTGCGCAGCTCCTCGTACGTGTAGCCGAAGGCCAACTGAAGCTGGCGCACATTCTCATGCTTCGGTTCTGGCAGTTCCGGTGCCTCAGGAAGATCATGAAGCTCCACCAGATGCTCTTCCAGCCATTCCTCGTATGGAAGTTCAGCAGCGATGCCAGCTTTGACTTCTTCGTCAGAGATGATTCTCCCTTCCTTTGTGTCGATGAGGAGCATGCGCCCCGGGCGCAAACGGTCCTTATACAGCACATCCTCTGGCGGAACATCCAGCACACCGGCTTCGGAGGACAGGATGATACGATCATCCTTAGTCACATAATAACGGGATGGCCGGAGACCGTTCCGGTCCAGGATAGCTCCGATCTGAATGCCATCTGTGAACGCCATCGCTGCGGGGCCGTCCCACGGCTCCATTAACGTACTATGGTATTCATAGAAAGCCTTCTTGGTCTTATCCATGTCCTCATGGTTATTCCAAGGCTCCGGGACCATCATCATGGCCACATGTGGCAGGGAGCGGCCACTGAGATACAGGAACTCAAACGTATTATCAAACATACCGGTATCGGAGCCATCCGGATTGATGACAGGTTTAATCTTCTCCAGATCGCTTCCAAACCGTTCATGCTCAAGCAGCGACTGGCGGGCATGCATCCAGTTTACATTCCCGCGCAGCGTGTTGATCTCGCCATTGTGAATCATGAAGCGGTAAGGATGCGCACGCTCCCAGCTCGGGAATGTGTTCGTACTGAAACGGGAATGGATCAGCGCGATCGCGGACTCCAGCTTCTCTTCCTGCAAATCCAGATAGAACTCCCCTACTTGCTCCGTAGTCAACATGCCCTTGTATACGATTTTCCGGCAGGATAGGCTGGATACATAGAAGCTGTCGCCTTCCGGATTTCCGCTGTAGCGAATAACCCGCTCTGCGCGGCGACGGATGACATACAGCTTGCGTTCGAACGAGAGTTCATCCAAAATGTCGCTACTTCGCTGGATAAACACTTGGCGAACATACGGTTTAGCCGCTCTTGCGGTTTGACCCAGCATTTCATCATGGGTCGGCACATCCCGAAAACCAAGCAGGGTTTGGCCTTCTTCCGCAATGATTGAGGCCAGCTCTGCTTCATGTTCCGCCCGGGTTACAGGATCATGTGAAAGAAACAGCATGCCGACACCATAATGTCCCTCTTTCGGAAGCTCAAAGCCCTGCTTTTCCGCCTCAGCGGTGAAGAATGCATGAGGAATCTGCAGCATGATCCCGGCACCGTCGCCGGAATTCGGCTCACTGCCCTGACCGCCACGATGCTCCATATTGGCAAGCATTCTCAAGGCACTGCTGACAATGTCATGTGATGGCTTACCCTTGATATGGGCGACAAATCCCATACCGCAAGCATCTTTTTCAAACCGCGGGTCATATAGGCCCTGTTTCTGGGGATAATCAGTATGTTTCATAAGATGCAACCTTTCTAACTTAGGATATAATGCGGCAGATCAAGGAAGAACGACATAAACAAAAATCTAGTATTCGTCCTCAAGCGGCAGAAGCGAGCCATCATCTGTATGATGCGTTTTAGTGCAAGTTAATGATCGAACATATTTTCTGTTTTTATACGGTAGGTTAATTGGTTTTTATATTTTATCACCGCCATATAAACGCATCCAATTCAAAGTTTTTATGAAATTGATAAGAATTGTTTTTATATGTAATTTGTATAAATAAACTTCCTGTCCATATTAATTTTATGTATTATAGTACAAATAATCATACAAATAGAACATTCCGAACAAGAAAAAAAGGACATTCCCCGAAGATCTCATTGATCTTTGGGAGAATGTCCTTTTGCTTAGCTATCCATCGTTTATGCAGTCACCGCTGTATCCACATCTGCTGACTTCTTATTTTTCGTAGTCAGGAAGTATACGGCAGTCAAAGCCAGGAACACGAGGCCGAATCCTGCCAATATACCCGCACTGGACCACATGCCATCGAAGCTTCCTGTGGAGATAACGTCCTTGTAACCTTTTACGCTGTATGTCATCGGTAATAGCGGGTTCAAGGCTTTCATCCAGTTCGGAATGAGTTCGAGTGGGAACGTACCTGCGCTTGTTGTCAATTGGAAGATCAGAATAACGATCACGACGAAGCGTCCCGGCTGATCCAGCCATGTGACAAACATTTGCACCAGGAACATAAACGACAAACTTGTGATGAAGGTGAAGAGATAGAAGAGCGGAACGCTCTGTACCTCAAGCTTCAATCCATACAACATAACCACTGCTGCCAGCAGAGATTGAATCAATCCCATGCCTGCAAAAGAAAGCGCACGACTGACAAACCGGTTCCATCCGGATGCATTCGGTACCGATGAATTGCGGATCGGTAAAATAATCGTAGTGATTAACGCGCCTACAAACAAACCAAGTGACAGGAAGTAAGGAGCGAAGCCTGTACCGTAGTTCGGCACCTCGTTCACTTTATGTTCTTCAACCTGTACCGGACCAGCGAACATACTGACCGTCTCGTCAGTTGTCTTAATATCGCCTGTCTTGCCGGCAGCCTCATTCAGCTTGCCTGCAAGCTCCCCGCTGCCTTCTTTCAATTCGCTCATTCCGTTTACCAGTTCGCCTGCACCGGAATCCAGCTGTTTGGAACCATCAGCAAGGGTCGTTACACCGCTACCCAACTTACCTGCTCCGCCTGCAAGCTGCTGTGTGCCCTGTGAAAGGGTTGCCGCACCGCTTGCCAGCTCCTTGCCGCCAGCTGCCGCTTCGCTCAGCTTTGTACCAAACAGCTTCATGCCGTCTGCTAATTGGCTTTGTCCTGCGTTCAGCTGTTTCGCACCGGCGAGCAGCTCTTGACCGCCTCCGGCAAGCTGTTTGCCGCCTTCAGCGAGCTGGCTAGCTCCCGCGCTCAGCTTGCCAGCACCTTCCTGCAGCTGCTGTGTGCCTTGATTCAGCTGAGCCGCGCCTTGGGCCAGCTGCTGCTGGCCAGCTTTCAACTCACTTGTGCCAGAGGCCACGGATTGGCTTGCCGCCAATAGCTTCTGCAGGTCCGGACTCTGTGCAAGTTCTGGATTGCTTTCAGCCAGCTGCTTCAATCCATCGGCAACTGCTTCGGCGCCTTGCTCCAGAGACGCGGTCGCTTCCAGCGATTGATTCAGCCCGGCTTTCAGGCTGCTGCTGCCTTCATGTGCGCTTTTCGCACCTTCGGCAAGCTGGGATGCTCCTGTCTGGTTCGCTTGCAAACCTTCATTGAGAGTGGTGCTGCCCGCTACCGCAGATTCAATCCCTGCTTGCAGCTTGGCACCGCCCTTGCTTGCTTCCTCAGCTCCTGCCTGCAGCTTGCTGTGACCTGCCTTAAGCTGATCCAAACCGGAAGCAAGGGTGCTGGCACCGGTGTTCAACTTGCCGGCACCATTATTCAAGTCCTGCACCCCTTGCGTCAAAGGAGCGAGTCCATCTTGCAGTGCTTGTGTGCCGCTGACCATTTTAGCCAGATTCTCTTTCAGTTTCACTGCACCATCGTCCAATTTCACGGCTCCTTCGGATAACTTCGTGGCGCCGTCCCCCGCTTCACTTAAGCCGTCGGACACTTTAGCTACTTGATCAAACAACGTTTCCGTATAGGCTTCCGTCACTTTGGCGGATACCTTGGATTGAATCTCCTTCACGGCGGTTCCACCGATCTGGGCGGCCAGGAAGTTATAACCTTCATTCGGCTCAAATATAATCTGTGCCGGTGCGGGATGTTCATCCATCAAGGTTGTTGCCTGCTGCGAGAAATTCTCGGGAATGCTGATCGTCATGTAATACTCATTATCTTTCATGCCTTGCTCTGCTTCATTTCGATCAACGAATTGCCAATTAAAATCCTTCCCTTTCTTCAACTCGGCGACCAAATCCTCGCCAGCCTGAAGCGTCTTGCCTTCAAAAACAGCGCCCTGGTCGTTATTAACGACCGCTACGGGCAAATCCTGCATCTTTCCATAGGGGTCCCAAAAGGCCCCGAGGAACATACCGCTGTACATGACCGGTATGAACAGCACCGCGATGATCGGAATCAATATTTTTTTGTTCCGAACGGCAGCGCCAAGATCTTTTGTAAATACTGATAATGACTTCATCCAGTCTCTCTCCTTTTATTCTCTAGATACAGCAGCTATTTAGCCGACATGCGTCTGCAGCAAAGGCAGAACACATTTTTTCCAACACAGTACATAATGACCATTCTGCTCATTCGGTCAGTTCAGACCAAAAAAAAGATCGCTGGCAAGGAAGACGATCCCTCAAGCCATGAGAGTACGTCTTCCTCAACACGAAGGAGGATAATGCATCACTTACGAAGAGGCCTTCAACCCGTCAGCCAAGAACACCATCATGTATTCCTTGATCTGTTCCTTGCTCAGCGGCTTGTGAAGCTGATTGAAGTCGGTCGTGAGCGCAACGTACAGCTTCAGCATCACAAATGATACCACTTGAGCGTCCAGCGGCTTGATCTCACCGGTCGATTTGGCTTGCTCCACAATTCCCTGGAGATACCCAACGATTCCGTTCTCCACTTTCGTCAATCCTTCGTGCGCCTTAGGTGTGCCAATATCCCGTACCTCCTGAGACAGCTTAATGAACAGCTCATGCTCACTACGGAATTCAAGCAGCGCGTCCAGCACCCGATAGAGATTGTCGAAGAAATCCCTGTCCGACCGGAGCTCCTGCTCCGCAAGACGCTTCATCTCCATAATGGCCGATAACAGAATCTCATCAAACAGTTCATCCTTATTGGTAAAGAACGTGTAGATCGTGCCTTTTCCAACATTCGCAATCTTCGCCACCTGTTCCATCGTCGTCGCTTTATATCCGAACAAAGCAAACGACTTGGAGGCAGCATCCAGCACCTGCTTCCGACGGTCCACAGCTGACATGCTTACCCCTCCTTCTATAATCTTCTTAAGATGGGCTATCCTTCACGAAACTGACCAAAATACAATTATGGTCATTCGGTCAAAAATTACTTTATCAGATTATCGAAAGCATTGCAATATTTTTCATTAAAAATTTTATATAAATTTCACTACAGGGTTCAAACGTTATGATAACGTCTAATGTAGAAAAGAGTCCTTCGCTTTTCGTCCGTAAAATAATTGAAATGCTTTTCCCTTTCGCGCGTATACTTATGATGCAAACTCTTTTTTTCGCGCCGCTCTTCAAAAAATGATTCCTGTTTTGTAAGATAGAGGGAGAAAGAAGTAGGTGAAACCATGCGATATACAAGAGTGCTCCTCTTCTCAGAGGGTTTCGGTACAGGGCATACGCAAGCAGCGTATGCCCTGGCTGAAGGTATACAGCGGATAAGTCCCGGCATCCATTGCCGCGTGATTGAGCTTGGCAATTTTTTAAACCCAACTGTGGGACCGTTAATCTTATCCGCCTATCGAAAAACCGTCAGCACCAGGCCGCGTCTTGTCGGCATGCTGTACCGTTCGCAATATAAGAAATCGTTAAACCGTCTAACACGGCTCGCGCTGCACCGTATTTTTTATGCGCAGGCCCAGCGAGTCATCGAACAGCTTAAACCGGATCTTATCATATGTACCCATCCTTTCCCAAACGCCGTGGTCTCCCGTCTGAAGCGTCAGGGACTCAATGTTCCGCTTTATACGCTTATCACGGATTATGATGCACATGGCACCTGGGTCAATCCGGAGGTTGATGAATATCTTGTCTCCACACCTCATGTGAAGAACATGCTAATGCTGCGGGACATCCCGCCGGAGTATATCCATGTAACCGGCATCCCGGTGCACCCTAAATTCTGGGAACGGGGCAGCCGTGAGGCGCTGCAGGCCGAGCTTCAGTTAAATAACATGCCGACGGTGCTAATCATGGGCGGCGGTTGGGGGCTCGTATTCAGTAAAGACCTGCTCAGCAAGCTGGCAGTAAGAGCCGGGGATATCCAATTGGTTTTCTGTATGGGACAGAATGAGAAGCTGGTTGCCAGCATGCGTGAAGACCCGGTCTTCCAGCATCCCAACATTCATGTTCTCGGTTATCGTGACGATATACATAAACTTATGGACGTATCGGATCTGCTCATTACGAAGCCTGGCGGAATGACATGCACGGAAGGAGCAGCAAAGGGAATCCCCATGCTGTTCTATGAACCTATTCCGGGACAGGAAGAAGTAAATTCTCATTTCTTTGTCAGTGAAGGTTATGCAGAAATCCTGGATTCGCCTTCCGTGATCGACAAATGGCTAAGCCTGCTGTCTGATCATTATGATCAGGTATTGAACAAGCGTGAACAACTCAGCAGCAGACGCTCCCCGCATCTGGATCCCAATCACTGTGCCAGCAAGGTGATGGAATTGCTGAGCCAAGGCCGCTTGCCTGAATACCACGAAGACCATATCAAGATTTTAGCGGACCAGCCCTAATATTCATTATGCGCCCATTCTTCAGCTATTGAACTTTAACCCAAAAAAGCTTCCCTGTCGTTTGTAACAGGGAAGCTTTTTCTTACCTTAAGTTCACTAGATTTCCAGACTTTCTCCTGCTTTCAACGGATGGCCCTGAACACCCATCTTGGACAATTCGTCACAGAAGGCCCCAGCATCCTGTTTAATGCCCGGGAAGGTGTCATAGTGCACAGGAATGACATGTTTCGTCCGAATCCACTGTGCGGCCAGCAGGGCGTCCTGCGGGCCCATCGTTAATGCATCACCAATCGGCAGCGCAGCCACATCGATGTTGTTCATCTCTCCGATCAGGCGCATATCACCGAACAAACCTGTATCACCTGCATGATAGAAGGTTTTGCCGCCCATTGTTAGAATGACGCCTCCAGGCTCTCCTGCGTAGATCCAAGTGTCTCCAACTGATATGGATGAGGAGTGGAACGCCGGGGTAAACTTCACCTTAAAACCATCAAACTGTGCGCTTCCCCCGATATTCATGCCATGCGATTTGACCCCTTGACTGCCGCAATAGACCGCCAGTTCATAAACCGCGATGATGGGACAATCATTCTGCCTGGCAATCTCGATGCAATCACCAAAGTGGTCGGAGTGCCCGTGCGTCAGCACCACAGCATCTACCTTTACGTCTTTGGGATCGATGCCAGAGTCCGGGTTCCCTGATAGCAACGGATCGATAATGACGCGAACGCCGCCTTCCTCCACCAATATGCTGGAATGGCCGTAATACGTTATATTCATGGTTAAACACACCTCCTACATACTAGTTTACCCACATGGGCACTACTTGTAAAAAGAGTGGTTCCCTATTTTTTTGACAAACGTTCTGGAATGATGAACTGTCAGATCCTGCGCAAGCTTAAGAGAAAGGAAGAAGTACGTATCGTCCTTTACCTCTTTTTGGCCATGAAGTGCCGCATTCACGGACTTGATCGTCTCTTCGTTCGGCTGGACACGTTTAAGACGCCCGTTCGCTACAGGACTAAATTGGTGCTTTTGATAAATAACATCGGTAATCGTATCGGGAAAATTAGCTGACCGTAGCCGGTTTATGACAACGTTAGCAACTGCTACTTTGCCTTCGTACGGTTCGCCTTCCGCCTCTGCCATGACAATCTTCTGGAGCAGAAGCAGCTCTTCAGCTGACAAATCATAAGTCCAGGTTGCCTTATCTTTCTGATCCTGGGTTAACGTATTTGTTCTCGTGAAGAATAGAGTTGTGGGGGGTGTTAGGCTCTTGGCCTGTGATTTTACGACATGTTTCCCCTTTTGTTTTGCCGGTTTCCCGTCTGCAGTTTGAGATTTGGCTTTTTTCTTTTTCTCTTCTGCAGCCTTCATTGTTTGCTGGGAGTATAATTTATGGGGATCAGCCAAACCGATGCCTTGATCGTTTGTGAACGCCCCATTCTTGCCGCCTGTCTTATTCCACTCCTGGAAAACAATTGAAGACAAATTGCTGACAGGTTCCCTATCCTGTGATGTACTTGCTTCTGTTTTGAACTGATCAGGAATCTGTTCAGGAGCTTGGGCAGCCATTACAAACTTCGGCATCTCCTGTTGTCCTTCTTCACCATTTGTTGTCTTTGCCTGCATCCCAAGCAAGCTTATAAGAGACAAACTCACAAAGAGCGCACCAATAAGCAGCGCAACCCAGCGATTTTGCCGTAGCACTTTCATAACCATATTTTTCCTCCTATGATGTCGAAACATTCCTACACTATGTAACCACATTTTTAGGCTTTGAAAACATGGTAATTTTATGAACATTTTATTTTTACTTTCAGAAAATCTAAGAAAGCCGCGCCACACCTACTTTTTCGTACATGGGGCTTGCATGTAAATTTGTTCGAAATAGAACAATCTCCTGCACTTTCCATTGGATAGGTTCGGGTCCACTTCCGATAACATCCAAAGAAAATTTTTGAATACCTTGAAATTTACGGCTAACGGTGATATGCGGACGATAAGGCCGCTCCTCTGGCACGAATCCGCAGGACTCCATCTTCCGGACTACCGATCGCTGAAGCTGTTCTAGTGCAGACAGTTCCCCGCCGACTCCTGCCCACAAAATTCTGGGTGAGGCCATTGCGCCGAATACACCCGCATCATGAAGACGGAGTTGGAATGGTTGATGCCTCTTCGCAACCTCCTGAAGCGCTGCTGTCAGCTCCTCTATGCGATGTGTGGGCGTATCGCCCAGAAACTGCACGGTAATATGATAATCCTGAGGATGAACCCATTTTCTGAAAGACACTTGCTCTGCCCACGCAGCCGTCCACTCCTGAATCCGTGAAGACACGTCGGCAGGCAAATGTACGGCAACAAATAAACGATCCATAGCTTCCTTCTCTGAAAGGCTCACTAAGACACTTCCTTCCCTTCCTAATTACCCAAGCAGCCCATTTACGGCTCCTATAAGCACCATGTTTTCGAGATCGTCTATAGTTTGAGCAAATTAACCTGAATTTACTATTCAGGGTGCATCTGTTCGCCTAAAAATATGATGAAGCTCCAATTTACCATAAATCAGACAAAAAAACATGTATAATTTTACCAAATGGTCATGTCACCTGTGCGCAAAGTTTTGATTTCTGATAATATGTTTCAAGAAGAATAACGCTTTTATTATGGCTGATGATCATATTTCTTAGGAGGTAGCACCATGCCGAAAATCGTTGCGATCCACGAATTAACTACCGAACAACAGCAAAAAATCAAGGAAATCGCCCCTGACTACGAGCTGTTGGTTTCAAAAGCCAAAGAGCTTACGCCCCAATCCATTCGAGAGGCCGAAATTCTGATCGGCTGGTCACGTTCCTTACAGGAGGACGTCTTGTCCAATGACAGTCAATTAAAGTGGATTCAAGCATGGTCCGCCGGTGTGGATAAAATGCCGCTGAACGAACTTGAAAATAAGGGAATCCAGCTTACCAACGCCAGTGGCGTACATAGCATTCCGATTACGGAGCATATTTTTGCAATGATTCTGGCCTTCACACGCAACCTGCATCTCGCCATTCGCCAGCAATCGAATAACAAATGGGATACTTCCGGTACCTTCACGGAACTGGCAGGAAAAACGATCGTCATTGTCGGCGTTGGTCAGATCGGCAGTCATGCTGTGAAGGTGGCCCAAGCATTCGGCATGCGAACCGTCGGCGCTCGCCATTCCGGTAAATCGGATCCTCATGTCGAAGTCATGTATAAAGTCGACCAGCTTGAAGAGGCCCTGTCAGAAGGCGATTATGTCGTGAACATACTACCCCTGACCAACGAGACCCGCGGCTTGTTTGACAAGGCAAAATTTGCAGCAATGAAGAACTCTGCTTTCTTCGTTAATGTGGGTCGGGGGCCGTCTGTGGTCACGGACGATCTGATTGAAGCGCTTCAATCAGGGGCTCTGGCAGGGGCCGGAATGGATGTGTTTGAAGAAGAACCGCTTCCATCGGACCACCCGCTATGGTCTATGGACAACGTCATCATGACCCCTCATATGGCCGGAGATACAGATCGTTACAGCGAACGTGTCATGGACATCTTCCTTGAGAATTTACAACATTATGTAAACCATGAGCCCCTGTCTCGAAATGTGATCGACTATAGTAAATCCTATTGATTAAGGAGTTGGGACCTGGTGCTAAGACTAAGTGTTAACACCTTGTTTCCGGGAGTTTGCGCAAAATAATTTTCAGTAGTCCTAACAGTTTAAAAAAATATGTCTATTGCATCGACGTACCTTATATAAGAAGAGAGACTGCAGTTAGGTGGCTGTGGCTGTCATTCACCGTATGTCGATTTCGAGGAAATCTTATGCTTGGATGTTTATATGCACTTTTAAAAAAAGGAACGTCCCGAGGCTTCCTGCCATCCGGGACGTTCCGATTTCTTTATTAATATTGAAGGAGGTTTAGAGAGCGATGCAGCCGTATACGAAACGAGTCATTGAAGTAATCCAGAGCATCCCGGAAGGATATGTAATGACGTATGGACAGGTGGCCGGATTAGCTGGCAGTCCCCGAGGTGCCCGGCAGGTGGTTAGAATACTTCACACTCTCAGTCACATTCACAAGCTGCCCTGGCACCGGGTTGTCAATGCCAAAGGAGAGATTGCCATCAAGGATGATGAATCCCGATTTATGCAGGAGCTATACCTTCAGGACGAAGGTGTTATCGTCAATCACAAAGGCATGATCGATTTGGAGAAATATCGTTATCATCCTCCCGAATAGAATCCGAAAGCGAATGGTTAACATAGCCATCGATTCATACTGCGATTAATTTATGCAGGCCATTTACTCATGTCACCATTTACTCGCGTAGTCATTTACTAACACAGCCATTCCTCGCATAGCCGTTTACTCGCACAGCCATATCTCCCTCACAAAGCTTCCCTTGCGCGTCGTTCCGTGACGAAGCAGCTTCCAGCCTGTACTCACGAGCTGCTCCCTTAATGGCTCCGTACTGACGATGACAGCACGATCTGACAGCCGGCGTAAGCTATGGAGCATCTGTGATTTTTCCTCCTCTGGGAAAACCGAACACAGATTATACGGCAGATCCAGGATTGCGGCATCATAATGCCCCTGCAATGAATTCATATCCTGGATCGCAACCAGGTTATCATCGTATCCGTAATGTCTGAGATTCACTCTTGCCCCCCGAATGGCGAGCGGGTTAATATCCCGTCCTTCGGCCGTGATCCCCATCGACAACGCCTCAATCAGTACATTCCCCATCCCGCAGCAGGGATCCAGAAGCGTAACTCCGTCCAGCCGTGGTACAGCCAGATTGACAAGTGCCCTGGCGACGCGGGAGCTGAGGCCTGTGGAATAATTTTGCGGTTTTTGCTTATGATCCATCCATGCCCGCTCAGGTTCATGCAGTATCCCCAGTCTCCAGATATTGCCTATGGACAGCATGCCGAGCGTGACATCCGGCGCTTTCATCTGAGCCTGTCCTGTTATGGCTTGGCCTACCATACGCTCATACCCGCGTAATTGCTCATAACTAAAACGATCCCCTGCCTTCAAACATACCACTTTGAAGGTTCTGTTCTTCAGATGAATAGAGCCTGCCTGCTCTGCCATTCGCTCTACAGATTCCCCTGTTAGCTTGACATCAAGGCAAGCCGTTAAGAATGGGCTTCGATCTGGATCAATCCAACGCTCACTCTCAAGCCAATTCTCTCCTTCAGGCTCATGACCAAACAGCTCCGTCAGCTCCATGGAGCAGAGGTCCTGCTCCGTTTCATGGCAGGCGTATGTGTACAGATAAGATGGCTTATTACTTACAAATCGCTCTCCAAATGCAATATCATATTCGTGTAAACTCATCATTTATTTCTTCTCTCTTCTATTATATATGTGCGCAGGTACAACCCTGTTATTTACTCTTGTTCCATTAACAGCCGATAGGATTCCAGCCGTGCTTGGTAATCGCTAACGGGCGTGACGATCAGAAATTCATCGCAGCCATATTGCTCTGCCAACTCCTGCAATCTGCTTCGCACGCTTGCAGGCGTACCGACGATGAGCTTCTTGGACGGGCCTGCAGAAGTGGAAGTTGAACCAATGGAAACCTCCTTAGAATCTCTAGTTCCTTCATCAGGCACTCCTTGAGAATGTCCATCTCCAACAGAAGTCGTGTCTTTTATGCCATTAGAGCGAGAAACATCGGAAGCCACCTGAGAACCTCGAGTTTCTTCACTAGGCTCTCTTTGAGAGTATCCGTCTCCAGCAGGAGTCGTGTCTCTTCTGCCGACAGATCGAGAAACACCGACTCTATGGACTCCTTCTTGTTCCTTAGGAACCAAGTCAAGGCTCTGGTCTTGGCCAACCGTTGTCTTGTCCATAGGTTCTGCGGCCACGGTGCGCTGCCCCGTCTGGGGAATGTCAGCAGCCAGCTTCTCCGCCTCTTCCTGCGTCATTGCACAGACCACGCTTACCGCCACCATCGCGCGCGGTTCTTGCAGATGAGCGCTTGGCTGAAAACCTTCCTTGTAAGACCGGAGAATCTCCGCACCGTCCGCATCGCTCATGAACTGGCCGAATACATAACCCATGCCGAATTCAGAGGCGTAGCCTACACCTTTCGTATTCGTGCCCAGCATCCACATTACCGGTTGAGTTGCGGGAACCGGCTTCGCAGCGACCGGCACATCTTCATAACGATACCGATCCTCAAGCAGCTCGGTCAAAGACCTGATTCGCTGCGGCAAATCAGCCACATGGCCCAGAAAATTACCGCTGAGTGCCATGCTCGTATGGGCGGAACCTCCGGGTGCCCGTCCAATCCCAAGATCGATGCGGCCGGGGTACAGCGCCGCCAGCATGCGAAAATTCTCCGCTACCTTCAGCGGGCTGTAGTGGGGCAGCAGCACGGCGCCGGAACCAAGCCGGATGCTCGTTGTCCTGGCTCCGATATGGGACAGCAGAATTTCCGGCGAGGCACAGGACAAGTGTTCCAGGTCATGATGCTCCGCTACCCAATAACGCCCGTAGCCCCATGCTTCCGCATGCTGGGCCAGCGTCACCGCCTGCTGTAAGGCTTCCTCGAACGAGCTCTCTCCTAAATGCGGAACCAAATCCAGCACGCTTAGCTTCAATTGATTGTTCATGAAATCCCCCCCTTTGACCTCCATCCCATCTTCCGATACAAGTGATATCAGGTTCAGTTGAGTCACTCTTGCTGAAGCAGCAATTGGCAATGGTTAAGTCAGTAGTAATAACAACAGCAACAACAAATACAGCCAAAATCCACAAGTTCTCTCGCTATTCCTAATCCAAATCGTAAATAGAGCCTACCTTTAGCCCATACAGCTCGTTATAAATTTTCTCGGCAAAAGCATCGGTCATCCCCGCGATATAATCAATCACCATATGCTCCCAAGTCCAGATCGGATGTGCCCGCTTCTGGTCTGATTCATAGCGCTGGAGCCAATCGGACGGAATTATCGCCTTGGATGCGTCCGGATCAAGAAAAGCATCCCATAGACGCTTGATGATCCATTCACTGCGTTTTTGCAGGCGCTGCACTCTCAGGTCGCGAATCATGGTCACCCAGGCAAAACTCTTCAGGACGCTGACCGTGCGCAGCATATCCTCGTCTTCCTCGCCGTCTTTGACAAACGTTACCTTTTTCCAATTTCCGTTTGAGATTACCCCCAAGCTACCCACAAACAAGCTGACCCAGTAGGCCTTGACCTCTCGCCGGGTACGGGAATAATCATTCTCGCAGGTCGGCATTTTTTCATTCCAGATCTTCAGGAACTCATCCAGCACCAACTCCACTTTTGGGTGAATTTGCTCCTTCGTCCAGCCTTCCCATACTTCGTCATCCAGCGTCATGATCTTCTGCACGATCAGTTTGTTAAGATGGCTGTCCCGCAGAAAATGCTCATGCACCTCGATCTTCCCGGCTTTAATGCCGTCTTCCAAATCATGCGCGGAATATGCGATGTCGTCACAGAGGTCCATAAGCTGCGCTTCCAGGGTTCTGTGCGTACCGGGAATCCCCCACTCCTTCCGAATCTGGGAGATGTAATCCCATTCATGACGGTACATTCCCTTGGGATTATCGAGGCCCGAGAATGGATATTTGTTAATGCCAAGCAGCACCGCATCCGATAAATTCAGCCCGTTGACATTCTCTCTTTTCTCCAAAAACATAATCAGCCGAAAATTATGCGCGTTCCCTTCAAAATGCTCATATTTACGCCGCATTGCCTGTTGTACCTTGGCCGCCTGCTCTGGTGTCGGCGTGCCCGGTTGGCGCGTCAGCTCTTCCTCGGTTTTCCGGTTTATATGCTTTTCCAAAATATCCTGCAGAACTTCTTCGCCCTTATGGCCAAATGGCGGGTGTCCAAAATCATGAGCGATCGCCGCGCACTCCACCACCTCGGGATCAATCATCAACCCTGCATTCTCCGCCTGCTCCGGCAGCACTTCAGGATAATGACGCGGCAGGCTGCGTGCAGCCTCGCGTGCGATCTGCGCTACCTCAAGCGAATGCGTCAAACGGGTCCGGTAGTAATCTCCCGTGCCAGCACCGAACACCTGTGATTTCCCCTGCAGTCTGCGGAACGTCGGCGAATGGATCAGACGCGAATAGTCCCGTTCATAGGCCGCGCGTGAAGCATCCGACTTCGTTTGCTCCGGATATTGGCGATGCTCTCTAAGCTCCTTCAGTTTCATTTACCCCACTCCTGTTTTATCTGTTTAGGATCGCTTCTATTTAGTTCATTCTTTAGATTATATGCCATCCGGCATCCGAAAGAAAAATGTCATAGCAAAGTAAATCCGTTCCTTCCTTGTATACCCGCTTTGACGCTTCCGCTATCCGGTTGCACACAACTTATGTCAGAATAAAAAGGTGAGGAGTAAGGAGAACAGGATCTATCTATTGGGGAGATACATTCAATTATCTACATGCGAGAGGACATCGTAATTAAACGATATATAATGCAGCTTTTTTGTAAGGGAATAGATTTTTGAGGGAACAGAATTGAATGGAAATAGATCTTCTTCTATGTACAAATAAATGTTATCAATTCTGAATGGATGCGATTCTCCATTCCGAACACTCATTGATTGGTGTGACGTAAATTTATCATTTGGGCGATTTCAAACCTATATATCTGTCAATAATCCCAATCTCATAACGACATTGCCGATACATAGCAATGATCAAACCATAGCAAAAACAAATAAAGCTGACCTCAGTTTGATTACCGATGCCAGCTTCCATATTGGGTATGGCTATACATGTATACTTAATCGGTTTGAACCGCTGCTTAGTTGCATTACAGCAGGATTGTCTCATTTTTACACACATAGTCCCCATATAACTTCGTAACTCTGCCTGCCCACTGTTCACTTATCCGCTTTAAAAAAGCCCAATCGATGCAGGACGGTCATGATTCTATAAAAATCGTAGCTGCCTGCAGGATCGTTCAATACTTTTGCCTCCTGTGCAGCGTGTATAGCAGGTTCAGCCCAAGCTGGAACTTTAGCAGGTTTCGACGCTTCGACAGCCGTAAGCCTAGCATTCATCTGCTTGATGGTACTGCCCTGCTCGTTTAGCAGCTTTAACGAAGAAGCATATTGCTCACTCAGCTGCCGCATCTGCTCCTGCGTTTTTTGCAGCTCCGTGGTTAATTGTTCGATTTTCATGCGTTCCTCCTCCTTTGGATTTGGCAGATCATATTGATATAGCGAGTGCTGTTCGATTAGAGAGATGAGTTTGCTCGGATATTTGGGATCTGTTGCGTAGCCTCCCCTCCAAATCTCGTTCGCTGCCGTTTTGTAATCCGCCCAGAGCACGCCATGGTACCGCATTGGCTTGTCTCGCGTTCCGTTCAGAATGAGCTTGGTATGATCCGTAACGGATTCATGCCAGCCGTTGTATTTACGAAACTGAGCGCTAACAGTATAGGGGGTTTGCCCCCGGTACTCCGTTGTCTGCATCGTTACGCTTCCCGCTGGACCGGTGCCTTTGATGCCGAACAAATTATTCGCTTTTTGCGTTAGCCCGCTCGTTCCCCAATTGGATTCCAGAATGGCCTGGGCGAGCGTAAGCGAAGCGGGCACTCCATACTGACGCATGTCCTGGGTCGCAATCGGCGCCAGCTTGGCTATAAATTCAAAGGGTTTCATCCTTGTTTTCCCCCTTTCGTGTAGTCTGTTTAGTCTCTTCGGATTTGATCTGAAATACTTGTACCACATTACGCAGGGATTGCGGGATCGGTACCCCCATTCGCCCGACATTCTCAATAATAGATAGCAGCTCATTCGCGAGGTAAAAGAAGATTACCGTATTCTGAAAATAATTCATCTCGCCCAGCACCCGATCCACCAGATGCATCAGCGCGATGATGAGAAAAATGGTCATTTTTCGTGCAATCCCTGTATACCCCATACGGCTGCGCAGCTCACCGTTCATCCAGGCCGCACCCCAACCGGTCAGCCAATCCACCACCACGAGCCACAACAACAGATGTAGCGGCAGCGTCCATCCACCCCAGACGTACCCTGTCACGGCCCCCGTCCCCGCCACCAGCATCTTAAACAGCTGACCGATGTGCTCATACATAATTGTTCCTCCTTTATAATGGTTTATAAGATGTGAAAAAGCCCTCGGGGAGCCGAGGGCTTGGGTTGCTGATATTCATAGTTGATCTAGGAAAAAATCCTTGTTAGCCTGTACGTCACTTCGCATGCGGATCATGCTTCCGATCGCTGTTGCCCACAGATTTTCCTGAACACTTATATATAAGGTTAAAATCCGTGGTCAAAGGCGCCCGCTCCGCTTCTCCAGCATGATTCCGCCTTCTTCGTTGAAGCCTCTTAGGTTGTGAGCAGATTCAATGAAGCGTTTAATATGTCTCGCCAGTGATGACTTCGTATTCTTCCGAAGTGATGACGCCAAACCCAACGTATTGTCTCAATTGAGGCTTCTGCGCCCATTTCTTCTCATAGTAGTACTTCAGACGTTCAAAATCGTTCTCAAACATCGTCACCCTCTCCTTTCGATCAGTTATTTTCAAGTGACAGCAGCCGCAATTCAAGCCCTACATTTTGGGCTCCCTGCGCCTCATTCTGTTGGCGTAACTCTAGTGCCTCAAGTTCACGTGTAACCATCTCGGCACCTATACGATCCAGTTCATTGGGTTCAGCAGGTTGAGATCTTGTCAGCTCCTCGATTTCTTCAGAGGTTAACCCTTCGATCCAAAAATCCGGCATCGGAATAGATTCCAGCGCTGGCATCTCACCACGCCCAACCTCCGAAAGAGCTTGCCACTTGGAGAATGCTTCTTGATATGAGTCCTGGGCTTCGCTTACGGCGGCCCGGTATGCACTCCAAGCTGCAAGATCGAAACACGGTCGGAACAAGCCAGGAGTTACAGGGATACCGACGATATAGCCGGTAATATTGGTTTCATATTCACGTGGTGATTCATCATCTGATTGTGTACCATCTCCTATTATGGTTAAAACTACTTCCGGTTTTCCGGGTTTCGAGTCGGAATAAAAAGGGACGATACCAGAAAAGGTATCGTCCACAAGCGCGTCCTCTAAATAGAGGCCCTCTGTATTTACTTTAGGTGCGGCTTTCATGTGATACCTCCTTATTGTTCGGCTAGGAATATAGTGTTGTCCAGACTAAGATATAAATTCCCAGGAACTTGATCGATAGTAACTATCCCACTCGGGTCTATATTGATAGTCCCTAATTGTGTTTGAGACGTCCCGCTAGCGTAAACTGCAACCACAACTCGGCGGCTTTCTGAAGGCCTGAATCCTTTAGGTAAACGGAAAAGTTCAGTTCCGTTTGCCATTATACCTGTAGCCATCCTGCCTTTAAAATATACAAAGCCTTCCCTGTCTTTTAAATAGCCAGGAGTCTGATAATAAGTTACCCACCCATTCATTAGCGTTGGCATAATCCATCCACGTGATAGCTCCTTATCTACTTTCTTATTCATCAGAACGGAAACCGCGGACGTATTGTGTTGTACGGCATCAGTCAACTCGCTGAAAAACGCCTTTTCGTTGATCCCGTATGACCCGCTGAATGGGACAGTAGGCGACTTGTCCAGCATTAGATAAGTGACCGAATAAACTGCGGACGAGTTGTAATCTTCCCTTGCTATCTTAACTCTTTCATTCCCATAAGAATCGTTATTATTTCTTTTCCAACTCGAGAACTCTCTAGAGTTCTCATAAACCTTGAGGATTTTCCCAATCTTATGCAGGGTTGGGTAATTAGCTGATCCTATCCACACGCCCGTTGATCCGACATATGGCTTAGAGCTATTATCCCGCAGCATAATCCCAGCACCAACCTCGATCTGATTCTCGCCTTCATGAAACGCCAGCATGCCTTCGAATACGATTGGCTCGATTGTTGGCGTTGTGAGCTGATAGACGAGCTGGTATGGAGTATAGGTTTTTCCTTGAGCATCTGTTCCAGCAAATTCCGTTGGTAACGTTGTCGTATAGTCAATTCCGTTCGTAAGAGGAATTGAGTCGCTTAAACGTGTAACTCGGATCCAAACTTTAGTTCCCGTTCCATTGTAGTGGTCTAATCGGGTTCCGCCGGTGATGCTCATTTTCCAGCCCATAAAATACGCTTTAATCTCGTCGGCTGTCGGCGTGTAGTTGTCGCCCCATCCACTATCGGCATTCGGTAGAGACAGATACAAATTTCCTCCGCCAATGCCGTTGTTTTGATCGGGTCCGACTAGTTGCCCATCGTTTTTGGTTTCAAGTATAACCCCATTGTATTTTGTAATCATTGCACTACGATTCACACTATCAGACGCTAAACCAATGCAGGAAATCCCTTTATAGTTAGCAGTCGAGGAACTGGCACTGTAGCTCCAACTCAACGAACCGTCCAACACAACCTTTTTCCACTTCGCCAGCTTAAAATACTGGCCGTCCTTCTCGAACACTTCATCAGCATTCGCACCTGTCAGCGGATCGGCGTATAAGTCCGTTTGAAATGCGAGCATGGAGTCCTCGCGTGGTTTGAACGTTTTAGCCTCGGCGCTGAGCGTGAGTATAGGGTTCGTGGCGAATATATCGTAAGCAGGTAGTGAATTTCTATCTGTCCCGTCAATTTCAGCTTGTAAATCGTAAGCGTATAAATGTATGCGAACTACCCCAGTTTGTGGCCCAGTAAATTGGACACTATAAGGGCTTTTCTCTACCGGATTCCTATCAACTTTTACAAGGTAATTCATGCTGCTGGCGATTGTCCCACTAATATCGTGAATCGCAATGTACTTACACTTTAAAGAGTCAAATGATAATGTGTACAAAATGCCGGACAACACAGGTATATCAATATAGACTACTTGCGCTGTAGTTGATGGACTAAACACTGTGTACGGTTCCTCGGTACGGAAAGAAAGGCGACTAGTCCATTCATAAAAAGGCGGCAACAAGTTCTCGCCGTACCGGATCGCATATGGATTCCGCACAGGCTGGACGCTATTAACGTACGGATACTTGTCGGCAATTTGCTCAGGAGTCATCGTGTTGAGTGCGGCGTATTCGGCGGCTGAGATTTCATAAAGTCTCATCGAATCGACATTTCCTGTAATACCCGGTGTATTAGCGTCAAAACGAGCGTAAATACGAATAGCGGATAATCCTACTAAGTCAGAAGGAGATAGCTTAGCGTATCGAGTTCTAAATTTTTGATCCGTCCCAGGAGATGATTCTGTAATCATCGTATATTCAGTTTTCGATAATCTTAATGTACATCTTGTAGCAGAGCCATTTTTCATATCTGCTAAAGCAATATAGTGTTTAAGGGGATCAATTGAAATATCTACAAATACCCCAAAAGCTAAGGTGGTGCTTGATGTCACTTTTATGCTAGTAGTCCCTGATGTACTAACCGTTGTATCGATGGTTGCAGTTGCACTCGGAGTAGTAACTCCAGAAAGAGAGTCACATGATCCAGCCCGCCCCAACAAATTAACCAACGTCCGCCCTTTTATCCCACTCAACTTAAAAGGCGCACTTCGCTCCGCATTCACAATTTGAAGCCCTGGCTGAAGCACAACTTCCTTACGTTCCACGGTATCCAGACGCTTTTCTAGTGCCCCAATAGCATCGCTTGTTCCACCTGCAAACCGATCTACGGCATCCGCATTCTGGTCAATATATTTCTCAAGATCAAAATACGTCGTTGACGGCGAGGTTCGGTCTATCTTATTCAACCCGAGATTCGGTGTAACCGGATTCGTCATTTATGCTCCTCCTCCCAACAATCTGTCTTGTGTTGTTGCTGATATTTCATCAAACGTCATGCCCTCCACTTCGGCTATCGTGAGATAACGAAGGGCGTAATCGATAGCTATATGCGCTGGCTTGATCTCCTCAATGGCAGATTTCAGATCCCCCAAATTCGGGGGAATACCAAACGTATCTCGAAAATGTATTGTCACTCTATACTCCGACGGCTGAACGGACACCTCAATACTGCCTCTATCGTAGGCTTGCGCTACGTTTTTGAGCATGCTGGCAGAAACTTTTCCGCTCCCCCGCATCTTCGAGATAATAACTGAGCGCCGCTGCTCGATCGGCTTGGATAGATTCACAGGAATATTCAGGTCCTGCTCATACCGAGATAGCGTCCATGTAGCGGTTTCCGGATAATACTGATCCAATTGATCATCCAGCTCCTGCGTGAGCTTATCCAGTTCAGGCCCTTCGGCATCGGCAATAGCTTTCATTTCTCTAATATCATGATAAAAGGACGGCAGGTAACCCAGCCAAGCTTCGGCTTTACTCATCGGACCGTCACCGTCCCTAGGACAGCCACCGCTTCAGGTGCGATCGGAATGCTGTCCGTACCGCCGTTCACGGTCAGTACCTCGTAGTCGATAACTGCTGGAATATCCAAGATCACGTTGGCAATCCGGTTATACCGGACCAATGGGTCGGACATAGCAAGGTCCCTGAGATACTGGCGAACACCTTGCTCAATGGAATTCTGTATTCCATCTATCCCGGCTCCTTCCAGCAGTGTAACCTGTACTTCAATCTTTATAGGGACTTCAACCGCCCCCACCACGGTTACAACCGAGCCTACTGGAGCAGTTCCTTCCCCCATGCCATCCATGGTGGGATCGATATACTGCTGCACCGATTCCACTACAGAAGACGTAGGCGATCGCATCTCATTGTCAAGGAGTACGACCTTCACTGTTCCCGGACCATCCCATAAAGGAAAAGCCTTGGCCTTACCAACCCCTGTTTTCTCCCTGGCCCACAGCTCATATTGATTTCGGTTCGCACTGGTCACGGGGCGGGAGATTTTCTCGCGATAACGCTCATATAACACTTCATCCGACTCGGTATCCTCACCAGGTACCCAGAGCTCCATTAGTTCCGCCTTAACCAACCCTTCGACGTATTCCAGCGGAAGCAGTGAACCAAATCGGCGATTGCCTTCTTTCCCGCTTGTTTCACATTCCAGAACATATTGCCCTGTATCCAGCCGGGTGATCACTTTGTAATTCAACGGATCCAATGAAAAACGGCTGCCCAATGGAACATCCACGGGAGAGCTGTTACTGCCTGAAAAATGTCCCAGAAGCTGCGCTTTTGTTGCCTTCTTTCGGATCAATCCCGACCAGGCAATACTTCGATCCAAAAATTCGCCCGTCGCCGTAGCCGCAAATTTCAGGTTCATGGAATACTCCATTTCAACGTACATTTGGGCAAGTTCAGCTGCAGAGGGTGCCAGCGCATCATAGATAATACTGCCTTCCCTTTTATCCATGCCATCCGGTACTCTGCCCAGCATTCGATCCAGAATTAACTCATATGTTTGTTCCTCAACCATCCTTCCTCACCTCCTCTGTCATATGGAAAGCCCCATATATGCTTCGAACGATATACTCGGCTAAAGCCTGTTCGCCTTTAAAAGTAATCTTCATATCATCTACCGATAAAATGCGGTCATCCTGCAGCAGTGCTTCCTTGATGTGCCGCTCAATTTCAGCGTAGGCCCATAAAGGATCACGCCCGATGACAGAATCCAGCTCTTGGCCATAGTTACTGCTGTAGATCAAATGCTCAAAACGACGAGTCTGAAGTATTTTTACAACAGCCTGTTTAACGGCCTCCAGACCATCAATGTAGCCGGCTATCGTTTTGTCTTTCAGATTTAGTTCATATGTCAAACTAGGCTGCTCCAGAGTCTCCATAATCTGACTGTCCGGTTGAAGCGTTCCACCTTGTGGGATCATGATGGCTTCACCAACCGATCCAGTATGAGATACGTCTGCCCGCCCTGGTAACGAAGGAGCAGCACCGTATCTCCTGCCTTAAGTCCCTTTCGGATTACATACTCTACACCCTCAATGTACAGCTTGTATTCCATCAACATTTCCCCCATAACTAAAAAATCCTCCGTAAGGCTAAAACGCTGATCTACGTTCACCTCAAGAGGATTTACAGATGTGACTGTGCCATACAGCACCGCCATGGGGTTTGTGCTTCCTACGGCGCTGAGACTGGCTTTTTTGATAATATCTAACATCACTGCTCACACCACCTTCATATTCAGCGACATCGTATGCGTACCGTCCGAAAATTTATGCGTGCACTCATCGATGAGATACGGCTTCAAGCCTTCTTCGGGAAGATTCACATAGATCGTATTTCCGGCACGAACCCGCAAATCCCCGATAGCATCTATCGACAGTGTCCTCTGCTCCCTGTTCTTCAGCTCCAGCAAGTTCTGCGCTAATTGCTTCAATTGAGCAGGATTCATGTTCTCGTCAGCGACCTCATACAGCTGGAGGAGCCCCCATTGGGCGATGTTCTCCCCATGCTGGTATAAGTAGACATCTCTCTTCCCGGTTTCCTTGTTGTCCCGCACGACTTTGATGCGGTTGTACGTCTCGTTGTCGATGCTTTTTTTATAAGAAAAATCCGTCATGAGGCTGTCTTCTCCTACCGCGAGCTTAAGCAGCATGTCATTAATGTTGGTTAACCTCAACTCACCGAAATGGTCATAAAACATAAAGTACTGCTTGGTCGCGATCAGCGTAGAATCTAAGGCCTTGCAAATAATATCGATCAGCTTCTTGTCTGCTTCCAGCATGGCAGGGATGGTATGGCCGGTATTGGCCAGCGTCCCGATTTTCAGATTGAAGTCCTTGGCAATCTTCTGGATGATATCCTCCACCTTGGCATTCGTGAACCGGTAAGTATCGTTGCTGGACAAGTAGCGCAGCTGATCATAAGCCATCACCTTGACCTGGGCGTCCATGCCCCACTCCTTGGAAAAAACATAGCCGTAAAATAGGTCCTTATTATCCTTGCGAAAGCGCACAATGTCGCCATTTTCCACTTCGAATTCCTTGCTCTGCACAAGACCATCATTAACGTAGTTGATATCCAGACTTGCCGGCTTTGCCTGACGGCTTGTTTTCCACGTGATGTCGGTTACGACCTGTCCCAGATCCCATACACTTCCGTTCTTGCGATCAATCATCAGTTCGATCATGGTTCCACCTCTTTAAGGAATCTTGAGAACCCGGCCGACGGCCAGCTTTCGGACCTCATGGTCCTTGATTCCATTCAGTTTTTGGATCTCTGTATGACGCGAACCGTTTCCGAGCAGCTTTTGAGCAATGCTCCACAGGGTATCACCTTTAGCAATCGTATAGGAGGTTGGCTTTTTTCGGTCATCCGGCCTGTCTTTGGACTTTACCGCAGCAGCCTTTTCGTCCTTAACTGGCACTACCTTTCGTGCTCCGTAGAACACATAGCGTTTAAGTGTGATCGAGAACTCGATATCCTCTGGCGATCCCGGCATCGTGTTCCAGTTGAAGCTCTCAATGGAGGCCGCCATATTGATCCCAAAAGACTTCATAGCTCCTGCTCCATTTTGGCCGTCTGTACCGCTCATCGGATCGGGAACTAGCCCCGTCATCACAAAACGCACAGGTCTCCGGCTCTCCATCCAACCTTTTATGGTATTTACATAATCAATCGGCAGCTTCAACTCCCCATCCGAGTCTAGATGAACAAAAGGATATACCCTGCCTGGAAAAAAGCTCTCAAACGAGATCTCCGTCAGCTTTGGATGCAGAATCGCATTCACTTCGCCAAGCCCCGCTACCGTATAGGATTTGCCCTCACCGCTATCCTTGACGTCAATGCGCTCAGGGTTCACTGGAAATCGAAAGACCTCCTCCTGGTTATTGAAGCTCAGAAAAAATCCATAATCACTCATGCTACAGATACACCCCCTCGGCACTGGACACAAACTGCTCCTCAAGCGTCCGGTTAATTCTCGACATGATCGTATCCAGATCAGCACCCGAATTAATATCTCCTGTCGTCATCTGCACGGTTGGCGTTAAAGTAATCATATTACTAATCGCATTCACTTCCGCCAAGTCGCGCATAACCTTCAGATCCTCGCTCGCCACGTCTACCGAGTTATCCACTTTACCAATGGAATCGATGCTGCCGCCCGCAGGGGCTACCGGAATTGGAGCTGTTGGCATTGTGGACACTGGTGGGGTTGAGGGTGTTTTTGGATAGGTAACATCGTATCCGGTTTTGCCGTTGTTAAACTCCTTCAGCAAGTCTTCGTTAGCGCTTGTGTCGATTTCGGGCATAAACTTTTTCTTCATCTCATCCATTGAAAAGTTTTCGATCGCTTCTTGGCCAACCTTCTTAGCCCCCGAATAATCGGCTTGGTACTCTATTAATGCAATCTGCTTCGCTTCAACGCCCAGGAGACCTGCAAAAAAGCCGCTGACTTTATTGATTGCATTCAATATGCCATTAATGATATTTATGACCGTATTGACCGTATTCTGCGCCACGTCCACGATAAAGCCAAATGCATTGCTGAATGCTTGCTTCAGTCCTTGACTGGCCGACATTAAAGTTAAAATAACGGTAACAATCACAATGATCAACGAAATGATCCTCATAAACGGATTCGCATTCATCACAGCCCACAATCCTTTAAATGCTGTGGACAGGAACTGAACTCCAGCTGAGAATAGCAACGAGATCACATTCCCAATTGCAAAAATGCTGAGCAACAATAAAATGCCTCCGATTAACGGAAACAGCACAAATCCAACGGATGAAATCGCATTTTTAACAAATTCCCAAGCTGGAGGCACAATCTCTGCAATCCATAAAAATAACTGGGCTACAAAAGATAAACCCATGGTAATAATTTGAATGAACAAATCAAAGGTCCCTGTCTCAAAAGCAGAATTAAGCATATCCAGTATGGGCGTAAGTGAAGCGAGTGCTCCACTCCCCATCTCGGCAAAAGAGCCATTAATATGTCCAATAAGCTCCTGCCATTTGTTTACCGGAGTATCCAGCATGGTGTTTAGACCTTCTTGAGTCATTCCTGACTTCTGAAGAAGCTGATCCATGGAACCCAAGAATGATTCGAAGTTGCCTTGGGATGCCTGGATTTCACTATTAAATGCATCCATTTGAATATCAGGAATATTGAAATCCTTCGCCAGGCTGTCCGTGTCACCCCTCATAGCACTCATAATGGCAGCTGTTGCATCAGAAGTGCTTTTTCCGCCCGGTGACAATTTGCTCAGGCGTGCTGCAAAGTTGTTGAGCTCCGCTATCTGATCAGAGTTTTTTGTCATTGACATAAATGTTAAAGCATTCTGCATTGTTTCTTTAACATCCATGCCCGCGTTAAGCGCGTCCTGTCTAAACTTCTCAAACATGGCGGCGCCCACCTCAGGATTGCCTACTCTAACTTTCATCAAATCTTTGAGAGATTCTTCTTCAGCTGCTGGCACAATTGTCATTTTCGCAACAAATTTTAGTGTACTTTGTATCTTCTTCAGCCCGGCAAACACTTTGCTTAAATGGTTTGCCTCCTGAGTACCTTCTTGAATGGTTTCATTCAAATTTTGCTGCTCAGCCGCAGCGTTTTGAATCTCAATACTCGTGTTATTAATATGATTCTGCATCATCACAACCTGCACGTTGACCTGGTTAAAATTATTCAAAATCTTTGTAAACCCAGATAGGGCCGGTGCTAAGTTAGGTTCAAACACTACAGGCTGAACCATAGTTTGACTTGGGACTAGTGCTGCAGCATTTCCTATTTCCGCCATTCCTTCACCCCCTTCTTCTACAACCTATCACCGCTTCCGTACCCGCTCACGCTTCTCCTTCTCCACCCGCAT
This sequence comes from Paenibacillus solani, assembly GCF_001277345.1. Classification (GTDB taxonomy): domain Bacteria; phylum Bacillota; class Bacilli; order Paenibacillales; family Paenibacillaceae; genus Paenibacillus_AQ; species Paenibacillus_AQ solani. Next base: position 500,154 of record NZ_LIUT01000003.1, read on the forward strand.
TGAGATCATGGCATAGATGGCGGCCCGTTCCCGGGCCGACATCGCCATAAGTTGGTGAGGAAGGATGTGCAGTTCATGGAGGGCGTAGTACGCATAGTTCGCATCACCGTCGCCCTCTTTGATTAGTTTTTTACTTCATCCACCAGCTCGTTCATATCTCGGTCAAAACCGTTTAGGGCTTGTACCTGCTCGCCAAGTGCGGCGAACTCACCGGGCAGCAGCATTTTGCGGAGCAGAGATTCTGCACCGAGTACGCCGTAGGATTTTTGCAGCTCGCTATTTTTCAAATCCGGGAAGATAACACTCGATACCATCAGCTTCGCCATATAGTCATTCGGGTCAATTTCTGGCGTGAATAAGCCATTCTTTCCCTTGACCTTGCGGGTAGCCGCTTTGCGGCACTCCTGATTCTCCTCCTCGGTGATGCTGCGCAGTTTCCAAGGCACAGGCCTTCCTTCAGCATCCTTGAAACGAACAGACACCACGAATTCCTCCGTGATCTCCGCAGATGACTGTCCAGCAAAAAACATACTAAAATCGCTCATATTCCTTCCTCCTCATATATGTTCAGTATTAGGCCAATGGGGTAAACGGTGTCTCAATCCGCACATTCTCAAACGTGAAGGCTACTTCTTCTTCCAGCGCCTCTGCTTCGGTGTCGAGGGAAGCCATGATTACACTATCCAGATTGACCCCTTCCAAAATCACCGTCTGACGTCCCGTGGCCGAACCCGGATCCTCATTACGCACCTCAATCATGAAGTAGACGTCTTTACCGGTCTGAATGTATTCCATCATCAACTCTCGGAAGAGCGTGGTTACATAGTAAATGGTCATCGTGCCGCTGCCCTTCCAGCCAATGGCCTTATGCTGTACAGCGCGTTGCCCCATCGTTTTCAGCTCTGCTTTTTCTTTTTCCACCGTGGCTTCCAGTGTTTTAATGTAGAACATTTCCTCCATACGTTCGCCAATTTTGACGAATGCCTTACCCTCTTGTCCGGAAATCGTGTCATTTGCCCGCAAAAATGCCATCTTAGACCACCTTCACTTTCATATATACTTTTTCAATTGCATCCACTGGCTGTACCTTGATATCCACAAACAGCACATCACCTTCTGTACCCGGCGTCACCACAATATCTCCGTTCGCATCGAAGTTTTGAATCGCCCCAATATTCTGCAGAGATGCAAAATACGCCGCACACTCTGCCCAGAATAGCGTCCGGCCATCTACATTGTTATCTACCTTGCCGATATAGGACTTCTCAAAAATCAGCTTCAAATCATTAGCGATGCCATCCAGCACGCGAACCACACGGTTTTTGGAAAAATGCCGCGCTTTGGCCGGCTCAATCGAGGTAAAGCTATTAATATCTTGCTCCACCACGGCCTTGCCTCCACTGTAGTTGAACAGAAACTCGCCTTTCGTGAGCGCCTCTTCAATCTCGGTGTGGCTCAGGCGAACATCGGTATCCACCGCTTCATCGTAAGCCGCATACGTAAGGGATTCGTTAACAGCGGCCGCAGCCGTAGCGCCAGTTACCCAAGCAACTGCCTTCACCTTGTCCACAACGGTGCCGTCGGTGAGAACGACGCCATTTTTCACACTAATAACTCCTTCATAATCCGCAGCGGAATAATCAGACAGCACAGCTTGTACCTTCTTACCTTCTTGCTCACGAAGGCGCTTGACGAATGCTGTATATAGGGACTTAAGCGTTGGGTCAGCCGACAACAGACCTACGGTCTGGAAATCCTGAACCTCAAGCGCAGCAAGGAAATCTACATGCTCTTGGTTCGTTACAGTGCCATTGGCACCGCCTGTCAGAGCGAATCCTGCTGTTGCTGCTAAATCACCCGTATCCGGCGCGAAGGTTACATACAAATTCGGTTCCAGTTCTGCTGCACTACCTACAAGCTGCTTGTCTACGATTTTTCCGCTCAACAGGGTGCTAACCACGAATTTACCGGGATCATCCACCGCGTTCTCAACAACGATCTGGAGATCGTTACCACGTTCGCCGCCGTAAAGAGCAGTTACTTTCAGTCCGGCAACAGAACCTGCAGCTTGCGTGCCGCTATTTAAACGATACAGCAGTAGTGTTCCTACACGCTTAAGCACTTCTTTTACTGCGAGCAGTTTTGGCGATGTGACATCATAACCCAGCACCTCAACCAGATTGGTGCCTGGTTTGATCGTCAGAATTCTATTTGGCTCGCCCCATGAAAGAGATAAGCCCAGCGCCGCAGTCCCCCTTTCACCTACGCGCCCGATCGGCTGCTCTTGCGATGAAATTTGGGTGTATACCCCTGGTCTTACTTTATTGGGTGTTGTCCATGTTCCTCCGGCCATTTTAGATGACCTCCTTTTTCAAAAATGTGGTGAGTTGCTCTTTCGCTTGTTGAACGGTGTACGTTTTGCCCTCTTCGAGAATGGCGCTCAGCACATCCTTCTCACGATTACTGAATTGATTGGATTGTGCCAGCTGTTGCTTGTTGAATGCCGGTGCTGTTTCTTTTTTACTCATTTCAATTCGCCTCCCTGTTTCAATGTCTTCATCTTCATATCTGTTTCTTCTTGATCCGTTGTCATCTGAATGATATACTCTGCGCGAAAATATCCCTCTCCTGTTTCCCCTTCACTCCCCGTTGGCCGCTCCCACGCCACTGATGAGGCGCGGCAAGGCCGGCCATCAACCTCTAGTGAAGTCAACGATTCAAGCATCTCGTCCATGATCGTCGCCACTGGCTTCCCCTCCACTGTCACGTAAGAGATGCGGAAACGAAAACGAGCCGCATATCGATTGGTCGATATCGGCTCGAGTTCGGCTAGGGTTAGCTCGGTATGGAAGTATGGGGGTGGTGGTGCTGTATCATCCTTCTCTCTGGAACAGAGAAGGATGTCAGGGAAGGAACTTGTGAGCTTGGCTGTTAGAGCATAGTTAATTTGTAGGATTGTCATGAGTGTTCCTTTCTGTATTTGGTAGAATCTTCCCAAAGAGAACTGTTAACGCTTTAGTGTAGATATATTGAGAGAACAGATGCTCATATTGGAGCGTAAATTGATTGCTAGTTATAAAATAAAAGTCGACTTATGAATAAACCTGACCTCCACTACTTCGAAATATTCTATTTGTGCCTGTAAGATTAGGTGAACTGTCAAATAAAATAGCCGAACTCACACTATATACAGCATAATTTCCTGAACCCGTGCAGCTATCAGCTCTCAAGGTGCCTCCACCTCTAAGCCATATTGCATAATTACTTATATTTGAGAAGTTACAACTTGAAAGAATAACAATAGGAGTATTATCCATCATAATACCGTAGCTTCCTCCAATGCGAGTAACATAGCTAATCCCTATATTAAAACAATTCTGTATTTCAATACCATAAATTGCATTTGAAGAAATGCTAACTTTGTTAATACCCACATTAGATGTACAAGAACTTATATTAATGGTTGAGCTTATCGAGACATTAGTTTCGTATCCATAAATGTATATACTTCCACCATGCTTATTTACAATTTTAAAACCTGGATAAGTCCCAGAATCAGGTTTTATTGTTACATCATACGCCCTAAATGCGGGTAAACTATCAATAGCTGCCTGTATCGTTGGAAACATTTTTCCAGGGCCAACTGTCAATGTCCGTTCTCCACTTGTTCCATCAAAGTTGTCTGGAGGTTTAACATAGCTTCCTATATTTGAGGAAGTCACTATATTAGCTGAACCTACCTTTGGTGTACCCGAGAATACAGGTGAATTGAGATTAGCCTTGTTTATTTTCAGATTAGACAATTCCTGTTGAATTTCACTTCGTGTTGAGGCTAGTTCACTTCGCGTTGATGCTATCTCACTTCGAGTTGTTTCTATTTCACTTCGTGTTGAAGCTATTTTTGTATCTGTATACTTTGTTGCGTCATTAACTGATTTCGGCGTTGCTGCTTCCGTTACCGAATTGCTATTTAATGCATTGGACAACTGCACGATCCCCTTTTGAGTCAATGATGCAGCGGGTATATCTACATCGATATTCTTCAGGTCCTCCCGGACCTTCCCAACAGCCTCATCAACCTTATCCCAGTTTTCATTCAGCATGGTCTCAATGTTAAAGGTCTCGTTGCCATCCACCATTGGGTCTTTCTTCAATAGTCCTAAATTCGGTGTGTTACTAGACAACTCAAACACCTCCTGCAAATTTGTTTAATGGCGTTTGGCCCATGTCTAACAGGGTCATCACGTCATGAATATCGCGTATCAACAAGTAGTTGAACGCATATGACACTACCAAATGCGCCGGCTTGATCTCTTCGATCGCCGCCTTCAAATCCTCCAGATTCGGCGGGATGCCGAGTGTATCCACAAATTTAACGGTAAAGCCCCACTCCTCGGGCTGGAAGGATACCTCGACCTTGCCGCCGTCATAGGCTTCGGCCACATTTTTTACGAGCGCACCTGAGAAGGTTCCCGCTCCGCGTAGCTTAGACTCAAGCACAGCCCGCCGCTGCTCGATCGGCTTGTTCCGGTCTGTCGGAATACCGAGCTCCATTTCCCAGCGTTCCAGGCCCCAGGTTGCTGTGCGGACATAGAACTGGTCTGCGGCTGAGTTCAGCGCTTGGTAGAGCGCGTCCAGCTCGCTGCCCTTGGCATCCATATCGGCTTGCATGACACGGGAGGTCTCGTAATAGGCCGGAAGATAAGAAAACAGCTCGCGACCACGCAAGCTGTTCATTCTCACATTATTCACTTACGCTCACCGTCCCGAGCACCGCTACCTGACCGGAGCCAATTTCGATATTTTGCTGCTCGGTATGACCGTTAATCGTCAAATCCGTATAGTCGATGATAATCGGAATATCCAGCAGTACGGCGGCAATTCTCGTGTAACGAACCAAAGGATCTTTCCTATTAAAAGCAATCTGCTGTAAATAACTCCGAACGCCCTCCTCAATAAGCTTCCGAATTTCATCCATCGTTGAAGGCTGCTCCTGTGTACGCTGTACTTTGACGGAGATATTAATCGGAACTTCCAACGCGGGCATCACAGTGATAACCGGACCCGCCGGGGCAACGCCTTCACCCTGTCCATCCTGGGTTGGGTCAATATGCAACTGCACGGCATCCACGATATCCTGGCTTGCTGCACGCTTGTCCGTATCCAAAAGATACAGACCAACCGTACCGGGTCCTTGCCATAACGGTGCAACTTCCACGCCGCCAACGCCGGCGATTTCATTGGCCCACTGCCTGTACTGCGCTTTGTTGCCGCTCGTTCCCTGACTTCGAACTTTAGCGTAAAAACGCTCCAACAGCGACTGATTGCTCTCGGTATTGCTCCCGCTCCGTGTAGGCTCAGGATTCGTAACCGAGGTCACGCCGCTGATTGAAGTCATCAAGAGCTGAATAACGTCTGCGGGAACATTGCCGCTGCTCCCGGGTACAACCGCCCGAATCGGTGCCATGCCGGTACCCAAGTCACTGAGCGTAACGCCTGAGGTGGTTACATACTCCACTGAGGACTCCCCGGAGCCCTCATCAGCTGGCGTAGCGACATAGGTTTTAGCAGGGACGATTGTCCCCGGTTTCCCTGTAAACACTACACTGCCGGAAGAAGCGACCGCTTCCCGCCTAGTGATACCATGCTCTGCTGTCCTCAGATCGAGCTCGGCAGAGCGGATATCCGGATGATCACTTGCTACGGTACTCGCAAAGCCTCGGCGCAGTAGCTCCTGTGCCCACAATGCAGCTTCAGACAGCATAAATGCGACCGGCGCCTGCGCATCCCAAATAAAAGAGCCCTCTGACTTGTCGATGTCCGAAGGCACTTTGTTCAGCATGCGGTTCATGATGTTCTCTTCCGTCTGATCCAACAAATATAACGGCAAGTCTGCCATCAGATCACCACGCTTTCTATAATTTCCGTTTCATCCCGAACGTTCGTAATGCGGCAGCTGAAACGGCAAGCTTCTCCTTCCCAGGCAAAAAGGAATTGATCCACACTATCTGTCCGCGCGTCTGCAAGCAGCATCTCGGTTACCATACGCTGAATCTCGCTCTCTTGCAGAGAACGGTCGTAGCCTTTGCCGATCAGCTCTTCCAGCTCGCTGCCATAATCATGCGTGTAGATCAGATGACGGTAACGCGGCGTGCGGATCGCTTTTTCACACCAGATTACCCAGGCTTCCTTCTCGTCCGCTACTGTAATTTTCCGGGTCGGAGACATGACGAACTCACCGGCTTCAAAATCATATCGCCAGCTCCGTCCAAAAACAGCTCCGACTCCTTCCAGCACCTTCGGATCCGTTGCATCCGTCCAGATCATGTCATCGCCTTCCGGGAATAAATTAGCCACCACTGCTCACCACCTTACATACGACAACCACGTCATTACCGCCGTTGACCCGAACCGCGAGCACGCGGTCTCCCGGTTTCAGACCTTTTCCCAGCTCAAGACGGGTATCCTCGATTTCGTTCTCTTCCATATCAAATACCATATTCTGCTGCTGCCCCCCCAAAGTGACGATGCCCTTGGCAGTATAACGAGGGATGGACAACAATCCCGGGAGCTCCGCGACCATATAGTCCGGCATTTCATGCTTGAAATCATCCAGTTTCAGCCCCGTTGAGGTTATCGTGCCAAGCACAGCCCCTATTCCGCTTACGGCTTGCCGCGTTTGCTTATTTAATGAGGCATATAGGGAGGACGCCAGTTGTCCATAGGGGTCTTTATTCAAGATAAAACCTCCTTTTCACATCGTCATAGCTCCCCAGCTCCAGCATCATGCTTCCCGGACTTCCCAGCTCCCGGCTGACGGAAATCACGAGCAGCTTCATGGAGCCCAGCATGACCGCATCTCCGGCACGGATCGTATTGACATCGGGTGCATTAACGGAAATCGTTTCCTGAATTCCTCTCAGTTTGCTCTTTGCCAGCTGGCGGGCAGCCGCAGGCGACTTCACTTCATCATCCTGAATAATAGCCTGGAGCTGGCCATATTTGGCGATATCCTTCTCCTCGATAGCCATTACCTTGGAAGGGACTTCTTGCCCAGTCTCGCTTGCGGCTGTCGCTAGCACCTTGACCTTAGTTGCCGCCCCCTCCAGCGTCCGCGTTTGCGTGGTATCCGTGAGAGCCTCCAGGATATACACATCTTGATTCGTTCCCAGCTCATACAGCTCAAGCCCCGAAGAGATCATCCGCGGGTGATACAGCTTGCCGCCGGCTTTGGCCGTCTCCCGCAAATCAGCGAACATACTGGCATAGATCGACTGCGTCCGGTAAACGGAACGCCCCAACTGCTTCTCAGTATCCGGTAAAACTGCGATTTTCAGATTCCAATCGGCCGCGTACTTTTTGAATCTCTGGGTAGCGGTTTGCTTCGCCGGAAACAGATATTCATCCTCTGATTTGTCCAGATATACCGTCCGGTCGTACAGCGTGAGCGTCATTCGCTTCAACCCATTATTGGAAGTTTCCACTTCCCACACAACCGCCGGATGCAGCAGAGGAACATAATTCTTCTTGCCATAAGGAATCCCGCTGATCCGGATTGACATGCCCGGCGAGATTGGAGGCATATCGGGCGTAACGACCAGGTTGACGGTTCCTTGATAAGCAACTTGCTCAAGCGAATCCCGTAAGTTGATAGCTTCCACCAATGGGGACAAATCATATTGATCCTGTAAAATCACCTTGTAACTCATGACAGCACCAGCTTTTGTCCAGGCTTGATGGCGTTCGGATCTTTACCAATCATCTTCTGGTTCAACTTGTAGATCTGGTTCCATTTTGAGCTGTCTCCAAGCTCCAACTTAGCGATTTTGGAAAGCGAGTCCCCTGCCTTGACGGTATACGTCTTGTTCTTTTCCTTCATGTCTACCCGAGACTTTTTATTTGTCCCCGTGGCCCCGCTACTGCCAGCCGTTTTGGTCACCTTCATTTCGCTCCATGTCCGAAGCGTGATATCAAAATATACATCTCCGATCTCACCGCCTCGGAACGTGGACTGATGGGAGGCGACATACACCGGCACGTTCACTGCAGTCTCAGTAATGACGAATTGCAGCGGCGTTTTATATGCCAAAAACTCATTAAGTTTATTCATCGCGGTTTGTGGATTGAGATGATCTCGCTTCTCGCCCTTGCAGAAAGACTCATCGTACTCTTGTGGAAAAAAGGAAGAAAACGATATTTCCTTGATCCGATGACCTTGCGGAAAATCAAACTCCCCGTAGTTGAGAATCGTTGTTGTCTCCAGTCCCTTTTGGCGTGAAATGGTCACTTCTTCGGGATTGACCGGAAATAGGAAGGTCATGCCTTTTCCGTTCATCAACATAAACTCCATCCTGGACTCCTCCTTTCTGTATGGATGACTTCCAATCAGCTTCATAGCTGCAATTAGCCTTGACTTTTAATATGCCATAGGAGACGGTTTACGGTTCTGCGCCGCTTTGGTCATTTCAGCTCTCAGCCGCTGTCCGATCAGAAGGATCAATCCTTCCACATCGACCGGGTGCTCCTCATTCACCGTAACCTGAACAGCACCCGAAGGGAGATTATAATTGACGGTTGTCTCTGTCTTGAAATCCTTAAAATATCCTGAGAACATACTCATCTGCTCTGGACTAATTTGAACAGGTTGCGGGGAAGTATTTTCTGCCATAGCTTGGTTACGTGCTGTACTTGCAGGGGGACCAAAAGTTCCACTGCTTGAAGAATGGCTAGGTGGAACATAAGAGCCATATAAAGCCGGATCAGGCAGTAGTGGCTTGCTGAATTGAACCGATGATGGTTTGCGAATGATAGGGTCCGGAATTGCAGCTATTGTTGGGCTGGATGGTGGTGATTTCGGTACATCTTTCTGTTGGGCAGCTTCCTTGTCTTTTTTCCCGAAAGAAAATGTATTGGAAAACCATTTCGACATCTTTTCTTTGGTTTCTGTGAATTTCTCACCAATACCGGTTATCGCGCCACCCAACTTCTCACCAGCAAAGCTTCCGATGGTTCCACCGATCGTTGATCCAACCAAAGTCCCTGCAACTGGGATCACAGAGCCGAAAAATCCACCTATCGCCGCCCCTACGCTCCCACCGACAGCAGAGCCGATTGCCTGATTACGCTCTTTTCCGGGTTCGGCCGAGGCGATATCGGTTACATCAGCTATATATCCCAAAGGGCCAAGGGCCCTTTTACCAAAGCTTTTCATCAAGCCCGAGCCTAGACCTCTTTTACGTGCTGCAGCCGAAAGATTTGAGACTGGACTACTTGAAGGAGCTGCGTGTGCTGCTTTATTTCCACTATCCAGATCTTTTGCCATGCTAGCAGTTGCACCACCACCTACATCTTTAGAGCTTGATACAATACCGCTGTCACTTCCCTTAAACAGCGCACTTCCGCTTTTCCACAAGTCTCTAGCTCCACCCAGAATGCCTGCCCCTGCATTACCGACTGTTTCCATTAAATCACCAGCTGCAGCAATTGTTCTCCAAGACTTCCCTCTTCTCTGCCTCTTCCCTCGTTCAGTCCTGGTTTCTGTCATCGTATCCGAATTGGAGTTCCCTTTTTTCGTATCTGTCTTTGGATTTCCTAGCCACGTATCACCAACCTTTCGCGTTTTGTCTGGTAGCTCACCAAGACTTTTCACACCTCCACCAAAGGTTTTGAAAGCACTAAAAACATCAACTACCTTATCAAACCCCGATTTCGGCGTTTGCTCACCACCCCCACCGCTAAAATCAAGCGATCCAAGCGTACTCGTAAGCTGATACAATGCGTCCGTATTCGCCTGCAGCGCCTGGGTCAGGGGGGAGAAATCGAGCCCAAATGCCTGCATATCCACCTTTACACTAGTCTCGATCTGCTTCTGCACGCTCAGGTTCAGGTTCGTATCGATCTGTTTCTGAACGTCCAGCCTCACATTCGCGGATGCTTGGATGACTTGGGACTTTATACGCTGCATTTTGTCCAGCAGGTTGTCCAACCCTTTCGAGGCGCTGTCCTTCAGCACGATTTCAGGGGCCATGCGGGTGCGGCCAATTCGGAGAACGCGGCCCTGGATCCGCTCAAAATAACGCTCCATCGCCCGCAGTTCACGGTTTGCCTTGATCACGTTCTTTGGATCAATCACCAGATTCATGCGATAGTTCATAGCTTCAGCCATTTATTTCACCTCCAGTTCACTTCAAACTCTGACCAGCCAAACCCTCCATCTCCTCTTGGGAGAAAGCGAGCAGCAGCAAACGCTCGCCTCTCGGGAGCCGCCAAAAATCTCCGGGACGAAGGTGATGCCGAACCCACAGATGGTACAGCATCGTCGTCATTCCCCCGGAGCCGATCAGTTTTTTAGGTCAGCAATCTCGACCCCGAAACCGGACAACTCCAGCACTTTATCGCCTACGGCATCCAGTTCTCCGGCCAGCAGCATGCGGCGAACCGCCTGCTCTCCGCCTGACAGCTTCAAGCGGCTTGTAATTCGAGGATCGCCCCACCCGCTGAGCGTTAAGCCTTTTACCGACAGACTGCTGGTAGCTTCAGAAATGAGCAGCGCGTTGAAGGTTTCCGTATCCACCTTCTCATCCACAACCCCCTTCACCGTCCGCCGAACAGTACAGCGCTCGCGAATGCTGTCCACCTTGTTTGAAGTCAGGCCTTGCAGAACCATCTGCATATCCAGCCGCTTAATGCGCACGGTTTCCTCCGGCAGCTTCTCCGCTGCCTCAAACAAACTATCCAAAATTTGCTCTTCACTCATATTCTCGTTTAAGCTCATGCTTCTCTCTCCCTTGTCATTAAATGTATAACTGCCTTATCAATGAGAAAAAGACCAGCAGGTAAACGTTCGCCCGAATCAGCTGTTCCTTGCCGGGCGAACGCCCGGCTTTATCCTACATTTGGTCAGAAACCTCCTTAATCTCCCTGAATCGGATCCAGCAGCTCGTACCCTTCAAAGGTAAATGAAGTTTCTTCCTGCACTTCCTCGCCAGCGGTCCAGTTGGCCAACTGGATTTTGTCCGGCATGCAGCGGATCAGACGAACGCGCTCATGTCCATAGGATTCAGGATCGTCCAGCTTGGAGATGATATCGAATTTAGTGAAGCCGCGGGAGATCATATCGGAAGTGACCTTGTACCCGCTCATCGTGCCGGTTCCTTTTTTGCTGCCGTTCTTATGCACCGTCCAGTCATTGCCGACCAGCTTCAGCTCGCGCTTCTCCAATTCCACGCTGGCTTCCAGCTTGTTAATATGCGTCTGCCATACCCCGTCAATATACGCCTGGCCGTATGTCCCCATAATGACTCTTGAAGCATCCAACATGTAAATTCCTCCTTGGTTTACTTAAGTTTTGTATAAAAAGCGTCTATCGACGCACTTAATCAACGTTCTTGTTATTGCACGTAAAATGTACCGAACAACTGCTCCATCACATCGGTCAGCTTCACATTCCACTGCAGGAAGACCTGATCCGGCTCTGGTGTGTTCACAGCAGAATCACCATAGTAAGCCGGATCGAGAATGACATCGTAACCATCCGGTTCGATGACATTGCTCAGCGACAACGATGCAAGATATTCCTTCACAGCGCCGATCAATGCAAGTCGGCCTTCCTCCGTATTGTTCACCTTGCCGATGTAGGTCTGCTCTGCGGCTAGCTGCAAATCTGCATGAATGGCATCCATAACGCGGATGGAACGGATTTTCTTCCAGGCATTGTTCTGACCTTCTGCCGGAACCACCAATGTGTTAATGCCACGCAGTGCCTTCACTTGACGTCCATCGTAGAAGAGTACGAAGACGCCATTGCGCACAGCCTGCTCCTGTTCGGAGCGGGTCCAGCGGCGGGTCACATCTTCGAAAGGTGTTACCGCGTAGGTAGCGGATTGGTTCAGACGCTGACCGGCAATAAGCCCGGCGACGTAAGCAGCCGTCTGCGCAGAACTGTAGTTCACACCAGACAGACGTACACCTGTCCCCACATTAATAATCCCTTCATGGTTCAACGCAAGCGACCGGGCAGCAGCCAGCTTGGCTGCATCCTTGGAGGCATCGTCCGCTGCACTTCCACCGAATACGGCCATCACGCCGCGTCCTTCCTGGCGCAGACGCTTTAACCAAGCCGCAAAGCTCTGCAGCAGAGCCATATCCGCAGCATAATCCAGGGCTAGTACGTTAAACTCCTGACCTTCGACTGCATCCTGCATTTCGATGTAATCTGCATTCGTCAAGCCGCCGTTACCGCTCTTGCCTCCGGTCAGCACGACACCATTCACATCAGCGGGAATACCGGCTTCATCTAATGCAGTAGCCGTTACCCATTGGTTCTCCTCATCTTCATTGATCTGCGCTGCAATCGAGGCAGCAGTTCCGTCCAAGCTTGTATAAGTACCAAGCAGTTTGGCACCTTCATAGAGTCGAAGCTCACGTGCCCCCGAATTAGTCAGTGACGGCTGAACCGTAACAGAGAAGCCGTTACCTCTGCTGCCCGGATATTTAGCCTCCAACTTCAGCACGTCCGAAGGGGTATCTTCTGCATCTTGCAGCGTAATGGCAGCTGCTCCCGCCGTATTATCAGCCAAACGGTAAGCCAGCAGCTTCTTAGGTCCGCCAAGCAATGCCAGATAGAGCGTGTCGTAAGCGGTAGCCCCGTCCTGGCTATCTGCAGAATACAGCTCGGAAATCGCATATTCGCTTCCGATTTCCACGAATTCGCGTACAGGTCCCCAATTGGCTTTGACCGGCACAACCACCGTTCCGCGGGAGCCGCCCTGAATAGCCGAAGCGGCTGCTGCCTTAAAATTCATATACAACCCCGGCAATACCGGTTTATTCGTACTTTCCCATGTTCCGCCTGCCATGATTAAACCACCTTCGCTTTCATAAATTGTTGGATTCTTTCCTTAACTTCGGTTACTGTGAATAGCTCAGCATCTGCCCCATACATGGCGCCTGCTAGCACTTCCGCCCGAACCTCGAACAGTTCCTCGGCGTGAGTTTTGAGCTCCGTCAACGGATAGCGCGGAGAATTGTTCTTGCTTGCTTCGTTCTTGGGTGTTTTTTTCACAGCCATTGTGGCCACCTCACTTTAAAATAGGATGAATGTTAACGCGCCTGATTAAGGCGGCTTCTTCCGGCGAACGCATTTTCCGCTGCGCCAAGGTCAGCTTTAGCTGCCCGTCCAGAATGGGGTCGGCCTGCATATCGGAGGAAATTTCCGCCACGGATAAATAGCGGCGTTCCTGCGAATCCAGCACGAGCTGAACCTGAGTGCCGAGCTCTTCCACCAGCCTTGCAGCCATAAGCTGCTCGTCCGCAGAATCCAGAGAGGCAATATGCCCGGTAAAGGTTTTGCGAACCTCGAACATCGAAGCTCCCGCCATCTTGGTCTCACAGTTCGTCATCCGCCATAATACAGCGTGGTCTTCCCGTCCTGCCGGCCATGCCGTATGATAGATGCTCCAAGAATCGCCCAGTACGTCTCCTGTCCAGTCTGTTAAAGTCTGCAGCCATTCGTCCGGTACTCCGTTGGAACCAGCTCCGGATGCCTGCGGCTGATAGACGCCGAATCGCATGAGCCGGATTATTTTGCCTGAAACACTATCTAACTTATCTGCCTCCGGAACACCTAAATAATGAAGCTTGAAGGCATTCCCATCGGTTCCGCTAACCCGCTTGCGATGAAGACCGGTGATTAGAAGTTCGGCCCAGCGATCCAGCAGCTTCAAGTCGGAACGATCCGCGTACAGCCTCAACCGCACCACCTGCCGGTACCCTGCCCAAGAGGATTTCCATACATCTTCTCCCAGGGCGATAACGCCATATAGAGGCTCGTTCTCCCCATCTGGCGGCGGATGTACATCATACAGGTGATCTTCAAGTTCTGGGATAAGGTCAGCAATGGCTTGCTTAACCGCGCTTCTCATTCTTCAGACAGCCGAGCGGCTTTCGATCTTCCATAATACGAGAGATGAAAGGCGGTCACATGCTTGTCCAACACGGCCCCCCTCCTTTCTGTTATATAAGGTTCGGAAACGAAGCAATCGAAGCCTTAGCCGCAGCAAAAAACCGGTCCTTCTCAAGGCCGGCTCGCATATTCCACTATGGGTGTTCGGTAGCTCTTGTTTTCCTTCATTTCCGATAATACAATCTTACACCCCTAAATCGGATACGCTGACGCCTTATGGGATGGATATGGCGGAACTTTAAGTGGAATGTCGGCGGAAAATAGTAAGAACCTATGTTCGCATGTTTTGCGATAATACTATTTCCCTAGTCCCTCACCGGCTGTACTTCGTCCGTAACAGAATACAAAAAAAACCGGGAGTTCTCTACTGAGAGAACCCCCGGTTCCAGGCTTGATTAGAATCCACATCCAAGCATATCTGCGTTATATTCTTTTTGCGGCTTTCTCCAATTCCTGCAGCTTCAGTAGCCCCCGATCTGCGAACGCCAAGGCCAGTTTATAGAAAGCCCGGCTGCGGATCTTCGTATACGTATCCTTACTGACCGGCGGCTCCAGGATATGGTTGTACACCTTGTAATCAAATACGTCGTCCTGCTTCATATATCGTTCCCGGATTAGAGTCTGCTCCCGTTCACCAAGCCGTTCCACGATCGATTCGATCGTCTCGCAATACTGCTTTCGCGCTGCGGGCATATCTACATTATATATGGCAACCTTAGCCGTTTGATCTGAGGTTACGTTGGTCGGTCCGTGGAAACGTTCCGTGTAGGAAGCGGTCACGCTCACCTCCTTAATTTCGAATGTGATAGTTTTATAGATACGATATTTCTCGAATATCGCTTCAACGGCACCTTGGGTCTTTCGGCGATCCAGCTCTGGTAACAATGGATTCATTCTGATACACTCCCTTAGTTAAATGTCATGTTCGGATTCAATTTGCCATTTGGCAGAGGGCTCTTTCATCTATCGTTCGCATTTTGTTCGTATTTTTCATTAATATACCACTATTTGGAGACCAGCGTAAACCCGCAAAATGATCTACTATTCACTAGAATAGGGATCAATCCTCCTGTTTTCTTACCTTTTGGCAATGATTCTCTATTTTGTTTTACCTGTTGGCAAAGAATGCGGATATGTTTATACTATACATAAGTGTTTGATATGAAGTAGATGGAATATGGTGAGGAGTGGCCGTAACGTGGATCACATATTTGGATCATACTTAAAAGAGATTAGGGAGAATAAAGGCTGGAGTATCAATCAGTTGGCACAAGCTGCAGATATTAGCGGTTCACAGATTTCTCGGATTGAGAATGGTCTGAGAGGCATCCCCAAGCCGCTAACGCTTCGCAAAATCGCCGAGGCGCTTGATGTTCCTTATGAAGAGTTGATGAATAAAGCTGGTTACTTGCAGCAGGATGCTGCGAAGCATGAGGACATCTCGGTGCCCGCTTGGGCAACCTCTAGAGATAAGCGTGACTTCAAAAAAATGCTCGAGGATGATGGTGAGCTCATGTTTGACGGGATTCCTCTAAATGAAGAAGACAAACAGCGCATTAAGGATGTGCTTACAGGGCTCTTCTGGGAAGCTAAGCAGATGAACAAGCGCAAGAAGTAAAGGGGAAGATACAAACAATACTACACGATAAGGAGATACATACCGATTATAACGATTCAACCAAAATTCATATTGCAGGTGAACTGGCATGGATGATTCTCTACAATCTTTAATCCGTCAGCTGATCAAAAAACATCATACCAGCTGCCCTTTTGAAATTGCGGCATCCCTAGGCATACATATTCGATTTGCAGATTTAGGTCAAACCACCAAGGGGCTTTATTTCCGCAAACTACGGCGGAGATTTATCGTCATCCATAATCAGCTGCCTCCCCCATGGCAGCGCTTCGTGTGTGCCCATGAGCTGGGGCATGACCGACTCCATAAGGGGATCAGCCGTTTTTTTCTAGAAGAGCATTCCTATTTCAGCCCAGGCAAACTGGAACGGCAAGCGAACCGCTTTGCCATTGCTCTATTAACCGCAGGCCTCACTCCAGGGCAGGGAGAGTCCTTACACGAGTTTTATCTCAGAGCCGGCATTCCACAAGAAATGCTATATTTTTTTGATTTTTAAACGAACGTACGTTCCTGATTGGTCACAAAAAGAACCCACCTGCCGGCATTCACCAGAGGTGGGTTCTCCTGCTTATAGCGGTTCAAAAAGTGCAACCTGCCGTTTGCCTACTTTGAAATGCTGTACTCTTTTAAACTGGTCATGCTTCAATTTCTGCCCTTTGTCGGAAATAACAGCAACGACCGAACGGGCGGGATCCAGGATCGGATGTAACGCATCCAGCAAAGCCTGCACAGGCTCCTTGCTTTCACCGCCCCAGCTTACCAAGTCGCCATAAGGAAGATCGGTCATGACGATGTGGGTTCCTTTACAGGAATTCAGGCTCACATGGGGGTCGGTAATATCACCTTGAAAACATTCCATCTCTTTCACAGATGATTGACGGTTCAGCTCTCTGAACCGCACAGCGCTCTGCAATGCCTCCTCATGAGAGGGCTTATGATACAACTCCAACAGTTCCTTCAGCTGTTCAGCGCGCTGTTCTAACCCTTCTTCACGAAGCAGTGACAGATTCTTCCCGGCAATATTAAGCACTTCTGCATCAATGTCGGAGCCAACCACTCGGCGAATGCGCAGACCGTGCAGCAAGCCAGTCACCGTCAGCAGATAACCCCCGCCACAGCAGGGATCATATAAGGTATAGGGTCCCTCTACCCCTTTTTCCTCTAATATATGAAAGCATCGCTGCACAATCTCACTGGCAAGTCTGACAGGAAACGAGGTTGTTCCCTTCGCATTGTACAGTACCCGGCCGCTGGCAAAATCCTCGTAGCTGCGCTGGGCTGATTCATAGATATATTCCATTCGAATGATTCCTTCCATCCGGCTCATGCCTAAGTGATTTCTTATCGTCACACTTTTCATCCATCTAAGATAAAGATAACAAAGCTGAATAAAGCTCCAAAACCTCTCCCAATCAGCCCATAAAAAGCCCCTGAATGCATGGCTTGTATGCTATAATTTAGGAACTACAATCTATCGGCTAGTAAGGGCGGTCGGCTAATCTCCCGAAGATGGGAGGTGATGCCATGGAAGTATACCAAACATTGACGCTTATGATTTCGTTCGCGACGCTGGTTGTGTTAATACTTTCGTTCCATAAGAAAACCGTCTATCGACGTACATTCACAGAAGACAGACCGCGTTTTGAGGATGTTTTTCTTGCGATTATCGAATGAGTTCAGCTTCGCTGAAAACTTATAAATTCTATAATCTTAATAAGAAATAGACCGCCCTTGGTCAGGATAACGGTCTATTTCCGATCGAATTTCCTATAGTAAGGCCGCTCTTATAGCGGTACGTTTGTACCCGGGGATCGTGTTCGCGCACGGTCCCTTTTACATTCTATACACATTATAACGGAGTTTATTCACCATTGCCAAGCATGACTTTAAATAACACCTATGCTTTGGCTACTTTATTTATGCAGATGGGACAAATAATCAAACGCCGTAGTGCCGTATACATTCTTGAAGTGCCGATTCAGATGGGCAAGATCCGTGAAGCCGCATTGGGTCACGGCCTGATACACATCTCGGCTGTCCTCAATCAGATGCTTGGCGCGCTCCAATTTGCAGTTGAGATAATATTGATAAGGCGACAGCCCCGTATTTGCTTTAAAGGTACGAATAAATTGATACTTTGACATCCCGAACTCTCCGCTTAATTCATCGAGACGGAGTACATGATCCAGGCGGTCCTGCATCAAATCTTTGGCCTTCCTGGTAAAATAACTGTCCTTCCTGCCACCGGGATTCAGAATATCATGATTGAAATGATCCGCCAGACCTAACAGCAGTTCGCTGCTTCTTGCTTCCGGCTGACCGGTGAAGATCGATTTTGTTACATTCAGGATGCTCTGCCGCAGTCCCGCATGATATACAACCGGGGATTGGAACCGGACAATATCCTTTTTCTGAATCAACTCCAGAAATAGCTCGGGATGAATGTAAATCATCACATAATCGATCCCCGTTCGTTCCTGGGACCAGCCATCATGATTTTGCTCCGGATGGAACAGCATGACCCCGCTTTGGTAAGAAGCCTGCTGGCTGCCATCAAGCGAGTACTTCTGAATCCCGCGCAGCGTGACGCCGAGTGCATACTCCTCATGATTATGCTTTTTATATTTGAAATCCGTCAGGCTTGCGGACAGCGCCGTAATGCCTACTGCTTTTTTATAGATAAACTGCTCCATCTTCCATCACCCCTTTATGAGCTCAGGTATGCCGGATACGACGATTGCCGAGTACAGCAGAAACAAAGCCAGGATTGTATTGGTCGTTCTCCGATATTTTTGCATAATTCCTTGAAAAAGACTACCACACACGGCCCAGGTCATATACGCGGACAGTCCAATTAACGATACCACAACAACGAATGCCGATATGACAGACCCTGCCGTATAATAAGGCATCACGTAGCTGGGAATGACCGTCAGTGTGAATAATACCACCTTTGGATTGAGAAACTGCATCAGAAAGCCGGACGCGAAAGACGCGGTTTGATTAGAACCGGACCGGGATACGTCCATCGTATACACTTGATATGTAAGGTATAGCATGAACAAGCAGCCCACGATACGCAAAATCCACAGAATGATTGGCATGCTAGAGGACAGCAGCTGGCCTAATACAACCGAAGCGGCGATTAATAAGAAAAAAGCGACGGAAGCTCCGGCTATATATCGCAGGGTCTTCTTCATACCTGAGTGCTGGACCGACGACAGAATAACGATATTGGACGGCCCCGGCGAGAAAGTGACAACAAAACAATAAATTAAGAACGAATATAGATTCATGATGATAGCTCCTGACAAAGGGATTTTCCTTTGCATTATAGAACCGAATGCGAGGCGGGGCATAGTACATTATTGCAGCAAAAAAAGAGCCGTACCTCGTACAGCTCTTGGCAAAATCCAATGATTAATTATCGAGTTTAGTTGCCAGATTGGTAAGTCTTCGGCTGTTCCTTCGCATGCGCACTGCCGGATAAATTCAGCAGAACCACACCAGCGATAATCAGCAGGATCGAGACAATTTTTAGCCCATTAATCTGCTCCGCAAAGAACATATAACCGATCAGCGTAATGATCATAATGCCAAGACCTGACCAAATCGCATAGGCCACGGAGATTTCAATCTGCTTCAAGCTCAATGTCAGGAAGCTCAAGCTGCATATATAGAAAACCACCAGCAGTATGCTCGGCAGCAGCTTGCTGAATCCTTCCGACATCTTCATACTCAGCGTGCCCGCCACTTCAAACAAGATAGCCAAACATAAATAGATCCAATGCATAATTTTACATCTCCTCCCGTTTCTTGGCGGCAATCCCGAACAGCATGATGTCCATAATCGATTGCAGCAGCTCTCCCAGCGGCAGTTGATGCTTCACCGCCGCTCTTGAATCGTAAATCTGATAGAGCGATCCAAGGTACAGATCAATGAACAGCGGCATGTGAATATGCTTGATGCTTCCCTCTGCCATGCCCTGTTCCATTAATTCCGTGACGATGCCCCATTCCTCTCTGAAAAAAGTGTCCAGCTTCTCCCACTGCGCATAGTGCGACCGTTTCAGATCCGGCAGCATGCCCAAATCCATCTTCTCCATTTCCTGAGGCAGGCATATCAGTATCCGATGAATTTTATCCAAGGTGGTAAGCGACTCATCTGCTGCAATTTCGCGCTCTCGCTGCTGGATGTGCCGGATCATGCCATTAATGATATGTTCAACAATCTCTTCCTTGGAGGAAAAATGCTTATAAATCGTCCGTTTGCTAATAGCAAGGCCACGGGCCAGATCACTCACCGTAAACGTGAATCCCTGCTGCTGAATTAATCGTATCGTTTCATTTAATATTCGCTCGCGCAAGAGACCATACTCCCCTTTTGGTACCGGAAATACTTTAACAGTACCAATAGTATTGTACCTTTCTATTGCCTAAGAGTCCAGCCATGATCATTAGGCAACAACATATACGCAATGTGATTGTCACCTGAAACCATCCATCTATTTTCCTAAAATAAAAGAGCCTGCTTACAAGCCGTAAGCAGGCTCTCATCAATGATGACAACACAAGCGACTAATCTATTCACTTCTAATCAAACCGCACATCTCCAATGCCAAACCAGGGAAAATATCCGGCGGCAATGTAAGCACAACAGGCGGCAGCTGCTAATAACCCGATGACGAGCAGGTCATAACGCGAATAACGGAATGGATAATAATACGTACGGCTCTTCGCCCCATCCCCGTCAAATTGCTTGGCCTCCATCGCCGCAGCCACCCGATGGGCCCGGCGAATGCTCTGCGCCAGCAGCGGTACCACATACAGACCTGCCCGGCTCACGATTCCGCGGATGCCTCGAATCGGAAGGACTCCCCGTACCTTCAACGCTTGGCGGCGAATCACATATTCCTCCCACACCATAGGCAGCAGCCGGATGGAAGCCATGAAGCTGTAGGCATACTTGGGCGCAAGTCTCAGCTTCTGCATCAGACTGTAGAATAGATCCACCGAGGAGGTTGTCGTCACAAGCAGCAGCCCCTCGGAAGCAAAGGCGATGCCTTTAAACCCCAGATGCAGCCCGCGATAGAAGCTTTCTTCCGATACCCGAAACAGCCCCCACTCCCACCAGATCGTATCTCCCTTACCGAACAGCATCATGGAAGAGGAAGACGATATGAAGGCAAGCAGAAAAGGAATGAGAAACAGCAGCATCTTCCACGGCTTTACCCCGCTTAGCACCAACAGACAGACCGTGAACACGAAAGCCTGATACATAACAAAATCAAGATTATGGGTGAGCACCGTCATAAAGAAAAGTCCAATGATCAGGCCCAGCTTCACAACCGGATTTGCCCGGTGCAGCCAAGTAATCCGCACGGGATTCCATATATTCATGAACTCACCCCCGTATGGTGATGGTGGGCTGCGGATATGACACTGGGAGTATCGGCAGCGCCGTTCACTCCTGCAACCGTATGACGTTTGGATTCCGTCCCGCCTGACCAACGCGGGGAAGGCATGCTCGAGGTCAACTGCCCCTCCCGGATTTCCCATATATGTGTCGCTGCCCGCTGCGCAATCTCCATCTCATGGGTCACCATGAGGATGGCAGTTCCTGTGCAGCGCAGCTGCTCGCACATTTCCAGAATCGCGAACGTATTCCGTGCATCCTGTCCGAAGGTCGGCTCATCCAGCAGCAGAACCGCCGGCTGCCTTGCCATGGCCGTGGCTACGCTCAGTCGGCGTTTCTGCCCTGTGGATAGCTGGTACGGATGCCTGCCGTCCATCCCCTTCAGTCCGAAGCGTTCAAGACAGCGGTCGGCCTGCATCTGCGCTTCCTCTGGCGGCATTTGATCCACCAGCAGTGAATATACCACTTCATCGCCAATGCGCTCCGTCAGGAATTGAAGCTCCGGATTCTGAAACACGAATCCGATCTGCCGCAGCTTGCGCTCTCTCTCCTTACGCACTTTCCTGCGCTTGCCCTGGATGACCTTCTCTCCGCACAGCTCATAGGTTCCTTCGGCCCGCAGCAGTCCCATCAAGCTTAGCAGCAGCGAGCTTTTGCCGGCGCCGTTCGGCCCGATCACCGCTATGAAATCACCGGGATACACCTCGGCCGATGGAAGGGAGATGACCGGCTTGTTCCATCTCATTCCCCTGAATGCGCCCAAGCGGATGACAGGTTCCCTATGTAACACGTCCGGCAAGGTACCCCCATCCCCAGGCAGCCGATTCCCGGCGACTTGATCCTTACCATCAATCGGAGCGAATAACTCCTTGCCTGCCGGGGATCGCGCATAATCTTTCCACACGCCGGGGTACCAGATGCCATAGGATTTGAGCTCCTGTTCATAATCAGCGAATATGACAGCTGGCGGACCATCACCCAGGATCTCGCCTTCCGGGCTGAACAGAACGACACGGTCCACGTAGTGGGCCATTTCCTCAATTCGATGCTCAACGATAATCAGCGTACGCCCTTCTGATACGGCTTTCACCGCCGACCAGATTTGCTCCCGACCTTCGGGATCAAGCAGTGCTGACGGTTCATCAAGGAACAATACCTCCGGCTCCAGCAGCAGAGCAGATGCCAATGCCAGTCTTTGCTTCATCCCTTGAGACAAATGAGTGATTGGCATATGAAGCTCATCCAGATCAAGACCAACCTCCTCCAGAGCCGCCTGCATTCGCTCCCTCATCTCTTCGCGAGGGACACTTAGATTCTCCAGCACAAAGGCAAGCTCTTCGTCCACATACGGCATGCAGAACTGGGTATCCGGGTCTTGAAATACATACCCCCAGGAGTCCGGTACCCTCTGTACCTCACATTTCATCGGCACTTCCGTTGCCCGGGGAATCATCCCGCTAAGCACCTGGAGCAGCGTCGATTTGCCGCATCCGCTTGGACCAAGCAGCAGTACCTTCTCTCCACGAGCTGCCGAGAAGGAGAGATCCTTAAACATCAATCGATCCTCACCCGGATACTTCAGGCGCAATCCCTCTACACACACAGCCTGCTCAAGCGAAGTCTCAGCAGACTGAGCCGGGGTCAGGCCAACAACGGCATTAGACATGTCTCGGATCTTCCAATGCTTCGTAATCCTTCCTCGATGCAGGCCGCAGCAGTGAAGTCACACCTGTTCGATCCAATGCTTTGGCTAACAGCAGCATCAGAAGGCCAGCAATGATAGCCCCGCTGAATATCCGCATGCCATATTTGGCGAAAAACATCCATGCCTGCAGATCATCCGTATAACTGTAATAGAAGTCCATGATCATCGAGCCAACGGCCGAACCGGCTCCTGCAAATGCCAAAGTCCACGCCGAGGTGCTCCGATAACGGAAAGCCGCAAATACCAATTCGGCGCCCAGCCCTTGAATGACACCATACAGCAGCAGCGTCAATCCCCAGCCGCTACCAAACAGCACTTCCACATGCGCTGCCGCTACTTCCGCAATAATCGCGACTCCCGGCTTGCGGATCAGCAGATAAGCAAGCGTAGCCGCAGCAAACCACATGCCATACAACAGCTCATCCGCTTCAAAAAACAGCGGTTTTAACAGATTGTAGACCGAGCCCCAGAAGTGATAGATTACACCCAGCACAAGAGATACCAATACCGTCACCAAAATATCGCTTAACCTTAGCCCTTTTCGGGGCTGTACCCCAAGCTTCTCTTGCATTGATGTTCCCAAACCATTCATTCCCCTCTCCACCACTATTTTTTTGTAAACCACAACAAAAAACCGCCTGGTAAACGCGCAGACGGAAAAATAGGCCCTGTCGGTGGCAGGGTCGGATATTCTCTACGCTGGCATTACCCAGTTCAGATTAACGGTCAACAGCGGATAGCAGCTGCAATCTCAGCCTGATTCACTCAAGCACCCGTATTCCCTATTCGGTTTTATGTTAATCTTAAAATACACATACATTCCAGAATAAGCAAGGGCCTTTTTTCAAAAATGGCTATTTATTGATTTCCGGCCCATTCTATGTCAATATCAAAGTGGTTGTCTTTTCGACCATTATTCTATTGTTAACACGTATGCACAAAAGGAGACTGACATGGCTAAACAATTGCTGCGTCTGATGACCGAGCTGTCCTCCCGAAAGTGGCTGTCCCAGATTATGGGGCGCTTCTCCCACAGCCGGCTGAGCCGTCATCTGATACCTGCATTTATACGAATCTATCAAATTCCGGCCCAGGAAGCGGAGAAAGAAGTTCATGAATACCGATCACTGAACGAGTTCTTCTCCCGCCGGTTAAAAATAGGCCTGCGTACCATCGATGACACTGCGGATGCCATGGTAAGCCCTGTCGATGCAACGTTATCGTTTATGGGGACCATCCATGCCGGCACCATTTTGAGTGTTAAGGGGCAGGATTATACCCTGAGCGAGCTGCTCGCCAATTCGCCCAGAATGGAGAATTATCTAAACGGCTATGCGTTTGTATTATATTTAAGCCCGACGGACTACCATCGCATTCATTCGCCTGTAACCGGTGTTCAAGCAGAAAGCGAGCATCTAAAGGGCCGGGTATATCCCGTGAACGATTTTGCGATGACCCATATCCGAAATGTACTCAGCCGTAATGAGCGGCTCATTACGTATATTGCGCATGAGTTCGGCGAAGTCGCTGTCGTGAAGGTCGGAGCCATGAATGTAAGCAGTATCCGTTATGCTGATGAGAGCGTAAAAAAATACCAGATCGGCGGCGAGCTCGCCTATTTTGAGTTTGGCTCAACCGTTGTGCTCCTGACGGAGAATGACACGTTTACGCCGCGTGGAGATCTGAAGCCCGGTTCCAAAGTAAAAATGGGAGAATTGCTGGGTTTGCTTCATCCGCGTACGGACAAGGGACAGCAGCCGCATACCCATCACACCCAGGATTAAGGGTTATAGCCACTGTAAATTCTCGTACATCGTGAGCACGATGCGTGGTTCGGGGCATACTTAGATGGCTGTCGGCCACATGAATAGGAAGGGTTACCCCCTGCCGAGCATCCGGTAGATGATCCGCTGAAACAGCCGGTTCGGCAGTACGCCTTTGATCCAAGCAGTTAGCCGCGTGCCTCGGGGCAGTGTGTAGCGGAACCTGGGTTTGGACATGGACGCAATACTTGCCACAAGACGGGCTACCTCCTGCGGATCCCCACTATTCTTGGCTGTCCGTCTAGAATACTCGAGTACGCCCTTCAGCAAGCTGCTGTAGGGTGAGCTTTCCGCGGTCTCCAAACCTCCAAAACTCTTGTCCCAGATGGGCGTGCCATAAGCTCCGGGTTGAATCAGCACAACATTTATACCAAAAGGCATCAGCTCCATAGACAAGCTTTCACCTAATCCTTCGATCGCGAATTTGGATGCCGCATAAGGACCGTAACCCGGAAACCCGATGACACCGCTAATACTGCTCATAATGATGATCTTGGATTTTTCAGTCTGCCTTAAGAGCGGCAGCATATGCTGTGTCACAGATACCGTCCCGAAAAAGTTCGTTTCCATCTGCCTTCTCCAGCCGCTGAGCGGCACCTCCTCTACCATCCCGCCTACAGCCTCACCAGCATTATTCACCAGTACATCCAAACGGCCAAATCGCTGTCCTATATCCACAGCAGTTGCCTTCACTTGCTCCTCATCGCATATATCCAATTGGAACAGATGAATGCGCTCGGCGATGCCTGCCTCTTCCGCCTTGGCCAGCAAATCTGCAGCCGCCTCAGGTCTGCGGAAACCAGCTGCCACCTGATAGCCTGCCGCAGCCAGTTCCAGACTGATGAGCAGCCCGAATCCGCTGGATGCACCTGTTACCAACGCCGTTTTCTCTGCTCCCCTCATGAGCGGGCCCCCCCATGCCTTGCCTCTTTAATTCTCTTCATCAGAACCTCACCCTTCCGTCCTTGCTGGATGACTTAACAGGCCAAAAGTGGCTTATGTATAATCCCAATATATCAGAAGTTTGCAATACAAACAGACTCTTTTTCCAATGGAACCCATTAAAAAAAAGAGAGCCAGTTAGCTCTCTTTCTGTTATTCACAAGCATATATGATAACGGATGGACGATCACCCGTATAAAGGCTCGGTTCTTCTTAAAACCATATATCCTGTTGAACCTGATTAAATCTTCTTCTGCGTCTCAAGCGGTTGCGGGAGACCCCGTTGCCACTGAGTCTAACAAAACGTCTACATCCCCATCTTCTTGGGTTCATTCTCCTCTCCCCCCTTCATATGTAATAAAACATGTACACCATCATTACCCTATGATGCTTGCCATGAAACCCATGGCATGCTGGTGAACGAAGAAATCAGCGGATTTCGGATGGACTTTTGCCCGTATACTGCTTAAATTGCCGGCTGAAAAAGAAAATATCCCGATACCCCAGCGCATCGGCCACCTCGGTTACATTCATCCCTTGATGCAGCAGCAGATGCTGAGCCCGCTCGATTCGCATCTGGATAATATAGGACTGCACCGGCGTGCCAATCAATTCCTTAAATTTGATCGAGAAGTAACGGGAGGATAAACCTGCTCTGGCCGCTAAATCCTCGACTCGATGCGGAACGCCGGGGTGCTGACGGACGTAATTCGCAATTTCATGGATCGCCTGCGACAATTGGTTGCTCGCCTTTTTGACGACCGGTTCATTAAGATCGCTGCGCAGTAAATGGATCATCAGCTGCTTCAGAATAAGCTGTCCCTCTTCCAAAAAACCGTAGGGCTTGTCCAGATATAAACGCACATAACGGGCCAGCAAATATTCAAAATCCATCGTTTCCGTCAGCTTGCGATAAGATGAGGGAATATGTTGCAGAGGATCGGTCACATCAAAGTGGATATATGTCAACACAAGCGGCTTCTGCGGATTATGCGTTGCACTCGTATGATCTCCTGGTCGGAATAGGAAGCAGCTTCCCTTACCTATAGCAAAAGGCTCGTCATTAAGCTCCAACGTTCCTTCGCCGCTCCATACATAGAACAAATCATAGTTCTGCATGGGTCTTTCACGTTTCTGCCATTTCCAGCCCGGCTCACAGACGATTTTGGCAAGCGCAGGCATGATTACAAAAGAAGACGGCGATGCATTCAGCATCTCGTCATAACCCCCTCATCTCATTCAAAAATAATAAAATTAATCTCTTCCTCATCATACCTGTTTTTCAGGATTTTTGCATGTCCTGCCAAGCCTCTGCGATCCGGTTAACCCCCTCTGTTATATGGGCTATATCCAGATGGGAGAAGCCGAAGCAAGCGGCAGGCGGCCCTGGGGTACGATGATACACCGAGGCATCACGAAACATCACGCCGCGCCTCCGTGCTGCATCCTGGAATGCGGCATATTCTTCCGGGGAGCACAGCCAGTTAGCATATACGTGCAGGCCCGCATCGCCGGGATGTAGACGAAACAGGTCAGAGGCTTGCGCATCCATCGCTTGACGAAGCGTTTCATACCGGTTGCCGTACAACCGGGTCATTCTGCGAAGATGCCGCCCATAGCCACCTCGCACAATAAAGCGTGCGAGCGCGCGCTGCTCCAGCTGTGCCGGCGATATCGGTTCATACAACGCCTTGGCCTGTATGATCGCCTCCACCAGGCTGGGTGGAAGGACAGCGTAACCGATCCGCAGTCCGGTAAACATCGTTTTGGAGAAGGAGCCAACGAAGATGACACGCCCCTCATCATCCAGCATTTTTAAAGGTTCAATCGGCTTGCCGCCCCAGCGGAACTCACTGTCATAATCATCCTCAATGATAAAGGCTTGACGTTTGCGGGCCCAATTCAGCAGTGCTCTTCTTCGTTCCAGCGGCAGAACTGCACCCGTCGGGTATTGACGGCTGGGACTGACAACAAGAAGGCCTGCTTCCCAGTCGTGCGGAATCAGACCGGCATCATCCACGGGTGAAGGCAGCGGATTCCCGCCGCTCAGTTTTATCCCCCGATAAATCCCTTGATATCCCGGATCCTCCATAATGACCTGGTCGCCAGGATCAACCAGCAGTTGAAACAGCAGAACCAGCCCCTGCATGGAACCGCTGAAGATCACAATATGCTCGGGATCGGCCGGTATTCCGCGGGTGAAACGCAAATGTCCGGCGATGGCCCGGCGCAGTTCGATATCCCCCTCCGGTGGAGCTCCGCTTTGCAGTCCGGCTCCCCCGCGTCCGCCTGCATAGGATAGCGCACTCCTCCACTCTGTATATGGAAAATCCTCTATCGGCATCCTCGCACTCGCGAAGGAAATGGTATCCGGGGGAGGCTGCTCCAGCAGCAGCATGGTCGATGCCTGCTCCTGATATTCTTCCCGGTGACTCATAAGCCGCTGCCCCCATGCTGAGAGTATCGGCGATTGCTCAGCTATGGGCGGCTGATCTGTCCTGATAATGCCCTCGGCTACATAAGTTCCGCTGCCCGGCCTGGACACCACATAACCTTCAGCCATCAGCATGTCATAGCTCTGTGCAGCAGAGCCCCGGGATACCCCATACAGCTTGGCCAGCTTGCGGGTAGCGGGAAGCCGGGTTCCCTCCGGAAGCTTGCCGCTGTGAATCGCGGCGCGTATGGCATGATATAGAGCCAAGTACTTATATTGATATTGCTCCAGATAAGTCTCGAATGGCAATCCCAACTCCATGGTAATGACTCCTCTATGACTTCTCAAAAATTGGACTATACAAACTACTCTAAAGTGGCGCTTTTTCCTTGTCAATAATGATTGTATGCTGTTACTCAAAATGGATAGGGGAGAGCTTAATCATGAGAAGAAACGAATTTTCGATGGAGGATCAGAAAGAGATTGAGGATTTCCTCAGTGGTATGAGCTTTGGTTTTCTAGGGACAACAAATGAAGAGGGAACTCCGCGTGTAACGCCTCTGAACTTCGCCTATGTCAACGGAGCGTTCTATTTTCACGGAAGCCGGATGGGCGAGAAAATGGATCATCTGCGTTTGGCGCCAACAGTGTGCTTTACCGTAGCAGATGAATATGCTCTGATTCCTTCCTATTTCTCCGATCCGGAGATGGCATGTCCGGCAACCGCCTTTTTCAAAAGCGTAACAGCAACCGGCGAGGTCTCCATCGTGGATGATCTGGATGAGAAAGCTCAAGCAATGGAAGCTATGATGCAGAAGCTGCAGCCCGAAGGGGGATACCGCACCATTGACGCAAATGACCGTGCTTATGCTTCCCGACTGAAGGGTGTTGCCGTGATCAAGCTGGTTCCACAGCAATTGAGCGCTAAATTCAAGTTCGGTCAGAACCTGAAGCCGGACCGGCTCCACGCCGTGCTCGAAGGCCTCGAATGCCGCGCCCAGACTCGGGATGAAGAGACGGCAAAGATGATATGCAAGTATCATCCTGGACCACGCTGAAGCATTACATTTAACCGTGACGGTTCCTGGGGTAGGTGGTATAATGTTAGGCAATGAAAACATAAATGCAACACGTCACCTGCTCTCACCTTAACCTATAGTACTCGGAAGGAAGGAATCAGTTCATGAACCCATTGGTTGGTCAGTTGAATGGAAAATTGCAAGCCGGCAATCCGCATGTTTACGATATGCTCTCCACACTCGGCAGAGAAATCTACTTCCCGAAAGAAGGTATCTTGAGCCAGTCTGCGGAAGCAACGAGCCATGCGAAAAAATATAACGCTACGATTGGTATTGCAACCGAATCCGGAGTCCCGATGCATCTTAGCGTCATTCAAGACAACCTTTCGGCCTACCAGCCAAAAGATTTGTATCCGTATGCTCCACCTGCAGGAAAGCCGGAGCTGCGCTCTGTTTGGCGACACAAGATGATTCAGGAGAATCCATCACTCGAAGGCAAGAACTTCAGCAACCCTATTGTGACGAATGCGCTGACGCATGGACTTAGCATCGTAGCCGATCTGTTCGTAGACGAAGGGGATGCCGTGATATATCCCGACAAGAACTGGGAGAATTACGAGCTGACATTTGGCATTCGCCGCCATGGCAATCATGTAACCTATCCTCTCTTTACAGAAGATATGAAATTTAACGCTGAAGGACTTCGTCAGGCCCTGCTCAGCCAGAAGGACAAGGGAAAGGCTGTCGTTCTGCTCAACTTCCCAAACAACCCGACAGGTTATACGCCGGGTGCCCAGGAAGGGGCCTCCATCGTTGCCGCGATTAAGGAAGCCGCCGAGGCTGATATTAACGTAGTCGTTGTTACGGATGATGCTTATTTTGGATTATTCTTTGAGAATTCGCTGAAAGAATCGCTCTTTGGGAGTCTGGCAGGACTTCATCCTCGCGTGCTTCCTGTGAAAGTCGATGGCGCGACCAAGGAAGAGTTCGTATGGGGATTCCGTGTCGGCTTTATCACTTTTGCGGCAGAGAACCATGATGTGCTGGACGCGTTGGAACAGAAAACGCTTGGTATTATCCGCGCTACGATATCCAGTGCCTCCCATCCTTCGCAGACATTCGTTCTTGAAGCGCTGAAAGCACCTGAGTTCCATCAACAAAAAGAAGAGAAATTTGTCATCATGAAGGGCCGTGCCAACAAAGTAAAATCTATCCTCGACAGCGGCAAATATAATGATGTATGGGAATACTATCCGTTTAATTCCGGCTACTTCATGTGCTTGAAGCTGAACAAGGTATCCGCTGAAGAGCTCCGTTCCCATCTGATTCATGAGTATGGGGTAGGAACCATCGCTCTTGGAGAGCATGATCTCCGAATTGCTTTCTCATGTATTGATGAGCAGCATTTGGAAGATCTGTTCGACCTGATTTACAAGGGGATTCAAGACCTGCAGAAAGCTTAATGGTAAGGTAATATCCGATCAGGTAAATGTAATGAGATGACCTATCATTAGAACTTGCGCCGGAAGTAGCTCGCAATATAACGAATCAAACATCAAACAGACCGGGGAATCTTCTCCCCGGTCTGTTTTTTTAATCTGCCACAAATAAACGCTCGCCCATACACTTAGACTCATCCCTACATACAATACCGTGTACTATAAATCAACGAACCGAAAGGGGAATGAACATGGGTGCAGTTGAAGATGCAAGATGTGGCGGATACGGTGGTGGATACGGCGGTGGATATGGAATCGGAGCAATCCTGGTTCTGTATATCCTGCTCGTTATCATCACTCGTTCTTTCTGGGTGTAATGACATCTAGATAGACAGCCTGAACAGAAATCGCAGGTCGTCATTCACCATGCACTGCGATTTCTGCGGCCCCAACTACCTATACTATAATTAACGATAGAAGGCCTGGACGTTCAGCGTCCAGGCCTCTTCTGTATTATTCATCATCTTCTTCACGTCGGCTTTTCCGGGCGGCGGTGCTTCTGAACAAGAATACAAGCACGACACCTGCAGCCATTGTACCAAGTATCCGTCCGGGAGCACTGAGGGCCTCTGGAATGAGGGGAAGCCACAGCAGCACAGCCCAGAACAGCTGCACCTGGAAGATCAGTTTTCCTTCATTGTCCCGGCGCGTTCCTTGCGGAAGCGGATAGACATGCAGCCAGAAGGATTCCGGATGAAGCTTTCGCAAAGCCGACAGCTGAAGTCCGATAATCATCACGCTGATCAGGTAAACCATCGCAGATGCCAGAGTGTCCCGGGTCGCCCACACAAGGAAAGCGCCTAGCAGTCCGACCCGAATCAGTATGCCCAGAATATCACTGCGTGTCAGACTTTTAATAAGCAGAAAGCGGTAAGCACTCGCTTTATTCCATGCCAATCCTTTCCCCCATCCGGAGAGCCACTTGCGTGCATGCACGCGCTGCTCGCGTTGAGGCACGTTTACGAACCAGCTCAGCACCATCATTACCCGGCTTGCCTGTCTCTGCTCGACGGCTATTAATCGTTCCCAAGCTACCCGATGCTTGACGGGTACGGACAACGCGGCGATATACGTAAGACCGAGTAGCGTCATGAATATAAGGGCGCGGCCCGCCGGATGCCATAACCAGGCAGCTAAACTCAATGCTGTAACGATCCAGCGCAGTGCCCGATAGGCTGCTGCCGCGTTCTTTGACACCATGAGCTGTTCCTTCCAGCTGCCGTAGCTAGACAATAGCTTAAACACAACCAGGACAGCAAAGGTAGCCAGCAGCCATTTTGGTGAAACATCGCTGCGTATGTACAGAGGCCATAGGATTAACTGCACGAGTGCTAAACCGATGATTTTATATACGACTCCGCTGAACCATGCCATTCTGAAATATTCCTTCATTCGGGATTCCTGTGGAATGAGGAACACCGTATCAGCTGTACGTAAATAGGTACGGATGCTGCTATTAATCATAAGTGGTACAAGAATGATGAGCATGATCCACCGAATGGGCAGATCAGGCGGAACTTGCTGCAGAAGGGCGGTGTACCAGGCAGCAAACGCAATCAGCAGGAATAGAAACACAACGGCTACACCGCTCTGTATGACATAACCGAGATAGGGAAGAATTTCACCCCAGAACTGTCCGCGTCGTTTGACATACAGCTCACGCAGATTCATTCGCCGTTACCATCCTGAATCAGCACATTAAACAGTTCTTCCAGCGACATGCCCGGCTTCCCAGCTTGCTCCTGGATGTCCTTCAGCGTCCCCTGGGCAATAATGCTGCCGCGGTGCAGCACGATAAATCGGTCGCAGTAATTCTCAATCGTGGACAGAATATGAGAACTTAGCAATACCGAAGCGCCAGAAGCCTTCAACTCCAACATAAAATCAAGCAGCGACCGGATCCCGAGCGGATCAAGCCCAAGAAAAGGCTCATCAATAATGTACAAGGATGGTCTGGCTACGAATGCGCACATAATCATCACTTTTTGGCGCATGCCCTTGGATAGATGCGTGGACAAGCTGTCCATCTTCTCTTCCATGCGGAACATCTTCGATAGCTGAGCCGAACGTGTTTCATAGTCTTCACGGGAAACTCCATAGGAACGCGCCGTGAATTCCAGATGCTCGCGTACCGTCATTTCCTCATACAGGAGCGGGGACTCCGGCACAAAGGCCAAAGCGCTGTGATATGCTTCCGAATGTTGTGCACGGTTCTTCCCCTGAACCTGAATATTTCCTTTTTGCGGATTCATCAGCCCTAGAATATGCTTCATGGTGGTACTCTTGCCAGCTCCGTTCAAACCGATCAAACCTACCATCTCACCGGGCTCTACCTGAAAGGTGATATCATGCAGTACCGGTCGGTTGATGCTATACCCCCCGCTTAGTCCTTGAACGGACAATACAGGCTGCTCACTCATCGTCAATCACCTCTTATTCTTAAGAGTCCAGTCCTTAGCGAATCACAACCTATGCGCCGTATTGGACCCGTAAATAACACACCGCAAACAAGCAGTATGCTTGGATGCTTAAAGCCGTCAGCCCCGTGGCGGTTTATTCTTCAGCCATTTCGGAGCGCCCTTATTCTTGCGGTCCCGCTCCCTCTCACTCGGGCGTTCACCAGATGCCTTACCGTTGCCCGGCTTCCCTTGAGCACTGGTGGATGCGGGCTTGCGAGCTGGTTTCCCTTGAGCACTGGTGGATGCGAGCTTGCGAGCTGGTTTCCCTTTCACAGCAGCACCTGCTCCCTGCACTCGGGCACCTTGTCCACGCTCGACAGGCGTCGCCGAACGCGGCGATCTTACTTTTCCTCCATAGAGCGCCCGCTCTTCAATGGTTATGCCCAGTTCACGATTGAACTTGCGCATGATGAACGTCTGGCGGTCCGTGACGAGCGTGATCGCCATGCCGCTCCGTCCCATGCGTCCCGTGCGGCCTGCCCGGTGGGTATAATGCTCGGCATCTATTGGCGGATCGTAATTGATCACCATGCCGAGTCCCTCAATATCGAGTCCGCGGGCAGCGACATCGCTCGCGATCAGAAGCTGAGTACGTCCTTCTCTGAACGCGTTCAGCACTCGGCTTCTGGTCAACTTGTCGGCATCCCCGTAGAGCGCAGCTGCACTTAATCCAAGATAATTCAGCTTCGCTTCAACTTCTGCTAAATCGTCGGTTGTGTTTACGAAGACGATCGCACGTTCCGGATTGTAATGACGAACCACACGGCGCAGCATGTCCATCTTGTCTCGTTCTTCCGTCACAAAATAATAATGCTCGAGCGCCGACGGGGTCCGCTGTTCGGGATCGATTCCGATCTCAACCGGCTGATCCATTTCCTTCTTAACGAGTTCGGCTGTCTCCGGGCTCACCGTAGCAGACAAGAACACCAATTGACGATCACGAAGCGCACTGCGCAGAATACGATCGACATCGCCTGCTCCTCCCAGATTAAATACCTGATCCACTTCGTCCACGACAATCGTGCTTACTTGATGCATTTTGAGTTTCCGAATTTCGATCATTTCGCGTACGCGTCCCGGTGTTCCTACAATCAGCTGGGGGTGCAGCTTCAGCTTCTCAATCTGCCGCTTGGCTGCAGCGCCGCCGATCAGACCCAGCACGCCGATTCCACGGGCTTCCCCGTAACGCTCGCTCTCTCTTACAATCTGAACAGCAAGCTCCTGCGTGGGTGCCAGAATTAATTTCTGAGCTCCCTTTATGTCTGGATCAATACTCTGAAGAATAGGAAGCAGATAAGCCAGCGTTTTGCCCGTGCCTGTCTGGGAGGTCGCAAGCACGTCCTTGCCTTCCAGTATTGGAGGAATTGATTCTGCCTGAACGGGAGAGGGCGTAACGATCCCAAACTCTGTCAAACGGGAAATTAAATCCTCGCTTATTCCCAATGTATGAAATGTCGTTGAAGTCATATGTTTAGTCCATCCTTTTTTTAAGATATCAGAAGTCTATGGCTCCAAAGCGCGTCTGCCTGATATCGCTAGAGAAACTTCCGTTATATGCAGTTTGTTACTTTCTTCAAGATACAGCAGGCGTTTTTTCGAATTAAATCTTCTTCACTCTTTCTCATTATATGCCAAAACAGGAGTCGCCACCAAATCAAACATGATAAATGGCCAAACTCTTCGATTCATGAAGGTTATTTTCCCTATGCTTGATGATATGCCTAAGGCAGTAAAGCGAGAAACAACTTGGCCGTTGCAGATAGCGGAATGCCTCGTAGCGTTGCAATTCCAATGCTCCGCTCGGGAATAAGCGGATAGAGCGGCACCTCGATCAGCTGGCCTATTTACAATTCGTCGTTGGCTTAGTCTCGAATGATTAAAGCCAGTCCGAAGCCGTTCTCACCAACCTTGACGTACTGGGGTATCTGGATGACATTCCGGTATGCATCGGCTACGAATTAGAGGATGGAAGCATCATTGACCATTTTCCAGTATCGGCCGATCTGCAGTCTGCCAAGCCTGTTCTGCGAACGCTGAAGGGCTGGAAATGCACCTGTCGCACATCCGCTCCTTCGACGAGCTCCCGGAAGCCGCGCAGGAATACGTGCAGTTTATTGATCGTCCATTGGCGTACCTGTAAAGACGATCTCCGTCGGCCCGAGACGGAATCAGATTATGATGAGATAGCCGATTTACGGCTTGCTTTCACTTGGCCAACGAAGCCTTCCAGAATCCGCTGGACGCCAAGGGGATCGCTCAGCATCGGCAGATGGCCGATGCTGAGGCTCTCCACCCTGTCCGCCGACAGATTGGCTGCCATACGCTTCTGCATGGATTCTCCGAACTCCTTGTCTTGGGTGAGCTTCACGTAAAGCTTTGGCACTTGGGGTACGGATGCTTGAACGCAATCCGTATAGACCCTGCGGGATTCCGGGATGAACTCTGCTGCGATGCGGGAGGCCTGCTCCTCCAGCAAATCGCTGCACAGCCCCTTGCGAATCACGGATTCAGGCGGCTTCGTTCCGGCCATTTTTAATATAACCGGCATGATGATTCTCTGAGGAAACGGAAGCGCCGAAACAAACGAGCCTCCGCGCTTAGGAATAGCTGCACCGATGGCAACGAATCCGGCTACCCGTTCGGCTAACCTGGCTGCCAGCTCCATGGCCAACACCCCGCCCAGGGAATGCGCCACAAGGACGAACTTTTGCGTATCCCATCTTCTCACCTGCTCCATCATATGGATTACATAATCCTCCAGCGCCAGATGACGTCCAGGCGTATCAGCATCCCCGTCTCGCAAAGGGTAATCAACCTTCAAACACGGATAGTCGAGCCCTTCCGCTACGATATCCCATACGCCTCCGTTCATCCCTGCTCCGTATATAAAAACAAATCCCAGCTCTTCTTTGTACATGTCTTGTCTCATTCTATATTCTCCTCCCATAATGGACCCTGTTCCAAGGATTCATCGTGAATCCTTGCTGCTTGAGAACATCATAGCCGTTAAATAAGACAAATATTGTCTTATTTAGAGAATAAGATAAAATAAATAATGAAGAGACTGGGGGGGAATCATGCAGAAATCGCAGTGCCTGATTCAATTAATGATGATGATCAATGCAAAAAAGTCGTTTACCGTTAGAGAGCTGGCCGACGAATTCGGGCTTTCCGTCCGAACGATATCCAGAGATCTGGATGAGCTGAGCGGGCTCGGCGTCCCCATTTACTCTGTGCAAGGACGAGGCGGCGGCTACAGATTGCTGCAGGAACGGATGCTGCCACCGATCAGTTTCACGGAAAGCGAAGCAATTGCCATCTTTTTTGCGTGCCAATCCCTGGGCTACTTCAGCACGCTGCCCTTCGGTGACGGAGCCGCCACCGCACTCCATAAGTTCTATCATTACTTGCCGGCAGATATAAAGGAGCAGATTGACCGTCTCAAGGATCGCGTCATGATCCACAGCCTGTTCCGTCGGATGTCGGCCGATATTTTACAAACGTTAATGGAAGCCGTCATGGTTCGGCAAGCGGTCACGATCTCCTATCGTTCATCCGCCGGAAGCAGCCAGCGGCATATTCAGCCGATCGGGCTGTACGCTAGCTCGGGGTACTGGTATTGTCCCGCCTACTGCTTTACGTAAGAGGACATCAGGCAATTCAGGGTGGACCGGATGACGGCGGCCAGCCCCAATGAATCCTTATCGATCCGTGAAGATATTGCGAGCCAAACGCTGCAGGACATGCCCGGGATCGGGGATGTTGAAATGAAGTTTTTGAGGTAGAATTAACTTCCAAAGGGGTCTGGCTGCTCGAAACGGATACACGGCTTGGTTCCCATATCCATAGGAACACGGACGGCAGCGGCGTCGTTCGGCTTGAAATACCGGAAACCGACGTCAATTTTTATTCGGACTATGTATGGCGTCTCGGAGAAGAGGCTGTCATCACCTCGCCAGCGGAAGCGGTTCAATGAACCCGGGAGAAAATTGAATCCATGAGGCTAAGGTATACATAAGGACAACTCAATCCCAGATGGGAGAAATGAAGGAGAGAAGATGCATGTCTTCACAAGTGGATCACATAATTGAACAGATAACGGAAGAGCTTCGCGAGATACCCGGCGTTATAGGGGTCGTCCTAGGGGGATCCAGGGCCAAAGGAACCGCCAAACCGGATTCCGATATCGATATTGGCATTTATTATGATGAAACCCAAGGATTCAAGGTGGAGAACATCGCCAAGATTGCGAAGAGATTAGATGATGAGCATCGGGACGGGATTATCACTTCATTGGGCGAATGGGGGACCTGGGTTAACGGGGGCGGATGGTTAGTGATCGAGGGGTATCAAGTGGATTTCTTATTCCGTGATGTGCACCGCGTGTCCGGCATCATCGACGACTGTTCGGCAGGTAAGATTTCCGCGCATTACCAAACAGGACATCCGCACGCCTATCTGAATGTGATGTATATGGGGGAAATTGCGATCTGCCGCATACTGTGGGACTCGGATAACCGCATAATGACTCTAAAAGCCAAAACGGCTCCCTATTCGAAGGCACTGCAGGATGCTATGATCGGCTATTTTACTTTCGAGGCATCTTTCTCTTTGATGTTGGCGAATAAAACGGCTGCCAGCGATGACATCACTTATGTTACAGGTCACTGCTTCCGCTGCATTTCGTGCTTGAACCAAGTGCTCTTTGCCAAAAATGAGTTGTACTGTATCAATGAGAAGCGTGCGGTGGCCATGATCGAGACCTTCCCCCTCAAGCCGGCGAATTACAAGGAACGTCTGGATCAAGTGATCACGCTGCTCTCATCGGATACAGAAAAAACAAAACAAGCCACTGCGCTGCTTCAGGACCTTATAACCGAAACGGAAGCTTTGTAGTGCCGTGCAGCCCTCATTTCTTATTCATCCATTTATACGATACACGATCTGCGAACCTCGGAAACAGCTGGTACAGCCTGATCCCGAGTGAAGCAATTCTCGGAAGATTGAGCTCTTCCTTGCGCTTCTTCACCAGCTTTACAACCTGATCCGCTACATACTCGGGCTTCATCATGAACCAGCTTACATTCTTCACATAACCGCCTGTCGGATCAGCCAGGGAAAAAAACGGAGTGTCAATCGGTCCCGGGTTCACTGTAGAAACGGTGATGCCTGTGTGCCGGAGCTCCTGCCGGAGTGAATTGCTCAATCCAAGCACGGCATGCTTGGTTGCTGTATAAGCGGTCGATTTGGCCGTTCCAATCTTGCCCGCCATGGATGCTATATTAACGATTTGGCCATCGCCCCGCTCCAGCATCCTTGGCAGCACTGCTTGTGTGCAGCGTACAATCCCCATATAGTTGACGTCCATCATGTCCTGAAACTCTTCCTGGGGCATGTCCATAAACGCTTCAAACTTGCCGTAACCCGCATTGTTAATGAGCACGTCGATTCTGCCATGCTCCCTAAGAACTCCCTCCATGACTGACTGCACCTGCTCAGGGCGCTGAACATCCATGGTTGCCAGCTCGTGAGGGCCAAGAATGCGTGCTCCCACTTCCTGCAGACGATCTGCCGAACGGGCGCACAAAACGACATATGCCCCTTCCGCAGACAACTTCTCAGCGATCAAGGCGCCGATCCCGCTGGAGGCTCCCGTAACTACGACAACTTTATTTTTCAGCATGATTTCATTATCCCTTTCTTCACCTGTACATTTCTCTAATTCCAAATGACAACAGAATAGAGCTATCTGAATGCACAGTTGTGGGTTCATTACTCCTATTTTATGAAATCATGACTTGAATATCCAGCTCTCCGATGCCTTCCATCCTCAGCGGAATACAAAGTGCCTTCTTCTGAATAAGAATAGAGGTGCTGTCTGACTTCATCACTTTGGGTGGAGTAATATCCACACTTACACCCTGGTTTGATAAAATGGTGCTGGCATTGCCGCTGATCATGTTACCTAGCTCCGAAATCGCACTCTGTCCCATCTCATCCATTTCGGTAATGACAAAACCGCCCATCATCACCGATACCATCTGCAGGGCTACCTGCTCCTGAATTCCAAATATGATGTCACCGTTCATTTGACCTGTCATGCCGATTTGGATCCAGATATGGTTCTCTATGTATCCAATCTCTTTGACCCCAAGATTCCCCGTGGAGGGTGAAACCTGTATGACTTGTTCGATAACGTGCCGTGCGGACTCTAAAAAAGGATTAATAACTTCCGCTTTCATTCCTTGTGACTCCCCTTTCACTGGGTTGTTGGTCAGGGTCCCAAAGTCCCACCTATTTATTTAATCATTATAATGGATACCTCGTACTAAATCATCACAAAATAGCGTATCCCCTATTCCAACAACTGTCTCTTCATGCTGACATGCGATGAATATATCTCTTAACGAAAATATTCCTTTCACTCAAACGGGTCTTTGGTCTCACGTTTTTTTATGTCTACTTTACTATTATCGGAAGGTTTCCTTATCTTTTAATAACAAATGAATGGAAATTATCATGATGTTCGCCTTTTTTCGAAGGTTGGGCTGCTGATTTTCACGTTTCATTGCTCCCCCGGGGAGAATAACCTATAATTTAAAATACAGATAGCAGACTAGATGAGCGGAAAAACATAATCAAGTAAGGAGGAAGGCTATGAACATCAGCCAATTGGAAACGCTAATCACCATCTCCAAAACGATGAGCTTCCGTAAAGCGGGAGAGCTTCTTAATCTGACACAACCGGCGGTATCCGCCCAGATCAAAAGCCTGGAGGAAGAATTCAAGACTGTGCTGGTGGATCGCAGCCAGCCCGTAACACTGACGGATCGGGGACAGGTTTTCGTGGAACACGCAGAACAGATTCTCGGCATTGTGGATGAGCTTAAACAGCGATTATCCGATCTCGACCAAACTCCTCAGGGTCATATTCAGCTTGGCACCACGACTTCCATAGCTATTCAGATCCTGCCGCGTGTACTTTCCTACTTCCAGGATCAATTCCCCCATATCAAAACAACCATTCAATCCATGGCATCATCACAAATCTACAATAGTGTAGAGAATGGCCTCATCGATATTGGAATCGGTTACTTGATCGAACGGAATCCGAACTTGAGCACATCCGTACTGTATTACGATACCTTTGAACTCGTTGTATCTCCCCAGCACCCGTTAGCCAAACTGTCTACGGCAGACATGGAGGTATTGGGCGGAATCCCACTTATTCTATTGACACGTGACACGGTCGGCCGCCGATTTGCCGATGACGTCATGAAGAAACATGGCATCCTTCCTCAGGTTGTCATGGAACTATCGAGCAGCGAGGAAATTAAACGGTTGGTCGAGATCAATCTGGGCGCGGCAATTATATCCAAGCAATCCGTCTCGACGGAGCTGCGCAATGGCACGCTGCAGATCGTTCCGCTGCGCGAGCTGGAAGTCAGTCATCCTGTTGGGGTCATTTATAAGAGTGGACGTTATGTCAGCTCCGCCATGCGGCAGTTCATCAGTGATCTCAAAGGCATGCCGGAGACACAATTCATCAGCAGTGAATAACACCGCATCCATTCCTATAGACTAATAAGCAAGCAAACTGAAGGAGGCACCTATGAAATTTGACCTGCACACCCATCATTTTCGCTGCGGACATGCAGATGGCAACATTCGCGATTATATCGAGGCTGCCATCGCAGCAGATCTACAAGTTATTGGAATTTCTGACCACACTCCCTATTTTGGAAGTCCTGAAGAACAGCCCTTTCCGGCTATCTCCATGGCAAAAGCAGATCTTGCCGGCTATGTTGAGGAAGTTTTAGCGTTAAAGAAGGAGTATGAAGGAAAAATCAAAGTTTTGCTGGGGATCGAATCCGATTATTTCCCGAAACATGCAGAGGTATATCAGCGGGCATTATCCGCCTACCCCTTTGACTACATTATCGGCTCCATTCATCATGTCAGGGATATAAGCATCTTTAACAAGAACCGCTGGAAAAAGCTCACTCCCGAGCAGCAGGTCGCTGATAAAGAGGAGTACTTTAACCTCATTCGCCAATCCGCCCGAAGCGGTATGTTCCAAATCATTGCCCATATGGATGCCATGAAGGGCAATTACCCGCCATTCTCCGAGATCATGACGGATGCCGCCATTGATGAAACTTTAAGCGTCATTGCCGAATGCGGTCTGGCGATCGAGGTGAACACATCGGGCAAGACCAAATTATCCGGCGGCTGGTATCCTTCCAACGCTATTTTGGAAGTTGCGCATCATCATGGCGTCGATATTACATTTGGCTCCGATGCTCATAAGCCGTCCCGTGTCGGAGACGAATTTGAAGAAGTGGCCAAGGTGCTCAAAGAAATCGGATATACAGAATGGGTATATTACGAACAAAAACAGAAGGTAACTGTACCTCTTTGATGGGGTACTCCTTCTGTTTTTTTGTTGTTTCTATATAGGATATACAATAAAAGGACAAAAAAAGTGGACCCGTTACCGGGTCCCAAAACATTATATATTCTCAAAAGGGGGTCATGTGATAAGTTTAACCTGTGGCTGTTATGGTTTGATAACAGGTATATTTCATTTGTGTAACAAATTACGATGATCATTTTCATCTTGTAATATTCACTTCACCTGTCTGTCTTCGCTACGGCTTGGAACGCAGTGTAAGAACAGTAAGCTCGGGTTTGCACAAGAAACGGATAGGCAGCTGTGTCGTCCCGATTCCCCGGTTTACATAAAGCGGCATTCTACGAGAACCGATGTGATATAGGCCTTGCACATAGCGCCTAGCGCCTGGTGGTGTAAGCACCTCGCCCACCCAGGGCAAGCGTACCTGACCTCCGTGACTGTGTCCGGAGAGCTGAAGATGGAATGAGTGGGCTGACGCCGTATCCGCATAATCGGGTTCATGCATCAGCAGCAGCTTGAACATCCCTTGGGGCAGTCCCTGGATGGCTGCAGCCGGATCTGGAAGACCTCGTAATCCATCCTCCAGTCCAACCACCGCGATGACCGCACTCCCTCGCCTCAACTTAACAGCGGTATTCCGAAGCACCTGAAAGCCTGCTTCCTCTTCCAAGCTTACCAGCTTCTTCACGTCCTTGTAATCGTGGTTACCCAGAATAGAGTACATGCCTAAAGGGGCTGTAAGCTCCTTAAACGGTTCAATCGCAGCCCTCATCTCCTCTGCATCCCTATCCACCATATCGCCTGTGAAACAGATCAAATCTGGGTCCTCGTGCTGAATAGCTTGGACTACCCGCATCACTTCCTTCTCTCCAGCCTGAAAGCCCAAGTGCAAATCACTGAACTGCACCAGCTTCAAACCATCAAAAGCGTTCGGGAGTGAAGGAATCGTCAACGTCAGCCTCGTTATGTCGAGCTGATGCGGTTCCCATAGGGAAGCGTAAGCTCCTCCAGCAACCACGCTACCGAAGATGACTGCTGCACCTGACTTTAGAAATTGACGACGCGTCATCTTCTTTTGCCGCGCTACTCCCTTTGTCCTCTCTCGTCCAGAGCCAGGAACCACTTTTGAGGTTGGATTTCTCATATGCAGGCAGCCTCCTTTATAATAAAGAATGAGAGTTGACGGTCTTACAGCTATTTCTAATCTATAGAATAGCAAGAGAAAGGGGCTTATCTATGAATGTTAACGACTCTATCGCCGCCATAGTTTCAGCACAACAGCGCTATTTTCGCCAAAACATCACGCGGGAGGTGGATTTTCGTCTCCAACAGCTGACGAAGCTGCGGCAAGTCCTCATAGCCAGAGAACTCGAGATCGTGGAAGCCCTGCGTAAAGATCTGAATAAAAGTGAGCAGGAGGCCTATACTACCGAGATCGGGATGGTATACAAGGAGCTTTCCTTTATCATAAAGAATCTGAAGCGATGGGCCAAGCCGAAACGTGTAAGAACTGCACTGACACATATCGGCAGCAAAAGTATGGTATATACGGAGCCCTATGGGAATGTGCTGATTATTGCCCCATGGAATTACCCTTGGCAGCTAGCCATCTCTCCATTGATCGGAGCCTTGGCTGCTGGGAATACAGCTATTGTAAAGCCTTCCGAGCTGACACCCTGCGTGTCTAAACTTATTACCGCTATCATTGAAGAGACATTTGAGCCTCAATATGTGGCCTCTGTTGAGGGCGGGCCTGAAGTCAGTGAAAGCCTGCTGAATCAGCGGATGGACTATATCTTTTTCACCGGGAGCACCAAGGTCGGCAGAATCGTCATGGAGACTGCTTCCAAACAATTGACGCCAGTAACACTGGAGCTTGGAGGGAAAAGTCCCTGCATCGTTCATGAAGATGCACCTTTGGCCCTGGCAGCTTCCCGCATCGCTTTCGGCAAATACACGAACGCAGGTCAGACC
This sequence comes from Paenibacillus solani, assembly GCF_001277345.1. Classification (GTDB taxonomy): domain Bacteria; phylum Bacillota; class Bacilli; order Paenibacillales; family Paenibacillaceae; genus Paenibacillus_AQ; species Paenibacillus_AQ solani. The sequence goes on from NZ_LIUT01000003.1 coordinate 543,440, forward strand.
TGCGTGGCACCAGATTATATTCTCGTGCATAGCAAGGTAAAAGAAAGCTTCATCGCACATTTGAAAACAGCCATTACTTCCTTCTATGGCGAGAACCCACTGATTAACCCTGACTATGGACGGATCGTCTCAGAGAAGCATTTTGAGCGGCTGACCGGATTTCTAAACAACGGCACCCTGCGTCATGGCGGGAATACTTCCCGGGAACGATTGCTTATTGAACCCACCGTCCTGGATGACATCACTTGGGAAATGCCTGTCATGGAAGAGGAGATCTTTGGCCCGCTATGTCCGATCCTCACTTACGAGAATATACACGAAGCGGTTCAGGCCATTAATGCCCGTCCCAAGCCGCTGGCGTTATACCTCTTCACCGAGAATGAGGATGTGCAGGACTATGTACTTTCTTCGGTTTCTTTTGGCGGGGGATGCGTGAACGATACCCTGATGCATCTCGCAACTCCCTACCTTCCATTCGGGGGTGTCGGCGAAAGCGGGATGGGCTCCTACCATGGGGAGCACAGTTTTCATACTTTTTCCCACAGGAAGAGTGTGCTCAAGCAAACCAACCGGTTTGATTTTAAATTCCGATACCCTTCCAAGAACGGACTTGCCATTCTTAAAAAATTTATGAAACCCTAACCTCCGCTATCATCCGCTTGCCTTACATGAGACATCATGCGCACTGCTTCCTATGCGCATTATGTGTGGCTCGGGACATTACTTGGATGACTGCTCCTTGGCCTGGTCATCAATAAGGGGCTGTCCCAAAAGATCTTAGATCTTGCGGTAGGCCCCCTTCTTGCTGTTAGAAGACGCTCCATGTACGAATC
>NZ_LIUT01000003.1:545293-630853 GCF_001277345.1 Paenibacillus solani
CCATTTCTTCATTTGACGCATTTTTTTATCTGACGAACTGTCCGTCAAGTGAGCAAACCTACTTATGGGACAGCCCCGTTTAAAACGTTTTGTGCTTTCTGCGGTGCGGTGGAATGACCGCTTTCTTTCCCTCCTCCTTTCCCTCCAGTTCAAAACCTTCGCCGCCAGGTTTAAACATCTGACGCAGCGTTCCCAGCATAGACAAGGCATAAGCCACAGTAATAAAGCTAAAAGCAATCTCCATGACCACAACCAGCCGGGAAGTGTTATCAACTGGCGCAACGTCGCCGTATCCCACCGTGACAAATGTCGCCATGCTGAAATACAGAAAGGTGATGAACTGACTTACCATATCCTCACCGAGATTTTTGCCTTCAAAGGAAACTCCTCCAAACAGCTTGTAGATCGACATATATACCATCGTAAAGAACAAGATGCACATCCCCGCCGCCATACTGATTCGGACCAAGGTTGTTTTCATGCCTACATGCTGATGGACGGAGTCTGCAATCTGACCGAATATATACAGTACATAGAAGATAACGGAGCCTAGGGCAAACAGCAGGATCAGGGCGCGCATGCCGCCTTCGCCTGGCACAACTTTCATAAGATCGATCCAGCCAAGCAAATCCTCGACGGACACCAGTACATATATGAGTAGTGGAGCAAGCAGCAAAGGCCTGCTGGACCACTTTTTATCCATGCTGTAGAAAAGATAGATCAACAGCAAAAGTCCAATCATATTGAGCAGCCACATCCACCAAGACATGTTCAGGCCCCCTCCTTTAGCTCGGTCCCGAACTCCGGGCCGTACCCTTACATCCTATATAACCTCAGCAGAGGATGTTTGCACCTGGAGACCGCTGGCAGTCGGAGCAGACAGATACATCTTTATTGTAAGCCAAGGGACCCATTCACCTCTGTACTTGAAATCTCTATCCCACCACCCATTGATGGCCACTCACATTAAACCGCACTGCTGCCATAGGGATATTAACGGTTAGTCTCCAACCACTCCACTGCGTAGTCGACCATCGATCTTTGGTCTGCCAGAACGCAATCAGCCTTGCCGACAAGGCCACGTTTATATGCATTGGGACATTGAGCTTCAAAAGCGGTGCCCAACTCCTCAAAATCGTCTGAATGATAGTTGATATCCTGAAAGGCCTCCCATTCTGTTTTCCCCTGAACTCTGCGAATCGGTGCATGAGCGGTAACCACCTTTTTTCCCGCCCAATCTGCACGATACTCGCCAAGATGAAAAGTAGTATTGTTGTCATAACCCGTGCCGAGCAACAATACATAAGCTCCTGCGTCATACAGACGTGCTAGAGGCGAGGCTTCGCCCAAGCTATAATCCAGCGCATGAGTTTGCATGAATGCTTCTGCAAGCCTCCCGCGCGCTGCAAACGAGACATGCGGATGCAAACTGCGGATGACGCCTGCTTGTTTGCGGAATGTTTCCGCAATAATCCCCATCCCCATACTGGCCGTCAAATTCGGATCGTAAGGCGGCATTTCATCGCGAATCAGCTCCCACCACTTCGGGTCCGCCGGAGGATACCTCCAAGTCTCTGGATTCGTCAGGTTTGCAGATTGCGTCGGCATTACCAGCGTTCCCTCTTCACCCAGAACCTCTTCGAGTGCGAGAATGACAGCTTCCGCACCGCCAACGATCCATCCGCCCAGGCTTTTAAGCGAGGAATGGACCAGTAGCGTCATTCCCTTCTGTACTCCCAGTGCCGCCAGGTCATCACAAATATCTCTTATCGTAATCGGTCTTTCGATGATCAAATGACTCACCTCAATCTATTATCCTGTAGAACATATGGAATGATATCACACAACAAAAAAAGCGTCTGTACCGAAGCCATGCTCCGGTCAGACGCCTTGTGATGAAACTAAACCGATTAAACGCTCAACCAGCGCTTAAACAGCTGTTTGGTTGTATCTTTATTCATTTCCGCAATGGACGTTGTCAGCGGGATGCCCTTCGGACAAGAACGCACACAGTTCTGCGAGTTACCACAGCCCTCAATGCCTCCATCCTGCATCAGCGCTTCCAGACGCTCTTCCTTGTTCATCTCACCTGTCGGATGAGCATTGAACAAGCGGACTTGAGATATAGCGGCTGGTCCGATGAAGTCTGTTTTTTCGTTGACATTCGGACAAGCTTCGAGACATACGCCGCAAGTCATGCACTTAGAGAGCTCATAAGCCCACTGACGCTTCTTCTCGGCCATTTTCGGTCCAGGGCCCAGGTCGTAGGTGCCGTCGATCGGAATCCATGCCTTCACACGCTTGAGCGCAGTGAACATGCGGCTGCGGTCGATCACCAAGTCTCTTACAACCGGGAATGTCTTCATCGGCTGGATCCGAATCGGCTGCTCCAGCTTGTCGATCAATGCCGCACAAGCTTGACGCGGCTTGCCGTTAATGACCATGGAGCAAGCTCCGCACACTTCTTCCAGACAGTTCGAGTCCCAGCATACGGGTGCGGTATCTTTACCCTGTGCATTTTTGGGATTACGCTGAATCTCCATCAGCGCACTAATGACGTTCATACCGGGACGGTACGGGATTTCGAATTCCTCGGTATAGGGTTTCGTCTCCTGATTGTCCTGACGTGTAATGATAAACTTAACAGTTTTTGAAGCGGCTGCTGTTTGTGACATCGTAAATCCCCCTTTCTTCTTACTTGTCTTTCGAATAGTCGCGAACACGCGGCGGGATTAAGGAAACATCTACTTCTTCATATGAAATCTGTGGGCCATCAGGCGTCCAGGTTGCTTTGGTTGTTTTGAGGTATTCCTCATCGTTACGATCAGGGAAATCCGGCTTGTAGTGAGCACCGCGGCTTTCATTCCGGAGAAGAGCTCCCAGTGTCATAGCTTCGGACAGCTCCAGCATGTTCCACAATTGACGGGTGAATGCCACGCCTTGGTTATTCCAGCGGGAAGTATCCGTCATATTGATATTGCGGTAACGCTGTTTCAATTCCTTGATTTTGTTGATGGTAGCTTCCAGCTTGTCATTATAGCGAACAACCGTCATATTGTTGGTCATCCATTCCCCGAGCTCTTTATGGATCACGTAAGCATTCTCGGTTCCTTCCATCTTGAGCAGTCCCTCATATTTGTTCGTTTGCTCTTTCGCTGCACGATCAAATACTGTAGAGGAAACATCCTCGGAAGACTTCTTCAGACCTTTGACATATTCAATGGCCTTCGGTCCGGCCACCATACCGCCGTAAATAGCGGAGACCAGGGAGTTGGCGCCCAAACGGTTCGCGCCGTGATATTGATACTCACATTCTCCGGCTGCAAACAAACCAGGAATGTTAGTCATTTGATTATAGTCAACCCACATGCCGCCCATGGAATAGTGGACTGCAGGGAAGATTTTCATCGGGATTTTGCGCGGATCATCGCCCATGAACTTCTCATAGATTTCGATGATACCGCCGAGCTTAACATCAAGCTCTTTAGGATCCTTATGTGACAGGTCGAGGTAAACCATGTTCTCGCCGTTAATGCCCAGTCCCATATCGACGCAGACGGAGAAGATTTCACGCGTTGCTATATCGCGCGGCACCAGGTTCCCGTAAGCAGGATACTTCTCTTCGAGGAAGTACCATGGCTTGCCGTCTTTATAGGTCCAGATCCGTCCACCTTCACCGCGTGCCGATTCCGACATCAAGCGGAGCTTGTCATCGCCAGGAATGGCTGTCGGGTGAATCTGGATAAACTCACCGTTAGCATAATGAACGCCTTGTTGATATACAGCACTGGCTGCGGTTCCCGTGTTGATAACCGAGTTAGTTGTTTTTCCGAAGATGATACCAGGGCCACCGCTTGCGAGAATGACAGCCTCGGCTTTGAATGCCTTGATTTCCATCGTGCGCAGATCCTGGGCAGCAATCCCGCGGCATACGCCTTCATCATCAATGATGGCATTCAGGAACTCCCAGTTCTCGTACTTGGTCACAAGACCTGCAGTTTCCCAGCGGCGAACCTGCTCATCCAGCGCATACAATAGCTGCTGGCCGGTGGTTGCTCCGGCGAATGCCGTCCGGTGGCGCTTCGTTCCGCCGAAACGGCGGAAATCGAGCAAGCCTTCCGGTGTACGGTTAAACATAACGCCCATACGGTCCATCAAGTGGATAATACCCGGGGCCGCTTCACACATCGCTTTTACCGGTGGCTGATTCGCAAGGAAGTCGCCGCCGTATACCGTGTCGTCAAAGTGCTCCCAAGGAGAGTCACCCTCACCCTTCGTATTAACAGCTCCATTGATACCGCCTTGCGCACACACGGAGTGAGAACGTTTAACGGGTACAAGTGAGAATAGATGAACATGAGCTCCGGCTTCTGCCGCCTTGATGGTTGCCATCAATCCGGCAAGACCGCCGCCCACTACGATAATATTAGATGATGCCATTGTTGGTTCACTCCCCTTAACTTAAGACTGTCTTAACTACATCGAATGCTGCTGTAGCAGCCTGAAATTCAGAACCGCGGAATGCTGTCATAGCAAGAACAAACAGCACGCTCATCAATACGAACAAGCCCATGCAGATGTACGTGGATACCTTCTGCGCACGCGGACCAACCGTGATCCCCCAGCTTACGAGGAATGCCCATAATCCGTTTGCGAAGTGGAAGGTTGCCGATACAACCCCGATGACGTACAGTGCAAACAATACCGGGTTGTTCATGATGCCATGCATCGTGGCGCCCAGATCATCGTGCGTGATTTTACCGATCATGATCTGGAAGCGCGTATCGTACATATGCCAGATGATGAAGACGAATGTAATAACGCCTGTAATCCGCTGAATCGTGAAGCGGATGTTTCTCTCATAGTTGTAGTTGCCTACGTTGTTATTAGCTTGATAAGCAATGTATAACCCGTAGACGCCATGATATAGAAGTGGCAGCCAAATCAGGAACAGCTCAAGGAAAAAAATCAGCGGCATGCTGTTCAGAAAATTCACCGCGCTTGCGAAGCCTTCCTTTCCACCCTCGAAAGCTTTAAAGTTGGAAATCATATGGCTGAGCAAGAATGCCCCAAGCGGTATGATGCCGAGTAAAGAATGAAGCTTTCTGGAATAATACCCTTTCATCAGTTGACGTTCCCCTTTCCAATGTGCAGCGTTTTCATTTTCAATCTTTTCTTATTCTCAGAACAATACACTTACCTGTCCTGCTTAAAACCGTTGCAACGACAAAAAGCTGCCTATTTCGGCAATAGTGTGAACAACTTGTGTCATATCTCATGTTACTCCTTTTTATCTTATAATGGAATTGCAATATACGTATTAATTGTTATAACATTTATGCATAACCATTGTTACATGCAAAACGTTTCTATTAAATAGGCGATCAATTTAAGAGATCATTCTTTTTCAATATAACTATACGTCGAGTACTTGGAGGGATGCTACCTATGATGGAAGATTTTCTGGTATTCACTACGGTCGTTGAGCAATCCAGCATGAACAAAGCTTCAAAGCTGCTAAATTTGTCGCAGCCAGCCTTGTCACGCAAAATAGCCAAGCTTGAGGAGGAATGGGGTGTCGCGCTATTCGAACGGAAAGGGAAGCGACTGGAACTGACCCGCGTCGGTCAGGAGGCTTACATATACGCCATGGAGCAGTGCCAGCGCCACCAGCATTTCCTGCAGTCGGTTTCCCGCTTCAAAACGGCAGAACGAAGGGTCGTCACTCTCGGAGCAAGCCTTACAACAATCCAGACGACCCTGCCCCCGCTGGTCACCGCGCTCATGAATAAATTGCCAGACATCGAGGTGAAGCTCATTACGGGCAAAACCCATGAAATCGTCTCCTATGTCCGCGACAAAAGGGTCGATCTGGGCGTCGTCGCCTCGTCGATTTCCGAGCAGGGCTTGAAATGCATCCCCCTGTTTCAGGACCACCTGGAGCTGGTCGTTCCCCGGAACCATGTCCTGGCTGGAGAACAGCCTGCCGCCATGGAGGATTTAAACGGGCTGCCCATGATCATTTTCTCCAAAGGAACATGGTACCGGAAGCTGATTGATCATCTGTTTGGACGATACGGCATCATACCGGATGTGCGAATGGAAATCGATTCCTTCGAAGCCATTGTCCGTCTTCTTCCGACATGCCGAGCCGCCGCGCTCCTGCCGCAATCGTATCTGAGGCCCCAACTGCTTAAGGATAATGAACTGGTGGCTCTGCCCATGAAAGAGCTGGAGCAAACGCGCCGGGAGACCTGCCTTATTTATGGCAGCAGCTTGGAGCTGACTCAAGAGACCAAAGATTGGATTAAGGATATCAAGGGCTGTCTGATCAATGCCCTGGAGCTGGAGCAGATTTGAAAACATCGTGAAGCATAAAGCAAATCACACAACGGCAAAAAGCAACCGCGAGCAAAGACTTCCGGTTGCTTTTTTAGGATTTTTTTAGAAAAACAAACGATCTGTTAAGCTTTCAAGCTATCAAAGTATACCTTTTGCCCTGATTGTGCGGACAAATAAAGCGCTTCAAGCGTCTCGGCAAGTGCAATCCCATCCTGGACAGCATTCGGCAGGCCCGCTTCTCCCTCCATGGCTTTAAGCCATAATGAAAGGGTGGATTCTCCGGCTTCGCCCATCGCGGCTGCCTCATTCAAAGCCTGCTTCTTCTCTTCTGGGGCAAACAGCCTTATCGTGCTATCGGAAGGATTCAGTAATTTGCGGTGCACTCCGTTTATACCTCCTCCAAGAAAGCTTCCGGATGTTCCGTAAAGCTCGATAGAGAACGGTGAATGATCGGCTGCGTAGCTAGTATCGCATATGACCAGTACACCATTCGGAAATTCGAACAATGCTGCCGCATTATCCTCCGCTCGGTGGTCTGTGTAATGAGCCGCAATTGCAGTTACGGCAATCGGTCGTCCCAACAGCCATCTCAACAGATACAAGCCATGGGCACCAAGATCCGTGAATACGCCATATGGCGTATTCAAATATCGCGAATCAAGAGGATTTTCTCCGATCGCTCCGTTATGCGCATTCCGAATCCGAAGGCTGGTAATGTCACCGATGATTCCTGCAGACACGACTCTCTTGGCTGCTATATTGACTGGCCAGCGCCTTAAGGACATATCGATCGCGAAGTGAATATCAAAGCGCTCAATACATTTGGAGATCTTGTTTGCTTCCTGCAACGAAAGGGCCAGCACTTGGTCGCTGAGTACATGCTTTCCTGCTTGAGCGGCAAGCTCAATCAATGATCCGGCCTCTGCAGGTGAAGAGTCAATAATGACGCCATCCAAATCTCCTCTAGCCAACAGCCTCTCTAAATCCGGCTCGAAATCCGTACCAAATTCCTCGGCAAAAAACTTCCCCCGCTCCATAGCGGAATCCCAGACGGCGCTGATTCGTACATCAGGGAAATCGGCCAAATCTCTAACGAAGCTTCTGGCATGATAGTGATTCCAGCAGCTCAGCATAGCTATATTGGGCACAAGTCTACCTCCTTTTCCTGAATAATCAAAATCATATATTGACAGCAATGATCGCCAGAATGCCTGTCGCAATTCCAGCCGCTCCCCCGCGCGTCACCTTCTCCTTAAAGAAGATGGCAGAAGCGAACGTAAGCAGGATGATCATGCTCCCGTTGACAAGCGGATAAAGATAGGCACCCGGCAGCCTGCCTGACAGAACATTCATCAATGCATTGCCTATACCGGTCGTTAGCGCGACACCGATGATCAGAAGCGTGGACTGCCAATAGACCGGGATTATTTTAGAAGATTCTCCCGAATTCCTAATTCCGCTGTACCCGCCGCATACCATCCATCCAAGCAGGGAACAAAGTGCCGCCACGGTGAAGCCGACCAGCGTCAGTTCTGCCGCTTCACGGCCGCCCATCAGCAATTGATGCGTTTTTGCAACCACGGGAATAAGTCCATTGAAGAGAAAAGCAAGCAGGCAATAAGCAAGCCAGCGCTTGTCTGTCTTGCCCGCATTTTCCCGGTGTTTGCCATAAATCTGGATGAAGTAAAAAGAAAGGAGAAACAGGATCAGTCCGATCCATCTCATAATTCCAGCCTTCTCCTGCCATATTGTCATGCTGGCCAGAACAGGAACCATGAGACTTGCAGAGAAATAAAAGGAAGAATACGAAAGCGGGCCGGTATTCATCGCGCGCGTGTAGCAGAACATTGTTGAAGTAAAGACAACACCGTAAAGAGAGCCGAGCAGCCACGTCATCGTGCTGGCCGCCATCTCTGCGGTAAATAAAGACCATACCCACAAACCAATGGCGATAAGAGAGCAGTAAGCTGCTATAAGTCCGAATGATGCCCGGTTGTTTTGTGGATCCGGCAGCCGTTTAAGACATAAGGACTGGAGAACGAACATGACGGCGGCGGCAATTGCAGCAAGCAGCATGTTTCCTCCTGCTTAATCTGCGGTCGATAGTCCCAGCATCGGGAACATTCGCTGCAATTCTGCGCCGCTAGGGCGGCGACCATAAGAAGCAATTTCAAATGGTTCTGCATAACGAACCTTTTTCATATGCTCCTTGCCATATCCGTACTCAAGCGCCGGTCTCATTTCTTCGGAGACGTTCATAAATTCGGCCCAGTACTTCAACAGGAAACTCTTTTTGTCCTCCCAACTCTCAGGCACCTCGCCCAGGAAACCGCCCTGCCACGGAGCAAATTCATAGAACTGGGAAGCATGAGCATCGCATGCAAGGAGCTTCTTCTCCAGAACGGGCTCAATATCAATGACAAGATCTGCCGAATAGTGCTGTTTCATTGAATAATCAGGCATTAACAGCACAACGGGGCTTTGATTCAGCGCAGCAGCTTCCGTAACGGCATTCGGCGTCTTGGCAGTGAGTGGAATGGCATCGCCAACTACCTTTCCAGCGTAACGGTTATCGGGATGTGCTCCTCCTTCAGGATGAAAGGTAATGACCACATCCGCTTTCCAATTTCTAATCTGCCGAATGACCTCGTTACGGACCTCAAGGGTGGGAAGCAGTTCTCCATCCGGCGTATGCAGCACTTCGTATTCGTCAATTCCAAGCCTCTTCGCCGCGTCCTCGGCTTCCTGCCTCCGCCGCTTGACCAGCTCTGTGCGAGTCATCGAATAATGCCCACAGCAGCCGTCTGTCAGAGACAAAAATTTCACCCGATGCCCCAACTCCGCGAATAATGCTGCCGTTCCACCTGCATAAATGTCCGGTTCATCCGGATGTGCCCCGATGACGATTACACGAATCTCCTCTTTCATTCCACACGCCTCCTTAAAGTTTAAGTTATATTCAACCAGCTAATCCAAGCTCCCTTAGCACCTGCTGAAGGTACTTCCGGGATGACTCCAGCCTGTCGTCCATCTCATCCCAGTAACTGATCGCCTCGTATACATCCGGCTTCATCCATTCTCCCGAAGCTATTTTCTGCTCGCAGAGCATTGCCAATCTGACCAGCTCCGTCACTTCTGCCATGTTAAGATCAGGGTGAACGTTCCTCCACTCCTCAACAAAAATATCAACATGCATCAATCCCTTGTGATCTTCAACCTGGACATGAAGTTCGGGATTAACCTTGCCAATCTCCGCAAAGATCGTCTTGTAGTCAACGATCCCTTGACCGGAAGCCTTCAACTGGCGCACCAGCCCGTTCTCCGAAAAATATAAAATACCATCCTTCGCATGCATCTGATGAATATATGGCGCAGCCCGTCTGGCAACAGCTACTGGATCTTCGGCCCGGGACAGCACATTGGCCGTATCAAAGGCAACGCCGAGCACATCGTCTCCCACCTCCTCAATCATGCGCAGCACTTCATAAGAAGTGATTTCCTCGTGCGTCTCAAGATTGATCCGCGATCCGGCGTCCCTCAGCACTGGTGCCAGCCGCTTCAAAAAGCGGGTTGTTGCTTGCAGCTGCTCTTCCCAGGTGACATCTGTCCGGAAACGATCGTTCACAAAATATCCGGTGTGCTCTCCACGCCACCCTGCGGTCACTCCGATAAGCTCCTTTGCACCCATCTCCGCAGCTGCGTAGATTTGCTTCTCCATCGCCAGCTTATAGTCGCCTCCGCCCAGCATCCAAATCTCCGGCGATTCCGTCGTATTATAAGGGTTAACCCGCCCGATGCCAAAATCGAGGAACATCTCAAGCTGCTGAGCGCATTGACTTGCTGCCCTTAAAGCACCGATATCCAATGTCTTGGATACATAGAATGGGGATTTATAATACACTCCCTCGTAACCATCGGCTTTCGCTTTCTGGAGCACTTGCTCAACAGACATATATTCATCCCTTAAATAACCGTGATGCAGCTCGATACCTACCTTCATGGCTCTCGCCCCCCTACTGTTGTCTTGATCCGGATCCTCATATCGAGACAGCCCCTTGATAAATAGCAAGAGGCTGTCTCCCATTACTTGCTTACTTCAATGTATTGTTATAAATTTCAAGCAATCTGGTAACACCTTTTTCGTTAATTTCCTGCACGTAATTGTCCCAGTCCTTATCGATCGAAGATTTACCATAGACGAACTGTTCCTGCATTCTCATGAAGTAATCATGAACGGTTGTATTTCTCATCGTCTCTTCTTCCTTGTCTTCAGGAGTCAGCTTCGGAACTTTGGCAACGGCAGGGAACCAATTCTTCTGATTCGCTTCATCTGTTAGGGATTCAACAAGCGGATTGTTCAACACCTTAGAAAACCAGTCATATGTAAATACCGTAGTAAAGTTGTTGTTGGAAGCACCCACATTCCATAATGCCTTCTGGATGCTGCCGCTTTCCTTCACAGCATCGGTGAAATCCCGCTGGCCGTCCTTCTCCATAAACGTTTCGCCATCAATACCCCAGGTTCCTATATTGATAGCCTCATCGCTATACATCCAGTTCACGTATTCCAGCAGCTTGTCAAAGTTCGGCTTTTTAGCCGCGCTCTCCGGAATGGCATAAGCGAAGTTGATGCGCTGTGCAGAAGGCCCCTTGACTCCGCCCGGTCCGGCAATCGGCGGAAGTGGAGCAAGCTCAAAATCCGGCGTTACATTCTTCTTGCCATCCGCATTAATCTGGCCTAACTCGCTGATCCAGGTATAGGTGAATACGCTTTGTCCTGTCGCCATTTTCTGCTTCCACTGATCCGTGCTGGAAGTAAAAATCTCCGGATCCGCCAATCCATCCTCCATTAAACGACTAAAGAAGGACAAGTATTGTTTATAATTCTCGCTTGTATATGCATATTCGAACTGGTTTGATTCAGAATTGAACAAGAAACCGTTATAGACAGGTCCGACACCCCATGCAGCCCCTGACAAGTTCAACAAGCCGAGCGCTCCGTTGAGGTTGGCCATCGGATAACTGTTGGGATCAGCCTCCTTCAGCTTTTTCAATACCGTGTACAGCTCGTCCATCGTTGTTGGAGCTTCGAGATTGTATTTTTTGAGCAAATCTACACGTATGACCGGAGCCGTGTTATACATCGCCGATTCGAACATAAAAGGCAGCCCATACAACTTGCCATCCTTCAACGTCCAGTTGTCGAGTTCCTCGGAAATATTGTATTTCTCCAGTTTTTCCTTCAAATTTGGCAGTTTGTCCATATAATCGCTGATCGGCAGTAATACCCCGGTTTGAGCGAATTTCATATAGACAGGGTGTCCGACGGAGCTGATAAGGTCCGGAGCGGTGCCTGAACTGAGAACAATATTCAGCTTGTTCTGGTAATCAGCGTCGGGTGTCGGCTGGATCTCCAGCTTCACATTCGCCTGCTTTTGAAATTCCTGCAATACAGGCCAGGACGCATTGAAGGGATAGGACGGATTATCGTCATACATCATCGTAATCGTGACAGGCCCATCACCGGCTTTTTCTGTAGCCGCACCTCCTTTGTCCTTCGTGCCAGAGCCTGAGCATGCGGATAAAACTAACGACATCGCCAGCGTAAGCGCGGCTCCCTTGGCAAACCACCTGCTTGCTCTTTTGCCTTGTACCTCTTTCATTGTTCAACTGCCTCCCTTTGATTGATATTAATCTATCATTAAAGCTGTTCAGGCTGAGCCTGCGTTTAAAACTGCCTTCATCCCTTAACGGAGCCGATCATAACTCCCTTGGCAAAATACTTCTGTGTGAAAGGGAATATAAGCATGATTGGAAGCGTAGTTGACATAATCGCGGCCGCCTTAAGCGATGCCGTCGATACACTGTTTCCGATGTCGCCAACCGCGGCGGCATTTCCCGCCAGTTCTGATCCCGAGATAATATTGCGAACAATCATCATAACCGGATGCTTATCCGTGTTGTTCAGATAAATCATTGAATTGAACCAGTTGTTCCAGTAATACACAATGAGGAACAAGGTAAGCGCCGCTAAAATCGGCTTAGACAACGGAAGCACAATTTTTACAAGGATACGAAAAGGTCCTAATCCGTCAAGCATCGCAGATTCTTCAATCTCTTCGGGAATCCCTCCAAAATAAGTCATCATCAGCAGCAAATAATAAGGCGTAATACTGAAGGGGAGTACGATAGCCCAAATGGTGTCTAACAGCCCCAGACTCTTGACCAGCATATAGGTTGGAATCAAGCCTCCGCTGAAAAACATAGTAAACATTATGAAGAGGATAAGCAGTTTACGGCCCTTAAGTGTTCTTTTTGACAGGGGATAAGCACAAATCGTCAGCATGAACAAACTAAGCGTCGTACCCAACACGGTTTGAAAAATAGAGTTTTTGAACCCAACGATAATACTCGGATGCTCAAAAACGCGAACATACGCATCCAGATTGAAGCCTTTGGGCCATATTCCTACCTTTCCTCCCACGACTGCGCTGGAATGGCTTAATGAGACGGAAAGAAGATGAAGAAACGGAATTAAGATAGCGGCTACAAGAAGGAGCATAATGACTGAATTAATAACCATGAACCATTTGAACCCTAGTGAACGTCGGTATAGCATTGCAGTTATCCTCCCTCCTGCTAATACAATGAAAAGCCGGATATTTTTCTTGAAATATAGTTGCCCGCCGAGACGAGCACGAGTCCGATTAACCCGCCAAACAGGCCTACGGCTGTAGCGTAGCTGTAATTGTTATTCTGCAAGCCCATACGGAAGACGAATGTGTCGATAATTTCACTCGTTACGGAGTTGCTAGGCGTATACAGCAATAACACCTTTTCAAATCCAAGCATCAGCATGGAACCTAGGGAGATGATCAGCACAACGGAGATCGTCGGCAGAATCTGTGGAATCGTTACACTTAACGTTTGCCGCCATCTCCCGGCGCCATCCATCTCTGCCGCTTCATATAACTGTGTATCCACCGAGGAGAGAGCTGCAGTATAGATGATGGCATTCCAGCCCATGAACTGCCAGATGTCGGATGAGATGTAGATGGTCCGGAACCAGCCAGGCTCGTTAACAAAAAAGATGGGGTCGATCCCAAAATACCCCAAAAAGGAATTCACGATCCCGCTCGTGGGAGACAGAATTTCCTTCAGCATGCCCACGACAACGACAACTGCGACGAAATTCGGGAAATAAGAGATCGTCTGAATCACGGTCTTGATCTTCTTATTCAAAATTTCATTCAGCAGAAGTGCAAATAGAATGGGGAGCGTAAACGTAATAGCCAAATTCATAACGCTCAGGAGAATCGTATTCTGAAACGCCTTCCAGAAGCTGGGGTCATTCCAGAACATTTTGAAGTACTGAAGTCCGACCCATTCCTCCCCGTATATTGACCCGCCCGGTACATACTTTCTAAAGGCGAGCACGTTACCGATAATTGGCCCGTATCTGAAAATAATGAAATAAACAATTGGCAGTATGAGCATGATGTAATACGCTTTGTAGCGTTTGAAATATGGACTCACCCGCATACCAACCTCCTTCTTTGTAATCTTCCATTATCCAAACACATCCGAAAACCGCTTACTACAGCCAAATCAAGCCGAATGTCACACGAATCTACTTCTTCAAAGTCACAAAAAATAATCTTGTAACACTTTTCTACCTATTTGCTTAATGAATAGCTTGACTCGTTGACAAGAAAGCGCATCCATAATACTCTTTGTGTCTAAGCAACGAATAACTCGGGACGGATGTCAGGTGGCTGGATAAGAAAGGTGGGTTTAAGGAATGGGGCGGGTGACTAACATATGGAAGGTTGGTTTCCAAAGTATCTTTTTTCGGTTCATCATTTTGTTTGTCTCCATATCCTTGTTTATTCAAATCATTAATTTCGCAACTTACAATATGTATTTGCAGTATGTGCAGAGCCACATCGAAACCAACTACATCAGCTCTCTCTCTAACGTGGCTTCTTCTCTTAACCATCTGTTTGAGGGGATATATCAATCCAACTTTTTGCTTGCGCTTGACCGAAGCATTCTGAGTGTCTTCTCCGAGGAAGAAGACAACAAAGATATATCTAAATACGCCGACATTAGCCAAAGCGTTAGATCCTTAGCGAGGATTAAATATTTTGATTCATTTATTGACAGCGCTTATATTTACAAAAAGAAAGACGACCTTATTATTAGCAATGAAGGTACCTTCTCGGCCTCTTTCTTCTATGATAAGGTGTACCGGTTTGAGGAGTATCCCGCCGATTTCTGGAAATCGAATCATACCAGCAACCAGTTGTTCTCCATTTTGCCCCCCTCACAGATCAGCGGAACAACAAAGAATGTAGACAAGGTCATTATCCCGATTGTTCAGACTAAGATTGCGGAATATTGGTCCAACAATCTGTATGTTATCAACCTGAATGCTCAAGCCATAGTGCGACTGCTGCAAGATTACAAATTAACGCCGGGCAGCATATTGTTCATTGCCGATAAGGAAGGGACGATGCTGTCTTCCTCTGAAGCCGATTTTGTCCGTAATTCGGAGTTGCAGGCATTCATGTCCAGTCTTCTTAGAACCTCGGATACCGGGGCACCAGTAAACTATCGTGAACAAAAAATGAGGGTAATCACCCTCAACACAAATTTTTTCTATAACGATGTCGTCATGATCGCCGCTGTGCCGGAAAATGAAATCCGCAGCAGTCTAAGCAATCTGGAGAAATTGAGGACTTGGTCGACGATATTCACTTTCCTTCTCTCCTTGATCTTGTCGGTGGCTTTCAGCAAGAATCTGTATGCCCCGATTAAATCGCTCGTAGATCGGCTGAATGGCCCGCGTAACAATGAATTTAAATACCTGAATGATGAGATTGGCCGGATTATGAACAATGTACAATCGCTTAATCAGCAGCTTTCCTACGCGCTTCCACTAGCAAATGAGCAGTCCCTGGTAAAAATGCTGAAATATAACTACCTGTATGATGATGTCAGCATCGAAATCCATCCGCATAATAGCAGCTTTTCATTTGAACACGACCATTTTATCATCACCGTCTTCCAGTTCAATTTCCGGAAGCCTTTCTATCATTCGTTCAGTGAATCCTTTCAGAGCGATTCTTCGAGAATGCTTACAAGCCTTTTAAAGGCGCTGCTGCCCGCAGATCATCCCTGCTACTTTCTGGAGATGGATGCCCATTTGTTCTGCTTGCTCGCTAACGTACCGGAGGGGACCTCTCAGGAGTTCTATCAGCGGTATTGCGAGGATATTGTGGAGCTGTTCCGTACGGATGAGGACTTCCTCAGAGTTCATGCCGGAATCGGAAGCGTGGGCCATGGATATAAAGGGATGCGCCAGTCATATATTCAAGCGATGAAGGCGCTCTGGCGCATTTCTCCATTCGATGGAAAGCGCGTTTATACATACACGGATATAGACCAGGAACCGGGCGTGATGCGATATTTGCTAAGCAGAGATGACGAGAATCGGCTGTTCAATCTGCTCTTATCTGATAAGAAGGAGGAAATGCATGATCTGTTAAAGAAAATTATCGATCAAAACTTGGCTGCACGTATTTCTCCTTCACTGCTCAAGGAGCTGTACATGAGATTTTATATGATCGGCCTCCAGGTTCTGAAGCAGCGGGACAAGGATTTGGATGAGGAAACCAGCAATCTGTATACGAGTTTTATTCTTTCTAATGAGTCCTTATCCGTAGATCAAATCACGGAATCCATTTTCTCCTATTTTGACACGGTTTCAAGCTTGTCCAGCGAAACGCTCAAATTTGACGTCGGTTCCTTCAAAGCCTTCATAGACGGGCATTATTACGAGGATATTCATTTGGAAATGCTAGCCCAGAAGTACAATACTTCCGCGCAGTATATGTCCCGTCTACTAAAAAGAGAGCTTGGCATGGGCTTCCAGGAATATTTACTGGATCTTAGAATTCGTAGAGCCAAAGAGCTGCTATCTCAATCCGACCGCAAAATCGGGGACATCTGGGAAGCTGTCGGCTTCAATAACAGAAATACATTTATTCGCGCCTTTAAAGGCAAAGAGGGCATTACACCAAGCGAATATCGGAAAAACATGAATAAATAAACTGCTTTTTGCCTAACAAAAGAACGAACCCTAGAAGGAATCTAGTGGTTCGTTCCTCATTTGTTTATGGGAGCCATCCATGTTCATCTCCGACTTCATCTGCCGTAATAAGAAATTGCTTGACCGTTCCTTCTTATCGCTACTCATCCTCGTTAATGACAGCCTCAAATCTATCAATATTATCATTATCACCGATCATGACCATAATATCTCCGGCGTTCAGCACATCCATCGCGGTAGGAGCAACAATGACCCCTGTCTGCTTTTGGATAGCGACGATGGTGCAGCTGTAATTCACGCGCCGGTTGATCTCACCCAGCATCTTGCCGTCAAGACATTGGGGCACACTTAACTCTACGATGCTGTACTCCTTTGACAGCTCGATATAATCAAGCAGATTGGGCGTTACAAGCTGGTGAGCTACCCGGATGCCCATGTCCCGCTCCGGAAAAATAACCCGGTCCACACCCAGTCTCTCCAGCGCCCGACCGTGGAGCACGGATATCGCCTTGGCAACGACCATGCCTACACCCAGCTCTTTCAACAGGATGGCCGACAGGATGCTCATTTGGATATCGTTGCCTATGGCAACGATCCCGCAATCGAAGTTGCGGATGCCAAGCGATTTAAGCACCTCTTCATCTGTAGCATCCGCTACCACCGTATGTGTCAGCAGCTCGCTCATATCTTCGACGACCTCTTCGTTCCGGTCGATACCGAGCACCTCATAGCCCTGTTCCATCAGTTCGAGTCCGAGGCTTGCGCCAAAGCGTCCCAAACCGATGATTGCAAATTGCTTTGGTTTCATGTCTCTCCATGCTCCTTATCCAATAATCATTTTGCCTTCCGGATGACGATACAATTCTTTACCCTTTCTACGCCCAAGTGCATAAGCAAGCGTCAATGGCCCCAATCGCCCTACAAACATGGTAAGGCTGATCATGATCTTGCCAAACACGGTCAAATCAGGCGTTAAGCCCATGGAGAGACCCACTGTTCCAAAAGCGGATGTGGTTTCAAATAAAATCTTCAGAAAATCCCCTTCTTCTGTCGTCGACAGAATCATCGATACCGTAAGAATAAGCAGAAGTGCCAATAATACAATGGTCAGCGCCTTTAACACCCGTTCCTGGGCCAAGCGGTAGCGGAACATAACGATGTCCTCGCGCCCCCGCATCATGGCGATGACCGCTCCGACCATAATGGTAAAGGTGGTTGTCTTGATGCCGCCCCCTGTTGATCCCGGAGATGCTCCGATAAACATTAGGATAACAATGAAAAATTGCGTGGCCTGTCTAAGACCGGTTATATCTATCGTATTCGCGCCTGCAGTTCGCGGCGTTACGGATTGGAACATCGCACCAAAGAATTTCCCGCCCCAGTTCAGAGAACCAAGCGTTCTTGGATTCGTAAATTCAAAAATAAAAATGATGATAAATCCAACCAGCAGCAATGCAGCTGTCGTGGTGAGCACAACTTTGGATTGCAGGGACAATTTCCGCTGCTTCCGGAAATCGATCAGATCAGACAGCACAATAAAACCAATACCGCCGGATACAATCAAAAATATAACTACAATATTGACCACCGGATCATACACATATCCGGTCAAACTCCGATAATCGCCGAACAAATCAAATCCGGCATTGTTAAACATCGAAACAGCATGAAAAATGCCATAATAAATCGCCTGCCCGAGCGGCATGTCAAACGCAAAGCGAATCATGAGTATAACTGCGCTGCAAGCTTCGATAATGAGCGAATACAACAATACCCTGCGAATGAGTCTTACGATGCCTTCCATGGAGGACTGATTCATCGCTTCTTGCAGAATAAGTCGGTCCTTGAGGGATATACGTCTCTTGAATGCCAGTGCAAACAGAGTCGCCATCGTCATAAATCCAAGGCCGCCGATCTGAATCAGCAGCATGATCACAAATTCTCCGAAGTAACTGAATGTCGTCGCTGTATCTACCACAACCAGACCCGTCACACATGTTGCTGATGTCGAGGTGAACAATGCATCTATGAATCCTAGAGACTCCCCCGTTCGCGTTGAAATCGGCAGCATTAACAGCGCAGTCCCAAGCAGGATAATCGCTGCAAAGCCAAGCACGAGAATGCGCGGAGGAGATAATCTGAGCCATTTTAATTTCTCGTTCAATCGGTCACCTTCTTAAAAAAAATCAACGAAAAAAGACACTGGAAAACGCAGTGCCCCTAAGGTCTGGTTCCTGTGCTGCAGCCTACGAGGTTAGCTGACGGGTTCGGGCATATCCACAGGCCGCCCTATTCATGCTCCTTACGAATCATGAAATTCACCCCAATTACATGGTTCCCCCATTTTCAATACGAAATTCGGCTGGCATATTCAGTTCCTTGTACTTTCCGTAAAGCATGATGTGATTATAACGCAATCTGAAACGTAACCCAACGCCCTTTTTCACCCAAAAAATCTTTAAAAGGACGCGAATTGGGCATATACAAGAATACAAGCATAGGGTTCTCTAACGTTTTCGAAATCTTTCATTGATTTTCATCGATTTATTTCAATATTTCTCAAACTGGGATAAGCTGCTTATGACCTTCATAACTATGTTATATTGACTTTATGTGTTAATGTGTTCCTGAAATCAGGCCACTCGAATATCTGTAGAATCTCAACTTTCTTTATGAGGAGGAATTTCATGAATCGTGCAAGAGAGCCCTTGAAGCTGGAACCCAATCTCAAACAGCTTTTTGTGCCTGCCGCAATCGGCCTGATACTGTTCCTGTTATTTCAGGTTTTTCCAACCTTCAGTCCCGAATCTGCCGAGATGGCATCGCCGGATATCATATCCAAGGAACAGGCTCAGCAAGCAGCTTTAAGATTTGCTTCGGAGCAGCTCCAGTTTTCGGCTGTGGACCCGGATGAAGCCTTGGTTACATATCAATCGAAATCCGAGCTTTACGGCTATTTAGCTAAGGTTAAGAAGCTTCAGGAATATAACAAGACTTATGAAGCCAAATATCCCTATGACGTATATCGTGTTCGCTTGAGTGAGCCGGGAGGTGATGCGCTGAACGTGGACGTGCATATGCAAAATTCAGGTATCGTCGGCTTCTCCTATGATTACGCCCGCTCCAGTTATGACCGGATCGAGCTGAACAAAGGAGATGTACAGAAGCAGATGCTTCTTATTGCCGAAGATGGCCTGACACTGGCCGAGAAAGAGGCGCTTGCTGAGCCTTGGCTCCAGCGGGCGGGTTACGACCTGCAGCATCTTGAACGGATTACGAAGGAAGGGGAACCAAGGCTCCAGTATGTGGACCGGGAATCCAAAATCGGCGATTCTGCTCTTGAGCTCCGATTTACCTTCGAAAATGGGAAGCTGCGTTCCTATGAGCCGCTTTTCTCCGTTCCGGCATCCCATTCGGCTTATGTCAACAAGCAGACTAAGAATGCAACGTGGCTGACGCTGGCAGGGTATGGCCTATTCACCCTTATTCTTGGCATTCTTGCGATTGTCTACAGCGTGAAGACCAGAGCCCACACATCGTTTAAGCGCGGCCTGTTTCTGTCGGCGCTGCTGTTCGTCATACAGATGCTGAATACGTATAATCTGATTCCGGTTTTCAAAGCCCAAGGCATGTCCCAAACCGGCTTAATCGGGATGATGATTTTCTATGCGATCTATTCACTCATTTTCTCGGCGCTGCTCTATTTCTCTCTTGTGGGCGGCAACGGACTGTGGAAAAAAGAGGACGGACTCAATCCTTGGCCGCGTGCCAAAGAACCCGGATACGGACATTATGTACTAAACAGTATGAAGCTGGGATATGTATGGGCTTTAATTCTGCTAGGCATCCAATCCATCATCTTTATCGTTTTGAGTCTCACCTTGAATACATGGTCCACCACAGATGCCACGCAATCGCCTTATAATATGCTCTACCCTTGGATGTTCCCGCTAATGGCCTGGCTGGCCGGCATATCCGAGGAGGCCGTCTATCGGCTGTTTGGTATCAAAATGGTGAAGAAAATCGTCCGCAATACCTTTGTGGCGAGCTTGATTACCTCGCTCATCTGGGCGCTGGGGCACACTCTATATCCTATTTACCCGGTCATTTCCAGACCTATTGAGCTGGTCATTATCGGCTTGCTGTTCAGCTACATCTTCCTGAAATACGGTTATTTAGCGGCCATGTTCTCCCATGTCATCTTCAACAGCATCTTGATGGGCATCAGCCTGATCATGCTTAAAGATACAGCTAATATGCTGACAGGGGTCTTCTATATGGTGCTGCCGGCAATTGTCGCATATGTGATCTATCGATTTAATCCAACAAAAAAAGAGAAGCCGTATATTACGACTCCTCCTCACGAAGTGCATTAAGAATATCCGTTGCTAATTTCTCACCGATTGAAAGGGGCTTGAAGTCTTCGACTGAAGCCTCTTTTATTTTTTTGATGGAGCCAAAATGCTTCAGCAGCATTTTGCGGCGTTTCTCCCCAATGCCTGGGATGGAATCCAGCTTGGAGGACACCATCGATTTGCCCCGCTGTTCGCGGTGAAAGGAAATCGCAAAACGGTGAACCTCATCCTGAATACGCTGCAGTAAATAGAACTCCTGGCTGTCCCGGGGCAGATTAACCGGCTCAGGCGGATCTCCAACCATCAGCTGAGCTGTTTTATGCTTGGCATCCTTCACAAGCCCGCACACCGGAATGAATAACCCCAGCTCATTCTCCAATACATCGATGGCTGCGGAGATTTGTCCCTTCCCTCCATCGACTACGATGAGGTCGGGAAGCGGCAAGTTCTCTTTCAACACGCGTTCGTACCGCCGCCGGATCACTTCCCGCATCGTATCATAATCATCCGGTCCAATGACAGAGCGGATCTTATATTTACGATATTCTTTCTTATCCGGTTTTCCGTTCGTGAATACGACCATGGCCGATACTGGATTGGTTCCCTGAATGTTGGAGTTATCGAACGCCTCAATCCGGTTTAATGATTCAAGCCCGATCACTTCACCCAGATTGGCTGCAGCGACCGAGGTCCGTTCTTCATCACGTTCAATTAAACGGAATTTCTCATCCAAAGACACCTTCGCATTATCTATTGCCATGCCTACCATCTGTTTCTTCAAGCCGCGCTGCGGCACAAGCACCTTCACACCGAGCCATTCCTGCAAGGCGGCTGCGCCTCCAGCAGCATCCACGATGCCTGCTGCCTCTGCTTTCTTCTCTTGAGCTTCGACAAGCGCCTCCTGCTCTTCGGATGAGACCGAAGGAGCCTGCTCCTGCGATTCGTTTATAAGCTCTGAGGTGCGCTCACCTTCAACATCGGCAGAGGTTTCCATTGCCTTACCTGAATCAGCTTCCTCCAGAAGCAGCGGGCCCGGCAGCAGGATTTCCTGCGGCAGTGCCGGATTGTCACTGTAATACTGGGCAACAAATGACATAAAGTCGCTGTGCGCATCACCATAGAATGGAAAAACCGACTTGTTACGCTGCACCATTTTTCCCTGACGCATGTACAGAATTTGCACACACATCCAGCCTTTATCCACAGCATAACCGAATACATCCCGGTCCCGGGTATCCGTTGTCGTTATCTTCTGCTTCTCCATTAAGGTATCGATATGAATGATCTGGTCTCGAAGCTCCTTGGCTCGTTCAAAATACAGCTCCTCCGCAGCCTCCTGCATCTTGCGCTGCAGTTCCTTCTTGATCTCTTCATGACCGCCGCTCAAGAAAGAAGTGATCTCTCCCTTAATCTCTTCATATGCATTCTCCGGCACTTTCTTCTCGCATGGTGCCAGGCACTGCCCCATATGATAGTACAGGCAGACTTCTTTGGGCATAACACCGCATTTGCGCAAAGGATACATTCGGTCGAGCAGTTTTTTGGTCTGCTGTGCAGCATAAGCGTTCGGGTAAGGGCCAAAATACTTGGCTTTATCTTTAAGCACCCTTCTGGTCACTTCCAGTCGGGGATGCTCTTCATTCGTTATTTTAAGGTATGGATAGGTTTTATCATCCTTCAGCAGCACATTAAATCTCGGCTGATGGGTTTTGATCAGATTACATTCCAGTATCAGAGCTTCCATGTTGCTGCCTGTTACAATATATTCAAAATCACGGATCTCCGAAACAAGCATCTGGGTTTTTCCATTATGGCTGCCGGTAAAATAAGAGCGAACCCGGTTCTTCAGCACCTTGGCCTTGCCCACATAAATAATCGTACCTTCCCGATTCTTCATCAGGTAACAGCCCGGCTGGTCCGGAAGCAATGCCAGCTTATGGCGGATATTCTCCATGGCCTTCTCCTGCTCCTGAAGCTGGTTAGCAAAGTCATCCATACTCATCCTCCTCTCCAAGGAGATTGTATATTATAGTAACCACACAAAGCGCCTCCGGGTTACACCGAAGGCGCTGTATGAAAGCAGATGATGAAGCGTCCTGCTTATTGATGTTTTGCAATGATGCCCTTCAGGGCTTCTTTGGAGTTCAGACCTACTACTTTATCGACAGGCTGGCCGTCTTTAAAGAAGATCATGGTCGGAATGCTCATCACACCGAAGCGTGCCGCGGATTCAGGATTCTCATCCACGTTTACTTTTGCAATTTTTACATCATCACCGAGTTCCGAAGACAATTCGTCCAGAATCGGAGCAAGCATTTTACAAGGGCCGCACCATGGCGCCCAAAAATCAACTACAACCGTTCCTTGGCCTTCAACTTCATTCACGAAGGTTTGATCGGTAACATTGACGATAGCCATTGTATTCTCCTCCTCACAGGATAAGATCAGGTATAGTGCGATGCATATTTGTCGAATGAGTCGACGAATTTAGTATACCACAACGCACCAGAAAAAGTGAAATATACTCACCTTAAGAAAGAGCTGCATTCAGGTTTTTCACGCAATCTTTACAAATGATTTGACCTTTGGGTATACTACTAGTAACAAGTCGGGGAACTGTCAATTTTTTTCTCTTGTTCATTCGGCATGTTCACCTATGGAGGAGGCAAGCACCATGGATGTAAATGTACGTATTAACGATCCACGGGAGCATATCAATGAAGAGCCGCGCAATGACTTTGGTGATTTGATGATGGGCTTCATTGGGATGTTCGGTTTTATGACCGTCATCTTTTTCGGATTTGTCATCATCAAGTTCTTGGTTGGCTAATTACGGATGACTCCTTGTGCGCACATAAAAAGTCTGATCCTATAGCGTTCCTTACGCTAACAGGATCAGACTTTTTAACGTTTTACTCCCTAAGGAGGCCCCTCCCCACGGAGGAGCTGCGCTGTTATGGTATTAAAACTTCCCTCTCTGATTCTCTCCGAATAAATGAACGACATCCACAAAAGGCGCAATCCGGTTCATCAATCGCTGGCCTTTGTGCATCTCCTCGCCATCCTTGCTCGTAAAGCTAAGATGCTGTTCAAGTCCATCAAGCGGATAGTTCGACGTATAGAAGGTCGGGAGTCGGTTCATTCGGAAATTCAGAATGGAACCAAGGACATGGTCCCGAACCCAAGGATTCAAATTCTCAGCTCCGATGTCGTCAAAAATGAGCAAATCGCAATGCTTCATCGTCTCGACCATATCCTTGAGCTTCTGACCGTCCTGCATCATCGTTTTCAAATCTTCCACGAAATCCGGCATATATACGATCACACCTGAGTGACCCGCTTTTGCAAGCTCATGCATCAAATAACCCATCAGATAGGTTTTTCCGGTACCGAACGAGCCTGTTAGATACAAGCCCCGCGGGGACAAGCCGTTCTCCTTCGTATCCTTAATATACTTGAAGACCTGGTGCACCGCTGGCGCCCGCAATCGGTCTTTTGCCATAATCTCCATGTTGTCATAACCTTCGTTCAAGGCATGTTCATCAACATAGAAGCTGCGGATCCGCTTCTTGATTTTATCTTCATTCGTTTTTGCAACCTGTAGGGAACAAGGCGTCTTCCGCTCATAAATCTCCACCGTCCCATTCATCCGCTGGATATCGAGCTTGCTGAAATGTCCCTGGAAGTCATTCGGACAATGCTCCAGCCCAGGACATTCCCGACAGTGGGCCTGGTCTCCGGCATATTGATACAATTTACTTAGATTCAGTCGTATGACTCGGTCATCGATCTCCGGATATTCACTCCGCAAAGCTTGTATCAACGGATTCCGCAGTAAATCCTCCGTGATCCGCTCGGTTCTTTGCCGGAGGGCGGGACTTTTCATACTTTGCAGCAATTCGCCAAGGGACTCCATTTCCAATTCCCTCCTCTCATAAACATCTGTAGTTATCCGCCTTTATGATTACCAGCCTGCATTTCTGCTGCAAATCGCATCATGGCTTCGAATTCTTCATCCGATACGGCCTCACCCTGGTCAGTCTCCAGAGCCACTGGAATTTCCGGTTTCACCTTACCGCCTGCAGCGTATGTACGCGTACGCTGTGTGCCTGCCTTCTGCTTGCCTTTCATCTTGGCTTGATCCCTTATATATTGAACGGCTTTCTCATAACTGTTTATCTGTTTCAGAAGCATATTGGAAGCAATGGCCTCCACGAAATTGCGGTTGATTCGCTGCTCGCCACCTGCGGCCATTAAGGACATCAGATAATGAATGAGCACATTAATGACTTCACCCGGCAGCTTATAGCTCAGATCAATTTTTTCGAAAATATCAAGAAATTGAGCTGGAACTGAACCCGGGAAAAATGTCTGCAGGAGCCGGGTATAAGGTTCGTTGCGAAGCATCATATTATATTGGTGAATATCACATTTGGATTGAAATTGAGCCGGAACCTCTACATAATATTCCATCTGAACCGCATGCTCCTGGACAGGCTCATCCGGATCAGCCATCAATTCCTGATGCAGAGCCACCACTTTGCCAGCCGTAATCTGCCGCTGCTCCTGCATCTTCATGCCCTGCCGGAAATGAAGACTGGCCTTATGCTGCAGATCATCCAGCACGACCTCGCCGTGCTCGGTAAAGATCCCGTCTTCATCAAGCAGACGACATAAATCCTGTATGCTCAGATCGTATTTTCGCACAACGTAATTGACGATGCCCATCTGTTCGTGATCATAGCGCAGTCGCTCAACAAAGACCCGATTGCGAGATTCACGCGGAAAGCGAAGAATAATGTCCGCATAGTTCAATCCCTCGCCTTGGTGACTCGACGGCACGATGGGCTTGCGTGAGACTGCCACCTCTTCCAGTGCTTGCTCGAGTTCATAGTCGATAACATGCGTATTCAACTCAAAAATATCATAGAAGGGAACTGAAATGTTCTCCTTGTTCAAAGAAATACCAGACCATTCAAGGGGTTCCTTGCTCCACAGCTCTTCCCGCAGTGACAGAACTGCGAATTTCCCCACCATGTCGCGAAGCAGCAGCGTCAGATGCTGTGTATTAAAGAATTCTGCAGGGCTTAGCGGTGCCTGCAGTTCATATTCGTAAACATGGTCGTCCGTTTCTGGAACGAACATCCGGCTGGTCTGCAATAACCCGACCGCCTCCAGCTTGGAGGTCTGCTCGATGAGATAGCGGCGTCCTTTTTCACTTGGCTCTAGGCCCAGTGTCAAGAACAGTCGCCGCTGCTGCTCGATTGCTGAATACCCCACCTTCTCCATCGGCACATGCGATACGAGAAGACGGTACAGACTGACCGCAAATGCACCAACCATCGGTTGATAAATCGAACCAAGCATTTTGTCATCCAGGCCGCTTAAACAGAAGTCACGGTATACGCAGTAACGGTGATTCTCTGTAAAATGCAAAAAATTGGTCATGCGCATCGTTTATGCTCCCCCTGTCGCCCAAAAATAGACTTCCTCTATTCTATCACAAAACTGAAGTTTCGAAGTCGGTTCTTTTGCATTGAAATTCTGGAATTCATACTTCAATTCAATGAAAATGACTGGACCATAAATAATAAATGACGGCCCTCAATAATTGGAGAGCCGTCATTACTACTACATTCAATTTACAACAAATCGATTAAAACATTCTAAAGCCCTTAATCCGCAATGTCTTAATGGTCCATCCGCTCATATAAGCACCAATCAGACCTGCTACCCCCGTTAAGTAATCCACCAGTTGGAACGATCCAACATGGGTCCAGAACGACATCTGGCCCCGATCCCACAAGCTGTATACAACGACCGGCAAAATAACAATCACGAACAGAAAGCATGGAAACCAGGTCGTCTTCATCAACATATTTAGGATAAAACCGATACCGAACATCATGACAAAAAACAAAATCATCAGCACGAGCACAGGAATAAATTGAAGCATGATCGCTGTTTTCACCTCTTCTTTATCACCTACGCATAGCAGCTATCCTACTTAATTTCAGCAAGAAACAGCACACCAAGCTTTAGCTAATTGCTAGTTTACTAAAAAAAATGTCACAGATCAATGAACAATCATGAATACATTGTGTCAGCGTTTGCCCTTACGCCCGCGCTTACAGTACAATGTAGTGAGTTAACGCAAGCGGTCATCCGCTTCCATGATAACGAACATAACGTTTAGGAGTGATCACATGAACGAAGCTGCTATGACGCTTGAGGGCTGGTATGCGCTGCATGATTTCCGCACCATCAATTGGCCGGCCTGGAAAGCTGCAGATGAAGAAGTACGTGCTTTTGCGCTGGACGAGCTGAATGCGTTCCTCGAGGAATGGGATGCCCTTGAAGCTGCTCTGAAAGGCAGTACCGCTGTATATACCATCGTCGGTCAGAAAGCCGATTTTGTATTCATGCTTTTGCGCGAGACGCTGGAAGAGTTGAACGCGATCGAGAATGCCTTTAACAAAACAACGTTCGCCCAGTTCACCACCAAGGCTTATTCTTATGTAAGCATTGTCGAGCTGAGCAACTACCTGGCCGGCTCCTCCGATGAGGATCCGATGCAGAATCCGCATGTCATTGCCCGTCTGAAGCCGGCTCTGCCTAAATCGAAGCATATCTGTTTCTACCCGATGAACAAGAAACGGGACTTATCGGATAACTGGTACATGCTGAGCATGGACGAACGCAAAACTATGATGAGAAGTCATGGTATGATCGGCCGGGGCTATGCCGGCAAAGTGAAGCAGATCATCACCGGTTCCGTTGGATTCGACGATTGGGAATGGGGCGTAACCCTTTTCAGTGACGATGCGCTTCAGTTCAAGAAGCTCGTGTACGAAATGAGATTTGATGAGGTAAGTGCGCGTTTCGGCGAGTTTGGTCCGTTCTATGTCGGAAATCTGCTTGATCAGGCTTCATTTACAGATTTAATGAAGGTATAATTCCTTCTGCACATAAACAGCATGTACGCAAAAAGGGATGCTCTCAACACGAGAGCATCCCTTCTTCTATTCCTCACCGTCGTCCTCATCTTGCTCTTGCTTGCGCAAGTTTTCAAGATATTCAGCCGTCGCCCGGTCCCGGGCACGACCTTTATCCTTGAGCCGCTCAATGGCAGGAAGAATAAGAAGGTCAACTTCCTGTTGAATGGTGTATGCAAGATCATACCGCTCTTGCGACTCCAGATAGGAGCCGACTTCCATCAGAGCATTGTAACGATCCAGCTCGTCTCTCGTGAGCAGCCCCCGTACTTGAACGCTGCAATGTCTCATTTATAGAAACCTGCCTTTTTTCAGGACAAGCGGAATGCCTCCAATGATGAATAGGTAACGCAGATCCACCAGTTTCTTCAGCTGGGCCGCTTTCCATCCCTGATATTTCTTATCTCCGACCACTGCAATCCCTTCACCCCGACCAAGGGATGCGACGGTTCCTTTGTTATGGAACTCAAACTTGCGCATCGACTTATCCCGAATCGCTGCAACGATATTTTGTGCACAGCATACGCCCTGCTGCATCGCCATCTGGGCAGTAGGCGGGTAAGGCCGACCTTCCTCATTAAAAATCAAGGAATTATCACCGATAATATAGATATTCTCATAACCTGGGGCACGTAAATACTCATCTACCTTCACGCGGCCTCTCATCGTTTCGAAGCCTGCTGCTTCGATTAGGCGATTCCCGCGGATACCGCCCGTCCATACTACGGTCGCGGCTCGAATCTCTTCCCCATTGCTCAGAATAACGCCGCCCGGTAGACATTCCTTGATGGCAATGCCCATTTTGAAGGTAACGCCCTTCTTCTCAAGCACATTCATCGCGTACTCTACCAGTTCCGGTGCAAAGCCCGGAAGAGCAGCGGGAGCAGCTTCTACATTATAGATATTAACCAAGGCCGGATCTACGTCATATTCCTTACACAGCCTTGGGATGCGATCTGCCAGCTCGGCTACAAATTCGATACCGCTAAAGCCGGCTCCGCCCACCACAAAGTTAATTCGTTCTTGTGGTCTGCGCTCATTCTTATATAATGCAAATTGATATCCGATATGCTCCCGAATCAATCGAACCGAGTTGATGCTTCGAATGGTCATCGCATGCTCAGCGAGTCCTGGAATACCAAAGGTCTCCGGCTCTCCACCAAGTCCAATGACGAGATAGTCATACGACAACGTTCCATCTTCAAGAATGACCTTCTTATCGTGAAGCCGGATTTCCTGAACCGAGGATTTCACCAGGTCGATCTTGAACTCATCGATCAGTTTGGATATGGATACCCGAGTGTTCTCAATGCTGTCTGTTCCTGCTGCCGGCATATGCAAATGCGTTGTAATATAATGATAGTCATGGCGATTCACCAATGTAACATCGGCCTCATTATAATTCAGCTCTTTTTGCAGCCGCTGCGCTGTCAATATGCCCCCGTAACCCGCGCCAAGGATTACGATCTTCGGTATGCTGCTCATTCTACTGCTCCTTCCAACTTACTTCTTTTATATATACAGTATGGTGTAGATGTTAACATTCTGTGAAATGACATCCAAAAAAAGAGAAGAGCCCTAATCAGAGCCCGTTCCAGCATTTGTTCTGATGGTTACTAATAAATCAATAAAAGCCTAAATACCGCGGTATCCTTATAGAAGCACATGCTCACCAATAGATATAGCAAGCCCGCAATAAACGCAAGTTATCACGTTAATCATATGCATAATTCTTGCAAATATCAAGAATTTTTTTGCCATTTTATGTGCAAATTCTTCCAGTTATATCGCCTATTATCGAAAGTAAGCGCAACCAATTCATTGTTACGCGTTTTAACTCAATTCTCGTCTTTTCATGCTGGTTCGGGAAGCTTATAATAAGTAAGAATTCCTGAATCAGCTTATTCCGGACAAGTACGTCTGTCTGATTCGAATATAAACTCATTTTATGGAGGTGCTTACCGCATGACAACGATGCCACAAGACAACAATATGACGGATCTTTTGATTATCGGTGGCGGACCTGCCGGTATGTTTGCTGCTTTTTACGGCGGAATGCGCCAAGCTTCGGTAAAACTTATCGAGAGCATGCCTCAGCTTGGAGGCCAATTGGCTGCGCTGTATCCCGAGAAATATATTTATGACGTTGCGGGTTTCCCAAAAGTAACCGCTCAAGAGCTGGTGAACAATCTTTCCGCACAGATGGATTTGTTTAACACGGATATTCGTCTTGAAGAAAAAGTCCAATCTGTGGAAAAGCTTGATGAACGCCATTTCGTTGTAAAAACGAATCTGGGCGAACACCATGCCAAAGCCGTGATTATTACAGCTGGCGTAGGAGCATTCCAACCTCGTCGCTTGGAGATTGAAGGATGCGAGAAATACGAGAAGAACAACCTTCATTATTTCGTCAACGATCTCAGCCGCTTCAAAGGCAAAAAGGTATTGATCAGCGGAGGCGGTGACTCTGCAGTAGACTGGGCGCTTATGATCGAACCGATCGCGGAACAGGTAACCCTGGTTCACCGTCGTGATAAATTCCGTGCCCATGAGCATAGTGTTGAGCAGTTAATGGCATCGAAAGTGGATATCATCACCCCAACCGAAATTTCCGAATTGCATGGTGAAGGTTCCATTACCAAGGTGACGCTTTCGCATATCAAAACCAAAGAAACACAAGAGCTCGAAGTGGACGATGTCATCGTCAATTTTGGATTTGTCTCTTCTCTCGGCCCGATTTCCGAATGGGGAATTGCCATTGAGAATAACTCCATCGTCGTAGATTCCCGCATGGAAACAAGCATTCCTGGTATTTTTGCCGCCGGCGACATCACAACCTATCCGGGTAAGGTTAAACTGATTGCTGTCGGATTCGGTGAAGCACCTACAGCTGTAAATAACGCCAAGGTATACTTCGACCCGGATGCCCGCTTAGCTCCTGGTCACAGCAGTAACATGAAGCTGTAATAGCTATAGCTTTTATCTTCATCTGAATACGTATTACTATAGAAAAAAAGGTATCTTCGTTCTAGAGAGGCCAGGCGCCGCTCAGAGATCGAAGATACCTTTTCTATTTCTACCCGTCATATGTAGAACTTGGTTGAAGCTCCCACATTATATACGTGCATGTCGTAAATTTATCTATTCTATATACGAAAAATCGAGTTAATGCAGGATGCTACTGGAATCGGTGTCCAAGTTCCGTTTATGAATTTCAGCCAACAGTAGAGTGATGAACTCTCGCTCCAGCTTCAATTCAACAGCCATATGATAGGAATCGAGAAGCATTTCATCCGTTAACATAGCCATCCTCTCACACCCCTTCCTCAAATTTCCTAAATCTATCATATCAGACATCAGAAAACGGAACAACTGTTCGCTTATCCACAGCCTCTTGTGGAAATCCTGTGTATAATTTGTTGGTAAGTGTAAAAAACTAGGTCATATCAAAGTGGATTATGGGGATAAATGTTATACACAGGATATGTGGAAATCTACTATAAAAAAAATTGATCAATTATTATATCGGAATTTCTCGCTTATTTTTTTATTACCCTATTAAAAATTCATATAAACTAAATTAACTTGGTCTTGTATTAACTTCTAAAATCCATATTTTACCTTCCGTATCTACTCCATAATCAAAACCGAGCTCCCCGATCCCTGGAAAGCGGGATTCGAGTAACGAGATACATTGCCTTGTGAGATGACGCATTTCGTTTCGTTTTTCTACGGCATTAATATGGGGCAACGATAATCGCAGCGCATGACGGCAACGAAGCAGTACTCCCCCTTTGCAGACATTCGTTACGAAAAGCCCAGGACTCGCAAGCCGCCCAAGCATGGCTCGAAAACCCCATTTTCCCCGTTCCTTAACTACCTTCACCCGGTAATCCAGCGGACGTCCTTGAATTCTGGCCAAATGAATACCCTGCTGTATCAAATATCGCCGTCTCAGTCTCAGTCTGTTTAGTACATATAACAGGGAATGCAATGTATTTACATGGACCGAACGCCTTTTGTGAGTTATCAAATATCCCGTTTCGTTTTTTTGTATTCGGATGACCCCATTGCCACCAGTGCCCACAATCGGCTTGATCACAACCATTCCATATTCGGTGAGCATGGAGTCCAGATTATCCCCTCCATATGGCTTGGTAGCTGGAATGTAGGGAGCAACTTCCGGGTCGGTAAGCAACGTTTCCGTTTTCAGCCACTTGCTGGCCAATTGTCTTCCCGCCATGCTGCTTTCCCCTCCTTTTATTCATGACATACGTTATCCTATTCCTGTATCCGCTATTTGTCTTGGATGATTGTCCTGAACGTATGCCTAATAATTGGCATTATCGTGTCAGCATAAGGGCTTCCCTTTCCAAATGCTGTGATCTATCGTATAGTTAGGACAGAGATTTGTCTGTAATACATCCATCACCCAGGATAATTTAAAGGAGGCTTTATCCCCTTTGGCAGACCTGTTTGAAGTTTTGTACTGGATTGCTACTGTCGCCATGTCGGTTGCCTTTGCAGCCATAACCATCTTGATCTTTGTCATGGGCTTCAAGTTCATCAAAGACAAGCGCCGTGGCCTCGGCGTGGGCTGTATCGTCTTCTCGCTTGTTGCAGGCGGAATGATTGTCGTTATGCTCAACGATACCTTCTTCTTTCCCGTCTAATCGGATAAGAAGAGCACAAAATGCAGCTTCCTTCGTTACTGCGAGGGAAGCTGCATTTTTTCGTTCTAAATGAGGACTAAACAGCGGTAATTTAACGCGGAAATAACGCGCTACCTGCTGAAATGATTTCATTTTATTGTATTGAAGCCGTAAAAACCATTCATTATTTTTGTTGTTATATCAACAAGATGATATCAACGGTATAAATGCTTTCTAAATAAAGGAAATGAGGATATACCATGAGGAACATCATTATAATGTCGAGTCTTTTATTAGGAGTTATCGCTTTATCAGCATGTTCAGGGGAAAAAAATTGATTGAAGCAAGTGATATTATTTCAACTCCCGACAGCGGCTATCGAGTAGAAAATTTTGAAAAGTTGATAGCCGGCTCGGATCTTGTTGTTATCGGAACGGTAGATAAAGTACATCCAGCGACTAATAGAAATATAAGCTCGGATAAGTCTGATCCATTTTATGCTGTCTACACTGACCTTGATATTAAAGCGGAACAAATAATTTTCGGAGAGATTAATCAAGGCACTCAAGACATGTTTAAGATGAAACAATTAGGTGGATTATACGATGGAAAAGAATACCCGACCTACGAACCTATCTTAGAAGAAGGGAAAACATATTTATTTTTCTTGGCTACTTTCGATAAACTCGGCATACCAGAGGAGCCTTATACATTGGTAGGCACTGATGAAATCGTGGTACCTGTGGAAGATGGGATCGTAAAATTCCATCCATCTCTAACTCTCACGGATCCCCTATCAACAAAACAAATCAAAGATGAAACATCCACGAATCATGAAGTTGTTCTAAAGATCGATGATGTCATTGCCGAGGTTGTCAGAATAGATAATTACCTTCCGGAACCAATTTATAATATAGATAATTATCTTCCGGATATGCCCGATCCAGATAACAAATAGGCCTCTATAGGAGTGATAGCACAAGGCTATCACTCCTATAGAGGCCGTAATTCAGGACGCACATCCTGTGTAGTGCTCCCATTTCGAATCCGTTCAGATCAACGGATTACAACCGCGTGGCTACCTGATTAACAAGGCTCTTCGTTCGGTTTACCCGCATCCTTTGCGGTGCGGAAGGAAGAACCGCAGCCGCAAGTAACGGTAGCGTTCGGATTGTGGATCGTAAATCCGCCTGTCATGCCGGATTCCTCGAAGTCGATCTCAAGACCGTTCAGGTATTTCAAATCGTCCTTTTCAACAACGACTTTCATATCCTTCAGGTCCATATATACATCAGCCTCAGATTCTTGATCGTCAAAGCCCATGGCATATGAAAAACCACTGCAACCGCCGGCAGCGACACCCAATCGAAGGAACATATTGGGCGTTTCCTGTTCAGCAAGCATTTCTTTCAGACGTTCTGCAGCTGTATCGCTGATTGTTATCATAGGTCACCCTCCTTTTTGTTCATTCTTTAAGTATACTCCTGTTCACGTGTTCGCTCAAGGTGGTTATGACGGCCACTTGCCATGAGAGGAATAACCTATTTTCAATTCCTCTATATGTATTGCTACCCCGAAGGGTCAGGTTTATAATAGGGAAGGAACATGGGCGGCAACTGTTGGATTATTGTCACATCCCCCGGCTAAAAATCGGAAAAAGGTTATGGCTAGTCTACAGTTGTATTTTTTTTCACAAACCTATTTTGAATAATGATTTTATGCTCGCCCATTCATTACTAACGTTGTTAAACCACTACTACCAAACGGACCGTTCCCTAATGGGAGTGATTCACTTTATGATCACTTATGCTGCTCCATTGTCAGGCAGCTCAAGTGTGAACAGGAGGATGGAATATGTCCACAATTGTGACACCTTATACCGACCAGAGAATGGCTGAAATCGTTGCGAAAGTCCAAGGCGGCGAACGACTGAATCTCGAAGACGGTGTGTATTTGTATCAAACAGACGATCTGCTTACCCTTGGGCAGCTGGCGAATGAAGCCAATCTGCGCAAGAACGGAAAAAAAGTTTATTTTATCGAAAATATGAGTCTCTATTTTACCAACGTATGTGAATCCCGCTGCGCATTCTGCAATTTCCGTAAAGACCAAGGCGAGGAAGGCTCCTATACCCTGTCCGGCGCTGAGATGATTGAGTATGTAGAACAGCATATTCATCCGGGCATTCGTGAATTCCATATCGTTGGCGGACATAATAACCATGTGCCATTCCAGTACTACGTTGATTCCCTCAAGGCACTGAAAGAGCGTTTCCCTGAAGTAACCCTTAAAGCTTATACGGCTGCCGAGATTGAATTTTTCACCCGCATTAGCGGACTCAGCACTAAGGAAGTGCTGCAAGAGCTTCAAAAAGCAGGATTGCAATCTTTAACAGGCGGCGGTGCCGAGATCTTGTCTGATCAATATCGTCAAAAAATGAAGGTAGACAAGGCCAATGTGGATCAGTACCTGGACGTACACCGCACTGCACATAAGCTTGGAATGAAAACACACACAACCATGCTGTACGGATCGATCGAGAGCCATGAAGACCGCATTCGCCATATGCTTCAAATCCGTGATCTGCAGGATGAGACAGGCGGATTCATGGTATTTATTCCTCTCTCCATGCAGCCGAAGAACAAGAACGCAGGCATCATGCGTCGTAACTCCGCTTACGAAGATCTCAAAACCATTGCGATCAGTCGTTTGATGCTTGATAATATCGACCATATCAAAGCATACTTCATTAATATCGGTGCGCAATTAACTCAGGTTGCCCTCAGCTTTGGTGCTTCCGATGTTCATGGTACGATCCTGAAAGAACGCATCAGCCATGCGGCTGGCGCCTTAACTCCGGAAGGTCTGACACGCAAAGAGCTTGTATGGCTCATCCAGGGTGCTGGCCGAATTCCGGTTGAACGCGATACGTTCTATAACGAAGTTAAGGTTTACGAATAAGCCCTACCGCAGAGATGAATCAATTGCAGCGTTCCAAGAAACGGAAAATAGGTTAAAGAGATAATATAGCGTGGGTACCCTAAGCCGCTTTTAGCGGCGTTTTTCTTGCGATTGACGCCCACCTTCTTATTTCTTGAGAAAGGGAGAAATCTATGAAAAAGCTCGTCATTCTCGGCGGAGGCTATGGTGGTCTTGCCCTAATTCAAGAATTATTCAGCAGCTATCTTCCTCCGGACGTGGAGGTCGTGCTCATCGACCGCATGCCATATCAAGGACTTAAAACCGAATATTATGCACTGGCAGCAGGCACCGTGGCCGATACCGCCGTTCGTGTGAAATTTCCTGTGTATGACCGTCTCCAGATTGTTTATGGCGAAGTTAAATCCATTGATCTGGACAAAAAGCTGATTAATCTGGACAACAATGATCCCGTAGAATACGACCAGCTTGCTATTGCTCTCGGATGTACAGATCGCTATCATGGGGTACCCGGCGCTGAAGAATTTACGTTCAGCCTGCAATCTTTCTCCGCATCCCGGGAAACCTATTTGAACCTGAACAACCTGAGGCCGTATGCGTCAGTTCATATCATTGGCGGAGGCTTAAGCGGTATCGAGCTTGCTGCCGATCTCCGTGAAAGTCGGCCCGATCTGAATATCGCCATTTTGGACCGGGGACAACGGGTACTTTCCTCTTTTCCCAACCGATTGTCTGCATATATTCATCGCTGGTTTGAGGAGCATCATGTTGATATCCACAGCGGCGTTTCCGTTTCACGTGTTGAGAAAAACGCTGTGTATAACATGGATGTTCCCATTGCAACAGACTTGGCCGTGTGGACAGCCGGGATCCAGCCTGTACAAGTCGTACAGGATCTCGATCTGCCAAAAGACCGCAGCGGACGCATTCTGCTGAACGAGTGGTATCAAGTACCCTCCCATCCGGAGGTGTATGTGATCGGAGACTGTGCCAGCCTCCCATTCGTTCCAAGTGCACAAGCTGCTGGTGCTCAAGCCGAGCAAGTAGGACATGTCATGAAAGCCTTATGGCGTGAGGATACGCCCCGAGTATCTCCGCTTAAGCTGAAGGGGACGCTAGGTTCCCTTGGCAAACATGCGGGCTTTGGCCTCATGGGCAGCACATCAGTGATGGGCCGGGTGCCAAGAATATTGAAGAGCGGCGTGCTCTGGAAATCCAAGCGTCATTACTAGTCTAAAGGCCTGGGTTATGTGCTTATAAATCCTTCTATAGAAGGATTCCACAGAGCAGAGCGGATCGTCAGCTTTTCCCTTCATCGTCCTGAAAGCTTTCAAGTTTCTGTACAATAACTTCCAGAAGCTCTTCTGCTGTTGGTGCCTCAACCCAATCGCCGTCCACATAGGCGAAAGGCATGAGGTAGCATTGCCCACAACTGGTGAGGCAGCCATATTCAACAACCTGGCAATCGAATCGGTCTTCAAGCGTGCTCAGTACTTTATCAGTACCGAAGTATGAATTATTTGTACAAAACTCAATGATAATGGACATGATATTAGACCTGCCTTAAGATTGGCATTTTATTTTGCCGATTTATGTACTATAATATAGGGAGGAAAGGAGTTGAACAAGATGAGTGAAAACACGCAAACCACTGTATATGATGAAGTGGCTGAAGTTCTTGATAAACTTCGTCCGTTCCTGCAGCGCGACGGCGGTGACGTGGAATTGGTCGACGTTGAAGACGGCATCGTTAAGCTGAAATTGATGGGTGCATGCGGTAGCTGTCCAAGCTCCACCATTACTTTGAAAGCCGGGATCGAACGTGCCCTGGTTGAAGAAGTAGAAGGCATTCAAGAAGTAGTACAAGTATTCTAAAATTATTCTTTAAACTATAAAGAGTCTTGGCTTCCCCTGTGGAACCAAGACTCTTTTTTTGATAAGGAAACATAGTGCAGTGCGTTAATCATTCTTAATCAGAGGACGGATTGGATCGAGTCCCCCGGATATATCCATAATGTTGCCCGTAATGAAATCGGAGTTGTCGAGGCATAAGTATTCAATCACTCGGGCGATGTCCTCTCCACTACCTGATCTTCCCCGTGGAGTCAGCCCATCGAAAGTTCCTGACACTTCGGCAATAGTTTTCTCTTTATTCACCCCACGGATATCCCCGGGACAGATCATGTTCACGGTGATGCCATACGGTGCTTCTTCCACGGCAAGCGACTTCGTAAACGAAACCAAGCCTACTTTGGCAGCTGCATAGGCTGCGCGCTGAGGCCAGGCCCTGGCCTCTCCCGCATGACCGAAGCCAAAGTGGATAATGCGTCCCCATTTCTTATCCCGCATGGCAGGCAGCACCCGATGGTCCAGCAGCATCACGCCGGTTAAATTACCATTAACCATATGTACGATTTCATCACGGCTGTACTCTGAGAACAGACGACGTTCCCGAATAAACGGACCAGCGTTATTCACCAGAATATCAACGCTTCCCAGCTTCTCCTCCGTCTGATCC
Source organism: Paenibacillus solani (assembly GCF_001277345.1). Taxonomy (GTDB): domain Bacteria; phylum Bacillota; class Bacilli; order Paenibacillales; family Paenibacillaceae; genus Paenibacillus_AQ; species Paenibacillus_AQ solani. The sequence continues at coordinate 583,210 of NZ_LIUT01000003.1, forward strand.
ACCAATGAATACAGCTCACGCTCGCTCGCGATATCCGCTTTAATTGCAATAGATCTGACACCCAGCCCTTCAATTTCACGGGACAGCGCCTCTGCCTCATCCTTGCTATTTACATAATTTATAACAAGATCACACCCCTGACGAGCTAACGCCAGAGCCGTCATTTTTCCTAAACCTGTCGCACTGCCTGTAATCAGCGCCACTTTTCCCTTCAAGGCTTTCCCTCCTCAGATGGCTATCCTTTCTTCAGTATAAAAGATTTCATAAGCCCTCACAACTTAAGAGGCCACATATTACAAAGCCACAAAAAAGAAAAGGCATGCTCCTTAAAGACCTACAGGTCTTCTGGAGCATACCCTTTCTTAATGAATGCAACTCGATTAGAATGCCGGAATTACAGCACCTTTGTACTCTTGTTCAATAAAAGTTTTTACGTCTTCGGAAGTCAGCGCCTTCGCCAATTTCTGAATAGCATCGGAATCCTTGTTGTCTGGACGAGCTACCAGCAGGTTGGCATAAGGATTCTCTTTGTCTTCAATAAAGAGCGCATCCTTCGTCGGATCGAGTCCCGCTTCCAGCGCGTAGTTCGTATTGATGACAGCCAGATCCAGCTCATCGAGCATACGCGGCAGCATTGGAGCTTCAACTTCCTTGAACTTCAGGTTCTTCGGATTCTCCACGATATCCTTGGCGGTAGCTTCAAGCTTCGTTTCATCCGCCAGCTTGATTATGCCATTTTTGGATAGCAAGGTGAGTGCACGGCCCCCATTCGAAGGATCATTCGGGATAGCTACAATAGCTCCGTCCTTCAGCTCATCCACAGATTTAATCGTTTTGGAGTAAGCGCCTAGCGGTTCCACATGGACGGCGATTACAGGTTCAAGGTTCAATTTACGCTCCTTGATCTCATTATCCAGATAAGGCTTGTGCTGGAAGAAATTTGCGTCGATTTCTTTAGAATCCACTTGTGTATTTGGCAGAACATAGTCTGTAAACTCCACGATTTCCAGATTCACGCCCTCTTTTTCAAGTGCTGGTTTGACATGCTCCAGAATCTTGGCGTGAGGTGATGGCGAAGCCCCAACTTTCAAGGTTACCGTCTCCTGATTGTCGCCTCCCGTTGTTCCCCCTGGCTCCGATGCGTTATCCGCAGGCTTGCTGCCGCATGCAGCCAGCACCGTTACCAATGCCAAACTAATCAATGCTAATGTCCACTTTTTCATGCTAAAACCTCTCCCTCCGAAAAATATATTATTTATATGTTGTCTTTCTTGATGCTTCAATTATCCGTCATTTTCTTGTATAACGTCGTACTAAGCGGTCACCAACCATTTGAAGGACCTGCACCAGTATGATCATTAAAACAACGGCCAGAATCATAATTTCAGTCTCATAACGGTAGTATCCGTACTTGATAGCCAAATCTCCCAATCCGCCCCCGCCGACTTGGCCGGACATGGCAGTGTAAGATACCAGGGTCACAATCGTGATCGTCATCCCGGCCAGCAAACCCGGGCGGGCCTCGGGAAGGAGTACCCTCCATACAATTTGACTTGTCGAGGAGCCCATCGCATGAGCTGCTTCGATTACGCCTTTATCTACTTCGTTCAAGGCCGTTTCCACCAGTCTGGCAAAGAACGGCGCAGCCCCTACCACGAGCGGTGGAATGGTTCCTAGTACACCAAACGAAACACCCACAAGCGATTTTGTAATCGGGATCATGGCCACAATCAGGATAATGAACGGAATCGAACGCAGGATGTTCACAATGAATGACAGGATCGAGTATCCAAAGCGTACGAGGGCCGACGTAGATCTGGCGGCCATGTAGAGCAGCACGCCTACTGGCAATCCAATAATAAAACTGAACAAAGCCGAAGCCCCCAGCATTCGCAGGGTATCCCATGTTGCCGTCCATATTTCTGTCCAGTCAATCTGGGTAAAATCAAGTCCAAACATTATTGAATCACCTCCACATCTAATCCCTGTTCAAGCAGCTTGGCGATCGTAGCATCGATGGCGCTCTCCATCCCTTCAAAACGGACGATAAGCTGGCCATACGGCGTCTCCTTAATCGTGGATATCGTTCCCTGCAGAATCGCAAAATTCACGCCCGTCTCATGCACGGTCTGAGACAGAATGGATTCGTACGTTTTTGATCCAAGGAAAGTGATCTGTACCGCCCGGGAGTGACTATTCCCCTGGCCTTGAATGGCCAGTCGCAAAGCTTCTCCGCTGTCCATTTCCTGACGGATAAATTCACGCGTCACTTCATGCTTCGGCTTCAGGAATACTTCCGTCACCGGCCCTTGCTCCACGATGCCACCCTGATGAATGACCGCAACTTTATCGCATATGCTTTGAATCACGTGCATTTCATGTGTGATCAGCACGATTGTCAGATGAAATCTTTTATTAATGTCCAGCAGCAGGCGCAGGATTGAATCCGTGGTTTGAGGGTCAAGTGCAGAGGTTGCCTCATCACACAGCAGCACTTCCGGATCACTCGCCAGCGCTCTGGCTATGCCGACCCGCTGCTTCTGCCCGCCAGACAGCTGGGACGGATACTTGTCCCGGTGGGCCTCCAGTCCGACCAAATCCAGCAGCTCTTTAACTTTGCGTTCTATTTCATCCTTCGACGTTTTGTTCAGACGCAGCGGAAATGCAATGTTATCGTACACGGTTGCGGAAGACAGTAGGTTAAAGTGCTGAAAAATCATGCCGATTTTGCGGCGTTCCGTCTGGAGCTGCTTCTTGCCGAGCGATGTTAAGTTCTTGCCATTCACCCATACCTCGCCTGAGGTGGGACATTCCAACAAATTGATACAACGGATCAATGTACTTTTACCTGCGCCGGAGTGTCCAATGACTCCGAAGATTTCTCCCTTTTCAATCGACAAATCCAAGTCGGACAAGGCAGTTGTTAGAGTTCCGGCTTTTCCGTACCGTTTCGTCAATTGCTTAAGCTCAATCAATCCGATAATCCTCCTTTTTCGATAGCTTCATATCTATTTTACCCAATAGAAAAGAGCCTCTTTTTGTAGATTCAAAAAGGGCCCTCTTTACGTAAAAGTCAACGCCTTTTCTCATCTGTCAAAGCTAAAGGACCACCCTTTAACTTTGAAGGAATTAGCACCATGTCACTCCAAGCGTCATCGCGTTGATGCTGCGGTACGCTGGAGTCGGTTGCCGGGCTTCATCGGGCCTGTCCCTCCGCCTCTCTCGATAAGAAAACATCAATATATAATTTTTCCGATTATTTTGATCTGATTTAATAACTTAATGAATGCAATTGCTAGTATAGAATCTTTTTGAGTTTTTGTCAAAAGGTATTTCATGGCGATATCAGACCTATGTCCTGATTCCATTCTCTGCCCACAGCTTATTGGTATATTTGTAAGATGCTGCCAAGCTCTTGCATACCATCTCGAGACCCTGTTTCAGGTCATCCAAATGCTGATCAATATCCTCAAGCTCAATCTTTTCCTTTAGTCCTTGGTGTCGCTGCCATAGATCATCCTGCATTTCGGCATTCATGTAATGAATCTCAGCATTACGCCGTTTTCGAAGAGCGTTCAGAGGTTTCTTGTATTGATCTTTAATCTCCTCCAGTTCGTCTGCCAGCTCACCGTGTGACTTGAGGAATCTGAACTGCCTAAGCACCGTAAAATAAGAAAAGTGCGCTTTTACCTTGGAGGTATTAAGATCGTATAAATCATTCAACACCGTACCCAGCTTGTCAAGGATCGAGAATACGCGAATGAACCCGTTTTTGTAAAAATATACATAGCGCTGATATTCCCCCTGCTCCTGAATCGACATATCATCGATATAACCTGACTGGACGGATTGGCTGAAATGTTTGGCTGCATTCCAGCTCTGCTCCAGCTCGTCCAGGGATACGATCAGGCCTTTGGTCCAGATCTCAAGCTTGCGAAAATCATGCGTCGGATCTTGATGTTTATCTATTTCCTTCTGAAGCAGCTGGGATGTCTTGACCATCGATTCGATGGCTTCTTCCAGCAGGCCATTATTATGTCGGGGCTGTTCCCCGAGCAGCATGCGAAGCATAGCGGCCCCCCCTTGCGTCTTTGGATTATCACCGATTGCATGCAATTACAATTACCGATAAGGCTTGTCCGCTTGCCGCGACTTCTTCCTGATTCCTCCTGGCCTGTAATCCTCTCCACGTGAGGTTCGTTCTGGCTCCGGTTCATTCGTTTCGTTCTTTTAGGATGCCCTCGAAACAACAGACAACCCTCACCATATCGAGCGGGAAATGTAGGGCATTAAGGATTGTTATCTGTTAAATAAACAAGCGGGCCTTCCACCGACCGATCCCCATCAGCGCCAGCTTCCAGAGATGGCGTTCATGTCTGCGAGCTAAGGGTGATATCTAATTTATATAAACAAATCCATTGGATAATCAAACTTCTCATTGGCGTTTGGCAAGCCACAGGGGCCGGGATATTGCACGTCCACAGCCATTCAAGCATGCCCCGAACCATGCATTGTGCGCGCAGGGAGAGATGCCATGATGTACAAAGCGGATGTCCATTTCTATACAACAAAGCCCTCGAGCTTACAGCTCGGGGACTTTGCTAACATTTAGGGTTATACATCGAATATTTGACTTTAAGTCGTGATGGTTACGCTTAGACCACTTTTTCGCCGGGAATGCTGTGATTCTGAACCATCTCGGATTCATGCGGCCTGCTAAGCTGCCATACCCGGACGCTCAAATAACACAGTACGCCGAACAAAGCCGAGATGAGCAGCGTATGTCCCAGTGCAGAGAAGATATAGACCTCCTCATTATGCATCGTTCCCATTATGATGGCACCGCTGATTACCTGTAGGAAACAGAGAAGGGTTGCAGACAGGCCCAGCATCTGAATCTCACGGTTATCCCGATTACGCCAGTAGGCGAAATGCCCCATTACAGCAACCACGATCAGCAGCAGCAAAGCTGCTACCCGGTGCATAAAGGCAATACCGACTCCACCGCTAAGCTCGGGAATCACTTCCCCGTTACACAGCGGCCAACCGGAGCAGCCTTCTCTGGAGTCTGTATGGCTGACGAACGCTCCGACATAGACCACGACATAACTATATATAGTAGTCCCCCACACGAAATTCCGAAAGCCCTTGCTTACACGAGGCAGCCCTTCCCGGCCACTCGGTTTCTTCGCCTGTTCCAGCCGCCGCATACCCAGTGCCAGCATAACCGAGCAGGCAAAGGCAATCAGTGAGAAGCCAAAATGCAGCGCCATGATGGCAGCCGACTGGGGTTTCACTACGGCAAGTGCCCCCATAATGGCTTGTACAACAACGAACACGGAAGTTCCAATCACATAAGCCATCAACTCCCTGCGCTCTCGCTTGTATCTCCAAAAAGCAAGCAGTGAAGCCAAGGCTGCCAAGCCCGCCATTCCACTGACTGCCCGGTGCGAGTATTCAATCATGGAAGCTACTGTATAAGCAGGGACAAACTTACCATTACATAACGGCCACTCCTGGCCACAGCCAAGACCCGAATCTGTCTTGGTTACAACCATGCCACCGAAAGTCGCAAAAAACATCACCAAGCATGTTATGTAACTCAGCCACTTTAATTGTTTATCATTCACTCTTCTCACCTGCTGCTCTTAATCATTCACTATATTTCCTATCTGTAAACCTTTACAGTATACCATTACTACATAATCCACATTTCATTATACCTGATTCTGCGGCTACGGTCACTTGAGCGATTGTGACAAAATGTTCAAAAATGGGATTGATTTCCGCGATTCTGCACTTGACAGTGCAAACCAAGCAGATAGATTCAAAAACAGAACCGCCGCCCGAGTAGCTGTGGCGGCGGTGCTATTATCACTTATGAATCGTACCATACACATCAACGGCACGCTGTAGAAAATCCTCAATCTCTTGGCGCGATTTGCGAAGTTTGTTAACGTAGCGAACCAACTCGCGACCATCGGAATAGGCAACAAAGCTTGGTATACCCATAATATTCTGCTGTTGGCTTACGTCGCCAACGGCATCGACGTCAACTTCTACCAAAGTCAGCTGATTGGAGAATTTAGTCTCAACCTCTGGCATGAATGGATCGATAAACTTGCAATCACCGCACCAATCGGCCTTGAAGACGGCTACTGTCAGTCGCGGAGACTGGATTGCAACCTGAAATTCTGCTTCTGAAGTGATTTTTTCCATTGATTATCTCCCCTTTACGTCGAATTCCTTCCTTCTCTTCTAGTGAATCAAAATGTGGAGTGGAAGTCAAATGTTTAGAGCATACTGACAACATAATATTGATGACCTGGATGATCATGAGAAAGTGCAGGTGACAACTGTAATGCACTCGCACGAAGTAAAGAACAGAAGAAAACGCGACACTGATGGATCCTGGACAGCCGCCATATCCCATGCCTTGACCGAGTCATGGACCGGTGCATTCGCTTCTTTACGATTCTCTATGAAGCTTCGTACCCGCAAACAGGAGCTGCAGTGGGAGCGCGCAGCTGTGAATGCGATTCACATAAAGCTGAAGGGAATTCTTTCATCGAGCTGCTGCGAAATGGAGCGGAGACCTCCCCTGAATTACGATTATCAAGTTGATCCTATTCCCTGGGAAGAACAGCAGCTTATACAACGCATCTATGAAAAAACATCCGAGGCCAATCGCAGCAATGTGACCCGGACTCAAGCATACTGGGACTGCTATCTCTCCTATCCTGAAATCCATTGGGCTCTGCTGGCCCATATGGTGTCGCGTAATGCTGGTTGGAATATGAGTGATCTGAAGGGTGGGTTAATGTCGGATCTCACGGATCCGGCATTCAAGAACAATCTATACCGCTTTCTGGAACGCTGTAATGCCCTGATTTTTCAAGATGCTTATCCACAGCTGCTTCTCTATATGCATAGTCGTAAAGAAGGAAAGCCTTTATTTCATTTACTTCCACACTTACATGTTTCATCGTTCATGGCACCGTTCTGGGAGCAGTTTTGGCAGGATGGAGGAAGCTCTCTGCTCACGATAGCCCTTATTATTAATGAGCAGAATTACATTGAGGGACGAGTGGCAAAACACCCTTTTTACCAGCAGCATCTTCTGAAGCATACTCTCTTCCGAACGCACGAGCTTGCCAGGCTGAATCAAATCGTGTTTCCCCTAGGGGACGGATATGTGAACAAATCCGATATGGATAACACCATTGGGCAAAACCTTCCTTCCCGACCATTAGCCGGGCTGACCCTGCCCAAGTTCGATAGCCTGTCGCTTCGGATCAAGGCAGGCCGTTCACTGTATGCTTTATTGTTCGGTTATGAGGAAATACATCGTGCTGTGCTGGCATTCGCTCAATCAACCAAACATCAGGGCTCACGTGCCGAATATTGGCCTGCCTTGTTTACGCCAACGGTTGATCAGGCCATGAATCATGCTCACGTAAGCATTGATCTACTCAAATCGGAATGGCTTCCGGCCGGTCAGCGCCTGTACAGCCCCCGTCTCGAAGAGGTTTGGCACGATGAACCTTCCGAACCCATCCCCCGTTACGACTGGTACCAGGACGATTCCATGTTGACGCATATTCGAAAACCGCATCGTCCGCTGCGGCCAGATATGACTCATGCTCATCGTGCAGCCCTGGAGAAAACCTCCATCGCTCACGATGCAGCTGCCCGGCTGCCATTCCATCGACATTAGTACCATAGCAAATAGAGACCATCCCGATACTGCGGGATCGTCTCTTTAATAAACCTGTATATTAGCTCTTGCTCCCTTATCTTAACGGTTTAACTCCGCTCACGGATACGGGAAGACTGCAATCTCATGAGTGGACGAAACACCTTCTGTAAAGGGCGCGGGTACGTGCTAAGTTCATCTTTACGCAATACACCAAGCACCACCAACAGTACAAGGTATAGAATAACTACAGCAGCGCCTACCACCAGACAGGTTATCAGGAAGGCTACTCGTGCTGGCATAACATGCACCAATTGAATACCAGCCTGATTGAGTCCATAGCCGATGCCTCCGGCAACCGCCACGGTCAATAAGAAACCTGCCCAGCGTCCCCCCATAATCGAGAAGGAAACAATCGCTTTGATGGAACGCAAATTAAGCAGCGTAATGACAAGAAAACAGAGGGCAGTGCTGCCAATAATGCCATAAATGCCAAAGAACTGAGATAGCAAGAAGCTGGCAGCCAGCTTGACTGCAATTCCGATCATCACATGGACCATCGACAGCTTGGCCTTACCGATACCAAGAAGAATGGAATTGGTAGTCATCATGGTAATCTGGAAAATCGTGCCGAACGTTAGAAGACCGATGATTCCGCTTCCCCCCAGAGAACTGAACAGCAAGCCGTTTATGGAATAGGACGCAACGCATAGGGCGATCACGACGGGCATGCCCGTCAAGATAGCAACACGCATAGCCAGCGTCACCTGCTGCTTCAAATGCTCCTGATCTTTCCTGGCAAATGCCGCTGAAATAATCGGAATAAGCGAGGTGCTGAGCGCAATCGCAAGTATCGGCGGAATCCCTGCCACACTCTGTGCGCGGTTACCCAAAATGCCTAGAGCAGAAGTCGCCTGTTCCAGACCAATCTGTCCCATGAGCAAAGGCTTTACGATAGAACCGTCAATGAAGTTAACAGCCGGTACCGCCAACGAGGACAGCACTATCGGTATAGACAGTGTGAATATATCCCGGTAGATGCCGCCAAGCGGAATCGAACGATCCGCTGCTGGCATCTTGAGCTCACGATCACTCCGGCGAAGCTTTACTGTGAAATACAGCATCACCGCAAACGCTCCGATACTGCCGAGCACTCCACCAAACGAGGCGCCGGCTGCAATCCAGGTATCATCGTATCCTATCCGCAGCAGCACATAAGCCAAGCCGATCGCTGTTGCTACCCTAGCAATCTGCTCAATGATCTGCGATATACCGCCTGCGGTCATGTTATTACGTCCTTGGAAGTAACCCCGCATCATGGCTATGGCTGGAAACAACAGCAGTGCAGGTGCCAAGGCCTGAATAGCAGCGGCTGCCTCCGGCTGTTTAGCAATATGGGTAGCATAAAAAGGAGCGCCAAAAAAGAGCAGAAGCGTCATAAAAAGTCCTGCCGCCCCAGCAAATATAAGAGCTGCATGATATACACGTCTGGCCTCTGCTGGCTTATCCAAAGCATGCCGTTCCGATACCATTTTGCTCAGCGTGCTGGGAATGCCCGCAGTAGCTACAGTCAATAGCATTAAGTACACATTATTCGCGAGTGTGAATGAGGCATCCCCAATATCATTCAGCATATGCTCCAGCGGCACCCGCTGAACAAGGCCCAATACGCGGGCTACCAACGCAGCGGCAGCCAAAATAATGGTGCCTTTAATAAATGATTCCTTCTTAGACAAAACCGTACCCTTCTTTCTCCTCCAAAGCGCCTGTTACAGCGATTCCTAAGCGTCGATTAGAAAATCCAGATGAAGAAAATGATAATCATTGCTAACTGCAAGATAATCTTCACCACAATGCTGCTGAACAATCCAAGGACAGAACCGAAGCCCACCTTCATGGATTTGCTTGGTCCCGAGCCAGCGAGCATTTCACCCAGAAAGGCCCCAAGAAACGGCCCGATAATCAATCCAAAAGCGGGAATAACGAACGGCCCGATAATCAGCCCGATCGTACTGCCCCATATCGAAGCTTTGGAACCACCAAGCTTCTTAACTCCCCATGCGTTAACAGCATAATCGGCAATAAAGAGCACTACGAGAATTAGGGTCTGAATGATCCAGAACCACATATTGTAATGCTCAAACGTAAAGAACCAGCCGTAAACGAACAACGCCAGGTAAATAGCGACAACCCCCGGCAAAATCGGGTAAATCGCTCCTGCCATCCCAATGATAAACAAAGCGATGACGATAATCCAGCCTAATATGTCCATCGACATCTCACCCTTCGATCAGAATATGATCCCTGATGACTTCCACGATTCCATCCTCATTGTTGCTAGAAACCACGATGTCCGCCTCGTCCTTCACCGTCTGCTGGGCATTGCCCATAGCTACTCCCAGGCCTACCTGCTGAATCACAGCGAGATCGTTCAAGCTATCGCCCACGGCTACGACCTCAGACATTTGAATACCAAGCAGTTCACACACCTGTTCGATTCCGGTCGCTTTGTTAACACCCAGTGGATTGATTTCCAGGTTATCCGGCGAGGAATTCGTGATCTCCAGCCCGCCCATCTCCTGCAAACGCATCAGAATATTGTGGCGCACCTCATGATCGTTCGTGGTGTAACCAAACTTCAACCATTCCTGATTCGCGATATCATCTGTCCAGTTCTCGTAATTAAACAATCTATCTACTGCATACGCCCAATACCATGATCCGGTTTCAACGGCCAGGGCATGCATTTGCTCCACTAACTTGCTGTCCAGCAGCGCCCGGCGATGCAGTTCATAAGGAGCGCGCCATACCTCACCGCCATTCACCGTTACCATCGGTGTCATTAGCTCTAGCTGTTTGGCATATGGGTATGCATCCCGAAACGACCGACCTGTCGATAGACAGACATGAATACCCTGCCGAACCGCTTCTTTGATCCACTTTCTTGTTTCCTCCGATACTTCATGATCATCTTGAAGCAGTGTACCATCCATATCCAGTGCTAATAAACGATATTTCTTATTCATGGTGTTACCCCCTTATAGCCTTACCTCATTCTTGATCATCCGTTTTCTTGGGATGAGGCGTACCGTCAAGTCCATAAATCTCATCATACGCATCAAAAATCTTACGGGCAACCGGCGCAGCACTCTGAGAACCGAAGCCTGCTTCCGGTATTACAACCGCCACCGCAAGCTTAGGATTCTGGCGTGGTGCGAAGGCGATGAACACCCCGTTTTCGATCATTCTTCCACCAACCAACTGCTCAGATGTACCGGTTTTACGGGCAAAATCGTATTTGAAATCTTCAAAGGCACGAAGTCCTTGCGTATTCATCCCTGCAATCACTTCATTCCAGTACTGTTGTGGAAACTCCTCTTTGTTCAATATTTCGCGCTTGAATTCCTTAATCACATTTCCGTCCTGATCCACAATCTTGCTCGCAAGCTGCGGCCGGATGCGCTCGCCCTGATTGGCAAGCGTGCTGGCATACTGTGCCAATTGGAGCGTCGTATATTTACCGGACTGTCCGAATGAAGCGTATGCCATGGCAGCCAGATAACTTCCCGCCTGCTCGATATTGGTATACTCAATGATTCCTTTATGTTCTTTCGGCAGACCTGATTCCGTGGACACCCCCAGTCCAAACTTCTTCATATATTCATCCCATTTTCCAACGGATTCGGGTCCGTATTTGTTATAGAGGCGTTCCCCAACCCAATCAACCATGAAGGCATTGGAGGAATGCTCGATCGCTTTTCTTGCGTTCAGGGACCCATAGGCTTTACCGCCGGAGTTCCGAACCCTTGAGTTATCTTTACCAAAGAATGCAGCACCGCCATCATAATAATAATCGTTCGGCCCGAACAATTTTTCATTAAGTCCAATGAGTACACTTAATGGCTTTACTGTCGAACCCAACAGCACAACCGACTCCAAATTGTTCCCGGATCGGCCCGAGTTGTATGGAGAGATGGTTCCATTGCCATAATACTTCATAACGGTTTCCCAATCGTCGGTTCCATTCTCCCATACATTGGGGTCATAGTCCGGCATACTGGCCATGGCAACAATATTACCAGTGTCCACCTCCATCGCTACAGCATAACCCGTTTGTGCATTCGGATGTGTCTTACCAGATACTGTATTGGTGTGAAGCCATTTCAATTGATCCAGGATCGCTTGCTGGGCAACCTTCTGAATATCTTTATGGATCGTCGAATGAATATTGTAGCCTTTCTCCGGAGCGACCATAGTCGGCACCCCGCTGGCCATGTTCTGCGGATTAATCGGAATACCGATATATCCATTCTTGCCTCGCAGTTCATCCTGGAACATCATTTCAAGTCCATCTACGCCTACCTTCTCCTGTTCGGTGTAAATGAGCCCCGGATCTTTTTGCGTTTTGTTCTTCTCATCGATCTCTTTATATTTATCGAGCGTTTTATTTCCGCGGAACTCCCTCAAATAACCGATCGTTTGCACGGCGATTTTGTCCGGATTATATTGACGCTGACTCTCTTCCACAACCTCAACCCCGGGATACTCGCTCTTATGCTCCATAAAATAAGCGACTTCTTTAGTCGATAAATCCGCCTTAATACGTCTAGGCTCATAACCCGGCTGCTTGTTAAATTCCAGGTCCATCGCTTTGATTACATCATCCACGGTTAGCTTATCTGCTTTGGGGTCACCATATTTGTCGAATACCTTAACCATTTCCTCAGCCAGCTTCTGGATCTCCGGCCGATTCTTCTTTCCCCGCTCAGATGAGCTGTAATCCTTTAACAGCGTTAAATACAGCGCTTGAGAGGGCGTCGAATAAGCAATCGGTGTTCCCGAAGCATCAATGATGCTGCCTCGGATCGGCTGCAGCGGGAAGTTCTTAACCTGCCCTCCGGTTTCGAGTTCTTTCAGCTCAGGCCCTTCCACGAACTGCAGTATCGCCAGTCGTATAATGATGACACAAAATATGATAAATGTACTGAAAAAAAACACGTTTACCCGCAAGTTAAATTGACTGCCGGCAGTTTGTTCTTCTTGTTTGCGCTTATCCGGCCTAAACCCTTTCACGTATGCTTCTCCCCTTTATCCACAATCCATAAAACCATATTAACATATCCGCCCTCTCCACTTCATCCGCCCGGCCTTCCAGATGGGAGAGGCGCACTTCCGCTTCCGAAAGTCCGCCCCTCTCCATCATCCATACTCGTTCAAAATACCTGTTCCTTTATATGCGTTTCATTAAAGCGCGGCGGGTTAAACCAGTTTCCGCTCTGGGCCCATGTGGGATCCAGCGGCACCCACCGCTTCTCTTCGGCCAAATAGACCTCATTCCATGCATGCGGACCGTAACCGCCTTGCCCGTTGTACCCTCTTCCTGTTACTACGCGGACTTGAAGATCCTGAGAGCGGGCCATCATCGCATATAGCCGCGCGTAATCGATGCATACACCTAACCGGGTATCGTACGTATCCTGCGGGGTTTGCTCTTTCCATATCCGCTGTTCTTCATAAAGTGTGACCTTATCATAATCGTACGAAATTCGGGTCCCCACCCAATCATAGAGTTTTCGTGCCTTCTCTTCATCGGTTTCCGCCCCTTGGACGACATGGGCCGCGGTCTGCTCAATACCTGCGGGAATTTTATGGTCGATAACCTCATACTTCCGCTGGATAATCCCATTGAGTTCCTCTTGGACTGACTGGGTAAATACCGGCAGTTTTTCCCGGACGAGCTTACCTGACAGCGGCTCTATGACTGCTTGGGCTCCCTGTTGATAAACTGGTGAAGCCTCAACGTACCGGCTGAAGCTTTGATCGGGATTAAGGCTGACATAGATGAATAACAGCGCAATAACGATAATAGCGCGCGCGGCACCCATGATCACGCCGATTCCAGCACCAGTCAGGCGGCTGGGCAGCGATGAAGATCTATCCTTTCCAGATCTAATCAGCCCTTGTCCTTCCCCCATTATGAGGGATACCAAGAGACGAAGCATAAATACAATAAGGGCATAACTCAGCATGAACAACACAGCAAATCGCAACAACGGAAAATCGGCCAGCGATTTTATAACGGTATAATACATCTGTTCCCACACGCGCAGCCCACGATTCGGCAGGCTTGAGACACTGCTCAACCACTCTCCTGCTTTCGGTGAGAGCCACAATGTAAAAGGGATAGATATCGCCAGTCCAACCAATCGAAGCACCGCATCCCCCAGAAAAAAAACAAGCTTCCCTGCCGAGCGGGAGGCTCCCCGATTCCATCCTTGTAATAAAGAAAAAGCTACAATCAGAAGCAGCAAGATGGTAATCCCATTACCATCCAGCACGCTTTCTTTCCATGCTGACATCAACGGGTAACCCCTCCTCTCTCATGATGTCTTCACTCACCGTGGCAAGCGGGCCAGCATGAATACACTTACGCCCGCTTACATACGTATCCGATTATGCTTCGTCAGGATTTATTTAGATGCCGCATTGCCCTTTGCATCGTCGATAAAACTCCGAATCGTCTCATTGATTTCCCATTTCCCGACAGACACACCGCGGAAAGTAACGTCAACCTTTTCCGAACCGGCACTTCCTGTCAGCTCCAGATTAGGAGCTTTGATGGAGTAGGTGCCGTCTCCATTGGAAGTATACTTCGCTTCCTTTGCTTCCTTCATCATCATGTTTAGCGCTTCTGTTTTTATCGTATCTACCGTTTCATCCTTTACAGTCGTTACGACCTCCTGAATCTTGTCGAAGGAAATTCCACTGTATATCAACAATCCCCCAATAATAAGCACAACAAGTGCCCACTTAATGACGGTTCTCACCACATTAAGCACAATAAATAAAATAATTAACGCAATCGCAATGACTAACCAATTTTGTTTAAGGAACTCAATCCAGACCTGCATATCCAATTCGTTTCACTCCCGTCAATCGTTTCAAAGCGGCCAGCTTAGGCCCTTATATTAATTATACATGATACCCCGCAAAGCTGTCAGCCAACCGGTCTTTTCATAAAAAGGTCTAAGCTTGCCCTTTCGAACGTACAAGTAGTAATGACGTATCGACAATTGCCGGATTGGAGGGGGCCCTATTGAAAACCGCTTTATGGCTCTATATGTTTTTATTCCTGGCGTTTTTTGATTTGCATGCTCAGTATCCTGTGCTGACACCCTTTGCGATCTCGCTGGGTGCAGCTCCTACCTTTATCGGATGGATGATGGGCATCTATGCTTTAACACATCTGCCCGGTAATCTGCTTGCAGCCAATCTTATTGATCGACATGGGAGCAGACGCTACATTATTTTCAGCCTAACCGCCGCTGGTGTTATTTTACTGCTCCAAGCACATGTCCAATTACCCTGGCAGCTGCTCGTCCTCCGCTCAATCAGCGGCTTTGTACTAGCATTTTTATCACCCGCCTGCTTGGCGCTGCTCGCCTCTCTATCCCGGGATCCCGTGACACAGGGGAAATACATGTCCGGTCACGGTGTAATCCATACGCTGGCCTCTGTGTTATCTCCGGCGGCAGGAGCCTTCATTGTGGCCAAGGCCGGGTTTTCTGGGACATTCCAAAGCTTGGGCTGGCTATTGATATTCACCGGCTTGATGGCATTCTTAAGCCTCCCCAAGCGTATGCCAGCTCTAGCCCAGAATGAGGAACAACGATCTCTCACGCAACAGACGCCGTCAAGGCTGCCTTTTAGCCTGCGTTTATATTTAATACCTTTTGCTATCGCATGCTCTCAAGGAATCCTGTTCTTCGAAATACCGCTTCGAGAGAGCGGCCAAGCAAGCATTATGTCCACTGGACTTTTATTCTCTGTCATAAGCCTTGGAGCACTAGTGACGCTTAGCATGCTGTTCCTCAACCGTTATGGCCCTCATTCCAGAGTCGTCATCGGTGTGTTTGGGCTCGCTATTTGCTTCTATGCTTTGGCTGCTGCGGAACAAATACCAATTACTATCATTCTGTTCACACTCGGTCTTGCGAAGGGCCTGCTCTTTCCTGCGCTCTCCTCTTTGTTCATTGAACTTAGTGGCGGCGGCAGGCTCGGTAAAGTATTCTCCCTGCAATCGATTGCCATGTCGCTAGGCTCCTTTGTGGGTCCAATTGCGGCAGGACAGCTGCGGATCGTTGTATCTCCATATTTCATCGCGTTTCTGATGCTGATGACCGTCCTGCTGCTGCTTCCTAAACGCCCTCATGAGGAGCCGGTAACCTCTATCACCCCGGAAACTCCCATTACATCCTGAAGCTGCACCAGGCGAGCGCCTAAATAGATACAGATGGGCCAATGCACAATCCGTATGGGTAAACCCACATAAGATACAGTGTGGCATATGACCACTGATATCTAATCAAGGGGTGAAGCAATCATGACTCAAGTTCATCATCAACATCACAAACCTTGTTATACGGCAGGTCTCGGAAATGATGTAGGAATGATTTTGGTTTTGTACATTCTGCTCGTCATTATTCTGAGCTGCTTCTACTAACCATACATGGAAATAACATTTACGGCCCTCCGCATGGATGGCCGTTATTTGTCCTTTGCATGATCCGCCAAAAACAAGTTACACTATGATTACATTATTCGACGGCACAACAACATTTCCCGGGGAATTGCCGCCAGAGATCTCCGTATCATGACAGAGGTGATAAATAATGCCGATATTTCTCATCGTAGAAGGGAAGAACGATCGAAGCCGACTTCGCCGTTTGCTCACTTCGGATATAACCATCCTATGCACCTTCGGAACGTTAAACTCCACCAAGCTTGAGAGCCTGTATAAACAGGTCAAGAACCAGGAAGTCTATCTCTTTATGGATAATGACAGCTCCGGCAAGAAAATCCGTGGTGCCCTTCGAGATGTATTTCCTGATGCTGAGCAAATCTATACACGCCGAGGATATGCCGGTGTCGAAGGAACTCCCGACGAATACTTAATAGCCCAGCTGGAGAAGGCTGGTTTGGAAGAATTTATCATTTACCCTCCTCCTGATTCTTTTTGATTACAATGTACGAATCAGAGAGTCTCAATAACTCTTCAATTCAAATCAAAAAGGCGTGCTCCATATATAACGATAGAGCACGCCTTTTGGTTTTACCGATGATTATTCCTTGATTAAGGTTTTAATGTCCTTGACAATGTCCTCTGTCTTCATTTGAGCTGGGTCCGCTGCGTTGTAGGTCTTCCGAATATTGTTATCACGGTCAACCAAGGAAATGGAATTACCATGCGTGAAGTTTGTAGAGTTATTCCCGAGCAAAGGAATTTTGAAAGTATCCTGCATCAGCTTCCGCGTTTCCTCCTGGTCGCCCCGAAGGAAATACCAACCGCTATAATCAGCGAAGAATCGGTCACCAAATTCCTTGATTTTATCCTTTGTATCGGTCTCCGGATCAAACGAGATGGATACAAAGTTCACTTCATTTCCGAAGAGCCCCTCTTTTTTCAGTTCTTCCTGTATTTGCGAGAGAACCAATGTCGTGATCGGGCACACATCAGGACAACTGGTGAAATAGAAATACATCAGTTTCACCTTGCCTTTGGTATCCTCCGAAGTGATCGTCTTCCCATCCACGTTCTCCATGGAGTAGGCGGCTACCTCTCGAACGATTGGGAGCTTATCCTTCCCAAATCCCAGCGAGTTGTATACCAGATAAATGGCAGCAATTAGACAGACTGCGAGCAGTGCCCACGTCCATTTATAGCGTTTAAAAGCTTGCATAACCTTCCATACTCTCCCTTCATCTCAGGCAATCCCTGTACACTATCAGGTTGTTTATAGCGCTAAAGCACTGCCACCTGTCAGAAGGTGGTGTTGAGTATTAGAACGATCAGGCTCAAGGTCAAATAGTTGATCGAGAAAATGAATAACTTTTTGGACCACGCTTCATCGTCCTTGGCCCAGAATCCCTGCAATGCGATATAAAGCCATCCGATTGCCAGGAGGAGTCCGATTACCAAAAAGAATATACCTGCGTACCCGTATGTGTACATTAGAATCGGTATGGGTATGAGAAGTACCAAATAAGGAATCATCTGAATCTTGGTACGTTTAATCCCCTTAACCACCGGCAACAACGGAAATCCGGCTGCACGGTATTCCTCGACCCGACGGATGCCCAGCGCCCAGAAATGAGGCGGCTGCCAGAGAAACAGCAAGGCGAACAACAAGATTGCTCCCATATCTACGCTGCCAGTCACTGCTACATAACCGATCACCGGCGGCATAGCTCCAGAAATAGCACCTACGGATGTACTCCAAGTCGAAGAACGTTTAAGCCATAGGGTATAAACTACAACATACACGAACATTCCAACGGCTCCGAACACACCTGCAAGCACGCCCGAGAACAGGAATAACATGGCTAGTCCCACGACTCCTAAAATAACGGCATACCAAAGAACAACCTTAGGGGTCAACCGTCCAGTTGGGAGAGAGCGGTCCCGAGTACGTTCCATCTTCATGTCGAGCTCGCGATCGAAATAGTTATTGAAAACACAGGACGAAGCCATGACGAGCACGGTTCCGAGAAGTGTCATAAACATCAAACCAAATTGAATATCCCAACGCGATGCTAACCAAAATCCGGCAAAAGCTGCTATCACATTCGACCGAATAATTCCAGGTTTCGTCACCGTGATAAAATCTTTCCAAGTCCCTGCCTGATCGGGAGGCACGGGCGCTGCCGAGGCCAATGCTGCGGATTCTGAAGGAGCTTGGTATCTCAAGTGATTATCCACGTGTAAACGTTCCTCCTTAATATCTGTCATTATGGAGGAAGTATTGCCTCCGCTATAAAGTTTATCATATCATTAGTAAAAAGTGTTTAGCAATCCTTCGGAATTAGTTCCATCTATATGACAATTCAGTGACATTCGATGGGTTCCGATCTTGACGTTATGGCGTTGTTTAAGGCACAATTTATCTATGTACTAGCCATTGTATCAAATCTTGATAAGTAAACAAAACCGGAGCGCTATTGCTAGCGCTCCGGGCTTTCTGCAAACATTATGAGAATAAGATTACAGCGTACGTCCAGAGCCCGAGAGAGCCTGTTCTGCTTGCTGTACCAAACGTTTTGTAATATAGCCACCCAGGGATCCTGTCTCCCGGGAAGTATAGTTACCATAGTAACCGTCTTGAGGAATTGTTACGCCCAGTTCTCGAGCAGCCTCGAGCTTCAAACTTTGCAATGCTGTTCTAGCTTGAGGTACAACCAGATTGTTGCTGCTGCGTGCCATATTAAATTTCTCCCTTCACTGAATGTCTGTTATTCCAGTGCAAGCTTGCAAACTTATTATGGCTCTATCCTCAAACGTTATACGTATTTTTTCAATTCAATCTTTGGAGGTTTTTTTCATATGAGTAAAGCGTTATCCCTATGGTTCGCGATCTCCTCTATCGTTCTGCTCGCCGCCTCAGCTATCTCCATAAGCTATAACGGTTTTCTTGCTGTCGGCTTGGGGCTGCTCTCCATCCTTAACATCGGGTGGGGCTTCATCATCAAAGCCAAGCGCAGACCTTCATAGAAGAGAAGCAAGATTATTTAGGTGCCAGAAAGCCCATCTTATCCTTCACACCATCCAGTATCTGAGTCGCTTTTTTCTGCGCCTGCTCGGCTCCCTTGGCGAGGATGTCATGAATTTCACCGGTTTGGCGAATTTCGTAGTATCTGTTTTGCAATGGCTCCAGAGCTGCTGCGACAACTTCGCCAAGCTCTTTCTTGAACGCTCCGTACATTTTCCCTTCAAAACGCGCTTGAACTTCTTGCAAAGATACCCCCGCGCACTCGGAGTAAATACTCATGAGATTGCTCACCTCCGGTTTAGCAGCTGGATCATAGCGTACCTCTGCCCCCGAGTCTGTTGTCGCTCGACTGATCTTCTTGCGAATTTGATCAGGTGTATCCAGCATCGCTATATAACTTCCCTCAACCGGATTACTCTTGCTCATTTTTTTAGAAGCATCATCCAATGACATGATTCGAGCGCCTACTTTCGGAATAAACGGTTCGGGAATGTTGAAATAGTTGCCGAAACGGTGATTAAATCGTGCAGCCAAATCGCGCGTAATCTCCAAATGCTGCTTCTGGTCATCTCCCACGGGTACCAGATTGGCGTTATAAAGCAAAATGTCAGCGGCCATCAGCGCAGGATATACAAACAGTCCCGCTCCTACGGATTCCTTGCCTTCGGACTTATCTTTGAATTGTGTCATCCGCTCCAGCTCACCCATGTTCACCATGGTTGTCATAATCCATGCCAGCTCGGCATGCTGTGGAACATGAGACTGCAAGAAGATATTAGCCCGATTCGGATCAATGCCTGCGGCAACATATAGTGCTGCTACCGATTCAGAACGATCCCGCAGCGAGCTCGGCTCCTGGGGTACGGTAATGGCATGCAGATCGACCACCATAAAGTAACAGTCATGCTCTTCTTGTAGCTTAACAAAATTTTTAATAGCTCCAATGTAGTTACCAAGTGTCAAATTACCGCTTGGTTGGATCCCCGATAATACAGTTTTCATGCTTAACCCTCCATATTCCTTGATATGATTCAAATTCACCATTGTCCCGCCTTGGGGAGTTTCTGTCAAAACACAAAAAAGGCCTCACATCCGCAAGGGACGTGAGACCGTGGTGCCACCCTTATTCGCTGCAACTTATAAAAATCGCTTGCTGCAGCCTTCCATTCTTGTAACGGAGAATACCCGGCCGGCATATTAAGGAAATAGCAGCACTTTCCCGTTCAGCACGGCACTCAAAGGTCCATTCGGCAAAGCGGATCCACCGGTTCACATCAACCACCGGCTTTCTGAAGGATGGCCGCACTTGCTTACTTGTCCTTGTCATCGTGTTTCAATTCATCATTTTAGATCACTATTACATGCAATGATAAGACTCTTGCTCGACCTTGTCAATTCCAATTCGTCATGAAGTGTTCATCGGGTTTTGAAGCTTTTCTTTTACCCTTTCCATAAAAATCTGTTATGATGTGGTTAATCGTCCAGACCATGATTTTTGTTAGTAAAGGAGCATCGATATGAATCAAGTGACCAAAGGCCAGTGGAATGGTTACGACACTTATATTTTAAACAGCGGCCGTCTTGAAGTGACTCTCCTTCCTCGTCTAGGTAACAACGTCATTGGAATTAAAGACACTGAAGAACAGCGTGAAATCCTGCGAAAACCAGATGAAAGCGAGCTGGCCTTCTATTTGCAGAAGCCATACCACTTCGGCATTCCGATGCTCATTCCGCCGGGTCGAATTGCTAAAGGCCAGTTTGAGTATGGCGGAACTTCGTACCAATTTGATCAAAACACTGCAAATGACAATCATATCCATGGTCTTCACCGATCGCAAGCCTGGTGTGTAAGCGACATAGAGGAAGATGAGGATGGGTGCGCTATTTCGACAGAATTTTTGTCAGCGGATGATCCCAAGTGGATTGCCCAATTCCCTGTTCCGTTAAAACTTGAGATGACCTTCCGTCTTCAGGGAACCCGATTGTCGCAGAGTCTTCGTGTAACAAATCTTGGCTCAAGCCCCGTCCCGTTCGGTATGGGTTACCATACGTGGTTTCTGCTCGATGGTGAACCACATCGCTGGACACTTGATGTGCCTGTAGAAGGTATTTATACCTTGAATAATGAGCTTATCCCGACTGGTGAGTTTTCACCTCTCGGCCATCTGGATCTTCTCAATAGCGGACTCAATTTGAAGGATACCGATCTGGATACGATATTAAAAATTCCCGAGGGTAAACCAGCCGAAGCCAGGCTTCAAAGAGATGATGGTTATGAGATTCTTTACACGGCTGATCGCTCCTATTTCAAGCACTGGGTGCTTTATACCAAAGGGATTGCTGAGCAGTTTCTCTGTATTGAACCCTACACCTGGCTTCCCAACGCCCCCAATTTGAATCTCTCTGACGAAGAGACCGGATTGATCCGTTTGGAACCGGGCCAATGCGTAAATCTGGACACCAAGATCAGCATCCAGAAGTCGCCACCGAATTCGGAGCGAGAGTAAATCAACAATTTAGGAAGCGCGAGAAACTTATACTTAAGACTTGCCAGGCCAAGAGCAGCCCTTTGAAAATCAAGGGTCCGCTCTTGGCCTGTTCTACGTCAATAAGATTTTTTGGATGAGCGGCTAATTTTACCAGTACCTAATCTGCTCTAGGAACGAATGAGATTCCTATCATTCAGTCATAATATCCTCATACAACATCAAAGGAGGTGACATGACATGGCTCAAGGTCGTTCTTCTAACAATCTTGTCGTACCTCAAGCAACTGCAGCTCTTCAACAACTGAAGATGGAAGCTGCACAAGAATTGGGTGTAACAATTCCACAAGACGGTTACTACGGAAACTACACTTCCCGTGAAACCGGTTCTTTGGGAGGTTACATCACGAAACGTCTGGTGCAATTGGCTGAGCAGCAATTATCGGGTCGTTCGAACCTGTAAATCGCAACTCTTCCCTCCAGCCGTAAATAGAAAGAGGCGATCTTCTCCCCAAAGATCGCCTCTTTCGTTCTATATGCTATATAATTATGAGTTCATGGATTCCGAAGCAGCTTCGGCATATGTATTACGTGGATACCGTATCATCAAACTGGCCATGTTATAGTTGGATTCAAGTATAGCATCAACGACGACCATGCCGTGTCGCAACATAAATTCATAACTGATCTCACCATGGGTCCAATGACGTTTATGTTTCAGACTTTCAAGTGCCATCGTACGAAAAGAGAATTGTTGGGCTTCGCTTAGTCCTTCCCCACATGGAGTGATGACTCCGTTTCGCCCAGCCAAAGGATTATGCCTTATCCCAAACTTGCCAATTACATTATTTCGTATTTGTACAAATACTGTTCCTGAACTTAGACCACCCAACTCTTCCTGCAACTCTTTAAATACAATATCCAATTGTCTAGTCAGTGATAATTGATCTAGTTTAACCATCCCTTCTCCCTCCTTTATTAGTAAATCTTCCCTATTATTAGGGCTTATGACTCATTATAGGGGAAAGGAACCAACGGATCAACATTATTCAACATAAATGGGTATTTATCCCTAAAAATGCACAATTAATTAGCAAATTCTCTTCTTCTTTACGTCACTATTCTTTCTTTTGCGACAAAAAAAGGAAGCCCGAAGGGCCTCCTTAGAGATAGATATTTAAACTCGATGTTCCGTCATTTGCAGGAATTGTTTAATATCGTCGACGCAGGCATTAGCCGCGCTCTGCCAAAAATCGCGCTCCGTCAGATCGACATTCAGATGCTTTTTCGCCAAATTTTCTACCGACATTACGCCAGTATCCCGAAGAAGGGCATCATACTTTTCTGCAAAAACAGGTCCCTCTTCCAAAGCCCGAACGTACAAGCCTGTACTGAACATATAACCGAAGGTGTAAGGGAAATTATAAAACGGCGTGCCCGTGATATAAAAATGCAGTTTGGATGCCCAGAAATGTGGGTGATAGGAGGTCAATGTGTCGCAATACGCTTCTTTTTGCGCCTCTACCATCATTTCTGAAATTTCTTCACTGCTGAGTAGTCCATTCTTCCGTCTGTCATAGAAACGGGTTTCAAACAAGAACCGGGCATGGATATTCATAAAGAAAGCCACGCTGTTCTGAATTTTCTCCTCCAGCAAAGCAAGCTTCTCATCCTCACTACCCGCACCTTTAACCATCGCATCAAAGACAATCATTTCAGCAAAGGTAGATGCCGTTTCGGCAACGTTCATGGCGTACTTCTGATTCAGCACCGGAATTCCCCTCATAACATGCTGATGGTAGGCATGGCCCAGCTCATGCGCCAAGGTTGATACGTTGGATGCCGTACCGCCGAATGTCATGAAGATCCGGGTTTGATCGCTAGCCGGGAAGGATGTACAGAAACCGCCAGGCCGCTTGCCGGGACGATCCTCAACTTCTATCCAACCCTTATCAAAAGCCATTTGTGAGAAGTCAGCCAATCTTGGACTGAATTTACGGAATTGTTCCACAATGTTAGCTGCGGCATCATCATAAGAGATTTTGGCAGCCGAAGTGCTCAGCGGTGCATCGACATCGCTCCAAGAAAGTCCATCCAGTCCAAGCAGCTTCGCTTTACGGTTCAGATATTCCACAAGCACCGGCTTGGTATCCTGAATGACAGCCCACATGGTATCCAGCGTCTGCTGGCTCATCCGGCCGATCGCAAGCGGTTCTTTCAGTACATCATCCCACCCGCGGTTCTCATACAGCTTTAAGCGATAGCCCGATAAGTGGTTGAGCGTATCCGCACAATAATCGGCCGAATTGCCCCAAGCCTGCTCCCACTTCTCAAACATCGCTTGGCGCACTTCCCTGCGGGGATCATGCATTTTATTGAATGCTTGTCCTGCAGACAGAAGAACCGTCTTTCCCTCTTCCTCATATGGGATTTGGATGTTTTTTACGATTGTGTCGTACATTTTTCCCCATCCATGATAACCGTCCACACCCAGCGACAAGGCCAGGCTTTCGAGTTCAGGGCTCATCTTTTCCTGCGCAAGATGACGACTTTCGTTCAAGACAAAATCCAGGTCGGATACCTGATCCGAGGCAGTCCAGGCAGCCCATAGCTCATCGTCCATACCCCGCAGAATATTATCAAATTGATTCTTAACCGCCTGCAGGATTGCAGATAACGATGTGACCCGCCCTGACCATTGAACCGCCTTTTTGTCGTTTACGTTCTGCGCGGTTAAACAGCTTACAAATGCAGAGACTTCCCGAATTCTGGCGTA
Organism: Paenibacillus solani; assembly: GCF_001277345.1. Taxonomy (GTDB): domain Bacteria; phylum Bacillota; class Bacilli; order Paenibacillales; family Paenibacillaceae; genus Paenibacillus_AQ; species Paenibacillus_AQ solani. The sequence continues at coordinate 607,713 of NZ_LIUT01000003.1, forward strand.
CGCTCTCTGAAAATGCCCAAGAAATTGTTCAAGACTGGATGCGTCCTGGATTGTTTCCGGAATATCCAGTGCTTTTACGTCTTGCTCAAGCTGTTGTACATCTTTCTCCAGCGTCTCAATAAAGGTCTTAAGCTGCGGTGAAGAAGAGCCTCCGGGAAATATCGATTCCAAATTCCAAGTCTGTTGAAGTGCCATCGAACATTCATCACCTTTCACGAAAAATTATGGTTTCTGTTTTATCCTGTTTGTATGGACCTAGAGAAAAGTGTATAACTATATATAACAAAAATTTTTGCTGAAGGAGCTAAATGCCCATGAGACCTTTGCAAATATCACCCGAGACGGCGATTACACTGTCCAAGCAGTTGGGCGTTCCGTTGGAACAGCTGATGCATATGCCGCAGCATATATTAATGCAGAAGATTGCCGAGCTAGCCAAACATCAGGAAGCCGAAGCAGCAACGAAGAGTGACGACGCCTCTGATTCGGAGAACTCATGATCCCTTTTTCTAATACCTGGCCTTATGACGTCATTGGAAACGACGTTTATGTACAAAGCTGTCCATTCTGTGGAACGGATAATGTTCTATTGCCGATGAAACCCACGGAGCTGATCAGCGTTAGGGAAGGAAAGAAAAAGCTGCTGATCTTTCCCTGCTGCCACAACAAAGTAACCGTATTGGATAGCGATCTCGACTACTTGCTCACGGATCAACGACTACGTTGATTCCCTTCCGATACCTTGACTTAGAGCAATTTCCACAGCCTGCAGACCTGTCTGCGGGCTATTTTGCGTTAGGACTCTGCCTTGAGCGCAGTATTCTTCTGTTCACGGATCTGCTCGGATATCAGTCTCCACTGCTCTCTGGAAGCACGGATCATCGCAGCATCCATGATCTTCTCATCCTGAACGACTCTCGAGAACCATTGAACGGCTTCTTGGAACTGACCAAGCCTCCGGTGTATTTCTCCGATGAGGTACAGCAGACGGGCATCATTCGCCCCCACCCCTTCCAGCTCAAATACTCGGATATAAGACTCCAGACTATAACCCAAGAACCGCTTCTCTTGCTCTTCGTTGTTCTGATACCGATACAGCCACGCGATATGATGCAGGAGACTGGCTATAATGCGATCACGTTCCCCGATCACTTGCGCGCAGAGGAGAGCCAGCTTATAACTCTCCAGAGCATCTTCCAGAGTGCGTTCCCCGCCCATATCCCTTTTTACCCAGCGGCATCCAATTTGCTCATAGAATAGCGCTTTCTGTCGTTGACTCAATTTCAATGTTGAATTCTCCGTGGATGCGAATCCGCATTCGGGACAAATCCGCACGACATAGAAATCCGGATTCTCCGATTTGTAGTACGAGCAAAAGTCAGTGTCTGTTCGGTATGCTTTTTTAAAGCTGGGTCTCACCCTGGAAGTCAGGTATTCATGCTCACAATGTGCGCATACAACCTTGATCGAATACAATGGTTCCAATTTCAAGCCACTCGCCATCCCTTCATTCCATCTACTGCATATCTAAATCTAGATCTAAAGAACTAAGGAGTATTCACGAAGTGATGGGCGGGACCGGACAGCCGCTGCAGCACAAAATCACGTAGCTCATCTTCCACGCCGATCTCACTCAGAGCACCTGCCATACATCCAAGCCATTCTTCAGCATGGAGATTCGTAATCGGGAACTTCATATGCCTTGCTCGCATCATCGGGTGTCCAAACGCTTCAGAGAACAAGGCAGGTCCCCCAAAAAACTGACTTAGGAACATATATTGCTTTTCCATCACAGGCATAATATCTTCTGGAAACAACGGGGAAAGCAGTTCATTTTGCTGCACCCGCGGGTAAAAAGCTTCGACGAGCGAACGTATACCCTCGGCACCTCCGAGGTTATCATAGATGCTTAATTTCGGATTCATATCCGCATAGTCTCCCATCTGTTTTGTATGATCGATGTACCTATCCATTATAGCAAAAAACAGCAAAAAAAGGCGCTAAGCTCATGTTAGCACCTTTTTAGAACTATTAATAACTGCGCCAGTCCTCTTCACTCTGGACGAGGGAAGCACGTATGACATAAACGAAGGCGCACACAAGGATACCTGCGACAATGCTCATGATCATCACTCCATCCAAACATAATACGAAAGATGTGCTTTGATGTTTTTTATTATAGCACAATATCCCCGAAAATAAAGTAAAAATGTAACCGCTTTCTAATGTTTTTTATACTGTTTGTCCTATATCCAGCATAGATTTATAGCAAGGTTTGATATCTATCATTCACAACAATTGCCAGGAGGCGTTTACGTTATATGTTCATGAACAAAATAGGCTGGCTCATGCTTGTGAGTGCTCTGCTCAGCGTGATTGTACTGATGGCTCTATTTCCGGATGCGGCACTGCAATCGGCTCTTCGCGGCCTGACGATATGGTGGGATGTGCTCTTCCCTTCCCTTTTTCCGTTCTTCGTTATATCCGAGATTTTGCTCGGATTTGGCGTGGTCCATCTTATCGGTACACTTCTGGATCCGCTGATGAGACCGCTGTTCCGCATCCCTGGTGCTGGCGGGTTCGTTGCAGCGATGGGATATATTTCAGGTTACCCCGTAGGTGCCAAATTAACCGCGAAGCTATGGGAACAAAAGATGGTAAATCGGGAAGAAGGTGAACGGCTTGTTGCCTTTACGACCTCCTCTGACCCCATATTTTTGATCGGCGCTGTATCCATCGGCTTTTTCCATGATCCCCGGATTGGATTGATACTCGCTTTGGCTCATTACGGTGGAGGCTTTATTGTGGGGCTGCTGATGCGGTTTCATGGCGGACGTGCTTCCAAACAATCAACAGATTTGCTTCAGCTGTCCCAGACCAAGACAAGCCGGATCAAATCTGCTCTCCATGCTATGCATGCTGCCCGGGAGCAGGATGGCCGGGACCTTGGCACTCTGCTGAGACAATCGATAGATTCATCCCTTCAGTTGATCATTGTCGTCGGCGGATTGGTGGTGTTCTTCTCTGTATTTTTAGAGCTTTGGACCCGTGCCGGCGTCATGCCAGCGCTAACCGAAGCGATCCGTTTGTTATTATCCCTGTTCGGGATGCCTGAATCCCTATCTACTGCCACCGTAGGCGGCTTATTCGAAGTAACGCTTGGAGCGCAGTATGCCGGAGAAGCGGGGCCAGAAATTCCGCTGTCATTCAAAACAGCTGCGGCTGCTTTTATATTGTCCTGGGGCGGCTTGTCGGTCCATGCTCAAATCATTAGTATTCTGAACTCAACCAACCTCAGGTATTTTCCTTTTCTCATCGCTAGACTTATACATGGTTTTATTGCGGCTGCAGCGGTATTGCTGTTGTGGAACAGCACGATGGGATCTACCGTTTCGACCATGGCCCAATCGATTGTTTCGGAATCCGTGCTTAACGGGTATACCCATATTATGGCGGTTTTCTGCATTCTGATCGGTTTTATGATTGGTATGGCATTGTTCATTCCGTTTATTAGACGTTTGCAGCAGAAATTCCGCAAATTCCCAAGGTGAACATTGTGTTCTTCTCCAAGATTGATTATCATCTTTATATAACCTTACAAAGGAGCTTATCAACTTGAGATATTATGTTCTGGACCGCGGTGACCCATTGTCTGTCGAGCTGACCCAGCAGTTTCACAAGCTGGCGGAACAGCGAGGGTTTGTGCTGGATGCAGAATCTCCGGAGATTGTGGTCTCAATCGGGGGAGACGGCACAATGCTGCACGCCTTCCACACTTTTATCGATCGGATACCTGATCTCGCTTTTGTCGGTGTTCATACGGGCCATCTGGGATTCTATGCTGACTGGAAGGCTGATGAACTAACGGAGCTTATCGATCATATGAGCGGAGAAAGTGGACAGGGCGGCATGAAGCCCCGACTCGTTAAGTATCCCCTGGTTCAATTGGATATCCATAAGAAATCAGGGACGTCCTCTTATATTGCCTTAAATGAATTTACGCTGAAAGGCGTTGACGGTACGGTTGTCGCGCAGATTGACATCAATGATGTAACCTTTGAGATGTTTAGGGGAGACGGCATTTGTGTGTCCACGCCGTCAGGCAGCACAGCCTATAACAAGAGTGTTGGTGGGGCGATGGTTCATCCTTCGATCGATGCTCTACAGATCGCGGAAATCGCCTCCATAAACAACCGGATATTCCGTACGCTGGGCTCTCCACTACTTCTGCCCAAGCATCATCATTGTGATATATTTTCTCGTAAAGAACAACGCTTGCTCCTTACGATCGATCACGTGAATATCTCAATTGATGACCTCGTTTCCGTACGCTGTCAAGTAGCGGAGCAGCAGGTCAGTTTTGCACGTTATCGGCCGTTCCCTTTCTGGAATCGTGTCCGTGATGCATTCCTTGGCTAATTCCTACAAAAAAGAACGATCTCCTGCAGCAGGAGATCGTTCTTTTTTATTGACTCGGCTCTGAAGAAGGAGTCTCAGCCTCCTTGGCAGGCTTTGCGTCCTTTTCTTTGGGTTCTTTAGACTCTCGAGGCTCGCATCTTGTCTCCTTCACCTCACGCCGCTCACGTTCTTTGCCAGGCTTAGGAACATCTTGAGCCTTCTCTTTATTCCCCTTCGGCTCTTCCTTGGAAGAGCCTTCGCGCGTTTCCGCTAATTCCTTGGGGTCCCGTTCTTTTGTGTCTTTGTGCTCCTTGATCTTTTGGAGAACAAAATGAGCACAACCAAAATTGCAATATTCATTAATGTAATCGGACATGCTCGAGAAGGTGGAATCCTTGGCAGCCTTCGGATGGTTGTCACGATAGAAGCCCTTTAGGCGAAGCTGGTTGTATCCCCAATCACCCACGATGTAATCATAACGATCCAGCACTTCACTGTACCGCTCCCGGAAAGCTTCCTGATTCCAGCCGTCTCGATGGTCCTTTAACAACTCATAACTTTTGTTCCCGATAATGATCATTGAAAGCTTCCCCTGCCTTTTTCGTAGGTTAAGACTTTACGGTCTCTTCCTTGTTACGTTCTGCTGATTTTACTTGCTCGTGTGCATGATAGGAGCTGCGCACGAGTGGTCCGGACTCCACATGACTGAATCCGCGCTTCATACCTTCTTCTTTGAGGAGCGCAAATTCTTCCGGTGTATAGTATTTTTCCACATTCAGATGTTTTGGCGAAGGTTGTAAATATTGGCCGATCGTCATAATATCGCAGTCCACCGCACGCAAGTCATCCATCGTTTTCAATATTTCATCCCATTGCTCACCCACGCCAAGCATTATGCTGGACTTGGTCGGAATGTCAGGCTTCATGGCCTTCGCATTCTTCAACAGCTGTAACGAACGAGTATACTTGGCTTTTGCACGTACCCGATCCGACATTCTTTCCACGGTTTCGATGTTATGGTTTAGAATATCAGGCTTCACATCCATGACGATTTGGAGCGCTTCTTCGCTCCCCATGAAATCGGGAATCAGCACTTCCACCGAACAGAGCGGCAATCGTCTACGAATGGCTTTGACGGTTTCAGCGAATATGTAGGCACCACCATCTTTAAGATCATCCCGTGCCACGCTTGTTACAACACAGTGACGCAGATTCATCTGTTCCGCTGCTTCCGCTACGCGTTCCGGCTCCTGGAGATCCAGCTCCGTAGGAAGCCCTGTATTCACAGCGCAGAAACGGCAAGCGCGGGTGCAAATATCACCCAGAATCATAAAGGTTGCTGTTCGGTTCGCCCAGCATTCGTAAATATTGGGACAGCGAGCCTCTTCACACACCGTATGAAGCGTCTTGGATCGCATCATGCTTTTAATTTCTTTATAATTATCGCCCGTAGTCAGCTTGATTCGAATCCAGTCAGGTTTTGGCTGTTTAGTTTTAGTCAAATTACGAACCTTCTTTCGAATGTATTGATATAGCTCAAGACATAACCCATCATTTGCTGTCCAATATTATATCATGAAAGCCATCATATTACTTGTTTCGCATCGATATGGGATTGATCTAGTTGCGGCATGGATAAAAATCCTTCATTGGAATCACCCTACAGTGTAGGCGGGACTGTCCATCCTTTAAATAACTATCTCGAAGGAGGAGAAGGACACTTGAAGATTAACAGACTAGCGAAGCGAGGCACTATATATCGCTGGATTGCAGGAGTGACGGCTGGCATCACCGCTGCCTTCGGTTTATGCGGGCCGGTTGCAGCCTCCGTCCCTTCTGCCTCTGACACGGTTACCAAGGAGGTTAGTGCGGCAGGAACGGCTGAGCCTGATACCATTTTTGCAAATCGAAAATCGCTGTACGAGCAAGTTTCCACCCTCACCCAGATCCCCTGGTATCGTCTGGCTGCTATTGATCAGTATGAACGAACGCTCACCCGTGTACATCCCAAGGATCGCAAGCACCCGGAACGGATGCTGGGCATTTTCATTCCTCAGGCAAGATGGGCTGGCCCATTAAATCCCAATCAAGAAGATACAGATCCTACATCGATCAATGTGTTCTCCGGCATCGGTTTGGATGGGGATGGAGATGGCAAGGCAGATTCTAACAATGATACCGACCTGCTCTATACCGTCGCAACAAGACTTGCTCCCTATGGACATGCAACTGATGATTTCAGCATAGGATTATGGTCTTACTATCAGAACACCCGGGCCGTACAGAGGGTCATGCAGTATGCCAAACTGTACGAGACCTTTGGGAAGCTGGACTTGTTTGACCATGCATTTCCTCTCCCGGTCAAAAGCAGCTATTCATACCGGAGCACATTCGGGATGGGTCGAAACTGGGGAGGAAGAAGAGTCCACGAGGGAACCGATTTGTTTGCCCATTACGGTGTCCCTGTACGTAGCACCTGTTACGGCGTTGTCGAAATTAAAGGCTGGAATAAATATGGCGGATGGCGCATTGGTATCCGTGATCTGAACAATCATTACCACTATTACGCCCACCTGCAGGGCTTTGACAAAGGGATCACACTCGGTGATGTCGTGAAGCCGGGCCAAACCCTCGGCTGGGTCGGCAGTTCAGGTTACGGGAAGCCTGGAACCCAAGGCAAATTTCCGCCGCATCTCCATTACGGCATCTACCGGGATACCGGGTTGACCGAATGGGCCTTCGATCCTTTTCCGCTGCTGAAGCACTGGGAGACTGAAGAGAAACGCTCAAAGAAATAAACGCGCTTCTTTAGTCAGAGGCGCGCTTTCTTATCGTTAATCCACTATACCCGTCCCCTCATGCTCTCCTGGTAAGTTATTACCGCCAGGTGAAGGGACAACAGGAATGGTTCCCTCCGATGGGTTCGGTTGTGAAGTTGACCCAGACGGATCTTCCGGCTGAATGTTATGTTGGTTCTCATTGGTTGCAGGCGGCGGGATGGCTATGCTCGGTGCGGTTGCCTTATTCTCGCCGACAGCTTTCCCCTGACCATCATAATAGTACATCGGCACATCGCCAACCACGAGCAGATATGAAATCGGAATATCGGTTTCCACAATCTGCGGTTCCATGTCAAATGGAACGACTACCGCTACTTCGGTAACAATATGAACGTATACCTCTACCAAAATCATGTTGATGCCGGCACCCTGCTGTCTGGTATCCAACTGAACCTTTACTGCTCCCTGCGGCTCGATCTTTAACGGAATCTGTGGACCGAACGAGGCGATGATCGGGCTCTGTAATACCTGTCCAAGCGGGATATGCTCCTTTCGCTTATGAATATCATTCAGCGTGTTCTGTACAACCTCCGTCGTATGGGACGTGATTTTCAAATGCTCGGCATAATTCAGCATAAATCCCGTTACCTTGCCTGATCGATCTGTCTTCCAATTAACAAGGTTATCAAAATCCTTCCCCTGCGTTACCTGCGACGTGATCGCATTATTAATCGCTTCGGTAGCAATCTGCTTCACTCTGATTTGAGCTAAATGCATGATCGGTGGCCGCAGATTCTGTTCAATATAGGTAAAAAACTTGAAAATCCCGAACAGTAGCAGCAAAGTGCCAATCAGCCACCATTTTTTCGTGCTGCGCCGCCGCTCAACTCTAGGGCTCCTTCGGCTGTGTGCTGCAGGCCGGATGGGTCGGAATCCTCTGCCTCTGCGTGACGGTGGCTTATAAGCTCTTCTTGGTCTGGGCCATGACAGGGACGGAAAAGATAAACGTCTGCTTCCCCATCTCTTTCGCCTCATGCTTGGTCCCTCCTATTTTTGCCCCGAGGAGCAGATTTAAATGACAAGCTCTCCTGTATAGAACGTATGCAGACATATGGAAAAAAAGAAGAACCCGGATGGAGTCCATCGGGTTCTTCTTTTTTGTACTCATCCTTCAGACAACGACCAAAGATTTACTTGTCATTGTCTGAAGGATCTTCTTGTTGTTCTTCCACATAATATCGCAGCATCGATAGTTTATTTTCCCAGAAGCGGTCAAAGTAAGCCAGCCAATCCTTCAATTCCTTAAGCGGTTCAGCATCCAGACGGTATCGCGTTTCGCGTCCAACCTTGCGGTCCCGTACAAGTCCCGCTTCCTCCAGAATACGGAGATGCTTGGACACGGCCGTGCGCGTCATCGAAAAATGTCCCGTAATTTCTTTCACCGGCATTTCCTTATCACTTAACAAACCAAGCAGCTTTCGGCGAGTGGGATCGGCAATAGCTTGATACACATCATGCTTCGGAACAGCTTGCGACATCGATTATTCTCCAACGTATCCAGCAAGTTTCTGAACAATGCCTGCCCAGCCGTTGTCCATCCGGCCTCTTACGATATCATGAGCTTCCCCGAACTCAGTCACTTGATCCGCTGTCCATCCGCTGTGTATGAGTGTGAATTCCGTATCATCTCCCTGCTGCACCAGTTCGAATGTAAGGCTCCAATCCTTACCCCACTTGAAGGATAAACGGTTGGGCTCGTCAATCAACGTGACCTTGCATGGTGAATTCCCGAAAGGGCCCGCATTCAAGGTGAACTCAAAGCCTTCCACAGGTTCAAAATTGTTTGGCATGAACCAGGCCGAAATTCCTTCTGCTGTTGCCACGGCTCTCCACACCTTCTCGATGGGTGCTTTAAGTACAATCGAATGACGAATATCCGGCAGCTTGCCGTTGGATGAATTGTTCATATTAAGAGCATACCTCACCTATGTGTAGAATTAGGAAACCATTTGGTTTCATATTGAATTATAGACGCCATCCCAATCACACGTCAAATACCAATACTACCCATCTCTATTAGTCACATACTACGTGCTGCTTACCGTCTAAGTCATAACCAAGCAGGAGCATCTTACGTTTTTTCCGTGACCCAACAATTAGGATTGATCCGGATAGGTCTGCTTCAAAAAAGTGATCGATTCGAGAATCAACTGCCTCAGCACTTCAGTATCAATATCCGCAACTTTGTTGATATAAACACAGCCCTTCCCAGCCGTATGCTTGCCAAAATTTTGCAGCAGGTTCGCACGTTGCTCGTCACCAGGTGCAAAATACAGGCTGATTTTCGCCTTTCGCGGAGAAAAGCCTACATATGGGGCATCTCCTTCGTGCCCGGAATCGTAGCGGTAATGATAAGTGCCAAATCCGATGATACTCGGTCCCCACATCTTGGCTTCAAAACCGCTCGTCTCTTCGAAAATTTCCAGCAAGCGATAGGCATCTTCCCGCTTTTTTGGCGAATCCACCTGCTCGATAAACTCTATCACGCTATGATCCGTTTCTTTTGTTTTTGGCTCGTACACTTTGATGAACTCCTTTCGAACCCCTCTGATATTGTGGCCAATCTGGTTCAAAACTAAATAAAAAAGGCAGGAAGAGGATCAGCCGCGCTAATCTTTTCCTGCCTTGCAAATTCATACACACCCTTATCGATCAGCATACTCTTTTTGCCGCAATGCCTCATACATTAATACGGAAGCTGCCATGGCCGCGTTCAACGATTCAGCCTGTCCCGGCATAGGAATGCGGATCGCGTCGTCCACAAGTAGCGCTACCTCGGGTGAGACCCCGCGTCCTTCACTGCCAATTACGATCCAGCTTGTCCCAGTAAAATCATACTCAAAGCAGGAGCGTTTGCCTTCCAGCAAGGTTGTGACCAACCTCGCTCCCCGTTCCCTGGCTTCCGGCAAAATGCTCAGCAAATCACCTTCTAGCACCGGTAAATGAAAAAGAGAGCCCATCGTAGAACGCAGCGTTTTGGGATTGTACAAATCCGCGCAGCCGCGACCCAGAACGACGCCAGCAGCCCCTACGGCATCTGCACTTCGTATGATGGTTCCCACATTCCCCGGATCTTGAAGCCCGTCCAGAACAATCACCAGGCCGCTCTCACGCAGAATCAGATCCTGCCATTGCCGTGCTTCCTTGCGGACAACGGCGAACACCTGCTGCGGTGAAGGCGTATCGCTCACCTTCGATATGACGGCGTGGGATACGCCGATCCATTCGACACCTTGACCCGTATCCGAGATATGACGGATCTCTTGGGGAATACCCTTCTCCACATCATAAGCCACGCACTCAATGTCCGCTCCGGATGACAGAGCTTCCTGCACGAGATGAACGCCTTCTACCACGTATTTGTTTTGCTTGTCCCGGTGTTTTTTCTCCTGCAGCTGTGCCCAGCCCTTCACTCTGGCATTCTGCGTTGATAATATCTCCATCTGTTAACCCATCCGTTTCTTAGCATATATACAACCGGACGTCCGGAGCAAGCGCTCACGGTCGAAATTCTTATTTCGGATAAGCAAGCTCCAGCTTCGTTAAGTCATTCTTATGTCCCACAATAACGAGAATATCGCCTTCCTCAATACGGTCATCGGGGCTCGGCGAAATATTCATGTCCGAGTCACTTCGAATCGCCATGACGTTGCAGCCAAACCGTGCCCGAATATCAAGCTCTATCAGGTTATGGCCGATCAAATCGCCAGTAGCCAGCATCTCCATGATGCTGTAGTCATCCGACAAATCGATATAATCCAAAATATTCGGTGACACTAAATGGTGAGCAACCCGCAGCCCCATGTCACGTTCAGGAAAAATCACCTTGTCGGCACCGATTTTATTAAGTACTTTTCCGTGCAGCTCATTCTTTGCCTTTACAATAATGGCAGGTACTCCAAGATCTTTCAAAATCAGCGTCGTCAGAATGCTGGATTGAATGTCTTCCCCGATCGCTACGACAACCACATCAAAATTTCGGATGCCGAGCGCGCGAAGGGCCTCTTCATCCGTTGAATCTGCTGATACAGCATGCGTAACCATATTCGCAATTTCTTGAACACGCTGTTCGCTCGCGTCTACGGCCAATACGTCAAATCCCATACCACTCAGTTCCTTGGCAACACTGGTGCCAAAACGCCCCATACCGATTACTGCGTACTGCTTCTTAGCCATATTTATATCCCTCCACGAGCCTAGGTCAATCCTGATATGAATGATAACAGTATATCATACTGCTTCGAATACTTGAATGTAACTGCTCTTGAACGGGCACATTACACAATGACCCTTTCATAACAAGGAGGAACATTTCGATGTCCATATTGTTAGATCTAAGGCAAGCTGTCATTCATAAAGTCCATAACCAGGACGAGGAAGAGCTGCGCTCCATGATCGAGGGTTCCGTTGACGGGCCTGAAGCCGCCCTGCCGGGACTCGGTGTAATGTTTGAAATGATGTGGAAGGACATGGATGTTGTTCAACAGACTAGCCTTGTCTCCTCCCTTCATAGTCACTTGAAAACCGTTACGCCCGGAAATCTACAGGGATAACCCACAATCAACAAGAACAATCCCCTAAGCTGTTATAGCTAGGGGATTGTTCTATCTATATATAATTTATCTCGTATCTTATGGAGCGGTTTCCAGAAACTTGGCGGTCGGATTCTTCTCCATGGCCGTTCTCATGGCATACTCATTCTCGAACAGAACCACGTAATTATCCTTCTTGTCTTTCACCAGGGTAGAGTTAATCCGGAACTTGGATGGGTCAATATTATCGTCCACGATCCAGCGGGCAAACTGATACGGCATCCGTTGAAGCTGGACATCGACCCCGTACTCCCCTTTCATCCGATACTCGAACACTTCGAACTGGAGCTGACCTACAACCCCCAGAATCGACTCATCAAAACTCACCGTGCGGAATACCTGAATGGTTCCTTCTTCCGTTAATTGGTCAATCCCTTTTTGATACTGCTTATGCTTAAGCGCGTTCTTTACCGTCACTTTAGCAAAGATCTCTGGAGAGAATGTAGGAAGCTCGTCGAATACAACTTCCCCTCCCTGGCTCAGAGAGTCTCCGATCCGGAAAATTCCCGGGTCAAACAGACCGATAATATCGCCAGGATATGCCTCCTGTACAATATCACGGTCCTGCGCCAAGAACTGCTGCGGCTGCGACAGCTTGATATCCTTGCCTACCCGTACATGCTTCACGCTCATTCCGCGTTCGAACTTGCCCGATACAATCCGCAAGAAAGCGATGCGGTCCCGGTGAGCCGGATTCATATTGGCTTGGATTTTAAAAACATATCCCGAAAACTTCTCGTTGGTGGGTTCCACCAAACCAGCCTTACTAACACGGGGCTCCGGCTTCGGCGCAAGTTGAAGGAAATTCTCTAGGAAGGTTTGAACACCAAAGTTATTGATTGCACTGCCGAAGAATACAGGCGTTAACTGCCCTTTTAACACTTTGTCCAGATCGAATGGATCACCGGCAACGTCCAGCAGCTCCAAGTCCTGGCACAACTGATCATGCAGATACTCTCCAGCCATCTCGCGAATCACCGGGTCCTCATATCCTTCGACCTTCTGTACTTCAATCTTGGAATGGTCGTCTCCCTGGAATAATTCAACCTGATTCTTAACCCGGTCGTACACACCGCACAGGTCACGGCCGGAACCGATCGGCCAATTCATCGGTACGGAACGAATACCGAGAACCTGCTCGAGTTCTTCCATAAGATCAAACGGGCTGCGCCCTTCCCGGTCGAGTTTATTAATAAAAGTAAAAATCGGAATCCCCCGCTTGGCACAAACCTGAAACAGCTTAATGGTCTGGGCCTCAACCCCCTTGGCTACGTCAATCAACATGACGGCACTGTCAGCGGCCGTTAATGTCCGATAGGTATCCTCACTGAAGTCTTGGTGACCGGGCGTATCCAATATGTTAATTCGATGCCCTAAATAATCAAATTGCATAACCGACGAGGTAACCGAGATTCCCCGTTGCTTCTCAATCTCCATCCAGTCACTCGTTGCATGCTTGCTAGCTTTGCGAGCTTTAACCGATCCAGCCAGACGAATGGCGCCCCCGAACAAGAGCAGCTTCTCAGTCAGTGTTGTTTTACCAGCGTCAGGGTGGGAAATAATCGCAAACGTACGACGCTTATCCACTTCATGCTGCAGTTCATCTATTAGCTTTGCCATTTCACAAATCCCTTCGTAACTAAAGTCATGTATATCATTGTACCACAATTTATACGCAAATCATCCCCAGGCGCCGTGTGCAAGGGGATGATTTTTTGTCATGTAATTATGTTAAACAAGGTTATTTTTTCAACCAGACTACATTATCCTCAAGCTGACCGTTTACTGGCCACCAGTGGAATCCGTCTTCCTTCAGAAGCTCATCTGCCTTGTCCGGTCCCCAAGAACCAGCAGGGTATGATTCCAGCTCGCCTTGGTTTTCTTTCCAAGCGTTTGCGATCCGATCCACGAAGGACCATGCCGACGCCACTTCGTCCCAGCGGGTAAAGTAAGTGGAATCCCCGCGTGCAGCATCATGCAATAGACGTTCGTAAGCTTCCGGAGAGTTAATGCCCACAATGCAGCTTTGGCAGAAATCCATCGCTACCGGTGCGATTTCGGACTCTGATCCCGGCTTCTTCGCGTTAATCTTCACATAGATGCCTTCCATCGGATTCACGCGAATAACGAGCAGGTTAGGTTCCAGAGAATGTTTTTGGCCCAAATAGACATTGGTTGGCATCCGCTTGAACTCGACAACTACCTCGGTTGTCTTAACCGGAAGACGTTTCCCTGTACGGATATAGAATGGTACCCCCGCCCAGCGGAAATTGTCCACGAACACTCTCGCAGCAAAATATGTCTCCGTGTTGGATTCCGGATTAACCTTGTCCTCTTCGCGATACGCCGGCAGATCTTTTCCGCCCGCAGAACCCTTCGTATATTGACCGCGAACGACGTTGTTCTTCACTTCTTCGTTAGAGGCATATGGACGCAGGGAGCGCAGCACCTTGACCTTCTCGTCGCGAATATCTTCTGCGAGCAAACGGCTAGGCGGCTCCATCGCTATCATGGTTAACAGCTGCAGGATATGGTTTTGTCCCATATCTCTTAGTGCGCCTGCATGATCATAGTACCCTCCGCGCTCCTCGACACCAACCGTCTCACCAAGCGTAATCTGAATGTTCGCGATATGCTTGTTATTCCACAGCGGCTCAAAGAAAGCATTAGCAAAACGTATAACTTCGATGTTCTGCACCATTTCTTTACCAAGATAATGGTCGATCCGGTAAATTTCCTCTTCCTTGAACACTTTACGAATCTCTTCGTTCAGTTTGGCAGCTGATTCGAGGTCATAGCCGAACGGCTTCTCGATCACCAGTCGGTTCCAGCCTTCTCCCTCAAGCATCCCGCCCTTCATCAGGTTAAAGGATACGCTGCCGAACAATTCCGGCGCCAGCGCCAGATAGAACAGGCGGTTACCCGGTATATTAAATTTCGACTCCAATTGTTCCGTTTGTTCACGCAGCTCACGGAATCCGTCAATATTGTTGATGTCTAGAGATTTATATTCAAAATGCTGTGCAAATGCATTCCATTCACTATCCTGCTCCGAACTATATCGGCAGAATTCCTGAATTGAACGATAAACGTCCTCCCTAAACTCTTCTTGGGTTCGCGGACGTCGCGCCACGCCGATTACCGCAAAATCCTCATCCAGTTTTCCTTCCCGATATAGACTGTAGATCGCCGGAAACAACTTACGTCTTGCCAAATCACCAGTCGCTCCAAAGATGAAAAATACAGCGCCCGGTGCTTTCAATGTATCTAGATTTTGATTTTCAGCCATGGCTCCTCATTCTTTCTATAAATTATAGTGTATTTTTATGCATCCAAACTTACTTCGATGTGATGACATTTTAGCATATTCATTTCAAGTATGCTATCTCAATTCATATTTTTTCACCGTAGTTTCAAATATCATTTTCAATATTCTATTGTAATGACGGGAAATCCGATCGTAATTCTACTACTTTTCTTCACCGAATCTTCATGCACGGCCATCTGCATATGAATGGGTGTATTGCCGCTCTGCACGAATGTGCCTAATGAAGGAGCTTCATAAGAACGACTTAATGTCTTCACATCTTCATATTTTTCCACCATACGAAGTGAAAGCTTCTGGCCAGCGCTTTCCTCTACCTCTGCCATCGTTGCCTGGACATCTGTAGACGTCGATGCATAACCTTGAATGGACGCATTCCAGTTATTCGCTATGCCTGCTTCTTCCATTTGTTCTTGAATGTGCTCCTTTAAGTTCGTCATTTCGCGGGTATTCCTGGCCGCTTCTCCCACAAGCATGACTCTAACGTAACTGTGTCCTCCCTTCGCTATCGCCCAATTGAGATGGACCGAAACCTCAGAGAGTTTACCTTCTGCTTGAAAAACTTCATTACCTTGGAGCTGCGATGTGGTAACCCCGGAGAGCCCTATTGTATGAGCCAGCTGCTGCGCTGCTGTCTTAGCTTGATCCTCCGTTAAAGAACTTATCAATTCACCTTGAATTTTTACCGTGAGGAGTGCCGAAGACTCCATATGTTCCAGACCAAGCGCTGCAAGCAGGGCTAGATCACTTTCGCTTTTCTCTGCTGCTTCCGATCCTCCAAACCCTTCGATGGCCTGTCTTCCTGAGGTCGCTGATGCTTCCAATGGATGCGGAACGTTCGCACCGTCTCGATGACTTTCGGTTACTCCGGCAAACCCCATCATTATACCCGCTGCCCCGCACAGTAACAGCATCATCACCATCAATTGTACACGAACGTTCCGCATTATGAGCTCCCCCTCATCCGAATCTATCAATCTAGTAAAAGGATGACCTCATCTATCTCGATTTATACCTCCTCATACCAAAAAATCCTTGTTGATTCTAGAGCAGCTTCACAAATAAAAAAAGCTCCCGCCCCCGGGAGTCTTTGCCTGCCACAATATATGCTTTAAGTTATGCCACTTCCATACAAAAAAAGAAGCCGGCCCTTACTATTCAGCCAGCCCATTCTTGTATGCGTATATCGCGGCTTGAGTCCGATCCTCAACACCTAACTTGCCTAATATATTGGTTACGTGGAACTTTACAGTTTTGATGCCAATAATTAAGTCGTCAGCAATATCCTGATTGGATTTGCCCTGGGCCAGGAGCCGCAGCACTTCCATCTCCCGGTCAGTCAAATCGTTATGCGCCGGTGCTTCATTTTGCGGATGACGAAAACGGTTCATCATCTTGGAGGCTACTTGAGATTCCAGTACCGATTGCCCGCGTGCGGCTGCACGTATAGCATCTGCTACTTCGGAAGCCCGGGATGTCTTCAGCAAATAGCTGAACGCCCCAGCTTCTATCACCGGATACATCTTCTCATCGTCCAGATAACTGGTCAGTACAATTACTTTCAGATTCGGGAACTGATTCATCAGCAGACGCGTGGTCTCAATGCCATCCATTCCATCCATTACGAGGTCCATCAGCACCACATCCGGATGATATTCCTGGGCTAATCGTATGCCTTCTTCGCCGCTGCCCGCTTCCCCTACGACCTCAATACCGTCTTCTGTGCCAAGCACGGCTGCCAACCCGATCCGCACCATCTCGTGATCATCGACCAGCAGCACCTTAATCGGCGTTTCCATCTCCATCCCCCCGTTTACGTTCTTCGTTTATTAGTGGCACGATAATCTCAATTCGCGTTCCCTTACCCGGGGCCGTTATGAACTGCAGCGAACCACCAATCTCCGTCACCCGTTCCTGCATCGTCGAAAGGCCATAGGACGTTTGTTTTTTATCATCCATTTCAAAACCGACCCCATCATCCCGCAGCATCACCCGAACGGTGTTCTGCCTGCGATGAATACGGATATCCATTTTCTCCGCCTTCGAGTGCCGAAGGGTATTCGACATGGCCTCCTGGATGATACGGAACAGATGATTCTCGATCCCTTTAAGCAAATGGATGTCATCGTCCATCTCAAACGTAATTTCCATCGGTACTTTGATACGCAATTCCTTAATTAAATCCCACAGTCCCTGTTCAAGTGCTTTCCCTTCCAAATAAACCGGTCGGAGATGAAGAAGCAGCGCTCTCATCTCCGATTGCGCAACGGCCGACATTTCCTCAATCAGAGCGACCTGGCGCTGTGCTTTGTCAAAATCCTTATCCAGCGTCCTGCCCACAGCAGTTGCCGTCATCGAAATCGCAAACAGCTGTTGAGATACTGCATCGTGGAGCTCGCGCGCCAGCCGCTGTCTCTCTTCCACAATCGCTGTGACCCTGGCCTGCTCGGCAAGCTGGGCATTGTTTGTGGATAATCGCTGCAAGGAAGAAACCTGCTCTTCCCACCGTTTGCTGATTGTTACGAGCTGCTCTCCGAGCCGCCCTACCTCATCCTCGCCGATCTCCGGCATTACATCAGTAAGGCTGCCCTTTTCCCAGTTTACCAAGGTCTCTCTTACAAGATCCACCCGTCGTTTGACCCGGTATCCCTGGAAGAACCCATAAATCGCGCCTAGCCCAATCGGAAGTAACACCAGGGTAATGCCTGCTTCAACTCGATTCTTCCAAGTCTCGAACGGTTGAAGATAGCCATATGTATATAATAAATACAGGACAACTAGCATGACAACCAATCCCAGAAGGGTCCCCTCACGCATACTTCGGGTAATCATATTTGCTTTCTTTTCCGTTTCCACGGGGCAACCCTCCTGAATGGTTTAGCAGAACAAATCACGTCATTCTTATATTCAAATCTCCGCCTAAATAAGAGACAATCAATTTCACTTTATATTCACTGGTTTCATAATTGGGTGATTGATACCGCAAACGGTTTAATACCCCGGTTTCTTTCCGTTCGTCCATATGAATCGAGCCAAACAAGATGGATGCCTCCACCTCTACCCCATAATAGTCCGGGACGATTACATCAAGATCTCCCAGCAGTCCGTGGAACATGAGAACGGTTTGGCGTTCCTCAGGAAGCGCAAGAGACAGATCGATATCCGCTTCTCCAAGCACATGCCACACACTCAAACTGCGCATCACCCACGGTGCACGGTCCCAATCAAAATTGGACATAAAATTCTGCTTCTGAACATACCCTGTCGTGGTATGAGCGCGTTTGGATTTGCCATAGAAAATACCTAGCGATATCAAGCTAATGCCTATAATCAACATGAGATGCTCCAGCAGCAGCAGAACGGCACCAACGGCGAGCAGAATATATCCTTTCTTCACACGGCCTTCTCTGATCTGAAGAACGCCTGCCAACATAAGCAGCAGGGCGACGATGGTGAAGAAACCAAACCAACGGCCGAAAAGCATAATAATACCCAAGCTAATTAAACCAACTGCTATCCAGCGGTTTCTGTCCATGTCGCACCTCCTTGATGACCTAGATATAAGCTCGGAAAAGCCATATCAGCGGGAGATTCCCACTGTATGGCTTTGCCTGCACTATACGGACAAGCTCATTCGTATAGCATATCATATGAACCATGTGTTCGAATATGGTTTGTGCTTATTTTGCTGACTTGTTCAGGGAATTACTCGGATTTCGAAGAATTCCCCATTTTGTTCTTGAGCGCTTGCAGCTGCTCGTCTACCTTCAATTGCTTCTCAGCATCTACCGGACTTGTGTATACGGCACTGTTAGGGCGGTATGGAGCGCGGAGTACATCAGCTTCCGCTTCCATTTGCATGATTTTTTCCTCCATGCGGTGGAAGCCCATCGAAGCACTGCCGCTTTCGATCGTATGCAGGCTGCTCACTTGAGACATTTGCTTCTTCGCTTTGGCCATTTGAGCGCGAGCTACGAGCTCATTACGCTTGTTGCGCATTTTATAGAACTCGTCTTTCATTTCATGCAGCTGAGCTACGAGTTCTTTGGCTTGAGCCTCGGATTGCATATGCAATTCCACGTACTCGGTTTCTTTTTGGTCGAAGTAGATTTTTTCCTCAAGCAGCTTGCGAGCTACCTCTTCCTGACCGTTTTTCAAAGCTAATTCAGCTTGTGCTTCGCGTTGAGCAGCCATCTTCACAGCTTCATCAACACGCTGCTTCATGCGACGCTCATTCGCCATTTGCTTCGCGACGGTTACCTCTGCTTCATGAATTTCTGCCTCCATGTCACGCAGGTACTGGTTCAGCATTACGATCGGATCCTCTACTTTATCCAACAGCTCATTCACCGATGCCTTCGTCATATCTTTAAGTCTTTTAAATACTCCCATGTTATTTATCTCCCTTCTCATAGTTCGAAAGTTTTTTCTTCAATTCTTCAATTTCTTTTTGCATTGCTTTCTTCTCGATATCCTTCATCATTGCATCCAGATCGGAGTCCGCTGACCCATTGCTTCTGGATTCATTCGGCCGGTCATATCTCGGACCAAAATGTCCATGTTCGTTCGAATAGTTCTGACGTCCATAGCCATCGTTGTAGCTGTTATAACCTGGTCCTGGGCCCCGATGATCGTGGGGACGGTATCCGCCGCCATGTCTTCCTTGCGGAGGACCGTAAGGATCATGATAATAGGGCTCTTTAGGAACCACCAGAGATGCAATCAGATAGATCAAAAGCAATGTACCGCCTGAGAAAAAGACACTGACTACAAATATGATTCGAAGCAGGGTAGATTCGATTCCAAAATAATCGGATATACCGCCGATCAATCCTGTAAACATCTTATCGCGGTTGGAACGGTACAATTTAGTCATGGTTACTCCTTTCCGCTGTTATTGTTCAGCTTTTGCTTCAGGCGGGCAAGCTCCTTTTCCAATACGGTGGAGACAGACTCTCCAGCCTGATCCATGTATTCCTGCCCCATGCGGCGTAGATCGCGAAGGCTTCTCGCCTCCAGTTCCCAGTCGCTGATGCGGTCTTCAAGACGATTGAACATCTTAGGTACATCAGGACCTCCACCATAGGAGCCTGTACGCTCATTCATCTTTTGCTGAAGACGAAGCGTCTCTACTCGGGCCACATAATATTGGCGCTTGCTGTATACCGTCTGGTACTCCATGCGCAGCTCACCAAGCTGCTCTTCGATCTCTTTTAGCGACTCAAGGCTTGAGGTTAACAGACCTTGATATTGTTCAATCTTTTCCTCATAGATCAGCTTCTCTTGCAGTGCCAGCTTGGCAAGATGATCTTCGCCAGCTTTTAGTGCAAGCAGAGCCTGCTCTTCACGCTTATCACGCATGTTCTCTGCTTGATCCACCTGCTGCTTCAGCTGCCTGGAGTGTACCTGGCATTGCTGCTGCAGTTTCTCAGCTTCTACGATGTCTTGTCTCGTTGAATGCAGGAACTGGTCGATCAATCGAACCGGATCCTGGCTCTGCTCGAGCTTTTCATTCAAAGTTGCTACGGTAATATCTCTTATCCGTCGAAAAACACTCATTTTGGTTTAGCCCTCCTCATCTATCATGATCCGCTATTCATGTATGTTATTTTAAGTTCTGTCCATTATTAGTAGCGGTGTCTGCCATTCTTCATTCGGGACACCCCGTAGACGATTAAGATTATTCCAAGGATCGGAGCCAGCACCCAGGACAACTTACTCATCAACCAGACCAAACCGATACCTAGAACGACCCATCCCATCAGGGTGTTTCCTCTCCGGATACCGTAGTACCCTAAAGCGACGATCAGTACTGGGATTAGAAGACTGAATAACCAGCCAAGCAGAGGACCGAACACTCCCAGAAGAACCAGGATCCCTAAACCAATCAATAAAATACTCATTCCATTGCCTCTTGAATTCCTCATTTATACACCGCCTTTCTATTGTTTGATCGTTATTTCGTTTGTTCAACCTTATGACTCTATTTTAGGTAATATTGAGTTTTCTCAAAACGGCCTGTGGACGGTTTTTCAACCTAGACCTAAGGCGGGGCAACCTACAGACTTACGTCTTAACTCTATCCTAGATATCCTATTCAAGCCCTTCTATCAAGTACATGAGCCTCCCATCCCATGATTCTTGGTGCCTTAAGCGCTAGCTCCCTAGTAATTGGATAGTTCTGATTCAATCATGTTTGAAAAGGTAGATGATTACTAAAGTAAAAGGAGGAAACTTATGGGCAAATGACAAGCAACGTAAGTTGTATATAAAGGAGTGGTGTGAAAAATTACGTGAGAGGTTATAAAGCGAATAAAGGCTGGTTGCGAAGATATTCAGTGTATCAAGATAAAAATATAGATATACGAAAAAGGAATGCAGACATGAGCTGTCTACATTCCTTTTGATAATGCCGGTGAAGGGACTCGAACCCCCACGGTTTCCCTCACGATTTTGAGTCGCGCGCGTCTGCCAGTTCCGCCACACCGGCTTGCATTATGGCGTGCCCTAAGAGATTCGAACTCCTGGCCTTTTGATTCGTAGTCAAACGCTCTATCCAGCTGAGCTAAGGGCACAAAATTGTGTTATGGAGGCGCCACCCAGATTCGAACTGGGGATAAAGCTTTTGCAGAGCTGTGCCTTACCACTTGGCTATGGCGCCAGAAATAAAAATGGAGCGGACGACGGGAATCGAACCCGCGACCCTCGCCTTGGCAAGGCGATGCTCTACCGCTGAGCCACGTCCGCTTACTAAAAATAAATGGCTGGGGATATAGGATTCGAACCTATGCATGACGGAGTCAAAGTCCGTTGCCTTACCGCTTGGCTAATCCCCAACATTTTCAAAAAAACTATGGGGCGACCGATGGGTCTCGAACCCACGAATGCCGGAACCACAATCCGGTGCGTTAACCCCTTCGCCACGATCGCCATAATGTAATAGTTTTTTTGGAGAATAATCATAATGAAATAATGGGCGACCGATGGGTCTCGAACCCACGAATGCCGGAACCACAATCCGGTGCGTTAACCCCTTCGCCACGATCGCCAAGTTCATTATAAATATTCAATGGCAGGGGCAGCAGGAATTGAACCCACACCAACGGTTTTGGAGACCGTTGTTCTACCTTTAAACTATGCCCCTAAAAACTGGTGGAGGATGATGGATTCGAACCACCGAACTCGAAGAGAGCAGATTTACAGTCTGCCGTGTTTAGCCACTTCACTAATCCTCCAGAATGGTGCCGGCGAGAGGACTTGAACCCCCAACCTACTGATTACAAGTCAGTTGCTCTACCAATTGAGCTACACCGGCATATAAAGTTATAAAACGTACATGGTGGCTCGGGACGGAATCGAACCGCCGACACGAGGATTTTCAGTCCTCTGCTCTACCGACTGAGCTACCGAGCCTTAAAGCTCTTCGCGAACTTTGACGGAACCCAATATCGGATACTCATCTCATCCCAAAGTTATAAATAATGGCGGAACTGACGGGATTCGAACCCGCGATCTCCTGCGTGACAGGCAGGCATGTTAGGCCTCTACACCTCCACGAGGCANGGTTGCGGGGGCAGGATTTGAACCTACGACCTTCGGGTTATGAGCCCGACGAGCTACCGAACTGCTCCACCCCGCGTCATTAAAAGGTGTATATGGTGGAGGCTAACGGGATCGAACCGCTGACCCTCTGCTTGTAAGGCAGATGCTCTCCCAGCTGAGCTAAGCCTCCGGAGTAAAAGCGACTTCTATCATAACAAAAATTGATATAAGAAGCAATTATTTTATAAAACTTAAGTGGTGACCCGTAGGGGATACTCTCACTTCGTTCGAGACTGCGAAGTCTAGGCTTACGAAGTTGATGCTCCGACGAACCGTAGTGGTTCTCATCCCCTGAAGCATTTTAAGTTAGTGGTGACCCGTAGGGGATTCGAACCCCTGTTACCTCCGTGAAAGGGAGGTGTCTTAACCCCTTGACCAACGGGC